>OZ253507.1:9320000-10210234 GCA_965262245.1 Candidatus Marinacidobacterales bacterium | reverse complement strand
TCGCCGTCACCGTCGTCGATCGGGAGGCTCCCGGAGAAGGCTGCTCGAAGGGAAACGCGGGAATCTTCGGCGCTGCTTCGTGCGTGCCGCTCGCCCTGCCGGGAGCCGCACGCCGATTGCCCCGCACGCTCCTTTCCTCTTGTTCTTCGCTGTCGGTGCGGCTGCACCATCTCCCCAAGGTGGCTCCGTGGCTGCTCCGTTTCCTTGTGAGCAGTCGTCGCCGCCGCGCGGAGGAGATCGCCCGAGCTCTGCGCTCGCTGCAGCGATCTCTCTTTGATGCCTACGCACCGCTTCTAGAGGACGCGGGCGCCGCAGCGATGGTCCAGCGCTCGGGCAAGCTCCACGTGTACGAAAGCCGCCAGGCGTTCGAGCGAGATGGCTTGGAACGAGACATCCAGAGGCGCAACGGCGTGGAGGTTCGAGAGCTCACCGGTGAGCAGGCTCGCGAGCTCGAGCCGGCGCTCGCGCCAGGTGTGATGAACGCTGCTTACTTTCCTCAGGTGGCACACTGCATCGATCCCTTTCGCCTGGTCGCGCCCCTTGGCGGCCGAGCTCGGAACGAAGGTGCCCCTCGAATCCGAGCGCGGCTACCACACCATGTTGCCAAGACCCGGCGTGTCGGTGCGAATGCCGATCAAGGCGGGAGGACGTGGGGTGGTCCTGACCCCGATGAAAGCCGGCCTGCGGATCGCAGGTATTGGAGAGCTCGCGGGGGTTACGAAACCAGCCGACTATTCCTGCGCAGACAGGCTCGTGTCGGTCGCCGAGAGTGTCGTTCCCGGCCTGTCCATCGAAGGAGCGACCTACTGGATGGGCCATCGCCCGGCGACGCCGGATTCCCTCCCAGTCGTCGGCCGTTCGCCCCGCTACCGCAACGTCTATTTCGCTTTTGGACACGGACACGTGGGACTGGCGCTGGCCGCCATTACCGCAAAGCTCGTTGCCGAGCTGGCTTCCAGGCGTCCAACTTCTGTCGACATCACGCCGTTCGCTCCCGATCGTTTCCATTGGTCCGGCGCGGCGACGATCAAGGAGTAGAACATGCAAATGACGGTGGCACAAGCGCTGGCGCGGGGCATGAAGGCCTACGGGGCGGAGTACGTCTTTACACTGACCGGCGCACCGCAGGATCCGTTAATCCAAATGCAAAATCGGGAAGGAATCCGGGTCGTTCTCGCTCGAAGTGAGCGCTCGGCTTTCTGCATGGCCGACGCTTACGCGCGGCTGACCGGCAAGCCCACCTTTGGGGTCGTCCAGTTCGGGCCGGGGGCGACCTATCTACCTCCGTCGCTCATCGACGCTTTCTGGGCCAATAGCCCGCTCATCGCCATCAGCGCATCGGCGAGTACGCGAATGAGGCATCGACTCGATTATCAGGAAGTCGATCAGTTGCCGATGTTCGCGCCCTTCACCAAGTGGAGCGGTGAGCTTCCCGCTCCCGACCGCATCGTCGATCTTCTGTCGACCGCCGTTCGGGCCGCCGTGAGCGGTGTTCCCGGCCCGGTATATCTCGGTATCCCGTACGACTTCTTCGATGTGTCGCTGGGCGAGCCGCAGCGCATTGCATGCGACGAGTCTCTTCTCGAGGTTCCGGCCCGGCGAGTGTCCCCCGGCGCCTCCGAGATTGAAGCGGCGCTCACGCTGCTGGCCGAGGCGGAACGCCCGGTGCTCTTCGCCGGCGGCGGAATCCTGCTCTCGAAAGCGTGGGAGGAGCTCACACGGTTTGCCGAAAAACTTTCGCTGCCCGTCGTCACCTCCCTCGCTGGCAAGGGCTCGATTGCCGACACCCATCCGCTCGCCGTTGGCGTCGCCGGGCGCTACTCGCGGAAAGTGGCCAACGACGTTCTCGGGATGTGCGATATCTGTCTGGTCATCGGCTCGCGACTGGGCTCTCTGGCAACGGACGGCTTCAAGTATCCGCGGCCGGAGAGCCGGATTATCCATGTTGACCTCGATGCGATGACGCTGGGCTGCAACTACCGTGAAGAGATCTCGATAGTGGGTGACGCGAGAACGGCACTGAGAATGCTTCTGGAAGCGGTCGAGGATGGGCCTTTCTCCGGAAGGCCGCTCCGGTGGCAGGCGTGGACGGAGGAGGTTCGCGGTAAGGTCGCCGAGTGGCGAGCCACGTTTCGCGAGCTTGCCAGAAACCCCTTGCACGACGGACGTCTCGATCCGAGATTCGTTATGCAAACGCTCGATGCGTACGTTGAGGGTGACGATATCGTCGTGGCCGACACCGGCTACATGGCGTCCTGGGCGTCGACTCTGATCGACCAGAAAGTGCCGGGGCGATCCAGTCTGCGCGCGGCGGGCTCACTCGGTTGGGCCTTCCCGGGCGCCTTGGGTGCGAAGCTCGCGGTGGGGGATAAACGGCGCGTCGTCTGCCTTATCGGTGACGGAGGGCTCGGCTATCACCTCGCCGATCTGGAGACCGCGCTCCGGTGGAAGCTTCCTGTCGTCACCGTCGTCATGAACAACGCCTCGCTCGCTTTCGAGTATCACGTCCAGAAGTACATTCACAAAGAGCTCTGCCCCGAAGTGAGCGATTTCCTCGATATCGACTTCGCCGCGGTGGCGCGGGCCTTCGGTGCACACGGGGAGCGGGTCAGCGAGCCGGACGCGCTCGCGCCCGCTCTGCGCCGGGCCGAGGCGTCGGGAAAGCCGGCGGTCGTCGATGTGGCCATCTCCCGCGAAGTGTACGCGCCCACCACGCGCTACGAGACCGTGCATGCGAGGGAGCTCTAGTTATAAGTTAGAGGCTAGTGCGCTGTATCAGTAGTTCGTCACATAAATCTCGGGCCCTTTTGCGCGCTGACTTCGTTGCTTCTCCTCGAAATATCTAGATATTGACTACGTCGTCACCCTACGTTCGAGACCCCTGAACGAACTGCCGTGAGTTCACATGCCGATGTGCTATAAGTAGTTGGCATCGAGCCGGTTCGACAGCATTGGCCGGAGGGGGCAATGGGATTCTTGCTCAACCGCGAGAGCACAGCGTCGTATGCTCTTCAAGTAGTGCGGCAGGCGGCAGCTCAGCTGGTCGCCGGTCGGCTTCACCCCGGGGATCGCCTCCCTTCGGTGCGAAGGCTCGCCCGCGAGCTCGGTATCTCACGTAGTACCTCAGAGCGGATTCACGAAGCTCTCTGTGATTCCATGCTCGCCGACGTACGCCCGCGAAGCGGCATCTTCGTCGCCCACGATATCGATTCGGTAGAGATGCAGGAATCCGTGCACGCCGTGTGCGAGTTCCTCAAGCAGACCGTGGAGCGTGCCGAGCGGCTGGGCCTCGATCGAGCCCGATTGCTGAAGCTCCTCGGTGACGTCGGCGAGCCCAGTATCGGCCGTCAATGCCCTCTTTTTCCAGTGGTGGCGACGCGTGACTTCTTCGAATGCGTGCGGGCCAGCCTTACCGAGGGGTTCCCAGCCAGAATCTGCCACTTGCCGCCTGACGGTAGCAATCTGAGGATACCGCAAAAGGCACACTATGTTCTCACCAGCTACTACATGAGATCGAAGGCGGAGAAGATCGCCGAAGCCCTCGACTGTTCCCTGCTCTACATGCATTTCAACGAGAAGCTCTTGGACAAAGCGATGAGCATCCCGGCGGACCAGCACCGGCATTTTCTCACTCGGGACGCCGACAATGCCGAGTGTACGAAGGTCTTCCTCGCCAACGCCTATCCAGAAGTGCCCACCGACCGTTACACGGTGGCGCCGGCGGCAACGTGGCTTCAGAATGTGAACGAGACTCGACGTACGGATCAGGTCTGGACTCACCTTACCGCTCTGCCCCTTGTGAGGAACCGCGTCGATCCGGCTCGGATCCGGCTTTTTCACCCGGTCCTCGACGGGCGTTTCCTCGACGAGCTCCGCTGCCTGGCGTTGCTGAGCGAAAGTTACTCCGAGCCGTAAATTGCGGTGATGCATTCAAGAACAGCGCAGAAAGGTCCGTGGAACGAACGCAAAGGCGCAGAGAGATGGGTCGTGACCGAGAACGAAATAAGCAGCATGGTTGTGGATGGCGCGACGGAGGTACACCCCACCCTCGTAGGGCTCGGCTTGATCTAGAGTGTTTATGAAGAACTACGGGCACAGACTTTGCGACCTTGCGTCGCTGCGACTCTGCGTTGAGTCTCTCCTGGCGGGCTGCCCGCGAGTCCATTGCCCTTCAGTGGGGAAGGTCACGATGAACGTCAGAGCTTGTTTTCGCCGAGGGGGCCTAGCGCCATTCGTGATTGCTCTGGCCGGGCTGATGGTGGTCGGTGGAGCTGCTGCCCAGCCAAGCTCCGTCCTGACCGCCTTCGCTTCTTCTCTTCCCTCCTACACCACCGCCGGGCCGGTTCGGTTCCTGGGAGCCGGTCCGGTGGTCCGGTTGGTGGAGGCGGAAGGGCCCGCGGTCCAGGATTCGAGCCCCGCCGCCGCCGTGGTGGCGGCGGCTCGCAGGTATTGGCAGGCCAACGAGGTCAGGATCCTCGGGGAGCTGATGGAGTTTCTTGCCATCCCCAACGTTTTCTCCGACCCCGAGGGCATTCGGCGCAATGCCGAGTGGCTTGTCGCCGCCTTGGAGAGGCGCGGGATCGAGGCTGAGTTGCTGGAGACCGGCGGCGCTCCCTACGTCTTCGGCCGGCGTCGCGTCGCCGGGGCCCGTCGCACCCTGCTCTTCTACTGCCACTACGACGGCCAGCCGGTGGACGTCTCCCTGTGGGTGGGCCACGACCCCTGGGACCCGGTGGTACGGGACGGTAGGTTGGCGGACGGTGCGGCGATCGTGTCCCTGCCGGAGAGCGACATCGATCCGGACTGGCGGGTCTACGCCCGTGCGGCTGCCGACGATCGTTCGCCGATCATCATGATCCTGGCCGCCCTCGACGCCCTCGAGGCTGCCGGCTTGGAGTCCCAGGCCAACCTCAAGTTCCTCTTTCAGGGCGACGAGGAAATCGGCTCGCCTTACATGGAGGTTGCGGCGTACCAGTACCGCCAGCGCTGGGCCGCCGACCTGGCCGTCATCGGCGACGGCCCCAAGCATCCCTCGGGGCGACCCACCCTCAGCTTCGGCGTGCGGGGGATCAGGAAGGTCCAGGTCACGGTGTACGGCCCGAAGCGACCCCTGCACAGCGGCCACTACGGCGGCTGGGCCCCGAACCCGGCCATGCGTCTGGCTCACTTGTTGGCCAGCATGAAGGATCCCGAGACATCAGCCTTGGATCGGTGCCGATTTCTCTCCTGAGGTGGGAAATCGCACGGCTGGACGATGAGGTCAAAGAGCTTTGGGAGCCGGTAAGGTTGGCTTCGGTCCTGCAGACGTTAGCGGGGACGGATGGCGGCGAGAGCCAGTAGGGGGCGGCCGCGGCACGAAGCGACGGCCTCCTTCATGGCGGACGGGGGGCTACGCTGGTCGTCTTTGACGAAAGCCGTTGGGCTTTGGTTGCATCCTTTAATCTACGGCACCCATTGATAAATTGATGTCAAGGTTTACCATGAACCTTCAACAACAAGGAGTGTGAACATGAACAAGCTCTCGCGGGTGATCTCGCCTGGCGCTGTCATTTTGGTAGTCGGGATCCTTCTCGTCTCGCTTCCCGCTGGACTCAAAGCCCAAGGGGAAGCGTGGAGTCCGGTCGACGTACCCGGTCCCGATGAACATCCTGCCGAGTTGATCCAGCTCACAGAGGAGTTTCGTTTCATCCTCGGATGGGGAAGCGGGGTTCCCGATTACGCTGGGACAGCGGGGCGTCAAAAGGAGAAGCTCCCCGAGTTCCGTGCTCGTCTGGAAGCGCTGGACACCTCCGACTGGTCGGTTCACGAGAAGATCGACTACCTGCTACTGCGCTCTGAGATGGACCGCCTCGAGTTCGACCTTTACGTCTGGCGACAGACAAGCCGCAACCCGAGCTTTTACGTGAACCAGGCCATTCGGAACGTTGGCCGACATCTGACGGGAGGCCGCCGGATGTATGTTCCCGAGCTAATGCCTTACACCGGGGAGCGGGCGCGAGCGATCCTGAAGGCGCTGGCGGATACGGAGAGCATATTGAATCAAGGGAGGCGGAACTTGACAGAGCCGGTTCCCGAGCTGGCCGACATTGCACTTCGCCATCCGGGAGGCGGCTACTACACGGAAGGGGGTGAGCTCGAGCATATCGTTTCCAACTCTCGAAAGTGGGCGGAGCTCACCGCCGAGCATTTTCCCGAGCCCGAGGCTGGCGAGCTCGTCTCCGCTGCGGTGGAGGCGGCAAAGCATCTGCTCGATTTCGGCAACTGGCTCGAACAGAGCCGCGATCGGATGACCGGTCGGTATTTCCTCGACGAAAGGTTGATCAACTGGTACAACCGGCACGTTCATCTCATTCCGTACACGACAGGCGAGCTCCGGTTGATGGCCGAGATGGAGCGGGCTCGCTCGCTCTCCTACCTCCAGTTCGAGAAGCACAAGAACAGACACCTGCCGAACATCGCGCCGGCGAAGACTTACGAGGAGTATCTCGCCTGGGATGACGAGACCGGGCTGATGCTTCGGCGCTGGTACAAGGAGCATGGTGAAGACCTCCTCAGTGACCGGGACTACCTCCGGGAAATTCGTTCTGAAGACGGCCTCTATCTCATGCCTTTCGGTCTCATTGCCTTCCCCTATGAAGAGAAGCCGGGGGTCGATCGCATTCTCCTCGTGCCCGCGGACCACTGGCGGGCCCGGATGTCCAACATGGGATTCCGAACCGATCCTGGCGTCCTGCACGGCCATGAGTACTGGCCCGGCCATACCTATGAAGGGGAAATCCACCGGCGGAACCCGTGTCCCGTTCGCCGCGGCCATCGTGACGGCGTCCACAGCCAGGGTTGGTGCTTCTACCACGAGGAGCTGCCCGTGGCCCTCGACTTTCCCTTCGTGCGGGGACCGCGAGCTCGCGAGCTCCCCTACATCAACATGCTGCAGCGGGCGGAGCGAATCTTGCTGGGGTTGGAGCTTCTCACGGGCAAAATAACAACCGACGAAGCCTTCGTCGCTTTTCAGGAACGGGTTCCCCCTCTCGCCTCGGGTTTGGGCGCGGCAAGGGAAGAGGCCTTCGAGGAGATGGAAGGTGTCCTGGTGCGCGGGCTGGACCACTGTCAAACGGGCAAGCTACAGATCTTCAAGCTGCTGGCAGATCGCAAGATGCAACTCAAGGACCAGTTCAATCTCAAGACTTTCCACGATCAGCTCATCACGCTGGGCTCGGTGCCCATTTCTTTGCTGAGATGGGAGATAGCTGGACTCGACGACGAGGTTCAAAAAGTATGGGAGCCGACGAGACTCTCTGTCGTGTTGCAGGCCCGATCGGGCGGGCAACGCTAACGGCGGCCCTGCCAGCAGGTGAAGACAAGCGCGAGTGCGCGATCCAGAGCTGACGGGGCCCGAAAACCCTGGCCAAGACAGAGGTCAACCGGGCGGCGTCGCGTCGGAGAGCCATGGGGTCCGCCAGCTCACGCTCGTTTCCACCCATGCACGATGCTCACCGAACGACCTGGGAAAAGAACAGGTTAGCCCAAAACAATCTCGCCACTTCGACGGTCGCCACAAAGTAACAACGCATGACGGGCCAGAGAGACGGAGCTCTCGAGAAAAGCAAGATCCCAGGCACGCAGGAGGACCTCCAGCCAAGCCAGCAGAGAAAGCTGACCGGCGTTTACGCTCGGGTGGCGTGGACCTGCGCGGTGTCCTTGCCGGTACTGACCCTCTGGTGCGCGTTCTCCGGCTGGTGGGACGCCATGACCCGGAGCGCCGGCCACCTCATGATCGCCGTCCCGCTGGTTTATCTGTACTACCCCGCGAGAAAACGGAGCTTTGATCGGGTCACTGCCGTCGACGTCTTCCTTGCCGCTCTCAGTTTTGTGGCTTTTGGTTGGATCGTCGTCAGCCAAAACAGGCTGATGTGGCGTCTCGTCTACGTGGATCCTCTCACTTGGCCCGACTTCATACTGGGAATCGTGGCGATCGTAGTGGTGCTCGAAGCGACACGACGCATTATCGGTTGGGCTCTCGTGATCACGGCGCTCGTGTTTCTGTTCTACGCTCTGGCCGGCCCCATCATGCCGGGGGTGCTCCAACACCAAGGGGTGCGCCTGTCGCTTTTGATCGACCATCTCTACATGGTACCGGAAGGATTGTTCAACATCCTCATGGGCATCATGGCGACCTATCTGTTTACCTTTCTTACTTTCGCCAGCCTTTTGCAAGTAGCAGGCGGAACCCGCATCGTGATGGACCTGGCGGTAGCTCTAGGAGGCCGTTTCGTGGGCGGGCCGGCCAAGGTGGCGGTGGTGACCAGCGCACTGATGGGCATGGTGTCGGGAAGCACCAGTGCCAATGCGGTGACCACCGGCTCGATCACCATCCCGCTGATGAAACGTCATGGATTCCGCGCCGTGGAGGCGGGGGCGGTCGAGACCGCCTCCGGCGTCGGCGGTGCACTGATGCCTCCCATCATGGGTGCGGGCGTGTTCATCATGTCGGAGCTCACCGGTATTCCTCTTCTTACTATCCTCTTGTACTCGATCCTTCCCGCCATACTCTATTTTGGCAGTGTCTTTGCCTATGTCCACATCAAAGCCGCCAAGCGAGGCCTGGCAGGCTCCGATTCCGCGGCAGCGATCACGGTAACATCCGCGCTCAAACAAGGAGCGCATCTTATCGCTCCTCTGGGGCTGTTGGTATGGATGCTGGTGGCGGGATACACCCCCTTCTACGCTTCCTCGGTGAGTGTCTTGGCACTGATAGCTATGAGTTTCCTTCGCAAAGATACTCGGCTCACTCCCACTCGCCTAGCGAAGGGCTTCGAGCTTACCACCCGAGGCGCCTTCATTCTTTCAGTCATGTCGGCCGTCGCCGCCACGGTGATGGGCGTCATAACCAGCACGGGATTGATGTTGAAGATCACCTCCATCACCCTGGCTTTCTCCCATGGGTCGCTACTGATCGGGATCCTTCTCGTGGCCCTCATCTCCTTCATCATCGGCATGGGCCTTCCGGTAACGATGGCTTACATTCTCATTTCGACCCTGGCCGCTCCGGCACTGAGCGATCTGGGCGCCTCCTTACTGGTTGCTCATCTAGTGATCTTCTGGTTCTCACAAGTGGCTACCATCACGCCTCCCCTGTGCAACACCGCTTTTGTTGCCGCGGCGATCGCCCGCGCTCCGCCGATGCGCACCGGGTGGGAAGCGCTTCGGGTGGCCAAAGCGCTCTACGTGATACCATTCATGCTTGTGTACTCGCACCTGATCACCGGCAGTATTCCCTCGATTCTCTACGACTTTGTGGCGGCGTTTCTAGCCCTAGGACTCCTGCCGTCCATAGAAATGGGCTACCTTCACGGTCCTCTCTCAATGCCGGCGAGGACGACACTGGCGGCGGCAGCCGCAATGTTTCTCGTCGCCTGCTTCGCGTCGACGATGGCGGCTAGCGCCCCATGGATGATCGGAGGCCTTTTGCTTTCTGTAGGAGTTTTTATCTATCAACACCGCGTGAGAACGGTCGCTGCCATGGACGCGGCGGCGGCTTCTTACCCGGATCGTTGACATGAGACAACGTGGAGGAGCAAAGATGTCCAAGACCAGGCGAAGTATCTGCGTGTTGACTCTCATGGCCGTGTGCACCATGACCGGCGCGGCGAGCGGGAGCCCCTCTCAGCCGGACGCGACCTTGGACGATGTGCTGAATCACATCACCAAAGACCAGGTCGTCGAGTTGACTCGCTCGCTCATCAAGATCCCCAGCGACTACAGTGAAGATACCGCTGCCAATCACAACGAAATAGCCGACTACCTGGCCGAAAGGCTCAGGGGATTAGGTATGGATGTGCAGATCCTCGAACCGGAGCCCCATTACCCGGTCGTCATAGGTCGGTTAAAGGGCTCTACGGGCAAGCCGGTGCTGGGGGTCATGGGGCACTACAATACGGTTCCGGTGGGCGATCGGGAGCGCTGGACTGTCGATCCCTTTGAGGGCGTGCTCAAAGGCAACAAACTGTATGGTCGGGGCGCCGCCGATCAAAAAGGCGGCATTGCCGCGGTGCTCGTGGCCACCCAGGCGATTCTCGATGCCGGCGTCCCGCTTCGGGGAGACCTGGTCCATGCCTATATACCCGGCGAAGGCGCCCAGGATCACGTGCTTCCCCACGTCGTTGACAATCAACCCGAGCTCATCAAGACCGATTGGTACCTGGACACCGACGGTGGGCCCGATATCATTCAGATCGCAGCGGGGCACATCTGGCTCAAGATGACCGTCGAGGGCAAGTCGGCTCACCCCGGAGGCAGCCAACCTTGGGTGAATGCAGCCTACAAGCTAGCCAAGGTGCTGGTCGCCATCGAGGATGTCGATAGCTGGATGACCTACGAGAAGCATGCCCTTTTCACCAGCTTGGAGGGCAAGCCTCGCGTCCAAGTCGGAACTCTGAAAGCGGGCACGGCGGTCAACCAAATCCCCGACGTGGCGGAAGCGCGGATCGACATCCGCCTCAATCCGAAGCAGACCGTAGAGGGCGTGATGGGCGAGCTCAATGGCGTTGTCGATAGACTGAAAAAGGAAGACCCCGAGCTCGAATTGACCCTCGAGAAGCTACCGGGAACGCAGCACGTTCCTTACCACCACTGGGCAGCCATCACCCCGGACGAGCCGCTGGTCAAGGTGATCCGTGAGGTCGCGGCGGCACGGATGGGACGCGAGCCCGGCTTTCGGGGGAGTCGGGGCGGCGGCCGACCTGACCTATGGCGTATTGGCACCAAATGGATCAGCTGGAGCGCCAATGTGGGTGAGAACGAACATGCGCCGGACGAGTGGCTCGACGTCGACGCGCTGTATCGCTCCGCTCAGATTTACGCCGAGATTATCTTGAGGATGGTCGAGTGAGTCCGACTACCCCAAAGCCCACACGGGACGTATCTGCTAACGTGCACATTCGCAGCGTCTCGGTAACGCCTTATCGTATCCCGTACCGTCGCGTGCACTGGCAAGCCATAGGATCTATGGATGCCATGGAGAACGTACTCATCCGCATCGAGACCGACGTCGGTGTCACCGGAATCGGGGAGGCTCTCTCAACCAACAAATTCAATTCGAACACCCTCATGGGTACGGCGGTCGCGATCCGCGATTGCCTGGGCCCGGCGATTGTTGGCGAGAACCCGTTCAATGTCGCAGGCATATGGGAGCGCATGAATCGT
Source organism: Candidatus Marinacidobacterales bacterium (assembly GCA_965262245.1). Lineage (GTDB taxonomy): Bacteria > Acidobacteriota > Vicinamibacteria > Marinacidobacterales > SMYC01 > SMYC01. The sequence goes on along the minus strand of OZ253507.1, from coordinate 10,199,032 downwards.
GCCCGGATGGGAGAGCTCTTCGCCAAGGGTGGGATAGACATGGCGCTTTACGACCTAATGGGCAAGCTCCTGGGTGTTCCGGTGTGGGTGCTTCTGGGTGGTAGCGTAGTCGATTCAATCGACATCGAAGGACCGGGGTATGGGATCGGCATCATGTCCCCGGAGGAAATGGCGGAAGCGGCGCGTCGCGCCGTCGACCACGGCCTCCACCAAATCGAGATCAAGGTCTCCGGAAATCTTCATGATGACGTAGAGCGCCTTCGAAAGGTGAGACAAGCGATCGGCCCGGGACCTTCTTTGAAAATCGATATGACCGAGGGGTACTCCGTAAAAGAGGCCATTCGAGCTATCCGTGCTCTCGAGGAACATGGGGTCGATTGGATCGAACAGCCGGTTCATCACACGCTTCTAGATGGGCTGAGGGAGATACGGCAATCCGTCACCGCGCCCATCGTCGTGGATGAAAGCGCCACGACTCTCGAGGACCTCCTGGCGGTGATTCGAGCCGGAGCTGCCGACGGAGTCCACATCAAACTGCCGGTGGTGGGCGGCTTCACCATGGCCCAAAAGATGCTCGCCTTGACTGAGGCCGCCCATCTCCAGGCGCTTCCGGGAAGCGACACCGCCTCGGGAATCGGCATCGCCGCGGTCAGACACTTCGCCGCCTCATCGCCATTGTTTTGTCGCGGTATTCATGGCTCGCCCCTCGCTCGGACCACGGACGACCTGGTCCGGGATCCGATTCCCGAAAGCGCCACCAAGCTGAGCGTGCCCAAAGACTCGGGGCTTGGGGTGGAGCTAGACGAAGAAAAGATCGAAAGGTTTTCGGTCACGTTCTAATACGCTATGCACAACCTTTCGCCCTCCCTTCTAGCCGCTATTGGCATCTTGACCTTAGCGTGTGACCAAGCGACTCGAGACGGGAAACCCCCGCCACCTCGCACCAACATCATCACCGGGAGTACCGGAAGCACCTGGTACACCATCGGTTCCGGCCTGGCGGAAAAAGCCAACCTTTCTTTTGATGGACACCCGATTACCGCCGTTCCCGGCGCCGGTGGTGTGTCCAACCCGGTCCGCGTTTCAATGACCGGCATGGATCTCGGCATCTCCTACGGTCCGTTCCTTCAAGAGGCCTACCGTGGGGAGCCCCCTTTTCGTGAGGCCTATCCACAGCTCCGTTTGGTGGCCAAACTGATCGTGAACACATTGCACCTCTTCGCCAACCCGAAGCTGAACCTTGAGACGGCTGCCGACATAAAGACATTGGATGGAAGTGTGAGGATGGGTAGCGGATTGCCGGGGTCGGGTGAGCTTTTCTGCTTGAGAGCCGTTTTGAGCGTGCTCGGCGCCGACTTAGAGGAGTGGCAGGTCGACGGCCCGGTGCTGAGGCTGGCGGCGACCAGTCAGAGGTTCAACGATTGGAAAGATGGACGTCTCGAGGTTGCCATGACTTTCGTGAACGATCCCTCCCCGCCTCTGACCGAGCTCATGTTCACGCGGCCCGGACGGTTTCTACCCATGCCGGAAGAGCTTCTCCCTGTCCTTCAAAAGCGGTGGGGTTTCGTCGAAATCCTGGTGCCGGCTGGCACCTACCCAAACCAGGAGTACGAGGTAAGGACAGTTGGCTTACCCAGCATTCTATTTACCGTCAAGGATGTGGATGACGAAATCGTATACGCCGCAACGAAAGCGCTCTACGAGAACCAAGCTTATATGAAGAAAGTACACCCGGGATTCGAGCACTGGGAGCCTGCTGATTGGCCCGCGGACGTTGAGGTTCCCTTCCATGCTGGTGCGATTCAGTACTACCAGGAGCGGGGCTTAATGGATATCGACCCGCAAAATCTCGAGGAAAACTAGTGTTTCTCGTGATCCATGACGCCGCCATGGGCAAAGAGCTTAGGGTCGAACTCATCGAACCTGACGGTAACACTGCTTGGGCTGACCTTGGCCACGGCGACGACGGCTTCTGTAATACGTCTCGCCAACTCTCGCCTCTGCTCGTCAGAGCGCGTGTTGAACCACTCAACCCTGATTCGTGGCATCGCTCCTCCTCCCTCGTGTCCAGGCGGTTCAGGGTAGCACGACTATGATTTCTTGCACAAGATCTCTTGAGGAGGCAAACCATGGAAATTTATCCATTCAAGGTACGATTCATCCTTTTGGCGGTGGCTGGGTGCGCGCTTCTGGGCTCCGACCCGGCTCGGGCTCAGTGCCGGAACGGGGCGTGGAAAGTGGAAAAGAAAAATCTAAGCAGCGGCTCGGTCAACCCGGGAGAGAGATTGGATATTTTCTACGGCTCGTACTGGGCGCACCTAGGGCTTTCCGGCGAAGCGCGTATCTCAGAGCTTCGCTTCGTCGAAGCACCAGGTAAGTTCAAGCTGGTACATAGTTGGAATCCGGAGCGCGTGGGCGAAGTCCGGGATCGAAGCACTGGATGGGAGGAGACTTGCGAAGGCAATCGGATGGTGCAGACCAGCCTTCAAGAGCCAATGGAAGGAGGCAGAGACAAAGTCCAATACGTTTATACACGACTGCCAACTCGACCGAGCAGTCTCGACGGCGTCTGGAAAGTGCAAATCGAGAACAAGAGCAGTCAATCACGGCTGCACAACGAGATCACCGTGATTCGCTTTGGAAACCACGTGGCTTGGTTCCACCAACCCCAGGGGGAGGCGCTCACATCGTCTCTCGTCCAATTGGTCTCGGCGAACAAATGGAAGGTTCTGCTCAGCACCCAAGAGACAGATGTAAATAGCACCGTAGATCTCTCCATCGACCGTGGCGAAGAACATCGAGCCTCAGCACGGATCATTCAGTGGACCGCAGCCAGTGATTTTCAGCTGGGGATGTTTACGATCAAGAAAGGAGATCGCGTCTCAGCCACGTGCTCGCCAGTGGACGATGAGGCCCAAGAGTGAAATCCGCTCTCAGCCCTTTACGGAAACGCGGCGCATGAACGCCTTCATGCGCTTAGCCGCTCCCTTCCCCGCGGAAGTTTGGCACACTTCTTTATTTCTCTGTAAACGAGAGGAGGAATGAAATGAGACTTTTTCTTAGTGGGTCTTTTACCATAACTGCTGCGCTTTTCTGCTTCCACTTGTTGAAAGCACAGGACGAAACCACGAACCCGAACGGCGTTTTCCGATACGACATCAAGAATCTGACCACGGGAAAAGTGGAGGTGGAAAACGCAAAGTCGATTGTCTATGGTCGCTACCGTGCCTACTTCGGGCACGGTCCCGCCGGCCTGTATCATCAAAAAGCTCCACACAAGGATTTTCGGTTGATGCATACGAGCCCGGAACAGGTAGGACAACCTCTGGACATGTCCCGAGACTATAAAGAAAGATGGGAGGGACATGGAAAGCTGATAATCACTCACACGGGCATCGCGGGCAGGCGTGAAGGTCAAAGTATTCAGCGCACCTTGAGTCGTATTCCGTCCCAATCTAGCGAAATCGACGGTGCGTGGCGAGTCGAGGTCAAAGACCTGACGGAACCGTCCGTAATAGCAGGGGGTGCTTCCGCCATTAAGTGTTGGTGAGATGACGCTAAGACTTTACGGTGCATTGAATTACAGCCAAAATAGCGTTCGTGACCTTCGCTGCGCGCTAAATGGAGCGTAAGCGCCTTTTTTGCAAAGGGATGCGTACACATCACCAACAGTAAACAGCGCAAGCACCTGATCCGCAAAAAAGAAGATCGGCCAGAAGTAGTGGAACATAGCAGGTCCAAAACGCGCAATCAACGCCGGATCGACTTTTTGCGGAGCACAGCTGTGTTCCGGTAATAATAATGATAGTGACCCGGCAGCCCGCTGCCTTGGTGCACAACTCCGATAGAGGCCGAGAGCTCGCTTGGCCCCGAACTCCCATCATCCGATCATCTCGCTATCAGGCATCCCGAGCGCCGTCATGGTGTTGAGAATCTTGCACCCGATCCTTGCCTCGACTCTCTGTGCCGCCAACCCCGTCGTGTCCAAAAACACAAACGCACTCAAGACCCTTGCGCTGCCTTGGCGCCGGGAGACGTAGTAGCGGAGCCGTTGCCCGTTTTTCTTTTTGGTGTGGCTCGGCGTCAGCCGGTCCCCGGTCTCGTCGAAGAGCTTGCCGGCCAGCGGGGAACGGACTGCGCGGCCCTTCGTCGTGCGTCTCCTTGGTTTGGCAGCCCCTGCCTGCAGCTGCGTCTGGACCGCGTCCCAGAGCTCCGGAGCGATGATCGATGGATGCTGGCCCTCGTAGACACGCCTCTGGTGCCGGATACGGCCGGCGTAGAGAGGATTGGTCAGCAGGCAGTGGAGGTGTCCGCGACGGAATGGCAGCCCGCCCGTTCGGGTTCCATCCGCGGCGAAGCGTTGCTTGGTACGCAGTCTCAGACGGTCCGCCTCGGCCTTCACCTGCCGGAGCGTTCCGTGCTGCCGGTACAGCGCATAGAGCGTCTGGACCGTTTCGGCCTCAGCCTCGTTGATGCGCAGCGTGCGCTCGTCCTTCTCATAGCCGAGCGGTACGCGGCCGCCCATCCATAGACCCTTGCGCTTGGAGGCAGCGACCTTATCGCGGATCCGCTCGGCCGTGACCTCGCGTTCGAATTGTGCGAAGGACAGCAGCATATGCAGCGTCAGTCGTCCCATGCTGGTCGCGGTGTTGAAGGACTGGGTCACCGAGACGAAAACCGCGCCGGCCGCCTCGAGCCGCTCGACGAGCTTTGCAAAGTCGGAGAGGGAACGGGTCAGCCGGTCGACCTTGTAGACCACGATCTGGTCGACGAGACCTGCGTCGATGTCGGCGAGCAAGCGCTGCAGGCCCGGGCGCTCCAGGGTTCCTCCCGAGAGCCCCGCGTCCTCGTAGACGGTTGGCAGCAGCACCCAGCCCTCCGCTTTCTGGCTCGCGTGTTGTTTTTTACATTGAATCGCGAAGATTTCTCATTCGTGATTCACCTCGACCGGCAACCACGTACGAGCAGAAGACGGGAGGCGCAGACGGGGTCAAGGGCGCGTAGCGGCTCGCGTAGCGAGCGAACCCTGGACGCCGTCGAGCACTCCCGTACCCTCATGGAGTGGTGGCCGTTCTTGATATTTCATCGCGGTGGATTACGGATTAAAGTGATAAACAACACTCGCGACATACGCGGCGCAGGCTTCTCGCTGCGCATCGAGGGAGTTGAACTCCTGTTCGAGACCCTCTTCCGCACTCTTTCGCGTATAGATGGCACAGCGGATCTTCTTCATGTTAGGCCTTGCGCTTGGGCGTCAGACCGAAAAAGCGTGGTCCTGACCAGTGGGTTCCGGTGATTCGCTTTGTGATGGCGGTGAGGGACGGATAGGTTTTGCCATCGAACCGATAGCCGTTGTCGATTACCTCGACCTGGTAGGTCCGGCCATTCCACTCGCGGACGAGATGGGTGCCGGCAGAAACGGACCCTGCGGGAGCGGCGGCGCCGTTGCCTGGCGTCCCGTTCGCCATGGCAGCCAGAGCGCGCCGGGTTGTGGCCGAATGCCAGCCATGGGTCCGGCACTGGCGTTCGTACGCAAGAACGCGGCGCATGAAAACGCGAGAGAGCGAGCGTGGGGGAGCAGCCCCGAAGGCCTGCTCCCAGACCCGCCGTAAGCTGGCGAAGTCCAAACCGTCCAAAACGACGTTCCGGCCAACCCCTGTATCCTGCGGCATCACCGAACGTTCGCTCTTGTGCTCGATAAAGTCCAGTCTAATAAAGGACTTCCGGGTGCGAAGTTCACTGCCCGTAGCTCGCCACGCAGCCCAAGGGTCGGCGGATTCCAAGGGCGTCTAAGCTGCTGATTTGTGGTCTATTTCAAGAGGTCCGAGTTTTGGCACAGGACGGGGTCCATTGGTACAACACGCAACGACTCTTGGAGCCGATCGGAAATGTCTCCCCCGTCGAGTACGAGATGAACGACTATCGGTCGCGGGAAGGCTCGCTAGAGATGGCGAGACTCAACTAAAACAGTCTCCGGAAAACCCGGGGCGGTTCAGGCCAAAGATCTCGCAGTTCGCTGCGCAAGTAGTCAAGCGGGGAGTCTTTCTCAAGCTCTCCAGAAACGAGCCATCGAAACCACTGAGCTAGATACCCGACAGCTTCATCGGAAAGTCTGTGGCCACAGTGCGCGTACGCGTCTCCGTGCTGGCTAACAGAAAAAGCGTTATCGAAACGGAGGATAGAGCCACCCTCACCGCTGCGAGCTATCGGAAGTAGATCCCACAAGTACTGTGGATACTCCGCTCTGCGAATCCTGGAAACAAAATCGGGATTCCAACCTCCGCGCGAGCCGTCGCGATCGATGCTGTAGTAGGGCGCCACCAAAAGTGCTCGTTGGGTTTGCCACCTTCCCGCGCGGCCTGCGATGCGGCGGTCGAAATCATCGCCCCCAACTGCGATGACGACCACCGGGCGAACCTTTCCTCGAACGACAAACAGCGCCTCACCCGCCCGCACCGGTAGGCCAGCAACCGGGAGATTGCCATCCTGTCTGGGCAATGGGTCGGAGATCCGGTGAGCCGAGATCTTGATGTTCGCGTGGCTGTGGTCTCTATCGTTCCGTCGGCCTTCCCCGGTCAAGACGTATGGGGTCGGCTCGGGATAGGCAGCAAACGCCTTAAGGAGGCTTCCGGGTCGAACATCACGTGAAGAATCTTCGACCCACCATTCGTCTACAAAGAACTGGATACAGTCTTCAGGAAATGGGCTCACCGCGCCTCGCCGACGACTTCCACACATCGTCCGAGAACTCTGCCACGGCGTCCTGTGTTTCTGGCTCGGCGCCGGCCAAAGACTGAAGCCACTGCACCCCATGCTCGTACACGTCATCGTAGCGGGGCGGCGTCACCGCCGCCTGCTTCTGAAGAGCATGGCGACGCTCGAGATATTCGTGCATGCGATGCCGTGCCTCCTCGCGGACTTCCGCAAACGTCGCGCGCCGTTCTCGGAGCGCTTTCCTACTCATGGGGGGTGAAGCCGTCAGCGCCTCTTGGGACGACGGCGTTTCGGGCGGGCGCGCCGTGCAAAACTCGAGGACCTCGCCAGGCGCGGCGTTCAGAATTGGCTCGGTTGCGTAGACGAAGTGCAGCAGTGAATTGGAATTATGGACATATTTGTGAACAGCGTACTTGATAGTCCGTGCGATCTCTACGGGGAGATCGCGCTCGAATCTTGTCAGGAGGGAATCGTCGAACTGGCCGTCCAGGGAGTAGGAAACCCCGTGTCCACCGTCCTCAACCTCAAACTCGTCCGCGCGAGCACCGATCGCGTCCATTGAATCTGGCACGCGATCTTGGACGCTCGCTGCCCAAGGTCCAAAGTGTAAGAACTTCCATTCTGTCTCGGTGTACGTCTGCCCTTCGTGGCATCTTGCGAACTCAAGGTCTCCCAAGTAGGCGTATTTCACTAGCTGTGTAAGGGTTACGCCGTGCCGGGCTTGAGCGGCTACCACAAAAGCGTACTGGAGGAGTTGGTCGAGCTTGGTGACATTCATGCGGGTGCCCTTTAAGTATGACGTCCGGTCCCTCAGATTCGCAACCCGATGCTTAGCGTTCTGGCGTGACGTGCCGAGTAGGCGTCGGTGGCCCGGCGGCGACAGCGTGCAGGATTTCCACCGGGTCGAAGACGAGTTCGCGGGATGTCGCTCTCATGGCTGTAGCGCACAAGCGTAGCGGGTGTGGCAACGGACGCAATCTGGGCCAGCGCCTCGCGGCCCAAAGCCTGGGCCTTGACGGCGAGTCTGCGCCGCTCGTCGTCAGAGAGCCTGAGACGCTTGTCCCGAAGCCTGGCTCGGAGCACACGGTTCTCCTCTTGCAGGTAGTCGATCACATCCTGCTGTTGGCGGTTGACCCAGCCAGAACGAGCAGTAGGAATTGCACGTGGTACGTCATCATGGAACTGAAGATAACACCCTCGGCCAGACGATTGTACAGCCTACGGCCCTTGGCCCGGTCGCAAACACAGACACTAAGCTGCTGATTTATGGTCTATTTCAAAAGGGTGCGGCTCTTTTGGAACGGTGAGTTTGGCATGTCTCATAGTGGTAAGGGCTCATCTCACTTGACGCGCTTGAGGTGGCGGCCTTTGACGGGGACGACCTTGCCGTCGGCGTAGCGCGAGGCGTGGTTGCGCTCGTACTCGCACTGCTCGTGGAAGCGCCAGTACTCATCGAAGTCTCCGCTGGAGCGGAGAGCGCGAAGCCGCAGCACGGCTTCGGCGCCAGCGAGGGACCAACGCGCTCCGGTGAGGTCCATGCGGTCCGAGACCAGGTGGCGGCAGGCGCCTTCGATCACGCCGGTAGCGATCGGGAATCCAGCGGCGAGGCACTCGTCGTAGTGCAGATAAGAGGCGTGATTGAGCAGATAGTCAGCACACTGATCCACATTCTCCCGATTGTCGGGCGTCAGCTTTCGTCGGGTGGCGCTACGTCTTATCCCCGCCGCCACCAGGCAGGCCTCACCGCGCAGGATGCGAAGCAACCGCTCTTGGACCCACACTTGGCGGGCGGGCTCGGTCTCCTCGTAGAAGCCTAGCGAAGCCTTCCACACGTACTCACAGACATGGATGAAGTCGAGCACGATGGTGAGTTCGACATGGTGCTGGCCAGCCAGCTTGTGCAGGATCTTCAGTTGGGTGGCGTTGCCGTCGACCAAGGCGACCCAACTCTTGCGGTGTGAGGGATCTCGTCGTTCGGCTTCCGCGAACGCCTCTTCGAGAACCTCCTCGGGCTCTTTGGCTAGGCTCGCCCAGACACGCTTGTCTTGGGGGCGAGGCCGTTTGTCTTTCTCTCGCTCGTCGCTTGGTGCCAGCACACGAACCACGTCTTCTGGTTGGCGCACGAAGGGCTCCACCGTATAAACGGCCGCGACCGTGGCCATCCGCTTTCGGTTCCGCTTCTCTCCCTTGGTCAGCCGCTTGCCTAGTCGCCGCGAGCCTTTCTCGGCCGCCTTCTTGGTGGCTTCACGCAGGTCTTTGCGTAGCATCACAACGCCCTTGCCGTCCGCCGTGATCGCCAGCACCGAGGCGCTGCGATCGCCTGCCGGTGGAGCGCGCTGCCCATAGAAGGCGTCGAAGTCCTCTGCCGCACGACCCGCCAGCTCCTCCACTTGGCGCTTTCCAACCTTCGCCCCAGTGTGGCGGCCAAGGCTCGCCACCGCCTCGTCGAACGCTCCCTTTGACACCTCTACTGCCGCCGTCCGCCTCAGCTCGAACGAGTAACGCTCACGGGGGAGGTTCAGCTCGGCATCCAACGGATGCAGGCTATCTGCACCTTCGGCTCCATAACCGAAACGTTTGACACGGATTTCCCCGAAGATCGTCGTCAGGCCGCGCTCGTGGATTCGCTCCTGGTCCCTTTCCACTCCATCCGCACCTCGGACCGGAGCCGCCGCCTCGCCGGGACCGCGCGAGTCGACATGGGCCTGGAACAACTTACGCGAAAGCTCGTAGCTCCTCTCGCGCACCAGCTTCTCCACGTCGCTGTGGCTCATCTGCCTCGATTCGGCAGAACGTAGAAACGCGATGATCGACTCGAGATCGTCCCTCGACATCCCGAACGTCTCTTCGCACAGTTCGAACGCAGAAAGTGCCATCTCTCAGCTCTCCCGCAACACCCGGCGAGGGTCCTTCACCAGAGGCAAGACCAGCACCGTTTTCGAGCTTGCGCCGTGACGACGGTGCTCGCGGTCCATCCGCCCCCGCCCCGTCGTCACTCCAAGCTCGATCCAGTTCGCAGCCCGGTAGCAGGTGCCGCGGTAGCGGCTGTGATCCACCAAGGTCTCCAACAGCAAGGGCTCCACCCCATAGCGGCTGTGCCACTCGCATGGAAGCTGTCGCGCCATCAGGGATAGCACCCTGCTCGCGAGGTTTTGCACCCGCACCCAGGGAAGGATCAGAAAGCGGCTGTTGTTAACCACTCGCTGCAGGTTCCGCCCGCGCGTGGCATCGTCCCATCCAATCCACAAATCTCGTGCCGCCATCCTCCACGCCGGACTCGACAACTGCACACAGCCCACCACCCGTGCCGGCGCCGATGCGTACACCAGATAGCGCAGATGAGCGCCAAAGGGAACCGCGTGGCCCAAGTAGTGATGCCGGTCCACCAGCTCCCGGAACAAAAGACGCTGCTCGTCACTCCGCACCACTTCCAACACCACCGGCTGAATCTCGCTCAGCTCTCCCTCCAACGGCTCAGACGGCTCGCCACGCTCGGTTTGCGGTATTCGGGTTCGTGTCCCGACCGGCTTACCCGGGCGTTTGTCCGGAAGCTCCAGGCGACCTTCGCCTTCCAGCCGCTCGAGAAACTCCCGGCACTCCCGCGCTTTCAACTTTCCGGTCGGCCTCTTCCAATCCAGCAACTCGCACACCGTTCGCGCCAGTTCCATCCGGCTCAGACCGCCACAGCTCTCGACCAATTCCTGGATCAAGCTCAGCTCCGATGAACTGAATCGCCTGCCGCTGAAATTCGCTCCGCTCGTACCCATTTCCTACTTGCCACAACTACCGTAGCGAACGCCGGGACGAATGTCCAGCAAAAAGTGACACCGCTCAGGGTCCACAACCAGAGTAAATTCCGTTATCCTCTGACCAACCTCACGACGAGTGACCGTTGGACGGTTAGATCACTGAGAAAATGGGCGATTCTCGCGGTTCCAAAAGAGCCACACCCATTTCAAAAGGGCCGAGTTTTGGCACAGGACGGGGTTCGCGAGTCGGCGGCGGCGGGGGTGCTTCGCCCGGTGGAAGTCGAGGAGGTCAGCTCGAAGGAGTTTTCGTTGTTAACACCTCGGGGCCATCGAGTCGAGGGCGTCGTGTCCAAAAACACAAACGAACTTAAGACCCACGCGCCGGGACGTTTCGGAATCATAGCTAGGCCTGGAATTCATGGCTCCCGTCCTGTGCCGGTGCTTCCGCAATTAAGTGTTGGTGGCTGCCGCGTAACCCGCTCGTGTGCTAGAGTTTGAGCCTGATTTCGAGAGACGCAGTTCTTTCGGCGATGCGGGCTGGGCTGACGACACGGTGCCTGACGTTCAGGGACACCTTCGTGTGCACGCTAACATCCTTATTAATGGTGTTCGCCGACACAGGCAGGCCAGCTGACACTAGCATTCAAACACGGCGTAGCAACACTTGATGGCGGAAGCACCCGAGTTTATGGAAGGGACAACCATACGCGCCGACGGCGTCCATTGATCCGGGGTCAAGTCACCCAACCGGCAGACAGCACGTCCGTTGGTTCGAGCACCGTCTGCCTCGCCTTCTCCTGTTTGTCGAGCGGCTAACCGTGCTCCTGCAAGGCTGTTATCCATCTAACAAACGGGGGCAGGTCAAACAAAAGCCCCGGATGGAGCGGCAGATGGCGGTGTGCTCGGCTTTAGTTCTAAGCACAGGGCTGATTTATCACACTTGGCTGGTAAAGGTATTTCTGGAACCCGGAGAAAATCTGTCCGATCTCTTCCGGCCTGCCCAAGTCTGCCACTGCGTCGGCGATGGCGTTGTTGTATCTGAGCTTCAGCAAGGGTGACAACTTCTGCTGATCCAATTCCTGCACGCCAACTTTCACGTACTGAGCAAGCACAAACTCCAGGAACGCTTCCTGCTTGCTGTTGAAGTGGGCATGAATCGCTACTTTAGCTCTGGTGGCCCGCTCCTCGCGGGTGAGCGGTGGCAGGGCGTAGGCAACATTCGCCAGAACGTCGAAAAGATCGCTCTTCTCGGCGTCGATAATCCGTTGCATCTCAGCCATCTGCTCCCTGCCGAAGCCTTTCTCAGCCAGTCCCTCTAACAGTTTTGCTCTCGTATCGGGAGTGCTCCAGAGGGCGCGCAGTTCGGCCTCATTCTTGAAAAACTCCGGCAGCTTGCCAAAGAGCGCCTCCAGGAACTGTTGCGCGTACATGGGCGTCCCGTCGGGATGCCAGAAGCTGGTTAACATCATGTGCTGAATGGTGCGCTCTTTGCCGTCCGCAAGTTTCACCTTGGCTTTTTTCTTGCAAACGCAAGGACGCTGGCCGCATTTGAGACAAGGCTCCCGTTCGCATTCGCAGGGCCGCTTGCCGCAATCAGGACACGGCTCTTGCGGTGGCTTTTCGCACTGGCAAGGCTGGCAATTGCACTTCGGGCACGGCTCCGGTTCCAGCGGCTCGCCATCCCACTCGGGATCGTTGAAGTGGTGATGCGCCTTCACGAAATCGTAGATCGTGAAGTAATCCTTCCCGTCATACAGCCGCGTGCCCCGTCCGATGATCTGCTTGAACTCGACCATCGAGTTGATCGGGCGCATCAGCACGATGTTTCGGATATTTCGCGCATCCACGCCGGTCGAGAGTTTTTGTGAAGTGGTCAGGATGGTGGGAATGCTCTTCTCGTTGTCCTGAAAGGACCGCAAGTGCAGTTCGCCCAGGCTGCCGTCGTTGGCCGTCACCCTCTGGCAGTAATTGGGGTCTTTGCTGGCCTTCATCTGGTTGACGAGGTCGCGCACGGCCAGCGCGTGGTTCTGCGTGGCGCAGAAGACCAGCGTCTTCTCGCTCTGGTTGATCTGCTCCATGAACAGCTTCACCCGAAGCTTTTCACGTTCCCTGATCTCGATGATCTGGTTGAAATCGTCTTCCGTGTAGCGTTTCCCGGCTTCAATCTCGCCTTCGATCAACTCGTCATCGGTCGTATAGACATAATCATCCAGCGTGGTGGAAATCTGCTTGACCTTGAAGGGCGTCAGGAAGCCGTCGTTGATGCCGTCCTTCAGCGAATAGACATACACCGGCTCGCCGAAGTAGGCGTAGGTATCCACGTTGTCCTGGCGCTTCGGCGTGGCGGTCAGGCCGAGCTGCACGGCGGGGCTGAAGTATTCCAGGATGCCGCGCCAGTTGCTCTCGTCATTCGCGCCGCCGCGATGGCACTCGTCGATCACGATGAAGTCGAAGAAGTCCGGCGGATAATCGCCGAAATAGGGCGAGGGCTGGCCGTCCTTGGGCGGGCCGCTCATGAACGTCTGGAAGATGGTGAAGAATAGGCTGGCGTTCTTCGGGACCTTGCCTTTCTTGCGGATTTCTCCCGGCGAAATTCGCGCCATCGCGTCTTCGGGAAATGCGGAGAAGGCGTTGTAGGCTTGGTCGGCCAGGATATTGCGGTCCGCCAGGAACAGTATGCGCGGACGGCGCGATCCCTCGCGGGTCAGATTCCAGCGGCTGTAAAAGAGCTTCCAGGCGATCTGAAAGGCGATGAACGTCTTGCCCGTGCCCGTCGCCAGCGTAAGCAGGATGCGATCTTTCTCGGCGGCGATGGCCTCCATCGCCCGTTCCACGGCAATGTCCTGATAGTAGCGGCTGGGATGCGAGCCGCCCCTGTCCTCAAAAGGGACCGTGGCAAAGCGGTCCCGCCAGGCGTTTGCTTCGGCGAAGGTCAGGTTCCAGAGTTCTTCGGGCGAAGGGAATTGAGCAACTTCGCCCTCCGTCCCCTCCTTCATGTCGATGCCGTAGATGCCCTGGCCGTTGGTGGAGTAGGTATAGCGGACGGCGAGCTTCCCGGCGTAGCACTTCGCCTGTCCAACCCCTTCGGTCAATGGTTTGTCCCATGCCTTGGCCTCCACCACTGCCAGTTTGTGGTTGCGGTACACCAGGACGTAGTCGGCTATGTCCGGCTTGGCCCGCTTCCCGTGGTCTTCGATGCGGCCCAGCGTGATGTGATACTCGCGCAGGATGCGGCTGCCATCCACAACGCCCCAGCCCGCTGTCTTGAGGGCAGGGTCAATATGCTCGGCTCTGGTTTCGGCTTCGTTCATGCGATGGCTCTACAGTGCTCCGGTGAAGGCTTGGTGCAGCAGCGATTTCTTCAATTCCTCCAGCTTGGCGAGTTTTTGCTCGTAGATGGATTCGAGGTGCTGGGTTTCTTGGTGGAGTTCGTCGAGCTTTGACGCAAGTTCCTTTTGCTTTGTCACCACGGGCAGCCAAACCGTGAACTCGAACAAGTGCTTTCGATTGACTTTCGGCATTCCTGCGCGGGCTGAACCCTGAATGGCATAATCGGTGAAACTTTTACTGAGGAGTAGGTGGAAGAGATAGTCACGGGTAATCTGGTTTGGCAACGGTGCGAGTGGATACATGTCTGCGCTGCACAAGCCACCGAAATCAGGACGTGCAACCTTCATTAGGTAAGGACGAATCTTGCTGTAGAGCACCATTGATTCATTGAAAAGAAACTTTCCAGAAATCAAACATTCTTCCCGCGCAGTCTTGAGGTCAACAAAGATGCCAGTTTTAGATTCAATGTTTCCTGCACCGACGTGATTTAAATCGAGGAATTCTTTTTTGCGGGGATCAATAAGTGTTGAAGTGATTGCACATGCTTCGCTCAACTTCTTCTCCACCCACCCCTCGCCGCGCTGGGTGAAGACGGCATTCAGGTGGCTATCGAAGACGGCGCGGGCGTTTTGGAGGTTCTTTTCGGCGTTGGCTTTGGCGGTGGCGATACCCTCGAACGCCTCGTCCAGAATACCGACAGTCCGCTGCTGTTCGGCGAGCGATGGGTACGCGATCTCCAGTTCCTTTAGTAGCCTGTAGTGTCGAGCATAGCCAAGAGAATTGAGATTTGCCGTCTGTAACTGGTAGAAGAAAAACTTCGGCAACAGGAACTTTTGGGGCTGTAAAATCTTCACTCCGTCAGCGCCGACCACAAAATCGAAGCCTACGTATTTCAGAACCTTTGTGTGGTCTCCGAATATAACGACGGGAGTCGTAACCTTGAAGAGGTCCGCCTCGTTGTCCCAATAGCCATTTATGAAGGCTTCCTCTTGGGAAACGATCGGATACGAGCCGTCATCCAAGAAATCCTTTCGCTGAATCTTCTGCGTGTAGGTCACCTTCTCGATGCACTCCTCGAAAGATTCTGTTTTCCATCCTTGCTTCATAGCAACCCTCGAATTGTTTGCAGCACCTCCGCGCTCTCAGAATCCAGCACGGCGATCTCGTCCATAATCTCCTCCGTGCTGCGGTGTGCCACTTCCTCGCCGCCATTCGGGTTTTTAACAGAGAGGTCGAAGGTTGTCTGGTCAATGTTCTGCGCGTCCACGCTCCAGGACTTGGGCGAGTCGGCGAAGGTCTTTTGCAGCTTCACAAACTCGGCGAGGTCGTCGTCGTTGAGCGGGTTGGTCTTGCCGAGATTGCGTCCGGGATCGAGTTGATAGAACCAAATACTGCGGGTGGGCGCGCCCTTCTCAAAGAAGAGCACCACGGTCTTCACCCCCGCGCCCTGAAACGTTCCGCCTGGGCAATCAAGCACGGTGTGGAGGTTGCAGCTTTCGAGCAGCATTTTCCGCAGGTTCACGGAGGCATTGTCGGTGTTGGAGAGAAACGTGTTCTTGATGACCACGCCGCCGCGTCCCCCCGCCTTGAGAATCTTGATGAAATGCTGCAGGAAGAGGAACGCCGTCTCGCCGGTGTGGATGGGAAAGTTCTGTTGAACTTCCTTTCGCTCCTTGCCTCCAAAGGGCGGATTGGCCAGCACCACGTCGAAGCGGTCCTTTTCCTGAATATCGGCAAGGTTTTCCGTAAGCGTATTGGTATGGATGATTTTCGGAGCCTCGATTCCGTGCAGGATCATGTTCATGATCGCAATCACGTAGGCCAGCGACTTCTTCTCCTTGCCGTGGAATGTGCGGTTTTGAAGAGTGGTCAGGTTCTTCGTGGTCAGATTGCGCTTGGATTTCAGGTAAACGAACGACTCGCACAAGAAGCCCGCCGACCCGCAGGCTCCGTCATAGATTCGGTTGCCGATCTTGGGCTTCACAACCTGCACGATGGCGCGAATCAGCGGGCGTGGCGTGTAATACTCTCCGCCGTTTCGCCCGGCGTTGCCCATGTTCCTGATCTTGGCTTCGTAGAGATGGCTCAGTTCGTGCTTTTCAGTCTGCGAGCGGAAGCGCAGTTCGTCGATGTGGTCGATAATCTCGCGGAGGTTGTAGCCGCTCTGAATCTTGTTCTTGATCTCTCCGAAGATTTCACCGATCTTGTATTCGATAGTGTTCGGCCCGCTGGCCTTCTGCTTGAAGCCGTGCAGATAGGGAAAGAGCTTGTCGTTGACGAAGTCCCGAAGATCATCGCCCACCATCGCCTTGTTGTAGTTGATTTTGCCATCCTTGCCCTTGGGAACGGCCCACTTTTCCCACCGAAAGCGCTTGTCGAGGATGAAGGCGTACTTCTTGGCCTCCAGCGCGGCTTCATCCGCCTTGTCCTGTTCCAGCGCGTCCAGATATTTCAGGAACAGGAGCCAGGAGGTTTGCTCGGTGTAGTCGAGTTCCGTGGTGCAACCGGCCTCTTTTCTGAGGACGTCATCGATATTTTTGAAGGCTTGTTCAAACATGGAAAAAAATCCCGTAGGTGTTGAGCGTCAATAGTGGCCGGTCAGGCCGACTCCTTGGCATCAGCACGCGCTCAATGCCTCTGGCTTGCTTGGCGTTTTGGCCTCCGGTTGCAGAACGGCTGTCGCAAAGGTTTGGATACCTGCAAGTTTTGCAACTGCAAAGTTTGCCGCATTCGGAAACCATATGCTGGGGAAATTGGATGCGCTGACGAGCCCATTCTCCCCCTCAAATCCTGGTGCTTCCGCCATTAAGTGTTGGTGAGATGACGCTAAGATCCTACAGTGCATTAAATTACAGTCAAAATAGCGCTCGTGACCTTCGCGGCGCGCTAAATGGAGCGTAAGCGCCTCTCTTGCAAAGGGATGCGTACACATCACCAACAGTAAACAGCGCAAGCACCTCGAGAATCCCTGATTATACCTCTCACTGGTCGGGCAGGCGCAGGGCTTGAAGGATCGGTCGGCGGGCCGATGGCGGAGGCACGATGAACGGGATGTTCTCAAGCATTGCCGGATCCTGATTGAGGCCGAATCCGAGGCAAATTAAGGACATCATCCAAAAGAAGAAAAAGACCGGCTCATGAAGTGGAAGCAGGGAAGCCGATACACGTACAGGGCAACGCTCCAAAGTTATCCTGGCGCGTTTCTGCCGATCACCGCAGACTGGGGCTGCGACGAGTAGGAACGGCGGTATAATAGAGTCTGAAAAGTGAAACGCCCCGGCGAGTCAGCCTGGGCGTCGAAGTTGGCTGTGCTCCGCAAAAAGTGGATCCGGCGTTGACTGCGCGGTTTAGACCTGCCATGCGCGGCTGCTTCGTGCCGGTCGACCCGACGACGCCACCGGCGTCTTAGGAACCTAGAGAGGCTCGCTCTTGCGACTGTTTTCGAATATCCGGTCTATTGTTCTGGACGCCATCGCGTTCGCTCGCAACCTATGCCGCTCGCGCAGCGCCCTCGCCGCAGAGAACCTTTTCCTTTCGGAAACAGCTTACGTTCTTTGTCGAGCGTAAGCAGGCGCCTCGGCGCACGGATAACGCCACACGGGTCACGATGGCGACTCTCACGAGGCTATTCGACTGGAAGCAAGCCCTTATCGTGAAGAAGTGCGCCGGGGAAGAACCGCAGAAGGTCTAGACCCTGGTTGAGGCCAAATTCGAGACAAGTAAGGATATAAAGGAGGCCCAGGCCCACCTGGACCAGAACGTGCTACCCGCTACGCCAAGGTAGCCCAGGTCTCGATTCTGGGTCTTTCGGGCGGCCTCTCTTCCGCCGCCGCACGGCCCGGTCAGCGCCCGTTCTCCTATTGGGCGCAAACGTGGCACTCGAAAATCGAGATTAGAGACGAATACCGAAAATGAGGCCCGTTCGGCCCTTCTAGCGCGTCTCTGGTGACACCTACCCCTGCAAAACCCCGCCAACCGCGCGGAAAATCTCACGCGTCTCTGCAGTGCCACAGTTTGCCGGACTGGGTGGCGGATGGTGCAGTTTGGAGCTAGCCGGTCTCGAGCCATCCGGTCTCGGCAAAAGGTATTTTGGCAATTTTGGGAGTCAGGATCGAACTTTTGGCCGTGCGCGTGGTTGGGGCAATGTAGCGAAAACTCAGAGAAGCCCTGATGCCCACAGCGTTCTATCCTGTTTTTTTACAGTGATTTAACGGAAGCCACCACGTGCTGGTCCCCGCACATCTCATCGACGGGTGCTCGTTCTGAGCCGGAATCAAATTTTTTATACGCAATCTCAACCTCCTGGACGCTTGAAAGAGGGCCGTGTCGTAAACCCTCCAGAGGCGGCTCCGACCGTTACTCATTGTCGCAAAAGGCTTTACGTCTCATCAGCGAATGTTCGTCGACGGGAACATCTTTCCGGCTATCGCAGTCGGGAGGCTTGAGTGGAGCTTCCGATTCTTGGCTGGAAACGATCAGAAACAGAGCTAAACAGGCCATTAACGTGCAATTTGGGGCGATTTTGGGGCTTATCGGGCCGTTTTTCCACTTAATCGCGCAGACAATGAGAAGACGCTCTACGCCTAGATCGCGCCTGAGGAGAAGGCGAATAGCGGAATTCGAATTGGCCAAACCTCGAATTCATCCAGCGGAGTTTTACGGAGGAAACGAAGATGACTCCGCAGACGGTCCAGTACAAGGAGCTATCCGAGTCTGGAAACCATGACAGGGAATTTGGGCCAGGTTGAGGCTGATTGGTGGAGGCCCGTGTCGGAGAGCAGCTTGCTGCTAACCGAGGCCATTCACGAAGTGGGCGCTGGAGGCTCACAGCGTTTTGACGAGCACTCGCTGTTTCTCCCAATCGTCGGGAAGCGGATGATGCAAGAGGTAGCTCGAGGTCAGCCCAACGGGCTGGCGGCCTTCGACAATGGCGCGGACGATGTCGGGTGCCAGGAAGGCATAGCGGATTGCCTTGCGCACGCGGTCCGTTGGGATGGCGTCTTCGGTTGCAATCTCCGCATAGGTTTTGCCTGCTTTGATTCGGTCGAGCCAGGAGCGGGCGTTTCTGATATTGCGCAGGAGTGTGCGATCGACGGATTTCGTGGGGTTGCCCAGAACGAGCTTGGTCTCGACGCCGCGTCGGCGCAAGCGGAACGGTGCGAGGATGCGGAGTGCATCCTCGCGAATGCGGTCGGGTCCCATAGAGAGGCAAGCAGCGAACGTATTGCGGTCGAGCAGGATGGACACAGAGCCGGGGCTGATGTCGACCCGCCGGATGAGACGGAGCAGGGGGGCTGCCGAGGCACTATCATTCTTGCTACCGGAACACAGCCCGTCTAAAAAGCGACGCACCGAGGCGAGCTCTTGCATCGTCGGAGTGTGGATCAACGAGGCCGAGAAGGTCGTGGCATCCACATGCTGTCGGATGAGATGCACGACGGTCTGTTCCAGCATCGGGGCGGGCAGTCGCCAGCCGGAGAGGTCCTTTTGGCCACTGTGCTGGATGAGGCGCCGGGAGACGTAGTAGCGGAGCCGTTGCCCGGTTTTCTTTTTGGTGTGGCTCGGCGTCAGCCGGTCCCCGGTCTCGTCGAAGAGCTTGCCTGCCAGTGGGGAACGGGCTGCACGGCCCTTCGTCGTGCGTCTCCTTGGTTTGGCAGCCCCCGCCTGCAGCTGCGTTTGGACCGCGTCCCAGAGCTCCGGAGCAATGATCGATGGATGCTGGCCCTCGTAGACACGCCTCTGGTGCCGGATGCGGCCGGCGTAGAGAGGATTGGTCAGCAGGCAGTGGAGGTGTCCGCGACGGAACGGCAGCCCGCCTGTCCGGGTTCCATCCCCGGCGAAGCGTTGCTTGGTGCGCAGCCTCAGACGGTCCGCCTCGGCCTTCACCTGCCGGAGCGTTCCGTGCTTCCGGTACAGCGCATAGAGCGTCCGGACCGTTTCGGCCTCAGCCTCGTTGATGCGCAGCGTGCGCTCGTCCTTCTCATAGCCGAGCGGTACGCGGCCGCCCATCCATAGTCCCTTGCGCTTGGAGGCAGCGACCTTATCGCGGATCCGCTCGGCCGTGACCTCGCGTTCGAATTGTGCGAAGGACAGCAGCATATGCAGCGTCAGTCGTCCCATGCTGGTCGCGGTGTTGAAGGACTGGGTCACCGAGACGAAAACCGCGCCGGCCGCCTCGAGCCGCTCGACGA
Source organism: Candidatus Marinacidobacterales bacterium (assembly GCA_965262245.1). Classification (GTDB taxonomy): domain Bacteria; phylum Acidobacteriota; class Vicinamibacteria; order Marinacidobacterales; family SMYC01; genus SMYC01. The sequence goes on along the minus strand of OZ253507.1, from coordinate 10,179,048 downwards.
GCTTTGCAAAGTCGGAGAGGGAACGGGTCAGCCGGTCGACCTTGTAGACCACGATCTGCTCGACGAGACCGGCATCGATGTCGGCGAGCAAGCGCTGTAGGCCCGGGCGCTCCAGGGTTCCTCCCGAGAGCCCCGCGTCCTCGTAGACGGTTGGCAGCAGCACCCAGCCCTCCGCTTTCTGGCTCGCGACATACGCGGCACAGGCTTCTCGCTGCGCATCGAGGGAGTTGAACTCCTGTTCGAGACCCTCTTCCGCACTCTTTCGCGTATAGATGGCGCAACGGATTTTCTTCATGTTAGGCCTTGCGCTTGGGCGTCAGACCGAAAAAGCGTGGTCCTGACCAGTGGGTGCCGGTGATTCGCTTTGCGATGGTAGTGAGGGACGGATAGGTTTGGCCGTCGAACCGATAGCCGTTGTCGATTACCTCGACCTGGTAGGTCCGGCCATTCCACTCGCGGACGAGATGGGTGCCGGCAGAAACGGACTCTGCGGGAGCGCCGGAGCTTGGTGTCTCGTTCGCCATGGCAGCCAGAGCGCGCCGGGTTGTGGCCGAAAGCCCGCCATGGGTCCGGCACTGGCGTTCGTGCAAGAGAACACGGCGCAGGAAAACGCGCGAGAGCGAGCTTGGAGGAGTAGCCCCAAAGGTTTGCTCCCAGACCCGCCGTAAGCTGGCGAAGTCCAAACCGTCCAAAACGACGTTCCGGCCAACCCCTGTATCCTGCGGCATCACCGAACGTTCGCTCTTGTGCTCGATAAAGTCCAGTCTAATGAGGGACTTCCGGGTGCGAAGCTCACTGCCCGTAGCTCGCCCGGCAGCCGATTTGGGCCAGCCGTGCGCACCCCCGGTGGGCCTGTCGCTCGCGCCACCCGCAGCCCAGGGGTCGGAAGCCAGCCCTGCGGCGCGAAATACCCTCGATTCTGCGCGGATTCCAAGGGCGTCTAAGCTGCTGATTTGTGGTCTATTTCAAAAGGGCCGAGTTTTGGCACAGGACGGGGTACATCCCCGCGTGTGCGGGGGAAACCATGGCCCAATGCCGGCCACTCGCACGGTAACGGGTCCGGTCTTCTTTTTTGCGGATCACAGCCAGTCTTGAGGTACGATTCCGGGACTTGCCCGTTGCTCGACGGCAGGGAGGCGCTATCTTGGCTAAGTTTGCGATCTACGGCAACAGAAACCCGAGAGAGGTTCCGATCTACAGCCCAGCAGAGGCGGCTCACTATCTTCGGATTCCTGCGAATACCATTCGGTCGTGGGTATACGGTCGCTCCTACACGACATCTGCAGGAATTCAGCGGGCCATGCCCCTCGTGCGCCCGGCTGGGCAAAGAGGCATGTTGTCTTTCGTCAACATGCTCGAACTGCACGTACTAGGTGCGATTCGGCGGGACCACCTTGTTCATATGAGGCAGATCCGGAGCGCTCTGGACTTCCTTCGACGACGATTCCACAGTGCACACCCGCTGATCGAAGAGGCGATGCAGACTGACGGCAAGTACCTGTTTATCAAGAAGTTCGGTAAACTCATCAACGCTTCTCAAGAGGGCCAGGGCGCGATGGAGGAGATCCTCGAAGCTCACCTCCGGCGCATCGAGCGCGACGAGCAGGGCCTCGCGATTCGCCTATACCCCTTCACGCGTCGCGGAACTGACAGCCCGCGCTTTGTCTCGATCGACCCGTTAGTAGCCTATGGGAGGCCAGTGATTGCTGGTTCTCGTGTTACCACGGCGGACGTTGCAGATCGTTTCAAGGCTGGTGAGTCACCAGAGGATCTCTCGAAGGACTATGACCGGACCGCGGAAGAAATCTGGGAGGTGATCCGCTGCGAGCTCGACGCAGCGGCGTGAGCTTCCACCGACCTTCTTCATCGACGAGTGCCTAGGTGGCCGCCATCTGTCCGCAGTTCTGCGGAAGGAGGGTGTTGACGTTCGGCTTGCTCGGTCCGAATTCCCTGCAGGAACTAGAGACGCCGACTGGCTTCCGATAGTTGGGAAACGAGGGTGGATCGTCCTCACCAAGGATCGACACATTCGGCGGCGCGAACTGGAACTACAGGCCCTTGTCAACGCTCGCGTGCGCGCATTCGTCCTAACTGCCGCTGACCTCACTGGGCCTGAGCAGACAGCGGTTTTCGTTCGTGCTTTGCCGAAAATGCTTCGTATTTGCCAAACATCGAAGGGTCCTCTTATCGGAGCTGTCGGTAACAAGGGAGGCGTGGTCCTGCTTAAACTTCCGCGTCCGCGCCGTTCCGGCCGATGAGGACGGCAAAGTCGGGTTTCTCGATCGTGAAGCGGTACTGTTCGCACGATCCTTCTGGAGGGTACTTTCGAGTGAACGAACGATTTCGGTCACTCCCCGATGACCTCCGCCCACGCGGGCGGTGCCATTGCTGTTAAGTTGGCGTCATTGTAGCCAGACTGGTCCCGGTTGACTGTTGCGCTTCGCGATTTCGTCAAGCACACGTTACCTCGTGCCAGGCGATGAAAGCGCGACCTCTTAGCTCCCGATGATGACGGGCTTGCAACAAATGCCGTCCGACGCGAAAGCGGTTTTGAACGAGTCCATGCACGGTCAAGAATCGTTGCGCTTGTCCCGGAGATTTAAACTTCCGCATCTGTCGTTCCTGTTGTCGCGTCGGCTCGTGCGAGACTTCGGCTCTATTGTTTCCGTACTGGTCGGTGTCGTGGACGACGGAGTGCATGACCTCGCGGTGAGCGGCGCGGTAGCTTTTCAGCTTGTCGGGGCGTTGTTGCACCGCTCTGGCTGAGAGCGAAATCCGCCTATGGTGGTGGCCGAGGTATGTTCGAGCATGAAGTATCCCAAGCGCAGCCAGTACAAGCACGCGAAGCAGAAGAAGTACCACGTTCGCAACTGGGCGGAATACAACGAAGGGCTGCGCCGCCGGGGCGATTTGACAGTCTGGTTTGACGAGGAGGCAATCGCGAACTGGAAGGCCGACAAGACCGGTAAGCCTGGCGGTCAACGGGTCTATTCAGACATGGCTATTGAAACGGGCCTGGTTGTCCGGATGGTGTACAAGCTCGCCTACCGACAAACCGAAGGCTTCTTGCACTCGATCGCCTCGCTTCTCGGGCTCGGTATCGAGATCCCGGACTACTCGACGTTGTGTCGGCGCTCGAGGTTGCTCCGCAAGAAGCTGCGGATTCCGAAAGCCGCGAGCACTCAACCCATCCACCTGATGATCGATAGCACGGGCTTGAGGATTCATGTTGGAACCGCCCGCAAACCGCCAAAGCTGCGCGCATGGCGCAAGTTGCACATCGCCGTTGATCGCGAGACAGGGAACATTGTTGCGTCCGAACTGACGGCGTCACGAGCTCGCGACGCAACCCGAGTCCCCGCTTTGCTAACACAGATTCAAGCACCTCTAGTGTCGGTGGCGGCGGACAGTGCATACGACAAGGAAGCGGTCTACGAAGCCATCGAAGCGCACAGTCCTGGACGAAGGACGCGCGTGGTGATTCCGCCGCAACGAAACGCGACGCTCAGTCAGAATTCGAACACCGCCATGCAGGAGCGCGATCGCCATATTCGTGCAATCGAAAGACACGGCCGACGTGAATGGTACAAGCTCTCAGGCTACACCAAGCGAAGCATGGTGGAGAACGCGGTCTATCGTTACAAGGCGATCATCGGGCCGGAGATGCGGGCTCGAACGTTGGCGAGGCAACGAGTTGAACACCGAATTGGGTGCGAGATACTCAACAAGACGGCTGCGCTCGGGATGCCCGATACGTACTGCGCCGGGTGACTCTGCAACCGGCACAGGGAGGTCAGCGATTTGCTCCGGGCCGTGCAACAACGCCATTCCTTCGCGTGCGGGAAAGAGCCACTCGATCGCTTTCTGAAGCGTTTCGCGCTGGCGAACCAGAAGGCCGACAGCGCCCGGACCTATGTCGCCTGCCGGGGATTGACGGTGCTCGCCTACTACAGCCTTGCGGCGGGAGCCGTCGAACATGCCGACGCGCCTCTCCGAGTCGGCAAGGGGCTGGCCCGGCACCCGATCCCGGTGATGCTCCTTGCCCCGTCTCGCGGTCGACCTGACTTGGCAAGGACGGGGCCTGGGCAAGGCCCTCGTCAAGGACGCACTGCTCAGAACCGCCGCCGCCGCCGACATCGCCGGTATTCGGGCACTTCTCGTCCATGCCAAGGACGACGAGGCGCGGGGCTGGTACGAAGCCTTGGAGTTCGAGCCGAGCCCCACGGATCCCTATCACCTGTTCTTGCTCATGAAAGACCTGCGGGCAATGTTGAGCGAATGATCGAAGATCAGGAGATGATTCCCCATGCCCCGGCGGATGTCAGCATCCGGCTCTTTTCTCGACTTACGGTGAGATCGCACCGGGACGGTGGCCCGGTCTCTGTGTAAGCTTGGATGACGTGCGCGGACAGGATGAACACACCAAACCACATGTTCAGCTACGTGTCGCCGGAGTACCGGCTACCTGCAGACCATCCGCTCCGCATGATCCCGGCGCTGACAGATGAGGCGCTGCGCTCGTCGTGGCGGCGTTTTGCCGACGTGTACGCGAAGACTGGCTGCCCAGCGATCCCACCCGAGCCGTTGTTCCAGGCCAGGAGAACTGGCTACTTGGCCCCCGCTTATTGGGGGAAGGTGGGTCGCGCGACGTGGGACGATTTATTGGGGATGGAGGATCCGCAAGGCCCGCTCGGAATGGACGCGCCCAGCACGTCCAAAGGTTGCACCGATCCTGTGCCACTGTGCCACTGTCGCTCACGCAAGACATCAGCAGTTCGCTGTGCTTGCTGCAAGTCGATGGCTTGACGCTCTCGGTGTTCAAGCCGGGCGAAGATTTCCGCAATCCCAAGCCCCTACGTAACACTCCGATCACGCCAGTACGTCACTATGGATTTCAAAGAAGCCACCAACACTCTGAATGACATACCGATTCAGACTGTTGCCAGATGGTTAGGACTACAACTTCCGTTGCGTGGCACGGTGCGCTGTCCCTTTGATGATCATGATGACAACAAGCCATCCTTTGAGGTGAAGACGCCCGGCAATCGCTGGAGATGCTATGGATGCGACCGCGGTGGCGGCTCGATTGATTTCGTCAAGACCTACAAAGCACTGAGCTTCCTGGAAGCCAAGCGTTGGCTTGCCGGACACGCCGGGATCAGCTCTTCTGCTTCGCCCAGACCGCGAACCAACACTCCAAGGAAACTAATAAAGCCCTACAAGACTGAATATCGTTCCGAGACTCCGCCTGATCATGACGTATACGAACAGCTGCTTCAAGTAGCTGTGCTGAAGCCAAGTGGTCGCCAATATCTGATGGAGAGATGCATTTCGAGCACGACGATAGCTACGTTTGGCATCGGCCAAGTGACAGACCCTTATGCGATCCTTAAGACACTGCTCAACAGTTACGGTTTTGCACGCCTCAACGACGCAGGGTTATTGACCACACACTCTACTCTCCGCAATCCGCGTTTCCTTTTTCCGCCTGAAAGCCTTTTGTTTCCATTTTTTGAACATGGCCGAGTTGCGTACTTGCAGGCCAGAGTGATAAAGAGCTTCGATTCCACCAAGAAATGGCGCAATCTCAATCGCCGTACGCCTCGCATCTACAATGTGGACGCATTGATCGATTCTAAGGCGAGCGCTCTTGATATCTGCGAGGGAGTTATAGACACATTGCCTGCTATTGAGCTGGGCCGTAGAGCAATTGGCCTTATGGGAATAGGGTTTACGCTGTCGACAGACCAATTAATCAGACTCCGTGGAAGGCAGGTCAACATTTTATTGGACTGGGATCGACCAGGAGACACCAAGTCTGCAGAGTTGAAACGTAAAATGCGCAGGCTCGGCATCGTATCAACCCGAAAGAATCGCCTGTGCCTTCTATTTATTCATCCGCGCGCACCAAACTTGATTAATCTCCGGTCTGCCGGCACCATGCCGGCATGATTTCGTCGTTGGTTCGCGCTCTCATCTCTACCTTCAAGGCTCGTCACGAGCTGGCTCTCGAGAATGTCGCTCTTCGGCAGCAGCTCGCCGTGCTCCGCCGTTCCGTGAAACGGCCGCGGCTCTCGAAGGTCGACCGCGGGTTTTGGGTGCTGTTGCGCAGAATCTGGACTGACTGGGAGAGCGTCCTCGTCATCGTGAAACCTGAGACGGTCATCCGCTGGCACCGTTGTGGGTTCAGACGATATTGGACTTGGAAGAGCCGACGGCGTAGGTCCGGACGACCAGGCGTCGCTCCCGAAATACGTGAGCTGATACGGAACATGAGCAGGGCCAACCCTCTCTGGGGAGCTCCCCGCGTGCATGGCGAGCTGGCGAAGCTAGCAGCCCGTTGAAAAAGTCGTATCCGGTCGCGATATTTCTCTGAAGACTCATTCGATGACGATGTAAAATTGCATCGCATGTCGATGAAGAAGAAAAAGAAAAGTTGCCAAGAGACTTTATGGATTCCACACGATGCGGTTGCGTCGAGTCCTGGTCATCCTTTTTATGAGGAACTCGAGCGGGTACTTCGAGAGGAAGAGTTTGACTCGTTTGTGGAGTCGAAATGCTCGCCGTATTACGCGAAGAAGCAAGGTCGGCCGAGCATACCGCCGGGTGTGTATTTTCGAATGCTGTTGATCGGCTACTTTGAGCGCATCGATTCAGAGCGCGGGATCTGCTGGCGGTGTTCGGACTCACTGTCTTTGCGCCAGTTTCTTGGCCTTGGAATGGAAGAGCGAACGCCGGACCATTCGTCGCTGTCTCGGATACGGAATCGACTTCCGCTGGAAGTTCACGAATCTGTATTTGGATGGGTGCTAGAAGTTCTAGCGTCGAGAGGGATGATAGATGGCAAGACACTGGGTGTGGACGCGACGACGCTGGAAGCGAATGCGGCGCTTCGGTCAATCGTTCGTCGAGACACGGGGGAAAGCTACGAATCGTATTTGAAGGAGCTTGCGCGCAAGAGTGGTATCGAAGAGCCGAGCCGAGCGGACATTGCAAAGTTGGACAAGAAGCGGCCAAAGAAAGGGTCGAACAAGGAGTGGGTGAATCCGAACGAGCCGGATGCGGAGATCATGAAAATGAAGAGCGGGGGCACGGATATGGCGCACAAAGCCGAGCATGCTGTGGACATGAGCGGGGAAGGTGCGGTAATTGCCGTGACGCTTCACGGAGGCGCGAAGGGTGACACAAAGAGCCTACCGGATACGCTGGAAAAAGCGCAGTCAAATCTGCAAGAGCTCGCGAACAACGCGGAATGTTGTGAACGAATACATGAAGACGCGGGTCGCGAAGTGGTCGGGGACAAGGGCTATCACGGCAACGACATCCTGGTTGAGCTGGTCGAACAAGAATACCGGAGCTACATTTCGGAGCCAGAGCGAGGTGGCCGCAAATGGAAGGACAAACAGGCCGAGCAAGCCGCCACCTACGCGAACCGACGTCGCATTCGCGGGACTCGAGGTAAGCGATTAATACGCCGTCGCGGCGAGTTACTCGAACGACCTTTCGCGCACTACCTCGAAGCGGGAGGCATGCGACGAACGCATTTGCGAAGACACGAAAATATACTCAAGCGCCTCCTCACGCACGTGGCCGGATTCAATCTCGGGATTCTGATGCGCAATCTCATCGGCAAGGCCACGCCGAAGGAATACGCGGAGCTCAACGCCAGTCTGATCGCTGCTTTATTGCGCTTCGTCTCGACCATAGGCGCACGTTTTGCCCCGCTGCAATCCATCGGGCGTCTCAACTTGGCCGTTCCGCCGAATCACATCTTCCTTGAACTTGCCCACCAAACTTTCTCCGTGAGCAGAATCTGGACTTTTTCACCGGGCTGCTAGGCATCTCCATTTCCCAGGCAGCCGTCTCCAAGTATATGGTTCGTCATCGCACCCCGCCGTCCCATACTTGGCGGAGCTTTCTCGATAATCATGGGCGTTGTTGCACCGCTCTGGCTGAGAGCGAAATCCGCCTATGGTGGTGGCCGAGGTATGTTCGAGCATGAAGTATCCCAAGCGCTGCCAGTACAAGCACGCGAAGCAGAAGAAGTACCACGTTCGCAACTGGGCGGAATACAACGAAGGGCTGCGCCGCCGGGGCGATTTGACAGTCTGGTTTGACGAGGAGGCAATCGCGAACTGGAAGGCCGACAAGACCGGTAAGCCTGGCGGTCAACGGGTCTATTCAGACATGGCGATTGAAACGGGCCTGGTTGTCCGGATGGTGTACAAGCTCGCCTACCGACAAACCGAAGGCTTCTTGCACTCGATCGCCTCGCTTCTCGGGCTCGGTATCGAGATCCCGGACTACTCGACGTTGTGTCGGCGCTCGAGGTTGCTCCGCAAGAAGCTGCGGATTCCGAAAGCCGCGAGCACTCAACCCATCCACCTGATGATCGATAGCACGGGCTTGAGGATTCATGTTGGAAACGCTCGCAAACCGCCAAAGCAGCGCGCATGGCGCAAGTTGCACATCGCCGTTGATCGCGAGACAGGGAACATTGTTGCGTCCGAACTGACGGCGTCACGAGCTCGCGACGCAACCCGAGTCCCCGCTTTGCTAACACAGATTCAAGCACCTCTAGTGTCGGTGGCGGCGGACAGTACATACGACAAGGAAGCGGTCTACGAAGCCATCGAAGCGCACAGTCCTGGACGAAGGACGCGCGTGGTGATTCCGCCGCAACGAAACGCGACGCTCAGTCAGAATTCGAACACCGCCATGCAGGAGCGCGATCGCCATATTCGTGCAATCGAAAGACACGGCCGACGTGAATGGTACAAGCTCTCAGGCTACACCAAGCGAAGCATGGTGGAGAACGCGGTCTATCGTTACAAGGCGATCATCGGGCCGGAGATGCGGGCTCGAACGTTGGCGAGGCAACGAGTCGAACACCGAATTGGGTGCGAGATACTCAACAAGATGGCTGCGCTCGGGATGCCCGATACGTACTGCGCCGGGTGACTCTGCAACCGGCACAGGGAGGTCAGCGATTTGCTCCGGGCCGTGCAACAACGCCCCTCTGTGCCGAGAACAACGTCGTCGGCTTCGAGCTCGTGGAGTTCAACCCGCTCGCCGACCCCGGCTACACCACGAGTCTCAATGTCAACCGGGCTCTGCGCGAGTGCTTGACGGGCATCGCCCTTCGAAAACGAGGCATCGATGAGAAGCACTACTTGAGCCCGTTGACGGTGGAGCACGGGCGCGAGCCCGGGAACTGACCACTTACGCTAAGGTGTGGTGATGGAAGACATCACGGCACTCGAAGATCTCGTCGTTCGGGACGAGGATCACGACTGCGAAGGCGTGGGTCCGGCGAAAGTCTGCGTGCGGGTAATGGCCGTGGCGGATCTTCCGACACGCTTCGGAGACTTCCGTGTCGTTGCTTTTTGGAACAATCGAGACGCGAAGGAGCACGTCGCCATCGTCCGCGGCGACATTCTGGGGGCGGAGGACGTCCCTACGCGGCTTCACTCCGAATGTTTGACCGGGGACGCGATCGGATCGCTCCGCTGTGACTGCCGCGACCAGCTCGAGACCGCGCTCGAGGCCGTGGGTGCCCTCGAAAAGGGTCTCGTGGTATACCTACGCCAAGAAGGCTGCGGCATCGGCCTGATTAATAAGGTTAGAGCCTATGCGCTTCAGGACCAGGGGCTCGATACGGTCGAAGCAAACTTGGCGCTCGGATTCCGCGACGACGAGCGCGACTACGCGATCGCGGCCCACATGTTGATGAGCTTGAACGTTCGGTCGATCCAGCTGATGACGAACAATCCGCGGAAGATCGAGCAGCTCACGCAGCACGGCATTCGCGTGAGCCGCCGTCTTCCGCACGTCATCCCGCCGAGCGTCCACAACCGTTTCTACCTGGAAACGAAGCGCGATCGCTCGGGCCACTACATCGATTTCGCCGGCAAGCCCCACCTCATGGAGCAGAGCGATCCTGTCGTGGTCGAAGGGATGCCCGAGAACGGAAGGTGAGACGGGCTGCTATTGCAGCCCGAGAATCTTTCCGTCTCGGAAGTCGATATCTTCGGCGCGCGGCTTTCGGGGAAGGCCGGGCATGCGCAGGATGTCCCCGGTCAAGATGACGAGAAAGCCGGCGCCCGCGTTGATTTGCACCCCGCGCACCGTCACCTCGAAATCCGGCCGCCCTAGAAGTTTCGGATCGTCCGAGAGAGAGTTCTGCGTCTTGGCTATGCAGACAGGAAGCTCCGCACAGCCGAGCTTCTCGGCTTCCGCGATGTTCCGCTCCGCCACCTTGGTGAAGACTACGTCCCTCGCGCCATAGGCGCTCCGTACCACTTTGCGAATTTTCTCGCGAATCGGATCCGATAGCTCATATAAGGGCTTGAAGGGTTCGCTGGCGCTCGACGTCGTCTCGATGACGGCTTTGGCGAGCTCGACGGCTCCGTCGCCGCCGCGCGCGTGATGATCGGAGACCGCGAAAGCAGCACCGAGCTCTTCACAGCGCCGCCGCACAACATCGATCTCTTCATCCGTGTCGGTGCCGAACTTGTTGAGCACCACGATCGCGGGCTTGCCGAACGTGTGCGCCGTCTCGAGATGCTTTTCGAGGTTGGGAAGGCCTTTCGCCACGGCATCCGCGTCGGGCTCAGTCAGCTCGGTCTTGTCGCGCCCTCCATGCATCTTGAGCGCGCGCACCGTCGCCACGAGAACGACGGCGGCCGCATCGAGGCCGGCCGAGCGACACTTGATGTCGAAGAATTTCTCCGTGCCGAGGTCGAAGCCGAAGCCGGCCTCCGTCACCGCCCAATCGGCGACGTGGAGCGCCGTTCGCGTTGCGATAACGCTATTGCATCCATGCGCGATATTCGCGAACGGCCCGCCGTGGATGAGCGCCGGGACGCCTTCGAGTGTCTGCACGAGGTTCGGGCTCAAGGCATCGCTCATCAGAGCCATCATGGCGCCCGAGACTTTCAAATTCTCTGCGAACACCGGCTCCTTGTCGCGGGTGAAGCCGACGATGATCCGATCGAGACGCTGCCGCATATCATCGGCGTCATTTGCCAAACACAGGATGGCCATGACTTCGGACGCCGCCGTGATGTCGAAGCCTGTCTCGCGCGGCATGCTGTGGAGCGGCCCGCCGAGGCCGGCGACGATGTTCCGGAGCGAGCGGTCGTTCATGTCGATGACGCGCTTCCAGACGATGCGTCGGGGGTCGATGCCGAGCGCGTTTCCGAAATGAAGATGGTTGTCGAGCGCGGCCGACAACAGATTGTGCGCCGAGGTGATGGCGTGAAAGTCCCCGGTGAAGTGCAAGTTGATGCGCTCCATCGGGTATACCTGGCTGTAGCCGCCGCCCGTCGCGCCGCCCTTGATGCCCATGCACGGGCCTAGAGACGGCTCGCGAAGCGCGAGACAGACGGACTCACCGAGCTTCGCGAGCCCTTGAGCGAGCCCGATGCTCGTCGTCGTCTTGCCTTCTCCGGCCGGCGTGGGTGTAATCGCGGAGACGAGGATGAGCTTCGACTGGCCGTTCTTCGCGGGGCGGTCGAGCACCGAGGGGTCGACTTTTGCAATGTGCTGCCCGTAAGGCTGCCACTCGGAAGCGTTGAGTCCTAGCCCTTCGGCAATCTCGGAGATGGGCCTCGGGGAGATGGAACGAGAAATTTCGATATCTGTTTTCATTCGATTACACCCTCATCTACGGTTTCGGTTGTGCTCATGAGAGCGCGTACGTGATCTTGATAAGACTTCATGATCTTTCGGGTCACGTGTCCGGGCTTGCCATCGCCGATGGTTGTTTCGTCGACGCGAACGATCGGAACGACCTGGCGCGCCGAAGCGGTGATGAACACTTCGTCGGCGCCGAGAAGATCCTCTGGTGTGAGCGTTTTCTCCTCGAGCTCGATGCCGTTTTCTTGCGCGAGCTCGATCACGTGCTCGCGCGTAATCCCTTCGACAAGCCCGGAGGAGAGCGGTGGCGTTGCGACGGTGCCGCTCCGCACGACGAAAACGTTGGACATGGAGCCTTCGCAGACCTCGCTGCGGGCGTTGAGCAGAAGGGCTTCGTAAGCGCCCTTCTCGTGCGCCTGCCGGAGCGCCATGATGTTGTTCAAGAGGTTCGAGGATTTGATTTTCGGGCTCAAGTTGCCCTTGCCCGCCCGCATGATTGTCGCGAACGCCGCTTTCGCGCCTTCGCGGTAGAGGCTTTCCGGAAATTCAGGCAGCGGGCGGACGATGATGACGACGGTCGGCTTGCGAGCCGAACCCGTGCGGTAGTCGATGGCGCCGACGCCGGCGGAGATGACGATCCGGATGGACGACTCGGCGTTGCCGGCCGCCTCGAGCGTCGCGTGGAGGCGCTCCGTGAGCGTCTCGGTGCTGACGTCGATGTCGATGCCGAGCGATTCGGCTGATGCGCGGAGCCGTTCGAGGTGGCGCTCTAGAACGAAAGGTACGCCGTCATAGGTGCGGATGGTCTCGTAGACGCTCGCTCCGAAAAGAAAGCCCTGGTCCAAAGGCGACAGCAGGCGGTCGTCCTCGGTGCCCGTCTGTCCGTCCACGTTGATGCGTATCGACATGCTTTCCGGTGCGCAGCTGGCGTCCCGCAGCCTGCCGGCGCACGAGCCACAAACTCACCATTATCCCTCGGAGGCTCTTCTTTAGCGAACCACCCGGAGGCTTATCGGCTTCGCTCGGTTGTGTTTCTCAGCCAACGTGAACCACTCCAGGCGAAAGCGGAGGCTGAAAAGGCGCTTTCCTTGGCACCCTCCAGGTACTGGATACATCGGACCGCTGCGACAATACGGTACCTCGCCGGTATCTCTCCGGTCGCCCTTCCGAACGGAGTCCCAGATTGGCTTCAGCCAGTCAATCCGATGTTCGTTCGCCAAGATGCCAAAAGCATCGCTGCCAGGCGTTCAGCCGCCATCGAATTCGAACAACTCTCTGGTCCTGAATTCGAACATTCAGCGGATGACATCGCCTGTATACAAGCGTGCCGTGTCGGGTGTCTTGCGGATATTGCTGACTCTCGCGGGGATGCTGCAGAACTCGCCCGTGACATCCTCGTCGCGGATCCGTCGAACTACAGAGTGATGATATGGGTACTGGGTCGAAGTCTCGACGTAACGGTCGACTTTAGCGTCGCAGCGCTTGAGGAGAAAGTTCGTCACGAAACGGCCAATGTCGAGGAGATCGCTTCACTGGTGGCGGCTTTCACGAGCGCAGGCCAGTTTACCAAAGGAAGGGCACTTCTTGAGCGTACGAAGGAGCTGTTTATTGATGATTCAGCGCAACCACTCTGGGATTTCTGGCAATCCCAGTTGACAGCGATAGGCTCTTATCGCTACCGGAACGACAAAACGTTGTCGATGTTCAGTAAGTCTTTATGTTCCAGATGATTACGGCCCGCCTGCGCGCGGTCCGAATAATTGTTTGTCGGAAACTGGAAAGTACCTACATGAGCGATGGCGGGAACAGAAAACATTGATCGGTCGTGACTTCCCGAGCCTGTCCGATCTCTTGCCGAGCGAGTCGCACGTTCCGACCACAGTCGGACAAAACCTCGAGCGTCGGAACCGACGTAACCTTCGTCGACTCAAGGGCGACATTGAGGATACGTTGCAGCTTCTTCTTGACCTAGCCTCTGACTGAGCATTCTAGCTTCCATTGGCGAAGCAAGCGTAGACGCGTCTATACGAAACGCTCCGGCTGATGCAGGTCTTGAGTTCGTTTGTGTTTTTGGACAGGATCCGTCCCGCTTCCCGTGGAAATAAGAATGGCGTAACCTTTCGCGGTAGGGACCGCCCTTACGGGCGGCCCCCCGCACAGATCCCAGCGAGCGCTGCTAACGCACTGGGCTCCTACCTCAGGTCATGACGCGCAGTCGCTGTTCGGGATACGGGTGCAGTGTTCGATGCTCGACGACTTTCATCAGCCATCCGTGGTCGATGGCATCGAAGAATCCACGGATGTCCGCGTCGAGTATCCCGTCCTGTGCCAAAACTCGGCCCTTTTGAAATAGGCCATAAATCAGCAGCTTAGTGTCTGTGTTTGCGACCGGGTCAAGAGCCGTACTTCGGCTACCCACCCAACTTCTACCGGTCGGCAAGGGGTTCCAACAGCAACCGCCGCGCCGCTGCCAGGAGTCGATCCTTCCAGGCAACGCGTTCCCGCCAGTGGTCGGGGATGGCGTTCAGGCCGTAGAGGGCGCCGGCGAGCTGCCCCGTCACTGCTGCTACCGTATCGGCGTCGTCGGCCAGGTTGGCCGCGAGCAGCACCGCGCCGCGGAAGTCTCCGGTGCGGGCGACTGACCAGATGGCGGCTTCGAGCGTGTGAACGACGTACCCGCTGGAGCGGATCGTATCCCGTGTCCGTCCTCGCCAGCTGCCGGCTATGACCTGAGTGATTGCCGCCGCTCCCGTGAACCGTCTCGGAGCCAGAACGTCCGAGAACGGTGACCCGGCGATGGCGTCTGCCAGGAGTGCGCCGAACGCCCGGCAGGCGTCCACTGCTTCCTCGGCTCCGTGGGTCGTCCGGGACTGGTCGGCGGCTGCTGCGAGCAGGCGCGGCCGGTCGTGCCTGAACTGGAGCGCAACGGGGGCGAGCCGCATCAGCGAGCCGTTGCCTGCGCTGTGCCTTCTATTTATTCATCCGCGTGCACCGAACTTGATTAGTCTCCGGTCTGCCGGCACCATGCCTGCATGATTCCGTCGTTTGTTCGCGCGCTCATCTCTTGCCTTCAAGGCTCGTCGCGGCTGGACATGATCCGCCAACCGGGCCCTGCTGCACACAACTCCTTCGCGTCGTGTCCAAGAATATAAACGCGTTGCCAAGCCCTTGATGGTTGCGCTCTCCATGATTAATGATGGATGAACTCGGCGATGGGCCGGGCGCGGGTCTTGAGTTCGTTTGTTTTTCTTGGGGGACACGACGGGCTACGGCGTAGGTTCGCCCCCGAGCGGATCCTTGAGACGGAACGTCAACGCTTAGCAGGCGACGGCGACGGGTGCCGCGGGGCATGCGCTGCACCGGCCGACACCCGTAACGCCGTCCGCGGGTTCATGCCACCGCGCGATCCGACGCGGTTCTCATCAGTGACGTGATAGCCTCACCTCATGATCGCATGTCTCGGCTGGGGCTCCTTGATCTGGCGTCCCGGTGCACTTCCCGTCCGACGCGTGTGGCACACAGATGGTCCGCTCGTTCGGGTGGAGTTCGCCCGTCAATCGAAGGACGGTCGGGTAACGCTCGTGCTGCATGACGCTGCGGAGCCCGTTCGCAGCCTCTGGGCGCTGATGACGGTGGCCGATGTGGACGTTGCCAGAAGGAAACTGGCGGAGCGTGAAGGCATTCCTTCCGAGAGGGTTGAAACGAGCACGGGACATTGGTCCAGGGGTGGTCAAGGCTCACCGTGCATTCTCAAAATCGATACATGGGCCGAGTGCAGAGGAATCGACCATGTGATATGGACGAAGTTGCGTCCGCGGTGGAATGGGCAGGAGGAATGTCCTTCTTCGGAGACGGTCGTCGAGTACTTGGCGGACCTCCGTGGACCAACACGCGACTGCGCGGAGGAGTATATTCGACGAGCGCCGAGACAAATCGATACAGAGTACCGCAGGAGCATCGAGGCCGTTCTTGGTTGGGCGCCGGATGCGTAGGCGCTCCTCGACGAGGGGCAACCGACACCCGTCGTATCCAAAAATACAAACGAACGGTATTGTCAAGTTGAGGTCTCAAGCTCGAAGCGGGCCGCTAGATGATGGGGCTTGAGCGCACGGCGTTGCCAACATCTTGGGGTCGGATCGGCCCTGAATGCCTCAACTTGACAGTACCGGCCGCGCCTACGGAGCACCGCGCCAGCTCTCGACCCTACTGGCCGGCAGACCGGAGACTAATCAAGTTCCGTGCGCGCGGATGAATAAATAGAAGGCACACCTGGCAGATCGGAGACCGATCAGGTTCGGGGCGCGCGGATGAATAAATAGAAGGCACACCGTCCGAGCTGTTTCCGCCGCGCGCTGTAGTCCCACTTACGCTGGCGAACCAAGCGTAGACACCTCTAATCCGAAACGCACCGGCGCGCGGGTCTTGAGTTCGTTTGTGTTTTTGGACACGACGGCAGCACGCCTCCCATTGACAAGACGTCGATTAGGCTGCCAGTGCTCTCCAGGCCTGAGACTCAGGCACTGCCCCGCCTGACAGCGTAGATAACTGAAGCGACGACGCGGTCGAGTTCACGCTGCACCTCCGACTCCCAGAGCCGAAGTACGCTCCATCCATCCTTCTTCAGGCGCTCTGTGATCTCCCTGTCTCGATCCATGTTGCGCTCAATCTTGGCGACCCAATAGCCCGGGTTTGCGCCATGCAGCAGCTTATTCCTGCGCTTCGACCAGTCCTTGCCGTGCCAAAAGTCACCATCGCAAAATACGACGGTGCGTGCTCCTTTGAAAACGATATCCGGCTTCCCTGGCAGCTCAGCTACGTTCTTGCGGTAACGAAGGCCGGCACGCCACAGAGCCTGTCGA
Organism: Candidatus Marinacidobacterales bacterium; assembly: GCA_965262245.1. GTDB lineage: Bacteria > Acidobacteriota > Vicinamibacteria > Marinacidobacterales > SMYC01 > SMYC01. The sequence continues at coordinate 10,162,549 of OZ253507.1, read as the reverse complement.
AGCACTACCTCAGGCTTTGTGTCGGTCTTGCGACTCGAACCACGCGCAGCAGCACTCGCGTTAGCTGATGCCGGCGTAAAGCCATCGTAGCGAGGAACCGGTTTTCGCCTCAACTCAGTCCTCTTATGTATGCTGAGTGTCAAAGTGTAAACGTTAGCGCTTCCAGGTCATTGATCGTCTTCGGCAGCCTCCGACAAAACTTCAAAGTTGGAGGCCAGCTCTGGCGTGACCCACCATCCGAGCATAGTTCCAGGAACTATGCCCCAGCTGATCGCCTCCACTGCGTACGCCTGGACCTGGACCTCCTGATGCAATTGCTCAACGAGTCCTTCCAGCGCCGCCTCGTCGATCCCAAGGTACTTCGTGCTCCCCTTCCATAACTTGAGAAGTGCTCGGCCGGCAGCCCCGCGGAGCGACCGGAGACGTTTGCAGGCCTCGGCTACCTCATCAATCGTGCGCTCCGTTTGGGTGGTGATCAACGGCCACATCGACAACAGGTCATCTGCGATGTGTAGAGGTCCAATGGGCGGCGCTTGATCAATGCGCAACCACCCCTCCAGTGTCGGTAGCTCTCGATGCACCCCGGCGTCTGCGAGATGCTCCCGTAGCTCTTCTATTGTCCAATGTCGAGACGCTTGCAACTCATTGAGAGCGCGGCGCCATTCGCGCGCGTCACGGACGAGCTGAGGATGCGAGGCCTCGATGGCCTGCACTACCGCCTCGGTAAACTCATCTGCGGGTGACCAACGGCTTGATCCTGTACTCAGAATGACCCGGTCTTCGGGCAGGATGTCGCGTGCATGCTTTTCGCGAGCCTGGTCGGCGACCTCAACCAGCACACGGTGGTCACGCGCCAACACTTTGCCCTGGGGCTCGTCAGCCAACCAGATAAACACGCACTGAACGTGCCGACCGCTGTCGTCGTACGGTGCTTGCCCGCCATCCCATGAAGGCTCCTCATCGAGTTGAGGCCCAGGCGACGGCGCTGGAAGCCGCATCGATGTTGGCGGCCGATAGCCCACAGCCTCAAGCAGTGACTCGCCACTCCGACCGTTACGTTGAGCCTCCAGACGTTCCCATTTCTGCAACTCGCGGTCGTCCACGAGCGCGACAAGCCTCCGGGGAGTGTGGGCTTGAAGCCTGCGAGCGAAAGACAAGCTCTGCCAGCCGATGACGACGCACGACCGGCACACGTCGAGGTTACGGAGCACGACCGGCTGCAGTTTCAAAATCTCTCGACTCGCTATGCGACCCATGAGCTTTACTTGCTGTGGAAGATCGCAGACCGCGAGCCAAGCACCTTCCTTCTCCTCTCGGCAAAAGGCGATCAGCGCGTCTGCCTTCGAGTTTTTTTCAGTGGGCACGTTTGAGACAGCCGACCTGATCCTCCAGTGGGCTTCGGCAATCGGAGCGAGACGCTCCGCGGCACGCGGCCGAAGTTCTTCCCACTGCTGCTGGAAGGCGGCATCCCATTCGGTAGCGAACTCTCGGATGTCAGCCCAATAGCCAGCGGTAGCGGACACCAAGGTGCGAAGCATCGTCGCATAAGAAAAAAGGTGGTACTTCCAGTATTTCGGTAGCTCCTCGCACGCCCGGATAGCACGTAGGAACTCCTCGATAGTTGCAAGGACAAGCTCTTCCTCAGGTGCCCAGGGCACACGGACTTTCGCGATACCGGCGCTCGTGGCTACCTCCCACAACGATTCTCGGCTCGGCGCCATCGCGTCGTCCAGATCGCCATCTAGCTCCAGAATATGCGAGAGATCGTCAGTTGCGACCTCGAGCCGTCGATGTTGGGGCAGCCAGCTCGGTGACTCGTCCGGGTAGTAGCCAGTGTGCGACCACACGATGACCGGGGGATGCGAAGGACGGGCCAGAAGGAATGGAAGGTCGTGGCGTCCACGGTACAAGCGCTCATAGCCATCGATGAGAACGGCATGCGCCTCCACACTTTGCTCCACGAGCTCTCGGGCGATCCGCACGGTGGGGACCACAAGGACCAACGCCGCGCGCACCACGTCTGGGCTTGGCGTTAGACCCGCGAAGCGCACGAGCCCGTCGTCAAGGAGTGACACGCCGTTCGAGCTCACTCCTCCGAGAATATTTGATGCGCGTTGCCGTGATGTCACCAGCAGCACCCTTGACGCGACAGAGGCTGCACCGATGGCTTCGTCCCAATCGAAGAAACGCTGAATCGGCTCAGCATCGTCCGGGCTAAGATGAGCGCCGAAAGTCTTTGCAGACGATAGTCGATCCCCCGTCACCGCTACCATTCGGTCCACAAGCGTCGGGGGGCGGTATAGGGTGCCGTCGTAAAATTTCAGACGAAGCCATCCGGGAGCGGGTGGCCCAGCAAGCACGCCGTCGTACTCAGCGCGAAACTTGCCGTCTATCTCGTAAGTTTGTCCCTCGCGAAGCGAGTTGATCAGATCACGTGACGATGTCAGGCCCTCGAGCACCAGCAGTCCGATCAGTGACACGATCGAGTGGAGGGGCGAGCAAGCGACCGAAGGCTGAACCAAGACAAGCAGCGTATCCGATCCAGCCAGTGCGTGTGAATAAGAGACATAAGAGTTGATGCGATCAAGCCACGTCGTTGCCACCGGGCGTTGCTCGTCTCGCAGCCGAACTCCCTGAAGGAAAGGAAGGTCTTCCCAGAGCGCAGAGATCCGTTCGGCCCAATGGAGCTTCTCGTCCTCGGTATACTCACCGAGCTCGTCGAGAACCACTCGAAGAGCGAAGTCGTCGTCTAGGAGCCCAATATGAACGAGGGTATCGGGGATGGCGTCGTGAATCTCGTTTAGGTACAGAATGGCAGATGCTGCGCTGAGTCGCTGCTCGACCGAGCGGCCTCTGTTTGCTACAACGGCGGCCACGAGCTCGAGCCGGTGGCGAAGCCCCGACTGAAGCGCGCCCGCAGGTGGCTTGCGAAGCCGCTCCCGCATGGCGGGAAGTAAGTCAATAGCTTGCTGGACGGCAGCACTACCAAGCGTTCGATACTTCTTCAGCCGCGAGAGAACGTCCTCACGAATCGCTGGGGCGATCGCCGGTAGGATCGATCCGGTGTTGGTCGAGCTAGACGCCGCGACCGCTGCGCGTGCGCGCTGCAAAGCGTCATCGACAAGCTTCCCGGGACCGTCTCGTATGTACGCGCCGAGGGCTTCCACAACGAGCTTCTCCGCGGCGCCACAAGGCGCGCCGAGAAGGTACTGCGCGAGACCGATCACACGCCATCGTGTAAGCAAGAAATGATCCGTTGGCGCTCCATCTGCGGTCAGACGCTCAGCGACGCGTGCAACTAATGGCTCGTGCGGGGACTTGGTCACAGGCTGCCCTCGCGCTCGAAGTTCTCAATGACCCCGTTGTCGAGCAGACGCTGAAAATGATCAGAAATGGATTTCGCCGGCTTGCCGATGACACGCACGCCCATCTCCATGTTCCGATCCATCGCATAGAACGTGAGGTTCGCGGAGGTCACGAGCGCGTCTGTGCTATCTGCAACGAGGACCTTCGCGTGCAGCTTCAAGTATTGGTCGTCGGGGGGCAGTCGCCATGTCAAGATCCGTGGAAGTGCGACCCGTGACGGCCATGCGTCTACGAGAGCTTGACGATTGTCGCTGCCGTCGTCGCGCTGCCGCTCGTCAACGATGACAGTTACCTCGACACCCCGACGCACGGCGATGCCGAGCGAAGTGATGACCTCCTCGATGATGCCCTCGCCCTCATCGCGCGCTGCGATCCAGTAGCCGATGACGAGGATGTCCTGCCGTGCGTCACGCAGAAGCTCGCGGACGACCTCTCGCGTCGAACGGAGGTAGGAGCCCTCAACTTTGGGGCCCGTCCAGACGACCTGAGTGGCCGGAAGCTGATCCCGACACTCGACGGCGCTGGCCAAACTGGAGCGCAGCGCGAGTGCGAGAGCCACACCGGCGAGTTCTGGCTGTGTCCGCCAGAGATCCTGAAGGGCGCGAACGCACCTTTCGACTGTGGGATTGCCACCAGCAACCGCAGAGCGAACAGGCCCGGTCGACTTGTAGTTAAGCCGCCTGCTCTCCAAAGCCACGCACACTTCTTCCAAACCCCCAGAGTCAAAGAGCTGCAGAGCGATTTCGGCTAAACGAACGGGGAGTCGTCTGTGACCTGTTATCGCTCTCATCTCACACATACGTGCTCAATGGCTGGAAGAACGCTCTGGAATCCTCAGCCATCGTTGGTACCAGTACGTTGCGGTCAAGAAACCGATTGAACGCCTCGCAGGAGGTCTCAGATGCGAGAATGCAGGCGTGGCAGGCAGCGCCGTTGATCGTGGCGTGGATGTCCGGCTGGTGGTTAGCACACAAGGGGTCGGAAGAGCACCTCGTGGCGGACCGGAGCGCGCCCAGGAAGAGGGTGGGGAACCGCTTGGGGTTTCCGAGATCGACCAAGCCTCCGAGACTCCCTTCCGAGTCCGGGCTGGCGGTGTACAGAAGGACGCCTGCCATCGGCCTCTTGGGGTCGGTGCTGCTGTAGATACGCTCTCGAACAGAACTCGCCGAGTAACCGCAGTCGAGTGATAGCTGACGAATCAGCGTGTGCGCAAGAGAATGCAGCAGCACGTAGCGTGTCCCAGGAAACCGCGATGGGTCGGATTTCCTTTCCGCTTCCCACTGCGCGAACTTTTTGGCCATCGCTTGCGCCCTTTTCTGCACGACAGGCTGAGCCTCCCACGACGATACGGCAGTCTCGTCGAGCTCGATGAAAATGCCCTCACCACGAACCTCGACGGCGGGTAGCCAATCGCGTCGATTGAGATAGATCGGCGCAATAGCCGCCGCTGGTCCGTCCTCGGTACCTGCACCGGCCGGATCGATGCGCGTGAACCCTACCAAGGCGCGAACCTCTAGGAGCTTTCGTGCGAGGACCACGCGCTCGATTTGCCCTTCGTAGCCCTCGGGAGCTTCGCCTAGTTCGAGGAAAAACTCCATCTTGTCACTCGAGGCTGAACCCAGATCTCGGAAGGCCAACCACTCCGGCCAACGAAGATCGATGTCGTCGGTCTCGATCTCGCCGCGCCGCTTCTGGATCGCGCTCCAGATATCCGGAACGGGAAAGGGCTCCAGCGAGGGGAACATTCCCATCTCGACGAGGGTCTTCATCTTGTCCTGGGAGTCGACCCTCTCGATCTGTTTCGGGATGCACACGTTAAGGGCAATCCCGATCGGCGTTGCTGCCTCCTTGACGGCCAGCGCACTCCGCACAACAGGGAACCAAGCGTTCGTTGCACCGCGCTGCATGGCGCGGACCGCGACGTCAGCGCACGCCGCGCTATCGCGCTTGCCTATCCCGAGCCATGGGCGGCGTCGGTTACATGGGCCGAGAGCCTCGGCTCGACGCTCGCCGAACGCGTCGCTGGCGGATCTCGTCTTTTCGCACTCGCACTTAACCATGACATCGGCAACGGATCCCGTCTTGGCGATGGAGAACAGCTTCATGCGTTTGCGGCATGAGGTTGGGCCTCGGTGAACGTACTCGCGCCACGGAAAGTCATCGATGTGGCCGGACGGACAGGCAACGATGAACGGTGCTGGGAGCGTCAGAGCGCGGCGCTTGCCGCGACCCTTGCAGCTGGGTGCTTTGCAGACCATCTCCTGCCATTTGGAGTTGTAGTCGACGTAGCCCTCGCCAAGAATCGAGAGCGTTCTGCAGACGGGACAGAGCTGATACTGCGGGAAGACGTATGCGGGGACTGTGCCACTCTTGCTAAAGAAGCTCCCCTCGCTCGGTTTCGCTGGGAAGAACCGCTTCACTTGGAGTGCCCGTTCAAGTCGGGGCTCGTGAATGACGAACTCCTCGTCGGTCGGCCACCGGTCGATTCCGGCGACGATCACCGACATCGTCCGAAGATCCACGATGGCACCGGGACCAAACGTTGTGATGACCTGGCTGGACGGACGTCTCCAACAGCACGCTTTGGCATCGTTTGGCCCTCCTCGTTGTCCAGGAAGAACGCGGCTGTTGGTTCTACCTCTCGAAGTGATCCAGGCGCCATCCACTCCCCTTCATTCTGCGTGCCCGCCGTGCGAAGAAGCACGCGACTGTTGTTGGGAGGACGGCGCGCGTCATTGAGCCAGCAGAAGCGCAGGAGGTTTTCGGCAAGGTGTGCCCAGTCGTCGCGATGGGAGAGCAAGCGGTCGCGGACGAGGTCCGCGTTATCCTTTCCGACAAGTATCGCCGCGCGTTGATAGATGTCCTCGATCATGTCTTTAGTGCAGGATGCGGCTGGGTCAAAGTTTTCCGCATCCGGCTCCATCGCCATCTGAGGTGCCAGCAGACGATTCATCGCAGCGAACACCCCGCGGAGCCCACGGTCCAAAGCCCGCGAAGAGAACGGGGTGACGCTGATCGCCTCTACGTGCTTGTAAAGTGCCGAGTGGTACGACTCATAACGCTCGTAATGAGACAAGTCACGGGCCCCCATCCAGTTGTATATTGTCACGACGAGTCCCGGATGCCTTCGGCCCACGCGGCTCGTCGCCTGTATGTATTCCGCGGTTGTTTTTGGCTGTCCAGTCACTACCATCAGCCCGAGCCGATCGATGTCGACGCCCACAGAGATCATGTTCGTCGCGAGCAGGACATCCACTGGCCAGTCAGCCTTGCCGCGTGGGAATGTGTAGTCGAGTTTCTTCAAGAGGCCCGGGATCCGCCAAGAGTCGAGGCGGCTGGTCAGCTCATCGGGATCCGTTATGTGCCGGAAGGGCAGCCCCCGCTGTTGTGCCAAGTACTTGAGGCGGACCAGACGGATATCGTCCTCTACCAGGCGCTTGGCTCCCCCGAGTGCGCGCAAACTGTTGAAGTAGCCGACCAGGGTCCCATAACCATCCCCTGTCTTCGAGTCGTCCTCGATCTCGGCCTTGGCCACCGCGAGCAGAATCGAATAGACACGAACGAGGAGCGTCTTGGTGCTTGACCCCGGTGCGTTCACACCGACGTAGAGCCGACCGGCCGTGATGTCCGCAGCCGGGTCGATCGGCAGCTCACGCGCGAAGAAGGAGTCGCATGCTGTGATCCCGGAAGGAGGGAAGATTTCGAGCTTTCTCGCATAGAGCTGCCGCGTCTGCTGCGCAGCACGACGAATCGTGGCGGTCGACGCGATCACTTTGACTGGTACTCGATATGTGCCTTCGATCATGAGGCTCGTGGCGTAGTCCACTGCCACTTCATATAGACCGACCATCGTGCCCAAGGGGCCCGAGATGAGATGGAGCTCATCCTGAATGATCAGCTCTGGAGGCAGAAGTCTAGCGGCAGGGTTCGCGTCGCGGAGCCTTCGACCGCCAACTAAGTCTCCATGAGCCTGCGAGATGTGCCCATACGTTTGGCTGAAACGATCCCGCAACCCGAAGAGGGCTCGAGTCTCCCCCTTGAACGGGAGTCGAGCGAACTTGTCGACGGTTGCCACCACCAGCGAAGGGCAAGCTCGGTAGAGCTCATCGTCGACAACGACGACTGGAAGGCCGTCTCTGCCCGAAGCCTGCGCGGAGAACTCGCAGTTCGTGTTGGGGCACCAGATAATGGTGCGCTGCTTGGAGGGGTCGGGGACGTACGTGCCTTTCTCCGGCACACCTTTCTCGTTTACGAGCCCGGTTCCACAGCGAGGGCAGGCAACGAGCTGAACCGGGCTACCTTCCTTGGGTGTCCTGCCATCTGCAAGATCCTCCAGTGCCTTTTGTGAATCGGCAAACGTATTGGGTGTTGTTCCACGTCCGACCCAGACGCCGATCTGGAAGGGCTCTGCGCCCCAAGTTGCTGAATCTGTGCGCCGCGCGACCTCACATGCACAGATGAGAGCGGCGGCACGCTGAAACTGCTGAACAGTGAGAAGCCGGAGCGTGTAGCGCATGATGATGCTGACGCCGGCACCAGCGTGCATTCCGTGGCGGTCACCGCGGAGGCGGCGTAGCCCAATCGCGAATGCGGAGAGCCCCAGATATGCCTCGGTTTTTCCACCGCCCGTTGGGAACCAAAGAAGGTCCACTATGCGCCGATCTACCCCTTCCTCCTTAGCGATGCCGAGGAGGTTTAGCAACATGAAGCCGATCTGGAAGGGCCGCCAGGTGCGGTTCTCCTGCTCGTCGAAGTCGCTTGGTGATCCTACAAGTTCCCCTCGCTTCCGATTTTCCGCAGCCCAGAGCGAGTGGATTCGCTGGTCCCTCATCATTGCATTTGCGAAACGGAACGCTGCAAACACGTGTGCGTTACTCCGCAAGAGGTCCAAGCCCGCGCGAATGCGTGCGGCGCAAACCTCGCACTGTCTTAGATTCTCTTTCGCTGCGTCTCGCAGTTGGGGATCACTCTGAATGTCACTGGCGAGGCTTGCCTGCTTCGTTGCAGCAATCCACGCGTCGTATGCTTTGGACATGGGCTCAAGAAGACCCACTAGGTCTGCTGGAGTTGCGGCCTCAGCCAAAGCCTTCATGTCAAGTACAGCTCCTCCCGTTTGCTCAGTCGGTGCGATGAGCATTGGTACTTCGTGAGTCGGGATGAACTCGGTAAAAACTGACGTTGTCCGCCAGCCAGCCTCCGTCGGCGTCTCCCACCCCACAGCAACACCATGGCCTGTGGCGAACTCACGAGCATGCCGGTAGAGAAGGGCGTTGACCGCTATTTCACCATCATCGTCAGCAAGGAGCGGATCAGCCACGAAGTCCTTGGCGACGAACACCGGCGCGGCGTCAACAGTAGTGACCATCAGCTTTGGCTGGAAGATCCAGCGTTCGTCCTTGCTTCGATCTCCCAGTTCCCCCTTGGTCCGGTGGTTCACTAGGAACAGGCTCACCGCTCGGTACCCGGCAAAGTCGTGAACAACTCCTTCGAGAGCGATCTCGGGATCGTCCACACCGGAGATAGCAACGTCTCCAGAGTTAGAAGCCGAAGGTGATAGGAGGACGCGAGGGATCTTCCCGGAGGCGGCGATGCGCAGTCCGTCCACAACTCCTTTGCGCGGATGACGGCGCCAAACCGTGACGCCACCTGCGTCCTTCTCTCGGCTGTAGTCCCCCCAAGCGACATGGACACGGAGGACATCGACAGATTCGTCAACGAGGAAAGACAAGCCCATTGAGGACGGATTGAATCCAATGACGAGCGGCGGCAACGTGCCTTCGTCTCCCTCCTCGTCCCCTCCGGTGCCAACACCAAGCGAGTCGTTCTCGGTGGGATCTATCGCGGCGGCGGTGTCATCACCTGCCGCTCGTGCGGGTGCAAGCCGCCCAGCAATGTACCTGGTTGTTGGGTACTCCTTGATGGCTTCATCGGGCTCAGATGGCCCCATGAGTTCACGGCGAAGCGCGACAACTAAACGATCTCTCACAAGGCGTGACTTGTTCGCCGATGGCATTTTCTCTTCCTTACGTGGTCTGCTAGGCGCGTTCGCGTGCTCGCGCTGCTGGTCCTTTTCCCGTGCCCGGATGGTCTTTGTGCTTCGCTCGAAACGCAAGATAGCGCTCTTCGACCTTGCCCAGCCGCTCGCGAGCGGGACAGTCGTTCCGCTGTGTCGGAATGAGGCGCAAGCTGCGACGAACGCGTTCCCCCAAAAGCTGGCGGCGAATCTCGAGTCCGAGTAGCTCACCAATAGCGCAGGGGACCGCATTACCAACTTGGCGGTGCCCGGAGCGCCGCCCTCCTTTGATCTTGTAGCCAGGGGGAAAAGTCTGCAGACGCGCCATCTCTTCGATGGACAAAAGACGGCTCTTCCAGTGAAACGGCCCGGTTGCAGGCCCGGGCTCCGCCTGGATTGTCCAGGATGGCTGGTTCTTTGCGAGCTTCAGGAGGAACGACCAGTACCGAGTCCGCCATCCAAACAGCGGCTCTCCTGCACTGCGGGGGGTATGCCACAAGTAATTCCTACCTTCCGGGACGCTGTGCAGCAGCCCGGCCCACTTGCCGGTCGTGTTCAGCTCCGAAGGCCAGTCGGCAACGTCCAGGTCACCAATCGCGTCCCAGCAGGTACCGTAGCGCTTGAGCCCCTCGCCATTGCCATGCGTCGCTGACGGAAGCTCAAATGTTCGTCCGTCGATGCTCGCGAGAATGAAAACACGCTCGCGAATCTGCGGAACACCGTAGGCAGCCGCATTGAGCGTGATGTCCTGCAAGTCGTACTTTGTCTTGTGTCGCCGATTGATCCTTCGCAGCTCCTTTCGAAGGAGCTGGAGGCCCTCATCCTTTCCAATCGACGTCAGGCCCGGGACGTTCTCGAGCAGAAGAACGCGAGGCAACGCAGCTTCAACAACGTTGATATAAGCCTGCAAGGTTTTCGCTCGTGGATCTCGCAGACCACGAGCGCCGCCATTTGACCAGTACGCGGACTTTGAAAACGGCTGACAGGGAGGACCGCCGGCAAGAAGCGCTACCTCGCCTGGCGTTGTTGCACCGCTCTGGCTGAGAGCGAAATCCGCCTATGGTGGTGGCCGAGGTATGTTCGAGCATGAAGTATCCCAAGCGCTGCCAGTACAAGCACGCGAAGCAGAAGAAGTACCACGTTCGCAACTGGGCGGAATACAACGAAGGGCTGCGCCGCCGGGGCGATTTGACAGTCTGGTTTGACGAGGAGGCAATCGCGAACTGGAAGGCCGACAAGACCGGTAAGCCTGGCGGTCAACGGGTCTATTCAGACATGGCGATTGAAACGGGCCTGGTTGTCCGGATGGTGTACAAGCTCGCCTACCGACAAACCGAAGGCTTCTTGCACTCGATCGCCTCGCTTCTCGGGCTCGGTATCGAGATCCCGGACTACTCGACGTTGTGTCGGCGCTCGAGGCTGCTCCGCAAGAAGCTGCGGATTCCGAAAGCCGCGAGCACTCAACCCATCCACCTGATGATCGATAGCACGGGCTTGAGGATTCATGTTGGAAACGCTCGCAAACCGCCAAAGCAGCGCGCATGGCGCAAGTTGCACATCGCCGTTGATCGCGAGACAGGGAACATTGTTGCGTCCGAACTGACGGCGTCACGAGCTCGCGACGCAACCCGAGTCCCCGCTTTGCTAACACAGATTCAAGCACCTCTAGCGTCCGTGGCGGCGGACAGTGCATACGACAAGGAAGCGGTCTACGAAGCCATCGAAGCGCACAGTCCTGGACGAAGGACGCGCGTGGTGATTCCGCCGCAACGAAACGCGACGCTCAGTCAGAATTCGAACACCGCCATGCAGGAGCGCGACCGCCATATTCGTGCCATCGAAAGACACGGCCGACGTGAATGGTACAAGCTCTCAGGCTACACCAAGCGAAGCATGGTGGAGAACGCGGTCTATCGTTACAAGGCGATCATCGGGCCGGAGATGCGGGCTCGAACGTTGGCGAGGCAACGAGTTGAACACCAAATTGGGTGCGAGATACTCAACAAGATGGCTGCGCTCGGGATGCCCGATACGTACTGCGCCGGGTGACTCTGCAACCGGCACAGGGAGGTCAGCGATTTGCTCCGGGCCGTGCAACAACGCCGCTTATCGGGACGTTTTTGCGCTTAATCGTGCAGACAATGAGAAGACGCTTAACGCCTAGATCGCACCTGAGGAGAAGGCGAATGGCGGAATTCGAATTAGCCAAACCTCGAATTCATCCAGCGGAGTTTTACGGAGGAAACGAAGATGACTCCGCAGACGGTCCAGTACAAGGAGCTATCCAAGTCTGGAAACCATGACAGGGAATTTGGGCCAGTTTGAGTCTGATTGGTGGAGGCCAGTGTCGGAAGAGCAGCTTGCTGCTAACCGAGCCCATTCACGAAGTGGGCGCTGGAGGCTCACAGCGTTGCGACGAGCATTCGCTGTTTCTCCCAATCGTCGGGAAGCGGATGATGCAAGAGGTAGCTCGAGGTCAGCCCAACGGGCTGGCGGCCTTCGACAATGGCGCGGACGATGTCGGGTGCCAGGAAGGCATAACGGATTGCCTTGCGCACGCGGTCCGTTGGGATGGCGTTTTCGGTGGCAATCTGCTCATAGGTTTTGCCTGCTTTGATTCGGTCGAGCCAAGAGAGAGCGTTGGCGATGTTGCGCAGGAGTGTGCGGTCGACGGATTTCGTGGGGTTGCCCAGAACGAGCTTGGTCTCGACGCCGCGTCGACGCAAGCGGAACGGTGCGTGGATGCGGAGTGCATCCTCGCGAATGCGCTCGGGCTCCATAGAGAGGCAAGCAGCGAACGTATTGCGGTCGAGCAGGATGGACACAGAGCCGGGGCTGATGTCGACCCGCCGGATAAGACGGAGCAGGGGAGCTGCCGAGGCACTATCATTCTTGCTACCGGAACACAGCCCGTCTAAAAAGCGACGCACCGAGGCGAGCTCTTGCATCGTCGGAGCATGGATCAACGAGGCCGGGGAGGTCGTGGCATCCACATGCTGTCGGATGAGATGCACGACGGTCTGTTCCAGCATCGGGGCGGGCAGCCGCCAGCCGGAGAGGTCCTTTTGGCCACTGTGCTGGATGAGGCCCCGGGAGACGTAGTAGCGGAGCCGTTGCCCGTTTTTCTTTTTGGTGTGGCTCGGCGTCAGCCGGTCCCCGGTCTCGTCGAAGAGCTTGCCGGCCAGTGGGGAACGGGCTGCACGGCCCTTCGTCGTGCGTCTCCTGGGTTTGGCAGCCCCTGCCTGCAGCTGCGTTTGGACCGCGTCCCAGAGCTCCGGAGCAATGATCGATGGATGCTGGCCCTCGTAGACACGTCTCTGGTGCCGGATGCGGCCGGCGTAGAGAGGATTGGTCAGCAGGCAGTGGAGGTGTCCGCGACGGAACGGCAGCCCGCCCGTTCGGGTTCCATCCGCGGTGAAGCGTTGCTTGGTACGCAGTCTCAGACGGTCCGCCTCGGCTTCACCTGCCGGAGCGTTCCGTGCTTCCGGTACAGCGCATAGAGCGTCCGGACCGTTTCGGCCTCAGCCTCGTTGATGCGCAGCGTGCGCTCGTCCTTCTCATAGCCGAGCGGTACGCGGCCGCCCATCCATAGTCCCTTGCGCTTGGAGGCAGCGACCTTATCGCGGATCCGCTCGGCCGTGACCTCGCGCTCGAATTGTGCGAAGGACAGCAGCATATGCAGCGTCAGTCGTCCCATGCTGGTCGCGGTGTTGAAGGACTGAGTCACCGAGACGAAAACCGCGCCGGCCGCCTTGAGCCGTTCGACGAGCTTTGCAAAGTCGGAGAGGGAACGGGTCAGCCGGTCGACCTTGTAGACCACGATCTGCTCGACGAGACCGGCGTCGATGTCGTCGAGCAAGCGCTGCAGGCCCGGGCGCTCCAGGGTTCCTCCCGAGAGCCCCGCGTCCTCGTAGACGGTTGGCAGCAGCACCCAGCTCTCCGCTTTCTGGCTCGCGACATACGCGGCGCAGGCTTCTCGCTGCGCACCGAGGGAGTTGAACTCCTGTTCGAGACCCTCTTCTGCACTCTTTCGCGTATAGATGGCACAGCGGATCTTCTTCATGTTAGGCCTTGCGCTTGGGCGTCAGACCGAAAAAGCGTGGTCCTGACCAGTGGGTTCCGGTGATTCGCTTTGCGATGGTAGTGAGGGACGGATAGGTTTTGCCATCGAACCGATAGCCGTTGTCGAGTACCTCGACCTGGTAGGTCCGGCCATTCCACTCGCGGACGAGATGGGTGCCGGCAGAAACGGACCCTACGGGAGCGCCGGAGCTTGGTGTCTCGTTCGCCATGGCAGCCAGAGCGCGCCGGGTTGTGGCCGAATGCCAGCCATGGGTCCGGCACTGGCGTTCGTACGCAAGAACGCGGCGCATGAAAACGCGAGAGAGCGAGCGTGGGGGAGCAGCCCCGAAGGTTTGCTCCCAGACCCGCCGTAAGCTGGCGAAGTCCAAACCGTCCAAACCGACGTTCCGGCCAACCCCTGTACCTGCGGCATCCCCGAACGTTCGCTCTTGTGCTCGATAAAGTCCAGTCTAATGAGGGACTTCCGGGCGCGCAGTCCGCTGCTCGTAGCTCGCCCCGCAGCCCAAGGGTCGGCGGATTCCAAGGGCGTCTAAGCTGCTGATTTGTGGTCTATTTCAAGAGGGCCGAGTTTTGGCACAGGACGGGGTGCATTGGTACAACACGCAACGACTCTTGGAGCCGATCGGAAATGTCTCCCCCGTCGAGTACGAGATGAACTACTATCGGTCGCAGGAAGGCTCGCTAGAGATGGCGAGACTCAACTAAAACAGTCTCCGGGAAACCGGGGCGGTTCAACCCACTGCCGGAGTCTCTGCTAACATTGCCCACAAGGAACAAGATGCAGCGGCGAAGTTTTCTAACCAGTTCGATCTGGCTGGGTTTCGGAGGAGTGCTGGCTGGCAGAGCAGAGCAAACCAGACCAGCGCTTGTAAAGCCACGGCGGCTTCGTAAAGGAGACAAGGTGGCACTCATCAATCCCGCCGGTGCCATCGCCCACCGGATGGATTTGGAAATCGTCCAGGAAAGCCTAGAGGCTCTCGGCCTCAGGGTGAAGCTGGGGGAGCATGTCATGGATCGACGAGGGTATCTAGCTGGCAGCGATGAAGATCGAGCCGCCGATGTGAACCGCCAGTTCGAAGATTCCTCGGTGGCCGGCATAATCGCCGTTCGGGGCGGCTGGGGATGTGCCCGTATCCTGCCCCTGCTGGATTACCAACTCATCGGTCGGAATCCCAAGATTCTGGTGGGTTACAGCGATGTGACGGCGCTTCTACTGGGTATTCATTCCAAGACGGGGCTAGTCACCTTCCATGGGCCGGTCGGACTCGGTCCCTGGAATAGCTTTACAGTGGAACACTTTACCAGGATTCTTTTTGAGGGTCAGGCTGCCGAGTTCTCGAATCCCAAGTTGCTGGGTGACAATTTGACCCAGGTCCAGGACAGAATCCAGACCATCGTCCCGGGGGTTGCCCGGGGTCGAATGCTGGGTGGCAATTTGACTGTTCTCTCAGCCATCGTAGGGTCTTCTTACATGCCTCAGTGGAATGATGCGATTTTGTTCCTGGAGGACATCCAGGAGGATATTTACCGAGTGGACCGGATGTTAACCCAGCTGGCTTTGGCTGGCATCTTGGATGAGATAAGTGGTTTCGTGTTTGGCAATTGCACCGACTGTGGTCCCGGAGAGAGCTACGGTTCTTTGACGATCGAACAGGTTCTGGCCGACCATGTGGGCGAACGAAACCTGCCCTCCTGGCGCGGGGCGATGATCGGTCATATTGGCCAGAAATTTACCATCCCTCAGGGGATACCGGCTGAAATCGACGCCACCACGGGAAGGATACAGTTGCTTGAGGCAGCCGTCGCGTAAAGCCCCCGCTGCACCGTCGCAAAACACAGACGCTAAGCTGCTGATTCATCGGCTATTTCAAGAGGGCCGAGTTTTGGCACAGGACGCGGTCAAACCTCTGCGAGTCACCCCGGCAAAGCCGGGGGTTTACCTGTGATAATTATTGGGGCAGTTGAGGAGAGGAGCATTGCCCGTATCGATACCCCGCCTTGTCGTCATTGACTGTGAGACCACTGGCCTAGGGCAACATGACCGTATTGTAGAGATCGCGGCGATTACACTCGATCCGTTGACATGGGAACCGACGGATGAGTACGACACCCTGATTAATCCAGAGCGCGATGTCGGCCCGGTGGGTATCCATGGAGTAACGGCATCAATGGTCGAGGCCGCGCCCACCTTTCCCGAGGTTGCCACTGTACTGGCCCGCCGTCTCCATGGCTCGATCCTGGTCGCGCATAACCTTCCCTTCGATACCCGAATGCTGGGGTACGAGTTTGACCGGCTCGGAGTTGCGTTCAACGTCGGCTCAGGTCTGTGCACCCTCAGAGCCACTGGCGAGAAACTCGTAGCCGCGTGCCACAGGTTTGGGATCGCGCTGAACTTCCAGCATCGAGCGCTCGCCGACGCCCGCGCCACCGCCGCCCTTGCCAGAGAGGTCTTGGCCGGTGACGAGTCTGACTCCGAAGCGGCGACGGTCGGGTATGTCTCCGGAGTTGCCAATCCAAGGACTCTGCGACGGGAGGGCACGGATGTCGGAATTAGCGAGTTAGCACGCGTCGTGTCTCTCGCTTATTACCCGTCCTCGGATGAGGCATTACTCCAGTACCTTGACGCCCTAGACTGGGCGCTGGACGATAACCACATCGATGATCAGGAACGCGCAGCCATTGATAAGTTCGCCGCGACACTTGGCATCTCCAACGAGGTTCGCCGGGAAGCGCACCGTGCCTATCTGGCGTCGATTATCGCTGCCGCCAAACGTGATGGCGTTGTCACCGAAGCCGAGCACCACCTCATCAGTGAGGTCGCGGACACGCTGGGAGTCACCGGAGTGACCATCCCCGAGGTGACAGACCTCCCGGACACAACCAGCCTTCGCAAGGGGATGCGCGTCTGCTTCACGGGCGAGGCCACCGTCGCCGGGAACTCGATCTCCAGATCTTTCCTGGAGGAAACTGCCGCCCTGTCCGGAATGCAACCTGTTGGTTCCGTTACGAAGAACGGCTGTGATCTGCTGGTGGTGGCTGATTCCTCCAGTCAGTCGGGAAAAGCACGCAAAGCGCGCGACTACGGTATTCCGGTGATGACGGTGGTGGATTTCCTCAACAAAGCCGGGTCGTAGCTGTATCTCGGGAACATGTACGCAGGTGATTGATGACGCGAGCAGATCTCAACAAGGCGATGCCGTCTGGTCAAAATACTCGAACGCCCAGCGGGTCAGCTGTGCCTTCTATTTATTCATCCGCGCGCACCAAACTTGATTAATCTCCGGTCTGCCAGCACCATGCCGGCATGATTTCGTCGTTGGTTGGCGTTGTTGCACCGCTCTGGCTGAGAGCAAAATGCGCCTCTTGTGGTGGCCGAGGTATGTTCGACCATGAAGTATCCCAAGCGCAGCCAGTACAAGCACGCGAAGCAGAAGAAGTACCACGTTCGCAACTGGGCGGAATACAACGAAGGGCTGCGCCGCCGAGGCGATTTGACGGTCTGGTTTGACGAGGAGGCAATCGCGAACTGGAAGGCCGACAAGACCGGTAAGCCTGGCGGTCAACGGGTCTATTCAGACATGGCTATTGAAACGGGCCTGGTTGTCCGGATGGTGTACAAGCTCGCCTACCGACAAACCGAAGGCTTCTTGCACTCGATCGCCTCGCTGCTCGGGCTCGGGCTCGGTATCGAGATCCCGGACTACTCGACGTTGTCTCGGCGCTCGAGGCTGCTCCGCAAGAAGCTGCGGATTCCGAAAGCCGCAAGCAATCAACCCATCCACCTGATGATCGATAGCACGGGCTTGAGGATTCATGTTGGAACCGCCCGCAAACCGCCAAAGCAGCGCGCATGGCGCAAGTTGCACATCGCCGTTGATCGCGAGACCGGCAACATTGTTGCGTCCGAACTGACGGCGTCACGTGCTCGCGACGCAACCCGAGTCCCCGCTTTGCTAACACAGATTCAAGCACCTCTAGTGTCGGTGGCGGCGGACAGTGCATACGACAAGGAAGCGGTCTACGAAGCCATCGAAGCGCACAGCCCTGGACGAAGGACGCGCGTGGTGATTCCGCCGCAACGAAACGCGACGCTCAATCAGAATTCGAACACCGCCATGCAGGAGCGCGACCGCCATATTCGTGCCATCGAAAGACACGGCCGACGTGAATGGTACAAGCTCTCAGGCTGCACCAAGCGAAGCATGGTGGAGAACGCGGTCTATCGTTACAAAGCGATCATCGGGCCCGAGATGCGGACACGAACGTTGGCGAGGCAACGAGTTGAACACCGAATTGGGTGCGAGATACTCAACAAGATGGCTGCGCTCGGGATGCCCGATACGTACTGCGCCGGGTGACTCTACGACCGGCACAGGGAGGTCAGCGATTTGCTCCGGGCTGTGCAACAACGCCACGGGAAGGTGCGATGTCGTAAGCGATTGGGCGGCTTGCTCAGCTATTACCACCGCGACGCCGCATAGGAGTTCGGGCGCGCCAGTTGGACGGAACGGATGGTCTGCAGGAGAGGTCTGCTCGGGGTCGCCTATCGCAGAGCTAGTACCGCGTCGGCTGGTCTCCGCGAGTTTTGAGAACGCCTCTAGGATTCGACCTTGCCGCTCCGTTCGCGTTTTCGGACAGGACGCCCATCCCGCGAACGCCTGGCGCTCCGGAGAGTGCTAGCCGTCGTTATTGTCGATGTAGATGTCGTGCTCCCAACCCCGGCCTTCGCTCTCCCAATCAACCGTTTCGATTTCGTAGTCTGTTGTATCAAGGTTGGTCTTCGTGACTGCTTCGAGCTTGAGTCTAAACTCGTCCTTTTTAGGCTTCCGAGGCCGACTCAGCTCTTCATCGGGCGTCCCTGACCGCTTTTCGTCGCGGTAGTCCTCCATTGCCGATTGGTACTCGCTGACCGCGTCCTCGTGCAGCTCTGTTGTCTCGCTCCGCCCGTCCTCGGACCGTAGCCACTTTTCTACCAGCAATCGCGCGTGTTCAGCATCCTTGGCGTACACGCTGTATTCTCGCCAACCGTAGGCATACACACATCGCGCCAGATAAATGCTGCCGCCGAACGCAACCCGCGCTTCGGCTTCCGCCTTCTCCTCAAGTGCACGTTTTCGGGCCATTGTTGCCGCCCGCTTGGCGTTGCCCTTCCGCGCACCTTCCCTTCGTCGCTCAGTCTCTTGCCGCTCTGCAAGGTATTCCACAGAGTCTAGCACCGTATTCACACGGACCTCGGAGTAAAGAGAACATCCGCCCTCGTCCTCGCCGTCGCCGTCGCTGGATTGGAACACGGCTTCTTCATCCGGTGTAGGCAGGAATTTCTTGACCAGAGCTGGGGTCATGTCGTGCACTTCGTAGAGCTCGCGGCTGGTCACAAACCCGTCCACCTGCATGCGGGATGTTCCATCGTCAAGTGTCAGAATCTCGCCGACCAGCCACTCCTCCACTCCACCCCGTCGTCGCCAGCGCTTTGGCCTCTTGAGTCCCGTGATGTAGCCCACGCTGATGCAGTGCTTGCAGAAGTAGCGGGGCCGTCCGGGCACGTCGCGTTCATGCGTGAAGTCCGGACATGTACATGTCCAGGTGTCGGCCTCATCGACCTCAACGGTGTACGTCACGCCGCGCTCTGACCGTGAGGCGACGCGGCAGACAAACGGACGGCGTGGCGGTGTCTTCAGCCGTGGACTGTCCGGTCGAATACCGGTATCGACGATTGCGCTCCGAGGAGCTGTCTTATCCACCCCATGTCATTGTTTACTCGTGAGTTCTTTGACAAGCCAGAGCCGTCGGCCGGGTCACGCGACAGCTTGGCTCTGACGGACGCGCTCCTGCGCCAAGTCGTACTGCGCCTGCCGACGCACCCAGAACGCCGGGACATGAACTCGGACGCAACACCATCAAGAGGAGCCTCGCCGACCACGATATCGCGCCGCTCCGTAACGGGGCAAGAGCATGTCGTGGAGCACCTTCATCAAGGCCGTTATGTCGTCGTGTCCAAAAACACAAACGAACTTGAGACTCTTGCGCAAAAAGTCGATCCGGCGTTGATTGCGCGGGTTAGACCTACCATAGTCGGCTGCTTTTGGCCGGTTTTCTTTTTTGCGGACCACAACAGCCAGCGGCCAACGTGGTCAATACCGGAAAATCAGGTGTTGCCTGGCCCTAGCTGAAGTCCACCCCGAAGAACAGCACCGCGATGATGATCGCCGCCACGGCCAGCGGCGACACGAACTGAATGAAGAACCGCCACGCTCCATAGTTGAACCACCTGGGTTCTGAGCCATCCACGAGCTCCCGCTCGGTGTACTTGCGCGTCAGGAACCAGCCCGCCGCGATCGTGATCGCAAATCCCCCGGTCGGGAGCATCCAGTTCGACACGAAGTGGTCGACCATGCCGAACCAGCTCGTCTTGCCGCCGAAGAGCATCTGGCCGAGCGCGCCGCCGAGTTGGAGCTCGGTGATCGCGCCGACACCACCGAACGACAACGCGGCGAGGACCGTGAAGGCAAACACCGCACCGCCACACAGCAGCGTCGCCGTGGCCCGCGGCATGTGGTGTTCGTCGATCACGTAGGCAGCGACCACTTCCAGTAGCGACATCGTCGAGGTGAGCGCCGCGAGGGCCACCAGCACGTAGAAGAGTGGCCCCAGGAATGCCCCGAACGGGACCTCGGTGAAGAACAGCTGCGGCAGCGAGATGAAGAGCATCCCCACAGTGCCCGTGCCGCTGACCTGCTCATCCATACCCGGCACGCTGAAGATCACCGAGAACATGATCACCGTGGCCACGAGTGCGATCAGCGTATCGAGCACGACGATGATCGCCGAGGCTTTCACGATCGACTGATGCGTTGCGATGTACGAGCCGTACGTCACCATCGCGCCCATGCCGAGCGAGAGCGTGAAGAACGCGTGGCCGAGCGCCTCGAGGACGCTCCCCCCATCCAACTCGCCGAAGCGCGGCAGGAAGATGAAGCGGAGCGCCTCACCGGCCCCGGCCATCTCCAAGGCGGAGACGAGCAGCAAGACGAGGATCCCGAAGAGAATCGGCAGAAAGACACGCGCGATGCGCTCGATGCCCTTTTGGACGCCGAAGTAGACGACCGAGACCGTGGCGATACTGAACCCGAGAGACAAGCCAAGCTGCAGGCCGCCATTGGCCGCCTGCGCACCGAACAGCTCGCCCATCGAGGCGCCCGCCGGGAATCCACCGACCGACCAGCCCGCGGACTTGGCGAAGTAGAAGAGCGACCAGCCCGCAATCACCGTGTAGTAGCTGAGCAGCAGAAAGCCGCAGAGCACGCCCCAGAGGCCAACGATGCCCCACGCCGGCCCGATGGCCTGCTTGAGCGCCCCGACCACGCTCTTCTGCGTCGCTCGCCCGATCAGCAGTTCGGCCATCATGATGGGCAGGCCCACGGCGGCGATGCACACGAGGTACACGAGGACGAAGGCCCCGCCGTTGTTCTCCCACGTGACGAACGGGAACTTCCACAGGTTGCCGAGGCCGATCGCGCTCCCGGTCGCGGCGAGAATTAAGCCGGTGTTCGAACCAATGGCCGCGCGGCTCTGACATGTGTCGTTCTCCGATCGATGGCGTGGTCTACGGGAGGCGATGCGGCCCCAATAGATCCCGGCCCGTGAAGTCTCGCCCAGTAGACGTTACGTAAATACTCTAAAGGATTTCTGTCGGGCCAGCGAGCCGGCACGGCAGTATCGCGCGTCAGCACGCCACGGAAAGAGGTCGGAAGCCAGCCCTGCGGCGCGAAATACCCTCGATTCTGCGCGGATTCCAAGGGCGTCTAAGCTGCTGATTTGTGGTCTATTTCAAAAGGGCCGAGTTTTGGCACAGGACGAGTAGTCGATAAGTTTGGCAATCAGTAGCATGAATGGACCAGAGTTTATCACGCAGGTCAATCACATCCTGCCGCTGGCGGTTGACCCAGTCAGAACGAGCGGTAGGAATTGCACGTAATATGTCATCATGGATCTGAAGATAACACCCTCGGGCTAGACGATTGTAAAGCCCACGGCTCTTGGCCCGGTCGCAAACATAGACACTAAGTTGCTGATTTATGGCCTATTTCAAAAGGGCCGAGTTTTGGCACAGGACGGGGTCATCGAGGAGGACCAGAAGGCTCCTGATGTGGCACGATCAGGCCCTCGTGCGTAGCCGAACAACTGCGTAACACTTTCGATGCGCCCGAGGGACGCACTAAACACCGACATCGAGGCGAGTCATGTTCCAGCAGTATCCACAGAGCGACGTGAATGAACCGATCCTGCTGCACGAGGGCAGGTTTCGCATTCGGCGGGGCGATCGTTGTGTCGAAGGAAGCGGCTCGGCCCATTTGCGATGGCTGCCATCACCGGGCATCGAGTTCGACATCGAGATCACAGAACCGTTTCCCGGTGTCGATTTCGATTCCTTGACCGTGGAACTGCCGGGCTTCAGGACGGAGAACGTCCTCGCTCACTCGATGACTCTGGGCTTGACCAGCAGAATCCGTGCCTTCGCGGGTGCGATGGAATCGGATCGTCAACAGAATCTTCTCTCCGTAGAATTCCAGGTCGTCAATTTCACCGACTTCATCACGCCCGGGTTGTCCGCCGCTCCCGGAGACCCGACGGCGATCGCCAGTGTCAACGGCACCGAACGACTGTTGGGGGGAGTTACCCCTACCGGCTCGCCGACCAAGCCGGTTCAGTCGGTCACGTGCGCAACAGTCGACCTCATGCACGATGGTTGGCGCGTCGGTCTCGTCGCCTTGCCGGAATCCCGCGACCGTTACGAGCGTCTGAAGGCTACTGGCGGATACTCCTTCACCCACGTCGGACAGTTGACGAGAATCGACGGCTCGACATTCTCCGTGCAGCAGGCGGAGAGGATCCTTGAGTCGCTGAGGGTCTTCCTGTCGTTCGCGCGTGGCGCTGCATGCGGTCTCCCGATTCGGTGGGGGCGCGGAATCGACGGTGAGATCGTGTGGCGAAATTTCGGGTCACCGATCGTCGACAGCTGGCGACAACCGCACTCGTGGTTTGACGAGAGGCATGGGGAGCTCCTTAGTGAGCTGTTCGACGCGTTCTGCCGGGTTCACAATGACAAGAGAGTCCGGGACTCGTTGATCCTGGCGCTGCATTGGTACCGCCGTTGCAAGGCGTTGTTGCACCGCTCTGGCGGAGAGCAAATGCGCCTATGGTGGTGGCCGAGGTATGTTCGACCATGAAGTATCCCAAGCGCAGCCAGTACAAGCACGCGAAGCAGAAGAAGTACCACGTTCGCAACTGGGCGGAATACAACGAAGGGCTGCGCCGCCGAGGCGATTTGACGGTCTGGTTTGACGAGGAGGCAATCGCGAACTGGATGGCCGACAAGACTGGTAAGCCTGGCGGTCAACGGGTCTATTCAGACCTGGCGATTGAAACGAGCCTGGTTGTCCGCATGGTGTACAAGCTCGCCTACCGCCAAACCGAAGGCTTCTTGAACTCGATCGCCTCGCTTCTCGGGCTCGGTATCGAGATCCCGGACTACTCGACGCTGTGTCGGCGCTCGAGGCTGCTCCGCAAGAAGCTGCGGATTCCGAAAGCCGCAAGCAGTCAACCCATCCACCTGATGATCGATAGCACGGGCTTGAGGATTCATGTTGGAACCGCCCGCAAACCGCCAAAGCAGCGCGCATGGCGCAAGTTGCACATCGCCGTTGACCGCAAGACCGGCAACATTGTTGCGTCCGAACTGACGGCGTCACGAGCTCGCGACGCAACCCGAGTCCCCGCTTTGCTAACGCAGATTCAAGCACCTCTAGTGTCGGTGGCGGCGGACAGTGCATACGACAAGGAAGCGGTCTACGAAACCATCGAAGCGCACAGCCCTGGACGAAGGACGCGCGTGGTGATTCCGCCGCAACGAAACGCGACGCTCAGTCAGAATTCGAACACGGCCATGCAGGAGCGAGATCGCCATATTCGTGCCATCGAAAGACACGGCCGACGTGAATGGTACAAGCTCTCAGGCTGCACCAAGCGAAGCATGGTGGAAAACGCGGTCTATCGTTACAAGGCGATCATCGGGCCTGAGATGCGGACTCGAACGTTGGCGAGGCAACGAGTTGAACACCGAATTGGGTGCGAGATACTCAACAAGATGACCGCGCTCGGGATGCCCGATACGTACTGCGCCGGGTGACTCTGCAACCGGCACAGGGAGGTCAGCAATTTGCTCCGAGCCGTGCAACAACGCCGCACGGGCTTGAGGATTCATGTTGGAAACGCTCGCAAACCGCCAAAGCAGCGCGCATGGCGCAAGTTGCACATCGCCGTTGATCGCGAGACAGGGAACATTGTTGCGTCCGAACTGACGGCGTCACGAGCTCGCGACGCAACCCGAGTCCCCGCTTTGCTAACACAGATTCAAGCACCTCTAGTGTCGGTGGCGGCGGACAGTGCATACGACAAGGAAGCGGTCTACGAAGCCATCGAAGCGCACAGTCCTGGACGAAGGACGCGCGTGGTGATTCCGCCGCAACGAAACGCGACGCTCAGTCAGAATTCGAACACCGCCATGCAGGAGCGCGACCGCCATATTCGTGCAATCGAAAGACACGGCCGACGTGAATGGTACAAGCTCTCAGGCTACACCAAGCGAAGCATGGTGGAGAACGCGGTCTATCGTTACAAGGCGATCATCGGGCCTGAGATGCGGACTCGAACGTTGGCGAGGCAACGAGTTGAACACCGAATTGGGTGCGAGATACTCAACAAGATGACCGCGCTCGGGATGCCCGATACGTACTGCGCCGGGTGACTCTGCAACCGGCACAGGGAGGTCAGCGATTTGCTCCGGGCCGTGCAACAACGCCTCGGTGGCGTGAAAATGGTGCGGTGCAGTCGCTCAGATACCAGACCGAATAGGAGTATCAGTAGGGATATGAGAAAGAGCGATTTCATCGGCAGGTCTCGAAGCGCGTAGCGGCCTAAGTGCGATGCTCTGGATTGTCAAAATCGAAGCGACAGCCAGCATCCCAGTCTTTCTTTACGTTTCCATGGGCTGGAAAACCGTCGCTATCCTTTAGCATGCGGGCCATGTGCATCAGGTTCCAGGTCATGAACGTGGTGTTCCGGTTGGTAAAATCGTTTTCAGGTCCACCCGATCCAGGGTCCATGTAGGACGGGCCAGGACCGACGGCTCCAAGCCAGCCACAATCAGCCTGAGGCGGGACGGTGTAACCAATATGTTGGAGGGCATAGAGAATGTCCATGGCGCAGCGCTTGACCCCATCTTCATTGCCCGTGAGGGTATTGTCAAATTGAGCTGGTGACTGACAGAATGGTCCAATGAAGACCGATTCGCCAAGCTACCACGGCTATCGATTTCCACCGGAAATCATCAGCCACGCCGTCTGGCTCTACCACCGATTCTGCGTGAGCTTTCGCAACGTCGAAGAGTTGCTCGCTCAGCGAGGCATCACGGTTTCTTACGAAGCGGTCCGACTGTGGTGCATTAAGTTCGGGCCGGAATACGCTCGGCGACTGAAGCGTCGGCAGGGTCGTCTCGGTGACACATGGCACCTGGACGAGGTCTTCATAAAGATACAAGGTGAACGCCAATACCTCTGGCGCGCGGTAGACCAAGATGGTGATGTAATCGATATCCTCGTCCAGCCTTGCCGTGATCAGAAAGCCGCCAAACGATTCTTCCGCAAGCTGTTGAAGGGGCAAGGCCGTCCGCCCTGGCAGCTGGTCACCGACAAACTGAGAAGCTACAGCGCCGCTCACCGCGAGGTCATGCCGTCCGTCGTCCACGACACTGACCAGTACAGAAACAACCTAGCCGAAGTCTCGCACGAACCGACGCGACAACGGGAACGACAGATGCGGAAGTTTAAAGCTCCTGGGCAGGCGCAACGATTCTTGACCGTGCATGGACTCGTGCAAAATCTCTTTCGCGTCGGACGGCATTTGTTGCAAGCGCATCATCATCGGGAGCTACGAGACCGCGCTTTCATCGTCTGGCAGGAGGTAACCTGTGCCGTCCGATGAGAGCAAAGGAAGTCAGCTCGACGCGATAGGTTCGCTCGCTCAACGTCAACTTGACAATACCTTTTGGATAGAAGCTTTCACGACCGACTTGGCGCGCTTGTTGCCGGGAAAGTTCCCGGGCGGGCGGTACGCCGCAACCGGGCAAAAGGAGTAGAACGCGTTGAAGAGAAGGAATGTGGTGGTGCTAGTCGGCACTCTCATCGTTTCGAGCGGCCTGAAAACAGTCGCAGCCGGGCGCGCTCGAGACCAGCAGTCGCAAGTAGAGGTCGAAGACCGGACATCGAGCGGCCCTCCCGACTTCTATGCTCCTGAAGAGGGACTGCGCGGCTACATCAGCGAAGCGCTCGAGAAGAGCCCGGCCGTGCATGAGAGGCTCGCTCGCTACGGAGCGGCTCTCGAAAGAATACCTCAAGTGAGCACGCTTCCGGACCCGGTCTTCAGCTTCTCTCAGGCGATCCGGAGCGTCGAGACGCGCGTCGGTCCCCAGCTGAATACCTACACGCTGTCACAGGCGTTCCCCTGGTTCGGAAAGCTCGATCTGCACGAAAAGGTAGCGCTGCAGGAAGCGCTATCGCTTTTCGAGCTCTATCGCGCAACCCAGCAGGAAATTGTCGTGCAAGTGAAACGCGCCTTCTACGACTTTGCTTACGTGGACGCGGCCATCGAGATCACGCGCGAAGAGCAGTCTCTACTCGAGCACTACGAAGAGCTCGCGCAAACACGCTATGCGACCGGTCAGGGCTTGCAGCAAGCCGTCATCAAGATCCAGGCCGAGATTACACGGGTCCTCAACCGACTCGACATTCTCGCGCAGCAACGAACTTCGTTAGAGGCACGGCTGAATACTCTGATGGACCGCCCGCCCCAGAGTGCTCTACCGCCAGCAGGCACCCTGCGCCTTCCCGAGGTCGACCTCGACTTGGAGCAGCTGTATAGGCTCGGGGACCAGAACCGCCAGGAGCTCAAGGCCGTGGAGAAGCGCATCGAAAGGAGTGCACGGGCCATCGACCTGGCGAAGAAGTCCTACTGGCCCAATTTCTTCGTCGGCGTGGGGTTCGTCAACGTCGGAGCAAGGAGCGATCCGGCAGGCATCGAGCTCCCACCGCCCGACAACGGCAAGAACGCTGTCAGTATCTCTGCGGGCATCAGCATTCCGATTTGGCGTAACAAGTACGATGCCGCTCTTCGTGAAGCGAGCGAGACGCTTTTGGCGGAACGAAGCAGCTACGCCAACGTGCGAAACGAGATGGAATTCTCGATTCGGGATCAAGCCGTCCGGATAGAGACGCTCGAAGAGCAGATCCGTCTCTTCGAAGACGTCTTGATATTGCAGGCCGAAGAGACGCTACGCGCGACGGAGGCCGCGTACGAAACAGGCCAGCTGGGCGTGCTCGATCTTCTCGACAGCGAGCGCGTTCTTCTCAATGTGCGCATCGTGAACGCGCGCTACTATGCCGATATCTTAAATGCTCTCGCAAGCTTGGAGCGTGCCATCGGAACCCGATTCCCGAGATGAGGTCACCCATGAAGACAGTCGGCTTACTCGTCGCCTTTGCTTCCGGCATCGGCCTCACGCTGTTCCTGCTGGCCAATCCTTTCGGGTGGACGTGGTTGAGCCCGGTGGGACGGAGTGTCCTCGGCGGAGACGGTCACGAGATGGCCATGAGCGAGGGAGGCGCGGCCGAGGGCGAGCGCAAGATTAAGTATTGGCAAGCGCCCATGGACCCGACCTTCATCATGGACGAGCCGGGGAAGTCCCCCATGGGGATGGATCTGATCCCTGTCTACGAGGACGAAGTGCCTGAAGTGCCTGAAGTGCCTGAAGTGGACGGTGCACCGGACGGCTCGATCCGGATCGATCCCGTTTTCGTGCAGAACATCGGTGTGCAGTCGCTCGAGATCGAGCGGGTCGATATTCCTTTCACGATTCGAACGGTCGGAACCCTGACTTATGACGACAGTCAGATCGCGTGGGTAAATACGAAGTACGACGGCTGGATCGAGACCGTTTATGTGAACTACATCGGAGAGCCGATCGAAAAAGATCAGAAGCTCTTCGAAATCTATAGCCCTCAGCTCGTGACGACACAAAAGGAATATTTGCAGGCGCAACAATACGCGCGTCGCATGGCGGACACGGATTATCCGGAGATCACGGCCAGGGCTGAATCCCTCCTGGCTTCCGCGCGCGAGCGCCTCGGCTATTGGGACATCATGGACGAGCAGATCGCGGAGCTCGAAAAGAGCGGAGAGCTCAGCAGGACACTCTCCGTCGCCTCTCCCGTGGGCGGCATCGTCGTCGAGAAGATGGACCAGGCCCTCGAGGGGATGTTCGTCAAGGCCGGGATGAATCTCTACAAGATCGCGGACCTGTCGACGATCTGGCTCGTGGTAGAGATTTTCGAGAACCAGGTCCCGTGGTTGAAGCTCGGACAAAGAGCCGAGGTAGAGCTTCCGTACGAGCCGGGCAGACAATATGTGGGCCGGGTCCGCTACCTCTACCCTTTCTTCAACGAAAAGACGCGCACGATGAAGGTGTCCATCGAGCTTCAAAATCCCGGCCATCGGCTCCGTGCCGGGATGTACGCCAACGTGACATTCGACGTGCCGGCGGCTCGAAACGTTCTCGCAGTACCGGAAGAAGCCGTGATCCATAGCGGCGAGCGGAACGTCGTCGTTCTCGATCTGGGCAACGGCAGATTTCGAGTCGCCGAAGTGACGCTGGGCGTCAACGGAAGCGGCCTCTGGGAAGTCAAGGACGGACTCGCGGACGGGGATGTCATCGTCGTCTCGGCGCAGTTTCTCATCGACTCCGAGAGCAACCTGCAGGAGGCCATCCGCAAGATGATCTCGGAGGGCGACCAATAAACGTCTAGGTCCCAATGCTAGAGAAGATCATCGACTGGTCCATCGCGAACAAGTTCATGGTGATCCTGGGCTCGGGATTCGTGTCTCTCATGGGACTGGCTGCCGTCCAGAACACGCCGCTCGATGCCATCCCGGATCTCTCCGACGTACAGGTGATCGTCTTCACGGAATATCCGGGGCAGTCGCCGCAGGTCGTCGAGGATCAGATTACCTATCCCATCACGACACAGATGCTCGCCGTCCCCTTTGCGAAAGTTGTGCGGGGGTACTCGTTTTTCGGATTCTCGTTCGTCTACATCATCTTCGAAGACGGAACAGACATGTACTGGGCGAGGAGCCGCGTGCTCGAGTACATGAACTATGTAAGCGGATCCCTTCCACGAGGAGTGAGCCCCACTCTCGGGCCCGACGCGACCGGCGTGGGGTGGGCCTTCATGTACGCCCTGACGTCCAAGGAACGAAACCTGGGTGATTTGCGCAGCATTCAAGACTGGTTCTTGAAGTACGAGCTCACCGCCGTTCAGGGCGTCTCCGAAGTGGCGAGCATTGGCGGCTTCGTCAAGCAATACCAGGTTACCGTCGACCCCAATAAGCTCCGGGCCTACGACATTTCTATTTCCAAGATTCGACGCGCGATCCAGAGAAGTAACAACGACGTAGGGGGTCGCGTCCTGGAAATGTCAGAGACCGAGTTCATGATTCGGGGCGAGGGCTATATCCAGAACGTCGACCATATCAAGGACATCGCACTCGGCGTGGACAAAAACGGCACACCCATTCTTCTGAGGGACGTGGGCACGGTGCAGCGAGGGCCCGAGATGCGCCGGGGCCTCGCCGAACTGAACGGCGAAGGAGAGGTTGTCGGCGGCATCATCGTCGTTCGCTACGGCGCCAACGCCTACGAGGTCATCCAGAATGTCAAGGCCAAGCTCGAGGAGCTCGAAGCGGGCTTGCCCGACGACGTCGAGATCGTGACCGTCTACGATCGCTCGGGGCTCATCGAGAGATCCGTCGCGAACCTGACGGAAAAGCTCCTCGAGGAAGGCCTCGTCGTCGCGCTCGTCTGCATCGTCTTTCTCTTTCACGTCCGCTCCGCGCTCGTCGCCATCCTGACGCTTCCTATCGCCATCTTGATGGCATTCATCGTCATGCGCCAGCAGGGTCTCAATGCCAACATCATGTCGCTCGGAGGGATCGCGATCGCGATCGGCGCCATGGTGGATGCCGCGCTCGTCATGATCGAGAACGCGCACAAGCATCTCGAGCGCGACAAGGGGAAGAAGGAGCATTGGCAGATCATTGCGAACGCCGCGAAAGAAGTAGGGCCCACGCTCTTTTACGCTCTTCTCGTGATCACCGTCTCGTTCGTCCCGGTCTTTACCCTGGAGGCTCAGGAAGGAAGACTTTTCAAGCCGCTCGCTTTTACCAAGACCTACTCGATGGCGGCGGCGTCCATCCTTTCCATCACTCTCGTCCCGGTGCTGATGGGTTATTGGATCCGCGGCAGGATTCGAAGCGAGCACGAGAACCCGATCAGCCGTTTTCTGATTTACGTCTACGATCCGATCCTGCACTTCGTTCTGCGCTTCAAATGGTCCGTGCTTCTCGTGGCCACGCTTCTCATGGCCAGCATGATCGTACCCCTGCGCCGGCTGGGCTCCGAGTTCATGCCTCCGTTGTGGGAAGGCGACCTGCTCTACATGCCCACGACTTTCCCCGGCATCTCCATCACGAAAGCGAGGGAGCTCCTTCAACAGACGGACAAGATCATCGCCCAGTTTCCGGAAGTCCACCACGTCTTCGGTAAGGTCGGGCGCGCGGAGACCGCCACGGACCCGGCACCGCTATCCATGATCGAGACCACCATAACCTTGAAGCCGGAATCCGAGTGGCGTCCGGGAATGACGGTCGGAAAGCTCACCGACGAGATGAACCAAGCCCTTCAGTTCCCCGGGTTGACCAACGCCTGGACCATGCCCATCAAGACACGGATCGACATGCTGTCCACCGGGATCAAGACACCGGTTGGGATCAAGGTGGCGGGACCCGATCTCATGCGACTGCAGGATATCGGTGAGGAAATCGAGTCCGCGATAAGCCGCGTACCGGGAACGCTCTCGGTCTATGCCGAGCGCGTCATGGGCGGGAACTACTTGAACTTCAACATCCGGCGTGACGAGATCGCGCGTTACGGGCTGACGGTGGGCGACGTGCAGGAGGTCATACAGTCGGCGATCGGCGGGATGAACATCACGACCACCGTGGAAGGGCTCGAGCGCTATCCGGTCAATCTGCGCTACAAGCGCGAGTTCCGCCATAACTTGCCGGCGCTGAAGAACATTCTCGTTCCTACACCGACGGGGCAGCACATCCCGCTGGGCCAATTGACGGAGCTCACTATCACCAAGGGACCCCCTGCGATCAAGAGTGAGAACTCGCGCCCGAACGCGTGGATCTACGTGGATATCGCCGGTATCGATGTCGGTACCTACGTGAAAATGGCTCAACAAGCGGTCGCGGAGAACGTGGACATCCCGGACGGCTACAACATCGGTTGGAGCGGGCAGTACGAGTACATGGTGCGTGCAGAGGCGCGCCTCAAACTGGTCATCCCTCTGACGCTCGTGATCATCTTCGTGATCATCTATACGAACACAAAGTCCATCTTCGAGACCTTCGTCGTTCTTTTGGCGGTGCCTTTCGCTCTCATCGGCGCGTTCTGGCTGATGTACTTCTTGGACTACAACTTGAGCATCGCGGTCTGGGTCGGGATCATCGCCCTCGCCGGTGTCAGCGCGGAGACCGGCGTCGTCATGCTGCTCTATCTCCAAGTCGCGTATAACGATGCCGTGAACAACGGTGTGATGCGCCACAAGCAGGACCTCGTGGACGCGGTGTATTACGGGGCGGTGAGCCGCGTCCGACCCAAGCTCATGACGGCCATCGCGACCATGGCGGGCCTCCTTCCCATATTGTGGAGCCACGGATCCGGCTCAGATGTGATGAAGCGGATTGCAACCCCGATGGTCGGGGGTATGGTGACGTCGGTCATCGTGGTTCTTCTCGTCTACCCAGCCATCTACTACATCTGGAAAGGGTGGCGCCTGCCGGCGAAGGAGTTGGAAGAGGGCGAAGTCGCGGGCTAAGGGTCCGGGCAATCGCGATCCGTCAGCCGCCCTTCTTCGTCTCAATCAGGCGCCGATCGATCTCAAACAACTCCGCATCGTGAATGACCATTTCTTCAAAACCTGCATGAAAAGGATTGAGCAGGTAGTTCGCTTCTTGGGGAACGATTGCCGAAGGTACCTGCAGAATAGCGGTCTCCGCCGCTTCGATCCAGGATTTGCCGAACCCTTTCAGCGCAGCCGGTGCGGGATTGTCGCGCCAGTCGTTGGGCAAGTCCTCTATGTTGACGACGGTGATGGGCAACGAGTCGGGGACCTCGACGGTGATGGTGTGGTGGCTCGGCATCACCGAACGATCGGAGTGCACGAGAGTTTCGAGAATCGTCAACGAAATCGAGCTAGCGGTGTAAACAGCGGCGTAGCCTGTCGGTGACCAACGGCCACCGACACGTCGGGCGCCTTCGCCCGAGAAAGCGGTGTCGACATATTTGCTGTGTGTCAAGCGGTGGATCAACACCGAATCGTCAAGAGTAGACCCCGAATTCCAATCGCGTCAGAACATCATCGACCTGATGCACGCCGGCGTCGGTGTCCATCAATGACAAGGGCGTATCGCCGGACAACGCAGCATTAGACAAAAGGAACCAGGTCCTCGCGTCTTTGTCATTGTCGAAGACATTTTTCGCGTGTTCCAACACATCGCACAACCGCAACAATCGATCCGATTCCACCGGGCCAAGCGCGACGTTGGGTGGCCCGGCGCGCAGACGGCTCCACTTGCGCACAGAGCTGCCGAGAATGGTCGCGAAAAGGGCAACGGGAATGGACCAGGCGTCCATGATTCGGACCGCTTCTTTGACGTGCACCCCTGCGCGAGCGCGTGCTACCCGACTGCGATAGTCCGTGTCGATCGGAACGTTCACCTGGATGGTCATGCGCCAATTCCAAGAAGAGCCATATGGCGTATTGTACCAGCCAAATAGCCGACGGGCAAGAGCTGCCTGACCGGCCCGGAAATACAACATCGCCGGCCTCCTCCCTTCCTGTGGAGCCAGGGGTCCGACGCAGACATGATGAAGCGTATTGCCACCCCGATGGTTGGGGGGGGTTGGTGACGTCGGTCATCGTCGTTCGCCTCGTCTACCCGCCCATCTACCACATCTGGAAAGGGTGGCGCCCGCCGGCGAGCGAGCGAGTTGGAAGACGGCGAAATCGTGAAGCTGATGTACTGACACTGCCGAGCGCTCTTGCGCTACGATGCACCTGTCTCGCGTCGTTCGTTTCGTTTACGAGGTGACATATGGCAAAGCGAATCCTACAGACCTTGGCCGCCTTGGCTCTCGTGGCGGCTGTCAGCACCGTCCTTTACGTCGAGTGGGACGAGCCCGATACGTGCGACATCTGCTACCGTCCGATGCACCAGGAGACGTTCTATCGCGTCCATCTCGAAAGCGGCGAGTCGAAGGACGCTTGCTGTCCCCGGTGCGGTCTCCGATTTCAGGAAGACAGAGACGATGTTGTGAGGGCAGAGGTGACGGATTTCTACACGAGACAGCACATCGATGCTGCCGCCGCCTATTATGTAGAAGGCAGTCCCGTGCATTTTTGTAGCCACGCGAGTGTGCGGGAGGATCGTTCTGGCGGACAGTACGAGGTCGCTTGGGATCGCTGCCTTCCGAGTCTAATCGCCTTTTCATCCAGAGCGGCTGCAAGAGAATTTCAAGAAGAGAACGGCGGCGACATCAAGACCTACGAGGAGTTCCTGGCGGACCACTCCTGAGGCCAAACCCCGTCACCCCGTCAGTCCATCGGTCGTTCGGGGATGGGTAGATCGAGGGCACGGTCGAGCCGTAGCGTCAGCATCGTGCCGCGATCAAGGGCGACGTTTTTTCCCTCCGTCGCTAAGACGGCACCGGAGCCACCCAGAATGATGCCGGCCACCGCACCTTTCTTACCGCGAGCACAGCGCCAAGCACGGCACCTACTCCGGCGCCGATGCGGTTCGTCGACTACGTCGTTGTCCACGAGCTGGTGCATCTGCGCCACCGCGGCCACAGTCGCAGCTACTGGCAGGCCGTCGGACGGGTCATGCCGGACTACGAGCGGCGCCGAGAGGAACTGCGGCAGTGCGGAAGCGGGTTGGCGTGGTAGGAATAACAGCGGCTTCCTGCTCCAGCGTGGTCATTAGCAAGCGTAACGTTTGGGCCGAACGGGGCCTGAGCCGACGGTTTTGGAAAATCTTGCAATTTGGACAGAAGGGCTGATTTCCCAAGAAAGGCCGATCAACAACGGGCTGAAGAGCGACGATGGACGGGATGCTCTCAAGCCTTGCCGGATCCTGGTTGATACAAAATCCGAGGCATCCGAGGCAAGTGAGGGTATCAA
Organism: Candidatus Marinacidobacterales bacterium; assembly: GCA_965262245.1. Taxonomy (GTDB): domain Bacteria; phylum Acidobacteriota; class Vicinamibacteria; order Marinacidobacterales; family SMYC01; genus SMYC01. Next base: position 10,128,670 of record OZ253507.1, on the reverse strand, counting down.
TGAAGCCCAGGCACACCTGGACCAGAACGTGCTAGCCCGCTACGCCACGGTAGCCCCGGCCTCGATTCTGGGCCTCGCGGGTGGCCTCTTTTCCGCTGCCGCACGGCCCCCGGTCAGCGCCCGCTCCCCCCTTTGGCGCAAACGTGGCACTCGAAAATCGCGATTAGAGACCAATACCGAAAATGAGGCCTGTTCCACCCTTCTAGCGCGTCTCTGGTGACACCTACCCCTGCAAAACCCCGCAAACCGCGCGGAAAATCTCATCCGTCTCTGCAGTGCCACAATTGGGCAGACTGGGTGGCGGATGGTGCAGTTTGGAGCTATCCGGTCTCGGCAAAAGGCGGTCCAGCTTTTGGCGGAAATCCTCAAACAGAAAAGCCAATGGAGATTCAGGAGGTTTCGAGTTTCGCGCATTTAGTGACTTTTCTGACGCGTACACAGGTTTTGCGAAAAGGCTGTTTTACGCCCTCTCGGGTTTCAACCATGATGCCAATTTCGTTCCATCCTCTTCTCCTACAGTGATTTAACGGCCGCTGTCACGTGCTGGTCCCCGCACGCATTATCGGACGGGTGGTCGTTCGAGCCGGAATCCAAGTTGCTTCAATTAAATTTTCTATACGGCAATCTCAACCTCCTGGACGCTTGAAAGAGGGCCGTGTCGTAAACCCTCCGGAGGCGGCTCCGACCGTTACTCATTGTCGCAAAGGGCTTTACGTCTCATCAGCGAATGTTCGTCGACGGGAACATCTTTCCGGCTATCGCAGTCGGGAGGCTTGAGTGGAGCTTCCGATTCTTGGCTGGAAACGATCAAAAAGAGAGCAAACCAGGCCCTTAGCGTGCAATTTGGGGCGATTTTTGAGCTTATCGTGTCGTTTTTGCGCTTAATCGCGCAGACAATGAGAAGACGCTCTACGCCTAGATCGCGCCTGAGGAGAAGGCGAATAGCGGAATTCGAATTGGCCAAACCTCGAATTCATCCAGCGGAGTTTTATGGAGGAAACGAAGATGACTCCGCAGACGGTCCAGTACAAGGAGCTATCCGAGTCTGGAAACCATGACAGGGAATTTGGGCCAGTTTGAGGCTGATTGGTGGAGGCCCGTGTCGGAGAGCAGCTTGCTGCTAACGAGGCCATTCACGAAGTGGGCGCTGGAGGCTCACAGCGTTTTGACGAGCACTCGCTGTTTCTCCCAATCGTCGGGAAGCGGATGATGCAAGAGGTAGCTCGAGGTCAGCCCAACGGGCTGGCGGCCTTCGACAATGGCGCGGACGATGTCGGGAGCCAGGAAGGCATAGCGGATTGCCTTGCGCACGCGGTCCGTTGGGATGGCGTCTTCGGTTGCAATCTCGTCATAGGTTTTGCCTGCTTTGATTCGGTCGAGCCAGGAGAGGGCGTTGGCGATATTGCGCAGGAGTGTGCGGTCGACGGATTTCGTGGGGTTGCCCAGAACAAGCTTGGTCTCGACGCCGCGTCGACGCAAGCGGAACGGTGCGAGGATGCGGAGTGCATCCTCGCGAATGCGCTCGGGCCCCATAGAGAGGCAAGCAGCGAACGTATTGCGGTCGAGCAGGATGGACACAGAGCCGGGGCTGATGTCGACCCGCCGGATGAGACGGAGCAGGGGGACTGCCGAGGCACTATCATCATTAGTACCGGAACACAGCCCGTCTAAAAAGCGATGTACCGAGGCGAGCTCTTGCATCGTCGGAGTGTGGAGCAACGAGGCCGAGAAGGTCGTGGTATCCACATGCTTTCGGATGAGATGCACGACGGTCTGTTCCAGCATCGGGGCGGGCAGCCGCCAGCCGGAGAGGTCCTTTTGGCCACTGTGCTGGATGAGGCGCCGGGAGACGTAGTAGCGGAGCCGTTGCCCGTTTTTCTTTTTGGTGTGGCTCGGCGTCAGCCGGTCGCCGGTCTCGTCGAAGAGCTTGCCTGCCAGTGGGGAACGGGCTGCACGGCCCTTCGTCGTGCGTCTCCTTGGTTTGGCAGCCCCTGCCTGCAGCTGCGTTTGGACCGCGTCCCAGAGCTCCGGAGCAATGATCGATGGATGCTGGCCCTCGTAGACACGCCTCTGGTGCCGGATGCGGCCGGCGTAGAGAGGATTGGTCAGCAGGCAGTGGAGGTGTCCGCGACGGAACGGCAGCCCGCCCGTTCGGGTTCCATCCGCGGCGAAGCGTTGCTTGGTACGCAGTCTCAGACGGTCCGCCTCGGCCTTCACCTGCCGGAGCGTTTCGTGCTTCCGGTACAGCGCATAGAGCGTCCGGACCGTTTCGGCCTCAGCCTCGTTGATGCGCAGCGTGCGCTCGTCCTTCTCATAGCCGAGCGGTACGCGGCCGCCCATCCATAGTCCGTTGCGCTTGGAGGCAGCGACCTTATCGCGGATCCGCTCGGCCGTGACCTCCCGCTCGAATTGTGCGAAGGACAGCAGCATATGTAGCGTCAGTCGTCCCATGCTGGTCGCGGTGTTGAAGGACTGAGTCACCGAGAGGCGTTGTTGCACCGCTCTGGCTGAGAGCAAAATGCGCCTCTTGTGGTGGCCGAGGTATGTTCGACCATGAAGTATCCCAAGCGCAGCCAGTACAAGCACGCGAAGCAGAAGAAGTACCACGTTCGCAACTGGGCGGAATACAACGAAGGGCTGCGCCGCCGAGGCGATTTGACGGTCTGGTTTGACGAGGAGGCAATCGCGAACTGGATGGCCGACAAGACCGGTAAGCCTGGCGGTCAACGGGTCTATTCAGACATGGCTATTGAAACGGGCCTGGTTGTCCGGATGGTGTACAAGCTCGCCTACCGACAAACCGAAGGCTTCTTGCACTCGATCGCCTCGCTGCTCGGGCTCGGGCTCGGTATCGGTATCGAGATCCCGGACTACTCGACGTTGTCTCGGCGCTCGAGGCTGCTCCGCAAGAAGCTGCGGATTCCGAAAGCCGCAAGCAATCAACCCATCCACCTGATGATCGATAGCACGGGCTTGAGGATTCATGTTGGAACCGCCCGCAAACCGCCAAAGCAGCGCGCATGGCGCAAGTTGCACATCGCCGTTGATCGCGAGACCGGCAACATTGTTGCGTCCGAACTGACGGCGTCACGAGCTCGCGACGCAACCCGAGTTCCCGCTTTGCTAACACAGATTCAAGCACCTCTAGCGTCCGTGGCGGCGGACAGTGCATACGACAAGGAAGCGGTCTACGAAGCGATCGAAGCGCACAGCCCTGGACGAAGGACGCGCGTGGTGATTCCGCCGCAACGAAACGCGACGCTCAATCAGAATTCGAACACCGCCATGCAGGAGCGCGACCGCCATATTCGTGCCATCGAAAGACACGGCCGACGTGAATGGTACAAGCTCTCAGGCTGCACCAAGCGAAGCATGGTGGAGAACGCGGTCTATCGTTACAAAGCGATCATCGGGCCCGAGATGCGGACACGAACGTTGGCGAGGCAACGAGTTGAACACCGAATTGGGTGCGAGATACTCAACAAGATGACCGCGCTCGGGATGCCCGATACGTACTGCGCCGGGTGACTCTACGACCGGCACAGGGAGGTCAGCGATTTGCTCCGGGCCGTGCAACAACGCCTCTCGACGTTCAAAACACGCCGCTCGCTGGCGCTCGAGAATCTCGCTCTTCGGCAACAGCTCGCCGTGCTCCAACGCTCGGTGAAACGGCCACGGCTCTCGAATCTGGACCGTGGCCTTTGGGTGCTCTTGCGCAGATTCTGGACCGACTGGGCGAAGGTCCTCGTGATCGTCAAACCCGACACCGTAGTGCGTTGGCACCGTGCCGGCTTCCGACGCTACTGGACGTGGAGGAGTCGGCGACTGCGGCCGGGTCGCCCATGCGTTGCCCCGGAGGTTCGCGAGCTGATCCGCAACATGTGCCGGGCCAACCCACTTTGGGGAGCGCCGCGCGTGCACGGCGAGCTAGCCAAGCTCGGCATCTCCATTTCTCAGGCCGCTGTTTCCAAGTACATGATTCGCCGTCGCAAGCCACCGTCCCAGACCTGGCGGAGCTTTCTCGACAATCATGTCGAGGACTTGGTGTCCATCGACTTCTTCACGTTGCCGACCGCCACCTTCCGGATTCTGTTCGTTTTCATCATTCTCCGTCACGATCGCCGGCGCATCGTCCATTTCAATGTCACGGAGCATCCTTCGGCAGAGTGGACCGCGCAGCAGATCGTTGATGCTTTTCCGTGGGATACGGCGCCGCGTTACCTGCTGCGAGACCGGGATGGAATCTACGGGCCGTACTTCAAACGGCGCGTTGCGGGACTCGACATCGAGCAGGTTCCGACGGCGCCGCGCTCCCCGTGGCAGAGCCCCTACGTCGAACGGGTCATTGGAAGCATTCGGCGCGAGTGTCTCGATCACGTGATCATCCTCGACGAGCGACACCTCAGGCGAATCCTGCGCGGATACGTCGACTACTATCATTCCTGCCGGACTCATTTATCGCTCGAGAAAGATGCCCCCGAGCAACGACCTGTGCAGTGGCCTTCGATGGGGCGCGTGACAGCCATTCCGAAGGTCGGCGGCCTCCATCATTATTACAGTCGTCTCGCTGCCTGAGCTCGCTACGCTTGACGCGGTGTCCGTGGGACACGAGTCGCGGCGTTCTTGGGCGGGCTTCGATCCCGCGATCACCGTGATGCTGCCCGAAGCACTGACATGAACTCAGTCCGGGGCCGAGAAGACCTTGACGACCGGGGATCGAATTTATGGAAGGGACAACCCCCTGCTGTCCCATCTGGGCAAGCAAGCCGTCGACAGCTTTCGCAGTTTCGAAGAGGCACTCGTCACCGAAGACCAGGAGTACGACGTCATCGCGCTCCCCGAGCAGCGTCGTTGGCAACCGGTACCGCGAGACTAGCGAGTTCCAAGGACTCGCGCAGTCAGACTTGTCTCATCTCATCGCCGCCGCGTCTTATTGCTTCGCTGTCTTCTTCGCCTTCTCTGCCGCTTTGGCTTCTCGCACCTTTGCCTTCTCCGCCGCTTTGGCCTTGGCTTCCCGCACCTTTAGCCACGCCCGGACCTCCCGCAGACGGAATTGAGACGCCACGCCGCGCCCTCTAGTGTGGACCGGCATCCCAGACCGCGCCCATTTTGTTACCATCTGTTTATCGACGCCCAAATGCTCGGCTAGTTCCGACCTCGTCAACACTCGCGCTTTGGCCATAGTCCTCCTCCAAATGGCACTGCCCCTTCTGCATTGAAAGGCGCTCTTAGGGTACTACGGTTTCCCCTTGAACGAAGGATTCCAATTACTTTACTTCATTTCCACTCCTTTTGAGGGTAGCTCGTGTCCGTCAATTCATGACACTGATGGTCTATTTCAAAAGGGCCGAGTTTTGGCACAGGAGGTAGTCCAGATATGTTGCTACGCCGTGTTTGAATGCTAGTGTCAGCTGGGCTGCCTGTGTCGGCGAACGCCATTAATGAGGATGTCGGCGTGTACACGAAGGTGTCTCTGAACGTCAGGCACCGTGTGGTCAGCCCAGCCCGCATCGCCGAAAGAACTGCGTCTCTCGAAATCAGGCTCAAACTCTGGCACACGAGCGGGTTACGCGGCACCAAAACCAGCGGTCGTTTCACGGAATGGTGGAGGACGGCGAGCTGCTCCCGAAGAGTGACATTCTCGAGAGCTAGCTCGCGACGAACCTTGAAGGCAGAGATGAGAGCGGGAACCAACGACGAAATCATGCCGGCATGGTGCTGGTAGACCGAAGATCAATCAAGTTCGGGACGCGCGGATGAATAAATAGAAGGCACACCAGCCCGCGCGGAAGCGGAAGCAGCCAGGCCGACCACCACGACGCCAGCAGCGAACAGACGCTCGGCCCAAGGTAGGCGGCAAAGGCGGCGATGACCGTCGGCACGGTGACCCGGCCCGATCGCGCGCGTTCCACGTGGGCGCGTCTCAGCGCGATGAAACCGCCGGCGGCAAGAGAGGCGGCGCCGACCGCCACCAGAATCAGACCTCGCATCGCGCGTTCAGTATCAGTCCTCGCGTTCAGGTCGGGTTGTGCGTCGTCCTGTTTTCGCGGCGTTGCACACATCAGCGCGCAACGGCCGGCGTAGTCCTGTCGCTCTTCGCGTCGTGTCCAAGAATACAAACGAACTCAAGACAGGCGCGCCTGGACCCCGTCGTGTCTGAAAACGCGAAGGGAGCCGGAAGCGGCTACCAGCAGATGTCGGACTAAACCCTGAATCTCCAGACGCGCGAAGAGCGACTTTCCCGAGAGCTAGCTCGGGCCGAGCCTTGAGGGCTGCGATGAGAGCGCGAACAAACGACGAAATCATGCAGGCATGATGCCGGCAGACTGGAGACTAATCCAGTTCGATGCGCGCGGATGAATAAATAGAAGGCACAGGCGTCGGCACAACACGGGCGCGGTGCGGAGCAGCCGATCGTGGCAGTTCTAAACCGTACAATCAACGCTGGATCGACTTTTTGCGGAGCACAAGAGATGAGAGCGCGAACATCCGACGAAATCATGCCGGCATGGTGCCGGCAGACCGGAGACCAATCAAGTTCGGTGCGCGCGGATGAATAAATAGAAGGCACAGCAAGATTCTCAACACCATGACGGTGCTCGGGATGCCTGATAGCGAGATGATCGGATGATGGGAATCGGGGCCAAGCGAGCTATCGGCCTCTATCGGAGTTGTGCACCAAGGCAACGTTATGGAGCTTTCTCACCGCTCAGTGTCGCGAGAGTGGAGGGCGTCGAGATCTACCGGCCACCGCGGATGGCGGGCCGCCCGAATCTTCTCCATCGGGCCGACGACCACCGTGACCATCGCTGCGGGATCCAGATATTTCTGTGCCATCGCCTTCACTTGGTCGCCGGTCACCGCCTGCACCGACGCCGGCCAATTGAGCAATCGGTCGACACCGCCACGTCGGATGGTTTCGACGGCATAAGTCGTGCTCGCCTGACGGGCGCCATCCAGCGCTTTCTGCCAAGCGCCCAAAACGAGAACTCCCTTGGCCCGCTCGATCTCCTCATCGGTGACGGTATCGGTCGGAAAATGAATCCGGCTCACTTCCTCGAGGCTGAATTTGACGAGCGGCGCCACCGATTCCTGGCGGCCGCCAGTCCGGATATGGAGTAGCCCGGCCCCGCTGGCGGTCTCCGGCAAAACAAAGATCGTGTGGTTCGCCAGTCCGCGCATCTCGCGTGCGGCAATGTTCAGCCGAGTGCCGAGGATCTCTCTGAGCACCGCCAATGCCGCCTGTTCGGATTGTGGGACGGGGTCGATCGCACGGCCGATGGCAATCCAGCCCTGCCTTGGAACGACCCAGGCGTTCAGGCTCGGCACGTCGAACGTGTGGAGCCAGCGAGATGGTGGTGAAGGTTGGCGAAAGGACCGTGTCTCCACTACCCCGGTTCCGTTCTTCCAACCAGCGGTGAGGTCGTTCAGGGCGGCCTGGAAATCGGCTCGCGGCACGCTGCCGCCCACGCCGAGCACAACACGGTTGGATCGCAGAGTGCGCGCCGCCAGGGCCCGCACGGCTTCGGGCTTGACCGTCAGTCCAGGCTCTGGCGGCGCAAGAGGATAACCTCCGAGAATTCGCTCGAGCTCAACCTTGGGTCGGAAATCGTTTTCCTCGACGCGGGAGGTCGGGGTCGAATAGCCGGGCGTGCGGTAGCGGAGGAGGAGAGCCTCATCGAATTCGGGTCGCCGCAACAGATCGACCATCAGGCCGAGACCTTCGCGCCAGTCGTCCGGAAGCACCTCCAAGGAGACCCGCGTGAAATCCAGAGCCTCCTCCACCTGAAGCTCCGTTCCCAGCTCCTCCAAACGATTCTGCAAAGATCTCCCGGAGGTTGCGAAGCTGCGCCCCGTCACAATGCCAGTCAGCACGCGCGCCGCGCCGGCTTCGCCAGCTTGCTCGTAGAGCCGGCCCAGGGGCAGCGCTGCCGTAATACGCACGACGGGATCCGAGCCCTCCGGGATCACATAGGCACGAACGCCGCTCGTGCTCGTTACCAGGGCTTCCGCTGCATCGGGCGGTTCGAACGCGCTCGGGGTGAACCTGTAGTCGCGGGGGTGTGGCCAGTCATGCTCGACGAGCGGCCGAGAGCGGCCGGGCAATGTGTCCCCCTCGCGGTCGAGGGCACCGCAGCTCATCGTTACCCAAGCCGCCATCGCCACGGCCAGTCCGGCTCTCGGGGCGCGTTTCGGCGGAACGAGCCTCGTTGCCAGAACCGTTGCGATTCTCATCGCTCTACCGGCCCCCCGTCTTAAGCCCGCTCGCGGGGTCATTGCTCTCATCACGCTTGGGATTTCGATGTGCCGTCACAATGACGCGGTTGGAGCGGACCAGGTATCGCTGTGCGGCCCGTTCGATCTCGTTCACCGAAACCCGCTCCCGCGCTTCCGTATGGGATTGCATCGTCTTCCAGCTGTCCATGACCTCGAACCGTCCCAATTCATAGGCGAGAGCAGCGCGACTCGAGCGGATCTGATTCCAGTCGAGCCGTAGCTCCTTGCGTGCTCGCTCGAGCGTCTTCGGGTCGACCTGTCCCTGGCGCAACTCTTGGACCACCTCTAATATGGCGCTCTCGATTGCCGCGAGGTCCTCGTCCCCCCGCCCCAAGCCGACGAGGTCGATCGTGCTCGGTGACCCGGTGCGCGACGCGGATACCCGAAAATCGACGTCGGTTGCGAGCTCTTGTTTCTCGCTGAGTTTACTGTTCAGCATGCGTCTGAGCAGCGCCGCGATCGTGTCGAAGACCGGTCGATCGGGATGACCCACACCAGGGATGCGGTAGCGAACCATGACCCTCGGATCCACCGGCTCCGACCAGTCGAGCCGGATGGCGCCCCCAGGAACCACTTCCGCCTCGAGATCCATCCAGGCGGGTGGCTCCGCTCCCCTCGGGATCCGGCCGAAATATTGCTCGGCGAGAAGCTCGACCTCACTCCGCGTAATGTCCCCCACCAGGACGAGGGTCGCGTTGTTGGGCACAAAGTAATCATCGTACATGCGCAGCATGCTGGCCCGATTGTAGAACGCGAAATCCCTCAAATGACCGCCGGAACGCCGGAACATCGGATGTACGACTCCGGTGACTCCGTTAATCACCTCATAGAACCTTCCCCTCGGATCGGCTGCCCGTTGACGTCCTCCCAGAATCTGCTCGAGCACCGTAAACCGCTGGGCCTCCCATCCCCTCAGGACCGCGTTGGCCATGCGGTCCGCCTCCAGTCGAAACAACAGCTCGATGTTCTCCCTGGGCATGTCGATGTCGATCTCGAGCTGCTCGTGCCCCGTCGTGGCCGGCACCGGGTCGGTATGGCTACTGACGGCCCCGTACCGACGATACCAGTTGTATTCGGCCCAGTATTCCCTATATTGCGCATCCTCGTCCTCCAGCTCGTACAGTCGCCGCCGCAACTGCTCGATTTCGGGGGTCGTCGGCCAGTCCAGGTCGCCGAAAAAGACGTCGCGCTGCCGCAGCCGATTTCTCTCGCGGTTGCGGGTCGCAAGGAGCTTCTGCTCGGTCTCGTAGATCTGGCGCAAGAGGGATTTCTCAGCCTCGAAGTTCTTCGTGCCGACGGTCGTGGTCCCCTGGTGCACCACGTGCTCGAGGAAGTGTGTCGAGCCATGCTCGCCAATACGCTCCTGCAACGAGCCCAGGCGGTACCACAGACTCGCTGCTACGCGAGGCACCTGGGAACCCTCCACCACCAGCACCTTGAAGCCGTTGTCGAGCACGAGCTCTTGAACGTCGACCAAGGGAAAAGAGGTGGGCTGTGCGAGGGACGACTGGCTCCCGCTCGACCGCACGGACGCTTGCCCTATGAGGAGAGTGGTTGCGACAGCACTCGTCAAGATGAAGGGCCGCATCCCGGCATTCCTTTCCATGGCGCCAGCGTCCGGCAGCCGGGAGGGAGCTCGCGATCTAGGAGTCCCCTCACGGTGCTCGGTGTCCCATCAGAATCCATTGGCATGTCCGAGGCGTCGCGGATCGGTCACCCCATGAAGTTTGCCCGCATCATCGCGCCAGACAACCTGGATCGAGCCGGTATGCCAGTTGTAAGGTCCAAGCTCCTCGATCTGGATCCCGCGCGCCGCCAGCTCCTTGCGCAGGTGATCGGGAATGCGGGACTCGATCCGAAGATACCCGACGTTGCCAAAGTCTCGTTCCACTCCCCGGTCACGGTACGCCCAGAAGCGCGGAGCGTCGACGGCTTCTTTCGGAGGCATACCGAAGTCGAGGATGCTTATCAGAACCTCGGTCACCGGCTGTGACGGTAATCCCGGTGAGCCGATCGCCAGCCAGGGCTTGCCGTCCTTAGCGATCATCGTCGCAGTAACGTGCGTCGAAAAACGTCGGCCGGGGCCGCTCGTGCGCTGCCATCTTCCGCTGCCGGTAGATCTCACGCCGTCGATGAACACCCCCGGCATACCACCATGCCCGGTATGCAGGTACGTAATCCAGTTGCCCTCGGCGTCGACGATGACGTTGTGATTGCTGTCGTCGCCGTAGGGGTCGACCTTACCGAAGCGTCCGGACTCCCGCAGCGAAGCGACTTCATCGGTGGCCCGCGCCGGTGCGAGGCCCGCTTTCGGCATGCTGGTCCGCACGAACTCGGCCCCCATCTTGCCGTACTCCTTCGAAAGCCATAGCGCCGACGGGATGTGGAAGCTGCGCGGATCCCCGATGGTATAGCGGATCTCGTTCTCCACCCGACCGAGCGCGCGCACCATGATCTCCAGCGTTTCTGCCGACTCCGTGTAATGTCCCGTTTTCTTTAGGTCAAAGTTCTCCAAGATGTTCAGGTTGTACCCAAGATTCAGCCCCCCGGCTACCGGAGGCGGCTCACTGATGATCTCGTGGCCCCGGTACGTAAAACGCACCGGCTCCTGCCAGAGCACCTCGTAAGCGCTCAGATCTTCCAGGCTCACGCGGCCGCCACGCTTGTTCGCTTCCTTCACGAACTTCTGGGCCCACGCTCCCTTGTAGAGGTAATCCGAACCCTCCGAGGCTACCTTGCGGAGAGTTTCTGCGAGCGCCGGCATCTTCCAGCGGTGCCCCACCGGCACCAGGTGCCCGTCGGGCATGTAGAACTCCCGGGCCTCTTTGTTCTCCTTGATCAAATCCCTGTTTGACCACTGGGAATAGTTGTTGCCATACATGAAGGAGGTGACGACGAACCCTTCCTCGGCGGTGGCGATGGCAGGCTCGACATAACTGGCCCACTCCCGCGTGCCGAAGCGCTTCCACAGTTGCTCCAGCGCAAGCACCTTGCCCGCAATCGATACCTTCATCGGGTCGCCGTGCTCGCCGCGCTCGGCGAGAGGCTTTGCGCCATAAGCATTGAAGGCGTAATACTTCCCGGTTGCCGCCTCATAGTAGAGCCCGGTCATCGCGCCAAAAAGAGAGACTTGATGGTAGTCCACGACGTTTTGGAGGAACGTCGCGGTGATGGCCGCATCCACGGCATTACCACCTTCACGGAGGACGTCGAGCGCCGTCTCCGTGACGATGTGGAGCTGCGTGCTCACCATCACCTTGTCGCCTACCGCTTCGGGTTTAGGGCCCTGATTGAGCAGCGGATCTCTGGGATCGGTGGGTCCCGGCTCAATCTGGCCCATCGCTGCCGGCTCCATGCCCGTGAAGATGAGCGTCAAGACTAGGGCTGGTAATGTGACCGAACGCATAGCTACCTCCTCTCGGTGAATGCTTCGCTCCCGAGGCTCTTGGAAAAGTTTTTCCAGAATGAAGATCGATCTCAAACGAGCGCCCTTAGAACAATTTCTGTCGGGCTTTCTCCTGGTGGTTAAGATGTCTCATTGGACTCCGGGGTGACGGGATCAAGCCCGCCACCCCGGAGCCGATTCTCGCCGGCTGCCTGCCGAGACCCTTGCTCGCGTGGCCGGCACCGAGGCGCTAAAAACGGAGGCGCACCCCAATTTGCAGGGTGCGCGGCAGCTCGATGACGGCCGGTCTATTAAAACTGGAGAGGTCGAATCTCAAGGTCTGGACAGCCGTGACGGTGCTTACATTGAGCACGTTGAAGACGTCGGCCGTAAGATCCAAGTTCAAACGGCTGCCAAGTGCAATTTCCTTTTCGGCACGGAACGATAGCCTATGCAAAAAGTCTTGTCGTCTCGTTCCTCTCGGCTCACCGGCGAACTCGATGAAGCTCTCTACCACGATGGCCGGGTTATCGGCCGCGAAGACACGAATCGTGGGGGCGCCCAGTACGTTCGTGGGTGGGAAACCCGCGTCGGGCTTGATGGGGAAGCCGGAAATCCCCTGGTAGAACGCGCTCACCATGATTTGGTAAGGAGCCTGGTAGCTGCCGACGAGCTTGATCTGGACGGGAGCGTCCAAGTCGAGCGGACCGTCAATATTGATCAAGGTGTTCGGGTTGTCGTAGACTGAGCGCCCTCCCGTGGTGGCGCCGAAACTGTTGCCGATATTGCCGTCGGACCGGCTGAGGTTGAGCGAGCCAGAAAACTGCCAGCCGTCGCTCATCCGCTTGCGAGCGGCGAACTCGATTCCTTGGTAGTTCCGCTCGAGAGGCACCGGATCGGTGGGGGTGGTGAGGTAGCGGATTCGTTGCGCCCCCACGAATTCCGGTCTCAGAGCGAAGGCCGTCACAGACTGGCCATCGACCGGGTTGATGACGGTGATCGGATCATAGGCAGAGAAGGGCCTGCCTTTGTCTATGGTCTCCAGGATGTCCCGGTCGCGTTTGAAAATCCCGGTCACCGAGATGGCAAAGTTGTTTCCGACCTGCTGCTCGACTCCCACGTGGAGCGCGTCCGTGTAAGGTGCCTTCAAATTGGGATCGAACTCATCCAGATTTGTCGAGAAATTTCGGCGCAGGGTCCCTTGTTCGCCGTCCTGGAAGAAGAGATCGCCGTTAAGGTCATTCCAATCGTACTCCTGAAAGCTGGCCGCGTTCTTGAGGGCGAGCGACATGTTCTGATTCAAGAGCGCCACGTAATATCGGCCAAAATTCAGCTTGAAGGAGGTCCGCTGGTCACCCTTGACATCCCACACCAGCCCCAGCCGAGGGGCGACGGTGAACCAATCGATCTGATTGCGCTGCTCGGGGAAGGTCACCTCGGGAAACCACCGACCCCCACCGCCCGTCTGCTCGGGGTGGAACCCCTCACTCCATTCGAACCGGCCCCCCAGATTCAGGGTGACCCGATCTTTCAGCGTCCATGCATCCTGGACGAAACCCGCCTGGCGGTTGACGTGCCGGCCCTGCAGCACCGGGAGCTGGTAAAGCCGAATCCGGAATGCCTCTTCGTTCCTGTACCGGTGAAGCATTTCATCGGGGAGTTCGAATCGCCTCCAAAGCGGCGCAAATTCGTACTCGAAACCCGCCTGGAGATTGTGTTCGCCTCCCAAGAAGTCCCCGCTGAAGTAAGAGAAGTTGGCCTTGATATTTCTTTTCTCTCGGTTTTTGTAGTTGTTGACTGTGCGTGTCCATCCGCAGCAATCTAGCCCAGTGCCAATGTCCCGACCGCCCGGTATCTCGGAATTGACAAAACCGCCCCCGCTCTGCTGCAAGGTCTGGACAAACTTTACGTCCATATAGGTGTTTTCATTCAGCACCTGTGTCAGGGACACAAAAATGATCTTCTGATACCGGTCAGCGTCACGCCACGTCTCGGGCGCATCGTTGTTTCGAAAGCTGGCGCCGGTCGGAAACTCCGTACGGTCGCGCTGGGTGTAGGAGCCCATGAGGCGCGTATTCTCCGCTAGCTGCGTGGTGATCTTGACGAAGCCTTGAGTGTCGGAAATGTCTATATCTCTGGCTGGGAAGTCCGGACGCGTGAAGTCGATGTCAAACCTGCGGATATTTCCAAAATACCAGACCTTATCCTGCTGGATCGGACCGCCCATGGTGAAGCCGTAATTCACGTTCTTGTTGAACGTCGTTCCCTGTTCGAGTCCCTGGGCGATGAGCTCGTCGGTGAGGTTGTCCCCTTGTAGCCCTTCATTCTGTAAGAAAAAGTTGACATTACCTTCGTGTTGGTTTCCACCCGACTTGGTCACGAAGTTGAACACCGCGCCGCTCGCCTGACCGAACTCGGCAGAAATGCCTCCGCTAGTGATCTGAACCTCGTCGAGAATGTCGTAGGGGAGGTCGGTGAACGTGTAGCCCACCGTGTTATCGTTAACGTTTGCGCCGTCGACGTACGAGACGTTGTCTCGAACCGAACCTCCGTGCACGGTTTGCGCCGGAGCAAAGCCGTATTGGCTATCGATGACACCCGGAGCGGTGACAAGGAGCTCGTCAAAGCGGTTTGCCGAGGGGAGATTCTCCACAATGGCACTGTCGACGATGCGCTGCGTCTTGGTGTTCCTCACATCGATGATTGGCGATTCGCCAGTTACCGTGACGGTCTCCTCCACGGTACTAATGCTCAAGGTAACATCAATCGCTAACGATGCTCCTGCCTCCAGAACGATCTCCTCGTGGGTCATCGTTTGGAATCCTGGCAGCTCGATTTTTACCGTATAGACGCCAGGGGGAAGAGTTGGAACACGATAAGTCCCTTCATTACCGGTGACTCGGACCTCCGTGCCCTTGATGAGCTGCGGACTGGATACGGTTACCGTCGCACCGGGGATACGGCTACCGCTCGCGTCGACGACCCTGCCGTAGAGGGTTCCGGTGAGCTCCTGCGCAAGGACACTGCCTGCTCCCATCAGCAATAGGATGGACAGGACAAAACTAACCGAATTCATCAAGAATCTATTGGACATTTTCTTCTCCTTGAAACTGACGGTAACAAACTGGATGCCCTCTCCGCGGTCGAAAGCGGCACCCGGATAGGCTCATCGCGCCGAACTGCAACTAGAATCACGACATACATACGCTCTGTATACCATCGCTCATCGTTTGTCAAGAACAACGAGGCGTCGCGACCGCGGCTTAGCCGGCGCACCAAACACCCGAAGACACGGATGATGGAAATTTTGACTGCGCGATAGAAAGTCCTGCGAGGACCTCGGGCGCCTCCACGTTGAATAGCAGGGAAATTCAGCAACTCTTAATGTAATTGTTTACCGCTCTGGGTTGACCAAGGGGACGGGGGTGTTGTCGGGAGCACGAAGGATTGACGTGACGATGTCGATCACCCCGAAGACACGGTCACTCGCAACAACCTGGCCAACGTTCTCGCAAAAAAGGGGGAGCTCGAACAGGCGAGAGCGCATTACCAGAAGTCTCTGGAGTACGAGCCGGGCAACTTCGACGCTCATCATAACCTGGGGCAAGTCTTGGCTCGGCAGCGCAAAATCGAGCAGGCAATAGCCCATTACCGATCGGCCCTGCGGTCGAAGCAGAACGTCGGGCTGGTTCATTCTCACCTTGCCCTTGCTCTCGTCCAGGCCGGAGACTATCGATCCGCTTGGAAGCACGCAGAACTTGCCCAAAGTCTTGGCGAGACGGTTCCGGCGGACATTCTCGAGGCACTGGAGCAGCGCATGCAGGACCCCACCTCGAAGCGACCCTAAGTCGTCGAATTCTTTGGGTCCGTACGGGACGAGGGAACCGCTTTGTGGCTTCTGCTGCGTTATCTAGGCTGCTTGAGCCCGAGGGCTTCTCCCAACCCACCTAGCTCCGGATCGTCCGGCCACCGCTCGAGCCCCTCCTCGAGAAAGCGAAGTGCTTCGCTTCGCTCGCCAACTTGAACGTGAGCACGGATGAGTCTCACGCAGATTGCGGGCGAAGGAGCAAGGTCGAACGCCTTTCGAAGGGGTTGTAGGGCTTGTCGGCTTTGCCCGGCTTGATTGAGAATGGTGCTCAAGTTGAGGTGGTCTCTCGGGGACTCGGGTTGGTGGGAGATCGCCGCCTCATAGGAGGAGATGGCCTTCGACAAATTACCCAGCACCGCCAAGACGTAGCCGAGATTGCTGTGTGCATCGGCAAATTGTGGATTCAACGCGATGGCTTTCTCGAACGCCTCTGCCGCTTCTTTCCATCTTTGCTGGTTGAGCATCACCGTGCCGAGGTTGTGATGGACCTTGGCAGAATCCGGACTCCGTTCCATGGCCCTTTGGTAGAACGTCTCTGCGTGACTCCAGTAGCCCCGCTCTGCGAACTCATTGCCCAGTGAAAAAAAATTGCGGAAGAACTCGATTCCCAAATTGATGCCATCGAACGGCAGGCCGACCCGCTCCCGCTCTTCGGCGGTCCGAGGGATTCGCTCCGAGTCGGCGGCAACGTCATCAGCCCCGACAGCGCCGCGGTAAACCTTGACAATCCTTCCTTGCTCGTCGATGAGGAAGCTCATTGGAATGGCCAGGTCGGAAATTCGGTCATAGAGAGTGGGAGTCAGGACATTGTAGACTCCAACCATCTCTTCACTAGCCAGGAGCAACGGGAAGTCGAGCCGGAGCTCCTCCTTGAACGCCCGCACCAGTTCCTCAGCCGGCGGCTCGTCCACCGAGACGGCTAGAAGAGTGACGCCCGACGCTTCCAGATCCGATCTTTTATTCTTGAAGTCCAAAAGCTCACCGCGGCAAGGGGCGCACCAGCTCGCCCAGAAGTTCAGCAGCACCTTTTGTCCTTTGAGACTCGCTAACCGGTGGCTCTTGCCGTCCAAGTCGCTCAAGGTGAAATCAGGAGCGGGCAGAGGATCCAGAAGCCACGTACCCCTGGGTGGGCTGGGCATGTCTTTATTGACCTTCCGAACCGGAGTCGCGTGGGGCGGCTGGAAAGGCTCGATCTCGAGGTCCTCCTCGCCTTCGACCACACGGATGAGGTGATTCGCCGGGGTCGACCCGAGTGTCTGTACCACCCCACTCGGCCAGTGGATGACGACTCTTTCTATCTCCCCCAAACCCTCGAGACCGAAATGAAGCCTGCGGCTACTTTGAGATAGGTAACCGCTTGCCGCACGTACCGTTTTCTGACGAACGCCCCGACTGGTGTGGACCTCGACGCGGGCACCTATCGCGTCAGGATTACTCGAGCGACCTTCCAAAAGAAAACGGACCGCAGCCCGTCCGTTGGCCAGGTCGTTCCGCAGGAGCCGGAGCTGAGGTGCGTTTCGGCTCTTGAGTGCGATGTCTATGTCCCCATCCAGGTCATAGTCGAAACCGACGAAGGCCCGTCCGTCCTCGGGAAAGTCGAGCCCGCTGATACCCGAGGCATCGATGAAGGTGCCATCGCCATTGTTGAGGTAGAAGCAGTTGCGCTCGTGGCCGCTCCAGCTTCCGTCGCCCCGAATGAGGCGATTGATAGCGTTCCAGCCTTGCTCATAAAGCTCCACCGCTTTGTTTTCAGTGGGCGAGCGCGACACGACTTGCCGCCAGAAGAAGCTTCAAAGATCTTTCGTCGAGGTATTAGTAATGAAGCCATTGACGGAGTAGAGGTCTTCGTCCCCGTCGTTGTCGCAATCGAGAAAGTCACTACTCCAGGCCCATCGCCCAAACTCGACCCCGGCCTGCTTGCCGACATCTTCGAACCGGCCATCTCCCCGGTTTCGAAACAGGCTACTTCCCTTGGCGTGACGCACGTAGCTGGCGCGTGCGTTGTCGGTCTGATAACCGGGCTGTCCGGTCAGGCGTAGACCGGCAGAAGACCACATGTTGCCCACATAGAGATCGTCTTTGCCATCCAGGTCGTAATCCACCCAGGCGACGCTCATACCCGCGCCGATGTCCGATACACCCGCGTCTCGGGTAACCTCAAGGAATCTGCCTTTCCCGAAGTTCTGATACAGATTGTTCCTGCCGAAGTCGTTCGCCACGTAGAGGTCGAGCCATCCATCATTGTTGAAGTCGCCCCAAGACGAGGAGAAGCTGAAGCGGTCGTTTCCCCGGTCAAAGCCCGCACTCTTGGTGACGTCTTCGAAGGTTCCATCGCCACGATTCCGAAAAAGTATGTTTGGAGGCCCATTGGTGGCATCGTGATAGGGGTAAGGCAGCGCCAGGGTAGTATCTTCTCCGGGAGCATCGAAGTATCGGTAGCAGGTGACGTAGAGGTCCAAATCGCCGTCGTTGTCGTAGTCGGCCAATGACGCCGAGCTCAAAGTGGCGTCGGCGCCGTCTTTCCTTTCAAACGAAGCTCGAGAGAGCTCGAATCTCCCGTGCCCGTCGTTTAGGAGAAGCACGACGGTCCAGTTATGGATGACGACGAACAGGTCTTGATCACCGTCATTGTCGGCGTCGCCGAAGAGTCCCAAGGAGGTGCGCTCGAGAAGATCGACTCGGGATTCCCGGCTGATATCCTCGAACGTCCCGTCACCCCGGTTCCGATAGAGCCGGTTCGGAAGTCCCTGCGGCTGAGCCACGTAAAGGTCCTCGAGTCCGTCGCCATCCACGTCTCCAACCGCAAGTCCGCTATGTCCGTACACATCGATGCCACCGGCGGCATCCACCGTGGTGCGGAAGTGATCGACCCCCATCCTCATCTGCTCCCAGTAGGAGGGTGCGTCGGCCCAGGCGACAGTGCTCACGTCGGTAAAGAAGGGCTTGGCGGTTCGCCCTCCGGTGGAGGGCTCGACCTCGAGGCGCTTCATTTTCCAACCGTCATCCGAAAAGACCCAGTCCACTCGCCACCAACCTCGACGGGCAATGAAGTCGTTCCCCGCTCCTCGTCCCGAGACGTCATACAAGATCCGAGTCCGCGCAAGCGACGGCTCGGCAGCGGCATCCACGTGGATACTGACGATCTTGAACTCGAGGAAAGAAAAGGAATGAAACTCCTCGATCCAAGCCAGAAGAGCGGAGGGCGCCTGGACCGCCATTGCGGAGAGCTTCTTAGGGTAGCGATACCGGAAGAGCTCAACACTCGGAGGTGCGGCCACCGCCTGGCTTGAGACCGGCTCTAGAGAAGATGTCTGAAACCCCCTATGGACAAGCGAGGCGATCTCTTCCGGTCGACGTCCTTGCATTGCCTCTTCCAACGCATGGAGCCTTTCTTCGATCGCCTCGGCAACGACCTCGGTCCTCCAACGATCCTGTGCAGGATCGACGGCAACGAACAGGGACTCGACCGCCGAGCGTTTGGAGGGGTAGCCTCGCACCGGGAAGACCTGTTTGCTCTCCTCAGATTGCTCGGAAGCTTCTCCTGCTCGTGAGGCGGGAGTAAAGGATATGAACAAGCAGGCCAGCACCACGAGACGAGGGAACGGCTCACTCATGATGGAATACACTTCGCTCCGATCCCGCGGTTGTTTTGGTTGACTCGCTGCCACGGCGAGATGCTATCACCGCCCGAGCCTGACAGAGCTCCCAGGAAAACGCGGTCACCACAAACAGGGCGCGCCTCCAGTCTGCTGCCCGGAGTGTCAGTTGATGGAGGAACTACGTAGTGTCCTGTCCCGGAAGTCATGTTGCATTCGAGCGCCGATGCATCCCGCCTCGCTGCCTTCGCCTCGGTTGAATACACGCGGTATTTCGCCCTCGCCGCGCCTTGCGATCCGGTCGCCTCGACGCTCTCGATGCTAACATCACTTCCGAGACGGGACACTAGAACATCCATTTCACCGCGAAGCGTATCGGTCGCGGCACCCGCACCTCCGACCGCTAGGAACTGTTTCCAGAGCGGGGTCGCATTTACCGGCCAAGTTAGTCCAGCCGAGCGGTTCGACGCTGCTCGCCAGCTGAGGAGAATAGGACGCGAAGCGGGAAAAAGCAAGCGGTCGCGTTGCAGCGAAGTTGCTGGTGCTGACGATTTTCCCAAGCTCGAGCAAATGATGCTCGCGGCTATAGAGGAGCTGCGCCAGGGAAGACTGGCCTCAGGGGAACCTCTTGAAGGCTATCTACGCCGAAGAGATGAATCCAGAATCTTCTTTGACCTACAGATAGACTTAATCCAAGTAGATTTCTATGCGGCCACCAATGATAGCATTTGCTATCACTATGAAACAGGGTACTAAGGAAGTACAGTGAAACGCGTCCCGCCCTCGACGATCGCGATGCGTCGACCCAAAGGCGGATCGTGGAACGTCTGGGTGAGCCCGGAGGTCGGCCACCAGACTTCGAGACGCTCGATCTTTTTCGCTCTTCCCAGGCCGACCATCTGCTCGAGTGGATTGGCTCCAAACGTTCCCCCGCTGCTCACGTGCTTGTACACGGTGCGGCGGCGGTCCCCTTCGTCGATATCGAAGCGCAGCCGGGCTCCCTGGGCGGAGCGATTCGACTGCCTCCCGATGAGCTTCACGCCGATCCATTGGTTGCCGAAGCCCGGGTTCTCGTAGAGAACGTCATGGAAGCCGTCGCCCGGGAGCGCGCCGCCCATCTGCTCGAAAACGTCCTGATCGCCGTCATGGTCGAGATCCGCAAACGCGATCGCGTGCCCCTTCTGCAGATGAGCGAAACCGCCGGCGGTCGTGACATCCGCAAAAGACTCACCGGATCGGTTGCGGAACATGACGTTGGGCATGACGTCCTGGTAGTCCGGATAGCCCGTACCCAGGTAGAAATCCAGGTATCCATCGTTGTCCAGGTCGCCGAAGTTGGAGCCCATGGGGGCGTTGGGACGCCTCAGATTCTGCTCGAGGGCAACGTCTTCGAAACCGCCCTGTCCGTCACCGCGATACAGCCGCGCCATCTCGATGTCGAGGGGCTGCCCGAGGTAAGCGGCGGCCAGGTGTCCGATACTGGCGACGTAGGCGGATACGAACAAGTCAAGAGCCCCGTCGTTGTCGAAGTCCCAGAACCAGGCGGGGAAACTGTCCACCGGGCCATCCACGCCGAGCTCCGTCGCCACGTCCGTGAAGGTTCCGTCGCCGTTGTTGTGGTAGAGACGGTTCGCGCCTTTCAGATTCGAGACATACAGGTCGGTAAAGGTGTCGGCGTCGTAGTCGCCCCAGATGACCGCCTTGGCAAACCGCAAATTCTCCACACCCGCTTCTCGCGCCACGTCGGTGAACGTCCCGTCCCCGTCGTTGCGAAAGAGCTGACAAGGGGCTGTCACGCCGTCATACGTCTCGTTTCCGATATACAGATCCAGGTCGCCATCGTTGTCGTAGTCGGCCCACGAGGCGGTCTGGGTAGGAAAGTGCTCCTCTCCCAGCCCGGAGTCGAACGTGACGTCGGTAAAGGTTCCGTCGCCGTTGTTGCGCAGGAGGGAGTTGGGGTGGAGCCCACTCCGGGACAGCCAGGCTCCGCGCAGTACCAGAACGTCGACGTCGCCGTCGTTATCGTAGTCGGCCTGGAGCATGTTGAGTCCGCCGGTAATTCCGGTCAGCCCCGCCGGTTCCGTCCGGTCCTCGAACGACCAGCTCCCCCGGTTTCGGAACAAGCGGATCTGACCCGCCGGATCCCACGTGGAGACGAGCAGGTCCAGCCGGCCATCGGTGTCGAAATCGTCCGCAATGGCGCTCCCGGAAAGACTGAAGGTGTCCAGCCCGACGCGCGGAGCAATATTGGCGAACCGGGGAAACAGCTCGTCGGAGTCGAACGCTTCCGGCGGAATCAAGTAGGCCTCGGGCACGTCCCCGGGATGAGCACCCAGCGTCATGAAAGCGATATTCAGAAGCCAGCGCGCGCCCATGTGAATGAGGGTGTCTTCGCTGGAGTTTTGGAGCACCTCGGTGAAGCACTCCACCGCTCTGAGCGATCCCTCTCGCTCGATATGAATGGCGTTTCCTCGAATCGGAAGGATGCAGCTTTCGGGCGCATTACGGAGACAACAGTTCTGGGTCTCGCCCAATCGCGTGTAGGCGACACCCATGCGGTAGAACAGTCGGTTTCTCCAGCCTGCGGCCAGTTCGGTCTCCACTTCGCGAAGCAGGCGGTACGCACCCAAAAAGCTCTCGATTGCCTCTTGCTCACGGCCCAGGTCGAGCTCGGCCTCCCCTAGTCGGTAGTAGACCTCCCACTTGATGATTGCGGGTATCGTCTCCGGCAGCGCCGCCAGCTCGGCTCGTAGCGCGCGCGCTTTCTTGTCACCGATGTAGGGATTGTCTTCCGGCGTGCGGGCAACGATATCGGACAGCAGGGCGAGCATCTTCTGGTGCCCGGGATCGTGGGGCTGGACTCCTGGGGAGCTCGCCGCGAGCAGGAACGGGCTTGCGATCAGTGCGAGCGTCGCAAGCGATCGGAGGATGATGGTGCGCGATGTATTCATCGCAGGTGTCACGTCCTACCGCTATGTTAGCGCCAAAACGAAGCAAATGCGAGTGCTCCCGGACCCTAACGGATCAAATACCACTCGGTCTGATATGGCCTGAAGTAGACGTAGCCCTTCTCGGTCAGGTACGCGTCGTCCTCCATCGGTATGAGAACCGTCTCCCCGTTCCACTCTGGTACGGCCGTTCGCGCGCTGAACTCGATCGAGCGGTGGGCGCCCGGCCGAAGCACCGAGTCCTCCTCCGGTCGCACCCCGAGCTTCATATCGCGGGCGGATAGACTCGGTCCGACCGCGTGGCCGTGATGGCCGATGGCGTGCGAGTAGATGCTCGGCTGAAAGTCGACTCCCTCGAGCTCTTTCATGATGGCGAGCGTTGCTTCGCGTCCGGTCATGCCAGGGCGCGGCGCACTCGCCATCGCCTCTGGTAGTTTTCGGTGGGTCGCCAGTAGTTCGAGAACCGGGCGAGCCCCTCGTCACCCGAATCGACGAAGACGTGAAAGTCGAGCCGTCCCGTGTAATAGAGATCGGGAGCGATGTACTCGAAGACGGCGTCCGGGTGGAACTCGTGGCTGGTGACGATCCACATCGCGACGCCGTACTTGCGCATCATGGGCAGTAGCTGCGCGTGCTTGCTCACGAGCCACTCGAGCCTCAGCTCGTACTGCGCGCGCACTCCGAGGAGTCGCGGCAGCGGTGGCACGACACGACCGTCGAACAACCGTACCGATCCATCCTCTCGACGCTCGAACAGCTTGCCTGTCGCGTCTTGGGACGACAGCAAAGCTGTCACCAGCGGAATGAAGGTGATAAAAGACAAGCATGTAATGATGACTCGACGTCTTATTTCGTCACTTCCTTTGTTTCGGTGCTCACCGAGCGTTGAGGATAGTTGAGGATAACAGAGACGGAGCTTCCTACCTCCAGCCCTTCGAACTTCTGGAGGCTACCGCGGATCTCGGAAGCCGGCTCGAAATCGGCCAGCTCGACGTGCGCGAGCCGGAAGCCCGTTTCGCTCCGGGAGTGCGTCATCGGTGCGAGTGGCGGTATAAGTAAGCGACGAAACGAGCTCAAAGCGAGGAGTGGCCATGTTTCTGAAGAAAAACCGAAGAGAACTCTATTGGGGAGTGGTGTTTCTGCTCTCCTGTCACGGCTTGTTCGCTCAGACCGCGCCGGGGGACGGGAGAGCTGGCTACGCCCTGCCCCTCGAGACCACGCGCACGGTGGATTTCACCACCGATGAGGGCACGTGGTTGTCCCTGGACGTCTCCCCCGACGGCAGCCAGATCGTCTTCGATCTCATGGGGGATCTTTATCTGCTGCCCATGGAGGGAGGGGATGCGACGCGCATCACCAAAGGTCCGGCCTGGGACAACCAGCCACGCTTCTCACCGGACGGACGAGAGCTCGTCTTCGTCAGCGACCGCGACGGCACCGACAACCTCTGGCTCATTTCCGCCGACGGCAGCGATCTCCGATCGATCACCCAGGAGACGAAATTCGTCTTCGGTGCTCCGGCCTTCTCGCCCGACGGCAATTACATCGCAGCGCGACGAGGCGAGACCACTCTCGACTTCAAGGAGCTCTGGCTCTTCCACAAACACGGTGGCAAGGGCGTCCAGCTCACCCGTCCCGAAGGGCCGACACGGTCGGTGGCCGGGCCGGTCTTCTCTCCCGATGGGCGCTACCTCTACTTCTCGAGCAGTCCGAACCGCCACATCTACAACCTGGATCTGGGGCACTGGCAATTAAGACGACTGGACCGGGAGACCGGCGAGCTCGAAACGCTCACCGCCGCCTACGGCGGTGGGCTCCGCCCGTCCCTCTCCCCGGACGGACGATCTCTCGTCTACGGCTCGCGGCACGACGCCCGGACGGGCCTCCGCCTGCGGGATCTCGAGAGCGGTGACGAGCGGTGGCTCGTGTATCCCATCGACCGGGACGAACAGGAGGGGCATGTCTCGACCGATCTGCTGCCGGGATACGCTTTCACGCCCGACGGGAACGCCGTGGTGGCCTCGTTCGGAGGCAAGATTCACACGGTCGATGTGCGCTCTTCGGAAGTGACCCTGATTCGTTTCACGGCGCACGTGCAACAGGAACTCGCGCCACTGGTGCACTTCTCTCGTCGCCTCGAGGAGGGTCCGGTGCAGGCGCGCCAGCTTCGCTGGATGAGTGCGTCACCCGATGGGACCCGTCTCGTTTTCAGCGCCCTCGGAAAGATCTGGACGGCGGATCTCCCCGACGGCCAGCCGCGACGACTCACCGACAGCGCCGATAGGGAGTACGCGCCGCGGTTTTCTCCCGACGGACGCTTCGTGGCCTACGTGAGCTGGACCGACCAGGAGGGCGGGCACCTCTGGAAGGTACCGGCGGAGGGCGGAACTCCGAAGCGACTGAGTCAGGTTCCTGGCTACTATCACCACCCGAGCTGGTCCTCCGACGGCGAGAGACTCGTCTACGTGATGGGCTCGGCGCGCGCCTGGCTCGCGCAGGACTTCAGCGACGTACAGCAGATTCGGTGGGTATCGTCCGAAGGAGGAAAGTCCTTTCTCGTTACCGACTCCCCGATCCCGGCACCCAGCCGAAGGCTGCCCGCCCAGCAGCCCACGTTCCGCCTCGACGGCGAGCGCATCTTCTACCTGGACCATGAAACGCTTACCGAAAGGCGCGACTTGCGGGATGCAGTGATCGTCCGTTCTGTACGGCTCGACGGCACGGACGGGCGGGTTCACCTGCGGCTTCCCGGAGCCTCCCAGGCGATCGCTTCTCCCGACGGTGCATCGGCGGCCTTCCTCTTGCGAGGCGACGGCTACCTCGTCGCGATGCCGCGAACCAGCGAGCCACTCACCATCGATCTGGATGCACCCGCGGTGCCAGTGAGGCGAATCACCCGCGAGGGGGCGGCCGATCTCAACTGGGACGCCGATGGTGAGACGTTGAGCTGGGCGGTCACCAATCACTTTTATCGCATCGACCGCGATGACGTGCTGGAGGCTGAGGGTTCTGAGTTGAAGCCTTCGGAGGTTTCGATCACGCTATCGGCGCCGCGTCATACCGCCAGCGGCCGTGTGGCGCTCCGGGGGGCTCGCATCGTCACCATGCGTGGAGATGAGATCCTTCCTCAGGGCGACGTCGTGGTGGAGAACCACCGTATCATGGCGGTCGGCCGAAGCGGTGACATCCCCATTCCGGACGACGCGCAGGTCTTCGACGTCGCTGGAAAGACCATCGTTCCTGGCCTCATCGACGTGCACGATCATCTGCGGCCGGTCCGAGACATCATTCCGGAAAGAGCGTGGTCGCTGGCTGCGCATCTCGCTTACGGCGTCACCACCGGTTTCGATCCCTCGGCTGATAACCAGGCGATCTTCACCTACGCCGAGATGGTCGAGGCGGGTGAGTTGACAGGACAACGGATCTTCAGCACCGGCTCCGCCATGAACGTGAGCGCGGCACGAATCGACAGTCTCGAGGACGCTCGCAATATCGTCCGGCAGTACAAGAAGCTCGGGGCGATCGCGATCAAGGAGTACCTGCAGCCGCGGCGCATTCAGCGGCAGTGGCTCATGATGGCGGCGAGAGAAGAAGGTCTCAACGCGACGGCCGACGGAGGCAATCACCTCGCCTTCGACATGACCCACGTGCTGGATGGGTTCACCGGCTTCGAGCACAGCATCCCGGCCGTCCCCGTCTACCGGGACGTCATCGAGCTCATGGCGCGAGGAAAGACGTACTACTGTCCCACACTCGTCGTGGACCTCGTCGGCCCTCAAGGCGAGTACTATTTTCGCCAGAAAACCGATCTACACGCCGACGCCAAGCTGAGGCGATTCGTTCCCCACGAAGAGATCGATCGAAAGACCCGCCGTCGCCTGCTGGCGCTCGAGGAGGACTATCGCTTCGTACTCGCCTCCGAAGCGGCGGCCGCGACGATTCGCCAGGGTGGCTCCGCGGTCGTGGGAGGTCACGGAGAAGAGCAGGGGCTGGCGACCCACTGGGAGCTGTGGATGTTCGAGATGGGCGGGTTGACGCCGCTCGAGGCGCTGCGTGCCGCCACGCTGGCCGGCGCGGAAGCGATCGGTCTCGAAGCGGATCTCGGCTCGATCGAGCCGGGCAAAATCGCGGACCTCGTCGTGCTCAACGAGAATCCCCTCGAGAACATCCGCCACAGCACCGACATTCTCTACGTGATGAACAACGGCGAGCTCTTCGAAGGGGAGACGTTGGACCAACTCTGGCCGGAGAAAGTGCCGTTCAAGCCGTTCTACTGGCAACGCGAAGAAGAGATGCTAATCGGTCGCTAAAACTCAATCGGCCATCCAGGAGAACCAATACTCGCGGCACCAGTAGTCGATGGTCCCTTGTGCGGTGTGATACTGGAGCCAGTTCCGGACCCAGTTCAGGAACTTCGGATCGTTTTGCCGCACCGCGGGGTGACCGTACTCGCGGGCAAGGACGAGGAGTCGACCGTCCCGTTCTCGAAGAAGACCGAGCTCAAGATTCTGTTTCATGAAGATGCGCGTGACCGCGTCGGTCACCCAGGCATCGATCTCTCCGTTCTTGAGCGCGGGCGCGGGCGCGGTCGATTCCAGGACCCGGGCGCAAGGGAAGTGACGCTGGGCGACGCGGACGATCGAAGAGCCCTTTTCCACTCCGATGCAACTCGACGGTTCGTCCAGTGCGGCGGTGCTCTCGATCCCGCCTTCGTTTCTGACCATCACGACGATGTCGGAGGGCAGCAGGGGACCGGCGAAGTCCACGTGGAGAGCCCGCTCGGGCGTGTTCGTGTAGCTCATCAACAGGTCGACGTCGCCGTCGAGAAGTGCCTTCATGTGTTGGGACCAGGCAAGGTCCACGAACTGCGGCCGGACACCGAGCTCCCAGGCCATGATCCTGCTCAGCTCGCATACGACGCCGCTCGGCTCCCCCGTCTTCGGATGCAGGTAGAACTCCGGGTGCGAACCCTCTTCGGGGGGCGGTGTGTAGGCCACCGCTACGCGCAAGACACCTCGATCGAGTACGAGGTCGAGGGTCGACATGCGGGGCTAATCCTGCCGGCTCGCCACGTAATCCTCTTTGCTGCGAAAGGGGCGCACATGATGCGGCATGACCTGGTAGGAAGTCTCGACGAGCGGTGCCGGGTTCTCGGGAATGTATCCTGCCAGACGCTCTTTGATTTCCGCGTAGTCTGGATCGGCGGCGAGGTTGGTCCACTCTTCCGGATCGTTTCGGTGGTCGTAGAGCTCCTCGCTGTCGTCGATATACCGGATATAGCGCCAGTCCTCGGTGCGGATCGAGAACTCGAAGACGTCATAGGTAGTGATCGCCGGATGATCCCACGTGGCCGTCGGGTCCGCGAGAAGCGGCGCCAGGCTGTTGCCATCCAATCCGTCTTTTTCGGGCAGGCCGGCAAGCGCGACGAGGGTGGGGAAGAGGTCCACCAGGGACGTCACGCGCTCGACACGGCGCCCCGCCGGAGAGCCCTGGGGCAGGCCGGGCGTGCCGCCCGGAACTTTCATCATCAGCACCGTTCTAGCGACGTTGTCCCAGAGCGCAAACTTCCTCCAGTGCTCCTTCTCTCCGAGCTGCCAGCCATGGTCGGACCAGAGGACGACAATGGTGTTGTCTCGGTACGGACTGCGCTCGAGCGCCTCGAGTAGCAGTCCCACCAGCGCATCAGCATAGGCGATCGCGGCGAGATAGCCCTGAACCGCCTGTTTCCACTGGTCGGCCTGGATCACAATGCCGGTGGTAGTTGCCGCCCCGGTAGGCGATGTCGCGCGAACGTTCTCCGAGGTCATCGAGATCGTTCGCGAGCGTCTTCGGGAGCTCCATCGATTCGAGCGGAAACAGGTCGAAGTACTTCTGGGGCACGTACCACGGGAGGTGCGGTCGGTAGATGCCGGCGGCGAGGAAGAACGGACGCTCGTGCTCCTGCTGGAGTTGCTCGATGACCCAGCGCACCGAGCGATAGTCTCCGGTCTCCTCCTCGGGGATATCGATGGGCGACCAGTCGAAATCACCGTACATGTTGTCGAAGCGGGGCATGTTCACCGTCTCGCCCGGCGTGGGACGAAAGTAGTCCGGCATGTGGTCTTCTTTGGAGGGAAAGTAGTCGTTCCATGACGGCGGATGGGGCTGGTCGTTGTGGAAGATCTTGCCCGCGCCGCCCGTCCAGTAGCCGTGCTCCATGAAGTAGCTTGGCAGTGTTTCGGCGTCCGGAAGCACCTCCCGCCAGTACTGGTAGTTCGAGTACATGCCCGTGCTGTACGTGTGGAGCCCGGTCAAGAGGGCCGTCCGCGAGGGGTTGCACCCCGGCGAGGCGGTGTAGTTGCGCGTGAAGTGAAGGACGGCATCGCGCCCCGAAGTACAGGTAGTTCGACGTCAGTCCAACGGGCTGGCAGCTGTCGCCAATGGAACGGACGATGTCGGGCGTGGGCCGGGCTCAGAAGTTCCCCTCCGCCAGCTCCTGGAGAATCGACAGGTCCAGCTCCTTTCTCGGCAGCAGCTTCTTCAGCCGGGTGTTCCCCTTCTCCAGCTGCTTGAGGCGCTTGGGATCCATGCTCGCCAGTAGAGCCAGCCGCGGGGCTCCTCATGCCCGAAGGTCATCGAGGAACTCCGATGCCGGGGCGACGCTCGTGACGAACAGATGATCCCTGGCCCGCGTGCAGGCAACGTAGAGCAAATGACGCTCCGTGTCATACACCTCTTGCAGATCGGCGTCGTCGCCGACCGTTGCGATCCGTTCCTGCAAGGGGATGATTTCATCATCGCAGGCCATCACGACGACGGCGCGGAACTCCAGGCCTTTCGCTAGGTGCATGATGCTGATGCAGACGTAACCACTGGTGGTTTCGACGTTCTCGTCCAGAGTCTTGAACGGGAGTTCAGAAAGCTGCACAGCCGAACGCGCGCGGTCTAGTTCTCCGGCGGATCGCACGAAGACACCACACTCGGCTCCCCCCTTTGGCGCAAACGTGGCACTCGAAAATCGAGATTAGAGACCAAAACGGCGTTGTTGCACCGCTCTGGCTGAGAGCGAAATCCGCCTATGGTGGTGGCCGAGGTATGTTTCGAGCATGAAGTATCCCAAGCGCTGCCAGTACAAGCACGCGAAGCAGAAGAAGTACCACGTTCGCAACTGGGCGGAATACAACGAAGGGCTGCGCCGCCGGGGCGATTTGACAGTCTGGTTTGACGAGGAGGCAATCGCGAACTGGAAGGCCGACAAGACCGGTAAGCCTGGCGGTCAACGGGTCTATTCAGACATGGCGATTGAAACGGGCCTGGTTGTCCGGATGGTGTACAAGCTCGCCTACCGACAAACCGAAGGCTTCTTGCACTCGATCGCCTCGCTTCTCGGGCTCGGTATCGAGAGCCCGGACTACTCGACGTTGTGTCGGCGCTCGAGGTTGCTCCGCAAGAAGCTGCGGATTCCGAAAGCCGCGAGCACTCAACCCATCCACCTGATGATCGATAGCACGGGCTTGAGGATTCATGTTGGAAACGCTCGCAAACCGCCAAAGCAGCGCGCATGGCGCAAGTTGCACATCGCCGTTGATCGCGAGACAGGGAACATTGTTGCGTCCGAACTGACGGCGTCACGAGCTCGCGACGCAACCCGAGTCCCCGCTTTGCTAACACAGATTCAAGCACCTCTAGTGTCGGTGGCGGCGGACAGTGCATACGACAAGGAAGCGGTCTACGAAGCCATCGAAGCGCACAGTCCTGGACGAAGGACGCGCGTGGTGATTCCGCCGCAACGAAACGCGACGCTCAGTCAGAATTCGAACACCGCCATGCAGGAGCGCGATCGCCATATTCGTGCAATCGAAAGACACGGCCGACGTGAATGGTACAAGCTCTCAGGCTACACCAAGCGAAGCATGGTGGAGAACGCGGTCTATCGTTACAAGGCGATCATCGGGCCCGAGATGCGGGCTCGAACGTTGGCGAGGCAACGAGTTGAACACCGAATTGGGTGCGAGATACTCAACAAGATGGCTGCGCTCGGGATGCCCGATACGTACTGCGCCGGGTGACTCTGCAACCGGCACAGGGAGGTCAGCGATTTGCTCCGGGCCGTGCAACAACGCCCAGGACGGGCTCGACTGTCTCAACTGGCTCGAACGGCTGGTATTCGAGAGAGTGTGAACGATGAATCGAAGCCAGCTGATTATCTTCCGGCGAATAGAGCTCCATCTGGGCAAGCAAGCCGTCGACAGCTTTCGCAGTTTCGAAGAGGCACTCGTCACCGAAGACCAGGAGTACGACGTCATCGCGCTCCCCGAGCAGCGTCGTTGGCAACCGGTACCGCGAGACTAGCGAGTTCCAAGGACTCGCGCAGTCAGACTTGTCTCACCTTATCGCCGCCGCGTCTTATTGCTTCGCTGTCTTCTTCGCCTTCTCTGCCGCTTTGGCTTCTCGCACCTTTGCCTTCTCCGCCGCTTTGGCCTTGGCTTCCCGCACCTTTAGCCACGCCCGGACCTCCCGCAGACGGAATTGAGACGCCACGCCGCGCCCTCTAGTGTGGACCGGCATCCCAGACCGCGCCCATTTTGTTACCATCTGTTTATCGACGCCCAAATGCTCGGCTAGTTCCGACCTCGTCAACACTCGCGCTTTGGCCATAGTCCTCCTCCAAATGGCACTGCCCTCTTCTGCATTGAAAGACGCTCTTAGGGTACTACGGTTTCCCCTTGAACGAAGGATTCCAATTACTTTACTTCATTTCCACTCCTTTTGAGGGTAGCTCGTGTCCGTCAATTCATGACACTGATGGTCTATTTCAAATGGGCCGAGTTTTGGCACAGGACGGGGTAGGCCAGCCCGCGCGGAAGCGGAAGCAGCCAGGCCCGACCACCACGACGCCAGCAGCGAACAGACGCTCGGCCCAAGGTAGGCGACAAAGGCGGCGATGACCGTCGGCACGGTGACCCGGCCCGATCGCGCGCGTTCCACGTGGGCGCGTCTCAGCGCGATGAAACCGCCGGCGGCAAGAGAGGCGGCGCCGACCGCCACCAGAATCAGACCTCGCATCGCGCGTTCAGTATCAGTCCTCGCGTTCAGGTCGGGTTGTGCGTCGTCCTGTTTTCGCGGCGTTGCACACATCAGCGCGCAACGGCCGGCGTAGTCCTGTCGCTCTTCGCGTCGTGTCCAAGAATACAAACGAACTCAAGACAGGCGCGCCTGGACCCCGTCGTGTCTGAAAACGCGAAGGGAGCCGGAAGCGGCTACCAGCAGATGTCGGACTAAACCCTGAATCTCCAGACGCGCGAAGAGCGACTTTCCCGAGAGCTAGCTCGGGCCGAGCCTTGAGGGCTGCGATGAGAGCGCGAACAAACGACGAAATCATGCAGGCATGATGCCGGCAGACTGGAGACTAATCCAGTTCGATGCGCGCGGATGAATAAATAGAAGGCACAACCGAGGCGCGTAGCGATGTGTGCTGCCGCCCACCCCCGTGATGTCCCGCCCTTCTAGCAATCCTTGATCCGCGAGCAATTTCGCGTGGTAGCCAATCTGGCCTTCTGTATAGCCTTCGATCGAGACCTCCTCTGGACCGACTGTACCCTCGCGGGCCTCTACACTCAGCAGGATCTTTCGACACAAATCCATGTCACGTTTCATCTCGGAATCCCGTCCTGTGCCAAAACTCGGCTTTTTTGAAATAGACCATAAATCAGTAGCTTAGTGTCTGTGTTTGCGACCGGGCCAAGGGCCGTGGGCTTTACAATCGTCTAGCCCGAAGGTGTTATCTTCAGATCCATGATGACGTATTACGTGCAATTCCTACCGCTCGTTCTGACTGGGTCAACCGCCAGCGGCAGGATGTGATTGACCCGCGTGATAAACTCTGGTCCATTCATGCTACTGATTGCCAAACTTATCGACTACTACTCCGTTGTCGTCATCGTCGCGGTGTTCCTCAGCTGGCTTCAGCTCCCGCCGAGCAACCAGGTAGTTCGCATCACCCGGATGTTGACCGAGCCGGCTCTGGCACCGATTCGTAGGCTGGTGCCGTCGGCGGGGGGGATCGACTTCTCGCCGTTGATTCTGCTTGTCCTCCTTCAGATTCTGAAGGGCGCGTTGATCTAGCGCTGTTACTATATTGTGGTCCGCAAAAAGTCTATCCGGCATTAATTGCACGGTTTAGACCTGCGATGGTCCACTGCTTCTGGCCGATCTTTTTTTGCGGATCACAGGGGTGGCTTGCTCAGTTGTTACCACCGCGCCGCTGCATAGGAGTTCGGACGCGCCAGACGGACGGAACGGATGGTCTGGAGGAGAGCTCTGCTTGGGCTAGCCTACCGCCGAGCCAGTGCTCCGTCGTCTGGTCCCCGTCCTGTGCCAAAACTCGGCCCTTTTGAAAGACCATGGCTGTAATTTAATGCACCGTAAAGTCTTAGCGTCATTTTACCAACACTTAATGGCGGAAGCACCCTGCACCGGACCGGACGCACAGAAGTAGGTATCCTCGCAGCGCAAAACTCGTTGGTGCACGATTCCGGCAGCTTCGTCGTAGCCGTTTCGCTCGAGCCACGACACCAATGCCTGAAATCGCTTGCGCGCCTTGTCGGCACTCTTGCACTTGTAGGCTTCCTTCATCGTCCGGAGCACGTAGGCGTGACGAGACTTGGGAAGGTACGAGCGAAGATTTCGGAGTTTATGGATCTTATGCCGACACGCGACGTGGAGTTGGCTCCAGCGGCGATGTGCGTGAGATTGAGGTCGGCATAATCCCGTCCTGTGCGGTGCTTCCGCAATCAAGTGTTGGTGGCTACCGCGTAACCCGCTCGCGTGCTAGAGTTTGAGCCTGATTTCCAGAGACGCAGTTCTTTCGGCGATGCCGGCTGAGCTTACCACGCGGTGCTTGACGTTCAGAGACATCTTCGTATGCGCGCCGACATCCTTATTTATGGCGTTCGCCGACACAGGCAGGCCAACTGACACTAGCATTCAAACGCGGCGTAGCAACACTTGATGGCGGAAGCACCCAAGAACGCGGCGCATGAAAACGCGAGAGAGCGAGCGTGGGGGGAGCAGCCCCGAAGGCCTGCTCCCAGACCCGCCGTAAGCTGGCGAAGTCCAAATCGTCCAAAACGACGTTCCGGTCAACCCCGTCGTGTCCAAAAACACAAACGAACTCAAGACCGGCGGCGCCAGCGGGATAACGTCTATTTGCCGTCGCGTCTCTTACGGTACTTGTCGCGCAGCTTCTGGGTAAACCGCTTGAGTCTGGCCTTGGCGTGCTCGATGTCTGGCTGTGCGTCCCGCCAGGCGTCCTTGGAGCGAGGTTTGACCTCCTCGTTAAACACACGTGTGGCGTTGGTTAATGTCTCTTTGGCTTTAGCTCGTACCTCCGGACGACGTGCTAGTTCTCGTGCAGCGCGGATGGCGAGACGTCGCAGGAGGGTCATGGCTCACTCTAGTATAGACGGAGCCTTCCTTCCCAAATGATGATCGCAACGACTAAGAGCACGTGGGTCACGGAGAGAAAGCGCTTGAATTCACGAGAATTGCCACTATGCCCCAGGCTGGTCAAAATACTTGAGCGCCCAGCGGGTCAGCAGTTTGCAAGCTTTCCAACGGCTGCTTGAATCCGCCATAGCGGTCGGATACGTATTCCAGTTCAGCGGAAGGAGTCGCGATGAACTGGAAGACCATGCTGAGCTCGTCGTGTCCAAAAACACAAGCGAACTCAAGATCTGCGTGCCGAGACGTTTCGGATGATGATTGCCTGCAAGCACGCCCGCCAACAGACCCTTTCCACTATCGCCGTGGACAAGCCCACCGTCCATTGAAGGGAAGTGTCACGAGCAGCCGGAAGTAGTTCTCACCGGGGCGATGTCCCGGAAGTGGCGTCGCTCAGATGCCGATTGATGCGGCTCGTGGCCGCGAGCTTCGTGCGGATTCCGTGACCACACGGTTATGTTGGCAAGCATGGCCGTCGTGGGCGTCAGCGTGATGTGGAATCGGACCGTCTGATTCACCTGATCATGGTAGGCTCCATCCGTTAAGAATCAGGGACGGCACCCGGCGAAAACTTGATGCCCTCGGAGACATTTCCCGGACACGAATTCAGAGCGCTACATGAAGGCCTTTCCATTTGATCGCCACATTGTCGAGAGCTATGCTCGATTTTCTCAGTCTTTCAGCACAATTAGGGCGCCCGACCTACGTGAGACGATTGAACGCGAGTATAAGGAAGGCCGTTTCTGGCCGGACGCTCTTCTTTCCCTGAATCCGCGATACGAAGCGGGGCCAACCGCCGACGATCTCGTCAACTCCGGCGACGTTTGCTCGGAAACGGCCCAGGGTTTCCCGTTCGGGTCGAAGCGGCTTCCATTTTACAGGCACCAGGGACAGGCCTTCGCCAAAGCGCGGGCGGGACAGAGTTTCGTTGTGACCACGGGGACCGGCTCGGGCAAATCCCTCTGTTTTTTCGTTCCGATCGTGGATGCCATCATCTGTGCGCGGAAGGCTGGCGATGCGCCGAGGACACGGGCGATCATCGTGTATCCGATGAACGCACTCGCTAACAGCCAGGTCAAGGAAATCAACAAATTCATCGACCAGTCAGGCCTTTCGGAGAATCTCAGGCCGGTGGTCCGGCGTTACACCGGACAGGAGAACCAGGAGGAACGCCAGCGGGTCGCGGACAATCCGCCGGATATTCTCTTGACCAACTTCATGATGGCGGAGCTTTTGCTGACTCGGCAAGATCCCGTCGATTCCCAAGTCATGGCGAACGCGAGGGGGCTTGAGTTCATCGTCCTGGACGAGTTGCATACCTACCGCGGCCGCCAGGGCGCTGACGTTGCCATTCTTGTTCGTCGGCTACGCGATCGCTGCACGCCTAACAAGGCTCCACTCTGTATTGGGACTTCTGCGACGATGTCCAGCGAAGGCAGTGGTGCCAGCCGGGCCTTGGAAGTCTCGAAGGTGGTTTCACGTCTGTTTGGAACCGCGATCGGCCCGGACGGAGTGATCGACGAGTCGCTGCGCCGGGCCACGGACGATCGTCTGGCGTGCGCAGACGTTGTCCCGAAGCTTGCGAATGCACTCGAGAGAGACCTTCCCGAACGGCTGACCGATGCAGAGCTCGTCACTCATCCGCTGGCAGTTTGGGTGGAACTGGTGCTCGGTCTGGAGGATGGCCAGATTCTCAAGCGGCGACGGCCAATAACCTTTGTCGAAGCTACCAAGTTGCTTGCCCAGGATAGCGGAATCGACCCCAAGCGCTGCGGTGAGGTGCTGGAGAACTTCCTGACTCGCGTCAGCCTCCCTGATAAGGACCGGGGTGGTAGTGGCGAACACGCGTTTATGGCCTTCAAGCTGCATCGTTTCATCGCGGGAGCGGGTGGCATCTTCGCAACATTGCGTTTGAAGGAGCGAACCGTTCTGCTCGAGGGACAACTCGAGGATCCCGATGCTCCTGGAACCCGGCTCTATCCCATTCGCTTCTGCCGCCAGTGCGGTCAGGAGTACTACGTGGTGACGAGAACGGAGCAGGAGGATGGTGTCCTCTTCCTGCCGCGCAACATCGAAGACATCCCAATCGAGAGAGACGACGATACGGAAGTTGCCGGGTATCTGACGCCGGCCGGTCTCGGGGATCCGGACTACCGGTTCGACGGCACGCTCGAGAACTTTCCGGAAGGCTGGACGGAAGAGCGCAAGGAGCTACTCAAACTGCGGCCGTACCGGAAAACCCGCGTGCCGAGGAAGGTGAGAGTCACGGGTAGCGGTCATCCCGACGACGGCGGTGAGCCCTTCTGGTTCATCCCCGGCAAATTTGGCTTTTGTGCCCGTTGTCTCGATGAGCCGCAAAGCCGCATGCGCGAGCGCAGTAAGCTTGCGGGCCTTACTGCTGAAGGGCGAAGCTCGGCGACCACGCTTCTCGTCTCGAGCGCTCTCGAGTGGTTGAACCAACCCAACAATGCGGTTCCCGAGGATAAGCGGAAGCTGCTTGGGTTCACCGACAACCGCCAGGACGCGGCGCTTCAAGTGGGTCATTTCAATGATTTTCTGTTCGTGACTCTTCTGCGTGGAGCCATCCTGCGGGCTGTTCTCGATGCCGGTGAGGATGGTCTGCGGGATGACGAATTTGGCTTCCGTGTTCAGCGGGCCTTGGGTTTTACGGGTGCGAACACGGCGCTGCGGGTGCACTGGATGTTGAGTCCCGAGGCTGGGGCCGTGGTCCGCAGCGACGCTGAGCGGGCGTTGGCCAAAGTGCTCGCGCACCGCGTTTGGATTGATTTGCGTCGGGGCTGGCGTTTCACTAATCCGAACCTCTCCGTGCTGAAGTTGATCGAGGTGGATTTCGTTGGGCTCGACGACGTGGCCGCGGACGTGGGGAGACTCGCGGCTATTCTGCCTGAGCTCGACTCTCTGGATCATGACGCTCGCAAGAAGGTCATCAGGATTTTGCTAACGGCCATGCTCGAAGGCTTAGCTGTCGATACCGAGGCTCTCGATCTTGCCGTTCTGGACACCGTTGCCCAGAGATCGCGGTCGGTCCTGCGGGCTCCCTGGAGCATTGATGACAAGGAAACAACGCGGGAGCGCACCACCCTCTTCCTGAAAGCCCCTGGCAAGAAAGTTACCAGTCTGCGTGAAGAACGGATGATCCTTCGCGCGGGTCCGCGTTCGCGCATAGCGCGCCTCATTAACCATGAGAGCATCATCGGTACCAAGCTTGGTGGGGACGACTACATCACCTTCCTTACCAATCTCCTTGCCATTCTGGCCGGAGAAGGGCTTGTGACTTTGACGGCCAGTGAAGGCGAACTTCAAGGGTGGCGTCTATCACCCTCAGCCATTCGACTGATTGCAGGTGAAGCCACTCGGAGCGCAGCGGCTGTCGGCAATCCTTACTTCCACGGCCTCTATACCAGAGTTGCCGACGATCTCGAGGTAAACACCAGCTCGTTGTTCGGCATGGAGAGCCGGGAGCATACGGCCCAGGTGAACCATAAGCAACGGGAATGGCGGGAATGGCGTTTCCGCTTCGAAGCCGACGACCGAGCACGGATCGCGGAGTGCGAGGCCGAAATCAAGGCCAGCGGGGAATCGAAACAGTTTCTCCCCGCGTTGTTCTGTACGCCGACCATGGAACTGGGGGTCGATATCTCGGCGTTGAATACGGTCTACCTGCGCAATGTGCCGCCTACGCCCGCCAATTATGTGCAGCGTGCGGGCCGTGCGGGACGGTCAGGACAGACGGCCTTGATCTTCACTTACTGTGCGGCCCAGTCGCCGCATGATCAGTATTTTTTCGAGCGGCGCATCGACATGGTGGCCGGTGCGGTTCGCCCGCCAGCACTCGACATCACCAACAAGAACCTAATCACTTCTCATCTACAGGCGGTCTGGCTTGCCACAGCGGGGCTGGCCCTGTCGCCGGACATTCCCGAAATCCTCGACCTCCAGAAACCAGGCTATCCCCTCAGGGACGAGATTTGGGGGGTCATCCGGGATCCCGCCCTGGTGGACAAGGCCAGCGCCCGGCTGCGCCGTGTCCTTGAGCAAATCCTCACATCAGTCGGCGAGCGGAAGCCTATCTGGATAGATGACCCGGATGACTATGTAAAGGAGGTTGCTACCCAGGCACCTGCGGAGTTCAACAGCGCCTTCGACCGATGGCGTGACCTTTATGACTCCGCGCGCACGCAACTGATCGAGGCCAACAAGCAGTCTCAAGTGCCAGGACTATCTGGAGCCGAGCGGCGCAAGATCAAGGCTGCACAGATGCAGGCCACGGATCAGGTCACCCTTCTTGAACGAGGCAAGTCAACCCACGGCTCGGACTTCTACTCGTACCGTTACCTTGCGACCGAAGGGTTTCTTCCTGGCTACAATTTTCCCCGGTTGCCACTCTACGCCTTCGTCCCGGGCGAGGGCAGGTCAGGTTCCTACCTGCAGCGCTCCCGCTTTCTTGCTATCTCCGAGTTCGGCCCTCGCAGTCTCATCTATCATGAAGGCCGCGCGTTTCGGGTCGTCAAGGCGAAACTCCCTCCCGAAGTCCGGACCGCTGATGGTCAGCAGCTTTCGACGCAGGACATCGTGATCTGTCCGAACTGTGGTGGGGCTCACAATGGCGAAGTCGAGCGCTGTCACGCCTGCCAGTTCCCGATGGCCGGAGCAATGCCAGTCAAACGCACGCTCAGGATCGACAATGTCGAAGCGGCTCCGACCGAGCGTATCACCGCCAATGACGAGGAACGGATTCGCCAGGGCTTCGAGATTCAGACCGTTTTCGCATGGCCGAGAAAGCACGGGCGTGTCGAGGTCACTGAGGCTGAATTTCAAGTCGGGGATACGCCTCTGATGAAATTGCAATAGGTGCTTGCGCTGTTTACTGTTGGTCATATGTACGCATCCCTTTGCAAAAGCGGCGCTTACGCTCCATTTAGCGCGAAGCGAAGGTCGCGAGCGCTATTTTGGCTGTAACTTAATGCGGCGTAAAGTCTTACGTCATCTCACCAACACTTAATGACGGAAGCACCCGATTGCCTCCTCGTCAAACCAGACCGTCAAATCGCCTCGGCGGCGCAGCCCTTCGTTGTATTCCGCCCAGTTGCGAACGTGGTACTTCTTCTGCTTCGCGTGCTTGTACTGGCTGCGCTTGGGATACTTCATGGTCGAACATACCTCGGCCACCACAAGAGGCGCATTTTGCTCTCAGCCAGAGCGGTGCAACAACGCCCCTGACCGATGCGAAACGTCCCGGCGCGTGGGTCTTGAGTTCGTTTGTGTTTTTGGACGCGATGGGTCCACCTGAGCGCACAGGACTGCTAGAATCTGGCGCATGAAAAAATATGTCGCGCTGTTTATCTTAGTGGCTGCGGGCGCGGGTGCCGCTTGGGTTGTGGCTGGGTGTGCGCCTGGTCCTATGATCGAATTCATCGAGCCTGTGGCCGTCGGTCAAGTGGGTGAGCTCGTCATGACGATCGATACGCCGGGCGGTGAGCTCAGTTTGCTCGAGGTGACGCTCGAACAGGGCGGCGAGACGCTGCAAGTATTCAATCTTGCGACCCGCGGCGGTGCGTCAGGGCTTGTACGCGAAGGCGAGGATCGCTTGGTGCTCAGGCAGCCGATTGGCAGGCAACGGTTTGAGTCACTCAGTGATGGGTCAGCGAGTGTCGCGGTCACAGCGGGTCGACCCGTATTGTTCGGCCTTCGCGAAGCCATAACGCAATCCGAACTAGGGGTCGAAGTTCGTTTGCGCCGGCCGGTTATCGTCGTTCAATCTCAGTTTCACTACATCAATCACGGCGGTTCCGAGCTCGTCGTGTATCGCGTAACACCAGCCGATTCAGTTTCCGGCGTGCGTGTCGGCGAGCGTGAGTATCCAGGTTTCCCGGCTGCCGGTGCCGGTGTCGAAAGCGCTGATCCTATGTTGCATGTTGCGTTCTACGCCCTTTCGTGGGATCAGGATCTCAACACACCGATCAGCGTTTTCGCACGTGACCCTCTTGGTAACGAAGGTAGTGCAACTTTCGATCAACATGTTTTTCCAAAGCAATTTCGGGAAAGCCGAATCAATTTGAATGATCGCTTTCTCTCTCGTGTCGTGCCGGCCATCCTGCAAAACTCGCCCGACTTTCTTGTCGATGACTCAACTGATGTTCTGGCGTCCTATATCAGCATCAATAGCGATATGCGTCGCGAAAACCACGAGTACATCGCGAGCCTGAGTGTCGAGACGGTTCCAGAGATGCTCTGGCAGGGATCCTTCAAGCAGCTCATCAACACGGCTGTCGAATCGGGCTTTGCCGACCAGCGTGATTACATTTATGAAGGTGATGTCGTCGATCATCAGACTCACCTGGGTTTTGACCTCGCTTCAACGGCGGCAGCGCCAGTGTCTGCCGCGAACCGCGGACGTGTCGTCCATGCCGGCTGGCTCGGTATTTACGGCAACTGCGTGATTCTCGATCATGGTATGGGTCTGCAGTCGCTTTACGCACACTTGTCGTCCATCGATGTCCGTGTCGGCGAGATGATCGAGCTCGACGGGAAACTCGGCCGGAGCGGTGCGACGGGCTTAGCGGGTGGCGATCACCTGCACTTCACGACGCTCCTGCACGGTACCGCTATCACACCGATCGATTGGTGGAGCAGCCAATGGGTCGAAGACCGGATCA
Organism: Candidatus Marinacidobacterales bacterium; assembly: GCA_965262245.1. Lineage (GTDB taxonomy): Bacteria > Acidobacteriota > Vicinamibacteria > Marinacidobacterales > SMYC01 > SMYC01. The sequence continues at coordinate 10,088,438 of OZ253507.1, read as the reverse complement.
TGCGCAAGCTCCGCGAAGCAAACTAGTCTGTCGATCCAAAGCAGAATAGACAAGCGAAGCCCGTCGTGTCCAAAAATACAAACGAACTCAAGACCGGCTGCCGGGACGTTTCGGAATAGATGTGTCTACGCTTGGTTGGCCAATGGGAGCTAGAATCCTCAGTCATGAGCACGCCGGTCCAGCTCTTGACGTGAGGTCAAAATACTCATGCGGCTTTCCGATGGTAGAAACGTAGCAGCCCGCCAAGCCGTTCACGGGAGCGCACCTTGCACTCGGACTGAGGTAACTGGTTGCTGGCTGGGCTGTCCCTCCTATAAATTCCGTCCGGTGCAGAAATCCTGGTCTTTCAGGGTGATGCCCGATAGCGTTGGTGGCATGCACACGATCCTGCTTCACAACGCCTCCAGGATGCGAAATTTCGACTCCGTTCGCTTTTTCGGACACGACGGGCTTCGGTTGAGAATGTGCCGCGCTCTGTTCAGAGAACTATGGCAGACCAGAGGTTTGCCGTAGCCGATCTCGTCGTCACGGGGGGGCCGGGCAGACGAGTGTGGCGGCGGCTACTCATCACAATTACCAGTGCAGACTTGACGAAGTCCTCGATTCTGAGACAAAAACTCAGGTGGCTAGAATTTCCGAAAACCACAGCGCGCCCTCGTGGTAGCCTCCCACGAGCACTGACGAGGATCACGCTGGCTAAGACCACTCCGGCTGCCACCACGGCAAGTGGATCCACGAGTGATACGGAGATGCCAACAAAACACGCAATTCTCGCCGAGCTGACAGCGAACGAGCTGCGCGCCAGCATCGACTTCTATGAGCTGGCGGTTGCGGATCGCCGCGTCAAGCCGCAACTCGTTGATACGCTTGCCCGCTCGCGGAAGGCGCGGCTCTATGAGATTCTGCAAGACCTCTCTAGAGAGCGCCTGAAGGAGCTGTGTCGAACGTTCGACCTCGATGATTCCGGCAGGAAAAAGGAGGATCTCGTAGCCCGTCTTATCCGATCGGCCGCTGCGTCGAAGAACAACACCGGGAACGTGCCCGCGCCAACCCGTTCCGTGGCAGAGGCGCCAGAACCGCGGAGTGAAGAGCTGAGCGTCGCGCAGCTCGAGCAGTATCTCTGGTCCGCCGCAGACATCCTGCGCGGCTCCATCGACAGCAACCTGCAGCGGCAGATGCGTAGCCAGATCAAGCGTCAGCTACGTGCCAGCGGCATCGCCGCCGAAGCAGTGGAATCGATGGCGGCGGAAATTGTGGACTTGGCCAAGGTGAGAACTGACCGATGAGCACTCCGGAGACCTCTGCCATCGTCTGGGGTAACAGACAACTGTCCTACAACATCCGCCGCAGCGCCCGTCGGAAGAAGACGGTGGCCGTGACGGTAGAGCCCTCCGGGAGTGTCCTGGTGATCGCTCCGGAACGCCTCGCTACCGCCCGGCTCGACGCGATTGTGACCCGCAAGGCGGAATGGATCGTGCGACACCTCCGGCGTGCGGAAGGCCAGGCTCCGCGCGCTTCGCCGCGCGAGTTCGTCAGCGGGGAGAGTGTCCGGTACCTTGGGCGGCACTACCGCTTGAAGGTCGATCCGCACGCGACCGGCGAGGCAAAGCTGCGCGGCGGATGGCTGCACGTGCCCGTGCTGGGGGAAACGCAGCAGACCGCCCATGTGCGAGCCGCTTTGGTGTCGTGGTTCCGCCGTCAGGCCACCGAACGGCTCCCGGAACGGGTGGAGGCATGGCGCTCGAAGGTGGGTACTCCAATGCCCCGGGTCATCGTCGCGGACCAACAGAAACGCTGGGGAAGCTGCAACCACCGTGGCACGATTCGGCTGAACTGGCGCATCATACAGGCCCCGATGCGGCTCATCGACTATGTCGTCGTCCACGAGCTGGTGCATCTCCTGCACCGCGGCCACGGCCGTGACTACTGGCAGGCGGTCGGACGGGTTATGCCGGACTACGAGCGGCGCCGAGAGGAACTGCGGCAGTGCGGAACCGGGTTGGCGTGGTAGGAATAACAGCGGCTTCCTGCTCCAGCGTGGTCATTAGCAAGTGTAACGTTTGGGCCGAACGGGCCTGAGCCGACGGTTGCGGAAAATCTTGCAATTTGGACAGAAGGGCTGATTTCCCAAGAAAGGCCGATCAATAACTGGCCGAAGAGCGACGATGGATGGGATGCTCTCGAGCCTTGCCAGATCCTGGTTGATACAAAATCCGAGGCAAGTGAGGGCATCAATGAAGCCCAGGCACACCTGGACCAGAACGTGCTAGCCCGCTACGCCACGGTAGCCCCGGCCTCGATTCTGGATCCCTCGGGTGGCCTCTTTTTGGCGGCCGCACGGCCCTGCCAGCGGCCCACTTCCCCCTTTGGCGCAAACGTGGCACTCGAAAATCGAGATTAGAGACCAAAATCGAAAATGAGGCCAATTCAGCCCTTCTAGCGCGAGGGAGAGGCTCGCTCTTGCGATTGTTCTCGAATATCCGGTCTATTGTCCTGGACACTGTCGCATTCGTTCGCAACCCTGTGCCCGTCGTGTCCCAAAATACAAACGCACTCTAAGACCAGCGTTGCAGGTCGCCGGCAGATGAGAGCGACACCTGACGGGTCCATCCCCGCGCGTGCGGGGGAAGTCGCCGCAGCGATCCGGCCCCAACCCGAACTTCAAGGCTCGGTCGGTGTCCTTGTATCGGCCATCGGCGCGTCGTCCTCGCCGATCAGGGCGTTCCTAGTGAGGTGTGCGCTGAAGTTGAACAGCTGTCCATAAGTTATTTTGGACGCCCTAGCGCCCCGCCGTGGAGGTCGGGATGAGCTAGAGACCGCCGTGGCCGAGCTCGCCGGGCTCATCGGACGACACTGCGTGGGTAAGACGGTCACCGCGATCCTCGATCGGGACCGTCGCGAAACGGGAGTCGATTTCTCTCGGCCTCTATCGGAGTTGTGCACCAAGGCACCGAAGACCAGGAGTACGACGTCATCGCGCTCCCCGAGCAGCGTCGTTGGCAACCGGTACCGCGAGACTAGCGAGTTCCAAGGACTCGCGCAGTCAGACTTGTCTCATCTCATCGCCGCCGCGTCTTATTGCTTCGCTGTCTTCTTCGCCTTCTCTGCCGCTTTGGCTTCTCGCACCTTTGCCTTCTCCGCCGCTTTGGCCTTGGCTTCCCGCACCTTTAGCCACGCCCGGACCTCCCGCAGACGGAATTGAGACGCCACGCCGCGCCCTCTAGTGTGGACCGGCATCCCAGACCGCGCCCATTTTGTTACCATCTTTTTATCGACGCCCAAATGCTCGGCTAGTTCCGACCTCGTCAACACTCGCGCTTTGGCCATAGTCCTCCTCCAAATGGCACTGCCCCCTTCTGCATTGAAAGACGCTCTTAGGGTACTACGGTTTCCCCTTGAACGAAGGATTCCAGTTACTTTACTTCATTTCTACTCCTTTTGAGGGTAGCTCGTGTCCGTCAATTCATGACACTGATGGTCTATTTCAAATGGGCCGAGTTTTGGCACAGGACGAGGTCGACTTTTTGCGGAGCACAGCCGAGTTTTGGCACAGGACGGGACTCATTTGTCGCTTGAGAAGGACGCGCCTGAGCCTCGCCGGGTAGAGTCACCGGCGATGGGCAAAGTGAGAGCCATTCCAAAGGTCGGTGGTCTCCATCATTATTACACTCGACACGCCGCTGCTTGAGCCGGTCCGCTCGGAACGGCTGCCGGACTTCGCACCAGCTTACACCTCTACCCCTGAGTAGAGCCGACGCCGGCTCTCAAAACGTCCTACATGAAGACGACCAAAGCATCCTGGTTGCAGGAGGTGCGCCAATCTCATACAGCTCGAGTTTATGGAAGGGACAAGTTGCTCCACTGACCTTTGTGTCAGATCGCCATCTCCCCCGTGCTGTCACCAAAGCTCTCGAGCTCGTCGAGCCCGAGTCGGCGCAGCACGGTCAACATCGTGTTCGCCATCGGCGTACCATCCGCGCCTTTGACGTGGAGGTTGCCCTTGAAGTGGCCATTGCCATGGCCAGCCAAAAAGAGCGGACAGCGCTTGTGGTTGTGAACGTGCGGGTTGCCCATTGGAGAGCCGTAGAGGATCAACGCCTTTTCCAAGAGATTCGAGTCGCCCTCGGGTGTGTCACGGAGTCTTTCGAGGAAGTACGGGATGGTGCTGACGTGGTACCGGTTGATCTTCGCGAACTCCTCGATCCGCTCCTCTCGCTCGCCGTGATGCGAGGCCGGGTGAAACCCAGTGTTGACGCCGGTCTCCGGGTAGACACGGCCCGAAACGTCTCGCCCCATCTTGAACGCGAACACCCGAGTAATGTCCGACGCGAACGCTGCCGCTTGCAGGTCGAACATCAACTTGACGTGCTCATCGAACGAGTCCGGCACACCGACGGGCGCATCGGGCAGCTCTCTCTCCTCCCCGCTCGCGTTTTGCGCCTCGATCCTCTGGATCCGCCGCTCGATCTCGCGAATGTTCTCGAGATAATCGTCGAGCCGGTTGCGGTCGGCCGGCTCCAGGTCGTTCTTCAAACTAGCCACCTGGTTGGTGACATAGTCAAGAATGCTGCGATCGGTCCGGCGCCTGGCTGCCCGCTCTTCCGGCGTTCCGCCGGAGCCGAACATCTGGTCGAAAACGACCCGGGGGTTCCTGATCATCGGGAGCGGATCGGTCGGCGACCCCCAGCTGATCGCGTCCGTGTAGGTACAGGCATAACCGTATTGGCATCCGCCCGCCTGGTTCACGTTCTCGATCGCGAGCTGCATCGACGGAATGGGCGTGTCTTGACCGAACCGCCGGGCGTAGAGCTGATCCATCGACGTCCCAACGTGGACGTCCGAGCCTTCTGTCTGCTTCGGGTGAGACTGCGTCAGGAACACGGCGCTCGAACGAAAATGGTCGCCGCCTATCTCGGGCAGCGTGAAGGCCTCGGCATTGCGTACGTCCGTGTTGCTGACGATCGTCAAGTAATCCCGAAACGGCTCGAGCGGACTCAAGCTGCTCGGGGTGAGGTCGAACGCACTGCCTTCGGCCGCCGGCGCCCACAGGTTCTTTTCTATCCCGTATTTGGTGCTGCCGGCCGAACCGTGGACCATTTCGATGCACACCAGGCGAGCCGGGTCAGCTGTCGGCTTGCCAAACGCGCGCCGGGCCGGCACCATGGCTTCGAGCAACGGCAGTGACACCGCCGCGCCCATGCCCCGAAGTATCGTGCGGCGAGAGATATGCTTGTTAGTAATGTACATTCTTTTTAGGCCTTCTGGAGCCGGCTCGTATTCTAAGGCGGACCCGATTCTCCCACCACCGTGGTCGGTTCGGTGTTTTCCGACTTCTTCATCTGGAACGCCGCGCTGTTCACAATGCCAAAAATGAAAGAGGACATGCGCTTGCCGTTGTGCGCGGCCTCGAGAGCGATCGCACGCACCGCGAGCATGTCATAATACTCGACTCTCCGCCCCAGCGCATAGGTCATGAGGCTTTCGGTGAAGCTCGTGATAAAAGTGTCTGAAAGGTTCACAAGCGCCTGCCGCAAGCCCGCTGGACCGTCCGTCTGCGTTCCGCGGTAGGGTCGAGGGCTGGCGCGGTGCTCCGTAGGCGCGGCCTATCTGTTTCTCCCCGTTTCCTGTGGGAGTGCCTCACTAGCCGCACCGTAAGTCCGTTTCCAGCCCCCGCCACATCGCACGCAGCGTGCGGCTTTCCCGCACTACGCGCTCCTGCACACTTCCCGCGAAGGGTTATGTGACCTATCGAGCCGGGGCGTCTTTCGGCGAAGCGACGAGACATCGAACTCGGTAATCTGTGAACAGTCCGACAGTCGCGTACATCCATCGCCTACTCCATCGCTTCCAGCCGAAACCTTGGCGCAAGAAGCGCCAAGACTTCTCGGCCTTCGCCTTGACGTATATCCTTCGTCTCAGCTCCTGCAGAGTGATGGGTGATTTTGTCATCTCACCCCTGCCTCGCTTGTTGACGAAGGAGTTGTGTGCAGCAGGGCCCCTTTGCTCCACGGGCGTTGCCCCGTTTCAACGCTACTACGGACCCAGCCGCCACCGTCTCGTCTTCGACCGTTTTCCCGGGGCCTCCGGTTATGCGGTCTACCTTGCTCCGTCGATTTCTCGACGGGACGAGGACGGCTTCTCCAGTTGCTTGGCATGTCCTTGTCACCGGGTGCTTGCGCTGTTTACTGTTGGTGATGTGTACGCATCCCTTTGCAAAAGAGGCGCTTACGCTCCATTTACCGCGCAGCGAAGGTCGCGAGCGCTATTTTGGCTGTAATTTAATGCACTGTAAAGCCTTAGCGTCATCTCACCAACACTTGATGGCGGAAGCACCGCTGGTCGGCTCAATTGCAGTGCAGTAGATCCAACCGCGGTTTCGAAGGTTAATTGTGGTGGTTGTCTTCTGACGGCGCGTTCGGCTGACGTGCATGCCATCCGCGGTGACTCTAATCCGCGAGTCCACAACTTCTGCTGCGCGGTTCACCTCGGCGGCTCGCAGCTGGGCGAGGCCCTCTGGTTCGTCGATATCGTCGACGTGCTCCGTTGATTGCTGGGCGCGCGTCTCATTGGGATCCCGGCTGCGACGAAAGAGCTCCGGTTTGGAGATCCGGATGGTCCGCAGACATCCAGGCGCGAACTGAGACTCTCCAAGTTTGACCAGCGTCGAAACGGGACATCGATCCCTTGGTTCGCGAAAGTCCACTTGTTTACTCATGAGCATTCGATCTGCATCATCAAGCCAGTTCCCTTCGCCAACGATCAACGGGCGTTCACTTGGCATCTGCAACTCCAAGCCAATATGTCAATTTGGTGTGAAATCAGTGTAGTAGCGGTGAGGTGGGACCCCATCCTGTGCCAAAACTCGGCCTTTTGAAACAGACCATAATATCAGCAGCTTAGTGTCTGTGTTTGCGACCGGGTCAAGAGCCGTGCTTCGGCTACCCACCCAACTTCTACCGGTCGGCAAGGGGTTCCGACAGCAACCGCCGCGCCGCTGCCAAGGAGTCGATCCTTCCAGGCAACGCGTTCCCGCGGCGTTGTTGCACCGCTCTGGCTGAGAGCGAAATCCGCCTATGGTGGTGGCCGAGGTATGTTTCGAGCATGAAGTATCCCAAGCGCTGCCAGTACAAGCACGCGAAGCAGAAGAAGTACCACGTTCGCAACTGGGCGGAATACAACGAAGGGCTGCGCCGCCGGGGCGATTTGACAGTCTGGTTTGACGAGGAGGCAATCGCTAACTGGAAGGCCGACAAGACCGGTAAGCCTGGCGGTCAACGGGTCTATTCAGACATGGCGATTGAAACGGGCCTGGTTGTCCGGATGGTGTACAAGCTCGCCTACCGACAAACCGAAGGCTTCTTGCACTCGACCGCCTCGCTTCTCGGGCTCGGTATCGAGATCCCGGACTACTCGACGTTGTGTCGGCGCTCGAGGTTGCTCCGCAAGAAGCTGCGGATTCCGAAAGCCGCGAGCACTCAACCCATCCACCTGATGATCGATAGCACGGGCTTGAGGATTCATGTTGGAAACGCTCGCAAACCGGTGCTTCCGCCATTAAGTGTTGGTGAGATGACGCTAAGATTTTACGCTGCATTAAATTACAGCCAAAATAGCGCTCACGACCTTCGCTGCTCGCTAAATGGAGAGTAAGCGCCCTTTTTGCAAAGGGATGCGTACACATTACCAACAGCAAACAGCGCAAGCACCAACGCCGGACCATTCGTCGCTGTCTCGGATACGGAATCGACTTCCGCTGGAAGTTCACGAATCTGTATTTGGATGGGTGCTAGAAGTTCTAGCGTCGAGAGGGATGATAGATGGCAAGACACTGGGTGTGGACGCGACGACGCTGGAAGCGAATGCGGCGCTTCGGTCAATCGTTCGTCGAGACACGGGGGAAAGCTACGAATCGTATTTGAAGGAGCTTGCGCGCAAGAGTGGTATCGAAGAGCCGAGCCGAGCGGACATTGCGAAGTTGGACAAGAAGCGGCCAAAGAAAGGGTCGAACAAGGAGTGGGTGAATCCGAACGAGCCGGATGCGGAGATCATGAAAATGAAGAGCGGGGGCACGGATATGGCGCACAAAGCCGAGCATGCTGTGGACATGAGCGGGGAAGGTGCGGTAATTGCCGTGACGCTTCACGGAGGCGCGAAGGGTGACACAAAGAGCCTACCGGATACGCTGGAAAAAGCGCAGTCAAATCTGCAAGAGCTCGCGAACAACGCGGAATGTTGTGAACGAATACATGAAGACGCGGGTCGCGAAGTGGTCGGGGACAAGGGCTATCACGGCAACGACATCCTGGTTGAGCTGGTCGAACAAGAATACCGGAGCTACATTTCGGAGCCAGAGCGAGGTGGCCGCAAATGGAAGGACAAACAGGCCGAGCAAGCCGCCACCTGCGTGCAGTTCTACAGCCACACGAACTACGCCAGCAAAAAAGTGACGGGGGGATTCTTCTTCCGGAACCCGAACACGCGGGGCGGTGTCTTCAGCATCGACGGCGGCAAGACGCTGCTGATCGGCGACGCGCTCATGGCGGCAGGCACCGGCTCGGCGAACTGCCCCACGGTCGCAATCACCGACCACGTCGCCGACCCGGCCTCCCTGGAGCAGGTGTTCGACGACCCGAACTGCTTCTCGTTCAGGGAGCGGTTTCCAGGCGGTTTCACCCCGAACTTCGGTGGCGAAGCGACGGACGTGTCACTCGTTGTCGGCGTCCGTGGCTTCACTGCGGCCGGCTTCGTCTGGGACGTGAGCGGCTCGGTCGGGGCTCACGAGACTGGTCTGTTCATCTCCGACACCGTCAACGCCTCGCTCGGTCCCGACACGCCGACCGCGTTCGATCTCGGCAGCAACCGGCAGCGGGAGACCGGCGTCAACTTCGATGTCTCCTACGCCGCTACCGAGATGGTCAACCTCGCCGTTGGCGCGGAATGGCGTGACGAGCAGTACCAGACTACCGAGGGTCATCCGACATCGTGGACAGTCGGTCCCTATGGACGCGGGCAGGGCTTCTCGGCTGGTTCCAACGGCTTCTTCGGCTACGAGCCGCTCGCCGCGGGCACCTGGAACCGGAGCAACGTCGCGGTCTACGGCGATCTGGAGCTGAACGACCCAGACGACGGCTGGACCCTCGGAGCCGCAGTCCGGGTCGAGAACTTCGAAGATTTCGGCACGACGACGAACGGTAAGGTCTCCGGCCGGCTCGGCTTCGTGCGCGCCAGCGTGAGCAGTGGCTTCCGCGCGCCGACCCCCGGCCAGCAGAACGGGTTCAACATTGCGACCATCTTCGACCCGGCGCTCGGCGATCTAGTGAACAACGGCACCATCCCGTCGAACTCCCCGGTGGCGGCACTTCGCGGCGGTGTGCCTCTGCGTCCCGAAACGTCGATCAACTACACAGCCGGAGTGGTTTTCGATACCGGGCTGTTCAATTTCACGGCCGACTACTTCCGCATCGACGTCTCGGACCGGATCGGCATCACGAGCAACTTCACTCTCGAGAATGACGAGATCGACGCGCTGCTGGCGCAGGGTGTGGACGCCGCACGCGACCTGAAACGATTCAGGTTCTTCACCAACGCGTTCGCCACCCGGTCGCAGGGCATCGACCTAGTCTCGACCTTCACGCCTATCGCCCTGCGGGGGCAACACCGTCATCAGCGCCGTCTTCAAGTACACCGACACCAAGGTGACCAACAACGACCAGGGACTGCTCAACGACCGGCGGCTCACCGAGTTCGCCTACGCGCTGCCACGGACCCGCTGGAATATCGGCCTCACCCAGCGGATGGGGCGCATGAGCTTCCTCGGCCGGGTCAACTACTACGGCGGCTGGTACGACTACGACAGCGGATTCGCCAAGCTCTACACGCCATCGGGCGGTATCGACAACGGCTTCTTCGGAGGCAAGCCGGTCGTCGATCTGGAGTTGACCATTGACGCCGGCGCCAGCGCGACGGTGACGGTTGGTGCCCAGAACGCGTTCAACACCTACCCGGACGAGAGTGCGCGCGCGATGTCCGTCGGCGAGAAGTACAGCGAGTACACGCCATGGGGCATCAACGGCGCCTACTACTACGTGCGACTCGGGTACGGATGGGGCTTTTAACCCTAATCGCAAAATCTTCGAAGCACGAAAACGCGAAACAGCCGCACTGGGCGCAGGCGAGAAGCTCGTGCTGGGGCACCCGCTCGCCGCCACTATAGGTGATTCTGCACGGTGTATGCAGAACCTGGAAAAGGTGCTATTCACGGGGCCAAAGACCTCGGACACGGTGACGTTTATTTGCGATTAGGGAGTCCCACTCGCCTTCGGCATCCTGCCGGAGGGCCGCGGCGAGCTCCGGATCGCCCTCGTCGCGGCGGATGAAGCGCTCCCGTCGTTGTGCTCCGCAAAAAGTAGATCCAGACGCGATTTTCTTTTTTGCGGATCACAGCCAACATGCGGGCTATCTGGAAAACATAATGCTCGGGGCGATGTTAGTCGACAAGGTAGCATTGGAAGCTCAACTAGGCCTGTGTCACTCTCACTGAGAGAGGAAAGTACAATGCACTGTAGTCAAACACTTATGTGTTTCGTCGCCGTCCTAGGCGCAACGGTAGGGATTGCCATAGCGCAAGAACGAAGAGTTTCTGTCGCAACGAAAGATGGAGACCTGGTCGAGGGTACGTTCCGCGGGGCGACCAACGCCTCCGTTTCCGTTGTGATCGCGGGGCAGAAAATCAGCATTCCAACTGACAACGTCAAGTACATTTCTTTGGGAATTACAAAGACTACTTGACGCGCGCGCGCATTCATGACATTCTCGGGCGGTGCGGAAGGCGAAATTAGGAGGATATCCTGAATCTAGTTGAAATCGGTGAGTGACTCCCTTCAAGATCGTCGGTGTCAAAGCTGGCGATCAAAAAGAAAGGAGCCACCCGGTGAGAGCAGATACGAAGAAGAGAAAGAATGCAACACAGATGCTGAGGGCGACGCAGGAGCAAGAGTGGTGGGCGGATCAAGTTGTGCATGTGATGCTGGAGGGCAAGCGAGCGCTGGACGCCGCGATGCTCGATGTCGGACGCCTGGTAGCTGAGACGCTCATGTACATGGAGCGCGAAGAGAGATCTGGGCCAGACTACCATCCTACGTCGTCCGGGCTTCGCAAATGGGCGAGTCAACGTGGGTCGATCTATGTCGGTGACCAGAAGCTCCCTGTCGAGCACCCTCGATTGCGGGGCCCGGAGGGTGAGGTCGGGCTGAGAACCTACGAGCAGCTCAAGAATCGCGGGGGCTTTTCGGAGGAACTCCTGTCGGAGGTGCTTCGGGGAATGTCTGCTCGCAAGTACGAAGAGACGGTGACGGCGGCAGGCAAGGCTTTCGGTGTGACGCCGAGCTCGGTGTCCCGCCATCTGGTCGAGGCGACGGCGAAGCAGCTGAAGCAGTTCCAGGAGCGCAGTCTCGAAGAGTTTCCGCTCTTCGCGATGTACCTAGACACGGTCCACCGCGGCGGTCAGGCGTTCGTGGTCGCGCTCGGCGTGGACCGTGAAGGGAAAAAGCTCCCCCTGGGCTTCTGGGAAGGGGCGACGGAGAACCACGAGATCTGCGAGGAATTGCTGGAAGAGTTGGAGCGACGGGGGTTAAAGCTCTCCAAACGGATCCTCTGGGTAACCGATGGTGGCGGGGGGATCATCAAGGCGCTCAAAGACCGATACGGCAAGAAGCTCATCCACCAGCGGTGTACTTTGCACAAAGACCGCAACATCCAGCGCCACCTGCCCAAACGCTACCGCAAGCAGGCACACCACCTCTTCGCGACTGCCTTGGAGCAGAACAGCTACAAGGACGCGAAGAAGATGTTGCAGGAGTTCGAGCGCTGGCTTCGCGACATCAACGAGTCGGCGGCAGACTCACTCCTCGAGGCACTCGAGGAGGTGCTGATGCTCCACAAGTTGAAGGTCCCCGCTCTATTGCGCCAGAGCCTGCACTCGACGAATCCGATAGAGAGTATGTTCTCCATGGTTCGTAGTTGCGAGCGCAACATCAAACGCTACCGTAACAGCAAAATGCGCCAGCGATGGCTCGCCGCTGTGCTGCTGCACTGCGAACAACAGTTCAGACGAGTCAAGGGGCACGCATCCATCGACGTAGTGGTTGCGGCCATCGATGCGATCCAACGAGAGGACGAGATGCCTGAGGCCGCGTAAGGTCAGGGGCGTAGAGCTGGAAATGACCACGAGTCGCTTATGATGGTTTCAACTAATTCCTTGACATCCTCGAAATTAGCTTGGAACTCAGCATTCTTTACCGGAGACATCTTTGCCCTGGTCCGTTGGGCTTACAAAGACGGACTAACGATGAATCTTGAACTCGGTGCGCCAGAATTCGCTGCCATCCTTACGTTTTGCACATTGATGCTTATCTTGACAAATTTGAAATGGATAAACGGGCTGAGGCCCTGCGGTACAATTTTCTAGGTTGCATCCAGAGATTGTAAGGTGTCGAGACGAAGCGGCAAAACTAATAAATAGCAATCCCCTCCAGCCAGAAAGGTTTGCGTTAATCCTAGATTTACAGTACGAACTTGATCAATTGAAAATCCCAACACCCTTGATCGATGCAGGAAGAATGACAACTAGCCAGTTTGAAGCCTGGCCGAAAGACTGGTTTGTCTTTTTTCAAAAAATTGCACCACTCGCAAAGCATCGTGAGTTAAAGAAGGCACGGGCGTCTTGGAAAAAGTCGTGAAGCCCAAAACGCAGAACTTCAAAACGCAGAACTTCAAAACGCAGGCATCCAATTCGATTAGGAGGAAACGATGAAGCCGATGTTAGACCCGAAGCGCGATCTAGTAGGCGCGACGCCCGAGACTCTGGCCCGCGCCCTTTTCCGTCCACTACGACCGCATCGAGCTAAGGCCGTTGTCCGCGATGAGATCCCGATAGAGGAGGTTGCGACCGACCATCCGAGCGACAGTGTCGCGCATTTGCGCAAGCGTTCCTGAGTCGCGCATGTTGTGTTTGCCGGCGAACTCGTCTACGTACCTCTGCAAATGCTTCGGAGAAAGCTTGTGAAACGTGCCTTTGTGCGCCCGCTTGAGCATCGACCAGAAGGACTCGATCCCGTTCGTGTGCGCCTGTCCTTTTACATACTCTGCAACGGAGTGGCGGACCGTCTCGTGGTTCGGCAGCCCAACATAGCCGCCGTGGTCGTCGGTGTACACCTTCGCTCCAACCTCGGCCCGCTCAGTAACGAATCTCTTGAGCGTATCGCCGTCCGTGCTCGTGACTACGGCGGCACTCACGCGGTTGGTCGCGCGGTCCTTCGCGCCCACGACGGCAGTTTTGCCGACCGGCCCGCGACCAGCGTTCAGCTTCTTGCGAGCGTGTTTGTTCTTCTCTTTGCCGCCGAAATAGGTTTCGTCGATTTCGACCGGGCCACCGAACGCTTTCCGGTTGGGATCACTCCACGCTTCACGAATGCGGTGCAGCATGAACCAAGCCGTCGGTTGGGAGACCCCGATATCCCGATGCAGCTTCATGCTCGAAACGCTCTTAAGGCTAGTGAGGCAAAGGTAGACCGTAATGGCCCACTTGCGAAGCGGTACATTCGACCTAGCTATCGGCGTTCCCGTGCGGACGGAGAAGTAACCTCGGCAGGTGGAGCACCAGTAGGGCATCGGCTTTGCGTTCGGGACTTCGCTGGTACTGAGGCTTCCGCACTTGCCGCAGCACCTCTCGCCGTTCCAGACGACGGCTTCAAACCATCGAGTGGCAGCTTCTTCGGTAGGGAACATGTCCATTAGCTCGATGACGGTGATCCCTTCTCTGTCTGCTCGACCAGGGGCTTTGTATGTCATGGCCCCAATATACCGGATCCATAAGCGTTTGTCAAGTAGTCTTTGTAATCCCCATTTCTTTCGCGGGCAAACTAGAAGGTAGTGGCGATGTTGACAGTGGGGCAACAGAATTCGAATCCGCCTTCGCCGCAATCGAGGAGTTTCAAGCTTCACTTGAGATCGGTCTCTTACGGGAGCAGTTTAACGAGAAGCTTGTCGAAACGATGCCTACAGTAAGGAGCTACATCAAGTCGACCGGCGACGAATGGGCAGATGTGAAGCTGGCGTTCGCTCTTGCGATCCAGGACTACCAAGCGACGATAAACCAGTGGAGAGACAGGAACCAATACATCGAGAGCGCCCGTGAGTGGACGGAATACGCGCAGTTTCTCCGAAGAGAAAGTTCCGCGAACCATCGTGAGAGTGACGAACACCAGATGATCGAAAGCCACGGCTTCTCGACGACGGGGCGCTTGGGCGCAGGTGATGTGCTCATGCCCGCTATGCTTGACAAGAGCACAGCCGGTGCCTTCAACGATGTCTATCTACTTGAGATCGAGCAGTCAGGTGAATTAACCATTAACGTCGAGAAACAGCTCGGACTCGCGTTGCTCCACACAACGGTCGTGGCTCCCGACGGGAAAAAAATAGAAGGCGACATGGGCAGAGGGACCGTGCGCACGAAGAAGAAACTCAACCGATCCGGGCGCTATGAGGTGTGGATTGGTGGAGGCATACCAAGTCAAGCCCATTCTTAGTTGAAACTCTCCACGGCTCATAAATTAGGCGGCCTTCTTCTTCGACACCGTTGATGTCTTCGTCTCGATCTTCAGTTCCCGCTTGAGAGCTTCGCGAAGCTTCGGAAGATGGCGGTAGCCGATCACCCTCCTCAAGCGGGGTTCGATGTCCACGAGGGCTGTCGCCAGCCACCGCTGGCGTTGGCTGGAGTTCTTCCAGTGGTCGACCTTCGCGCAGCGTTCCTCGACGAGAGCATTGACGGATTCAAGGCAGTTCGTCGTCTTGAACGAACGGCCCAGCGCCCCGTACACGCCGAGACGATGCAATGTGAGCGTCTCCTCGATTCCTTCCTCCAAGCTCGCAGCTGCGGATTGGTTCCGCTCCTCCAATTCATCGTGCAGTTGATCGAGGGCCGCGAGGGCCTCTTTATATTCCGGCCTGTTGTAGGCCGACTGCAACCGCTTGCGCAACGACGCCTGCTCGCCCTTGGACAGATAGCTCACGACGTTTTCACGTTTGTGCCACTGGCACCGTTGTATCAGGACCCGCTTTCGGAACGCCTTCTTTACGGCCGCTTTCAGACTCTTGCCGCCATCGATGATCACCAGTAGACCCTGGGAGCTGTCGAGTCCCCGCGCGAGCAGTGAACGCAGGAACGGCGTCAACACCTTCTCGTTCTCCGTGTCCGTCTCCACGAAGCCCAAAAAGCGTTTTTCCCCGGAAAGTGTGATGCCCAGCGCGATGACCATCATTGCGTCGGCGAATGATTTCCCGTCCAGGAACAGCGCCACCACATCTTCGCCGGACAGATCCCGTTCCTGCATCTCCCGAAGTTTCGCTGCGCTCGCTTGTACGAAACCTCGGGACACCGTCGAGCTCGACAGCCCGATAGCGCCCGGTATCGCTTCCGCTGCAGCCTCGTAGTTGCGACACGAGATTCCGTAGAGCACTCGTTTCAGCAGCAGATCATTCACCTCTCCGCCGTCGTTCAGTGCTTCGTAGGAGCGAAGCGGTATCTCTACTCCCTCTTGGCTCCGAACCCGTGGCACACGGATCGGTACCCGCTGGCCGGCAAGCCCTACCGTGCCAGGGTTGGTTCCGTGGCGGCGGCCACGCTCCAGTTCGTCCTTACGAGCGTATCGCTCTCCCGCCAACTCCTTCACTTCGTCGTCGAGCAGCTCGTGAACGTGCATCAACCCAAGCGGGATTAACGAACGGATCATCTCTATTTTGACGTCCACCTCGAGCTCCCCGTACTCCTCGCGCGCCATTACCTCGGGCTCACCCAAACGACGTGACTTCTTGTGTTTCTTGGCTGTACGTAGCAGACTTCCCATCTCGGCTCCTTTCTCTTGCGGCTTGATGTTGTTTTTGCCAACGTCATCAAACCACGGGGTTGGGAGCCGTTTCAATTTCCAACTAAGAATGGCACTCTCTCGGCATACCACAGGGCGTAGGCATCTATCGAGTTCAATTTAAGTTCGAGGTAAGTTGATCTGTGCTGGTTCAGCGTGAAGATGACAGCGAGGTTGGACGTTAACGCAACGCCGGGCGTCAGGATGTCCCCTCTCGCCCCGGGGATCGTACCAGAGTGCTCGGGCGCGTCAAGGGTAAAGCGCGCTACGCGCGCCGGCTTCGCCGCCCTGGACACCCCCTCCGCTCTCTGGTACTCATTGCTTGTGGGCGAAAGGGAACGGAGTGGGGCTCCTGGGATCAGAGTGTTCATGCGGGCACCTTGTTACTACGCCGCTCACGCCGCGCCTCTCGTGCCTGCTCCAGTTTCCGGTCCCGCTCCGACCAGATCTCTGGGGCCTTGCCAGCCATGAAGTCCAGCGGCGCAATGTAGCCTATCGCGCTGTGCAACCGAACCCCGTTGTAATATTCGACGAATCGTTCCATCAACCGGCGAGCCTCTTCAAGGCTTTTGGGGCTGGCAGGACGCAGGGCATCCGATTTTATCGTTTTGTGCCAACGTTCGATCTTTCCGTTCGATTGCGGGTAGTACGGCGCCGTCCTCACGTGCGTCATCCCTGAGATGCGGATGAACGTCTTGAAGTCCTTCGCGATGTACTGAGGACCGTTGTCCGAGATGATTCGAGGCCGCGCATCCGGGTACAACTCCTTCGCTCGCTCCAAGATGCACTCCACATCCGCTTCCGTCATCGATTCTCGAATCTCCCAGTGAACCACCGCGCGGCTCGCACCATCCAGAAACGAGCACAGGTAGTAGAACGTCCCGCCCAGATTCAAGTACGAGATATCCGTATGCCAGTGCTGGTGCGGTCGCAGCGGCTGAACGAAGCCCGTTCCCTTCTTCGACGGCTTTCCGTTCCAACGGTCCAGACGACCCGCCTTCGACAACACACGGTACGTCGTCGATGGGCTCAAGGCCACCACGTCTTCGTCCAGCATCATGAACGTCAGTCGCCGATACCCGTCCAGAGGATGGCAGTCGAAGTAGTCGATGATGCGCTGGCGCTCCCAGTCCTCGATCCAGTGATCCCGCGGCACCAGGCCGTTGTGCTCATTCACCTCCCCGTACCGCTTGCGCCAGTCGTAAAACTTCCCCCGAGCCAGCCCGCACCACTCAACGACCTGCTGCACCGGCACACGCGTCTTCGTGGCGATCGTGTTGACGAAATCGACAACCTCGTCACGACGGTCATGTGCAATCCAGCCGCCACTCAGGCTTCCCCAAGTTTTTTTTTGAGGGTCACGTACTCTTCGGTCACCTCGGCGATGATTTGATCCTTGCGGGCAACCCTCGCCTCGAGGCGCGAGATCTTCGCCTCCAGCTCATTCTCGCGGCTCGGCGCGCGACGGGTCGAAAACACCGTATGGGCTCCAGCCAATAGCTCCCTTTGCCACGTGTAGAACAGGCTCGGCTGGATTGCTGCCTCGTTGCATACCTCCGAGACTGGCTTTTTCTCCGCTACGTGCTGGCGTAACAGCTCTGCTTTCTGCTCTGCGGTGTGACGACGGCGTGGTTTGCTCATGACAGCTCCTTTTTTCATGTGTGTATCTTATCTTCAGGACTGTCATCTTCCAGCTGAACCGGAACAGATCGGGTTTCGGGGATGGACCGATGGCGTACGGTCTGCTGCTTCTGGCCGATCTTCTTTTTTGCGGGTCACAGGTCTCTATCATTAATTACACCTCGACGCGTGGCTTGAGTGCGATTCACTCGGAACGGCCGCGGGACTTCGCACCAGGTTCCACCTCTACCCCGTCCTGTGCCAAAACTCGGCCCTTTTGAAATAGGCCATAAATCAGCAGCTTAGTGTCTGTGTTTGCGACCGGGCCAAGGGCCGTGGGCTTTACAATCGTCTTGGGCGGGCGGGTCGTCACCATGCAGATGACCACCTCGTCCTGTGCCAAAACTTGATCCACTGGCAACGTTACAAATCGGCATCTGAGCGACGCCACTTCCGGGACATCGCCCTGGTGAGAACTACTTCCGGCTGCTCGTGACACTTCCCTTCAATGGACGGTGGGTTTGCCCACGGCGATAGTGGAAAGGGTCTGTTGGCGGGCGCGCTTGCAGGCAAGCATTACTGCGTGCAGTTCTTTCTCTGCGATGTGTGAGAGCTTCCCAACGTCCTTGAGAATTCCCCTAAGGTCTCTCTCTGACGCCGACTCTCTCTCTAGGAGATCGATGATACCGCGGGTCACGGCATAGATCTTGCCGAGGTTGTCCAGAGCCTCGTTGGCCCGTTCGGGCAGATCCATGAGCTCCACGTCACCGAACAGTCCGTCGATGAAGCCTTCAAGCTCCTCGGTGCGGGTCCGGCACAAGCGGCGAATGTCATCCGTATCCGGCTTAGCCTCCATCCGTGTCAAACGGAATGGCTTGGTTGCCGATTGATGCCTTGCCAGTTCGTTCCAAAGCCCCATCAGGGACTCGAATAGCTCACTGGCTGCGCCGACATTGTCGAACCCCGGCAACTCACCTTCCCAAAAGCTCTCTATAGCTCGGAGTGGCGATGCGTCGAGCTTGGGCGTCGCGATGTTGCCGAGGAGTCGTGTGCGGACAACATGGAATGACGTCGGGCACGCATAACGTTCCAATAGAGCGCGAACGGCCTTGTCGCCAGCGTATCGGAGGGAACGTTTCTTCATGCTCAATCCAATATTCTCACAATTGGCCTGCTTGACCAATCCGCTCCCTGGATGAAGTGATTGTCCATCAGTAAACCCTAATCGCAAAATCTTCGAAGCACGAAAACGCGAAACAGCCGCACTGGGCGCAGGCGAGAAGCTCGTGCTGGGGCACCCGCTCGCCGCCACTATAGGTGATTCTGCACGGTGTATGCAGAACCTGGAAAAGGTGCTATTCACGGGGCCAAAGACCTCAGACACGCTGACGTTTATTTGCGATTAGGGTAAATTCCCGGCATCTTTGGATTGGCCGCGACTACGGTTCGCAGCGTCTCGATCACCGTCGCGTCCCGCGACGATAGCAGTCCGTTGGTCACGCTGGATCCAACCAGCGATGGCGACCACCAACCATGTCAAGGGCTGGACCGGCGTGCTCATGACCGAAGATTCTAGCTTCCATTGGCCAACCAAGCCTAGACACCTTTAATCCGAAACGTCCCGGCGCGCCAATCCTGAGCTCGTTTGTATTTTTGGACACGACGCGTGTGAGCACGATTATCGCTTCGTGATCGTCGACCGGGATACCAAGTTCTCCGAAGATCTACGGAAGTCCGTGCGAGCGATGGGCGTCAGGGTGTTGAGGACACCTCCATTCGCGCCGCAAGCGAATTGTTATTGCGAGAGATTGATCGGCACCACCCGCCGAGAATGTTTAGACTTCCTTATCCCGCTGTCGGAGAAGCATCTGCGTCGACTGTTGTGTGAATGGCGTGACTACTACAATCGCGCGAGGCCGCATTCGTCTCTCGGACCCAATGTTCCCGAGCCGGCGAGCGCTCTTCATGTCGATCCTGCTCCCTATCGTCACCAGATTCCGAGCGGAAAGCGAATCGTCTTCAAGGCCCGTTCTTGGCGGTCTCCATCACGATTACCGGTTGGCCCACGCCGCTTGACTGAAGCATTCTCTGCACGCAGAGGAGCGCTCGGTTCGCGCGGGACGTTTGTCTTTCTCGTCCTGGGGAGGAAGCCAGTTCAGGATATCAACGACGCCTCGAGATCGATTTCACGAGCATCGCCTTCCCAGTTCTGTCGCAGCGAGTTGCGATCTTCTTTTTTGCGGACAACAGTAGGCTTCCTCATCGCGTAATCCTCCTCTCGCTCTTTCAAGCGAGTTTTTGTTTTGGCTTACGCCATGAAGAAGCCTACCACCATATCGAAGGAGTCTGTAAGCGAGTACCGGGAGTTCGTCCAACTTCGGCTGCGTAAGCGGGTACTGGAGGCCCAATACCTCTCGCTTCGATACACCGAGCGGCTGGCTGTGGCGGGCATCGAGCCATCGGTCGGGAGTATCGGGGATTCCTATGACAATGCTCTGGCCGAGTCGGTGATCGGCATTTGCAAGACGGAATTGATCGAACGCCGCAGCCCGTGGCGACATGCCGAGGCGGTCGAGTTCGCCACCCCTGAGTGGGTGGACTGGTTCAACAACAAGCGGCTGCTCGCTCCGATCGGATACCTGCCGCCGGTCGAGTACGAGCAGCAGTACTACCGCCGCCAGAACACTCCAGTGTCGGCGGCCGGAGTCAACTGTTGAAGTCTCCGGGAAACCCGGTACGGTTCAACCCTCTTGATTAGTGTTGCGTCCGAGTTCATGTCCTAGGTTCTTGAGTGCGCCTCGCAGGCGCGTATATCCCCACGTCGGGTTCTCCTGCGCCACGCGCACAATGAGCTCACGGATGTCCTTCGCCGTCGGAGGTCGGCCTGGGCTCCGGTTCTTGCTGCCATCGTACTTGGCTGCGATGAGGTGGCGGTGGTGCTTCCGCCATTAAGTGTTGGTAAGATGACGCTAAGGCCCTACAGTGCATTAATTTACAGCCAAATTAGCGTTCGTGACCTTCGCTGCGCGCTAAATGGAGCGTAAGCGCCTTTTTTGCAAACGGATGCGTACACATCACCAACAGTAAACGGCGCAAGCACCAGGGCACTCTGGAACAGTTCTCGCTCGGTCACGAACTGGTCACGGATGTGGTACGTCTGCAGTTTCCAGGATTGTGCAGCGAGTGGGACGCCTATTCCGTCGCACACGCCGTCCTGCTCGGCGCGGCAGAGACCTTGGATGTCCCGGATACGGACGGTGCTTCCGCCATTAAGTGTTGGTAGATGACGCTAAGACTTTACGGTGCATTAAATTACAGCCAAAATAGCGCTCGCGACCTTCGCTGCGCGCTAAATAGAGCGTAAGCGACTCTTTTGCAACTGGATACGTACACATCACCAACACTTAATGGCGGAAGCACCGACGCGCGGTTTCTCATTCACGACCGCGACCCGCTCTTTTCAGCATCATTCTGCGCCACACTCGGTGCTGTCGGCGTGGAGACGGTGAAGCTGCCGGTGAGGAGTCCGAATTTGAACGCCTACGCCGAACGCTTTGTGCGGTCCATCAAAAGCGAGTGCCTTAGTCGGATGATTCCCTTGGGAGAAAATCATCTCCGCGTGAGTATCCGCGCTTTCGTCGCCCATTATCATCTGGAGAGGAATCATCAAGGTCTCGATAACGAGCTCATCTGCTCGGCGCAGGATTCGCTGGGGTCCGACGGTCGCATCCGATGTCGGGAGCGCCTCGGCGGAACGCTCCGATATTACTATCGAGACGCGGCGTGAGCGGACTTTAACGCCAATATAGTTTCCCAAGCAGTTTGCCGACGGCTGGCACCCTATCAGAGCTCGCCTCGTTTCCCGACAGCCGTCTCCGCATTCTCAACGCCGAGAATGGCCTTCTAATAATGATGGGGTCGCTCGATCGGGTTTTGGCACACTACGCCGTCGAGCGAGCGTGGGAAAGCGTTCGTCTCGAAAGGTATGCCGCGCTTTGCCGGATGGTCAGATTCAACCGCTCGATGAACGACGTGTTCAATGTCGAGGAGTCGCTCCACTTGACCTTTGTGTCAGATCGCCATCTCCCCCGTGCTGTCACCAAAGCTCTCGAGCTCGTCGAGCCCGAGTCGGCGCAGCACGGTCAACATCGTGTTCGCCATCGGCGTACCATCCGCGCTTTTGACGTGGAGGTTGCCCTTGAAGTGGCCATTGCCGTGGCCAGCCAAAAAGAGCGGACAGCGCTTGTGGTTGTGAACGTGCGGGTTGCCCATTGGAGAGCCGTAGAGGATCAGTGCCTTTTCCAAGAGATTCGAGTCGCCCTCGGGTGTGTCACGGAGCCTTTCGAGGAAGTACGGGATGGTGCTGACGTGGTACCGGTTGATCTTCGCGAACTCCTCGATCCGCTCCTCTCGCTCGCCGTGATGCGAGGCCGGGTGAAACCCAGTGTTGACGCCGGTCTCCGGGTAGACACGGCCCGAAACGTCTCGCCCCATCTTGAACGCGAACACCCGAGTAATGTCCGACGCGAACGCTGCCGCTTGCAGGTCGAACATCAACTTGACGTGCTCATCGAACGAGTCCGGCACACCGACGGGCGCATCGGGCAGCTCTCTCTCCTCCCCGCTCGCGTTTTGCGCCTCGATCCTCTGGATCCGCCGCTCGATCTCGCGAATGTTCTCGAGATAATCGTCGAGCCGGTTGCGGTCGGCCGGCTCCAGGTCGTTCTTCAAACTAGCCACCTGGTTGGTGACATAGTCAAGAATGCTGCGATCGGTCCGGCGCCTGGCTGCCCGCTCTTCCGGCGTTCCGCCGGAGCCGAACATCTGGTCGAAAACGACCCGGGGGTTCCGGATCATCGGGAGCGGATCGGTCGGCGACCCCCAGCTGATCGCGTCCGTGTAGGTACAGGCATAACCGTATTGGCATCCGCCCGCCTGGTTCACGTTCTCGATCGCGAGCTGCATCGACGGAATGGGCGTGTCTTGACCGAACCGCCGGGCGTAGAGCTGATCCATCGACGTCCCAACGTGGACGTCCGAGCCTTCTGTCTGCTTCGGGTGAGACTGCGTCAGGAACACCGCGCTCGAACGAAAATGGTCGCCGCCTATCTCGGGCAGCGTGAAGGCCTCGGCATTGCGTACGTCCGTGTTGCTGACGATCGTCAAGTAATCCCGAAACGGCTCGAGCGGACTCAAGCTGCTCGGGGTGAGGTCGAACGCACTGCCTTCGGCCGCCGGCGCCCACAGGTTCTTTTCTATCCCGTATTTGGTGCTGCCGGCCGAACCGTGGACCATTTCGATGCACACCAGGCGAGCCGGGTCAGCTGTCGGCTTGCCAAACGCGCTCCGGGCCGGCACCATGGCTTCGAGCAACGGCAGTGACACCGCCGCGCCCATGCCCCGAAGTATCGTGCGGCGAGAGATATGCTTGTTAGTAATGTACATTCTTTTTAGGCCTTCTGGAGCCGGCTCGTATTCTAAGGCGGACCCGATTCTCCCACCACCGTGGTCGGTTCGGTGTTTTCCGATTTCTTCATCTGGAACGCCGCGCTGTTCACAATGCCAAAAATGAAAGAGGACATGCGGTTGCCGTTGTGCGCGGCCTCGAGAGCGATCGCACGCACCGCGGGCATGTCATAATACTCGACTCTCCGCCCCAGCGCATAGGTCATGAGGCTTTCGGTGAAGCTCGTGATAAAAGTGTCTGAAAGGTTCACAAGCGCCTGCCGCAAGCCCGACCAACCTAGCTGCAGATCTAGTTCGGGTCTGCGGGTAAGTTCCTGTGCGACTCGGAGGCGGTCGTCTTCCGCTGCCTCGGCGATCGGTGCTGGATCGCCATCAACGATCGCCGCGGCACCAGAACTATAGGAGTCAAAAAAGTCGCGGTCTTCCACTGCGCGGTCAAGATAGTCGCGGCGCTCCTTGATTGCGGATAGCTCTGCGACGCCGGTTTTAGAAAGAGCGTCAGCTTCCTGCAACATATTGAGGCGGAGCCACACAGCGCTGTCGCACGCATGCGCTCGCCAGTCAACCTGCCCGGGTTCTATCGTATAGCGGGCGTAGTAGGCTTCGCCACTATTGAGTATCCGCTCTTCGACCCGGCCCACAAGTGCAGCATGTGCAGCTCCCGCTCGATCCCGCAGTAGTAGCGCGATTTCCCTGTCGACCCTCCAGAAGTGGACGTCAGAGGCTGACAGCAAACACGTCATCGTCTCGTCTGCGTCGAAGAGTTCAGCATTGCGCATGGCATGGAGGCAAAGTCGCAGCCCGACGCGCCCGGGTATGCCAAAACTCGGCCCTTTTGAAATAAACGATAAATCAACAGCTTAGAGTCTGTGTTTGCGACCGTGCCAAGGGCCGTAGGCTCTACAATCGCGTCGTGTCCGAAAATACGAACAGAACCTGACAGCCCGAATCCTCGAGGCGTTCTCGAAATTCGCGGAGACCAGCCGACGGGGCACTGACTCTGTGATCGGTGCTCCCGAACAGACCTCTCAGTCTAGCTCCCATTGCCAACCAAGCCTAGCAGCCCGGTGAAAAAGTCCAGATTCTGCTCACGGAGAAAGTTTGGTGGGCAAGTTCAAGGAAGATGTGATTCGGCGGAACGGCCAAGTTGAGACGCCCGATGGATTGCAGCGGGGCAAAACGTGCGCCTATGGTCGAGACGAAGCGCAATAAAGCAGCGATCAGACTGGCGTTGAGCTCCGCGTATTCCTTCGGCGTGGCCTTGCCGATGAGATTGCGCATCAGAATCCCGAGATTGAATCCGGCCACGTGCGTGAGGAGGCGCTTGAGTATATTTTCGTGTCTTCGCAAATGCGTTCGTCGCATGCCTCCCGCTTCGAGGTAGTGCGCGAAAGGTCGTTCGAGTAACTCGCCGCGACGGCGTATTAATCGCTTACCTCGAGTCCCGCGAATGCGACGTCGGTTCGCGTAGGTGGCGGCTTGCTCGGCCTGTTTGTCCTTCCATTTGCGGCCACCTCGCTCTGGCTCCGAAATGTAGCTCCGGTATTCTTGTTCGACCAGCTCAACCAGGATGTCGTTGCCGTGATAGCCCTTGTCCCCGACCACTTCGCGACCCGCGTCTTCATGTATTCGTTCACAACATTCCGCGTTGTTCGCGAGCTCTTGCAGATTTGACTGCGCTTTTTCCAGCGTATCCGGTAGGCTCTTTGTGTCACCCTTCGCGCCTCCGTGAAGCGTCACGGCAATTACCGCACCTTCCCCGCTCATGTCCACAGCATGCTCGGCTTTGTGCGCCATATCCGTGCCCCCGCTCTTCATTTTCATGATCTCCGCATCCGGCTCGTTCGGATTCACCCACTCCTTGTTCGACCCTTTCTTTGGCCGCTTCTTGTCCAACTTTGCAATGTCCGCTCGGCTCGGCTCTTCGATACCACTCTTGCGCGCAAGCTCCTTCAAATACGATTCGTAGCTTTCCCCCGTGTCTCGACGAACGATTGACCGAAGCGCCGCATTCGCTTCCAGCGTCGTCGCGTCCACACCCAGTGTCTTGCCATCTATCATCCCTCTCGACGCTAGAACTTCTAGCACCCATCCAAATACAGATTCGTGAACTTCCAGCGGAAGTCGATTCCGTATCCGAGACAGCGACGAATGGTCCGGCGTTCGCTCTTCCATTCCAAGGCCAAGAAACTGGCGCAAAGACAGTGAGTCCGAACACCGCCAGCAGATCCCGCGCTCTGAATCGATGCGCTCAAAGTAGCCGATCAACAGCATTCGAAAATACACACCCGGCGGTATGCTCGGCCGACCTTGCTTCTTCGCGTAATACGGCGAGCATTTCGACTCCACAAACGAGTCAAACTCTTCCTCTCGAAGTACCCGCTCGAGTTCCTCATAAAAAGGATGACCAGGACTCGACGCAACCGCATCGTGTGGAATCCATAAAGTCTCTTGGCGACTTTTCTTTTTCTTCTTCATCGACATGCGATGCAATTTTACATCGTCATCGAATGAGTCTTCAGAGAAATATCGACCGGATACGACTTTTTCAACGGGCTGCTAGACACCTCTCATCCGAAACGCCCCGGCGCGCCAGTCTTGAGTCCGTTTGTATTTTTGGATACGACGGGATAGTGCTGTGGTCGCGGCTGGCTCGGCCCAGCGCTGCAGATAACGCGCAACTACGGAGCGGCCATGAACATCGTATACATCTTCTTACTCCCCTTCGCTACCTCGTCAGAATGAACCGCCGATAGAGTGGCTGGACCGGACGCGCGTTGATCGGATATAGGGCAGCGAAGGCATCGACCTGTGCCTGCGAAACTGCAATTGCCTCGGTAAGCACCACCCAGTTGACCACCTCAGAGCAGGGTGGCGTCGTCAGGGAGCCGGCGTACCGGAAGTAGCTCCGGCCTCCGGGCAGGAAGGCGTTCGGATCGAGGTCGACCAGCGGTGTGGGCGCCTGATCGACGCCTGGTATGGCATCCCAGATGCTCTGGACGGCCGAGTGCACGCCGCCGACGTCCATGAAGACCCCGATCACCGCAAGATCACCCTCCTCGGCCTGATGCACAAAGTGGACCTCCAACGGGTACTCTTCCCCATCGACTGTGTGTTCGCTCGGCAGATGGAAGTGGAACTGCAAGAGCGAGAATTGCCGGCCCTGCAGAGTGATGGAACTCCCGGCGTCTATGTTGACCTGGATGGTATGTCCGTTATCCACGACCTCGCCCGCCGCGGGTTGCCACTGGATTTCGAGTCCCCCTCCGCCTGCCGAGATCGCATCCGTCAGATCGATCGGAGATTGCTGGACCCCGCTGTCACAGACCGCGAAGGACGAATCCAGCCCACCCCATTGGTACGGTCCGGTGTCGCCTTCGTAGCTCCAGTGAACCTCGCCGGTCGCTGCGCCCTGCGCGCGCTCCGCGTCCATCTGGTCCTCTGCATCCCCCTGGCTCGGTGCATCCGCCTGGCAGGCGTATTGTGTGCCAGCGAGGAAGACAACCGCGAGTACCTGCAGGAATGAATGACGATACTTCACGTTTCTCCTCCTCTCGGGTTTAGACGGTCCGCTGCGAACCGGCCTGACCAAAGAAACGCTCGGCGACCGCATCTTGACCAAGATCTGCGGTGCCGCCCAGCGGTGTGGTCCATGACCAGCCCCCTTGTGGCGAGGTATCAAGGGTCACCCAGTTTTCCCCAGTTGTGGTCATTGAAGAGTCTGGTGATCGACGGGGGTCACGAGTCAGAATCCCCCTGAGCCGCGCGCCGCGCTTGCTCCTGAGCCAGCTTGAGGAGTCCTCCGAGAGTAGGAGGAGGGGGAGCGATCATTTCAACGGCCCTCCCGCGATGTGCCAGCGACCACACGGGCGGGTTCTTTCTGAGCGTTTCCCGCACAGCCCCCCATCCGGCTTCCCCATATCGGTTGACCAATATGATCTGCACCCCGTCCTGTGCCAAAACTCGGATCTTTCGAAATAGACCATAAATCAGCAGCTTAGCAAGTTCGGTGCGCGCGGATGAATAAATAGAAGGCACAACCGGACTGGGCATGTCCTATTGTATGACGACCAAGTGTCGGGCATGACGGCCGGCCGATGGGTGGTTCGAGTGGCAACAGACCGAGCACGGCACGCAGCCCTACTTTTTGGCGCTTGAGGACGGGTCGCCGCTTTCGTTTGCCGCTCTGTGGGAGCACTGGGGCAAGGGTGCTTCCGCCATTGAGTGTTGGTGAGATGACGCTAAGACTTTACGCTGCGCTAAATTACAGTCAAAACAGCGCTCGCGACCTTCGCCTGGAGCTAAATGGAGCGTAAGCGCTTTTTTTGCAAAGGGATACGTACACATTACCAACAGCAAACAGCGCAAGCACCGGTAAGGTGTTCAGAATCAGCGGCTCGTCGCCAGGCGAATCGGGTGGAATGATGATCGAAAGATCATGCTGAATCGCTACGTGGTATCCGCTTCCAGTTGATGGCGTAACTACTTCCTCGATTCCGCGCGGTTCAAGCTTCAGGTCTTTTATCACGCTGGGGTCTACGCACGAACCGCTAGCTCCAGTGTCGAGAAGCGCCATGCCATGAACTGGCGGTGGCGGAGTCTTGCCCAAGAGCTTTATCTGTTTGAATCGCGGCCAGCTTATATGAAAAACAACAACGACGAGAGGCTCGCCATTAGGTTGATTTTCGCGTGAAATGCGCCACGGTATTATCTTTCGACTTGTGGAACAACAAGACGAGAAACGAATTGAGCTTCGCTTTTGCCACGGATCTCTTTTACCAAGAACGGAGCTAGTCCGAACTGTTTGTACCCGTCAGTCAGCGCGTCCTCATAGGTCTCAAAAAAACCGACGACGGTTGCCCCTTCAATCAAAACAAATTGACCTTGTTTCGCCTCCCATTCTGACTTATGTTGTTCACACGTTTGGATTTCGGTTGATAGTTCGTGGTTTCCTGCCATCGGCGTCCTCCCGTATCTATTTACTTACGCAATCGGAAAAAGGAGTTATTGGAGTTATTCTGGCTCTATGTACCACAAGTTGAGCCCGAGCGCGCGAGTGCGAGAACCACGCGCCTGGGCTCAGTCATTCGCTATTGTTTACGCGCCGACAGATGTACCGGTTGGGCTCTTCTCGCGAGAGGAATTCAACGAGTTCTTTGCACACGTCAAGATCGTCTACGAATCCATGAATAGTCGCGACGTGCTGCCAGTCGCTAGGGTCGAAGGCGCTTGACTTGTAGATTCCGACAGCATCCCCCTCCTGGCCTTCTGGAATAACGCCCGTGCTGCAAGCTAAGACCGCGCTCACAAGAATCGCTATCGTGAAGTCAGTTATCTGGAGGGCGCGCCAGCCGGAGGTTTTAGGGTCCGAGGATGGCCTATCGGACCCCGGCTGGCTACGAACCGGCGCACCCACAATATTCAAGTAATGGCCCTCCTATTCCTTCCAGGAAGCGAAGCCGATTCTCCTCCGTGGGTGACTACTGCGCCGCTGCACCACTGAGCGTTGCGGTTTCCGTGTAGGCAGAATCCCGCGGGGGACATGACCGAGCCGTTCTAGCGCGGGCGCGATAGTGGCAATGGAAGCTCTGCATGCTCTTTCAGCCGCAAGGATCTGCGGAGCGATGGCGTTGACCTGGTCTTGGAATTTCAGAAGGCGGGACAGTAATTCAACTGGCATTTCTGGTCCTTTTCTCTCGACTCAGAACGCCTGCGAAGGTGCACCGCCTGGGCGGTATGCCTACCGCCCAGGCGAACTGATTCGTGACAAGGACCAGAACCAGAAGCGCTCGTTGCCGAGCGTTTGAAATCTATCTGTTCTGCATGGCTGGCGTCAAATCGGGCTCACTGACAGTGAAACTTCGGTCCCGTGAATCCTGTTTCGGCGCTCGCGAGGACGCGTCCGGTGTATGACTTAATTGTGACGCCCGCGCCCTTTCCTACGTCCATCTTTGACCATTTCATCCAGATGCTTGCCGCGTAATCTCTCTGTTGGTCGCAAGAGATAGCGCCTAGAAGAGCACTCGCTTCCTGGTTTACCCAGAGCTCGACATCGTTGTGATGGGCGATCGCGTGGGTCACAATATCGTCCAGGGCCTCGTCCTTTTTA
Source organism: Candidatus Marinacidobacterales bacterium (assembly GCA_965262245.1). GTDB lineage: Bacteria > Acidobacteriota > Vicinamibacteria > Marinacidobacterales > SMYC01 > SMYC01. Next base: position 10,059,323 of record OZ253507.1, on the reverse strand, counting down.
ATGAGACGCTGCACCTTGATCGGAAACGATGAGTCTGAATGAATCCGTGGATCCGAAGCCTTGGGTTTTGTATTCAGCGGGAGGCCCGATGTTCAGGGCCCCAGCACGGTTCGGATGACCAGCGGCGGGTAGATCAGGAGCGGCGGGAAGTCAAGCGTTCTGTATAATCCCCTTTCAAAAGGGCCGAGTTTTGGCACAGGACGAGGAGCCACCAATGTGCACCATCGCAAAACACAGACGCTAAGCTGCTGATTTATCGGCTATTTCAAGAGGGCCGAGTTTTGGCACAGGACGGGATCGACTCGAAGCAATTCTGATGCACGATCAAAGACAGTCCGCACGGCGATAGCTGCAAGAACACGAAGATCGTTGTCCAGCGCTGCATACATTTCTTTCAAGATATTGGCGAGATCGGGGTCGGCCTCTTCAAACTTCTCGAGCCAATGTGGACGTTGGCGGCTGACTGGCGCGGGCCAATACACTGTCTCGACGCCGCCCTCCAGTCTCAGCTCGCCGGTTACCGGATGAGTGCCGAGCGTTTCCCATTCAGAAAACCAGAAGTCTCTTCGAAAGTAGATCTGCTCACAGCCGCAGCACTGAAGAATCATCCCGGTATCTCTCGTGTGAGTTCCGTCATCTTCGTCGGTTGAGTGGACGACGTGCTCACACCGGACGTAAGCATTGCGGTCGCTACGGCAATTCGGACAATGGCCTTTGATGATCTTCGGCTCGGGCGGTGTCATTCGGACATTATCTCAAATCGGGTTAACCCTCGGACCGATCCATCAAGAGAATCATCCTCAAGATCGATCCCGTCCTGTGCCAAAACTCGGCCCTTTTGAAATAGACCACAAATCAACAGCTTAGACGCCCTTGAAATCCGCGCAGAAATCGAGGGTATTTCACGCCGCAGGGCTGTCTTCCGACCTGTTGTGACCCGCAAAAAAAGATCGGCTAAAAGCAGCCGACCATAGTAGATCTAAAACGCGCAATCAACGCCGGATAGACTTTTTGCGGAGCATGCCCGGCAGACCGGAGACCAATCAAGTTCGGGGCGCGCGGATGAATAAATAGAAGGCACAGCCAGAGCCCGTTCTGATCGCGCAGCGCGTCTCGGTCCACGTCGAGGACGAACGACAGGAGCAGGTAGTTATCGCCGTGGCGGGTCCGATACTCGAGTCCCTCGCCATTGGACACGAACAGATCCGTGCGCGGCGTCGGCGGGAACGCGACGAGTTGTCCGACTCTCAGCGCGCGGGTTGCCAGAAACGGGTTGTGCATGCGGAGCTGCAACACCGACACATCAAGCCGTTCGGAGATCGTCCACCAGTCGTCGCCCTCACGGACCTCGTCAAGCTGCATTTGGGACGCGTGATGCCGGACCGACGGCTCGTGCAGCTTCAGGACGTTGCGGTCGTCCTGTGCCAAAACTCGGCCCTTTTGAAATAGCCGATAAATCAACAGCTTAGCGTCTGTGTTTGCGACTGGGCCAAGGGCTGTAGGCTCTACAATCGTCTTGGGCGGACGGGTCGTCACCATGCAGGTGACCTCCTAGTCGAGAGCGAATATCGAAGCATGTTCCTGAAGCTGTTTCCACGCTACGCCGGTCGAGCCCGCCGAGGGGCTACCGTCGCCGGCGACCATCTACGCGGCACGGCAGTAGTAGTTGAGAATGCCTGTGCCTTCTATTTATTCATCCGCGTAATGGAGATCACGGATATACTCAGCCAGAACGTGCCCCTGGAGGACGTGCAGTATCTGGCCGGACACTCCAACCCCTCGGGCCACACAGATCTATGACCGGCGTAGACAGCACGTCACTCGCAACATCGTGGAGCGTGTCTCGATATGAAAGAAGGACCAGGGAAGAGAGACATCCTTTCGAGGCCTGCTAGCAAGAAAGCCGCTGCACGGCCTCGTTCGGCTCCCCGCAATGAACCCAAGCCGGTGCCGGTTCCTCTGCCCGAAGGTGTCCGCCACCAGCGGGTGGGTGAAACGACGGAACGTTCCGCGCATCTCGAAAAACTCAAACAACTCTTCGAGGCGGCTCCGATCAGCCGCTACCTGGGCATGACACTCAGCTATTGCGAGAACGGCGTGGCGCGCGTGCGTTTGCCGTTTCGGGCCGAGTTCGAAGAAAGGCATGGCGTCATCCACGGGGGTCTCATCGGTCTGCTGGCGGACACGGCGGGTAACTTCGCGGTGGGTTCGGTCTCGCCGGGCTCCACGGTCAAGACGGTGGAGTTCAAGATGAGCTTGCTGGCGGGAGTCCAGGAAGACCTGCTCGCCATCGGAGAGGTCGTCCGCAAGGGACGCTCGCTCGCCACCTGCCGGCTCGAGGTCGTTGGGGGCAACGACCATGTGGCGGCCATCGGGCTGGCCACTTATGCCCTCCAGGCTGTTTAGCCATCTGCACCTGCTTGTTGCAGCCCAGGCGGGTCTTGAGTTCGTTTGTGTTTTTGGACACGACGGGTTCCCCATGAGCATTTCTATCGTGGGCTCAGCGATGCGAGCGAGAGGGTTGGCGGCACAGAGAGTTTAGGCAAGGATCGGGTGCAAGATTCTCAACACCATGACGGCGCTCGGGAGTCGGGTCGACTGGCGCGAAGCAGCTGAGCATGGCAGGTCTAAACGGCGCAATCAACGCCGGATCGACTTTTTGCGGAGCACAACCGAAATCAAGCTGTCGTGTGATAGATTCTTGGGTCCGGAAACCGATGCAACGTGTCTACGGGCTTGAGAAATGCCAGGAATTTGAGAGGTTTCAATGAAAGACAATAAAACGATTGCCGAGCTGACATCGGAGTTGGTGGCACAGGTGGAGAAGCTACTGCATGAGCTAGTTCCACGAATCACCGCTGTTCTTGCTGAGCCGGAGGCTGCTGAGCCGGACGCTGCCGAGCCGGACGCTGCTGAGCCGGACGCTGCTGAGCCGGACGCTGCTGAGCCGGACGCTGCCGAGCCAGACGCTGCAGAGCCGGAGGCTGCCGAGCCGGACGCTACCGAGCCGGACGCTGCTGAGCCGGACGCTGCTGAGCCGGACGCTGCTGAGCCGGAGGCTGCCGAGCCAGACGCTGCCGAGCCGGACGCTGCCGAGCCGGACGCTGCCGAGCCGGACGCTGCCGAGCCGGACGCTGCTGAGCCGGACGCTGCTGAGCCGGACGCTGCTGAGCCGGACGCTGCCGAGTTGGAGGCTGCCGAGCCAGACGCTGCTGAGCCGGAGGCTGCTGAGCCGGACGCTGCTGAGCCGGACGCTGCTGAGCCGGACGCTGCCGAGCCGGACGCTGCCGAGCCGGACGCTGCCGAGCCGGACGCTGCCGAGCCGGACGCTGCCGAGCCGGACGCTGCCGAGCCGGAGGCTGCCGAGCCGGACGCTGCCGAGCCAGAGGCTGCTGAGCCAGAGGCTGCTGAGCCGGAGGCTGCTGAGCCGGAGGCTGCTGAGCCGAACGCTGCTGAGCCGGACGCTGCTGAGCCGGACGCTGCCGAGCCAGAGGCTGCCGAGCCAGAGGCTGCTGAGCCAGAGGTCGACGATGGCGATTCGCAATCCCCGGAAGACCGCGCAAAGTAATGGAGGGCATAGAACTGAGGCAGGGGATATGATTCTTCCCCCGAACGCTGCGGGGATAGAACCCTTCTTCTACCGATGATTAAGTCGAAACCCTCGGCCAGAGCGGGGAAGCTCGGCTCGGCAAACGAAAGTGGCACACAGAATCGGGCTACAGCAAACGGAGCAAAGTCGAGACAACGTTCCATCGCTACAAGGCTATCGTGGGCTCAGCAATGCGAGCGAGAGGGTTGGCGGCACAGAGAGTCGAGGCAAGGATCGGGTGCAAGATTCTCAACACGATGACGGCGCTCGGGATGCCTGATAGCGAGATGATCGGATGATGGGAGTCGGGGCCAAGCGAGTTCTCGGCCTCTATCGGAGTTGTGCACCAAGGCAGCAGATCTCCGGCCAGGATGGCCCAGAATGAGCGGCGGTGAGGTGATGTTCCACTACACCCTATCAACCTGCCACACAGAGAAGACGCCACGCTCGGATGTACGACTCGAGACGCTGGCCGCATTACGTTCTACCGTCGAGGTAGCCATCGGTGGCAAGGCGGTGCCATTGCCAGGATTCCCCTATTACGCGCTCAGCATCAGGAACACCTGGACCGGCGCGGTGGGCTGGCTTATCGAGGGAGCCGAGCGGCGCGTCCTGGTTCGTTGCGTGACCGCCTGGACGGGCGGGGGCGTGACGAAGGGCTTGGCCTGGTTGGCGGCGACACTACCGGCGGATCTGACTCTAGAGTTTCCCTGCTGTCTGGTCAAGCCTGGAGTAGCATTCCTTAAGGATTCCGGCGCGGCTAGTTGTCTTGATGACGCGGAACGTTGCATTAGCTGGGCGCTCGTCGATGCGAGCGCGCCCGACCCCGAGACGGCGGCCTGATTCGAGGCCAGGGGGTGCTTCCGCCATCAAGTGTTGCTACGCCGTGCTTGAATGCTAATGCCAGCTGGCCTGCCTGTGTCGGCAAACGCCATTAATAAGGATGTCGGCGTGCACACGAAGGTGTGCCTGAACGTCAGGCACCGTGTGGTCAGCCCAGCCCGCATCGCCGAAAGAACTGCGTCTCCCGAAATCAGGCTCAAACTCTAGCACACGAGCGGGTTACGCGGCAGCCACCAACACTTGATTGCGGAAGCTGTGCCTTCTATTTATTCATCCGCGCTCACCAAACTTGGTTAATCTCCGGTCTGCCGGCACCATGCCGGCATGATTTCGTCGTTGGTTCGCGCTCTCATCTCTGCCTTCAAGGCTCGTCGCAAGCTGGCTCTCGAGAATGTCGCTCTTCGGCAGCAGCTCGCCGTCCTCCGCCGTTCCGTGAAACGGCCGCGGCTCTCGAATGTCGACCGCGGGTTTTGGGGGCGTTGTTGCACCGCTCTGGCTGAGAGCGAAATCCGCCTATGGTGGTGGCCGAGGTATGTTTCGAGCATGAAGTATCCCAAGCGCTGCCAGTACAAGCACGCAAAGCAGAAGAAGTACCACGTTCGCAACTTGGCGGAATACAACGAAGGGCTGCGCCGCCGGGGCGATTTGACAGTCTGGTTTGACGAGGAGGCAATCGCGAACTGGAAGGCCGACAAGACCGGTAAGCCTGGCGGTCAACGGGTCTATTCAGACATGGCGATTGAAACGGGCCTGGTTGTCCGGATGGTGTACAAGCTCGCCTACCGACAAACCGAAGGCTTCTTGCACTCGATCGCCTCGCTTCTCGGGCTCGGTATCGAGATCCCGGACTACTCGACGTTGTGTCGGCGCTCGATGTTGCTCCGCAAGAAGCTGCGGATTCCGAAAGCCGCGAGCACTCAACCCATCCACCTGATGATCGATAGCACGGGCTTGAGGATTCATGTTGGAAACGCTCGCAAACCGCCAAAGCTGCGCGCATGGCGCAAGTTGCACATCGCCGTTGATCGCGAGACAGGGAACATTGTTGCGTCCGAACTGACGGCGTCACGAGCTCGCGACGCAACCCGAGTCCCCGCTTTGCTAACACAGATTCAAGCACCTCTAGTGTCGGTGGCGGCGGACAGTGCATACGACAAGGAAGCGGTCTACGAAGCCATCGAAGCGCACAGTCCTGGACGAAGGACGCGCGTAGTGATTCCGCCGCAACGAAACGCGACGCTCAGTCAGAATTCGAACACCGCCATGCAGGAGCGCGATCGCCATATTCGTGCAATCGAAAGACACGGCCGACGTGAATGGTACAAGCTCTCAGGCTACACCAAGCGAAGCATGGTGGAGAACGCGGTCTATCGTTACAAGGCGATCATCGGGCCGGAGATGCGGGCTCGAACGTTGGCGAGGCAACGAGTTGAACACCGAATTGGGTGCGAGATACTCAACAAGATGGCTGCGCTCGGGATGCCCGATACGTACTGCGCCGGGTGACTCTGCAACCGGCACAGGGAGGTCAGCGATTTGCTCCGGGCCGTGCAACAACGCCAAGCTCACGAAGGAATATTTCAGCGGAGAGCGCGCGACGAGTTGAGCTTGATCCGTGCCGCAATGACCCCAACTCATTCGAGGCCGAGACGTTTCGCTTCCGACTCGATGGCCTGGAGAAAACTCCCGATCTGAGCCAAGCGCTTGCCGTTTATGAACAACGTCGGCGTCGAGTTGACCTCGAGGCGCTTGGCTTCCGCGATCTGGGCAGCGAGATTGTCCTTGGCCGAGCTCGATTCCATGCACGCACGCATCGGGCCTTCCTCGAGGCCTACCGAAGCCGCGATCCGAACGACGTCGTCAACCTCTGCGTTGTGCGGCTGCAGAGCGAAGATCCGGTCGTGATAGGGCCAGAACTTGTCTTGCTCGGACGCGCACACGGCACCGAGCGCGAGCTCGCAAGCGCCTTCGTGGAGCGTTCGGGACAGACCGGGGTTGCAATCCAGGTCGAGCGGATAGTTCTTGTAGAAGATAGCGACCCGCTCGCCTGAGCTCGGAAGATAATTCGAAAGAGCCGCCGCGAGATTCTTGCAATAGGGGCAAAGAAAATCAGAGAACTCCACCACGCGGATCGGAGCGCCGTCGGGGCCTTTGAAAGGAATGGCGTCCAGCGCGAGCGTCTGGACCTGTTCGGAGGCAAACTGCGCCAGCGCTTTGGTCTCCTGGTACTTCTGATATTTCGTGGGGTCGTCCAGCGTCTCTTGCAGCTCGCCCAGCTGGGCCTGAACGCGCGCGAGCTCCGCCTCGAGCGACGGACCCGAACCGGAATCACCGGAGCTCACCGGAGCGGCCGTGCCGAGAATGCTCCCCTTTTGTGCCTCGGCGTTTTCGGCCAATGCGCTTTCAACGGCCACGACGGAGACCATTATCACGAGGCTGCCAAGAGCCCAAACGACGAACATATGGCGGCCTTCACCGCCGAGAAGAGTTGCAAAGGCCGAACCAAACTGTCGCATCGCCGGCCATAGTAACGCAAATAGCGCGAGGTTCACACCATAGGTCGCGAGGCAAAGCTTGCAAAAGGGGCGTTGTTGCACCGCTCTGGCTGAGCGCGAAATCCGCCTATGGTGGTGGCCGAGGTATGTTTCGAGCATGAAGTATCCCAAGCGCTGCCAGTACAAGCACGCGAAGCAGAAGAAGTACCACGTTCGCAACTGGGCGGAATACAACGAAGGGCTGCGCCGCCGGGGCGATTTGACAGTCTGGTTTGACGAGGAGGCAATCGCGAACTGGAAGGCCGACAAGACCGGTAAGCCTGGCGGTCAACGGGTCTATTCAGACATGGCGATTGAAACGGGCCTGGTTGTCCGGATGGTGTACAAGCTCGCCTACCGACAAACCGAAGGCTTCTTGCACTCGATCGCCTCGCTTCTCGGGCTCGGTATCGAGATCCCGGACTACTCGACGTTGTGTCGGCGCTCGAGATTGCTCCGCAAGAAGCTGCGGATTCCGAAAGCCGCGAGCACTCAACCCATCCACCTGATGATCGATAGCACGGGCTTGAGGATTCATGTTGGAAACGCTCGCAAACCGCCAAAGCAGCGCGCATGGCGCAAGTTGCACATCGCCGTTGATCGCGAGACAGGGAACATTGTTGCGTCCGAACTGACGGCGTCACGAGCTCGCGACGCAACCCGAGTCCCCGCTTTGCTAACACAGATTCAAGCACCTCTAGTGTCGGTGGCGGCGGACAGTGCATACGACAAGGAAGCGGTCTACGAAGCCATCGAAGCGCACAGTCCTGGACGAAGGACGCGCGTGGTGATTCCGCCGCAACGAAACGCGACGCTCAGTCAGAATTCGAACACCGCCATGCAGGAGCGCGATCGCCATATTCGTGCCATCGAAAGACACGGCCGACGTGAATGGTACAAGCTCTCAGGCTACACCAAGCGAAGCATGGTGGAGAACGCGGTCTATCGTTACAAGGCGATCATCGGGCCGGAGATGCGGGCTCGAACGTTGGCGAGGCAACGAGTTGAACACCGAATTGGGTGCGAGATACTCAACAAGATGGCTGCGCTCGGGATGCCCGATACGTACTGCGCCGGGTGACTCTGCAACCGGCACAGGGAGGTCAGCGATTTGCTCCGGGCCGTGCAACAACGCCGTCCGAGTGCAAGGTGCGCTCCCGTGAACGGCTTGGCGGGCTGCTACGTTTCTACCATCGGAAAGCCGCATGAGTATTTTGACCTCACGTCAAGAGCTGGACCGGCGTGCTCATGACTGAGGATTCTAGCTCCCATTGGCCAACCAAGCGTAGACACATCTATTCCGAAACGTCCCGGCAGCCGGTCTTGAGTTCGTTTGTATTTTTGGACACGACGGGCTTCGCTTGTCTATTCTGCTTTGGATCGACAGACTAGTTTGCTTCGCGGAGCTTGCGCATGATCCGGTCTTCGACCCATTGGCTGCTCCACCAATCGATCGGTGTGATAGCGGTACCGTGCAGGAGCGTCGTGAAGTGCAGGTGATCGCCACCCGCTAAGCCCGTCGCACCGCTCCGGCCGAGTTTCCCGTCGAGCTCGATCATCTCGCCGACACGGACATCGATGGACGACAAGTGTGCGTAAAGCGACTGCAGACCCATACCATGATCGAGAATCACGCAGTTGCCGTAAATACCGAGCCAGCCGGCATGGACGACACGTCCGCGGTTCGCGGCAGACACTGGCGCTGCCGCCGTTGAAGCGAGGTCAAAACCCAGGTGAGTCTGATGATCGACGACATCACCTTCATAAATGTAATCACGCTGGTCGGCAAAGCCCGATTCGACAGCCGTGTTGATGAGCTGCTTGAAGGATCCCTGCCAGAGCATCTCTGGAACCGTCTCGACACTCAGGCTCGCGATGTACTCGTGGTTTTCGCGACGCATATCGCTATTGATGCTGATATAGGACGCCAGAACATCAGTTGAGTCATCGACAAGAAAGTCGGGCGAGTTTTGCAGGATGGCCGGCACGACACGAGAGAGAAAGCGATCATTCAAATTGATTCGGCTTTCCCGAAATTGCTTTGGAAAAACATGTTGATCGAAAGTTGCACTACCTTCGTTACCAAGAGGGTCACGTGCGAAAACGCTGATCGGTGTGTTGAGATCCTGATCCCACGAAAGGGCGTAGAACGCAACATGCAACATAGGATCAGCGCTTTCGACACCGGCACCGGCAGCCGGGAAACCTGGATACTCACGCTCGCCGACACGCACGCCGGAAACTGAATCGGCTGGTGTTACGCGATACACGACGAGCTCGGAACCGCCGTGATTGATGTAGTGAAACTGAGATTGAACGACGATAACCGGCCGGCGCAAACGAACTTCGACCCCTAGTTCGGATTGCGTTATGGCTTCGCGAAGGCCGAACAATACGGGTCGACCCGCTGTGACCGCGACACTCGCTGACCCATCACTGAGTGACTCAAACCGTTGCCTGCCAATCGGCTGCCTGAGCACCAAGCGATCCTCGCCTTCGCGTACAAGCCCTGACGCACCGCCGCGGGTCGCAAGATTGAATACTTGCAGCGTCTCGCCGCCCTGTTCGAGCGTCACCTCGAGCAAACTGAGCTCACCGCCCGGCGTATCGATCGTCATGACGAGCTCACCCACTTGACCGACGGCCACAGGCTCGATGAATTCGATCATAGGACCAGGCGCACACCCAGCCACAACCCAAGCGGCACCCGCGCCCGCAGCCACTAAGATAAACAGCGCGACATATTTTTTCATGCGCCAGATTCTAGCAGTCCTGTGCGCTCAGGTGGACCCATCGCGTCCAAAAACACAAACGAACTCAAGACCCACGCGCCGGGACGTTTCGCATCGGTCAGGGGCGTTGTTGCACCGCTCTGGCTGAGAGCAAAATGCGCCTCTTGTGGTGGCCGAGGTATGTTCGACCATGAAGTATCCCAAGCGCAGCCAGTACAAGCACGCGAAGCAGAAGAAGTACCACGTTCGCAACTGGGCGGAATACAACGAAGGGCTGCGCCGCCGAGGCGATTTGACGGTCTGGTTTGACGAGGAGGCAATCGCGAACTGGATGGCCGACAAGACCGGTAAGCCTGGCGGTCAACGGGTCTATTCAGACATGGCGATTGAAACGGGCCTGGTTGTCCGGATAGTGTACAAGCTCGCCTACCGACAAACCGAAGGCTTCTTGCACTCGATCGCCTCGCTGCTCGGGCTCGGTATCGAGATCCCGGACTACTCGACGTTGTGTCGGCGCTCGAGGCTGCTCCGCAAGAAGCTGCGGATTCCGAAAGGCACAGGGAGGTCAGCGATTTGCTCCGGGCCGTGCAACAACGCCACGCGTAGAAGAGGCTTCGAGCCAGGGACATCGACGAAATGAGAAGATTGCTAGTCGGCGCCGGACACCTCGCTGTAGTCGCGAAGCATTTTCTTGAGCTCCATCTGGTGAAGCTCTTCTTGCCCAACCATGGTGCGCGCGAACTCCTCCAGGTAGATGCTCGCATCCTCTACCGCGTCGAGGAGGTCGACATAGAGCTTCACAGCGTTCTTCTCGTGGTTCACGCTTTCCTGGAGAATCGCCTTGAGCGAATGCTGAAAGGTCTCTTCGAGGGGCGCCACACTGAGCGATGGGTGGCCACCGAGGCCAGTCAGAATCTCACCTACCTGTTGAGCATGGTCCAAGGACTCGGAGGCCTGTGCCTTCATGAATTCCACGATCGGCAGCCGATTGGGGCCGGTCACCATGAGCGCATAGTGGGTGTAGCGAACGACCCCCGCGAGTTCCTGCTCCAAGATCGTATTTAGTATTTTGACGGTTTTTTCGGTGTCGAGCTTTTCCATACCTGCACATTCTATCAAGTCGGGGGTCTTCCAAGACAGCCGACCAGCTCAGCCGACGCATCGTCGGATGGGCGATGGCTACCCGCCCTGCGGACGTCGCTCGTCTTGAGCGCCTTCGCGTCGTATCCAAAAACACAAACGCGTTGCCAAGCCCTTGATGGTTGCGCTCTCTACAATAGTGATAGATGAACTCGGCGACGGCCCGGCGGCGCGCGGGTTTTAGAGTTCGTTTGTATTTTTGGACACGACGAGCTCGAGTTTATGGAAGGGACAGCCGAGTTTTGGCACAGGACGCCATCGAGTGCAAGAAGCCTTCGGTTTGGCGGTAGGCGAGCTTGTACACCATCCGGACAACCAGGCCCGTTTCAATCGCCATGTCAGAATAGACCCGTTGACCGCCAGGCTTACCGGTCTTGTCGGCCTTCCAGTTCGCGATTGCCTCCTCGTCAAACCAGACTGTCAAATCGCCCCGGCGGCGCAGCCCTTCGTTGTATTCCGCCCAGTTGCGAACGTGGTACTTCTTCTGCTTCGCGTGCTTGTACTGGCAGCGCTTGGGATACTTCATGCTCGAACATACCTCGGCCACCACCATAGGCGGATTTCGCTCTCAGCCAGAGCGGTGCAACAACGCCCCCGGGGTGCGAGAACTGAACGAAACATCGTCTATCGTCCATTCCGACATACCTCCCGCAGGATGGCCCCTACCTTGCCCTTCTGGGGATCGGAGATTAGGCCAAACGGGGTCTGAGCGGCGGGACCGAAGATGAACAGCGACGGCTTGCCGTCGACATCGTACCAGCGTGCCATGACTTCGTACGGCCGCGAGCGAGGTGCGCCGCTCCCAGTCCGATCGAAAGTGTGGATGGCAGTCCACTCGTTGTCTTGCGGCTCAAACGCTATGCGCTCAAGGTGGCGCTTTGCGACGGACAGGACCACGATCTGGGGCTCCAGTATCTTCAGCAGCATGTGCCAAAGCGGACCGCCATCGGCTTCAAGTGTGGACCGGTCGACGTCGCCGAGTTTGCTCCAAGTCGGATCGGTGGCGACGGGTGAGCAGATGTCGGTATGGAGCGCTGTCGAGGTGAAGCCTTCGTAGTAGCTGGCTCCAGCGCCGTTAAGTAAGGGCTCGAATGCTCTGAACCAGGCGCGATAAGGGTCGGTGCGGAAGTAGGACGATAGGGCATAAAGGTAGTGATCGCGGCCACGGCCCGCGGTACCCTCGTCTAACGGAAAGCGTGAGAACGGCCTATCCGCCGGGAATTCCTGTAGCGAGGGATTCAACCCCACAGTCAGTACACGCAGTGTGGATACCCTGTACGCACCGAGGTCACCAAAGAACAGAATCGGCGCGGCGGGCTTAACGCGCACCGACAACTCCGCCGCGTTGTCGTAGGCGCACCAAGCCTTCGCTATCGGTTCGTCAAGGCTTGCCCGCTCTTTCAACAAGATTGATCCTCTCCAGACTCGCGATGCCACCTTCAGTCACGTGGCGATGACACTGTCCACATACCTAATTGCCCACGACGAGATCCGGCGTACCAGAACCATCGCCAAGGTCTCGCACCGTCGCCCCACAAGCACGGAGTGCGACGACGACGGCCTTGTTCATGTCCGGCTTTCCCGCCCTCGTCGTTCGGGGCATTTTCATGCCCGTCTGGTCAAAATACTCGAACGCCCATCACCACGAGAGGAATCATCAAGGCAAGGAGAATCTGCTTCTGTTCTCAGCCAGCGACCTGTGCCTTCTATTTATTCATCCGCGCACACCGAACTTGATTAGTCTCCGGTCTGGCGTGCTCGACTCGGCGTCCGAACTTCTTCGGGAACCCGCCTCTCCAGCCTCGAATGGGACACCCACAAACACGAGTCATTGGCCCCGTTAATCGGGCTCATCCCAGACATAGGCGATCGCGACCGAGCGATGCGCCCGGTTGGAAAACCTTGACTGGAAGACCAGAAGTACAACGGCTACTTCCTGTGCGTCTCCGGTTCCGGACGGAGCCTTACCCGACCGCTAGCGGGCAGTTCGCAGCAGCGCCAACGCGTAGACAATCCCGATGGCCGGAACCACCGAAAATGCCAGCGCAAGCTCCCAATCTCCTCGCACTCTTCCCGCGGCAATCATCTGCGCAACCCACAGGTCGGCGATCACGTTCGCCGTCAGGAGCGCCATCATGGCGAGGATCTTCGTCGTGGCGAGGCGGGGCCGCAGCACGAGCAGAAGTAATCCCGTGGCGCCAAGAGGGTGCAGGAGGACCACCAGCAGCCGTTGCCAGACGTCTCCACCGTTAGCGAATGCTCCAACCAGGGCCGTGAATCCTGCGAAGACCGCGTGAATCACAGCGAGAATCGTCACCGAAATCCGGAAGCTGGTCATGGAGACACGATATATCCCTGCTGGCGATCTACCTAATTGCCGGCCAAAACAGTCGGCGGCTTCGGACATGTAGGGGACGAGACGCGCGTGGTCGTCCTGTGCCAAAACTCGGCCCTTTTGAAATAGACCACAAATCAGCAGCTTAGACGCCCTTGGAATCCGCGCAGAATCGAGGGTATTTCGCGCCGCAGGGCTGGCTTCCGACCCCTGGGCTGCGGGTGGCGAGCGACAGGCCCACCGGGGGTGCGCACGGCTGGCTCAAATCGGCTGTGGGGCGAGCTACGGGCAGTGAGCTTCGCACCCGGAAGTCCCTCATTAGACTGGACTTTATCGAGCACAAGAGCGAACGTTCGGTGATGCCGCAGGATACAGGGCTTGGCCGGAACGTCGTTTTGGACGGTTTGGACTTCGCCAGCTTACGGCGGGTCTGGGAGCAGGCCTTCGGGGCTGCTCCCCCACGCTCGCTCTCTCGCGTTTTCATGCGCTGCGTTCTTGCGTACGAACGCCAGTGCCGGACCCATGGCGGGCATTCGGCCACAACCCGGCGCGCTCTGGGTGCCATGGCGAACGGGACGCCAGGCAACGGCGCCGCCGCTCCCGCAGGGTCCGTTTCTGCCGGCACCCATCTCGTCCGCGAGTGGAATGGCCGGACCTACCAGGTCGAGGTAATCGACAACGGCTATCGGTTCGATGGCAAAACCTATCCGTCCCTCACGGCCATCACAAAGCGAATCACCGGCACCCACTGGTCTGGACCACGCTTTTTCGGTCTGACGCCCAAGCGCAAGGTCTAATATGAAGAAAATCCGTTGCGCCATCTATACGCGAAAGAGTGCGGAAGAAGGTCTTGAGCAGGAGTTCAACTCCCTCGATGCGCAGCGAGAAGCCTGCGCCGCGTATGTCGCGAGCCAGAAAGCGGAGGGCTGGGTGCTGCTGCCAACCGTCTACGAGGACGGAGGAATTTCGGGAGGAACCCTGGAGCGCCCGGGCCTGCAGCGCTTGCTCGCCGACATCGATGCCGGTCTCGTCGACCAGATCGTGGTCTACAAGGTCGACCGGCTGACCCGTTCCCTCTCCGACTTTGCGAAGCTCGTCGAACGGCTCGAGGCGGCCGGCGCGGTTTTCGTCTCGGTGACCCAGTCCTTCAACACCGCGACCAGCATGGGACGACTGACGCTGCATATGCTGCTGTCCTTCGCACAATTCGAGCGGGAGGTCACGGCCGAGCGGATCCGCGATAAGGTCGCTGCCTCCAAGCGCAAGGGACTATGGATGGGCGGCCGCGTACCGCTCGGCTATGAGAAGGACGAGCGCACGCTGCGCATCAACGAGGCTGAGGCCGAAACGGTCCGGACGCTCTATGCGCTGTACCGGAAGCACGGAACGCTCCGGCAGGTGAAGGCCGAGGCGGACCGTCTGAGACTGCGCACCAAGCAACGCTTCGCCGGGGATGGAACCCGAACGGGCGGGCTGCCGTTCCGTCGCGGACACCTCCACTGCCTGCTGACCAATCCTCTCTACGCCGGCCGCATCCGGCACCAGAGGCGTGTCTACGAGGGCCAGCATCCATCGATCATTGCTCCGGAGCTCTGGGACGCGGTCCAGGCGCAGCTGCAGGCGGGGGCTGCCAAACCGAGGAAACGCACGACGAAGGGCCGTGCAGCCCGTTCCCCACTGGCAGGCAAGCTCTTCGACGAGACCGGGGACCGGCTGACGCCGAGCCACACCAAAAAGAAAAACGGGCAACGGCTCCGCTACTACGTCTCCCGGCGCCTCATCCAGCACAGTGGCCAAAAGGACCTCTCCGGCTGGCGACTGCCCGCCCCGATGCTGGAACAGACCGTCGTGCATCTCATCCGACAGCATGTGGGTGCCACGACCTTCTCGGCCTCGTTGATCCACACTCCGACGATGCAAGAGCTCGCCTCGGTGCGTCGCTTTTTAGACGGGCTGTGTTCCGGTAGTAATGATGATAGTGCCTCGGCAGCCCCCCTGCTCCGTCTTATCCGGCGGGTCGATATCAGCCCCGGCTCTGTGTCCATCCTGCTCGACCGCAATGCGTTCGCTGCTTGCCTCTCTATGGGACCTGACCGCATTCGCGAGGATGCACTCCGCATCCACGCACCGTTCCGCTTGCGCCGACGCGGCGTCGAGACCAAGCTCGTTCTGGGCAACCCCACGAAATCCGTCGACCGCACACTCCTGCGCAACATCGCCAACGCTCTCTCCTGGCTCGACCGAATCAAAGCAGGCAAAACCTATGAGCAGATTGCCATCGAAGACGCCATCCCAACGGACCGCGTGCGCAAGGCAATCCGTTATGCCTTCCTGGCTCCCGACATCGTCCGCGCCATTGTCGAAGGCCGCCAGCCCGTTGGGCTGACCTCGAGCTACCTCTTGCATCATCCGCTTCCCGACGATTGGGAGAAACAGCGAGTGCTCGTCAAAACGCTGTGAGCCTGCCAGCGCCCACTTCGTGAATGGGCTCGGTTAGCAGCAAGCTGCTCTCCGACACTGGCCTCCACCAATCAGACTCAAACTGGCCCAAATTCCCTGTCATGGTTTCCAGACTCGGATAGCTCCTTGTACTGGACCGTCTGCGGAGTCATCTTCGTTTCCTCCGTAAAACTCCGCTGGATGAATTCGAGGTTTGGCCAATTCGAATTCCGCTATTCGCCTTCTCCTCAGGCGCGATCTAGGCGTAGAGCGTCTTCTCATTGTCTGCGCGATTAAGTGGAAAAACGACACGATAAGCCCCAAAATCGCCCCAAATTGCACGCTAAGGGCCTGTTTTGCTCTCTTTTTGATCGTTTCCAGCCAAGAATCGGAAGCACCACTCAAGCCTCCCGACTGCGATAGCCGGAAAGATGTTCCCGTCGACGAACATTCGCTGATGAGACGTAAAGCCTTTTGCGACAATGAGTAACGGTCGGAGCCGCCTCCGGAGGGTTTACGACACGGCCCTCTTTCAAGCGTCCAGGAGGTTGAGATTGCCGTATAGAAAATTTAATTGAAGCAACTTCGATTCCGGCTCGAACGACCACCCGTCGATAATGCGTGCGGGGACCAGCACGTGACAGCGGCCGTTAAATCACTGTAGGGGAAGAGGATGGAACGAAATTGGCATCATGGTTGAAACCCGAGAGGGCGTAAAACAGCCTTTTCGCAAAACCTGTGTACGCGTCAGAAAAGTCACTAAATGCGCGAAACTCGAAACCTCCTGAATCTCCATTGGCTTTTCTGTTTGAGGATTTCCGCCAAAAGCTGGACCACCTTTTGCCGAGACCGGATAGCTCCAACCTGCACCATCCGCCACCCAGTCCGGCATATTGTGGCCCTGCAGAGACGGGTGAGATTTTCCGCGCCGTTGGCGCGGTTTTGCGGGATCAGGTGTCACCAGAGACGCGCTAGAAGGGCTGAACTGGCCTCATTTTCGGTTTTCGTCTCTAATCTCGATTTTCGAGTGCCACGTTCGCGCCAAAGGGGGGAGCGGGCCGCTGACAGGGCCGTGCAGCGTCGGAAAAGAGGCCGCCCGAAGGGTCCAGAATCAGGGCCAGGGCTACCTTGGCGTAGCCGACTAGCACATTCGGGTCCAGGTGCGCCTAGCAGCCCGGTGAAAAAGTCCAGATTCTGCTCACGGAGAAAGTTTGGTGGGCAAGTTCAAGGAAGATGTGATTCGGCGGAACGGCCAAGTTGAGACGCCCGATGGATTGCAGCGGGGCAAAACGTGCGCCTATGGTCGAGACGAAGCGCAATAAAGCAGCGATCAGACTGGCGTTGAGCTCCGCGTATTCCTTCGGCGTGGCCTTGCCGATGAGATTGCGCATCAGAATCCCGAGATTGAATCCGGCCACGTGCGTGAGGAGGCGCTTGAGTATATTTTCGTGTCTTCGCAAATGCGTTCGTCGCATGCCTCCCGCTTCGAGGTAGTGCGCGAAAGGTCGTTCGAGTAACTCGCCGCGACGGCGTATTAATCGCTTACCTCGAGTCCCGCGAATGCGACGTCGGTTCGTGTAGGTGGCGGCTTGCTCGGCCTGTTTGTCCTTCCATTTGCGGCCACCTCGCTCTGGCTCCGAAATGTAGCTCCGGTATTCTTGTTCGACCAGCTCAACCAGGATGTCGTTGCCGTGATAGCCCTTGTCCCCGACCACTTCGCGACCCGCGTCTTCATGTATTCGTTCACAACATTCCGCGTTGTTCGCGAGCTCTTGCAGATTTGACTGCGCTTTTTCCAGCGTATCCGGTAGGCTCTTTGTGTCACCCTTCGCGCCTCCGTGAAGCGTCACGGCAATTACCGCACCTTCCCCGCTCATGTCCACAGCATGCTCGGCTTTGTGCGCCATATCCGTGCCCCCGCTCTTCATTTTCATGATCTCCGCATCCGGCTCGTTCGGATTCACCCACTCCTTGTTCGACCCTTTCTTTGGCCGCTTCTTGTCCAACTTTGCAATGTCCGCTCGGCTCGGCTCTTCGATACCACTCTTGCGCGCAAGCTCCTTCAAATACGATTCGTAGCTTTCCCCCGTGTCTCGACGAACGATTGACCGAAGCGCCGCATTCGCTTCCAGCGTCGTCGCGTCCACACCCAGTGTCTTGCCATCTATCATCCCTCTCGACGCTAGAACTTCTAGCACCCATCCAAATACAGATTCGTGAACTTCCAGCGGAAGTCGATTCCGTATCCGAGACAGCGACGAATGGTCCGGCGTTCGCTCTTCCATTCCAAGGCCAAGAAACTGGCGCAAAGACAGTGAGTCCGAACACCGCCAGCAGATCCCGCGCTCTGAATCGATGCGCTCAAAGTAGCCGATCAACAGCATTCGAAAATACACACCCGGCGGTATGCTCGGCCGACCTTGCTTCTTCGCGTAATACGGCGAGCATTTCGACTCCACAAACGAGTCAAACTCTTCCTCTCGAAGTACCCGCTCGAGTTCCTCATAAAAAGGATGACCAGGACTCGACGCAACCGCATCGTGTGGAATCCATAAAGTCTCTTGGCAACTTTTCTTTTTCTTCTTCATCGACATGCGATGCAATTTTACATCGTCATCGAATGAGTCTTCAGAGAAATATCGCGACCGGATACGACTTTTTCAACGGGCTGCTAGGCCTCCTTGATGCCCTTATCTTGTCTCGAATTGAGCCTCAACCAGGGTCCGCCAAGGCTTGAGCGAAGCCGACCGATCCTTCAAGCCCTGCGCCTGCCCGACCAGTGAGAGGTATAATCAGCGATTCTCGAGGCACAGGAAGCAACTGCATTGTGATATGGTAGGCACCTGCAAGTTAAAGTTCTTGATAGTCGGAACCGGTCGAAGCGGCTCCAGTCTACTCTCCGCCATCATTTGCCAATCGGGCGGCTCCTTTGGATTGCCCGCGGTAGAAGATTGGGATCGAAGCAGGGGCACTCTTGAGCACCCCTACATACACTCCGCTTACAAATGGTACTCGCGAGCTACACGCATCAGAGAATCGTTGATACCAGACCAAGCAGCGACGGTCTGTTTGAGTATTTGCAGAAGCCACCTCAAGAAGAACCTCCACGTCGCGAACTACATCAAATCGACTCAGTTGGTGTGGTTGGTGAATGAGATAAATCGGCTTGAGCCGGTCGGGGTGATCGGCATCTATCGCAAGTTCAGCAGCTACCTCGCTAGCCGATACCTAAAATTCGGAGGGGATTACGCGAAATGGAGGGGCGTTTGGACGAACGTCAACGCCACCGTTCTCCTGCAGGCCAGCACCTACCCCAGTGCTTTGGTTAGCTACGAGGAATTAATAGATCCTAACGAGTCCGATTGGGCGACAAGACTTCATGAGCTCATTGGGATACCGGTTCAGGCTATATTGACCGCTAGAAAGGAATTGGCCAAGACAGCCAGCGTAACCAGAGAGACTTTCGAAGACGAGGAGACCAAGCGCTTATATGCATCGTTGCGCAATTTTCAACGTGCTACAACCTCCTGAGGTGCTTCCGCCATCAAGTGTTGCTATGCGGCTGCGGACAGTGGCACCATGTTGTGAGAGATTGAGTTGCGCGCCTCCGTGAACAAGAATACCTCGACCCGCGACCACAATGGAACCGTCGTCGCCGAGAAGTTGTCTCTAAACGTGAGCCGCTTCGTGGCGGTCTACGAGCAGGTTCTCTCTGGAAGGCGACCGGCCAAGGTCACCGTGCAACAAGTGGAGCAGGAACGTTGAGCACCAAAGAGGTGCCTTGGTGCACAACTCCGATAGAGGCCGAGAGCTCGCTTGGCCCCGACTCCCATCATCCGATCATCTGGCTATCAGGCATCCCGAGCGCCGTCATGGTGTTGAGAATCTTGCACCCGATCCTTGCCTCAACTCTCTGTGCCGCCAACCCTCTCGCTCGCATCGCTGAGCCCACGATAGCCTTGTAGCGATGGAACGTTGTCTCGACTTTGCTCCGTTTGCTGTAGCCCGATTCTGTGTGCCACTTTCGTTTGCCGAGCTGAGCTTGTGCGGTGCTTCCGCAATTAAGTGTTAGCGGCCAGCCCCTAACCCGTCTGCGTGCTAGAGTTAGAACCAGAATTCTGAATACACAGTTCTCTCATCGTCTGGGCCGAGCCGAAGTGAAGAATCGCAGATGTCTCAATCCCGCATGTCCGTCGTATGGGAGGATATCCTGAATCTAGTTGAAATCGGTGAGTGACTCCCTTCAAGATCGTCGGTGTCAAAGCTGGCGATCAAAAAGAAAGGAGCCACCCGGTGAGAGCAGATACGAAGAAGAGAAAGAATGCAACACAGATGCTGAGGGCGACGCAGGAGCAAGAGTGGTGGGCGGATCAAGTTGTGCATGTGATGCTGGAGGGCAAGCGAGCGCTGGACGCCGCGATGCTCGATGTCGGACGCCTGGTAGCTGAGACGCTCTTGTACATGGAGCGCGAAGAGAGATCTGGGCCAGACTACCATCCTACGTCGTCCGGGCTTCGCAAATGGGCGAGTCAACGTGGGTCGATCTATGTCGGTGACCAGAAGCTCCCTGTCGAGCACCCTCGATTGCGGGGCCCGGAGGGTGAGGTCGGGCTGAGAACCTACGAGCAGCTCAAGAATCGCGGGGGCTTTTCGGAGGAACTCCTGTCGGAGGTGCTTCGGGGAATGTCTGCTCGCAAGTACGAAGAGACGGTGACGGCGGCAGGCAAGGCTTTCGGTGTGACGCCGAGCTCGGTGTCCCGCCATCTGGTCGAGGCGACGGCGAAGCAGCTGAAGCAGTTCCAGGAGCGCAGTCTCGAAGAGTTTCCGCTCTTCGCGATGTACCTAGACACGGTCCACCGCGGCGGTCAGGCGTTCGTGGTCGCGCTCGGCGTGGACCGTGAAGGGAAAAAGCTCCCCCTGGGCTTCTGGGAAGGGGCGACGGAGAACCACGAGATCTGCGAGGAATTGCTGGAAGAGTTGGAGCGACAGGGGTTAAAGCTCTCCAAACGGATCCTCTGGGTAACCGATGGTGGCGGGGGGATCATCAAGGCGCTCAAAGACCGATACGGTAAGAAGCTCATCCACCAGCGGTGTACTTTGCACAAAGACCGCAACATCCAGCGCCACCTGCCCAAACGCTACCGCAAGCAGGCACACCACCTCTTCGCGACTGCCTTGGAGCAGAACAGCTACAAGGACGCGAAGAAGATGTTGCAGGAGTTCGAGCGCTGGCTTCGCGACATCAACGAGTCGGCGGCAGACTCACTCCTCGAGGCACTCGAGGAGGTGCTGATGCTCCACAAGTTGAAGGTCCCCGCTCTACTGCGCCAGAGCCTGCACTCGACGAATCCTATAGAGAGTATGTTCTCCATGGTTCGTAGTTGCGAGCGCAACATCAAACGCTACCGTAACAGCAAAATGCGCCAGCGATGGCTCGCCGCTGTGCTGCTGCACTGCGAACAACAGTTCAGACGAGTCAAGGGGCACGCATCCATCGACGTAGTGGTTGCGGCCATCGATGCGATCCAACGAGAGGACGAGATGCCTGAGGCCGCGTAAGGTCAGGGGCGTAGAGCTGGAAATGACCACGAGTCGCTTATGATGGTTTCAACTAATTCCTTGACATCCTCTCGTATGGAACAGTCGGTTCCAGAAGTATTATTCACAACGGATTCTAGGTGCTTCCATCATCAAGTTTTGGCGCGACCGCGTAACCCTTTCGCGTGCTAGAGTTTGAGCCTGATTTCGAGAGACGCAGTTCTTTCGGCGATGCCGGCTAGGCTGCAACAAACAGGTGCAGATGGCTAAACGGTCTGGAGGGCGTAAGTGGCCAGCCCGATGGCTACCACATGGCCATTGCCCCCAACGACCTCGCGCCGGCAGGTGGCGAGCGGGCGTCCCTTGCGGACGACCTCTCCGATGGCGAGCAGGTCTCCCTGGACTCCCGCCAGCAAGCTCATCTTGAACTCCACCTTCATATTCGGCCCGCTTGCAATGACCGAGGAGCATCCCGTTGTGCCTCGACGCGCACGACGAGGATTCTAGCCTTCATTGGCGAACCAAGCCTAGTTACCTCTCATCCGAAACGTCCCGACACGCGGGTCTTGAGTTCGTTTGTATTTTTGGACACGACGCGATCAAGTTTCGGCACAGGACGCCATCGCATGTAATGATGATGTCGGCGTGCACACGAAGATGTTGCTGAACGTCAGGCACCGCCTGGTCAGCGCAGTCTGCATCGCCGAAAGAACTGTGTCCCTTCGAAATCAGGCTCAAACTTCAGCACGTGAGCGGGTTACGCGGCGGCCACCAAGTTCCGGCTCGCGTACCAGCAAGCAGGAGCGTCGTGAGTGGCGCCGAGCCCCCGTAAGTGGAATCTGTCTCGTTAGTGGATTACGATCGTGATGCCAGTCCTTGGCGAAAGGAGGCTCTGATGAAACCGGTGCTCTCATTTTTCACCGGTCCGTACTTCCGCCATTAAGTGTTGGTGAGATGACGCTAAGACTTTACGCTGCACTAAATTACAGCAAAAATAGCGCTCACGACCTTCGCCGCGCGCTAAATGGAGCGTAAGCGCTTTTTTTACAAAAGGATACGTACACATCACCAACAGCAAACAGCGCAAGCACCTGTTGAGAGAGAATTGAGAATCCGTCGATACCTGCCCGAAGCGGTGATCGTGCTCGGCGCGCTCTACTGTGCCGGGGTCCCCATCTATGTGGAGACGACAATCCGTCTCACAAGCGCGCTCTACATCGCGGTGGCGGTCGTATTGGCGCTGGCGCTGATGCTCCCGCGTCCGGTGCGAACAAAGCTCGCGCTCGTCCTCGCCTCGCTCGGTACTGCACTCTTTCTGGCCGAGGTTTATTTCAGCGCCACGGATCTGTTGCCTTTGGAGATCAGGCCGAATTCGGCATGGGAGGCCGGCCTGTAGACCTTAGGTCTAGAGTCGCAGTCGTGCGCGACCTCCGCGCTCAAGGCGTTGACGCCGTACCGAGAGTGTCTGGAGGCAACCAGTTTGTGATCTCTAGATCCGACGGACACGTGCTTCCTATTCTCGCTGGAGTCTCGATGGCAACGACGGTGCATTGTAACGAGTCTGGCCAATACACAATCTACGATGCCGACGAACACGGGTTCAACAATCCGCGCGGACTCCATGGGCAAGGGTCACTGCAGGTCGCGCTTCTCGGCGACTCGTTTACTCATGGTGCTTGCGTGCCGCGCGAGGCATCGGTCGCCGGCCGTGTCCGCGCCGCATTTCCGGCCACGCTCAATCTCGGTATTGATGACACGGGGCCACTCCACCAATTGGGGATTTTCAGAGAATATGCCGTTTCTTTGCAGCCACAATTCGTCGTCTGGAATTGGTTCGAGGACAACGATTTGCGTGACCTTCGCAGAAGCCTCATCTGGGCACCGCTTCGCGCTTACCTGAGAACAAACGCACCGTTCGGATTAAGGAATCGCCAGGCCGACATCGATCGCACGTTGCGGGTCGTCATTAATGCTGAGATACGCAAACTCTCTTCTGGCTGGCGTTCTCTCAAATGGCTGACCAGAGTTCTCCTGCTGCGATCAATCCGCGAACGTCTGGGTATCGCCACTATCGCCACAGGGCTAGATTTTAGCGACGAGATTCAGGCGGCCACCGAGGAGGAGATGGCGGTTGCCGAACAGATACTGATGACCGTGCGGGATGTTACCCACAGCTGGGGCGGTGAACTTGTGATGGTCTTCCTTCCCGATTCCAAGCGCTATTGCAGCGAGGTTCCTGCTTGGCGTGAGTCTTGGTCTTGCCACACGCCATGGATGGGGTGGCTGGACCATCGCGACGATGTACTGGCGATGTTCGCCCGCTTGGGCGTACCCGTTGTTGATGGCCATGCCGCGTTTGTCAACACTGGGCAGGCGCCGGCTGACTTTTTCTATTCCTTAGGCTCGCACTATTCGCCCGCAGGGTATCAGGTGATCGCTGAGGCGGTGTTGCGGACACTTCAGGATCGCCTCGCCGCGTCCGAAACCACCTCATCCGCACCGCCTCAGTGAAATCCTCGCCTGTGATCCGCAAAAAAAAGAAGATCGCGAATTGACGGGCAGACAGCCATGGGAGTTGAGGTCCTGCGAACTCGTGTTCGCCTCGGTGGAGGTTCTGCACTCTGTCGCTGCCGGGCTACCGACGCAATAACGTGCTTGAGAACGAACGCGTTGTTCCCCGCGAGAAGCTAGGCTGAAGTTCCCTGGTCGAAAGAACCACTGACTGTTTGAATCCCCAATGATTACGCGTCTTTAGTGACGTCGGGGGTTAATTTTGGCGGACAATATGTAGGCATGTAATTAATAGAATAGCCGTAGGTTATTAACATTGTTAATGCTATTATAGTGGGCATGCATATCCACATCATCCCCAATCGCAACTCTAAGCCTGCCGTCCTGCTGCGTGAGTCCTATCGGGTGGGTGGAAACGTCCGCAAGCGCACGCTTGCTAACTTGTCCAAATTGCCCATGGACGCAGTCGACGCCATTAAACGCATTCTCAAAGGGGAGAAGCTCGTTTCGCTCGAAGACGCCTTCGAAATCGTCGAGAACGGCTCCCGGCTCCATGGCCACGTCGATGCGGTGCTCAGCGCCATGAGACAGCTCGGTTTCGAAAAACTCGTTGGCTCTCGACACTCACGAGAGCGGGATTTGGTCATGGCCATGGTAGCCGCGCGGATCCTCGAACCGCAGTCGAAGCTGGCGACTAGCCTGTGGTGGCACACAACCACACTGCCCGAAATCCTGGGGTGAGCGACGCCGACGAAGACGATCTCTATGCCGCCATGGACTGGGTTCTCGAACGCCAGGAGGTCATCGAAAAGAAACTCGCGGCGCGCCATCTCCAAAACGACGGCCTCGCGCTCTATGACCTAACCTCAAGCTACTTCGAGGGTGTGAGTTGTCCGATCGCCAAGCTCGGATACGACCGTGACGGCAAGAAAGGCAAGCTGCAGGTCAACTACGGTCTACTGACCAACGAACGCGGTATCCCTGTGTCTGTATCCGTCTTCGAGGGCAACTCGGGCGATCCCAAAACGCTCTTGCCTCAGATAGAAAAGGTGCAAGAGCGGTTCGGAATCGAGCAGTTTGTGATGGTGGGCGACCGCGGGATGATCACCCAGACCCAGATCGACGCGTTGCGAGAGATGGACGGTGTCGACTGGATTACCGCTCTTCGACCCGAGGCGATTCGCAAGCTCATCAACGATGGGCTGCTCCAGATGGGGCTATTCGACGAGCGGAATCTGTTTGAGGTGACGCACCCGGATTTCCCCAACGAGAGGCTGGTCGCTTGCCGCAATCCGGAACTGGCCGAGAGGCGGCGTCACAAGCGTCGTGCTCTGCTCGAAGCGACCTGCAAGGAGCTTGAGAAGGTTTGTCGGATGGTCGAGCGGCGACGTTTGCAGGGCAAGGAGAACATCCGTGCTGCAGTGAAAAAGCTCCTCAACAAGTACAAAGTCGGCAGCTACTACAGACTCGATATCCGTGACGACGGTTTCGACTTCGAGCTGACGAGACAACGATGGATGCCGACGCCTCGCGCCTCGCCAGCGGCAACTCAGAGCTCGCCAACAAACGGCTCCAGCGGTGGAAGCGACACGTGGAGACGATCGCTAAGCAGTTGGACCAGATTCGCCAACGGATCGGGCAGGGTCAGCTGCATGGTAAAGATAAAATCGGTGTGCGGGTAGGCAAAGTTCTCAACAAGTACAAAGTCGGCAAGCACTTCACACTGGACATTCGCGACAACAGCTTTAGCTTCGAAATCGACGACACAAAGGTCACTGCGGAAGCTGCACTTGACGGCTTCTACGTCATCCGCACCAGTCTTGCTGAACAGCGGATGAAAACAGATGACTTAGTGCGCAGCTACAAGTTGCTGACCCAGGTCGAGAGGGCGTTTCGTTCCTTCAAGAACATCGACCTGAAGGTGCGGCCCATTCGTCACCGGCGCGAAAACCGAGTCCGGGCGCACATCTTCTTGTGTATGCTGTCCTACTACGTCCTGTGGCACATGATGGAGGCTTGGCGGCCCTTGCTATTCGCTGACGAGGACCAGCAGGCGAAGGCAAAGCGTGACCCCGTTGCTCCCGCGAAGCGCTCCGAGGCGGCCATGCGCAAGATACAGACCAAGAAGCTTGACGATGGGAGTCCAGCTTCCAGCTTCCGCACGCTGCTGCGCCTTCTCAGCAACATCGTCCGAAACAAATGTCGGACCCCGGGGGCGGCATCGAGCGACATGACCTTTGACGTGACTACATCACCGGACTCCAAACAGCGTAGGGCCTACGAACTGCTGAAGGGTATCACCGTGTAGACAGAAGCGCGTACCTTCCAATCAGCCTATGCCTCTGGATTAACACGGGATGTCGGTTTTTCTGGAAAGGAACTTCAGGCTAGGTCCGTCAGGCGACGCGTGACAACCGGTAATCGTGATGGAGCCCACCAAGGACCGGCCTCGAGGCAACGGCGCGCTGGGCGGGTAATTGATGCCGGTGCTGGTCCGGTTTCATCGGAAGCTCGACACAAGGGGTGGGAAGGCTTGGCCCGATCGATGAATGCGGTCTCGCCCGATTGTAGTAGTCACGCCATTCGCTCAAGAGTCGGCGGAGATGTTCCTCTGACAGCGGTATCAGAAAATCCAAGCACTCCCGGCGTGTGGTGCCGATGAGTCTCTCACAATAGGCATTCGCCTGCGGTGCTCTGCGCGGCGTCCTCAACGGCCGAACACCCATCCCCCGGACGGAGCGGCGGAGGTCTGCTGAGAACTTGTCATCGCGGTCCACGACGACGAATCGATAGTCGTGCTCGCACCCAATCGCCTCCCGGAACTGTTGCAGCGTCCACTCCGCGGTCGGATGCGCCGTCACGTTGAAGTGAAGCATCTTGCGGGTGCCGATTTCCATGATGACGAAGACGTAAAGCACGCGAAAGCTGACGGTGACTACGTTGAAAAAATACGCAGCGACGACCGCTTTTGCGTGATTCCGCACGAATGTCGCCCAGCGATGCGACGCATTGCGCCGGTCCGGGCTGCCGTCATCGGTGCTTCCGCCATCAAGTGTTGCTACGCGGCTGCGGGCAGTGGTACAGGTTCGGAAGAGACCGGGTTGCAGGCCCTACTGAGCAGGAAAACCTCGATCCGCAACCACAAAGGAATCGTCGTCGCAAAGAAGATGTCTCGAAAGGTGAGCCGTCGCGTGGTCAGACCGGCCTGCATAGCCGGAGTTCGGATCTCACGTCCGAACTTCAGAGCTCCGTGCGGTCGGACGAAGTTGTAATAGCAACGGAGCAACTCCAGGTGCTCATCGAGCCTCTCCGTCGAGCGAGCGTGGGAAAGCGTTCGTCTCGAAAGGTATGCCGAGCTTTGCCGGATGGTCAGATTCAACCGCTCGATGAACGACGTGTTCAATGTCGAGGAGTCCTCGGAGTTATTGAGCGCGTCTTCGAATCGCCACGCGGCTCCGTGCAGCGCTCTCCGTTCGACCTTGATGATGCGATCGTTCCTGCGCGTCTTGAGGACCTGGCCGTAGAGACACGCTGGACCGAAAGAAGCGACGGATGACCTTCTGGTAGAATTCGAATCCATCCGTGACGATCAAGGGAAGACGCTCGAAATTCATCCGCCTTGAAAGGTCTCGAAACAGAGCGTGAGTGTTCCGGTAGCTTCGCCTTCCCGTCCTGTGCCAAAACTCGGCTGTGCCTTCTATTTATTCATCCGCCAGCCCAGGGGTCGGAAGTCAGCCCTGCGGCGCGAAATACCCTGGATTCTGCGCGGATTCCAAGGACGTCTAAGCTGCTGATTTGTGGTCTATTTCAAAAGGGTGCGGCTCTTTTGAAACGGTGGGTTTGGCATGTCTCATAGTGGTAAGGGCTCATCTCACTTGACGCGCTTGAGGTGGCGGCCTTTGACGGGGACGACCTTGCCGTCGGCGTAGCGCGAGGCGTGGTTGCGCTCGTACTCGCACTGCTCGTGGAAGCGCCAGTACTCATCGAAGTCTCCGCTGGAGCGGAGAGCGCGAAGCCGCAGCACGGCTTCGGCGCCAGCGAGGGACCAACGCGCTCCGGTGAGGTCCATGCGGTCCGAGACCAGGTGGCGGCAGGCGCCTTCGATCACGCCGGTAGCGATCGGGAATCCAGCGGCGAGGCACTCGTCGTAGTGCAGATAAGAGGCGTGATTGAGCAGATAGTCAGCACACTGATCCACATTCTCCCGATTGTCGGGCGTCAGCTTTCGTCGGGTGGCGCTACGTCTTATCCCCGCCGCCACCAGGCAGGCCTCACCGCGCAGGATGCGAAGCAACCGCTCTTGGACCCACACTTGGCGGGCGGGCTCGGTCTCCTCGTAGAAGCCTAGCGAAGCCTTCCACACGTACTCACAGACATGGATGAAGTCGAGCACGATGGTGAGCTCGACATGGTGCTGGCCAGCCAGCTTGTGCAGGATCTTCAGTTGGGTGGCGTTGCCGTCGACCAAGGCGACCCAACTCTTGCGGTGTGAGGGATCTCGTCGTTCGGCTTCCGCGAACGCCTCTTCGAGAACCTCCTCGGGCTCTTTGGCTAGGCTCGCCCAGACACGCTTGTCTTGGGGGCGAGGCCGTTTGTCTTTCTCTCGCTCGTCGCTTGGTGCCAGCACACGAACCACGTCTTCTGGTTGGCGCACGAAGGGCTCCACCGTATAAACGGCCGCGACCGTGGCCATCCGCTTTCGGTTCCGCTTCTCTCCCTTGGTCAGCCGCTTGCCTAGTCGCCGCGAGCCTTTCTCGGCCGCCTTCCTGGTGGCTTCACGCAGGTCTTTGCGTAGCATCACAACGCCCTTGCCGTCCGCCGTGATCGCCAGCACCGAGGCGCTGCGATCGCCTGCCGGTGGAGCGCGCTGCCCATAGAAGGCGTCGAAGTCCTCTGCCGCACGACCCGCCAGCTCCTCCACTTGGCGCTTTCCAACCTCAGAGCTCCTCTACTAGGGTCGCCCATCGTCGGAACTGATTACGAGAGTTGGGTTTGGCGGCTCGCCGTGTGTTAAATAATTAGCGCTAGTTCTAAATGCTGAGATGATGCGTCCATGAGCACACTGGTATTCACGAGACGTGCTTGTCTTGAGGGAAGACGCGACAAGTCGACCAGTATTGAGTTGTGCGCGTCCATGGTCGCAAAGTTGGAGTGTCATCTCATTAACACGCAGGGCCCAGTTACCGACCCCCTAACAGAGGAGCTCTGAACCTTCGCCCCAGTGTGGCGGCCAAGGCTCGCCACCGCCTCGTCGAACGCTCCCTTTGACACCTCTACTGCCGCCGTCCGCCTCAGCTCGAACGAGTAACGCTCACGGGGGAGGTTCAGCTCGGCATCCAACGGATGCAGGCTATCTGCACCTTCGGCTTCATAACCGAAACGTTTGACACGGATTTCCCCGAAGATCGTCGTCAGGCCGCGCTCGTGGATTCGCTCCTGGTCCCTTTCCACTCCATCCGCACCTCGGACCAGAGCCGCCGCCTCGCCGGGACCGCGCGAGTCGACATGGGCCTGGAACAACTTACGCGAAAGCTCGTAGCTCCTCTCGCGCACCAGCTTCTCCACGTCGCTGTGGCTCATCTGCCTCGATTCGGCAGAACGTAGAAACGCGATGATCGACTCGAGATCGTCCCTCGACATCCCGAACGTCTCTTCGCACAGTTCGAACGCAGAAAGTGCCATCTCTCAGCTCTCCCGCAACACCCGGCGAGGGTCCTTCACCAGAGGCAAGACCAGCACCGTTTTCGAGCTTGCGCCGTGACGACGGTGCTCGCGGTCCATCCGCCCCCGCCTCGTCGTCACTCCAAGCTCGATCCAGTTCGCAGCCCGGTAGCAGGTGCCGCGGTAGCGGCTGTGATCCACCAAGGTCTCCAACAGCAAGGGCTCCACCCCATAGCGGCTGTGCCACTCGCATGGAAGCTGTCACGCCATCAGGGATAGCACCCTGCTCGCGAGGTTTTGCACCCGCACCCAGGGAAGGATCAGAAAGCGGCTGTTGTTAACCACTCGCTGCAGGTTCCGCCCGCGCGTGGCATCGTCCCATCCAATCCACAAATCTCGTGCCGCCATCCTCCACGCCGGACTCGACAACTGCACACAGCCCACCACCCGTGCCGGCGCCGATGCGTACACCAGATAGCGCAGATGAGCGCCAAAGGGAACCGCGTGGCCCAAGTAGTGATGCCGGTCCACCAGCTCCCGGAACAAAAGACGCTGCTCGTCACTCCGCACCACTTCCAACACCACAGGCTGAATCTCGCTCAGCTCCCCCTCCAACGGCTCAGACGGCTCGCCACGCGCGGTTTGCGGTATTCGGGTTCGTGTCCCGACCGGCTTACCCGGGCGTTTGTCCGGAAGCTCCAGGCGACCTTCGCCTTCCAGCCGCTCGAGAAACTCCCGGCACTCCCGCGCTTTCAACTTTCCGGTCGGCCTCTTCCAATCCAGCAACTCGCACACCGTTCGCGCCAGTTCCATCCGGCTCAGACCGCCACAGCTCTCGACCAATTCCTGGATCAAGCTCAGCTCCGATGAACTGAATCGCCTGCCGCTGAAATTCGCTCCGCTCGTACCCATTTCCCTACTTGCCACAACTACCGTAGCGAACGCCGGGACGAATGTCCAGCAAAAAGTGACACCGCTCAGGGTCCACAACCAGAGTAAATTCCGTTATCCTCTGACCAACCTCACGACGAGTGACCGTTGGACGGTTAGATCACTGAGAAAATGGGCGATTCTCGCGGTTCCAAAAGAGCCACACCCATTTCAAAAGGGCCGAGTTTTGGCACAGGACGGGCTCGACATGTACAGGAGCGCCGTCAATAGCGGCTTGGCCTGCGCCTGGTCCCTCCTTGGAATCCGGTCCAGTACGTTGAGGATCCGGTGATTCCAGCACCGCTGTCCTCAGCTTCTGGAAACACCTTTCGGGTCGCGGCCCAGATGCCGAGATGGCCGTCACCGATCACCAAACCGGAACATCTCAGACCGCTGCCTCTTCAGTCTCCGTAGCAGCGACGACCAAGACGCTTCGGATTCTCGATGCCCGGCCTCCAGCGTCAGGACGATTTTCGTCCCGTCGGACAGGCCCCCAACGGATCCCAATCCTCGCGACGAATGTGATCCTCGAACGCCGAGACATGGAAATAGTCTTCCACGTCAACGCTCATCACATTGACACTTCCACTTCAGGCACTGGAATTCTCCGCGACCGCAGGAACACCTCTTCGTTGCGCGAGCCACTTGCTCACGACTGCCGCGATCCGCTGTGCTGCCTGCCCGTCCCACAGCTCGGGCCTCCTGCCATTCTTTCCACCGTTCGCGAGAACGGCATTGACCGCAGCTTCGATGCGATCGGGATCGGAACCGACCACGGTATTCGTTCCTTCACTGACGGTAACCGGTCGCTCGGTGTTCTCGCGGAGCGTCACGCACGGGACGCCGAGCGCCGTCGTTTCCTCCTGCATCCCGCCCGAATCGGTCAGGACGACGGTGGCGTCTTTCATGAGGCCGAGCATCTCCAGGTAACTCACCGGCGGAAGCAAAGCCAACTTCTCAGACGCGTCGATGTCGAGCTCGCGAAGACGCGCTTCGGTACGTGGGTGCACCGGAAACACCAGAGGCAGCCGCGCGCTGATGCGGCCGAGCGCTCCCATCAGTTCCGTCAACACCGATGGCTCACCAACGTTCGACGGGCGATGCAGCGTGACGACACCATACAACGAGGTATCACGTAGCAAATCATCATGGTCGTGTCGCGCGAGCGTCTTCGCCGGAGATATCGCGCGCGCTGCGTGACCCAAGAGACTATCGATCATCACGTTGCCCACGAAATGGATACGCTCGTCGGCAATCCCCTCTTTCAACAAGTTGTCCCGTGCGTCGTCCTCCGTGGTGAAGAGAAGCTCCGAAATCCGATCGGTGAGGACCCGATTGATCTCCTCCGGCATCGAGCGGTCGAAGCTGCGGAGGCCCGCTTCAACGTGGAACACGGGAATTCCCTTCTTGACCGCAACCAGCGCACACGCGATCGTCGAGTTCACATCGCCGACGACGACGACGGCGGTAGGAGACAAACGCTCGAGTACAGGCTCGAATCGAATCAAGATCTGCCCGGTTTGCACGGCGTGTGAGCTGGAGCCGACTTCAAGATCAACGTCTGGCTCCGGGAGGCCGAGCTGCCGAAAAAAAGACGCCTTCATGGACGCGTCGTAGTGCTGTCCCGTGTGGACGAGATGCACTGTGATCGCTGCGCGACGAAACGCCTCGATCACAGGGGCGATCTTGATGAAATTCGGCCGTGCACCCACGACCGCTACGATTGATTCCATCTCGCCAATTATAACATTGGGTGGAATTGATAACACTAGAACTGGACTCGATCTCGGGCCGGCGATTAGTGCTCATGGTTGGGAGAGAGAGAGAGAGAGTCATATCACAGCCTGGCCGAAGGTTGGGCACTAACTCAAACGAGGTCTTGCATGATCTCGGTATAACTCCCGCGTCGCCGGACCAAGTGGCCTGTCCCTTCCATTTAATCGATCCGAATGGATTTTGAGTCCGGACTGCCGGCTGCTGCGCGGTCCATTCTGATGTGGGGTGCGCAGTGACGCTGAAATGCACCATGCGACGACGCTCGTGATGCAGCACGATGAAGACAAACAAGAGCCGAAACGTGGCAGTTGGCGCCACGAAGAAATCAACGGACGCTGAACAACCCATGTGCTTCTGGAGGAATGTTCGCCAGTCCTGCGACTTCAGCTTGGGATGGCGAACCCAGCACTTGGAAACAGCCGCCTCGCTCATCTGGATTCCCAGCTTGAGCAATTCTCCATGAATCCGCGTCGCGCCCCACAAGGGATTCTCTCGGCTCATTCGCCGGAGCAGGTTCCTGAATGTTCGCTGGCACTGGCGCTCGATCCCTACCGCGTGGGCTAGATCTCTAAGTCCAAATCAGCCAAAGCCTTTGCGATGCCATCGGAGCACGGTCTCTGGCTTGACCATAACGACAGCATCCAGGCAGCGCGGCCATATGCGGCAGAGAAGAACTCAGAAAGACCGGTCCAGTCGGGACCATCGCATTGGGGTTCGCTGGTTGCGCTGGAGGACGTCCAGTTGATGACGAAGCGCGAGGAGCTCGCCAAGAAGGAATAGCAGGAAGTCACCCCTTGAAGAAACGAGAGTACTACACGTCGTAGACGGAGCGCATCCACTTGAGCGTTCTCTCGATGCCGTCCTTGAGCGTCACCGTCTCGATCAGACCCAGGTCTCTTTCCGCCTTCGTGATATCGACGCGCTTGTGTCGTGTGGTGAGCTTTTCCGCTTCCTTGTAGGTCACCAAATCTTCGCTCGCGCCAGTATGCCCGAGCACGATATCGGAAACGGTCTTGATGTCGTGAATTGTCTTGCCGCCGATGTTGTAGACCTTTCCCGCGTTGAAATGATTGGCGATCTCCGCGAGAGCACGCACCGCGTCTTCGATGTAAGTGGAGGTGCGAGTGTGGTTCAAATACACCGTGTAGGGAAGCCCGTGGAGCGCGCGGTAGCAGAACAAACAAATGACACTTCGGTAGCTGCTGTAGTGCTCGCCCGGTCCGTAGGTGTTGAACAGGCGCACCCGAACCGTTCGGGTTTCGTTGAGTAGCTCCGAGTTTCGGATCTGCATCTCGTTGACCCACTTCGTCATCGCGTAGTCGTTCATCTGCTGGATGGCGACTTTGTCCATGACGCCTTCTTCCATGACGCCGTCGTAATCGCCGTAGACTTCGGAGCTCGAGAAGTGGACGAGCCGGAAGCCGCGCTTCTCCTGGAGCCGAATAAGGTGCTTCGTCCCGATCGCGTTGGTGCGCCACAGGGTCTCGTAGTAGTCCTCGCCGTTCCACCGACCGAACTCGGCGGCAAGGTGGTAGACGCAATCGATCGGGTGCTCGTCCCCGTGATCATCGAAGATGCGTTGGAGCTGCCGGTACTCGCCGACGTCGCAACGGTAGTACTGAGGGTCGTGGTGATGGGGCAGATCGCAAAGGAGGACATCGTGGTCGCGTGCCCGGAGTTCCTTGACCAAATGGTTGCCTACCGTCCCCAGGCCGCCGGTAATAAGAATTTTCATGAGAGTTTTTCTGATGAGGTTGGAGGTTTAGAGTTTTTCCGCAAGAAGAACGATGTGCCTTCCGAGACGGGGTGCGACTCTCGAAAAAAGGTGCTCCAGCGCAACGAGGGGTCCTCGTGTCCACGGCATGCGCTCGAGAAATCCGGAGAGCACGACGTCGCTCCACGGGCCATCGAGATGGGCAACAGTGCGTATTTCAAGGGCTCGGTAGCCGTAGCTTTCGAAGAGCTCCCGTAGCTTGCTCTGCGAGAACGCGCGGATGTGGGCGTCTCCATGGCTCAAGATCTCTTCCATGGAGAACTGTTCCAAGGGACGGAAGCGTCGAGCCCCGACGAGACGCAGAAGCCGGCCCCACCACGTACCGTCGGCGTTGAAGTGAGGCACACTGACAACGGCGTGGCCGCCGTTTCGCAATCGCTCGATAAGTGCGTTCACGGCCTCGTCCAGTTCGGGAACGTGCTCAAAGACCTCGCCGCAAAGGACGACGTCGAAGCTTTCGTCGGGTAGATCGTGGAACGTGGCGACTCGGAAAGAAACTTTGTCGACACCCTGAGCCTGTCTTTGCCGGTCGCACTCGTCGATGAAGCTCTGAGCGATTCCACTCCGACAACCTTCTCACAGTAAGGAGCGAGGGCAAAGACCTGCCGGCCGGAGGCACATCCGATGTCGAGCACCGTCTTGGGCTCGACGGAGAGCACCATACGCAGCAACGCCTCCTCGTGGATGAAGTTCGTGAGCCCAACGCGGCTGATGGGTAGGAACTTTCGCTGGTTGTAGCGCTCGGCTTTTTTCTTGCCGAACACCTTCCACATGTCGCGGTAGGCGTTTTTGAACGAGTGAGTCTGCGGCATGATAGGCCAAAATGACTGTATTGCATCCGGTGGCGGGCGCGCAATAGCGTTCGCTGCTATTTATAAGGTCTGCAGGAAGCCGAACGCTCTCTCTGTGAGGACATCCCAGTCGAACTCGGCGCACATGCGCTCGCGGGCACGCTTGCCGTATTGGTCGCGCTCGTGAGCCGAGTGGAGCGCATGTTTCAGCGTGGTGGCCAACGCCTCCGCGTTGCCAGGCGGTACCAGCCACCCCGTCTCCCGGTCGGAGACGAGCCGGTAGGCGTCTCCTACCTCGGTGGCCACGACCGCGGTGCCCGACGCGAGGTACTCGGGAAGCTTTGACGGCAAGGCGTAGCGGGTGATAGGGATGTCGGGGCGAGGGACCACGGCGATATCGGCAGCCTTCAGATGTGCGAAGACCTCGATTTGATCCAAATCCTGCTTGATCGCCGCCCTACCGGTGAGTCCGTGGATCTCAAGCAGCCGCCTCACCTCTGCCTCTCTCGAGCTCAACACGAGGAGAAGTTGCCATGGCTCTTCTCGAATCTTCGCGAGCGCGGCGAGCAAAACGTCGACGCCCTGGTAACGTCTCGCGTTGCCGCAATAAGTGATGACAGGTCCAGCGCTCTTGTCGATCGCAGCCGGGGTCAATGCCTCCATCGCCTGCCCGTCTACACCGCCGTGGAAGGTAAAACCCGATGCGGCGTCACCGCGGTAGAAGCGAGTCAATGGGTCGCACACGGCGGTGATACCCGTGAGCCTTTTGATGAGCATGCGATGCCAGCCTGCCGTGGCCCACTTGTGGACACCCTGAAGGCCGAGCTCGTGATGGGGCAGGCCGTGTAAGTCGACACAGGTTTTGGCGTGGCGGCCCGCCGCAAGGAGCAACGGGAGTATCGCAAGATGGGTGTGACCGTAGAAAAGATCGGGCTGAAACTCGCGCACCGCACGCCGCAGCACGCGGGTTTGCAGAAGCCAATCGAGTCCTTTCCTCGGCGGCTCCAGCGCCATCGAGCGCTCCCGTGCGTCCTCGGGCAGTTCACGGGCGACGAGGTAGACATCGGCGAGCTTTCGGAGCGACTCGTAAATGGCGTACACGCGAAGAGGCGTACCTCGCCGTCGGTTGCGTAGCGAGCCCGGGTAGTAGAAGAGGATTTTCATTCCGGGATTTGCTCGATCGTCGTCAGAATGGTCTTGGCTCGGCGGTCCCACGTGTAGAAGGTTGCGTCGGCCCGCGCCTGTCTGCCGAGCCGCGCGGCGTCCTCTCGGTTGTGGAGGAGGTGCGACAACCCCGAGGCCAACGCTTTTGCGGAGCCGGGCTCGACGAGCCAAGCATTCTTGTCGTGTTGCAATACCTCCCGTACCGAAGGCAGGTCGGTCGCCAAGATGGGCGCCTCGACCGCCATGTACTCGAAGAGCTTCAAGGGAGACATCGACTCCGAGTAGTGCGCAGCGTCAGGAAACGGCATGGCCGCGACGTCGAACGCGCGGATCCAGCGCGGCACTTCGCGGTGGGGAACACGGTCGAAGAACTCGAGACGTTCTTTCGATACTTGGTGCAATCGAGCGACCTTGAGGTATCGGTCGACGGCGCTCATGGGACCACCCACGCAGACGAGCATGGCGTCTTTGAGGCTTCGGTCGCCCATCGCAGCAATCAGCTCCGAGATCCCTTTCTCCTCCCCCATCGTCTGGAATCGCCCGACATAGCCGACGATTGCCCCGTCGACCGGCAATCCGAGCTCGCGGCGACAGCTCTCTCGGTCTTGGTCCACGGTGAAGTTCGTCAGATCGACGCCGTCGGGTGCGACCTGCACACGTTCGGGCGGTGCGTCGCCGGCAACGAAAGCTTTCCTGAGTCCCTCGGTCAGGACGACGAGAGCGTCCGCGTTCCCCAGCCGGTGCGCCACTTGAGATGAAGAAGGGGGACGGTGCGCCTCGAACACCCACCGTCTCGGTATGTTTCGACACAAGGCGAGTCCGACGAGCGTCATGAGAGGGTCGCGACTGTAAAAGGTCACGTCTCCAGTCGCGGAGAAGCGACGGCTTTCGAGAAGTATGCTGGCGGTGGCGGTGAAATCGAGCGTCCAGAACCAAAGCGATTCCGAGATCCGCTTGAGGAATCCGACGTCGAAGCAAGGCAGGCGCTTAGCCTCGAATACGGGACGTACTCCATAGAAGGAGAACGGGCCGTCGGAAGAAGCCATTCCCGGAGGTTGCCGCCGGTGGGGGTAGAGCAAGGTGACGTCGAGCCCGTTGTCGGCGAACGCCTCGCACATCTTCATGATCTGCAGGCCGTGCGCCTTCTCGGTAGGAAGACGCGCGCTCGTGAGATAGACAAGTCTCTTGAGGCTCACCGCGCTGTGTCCTCACCGATCGTGTTCAAGATTCCTTCAGTGAGCCGATCGAGATCGCGAGACCCGATCTCTCGACGACGACGCACTCCGGGGACGGCCACGTGATAGACTGCGCCGAATCCCGGCAACGTACTCGAGACCTGCCTGCCACTCAGTGCGTGGCGGCGAGTGAGTGAAGGGAGCCGAGTCGGTCAGCATCGGAGCGGGCTTCGGGATCTCGACACGCGCCCTCGCGACCTTGGTTGCAGAGTTGACTGGTGTTCACGGCACCGACTCTCGCGAAAGGCTGAAACCAGCATTGGAAAGGTATCGCACTCCACCAGGTAGCCTCCTCACGCTCGACCGTACAATAGAAATCTATCACTCGGCGCGGCCTTTCGACGCCGATGAAGCAGAAGCCACAGTGAGACTACTCGTTTTCACCCAGGCGGTCGATTTGGATAACCCCGTCTTGGGCTTCTTTCACTCTTGGCTTCGAAAAAGGAATTATCCAGCAAACTAGCCAAGGGGTTCTAGGAACCCCTTGGCCGCTTCACGATGCGCTTGCTTGGATCTAGTGGTTTGGCCGCTGCGAACATTGCCTTCGCGATCTGCTCGGCGGTCGCATGAAGTTCGATCCCGTGATTGGACATCCTGGCCCGCGCTTCGGTACCTTCTGTTGCTTCTACTTCATTGATTTCCAACTCCTTGTGTGAGTGTATACTATTCCGCATGCCGTAAAGCATCAACGTCGAACCCAACCCTGACGAGTCCGCCATCCAGGAGATCGTCGCCACGGCAAAAGGTAAGAACCCAGCCGCAGCGATGCTTGGATGCCTGGACGGGGAGGCACGAGCCGAGAAGCTCTCGGCGGTCCATCGCCCGAAAAGGTGGACGGGCACGTTGGAAACGCGTACAAGAAAAGAAATCTCATGGCTAGGACTGTTCCTAGCGCTTGGGAACCGAGCACTGTATATCGAGCCCGGCAACCTCTGGGAGAACGGGTACGGTGAAAGTTTCAACGGCCGGCTACGGGATGAATGTCTGAATGGAGAAATCTTCTATTCGCTGAAGGAAGCACAGAGCGTGATCGGACAGTGGCGGCAGCAATACAACACGGTTCGGCCGCGCGTAGCGCTCGGGGTATAGACCCCCGGCGCCGGGGGCCTATACCCCTGTCTGGAACCCCAGTTTTACGGCCTCAGGTTGGTATGTAATATCTCTCACAAGAATTGGTACAAAACTTCGGCCTGGAGCGAGCCTCACCACGTGAAGCTCCGCCATCTCGGAGAGGCTTTCGAACTTTTTCTTCTGGTGCGGATCGAGCGGAAGCCGGTAGCGGATGAAGCCGATATTCAAAACGCCAAGGCGGACGGGGCTTTCCGTCACCAGGCAGCGCCGCACTCGACGGGGGGGTGCTTCCGCTATTAAGTGTTAGTGAGATGACGCTAAGACTTTACGCTGCATAAAATTACAGCCAAAATAGAGCTCACGACTTTCGCCGCGCTCCAAATGGAGCGTAAGTACTTTTTTTGCAAAGGGATACGTACACATTACCAACAGCAAACAGCGGAAGCACCCCCTCATCAAGCACCAGCCGGACCGCGCCTGCCTTAAACTCGTCATCAAACTCCCGGCGGGGTCGCCGGGGCTGCGTTGTCTTTGCCATTGTGGACATCGTATCCGCCTTTCAGAAAGTGTCCACGAAACTGGATCAAGCCCAACCAAAGGATCCACGAGGAGAGCGACTAGGACGTGATTGCGAGAGCCATTCGTCAGATCTCCGCGTACCACAGAGTCGCCACCAGTAACATCGCCAATAGGTAATAAAGGTTGTCGCGCAACTGCCAGAGTACCCCGTGGCGGTTCGCGATCACGAGCATGACGGCGCTGCAGGCGGTGGCGACCATCAACGCGATAGCACCTCCGACCGCCTGCGCGTGCGGGACGAGCAGCATCGTGAGCACCGTGAGAATGCTCGCCTGCAAGATAGAAACGACCATGACGGCTCGAGTATCGCTCCCGAAATGGAACCCAAGGCTATTCGACTGAGACAACGCGCTGAACAAAAGATCGATGGAGAAAAAAAGCACTACCATCGCGACCTCGGCGGTCGGCTCGATCCCGAGCAACCCGAAGATGGGTCGCTGCAAGACGAGGATAGCGGACGCCGCAGCGACGCAAAACGCCAGCTGAACCCAGGCGAAAAAGCGAAACTGTTTTCTGAAATGCGCGGGGTCCACCTCCATGGCGTCGACGATCTTGGGCAGGAGCGCATGCATCGTGCTCAGAATGAACTTCCTGGGGATAACGAAGATACGGTTCACGACCTGGTAATAGGCGACCTGCGTGACCGAAGCCGCCTGCCCCAAAACGATCACCGCGATATGTTCTTTGAAGAACGCGCCGACCGAAGCCAGTTGGAGAGGCAGCGTATAGCGCCGATTCAAATCCTGGTGAACCTGCCGGCAGATTGGAATCCATTCATACGGCCCGATTCGAGCGAGCTGTGACCAAACATCAGAGATATGAGACAAATAGACTAGAGACAGAACGGCCACGAAGACTTGCGAGACCACGCGAGAGCCGAGCACGAAAACGCATCCCCAGGCGCGGTCCGAAAGCAGCAAAAATGCGGCCAATAACCAGGTGAGGTTCAACACGACCTCGAACGTAGCCATCAGCTTGGCGGTCCTGATCTTCTGTTGCGCGTTGACCAAGGCGCGCAGCGAATTGGCAAGCACCGCCGTCAACAAAGAGAGCAGCACAATCGCGACGTTCCAAGCAACCTGCGGGTCCGTCAGAGAGTGCTCGATGTTCCAAAACCTCGTTGCGGGGAAAATCGAAACCCCCAAAAAAGCAAGAGACACAACGCCGAACGCGATCGCCACCTGGAACAGCAAACTGGAAAGGAAAATCTCTGCCTGCAAACGGGTGTCGTCCACGGGTGCGAACCGTCGTATCGTTAACGTGAAATGGCTGTAAAAGGCACTGGGGAAGGCGCCGACCGCGGTGAAATATTGAACAACGCCGAAGTAGTCGACGCCGAGATAAAGAATCGTCCCGAATGCAATGACGATTAACAACCCCTGATTGAAAGCGTCGAGGAGCAGCAAGTTGACCACGAGTTTGAGGACATCGCGCGAGAACGCCATTCTGGACGGCACGGTCTATCAGCCAGTGGCAGAAGTGGAGTATTCGGAGTTGGCGTTCAAAGTTGGTGGCAGCCATCCTTTGATGCTGCTCGCGACCAAAGACGCGACCTCGTCTTGCATGGCGTTCTGTCCAAAAACACAAACGAACTCAAGACTGGCGCGCCGGGACGTTTCGGATCAGAGACGTCTGAGGCTTGGTTGGCCAATGGAAGCTAGAATCCTCGGTCATGAGGAGGCAGAGCCAGCCCTGAACCTTGTTGGTCGTCGCCATCGCTGGTTGGCTCCAGCGTGACCAACAGGCCGCTATCGTTTGTGCTTTTGGACACGACGCGGTTATCAAATTTTTCTCTTGGCGTCTCTTTCGATCTTCCCGTTGATCCTTGAGATGATTCGATCACGTTTCCGTTCCCACGATAACACAATACTCGTTGCTTCAATGTTGAACAGAGATTCCACCTTCTCCTTGAAGAGGTTTAGTTTTAGAGGTTCGTTGATCTGGAACCCCTGAGTTAGCGGTATTAGGTGCTTCCGCTATCAAGTGTTGGTGAGATGACGCTAAGACTTTACGGTGCATTAAGTTACAGCCAAAATAGCGCTCGTGACCTTCGCTGCGCGCTAAATGGAGCGTAAGCGCCTTTTTTGCAAAGGGATGCGTACACATCACCAACAGTAAACAGCGCAAGCACCGAAGTTCGAGGACCTGCTTAGCTGAATGTTTTCCATTGGGCCGAAACAGCCAGCTATCGCCCTCGAAATCGAACGTCTTCTTCGAGTGGCACGATGGGAAGGCGGACTGTCGCGTCGTTGAGGTGTGTCGTGAGGTAGCGAGCTACGAAAAAACTTTCCGTTCCGCTCCAGGAGCAGGCCGTATGCAGCAGCCCGGTGATGGCTCACGCGCCGAGGAGGGCGGCCATCATCAGGCTCGAGAAAGCTGGACGCGAGATGGGTAGCCATGCCATGTGTCCTGAATTCACTGCAAGATGAGAGTTTCGACGCCAAGTCTATAAACGGGCAAGGGACGATGCAATGAACCGCGACCGCAACTTGCCGTCACTTGACGTTCCGACGACGGAGGCGGACGGCGAAAGCCAACGAGAGCAAGGGTGGATGTAATCGACCGAGCCACCGCAACGACGTAGCGAGCCACGGGTGGTCGTACTTGAACGTATGGTGCCGCTCGGCACCGACCTCGAGTCCGACCGTGGAGAGGCGTTGTTGCACGGCCCGGAGCAAATCGCTGACCTCCCTGTGCCGGTTGCAGAGTCACCCGGCGCAGTACGTATCGGGCATCCCGAGCGCAGCCATCTTGTTGAGTATCTCGCACCCAATTTGGTGTTCAACTCGTTGCCTCGCCAACGTTCGAGCCCGCATCTCCGGCCCGATGATCGCCTTGTAACGATAGACCGCGTTCTCCACCATGCTTCGCTTGGTGTAGCCTGAGAGCTTGTACCATTCACGTCGGCCGTGTCTTTCGATTGCACGAATATGGCGATCGCGCTCCTGCATGGCGGTGTTCGAATTCTGACTGAGCGTCGCGTTTCGTTGCGGCGGAATCACCACGCGCGTCCTTCGTCCAGGACTGTGCGCTTCGATGGCTTCGTAGACCGCTTCCTTGTCGTATGCACTGTCCGCCGCCACCGACACTAGAGGTGCTTGAATCTGTGTTAGCAAAGCGGGGACTCGGGTTGCGTCGCGAGCTCGTGACGCCGTCAGTTCGGACGCAACAATGTTCCCTGTCTCGCGATCAACGGCGATGTGCAACTTGCGCCATGCGCGCTGCTTTGGCGGTTTGCGAGCGTTTCCAACATGAATCCTCAAGCCCGTGCTATCGATCATCAGGTGG
Source organism: Candidatus Marinacidobacterales bacterium (assembly GCA_965262245.1). GTDB lineage: Bacteria > Acidobacteriota > Vicinamibacteria > Marinacidobacterales > SMYC01 > SMYC01. The sequence continues at coordinate 10,017,393 of OZ253507.1, read as the reverse complement.
ATGGGTTGAGTGCTCGCGGCTTTCGGAATCCGCAGCTTCTTGCGGAGCAACATCGAGCGCCGACACAACGGCGAGTAGTCCGGGATCTCGATACCGAGCCCGAGAAGCGAGGCGATCGAGTGCAAGAAGCCTTCGGTTTGTCGGTAGGCGAGCTTGTACACCATCCGGACAACCAGGCCCGTTTCAATAGCCATGTCTGAATAGACCCGTTGACCGCCAGGCTTACCGGTCTTGTCGGCCTTCCAGTTCGCGATTGCCTCCTCGTCAAACCAGACTGTCAAATCGCCCCGGCGGCGCAGCCCTTCGTTGTATTCCGCCCAGTTGCGAACGTGGTACTTCTTCTGCTTCGCGTGCTTGTACTGGCTGCGCTTGGGATACTTCATGCTCGAACATACCTCGGCCACCACCATAGGCGGATTTCGCTCTCAGCCAGAGCGGTGCAACAACGCCGCCCAAAGCCTGGGCCTTGACCGCGAGCCTGCGCGGGTCGTCGTCCGAGAGACTGAGACGCTTGCCCCGAAGCCCGGCTCGGAGCACACGGTTCTCCTCTTGCAGGTAGTCGATCACATCCTGCTGCTGGCGGTTGACCCAGCCAGCTAGAACGAGCAGTAGGAATTGCACGTGGTAGGTCATCATGGAGCTGAAGATAACACCCTCGGGCCAGACGATTGTAAAGCCTACGGCCCTTGGCCCCGGCGCAAACACAGACACTAAGCTGCTGATTTATGGCCTATTTCAAAAGGGCCGAGTTTTGGCACAGGACGGGGTCGGTAACTGGGCCCTGCGTGTTAATGAGATGACACTCCAACTTTGCGACCATGGACGCGCACAACTCAATACTGGTCGACTTGTCGCGTCTTCCCTCAAGACAAGCACGTCTCGTGAATACCAGTGTGCTCATGGACGCATCATCTCAGCATTTAGAACTAGCGCTAATTATTTAACACACGGCGAGCCGCCAAACCCAACTCTCGTAATCAGTTCCGACGATGGGCGACCCTAGTAGAGGAGCTCTGAGGTTACACCTCTGCCCCTGAGTAGAGCCGACGCCGACCCTCAAAATGTCCTACATGAATACGACCCAAGCATCCCGGTTGCAGGCAGTTCGCCAATCTCATGCAGGCTGGAGTTTATGGAAGGGACAGGTTGGCCTTGTATCGGATCGTGAGTTGAAATAACATCGCCCACGCTAGGATAAAGTCCAACGTGAAGATCATCATTACGATGCCCGTTTATCGGGCGGCACGAACCCTGGAGAACACCTACCGTGAGATCCCCCGCGACTGCTTCGACGACGTGCTCGTCGTGGACGACGCGAGCTCCGACGATACGGTAGCGGTTGCGCGTTCCCTCGGCCTGAAGACGAGACAGCATCCCGCCAACCGCGGAAGACAACGAGCGCTACGACGCTCAAGTTGTGGAAGAGTTCGGTAAAGCATGCGCGCATCGGTTGAAGACTGGCGAGCTGTCGTTGTAGCGCGACGTCGCATGCGAGCTCCGCTGTTTCAACCTAGCGGGAGATGCTGAGGAATCTCATCGAGCTGTGGCCCGGCGGGCCGTCGGTCACTCTGAGTGGCTACCTCGTCGGCTCCAAGTACGTTTTTTCCCTTTTGGTCCTCGCGTGGGCGGTGTCTCTCCTGCGGTGGCCGCGCCGGACTTGGCTCGTCGCCGGTACGCTCGTGCTGGCCGCGTCGAGTCTCCTCGTGCTTCAAAAACCTCTAGGCCGCGCGTACGGAGTCGTCGAGGAAGGTCGAGGGATCGCAGAGCTCGGCGAGGTGATGGTGGTCGCCGCACGGGGTACCGCGTCCGATGGGCGGATGGTGAGCGAGCCTCACCCGAGCCCTCTCTGGGGATATTTCGTGGCAATCCTGTCCGGCTTTCGCGGCGAACGGGTGCTGTCGCTCTACCCGTGGCTTCCGCTGTTCTCGCTTCTCGGCCTAGGCGTTGCGGTGGCATGGTCGGTTGGACGGCTCCGCGAATCGGAGGATCTCCCCGCGGGTGCGCTTCCCGCTATCACCGCATTCGTCGTCCTGTTCTTGAGCTCGCATCGTTTGAGCTTTCTCCGCGATGAGGGACCGTTTTGGACCGAGTATTTTTGGCTGACACCAGGAGTCGGGATCGCCTTCGCCGCGCTTTGCGTCTGCTGGCGCTTGCTCGGAGCGAGCTCTTGGATCGGTGCCGCTATCACTTTCGGTCTTGTCACTGGCCTTGAGCCTCGTCTCGCCGTGTGCTTCGGTCTCGGTGTCGTCGCGTGGATGGTCGCGAGCCGGAAGAGTCTATGGCGCGAGGCCATGGTGCTCGCTGTCGGAGTGATCGTGCTCGTCGCGTTCGGCGGCTTCAGGCCGGTGACGCTCCCTGCCGAGTTCGGAACGTGGCACGACGGGATCAACCGCGTGCTCTCGGTTACGATCGATGCTGGTCTCGTCTTCCTTCTCGCCGCGCTCGGTGTCGGGTGGCTTTTGCGCTCCGAACGAAAAGCTGAGCTCGTGCTTGCTTGGAGCGCGAGCACAGCATTGTTGCTTTGGATCGTGGTCTCCTTCCTTCCGTGTGCCGCCGCGCTTCTCGACCCGAGAATCGTGAGCGGCTATGTCCGGCTGATGATGGCGCTCTGTGCGAGCTACGGGCTCTATCGCGCGCTTGCGGCGTGGGTCAAAGCGTTTCCGGGGATTCCGAGCGAGTGGAGGTTCGTCCCTCGCCAGCTGCGCAAGTTAGAATCGGCGCGCCTCGCGCTGATGGGTCTCGTCGTGCTCTCGTTGCCGTGGTGTTTTCCGTACTGGTGGGAGCCGGTTCGAATGGACCCGCTCTACGTCGAGAGCTTTCCCGCGGTGTCGCGCCGGTTTGTCGCGATGGGAGAGGTGCTCCGGGACACGACGGACGCCGATGCGGTGCTCGCCGCCGGGCCCAGCTATGCGCCGTGGATCCCCGCGCTCAGCGGTCGCCGCGTTCTGCTCGTGGGCGAATCGCCCGAGCGCGAACGTGCACTGGAAACGATGGTGCAATCCCGCGATCCAGATCAGATCGCGGTTGCGGTGACGGAGTGGAACGTGACCCACGTCGCATGGGGGCGACTCGACCAGCCGGAAGGCACGACGCCTGTCGATTTCGGTTTCTTCAAGCAGAGCCCGCGATTCGAGGAGCGCTATCGTGACCGTCACTGGATTCGGGTGTTCGAGTACACGCCATAGCGTTTCGTTTCACACGCTGGAGTCGAGCGAGGCTCGTGGGGACAACCGCACCACCGGTAGGTTTATCGAACCGCAGAGCACACAGAACTCGCAGAGAAAAGCTAGGGGGTCGCCGTTCTGGGATGCCGTCGTTGATAGAATCTATCCCGAGCGGCATTGTCGCGGGTAGGTCTTCGAATGGCAGTGTACGCAGCAATCGGTTCAAGCCAACTTGTGGTGCCGTCTCGGTAGACAAACTCGATGCTACCGATCTTGTTTCTGTTTCTGGCCCTTGGCTTCCTTGAGCGCCAGCGCTTGCGCGAGCTTTTTCACTTGGTCGTCGAGCTTGGTGATGCGGACCGAGAACTGCAGGCAGACGAGCACGAGTAAGATCAGCGCGAAGAAGAAGAGCGTCGACGTCGGCAGGACAGCACCGATGAGGCGCGTCAATACGACCAGCAGGTCGTACCACACCGCGAGCACGAAGACCGTGATCGAGGTGAGGACCCAAAGGACAGAATACTCCTCGCGCAGCTTGCGGCGCCGCACTAGCTCAACGATCAAAACGAGGAGGGCGACGCTGATGATCAGCGCGACGACTTGTTGGCGGATTGGCATCTACACAGACTTGGGTCTCCGTCCCAACGTCGTCAAGAACATGGACAAGAGCATCTTGAACACGTAGTAGAGAGGCATGGCGCCGTCGTGCATGGAGCTGCCTCCCTGGGACGGGTGCATGACGACGGGCACTTCGGTGAGACGAAGGCCGGCGTAGTGGAGGTCGATGAGAACGTCCGCGTCGGGATAGTCGTGAGGGAACTGGCCGCCGGCGAGAGCCTCCGTCGCTTTTCGGTTCATCGCCCACAAGCCCGAGGTTGGGTCGGTGATCCGCCGGCCCGTCAGCCGCGACGCTAGCCACGAGAACAGATGGTTTCCGAGCTTGCGACCCCAAGGCGCCTGGTAGCTCGACGAGATCAGAAACCGCGACCCGATGGTGACGTCGGCGGCATCCTCGAAGATGGGCGTGAGGACGTCGGCGAGCGAGATCGGATCGTGTTGTCCGTCTCCGTCGAGCTGAGCGACATAGTCGTAGTGGCCTTGGACCGCGAATTGATAGCCGGTCTCGAGCGCGCTACCGTAGCCGAGGTTGAAAGAATGGCGGGCGACGATGGCTCCGGCATCGAGAGAGCGCCCCTCGGTGTCGTCACTAGAGCCGTCGTCTACGACGAGCACATCGGCAAGCGGGTGTTCGCGGTAGACTTTCTCGACGACTCCAACAAGCCGTGGTCCCTCGTTGAACGCGGGTACGATCACGAGAAGCCGGCGGCGCGACTTCGACGAGACGCGTTCCGCAGTTTCGTTGGTTGTTACACCCGTTGACATCGTCGACTCAGAATTCTGAGGTAGTATTACACAACTCGTAGAGAGACTGCTACCCGTGAGAGAACTCGGCGTCGTGAACATCGGCGTGACCCGCTACGCGCTCCCGCTCGGCCCGACCGAGCTCAAGAAGATGGAGCACCTCGGTCGGCTGGCGAGCCTCCACGTCGTCGGATTCTCGCCGTCACTCCGATACCAGCGCGCATCCGAGCCGGTCGAGTTCTACTTGTTGCCGTTCGTCCCCATCGCCGCGCTCAGGCTCGTCTTACTTGTTGTCGCATCGACGGTGCTTGGGCTTCGTCTCGTCTACCGTGGGAAAGTGCAGCTCGTCTTGAGTCAAAGCCCCTACGAAGGTCTCGCCGGGATTTTCGTGCGGGGGGTCGCATGGGTGATGCGTCGTCGTGTCGTCGTCGTCACCGAAGTCCACGGTGATTGGAGCGAATCGCCCTTTCTCTATCACCGTGTCCCGTTGAGTGCTGTTTTTCGTCCTATACTCGCGGCGTGGGCGAGTTTCGTTCTGCGACGCAGTGATCGCATCCGTACTATTTCTAGATTTTTGGAGCGGCGGATCGCCGCGGTGGCGCCCGAAGTCCCGCTGCATCGCTTTCCCGGGTACACCGATTTCGAGCTCTTCGACGACGCGACCGAGCCGTCACGTTCCGACACCCGGGTGTTGTCGGTGGGTGCGCTCTACCCGGTGAAGGGCTTCGATACCCTGATCCGGGCGATGAAGCAGGTAACGTCCAAACGGCCGGAGGCGACGCTCCATCTCGCGGGCGACGGTCCGATGAAACGCGCGCTCCGTGAACATGCGGCGCATCTCGGGGTCGAAGCGTCTCTCAGGCTTCTCGGCTCATTGTCACCGACCGATCTTCGAAAAGAGTATCGCAGTGCTCGACTGTTCGTGCTGCCTTCTTTGTCCGAAGGGTTGGGGCGTGTCGTGTGGGAGGCGATGGCGTGCGGGCTTCCCGTGGTTGCGTCCGATGTCGGCGGCATCCCCGAGCTCGTCGAGAACGAGCAGACGGGCTTTCTCGTACCTCCTGGAGACGAGGACGCTGTCGCCGAGCGCATCCTGTGGCTGTTCGAGCATCCGAGAGAGGCCGAAGCGATGGGTGCCCGAGGCAAGCAATCGGCGAAAAATCTCTACTCCACCGAAAGCTACATCGAAGGCTACCGAGCGTTGTTCCAGGCGTCTTGAAGAAGTTGTGCCGTACGCGCGACCATCTTCTCCCAACTAAAATCTTCCACGCGTCGTTTGCCTCTTGCGCCGAGGCGTGCTCGCAGCGACGGATCGGCGAGAAGCTTTCGGATGGCGGCTTCCGCCCCTCGTGGATCCGGCGACACCAGGAGTCCGCTGTCGGCGTCTCCGACGAGCTCGGGGTTACCCCCGCAGCGAGATGCGACGACGGGAAGCTCCGATTGCATCGCTTCCAACAACAGATGCGAAAAACCTTCATAGGTGGACACCAGCACGAACACGTCGCTGGCGCAGAGATGCATCGCGAGGTCGGTCGGCGCGCGCGCGCCCAAGAGCTGAACAGCGTCGTCGAGCTTGAGCTTTTGGACGCGCTCAAGGAGAGCTGTCTCGCACGGTCCCGAGCCGGCGATGAGAAGGCGTGCGCGTGGATGATCTCGCAAGATCGCCGGCATTGAATCGATGATGTGCTCGTACCCTTTCCACGGCACCAGTCGGCCGGCGCTGATCAGAATCGGATCTCCGTCGAGCTCTAGCCGCGCGCGCGCGTCTTCTCGAGTCAGGCGCGTTTCCGGCTTGGGCCGGGCGCCGTTCTCGATGACGTGGACCCGCTCGCTAGGAACGCCCCAACCGATGACAAGATTCTTCAGATAGTGCGACGGGGTGATGACGGCGCCGGCGCGGCGGGCGACGAAACGCTGGGCTTTCCGCATCGATTCCACTAGCGTTCCGTAGCGCTTCGTTTGGAAGTCGTCGACGTCGTCATCGACGATGCCGTCGGCGCGGCCGATCTCCCACGCGAGGTCGCCGACGACTTTGAGTACGGTAGGCTTTCGCCGTGAGAGCGCTGCGAGCGTAGCCGGTAGGCCGACGCTAACCGGATCTTGAATGTAGGCGAGGTCGGCTCGTGCGAGCGCTTTCCGCACCGACACGAAATACGACCCGTAGCGTTGCGGCAAGCTTTGATTCCGGGAGACGCGGGCCACCGAAAACATGACCTCGTCGGAAGACGCCTCTCCATAGGTGACCACCTCGACGCCAAAGCCTCGTTTACAAAGCTCGGGAGCCAAACCTGCCACGTACGTGGCCGGCCCCCCGATATCCGGAGGAAAGATGCCCGTCGCGAGAAGGAGATTCATGGCTCAGAGTAGCTCCTCGTACACCGCAGCGATCCGATCGGCCACCTGGTCCCAACGGTAGCGCGCTTGCACGAGGCGAAGCCCTCCGACGCGCAGATTTTGAGAAAGAGCGTGGTCGGTGAACACGCGCCCGATGGCGCCGGCTACGCTTTCGGGATCGTTAGGCTTGCAGAAAAGCCCGGTCACTTCGGGATCGAGAAAGTCGGGGATACCTCCCACCGGTGTCGCTACGACAGGAACTCCCGACGCCATCGCTTCGAGAAAAGCACTGCCGAGCCCTTCGCTACGCGATGGCCGCACGAACGCGTGGGCCAGCCGGAGATAGTCGGCCGTCTCCTCGTGAGGCACCTCACCTACGAGTACGACGGCGTCGCTCACACCGAGCTCGTCCGCTTTGGATTCGAGATGCCGCTTTTCCAGGCCGGTGCCGACGAGCACGAGCGCGACGTCGGGATGCTCTCGTCGCAGCCGGGGCATCGCCTCCACGAGAGTGTCCAACCCGTTTTTGGGAACGAGACGCGACACTGAGACGACGACGCGCTTTCCATCGAGACCCAACCGGGTCCGAAGCTTTGCGCTCGCGTCACTTTCGCCGGGGCGGAAGACTTCGGTATCGACACCGTTCGGGATCACCCGGATGGTCTCGGTGTCGGCGCCATAGGTGATCGCTTGTTGTTCGAGAAAACGGCTGATCGCGTGGATCCGATCGAACGTACGGTGCAACCGCGGATAGACCGGGAACAGCAGCCGCAAGTACTCTCGGGCGTAGTCTTCGGTGTCGCCTTCTTGGAGGGTCAGAAGCGTGGGCACGCGTTTCATCTTCGAGAACAAATACGCTGCCACCGCTGACGCGTTCACCATGATCGCGTGAACGAGATCGACGTGCTCGGACGCGAGCGCCCATTTGAGAGCGAACAGTGGATACATGAATTTGTCGGAGCGATTGCCGAGGCCGACACGCACGACGCTCACGCGCTCGCTCTCGTCGATTGCCGCCAACTTGCGATCGGCTCGCGCAGTTACGATCACAAAGCGGTAGCGGTAGCCGAGCCGGTCGGTAATCGCTTTGACGAAGAGCTCGGCGCCGCCGATGAACGGAAGGTAGAACCAGCTGAAGATGACGATCGTCTTCATGGTTCGGTCGACGTGGTCTCGAGGATCGTCACGAGCTCTTTGGCGAGCTCGTCCATGCGGTAGTGATCGTGGATAACTTGCCGGGCTCGCTCGCCCAGGCTCCGCCTGAGCTCACCGTCGTTCACAAGCTTTTCGAGCGCTTCCTCGAGTGCTTTGGGATCCCCCGGCGGCACGAGCAACCCCGCCTCGCCGGGCGATTCGCTGAAAAGATAGGGGATACCGCCGACCTCTGTGGCCACGCACGCGCACCCGGACGCCATCGCTTCCATGAGTCCGCTCGGAAGTCCTTCGGACAACGAAGCGAGGACGAAGACGTCGACCTTCACTAGGATCCCGGGAACGTCGTCACGGTGCCCGAGAAAACGGATGCGAGGACTCTGGTAGCGCTCGACGACATCGTCCTTACCGGTGACGTCGCCCACGAAAATAAAATGCACGTTCGCGTGGCGCGCGGTTAAAGTTGCGGCCGCGCCGAGGATGAAGTCATACGCTTTGACCGATTCCAGCCGGCCCACGTACGCGACCCAGATCGCGCCGTCCTCTTTCTCCAGATCCGCAGGCGGCCTCGGACTCTCGTAGCGATGCATCTCGACGCCGTACGGGTGCACGACGAAACGAAGGCCCATCCGCTCCGCCGTCGGCACCAACCCTCGGTGCAACAGAACGACGTGATCGGCGAGGCGAAGCACCAAGAACCCAACGGTGCGCGCGTACACCCATAGCACCGCGTTGACGAGTCGTGAACGACTGAACCAGTCGATGCCGGGAAACGTGTCGGTGACGACAACGACGCGCTTGCCCATCGCTTTCAGCAAAACCACCGCGAGCGACGCGTGGTACATGTGGGTGAACACGAGAAAATGCGTCGGTGCCTCCTGTAGAACGACTTTCCACAGACGCGCCGACAAGAACGGGATGATCCCGAAGTTTACAGGGTCGGGGATGAACAAGTCGCGGTAGCGGTAGATTTTCAGATGAGAGCCCACCTTTTCGAGGAACGGCTGGCCTTCGGAGCGCGCCGTGAACACGATGACGTTGACGCCGATACGGGCCAAGCTGTGCGCGGTCTTGTAAGCGCTGATGTTCCACCGGTGGGGCTCGAAGAAGTAGGGTGTAACGAGCAAGATTTTCATCGAAGGGGAAGCGTTGGGCACTAGCGCGAGCGGCGCGAATTGAAGCCCGCATCATTAATTGGAGACTTGACTAGAGGCTTGTCGCGTCGCCTTGGGGTGGTACTCCCAATTCGGGATGGCGCGACTGATGTAGGTCGCGCCGTCGACGAGGCTCGCCAGCGGAGGGACCCTGTTGAAGAGGCTGGAGGGGCCGGGAAACGACGGCGTGACCTCGACAGTCTCGATGGTCTCGAATCCGGCTCGCTCACACGTGAACGCGACCGTCGACGGTATGAACGCATTGATGTCGTCGCTCGCCAAATAGCCGACGAAGTATCTTCCGATCCACGGAAGCCGGTGGAGAGCGAGACCGCCGACGGACGAGATCGCCGGCACGAACAGAACCAAGAGTCCGCTCGGCTCGAGAAGCTGGTGGACTTTGCGCAGGAACCGATGAGGCGATTCGACGTGCTCGAGCACCGCTCCACACCACACCAAACCGCTTCGACTTTGGGGAGGTCGAACACGTCGTTTCTGACGAAGTCGCCCTCGAACACGGTGAGCCCCAGCCTCTGCGGGAAGTCGGACTCTCGGTCGTCGAACTCCACCCTGTAGGCATCCTCGTGGCAGTGCACCAAGTTCATCCCGTAGCTACACCCAAGATCGCAAAGCCGGAGCCTGGTGAGACCGTATTTGCGGTCGGCCTCTTTGAAAAACGTGTCGGGGGGCGGTTTTGAACCATTTCTCGAAGATGCGCTCGTTCCCCGCGGAATCGAAGCTCCCATGGTGGTCGATGACGAAGCGCCGAAGCGCGTTCTCGCTTAGAGCAGCTTGGGACCGCGCGGTCTCGGTGCTAGCGGGCGGCGTGGGTACTCGGATCGAAGTCATAACATGAACACGCTTTGCTCTTCGAGGTTGCTTGTAACGTCACGGATTGTAGCATACTCCTTTTGATCGCGTTCAGCCCCAAAGCGGCCGCCATGTACTCGAAGAGCTTCATCGGCGACATCGGCTCAGCCTAGTCAGCGGCATCGGGAAACGGCGTCGCCGCAACGTCGAAGGCTCGGCTCCAAAGAGGTACTTGCTCGCAGGGGACACGGTCTAAGAACAGCAGACGTTCGTCCGCCACACCGTGTTCTCGCGCGACGCCGCAATAACTGTCGATGGCGCTCATCGGCCCCCCGTCAACGAGCTCTTGACCAACGGTTGCGATCCCGGCACGGTGGGACAGTACCCGGACATGTACCTGCTGTGGGATCTAACGATCGCGATCCACTTGGAGTTCGACAGCGGCTTCCCCGAGATCCGTGACTGCTTTGATCCAGTGCTCGAAGAGGACCACTACGCCGTCTTTCGAATCAACCCACCGCAGTGACATTTCTTGCCCGGATCGCCGCCAAGAACGACAACCCCGGAAAAGGCAATACCGCATCGAGCACGCCGACGAGCCAACCCCCACGACTGAGGATGGCGGTTCACCAACCGAAACGCGAGCGGAAGCGTCGGGAAAATGCCGCGCCGGGACTCGATGCGGAAGCCTGTCGCATGAAGAAGCTCTTCGTACTCCGCACGCGGCCGATCGCCGGGATGCCGGTGAACGGCGGATGTCCGCATCAGCTTGCCGGCGAACAACAGCTTTAACCGGCTGTGCAAGTGCGCGAGGTTGGGCACGCTCATCAGCAGTACCCCGTCGTCCTTCAGCACACGGGCAACCTCCGAGAGGGCCTTCAGCTGATCGAGAAGCTCGACGTGCGCGAGTACATCAAGCAACAGCACGACATCGAAACGTCCGTCGTCGAACGGCAGCGCCCGAAGATAGGCTTTCTTCACCGCTTCCGACTCGTACGCCGTGTCGACGAGGGCTATGTGGGGCGGAGCGACCTGCCACACGTGTGGTGCTATCCGTGGGTGTTGCGGCACGAGGTGGAAGCGGCCGACTACGAGATCCTTCGATTCAAGGCTCCCAGTATCCCCCGTGCCTTATCTCGCGTCGGTGCTGCCCGGCGCCCTTTGGATGCGGTCGCAGATGGATCGTCTGAGAGAGGCGTGCCTTTTTTTCGCTCTTTGGGTTACGGTAGCATCGTCGTCGCTCGCAAGCATTCATCGGAGAGTCCATGATGCGATGGCCTCTCGAATGCGGCTCCGCCGATAGGCTCGAACGGTAACGATGAGCCCGCTCCTGCTGCTCATCTGGGGAGTGGCCTTGCTTTTCGTACCGGGCTATCTCATCGCTTTTTGTTTCGCCAAACCTGGAGAGACCCATGGTCGCGGCGAGATTGTGGCCTTCGTCATCGCGTGGGGCGCGGGTTGGCTGACGCTGCTCGGCATCGTCCTGCGCGCGTTGAATCTTCTATCGGCGGGCTGGCTCGTGGGCGTTACGATCGTCTTCGTCGCCCTCACCGCCTATTGTCTTCGGCGACGCGCACCACTCGCGCTTCGACCCACAGGGACGCTTTTTTTGGCTCTTCCTGATTGCCGTCCTCGCTTATGAGGCATCCATGCTGTGGGAAGTGAGGGACAACACCTTCGGTACGGACAGCTATTATTGGGCCGGGGCGGCGACGCGGCTAGCGAGCGAGACACCTGTTGGCGTTGATGCCGCTTATCCCATCTTTCGATCGAACCCCACGGGCTACGCCTATCTCCTCGCCACGGCCGCCGCCATCGTCCCGGATCTGTACGAGGGGGAAAACGTCGTGGTCGTGGCGCTTTTTGGCAGCCGTCACTCCAGAACCCTCGCCGCCAGCTCGGCCGCTCTTTTTACTTTGCTGGTTTTGATCGGGTAGTTACCTCAGGACTGGTACAAAAGCTCCTACGCTACTTGCCGGCTCATCGCTACTACACGTTCTATCCTCTGTCGGCGATCGTCTAGCTCGCGGCAATGGCCGAGCACGAGGCGTTCCCGCACGTCCTACTGGAAGCAGCCATGGCGGAAGGCCTCGTCCCCCGGTGCGAATTCCGTCGGTGGCGTGCCGGAGATTGTCGATGACGGCGTCCACAGCCTCCTAGCACCGGTCGACGAGCCGGGACGTTTTTAGAAAAAGCCGTGTCGGACCTCCTGTCGGTTCGAAACGCCGTCAGCAGCTGTCGAGCCGTGCCAGAGAACGCGCGCGCGATTTCGACTGTGACGAGACGTTGAGAAGAACGATCGAGGTGCTCGAAGAGACCTTCTGATGACAGGCCGCTGATGAGCGCGTCCGCTGCGTGCCGAGCGGCAGCCATCGCATCTGCTGAGAGACCGGCCCAATCGTCCCGTTGGGGCTACTCGAAAGAATGAGATGTCGGCGGGCCGCTTCGAATGGCTGCTAACGCCGAAAATGGGGGGACAGCACACCGAGCGCAACCCTCAGCCGCGGAGTAGCGCGAAGTCCCGAAGCGGTAGCGAGCCGCGAGGAGCCGAGTTGAGATGATAAATGCCCGAAGCGCCGCACGTGAACGAGGAGTGGGCGCGCGATGATGTACTAGAAGCTTATTCGATCAGATAGATCGTCACCAGGCGGTTCTCGAACACCCGCTCGTAGCGTTGTTCCAATTCGAGCGTCTGGCGCGTGAGCCCGATGGCCGCCTCTAACTCATGGCTGTACACCACGTGTGTGACACGAAACGGCAGGCCGTCCTGACCATCGGGGGAGGAGAGCAGAGCGTCCAGATACTCTCGACCCTTCCGATAGGGCACGAGAACTTGACGGCCCGTCAGCGCCGGGACCCAAAACGCGGCGATGCCGTCCGCAACGAGCACGTCCGTACCTTTGGTCGCCTCGAGCACCCAGTCGCGAAGCTCGACAACCGGGCCCGGCAACGGCTTTCGGGCAACGCGGAAATGCGCGTCCATGATCTCCGGATTGCGCCAGTACGGAGCAACGAGGGGCGTGACGAGGAGGATCACCACGAGCGTCGACGCCGCGACCGACACGCTGGGCCGCGGCATCCGGGATGCGATGAGTTCGAGTAGCCGCCAGGCTCCCACTCCCGCCGCAACGGAGAGCACGAAGTCGAGAAAATAGTAGAACTCGTCTGCCTCTCGCGCCTGTGCGGTGAGATAGCCGACGTAGTTGACGCCCCAGAGCAGGTAGACCGAGAGGAGAAGTGCCAGCCACAACAGATCCCGCTTCAGACCCCCCCGCCACCAGACCGACGCCCCGACGATCGCCAGAAAGAAGAGGAGCGCACGGTCGAACGTGACCAGCAGCAGGAGTGAGCTTCCCACCGGGCGCATGTCACCCCAGGCGCTTCGGGAGGGCACCTCGGGATCGACCACCGTGGAGTCGATGCGGATGGCATGGGGGTGCTGTCGATAGATGATGGAAATGTAAGGGGCAACCGCGATGGCGCTCAATATCCAGAGAATCAGCACGGTCCGGAGCTCGCCGCCAGAGCTCTTCCTCTGTTGGAGAAAATGCAAAACGAGGTAGATGCCGAGCCCAAAGCAGAAAAACGCCCAGTGAACGATAAACGCCCAGCCGAGGAGTGACAGGAGAACCGCTGCCTTTGCGAGCCACAGCTTCCGCCGGCTGGCGATGCTCCCGATGAGCAGCGGAATGAAAACAAACCCGAGAGTGTGGTTCGGCTTCAGAAAGAAGTTCTTGGCGTAGAAGTCGCGAAAGGGAGCCAAGTAGTCGAGTGGCCCGCTCGACACCAGGAGAGCGAAGGCCACCACGACCAAGGCTCTGAGCTCGCTTCCGCTTTCTTCATCCTCCCGGCGTCGGAAGTGCAGAAAGAGCACCAATCCGAGCATCAGGGGAATGACGAGCGACACGAGGGCATAGACCACCGGTGCAAACTCGGGGTGTCCGAAGCAGAGGCCTCCCGCCACCAGTGCCCACAAGGGCTCAAGGGTCAAGTCTCCGACCCGGCCGGTGCTCAGGGGGGAATTACCGGCGGCCACGGAGGCGACCCAGCTGAGATTGCGCAGTCGATCGCCCGGCGCTTGGAGACCGTAGATCCGGGCCAGCGGATAGAACGTCGTGAGCCAGCCCACGACGACGAGCACCGCGATTCCCATCGCCAATATCGTCCAGCGCTTTTGACGGAAGAAGAGCAGAAAAGAGATCGTCACGACCCCGATGGTCACCAGACGCATCGCCGCGACGAAGTTCGCCATGTCGAGTTCGCTGATGTCGAAGCCGAAGAGATTCAAATCAGTTGCCCTCAAGGGCGAGATGAAAGAGGCTCCGATAGCCCTCGATATAGCGCTCCGTCAAATAGACGCCTTGCATCTCTCGCCGGCCCGAGGCTCCCATCGCCTCGGTACGCTCCAGATGTTCCAGGGTCCAGATCACGGTTGGCGGCTTTCCGAGCACGGCGAGGCTGGACGAGGATATCGAGCACATCACCATCTTGATCTACCGCGCGCCAGAGGCATTGGCGTTAGCCTTGTATCTTTATGAAGACCTCGTCCAAGTGCCACGTGTCGCCGAGAAGACCCTGTCGACGCTTTAGTCGCCGAGCGTATTCCGGCTCGAACTGGGTGCACCCAAATCGGATCGCTTCGTAAGAGAACCGTGATGCCTCGTTGGGTGAGCAGAGCTTCGACGTCTCGAAAACTCACACAGAATCGGTGGTAGAGCCAAACGGCGTCCGGCCGCCGGCCCGCGTCCCGTTCGTTTTGGCGCACCCAGTGGCGTAGCGTCTCCGACGTGCAGCCGATCTTCTCAGCCAACGACCAGATCGCGGACCACTGCGAGTCGTGCTGGTGCTCCTGGTCGAACACCAATCGAACGGCCCGCTCCCGGACTTCCGGTGAATACTTCCTCGGTCTTACCCATGAGCTCCATCCTCCCAAGAAATAGAGTCTCTCAGAAACCCGGGGCGATTCACAGCGCCATGAGGCGTTGTTGCACCGCTCTGGCTGAGAGCGAAATCCGCCTATGGTGGTGGCCGAGGTATGTTCGACCATGAAGTATCCCAAGCGCAGCCAGTACAAGCACGCGAAGCAGAAGAAGTACCACGTTCGCAACTGGGCGGAATACAACGAAGGGCTGCGCCGCCGGGGCGATTTGACAGTCTGGTTTGACGAGGAGGCAATCGCGAACTGGAAGGCCGACAAGACCGGTAAGCCTGGCGGTCAACGGGTCTATTCAGACATGGCGATTGAAACGGGCCTGGTTGTCCGGATGGTGTACAAGCTCGCCTACCGACAAACCGAAGGCTTCTTGCACTCGATCGCCTCGCTTCTCGGGCTCGGTATCGAGATCCCGGACTACTCGACGTTGTGTCGGCGCTCGAGGTTGCTCCGCAAGAAGCTGCGGATTCCGAAAGCCGCGAGCACTCAACCCATCCACCTGATGATCGATAGCACGGGCTTGAGGATTCATGTTGGAACCGCCCGCAAACCGCCAAAGCAGCGCGCATGGCGCAAGTTGCACATCGCCGTTGATCGCGAGACAGGGAACATTGTTGCGTCCGAACTGACGGCGTCACGAGCTCGCGACGCAACCCGAGTCCCCGCTTTGCTAACGCAGATTCAAGCACCTCTAGTGTCGGTGGCGGCGGACAGTGCATACGACAAGGAAGCGGTCTACGAAGCCATCGAAGCGCACAGTCCTGGACGAAGGACGCGCGTGGTGATTCCGCCGCAACGAAACGCGACGCTCAGTCAGAATTCGAACACCGCCATGCAGGAGCGCGACCGCCATATTCGTGCAATCGAAAGACACGGCCGACGTGAATGGTACAAGCTCTCAGGCTACACCAAGCGAAGCATGGTGGAGAACGCGGTCTATCGTTACAAGGCGATCATCGGGCCGGAGATGCGGGCTCGAACGTTGGCGAGGCAACGAGTTGAACACCGAATTGGGTGCGAGATACTCAACAAGATGGCTGCGCTCGGGATGCCCGATACGTACTGCGCCGGGTGACTCTGCAACCGGCACAGGGAGGTCAGCGATTTGCTCCGGGCCGTGCAACAACGCCCATACGACATGCGAAAAGGGTCGGCCGAACCAATCGTATCTCACCCCAGCATCAACAATCAGGAGGGCGACTGGATCGGCAACGGGGGGGACCTGGTCTTCGTCTCAAAGCGGGGCGAGGCCGCGCTTGGATCGGGTTCTCTCTGGCGGTGGAACGCCGACAGCGAAGAGGCGGAGCTGCTCCTTCGGGTAGAGACGAACTTCCAGGGCGCGCCGGTCGTCTCTCCTCACGGCGGAACGGTTGCGTACGTCACCGACGCGTCGGGGAGCAATGATCTGTATGCGGTGCCGAGTCGGACGGCGGACGGAGGCATCCAGCCGGTGCGCCTGACGCATACGGAAACGGACGAATATTTCCCGTCATGGTCGCCGGATGGTCAGCGCATCGTGTACGCCCGCAACGGTGGGACTCCGGATCGGGAGAGGACGATCGATAGTGGGATGGGCTTCGCCCTCTATACGGTCACTAGGGGTGGGGGTGAGCCGAAACCGGTTCGCATCGACGCGTATGCGTGGTCGGTGCCGACCGGAGTGGTGCAGGTCCACGTCACCGAGTCGGGCTCGCAGCTGCCGTCGCGGATCTATCTTCGGGGTGCCGACGGCCTTAGCTACTTCCCGGACACGAGCTTTCCGAGAGTGGCGAGCGTGACGGAGGACTACTACTTCCACACGGACGGGAGCTTCGAGGTGATGCTGCCGGTGGGCCAGGCCGAGCTTGAGGTCTGGCGTGGTTTCGAGTACGAGCCTGTTTCCCGGACCGTGAACGTACGCGCGGGCGAGGTGGCGAGGGTCGAGGTCGAATTGACCCGCTGGATCGACATGGCTGCCGACGGGTGGTACTCCGGCGACAACCACATCCACCCGAACTACGGGGGTCATGAGTTCATCATGCCGATGGACATGAGGAACAAGGCCCGCGCCGAGGACCTGAACGTGGCGTTGTTGCACGGCCCGGAGCAAATCGCTGACCTCCCTGTGCCGGTTGCAGAGTCACCCGGCGCAGTACGTATCGGGCATCCCGAGCGCAGCCATCTTGTTGAGTATCTCGCACCCAATTCGGTGTTCAACTCGTTGCCTCGCCAACGTTCGAGCCCGCATCTCCGGCCCGATGATCGCCTTGTAACGATAGACCGCGTTCTCCACCATGCTTCGCTTGGTGTAGCCTGAGAGCTTGTACCATTCACGTCGGCCGTGTCTTTCGATGGCACGAATATGGCGGTCGCGCTCCTGCATGGCGGTGTTCGAATTCTGACTGAGCGTCGCGTTTCGTTGCGGCGGAATCACCACGCGCGTCCTTCGTCCAGGACTGTGCGCTTCGATGGCTTCGTAGACCGCTTCCTTGTCGTATGCACTGTCCGCCGCCACCGACACTAGAGGTGCTTGAATCTGTGTTAGCAAAGCGGGGACTCGGGTTGCGTCGCGAGCTCGTGACGCCGTCAGTTCGGACGCAACAATGTTCCCTGTCTCGCGATCAACGGCGATGTGCAACTTGCGCCATGCGCGCTGCTTTGGCGGTTTGCGAGCGTTTCCAACATGAATCCTCAAGCCCGTGCTATCGATCATCAGGTGGATGGGTTGAGTGCTCGCGGCTTTCGGAATCCGCAGCTTCTTGCGGAGCAACCTCGAGCGCCGACACAACGTCGAGTAGTCCGGGATCTCGATACCGAGCCCGAGAAGCGAGGCGATCGAGTGCAAGAAGCCTTCGGTTTGTCGGTAGGCGAGCTTGTACACCATCCGGACAACCAGGCCCGTTTCAATCGCCATGTCTGAATAGACCCGTTGACCGCCAGGCTCACCGGTCTTGTCGGCCTTCCAGTTCGCGATTGCCTCCTCGTCAAACCAGACTGTCAAATCGCCCCGGCGGCGCAGCCCTTCGTTGTATTCCGCCCAGTTGCGAACGTGGTACTTCTTCTGCTTCGCGTGCTTGTACTGGCAGCGCTTGGGATACTTCATGCTCGAACATACCTCGGCCACCACCATAGGCGGATTTCGCTCTCAGCCAGAGCGGTGCAACAACGCCTCCATGAGGTGAGCTTATCACGCAGCGCGAGACGGCCGGGTGCTCGCGACGAGTCTTGAAAGCAGGGATGAGAGCGCGAACAAATGACTAAATCGTGCAGGCATGGTGGCTGTCCCTTCCATAAACTCGAGCTGTATGAGATTGGCAAACTGCCTGCAACCAGGATGCTTTGGTTGTCTTCATGCAGGACGTTTTAAGAGCCGGCGTCGGCTCTACTCAGGGGTAGAGGTGTAAGCTGGTGCGAAGTCCGGCAGCCGTTCCGAGCGGATCGGCTCAAGCAGCACGTCGAGTGAAATAATGATGGAGACCACCGACCTTTGGAATGGCTCTCACTTTGCCCCTCGCCGGTGACTCTACCCGGCGAGGCTCAGGCGTGTCCTTCTCAAGCGACAAATGAGTCCGGCACGAATGATAGTAGTCGACGTATTTGCGTAGGATTCGCTTCAGGTGCCGCTCGTCGAGGACGATCACGTGGTCGAGACACTCACGTCGAATGGAGCCGATCATCCTTTCGACCAATGGATTCTGCCACGGGGAGCGCGGTGCGGTAAGGACCTGCTCGATCCCGAGACCGTCGACGTGACTATCGAAGTACGCTCCGTAGGTCTGATCTCGATCCCGTCCTGTGCCAAAACTCGGCCCTTTTGAAATAAACGATAAATCAACAGCTTAGAGTCTGTGTTTGCGACCGTGCCAAGGGCCGTAGGCTCTACAATCGCGTCGTGTCCGAAAATACGAACAGAACCCGACAGCCCGAATCCTCGAGGCGTTCTCGAAATTCGCGGAGACCAGCCGACGGGGCACTGACTCTGTGATCGGTGCTCCCGAACAGACCTCTCAGTCTAGCTCCCATTGCCAACCAAGCCTCAGAGCTCCTCTGTTAGGGGGTCGGTAACTGGGCCCTGCGTGTTAATGAGATGACACTCCAACTTTGCGACCATGGACGCGCACAACTCAATACTGGTCGACTTGTCGCGTCTTCCCTCAAGACAAGCACGTCTCGTGAATACCAGTGTGCTCATGGACGCATCATCTCAGCATTTAGAACTAGCGCTAATTATTTAACACACGGCGAGCCGCCAAACCCAACTCTCGTAATCAGTTCCGACGATGGGCGACCCTAGTAGAGGAGCTCTGAGCCTAGACACCTCTCATCCGAAACGCCCCGGCGCGTCAGTCTTGAGTCCGTTTGTATTTTTGGATACGACGGGATAGTGCTGTGGTCGCGGCTGGCTCGGCCCAGCGCTGCAGATAACGCGCAACTACAGAGCGGCCATGAACATCGTATACATCTTCTTACTCCCCTTCGCTACCTCGTCAGAATGAACCGCCGATAGAGTGGCTGGACCGGACGCGCGTTGATCGGATATAGGGCAGCGAAGGCATCGACCTGTGCCTGCGAAACTGCAATTGCCTCGGTAAGCACCACCCAGTTGACCACCTCAGAGCAGGGTGGCGTCGTCAGGGAGCCGGCGTACCGGAAGTAGCTCCGGCCTCCGGGCAGGAAGGCGTTCGGATCGAGGTCGACCAGCGGTGTGGGCGCCTGATCGACGCCTGGTATGGCATCCCAGATGCTCTGGACGGCCGAGTGCACGCCGCCGACGTCCATGAAGACCCCGATCACCGCAAGATCACCCTCCTCGGCCTGATGCACAAAGTGGACCTCCAACGGGTACTCTTCCCCATCGACTGTGTGTTCGCTCGGCAGATGGAAGTGGAACTGCAAGAGCGAGAATTGCCGGCCCTGCAGAGTGATGGAACTCCCGGCGTCTATGTTGACCTGGATGGTATGTCCGTTATCCACGACCTCGCCCGCCGCGGGTTGCCACTGGATTTCGAGTCCCCCTCCGCCTGCCGAGATCGCATCCGTCAGATCGATCGGAGATTGCTGGACCCCGCTGTCACAGACCGCGAAGGACGAATCCAGCCCACCCCATTGGTACGGTCCGGTGTCGCCTTCGTAGCTCCAGTGAACCTCGCCGGTCGCTGCGCCCTGCGCGCGCTCCGCGTCCATCTGGTCCTCTGCATCCCCCTGGCTCGGTGCATCCGCCTGGCAGGCGTATTGTGTGCCAGCGAGGAAGACAACCGCGAGTACCTGCAGGAATGAATGACGATACTTCACGTTTCTCCTCCTCTCGGGTTTAGACGGTCCGCTGCGAACCGGCCTGACCAAAGAAACGCTCGGCGACCGCATCTTGACCAAGATCTGCGGTGCCGCCCAGCGGTGTGGTCCATGACCAGCCCCCTTGTGGCGAGGTATCAAGGGTCACCCAGTTTTCCCCAGTTGTGGTCATTGAAGAGTCTGGTGATCGACGGGGGTCACGAGTCAGAATCCCCCTGAGCCGCGCGCCGCGCTTGCTCCTGAGCCAGCTTGAGGAGTCCTCCGAGAGTAGGAGGAGGGGGAGCGATCATTTCAACGGCCCTCCCGCGATGTGCCAGCGACCACACGGGCGGGTTCTTTCTGAGCGTTTCCCGCACAGCCCCCCATCCGGCTTCCCCATATCGGTTGACCAATATGATCTGCACCCCGTCCTGTGCCAAAACTCGGATCTTTCGAAATAGACCATAAATCAGCAGCTTAGCAAGTTCGGTGCGCGCGGATGAATAAATAGAAGGCACAGCCTCCGTTAATCATCGACCAGCCAGAAGAGGACCTGGATAACCCGGTTATGCTTGAAATTGTCGAACGGGTCTGGAAGGCGAAGCAAAAGCGCCAGCTCGTTTTCGCGAGTCACAATGCAAACCTTGTGGTAAATGGCGACGCTGAACTTGTCGCCTGGTGCAATTATAGGACAACCGGCGACCAGTCGCGCGGCACAATAGCCGGAGAAGGTGCGATCGACGTTGACAGCGTGCGGGACGCGATCAAGAAGATCATGGAGGGCGGCGAAGCAGCCTTCAATTTGAGAAAAGAAAAGTACGGGTTCTAAGGCAAGTTGCTGCCGGTGCTTCCGCCTGTGCCTTCTATTTATTCATCCGCGCGTACCGAACTTGATTAGTCTCCGGTCTGCCGGCACCATGCCGGCATGATTTCGTCGTTTGTTCGCGCTCTCGTCTCTGCCTTCAAGGCTCGTCGCGAGCTGGCTCTCGAGAATGTCGCTCTTCGGCAGCAGCTCGCCGTGCTCCCCCGTTCGGTGAAACGGCCGCGGCTCTCGAATGTCGACCGCGAGTTTTGGGTTGTGCCTTCTATTTATTCATCCGGGCGCCCCAAACTTGATTAGTCTCCGGTCTGCCGGCACCATGCCTGCTTGATTTCGTCGTTTGTTCGCACTCTCATCTCCGCCTTCAAGGCTCGTCGCGAGCTGGCTCTCGACAATGTCGCTCTTCGGCAGCAGCTCGCCGTCCTCCGCCGTTCGGTGAAACGGCCGCGGCTCTCGAACGTCGACCGCGGGTTTTGGGTAACTGTAGAGCCTAAGGGCCCTTGGCCCAGTCGCTAAGCTGTTGATTTATGGTCTATTTCAAAAGGGCTGAGTTTTGGCACAGGACGGGGTGCAGAGCGCTGTGGAGGGCGCAAAGATTGGTTTGAACGAAACGAGTGGAGGCTCTCGCCGGTCTTACTTGCTCAAGGCCGGCACTCCGAGCCTCTTCAATCGCGCCGCGACATCCGCTCCCGCGCTGTGCGTGTTGACGCTTCTGTCGATGTAGAGGATCTTGCCTTCGGCGTCGACATAGTAAGTCCAGCGGTGCGGCAATTCACGCTTCGCCGTTACGACCCCATAGGACTTCGCGACGCCTTTGTCGGGATCGCTCAGGATCGGATAGTCGAGAGAGAGAGAGTCGGCGAATTCCTTGTTAGTCTTGACCGTGTCACAGCTCGCGGCGAAGTAGTTGACCGCAAAAGCACGGATTTCGTCGCCGCTCTCACGGAGCGACTTGCATTCGGCCGTTCAACCACCGGTAAACGCTTTCGGAAACCACGCAAGGACCACAGCCTTGCCCCTTAGCTCGGAGAGCCGGTAGGACTTTCCGTCGGTGCCTTGGAGCTCGAAGTCGGGTGCCTCGTCGCCAACCTGTAGTTCGGCAGCACCCAGGGAGCCTCCGATAAACATCACACCAAGAGCCCAGCCAGCGATTCGCTTCATTGACAACACTCCCACTCCAATATAAGCACCTATAACTCGTAGCACCAATTGGAACTTAGCAATTCGCTTCAATGACAACACTCCCATTCCAATCGTCACAACCCAAAGCGGAAGTCTAGACCCGGCCAGCGGGCATGGCAACCGACGGCGGAGTTCCTGTTGGTTCAGTAGCTCAGGCATTGTGGACGTCGAAGCTCCCGCCTTCGAACCGAGGCGCCCGCGGGCGAAGAGCCCGGCTGGCCGAGCGAGCCGAGGAGGCGAGCGAAGGATAAATAATGCCCGTGAGGTCAAAATACTCATGCTGCTTCCCGATGGTAGAAACGTAGCAACCCGCCAAGCCGTTCACGGGAGCGCACCATAGACACTAAGCTGCTGATTTATGGTCTATTTCAAAAGGGCCGAGTTTTGGCACAGGACGGGATAGAGCATCGGTGAGCCCGGCGCGGATCACCTATAATCCGACCATGCGCTCATTGCTCAAGATTGCCGTTGGCATCGCTTCACTAGTCGTGATGTTCGGGGCCGGGTGGCTCGTTGCGATCACCGGCACCGGTCAAGCCATCCCCCTGGAGTCGCTCTCGGAACTCGAGCGGGGGTTCGCCGAGCGGATGCAGAACGTGGTGCTCACCGGCCACTACACGCTCGAAGGCCGTGAGCGTCGCGACGACAACCCGGAACGCTACGAGATCACCAGCTTGGCGAAGGTCGGCGAGCACCGGTGGCGGTTCGACGTTCACATGACCTACGGGAGTGTCGATGTGACGCTACCGGTTGTCGTACCCATCCAGTGGGCGGGTGATACCCCCATAGTCACCATTACCGACATGGCTATCCCAGGGCTCGACGGCACCTTCACCGCGCGGGTCATGTTTTACGCGGAACAGTATGCTGGCAGCTGGCAGCACGGCGAGTACGGTGGGCTCATGTACGGCACGATCGCGCCGCTGAGCGACTAAGATGAACTTGCTGCTGCATTGAATGGACAAAACGCCGCAGTTGATTACTTGCGGGGGCTGTTCGACGTTCCCGACGCGCTGCGTCGTGCTCCCCTGCGAAGCATCACGCACCGCCGGCACCACGCGTCGGCGACCGTTTCGGGTCGCGAACTCAAGCGTCCAAGCGGCGTTGTTGCACGGCCCGGAGCAAATCGCTGACCTCCCTGTGCCGGTTGCAGAGTCACCCGGCGCAGTACGTATCGGGCATCCCGAGCGCAGCCATCTTGTTGAGTATCTCGCACCCAATTCGGTGTTCAACTCGTTGCCTCGCCAACGTTCGAGCCCGCATCTCCGGCCCGATGATCGCCTTGTAACGATAGACCGCGTTCTCCACCATGCTTCGCTTGGTGTAGCCTGAGAGCTTGTACCATTCACGTCGGCCGTGTCTTTCGATTGCACGAATATGGCGATCGCGCTCCTGCATGGCGGTGTTCGAATTCTGACTGAGCGTCGCGTTTCGTTGCGGCGGAATCACCACGCGCGTCCTTCGTCCAGGACTGTGCGCTTCGATGGCTTCGTAGACCGCTTCCTTGTCGTATGCACTGTCCGCCGCCACCGACACTAGAGGTGCTTGAATCTGTGTTAGCAAAGCGGGGACTCGGGTTGCGTCGCGAGCTCGTGACGCCGTCAGTTCGGACGCAACAATGTTCCCTGTCTCGCGATCAACGGCGATGTGCAACTTGCGCCATGCGCGCTGCTTTGGCGGTTTGCGAGCGTTTCCAACATGAATCCTCAAGCCCGTGCTATCGATCATCAGGTGGATGGGTTGAGTGCTCGCGGCTTTCGGAATCCGCAGCTTCTTGCGGAGCAACCTCGAGCGCCGACACAACGTCGAGTAGTCCGGGATCTCGATACCGAGCCCGAGAAGCGAGGCGATCGAGTGCAAGAAGCCTTCAGTTTGTCGGTAGGCAAGCTTGTACACCATCCGGACAACCAGGCCCGTTTCAATCGCCATGTCTGAATAGACCCGTTGACCGCCAGGCTTACCGGTCTTGTCGGCCTTCCAGTTCGCGATTGCCTCCTCGTCAAACCAGACTGTCAAATCGCCCCGGCGGCGCAGCCCTTCGTTGTATTCCGCCCAGTTGCGAACGTGGTACTTCTTCTGCTTCGCGTGCTTGTACTGGCAGCGCTTGGGATACTTCATGCTCGAACATACCTCGGCCACCACCATAGGCGGATTTCGCTCTCAGCCAGAGCGGTGCAACAACGCCTCATGGCCGCCAAGACCGACGCCTTTTTTGCGGCTGCCCTCACCGAAGGGCAATGATCGAGAACCGTAGACGCTGCCTACTCAACTCAGATCAGACTACGACGCATCGATGCTTACCAACACCTCGCCGACGTTCTTGCTCGAGGCCAAGTCGCCGCCTGATCTGATACCATCACGACGACGCGGAGAAGCGCCATTCTTTTTCCACGTGATTAGGTACGCATCCGGACGATGGGCCACAACAGCAGAAAAGACCGCGCACGAAAAAATGGCGTGAGCTTCTCAAGCCTAAATTAAGTTCATGGGCGTTGCTGCTCCTTTCATTATTCTAGTAGTTCTCTTTTTCTTGCTTGCTCCGATTCTAGGCGTGGTTGCTTTTGTGCGCCTTACGCGGCTGGAGGGACGGCGTCGGTCCGGCCGCAACGAAAGCGTTGTGGGCCGTGTGTCCGCTTTGGAGAGGCAAGTCTCTGAACTGAGTCGTCGCCTCCAGCAAGTACTGAAAACGACTGAGCCCGAGGGGCCCCCAGCCGAACATCTTGCTGCGCCGAAGTCGGAACGCACTGCCATGGCAGTCGAGCCTTCGCTCTGCCCCTCACTACAAGTTCCGCCGCCGTCAACTCAAGCAACACACTCTCCGGCCGATGCGGTTCAGATCAAACCTGGTGCCGGAGGTCTGGACATGGAAACCCGTTTTGCCGGGCGCTGGCTCAATTGGATCGCGATCGTCGCTTTACTGCTCTCGGTGGCGTTTTTTGTAAAATTTGCCTTGGATAACCAGTGGTGGGGCCGGTGGGGCGCGTGCTCATCCTGCTGCTGATAGGCGGGTTACTGCTCTGGTACAGCCATCGGCTGCTCAGCCGTGGCTACCGCTATTTTTCCGAGGGGATTACGGGGCTGGCCACAGGCGTGCTCTACCTCGCTGTCTATGCCGCCTGGTGGTTCTACCATCTGGTTCCGCAAGGCGTGGCGGTTATCGCAATGGTGGCGGTTACTGCGGGAATGCTTACGGTGGCCATTCGGCGCAACTCGCAGTCGGCCGCATTTCTGGCGATGCTGGGTGGCTTTCTGACTCCCGCGTTGTTGAGTACTGGAGAAGACTCACAGCGTACGTTGTTCAGCTATCTGGTAGTCCTCAACGCGGGCCTGCTGGTGCTGTCCCGGTGGCGCACCTGGCGCGCTCTGGAAATTGTCTGTCTGGTCTGGACAATCGGTTATTTCACCACCTGGTACGACCAATACTACACCTCGGAAAAGCTTCTTGTGACTTTCTTCTTTGCGACCGCTTTCTTCACCGAGTTCGGAATCATTCCACTTTTGCAAGCACGCCAGGGACCGAAATTGCGCGCCGCACAGATGGTCGTCGTGCTGGCAAACGTGACCTGGTACCTGGCGGTACTTGACGCCATGCTCTACGACCATTACCGCGGGTCTCTTACTTTCTGGCTGTTGGTGTTGGTTGCGATCCACTGGAGTGCAGCCTGGTTGGCCGCACAGAATGAGAGAGGGATGACTTCTCCGACGGTATTGCTTTACACGGGACTGGGGCTCACGCTGATAACCCTCGCTGTATTCACCCAGTTCGAGGGCAAATGGGTCACGATGGCGTGGGCGATTGAAGGAACCGTACTGGTGTGGACCGGCCTACGCATGGTGCTTCCGCCATCAAGTGTTACTACGCCGCCAGGGGCATTTCTACAACCGCGGTAGCCGACCTACGTGTGCCGGCGAACGCCATCGCGTCGGGCTCTATTAATATTGATAGGGACGTCGGCGTGCACACGAAGATCTCCCTGAGCGTCAGCCGCCGCGTGGTCAGTCCAGCCTGCATCGCCGGCGTCCTGGTTTCCCGCCCGAACTTCAACGCCCTATGCGGTCGGACGAAGTTGTAATAACAGCGCAGCAACTCCAGGTGGTCCTCGAGTGTCTCCTTCGCGCGGGCGTGGCATGGCGACCGCCGACGCAAGTACGCCGACCCTTGACGAATTGTGAGGTTGAGCCGCTCGATAAACGACGTATTCAATGTCGAAGAGTCCTCGGAGTTATTGAGGGCTTCATCGAATCGCCACGAGGCTCCAACCAGCGCTCTTCGTTCGACCTTCACGATACGATCATTCCTGCGCGTCTTGAGAACCTGGCCATAGAGACAAGCTGGTCCAAAGACGCGTCGGACGACCCTCTCGTAGAAATCGAATCCGTCGGTGACGATCAGGGGAAGACGCTCCCAATCCATCCGGTTGGCCACGTCGCGCAAGAGAGCGAGTGTGTTCCGGTAGCTTCGACGCCCGACGACGGTCGAGGGCCAGAGACGGGACCAGACTTCGATCGCGACGAATATCCACGTCAGCCGCGTCTTGCCGCCGGAGAAGGAGCGAATTTCGTCGGCCTGGAGCTCCTCGACGCCGAATCCGGTAGTCCGTCTCTGGTTGAAGCCACGGCAAACGTCGGCGGCTTTCTCAAGCCATCGAGCGACGGTGTTCCAGGCAAGCCCTTCGATGCGCGCAACCGCAGAGATGCTGACGCCCTCGACTCTGAGAGCGACCACTGCGTCGAAAGTCGCCCTTCGATGCTGGAGACGGTAGTACGGCGTGCCTTTGGTCGAAGAGAACGTCTTTGCGCACCTGACGCACCGGTATCGACGCCGTTTCCCGGATCTCGTTCTGTAGAAGCCGTGGCGGACGATGTTCCCGGAACCGACTCTTCCGTGGAACGTACATGCGGGATTGAGACATCTTCGATTCTTCAATTCGGCTTCGCCCTTGTCCACGAAAGAACTGCGTCTCTCGAAATCGGGCTCAAACTCTAGCAGCCCGTTGAAAAAGTCGTATCCGGTCGCGATATTTCTCTGAAGACTCATTCGATGACGATGTAAAATTGCATCGCATGTCGATGAAGAAGAAAAAGAAAAGTTGCCAAGAGACTTTATGGATTCCACACGATGCGGTTGCGTCGAGTCCTGGTCATCCTTTTTATGAGGAACTCGAGCGGGTACTTCGAGAGGAAGAGTTTGACTCGTTTGTGGAGTCGAAATGCTCGCCGTATTACGCGAAGAAGCAAGGTCGGCCGAGCATACCGCCGGGTGTGTATTTTCGAATGCTGTTGATCGGCTACTTTGAGCGCATCGATTCAGAGCGCGGGATCTGCTGGCGGTGTTCGGACTCACTGTCTTTGCGCCAGTTTCTTGGCCTTGGAATGGAAGAGCGAACGCCGGACCATTCGTCGCTGTCTCGGATACGGAATCGACTTCCGCTGGAAGTTCACGAATCTGTATTTGGATGGGTGCTAGAAGTTCTAGCGTCGAGAGGGATGATAGATGGCAAGACACTGGGTGTGGACGCGACGACGCTGGAAGCGAATGCGGCGCTTCGGTCAATCGTTCGTCGAGACACGGGGGAAAGCTACGAATCGTATTTGAAGGAGCTTGCGCGCAAGAGTGGTATCGAAGAGCCGAGCCGAGCGGACATTGCAAAGTTGGACAAGAAGCGGCCAAAGAAAGGGTCGAACAAGGAGTGGGTGAATCCGAACGAGCCGGATGCGGAGATCATGAAAATGAAGAGCGGGGGCACGGATATGGCGCACAAAGCCGAGCATGCTGTGGACATGAGCGGGGAAGGTGCGGTAATTGCCGTGACGCTTCACGGAGGCGCGAAGGGTGACACAAAGAGCCTACCGGATACGCTGGAAAAAGCGCAGTCAAATCTGCAAGAGCTCGCGAACAACGCGGAATGTTGTGAACGAATACATGAAGACGCGGGTCGCGAAGTGGTCGGGGACAAGGGCTATCACGGCAACGACATCCTGGTTGAGCTGGTCGAACAAGAATACCGGAGCTACATTTCGGAGCCAGAGCGAGGTGGCCGCAAATGGAAGGACAAACAGGCCGAGCAAGCCGCCACCTACGCGAACCGACGTCGCATTCGCGGGACTCGAGGTAAGCGATTAATACGCCGTCGCGGCGAGTTACTCGAACGACCTTTCGCGCACTACCTCGAAGCGGGAGGCATGCGACGAACGCATTTGCGAAGACACGAAAATATACTCAAGCGCCTCCTCACGCACGTGGCCGGATTCAATCTCGGGATTCTGATGCGCAATCTCATCGGCAAGGCCACGCCGAAGGAATACGCGGAGCTCAACGCCAGTCTGATCGCTGCTTTATTGCGCTTCGTCTCGACCATAGGCGCACGTTTTGCCCCGCTGCAATCCATCGGGCGTCTCAACTTGGCCGTTCCGCCGAATCACATCTTCCTTGAACTTGCCCACCAAACTTTCTCCGTGAGCAGAATCTGGACTTTTTCACCGGGCTGCTAGCACGCAGATGGGTTATTGCCTGCCCACCAACACTTGATTGCGGAAGCACCAATCCATTGATACCAAACAATTCATGTGAAATGCTATAGGCGTGAACTCTTGTACCCCTCGTTCTGAACGACAAGGGCGGGACTCTTGAGGCCGCCCGTGGACCGCACCCGCGCTCCTGCGCTGGCGAGCGCCGTCCGCCGACATGGTATGATCCGCGACGTCCCCGCTGGTTTCGTGGGTGTTGGCTCGGGATGACTCCGACCAAGAGCGGTATGAGCGGAAAGCCGTCGGACTACGAGAACCGGGCGCGCGAGCAGATCGGCGAGTGGAAGAAACCCGACCAGGGCTGGTTCGGCCAGACCATGCGCCAAATCGGTTGGCCCGTCGACCGCGTGCGGGCGCTGATCGGGAAAGCGGCCGCCGCAACGGGTCTGCATGACGTGCTCGCCAAGGCGCTCGCCGGCACGTTACATGTCCTCGGGGACGCTGCCGCTTGGGCCGTGCGTCGCGACGCTGTCTACGTCGAGTTTCGCGAAAAAGGGCACGACGTTCATCGACATGCAGACGTCTTCAAGCTCGACCTGGAACAGGTCGACGCGGTGGTCGGTCGGTTGGACGCCAAGTACACAGGGCTGGCGTTCGCTGAGGGAGCGACTGCCGGCGCCGCCGGAGTTCCTGGACTGATAGCCGACATTCCAGCGTTGGTGACCTTGAATCTTCGCGCGATCGCTGAATACGCCACCTACTACGGTTTCGACGTTGCTTCTCAACGAGAACGCGTCTTCGCCATGAACGTGTTGGGTTTGGCGTCCAGCCCGAGTGATGCGGCGAAAGCGCCTGTGATGGCTCAGTTGGCGAGAATCGCTGCTGACGCCGCGAAGAAGAAAGCGTGGAAGACGCTGGAGAAGCACGCATTTGTAGAGGTTGTCCAGCAGATCGCGCGGGCACTGGGCATACGTCTCACGAAGGTCAAGCTGGCCCAGGCTGTCCCGATCATGGGCGCGGCTGTGGGAGGCGGTTTCAACGCGTACTATACGGCGAGGGTCTGCGACGCGGCCTACCACCTCTATCGAGAACGATTCTTGGCCAAGAAGTACGGGCCGGGCGTCATTGACCTGACCGCCGAGCCAGCAGAGGGGCCGGGATTCGAGCCTCGTTACTCGGAAGCAGACGAGGAGATTCTGTCGGACGTGGGATAATCGACTCAGATGACCGCATATTGGGAGGCGCGGCACTGAACCCCGACTCTTGCGCGTAGCTCAAAGTTACCATCATGTGGACCGAACATGAGGGACTCGAATAGAATCTCCTGATGAAGTTCTGTCACTAGACCTGACGTGAGGAGGTAGGATTTGTTCAAGCGCATCGCAATCTTGTTCTTTCTTGTCGCACTCGCAAAACCGGCGCTCACCCAGGAGACTCTCCTGGCGTTCGTCGGCGCCCGGATCATTCCGGTAAGCCCGGACGGAAGTGTCGACATCGAGAGCGGCGTCCTGGTCATTCATCAAGGCAAGATCGTTGCCGTCGGTCCCCTCGATTCAGTCGATATCCCGTCGGACGCGGAGCGGCACGACGTCGCGGGCTTGGTCATTATGCCGGGTCTGGTCGATACCCATAGCCATATTGCTGGACCACGGGGAGCGGACCGCAGCGCGCCGATCCAACCGGACACGCGCGTGCTGGACTCACTCAATATGCGCGACGCGAGGGTGCAAAAGGCGCAGGCGGGCGGCATCACCACTGCCAATATCATGCCGGGCTCCGGGCATTTGATGAGCGGACAAACTCTCTACCTCAAACTTCGGGAGGGGCGCATCATCGACGACTTCTTGGTGCGCAGAGAGGACGGGAGCATCGCGTCGGGAATGAAGATGGCGAACGGCACGAACTCGCGAAGGGACCCTCCGTTTCCGGGCACCAGAGCCAAGTCGGCGGCGTTGGTAAGAGAGCAGTACGTCAAGGCACAGGAGTACCGTGAAAAAATTCGTCGCGCCGACGGTGACCCGGAAAAGATGCCGCCTCGCGACCTTCGGATGGAGGCTCTTGTCGAAATTCTCGAAGGAAAGCGGATAGTACACCACCACACGCATCGTTACGACGACATTTTGACCGTCCTTAGACTCGCGGAAGAGTTCGGGTTTCGCGTCGTGCTCCAACACGCGAGCGACGCCCATAAGGTCACGGAAGAGATCGCTGCTGCCGGAGCGCCGGTATCGATCATTACCATCGACAGTCCTGGCGGAAAGATCGAGGCCAAGGACGGACAATTCTCGCAGGGTAACGGCGCAGCGCTAGAGAAAGCAGGTGCCGTGGTTGGTTTTCACACCGATGACAGCATCACCGATTCGCGGCTCTTCCTACGTTCGGCAGCACTTGCGGTGCGCGCGGGAATGAGTCGCGCCGGCGCGATCTATGGACTGACCATGGCGGGCGCACGGATGTTGGAGCTTGAGGATCGCATCGGCTCTCTCGAGCGCGGCAAGGACGCCGATTTTGTCGTTCTTTCCGGAGATCCATTGAGCGTTTACACCAAGGTCCTTCAAACATGGGTGGAAGGCGATATGGTCTTCGATCGCAGTACTCCACAGGATCGCTTGTACGCGGTGGGCGGATACGGTGCGGGTCACGATCAACCTCTGGTCTTCCAAGAGCTCTTGGACGAGGGACGATGATGCAACGAAAGAGCGTTGTTTTGGTTTCCATCCTGTCAGTCGTCCTCTTTGTCCCCTCGGTTCTAGTGGCGCAAGTCGCCGTCCGTGGGGAGACGGTTCATACCATGGCCGGCGCTCCGATCAAAGACGGCGTGGTGCTTATTCGTGAGGGCAAGATCGACCGCGTGGGCCCCGCGTCTTCGGTCAGCATCCCCGATGGCTTTCGCGTGCTTACCGCGAAGGTCGTGACCCCTGGTCTCATCGATGCTCACACCGTGGTAGGTATAGCCGGCTATCTCAATCAACCGCACGACCAGGAGCAGCTCGAGCCTTCCGCACCGATGCAGCCTGAGCTTCGTGCGATGGACGCCTACGACGCGCGCGCGCGATTAGTGGAGTGGCTTCGGGAGTTCGGGATCACCACCATCCATACTGGCCATGCTCCAGGAGCCCTAATCTCGGGCCGGACGATGATCGTAAAGACCAGAGGCGCGAACGTCGAAGAAGCCGTTCTGGTTCCCGACGCCATGGTGGCCGCGACGCTCGGTGACAGCGCCCGGGCGGAGGACCGAAAGGCACCGGGTACGCGCGCTAAGATGGTCGCCATGTTGCGAACCGAACTCGTCAAGGCGCAAGGCTATCTCGACAAGCAGGTGAGTGGCGACGAGAACAAGCCTGACCGCGACCTGAGGCTCGAAGTCTTCGCCAAGATGTTACGCCGCGAGCTCCCCATTCTCGTCACCGCGCACCGGTCTCAAGATATCTTGACCGCCATCCGCCTTGCCAAGGAGTTCGACCTCCGGCTGGTCTTGGACGGTGCCGCGGAAAGCTACTTGGTCAGCGAGCAGATCCGAGCATCCGGCTACCCGGTCATCCTGCACCCCACGATGTATCGTGCCGGTGGCGAGACCGAGAACCTCACCATGGAAGCGGCGTCGCGTTTGAAGGCCGCGAACATCCTCTTTGCCCTTCAGAGTGGATACGAGTCATACGTGCCAAAGACGCGCGTAGTCCTCTTCGAGGCAGCGGTGGCGGCAGCCAACGGGCTCTCCTTTGAGGAGGCGTTCGCCACCATTACCATCGATGCCGCTCGCCTCTTGGGGATCGACGACCGCGTGGGCTCACTGGAAGCGGGAAAAGACGGTGACGTTGCACTCTACGACGGGGACCCCTTCGAGTACACGAGCCATTGTGTGGGAACGGTGATCGAGCGGGAGGTGGTGAGCGAAGTCGTGAGGTAGCGTAGGTGCGGAAGCACCTTTCGATGCCGAACTCGGGGCCGATGGGTACTGTCAAGTTTTCCACGGCCTGACGGCCACCCCGTTCTGTGCCAAAATTCGGCCCTTTTGAAATGGGTGCGGCTCTTTTGGAACGGTGAGTTTGGCATGTCTCATAGTGGTAAGGGCTCATCTCACTTGACGCGCTTGAGGTGGCGGCCTTTGACGGGGACGACCTTGCCGTCGGCGTAGCGCGAGGCGTGGTTGCGCTCGTACTCGCACTGCTCGTGGAAGCGCCAGTACTCATCGAAGTCTCCGCTGGAGCGGAGAGCGCGAAGCCGCAGCACGGCTTCGGCGCCAGCGAGGGACCAACGCGCTCCGGTGAGGTCCATGCGGTCCGAGACCAGGTGGCGGCAGGCGCCTTCGATCACGCCGGTAGCGATCGGGAATCCAGCGGCGAGGCACTCGTCGTAGTGCAGATAAGAGGCGTGATTGAGCAGATAGTCAGCACACTGATCCACATTCTCCCGATTGTCGGGCGTCAGCTTTCGTCGGGTGGCGCTACGTCTTATCCCCGCCGCCACCAGGCAGGCCTCACCGCGCAGGATGCGAAGCAACCGCTCTTGGACCCACACTTGGCGGGCGGGCTCGGTCTCCTCGTAGAAGCCTAGCGAAGCCTTCCACACGTACTCACAGACATGGATGAAGTCGAGCACGATGGTGAGTTCGACATGGTGCTGGCCAGCCAGCTTGTGCAGGATCTTCAGTTGGGTGGCGTTGCCGTCGACCAAGGCGACCCAACTCTTGCGGTGTGAGGGATCTCGTCGTTCGGCTTCCGCGAACGCCTCTTCGAGAACCTCCTCGGGCTCTTTGGCTAGGCTCGCCCAGACACGCTTGTCTTGGGGGCGAGGCCGTTTGTCTTTCTCTCGCTCGTCGCTTGGTGCCAGCACACGAACCACGTCTTCTGGTTGGCGCACGAAGGGCTCCACCGTATAAACGGCCGCGACCGTGGCCATCCGCTTTCGGTTCCGCTTCTCTCCCTTGGTCAGCCGCTTGCCTAGTCGCCGCGAGCCTTTCTCGGCCGCCTTCTTGGTGGCTTCACGCAGGTCTTTGCGTAGCATCACAACGCCCTTGCCGTCCGCCGTGATCGCCAGCACCGAGGCGCTGCGATCGCCTGCCGGTGGAGCGCGCTGCCCATAGAAGGCGTCGAAGTCCTCTGCCGCACGACCCGCCAGCTCCTCCACTTGGCGCTTTCCAACCTTCGCCCCAGTGTGGCGGCCAAGGCTCGCCACCGCCTCGTCGAACGCTCCCTTTGACACCTCTACTGCCGCCGTCCGCCTCAGCTCGAACGAGTAACGCTCACGGGGGAGGTTCAGCTCGGCATCCAACGGATGCAGGCTATCTGCACCTTCGGCTCCATAACCGAAACGTTTGACACGGATTTCCCCGAAGATCGTCGTCAGGCCGCGCTCGTGGATTCGCTCCTGGTCCCTTTCCACTCCATCCGCACCTCGGACCGGAGCCGCCGCCTCGCCGGGACCGCGCGAGTCGACATGGGCCTGGAACAACTTACGCGAAAGCTCGTAGCTCCTCTCGCGCACCAGCTTCTCCACGTCGCTGTGGCTCATCTGCCTCGATTCGGCAGAACGTAGAAACGCGATGATCGACTCGAGATCGTCCCTCGACATCCCGAACGTCTCTTCGCACAGTTCGAACGCAGAAAGTGCCATCTCTCAGCTCTCCCGCAACACCCGGCGAGGGTCCTTCACCAGAGGCAAGACCAGCACCGTTTTCGAGCTTGCGCCGTGACGACGGTGCTCGCGGTCCATCCGCCCCCGCCCCGTCGTCACTCCAAGCTCGATCCAGTTCGCAGCCCGGTAGCAGGTGCCGCGGTAGCGGCTGTGATCCACCAAGGTCTCCAACAGCAAGGGCTCCACCCCATAGCGGCTGTGCCACTCGCATGGAAGCTGTCGCGCCATCAGGGATAGCACCCTGCTCGCGAGGTTTTGCACCCGCACCCAGGGAAGGATCAGAAAGCGGCTGTTGTTAACCACTCGCTGCAGGTTCCGCCCGCGCGTGGCATCGTCCCATCCAATCCACAAATCTCGTGCCGCCATCCTCCACGCCGGACTCGACAACTGCACACAGCCCACCACCCGTGCCGGCGCCGATGCGTACACCAGATAGCGCAGATGAGCGCCAAAGGGAACCGCGTGGCCCAAGTAGTGATGCCGGTCCACCAGCTCCCGGAACAAAAGACGCTGCTCGTCACTCCGCACCACTTCCAACACCACAGGCTGAATCTCGCTCAGCTCTCCCTCCAACGGCTCAGACGGCTCGCCACGCTCGGTTTGCGGTATTCGGGTTCGTGTCCCGACCGGCTTACCCGGGCGTTTGTCCGGAAGCTCCAGGCGACCTTCGCCTTCCAGCCGCTCGAGAAACTCCCGGCACTCCCGCGCTTTCAACTTTCCGGTCGGCCTCTTCCAATCCAGCAACTCGCACACCGTTCGCGCCAGTTCCATCCGGCTCAGACCGCCACAGCTCTCGACCAATTCCTGGATCAAGCTCAGCTCCGATGAACTGAATCGCCTGCCGCTGAAATTCGCTCCGCTCGTACCCATTTCCTACTTGCCACAACTACCGTAGCGAACGCCGGGACGAATGTCCAGCAAAAAGTGACACCGCTCAGGGTCCACAACCAGAGTAAATTCCGTTATCCTCTGACCAACCTCACGACGAGTGACCGTTGGACGGTTAGATCACTGAGAAAATGGGCGATTCTCGCGGTTCCAAAAGAGCCACACCCTTTTGAAATAGACCACAAATCAGCAGCTTAGACGCCGTCCTGTCCAAAAACACAAACGAACTCAAGACTGGCGCGCTCGACGACGCGTCCGGCGGCCCGGTAGACGCCTGACCCGGATCCGGCCGACCGTAGCGCGGGCACAGTACGGTGGTGTGCCTTCTATTTATTCATCCGCGCGATGGAGATCACGGATATACTCAACCAGAACGTGCCCCTGGAGGACGTGCAGTATCTGGCCGGACACTCCAACCCCTCGGGCCACACAGATCTATGACGGGCGTAGACAGCACGTCACTCGCAACATCGTGGAGCGTGTCTCGATATGAAAGAAGGACCAGGGAAGAGAGACATCCTTTCGAGGCCTGCTAGCAAGAAAGCCTCTGCACGGCCTCGTTCGGCTCCCCGCAATGAACCCAAGCCGGTTCCTCTGCCCGAAGGTGTCCGCCACCAGCGGGTGGGTGAAACGACGGAACGTTCCGCGCATCTCGAAAAACTCAAACAACTCTTCGAGGCGGCTCCGATCAGCCGCTACCTGGGCATGACACTCAGCTATTGCGAGAACGGCGTGGCGCGCGTGCGTTTGCCGTTTCGGGCCGAGTTCGAAGAAAGTCATGGCGTCATCCACGGGGGTCTCATCGGTCTGCTGGCGGACACGGCGGGTAACTTCGCGGTGGGTTCGGTCTCGCCGGGCTCCACGGTCAAGACGGTGGAGTTCAAGATGAGCTTGCTGGCGGGAGTCCAGGAAGACCTGCTCGCCATCGGAGAGGTCGTCCGCAAGGGACGCTCGCTCGCCGCCTGCCGGCTCGAGGTCGTTGGGGGCAACGACCATGTGGTGGCCATCGGGCTGGCCACTTATTCCCTCCAGGCTGTTTAGCCATCTGCACCTGCTTGTTGCAGCCCAGGCGGGTCTTGAGTTCGTTTGTGTTTTTGGACACGACGAGCTCGCCGTCCTCCGCCGTTCGGTGAAACGGCCGCGGCTCTCGAACGTCGACCGCGGGTTTTGGGTAACTGTAGAGCCTAAGGGCCCTTGGCCCAGTCGCTAAGCTGCTGATTTATGGTCTATTTCAAAAGGGCCGAGTTTTGGCACAGGCGTTCCAAACCGTGACGGCTGTCCGGGCGAAGTAGCTGTTGCAAAATGCCTCGGCGGGTGTCTGATGCCCCGCGCAACAGCGAACCTGCGGAATCCGAACCCCGAAGGTCTCCTCCACGTACTGAAGGAGCTCCGCGTTGGTCGTAATCGGCATCGCACGCCGACGGAGCTCGGCGCGAATCGCATTCGGGCGGAGCGTGGCGCGCAGTGCCTCAAGCGTCGGTGATTTCGGCAAGAGCCTTCTCCAATGTGGCGCTGCTGATCCGCGTCAGCAACCCAGCGTCAGAAGAAGATGCCGAGGCGTCCGGAAGCTCGGTACGGGTGGGTAGCCCCCGGTCGCGATACACCACCGGCCGCTTGGCTTTCAATAGAAACATCAAGAGGAGGTCGCTGAACGCGCGGACGTGCCCGACCTCTTTTCCTTTGTATAAGAGCGGTCTCTCGGCCCCGACCAATGATCGATAGCACGGGCTTGAGGATTCATGTTGGAAACGCCCGCAAACCGCCAAAGCAGCGCGCATGGCGCAAGTTGCACATCGCCGTTGATCGCGAGACCGGCAACATTGTTGCGTCCGAACTGACGGCGTCACGTGCTCGCGACGCAACCCGAGTCCCCGCTTTGCTAACACAGATTCAAGCACGAGTTGAACACCGAATTGGGTGCGAGATACTCAACAAGATGACCGCGCTCGGGATGCCCGATACGTACTGCGCCGGGTGACTCTACGACCGGCACAGGGAGGTCAGCGATTTGCTCCGGGCCGTGCAACAACGCCGATTAGAGGTGGTCCTGGACATGCGAGCGAAACTTCCCGTATAAGGTGGGCATTGCTCGGGGCTGGTTTGGCTTCGACAGTGACCTTCTTGTTTCAACTCATTTGTGGAGGCAGTCATGGAACGTATGTTGGGTAAATTCTCACCGCAGATCTACGCGCTCTTGCGAATCGTCGCTGGCTTTCTCTTTGCGTGCCATGGAGCGCAGAAATTATTCGGCGTGCTGGGCGGTTTTGGTGGAGAGCCAGGCAACACCGCGGCGTTGTTCTCCATGATGGGCTTGGCCGGTGTGATCGAGTTCGGTGGCGGTGTTTTCATCATGCTCGGCCTCTTCACCGGCTGGGTGGCTTTTGTCTGCAGTGGTCAGATGGCTGCTGCTTATTTCATGGCCCACGCGGGCAACACCCTTTTTCCGATACAAAACCGGGGTGAACTATCAATGCTTTATGCCTTCCTGTTCCTTTTCATGGCTGCCCGAGGGTCGGGGATATGGAGCATCGATGCCCTGCGGGGAACTGCAGACAAATAGGGAGCGCCGGGCATGGGCTTGATCCCGTCCTGTGCGGTGCTTCCATCATTAAGTGTTGGTGAGATGACGCTAAGACCCTACGGTGCATTAAATTACAGCAAAATTAGCGTTCGTGACCTTCGTCGCGAGCTAAATGTAGCGTAAGCGCCTCTTTTGCAAAGGGATGCGTACACATCACCAACAGTAAACGGCGCAAGCACCCGTCGATGCGAAATCGCTTGGCTTCTATCCTTTATCCCTCTCCCTTTGGGAGAGGGTGGACAGCCCATCAATACGCGATCTTCCTTTTGTGGATCACACCCTCATCGCCTGCACGTACTTGTGCGTGTCAACGGTGCTTCCGCAATCAAGTGTTGGTGACTGCCGCGTAACCCGCTCGTGTGCTAGAGTTTGAGCCTGATTTCTGGAGTCGTTGCACCTCAGGAAGCTGCTTGGCTAGCGCCTTGAGCTCGTGCTCGATGCCAGCGCACTTGTCCTTGAGCTCTCGAATCTCGGAGCACGCATCACGCGGGTGCGGACGGAGCACGTCGGGCAAATCAGAATCAGCGTCTTCGACGAGCTCGGAGATGGCGGGCACGACGAAGTGAGCGCCCTTGGGGATGAAGAGTCCGAGCTCGTGCAGGATCCCGCGTACGGCATTGATGCGTGCGGTCCGTGTGGAGAGCCATCCTGAGCGTAGGCGATGGAGCGCTGCGAGGGTGTGCTGGCGCACGGACTTGATGGGCACCGAAAGAATCTCCTCGTTCCGGGTAAGCCTCGAGCAAAGCTTTGGTGTCCGCGCGGTCGTTCTTGCTCCCGCGTCGATACGGCCTTACGAGGTGAGGTGGGAGCAGGACGACGTCGTGTCCCAACCGTCGCAACGTCCTTGCCCAGAAGTGAGCCGAGACGCAGGCTTCGAGAAGCACGGTGGCAGCGCTCTGTTTCGCAAAAAACGACACCAACTTGGGTCGACTCACACGGAGTTGCTTGAACACCTTCCCCGCTTCGCGCGAGATGGCAATCTCGAAGACGTTCTTTGCAAGACCCACAGCGATCGTCGTATCTTTCATTCGGACTCCTCCTTTTTCGATGCGTTCTTTCGACTGACTTTGGCACATCGATGCCGTCTATGTCAGCGGAGGAGTCCATCCCATCACTTGATGGCGGAAGCACCTCGCCATCGATTGGGCCCAGCGCTACACGGCGACGGATCGTCGACTGATGATGGAGGCGATCGTCGAGGCGGTTCACGATACCGGCCTCGTGCCGGCGTTGTTGCACGGCTCTGGCTGAGAGCGAAATCCGCCTATGGTGGTGGCCGAGGTATGTTTCGAGCATGAAGTATCCCAAGCGCTGCCAGTACAAGCACGCGAAGCAGAAGAAGTACCACGTTCGCAACTGGGCGGAATACAACGAAGGGCTGCGCCGCCGGGGCGATTTGACAGTCTGGTTTGACGAGGAGGCAATCGCGAACTGGAAGGCCGACAAGACCGGTAAGCCTGGCGGTCAACGGGTCTATTCAGACATGGCGATTGAAACGGGCCTGGTTGTCCGGATGGTGTACAAGCTCGCCTACCGACAACCCGAAGGCTTCTTGCACTCGATCGCCTCGCTTCTCGGGCTCGGTATCGAGATCCCGGACTACTCGACGTTGTGTCGGCGCTCGAGGTTGCTCCGCAAGAAGCTGCGGATTCCGAAAGCCGCGAGCACTCAACCCATCCACCTGATGATCGATAGCACGGGCTTGAGGATTCATGTTGGAAACGCTCGCAAACCGCCAAAGCAGCGCGCATGGCGCAAGTTGCACATCGCCGTTGATCGCGAGACAGGGAACATTGTTGCGTCCGAACTGACGGCGTCACGAGCTCGCGACGCAACCCGAGTCCCCGCTTTGCTAACACAGATTCAAGCACCTCTAGTGTCGGTGGCGGCGGACAGTGCATACGACAAGGAAGCGGTCTACGAAGCCATCGAAGCGCACAGTCCTGGACGAAGGACGCGCGTGGTGATTCCGCCGCAACGAAACGCGACGCTCAGTCAGAATTCGAACACCGCCATGCAGGAGCGCGATCGCCATATTCGTGCCATCGAAAGACACGGCCGACGTGAATGGTACAAGCTCTCAGGCTACACCAAGCGAAGCATGGTGGAGAACGCGGTCTATCGTTACAAGGCGATCATCGGGCCGGAGATGCGGGCTCGAACGTTGGCGAGGCAACGAGTTGAACACCGAATTGGGTGCGAGATACTCAACAAGATGGCTGCGCTCGGGATGCCCGATACGTACTGCGCCGGGTGACTCTACGACTGGCACAGGGAGGTCAGCGATTCGCTCCGGGCCGTGCAACAACGCCGCGCCGACGGCGGGAGGCCTACGCGAAGGAGGTCAAGACGAAGTATCCGCGGGCCAAGATCACCACGCGCCCGCGGCATCCACGAGGGCGGTAAACAGGACGGCCGTCCTATGTGCTCGCCAGATTTAGGATTCTTGGAAGTTGTGCAGCCCGCAGGGTTCGAGACGCAAGCGCCTAGAGGCTATCCCAGAACGTCCACGTAAGAACTCTCATCGAAGCCGACCAGCAACGTTTTCCCAACCCGCAGCGTGGGGGCGCGCAGGTTCCCCGTCGGTCCTAAGAGCGCATCCACGATTTCCTTGGACGCCTTCCCGCCGGGAAAAATTTGGACTTTCTTGCCCTTGGCGACGATGACTTTTTTGGCGGCTTTGATGAGCGCCACAGCGTCTTTGCGGCTCAGCTTTTTCGATGCAGAGACGACTTCCTTCGCGTCGATTTTCTTGGCGTCCATGAACTTGGACGCTCGGCTACAGCTTGTTCACCCGTTGCGGTGATAATACCAGTCGACTTTCCTTGGCATCTCTCTTTGTCGCTCCTTGTGGCGCCCGACCCCGTATTCAGGTCGAAAGTAGGAGCCCTATTCTATCAGTTACTATTAATGATGATGTTGTTACCGAGCTGCCGGCCCCACTCAAGACAGAGAACGCGGAGAGAATTCTAACGATGTGTGGTCGTTTCACGCAGAAGCTGACCTGGCGTCAGATTCACGACCTCTACAACCTGACAGCACCGACGGTCCCGCTGAATTTGCAGCCTCGCTACAATGGTTCGCCGGGACAAGAATTCGCCGCGTGTAGGCTGGATGGCAACGGCAAACGCACCATGGTCCAGCTCCGCTGGGGACTGGTGCCGTCTTGGGCACGAGACGTCAGGATAGGCACCCGCCTCATCAATGCCCGGTCGGAGACCATCCACACGAAGCTATCATTCGGCGCCGCCTTCCGTTCGCGTCGATGCCTGGTGCCGGCCGATGGGTGGTTCGAGTGGCAACGGACCGGGTACGGCAAGCACCCTTACTTCTTGGCGCTTGAGGACGGGTCGCCGCTTTCGTTTGCCGCTCTGTGGGAGCGCTGGGGCAAGGGCAATAACTCTCTCGAATCCTTCGCCATCATCACGACGACGGCCTCTCCAGAGCTTGCCGACATTCACCATCGACAGCCCGCCATCATCGCTCCGGACCGGTTCGACGACTGGATCGACCCAACGTCACCGGTGCCAAGACTACTCGACTTGGTGCGTGAACCCTATGGCGGCCCTTACGAAAAGCGTGCCGTTAACACTAGAGTGAACAGCGTTCGGAACGACGACCCGGACATTCTTGCCCCTAGGTCAGAGAGGAGACTCTTTTGACCGGCGGAGCACACAACCATTCGTGTCCTCGAATGAAACCCCTCACGTGCTGCTCGTGACATTTCCCTGTTCGTTGATCTTAATTCCCTGTTCTTCCAGAGCGATTCCCTGTTTGCCTATTTCAAATTCCCTGTTCGGTCATCTCAAATTCCCTGTTATTTCGGAACAGGGAATTGCCGTCTAACCATTTGAAATACAGATGGTTACCACATGAAAAAACGGCCCGATCAGCCTCAAAATGGCCCAAATTCCCTGTTAATTCCCTGTTTTCCCTGTTCTTGATGGTTTCCAGGTGCTTCCGCCATTAAGTGTTGGTAAGATGACGCTAAGGCTTTACGGTGCATTAAATTACAGCCAAAATAGCGCTCGTGACCTTCGCTGCGCGATAAATGGAGCGTAAACGCTTTTTTTGCAAAGGGATGCGTACACATCACCAACAGTAAACAGCGCAAGCACCACTTTCGACGTAGTCATCGCTCTCAGAGTCGAGGGTGTCAGCATTTCCTCGAGTTCCCGGATCAAAGGGATTGCCTGGAACACGGTGCTGCGGCAGTCAAATGTTGGCGGCTGCCGTGTAACCCGTTCGCGTGCTAGAGTTTGAGTTTGATTTGGAGAGGCACGGTTCTTTCGTCGATGCCGGCTGGGCCGAGTTTTGGCACAGGACCGGAACGACAGATGCGGAAGTTTAAATCTCTGGGACAAGCGCAACGATTCTTGACCGTGCATGGACTCGTTCAAAACCGCTTTCGCGTCGGACGGCATTTGTTGCAAGCCCGTCATCATCGGGAGCTAAGAGGCCGCGCTTTCATTGCTTGGCGCGAGGTAACGTGTGCCTGACGAAATCGCGAAGCGCAACAGTCAACAGGGACCAGTCTGGCTACAATGACACCAACTTGACAGTACCGTTATGAACGTTGATTTGATACTGGATATGGGTTTTCACGTAGTCGGCGGCCTGGGCATTTTCTTGCTCGGCATGAAGTTCATGCAGCAGGGCCTTCAAGTCATCGCCGGCTCCCGAATCAGACGCTTGATCAGACTGGTCACGTCCAACCGATTCCTGGCGGTGGGCATCGGGGTTTTCATCACGACCCTCGTTCAATCGAGCTCCGTCACCTCGGTCATGGTGATCGGTCTCGTCAATAGTGAATTGATGGTGCTCACCGAAGCCATCGGCGTCATCATCGGCGCCAATATCGGCACGACCATCACCGGATGGATATTGGCGCTTAAGATCGGGCAATACGGCCTTCCGCTGCTCGGACTGGCTGCCTTCGGGTGGCTTTTTCTCAAGGCCGAAAAGCCGCGTTACTCGGCGCTTTCGATACTCGGGATCGGGATGGTCTTTTTTGGTCTCGAGCTCATGAAGGACGGTTTCGCGCCCGTTCGAGACCTTCCCGATTTCGCCGCCTTGTTCCATCTGTTCGAGGCGGTCGACTACTTCGGTGTCCTGAAATCTGCCCTCGTGGGCTGCGTCGTGACGCTCCTCGTTCAGTCTTCGTCCGCCACTTTGGGGATAACGATAGCCCTCGCCAATACGGGCGTGATCGATTTTCAAACTGCCGGGGCCTTGGTGCTGGGCGAAAATATCGGCACGACGATTACGGCCTATTTGGCGTCGCTCGGGGCGGACGACATCAACGCGAAACGTACCGCCTATTTCCACGTTCTCTTCAACGTTTCAGGCGTAGCCGTGATCACGGCCCTGTTTCTTCCTGTATACCTGCCTTTCATCCAGAACGTTATCCTGGGCGGTGTGGATCCGAATATCCAGGACGTGGAGGGAAGCTTTCCTTACATGACGGCGGGGATCGCCACGGTACACACCACGTTCAATGTGCTCGCCACGCTCCTGTTCCTTCCTTTCGTGACGCCCATCGCGAGCGTGCTAAAGAGACTCGTCAAAGACAAGCCCAAACCTCCAAGAGCGAATTTGACCCATCTGAATTCCAATCTGGTCAGCTCGCCGTTGACCGCGATCGAGCAATCGCGCCATGAGATTCAGCGGACGGATCAACATGTGAGGGACATGCTGAACGATTTGCGTCAAGTGATTTCTGACGACAGCAGCGACCGAAGCCTGGCCGACAAGATATTCGAGGAAGAGAATACGATTGACGTCGTTCAGATCGAGGTCACGACCTTCTTGACCGACCTGCTTTCTGAAGAGCTGAGTCATGACATTGCCGAGGGGGCGCGGGCTCAATTGAAGTTGGCGGACGAGTTTGAATCGGTGAGCGACTACGTTTCGAACGTCCTCAAACTCTATCTGCGATTGCGAGAGGCCGACGTGCGGTTCACGGGCCCACAGCAAGACGAGCTACTGGGGTTACATGACCTGATTGCCGGCTATTACGACGGCGTCCATGTGGGTCTCGAGAATCCGTCCGCTGACTACTTGTCCGAGATTCGTCGAAGAAGCCGCGACATCACCAATGAAATAAGAGAGCTCAGAGATCGTCACTGGAATCGATTGTCCGAGGAAACGGTGGCTCCATTGATCAGCACCTCCTATATGGATATCGCGAATTCTTATCGCAGAATAAAGGATCACCTCCTGAACATCGGTGAAGCCGCCGGCGGCGGCAAAACCGTCAGGCGATGAAGGTCTAGTGGCTGTCCCTTCCATTTAATCGATCCGAATGGATTTAGAGCCCGACCTCGGTAGGAT
This sequence comes from Candidatus Marinacidobacterales bacterium, assembly GCA_965262245.1. Lineage (GTDB taxonomy): Bacteria > Acidobacteriota > Vicinamibacteria > Marinacidobacterales > SMYC01 > SMYC01. Next base: position 9,973,331 of record OZ253507.1, on the reverse strand, counting down.
CTAGGGCTGGCGCGGTGCAAGGATGCGAATCGATGGCTGAAAGCGGCACACCATCCCGTCCTGTGCCAAAACTCGGCCCTTTTGAAATAGGCCACAAATCAGCAGCTTAGACGCCGTTGAAATCGGCGCAGAATCCAGGCTATTTCGCGCCGCAGGGCTGACTTCCGACCCATGGGGCTGGCGGATGAATAAATAGAAGGCACAGCCGCTCGTATGGGCCATCGGCACGCTTCTGAACGGGTTCATGGCCTTTCCCAATTTGATTGGCTTGATTGGGCTCGGCGGCGTTGTCGCAAAGCTCACGAAGGAATATTTCAGCGGAGAGCGCGCGACGAGTTGAGCTTGATCCGTGCCGCAATGACCCCGACTCATTCGAGGCCGAGACGTTTCGCTTCCGACTCGATGGCCTGGAGAAAACTCCCGATCTGAGCCAAGCGCTTGCCGTTTATGAACAACGTCGGCGTCGAGTTGACCTCGAGGCGCTTGGCTTCCGCGATCTGGGCAGCGAGATTGTCCTTGGCCGAGCTCGATTCCATGCACGCACGCATCGGGCCTTCCTCGAGGCCTACCGAAGCCGCGATCCGAACGACGTCGTCAACCTCTGCGTTGTGCGGCTGCAGAGCGAAGATCCGGTCGTGATAGGGCCAGAACTTGTCTTGCTCGGACGCGCACACGGCACCGAGCGCGAGCTCGCAAGCGCCTTCGTGGAGCGTTCGGGACAGACCGGGGTTGCAATCCAGGTCGAGCGGATAGTTCTTGTAGAAGATAGCGACCCGCTCGCCTGAGCTCGGAAGATAATTCGAAAGAGCCGCCGCGAGATTCTTGCAATAGGGGCAAAGAAAATCGGCGTTGTTGCACGGCCCGGAGCAAATCGCTGACCTCCCTGTGCCGGTTGCAGAGTCACCCGGCGCAGTACGTATCGGGCATCCCGAGCGCAGCCATCTTGTTGAGTATCTCGCACCCAATTCGGTGTTCAACTCGTTGCCTCGCCAACGTTCGAGCCCGCATCTCCGGCCCGATGATCGCCTTGTAACGATAGACCGCGTTCTCCACCATGCTTCGCTTGGTGTAGCCTGAGAGCTTGTACCATTCACGTCGGCCGTGTCTTTCGATGGCACGAATATGGCGATCGCGCTCCTGCATGGCGGTGTTCGAATTCTGACTGAGCGTCGCGTTTCGTTGCGGCGGAATCACCACGCGCGTCCTTCGTCCAGGACTGTGCGCTTCGATGGCTTCGTAGACCGCTTCCTTGTCGTATGCACTGTCCGCCGCCACCGACACTAGAGGTGCTTGAATCTGTGTTAGCAAAGCGGGGACTCGGGTTGCGTCGCGAGCACGTGACGCCGTCAGTTCGGACGCAACAATGTTCCCTGTCTCGCGATCAACGGCGATGTGCAACTTGCGCCATGCGCGCTGCTTTGGCGGTTTGCGAGCGTTTCCAACATGAATCCTCAAGCCCGTGCTATCGATCATCAGGTGGATGGGTTGAGTGCTCGCGGCTTTCGGAATCCGCAGCTTCTTGCGGAGCAACCTCGAGCGCCGACACAACGTCGAGTAGTCCGGGCTCTCGATACCGAGCCCGAGAAGCGAGGCGATCGAGTGCAAGAAGCCTTCGGTTTGTCGGTAGGCGAGCTTGTACACCATCCGGACAACCAGGCCCGTTTCAATCGCCATGTCTGAATAGACCCGTTGACCGCCAGGCTTACCGGTCTTGTCGGCCTTCCAGTTCGTGATTGCCTCCTCGTCAAACCAGACTGTCAAATCGCCCCGGCGGCGCAGCCCTTCGTTGTATTCCGCCCAGTTGCGAACGTGGTACTTCTTCTGCTTCGCGTGCTTGTACTGGCAGCGCTTGGGATACTTCATGCTCGAACATACCTCGGCCACCACCATAGGCGGATTTCGCTCTCAGCCAGAGCGGTGCAACAACGCCGGTCTGACGCCCAAGCGCAAGGCCTAACATGAAGAAAATCCGCTGTGCCATCTATACGCGAAAGAGCGCGGAAGAGGGTCTCGAGCAGGAGTTCAACTCCCTCGATGCGCAGCGAGAAGCCTGCGCCGCGTATGTCGCGAGCCACAAGGCGGAGGGCTTCGAGCAAAGCTTTGGTGTCCGCGCGGTCGTTCTTGCTCCCGCGTCGATACGGCCTTACGAGGTGAGGTGGGAGCAGGACGACGACGTGTCACAACCGTCGCAACGTCCTTGCCCAGAAGTGAGCCGAGCCGCAGGCTTCGAGAAGCACGGTGGCAGCGCTCTGTTTCGCAAAAAACGACACCAACTTGGGTCGACTCACACGGAGTTGCTTGGACACCTTCCCCGCTTCGCGCGAGAGGGCAATCTCGAAGACGTTCTTTGCAAGACCCACAGCGATCGTCGTATCTTTCATTCGGACTCCTCCTTTTTCGATGCGTTCTTTCGACTGACTTTGGCACATCGATGCCGTCTATGTCAGCGGAGGAGTCCATCCCATCACTTGATGGCGAAAGCACCAGTCTACCCATAGTGCTATACTGTTTCATTAGAACCTGTCGAGAGGTGGCAGAGGCGAGCATGAAAAGCGTGGAGATGAAGGCCACACAGGAGATGCAACCTACGGAACGGGCCGAAACGCTCCGCAAGATGTGGGGTATCGAAATCCAGTACTCGAACTCAGAGTCTGACGGATACCCCATGGACATACTGCGGAAAGGGCAGCAGATCGGTGGGATCATCCGTAGCGGACGTAGAGTTGTCATCGAGTTGGAAGGAATCGGTGAGCTCGACAGTGACAAGGCGTTTCCAGGAGGAGATGCCTTGGAGATTTGGGATGTCCAGGAACATTCCAATGGTCCAAGGGATTCCGATGGCGTCGCCGAACTTATCAACGTCCGCATCTATCACTTCGTGTCGGCATGGGCAGAACGGCAGGCTACGGTAAGAAGCTAGACATAAAGCCCTGAAAACACGTCGCCTATTATTTCTTCCCTGGGTGGGCCGAAATGTGACAACTCTGGTGGTCTATGGCCAGTGTATTTATTTCATACTCGCACGCGGACGAGGAGTTACGACAAAAGCTTGGGAAGCACCTCGCTGGCCTTCGCCGCCAAGGCGTGATCAGCACGTGGCACGATCGGCGAATCGGGCCAGGGGAAGAAATCCATGATCAGATCAGCGCTCAGTTGGATTCCGCGGATATCATCCTCATCCTTGTCAGCGCGGATTTCCTCGCGTCTGATTACTGCTACGAGATTGAGATGACGCACGCCATGGAGCGCCACGACGAAGGTACGGCTCGAGTTATTCCGGTTATCCTTAGACCGTGCGACTGGCATGACGCGCCGTTTGATAGGCTGAAAGCAATCCCGACTGACGGGAAACCTGTCGTAAAACATGCGACGCTCGATGATGGTTTCGTGGAGGTCGCCCAAGCGGTGCGCGAGGCAGCCGACTCGCTTGGTAGTGCCACGGCAAGACCTTCTGTAGGCACCACAGGTATAATCGCTCCGCCTCAGCCGGGCCCGCGTTCCAGTAACCTCAGAATAAAGAAGGAGTTCAGCGATCGCGAACGTCACTCATTCTTGAACGCTGGGTTCGATTACATTGCCCGGTATTTCGAGAATTCGCTGAACGAGCTACAGTCGAGGAACAGCAACGTGGAGACCGCCTTCAAGCAGATCGACGCCAACCGTTTCGAGGCTATAGTGTTTGTCGATCGTCGGGAACAGAGTCGCTGTGGTATCTGGCTCGGCGGATTGTCACAAACGGACGAGCTTTTTTTCTCCGACAATGGAGTAGGCAACGGCAACAGCTACAATGAGTCCATGTCCGTGTGTGACGATGGCTACACGCTCTATCTCGAACCGATGGGCATAGCCCATTTCGGGCAGCAGCAAGAGACGGAACTCACCCACGAGGGTGCTGCTGAATATTTCTGGAACCTATTTGTTGAAAGGCTCAGGTAGATCGACGCGGAAAGGGTCAACTCATCGACGCCACGCCGTTGTCCCTTCCATAAACTCGAGCTGTATGAGATTGGCGCACCTCCTGCAACCAGGATGCTTTGGTCGTCTTCATTTAGGACGTTTTAAGAGCCGGCGTCGGCTCTACTCAGGGGTAGAGGTGTAAGCTGGTGCGAAGTCCGGCAGCCGTTCCGAGCGGACCGGCTCAAGCAGCGGCGTGTCGAGTGTAATAATGATGGAGACCACCGACCTTTGGAATGGCTCTCACTTTGCCCATCGCCGGTGACTCTACCCGGCGAGGCTCAGGCGCGTCCTTCTCAAGCGACAAATGAGTCCGGCACGAATGATAGTAGTCGACGTATTTGCGTAGGATTCGCTTCAGGTGCCGCTCGTCGAGGACGATCACGTGGTCGAGACACTCACGTCGAATGGAGCCGATTATCCTTTCGACAAATGGATTCTGCCACGGGGAGCGCGGTGCGGTAAGGACCTGCTCGATCCCGAGACCGTCGACGCGAGTATCGAAGTACGCTCCGTAGGTCTGGTCTCGATCCCGTACCAGGTTGTGCCTTCTATTTATTCATCCGCGCGCACCGAACTTGATTAGTCTCCGGTCTGCCGGCACCCATGCCGGCATGATTTCGTCGTTTGTTCGCGCTCTCATCTCTCCTCGGCACAGAAAAAACCGGACAGTTTTGGGTCCGCACCGTCGAAGCCTCAAGCTACTAGTTCAACAGGCGCTTGCGCGCGAGGAACTCCCATGCACCGAGGTCTAGCGCCGCAAGAGGCACTTAAATCTAGGAGGGCATGTCAGGAGGTCTGAGTCTCAGAGCTCCTCTGTTAGGGGGTCGGTAACTGGGCCCTGCGTGTTAATGAGATGACACTCCAACTTTGCGACCATGGACGCGCACAACTCAATACTGGTCGACTTGTCGCGTCTTCCCTCAAGACAAGCACGTCTCGTGAATACCAGTGTGCTCATGGACGCATCATCTCAGCATTTAGAACTAGCGCTAATTATTTAACACACGGCGAGCCGCCAAACCCAACTCTCGTAATCAGTTCCGACGATGGGCGACCCTAGTAGAGGAGCTCTGAGTCTAGTAGCCCGCCGAATATCCCAGGCGACGGGGGTCGCTGACACCGTGGAGTTTTCCATCGGCGTCGCGCCAGACGATTTGCATCGAGCCGGTATGCCAATTGTAGTCTCCGAGCTCGTTCAGCTTGATGCCCGCGGCGGCCATCCCTTCTCGCACCTCCTCCGAGATCCGAGACTCTATCTCCACCACGTTCTCGTTGTTGAGAAAAGCAAAGAAGCGCGGTGCGTCGGCTGCGTCCTTCGGGTGCATGTCGAAATCGATGATGTTGACGAGCACTTCCACGATGGGTTGAGGCGGCCAGCCGGGCGTGCCCAAAGCCAGCCACGGGACACCGTCCTTGGCCACCATGACCGCACCCACTCCGGCCAGGATGCGCCGCCCCGGCCCCGTCGTTTCTCCCCGCATCCCGCTCCCGGTTGCACGGACACCGTCGATGAAGACGCCGGGAGCGCCTCCGTGGCCGGTATGGAGAGACGAGATCCAGTTTCCCTGGGCGTCCACGATCACGTTGTGATTGCTGCCCAGAACCGGAAGCCCGTCTCGCTCCTGACGTGCGAGGAGAGGGACACCGCCGTCAGCGCCCGCCGTTTCCTTGCTGCCGGCAAGACTCACCCCGGGGTGCGTCGTGGTCTTCCGCGCAAATTCGGCGCCCGTTCGTCCATACTCCTTGGAAAGCCAGACCTCGCTCGGGATTTGGAAACTCAGCGGATCCCGTAGCGTCCAACGCAGCTCGTCCTCGACGCGGCCAAAGGTGCGCGCCATGGTCTCGAGGGTTCGCGGCGAGGTGGTGAAGTGCCCCAGCGCTCTCAAGTCAAAGTTCTCGAGGATGTTCATACTGTAGGCTTGAATCAGGCCGCCGGTGCCGGGCGGTGGCTCGCCAATGATCTCGTGTCCGCGATACGTGAAGCGCACCGGCTCCATCCACCGCACTTCGTAGCTCGTCATGTCCTCGAGCGTCACGCGACCTCCACGCTCGACTGCTTCCTCGACGAACTTCTGCCCCCAGGCGCCGGTATACATATAGTCCGCCCCTTCCGACGCTACTTTGCGGAGCGTCTCCGCCAGTTTGGGCATCTTCCAGCGGAACCCGACGGGAACGAGATGCCCGTCCGGCTTGTAGAACTCTCTCGCTTCGCGGTTCTCCGCCAGGCTTCTTTCCATCGTCGAGTAATTGCTGGCATACATGAAGGAGGTGACGAGGACACCTTCTTCGGCCGAGGCGATCGACGGCTCGAGGTAGCTCGCCCAGGCACGGGTTCCAAAGCGCTTGGCGAGGGCTTCGAGACCGCGAACGGTGCCCGCGATGGCCACCTTGCTGGGGTCGCCCACTTCACTTCGGTCGGCCAGGGGTCGGTCCGAAAAAGCGTTGAACGCGTAATACTTTCCCGATGACGCCTCGTAGTAGAGCCCGGTCATGGCCCCGAAGAGAGACACCTGGTGGAAGTCGTTGACGTGCTGCATGAAAACCGCGGTGATGAAAGCATCCGCGGCATTACCGCCTTCTCTCAGCACCTGAAGAGCCGCCTCGGTCACCGCGGGAAGCTGGGTGCTGACCATGGCCTTCTCCGCGATCTCTTCCTCTTTCGGCCCCTGATTGAGAAGCGGGTCTCTTGGATCGGTAGGCAACGCTTTTGTCTGCGCCTCGCCCACCGAATGAACAAATACCGCCAGGAACATGGCGGCAATCATCGTCATCGACCGTAGGGAACGCATGGTTACTCCTTTCCTTTAGCTCAGTCGCTTGTCGCTCACGTGCTGAGCGAAAGCGACGAGCTTGCTCCCGCAGTTTCACTTGCTGGCTGGCGTGAACTCCTCAATGTGCCCCACTCCGGGGAGCTCGAGATCCTTGTCCTTGAGGTAGAAGTCGAAGAATCGGAGCATGTCGGTGAGCATCGCCCGGGTATTCGCCTTCCCTCGGACGTAGTAGTTCTCGCCCGGATAAGCCTTGTAACGAAATGTCTTGTACTCTTTTTGCATCATCCGCGCGAACTCCCGCATCTGGGGGGATCCCGGATAGCGGCCCTCTCCGTGGAGGACAAACGTGGGGGTCCGGATGTTCTTGACGAAGAAGAAGGGGGAGTTTCGATAATAGAGCTCTCGATTCTCCTCGAAAGACCCTAACTCGTAGGCAAGCTGCTGAATGTGCCGGTGCTCCCCTTCTTCGACAAAGGACACGCGATTGCAGTAGCCGGAGGCGGCAACGGCGGCCTGGAAGACTCCCGGCGCGAACACGATGGCACTACAGGTCATGAACCCACCGTAGCTCGAGCCCGTCGTCCCCATCTTGTCGGGCTCCACGTACGAAAGGGTCTTCAAGTACTCGACACCCGCGATGACGTCCTCGAGATCACAGTGCCCCCAGCAGCCATTGTTCAACTTTTCGAACCGATGACCGTAGCCGGAGCTTCCGCGAATGTTGGGCAAGAGCACCGCGTAGCCGCGCTGGGCAAAAAACTGGGCGTTGCGGTTGAAGGTATCGTTGTACTGGGAGGTAGGGCCTCCGTGCGTCCAGACGATCGCGGGCAGCCTGTCGTCCGGCACCAGGTTTTGCGGCGTGTAGAGGTAGGCCGCGATCTCGATACCGTCCGAGCTCGGGTAGGTGATCTTTTCTGGTATCAAGAGCTGCTCTTCCAGGTTTCCTTCCGGCATCGAGAAGGTCAATTGACGGATGTCTTTTGACTCGACCGAAACGACGTAGAGGTCTTTGGGCCGATTGAAGTCCTCCAGGGTGAAGCTGATGTGCTCTCCATCCGGCGACCAGGCCGGCTCGGCGACGACTCCCGTCTCGGGTGCCATCAGCGTTGCCGATGAGCCTCCCGACGGATCGACGAGCCGCAGCTCGTGCGTACCGTTGTGGTTCTCGATGAAGGCGAGCGACCGACCGTCGGGCGACCAGGTCGCCTCGGTTTGATCCGCCTGTGCCGGGGCGATGGGGCGCGATTCGCCTCCTTCCAAGGGCGCGATCCAGTAGTTGATCCATCCGCTTCGCAAGGAGGGGTAGAGGAATGAGCGTCCGTCGGGAGAAACGAGGGGAAATCCGAATGTACCTCCGGCCCGGTAGTCGAAAAACTCTCGATCCTCCAGCATCACGCGCGCGTTCTCGCCGTCCGCTTGAACCACGATCACGTGGTGGTCGATCCACCGCTCGTCCAGACGGACGTAGAGGATCTCCTTCGAGTCGGGCGTCCAGGACGGGAATACCTCGTATCTCTCGTGGGAGGTGACTCGCTCGGCCTCACCCCGTGGAACGGACACTTTCCAGATGTCGTAGCTCCCGTAGCGGTCCCCGGAAAAAGCAATCCACTTTCCGTCCGGGGCCCAGCTGAACGCGTTGATCCTCGCCCCATGATGGGTCAGGGCTCGCTCTCTGCCATCCTTGGCCGACCAGAGCCATATCTCCGGCGTCCCGGTCCGGTCGGAAACGTAGGCGACCCACTCTCCGGTGGGTGACCAGCGCGGCATGTGAGAGGCGAGAAAGTGTCCCGCCTCCGAGAGATCCATCGGGAGTCGTCGGATGGAACCGCCCTCGGCGCGGACCGTCATCAGGCTCGACCCGGAGGCGAAGAGGATTCTCGAGCCGTCGGGAGCCCATTGCGGCGTCTCGTCTGCGACCACGCTGCGGATCTCGAGCAGCGTATCGAGTGGCAGGGGGGCGTTGGCCTCCTCGGCGGACAGCGGCAAACGGCCAAACACAAGGAAGGACGATAGAATCGCTACGATCTCGAGCCTGTGAGTCATAATCCCGGCAACTCCTCGGGCCCTGGACGTTGGGGAGCCGTGGCTACTCTATACTACTAACCTGAAGTTCCCCTCGGTAAAACCTCTCTTTCTTCGGTGAAGCACCCTTAGTTGCAAGGAGTTACAACGATAGAGATACGAACTCCGCCTGCATTTTGTAGCCATGTAATAACGCATATAGCTCTTGTAACATAATCTTTAATAGAGTATATAGTAACCATGCACATCGACATTGTGCCCAACCGCAACTCCAAACCCGCCGTTTTGCTCCGTGAGTCCTTTCGCGACGCCAAAAGCAAGAAACCGCGCAAGCGCACAATTGCCAACCTGTCCAAACTGCCAAGCGAGCAGGTCGACTCCATTCGACGGGTTCTCAAGGGAGAAAAACTCGTCGCGGTCGAGGACGTCTTCGAGGTTGTGCCCGACGGGTCGCGACTCCACGGTGGCGTCGAGGCCGTGTTGAGCGCGATGAAACGCCTTGAGTTCGACAAACTCGTCGCATCCCGACGCTCACGCCAACGTGACCTGGTGGTGGCTATGGTGGCCGCCCGCATACTCGAAGCCCAGTCGAGGTTGGCAACGCGCCAGTGGTGGCACAGCACAACGTTGCCCGAAATCCTCGGTGTGAGTGATGCCGACGAGGACGACCTATATGCCGCTATGGACTGGGTGTTCGAGCGCCAAAGGGTTATTGAGAAAAAACTGGCGGCGCGTCACCTCGAAAACGGTGGACTTGGTTTGTACGATTTGAGCTCAAGCTACTTCGAGGGAGAAAAGTGCCCCCTGGCCCGCCTCGGATACAACCGCGACGGTAAGAAAAACAAACTCCAGATCAACTACGGCCTTTTGACCAACCAAAGGGGCGTCCCTGTCTCGGTATCGGTGTTCGAGGGCAACACCGGCGATCCGAAAACGTTTCTACCTCAAGTAGTAAAGGTGCAAGAGCAGTTCGGCATCAAGCGGTTTGTGATGGTCGGCGACCGCGGAATGATCACCCAAAGACAGGTTGACGCTTTACAGGACTTCGAGGGCATTGATTGGATTACAGCCCTGCGACCCGCGCCGATTCGCAAACTCCTCAACGAAGGGGCGCTGCAGATGGGGCTGTTTGACGAGCGCAACTTGTTTGAGTTGACACACTCGGATTTTCCCAACGAGCGTCTCGTGGCCTGTCGCAACCACGAACTGGCGAAGCGCCGAGCCCTAAAGCGTCAGGAATTGCTCGAAGCGACCAGCAAAGAACTGAAAAGGATTTGCCGGATGGTCGAACGCGGCCGCTTGCACGGTAGGGAAGACATCAATGCCCGAGTGCAAAAACTCCTTGCTGAATACAAGGTGGGCAAGTACTACAAGTTCGAGACCCGTGACGACGGCTTCGACTTCAAGGTCGACGAGATGACGATGGCTGTCGATGCTGCGCACATTGCTAAAGACAATAGTGTGTTAGCTGACAAGCAACTCGCCCGGTGGAAACAGCATATGAAGACTATCGCCAGGCGAATGGAGCAACTGCGTCAGCGAATCGAGCACGGTCAGCTCCATGGAAAAGCCACTATAGGGGTGCGGGTAGGCAAAGTTCTCAACAAGTCGACAGCATGTGGATGCCACGACCTTCCCGGCCTTCGCTGACCCACGCTCCAACGATGCAAGAGCTCGCCTCGGTGCGTCGTTTTTTAGACGGGCTGTGTTCCGGTAGTACTAATGATAGTGCCTCGGCAGCCCGCCTGCTCCGTCTCATCCGGCGGGTCGATGTCAGCCCCGGCTCTGTGTCCATCCTGCTCGACCGCAATGCGTTCGCTGCTTGCCTCTCTGGCCCGGTCGCAAACACAGACACTAAGCTGCTGATTTATGGTCTATCTCAAAAGGGCTGAGTTTTGGCACAGGACGGGGTGATGACGAGCCATCCGCTCACGGAGATCAGCAATGTCACGGCGAAGTTCCCGGTTATTGCTAAAGAGTAGACCTCCGATCGTCACGCCAACCGCTAGGATTGCGATCAATTCTGCGCTCATCGGTTTCTCCACAGCCTCCCATCCTCAAGTATAAAAGGGAAGCTCCGGGAAGCAGCTTCAAAACCTGATCCTGATTCCTCCTCCAAACCGTAACCCGCCGGCTTTGAAACCGAGAGGCTCCCCGCCCTCGCGTTGGACCTCAATGTCAGCCTGACTGAAGCGTACCAGGAAGGACGCGCCCCACGTTTCCGTGAAATAGTACGCCAAGCCAGCACCAGCGTTGAAGCCGATGGCGGTGTTGTTCAGGGTCACGCTACTAACGCCAGTTAGAGATATCTCGTCGAACGGGTACTCCGATTTCGGGACAACCTTGTCGATCAATTCTATTTCCGTTGTGAAGACACTCGGACCGGCGAACAACTCGACCTCTATCCTCTCGGACGCAATACGGTACGCGAAAGCGGTGTGAACCGTGAACTCTGAGTAGTCTAGTTCATCGAGCGTCTGGCTGGCCTTTAGGTGTTGGTTGAACAACAGCGGGTGCGGCTCCGAGACGTCCAGAGTCCCGTCCTGCAAGGCTGGAAGGAGTTCGAAGCTAAATCCGAACGCAAACCTCGACGCCAGCGCGTACATTCCGCCAACCTCGATAGCTGTACCGCTGCCTCCAGAGTACACTCGTCTCGGCGACGTGGAGCTTTCCAGCTTCGATGTCGGCAGCCACATGAAAGGCGAGGGCGTAGTCCGGCTGGCCAAAGCGCTCCCACAGCCGATCCTGGTGCATCGCCTGAGCGCCCGAGATCTTCCACTCTTCCGCAGGCTGGCCGATGAGCATCAGCGTACCGGACCAGGAATCGAGCTCGGCGGCCATCCGTCGCGCCGTCCCCAGGCGTTGTTGCACGGCCCGGAGCAAATCGCTGACCTCCCTGTGCCGGTCGTAGAGTCACCCGGCGCAGTACGTATCGGGCATCCCGAGCGCGGTCATCTTGTTGAGTATCTCGCACCCAATTCGGTGTTCAACTCGTTGCCTCGCCAACGTTCGTGTCCGCATCTCGGGCCCGATGATCGCTTTGTAACGATAGACCGCGTTCTCCACCATGCTTCGCTTGGTGCAGCCTGAGAGCTTGTACCATTCACGTCGGCCGTGTCTTTCGATGGCACGAATATGGCGATCGCGCTCCTGCATGGCGGTGTTCGAATTCTGATTGAGCGTCGCGTTTCGTTGCGGCGGAATCACCACGCGCGTCCTTCGTCCAGGGCTGTGCGCTTCGATCGCTTCGTAGACCGCTTCCTTGTCGTATGCACTGTCCGCCGCCACGGACGCTAGAGGTGCTTGAATCTGTGTTAGCAAAGCGGGGACTCGGGTTGCGTCGCGAGCACGTGACGCCGTCAGTTCGGACGCAACAATGTTCCCTGTCTCGCGATCAACGGCGATGTGCAACTTGCGCCATGCGCGCTGCTTTGGCGGGTTGCGGGCGGTTCCAACATGAATCCTCAAGCCCGTGCTATCGATCATCAGGTGGATTGGTTGATTGCTTGCGGCTTTCGGAATCCGCAGCTTCTTGCGGAGCAGCCTCGACCGCCGAGACAACGTCGAGTAGTCCGGGATCTCGATACCGAGCCCGAGCAGCGAGGCGATCGAGTGCAAGAAGCCTTCGGTTTGTCGGTAGGCGAGCTTGTACACCATCCGGACAACCAGGCCCGTTTCAATCGCCATGTCTGAATAGACCCGTTGACCGCCAGGCTTACCGGTCTTGTCGGCCATCCAGTTCGCGATTGCCTCCTCGTCAAACCAGACCGTCAAATCGCCTCGGCGGCGCAGCCCTTCGTTGTATTCCGCCCAGTTGCGAACGTGGTACTTCTTCTGCTTCGCGTGCTTGTACTGGCTGCGCTTGGGATACTTCATGGTCGAACATACCTCGGCCACCACAAGAGGCGCATTTTGCTCTCAGCCAGAGCGGTGCAACAACGCCCCGTGGAAGCGCGCCGTCAGAACGTCGGTCCAGAACGCATCATCGGTATAGTTTGCCGAGAGATTTCCAAAATAACGTCCTCGGCTGTAGTTGAAGCCGACGTTGAAACGATTCTTGGACGGGAAGTTCAGCTCCGCCAGCGCTTCCGGGCTCTCAGCGACAGGATCTGCTTGGAACGTGTAATTGACGAAGAGGTTCAACTCCGGTGAAGCTTGCGCCACGAGCGAAAGCTCGACGCCCTTGTCCCTCACTTTGTCGAAGTTGAGATATGTGAAATTGGACGGGATGCCTGATCCCAAAAGGTTGAGCAAATCCAGCACAGCCGGAGGCAAGGGCCAGCGCGGAGGCGGATTGGCGCTGTTATAGGTTGCCGACTGGGTAAAGATGATGTTGTCGGTCGTCTCGTTCACGTAAAAAGCCGCGCCGAAGGTGTACTTGTTGGCAAAAGTTCCGGTATAGCCAATTTCATAAGCGGTCAAGCTCTCTTCGCTGAGACCCGGGTTCCCGGTGGCCTGGATGGGGAAGACGAATTGTTGGCCCGCAAGCGCCGGATTGATCAAACCGAGATCGAAAGACTGCAAGATCGTTACATCGAGAAAGTTGTTCACGAGCGACGGGGCGCGGAACGCCTTGTTGTAGGAGACCCGGAACGTATGATCCCGGCCAGGCTTGATCATGAACGTCGTGCGCGGGGAGAAGACGGCGTTGTCGAGTACGGTAAATTTGTCCACGCGTCCACCGACGAGCCAGCGAAAGTGATCGGAAATAAAGATCTCGTCCTGAACGTAGAAGCCCAATTCATTCCGGCTGTCGTCTCCCGGAGCGATCGACAAGTCGAACGCCGTGTTGCGAATGTTGCCTCCATAAGTGAGCAAGTGTTTTGTACCGAGCGCTTGCGTATTGCCGACTTCCAAGTCACAGGTTTGTGTATTGAAGAGAAAGTTGATCGGCTGTCCATCGGCGCCGATCGCCAGTAGAGCGGGCGCTTCGCCGTCGAGAAGGTTCGCGAAGAAATTCACCTTCCAGTTGTCCCGTAGATAGTTGACTTTTGCGTAACCCATGCGCGTTCCGCGCTCCAACTGAAACGGTCCGATGCCCGTGTGGATGATGCCTTCCGTACCGCCGAAACCGCCATCGAAGATCCACTTCTGCCGCCCGTCCGGATTGTCGTAGTCGACACGGACGGTGAACTTTGGCTGAACGGTGCCGTCGTTCTCGAACGGCGGATAGGGCGCGCCCCCGGTGCCGCGGTCGGGGTCGACAGGTATGGTCCCGGTCGGACGCTGCAAGGCATCCATCGAGAAGAACCCGGCGGAAACTTTGTACGCCCAACGGTCGTTGACCGCCCGCGCATGCGTCGCGTTCGCGCGGAAGAGCCCTCCCGTGCCGAGCTCGTTGCCGGGCGCGTCCCTGTTGATCGCGCCGAAGCCGAGCGTCACCGTAGTCGAGTCGATCTCACGCCGTGTCTTGGTAATTACGTTGACGACACCCGTCATCGCATTGGCGCCCCAAACCGCCGAGGCCGGACCGCGAATGATTTCGATTTGCGCGATCTCGCTCATATCGATGGGTAGAAAATCCCAGGCGACGAAGCCAAAAAATCCAAATAGATAGAGCGCCCGTCCAGAAGTGCCAGCTGAGACGTAGCGAGCGTGGACGTCGCGCCGCGGGTGGTGAGGTTGATGTCGCGGGCAGATGTCTGACTCACGTTCATTCCCGGGACCGAGCTCAGGAGGTCACCGAAATTTTGGGCCGGTGAGTTCGCGATGATGTCGCTCGTGATGACGCTTACCGTGGCCGGGGCATCGAGGATCTGAACCTCCGTCCTCGTGGCCGTGACCACGATCGTCTCCGCATAGGAAGGGATGGCTACTTCTTCCTCCTCCTCTTGCGTCGGTGGTTCTTGTGGCTCCTGTTGACCCTGATTCTGAGCCTGCCCCGCAGCGTCTGTTGCAACCGGCGCAACGACGAGAACGAAAATGGCGATGCATAGGGTGATGAGTCGTTCTGTCATGGTGAGCTCCTATGGGAACTTTGGGGTCACGCGATTTCGAGCATATTTCCACAAACCTAACCCCGCTGCAATAGTGAACGGTCGGGGAGACGATCCTTCCACGCTTTGTGCACCCAGCTCACGGTTGACGTCCGCGCTCACCTGCTTAAAATGAAAGTCTCCATGGAATCCAAAGAAGTGATCGCCTACGTTACGCAGTGGCTCTCCGACTATCTGGAAGAGTCGAGAGACTACGGTTTCGTCGTCGGTGTTTCGGGCGGTATCGACTCGGCAGTGGCCTCGGCCTTGGCCGCGCGCACGGGAAAGCCCCTTCTCGCCGTCGAGATGCCCATCCATCAAAGCCCGGCTCACGTCCGCCGCGCGCGGGCCCACATTGAAAAACTGGAGCAACAGTACGAACAGGTCACGTCGGTCGAGGTCGAGCTCACCAGTGTCTTCGAGAAGCTCGTGGAAATCTTGCCCGAAGGCACGGACGCCAAGTTGACGGAGATCTCGCTGGTGAACACGCGCGCCCGGCTCCGGATGACGACGCTCTACTACTTTGCCGCGCGCGACCGCCGGCTCGTGGTCGGAACGGGGAACAAAGTCGAGGATTTCGGCGTCGGATTTTTTACTAAATACGGAGATGGCGGGGTCGACTTGAGCCCCATCGCCGACTTGACGAAGACAGAAGTCAGAGCGCTCGGCCCCGAGCTCGGGGTCGAGGACGCGATTCTGGACGCGCCTCCCACGGATGGCCTATGGGGTGACGACCGCACCGACGAAGAGCAATTAGGGGCGAGCTATCCGGAGCTCGAATGGGCGATGAGCTTCTCGGGAGATCCCGACTTGCTCGAGGCCCGCGAGCGCGACGTGCTCGAGATCTACCGGCGCTTTCACGCAGCAAACCGCCACAAAATGGAGCCCATCCCCGTCTGCGAGATTCCGGACACGCTGCGCGAAAGCTAACCGTGTTTACGGTTTAGTTCCACGGCGGCGACGTAAGCGTGATTTTCTGGGAGCGTAATAGCCTTCGCGCACGCGCACGACCGTTCCCGAGGCCGCTGTCAGAATTTGAATGCGCCGCCACTTGCCGTCGTGCGCCTCGTTCGTCGAGACATAGCCGACGCTGTATTGACTCTTGAGCTCGGCCGCGATCTCGTCATAGACGCCGGCCAAGTCTTTGAGCTTTTCCGGCGCATAGGACTTCCCCGCACTCTCACGCGCCAGCATGTCGAGCTCGTATTTCGCGTTTCGATATTTTTCTTTCTTGAGATCCGCCGCGTTCGCGCGCAGCGAGATCGCGTAGATGATGACGTTGCTCTTGCGGGCTTGAGTCTTGACGTCTTCGAAACCGAGCCTGGAAAGCGTGTCATTGCCGTCCGAGAGAACGATGACCGCGCGCCGGTCGAGCTCGTCCCGTCGATAAGCTTCGAGATCTTTGATCGAGACATAGATAGCACGGTAGAGGGCCGTCGCTCCTTTCACTTTCGTCGAGCGGATGGCGTTCGCAACGAGCTCGAAATCCGAAGTGAAATCGACGAGTGTCAAGACACGCTCGCCGAACTCGACAACTTGAACCTCGTCGCCAGGCTTGAGTGATCCCGCGAAACGTATCGCAGCTTCCTGTGCCATGGGAAGCTTCTGACGCATGCTCGTCGAGACGTCGAGCAAAATGACCATCTTCAAAGGAAGCTCGCCATGGGAAAAGAACTGGATGTCCTGTTCCACGCCGTCTTCGAAGATGGTGAAGTTATCTTCATCAACCCGGGTCACGAGGCGGCCTTCCTCGTCTAGAAGCGTGACCGCGACGCTCACCGTATTCACGCCCACGCGGAACTGAGGACGGTCCGCTTGTGGATCCTGGCCTAGCGCCGGGACGGCCAGAAAACAGAGGGCCAAACGTGTGAGCGAAGCGTGCCTCACGATTTAGATTCTCGAACGGCGGCGAGTCGCTCTTCCGCTTGATCGAGCACCTTGGCGGCTTCTTGCGCCGGCTTGTCTTTCGCTCCTGCATCGACAGCCTTTTGCAGCCACCGACGACCTGTCGCAAGCTCCTCGTCGAGCTCCGCCATCTCCAGCGTTGTCAGGCTGAGCCGCTTGGACGTCACGATCGCGTCGACCCAGGAGGCTCTCGCCTGAATCGCTTTCAAGAGCAGCTCCGAATCTTTGGGCGTCAAACGAGAGCGAAAATAGTAGACCGCCGAGGCGTCCCGAAGCGCTTCGGGGTGATCCTGCCTCGCGAGACTGGTGGCGAAGCGAAGCGTCATGTCTGTATCGTCCTTGGCCATACCAATCACTGGATCCAAATAGTGAGAAGGAAACCAAGGTCCTCGTCCGCCTGGACCGCCGCCATCAGACGAGCCTTCCTCCAAGCTGACCCTCAGCGTCGCGTGTTTGAGGCGTGAGATGGACGCGCGTCGAGACGTCATCGAGCCGCGACCCGAGATGGCCCACAGGCTGAGCTCCAGGACGCCGTCTTCGAGCATGACGTTCCCAACGAAAGCGCCGCTATCCGCGGGAAACCCGCTACCGGGCTCTACATCGATCGTGGGGTTGAGCGTGATACTCAGCGTCTCCGGATTCAACTGCGCGTCCGTCACCGCGGACTCGAGCCGATCACGTCCGAAGGATTTGCGCTTCTTGTCTTCCGCAAGATCGATGCGCAGTATGCAAAACCCCGAAAGGAGTCGAAAACGGAGCTCGTCGAGCCACAACCCGTCGAGCGTGTCGTGGTAGAGCAGAAGCTCATCGGCGAGCTGAATCCGATCGCCCGGTCTCAGGGGCCGCTCTTCCTGCGCGCGCACCGGGTCGCGGTTCAGCCGGCTTCCGTTCGAGCTCCCAATATCGACGAAAACCACACCGGCCTCCGTTTTGCGGATGGCGGCGTGACGCCTGGAAACTCGCGCCGAGCTCAGCGCCACGTCATTCTCAGGCAGCCGTCCGAGGCGGGTATCGTCTCCCGTAAGAGCGTAGACCCGGAGCGTGCGGAACGCGTAGACGTAGCCCCAAGGCTTCGGCGGGTCCTGCGCGGAGGCGGACGCCGCCAGAGCTACGGACAGCAAGACGAAAATCAAGCGTTGAATCATATATCCATCCAGCGGCGAGTGGACTAGATTAGGCTTCTCCTTCGAGGGCGTCAAGTAGGGCCCGTGTGAGGGGCGCACGTCATCAAAGTGAGGATGTAGAAACATAGGCAAAAAGGCATGGAGTCTGACAGCTGTATATACTGTCAGAGATAAAGGAGGACAATACCCCATGCCTACACTCCAGCAACTCGAAACCAAACGCGAGCGGTTGAAAAACGAACTCGCTCAGGTCGGCGATCTGCGGCCCGGTTCCCTGGTGGGACGGTTTCGCAAGTGTGGCAAGGTGAGCTGTCACTGTGCCCAGCCCGCTTCTGAAGCCTACGGCCCAAGCTGGTCTCTCACCCGAGCCGTAGAAGGTAAGACGGTTACTAAGGTGATTCCTCCAGGGAGTGCGGTGGAGCAGACGAAGGCTCAGATCGCGGAGTATCGTCGTTTCCGCAAACTGGTTAAGGAGCTTATCGAGTTGAACGTTCAGATCTGTGACCAGAAACTGGAAAAAGGCTCAGTTCTATCCGAGAGTTAAAAAAACGGCACTCGGCGACGCGCTAAACGCCGACGTCGTTCGGGAAGTTGAAGGGCTGCTGGGTCGTCAAGCAGCGGTGGAGATCGACTTCGAGGCTTTGGAGATGGCTGTTCGTCGCAAGGTGATGGGCGTGGCGGCCCGAGCCGTAGAGCAACGACCGAACGCCGATACCTCGGACCATGCGGGCCCGATGTTGCCCTGCGCGTGCGGGCAGTCGGCGCGCTACGCCGGCCGGCATGGCAAGAACTTCGAGAGCGTGCTGGGGCCTTTGAGGCTGGAGCGCGCCTACTATCACTGCGAGCTGTGCGAAGCAGGTTTTTGTCCGCGCGACCGGGCGCTGGGCTTGGAGGGGGACTCGCTCTCTCCAGGCGTGCTGCGCATGGCCGGGCTCGTGGGCGCCATGGTCAGCTTTGAGGAAGGCCACGAGTTACTGCACGAGTTGGCTGGGGTGGATGTTCCGACCAAGCACGTCGAGCGCGCGGCCGAGGCGCTGGGGCGTGAGGTCGCCGAAGATGAGAAGCTCGTGGTCGAGCCGCCGGAGCCAAACGAACCACTGGCGCCAACGCTGTACCTTGGGATGGATGGTACCGGTGTGCCAGTGCGTAAAAAGGAGTTGGTAGGTCGCCCAGGCAAGCAGACCGACGGTTCTTCAAAGACGCGAGAGGTCAAGCTCGTCACGATCTGGAGCGCCGAGGGGCGGGACAAAGAAGGCACGCCCGTGCGAGACGCCGGCTCGATCAGCTACTCGGCTGCGATCGAAAGCGCGGCGCACAAAGACACTGACGCGACGCCGAGCGAGTTCGCGGCGCGCGTCGAGCGTGAGGCTACGCGGCGCGGCTTCGAGCGCGCGGCGCGCCAGGCCGTGCTCGGCGATGGGGCCATCTGGATCTGGAACCTCGCCGACGAGCACTTTCCCGATGCGGTTCAGATCGTCGACCGCTTCCACGCCAAGCAGCACCTCTCGGACGTGTCCAAGTCCATCTATGGCGCAGGCACTGACCTGGCACAGCAGTGGGCGAGCGAACGCCATGACAAGTTGGACGCCGGCGATATCGATGCCATCATCAAGGCCCTACGACTACACTCGCCAAAGGATGACGAGGCCCGCAAGTGCATCGACTACGTCGAACGCAACCGCGAGCGCATGCGCTACCCAACGTTCCGGGCAGCCGGGCTTTGTACCTCGACAGGGGTCGTAGAGGCCGGCTGCAAGGTAGCGATCGGAACCCGCTGCAAGCGCGCCGGGATGCACTGGTCCGTCGCCGGCGTTGACGCAATCATCGCATTGCGCTGCTGCAAGCTGAGCGGACGCTTCGAGGCGTTCTGGGAACGTCGCGCTCAGCGCCGAGTGGCTTGATGATAGATTCTCATCTCACAATCCTGACGTGCACCCCCGTGTGAGACACGTTACCTCCGGCTTTCGCACGTCGCTCGAAGCCGATACGATAGCCTCACTTTGATAGAGCTTCGTGAGGTCAGCAAGCGCTTCGGGGAGCTCGAGGCGGTCAACGCGCTCTCGCTCACCGTCGAGCCCGGTGAGCTGTTGGTGCTTCTGGGCGGATCCGGCTCGGGCAAAACCACCACCCTCAAGATGGTCAACCGCCTTGTCGAGCCGAGCTCGGGAACCATCCTGCTGGACGGCGAGGATATTGCCGAAATCAAGCCTCACGCTCTCAGGCGTCGCATCGGCTACGTTTTTCAACGGTTGGGGCTCTTCCCGCACATGTCGGTAGCCGAGAACATCGCGGTCACCCCGTCGCTTCTCGGTTGGGACGCCGAGCGCACGCGTGAGCGGGTCTACGAGCTGCTGAAGCTCGTCGAGCTCGACACTGAGATTGATATTGGCGAGCGCGCTGTCACGGAGCTTTCGGGAGGCCAGCAGCAACGCGTCTCGGTCGCGCGGGCCCTCGCGGCCAAGCCGAAGCTCATGCTACTCGACGAGCCGTTCGGCGCGCTCGACCCGATCACGCGCGAGCGACTGCAGCGATCATTCGTGCGCATTCGCAAGGAGCTCGATCTGACGGCGATCTTCGTGACCCACGACATGCTCGAGGCTTTGCTCATGGGGGACCGGATCGCGGTGATGCACGAGGGGAAGCTGGCTCAAATCGGGACGCCGAGCAAACTGATGCAAGCCCCCGCCACGGAATATGTGGAGCAACTCATGAGCACGCCGAAGCGACAAGCCGATGCGGTCGAGCGTCTGCTCACTCTGCTGGATGACGAGGAGGGCTCGTGAGCGACCAGCTCGCATTGCTGCCCGAATATCTAACGGCTCATCTGCAGCTCTCTCTTTTGGCGCTCGCGCTCGGTGCGCTAGTAAGCGTCCCGCTCGGCGTAGCCGCGACCCGCATAGGCTGGCTCGAGCAACCTGTGTTGGCGGCGGCAAGCATCATTCAAACGATCCCGAGCCTCGCGCTCCTCGCGGTCATGGTGCCCGTGCTCGCGGCGTTCAACCTGCAGAGCATCGGTTTCCTGCCGGCTTTCATCGGCCTCATGCTGTACAGTATTTTGCCCATCCTGCGGAACACGGTCACCGGCATCGTCGGCGTCGACCCGGCGCTCATCGAAGCCGCTCGCGGCGTGGGCATGACACCGAGCCAGCGGCTGTTCCGTGTGGAGCTTCCGCTCGCGGCTCCGGTTATCGTCGCCGGCCTGAGAACGTCCGCGGTCTGGATCGTAGGCACCGCAACGCTTTCGACGCCCGTAGGCGCGACGAGCCTCGGGAACTACATCTTCAGCGGGCTTCAAACGCGAAACTCTGCCGCCATCCTCGTCGGCTGCGTGGCGGCGGCAGCGCTCGCCATTCTGCTCGATGGGATCGTCTTCGCCCTCGAACACGGTATTCGTATGCGAAAGCGCGCCTATACGATAGGCGCCTCCTCGGTGCTCGCCGCCCTCTTCGTGTACACGACCGTCACGTTTGCCCTCCCCTTTCTCGACGACAAAGCGCGACCGATCCGAATCGGCGCGAAGACCTTCACGGAGCAATATATCCTGAGCGAGCTTCTCGCCCACCACATCGAAGGGCAGACCGGACTCGAGACCGAAGTCCTCTCCTCCCTCGGCTCCACGGTCGCCTACGACGCGCTTCGCAGCGGTCAGATCGACGTCTATGTCGACTATTCAGGGACGATCTGGGCCACGGTCATGAACCGCCCGTCGCTGGGGGAGAGTCGGAGCCAGGTGCTTCAGGAGGTAGCGCAGTGGGTCCGCGAGAACCACAGCGTGACTCTCGTCGGCACTCTCGGTTTCGAGAACTCATACGTGCTCGCGATGCCCGAAAGCGAGGCCGAGCGCTTGCGCATCACGACGATCGGCGACCTCGTTCCCTTTGCGTCGGACATGGAGATCGGCGGCGATTACGAGTTCTTTGCCCGCGCGGAGTGGGCCGCGATCCAAGAAACCTACGGCATCGAGTTCGCGGGCCGGCGAGCAATGGATTCGTCGCTGATGTATCAAGCGGTGGAGCTCGGAAACGTGGACATCATCTCAGCCTACACAACGGATGGCCGCATCGACGCACTCAACTTGCGCGTACTCGAGGACGACCGGAACGCCATCCCGCCTTACGACGCAATTATCTTGACGGCCCCCGGGCTCGGCTTGGATCGCAGCGAGATGATCGCGAGTCTCGAGGAGTTGATAGACACGATATCGGCCCCAAGGATGCGAAAAATGAATCGGGCCGTCGACGAGGACAAACGCTCGCCCGACGAGGTTGCCATGGAGTTCCTCGAATCGGAGGGTCGCCGATAACGGCCGTCGAAGCGCGCGACCCTTAATGTCGCTCCATCCTGCGAGAAGAACCGTCCAACTGAACGAGAACGAGGTCCGCCATGCCGACAAAGAGACCGCTGTCGACGACGCCGGGCACTTCGTCGATGCTCGTCTCGAGCTCTTTGGCGTTCGTTATGTCCTCGAAGCGCGCGTCGATGATCTGATTGCCGTTATCGGACTCGAACGGGATCCCGGCATTCACCCGCAGCACCGCGTTCGCGCCGAGCGTGGTCAAAGCCCGGCGCGTGGCAGGCACCGCGAAGGGTACGACTTCCACTGGGACCGACATCTTCGCGCCGAGATGCGGGACGAGCTTCTCCTCACCGACGAGCACGACGAAGCGCTTCGAGATCGATGCGACGACCCGCTCCCGCAAAAGAGCGCCGCCATGGCCCTTGATGAGGTTGAGCTCGGGGTCGACCTCGTCCGCGCCGTCCACATCGATGTCGATCGTGTCGACATCATCGAGGGTCGTGAGCGGAACGGAAAGCTCTTCGGCTAGCTTCGCTGTTTTGATCGAGGTCGGGATAGCTCGAATTTCGAGGCCTTCTCGAAGGCGCCCCGCGAGCGCTCGGACGAACATCGCGGCGGCGCGGCC
This sequence comes from Candidatus Marinacidobacterales bacterium, assembly GCA_965262245.1. Classification (GTDB taxonomy): domain Bacteria; phylum Acidobacteriota; class Vicinamibacteria; order Marinacidobacterales; family SMYC01; genus SMYC01. The sequence goes on along the minus strand of OZ253507.1, from coordinate 9,950,655 downwards.
GGTCCCGAGCCCGACCACCATGCCCGACTTCACCATATCGGCCGCTTCCACGGCGATGGGCCAAATGTCGTTCGACATTATGGTGGCGGAGTGTATCATCAGCATTCAGCATTCAGCTAGAATCAGGGGCATGTTGGAAGTGCCTCCGCTCGTTCCTACGCCTCGAAAGTTTCGATGGCGCGACGGCGCCTTTCCGATCACGGAAAACACCCCCTTCATCTTGCCGCCGCAGAGCGACGACGGGAGCTTTCGGTCCGCGTGCGCGCTTCGTGACGCGATCGCGAAGCGCACCGGACGCTTCCTGCCCATCGAGACGCATGCGCGGGTCGCGGATCTCGGGCCGAGGATCGAGCTTCGCCAGAGGGACGGCAACGGGCAGGGCTATCGCATTCGGGTGCGGGGCGAGCGCGTCACGGTGGACGGTGAAGGTCCTGCAGGGCTTCGCTACGGGGTCGAAACGCTTGCGCAGCTCGCGAAAGCCAGCATCCGGGCTTGCGATGTTGACGACCGGCCAGACCTTCTCGAGCGCGGTCTTCTCATTGACATCTCGCGCGGCAAGGTGCCGACGATGAAGACGCTCTTCGAGCTCGTCGACCTCATGGTTCGGCTCAAGCTCAACGTGCTCATGCTCTACACCGAGCATGTCTTTCGCTTTCGGCGACATCCGGCGATTGGAGAGGGCGCCTCTCCGATGAACGCCGGCGAGCTCCGCGAGCTCGATGGCTACGCGGCGGAGCGCCACGTCGAGCTCGTGCCGACTCTCCAATCGCTCGGGCACATGCATCACTTGCTGAAAATCCCGCGCTACCGGCATCTCGCGGAAAGCGAGCGACGATGGTCCATTTCGCCGGCCGTTCGAGACAGCTACAAGCTGCTCGAAGAGCTCTACGCCGAGTACCTGCCGAACTTTCGCTCCGAGTGGTTCAACGCGAACTGCGACGAGCCTGTCGACCTCGGCAAAGGACGCTCGAAGAGCTGGGCGGAACGCGACGGCCGCGGCGCCGTGTTCCGGACGCATCTCGATCGCGTCGCGGCGCTGGGTGCCAAGTTCGGAAAAAAGACGATGTTCTGGGGCGACGTCGTCCACGAGCACCCCGAGCAAATCCCTCTGCTGAGCCGCGAGCTAACGCTGCTCGATTGGTGGTACGAGCCCGATCACGACTTCGATCGTGTTCGGGTCTTCAAGAAAAACCACATCCCGTTCATGGTGTGCTCGGGAACGTGCAGCTGGAACACCCTCTTCCCGCGGGTGGCGGATTCGCTCGCCAACATTACGGGCCACGCCGAGGCAGGCAAGAAATACGGCGCGCGGGGTCTCATCAATACGGACTGGGGCGACAACGGACATTACAACTTGCTCGGCAACTCTCTATTCGGATTTGCCTGGGGCGCACAAGCGAGCTGGGGCGACGCGCGCGTCACGCCGAGGGCGTTCGACCGCGCCTTCTCGCAACACCTCTTTGGGGACCGATCCGGAAAAACGGCACGACTCTATCGAGCTCTCGGCGGCCTCCATCAGACCGGCTTCGAGCACTTCAATAACTCTCCTCTCAAGACCACCTATTTCGACGACATCGGCGAAGCCAAATTCATCTCCAAAGTGAAGAAGAATGTTCTCGAGCGCACCCTCGCGAGACTGCGAGAGCAACGCGAGCGCTTTCGCGATACCCAAGCGTCCTTCGGAGCACAAAGGCAAACGCGCGACGAAATGAGCTTCGCCATCGACGCCTCCATCCTCGCGGCGGAAAAAGGCCTTGCCTATGCCGCCGACGCGCCGAGACGGACTTTCTCGAAGCTAGCGAAAGCGCAGTCACAATTGAAGGAGCGGCACCACGAGCTTTGGCTCGCTCGCAACCGGCCCTCGAACTTCGAGCTCACCGCCAAGCTCTACGGCGCGTCGATAGAAAGCATGAAGCACCGCTGATGCAGCTACCCATTGAGCCGCCGGTCAAACCGATGTTGGCCAAGCGCGTCGACACCCTCCCGAAAGGCGACACGTGGCTCTACGAGCCGAAGTGGGATGGCTTTCGCGCTCTTGTGTTTCGGGATGGCGATGAATGGTTCCTCCAAAGCCGCGATTCGAAACCGCTCAAGCGCTACTTTCCGGAGCTCGAAGAGCCCGTGCTATCCCAGCTGCCTTCGCGCGCCGTCCTCGACGGCGAGCTCGTCATCGCCTCCGATCACGGACTGGACTTCGAAGCGTTGCAAATGCGCCTGCACCCGGCCGCATCGCGCGTGCAAATGCTCGCTCAGAAAAGCCCGGCCTCTCTCGTGTTCTGGGACCTCCTCTGCGAAGGCGACACGGATCTGTGCGCGGAGCCCTTTCGCGGCGCGTCGCGCACGGCTCGAAGAAGTGCTCGCGGACGCCCGACCACCCCTCTATCTCACGCCCGCAACTCGCGAACGTGCTGTCGCCGCCGATTGGTTCGAGCGTTTCGAAGGCGCGGGCCTCGACGGCGTGATGGCGAAACCGCGCGACGGCATCTACGAGCCCGGCAAACGCGCGATGCTCAAAGTCAAACACAAACGGACCGTCGACGTCGTGCTCGCAGGGTTTCGCTGGCACAAGCACGGAGCGGGGACGGCGCTCGGGTCCATGCTGCTAGGACTCTTCGACGACGAAGGCATCCTGCAGCATGTGGGGGTCGCGGCCAGCTTCACCGCGAAGCGCCGCGCCGAGCTCGCGCTAAAGCTCGCGCCCCTCCGAGAGGGCGCCCTCGACGCTCACCCGTGGGAATCGTGGGCGAGCCATCAGCGCGTCCCAGGCATGAAGAGCCGTTGGAGCGCGGACAAGACCCTCGAGTGGGAGCCGCTGCGTCCCGAGCGCGTGCTCGAAGTCTCTTTCGATCACTTGCAGGGGCAACGTTTCCGCCACACGGCGCATTTCGTGAGGTGGCGCCCGGACAAACCGCCGCGCGATTGCACCTACGAGCAGATCGACATCACCCCACCCTACGAGCTCGAGCGCATTTTCTCCCGAGCGAATAAAATGTGAAGACATTCTTTCGCGGGCCCTTAGACACGCGCGCTACGAGCCCGAGCGCATCTTTTCCGCGTCCCAAGGATCGTAGTCGGGGTCCGGGGGCTCCTCCGCGGGCCGCTTGTCTTTCGGGACGTTTCGAAGGTTGATACGGATGCGCGTCCACGTTGTGTAGCGGCCGCGCATGGCGTCGAGGAGAACGTCCTCCACTTCGATGAAGGCTGCCGCTTCGGGGTGGCGCTCTTTCCAGCGCTCCAAGCCGTCGAGCGCGTCTTCTTTCTTGGCAGCTTTCGCGACGGTAACGAGCGGCATTGTTTTGCGCTTCGACGGCTGCACCCGCGGCGGCTCCCCCGCTTGCTTGCGGAAGTGCGGCGGCCACGGCGCGTCGCCTAGGCCTTCCGCTTCGTGACGTTTCACGAGCTCGAGAAGTGGCTCGAGCGAGCCGGTGGCGTCGGCGACATCAATGCCTTCGGTCAAATCACCGAGCTTCTTGAATCGCGCCGGCATCGTGGTGAGAGTGAAGTCGCCCGGCTCGCAATCGGGAACTTCATCCCATGTCAGAGGCGCGGATACGCGCGCGTCGGGCGTCGGACGGACGGAATAGGCTGAAGCCACGGTGCGGTCTTTGGCGTTTTGGTTGTAGTCGATAAAGACGCCGTGGCGCTCTTCCTTCCACCACTTGCTCGTGACGAGATCGGGCGCGCGGCGCTCGACTTCGCGCGCGAGGGCCAGCGCGGCGCGGCGCAGCTCGTCGAAGCTCCACCGTCGCTCGATGCGGATGTTGACGTGCATCCCGCGCGAGCCCGACGTCTTGGGCCAGCCGGTCAGCCCCAGCTCGTCGAGAACTTCGCGCACGAGAACGGCCGTTTCGCGGACCGCGGGCCATGTAACGCCTGGGCCCGGGTCGAGATCGACGCGCAGCTCGTCGGGATGGTCCAGGTCATCGCTACGCACTGGGTGGGGGTTGAGGTCGATGCAGCCCAAGTTGACGATCCACGCGAGCTGGGCGAGATTCGTGGCGACGAGCTCGTCGGCGGTGCGGCCCGAGGGAAACGTCAGTTGCACCGTCTCTACCCAATCGGGCCGCTTGTTGGGAGCGCGTTTTTGAAAGAAGAACTCGCCCTCGGCGCCGTGCACGTAGCGTTTCAGAACGATGGGCCGGTTTCTAATCCCGCGGAGCGCTCCTTCACCGACTTCGAGATAGTACTGAACGAGCTGGAGCTTGCTGAGCCCCGCCGTCGGGAAGTAGAGCTTGGACGGATTCGAGATCTGGTGACTATAATCGCGGTCCGCGAGCGGTCCAAACGACATCCGTAGCGCGCTTCGAATAGAGGTACCCAGATTTGACGAACGAACCGGAACGTATCCGAACACCACGGCTCGATCTCATCGCGGGCGGCGCGACGTTTCTTCGAGCGGAGCTCGAGGGGCGGGAATCATTGGAGGCGGCGCTCGGCATTCATATCCCGCCCACATGGCCGCCGGAGTTGTATGACGCCGACGCCATCGAGTGGATGCTCGCGCGACTCGACAAGGATTCTGGGTTCGAGGAATGGGGTTTTCGCTATTTTGTGCTTCGCGGGTCGCCAGCATCCGCAGGACCAGTGGCGGTGGGCGCCGGCGGATATAAGGGCCCACCAACGCCGGATGGTGCGGTGGAAATCGGCTATTCGATCCTAGCGGACTACCAACGCCGCGGCTTCGCGTCAGAAGCGGTGCGTGGATTGCTGGACAACGCCTATGCTCACCGCGATATTACGCGCGTGATTGCGGAGACCCTGCCGGAGCTAGTCCCCTGGAACAGAAGTTCGTCACATAAAGCTCGGGCCCTTTTGCGCGCTGGCTTCGTTGCTCCTCCTCCAAATATCTAGATATGGATTCGTCGTCACGCCTCGCCAGCACACAAAATGGCATCGAGCTTTATGCAACGAACCTCTGTTCCAGGGGACTAGAGCCTTCGATCGGCGTCCTCCGCAAGACCGGCTTCGAGCTCGTGGGCGACGGATCGGAACCCGGAGTGATTCGCTTCGAACATGTTGGAGTTGTTCTCTCGTGAGCGGTCCCAATGACGCCCTCGTCGCTTTGTTCCGTGAGCTCGCCCAGCTCACGGTTCTGGACGAAGGCTCTCCCAATGCTTTCCGCGTACGCGCCTACGAGAACGCGCGCGAAGCCATGCAAACGCATCGCGGCGATTTGTCAGCGCTCTCCGAGCGGGAGCTGACGCAGCTCGACGGCATCGGCAAGAGCACCGCCCAAAAAATCCGCGAGTTCTTCGAAGCGGGCAAGATCTCGAAAGTCGACAAGCTGCGCGAGAAATACCCGCCGGCCTTCGTCGAGCTCAGCAAGATCCCGGGGCTCGGCCCGAAAACGCTGCTGCGCCTCCGAGACGAGCTCGACATCCACAACGTGGCCGACTTGCGCGCCGCCATCAGCGATCAGAAGCTGCGTGAGCTGAAGGGCTTGGGCGCGAAGATGGAAGAGAAGCTCTCGCAGGCGATCGAGAGGATGGGGCTGACGGGCAAGGACAAGCGTACGCCCATCGCGGAAGCGCTACCTATCGCACGCGCGCTCGTCTCGGAGCTCGCGTCGCTTCCCGAGGTCGAGCGCGCGCAATATTGCGGGAGCTTGCGACGCTTTCGCGAGACGGTAGCGGATATCGACATCGTCGTCGCTTCCCAAAAACCCGTCGAAGTCATGGATAAGTTCGTGAACTTCGCCGGGGTGCGCGACGTCATCGGCCACGGCGAGACCAAGACTTCAGTGCTGACATCTAGCGGACTACAAGTCGACCTCCGTATCGTGGAAGCCCAACAGTTCGGCGCTGCGTGTCAGTACTTCACCGGCTCGAAGGCGCACAACATCAAGCTGCGGCAAAGAGCCATGGACCGTGGCTGGCTTTTGAACGAGTACGGGCTGAGTGACGCCGAGAGCGGCAAGGTCATCGCGTCCGAGACGGAGCAAGAGATCTACGAAGCTTTGGAGCTCACGCTCGTCCCGCCACCCATGCGCAAGGACCACGGCGAGATCGAGCAAGCCCAAGCCAAAGCGCTCACGCCCGCGGTCACGCTCGAGGACCTGAAGGGCGATCTGCATGTGCATACGAGCCTATCCGGCGACGGGAAGAGCTCCCTCGAAGAGATCGTCGCGAGCGCGGCCGAGCGCGGCTACGCCTATCTCGCGATTACCGATCACGGCGAGGATCTCGCTCTCAACGGCGTGAGCCGCGAAAAGCTCCGAGCGCAACGCAAACGAATCGACGCGCTCGCGGGCCAATATCCCAAGATGAGCTTGCTTCGAGGCGTCGAGCTCAACATCGGGCCCGAAGGCGGCCTCGACTACGATGAAACTTTCCGGCGCGAGCTCGATTGGTGTGTCGCGGGTGTGCATTCGCACTTCGATCTCGACGCCAAGCTTCAGACGCGGAGGATTCTGAAGGCGATGGAGGATCCTACCGTGAATGCGATCGCGCATCTCACTGGCCGCAAGATCGGAAGTCGGCCGGGGATCGAACTCGATATCGACGCTGTCCTGCAAAAGGCGGCCGAGACGCGAACGGCGATCGAGATCAATGCGGCGCTGCCCCGGCTCGATGCCGCGAGCGACGTGCTCTTCCGCGCCCGCGACCTCAATGTGACGATCGTGATCAATACCGACGCACACCACACACGCGAGCTCGCGCGCATGGAATGGGGCGCGCTGCAGGCGACCCGAGGCTGGGTCGATCTCGCCCGCGTCGCGAATAGTTGGCCGCGGAAGAAATTCCTCGATTGGGTCGAAAAACGCCGCGCCTTGAAGTCGTGACCAGACAAGGCTTATGGCGAGCGCCCGGCCGCCGCAGAGCTTTTCGTCGCCGGCCAGGCCGGTTGAGAGTTACTGGCCCGCATCTCTAGCTGCTCGGGGCGCCGGCGCTACTCTCGCTTTGCGCACGCTACCGGAGCGCCGCTGCCAGAGCTCGTGACTGAGGACCGCCACTTTGGGGCCGCCACCTACGTCGTCCGCGCGTTCGTCCCGGGCGACCTAGAGCTGGGTCCAACGTCGCGCGCCCGGAAGTCGTGACCAGGTTATGACCGCTCGGGCGGTTCGTCTCTAGACAAAGGCTCGACGACCTCTTCCTTTGACGGTTCCGTCGCGTCGTCCCCACTCGAAGGCTCGGCAACCTCTTCTCTTGACGGCTTCAGCGCAGTGTCTGCGCTCGTAGGTCCGACAACCTCTTCCTTCTTGGACTTCGGCTGGAAAAACGCCGGTAGCCCGCCTTCCTCGTCGCGCCGGGCTTGCTCGCCGTTGGGAGGCGCGGGCGTGGGCGGCGGCGCAGTGGACTCCGTCGGCACAGCTTCAGGCTCGGCAGCTTGTGCGCTGACTGGACGCGGCGGGACCGAGGACTGAAAAAAACTCGGAAGATGGGCGATCTCCTCCGGGACTTCTGCTTCGGGAGCGGTTGGCTCGTCCTGCGTTTCCTCGGGAGGAGCTTCGACAACCGGTACTGCCTCCGCAACTTCCTCGGGAGCAGTTGGCTCTTCCGGAACTTCTTCCCCGGGAGGAGCCTCGACAACCGATGCTGCCTCCGCAGCCTCTTTGGGAGCCGCTTGCTCGGGAGCAGCCTCCTCGGCGGCGACGGGAGCTTCCGCGCCGCCAACATGCTCGGGTGCTTGCTCTTCCGCAGCGGAGCGCTCCTCGGCGCGTGCCGTCCCACCTTCGCTAGCGCGTTCTTTAGCGGGCGGGGCTAACTCCGCTGCGCTCGCTGGATCTTCGGCGGGCGCTTCGGGCGCAAGCTTCGGGCGGGCGGTCTCGACCGTTTCGATGTCGGCTTGGTTCGCCGGGGCGGCGTCAGCGGCCTCGGCTTCCGGCGCTTCCTGTTCGCGTTGCTTCGGCTCGAGCTTCGAGGGCAAAGCACTCGACTCCCGACGCCTGCTTTCCTTGGGCTCTCTCGCTGGACGCGCGGAAGCGCGAAACACGTGCTCGTATTGTGTGAGCAGCTTCTGCCACCCGTAATTCTCCTTGATGTAGCGCTGGCCGTTCTTGCCCAGGGAGCGTGCGAGATTCCGGTCGGAAAACAGGAGGTTGAAGATCTCTTCGAACTCTTCGAAATCTCGATAGTAGAAACCCGCATTCGACTTGCGGCAGTGGTCGACGAGCACAGGTGAGACGCCATTGACGACGACCGGCGTCCCCACCGAGAAAGCTTCGAGCGTCACGATGGAAAAACTCTCCATCTTCGACGGCTGCAACACTGCGATAGCCCCCGCCATCGCCGAGAGTTTCTCGGCTTCGTCAACGAAGCCTATATAGCGAATCGATGAGCTCTCGGGAAGTTTCATGCCGAGCTTGCCGATGAGAATGAGCTGCAAGTTGCCCGACGCGGGATACTCCTCTTTGTAGAAGCTAAAGAAGCGAAAGAGCTCATCGAGGTTCTTTCCTCCGTCGATACGGCCCGCATATAAGAAGTACCTGGCCGAGATGTTGTGACGCTTGCGAAAGATGGACGGATCGGGCTGATCGAGAAGATCGACGCCCACGCCCACCGTCTCGCGCATCTTCTTGTGGACCGGAAAGCGATCGAGAACGAGCAGCTCCTCGGCCTCGGTGTTGAAAAGAAACGAGCTGGGAAGCTGGAACATCTCTTTGAAGATTCCGAGCTTGAGCGGGGGCTCGTCATGAGCGGTCGGAAGCAACACGCTCTTCTCAGGTGCCACCTGAAGCCCGTAATAAGTCGGATAGTAGAGATAGGTAAAGAACAAGAGCAGGTCGAAGCGTTCGTGCTCCTTTTTTAGAAACTCGATGAGCTCCGGCGTGACCGGACCCTGCCGGTCGAGCCATTCGAGCTCCTGCGCACGCGTCGGCTTTTCCTTGTAGATCTCTTCCGAGAAACGATTGAACTCTTCGATGTCGCGCTCACCTTTTACCGGAAAACGGTGGATACGCACGTTTCGGAGCTTTTCTTCGCCCGCTTCATATTCGTTTTTCCACGTGATGTAGTCCTTCGCGGTGGTCGTGAGGACGGTGATTTCGTGGCGCCGCGCAAGCCGCTCCGCGAGTTGGCGGGCCAGAGTCTCCGATCCTCCGAGGATCTCTCGGCCGTAGCGTTGCACAATGAGTGCGATTTTCACGAGCACACCTCCTCAACGTAGCCTAGCAGTTCCGCCTCCACGCGTTCCGGACGGAACCGCTCGCTGCGGATGCGCTCCGATTGGATCACCGCTTCTCTCAAGCTTTCATCGAACGTTAGTAAATGGGCCATCTCGGCCAACTCCTCATATCGTTTTTCGTTGAATTGAATGCCAGCGTCGCCCAGTGTGTCGGGCACCGCCCCCGCGGAGAACGCCATGATCGGAAGCTCCGTTACCATGGACTCTACTAGCGGGACGGAAAAGCCCTCGTGCTCGCTCATACTGACGAACACATCGGAGCAACGATAGCAGGCGAGCAAGTCTTCGAAGCTCACATGCCCGGTAAAAAGAAACTCACTCGGCACGAGGCCCCACTTATCCGCGAGTGCTTGCACCGATTGTTGATAGCGCTCCATCCTGCCGGCTTTACCCACCAAAATGAAGCGAAAGTCTTCGGAGATATATTTCTTGTAGAAGAACGCGAGCCGCGCTAGATCCTCGAAGCGCTTGTTCGGATAGACGCGCCCCACGAAAAGAAAGTTCGCGCGGCCGTCGCTCAAGATCTCTTCCATCACACTCACTGGCCCGTGCTCTGCGTTTTGAAAGGGCTGAAGGGGTTGAAAGGGCTCGAAGTCCATCAAGATCGGGAGAACACCCGTGCGCTCAAAGCCCAGCTCTTCGAGCTCGAGCCGGTTGAACTCGGAATCCCCGAGCGCCAAGTCGCAAACATTCGCGAGGGTCGCGAGCTCGGCCGTGCCGGCGGTCGAGATGCGGACGAGCTCGTCGTCATAGCCGCGGAAAAATTCCGGAGGCGTGATGTTGTGATAAATGATGACTTTCTTACCCGGCGCCTCGGCCAAAGCGGCGGTGAGCGGAGAAGGAAGCGCAAAGTGGAGGACGGTTACGTCGCTTTCAAGTCTATCGGGGAACGGGAGCGCGTCGCCTTCGGCGTCCTCGTCGATGTCGAGGGCAAAGACATCCGATGCCATTCCAGCACGCCTCAAGACGTCGCGAATGCGCATGGCCTCATCGCCAATCGCGTCGCCGCGGTGGGCCGCCGGAAGCCACTGATCGACGCGCACCTTTAGCTGCCTACTTTCTGGGTCGAGAGCGCTTGGTGCACGAATCCCATCAAGAGCTCTTCGTCGCTGCGCGCGCTCATGCGCTCGAGCACCTGGTCCTGGCCAAAAACGATCGTTTCGGAGAGCTTCTCATCGCACACGATGGCATGCGCCATCAACGCAATCTCGTCGATACGCTTTTCTCGAATCAGAATGCCGCCGTCGCCCATTGTCTCCGGGACGGCGCCCGCATCGGCCGCCATCACCGGCACGCCGAAGCGAAAGGCTTCGACAATAGGCACACAATAGCCTTCATGCTCGCTCAGACACAGAAAAAGATCCGCGACTTCGTAATAGGCCGTCAAATCGTCATCTTCCACGTGGCCCGTGAACACGACGTCTTTCAGCTCCATGTCGTCAACGAGCCGCATCAACGCTTCGAAATATTTTTCGAAGCCAACCCATTCACCCACGAGCAAGAGGCGCGAGTTCCGGTCGATGAACTTCTGGTAGAACGCGAAAACTTTGATCAAATCATGGAAGCACTTGTTCGGGATGACGCGGCCCACAAAGAGAAAGTTGGTCTTGTCGTCGTCAAACATCTCGAGCACCGTCGGGTTCGGCGGATCCGAGAGCCGGTCTGGATCGAGCAGAAGCGGCAAGACACCCGTCGGGTGAAAGCCCACCGCTTCGAGCTCGGCGCGGTTGAACTTCGAGTCGCCGAGCGCGAGCCGCGTGCGTGGGACGAAAGCCGCGAGCTCACGCCGTCCGTGATAGCAGAGCCCGGCCAAGTGCTGATGAAACGAAGCAAACCAGCGCGCTGGCGTAATGTTGTGATAAATGAGCAGAATCGGGTCCGGCAGGTGATAGGCAAACGTGCTGACACCGGCGCCGATCGAGAAATGCAGGATCAAAAGATTGTCCGGTGACGAGACTTTCTCATAGTTCCAGAGCTTTTTGGCTTTCCCCGCCATGTCTGGATGGACGGACTCGGCAAAAATTTCGGAGTCCAAGCCCGCGTCGAGCAAGACCTGCTGGATCCGCAAAGCTTCATTGCCGATCGCGTCCCCGAAGGAGAGCGCCGCGAGCATCTGATGAACCTGCATCGCTGTCTGCTACCCGAACAGCCTCGCGAGAAGGCCGCGCTCTGCGGCTCGCGGATTGATGCGATCGTCTTTCCGGAGCGAGGCGAGAATCTTGTTGTACTTGCCTAGAACAACCTCCCAGCGATAGTGGTCGCGGTAATAAGCACGGCCGTTATCTCCGAGCCCCGCTCTCAGCTCTGGATCGGATTCGAGCCGCAAAAGCCCTTCTCTAAACTCGTAATAGTCGTCAAAATAAAGCCCGGCGTTCGATCGACGGCACTGCCCTCTCAAAACGTCACATTTTCCGTTCGCGAGCACGGGCTTGCCCACAGCCCAGGCCTCATTGGTCACCATCGACAAGCTCTCGAGCTCCGAGGGCATCGCGAGCATTAGAGCACCCGCGAGAGCGCTCCATTTCTCCTCCTCCGACAAGAACCCAGCATAAACAATGCCGGGTATGTCCGGTATCTCCATCTTCTTTCCGCCGACGAGCACGAGCGAGAGGTTCGAGCCGGTGTCTTCGCGGTAGCGACGGTAGTGGTTGAACAACGTCCGGCAGCCTTTGTTCTGATCGATTCGCCCGATATAAATCATGTAGGGCGTCAGGTCTCCGTGACGCTTGCGAAACAGACCGGTGTCGATAGAGGTCGGGATTTCCGAGCCGACCCCCACGACATCACCGTAAACGTCGCGGTTTTCCGTCGCCTTCCAAATCATCGCGCGCTCTTCGACCGAGTTGTAGACGATGGCGCGTGGTAGCTGAAAGAGCTCCTTGAAGATCCGCAGGTCAATAACGTCGTCTTTCTCGGCCGTGGGCACGAGGATCGCTTTGTCCGCGTGCGCCCGTACCCCGCAAAAGGTGTGGTAGTAGCGATAGGAAAAAAAGATGATGTAGTCGTAAGCGTCTTGTCGGCGCTTCAGGTATCGTAGCAACGCGGGCGAGGTCGGTCCTTGCTCGTCGAGCCAGTCGAGCTCGTCCCGATCAGAATGGCGGCCCAGGAAGACTTTCTGCGACAAGCGCCCGAAGCGGTCCGGGTCGCGCGGCCTCTTCACCTTGAACCGCCTCACCGCGACGCCGCCCACCTCGTGAAGGCCGGGCCTATGCTCGTTCTTCCAGGTGATGTAGTCCTTGGCGCAGGAAGTCAGGACTTCGACACGGTGCTGACTCGCCAGGTGCTCCGCGATGAGCCGGCAGTGATATTCCGCGCCGCCATTGACGTCTTCGCCGTAGCGTTGCACGACAAAGGCGAGCCGAAGCGATTCCGGCGCAGGATCGTTGCGCGGAGCGCTTTGGCTACGCGTTCGGCGGTTCGCTGCCCTGGACCCTCTGGAGCCTCCCGGCGCCGTGTTAGCGCGAGCCTCCGCCGCCACCACTGCCGCCTTCTTTCGTACCGCCTTCGCCACCCGCACGGCCACTATTGGGCCGGCCACCCCGACGACGCCGATAAGGTCGCCGCCCAGCGCCTCCACGGCCACGGCGACGCCCGTCATTCGATCCTGAATCCCGCGATTCGCGGGAGCCCGAATCGCGGGACGCCCGCGGTTCTCGCGACTCGCGTGGTTCTCGGGCCTCTCGCGGTTCTCGCGGTTCTCGCGAACTTCGCGACTCTCTCTTGGCACTCGCCATCTGCTCGAACGTCTTCTCGCGCTTCGTCTGAAAGTCGACCCGCACGCCCAGCGTCCGGAGCCGCGCTTTGAGGTTGGTGAGCTCGAGGTTCAGACGAGTGACTTCCGTCGTCATGTTGTTGAGAAGCAGAACGTAGTAGCGGTTCAAGTCCGATTGCCGCGTCAGCGCGCTGATCATCGGGTTCGGATTGAAGAAAAGCTTCAAGACCGGGTTCAGGAGAGAACGCAGCTTGCGGATGAGCCCACCCTTGCTCCCGGCCGAGGACTGGTAGATCGTCTCCGGCGTGAACGTGTAGTTCCACTGCGCGTCACGCGCACGAAACGCGGCCACGAAATCGCTGTTGAACTCGTTGCTGTCCAAGATCGCGTCGAGCCGCATTTCCGCGATCTCCTTGACTTCTTCTTCCGTATAGAGTCCTTTCCGTTTCTCTTCGATTTTCTTCCGGATGTTGGCCATGATGGCCTCAACATCGATGTCCGACCCCTTCGCACTGAAGGTAGACATAGGCCTCCTTACCGTCGCCGCCTGACTCTTTTTGTTTTCCTGTCAACCTGTCAGGCTGTCAAGCTGTCAGGCTGTCAGGGGCGAGCGTGTCGTCGATTGGGCGGTTCATTGTTTTGGAGAGTCTAACCCCACTGGCTTCTAGTGGTAGATCAACGTGACTATCGTCGCCGCCCAGAGCGCCACCGTCACGAGAATCGGCCTATCGTTGAGGAGCACCTTAGTAGGGTCTCCTCCTTCTTCCTTTTGATGGATGAGATACAAATAGCGAAAAATCCCGTAAAGCACAAAAGGAAGGGTCCATATCAGTCGATCCGTACCGAACCTTGCCACGGTCTCCGGCGCCGAGGTGTACAAGGCGTAGCAGACCAGGGTAGAGGCCGTTACCACCGCTATCATTTGATCCAATAGATAGGGGCTGTACTCTCCCAGAATCCTCCGATGCTCGGCCGCTCCGCTCGCAAGGAGGGTGAGCTCCTGTCGCCGTTTGGCGAGAGCGAGAAAAAGAGCAGCTAGCAAAGTACATGTCAAAAGCCAATTGCTGAAGATTACGTCGACCGCCAGAGCTCCGGCGACCGCCCTCAGCACGAAACCAAAAGCTACGATGAGAACATCTAGTATAACGATATTCTTCAGAATAAAGGAATAAGCGGTCATCGTCGCGAAGTAAATCGTCGCGACGACTCCGAATCCCGGCGCGAGCCAATAAGAGGCGGCGAGCCCCCCCGTGACCAGAACAACCGCCGCACCGATGGCTAAGCGCGCGGACAGCTTCCCCGCAGCCAGAGGACGGTTGCGCTTGACGGGGTGTTTTCGATCCTGCTCGAGGTCTGCCAGGTCGTTGACCAGGTAGACGGCGCTCGACAGCAGACAGAAAATAACGAAGGCAGCGCTCGCGACCAAGACCGACGGGACGTCGAACAGACGCTCGGCGAAGACCAACGCGGCCAATAGGACGAGATTTTTGGTCCACTGTTGTGGGCGCAGGGAAAGGAACAGTTGCCCGAGCTGGCTCACCTCCACACTCCCTGCAGCTTACGGGTTTTTGAGCCCGATAGCCGCAGGACGTAGATGAGCTGGCGCGATAGCTTCCTTGCGTTTTCTCCGCGTGGCTGTCCCTTGCAAATCAAGCGCTTCGCTATTTGAAGCTATTGACGGCCTCAAACTCCGTGTCATACGTGTCGAAGACCGTGAGAAGTTTCGTGATCGAGAGCAGATCGTGAATCCGCTTGGTGAGATGCAGAAGCTTGAGCTCTCCGTTCTTGCGGCTCACGGTAGTGTAGCAGCGAACGATTTCACCCAACCCGGCACTGTCAACATAAGGGAACGTCTTCTAGATTCAGAACGATTTTCTCGGTCCCTTTCTCGACAAGACTGTTGATCTTCTCGCGCAGCAGCTCGTCCCCTTCACCAATGAGCATTTTGCCCTTCAGATCCAAGATGGTGACGCCCTCGACGGCTCTTTCCTCGATTTTCATTGCCAAGAATTCCTCCAAAATCCGAAAAGGGTCAAAAAGACCCCGATTTAGCCGTTCAGAAGTATCATACTCTGAGAGAACCTGTCAAACTTCGAAAGCTTGATCCTATGCTAGACTTCGTGGCGATGCCTGACCCGTTTCTCACCAGGCTTCAAGAGCGCGCCGCGTCCGAAAAGAAGCGGATCGCCTTGCCGGAATCCACCGAGCCGCGAACGCTCGAAGCGGCGATAGCCATGAAGCAGCGCGGGGTTGCCGAGCCCGTCCTCATTGGCGACGCCGAAGCGATCGCCGAAGCGGCCCAAGCGACGGGTGTTACGCGCGCGCAGCTGGCCGGCATCGAGATACGCTCTGCCAACGATTCCAAAGACGCGTGCGCCGACGTTTACGCGGACGCGCTCTACCAACGGGGCCGCCACAAAGGCATCTCTGAGGACGAAGCGCGAACCCAGGCACGTGACCCTCTGTACTGCGCCGCGCTCATGGTGTCTGCCGGGGATGCCTCGGGCTACGTCGCGGGCGCCGAGAACAGCACGGCTAATGTGCTGCGATCGGCCATCCGCGTCTTCGGGACGAAACCTGGCATAAGGCGGGTCTCGAGCTTCTTCCTAATGAGCTTTGCCGATGGCTCGCAATATCTGTTCGCGGACTGCGCCGTGCTGCCGGACCCCACGGCCGACGAGCTCGTCGAGATCGCGCAGCTCGCTGCCGCCAATACCCGTCTTTTCCTCGACACCGAGCCCCGCGTCGCACTTCTCTCGTTCTCGACGAAAGGAAGCGCCGACCATCCGCGCGTGAGGAAGGTCGTTCGGGCCGCGGAAACACTGCGGGTACGTTCGCCGGAGCTCGCCGCCGACGGCGAGCTTCAAGCCGACGCGGCTATCGTGGCCGAAGTGGGCGCAAAAAAAGCCCCGGGAAGCTCTGTGGCCGGGCGAGCGAATACGCTCATCTTTCCAGATCTGGATTCGGGAAACATCGCGTGCAAGCTCGTCGAGCGGCTCGCGGGAGCTACCGCCATCGGTCCTATTCTCCAAGGGCTCGGCGCGCCCGCGAATGACTTGTCGCGCGGCTGTAGTGCAGAAGATATCGTTAACGTCGCGGCCATCACCTCTCTCCAAGCAGGCCAAGGCCAAGCAGGAGAGAGGTGACGGGTCGCTGATTCTAATCTGTAGTCTCGCGGCGGATCTTCTTGCGCTGCCGCTTCCGAGCGAGCGCTTGTTTCGCGCGCTTCTTGTCACCCGGCTTCATGTAAAACGAGTGCCTTTTGATCTCTTTGATGATGTCCTCTTGCTGCACTTTTCGTTTGAAGCGCCGCAGAGCACTTTCGATCGACTCGTTATCATTCACTCTAATCTCGGCCAAGTTCGAAGCACCTCCTTTCCTGCCAAGGATCATCGAGCCGGCACGGCGACCACCAGAGACAAATTCTCCACTTCTAGAGACAGATAACCGGAGCTCTCGAGGAGGAGATTGGACGCCGGCTGATCGCGATGGTGCGGTTTTCGAAGCCCGCTCGACTCGAAACTACTATAAGTAACCAGGTTACAGCTTGTCAACTGGACTTCTCCATTCTGTACGCCACGTTGTTGACACTTCGCGAAACTCCGTGGGATAATCAAGCCGAAACATAGGCTGCGTAAACTGTTGACACTATTAAGCTTAGCGGATATAAAGTGAGAGTGCTCATCGTCGGAGGTGGCGGGCGGGAACACGCCCTCGCTTGGAAGCTCAAACAGAGCCCCGAAGTGACGGATCTTTTTTGCGCTCCGGGGAACGCGGGCATCAAGAATCTGGCCGACTGCATCGATATCGACCCCTCCGACATCGTGGAGCTCGCCGATTTCGCCGAGAACCTTTCGATCGGACTGACAGTTGTCGGTCCAGAGCTGCCGCTCATCCTCGGGCTCGCGGACGAGTTTCAACGACGGGGCCTGCCCGTGTTCGGGCCCAATCGCGCCGCGGCCGAGCTCGAAGGCAGCAAAGCGTTCGCCAAAGATTTTCTCAAGCGCAACAACATCGCGACGGCCCGCTATCACGTCGTGAGCACGTTGGACGAGGCGACTTCCGTCATCGAGAGCGGGGAAATCGGCCTACCTCTCGTCGTGAAGGCCGACGGGCTCGCCGGAGGCAAAGGTGTTTCCATCGCCACGAGCAACAAGGAGGCCCTCGAGCAAGTAGCAACCCTCATGGACGGTCGCCAGCTGGGAAGCGCGGGCACACGGCTCGTTCTCGAAGAGTTTCTCGAAGGCGACGAAGTCTCGTTCTTCGCGCTCTCGGACGGGCACAACGTGCTGCCGCTCGTCGCCGCGCAAGATCACAAGCGCGCCTATGACGGTGACGAAGGACCGAACACGGGTGGCATGGGTTGTATCTGCCCCGCGACCAATATGAAGGCAGAGACCCTCAAGCACATTGTCAAGGACATCGTGAACCCGACGATCAAGGGCCTCGCCAACGAAGGCCGCAAGTATCAAGGCGTCCTCTATTGCGGGATCATGGTGACGGCGGACGGACCCAAAGTGCTCGAGTTCAACGTACGCTTCGGCGATCCGGAAGCGCAGGCGATCCTGCCTCGCCTGAAAGACGACCTCTTGCCGCTTCTTCTCGAAGTGGCGGAAGGTGCGCTCGGACAGCACCATCCCGCATGGACGCGCGAGCCCGCGGTCAGCGTCGTGCTCGCTTCGGGCGGCTATCCCGGCAAATACGAGACCGGCAAAACCATCCATGGCCTCGAAGACGGGAAGGTCGAGCTCGACGACGGGATCTGCGTCTTTCACGCCGGGACAAAAGAAGAAGACGGGAAGCTCGTCACCGGCGGCGGCCGCGTGCTCGCGGTGACAGCGCTCGGCCAGAATCTCAAAACCGCGATCGCTCGTTCTTACGAAGGCGTGGCCCGCATCCAATTCGAAGGCCAACATTTCCGAAAGGACATCGGGCTAAAAGCGCTAGCGCGCATCACCGGAGGTTAGAAGTTTGTCTGGACCTAAAGTTATCATCGTCATGGGGAGCCTCTCCGACAAGGAAATCATGGTCGAAGCGGCGACGGTTTTGCGCGAGTTCGACATTCCTTACGAGATTGGAGTCTACTCGGCGCATCGCACTCCGGCGCGATCTGCGAAGCTCGCTTCAGAAGCGGCAGGTCGCGGGGTCAAAGTCTTGATCGCGGGCGCGGGCGCCGCGGCGCACCTCGCAGGCGCTTTCGCCGCGCACTCGACGCTTCCCGTGATTGGTGTTCCGCTTGCGGCGACCTCGCTTGGCGGCATGGACGCGCTTCTTGCTACGGTGCAAATGCCCGCCGGCTTTCCCGTCGCGACCGTCGCTATTGGGAAAGCGGGCGCGCGCAACGCGGCGCATCTCGCGGCGCAGATTCTCGCGACGTCGGACGAGGCGGTCGCCGAAAGAATTCGTGCCTTCCGCGCCCAAAAAGCGAAAGAAGTCGAAGAAGCCTCCAAAACGCTCGAAAACCTCTAGTCCCCTGTATCAGTAGTTCGTGGCCTAAATCTCGGGCCCTTTTCACGCTGGCTTCGTTGCAGCATCTTCGCAGTTCGCAGCGATAACAAAGCATACTAACCGGGCAAGAATAACTATGCAGCGCCAGCTGGGCGCAGCGGCGGCGGGCGGAGACTCAGCACGCACTTTCGCACCGCGCACGGCGACACTCGGATCCCGAACTTGACGAGGAGCTCATGAGCCGACTTCTTTCGCGTCGAGACTTCCACCGCATAAATAGTCCCATTAATCGTTTCATATTAATCAGATAATTAGGGGAATTATGATTTTATGTTGACACCACCGTCGGCCCTGTGACAAGGTTCGTCGATGGCTACAAACTGGTCGAATCAGACCATATGGACTGGTGACAACCTCCCGATTCTCCGTGGGATGAACTCGGAGTCGGTGGACCTCATCTACCTGGACCCGCCGTTCAACTCGAAGGCCAACTACGCCGCACCGATTGGCAGCAAGGCCGCTGGCGCTGCGTTCAAGGACACGTGGACGCTCTCGGACGTGGACGCCGAATGGATCAACCTCATCGAGGCAAAGCACCCGGCGCTGTACCGTGTGCTGCTGGCCGCGATGACCAGCAGCGACAAGTCCTATCTGGCCTACATGGCGGCTCGGCTCTTGGAGATGCGCCGTGTGCTGAATCCTACGGGGAGCATCTACCTCCACTGCGACCCGACTATGAGCCACTACTTAAAGCTAGTTATGGACGCGATCTTCGGGCGAAGCAACTTTCGGAACGAAATCGTGTGGCGCTACAGACGATGGCCCGCCAAACAAAAGAACTTCCAGCGAATGCACGACACGATCTTGTTCTATTCATGCGAGCATGTCCGATCTTGCTTCAATAGTTTGATGCGTCCTCTATCGGCTGGGACTCAAAAGCGCTGGCGTGGCAAAAAAAGCAACGTGACTTTTGCATCAGACGGAACACGACTAGTCACCAAGATGACTGACCAGAAATCCTTGGGAGCCCCCTTGGACGATGTTTGGGATATAGCAGTCATCAATTCTCAAGCTAAAGAGCGCGTGGGCTACCCGACACAAAAGCCGCTCGCACTACTGGACCGAATCATCAAGGCGAGCTCGAACGCTGGCGACGTCGTGCTGGACCCGTTCGCCGGATGCGCTACCGCGTGTGTGAGTGCCGAATCTCTACGCCGCGAGTGGGTAGGCATTGACATCAGCCCGAAGGCCGCCGAGCTCGTACGCCAGCGGATGACCGACGAGCTCGGAATGTTCTACCAAGGCGCGCACCGGACCGACGTGCCAAGGCGAACCGACATCGGGAAGCTCCCGCGCTACAACAGCCCGGAGAATCGAAAGCGGCTTTACGGGGAGCAAGGCGGCCACTGCGCCGGATGCGCCACGCATTTCGAGCCGCGCCACTTCGACGTGGACCACATCATCGCTAGGGCCAAAGGCGGAACCGACCACATTGAGAATCTTCAACTGCTGTGCGGCTCCTGTAATAGCATCAAGGGGGACCGGGGCATGGAGTACTTGCGGGCAAAGCTAGCGCTGTGAAATGATCGTTGATCCCACACTCCTTCCTCAAGGAGTGTGGGGAAAACCAGGGAGGTCTGACATGGCTAGGAGGGACTCACGATGCACGTTTTCGCCGTCGTTCTGAACGAGGAAAACGCAGATATAACTGATCGCATCAAGAAAACGTACCCAAAGCACTATGAATTTTCCAAAACCTTATTTCTTGTTGCGAGCGATTCTATCGCAGAAACCGTGGCAATTGCCGTTGGGATCAAGGGTGCCGATCGTGTCGAGACTGCAGGTGGCGTTGTTTTTAAGCTGAATAGAGCATACGCGGGCTATACCGGTCGCGCTCTTTGGGATTGGCTTGCTCAGGTCGAAGAGTTAGGATGACTTCCCCACACATCCACGCGGTGCCTGAGCCAAATGCAGCGGCAAGCTCAAGTGGTGGAGACGGTGGGAATATCAACGAGAGGCTTCGAGAGCTCGAAATTCAAGTTGCCAAAATAGACACCAAAATAGACGCTCTCGCCACTAGAGAATACGTCTCAGAGGTCAAGACGTTAATAGAGCGCAAGGAAGCAACTATGTTGCGGTGGTTGTTGGGAATCTTGGCAACATCCGCTATCGCTTTGGCGATTGCGTTAATCCGACAGTAGAGGGTAAATTATGAGCAAGCGACCAGACTACGGAGACGCTACCCCAGAGGATGTTGCCCGAGCGTTGATGAGGTCTAGGAACGCGCCCCGGAGGAAAGGCCATTCGAAGCGATCAGATCCCGATACATCAACCGCTTCCCAACCAGACCCGCTGCCACAACAACCATCTGAGCCAGAGTGTCTTCGTTCCTGACGTTGTGCTTTCCGGCGAACTCGTTGACGTAGCGCTGTAGGTGCTTGGGGCTGAACTTGTGGAACACGCCTTTGTGCGCCCGCTTGAGCGTAGCCCAAAAGCTCTCGATGCCGTTCGTATGAGCTTGGCCTTTGACGTACTCGCCGACTGAGTGACGGACCGCCTCGTGGTTCGGCAACCCATCGTAGGCCGCTTCGCCATCGGTGTAGACCTTCGCGCCGGGCTCAACGTTGGCGGCGACGAAGCCCTGTAGCGTAGGCGCGTCCGTGCTGTCGATGACCTTTGCGCGCACTTGATTGGTCTGGCGGTCCTTTGCCCCTACGACGGCGGTCTTACCGACTGGGCCACGGCCCGCGTTCAACTTCTTGCGAGCGTGCTTGTTGCGCTCTTTTCCGCCGAAGTAGGACTCGTCGATTTCGACAGGGCCGGAGAATGAATTTTTCCCATTGGGCTTCCACGCTTCACGAATACGGTGCAGCATGAACCAAGCCGCGCGTTGGGAAATACCGATATCTCGGTGCAGCTTCATGCTTGACACTGATTTTAAGCTCGTCACTTCAAGGTAAATGGCGATCGCCCACTTGCGAAGTGGGAGCCGGGAGCATTCGAGCAGCGTCCCCGTCCGAACGGAGAAGTATGAGCGGCAATCCGAGCACCAGTAGGGCATGCATGCGTGAGAAGCCGTCGTGGTTCTGAGGCTACCACAGTGGCCGCAGCACCGCTCGCCGTTCCAGAACAGTTGTTCGAACCATTCACGGGCAGCGGTTTCGTCGGGGAACATGTCCATCAGTTGGACGACTGTGATTCCTTCGCGGTGGGCCTTGCCTGGGTGTCTCGTCATGATGGAACCATGATACACAGGTCTCAGGGGTTTGTCAATATAAAATCATAATTCCCATAATTAGCCGTTAACTTACTTAGTTGCATTATTTATTCGTTGCATATATTGTTTCATGAATGATAGATCTAAACGAGCTCTTGCGCCAAGGTCCGCTCCCGGCGCGAGAGCTCGCGGACAAAGCAGGCTCACGTGCCACCCTGTCTCGAGACCTCCGCCGGCTGGCTCCCGCTGTGGTTCGTATCGGGCGCGCTCGCGCCACCCGCTACGGGTTACGCCGACGGGTCGCTCGTCTCGACGCGAGCGAGCTGCCTGTTTTCGCAATCGATGAAGAAGGACGCGCAACAGACGGCGGCCGCCTCGTGTTTCTCCAAGGCGACGTCACCTTGTGGCAACCGGCCGACGAAACTCATGACGGACTGCCGCCCATCATGGCCGACATGGCCCCGCAAGGCTTCTTGGGACGTCGGTTTGAAGAGCAACACCCGAGCCTAGGACTCCCTCCCCGTCTCAGCGACTGGAGCCACGAGCACGTGCTGATAGCACTCGCGTGTCGCAGCGAAGACGCTCCAGGAAACCTCATTTTCGGCGAAGAATCCTTCGACCGCTGGCAGGATCTCCGCTACGAATCTGTGACGAGGCGGCGTTATCCGGCGCTCGCCGCTGATGCGATCGCGGGCGAGCCTTTCGGAAGCTCAGCAGGCGGCGAGCAACCGAAATTCACGGCCTTCACCCACGTCTGTCACGCCATCGTGAAGTTTGCCCCTCGGACAACGGAAATCGGGCAGCGCTGGTCCGACCTCTTGGTGCTGGAACACCTCGCCCTCGACGTTCTACGAAAACGAGGCATCGCGGCCGCCGAAACCCGCCTTTACGACACGCGCGACCTTCGCTTTCTCGAGGTCGTCCGCTTCGATCGCATCGGAGAGCGTGGACGGCGCCCGGTGATGTCTCTGAACAGCGCCTATCAGAAGCCGGAGCTGTCTTGGGCCGAGGTCGCTGAGCAGATGTATCGCGAGCACATGCTGGGCGAGGCTGATGCTCGAGCTCTGAGGCTTCTCGAAGCTTTCGCGCTCTCTATCGCGAACACCGATCGACACCACTACAACATTTTGTTGTTTCCCGAAGGCCCAAATCTCTTTGCACTCGCGCCCGCATTCGATCAGGTGCCCATGGGCTACGCACCCACCGCCGCGGGACAACTGCGTCCGTTCGACTTCGCCAAGCCTCGCATGTCCTCACGAACGCTCGAAGTCTTCGACGAAGCGCTCCATATGGCGGTGGAGCTATGGGAGCGCGGAAGCAGAGACGAACGCATCACCGACGCCATGCGTCGTACCTGTGCACAAAACGCAACTCTTCTCCGCTGACTGCCTCAGCTGGCCGATTGATTCGCGAGCTGGCCGCAGGCAGCGAGCACGTCGTCGCCGCGGCTTCGGCGCAAGTTCACCGTCAGCCCGGCCTTGGTGAGGATGTCCATGAAGCGCTCCGTCGCTTTTTGCGTGGAGCCTTTGTGCGGCGCGCCCGGCCACGGGTTGTAGCGGATCAAGTTCACTTTGGACTTCACGCCTTCGAGAAGCTTGGCCAACCTCCTGGCGTCTTCTACGCGATCGTTCTCACCGCCGAGAAGAACATATTCGAACGTGATGCGGCGGCGCTTCGGGAGCGGCAAGTTTCGGGCGGCGGCAATGAGGGCCTCGAGCGCATGCTTCTTGTTGATCGGCATGATGCGGTCGCGATCCTCGTTCGTCGTCGCGTGCAAGCTGATCGCGAGTCCCACCGTCGGAGCTTTCTCGGCGAAGCGCTCGAGCTCGTCGACGAGCCCCGCGGTCGAGACCGTGATACGGCGCGGCGAGACCGCGAAGGCGTCATCATCCGTGAGGATTTCGAGCGACGCCAAAACGGCTTCGGCGTTCAAGAGCGGCTCCCCCATCCCCATGAAGACGATATTGCTTCGAGCCGGCGGCTCAGGAAGCGCGCTGCGCGCAAGAAGAAACTGCCCGAGGATCTCACCCGGCTCCAGATTGCGCTCGAAGCGGATCGTGCCCGAAAAGCAGAACGTGCATTTGAGAGGACAGCCGACTTGGGTCGACAAACAAAACGTATGGCGGTCGCCGTCCGGGATGTAGACGGTCTCGACGCGGCGGCCGTCGTAGAGAGCGAGCTGGAACTTGATCGTGCCATCACTCGAGACGTGTCGGCTCGTAATCTCGGGACGGAGGATCTCGTGCTCGCGGCCGAGGCGCTCGCGAAGACCGCGCGCCAAATTAGTCATTTCGTCGAACGTGCTCACGCCGCGCGCATAGATCGAGCGATAGATCTGACGGCCCCGAAACGCAGGGAGCCCTGCAGAAGTGGCAACTTCCTCGAGCGCTTCACGCGACAAGCCGAACAAGTTCATCGCAAGTATCCTAGTCCCCTGTATCAGTAATTCGTAACCTAAATCTCGGGCCCTTTTGCCTCGCCGAGGCGGCTGTGATAGATTTCACTTTCTCCGATGTTCCGAAAACAAGTTTTGGACAACGGACTTACCATTCTCACCGAACGTATGCCATATGTGCGCTCGGTGGCGCTTGGGGTCTGGCTGAGGCGGGGAAGCCGCCACGAAAAGGCTTCCGAGAGCGGCCTCGCGCACTTCATCGAGCACATGGTGTTCAAAGGGACCGAGCGCCGGAGCCAAGCCCAAATCGCCCAGGAGCTCGACGAGATTGGCGGCCAGTCGGACGCGTTTACTTCCCAGGAATATGCGGGATTCCATGCCAAAGTGCTCGGCGAGCACGTGCCACGCGCCATGGACTTGCTCTCGGATATCGTTCTCGCACCTAGCTTCGACGCGGAAGAGCTCGAGCGCGAGCGCATGGTTATCTTCGAGGAAATCAAAAGCGTCGAGGACGCGCCGGAAAATCGCGTACATGACTCGTTCGTCGAGTTCTTCTGGCCGAACCACCCTTTGGGCCGCCCGATCCTGGGCACAGCCGAGACCGTGGGAAGCTTCCAGCGCGACGACCTCGTGCGCTTTTTTCGCAAGATCTACGCGCCGAGCAACATCATCGTCGCCGCCGCGGGTGATGTCGAGCACGACGCGCTTTTCGAGCTCGCCTCGTCCCACTTCGCTTCTCTGGACACTCCTCCGGACGACGCCATCGAGAGCCCGCCGACGGTGCATCCGACGATCCGCATGCAGCCCAAAGAGCTCGAGCAAACGCATCTGGTCATCGGGACGGTAGCACCCCCACAGGCCTCTCCCGATCGTCACGTCGCCTACGTGTTGAGCGCGATACTCGGTGGCAATTTGAGCTCGCGTCTTTTCCAAGTCATTCGCGAAGAGCGCGGCCTCGCCTATTCCGTGTATTCGGGCTTGAACTGCTTCCGCGACGCCGGCCAGTTCTCGATCTACGCTGGAACCGATCCGAAGCACGTCAGCGAAGTCGTCGACCTCACGATCGAAGAGATCCGTCGCATCAAGTCCGAAGCCGTCCCCGCCGACGAGCTCGAGCGAGCGAAGAGCCACATGCGCGGCAGCATATTGATGAGCCTCGAGTCGACGGGCTCGCGCATGTCGCAGATCGCCCGCATGGAAATGACCGAAGGCCGTCACGTGACGCCGGAAGAGACCATCGCGAGCGTCGAGGCGGTGAGCTCCGAAGACGTTCTTCGCCTCGCGACAGAAATGTTCGGCGGGCGCTCGCTCGCCATGACCGTGCTCGGAAGGCTCGAGCACTTCGACCCGGTACCGGAGAGCTTGGTTGCCTGAGCTTCTTATTTGCGTCCTCGGAAGCGGTAGCTCCGGCAACGTCACCTTCGTCTCTGATGGATCGGCCCGGCTCCTTCTCGATGCCGGCCTCGCCTGCCGCGAGATCGAAAGACGCCTCCGCACCCTCGGCGTCGCCCCGCACCACATCGACGGCGTTCTCCTCTCGCACGAGCACAGCGACCACGCGCGCGGCGCCTGGCGCTTTTGCGCCAAACACAACGTCACGTTATACGCGACCCAAGGGACCTATCGGTGCCTCAGACCGCTTCCGGACAAACCGGTGGACTGGGTGCGCATCCGCTCCGGCTCGAGCAAAAAGCTCGGCCGGATGAATGTCGATTTCTTCCCGACGCCTCACGACGCCGCGGACCCTATCGGCTTTCGCATCCGGCGCGGGCGCCTCTCATTCGGACACGTCACCGACATCGGCCACATTTCCGAAGCCGTGGTCGACGGGCTCCGCGGATGCTCGGCGATCCTCATCGAAGCGAACCACGACGTCGAGATGCTGCGCGAGAGCGACTATCCCGCTTCGCTGCGCGACCGCGTCGGGAGCCGCTTCGGACATCTTTCGAACGACGCGCTCGCGCGCTATCTCGAGCGCCAGCTCCCAGGCGCTGTGCGACATTTGTTTCTCGCACACCTCTCGAAGCAGAACAACCACGAGCGGCTCGCTCTAGACTGCTCTGTCGCCGCGCTCACGCGCCGCGGCGGCCGCCAACCCAAAATTCACCTCACCTATGCCGACCGACCGACGCCGCTACTTCGGTTGACCGAGGGCCGCGAGCTCTTCGAAGACGCCAAACAGGGCGTCCTGGCGTTTTAGAATATGCTGACCGATCGCTACGTCCACCCGGAGATGGGCCGCATCTGGAGCGAGGAAGCCAAGTTCGACTCCTGGATGGAAGTCGAAGTCTCAGCCGCCGAAGTCATGGCGGATGCAGGCATCGTCCCCAAAGAAGCCGCCGCTGAGATCCGGCAAAAAGCCGCCTATTCGATCGATCGCATCGACGCGATCGAACAAGAAGTGAAGCACGACGTCATTGCCTTCACCCAAGCGCTCGCCGAGAACGTAGGTGAGGCGGGCCGCTTCGTCCATTTCGGCCTCACGAGCTACGACGTCGTGGACACCGCTCTCGGCATCCGACTTCGGGATGCAACGGATTTGATCATCCGGAATGTTGACGAGCTTCTTGGCGTGCTCGAGGCCCGAGCTCGGGACCACAAGCGCACCATCATGGTCGGCCGCACCCACGGCGTCCACGCGGAGCCCATGACCTTCGGGATGAAGCTCGCGCTCTGGTATGCCGAGATGAAGCGCAACCGCACGCGCCTCGTCGCCGCCCGCGACGCCGTCGCTGTCGGGAAGCTCTCGGGCGCTGTCGGCACCTTCGCCCACTTGCCTCCTGAAATCGAAGAACGGCTCTGCGAGAAGCTAGGACTCGCCGCGGCGCCCATCTCGACTCAAGTGCTGCAGCGCGACCGCCACGCAGAAGCGTTATCGGCACTCGCCATCCTCGCGAGCACTCTCGACAAAATCGCGGTCGAGATCCGAAGCCTGCAGCGAACGGAAATTCGCGAAGTCGAAGAGTTCTTCTCTGAAAAACAAAAAGGCTCCTCGGCGATGCCGCACAAGCGGAACCCGGTGGCGAGCGAGCAGATCTCCGGGCTCGCGCGGGTCGTGCGCGGCAACTTGCAAACCGCGCTCGAGAACGTCCCGCTATGGAACGAGCGCGACATCTCGCATTCCTCCGCGGAGCGGATGATCCTGCCCTCGAGCTACATCCTGACCGACCACATCTTGAGGCGCGCCACCTCTGTGCTCGATAACTTGATCGTCTATCCCGAAAAGATGCGCGAGAACCTCGATTCGATGAAAGGGCTCGTTTTCAGCGGGCAAGTGCTGCTTCTGATTGCGAAAAAGGGCCTCGCGCGCGAAGACGCCTATCGCCTCGTGCAGAGAAACGCGATGGCCGTCTGGCAAAACAAAGGGACATTGCGGGAGCTTCTCGGCGAGGACGAAGATATTGCCAAGTGGTTGTCCGGCGAAGAGCTCGACCAGGCCTTCGATTTGGAGAAACAGATGGAGCACGTCGACACGATTTACAAACGGGTGTTCGGATGACGCTCATGAAGGCGAACGTCATCGTCAAGCTCAAGAGCGCCGTCCATGATCCGCAAGGCGAGACTATTCTCCGCGCGCTCGAGCAGCTCGAGCTCGGCCGGGTAGAGAGCGTCCGCCAAGGAAAGTTCTTCGAGCTCACTGTGGACGCGTCGTCGAAAGAAGAAGCCAAAAAGATAGCGCGAGATATCGCTCTGCGCGTCTTGTCCAATCCCGTTCTGGAAGTCTTCCAAGTGGAGATCGAGAGCTAAGTTGCCCCGCTTCGCTGTCTGCGTATTCCCCGGATCCAACTGCGAAGAAGACGTTCAATACGCGCTTCAGAGCGTTCTCGGCGAGCCCACCGACCTCGTCTGGCACAAAGACCCTTCCCTCGTTGGCTACGACGCCGTGATCCTCCCTGGAGGCTTCGCCCATGGCGACTATCTCCGCCCCGGCGCGGTAGCACGCTTCTCACCTATCATGACCGCCGTCCAGAAAATGGCAGAGGAGGGCAAAGCCGTCATCGGCATTTGCAACGGCTTTCAGATGCTACAGGAGGCGGGACTCTTGCCTGGCGCGATGCTCCGGAACCAAACACTGACTTACATCTGCCGCTATCTCTATCTGCGGGCCGAGCAGCTCGGCTCCCCGCTAACCGTGGGCCTGACCGAAGGCGAGATTCTGCGCATCCCCATCGGCCACGCCGACGGCAACTACTACGCGCACGACGAAACGCTAGAAACACTCGAGCGCAACAACCAAGTCGTTTTCCGCTACGTGAACGCCCAAGGAGCGCGCGACGACACCGCAAACCCAAACGGCGCCGCCAACGCCATCGCTGGTGTGACGAACGAGCGCGGAAACGTCCTAGGCCTAATGCCCCACCCCGACCGCAGCTACCAAGAAGAGCTAGGAACCGCAGACGGCCGCAAACTCTTCGAGTCCCTAATAGCGTGGATCAAGGAGCGCAACTGAAAGATGCTCAAAAGATCAATATTAAGAAAAACGAAACGGTAGCATGACACTCGAAGAAACTCTCGAGGCGCAGAACCTCACGAGCGACGAGTACGACGCCATCGTCGAGAAACTCGGGCGCGAGCCCAACGAGAACGAGCTCGGCCTCTTCTCCGTCATGTGGTCCGAGCACTGCAGCTACAAGAGCTCGCGCGTTCACTTGAAGCGGCTTCCCACTCGCGGGCCGCGTGTTCTTCAAGGCCCGGGCGAGAACGCGGGCGTCGTCGATATCGGCCACGGCCTCGCGGCGGTTTTCAAAGTCGAATCGCACAACCATCCGTCTTTCATTGAGCCTTTTCAAGGGGCCGCGACCGGCGTCGGCGGCATCATCCGCGACATCTTCACGATGGGCGCGCGACCCGTCGCCCTCATGAACTCGCTCCGCTTCGGACCGCTAGCCGTCCCCAAGAACCGCTCGCTTCTCTCCGGCTGCGTCGCGGGGATCGCGAGCTACGGCAACAGCATGGGCATCCCGACGGTGGGCGGCGAAGTCGTCTTCGAAGATTGCTACAACCTCAACCCGCTCGTGAACGCGTTCTGTCTGGGCCTCGCATCCAAAGACCGCATCTTTCTCGCGAAAGCCGAAGGCGAAGGCAACCCTGTCTTCTACGTCGGGGCCAAGACGGGAAAAGACGGCATCCACGGAGCTACGATGGCCTCGGCCGAGTTCGATGAAGCGGCTTCCGAGAAGCGGCCCACCGTTCAAGTCGGCGACCCTTTTCTCGAAAAGCTTCTGCTCGAAGCGTGCCTCGAGCTGATGGCGACCGACGCGTTGGTCGCCATCCAGGACATGGGCGCCGCGGGGCTCACGTGCTCGACTGCCGAGATGGGCGCACGCGGGGGCCTCGGGATCGAGATCGAGCTGAACCGCGTCCCGCAGCGCGAGTCCGGCATGACGCCTTACGAGATCTTGCTCTCGGAATCGCAAGAGCGCATGCTCCTCGTCGCCAAGGCGGGGAGGGAAGCGGAAGTCGAAGCCATTTTCGAGAAGTGGGACCTCGACGCCGCGGCGATCGGCAAGGTCACGGGCGACGGCGTGTTGCGCGTGCTCGCCGCCTCAAAGACCGTCGCGGAAGTGCCGAACCGAGCACTCGTAGACGAAGGCCCCGTCTACGAGCGGCCCATGAAGCGCCCGGCCTATCTCGACGCGATCGAAGCCGTCGAGCTTCCCGAGCCAACGGATCTCGAAGAGGCCTTCGTCCGCATGCTCGGAAGTCATACGATCGCGAGCAAGCATTCGATCTTCGAGCAATATGACCACATGGTGCGGAGCAACACGATCGTGATGCCTGGAGGTGATGCGGGTGTTATCCGCATCAAAGGCACGCCGATGGCGCTCGCGATGTGCCTCGACGGCAACGGCCGCTACACCTATCTCGATCCTTACTTAGGTGGTGCGACCGCAGTCGCGGAAGCGTGCCGCAATATCGCCGCCGTCGGCGCGACGCCCGTCGGCGCGACCAATTGCCTCAACTTTGGCAACCCCGAGAAGCCCGAGATCATGTGGCAGTTCGCTCGGGCGGTGGACGGTATCCGGGATGCATGCGAGCGCTTCGACGTTCCGATCACCGGCGGCAATGTCAGCTTCTACAACGAGACCGAAGGCGAAGGCATTTACCCAACACCCGTCGTCGGTGTCGTCGGGATTCTCGAAGACGCGACGAAACGCGTGATGCATTATTTTAGAGCGGACGGTGACATTGTTTACTTGATGGGCGTAACCGACGAAGAGCTCGGGGCGAGCGAGTACCTGAAGCTCGTCCACGGGCGAAACGAAGGAAGCCCGCCGCGGCTCGACCTCGGCACGGAAGCCGCGCTCCAAAGCTTTACGCGCGAAGCAGCCTCGCGCGGGCTGATGCACTCGGCTCACGATTTGAGCGATGGCGGGCTCGGCGTCGCGATCGCGGAAAGCCTCTTTGGCCCGCTCGGGGAGACGATGGGGGCGACCATCGCACTCGAGACACCGCGGCGGGCAGACGGCGTGTTGTTTTCGGAGACGCAAAGCCGGATACTCACGAGTGTCCCTGCAGCGGCGGCGGAAGCATTCCTCGCCCTCGCCGAGGAGCACGGGGTGCCCGTCCAGCGCATCGGCGCAGTGGGGGGCGACAAGCTGGAGATACGCGTGAACGGCGCCTCTGCCATCTCGACAAACGTCGACGACTTACGCGAAGTCTGGTGGAACGCTATCGAAAAGGGGCTTTAGAGATGAGTTTCAAAGACGAATGCGCCGTCTTCGGGATCTTCGGTCACCCCGAAGCAGCACGGGTCACCTATCTCGGTCTCTACGCGATGCAGCACCGCGGCCAAGAAGCCGCCGGCATCGTATCTTCGAGCCCGACGGGCTTTCGGAGCCGCAAGCGCCGAGGCTACGTCGCCGATATCTTCGACGAGGCCTCGCTCGAGAAGCTCGAAGGCACGAGCGCCATCGGACATGCCCGCTACTCGACGTCCGGCGAGAACAACAATTCCAACACCCAGCCGATCTACATCGAGTGCAAGTTCGGCGAGATCGCCGTCTGCCACAACGGAAATCTCGTCAACGCCCATCTTCTCAGACACGAGCTCGTCGAGCATGGCTCGATCTTCCGCACCACGAGCGACACCGAAGTCATCCTCCACCTCTACGCCAAATCGATGCAGCGCAATCGCGAGGATGCCATCTTCGACGCGGTTCGAACCGTGTCGGGCGCTTTCTCGCTGCTGTTCCAAACGCCCGATGCCCTCGTCGGCGTGCGCGACCCGAGAGGCTTTCGTCCGCTCGTCATCGGTAAGCTCGGCGGTAAGCTCGGCGGAGAGCTCGACGAGACCTACGTGCTGTGCTCTGAGACCTGCGCCCTCGACCTCATCGACGCCGAATATGTCCGCGAAGTCGAGCCCGGCGAGATGGTCATAATCGACAAAAACGGCCTTCGATCTCTCCGACCCTTCAGCGAAGTGCAGGCCTCGCAATGCATCTTCGAGCACGTTTACTTCGCTCGCCCCGACAGCTACGTGTTCGGCCGCGACGTGCACGCGACGCGCCTCGCGATGGGCCGGCAGCTCGCACGGGAAAGCCCTGTCGACGCCGACGTGGTCGTGCCCGTACCCGATTCAGGCGTGGTGGCCGCCGTCGGCTACTCCCAAGAATCCGGCCTCCCTATGGAGTTCGGCCTCATCCGCAATCACTATGTCGGTCGAACGTTCATCGAGCCCCGTCAATCCATCCGCCACTTCGGCGTGAAGGTCAAGCTCAACCCGGTGCGCTCCGTCATCGAAGGCCGCCGCATCATTCTCATCGACGACTCCATCGTCCGCGGCACGACGAGCCGCAAGATCGTCGGCATGGTGAGAAATGCCGGCGCTGCCGAAGTGCACTTCCGGGTCTCGTCGCCACCGACGACGGGCCCATGCCACTACGGCATCGACACGCCAAAACGCGAAGAGCTCATCGCCGCGACCCACAGCGTCGAAGAGATCAAGGAATATATCGACGCCGACAGCGTCGGCTATCTCTCGCTAGACGGCCTGCTCGGCGCCGTCGAAGAGGACCGCGAGCGCTACTGCTCGGCGTGCTTTTCCGGCAACTACCCGATCGAGCTTCCCGCCCACGGCCGCGACCAGCTCAAGCTCTTCGAAAAAGTCCGAGACTAAACCCTCTTCGAAGGGCGCACCGATTCAAACAGCGGCCCGATCAGGCCCGTCTAATAAAGGGCGCCCGGCTGGCAAGGCGCGCGGAGCGAGTAATACCCAGATCTATGAACGACGAGCAACGCAGCCAGGCGGGATGCATCGGCGTCCTAAAATGTGAAGCTATTCTTTCGCGGGCCCTAAGGTAACTGTCCCTTTATCGCGAAAATCTCTTTTGTCGCTCGATACCCTTGTTCAATCGCCGATTCCGTCATGGCGCTGGCGGCCGCATCCGAGTTGGCGATTGCGATGCGGCCAAATCGTTGCCTGCCTTTGAGCCAGGGTTTTCTCTCATCCGGCCACTCGCCGGCAAAGTAATACATCTTGTCCTGCTGGTAGTCGTAACCAACCGCGTAACCATGCGGCCATCGATTCACCGTAATGGCCTTGATGTCTCTTGCAGGATCAAATCCACCGTCCGCCAGCATCGCGCCAAGCTGGCTTCGAATGTTTCGCTCGAACGTCTCGAACGATGTGCCAAGCAGTTCGTAGCGCCCAGCCCGGAACTGCTCGGCGCCCGAGCCCTTGCCGGGCAGCGGAATGCGATACATATGAACCGTGATTGGCTCATCAGGCGATCGTGCCGACACGTAGTCTTTGAAGCGAAGCGGGTAAGTTAGCCGGATATCCGAGAAATAACTGCCCGGGCAGTAAGCGGCAAATATCCCGGTTTTCTCGAACGCCGTCCAGTTGCGGACGAGCACATTGGTCGATACTAGCGGCATCCGGATCGTGCCTCGCAACGCCTCCTGTTGTGCGGCCGGTATTTCCGGGCACAGATAGGGTATGACCGAGAGGTAACAAGCCATGACGCAATAACGCGAGCGCACGCGTTTACTGTTGTCACCTTCGACGTAGGTGATTTCGATGTAGGTGATTTCGATTTGTCTAGCCGTGTCCGGATCGCCTAAGTGCCGCGCACGAACCGCGGTTGCGTTCAAGCGTATGCGAACCGACGCGTCCTCACGATCGAGCTCGGCATAGTCAAACTTCGCCGAGATAATGTCGTGCATCGAATGGCCGGGCGCAACACCGGGAATCATTTTCCGCACGAGCATTCGGGCAACGGATGCATTGCCATCCGGAAAATGAAAGTCCTCTTTGTAACTGTGTTCCTGCCAGTCGCGGGAGCGTACGACTTCCTCGTCCAGCCCGAGGCCTGCCGTTCCCGGCAAGCCATAACGAAACGCCGCGATCGACGGTGTCAGGTCAGTGCCGTTGCCCATGTAACTGCCACGCCACATCCAGAAAAAGTCGAGGACCTCCTGGCTAACGCCAACGATGTCTGTCAAAAAATCCATGTAGTTGATCGCCCGTAGCTTGGCGAGTTTTTCCTCTTTCGACTTACCCGGCAAGTATTCACGACCACCACAAAACAGCTCCAGAATTTCTTCACGCGCGCCGGTGGAGAGCGGCGTCCTGGCCAGGAAAGCCGTCACGGCGTCTTTGTCACCTACCGACATTTCAAGCTCGGCGGGCAACGTCACGTAGGCGGGTTGCTGCTCGCTATGTGGGATGCCGGCCCCGCCGACAACGAGTTTGTCTGCACCGAAGGTTTCTTTGTCGAAGAATATTCCGCAGCGCAGGTTCTGTGAGGGGTACAGGTCATGGTCGTAAACATCGCGGGCGAGGCCGGCATCAATGCCCAGATCGTCGAGCAACGCCTTTGCCGCGTTCGGATAACGCCACGGTGCCTCGATATATTCGGTGCCTCCAAGATCGACCAGTGTGTGGCCACCGTAGTGGAATTCGTTGCGCTTGGCGTGACCGCCGAAGTCATCGTTGTTCTCGATGATCAAAATACGCGCATCGGATCCTGTTCTTTTCGAAAAAACCAGGCTGCCGCAAGCCCACTAATGCCACCACCGACTACCACCAGGTCGTACTCCTCACCGGTATCGGTCGAATCCGCACGATCGTCAAATGTTTCACCGTTCCGCATCCGATGCGCCACCTCGAAGGAGCCGGGATGACTGCTGTGTATTCCGGGCATGCCGTCCCGTGTCGGTGGGTAGTAACCTGGCATCATCTGCGGGCCCGGTGGTGACTCCATTGCCGCGAGCGCCTGCGTCAGAGGTGTGGAGAGCAAGGACCCGGTCACCGCGATATTGACCCCGTTCAAAAAACCGCGTCGCGTGATGTCGCGGTCGATCCCCAGTTTCCGATCCCGTGTTTTCATGAGCAATCCTCGGTTTCGTGGGTTCATGAAATAGCAGGCGTCGCACAGTTAAGCTGATAGCCGGACAAGCCAGCGAGTCCAGGTGGCATGGAGGCCGTTACGCCCGTTCGTAGTCCGCTTTCGGCCGAAAACCCCCGGTGAATCTCAATCGAACGATTCGACGGTGGATTGACTCACTCCTGATCGGCGGCGTCAGCAATTCCGGCAGTCAAGTAGCGACAATCAACCGATCGACATAGCGGGTGCTTCCGCCATCAAGTGTCGCTACGCGGCCATCGGCATTCGCATGATAGCGGCCGCTGCCGGCCTGCGCGATTCGGCCCAGGAGCACTAGCCGCCTTGGCGGACGGGCCGAACGGTAAAGCTCCGTCTAGAGCTCTTCCGCCCAGCTCTCCATCGTGAGGATCGTGACGGCGACGAGGTTCACGAGGTCGTCGATGTCGACCCACTCGTGCGGGCCGTAGAAATTGCCGGCGAGTGAGCCTATCCCAAACGCGGGTGCTCCGGACAGGCGGATTGGGTAGCGGATGTCGCCGGCGTAGTGGCGGGTGTGAGGATCGGGAACTTGGTCCGTGACCGAAGCGATGGCGTCCCGGAGCGCACGCGAGCTCAGCGAGTCCCAGCGCACCGAAGCCGGGTTGGTCTTCAACCTTCCGACCGAAAGTGTGAAGCCGAAGCGACCGTCAGGCGTCGCTAGGGTCTCGCTCAAGGCATCGAGTTGCGCGCGCAGAGTAGCGAGGATTCCGTCGGCGGTCCGCGGCTCTTCGAACAAAACGCGCATCTCCGCGTGGCACCTGTCGGGGACCGAGCCGATGCGATCGCCCGCATCGACACGGCCGACATTGACTTCGGTGCCGCGAAGGGCCGTCTGCCGCAAGCTGTCGATCGCGAGCAGACAGGCGGAGCGCGCGTCTCCACCCTCGTCGTAGCGAGCGCTGTCGGGGCTTCCGATCTCGAGGGGCGTGCCGCGCCAGCCCTCGACGTCGAGGATGAGGTCGAGCGAGCCCTGGACGACATGTTTGATGTCGCGCAGACCGCGCCCCGTTTCCGCGGGGTGGAGATAGAGCACGGCATCGAGGCCGCGCGTGCCCTCTGTGCCAACATCGGTGAGACACTTCGCCCCTTCAAATTAGTGTAGAGGGTGGAGGAGGATCAACGCATGAGTATGTTGGTAGAGAGAGAGACCTCGGCGGGATCGGAAGGAGCCCGTAGGGCGACTGGAGATCCCGCCGGCCGCGCTGCGGCGGGGGTCGAGGATCCGGAAGTGAGCGAGCAAGCGAAGCGTCGACGCTTTACCGCGGAGTACAAGCTGCGGATAGTGCGTGAGGCCGATGCCTGCAAGGGTGACGGTGACGTTGCTGCTCTTCTGCGTCGAGAGGGCTTGTACTCGTCGCTATTATCGAGTTGGCGTCGCCAACGTGACGAGATCGCCAAGGTTGGGATGACGTCGAGAAAGCGAGGCCGGAAGGCGAAGGCAGAGGATCCACGGGTCAAGGAGCTCGAGCGCGAGAACGCCCGGCTCCAACGTCGCCTGGCTCGGGTGGAGACGATGTTGGAGATCCAAAAAAAACCTCCGAACTACTGGGGATCCCCCTGAATCCACTCGAGAGCGACGAGAACGACTGATCGTGGCGGCCGAGGAGCTGGCGGGGCGGATTGGGCAAACGGCGGAAGCCTGCGAGGCTCTGGGTGTGGCTCGTTCCACGTTGTATCGCAGGCGCCAGCCGGTGACGCCCAAACCGAAGCGTCGTCCTCGGCCGCACCGAGCTCTCGACGAAACTGAGCGCGAGGAAGTCCTCGGGGCCTTGCACTGTGAGCGGTTCGTCGACAAGGCGCCCGCTCAGGTGTGGGCTACGCTTCTGGACGAGGGAACCTACCTCTGCTCGATTCGCACGATGTATCGGATTTTGGAGGAGCACGGCGAGGTCCGAGAGCGCCGGAACCAACGGCGCCATCCGAACTACACCAAGCCGGAGCTGTTGGCCGAAGCGCCGAACCAGGTTTGGTCGTGGGATATCACGAAGCTTCGTGGCCCCGTCAAGTGGACCTACTACTACCTCTACGTCATCCTCGACATCTTCTCCCGCTACGTGGTTGGCTGGATGCTGGCTCACCGAGAAAGTGCCGCGCTCGCCCAACGCCTCATCGCCGAGAGCTGTCGCAAGCAGGACATTGAACCCGACCAGCTCACCCTTCACGCGGACCGTGGCAGCTCGATGAGGAGCAAGCCCGTGGGTCTGCTCCTGGCTGACCTCGGAGTTACCAAGACCCACTCCAGGCCTTACGTCTCGAACGACAATCCCTACTCCGAGTCTCAGTTCAAGACGATGAAGTACTGTCCTCAGTTTCCGAGCCGCTTTGGTTCCGCCGAAGACGGCCGGCTATTCTGCTGCGGTTTCTTCGACTACTACAATTTCCACCACCGGCACTCGGGAATCGGCCTTATGACACCGGCCGACGTTCACTATGGTCGAGCCGAACAGCTCACCACCGCTCGGCGCCAGATCCTTCTCGAAGCTCAACAGGCTCATCCCGAACGCTTCGTTCGCGGAACGCCGCAACCGCCCGTTTTGCCTCCGCAGGCCTGGATCAACCCGCCGCTGGAAAAAACGACCCTCCACGATGCCGCACAAGCCCCTCTCGCGGCGGCGTCCATACCTGGGGTACCCCCTTTTTCTGCTTCACGCAACAAGATCTTGATCGATGTTGATGTCGATCGCACCGACCTCACGAGTCTCCCCACCATAATCGAGGCTCACTAAATGCAGCTCGCGAGTGTCCCAAAGTTGTTGACATGTTCCGGTGCGTCGAAAGGCCGGAAGACTACCTCGGCTGCCTCCACCTTTTCCGTGAAGACTCATGACAGTCGGAGCGGGCCCACCGCGTGAAGCTAGCCCGGCGGCGGCTACGAGCATCGCCGCCACGCCGCCTTTGTCGTCCGCCGTACCCAACCCGTACATACGGCTTCCCTGGAGCGTTGGCTCGAGCGGGTCGGTCTCCCATCCCTCGCCGGCATTCTCCGTGTCGATATGTGCGAATAGAGCAAGGCGCGGTGCGGCGTTTCGTGTGGACGGCCGTGCAATCACGTTGACGGCGGGGCCGGACAACGCGTCTCCCGGAGGCATGAACTCCGGATCGTCGGCATATTGCAGCGGCTCGTCCGAAGTGACCTGGACGTTGAACTCCTGGTCGATGAGATAACGCTCTACGATGGCTTGCGCTTCGGCCGCGCTCTCGCCGACTGGCGAGGGCGTGGCGACGAGCTCGGCAAGCAAGTCCGTGAGCTCGACCCGGCGGGACTCGGCACGCGCGAGGGCGTTGTCGGCCGCCGCGCTTTGCGTCCAGCCTCGACGTGCGGGGAGTAGTGTCCCGGCGATGGCGGCTCCGAAAAGCTGGCGTCGTGTCCAGTGGAGTTTGTGTGGGCTCAAGGGACTTCCGGCATTTATCACTGCGGCGAAAGAATACCGGGGACCAAGCGCCGCATCAACCAGACACCCACAACGATGACGCCGATCGAAGCGATGGCGACAGCGCCGAAGAACGGAACAATCGCCGTGCGCGTCGCTACTTCAGATACGAGTGCCGCGATCAATCCAACATAAGAGCCGGTCATGAAATAAGCATGTTCTACCTTCCAACCCGCGGATCTACGCCAGGCTGGCCAGTAACCCAGAAGGACAGAAGCGAGGCTGAACACGCCATCCAGTGAAACAGGCCGAAACCCCCGAATAGCTCGTAGATCGCAAGCGCCGTCCCGTTGAGCGCCAGCATCATTACCAAGTATGCGCGCCCCAGCTGGCGATGTTTGCGCGTGCCTTTGCGACTGAATATGACCGCTGTGCCGAATGCGAGCGCTGCCAAAGCAACAACGATATGAACGAAGCCCATCGGATGTTGCTGCCAGTGCTCAATCATGGGGTCTCATTCGAGTCGTGCGGATAAGTCTAGCGGAAACCAAACACCGCCCTCCGCTCAGCTCAAGCCAACGATGTTACGACGATGGAAGACCGGAAGGCAACCACGAACCAAAAGACCACTTGTATATGTCGCTTATAAGCGACACAATATACTATGACGACCGAACATCCACCCCTCGAGTCCACGCGCCTCGATCTCAACGCCGCGCTCGCCAGCGACCCTAGGCGATTCTTAGCAGAGCTCAAGTCTCTGATTCAGGCAAGGATGGGGTTCGCAGATGCGGCGCGACACATGAAGCTCAACCGAAAGTCCCTATATCGTGCTCTGTCACCGCGGGGAAATCCGCGCCTAGATACGCTCGAACGTGTTGTTCATCTACTCGGCTTCCGATTCAGTCTGGTGCCTTTGCGAAGTCTCGATGTCGATGACCCAACCGCCCTTCATATGCTGAAGAAGTATGTCTGGTGGAAAACGCCGCGCGCGGCGCTCCAAGACGAAGCGCACTTCATTGCGCAGATGATGACGATGGGGTCGGCGACAGATGTACGGTGGCTGTCGTCACGATACTCGACGACGGACTTGCGTCAGGTCTTGCGGGCTCCACCGGTCGGTATCTTCGACGCCCGATCTTGGCACTACTGGCACAAGCGTTTGGGCATCAGTCCCATCCCACCACGCCCAACGAGAGGCGCACGTCAGTGAGCCTCGAGCCAAAACTAGAGATCCTCTCCGCTGCACAGCGAATCCTTTGGCTGGAGCTCGCAACTGTCCCGGACACCTTCGTGTTGTATGGCGGAACCGGGCTGGCGTTACGACTGGGTCACCGTGTGTCTGTCGACTTCGACTTCTTTTCCTCGGAGCCTTTCAAACCTGCGGAGTTGTTTCCGACCATCGATTTCCTAGCAGATGGCGAAGTGTTACAGACTCGAGAGAACACGCTCACCGTGTCCATCGACCGTGGGGACCCCGTTAAGGCCTCGTTCTTCGGTGACATCAATTTCGGCCGGGTTGGTCACCCCGACATGACTACCGATGGCACGATCGCGCTGGCGTCCCTGTTAGACCTGTTCGGCACCAAGCTCAAAGTGTTGCTGGAGCGCGTTGAAGCCAAGGACTACCTGGACTTGGAAGCGCTGTTGCGAGCCGGCCTGACGCTCGGGGAAGGCCTAGGTGCCGCCACGGCTTTGTTCGGCAATCAGTTCCCGCCAATGGAAGCGGTCAAAGCTTTGTCTTACTTCGATGAAGGCGATGCCCGGACCTTGCCGAGCGAGACCAAGAAGTATCTGACCGAGCAAACCACCCGCTGGGACTTCGGCGCCGTCGACACCAAGATCGCTGCGCGTGCTCTCCATGTGACTTGAAGAGCCCGCTCTCACGGCGAACGAGACTTTCGCTGCTCAGCCGACTACCGCGCAATAACCGGAAGGATGACTGGCATCATTAACGGCCGCGGCAGTCGAGGCGAAAGAACTCGGAACTTGCTGCCTGCAGCGCGTTCGAGTATTTTGACCACACGGGCATGCCTTCAAGAGCCGAAGCGTTGACAAAGGCAGCCGAGAAGGTCCCTTTTCTTGATTCAAGCAGAGCAGGTTTAGTTAAATAATGATGGATTTCGCCTTCACTCTGAGTATTGGCACACTACGCGGACCCTAAAGGTCGAGGACGAGGCGTAAGCCGTCATCGATAGCGGAGATATCGGCGTCCGGGAGCGGTCCCAAGCGTTCAATGAGATCCCGACGGAGCACTTTCTGCACGTCGTAGACGTTAGCGACAGAAGCTTTGGGAAGGTGGGTCACACACCGATGCAGACGAACGTTCCCCGGGAGCCCTTCTAGATGAAGGCGGCTCGTCAGCGGAACCACCAGAAAAGAGCGGACCCGCGGCTCTCTCACGCTGTCGGTCTGAACCACAATCGCCGGGCGGCGTTTATCGACTCGAACCCACCAGACCTCACCTCGCTTTGGGATTGGATCACCACTGGTCGTCAGAATATTCCTCCGCCATCCGTCGCTTCTGATGAGAGCGCCAGGTCTCTTCGTCTTCTGTAACGTCCCAGCCGTGTTGGTCGATGTAGCGCCTCGTCTGCGCGGACACCCTTTCGCGTTGGAGGAGTTGCGCCAGAAGTCCGGAGCGGGAAAGTCCGCGACGCTTCGCCTCTTCGTCGGCAAAAGCGACTAAATCTTCTGAAATCGACACTCCAATCTTCATACCGCATTGTAACACATAGAGGAATACTATGGTATTCCTCTACGTGTTCCCAGGACGGCGTTGGAAGAGGTAGAATCAAGGCAAGGAGAATCTGATGCTGTTCCGAGCCAGCGAGCCGTCACGTCAATCCGAAGGCAAGCGGCGCTCCCGTGAACGGCTTGGCGGGTTGCTCTGTTTCTACCATGGGGACGGCGCATGAGTATTTTGACCTCACGAGATAGAGTCTTTCCGGACGGCGCCGTTGCGGCGCGCCATCCACCGGCAAATCGAGCGCGCCCGGCTTCTACCGGAGTTCTTCCAAGGAACGTCGCAAGACGTCTGGGACTGTCCGCGAGAGACGATGGGTTGGTATCCGCTCGTCGATGGGCACAGGCTGCCCTCGCATTTGCCGGACTTCGTCGAGACCCTGCTTCCGGAAGCGACGCGCAAGGAGCTCGCCAACCTCAGCGATGGCAACATCTGGGCATGGTGCATGGCTATCGACGACACCACGCCGGGGATTCTGCGGTATCACCATGGCGTCACTGCCGTCGATATCTACGCGCCGTTGCTGGGCTCCAACCTGGAATGGCAGCTGATCCATCCGGATTCACAAAGCCTCTATCTTCGGGTACGGGGGGAGCCGGTCCCTCCTCGATTCCCCATCGGCACTTTCTATGGCATCTCCCTCGAGAGAACACAGCGTTTCTCGTCGGTCGTGATCGCAAACATTCTTGCCTCGATCCCATTGCTCGACGAAGTGCCCGACACTTACGCAAACGATATCGACAACGCAGCGAGCTTCGTTCGCGACGCGACTTTCATGGCGTTGAA
Organism: Candidatus Marinacidobacterales bacterium; assembly: GCA_965262245.1. GTDB lineage: Bacteria > Acidobacteriota > Vicinamibacteria > Marinacidobacterales > SMYC01 > SMYC01. Next base: position 9,909,487 of record OZ253507.1, on the reverse strand, counting down.
GCACAAATTGACGTGGAAAGAATTCGCGTACGATTACTACACCATCCGGGTCGCGCCCATAGCTTACGTGGCGCGAGCCCACAAGCGGATCGTCGAGATAGAGCGCGTGGGCCACACTGAGCTTCTGGACGACGAGACGATTGCCGCCGCGGTTCGCTACATCAGCAGGGCAGCCGAGTGGAGGCTAGCAGCCCGGTGAAAAAGTCCAGATTCTGCTCACGGAGAAAGTTTGGTGGGCAAGTTCAAGGAAGATGTGATTCGGCGGAACGGCCAAGTTGAGACGCCCGATGGATTGCAGCGGGGCAAAACGTGCGCCTATGGTCGAGACGAAGCGCAATAAAGCAGCGATCAGACTGGCGTTGAGCTCCGCGTATTCCTTCGGCGTGGCCTTGCCGATGAGATTGCGCATCAGAATCCCGAGATTGAATCCGGCCACGTGCGTGAGGAGGCGCTTGAGTATATTTTCGTGTCTTCGCAAATGCGTTCGTCGCATGCCTCCCGCTTCGAGGTCGGAGTGGGACGGCCAGGCCGTGCCCATTCCCCGTGAGGAGGACGCCTGGATCGATGCCGACGGCACGGCCCGCTTCCTGACGGGCCCTCAGACAAAGCTCTGGATCATTCGCAGCGGTGGTTGAGACGGCGGGACGATGTAACCTTGCTCGTTGCTGCCGCGCGCAAAAGTCACAAACAAGACAGGAGGTCCAAGATGAGATACACGAGTAGAAGCCGACGACGTGACGCGATATCTTCTTGCGTCCGTGTCACTGCTGATCCTGTCAGCAGTGCTCATTTCGGCGAAACAGGCAACGGCGCAGCCTGGAGATTTCGGCAATCTGGCAGATGGGCCTTATAACCGGCTGGTCATCCTCAATGCCATGGTCATTCCCGGCCATGGCGGTCCGCCGGTGGGCCCGTACGACATCATCATCGAGGGGAACCGGATCACCGAAATGACGATATTCGATCCGGTGAGCGTTTCACGCCGGGGCGATACAGAGCGTGCCACTGGTGATCGCGTCATCGATGCCGAAGGGATGTACGTCATGCCGGGAATGATCGATCTGCACATCCATCTGCGAGAGTTACCGATGGAGCTCGAGTACATCTACTACCTCAAACTTGCTAATGGCACGACGACGGTGGTTCCCGCGGCGGACCGGGGCATCGAGCAGGCCGTGGAGGAGGCGCAGCGGAGCGCTGACAACGAGATGGTGGCCCCAAGAATGTTTCCTATCTTCAGTTGGGGTGAGAATACCGGTTACGATCGTGAGTTTCTCGAGAATCCGGAGAATGCTCAGACGATAGCGACGCAGATGGTAGGCGCCGGGGCGCATGTCGTCACCGTCGGCCCGCTCGGTTGGAACCCGGAGCTACTCGCCGCAGTCTGCAAGGCCGTTTACGACGCCGGAGGTATCACGACGTATCACATCCCTCCGAGCACGACTCCCGTCACCAACGCGGTCGATGCCGCCCGGGCGGGCGTAACGATGATCGAGCACCACTATGCTTATGCCGAATCCTCACTGGACCGGACGGTGCAGGACTACCCGAGAGACTACAACTTCAACGATGAGAACGCCCGCTTCCGTCACGCCGGAAAGGTATGGAGTGAGGCCAACAAAGACAGACTCTTGAACGAAGTCGTCGATGCTCTGGTGGAGTCCGGCGTACACATGCTCCCCACACGTGTCACCTACGAGGCCAATCGTGACTGGCTCCGAAAGGTCAGCCGACCGTGGCACGAAAAGTACACCCATCAGGCCCTGATCGACTGGAGCGTGCCTAACCCGAACCTGCACGCCGTCTTTCACTATGACTGGACCTCCGACGACGAGTACTACTGGTACTATGCGTTCGATCTGTGGGGTGACCTGATTTTTGAGTTCAACAAACGCGGTGGCCACGTCTCCTATGGAACCGATGACAATTACACCTGGGGCACCCCTGGCTTTTCCAATGTCCGAGAGCTGCAGCTGCTCAGAGAAACCGGCATGCATACGCTCGAGGTTCTTCGCGCGGCGACCCACTACAGTGCCCAGACCCTGCGCCAGGACAGGCTCGGCCTGGTACGTCCCGGCTATCTCGCCGATCTGCTCGTCGTGGACGGGAGCCCCGTTTATAACCTGCGATTCCTGTATTCCTTCGGTGCGCTGACCCTGGACGAGAACGGCGAGATGTATCGCACGAAGGGAATCGTGCATACCATCAAAGATGGAATCGTCATCAACAACGACAAGTTGATGGAAGAAGTCGCCCGGATGACCAAGGAATCGAAGAAAGGCGTCGACCCGGTCAATGCGGTGAATGAGCCGTTCGTCGTGAAGTGAAATCGCCCACTCGAGCCGGAAAGAGGGAGGCGGTGGTCAGTGGAACCTACCTGTGCTCCGCAAGAGCGCAAGCCATCGCTCTACTTGGTCGGGCTCCGTTGGTTCGGATCCGGTCTTTGCCGTCCGGTGGACGAGTGAATAATATCAGTTATCTTCCTGTGACCGGACGGGGAAGAGCTCGCCTGCAAACCCTCGAGGGCCCAAGAGTTCCCACTCTCGTTTGGATCTGTTATTCTTCCGCTCAAGAGAGTGAGTTAGAAATTCTTCAAGAAATCGGAAAGATGATGCGATGCCGCTAAAAGTTGACTGGGCAGGTGTTTACGCTGCCGTACCCACACAATTCCATAAAGACTTTTCTTTGGACCTAGAGACGACTCAGAAACACATTCAGGCCCTCCTGGACGATGGCATTCATGGCCTGGTGATGCTGGGTACCATTGGTGAAAATGCCTCCCTCTCCAGGGAAGAAAAAGTACGGGTGCTGCGTGCGACGGTGGAAGTGGCCGGCGGCAAAGTCCCGGTGCTCACCGGCGCCGCCGAATACACGCCTCAGTTTGCATCCGACTGGGTGAAGGAGGCCGGGAAAGCCGGGGTGGACGGGATCATGCTCTTACCCTCCATGGTCTACAACGCCGATCGGCGTGAAACTCTCAACCACTATCGCACGGTGGCCAACTCCACCGAGCTGCCGATCATGTGCTACAACAACCCGCCCGTCTATCGTGTCGACATCACGCCCGAGATGTTCAAGGAATTGGTGGATGTGGACAACATTGTTTGCATCAAAGAGGCCTCGGGCGATATCCGTCGCGTCACCGACCTCGTCAACGCTGTGGGGGATCGCTTCATACTCTTCTCCGGTCTCGACGATTTCGCCTTGGAAAGCGTCATGTTGGGTTGTGCCGGCTGGGTTTCCGGCCTAGTGGATGCCTTCCCACGAGAAAACCGAATGCTCTGGGACGCGGCGATCTCAGGAGATTACGAGAAAGCCGTAGAGGTCTACCGATGGTACATGCCGATGCTGCACTTTGATTCAAACCCCAAACTCGTACAGTACATCAAGCTCACGTGCCAGGAGATGGGCTACGGAACTGAGCTGACGCGTCCACCGCGGCTGCCGTTGATCGGTGAAGAGCGCGAGCGTGTTCTCGAGATTGTGCGTGACTGTGCTGCCACCCGTCCCAAAGAGGCCCTGGTTCGAGCCTGAGCGACTTACTTCGAGGCCGCATAGGCCTTACTTGCCGCGACCAGGTCAGCTAACGCCTGGCCGATGGCCTTGAAAACTGTGATTTCTTTGTCGTTGGTTCTCAGTTCGGCCTTTCCCTGACACATTTCGGTCATCTCGGCAACGACATCTTCTTTACGGAACGCGCCCTCTTTGATCGGGACTAGAATCTCACCGGCTTCCTTGAAGGCGTTGACGTAGCTGTCCACATAGACCTTGCCTTTGGTGATCACTTCGGTGTCACATTCCCTCTTGTCGGCGTGGTGGTTGCCGATAAAGTCCAGGTGCGTGCCTTCCTTGATCCACGCACCCTTTACCAAAATTTCCGGGGAAGATGTCGCGCAAATAATGATGTCGGTGTCGCCGCAGGCCCGCTCCAAATCGCTGACCACAGAGAATTCAATGTTGGGCAACTCTTTCGACATCTTTGCCGCAACTGCTTCGGCATCGGCAATCGGGGGCATACCATCGGGCACGCCCCAAATCATTATTTTCTCGAGGGGCCGCACCGAGGCGTTGGCCCGGATCATGTAAGTGGACAGGTTGCCGGTGCCCAGGAGCAACATGGTGGAAGAATCCTCTCGACTCAGTAAGCGTGTCGCCAAGCCTGAAGTACCGCCGGTGCGCCAGAAGGTGCAGCTGGTGCCGTCCACCAGAGCCAGGGGCTCGCCGTGCTCCCCGTCAAAGATCATGATTTTGGAGTACAGCAGCGAGTAAGGTGGCTTGTTGCTTGGGTAATAGGTGAAGGCCTTTACGGCGATCATCTTGTCATTCCAGGCGGGTAGCAATGCAAAGGCGTCGAACTTCTCGGGGTTGTCATCCAGCAGAAACACCTGGCGCGGGGGTTGAGTGAAAGTCCCGGCGAAAGCCTCTTGCAGTCCATCCACCATGTCGGGATAGCTGAGTGCGTTGTGCACTTGGTCGGTGTCGATAATCTTCACGATTGTAGACCTCTCTGAGAATAGCGTGTCAGTGTCTGGAGCGGCTCCCCATCGGAGGGGTTCCATAGTAGCATCTAGAGATCTATTTGAATCTATTGAAAAAGTCAATTCAGGGGAAGCGGTTGTCTTCTGCGGAGTGAAATTTTGAAGTCGCGCGAGTTGGATCGTCGGGTCGGGGTCAGCCACGGCTCGAAATTCACGCTCCGGAGCGCGTGCGTGGCGGCGGCGCTGAAGTTGCACGAGCGCGCCTCGAGAGTCGCCGCTGGCCTCACGGGCGCGCGCCAGGTTCTGCTCCGTGAACTCGATAGGAAGATCCTTGTTGAAGTTCCGGCGAAATCGAGGTAATTTCAAACGCACTATAGGGGCCTCTGGTGGTTTGGTGTTTTGTTTGGTAGCAATGCTCCAAACGTAAACCCAGAGGCTCCTTTGTCAATACCCCCCCGCTACTTTCCTCTCTTTTTTTTTGCGATTAGGGTTAACTGCTGCCGGCGGCTTATGGGCTATCATCCGCCAATTGTCCGAGAGCGGGAGTCGCTCCGTTTGAAATCTATACGCGGTTTTTCCACTGCACACTGATCGTCCACATGCCAGGGTAGGGAGAGTGACAAGTATGTCGAATGGGCGCTTACCGCCGTTGTTGCGGTTCTTATTACCCTCAGCGGTGGGCGTTTCACTGTTCCTGTTCCCGGTCACGATCGATGGCAATAGCACCATTTTACTGGGTGTTATAACTGACATGGTCAAGCTGCCGCTGGCGCCCTATGCGGTAGGCATTATTTCCTCGCTGGTGATTTCCGCAGCGCTCGGCGGTTGCTATTACCTGCTTTTTGAACCCGATTGGGAAGCGTCCCACCCGACCCTGTACGCATTTTGCCAGGTGGAGCCCATTTGGTTTTGCCTGCGCCTGGTTGCTGCTGTGCTCGCTGTGATGGTTTATTTCCAACTGGGGCCCGAAGCGGTGCGGGGAGAAGACACCGGCCAGCTGACCTTTGAGGTGAGCGGTCCATCCATCATCTATATCCTGTTCTTTGCCTGTTTCCTGATGCCGTTTTTAACCGATTTTGGTTTTATGGAATTTATCGGGACGCTGGTGCGGCGGCCCTTTGAGTTGCTGTTCAGGTTGCCCGGACGGGCGGCGATAGATGCTACAGCGTCATTTGTCTCCGCCAGTATGGTCGGCCTGATAATTAGCCTGAAGCAGTATCACAGCGGCCGCTATTCCGCCCGGGAGGCGTCAGTCATCGCTACCAACTTTTCCATTGTATCTATTCCCTTTTGCCTGGTGAGAGTGTGCCATTCTTAGTTGGAAATTGAAACGGCTCCCAACCCCGTGGTTTGATGACGTTGGCAAAAACAACATCAAGCCGCAAGAGAAAGGAGCCGAGATGGGAAGTCTGCTACGTACAGCCAAGAAACACAAGAAGTCACGTCGTTTGGGTAAGCCCGAGGTAATGGCGCGCGAGGAGTACGGGGAGCTCGAGGTGGACGTCAAAATAGAGATGATCCGTTCGCTAATCCCGCTTGGGTTAATGCACGTTCACGAGCTGCTCGACGACGAAGTGAAGGAGTTGGCGGGAGAGCGATACGCTCGTAAGGACGAACTGGAGCGTGGCCGCCGCCACGGAACCAACCCTGGCACGGTAGGGCTTGCCGGCCAGCGGGTACCGATCCGTGTGCCACGGGTTCGGAGCCAAGAGGGAGTAGAGATACCGCTTCGCTCCTACGAAGCACTGAACGACGGCGGAGAGGTGAATGATCTGCTGCTGAAACGAGTGCTCTACGGAATCTCGTGTCGCAACTACGAGGCTGCAGCGGAAGCGATACCGGGCGCTATCGGGCTGTCGAGCTCGACGGTGTCCCGAGGTTTCGTACAAGCGAGCGCAGCGAAACTTCGGGAGATGCAGGAACGGGATCTGTCCGGCGAAGATGTGGTGGCGCTGTTCCTGGACGGGAAATCATTCGCCGACGCAATGATGGTCATCGCGCTGGGCATCACACTTTCCGGGGAAAAACGCTTTTTGGGCTTCGTGGAGACGGACACGGAGAACGAGAAGGTGTTGACGCCGTTCCTGCGTTCACTGCTCGCGCGGGGACTCGACAGCTCCCAGGGTCTACTGGTGATCATCGATGGCGGCAAGGGTCTGAAAGCGGCCGTAAAGAAGGCGTTCCGAAAGCGGGTCCTGATACAACGGTGCCAGTGGCACAAACGTGAAAACGTCGTGAGCTATCTGTCCAAGGGCGAGCAGGCGTCGTTGCGCAAGCGGTTGCAGTCGGCCTACAACAGGCCGGAATATAAAGAGGCCCTCGCGGCCCTCGATCAACTGCACGATGAATTGGAGGAGCGGAACCAATCCGCAGCTGGGAGCTTGGAGGAAGGAATCGAGGAGACGCTCACATTGCATCGTCTCGGCGTGTACGGGGCGCTGGGCCGTTCGTTCAAGACGACGAACTGCCTTGAATCCGTCAATGCTCTCGTCGAGGAACGCTGCGCGAAGGTCGACCACTGGAAGAACTCCAGCCAACGCCAGCGGTGGCTGGCGACAGCCCTCGTGGACATCGAACCCCGCTTGAGGAGGGTGATCGGCTACCGCCATCTTCCGAAGCTTCGCGAAGCTCTCAAGCGGGAACTGAAGATCGAGACGAAGACATCAACGGTGTCGAAGAAGAAGGCCGCCTAATTTATGAGCCGTGGAGAGTTTCAACTAAGAATGGGCTTGACTCTGCCTGGTAGTCGCCAATGTCACCCGCATTGAGCACCTGTTTTTTACCTGGTACATGATCGTGGTGCTGGCCTGCCTGACTGCCACGGTGATTATTGCCCGCATCCCACCCCTATCCAGCATTAAAGACTATTACTGTGAAGGTAGTGTCCCTTTTGTCCCTCCGCAGTCCACCGACGAATCTATCTTGCGGCAGGCCTACGCCGCCGGTATTGACAGGGCAGCCAGGGCGGATACGCCGATCAATATTGCCTGGGAGGCCTGGTATACGGCGGTGGGCCTGTCGGCCAACGTGGTTGGCGCATCCATGGCCATCGCGACAACCTCTCTTATCCTGGTGCACCACACAGACATTTTTGCTTGGCTCAGTTACCCGCTGTACCTGGTAGTAGAACTCTCCGGCCTACCCGACGCCAGGGTCGCCGCCACGGGCTTCCTGGTGGGCTTTTTTGATATGTTCGCGCCCGCGCTGCTGGCGGTAAAACTTGAAAGTGAGATATCCCGATTCGTGATCGCCGGCGTTGCGGTGTCGCAAATTATTTACATGTCTGACCTGGGTGTGCTGCTACTGCGCTCGGGATTGCCGCTTAATCTTGCGCGCTTGTTTGTTATCTTTTTGTGGCGTTGTTGCACGGCCCGGAGCAAATCGCTGACCTCCCTGTGCCGGTCGTAGAGTCACCCGGCGCAGTACGTATCGGGCATCCCGAGCGCGGTCATCTTGTTGAGTATCTCGCACCCAATTCGGTGTTCAACTCGTTGCCTCGCCAACGTTCGTGTCCGCATCTCGGGCCCGATGATCGCTTTGTAACGATAGACCGCGTTCTCCACCATGCTTCGCTTGGTGCAGCCTGAGAGCTTGTACCATTCACGTCGGCCGTGTCTTTCGATGGCACGAATATGGCGGTCGCGCTCCTGCATGGCGGTGTTCGAATTCTGATTGAGCGTCGCGTTTCGTTGCGGCGGAATCACCACGCGCGTCCTTCGTCCAGGGCTGTGCGCTTCGATCGCTTCGTAGACCGCTTCCTTGTCGTATGCACTGTCCGCCGCCACGGACGCTAGAGGTGCTTGAATCTGTGTTAGCAAAGCGGGGACTCGGGTTGCGTCGCGAGCACGTGACGCCGTCAGTTCGGACGCAACAATGTTGCCGGTCTCGCGATCAACGGCGATGTGCAACTTGCGCCATGCGCGCTGCTTTGGCGGTTTGCGGACGGTTCCAACATGAATCCTCAAGCCCGTGCTATCGATCATCAGGTGGATTGGTTGATTGCTTGCGGCTTTCGGAATCCGCAGCTTCTTGCGGAGCAGCCTCGAGCACCGACACAACGTCGAGTAGTCCGGGATCTCGATACCGAGCCCGAGCAGCGAGGCGATCGAGTGCAAGAAGCCTTCGGTTTGTCGGTAGGCGAGCTTGTACACCATCCGGACAACCAGGCCCGTTTCAATCGCCATGTCTGAATAGACCCGTTGACCGCCAGGCTTACCGGTCTTGTCGGCCATCCAGTTCGCGATTGCCTCCTCGTCAAACCAGACCGTCAAATCGCCTCGGCGGCGCAGCCCTTCGTTGTATTCCGCCCAGTTGCGAACGTGGTACTTCTTCTGCTTCGCGTGCTTGTACTGGCTGCGCTTGGGATACTTCATGGTCGAACATACCTCGGCCACCACAAGAGGTGCATTTTGCTCTCAGCCAGAGCGGTGCAACAACGCCTCTCCATGACCTCGGGTGCCGCCGACGCATCGAAGAAGACACACTTGACCCGACTTTTCGACGCAACACAACGTCTTCCGCCTCATAGAGACCGCTCATCCCCTTGCCTCTGGTACAGGCCAGGATCCGGTAGCGGTCGGAAAGCGCGTCTTCGATGATCTCGAACGCCGCGCGGTCGGAAGCAGTGGTCATGTCTTTTCTTGAACTTGATGTTAGGTCGAGCACACGCAAGAACTGTGCCTCAGCTGGTGTTAGCTTCTGAGCATTGAGACGTTGTTTTGATTGAATGAGTTAAGGTGTATCAGCGGTGTGGGAACCGATGGGGGGTGATGGGAGACCCCTACACTCCATGCGCACCACGTGTCACCGTCCAAGAGGGACCTGGACGGAGACGGTTACGGAAGACAAGTCAAAAGTTTTTCCTCATTCCTCGCCGAGGATCCGGAGGATCTCTGGACGATCCTTGGCAAGTAGATACACAGCACTCCGTAACCGGCTGACCGCGCTGTCCACTTGATCCATGCGCGTGGAAAGGGTGCGGTCGATATTGCCGATCCGTAAATCGAACGCGCTCGATATCCCCGCGGATGGCCGTCACGTCTTCCTTCGTCGCCATGCGTTCGCGAACGGCAGCAAGTTCTTCCTTCGTCGCCATGTGGTCTTCAACACGCCCAATCCGAGTCTCTATTCCGCCTAACCGGTTCTCGATCCCGCCGACCTTGTCGTGTATGCTTTCCACGTTCGAGGCGAGGAAACGCAGAATATCCTCGCTATCCTCTCGTCCGTCAGTCATCCTGTATAGACCTCTCTTCCAAAGTATGTTGTCAAACTTTCGGCTCCACCGCCACCGCAGCGGAAGCGCCATCTCCATATAGAGACTTGTAACCATTTGTTTCAATCAGTTGGATCGTTGAACGGCTTTCAATAGATGCTCTAACCGTTCGGCTCGGTGCTCCCACGCAAAGCCATTCGCGTCGTGGAAAGATTTTTCAGCAATTCGAGTTGCCAACGAAAGGTCATCTACAACACGATTTATGCCGTCAGCGAGCGCGTCTGCATCTGACGGAGTCACAAGAACTGCATTACGCCCATCCTTAAGAACTTCACGCGTGGCCTGTAAGTCAGACGCAACAATTGGCTTTCCTGCAGCAAGATACTCAAATAGTTTGAGAGGCGAAGTATAGCGATCTGCAGATTCAGTCGACGTGGTCGGAAGGACCAACACATCAGCAGTCCCTAACCTCGTCTGTACATCAGCCACCGAAATCATCCCAACAAAGTCCACCCGATCACTAATGCCAAGAGACCGTGCTAAATCCTGCAGTCGGAGACGGTCCCCCTCTTCAGGGTGGCCACCGACAATAACTGTTCGAACCTTTGGTATACGGGTAACGGCACGGAGTAATACCTCGACGCCCTTCCATGGATACAGATGTCCCGCGTAGAGGACGACCGGCGACTCAAGCCAACTCGGTGGTGTAAATCGCCTATTTGACGAAAGGCGAACACCGTTCGGGATAGTAATAACGTCATCTCTCCGACCAAAACGCGTCTCGAGCTCACTTGCGAGAGTTCGTGTCGTGGTCACATAACCATCCGCAAGCTTCCATACTCGCTCTTCACGCTTAAGAAGACGGTCCTTTTGGGTCGGCCTTGCACGGCGCCCCCCAGACACGAGTTCGTCCATTGTCTCGGCAAACACCGGAGCAAATCCGTGAGACTCAAACACAATTGGTGGACGCAGCCACCGTGGCAGGTCCAAAAGTAAGGAAGCGACGCCAAGATCACGAGTCAGAATTACGTCGGACCGATGGCATACCGAACGTTCGACAGCGAACGCGAAATAGAGGGCCCGACGGACTGCCGGTGGACCGACAACACGTAGACGGTCAATGGTCAGTGTTGAAAGAGCTTTTAACCCGTAAAAGTTGAGCGGGTCCCGTGAGGGTCGTGCAGTATCCGAACGCACGCCCAGCAAGACTTGGTGCCCACGCGCGGCGAGAGCGTGACACGTTTCCATCGTTTGTACGCCATTGGCTCGCTCAAGTGGAAATCGAATGTCCGAGAAATAGCGAATTCGCACGTCAAGTCACTGGCTTCCGCTCGGTTTTGCGTTGATCATTTCGATGACACGAACAACCCGTTCGGCCCTCTTAGAATCACCCGCCTGATGAATGCCATGATGGTGAGGATATCCTGAATCGTAATTGTTTACCGCTCTGGGTTGACCAAGGGGACGGGGGTGTTGTCGGGAGCACGAAGGATTGACGTGACGATGTCGATCACGCGGATCCCTTTGTGACGGCAGCTCTGGAGGACGCTCATGAGGATCGACTGGGCCTGTGCCCCTTTCGCGGTACGGTTGCCGCCTCCGCAGGTCTTGCGGTTGACCACGGCGATGCGAATGTCTTGTTCGGCGGGATAGTTGGTGGCCTCGACGTCCGCACGGTCGAGGAACACAAAGAGGTTGTCCCGATAGCGTCGCAGATGTTTCGCGAATCGCTGGTTGGCAGGATTGGTGAATCGGCCGTGCAGCAGGCGGTTCATCTTCGCCTGGAGGAGTCCCTTGGCAACGCGCAGGCCATGCGGGCTGATCTCGCCAGCATCGCGCCGATCGCGCAAGGCGAGGGCGTGCCGGAGGATGGCCTTGACCAAGCGTGGGAAGCGCACCGCCCCGCGCGTGGCCGTCTCCAGTAGCTCGTGGCAACGGTGCAGCAGATGGTTGTAGCAGGTCTGTAGCGTCGCTTCCTTGAAGCAACGGTAGGGGGCCCAGCCGTCTACCCCGAGGGTGCCCGCGTAGTTTTTCCCCAGCACCGAGGCGGCCTGCTCGAAACCACGGCCCGGAAGGATCTCGTAGACGGTCTCGCGCAGGTTCGTGAAGACCCACAGCCAGACCCGACGACCTCCCTGCTTCCAGCCCGTCTCATCGGCGTAGACGACGGGGCTGGCCCGCAGCGCCTCCACCAAGGCATCTCGGGTGGGCTTGGCACGCCGGGCAAGACGCTGCATGGCACGACACAATGTGGAGCGCGCCACGGGGAAACCCAGCATCTGCTCGAATCCCAGGCGGATCTTGTCGTACGACACCCCGCAGATCATCTTCTGGAACGCGGCGAAGGCGAGCAGCCTGGGCCCGAAATGCACCGTGCCCACCTCGAACGCCTTCGAAATCAGCAGCGGATGCTGGCCACGGACACGCCGACCACACTCCTGGCAGTGGCCATGACCCACTACGAACTTCCAGGTCTCGGGTTGGATGGGCGGAATGTCGACCTGGTACAGATCGATGCTCCCTTCCGCTCCTACCTTACCTCCGCACGGGCACTGCTCCGGGCACGGAGCCTCGAAGGTCTTGTCGGGAACTGGGATCGCTCGGACGGCCTGCCGCCCGTACTTAGACCCCGGCTTGCGTCCGGGCTTCTTCGGGTCCCGTTTCGGCTTGTCCTTGGAGAAGGGTGCGGCTTGGCGCTTGCCAGCGCGCCGTGATTCCTCGAGCACGCTCTCGAGCTTGGCAATCCGGGCGTCCCATTCCTTCAACTGACTCTTGAGATCCGCGTTCTCCATGTTCAGTCTACCCAGCTCGCCCTCAAGCCGTTCAACCCGTTCGCCCAGTTCGCGAACCGACTGCCTCCAGGACCTGAACGTGCACTGTAGGATAGCCGCGGCGGCCGCTTTTGTCCAGCCCCTACCCCAGCGTCAGCGGTAAACAGATGAAGTGGACCCCATTTTTTAGACCAGGGGTTAAGGTGGTAAAACAAGCCTGCTCAATAAAAAAAGGAGCAGAGAAAAGTGAAGAAAAATCGTACGAAGCACAGCCCTGTTTTCAAGGCGAAAGTTGCATTGGCGGTACTACGCGAGCAGGAGACAGTGGCGGAACTATCCCGGCGGCACAAGGTTCACGCGAACCAGATCTACAAATGGAAGCGGCAGCTTTTGGAGAACGTCACGCGTGCTTTCGAGACCGAAGAGGTGGGCGGAGGCGATGCCTCGATGCGCGAGGCCGAACTGCTTCAGAAAATCGGGGAACTGACGATGGAGCGCGATTTTTTATCACACGGGCTCGGTCGATTGCGATGACGCCCCGGCGGGAGTTGGTCGAACCCAACGCTCCGCTGTCGATGCGCTGGCAGTGCGAGCTGCTCGGCGTGAATCGGTCGAGCCTGTACTACGAACCTGTCGAGCCGGATGGCGAGCAACTCGCATTGATGCGTCGGATGGACGAGCTACATCTGAAGCATCCATTTTTCGGCAGCCGCATGATGACACAGACACTCAAAGCGGAGGGGTCGGCCGTCAACCGCAAGCGCGTGCAGCGTCTTATGCGCTTGATGGGGCTCGAGAGCACTGCGCCCAAGCCGAACACAAGCAAGCCAGCGCCGGAACACACGGTATACCCCTATCTACTGAGGAATCTGACGGTTTCTCGGATCAATCAGGTGTGGGCCGCCGACATCACATACATCCCGATGGCGCGAGGCTTCGTATACCTGGTGGCGGTCATCGATTGGTATTCGCGGCGGGTGCTCGCCTGGCGCTTGTCCAACACGTTGGAGACGACCTTCTGCGTGGAGGCTCTGAACGAAGCTGTGGCACGCTACGGTTGCCCAGAGATATTCAACACGGACCAGGGCTCTCAGTTCACCTCGGAGGAGTTCACCAGTGTATTGCTTGCTCTTGAGATCAAGATCAGCATGGATGGCAAAGGTCGCTGTATCGACAACATCTTCGTGGAGCGGCTCTGGCGCTCGCTGAAGTACGAGGAGGTCTACCTGTACGCCTACGACAGCGTGCAGATGGCTCGCGAGGGCATCGCTTGCTACTTCGATTTCTTCAATGACGAGCGCCCGCACAAAGCGTTAGGCTATCAAACGCCCGCGAGCTTCTACGATGGACTGCTTGGCGAGGTAGCTTGAAGATGATTGGCGGCAAGATGATTGGCCATCGACCGATTAGTACATCACAGCATCATCCTGGAGCTCAACGTCGGCAGTTACGCACTGGGGCAATCGAAGCAGAACAAGGCCAAAGAGGCCACGGCGGTAGAAAGCCGGGAAAAGGAATGAACCTTGCCACGAGTCCACAAAACGAATGGGAGAATCGCCGCAGGAGACCCTCTCGCGGCTTGGCCCATACCCCAGGTACCCCGATTTTTGCACTATTCAGGTGGACCAGCGAAAGGGCGGCTTCGATCCGGTGCCCCGACGGAGGGAGCGGACAAGGAAGCTTCGCATCTTTTCTTAAGGGTCCGCTCCCTCCGTCGGGGCACCGGATCGAACGTGGGACAATAGATCTTCAATCTGACATAAACTGTCTTCCCGAACGCTCCCTTCTAGGAGCCTTCGGGAAACAACATGACGACTATGACCACGACGTGTTCAACTCGGCAGGCTCCACCTTAGCTACCCCCCATTTTGGTCCAGAGAATGGGGTCCACCTCAAGATACCCTGAATCTAGTTGAAATCGGTGAGTAACTCCAATCAAGATTGTCGGTTGTCGAAGCTGGCGATCAAAAAGAAAGGAGCCACCCTGGCCATACCAGCCATGATGCAACAGCGCATGTGTTCACTGGAACTGACTAGATAATTCGTAAATATTAGTCAATGACAGAAGGATTGTGTTCGCTACTCTAACTTGGCCCATTTCGCTCATTAGATTTGGCCCACCTGCATCGGATCGATAGCCTTGAGCGGGCGTAAGCCTGGAGAGGAGGCATCGGTTGGAAAGGGGCGCCAAAGTGCGATTGTTCGAGCAGATGCGTCGGGAGTACGAACACGGAGTTGGGACGATAGTAGGGGTAGCGAGGAAGTTCGGAGTGCACCGCCGGATGGTGCGTGATGCGGTTAAGAGCGCGCTGCCGCCGGAACGTAAGCGGACGCCACGAGAGAGCCCGAAGCTCGGCCCGGTCCGGGATTTCATCGACGCGATCCTCGAGTCCGACAGACACGAACCACGCAAGCAGCGTCACACCGCGCGTCGCATCTGGGATCGACTGCGAGAGAGCTACCCGAATCACGAAGTAGGCGAATCGACGGTGCGCCGGTACGTTGGACGGCGCAAGCGTGAGCTCGGCTTGAAGCATGCGGAGGTGTTCATCCCGCAAAGCTACGCGTGGGGCGATGAAGCTCAGGTGGACTGGTACGAGTCGCACGCCCGGATCGGTGGCGAGCTGACGAAGGTGCAAACGTTGGTGGTACGGAGCATGTGTTGTTTATCACTTTAATCCGTAATCCACCGCGATGAAATATCAAGAACGGCCACCACTCCATGAGGGTACGGGAGTGCTCGACGGGGTCAAGGGTTCGCTCGCTACGCGAGCCGCTACGCGCCCTTGACCCCGTCTGCGCCTCCCGTCTTCTGCTCGTACGTGGTTGCCGGTCGAGGTGAATCACGAATGAGAAATCTTCGCGATTCAATATAAAAAACAACAGCATGGCCGGCGGGGGCGCATTCCATCGAGGCTATCCCCGCGCGACGCAGCAGGCGTTCTTCGAGGCGCAGGAGAAGGCGTTCGAGTTCTTCGGTGGCGTGTTTCGTCGAATGCGCTACGACAACCTGACCCTTGCGGTTTCCAAGATCTTGCGAGGCTACCAACGTTCGTCAGACTGAAGCTTTCGTGGCGTTTCGCTCGCACTGGGGATTCGACTCCGAGTTCTGCAATCCGGCTCGAGGAAACGAGAAAGGCGGTGTAGAAAGCGAGGTGGGCTACTTCCGCCGCAACCACTGGACGCCGGTACCGGAGTTCGATGATTGGGATGAGCTCAACGCGTACTTGCGTGGTCGCTGCCTCGAAGAGAACACGCGGTGGGCGCGGCAATGGAGCTCGAGCGAGTGCACCTACTCCCGATGGCCGACGAGGGCTTCGAGCTCGAGGAGAAGCGCTTCACGACGGTGGACAAGAGAGGCTGCGTTCGGGCCGGCACGAACTGGTACTCGACGCCCTTGAAGCCGGGCCAGCGGGTGATGGTGAAGCTGCTGCCACTGGCCGTCGAGGCGTGGCGGGACGGCCGCGTGATGGCACAGCACGAGCGCTGCTACGACCGGAACCGGTCGCTTTACGAGCTCGAGCACTATCTCGATGTCTTGGAGCGCAAGCCCGGTGCCCTTGCGGGCTCGACGCCGCTTGCGCAGTGGCGCGCGAAAGGACGATGGCCCGCAAGCTATGACGAGCTGTGGGCGAAGCTGAACCGTCGCCACGGCAAGCTCGATGGCACGCGCCAGATGGTGGAGCTCATCCAGCTAGGGCGCAAGCACGGATACGACAAGCTTCGTGAGACCGTCGCCCACGCCCTCGAGCTCGGGTGCACCGATCTCGAAGCGCTTCGCCATCTCCTCGATACCGCGTCGCTACAACGGAACCCCGAGCGTAGCCTGGACGATGTCGAGCTTGGACACCTTGCGCGCTACGAACGAGCTGCGCCGGGCGTGAGTCACTTCAACGAGCTGATCACGGAGGTGAACCCGTGAGCGGGCGAAGCGTCGAGGTCGGCACCATCCGTCAGCACTGCAAGACGCTGCGCATGCCGACAGTGGCGAGCCAGTGCCACAAGCTAGCGGAGCAAGCGCGGCGCGACAAGCAAAGCCACGTCCGCTACCTCGACGTGCTGCTCAGCGCCGAGGTCGAGGAACGCGAACACCGAGCGGTTCAGAGATCATCCGACGCTATGCCCGCTTCGAGCGGAACATGTCAACAACTTTGGGACACTCGCGAGCTGCATTTAGTGAGCCTCGATTATGGTGGGGAGACTCGTGAGGTCGGCGCGATCGACGTCAACATCGATCAAGATCTCGTTGCGTGAAGCAGAAAAAGGAGGTACCCCAGGTATGGACGCCGCCGCGAGAGGGGCTTGTGCGGCATCGTGGAGGGTCGTTTTTTCCAGCGGCGGGTTGATCCAGGCCTGCGGAGGCAAAACGGGCGGTTGCGGCGTTCCGCGAACGAAGCGTTCGGGATGAGCCCGTTGAGCTTCGATTAGGATCTGGCGCCGAGCGGTGGTGAGCTGTTCGGCGCGACCATAGTGAACGTCGGCCGGTGTCATAAGGCCGATTCCCGAGTGCCGGTGGTGGAAATTGTAGTAGGCGAAGAAACCGCAGCAGAATAGCCGGCCGTCTTCGGCGGAACCAAAGCGGCTCGGAAACTGAGGACAGTACTTCATCGTCTTGAACTGAGACTCGGAGTAGGGATTGTCGTTCGAGACGTAAGGCCTGGAGTGGGTCTTGGTAACTCCGAGGTCAGCCAGGAGCAGACCCACGGGCTTGCTCCTCATCGAGCTGCCACGGTCCGCGTGAAGGGTGAGCTGGTCGGGTTCAATGTCCTGCTTGCGACAGCTCTCGGCGATGAGGCGTTGGGCGAGCGCGGCACTTTCTCGGTGAGCCAGCATCCAGCCAACCACGTAGCGGGAGAAGATGTCGAGGATGACGTAGAGGTAGTAGTAGGTCCACTTGACGGGGCCACGAAGCTTCGTGATATCCCACGACCAAACCTGGTTCGGCGCTTCGGCCAACAGCTCCGGCTTGGTGTAGTTCGGATGGCGCCGTTGGTTCCGGCGCTCTCGGACCTCGCCGTGCTCCTCCAAAATCCGATACATCGTGCGAATCGAGCAGAGGTAGGTTCCCTCGTCCAGAAGCGTAGCCCACACCTGAGCGGGCGCCTTGTCGACGAACCGCTCACAGTGCAAGGCCCCGAGGACTTCCTCGCGCTCAGTTTCGTCGAGAGCTCGGTGCGGCCGAGGACGACGCTTCGGTTTGGGCGTCACCGGCTGGCGCCTGCGATACAACGTGGAACGAGCCACACCCAGAGCCTCGCAGGCTTCCGCCGTTTGCCCAATCCGCCCCGCCAGCTCCTCGGCCGCCACGATCAGTCGTTCTCGTCGCTCTCGAGTGGATTCAGGGGGATCCCCAGTAGTTCGGAGGTTTTTTTTTGGATCTCCAGCATCGTCTCCACCCGAGCCAGGCGACGTTGGAGCCGGGCGTTCTCGCGCTCGAGCTCCTTGACCCGTGGATCCTCTGCCTTCGCCTTCCGGCCTCGCTTTCTCGACGTCATTCCCACCTTGGCGATCTCGTCACGTTGGCGACGCCAACTCGATAATTGCGACGAGTACAAGCCCTCTCGACGCAGAAGAGCAGCAACGTCACCGTCACCCTTGCCGAAGGCATCGGCCTCACGCACTATCCGCAGCTTGTACTCCGCGCTAAAGCGTCGACGCTTCGCTTGCTCGCGCACTTCGGGATCCTCGACCCCCGCCGCATCGCGGCCGGCGGGATCTCTCTCTCAATCAAAATACTCATGCGTTGATCCTCCTCCACCCTCTACACTAATTTCAAGGGGCGAAGTGTCTCAGCGATGTTGGCACAGAGGGGAGTTGCTGTGCATCGACGAGCTTGGTTACGTCCCGCTCGCCGACGTCGGTGCCGAGCTGTTGTTCCAGCTGATCTCGGAGCGAAGCGAGACCGCCGCGCTCGTGATCACGACGAATCTCCCGTTCTCCGAATGGACCCAGGTGTTCACCAACGCCCGGCTGTGCAAGGCGCTGCTCGATCGTGTCACGGACCAGGCGCACATCCTCGAGACCGGCTCCGAGTCCTACCGCTTCCGCCGCACCGTCCGCAGCAAGAACGCGGTTCCAAAGGCATGAGAGCTGTGTTTTCACTCGGGGCGGCCTGCACGTTCGTTCCGGCCGCAGGATAAGGGAAAGGGACTTTGTTACGTTCGTTCTTTAAGAATCAATAACTTAAGGTGGGCCATTTTAGATGAGCGAAATGGGCCAGGCCGAGTGGACAAAAACAAGGATGTTACGCTTGACCCGGGAGAGGTCGAGACGTTACGCTTTAGTCGTTAGGGGGAGTGTAAAATTGGAACCTGAAGCCATGCTGTCCTCAATCCGCCACTTCGTATCTCGTAGCCCAGCGTTTGCGATCGCGCGCCGCGTTTTAGGTACGTATCGCCGTCAGAAGTACGAACGTAAGATTGCTCGATTCCTGCGTGAACGCACCGGTCTCGCCGACCGACTTCCTCAGGGCGCCGTGTTCGAAGGCACCATGCGGTGCAATTTGCATTGTGGTTTTTGCTGGGTTGGAGACCTCCTCAACTTGGAGGGTGAGTGGCGCGAAGAATTGCCGCTCGACGCACTTCGCTCCGCGTTCCCAGACAAGGTAGGATTTCAGATAAACCTGACGGGTGGAGAGATCTTCATGCGAAAGGACATTTTTGACGTCCTCGATCTCTTTAAAGGTAAGGGATATTCCTGCGGTTACATCACAACAAACGGCACGATCATCGATGACGAGAGAGCGGATGCGCTTGCAGCACTTGCGCAGTCCGGATTCCTTAAACACGTCACCGTCTCCGTCGATGGCCCGAAGGACATTCACGACGAGGCACGCGGCGTTAAAGGTACATTCGAGCGAACCGCAGCCGGACTCCGCCGGCTCCAAGAAGCGATTAAACGTAACGGTGGTGCACGTTTGCCAATTAGCATTAACACCACGGTCACACAGGAAGGACTTGGCGCACTCGATGAGATGGTCGACGTAGCCGAAGAACTAGGTGTCGACGCAATTGGGCTTAATCACCTGATGTACAGCACACCCGAAGAGGTCAACGAAACACTACGTCTTCTCGGTGAGGACGACCCCGCTGTGATCCAAACCTATGTAACACCAGACCCCGGTCTACGCCCAGAGTCTGTGCGACAGAAGGTGTTATCGCTTGCGGATAAATGTCAGCACGCCAGCATTCGGTTCGGAGCTCGCCCGCAAATATCTGATGACGTCCTCGATCAGTATTATGAACCTGGTGGGCGCGTCGAGGGACGCTGCCTTTATCCGTTCCTCAATGCGCGCGTATCCTTCAGTGGCAAGGTGTACTTTTGCCCAATGATCAGAGTTGAAGTAGGCGACCTCACAAAGAACTCAATGGAGGAGATTTGGAACAACGAACGCTACGTCGAACTGAGGCGACGTCTTCTCGACAACACACTGTTTCCCGTATGCCAGCGCTGCTGTAAGGTAGAGCTTTCCCCAGAGCGTGCCATCCAACCGGACACCTTGCAGATAGAGAGTTAGTCATTTCTATCCCGAGGAACAATCCGCGGGAGGGCTATAGAGGCAGCGGGGCTTCGGGGCGACAGTGAACTCGGATGGTAGGTGAAGCTACCTCGGCTGCTCGATCGTCGACGCGCCGTCACATTGTTCCGGAAGCTCGTCGAGGAGCAACTCCGCGTTGCGGCGAACGCCGACGGGTAGGTTGTTGCAGTGCGATTCCCGGCGGGCAGGCTGAGGCTTTCAATTCGTTGTGCAGCGTCGACTCTGGCCGCCCAACGCGCGTGGTGCTTGCACCCGACTTTTTGCGGAGCACAACTGGGCTATATTAGTTAAAGTGACCCCCGGCAAAACCGGGGGCCTATTCATAAGAGCCCCTCGAAGGGGCTGTTCATGAGCCCCCTAAAGGGGGCGATCTTGCTCCCCAACTACGAGCCCGACCAGTCCATATTCAGCTGGTCCAGACGTTGGTCCTCCTGCTCTTGGTCACGAATGTACTTGCGGACCATCTCTTCGTCCAAGCCTACGGTCGACACGAAGTAACCGCGTGCCCAGAAGCTTTCGCGGTGCTTGCGCTGTTTGCTGTTGGCGATGTGTACGTATCCCTTTGCAAAAAAAGCGCTTACGCTCCATTTACCGTGCGGCGAAGGTCGTGAGCGCTATTTTGACTGTAATTTAATGCAGCGTAAAGTCTTAGCGTCATCTCACCAACACTTAATGGCGGAAGCACCAACAGTAAACAGCGCAAGCACCATCCGAAACGCCCGCGGCACGCCGGTCTTGAGTTCGTTTGTTTTTTTCGGACACGACGCGCTCCAGTCGGAGTTGCGGTGCACGACGTGTCCGAGAACGGCACGGGCGTCGGCGAAACGCGTCGCCACGTGGCCGGCGGAAGCGAGGGCGTTCAGGGTATGCCCGTGGTCGAGCGTTCGGAGATGGCGGTGGCTCATTGCGGCGCGCAACGTGCGGCGCTACGTTGATAGTATGCTGATCGGGCGCAAGGGCTGCGGGGGTTGCACGAGCGCGACGTCGTTCGCACCGAACTGGTGCCCGCAGCACTCAACATGGCCATAGGACAGCGAGATTCGTCGAATGAAATTCGTGTTGATTTCCACATGTCTTTTTCTCATTGCGACCATGGGCCACTGCGCCGCAGGGGAGCGCATGAACGAAGGCTATTTGAGGCGACTGTTGTCGAACCCGCCACGGAATCACGAAAAATTGAAGGCGGAGACCCTCCATGGTTGCGTCTACATACCGGCCAAGGGCTTCGTGCAAAGACTCGTGGTGGGAGTCGAGAAGACGGGGGAGAGTTGTTCGGGAACGGTGAATCCGGACAATACCGTGGAAGTCAGTTTTCTGGGAGACGGCGTCATCCCGGTGGTGAGCACGAGTACGGAGGGGTTCGTTACCGATATTTTTGTCGGGGAACTGGGGAACGACGAGGTTCTCATTGTCCAGCATCATCAGGGCGAAGTCGTGTCGATCACCCAGACCATCTATGACGAGAATGGCGATGTGGTGTATGGCCGCTCCGGAGTGGGTGAATTCATCAGAGAGTGTAATTTCGCAATGACGAGCTACGAGAGATCGGTGGGCAGCAAGAGCTGCAGCAAATAGGGTCCGCGGATCGGCTTCGGCACTGTGCGGGCTGTGCCTTCTATTTATTCATCCGCGCGCACCGAACTTGATTAGTCTCCGGTCTGCCGGCACCATGCCTACATGATCGACGTGTTCCGGTTCGACAGTGCCCGCCGATCCTGCCAGGCGCCACGCTCCCGGTCTTGCGATGGCGCGTCACCCCTCCCGGCACGCACGAAATCCCGAGACCGATACCCGTTCGCGAAGGCGTCGTGTCCAAAAACACGAACGAACTCAAGACCTGCATCTGTGTTGGTTCAGCGTGAAGATGACAGCGAGGTTGGACGTTAACGCAACGCCGGGCGTCAGGATGTCCCCTCTCGCCCCGGGGATCGTACCAGAGTGCTCGGGCGCGTCAAGGGTAAAGCGCGCTACGCGCGCCGGCTTCGCCGCCCTGGACACCCCCCTCCGCTCTCTGGTACTCATTGCTTGTGGGCGAAAGGGAACGGAGTGGGGCTCCTGGGATCAGAGTGTTCATGCGGGCACCTTGTTACTACGCCGCTCACGCCGCGCCTCTCGTGCCTGCTCCAGTTTCCGGTCCCGCTCCGACCAGATCTCTGGGGCCTTGCCAGCCATGAAGTCCAGCGGCGCAATGTAGCCTATCGCGCTGTGCAACCGAACCCCGTTGTAATATTCGACGAATCGTTCCATCAACCGGCGAGCCTCTTCAAGGCTTTTGGGGCTGGCAGGACGCAGGGCATCCGATTTTATCGTTTTGTGCCAACGTTCGATCTTTCCGTTCGATTGCGGGTAGTACGGCGCCGTCCTCACGTGCGTCATTCCTGAGATGCGGATGAACGTCTTGAAGTCCTTCGCGATGTACTGAGGACCGTTGTCCGAGATGATTCGAGGCCGCGCATCCGGGTACAACTCCTTCGCTCGCTCCAAGATGCACTCCACATCCGCTTCCGTCATCGATTCTCGAATCTCCCAGTGAACCACCGCGCGGCTCGCACCATCCAGAAACGAGCACAGGTAGTAGAACGTGATCTCGGGGAGGCAAGACCGGCCTCGATGTTGACAACGATTTGCCCGACGGCGAGCACACCGCTTAAATTGAGCCGAGAAGAAAGGCCTACTTCCCGGAGGGTTTCAGCGAAAGGTCCGGGGGTTCGAAGACGCAGCCCCTCCACCCATCCTGCGACTTCGTCGATCAGATCCTGATGTGGCTGTGCTTGGACTCTCCAGCGGCCGAGCGGGACTGCAAGGTTCGCCTGGCCGTTCCGCTCGATATAGCCATACCGCTCGAAGGCGGCGATACCACGAGTAACGCCAAGGGGCGTTGTTGCACCGCTCTGGCTGAGAGCAAAATGCGCCTCTTGTGGTGGCCGAGGTATGTTCGACCATGAAGTATCCCAAGCGCAGCCAGTACAAGCACGCGAAGCAGAAGAAGTACCACGTTCGCAACTGGGCGGAATACAACGAAGGGCTGCGCCGCCGAGGCGATTTGACGGTCTGGTTTGACGAGGAGGCAATCGCGAACTGGAAGGCCGACAAGACCGGTAAGCCTGGCGGTCAACGGGTCTATTCAGACATGGCGATTGAAACGGGCCTGGTTGTCCGGATGGTGTACAAGCTCGCCTACCGACAAACCGAAGGCTTCTTGCACTCGATCGCCTCGCTGCTCGGGCTCGGTATCGAGATCCCGGACTACTCGACGTTGTGTCGGCGCTCGAGGTTGCTCCGCAAGAAGCTGCGGATTCCGAAAGCCGCGAGCACTCAACCCATCCACCTGATGATCGATAGCACGGGCTTGAGGATTCATGTTGGAAACGCTCGCAAACCGCCAAAGCAGCGCGCATGGCGCAAGTTGCACATCGCCGTTGATCGCGAGACAGGGAACATTGTTGCGTCCGAACTGACGGCGTCACGAGCTCGCGACGCAACCCGAGTCCCCGCTTTGCTAACACAGATTCAAGCACCTCTAGTGTCGGTGGCGGCGGACAGTGCATACGACAAGGAAGCGGTCTACGAAGCCATCGAAGCGCACAGTCCTGGACGAAGGACGCGCGTGGTGATTCCGCCGCAACGAAACGCGACGCTCAGTCAGAATTCGAACACCGCCATGCAGGAGCGCGATCGCCATATTCGTGCCATCGAAAGACACGGCCGACGTGAATGGTACAAGCTCTCAGGCTACACCAAGCGAAGCATGGTGGAGAACGCGGTCTATCGTTACAAGGCGATCATCGGGCCGGAGATGCGGGCTCGAACGTTGGCGAGGCAACGAGTTGAACACCGAATTGGGTGCGAGATACTCAACAAGATGACCGCGCTCGGGATGCCCGATACGTACTGCGCCGGGTGACTCTACGACCGGCACAGGGAGGTCAGCGATTTGCTCCGGGCCGTGCAACAACGCCAGGGAGAGCCGCGTTTGGCTCGACTTTGCAAAATGAATGTATCATGCTTGCCTAAGTAATACAAGCTACTGATCGGTAAGCTCGATTCATGGAATGAGGGGGCACGAGCCCCTTCGCGGGGTTTTACGATTTCGCTAGGATGCCGTTATTGCTCAAGAAGCCGAGAACGACGGTTTCCCAGTCCGGGTGCAAGATGGCGCCGACGTGGCCCACGCCAGACGCGACCCAAAGCTCGTTGGGGCCGGAGTGGGCGTCGACGATGCGTCGGATCACGGATTCGGGCATGCGTTCATCGAGGCCATCCACGATAGCGAGGAGTGGGGCATCGATATGTCGTGCCGCCTCAACCGTGTCGATGGCGTCCGCGTCGAATCCGGCTCGCCATTCGGCGGCCATAATCGAAAGCGGGATGATGGGAACCCAGGAGGGTAGGTAGTAGAGAAGCCGCGCGTGATGAGCGACCGTGTTGCGATAGGTGTCGAACGGAGCTTCGGCGACGACCGCGCGTACGTCCGGCTGGTCCACGGCGGCCAAGAGGACGGCGACGGCTCCCATCGAGTGTCCCATCAGCACGATCCCTTCGCCGGCGAGGTCGGCTTCGCGCAAATAGTTCATGGCCGCGCGCACGTCCCCACTCTCGAGCCCGCCCAAGCTCGTGTACTTGCCTTCGCTCCCTCCGTGGCCGCGGAGGTCCGGCAGAATCACGGTGTGGCCGCGCTCGATCATCGGTCGCGCATGCACCTGGTAATTTTCGAGGGTGTTGCCGAGCCCATGAACGATGACGAATGCGGCTTTGTCCGCTCTTCCGCGCGCCATCCACGCTCTTAGTCGGAGCCCGCCAGAGTCGAGCGTGACGGCCTCGTAGCCGAGAGGCGGCGTTTCGGAGCCTCCGCCAGAATACGTCCGGGTCATGACGTGCGAGAAAGCTACCGGTAGCCCGATGAAGATCGCGCTCCCGTACAAAAGGAGTCGAAGCAGGAAGCGGCGCGCCCGTGTGCGCCCGAGTGGCTCGAGGCCTTGCCCGAAACTATTGTCGGTCACTTCGGTCATCTGCTTCCGAGTCTACTCCTGAAAGCGGCGAGCGTGCTCGAGCAAAGCGCCGTTCTGCGGTAAATCGTCCGTGTCAGGGTGGTTTTTCGCGATGGAATTCGTCCTATATGGGGAGAGATCGATGAAAGAGGTGACGACCGTTCTGGCGGTCTTAACTCAAAGGAGGTTTCTTCATGAATAGGGAGAATCTCGAGCGCTCGACGAGACATATCCGGCGCGCCGGCGAAAGGCTTCGCGGTCTTCTGGAACGCTCTCATCGTCGAAGAAGATGGGAGTCCGAAACTGCAGCGGGTTATACGATCGACGATCTCGACCAAGACGAAGTCTTGCGGACCGGTCGTTTACAAAGCGGTTCGCCACGCTTGCCCGAGTCGTCCGCTGCGGAGATCCACGACGGGCTCGAGCGGTTGGGTCTCGGTCGGAAGAACAGGCTTTCCAATGGGTGCTTCCGCAATCAAGTGTTGGTAGCTGCCGCGTAACCCGCTCGTGTGCTAGAGTTTGAGCCTGATTTCGGGAGACGCAGTTCTTTCGGCGATGCGGGCTGGGCTGACCACACGGTGCTTGACGTTCAGGGACACCTTCGTGTGCACGCCGACATCCTCATTACTATTACTGGCGTTCGCCGACACAGGCAGGCCAGCTGACATTGGCATTCAAATACGGCGTAGCAACACTTGATGGCGGAAGCACCGGCTTTTCGCCACTTGTAATACATAGCAAGTTCAATACCTTCGAGCTTGGTCAATTCGGCCGGTACCGTACGAATGTGTGGCAGTATCGCGGTGTCAACACCCTGCGGCCGGGCCGGATGGAGGAGCTTGCCCTCCATCCGACGGTGAAGCCGGTGCAGATGATTGCGGACGCCATCCGTGACGTCTCGGGCCGAGGCGATATCGTACTCGATGTGTTTGGCGGGTCCGGTTCGACCCTGATCGCGGCGGAGAAGGGTGCTTCTGCCATTAAGTGTTGGTAAGATGACGCTAAGACGTTACAGTGCATAAAGTTACAGCCGAACTAGCGCTCACGACCTTCGCCGCGCGCTAAATGGAGCGTAAGCACCTTTTTTGCAAAGGGATGCGTACACATCACCAACAGTAAACAGCGCAAGCACCCGAACGCTCGTGCGAGATGGAGGCAGACAGCCTTCATCGTGGCCGACTCCCTCTATTGAATTTTGGTAAATTTCGTTCGTCCCCCGAGCGTTGCCGCACGGAATTGATTTGACCTCGCGGTGATGCTGTAGTATGCTTCACCGAAGAAAGAGAGGTTTTACCGAGGGGAACTTCAGCCTAAACCCTTGCTTGTGGCGATCAAAAAAAATCGCCGGTTCAATGTCGCGGTTAATTAAATGATTCCGACTATTGGGGCAAATATCCAATCCCCCGAAGGCTGCCGATCCATAATTCTGAACGACGGATTCGTCAGTCGCTAGTCCCTCCAAGTTATTCTCAGATAGGAGATTAATCTGATCGAGGGTTCCGGACTTACTGTTCGGGCGGTCAGATGAAATCCAACATTTTGAACAACGAAAGGGTATCGGGCAGAGGTACGGCCATCTAACACGCTTATTTCTAAGGACTTATGTGTTTATCTGTCGGTGGCTGGCAGTGGAATACAACTTGCACTCATTCGGCAGAAGTGCTTTCTTCATTATCGTCTTGGTGTACTTCGCCAGGTCTCGTTGAATACATAACGGAGGATCAAAAAAAAATGAACCATTGGGCTAATTCCAAGAGGGTTGTCAGCGTCGTCGCGCTAGGCTCGTTGCTGACCCTAGCAACAGCCCCCGCCTTCTCCCAGGAGATGGTGGGATCGATCGTGGGAAAGGTCGCGGACGAGCAGGGGCTGGTGATGCCCGGCGTTGTCATCGCCGTCTCTTCGCCGAACTTGATCGCCGGCAGTCAAACGGCGACCACCGGCGATGATGGCACCTACCGAGTGCGGAACCTGCCGCCCGGCACGTACGCCGTGTTGGCAGAGCTGACCGGCTTCACGTCCGTCAACCGTGAGGGGATCATCCTCGAGGCGGCCAAAACACTCGGAGTGGATTTCCAAATGTCGATCAGCACTGTCGAGGAGACCGTCACCGTCACCGGGGAATCGCCTCTGGTCGAGGTCCGGAGCTCCCGTGTCGGCGTCACGATGGATACGGACCTGCTCGAGAACATTCCCACCGGACGCGAATTCGAGGACATTTTGAGTTTTCAGCCTGGCATCGTGGAGAGTCCCTATTCCTTTGCGCCGGTAAACTCGGTACACGGCGGTCATGTGCGGGCCAACTACTACAGCATGGACGGCTTCCAGATGATCGATACGACCGTGGGATACTTTATTGGGGATATCTCGTATGATTCGTTGCAGGAAGTTCAGATCACGACCGGCGGGATTTCTGCCGAGTTCGGCCAGGCGAGTGGGGGAGTCTTCAACTTCATCACCAAGTCGGGCGGGAACGACTTTAGCGGAGGCGTTCGATATTACTTGAACGACGAATCCCTGAACAGGAATAACATTTCGGACGAGCTCAAGGCCCAAGGGTTCACGGAGGGCACGTCCATTATCAGCCAGAACAACTGGGGCGGCGAGATAGGCGGGCCTATCGCGCAAGACAAGGTGTGGTTCTACGCCGACTATGCCCGGACGGACAGAACGGAGCGGGCTCCAGCGCTGGTTGGAATCATCGATCCGGCGTTCAACATCAATAAATACCTGGGCAAGGTTACCTGGCAGGTTAACGCGAACAACACCTTCGTCGGAACCGTTCAGGGGCGCCACGACGACTGGGTTCCGGCCAACGCGAATGCGCAAGTCACCGAGGACCCGGGCTCCTATATCTTCAACACCCGCAACCAGGATAACTATCTCTTCAAGTGGGCGTCGACACTGGGCCAGAATGCGATCTTGGACATCCGCTACAGTGAGAACCTCGGCGGTGGCTCCGATAGGGAAAGTTTCGACAATGCCGATGCGATCCCCGGCTTTCAAGATCGAGCAACGGGCAAGAACTTCGGTTGGTTCCGGCAAGACCGGTGGAACAAAAACCGCGATGCCAAAGTGTTTAAGGTGGATTTGACTTACTTCAATGATGACCTTGGGGGGGGGAAGCACGATTTCAAGTTCGGCTATGAAAACGGGCGGGACCCTTTTCAATCCATTTTGCACACTCCGGGCTCGCTCGAACAGCATCTGCTCTTCGGCGTGCCGGATGCAGTTAGACTCATCGTTGAACCGAGAAGAGGTGCCAGGAGAAAAACGCGCAACAGTTTTTACATCAACGATCAATGGACGATGTCGAACGTAACGCTCAATCTGGGCATCCGGTTCGATAGCACCGAAGCTTGGACACCGGAGTACACGGAAGGGGGTGGCCTCCAGGCTTCAGACGAAGCCATCCGAAGTGACAGCTTCAGCATCGAGTGGTTCCCGGCGGTTGCGTTTCCGGAGACGCGGGACATCTGGAATATGAATACCTGGGCGCCACGGGCCGGCATCGTGTGGGACGTCGGTGGCGAGCACACGTTTGTCGTGAAAGCGAGCTATGGTCGTTGGTATGACCGGGTCACGAGTGTGCCCGCCGGGGGTGCAGGGAACGCTCTGTACGATTGGAATGACTTGAACGGAGACGGCCTGTTTTTGACCTCAGACAACACTGCACAGCCCGGCGAGCTAGGGGACCTTCGCTCGAGCAGCGTAATTACTAGTGGATCCTTTGATGTGACGCAGTTCGGAGACCCCAATCTGAGCAACCCCTGGACCGATACCTATAACATTGGGGTCGAATGGGAGCCGCGTCAAGGCTACGCGCTGCAAGTGACCGGGATCATCAAGCGAGAGACGAACCTCCTTGGCCGACGTCACCTAGCCAGGCCTGCATCGGCCTATAACCCCGTCCAGGCGGTCAACCCTCTCGACGGCTCGCCAATTACGATCTTCGCCCTCGACCCGGCCTTCCGAACGGCGAGCTCTATCAGGCAATCGACGAATATCGATTTTGTGGACTTGAAGCGAAGCTACGACGGTGTCGAAATCGTCGCGAAGAAGCGGTTCGATGGACGTTCCCAGTTTCAACTCTCGGCCAACATTGGAAATGCAGAAGGCAATCAGGGAACCAGTTTTGGGCAGAGCTTCGGCGGCGTCACCTATAGCAATCCGAATACCCTCACCAACTTTTACGGGGGAACAAACCTGGACGCGGACCTGATACTAAAGTTAGCCGGCACCTATGTGGCACCGTGGGACATCAGCATAAGCTCCTTCTACCAGTACATTTCCGGGTTTCCGCTGGACACGTTCGAGACGAGCCAGGGCTTCCAGCCGGGTTCGGTGACCGGTCGCTTTCTTAGGTCGGATTTTCCGGAACAAATCGTGGTCGAGCGCTTCATCGACGTTGCCCTGGAGCCACGGGGCACCCTTCACCAGAACGCTCAGCACAATCTGTCGTTTCGTGTGGAAAAGTCATTTATTTTCGAAACCGGAAAGCTGGGGCTCATCTTCGACGTCCTCAACGCGACCAATTCAGGCACGGTGACGCACGTGCAGAGTTTGCGCCTGGACTCTCCCAATTTCATGCTGCCTGAGGTGACCGTGTTGCCCTTTACGGCGCGTCTCGGGATTCGCTTCAGCTTCTAAGTCGTTCATAGAGTAGCGCGCTGATGCAGGCACCGCATCAGCGCGCTCTTTTTCTTTCTCTTGCTCATCTATCCCGCTAACGAACAGTCCCCATGACGCATGTGGGTGTGGGTGTTGAGTGGGGATCGTGAAAGGTTCAAGAATGAGGAAAAGATTCGCCATTAGCTTCACCTTTCTGTCCGGTCTGGTTATTCTCGGCAGCATCGGCGTCCAGGCGCTGCAGGCGCCCACTCCGTCGGTTCTCGATCAGGTATCGGTCGAGCAGCTCATCCAGGGGCCGCAAGGGCCTCCCTACGTGCCGCAGGGACCGATCGCGATTGTAGGGGGTTTGCTCATCGATGCCACCGACGCCCCGCCGCGGCATGATCAAACGGTGTTGATCGACGGCGAGCGGATTGTCGAAGTGGGACCGATGGAAGACGTGCGCATCCCGCGGGGAGCACGTGTCATCGACGCTCGTGGGATGACGATCATGCCGGGGCTCATCGATTCGAACCAGCATTTTGTCTTGAATCCGCTGTTCTCGACGCCGGATGTGAGCTTTTCGTACGAGGATTTCAAGTCGCGCTGGGAGCACAACTGGGCGCAGATGGAGTATGTCGCCTTTGCGTATTTGATGCAGGGCATCACCGGGTTCCGGCAAACTCCCGGTCCAGCGGATCTGCAGTTAGAGGTCAAACGGAGGATCGATAAGGGGGAGATTCCAGGTCCCCGGATATATCTGGGTGGGTCGCTGTGGATGAGCAAGGCGCACTGGGATCGTCACCTGAAGCAGAACACACAAGTGGATCCGAGGGCGATTGAGTTCATCAAGCATCAATTTGAATACAACGTGATAGAGGATGTGAACAATCTGGACCCGAATGGTTGGGGGCAGGAAGGCCCGGATTTCAACTTCTGGAAGCTCTACATGTGGCGTGAGCCCTTTGACGGGGAGAATGATTTCACCGACGAGGAGTTGAGGCACATCATCAAGCGCGCGCACGAGCTCGGGAAGATCATCGACGTTCACGCCGGCGGCCATAACAACGGCCTCAGACGGATGCTTGCATTCGACGTGGATACCCTGGAGCACCCCTTTTACGGAAATGAGCTGATCGAGTGGGACATCATCGAGGGCTATGTGAAGAAAGGGGTCATTGTCGACACCTTGCTGGAAGTGATGATCCAGAAGATCGAGCTGGCAGCCGACCCTCACAGGTTTGATGAGACGCTGTACTCCATGTCGCTCTACGGGCGCGGCACGCGTCCCGCACCGTTCGAGCATCGTCTCCTGATGCAGTATCGCGACAAGCTGCTCTACAACAAGCGGCATCCCGACAAGCCGGGACTGAGTGTTTACCCGCCAGATTCAACGGAGACTGGGCGTTCGTACAATGACCAGATGAAAGCCATGGAAATCTCCAAAGAAAACATGCGCCGTTTTATCAAAGCCGGTGCGAAGTTCTGGATGGGAACCGATACCGGCGCGTTCATGACCATGCGGCAAGAAGATCCGTACGCCCGGGAGATGGCTTATATGGTGGAGATGGGGATGACGCCGGTGCAAGCGATCCAGGCGGCAACCCGCAACGGGGCGGAAGGCCTTGGCCTGCTGGACGAGCTCGGCACGATCGAGGAGGGCAAACTGGCCGACGTGATCGTGGTGGCTGGAAATCCGTTGCAGGATATGAAGGGCGCCATGAAGCGGGTCTATGCGGTCATCAAGGGCGGCGTCCGTTACAAATAGCCTCTCGTTCACAAGAGAGCGAATCCAGTCTGGCGAGGTTCGATCAGATGAAAATGAACAAAAGCAGTTTCACCGCCAGTATCGCTGCACTCGGTGGCTTGGCCATAATCGTCGGTTTGGCTGCGACCAGAGTGGGGGCGCTCCAGGCGCCCGCGCCTTCGGTTCTCGATCAGGTGTCTGTCGAGCAGCTGACTCAGGGGCCGCAGGGGCCTCCCTACGTGCCGCAGGGACCGATTGCAATTGTAGGCGGTCTGCTCATCGACGCCACCGGCGCTCCGCCGCGGCACGACCAGACCGTTCTGATCGACGGCGAGCGGATCGTCGAGATAGGGCCGATGGAGGAGGTGCGCATCCCGGATGGAGCGCGCGTCATCGACGCACGGGGGATGACCATCATGCCGGGGCTGAGCGATTCCAATCAACACGTGGTGCTGAATCCGTTGCTCTCGACGCCGGACGTGAGCCTATCGTATGAGGATTTCAAGGCGCGGTGGGAGCGCAACTGGGCCCAGATGGAGCGGAATGCCTTCACCTACCTGATGCAGGGGATTACAAACTTCCGGCAGACTCCGGGCCCGGCGGACTTGGAGCTTGCGCTGAAGCGACGGATCGAGAAGGGGGAGATACCGGGGCCACGGGTATTTCTGGGTGGCTCGTTGTGGATGAGCAAGGCGCACTGGGAGCGTCACCTGAAGAGGAACAATCAAACCGATCCGAAGGCGATCGAGTTCATCAAGCATCAGTTCGAGTACAACGTGATCGAGGATTTGAACGATCTCGACCCGAACGGCTGGGGACAGGAAGGCCCGGACTTCAACTTCTGGAAGCTTTACATGTGGGACGAGCCCTATGACGGGGAGAACGATTTTACCGACGAGGAGCTCGAGTACATTATCAAGCGCGGGCACGAGCTCGGGAAGATCATCGACGTCCACGCCGGCGGAGGTGGCAACGCTGGCCTGAGAAGGATGCTGGCCTTCGACGTCGACACGCTGGAACATCCCTTCGAGCGCTATGAAATCGTTGACTGGGACATCATCGAAGGGTACGTCAAGAAGGGAGTCATCATCGATACCTTGTTGGAGGTCAAGGTACAAAAGGTCGAACTAGCGGCGGATCCCCACCGGTTTAACGAGACGCTCTACACGATGTCGCTGGGTCCTTACGAGCATCGCACCCTGATGCAGTACCGGGACAAGCTGCTGTTCAACCAGCGGCATCCCGACCAGCCCGGCCTGAGGCCTTACCCCGCGGCATCGACGCGCCAGACGGACCGCTCCTACAACGAACAGATGAAAGTGATCGAGACGGCGAAGGAGAATATGCGCCGGTTCATCAAAGCGGGCGCGAAGTTCTGGATGGGGACCGATACCGGCGCTTTCATGACCATGCGTCAGGAAGATGCGTACGCCCGGGAGATGGCTCATATGGTGGAGATGGGGATGACGCCCATGCAGGCTATCCAGGCGGCGACCCGCAACGGAGCGGAAGGTCTGGGCATGCTGGACCAACTGGGCACGATCGAGGAGGGGAAACTGGCGGACGTGATCGTGGTGGCCGGCAACCCCCTCGAGGATATGGAAGGCGCTATGAAGCGGGTCTATGCCGTCATCATGGGGGGCGTCCGCTACAAATAAGGCCTTGATTCGAGCTAGGCAGGAATCCTTATTAAATAGAAACTCCGAAGGGTCCCTCGGCGCGGGAAGTAGCGTCCGCTCGCGATGGTACTCCAGCAGACAAGCATCGCGCCCTGAGCGATGGAGTTGGAGCAGATCATCTCGCCGCCTTGCGATTGACGCTATCGCGAAAGGTCCTGCCGAATTCAACTACAATAGGAGGCTGCCAACGCTGTCATGGCGCTCCGAAATTGGATTACGGATGAGGAAAAAGGCCCCACGCGTCGATAAACCGAGCAAACCCTCACTGCTTCTCTCCGGACCCAAGAAGACCGTTTTTTCTCTAATCGCAGCGGCTCTGATCTTTGCCTCTCTCGAGGGCGCGGCTCGCCTGGTGCTTCTAGTCGTTGCACCGCCGGAGCGAAACGCCGCTCGGTTCGTCTCCGGGTCGGTCTGGGCACACGAACGTAACCCATTCCACATGGCGGACCGAGAGCTCTTTTGGAAACTGGTCCCAGGCCACTCGAGTGGACAGGTGGTTATCAACCAGGAAGGCTTCCGATCTAAAGAGCTCACGCGCGCAAAGCCCGACGGTACGCTCCGCATCGTTGTTCTCGGGGACTCTGTTACGTTCGGTTTCAACGTTGCTGAAAAGGAAAGCTACGCCTACAAGTTGGCCCAACACCTCAGTGACCGATCATTTCAGCGTCCCAGGTGGAGGTCCAGGAACACGGAAGTGATGAATGCCGGAGTGCCCGGCTATAGTTCCTGGCAGGGCAGGAAGCTCTATGAGATTGTCGTCCGGGGCTATGAGCCTGATCTGGTTATTGCAATGTTCGGCTACAATGACCACCATTCGGCCTTGGAGGGCGATCGGGAGAAGTACCAGAGGCGAAACGTCGAGTGGTTGGTCAATACGTTCCGCAGCACAGGAATCTACCGGATGATGAACAGGTTTCGCGGGGAGCCCGTGGATCCGCTGCTTCGCGAAGAGCCAGTCCCCCGCGTGGATCTGGACGCGTTCAAGGAGAACGTTCTTGATCTACAAAGTATGGTCCAAGCGGACTCTGCGGATTGCGTCTTCATGACCGTTCCCATCAGGCCGGATGTTCCACTCGTTGAGAATTTTGTAGGGGTCGATTACGAGCTTGACGGAGCAACAAGAAAAGCATGGCTTCGACAAATAGACTTTGCTCAGCGGATTCTGGGAGCTCCGTGGTCTGAGCGCCTCACCAACCACTTTTTTCACTCTGTCGACGTGGACGACCGCACTCTCACCGGCGAGCCCAATATGTGTCCGAGGGTTCTCGAGGCCTCACGCAGATTTCCCGATCTTTCTATCGTTCAATACCTGCTGGCAAGCTGCTATCGGGCGGGCGGCGACGAAGACAAGGCTCGGAGGGCTCTTCTGGAGTGCCGCCGCCTGGATACAGAAAGACTGGAAATGGAAGCCTATAACGCTCTGTTGCGGCAGATGGCTCGGGAGTCTCTGATCGATCTCGTTGACATGGCCGCGCTCTTCGAAGCTCAGGAGGAGGGAGGGGGCCTCTTCCTCGACGTAGTCCACCCTTCGGCAAAAGGTCATGCCCTGATCGCAGAGTCGCTATCCGAGCACCTCTTTAGCGGTGCGGAGCTGCAATGACGGTGCGACGCCGGATCCAACGAGGCCACACTGAAATCGCGACCACGTAGCTCGGTTTGGGAGCCGCCCACCCGGTGAAGAAATCATCGAAGAACAGAAAGAAGAAAGCCACCGTCGATGGTCTTTCGAATGATACGACCTTGGGAAAGCAGAAGTCCGACGACGAACGGCAACTTTTGAGACGCACGTTCCGATCCTTTCGCGCGTATCCCGGGACCCTGCTCGTGTTGCCGCTGGTGGTGTTGGTACTTGGTACTCAGTGGTCGTGGCCAAGGCCCGCCTTGTCTACGGGCGCCTTCATGTACAGAGGAGGCTTGGAGCTCGGAGACGCGGCTTTTCTCGAACTCCGTCCGGACAAACCGATCCGTGAATTCACACTCGAGGCCCAGATCGACAACGATCTTGTCCTCGCGATCTCCGCGTCGCCCGATGGACAAAGCTTCGAGCATCTTTGGACCGTTCCTGCCGGCCCGGAAGGGCAGTGGGGGCCGAGAGCGTGGAAGAGCCCGGTTATGAAGGTTGATTCCGCGATCCGGTTCATCCGGCTGACCCAACGCGAGGGGGACCGTCGCTACCGAGTATCCAACCTCGTGATGAGACCGCCTCCCCGCGTCATGGACCACCGGCTGCTGATACCGATCGTTTGGGCGCTATGGGGCGGCCTGGTGCTGGCCGCGCGGTCCTCGCGCTCGAGCGCCGCGGCCAGCGCGACGCTTGGCTGGTGGGCACGGGCCGATCTGTGGCTCGCTGGCTTGCTCATTTATGTGGTGCTTTTCCAAGTGCCGTTCGTGATACTGCCGGCCCTCATGTTCGTGGCGTGGATCTTGGGGATACGTCATGCCTTGAAGCACGCGCGACCGGTTCTCGCGACACTCCTCGTATTGGTCGGCCTCTCGACGCTCTACGTCTTGCCCAGGGTGATTCAGAAGATCGTGCAGGCAAAGGTTGCCGAGGCCCAATACGCCGAGGCGGATCATCGCCTGCTTCCCGATCCTGAACAGCAGATCAATGAAGACGGGATCCGCTTTGCCGGAACAGCCGATGATCTGAAGGAGGAGGACTTCGTCATCCTGTTCCTGGGAGACGCCTACACTTATGGTCATGCGATGCGCTATGACCAGGCGTATCCCTATGTCTTCGAAAGAATGGTCAATAACGACGCGGGAAGCCGAGTCGTTCGCACGGTCAATTTTGGCTGGAGCAGCTCCTCACCGTTGCTGAGCCTGCGACTTTTGCAGGATATCGGGAAGAAGTACAACCCCGATCTCGTGATCTACAACCTCGACATGAACGACTTCCACGACGACCTCGCCTATGACCAGAAGCTCAGCGAGACCGACATGACGGAGGTAGCCCACGGGGTCGAGCACTTCTACCGCGATTACTTACCGTGGCTGCGGCTCGGCAGCGACCATGTGAAGGGGATGAATGCGCTTGCGAGGCCAGCCCGAGACGCGCAGGTCTCGATACCCGAGGATCGGTTCTTCGTCACCAACCAGCCGCTGGGAGCGTCCCGTTCCCACATGGAACGCGGCGCGATGAAGAACCTGCTGGCGATGCACGAGTACTGCGCGGACGTCCTTCAAGCGCCCATGGTGCTGGTGGTCTATCCTCGACACTACCAGTACTCCATTCGGGAGTCCCCCGACAATTGGGAGAAAGATGCTTACACGGCGCAGGGGCCCTACGTCAAAGAGCCCTTTCGATATCTCGAAGAGGTTCGAGACGAGCTCCCCTATCGCGTGATCAGCTTGCTGCCGGTTTTCGAGTCCAGCGATCATTTCCCCCTCTATCTACAGAACGATCCCCACTGGAGCGATGCGGGACACCGCATCGCGGCGCAGGCGGTCGCGAGCGCTCTTTCCGCATATGGTCTGCTACCTCTGAACGAAACACCCCAGGGCGCGACCGAAGGCGTCACCGACGCTCCATCTACGGGCGACGTGGTCTCGCTGCACCGCGAGGAACACCTGGCAGCGGGTGATGCGCGATCGCCTGAAGAGACGGCTCGGGGCATGCGGGTGCCCGAGGGCTTCAGCGTGACGGTTTTTGCCGGCGAGCCGGACGTCGTCCAGCCCATTGCCATGGCGATCGATGGCCGTGGCCGACTGTGGGTCGCGGAGAACTACTCCTATCCCAATTGGAACGAGACCGGAAGCGATCGCATCCTGATTTTCGAGGACCGGGACGGAGACGGCACGTTCGACGAGCGCAAGGTGTTTTGGGACAAAGGCGGCTTTGTTTCGGCCATTCAGGTGGGCTTTGGCGGTGTCTTCGTCGGCAGTGCGCCCTACCTTCTCTTCATCCCCGACGCGAACCGTGACGATGTCCCTGATGGACCTCCCAGAATACTCCTGGACGGTTTCGGCTACCAGGACACCCACGAGATGATGAACAGCCTGGTCTGGGGGCCGGACGGATGGCTCTACGGGCTCCAGGGCGTGTTCGTCCAGTCCCTCGTCGGCTCGCCAGGAACACCTGCACGCGAGCGAGTACGCATGAATGCGGGGGTCTGGCGCTATCATCCGACCCGTCGTGAGTTCGAGCTCTTCGCCGAGGGCGGCGGCAACCTGTGGGGTGTAGACTTCGACGACCGCGGCCAGTGCCTCGTCACCGCCAACGTTGTACCGCATCTTTATCACATGAGCCTCGGCGGAAGATACGAGCGACAGGCGGGAGCGCACTTCAACACCCACACCTACAAGGACATCTACGCGATAGCGGATCACCTCCATTCCAAGGCGGCCTACGCCGGGGCCATGATCTATCTCGCCGACCAGTTCCCGGAGCGGTATCGCAACAAGCTCTTCCTGAACAATATCCACTCGAACCGGATCCACACCGACGAGCTCGTGCGCCGCGGCTCGACCTTCGTCGGAAAGCTGGGCCCGCACGGTCGCGAGGACGGCGATTCTTCCGGCGCGGAAGACGTGCCTACCGGAGTTAGGCCCGAGTTCTGGAGAGGGGAATACGGCAACGGCGGCTTCATGGTGAGCGAAGACCTATGGACGCGCGGACTCAGCCTGCAGCAAGGACCCGAGGGCGCCGTCTTCCTGAGCGATTGGTACGACAAATACGCGTGCCATGGAGAGCCGGTATACGACCGCCGCAACGGCCGGGTCTATCGGCTCAGTTATCGCGGGACGAAGCATGTGCGCGTGGACATGGAGAAGCTGAGTGACATGGATCTGGTCAACCACCAGCTCAATGGGAACGACTGGTACGTGCGACAGGCGCGCCGGATCCTTCAAGAGCGTGCCCACGCTAATAAGCTAGGTTCGGGAGTCCACACCGCGCTACGCGATATCCTCTACCAGAGCTCCGACGAGACCCGCAAGCTGCGCGCGCTTTGGGCGCTCCATGTCACGAAGGGCTTGACCGAGGCTATTGTCCTCGATCAGCTGGAAAGCTCCATGGAATTCGTCCGCGCCTGGACCGTCCAGCTCGAAGGCGAGGACAAGAAGGTGTCGGCGGCCGTACTGGAGAGGTTTTCTGCCATGGCGCGCGAGGACGAGTCCGCCGTTGTGCGACTCTACCTTGCTTCGGCGGCCGGAAGACTGCCGCTCGAGGATCGATGGACCATCGTCGAGGGCCTCGCCGGGCATGCCGAGGATGCATCGGACCAGGCCATTCCGATGATGCTGTGGTACGCCCTCGAACCGCTGGTCCCGGGAGAGCCAGGCAGAGCTCTGGATTTGGCTCTGCGCTCACGAATACCCATGATCCGGCAATTCATCGCCAGGCGCGCAGCTCGCGGGAGTATCCATCTCCTGGTGGAGACGTTACCCGACGTCGGTGATGCAGCCCTCAGACGTGATCTACTCGAGGGCATGAAGGAAGGGCTAGCCGGAATCCGCAACCCGGGTGCGGTCGAAGCGTGGTCAGACGTCTATCCCATGCTGATGCGAGAAGGCGATGAACCCACGCAGGAACTGGCGTTTTGGCTGGCGCTGCGATTCGGAGACGACGAAGCGGTAACTAGCATGAAGACGCTGGCCAGAAACCGTGACGCCGATGCAAGGCTGAGGCGAGAAGCGATCCGCAGGCTCGTTCAAGCCGGGGTGCTGGAGCTCACTCCCTTGCTGCACGAGCTGGTCGGAGAGAGAGAGGTCCGCGCAGAAGCCATTCGGGGACTGGGTGTACACGCTGCGGCGCAAACCTCGGAGGTCCTATTGAGTGCCTATGCATCCCTCACGCGAGAGGAGAAGCGCAGCGCCCTCGGCGTGCTCGCGACGAGGGCCGAGCACGCGCTCGCCCTTCTGGAAGCCGTGCGCTCAGGTCGAGTTCCGCAGGACGACCTCACCGCAGAGACCATCCAGCAACTCCGACTCCTCGAGGAGCCCCGGATTCCGGCGCTGATGGAGGCGTTTTTCGAAAGCACGCCCGGCTCGAGCAAGGCGGCCGAGATCGCCCGGCACAAGCAGGTGATCGAATCTGCGCCCGGGGGCGCGGCAGACAGGTCCCGGGGGCGGCTGCTTTTCTCCAGGGTTTGTCAGCAGTGCCACACACTTTTTGGTCCCGGGGGCAACCAGGGCCCCGACCTCACAGGGACGAACAGGGGCGACCTGGATTACCTGCTGCTCCACGTGAGCGATCCGAGCGCGACCGTGGGGGAACCCTACCGGACTGTGGTCGTGAAGACGACGGACCAACGGACGATCTCTGGTGTCGTGGTCGCCGAGGACGAAACTTCACTGCACATCAAGACGGCGACGGAGACCCACTTACTTTCGCTCGAGGAAGTAGCGGAGCGGAGGCAGTTGACGAGCTCGGCGATGCCCGAAGGACTGCTCACGTATCTCGAAGAGGCGCAGCTACGCGACCTCGTGGCCTACCTTCAAGGCAAAGAACAGGTGGCCTTACCTGAGCCTGATGAAATCCCTTAGCTCGACTGCTATCCCGGCGCCCCGTGCCGTACGAGCGGGTGTGACCGCCTCCTTCTAAACGAGCATGCGCACCGTGGTGTTCCGAATCACCAACGCTGCGATGACAGGGGTCTTCGCCGTTGCTGTCGCGGTGCAGTACAACGATCCTGATCCCGGCCGATGGATGATGATCTACGGCGCGGCCGGTGTACTGTCGGCGTGGGTCGTTATACGTGGAGGCGCACCGCTGCCGCCGGCGGTCATCGTGGGCCTGGTCGCGCTCGTCGCGGGTCTCGCCGTCGCGGGCGGCGTCGGCGATTGGACGGCCTTCAGAGAGATGTTCCAGTCGTGGGAGATGAAGTCGTCGACGATCGAGGAAGCGCGCGAGGCAAGTGGCCTCCTGATTGTCGCCGGCTGGATGGCCGTGCTCACGATTGAGGCGTGGCGGGTGCGGCGACGATAATGGAAACTCCAGACTCTATATTGGATGGCATGGGAAAGCTCACGCTGGCCCTGTTATGCCTGAGCGCCCTCGGCGCTCCCGTCACGGGGTCCGTTCAAGAACCGGAGCGAACGGGAGACGATCAGAAAGGGCGTTCCAGCCAAGAAGAGCGC
The DNA here is from genome assembly GCA_965262245.1 of Candidatus Marinacidobacterales bacterium. Classification (GTDB taxonomy): domain Bacteria; phylum Acidobacteriota; class Vicinamibacteria; order Marinacidobacterales; family SMYC01; genus SMYC01. The sequence continues at coordinate 9,869,387 of OZ253507.1, read as the reverse complement.
GAACCCGAGCTGCCGACGCTCGACGTCACCATAACGGTGACGGCGCGCCCGGCCTCCTCCACCCCCCATTCGGTAACCGTCATCGATCGCGAAACGATCGATGACTCCGGCGCACGGACCGTAGGTGAGCTGCTCATTTATGCGCCCGCCCTGTTCGTTCTCCCGAGCGGCTCTCGCGGTGGCTTGACGACCGCACAGATAAGGGGGGGAGACCCGAACTTTACCCTCGTGCTCCTGGACGGGGTGCCGCTCAACGACAGCACCGACCCGCTCGGTGGAGCCGTCAACCTCGAGAGCCTACCCCTAAGCGGCATCGAGCGCATTGAGATTGCCCGTGGTCCGATGTCCTTTTACCATGGCTCCGCGGCTCTGGCCGGCGTGATCAATCTCGTTACGCAACGGAGTGAGCGCGACGAAACCGAGGCTCGCGCTGAGATGGAAGCGGGAACCGCGTCTGCCTTCCGGACCGCGGGATCGTTCTCGGACGGCTTCACCGGCGGCGACTATTTTGCCGCGGTGCAATGGGAAGAAGAGGCGGGCGGGGTGGCCGAGGATCGGTTCCAGCAACTGCACGTTCTGGGGAACCTAGGTCTGAAGCTGGGCGAACATGCCCGGCTGCGCCTGGGCACGCGAGTGGCGAGCTGGGAGAGCGACGATTACCCGGAAGCCTCCGGCGGGCCGCTCTTCGGCTCCGGCGAGGTGCGGCGATCGGAGCACAACGAGCTGAGTCTCCGTGCCGAGCTCCAGCTCGGCGAGCCCGCGCGCCGGCGTCACAAGCTGACCGCCAACCTATACCAACACGACGTCGACCGTGCTAGCCCGGGCATCGGATTTCTCGTGCCTCCCTCGATGGAAAAGACCCGGTACACGCGAACGCGCGCGGAATGGGCAACGGAACTGCTCACCACCCGCCGCCTGCACCTCAACACCGGCCTCGACCTGGATCACGAGAACGCACGTAACGAGAGCGTGCTCCAGCTGCCTCTGTTTTTGGGCGGCGACGTTTCCGGCGACTACGCCTCGAGCCGCACCACGCCTGGTGCGTTCGCCGATCTCGTCGTGGAGCCCGGCAATCTGGTCGTGGATGCAGGCGTGCGATTCGATTTTCCCGAGACCGCCGATATTCAGGGGAGCCCCCACGTGGGAATGGCTTACCGCTTCAACGAGGACGCCACCGTGCTCCGTGGCTCGGCGGCCCAAGCCTTCAAGCTGCCGAGCTTCTTTGCCCTTGCCAGTCCCGCTGCCCTGGGAGGAAATCCGGCCTTGAAGCCGGAGACCTCCTGGGGCCTAGATCTTGGTATCGAGCAAGAGCTCGCTCACGCTCTCCGAGCTGGAATCAATTTCTTCTACAACCGCTACCAGGACTTAGTCGACTTCGATTTCGAGAGCTTCCAGCACATCAATCGATCGAGCGTAGGATCTCGCGGCGTAGAGCTGGCTCTCACGTGGAAGGCCACCGCGAACGTCGATTTCCAGGCGCAGGTTACCTGGAACGAGGTCGAGGACTTGACGACATCGATGCCGCTCCTTCACCGGCCTCGGTGGCTGGCTAGCGGTCGCGTGCGGTGGCAGCCGACGAGCGACCTCACTTTGTGGTTCGATGCCCGCGCCGTTTCCGAGACGCTCGACCGACAACTCCCGGTTCCGGAGCGCGAGCGCGTCGCCGGATACGGTGTCGTCGGCCTTGCCGGATCCTGGCGCTTTGCCGACCGGTGGGAGGTTCGCGGCCGCATCGACAACTTGAGCGACCATCAGTACGAGTCACTGATCGGCTTTCCGGATCCGGGATTGTCGGCCAGGGTCGGCTTGCGCTACACGTTTCATCGGAGCACGAAGCTAGAGGAAGCTTCGACGAAGGGCAACTAGGCTCAGAACTCCTCCAATAGGCGGCGATCAACAGCGGGACAGTCGTTTGGCGCCATCGATCTGGACCGTCCGCCTTCCTCGAGCACATACTGCGCATTAGCTTTCGAGCTTCGGCGCCTGCCATCGTTTGCGGCGAAGCAGCTCACCGCTGCCGGGCTCACCCGTGATCCGACCATTCTCGTACACGATTTCACCGCGACGAATCGTAATCTGGGGCCAGCCGGTCGCTTCCTGGCCAGCGTGGATGGAGAAGCCGGTGTTAGAGAGCATATCTTCGTCTCGAATCGTTCGAGTCTTGTTCGGATCCCACACAACCAGATCGGCATCGGAGCCGACCGCGATCGTGCCTTTTCGAGGGTAGAGGCCGAACAGCTTCGCCGGATTCGTTGCCGTCACGGCGACGAACTGTTCTTCCGTGATTCTTCCCGTCCGGACCCCTTCCGAATACAGCATCGGTCGGATCTCCTGCAGGTTGGGGATGCCGGGCCGGTGGTCGGTCACCGTTTGCGAGGGATTGAGTTTTTGCTCTTTCGTATATGGCACGTGGTCCGTTCCAAGCACGTGGACCGTTCCAGCAGCGATTCCATCCCAGAGCGCATCCTGGTCGTTCTTTTCGCGCAGCGGGGGGTGGTGGATATACATTCCCCGATTCGGTCCCTCGAGCTTGTCCCGCGTGAGATGGAGGTAGATCCCGAGCGCTTCGACATAAACCGGCAAGCCACGCGCTTTGGCTTCCTCGGCGACACGCAACGCCCGTTCCGCGGACAGATGGACGAGGTAGATCGGCGCTCCAGTCGCCTCGGCCATCGCCACCGCGCGGTGTGTGGCGATCACTTCGGCCAGGACGGGCCGGCTGTCGGAAAAGTATTGGAGCGAACCATGGCCTTCGTCCATCAGACGCTCCTGCGTATGCGCGACGATCGCGGCATCCTCGCAGTGCATCATCGTCAAAACTCCCGCTTCGGCGGCCGCGGCCAGCGTCGCCAAGTAAGCCCGGCTTTTCTCATCGAATTCCGTGCGGCTCATGAAGATCTTGACACTCGTGTGTCCGAGCCCCGGCAACGATGCTATCTGCGCCTGCTGGACGTCGGGGTTGTTGATTCCCGGATGGAGCATGACGTCGGCAATGGCCTGGGCCCTCACCAGCTCAGCCTGGCGCTCGACGGCCTCCGCGAGACTTTCTTCTGATTGCGGAAACGCGAGGCTGGAGATCGTCGTGATCCCACCGGCGAGCGCCGCCGCGGAGCCGCTGGTGTAATCATCGGCCCGGTCGATGTGGACGTGGGGGTCGACGCCCCCGGGCAAAACGAGTAGCCCGGTGGCGTCGATCACCCGAGCGCCATCAGAGCCCGCCAGATTCTGCGCGATTTCGACGATCACACCGTCACGAACCCGAATATCGCCTTCGGAACGTCCGTCAGAGGTCACGATGATCCCGTTGCGGATGATCAGCTCGGCTGACTGTTGCGCAGCGGCGCCAACGGGCGGTGCCAGGCACAACAAGATGACCATCGACAGCAATCGAGGATGATTTGTTTTCGAGTGCATCCTTCTTCTCCTCATGAACTTTTTCTCACGAAACTCTATGTTGGGAGCAGGAAGTCGCTCAAATCACGGCTTCCCGAAAGTTTTGATTTTCATGCCGCGACGAACAGGCTCTCTCAGTTTTCCATAGATCGGTTACCAAAAGGGGAGACTTCGGCCTGCTGTCCACGCCCTATGCTGTCTTGCCGGCTCTATTCCTGTCAACAGTCGCTCGACAGGCCAGCCAGTTCTCCAGTCCCGTTTTAACGTTCCCGCGAAAACGTTCTCGAACGATTGCTTTTTGACCGCCAACGCTTCGTAGGAGGCTCCGTCGCTTCGGGCCCTTAGCACGGAGGACGCTTTGGCCCGAGCCTTGACTCTTCTCGTTTGGTCAAGAAATTCATCCGTCATTAAACGGCGTGCACGGCCCGAATGCAGGTTGACAAGGCCGTGTTACACGAATTACCCCGACTCAGTAACTCTGCGGTGAAGAAATCCGTCGCCGCAAGGACCTCCATGTGCGAGCGGATGAACTCGTTCCACGTCGTTGACTTTTCTCGCTCCGGCGCGGGCGGTATGCTGTGGCGCTTCAGTATGTTGCCGACGATGTGGTCGATCACTCGATACGCGAGGTTCGCCATGGCCCCAGCAATGCGATCGTAGCCCCAAGTTCGGTTCTCTCTCGCGAAGCGGATAATCAGCTGGTCGATTTCATTGTCGATTCGTGGTCGCCCCGGATACGTCCGGTTCTTGGAACCGTCGAACTTCCTGGCGACGAGCTTGCGGTGCCACCCGAGAATCGTATCGGGCCTGACGATACTCGCTACCTCTTCGAGCGCTCGCTTGCCGAGTTGTTTTCCGATCTCCGCCAAGGTTCTCCGCTCACCATCGGTCAGGCGCAAACGGCCTTGCAGCTGATCTCGAAGAATACGATTCTCGGTTACGAGGTACTCGTTGCGCAGGAGCAGTTCTCGGTCGACCGATCCCGTGATGTAGGCTAGCATTGTCTTCCAGTCCATTGTGTTTCCCGGAGAACTAGATAAGTACCTGACCACGGCCTGTGATTCAACCGGTCTAACGGGACGAGGCCAAACCGTTTCAAACTGACCTACGGGAGCGCGTTTGAGTTTATTGACCAGAAGGGAACCGAGATCACCAGTCTGAGGATGGAGAGTCGTTTCGACGTAGGTCTCATCGATCGGCTTCGCGACGCTGGTCACGACATCGAAGTCGTGGGCCCGTACGACGAGTTGATGGGTCATGCCGGCGCCGTGGTGCACCATCCGTCCGGTCTTCTGGAAGGCGCGTCCGATCCACGCAGCGATGGTGAAGCGGCTGGCTTCTAGCGGACCAGCATGCGACACATCTGTGCATCACGACCTCAACGAATCAAGTAGAACGACTCCTGTCGCGGTCGGAAGAATTTGTAGCCGGATTCGGTCAGGTAGGCAGGGTCCTCGTGCATCACGAACACCTCCTTCCCGTTCCATTCCGGAACCGGAGTTCTCGTGTTGAGCTCGATGGACATGTAAGAGCCGTTTCGAAGCCGCTTGGCGAGCCGGTCCCGGCGGTCGCGCTGGACACTGCGGAAGTCGATACCGGCGCCCATGCCGTGGCCATGATTGCCGAGAGGATGGCTGTAAATCTGCGCGCGAATGCCCTTCTTCTCCATCTGTGCCATGGCGATCTCGTAGACCTCGCCCGCGGTGCGTTCCGGACGCGCGGCGCGAAGCGTGAGCGCATCCTGTAGAGCGTTGGTGTTGGCGAGCGCCCGCTTCAGTCCCGCGGGCGCATCGTCTTCACCCTCGCGCAGAACGTAGGCCATCTTTTGCCAGTCGCTGTCGAATCCCATGTAGCTGATGCCGAAGTCCAGGTGCAGGAGATCGCCGCGCTCGACGACGAGGCTCTCGCTTGCCACCGCCAGAAAGCCGCGGGAAGTCGCGTTCGGCGTTTCCATGCGCTGAAGGCGAAAGTCGGGCTGGAACCAGGTGTCGACACCGTTCTCCCAGAGGGCATCATAGAGCCAGCGGCGCAGATCTCCGATGGTCGTCGTGCCGGGCGTGATCGCCCCGTTCGAAAGGGCGCGGCGCGCCAGCACTTCGGTGAGGTGAACGAGCTTCTCGTAGTGCTCTTTCTCTCCCGGAATCCGCGTCTCGAGAAACTCCTCGATGAGATCGGCGGCACTCGTGAGCTTGTCCGCGTCCGCCCCGAGCGCCTCGCTCAACAACAGGAACGTATCGTGCGTCAAGCTCCGCGTCATGCCCCGCCGGCCACCGATGCCCACCGCAATCTTTTCCGGTCGATACGTCTCGTTGAGCGCCGCCAGCACCTCTTCCGAGGGACGCGGCTCGTCCGGGTTTGGCGTAAAGCGAGCCTGCTCGAAGAAACGTTCGAGGTTCTCCTCCCAGAAGCCAGTCAAGGCGACCCGCTTCAGACCATCGTCACCGGCATCGATGAAGACGAAGATATCGCGGCCTCCCGCGTACGGTCGTGGTGGAGCGACGTACTCGGTGAGCGGATCGTCATGGAACTCCTCGTTCACCACGATCCACATACCGATGCCGTGCCGGCGCATCATGGGCAGGAGCATCTCGTAACGCTCGACGAGCCATCCCTCGCGCACCGCCATCTGCTCGGACCAGCTGAGAAGAGCCGGCTCCGTCTGTGACCGGGCGGCGGTTACACCAAGAAGCGAAAAAAGGAAGACGGCGACGGCGACGGGGCTGCGAGGGGACATCAGGACGTACCGGACGACAGCGAGTCCAGCTCGACCGCCCAGCGCGGATGGCGCGCCTCGCGGATACGCTCGATGGGACCGATGACGATCGTGTCCATCGCCTGGGGATCTAGATACTTTCTCGCCGCCGCTTCCACCTGGTCGGCGGTGACCGCTTCGACCTCCTCCGGCCAGGCAAGAAGGGGCGTGGTGTCACCATGGTGGAGTGTTGTCACCGCATAAGCGGTCGCGGCGCGGCGAGCACCGTCCAGGGCCTCTTGCCACTTTCCCAATCGGAGAATGCCCTTGGCGAGCGTGAACTCTTCTTCCGTCACCGCCTTTTCACCGCTTTGAAGCCCGGCCAGCTCGTCACGGCAGTACTTGACCAGAGGCGCTACCGCCTCGAGTCGGCCGCCGGTTCGAATATGAAGCAATCCGGCGCCGTTCATCGTTTCCGGCAGGAAGAAAGTGGCACGATTGGCCAGACCGCGAATTTCGCGCGTTTCGATGTTCAGCCGCGTGCCGAGAACCTGTCCGAGTACGGCGAGCGGAGCTCGCTCGTCGGCAGGGACGGGACCGAGGCCACGTCCGATGGCGACCCAGCCTTCCAGCGTGTCGACATCGATGGTCTCCAGAGTTCCCGAGCCATCTCTCGAAGCGAGCTCGCGGGGCTCCGCCGCGTCCGGGACGGGCTCGCCGAGCTCCCATCCGGACGTCAGCTCCTCCAGCAAGGCGACCGCCTCGTCGCAAGGTACATCCCCACCGATGCCAACTACGAAACGGTTCGGTGCGAGACTCCGCGACGCCAGCGCCCGGACCGCTTCGAGCCTGACCGCAATTCCGGGCTCGGGAGGAGAGAGCGGGTATCCTCCCAGTCGCCGCTCGAGCTCGACCTTCGGTTGGAAGCCTCGGCCGGTGACACCCGCCGTAGGAGAGGCAAACCCTGGTCCGGTCCGGAAGTCACCGAGCGTCGCTCGTTCCACGCGTGGGTTCCGCAGAAGGTCGATCATCACGCGGATCGCCTGCTCCCAATCCTCGGAAAGAACTTCCACGGAGAGCGTGAGGCCGTCGACGTCGAGCTCGGCGTCGAGTTGCGTGCCGAGGGATTCGAGCCGGAGCGACAAGGGCGGTGAGCCCTGCGAGTCGCTGGTCAGAACGCGCGTCAGCGCCTCCGAGCCGCCCGCCTCACCCTCTCTCTCGTAGAATCGCCCGATCGGAATGGCCGCCGTCACCCGGACTAGTGGGTCGGAGGCATCCGCTATCACGTAGGCCCGAAGACCGCTCGGGACCTCCAACCGGGCCGTTTCCGGAGCGGGAGGTCGAAACGAGCTGGGCTCGAAGGTGAAATCCCGCGGATGCGGCCAGTCGTGCTCGAGGAGAGGGCGCGAGTGACCGGGAAGTATCGTTGCTTCCTGCTCGCAGCTGACCAGCACAAAGGTCGCGAGGCAGGAAAGGCCTGCCGAAACGACGAACGTCTTCAGAGTCATGGCGGACTCGCTTTCCCCGGGTCGCTTCGCGTCGTGGCGATGACCCGATTCGATGAAACGAAGTAGCGGCGGGCCACCCGCGCGATGTCGTCCGCGGACTGACGAAAGAAAAGCTCGATCGCCTCCTTCGGAAGGTCGAGCGGCGCGGCTACGAGGACGGCGGTTTTCCTCAAAGGACCTCCCTCAACGGGGTGTTGACCGGGCCGAAACTGCCGGGGATTGTATCCGCCCGCGAGGTCAGAAGCGAGGACCAGCTTGCCAGCACCCAACCCTCCTCCCAGGGGAGAGGGAGCGCGCGCTCGAAGGGCATCGTGAACTCGTCGGTTCATTCGATCTTCAACACACGGGCGGCGTTGCGGTACACGAGCTTGTCGACCACCTCCGGCGCGAACGGATACTCGAGGAAGCGCTTCAAATCGTCGAGGGGACGAAAGGGGAACCCGCTCGCGTAAATGATTCTGTCCTGCAGGATCGTATTTGCAGCCTCGAAGATGGGCTCGGCTCCCGGCAGGAACTCATAGATCGAAGCTTCCAGATAGACGTTGTGGCGCCGGTAGGCGAGAGCAATGAGCTCGGTGACTTGCGGCCAGATCCCGTGCGAGCAGACGAGCGTCAGGTCGGGAAAATCCTCGGCCACGTTGTCGACGCTCCCGGGTTCGGCCCATTTGCCCACGATGGGACCCATCGTGATGATGACCGGAACATCCAGATCCACGCACTTCGCGTAGAACGGGTGCCAGATGGGATCGTCCGGCGGGCGTCGGGAGGAATGGGGATCGATAGAGATGCCCTTCATGCCGAGCTCGTCGACCGTACGCTCGATCTCGCGCAACGCCCTCTCTCCCTGGGTCGGATCGATTCCTGCGAATCCGAGCAGGCGTTCGGGATGCGCCTGCACACACTCGAAGACGTAGTCATTAGGAAGGGTCTTGACCGGCGTCTGACGGCCGGTAAAGACCGCGCGCGTGACCCCGGCTTCATCCAGCGCTTCGATGAAGCGGGACAGAGGCGCCGGCTCCGGTCGGGGATATTGAAAGAACCGCTCCCATGGACGGGTATCGGGATACAGGCCCATGTACTCCTCGGTGTTGGGGCGAGCGCGAAAATCGATGACTGTCATGGATCTACTCCCTGAAACGGGGCTCACACTCGGAGTCCCAGGCCGTTAGAAAGATCGTCGAGCGCCGCCAGCGATTCCTCCAGCGACAAATGCCGATAGTCGACGTCGGCAATGAGCGCATTCACGCCCAGCTTAGCGTAGCTCTCGACCAGCGCCTGGCTCGGCACGATGGCGCGCCCAGGGCGCACCACGAGCTCGACGTCGGTCATGGAGCGCCCGGTCTGTTCGAGCTCCCGTTCGAGACGCTCGAGCCGTTCCGCCAGGAGCTCCGGAGGCAGGTTCGAGGGTTGCCATCCGTCCCCCACTTCCGCGACCCGTCGCAGCGCCGCGTTGCTGTGGCCACCGATCAGAACGGGCAGCCCGTCGCCGTCAACCGGCTTGGGCGACATGTCGAACGGGACGGGCGAGTGGAACTCGTCTGCCAGCTCGATGGGACCGGGCGCCCAGCAGGCACGCAGCGCTCGAATGGCCTCGGTCATGCGGCGGCCTCGATCGGAGAAATCCTGGCCGCAGAGCTCGAACTCCTCCGCGAGCCAGCCAGCCCCGACCCCCAGCAGGAGTCGACCACCGGAAAGGTGGTCCAGGGAGGAGGCCATCTTCGCCACGAGGAGTGTGGGGCGCAACGGAAGCACCAGGATGGAAGTGCCCAGGTGCACGCGTTCGGTGACCGCCGCTGCCCAAAGCAGCGTGGCGAACGGGTCGAGCCAGGGGAGATCGGAGGGCCAGCTCATGCGACCGTCCTTGCTGCCCGGATAACGGCTCTCGGACTCGAGAGGAATGGCGACGTGGTCGCTCGCCCACAAGGACGTGAAGCCGAGTCGTTCCGCTTGCCGGGCCACCGATTCGATCGCTCGCGCGCCGGCCAGCGGCCCGGTGCCGGGAAGCATGACGCCAAACTTCATCGAATCCCTGTTATCATACATGCCACTCGTCTGTCGATGGACGATGCGTCTGAGCGGAGCGTTCAATGATTATAGACTTCCGAGTTCGGCCTCCTTTCAAAGCTTTCTGCGATCTTCATATTTTCCGTCCTCGCGAGCCCGAGCCGGATCCCGTCACGGTGAGCGGCCTTCGACTCGACCTGCCGTCCTATCGCTCGTTCGAAGAGAAATCCATCGCCGCTTTCCTCGAAGAGATGGACGAGGCGGGCATCGATATGGCGGTGGCCATGGGCCGGCAGTCTCCGCCCCCCTACGGATCGGTCCCCAACGAGGATCTGTCCGAGCTGGTGACCACCTACCCCGACAGGTTCGTCGCTTTCGGGGGCATCGACGGCTCTCAGGGCGAAGAGGCTCTGCGGGAAATCGATCGCTGCCGCGAAATGGGTTTCAAAGGAGTGGCGCTCGACAACGGCTGGTGCGATCCGCCTCTCTATGACGATGACGAAAAGCTGTTCTCCATCTATCAAAAGTGCATGGAGGATGGTCTCATCGTGTCTCTGACGAGCAGCATCTTCGTCGGGCCCGATCTGACGTACTGCATGCCGGTCCACATCCAGAGAGTCGCCCGGCGCTTCAAAGAGCTCACGATCGTCGTGCCCCATGCGGCCTGGCCCTGGACGACCGAGATGTGCGGCGTCGCGTTCCAGAATCCGAATGTCTATCTCATTCCAGATTTCTACGGCCACATTCCCAACTCGCCGGGTGCTACGGAATACGTTCGCTCGGCCAACTACTTCCTGAGCTACCGGATGCTCTTTGCCAGCAGCTATCCGGTACGTCCTCTCAAGCAGAGCGTCGAGCAGTTCAAGGACCTCGGATTCGAGCTCGAAGAGATTCGCTCCCGCTGTCTGGGTGAGAACGCAGCGCGGCTACTCGGTCTCGACGACTGACGTGCGGAGAGCCGAGTGAGCTTCGGACGTGCCCTGTTCCTTCTGACGGCATTCGCGGCGGGAGGTTGTGGGGAATCGAACGAGGCCCCGGGCCGTCCGGATGGCTCTCCGCTCTGGGAGGAGCTGGCTCGCGGCGATCCGTCGTGGCGTCGGCTGGTCGAGGAGGCCGTCGCGGAAGGGGAGGTCGTGGTGCGGAGCGTGTTTCCGGAGGTGATCGAGCTGGATCTCTTCCGGAGGTTCGAAGAGGCGAGCGGGATCCGCGTGAGCTACAGCCGCAAAGGAGGATCGGCGCCGACGCTACAGACCTACCTTACCGAGGTGGCCGCGGGGCAGCACCTTGCCGATGTGCTCCAGCTCGAAGTGAGTATCGCCGCCAGCATTCCCAGCGAAGAGCGGCTGGCGGAGTTCGAGGTCCCGAACGAGATCCATTATCTGGAACGCTACCAGGAGCGGGCTCCCGGAGCCCATCCGGTGGCTTCTCTGGGAGTCCCGATCGTCTACAACCGCAACTTGATCGGGGAGGAGGAGCTCCCTGGTTCCTACGAAGAGCTCGCGCATCCCAGGTACAAGAGCAAGCTGGTGATGGGAAGTCCAGAGAACTCATCCAACGTCGTGGGCCTTTTGTTTCTCTGGGAGCAGCAGTTCGGCGTGCCCTGGCTCGAGTCACTCACGGCCAACGATCTCCTGACCACGGATCGAGAAGTGGAAGCTGCCAACTTCATCGCCCGGGGCGAGCGCCTTCTCGGACCCATGAGCCAGACCTCTCCGTCGGCGCAAATCGAGGCCGGTGCTCCACTGGGCTACCACTGGGTCCAGGGCACGAAGCTCGATTCCTACGTCGCGGTGGTCCCGGAGGCCGCGCCTCACCCGAACGCGGCGCGCCTGTTCGTGAACTTCGTTCTGTCGCCGTCTCACCAGCAGCGGCTCGCCGACAAATTGAGGGCCTTTCCCGTGGTCTCGGGCGTTTCGGCCCCGGAGGGATTTCCGGATCTGGAGGCGCTGGACCCGGTCTCTTTCGACGTCCAGACCTTCAACGAAAACCGTGAAAGAGTCATCGCGCTCTGGCGGTCCATCCTCCGTTGAGGTCGCAAAGGCTGCAAGGTAGCATCCACCTATGGCCCAGGTCAGGGTAGAGCACCTGACGAAGACCTTCGGCGGAGACGTCCGCGCGGTGGACGGCGTCTCCTTCACAGCCGACGAAGGCCGGATCGTGACGCTACTGGGACCGAGCGGCTGCGGCAAGACAACGATCCTGCGCTGCATCGCCGGGCTGGAAGAACCCACGGCGGGACGGATCGTGATCGGGGACGAAGTCGTTCACGACAGCGCGACGGGCCGAGCGGTCCCGGTCGAAGAGCGAGCCATCGGTATGGTGTTCCAGTCCTACGCCATCTGGCCTCATCTCGACGTCTTCGACAACGTGGCGTTTGCGTTGAAGATCGGCGGGAAGAAAGCGGAACGACCCGAGGCGTTGCGAGAGAAGGTCGTTTCGGTTCTTCGCTCCGTGGGGATGGACGGCTATGAGAAACGATATCCGTCGGAGTTGAGCGGCGGACAGCAGCAACGGGTGGTGCTGGCGCGGGCGCTGGTCTACCGGCCGCGCGTACTGCTCCTGGACGAGCCGTTGGCCAATCTCGATGCCAAGCTGCGCGAGGCGATGCGGCTCGAGCTTCGCGACGTTCAAAAGCGTTACGGTCTGACCACCATCTATGTCACCCATGACCAGGCGGAGGCCATGGCGCTCTCCGACCAGGTGATCGTTCTTCGAAGCGGGACGATTCTGAGCCAGGGGACGCCGCGGGAGATTTTCACCAGGCCGGCGCATCCCTTCGTGGCCGATTTCCTCGGCGTCTCGAACCGTGTTGCCGGCCGGATCACAAAGGCGCGAAAGGACCGTTCGGTCGAGGTCGCACTCGAGGGCGTCGACCGGCCCATCCTGGTGAGCGGTGACGCCGCGGCCGAGGAGCGAGTCGTGGTGGCGATTCGCCCGAGCCGGGTCGAGCTCCACCGCCAGCTCGCGGAATCTCAGGAAAACACACTGCCGGGTCGGATCGTTCGCGTTACCTTTCTCGGAGAGGAGCTCGATTGTCTCGTCCAGGTTGGAGACGTGACGCTCCGCGCCAGAGATTCCGCCGAGAAAGAGTGGCGGTCGGGCGAGGACGTCCAGGTGCGGCTCGCCCGCGAACACCTGATGCTTCTTCCGCCCGATCCCGCCGGGGAGCGGTAGGCAATGAACGAGCCCGACACCAACAGATCGAGACGTCGATGGCGCCAATATCCTTTGGCGCCCGCAGTCGTGGTCGGGCTTCTGGTCGTGGGCGTCGTGAACGTGTATCCGATGCTCTGGTTGGCTCTCGGCAGCGTGAGAGGAGACGAAGGAGACATCACGCTCAAGCATTACCGTTCGCTTTTCCAGCGCCTCGGCCCCATCGAGGCCCTCAAGAACTCCATCGTTTTCACCGGCTGCTCGCTTCTACTGGGGCTCGGAATGGCCGCCGTCTCGGCGCTCAGCACGACCCGCCTGAAGACGCCTCTGGCAGGCTGGGTGCGCTCGATGAGCATCATCGCTTTCGTGAACCCACCCTGGATCCTGGCCATGGCTTACGCCTGGCTGCTGTCACCGCAAGCCGGAACGTTCAACCGCTGGTCGGATGCGCTTTTTGGCGTGAAGCTTTTCGATGCTTTTTCGATGCCCAGCATGGTGTTCGTTGCCGCGCTCTTCCTCTACCCCTACCTCTACCTCACGCTGAGCGCCGCCCTCGAGAACGTCGACAGCGCCTATGAGGAAGCGGCTCTCACGGCGGGAGCGTCTCCGTGGCGCATGTTCCGATCGGTGACACTTCCGCTGGTCACACCGGCGATGGTTACCAGCATCGTCTTTTCCATCGTGCTGCTCTGGGAAAGCTTTTCCATTCCGGCCATCCTGGGGACACCAGCCAGGATCTACGTCTTTGCCACGTACTTGTATCGCCTCCTCAGCACGCCTCCACCCGAGCTCGGTCTTTCGGCGGCCGTCGCTGTCTTTTTCGCCGTCACCGCCGGTCTTGCCGTCTGGCTGGTCCTGGGTCTGGCGCGCCGTCGTCATGGCGGGCGTTTCCAGGTCATTGGCGGCAAGGCTCACCGCGCCGTCCGGATCGAAGTCGGTTGGGTGAAGTATCCGCTGGCGATCTTCAACGTGAGTGTTATCGGTCTCGCGCTGCTGGTTCCATACGCGACGCTTCTGATGCTCTCGCTGTCGCAGAATCTCTACGAGCGCTTCTCCTTTTCGAACCTTACGCTGCGGCACTACACAGAGCACCTGCGAAGTCCCGTGTTCCACGAGATCTTCTGGAATACCTTGCAAGTGGCTTTCTTCATGTCCATCTCGGCGAGCCTGATCGCTTTGCTGGTGGCCTACCTGGACCTCCGCGGCCGTGGCCGATTAGAGAAGCTGCTCTCCCTGAGCGCGACGTTTCCGATTGCCGTGCCCGGTGTCGCTTTTGTGGTCGGTGTCGCCTGGGCGTGGCTGCGCCCGCCGCTGGTGCTTTACGGGACGATCTGGATCATCGTCGTCTGCCAGATCTCGAGATTCCTGCCGCTCGGAGTTCATCACCTTCGCGACGGTTTGAGCCAGGTTCAGGCGGAGCTCGAAGAAGCGGCCCGAATCTGTGGTGCGGGGACGCTCACCATGCTGTGGCGCATCACCCTGCCCGTGATACGTCCGGTGGCGGTGGCCACGTTTCTCCTTCTCTGGATGGCGAGCATGCGGGACCTGCTCACACCTCTGTTCCTCGGAACCGGGACACCAGAAACGGCGACGCTCTCACAGCGCATCTACTTCCTGTGGGGCGAGGGCCTCACCGCCCAAAGCGCTTCGCTCGCGGTGATCCTGGTGAGCCTCATGGCGGTCTTGTACGCACTGATGCGCGTCGTCCTTGGCGTCTGGGCGCCTAGGGTCAGTCGAACGAAAACGCCGGCCCCCACCGGTAGGCCTGCAATCGGCGTTTGAGGCTTCGTCGGAGCTGTCGTCTCTGCCTACGCGCCCGACGAGGGTTTTCATCGCGCCATCGCCGCAGTCCGCGGTGCGTCGGGTCGATTCGTTTGTTAGGGTGCGTGTGCTACCAACCCGAAAAAGTTTCTATTTCTTGCCAGAATTTGAGCGGGTTGGTGGGATCTGCCAGAGCGTAAACGAGTTCGCAGGGGCCACAGCGGTGAAGATTTGGGCGAGTGCGCACTGAGTATGAGACGAGGCGCGCAGCGCTGAGCACCACGAGCTGAGCGCTGAATGCTGACCGCTGACCGCTCGCGGCGGAGACGCCCTACCCCTTTGGTTGCGGCTCCGCCGCGCTGTGGTATAAACGTTCTCGTCCGAGCGTGGCCCTCCCCAAACGGCGACCTCGACCGAAAGGAGCCCACGGTGTCGAAGCGGCGACGGCACTGGCTTCTGCCAGCGGCGCTCCTCTGGGCGTCGGTGCCCTTATCGGCCGAAGATGACTCTCCACCATCCGCTACTCCTTCGTCCCCTCGAGAAGTGCGCTTCGTGGACGGGAGCTCGATTGCGGTTCAACACTACGAGGTCCAGGAAAAGTTGGTCTTGCTGGTGACTCCCGAAGGGAAACTCCACTCGGTGCCCCGGTCTTTTGTCGACGTCGAGGCCACGATACGAGAGAATCACGCCGTTGCCGAGGAGTCGCCTTCCCCTCTGTCCTCCCCGTCCAAGACCCGTCCCCCACCAGAGCCAGTCCGTGCCCATCCGGCACGGCCGGCGACGGAGGTGCCTCAGATCCTCTCGCTATCCCAGCCGGCTCTCGATACATCCGCTCGATCGAGTGCGGGGCATCTCGTCATCGACGGCCCGCCGCCACCGGAGTCGCCGGCGGTCGTTTCACGCGACGCCGAAGGACGTTTCACCATGAGGGCGATCCGGCTCGATTCGCCGCTGACCGTTGACGGGAAGCTCGAGGAAGCGGTCTACGGCAGGGTGCCCGGCGTGAGTGGTTTCATCCAGGCCGAGCCCCGACCCGGCGAGCCTGCCACGGAAAAGACCGAAGTCTGGGTGCTCTTCGACGACCGTAACGTTTACGTCTCTGCTCGCTGTTGGGACAGTCATCCCGAGCGCATGGTGATGAACGAGATGCGGCGTGACAACACGGGCATCTTCGGCAACGAGACCCTGACGGTCATTCTCGACACGTTCTATGACCGCCGAAACGCCTTCTTCTTCTACACCAATCCCCTCGGAGCACTCTCCGACAGCGTCATCACCGACGAGCGCAACATCAACCGCGACTGGAACACCGTCTGGAGCTCCAAAGCGAGCCGTTTTACCAACGGCTGGACGCTGGAAATGGCTTTCCCGTTCAAATCGTTACGCTACCGGACCGGCGGCTCTCAGATCTGGGGAATCAACTTTCGGCGGGTCGTTCGCTGGAAAAACGAGCTTTCCTACCTGGCTCCCGTTCCGCCGGCCCTCGGCGCAATGGGTATCAGCAAAGTCTCCTCCGCCGGGACGCTGGTGGGTCTGGAGACACCGCCCCGTTCCAGCAACCTCGAGGTAAAGCCGTACGCCATCTCGGAGCTGGTCACCGATCGAAACGCCGACCCCCCCTTCTCCGACGAGCTCGAGCCGAACGCCGGCTTCGACGTGAAGTATGGCGTCACCCAGGGACTCACCGCGGATTTCACCTTCAACACCGATTTTGCCCAGGTGGAAGCTGACGAGCAGCAGGTGAACCTCACCCGCTTCAGTCTTTTCTTTCCGGAGAAGCGCGAGTTCTTTCTGGAAGGCCAGGGGATCTTCGATTTCGGAGACGCTCGAAGCGCTCGGGCCCAGCGCGCCGCGCGGCGGTTCGGGACTCCCACCTCCACGCCGATCGTTTTCTTCAGCCGACGGATCGGCCTGCATGAGGGCGAGGAGGTTCCCATCCTTGCGGGAGGAAGGCTCACCGGCCGAGTCGGCAAATACAGCATCGGGCTCCTCAACATACAGACGGAAGACGCCCCGCCGTCAGGAGCGCTGGCCACGAACTTCTCTGTGGTGCGCCTCAAGCGGGATATTCTGCGACGAAGCAACATCGGGGTCATCGCGACCAACCGCTCGGTCGCACTCAGTGAGGACGGCTCCAACCAGGTTTTCGGTCTCGATGCCAACCTGGCGTTCTACGAGAACGTCCGCGTCAACGGTTATTTCGCCCGGAGCCAGACCACAGGCCTTTCGAGCGAGGCGGACAGTTATCGCGGTTTCTTCGAATATGACGGAGACCGATACGGGGCGGAGCTCGAGCGACTGGTCGTCGAAGAGAACTTCAACCCGGAGATCGGGTTCCTGCGGCGGACAAACTTCCAGCGGAACTTCGCGCAGGCCCGATTCAGCCCGCGGCCAGCTTCCATAGAAGCGGTGCGCAAGTTCACCTGGCAAGTCAGCCTGGATTACACGACCGACAACCGGGGACAGCTGGAAACACGCATTGGCAAGACCACCTTCCGAACGGAGTTCGAGTCGTCGGATCAATTGAGCTTCGACTACACCCGAAACTTCGAGTTCCTGCCAGAGCCTTTCGAGATCTCCGAGGGCATCATGATACCGATGGCCGGCTACAACTTTCAGGACGTGCGGATAGGCTTCGAGCTCGGGCGCCAACGAAGGATTTCAGGGAACCTCTCTTTTCTGACCGGCAGCTTCTTCAGCGGCGATCGCAAGGAGTTGGGCTACCGGGGTCGCCTGGGAGTCACAGCGCAGCTCTCGGTCGAGCCCATGCTCTCCTTCAACTGGGTCGACCTGGAGGAGGGAAGCTTCACCACCCAGCTGGTGGGCGGCCGCGTGAACTACAGCATCAGTCCCCGCAGCCTTTTTAGCGTACTGATTCAGTACAACTCCACGAACGACTTTCTATCGAGCAACGTACGGTTTCGCTGGGAGTATCAGCCGGGGAGCGATCTCTTCGTGGTCTACAGCGATGAGCGGAACACGCTGATGCCCGGATTCCCCGGACTCGAAAATCGCAGCTTCGTGGTAAAGCTTACCCGGCTGTTTCGATTCTGATCCGGTTGAGGGACAAGAGATCGCGAGCGAGAGCGAGAGCGCCAGGCAATGATGCAGATTGGCTCCCTTGATCTTCACATGTTTACCGTTCTCGTCACTAACGCTCTTTCCGCTCCTCCGCGCGGACCGACTCGGCGATGGGGCGGATGAACGGTTCCAGAAAACGGTAGTCGCTCGTACCGTCTCCCGGCCCGGTTCCGGCGCGGGCCGCCACGATTCCCAGACTGGGAATAACGACGAGAAGCGTCTCGGTGTCGCGGGTCACCTGACCGCCCCAGGCCCAGAATGCATCTCTTGGAACATTAGGGAGCGTCCCGTCCGAGTTGTTCCACCACAAGAGCCCATAGTGGTTCGAGGCCTCGGGGTTGTCGTCGGGGTCCAGCACAGGAAGCCCAAAAAGCTCCGGAGGCGTGGTGCGTACCGCGTCGACGAAACCCTTCGGCAGGATCTGCGTCCCCTCCCACCGTCCGTCGAGAGCGAAGAGGTAACCGATGCGCGCCAGCGCGTCGACATTCGCCCGGATGCCGGAGCCCAGCTCGCGCCGCTTGATCCCTTCGATCTTGTCCGGCCGATAGTAGCTGTCACGCCAGGTCAGATCCGACTCGGTGATTCCCAGGGGCGAGAACACCCGGTTGAAGAGAAGGGTTTTGATGTCCTGCAGGTACTCGAGCGTAATGCACTCCGCCAGCCAGTTCGGGCCGCCGTCGGAGTAGGACCACTTCGTCCCGGGTGCGAAGAGCAAGGGTTGAAAACCGTGCGCGAGGTCGAACCCCGCCGTATGTGTCGCCAGCTGTTGAAGCGTGATCTCGCCGAGCCAGCCGGCCGCTCGGTTGCTGGTGGGCGGGACTCCGAAACCGGGATGGTACTGCGACGCTTTGTCGCCGAGCGTCATCCGGCCGTCCAGGATCGCCAGACCCAGCGCGCTGATTCCGATCGATTTAGTAACGGATTTCACCTGGTAAAGCTCGGTGGGGCTCCCCCAGGCCATCACCACCTTTCCGTCGCGGGTGATGAACCCCGAACCACCGCGATGCGGGTCCTCGCGTTTCAACACAACGTAGTCCCGCGCCTCTTCCAGCTTGCCACGGTCCATGCCCGCTTCCTCCGGTGTCGCTCTCTGCCACTCGAACCGCTCCTCCGCGCGAGCGTTCAGCACCGGCATGAGTCCAAGAAGTACGATAGCGGCCTGGCGAGAAAAAGCGATCCGGAGCTGGTGCGACATGAGCCTACCTCTTTTCGGGTTCAGTCCTGTTTCTACGATTCGCTCGTATTCTACCGACAATTCCCGCTTCGTTCTCACCCACGAGTACGCATCGACTGCGCGCCCTGAGGACGATGAGCACGGGAGTCCAGAACGAACTTGACAACGCGGCTCGAATCAGCCAAAACCCGTGTTCATGACGAACCTTCGACGCCGACTCATACTGCCCATACTCCTGAGCCTCTGCGCTGGCTTGTCCTGGGCGGACGACTACCCCAGGACGCCGGGCCTCGACGTACTCCATTACACCTTTCGGCTCGAGCTGAGCGATGCGACGGACGAGATCAACGGCGAGACCACCGTGGTGGTCCGTTTTGTTTCCGAAGGTGGGACGGACTTCCATCTCGATCTGATCGGCAAGAAGGAAACCACTGGGATGACGGTGAGCGCCATTTTAGAGGATGGCGAGCCCGCCACTTTTACCCACGAGGACGATAGGATTCACATCTCGCCGCTCTCGCCGGGAAAAGCGGGGGAGCGGCGAAGCTACACGATCCGCTATCGTGGCGTTCCTGCCGATGGACTTGTCATTGCCAACAACAAACACGGCGAGAGAACGTTCTCGGCCGATAACTGGCCCAACAAAACGCATCACTGGCTTCCCACCCTCGACCACCCTTATGACAAAGCGACCTGCGAGTTCGTGATCACGGCGCCCGATCACTATCAGGTCGTCGCCAACGGCCTGAAACTCGAAGAGACGAACCTTGCTGCCGATCGTCGCCGAACGCACTGGAAGCAATCCGTTCCCATCGCTACCTGGCTCATGGTCATCTCCGTCGCTCGATACGCGGTCCAGTACGTGGATGACTACCAGGGTACGTCGATACAGACCTGGGTCTTTCCTCGAGATCGGGATGCCGGGTTCTACGATTTCGCGCGGGCCAAAAGGCCGCTCGCGTTCTTCAGCTCCCACATCGGACCCTACTCTTATGAGAAGCTGGCGAACGTACAGGTAACGGCTCCGGTGGGTGCGACGGAGGCGGCCACGTCCATCTTTTATCAGCAAGACTTTGTCACCGGCGATCGCGAGCGAGAAAACACCATTACTCATGAGATCGCCCACCACTGGTTTGGAAACGCCGTCACCGAAGACGACTGGGATCATGTATGGCTGAGCGAGGGGTTTGCCACCTACTTCACCCTTCTTTTCATCGAATATGCCTATGGGAGGGACCGCTTCGTCGAGGGACTGAAGCGAAGTCGTGAAAGGGTCTTCGAGTTCTACAAGGACAACCCCGACTACCACATCGTCCATGACAATCTCACCGACATGTCGAAGGTGACGACCCGCAACACGTACCAGAAGGGGGCCTGGGTTCTCCACATGCTTCGGGGCCTCATGGGAGACGAGAGTTTCTGGGCCGGGATCCGCGAGTACTATCGAAGATTCCGCGACACAAACGCCTCCACCCAGGACTTCCGGCACGTCATGGAAGAGTTTTCTGGAGAAGACCTGTCATGGTTCTTTCATCAGTGGCTCTATCAGGGAGGGAAACTCGAGTACCGGGGCCGATGGAGCTACGATGGAGAACAAAAACAGCTCGAGCTGGAGCTCGACCAGGTACAGACAGACGGCACAACCTTTCGCATGCCGGTGGAGCTCGGCATCTACGGCGCCGGAGAGCCGCAGATCGAACGACTCCAGGTCGACGAAAGAAAAACCCGATTCACGATCGCGCTGGAGGAGCCGCCCACCACCGTTGTGCTCGATCCCAACAGCTGGGTCCTCATGGAATCGGAGCTCGCAAGAAGGTAGTGGAGAGACCAGCGCCGAAGTCTTCGAGGGCAAGCTCGAGCGCCCCTCGCAGTTAGCGGGCGTGCACTGCTTCGGGACGCTTGCGCCGAGCGTTGCTTTCTTCAAGAGTGCGACCCCGAATAGGGAGGCGAGTATCGAAGAATTGACTTTAGGGTCAAGAATGGATTATCAATGGGAGAGAATTAGGGTGAAGCGCCGAGTAAAGAAAGCTTTGGCTGACTTCATCGGAGTAATTTGTTTTACCGTCTAGTGAGTAGGTAGTCCATCGTGCGGATCGGGATCGGGCTGTGGTGTCTCCAGTCGACGGCGACAGCACCGCGCCCGTTCCCCCGGGCCTATGCCGAATTGGTCGAGGACGCCCGGCTCGCGGAGAGGGTCGGGCTCGACAGCCTCTGGCTATCGGAGCACCACGTGTTCTACGACGGCTACTGCCCGGCATTGCTGCCCGCAGCGTCGGGGGTGCTGAGCGCTACGTCGCAGCTGCGAGTAGGTACCGGGATTCTGCTCCTCCCCCTGCAACGACCCGAGCGGGTGGCCGCCGCTGCGGCGGAGCTCCATCGGGTCTCCGCTGGCCGGTTCGAGCTGGGTTTGGGCATGGGGTACCGCCCGATCGAGTTCGCGGCCAAGGACCTGCGCATGGCCGATCGTCGAGCCCGCATGGAGCGTGGCCTCGACGTGGTGGCCGCGAGCGCGTCCCACGACGGGCCACCGCTCTGGGTCGGGGTGACGAGCGCGGTGGGGGCGCGCCGAGCCGGCCGCCGCGGACTCGGTCTGTTCCTCTCGGGCGCTTTTTCCAAGGAGGTGGTCGACGAGCTGATCGCCGCGCACCGCGAGGCGTGGTCCGAGTTCGGCGAGCCGGGGGGCAAGCCTCCGCCAATTGGCCTGCTGCGGAACCTTTGGGTGGTCGACGGCGAGGCCGAGCGGCGGCGCGCGGTGGAATGGGTGCGGAGCAGCTACCTCGTGTACGCCGGGCTGGGATGGGGAGCCGCGGACACGGGTGTCGATTTCGCTCGTCAGGTCGCGGCGTCGATGGACGCGGTGGAGTCTTCGGCACTCGTCGGAAATGTCGACGAAGTCGTCGACGGATTGGCTCGATACGAGGGCGTCGAGCTGGTCGTGTGCCGGATCGGGTACGACGCGCCACCCCGGACCGCCCTCACCGACGTGATCGAGCGCATCGGGTCCGAGGTCGCGCCCAAACTGGTCGAGGTCGGTCGATGAGGCTCGGCCTGGTGCTCGAAGACGACGCCGACCTCGCGCGGGCCCGCCGCGCCGACGAGCTCGGTCTGTGGGCAGTCACGGTGACCGGCCCGCCCGGCACGGAGGTGATCCGGGCCGCACGGGTCGCCGAACGGACGGAGTTCGTTCGGGTCGTGGTGAGTGTCGATCTCGGCGCCGAGCACCCGTTGACGATCGCCGAGGAGCTCGCGGTGCTCGACAACCTGTCGGGTGGACGTGCCGTCGCGATTGTGACCGGCGACCCCGGACCCGAGACGCTTCTTCGATTCCGCGAGGCACTGGTAGGTCGGCTCGCTCACGGGGTGGTGCTGGCCCCGCCACCGGTGCAGACCGAGCTCCCGGTATGGCTAGTCGCGCCTGGAGCGGCGAGCGATCCACCGATCGTGGCCGACTCGCCTACTGAGCTCGTGGTCAGGCCAGGTCTTCCGGCGCCCGGCACGATCACCCTCTCCGGTTCCCTTGCCCGCGACCGGCGCGTCATCGACGAGTGGCGTGACGCCGGCTGCACGCACCTCCTTGTGTCGTGGCCGGGGGACGTGCGGGTACTGGCCCGTCATCTCGCGACCCGCGCAGCTACGTCCGACTTCCCTTCCGTCGTGGCTGATCTGGCCGACGAGCTCGCGCCGTTCGAGCCAGATCCGGACTGACCAACACGCGCGGGGGTATTGTCAAGTTGAGAGCTCCCGGGGGCGCACGTCATCAAAGTGAGGATGTAGAAACATAGGCAAAAAGGCATGGAGTCTGACAGCTGTATATACTGTCAGAGATAAAGGAGGACAATACCCCATGCCTACACTCCAGCAACTCGAAACCAAACGCGAGCGGTTGAAAAACGAACTCGCTCAGGTCGGCGATCTGCGGCCCGGTTCCCTGGTGGGACGGTTTCGCAAGTGTGGCAAGGTGAGCTGTCACTGTGCCCAGCCCGCTTCCGAAGCCCACGGCCCAAGCTGGTCTCTCACCCGAGCCGTAGAAGGTAAGACGGTTACTAAGGTGATTCCTCCAGGGAGTGCGGTGGAGCAGACGAAGGCTCAGATCGCGGAGTATCGTCGTTTCCGCAAACTGGTTAAGGAGCTTATCGAGTTGAACGTTCAGATCTGTGACCAGAAACTGGAAAAAGGCTCAGTTCTATCCGAGAGTTAAAAAAACGGCACTCGGCGACGCGCTAAACGCCGACGTCGTTCGGGAAGTTGAAGGGCTGCTGGGTCGTCAAGCAGCGGTGGAGATCGACTTCGAGGCTTTGGAGATGGCTGTTCGTCGCAAGGTGATGGGCGTGGCGGCCCGAGCCGTAGAGCAACGACTGAACGCCGATACCTCGGACCATGCGGGCCCGATGTTGCCCTGCGCGTGCGGGCAGTCGGCGCGCTACGCCGGCCGGCATGGCAAGAACTTCGAGAGCGTGCTGGGGCCTTTGAGGCTGGAGCGCGCCTACTATCACTGCGAGCTGTGCGAAGCAGGTTTTTGTCCGCGCGACCGGGCGCTGGGCTTGGAGGGGGACTCGCTCTCTCCAGGCGTGCTGCGCATGGCCGGGCTCGTGGGCGCCATGGTCAGCTTTGAGGAAGGCCACGAGTTACTGCACGAGTTGGCTGGGGTGGATGTTCCGACCAAGCACGTCGAGCGCGCGGCCGAGGCGCTGGGGCGTGAGGTCGCCGAAGATGAGAAGCTCGTGGTCGAGCCGCCGGAGCCAAACGAACCACTGGCGCCAACGCTGTACCTTGGGATGGATGGTACCGGTGTGCCAGTGCGTAAAAAGGAGTTGGTAGGTCGCCCAGGCAAGCAGACCGACGGTTCTTCAAAGACGCGAGAGGTCAAGCTCGTCACGATCTGGAGCGCCGAGGGGCGGGACAAAGAAGGCACGCCCGTGCGAGACGCCGGCTCGATCAGCTACTCGGCTGCGATCGAAAGCGCGGCGCACAAAGACACTGACGCGACGCCGAGCGAGTTCGCGGCGCGCGTCGAGCGTGAGGCTACGCGGCGCGGCTTCGAGCGCGCGGCGCGCCAGGCCGTGCTCGGCGATGGGGCCATCTGGATCTGGAACCTCGCCGACGAGCACTTTCCCGATGCGGTTCAGATCGTCGACCGCTTCCACGCCAAGCAGCACCTCTCGGACGTGTCCAAGTCCATCTATGGCGCAGGCACTGACCTGGCACAGCAGTGGGCGAGCGAACGCCATGACAAGTTGGACGCCGGCGATATCGATGCCATCATCAAGGCCCTACGACTACACTCGCCAAAGGATGACGAGGCCCGCAAGTGCATCGACTACGTCGAACGCAACCGCGAGCGCATGCGCTACCCAACGTTCCGGGCAGCCGGGCTTTGTACCTCGACAGGGGTCGTAGAGGCCGGCTGCAAGGTAGCGATCAGAACCCGCTGCAAGCGCGCCGGGATGCACTGGTCCGTCGCCGGCGTTGACGCAATCATCGCATTGCGCTGCTGCAAGCTGAGCGGACGCTTCGAGGCGTTCTGGGAACGTCGCGCTCAGCGCCGAGTGGCTTGATGATAGATTCTCATCTCACAATCCTGACGTGCACCCGCTCCCGGGCCGATCCGACCGCAAGATGTGGTTGACGGCGTACGCTCGAACCGGCTTTGGTGCATGGCGACGCTGCGGGGGCCAACATGGGCTCGTCTCGGCAGGGTAGAGTAGCGAGGGTGGAGATCTCCACGCCTCTCACCCCCTCTCGGTCGTATCCGGGATGGTACTACTTGCCGTCCAGGCTGAAGGCCCGTAGCTCGTTCCCCTTGCCCTTCTGGGCACCGCCGAGTGCGGAGTGGTATCCGGCGCCGACGAACACCATCCCGTTGGCCACCACCGCCCCGCCCTGGATGCTGGTCCCTTTAGTGAACTGGTGCTGCCAAACGATCCGCCCGTCGCTGGCGTCATAAGCGCGCAACACGCCGCGGTTCGATCCTTCGAACACCACCAGATCGTTCTTCGGCCCGGCGAGGATCACCGGTGCGTGATTCACCCCTGTCACGTTTCCGGTCCCTCGTCGTGGCCGGCCAACCGCTCGTTGGTGTAGATGTCCTTGACGACCGGCTCGGCCTGGTAGTGCCAGCGGACCTTTCCCGTCTTCATCTCGAGGGCGATGACCGCCTCGGCGTAGCCGAGGTACTCTTCCGGCCCGCTGTAGGCGTTGCCGGTGGCAACGTAAAGCATGCCGCGTGCGATGTCCAGGGTTGGGGTGGCCCATACCGAAGCGCCCGCCGCCCCGTAGACCGGCCGGTTGCCTGCTTTGGTGCCGATCCGGTACGGCTCCTTCTCGATGGTGTAGAAACGCCAGATCTCGTCTCCCGTCTCGAGATCGAGGCAGAGTACGCTTCCGCGGAACGTGTAGCCGTTGTAATCGGGATTGACCCGAATGGCGGACTCCTCGAGCGACGACACGCCGATGTACATCCGCCCGTCGTGAATCTTCGGCGCGCTGAAGACGCGCGTATGCGGGTGGTTCTCCAGTCGCTTGCGCCAGAGGAGCTCGCCGGTCTTGGCGTCACAGGCCATCAAGTAGCCACCCGTGTCCCCGAAATACACCCGTCCGTTGTGCACGTTGATGCCGCCGCGGATGCCCACGCCCCGCTCCATCCACGCGCTCTCCTCGCCGACCCGCTCCCGCGCGTTAAAGCTCCAGACCTGGCGACCGGTCTCCGCCTCCAGGGCGTAGAAGATGCCTTCCCAGGTGCCGAAGTACACCAAGCCGTCCACCACCGCCGGCGTGGTAGGCACCATCTCGTTCACCGGGAAGGACCACTTGGTCCGATTCACGATCGCGCTGGAGGAGCCGCCCACCACCGTTGTGCTCGATCCCAACAGCTGGGTCCTCATGGAATCGGAGCTCGCAAGAAGGTAGTGGATGTTACTCGGCCCGGACCGAGTCCCGAGACTCACATTCCCTGTGCCTCGTCAATAACCGTCCACGTTTGAAATCAGAGACTTGCGCACACTCAATATTCAACCCAGCGGTAGTCGAGTTCATAAAGGCCATGCGCACAAAGCCTGTTCACATCTCTTTATCGCCGTCCTTGGGTGGGTGACCTGCCGGGCCACCGCACTAGCCCGTTCACGCCCGGTCTCCGAGAGTAGTGCCAGTTTTGCGCGCCCAGACTGGCGGGCATTTGGCGACGTAGCGTACCCGCGACGGCGGCAGATCCCGGCGTGCGCTGCGGATGCTCAGATAATTCCCGAACACGCCCGAGAGTAAAAGCTCCGAAATAGGGTAGCCCATCGGGGTGAAAAACCTTTGTGCTATCAATATGATTCTGGTATCATATTGATATGCCTGCGATCCACATTCGCGATGTCCCTGAAGAGGTCATCGAAGCGCTGAAGCGGCGGGCAGCCGGTCATCATCGCTCGCTCCAAATGGAGTTGCGTCACATCTTGGATGCCATCGCTCGCGAAGAACCCGAGCCCAAGATACTTCCCCCAATCGAACTCGAGCTTTCGAAGGCGAAGCCAAAGGGTAATTGGGGCCGGGATGAGATTTACGATGACGACGGCCGATAACAAGGTCATCGTCGACACGAACGTATTGATCTCTGCGACGCTGCCAGCGCGAGCACAACACGAGAACGCACTGAGAGTGCTGAACGACTGGCCCAATCAAGATGTGCGGCTATGCACGACTGGGCAGATTCTTCGAGAATATTTGGTCGTCGCGACGCGCCCCATGGAGCTCAACGGGCTGTCTCTGTCGGCTGCCGTTGCGTCGGAAAACGTCGCCAAGCTCAAGAGCCGGATGCTTTTCTTGGACGAGACACACGCGGTGTTCACCCGTTTGCAGAAGCTGATGGCCGAAGTCGGCTTCACTGGAAAGCAAGTTCACGACGCGAACGTGGTCGCAGCGGCGCTCACCCACGGAGTCTCGAGCGTCGTGACAGCTAATACTGCTCACTTCGAGCGATTCATGCCACTCGTCGAGTTGTTGAATCTCGACGACGTATAGTCGGGTTCCGTCCGTCGGGACGAGCGGGTCGAGCTCTACTTATTAAGTCCGCTCCGTTTCGAGGGTCTTCTCTGGCATTGACGAATGGTCTCGTCGCACTGACCTGCCAGGCTGAACCTCCGCATCGGCTGGGCTAGCTCCAGTTCAAACGCTCGAGGACGAGGGGGGAGCGAATCATGTAGCGACCGATCCCCTCCGCTACGATATCGTCACGGATGTGTGCCTTTTTCTTGCGGAGCTCGGCGATGAAGGTGGGGTAGTCGTGATCGAAACGCTCACAGAGGTCTTCAAACTGGGCGGAAGCCTTGTCCTCATCCCAGAACGCCTTGAGAGTACGGAGACGGAGCTGGAATTCGGCGTTGTCCAACGGCCTGAAACTCGAAGAGACGAACCTTGCTGCCGATCGTCGCCGAACGCACTGGAAGCAATCCGTTCCCATCGCTACCTGGCTCATGGTCATCTCCGTCGCTCGATACGCGGTCCAGTACGTGGATGACTACCAGGGTACGTCGATACAGACCTGGGTCTTTCCTTGAGATCGGGATGCCGGGTTCTACGATTTCGCGCGGGCCAAAAGGCCGCTCGCGTTCTTCAGCTCCCACATCGGACCCTACTCTTATGAGAAGCTGGCGAACGTACAGGTAACGGCTCCGGTGGGTGCGACGGAGGCGGAGCTCGCAAGAAGGTAGTGGATGTTACTCGGCCCGGACCGAGTCCCGAGACTCACATCCCCGCCGATCTCACAAACGAGCGTGGCGAGTTGCAGTCCACATCCTACTCGGGTAGCGCGAAGACGAAGATGGCCAGGCTGTCGTGCTGCGGCGGCTTGAGCTCGGTGTGGATCGAGAGCACCCGGCGCTCCGGTGAGGCCGAGCCACCGCCAACGGCCACGGCGACGTACTGCCGCCCGCTCACCCCGTAGGAGATCGCGCTGCCCGAGACCGGCCCACTGACGATCGTTTTCCAAAGGAGCGCGCCCGTTTCGTCGTCGAAGGCCATGAAGCGGCGGTCGACGTCGCCCCCGAAGACGAGCCCGCCACCGGTGGCAACGAGGCTGCCAATGAGTCCGGCCCTTTGCTGCACGGTCCAAGCTGTGCGCCCCGTTCGAATCGAGACGGCGTCGATTCTCCCCACGGTATAGGGTTCGGCGTCGACGGTGGGGTCCTCGACGATGGTCCAGCCCAAGGCGTAGCCGTCTTCCGGTGTGGGCGAGTCGGTGTTTCCGACCAGCAGGTTGCACATGTTCTGCTGCGGCTGATACATGAGCCCGGTCCGTGGGCTATAGGCTCCTGCCGGCCAGTCCTTGCCTCCGCCAATCGACGGGCAGACCAGAATCTCCTCGAAGGGCTGGACGATCATTTCCTCGTTGATCTGCACCCTTCCGGTTTCCGGGTCGATCGCGTCGATGACGTTCTGGTAGAGCGTCTCGCGCGCCCAGAGAAACTCCCCGGTCTGGCGGTCGAGCGTATAGATGATGCCCGTCTTTCCCGGGATCCCGGTGAGCACGCGACGCACCTCGCCCGGCTCGATTCGCGGGTTGATCCAGGGGACCTCTCCAGGGTCGGGGGCCACCGGCACGTCGATCAAGTAGCGCTCGAAGACGTGGTCCATGTCCCAGTTGTCCCGGGGCAGATGCTGGTAATACCAGACGATCTCGCCGGTGTTGGCATGAAGCGCCAGAGTAGAGTTGGAATACAGGACGTCCAGGCCGGCCGTGCCGCGGAGCACTTCGAGAGAAGGTGCCGGCACCGAGGTTCCCCAGTAGATCAGATTCAGGTTCGGATCGTAGTTGCCCACACCCCAGGCACCGACATGCCGGCGCTCCGGCCAGGGGACCGCACCCCAGGTCTCGTCGCCCGGCTCTCCTGGACCGGGGATCGTGTGGGTGCGCCAGATCTCCGCCCCCGTGGCAGCGTCGTGCGCGGCGATGAAGCACAACTCCGGACCTGCGGTTGCCGCACAGGAGCGGCCGCTGATCACCTTGTCGCCAGCGGTGATCGGGCCTCCCAGGTGACCGATTCCGTCGGTGACCTCGTTCTCCAGGGTCTCCCAGACCAGGCTGCCGGTGCGGGCGTCGATAGCGATGAGATGCTTATCGACGGTCAGATGGAAGATCTTGTCGTCAAGGATCGCCAAGCTGCGTGTGTTGCGGTACCGCTGATCGCCGGGCAGGTCCCGCCGATACTCCCAGATGAGGTCACCGGTGCGCGCGTCCAGGGCTTGGATGACGTCCCCGGGATTGGCCAGGTACATCACACCATCGTGCACCAGAGGCGTAGTGTATTGACCCCCGCTCTCCATGGAACGGGCCCAGGCCAGGCGCAGCTCGCCGACATTGCGCTTGTGGATCTGATCCAGCGGGCTGTAGGCCCACGAGGCGTACGTACGTCGCGACATCAGCCACTCGCCCGGTGGTGGATCCCGAAGCATCTCCTCGGTGACGGGGACGAAATCCTCGACCTCACGCTGGGCGAGATGCTGGAGCGCCACCGTCCGCACGTTTTCTCTGCTCAGCGAGCGCACGAAGGCCACGAGCGCGGTAAGGTCCGGGCCGCGGATGTGGGGACTGGCCGGCATCTCCCGGGCCCCGTGCTCCACCAGGCTGGCGATGGCGCTGTCGGTGCGCAGGTCCATGACGTGCGGCTCACTCAGGTCTCCAGGACTGACGGTTAGGCTCGTGGCCGACGGTCCCTCGCCGCGCCCAGTGGCTCCATGACAGGGGCGGCAGTTGCTCACATAGAGCTGTCTTCCTTGATCCAGCAACGGCTCGGTGACGGGGACGGTGGGAGGGGCGCCGGGGCGCCGACGCGGCCCTGCCTCCTCCCTCACCGGCTCGTCAGCACCGGTGCAGCCAGCGAAGAGAGCGGCGGCCATCAGAACAGCGAGTGTGCCGCGCATCGAGCGTTACCCCAATACGACCGTAATCCGTCCGCCCATCTCGAGTCCTCCTTCGCGAAGCTTACAGGGCCGCGTACGCCATCAGGATATCGACCATCGATGCTTCGGCCTCGACGATGCCAGCCACCCGCCTGTGTCGGCCGACCGCGGAGACGAGGCGAGGAGCAGGCGAATCCGCTCGTGCCGGTCTTCCGCCCTCAAGGACGATTGCGGCCTCCCGGCCGCGTGAGACGCTCGGGCGTGAACGCGAAAGCTCGGTCATTCCATCGGTACTTCGCGGAGGGGCACGTCCCAGTGCGCGTCCAGGATCTCGAAGCGCCGGGCTTCTTCCGAGCCGAACTTGGCGAAGTCGGAGTAGAGCCTCCGCGCGATCGCCTCGTCACCCGAAGGCGAAATGAATTTCTCGTCGTTCTTGAAGACGATCTCGGTTGCAAAGGTCCAATCGGCGCGGCCGTCGCCGTGGTACATGGGCACGTAAGCCTTGAAACCAACGAGACGGTCGCCCATTTGCTCTTTGAGGACGGGATAGTGATTCTTCTTGAACAGCTCCACGAACTGCTCCTGATGCCCCCATGTCACCCGGTAGAAGTACCAGGCGGTGCGCTCGCCTCCCGGCGATTGCGCCCGGGTCACGGGTAGCGTCGCCCCGATCGCGACGCCCACGAGAAGAGCGAGAGTGACGGAAACAGACTTCTTCATGACCTTCCTCCAGAAAACCTATCTTAGCATCGCGCCCATTATAAAGCTTCTACGCCTTTCTGACTCTAGCCTCGACGTTTCTCGCGGCGGCATCGGGAAGAAGGGTCTGGATGCGGTGCGGGACTTCGTGGAAGGGGAGGCACGGTCGTGGCTCTGCGTGATGCCACCGGCCTCTCCATCGAGCGCTGGCCGATCAGGGTCGAGAACGTCGTCTCCCATGATAACGTCAATCGCACCGTGATTTCCGGCCTGCTGACCCACATTCATATTAGTTGTCCGTCGGGACGAGGCGTTTGAGCTCTTCGAACCAGTTCTGTACGAGGATAAACTCAAACTCCGTCGAGGAAGTCTCGTCGCTTCCGCCTTCCTTGATCATCAGGAAGCGCTCGCCACCGGGGGAGATGTCATAGGTGCGTCCGAATGCGCCTCCACCCGGCGCGTAGTACCCCCCGAAGACCTCCTCGGCGTTACCGGGAGCGAAGCTAGGCTCGGTCTGAACAGTCTCAACAGGGACCGCCATCAGTCTTCTGCCGGGAGCCAGATAGAACAACTCGCGGCCGTCCGGAGCCCACAGAGGCCGCGCACCACCGCCCCTCGAGATCAGCCACTGTCCATCCTCGACGTTCGGGAACGGCCGCACGTAGATCTCGTATTGGCCCGAGGCGTCCGACTCGTAGGCCAGCCACAGGCCGTCGGGAGAGATCTCCCCGTTCCGTTCTGAGAACTCAGTCGCCAGAAGGGGCTCCGGAGAGCCCTCGAGGGAAAGCACTACGAGGTCTAAGTTTTGCTCATCTATTTCGAGAAACACCAACTGCCTCCCATCCGGGGTGAAGGCGTATGTATATTGTTCGTTCTCGCTTTCGGTCAGTCGCTCGACCGCGCCCGTGCCGTCGGCCGCTTTCATGTAAAGGTTGTTGGGTCCGTCACGGTCAGACGTGAACGCCACCTGCCTCCCGTCCGGCGTCCAAACTGCGTTTAAGTCCTGGCCGGGAGCGAACGTGAGCCGGGTCAGTGTCTCGCGGGCGAAGTCCCAAATCCAGATGTCCCCCTCCTGGTCGGCCACGGAGAGGGCGAGTCGGCCTCCATCGGGAGAGATACGTGGATACACATAGGCTCGCGGCTCGGCTGCCAGCGTCTCTTCTCTTCCGTCCCGATCTACCCAGACGAGCGTGCGGTCCCCTTGATGTAGATCACTGCCGGTCACATAGACCAAGGCACCGGTGTCCGAAACGCTGAACTGCGCGGCACCCGTTAATTCACGACCAGCGGTCATGACGCCCTCTGCCATGGGTATGGCACCGCCCGTCACTTCGAGATTGTCCACATCAAACGGCACGGCCAAAAGCGTTCCATCCAAGACGTAGACGAGGTGCCCCGTGGGTACGTAGCGGGCGTCTCTGCCGCCTTCGATCAGAACCTTTCTCTCACCGGTCTCGAGAGAATGCACCACGATCTGCGCGTCGTCCCAGTTCCTAACGTGCCCCTGCGGGCCATGGCCGACCTCTGCCGTTCCCGTAAGCGCGATGAGAACTTCGGGCGTGCCTCCATCGGCGGACACCTGCATGATGCCAGCCCCACGTTGCCCGAAAACAATCGTGTCATCGGCTCCCCACCGAGCGCCCCACGGAGGCGGAGCCTCACAGAGATTCACGGGTGCACCACCACGGATGGCGACCTTCTTGAGTTGGCCGTCCGCCCAGAACCCTACCCACTCACCGTCGGGAGAGAAGAAGGGACTTCGAGCACCCTCGGTGCCCCGGACGGGAGTCACCCCCGTTTGGTCCATGGCACGGAGGTAGAGCTGACTGTTCGCACTATAAACGAGGCGGGCACCGTCCGAAGAGAGAGCCACGACGTGACGACTCGTACTTGTAAGTGAGTCGCCCGGGGGCAACGGAATCGAGAAGCGTGTGACCGGTCGAGGCGTTTCCGCGGGACGCGTCAATCGCCAACCCGCGACGCCGGTGATGACGCCGAGCACCAAAGCGGCAGCGGCCGTCATGCCCAGCGCGGCATGCGAGCCAACCCGTTGGGTGAGAGCGCCTTGCCGAGGACTCGTGGTCTCGAACGCTCCTTTCATCGCCAAACGCACGTCACCGATGTCGCGCGCACGCTGCTTCGAGTCCTTTGTGATGCAGAGCCTCAAGACCTGGCGGAGAGAATCTGGAGTGTTTGCGGGTAGCGCTTCCCATTCCGGTTCCTTCGTCAACACGTACGCGAGTGTGTCCGACACATCTTCGCCAGCAAACGCACGCTTGCCCGTGAGCATCTCGAACAACACGACACCGAACGCCCAAACATCCGCCCTCTTATCGACCCGCTTGCCCTTGGCTTGCTCCGGGCTCATGTACGCGGCGGTCCCGAGAATCACTCCAACCCGCGTCGCATCTCGCGTAAGCGTCGGTGACATCGAGCTATCGGCGTCGGGCGTTTCCTCCTGGAAGACTTTCGCCAACCCGTAGTCCAGAACCTTGATCTTGCCGTCCTCGGTCTGTTTGACGTTCGCGGGTTTTAGATCTCGATGAACGATCCCTTGTTCGTGCGCTTCCTCTAGGGCTTCGGCGATCTTGGTTGCGATGTCGAGAGCCTCTTCCAATGGGATGGGCGAAACCAAACGCGAGCGGTTGAAAAACGAACTCGCTCAGGTCGGCGATCTGCGGCCCGGTTCCCTGGTGGGACGGTTTCGCAAGTGTGGCAAGGTGAGCTGTCACTGTGCCCAGCCCGCTTCCGAAGCCCACGGCCCAAGCTGGTCTCTCACCCGAGCCGTAGAAGGTAAGACGGTTACTAAGGTGATTCCTCCGGGGAGTGCGGTGGAGCAGACGAAGGCTCAGATCGCGGAGTATCGTCGTTTCCGCAAACTGGTTAAGGAGCTTATCGAGTTGAACGTTCAGATCTGTGACCAGAAACTGGAAAAAGGCTCAGTTCTATCCGAGAGTTAAAAAAACGGCACTCGGCGACGCGCTAAACGCCGACGTCGTTCGGGAAGTTGAAGGGCTGCTGGGTCGTCAAGCAGCGGTGGAGATCGACTTCGAGGCTTTGGAGATGGCTGTTCGTCGCAAGGTGATGGGCGTGGCGGCCCGAGCCGTAGAGCAACGACTGAACGCCGATACCTCGGACCATGCGGGCCCGATGTTGCCCTGCGCGTGCGGGCAGTCGGCGCGCTACGCCGGCCGGCATGGCAAGAACTTCGAGAGCGTGCTGGGGCCTTTGAGGCTGGAGCGCGCCTACTATCACTGCGAGCTGTGCGAAGCAGGTTTTTGTCCGCGCGACCGGGCGCTGGGCTTGGAGGGGGACTCGCTCTCTCCAGGCGTGCTGCGCATGGCCGGGCTCGTGGGCGCCATGGTCAGCTTTGAGGAAGGCCACGAGTTACTGCACGAGTTGGCTGGGGTGGATGTTCCGACCAAGCACGTCGAGCGCGCGGCCGAGGCGCTGGAGCGTGAGGTCGCCGAAGATGAGAAGCTCGTGGTCGAGCCGCCGGAGCCAAACGAACCACTGGCGCCAACGCTGTACCTTGGGATGGATGGTACCGGTGTGCCAGTGCGTAAAAAGGAGTTGGTAGGTCGCCCAGGCAAGCAGACCGACGGTTCTTCAAAGACGCGAGAGGTCAAGCTCGTCACGATCTGGAGCGCCGAGGGGCGGGACAAAGAAGGCACGCCCGTGCGAGACGCCGGCTCGATCAGCTACTCGGCTGCGATCGAAAGCGCGGCGCACAAAGACACTGACGCGACGCCGAGCGAGTTCGCGGCGCGCGTCGAGCGTGAGGCTACGCGGCGCGGCTTCGAGCGCGCGGCGCGCCAGGCCGTGCTCGGCGATGGGGCCATCTGGATCTGGAACCTCGCCGACGAGCACTTTCCCGATGCGGTTCAGATCGTCGACCGCTTCCACGCCAAGCAGCACCTCTCGGACGTGTCCAAGTCCATCTATGGCGCAGGCACTGACCTGGCACAGCAGTGGGCGAGCGAACGCCATGACAAGTTGGACGCCGGCGATATCGATGCCATCATCAAGGCCCTACGACTACACTCGCCAAAGGATGACGAGGCCCGCAAGTGCATCGACTACGTCGAACGCAACCGCGAGCGCATGCGCTACCCAACGTTCCGGGCAGCCGGGCTTTGTACCTCGACAGGGGTCGTAGAGGCCGGCTGCAAGGTAGCGATCGGAACCCGCTGCAAGCGCGCCGGGATGCACTGGTCCGTCGCCGGCGTTGACGCAATCATCGCATTGCGCTGCTGCAAGCTGAGCGGACGCTTCGAGGCGTTCTGGGAACGTCGCGCTCAGCGCCGAGTGGCTTGATGATAGATTCTCATCTCACAATCCTGACGTGCACCCAGTGGCTCCTCGGGAAGGACTTGTATGTATCACCCAGCCATGCTCGGAAGTGTTTTCTTACATATTGTTGCTCTCTGTTTTCCCCTTATAACGTAGCCTCTTCGCTTTACGGGGCTTCGCCAATAAAGCTCAAGAACTCGGACATCGGAACGATACGTCCATGGACGGGTACAATCGTTGCGACATCTAGCTTCAGACGCTTGATGTTTTCGTAGAAAGTCACGCTACTGGCACTGGGCGTAGCGGGGGCCTGTGCGCCACGCGGTGAGTAAAGGTCCGCTTCCACCACAATCTTCTCCTTCGGGAGATAGGCGATCAACATGCCCGCGCAGTGAGCGAGGCCCTGAATATGGTAAATATCGATCGTTCGCACCCCATCACTCAAAACGTATTTTTCCCCCAACGTTTCAAAGATGTAGCCTTCCGCGACCTCCTCCGGCGGATACAGGGACAGCCGGTCGGGTTCCGGGATCGCTCTCGAGGGGGTTCTCCGACAGCCCACGAGCACCGGCGTTTCGGCTGTTCCGCTTTGCTTGGGGACCCTCTACGGACATTTGTTTGAGTATGGCTGGCACCGCATCGTATTGCATGCGTCATCCACCATCATCACGAGAGGAATCACCAGGGTAAGGGCAATCTATTGCTGTTCCCGGCCAGTGAACAGAGACATCGGATCGAAGGCCCTGTTCGTTGTCGGGAACGGCTGGGCGGATTGCTGAAATATTACCATCGGGCCGCGGCATGAGTTTTTTGACCCTACGAGCTTCGGGATCGTCCTCTTCAGACTAGCAACCGTCACCAGGCCAGGGCGTAACGAAACTGGCGGACATCGGCTGCCGCCTCGTGCACGCCGTTGGGCAAGATGCGCACCACCGTGGGGGAAGTCGAGACCGCCCAGCCCTCCGTGACTTCCACTTTGTGACCGAGCCTTGTGAGCGCAGCCCTGACGTCGCGCTCGACGCGGTTCTCTATCTCCAGGACGCCTGCCTTGAACGCTTTGGAGTAGAAGGTGTTGACGAGATGGCGCGTGTAGAACCGCGGCTGTTCGAGCGCCCGCTGAATACTCATGTCGAACTCGATGATGTTCAGAAGCACCTGCAGCAGACCCTGATCCTGGGAGTCTCCACCAGCGGTGCTCCAAGCCATCAAGGGCTTGCCGTCCTTGAGCACTATCCCGGGAGTTAGGGTGATCCGTGGTCGCTTATGGGGTTTCAGCTCGTTCGGATGACCGGGAACGAGGAGCGCTTGTTGCAACCGCTGACTGAGGGGTATCCCGGTATCGCCGGCAATGACTGGAGGTAACCAGGCGCCGGATGGTGTTGCCGAAAAGAGATTGCCCCATCGATCCACGACGTTTGCGGTGGTAGTGCCGAGAGGCGTCTGGTAGCTCTTCACTTCGCCGCCATAGCCCGCGGCCTGTTGTTGAGCGGGAGACGTGGGCGCCGCTCGCAGGGGCTTCATGGCTCTCGGATCTCCGGGCCGTTGCTCGAGCGAAGCCTTCTTGGGGTCGATGAGCTCACGACGAATCTTCGCATACTCCTTCGAAAGGAGCTGCTGGGATGGGATGTCCGCGAAGTCGGGATCACCGTAGTAAGTGTCGCGATCGGCAAGGCCAAGTTTCATTGCCTCCACAATCGTGTGGACATATTCCGCGCTGTTGTGTCCCATCGTGCTCAGATCGAACCCCTCGAGGAGATTCAGTATCTGCAGCATGATGGGGCCTTGGGTCCAGAACCCTACCTTGTAAACTTCGTATCCGCGATAAGTGGTACTGACCGGCTCTTCCAGCTTGGCGGAATAAGCGGCGAGATCCTCAGCGGTGAGCAGTCCGCCGTTGGCTTGAGAGAAGTCTCCAATCCGCTTCGCGATCGGGCCGCGGTAAAAGTGATCCCTTGCGGCTTGGA
Organism: Candidatus Marinacidobacterales bacterium; assembly: GCA_965262245.1. Taxonomy (GTDB): domain Bacteria; phylum Acidobacteriota; class Vicinamibacteria; order Marinacidobacterales; family SMYC01; genus SMYC01. The sequence continues at coordinate 9,832,787 of OZ253507.1, read as the reverse complement.
GAGCGGCTTGCCGCCCCTGGGAACGATGATCACCCTCGACTTGCACCAGCTCCCGGAGCGTCGCGGCAAGCTCAGGTTGACGGAAGATGTCGCCAGGCTCGGGCAGGTGACCGTCCCGCAGGTAGATTTTCGCCGTGGAAGGAAACTGCTTGACGCCCTCAATCCGATCGCGCATGCGGTTCGCGAGGTGCTCGTACATGGGGAAGCCGTCGGCAAGCTCTATGGTGGGCTCGAGCACTTCCTCGAGGCTCATGGTTCCGAAGCGATCCAGCGCCAAGACGAGCGTGTCGAAAACGGCGGGCATGGTGGCCGTCAAGATTCCGGTCGGTTCCATCCCACCTCGCTGTTTGTAGAAATCAATACTCGCCGACTTGGGTGCGAAACCGACCCCGCTGATGGCGTAAACCTTGCGTTCATCCGCCACATACACCAGGACAGGCACCTCGCCACCGAATCCGAACACATCGAGCTCGGTCACCGCCTCGGCAAATACCGTCGCCACACCCGCGTCAATGGCGTTGCCTCCCTGTATGAGAATCCTCTGCCCGGCTTGGGCGGATAGGTATTTGCCGCCCCCGAGAGCTCCGCGCAGACCGCGAACCACCGGCTTATATGTCTTCGCGTAGTAGGCCTTGGTGAAAGCCTCCATGTGTTCTGGAGAACCATCTCCTTGGGGGTTACGGGTCTGCGCTGCCAAAGCGGCTGCCAGTGTCCCCGAAAGCACAAGGGATGTTCGGACTAGCGTACCTCTTCTCATGATTCTGGCCTCCTTTGTCTCACCCCAAGGATATCCTGAATCTAGTTGAAATCGGTGAGTGACTCCGTTCAGATCGTCGGTGTCAAAGCTGGCGGTCAAAAAGAAAGGAACCACCCGGTGAGAGCAGATACGAAGAAGAGAAAGAATGCAACCTACATCTACCGCGCCACACCCAGGGAGGGCGTCGTAAGAGAGTACACGCACCGCCGGCTCGATTGACGCTCCTCGATATTCGGTGTATCGAGAAGCTCAGTCGAAGCGGTTGCCGGAGTCAAGAGCTATTCGTGCACCAAAGCCAATCATACCTGTCGCGCCAGTTGGATTCACCGCTGAACCGCTTTTGAATTTCCTATCAGTTGACCCACCCAGCGAAGGTCAGAGCGAGAAATTGCCACAAGTAGGGATGCATAGGCCGCATTCTAGCCGTTGGGGCGGCGGCGCTAGTTTCTGGCTTCTAGCAGACGCCACCACGCTGCTTCGCGTCGGCCGAGTTTTGGCACACTACGGCGTTGCCTTGACCTTTCAACAGCTTGCGAAAAAAGCGTTTGGCGGCCCGGCGATCTCGACGCGACTGGACGAGGATGTCGATGACGTCGCCAACTTGATCGACGCCGCGCCAGAGATATTGCCGCTGTCCCTGGATGGTGACGAAGACCTCGTCCAGGTGCCATGTGTCTCCAGGCGACTCTGGCGGCGCTTCAGTCCACGAGCGTATTCCGGCCCGAACTTGATGCACCAAAGTCGGATGGCTTCATATGAAACCGTGATGCCGCGCTGGGCGAGCAGACTTCCACATCTCGAAAGCTCATACAGAATCGGTGGTAGAGCCAGACCGCGTGGTTGATGATTTCGGGCGGAAATCGATATCCGTGGTAGCTCGGCGACTTGCTGTTCATTGGCCCAATTCTGTCAGTGACCAGCTTCAATTTGACAGTACCTTCGCGCAGCTTACAGGGCCGCGTACGTCATCAGGATATCGACCATCGATGCTTCGGCCTCGACGATGCCAGCCACCCGCCCCTGTCGGCCGACCACGATGTACTCGTCGTCGGCGTGATCGTTTCCGCCATGCCCCAGGCCGCCCCGCGCCGCGGCGAGGCCGAGCTCTCGGGTGAAAAGATGGGGACTTATAGATAATTGTTGACGCCAGACTGAAGGCTGGTGTAGATTAGGGCTGGCTAACAGGGACGCCCTGGAATTCACCAGGGCGTCCATTTGCTCAACACCCGATGTGTGTCGGGGAAATACTGAGGCGTAACGATCCCCAGTATTCCCCAAAACCCATCGGGTGTCAAATCAGGCCAGATTTATGTCTGAAAGGAAGTCGGTGATGTGGTTGAAAGTTGCGCTCGGTGTCGTCCTGGGAGGAATAGTTCTTGTGGGTGCGTGTACTTTGGGCTTCAGTCTTTTCGTGGGTGGCGTGACGGCCGTAAAGGAAGAAGCCGAAAGACAGCGAAAGGTGACTGCTTCCGAATTTTCAAATATTCGAGACGGAATGACGTATCAGCAAGTTGTCAAAATCGTCGGAGAGAATGGCGATGAGCTTAGTCGAACTTCGCTTGGAGGGATTACGACGGTCATATACTCGTGGACCAATTCTGACTTCTCAAACATGAACGCGATGTTTCAAAACGGCAAGTTAGTTTCTAAGGCTCAATTCGGCTTGAAGTAGCCTGAAACAGAAATCCCTAACGCAAGCGCCCCGGGGCGCCAATAAACTTTTCCGGCCCGCCCACCACGGCGACCACCAAGGAGGCATTTTTCATGCCAGAGCAACCTGAGTACAACTCAAAGGCTAACCAGCAAGGGAAATTAGACCTAGCGCTAGACTACGGAGATCACGTAAGTGTCGGAGATGTGTTCAGCGAGGTTTTCCGACGATTGGAAGCGCTTGAACAGGCAGGAGCTTTACCAGGAAATGAAATTATCGACTATCTCGATCGGATTGCTTCTTCTCTGGAGAGTATGGATTCTCGGATGAGCTCAGAAGGGACTCCGTGGATGTTTTTAAAGAAGGAATAACCACCCGAGTAACCCTAAGAGCGTCTATCTGTTCAGCCGTCGTCGTTCCGCTACTTCTTAAGAGTTCGAGGATGGCCGAAGAGAGAAGCATTACTGTCGGTTGGTGGTTTGTCATGAGCGAGACCCAGAGGCTAGACCATTTTCGGCAATCAAAGCCGCATACGTGAGCCGTTTTCCGATCATCTTATCGACAAAGTACGACATCTGCTCAATGGTGTCAAGTTCTCGGATGTTGTGACGCCCTGCAAACTCATCGACGTAGCGCCCAAGGTGCTTCGCGCTCATCTTGTGATAAACGCCGTGGTAGCCGCGTTTCAGAAGAGCCCAGAAGCTCTCAATCCCGTTGGTGTGCGCCATGCCGTTGACGTACTCCTTCACTGAGTGGCGAACCGTTTCATGGTTTGGGAGACCAATATAACCGCCGTGGTCGTCGGTGTAAACCTTCGCGCCGGGCTCGACATTCGCGGCGACGAAACCTTGAAGCGTTAGCTGGTCGGTGTTGTCGATGACGGCGGCGATGACGCGGTTCGTCCGGCGGTCCTTCGCGCCGATAACTGCCGTTTTGCCAACCGGCCCGCGCCCCTTGATGACTTGTTCGCGCTTGTGCGCGTGCATGTTCTTGGCCTTGCCGCCGACGAAGGTTTCATCGACTTCCACTGGACCGGAGAGCGGACCGTCGTTATCGTCGTCGAACGCCTTGCGGATACGTTGCAGCATAAACCATGCGGTTTTCTGGCAGACCTTGATATCTCGGTGCAGCTTCATCGAAGAGACTCCCTTGAGATTCGTGAGATGCAGAAAGATAGCCCAGACCCACTTGCGAAGCGGCACGTTCGAACCTTCGAGGACCGTCCCGACCTTGACGGAAAAGTAAGAACGGCAATCCGAGCACCAGTACGGCATGCACGCGTGAGATGCCTCGCTCGTCCGCGAGCTACCACACCGCGGGCAGCACCGGCCACTCCGCCACACGCGGGCCTCTAACCACTTCCGAGCAGCGTCCTCAGTAGGGAACATGTCGGCTATCTCTATAAAAGTCAGACCTTTGCGGTGGGCTTTGCCCGGGGCCTGCCGTGTTTTCATCATGAGAAGAGGATACACAATTTCGGCGGGCTTGTCAACAATTATCTATAATTCCCAAAAGATGCTCGTTGTGTGAGCCCGGGTATCGCGGCCAGACGAGTGGCTCGTATCCACGCTGACGGTAAACAGACAGCACCGCCCGGACGGGGCGGCTCGCGACGCTGTTCTGAGACCAGGTATAGCCACCGAGCACGTTGAGCTCGATATCGTCGAATCCTCTTTTTGCCAGATGGCTGCGAACGAGCTCGATCTGCCTCGAAGGCTCCTGGTCGGGTACGAGGCGACTGTCGACGCGGGCGGACGCGCGGTGAGGAAACGCAGCCGGCGCGCTAACGCCCGCGACATTGAACGTGGTGTCGAACATCAGATGATGCGCGGCCGTCTCGGACGTCCAGTCGTCCCGGAACGCCTCGATGTTGTCCCGCTCGTAGGCAAGAATCCGATGCTTCATGTTCGTGACGATCTCCTGCATCAACTGGCGCTCTTCGTCGTTCGGTTCTCGAATGGCGTCGTAATACCCATCGATCAAAATTCGATTGGTATCCGGGTCGTACATCGAGCGCAACGCATCGATGAGGCGCCAGACGGGACTGTCCAGCACCGTCGCTCGGCTCGTATAGAGCGGGCGGCGTTGCGGCCCTTTGCCCCACTTCAGACCGGAGCAGACGAACTCCAGCGTGATCATTCCCTTGTAACCCAGGTACGTCGTGACCTCTCCGTCTGGCCCCTGCGCGAGGGCGGGATTCAGGAGGCAATCGGCGGTGTCCAGGCGCTCTCGATACTTCTCCAGCACGGCCCGAAGGTTGTCTCCGTTTCCCACGAACATCACGTTGACGGGAAGGTTCCCGGTGACGGCACGGATCGACTCGCAGGCATCGAGAAACAAGCGGTTGGGCCCTTTCGCGGCCAGCGCTCCGCGTCCGACGACGACATCGTCGAACCCGTCGAACGGGGTCCGGGTCGCCGCCAATGGGGCGAACGACCACCCCTCTTCCGCGAACGGTGACGTCGAATAGTAGAGGTGCACCACGATGGTCCTGGGCGCGCCAGCGTCGTAGTACGCCCAGATACCCGCGTCATCGACCCGCTCCGCCTCCTGACAGCCGATTCTTCGCAGTTCCTGGACCATGCGATCCGCCATCGCCAGGCTTCCATTCGTATCGAAGGAAGGCTGTCGGAGATCCGCTTGCAAGGCGGCGATATGCTCCTCGCTGTTTGCCACGATGTACCCGTGTACCCGCTCGATCGTCGCCGAAGCGGCGACATCCTGTGGGATTCCGCCTGCCCACAGGTTACGCGCCATCCAGACCAGACCGCCCGCCGCCGCCGCGCGCCCCGACCTCGACAAAAATTCCTTCCGACTCATGCCCATGCGTATGTCTCCCATGATTGCGTTGCGGGGCTCGTCGCATCCTTGACGTCTTTCATGGAGCGTTCGCAGCGATGTGCTCCGCCATCATCCGTATCAGCTCCGCGTAGGTCATCGGGTGCCATCCGTGCCCCTTCATCGGTCGTCCGTGGACGACCTCGCCGCCGTAGTGGGGATCGGCCGTGCTCTCCAGGAACTCCTCGAGCAGATAGACCGCGTTGGGCAGGTAGAAGTCGTCCATCTCCGGATTGTAGATACGGATCTTGCCGACGAGTTTCGGTCCGATCTCCGGCCACCGGGTCTCGATGTAATGTCTGAGATCGTAGCCCTTGTCCCGCATGTAGTGAGCGACCTCGCGGTCGATCTCACCGGTCTGCAGATCCCATAGCTGTCGCGGGTAGCCGTCCTCACCGACTGGCCCGTAGGTCGCGGTCCAGATGTCGATCTGCGCTCCCGAGCGCCCGCGGCTCCCGGACGCGTGCTCCATCTGGCTCACCTGCCGCACGGTGGCGACCGGCTGGCCGTTCGGCCTGCGCTGGAACATCCGCTCGGGCGCTCCCGGCGCCGCCTCGGGAACGACGAACGCGTTGTCGTCCTCATAGATGTTGATGAGCTGGTACTGGCGAAAATCCACCGGGTCTGGGTAGAACGTCCAGGTTCCTCCGAAGAAATCCGGATGGTAGACTTGTAGAGCCAGTGACTCCCAGCCTCCGGTCGAGCCTCCCGTCAACACGCGAGCGTAGGGCTCGGCGATGATGCGGTACCGGCGTTCGAGCTCGGGAATCAGCTCGGTGAGGAGCGCGTCCCCGTACGGTCCGTTGTTGGCGGAGTTCACCGCGTAGGAATCGTCGAAGTACGGGGTGGGGTGCTGGAACGTCACCGCGATCATTCGGGGGAAATCGTCCGAGCTCCACGACCGGTAGAACTCGTAGCCGGACTCTCGCCGCCCTCCTGCTCGTTCGCGCATGTCCTGGAACAGATCGGCGGCGTTCTCGTCCGGCGGCTCGGTGGTAAAGCCGAACGGGGCGTCGAGGCTGAAATGGTTCTGAAGGTAAACGACCGGATAGCGCAGGTCCGTATTCGTTTCATAGTCTTTCGGAAGCACGACGGTGGCGCCAAGGAAGATGGGGTGCCCCCAGAACTCCGTGAGCAGCTCGCTCTGTATCTTGAAACGCTTCACCCACTCCGTGTCCTCCGGCATCTCGATCGGAGGCAGGACGTCCGTCAAGCGGAGCTCGAACGATCCCCCCCGCTCGGGATCGAGATGCACCTGCTGCGGTTCGCTGATCAGGTTACCCGGCGAGAAGGCCCAGCGCTGACCCTCCCACTGGTCCATGGGCGCCCAGATCACGTGTCCGTCGGAGCGGTGGAACTCGGTGTAGACGTGGAGCACCGCCTGGACGAAGTAGTCGCCGGCCGGGAGCTCGTCGAGACTCGACAACGGGTAGGCGACGGACGAGCCATCGATCACCGCGCGCCCGCCCGGCGCGAGCTGCTCCACGTCCGCGGCGAAGAAAGGCATCCGGGCATCGCGACGCCGGGCCGAGCTGTAGGCGGCGATGCGAGGCTCCGGGTCCTCGTCGGGGCTGACGGTCAGGAACAGGCGTCCGGTGATCGCCGTCTCGCTGACCGAATCCGGAAAGGAGATCTCGAAGCGCGCCCCCGAGCGTTCGGAAGTGCCACAGGCGATTCCCCAAAGTGCGGTTGCCGTCAGCACCAGCGTCCGCTGGAGCCGTCTCCGCAAAGAATCAAAGCTCGTTTGCATGGTTCTTTCTCCCAGAATGTATCGGCATACGTATCATCGCGGAGCGAGCGAGGGCAAGCTCCGCCCCTTGGCCGCACTCACAAACGAGAGGGGGCACTACCGCTTCACCCCGGAAGTACTTCTCGAGTTGCCTCTTCAGTTGGGAGAGGTAAATCAGTCTTCGCCTCAGGCGGCACGTCGGTCGGTGGCAGGGCTATGGTGCGCCCCGGGGTCCAGGGGACACCCGCCGCATCGAGCTGGCGCTTCAGCGCCGGCAGGTTCTGCAGGACCAGGCGCTCCAGTGCCCCGATCTGCTCGGTGAGCTTCTCCTGGCTGTGCCGGGTCAGCCGCTGCTGGTCGGCCGTCGGCAACGCGGTCGAGGACTCGACGTTGGCGTACAGCAATCGGACCTGTTCGGCGAGAGCTGGCGCGCCCCTCTGCTCGGCCCGGCTGCGGGTGTTCTCCTCCCCATTGATTGCCCGTCGGACCTCCGTCAGGGCGTCGTCGATCTCCGTGAGCTGGGAATCGATGACACCGGGAACGTCGGCCTGCGTTTGGAGCGCCCGGCGCATCCCACCAAGTCGCTCCTCGACCTCCCCGGTCGTCGACAGAATCGCGTGCACGACGCCTATCAACTGGTTGAGCGTCTGTAGCGTGTCGTGCCACGTACGGCGGTCCGCGGTGCTGATGTCGATCGCCGGGTCGCCGGAAACCGCGACACTCCGGACCTGCTCCGTCTCTCCCGCCCTGAGCCGGACCTGATAGGTGCCCGGCAACACGAACGGACCCGCCAATATGCCACGGAACAACGGCGCGGAGTCTCCCTCACCGGGCTTGAACGTCAACGGGTGTCGCAAGTCCCACACCAGCCGCTGGACGCCAGCTCCGTCTGGACCCTGTGGGGCTTCCAGCCGTCGCAAGAGCTGCCCGCCTTCGTGCAGGATGTCGACCGCCACCTTCGGAGCGGTCGACGTCGACTCCATCAGCGCCGGGTTGACGTAGTAGGTGAGGATCGCTCCATCCGGGGAGTTCGGTGCCGTGTAGTGGCTGTGACCCAGACTGCGCCGGCCCCGGTTGAACTTGTGCATCTGGATGGCCGGACGCACCGACGCCAGATGAAGGTCCGATGCCAGCACCTCCTCGGAAAGCTCCTCCAGGATGGCAACGTCGTCGAGAATCCAGAAGCCCCTGCCATGGGTTCCAATCACCAGGTCGTTTTTCTGTGGCTGGATCACCATGTCATGCACCGGCACCGTCGGCATGTTGTTCTTGAGCGACACCCACTGGCCACCACCGGTGATCGAAACGAAGATCTGAGACTCCGTGCCGACGAACAGCAGGTTGGGATTGCGCGGATGCTCGACGATCACCCGCGTCGAGCCGAACTCGGGAAGGTCGCCGGTGATGTCGCTCCAGATGGCTCCGTAGTCCGTGCTCTTGTACACGTAGGGCAGGAAGTTCGCGTCCTTGTGGCCGTCGAATGTGGCGTAGAGCGTCCCCTCCTGGTGCTGTGACCAGGACACCCGGCTCCCGCGGGTCTTCTCCGGTATGGTCGTGGGAGTCTCCGCCCGGACCCAATCGCCGCCGTCGTTCCGGCTCACGTGAATCAGCCCATCGTCGCTCCCCACCGCCAGCAAGCCCCGGCGGATCGGCGACTCCGAAAAGGTCGTGATGTTTCCGTAGTCCGAGGTGCTCCGGTGCAGGTCGAGGGCGTCCCGGGGCTGGATCTTGCCCTGCATCGGCATGTCGAAGTAGCTGATCTGGCGTGTCAAGTCGGGGCTAATCACTTGCCAGCTGTCGCCGCGGTCCGCGCTCTTGAACACCACGTTGGCGGAGAAGTAGAGCGTCTCGTTGTCGTAGTGGGAGATGTGTAGCGGCGACGACCAGTTCCACAGGTACATCGGCGCGTCCTCGGGATGGGCCGGCTGGATCAAGCGCCGCTCACCGGTCTCGGTGTCGAAGCGCACCAGCCGACCGTACTGGGACTCGCTGTAGACGATGGTGGGATCCTCGGGGTCGATGCGGGCGTGAAAGCCGTCGCCGCCGACCGTGACGAACCAATCCTCGTTGGCAATGCCGTCGGTGAAGCGCGTAGCGCTCGGTCCTCCCAGCGTGTTGTTGTCCTGGGTGCCACCGTAGACGTAGTAGAAGGGCTCCCGCTGGTCGACCGCCACCGTGTAGAACTGCATCACCGGCAGGTTCGTCACGAAGTTCCACTTCTTGCCACGATCGAAGGTGAAGTAGACGCCGCCGTCGTTGCCGATCACGATGTGGTCGAAGTTTGTCGGGTCGATCCACATCGCCCGCTGGTCGACGTGGACTTGCGCTCCCGCGAAGTCGTAGGTAAACGTCCGGCCGCCGTCCTCGGAGACATTGTTGCCGTTGCGCAACAGGTAGACGCGCTCCGGGTTGTTGGGGTCGCATCGCAGCTTGTAAGCCATCTCGCCGCTCCGCCGCTCCCAGCTCGCGCCCCGATCATCGGAGCGGTAAAGACCTTCCTCGTCCCCCTTTGCGCGGATGGCCGCGTAGATCGTGTCGGGCTGGCTGCGACAGACGGAGAGCGCGATGCTGCCGACGTCGCCCGCGGGCAGGCCGTTTTGAAGCTCCTGCCAGGTGGCGCCGCCGTCCGTCGTCCGGTAGATGCCGCCCTCGGGGCCGCCTCCGAGGAAGCTCCAGTTGCGCCGCTCCCGCTGGAAAGCCGCCGCGTAGAGCAACGCCGGATCCCGGGGATCCATCTCCACGTCGGAAACGCCCGTGTACTGGCTGACGAAGAGCACTTTCTCCCAGGTCTCGCCGCCGTCGGTGGTTTTGAACACCCCGCGTTCCTCGTTCGCGGGTGCTTGCGCTGTTTACTGTTGGTGATGTGTACGCATCCCTTTGCAAAAAAGGCGCTTACGCTCCATTTAGCGCGAAGCGCAGGTCACGAACGCTATTTCGGCTGTAATCTAATGCACCGTAAAGTCTTAGCGTCATCTCACCAACACTTAATTGCGGAAGCACCGAAATTCATCCGTCTCGAAAGGTCGCGAAACAGAGCGTGAGTGTTCCGGTAGCTTCGCCTTCCCGTCACCGTCGATGGCCAGAGCCGAGACCAGACTTCGATTGTAACGAAGACCCAACTCGGTGTCTTCTTGTTGCCCGCGAACGTGCGAATCTCGTCGGCTTGAAGCTCTTCGGCAGCGAAGCCAGCGATCCTTCTGTGATTGAATCGACGACACACTTGGGCTGCCTTCTCGAGCCAGCGGGCGACGGTGTTCCAGGCAATCCCTTTGATCCGGGAAATCGCGGAAATGCTGACACCCTCGACTCTGAGAGCGATGACCCCATCGAAAGTAGCTCTTCGATGTTGGAGACGGTAGTAGGGCGTGCCTTTCGTCGAAGAGAACGTCTTTCCGCACTCGCCGCACCGGTATCGACGGCGCTTCCCGGACCTAGTTCGGTAGAATCCGTGGCGAACGATGTTTCCGGAACTGACTTTGCCCCGCAACGGACATGCGAGATTGAGACATCTGCGATTCTTCACTTCACTTCGGCTCGGCCCTGACGATGAGAGAACTGTGTCTTCAGAATTCTGGTTCAAACTCTAGCACGCAGACGGGTTAGGGGCTGGCCGCCAACACTTAATTGCGGAAGCACCCCGCGCGGCGTTTGACCAACCTCTTCGTCCCGCCGTCACCCGTCGAAATCGATGGCCGCTTCTTCGAGGATTACCTGATCCATCGCACCGCGCGCGGCGAAATGGTGCGCTCCAAATCTGAAGTGATCATCGCAGACCATCTCGCCAACAATGGCATCGAGTACGGCTACGAACAGCCGCTCACCATCGAGGGCATCACCAAGTACCCTGATTTCACCATTGAGGACATGGAATCAGGGTTGATGTTCTATTGGGAGCACTGCGGGATGCTACATGTGCCCAGCTACCGCCGCCGTTGGGAAGAGAAGCTCGGATGGTACCGAACCCACGGCATTCTGCCACTGGAAGAAGAAAACGGGGAGAACGGCACCCTGATCATTACGCGCGACGAAGCAAATGGAAGCATCGACTCCGCGAAAATCACCACTCTCATCACAGACGTGCTCAATCGATCTCCTGTGCTTGATCAATCGGAGATAGTAGACCTCCTTCTAAAGGGTCACATGGTGTCCATCATCATTATTTGTCCGGGACTGGACTCTAGCAGCCCGGTGAAAAAGTCCAGATTCTGCTCACGGAGAAAGTTTGGTGGGCAAGTTCAAGGAAGATGTGATTCGGCGGAACGGCCAAGTTGAGACGCCCGATGGATTGCAGCGGGGCAAAACGTGCGCCTATGGTCGAGACGAAGCGCAATAAAGCAGCGATCAGACTGGCGTTGAGCTCCGCGTATTCCTTCGGCGTGGCCTTGCCGATGAGATTGCGCATCAGAATCCCGAGATTGAATCCGGCCACGTGCGTGAGGAGGCGCTTGAGTATATTTTCGTGTCTTCGCAAATGCGTTCGTCGCATGCCTCCCGCTTCGAGGTAGTGCGCGAAAGGTCGTTCGAGTAACTCGCCGCGACGGCGTATTAATCGCTTACCTCGAGTCCCGCGAATGCGACGTCGGTTCGCGTAGGTGGCGGCTTGCTCGGCCTGTTTGTCCTTCCATTTGCGGCCACCTCGCTCTGGCTCCGAAATGTAGCTCCGGTATTCTTGTTCGACCAGCTCAACCAGGATGTCGTTGCCGTGAGAGCCCTTGTCCCCGACCACTTCGCGACCCGCGTCTTCATGTATTCGTTCACAACATTCCGCGTTGTTCGCGAGCTCTTGCAGATTTGACTGCGCTTTTTCCAGCGTATCCGGTAGGCTCTTTGTGTCACCCTTCGCGCCTCCGTGAAGCGTCACGGCAATTACCGCACCTTCCCCGCTCATGTCCACAGCATGCTCGGCTTTGTGCGCCATATCCGTGCCCCCGCTCTTCATTTTCATGATCTCCGCATCCGGCTCGTTCGGATTCACCCACTCCTTGTTCGACCCTTTCTTTGGCCGCTTCTTGTCCAACTTTGCAATGTCCGCTCGGCTCGGCTCTTCGATACCACTCTTGCGCGCAAGCTCCTTCAAATACGATTCGTAGCTTTCCCCCGTGTCTCGACGAACGATTGACCGAAGCGCCGCATTCGCTTCCAGCGTCGTCGCGTCCACACCCAGTGTCTTGCCATCTATCATCCCTCTCGACGCTAGAACTTCTAGCACCCATCCAAATACAGATTCGTGAACTTCCAGCGGAAGTCGATTCCGTATCCGAGACAGCGACGAATGGTCCGGCGTTCGCTCTTCCATTCCAAGGCCAAGAAACTGGCGCAAAGACAGTGAGTCCGAACACCGCCAGCAGATCCCGCGCTCTGAATCGATGCGCTCAAAGTAGCCGATCAACAGCATTCGAAAATACACACCCGGCGGTATGCTCGGCCGACCTTGCTTCTTCGCGTAATACGGCGAGCATTTCGACTCCACAAACGAGTCAAACTCTTCCTCTCGAAGTACCCGCTCGAGTTCCTCATAAAAAGGATGACCAGGACTCGACGCAACCGCATCGTGTGGAATCCATAAAGTCTCTTGGCAACTTTTCTTTTTCTTCTTCATCGACATGCGATGCAATTTTACATCGTCATCGAATGAGTCTTCAGAGAAATATCGCGACCGAATACGACTTTTTCAACGGGCTGCTAGGCCCGGACTGCCCTTGAGCACATGCTGGAGAGCGTGGTCAGCGCGCGAGGGAAGGTGCTGAGGACGAACTTCTCGGCGACCAGCCGAGTAACGCGAGCGACCAAGCTGACTCAGGCTGCCTCTCGCCACTCGTATCGATGGTGCAATCCACCGACTCGCGGCAGTGCGACGACTTTCGCCGTAGGAGACGGTCGGTGCGTGACCGCTCTCAAGCTCGGTGTGTCCTTGTTCAGCCCCAAGTGGCAACGGTCCTCGTGATAGTAGCTGATGTAAGCTCGCACGAGCCGGATGAGATGACATGCGCCGAGAACCACGACGTGCTCAAGGAGCTCGCGACGGCAGCTGCCGACCCACCGCTCCGCGGTTCCGTTTTGCCATGGGCTGCGAAACGAAGTGCGAATGGGTTTGTGCCCGTTGCTTTGATGAACTCGATGACCGCAGCGCTAAAGATGAAGTCGCGATCGAAGATGAGATATTTCGGAGCGGTGTCGTAGGGAAACGCCTCACGCAGTTGCTGAATAACCCAAGCAGACGTCGGGTGGAACGTGGCGTTGAAGTGAACGATGTGCCGACGGCCGTGCTCGATGACGAAGAAGCCGTACAGCAGCCGGAGCGAAGCGGTGGGCACGGTGAACAGATCCATGGCGGCGATATCGTCTTTATGGTTGCGCAAGAAAGCCATCCATCGCTTCAGCTGGTCGGGCTCCGCGGGATGCCGCGGCAGGTATCGCGACACCGTAATCTCGGAGATGATGAAACCGAGCTTGGTGAGCTCAGCATGGATGCGTGGCGCCCCCCAGCCGTCTTGCGCCATCGTGCGGACGAGGCGGCGAATCTCGGCATCAATCCGAGGCCGACCGGGATAGCGGCGCTGCGACATCTTTGCCCAGTACCGTCGGAATCGGTCGCGATGCCAACGGGCTACGGTGTCCGCGTGGACGATGAGCAGGCGGCTCGCCCACACGGGCCACGAACCTCGAAGAGCAACCCAGAAAGCCCGTTCCGTGTCGTCGAGCGGTGGGCGTGGGCGCTCTTTCTTCAGCGCCGTCACTTGCTGCCGCAAAGCGACGTTCTCCAACACCAGGTCGGCGCGGCGCCGACACATCGCCCGAATGACACGGACGCCAAGTGAGACGAGGAAGACAACAACGTCGAGCATAGCGGCGGAGTTTCGCCGTCTTCGGCCCGGAATTCAAGCGGAGCGTAAGTCCTTGATTGCGTGGGCGGAGCAGTTTTGACGATGCACAACAGGACAATTGTGAACCGAGATCGCGAGTTGTGCACCAAGGCAGTGATACGTTATAATCACTGTAGAGGTGAAGGCCAAGATGTGGGATTTCAGACAATTCCGTCTATCACCCCGGTGGTTGGTGCTACTGCTTGGCTTCGCGGCGTTGGTTCTCATCACCGTCGCCTCTATCCCTTATCACACCAATGATGCGGGTGGGGACCATCCTGAGTGTCTCCTTTGTAAGGTAGGGCACCAGCCTCTTCAATTGGATACGGCATGGCTCCCTTGCGAACTGCCTTCCACCAGCCGATCCGGGACGCTACCGAACATTCCGTCTGACGAAAATGGGGGTAGCGTTGAGCTAGACCCCTCTCGCGCTCCACCGGCCTAACTCCATCCTCGCCGGGTCCATCTCCAGAAGAGACGGGCCTCGGCTCATTTCACCGTTCACTCGAACTTGAAGAGGAAGTGCACAATGTATCGATCCATCTTTGTGAGTATGTTCGTCTGCTTGTTCGCAAGCGTCTTCGCCTCGCACGCGAATGCCCAAGGGGCGAGCATCGTGACCGGAAAGGTCACGCTTAAGGCCAACGGAGAGCCCGTCCACGGCGCGGTGGCCCTGCTCGTCGGCCTCGGTAGTTTTACCACCACGGACCATGAGGGGCGCTTTCGCATCGAGAAGGTTCCTGAGGGAACCTATGAGCTGCTTGTGCAGAGGGAGCACCTGTCTGCCGAGAGACAACCCTTGACGGTCGCCGCCGAGGAAATCGTTGAAGTCAACATCAAGTTGGCTCTATCACCGGTTCACGAACAAGTGACGGTGACGACGAGCGCTCGTCGCGCGACGACGGCGCGAGAGAGCTTCAATGCAGTGACCGTCCTGGATTCTTTCGAGCTGGCCCACAACATGTGGGGCACGCTGGGAGAAGTGCTGGAGAACGAGCCAGGGATTGCTAAGCGGAGCTTCGGCCCGGGATCCAGCAGGCCGATCATTCGTGGATTCGATGGAGACCGCGTTCTCATCATGCAGGATGGCGTCCGCACTGCGGATTTGTCGAGCCAGTCGGGCGACCACGGCACCACTATCGACCCAGGAAGCACGGAGCGCATTGAGGTTGTCAAGGGGCCCGCCACATTACTCTACGGAAGCAACGCCATCGGTGGTGTTGTCAATACCATCACCAGCCAAGACATTTTTCGGCAATCTCAGCCTCAGGGCGTCCATGGACAGGTGTTGGCGAATTTCGGAAACACCAACGACCAGGCGGGAACCAGCGGCCATCTCCGCTACGGCAATGGGAAATGGATGGCTTGGGGCGGCGGCGGTATTCGTCGTACCGGCGACTACGATACGCCGGAGGGACCAGTCGAGAACTCTCGCACGCGGTTTGCGAACGCAAGCGCGGGCGCCGGTTACTACGGAGACCGGACTTATTTCGCGGTGGGCTATGAGTTTGAGGATGGAGACTATGGCGTTCCTTTCGCAGGGGACTTTCACGGCGGTCACGAAGAAGAGGGAGAGCACGCCGAAGAAGAAGTCTTCATCAGCATCGAGCCCCGCCGCCAGAACGTGCGCGTCGATTTCGGCATGAACGAGCTTCGCAATACCATCCTGGATGAACTTCGAGTCGTTTTTACTTTGGTGGACTATGCCCACGACGAGGTCGAGACCATTGCCGGTGACTCAACGGTTGGAACATCCTTCGACAACAACGTCTACCTTCTTCGCGCCGAGTTCGAACAGAATCCCGTGGCACGTCTCAGCGGCAAGTTCGGCGTTTGGACAAAGAACCGAGACTACAACGTGATTGGCGAGGAGGCGCTCGCGCCACCCACGACCCAAACGGCGTTTGCGGCCTTCGCGTACGAGGAACTGAAGCTGGGCCCGTCTGCCGCCCTTCAGTTCGGAGCCCGTTTCGAGCATAACAACTATAACCCCGCAATGCGGCAGGAGAGCGATCACGGCCACGATGAGAAGGACGGTGAGCACGAAGAGGAAGAAAGCGAGCACGATGAAGGAGAGGGTGAACACGAAGAAGAGGAGAACCTCGATCTCGAAGCCCCTCCGGCCATCCCCCGAACCTTCACCGGCGTTTCGGGGTCGATTGGCATTCGATACGACCTCACGAGCTCTGCAGCCTTCGTGGCCAATCTCACGCGTTCCTACCGCGCACCTGCGCTTGAAGAGCTTTACAACTTCGGCTTGCACGTAGGGAATTTGGCCTTCGAGATCGGAAATCCTACCCTTGACCGTGAGTCGAGCTTGGGAGTGGACCTGAGTCTCAAGAGCGGCTCGAACGACGCCTCCGGAGAAGTCAATTTCTACTACTACGATATCGACAACTTCGTCTTCGCCGCCGCAACCGATCAGGAGGCGGACGGCCTGCGGTTGAGCCCGTTCGTTCAGGGAGACAGCCGCTTCGTCGGTTTCGATGCGGCAGGAAGCGTTCGGTTGACGGATTATCTTTGGGTTAAGGCTTCGGCTGGCTACACAGAGGCGAAGCTGACTGCGATCGATGAGTTCCTTCCCCGAATCCCATCACTCCACGGGCGTGTGCAGGTGGAGATCCCCTACAAGGGGCTCGCCGTCGTGCCGGAGGTAGTGTTCGCTGGGAAGCAGAACAAGGTGGCGCTCACCGAGACCCCTACCGATGGCTACACCGTGCTAAACATCAACGTGAACTACACCCTGGCTCGCTCGCACATGGCACAGATCTTTTCGGTGCGGGCCTATAACCTGACCAACGAGCTCCATCGGAACCACACCTCGTTCATCAAGGACTTTGCGTCCCAGATCGGTCGGGGGGTCAAGTTCACCTACTCCATGCGTTTCTTCTAAACAATTGCTAATCGAAAAGGAGCTGGACTTACTCCACTGTTTTACGATGTTGGTGCGCGAATCCGTTTTGACTCAGGCAAGGGGGTGCTTCCGCAATCAAATGTTGGTGGCCGTCGTGTAACCCGTCGTCGTGAGGTCAAAATACTCATGCGGCTTCCCGATGGTAGAAACGTAGCAGCCTGCCAAGCCGTTCACGAACCGGAAGTCCGTCATTAGACTGGACTTTATCGAGCACAAGAGCGAACGTTCGGTGATGCCGCAGGATACAGGGGTTGGCCGGAACGTCGTTTTGGACGGTTTGGACGTCGCCAGCTTACGGCGGGTCTGGCAGCAAACCTTTGGGGCTACTCCTCCACGCTCGCTCTCGCGCGTTTTCCTGTGCCGTGTTCTGGCGTACGAACGCCAGTGCCGGACTCATGGCGGGCTTTCGGCCGCAACCCGGCGCGCTCTGGCCGCCATGGTGAACGGGACACCAGGCAACGGCGCCGCCGCTCCCGCAGGGTCCGTTTCTGCCGGCACCCATCTCGTCCGCGAGTGGAATGGCCGGACCTACCAGGTCGAGGTAGTCGACAACGGCTATCGGTTCGATGGCAAAACCTATCCGTCCCTCACTACCATCGCAAAGCGAATCACCGGCACCCACTGGTCAGGACCACGCTTTTTCGGTCTGACGCCCAAGCGCAAGGCCTAACATGAAGAAGATCCGCTGTGCCATCTATACGCGAAAGAGTGCGGAAGAGGGTCTCGAACAAGACGCATTCGAGCTGGTCGGCGTTTTCTCGGATGTACGTTGCGAGCCATCGCTCGCGGATACATTCAGAACAGACGTAAGACATTGATTTGACCCGTCGTGTCCAAAAATACGAACGAACTCACCACCTCGGGCCTTTGGGAAGGTGCAAACTGTTGACCCGCTGGGCGTTCGAATATTTGGACCAGACGGCCTCGAAGTCGGCCTTGAGCTGCTGTTGGCTGGCGCGGGCCTTGAGGTCACGTAGCGTGAACCTCGATGTGTTGTAGAACGACCGGCCGGCCGCCTGACGCAGCGCCTGATCCTGGTGGATGATCTTCGCCTTGTCAAGCGAGGTTTTCATCTCCAGCACGGCCGGCTTGCTCTGCTCCAGGACCGACTCGAGCCGCCGCCGCACGGTCATAGGCAAGCTCACATCCCTATACTTGCCACGGACGTAAAGGTCGCGCAGCACGTCATCCGCGATGCCCCAGATGAAGTTGGCAATCCAGTTGAGCCGGCTTCCCTCCAAGCTCAGATCCTCCTGATATTCTTGGCCCTGAACATTGGCCGCCTCGCTTCCCTCACTCTATTTATGAGCGATTGAACGGGGCTCAATTCTCCCACACCCTTCACCCACCCAAAAACGGCCTTCCCAGCCAGTGAACAACCACCGCCTATAAGGCGGTGGCTTCAAGGGTTGTCAATTGGAAATTGACTGTCGTCGTGAACAGGCTCGCCCGTCGTGTCCGAAATACGAACGGAGCCGAAAGCTCGAATCCTGGAGGCGTTCTCGAAATTGGCAGAAACCAGCCGGCGAGGCACTAGCTCTGTGATAAGCGCTCCCGAGCAGACCACTCATTCTAGCTCCCATTTCCAACCAAGCCTAGACACCTCTTCGGTGTGTCCTTGTTCAGCCCCAAGTGGCAACGGTCCTCGTGATAGTAGCTGATGTAAGCTCGCACGAGCCGGATGAGATGACATGCGCCGAGAACCACGACGTGCTCAAGGAGCTCGCGACGGCAGCTGCCGACCCCGTCCTGTGCCAAAACTCGGCCCTTTTGAAATAGCCGATAAATCAACAGCTTAGCGTCTGTGTTTGCGACTGGGCCAAGGGCTGTAGGCTCTACAATCGTCTTGGGCGGACGGGTCGTCACCATGCAGACGACCACCGAGTCGAGAGCGAATATCGAAGCATGTTCCTGAAGCTGTTTCCACGCTACGCCGACCGAGCCCACCGAGGGGCTACCGTCGCCGGCGACAATCTACGCGGCACGGTAGTAGTAGTTGAGAATGCCCCCAAGTCGCTCTCGCGACACGATGGGGCCAGCGTCATTCGCACTTGCCGGCAGAGGTGTGATGAGCTCGTTGCCGAGACCTTGGTGGTTGCGTTCGGTGTGATAGTGCACTACGTATTCGGTTACTGCTGTCCGTAGGTGTCGCTCACTGAGAGGTACGAAGCGGTCCAGACATTCTCGACGTATGGAGAGAACGAATCTTTCCGCGTAGGCGTTCAGATTCGGACTTTTTGCGGGAAGGCGGAGGGGCTTCACGCCTGAATCTCTCAACAGCCCACGTACCGCCTCGGTGAATAGTGGGTCCCGGTCGTGGATGAGGTATCGCTTGCCAAGGAGGAAACCATCCCACATGTCAGTGAGGGTCCTTGCCACCTGCTTCATCCACTCCCCGTTTGGGTCCGAGGTTATCCCACCGATGCATACGCAGCGAGTGGCGATATCGATGACAAACAGGACATGGTAGCGGACGAGCCCGAACGGGTTCACAACCTCGACCGTGAACAGGTCTGTCGCGGCGATAGCGCCCCAATGAGCCTTGATGAAGGTGCTCCACGACATGCTCTTGCCCCGCTCCGGGGCAGGTGCGATACCGTGCTCGGCGAGAACCCTCTTGATGGTGTTGCGTCCGAGTTCATGTCCGAGGTTCTTGAGTGCGCCCCGCAGGCGCGTATAGCCCCACGTCGGGTTCTCCCGCGCAACACGTACAATGAGCTCACGGATGTCCTTCGCCGTCGGAGGTCGGCCTGGACTCCGGTTCTTGCTGCCATCGTACTTGGCTGCGATGAGGCAGCGGTACCAGCGTAGCGGGTGTGGCAACCGATGCAATCTGGGCCAGCACCTCGCGGCCCAAGGCCTGGGCCTTGACGGCAAGCCTGCGCCGGTCTTCGTCAGAGAGCCTGAGACGCTTGCCCCGAAGCCCGGCTCGGAGCACACGGTTCTCCTCTCGCAGGTAATCAATCACATCCTGCTGCTGGCGGTTGACCCAGCCAGCCACAACGAGCAGTAAGAACCGCACGTGGTACGTCATCATGGATCTGAAGATAACACCCTCGGGCCAGACGATTGTAGAGCCTACAGCCCTTGGCCCGGTCGCAAAACACAGACGCTAAGCTGTTGATTTATCGGCTATTTCAAAAGGGCCGAGTTTTGGCACAGGACGGGTTTCCCCCGCATGCGCTGGGATGGACCACTTCGAAGTCCCCAGCGATGTCCACCACGGTGAGGCGAATCTGATGGCGTTCGATTCGTCTCCGTACGAGGTGCAGCGGTGGAGGCGCTATCGGTTTATGTACGCCGAGAGGGAAAAGCTGCGTGTGCAGGGGATTCAGGGGCATCGGTTGTTCCTCGTCGTCGACGAATCCTTGATGCTGTTTCTCGCCAGTCGTCAGGGACGGCGTTTGTCGGCGTTGTTTCGCTGCACGTTGCCGTTCAGTGCCGTCCATCCCTACGCCACGACATCGGGCCTCGTTCCGCCCGAGTTGTTCTACGGCCGCGAGCCTGTGAGACAAGCGGTTAGGGACCAGTCGGGAGCCTGCTTCATCTACGGCGGGCGGCAGCTTGGCAAGACCGCGCTCCTACGCCGTGTCGAGCGCGACTTCAATCGGTCGCGGGAGACGCATGTCGCAAAGTGGATTGACCTCAAGGTCAACGAGATAGGATATGCGCGCGGAGCATGAGACATTTGGCCGTTGCTGCAGCGAGAGCTGCGGCACCTCGGCGGGCACGACATGCACCGTGAACTGGACCCCGACAATCCGAAGCAGCTCGAGAAGTTCCTTTCGTGGATCCGACGTTGGCTGGATGCTCGGGCTGGCCGCAGGCTGATCCTCTTGCTCGACGAGGCGGACGAATTTCTTGTGAAGGACGCGAAGTCGGAGTTCCGCGAGTCCACCAGACTCAAGGGCCTGATGGACGACACGGAGCGACGGTTCAAGGTCGTATTCGCCGGTTTGCACAACGTTCTTCGCACCACCCGCCAAGGATGGTGCAGGTTGGAGCTATCCGGTCTCGGCAAAAGGTGGTCCAGCTTTTGGCGGAAATCCTCAAACAGAAAAGCCAATGGAGATTCAGGAGGTTTCGAGTTTCGCGCATTTATTGACTTTTCTGACGCGTACACAGGTTTTGCGAAAAGGCTGTTTTACGCCCTCTCGGGTTTCAACCATGATGCCAATTTCGTTCCATCCTCTTCCCCTACAGTGATTTAACGGCCGCTGTCACGTGCTGGTCCCCGCACGCATTATCGACGGGTGGTTGTTCGAGCCGGAATCGAATTTGCTTCAACAGATTTTCTATACGGCAATCTCAACCTCCTGGACGCTTGAAAGAGGGCCGTGTCGTAAACCCTCCGGAGGCGGCTCCGACTGTTACTCATTGTCGTAAAAGGCTTTACGTCTCATCAGCGAATGTTCGTCGACGGGAACATCTTTCCGGCTATCGCAGTCGGGAGACTCGAGCGGAGCTTCCGATTCTTGGCTGGAAACGATCAAAAAGAGAGCAAAACAGGTCCTTAGCGTGCAATTTGGGGCGATTTTGGGGCTTATCGGGCCGTTTTTCCACTTAATCGCGCAGACAATGAGAAGACGCTCTACGCCTAGATCGCGCCTGAGGAGAAGGCGAATAGCGGAATTCGAATTAGCCAAACCTCGAATTCATCCAGCGGAGCGTTACGGAGGAAACGAAGATGACTCCGCAGACGGTCCAGTACAAGGAGCTATCCGAGTCTGGAAACCATGACAGGGAATTTAGGCCAGTTTGAGGCTGATTGGTGGAGGCCAGTGTCGGAGAGCAGCTTGCTGCTAACCGAGCCGATTCACGGAGTGGGCGCTGGCAGGCTCACAGCGTTTTGACGAGCACTCGCTGTTTCTCCCAATCGTCGGGAAGCGGATGCTGCAAGAGGTAGCTCGAGGTCAGCCCAACGGGCTGGCGGCCTTCGACAATGGCGCGGACAATGTCGGGTGCCAGGAAGGCATAGCGGATTGCCTTGCGCACGCGGTCCGTTGGGATGGCGTCTTCGGTGGCAATCTCCTCATAGGTTTTGACTGCTTTGATTCGGTCGAGCCAGGAGAGGGCGTTGGCGATATTGCGCAGGAGTGTGCGGTCGACGGATTTCGTGGGGTTGCCCAGAACGAGCTTGGTCTCGACGCCGCGTCGACGCAAGCGGAACGGTGCGTGGATGCGGAGTGCATCCTCGCGAATGCGGTCGGGTCCCATAGAGAAGCAAGCAGCGAACGTATTGCGGTCGAGCAGGATGGACACAGAGCCGGGGCTGATGTCGACCCGCCGGATGAGACGGAGCAGGGGGGCTGCCGAGGCACTATCATCATTACTACCGGAACACAGCCCGTCTAAAAAGCGACGCACCGAGGCGAGCTCTTGCATCGTCGGAGTGTGGATCAACGAGGCCGAGAAGGTCGTGGCATCCACATGCTGTCGGATGAGATGCACGACGGTCTGTTCCAGCATCGGGGCGGGCAGTCGCCAGCCGGAGAGGTCCTTTTGGCCACTGTGCTGGATGAGGCGCCGGGAGACGTAGTAGCGGAGCCGTTGCCCGTTTTTCTTTTTGGTGTGGCTCGGCGTCAGCCGGTCCCCGGTCTCGTCGAAGAGCTTGCCTGCCAGTGGGGAACGGGCTGCACGGCCCTTCGTCGTGCGTCTCCTTGGTTTGGCAGCCCCTGCCTGCAGCTGCGCCTGGACCGCGTCCCAGAGCTCCGGAGCAATGATCGATGGATGCTGGCCCTCGTAGACATGCCTCTGGTGCCGGATGCGGCCGGCGTAGAGAGGATTGGTCAGCAGGCAGTGGAGGTGTCCGCGACGGAACGGCAGCCCGCCCGTTCGGGTTCCATCCGCGGCGAAGCGTTGCTTGGTACGCAGTCTCAGACGGTCCGCCTCGGCCTTCACCTGCCGGAGCGTTTCGTGCTTTCGGTACAGCGCATAGAGCGTCTGGACCGTTTCGGCCTCAGCCTCGTTGATGCGCAGCGTGCGCCCGTCCTTCTCATAGCCGAGCGGTACGCGGCCGCCCATCCATAGTCCCTTGCGCTTGGAGGCAGCGACCTTATCGCGGATCCGCTCGGCCGTGACCTCGCGTTCGAATTGTGCGAAGGACAGCAGCATATGCAGCGTCAGTCGTCCCATGCTGGTCGCGGTGTTGAAGGACTGAGTCACCGAGACGAAAAGCGCGCCGGCCGCCTCGAGCCGCTCGACGAGCTTTGCAAAGTCGGAGAGGGAACGGGTCAGCCGGTCGACCTTGTAGACCACGATCTGGTCGACGAGACCGGCATCGATGTCGGCGAGCAAGCGCTGTAGGCCCGGGCGCTCCAGGGTTCCTCCCGAGAGCCCCGCGTCCTCGTAGACGGTTGGCAGCAGCACCCAGCCCTCCGCCTTGTGGCTCGCGACATACGCGGCGCAGGCTTCTCGCTGCGCATCGAGGGAGTTGAACTCCTGTTCGAGACCCTCTTCCGCACTCTTTCGCGTATAGATGGCACAGCGGATTTTCTTCATGTTAGGCCTTGCGCTTGGGCGTCAGACCGAAAAAGCGTGGTCCAGACCAGTGGGTGCCGGTGATTCGCTTTGCGATGGTAGTGAGGGACGGATAGGTTTTGCCATCGAACCGATAGCCGTTGTCGATTACCTCGACCTGGTAGGTCCGGCCATTCCACTCGCGGACGAGATGGGTGCCGGCAGAAACGGACCCTGCGGGAGCGGCGGCGCCGTTGCCTGGCGTCCCGTTCGCCATGGCAGCCAGAGCGCGCCTGGTTGTGGCCGAATGCCAGCCATGGGTCCGGCACTGGCGTTCGTACGCAAGAACGCAGCGCATGAAAACGCGAGCGAGCGAGCGTGGGGGAGCAGCCCCGAAGGCCTGCTCCCAGACCCGCCGTAAGCTGGCGAAGTCCAAACCGTCCAAAACGACGTTCCGGCCAAGCCCTGTATCCTGCGGCATCACCGAACGTTCGCTCTTGTGCTCGATAAAGTCCAGTCTAATGAGGGACTTCCGGGTGCGAAGTTCACTGCCCGTAGCTCGCCACGCAGCCCAAGGGGAGACTAATCCAGTTCGATGCGCGCGGATGAATAAATAGAAGGCACAGCCCTCTCGAATCTCGGCCATACGGTAGCCAGGAGCACCATCGCCAATATTCTGCGGAAGCACGGCATCGAGCCCGCGCCGGAGCGAGGCGAGCGGACGTCGTGGCGCACGTTTCTCCCCGCCCATTGGGAAACCGTTGCTGCGATCGACTTTTTCACCGTCGAGGTCGCCACGGTCCGCAGGCTCGTAACCTACTACGTGCTCGTTGTCACGGGCTCGCCTATCGTTGAGCCCGTGCCGCGTCGGCGGGTCTCCGCGAATTTCGACAACGCCTCCAGGATTCGAGCTTTCGGCTCAGTGCGAATTTTCGGACATGACGCGGTTCAAGCTGCTGATCTATGGTTTATTTCAAAAGGGCCGAGTTTTGGCACAGGACGCCCTCGTATGCCCCGCCGGTGGACACCACCACGCGGGACGCGGCGGTGGTCGAGGCGCTGCAAACCGTAGTCGCGGCCAATCCAAAGATTCCGGGAATTTACTGATGGACAATCACTTCATCCAGGGAGCGGATTGGTCAAGCAGGTCAATCGTGAGAATATTGGGTCGAGCATGAAGAAACGTTCCCTCCGATACGCTGGCGACAAGGCCGTTCGCGCTGTATTGGAGCGTTATGCGTGTCCGACGTCATTCCATGTCGTCCGCACACGACTCCTCGGCAACATCGCGACGCCCAAGCTCGACGCATCGCCCCTCCGGGCTATAGAGAGCTGTTGGGAAGGTGAGCTGCCGGAGTTCGACAATGTCGGCGCAGCCAATGAGCTATTCGAGTCCCTGATGGGGCTTTGGAACGAACTGGCAAGGCATCAATCAGCAACCAAGCCGTTCCGTTTGACGCGGATGGAGGCTAAGCCGGATACGGATGACATTCGCCGTCTGTGCCGGACCCGCACCGAGGAGCTTGAAGGCTTCATTGACGGACTGTTCGGTGACGCGGAGCTCATGGATCTGCCCGAGTGGGCCAACGAGGCTCTGGACAACCTCGGCCAAGTCCATACCAAGACCCGCGGTATCATCGATCTCCTGGAGAGAGAGTCGGCGTTACCGGCGTCAGAGGGGGACCTGAGGGGAATTCTCAAGGAGGTTGGGGAGCTCTCACACATCGCAGAGAAAGAACTGCACGCGGTGATGCTTGCCTGCAAGCGCGCCCGCCAACAGACCCTTTCCACTATCGCCGTGGGCAAGCCCACCGTCCATTGAAGGGAAGTGTCACGAGCAGCCGGAAGTAGTTCTCACCGAGGCGATGTTCCGGAAGCGGCGTCGCTCCGATGCCGATTGATGCGGCTCGTGGCCGTCGAAAGTGCGGTGCTTCCGCCATCAAGTGTTGCTGAGATGACGCTAAGACTTTATGGTGCATTAAATTACAGCCCAAATAGCGCTCGTGACCTTCGCTGCGCGCTAAATGGAGCGTAAGCGCCTCTTTTGCAAAGGGATGCGCACACATCACCAACAGTAAATAGCGCAAGCACCCGAATTACCCGGTCAAAAGCTTGGGACTGTCGACGTGGAAGACCTACAGAAACTCCCAGTGCGCGTGTTGCTTTTCATGAAATTCTCTCATCTGGAAACTGTGCTCGCGCGTGGGTTGTGTGTTAGACAGCCAAGACTTCAGGAAATCGTCCGAACCTTCCCCGGAATAGACTCGGGTGAGCTAGGCAGCTCGAGCCCCGGTCCAGAACGACGAATTGAACGATATAGATTCCGACGACTGCTGCAAGGTGCGAAACGCGAAGGGCTCATCACGATAGACAGCAAGGAAATCTCGTTCCTGGAGAGATTTCGAAACAATCTTGCCCACGGACCGCGGTGGTACATTACTCGACGCTCGGAGGTCGCGTCATTTGTAAACTGTGTACGGAGGGTGTCCGAATTGATCACCCAAGCCAGCATAGACCATGGGGCTCGGTCAGATATCAGCGACTCGTCGTAGTGCGATCTCACCTGGATACTGACAAAAAAGGGTATTCCCCGCATGGTGCAAATAGTACGTCGCGCTCGACGTCGGCCTGTGGAAGGTCGATGACCGGATCTGCGCGAAGCGATGATTCGATGGGCCGCCAGCCGAGGTCAATGCCACGACGATACGCAACCCACAGGTCGGAAGCCAGCCCTGCGGCGCGAAATACGCTCGATTCTGCGCGGATTCCAAGGGCGTCTAAGCTGCTGATTTGTGGTCTATTTCAAAAGGGCCGAGTTTTGGCACAGGACGGGATAGACTTTTTGCGGAGCACAGGCCACCCGAGAGGCCTAGAATCGAGGCCGGGGCTACCGAGGCATAGAGGTCCAGCACGTTCTCCTTCTGTCGATATGGACGGCAGAATTCAGTCTCAACATCTTCACTTTAGGTGGACGGAGACCGATTTGAATTATCGGCGAGTTGTCGAACCGGGACGCTTTCGACTTCTCTGAGCTCTGGCACCCGAGTGCGAATCTTCTTGAAAACTTCGTTCTGGAACCTTTCAGTTATCACAACATCAACGTAGGGGGCAGCTGCCATAATCCGGATATCTGTAACCTCCTGCGGTCGACGGTTCCAATCCGGGTCCCACAGTCTGTAATATTGCGAATAAAGCATCACCTGTAATGCGGGGAACCTCGAGACGTTGGGCACTTCGTTCCGTTCGTTGAACGACGGAATCCAGTCAGGGAAAAACGATATCAGCGTTTGGATGGCTGCCTCATAGACGTAACGCTCAGCATCTTGCGCGTTGGCAACTTGTCGTCGCAGCTGGAAGTTCTTCCGATTCGCAAGCCACGAGTCGAGAATCCGATCTTCCTCCATACGCCATTTGCGTTCTCGGTCAACAAACCACTCCTGAACAACAAGCCGGTCTACAAACTCGTCGAAACCGTACGTGCGGTTCGAAGCTAAAGGCGTGAAAGACTGCAACAGCGGGCTCACCGACGCCGCAGTCGAATATGCATCGCGCTCTTGGGCAAGGATATCCTCCCATAGTTTGAGAAGAAAGAACGGGTATTTCGAGAACATTTCGACGAAACGTCTGTAAACGTCAGGCCTGCGACGCAGTTCGACGAGACTGTAAATGGTGAAGCACGGCACATGCTCCTCAGGACCGAAGCGCTCCACAAAGTGTCGACCTTCACGACTGGGACGTTTGACGATCTCGCTTAGCGCGTTCGTGTCGAGTAGACAAAGCTTGTACGTTTTTCCCGACGCCGCGGTCCAAGGCATTTTCTTTTCCAAGTTATCGATTTTGCGGCCGAGGCGGCAGGCCTCGACTCGTACAACCGGCTCCCCCTTTTCGCTCATGCACATGAGCGCGAGGTTGGCCTGCGCTCTTTTATCTCCATGCTCGACGGCCAGCCGGTACCACTTGAACGCTTCACCGTTGTCACGTGCCACGCACCAGGTCGAGACAGAATAATTTTTCCTCCCGGATTTTTTGGTCGTCCATCTTTCCCTCCTGAATCCGAATCACTACGTGAGCTGTTCCTCCTGACCTCTCTCGAGATTGTGCTCCGGTGGCGCCCCAGGCGCCGCGCAATCTCGGCCGAGCAAAATCCCTCCCGTCGCAGCGCCGCGATGACGTCCTGTGCCAAAACTCAGCCCTTTTGAAATAGCTGATAAATCAACAGCTTAGTGTCTGTGTTTGCGACTGGGCCAAGGGCCGTAGGCTCTACAATTGTCTTGGGCGGACGGGTCGTCACCATGCAGATGACCACCTAGTCGAGAGCGAATATCGAGGCAATCCGCTATGTTTTCCTGGCACCCGACATCGTCCGTGCCATTGTCGACGGCCGCCAGCCTGTTGGGCTGACCTCAAGCTACCTCTTGCATCATCTGCTCTCCGACCCCGGCCACCACGATAGGCAGATTTCGCTCTCAGCCAAGAGCGGTGCAACAACGCCACGCGCGGTCAAGGCTCCGCGTCGCGGTGGAGCACGAGCTCGTCGAACCAAGCGGTGGCTTGCGAGTCCGTGTTGTCGGTATCGACCATGAGCACGACCCCGGTGACTCGCTCTGCAGGTCGACCGAAGTAGCGCTCGAAAACCGCCGACACGTCGCGCTCTTCCATGAACCACTCGCCGCTATCCACGTCCCCGCTTCTCAAGACGATGGTCACTGCTTGGTCGCTGTAAGGGCTCGGGTACACGTTCCCGACACTCTCGTTCCCCGCCCACACGTACATGAGAAACGGCGGCGGGCGCGCGAACGGCGTCCCGTCGAACATGACGGCGACCCTTGCTGCATAGTCGTCGCTTCTCCGCCGCCGCACGTCGTCAATGTGCCCGAGGCTCGTCGACACCCGCCATCGCCACGAAAGGATGAGCTCGCCGGTGACATCGACTCGCCGCCAAAGCGCCGACGCAGAGTTCCGGCTATCGACGCGAAGGAAACGATTCTCGGCCTCGGTTTCGAGCCGAAACGTATTGGAGCGACGCGCCAAGACGCGCTCCATCCACGGCTTCCTCCACCCGTCGTCGAAATCCGAGAACAGATCTTCGCCCGCGCTCGTCGCGGCGAAGGCCGTTATCGAGAGCCCCAAGACGACGCGAGCGAGCCATTCGGACGCCTTCGAGGAGATGCATGTGCGCCTGCGGTACCAGCGCAGAAGCGTAGCGGATGTGGCAACCGACGCAATCTGGGCCAGCGCCTCGCGGCCTAAAGCCTGGGCCTTGACGACGAGCCTACGACGGTCGTCGTCCGAGAGCCTGAGACGCTTGCCCCGAAGCCCGGCTCGGAGCACACGGTTCTCCTCTTGCAGGTAGTCGATCACATCCTGCTGCTAGCGGTTGACCCAGCCAGCCACAACGAGCAGTAGGAATTGCACGTGGTACGTCATCATGGAGCTGAAGATAACACCCTCGGGCCAGACGATTGTAAAGCCTACGGCCCTTGGCCCGGTCGCAAACATAGACACTAAGCTGCTGATTTATGGCCTATGAGTTCGTTTGTATTTTTGGACACGACGCGCATGAGTATTTTGACCTCACGGGGTTTGACCGACTTAGGGTCCTAGGCGAATCGCTTCCCATCTTCTGCAGCGTACGTCGCCACCTTGCCGTCCGCCACGCAAGTGGAATCGAGCGCCTCGATGACGTCGCCCAGCTTGGAGGCCGGGATCGCGCACGTCACTTCGCTGGGTGACATCCCTGTACGGACCCGGCTTAGCATGCACCCGACACTGGCCGCGATTTCACCTTGCTCCTTGGCGATGGCGACGATGTGACACTGGGGTTTTCCCTCGAAGCGAAGACCGGGGATTGCGTCATGAAGGACCATAAGTTGTGTTGCGTTGAGGCGAACGACGACCACGTCCGGATCCGAGCTCTCCACGAGCGGTCCGTAGGTAATGTAGCCGTACTTGGTCTTGACCACCGGGATTTGAGGGACGACATCCATCGTGACCCATCCGCTATCTAGGAGCGCAGCCACGTCGCTATTGCCGGCTACTTCGTCCATTGTCTTGAGGCCGTGCGTCAAGCTTCCGACACTGCAATTGCCGTGATCTTCGGCGACGGTGCTGAACGTACGGTCCGTTGCCTTCATCCAGAAAACGCAGCCCGCAGGGACCTTGCCAGTCCGCCCATCGGGCATCGGCGCCGGGGTCGGTCCCTCGAATGGCGGAACTCCTTGGAAGTCGTTGGAAAAAGTGATGGCAATAGGTGTGGCTTGCAGTTTTAGCTTGGAGCTAAGCGCCGACGCAAGAACACTCCAGTTATCTTTGCTCATTTAGATGTTTTCCTCCTAGCGCGGTATTGAGCACGCGACACCACTATAGGCAAACCACGCTCACGTGCGCAAGAATGCTGCCATGGCACGGTGCTTGCGCTGTTTGCTGTTGGTGATGTGTACGTATCCCTTTGCAAAAAAATCGCTTACGCTCCATTTGCGCGCGGCGAAGGTCGCGAGCGCTATTTTGGCTGTAATTTAATGCAGCGTAAAGTCTTAGCGTCATCTTACCAACACTTAATGGCGGAAGCACCGCTGACAATGACGCGATAGTTATGTCCCTTGCGGATGGAGATCTCATGGACACCGATGGCCCGAGGCGCCGGTAGCCCCGCCCGGTCGACCTGCTCTTGCATGTAGAGCGTATCCAGAGCCTTCACGGGGATGTCCCGGCCGCTGTTGAATTTGGTCGGGTAGCGACGGCACCTGTGAATACTCTTAGGCAGCAAACTCATCGCTGTCAAGAGATTTCTGTTTGCTTCTAAGCGCGTGAACGAGAGGGTGCTTCCGCAAGTAAGTGTTGGGGGCTGCCACGTAACCCGTTCTCGTGCTAGAGTTTGAGCCTGATTTCGAGAGACGCAGTTCTTTCGGCGATGCCGGCTGGGCTGACCACGCGGTGAGCTGGTAATCCTTAAACTTCTCCTGACATAGGCGCAGATCCTCGATAATACTGTCGATGAGGTCCGGCGCGGTGAGTACAAACGCCTCAGCGGCAAGGACCGGTCGTACATCAAGGGGCAGCGTTACACTTTGCTTTCCCGGCGGGAGAACCTGAGCCTGGACGGTCAGCCGCGCACTCAAAAAGTTGCTCCAGGCCAACCGGCGCCTGAACACCGCCTATATTTTGAAGGAGGCCTTCGGGCAACTCTGGGATTACCGCACCGAACGCGGCTGTGCTCCGCAAAAAGTCGATCCAGGGTTGATTGCGCGTTTTAGACCTGCCATGCTCGACTGCTTCGTGCCGGTCGACCCGACGACGCCACCGGCGTCTTAGGAACCTGGAGAGGCTCGCTCTTGCAACTGTTTTCGAATATCCGGGTCTGGACCTCGAGCGTTTATCTCTCGCGGTATCTGTGCCCGCCGGTGCCAGCGGCAGCCGAACGCCTAGATGTGCTATAGGTCGCGGTGGAGGTGACCATGAAACGACTCTATTGGCTCCCCGCGGCAGCGCTGTTCGCCTGCGGTGGTGGGGACGGCGGGGGACACGAGGAGCCCGCTTCCTCATCGGCGCCGGTCGAGCCGGCTGAGTCGGCGACCGACACGGTCGACGAAGCGCCACAGCTCAAAGGCGAACAGCTCGCGGCAGCGCTGAATGACTCGAACGTCTTTCTCCTCGATGTACGAAACCCCGAAGAGTTGGAGGAATTGGGTACGGTCGAGGGCTACACCAACATCCCCATCGACCAACTTGCCGATCGGCTCGACGAGCTACCGAAGGACAAACCCATCCTCACCGCCTGAAACGGCGGAGGACGAGCCGCGCGTGCCGCGGCCTTGCTGAAAGAAAATGGGTTCGAGGTCATCGGTTTCTGTGGGATGAGAGACTACGATGGCGAGAAGATCTATCCGAAGGCAAGCTCCGAGTGACCGAAACGCTCTAGTTTCCGGTTTCGCGGGTGCTTGCGCTGTTTACTGTTGGTGATGTGTACACATCCCTTTGCAAAAGAGGCGCTTACGCTCCATTTAGCGCGAAGCGAAGGTCACGAGTTCTATTTTGGCTGTAATTTAATGCACCGTAAAATCTTAGCGTCATCTCACCAACACCTAATGACGGAAGCGCCACGAGTGCAGGAATGAAGGTCCAAAAAAACAGCAGGTACAAGACACCGAGCGCCGGCTTGCCCATATAGAAATGATGCCCACCGCCACCGCCGAGGAAGAGACAGAATAGAACCGCCGTCGTCGGTTTCTTTTGACGCCGACTCATTTCGTTCATCATCATCAATTGCTCTTCCTGCGTCAGTCCTTTCATCAAAAGCAAGTCATCCATTTCAGTCCTCGCATCCCCAGTCGGCGGTGATCGGCATGATCACGCCAGGATAACTTTGGAGCGTCGCCCTATAGGTGTATCTGGTCCTGCTTCCACTTCATTAGATTTTCCTTCTCTGATTTTGGAGCGGAAACCAGAACATCGTAGGTGAACGTCTCATTACGGTGCTTGAATCCGACACTGATTCCGCCGAAGAATCCTTGATCCAGATACTCTAGTCGCCCTTTCCATTCCACGCATTTCCCTTTGTACTCTTTCCAGAGTTCATCTTTCTGTAGGTCCGTAAGAGAACTTTCGACGCTGAATTTGTTGTGAACCTCGTTGAAGGTGATCTTGGAAACCTCCTGCGCACTGGCGGCAAAAGCCGAAAGCAGAATGGTGATGACGAACAAAAGCCTAAGCATGTTTTTAACCTCCCTTTTTACCCGGAGCCGGAAATGGCGCCGGGCCATGCAAACGTTCTCTGTGTAGAGGAAGCTCTCACCTATTCGCCTGAGCTTCGGGAGCTACCCGAAGCATGGTGCAAGGCTGTTGTATTCAGTGAGTAACCCGACTCGATGCGGGTGTGCCTTCTATTTATTCATCCGCGCGCCCCGAACTTGATCGGTCTCCGGTCTGCCGGCACCATGCCGACATGATTTCGTCGTTTGTTCGCGCTCAACCCTTCTGGCGGTGAGCGAAGCCTCGACGCATTGGGGCTCCATGCTGGAGGGACTCCAGGCTCAAGGACTCCGGGCTCCCAAGCTAGTGATTAGCGATGGCCACAAGGGGCTGACGAAAGCGCTCGAGAAGTGGCCGGGGTGCCAGGTGCAGCGATGTACCGAGCACAAGCGCGCCAACTTGCTCGAACATTGCCCGCCGCACGCACGCCGTGAGCTCCGGCGTGAACTACAACCGGATCGTCTACGCCAAGAACGGGATCGATGCTCGCAAAGCCTATGACGAGCTCGTCGCCAAGTGGACGCCTCTCGCGCCGGCCGTTCGATGCGCAGCGAGAGGCCTGCGCCACGTATGTCGCGAGCCAGAAAGCGGAGGGCTGGGTGCTGCTGCCGACCGTCTACGAGGACGCAGGGATCTCGGGAGGAACCCTGGAGCGCCCGGGCCTGCAGCGCTTGCTCGACGACATCGATGCCGGTCTCGTCGAGCAGATCGTGGTCTACAAGGTCGACCGGCTGACCCGTTCCCTCTCCGACTTTGCAAAGCTCGTCGAGCGGCTCGAGGCGGCCAGCGCGGTTTTCGTCTCGGTGACTCAGTCCTTCAACACCGCGACCAGCATGGGACGACTGACGCTGCATATGCTGCTGTCCTTCGCACAATTCGAACGCGAGGTCACGGCCGAGCGGATCCGCGATAAGGTCGCTGCCTCCAAGCGCAAGGGACTATGGATGGGCGGCCGCGTACCGCTCGGCTATGAGAAGGACGCGCGCACGCTGCGCATCAACGAGGCTGAGGCCGAAACGGTCCGGACGCTCTATGGAAGCAACACACGAAAATTCTATATCACTGGGTTCTCCCGTCCTATGCCAAAACTCGGCCCTCTTGAAATAGACCACAAATCAGCAGCTTAGACGCCCTTGGAATCCACCGACCCTTGGGCTGCGTGGCGAGCTACGGGCAGTGACCTTCGCACCCGGCAGTCCCTCATTAGACTGGACTTTATCGAGCACAAGAGCGAACGTTCGGGGATGCCGCAGGATACAGGGGTTGGCCGGAACGTCGTTTTGGACGGTTTGGACTTCGCCAGCTTACGGCGGGTCTGGGAGCAAACCTTTGGGGCTACTCCTCCAAGCTCGCTCTCGCGCGTTTTCCTGCGCCGCGTTCTCTTGCACGAACGCCAGTGCCGGACCCATGGCGGGCTTTCGGCTACAACCCGGCGCATTCTGGCCGCCATGGTGAACGGGACACCAGGCAACGCCGCGCCCGCAGGGTCCGTTTCTGCCGGCACCCATCTCGTCCGCGAGTGGAATGGCCGGACCTACCAGGTCGAGGTACTCGACAACGGCTATCGGTTCGATGGCAAAACCTATCCGTCCCTCACCGCCATCACAAAGCGAATAACCGGCACCCACTGGTCAGGACCACGCTTTTTCGGTCTGACGCCCAAGCGCAAGGCCTAACATGAAGAAGATCCGCTGTGCCATCTATACGCGAAAGAGCGCGGAAGAAGGTCTCGAGCAGGAGTTCAACTCCCTCGATGCGCAGCGAGAAGCCTGCGCCACGTATGTCGCGAGCCAGAAAGCGGAGGGCTGGGTGCTGCTGCCAACCGTCTACGAGGACGCGGGGCTCTCGGGAGGAACCCTGGAACACCCGGGCCTGCAGCGCTTGCTCGCCGACATCGATGCCGGTCTCGTCGACCAGATTGTGGTCTACAAGGTCGACCGACTGACCCGTTCCCTCTCCGACTTTGCGAAGCTCGTCGAACGGCTCGAGGCGGCCGGCGCGGTTTTCGTCTCGGTGACCCAGTCCTTCAACACCGCGACCAGCATGGGACGACTGACGCTGCATATGCTGCTGTCCTTCGCACAATTCGAACGCGAGGTCACGGCCGAGCGGATCCGCGATAAGGTCGCTGCCTCCAAGCGCAAGGGACTATGGATGGGCGGCCGCGTACCGCTAGGCTATGAGAAGGACGAGCGCACGCTGCGCATCAACGAGGCTGAGGCCGAAACGGTCCGGACGCTCTATGCGCTGTACCGGAAGCACGGAACGCTCCGGCAGGTGAAGGCCGAGGCGGACCGTCTGAGGCTGCGCACCAAGCAACGCTTCGCCGGGGATGGAACCCGGACAGGCGGGCTGCCGTTCCGTCGCGGGCACCTCCACTGCCTGCTAACCAATCCTCTCTACGTCGGCCGCATCCGGCACCAGAGGCGTGTCTACGAGGGCCAGCATTCATCGATCATTGCTCCGGAACTCTGGGACGAAGTCCAGGCGCAGCTGCAGGCAGGGGCTGCCAAACCGAGGAAACGCACGACGAAGGGCCGTGCAGCCCGTTCCCCACTGGCAGGCAAGCTCTTCGACGAGACCGGGGACCGGCTGACGCCGAGCCACACCAAAAAGAAAAACGGGCCACGGCTCCGCTACTACGTCTCCCGGCGCCTCATCCAGCACAGTGGCCAAAAGGACCTCTCCGGCTGGCGGCTGCCCGCCCCGATGCTGGAACAGACCGTCGTGCATCTCATCCGACAGCATGTGGATGCCACGACCTTCTCGGCCTCGTTGATCCACACTCCGACGATGCAAGAGCTCACCTCGGTGCGTTGCTTTTTAGACGGGCTGTGTTCCGGTAGTAATGGCAGTAATAATGACAGTGCCTCGGCAGCCCCCCTGCCCCATCTTATCCGGCGGGTCGATATCAGCCCCGGCTCTGTGTCCATCCTGCTCGACCGCAATGCGTTCGCTGCTTGCCTGTCTATGGGACCTGACCGCATTCGCGAGGGTGCACTCCGCATCCACGCACCGTTCCGCTTGCGTCGACGCGGCGTCGAGACCAAGCTCGTTCTGGGCAACCCCACGAAATCCGTCGACCGCACACTCCTGCGCAATATCGCCAACGCCCTCTCCTGGCTCGACCGAATCAAAGCAGGCAAAACCTATGAGCAGATTGCCACCGAAGACGCCATCCCAACGGACCGCGTGCGCAAGGCAATCCGCTATGCCTTCCTGGCTCCCGACATTGTCCGCGCCATTGTCGAAGGCCGCCAGCCCGTTGGGCTGACCTCGAGCTACCTCTTGCATCATCCGCTTCCCGACGATTGGGAGAAACAGCGAATGCTCGTCGCAACGCTGTGAGCCTCCAGCGCCCACTTCGTGAATGGCCTCGGTTAGCCTGAAGTTCCCTGCTTCAAACCCCTGTTAATTGATGTAAATGCCTGTTTACGCAGGACATATGATTAATTTGGTTTCGCCATATGTTCCCATGTAACTAGGCTGTAACTCTCTTTGTCATGGCTTTAATTGATTGCTTTCATGGCCAGAATAGCGTATATATGTTCCCATGTACATCGAGACCGTGCGCAATCGAAACTCTCCGCCCGCAATCCTCTTACGCGAGGGCTGGCGGGAAGGGAAGAAGGTCCGAAAGCGTACCCTCGCCAACCTTTCACACCTGCCCAAAAATATCATCGAGCTCATACGCCGCGCTCTCAAAGGTGAGGCCTTCGTCGCTGTCAGCGAAGCATTTGAGGTCATCAAGTCCTCGCTTCACGGCCACGTCAACGCCTGTCGTACGACGATGAGACGCCTTCGTTTCGACAAATTGCTCGCTTCGAAGCCATGCCGTGAGCGCAACCTGGTCGAGGCGATGGTTGCCGCACGCATCCTCGAACCTGACAGCAAACTCGCGACGACACGGTGGTGGCACACCACCACACTGCCCGAAAGCCTCGGTGTGGCCGATGCCAACGAGGATGATCTCTATGCCGCCATGGATTGGTTGCTCGAGCGGCAAGAACGTATCGAGAAAAAACTGGCTGGACGACACCTCAAAAAAGGAGGCTTGGTGCTCTACGATCTCAGCTCCAGCTACTTTGAGGGTGTCACCTGCCCTCTGGCCGCCATGGGATATAGCCGTGATGGCAAAAGAGATAGACTGCAAGTCAACTACGGTCTAGTCACTGACGAGCGGGGTTGCCCGGTCGCCGTGTCGGTCTTTGCGGGCAATGAGTCGGATAGCACGACGTTGATGCCCCAAGTCGAGATGGTGAGAAACAGGTTTGGCATCAAGACCCTAGTGCTCGTCGGTGACCGAGGCATGATTTCTCAGAAGCGGATCGACGATGACCTCCGCAACCTCGAAGGGGTCGATTGGATCACAGCGCTCAAAAGCGCATCTATTCGTAAGCTCATCGATGGAGGTCAACTGCAACTCGGCCTTTTTGACGAGCGTAATCTGTTTGAATTGACTCATCCAGATTTTGCTGGCGAACGACTCTTTGCGTGCCGGAACACCGAATTGGCAAAACTGCGCGTCCACAAACGTCAGTCCCTTCTGCAGGCGACTGCGAGAGAGCTTGCAAGAATTCAAACCATGGTGCAGCGCGCTAGGCTCAGAGGCAAGGACAAGATTGGCGCCCGCGTGCGCAAGGTCGTCACCAAGACGCTCGCCAAGTATTTTGTGCTCGACATTCGCGATGACGACTTTACCTTCCAGATTCCCAACAAAGAGGTGGCGGCCAAAGCGGCGCTCGATAGTATCTACAAGAGGCTCACGAAGCTTCGCTCAAATGTTGAACTCGGCAATCTCAAAGGTAAGGACAAGATCCGTGCGCGCGTACACAAGCTCATCACCAAGAAGATCGCCAAACATTTCGATCTCGATATTCGCGACGATGAGTTTCGCTTCCGAATCGTCGAGCAAGAGCCCGCAGCAGAAGCAGTGCTCAACGATATTTGCAAGAGACTGGAGAGCATTCGCTCGGACGTCAAGCTCGGCAAACATGGAGGCAAGGACAACATTGGTGTGCGTGTAGGCAAGGTCATCAACAAGTACAAGGTGGCCAAGCATTTCGTGCTGCAGATCCGCGACGATGGGTTTGACTTCCACATCGACGAACACAAGGTGGCTTCCGAGGCAACGCTCGATGGCATCTATGTCATCCGGACCAGCGTGCCCGAACAGCGCCTATCACCCGACGACACCGTCCGCTGCTACAAGAGTCTGAGTCAAGTCGAACGGGCATTTCGTTCTATCAAGACCATCGACCTCAAGGTGCGTCCGATTCGCCACCGCCTCGAGACACGGGTACGCGCCCACATCTTCTTGTGCATGCTCGCCTACTACGTCGAGTGGCACATGCGTGAAGCATGGCGTCCATTGCTCTTCTGCGACGAGGACCAAGAAGCCAAGAAAACGCGGGACCCGCTTGCTCCCGCTAAGCGCTCCGAGGCTGCCCTGCGAAAGATACGCTCCAAGAAACTCGACGACGGCACCGAGGCCCACAGCTTTCAAACTCTACTCAAGGCACTCAGCACCATCGTGCGTAACATCTGCCGCGCTCCAGGTGACAATCCCGACGCTCCCACATTCCAGGTCGTCACGACACCCGACCCTAAGCAGCAACGCGCCTACGACCTTCTCGAAACTATCATCCTGTAGCCAGAACCGGGCACTCAATTCTGAGCTATCTACTTGAATCTGTTCAGGTTTTTGTCCTTTCGGCCGGGGAACTTCAGTCTAATCCCGATTTTCGAGTGCCACGTTTGCGCCAAAGGGGGGAGCGGGTCGGGCCCGCATTGCTCGGCTGAACAAAGAGCCCTTACAGTTGAAACAGGTAAGTGAACTTCGCGATGAGGGCGCGGTCGACGATCCGCCCGGTGTCGTCGCGCCGGTCGTTGTAGACGAGAAAGAAGTCCGACAGCGGCCGATGGATGATGTTGAAGCGGATGTTGCTGCTCCACTCTTCGGTGACGCTGTTGTACTGGATGAAACCGCGCAGAAACATCCTGGTGTTGAACGCGTAGGTGAAGCGGGTCGAGAGGAGGTGCGTGTCGAAGGTTCCTTCCTCGAGCTCGATGTCGTTGTAGGACCACGCGGTCTGTGCGGTCAGACGTGCACCCAGCTTGAGGGCCGCGCCGAGGGATACCGACTGACGTGTGCCGGAGAAGAAGTCTCCCGAGGAGTACCGGGCGTTTCCCGACAGCGTCCGGCTCGTGTCGGTGAACACCATCAGGAAGTTCTCGTTGAAGGTGTAGAAGCCGGGCGCGATGGTGGTCGTCGGGTGGATCTCGAAAGGCTCGAACGTCTGCTCCAGATTGTAGTTTCTTCCCAACGAGACGAAGCCACCGTTTTGAAGCCTTATCGATAGGTGGAGATTGAAGTAGCGGCTGACGACCCCGTCTTGACTGGTGAAGTAATCGATCTCAGTGTGTGGGTTGAACTCCCGTAGAACGCCGGACCACCATGAAGGTCGATAGCGGTAGCCGAACCGATTGCTGCTTCTTCGGACGCCGATGCGGGGAGCAAAGCCGACCTCGGGATTGAAGTTGTCCTGGAGCGTGGAGACCGCGATCCGGGCCTGGTAGGTGCGGGAGTCGTAGGACCAGGCGGCGCGGGCTGCCAGATCGTCGCCCTCCTTGCCCGGAGTGGCCGTTTTGGCCACGTAGGCGTTGATATCCATCTCCGGGGTCAATCGAAAGTTTCCGTCGATACCGAGGCTGCGGTTGTAGTGCTCGGAGTCGAAGACTTCCTTGTTGATGAACATGACGCCGACATCGGAGCTCGCGAAGAGGTTTCTTCGCACCCGCGCGACGGTGAAGTTCTCGCCTGTGGTGAGGCCCCCCTCCTCCTCGCCGGTGGTGATATTCAAGAAGCCCATCTCGTAAACCCCGGAGCGTCCGGTCAGGCGCCCGCCGCCAAGGACCGGGATTGGCGCGCCCTCCTCTGAAAGTCCGATGCGTCGGCTGAAGAACAGCAGCAGGTCGTCGCCCCGGCCCTGGCCCCCGCGGAGATTGGTCCCGGCGCGGAGTCCGCCAAAATTGGATCGGAAAGAGGCTAAACTGGGATCGGGGGCCGGACCGAACCGAAGGATGCCGGAGTTCTCGATGAAGAAATCCCGTTTTTCCGGAAAAAAGAGGCTGAACCGCGTCAGGTTTACCTGTTGCTGGTCCGCTTCGACCTGGGAGAAGTCGGTGTTGAGGGTAAGGTCGAGCGTCAAGCCGCTGCCCACGCCGAGCTTCGCATCGATGCCACCTTCGAAGTTCCCGTTACGCGACGTCTCGGCTGTCTCCGTGATGTCTCCTTTGGCATACGGTGTGATCTTGATGTCACGCCGCGACGTCAAGCCGGTCAGCTCCTCGAGCGTGCCAGCAAGCGACACCCGCGACAGCAGATAAATACGCGGTATGGGCGCCCAGTAGGTATCCTCGTTCAAACGCCGAGTGCGGCGGAGAAAGTTGACGCCCCAGGTCTGAACTTCTTTCTTCTGGAAGCGGAGCGTCTTGAAGGGGATCGCCAGCTCCGCCGTCCAGCCCACCTCGGTGATCTGTGTCGCGACGTGCCACACGCCGTCCCAGTTCCGGTTGAACTCCCTGCCTTCGTTCACGAACTGGCCGTCGAACTTCGCGCCCATGGGGTTGGTCTCGAAGGTATAGCCGTTTCGCAGATCGCGAAACGTATCGAGAACCACGCCGAACATGTCACCGGCTCTCGGGTTGAAGTCGCGCGTCAGGTCATTGATGATGATGCGGTCGGGCTCCGGGTCGTAGGCGACGACACCGAAGTAGAGATAATCGTCGTTGTAGAGGGTCCGAACCTCGGTGTCATAGGTGGCGGGCGCCCCCTCCCGCGGCTCGCTCTGGATGAAGTTCGTCGCCACCGGAGCGCTCTGCCAGTCGGCCTCGCCGAGCGAACCGTCAACGACGATCCCACCGAGGCAACGCTCGGCCAACAGCCGGCGCTCCAGCGGAGCGGTTTCGTAATCGATCTTGTGCGCCTCGCCTGCCGGCTGCGCGCTGGCAGGGACGTCGCTCCAGAGGACGAGAAGAAAGACGGTTCCAATCGATCGCATCACACCGCCATATGGGGTGGGAGCGATTCTAGCGGAGTTGCCGAGGCCTGCGAAGTGCAAGCAGAGCGGTCCCTTCCAACTATTCATCCCGGTTGCAGGAGTTGATGTGTTACCCCTTGGTAGAGTTCTGGACCGAAGAACGTTCGCTGTTCCGATCTTTTCAGCGGTGTAACTACAAGATCGTGCATCGAGTCGATGATCGAGCTCGCGAGCACTGTCCGGAAGTCGTCTCTTTCCATCCTG
The DNA here is from genome assembly GCA_965262245.1 of Candidatus Marinacidobacterales bacterium. Taxonomy (GTDB): domain Bacteria; phylum Acidobacteriota; class Vicinamibacteria; order Marinacidobacterales; family SMYC01; genus SMYC01. The sequence goes on along the minus strand of OZ253507.1, from coordinate 9,792,522 downwards.
CGTGAAGAGACTTATCGCATCGACAGTGTCGTTTCCGGCAGCGACTTTCGTCGGGTTTGCATCTCGCGGGTCATATACTGCTCGAACCACTCCATCTGAAAGACCTGCGTGCGGATGAAGTTGGACGGCTTGCGCGTCGTACCGTGCCACTCCTCCTGCATGAGTATCAACCTGGTCGGCACCTTCAGCGTTTTCAGCGCTACGTAGAACTCTTCGCTCTGCGGCACCGGAGTCCGTAAATCATACTCGCCCACCATGATGAGCGTCGGCGTCTTCACATTCTCGACGTGCATGAGCGGGGAACGCCGGAGGTGGTCGCTCGGATCCTCCCAGGGGAACTTGTCGAACGTCCGATACCAGGATGTGCCGTCCGTCGTCCCCACGAACGACATCCAGTTGCTGATCATGCAACGTGCCGAGGCCGCCGCAAACCGGTCGGTCTGAGTCACCGTCCACCCGGTCAGGATGCCACCGCCGCTGCAGCCGGCGACGAACATGTTGGCTGGGTCGACGTCGCCTTGCTCGACGACGGCGTCGACGCCGCGCATCAGGTCGTCGAAGTCCTTCCCGGGGTAGTTGTTTTCGATCCCATTACCGAACGCCGTGCCGTAGCCGCTCGATCCTCTCGGATTGGTGTAGACCACGACATAGTCGTTCGCCGCGAAGTTCTGGAACGAGGCGTTGAATGCGAAAGTGTATTGGCTGTGCGGCCCGCCGTGGATGCTGAGCAACAAGGGATAGGTGCGCGTGGCGTCGAAGTCTGGTGGCTTGACGGTCCAGCCATGCACACGTAGTCCGTCGAGCGAGTCGTACCAGAAGTCTTCCACCTCGCCGAGCGTCACACCCGCGAGCACATCGTCGTTGACGTGCGTGAGCCGCTCGATACTGGGGTTCGTCAGCGACAGCGACACAATGTCCGACGGCACGTGCGGGGTAGAGAGAACTCCGACCGCGAGCCCGTTCTCATTGAAATCGGTCACGTCGAGCGTGTGGGCACCTTCCGTCACGCGTCGTACTCCGTCGTCCAGCGAGGCGAAGTACAGGTCTCGCGTTCCAGCGTTGTCGGCGGTGAGATAGACGCCGCTCCCGTCGGGCGTCCAGATGGTACGGCGGAATCGCCGGTCGAAGTCGTCGGAGACCGAGCGCGCGTTCGAGCCATCGGCGTTCATGACGTAGAGCCTTCGGTTCACGTAGGTGTGATCGGTCGGATCCGACGACTCGTAGGCAATGAGACGGCCGTCAGGCGAGACGATGGGGTTCTCGTCGACGCCGACGTGGTCGATGAGCTCGCGGATCTGTCGCGTGGCGACGTCCACCGCATAGATCTTCGACGGGCGGCCGAGGTAGCTGCCGGCGTACCACTCGTGATCGCCTTCCGGTCGCCGGAATCCGTCGAAGTAGATCGTCTTGTTGTCGGCGCTCCACTGCGGCTCGCCATGGTCATAGTCGCCGTGAGTGATTTGGCGCGGCGTGCCGCCCTCTGCCGGAACCGTGAAAATCTGCTGCGAGCCATCCCGATCGAGCCCGATGCGGTCCTGCCGATAGTCCATCTGGTCGATGACACGCGGCTCCTCGGTCCACTTCGCTCCCTCGGGCTTGCCGGGGAGCATGACTTTCGGTTTGCGCTTCGGCACAAACTGATTGAACGTCAACGTCGTTCCGTCGCGCGACCACTGGATGTTGCTGGCGCTCTCGGTGAGGCGAGTCACCTGCGTGATCGACCCGGCGCCGTCTCCGCTCATGATGCGGACGTAGATCTGCTGATGGGATCCGGGGTCGCACTCGATGAGCGCGCTCCGATCGCCGCCAGTCGTGCCGCACGCCAGGAAGGCAAGCCAGTCGCCCGACGGTGACCAGCGGGGCGATGTCCCTTCGGCCAAGTACCGGTTCCGGCGGCCATCCGCGTTCATGATCCAGAGCGCCGACTTGCGGGAGTCCGTCATCTTGTCGATCCACTGGCGCACGTAAACGATCTGCTTTCCGTCAGGCGCGATGCGCGGACCGCTCACACCTTCGAGATCGAGGTACTTCTCAAGCGTCAGGCGCTCCTCGATCGGAGGCGGCGGCTCGGCGGTCTGGCTGCCGAGCGCTACGGCTGGAAGAACGAGAGCGACCAAGCTGGTGAGAAGAGTGAGCCGCGAGTCGCGGCGACTTGCGAGCAGAGCCATTATCTACCCCCAGGATGAAGGCAGTGCCCCGTCCCGGAAGTCAGGTTGCATTCGAGCGCCGATGCATCCCGCCTCGCTGCGTTGCGGCTCGGTTGAATACACCCGGTATTTCGCCCTCGACGCGCCTTGCGATCCGGGCGCCTCGACGCTCTCGATGCTAACCTCACTTCCGGGACGGGACACTAGTGGGTTCGGAGAAATAAAGACACAGAAATCATTCCTGTCCGACCACTTGTGCGGACCGACTTGCCAGGTCCTGACGGCCCCTGAGCAAGCTGACGAGGGTAGCAGAAGCGATCGAAGAGAGGAAGCGTGAGGCCAAGGCCATCTCCAACTCGAGCCACCCGCACATCGTCTACTCTCGCTCGATTAAGGCCTTGAACTCCGGATGGTCCTTGATCTTGTCGAAGCTGGTGTTGCGGGCGGCCACAGCTTTCCAGCGGGGGTTTTGCGCGATGGCTTCCCGCAGGTTCTCGAGGGCGTTGGCAACATCACCAGCCTGAGCGTAGCGCTGCGCGAGGCCGTAGATCACGTTGTCGGCCTGGTTGTAGGTGAGCGCTTTTTTCTGCGCCTCGATGGCTTCGGTGAACTTGCCTTCCCCGGCCAGGCGTCGAGACATTCGGGAGTGGCGCCCGCCCAGCGTGATGTTCAACAGCCGGCGTAGCTCCTTGAACGGGTCCGGGCTGTCGTCGACCCGGATGTCCACCCCGCGGTGGCGATCGGATCCTTCGTTCTCGTGGGACGGGTCGTAGGGTTCCATGACCCAGATGGCGCCCGCCTGCATGCCTCGGGCGTCGCCGCCGGCAGCTTGCCCCGCCTCGAGAACCGCCATGAGGCGCTCGGCGAGCTCTCCTTTCGAAGATTCGAACGTCCTTGCCATGGCCTTCACAACCTCTTCGCCGGCGAGGATGTTTCCCTGCACCGAATAGTTCTCACCCTCGATGTGCCCCGCCCAGTGGCCGCAGTCGGCCCCGGTGTAGGCTTTGACGCGTCCCTCGTTGTCGATCACCGCAACTTGTCTCACTCCCCGGCCTTCGTCCGGTTCGGTCAATCGTTTGATGATCTCATCGGGTGACAGACCCTCTTCGAGCATCGCCATACCCTTGCGGCCGTAGGGTGTGCGAGCCGCGCCCGCCTGCGAAGCGATCATGCCGACACCGGGCTTTCCGTAGGGCACCGTACGGCCGGCACGGAACGCGCGCGACTGCACGGCGAGACCGAGCTCTCCGGTCGCGGGGTCGCGGGCGACGATGGAGAATGTGGCCACAGTCTCCTCCGCGCCCTTGACTTCGTCGATCGGAAGTTTGTCGTCGGAGGCTAGTTGGGCCGTCAGCATCCAAAGAAAAACGAAGCTGTTCATAGGTCCCTCCAAAGTTACGGGGGCTGATGGGGAGCCCCATCTGGCAGGTCAATCTACTGCATTCATCACGCGCCGACAATCAGTCAACAATGGACGGTATCCTACGCCCTGAACCGGACGTACCTAAAGAACGCGGTGTTCGCTGCGAGAAGCTAGGTCAGGCAGGCGACGCGTGACAACCGGTAATCGTGATGGAGCCCACCAAGGACTGGCCTGGAGTCTGACGACTCGCGCCATGCAGTTCATTGGCCGTCATCGAACAGCTCGCTCAGCTCCATCGGCTGCCCAGCACAGGCTCGTTGTGCGGCGGCGGAAAGCACGGCGGCACGAGCCTCTATGAACTTAGCGTAGTCGTCCTTGACACGCGAGCGCCGATCCTCATCGGACAGGCCCTGGTATCCAACCGCAAGAGCACCGTAAGGGATCAAATGGGTCCGTAGTCGGCGATGTAACTCGGCTTCCCCCAGGGCACTGTTGTCCGCTCGCTCCTTGAGGTATGCGATGGGATCCTTATTCGAGATCGTCCTGTTAGTGCGCCACGTAATCAGTGCGCAGTTCAGGGCACGGTAGACCTGCTCGTCTGGGACCTCGGCATCTTCCAGCGTTGATGCAGGGAACAGGTGGTGGTACTCACGCGGATGGTCTTTGGAGGTGATGGACGCAACCGTAGCTCGGGCGCCGGCGGCCAGGTCCTCTGCCCCGGCCTTCAGCATCAAGGCGAGCAAGCCACGACCCAATATGGACTTGCGTTTTGGCCAATCGGCCTGCAGCACCATCTCCAATGTCGGGGACGGATAGGACTCCTCGTTAAGGATGGGTACCGCATCCTCGCCAGTGTCCTCAGTCAATATGCGCCGCAGACCGCGATAGTCCTGCAAGGCACTGGTCGTCGACGACTGTTCGTAGCGGCTCGTAAGAAATGCCCGCCAGAGAAAAATTCTCAGCAAGTGCCGCGCGTTGCCCAACTGGTCTGGATGCGTGGGAAGGTACTCCCAGATGGCCGCTATGATTGGGATCGCCGTATAACTCGGCAGGCGCTGATCATCAAAGATGCTCTCATCCTCAAGGAAGGACACCATTCCTTGAATGCCCTTTACCACCGAATCTCACTCAGTGAGCATCCTGGTGTAATCGATCCCTCGATAGCCTGCCTGACTTGGCACGCGATCCTGTCGCAGCGCAACCACATCGAGGACAAGGCTTGGAAGATCCGCGTAGTTGGTCGCTCTCGGCACCGCCGCCGCCAAAGCATCCACGTGCTCGTGAAGCGACTTCCCGGTCTCGTCCTCTACCAGCGCAACGACGTCGTCGTATGTAGAGAGCTTCACTGAGCTCGTGTTCATTTTGATGAACACATCCAGCGCTACTTCCTTCGGCGTCTTCGCCGGCAAGGCGAGGTAAGGAAGGTTGAATTCGCGAACATTGATCCGGAGATCACTGATCAGACCGAAAATCGTCTTGTATGCGGCGAACTTGTCCGGTGTGTCATCCGGAATAGCCTTCTCGATCCATTGGTCGATCTCGTCCCGGATGTCCTCCGGCCGCAGCAAAGAGATGGGTATGAAGCCTCTCTGCCAGCACTCGGCAGGGTCATCGGCCCAAACGGGATATCGTTTTCCATTCTTTGACCATCTGGCTTGGCCAAACACATAAGGAAGTTTCGCTTTCCCGTTCCCAGGGTCCTCCTCAAATCCAACCAGGTAGGTCCGGTCCTCGTACTTGTCGCGCAGGCTTCGCCAAAGCGCGGTCAGACGCTGCTGACCGTCTAAGAGCTGCTCATTGACCTTCTCCCCGGAATCCGGTGCGTCGACCATGGTTCGGCTGGAGAATTTCTCGTCGTCGCCGACCTCGAGAATTAGCGCCGCACCTGATGGTAGTCCGCGTAGAACTGTCGTCAATAGGCCAGATACTTCGTTATGGCCCCACGCAACGAACCGTTGAAAGCGCGGCAACGTAATCTGCCGGGATCTAATACGGCTAAACCATTCAGGAAGAAAGCGATCGTGGGCATGCATGCGCTTGTTACTCGTCTTCTCCAGTCCGAGTCAGCGCTTGGTCGTACCACATGAGGAGCTTCGGGTCTTCCTGCAGAACGTCTTCGGGACTTTTGCGGGCTACCCCGATAACGGTGGTGTAATCTCGCTCTCGCCACGCCTTCTTGAACCCCATCCTGTGCCAAAACTCGGCCTTTTGCAAATAGATCATAAATCAGTAGCTTAGTGTCTGTGTTTGCGGCTGTCCAAGGGCCGAGCGCGAACCAACGACGAAATCATGCAGGCATGGTCCCGGTAGACCGGAGACCGATCAAGTTGGGGCGCGCGGATGAATAAATAGAAGGCACAGGTAGGCGATCCGATGTGACTTCAGTAATTGCAAGACGTCCGGAACAAACCGCTTCGCCCGATGGTCGAGTCCACGAGGATATCCTGAATCTAGTTGAAATCGGTGAGTGACTCCCTTCAAGATCGTCGGTGTCAAAGCTGGCGATCAAAAAGAAAGGAGCCACCCAGTGAGAGCAGATACGAAGAAGAGAAAGAATGCAACACAGATGCTGAGGGCGACGCAGGAGCAAGAGTGGTGGGCGGATCAAGTTGTGCATGTGATGCTGGAGGGCAAGCGAGCGCTGGACGCCGCGATGCTCGATGTCGGACGCCTGGTAGCTGAGACGCTCATGTACATGGAGCGCGAAGAGAGATCTGGGCCAGACTACCATCCTACGTCGTCCGGGCTTCGCAAATGGGCGAGTCAACGTGGGTCGATCTATGTCGGTGACCAGAAGCTCCCTGTCGAGCACCCTCGATTGCGGGGCCCGGAGGGTGAGGTCGGGCTGAGAACCTACGAGCAGCTCAAGAATCGCGGGGGCTTTTCGGAGGAACTCCTGTCGGAGGTGCTTCGGGGAATGTCTGCTCGCAAGTACGAAGAGACGGTGACGGCGGCAGGCAAGGCTTTCGGTGTGACGCCGAGCTCGGTGTCCCGCCATCTGGTCGAGGCGACGGCGAAGCAGCTGAAGCAGTTCCAGGAGCGCAGTCTCGAAGAGTTTCCGCTCTTCGCGATGTACCTAGACACGGTCCACCGCGGCGGTCAGGCGTTCGTGGTCGCGTTCGGCGTGGACCGTGAAGGGAAAAAGCTCCCCCTGGGCTTCTGGGAAGGGGCGACGGAGAACCACGAGATCTGCGAGGAATTGCTGGAAGAGTTGGAGCGACGGGGGTTAAAGCTCTCCAAACGGATCCTCTGGGTAACCGATGGTGGCGGGGGGATCATCAAGGCGCTCAAAGACCGATACGGCAAGAAGCTCATCCACCAGCGGTGTACTTTGCACAAAGACCGCAACATCCAGCGCCACCTGCCCAAACGCTACCGCAAGCAGGCACACCACCTCTTCGCGACTGCCTTGGAGCAGAACAGCTACAAGGACGCGAAGAAGATGTTGCAGGAGTTCGAGCGCTGGCTTCGCGACATCAACGAGTCGGCGGCAGACTCACTCCTCGAGGCACTCGAGGAGGTGCTGATGCTCCACAAGTTGAAGGTCCCCGCTCTATTGCGCCAGAGCCTGCACTCGACGAATCCTATAGAGAGTATGTTCTCCATGGTTCGTAGTTGCGAGCGCAACATCAAACGCTACCGTAACAGCAAAATGCGCCAGCGATGGCTCGCCGCTGTGCTGCTGCACTGCGAACAACAGTTCAGACGAGTCAAGGGGCACGCATCCATCGACGTAGTGGTTGCGGCCATCGATGCGATCCAACGAGAGGACGAGATGCCTGAGGCCGCGTAAGGTCAGGGGCGTAGAGCTGGAAATGACCACGAGTCGCTTATGATGGTTTCAACTAATTCCTTGACATCCTCGAGTCCACGATAGAGTGCATTCTCTCGACGCCCATTCCCCGGGCGTTCGAAGAGTTTCTTCAACACTGTGATGAGAACGCGCACGCCTCCTGCAAAAGGTAGGTCGAGTACCTGGTTGGTTGTGCCGGTTTCGGTCGCAAACGAATCGACGATGCACTCCTCGAACGCCTGAGAGGGAAGACCCTCCTCAGAGACCCGCCCGTACAGGCTTCCAATGAAGCACCTGTAAAACTTTGGGATCCAGGAGGAGTCAAGCTCGGGATCTAGATCAAGCTCTCCCAAGAAACCAATCGGGTGCTTCCGCCATCAAGTGTTGCTACGCCGTGTTTGAATGCTAATGTCAGCTGGCCTGCCTGTGTCGGCGAACGCCATTAATAAGGATGTCGGCGTGCACACGAAGGTGTGCCTGAACGTCAGGCACCGTGTGGTCAGCCCAGCCCGCATCGCCGAAAGAACTGCGTCTCCAGAAATCAGGCTCAAACTCTATCACACGAGCGGGTTACGCGGCAGCCACCAACACTTGATTGCGGAAGCACCGGATATCTTCCCCGGCGGGGATCTCGGCGTCGTGAAGTATTTGGCGCGAGATATGCTCGGGCATGAAGGCGCGGCGAAAGAAGAGGAGATGCGTCTCTTCGCTGAACGCTGGGCGTCCTTATCGAGGGCTCGCGCTCATCTATGCCTATGCCTAGCTCGCACGGAGAGGATCGTGAACACGCCGGGCCACGCCGTCGTCAACTTGCTCGTTTTGGGAAAACGCGATCGTCGGTCTCTCTTCGCGCCGATCGCGTTCGGCGCTGTATTGCCGGACTTACCGATGTTCGTATTCTACGCCTATCAGAAGAGCTGGCTAAAAGCACCGGAGCGAGTGATCTGGGCCGAGGCCTATCACGATCTCAGCTGGCAAGCCTTCTTCGATGTCTTCAACTCCTTGCCGCTTTTAGCACTCGGGGTGCTTGTGGCGCGCCGGCTCGCGCGCCCACACGCCGCGGTACTCTTCCTCAGCATGATGCTGCACGCCGTTTGCGATTTCGCGCTCCATCGCAAAGACGCGCACCGGCATTTTTTCCATTCTCGGATTGGCGTTTTCAAAGTCCAGTCTCTTACTGGGACCGCCGGCACTATGGCGGCATCGTTACGACGATCGAGATGGTCGTGGTCGTCGCTGGAGCGGTCGTGCTTTTCAAGCAATACCCCGGACGCGGCCCTCGCGTTTTTCTGGGCCTGATCCTTCTGTGCTACGCGTTCTACATCGGTTATGCGCTCGTCGTCTGGGCATGACGGAGCACCCGAGCCACGTCGGGCAGCAGTGCTTGCGCCGGGCCGAGCGCGGGAATACGATTGGCGTGGCGGTCGACCCGTACGTCGCTTCAGCGGCCACGATCTAAAGCACCGTAGCTCCTGTCATCGACACTCTCTCCAGAACCGCCGGGGCGACTTCGAAGGCTCGGGAACGACTTGCCGAACAAGGAGGAGAATGATGCTCAGGCAAAAAAAGCGTGCAGGGCTCTTGGTCATCCTCTTGGGGGTGTCTTGTACGGGTGGCGAAAACGAGGTCGTTAATTCGTTCTTGGCCGCCATACAAAGCGGTAACGAATCTGCCGCTAAAGCAGTCTCAGTGGTCGAGTTTGCGGGAGAGGTCGTATCTTGGGAGATCGTCGAGGTCGGTCCGACATCGACGGAGCCTTTCGCGCTCCCGGAGCTCGAAAACAAGAGGTCTAAGCTCTCCCGTGAGCGCAGGCAGTTGGCCGAGCGGAACGCGTTCTTCGTGCAAGATCACAGGAGCGCCTTCGACGAGTACGAGGCCAAGCGTAAGGACGAGCCGGAATACGAGTTCGAGGGAGAGATGGCGGAATTCCAGAAGCAATGGGAAGAGAGGCGTGGCAAGCAGGAAGAGGCCGACCGTGTTGCGATCGATTTGGGTAAAGAGATCGATAGCTTGCGTTCGGCCGCCCGGCTCTCGGTGAATGTCAACGTCAATGAGAAGTTCGTGGGCGAAGTATCGGGGAAGGAGCTGACCCTCAGAGTCAATGACGGGTCGTCTGAAAAGCCCCATACGTTCACACTGCAAAAGTTCAATATCGTCGACGCGGGACGAAACCTCAGCCCCATCGGGCGCTGGGTTATCACCGACATCAGTTGATACGCGTCGTTGTCGGTCGGGTGCTTCCGCCCGTAAGTGTTGGTGAGATGATGCTAAGACTTTACAGTGCATTAAATTACAGCCCAAATAGCGCTCGTGACCTTCGCGGCGCACTAAATGGAGCGTAAGCGCCTCTTTTGCAAAGGGATGCGTACACATCACCAACAGTAAACAGCGCAAGCACCAAGTTCACTGCCCGTAGCTCGCCACGCAGCCCAAGGGTCGGCGGATTCCAAGGGCGTCTAAGCTGCTGATTTGTGGTCTATTTCAAGAGGGCCGAGTTTTGGCATAGGACGGGGTCGGCTCTATGATGCCGAGCTGGCAAAACGTCCGATAGCTTCGAGAGTCTGCCAAGTGAAACGCCAGCTCCCGATAGCTGAACTGATTCAGCTGCTTGACCAACAACGCCCGGAGAACCTGCTCCGCGCTCATTCCCCCACGACCAACATCGCTCCCTGCCGATGGGGTGACCGACTTCAGGTCTTGCAGTACCAGCTCATTGAGTTTAGGATGGGCATCGAGCAGCGACGAGATCGTTTCGAGTTCCCTCTGTGCCAACATCCCTGAGACACTTCGCCCCTTGAAATTAGTGTAGAGGGTGGAGGAGGATCAACGCATGAGTATGTTGGTAGAGAGAGAGACCTCGGCGGGATCGGAGGGAGCCCGTAGGGCGACTGGAGATCCCGCCGGCCGCGATGCGGCGGGGGTCCCGGATCCGGAAGTGAGCGAGCAAGCGAAGCGTCGACGCTTTACCGCGGAGTACAAGCTGCGGATAGTGCGTGAGGCCGATGCCTGCAAGGGTGATGGCGACGTTGCTGCTCTTCTGCGTCGAGAGGGCCTGTACTCGTCGCATTTATCGAGTTGGCGCCGCCAACGTGACGAGGTCGCGCAGGAAGGGTTGGCGTCGAGAAAGCGAGGCCGGAAGGCAAAGGCAGAGGATCCACGGGTCAAGGAGCTCGAGCGCGAGAACGCCCGGCGCCAACGTCGCTTGGCTCGCGTGGAGACGATGTTGGAGATCCAAAAAAAAACCTCCGAACTACTGGGGATCCCCCTGAATCCACTCGACAGCGACGAGACCGACTGATCGTGGCGGTCGAGGAGCTGGCGGGGCGGATTGGGCAAACGGCGGAAGCCTGCGAGGCTCTGGGTGTGGCTCGTTCCACGTTGTATCGCAGGCGCCAGCCGGCGGGGCCCCAACCGAAGCGTCGTCCTCGGCCGCACCGAGCTCTCGACGAAACTGAGCGCGAGGAAGTCCTCGGGGCCTTGCACTGTGAGCGGTTCGTCGACAAGGCGCCCGCTCAGGTGTGGGCTACGCTTCTGGACGAGGGAACCTACCTCTGCTCGATTCGCACGATGTATCGGATTTTGGAGGAGCACGGCGAGGTCCGAGAGCGCCGGAACCAACGGCGCCATCCGAACTACACCAAGCCGGAGCTGTTGGCCGAAGCGCCGAACCAGGTTTGGTCGTGGGATATCACGAAGCTTCGTGGCCCCGTCAAGTGGACCTACTACTACCTCTACGTCATCCTCGACATCTTCTCCCGCTACGTGGTTGGCTGGATGCTGGCTCACCGAGAAAGTGCCGCGCTCGCCCAACGCCTCATCGCCGAGAGCTGTCGCAAGCAGGACATTGAACCCGACCAGCTCACCCTTCACGCGGACCGTGGCACTCGATGAGGAGCAAGCCCGTGGGTCTGCTCCTGGCTGACCTCGGAGTTACCAAGACCCACTCCAGGCCTTACGTCTCGAACGACAATCCCTACTCCGAGTCTCAGTTCAAGACGATGAAGTACTGTCCTCAGTTTCCGAGCCGCTTTGGTTCCGCCGAAGACGGTCGGCTATTCTGCTGCGGTTTCTTCGACTACTACAATTTCCACCACCGGCACTCGGGAATCGGCCTTATGACACCGGCCGACGTTCACTATGGTCGCGCCGAACAGCTCACCACCGCTCGCCGTCAGATCCTAATCGAAGCTCAACGGGCTCATCCCGAACGCTTCGTTCGCGGAACGCCGCAACCGCCCGTTTTGCCTCCGCAGGCCTGGATCAACCCGCCGCCGGAAAAAACGACGCTCCACAATGCCGCACAAGCCCCTCTCGCCGCGGCGTCCATACCGGGGCGGCGTCCATACCGGGGGTACCCCCTTTTTCTGCTTCACGCAACCAGATCTTGGTCGATGTTGACGTCGATCGCGCCGACCTCACGAGTCTCCCCGCCATAATCGAGGCTCACTAAATGCAGCTTGCGAGTGTCTCAAAGTTGTTGACATGTTCCGGTTCGCGTGCGTGCTCTGGACCGCCTTGATCCCTGACAGAATCTTGTCCACGTACATCGTGTGCAACAGCGGCTCGTCGTAACCGGTCTGAAACTTGTCGGCACAAATGAGGAACCGATATGGGTCCTGCTGGATCTTGTCGGCGATCCGCCCGGACGGGAAGCCATTGAGGGACGACTCACTGACCTGCACCCCGCCATACTCGTGCTCGCCTGAGAAGGCGACGATGGCCTGATACCGGCTCTTGCGCTCCAGGAGGTACTGCCGGATTGCATGGTAATACTGGATCGCGCGCTCGATGCCACCTGTCACTACCATCGCGCGAGCCTTGCCACCGATCTTGTTGAGCGCCAGCACCTGTTCGTGGAAGTGGTCCACCATGATCTCGGCCTTGAGCCGGATGGCATGCTCGTGGCTCTCGACGTAGCGGCGGAGCTTCTTCCGAGCGCGCTTGGTGTCGAACTCGGGGTCCTCCTCGATCTTCTTAATGAGCTTGTGGTAGCTCTCGACCGGCGTGTAGTGCCGCAGCACGTCCAGGATGAACCTCTCCTGGATCGCTTGCTTTCATGGTGTAGCTGTGGAAGGGGCGGTGCCTGGTCTGCCCGCCCGCGTCGTACGCCTCGCCTAAGACCTCCAGCGTCTTGTTCTTGGGCGTGGCGGTGAAGGCGAAGTAGCTCGCGTTCGGGAGAAGCTTCCGCGCGGCCATGATGCGGTTGACCGTGTCCTCGGTGGTCTCGTCCTCCTCCACGGCGCCCGCCTCGGAGAGCGCCATGCTGACCCGCTGCCGAGGTCCTGCCGGTCTGGCTCGAATGCGCCTCGTCAATGATGATGGCGAAGCGCCGACCTCGCTGCGGACGGCGAGCTGCTGCCGAAGGCGACATTCTCGAGAGCCAGCTCGCGACGAGCCTTGAAGGCAAGTTTTGGCACAGGACGGCGAGCTCATGGAGTGCCCGCCAACGGGCCATGGCACCTTCGGCGAAGCCGGCGTAAAGAAGCGTGAGCACCTCCCGGGCGATCTGGCAGGCTCGCGCGTGCAACCTGGTCTGGGCCTCCACAGTGAACGAGTTGGGGCAGGGATTTTGCTCGCGCAGCCGGTGATTTAACACCTATTTCAAAAGGGCCGAGTTTTGGCACAGGACGCGAGTGAACTCCTGAGGATTTGAGTAGCGGAACTTGCGCCCGAGTGCGTCTGAACGTAGGCGTGCGCATCTCTGGTTCGGACAGATTCGGATAAGGAGCTACCAGCGCCCAGCCGTGATAGTCTTCACACTGAGCCGAAGAAGAAGAGGTGGCATGAGATGGATACTGGCTCTTGCGTGCGCGCTGGCTGCCGTGGGCTGTAGCGGGAACACGCGAGTGGAGCCCTTTTTGGGGAACTCGGCGGAATCAGAAAAGGAGTGAGCGATGTTCGGGCTACCTTTGGGTGGGTTTATTGGTCTTATTCTTCTCGCAATCTTTTTCCTCAACTGGATCAAGGTTCTCAACGAGTACGAGCGAGGAGTCATCTTTCGCTTGGGGAAGCTCCTGCCCTACCCGAAGGGGCCGGGCCTCATTTTCGTCTTCAGTCCCATCGACCGCATGGTGAAGATGAATCTTCGCCTGGTCGCGCTCGACGTTCCGCCCCAGGATGTGATCACGCACGACAACGTTTCGGTGAAGGTAAACGCGGTGGTTTTTTTCCGCGTCGTTCACCCGATCAAAGCGGTGGTCGAGGTGGAGAACTTTCTCTATGCGACTTCTCAGCTTGCGCAAACGACGCTCCGCAGCGTCCTCGGTCAAGTGGTGTTCGATGGTCTCCTATCCGAACGGGAGCGGCTCAACATGCAGCTCCAGGATATCCTAGACAAACACACCGACCCGTGGGGCATCAAAGTCACCTCCGTGGAGGTCAAGCACGTCGATCTGCCGGCCGAAATGACGCGCGCGCTGGCCAAGCAGGCGGAGGCGGAACGGGAGAAGCGAGCCAAGATCATCCACGCCGACGGTGAGTTCGAAGCCTCTGATAAGTTGGCGGCGGCGGCGAAGATCGTCGGCCAACACCCGATGGGGATCCAGCTACGGTATCTACAGACTCTTACCGAAATCGCAACCGAAAAGAACTCGACGGTCATATTCCCACTTCCGATCGAGCTGATGCAGGAGTTCTTGAATCGGGCCAAGGGTGGCTCTTCGTAAGGGGGACGTTGTCGGAAGTTGGCCTCGTCTAATGACATGACGATGCAGGACGGCGTTGTTGCACGGCCCGGAGCAAATCGCTGACCTCCCTGTGCCGGTTGCAGAGTCACCCGGCGCAGTACGTATCGGGCATCCCGAGCGCAGCCATCTTGTTGAGTATCTCGCACCCAATTCGGTGTTCAACTCGTTGCCTCGCCAACGTTCGAGCCCGCATCTCCGGCCCGATGATCGCCTTGTAACGATAGACCGCGTTCTCCACCATGCTTCGCTTGGTGTAGCCTGAGAGCTTGTACCATTCACGTCGGCCGTGTCTTTCGATTGCACGAATATGGCGATCGCGCTCCTGCATGGCGGTGTTCGAATTCTGACTGAGCGTCGCGTTTCGTTGCGACGGAATCACCACGCGCGTCCTTCGTCCAGGACTGTGCGCTTCGATGGCTTCGTAGACCGCTTCCTTGTCGTATGCACTGTCCGCCGCCACCGACACTAGAGGTGCTTGAATCTGTGTTAGCAAAGCGGGGACTCGGGTTGCGTCGCGAGCTCGTGACGCCGTCAGTTCGGACGCAACAATGTTCCCTGTCTCGCGATCAACGGCGATGTGCAACTTGCGCCATGCGCGCTGCTTTGGCGGTTTGCGAGCGTTTCCAACATGAATCCTCAAGCCCGTGCTATCGATCATCAGGTGGATGGGTTGAGTGCTCGCGGCTTTCGGAATCCGCAGCTTCTTGCGGAGCAACCTCGAGCGCCGACACAACGTCGAGTAGTCCGGGATCTCGATACCGAGCCCGAGAAGCGAGGCGATCGAGTGCAAGAAGCCTTCGGTTTGTCGGTAGGCGAGCTTGTACACCATCCGGACAACCAGGCCCGTTTCAATCGCCATGTCTGAATAGACCCGTTGACCGCCAGGCTTACCGGTCTTGTCGGCTTTCCAGTTCGCGATTGCCTCCTCGTCAAACCAGACTGTCAAATCGCCCCGGCGGCGCAGCCCTTCGTTGTATTCCGCCCAGTTGCGAACGTGGTACTTCTTCTGCTTCGCGTGCTTGTACTGGCAGCGCTTGGGATACTTCATGCTCGAAACATACCTCGGCCACCACCATAGGCGGATTTCGCTCTCAGCCAGAGCGGTGCAACAACGCCGCTTAGTGTCTGTGTTTGCGACCGGACCAAGGGCCGTAGGCTTTACAATCGTCTGGCCCGAGGGTATTATCTTCAGGTCCATGATGACGTACCACGTGCAATTCCTGCTGCTCGTTCTGGCTGGCTGGGTCAACCGCCAGCAGCAGGATGTGATCGAGGATCGCCTATCGAAGGCCTGTGCCGCGTCGGCTGGTCTCCGCGAATTTGGACAACACCTCTAGGATTCGAGATTTCGGCTCCGTTCGCATTTTCGGACAGGACGGGTTTCGTTTTCGTGGACGAAGAGAGCTTCAACAGATACAGCCCAAAATCATTTGCCGACCTTGCTGCCAATTTCCGCCAGTACAAGGAGGGCTGAATCATGACCGCGCCGATCACCGCCTCAATGCTTTACGATTTGGTTTCCTGTCCGCATCGCGTGACCATGGACCTTTTCGCCGACACGGCGCAACGCGATGAGCCAAACCCGTTTGTTCAATTGCTTTGGGAGAAGGGAAACATCTATGAGAAAGAGGTTATTGAGAGGCTGGAAATGCCCCTTACCGATCTCTCAATATACGCAGGTGATGAAAAGGAACGGCTGACTCTTGAGGCTATGCATGGCGGCGAGCCGCTAATCTACAGTGGACGTATGCAGGCCGAAGGTCTCCTTGGAGACCCGGACTTGCTGCGCAAAGAGGGTGACGGGTACGTCGCTGGAGATATCAAGTCAGGCGCAGGGGAAGAAGGCTCGGATGACCTGTCGAAACCCAAGAAGCGCTACGCGGTGCAACTCGGGCTCTACACAGACATCCTGGAACGTAAGGGCCTTTCCGCGGGGAAACGCGGCTTTATCTGGGGTATTGACGGCCAAGAAGTCATCTATGACTTTATAAAACCATACAGACAACGGAATCCACGCACGCTCTGGGAGGATTATCAGGATTGCCTCGCCGAGGCTCAGGCGATAGTCGGCAAGAGCACGGAGACGCTTGCCGCCTATAGCGGAGTTTGCAAGCTCTGTCATTGGTACAGCGCTTGTATCTCACGCCTAACCGATGCGAACGATCTGACGCTGATTCCTGAGTTGGGCCGGTCGAAGCGTGACGTGATGATGGAACGTGTCTCAACGATCCGGGACCTGGCCGAGGCTTACCCCGCAGGATTTGTCACGGGCAAGAAAACGATCTTCCCCGGCATAGGTCTCGCGACTCTAGAGAAGCTGCACGCCCGAGCGAAGCTGATTACGGCGGGGAAGAAGGCCAAGCCCTATCTCCGCAAACCGGTAACGCTGCCGGTCGCCGATTTGGAACTGTACTTCGACATCGAAGTCGATCCTATGCGCGACATCTGTTACCTGCACGGTTTTGTCGAGCGGCGGAGCGGTGACAACGACACAGAACGGTTTATCACCTTCTTCGCCGAGCAAACAACCGCAGAGGCTGAAAAGCAGGCTTTTGCCGAGGCTTGGCGCTACATGCAGGAAAGCCAGCCCTGCGTGATCTACTACTACTCGAAGTACGAGCGAACCATCTATCGAAAGCTCCGCGAGAAATACCCGGACATCTGCAAGAAAGACGAACTGGAGGCGCTATTCGACCCGGCACGTGCCGTTGACCTCTATTTTGACGTATTGCTGAAGGCCACAGAATGGCCAACACGAGATTTCTCAATCAAAACACTGGCTAACTATCTCGGCTTTGCGTGGCGCGACACGCATCCCTCGGGGGCGGCTTCGATCGAATGGTTCCATAGGTGGGTAGAAACGGGTGACCCTACGATTCGCCAGCGCATTCTTGATTATAACGAAGACGATTGTCGTGCGATGCGCGTTCTGCGGGATGCTCTTGACACCTTGATCGTGATGCCAGAGGGGCCCACATGCACAATACACAGCAAACGCATGACGCTCAACAAATACTCTCCAGCCTGAGGGACCATCTTGCGCGGCATGACAAGCCTATCGCTTTCTTCTTATCAAGTCTCGCGTTCCCGGCGATCAGTTGCGGCGTGTACGGGTATCCTGCGGACCAGGCCGCCGAGGTCGCCGTCGCCGAGACACAACAGGTCCTCGACATGCAATCTTCGATCGAACTAGTGCTGTTTGTCTGCTTCGAGCCGTCGGTCCGGATGGCCTACGAAAAAGTCCTTGGTCAGGAGTCGGCGGGATGACCGACCGATTCGGTGCTCCGTGGGGGGCTAGGGTGAAGTTCGCGATCATCGGCGTGGCGATCATTGGGTCCGCCGGCTCCCTGCTGGTGGGGTTGGCTGCTGAGGCCGCGCTGCCCGCGTTGCTAGCCGGCATCGGATGCCTGACACTCGTTGTGGGATGTGCGGTCTTCACGATCCGAGGCTACACGCTCGAGGGGCGGACCCTGCGTATCCGTCGCTTGCTCGGTGCTTGCTCCGTTTACTGTTGCCGGCTCGTCCGCGTCGTCATGCGAGAACGGCACTTATGCACAGTTTGGCGCAAGCTGAACTCCGGTGACGTTAAAATCTGATGTATCCTATTGCACTACAAAGTCTTCCTCTTATGCCTGCAACAGTCAATGACGCAAGCACCTCTCATCGAGCTGCCACGGTCCGCGTGAAGGGTGAGCTGGTCTGGTTCAATGTGCTGCTTGCGACAGCTCTCGGCGATGAGGCGTTGGGCAAGCGCGGCACTTTCTCGGTGAGCCAGCATCCAGCCAACCACGTAGCGGGAGAAGATGTCGAGGATGACGTAGAGGTAGTAGTAGGTCCACTTGACCGGCCCACGAAGCTTCGTTATGTCCCACGACCAGACCTGGTTGGGCGCTTCGGCCAACAGCTCCGGCTTGGTGTAGTTCGGATGGCGCCGTTGGTTCCGGCGCTCTCGGACCTCGCCGTACTCCTCCAAAATCCGATACATCGTGCGAATCGAGCAGTAGTAGATTCCCTCGTCCAGAAGCGTGGCCCACACCTGGGCGGGCGCCTTATCGACGAACCGCTCACAGTGCAAGGCTCCGAGGACCTGCTCCCGCTCGGTCTCGTCGAGGGCTCGGTGCGGCCGAGGACGACGCGTCGGTTTGGGCGTCACCGGCTGGCGCCTGCGATACAGCGTGGAACGAGCTACGCCCAGCGCCTCGCAGGCTTCCGCCGTCTGACCAATCCGCCCCGCCAACTCCTCGGCCGCCACGATCAGTCGCTCTCGTCGCTGTTGAGTGGATTCAGGGGGATCCCCAATAGTTCGGAGGTTTTTTTTTGGATCTCCAACATCGTCTCCACTCGAGCCAGGCGACGTTGAAGTCGGGCGTTCTCCCGCTCGAGCTCCTTGACCCGTGGATCCTCTGCCTTCGCCTTCCGGCCCCGCTTTCTCGACGCCAACCCCGCTTTGGCGACCTCGTCACGTTGGCGGCGCCAGCTCGACAAAAGCGACGAGTACAGGCCCTCTCGACGCAGCAGGGCAGCGACATCGCCGTCACCCTTGCAGCCATCGGCCTCGCGTACTATCCGCAGCTTGTACTCCGCGGTAAAGCGGCGACGCTTCGCTTGCTCAATCACTTCGGGATCCTCGACCCCCGCCGCATCGCGGCCGACGGGATCTGTCGAGTAGGGATGGCAGGTCGCCCCACCACCCCTCTCACAGAACCGGACTTGTGGGCCTCACATCCGGCTCTTTGGAATGAGTTCTTCATGGTCAAACAGAGAAAGTTGACCCGAGACCAGTTGCACAGCGTGTAAGCGCAGCCACGCATCGGACAAGGAAAACAGTCGTGCCCGAAACCAAGGGTTGGGATAGGCACGCGTCATCCCGGGACGGTTGCTGCGATGCCGACTCCGTGGTGGTGGAGCTTGTCGCGGTCATGGCCTTCGCTATATGCAGCAGGTACGGTCGTCCTCGGGATTCGTCCCGTTTTCGGCTGCCCTTGCCCCCTTCCGGGCTGTCGGCGAACACAAAGGTCAGTTGGCGCGGCTCCACTCTTCTCATTCCATCTCCCCCTTGGTTCCGCCGGCTTTCACCGGTTTCATCGCTACTATGAGGAGATCCGACTTCTTCTCGGGCATGGCGTCGTTGTCGTTGCCTCCTTCAACACTTCCACTTTCGTGGACCCGAAAAGATCTCCCTGGGTAAGGATGAATGGCTTCCCGCCGCTCCCGTCCTCAATACCGTCATGTCACGACTGGATATCGGGCGTCGCGTTGACGAGCACGTTCGCCCAGACACGCCGGCCTTACAAGGCTTCGCTTTCGCTCGGTGCTGCGGTTTCTCTTCGGCTTCCATCCCACACGCCCTCACGGGAAAGGTCGGTTCAGGCTCTCGCCGGTTCCGGCCTCATGCAGTTGCCTACGATTTATGGTTGCCTCCAGCTGGCTCCATACGGGACTTGCACCCGCCGCCATTCATCCATGCCAGGCGCACCCAGTCGCCCTACGGGCTCCTTCCGATCCCGTCGAGGTCTCTCTCTCAGGCAACATACTCATGCGTTGATCCTCCTCCGCCCTCTACACTAATTTCAAGGGGCGAAGTGTCTCACCGATGTTGGCACAGAGGGAAGGGAGGCCATGTAAGAATTCCATCAGAGACTGCAGTCTCTGAAGCCATCGTCGAAGTGATTGAGACTCTCAGGGAAGCTATCATTCTGAACCTTGAACCAGCGTACGATGATCTTGTTGATGTCGACGGGCTCCAATTTTCGTTGGAAGCCCCGCGACGCCGGAAGAAGGGCATCGGCAGGCACGCCAAACCAACCGACATCCGTGTGTATAGGCTGGGCTCTGAAATCCTCGACCTTCGCATCGAAGCTAAGTGTCTTGTGAGGGCCAGCGATATCGCGCGTTCGTACCTTTCGAAAGATGGAATAGAACGATTCTCCGATCCCCACGAGCCCTATACCGATCATGAAGTTGGTGGAATGGTCGCATATACGATTTGTGGTGACCGTTCGTATTGGCTCACCAAGATCGATAGTGCGCTCTCTGCTAGGGTTCCGCCTATTCCAACCTTCAAGCACCGGATACATACATCCCCAGACGAGACATTGTTCTGCATGGTTCCATATTCACCACACAACGGACGCAAGTCTGAAGTTCTGGTATTTCATCTCGTGCTGGAGTTTAATAGCGATCCTCCCGTCCGTTAATGTCGGCCCTTGCCGCTCTTGGACATTCGGGACATCCGATGTCCCCCGGTGCAGCTTGAGGCGGAGGTGCTCGGCTTCCAGCGCACGTTCCCGGAGATCAGTCCAGCCATTGTGAAGGGCGTCGAGCCCAACCCCGGGTAGGGTCGAGGGCTGGCGCGGTGCTCCGTAGGCGCGGCCTATCTGTTTCTCCCCGTTTCCTGTGGGAGTGCCTCAGTAGCCTGGATTCCCATAGGACCCGTAGCACTAACGGCTTTTGACCAATAGGTGCGCAAAGTCGCGGTTCGAGCGCCAAGAAAGTTAGGATAGTTCAAGTCTTAACAACGGAAGCCAATCTTATAAACGCAAATGGCCCGCGAGTGGAAAAAGGAGCGGGTGAGCTGCTAGAGGCCATTTAAGGCCCGTGATCACGTAATTCTTGATATTTCCATCGCTTGTGGCTTGACTAATACGTACCACTTGATATAGTGGGGTATGTGGTCAACGGTTCAGGCAAAAAACTAACCGACCTCGCCGATGAATTCCTGCTCCCCTCCAACCCAACCCATCGACAGTACGAGGCTCTGCGCACGTTTTTCGTCGACAGAGCCCCGTCAGCAGAGGCGGCCGAGCGGTTCGGCTACACACCCGGGAGTTTTCGCGTCCTGTGCCATGAGTTCCGCAAAAACCCTCAGCGAGAGTTCTTTCTGCCACAAACGAAGAAGGCCAAGTTGCCGCCGCCCAGGGAGAGACTTCGTCAGAAGATCATCACCCTGCGCAAGCAGAACTAACATCACGACTATGACCACGACGTGTTCAACTCGGCAGGCTCCACCTTAGCTACCCCCCATTTTGGTCAGAGAATGGGGTCCACCTCAGAAATCCAGCCGAGCCTGTTCTACACGTGGCAAAGGGAGCTATTGGCTGGAGCCCATACGGTGTTTTCGACCCGTCGCGCGCCTAGCCGCGAGAATGAGCTGGAGGCGAAGATCTCGCGCCTCGAGGCGAGGGTTGCCCGCAAGGATCAAATCATCGCCGAGGTGACCGAAGAGTACGTGACCCTCAAAAAAACTTGGGGAAGCCTGAGTGGCGGCTGGATTGCACATGACCGTCGTGACGAGGTTGTCGATTTCGTCAACACGATCGCCACGAAGACGCGTGTGCCGGTGCAGCAGGTCGTTGAGTGGTGCGGGCTGGCTCGGGGGAAGTTTTACGACTGGCGCAAGCGGTACGGGAAGGTGAACGAACACAACGGCCTGGTGCCGCGGGATCATTGGATCGAGGACTGGGAGCGCCAGCGCATCATCGACTACTTCGACTGCCATCCTCTGGACGGGTATCGGCGACTGACGTTCATGATGCTGGACGAAGACGTGGTGGCCTTGAGCCCATCGACGACGTACCGTGTGTTGTCGAAGGCGGGTCGTCTGGACCGTTGGAACGGAAAGCCGTCGAAGAAGGGAACGGGCTTCGTTCAGCCGCTGCGACCGCACCAGCACTGGCATACGGATATCTCGTACTTGAATCTGGGCGGGACGTTCTACTACCGGTGCTTCCGCCATCAAGTGTTGCTACGCCGTGTTTGAATGCTAATGTCAGCTGGCCTGCCTGTGTCGGCGAACGCCATTAATAAGGATGTCGGCGTGCACACGAAGGTGTCCCTGAATGTCAGGCACCGTGTGGTCAGCCCAGCCCGCATCGCCGAAAGAACTGCGTCTCCCGAAATCAGGCTCAAACTCTAGCACACGAGCGGGTTACGCGGCAGCCACCAACACTTGATTGCGGAAGCACCGGCCCAGGCTGCTCGCCTTCGCCGCGTTCCAGAAGATGATCTGCGGGGTGTCGTACGACAAGATCCGCCTGGGATTCGAGCAGATGCTGGGTTTCCCCGTGGCGCGCTCCACATTGTGTCGTGCCATGCAGCGTCTTGCCCGGCGTGCCAAGCCCACCCGAGATGCCTTGGTGGAGGCGCTGCGGGCCAGCCCCGTCGTCTACGCCGATGAGACGGGCTGGAAGCAGGGAGGTCGTCGGGTCTGGCTGTGGGTCTTCACGAACCTGCGCGAGACCGTCTACGAGATCCTTCCGGGCCGTGGTTTCGAGCAGGCCGCCTCGGTGCTGGGGAAAAACTACGCGGGCACCCTCGGGGTAGACGGCTGGGCCCCCTACCGTTGCTTCAAGGAAGCGACGCTACAGACCTGCTACAACCATCTGCTGCACCGTTGCCACGAGCTACTGGAGACGGCCACGCGCGGGGCGGTGCGCTTCCCACGCTTGGTCAAGGCCATCCTCCGGCACGCCCTCGCCTTGCGCGATCGGCGCGATGCTGGCGAGATCAGCCCGCATGGCCTGCGCGTTGCCAAGGGACTCCTCCAGGCGAAGATGAACCGCCTGCTGCACGGCCGATTCACCAATCCTGCCAACCAGCGATTCGCGAAACATCTGCGACGCTATCGGGACAACCTCTTTGTGTTCCTCGACCGTGCGGACGTCGAGGCCACCAACTATCCCGCCGAACAAGACATTCGCATCGCCGTGGTCAACCGCAAGACCTGCGGAGGCGGCAACCGTACCGCGAAAGGGGCACAGGCCCAGTCGATCCTCATGAGCGTCCTCCAGAGCTGCCGTCACAAAGGGATCCGCGTGATCGACATCGTCACGTCAATCCTTCGTGCTCCCGTCCCCTTGGTCAACCCAGAGCGGTAAACAATTACGACGCCGGTAGTGGCGTGGTCGCGGTCGCGAGAGCGCTCCATACGCCGTCCTTCAGGACGCGCGCTTTGATCCTCGCGTCGCGCTCCGCCCGAAGCCGCTCTTTGTCTTCGCCAATCGACGCACTGGCCGCGCCGGCGCCGCCGGCGGCCCGTGGATCGGTGCCGTCAGCCGTGTAGTACACCACCCCGCCGTCATTCGGATTCGAGGCCGAGAAGCTTTGGCGTCCCAGAAAACCACGGCTCACCTCGAGGCGCGGGGGATCGATATTCGGATAATAGCCATCCCTCCGTAAGGTATCGATGAGGCGTGAGGCGGCGCCGTCCATCATCGACCTTACGCGCGCTACGTCGGTATCGAATGTTTCCGCCGTCCTCACGTGGTCCCCGAGCTCTTCGTTGACGTCGCCCCATCGCGCGGACTCCGCGACGACCGCCTGCGCAATCGTGTCGGTCAACACGTCCCATCGCGCCAGCGAGCGCGCGTCGCTCAAGGCGCCGTTGCCGAAACAATGTTCGTAGACACGATCCGCGAACAGCATCATGAAGTCGATGTTTTTGCGCGCGGCGTGCCATATCCCGACCATGGTCGGGCCCTTCAAATCGAGGCTCGAGCGGAAATGCTCTTGGATGTTCCACGGGCGGTCGGGGCGGCGCCGGGCGCCGTCTCGACGACGGTTCCACACCCAGCTCACTTCGGCGTCCCAGACGAAAAACATGAACGGGCCGGGCTCTCGATTGCGGTTCGCGCCGTACCAGTTGTTGAGTGGCCAGTCTCCGAAGCCTGCGTAGAACGCGAGGATCAGGTAATCGGCGAACCGCGTCACATCCAAGTATTCTTCGAGCTCTTCGAAGTGAGCAGCTTCGGTCATGTTCTTGCTTTTGAGCACCCTCCGCAGGTAGCCCCAACGTGTCAGGCTTCCGGACACGCGCCCCCCGTGGTTCACGACCGCCCAATCGTCGGGCGTGCCGCCAAAGTAGGCAGATGTGAACCACGC
The DNA here is from genome assembly GCA_965262245.1 of Candidatus Marinacidobacterales bacterium. Lineage (GTDB taxonomy): Bacteria > Acidobacteriota > Vicinamibacteria > Marinacidobacterales > SMYC01 > SMYC01. The sequence goes on along the minus strand of OZ253507.1, from coordinate 9,768,654 downwards.
GTCCGGGCGCTCGACGGCGTTGTAGAGGCCCCAATAGAGACCGTTGATGTACAAATGCACGAAGAGACCGCGCGAGCCAGCGCCCGTCATCGCGATCTGGCTGTCGCGCGCCCACTCGTCGCGCGCATAAGTCGTTCGATGGGGATAGCCACGAAGGGCGAAGGAGCGCTCGTTTCCGGCGCGGAGCACGATACGGTCGATGACGGTTGTGGCGGAGTCGCCGTTCAACGGCGAGCCCCTGAAGAACGGGGTCACGAGCTTTCCCGGCCCAAACTCGCTCTGAAACTTGAGCTTGAAGGAACGCTTTACCGCAACGGTCGCGTGAGATTCGAGACCGCAATCGACCTGGAAGCTCGCATCCGGCTCGTCGGCGTAGAGCACCTCCACCGACGCCGCATGCGTGGGGCCGTTTCCGTCCGTGGCGTAATAGATGCCGCCGTGTCCGAACATGTGCTCCTTCGGCAGGACGAGCGAAATGGAAGGAATGGACTCGAGTCCATCGAGGAGTCGCTCACGGTAGGCCGGGTCGCGCACGATCTCCGGGTCCATTCCGTAATCGAGAGTCGCTGATGTGCTCCCGCTAGTTCTCATGACAAGGGACGGATAGCCCGGGATCTCGTCGGGCTGCTCGAGCACGTGGTTCGTAAACAGGTATGTCTGTGTATCCACGTTGGTGGGCTCGAGACCTTCGCGAAACGCCTTGGCACGGAGCACGGTCGTCGTCGTGACTTCGACGAGCTGAGGGCTCGGGCCGCCGGAGCCGTGGTTGAGCGCGGGCTCGCTGCCGTCGGTCGTATATCGAATCTCGGCGTCGGGCGTGACGGAACTGATCTTCACGCGGAAAGGGATTACGTAGAAACCTCGGTTCACACTGAACTTCGTGTCTGCAACGGTCTCCGCTGCACCGGTAGAGGAAACGGTGGGGGCGAGCAAGAGGCACAGCGCCGAGACGCGGACGTCAAAACCGACTTTCATGTCTCCGAAAGCATATCAAGGGAGTCTTGTTTCCTCGTAGCGTTGTTCGAGAGGCTTCGCGGACAATCCGCCGGCCGTCGAGCCTCTGTGAGCAGCTGGAGAGGAGGTTCGGTCGCAGGTCGAGCGTGCCGAATCTCATGCCGGCTCGGCGAATCGCCACAGAAACGACTCGGGCGAGACCTGCGCCCACGCCGTGGAGTACGATAACCCGTGGTCCTGACTTCGTGGGCCGTCGGAAGTAGCCAAAGTGAAAGCGCATAAGCGGCGTCGAATGGCCGGGAAGCTCGCGACTGTTCTATTGACGCTGGCGGCGACTATTCAGTCTGCTTGCTCTGGCGAAGAGCCCAATCGAGACGGGGTGGACTTTTTCTTCACGGACGCCGAATGGACGGAATATGGACGGAGAATCGAGCGATCGAACCGGAGTGACTTCTCGCTCTCCGTGCGGATGGGCGAGCATCGGGAGTCGGTGAGAGCTACGGCTCATCTACGCGGCAGAAGTTCGTTTGGCTGCGCACGAAGAAACTACACGCTCAACTTGTACGGGAAGCGGCCTCGCTTCGCCTCTCTCGACTCGGTGACCGACGAATTCTACCTCTTGAGCTTGTGCCTCGATCACGGCTATGTACGCCAACACACCGTGCTCAAGCTCTGGAGTCGGCTCGGACTGTTTCCACTGCAGCTTCGCTACGTGGAGCTGACGCTGAACGGACGCTCGCAAGGCGTGTATTTGCTCGTCGAGAAGTTGGATCGGATCCGCTTTTCGCGAAGTGGTCTACGGGCACTCTTGAGGCGCAACTTTCGCTTCGTCAAGACGGTAGTCGAAGTGAAGTATTCGAGGACGGGAGAGCAGGAGGCGCGATCGGATTACGAGAAAACGTTCGAAGAATTCGCGGGGCTTTCAGGAGAACCACTCGTGGCCCGCTTTCGCGAGCTCATGAATCTAGACCAGTATCTGTTGTGGCTCGCTTCGAACGCACTGCTCCAGAACGGAGATTCCGTTGACGAGCTGTGGTTGCTCGCGGAGGACAACCCGACCCCGCAGGCCCGCGCCCGACCCTACTACACGTTCTTCGCCTGGGACCCGGACGACGTGTTCAACCCGTGCCATTGGGATGGGCGATATGCGTTTCGCGACCCCTACGAGCTCACCTACTGTGCCGAGGCGGAGTGGGACCACATCCTGCTTGGCGATCCGGTTGGCTACGCGTTATATGTCGATGTGCTCAAGGACCTCATCGAGACCCGACTAGAGCCTCGAATATTCGACGAAATCCTTCGGGAAACGAGCGACGCGCTGTTGCCTTTCATGGCGCGCGAAAACGTTGCTTCGGCGATGGTGGAGCTCTTCCCGAGCGGAAACGGCTCACCCGAGTCAGACCGGGCGACCGCGGAAGCTACGATACGAGACGCCGTGCGGCGATTGAGCCAATCTTTTGAGCGCTCTTCTAGTGTGTTGGAGGAGCGGATTGCTCGCTACCGGAAATCCATAGCGGCTTCCACTGAGGGGACCGAAAAGATTCCCTAGAATTGTGGCGCCCGCTCATACGAGCGAGTCCAAGTTTACGTAGGAAACCTGGAGGTGGGGGAACGCCTTCTTGATCTCGGTTATCAGCTGCGTCGTTTCTTTCGGGCCGCCCGGACTGACCTTGGCTCGAATCTGCACTTGGCCGTCCTCGAGGTCGAATCTCTGAATCGACAGCCCGCCCGTCAACCGCTCGAGAGCTTCGACAACATTAGCCTCGTCGGCAGTGTCGACAGTGTCGACAAAGCGCTCGGCATCGCCGATGACGGTCAAGAGAAGGTTCTGCCGCGAAACGCTCCGCCCGAGAAAGCGCCGGCCGACGACGAAGATCGTGACGATGACTACGGCAACTGCGGCGAGCAATCGGTGCTCGGCGCCGAGCGCGAGCCCGACCCCGATGCACAAAAAGAGATAAACGAGCTCTTCCGATGTCTTGATCGCGGCGCGGAATCGGACGATAGACAGAGCTCCGACCAGTCCCAGGGAAAGTGCCAGCGAGGACTTCACGACGAAGATGATGACGACCGTCACCATGGTGAGCATCGGGAACACACCGGAGAAATTGTCACGGTTGGAGATGGAGGTGCCTAAGCGCTTATAGAGCTCTCCGATGTAGAGCGCAAGAGCTCCGCCCATGAGCATGTTCACAGCGCAGTTGAGGACCATGGTGAGTTCGGATCCTAGATTTTGGGGCCACATGACGAGCGATTGTATATCACCCTGGCTCCTCCATACAGTCGTGCTGGCCCGCGGCCACGTCACCCGTTAAACTCGCGGTGTCGATATGCATCCGTTTCTTCCTACGACGATGGCGGCTTTCGTTTCCGTCGTCCTGTCGTCACTCACTGGCGCCGCCGCACCGAACGTCGTGGCCGATACGCGCTTCAACCGCGAGCGCGGTTTCTACGACTCGGGTTTCGCCGTCGTCATCCAGTCCCGCACTGCCGGCGCACGTATTCGATATACCACCGATGGAAGCGCGCCGAGCCCGACGCACGGTCTCGGCAACGAGAACCCCGTCGTCGTGAGGATCGAGAGCACGACGACGCTGCGCGCGATGGCTTACAAGGCAGGGCTCACGCCGAGTAATGTCGACACCCACACCTACATTTTTGCGAGCCACGTCGTCAGACAACCGCGCTACCCGAGCGGATTTCCGACCTCGCTAGGTGGCATCGGAATGGGCGGTTTGACTGAGCTCGACTACGAGATGGATCCCGCCATCGTGGATCACGTGGATTATCGTCGCGAGATCCTCTCCGCTATGACGGCGATTCCGTCGCTTTCCATCGTGATGGACAAGCAAGATCTATTTGGCCAACTGTTTACCGATGACGGTGAGCTGAAGCGCTCGGAAAGCGGCGTCTATTTCCGGAGTCAGGCGGAGCCCGGGATGGGCCCTGCATCGGTTGAGCTCATCTATCCGCGCGCACCCGATCGGGGTTTCCAGGTCGATTGCGCGGTGGAATCGCATGCAGATTACGGTGCCAAACGAGCGCTGAAGCTCGTTTTCAAGAATGAGTACGGGGTTGGCAAGCTCCGCTCGAAGCTCATGCAGGATGCTCCTCTCAACGGAAAATCGGCCACGACCACGTTCGATCGGCTCGTATTGCGCTCGGGACACACGCGCTCTTTCGCGGGCGGCGACGCCGGCGAAACGACCTATGCGAGGGATCAGTGGTCGCGCGATACGGAGATCGCGATGACCGGGCTCGGCGCGCACGGGACGTTCGTCCATTTATATCTGAACGGTTTCTACTGGGGTCTCTACAACTTGGCCGAGCGTCCGGACGGATGGTTCACGTCGGCCTATTTGGGAGGTGAGAAGTCGGACTGGATGGCTGTGAATCACAAGGGCGTGCTGCACGGCGACGATAGGCGATGGCACTACCTTCGCGGACCGTTGAAAAACAAAGACATGCGGGTCCTCCAGAATTATCGAGACCTTCAGCAATCTCTGGACGTCGAGCATTTCGCCGACTACATCATTCTTGCGTGGTACTCAAGACTCTATGACTGGGGACCCGATCGAAACTGGTATGGAGGTAATAGAAACGAGCCGCCGGGCCCGTTCCGCTTCTTCATGTGGGACGCGGAATACACGTTGTTCTCGGGGGCCGCGCCCATGGCATGGGTGCACGGACTCTTCACCAGGTCCGCGGCGACGCGATCGGGGGACATGGTCGGGATCTGGCACGCGCTCGCACAGAGCCCCGAGTTCATGACGCTATTCGCCGATCGAGTTTATCAACACTGTTTCCATGGTGCGCTCACCGAAGAGCGCTCGATGGCGCGTTGGACGCGACTGGTGGCTTTCATCGAGTCGGCGGTCGTCGCGGAGTCTGCCCGCTGGGGCGATGCACGCAAGGCGCTCGGCGAGCCGACAAGGACGCGGAACGACACTTTCTTGCCACAGGTAAGAAGAGTCGAAGCGGTGATGACGGGAAACGTCTCGCACTTCATCGAAGTTTTGAGAGAAGAGGACTATTACCCCCGGATCGACCCGCCCGAGCCCACGAGGATTTCCACGTCGTCGGTTACGCTGGCCCAAGCCCAAGGCGTGGAGATCTATGTGACCCGAGATGGCAGCGACCCTCGCGCGATCGGCGGAGCTGTCTCGAAGCGGGCAGAACGCGTGCGAAGCGGTGATAGCATTGCGCTCGAAGGTGCGACGAAGCTCAAGGCGCGCGCCCGGGACGGATTGGAATGGAGCGCATTGCGCGTTGTTGCGGAGACCTCGTGAATCGGATATTCATCCTCACCGTCCTGGCCCTTTCCGGATGTGACGGACCTCGGACATCGCTTGTCGAGCGCGCCGATCCGGCGGAACGCGTGCGCCTCGAGCTCTCGGGTGCTGCACACGACGCCTTGGCGCTTCCTTTTCCCGCTGAGCGCCGTTTCGAAGTGGATCTCCCTAGTGCGGCTTTTCTCCGTGTTTCGCCGGCGCTCGTCACCGAACAGAACGTGCGGCGCGCCCGCGTTTCCTTTCGGGTCATGGTCGAAACGGAAAACGACTCCGTCGAGGTCTTCGACGAGGTCTTTCGATTCGGCGACGCCAACCGCTGGCACTCGCGCGTTGTGGACTTGAGCCTATGGTCGGAGCAGCGCGTCGTGCTCGTGCTCGTCACGCGTACGCCCGAGGATCGTAATGTCGATATTCTGTGGGCCGACCGGATCCAGGCGGTCTGGGGCGAGGTCGCGCTCGTCTCGAGCCCGGAACGGATGCTCGTGAAAGCGGCCGGCGACCTCACGCTCGACGCGGAATCCTGGCTTCTGGAACGAGGTGGCGTCACGCCCGTCGACTACAACCAAGGTGTGAGCCTCGCCGCGAATCTCATCCTGGCTGGCTTGTTGGCGCTCGTGATTCGCGGACTCTATATCGGCTTCGCCCCCGTCCCATCGAATCGCCACGCGTTCGGCAACCTGTTTCCCCTGTTCACCCTCACGACCGTTCTTGTCATCGTCGTCGTGGAGTCGTCTCTCGCTCTGTCGCTCGGGCTCATCGGAGCGCTTTCGATCATTCGCTTTCGCACCGCCATCAAGACGCCGGACGAGGTCGCCTATCTGCTGTTTTGCATCGCCGTGGGTGTGGCCCTCGGGGCGCGCCAACGCCCTCTGGCCGTCGCGGTCGTCGTGATCGTCTGCCTCTTCGTGGTTGTGCACCAACGGCTGTGGCCGCGGACGCCTGACAGAACGCTCCTTCTCATCGTTTCCGGCGACGCCGAGCGTTTCTTCGAGGAGCATGCTCTAGAGCAGATACCGCCCGTCGTCCAAGAGTTCCGGATGCAAAGACTCGAGCAGGAAGGCGACCGCATAGAGCTCTCGGCCGTGGTCACGGTCACGGGCCCAGGGGGCGTGGCCCAACTCGTGGCAGACATTCGGAAAAAGCTTCCGGCGTTCCAGTTCTCGTTTGTCGAGGCCGATGAGATCCCCTGAAGCGTCGTCGTTTGTTCTAGAGGCCGCGAGCGCTGCCGCACCTGGGCGCCGCGAGGTCAAGTTCTCGCTTCCAAATGTGGACGCCGGGAAATTTCGCTCCATACTGGCCGTCAATTGCCGCCGCGTGAGCTACGCGGGCGCGACGTCGCGTGTGTGCAGCATCTATTTCGACGACGCGGCCTTGAGCGCTTTGCGCGCGAACCTCGACGGCACATCGCGGCGCACGAAGACCCGCATCCGGTGGTACGACACCCCGTTTCCGGAGAAGAGGTTCTTTTTCGAAGTCAAACGTCGGGAGGATGACGGGATCTTCAAGGAGAGAACGCCGATATTAGCTAGCGGCTCGCTCGCTTCGATGTCCTTTCACGAGATCGTCGTGGGACTCGCGCGCGTTCTTCCGGCGCGCTTGCGGGAGCACCTGATAGCCCGCTCGGAGCCCAAGCTCCTGATCGAGTACGAGCGCACTTACTACGAAGCTATCGATGGCCCTATCCGCATCACGCTCGATCGCTACCTCACCTTCTGGGGACAGGGCGGACTGTATCCGAGCCGCCGCTTCCCCGCGCGTGTCCCCGGCTTGACGATCCTCGAAGGGAAAGCTCCGTTTGGTCACGAAGAACGCATCCGGGAGCTCCTCCACCCCCTCGAACCCTGGGTTACCCGGTCGTCGAAATACGTCCTGGCTTGCCAACACCTCGGGCTGTCGCCGCCGTGAGTGCAGTAATGCACCGCTTTCCAAAGTTCTCAAACGTTAGCTTGGAGCATGCGTCGGCCTGAACGGCCCTCATCACTCGAGTGAACCCGGCGGACAAGACCGCCAAATCTCTCATGATCTCATGTGCTCGAGGCAGAATCCTAATCAGCAAGAGAAAGGGTTGTTTCGGGGTCATGTTTCGGGCTCAGGCCCTAGAGAGACATACCGCTTGGCGCACGTTGGGCATCCGTTTAAACTGTTTGTCGCCCATACTCCAGGGGCACACGACGCGATACAAGAATGGTTGACCCAAAGTCAGGCTCTCCGCGTACGGACGAGCCCACACGCCACCCGTGGATCTGGGTCGTCTACGTGGCGCTCTTCGGCGCGGCCATCCCCTGGTACCTCCCACCCGAAGCGGCGTCCACTACTTGGCTCGGCTTCCCGCTCTGGGTCACGCTCTCGCTCGTAGCGACCTTAGCCATCGCACTCTTCACGGTTTATGTCATCGGCCGATTCTGGAGTGAGGACGAGTGAGCTCCGTCCCGCTCGGATACGGCGCCTTCGCCTTCACGGGAGTGTATCTCGCGGCGATGATAGGTCTCGGTTTTCTAGCGAAGTCGAAGCGAGCAGGAGACTCGCTGAGCGATTTCTATCTCGCGGGCCGGAGCCTAGGACCGCTCGTGCTCGTCCTGACGCTCTACGCGACGCAATATAGCGGCAACACCGTCGTGGGCTACCCGGCCGAGGCTTCGCGCTTGGGTTATGCATGGATCATGAGCGTGAGCTTCATGATGTCCATCGTCGTCGGCTACCTCCTCTACGCGCCCAAGCTGCAGCGCGTCGCCAGGCGCCATGGATTCGTCACGCCGGGCGATTGGGTCGACTACCGCTTTGGCTCGAATCGCCTCTCGCTTTTGACGAATCTTCTTCTCGTCGTCTCGATCGCGAACTACTTGCTCGCCCAGCTCATGGCGATGGGCCACGTCGTCGCCGGTATCTCGGGAAACTTGGTCCCTTATTGGGTGGGAGTGACCATCCTCGTTTTCGTCATCATTATTTATGAAACGCTCGGAGGGCTCCGCGCCGTGGCATGGACCGACGTTCTCCAGGGCGGCATGCTCTTCGTCGGGCTCCTCGGCCTCCTCTACGTTGCCGCCCCCGGTCCGTCCCACTGGCAAGCGTTGACGGATTGGTTGAGCGCCAATGCTCCGGAGAAGATCGCCAGTATCTGTTTACCGCTGACGCTGGGGTAGGGGCTGGACAAAAGCGGCCGCCCCGGCTATCCTACAGTGCACGTTCAGGTCCTGGAGGCAGTCGGTTCGCGAACTGGGCGAACGGGTTGAACGGCTTGAGGGCGAGCTGGGTAGACTGAACATGGAGAACGCGGATCTCAAGAGTCAGTTGAAGGAACGGGACGCCCGGATTGCCAAGCTCGAGAGCGTGCTCGAGGAATCACGGCGCGCTGGCAAGCGCCAAGCCGCACCCTTCTCCAAGGACAAGCCGAAACGGGACCCGAAGAAGCCCGGACGCAAGCCGGGGTCTAAGTACGGGCGGCAGGCCGTCCGAGCGGTCCCAGTTCCCGACAAGACCTTCGAGGCTCCGTGCCCGGAGCAGTGCCCGTGCGGAGGTAAGGTAGGAGCGGAAGGGAGCATCGATCTGTACCAGGTCGACATTCCGCCCATCCAACCCGAGACCTGGAAGTTCGTAGTGGGTCATGGCCACTGCCAGGAGTGTGGTCGGCGTGTCCGTGGCCAGCATCCGCTGCTGATTTCGAAGGCGTTCGAGGTGGGCACGGTGCATTTCGGGCCCAGGCTGCTCGCCTTCGCCGCGTTCCAGAAGATGATCTGCGGGGTGTCGTACGACAAGATCCGCCTGGGATTCGAGCAGATGCTGGGTTTCCCCGTCCTGTGCCAAAACTCGGCCCTCTTGAAATAGACCACAAATCAGCAGCTTAGACGCCCTTGGAATCCGCCGACCCTTGGGCTGCGTGGCGAGCGGTGCTTCCCGTCTGGTCAAAATACTCGAAGGCCCAGCGGGTCAGCAGTTTGCACCTGCGACCTGCCCTGCATCCTTAGTACTCATTCCAGCCCAAACGCCCTCCGGAGGTCAGGTTTGTGTCTATATTCTCTGTTAATTCTCTGTTTTTCAGGGTTTCCAATCGAGACCGGATAGCTCCAAACTGCACCATCCGCCACCCAGTCTTGCCAATTGCGGCCCCGCAGAGGGTGCTTGCATCATTAACTGTTGCGGGCATAAGGGGAAAACGTCGTAGTGCAATAGGTTACATCAGATTTTTACGTCACCGGACTTCAGCTCGCGCCAAACTATGCATAAGTGCCATCCTCGCACGACGACGTAAACGAGCCGGCAACAGTAAACGGAGCAAGCACCGAATCCTCGGCGGCGCTGCCGCGATGACACTCGTCGATCACGATGAGGTCGAAGAAGCCGGGCGAGAACCCGCGGAAAATCTTCTGGTGTTCTTCCGGTCCAGTAATCGCCTGATAGAGGCTGAGATAGATTTCATAGGCGGTGTCGATGCGCCGTCTTTCGTCGATGGCGCTGGTCAGGTCTTCGGAAGTGCCGTCCGCGCGTTCGATGGTCTTGGCTTTCGTTGAGAGCTTCGCCATCGCCGCGCCGAAAGGCCGGAAGTCGTTGACCATGGTTTGGTCGATCAACACGTTGCGATCTGCCAGAAACAGGATGCGCTTCTTGCGGCCCGCTTTCCAAAGCCGCCAGATGATTTGAAAAGCAGTATAGGTCTTGCCGGTGCCGGTCGCCATGACCAGCAGGATTCGTTCGTCGCCCTTGGCGATGGTTTCGATGGCGGCGTTGATGGCGTTGACCTGGTAGTAGCGCGGGGCTTTATCGCCGCCATCGTCGAAATAGTCTTGGAGGACGATGGATTCGGCCTCGGTCGTCAGCCCCTTCCAGGCGCGATAGCGCGCCCACAGGTCGCCGGGCGGCGGGAAGGCGTCAAGACCGAGGGTCGTTTCCCGCTCGGCGCTCGCGCCCGTCCGGTCGTGGAAGACGAAGCCGTCGCCGTTGGAGGAAAACACGAAGGGGATATTCAGGGTCTCGGCGTAATCCAGCCCCTGCTGCATCCCGTCGCCGGTGGCGTGGGTGTTGTCCTTGGCCTCGATCAGGGCGATGGGGATGTTGGACTTGTAATACAAGATGTAGTCGGCACGCTTGCTCTTGCCACGGTGAACCAGCTTGCCGCGCACGATGATGCGGCCCTTGGTGAAGCTGACCTCCTCGCGAATTTGTACCATCTCGTCCCACCCGACTTGGCGCAAGGCTGGTGTGATGAACTTGGTGCAGATGTCACGTTCGCTGAGGCTTTTCTTGTCCATTGTTCTGGCCATGATATCAGCACCAAGCCTTGACCGAACTTCCTTGGAGCGTCCAGGCAACAATGTAAGCCAGTCGATGCGATACTAGATTGAGACCATGTCTCTGAATCGCACAGCTGAAAGCGAGGCGTTTGTATACAATGAAGTCGAGCATAGTTGTCCAGCCCAATGGAACAAGAGAACGCTGCAGGCTTTGCCATACCTTGGGCGAACTAATGCACTCACATGTCATCTCCCGGCTGATGTTTCGCCGTATGAGCCAACTAGCGTCCGAAACGCCCCACCGTTTTGATCCCATCGGAGGCACAGATCAACCCGGCCACGCCGGATCGACTTTTTGCGGAGCACAGGCCACTCGATCCGCTCAGAAAACTCAGAAAACCCCCACGTATGGGCCAGGACGCAGATTCCGACCTGTGTTTTGGGGTTTCCAGCCGAGACCGGATAGCACCAGACTGCACCATCCGCCACCCAGTCTGTCCAATTGTGGCACTGCAGAGACGGGTGAGATTTTCCGCGCCGTTGGCGCGGTTTTGCAGGATCAGGTGTCACCAGAGACGCGCTAGAAGGGCTGAACTGGCCTCATTTTCGGTTTTCGTCTCTAATCTCGATTTTCGAGTGCCACGTTTGCGTCAAATAGGGAAGCGGGCTCTGACCAGGGACCTTGCGGGCAGCGGAATGGAAGCCGCCCGAGGGGCTCAGAATCGAGGCTGAGGTTACTGCGGCGTAGCTGGCAGCACGTTCTGGTCCAGGTACGGCCCGGGCCAGGATCCAGGTCTCCGCCCGGGAGCGTGGCATCCCGTTGCTGGACGGTATTTTCCCTGCGCGTGCGGAGAACCCGAATCGCCGACATCACCTCCGACACGCCCCAGATCTGGGGCTCGCCACGGGGCGATGACGATCGAAACGGCCCGGCGCGCCGGTCTTGAGTTCGTTTGTGTTTTTGGACAGGACGGGAAGCACCTGCTTTCGTTTCCTTTTAACGTGTTTACCGACGACACAGGTTATCGACATACTGCTTCGTCGCTATGTGCTGAGGAAGCTCGGGGGCGTTCATCACACTCACCGGATCATGGATTGTGATGTTTCCATCGGTTGAGATGAAGATCCTTTCCTTCATAGTGTCGCCCACCCTGGAGGCGATCGCGATCGGCCCGGCCGAGTTCTCGATGGCTAGAATCGTTCCTTCTTCCAGATTTCCGATGGCTGCCAACCGCGGTCGTGTGGGATCGACGAAGTCGATGCTTACCCCGCCGCTGTCCGTGTCGTTTCGCGCCTGAATCCTAGCCCCCATGTAATCCCCGCGGCCGTTACTCCTGACCGACAGCTCCGGGATAGCCGTGCCGTCTCCCAGCCATAGCTCGAGGAGCTGTGCGGACGGGCCAGACGATCGGAGCATGTTGCCGTACTGGTAGTGGGTTAATTCGATGCTTCTTCCCTCGCTGCTCTTGACTTTCACGATGCCCGATCCCGGGTTTTTGTCTTTTTCTCCTTGACGAAGACCCAGCACTCCTTCGGCCCAATCTATGTGTTGCGAACCTGTATGGGAGAAGAGAAAGGAGGCGTAACCCTCTTTTGCCAGCTTGAGCGCCACCGAAGGAAGCGCTCCATCTTCTGGCGTCCAACTACCAGCCTGGAAACGTGCATTCGATGCCAGGTAGAAGTCCCCGTCTACTTCGGACAATCGCCAGCCATAGGTCGATGGGAATCCACCGTCAACATATAGCTTGAATGTAATAATCACCAGCCAGATGGCGATGATGCTTGTCGTCCACTGATGTATGTGTCGAGCGTTTTTTTCATTCTATAATCTCCTTTTTTTTGGGTCTACGCGGATTCGTGTGGGTTGAAAACTGCATTTCTGGGTAATGGCGGAAGGAAAGCCGCCACGATCTTCAGCTTGAGATATTCCTCGTCGCGATAACCGTAGGCGCGTCGTTGGGTGCTTGCGCTGTTTACTGTTGGTGATGTGTACGCATCCCTTTGCAAGAGAGGCGTTTACGCTCCATTTAGCGCGCAGCGAAGGTCACGAGCGCTATTTTGACTGTAATTTAATGCACCGTAGGGTCTTAGCGAGTCAAGCCCATTCTTAGTTGAAACTCTCCACGGCTCATAAATTAGGCGGCCTTCTTCTTCGACACCGTTGATGTCTTCGTCTCGATCTTCAGTTCCCGCTTGAGAGCTTCGCGAAGCTTCGGAAGATGGCGGTAGCCGATCACCCTCCTCAAGCGGGGTTCGATGTCCACGAGGGCTGTCGCCAGCCACCGCTGGCGTTGGCTGGAGTTCTTCCAGTGGTCGACCTTCGCGCAGCGTTCCTCGACGAGAGCATTGACGGATTCAAGGCAGTTCGTCGTCTTGAACGAACGGCCCAGCGCCCCGTACACGCCGAGACGATGCAATGTGAGCGTCTCCTCGATTCCTTCCTCCAAGCTCCCAGCTGCGGATTGGTTCCGCTCCTCCAATTCATCGTGCAGTTGATCGAGGGCCGCGAGGGCCTCTTTATATTCCGGCCTGTTGTAGGCCGACTGCAACCGCTTGCGCAACGACGCCTGCTCGCCCTTGGACAGATAGCTCACGACGTTTTCACGTTTGTGCCACTGGCACCGTTGTATCAGGACCCGCTTTCGGAACGCCTTCTTTACGGCCGCTTTCAGACCCTTGCCGCCATCGATGATCACCAGTAGACCCTGGGAGCTGTCGAGTCCCCGCGCGAGCAGTGAACGCAGGAACGGCGTCAACACCTTCTCGTTCTCCGTGTCCGTCTCCACGAAGCCCAAAAAGCGTTTTTCCCCGGAAAGTGTGATGCCCAGCGCGATGACCATCATTGCGTCGGCGAATGATTTCCCGTCCAGGAACAGCGCCACCACATCTTCGCCGGACAGATCCCGTTCCTGCATCTCCCGAAGTTTCGCTGCGCTCGCTTGTACGAAACCTCGGGACACCGTCGAGCTCGACAGCCCGATAGCGCCCGGTATCGCTTCCGCTGCAGCCTCGTAGTTGCGACACGAGATTCCGTAGAGCACTCGTTTCAGCAGCAGATCATTCACCTCTCCGCCGTCGTTCAGTGCTTCGTAGGAGCGAAGCGGTATCTCTACTCCCTCTTGGCTCCGAACCCGTGGCACACGGATCGGTACCCGCTGGCCGGCAAGCCCTACCGTGCCAGGGTTGGTTCCGTGGCGGCGGCCACGCTCCAGTTCGTCCTTACGAGCGTATCGCTCTCCCGCCAACTCCTTCACTTCGTCGTCGAGCAGCTCGTGAACGTGCATTAACCCAAGCGGGATTAGCGAACGGATCATCTCTATTTTGACGTCCACCTCGAGCTCCCCGTACTCCTCGCGCGCCATTACCTCGGGCTTACCCAAACGACGTGACTTCTTGTGTTTCTTGGCTGTACGTAGCAGACTTCCCATCTCGGCTCCTTTCTCTTGCGGCTTGATGTTGTTTTTGCCAACGTCATCAAACCACGGGGTTGGGAGCCGTTTCAATTTCCAACTAAGAATGGCACACTCTCGTCTTAGCGTCATCTCACCAACACTTAATGGCGGAAGCACCGCCTTTCTCGCTTGCTGGCCGCCTCTCTCCGAGGAAAGGTGGCCGATCTTGTCGAGCACCTCCAACTCTATCCGATACATTTCAGATGCCAACTCTCTACACTTTTTCTTCTCGGTGCTTTTCTTCTTCGTTGAACGTTCAAGTATGGTCAGACAGAAATAGCCCATGCTCGCCAAAGGTTCTCTGTCCTGGAGATAACCCATGTAGCGATCATACATGGTCTGCACATCGGGGATGAGCTTGAGTCCCGATGATGGTGGCGAAGGATAAGGTTTTGAAACGGCGGCCATAACGCTTACCTTCGGTACCCCGCTCGTGATGCTCGCGGATGTATCCATTACACCCGGTGTCGGCTTCCGGTCCTCAATGTGCGCCCCCTTAAACCTTAACTTGAAATGGTTCGGCCCTTCCCGAAGGCTAGCGTCGAACTCCCAAACGCGGATGTAGTCTTCAATGGCTTTCCGTGCAGCATCTCTCGTCTCGTAGTGTTCCTTGAATTCAAAGCACACTTGCTCATTCTCGATTTCGACACGAAAACCTCTCTCTTCGTGATCGATTGGCTTCGCCTCACCATAATCAACCCCCCGACCATGCTCGATTTGGTAAAGCAATGCGACTACATGAGGATCGTTCATTGAACTACCCCGGGAATGTGTGCCGAGGTCCGTGGAAAAAGAACGGCGCTCCTCCACTTCGTCATCACGTGGCTCTCGAGTTCCCTTCGTTCGGTCATCATGCTTCTATCTTCGAACTATCAGCGGGATCGCTACGCCACAAACTATTGATCCGCAACCGGCGACAGCACCTCGTGTAGGAGGGCGTCAAGCAGGCGGCAGCGGGTGTTGTCACCGGTGGCAATGTTCGCCTCTAGCCGGGCGCAAAGCGCCATCAGTTCATTGACCTTGGCGACGATGCGGTGTTGTTCGGCGAGGGGTGCGAGGGTGCTTCCGCTATTAAGTGTTGGTGAGATGACGCTAAGACTTTACTCTGCATTAGATTACAGCCAAAATAGCGCTCACGACCTTCGCCGCGCGCTAAATGGAGCTAAGCGCTTTTTTTGCAAAGGGATACGTACACATCACCAACAGCAAACAGCGCCGGCACCCTTCATGGCATAATCCTCCTCCTCGCCTTTCCAGGCGCGGTTTGGTTTTGGTTAATCGGAGGTTACGCCATTCCTACTTCCACGAGAAGGGGGACGGATCTCATTGGAAGCTCAACTAGGCCTGTGTCACACTCACTGAGAGAGGAAAGTACACTGCACTGTAGTCAAACACTTATATGTTTCGTCGCCGTCCTGGGCGCGACGGTAGGAATTGCCATAGCACAAGAACGGAGAGTTTCTGTCGCAACGAAAGATGGAGACCTGGTTGAGGGTACGTTCGGCGGGGCGACCAACGACTCCGTTTCCGTTGTGATCGCGGGGCAGAAAATAAGCATTCCGACTGACAACGTCAAGTACATTTCTTTCGCGGGCAAACCAGAAGGCGGTGACGATGTTGACAGTGGGCCAACAGAATTCAAATCCTCCTTCGCCGCAATCGAGGAGTTTCAAGCTTCACTTGAGATCGGTCTCTTACGGGAGCAGTTTAACGAGAAGCTCGTCGAAACGATGCCTACGGTAACGAGCTACATCAAGTCGACAGGCGACAAATGGGCAGATGTGAAGCTGGCGTTCGCTCTTGCGATCCAGGACTACCAAGCGACGATAAATCAATGGAGAGACAGGAACCGATACATCGAGAGCGCCCATGAGTGGACGGAATACGCGCAGTTCCTCCGAAGAGAAAGTTCCGCGAACCATCGTGAGAGTGACGAACACCAGATGATCGAAAGCCACAGCTTCTCGACGACGGGGCGCTTGGGCGCAGGTGATGTGCTCATGCCCGCTACGCTTGACAAGAGCACAGCCGGTTGTCCCTTCCATAAATTCGATCCCCGGTCGTCAAGGTCTTCTCGGCCCCGGACTGAGTTCATGTCAGTGCTTCGGGCAGCATCACGGTGATCGCGGGATCGAAGCCCGCCCAAGAACGCCGCGACTCGTGTCCCACGGACACCGCGTCAAGCGTAGCGAGCTCAGGCAGCAAGACGACTGTAATAATGATGGAGGCCGCCGACCTTCGGAATGGCTGTCACGCGCCCCATCGAAGGCCACTGCACAGGTCGTTGCTCGGGGGCATCTTTCTCGAGCGATAAATGAGTCCGGCAGGAATGATAGTAGTCGACGTATCCGCGCAGGATTCGCCTGAGGTGTCGCTCGTCGAGGATGATCACGTGATCGAGACACTCGCGCCGAATGCTTCCAATGACCCGTTCGACGTAGGGGCTCTGCCACGGGGAGCGCGGCGCCGTCGGAACCTGCTCGATGTCGAGTCCCGCAACGCGCCGTTTGAAGTACGGCCCGTAGATTCCATCCCGGTCTCGCAGCAGGTAACGCGGCGCCGTATCCCACGGAAAAGCATCAACGATCTGCTGCGCGGTCCACTCTGCCGAAGGATGCTCCGTGACATTGAAATGGACGATGCGCCGGCGATCGTGACGGAGAATGATGAAAACGAACAGAATCCGGAAGGTGGCGGTCGGCAACGTGAAGAAGTCGATGGACACCAAGTCCTCGACATGATTGTCGAGAAAGCTCCGCCAGGTCTGGGACGGTGGCTTGCGACGGCGAATCATGTACTTGGAAACAGCGGCCTGAGAAATGGAGATGCCGAGCTTGGCTAGCTCGCCGTGCACGCGCGGCGCTCCCCAAAGTGGGTTGGCCCGGCACATGTTGCGGATCAGCTCGCGAACCTCCGGGGCAACGCATGGGCGACCCGGCCGCAGTCGCCGACTCCTCCACGTCCAGTAGCGTCGGAAGCCGGCACGGTGCCAACGCACTACGGTGTCGGGTTTGACGATCACGAGGACCTTCGCCCAGTCGGTACAGAATCTGCGCAAGAGCACCCAAAGGCCACGGTCCAGATTCGAGAGCCGTGGCCGTTTCACCGAGCGTTGGAGCACGGCGAGCTGTTGCCGAAGAGCGAGATTCTCGAGCGCCAGCGAGCGGCGTGTTTTGAACGTCGAGACGAGGGAGCGCAGAAGCAACCAGATCATGACGGGGATACTGACGCGCGCAGGCGAGAAAGATCAATAGCAAAGCGCGCGGATGAGTAAATAGAAAGGACAGTCGCTCACGGCCGTAAGCCGTGTGACCTTGGACAAGAGCGCCCTCGGCTTCAACGCAGGCGCTGGTGTGACGTACTACGTGACGGAAGCGGTGGGAGTTTCCTTCTTGACGCGCTTCAGTCAGGCGGACATCGAGGCGTTGCGAGAGGGGGGTGAGCCCGTCGCCTTCGATGCTGGTGGATTCCGGGTAGGAGGCGGTATCCGGATCAAGTTCTAGCCGGGCTACTTACCTGTGACCCGCCAAAAAAAAAGAAGATCGCGTACCGCTGGATCGACTTTTGCGGAGCACAGCCATCGCCCGGTGACTTTGCCGCGCACCGTCTCGACGAGTTCGCGGGCGAATCGGGTACGAAGAAAGCGCCTTAGTCCTTCGAGCGTGCGGCAATGGCTCGAGACCGCTTTCTAATCGATTCCGGAATCGGCCAGTGAACCCGGCCCTCCTTATCACGGATGCGCACGACGAGCTCGGCTTCTCGCGCTGAACTCAAAAAGAGTGCTTCGCCCGACGCTGAGACCAGAGAAAAGACGACCCAAAAAACATCGTAGTCGTAGTCAGGCGGCATGACGCAGTTTGTCGTTTCGTGTGTCCCGTGAGTCCCCAAAAGTAGAAATTCCATTCTCGGATTGCCGGAGGTTTCATGAAAGTTGCAAAGATGAAGATGATGTGCGCCCTTTTCCTTGTGGGCGGGCTCGGCTCTTTCGCGTTTGCCCGGACGCAACAGAGCGACGATTCGGCGGCATCCAGCGCCTCGGATGAACAGCAAGCGCACGCAAGCGGTGAGATGGCCCCCGCTGCTTCGAGTATCGACTACATGGTGCTCGCGACGAGCAAGACATCGACGATGGATAAGGAGATGAACGAGGCCGCCGATGGCGGTTACCGTTTCCAAGGTGTGATGGGCGGGGGGACTTCGTTCGGAGGTTCGGAGGTGGTCGTGGTGATGTCCAGAGCGGCTGAGGCTCCTGTGGAGAACCGGTACCAATACAGGCTGCTGGCGACATCGAAGACCTCGACGATGCAAAATGAGCTACAGGAAGCAGCGGATGCCGGCTTCGACTACCGGGGCCAGACCGTGTTCAAATCCGCTTTTGGAGGGGAAGAGGTGGTCGTGATCTTGGAGAAGGACTCTAGCACTCGTCGCCGAAGCCGAAGCCGCCGGTGACACTGTGATCTTGGTGGAGATCGACCCGCGTGAAGGCTCGGGTGTCATACCCCGGGATTGGTTGTCTTTGCTTCGGCCGAAAAGGGAGCGGGAGACTTCTGCTCCCTCGTTGAGATCGAGAGGGGCGAGCGTCCCCAAGCTGCGCAAGCTGAAGGGGCTCGCAGGGATGCGGTGGAGACGCAGCCTCCACAAAAAGCCAACCCAGGGGACTCCACAGGGAATAGCGAGGAACATACTCCCCTTGTGATCCGCAAAAAAGAAGATCGGCCAGAAGCAGCCTACCATAGCAGGTCTAAAACGCGCAATCAACGCCGGATCGACTTTTTGCGGAGCACACCTATGCTGTGCCTTCTATTTATTCATCCGCGCGCACCGAACTTGATTAGTCTCCGGTCTGCCGGCTGTGATCCGCAAAAAAAGAAAACCGGCCAGAAGCAGCCGACTATGGTACGTCTAACCTGCGCAATCAACGCCGGATCGACTTTTTGCGGAGTACAGGCTTACCGCTACGACGTCTTCGTCCAGCATCATGAAGCTCAGTCGGCGATACCCATCCAGCGGGTAGCGGTCGAAGTAGTTGATGATGGACTCGCGCTCCCAGTCTTCGATCCAGTGGTCCCGAGGCACCAGGCCATTGTGCTCATTCACCTTCCCATACCGCTTGCGCCAGTCGTAGAACTTGCCCCGAGCGATCCCGCACCACTGGACGATTTGCTGGACCGGAATCTGGGCCTTTTCGGCGATGCCGTTGACGAAGTCGACCACCTCGTCACGTCGGTCATGGGGAATCCAGGCGCCACTCAGGCTTCCCCAAGTTTTTTTTGAGTGTCTCGTACTCTTCGGTCACCTCAGCGATGATCTGATCCTTACGGGCCACCTTCGCCTTGAGACGGGAGAGCTTCTCCTCTAGCTCCTTCTCACGGCTCGGCGCACGACGGAACGAAAACACCGTATGGGCTCCAGCCAATAGCTCCCTTTGCCCGGCAGAAGGATGTTCGGTGACATTGAATGAACGATACGGCGACGGTCGTGGCGAAGGACGATGAAGACGAACAGAACTCTGAAGGTTGCGGTCGGCAAAGTGAAAAAGTCGAGCGACACCAAGTCCTTTACATGATTATCGAGAAAGCTCCGCCAAGTATGGGACGGTGGCATGCGATGGCGAACCCTATACTTGGAGACGGCGGCCTGGGAAATGGAGATGCCCAGCTTTGCCAGCTCGCCATGCACGCGGGGAGCTCCCCAGAGCGGGTTGGCCCTGCTCATGTTCCGTATCAGCTCACGTATTTCGGGAGCGACGCCTGGTCGTCCTGGCCTACGCCGTCGGCTCTTCCAAGTCCAATATCGTCTGAACCCACAACGGTGCCAGCGGATGACCGTCTCAGGTTTCACGATGACGAGGACGCTCTCCCAGTCAGTCCAGATTCTGCGCAACAGCACCCAAAACCCGCGGTCGACCTTCGAGAGCCGCGGCCGTTTCACGGAACGGCGGAGGACGGCGAGCTGCTGCCGAAGAGCGACATTCTCAAGAGCCAGCTCGCGACGAGCCTTGAAGGCAGAGATGAGAGCGGGAACCAACGACGAAATCATGCCGGCATGGTGCTGGCAGACCGGAGATTAATCAAGTTTGGTGCGCGCGGATGAATAAATAGAAGGCACAGGCCATGAAGACCCACCCGAGAACGGGGTTGGCTCTGGCGTCCCCGGACGTGACCGCAATGCTCACCCGTCAATGATTTTGGGAAGCCCAATCCCCTTGAGCGATGGAGTCTCAGGCGACGGAGTCGCCGCCAACTCGGGGGCGATTCATGTTGACAACGACCGGAGCGCGCCGAATAATGAAAGTTATTTCTCACTCGCCACATTAGGAGCCCGCTACTACACCTAGGAGCCCTCTACTACATTTAGGAGTCCTCGATGAAGCAGGAAGGAAGACAGGAAGGTCAACGTATATCGGCCAAGCTGACTGGATGGATCACGCCGGGAGTGGGCCTGTTCCTCTGTCTCGTGCTGATCGTGGGCCCGGTCACGGCCCAGCAGGAGTACGAGTATCCCGGTCCGATGACGGGGGGGTATTTGGGTCTGAGCCACTACCCGAAGTGGTACTATCCACCGCCGGTGACAGCCTCGCCGACGTATCCCACCTGGTCGCCCGACGGCGAGTCGCTGGCGTTCGCGGCCCACGGTCGGATCTGGATGGTACCGGTCGAGGGGGGGACGGCAACTCAGCTCACGAGCGGGCCGGGCTATCACTCGCAGCCGGACCTATCCCCGGACGGGCGCTACCTGGCGTATTCGGTCGATGTCGATGTGAACCTCGACATCTACATCCTCGACCGGCAGACCGGTGAAGCGGAGCGGATCACGGACGACCCCCATATCGATGTGCAGCCCCGCTGGTCGCCGGACGGCTCCCGCGTGCTGTTCACGACCTTTCGGAGCGGGACGTTCGATCTCTGGGCATACGACATGCGAAAAGGGTCGGCCGAACCAATCGTATCTCACCCCAGCATCAACAATCAGGAGGGCGACTGGATCGGCAACGGGGGGGACCTGGTCTTCGTCTCAAAGCGGGGCGAGGCCGCGCTTGGATCGGGTTCTCTCTGGCGGTGGAACGCCGACAGCGAAGAGGCGGAGCTGCTCCTTCGGGTAGAGACGAACTTCCAGGGCGCGCCGGTCGTCTCTCCTCACGGCGGAACGGTTGCGTACGTCACCGACGCGTCGGGGAGCAATGATCTGTATGCGGTGCCGAGTCGGACGGCGGACGGAGGCATCCAGCCGGTGCGCCTGACGCATACGGAAACGGACGAATATTTCCCGTCATGGTCGCCGGATGGTCAGCGCATCGTGTACGCCCGCAACGGTGGGACTCCGGATCGGGAGAGGACGATCGATAGTGGGATGGGCTTCGCCCTCTATACGGTCACTAGGGGTGGGGGTGAGCCGAAACCGGTTCGCATCGACGCGTATGCGTGGTCGGTGCCGACCGGAGTAGTGCAGGTCCACGTCACCGAGTCGGGCTCGCAGCTGCCGTCGCGGATCTATCTTCGGGGTGCCGACGGCCTTAGCTACTTCCCGGACACGAGCTTTCCGAGAGTGGCGAGCGTGACGGAGGACTACTACTTCCACACGGACGGGAGCTTCGAGGTGATGCTGCCGGTGGGCCAGGCCGAGCTTGAGGTCTGGCGTGGTTTCGAGTACGAGCCTGTTTCCCGGACCGTGAACGTACGCGCGGGCGAGGTGGCGAGGGTCGAGGTCGAATTGACCCGCTGGATCGACATGGCTGCCGACGGGTGGTACTCCGGCGACAACCACATCCACCCGAACTACGGGGGTCATGAGTTCATCATGCCGATGGACATGAGGAACAAGGCCCGCGCCGAGGACCTGAACGTGGCGAACGGGATGATCGCCAACTACTGGGGGAACAGCCGGATCGAAGACTTGCAGCACTTCCTCGGGCATCCACACCCGCATACGGGGCCGCGGACGGTCGTCTACTACAACGAGGAATACCGTTCG
The DNA here is from genome assembly GCA_965262245.1 of Candidatus Marinacidobacterales bacterium. GTDB lineage: Bacteria > Acidobacteriota > Vicinamibacteria > Marinacidobacterales > SMYC01 > SMYC01. Next base: position 9,746,760 of record OZ253507.1, on the reverse strand, counting down.
AGCTTCTTCGGCCACATGTCGCTGCTCAATCTGGCCGAGCTCATCACTCCCGCCTTCAACGGCTCTCGCGGCACAGCCTACGACCAGGATTATCCCGCCAATGCGAAGGTGCTGCAGTGGGTGCACGAACAAGGGGGCATCGGCGGCTACGTCCACCCCTTCGGCCTCGACCATCGCCCAGAGACAATGGGGACCGGGCGCGCAAGGGGGGAGCTCCCGGTGGACGCCATTCTTGGTCTCGCAGACTTCATGGACGTGGTGTGTATCTGGAGCGACGAACTGGGCAGCGCCGAGGTGTGGTACCGGCTGCTGAACACGGGGTCGAGGGTGACCGCCACGGGCGGAACGGACGTCATGAGTGACATCTCGCGGCATCCCGCGGTAGGGACGACGCGGTCGTACGTCTATACCGGAGAAGACAAGTTGGACTACGACAGCTGGGCCGACGCCCTGGCGGCGGGACAGACCTTCGCAACCAGTGGACCGATCCTTACCCTCGACGTCTCGGGGAAAGGGATGGGACAGGAACTACAGGTGTCGAAGGGCGACGTGGTGAAGCTTTCGGCCACGGCACGCTCCATCTTCCGCATGCACCGCCTGGAGGTCATCCAGAACGGCACGATCATCCACACGGTTGAGGCGAGTGGAGAGGCGAAGAAGATCGAGGCGGAGCTGGAAGTACGTGTCGAATCCAGCGGCTGGCTCGCCGTCCGCGTGCTGGGGCCGACCCAGCACGGCGCCATGGACAGCTATCTCTTCGCGCACACGTCCCCCGTGTACGTGATCGCCGACGGTGAGCCGATCCGCTCCAGCGAGGACGCCGCTTTCTTCGTCCGATGGATCGACCAGAACCTAGCGGCTTTGAGGGGTAGGGATAATTTCTACGACCCAGCTCACAGGGAGGAAGTGATCTCGACCTTCGAGGAGGGACGGAGGCTCTATCAGGTCCAGGTTGACGGTCGGTAGGCCCATTGCCCATTAGCCCATTAGTACATTGGGTGTAACTCTCATACTGACACCGATCATTGCCAACTGCGTATCGGCACGACATTGTCGAGAGCCGTAACCTCCGCCTTGTAGGTATGTGCGAGCAGGGTCCAGGCTCGCTCGAAGCGATTGCTCTGCACGAGAGCGCGGAAGGATAGAATGGCTTGGCCGCCTTGCTCACCCCATCGCATTCCTGACCTCTTCAAGCGTTGCGTTGCTAGAGTCTTGCACGCTGCCTCCGTGACTCCTGAACCGATGGGCAGACGTTGTTTCTTGAGCACGGCGTAGCGCATTCGATGCCGATTGCGGCGAAAGAACTTCAGTTCTCGGGCAATCTTTTTTCGGCGCGGATACGTGTCGCGGAGGTGCACGAGAGAACGGATCACTTTCTCCACTCCCTTGTCGTCTTCCAAAAGCACGTGTCGCAGTTTCTTGAACTGGGCACTGCGCTTCGGATGGGTGTCGCCATAGGCAACCGCCAGAGCCGTGTCGGTGCTTCCGCTATTAAGTGTTGGTGAGATGACGCTAAGACTTTACGGTGCATTAAATTACAGCCAAAGTAGTGCTCACGACCTTTGCTGCGCGCTAAATAGAGGGTAAGCGCCTTTTTTGCAAAGGGATGCGTACACATCACCAACAGTAAACAGCGCAAGCACCCTCATTTTCGGTTTTGGTCTCTAATCTCGATTTTCGAGTGCCACGTTTGCGCCAAATAGAGGAGCGGGCTCTAACCGGGGACCTTGCGGGCAGCGGAAAAGAGGCCGCCCGAGAGGCTCAGAATCGAGGTTGGGGCTGCCGCGGCGTAGCTGGCCTAGCACGTTCTGGTCCAGGTGCGGCTCGAGCCTCCTTGATGTCCATCCTTCTCCAGGCCTGGAACCGGCTTTTCGCCCTGGGAGCGCGGCATCTCGTTTTTGGACGGTGTTTCCCTGCGCGTATGAGGGAATCCGAATCGCCGGCCGCAACGTCACCCTCCCAGGGCATTAGGGCATTGGTGTCACCGCGTTCGAATCGGCGAGAACCTCCACGACCACCTAGGGTCAGCCCTGGCGTCCAGAACAAATAGGCCGGATGTTCGAAAACAGTCGCAAGAGCGAGCCTCTCCACATTTCTAAGACGCCGGTGGCGTCGGCGGGTCGACCGGTACGGAGCCGCCGATCGTGGAGGTCTAAACCGTGCAATCAACGCTGGATCGACTTTTTGCGGAGCACAGGTGAGATGACAAAATCACCCATCACTCTGCAGGAGCTGAGACGAAGGATATACGTCAAGGCGAAGGCGGCTGGAAGCGATGGAGTAGGCGATGGATGTACGCGACTGTCGGACTGTTCACAGATTACCGAGTTCGATATCTCGTAGCTTCGCCGAAAGACGCCCCGGCTCGATAGGTCACATAACCCTTCGCGGGAAGTGTGCAGGAGCGCGTAGTGCGGGAAAGCCGCACGCTGCGTGCGATGTGGCGGGGGCCGGAAACGGACTTACGGTGCGGCTAGTGAGGCACTCCCACAGGAAACGGGGAGAAACAGATAGGCCGCGCCTACGGAGCACCGCGCCAGCCCTCGACCCTACCGCGCTCGCAGTTTCAACAAAGGACCGCATTGAGCTCAAAATCACCTATACGTCTTTCCCTAGTTCGTCCACCTTGGATATCAGAACTCTCAATCGTTCCCAGCATTACCGAAAAGATCTTCTATCGTTCGCTGCTTCAGGCCAATCATCTGATCAATAAATGCCCCATAACTCAAGCGCGAGGCGGTCGCGAGCCCTAGTGCTGTCGCATAGATCAGTGGTCTTTGCTCCGTATAAAGCACTTTCAACTCGTCGAGATGTTCCCTTAGTGTCAATTCTCGTCCTGTTGAATGCGCTGTTTCGATTCTCCGATTGAGGACCTTCTGAAGCTGCGTATGCGTAGCAGGTCGGGTAGATGCACCACAACGAACATAGATCTGATTCGACTTTATGTCGTCACCGTCAGCAGTGGCGAGAAATGGCAGATGTTCGGGCTGATCAGCAACGCGTAGCACTTGAAATTTCTTCCCTGTGATGTTCGCGTATTTGGAGCTGCTTGAATCAGACGCATCTATGATGTTTACCTCAAATTTCAGGTCTTCGGGAACGAACTTCGCTACGGACTCGTGGATCTTTGTTATATCAATCAGCGTCTTGACGCCAATCGCGGTAATCGGACCTCCGCCAGATTCTTTCACGCCAATGATCATGCATCCACCACCTGAATTTGCGAAACCGAGTATGTGGCGCGCAAGCTTCGGTCCTTGCGGCCACTGCTCCTTGTAGTCCAAGTCGTCAGATTCGTCGACGTCATCCTTCAGCAATTGAGATAATCTCTCTCCGTCGGGATGATCTAAAAACTCGGCAAGCAGTTTATTTGTCGTCATGATGTGCTCAATTCTTACATGTGGCACCCGCAGAACCCGGAAGTGAGGGTAGCCCACCGAACCAATCGAAGGTCCGGTGAACCGTACCGGGTTTCCCGGAGACTGTTTTAGTTGAGTCTCGCCATCTCTAGCGAGCCTTCCTGCGACCGATAGTAGTTCATCTCGTACTCGACCGGGGGGACATTTCCGATCGGCTCCAAGAGTCGTTGCGTGTTGTACCAATGCACCCACTCGAGGGTGGCGAACTCGACATCCTCGAGACCACGCCAGGGCCCGCGTCGACGGATCACCTCTGTCTTGTAGAGGCCGATGATGGATTCAGCCAAAGCGTTATCGTAGGAGTCGCCTCGGCTGCCGACGGACGGCTCAATGCCCGCCTCGGCGAGCCGCTCGGTGTAACGGATCGAGACGTACTGCACGCCGCGATCGCTGTGATGCACCAAAGGGTGTTCTGAGTCTAGTCGGCGCTCGTGCAGCGCCTGCTCCAACGCATCGAGAGCGATGCCGGCAGTCAACGATGTCGTCGCTCGCCAACCGACGATGAGTCAGCGAAGACGTCGATGACGAAGGCGACATACACGAAGCCGCGCCACGTGGCAATGTAGGTCAGGTCCGAGACCCAGAGCTCGTTCGGGCGTGTGGCGTTGAAGTCGCGCTCCACGAGGTCCATCGGGCGAGCGCCGCTCGAATCCGGCTTCGTCGTCTTGAATCGACGTCCACGGACCGCGCCCTGGAGGCCCATTTCACGCATCAGACGGGCCACGGTACATCGAGCCACGTCGCTGCCTTCGCGACGCAGCTGACGCCATACCTTACGCACTCCGTACACGTCGAAGTTCTCTTTCCGCACACGCCGAATCTCTTCTCGGAGTTCTCGGTCCCGCTTGGCCCGGGCCGGGAGGCGACTCGGGTCCTTTTCTCGGGCTTTGTGCTCGTAGTAGAGCGAAGTGGCGATCGGGAGCATCCGGCAGACCGGAGACTAATCAAGTTCGGTACGCGCGGATGAATAAATAGAAGGCACAAGTACGTCGTCTACTATCACCACGAGAGGAATCATCAAGGCAAAGAGAATCTGCTGCTGTTCCCAGCCAGCGACCAGTTACCTCAGTCCGAGCGCAAGGTACGCTCCCGTGAACGGCTTGGCGGGTTACTACGTTTCTACCATCGGGAAGCCGCATGAGTATTTTGACCTCACGGGGTCGTGGCGTCGAGCTCGCTATCCTCCGCCAAGTAGGCTTTACGGACGCGCGTCATCCCGTCCTCCGACGTCATTCGCTTCAGGAGGTCCACGTCCATCGTCGAGCGTTCCCGCGCGACATCGAGGAGCGTCAGTAGAATCGCATCGATGCCGTCGACCGCCCGCAGCGTCGGCGTCCTCTACATTTCGGGAACGCTCGGCGGAAGATGACGGAGGAAGTACTCGGTCATCAGCGTGAACAAGTGGAGTTGGGTATTGCCGCCTCGCAGCGAATGGTTGCGCCCGTGGTAGAGCATTAGATCGAACTGCTTGTTGGCCGCCTGGAACGCCTCAGCCACCTCAAGGGTGTTCTGCAAGTGTACGTTGTCGTCCGCAATCCCGTGCACCAGCAAAAGGTGGCCCTTGAGCTTGGGCGCGTAGGTGACGACCGCCTCCTTGTCGTAAGCGGCCATGTTTTCCTTCGGCAGGCCCATGTACCGCTCAACCCAGGAGCTCGAGTGCGAAAGATAGTTCGTGACCGGTGCTTGCGACACCCCGACCGTGAAGTAGTCCGAGCCTTCGGTCAGGGCCAGAGATGTGAGGTATCCGCCGGCGCTCCTGCCCCAGATGCCGATCCGCGATGGGTCCGTGTAGGGCAGGCGGGCCAGGTATTTCGCTCCTTCGATGTGATCGCGCAGCGGCCAAGTGCCGAGGTTCTGGTACATGAAGTTCTCGAAAGCCTTCCCGCGCCCGCCTGTGCCACGATTGTCGATCGTGAACACGATGTAGCCCTTCTGAGTCATCAACTGGTGCCATAGCCATCGTCTCGCTCGACTCGGGAACCACGAGGCGAGATCGCCGCCCCACCGGTTGACCACCGTCTGAGAGCTCACGCCACCGTAAGCGTAAAAGATGACCGGATACTTCTCTTTCAGGTTGAAACCGGCCGGCTTGATCATGACGGCGTTCAAATCCACCCCGTCGCTGGTCCGCACCGTCAGGAACTCTGGCTTCACCAGCTCGAAATCTGCCAAGCCGGGCATCTCACCCCTCCTCACCCAGCGCACCAAGCCGCCATCCGATCGGTGCATGCTGATCTGTGGCGGTGTGTTCACATCGGAGAAGGTGTTCACGAAATGGTTGGCATCGGGTGAGACGGACGCCGCATGCCACCCTGGCTTTCTGCTCAAGCGCTGGAGCTCCTGGCCGTCGAGCCTCACGCGGTAGACGTGCTGCTCGATGACCCCGTCTTTCTTGCCGTCGAAGTACAGCCAGCCATCCGCCTCGTCAACCCCGAGCACTGCGTGGCGCGATCGTGCAGCGTTAATCTCCCACTCGCCACTCGTGATCTGGTTCAGTAAGCTGCCATCGTAGTCGTACAGGTAGGCGTGTTTATACCCGCTCCGCTGCGACGTCCAGATGAAACGGTCGGAGTTCGTGAGGAACGTCAGGTCATTGTCGATTCGCACCCAATACGGGTCGGTCTCCGTCAGGATCGCCCGCGATGCGCCGGTGGTCACGTCGGCAAAGAGCAGCTCGAGCTTGTTCTGCTGCCGGTTGAGGCGTTGGACCGCTACCACCGCCGGGTTGCGTGTCCAATTCAGCCGCGGGAAGTAGACGTCCGTGTCCGGGCCGAGCTGCAGCCAGCTCGTCTGGCCCGACTCGAGGTGAAGGACGCCGACGCGCAGCTTCCAATTCGTATCCCCTGCCTTCGGATACTTCTTCCTGTGCACCTTCGGGTACGGCGTCAGGAAGTCGATGAGGGGAACGGTGCCTACCGCGCTCTGATCCACGCGTACGAACAGGATCCGCTTGCCGTCGGGCGACCAGCGCCAGCCATCCGCCCCCAAGCCCTTGTTCACGCCGTTCAGGATGTCATCGTTCCCGTCGAAGGTGAGCTGGGTCTCGGTGCCTGACGCCCGGTCGACCACGAAGAGGTTGCCGCCCCGGACGAAGCCGATCCTGGTGCCGTCGGGCGCCAGCTTGGCGTACTGCTGAGCGCCGGCGATGCCTGACAACGGCCTGAGGGCGCGAGTCACAGTGTCGTAGAGGTAGTAGCTCCGGTCGGGGGGCGGGGAGCCGCGAAAGTCCGCCTGGCTCCGCGGTCCGGCAAGCACGAAAAACAGGCCGTCCTCGCTCGCCTGGTAATCCGTGAACGGGATGGGCGCACGGCCCGGGCCGAGCACCAGGGACTTGCCATCGACCACGACGGTGCGCTCGCCGTCGTCGACGTTTTCCCGGTAGATGTTCTTGGTTTTGCCGTCCGGATCGGCGTCCACGTAGAGGAACGCAGATCCGTCGGCTTCCCACTGTAGGCTCTGTAGGGACACACCGTCCCAGTCAGCGTCTGGTCCGAAGATGTCCTCGAGCGTCAGCGAGCGCTTCGGCGCGGCGGACGCGAGAGCGGAAAACGCCAGGAGGCACAGGATGGACACGAGTCGTCTAGTCATGGGCGAATCCTTCGCTGCGAGGTAAACGCTCCATCGGAACGAGTGCTGTTACATTAACATCAGTTTGTTTCATTCTTCCCTTCCAGAGATTCACGTCGAAACCGTTTTGTTATCGCCCGAGGACACCCTATAGTGGCGGCGAGCGGGTGCCCCAGCACGAGCTTCTCGCCTGTGCCCAGTGCGGCTGTTTCGCGTTTTCGTGCTTCGAAGATTTTGCGATTAGGGTTAGAAGGGGCCGAGTTTTGGCACAGGACGGACTCGACTTTTTGCAGAGCACAGGGCCCTACCACCCCCCGTATTACTCGTCGGATTCACCTGGTAAAATGGCTGGGAGCATTTTGACATGAATCTGACAGGTTTGTCCACGGTCTTGCCGCGTGCACCATTCGCGTCCAAGACCGCAATAACACGCACTTACCCGCCGGCGGCGTGAGGCCCTCCGCCAAAGGTGTTAGCGATCATGTAAAAGCGCGGGTTTCTGACACATGGGGGGCTAGCAAGGAAGTTGGAGTTGCCGATGTCGGGGTCGTTTGGCCTGATGGGTGTGGCGTTTCAGTACCAGGAGCTGAAGTCGTTTCAGGCTGATCGGCAGTAGAGGTAGAAGGTGTCAGCTGCTCCACCCGTTGCCGTGTGCAAGCCCAGGAGATCGCCGCTATCCCGGAAGCTGAACCCCGCCTCTCGTAGCTGCCGCGCCGCGGCGCGCTGTTCCTCGTTGAGGTTTTGCTGCATCCGCTCAGCGTCGGCCCGCGCCCGCGCCAAGCGCTCGAGCCGCTTCCCGCACCCGCGCTGGCAGTCTGATGTCGTCCACGATCGTAGCGTGCTCCGCGTTCTGCACGTACAACCCCAGGGCTTCCCGGATCCGCTCGCGCGCCTGAGCGATGGTCCGCCCGTAGGTGTAGCAGCCTGCCACGTCCTGGATCTCGACGTTCCACCGCCCGTCCGCGTCGCGGTCATACACCGCCCGATACTGCTTCCGTGCCATCAGAACCCTCCCCGTCCTGTGCCAAAACTCGATCAACGCCGAATGCTGAGTGTTGGCAGGTCGTTGAAGCGTCCAGGAGCAAGCCCGCCGGGCTCGATGGGCGGCTAGAATCCGGACCCATGCAACCGTACCTATGGCAGTTCTTCGTCATGGCCTTCGCCGGATGGGTCAACCGGTTCCAACAGGACGCGATCGAATACCTGAAAGAAGAGAATCGCGTTCTTCGGGAACAACTGGGTGGACGCCGACTACGTTTTACCGATGCGCAGCGGCGGCGGCTCGCGGCGAAGGCGAGGACGTTGGGTAGGGATGGCCTGAAGGAAATCGCGGATCTCGTGACGCCCGATACCTTGTTGCGCTGGTACAAAGAACTGATCGCGAAAAAGTACGACGGGAGCCAGCGCCGCGGGCCAGGACGGCCTCGTGTGCTGGAAACGATACGCGCACTCGTGGTCAGGATGGCGACTGAGAATTCAACCTGGGGCTATACGAGAATTTGCGGCGCTCTTCGAAACCTCGGCCATGACGTCGGCCGCAACACCGTAAAGCGCATTCTCGCTGAGCATGGGATCGAGCCCGCGAATGAACGAAGTAAACGAATACCCTGGAGTACGTTCCTGAAGGCTCACTGGGGAGCCATAGCTGCGACGGACTTCTTCACCGTTGAAGTGCTGACGTCTCGCGGGCTTGTTCGATACTTCGTGCTCTTCGTGATCGACCTCAAGACGCGCCGAGTGGAGATCGCGGGCATCTGTCACCAGCCCTACGACGATTGGATGAGGCAAGTGGCCAGAAACCTGACCGACGCCATTGACGGTTTTCTTCGAGACGCGCGGTTTCTCATTCACGACCGCGACCCGCTCTTTTCAGCATCATTCTGCGCCACACTCGGTGCTGTCGGCGTGGAGACGGTGAAGCTGCCGGTGAGGAGTTCCGAATTTGAACGCCTACGCCGAACGCTTTGTGCGGTCCATCAAAAGCGAGTGCCTTAGTCGGATGATTCCCTCGGGAGAGAATCATCTCCGCGTGAGTATCCGCGCTTTCGTCGCCCATTATCATCTGGAGAGGAATCATCAAGGTCTCGATAACGAGCTCATCTGCTCGGCGCAGGATTCGCTGGGGTCCGACGGTCGCATCCGATGTCGGGAGCGCCTCGGCGGAACGCTCCGATATTATTATCGAGACGCGGCGTGAGCGGACTTTAACGCCAATATAGTTTCCCAAGCAGTTTGCCGACGGCTGGCACCCTATCAGAGCTCGCCTCGTTTCCCGACAGCCGTCTCCGCATTCTCAACGCCGAGAATGGCCTTCTAATTAATGATGGAGTCGCTCGATCGGGTTGTGGCACACTACGAGATGCGCTCATGGTCCATCCGGGCCGTGCCGCGAATGGTGTCTGCGCCTTCCGGGCCCAGACATTCCTCCCGTTCCTGTTCGGGATCGATGGATGACAATTCTCGGCCGGTGACCCGCTTCTCGACGACCCGCTCGGCTAGCCAGAACTGAAGCCGGGCAAGTTCCATCACCATGTCCTCACGGACGTTGATGTGCAGTTCGACATTATTGGCTTTGGACAGCGTCATCATCTCACTGATGATCCGATCGACGACTTCGTCCCAGACCGCTGTCAAAGCATCGATCGAATGGTGTTCGACTTCGGGAAACAGCTTTCGGACCACCGTGCTGGAAACCCAACTTTTCTTTGAGAAACGTTTCATTCTAAAATGCAGGGAAGGACACCAGCGGAGGTCTTCGTCCGCTGTCTGCCAAAACCCAAGAGACCGAAGGAGGAAAATGAAAAAAGCCGCCTAAACTCAACCCGTGAGGTCAAAACACTCATGCGGCTTCCCAATGGTAGAAACGTAGCACCCCGCCAAGCCGTTCACGGGAGCGCACCTATTCTACCAGTTACTATTAGCCCTAATCGCAAAATCTTCGAAGCACGAAAACGCGAAACAGCCGCACTGGGCGCAGGCGAGAAGCTCGTGCTGGGGCACCCGCTCGCCGCCACTATAGGTGATTCTGCACGGTGTATGCAGAACCTGGAAAAGGTGCTATTCACGGGGCCAAAGACCTCAGACACAGTGACGTTTATTTGCGATTAGGGTTAGTAATGATGTTACCGAGCTGCCGACCCTACTCAAGACAGAGAACGTGGGGAGCATTCTAACGATGTGTGGCCGTTTCACACAGAAGCTGACCTGGCGTCAGATTCACGACCTCTATGACCTGACAGCACCGGCGGTCCCACTGAATCTGCAGCCTCGCTACAATGGCGCGCCGGAGCAAGAATTCGCCGCGTGTAGGCTGGACGATGGCGGCAACCGCAACACGGTCCAGCTCCGCTGGGGGCTGGTGCCGTCTTGGGCACGAGACGTCAGGATAGGCCTGTGATCCGCAAAAAAGAAGATCGACCAGAAGCACCCGACCAGAAGCAAGTCTAAAACGCGCAATCAACGCTGGATAGACTTTTTGCGGAGCACAACGCCGCTCCAACCCTGGACGTTCTTGGTCGTCGCGGTAGAGGTATTTGAATGCTAGTGTCAGTTGGCCTGGGTGTGTCGGCGAACGCCATCGCTATTAATAAGGATGTCGGCGTGCACACGGAGATGTCTCTGAACGTCAGGCACCGCGTGGTCAGCCCAACCGGCATCGCCGAAAGAACTGCGTCTCTCGAAATCAGACTCAAACTCTAGCACACGAGCTGGTTACGCGACGGCCACCAACACTTGATGACGGAAACACCGCGCTGCGAGTGGGGCTCCCCGCAAGTGCGGGAGAGCCTAGACCTCAAAGTTTAACGAAAACTCGGCTGACCGACCCGTGAGGTCAAAATACTCATGCGGCTTCCCGATGGTAGAAACGTAGCAACCCGCCAAGCCGTTCACGGGAGCGCACCATAGACACTAAGCTGCTGATTTATGGTCTATTTCAAAAGGGCCGAGTTTTGGCACACGACGGGGTTGTGATCCGCAAAAAAGAAGATCGCGTACCGCTGGATCGACTTTTTGCGGAGCACAGCGACATTCTCGAGAGCCAGCTCGCGACGAGCCTTGAAGGCAGAGATGAGAGCGGGAACCAACGACGAAATCATGCCGGCATGGTGCTGGCAGACCGGAGATTAATCAAGTTTGGTGCGCGCGGATGAATAAATAGAAGGCACAGGTGTATTCCCGTGCGCCCGAGAACGGGTTCGTGAGCTTGCCATACTGATAGTGGAATTCGGCCTGTGCGGCTGCCGCCGAGGCAGACGCCAGAACCAGGAACGCACCCAGGACGCATCGCAGCAGGCCCGGTAGATGGGAGTGCACGGTCATGGGGTGTGCCTTCTTCACATTCGTCATTGTCCGAGCCTGATAATCGACGCTATGGCGCCGGGGTGAACCCGCAACGAATCCAGCTGCAGGCAGTGCTTGGAAAATTCATCGATCCGGTTTCGTTCACACCGTATGACTGTGTCTCCGCCTTCCTCCGATAAGCCGCCGCACTGTGCAAGGATCGGAGTGCGGTCAGAACAAATTCATGGAAGCCTTACGGGAGTCCTGGACCGGGATGAGCTGATCGAAGCCGCTGATCATGAAAACTTCATGGATGTGCTCATGCATGTCGCACAGGACGAGCTTCCCCTGGGTCGCGCTGAGCTTCTTGGCCGCGATGAGAAGCACCCTCAGGCCGGAACTACTGATGAAGTTTAGACGGCTGAAATCGACGATCATGCGCTGTTCGCCTTTGCTGATGTGATCCATGACGATGGTTTCGAATGCGCGTGCGTTCGTGCTATCGAGCCGGTCGACCGGCAACAGCACCAAGACGTCGTTGTCTCGTTCTTCAACAACTTCAATGTTCATCGATACGCCTCTTCCTCGGGTCGGGAGCGATTCCCGACGGTGTTATTTGCTATGCGGGCTTGAGATCGTGCTCCAAGGTCAAACGGTTCTTGCCCCCCACGAACTCGTAGGAGATGCGGCTGGCGAAGTTCTTGACCAGATGGAGGCCCAAGCCGCCCACGTTACGAGCTTCCAGCGGCGCCGCGGTGTCCGGGTTTGTGTTGAGGGTCGGGTCGAACGGACTCCCATTGTCCTCCATCGTCAGGGTCAGGATATCGCACTTGACCTTCAAGTGGATATCGATCCTGGGATCGACCCCGGCCTCGAAGCTGCCGTGAGTCACGGTGTTCGTGATTAACTCGTCCAGTTCCAGGTTGATGGCGAAAACTTTCAGTGCGGGCACGTTATTGGCCTCTCCGAAATCTTCAACCATGGTCGCCAGATCGCGGAGCTCGAACAGCCGGACGGGTAGTGTGACACGTAATTCATCAGACATAGTGTTGGTTGCTCTTTGATGATTTAAGCCGTTCTAACCTCCACAGCATTCCGCGTGCGATCACGCAGGGAAACGGCCTTCACGATTCCGTGAAGCTCAGCAGCGCCGCAGGACGAGGCAGGTCATGTCGTCGTCGGCCGCGGTGCCGGCCGAGAAGTTTCCGATCCGGTCCCAGACATTGTTCACGATGTGCTCCGGCGATTGCCGCGAAGAACCGTCCAGCGTTCCCTCCAGCCGCTCCTTGCCGAACAGCTCGCCGTTGCCGTTCGTGGCGTCGGTGAGGCCGTCGGTATACATGAACAGTGTTTCTCCCGGCTGAAGGACCTCATGTCCGCTCGAGTAGTCAAAGTCCTCCAACAAACCCATCGCGAGTCCGCCGGTCAGGGCGAGCGCCCGCCTGGAGTCGTCGGCGCCTATCACAAACGGGGGCTCGTGCCCGGCGCAGACGTAGTCGACCGCACCGTTTTCGAGGTTGACCATGGCGAGCATGCAGGTGACGAACATACCCATCGGGTTCTGGCTGCACAGACGGCGGTTCGTGTCCTCGGCGATCGTGGCGATATCGGCGCGCCCGAGGAAAGCGGACTTGACCGCCGACTGGGACGCCGCCATGAACAGGGCCGCGGCCACCCCCTTGCCCGATACGTCGCCGATGGTGAAGAACAGCATCCCGTCCGACGGCCCCACGACATCGACGAAATCGCCACCCACTTGCAAAAGGGCCGAGTTTTGGCACAGGACGGGGTGCGGCGAATACTTACACTTCAACGCACTCAAAGTGGGGGAATCGCCAGCTCGGTACGAGGTGGCGACGAGCGTCGAGGAGCTCCTTGCCGGCATCGGTGCGGACTGATCGGTGCCAGCGCGACATGTCCATGACGCCTGAACGGACAGAAACGCTGGCAGCCACCGGCGAGTCTGAAACGCTGGGGTTCAAGAGCACGATGCGAAGCGCCGACCCCCGCTGCTCGTTCCCGATCTCGTCGAATAAACGCACCCCCTTCCCTCTGTGCCAACATGGCTGAGACACTTCGCCCCTTGAAATTAGTGTAGAGGGTGGAGGAGGATCAACGCATGAGTATGTTGGTAGAGAGAGAGACCTCGGCGGGATCGGAGGGAGCCCGTAGGGCGACTGGAGATCCCGCCGGCCGCGATGCGGCGGGGGTCCCGGATCCGGAAGTGAGCGAGCAAGCGAAGCGTCGACGCTTTACCGCGGAGTACAAGCTGCGGATAGTGCGTGAGGCCGATGCCTGCAAGGGTGATGGCGACGTTGCTGCTCTTCTGCGTCGAGAGGGCCTGTACTCGTCGCATTTATCGAGTTGGCGCCGCCAACGTGACGAGGTCGCGCAGGAAGGGTTGGCGTCGAGAAAGCGAGGCCGGAAGGCAAAGGCAGAGGATCCACGGGTCAAGGAGCTCGAGCGCGAGAACGCCCGGCGCCAACGTCGCTTGGCTCGCGTGGAGACGATGTTGGAGATCCAAAAAAAAACCTCCGAACTACTGGGGATCCCCCTGAATCCACTCGACAGCGACGAGACCGACTGATCGTGGCGGCCGAGGAGCTGGCGGGGCAGATTGGGCAGACGACGGAAGCCTGCGAGGCTCTGGGTGTGGCTCGTTCCACGCTGTATCGCAGGCGCCAGCCGGCGGGGCCCCAACCGAAACGTCGTCCTCGGCCGCACCGAGCCCTCGACGAGACTGAGCGCGAGGAAGTCCTCGGGGCCTTGCACTGTGAGCGGTTCGTCGACAAGGCGCCCGCCCAGGTGTGGGCCACGCTTCTGGACGAGGGAACCTACCTCTGCTCGATTCGCACGATGTATCGGATTTTGGTGGAGCACGGCGAGGTCCGAGAGCGCCGGAACCAACGGCGCCATCCGAACTACACCAAGCCGGAGCTGTTGGCCGAAGCGCCGAACCAGGTTTGGTCGTGGGATATCACGAAGCTTCGTGGCCCCGTCAAGTGGACCTACTACTACCTCTACGTCATCCTCGACATCTTCTCCCGCTACGTGGTTGGCTGGATGCTGGCTCACCGAGAAAGTGCCGCGCTCGCCCAACGCCTCATCGCCGAGAGCTGTCGCAAGCAGGACATTGAACCCGACCAGCTCACCCTTCACGCGGACCGTGGCAGCTCGATGAGGAGCAAGCCCGTGGGTCTGCTCCTGGCTGACCTCGGAGTTACCAAGACCCACTCCAGGCCTTACGTCTCGAACGACAATCCCTACTCCGAGTCTCAGTTCAAGACGATGAAGTACTGTCCTCAGTTTCCGAGCCGCTTTGGTTCCGCCGAAGACGGTCGGCTATTCTGCTGCGGTTTCTTCGACTACTACAATTTCCACCACCGGCACTCGGGAATCGGCCTTATGACACCGGCCGACGTTCACTATGGTCGCGCCGAACAGCTCACCACCGCTCGCCGTCAGATCCTAATCGAAGCTCAACGGGCTCATCCCGAACGCTTCGTTCGCGGAACGCCGCAACCGCCCGTTTTGCCTCCGCAGGCCTGGATCAACCCGCCGCCGGAAAAAACGACGCTCCACAATGCTGCACAAGCCCCTCTCGCCGCGGCGTCCATACCGGGGGTACCCCCTTTTTCTGCTTCACGCAACCAGATCTTGGTCGATGTTGACGTCGATCGCGCCGACCTCACGAGTCTCCCCGCCATAATCGAGGCTCACTAAATGCAGCTTGCGAGTGTCTCAAAGTTGTTGACATGTTCCGCTTGACTTTCCGCGAGGAGAGTGCGAGTCTAACAGCTAGTAATAAGCTTAGGGGTGGCCGTTCGGCCTGAGAACAAACCCTCGGAACCTGATCCGGTTGATACCGGCGTAGGGAGTGGAAGCTCGTTCTTCCAGTACTTCGGAAGAACAGCAATCTCGAGCGAGGCGGTCATCTCGAACGCAAGGGAGACTGACGATGTTCGCTACGAGAATCCCCGCCCTCTCGCCCGCCTTGGTGGGTTGCGTCCGCAACGCCTTGATCCGGGAATGGATTGCTCTACAAGTATTGTGCATTGGAGTATCGGGTGTCCCTTCCATAAACTCGGGCTGTATGAGATTGGCGAACTTCCGGTGCTTCCGCCATTAAGTGTTGGTGAGATGACGCTAAGACTACGCTGCATTAAATTACAGCCAAAATAGCGCTCACGACCTTTGCCGCACTGTAAATGGAGCGTAAGTGCTTTTTTTTTTTGCAAATGGATACGTACACATCACCAACAGCAAACAGCGCAAGCACCCTGAAACTTGACAATACCCCGGTTCCAAACGAAACAGGCCGTCGGCTTTTCTAGCGACAAATGGAGCGACAAATGTTGACACTTTGCAATCACAGACCGGTTTTCCTTTTGCTGGTGCTGGTTTTCGCTGCCGTCGTGTACGCGCCCGGCGTTGCCAACGCCCAGGACGCGACGATCTCCGGGACGGTTACCGACGCCACGGGCAGCATTCTCCCCGGCGTCACCGTGGAAGCGCGGGACGCGGCGGGCAGCGGGCAGGTGACCGTCACCGACGGGACTGGCCAGTTCACGTTCAGCGGTCTCGCCCCGGGGATGTACGACGTGACGTTCACCCTCTCCGGCTTCACCGCGCCCGCGCAGGTGGTGGAGGTGAGCGCCAGTGCCACGGCCTCCATCAACGTGGTGATGGAGGTCGGGGGATTCGAAGAACTGGTGGTCGTTGTCGGGACCCGTGCCCAGCCGCGGTCGGTGACCGACTCGGCCGTGCCGGTCGACGTCATCCGAAGCGAGGATTTCGCCAGCCAGGGCAGTACGGACCTGGGCGAGCAGATGCGGACCGTCGTCCCCTCGTTCAACATCAGCATTCAACCGATCAGCGACGCGGCGACCATCGTCCGGCCAGCGTCCCTGCGCAATTTGGCGCCGGATCACACGCTGATCCTAGTCAACGGCAAGCGCCGCCACCGTGCGGCGGTCATCACCTGGCTCGGCAACGGCATCGCGGATGGTTCGCAGGGACCGGATCTCTCCGTCATCCCCTCGATTGCGATTCGGCAGGCCGAGGTGCTGCGCGACGGCGCAGCGGCGCAATACGGCTCGGATGCCATTGCCGGCGTCATGAACTTCCAGCTCAAGGATGCCCGTTCGGGCGGCAGCCTGGAGTTCCGCACAGGCGCCTACCTCGATGCGAACCCGGGTAGCCTGTCCACCTGCGGGGAGGGCATCATCGGCGACATCAAGCATTCCTGCAACGGGATCGGCGGCCGGGGGCAGGCGTTCTCGGTCGCCGCGAATGCCGGACTGCCGCTCGGCAGGACCGGGTTCGTGAACCTCAGCCTAGAGTACGGCAACGCCGGACCGACCAACCGCAGCATTCAGCGCACGGATGCGCAGAACATCATCGAGGCCGGCAATACGAACCTGCGCAACCCGGCCCAGGTCTGGGGATCACCGAAACTCGAGGACGACCTGAAGCTGTTCGTCAACTTCGGTCATCTGTTCGCGAACCAATTGCAATTTTACGGCCACACCAACTACGCGAGCCGCACGGTGACTGGCGGCTTCTACTTCCGGAACCCGCATACCCGCGGCGGGGTCTTCCGCGGCCCCGTGGTCGACGGCCTCCCGACCCTGCTCGTCGGCGACCGGGTCTGGGCCGAGACCGGCGTCAAGGGCGCCGGCGGCTGCCCCGCGGTCCCGATCATCGGCAACGTCCCCGATGCGGCCGCCCTCCAGCAGGTCGAGGCCGACCCGAACTGCTTCACGCTCCACAGCCGGTTCCCCGGCGGGTTCACGCCGCAGTTCGGCGGCGACCTCATCGACCATTCGGTAGTCGCCGGCCTGCGCCGGCTCTCAAGCACCGGCCTCAACTGGGACGCGAGCATCAACATCGGCACCAGCCAAGTCGATCAGTTCATCTTTGATACGGTCAACGCGTCGCTCGGCTACGACACGCCGACGTCGTTCGAGCCCGGCAGCTACCGGCAGCACGACGTCAACGTCAACTTCGACGTCTCGTACCCGGTCAGCGACATGGTGAACGTCGCGGGCGGCATGGAGTGGCGTGACGAGCAGTTCACGATCGGCGCGGGCGGGCAGCCGTCGTGGGAGATCGGCCCGTATGCCGCCCAGGGCTTTAGCTCCGGGTCGAACGGCTTCAACGGTTACCGAGCTGACACGACGGCGGGCAGCTGGAACCGCAGCAACGTGGCGGTCTACGGGGACGTCGAGTTTAACGACCCGGGCGGCCAGTGGACGGTCGGCACGGCCGTCCGGTTCGAGAACTTCGAGGACTTCGGCACAACGACGAACGGCAAGCTCGCGGCGCGCGTCGGACTGACCGACGCGTTCTCGCTGCGTGGCGCCGTGAGCAGCGGGTTCCGGGCACCAACCCCAGGGCAGCAGCACGCGTTCAACGTGACGACTGCGTTCATCGGCGGGCAGTTGACCAACAACGGCGTCGTCCCGGCTACCTCCGCGGTGGCCGTCGCGCGGGGCGGCGGGCAGCTCCAGCCTGAAAAATCACTCAACGTCAGCGCGGGCGTGGTCTTCGAGCAAGGCCCATTCACTTTCACCGCCGACTACTTCCGGATCAATATTGACGATCGTGTCGCCTTGTCGCAGGAAATCGCGCTGTCGGAGCCCGAGATCCTGACGCTGCTCGATGAAGGGATTCCCGAGGCGCGAAATTTCCCCGTGTTCCGGTTCTTCCTGAACGACTTCTCGACGACGACCCAGGGTCTCGACTTGATTTCGAGCCTGGCGGTCGGGCGCACGACGGTCAGCGCGGTCTTCAACTACACGGACACAGCAGTCAAGAATATCGAGAGCGCCGTGATCGATGAATTCCGCATCAACACGCTGGAACGGGGATTGCCGAATACCCGATGGAACGTCAGCACCATCCACCGCGCCGACCGGTGGAGCCTGATGGGCCGGCTGAACTACTTCGGCCGGTTCTGGGACAGCGAAGATGGACGGAATGCCGTCGATGTCGCTGGCGGACCGGCGGAGCCCTGGCTGTACCCGGCCTATTCAGGCAAGGCGTTGCTCGACCTCGAACTCGGCATTCCGTTCGGCGATGCCGTCACCCTGGTGGTCGGCGGTCAAAACGTGCTGGGCACGTACCCCGACGTGAACAGGTACGGCACTGACACGGTCGGCAATCAATACGGCCAGTTCTCACCGTTTGGCTTCAATGGCGCCTACTACTACACACGCCTCAACTACCGGTGGGGAGGCATGTAGGGGGGAGGGCTCCCGGTAGGGTCAAGGGCTGGCGCGGTGCTCCGTAGGCGCGGCCTATCTGTTTCTCCCCGTCCTGTGCGGTGCTTCCGCCATTAAGTGTTGGTGAGATAACGCTAAGACTTTACGCTGCATTAAGTTAAATGACCCCCGGCAGAGCCGGGGGCTTATATTTGTTAGCCCCTCAAAGGGGCAGGTTCATGAGCCGCCTGAAGGCGGCTTGAACCACTATTGGGCCTTCTTGGCCGACCAAACCAGATTCAGCTGCTCTAGGCGTTGACCCTCCTTTTCTTGGTGCCGGATGTATTCACGAACAACTTCTTCATCCAAACCTACCGTGGACACGAAGTAGCCCCTCGCCCAGAAACTCTCCCCCGTGAAGTTACGCTTGCGCCACAGGAAGTTTCGAGCTATCGAAATTACGCTTTTCCCCTTCATGAAGCCCACCACACTCGACACCGCAAACTTCGGTGGAATGCTGATGCACATGTGGACGTGATCGCCCTGGTGCTTGCGCTATTTACTGTTGGTGATGTGTGCGCATCCCTTTGCAAAAGAGGCGCTTACGCTCCATTTAGCGCGCAGCGAAGGTCACGAGCGCTATTTTGGCTGTAATTTAATGCACCATAAAGTCTTAGCGTCATCTCAGCAACACTTGATGGCGGAAGCACCTAAATTTCGTTCGTCCCCCGAGCGTTGCCGCACGGAATACTACACCATCACCGCGAGGTCAAATCACCCTTGCTTGTGGCGATCCAAAAAAAAGCCGGTTCAATGTCGCCGGTTAATTAAATGATTCCGACTATTGGGGCAAATATCCAATCCCCCGAAGGCTGCCGATCCATAATTCTGAACGACGGATTCGTCAGTCGCTAGTCCCTCCAAGTTATTCTCAGATAGGAGATTAATCTGATCGAGGGTTCCGGACTTACTGTCCGGGCGGTCAGATGAAATCCAACATTTTGAACAACGAAAGGGTATCGGGCAGAGGTACGGCCATCTAACACGCTTATTTCTAAGGACTTATGTGTTTATCTGTCGGTGGCTGGCAGTGGAATACAACTTGCACTCATTCGGCAGAAGTGCTTTCTTCATTATCGTCTTGGTGTACTTCGCCAGGTCTCGTTGAATACATAACGGAGGATCAAAAAAAAATGAACCATTGGGCTAATTCCAAGAGGGTTGTCAGCGTCGTCGCGCTAGGCTCGTTGCTGACCCTAGCAACAGCCCCCGCCTTCTCCCAGGAGATGGTGGGATCGATCGTGGGAAAGGTCGCGGACGAGCAGGGGCTGGTGATGCCCGGCGTTGTCATCGCCGTCTCTTCGCCGAACTTGATCGCCGGCAGTCAAACGGCGACCACCGGCGATGATGGCACCTACCGAGTGCGGAACCTGCCGCCCGGCACGTACGCCGTGTTGGCAGAGCTGACCGGCTTCACGTCCGTCAACCGTGAGGGGATCATCCTCGAGGCGGCCAAAACACTCGGAGTGGATTTCCAAATGTCGATCAGCACTGTCGAGGAGACCGTCACCGTCACCGGGGAATCGCCTCTGGTCGAGGTCCGGAGCTCCCGTGTCGGCGTCACGATGGATACGGACCTGCTCGAGAACATTCCCACCGGACGCGAATTCGAGGACATTTTGAGTTTTCAGCCTGGCATCGTGGAGAGTCCCTATTCCTTTGCGCCGGTAAACTCGGTACACGGCGGTCATGTGCGGGCCAACTACTACAGCATGGACGGCTTCCAGATGATCGATACGACCGTGGGATACTTTATTGGGGATATCTCGTACGATTCGTTGCAGGAAGTTCAGATCACGACCGGCGGGATTTCTGCCGAGTTCGGCCAGGCGAGTGGGGGAGTCTTCAACTTCATCACCAAGTCGGGCGGGAACGACTTTAGCGGAGGCGTTCGATATTACTTGAACGACGAATCCCTGAACAGGAATAACATTTCGGACGAGCTCAAGGCCCAAGGGTTCACGGAGGGCACGTCCATTATCAGCCAGAACAACTGGGGCGGCGAGATAGGCGGGCCTATCGCGCAAGACAAGGTGTGGTTCTACGCCGACTATGCCCGGACGGACAGAACGGAGCGGGCTCCAGCGCTGGTTGGAATCATCGATCCGGCGTTCAACATCAATAAATACCTGGGCAAGGTTACCTGGCAGGTTAACGCGAACAACACCTTCGTCGGAACCGTTCAGGGGCGCCACGACGACTGGGTTCCGGCCAACGCGAATGCGCAAGTCACCGAGGACCCGGGCTCCTATATCTTCAACACCCGCAACCAGGATAACTATCTCTTCAAGTGGGCGTCGACACTGGGCCAGAATGCGATCTTGGACATCCGCTACAGTGAGAACCTCGGCGGTGGCTCCGATAGGGAAAGTTTCGACAATGCCGATGCGATCCCCGGCTTTCAAGATCGAGCAACGGGCAAGAACTTCGGTTGGTTCCGGCAAGACCGGTGGAACAAAAACCGCGATGCCAAAGTGTTTAAGGTGGATTTGACTTACTTCAATGATGACCTTGGGGGGGGGAAGCACGATTTCAAGTTCGGCTATGAAAACGGGCGGGACCCTTTTCAATCCATTTTGCACACTCCGGGCTCGCTCGAACAGCATCTGCTCTTCGGCGTGCCGGATGCAGTTAGACTCATCGTTGAACCGAGAAGAGGTGCCAGGAGAAAAACGCGCAACAGTTTTTACATCAACGATCAATGGACGATGTCGAACGTAACGCTCAATCTGGGCATCCGGTTCGATAGCACCGAAGCTTGGACACCGGAGTACACGGAAGGGGGTGGCCTCCAGGCTTCAGACGAAGCCATCCGAAGTGACAGCTTCAGCATCGAGTGGTTCCCGGCGGTTGCGTTTCCGGAGACGCGGGACATCTGGAATATGAATACCTGGGCGCCACGGGCCGGCATCGTGTGGGACGTCGGTGGCGAGCACACGTTTGTCGTGAAAGCGAGCTATGGTCGTTGGTATGACCGGGTCACGAGTGTGCCCGCCGGGGGTGCAGGGAACGCTCTGTACGATTGGAATGACTTGAACGGAGACGGCCTGTTTTTGACCTCAGACAACACTGCACAGCCCGGCGAGCTAGGGGACCTTCGCTCGAGCAGCGTAATTACTAGTGGATCCTTTGATGTGACGCAGTTCGGAGACCCCAATCTGAGCAACCCCTGGACCGATACCTATAACATTGGGGTCGAATGGGAGCCGCGTCAAGGCTACGCGCTGCAAGTGACCGGGATCATCAAGCGAGAGACGAACCTCCTTGGCCGACGTCACCTAGCCAGGCCTGCATCGGCCTATAACCCCGTCCAGGCGGTCAACCCTCTCGACGGCTCGCCAATTACGATCTTCGCCCTCGACCCGGCCTTCCGAACGGCGAGCTCTATCAGGCAATCGACGAATATCGATTTTGTGGACTTGAAGCGAAGCTACGACGGTGTCGAAATCGTCGCGAAGAAGCGGTTCGATGGACGTTCCCAGTTTCAACTCTCGGCCAACATTGGAAATGCAGAAGGCAATCAGGGAACCAGTTTTGGGCAGAGCTTCGGCGGCGTCACCTATAGCAATCCGAATACCCTCACCAACTTTTACGGGGGAACAAACCTGGACGCGGACCTGATACTAAAGTTAGCCGGCACCTATGTGGCACCGTGGGACATCAGCATAAGCTCCTTCTACCAGTACATTTCCGGGTTTCCGCTGGACACGTTCGAGACGAGCCAGGGCTTCCAGCCGGGTTCGGTGACCGGTCGCTTTCTTAGGTCGGATTTTCCGGAACAAATCGTGGTCGAGCGCTTCATCGACGTTGCCCTGGAGCCACGGGGCACCCTTCACCAGAACGCTCAGCACAATCTGTCGTTTCGTGTGGAAAAGTCATTTATTTTCGAAACCGGAAAGCTGGGGCTCATCTTCGACGTCCTCAACGCGACCAATTCAGGCACGGTGACGCACGTGCAGAGTTTGCGCCTGGACTCTCCCAATTTCATGCTGCCTGAGGTGACCGTGTTGCCCTTTACGGCGCGTCTCGGGATTCGCTTCAGCTTCTAAGTCGTTCATAGAGTAGCGCGCTGATGCAGGCACCGCATCAGCGCGCTCTTTTTCTTTCTCTTGCTCATCTATCCCGCTAACGAACAGTCCCCATGACGCATGTGGGTGTGGGTGTTGAGTGGGGATCGTGAAAGGTTCAAGAATGAGGAAAAGATTCGCCATTAGCTTCACCTTTCTGTCCGGTCTGGTTATTCTCGGCAGCATCGGCGTCCAGGCGCTGCAGGCGCCCACTCCGTCGGTTCTCGATCAGGTATCGGTCGAGCAGCTCATCCAGGGGCCGCAAGGGCCTCCCTACGTGCCGCAGGGACCGATCGCGATTGTAGGGGGTTTGCTCATCGATGCCACCGACGCCCCGCCGCGGCATGATCAAACGGTGTTGATCGACGGCGAGCGGATTGTCGAAGTGGGACCGATGGAAGACGTGCGCATCCCGCGGGGAGCACGTGTCATCGACGCTCGTGGGATGACGATCATGCCGGGGCTCATCGATTCGAACCAGCATTTTGTCTTGAATCCGCTGTTCTCGACGCCGGATGTGAGCTTTTCGTACGAGGATTTCAAGTCGCGCTGGGAGCACAACTGGGCGCAGATGGAGTATGTCGCCTTTGCGTATTTGATGCAGGGCATCACCGGGTTCCGGCAAACTCCCGGTCCAGCGGATCTGCAGTTAGAGGTCAAACGGAGGATCGATAAGGGGGAGATTCCAGGTCCCCGGATATATCTGGGTGGGTCGCTGTGGATGAGCAAGGCGCACTGGGATCGTCACCTGAAGCAGAACACACAAGTGGATCCGAGGGCGATTGAGTTCATCAAGCATCAATTTGAATACAACGTGATAGAGGATGTGAACAATCTGGACCCGAATGGTTGGGGGCAGGAAGGCCCGGATTTCAACTTCTGGAAGCTCTACATGTGGCGTGAGCCCTTTGACGGGGAGAATGATTTGGGTGCGGCTCTTTTGGAACGGTGAGTTTGGCATGTCTCATAGTGGTAAGGGCTCATCTCACTTGACGCGCTTGAGGTGGCGGCCTTTGACGGGGACGACCTTGCCGTCGGCGTAGCGCGAGGCGTGGTTGCGCTCGTACTCGCACTGCTCGTGGAAGCGCCAGTACTCATCGAAGTCTCCGCTGGAGCGGAGAGCGCGAAGCCGCAGCACGGCTTCGGCGCCAGCGAGGGACCAACGCGCTCCGGTGAGGTCCATGCGGTCCGAGACCAGGTGGCGGCAGGCGCCTTCGATCACGCCGGTAGCGATCGGGAATCCAGCGGCGAGGCACTCGTCGTAGTGCAGATAAGAGGCGTGATTGAGCAGATAGTCAGCACACTGATCCACATTCTCCCGATTGTCGGGCGTCAGCTTTCGTCGGGTGGCGCTACGTCTTATCCCCGCCGCCACCAGGCAGGCCTCACCGCGCAGGATGCGAAGCAACCGCTCTTGGACCCACACTTGGCGGGCGGGCTCGGTCTCCTCGTAGAAGCCTAGCGAAGCCTTCCACACGTACTCACAGACATGGATGAAGTCGAGCACGATGGTGAGTTCGACATGGTGCTGGCCAGCCAGCTTGTGCAGGATCTTCAGTTGGGTGGCGTTGCCGTCGACCAAGGCGACCCAACTCTTGCGGTGTGAGGGATCTCGTCGTTCGGCTTCCGCGAACGCCTCTTCGAGAACCTCCTCGGGCTCTTTGGCTAGGCTCGCCCAGACACGCTTGTCTTGGGGGCGAGGCCGTTTGTCTTTCTCTCGCTCGTCGCTTGGTGCCAGCACACGAACCACGTCTTCTGGTTGGCGCACGAAGGGCTCCACCGTATAAACGGCCGCGACCGTGGCCATCCGCTTTCGGTTCCGCTTCTCTCCCTTGGTCAGCCGCTTGCCTAGTCGCCGCGAGCCTTTCTCGGCCGCCTTCTTGGTGGCTTCACGCAGGTCTTTGCGTAGCATCACAACGCCCTTGCCGTCCGCCGTGATCGCCAGCACCGAGGCGCTGCGATCGCCTGCCGGTGGAGCGCGCTGCCCATAGAAGGCGTCGAAGTCCTCTGCCGCACGACCCGCCAGCTCCTCCACTTGGCGCTTTCCAACCTTCGCCCCAGTGTGGCGGCCAAGGCTCGCCACCGCCTCGTCGAACGCTCCCTTTGACACCTCTACTGCCGCCGTCCGCCTCAGCTCGAACGAGTAACGCTCACGGGGGAGGTTCAGCTCGGCATCCAACGGATGCAGGCTATCTGCACCTTCGGCTCCATAACCGAAACGTTTGACACGGATTTCCCCGAAGATCGTCGTCAGGCCGCGCTCGTGGATTCGCTCCTGGTCCCTTTCCACTCCATCCGCACCTCGGACCGGAGCCGCCGCCTCGCCGGGACCGCGCGAGTCGACATGGGCCTGGAACAACTTACGCGAAAGCTCGTAGCTCCTCTCGCGCACCAGCTTCTCCACGTCGCTGTGGCTCATCTGCCTCGATTCGGCAGAACGTAGAAACGCGATGATCGACTCGAGATCGTCCCTCGACATCCCGAACGTCTCTTCGCACAGTTCGAACGCAGAAAGTGCCATCTCTCAGCTCTCCCGCAACACCCGGCGAGGGTCCTTCACCAGAGGCAAGACCAGCACCGTTTTCGAGCTTGCGCCGTGACGACGGTGCTCGCGGTCCATCCGCCCCCGCCCCGTCGTCACTCCAAGCTCGATCCAGTTCGCAGCCCGGTAGCAGGTGCCGCGGTAGCGGCTGTGATCCACCAAGGTCTCCAACAGCAAGGGCTCCACCCCATAGCGGCTGTGCCACTCGCATGGAAGCTGTCGCGCCATCAGGGATAGCACCCTGCTCGCGAGGTTTTGCACCCGCACCCAGGGAAGGATCAGAAAGCGGCTGTTGTTAACCACTCGCTGCAGGTTCCGCCCGCGCGTGGCATCGTCCCATCCAATCCACAAATCTCGTGCCGCCATCCTCCACGCCGGACTCGACAACTGCACACAGCCCACCACCCGTGCCGGCGCCGATGCGTACACCAGATAGCGCAGATGAGCGCCAAAGGGAACCGCGTGGCCCAAGTAGTGATGCCGGTCCACCAGCTCCCGGAACAAAAGACGCTGCTCGTCACTCCGCACCACTTCCAACACCACAGGCTGAATCTCGCTCAGCTCTCCCTCCAACGGCTCAGACGGCTCGCCACGCTCGGTTTGCGGTATTCGGGTTCGTGTCCCGACCGGCTTACCCGGGCGTTTGTCCGGAAGCTCCAGGCGACCTTCGCCTTCCAGCCGCTCGAGAAACTCCCGGCACTCCCGCGCTTTCAACTTTCCGGTCGGCCTCTTCCAATCCAGCAACTCGCACACCGTTCGCGCCAGTTCCATCCGGCTCAGACCGCCACAGCTCTCGACCAATTCCTGGATCAAGCTCAGCTCCGATGAACTGAATCGCCTGCCGCTGAAATTCGCTCCGCTCGTACCCATTTCCTACTTGCCACAACTACCGTAGCGAACGCCGGGACGAATGTCCAGCAAAAAGTGACACCGCTCAGGGTCCACAACCAGAGTAAATTCCGTTATCCTCTGACCAACCTCACGACGAGTGACCGTTGGACGGTTAGATCACTGAGAAAATGGGCGATTCTCGCGGTTCCAAAAGAGCCACACCCGAATGATTTCACCGACGAGGAGTTGAGGCACATCATCAAGCGCGCGCACGAGCTCGGGAAGATCATCGACGTTCACGCCGGCGGCCATAACAACGGCCTCAGACGGATGCTTGCATTCGACGTGGATACCCTGGAGCACCCCTTTTACGGAAATGAGCTGATCGAGTGGGACATCATCGAGGGCTATGTGAAGAAAGGGGTCATTGTCGACACCTTGCTGGAAGTGATGATCCAGAAGATCGAGCTGGCAGCCGACCCTCACAGGTTTGATGAGACGCTGTACTCCATGTCGCTCTACGGGCGCGGCACGCGTCCCGCACCGTTCGAGCATCGTCTCCTGATGCAGTATCGCGACAAGCTGCTCTACAACAAGCGGCATCCCGACAAGCCGGGACTGAGTGTTTACCCGCCAGATTCAACGGAGACTGGGCGTTCGTACAATGACCAGATGAAAGCCATGGAAATCTCCAAAGAAAACATGCGCCGTTTTATCAAAGCCGGTGCGAAGTTCTGGATGGGAACCGATACCGGCGCGTTCATGACCATGCGGCAAGAAGATCCGTACGCCCGGGAGATGGCTTATATGGTGGAGATGGGGATGACGCCGGTGCAAGCGATCCAGGCGGCAACCCGCAACGGGGCGGAAGGCCTTGGTCTGCTGGACGAGCTCGGCACGATCGAGGAGGGCAAACTGGCCGACGTGATCGTGGTGGCTGGAAATCCGTTGCAGGATATGAAGGGCGCCATGAAGCGGGTCTATGCGGTCATCAAGGGCGGCGTCCGTTACAAATAGCCTCTCGTTCACAAGAGAGCGAATCCAGTCTGGCGAGGTTCGATCAGATGAAAATGAACAAAAGCAGTTTCACCGCCAGTATCGCTGCACTCGGTGGGACTCCTGAACCGATCGGCAGACCTTGTTTCTTGAGCACGGCGTAGCGCATTCGATGCCGATTGCGCCGAAAGAACTTCAGTTCTCGGGCAATCTTTTTTCGGCGCGGATGCGTGTCGCGGAGGTGCACGAGAGAACGGATCACTTTCTCCACTGTAATCCCCGAAAAGTCTCATCTATTTGAAACCAAACGATTTGTCTTAGTGGCCCGCGAAGGCGCCGTTCGGTCATCATAAGGCGATGCGTTTGCTATTTCGGACCCTCGCATGGCTGTTTCGAGCGCTGTTGAGGACGCGCAACGACCTCGCCATGGAGAACATGGCGCTGCGCCAGCAACTCTCTGTCTACGGCCAGCTAAAAGTTAAACCGAGACTCAAGACTGAAGACCGGGTCTTCTGGGTTCTTTTCTCCATGGGTTATCGAAGTTTCTGAACGTGTCTGAGATTCGTGCAACCGAGAACGGTCCTTCGTTGGCATACAGCGGGTTTCAAGATTTTCTGGAGAAAAAAGGGCAAGAAAACCGGTCGACCGCGAATTCCAAAGCAGCATCAGGACCTGATCCCGTCTGGTCAAAATACTCGAACGCCCAGCGGTTCAGCAGTTTGCACCTTTCCAAAGGCTGCTTGAATCCGCCATCGTGGTCGGATACGTATTCCAGTTCCGCGGAAGGAGTCGCGATGGACTGGAAGCATCGACAACGAGCTCATCACACCTCTGCCTGCAAGCGTGAAGGACGCTGGCCCCGTCGTGTCGCAAGAGCGACTTGGAGGCATTCTCAACTACTACTACCGTGCGGCATAGATTGTCGTCGGCGACGGTCGCCCCTCGCTGGGCTCGACCGGCGTAGTGTGGAAACACAGCTTCAGGAACACGCTTGGATATTCGCTCTCGACCAGGTGGTCGTCTGCATGGTGACGACCCGTCCGCCCAAGACGATTGTAGAGCCTACGGCCCTTGGCACGGTCGTAAACACAGACTCTAAGCTGTTGATTTATCGTCTATTTCAAAAGGGCCGAGTTTTGGCACAGGACGAGGTCGTCCTCCTTGTGAACGACCTAGACTGCCTCAAAATCGTGCTATCGATGAGCGACCTCCCCGCAAAACTCGCGTGATCGCCATCCCCAGAATCCCCGATCGCCTTGCCCGTCCTGTGCCAAAACTCGGCCCTTTTGAAATGGGTGTGGCTCTTTTGGAACCGCGAGAATCGCCCATTTTCTCAGTGATCTAACCGTCCAACGGTCACTCGTCGTGAGGTTGGTCAGAGGATAACGGAATTTACTCTGGTTGTGGACCCTGAGCGGTGTCACTTTTTGCTGGACATTCGTCCCGGCGTTCGCTACGGTAGTTGTGGCAAGTAGGAAATGGGTACGAGCGGAGCGAATTTCAGCGGCAGGCGATTCAGTTCATCGGAGCTGAGCTTGATCCAGGAATTGGTCGAGAGCTGTGGCGGTCTGAGCCGGATGGAACTGGCGCGAACGGTGTGCGAGTTGCTGGATTGGAAGAGGCCGACCGGAAAGTTGAAAGCGCGGGAGTGCCGGGAGTTTCTCGAGCGGCTGGAAGGCGAAGGTCGCCTGGAGCTTCCGGACAAACGCCCGGGTAAGCCGGTCGGGACACGAACCCGAATACCGCAAACCGAGCGTGGCGAGCCGTCTGAGCCGTTGGAGGGAGAGCTGAGCGAGATTCAGCCTGTGGTGTTGGAAGTGGTGCGGAGTGACGAGCAGCGTCTTTTGTTCCGGGAGCTGGTGGACCGGCATCACTACTTGGGCCACGCGGTTCCCTTTGGCGCTCATCTGCGCTATCTGGTGTACGCATCGGCGCCGGCACGGGTGGTGGGCTGTGTGCAGTTGTCGAGTCCGGCGTGGAGGATGGCGGCACGAGATTTGTGGATTGGATGGGACGATGCCACGCGCGGGCGGAACCTGCAGCGAGTGGTTAACAACAGCCGCTTTCTGATCCTTCCCTGGGTGCGGGTGCAAAACCTCGCGAGCAGGGTGCTATCCCTGATGGCGCGACAGCTTCCATGCGAGTGGCACAGCCGCTATGGGGTGGAGCCCTTGCTGTTGGAGACCTTGGTGGATCACAGCCGCTACCGCGGCACCTGCTACCGGGCTGCGAACTGGATCGAGCTTGGAGTGACGACGGGGCGGGGGCGGATGGACCGCGAGCACCGTCGTCACGGCGCAAGCTCGAAAACGGTGCTGGTCTTGCCTCTGGTGAAGGACCCTCGCCGGGTGTTGCGGGAGAGCTGAGAGATGGCACTTTCTGCGTTCGAACTGTGCGAAGAGACGTTCGGGATGTCGAGGGACGATCTCGAGTCGATCATCGCGTTTCTACGTTCTGCCGAATCGAGGCAGATGAGCCACAG
Source organism: Candidatus Marinacidobacterales bacterium (assembly GCA_965262245.1). Taxonomy (GTDB): domain Bacteria; phylum Acidobacteriota; class Vicinamibacteria; order Marinacidobacterales; family SMYC01; genus SMYC01. Next base: position 9,717,310 of record OZ253507.1, on the reverse strand, counting down.
CGACGTGGAGAAGCTGGTGCGCGAGAGGAGCTACGAGCTTTCGCGTAAGTTGTTCCAGGCCCATGTCGACTCGCGCGGTCCCGGCGAGGCGGCGGCTCCGGTCCGAGGTGCGGATGGAGTGGAAAGGGACCAGGAGCGAATCCACGAGCGCGGCCTGACGACGATCTTCGGGGAAATCCGTGTCAAACGTTTCGGTTATGGAGCCGAAGGTGCAGATAGCCTGCATCCGTTGGATGCCGAGCTGAACCTCCCCCGTGAGCGTTACTCGTTCGAGCTGAGGCGGACGGCGGCAGTAGAGGTGTCAAAGGGAGCGTTCGACGAGGCGGTGGCGAGCCTTGGCCGCCACACTGGGGCGAAGGTTGGAAAGCGCCAAGTGGAGGAGCTGGCGGGTCGTGCGGCAGAGGACTTCGACGCCTTCTATGGGCAGCGCGCTCCACCGGCAGGCGATCGCAGCGCCTCGGTGCTGGCGATCACGGCGGACGGCAAGGGCGTTGTGATGCTACGCAAAGACCTGCGTGAAGCCACCAAGAAGGCGGCCGAGAAAGGCTCGCGGCGACTAGGCAAGCGGCTGACCAAGGGAGAGAAGCGGAACCGAAAGCGGATGGCCACGGTCGCGGCCGTTTATACGGTGGAGCCCTTCGTGCGCCAACCAGAAGACGTGGTTCGTGTGCTGGCACCAAGCGACGAGCGAGAGAAAGACAAACGGCCTCGCCCCCAAGACAAGCGTGTCTGGGCGAGCCTAGCCAAAGAGCCCGAGGAGGTTCTCGAAGAGGCGTTCGCGGAAGCCGAACGACGAGATCCCTCACACCGCAAGAGTTGGGTCGCCTTGGTCGACGGCAACGCCACCCAACTGAAGATCCTGCACAAGCTGGCTGGCCAGCACCATGTCGAACTCACCATCGTGCTCGACTTCATCCATGTCTGTGAGTACGTGTGGAAGGCTTCGCTAGGCTTCTACGAGGAGACCGAGCCCGCCCGCCAAGTGTGGGTCCAAGAGCGGTTGCTTCGCATCCTGCGCGGTGAGGCCTGCCTGGTGGCGGCGGGGATAAGACGTAGCGCCACCCGACGAAAGCTGACGCCCGACAATCGGGAGAATGTGGATCAGTGTGCTGACTATCTGCTCAATCACGCCTCTTATCTGCACTACGACGAGTGCCTCGCCGCTGGATTCCCGATCGCTACCGGCGTGATCGAAGGCGCCTGCCGCCACCTGGTCTCGGACCGCATGGACCTCACCGGAGCGCGTTGGTCCCTCGCTGGCGCCGAAGCCGTGCTGCGGCTTCGCGCTCTCCGCTCCAGCGGAGACTTCGATGAGTACTGGCGCTTCCACGAGCAGTGCGAGTACGAGCGCAACCACGCCTCGCGCTACGCCGACGGCAAGGTCGTCCCCGTCAAAGGCCGCCACCTCAAGCGCGTCAAGTGAGATGAGCCCTTACCACTATGAGACATGCCAAACTCACCGTTCCAAAAGAGCCGCACCCTTTTGAAATAGACGATAAATCAGCAGCTTAGGGTCTATGGTGCGCTCCCGTGAACGGCTTGGCGGGTTGCTACGTTTCTACCATAGGGAAGCCGCATGAGTATTTTGACCTTACGGGCATTCTCAACTACTACTGCCGTGCCGCGTAGATGGTCGCCGGCGACGGTAGCCCCTTGGTGGGCCCGCTCGGCGTAGCGTGAAAACAGCTTCAGGCACACGCTTCGATATTCGCTCTCGACTAGGTGGTCATCTGCATGGTGACGACCCGCCCGCCCAAGACGATTGTAAAGCCCACGGCTCTTAGCCCGGTCGCAAACACAGACACTAAGTTGCTGATTTATAGCCTATTTCAAAAGGGCCGAGTTTTGGCACAGGACGGGGAACAACGCGTCCTTTCTCGAGCACGTTATTGCGTCGGTGGCCCGGCAGCGACAGAGTGCAGAATCTCCACCGAGGCGAAGACGAGTTCGCAGGACCTCAACTCCCATGGCTGTCTGCCCGTCAATACGCGGTCTCCTTTTTTGCGGGTCACAGGCGGATGAATAAATAGAAGGCACAGGCTGAGCGAATACCTCAAAAATCCTTTAACACTTCCTCCGGGTGCTTCGACGCGTCCACGTTTGGATAAGCCTTCACAATCTTTCCTTCTCCGTCGATGAGAAAGCTGATCCGGTTCGCGTATTGGGCGTCGGCACTGTCGCAGGCGCCATAGATCAAGCCCACCGCACGGTCGGTATCGCAAAGCAGTGGGAAATTGAAGTCAAACTTCTTCGCGAAGGCGGCGTTTTCCTCCACGCTATCGAAGCTGATGCCGAGAACCTGAATGCCGTTATCGTTGTAGTGCTGGATTCGATCACGGAACCCGCGGCCCTCGATAGTTCACCCCGGGGTGTCGGCCTTGGGATAGAACCACAAGACCACATGTTTGCCTACGAAATCAGAAAGCTTGACGGTATTCCCGGTGTGATCTTGAACCGAAAAGTCCGGCGCTTGGCTCCCGGCTTCTAGCATTCTTACCCCAGTGCGTCCCATTATAGACCGTTAGACCAGAGGGAGTCTTTTTTCCGGTGCTTCCGCCGTTAAGTGTTGGTGAGATGACGCTAAGACGTTACAGTGCATAAAGTTACAGCCGAATTATTACACTCGACACGCCGCTGCTTGAGCCGATCCGCTCGGGACGGCTACGGGACTTCGCGCCAGCTTACACCTATACCCCTGAGTAGAGCCGACGCCGATCCTCGAAACGTCCTACATGAAGACGACCCAAGCATCCTGCTTGCAGGCGGCTCGCTAAACTGAAGTTCCCCTCGGTAAAACCTCTCTTTCTTCGGTGAAGCACCCTTAGTTGCAAGGAGTTACAACGATAGAGATACGAACTCCGCCTGCATTTTGAGCCATGTAATAACGCATATAGCTCTTGTAATATAATCTTTAATAGAGTATATAGTAACCATGCACATCGACATTGTGCCCAACCGCAACTCCAAACCCGCCGTTTTGCTCCGTGAGTCCTTTCGCGACGCCAAAAGCAAGAAACCGCGCAAGCGCACAATTGCCAACCTGTCCAAACTGCCAAGCGAGCAGGTCGACTCCATTCGACGGGTTCTCAAGGGAGAAAAACTCGTCGCGGTCGAGGACGTCTTCGAGGTTGTGCCCGACGGGTCGCGACTCCACGGTGGCGTCGAGGCCGTGTTGAGCGCGATGAAACGCCTTGAGTTCGACAAACTCGTCGCATCCCGACGCTCACGCCAACGTGACCTGGTGGTGGCTATGGTGGCCGCCCGCATACTCGAAGCCCAGTCGAGGTTGGCAACGAGCCAGTGGTGGCACAGCACAACGTTGCCCGAAATCCTCGGTGTGAGTGATGCCGACGAGGACGACCTATATGCCGCTATGGACTGGGTGTTCGAGCGCCAAAGGGTTATTGAGAAAAAACTGGCGGCGCGTCACCTCGAAAACGGTGGACTTGGTTTGTACGATTTGAGCTCAAGCTACTTCGAGGGAGAAAAGTGCCCCCTGGCCCGCCTCGGATACAACCGCGACGGTAAGAAAAACAAACTCCAGATCAACTACGGCCTTTTGACCAACCAAAGGGGCGTCCCTGTCTCGGTATCGGTGTTCGAGGGCAACACCGGCGATCCGAAAACGTTTCTACCTCAAGTAGTAAAGGTGCAAGAGCAGTTCGGCATCAAGCGGTTTGTGATGGTCGGCGACCGCGGAATGATCACCCAAAGACAGGTTGACGCTTTACAGGACTTCGAGGGCATTGATTGGATTACAGCCCTGCGACCCGCGCCGATTCGCAAACTCCTCAACGAAGGGGCGCTGCAGATGGGGCTGTTTGACGAGCGCAACTTGTTTGAGTTGACACACTCGGATTTTCCCAACGAGCGTCTCGTGGCCTGTCGCAACCACGAACTGGCGAAGCGCCGAGCCCTAAAGCGTCAGGAATTGCTCGAAGCGACCAGCAAAGAACTGAAAAGGATTTGCCGGATGGTCGAACGCGGCCGCTTGCACGGTAGGGAAGACATCAATGCCCGAGTGCAAAAACTCCTTGCTGAATACAAGGTGGGCAAGTACTACAAGTTCGAGACCCGTGACGACGGCTTCGACTTCAAGGTCGACGAGATGACGATGGCTGTCGATGCTGCGCACATTGCTAAAGACAATAGTGTGTTAGCTGACAAGCAACTCGCCCGGTGGAAACAGCATATGAAGACTATCGCCAGGCGAATGGAGCAACTGCGTCAGCGAATCGAGCACGGTCAGCTCCATGGAAAAGCCACTATAGGGGTGCGGGTAGGCAAAGTGAGGATATCCTGAATCTAGTTGAAATCGGTGAGTGACTCCCTTCAAGATCGTCGGTGTCAAAGCTGGCGATCAAAAAGAAAGGAGCCACCCGGTGAGAGCAGATACGAAGAAGAGAAAGAATGCAACACAGATGCTGAGGGCGACGCAGGAGCAAGAGTGGTGGGCGGATCAAGTTGTGCATGTGATGCTGGAGGGCAAGCGAGCGCTGGACGCCGCGATGCTCGATGTCGGACGCCTGGTAGCTGAGACGCTCATGTACATGGAGCGCGAAGAGAGATCTGGGCCAGACTACCATCCTACGTCGTCCGGGCTTCGCAAATGGGCGAGTCAACGTGGGTCGATCTATGTCGGTGACCAGAAGCTCCCTGTCGAGCACCCTCGATTGCGGGGCCCGGAGGGTGAGGTCGGGCTGAGAACCTACGAGCAGCTCAAGAATCGCGGGGGCTTTTCGGAGGAACTCCTGTCGGAGGTGCTTCGGGGAATGTCTGCTCGCAAGTACGAAGAGACGGTGACGGCGGCAGGCAAGGCTTTCGGTGTGACGCCGAGCTCGGTGTCCCGCCATCTGGTCGAGGCGACGGCGAAGCAGCTGAAGCAGTTCCAGGAGCGCAGTCTCGAAGAGTTTCCGCTCTTCGCGATGTACCTAGACACGGTCCACCGCGGCGGTCAGGCGTTCGTGGTCGCGCTCGGCGTGGACCGTGAAGGGAAAAAGCTCCCCCTGGGCTTCTGGGAAGGGGCGACGGAGAACCACGAGATCTGCGAGGAATTGCTGGAAGAGTTGGAGCGACGGGGGTTAAAGCTCTCCAAACGGATCCTCTGGGTAACCGATGGTGGCGGGGGGATCATCAAGGCGCTCAAAGACCGATACGGTAAGAAGCTCATCCACCAGCGGTGTACTTTGCACAAAGACCGCAACATCCAGCGCCACCTGCCCAAACGCTACCGCAAGCAGGCACACCACCTCTTCGCGACTGCCTTGGAGCAGAACAGCTACAAGGACGCGAAGAAGATGTTGCAGGAGTTCGAGCGCTGGCTTCGCGACATCAACGAGTCGGCGGCAGACTCACTCCTCGAGGCACTCGAGGAGGTGCTGATGCTCCACAAGTTGAAGGTCCCCGCTCTACTGCGCCAGAGCCTGCACTCGACGAATCCTATAGAGAGTATGTTCTCCATGGTTCGTAGTTGCGAGCGCAACATCAAACGCTACCGTAACAGCAAAATGCGCCAGCGATGGCTCGCCGCTGTGCTGCTGCACTGCGAACAACAGTTCAGACGAGTCAAGGGGCACGCATCCATCGACGTAGTGGTTGCGGCCATCGATGCGATCCAACGAGAGGACGAGATGCCTGAGGCCGCGTAAGGTCAGGGGCGTAGAGCTGGAAATGACCACGAGTCGCTTATGATGGTTTCAACTAATTCCTTGACATCCTCGGCAAAGTTCTCAACAAGTACAAAGTCGGAAAACACTTCAAACTAGATATTCGTGACGATGCCTTCTCCTTCGAAATCGACAAAAAGAAGGTCGAGGCAGAAGCCGCACTGGACGGCATCTATGTGATTCGCACCAGTCTCAGTGCACAGCAGATGAACACTGAGGATACCGTCCGCAGCTATAAGTTGCTCACCCAAGTCGAGCGTGCGTTTCGTTCATTCAAGACCATGGACCTCAAGGTGCGGCCTATTCGCCACCGTCTCGAAAACCGAGTCCGGGCACACATCTTCTTGTGTATGCTGGCCTACTACGTTGAATGCACATGCTTGAGGCGTGGCGACCAGTGCTTTTTTCTGACGAAGATCAGAATGCCAAGGCAAGCCGCGACCCTGTGGCACCGGCCAAGCGTTCGCAGGCCGCTCTTCGAAAAGTGCGCTCCAAAAAGCTGGAGGACGGAAGCCCCGCTTACAGTTTCAGAACTCTGCTCCGCCACCTTGCCTCTATCGTACGAAACTCATGTCGCCGAAAAGGCCTTGGCTCCACCACTGCGACCTTCGACATGACCACGGCCCCAAATCCAAAGCAGCAAAGGGCCTTCGACCTCCTCAAAACAATCACGTTGTAGCCAGAACAGAGCACCCTTCCCTCTACCTAACTTGTTGAAACAAAGCCGGAAACAGCCTTCCAGGGGACAGGAACTTCAGGCTAATCTCACGCGCTCAAGTTTATGGAAGGGACAGGATGCCAGGCTCCCGAGCGGAAACCTAGGTCCAGGCCCGGGCCGCGCCTGGACCAGAACGTGTCAGCCCGCTGCGCCGCGGTAGCCCCGGCCTCGATTCTAGGTCCTCTAGAGACGAGAGCGCGAACAAACGACCAAATCATGCCGGCATGGTCCCGGCAGACCGGAGACTAATCAAGTTCGGTGCGCGCGGATGAATAAATAGAAGGCACAGGTTCAGTTCAGCCTCATACATCCCTGGGTCTCAAGACCTCCAGCGCTCGCTTTCGATCTAGATGTAGGTGTGCGAACTGATTGCGATAGCTGCGCAAGCAGCCGTAGCAGCTCGAATCGCAGCCGCAATTGCCTCGAACCCGCTCCCGTGTGTTGCGGAGCATCTCACTAAAGACGCTCTCCCGCTCCAGTTGCGCCACCAGTCCGGCGCCTCCCGGGCACGTTGTCGTACAGTACGATCGCGGACTCGCCCGGGGTGCTGCCGCCGGTAATGGTCACGTTCAAATCAGTATCCGGGACGTCCAATGTCTCCGCAGCGCCGAGCAGAACAGCATAGGCAACGGAATAAGCGTCCCACTCACCGGTCAATTGCGGAAACTGCAAGCGCACGACGTCCGTGACCAGTTCATGGCCAAGCGAGAACCGTTCCAGGGTACCAGAGCATCCGGAATCCGAGGGCGATTCGTGCTTGCCTTTCGGTCCTGTCATGTGAGTGCCGCAAGAACGGCAGATAAAGAAACCTTCCCTGTTCCTACCCTCGCACAGGATGACCAAGGTTCCAGGCCGAGCCTTGGTTACTTGCACGCCGAGGAGAGTCTTCGTTTCGGGTTTGGCGCCCTCTCCAAAACCCTGGAAAAACGGCCGAGTCGTATACATACGCTGCACCCGTCCACGAGGTTCCTTTGGGGACTCGAACAATGGCGTCACAAACCCGAACATCGGGACGAGGTATTTTCTGACGCCGCCGGAGGAAACAGCGCTGTCTTCATCGGATTCCTTGAAATTGCGCGCGTCGTCGTATTGGTAATACCGGACGGGCCATCCTTTCCCCGGGATTGTCTTAACGCCGCAGGACTTCCATTCGAGCTTGTTGGCCACTACCTTGCCGCCAGGCGCGTACTCGGCGATGGCTTGGGACAAATCCCGTTGGAGGGAAACACCAGTCGGGTTACCGTCTCGGGAATGAGTTTCGAGTTCGACAACATCCACGGGAAAGCCATATTTCGGAATGACCGCCTTGCGTGACAGGAAGTTCAAAGTGGGCTCTTCCTCGATAGTTTTCATGCGTTTGCGGACTCGACCAATGTGACTATCCTTGCCTGCGTTGAAGTACTTTTGTCTGAGCTGCTCCATATCGCAGTAATCCTTACACACTTCCGTTTCCACGTTGGCGAAGCGGCTCTGCGGCCCCGCGATCTTGTCAATCCAGGCATCACCGGTGAGGCCGGTCTCTCTGTGCATGTTCTGCGGCACAATCCGGCATAGCGAGTCCCTCAACACGCTGTTGTTTTCGCAAAACTGCGTCAGGTCGGACAAAGCACGAGGGTTCGACCAATCGCCAACGAACGCTCTTACTTTCTCAAAACGCATCCTGTTCTCTGGAACCTTGAAGAACACGGACAAGGCGGTGGCAACTATGTGCCGCAAGATGATCTTTTCGTTCGTCATCTGGAGGTGTGGCGGATGCACATGGCCCTCGATTAACCGATCGACCGGGTTATCATAATGATACAGATCGTGGGGGTTTCTGCGGCAGTAGGTGAGTGCCAGCCCCGGCGTCTCCCGTCGCCCAGTCCTTCCTACGCGCTGGGTGTAGTTGAACGGTTCCGGCGGCACGTTGCGTAGAAACACCGCCTCCAGCTCGCCCAGATCGACACCGATCTCAAACGTGGTCGAAGAGCTGAGAAGGTGCGTTTCTCCATTTTTGAACCGATCCTGTCTCTGGCGCGCCTCGTCGCTGTCAATTTGCGCGGTATGCTCCTCCGCATGCAGAACGGGCGGCAAGTCGACGCTTTCGTAAAGGATTCGGTAGTGGTTTTCTCTGAGGCGCGTGTAGTCGGCAACCGACAGATTGCCCGGGCAACGATTCCGAGGGCAGACGCCTCGAATGTTGTGGGCGCTCAGGCTTGCGCACGTATCGCACTCCCAAACCTCGCCGGGCTCGGCGAGGTTGATCCGCAGCCAGCGTGAGTTGAGGCGAAACGTCCCGTTCGTCGTTCCTCGCGACAGTATGGGGTCGTTAGCATTACTGCGATTTTGATCTCGGTCCTGCAATGCGCGCCATACACTCTGCATGAGCTTAACTGATGCTGCCTTTTTTTCACCGTCGGACAGCCCGCTGTCTGCAATCAACCTGAGAAGAAAGTGCTTAACGACGGCGGATTGAGAGCCACCCCATTCCGAGACGTTTCGCCTTTTGCCCGGTGCTCCAAAGCCGTAAGCCTGTTGCTGCCACGACGATACATAGCTCCATGCGGGCGCCCCAGCGCGATCCGGCAAAGCCAAGGCACGGCGCAGACGCAACTCGTCCAGGAGATACCCGAAAACGTGGCGGCTTTCGTCATCCGTGAAGTCCCACGGCGATTGCCGCAGTGCCTCTGGCAATGTCAAGTCGTCAGGAATCTTGACGAGCCACGTGACCAAGCCGACACCACTCAAGGAAAGTCTTCTCTCGTCCGTCACTGCTTCGCGGAGGATCGACGTTAGCACCTTTCGGTCTCTGCTCTCTCCACTATCCGCGCCGCTGAACAGGCCGGCATGTTCCCACTGTTTGAGTAGCCGGTTTCTGAGGTCGTCGATGGACAAGCCTTCCCGATCAACTCTTTCCGCGTTCATCGCACGCAACATCAGATTGCGGTCGCGCAGCTTCTCGTAGGAGTTCTCTGCGTACCACGCGAAGAAAGCGGCGTCCTGACGGCTGTCGGCAAACGTCAGCACCTTACGTCCATCCTCCGGTAGCAACTCGTGCAGGGCGGTCGCTATGACGGCGTTTGGGCCGTCGGAGCCGTGTACGATCTCCTGCACAGGGTCGCCGATTCCGCCGCGCTGATAGCCGCAGGTCTCGCATTGCTTCAGCTGATCGGTGCGGTCCTTGTGAGACTCGCACTTCTTGACGCGCACCGGCGCTCCGCAATCGCATGCCAGCTTGGATGCGGAGAGCTCGCCACAACGCCTGCACAGAACATACGTTGACCCATCCTCCAATGGCAGGTAGTAGTCCACACCAAAGTCCGAATGGCTGGGGTCGCGTACGGCTTCTTCCAGTTTCCCGCCTCTCTCCCGGCCAACGTAGTAGTGCTGTCCGCACTCGCGGCAGAGCGCGATTTCCAACGGTTTTGCCGTGGAACCGTCTACTGTCTCGCTCTTGCGATTCAGAACAACAGCATCCCTGCCGCCTTTGTGAACCAGAAACGCCCCCTCAAGCGCCCGCAGGAAGGCGTGGTATCGCTGCGGTCGTTCGTCTACGCCTGCCTGCTGAGACTCGCCAAAAATGACCCCGGGGGCCGAAAAGGGTTCGCCAAAGAGCTCTCCGGCAAACTCCGCTACCGCTTGTTTGTCTTCTTCGCCCTCGCCGGAGGATATGGTCGCGCTGGTGGCGATACAGCGGAATGGGTCCTTCCGCCCGCCGTCGCGCAGCCGTTCCTTGAGGCCCGGATCAACATGCCCATCTCCATGCCTTTGGCCCCCCGATATTGGTGGGCCTCGTCGAGCACGATGAACTGCCAGCGCTTCCCCCGGTTGCCGTCAAACAGCGCGCTATCGTCGGGACGGATGAGCAGATACTCGAGCATGGAGTAGTTGGTCAGCAGGATGTGGGGCGGCGTGTTACGCATCTCCCTGCGGAAAATCAGCTCGCCGGGCAGGCGTTCCTCCACGCGCGCGGCAACATTACGCCATTTGTCCCAGTTGTCTTTGGGTGTCTGGCCGATATATTGCCCAAACGTCGGTTCGAATCCCGATTCCGCCTCGTGCAGATCCTCGCAGATCTTCCCAAGGCGCTCGCGCTGATCGTTTGCAAGCGCGTTCATCGGGTATAGAATCATAGCCCGCACGCCCGGCTCCCGCAGCTCGCCTGTGAGATACTGCTTGTACAACTCGAACAGGATCGGATAGAGAAAACTCTCGGTCTTGCCGCTAGCGGTGCCGGTGGCGACGACAATGTTTTGTTGGTCCACATATGTGGCACGGACCGCGCGTTCCTGGTGTACGTACAACGGTTGGTCGATCAGTGCCGAAAGGAGTCCTTCGCTGTCGTGAGGAAAACACTCTTGTGCTAACGCCCGTGCGTTCAAGCCCTGTTTGAAGCCGCGGGCTGGTTCGGGAAATGGACCTTTGAGCAGACTGTCTTCCCTCTCCAGTGCAGACTGGAGCGACTTCCGGTGCTTACGCTGTTTGCTGTTGGTGGTGTGTACGTATCCCTTTGCAAAAAAAGCGCTTACGCTCCATTTAGCGCGCGGCGAAGGTCGTGAGCGCTATTTTGGCTGTAATTTAATGCAGCGTAAAGTCTTAGCGTCATCTCACCAACACTTAATGGCGGAAGCACCTTAGCGGTTCCCAGTTGTGGGATAATAGGAGCTCCATGACTGCCAAGACGCCGACCAGATCCGATCACCCGGCCGAGAAGACCCAGAGCGGAAGTTACTTCGTCTCCAACTACCCTCCTTACGCCAGTTGGACGGACCAGGGCTCGAGTGAATTTCACCTGCAGTTGGAGCAGCCGGCAGGGAAGAACGTACCGCTCGGGATCTACATCCATATTCCATTCTGCCGACTGCGCTGTAAGTTCTGCTACTTCAAGATCTTCACCGGTAAGAATGCGAAGGAAATCCAACGCTATCTGGATGGAGCGGTGCACGAACTTGAGCTCTATGCCAAGAGCCCGATCGTTGGCCGACGCAAGCCGCGATTCGTCTACTTTGGCGGAGGAACGCCTTCCTATCTCTCGAGCCGGCAACTGGCCGGACTGGCGGACCGAATGCAGGACCTTCTTGTCTGGGACGAAGCGGAAGAGGTGGCTTTCGAATGCGAGCCGGGAACTCTGACCGAGCCAAAACTGAGGGCCATCCGAAACTTCGGAGTGACTCGACTGAGCCTCGGGGTCGAGCATTTCGATGATGAGATCCTGAGCCTCAATGGCCGGGCCCACCTCTCCAAAGAGATCTTTCGTGCCTATGAGTATGCTCGATCGATCGACTTCCCTCAGATCAACATCGATCTGATTGCAGGCATGATGGGAGAGACCTGGGAAAAATGGCGATCCTGTGTCAAACATGCTCTGGACCTGCAGCCCGACAGCATCACCCTCTATCAGATGGAGCTCCCCCACAACACCTCCATCTCCCGAGAGATGAGGGAGCGGGGAGAGGTGGCCGGACCGGTGGCAGATTGGCAGACCAAGCGCGATTGGGTCCAGCACGGTTTTGAGGAGTTCAAGAAGCTCGGGTACACCGTTATTGATGGTTACACAGCCGTCAAGGACCCTGACCGAACCCGCTTTGTCTACCGAGAGCTCCTCTGGAGGGGAGCCGATATGATCGGAGTCGGCAACTCGGCGATTGGACACTTGGGAGGTGCTCACTACCAGAACGAGGCCAGCTTTGACGGCTATCTCGAGAAAATCGAGAACGACCGCTTACCGGTTTGGCGGACTCTCCAGCTAAACCGGCAAGAGCTTCTGATCCGAGAACTTATTCTGCAGCTGAAGTTCGGGCAAGTCAGCCGCGAATACTTCCAGAAAAAGTTCGACGTCGATATCCGATCCCACTTTGCAAAACCGATAGTCCGGCTCCAGGAGACAGGTCTACTGGAGGCCCGGGGCGGCGATCTGACTCTGACCCGAGAAGGTCTACTGCGCGTGGATGGACTGCTTCCCCAATTCTTCTTGCCCCAGCATCTGTCCTGACGGTAAACCCTCATGGCCTACGAATTCAAACTGACTGATCGGGTCCAGTTCGCGGAAACTGACCTCGCGGGAATTGTCCATTTCACGAATTTCTTTTGCTATATGGAAGCGGCTGAGCACGCCTTCTATCGATCCCTGGGATTCAGTATCCACTCTCCAGGATTACCTCGAACCCTGGGCTTGCCGCGGGTTGCCGCGGCCTGCAAGTACCGCGCACCTCTCTACTTCGAGGATCAGTTCGAAACTCACCTCCTGGTGCGTGAAGTACGAGAGAAGACGCTCAGTTACGTCTTCTACTTCCGCCGCTTGTTGAGCGACTCCAGTCCGGTCGTTGCCCGCGCCGAGCTGACTATCGCCTGTGTAGCGATCGAGGACGGACTGGTATGCATGAAAGGAATTACCATCCCGACGAGCTTGCGCGACCAGCTTGAGGTAGCGCCTGAGGAACTAATGGTCTCCTAGGCTCCGGATGACAACCTGGGAGGTTATCCTACAAGGCTCCGCCCGTGCCGACCTGCCGGCTTGGGCAGAATCGCCCTGGTGCTTGCGCTGTTTGCTGTTGGTGATGTGTACGTATCGCTTTGCAAAAAAAAGCGCTTACCCTCCATTTAGCGTGCGGCGAAGGTCGAGAGCGCTATTTTGGCTGTAATTTAATGCAGCGTAAAGCCTTAGCGTCATCTCACCAACACTTAATGGCGGAAGCACCTGCCCGACCGTAACGAGCGTCTCCTCGAACTGGCGAAGAGGATCGCGGACGCCACGCCTGTCGATTGGAAGGATACGGAAAGACCGCGCCCGGGACGAAGAGGAGATCCAGCTTCTTCAGTTGTTGGCAGAGATTCAAGGTCTGGCCGAGAGAGATCACATGAGACGGAGCAAGCCACCCATCGCTTACGACATCGCACCTTCCCGTGGGGACTGCCGACGCATTCTTCCGCTTCGAGCAACGCGTTCCCGAGCCGGTGCTTGCGTCATTGACTGTTGCAGGCATAAGAGGAAGACTTTGTAGTGCAATAGGATACATCAGATTTTAACGTCACCGGAGTTCAGCTTGCGCCAAACTGTGCATAAGTGCCGTTCTCGCATGACGACGCGGACGAGCCAGCAACAGTAAACGGAGCAAGCACCGCGTCGCGAGCACGTGACGCCGTCAGTTCGGACGCAACAATGTTGCCGGTCTCGCGATCAACGGCGATGTGCAACTTGCGCCATGCGCGCTGCTTTGGCGGTTTGCGAGCGTTTCCAACATGAATCCTCAAGCCCGTGCTATCGATCATCAGGTGGATGGGTTGAGTGCTCGCGGCTTTCGGAATCCGCAGCTTCTTGCGGAGCAACCTCGAGCGCCGACACAACGTCGAGTAGTCCGGGATCTCGATACCGAGCCCGAGCAGCGAGGCGATCGAGTGCAAGAAGCCTTCGGTTTGTCGGTAGGCGAGCTTGTACACCATCCGGACAACCAGGCCCGTTTCAATAGCCATGTCTGAATAGACCCGTTGACCGCCAGGCTTACCGGTCTTGTCGGCCTTCCAGTTCGCGATTGCCTCCTCGTCAAACCAGACTGTCAAATCGCCCCGGCGGCGCAGCCCTTCGTTGTATTCCGCCCAGTTGCGAACGTGGTACTTCTTCTGCTTCGCGTGCTTGTACTGGCAGCGCTTGGGATACTTCATGCTCGAAACATACCTCGGCCACCACCATAGGCGGATTTCGCTCTCAGCCAGAGCGGTGCAACAACGCCTGTCGATGGGGAGAATCATGAGAATAGATGGGTCACGGCAGCATGAGAACTGAGGGAGAGGTAAGTGCTCGACATCGTCGATTGCGCCGGAGCGAATGAGTTACCGTCACAGGGTGGAATCAGTCCACCGGGTCCTACGCAGGCGCGCGTTCGTCTAATGAGACGCGGTGCCGTGTGCCGCCTGACCGGGAACCAGGACCGCGTGCGGTCAGGACGACCTACGCCTCTTGTTTTGGCTGGGCGGCATCGGCGGGCTCCACGAATTCATTGTGCTGACGTGTGGCCTCCAACCTCCACGTGAACCGGCGTTGTTGCACCGCTCTGGCTGAGAGCGAAATCCGCCTATGGTGGTGGCCGAGGTATGTTTCGAGCATGAAGTATCCCAAGCGCTGCCAGTACAAGCACGCGAAGCAGAAGAAGTACCACGTTCGCAACTGGGCGGAATACAACGAAGGGCTGCGCCGCCGGGGCGATTTGACAGTCTGGTTTGACGAGGAGGCAATCGCGAACTGGAAGGCCGACAAGACCGGTAAGCCTGGCGGTCAACGGGTCTATTCAGACATGGCTATTGAAACGGGCCTGGTTGTCCGGATGGTGTACAAGCTCGCCTACCGACAAACCGAAGGCTTCTTGCACTCGATCGCCTCGCTGCTCGGGCTCGGTATCGAGATCCCGGACTACTCGACGTTGTGTCGGCGCTCGAGGTTGCTCCGCAAGAAGCTGCGGATTCCGAAAGCCGCGAGCACTCAACCCATCCACCTGATGATCGATAGCACGGGCTTGAGGATTCATGTTGGAAACGCTCGCAAACCGCCAAAGCAGCGCGCATGGCGCAAGTTGCACATCGCCGTTGATCGCGAGACCGGCACCATTGTTGCGTCCGAACTGACGGCGTCACGTGCTCGCGACGCAACCCGAGTCCCCGCTTTGCTAACACAGATTCAAGCACCTCTAGTGTCGGTGGCGGCGGACAGTGCATACGACAAGGAAGCGGTCTACGAAGCCATCGAAGCGCACAGTCCTGGACGAAGGACGCGCGTGGTGATTCCGCCGCAACGAAACGCGACGCTCAGTCAGAATTCGAACACCGCCATGCAGGAGCGCGATCGCCATATTCGTGCAATCGAAAGACACGGCCGACGTGAATGGTACAAGCTCTCAGGCTACACCAAGCGAAGCATGGTGGAGAACGCGGTCTATCGTTACAAGGCGATCATCGGGCCGGAGATGCGGGCTCGAACGTTGGCGAGGCAACGAGTTGAACACCGAATTGGGTGCGAGATACTCAACAAGATGGCTGCGCTCGGGATGCCCGATACGTACTGCGCCGGGTGACTCTGCAACCGGCACAGGGAGGTCAGCGATTTGCTCCGGGCCGTGCAACAACGCCGCGCGGTCCTCGAAAATGAAGACACGCTTGAAGCCGGGCAAGATACGAGCCAGGCCGAAACCGACGGCGGCCATCCCGAACTGCGACAGCACCAAGAATACGGGCTGTTCCCAGGGCAGCCAACCCGCGAGTAACGACGTGCCGACCAGCAGGCAGCACAAGGCGGCGAGCCAGTCGGCGCCCGGGTGCGGGTCGGAGCGCTCGACTACGACCGGCAGGATCTCGCCGACCGTACGCCTTTCGGCTGCGGCGACCGCTTCGCGGACGGCGCGCCGGTCGTCCTCGGTGAAGCTGCTCGCCACCCGATAGCGGCGCTGCCGGAAAATCGCGCGGACGACCAGGAAGAGCAGCAATGCAGCAAAGATCGCAGCACCGACGAGGCCCGCGATGGGCGTTGTTGCACCGCTCTGGCTGAGAGCGAAATCCGCCTATGGTGGTGGCCGAGGTATGTTCGAGCATGAAGTATCCCAAGCGCTGCCAGTACAAGCACGCGAAGCAGAAGAAGTACCACGTTCGCAACTGGGCGGAATACAACGAAGGGCTGCGCCGCCGGGGCGATTTGACAGTCTGGTTTGACGAGGAGGCAATCGCGAACTGGAAGGCCGACAAGACCGGTAAGCCTGGCGGTCAACGGGTCTATTCAGACATGGCTATTGAAACGGGCCTGGTTGTCCGGATGGTGTACAAGCTCGCCTACCGACAAACCGAAGGCTTCTTGCACTCGATCGCCTCGCTTCTCGGGCTCGGTATCGAGATCCCGGACTACTCGACGTTGTGTCGGCGCTCGAGGTTGCTCCGCAAGAAGCTGCGGATTCCGAAAGCCGCGAGCACTCAACCCATCCACCTGATGATCGATAGCACGGGCTTGAGGATTCATGTTGGAAACGCTCGCAAACCGCCAAAGCAGCGCGCATGGCGCAAGTTGCACATCGCCGTTGATCGCGAGACAGGGAACATTGTTGCGTCCGAACTGACGGCGTCACGTGCTCGCGACGCAACCCGAGTCCCCGCTTTGCCAACACAGATTCAAGCACCTCTAGTGTCGGTGGCGGCGGACAGTGCATACGACAAGGAAGCGGTCTACGAAGCCATCGAAGCGCACAGTCCTGGACGAAGGACGCGCGTGGTGATTCCGCCGCAACGAAACGCGACGCTCAGTCAGAATTCGAACACCGCCATGCAGGAGCGCGATCGCCATATTCGTGCAATCGAAAGACACGGCCGACGTGAATGGTACAAGCTCTCAGGCTACACCAAGCGAAGCATGGTGGAGAACGCGGTCTATCGTTACAAGGCGATCATCGGGCCGGAGATGCGGGCTCGAACGTTGGCGAGGCAACGAGTTGAACACCGAATTGGGTACGAGATACTCAACAAGATGGCTGCGCTCGGGATGCCCGATACGTACTGCGCCGGGTGACTCTGCAACCGGCACAGGGAGGTCAGCGATTTGCTCCGGGCCGTGCAACAACGCCGAGCCGGCATGAGATTCGGCACGCTCGACCTGCGACCGAACCTCCTCTCCAGCTGCTCACAGAGGCTCGACGGCCGGCGGATTGTCCGCGAAGCCTCTCGAACAACGCCACGAGGAAACAAGACTCCCTTGATATGCTTTCGGAGACATGAAAGTCGGTTTTGACGTCCGCGTCTCGGCGCTGTGCCTCTTGCTCGCCCCCACCGTTTCCTCTACCGGTGCAGCGGAGACCGTTGCAGACACGAAGTTCAGTGTGAACCGAGGTTTCTACGTAATCCCTTTCCGCGTGAAGATCAGTTCCGTCACGCCCGACGCCGAGATTCGATATACGACCGACGGCAGCGAGCCCGCGCTCAACCACGGCTCCGGCGGCCCGAGCCCTCAGCTCGTCGAAGTCACGACGACGACCGTGCTCCGTGCCAAGGCGTTTCGCGAAGGTCTCGAGCCCACCAACGTGGATACACAGACATACCTGTTTACGAACCACGTGCTCGAGCAGCCCGACGAGATCCCGGGCTATCCGTCCCTTGTCATGAGAACTAGCGGGAGCACATCAGCGACTCTCGATTACGGAATGGACCCGGAGATCGCGCGCGACCCGGCCTACCGTGAGCGACTCCTCGATGGACTCGAGTCCATTCCTTCCATTTCGCTCGTCCTGCCGAAGGAGCACATGTTCGGACACGGCGGCATCTATTACGCCACGGACGGAAACGGCCCCACGCATGCGGCGTCGGTGGAGGTGCTCTACGCCGACGAGCCGGATGCGAGCTTCCAGGTCGATTGCGGTCTCGAATCTCACGCGACCGTTGCGGTAAAGCGTTCCTTCAAGCTCAAGTTTCAGAGCGAGTTTGGGCCGGGAAAGCTCGTGACCCCGTTCTTCAGGGGCTCGCCGTTGAACGGCGACTCCGCCACAACCGTCATCGACCGTATCGTGCTCCGCGCCGGAAACGAGCGCTCCTTCGCCCTTCGTGGCTATCCCCATCGAACGACTTATGCGCGCGACGAGTGGGCGCGCGACAGCCAGATCGCGATGACGGGCGCTGGCTCGCGCGGTCTCTTCGTGCATTTGTACATCAACGGTCTCTATTGGGGCCTCTACAACGCCGTCGAGCGCCCGGACGCGTGGTTCACATCTGCCTACTTTGGCGGCACGCCCGACGATTGGGCGGTCGTGAACCACGGGGGGCGCGTGTCCGGAAGCCTGACACGTTGGGGCTACCTGCGGAGGGTGCTCAAAAGCAAGAACATGACCGAAGCTGCTCACTTCGAAGAGCTCGAAGAATACTTGGATGTGACGCGGTTCGCCGATTACCTGATCCTCGCGTTCTACGCAGGCTTCGGAGACTGGCCACTCAACAACTGGTACGGCGCGAACCGCAATCGAGAGCCCGGCCCGTTCATGTTTTTCGTCTGGGACGCCGAAGTGAGCTGGGTGTGGAACCGTCGTCGAGACGGCGCCCGGCGCCGCCCCGACCGCCCGTGGAACATCCAAGAGCATTTCCGCTCGAGCCTCGATTTGAAGGGCCCGACCATGGTCGGGATATGGCACGCCGCGCGCAAAAACATCGACTTCATGATGCTGTTCGCGGATCGTGTCTACGAACATTGTTTCGGCAACGGCGCCTTGAGCGACGCGCGCTCGCTGGCGCGATGGGACGTGTTGACCGACACGATTGCGCAGGCGGTCGTCGCGGAGTCCGCGCGATGGGGCGACGTCAACGAAGAGCTCGGGGACCACGTGAGGACGGCGGAAACATTCGATACCGACGTAGCGCGCGTAAGGTCGATGATGGACGGCGCCGCCTCACGCCTCATCGATACCTTACGGAGGGATGGCTATTATCCGAATATCGATCCCCCGCGCCTCGAGGTGAGCCGTGGTTTTCTGGGACGCCAAAGCTTCTCGGCCTCGAATCCGAATGACGGCGGGGTGGTGTACTACACGGCTGACGGCACCGATCCACGGGCCGCCGGCGGCGCCGGCGCGGCCAGTGCGTCGATTGGCGAAGACAAAGAGCGGCTTCGGGCGGAGCGCGACGCGAGGATCAAAACGCGCGTCCTGAAGGACGGCGTATGGAGCGCTCTCGCGACCGCGACCACGCCACTACCGGCGTCTTCCCGCCTGCGTTACTCATGGTCGGACGTTCTGGCGATCTGCCGATAGCGCGATACCGCGCCTGATGCGCTCCCAATTCCGCCAAAGACTCGCTCAGCTTTTCGAGCTCGAGCGCGCTCGCGTTCCGTGCTCACCAGGGTGCGGTGACACCCTCGAGGGCAAGCTTGCGTTGACACGCGACGTCCCAGGTCCCGCGAACCCTCACCCCGGAGCTGAGCCGAACGTCCAGAAAATTCGTGGCCGCACAGAGGCTCTCTGGCCGTGGACAATGGGGTGTGGCGACTCGTCGGACTTTGGAGGAGGAAGGGATCTCCGAGGCCGGGACCTCATTTCCGAAGAGCGCATCGACTTACTCTTGTCTTGGCAACATTCACGTACTCGCCGAGATTAAGCGGAATGTCGTACGCGGTGCGCCTGTATCCGATAAAATGCCTCGCGAAGTCCTGTAACCCTGAAATGACCGCGAGCTTCTACACCGCCTCGAAGCGCCCCATTTCGTTGTTCTTCGTGACGGCCCTTCTCGCCGGCACCGAAGCGATGGCCGCGGCCACCCATCGCCTTTACCAGCTCGCAACCGAGGCGAATGTCGACTCCGAGTTCGGACGATATCCGAGTTTCCTCGAGACACCGAGCCTTACCGGGCCGGTGGACCTCTCGGAAGTCGTGCGCGAATCGATCTCCCCACCTTTTCCCTCGCGTGTCACGTTCGAGCTCGAGCTTCCCTCATCGGCATTTCTCTCCCTGGACGTCGCCCTCGTCGTCGTGCAGAGAGTCGAACGAGCCCGTGTCGAATTCGCCGTGGAAATCTCGGCAGGAGACCAAGCCCCGGCGAGAGTCTTTGCCGAAACGCTCGAGTTGCGCGATGCCAACCTCTGGCATCCGCGGCAAATCGATCTCACCGACTGGTCTGGACGGCGCGTGCGCCTGAGCCTCGTCACCCGGCCGGCGCGCGGGGAAGGGACTGTGCTCTGGGCCGATCGCGTTCAAACCGTCTGGGGAGACGCCACGATCGCCTCTCGTCGATGGAAACATGCTCTCGGCGTGCTCAGCGGTTGCTGGGCACGCATCGAAAGCTGGGGAAGAGACCAGGCGGGGCAGCTCGGGCTCGAACCGGATCAGCAGACGAGCTTGGCTCAATTCGTCATGAGCTTGATTCTCGGAGGGGTTCTGACGTTCTACGTGCGAGGACTCTACCTGCGATTCAGCACCTCCGCCGGGGGCACGGAAACATTCGCCAATATGTTTCTCGTGTTGACGCTCACGACCATGTTCGTGATCTACGTGGTCCAATCCTCTTTGGCTCTTTCCCTGGGTCTCATCGGGGCGCTTTCCATCGTCCGATTCCGCACGGCAATCAAGAGCCCCGAAGAGCTCGTCTACGCCTTCCTTTGCGTTGCCATCGGCATTGCCCTGGGGGCGAACCGTCTGCTCTTGTGCACCATCTCCGTCGTCGTGATCTCGGTCTTCATCTTCTTCACGAGTCGTTCTGGAGGAAAGACGAGATCGCGCCAGTGGCTTCTAACGGTGTCCGGCGAGCCCGGGCATTTCTTCTCGGATAAAGGGGCCATCGCGCTGGATGCGCTGACGAGGTTCGACGGTGCCGCCACGATTCAGCGTTTGGACCACGACGAAAACCAGGTGCAGCTGCGCGTCGTCGTGACGATGAAAGAGGCCGAAGCGTCCGTGATGCTCTCGAAGATGCGCGAAAGGCTGCCGGGACTTCGCGTTTCCTACGTGGACGTCGATGAGCTCCTCTAGCGCGGCCGCGGAGGCGGCACACGGTTCTCGCCGGAGTTTCCGTTTGACGGACCCTCCCGAAGCGGAACCGACGGCGACGCGCCGGCGCGAGATCAAATTTGCTTTACCGAGCGGAGATGCACCCATGCTGCGCTCCGTTCTGGAGCTCAACTGTCGACGCGTCGAGCATGGCGGGTCTTTTTCCCTGGTAAGAAGCATCTATTTCGACGATTTTCAGATGAGCGCTTATAGAGAAAGTCTCGACGGCATCGGTAGTAGAGCGAAGGTCCGACTGCGCTGGTATGGCGGAAACGAGAGACGCCTCTTCTTCGAAGTGAAGCGCCGTATCGGTCAAATCATGGAGAAGGTGCGCGTCCCGCTAGCGTCGGAGCTCGATTTCACCGAGCTGCACTACCCGGCGTTCCATCGCGAGCTCTGCGCGGTCCTCCCAAAAGCTCTCGCCGAGACACTCATGCTCTATACCGAGCCGAGTCTCATCGTGAGCTACAAGCGCGAATATTACGAAGCTCTCGACTCGCCGCTTCGCGTCACGCTCGATTCCGACATCCAGTGCTTCGATCAGAGCGGTCTCGGCCGTCCTCGAATGAGCTTCGGCCAGCCACTTGCCGGGCTCGTTATTCTCGAGGGAAAAACACCCGTTCGGCTCGAGGAGCTCTTACCGCGCCTTCTCTACCCTCTCCGGCCCGTCGTCACGCGCTCGTCGAAATACGTCATGGGGTGCGATGCGCTCGGACTGGTGCGCTAAAGATCCCGAGTGGAGCTCACACGAGAGCATCCAGGTTGACGTAGGCGACCCGGAACTGCGGAAACCTCTCGTATAGCTCCGAGACGAGTGCGGCCGTTTCCTTCGGGGTTTTCAGCGAGACGGCCGCGCGAAACTGGACTTGACCGTCCTCGAGGTTCAACCGTTGCACCGTCACCTTGCCGGCGAGCGTCTCGATGACGTCCACCACACTCGCCTCTTTCTCGAAGAAGCACTTCGCGTCCCCCGTTATCGTCAAGAGTAGATTGTGTGCCCTCCGCCTTCGACCCAAGTGCTGGCGGGCAAGAATGAAAGCAGAGATGACGATGACGGCGGCGACGGTCAGCACACGGTGATCGGCGCCGAGGGCCAGACCGATCGCGATACAGAGAAAGAGATAGGCGAGCTCTTCAGCGCTCTTGATGGCCGTGCGGAAACGAACGATCGAGAGCGCCCCGACGAGGCCGAGCGACAGCGTCAGTGAGGATTTCACGACGAAGATGATGACGACCGTGATGAGCGTCAGCATCGGAAAGACGTTGGCGAAATTCTCCCGATTCGAGATCGTCGAGCCGTAACGCGTGTAGAGCTCGCGAACATAGATCGCCAATCCACCGCCTATGATCATGTTCACCACGCACCGGAAGACGAGACCCGCTTCCGGGTTCAGCTCGGCGAACCAACTCTCGAGGCCTGACAGCTTCCCTCCTGAGATGAAAAACTTCTACGGTTCACGAGATAATATCCGAGTGCGCTCCGCGGGGCAAAAGCAGTCCACCAGATGCAGCCGGGCTGCGCGACACCGCACAAGCGATTAGAATCGGTCCGTGATGAGACGCGTCGCCTGGGTGTTTTTCTCGCTGGTCGTGACCGCAGGTTGCAGAGCTCCGGCCCGGAGTGGAAGCGACGCGATCTCTTTGCGCGAATTCGTCGAGCCAGCGTCTCGGCTGTTCGTCACCCTGCAGGGTCAGCGGAGTGAAGTCATTACCCTGCCGCTCGGCACCAAGCTTGCTTTTCCCGTCGAGATCCAACCGGGTACGGTACTCGAGTTCTCCCTGGCGCTCCTCTCGGGAATCGATCCGGGGGACGGCGTCGAGTTCCGTGTCTATGTCGAAGCGGACGGAAAGCGTGCCCGTGCGTTCAGCGATGTCCTGATGTCGGATACCGCCCTGAAGTGGAACTCTCGGCGAGCCGACCTCACGCGCTGGGGTGGCAAGTCGTCGATCCTGACACTGGAGACGCGACGAGCGAAAGGTGCCTCGGGCACCTCCGAGCCCATGGTCGGCTTCGGGATGGCCGCGTTCAGGACGGAAATACATTCCGACGTCGCGAGCCGCAGCGTGTCGCTGTTCAACGAATGGTCCCGCGATGGCGTGGCGACGGGCGAAGGTTACTCGGAGCCGCGCGCCGTCAAGGATACGAAGTTCAGTCACGATCGGGGCTTTTACGAGCACCCCTTCGAATTGACGCTCACGACCGCGACGCCCAACGCAACGCTCGTTTACACGACCGACGGAAGCCGCCCCAGCCTCGAGAACGGGAAGCTCGGCAATACGATCTTCATCTCTCGAACGACGATCGTACGCGCCATCGCCTACAAGGAAGGCATGACGCCAACCAACGTCGACACCCATACTTACATCTTTCCCTGGACGGTCCGAGAGCAGAAATCACTGCCTTTCGACTATCCAGCGCCGCCGCCGGCAAGGGCCGGAGAACGCGAGGCCGCGCTCGCGCCTCGGACCGATCTCGACGTGGAGATAGACCCAGATATCGTATCGGCAGCAAACAACGAGGAGCTCGTCGAAGGATTGACGTCGATTCCCACGTTGTCCCTCGTGATGGACGCCGATGAAATGTTTCACCCGGACCGCGGTCTTTACTTCGACCGCTTTCCACCTGTACGAGCGGGCTCGGTGGAGCTCCTTTATCCGTCACGGAGGCGTTTTTCCGATTTTGCGGGCCTACAGATCGATTGCGCCGTCAAAGCGCATAGCCGAATCGACGGCATCCAAAAACGTTCCTTGCGGCTCGTCTTCAGCAAAGACTACGGTCCAGGGAAACTCCGCTACCCGTTTTTCGAATCCGCCGTGCACCACGCCGACTCTGCGGTGAGCGAGTTCGACACCATCGTGCTGCGCGCCGGTGGCCAGGCGAATTGGTCCAAGGACGATGCGCCGGTCAGTAGGAAAGCGGTCTACGTGAGAGACCAGCACCTACGAGACTCGCAGCTTACGTTGAGCGGACTGTCGGCCCACGGGATTTTCGTTCACCTCTATCTGAACGGCATCTACTGGGGCGTTTACAACGCGGTCGAGCGTCCCGATCAGCGATTCCTCGCTTCCTATCTCGGGGGGGAGCCCTACTCCGATTGGATTGCGGTCAACCGAGCCGGCCCCCTCGGGAACGCACCGCCGAGCAAGCGCTGGGAGGATCTGGGCGAGTTTGCGTGGACACAGGATCTGTCCCAGCCCGAGAATTACGAGCACGTGAAAACACTTCTCGACACGTCTCAGTTCAGCGACTACATCCTGCTGAACTGGTTTTCTGGAATGTCGGACTGGGGCAAGAACAATTGGTATGCCGGGGTAAGGGTCGACCCGCCCGGACGCTGCATGTATTTTTGCTGGGATTCGGAGATGACTTACGATCTCGTCAAAGGCTACGGAGCGCCGGGCGCTTGGGTGGATCGTGCGTTTCTCAAATCGAGTCCCTTCGCTTTGCACAAACTATGGCAGAGCTTGGACGATAACCCCGACTTTCGCCTGGAATTCGCCGATCGAGTCCATCGCGCCACCCAAAACGGCAGCCCGCTTTCCGACGACGTGAACCAAGCCAACTTCAGAAGGTTGTCCGACTACGTGGAGAAAGCCATGCTTTGCGAGTCCGCGCGGTGGGGCGACTCGTCGCCGACGCTCGCCGCCGACCCGCGCACGAAAGATGGCCACTGGGTGCCCGCCCGCGATGACGTTCTGAGACAGATGGAGGGAAACGCCGCGAGGTTCATCCGCGCACTCCGCGAGCATGACTACTACCCCTCCATCGACCCGCCAACTATCGAGAGGGAGGTGGGGCGGCTCGTCATTGCGAGGCCCGATGGGGCGGAGCAAGTTTTCTTCACGACGGATGGAAGCGATCCTCGAAGCCCCCACGCGACCAGCTTCTCAGAGGTGACGAGGAGCGTACCCTTCTCGCCTGGGCTCCGGGCGCGCGCCCGCCGAGGCAACGAGTGGAGCGCTCTTCACGAATACGGCGTGTGGCGAGAGCCGTGATGAAATCGCGGGACCGATCGAGCCCGCGACGCCGCCTAGCGCGAGATCGAATTGATCGAGTGCGTGTCTACCGTCCGCCGCCGCGTGCGAGCCCGGTACCCATTTAGTGCCTTGGTGCACAACTCCGATAGAGGCCGAGAGCTCGCTTGGCCCCGACTCCCATCATCCGATCATCTCGCTATCAGGCATCCCGAGCGCCGTCATGGTGTTCAGAATCTTGCACCCGATCTTTGCCTCGACTCTCTGTGCCGCCAACCCTCTCGCTCGCATCGCTGAGCGGCGTTGTTGCACCGCTCTGGCTGAGAGCGAAATCCGCCTCTTGTGGTGGCCGAGGTATGTTTCGAGCATGAAGTATCCCAAGCGCTGCCAGTACAAGCACGCGAAGCAGAAGAAGTACCACGTTCGCAAGTGGGCGGAATACAACGAAGGGCTGCGCCGCCGAGGCGATTTGACAGTCTGGTTTGACGAGGAGGCAATCGCGAACTGGAAGGCCGACAAGACCGGTAAGCCTGGCGGTCAACGGGTCTATTCAGACATGGCGATTGAAACGGGCCTGGTTGTCCGGATGGTGTACAAGCTCGCCTACCGACAAACCGAAGGCTTCTTGCACTCGATCGCCTCGCTGCTCGGGCTCGGTATCGAGATCCCGGACTACTCGACGTTGTGTCGGCGCTCGAGGCTGCTCCGCAAGAAGCTGCGGATTCCGAAAGCCGCGAGCACTCAACCCATCCACCTGATGATCGATAGCACGGGCTTGAGGATTCATGTTGGAAACGCTCGCAAACCGCCAAAGCAGCGCGCATGGCGCAAGTTGCACATCGCCGTTGATCGCGAGACAGGGAACATTGTTGCGTCCGAACTGACGGCGTCACGAGCTCGCGACGCAACCCGAGTCCCCGCTTTGCTAACACAGATTCAAGCACCTCTAGTGTCGGTGGCGGCGGACAGTGCATACGACAAGGAAGCGGTCTACGAAGCCATCGAAGCGCACAGTCCTGGACGAAGGACGCGCGTGGTGATTCCGCCGCAACGAAACGCGACGCTCAGTCAGAATTCGAACACCGCCATGCAGGAGCGCGATCGCCATATTCGTGCCATCGAAAGACACGGCCGACGTGAATGGTACAAGCTCTCAGGCTACACCAAGCGAAGCATGGTGGAGAACGCGGTCTATCGTTACAAGGCGATCATCGGGCCGGAGATGCGGGCTCGAACGTTGGCGAGGCAACGAGTTGAACACCGAATTGGGTACGAGATACTCAACAAGATGGCTGCGCTCGGGATGCCCGATACGTACTGCGCCGGGTGACTCTGCAACCGGCACAGGGAGGTCAGCGATTTGCTCCGGGCCGTGCAACAACGCCACGCACTGGTGAGCACCTACCTGAAGCCGCTCTCCGAGTCGGACCAGTTCCTCATCGGCTGCAACTTCGCCGGTCGAAAGCCGTTCGAGAATCGCGCCAAACTCGTCTTCCACTTGGGCGAGTTCCCGATAAAGCGCCTGGACCTGTTTCGAGGGATGCGGTCGCGCCTCTTCGGCGGCTTGGGCAGGCGGAGCTGCTGACGCCGGAGCGGGCGGGGGGGCAGAAACGTCTTTCCTTCCGCCGCAGCCGGTGATCGCCACCGCGAGAAACACTGTGAGAACTAAGTGCGTTCCGTATCGACGATGGAGTTGGACAAGCTCACGGACCTGCATTTCAGCGCGCACCTCGTGGGACATGATGTTGTAATATCGGGCTATCGTCACCCGCTATATTAGCTTGCAGCAAAGCTGCTCTCGAGGCAACTCGCTGCGGCAGATTCACCAGTCAGATAGGCCGGGCTATCCCTTCCTGTGCCAAAACCCGGCCCTTTTGAAATAGGCCATAAATCAGCAACTTTCCTGCCGCTCACCATCGACGGTGTATGGAGGGCGCGGGGTACAAGAGTGGGAGCAGCACCACCAACACTTAATGGTGGAAGCACCCGCAAGAGCACCCAAAACTCGCGGTCGACATTCGAGAGCCGCAGCCGTTTCACCGAACGGGGGAGGACGGCGAGCTGCTGGCGAAGAGCGACATTCTTGAGAGCCAGCTCGCGACGAGCCTTGAAGGCAGAGACGAGAGCGCGAACAAACGACGAAATCATGCCGGCATGGTGCCGGCAGACCGGAGACTAATCAAGTTCCGTGCGCGCGGATGAATAAATAGAAGGCACAGGTTCGTTTGGCCCCGGCGGCTCGACCACGAGCTTCTCGTCCGCGGCGACCTCACGCCCCAGCGCTTCGGCCGCGCGCTCGACGTGCTTGGTCGGCACATTCACCCCAGCCAACTCGTGGAGTAACTCGTGGCCCTCCTCAAAGCTGACCATGGCGCCCACCAGTCCGGCCATGCGCAACACGCCCGGAGAGAGCGAGCCACCCTCCAAGCCCAGTACCCGGTCGCGCGGACAAAAGCCCGCCTCGCACAGCTCGCAGTGGTAGTAGGCGCGCTCCAGCCTTAAAAGCCCCAGCACACTCTCGAAGTTCTTGCCATGCCGGCCGGCGTAGCGCGCCGACTGCCCGCACGCGCAAGGTAACATCGGGCCGGCATGGTCCGAGGTATCGGCATTCAGTCGTTGTTCCACGACGCGGGCCGCCACACGCATCGCCATGCGGCGCGCAGCCATCTCGATGGCCTCGAAGTCCCAGTCGACGACGCCCGTGCCTAAGAGCGCTTCGATCTCGGTGACGGTTTCGACTTCGAGCGCCGCTTTGAAGCCCTTTTTTTGGCCGCCTCTTGCGAGGCAGCCTTGGAGTCTTCGAGTTGGGCGTCGGCACATTGCTCGCAAGCTTGCCAGTACGCTTCGACAAGCTCGCGGAATTTCTGGCCTGTCGAAACCTGCTCGCGGACCTGCCTGGCTTGCTCTGTATCCAGCCACCGAGACTTCGTGCGGCCTTTCACTACGCGGGTAATGCTGTAGTACGGCCCGTTACGAGCATCGTCGCGGTCGGCGCACGCGCAGCCGGCCTTGTTGCACTTCACATAACGCTCTGAGACCGAGCCGCGTCGCATGGGCCTGGGATCGGCCAGCTGGCTAGCCACAGCGCTAACTTCTTCGGGAACCACCGGGTTTGGCATGGGAACCTCCCTTACTTACGGTTCTAATATCCGCAAGATTACCATACCGCAACAACCGCAAATGGGCATCGCCACTACCGTGACGTGCGCCCCGGCACATTCGCTAGCTTGACCGCAGCCGAGACATGTCTGTAAGGTGTGGGGTGATTGACGCTATGGCAGAGAAGAGAAGTCTCGACAACCTGAAGATCGACCGTAGCGGGGTGAGCAGCTCGCTGTCCGGGTCGTGGACGTGGGTTTTGCTTTTGCTGCCGCTGGCGGTGATTTCTGGTCTTGCCTATTGGCTCATGCAGCCCGAGGGCAAGACGGTTGTCGTGGTCGCGGCCCGCGAAACCTCTCTTGAAGGCGGCCAAACGGTCCTGAACGCCTCGGGCTACGTCACGGCGCGGCGGATGGCGGTCGTCTCGTCAAAGGTCACCGCAAAAGTTCTGGAAGTTCTGATCGAAGAAGGGATGCAGGTCCGCGAAGGGCAGATTCTTGCGCGCCTGGATTCCTCGAACGTCGAGCGGAATCTGCGCCTCGCCGAAGCTCAGCTCGGCTCCGCAAAGAGCTCGCTCGCGGAGACGAACGCGTTGCTCGCGGAAGCGAAGCTGCGTCTCGATCGTACCCAAGCGCTCGTGAAGGACGACGTTTTGAGCCAAGCGCAGCTCGACGCGGTGCAGGCGGAGACGGACTCTCTCGAAGCGCGGCTCGCACGTCAGGGTGAAGACGCAGCCGTCGCGGAGCGCCGGCTCGGCGTATGGCAACAGCAGCTCGAAGACACCGTAATTCGCTCGCCGTTCAGCGGCATCGTCACGACCAAAGATGCGCAGCCGGGCGAGATGATCTCGCCGGTGAGCGCTGGAGGCGGGTTCACGCGCACTGGGATTGGCACGGTCGTCGACATGGCCTCGCTCGAGATCGAAGTCGACGTCAACGAGAGCTATATCAACCGCGTCCGGGCGGGCCAAGAAGTCGAAGCGGCCCTCGACGCTTACCCGGATTGGAAGATCCCGTGCCACGTGATCGCGATCGTGCCGACCGCCGATCGCGACCGGGCGACGGTACGGGTCCGGATCGGCTTCGAAGAGCTCGAGTCGCGCATTCTCCCCGATATGGGCGTCAAAGTGGCCTTTCGCGGAGAGCAAGTGGAACAAGTTGGCCGGCGCGTCGTGGTCATTCCCAAAGACGCCGTGCGTAATGATGGCGGCCAGGATGTCGTGTTCGTGATTGCGGGCGACAAGGTCGAACGTCGCGCGGTCACGTTGAGTGTGAACGAGGGCGAGGACGCCATCGTCACTGTGGGGATCGAAGGGGGTGAGCACGTTGTCGTGCAAGGCCCGCCTGATCTTGCGGATGGAGACCAGGTGGAGGTAGCGAGTCCATGAGTGTGAATGGCAGCGGAAATCTCGTCAAAGTCGACGAAGCGACCAAATATTTCAAGAGAGGCTCCGAAGAGATCCATGTTCTTGAGAAGCTCGACATGCAAGTGCCGGAAGGCGAGTTTCTGGCGCTCATGGGGCCGTCCGGCTCGGGGAAGAGCACGCTCTTGAATTTGATCGGTGGCTTGGATCGGCCGACGTCCGGCTCGGTGACGGTGGCGGGTGAGCGCATTGACCGCCTCTCGCGACAAAAGCTCGCGGCGTGGCGGGCGCGCCACGTTGGGCTCGTCTTTCAGTTCTACAACTTGCTGCCGGTCTTGACCGCTGAGCGGAACGTCGAGCTTCCTTTGCTCCTCACGCATCTCTCGCGCGCGCAGCGGAAGAAACATGTCGATGCGGCGCTCGACATCGTGGGTCTCACGGATAGGAAGACGCATTACCCGCGGACGTTGTCGGGCGGCGAGCAGCAACGTGTCGGCATCGCCCGCGGCATCGTCACGGACCCGACGCTTCTCCTCGCGGACGAGCCGACGGGCGACCTCGATCGCAAGTCGGGGGACGAGGTTCTCAATCTTCTGCAAGGGCTCAACAAAGAGCACAATAAGACCATCGTCATGGTGACGCACGATCCTCACGCGGCGGCGCGCGCGACGCGCACGCTTTACTTGAACGAAGGCAAGCTCAGCGCGGAGGCGATCGAATGAAATTCGTGAAGCTCGTCGCCAGCAATTTCAAACGCAAACCAGTCCGTACCGTCCTCACGATCTTGTCGATCCTCGTGGCCTTCATCTTGTTCGGCTATCTCGCTGCTATCCGGCAATCGCTGAGCGCAGGCATCGACGTTGCCGGCGCGGACCGCCTCGTCGTGCGCCACAAGGTCTCCATCATTCAGCTGCTTCCCTCGAGCTATGAAGCAGACATGGAGCAGATCCAAGGGGTCGCCGATGCGACGCACGCAACCTGGTTCGGCGGTATCTACCAAGAGCCCGCGAATTTCTTCGCGCAGTTTCCCGTGAATCCTGAAGAGTATCTCGCGATGTATCCCGAGTTTCTCTTGTCCGACGAAGAGAAAGAGGCGTGGATGCGTACCCGCACCGGTGCTGTCGTCGGGCGCAACACGGCCGATCGCTTCGGCTGGGCAGTGGGCGACAAAGTGCCCATCCAGGCGACGGCGTGGACGCGCACCGGCGGCCAGCGCACGTGGGAGTTCGACATCGTCGGCATTTACGACGGCGCGGAGCAAGGCACCGATACGACGCAGTTTCTTTTCCAGTGGGACTATTTCGACGAGGCCCGGGAATTCGGCCGCGGGCTCGTGGGCTGGTACATCGTGCGCGTCGACGATCCGGACGCCGCCGTCCGTGTCGCTGCAGCCATCGATGAAACGTTTGCTAACTCTCCCGCAGAAACGAAAGCGGAGACCGAGGGTGCCTTCGTGCAAGGCTTCGCCGATCAGATTGGCAATATCGGCGCCATCATCCAAGCTATCCTCACCGCGGTCTTCTTCACGATCCTACTCGTGGCGGGCAACACGATGGCGCAATCCGTTCGGGAACGTACCGGCGAGCTCGCCGTTCTCAAGGCGGTGGGTTTCACCGATGGTCAAGTGCTGGTCATGGTTCTCTTGGAGGCGATGACCATCGCGGCGGTCGGCGGCTTTCTCGGGCTCGGCCTGGCCTGGCTCATGATCTCCGGCGGGGATCCCACCGGCGGGCTGCTGCCGATCTTCTTTTTCCCGCCGAAAGACATCGTCATGGGGGTGATCTTCGTGATCGCGCTCGGGCTATTCACCGGGCTCTTGCCCGCGCTTCAAGCTGGGCGGCTTCGCATCGCGGACGCCTTGAGGCGACTCTAGCAGGTCTCTTATGTTCAGCTGGTTTTCTCAGATCTTCGCACTGGTCCAGTTCAATCTCCGGACGATGTGGCAGCGTAAAGGCTCCTCGGCTGCGGCGCTGTTCGGGATCGCGGGTGTCGTTGCCGTTCTCGTGGGTGTGTTGTCGATTGCACAAGGCTTTCGCGGAGTGATGGAAGCCTCCGGCAAACCGGACACCGCGCTCATTTTGAGAAGCGGCGCCGACAGCGAAATGATGAGCGGTCTTTCGCGTGACACAACGCGTATCATCGCGGATACCGAAGGGATCGCGCGTAGCAGCGAAGGGGCGATCGCTTCTTCGGAGCTCTTTGTGATCATCAATCTTCCGAACCGATCCACGGGTACGGATGCGAACGTTCCGTTGCGCGGCGTCGAGCCGATGGCGTTTAGCGTGCGCAGTGAAATCGATATCATCGAGGGCCGTCCCTTTGCGTGGGGCCGGAACGAAGTTATCGTCGGCTCGGGCGCCGCACGCCAGTTCGTCGGTCTCGAACTCGGAGACAGCATTCCCGTCGGCAAGGAGGACTGGATCGTCGTCGGTATCTTCGAAGCTGATGGCGGTATCTCCGAGTCCGAGATTTGGACGGATGCGGGTGTTCTGCAGCCGGCCTATCGCCGCGGCAGCTCGTTTCAAGCCGTCTATGCAAAGCTCGAGCGACCAGAGGATTTTCAAAGCTTCAAGGATCAGCTGACGACAGACCCACGGCTCAACGTTAAGGTCGTGAGGCAGGACGAGTACTATGCCGCACAATCGACGGCGACGACCCGCCTCATTACTGGGCTCGGCACAATGATCGCGGGCTTGATGGGGATTGGCGCCGTGTTCGGCGCGCTCAACACGATGTACAGCGCGGTGTCGTCACGAACGCGCGAGATTGCAACCCTTCGTGCGCTCGGGTTCGGTAGTGGCCCGGTTGTGATCTCGGTGCTCGCGGAAGCTCTCGTGCTCGCGCTCGTCGGTGGCGCGATCGGGGCGGGGTTGGCTTACGTGGCTTTCGACGGCTTCCGCGCCGCGACGATGAACTTTCAGAGCTTCTCGCAAGTCGCCTTCGCCTTCGATGTGACGCCAGCACTGCTCGGCAGAGGCATCTTCTACGCCGTGATGATCGGGCTCGTTGGCGGGCTGTTTCCGGCGATACGCGCCGCGCGCCTGCCGGTAGCGGCCGCGCTTCGGGAGAGCTGACGTCTCCGGACTCCTCGGCCCCGCGTGGGAGCTCTGTGCCTCGAACGGATAGATCTAGAGAGGTCGGTTCGGGTTCGAGATCGAGCGCCACATGTGGGACGACGGCGAATCGTTGCCTTGGTGCACAACTCGCGATCTCGGTTCACAATTGTCCTTTACTCGCTGATTCGAGGTTCCCCATGAGCATTTTCAAACGCACTCAACGGAAGTAGGCGTTGTTGCACCGCTCTGGCTGAGAGCAAAATGCGCCTCTTGTGGTGGCCGAGGTATGTTCGACCATGAAGTATCCCAAGCGCAGCCAGTACAAGCACGCGAAGCAGAAGAAGTACCACGTTGGTGCTTGCGCTGTTTACTGTTGGTGATGTGTACGCATCCCTTTGCAAAAAAGGCGCTTACCCTCTATTTAGCGCGCAGCAAAGGTCGTGAGCACTATTTTGGCTGTAATTTAATGCACCGTAAAGTCTTAGCGTCATCTCACCAACACTTAATAGCGGAAGCACCGCGAAGCGACTTCGGCAAGGCGGTCCACTACATGCTGGAGCGCTGGGCGAAGCTGACGCTGTTCGTCGAAAACCCGCTCGTGTACCCCGACAATAACGCGGCCGAACGTGCTCTGCGGGGACCCGTCGTTGGGCGCAAGAATCACTACGGCAACTAGGGTCGAACGGCTTGCGGCGCGGATGGAACCTGTGCCTTCTATTTATTCATCCGCGCGCACCGAACTTGATTAGTTCTCCGGTCTGCCGGCACCATGTCGGCATGATTTCGTCGTTGGTTCCCGCTCTCATCTCTGCCTTCAAGGCTTGTCGCGAGCTGGCTCTCGAGAATGTCGCTCTTCGGCAGCAGCTCGCCGTCCTCCGCCGTTCCGTGAAACGGCCGCGGCTCTCGAAGATCGACCGCGGGTTTTGGGTGCTGTTGCGCAGAATCTGGGCTGACTGGGAGAGCGTCCTCGTCATCGTGAAACCTGAGACGGTCGTCCGCTGGCACCGTTGTGGGTTCAGACGATATTGGACTTGGAAGAGCCGAAGGCGTAGGCCTGGACGACCAGGCGTCGCTTGTGCTCCGCAAAAAGTCGATCCAGCCTTGATTGCACGGTTTAGACCTGTCATGGATCGGTGGCTGCTTCGCGCCGGTCGACCCGACGACGCCACCGATGGGTGCTTCGGCAGTCAAATGTTGGCGGCCGCCGCGTAACCCGTTCGTGTGCTAGAGTTTGAGTTTGATTTCGAGAGGCACGGGTCTTTCGTCGATGCCGGCTGGGCCGAGTTTTGGCACAGGACTCCCAAGCCACCCTTGACGAGCTCCGTCGTCTTGTGGTCTTTTCCTTCATGGCGGTGTCTCCTTCCGTAGGTCCCTTCAGGCCGTGTTCGACGACGCGGAAGGTTACTCCACCTTTACTCTATTTCCACATCTTCTGAGGGTAGCTCTATGGACATCGTCCTTGCCTTTAGCGCGTTATGCATCTTGCTGGTGGTCGGCAAGATCCTGCGAGTTACGATCCGCCTGTTCCAGAAGCTTTACCTGCCGGCATCGGTGATCGGTGGTCTGCTTGGGCTGGCGCTCGTGCAGACGATCGGTGGCTTCCTACCCGAAGCGACGACGGCGGGCTGGACTCGGCTGCCAGGATTCCTCATCAACATCGTCTTTGCGGCCCTCTTCCTGGGAGTCTTCATTCCACCGATCAGACGCATCTGGGGGATCGCCGGGCCGCAGTTGGCGTACGGTCAAATCGTGGCCTGGGGCCAGTACGTTGTCGGCCTTGGGGTGGCGGTCGTGCTTCTAACACCGGTTTTTGACATCCCGGGGGCCATCGGCACCATCATTCCGGTCGGCTTCGAGGGTGGGCACGGCACGGCCGCTGGTCTGGAGCCGGTCTTCGATGCCTATGCCTGGCCCGAGGGCAGGGACCTAGCCCTCACGTCGGCGACCTGCGGCATCCTGTTTGCCATCATCGTCGGGATGGCGCTCGTCAACTGGGCGGCGCGCCGGGGCTACACCCAGCAACTGAAGCGCATTGAGGACATGCCCGAGAGCAGTATCGTAGGCGTCTACGACCCAGCCGAACGGCCGAGCGCCGGGAGCCAGACCGTGTCGGCGGCGTCAATCGACAGCCTCAGCTTCCATCTCGCCATCATCGGTCTCGGTGTCTTCATTGGCTATCTGATCCACAGCGGCTTGGTGCGCGTTGAGCTCCTGGTCCGGTCTCCAAGCGCCGACGGTCGCGCCTTTTTCGACAGTTTCCCGCTCTTTCCGCTGTGCATGATCGGTGGTCTGGTGGTGCAGGTCTTTTTCGCCAACTTCACCAAGCGCAATCCGCTCGACCATCGTCTCATGCAGCGCCTCTCGGGCACCGCCATGGATTTCCTGGTGGTGGCTGCGATCTCGACCATCAATGTGGAGGTGGTGCTGGGGGGGCTCGTGCCCTTGGCGATCCTGGTTGCCGCCGGGGTGCTGTGGAACGTCTTCTGCGTGGTGTGGCTGGCGCGTCGCCTCTTGCCAGCGGATTCGTGGTTCGAGCGCTCGATCGCCGAGATGGGGCAATCGATGGGCGTCACCGCCACCGGCCTCTTGCTGTTGCGCGTTGTCGATCCCGAGGGCGACACGGACGCCACCTCGGCCTTCGGTTACAAGCAGCTCATGCACGAGCCGTTCATGGGCGGCGGGCTGTGGACCAGTGCCGCCATTCCGCTGGCGCTCGCCTACAATCCGGTGTTGGTTCTAGGCATCAGCGCCGGGGCGGTAGCGCTCTGGTTGCTGGTGTGGGCGCTGTTGTTTCGCGGTCGGCTCGGCCTCGGCTGAATCGGCACCGGCGGGCGTGGGGTAGGTGCCTGATGGAGCAATCCCAAAGGAGCGCCTGAAGTGGACCCCATTTTTTAGACCAGGGGTTAAGGTGGTAAAACAAGCCTGCTCAATAAAAAAAGGAGCAGAGAAAAGTGAAGAAAAATCGTACGAAGCACAGCCCTGTTTTCAAGGCGAAAGTTGCATTGGCGGTACTACGCGAGCAGGAGACAGTGGCGGAACTATCCCGGCGGCACAAGGTTCACGCGAACCAGATCTACAAATGGAAGCGGCAGCTTTTGGAGAACGTCACGCGTGCTTTCGAGACCGAAGAGGTGGGCGGAGGCGATGCCTCGATGCGCGAGGCCGAACTGCTTCAGAAAATCGGGGAGCTGACGATGGAGCGCGATTTTTTATCACACGGGCTCGGTCGATTGCGATGACGCCCCGGCGGGAGTTGGTCGAACCCAACGCTCCGCTGTCGATGCGCTGGCAGTGCGAGCTGCTCGGCGTGAATCGGTCGAGCCTATACTACGAACCTGTCGAGCCGGATGGCGAGCAACTCGCATTGATGCGTCGGATGGACGAGCTACATCTGAAGCATCCATTTTTCGGCAGCCGCATGATGACACAGACACTCAAAGCGGAGGGGTCGGCCGTCAACCGCAAGCGCGTGCAGCGTCTTATGCGGTTGATGGGGCTCGAGAGCACTGCGCCCAAGCCGAACACAAGCAAGCCAGCGCCGGAACACGCCGTATACCCTTATCTACTGAGGAATCTGACGGTTTCTCGGATCAATCAGGTGTGGGCCGCCGACATCACATACATCCCGATGGCGCGAGGCTTCGTATACCTGGTGGCGGTCATCGATTGGTATTCGCGGCGGGTGCTCGCCTGGCGCTTGTCCAACACGTTGGAGACGACCTGGTGCTTGCGCTATTTACTGTTGGTGATGTGTACGCATCCCTGTGCAAAAGAGGCGCTTACGCTCCATTTGGAGCGCAGCGAAGGTCATCAGCGCTATTTTGGCTGTAATTTAATGCACCGTAGGGTCTTAGCGTCATCTCACCAACACTTAATGGCGGAAGCACCCGAGTTTTGGTACAGGACGACGACGCATCGACGGCTACCAACGCCTGAGCGAGGTTCTCGAACACGCGGAGGTTACCGCCTGATATGATACTCTGATGACGGAGTGGAGGGCGCCGTTCTTTTTCCACGGACCTCGGGACACATCCGCACCGTGGGCTTTACAATCGTCTGGCCCGAGAGTGTTATCTTCAGATCCATGATGACGTACCACTCGCCGCGAGACGGCCAATCCTGGCAGGTCTAAACTGCGGAATCAACGACGGATCGAGTTTTTGCGGAGCACCGGAGACGATGCGCCGCAAACGTAGGACCAAGATCGTCGCGACGCTGGGGCCGGCGACCTCAAGTGCAACGGCCATCAATGCACTGTTCGAGGCAGGGGTCGATGTCTTCCGCTTCAATTTCAGCCATGGCGAACCCGAGAACCACGCCCGGCGCCATCGGATCGTGCGCGAGTTGGAACGGGATGCGCTCAGGCCCATAGGTATCATGGCTGACATGCAGGGACCCAAGCTTCGCGTCGGCGTCTTCGAAGGCGGGAGCGTCGAGCTTGAGCCGGGACGGCGTTTCATGCTCGACCGTTCGGACCGGCCCGGCACCGCCGTTCGGGTTTCCGTGCCGCATCCGGAGATCTTCGCCGCTGTCCGGCTTGGCGACGAAATGCTGCTCGACGACGGGCGGCTCCGGCTGAATGTGACCTCGAAATCCAATGCAGAAGTAGAGACGCAGGTGCTGGTCGGCGGCCGGCTCAGCGACCGCAAGGGCATCAATCTGCCCGGCGTGATGCTGCCGATCTCGCCGCTTACCGAAAAGGACCTAGTCGATCTGAGATTCGCACTCGAACTCGGGTGCGAATGGATCGCCCTGTCCTTCGTGCAGCGCCCGGAGGATGTGGTCGAGGCGCGCCGGCTGATCGGCGACCGCGCCCATGTTCTGGTCAAAGTCGAGAAACCATCTGCGCTCGACCGTATCGACGAGATTGTCGCCGCCGCCGATGCCGTGATGGTGGCTCGTGGCGATCTCGGCGTGGAAATGCCTCCGGAGGAAGTGCCGATCGCGCAGAAGACCATCATCCGCACCTGCCGCGACGCCGGCAAACCGGTGATCGTGGCAACGCAGATGCTGGAGTCCATGGTCCAGGCGCCGGTGCCGACGCGCGCCGAGGTCTCGGACATAGCGACGGCGGTGTACGACGGCGTGGATGCGGTGATGCTGTCGGCGGAAACCGCAGCCGGCGCCTATCCGACTGCGGCGGTCCAGATCATGGACCGGGTGATTAAACGGGTGGAGCGCGACCCGCTACACCGTCACATTGCGGCCGCCGACCATCGCCGGCCGCTGGCAACCTCCGCGGATGCGATCTCGGTGGCGGCCCATCAAGTGGCCGACACCATCGGCGCCGCCGCCATTGTAACCTACACGACCTCCGGGTCGACGACGTTGCGCGCCGCCCGCGAGCGCCCTGAGCAGCCGATTCTGGGCGTCACGTCCGAACTTGCAACCGCACGGCGTCTATCGCTAACCTACGGCGTACACAGCGTGCATACGGCGGACGTACGGGACTTCGACGAAATGGTGCGCAAGGCGGTCGCTGCGGCTGCGTTTGAGGAAGTCGCCGGGCCGGGCGATACGGTGGTCATCACTGCCGGGGTGCCTTTTGGCACACCTGACGCCACCAATGTGCTTCGCATCGTCCGCATCGAGCCCGTGTAATCTGTTGCTGGTCTGGGTGCGTGCTCCGCGTCCTGTCCAAAAATACAAACGAACTCAAGACCCACGCGCCGGAACGTTTCGGAATCATAGCTAGGTGCTTGCGCTGTTTACTGTTGGTGATGTGTACCCATCCCGTCCTGTGCCAAAACTCGGCCCTTTGAAATAGACCACAAATCAGCAGCTTAGACGCCCTTGGAATCCGCGCGGAAGCGAGGGTATTTCACGCCGCAGGGCTGACTTCCGACCCCTGGGCTGCGGGTGGCGAGCGACAGGCCCACCGGGGGTGCGCACGGCTGGCTCAAATCGGCTGCGGGGCGAGTTGCGGGCAGCGGACTGCGCACCCGGAAGTCCCCGTCGTGTCCGGTGCTTCCGCCGTCAAGTGTTGGTGAAATGACGCTAAGACTTTACGCTGCATTAAATTACAGCCAAAATAGCGCTCACGACCTTCGCCGCGCGCTAAATGGAGCGTAAGCGCTTTTTTTGCAAAAGGATACGTACACATCACCAACAGCAAACAGCGCAAGCACCGGAAGATGTGATTCGGCGGAACGGCCAAGTTGAGACGCCCGATGGATTGCAGCGGGGCAAAACGTGCGCCTATGGTCGAGACGAAGCGCAATAAAGCAGCGATCAGACTGGCGTTGAGCTCCGCGTATTCCTTCGGCGTGGCCTTGCCGATGAGATTGCGCATCAGAATCCCGAGATTGAATCCGGCCACGTGCGTGAGGAGGCGCTTGAGTATATTTTCGTGTCTTCGCAAATGCGTTCGTCGCATGCCTCCCGCTTCGAGGTAGTGCGCGAAAGGTCGTTCGAGTAACTCGCCGCGACGGCGTATTAATCGCTTACCTCGAGTCCCGCGAATGCGACGTCGGTTCGCGTAGGTGGCGGCTTGCTCGGCCTGTTTGTCCTTCCATTTGCGGCCACCTCGCTCTGGCTCCGAAATGTAGCTCCGGTATTCTTGTTCGACCAGCTCAACCAGGATGTCGTTGCCGTGATAGCCCTTGTCCCCGACCACTTCGCGACCCGCGTCTTCATGTATTCGTTCACAACATTCCGCGTTGTTCGCGAGCTCTTGCAGATTTGACTGCGCTTTTTCCAGCGTATCCGGTAGGCTCTTTGTGTCACCCTTCGCGCCTCCGTGAAGCGTCACGGCAATTACCGCACCTTCCCCGCTCATGTCCACAGCATGCTCGGCTTTGTGCGCCATATCCGTGCCCCCGCTCTTCATTTTCATGATCTCCGCATCCGGCTCGTTCGGATTCACCCACTCCTTGTTCGACCCTTTCTTTGGCCGCTTCTTGTCCAACTTTGCAATGTCCGCTCGGCTCGGCTCTTCGATACCACTCTTGCGCGCAAGCTCCTTCAAATACGATTCGTAGCTTTCCCCCGTGTCTCGACGAACGATTGACCGAAGCGCCGCATTCGCTTCCAGCGTCGTCGCGTCCACACCCAGTGTCTTGCCATCTATCATCCCTCTCGACGCTAGAACTTCTAGCACCCATCCAAATACAGATTCGTGAACTTCCAGCGGAAGTCGATTCCGTATCCGAGACAGCGACGAATGGTCCGGCGTTCGCTCTTCCATTCCAAGGCCAAGAAACTGGCGCAAAGACAGTGAGTCCGAACACCGCCAGCAGATCCCGCGCTCTGAATCGATGCGCTCAAAGTAGCCGATCAACAGCATTCGAAAATACACACCCGGCGGTATGCTCGGCCGACCTTGCTTCTTCGCGTAATACGGCGAGCATTTCGACTCCACAAACGAGTCAAACTCTTCCTCTCGAAGTACCCGCTCGAGTTCCTCATAAAAAGGATGACCAGGACTCGACGCAACCGCATCGTGTGGAATCCATAAAGTCTCTTGGCAACTTTTCTTTTTCTTCTTCATCGACATGCGATGCAATTTTACATCGTCATCGAATGAGTCTTCAGAGAAATATCGCGACCGGATACGACTTTTTCAACGGGCTGCTAGTGTCGGTGGCGGCGGACAGTGCATACGACAAGGAAGCGGTCTACGAAGCCATCGAAGCGCACAGTCCTGGACGAAGGACGCGCGTGGTGATTCCGCCGCAACGAAACGCGACGCTCAGTCAGAATTCGAACACCGCCATGCAGGAGCGCGATCGCCATATTCGTGCAATCGAAAGACACGGCCGACGTGAATGGTACAAGCTCTCAGGCTACACCAAGCGAAGCATGGTGGAGAACGCGGTCTATCGTTACAAGGCGATCATCGGGCCGGAGATGCGGGCTCGAACGTTGGCGAGGCAACGAGTTGAACACCGAATTGGGTGCGAGATACTCAACAAGATGGCTGCGCTCGGGATGCCCGATACGTACTGCGCCGGGTGACTCTGCAACCGGCACAGGGAGGTCAGCGATTTGCTCCGGGCCGTGCAACAACGCCGTTCCCGCTTGAGAGCTTCGCGAAGCTTCGGAAGATGGCGGTAGCCGATCACCCTCCTCAAGCGGGGTTCGATGTCCACGAGGACTGTCGCCAGCCACCGCTGGCGTTGGCTGGAGTTCTTCCAGTGGTCGACCTTCGCGCAGCGTTCCTCGACGAGAGCATTGACGGATTCAAGGCAGTTCGTCGTCTTGAACGAACGGCCCAGCGCCCCGTACACGCCGAGACGATGCAATGTGAGCGTCTCCTCGATTCCTTCCTCCAAGCTCCCAGCTGCGGATTGGTTCCGCTCCTCCAATTCATCGTGCAGTTGATCGAGGGCCGCGAGGGCCTCTTTATATTCCGGCCTGTTGTAGGCCGACTGCAACCGCTTGCGCAACGACGCCTGCTCGCCCTTGGACAGATAGCTCACGACGTTTTCACGTTTGTGCCACTGGCACCGTTGTATCAGGACCCGCTTTCGGAACGCCTTCTTTACGGCCGCTTTCAGACTCTTGCCGCCATCGATGATCACCAGTAGACCCTGGGAGCTGTCGAGTCCCCGCGCGAGCAGTGAACGCAGGAACGGCGTCAACACCTTCTCGTTCTCCGTGTCCGTCTCCACGAAGCCCAAAAAGCGTTTTTCCCCGGAAAGTGTGATGCCCAGCGCGATGACCATCATTGCGTCGGCGAATGATTTCCCGTCCAGGAACAGCGCCACCACATCTTCGCCGGACAGATCCCGTTCCTGCATCTCCCGAAGTTTCGCTGCGCTCGCTTGTACGAAACCTCGGGACACCGTCGAGCTCGACAGCCCGATAGCGCCCGGTATCGCTTCCGCTGCAGCCTCGTAGTTGCGACACGAGATTCCGTAGAGCACTCGTTTCAGCAGCAGATCATTCACCTCTCCGCCGTCGTTCAGTGCTTCGTAGGAGCGAAGCGGTATCTCTACTCCCTCTTGGCTCCGAACCCGTGGCACACGGATCGGTACCCGCTGGCCGGCAAGCCCTACCGTGCCAGGGTTGGTTCCGTGGCGGCGGCCACGCTCCAGTTCGTCCTTACGAGCGTATCGCTCTCCCGCCAACTCCTTCACTTCGTCGTCGAGCAGCTCGTGAACGTGCATCAACCCAAGCGGGATTAACGAACGGATCATCTCTATTTTGACGTCCACCTCGAGCTCCCCGTACTCCTCGCGCGCCATTACCTCGGGCTCACCCAAACGACGTGACTTCTTGTGTTTCTTGGCTGTACGTAGCAGACTTCCCATCTCGGCTCCTTTCTCTTGCGGCTTGATGTTGTTTTTGCCAACGTCATCAAACCACGGGGTTGGGAGCCGTTTCAATTTCCAACTAAGAATGGCACTCTCTCCACGGCCGAGCGGACCCGCGATAAGGTCGCTGCCTCCAAGCGCAAGGGACTATGGATGGGCGGCCGCGTACCGCTCGGCTATGAGAAGGACGAGCGCACGCTGCGCATCAACGAGGCTGAGGCCGAAACGGTCCGGACGCTCTATGCGCTGTACCGGAAGCACGGAACGCTCCGGCAGGTGAAGGCCGAGGCAGACCGTCTGAGACTGCGCACCAAGCGACGCTTCACCGCTGATGGAACCCGGACAGGCGGGCTGCCGTTCCGTCGCGGACACCTCCACTGCCTGCTAACCAATGGAGATTATATACTAAAGTCCCAGCTGCCACGCCTAGCCAGACCGGCGCGAGCGCGGTTTCTTGATGCGACGGAAGTTGACCCGCTGGGTC
The DNA here is from genome assembly GCA_965262245.1 of Candidatus Marinacidobacterales bacterium. GTDB lineage: Bacteria > Acidobacteriota > Vicinamibacteria > Marinacidobacterales > SMYC01 > SMYC01. The sequence continues at coordinate 9,675,227 of OZ253507.1, read as the reverse complement.
ATGGCCTTGCCGAGATGGCTCATCACCGAGTCTATGTCGTTCAAGTCAACGCTGCCATCCGAGCGGAGCGCGAATTCTTCCTCCATGTCGGCCTTCGTCGGCTGGTAGTCAGAACTGACGATCTCGACCGTTTCGAGCTTAGCTCGTTTGGTTTTATTGGACATCCCAGTTTCCCCCCCCTTCTACGGAAAGGCTTCGGCAACAATCAAACGTTAAACTACGCTGCAATGACTTTTTCTGGCTTGGACGTCTACATAGCATTGGTCGTTTACAGTTAGCGCGACCATCGTCTTTCCAAACCGAAGCTCACCGTCAAGAAGAAGATTGAGCTTCTTGCGAATGGTTGTTCTGGTGTTCTCTGAGAGAGCAGGCAGTACAATCGTCAAGAGATCGTTATCAATCACATCCGCCAGGCCATCCGAGCCTGTTGCCAGTGATCGCATTTGAACGCTAAACGCTTCAGAGCAAAGTCCAGCTACAACGTCGGGGAGTCTATCTGCTTGACCAGATTTCATTCTTAGACGAGTGCAGCCATTCGTCACGATTAGTGACGAGCAGTCACCGCCAGCCATAAACCACTTACCGGCACAACCCCATACGTGAGGCACGAATAGATCTCCACGCTTGCTAAGGAGCTTGGCTCTACCTGGGAGTTCCCAGCCTCGCTTTGGTTCGTAGTCGTAGTCTCCGATGCCGATCCTTTGAATTTCCACATAGTGGTAAACCCTGGATGGATCAATCTCTGGCTTTGCGTCAGGTACGATCTCCAGCACGTCTCCAAGAGCGAAGTGTATTTTGTTGGTAATAGATATCCGCACTTGATTGGCCTTGAACGACAACCGTTTTGGATCCAGGATCAAATCATTGCTTCTAAGAACACGCTCAATCGGAACAGACCATGACTGAGAGCCTTCAACCGAACGGTCATCCAAAAGCCACGGGAAGCAGTTGGTGGCTGGCGATCTGAGGAACTCATCTAGAACTGCCTTAAAATCAGAATCAAGTATAGGCTCGTTTAACTGGTCCAGGATTACTTTACCGGTCTCTGGATCGCGCTGATATATCGGAACTGCTTTTTTGTCTCCTGCACGCCAGCCTACAGATTCCACAAGTCCCACAAAAAAGTTATAATCTACACTTTCAATCGCTGATGTCAACGGCTTCTTTCTTCTCTCCAAGAAAACAGCCGACGCGCTAACGTCTGCACCAGATTTTTTGAATGTAAAGCGTGGAAACGCAACTATGCCGACGATTCGTGCGTGTCTCAACAACCATTCACGAAGCGCCAAGTATTCTGTGCTACGATTGCCTAGATACCCATTCGGAAGAATGATGCCAACCCGACCTCCTGGTTCCGCAAGTCGAACGCACAACTCTGCAAACAAAATTCCAGTCTGCTGCTTACTTCTTACCTTGTCGGTCTCAACCAAACGATTACTCGCATCGCGAAACCACACGTGACCCATCGAAAAACGATTGAGAATTTCTTGACGCTTCTCGACAATCTTCGTACCGAACGGCGGATTACATAGAACGACCTGAAAACGCTTGCTGTTTAGACTGTAAGATTCCAGACTATCCTCCTGAGTGATTTGTGTCCTGCCATCACCGTTCAGAACCATATTCAAGATACTAATCTGAACCGCCTGTGGACTATTGTCAGTGCCCCAGACGCAATTCTGGCTTTTAGTCGAATTTCCAGAATGCCTAAAGGCACTAATCAGAAAGTCCGCGCTTCCGCAGGCGGGGTCTTTCACGTGCTCGCCATACTGAGGATGTACTACATCGACAATGAAGTCGATCACTTCGTGAGGCGTGAAGTATTGTGCCAAGTCCCATTTATAAATGCTCTTGGCGAACTTCATGTAGAACGCCTGAATGACATGGATGCGAGAACCAAGGATGTTGAGCGGCGCGAGAATCTTTGTGATATTCCTCATGGCTTCAGCGTCACACTTGAACTGCTTATATATCTTTTTCGGCAGGTACTGTTCATAGTGAGTCGCAGCCTTAGCCAGGGCAGAGTTCATCCGTGACATAACTACGGAGTCCGTAACGGCCTCAACGCTGAAGTCTTGAACATCAAGCGGTGCATTTTTTTTGAACTGATGCATATTCTCGTCGTGGATCTTGGTGATTAACAACTGCTGAATCAGCGCGTACCGTTCGACCTTATCCACTACGTAAACGTGTAGCGCGTTCTCCAGTTCATCGAACACACGGACTAGGTCGGTTGCTGCGTCTAGGTCAGCATATGTTAGATGGACCGCGCCTACTGAGTCTCCCCATACAGGAATTTTGCTAATTGGTGCCTGGTTAATACACTCGCGCGTTCCACTAAGTGTCTTAAAGAAAAACCGCTGTTCTATATCATCCCAATACACGCCGAGAGTTCCGAGGTCAGGAACAAGACGCATGGCGGCAGTCACCTGAGTAGCCTTTGAACGCGCGGTATCAGCGTTATCTCGTTTTATTTCAGCGAGGAGACGAATGTGGTCCACACGTTTTTCTATTTGCTTCCCTTTGATGTCTTCAAATGCGGAATCGTAGATCGCGAAGTCCGTGCGGAAGGAGTTGCGGCCCTTGTGTCCGATCTTGAAAAGTGTAGTCTCGACACCAAAATTCTCTTTGGGGTACTTACGGTGAAGCAAGTACCTGATGGCATCTACACGCTGCTTCTCTTCCGTAAACGTCAAAGAGTCTGCTGCACGTTGCTTGGCTTTAAGAGCCCCACGAATAGGGCAGTGAAGTAACGTGGCATCCGAAATCATCAGGGCTTATTTCCGTAAACGCGATGGTATGTAGAGACTAAAGATTAATGACCGGTAGAGTGTTCATGCAATCAAGTCCTTGTATCGAAGCTGCGCGCCTTCCATCTTGGACGCGATGAACGCCATTTGGTCGAGCGTGTCGAGCTCGCGGAAGTTGTGGCGTGCGACAAACTCATCGACATATCTGTGAAGGTGCTTGGGCGAGAGGCGGTGAAACGTGCCTTTGTGCGCTCGCTTCAACATGCTCCAAAAGCTCTCAATCCCGTTCGTGTGGATATCGCCTTTCACGTATTCGTAGACCGAGTGCTTGACGGATTCATGATTCGGGAGCCCTTCGTAGGCTCTGGCGTCATCAGTGTACACCGGAGCGTCGGCCTTGACGTTGCGGTGAACGAAGCCCTAGAGTCTCGGCGGTCGTATCGCCTACGACTTTCGCCGACACACGGTTGGACCGACGGTCCACTTCGCGCCCACGACGGCAGTTTTACCAGCAGGACCACGCCCTGTCAAGCGCGCGCGCTTCGACTTGCTCATGTTGCGCCGTTTGCCGCCGAAGTAGGTTTCGTCCACTTCAACAGGGCCAGCGAATAGCGTTTCGTCACCTTGGGCCAATGCGCGGCGGACGCGGTGCGCCATGTGCCACGTTGTCTTTTGAGTTTTATCAATTTCCCTGTGGAGCTTCATGCTCGAAACGCTCTTGAGGTTGGTGGCGACAAGGTAGAGGACATAGAGCCAATCGAGATAGTCGAGCGGGCTGGACTGCATGAACGTCCCCATCTTCGGGCTGAAGTGCTTCTTGCACTCCCGCTCCCGGCACCGGAACGGCATGGTGTTGTGCTTGGCCTTCAGGTTCACTCTTTTGGAGCCACAGTGGATGCAGCAGATTCCGCCAGGCCACCGCTGGGCGATGAACCATTCCTCGGCCTTCTTAGCTCGACAAGTACCTGCTGAAGATCTGTGCGAAGGCGCGGCTCATTGAGCTGATGCGCGACTTCGTCCTGTTCGACGACGGTGTGAAGAAGCTGCCGCGCGTGCACCAGTATTTGGCGTTGTTGCACCGCTCTGGCTGAGAGCAAAATGCACCTCTTGTGGTGGCCGAGGTATGTTCGACCATGAAGTATCCCAAGCGCAGCCAGTACAAGCACGCGAAGCAGAAGAAGTACCACGTTCGCAACTGGGCGGAATACAACGAAGGGCTGCGCCGCCGAGGCGATTTGACGGTCTGGTTTGACGAGGAGGCAATCGCGAACTGGATGGCCGACAAGACCGGTAAGCCTGGCGGTCAACGGGTCTATTCAGACATGGCGATTGAAACGGGCCTGGTTGTCCGGATGGTGTACAAGCTCGCCTACCGACAAACCGAAGGCTTCTTGCACTCGATCGCCTCGCTGCTCGGGCTCGGTATCGAGATCCCGGACTACTCGACGTTGTGTCGGCGCTCGAGGCTGCTCCGCAAGAAGCTGCGGATTCCGAAAGCCGCAAGCAATCAACCAATCCACCTGATGATCGATAGCACGGGCTTGAGGATTCATGTTGGAACCGCCCGCAAACCGCCAAAGCAGCGCGCATGGCGCAAGTTGCACATCGCCGTTGATCGCGAGACCGGCAACATTGTTGCGTCCGAACTGACGGCGTCACGTGCTCGCGACGCAACCCGAGTCCCCGCTTTGCTAACACAGATTCAAGCACCTCTAGCGTCCGTGGCGGCGGACAGTGCATACGACAAGGAAGCGGTCTACGAAGCGATCGAAGCGCACAGCCCTGGACGAAGGACGCGCGTGGTGATTCCGCCGCAACGAAACGCGACGCTCAATCAGAATTCGAACACCGCCATGCAGGAGCGCGACCGCCATATTCGTGCAATCGAAAGACACGGCCGACGTGAATGGTACAAGCTCTCAGGCTGCACCAAGCGAAGCATGGTGGAGAACGCGGTCTATCGTTACAAAGCGATCATCGGGCCCGAGATGCGGACACGAACGTTGGCGAGGCAACGAGTTGAACACCGAATTGGGTGCGAGATACTCAACAAGATGACCGCGCTCGGGATGCCCGATACGTACTGCGCCGGGTGACTCTACGACCGGCACAGGGAGGTCAGCGATTTGCTCCGGGCCGTGCAACAACGCCGTGTCATGCCCAGGTAGCGGCTGATCGGAGCCGCCTCGAAGAGTTGTTTGAGTTTTTCGAGATGCGCGGAACGTTCCGTCGTTTCACCCACCCGCTGGTGGCGGACACCTTCGGGCAGAGGAACCGGCACCGGCTTGGGTTCATTGCGGGGAGCCGAACGAGGCCGTGCAGCGGCTTTCTTGCTAGCAGGCCTCGAAAGGATGCCTCTCTTCCTTGGTCCTTCTTTCATATCGAGACACGCTCCACGATGTTGCGAGTGACGTGCTGTCTACGCCGGTCATAGATCTGTGTGGCCCGAGGGGTTGGAGTGTCCGGCCAGATACTGCACGTCCTCCAAGGGCACGTTCTGGCTGAGTATATCCGTGATCTCCATCACGCGGATGAATAAATAGAAGGCACAACCGGCAGTATTCCAATCTCATGCAGCTCAAGTCTATGGAAGGGACAGGCGACATCGTTGAGCGCTGACATCGACCTCGATGCATTGGAGCAGGCGCTGCATGAGCGTCGACTCGACCTCGAGGATCCGTTGGTGCATCACAGTGATCGGGGCGTGCAGTACTTCTCGATCCGCTACACCGAGCGGCTCGCCGAGTTGGTGCTTGCGCTATTTGCTGTTGGTGATGTGTACGTATCCCTTTGCAAAAAAAAACGCTCACGCTCCATTTAGCGCGCGGCGAAGGTCGTGAGCGCTATTTTGGCTGTAATTTAATGCAGCGTAAAGTCTTAGCGTTATCTCACCAACACTTAATAGCGGAAGCACCCGGACCGCGATTGCGCGCAAACTCCTCGAGAAAAGACACGTTGGCCTCCCAGGCTTCGAACCGCCTCTCGATGAGAGGCAGCTTCAAATCCCTGCGTATATCGTGGGCAAGCAGTCGTTTGATGGCGTCGATACGGGACAGGACGTTCTCCGGGCGCAAAGCACCCTCGAGATGCCGGTCCAGCTCTTTCAGAAAATAGCTCCGGTAGCGCGGACTTTTCATCAGGCTCGAGAAGATCTCCCCCGGAACCGAGTCGGCTCGGGTGAACGCGCGATCAAACGTGTTGGCAGTGAAGTTGGCCGGGTGGAGGCCAAAGGCGTACTCGCCATCCCAGGTGAGGAAGCGCCACCTGGCTCCGGAACGGCGCGGGCGCACCGCGATCCAATTCTTGTGGGGCCAGTCATGGTTCTGCGCCCAGATGTGGAGGATTATGTAGGCGGTAAAGTCTTCGATGTTTACGAGCTCAAGGGCGCGCTCGTAGAGTGCTTCGTTACTCAGATCGCCTTCCAGGAAGAACTCAAGTAGCTCGTTCCAGGACGTCCCGTCTCCGTCGACCGCCTCGCCGTTCCAGACGTCCCAGTTCTCGCCTTCCTCGGGGAAGACTGAGCTCAAGAAGTTCTTGTCGATTCTCTCCACCAGGTTGTAGACGCCGCGGTAGGTCATGTTGACGAAGAGATTGTACCAGGCTCCGTGGGCAACGATTCCCCCCATGTCTTCGTGCAACTCGCGCAGGAGCTGGTCACGGATGTAGGTGGCGCGGTCGCTGGATCGGAACGCATCGTTGGAGCTGGCTCGTAACACCAGCTTGTCGAAGGCGCGCCGCTCAAGTCCGGGGAATGGTCGAAAGTCTAGCTTCCGGTCGCCATAGGCGTTGCGGAAATACATTCGGTACGATTTCTTGAGCCGAAGCTGGTTGCCGTATCTTCCCGAGGTGCCGTGCAAACGCAGGCCCATACCCATGGCGGCCGCGCGCCGGCCGTTCTTCTCGATAAATTCCACGTGACCCTTTCGCTCCGACTCGAACCCGTAAGCGCCATAGTCCAGGTGCACCTTGTTGAAATCCGCCCGGCTCATGGCCGAGATCGAGATGATGGGTAGCTGGTAGTCGTCCTCATGGAAGAAATAGGAATGGGTCGAGACGGCGCTCAGTTGTTGTCCCTGCCAGAATGCAGCGGCCCGGAGGACGATACCGGCCTTGTCTTTGTCCTTTGCGGGACCAAGGAGGATCGGCTTCTGATAGAGAGGACTTAGCTTGGTGGGCGCGCGGCCGTCGGTGGTGAAGTGAACCCAGACCTTTTCCAGCGGCAAATGGACCGAGATCTCGACTTCGACAGGAGCTGAGTACTCTCCTCCGGGCGGATCCATCTCGGGCTGAAAGGAAATCGCCTGCTCCGATGTCGGCCCGGTGTTTCGCATTTGCGGCGTGGGATGAAGAAAGTAAACGAACTTACCTATTCCATCAGGAAACCGGCCATAAGAGCGATCCACTCTCTGCGTTGGCAGAGTCACCGCATCGGCGATGGCGCCATTGGGCCGGGTGAGTAACACGGTCTCGCCTCCCCGCTTTAGTGTCTACAATAGCAAACAGATCGACCGACGAGATTGTCGTTGAGCTCAGGCCGCCGGACGAGCCAAAAGTCCGTCACGCCCTTGCGCTGACGCTCGCCGAGCTCAATGCTCTCGGAGGACGCACCCTTTGGAGACGGCCAAAGGCTCACATTTGCGTTGAAGAGTTAAACTCTGGCGCTTGATTTTCTTGCCGTTTTAAAGGAGTTCTGAGTCTAATAAAGGACTTCCGGGTGCGAAGTTCACTGCCCGTAGCTCGCCACGCAGCCCGGTGCTTCCGCCATTAAGTGTTGGTGAGATGACACTAAGACCCTACGGTGCATTAAATTACAGCCAAAATAGCGTTCGTGACCTTCGCTGCGTGCTAAATGGAGCGTAAGTGCCTCTTTTGAAAAGGGATGCATATACATCACCAACAGTAAACAGCGCAAGCACCATCATGGCTGCGACTCCCTGGATTGCGAATCGCCATCGTCGACCTCCGGCTCAGCAGCCTCTGATTCAGCAGGCTCTGGTTCAGCAGCCTCTGGCTCAGCAGCCTCTGGCTCAGCAGCCTCTGGCTCAGCAGCCTCTGGCTCAGCAGCCTCTGGCTCAGCAGCCTCCGGTTCAGCAGCCTCCGGTTCAGCAGCCTCTGGCTCAGCAGCCTCTGGCTCAGCAGCCTCTGGCTCAGCAGCCTCCGGTTCAGCAGCCTCCGGTTCAGCAGCCTCTGGCTCAGCAGCCTCCGGTTCAGCAGCCTCCGGTTCAGCAGCCTCTGGCTCAGCAGCCTCTGGCTCAGCAGCCTCCGGTTCAGCAGCCTCCGGTTCAGCAGCCTCCGGCTCAGCAGCCTCTGGCTCAGTAGCCTCCGGTTCAGCAGCCTCTGGCTCAGTAGCCTCCGGTTCAGCAGCCTCTGGCTCAGTAGCCTCCGGTTCAGCAGCCTCTGGCTCAGTAGCCTCCGGTTCAGCAGCCTCTGGCTCAGTAGCCTCCGGTTCAGCAGCCTCTGGCTCAGTAGCCTCCGGTTCAGCAGCCTCTGGCTCAGTAGCCTCCGGTTCAGCAGCCTCTGGCTCAGTAGCCTCCGGTTCAGCAGCCTCTGGCTCAGTAGCCTCCGGTTCAGCAGCCTCTGGCTCAGTAGCCTCCGGTTCAGCAGCCTCTGGCTCAGTAGCCTCCGGTTCAGCAGCCTCTGGCTCAGTAGCCTCCGGTTCAGCAGCCTCTGGCTCAGTAGCCTCCGGTTCAGCAGCCTCTGGCTCAGTAGCCTCCGGTTCAGCAGCCTCTGGCTCAGTAGCCTCCGGTTCAGTAGCCTCCGGTTCAGCAGCCTCTGGCTCAGTAGCCTCCGGTTCAGCAGCCTCTGGCTCAGTAGCCTCCGGTTCAGCAGCCTCTGGCTCAGTAGCCTCCGGTTCAGCAGCCTCTGGCTCAGTAGCCTCCGGTTCAGCAGGAGCGGAGCGTTCCTCGTTGACCGTCATTTGGATCGACCCCTTGAAGATGGCTCCTTCGGCAATCGCGATGCGTGCGGCGCGGAGATTTCCGAACACCTTTCCGGTGCGGGTGAGCTCAACTTTGTCGCTGGCCGTGCAGTCGCCCTCTAGCTTGCCACGTATCGAGACGTTGGCCGCCTCGACCTTCGCTTTCACTCGACCAGCTTCTCCGATTACAACCATTCCGCTGCTCTTGATCTTGCCTTCCACCCGCCCTTCGATCTGGAGCACCTCGCTGGTGTTCAACTCACCGCTGATGATCGTTTTCGCCCCGATCAACGTTTGCGGCGCGACCGATGGTGATTCGTTCTGGGCCGGAACACCGCGGGGACCGGTCACGACGTTGAGTTTTCGCGGTTCCGATTTTCCAAACAATCCCACGCTACCTCCTGGAGTGGCTCACTGCAGCGTTCAAGAAGGGTTAGATCGCTGCGGCGATGAAGGTCGTCCTCTTCTCTCATACCTCATCATAAATTAGATACAGCGTTAGGCACCTAGGCCCGGGCTGCACCGTTCACCGTTCGCGCAGACAACCCGTTGTGCTCCGCAAAAAAGAAGATTGGCCAGAAGCAGCCGAGTATAGCAGGTCTAGAACGCGCACTCAAGGTGCTTCCGCCATCAAGTGTTGGTGAGATGACGCTAAGACTTTATGGTGCTTTAAGTTACAGCCAAAATAGCGCTCGTGACCTTCGCTACGCGCTAAATGGAGCGTAAGCGCCTTTTTTGCAGAGGGATGCGTACACATTACCAACAGTAAACAGCGCAAGCACCCAGGGTGACAGCCGTCTCGATGGCGTGGTTCGAGTACTTGCGTTGACGGCCCGGTTTCCTCCTCCTCGGCCGGGGCGCGTCCCAGTTCACAAGCTTGCCGGCGGTGAGCGAGATCCAGACGGTCAGGCTCCCACGGTTGCGTAGACCCGCCTCATATTCACGCCAATTCCTCACGCGATAGGCCTTCTTCACATACTTCCGCTGAGTGCGTTTGAAAATGCTCATGGGGAACCTCGTATCCGCGAGTACAGGACAATTGTGGACCGAGATCGCGAGTTGTGCACCAAGGCAAATACGTAGTGCACTATCACACAGAACGGAACCACCAAGGTCTCGGCAACGAGCTCCTCACACCTCTGCCGGCAAGCGCGAATGACGCTGGCCCCATCGTGTCGCGAGAGCGACTTGGGGGCATTCTCAACTACTACTGCCGTGCCGCGTAGATTGTCGCCGGCGACGGTAGCCCCTTGGTGGGCCCGCTCGGCGTAGCGTGAAAACAGCTTCAGGCACACGCTTGGATATTCGCTCTCGACTAGGTGGTCATCTGCATGGTGACGACCCGCCCGCCCAAGACGATTGTAAAGCCCACGGCCCTTGGTCCGGTCGCAAACACAGACATTAAGTTGCTGATTTATGGCCTATTTCAAAAGGGTGCGGCTCTTTTGGAACGGTGAGTTTGGCATGTCTCATAGTGGTAAGGGCTCATCTCACTTGACGCGCTTGAGGTGGCGGCCTTTGACGGGGACGACCTTGCCGTCGGCGTAGCGCGAGGCGTGGTTGCGCTCGTACTCGCACTGCTCGTGGAAGCGCCAGTACTCATCGAAGTCTCCGCTGGAGCGGAGAGCGCGAAGCCGCAGCACGGCTTCGGCGCCAGCGAGGGACCAACGCGCTCCGGTGAGGTCCATGCGGTCCGAGACCAGGTGGCGGCAGGCGCCTTCGATCACGCCGGTAGCGATCGGGAATCCAGCGGCGAGGCACTCGTCGTAGTGCAGATAAGAGGCGTGATTGAGCAGATAGTCAGCACACTGATCCACATTCTCCCGATTGTCGGGCGTCAGCTTTCGTCGGGTGGCGCTACGTCTTATCCCCGCCGCCACCAGGCAGGCCTCACCGCGCAGGATGCGAAGCAACCGCTCTTGGACCCACACTTGGCGGGCGGGCTCGGTCTCCTCGTAGAAGCCTAGCGAAGCCTTCCACACGTACTCACAGACATGGATGAAGTCGAGCACGATGGTGAGTTCGACATGGTGCTGGCCAGCCAGCTTGTGCAGGATCTTCAGTTGGGTGGCGTTGCCGTCGACCAAGGCGACCCAACTCTTGCGGTGTGAGGGATCTCGTCGTTCGGCTTCCGCGAACGCCTCTTCGAGAACCTCCTCGGGCTCTTTGGCTAGGCTCGCCCAGACACGCTTGTCTTGGGGGCGAGGCCGTTTGTCTTTCTCTCGCTCGTCGCTTGGTGCCAGCACACGAACCACGTCTTCTGGTTGGCGCACGAAGGGCTCCACCGTATAAACGGCCGCGACCGTGGCCATCCGCTTTCGGTTCCGCTTCTCTCCCTTGGTCAGCCGCTTGCCTAGTCGCCGCGAGCCTTTCTCGGCCGCCTTCTTGGTGGCTTCACGCAGGTCTTTGCGTAGCATCACAACGCCCTTGCCGTCCGCCGTGATCGCCAGCACCGAGGCGCTGCGATCGCCTGCCGGTGGAGCGCGCTGCCCATAGAAGGCGTCGAAGTCCTCTGCCGCACGACCCGCCAGCTCCTCCACTTGGCGCTTTCCAACCTTCGCCCCAGTGTGGCGGCCAAGGCTCGCCACCGCCTCGTCGAACGCTCCCTTTGACACCTCTACTGCCGCCGTCCGCCTCAGCTCGAACGAGTAACGCTCACGGGGGAGGTTCAGCTCGGCATCCAACGGATGCAGGCTATCTGCACCTTCGGCTCCATAACCGAAACGTTTGACACGGATTTCCCCGAAGATCGTCGTCAGGCCGCGCTCGTGGATTCGCTCCTGGTCCCTTTCCACTCCATCCGCACCTCGGACCGGAGCCGCCGCCTCGCCGGGACCGCGCGAGTCGACATGGGCCTGGAACAACTTACGCGAAAGCTCGTAGCTCCTCTCGCGCACCAGCTTCTCCACGTCGCTGTGGCTCATCTGCCTCGATTCGGCAGAACGTAGAAACGCGATGATCGACTCGAGATCGTCCCTCGACATCCCGAACGTCTCTTCGCACAGTTCGAACGCAGAAAGTGCCATCTCTCAGCTCTCCCGCAACACCCGGCGAGGGTCCTTCACCAGAGGCAAGACCAGCACCGTTTTCGAGCTTGCGCCGTGACGACGGTGCTCGCGGTCCATCCGCCCCCGCCCCGTCGTCACTCCAAGCTCGATCCAGTTCGCAGCCCGGTAGCAGGTGCCGCGGTAGCGGCTGTGATCCACCAAGGTCTCCAACAGCAAGGGCTCCACCCCATAGCGGCTGTGCCACTCGCATGGAAGCTGTCGCGCCATCAGGGATAGCACCCTGCTCGCGAGGTTTTGCACCCGCACCCAGGGAAGGATCAGAAAGCGGCTGTTGTTAACCACTCGCTGCAGGTTCCGCCCGCGCGTGGCATCGTCCCATCCAATCCACAAATCTCGTGCCGCCATCCTCCACGCCGGACTCGACAACTGCACACAGCCCACCACCCGTGCCGGCGCCGATGCGTACACCAGATAGCGCAGATGAGCGCCAAAGGGAACCGCGTGGCCCAAGTAGTGATGCCGGTCCACCAGCTCCCGGAACAAAAGACGCTGCTCGTCACTCCGCACCACTTCCAACACCACAGGCTGAATCTCGCTCAGCTCTCCCTCCAACGGCTCAGACGGCTCGCCACGCTCGGTTTGCGGTATTCGGGTTCGTGTCCCGACCGGCTTACCCGGGCGTTTGTCCGGAAGCTCCAGGCGACCTTCGCCTTCCAGCCGCTCGAGAAACTCCCGGCACTCCCGCGCTTTCAACTTTCCGGTCGGCCTCTTCCAATCCAGCAACTCGCACACCGTTCGCGCCAGTTCCATCCGGCTCAGACCGCCACAGCTCTCGACCAATTCCTGGATCAAGCTCAGCTCCGATGAACTGAATCGCCTGCCGCTGAAATTCGCTCCGCTCGTACCCATTTCCTACTTGCCACAACTACCGTAGCGAACGCCGGGACGAATGTCCAGCAAAAAGTGACACCGCTCAGGGTCCACAACCAGAGTAAATTCCGTTATCCTCTGACCAACCTCACGACGAGTGACCGTTGGACGGTTAGATCACTGAGAAAATGGGCGATTCTCGCGGTTCCAAAAGAGCCACACCCATTTCAAAAGGGCCGAGTTTTGGCACAGGACGGGGAGCATCGCTAAGAACGGCAGTGATACCGGTTATGGCACCGGTGTCGGGATAGGGTTCTGAGTAAACTTAAATATATAATCCCCTTTGGATTCATAGGATCGCACCGGGACGGTTTGCCATCCTTCTCGGCCTTTCCTACGCAACGAGCCCCGAGGTCTTCGTCCGGTCCAGCTACGGGGGATATTTCGCCGTCTCGAACTTCTGTCTGCTGTTGATCTTGTTGGCCATAGAGAGATGGTCAAGCCGCCGCGATGCGTATGCGTTCGCGACCTGCTTCCTGACGGCCGCCTTGGCGGCCTTGGCCAATCACAAATTGGTTCTGCTACCGATCTCCATCATCTTTCTCGAGCTCTTGAGGATGCCCAAGCCCTGGAACGGGAGGAATGTTTTGCGGATTCCGCTGCATCCGGTGATCCTCGGTTTCGCCTTTGGCTCTGCAGTGTTCTGGGCGTATGGCCTGGCCGTAGACTTCGAAGGGTTCTGGCTGGATCACGTGCGAACCCACTTGGCCGACCGGCTCACGCATCATAATCCTCTCGGATACCAAGGGTACCCAGGCCCTCTACAACTATGGATCGAATTTTGGCAGCACACCGGGTATGCTTTGCTGCCCTTGGGAGCCCTGGCTCTGATTCTGGGCACTCGCGATGATCTCAAACGACAGACGACCCGCTCCTCGCTCGGCCTTTGGCTGTCATGGTCGGCGCTGACCGCCATCGTCTTCAGCATAGTGGACTGGAGAATGACCAAGCATCTGATGCCTCTCATGCTTCCTTTGCTTCTAGCTCCGGTCCAATGGGCGGCGATGGGAAAGGGTCGACTCGGCCTCGTCGGCATCTTGTTTTCAGGCATCCTGATATGGAACGGCGTAACCATCTATTCCTTGGTCGCAAATTTCGAAGCCTTTCATGTATCGCCGGCATGGTAGATCCCTCCTGGCACCTGGAGCAGTCCGTGAGAGCATGAAAAGGCTGTTCCAGAGATTCGCCGAGTCGATTGGCGTCGAAACATGCTTGCCGTTGTTGATTGTGGCGCTCGCCATGACATTATTTCTCTTCGGCCTGCGCCTGCCGCTCTTGCGCGTCTCCCCAATCGATCCCGATGAGCTGTCGCACTTGCACTGCGCCTGGTCTGTGTCGAAGGGCATGTTGATATACCGGGACTTCTTCGAGAACCATACCCCATGGTTTTACTTCCTCGTCGCACCGCTTTTCTCCTTCTTCAGCGTCGAGACCAACATCTCGGACGCCTTCTTCTTTTTCTTTGGCGCCAGGTACTTGATGTGGCTTGCAGCGGGCGCCAGCCTCGTATTGACCTTTCGTATAGGAATACTCTGGAGAAATGCTCCGGTCGCTTGGGTAGGAACGATTTTTCTCAGCCTTACCACGGTATTCCTGGGCAAGACCATCGAAATCCGGCCGGACGTTCCCGCACTAGCTTTTTTCTTGGCATGCCTGATTACTGTTATCGGCGCGATGCGCTCTGAGGGATCCGGGCTTGGCGTACGCAGTCGGTTCGCATTATCCGGAGCGTTCCTTGGCGCGGCACTCATGTTCCTTCCGAAGATATTGCTGGTGGGGCCAGGCTTTGCATTGGCAATGCTCTGGTACGTCTGTGATCCCCGCGGACGGAGAAATTTCGGAGACAGGTTGAGAGATGTCATCTGGCAATCGATAGGTTTTGCCGTGCCCCTCGGCCTGACGATGGGCTACTTCGCTTCTCGTGGTGCACTACAGGAGTTCATCTGGTTCAATCTGTTGCTGAACTTGACCTATGGCGCGACGACCAGCATGTCACCACTCCCTCTGCTCAAATTCCTCCTGCGAGAGAGTCCCTTTCTCGTCGTCCTGGGACTGATCGGATTCGCGCGAGGCTTCTTTGAGATGTTCGGGAGTGTGAACTTTCGACGGGGGGACTATGTCCTGGTTTCGTCCGCGTTGTCCCTGTTCGCGGGACTGTTCTTGACGCCACTTCCCTATCATCAATACTACGTGATGTTCCTACCCCTGCTCGCATTGTTTGCCGCGACCTCTCTCGTCCAACTTGCAGAATTCTTCGTTGCTGCTCTCGGGAGACGAGGGGAGCGGGGAAATTTTTCGGCGCGGCTCGGAACAACACTGACGTTGCTGACTGGTGCTGGCCTATGGCTCTTGATACGGTGGGTAGGACCGCCCGTCCTTATCGAGGCCTCCTATATCTGGCTCTGGGTGAGCGCAGTGGTGGTCAGCCTTCCTTTCTTCCTGGCGCGAAAGCGTGACTGGGTACTCGTGATCTACTTGGTCGCTTTGAGTGTCGGTCCGTTGAATCGAATGTTCAGGGCGTTGAGTCCCCTCAACACGAAATACAAGGAGACACTTCAGCAGATCGCTTTTGTCATGGAGAACACCAAACCAACCGATCCGGTCATGGATGGTTTCACCGGGTGGGGCGTGTTTCGTCCTCACGCCCATTTTTATTGGCTTCTGCAGGAGGAGTTCCCCATGGTTACCCGACAACAGCGGGTCGGGCTTCTCGCCGATCTGAGATCGGGACGAGTTGCGCCGAAACTCGTTTTCCTGGATCGAAACTTGAGGCTGTTCTCTTCGGACGTCACCGAGTTCGTCGAGAAAAACTACGAGCCCTTCGACCACGATATCATCTGGCGGCGGAAGGATATCTGGCTCGACGACAGGTCATCGCCTCTTTTCGGAAAGCTCGACTTGGGCAGAGCGCCCGGGAGCGATTTGGTGGGGCCCGGGTGGTCCCAGCCTGAATCCGAAGGAGAAATGAGCTTTCGCCGCTCTCGCGGTCGGCGGTCCTGGTTGCGAGTGCCAATCCGTGTGCCTGGCGATTTTCGTGCCATCGTCCGCACCAGACTGGAGTGGTTCACGAGGCCGGTAACGTTCGAGCTCAGCGTGAACGGGACGCCGGTCGGCAGAGCGCGCCTAGCCGAAGGTTGGAGGGATTACCACTTCCGGGTTCCAGCTCGCTTATTGAGATCCGGGGTGAACAGTTTTCTTTTCACATATTCCAGGGTACCGTGGCAAGACGATCCACAGTACCACGGCAGGAATACCGTCATGGCTGTGGAATATCTAAAGATGGAGCGGCAAGATCAGCCTTGAGCCCGACGTCACGTTCTCCCACTATCGAGGCCAGCTGCAGGTCGGGACTCCTGTCCGCCTGCCCGCTGCGCGGCCCGCGAAGCTCGCTGAGAGGCTTCATCGAGAACAACTTTCTGCCCGTGGCACACGAGCGCATTCGCACGCGGTTTCTGCCCGGGAGTTGGGAGGAGAAGACAACGCCATGACACTTGGCCGCTCTCCTACGCGTTCAGGTGGTGCGACCGGACGACTCGAAGGCGCTCTTCCACACTCGGTCCCAGCTCGAGAACCGACCGGTCGCGAGGGATCTGGCCGTCAACGGAACCGACGTGGGCGGGTGCGAGCTCGTGTCAGGTTGGAGCGACGACGCCTTCTCCGTCCCGCGACGACTTCTGATCAGTGCGGTCCGCTCATTGACGCTGAGCCCGGAGTCGCAGCTCTTGTTTGGCTCAGCGCTGGGTGATAGCCATGTCCGAGAATCCGTTGTTATCCGTTGTCGTGCCAGTATTCAACGAAGCGGAAGTGCTTCCCGCCTTCTTCGAGCGATTGAAAAAGGTCATCGATTCGCTGGAATCCATGTCGTACGAAGTGATTTACGTGGACGATGGAAGTAGCGACGACTCGTTTCAACAATTGAGGGCGATCACGGATTCGGATTCGAGCGTCCGGATCATCAAGCTCTCCAGAAACTTTGGACATCAAATAGCAATCACTGCCGGGATCGACGAAGCGCGAGGTGACGCGGTCGTCGTGATCGATGCGGACCTTCAGGACCCTCCCGAGGTTATCAGGACATTCGTTGAAAAATGGAGAAGCGGCTATGACGTGGTCTACGGTGTCCGTGAAAAGAGGGAAGGAGAGGGTTGGTTGAAACTTGTGACGGCCAACCTTTTCTATCGTATTCTCAAACCTCTAGCTCAGATCGATATCCCGTTGGATGCTGGTGATTTCAGGCTGATGAGCAAACGTGTTGTGCGGCAGCTGAAACACATGAAGGAACGGAGCCGATTCGTGAGAGGTTTGGTTAGCTGGGTCGGCTTTCGACAGATTGGTGTTCGATATTCGAGGGATAAGCGTTACGCCGGGGAGACGAAATATCCATATCAGAAGATGATCAATTTCGCCATGGATGGTGTGACTTCGTTTTCTACGATACCGCTACAGATCGCGACGTGGCTGGGATACTTTGCGTCCCTGCTAGCCTTCCTCTATGCAATCAGTGTTTTTGTCCAAAAGATCCTGGGGTATACAGTGCAAGGCTGGGCCACCATCATGGTGGGAGTGCTGTTTCTAGGAGGGGTGCAACTAATCTGCTTGGGGATCATAGGAGAGTACATAGGACGAATTTTCAACGAGATAAAGCAGAGGCCTATTTACATCGTCGACGAGCTGTACGCAGGTGACCGCGGCTCCGTAGGCAACAAGGTTTCTGACGGCCGGCGGACGGCATCGCGACCGTGAAGCACGGCAAAGTGCGAGATAATCTCCCTCGGCTCGGGGCCAAGTAGACAGTGAACTCGCTACTCATCACTGGCGCCGGTGGTTTCATCGCCCGCAACCTGCTTGCGAAGCTCG
Organism: Candidatus Marinacidobacterales bacterium; assembly: GCA_965262245.1. Taxonomy (GTDB): domain Bacteria; phylum Acidobacteriota; class Vicinamibacteria; order Marinacidobacterales; family SMYC01; genus SMYC01. The sequence goes on along the minus strand of OZ253507.1, from coordinate 9,657,765 downwards.
ATGCTACCAGATACTCGAAGGTGTACTGCCTCAGCCGAACCCTCACCACCAACACAGATTTTCCGTCTCTGCGCGGTGAGTGCCACGTGATCCGTGGTGGTATTCACGAGCCGGACCTATACGCTCCCTACCTGCGTTCTACGGACACGCTTGTTCACCTTGCCGCAGCCACTGGAAAGGCGAGTCGTCGCGAATTCTATGAAGTGAACAGGGATGGTACCGAGCTCCTCGTTGATCAGTGCAAACGAGCGGGAGTGAAAAAATTTTTGTATGTCAGCTCGATTGCTGCGAGATACCCCGACAAAACCAGAAACGCGTATGCGAAATCGAAGGAGATGGCGGAGAATGTAGTCCAAAAGAGCGGGCTAAATTATGCAATCGTCAGACCAACGATCGTCATCGGCCACGGCTCCGCTGTGTGGAAAAGTCTGTCGATGCTTGCCAGAGCTCGAATTGCACCGATAGTCGGCGACGGAACCACAAAAATACAGCCGATTCATATCGACGATCTCGTGGATTGTCTCGTGTCGATTATCAATCAGGCAACATTCACCGATGAAATTCTCGAACTCGGGGGACCAGAGGCAATTGGCATAGAGAGCTTCATCAGGAAAATCCGTGAGCTAAACTACGGCACGGAGCTTCGGGTCGTCCATATTCCCGCGAAGCCACTAATTGCAGTGCTATCGACGCTAGAGGCGTTCCTGCGTCCAATGCTGCCTGTTACCGCAGGGCAATTATCCGCCTTCCTCTACGACGGCACCATAGAGACGAACGCAGTTTTTCAGAAACACGTGGCTGGAATGAAAGGAGTCGCCGCCATGCTCGAGTCGTGTCGAGAGACGGGCCAGGGAATCGATGGATGTTGAGCTTAGAGGAGGAATGCGAACTATTTTCACGTTACTTGATTGGCGAGAAGCCGACTAGCTATGTGCTCGAGAAGTATGCGGACGCTCACGAAAACGCGGACCTTCCCGGTGCAGTTCACGTCACTTCGTTCGATTCCCTTCTGCTCGAAATAGCGACTTTCCATCCCGTTACTACAGCTGCAGTAGATTCCTATACCGCGATCTTCTGTAGCAGAGCCATTTTCCGGCAAAAGATCGTGGTTCTCCTTTCGATCTTGGAGAGCAGTTCGCCAAGTTATCTGCACTTTGAATCACCCGATCCGTCCTCGAAGGCAGTCCTGTTGCTCAAAATGCTCGCGAAGGTGGCCTTGTTTGGCGTTCGGCTCCTCGTCTCCATGGTCGTGTTCCTGCCGCTTCAGTCGATGTCCAAGCTCCTGAGCATCACCAGAGTGCGTTAGCGCTGAATCCGGGAAAGATGAGCAGCGTCGTTATTGTCGGATCCGGTGCCAGCGGGGTTCACTTCGCGTTGTCGGTTCTCCAGAAGGGGTATGAAGTGACCATGCTCGATGTGGGATTCCGGGGACCCGAACAGCCGAATCCAGCCGATAGTTTGAACGAGCTCAAGAACAACTTGGCGGATCCAGTTGCGTACTTCTTGGGCGACCATTACGAATCCGTTATACGTCCGGGTTCGAAGGGCGAATATTACGGCTTTCCGCCGAACAAGGGTTTTGTATTTTTGCGCCCGGCTTCGTTCGAGCTCGAAGCCTCCGGGTTTTCGCCGCTTGTTTCCTTTTCCGAGGGGGGGCTAGCAGAAGTCTGGACGGGGGGAGTGTACCCCATGAACGACGAGGAGCTCACCGCATTTCCGTTTAGCTACAGCGAATTGGAACGCTACTACAGTGAAGTAGCAGAGCGGATTGGCATCTCTGGTACGAAGGATGATCTCGTTCGGGCCTTTCCCGTGCATGAGAACTTGGGGCCGCCCTTGCGGCTGGACGAGCTTTCCCAAGAGCTACTCGGGCGGTATGAAAAGCACAAAGGCTATCTGAATAACGAGCTCGGATGCTACCTGGGACGATCCCGCGCAGCAACCCTCGAAAGCGACAAAGGAGAACGGAAGGGATGTACCTACCTGGGTAGATGTTTGTGGGGATGCCCGACAGAGTCTCTATACACTCCTTCCATCACTCTGGATCAATGTCGTACCTTTTCTAATTTCCATTACGTTCGCAACATGTATGCGCGCCACTTCGAGTACGATTCGAAAAATCACATCGTCAGCATGGTGGCGGAGTCTCTAGACGACAACACCTTTCATGAATTCGAGGCAAAGAAGTTCGTGCTGGCTGCAGGGACATTATCTTCTTCGAAGATATATTTGGAATCGATTTGGCGGAGCCGTCATGAAGCGGTCCAATTGCAGGGCCTCATGGACAACCGTCAGATTTTGGTACCGTTCGTCAGCATGAGTCGCCTTGGCAAAAGCTACAATCCGGAGAACTACCAGTATCACCAGCTTGCTCTGGGGATCGAGTCCCAGGATTCTCAGGAATATATACATGGGCAGATCACTACCCTCAAGACGGCATTGGTGCACCCAATTATCCAGAACCTGCCCGTGGACCTCAGAACTGCGATTTCTGTATTCAGGAACGTGCGTGCAGGATTGGGAGTCGTCAATCTGAACCTCCACGATCGGCGGCGAGAGGGTAACTTTGTTGCGCTGCGTGTCAGCGCGGGCGAAGAGCGACCCAAGCTGGTGGTCACGTATTCGCCTCCGGCGGGTGAGAGACGAACCATCCGGACAACCCTGCGAACGGTCAAAAAACTGTTATGGAAGTTGGGTTGCCTGGTGCCACCGGGGATGGTCCACGTACGCCCTATGGGGGCGAGTGTTCACTATGCGGGAACCATTCCCATGTCCGCCGAGCCGCGTCCTCACACATCGTCAGCGTACGGCCAAAGTCATGATTTTGAGAACCTGTTTTTCGTGGATGGAACAACGTTTCCCTTCCTGCCGGCGAAGAATGTAACTTTTACCTTGATGGCAAATGCGGTCAGAGTTGCAGATGCCGCATTCTGACTGGTTGCGGTCGGTACCCGCCGAGATTAGGCGGAAAGTTCGTACGCGATCCGCCTGTGTGTCGGACAAAATGGCTTGCGAAATCCTGTAACCCGGTAATGACCGTCGCGAGCTTCCAACCGCCCCGAAACGCTCCATTTCGTGGCTCTTCGTGACGGCCCTTCTCGCCGGCACCGTGGTGATGGCCGCTCCCACACATCGCCTTTCCCAGCTGGTAACGAAGCGAATGTCGACTCCGAGCTCGGCCGATACCCCGAGCTTCCTCGAGACCCCGAGCCTTGCCGGGCCGGTGGACCTTTCGGGAGTCGTACGCGAATCGATCTCCCCTCCCTTTCCCTAGCGTGTCACGTTCGAGCTCGAGCTTCCCTCATCGGCCTTTCTCTCCCTGGACGTCGCCCCCGTCGTCGTGCAGAGAGTCGAACGAGCACGTGTCGAATTCGCCGTGGAAATTCTCGAGGGGAAAACACCCGTTCGGCTCGAGGAGCTCGTACAGCGCCTTCTCTACCCTATCCGGCCCGTCGTCACGCGCTCGTCGAAATACGTCATGGGTGCGATGCGCTTGGACTGGTGCGCTAAAGATCCCGAGTGGAGCTCACACGAGAGCATCCAGGTTGACGTAGGCGACCCGGAACTGCGGAAACCTCTCGTATAGCTCCGAGACGAGAGCGGCCGTTTCCTTCGGGGTTTTCAGCGAGAGGGCCGCGCGAAACTGGACTTGACCGTCCTCGAGGTTCAACCGTTGCACCGTCACCTTGCCGGCGAGCGTCTCGATGACGTCCACCACACGCGCCTCTTTCTCGAAGAAGCGCTTCGCGTCCCCCGTTATCGTCAAGAGTAGATTGTGTGCCCTCCGTCTTCGGGTGCTTCCGCCATCAAGTGTTGCTACGCCGTGTTTGAATGCTAGTGTCAGCTGGCCTGCCTGTGTCGGCGAACGCCATTAATAAGGATGTCGGCGTGCACACGAAGGTGTCCCTGAACGTCAGGCACCGTGTGGTGAGCCCAGCCCGCACCGCCGAAAGAACTGCGTCTCTCGAAATCAGGCTCAAACTCTAGTACACGAGCGGGTTACGCAGCAGCCACCAACACTTGATGGCGGAAGCACCCTCGCGCAAGCAAACAACCACCGGAGACAGCTGCCCATAAAGACGCATCGACCGCGCCATCCCGCGCTCCGAATCCGGCGTGTGAACTCGCAGACGACCAAAGTGCTCGCCCAGCTCCTCGAGATCGAGTTCGACCAACTCCACTGGCGACGCCATCGCTGCTACAAAGCTCCTTCTCTTCTATAATCGAGAGAAGAGGGACGGGCCATTCACGCCGGCTCGCCCCCCTCCTCCCCTTGGGCTACGTCAAACTAGACCTGATACAAGCGTGATTGGATAGAAAAGTAATTCAAAATAGAAAAAAGTACTCGAAATGCCCGTGTTTCCGGCGTATAAAGAAAGCTACTAAACAAATCTTAACGCGCCAGGAGGGCATTTCGAGTGAGCAAGAGTAGACAACAGAAAGTAAAGAATGGCAAGCGTCGCATCAAACGTCGTTTGAGGCGAAAGAATTGGTCTCAACAAGACGAGCCAATGTTCAAAGCGAATAACATTCATTACGAGTTGTCGGAGCGAACGCGAGGTATTGGGGTAGGCGGGATCGGTGCGGTCCACAAATTAGCGTTGGCGAGCGGGTTGGTTGAGGCGATCGACGAGAAGGTCGATCTCCTGAAAGTTCATCTGCCCTACCACGAGTCGGATCATGTGCTGAACATCGCGTACAACATATTGTCAGGCGGGACGTGCCCTAGCAGCCCGGTGAAAAAGTCCAGATTCTGCTCACGGAGAAAGTTTGGTGGGCAAGTTCAAGGAAGATGTGATTCGGCGGAACGGCCAAGTTGAGACGCCCGATGGATTGCAGCGGGGCAAAACGTGCGCCTATGGTCGAGACGAAGCGCAATAAAGCAGCGATCAGACTGGCGTTGAGCTCCGCGTATTCCTTCGGCGTGGCCTTGCCGATGAGATTGCGCATCAGAATCCCGAGATTGAATCCGGCCACGTGCGTGAGGAGGCGCTTGAGTATATTTTCGTGTCTTCGCAAATGCGTTCGTCGCATGCCTCCCGCTTCGAGGTAGTGCGCGAAAGGTCGTTCGAGTAACTCGCCGCGACGGCGTATTAATCGCTTACCTCGAGTCCCGCGAATGCGACGTCGGTTCGCGTAGGTGGCGGCTTGCTCGGCCTGTTTGTCCTTCCATTTGCGGCCACCTCGCTCTGGCTCCGAAATGTAGCTCCGGTATTCTTGTTCGACCAGCTCAACCAGGATGTCGTTGCCGTGATAGCCCTTGTCCCCGACCACTTCGCGACCCGCGTCTTCATGTATTCGTTCACAACATTCCGCGTTGTTCGCGCGCTCTTGCAGATTTGACTGCGCTTTTTCCAGCGTATCCGGTAGGCTCTTTGTGTCACCCTTCGCGCCTCCGTGAAGCGTCACGGCAATTACCGCACCTTCCCCGCTCATGTCCACAGCATGCTCGGCTTTGTGCGCCATATCCGTGCCCCCGCTCTTCATTTTCATGATCTCCGCATCCGGCTCGTTCGGATTCACCCACTCCTTGTTCGACCCTTTCTTTGGCCGCTTCTTGTCCAACTTCGCAATGTCCGCTCGGCTCGGCTCTTCGATACCACTCTTGCGCGCAAGCTCCTTCAAATACGATTCGTAGCTTTCCCCCGTGTCTCGACGAACGATTGACCGAAGCGCCGCATTCGCTTCCAGCGTCGTCGCGTCCACACCCAGTGTCTTGCCATCTATCATCCCTCTCGACGCTAGAACTTCTAGCACCCATCCAAATACAGATTCGTGAACTTCCAGCGGAAGTCGATTCCGTATCCGAGACAGCGACGAATGGTCCGGCGTTCGCTCTTCCATTCCAAGGCCAAGAAACTGGCGCAAAGACAGTGAGTCCGAACACCGCCAGCAGATCCCGCGCTCTGAATCGATGCGCTCAAAGTAGCCGATCAACAGCATTCGAAAATACACACCCGGCGGTATGCTCGGCCGACCTTGCTTCTTCGCGTAATACGGCGAGCATTTCGACTCCACAAACGAGTCAAACTCTTCCTCTCGAAGTACCCGCTCGAGTTCCTCATAAAAAGGATGACCAGGACTCGACGCAACCGCATCGTGTGGAATCCATAAAGTCTCTTGGCAACTTTTCTTTTTCTTCTTCATCGACATGCGATGCAATTTTACATCGTCATCGAATGAGTCTTCAGAGAAATATCGCGACCGGATACGACTTTTTCAACGGGCTGCTAGAGGACATCGAGTTGTTGAGAAACGACGAGGTGTATCTGGATGGGCTCGGCGCTCAGCGGATCCCGGACCCGACGACGGTGGGAGATTTTTGTCGTCGATTAGAGGAAAAAGACATCAACGGATTGATGGAGGCCTTCAACGAAGTGCGCCGGCGTATGTGGTCACAGCAACCGGAAGAATTTTTTGATGAAGCGAAGATCGATGCAGACGGCACCTTGGTGGAAACTCTTGGAGAGTGCAAAGAAGGAATGCACCTCTCGTACAAGGGGACATGGGGTTTCCACCCGTTGGCGGTGTCATTAGCGAATACTCAGGAGCCGCTTTTTCTGGTGAATCGAGGGGGCAATCGTCCGTCGAGTGAAAGGGCGAGCGAACGACTGGACCAGGCGGTCGAATTGTGTCGGCGAAGCGGCTTCAAGAAAGTGACGCTACGCGGTGACACAGACTTTTCGCAAACGAAACACCTGGACCGCTGGGATGAGCAGGAAGTTGAGTTCGTATTCGGAATGCCCGCGATGAAGAACTTGGTCGAAATAGCGGACAACCTTTCCAGTCGGGCCTGGAATCGGCTTGAACGGCGTCCGAAGTATGAGGTGAAGACGGTGCTCGGCAGAAACCGGAAAATGTGAAAGAGGCGATTGTTCAAGAACGAGAATACAAGAACATCCGGACCGTGTCGGAAGATGTTGCAGAGTTTGAGTACTCACCCACCGCATGCAAGAAAACGTACCGCATGGTCGTTCTCCGCAAAAACCGGTCGATAGAGAAAGGTGAGCAGCGTTTGTTTGACGACATCGTTTACTTCTTCTACATCACCAACAAGCGGGATATTGCGGCCGAGGAGATCGTGTGGGAATCGAACGACCGGTGCAATCAAGAGAACCTAATCGCGCAGCTCAAGAGCGGGGTTCATGCGCTTGAGACACCGCTCGACAATCTAGAGAGCAACTGGGCCTATATGGTGATGGCATCTCTGGCTTGGAACCTCAAGGCCTGGTTCGGGCTTTCACTTCCCGAGAAGGGACGATGGGCGAGCAAGTACAAAATTGAGAAGCGAGCGGTGATCGAGATGGAGTTCAAAACGTTCGTCAACGCGTTTATCCGCGTCCCTGCCCAAATTATTCGGCAGGGCAGAAAAACCATTTACCGCCTACTCGCGTGGAATCCTTGGCAGCCGGTTTTTCTTCGAGGCGTCGACCAGTTCACGACGCGTATGCAATGTTGAAATAGAGGTCTGCATTTTCGTAACAGACACGCTCCTTAACCGGAGAGCTATCCCCAAAAGCTATTTATGAACCGTTGCGACCGGTACAGACAGTTCAAAACAGGATCAATCCCGAACTTCTTCGCGGCAAGACGCTGTTCAGCTTTGTGAATACACGTAAATCTGCAGTTAGATATTGAGGTGGACCCCATTCTCTGGACCAAAATGGGGGGTAGCTAAGGTGGAGCCTGCCGAGTTGAACACGTCGTGGTCATAGTCGTGATGTTGTTTCCCGAAGGCTCCTAGAAGGGAGCGTTCGGGAACACAGTTTATGGCAGATTGAAAATCTGTGGACAGTTTGTTTTTCGCTGTAGCCATCATTGTGTCTAGCGGCAATTATTATTTCTCTTCAGCAACAAGTTAGAATTCCCGGGTACCTACCGGTCTTGCTCCGTCACTTATCAGCAAAGTGTCCCATGTTCGATCCGGGGCCCCGACGGAGGGAGCGGACCCTTAAAAAAAGATGCGAAGCTTCCTTGTCCGCTCCCTCCGTCGGGGCCCAGGATCTAAGCCGCCCTTTCGCTGGTCCACCTGAATAGTGCAAAAATCGGGGGACCTGGGGTATGGGCCAAGCCGCGAGAGGGTCTCCTGCGGCGATTCTCGCATTCGTTTTGTGGACTCGTGGCAAGGTTCATTCCTTTTCCCGGCTTTCTACCGCCGTGGCCTCTTTGGCCTTGTTCTGCTTCGATTGCCCCAGTCGGTAACTGCCGACGTTGAGCTCCAGGATGATGCTGTGATGTACAAATCGGTCGATGGCCAATCATCTTCAAGCAACCTCGCCAAGCAGTCCATCGTAGAAGCTCGCGGGCGTTTGATAGCCTAACGCTTTGTGCGGGCGCTCGTCATTGAAGAAATCGAAGTAGCAAGCGATGCCCGCGCGAGCCATTTGCACGGTGTCGTAGGCGTACAGGTAGACCTCCTCGTACTTCAGCGAGCGCCAGAGCCGCTCCACGAAGATGTTGTCGATACAGCGACCTTTGCCATCCATGCTGATCTTGATCTCAAGAGCAAGCAATACACTGGTGAACTCCTCCGAGGTGAACTGAGAGCCCTGGTCCGTGTTGAATATCTCTGGGCAACCGTAGCGTGCCACAGCTTCGTTCAGAGCCTCCACGCAGAAGGTCGTCTCCAACGTGTTGGACAAGCGCCAGGCGAGCACCCGCCGCGAATACCAATCGATGACCGCCACCAGGTATACGAAGCCTCGCGCCATCGGGATGTATGTGATGTCGGCGGCCCACACCTGATTGATCCGAGAAACCGTCAGATTCCTCAGTAGATAGGGGTATACCGTGTGTTCCGGCGCTGGCTTGCTTGTGTTCGGCTTGGGCGCAGTGCTCTCGAGCCCCATCAAGCGCATAAGACGCTGCACGCGCTTGCGGTTGACGGCCGACCCCTCCGCTTTGAGTGTCTGTGTCATCATGCGGCTGCCGAAAAATGGATGCTTCAGATGTAGCTCGTCCATCCGACGCATCAATGCGAGTTGCTCGCCATCCGGCTCGACAGGTTCGTAGTACAGGCTCGACCGATTCACGCCGAGCAGCTCGCACTGCCAGCGCATCGACAGCGGAGCGTTGGGTTCGACCAACTCCCGCCGGGGCGTCATCGCAATCGACCGAGCCCGTGTGATAAAAATTCGCGCTCCATCGTCAGCTCCCCGATTTTCTGAAGCAGTTCGGCCTCGCGCATCGAGGCATCGCCTCCGCCCACCTCTTCGGTCTCGAAAGCACGCGTGACGTTCTCCAAAAGCTGCCGCTTCCATTTGTAGATCTGGTTCGCGTGAACCTTGTGCCGCCGGGATAGTTCCGCCACTGTCTCCTGCTCGCGTAGTACCGCCAATGCAACTTTCGCCTTGAAAACAGGGCTGTGCTTCGTACGATTTTTCTTCACTTTTCTCTGCTCCTTTTTTTATTGAGCAGGCTTGTTTTACCACCTTAACCCCTGGTCTAAAAAATGGGGTCCACTTCATATTGAGTGTCAATGCGCTTGTTTGAGGACTAGAACTCCTTCCATCCTTTTGGCAATACCTCACGCTCAACCGCTTTGGACCGCAGCGATTCGTTGTCGCCCTGCACGATAACGAACCTCCCACCTTCGTTCTCGTTCGATAACTCTATAAAGTGCTCGCCGACAAGCACCTGTGCGTCCAGGCCTACGCCGTCGGCTCTTCCAAGTCCAATATCGTCTGAACCCACAACGGTGCCAGCGGACGACCGTCTCAGGTTTCACGATGACGAGAACGCTCTCCCAGCCAGCCCAGATTCTGCGCAACAGCACCCAAAACCCGCGGTCTATCTTCGAGAGCCGCGGCCGTTTCACGGAACGGCGGAGGACGGCGAGCTGCTGCCGAAGAGCGACATTCTCGAGAGCCAGCTCGCGACAAGCCTTGAAGGCAGAGATGAGAGCGGGAACCAACGACGAAATCATGCCGACATGGTGCCGGCAGACCGGAGACTAATCAAGTTCGGTGCGCGCGGATGAATAAATAGAAGGCACAGGATGCTCCCGATCGCCCCGTCGACCTATTACGAGCAGAAAGCGAGAGAGAAGGACCCAAGCCGCCAGCCAGCGAGAGCGAAGCGCGACGTCCAACTCTGCGGCGAGATTCGTCGTGTACGGCAAGAGAACCTTTGACGTGTATGGCGTGCGCAAGGTCTGGCGTCAGCTTCGCCGTGAGGGCCGCGACGTGGCTCGATGCACGGTGGCCCGTCTGATGCGTGAAATGGGCCTCCAGGGCGCGGTTCGTGGACGTCGATTCAAGACGACGAAGCCGGATTCGAGCGGCGCTCGCCCGATGGACCTCGTGGAGCGCGACTTCAACGCCACACGCCCGAACGAGCTCTGGGTCTCGGACCTGACCTACGTTGCCACGTGGCGCGGCTTCGTGTATGTCGCCTTCGTCATCGACGTCTTCGCTCGACTCATCGTCGGTTGGCGAGCGACGACATCGTTGACTGCCGGCATCGCTCTCGATGCGTTGGAGCAGGCGCTGCACGAGCGCCGACTAAACCCAGAAGATACATTGGTGCATCACAGCGATCGCGGCGTGCAGTACGTCTCGACCCGTTACACCGAGAGGCTCGCCGAGTCGGGTATTGAGCCGTCCGTCGGCAGCCGAGGCGACTCTTACGATAACGCTTTGGCTGAATCCATCATCGGCCTCTACAAGACCGAGGTGACCCGTCGACGCGGGCCCTGGCGTGGTCCTGAGGATGTCGAGTTCGCCACCCTCGAGTGGGTGCATTGGTACAACACGCAACGACTCTTGGAGCCGATCGGAAATGTCGCCCCCGTCGAGTACGAGATGAACTACTATCGGTCGCAGGAAGGCTCGCTAGAGATGGCGAGACTCAACTAAAACAGTCTCCGGAAAACCCGGGGCGGTTCAAACAGGGCAAGCACCAAAACTTGACAGTACCAAAGAATGAAATGAACGCATCATTCGACACGGCGAAAAGCATGAAAAGCGGCGAGGTCTTTCGGTACTCTGAGAACCAGGCGTCGCTTGTGCTCCGCAAAAAGTCGATCCAGCCTTGATTGCACGGTTTAGACCTGTCATGGATCGGTGGCTGCTTCGCGCCGGTCGACCCGACGACGCCACCGATGGGTGCTTCGGCAGTCAAATGTTGGCGGCCGCCGCGTAACCCGTTCGCGTGCTAGAGTTTGAGTTTGATTTCGAGAGGCACGGTTCTTTCGTCGATGCCGGCTGGGCCGAGTTTTGGCACAGGACGAGGTCCCATTGGGATGGTATCGCCTCCTACTGTCATCCGGAGAACAAAGTCAGTCTCGGCACTCAATCATACCGGCGAACTTCTGGTACGGATGCAGGCGTTGCCATTTGAGGCTGTCTTTCCAACGAGTGAAAAAGGCGCGAGGGCCGCGTTCGGTGCGGTAATCCCAGAGTTGCCCGAAGGTCTCCTTCAAAATATAAGCGGTGTTCAGGCGCCGGTTGGCCTGGAGCAGCTTTTTGAGTGCGCGGCGACCGTCCAGGCTCAGGTTCTCAGTGTAGACGGCCAACTGCTGCAGCAAGTAGTCGCCGAGACAACCGGTCGGCGCCGACGCCGTATTCCCATCCCCGCGGGCCGCGTTCTCACGAACGCGGAAACACGCCAATCGCGCGGCTGCGGTGTCCGCGCGGTGCTTCCGTAATCAAGTGTTGGTGGCTGCCGCGTAACCCGCTCGTGTGCTAGAGTTTGAGCCTGATTTCGAGAGACGCAGTTCTTTCGGCGATGCGGGCTGGGCTGACCACACGGTGCCTGACGTTCAGGGACACCTTCGTGTGCACGCCGACATCCTTATTAATGGCGTTCGCCGACACAGGCAGGCCAGCTGACATTAGCATTCAAACACGGCGTAGCAACACTTGATGGCGGAAGCACCTTTCAAGGCGGGAGGTTTCTCATGAGAATCGGATTCGGAGCCGAGGCGCTCCTTCTTTCGGCCGTAGTCACCGCTTTTTCCAGCTCCTGTCTTCGCGTACCGGAGGACGGGCGCGCGCCCGAAACTCCGGCCAGTGAAGAGACGAGTCAAGACATGAATCTTCGGCAGATCAATACCGCGCGGCTCCGGGAGCTGTCCAGTCAGTCCAAGTTCGTCTCTTCGCAGCCGGACCGCGGACTGAGCCTGGCGGGCCTGGACCTGACAGGCGAGGATTTGCGCAAGGTCGACGCGGCCTTTTCCCAATTCCAGGACACTGACCTTTCGGGAGCAAACCTGGAAGGGGCGAATGTCGCCAAGTCGGATTTCACCGGAGCCCGACTTTCGAAGGCCCGTCTGCTGCGCGCCAACATCAGTCGAGCGGTCCTGGTCGATGCCATACTCACGGACGCCGACCTGGAAAACGCCAATCTGATTGGCTGCGATTGCCGAAACGCGGATTTCGCCGGCGTGAATCTGAAAGGGGCTTACGTCGCCTATGCGGATCTGCGCGGCGCTCGAAATCTGACCGCGGAGCAACTGAGCCAGACCTACTGGCCTCCGGGGAATCCTCCCATCCTGGATGAGACTCTACGGGCGACGCTTCCGGATCGAGAAGCGCCTCCGCCGGCCGGCGACGGCGTGCGTGGCCCCTATCTGGCCGGGGCCGACCTGTCGGGTCAGAATCTGCGAGACGCCAATCTCCGCTTCTCCAATCTGCGCGATGCGATCTTGCGAGACGCCGTCCTGGCGGGCGCCGATCTCGAAGGGGCCCAGCTGGATGGGTCCGATCTCAGCGGCACCAGCTTTCGTGGTGCCCGCTCTCTGACCATCGAACAACTGAAAGCGGCCAGCTGGGATCCGACACGTCCACCGCGGGTCGATGATTCCCTGGCGCGTCGGCTGTGGCCAGACGCCGATGAACCGCTGCCGATCGAAGAGCTCGTGCAGGACGCCTTTGTCATCGACGGCGTCCTGTCATGGAGTGTCAAGGAGGACCCCGCCTGTAAGCGAGATTGCGCCAGCGAGCGCTTCGACCTGGCTGAGATCCCCGAGGCCACTGGGGTCGACGTCGGCATCTTGACGGTCTCACGCGAGGTGGAGCGCGTCATCCGATATGGCGGCCAAGTCGATCGGACGCCGGGCGCCAGGGTCGTGCGCACCCTCAACGATCTAGAGACGATCCGGAAGAACGGAGAGTACGGTGTCCTCCTCTACAGCCAGCAGGTACCGCTGCTGGATGGCGAGCCCGGCAAGGTGCAGGAGTGGTTCGATGCCGGCTTGCGTATGGTCCAACCGGCCTACAGCTCTAACCTGCCCGCTTTCCACCAGCGAGCGGCGAACAAGCTGGCGGGAGGAGCCAACGAGCCCGGGCAGGGGTTGACCGAACTGGGCCGCCAGGTGATCCACGAGCTGGTCCGCCGGCATATGGTGATCGACGTTTCTCACTGCAGCGAAAAAACCACCTTCGACATCATCGAGATGACCGCCGTCCCGATCCTCGCCAATCACGCCAACGCCAAGACGCTGACGGTGGCGACGCGGGGACCCTATCTATTGGGGCGAAACAAGTCGAACCGGGAGTTGTTGGCCATCGCCGAGACGGGAGGAGTGATCGGAGTGACCACGGTGGCCTGGATGCTGGACCGCGACGGTGACACTAAAGGCGACGTGGAGGACTTTCTGGCCCATCTCGACTACATCGTGAAGTTGGTGGGTGTGGATCATGTCGGCATTGCCTCGGATTCCGGCCTGGACGGCTGGGGCGTGGACGAGATTCACTACGCCGATGACGTTCTGGCCGGAATGGACCGCTGGCGCGTCGTGGTGCGGCGACTGAGGGAAGAGTATGGCTACAGCGATCCCGACCTTCGAAAGATCCTGGGACTCAACTTCGAGCGGGTCCTGAACCAGGTCCTGCCCAGGGTGACTCCGCCCCAACCCGAATCGGGGTCGTCTGTGGCCGCCGGGGAGGTCCGCTTCGCTGGAATCCCTCCGAGACCTTTCTGACAACAGTCAGAGAACGCTAGTCGGGAGGCGGACCCATGCTCGAAGCATCCCAGGTTTCTAAACTCAAGTCCCAGCTCGGCCGTGTGGCTGGCTACTGCTCGCTTTGGCGGCCTCGTCGGCCTGTCTGGTGTAACGACCCAGGCGACCTGACAGAAGTCGGGGGCTAACACTGGCGCGTTCATTGATTTCCCTCCTTGTTACTACCTAGGTGCCGTCGCAGTACAGCACGGTCGCAGCGGGTCTTCTCTGGGAGCTCGGCATCTCCCTTCTTCAACACGCGAGCGATGGCCTCTTTTGCGTCGGTATCGATGCGGTGCCGGCTCCGATCCTCACTTCGGCGGCCACTTCGGATACGGCAGGCCGCAAAAGGGCGACGGCTGGCGCCCGATGAATCATGCCGAGCTGGTGCGTGAGATGGCCGAGCGCGTGACTCGCAACATCCCTCGAGGTGACGGGTGCTTGCGCTGTTTACTGTTGGTGATGTGTACGTATCCCTTTGCAAAAAAGGCGCTTACGCTCTATTTAGCGCGCAGCGAAGGTCACGAGCGCTATTTGGGCTGTAACTTAATGCAGTGTAAAGTCTTAGCGTCATCTCACCAACACTTGATAGCAGAAGCACCGCCTACGGAGCACCGCGCCAGCCCTCGACCCTACCGGCCAAGGGCCGTACGCTTTACAATCGCCTTGGACGGGCGGGTCGTTCACCATGCAGATGACCACCTAGTCGAGAGCGAATATCGAAGCGTGTTCCTGAAGCTGTTTCCACGCCACGCCAACCAAGCCCACCGAGGGGCTACCGTCGCCGGCGACAATCTACGCGGCACGGCAGTAGTACTTGAGAATACCCCCGAGTCGCTCTCGCGACACGATGGGGCCAGCGTCATCCGCGCTTGCCGGCAGAGGTGTAATGAGCTCGTTGCCGAGACCTTGGTGGTTCCGTTCTGTGCGATAGTGCACTATGTATTCGGTTACCGTCGGAATGTGACTTCCGTATATAATGCCTTAAAGAAGCTGGTGGCAGAGTTGTCGATTGCACACCGAATGGTTTGCGGATGCCGACGACTCGTCGACTGAGGTGGAGTAAAGACGAGGGGTACACATGGCAAAAGGTAAAGACCAACACGTGGTTCGACGGGACGAAGCATGGGCGGTTCGTGGCGAGGGCAACAAGCGAGACACCTCGCACCACCGAACGCAAAAGGACGCGATCGATTCGGCTCGTAACATCGCCAAGAACCAGAGATCGGAGGTCGTGATCCACCGCCGCGACGGGAAGATTCGCGACTCGGACTCCTACGGGAACGACCCACACCCGCCCAAGGACAGAAAGCACTGACGGCCCGCCCAGCGCAGAGAGTAGGTGGGAGTGCCTCACTAGCCGCACCGTAAGTCCGTTTCCAGCCCCCCGTCCTGTGCCAAAACTCGGCCCTTTTGAAATAGGCCATAAATCAGCAACGTATCTGTTTACCGCTGACGCTGGGGTAGGGGCTGGACAAAAGCGGCCGCCCCGGCTATCCTACAGTACATGTTCAGGTCCTGGAGGCAGTCGGTTCGCGAACTGGGCGAACGGGTTGAACGGCTTGAGGGCGAGCTGGGTAGACTGAACATGGAGAACGCGGATCTCAAGAGTCAGTTGAAGGAACGGGACGCCCGGATTGCCAAGCTCGAGAGCGTGCTCAAGGAATCACGGCGCGCTGGCAAGCGCCAAGCCGCACCCTTCTCCAAGGACAAGCCGAAACGGGACCCGAAGAAGCCCGGACGCAAGCCGGGGTCTAAGTACGGGCGGCAGGCCGTCCGAGCGACCCAGTTCCCGACAAGACCTTCGAGGCTCCGTGCCCGGAGCAGTGCCCGTGCGGAGGTAAGGTAGGAGCGGAAGGGAGCATCGATCTGTACCAGGTCGACATTCCGCCCATCCAACCCGAGACCTGGAAGTTCGTAGTGGGTCATGGCCACTGCCAGGAGTGTGGTCGGCGTGTCCGTGGCCAGCATCCGCTGCTGATTTCGAAGGCGTTCGAGGTGGGCACGGTGCATTTCGGGCCCAGGCTGCTCGCCTTCGCCGCGTTCCAGAAGATGATCTGCGGGGTGTCGTACGACAAGATCCGCCTGGGATTCGAGCAGATGCTGGGTTTCCCCGTGGCGCGCTCCACATTGTGTCGTCGTCTGGTCAAAATACTCGAACGCCCAGCGGGTCAGCAGTTTGCACCTTTCCAAAGGCCGCCTACCGCCCTTGGCCCGGTCGCAAACACAGACACTAAGCTGCTGATTTATGGCCTATTTCAAAAGGGCCGAGTTTTGGCACAGGACGGGGTAGAGTCACCGGCGATGGGCAAAGTGAGAGCCATTCCAAAGGTCGGTGGTCTCCATCATTATTACACTCGACACGCCGCTGCTTGAGCCGGTCCGCTCGGAACGGCTGCCGGACTTCGCACCAGCTTACACCTCTACCCCTGAGTAGAGCCGACGCCGGCTCTTAAAACGTCCTACATGAAGACGACCAAAGCATCCTGGTTGCAGGTGGTGCGCCAATCTCATACAGCTCGAGTTTATGGAAGGGACAAGTCGCTCCACTGACCTTTGTGTCAGATCGCCATCTCCCCCGTGCTGTCACCAAAGCTCTCGAGCTCGTCGAGCCCGAGTCGGCGCAGCACGGTCAACATCGTGTTCGCCATCGGCGTACCATCCGCGCCTTTGACGTGGAGGTTGCCCTTGAAGTGGCCATTGCCGTGGCCAGCCAAAAAGAGCGGACAGCGCTTGTGGTTGTGAACGTGCGGGTTGCCCATTGGAGAGCCGTAGAGGATCAACGCCTTTTCCAAGAGATTCGAGTCGCCCTCGGGTGTGTCACGGAGCCTTTCGAGGAAGTACGGGATGGTGCTGACGTGGTACCGGTTGATCTTCGCGAACTCCTCGATCCGCTCCTCTCGCTCGCCGTGATGCGAGGCCGGGTGAAACCCAGTGTTGACGCCGGTCTCCGGGTAGACACGGCCCGAAACGTCTCGCCCCATCTTGAACGCGAACACCCGAGTAATGTCCGACGCGAACGCTGCCGCTTGCAGGTCGAACATCAACTTGACGTGCTCATCGAACGAGTCCGGCACACCGACGGGCGCATCGGGCAGCTCTCTCTCCTCCCCGCTCGCGTTTTGCGCCTCGATCCTCTGGATCCGCCGCTCGATCTCGCGAATGTTCTCGAGATAATCGTCGAGCCGGTTGCGGTCGGCCGGCTCCAGGTCGTTCTTCAAACTAGCCACCTGGTTGGTGACATAGTCAAGAATGCTGCGATCGGTCCGGCGCCTGGCTGCCCGCTCTTCCGGCGTTCCGCCGGAGCCGAACATCTGGTCGAAAACGACCCGGGGGTTCCTGATCATCGGGAGCGGATCGGTCGGCGACCCCCAGCTGATCGCGTCCGTGTAGGTACAGGCATAACCGTATTGGCATCCGCCCGCCTGGTTCACGTTCTCGATCGCGAGCTGCATCGACGGAATGGGCGTGTCTTGACCGAACCGCCGGGCGTAGAGCTGATCCATCGACGTCCCAACGTGGACGTCCGAGCCTTCTGTCTGCTTCGGGTGAGACTGCGTCAGGAACACCGCGCTCGAACGAAAATGGTCGCCGCCTATCTCGGGCAGCGTGAAGGCCTCGGCATTGCGTACGTCCGTGTTGCTGACGATCGTCAAGTAATCCCGAAACGGCTCGAGCGGACTCAAGCTGCTCGGGGTGAGGTCGAACGCACTGCCTTCGGCCGCCGGCGCCCACAGGTTCTTTTCTATCCCGTATTTGGTGCTGCCGGCCGAACCGTGGACCATTTCGATGCACACCAGGCGAGCCGGGTCAGCTGTCGGCTTGCCAAACGCGCTCCGGGCCGGCACCATGGCTTCGAGCAACGGCAGTGACACCGCCGCGCCCATGCCCCGAAGTATCGTGCGGCGAGAGATATGCTTGTTAGTAATGTACATTCTTTTTAGGCCTTCTGGAGCCGGCTCGTATTCTAAGGCGGACCCGATTCTCCCACCACCGTGGTCGGTTCGGTGTTTTCCGACTTCTTCATCTGGAACGCCGCGCTGTTCAACAATGCCAAAAATGAAAGAGGACATACGGTTGCCGTTGTGCGCGGCCTCGAGAGCGATCGCACGCACCGCGGGCATGTCATAATACTCGACTCTCCGCCCCAGCGCATAGGTCATAAGGCGATGCTTCCGTCATCAAGTGTTGGTGAGATGACGCTAAGACTTTACGGTGCATTAAGTTACAGCCAAAATAGCGTTCGTGACCTTCGCTGCGCGCTAAATGGCGCGTAAGCGCCTTTTTTGCAAAGGGATGCGTACACATCACCAACAGTAAACAGCGCAAGCACCTCCCTCCGCGGAGTGGACCGCGCAACAAATGGTCGATGCCTTTCCCTGGGATTCGGCGCCGCGTTACCTGCTGCGAGATCGGGATCAAATCTATGGAGCGTATTTCGACCGTCGCGTGGAGGGTCTCGGGGTCGAGCAGGTCGGTACCGCACAGCGCTCCCCGTGGCAAAATCCATTCGTCGAAAGAGTCATTGGTACCATTCGCCGCGACTGTCTCGACCACTGGATCGTTCTAGACGAGCGGCACCTGAGGCGAATCCTACGCGAAAATGTCGACTACTATCATTCTTGCCGGACCCATTTGTCGCTTGAGAAGGACGCGCCGGAGCGCCGCCTGGTCGAATCGCCGGGGATGGGGAGAGTGAGTGCCATTCCCAAAGTCCGTGGCCTCCATCATTATTACACGCGCCTCGCTGCTTGAGTTCGCATAGGGGAGAACGTCTTCTCATAGCGACGCGTCGCTCCGCCGATCGGTCCGCGTCAGTCATCTAGGGCGACCTTACGGAGACCAAGACCGCAGTAGTCGTTACTCCTCGGTGGGGCTCCGTCGGTCGCGCGCAATTCAAAACTCGGATGTTCCAGTTTATGGAAGGGACACCCTACTGGGTGTGGTTGTCCTCCTCGGGGACGTTTTCGACGCTCGTGGGCGCCAAACGTGAATCGCTCGCGGTATCAAGACGTCTCCCTCCCGTTGTGGGAATATAGCCTAAGCTCGACGCGCCCCTCAGCGAGGGACTACGGGAAGAAGAAGCGACGAGGGATGTTTTTCGTCGTGATGGATCCGGTGCGTGGCGACGGTGATGTCCGCCTCCGTTCCCTCCCCCACCGGCTTCGCCGCGTTGAGGTTTCGGTCGAAGCGCGGGAAGTTGGTGCTCGTGACGTGAAGCCGGACTCGGTGTCCGGCCTTGAACACGTTGCTCGTTTCCCAGAAGGCGACAACCACCTCGTGAGTCTCGTTCGGCTCGAGCCAGCGGGGTTCTTTGACAGAGTCGCGATAGCGCGTCCGCACCATCCCTTCGGCGATGAGAATGGCGCGGCCGTCGGGGTAGACATCCGAGACCGTCGCAAAGAAATCGGTGTCGGGAACGTTCGTCTCGAAGAAAAGACGCAGCTCGATGGCGCCCGTGACCTCGAGGTCGTCGGTAAGAGGCTCCGTCGCGTAGACGAGGACGTCCTGGCGTTGCTGGTTCACGCTCTGGTCGCGAGGACCGTGAGGCGTCAGCCCGCCGCCACAGCAACCGCTGCCGCCATAGGTCGGGACCGGATTGCGCGGATCGTAGCGATAGGTGTCGGGCCGGTCCTCGCCGGGAGGCGCGCGGCTCAGCCCACCGTCGCCGAATCGTGTGTTGGCGGCGCCGTCACTCCTCAAATAGAAGCGTGTGGGTTGCACCCGCTCTATAGGCCACGCCTCCTCATCTCGCCAGACGTTGTCCCCCATGACGAAGATACGGATAGGCGCTTCCGCGTCCAGTCCGTTCTCGCTACCTTTTAGATGGTAGTCGTACCAACGCAAGTGCAGCCCATCGACGTCGATGAGCGCGCCGGAGCCAAAGTCGACGTCGCCGTAGCGGGAGCTCCGAGGAAAGCCGTGCCCCCAGGGACCGATGAGAAGTTTCTGCCAGCGGCGCGCATGTGCCGAGCGCGAAGTGGCGCGCATGTTGGTGAAATTCACGATCGTCTCGTGAACGAGGTCGTCATACCACCCGGTGATGTGGAAAGCGGGGACGTCCATCTCGTGATAGAGATGACGGATGCTCATCTTCCGCCAGAAGTTATCGTAGGTCGCATGACCCAGGGTCTGGGACACGAACGGAGATTCGAGGCCGAGCTGACCCAGCGCATCTTTCACGGGTAAGTGCATCATCAACGGCATCCAGTTCACGTCCGGGCGCGCGCCGCCGGCAGCGAGAGCCGCCTGGCTCGCCCCCCAGCGCAGCGCGAGCGCGAGGTGATAGAGGCCGTCGGTGTACCAGATGCTTCCGTAGTTATCGGACTGCGCGGCCACCGGCACGATGGCTTTCACATATTCACTGCGTTGCGGCGCCGGAAGTAGCTGCGTGAAGCCCGGGTAGGAGGTCCCGAACATTCCTATCGTCCCGTCACACCACGATTGACGTCCTATCCACTCCTGGGTGTCATAGCCGTCGTCAGCCTCGGTTACGTACGGGCGCCACTCGCCTTCGGACTGGTAGATACCGCGTGAGTCGACGATAACGACGCCGTAGCCGTGGCGCATGAGCCGCTCGGCGCGGTCGCGACCCCGTGTTTTGTCGTACGGCGTGCGGCTGAGAAGAACGGGAAACGGACCCGACCCGTCAGGCAAATACACGTCTGCGGCGAGCTTTACGCCGTCGCGCATCGGAATGGGGACGTTCTCTCGAACTTCGCTCGCCGCGACGCTCGCACGGAAGATGCAGAAGCAGAAGCAGAAGAGACTCAGAGTTCGCGTCATTTCTCGAGATCCAACGAAGGTCCGACAAGCGAAGGCCCGCCCGTGATTTCGGTGGTCCAACTCTCGCCCGCATCCAAGGAATGAGCTCCTGTCAGAGCACCGGTCGTCACGATCTCACCTGGTTCGAGGGGCGGCGCGTCACTCTGTCGTTCGATCACGTCGACCAGCCAGTCGATCGCGGGCACGGGTCCTCCGAGAACGCTCTTCGCATTCCCCCGCGCGACGAGCTCTCCGTTTCGCGACAGCGCTAGCTCGAGCTCATCCAACTGGTCCACGTCAGATGAAGGCTCCCCCACGAGGAGCCCGCGGTGGAGGCCGAAATCGGCGACCGCATCGGCACAGTTGAACTCCCAATCTGGAAAATGGCATTGAACGATCTCGTAGCCGAGCGCGGCCCACTCGATCGCGACGGGCGCTAGCGCAGCAAGCTTCACCACGACTTCGACTTCGATGCGCGGACCGACCGCGCCCACGAGAGAGTGTCGCGCTGTCTCGCCGTCCTGGAACTGTACGGTGGAATCGTATATCGGCGCCCAGATCGGCTCCGACAGCCCGAGCTCCGGCCAGATGGATTGATTGGTGAAGCCGAGTTTTCTTCCCACCATGCGGCTGCCTCGATCGATCCACGCTCGACGCAACTCCTCGGCGACAGCGTAGGCCTGTTCCAGGTCAAAGCCCGGGTCTCTTCTGGAAGGAGGCGGGACGAGCCCGGCTGCGAGACGTGCCCGCAAAAACTCTTCGGCGTTACGGCTCACTCGTTGGGCCACCGTCGGAAAGCCAGTGCTCGAACCACTGAAAGTTGCGCTCCATCGCATCCCGGATATGCTTCGGCTCCCTGAGGCCGTGGGGCTCGCGCGGATAGATCACCATCTCGACGTTCACACCGTTTAGCGTTAGGGCCCGGTAGAAGGTCGTACCCTGGGAAAGCGGGACGCGCACGTCTTCCTCACCGTGCTGGAAGAGACTTGGTGTTTTGGCGTTGTGGGCGAAGTGCTCAGGCGCGTGCCGGAGGTAATCCACGTCGTCGTCCCAAGGCTTCCCGCCGAAATAGGCTTCGGTGAAGTCGGGAATATCGATCACGCCGTAGAAGCTGTAGGGATTCGTCACCGGTGCGCCGATGGATGCGGCTTTGAACCGATCGGTATGGGTCACCGTCCAGGCCGTCATGAACCCGCCGTAGCTCCAGCCCATCACGCCCATGCGGCTCTCGTCGACGAGGCCCCGGTCGATCAAGAGATCCACGCCCGTGACGATGTCCTCGAAGTCGCCGAAGCCCCAGTCCTTGAAGTTTTGGCGGCGAAAGGCACCGCCATAGCCACCGGAGCCGCGCGGATTCGGCATGAAAACGAGATAGCCCGACTCGGAGAACGCGTGGATCGGATAAGCTCCTCGACGCGGGGAGAACGCCAAGTTGAAGACACCGGACGGTCCGCCGTGGATCACGACGAGCAACGGATAGGCGGCTCCCTCCTCGAACCCGACGGTCTTCACGAGCAGGCCCTCAAGAGCCAGCCCGTCACGCTCGTAAGTCATGATCTCGGTGCGCCCCAGCGACGCCGCGTCATACGCCGCGTTGAGCGCGGTGAGTTTTCGCGCCTCGGCGCTAATCTCGTAGAGCTCTTCGGGCGTATGGGCGTCGCTCGCAGTGACGAGGAGCTTCCCTTCTTTCAAGAGATCGAAGGAGCTCGCGACTTTGAACCGATCCGAGTCGGTCACCGCTTCGCTCGACGCGCTTTCGACGTCGATCGCAAAAAGGCGCCGTGCGGTGCGCTCGTTCGCGAGCGCGTAAACGAGACGCGCGTCTTGCGACCAGCGAAGGGGCTCGAGCACCCGCTCGTCGAGCGACGGCGAGACGTTTCGAAGGCCACTCCCGTCCCTCGAGATAACCGAAACACCGTAGTTGCCGACCCAGTCCGCCTTCCCGTTCATGGTGATGAAGGCGACACTCCTTCCATCGGGAGAAATGCGCGGAGCGCGATCGAGCCCGGGACGGCTTACCAAATCCCGGAGCGCCTTGGTTTCGAGATCCAGAGCCATCAAGTCGGAGCGAAGCCTTCCGTCCGGAACCTTGGGCATCGGCTGCGTGCTAAGCGCCACCCACGTCGCGTCGGAAGCCACGTCGAAGCTATTGACGTGGTATGTGCCTTCGGTCAGAAGATCCGGCTCGCCGCCATCCGCTCTCAAGTGATACAAGCGGGCGAAGTCGAACGTTTGGTCCACTTCGACGATATCGTCATCTTTATTCCGGGCGTCCCGCATCGTGAAGATGAAGCCGCTGCCGTCGGGAAGCCATTCGAACGCTTCGACATCACCCGCGGCGTCGAGCAGCCTCGACGCTTCGCCGCGCGCAACGGGTATTTTCCAGATCGTGGTCGTGCCGTCCCGATCGGAAAGGAAGGCGATCTCGTGTCCATGCGGCGAAAAGCGCGGGTGCCAATCGCGCTTTCTAGCGAAGGTCATCTGAGATGCTTCGCCGGTCTCGAGATCTACGATCCAGATGTTCGAGTCGAGCTCGTCCGATTCGAAGTTGGCGCGGGTCGCGACCAATGCCGCCCAGCGGCCATCGGGCGCGGCGATCACTTGCGAGAGCAACCTGTACTCGAGAATCTCGTTGATGGAGGCCGCCTCGATGAATGTCGCAGCACAGAAGATCACCAAAGAGATCGTTCCGCTTTTCCGCCATGTCATCCACCACCTCCTGGTGCTCAATGCTCGCAGCAGGCTGCGCACTCGTTTCTTCATCAGCCTCAGAACTCCTTTAATAGATGGAACGTACCAGCAAGGCATTGCAAACATGGCGAGTAGCACCCCTATAGCTTTACATTATTTAGCTTAATATATAAGCGATTTTTGCTATCCTCTGGTCCATGGATGATGCATATCTGGCCCGGAAGGAATCGTCGTTCAACGTGCCCCCATACTTGAGCGTGACGCGAGCTGGGGATCGCGAAGTGGTACATATCGGTTGTACCCCTATCGCCAACCATTTCGTATCGGACGTTACATCTCGTCGGCAGGTGTTGTTTTTTACATTGAATCGCGAAGATTTCTCATTCGTGATTCAATGTAAAAAACAACACCCGTGTACCTCAGCCAACTTCGCGGTCGGTATCGGCAGCAAGGCTCGGTGGCACTGCGGAGCGAGCGACGCGGCCCGAAAGGTCCCATGAAGGTGACGCCGCGGCTCAAAATTCGAGTGCGGAAGCTTCGTGAGAAAGGGAAGACCTATAAGGCGATTGCTGCGGAAGTTTCTGGTCAACAGGAGATTTCGTATCAGACGGTGCGACGGATTCTCCAAAAGGACGAAGTTCAGCAGAGCCTTCTGAAGACAGAGGTGACGGAGGAGTATCTCGCACCGCCTTCGGAGCTGGTGGATAGAGCGCCCGTCGTTAAAATCTCGAAGGAGGGAGAAAGTCAATACGCGGTGTTGTTTATCACTTTAATCCGTAATCCACCGCGATGAAATATCAAGAACGGCCACCACTCCATGAGGGGGTGCTTACGCTGTTTACTGTTGATGATGTGTACGCATCCCTTTGCAAAAAAGGCGCTTACGCTCCATTTAGGAGGATGTCAAGGAATTAGTTGAAACCATCATAAGCGACTCGTGGTCATTTCCAGCTCTACGCCCCTGACCTTACGCGGCCTCAGGCATCTCGTCCTCTCGTTGGATCGCATCGATGGCCGCAACCACTACGTCGATGGATGCGTGCCCCTTGACTCGTCTGAACTGTTGTTCGCAGTGCAGCAGCACAGCGGCGAGCCATCGCTGGCGCATTTTGCTGTTACGGTAGCGTTTGATGTTGCGCTCGCAACTACGAACCATGGAGAACATACTCTCTATAGGATTCGTCGAGTGCAGGCTCTGGCGCAGTAGAGCGGGGACCTTCAACTTGTGGAGCATCAGCACCTCCTCGAGTGCCTCGAGGAGTGAGTCTGCCGCCGACTCGTTGATGTCGCGAAGCCAGCGCTCGAACTCCTGCAACATCTTCTTCGCGTCCTTGTAGCTGTTCTGCTCCAAGGCAGTCGCGAAGAGGTGGTGTGCCTGCTTGCGGTAGCGTTTGGGCAGGTGGCGCTGGATGTTGCGGTCTTTGTGCAAAGTACACCGCTGGTGGATGAGCTTCTTACCGTATCGGTCTTTGAGCGCCTTGATGATCCCCCCGCCACCATCGGTTACCCAGAGGATCCGTTTGGAGAGCTTTAACCCCCGTCGCTCCAACTCTTCCAGCAATTCCTCGCAGATCTCGTGGTTCTCCGTCGCCCCTTCCCAGAAGCCCAGGGGGAGCTTTTTCCCTTCACGGTCCACGCCGAGCGCGACCACGAACGCCTGACCGCCGCGGTGGACCGTGTCTAGGTACATCGCGAAGAGCGGAAACTCTTCGAGACTGCGCTCCTGGAACTGCTTCAGCTGCTTCGCCGTCGCCTCGACCAGATGGCGGGACACCGAGCTCGGCGTCACACCGAAAGCCTTGCCTGCCGCCGTCACCGTCTCTTCGTACTTGCGAGCAGACATTCCCCGAAGCACCTCCGACAGGAGTTCCTCCGAAAAGCCCCCGCGATTCTTGAGCTGCTCGTAGGTTCTCAGCCCGACCTCACCCTCCGGGCCCCGCAATCGAGGGTGCTCGACAGGGAGCTTCTGGTCACCGACATAGATCGACCCACGTTGACTCGCCCATTTGCGAAGCCCGGACGACGTAGGATGGTAGTCTGGCCCAGATCTCTCTTCGCGCTCCATGTACATGAGCGTCTCAGCTACCAGGCGTCCGACATCGAGCATCGCGGCGTCCAGCGCTCGCTTGCCCTCCAGCATCACATGCACAACTTGATCCGCCCACCACTCTTGCTCCTGCGTCGCCCTCAGCATCTGTGTTGCATTCTTTCTCTTCTTCGTATCTGCTCTCACCGGGTGGCTCCTTTCTTTTTGATCGCCAGCTTTGACACCGACGATCTTGAAGGGAGTCACTCACCGATTTCAACTAGATTCAGGATATCCTCCCATTTAGCGCGCAGCGAAGGTCACGAGCGCTATTTTAGCTGTAACTTAACGCACCGTAAAGTCTTAGCGTCATTTTACCAACACTTGATGGCGGAAGCACCCGTTGAGTTCTTGAAGGAACTGCTTAATCTCGCGCGGGATGTCGTGTCAGCCGATCGCACGGCGCCTCCGATGGAACGCGAAGCGCAAGGGAAGGCGGCCCTTACCGAGCTCTTTGAAGAGGCGAGGAATCCCGACACCCCGATCATCGTCGAGCGCGTTGTGACCGACATCGACGAGATCGTGCGGTACGTTCGGTTCGACGGCTGGCAGAGTACGCATGCGGGCGAACGCGAGGTCAAGCTGGCCCTTCGAAAAATGCTCTTCAAGTACAAGCTCCATCAAGATCAGGAGCTGTTCAACCGAGCGTACGGCTACATCAGAGAATTTTACTAAACTCAAGCGAGGCTGCAGCATCGTCCAAGGTAGCGTGCGGATCAGCACCGTCCGCCGAGCAGGCCCGCCCGCCAGAGGAAGTACAGGAGCGTCAGCAGTGTACTCACCGCGGCGGCCACGTAGGTTCAGAGCTCCTCTGTTAGGGGGTCGGTAACTGGGCCCTGCGTGTTAATGAGATGACACTCCAACTTTGCGACCATGGACGCGCACAACTCAATACTGGTCGACTTGTCGCGTCTTCCCTCAAGACAAGCACGTCTCGTGAATACCAGTGTGCTCATGGACGCATCATCTCAGCATTTAGAACTAGCGCTAATTATTTAACACACGGCGAGCCGCCAAACCCAACTCTCGTAATCAGTTCCGACGATGGGCGACCCTAGTAGAGGAGCTCTGAGGTTAGTGCGGCGGCGTTCAGCACCCGGTCCCGTCCTGTGCCAAAACTCGGCCCTTTTGAAATAGGCCCGTCGTGTCCAAAAGTACAAACGAACCCTAAGACCCACGCACCGGGCCATGCGCTTGAGACACCGCTCGACAATCTAGAGAGCAACTGGGCCTATATGGTGATGGCATCTCTGGCTTGGAACCTCAAGGCCTGGTTAGGGCTTTCACTTCCCGAGAAGGGGTGCTTCCGCCATCAAGTGTTGCTACGCCGCGTTTGAATGCTAGTTTCAGTGGTGCTTGCGCTGTTTACTGTTGGTGATATGTACGTATCCCTTTGCAAAATAGGTGCTTACGCTCCATTTAGCGTGCAGCGAAGGTCACGAGCTCTATTTTGGCTGTAATTTAATGCACCATAAAATCTTAGCGTCATCTCACCAACACTTAATGGCGGAAGCACCAAAATTTGTTCCTCTCATCGTATCTCCTAAGTCGAGCGCTCGGTCAGCAATCGAACAACCCCGGCGAACTTGCTCAGAGTACCTTCGAGGCAATTCATAAGGCAGTAAGCGTGGGTAGACTTCCTGAGGAAGCGTGGGCAATGCTTGAGAATAGGCTTCCGTGGTCGCGTAGCTGGATGTACTGGGACCGATGCGCACAGATCCGCGCGGCTGTTGGAGACTTGTTTGTCGAGCGCAAGCTTTCCCCTGAATCGTTCTCTCGAATGGCAGATGACGATCAAGTATTCGCAATGACAGCTGAGACGGTCGCGCACCGCCGCCGCGGACGGACTTTCTTGAAGCGGGTAAACGGCTGGCTGAAAGATAATGGCGCACAGCACAATGCTGCTCGAATTCTGATCATTGAGGAGCTCATCAATTAGGCGATGCCTGGTGCTTCCGCCATTAACCCTAATTGAACAATAATTCATGACGCTAGCGCGAGTTCGATTCTTTCAAAGAGTGTCTGAGTGGAGGAGTTTGTGGCCATTCGGAGCGCGTTTCGACCACTAACGCGAACGAGGCGGCCGGCTTTGTTGATGATGCGGAAGCGGATGGTGCGGATGGTGTTCAGCAGATGGGTGCAAGTACGCTTTCGAGAGATGCCTTTCGTTTCAGCGATGGTGTCGATCTGAAAGCTGCGACACAGGTTGTGTGCGAGCACGTTCAACTGTTGCCAGGCGCTATTGGCGGCATAGCTTTTAGTGGGCACGACGTCGAGAGCGAACTGGCTGCGCAATTCGGCGAAGGTTTTCTCTTGGCCGCCTCGCCCAGCAGCGAAGTACCAAAGGCGTTGGACGGTGAGCGATTTGTTGGTGGCGACGGCTGAGTACTCGAAGTAGCCGTCGTCTGGAGAAAACAGGTCGAGCTGGAAGTTCTTCGCCGTTCGATGTCGAACTCGCTTCCGATAGATCGCGATCCGGACGGTGATATTCCAGGGCTCGATGAAGTGTTTGATGGAGAAGCCGTCGATTTCGTCACTCACGCGGTGCCATCGCTTGCGCCCGGCGACGACCTCCTTTAGGCCGAGCCACGGCCAGAACGGAGCCTTGATCGCGAACTCGCTTCGGGAGCGCTCTAGCCTCTTGAGAATCTTTTCGTTGAAAAACGCGGCGTCCGTGCGGAATTCCAGTTTTCGGGACCGACCGAACTGGCCCCGTAGCTCGCCTATCAGTTCCCGTAGAAACGCATCGGCACCCTTGGAGTCGTGAACGTTGCCAGGACGATTTCTGGATTTGAGAATCTGGCCCGTCTGAGCCAGGTGAGCGAACAAAGGGTAGTAACTTTTATTCTTCTTGCGATGAGGATTGAATCCTCGAAACGCCCATCCAACCTGATTGCCGATTGGGTCTGAACCGTCTGACGGTAGATATGGACGGCACCGTGGTTCAGGCAGGGCCGAGGTGAAGCGCCGAGGCGGCGACGCGCGCACGCTGGGGCTATACGGCCAGGAGCTGATCCACATCACGGCCTCCATTGCCCGGATGAACTTGGTCCTGCACGGCGTGGAAGACTTCGAGATCGTCGCGGGCAACACGTTGAACCAGCCAGCATTCATCGACCGCGACCATCTACGGACTTTCGACGTGGTCCTTGCCAATCCGCCGTACTCGATCAAGAAGTGGAACCGCGAGGCGTGGCAGAACGACCCCTGGGGTCGCAACTTTCTCGGGACGCCGCCGCAGGGCCGCGCCGACTACGCCTTCTTCCAGCACATCCTCAAGAGCCTCGACCCACAGACTGGCCGCTGCGCAATCCTCTTCCCGCATGGCGTGCTCTTCCGCAACGAAGAAGCGGCAATGCGGCGACAGCTTGTCGAGTTGGACCTCCTCGAGTGTGTGCTCGGCCTCGGACCAAACCTCTTCTATAACTCGCCCATGGAAGCCTGCGTGGTGGTGTGCCGAACGCGGAAGCCCTCCGACCGCGAGGGAAAGGTCTTGTTCATCGACGCTGTGCATGACGTGGCACGGGAGCGGGCCCAGAGCTTCCTCAAGGCCGAACATCAGCAACGCATTCTCACCGCCTATCAGGCGTTTACCGATGACCCCGGCTTCGCCAAGGTCGCGACGGCGACGGAAATCCTCCAGAAGGACGGCAACCTTTCGATTCCACGGCCTGCGAACCTCTCACTGGGAACAATGGTCGAGAATCTGCTTCTTGAGCCCCGAACAGCAAGTTTCGGAACTGAAATAGGAAGCCCACAGGATGTCGGCAAACCCCTTGCCCGGCATCGTGGCTCCCTGCTGCTCCCGGTTCTGCATTAGCGCCGTACCCAGGCCGGGAACGTAGGTCAACTCCATGCTGTCCCCCTTCTCCAGGTCCTTTTCAAAGTAGCCTAGGAAGGTATCGATCTGAGATCGGATACCGGGAGAGCCGCCGGGCGGCAAATTTTTATCGAGAGCATCTTCGAGCGCGTCGGCCATATTCTTCGCGTCGACGTCGCGGAGCAGATCGATACGGAGAGATTTTGCCCCATCCATCGAGATCAGCATCTGCGGATCGCAGGTGCGGTTCTCGGCATACGCGCCCATCGTGTAGACGTCAAGCCACCACCGCTCACGAAGTCCGGCACCGATCAACATGAGAGTCCGGACACCTACCTCTGCCGTGTCCGCGTATGTGTTTCCCTTTACCGTCTGGATTTTCGCCGATAGGGGCACTATCGACGACGCCATCAGCACGATGGCGCCCAGCTGCGTCACGGTTCGATTGCTCATGGTCTTTTCCTCCGAGGCTTAGTCAACCTGTCACACCTCGCTCAAAACCACCAGTCGTCGTTGTCGGCGACTCCCCTCTAGGGTTCATCGGTCGGCGCCGACGTGTTGATGTCTGGGTAGAGCCACGAGTGTTCGAGTCCGGCGTGTCGCTTCCCGTATCGTTCCGGTATGTTCTGTGTCCAGTTGCTGGGCAACGTCAGACAGCACACCAGTAAAACAACGAGTACGATTCTCTGTAACACGAATGGCGCTTTTTCAGGCGGGGCTTCCACATCCAGTGCCTCTCTGGCACCACTTCGCAGCCGACCCAGACGCCGAATGCGCGATCGGATCAAAAAAACGACACCGATCGACACCATGATGAGGTTCAGGGTCTGCCCGGTCCCGAGAGCCAGACGGTGAGTCGGATAGTCGCGAAACAGATCAATGAATACACGCAAGAACGCATACCAGAAGACGAAACGAGCTGCGGTTGCCCCCGGCGTTGGGTTCATCTTTCGAACACGGAGGAGGAAAGGCACCAGCAGAATATTCTTGATGCCGTCATAGAGAACCACCGGATGCCGGATTCCAACTGCGTCGGGAAACCGCACGCCCCATGGCACATCGGTGAGAGCACCAACGATCTGGCCGTCGATGAAGTTCCCGATCCTTCCCATTCCCATCAGAAACGAACCGGGGATCACGACTGCATCGAACAGCGCGAGCAGGTCCTTTCGATAGAGCAAGGCGAAGGAGGTGACAGCTACAGTCGCTCCGAGAAGGACCCCGTGAGACGCCAGGCCCCCAAGCCAGTATGCCGGAATGAGGGTAGGGTGCGCGCTGTAGAAGGGCCACTCGTCGAATGCGACTTCGATGAGACGCGCCCCGACCAAAACGCCCACCACGATGAAAAGGGTGAGGGTGTATACGTCTCTGGAAGTGAGTCCGAGCCGAAGCCTGTGGCGGCGCAGAAACAGATGCAAATGCAGGAATCCCAGCGAATAGCTAAGCCCATACCACCAGAGATAGACGCCGCCCACTTCGGCAATGATCGGATCGACATTATGGACATAGGATCCGAACATCTTTTAAGCTCCCCGTCCTGTGCGGTGCTTCTGCCATCAAGTGTTGCTACGCCGTGTTTGAATGCTAACGTCAGCTGGCCTGCCTGTGTCGGCGAACACCACTATAAGGATGTCGGCGTGCACACGAAGGTGTCCCTGAACGTCAGGCACCGTGTGGTCAGCCCAGCCCGCATCGCCGAAAGAACTGCGTCTCCCGAAATCAGGCTCAAACTCTAGCACACGAGCGGGTTACGCGGCAGCCACCAACACTTGATTACGGAAGCACCGACTGCCGTTCGGCCTGGAGCTCCTTGAAGACTTCGTAGTACTCGATGGCGTCGTTGATCGATGCGGTGGCCAGCAGTGCGTTGAAGCGTCGGCCTCCGCTCGCGGCATCGTGCTTGTCGAGGATGGCCTGGGCGACCGCCTGCTTGGTGAGCGTCTGACCGGGCTTGAGGGCGGGGGTGTCCCTTGGCTTGTAGTAGTCGACGTGGAAGCGGAGTACGTTCCTATCCTCGATCGCGTGGGTGATGGTGTAGGCGTGGAGTTCTTTCTGGAAGAGGTCCTTGGTGGTTAGAAGGGTAGCGACGTCTCCCTGGATCTGCCTGACGATCGCGTTGTCCTCGAAGATCGGGGTGCCGGTGAAGCCGAAGAGCTGGGAGTTCGGGAAGAACTCCTTGATGGCCTTGTGGTTCTCGCCGAACTGCGAGCGGTGGCATTCATCGAAGATGAAGACCATTCGCTTGTCGCGGAGGTGCTTGAGCCGCTGCTTGAACGTTGACCGCCCCTGAGACATGTCCTGCCGGTTGTGCTTGCTGTTCTCGTCGAGGGCGAGCCCGAGCTTCTGGATGGTCGTAACGATGACCTTGTCCGCGTAGTCGTCGGACAGGAGGCGGCGGACAAGCGTAGCGGTGTTGGTGTTTTCCTCGACGCAGTTCTCCTGGAACCGGTTGAATTCCTCGCGGGTCTGGCGATCAAGGTCCTTGCGGTCGACGACGAAAAGACACTTGTGGATGCTCTCGTTGATCTTGAGTAGCGTCGAGGTTTTGAAAGAGGTGAGCGTCTTGCCCGAGCCGGTCGTGTGCCAGATGTAGCCGTTGCCGCAGTTCTGATCGATGCAATCGACGATGGCCTTGACCGCGTAGATCTGGTACGGGTGCATCATCAGGAGCTTCTGCTCGCTGGCGATGAGGACCATGTACTTGCTGATCATCTGGTGCTTCCGCCATCAAGTGTTGCTACGCCGCGTTTGAATACCGGTGTTAGTTGTCCTGCCTGTGTCGGCGAACGCCATTAATAAGGAATGATCAGCGACAATTAAAATTCCCGCCTGGCGACAAATAGAATTCCCGGTTTTCGGGCGGTCTGAAAATAGTCCAAACTCCTAAAGTGAAAGGAGATTGGATTGATAACAGACTGTCAGGTGAGGAAGCTGATGAAGCTGTTGAACCAGGAGCAAACGCTGTCGTTGGCGGCGGCGAAGTCCGGGATGGATGAGAAGACGGCGCGAAAGTACCGTCGTTTGAGGAAGCTGCCGAGTGAAATGAACAAGGAACGAGACTGGCGCACGCGTGAGGATTCGTTCAAAGAGATGTGGGAGAAGGTTCGCTCGAAGCTGGAGCTGAACCCAGGCCTTCAGGCGAAGACGCTGTTCAAGGATCTCCAGCGTCGTCACCCGGGTAAGTTTCAAGACGGGCAGCTTCGAACGCTGCAGCGCGGGTGAAGGAGTGGCGTGCGCTCGAGGGTCCACCGAAAGAAGTGTTTTTCGAGCAGCGGCACGAGCCAGGCGAGCTTAGTCAATCGGACTTCACGCACATGAATGGCCTCGGGGTACGGATCGAGGGCCAGCCATTCGATCACCTGCTCTATCACTTTGTGTTGACGTACTCGAACTGGGAGTGGGGCACGGTGTGCTTCTCGGAAAGCTTCGAAAGCTTGAGTATGGGCTTTCAAAATGCAGTGTGGAAGCTCGGGGGAGCATCGAATGCTCATCAGACGGACCGACTGAGTGCGGCGGTGTTGTTTATCACTTTAATCCGTAATCCACCGCGATGAAATATCAAGAACGGCCACCACTCCATGAGGGTACGGGAGTGCTCGACGGCGTCAAGGGTTCGCTCGCTACGCGAGCCGCTACGCGCCCTTGACCCCGTCTGCGCCTCCCGTCTTCTGCTCGTACGTGGTTGCCGGTCGAGGTGAATCACGAATGAGAAATCTTCGCGATTCAATATAAAAACAACAGGGCGGTCCATCAAGAACTCCATCCAGAGGTGTTCACGCAGCGCTACAAGTCTCTTCTGGCGCATTACGGCGTGGAAGGACGTCGTATCCAGGCTGCGAAGCCCAACGAGAACGGCGACATCGAGCAGCGTCATTACCGGCTGAAGGAATCGGTGGACCAAGCGCTGATGTTGCGAGGTAGTCGCGATTTCGAATCACGCGAAGACTACGAGAAGTTCCTAGAGAGGCTCTTTGACGGGTGCTTCCGCTATTAAGTGTTGGTAAGATGATGCTAAGACTTTACGCTGCATTAAATTACAGTCAAAATAGCGCTCACGACCTTCGCTGCGCGCTAAATGGAGCGTAAGCTCCTTTTTTGCGAAGGGATGCGTACATATTACCAACAGCAAACAGCGCAAGCACCCTCTCCACCAAGGCTAGACCTCTTAGTCTTCTCCATTCCTTGATGATTAACGAGCACCACTTTAGTGTAAAAGCAATTACTATGCCCTGAATTACAGAGGTAGTGAATCGCGAGTTTGTACTCATATCAAACGCACTTGGTTGTAACCATGCACTGACCAGGAAGACCGGCCATGCTAGTGCGCTGGCCGTATGAGGTGGACCCCATTCTCTGGACCAAAATGGGGGGTAGCTAAGGTGGAGCCTGCCGAGTTGAACACGTCGTGGTCATAGTCGTCATGTTGTTTCCCGAAGGCTCCTAGACGGCGCCCGCTGGAGTGGAAAAAAATCGACAAAAAGACTTGACAGCCTTCCCGCAACGAAATGCCTCGCGTCGCGACCGCGTCTGAGAACCGTGTTCACGTCAGCGGAGTGCATCACCACTGCACTCGAATCCGCAAATCCGACTTTCGTTTCGATCTGACCTCCGTTCTATGCTCTGCCGCAATCTGAGGGCCCACAAAAACAATGGAGTATAATAAATTACTGGAGTCGGACAATGATCGAAACCTTCAAGCGCTACTTCACGAAGCTCGAACAACTTTCTCGCGACGAGCTCGTTCAATCCGCCGAGAAGTTGGTTCTCGTCGAGAACACGACCATCGCCAAGCTCATCGCACATCTCGCCGAGATGTCGGCTCGAAAGACCGCACTCGAGCTTGGCTACAAGAGCCTCTACGACTACTGCATAAAACACTTGAACTTGAGCGAAGGCGCTGTGCCGGCACGCATACATGTGGCGAACGTTTCGCGGCGCTTCCCTCAGCTTCTCGTCGCGCTATCCGAGAGTCGTGTCAGTCTCACGGTCGCCGCCCTGTTGGCGCCCCACCTTAAAGAGGACAATGTCGACGAGCTCATTTCCGATTGTGCCGGCAAGACGCGCAGGGAGACTGAGGAATACCTGGTGGCAATCAAGCCGAAGTCCGTTTTCGAGCCGTCGATCCGCAAGCGGCCCTCGCAACCCGCGCTTGTGGAGCCGCCTCGAGAAGCATCGGCGCCGTCACCACCACCCGCCGTCGAGACCCCGAAGAACTCCCCACCGATTCTTCAGCCCGCCCGTCCGGAGATCTACAACTTCAGATTTTCCGCCAACCGAGATTTCAAGGACAAGTTCGAGCGACTGGCGGAAGTGGTCGGCATCGAGAACGCTCAGAAGCACATAGCCGAGATCATGGAGAAGGCGCTCGACATCGCGCTCGAGAAGAAGGACCCGAAGAAGAAGCTCGAGCGGCGGCGAAAGAGGCAGCGTGGCGCCGAGGCGCCATCTCGTTCAAACGAGATGGGCAAAAAGGACGAGCCCGCCCAGTCTCGATACGTTGCGTCCGAGGTTTCCGAGCGCGTCCACGAACGCGGATCGTACCAATGCGTATTTCTTGGACCCGATGGAACGAGATGTACTGCGCGGGCGAGACTCCAAATCGACCATGCCGCCCGTTCGGGATCTTTCACAGCAACAACGAGTCCATTCTTCAGATTTTGTGCCCAGCACACAATCGATTACTCGCCGAACGTGTTTACGGGCCGGCGTTCATCCAGCGCAAGATTGATGAAAGACGAAACGGAAAGTCTCGGTCGCCATGACCTTTCTCAGTGGTACCGCGTGAGCAGGACTTCGTAGAGTGTGCGGAAGCCAAGGAAAACAATATACAGAGTTGCCATGAGGGCTGCGGTCTTGCCGCGCCAGCCACGCTCGAACGCTTTCGACAAATACGCGCCCGCACAGAGTGCGAGAAGCGGGAGCGCCTGGAGCACGTAGCGGATCTCGATCGCCGAGAGCGTATCGATGACGGCAAACACGACCGTCACGCCGAGCCAAGTCGCGGCAGCCCCGCGGAACGAGCTCGAGAAAGGCCGCTTGGCAAGCGACAGTGCGCCGAGCGCTGCGACGACAACGAATACCCACCCGAGATCGGCGAGTTTGGAGCTCGGTCCTGCCGCGACCGTTGCGGCATCGCGCTCGAGAGCGCGGTCCCATTGGCTCGTGAAGAGCTCCCAGTAGCCGAAGTAGTAGACCCCGGCAAGAAGCGCCGCCACGGTCAGTGCCAACGTCAGCCGCTTGCGCTGGTCGTTTGCGGGGGTCGGCGCGAGCCAGAAAAAGAAAAGCCACGCGGGCCAGAGGATCGCTCCTTCGATGAGCATCCCGAGATGTGCGGTGAGCGCTACGAAAGTCCACAAAGCGCTAATCACGGGTGACGAGAACATGAAGACGAAGGCCAGCGAGAGCGCCGCGACGGCAAAGAGGTTCGTGAAGTTGCCGGCGGAAAAGCTCAGCGCGTTCACCGGCACGAGTTGATACAAGATGCCGGCAAGGATGCCCGCGCGGAGGTCGTCGAGAAAACGCCAGCCGAGATAGATCAATACGATCGACACAAAGACGTCGAAAAGGCCCGTCATGAACGAAAGAGAGACGACGCGGTCGGCGCCGAGTAAGACCAAGGACGCCGCGGTCGCATAGAGCGAGACGGGATAGGGAATGTCGAACGGTGGATGGTGCTGCGTCACGGAAGTCGGGTGCCAGTTGCCCTCGAGAAAATGCAGCATGCGATTCGCCTGGAAATCCGCGTCGGAGCTCACGCGTAGCGGGTAGAACACGACCGCCATTTCCAGGAGCAAGACGATGCCGAGCGAAGCCAGGACCCACACCCGCGAGCCGGGGTGAAGCCAATCGAGCTTTGCGAGCACGAAACGGAGAAAGACTAAAACGGCCAAGGTCGCCGCCGCGAGCAACGCCACGTCCCTCGGATAGCTCGAAAAGCGGAGTGCGTGTTGGGCGAGGAGAAAAACGAACCCCGAAGCGATGACAAGGGACGAAAGCCCGGCCCAGAGCGGAGCCGCGCCGGCCACCAGCACCGCCGCGAAGAACAGCATAGCCGCGCCCCCCATCAGGAGCGAGGGCGCCAACCAGGAAGGAGGGTTATCCGGAAATGCCAGTGTGACGCCTAGCACTTGAACACCGAGAAGCCGGATGCCAGTGCCGTTGGGATCGAACGTATCGGAGCGAATACCGAGCCGCATACCGGACCGCGATGCGGGGAACGCGAAAGGATAAACGGCGCGGCCCGGAAGACTGACCACGCGCTCGACCGTCGTCCCGTTCAGGGTAAAGGCGACGTTCGGACGCGGCTCGCCGCCCGGGCGCCGAACTCTCAAGAGCGTTTCGACGTTCACCGTTCCCGTCTTGGGTAGGTGGTGGAAATCGAGATAGGAAGCGTCCGTCGTCCAGCGAAAGTAGCCGTCATCCGCTCGCTCGCGTCCGTGGAACTCCGAAATGAAGCCGCCCTCATAAGCTTTCTGGAAATCCACGACGACCTCGCGGCTGCCGTGATACAAAGCCCCCGTCGCCGCGAACACGATCGCGCCGACGAGCGCGGCGACTACGGCTCGAGCGCTCATCTTTCTATCGAGGCGAACCAAGGTTCCTCGCGCAGCACGTCAGATATTTCTGTGTAGCAAAGATGATTCTCAGTTGTTGGTCGGAACGAGGCGCTTAACTTCTTCGAACCAATCGAGGACGACCGCGAGCTCGGAGCCGCCATCGGTCGAGGAACCGTCTCCCTCCTTGATCATGACGATTGTAAGGACAAGCGCGTGCGCCTTCAAGGCCTGGGTGGAACGGTGGGATGGCAATGTATCCATCTGCTCGAGCATGCGAAGCAAGACGCCGCATCCGTTTTAGGGTAGTATTTCCCGTCTATGCGGGAGTATCCCTTCTTCCAGGCCGACGTCTTCACGGATCGCCCTTTTACCGGAAACCCACTCGCCATTTTCCCCGAAGCTGAAGGGCTCAGCTCCGAGGACATGCAATCCATCGCGAAGGAGATGAACCTCTCGGAGACGACCTTCGTTCTGCCGGCGACGGATTTGAAGGCACAGCTCCGCTTGCGCATTTTTACTCCGACATCAGAGCTGCCGCTGGCTGGCCACCCTGTCGTGGGAACGTGTTTCGTGCTTGCGAAGCGCGGGATCCTCGAGGTGGCAGAAGGCTCGAACCGTATCTTTCAAGAGTGTCAGGCGGGCGTGCTTCCGGTGGATATCGTCGTCAAGGACGGCCAAGTGGATCTAGTCACGATGACGCAATCCCCGCCGCGCTTTTTCGACGAATATACCGACCGCAAGCTGCTCGCGGACGCGGTCGGTCTCTCGGAGGATCAGCTCCTCCCCGACGACCTGCCGGCGCAAGTCGTCTCCACCGCGGTTCCGCAGCTGATGGTGCCGGCGCGCTCGCTCCGCCACCTGGACAAGATCGAGCTCGACCTCGTCGCGATGAGGAAAGTTCTCGCGGAGACCCAGACCGATTCCTTCATGATCTTCACACGCGAATGCATTCACCCCGAAAGTACCGTCCATGCCCGCATGTTTGCCCCGACGTTCGGTATCGTGGAGGACCCGGCGACCGGGAGCGCCTCGGGGGCTCTCGGCGCCTACCTCGTTCACCGCGGGCTCGTAACAGCGGAGCCGACGGCGCACATTGTCGTGGAGCAAGGCTACGAGATGGGCCGTCCGAGTGCCATTTACGTCGACGTGGATAGTGGCGATAAGGGCCCTTTTGAGGTTCGCGTCGGGGGTAAGGCCGTGGAGATCGCCGAGGGAAAGCTTTCATTCTGAGGGGCTTATCCGAAGTTGCGCGGCCGGCGGCGGTAAACTAATCTAGGCTTGGGGCTCGATGAACCTGGGCCCCGCAGAAACGTCGCTATGAAACCAGCATCAGATCCGGAGGCGCCGCGCTCCCGACCGGGAGCCATGGGCGGAAAAAGCGCCTGGCTCATTCCCGGAGGCCTCTTGTGCCTTTTTGTCGTGACGGCTTTCGCCGGACGCCTCATCAAGAAAGAGACGCTCGGTGCGGGCAGCGGCGTCGTCGACAACATCGTGCAAGTTCCCGTGCAGGGCGGCGTCTTTCGCTACCCGCTCTTTCAATCCATGCGGACGCTGGACCCCGCAAAGGCGATCTTCAGCACCGATGTCATGCTCGTGCAGCAGCTTTATGACGGCCTGACGGCTTTCGACGAGCACTTGAATGTCGTTCCAGCACTCGCCAAGTTCTGGGAGATCTCTCCCGATGGCAAGACCTATACGTTCGAGTTGCGGGAGGGTGCCCGCTTCCACAACGGGCGCAGGGTGACCGCCGAGGATTGCGTCTTCAGTTTCGAGCGACTTCTAATCCGAGGACTGAACGATCACAATTACAGTTATTTCAGCCGAATCGAAGGCGCCGAGGATTTCCGCGCCGGGCGCGCCCGACACGTCAAAGGACTCGAAGCCATCGGCGACAGCGAGTTCCGCATCACCTTCGTCACGCCATTCGTTCCGGCGCTCTCCGTGCTCAGCATGTACTCCTCCAAGATCCTCCCCAAGGAGGAGCTCTTGGACCAGGGCGACAGCTTCTTCAATGCCCCCATCGGCACCGGCGCGTTCCAGTTCTCGCGCTGGATCGAGCCTGCGGAGGACGCGGGTGTTCCGATGGTGGACGGGGTCTATCAGGGCATCCGTCTCGAAGCGAACCTGCAATATTTCGAAGGGCGTCCGCACCTCGACGCGTTGGTCTTCCGCGCGATCTGGAACGACCCCGACTACGAAGGTGTTTCGCGACCTCTCAACCAGATGGCCGATTGTCTCGAGACCGACGTGGAGAGCTACGCGGATTGGGTCGCCGTCAAAGCCGAACGGTTCCTGGCTTTGCGCTACCTCTATTTCCCGAACAATGTGCGGCCCTATGACAACCCGAAAGTTCGTCTCGCCATCAACTACGCGCTCGACAAAAGAAGCTTTCTCGACGCGGCCAAAGTGACGGCGGGTACTGAAGCGGCGAGCGGTGTCGTCCCTCCGGGAATTCCTGGCTTTATCCCCAAGGAATCCCACTACGACCGAGACCTGGTCAAAGCGCGCGAGTTGATGGCCGAAGCGGGCTATCCCGGGGGTAGGGGACTCCCGCCGCTCGAGCTCCCCGTCTTGCCGAGGAATATCTATCTTTCCGATCCCGGCTCGGTCGCTCGCGACAGCTGTCTCGTCGCCTGCTTGAAGGAAGTCGGAGTCGAGCTAAAGTTCCTCGAGATGGAGAGCGTCATTGATTTTGAGGCGCCGCGCTTTCGTGACCGCGCGATCCTCCGTCCCAATATCTGGTACGCGGATTTTCCCGATCCCGACAACTTCTTGAGGCCGCTATTCCACTCGGAAGGCCACATGAACGCGTTTGGCTACAAGAACCCCCGCGTCGACGAGCTTCTCGATCAGGTGTGGTCAGAGACGAGCTACACGAAAAGGAACGGGCTCTATCACGAGATCGAGGAGATCGTTCTTCTCGATTCACCCATCATCCCTACGGATTATGGCCGGCTACGTTATCTGCTGCGGCCCAACGTGCGCGGTTTCAAGCTCACTCCGCTGGGAGCGCCTTACATCCAGATGAAAGACATCTGGCTGGCTAAGGAGGGGCTCGAGACCGAAGTCGAGCTCTAGGCGATGTGGCGCATCGCTCCTCTCAGCCTAAGGGATCGCTTCATTCTCAGCTCGACCGCGCTCATCACCGTGCTGATGAGCATCGTCATCTTCTTTGTCGAGTTGGAGCGCACCGCAGCGCTCAAAGATCGCGCCGAAGAGCATGCATCCTCGATCGCGCAAATGATGGCGGACCTCTCCGAGAACCGCATCATGTATTACGACCTCGTTGCCCTCCAACAAAACGTCGAGCGCGCGGCCGAGGACGAGGATGTTGTCTTTGCCATCATCTTCAATCGTGAAGCGCGCACTCTCGCCGCGAACGCGGAAGCAAAGGAGATTTTCCCCGAAGAGCTCTTCGAGATGAGCGCCGAGATGGGCCGTCTCGAGCGCGATGAGGTGGTCAAAAGGGAGTTCGGTTTCGAGACCACGGACGGCCGCATCGTTGAAGTGCTGGAGGTCATCGCACCCGTCTTCGTCGAAGGCGAGCTTTGGGGCGCCATCAAGCTCGGCTTGTCCCTCGCAGAAGTCAATGCGGAGATCCAGAGAACTCGGATCGGTCTCATCAGTCTCGGCTTTCTCGGGCTGACTTTCGGCGCTCTCGGCTCGGTGTTCCTCGCGAGCCGCATCAGCCGGCCGCTCGAGAGTCTCGTCGAGGGCACGATTCGTGTGGCGCGCGGGGACTTGCAGCACCGCATCGACATTTCGCACGGGGATGAGATTGGAGAGCTCGCGGCCAACTTCAATCGGATGACCGCCCAGATCCTCGACGACCGCGAGAAGCTCGAGGAGGCGTCCCAGAAGCTCAACGAAGCTGAGAAGCTCGCCACCATCGGCCGCCTCGCGACGGCGCTCGCGCACGAGATTCGGAATCCTCTGACGGCGGTCAAGCTCAATATCCAAAAGATTGGAAAGCACCCCGCTCTAAACGAGATCGAGCGCGAGCAGATCGGGATCGCCGAAAGCGGCGTGCAACAAGTGGAAAAACTCGTCAAGGACATCTTGAGCTACGCGCGCGCTCCCCAGCTTTACAAAGAAGAATTTGGCCTCGAGAACCTCCTCGAAGACGCGCTTCGTTTCGTCGAGGAACCTGTCGACGAAAAGCACATCGAGATCGTCACCGAATTCGACAATATCCCGCCGATGAATGTGGACGGGAGCCAGCTTCGCTCCGCTTTTTTGAACACGCTCTTGAATGCAACCGAAGCGGTGCAGACAGGAGGCGTCATTTTCGTGCGCACGAAGCAGCAGGAGACCGACGACGGTCCGGTGGCGGTGGTGACGATCGAAGATAACGGCGCCGGCATTGAGGAGCGCGACAAGGGGTCGATCTTCGACGCCTTTTTCACGACCAAGAGTTTGGGCACAGGACTCGGACTCACCAACGCGCGCAAAGTCATCGAGCTTCACGGAGGCCGCATCGAAGTCGCGAGCGTGGCCAGGCAAGGGACGACGATTACCGTGACGCTCCCTTATGAGTCGCCTCCCGCGCCTCGAACCGAGGCTTCTGCGATCGCGATCGGAGACGCATGAAATCGATTCTCGTCGTCGACGACAACCGCCTGATACGACAAACGTTCAAAACGCATCTTGCCAGTGAAGGCTTCGACGTATCCGTCGCCGCCGATGGCGGGGAAGGCGTCGAGAAATTCCAGCAAGGCGAGCCGGACCTCGTCATCCTCGACATCCATCTTCCCGTCATGGACGGCATCGACGTTTTGAAGCGCATCCGCGAGATCGATGACAAAGCCTACGTCATCATGATCACGGCCTTCGACGATATGAAGACTACCGTCCAAGCGATGAAGCTTGGCGCCTTCGACTACATCTGCAAGCCCATCGACTATGACGAGCTTCTCCTGAGCATTCGAAAAGCCCATCGGATGAGGGAAATGGACACGAAGCTCGACTACCTCGTTACCGAGGCGTCGCAAGGCTTTAGCATGGACAATATCGTCGGGCGCACCCCCGGGATGCGCGAAGTCTTCAAGACGATCGGCATGCTGTCGCGAAGCACGACCACCGTACTGATCGGTGGCGAATCCGGCACCGGGAAGGAGCTCGTCGCTCGAGCGATCCACTACAACTCCGTAAACCGACAAGAGCCTTTCGTCCCCGTGAATTGCACCGCGCTCGCCGAAGGTCTTCTCGAAAGCGAGCTCTTCGGCCATGTTCGAGGGGCTTTTACCGGGGCGGTACGCGACAGCCGGGGGAAGATCGAGACCGCGCAAAAAGGGACGCTC
The DNA here is from genome assembly GCA_965262245.1 of Candidatus Marinacidobacterales bacterium. Lineage (GTDB taxonomy): Bacteria > Acidobacteriota > Vicinamibacteria > Marinacidobacterales > SMYC01 > SMYC01. Next base: position 9,615,605 of record OZ253507.1, on the reverse strand, counting down.
TTTCTCGACGAGATCGGCGACATCACGCCCAGTCTTCAGGCGAAGCTCTTGCGCGTAGTGGAGAATCGCGAGTTCTCGCGCGTGGGCGGCGAGCGCATCCAACACACCGAGGCTCGCATCGTGGGCGCCACGAACCGTAATCTCGAAGAGTCCGTGCGCAAAGGTATCTTCCGCGAAGACTTGTATTACCGGCTCAAAGTCGTCGAGATCAAGATTCCCGCGCTCCGCGAGCGTCGTGACGACATCCCCGATCTCGTCGCTTACCTGCTGCAGAAGATCAACCGCCAGCTACACACCAACGTGCGTAAAGTACCCGACAGCGTCATGACGTTGCTCATGAACTCCGCTTGGAAAGGCAACGTTCGCGAGCTCGAGAACGCGCTCACCCGCGCCGTTACGCTCGCTCATGGCGATGTCTTGCTGCCGGAGCACTTGCCGCTCTTGCGCTCGGAGGTCGTTGGCGCCGGACTCGTAACCGAAGAGCTCACGACGCTCAAGGAGATGGAGCACCGCTACATCGATCATGTTCTCAAGCAAACGCGCTGGAACAAATCCCGCACGAGTGAAGTCCTCGGCATCACCCGCCCCACGCTCGACAAGAAGATCAAGGATTACGGCCTCATCGATCCTCGAAAACAGAGGGATGCGCAAGAGAAGGAGTCCGTGCCAGGCCCGGGACCTTAGGCCCAGCGGAACCAACGAAGCGCTAGGCCGAAAGTCACGACAGCATAGGCCGAAAGGATCGTGAGCTCGGCCCCCTGTGATGCCGAAGGGAGACCTTCGAGCATGAGCGCTCGTAGTGCGTCGTTCAGAGAGAGCGCACCGCTTCCACAGGAGGCTTGGCGGGATAGGTTTTGCGCAAATCGACGCAGCGGATGGCGAGGGGCATGGTCAGGGCTCGAGCTTGCGCGCGATGTGGATCCCGTCGCGGATCGTCGCGAGCACGTTCTCGACGCGCGGGTCGTGCTGGATCGTTTCGTTGAGCTCGTGGATCGCGCGTCCCGCGTCGTCCTGAGGATCGACCACTTCACCTCTCCAAAGAGTGTTGTCCACGACCATGAGGCCACCCGTGCGAAGTCGTGCCAGCACGGGCTCGTAATAGTTGGGATAGTTCTCTTTGTCGGCATCGATGAATGCGAGGTCGAACGGCCCAGATAGCCTTTCGAGCGTCTCGAGAGCCGGCCCCATGTGGATGCGGATCTTGTGCCCATCGGGGCTCTCCGCGAAATGACGACGAGCGATGGACTCAGCCTCGGGGTCGATGTCGCAAGTGTGAAGCTCACCATGGTCGGGCAGCGCCGACGCCATCATGAGAGCGCTATAGCCGGTGAACATGCCAATCTCCAAGATGCGCTCCGCGCCCACCAGAGTCGCGAGCATCCGCAGCAGCTGCCCCTCCGTGCGGCCCGTCAACATCTCGGCGCCGCGCATCGCGAGCGTTTCCCGCTCGATCCGTTCTAGTAGCTCCGGGGCTTCCTGCGTATGTTCTCGGGCGTAGGTCTCGACGGCTTCATCGACGATTGGCTGCATCGGGCTCTCCTATTATTTGGACCACATATTCGCGCGAGCGGGGCCGGGTGTCGAAATCGACGAGAACGATTTGCTGCCAAGTTCCGAGCGTCAGCGTCCCCTCGACAAAAGGAACGGCAAGAGAGGGTCCGAGCATGGACGCGCGCACGTGGCTATGGCCATTATCGTCGCCCCACTTCTCGTGGTGACGATACTCCAATGCCTGCGGATAGAGGCGCTCGAACGCCGCGGTGAGATCATGCACGAGACCGGGATCGTACTCGATCGTCGTCAGGCCGGCCGTCGACCCGGTGACGAATAGGGTTGCGACGCCGTTGATGAGACCCGATCCCGCGACGGCTTCCGCCACATTGGTGGTGATATCGAGGATATCTCCGTTGCCGCGAGATCGAACAGTACTTCGGATGGTAGTCACGGACACCATAGGCGCTTTATGAGACAGCCTTGAACGATGTAGAGACCTTGGAGCTCGCCCAGCGTCTCGTTCGGATCGACTCGGTGAACCCGAGTCTCGTTCCGGGCGCAGCAGGAGAAGCAGCACTTGCCCATTTCGTGGCGGGCGTCCTCGAGAATCGCGACGTCGACGTTGAGCTTCGCGACGCGCTGCCGGGCCGGCCGAACGTCATCGGTCGCATCCCCGGGACGGAAGATGGACCGAGCCTTCTTCTGTGCTGCCACCTCGACACGGTGAGCGTCGAAGGTATGGAGGCGCCGTTTTCAGGGGAGATAGACGAGGAGGGCCGTCTGCACGGCCGCGGTGCGCAGGATGTTAAAGGAGGCCTGGCGGCGATGCTGGCCGCCGCCGTCACGCTTTCGAAAAAACCTCCCAGGGGCGATGTAATTGTCGCTTGCGTTGCTGACGAGGAGGCTTACTCGGCAGGCACGGAGGCGCTTTTGAAGTGGGGTATCCGGGCGGATATGGCCATCGTTTTCGAGCCGAGCGAGCTCGACGTCGTGGTCGCTCACAAGGGCTTTGCGTGGGCCCACGTGACCACTCACGGCGTTGCGGCTCACGGAAGCCGGCCGCGCGAGGGGGTCGATGCCATTGCCCATATGGGCCGCGTTCTGGCCGCGGTCGAGGCCTATGGGGTGGAATTGTCTCGGAGGACCCCGCACGCGCTTCTGGGAGAGGCCTCCGTCCATGCCTCGTTGATTCGAGGTGCCGCGAGCTTTCGAGCTACCCGAATACCTGCGAGCTGGACATTGAGCGCCGCACGCTGCCGGGCGAGTCGCGGCATTCGGTACGGCGCGAACTGGAGCCGATCATGGAAGCTCTTGCGCGCGACCCGCAATTTCAGGCCGAGATGGATCTGTGTTTTTTCAGGCCGGCTTTCGAGATCCCGGAAACCGAGCCGCTACCGCAGAAGCTGAAAGCGGCAACCGAGCGGGTTCGCGGTTCGTGCAGTTTCGTCGGTATGACCGGCTGGGCGGATTCTGCGCTGCTGGCCGAAGCGGGGATTCCGGCCGTCGTCTTTGGGCCGGGAGGCGCGGGCCTTCACGGGCTCAAAGAGTATGGTGACACGCGCCAAATATGTCGGTGCCGAGAGGCGCTTGTCGACTTCGCTATGAATTGGTAAATATACCTAATTAAAACGTTGGTGGGGTGGTGCCGGCTGGACAGACACAAAAAGGGCGTGGACCCAAGTAGAATCCACGCCCGAAAGACCTAATTACTGGATGTAGTCGTGCAAGGCGCGGCGGTTGCCTGCGGCGCGGAGGCGACGAAGCGCCTCGACCTCGAGCTGGCGCACGCGCTCACGGGTCAGGTTCAGCACTTTGCCAATTTCTTCGAGGTTGTACTCCGTGTTGAAACCGATGCCGAAGCGCATCCGCACGATGAGCTGCTGGCGCGATGGGAGCAGCTCGAGCGCCGAGCGCACCTTTTCGCGCATATCGCGGTCGAGAACCGCCTGCCACGGCGTCTCTGAGCGCTCGTCGGACTGGAGCTCCCAGCGAGGGCTTCCGTCCTCGACAGCAAGCGCGTCGAGCGACTCGAGGTGCGGGATGGACTTAATCGCCGTTTCGACTTGCTGCTCTGGAGCGCCGACCGCCTTCGCGATTTCCTTCATTGAGGGCTCACGACCCTCTTTTTCCTGGAGCTTGTTCTTGGCGCGCGTAGCGATGCGGACCATCTCGAGCTTGTTGATGGGAACTTTGATGGTCCTGGATTTTTGCGAAAGGGCACGGGTGATCGCTTGGCGGATCCACCACGTCGCATAGGTCGAGAACTTCAAGTTACGACGAGGGTCGAACCGCTCCACCGCCTGCATCAGGCCGATATTGCCTTCCTGAACGAGGTCGCTGAGCTCCATCCCCATGTTCTTGTAGCGTTTCGCGATCGATACGACGAGCCGGAGGTTGCTCTTGATCATCGTGGCACGGGTCTCGTCGAACTCTTTGCGAGCCCCTCGGCGGCCGCTGCCGGATTTCTTTTCCTCGAGGACAGCTTCGGAGCGTCGCATCGCGCGAGAAACTTTTTGCTCTTCCTCGCGAGATAGAAGAGGATAGCGGTGCGTCTCTTTGAGGTATTGTCCCAGCACGTCGAGCTCAAAAGCTGGCTCTTCTTCCTGGGCGGGCTTCTCGATTTCGACCTCGGCCCTGCCAAGCTGCAGCTCTTGTTCTGGGACATCAATCGTCGGTGCTCTCATTATTATTTACTGTCCTTTCCTCTTCGCTTCCCGACACGCTTATTTCACGTTTCGTGCCAAAATCGAGAAAATGGACAACTCCTTTAATAGTAGTTAGTTAAGAAGACATTGATTCTGAGTGGCGGGGCCCAAACAGTCGCAAACTTTACAGTATGTGTCCACTTTTTACCTCTGCCCCGTTTTACCTGGTATTTATACCATATTAGTCATGTTTATGTAAAGCCTCTTTACGTCGACAATGGGGGAAGTCCCGCGCTCGCGCATATTCATTGACACTCCTGAGACGACGTTAGAAACTGGCCACGTGAGCTCCGCCGAGGACGACCAAAAGCAAGCTGATTTGAAGCAAAGTATGCGCGCCGTTCGAGCGGCCTCGCGGGAGAAGGCTCCGGACGCGCGGCCCAAGCTACCTCCGTACGAAAGTGAGGCTCGACCAGGGGCCCCTCTTTCCAAGCTCGAGAACCCATCCTCCCGAGAGGCAGACTCGGCGCCAAGCTCACCGGGCCGCGAAGAGCTCAACAAGCTTTGGGACGTGTCCACCGCGTATCGCGACCCACCACCTGGGCTCATGGGTCGTCTTCTGGGTCCGATCCGCGGACCGCTCAGGCGGCTCCTACGTTTCGCGCTCGGCCCGGTCATCGAACGCCAAGTTCAAGTGAACTCGGCACAAGTGCGCTTCGACAATGAAATGGTGCAATACGTCGACGAGCGGCTCGATCGCGTGAGTCGGCACTACGACGACATCCTAGGGCAGCACGGCAAACGGATGGAAGAGATCGACGAGCGGCATTTGATTTTGCAACAAGAGCTCGTGCGTCACGTCCATGACCTCGTCGAGCGCATCGAGTTCGTTTTCGAGACCGCGGAGATCAACCATCTACATGTCGAGGCGGTGCTCAGAGAGACGCGCGAAGAGCTCACCGCGCTCATCGAGAAACTCGACGCCCTATCCCGCCCGGGACAGGATTAGGCCTTGGCCCGGCAAAGTATTTGTGTGTGCTCGGTGCAAGCGCCTTTCATCACCGGCGGCGCCGAGATTCTCGTCAGCGAGCTGAGTACGCAACTCAAAGCGCGCGGCTTCCTCGTCGACGTCATTAATATCCCCTTCAAGTGGTACCCGGTCACGGACATCGTCAAACAAGCTTTGATGTGGCGCTTCGCCGAAGTCACCGAGTCGAACGGTGCGCCGATCGACATGGTCATCCCCACCAAGTTCCCGTCTTATCTCGTGAAACATCCTGTCAAAACGACGTGGCTCTTCCACCAGCACCGGGAGGTCTACGATCTCTACGGGACGCCTTATTGCAGTTTCACCGACGATTCCGAAGAGCAGGAGATCCGCCAAACGATCATCGGGATGGACAACAAGACTCTTCGAGAATCACAGAAAATCTGCACGATCTCGAAGAACGTTTCGGCGCGACTCGAGCGATTCAACGGCATCGGATCGACGCCTTTATATCCACCGCCACACTATGCGGGACAATATCGAAGCGGCGCGTTCGGCGACTACGCTCTTTATGCCGGACGACTCGAGCAGCTCAAACGCTGCGACCTCCTCGTGGAAGCCTTTCGCCACGTCGACCCGCCCGCCCGGCTCGTCATCGCCGGGCGCGGGCCACAGCTCAAGAATCTGGAGCGCCAAGCCGAACGCCTCGGCTTGACGGACCGCGTGCATTTCGCGGGCTTCGTTCCCGAAGAAGAGCTCTTGGATTTATACGCCAGTGCCTTCGCGGTGCTCTACGCGCCGGTGGACGAGGACTATGGCTACGTCACCGTGGAAGCTTTCTTGTCCGGAAAGCCGGTCGTGACGTGCCACGACTCGGGAGGCACCCTCGAATTCGTCGAGGATGGCCTGTCGGGCTACGTCGTGGCGCCCAACGCTGAGGAGCTCGGAGCCGCGGTCAATCGACTCTTCGCCGACCGCGAGAAAGCCCGCGATATGGGCGCCGCGGGCAGGCCTAGCGTCGACGGCATCAATTGGGACCACGTGATCGACGAGCTGACCGAGCCCCTCCGATGAAGCTCGCCTTCTGGAGCCCGCTCTCTCCGCAAGGAACAGGAATTGCCGACTATAGCGAGGAGCTCCTTCCGTACCTCAAGAAGGGGGGCGCCGACATTCACTTGTTCGTAGAAGACTACGACCCCGACAACCCCGAAATCCTCAAGAGCTTCGAGTGGCATTATGCGCGCGAGTACGAAGAGGTGGCCGCCCGCGAGGCGTTCGACCTCAACCTCTATCAAATTGGCAATAGCGCGTTTCATCGCTACGCGTTGAACGCTGCGCTGCGCTTCCCCGGGGTGGTCGTGCTTCACGACCTGGTGCTGCAGCACTTGTTTCTCGGCTTGTCGGTCGAACGCGGGGACCCGGCGCTCTATGTATCCGAGATGAAGCGTGCCTATGGCGTCCGAGGCGCTGCGCTCGGTCGACAGATCGCGGCCGCGCTCGGAAGCGAGCTCCTTACGTCGAAGTTCCCGCTTTGCGAGCGGATGGTCGAACGCAGCTACGGAATTCTGGTCCTGACGAGATTCATGCAGCGCTGGCTCGAAGAGCGCTTCGGCTCGATACCGGTGGGAAAGTTCATTGGCCGCGCCCCGCATCACTACGCCCCGCCGCCGCCACTTCCGGTCAGAACGCCTTTGGAAGCGCGACGCATGCTCGGCCTTCCGGACGATGCGTTCCTGGTCGCGGCCTTCGGACTCGCGACACGCGCGAAGCGCATCGACCGAGCATTGTTGGGCTTCAAGCGTTTTTTGGAAACGGGTGCAGACGCGCGCTTTCTCGTCGTCGGCGAGGTACAAGAGAGCTACGACCTCGAAACGATCGTAGGCACCGCCGCTCTAGGCGAAAAGCTCGTTCTCACTGGCCGCCAGCCTATGGATAAGTTTTATCTGTACATGTTGGCCTGCGACGTCGTGGTGAACCTCCGTTTTCCGTCGACAGGCGAGCTTTCAGGGACGCTCATCCGGACGCTCGGCATGGGAAAGCCCGTCCTCGTCTCGAACACCGGGCCGTTCGTCGAATTTCCCGAGCACACCGTAGCTCGCATAGACCTCGGCCCCCCCGAAGTCGAGGCGATCGCGCGGACGCTCCAGCTCTTCTACGAGAAGCCGCAGCTTCGAGACACGATGGGCCGCTTCGCTCGCGAGCACGTCGAGTCCCAATACAAGCTCGAAGACGAAGCCGACGCCTATCTGACGTTTCTCGAACAGGTCGTCGCCGCTCGGCGCGACGGCAAACTCGTGGACCCACCCCCCTACGACCAGGCCGACTTGGCGGCGTCCGTGATGACGACGATCGCGGACATGCCGCTGGGAAAGACCTTTGGCCTCGAGACCGTTCGCGAAGCCCTACGCGACCTCGCCGAGTAGGAGCTCTCCCGCTTGAACGTTGTGCCGTGTGTCCCCGCCGGTTCCTGTCCACTACAATGAGCGACTGGAAGGTCGCTGGGAGGGTCGTGGCGCTGATTCACTGATTCATGATGCGATCAGAGGGAGTACAGACATGTCACAAAGAATCGAGTTAAACCGCAGATCGTTCTTGAGAACAGCAGGTATGACGGCACTCGCCGGTGCCGTGGGGACCAACACATCGATAACGGCCGGCGGCCCCGAGCGCTGCCGCGGAGCCGCCCGACGGCGAGTACGATTTTGACGAGATTTACGACCGCACCGGCACGCATTGTTCCAAATGGGATAGTCAAATCAAAAAGTACGGCAAAGAAAATATCGAAGTGGCGATGGGTGTGGCCGACATGGATTTCCGTGTGGCGCCTTGTGTCACTCGAGCGCTAAAAGCACGCTGCAATCATGAGAACTGGGGTTATGCTCGATGCCAATCACGACTTCGTCGAAGCCTACACGAAGGAGAAGATGCCCCTCGTCGACTACACCAAGGCACAGGGCACGTACCTGGCGTGGCTCGATGTCAGCAAGATCGACGCCAAGGGCAAAGCCGACGCCGCGAGCAAGACGTCGGAAACGCCCGTCACTCCCGAGGTCATCGTCCAGCGCTGGCTCGTGGACAACCCGCACGTATACGTGAACGCCGGATCGAGCTACGGCACCGGCGGCGAGGGCCACATGCGCATGAACCTCGGAACATCTCGCAAGCTCATTGAGCTCGCCATGGACAACATGGCGGCGGCGATGGACAAGCTTTAGACGTCGCCGTCACCTGTTAGGGTGCCGGTGCGATCGCGCTACTCGCTGGTCGCCGCGATCCGATCAAAGTGTTGCGCGATCCATTCCACCCAGCGTCGCCTCAAGTCTCGCCGGTGGACGGGATCGGCTGGAAAGTGTCCCGGCACAGGATAGACGACGAATTTCACCTCCGCGCCGTTATCTTTGAGCGCGTGGTAGAGTTCGTACGACTGGCTCACCGTCACACGCTCGTCGCCGGTGTCGGACAGGACCAGGGTCGGGGTCCGGATCCAGTGCTAGACCGCATCCCACGCATTGTCATCAGCGTCGAGCTCGAGCTCCGAAGCGCCGACGAAATCATCGATTTGATTCGCCCGGCGCGCGCCGACGATGGCGCCGCTCACGGCCGGATTCCGAAGCGTCCAAGCAACCGCGAGCTCGGCCACGGTCGCTCCGTTGCGCGCGGCCAGTGCCGCCAAGCGACCGGCGCGCGCGAGATTCTCGCTCAGGCGGGGTTCTTGAAACTCGAGGCTCTTCGTCTTGCGCCAATCGTTGCTCGGGAGCGAGGCGATGCGCTCGCGGCTCATCTTTCCGGCCAAGAGCCCCGAGGCCATCGGCGAGTACACGAGCACGCCAATCTGTTGCTCGAGGCAGTACGGCAGGAGCTCCCGTTCGATATCTCGCCGAAGGAGCGAATAAACGAGTTGCAGCGAGCCCACCGGAGCGATGGGACGCAGCCGCTCGAGCTGCTCGACGTTGAAGTTGGACACCCCGATATGGCGCACCTTCCCTTCGTCCCGCAAGCGGAGGAGTGTCTCCCAACCTTCTTCGATCTCCGGCGCCGGCGCATCAGCCGGATAACACGGCCAATGGATTTGATAGAGGTCGATGGTCGAAATCTCGAGGCGTCGCAAGCTGTCTTCGAGCTCTCGCCGAACCGAGTCCGCTTTGAGGCTATGGCGAATCTTCCCACGCGGCGTCCAAACCCGGCTGCACTTCGTGAACACGAGCGGGCGCTCGGAACCGCTCAGATCGCGCAGCGCCCGCGCAACGACGACTTCGGAGTGGCCGAGCCCATAGACAGCGGCCGTGTCGATCCAGTTGATCCCGAGCTCGACCGCGCGATGGATCGCTGCGACCGAGTCGGCATCGTCCTGCTGCCCCCACCCAAACATCCAGTCGCCGCCCCCCATGGCCCAGGCACCGAGCCCAACCCGTGAGATCTCGAGCCCCGTGCGGCCGAGCTTCGTCATCTTCACGACGTACATTATAAGAGCGAAAACGATCACGGTTAGGAAAGAGCTCCTCGAGAGCCTGGCCGCGCTAGCTATGCAAACGAAGACCCATCAGCATGCGCCCCGTGCTAGAACACCTTGACTTCTCCGCGAGTGCCGTTTCCCACGATTTCGCCAAAAACTTCCCTGGAATCGAGCCTCCGGATGAGGTGACGTCTCGCTTGCAACAACTCGCTTCCATGGAATAGACTCTCTGCGGTAGCGGGTCGCGATCAGGCCGTCTCACAAGGGATTTCGCAACATGAACCACTCCAGGCCAATCTCTAGAATGACCCCCCGGTACCGTGCGTTCGTGCTGGCCGGAACCGCGACTCTTTTCATCGTAGGAGCCATCGCGCCCGTCTATGGGCACCAGCATACGGCGCCGTGGCTATCCGAGTCGGACCTCGACAACGGATTGTTTGTCGAGGTGCGGCACCCCCGTGTGATCCAAAGCCCCGATGGCAGCCGAGAACGTCCCTTTTCCCTTCATTCAAGCGGAGCAGAGTTCCAACTAATTAATGATGGACCTCGCCTTGGGTCCGAGTTTCGCAAATTACGCGGTTGGCGCCCGCGTGCACTCTGCGCCATTGACCTTGTCGCGACGTCCTCTCACGAAAGTCGTCGCGCCGCAGCCATCCCCGCGAGACCGAGCAAGAACAGAGCGAGCGTCGCCGGCTCGGGGACCGCGGTCGCGGAGACGAGCGTATAGGTTTGGCTGAAGCTCAACAAGTACGTACGCGTCTCGTCGATGTCTCGGGCCCGCATGAAGGTCGTGACCGTGCCTCCGCCGAACGCCAGCGGACCCGACGTCAGATTCTGGGGAAAGGGAGGGGACAGCAGCGTCCTTTCAAAAAACACTCTCTTCGTGGGTGTCCCGCAATCCGGCTCGCAAACTTCGACGATCCCTTCGTCACTCGCAAAGGGGAAATCGAAACCCGTGAGCCGAAGAATGTTCGACAAGATGGGATCGACGGCAGCGCTGACGTCGTAAGAAAATCCGAGCTCGATCAAAGCATTATTTACGCCGATGTCGGCCTTGAACTCGTCGTCCAAATCGAACGTCAGCCCGGCCCTTAGGCTGGGGCCCGCGACGCCGGTCACCACGATCATCTTTGAGTCCGGCATGCCCATCTCCGAGTCCATGATCTCGATGAACGAGTCGAAAACGACGCTGTTCGCGCCCGGATCGCCCGGGTCTCCGAAATCGACCGTAATCGACGCCCCAGGGACGAAAAGCTCCTGCAACGTGCGCGACGCATTCCCACCGCATCCCGTGATCATCGTCGCCTCAGCTCGCCCGGCGAGTAGTGAGGAAACGGCGAAAATGCTCAGCCCGCAAATGAGCCGCACACTGTTCCTGAGAATTCCACTGTTTGCTTTCTCCTACACGCAGCGCTGAAAGCCCTTCCAAAGTAAATAAGCAGAGGGATTTATGCCTGAGACGCTGCAGGGATTGCACTGGGGGTTTTTACCCACATCCCTGGAATTAGCGTAGACGCGGCATGGGGTCGGTGCTATACTCCGCCGCAATCCAACATCTTGGGTTAAGTAAATCTCGGGCCACAGAATGTGGTGGGCCGGAGGATCTGCCTTGACTGTATGGACCACGCGCGCTAGACTGAAGTTCCTGTCCCCTGGAAGGCTGTTTCCGGCTTTGTTTCAACAAGTTAGGTAGAGGGAAGGGTGCTCTGTTCTGGCTACAACGTGATTGTTTTGAGGAGGTCGAAGGCCCTTTGCTGCTTTGGATTTGGGGCCGTGGTCATGTCGAAGGTCGCAGTGGTGGAGCCAAGGCCTTTTCGGCGACATGAGTTTCGTACGATAGAGGCAAGGTGGCGGAGCAGAGTTCTGAAACTGTAAGCGGGGCTTCCGTCCTCCAGCTTTTTGGAGCGCACTTTTCGAAGAGCGGCCTGCGAACGCTTGGCCGGTGCCACAGGGTCGCGGCTTGCCTTGGCATTCTGATCTTCGTCAGAAAAAAGCACTGGTCGCCACGCCTCAAGCATGTGCCATTCAACGTAGTAGGCCAGCATACACAAGAAGATGTGTGCCCGGACTCGGTTTTCGAGACGGTGGCGAATAGGCCGCACCTTGAGGTCCATGGTCTTGAATGAACGAAACGCACGCTCGACTTGGGTGAGCAACTTATAGCTGCGGACGGTATCCTCAGTGTTCATCTGCTGTGCACTGAGACTGGTGCGAATCACATAGATGCCGTCCAGTGCGGCTTCTGCCTCGACCTTCTTTTTGTCGATTTCGAAGGAGAAGGCATCGTCACGAATATCTAGTTTGAAGTGTTTTCCGACTTTGTACTTGTTGAGAACTTTGCCTACCCGCACCCCTATAGTGGCTTTTCCATGAAGCTGACCGTGCTCGATTCGCTGACGCAGTTGCTCCATTCGCCTGGCGATAGTCTTCATATGCTGTTTCCACCGGGCGAGTTGCTTGTCAGCTAACACACTATTGTCTTTAGCAATGTGCGCAGCATCGACAGCCATCGTCGTCTCGTCGACCTTGAAGTCGAAGCCGTCGTCACGGGTCTCGAACTTGTAGTACTTGCCCACCTTGTATTCAGCAAGGAGTTTTTGCACTCGGGCATTGATGTCTTCCCTACCGTGCAAGCGGCCGCGTTCGACCATCCGGCAAATCCTTTTCAGTTCTTTGCTGGTCGCTTCGAGCAATTCCTGACGCTTTAGGGCTCGGCGCTTCGCCAGTTCGTGGTTGCGACAGGCCACGAGACGCTCGTTGGGAAAATCCGAGTGTGTCAACTCAAACAAGTTGCGCTCGTCAAACAGCCCCATCTGCAGCGCCCCTTCGTTGAGGAGTTTGCGAATCGGCGCGGGTCGCAGGGCTGTAATCCAATCAATGCCCTCGAAGTCCTGTAAAGCGTCAACCTGTCTTTGGGTGATCATTCCGCGGTCGCCGACCATCACAAACCGCTTGATGCCGAACTGCTCTTGCACCTTTACTACTTGAGGTAGAAACGTTTTCGGATCGCCGGTGTTGCCCTCGAACACCGATACCGAGACAGGGACGCCCCTTTGGTTGGTCAAAAGGCCGTAGTTGATCTGGAGTTTGTTTTTCTTACCGTCGCGGTTGTATCCGAGGCGGGCCAGGGGGCACTTTTCTCCCTCGAAGTAGCTTGAGCTCAAATCGTACAAACCAAGTCCACCGTTTTCGAGGTGACGCGCCGCCAGTTTTTTCTCAATAACCCTTTGGCGCTCGAACACCCAGTCCATAGCGGCATATAGGTCGTCCTCGTCGGCATCACTCACACCGAGGATTTCGGGCAACGTTGTGCTGTGCCACCACTGGCGCGTTGCCAACCTCGACTGGGCTTCGAGTATGCGGGCGGCCACCATAGCCACCACCAGGTCACGTTGGCGTGAGCGTCGGGATGCGACGAGTTTGTCGAACTCAAGGCGTTTCATCGCGCTCAACACGGCCTCGACGCCACCGTGGAGTCGCGACCCGTCGGGCACAACCTCGAAGACGTCCTCGACCGCGACGAGTTTTTCTCCCTTGAGAACCCGTCGAATGGAGTCGACCTGCTCGCTTGGCAGTTTGGACAGGTTGGCAATTGTGCGCTTGCGCGGTTTCTTGCTTTTGGCGTCGCGAAAGGACTCACGGAGCAAAACGGCGGGTTTGGAGTTGCGGTTGGGCACAATGTCGATGTGCATGGTTACTATATACTCTATTAAAGATTATGTTACAAGAGTTATATGCGTTATTACATGGCTCCAAAATGCAGGCGGAGTTCGTATCTCTATCGTTGTAACTCCTTGCAACTAAGGGTGCTTCACCGAAGAAAGAGAGGTTTTACCGAGGGGAACTTCAGGCTAGACAGGATAGGGAATCGAAGAACCCCTGTCCGAGTTGGGCTGAGATGAACTTTGGGGGGCATCTCGGCGGGGCAAGCTTCCCGGCTTGCTCCCGGAGGGTCGGCATCACCGCCCGGCACTTCGACGCCACGAAAACCCCTTAGGGGCTCAGATGAGCCTATGTAGGGAGTCGAACAAGTAACGGGTGGCCGCGCCTACCGCATATGGCGGAAGGGCGCGCATTTTTTACTCCTGTTCCATGGAGGGTTCAGGAATGGCTATTTCAAAAGATATTTCGCAAACGGAAGACGCACCGACGCAGGAAGCCAAGAGCGAGACACGACTGGCAGATGCGGACTCGGGATCCGGTGCCGTCCAGCAGGTTATCGTCCGGCAGGGTCCCGGCTGGCAAACGACGGCGCTGCTCTTTCTCACCATGCTTCTCTTCACGACGGTCGCCGTCGCCTTCTACGCGTTTCATCGTGTTGGCATTCTCAATGACGAGATGGGCGATACGATGCGGCGCGTCGAGCAGAATTTTTTTTTCGCGGCCTCGTCAGACTCCGCCTCGCGCGACGCTTAGAGCTTCATGAAAACCCATCCACACTATAGAGACGACCAGAAGCGCTAGAATCACTCTTCCTGCGAGGTTTTTCTTCGAAAGCCAGGCAAAAATCAAGCCCAAGCCGATCGCGATTGCCGGATAGGTAAAATAATGATGTTTCAACAAGAAATTAAACGCCACATCCAGGAGGGCAAAGGCGGCGAGGACGGCGCCCCAGCCATAAAGGAGCACCCGTGCCTCGCGAGGGCGGGCTCGCGTCAAGCCAACCAAACCGACCACGGGAACGAGCCAGGTGCCGAACGTGTAGGCGAGCTTTCGAGGCTGAGCCACGAGGCGGGCTGTGACATCAACCCCTCCATCGGAGCCGGAGCCGGCGAAAAGCTCTGGGAGAGACTCGGTGACGAATGGAAGCGCCCAGTGGATGTAATACAGAACGAAGGACATCCCCCATGCGACGAGGAGCAGTGCGGCGAGTCGCTTGGCGAGCTCGAGCTTCCGCTGGTAAGAGAAAATCGCGATCGCACCGATCATGGCCACGGACGCGAAGAGCAGCGAGCCGGTATAGGAGAGACAGCAAAGCGTCCATAGCGCCGCGGCGCACCAGAACATCGCCCGCTCGGAAAGCCGGTCGAAGTGCACGATGAGAAATCCGAGCGCCAGCACTCCGGCCCAAGTCCCGAAGAGGGTCATCAAGTGGCCCAGTCCGAGGAGCTGGTAGCCGATGGGCAGAAAAGCTGCCGCCAAAGCTGCGCCGACACCCGCGCGTCCGTCGCCGACACGCGTGGCCACCAATGCCGATAGGACCGCAACACCGAAAAGCAGCGACGCGAGGAAGAGTTTCGTCAACGAGACGAACCAAATCTGCGGCAGAACAGCGAAAGGAGACGTGAGAACGTGGTACAGGCACGAGTGCGGCACGATGAGGTTCGCCCATTGCGGCTGGCGGCTCAGCATGCTGCCCGGAAACGGAAGGTAGTAGAGAAGAAACCGCCCTTGCCAAATCTCCTCGGCGATCGCCGTGTGGAAGCCGAAATGCCCGCCTTCGTAAAGCGGGGAGGCGGTCGTCAAGAAGGCGAGGAAAAAGCCGGAGGCCGCGAACGCGAATGCCAGCGGAGACAGAGCGGGGGCGAGATCGCGCGCTACCAGCTCACCCAGAAAGCCACGGGTGAGGGCCATGAGGAGCAAGGTGGCTGTCGCCGCGAGGAGCGTGGTCGGAAGAAACGGCGTGACGAGCACCGGGTCGAGCGCAAGCCCTGAGGTGGCCCCCGCCCAGTAGAGGCCAGCCCCGGCGAGCGCCCAACGTTGCCGTAAGCCTGTCGCGAGCAAGGCCATTAGCATCAGAAGCCCGGCAGCTAGAACCGTCGCGAGCGTCCTCAGAGAAGGCATGGCGCGACCGCGGTCGACGAGAACACGATCGATCCGAAGCACGTTGCCCGCGCCGAGCCCGGGAAGCTCTAGCCGATGGCCCGCGCGCCATCCCCACGCCGGTCGTGGGAGCTCGAGCACGAAAACGTTCCACGTGCTCGAAACATCGGCGACGAGCTCGGCGCCGCCAGCGCCTCTAGTTTTGACGAGCAGCCCGCGTGACGCGCCCGACGCCAACGAGGCATGGACTTCAACGGTCCAGGGGTCGCCCGCGCCAAAATCTCGGAGGTCGAGCGACGCACCCGCCAGAGCACGTCGAAAGCTCACCCCAGCCTCTTGGTCGAAAGCCCCGAAACGCCTCGTTACGGCGTCGGGCCGGCCGCTTCCGATGTCGAGCTCTAGTTTGGAGACACTCCAGTGGCTCGCCACCACGCCGACGAGCGCCACACCTGAGACGATCGCGACAGTCCGGCTACAAAGACCGCTCAGCGCGTACGCGATCGACCGCGCGCTACCGCGAAGCACCGAGCGCACGAAACGCTCCCATGACGGCGCCAGCCAGCGGACGAGCGCGAGCGCGGTGAGTGAAGCCGCCAGGGCTGGAACAGCGAGCGTTGCCAAGCCGCGAAAAAGCACAAAGCTGGCGGCTATCGTGGGCGCCGCAAGAAACGTAGCAGCTCGGCTTCCGCTGAGCGCGAATAACAGCAACGTGACGAGCGCGGCGAGGAGCAGTTGCCGCACGGGCGGGACCGCTCCTCCGTCGAGAAATAGCCGCGCACGATGGACGCGAACCCCGAGAGCACGTTCGTCCCCCGCCCCCGGAGAGAAGGTTTCCGAGCGGATGTCGACCGTGAGATCGGAGCTCCAAACACCGCTGGTCGTCACTTCGAGGGTGTAGTCGTCGATCCGGCGGGACGGCGTCAAGCGCAAGCGCTCCCCGGCGGCGTCGATGAGAACGAGCGGCGGCTCTTGACCGCGCGGCCGAAAACCCGCGAGCGTCAGCTCGAGGCGAGCGCGCCCACTCGCGCCGGGATCGTGGAATACGAGCCGACTCCGCGCGCGCGACCAGCGATAGCCGAGCTCAGCGTCATGGAAATTCTCAACCGCGAAGCTGCTCGTAACGCCTCTCCCCATCCGAAGGTCCAGAGTGGCGGGAACTTGATAGGCAAGGGCGACCCCGAGCGCGGTTAAAAAAGAAGCAGCCGCGCCTACTTTCCACGGCGTGGAAAGGGAGTCTAGCCCCACGAGAATCAGTCGCGCGCGGCGAGCTTGGTTTTGCTGGAGCTAAAGAGTTTGAGGCGCAACCACAGCCGCATGAGAGCGAGAAAAGTGCGGGGGACAGCCATCACCCCCACCGTCGAGCTTCCCGCGGTGCGTGGGTAATGGCGCACTCCGGTCTGTTCGTACTTGTAGCCGGCGCGGTGGAGCTGCACAACGATCTCAGTGTCGATGAAGAAATAGTCCTCTTCGAGCACAAGGGAATTGAGCGCCTCGCGCCGAAAGAGCTTGAACGAGCAGTTCAAATCGCGGACGTTCATCCCGAAAGCAAAAGAGGCCAGCGCGTTGTACCCGTTCGAGACCATCAAGCGGAAAGCGCCGTCTCGGCGTCCCACCCGGTAGCCGAGGATGGCGTCCACCCCCTCCATGGCGGGGAAGAACCGCTCGAGCTCTCGAAGGTCGAACTGGTTGTCGGCATCCGTGTAGAAAATATTACGGCCATGTGCCGACTCGAATCCGACCCGGAGCGCTTTGCCGTATCCGAGATTGGACTCGTGGGTGACGACGAGAAGCTTTGGGCCGAGCTCTTGCTCGAGCCGTTTCAAAATAGTGGGCGTCTCGTCTCGGCTTCCATCGTCCACGACGACGATTTCATAGGCGTCGACGAGCGGCGCCACGGCGTCAGCGGCGCTTCGAACGGCACGTTCGATATTCCCCTCTTCGTTGAGGGCAGGCAGAATAATTGAGACGGCTGGGGTTGCGCTCATGAGATCGGAGGATCTTAGCAAATCCAGCACGCGGCCGGAAGCCGGGGACCCAATTACTTGGAAGAGTCCGAAGTGCCCGCCTTGGCCTTCTTCTTGTCCGAAGTTTTCTTGTTGTCCGACGAGCTCGACGATTCGCTCGAGCTAGAACTCTTACTCTCGCTCTCGCGGTCCGACCCAGAGCCCTTACGAGCGTAATCGGTCACGTACCATCCGCTGCCTTTGAACTGAATCGCCGGCGACGAGATTAGCCGCTCCGCTTTGCCCTTGCACTTTTCGCACTTTTTGACCGGAGCGTCACTGACTTTCTGGATGACCTCGAAGCGGTGCGCGCACTTTTTACACTCGTACTCGTAGATCGGCACTGAGACAGTTTACGCAGATTTAGCTCGCACCGTCAACAAAACCCATCTCAACCTGTCCGTTGCCAAAAAATACAGTTGACGCGAGGAGAGAACGGCGATATAAGATACCCTAGATATCATGTTTGACCATACCCGTTCGGCCCGGGACCGCTTTTGGCGGTGGTGGTGCGGCTGAACGGGGAGCCTTCCGACTGATTTAGGATTCGAGGAAAGAGGCAACCCGTTGGGGGTTGCCTCTTTCGCGTTTTACGAGGCTTCTTCCGACAAAAGGACTTCGTAAGGCGACAGGATCATGAAAGCCAGAACACGCGTGAGCGTTCTCGACGACGCGGACTGCCGCGCGCCGCGCGATCTGTTTCAGAAGCTTCGAGCGCGCCCCGGGGTCGAAGGCGCCGTGCTCATGGAGAGCGCGGCAACGGGAAGCCCGGGCGGTACGCGAAGTCTCGTCGTGCCCGAGGCGGTTGTGCGTCTCACCGTCCGTGGCGGCGAGGCACGATTCCGCCCGCTCTCGCCTCGAGCGAAGCGGCTCATGTGCGAGCTTGGCGACGTACGGCGCCTGCCCACGGGCGCGGGCGATCCCTCGCTTCCAGATCACGAACGGCTAAAGGCGAGCTCGGTGCTCGACGCGGTACGTGATCTCGCGGGAATCGTCGAAGACGAGGAGCCCGGCGAAGCACTTCCTGCGGGGGTCTACGGCGCGTTCTCCTACGAGCTCGTTGATCAATGGGAGGATCTTCCCCCCCGGCCTCCCGACCCATGGGAGGAGCCCGACATCGACGTCGTGCTCGCGCTCGATACCGTCCTCTATGACCACTCGAGCCGTCAAGTCCGCGTGGTGACGCGCGCGCTCGATCCTTCGGAGGATTCTGAGGCGCAAGCGAGGCATCGGCGTTTCGTCGAGGCTTTGCGCGGCTCGTCGAACGAACCTCGTCTACCCGCAAACGTTGTCGAGAAGAGTGCTGCGCCCGACATCAGCGACCTAGACTTCATGGCTTCGGTGCGAAAGTTCCTGCATCACATCGACGAAGGCGACATCTTTCAAGGCGTTTTGTCTCGGGGCCTTTCGATGAAGAGCGATGCCTGCCCTCTCGATGTCTATCGCGTTCTCAGAAAGCTCAACCCTTCGCCCTACATGTTTCATATCGATCTCGAGAGCGGCGTTCTTCTCGGCGCTTCCCCCGAGACATGCGTCAAAGTCGAGTCCGGCCGTCTCGAGATCCGTCCGATCGCGGGGACGGCGCCGCGCGGCTTTTGCGAAGACGGCTCGATCGACCAAGAGCTCGACTCACGTCTCGCCGTTGGTTTGCTGCTCGACCCGAAAGAGCAAGCCGAGCACGCGATGCTCGTGGATCTCGCCCGTAACGACGTCGCCCGCGTCTGCCTTCCGGGAACGCGCCAAGTGGCGGAGCCTTTCACGATCGAAAAATACAGCCACGTGCAGCATCTCGTGAGCGCCGTGACGGGGCAGTTGCCGCCCGAGCTCGACGCGCTTCATGCCTATCGTGCGGCGGCGAACATGGGCACCCTCACGGGCGCCCCCAAGCTGCGCGCGATGGAGCTCATCCGCGAAACCGAGCCCTTCGCGCGCGGATATTACGGAGGCGCGGTCGGTTATCTGCTCCAAGACGGAAGCTTCGATAGTTGCATCGTGATCCGCTCGATGCGTTACCGGCTAGACGGCGTCTACCACACGCGAGCCGGCGCGGGGATCGTTGCCGATAGCGAGCCCGTGCGCGAGCTCGAAGAAACAGAGCACAAGGCGCGCGCTTGCCGGCAAGCCGTCGCGATGGCGGAGGCGTTGCCATGACTCGCCTTCGCCCTTCGCGCTTCGGCGAAGTAAACCCCGCGGCGGAGCGGGTTCTTGTTCTCGACAATCGCGATAGCTTTGTCTTTAATCTCGTCGACGAGTTCCGGACGCGCGGTGCTTCGGTGCGAACGCTTCGAAGCGATCTTTCGCTCGACGCTTGGAGGGCAGCGCTCGATGCCTTTGCGCCTCACCTCGTTGTGTTGTCTCCGGGGCCGGGACGGCCTGAGGAGGCGGGTGTGATGGTCGAGTGGTTGCGAACCTCGCCGCCGGTCCCGGTGCTGGGCATCTGCCTCGGGCACCAAGCGTTAGCACTCGCCGCGGGAGGCGACGTGCGCCGGGCGCCGCGGCCGGTCCACGGCCGGAAAGACCGCGTCACCCTCCTCGAGGACGAGCCGATTTTCGAAGGGCTCGGTGGATCACTTCCGGCAGCCCGCTATCACAGTCTGGTGGTGAGCACCGTCCCGAAAACAATGAAGGTTGTCGCCACCCTCGTGGATCGCGGCCAAACCCTGGTCATGGGTCTTCGACACAGAAGTCTCTGCCAAGTGGGGCTTCAGTTTCATCCCGAATCCATCCTGACGCCGGGGGGGCGCACGCTCCTCTGGCGTTTTCTCGACGAAGCCAAACGTCACGGAGAAACATCATGATTCCGGAATTGATCGAAAGACTGCTCGCGGGTGAGTCCGCCGACCCGAAAGCTCTCGAGGACGCGCTCCATCGCATCATGATGGGCGAGGTGCCGCAGCCGCAGACCGCAGGTCTGCTCGTGGCTCTCCGGGTCAAGGAGCCCGACGCCAAAACACTCGCGGCCTGCGCGCGCGCGATGCGGGCGCATCGGATCGCGGTCTCGAGCGAAGTCCAGCCGCTCGTGGATACCTGCGGTACCGGAGGCGACCGCGCGGGAAGCTTCAACATCTCCACCGCCGCCGCACTCGTCGTGGCGGCCGCGGGCGGCGCGGTGGCGAAGCACGGCAACCGCAGCGTCTCGTCGAAGGCGGGGAGCGCCGACGTGCTGGAAGCGTGCGGCGCGGCGTTGAGCCTCGGCCCCAAAGAGGTAGAAAAGTGTCTCGATTCGACCGGCTTCGCCTTTCTGTTCGCGCCCGTGTTTCATCCTGCGATGGCCAACGTGGCCCCAGTGCGCAAAGCGCTCGGCGTGCGCACGCTCTTCAATCTCCTAGGGCCGCTCGCGAACCCCGCTTTGGCCAAGCGTCAGTTGATGGGCGTCTACGACCCGTCGATGACTAAAGTGATGGCGGAGGCACTTCTTTTGCTCGGAACGGAAGGCGCTCTCGTAATCCATTGTGACGGCCTCGACGAGATCGGTTTGCATGGCGTGACCCGGGGACACTTCGTGAACGAGGGCAAAGTGGAGCCGTTCACTTTGGATCCCAAGGACCTCGATCTCGAGCCCGCGTCCATCGAGTCTTTGAAAGGCGGCAACGCCGAGCAGAACGCAAAGATTCTCGAAGCGGTCTTGAATGGCGAGAAAGGTCCAAAGGCGGACGTGGTCGCGATCAACGCCGCCGCCGCGCTCGGCGTCGCGGGACTGACACGCGATCTCGCTGAAGGGTTGAAAGTCGCAGGCGAAGTGCTCGCGAATGGAAGCGCGGCCCGTGTGCTCGAGCGCTTCGTTTCAACGAGCCAGCGTCTCGCGGCTCTGGAGACGAAAGCCTAAAGGACTGATGAAGATGAGCCTCATCGACGAGCTCGTCGCCGCGGCACGGGAGCGCGCCGACGCTCTGCCGCCACGGGAGCTTTTTCCTGAGCGGGCTGAGCGGAGCCGTCCGTCCTTTCGAGAGGCTCTTCGTGGCAAGGCGCATCTCGATGTCATCGCAGAGTTCAAGAGAGCGAGCCCGAGTCTCGGCGACATTGTCGAGCGCGGGCTCGAAGACCAAGTGCGGCGCTACGCACGGGCCGGAGCCGCGGCCATCAGCGTTCTCACGGAGCCGTCGCGCTTCAAGGGCTCCTGGTCCGATCTGGGACGTACGGTCGCGAGCGTCGATGTGCCCGTGCTCATGAAGGATTTCGTCGTGCACCCGGCGCAAATCCGAGAGGCGGCCTTTCTCGGCGCGAGCGCCGTGCTTCTCATCGTCCGCTGTCTGTCCCGAGAGCAGCTTTCTGAGCTCGCGCAAGCCGCGGACGAGCTCGGTCTCACGCCCTTGGTGGAATGTCACCACGCGCGCGAGCTCGAGCGCGCGCTCGACATCGAAGACGCGGTCATCGGGGTCAACAATCGTGACCTTGACACACTCGCGATAGATACGAGCCTTTCGCCGCGCGTGCTCAGAGGCGTCCCGCGCGAGCGCGTCGTCGTCGCGGAAAGCGGTTACGAGCACGCCGCGGACGTCGCCGAGCTGCGCGGCGTTGCCGACGCGGTTTTGATCGGCTCGGCGCTCATGAAGCTCGACGATCCTTCGCTAAGGATTCAGGAGATAGGCGGATGAGACCTTTCGTCAAGATTTGTGGGATAACGCGGCCCGAAGACGCGATGCTCGCGGCGTCACTCGGGGCAACGCATATCGGCGCGGTTCGCAGTCCAACCTCACCGCGAGCGGTAAGCGTTGAAAAAGCTCGGGCCATTTTCGACGCGGTGTCCGACCGTGTCGAGACGGTGTTCGTGTTTCGAGGTGTCCCCATCGAAGAAGTGCTCGAAGACGCGGCCGCGAGCGGCGCGCCATCCGTGCAGCTCTACGACACGGCGGAAGCCAACGTGCGCGCCGCCGAAGCGGCCGGACTCCGCGTCTATCGCGTATTCGGCATGGGAGACGATTCTCGGGCATTGCCCGTGCTCGACCCGCCGCCTTCTTTGGAGCACCCCGCACTTCTCGATGTCGGTGGCGGCGGCTCCGGACGTCGCTTCGATTGGGCGCTGCTCGGCGCGCGGGCGCCGGAGGCAACGTTCATCGCGGGCGGGATCCGCCCGGCCAACGTGCGCGAGCTCTTGAGCCATGAGCCTTACGGCATCGATCTGGCCAGCGGCATCGAGAGCGCGCCGGGCGTAAAAGACGAAGCCAAGCTGCGCGCTCTCTTCGAGGAGGTGTTCTGATGGTTGAAGCCCTTCGTCCCCGCGTCGGAGCTTTCGGAGAGTATGGCGGCCGTTTCGTGCCGGAGCTTCTCGTGCCCGCGCTCGAAGAGCTCGAGCGCGTGCGCCGAGAGATCCTCCCGAGCCGCGAGTTTCGAAGAGCGCTCGGTCTACTGCTCGAAGAATGGGCGGGCCGCCCCACGCCGCTCTCGACCGCGCCTTCTTTTTCGGAAGCGTGCGAGCTCGAAGTCGTGTTCAAACGCGAAGACCTTCTTCACGGCGGCGCGCACAAGACGAACAACGTGGCGGGCCAAGCGCTCATGGCCAAGTTCATGGGAAAAAAGCGCGTCATCGCCGAGACCGGCGCCGGGCAGCACGGCGCCGCGACCGCGATGGCGGCCGCACGCCTCGGGCTCGAGGCCGTCGTCTATATGGGCGAGAAGGACATGGAGCGACAAGCGCCGAACGTGAAGCGGATGGAGCTTTGCGGGGCTACCGTCGTTCCTGTGACGGCTGGCGCGCGCACGTTGAAAGACGCGATTAACGAAGCTCTCCGCGACTGGACCAAAAACTTGGAAACGACGCATTACTTGCTCGGGACCGTGTGCGGAGCGCATCCGTTCCCGCGGCTCGTGCGCGACTTCCAGGCGGTAATAGGCCGCGAAGCGCGCTCGCAATGGCGAAAGCGTTTCGGCGGCCTTCCCGATGCCGTCGTCGCCTGCGTGGGCGGCGGAAGTAACGCCATAGGCATCTTTCACGCATTCGTTCTCAAAAAACGCGTGAAGCTCATCGGCGTCGAGCCAGGCGGTGAAGGCGTCCACACGAAAAAACATGGCGCGACGCTCGTTGCCGGGACCGCCGGCTTGTTGCACGGCGCCCGCACGAGCGTGCTGCAAGACGAAGAAGGACAGATCCTCGAGGCGCACAGTGTGTCGGCCGGTCTCGACTATCCAGGGGTAGGTCCTGAGCACGCTTATCTTCGAGACAGCGGCCGCGCCCAATATCTGGCCATCACCGATGACGAAGCCCTCGACGCTTTCGAAAAGCTCTCCGAGCTCGAAGGCATCATCCCCGCCTTCGAGCCGGCCCACGCGCTCGCTTTCTTGATGAAAGCGGTGCGGGAGGAAGCCCTTCCCAAAGGCGCGCGCGTGCTCATGAATTTGTGCGGCCGGGGAGACAAGGACCTCGACACCTACTTCACGCATTTCGCCCATTTGAAAAAGAGGCATGCATGAGCCGCGCACTCCTGAAAAAGCGTCTCGCCGAAGGTCCGCAAGTGAGCCCGTTTCTCGTGCTCGGCGATCCGACACCGGAGCTTTCGGTCGAGCTCGCCAAAACTGCAGTGGCGTCGGGCGCAGGCATGATCGAGATCGGCTTTCCTTATGGCGACCCTGTCGCCGACGGCCCTGCCATCCAGAAGGCGGACATGCGCGCCCTCGAAGCCGGCACGTCCACGTCCAAAGCCATCGGGATTCTCGCGCGCATCCACGAGGCCTGCCCCAAGACACCGCTCAACTTGCTCGTCTACGGAAACCTCGTTCACGCGAGAGGCTTCGAGCGCTTTTGCCGTGACGTCGTGGATGCCGGCGCCTCTTCGCTGCTCGTTCCCGATATCTGCCTCGAGGAAAGCAAGCCCCTCACAAAGGCGTGCCGCCGCGCGCGCCTCGGCCACGTCCAGCTCGTCGGACCCTTGACGCCGCCGGAGCGGCTGAAGCGGATCGATGCCGCGGCCACGAGCTTCATCTACCTCGTCGCGCATCAGGGCGTCACCGGTGTCCGCGGCGGAGGCTTCGACGATGTCGAGGCGCTGGTACAGCGAACGGCGTGGCAGTTGAAAAACCCGCTTTGCATCGGCTTCGGTCTTTCGAAACCGACGCAAATCCGGCGTGTGTTCAAAGCGGGCGCCGGGCTCGCGGTGGTGGGGAGCTACCTCGCCGGAGTGATCGACCAAAACGCGCGCGGCGACCATTTACTCGAGGCTTTCGACGAGGCGCTTCGGCCCCTCGTCGACTGGCACTAATGACCAATCGGAGAAAAGGATAGGCCAAGACATGCTCGTCATCATGCGAAAAGGAAGTACCGACCGAGAATGCGACGCCGTCGAAGAGCAGATTCAGCGTATGGGCTATACACCTCTCCCCGTACCGGGCGAGAGCCGCACCGCGATTTGCATCACGGGGAACAAAGGCCCTGTCGACGCCGCTTTGTTGAACCCGATGCCGGGGGTGCTCGAATGTATCCCGGTGACGAAGCCTTACAAGCTCGTCAGCCGCGAGGTACATCCCGAAGACACGATCGTGAAGATCGGCGGCCACAGCATCGGCGGCGGCGCCACGACTTTCATCGCCGGCCCGTGCAGCGTCGAGACCGAATCGCGAACGCTCGCCATCGCGCGGAAAGTGAAGGAAGCGGGCGCCCACATATTTCGCGCCGGCGCCTATAAACCTCGAACGAGCCCCTATGCGTTTCAGGGACTCGGCGAAGAGGGTCTGCTCACGCTGAAACAAGTGCGGGACGAGGTCGGTCTTCCTGTAGTCAGCGAAGTGATCGACTCGAGCCTCGCGGAAAAAGTCGCGGACCATGTCGACATTTTGCAAGTCGGCGCGCGCAACATGCAGAACTTCGCACTCCTGACGAAGCTCGGCGAGCTGAAGCGCCCCGTGCTTTTGAAGCGAGGCATGGCGGCGACTCTAGAGGAGTGGCTGATGGCTGCCGAGTACCTGCTAGCCGCGGGGAACCCGAACGTCATCCTGTGCGAACGCGGCGTCCGTACGTTCAACAATCACTCACGCAACACTTTGGATTTGAACGTTGTGCCCCTCGCGCGAAAAATGACCCACTTGCCAGTGATCGTGGACCCATCGCATGGCGTCGGCAAGCGCGACCGCATCCGACCACTCGCGCGCGCGGCGCTCGCCTCGGGCGCTCACGGCTTGATGATGGAAGTGCATACGCACCCGGATACGGCCTATTCGGATGCGCACCAAACGATCCACGTCGAGACTTTCGCGGGCATCGTGAAAGACGCGTCGATCTTGAGCCAGCTCGAGCCGCTCTTTCTCTGAGTAGGCCAAGGGCGAGAGCAAAAGGCAGAATGCGGGTCACCGTTCTCGGTGGCGACTGCGAATCTTCACGTAACCCGTAGAGTAGGCTATTCGAGCGCGAAGCTCATTAGGCCGGTCGCCGCCACGACGTCGTCGAGATAGGCGGTTACCGAGAGGCTTCCGAAGCGCCCTCGCATTTTCTTCACTTCGGCTTCGATCTTTACTTTGGAACCTACGGGAATGGGTGCTTCGAAGCTGCATGCCTTGATCGAGCGGAAATAAATGGTTCGGCCGCGATGCTCCTCGGGGTAGAGCACGAGGATCGCGCCGACCTGGGCCATCGCTTCCACAAGCAAGGTCGAGGGCACGTGCTCGGTTCGCTCGAAAAAGAACTTCGAGCGGTCGGCGTGGAGCTCGCCGACGATGCGCTTTCCCGGCTCCACTTCGATCACGGCGTCCACGAAAAGAAACGGGTCTCTATGCGGAAGGATCCCTTTTATCGCGTCGCGGTCGAGATGCGTCGTCGTCACGGTTCAAAGTTTCGAAACCAAATTTCGAGAAGGTAAGGACTATAGCATGGGCGGGCGAAGCGAACGTCGAGCCCGTGATGTAGACTCTTGGCTATTGTGACGACACTGTCAGCGCCTTCGATCCAGACGACGCTTCCCGGCCCCAAGGCCCGAGCCCTCATCGAGCGCGATCTTCGTGTCGTGTCGCAGCACTATCATCGGGACTATCCATTGGTCGTACAAGAAGCTTCGGGATTGGTGGTGGCCGATCCGGACGGGAATCGCTTCTTGGATTTCGCAGCCGGGATTGCGGTTTGTGCAACGGGACATTGCCACCCGGACGTCGTTGCGGCGATCCGCGCGCAAGCGGGGAAGCTCCTTCACATGTGTCCGACCGATTTCTACACGGGACCGGTCGTGGAGCTCGCCGAACGGCTCGCGGCCGTCGCTCCTGTGGGGGAGAATCCTCGGGTTTTTTTCACGAACTCGGGAGCGGAGGCGGTGGAATCCGCCATCAAACTTGCTCGGCTCAGGACGGGACGCCAGAAGATCGTCAGCTTTTTTGGAGCTTTTCATGGACGCACGATGGGCGCCGCGACGTTGACGGCGAGCAAAGCGGTGCAGCGCCGCGGCTACGGGCCGATGCTCCCCGAGGTGCATCATTCGTATTACGCACAGTGCTATCGCTGTCCCGTGAACCGCGAGCCCGAGACCTGTGATGTGGAGTGCCTCGACGACCTCGAGTTGTTTCACGCCGTCGCCCCGCCCGATGAAATCGCCGCGATCATCGTGGAGCCGATTCAAGGCGAAGGCGGCTACTACGTCCCCAAGAAAGAGTTCCTGACGCGACTCGCGGCCACCGCAAAAAAACACGGCATCTTGCTCGTGGCCGACGAAGTTCAAGCGGGGATGGGGCGTACTAGCAAGCTGTTTGCCTCCGAGCATTTCGGGATCGAGCCGGACATCGTTACTTGGCGAAAGGACTCGCTTCCGGGATGCCGCTCGCAGCCGTCATCGCCGGGACGAAGTCATGGCGTGGAACAACGGGGGGCACGGAAGCACTTATGGCGGGAACGCGGTATCGTGCGCCGCAGCAATCGCAACGCTCGACTTGCTCGAAAAGGGGCTCGTCGAAAACGCTGCCGCGGTGGGGGCACATTTGTTCTCGAAGCTCGAGAGCTTGAAAGGGCGCCACGCCCAGATCAACGGGGACGTGCGCGGTCTCGGCTTGATGCTCGTTATCGACTTGCTGGACCCCAAGCTCGTCGACGCAGTACTCGGCGGCGCCTTCGAGCGCGGCCTGCTGCTTCTGGGATGTGGCGACAGCGCTGTGCGCCTGACCCCGCCTCTGGTGGTCACGATGGAGCAAGCGGATAGCGCCATCGGCATCCTCGACGAGGTGCCCACCGCGCTATGAGCAAGCTTCTTTCGATGAAAGAAGCGATCGCCCGTTTCGTTCAGGACGGCGACGTCGTCGCGGCCGAAGGCTTCACCCATCTCATTCCTTTTGCGGCGGGTCACGAGATGATCCGGCAGAAGAAAAAAGACCTCGTGCTCTGCCGTCTCACGCCGGATCTCATTTATGATCGGATGGTCGCCGCCGGCCTTGCGCGAAAGCTCATCTTCGGTTGGATCGGCAACCCGGGGGTGGGTTCGCTCCATGCCATCCGCCGCGCGGTGGAAAATGGCAAGCCGCGTCCCGTGGAGATCGAGGAATATTCTCACTTTGGTTTGCTTTCCCGCATCCAGGCGGCTACCTCGGGACTTCCTTTCATGCCCCTTCGCAACTATCGCGGGACGGACTTGCCTTCCGTCAACGAAAGCTTGCGGACGGTGCGCTGTCCCTTCACCGGCGAAGATCTCGCGGCGGTTCCGGCCCTTCACCCGGATGTCGCAATCATCCACGCGCAGCGCGCCGACACCGAGGGCAATACACAAGTGTGGGGCTTGCTCGGTATCCAGAAAGAAGTCGCCTTCGCCTCGAAGAAAGTCGTCGTCGTCGTGGAAGAGATCGTCGACGAGGAGGTGATCCGCTCTGACCCCAATCGGACCCTCGTGCCCGGGCTCATCGTCCATGCGGTCGTCGAAGAGCCTTTCGGCGCGCATCCGAGCTACGTGCAGGGCTACTACGACCGCGACAACGATTTCTACGTCGCGTGGGACCGGGTGAGCCGCTCGGCCGAGGGTCTGAACGCTTATCTCGATGAATGGGTGCACGATGTTTCCGGCCGGGACGCGTATATGAAGAAGCACGGCGCCGCCCTCGAACAGCACTTGAAGCCGGAGCCCCATCCGGCCCGGCCCGTGGATTATGGGCTCTATCGCTAACATGCAAGACGTCCGGCGTTCGGAGCTGATGGCACTCGCCGCCGCGAGGGAGATCAAGGACGGCGACGTCGTCTTCGTCGGGATCGGGCTTCCCAATCTCGCCGTCAACCTCGCGCGGCGTACCCATGCCGGTGGCGTGCAGCTCGTTTACGAAGCCGGGGTCTACGGTGCACAACCTATCCGTCTCCCCATCTCCATCGGCGATCCTTGCCTAGTGACGGGAGCTCTACAGGTCATGCCGATGGCGGAAACATTTCTCTACTTTCTGCAAGGCGGGAGAATCGATGTCGGCTTTCTCGGCGCGGCGCAAATCGATCGCTTCGGCAACTTGAACACGACCGTGATCGGCGACGATTACCGCCGACCCAAAGTACGGCTTCCCGGAGCCGGGGGCGCGGCGGAGATTTCCTGGCTTGCGAAAAAGACCGTGATCCTGCTGCCGCAAAAGCGGAGCAAGTTTCCCGAACATCTCGATTTTCGTACGAGCCTCGGTTTTCACGATGGGGGGCGATCGCGCGAATCTCTCCAAGCGCCGGGCGGCGGGCCCGAGCGCGTCATCAGCAACCTCGGCGTTTACGGTTTCGATCCCGAAACGCGGGAGATGGTGCTCGAGAAGATCCATCCGGGGGTCACCCTCGATGAAGTGCGAGCGGAGGTCGGATGGCCGCTGCGCGTACGAAAGCCCCTCGGCGAGACCGAGCTTCCAGACGCCGACACGTTGCGCCTTCTTCGCGAGGAGCTCGATCCGAAAGGCATTTATCTTGGCTGATATCAATCTTCGTATTCCCGGTCCGACCCCTTGCCGTGAAGAAGTCCTCGAGGCGGTTGCGCGGCCGATGATGAACTATCGCGGTCCCGAGATGGCGGAGCTCATGGAAGAGCTCACCGGCAACCTGAAGCGCTTTCTCGACACGAGCCGCGATGTGTTGCTCGTGACCGCGAGCGGCACCGGCGGTCTCGAAGCGACGATCGCCAATATGCTCAGTCCCGGCGACCGCGTTCTCGGCGTGAACGCGGGTGTCTTCGGCAGGAGATTCTGTGTCGTTGCGGAAGCCTTTGGAGCTTCGTTGCAGACGATCGAGGTCGACGAAGGGCGCGCGCTCGATCCGGAGACGCTAAAGCGCGCTCTCCATGAAGAAAAAGACTGTAGCGCGGTCCTGCTCACGCATAACGAGACCTCGACGGCCGTCGCGCACCCGATTGGGGATCTTTGTCGTGTGGTGCGTGAGGAAAGTGACGCCCTCGTCTTTGTGGATGCGGTATCGAGTCTCGGCGCCATGCCGCTTCCGATCGACGCACTCGACATCGACGTCGTCATCTCGGGGTCGCAAAAAGCTTGGGGCGTGCCTCCGGGGATGGCCATGCTCGCGCTGTCCAAGAAAGCCTGGAAGGCGACAGAGCTTGCGACGTCGCCTCGTTTCTACTTCGACCTCCGGCGCTATCGGGACGCGCAAGCGCGTGGAAGCTTTCCGTTCACGCCGGCGCTTCCCGTCATCTACGGGCTTTCGGTCGCTCTCGACTTCATGCTGCGCGAAACGCCCGAGGCTATCTTCGCCCGTCACGCGCGCATCGCCGAGCGCGCTCGCGAGGGCGTTCTCTCACTCGGACTCGAGCTATTCGCCGATCCGGCGCACGCATCCTCTACTGTGACCGCGATGAAAGTGCCAGAGGGCATCGACGAAAGCGCGCTCGTTGCGCTCCTGCGCACGCGCTACCACACTGTCTATGCGCGGGGTCAGGAGGTTCTCCGCGGGAAGATCCTGCGCCTCGGCCATCTCGGATGGGTGCAAGAGCCCGAGATCGAGGCCGCGCTCCGCGCTCTCGAGAGAGCTCTTGCCGATCTAGGCCACGCTGTTTGACCACCTCGTTCCTAGGTTCCTGGAAAGAAGAGTGGGCGCCGATGCTGCGTCTCGCGCTTCCCGTCGTGGTGGCGGAGCTCGGCTGGATCGCGATGGCCACCGTCGATACCTTGATGGTCGGGCGGTTGAGCCCGGAAGCGATCGGGGCCGTGAGCCTCGGCTCCGGAATCTTCCTCGGCGTCACCATGTTCGGGATGGGCCTGCTGCTAGGCCTGGACACCTTGATCGCGCAAGCCTTCGGCGCGGGCAAGCTCGAAGACTGCCATCGATCGCTCTTGCACGGCATCTATGCCGCCCTCGCGTTGACGATTCCCTTGACGGCAATCCTCCTGCTCGTCATCCGCGGGCTTCCAGGATGGGGGATCAACCCGGACGTTCTCGAGCTGACGATCCCCTATTTGCGGCCGGTGGCGTGGAGCTTGCTGCCGCTGCTTCTTTACGGGGCTTCGCGGCGATTCCTTCAGGCCACGGGCCATGTGACGACGGTAATGGTCGTTCTGGTGACCGCGAACGTTGTGAACGCGCTCACGAACTGGGCGTTGATCTTCGGCCATTGGGGTCTTCCCGAGCTCGGTGTCGTGGGCGCCGGCTGGGCGACGTTCGCATCTCGCACGTTCATGGCCATCACGCTCCTCGGTGCGATCGTGTTTTACGAGTGGCGCGGGCGCCGGGGCCTCTTCCAAACACCGCTCGGACTCGAATGGGCGCGGATGCGACGCCTGTTGAGCCTCGGGCTCCCCGCTGCTTTTCAAATCACGCTCGAGATGGGACTCTTCAGTGTCGCGACCGTGCTGGCGGGGCGTTTGGAAGCGGCCTCGCTCGCGGCGCATCAGATCGCTCTCAGCGTCGCGGCCACGACCTTCATGGTGCCTCTCGGAGTTTCTTCGGCAGCGGCGGTGCTCGTCGGCCACGCGGTGGGGGCGTGCGATCGAGAAGGTGTAGCCCGCGGCGGGTGGATGTCCATAGCGCTCGGCGTCGGCTTCATGTTCATGGCAATGCTGACGCTCTTTCTGTTTCCGAGACAGATCATAGGCCTGTTCACGAACGACACGTCTGTTCTGTCCGTCGGCGTCTCGCTCCTCTATATCGCGGCGTTCTTTCAGCTCTTCGACGGGCTGCAAGTCGTCACGACGGGTGTGCTCCGCGGCATCGGCGACACACGGACACCGATGGTGGTCGCGCTCTTCGGCTATTGGGTATTGGGTCTTCCGACAGGCTACGTGCTTTGCTTCACGCTCGGCTACGGTGTCTCTGGCCTATGGGTCGGGATGCTGGTGGGTCTCTTCGTTGTCGGGGTGGTATTGCTGGGCGTGTGGATGCGACGCCTTCGGACAGCCCGGCATTATTGGCTTAGCGATTAGCGTCCCGACTTCGTTATGTAACAAAGTCTTGCCCTACCGAGCGGCCTCGGCTATTTGTGCCACCGTCGCCCAGACGCGATCCAGATCGAACGCCTCGAAGTCCGATGGCCGAAGCACCGGCTGCAGCTCGGCGTTCACTTGCCTCGCCAGCTCTTCTCTCTTGCCCGGGGATGTGTCTTTGGGCCCAGTACCTGCTGTGGCAAGCTTGTGCCGCAGAAGTGCCAGGAAATGCTCATCGTCTGGTTTGAGCTTGCCGCATCGGATCGCGTGGTCGAGGCCGAAGAAGTCGCGTATGGCGGGTCTGAGGCGGGTCAGCGCAGCCCGTGCCTTTTCCGCCAGCGCCTCGCCGAGCTCTATGCATTTCACTTGAACCGGCGGCAAGGGGTCGGCTCCGGTTAGCGCATCGAGCAGCAGTGTGTATGCCGGTGCGACCACGGGCGGGGAAAGCAGACCTTCGCGCAGAGCGATATCGATCTTGATGGTTCCCTGCCTGTCACCCAAGACGGAAGCGTAGGATGCGGCTGCCACATACTGGGTCGACACGTTACGGCCCGACAGGGAGTCTGCGATCCCGAGACCGGGAACGCTTTCCGGCAACGTCGACACCAAGTCCTTGTACGCCGCGACCGCCTTGCGCTTGTCGCCCCGGGTCCCTCCCTGGCTGACGGGGATGCAGAAGTCCAGGTCTTCGCTGAGTCGGAAGAACGACAGGTGCACTTTGGCGAGGCACGTACCTCCCTTGAACACGAGCGCCGCATCCGGCGCACACAGCTTGGCAAGGATCAACGTGCAGAAGTAGTCCTTCTCCACGAGATCCGGACGGAGGCTCTCCACTCGAGCCGTGTAGGTAACCATGTTTGCGAACGTTGCTGCGTCTTCATGTGGGAACGGGCGATCAATCGCCATTGTCGATCACTCCCCACTTGCGGTTGATAGCCCCCGCCCTCGACCGGCCGGGGATCAGTGCCACAGGACTCTCTGATTGGATCCTGTTGCGCAGTCGGCGCAACCGGTGTGGCTCAACCCCGCTCATTGCTAGAACATATCCGATGCGACGGAGTGTAGATACATTGCCGAACTGAACACAGGCATCCACGAGCTCCGGAACGAGAGTGGGTTCCTCCCTTGTTGCGTCACGAACCCAGTCATATGCGCGCGGGACGGTGTTGAAGCGCTTCCAGTCGCGCACGGAGTCCACCAGCGTGCGTGCTTTCGATCCCATGATCAAGGGCGCCCCTGCAGGCACCATCACTTCCGTCACGCCTCCCAAGCGGCTTTCGCAAACCTTGATCAGGTTGAAGGAGACCCCCGCGATGACACGCTCACCTGAGATACGGTTGTTGTATGCGTAGACGCGGTTGGGTACTTGCTCTTCGAATCCCCAGAAGTTGAACGCGTTGGGGCCGCACACCTGGTAGCGACCGTTCCGATCCTCCATGAGTGCCGACAGTGCCGTCCCCTCCGGTGGCATCCACTTTCCGCCGAGCGGGAGCTTCTCCGGCACCAGATACAGACCCCGCCGCAGGCGGACGATCCAACCGTTTCGGGCAAGGCGAAACAGCAGGGATCGTTCCTGCTCAGGCGTCAGTCTCAAGGCTGAAGAGACATCTCCGGACCGGACGGTCTGCAGCCCGCGCATCTGGCAATACGCGAAGAACTGCGTCTCCATACGTCCCATTCTTTGTCCCGGCTGTATGTTTTTTTCCATAACTTTTGTCTAACACAATTAACGTTTAAAATCATACAACACGCGCGGCCGGGACGTAAAGCCGTTGGTTGCGGCATCGAGCTTGGCGCTTTTTTCGCTCCTCGACATGGTCCGGCGGGGCATGGCTCTGTTCGGCCTCTGCTCGGAGGAGGGTCGTTCGGGATCACTAGACCAGCGTCCGGGTACGGTCGGCCCGTCGCTCGACGGCGTCAGGGTAGTCCGGGATAAGCGTTGGCTTCCCGTTCGTGCCAGCGGTCGTCGTGGTCGGGCCAGCCGGCGAAAAACGCCGGCACGCCCGAGGCGAAAACGAGCCAGTTGAACCGGAGCCGCTCGTGGTGCCATTCGAGGATGGCCGCGCCGCGCTCGGCCTGCAAGCTATGGATGAGCTCGTGAGCGAGCACCTCGCGCCTATCGTCCTCACTCTTGGTCGCGTCGATCCAAATGGCTCCCGGAACGTAGAAGCCCCGCTGGCCAGGTAGCGGATCGTAATTCAGGAAAACGAGGCTTCCCGTCAGAAGCGTCCGCTTCGCGTCGAAAGAGTACCGATCTCTTGCAAGCAAGTAGGAGGAGGAAAAGGCAGCGTTGATGACATCGACCTCGACACGCGGCGCCCCGTGAAACTTGAAGTGGATGAACGAATGCGTGAGCTCCCAATGCTGATAGAGCGTCTTGTCGAAGACCGGCAGCCCGCGCATCGAACGCCGCGTGGTCAAGGTCGATTTTTGCGCGAGGGTTTTCCCCGCCAGCGCCCAGTTGGGATGTTGGCCAGCGATCGTGTAGCCGGCATGAGCCATGAGGCCGGAGGCGCTCCCTTCGGCCAGGGCTTTTTTGAAGGCCTGACCCGGCGATTCGCGCTGAAGTATGAGCTTTCCCACGAAGCTGACAGCGACGTTGAAGCCCACTTGTCCCGCGATGAGCTTCGGATCCGTCCACTGCGCTGCCGCCGCACCCGGCAGGACGCAGACGAGCGCAATCCCGCAAATCCATTGGCGGCTCCCCATCGGTTCCCCCCTCGACTAATAGGGAGACGAAGCAATATCGCTGCCATGCTCTGCAAATTTCTCGCTGCTCGGGACGGCTACCAACAGGCTCGCTCCGCGCACCAGCAAGCCGAAGGCGCCCGCCGCGCGGAAGCCCAGCAGTCACAACAGGCGGCGCAAACCCAAGCCGAGGCGCAGGCTTCAGCCCGCGCCGAGCTCGAAGGTGCGCAAAATGCATGGACGCGGCTGCGCCGTCAGCCAGACGAGGCCGGTGTCACGGAGCAGCCGTCTTATCAACGCGCGATGTCGGAAGAGGCCAACGCTAAACGTCTTGCAGGCTCCGGCGATTTGTCAGGAGCCGCGCGCGGCTACCAGACCGCCGCCTCTTATCTCGAAGCGGCTCGACGCGAATATCGAGAAGCCGAGCAACGGAAAACGCAGGAAGAGGCGCGTCGTGCTGCGGCATCCCCCTCCCCCTCCCCGCCGCCGCCCCCGCCGCCTCCGGCGCCTCCGGCGCCTCCGGCCGCGAGCTCGTCGCCGAGCGTCGCTCAAGAGGAAGTCGCGATCCGGCAAGTGCTCGCCACCTATGAGCGTGCCATCGAAGGCGAGAACATCGATCTCTTTCGCCAAGTCAAGCCCAACTTGTCGGCGGACGAAGCGAAGCGATTGCAAACTTCCTTCGACACGATGGATGCCCATGATGTCGAGCTCGATATTCAGAGCATCGCCATCGAAGGCGACCGCGCGACGGTGAAGTTGAGGCGTCGTGACGTCATCGTGATTCGGGGCCGCTCGCAAAACGGGAATAGCCGCTCGCAAGTTTTTGTGCTCGCCAAAACTGCAGGGAACTGGACCATAACTCAGATCGGTCAGTAGCCCTTCCCCAACCGCGCATACTATCGAGGAGCTAGTGATGCTAAAGCAAATGTTTTTCGCCGTAGCGGCGACTCTATTGGTCCATGGCCCCGCTACGGCTCAAGACGAGCCTTTCAACGTAGCCGTTCCCATCGATGAACTGTCGACGATCTTTACTCAGATTTATGGAGAGGACGGCCTCATTGTGGACAGTCTTGCGGCGCTCCCGGGAGGCGGCACGCACTCGGCCCATTACAATAGCGACTTTCAGTCTCAGTTCACACAGTTCGGCGTGGCCCTCACGAGTCAACTAGCGGCCGTGCCGCTCCCGTCTCCCCGCTTCGGGTTTCACTTATGAGTTCGATGCCGACCTCGGTGTCTTCCAGCGCTCGAGCCAGAGCTTTGGACCGATCCTCGCGGAGCGCGCCGAGACGATTGGTAGTGGCCGTTTCTCGTTCGGGTTCTCGTTTCAGCACTTTTCCTTCGACACGATCGAAGGGCTCGATCTCGACAACGTGCCTTCGGTGTTCGAGCACGACAGTGCTTTTCTGGGCGGCGGCAGAATCGATGTCGTCACAACGAACAACTCGATCCAGGCACGGGTGAATCAGTTCACGACCTTCATCAGCTATGGTCTCACCGACCGGCTCGATCTGTCTCTCGCGATCCCGCTCGTGAGCACGGACCTGACGGTCATCTCGTCGGCGACCGTCCAGCGACTCGGCACCGCAGGAAATGACGAAGTCCATTTCTACCGCCTTCAGGGAGACCAGATCGGCAACCAGCGTACTTTTACGGCGTTCGGTTCGGCGAGCGGACTCGGTGACCTGACGTTGCGCCTCAAAGGCCGCGTGTCTTCGGGCCTGGCGCTCGCGCTCGACATGCGGATCCCGACGGGAGATGAAAAGAACCTACTCGGCGTGGGCGCGCCGGGCATCCGTCCGTTCTTGATCCTTTCACGCTCCTCCCGCTCGTTCTCTCCCCATCTCAATATCGGCTACCTCTGGAACGGCTCGAGCGTGCTCGCGGGCAATCCCGCCACGGGCGAGTCGGGCGACCTGCCGGATCAAGCGACCTATGTGATCGGCGCGGATTTCGGTGTCAGCGACCGATTCACCTTCATTATCGACATTCTGGGAAGTTACCTCATCGACGCGCCCAGGCTCGTCCAGTCGGAATTTCAAGCGCGTGACGGCTCGACGACCTATCCCACCGTGTCGTTCGAGACGCAGAGTTACAACTTGCTGAGCGACGCCGTTGGGTTCAAGCTGAACGTAGTGGAGAGCCTTCTTATCGACGTGAACTTGCTGTTCAATCTCGACAATAACGGGTTGAGGGACAAGATCACTCCGCTCGTCGGTTTCGAGTACGCGTTCTGATCGCGAAGCTCACGCGCTGGCAAATCCGCTATGGCGTTCACATCGGCGTGAAATGCTTCGGTGGTTTGCGCCTCGGTAACGTCGCGCGAAATGATGACTGCCTCACCGGAGCCGCTTCGTATCACGCGAGCTTCGAAGTGTGCCGTCATGTCGTGGTGAGCGAGCGCAAACGCGCACGTCGTCCTTCCTCCGAAGGTGGACTCGCGCAAGATGCCCATGGTGCGTCGCGCGACGATTGCGGGGAGCACGTCTGTCACACACCTCCCCACGCTCGAGCTCAGGTCGACCGGGAATTGGGATTCGGATTGTTTGACCTCGAGAATGATGCCGTCGCTTCCAACAAGGAGGATCGTGTCGGGTACCCCGAGAACCAAGCAAGGGCGAAAGCGCCCAACGTCACGAGAGTGACACCGGGCATGGCCCAGGCGATGAGACGGCCGCGCAGCGAAACCTTCGACACATTCTTCCATTGGCACCGGAAGAGAGCAAGCTTGTTTTCGAGGACGACAAGATTGACATATTCCGAGAACGGAAACAAGGCACGTCTCGAAAGCGAGTGAGCTTGCTATGCGGCCCGCTCGTAGACGACGCGGCCTTTCTTGAAGACGGCCCGCACCGCGTTTCTGCCCACTTGATAGAGCCATTGGTCGACACTCGGCGCTTCGAGAACAACGAGATCGGCTTGCAGCTCGGGTGCGATACGCCCGACCCGATCCCCGCGCAGCAAAGCATCTGCGGCGTTCGCTGTCGCTCCGACGAGAGCTTCTTCGGGCGTCATCTTGGCTTGCGTGCACGCGATCGAGAGCGTGAGAGGCAAAGACTCCACGACAGAGGAGCCTGGGTTGTAATCCGTCGCAACGGTGAGGCGAACGCCCGCTTCGAGCAGGCGCCGCGCCGGGGCCTGGGCTACACCGAGGTAGAAAGAACAACCGGGAAGAAGGCCACCGATGACCGAGGCTTGCGCGAGGGCTTCGATCCCGCCTTCGTCGATGTGCTCGAGGTGCTCAGCCGTGATGGCGCCGACCTCCGCTGCCAGACGGGAAGCTCCCATTTGCGTGATTTGATCGGCGCGGATCTTCGGAACGAGTCCATGCTCTTTGCCTTTTTCGAGCACGCGACGAGACTCCTCGAGGGTGAAGGCAGAGTCTTCGCAGAACACGTCGCAGAATACCGCGAGGCCTTCCTCCGCGACGCGCCCCATGAGCTCGTCGCTCACCACGAGGTCGATATAGGCCTCGCGGCGATCACTATATTCGGGCGCCAGTGTATGCGCAGCCAAATAGGTCCCGACGAGCTCGATCGGCTGAAGCTCGCTCAACCGCCGCACCGTTTCGAGCATCTTGATCTCGTCGTCCAAGGTGAGGCCATAACCGCTCTTGACCTCCACCGTGGTAACGCCGTAAGAGAGCATGCGCGCGAGACGCGGTAGCGCGAGCTCAACGAGCTCGTCGAGGCTCGCATCGCGCACGGCTGGACCCGTTCTTTGAATCCCGCCACCCGCCTTTGCGATCTCGAGATAGCTCTTCCCGGCGCATCGATGGACGAACTCGTCTTCCCGCGTCCCCGCGAAGACGAGATGCGTATGCGCGTCGATGAGCCCGGGAATGACGGCACCGCCGCCCGCGTCGCAGCGTTTTATCGCGGCGAGCGGCTTTCCGGCGAGGAAGCGCTCGCGCGCGCCGGGCTCGAGAAGATTCGCTTGCACCCGAAAGACGGCCTCGCGCTCATCAACGGAACGCGTCGCCTTCGCCGATCAAGACGAGCGAGACATGGGCGAGAGGAGCGAGGTCCCCGCTCGCGCCTACCGACCCTTTCTTTGGCACCACGGGGTGTACACCTTTGTTGAGCAGTGCCACGAGAGCGTCGAGGGTCGATGGATCGACGCCTGAGAATCCAGACGCGAGGGCGTTTACCCGAAGGAGCAATATCGCGCGAACGATTTCTTCGTCGAACGGGTCGCCCACGCCAGCCGCATGACTGCGGATCAGGTTCACTTGCAGGGTCTCGAGATCCTGTCGCGGGATCACCACGTTCCGGAAATTGCCGAAGCCGGTATTGATCCCGTAGACGACACGCTCCGAGCCAGAATGTCCTCTACGACCTGGTGCGACTGCTTCACGCGCTGCTTGGCCTCGTCCGCGAGGGCCACCGTCTCCCCGTGTATGGAGATCGCTTCGATGTCCTGGAGGGTGAGCGAAGTTCCTGTCAGCTGCACCGCGCCATCTTAACTCACGTGCTCGCAGCGAGCCCGCTTCAACTCTTCGAGCCATCAGGCGCCAAACGACGAAAACGGCGATGAGCCCCAAGAGAAGAGCTCCGACGAGCGCCCAATGCTTCGCATGGATGAGTGTCGAGTGTCGAGTGTATGTCATCTTCACCGCAGCGAGGGCTTCTCACCACGCGTCTTCTCTTCCGATACCGGAACGACG
This sequence comes from Candidatus Marinacidobacterales bacterium, assembly GCA_965262245.1. Lineage (GTDB taxonomy): Bacteria > Acidobacteriota > Vicinamibacteria > Marinacidobacterales > SMYC01 > SMYC01. The sequence continues at coordinate 9,576,634 of OZ253507.1, read as the reverse complement.
CGCACAAGTCTCGTCAGGTCTGACACTTCGGATTTTTGCGCCGCGTTCGTGTACTCGCTTCCGTTGAAATCGTCGCTCGCCTGCTGTCGAAGGGATTCCGCTTGCCGAAATTCCGGGCGAGACCGAGCGCCTGCCGATGACGCGGCGCTTCGCGCTTGGGTCATGTCCGCTTGGGCGCTCTCGGCCTGGCCTTGAAAATGCTGGTTGAGCTCGTCGTTGAGCTCCACACCGAGCGGGTGGTTCGGGTCGAGCGCGAGCACGCGCCCGAGCGCCTCGGCAGCTTCCGCATTGGCGCCACGTTCGAGAGCCGCGCGCGCTTCACCCACTGCAATGTCGAGCTGTGCGAGCGCGTTCTCCGCAGCATCACGCACCCGAAGCGCTTCCACATTTTGAGCGTCAGAGGCGAGAAGTTTTTGTGCTTGCGCGAGCGCCGCCGGGTAGTCCCGCTGCTCGAGGCTTTGCGCCATGAGCTCCTGCTGGCTCGTAACGAGCGCTAGGCTCAGTTCCTCGACACTTGGTCCCGAGCCCGCGTCGCTGCGGGTGAAGTAGAACGCAGCGGCAGCGATCGCGAGCACGACGGCCGCACCTGCGACGTAGAGACCCATCGGCTTCGAGGCGGACGCTCCCACCCCCAGTGACGTTCCGGTCATCTCACGTTGCCGCATGGTGCCGCGGCTACCCGAGCCCGAGGCCACGCCCTGCGATTGGCCCCGAGAGGGGCGCGACGGAGACGAGCCCGAAGGATGCGAGCCTGGCTCGGATCCTCTGGTGGCGATCGTCGGATCGGCGAGGCTGGTGATGGTCATATCCACGTCTCCACTCGCGAGCGCCTGGGCGCGAATGTTGCGGATATGCTCTCTGAGCGCGTTGCCGTCGACGAAGCGGCCGTCAACATTCGGATCCAAGGCGCGGTCCACCATCTCGATGAGCGCTGTCGGCAGGTGCGTGTAGCGCGCGAGGGGCTCGCGATCCCCTTGAACCACTTTGAACATCGTCGCGTGGATCGAATCGCCACTGAAAGGTTTTTTCCGCGTGAGCAGCTCGTAGAAGACCGCGCCGAGCGAAAAAATGTCTGAGCGCGGGTCGATCTTGAGGCCTTGAACTTGTTCGGGGGACATGTAGTTGGGCGTCCCCATGACATGTCCCGTTTTGGTCATGTCGGACGACTCGTTGTGAACAAGGCCGAAGTCGAGAATCTTGATTTGCCCTTTCTTGGTGATGTAGATGTTCGCCGGCTTCAAATCGCGGTGGCCCATCTCGTTCTCGTGCGCGAAGCCTAGCAGCCCGGTGAAAAAGTCCAGATTCTGCTCACGGAGAAAGTTTGGTGGGCAAGTTCAAGGAAGATGTGATTCGGCGGAACGGCCAAGTTGAGACGCCCGATGGATTGCAGCGGGGCAAAACGTGCGCCTATGGTCGAGACGAAGCGCAATAAAGCAGCGATCAGACTGGCGTTGAGCTCCGCGTATTCCTTCGGCGTGGCCTTGCCGATGAGATTGCGCATCAGAATCCCGAGATTGAATCCGGCCACGTGCGTGAGGAGGCGCTTGAGTATATTTTCGTGTCTTCGCAAATGCGTTCGTCGCATGCCTCCCGCTTCGAGGTAGTGCGCGAAAGGTCGTTCGAGTAACTCGCCGCGACGGCGTATTAATCGCTTACCTCGAGTCCCGCGAATGCGACGTCGGTTCGCGTAGGTGGCGGCTTGCTCGGCCTGTTTGTCCTTCCATTTGCGGCCACCTCGCTCTGGCTCCGAAATGTAGCTCCGGTATTCTTGTTCGACCAGCTCAACCAGGATGTCGTTGCCGTGATAGCCCTTGTCCCCGACCACTTCGCGACCCGCGTCTTCATGTATTCGTTCACAACATTCCGCGTTGTTCGCGAGCTCTTGCAGATTTGACTGCGCTTTTTCCAGCGTATCCGGTAGGCTCTTTGTGTCACCCTTCGCGCCTCCGTGAAGCGTCACGGCAATTACCGCACCTTCCCCGCTCATGTCCACAGCATGCTCGGCTTTGTGCGCCATATCCGTGCCCCCGCTCTTCATTTTCATGATCTCCGCATCCGGCTCGTTCGGATTCACCCACTCCTTGTTCGACCCTTTCTTTGGCCGCTTCTTGTCCAACTTTGCAATGTCCGCTCGGCTCGGCTCTTCGATACCACTCTTGCGCGCAAGCTCCTTCAAATACGATTCGTAGCTTTCCCCCGTGTCTCGACGAACGATTGACCGAAGCGCCGCATTCGCTTCCAGCGTCGTCGCGTCCACACCCAGTGTCTTGCCATCTATCATCCCTCTCGACGCTAGAACTTCTAGCACCCATCCAAATACAGATTCGTGAACTTCCAGCGGAAGTCGATTCCGTATCCGAGACAGCGACGAATGGTCCGGCGTTCGCTCTTCCATTCCAAGGCCAAGAAACTGGCGCAAAGACAGTGAGTCCGAACACCGCCAGCAGATCCCGCGCTCTGAATCGATGCGCTCAAAGTAGCCGATCAACAGCATTCGAAAATACACACCCGGCGGTATGCTCGGCCGACCTTGCTTCTTCGCGTAATACGGCGAGCATTTCGACTCCACAAACGAGTCAAACTCTTCCTCTCGAAGTACCCGCTCGAGTTCCTCATAAAAAGGATGACCAGGACTCGACGCAACCGCATCGTGTGGAATCCATAAAGTCTCTTGGCGACTTTTCTTTTTCTTCTTCATCGACATGCGATGCAATTTTACATCGTCATCGAATGAGTCTTCAGAGAAATATCGCGACCGGATACGACTTTTTCAACGGGCTGCTAGCCCGTCGGCGATCTGCTCCATGATCCCGAGGATTTGCTCCATCGTCAGCGGCGTGCCGCCCTTGATGAGCTCTTTGAGATCCTTCCCGTCCAAAAGCTCCATGACAATGTAAAGACTTCCCTCGTCCTCGACGAAGTCGTAGATGGTGATGATGTTCGGGTGATTCAGCTGCGCGGCCGCCTTCGCTTCGCGCCGGAACCTCTCGATGAGCTCGGGGTCGGCATCGAGGCTCTCCGCAATGACTTTGATCGCGACATATCGGTTGAGAACGGGGTCGTGTCCTTTATAGACCTCGCCCATCGCGCCTTTTCCGAGCTTTCCGACGATGTCGTACTTGCCTAGCTTTTTCGGCTGGTTCGCCATGGATCCCTTGAAAGAACGCTCCCGGAGGCAGAAAAGCCTTGTGACTTGATCGGTAACGCAACAGTTTAACATGCGCCCCGGCAATGGCTCAACAGAATCACATCGTAAAGCGGCATTCCACCGCGCGTCGCAAAGTTGCTATCCTGTTTCGATGGCCAGATCGTGTCCCGCCTGCGCTCGGGCCAACGGCGACATGGCGCAGAGATGCCTTTATTGCTCCGCGCCCCTCCCCGCAATATCCGAGCAAGAACCCGCTGGCTCCGACCCCATTGCCGCGGCCGTGGGTGAGAAGCGCTACCTCGTGATTCTCATCCCGTCCGGTGTGCCTAGTGAAAGCGTGGCGGAGAGTTTCTCGGAGATTGGCGGGCTTCCGCTCTATGATGCGCGGTTGAGCCTCGCGGCCACGAGACCGCGCTTGTTTCGTCGCGTTGGCAAGAACGTCGGACACGACCTCTCAAAGAAATTAGCCGCGGCCCGCATCCCGCACTATGTCGTCTCTGAACAGTCCGTGCGGGAGCTTCCCGTGACGCGCATCTCCCGCGCCACGCTCCACGAACGCCACCTCGCAACCGACGTCAACGGCATACAGCTATCGATTCCCTACGACGATCTGTTGCTGCTCGTGCGCGGGGAGATCGCCCGCGATCGCTACGACGAGAAGAAGTTCGGCTCGTCTCGCAGTGTTAGTCGCGGGCTCTCTCCGGGAATGCGGCTACATTTGCATAGACGAGAGGCCAGTGCCGCCCTCGAGATTGATCTAGAGAACTTTGACTGGTCTACTCTGGGACCCGAGCGTTCTGACTCAGCCTTGTTGAACCTCGAGAGGCTGATCGACGAGATCAGCGAAAAAGCGCCGTCGGCCAAGCACGACCGTGGGTTCGATCGCGAGCCTGTCGTGCTCACGCGTGCCGAGTCGAGCGATGACGTCGCATCGGTGCTCAACAACACCGATCAAGCGCTAACGGGGGGGGCCGGAGTCTTTCGCGACAACGAGGCCCAGTTCCGCTTCTACTCCCGATGGCGCTATCGGCTAGAGCGCCACCTCGCCAAGTAGAACTTACACAGCAACGTAATATCTGCTCGCATCGCCAAGCGGTTCCTGAGGCGCAAATGTCTGCTATGTCATTGACTACAGGCAGCTTTCGCAGGAACTGCCGAGATGGCAGCGCTCTTGCTAATACCCCGTTCGATGAGACGACTTGTTTGGGTATGGGTTGCCGCTCACATCTGGGCCGTGGGCCCCGCGTTCTCGCAGGCCGAGGAGACTCCCGGCAATCCGACGCGGTTCTCGTTCACCGCATCCGCGAACGCCGTTCATTTGAACGTCTCCGTGGTGAACAAGAAAGGCAAGCTCATCACCGACCTCGAGCAGACGGACTTCTGGGTGCTCGAGAACGACGTGATCCAGGAGATCACTTATTTTTCTCACGGTACCGATGCACCGGTCGACGTCGTGCTCCTCGTCGATGCGAGCGGCAGCATGGATGTGAGCGAGAAGACGGCGAATGCAAGGAACGCAGCGATTCAGCTCATCCACGGCCTCGGTCCCGAGGACCGTGTCGCTGTCTACGCTTTCGACAAAGATCTCTACCGCCTCACCGATTTCACGAAGACCAAGGAAGACGCGATCGACGCTTTGACCGACTTTCGCCCTTCGGCTCGACTGCGCTTTACGACGCCGTCGTGACATTGTCCGACTACGTGGTCCACGAAGGTTTCGGCCGCCGCGCCATCGTGGTCCTCACCGACGGCATCGATACGTCCAGCGAGGCCACGATCGAACAAGCCGTCGAGAGAGCCAAAGGGGTAGATCTCCCCGTCTATGCGATCCGGGTGCTTTCGCCCGTCGACGATCCCGAGAGCGATTTATTTCTAGGTGTTCATGGCGCGAGCTTTCGTGGTGAAGACGCCCTCCGCCGTTTCACGGCCGAGACCGGCGGCGCGCTCTATGCGGGCAGCCAATGGGGCCAGCTCGTCGTGGCTTCCGCGCGTATTCGCGAAGAGCTCAAAACGCAATACCGAATTGGTTATGTTCCCCAAAACAACTCAGACGGCGAGTTCCGCCGTATTCATGTCCAAACGCGCCGGCGCGGGATCGAGGCTCGAACCCGAAAGGGTTACTACCCGAAAAAGCAGGGTTCGGCCATCGGCAAGACTCGCTCGGCGGCCAACGATAGCTCCAGCCAATAGGAGGTCCGCTATGTCGAAAAAACGTATTGGGGTCGTCATCACGCTAACGGCTGTGCTAGTCGCTTCCGGATGTTCCACCAAGAGATATGTCAGCAAGGAAGTCGGCGCCGTCAATCAAAAAGTCGAGACGCTGAGCGAGTCGGTCGAACGGAACCAAGAACGCATTGGCCGCAATACGGACGAGATTTCCCGGCACGGCGGCGAGATTCAGCGAGTGGATGCGAAAGCCGACGAAGCCGGCCACCTTGCCGCTTCGGCGCATGATGAGGCCGAGCGCGCCTTCAACGTAGCGCAAAAAGCGATGAAGGGTAAGCTCATCTACGAGATCACTCTGTCGAACGACAAAGTCAACTTCGCCTTCAACGCCTCAGAGCTCTCTCCGGACGCGCAGATGCTCGTTGACGAGCTCGCCGAGCGGGTGAAGGCCGACAACCGCGGCCTGTGGATCGAGATCGAGGGCCACACGGACGCGACCGGCGAAGCCAATTACAACAAAGAGCTCGGTCTCAAACGGGCCGACGCGGTTCGAGACTATCTCTATCAGGCGCACGGCATACCCCTCCACCGCGTCGCCGTTTACAGTTTCGGCGAAGAGCAGCCGGTCGCCGATAACGGGTCCCGGGACGGCCGGGCTCGGAATCGGCGAGTCGTGGTGAAGGTCTTGGAATAACGAAAAGTTAGAGACTCCCAGCTCGGCAACGAGCTAGTGGGAGCCCGGCAGGCCCCTTTTCCGGCACGCGGGGTCCTGCCGGGTTTTACTTTTTCCTGCTCGGGCTCAGCGCCACCTCCTTGAAATCCTCGCTACAATGAGCAAGACGGAATAAACCGAGCCGTTCCCCTGTACTCCTCAGTGGGACCCAACGGAGAGGAGCTACTTTGGGCAGCGCAGCCCAAGTGCAAAATCTATCGAGCGCTGGCGAGGACGATCGCGACCTAGTCGCGCGCGCTCGCGGCGGAGATGATGATGCTTTCGGTGAGATTGTGCGTAGCCACCAGCGCCGCGTCTATGGTGTGGCCTTGCGCATGACGCGTCGCCACGAGGTGGCTGATGACATCGTGCAAGATACTTTCATTCGCGCCCATCGCAGCCTCGACCGCTTCGAGCTCGGCCGCCCCCTGGCGCCGTAGCTCATGAAAATAGCCGTCAACCTCTCGATCAACTACCTCAATAGACCTACGAAGCGCGAGCAGTCGATGTACACGGAGGACCGTCCCGACGGCCCCTGGGAGCCGCAAGTCCATGAAGACGCGAGTCGCGAGCCGCTCGAATCGAATCCGGTACGAAGCTTGATGTCCGCTGAGTTCGCTGCGGCGCTCGGAAGAGCGCTCGAGAGACTTTCGCCCGACCATCGGGCCGTCTTCATGCTAAAAGTCGATGAAGGGATGCGATACGAGGAGATCGCGATGACGCTCGGAATCTCCCGAGGCACCGTAATGTCCCGGCTCTTTCGGGCGCGCGGCAAACTCAAGACCCTACTCGAGGACTATCTTTGACATGAAATGCGAGACCGCCATTCTTCTCGTTGAGAAGCTAGCGGATGGCGAGGCCAGCGCCGATGAAAAGGCGCTCGCGGAGCAACACGTTTCTTCCTGTACCGACTGCCGTTCTCACTACACGTTCGTCAAAGCGCTCGCGAGCGCTTCGGAGAAGATCGAGCTCCCGCGGGCGCCGCCACAAGCATATTGGGAACATCTGCCGTCCCGGATAATCGCGCGCCTTCACGAAGACGAAAGCCCGGGCATTTGGCAGCAGTTATTCGCGCCTTCCATGCTGCGGTGGGGAGCGCTGGCCGCGACGCTCACGGTAGTCGTTGTCGTCGGTATGAAGGTGTCGCGTGACGATCTCGCGGTCGAAGCGCCGGCGCCGCAAGATTTCTTTCAGGGGGACGAAATCGACATTATCGAAGAGCTCGAAACACCTGAGGAAGAGGCCGCGGCACCACCCGCGGCCGTCTCGACACCGGCGCGTGAGACCGCACCTGGCGCCCTGCTCCGCCGACAGGAGAGCGAGGATATTCGGAGCAACGAGAGCGAACCGGAGATGCTTCGCCAGAGGATCGCCCGGGCGCCTGCTCGCACCAAGATCGAAGCGGCCGACGCCCTAGGATCGGGCTCGCGAGCGGAGCCAAAAGCAACCTCCGAGACATCGGGCGTCGAAAGCCCGGCGCGCATCGAGCTCGCCGAGGCAGCCAACGTCGAACCCATGCGCTCACTCGTCTTGGGCGAGATGCAAGGCGATCCCGCCGAGCTAGCGTACCCAAAGCTACGCCCGGGCAACGCCGGCCGCCGCGGTTTCACCGCAACCGTCGAGGATTGTGACACCTGGCGAGCCTATCTCGAGAGCTATCCCGACGGTTCGCGAGCGAGCGATGCGCGCTACGAGCTCGCGCGCTGCACCCTCGGCCGCTACGAGGCCGAGCCAAGCGACGCGGGCCGCGAGCTCGCACTTCGCGACACGGACGCGTTCCTGGGGGACGAGCCAGAAGGCCCGAGAGCCGAAGAGATGCGCGCACGTGCCGCTCCGCTGCGCCGGCCCTAGCCGAGCGTGAGCCGGTAGACGGTGCTCGTGCTCGCGAGCACTATACCGCCATCGCCATCGAAGGCGAGTCCGACGAGAGGCGGTGAGGCGACGACGCGCTCCGGGCTTCCATCGCGCCGGAGGCGGTAGACGCCGCTACCCCCGATGAGCCCTTCGGTGACGTAAAGCGCACCTTCGTCGTCGAAGGCCATGCCTTGAGGTCTGCCGAAGCCTTCATAGAGCTTTGTGACTTGGGCATCGACGTCGATACGGTAAATCGGATCGACCGAGGCCAGGCTCGGCGCCGTGACGAAGAGATTGCCCTCGCTGTCGAACACCATGTGATAGGCGGCAACTGAAGGCTCGAGATGGACGAAGGAGCGAGGCTCGCCGTTGGGCTCGATTCGAAAAATCGTTCCACGACGATCCCCGACATAGAGAATGCCTTCGGGATCGAAGGCGAGACCGGTCGCCGTGCCGAGCTCGTCGGCGACGAGATCGACTTCGCGAGCCGCCGTGACCCGGTAGACGGCCCCCTCTTCGCGGCTGGAAACATAGAGACAGTCATCCGGCCCCCATGCGAGGCCCGTCGGGTTAAGGATGTCGCTGACGAAAGGCTCGACGGTGCCATCATCGCCAATGCAGTAGACCGACACGGGAACTTTTTCGCCCCGGCTGCCGCTGAAAGTCACGTATAGAATGCCTTCGCGATCGAAGACCGGATTGGCGACAGGCTGAAGCTCGTCGGCGATCGTATCTGCGAGCGAAATCGCGTGCGTGCCGCTCGAGACCCCGTCCCGCTCGACGCGAACTTCCGCCGTCGCCGCCGCGGGGACCACGGTCGAGATCGTACCGGACGAGGCGCGCATCACCTGAGCACGTTGGTCCCCGAAGAAAACCCGATGAGCATGGGCCCGCTCGGGATCGAAACTGCCATGGATCGCAATACGCCCTCCGGGCACAGCGTGACGTGGATCGGTCGCCAATATACTTGGAGGGAGATCGCTCACTTCAGATCCGATGTAGTCCTTCGCGGCATCATAACACGCTGCAAAATCAACTCATTCGACGTCAATCGAGATCGATGAGCTCTTTGTCGAGAAGCCTGCTGAAGATCACCAAAACATCTTGCTCGATCATCGGGCAAATCTTCATGATGGAATCCACGTCCCATTCTCCGTTGACGCGCGAAAGGACGAAGCCTTCTTGCGGGTCGAGGTCGAGCTTGGAGAGCTCGCTCAGCGTTACTTTGAGGCGCGGCACGGCGTCGGTAGAGATCTCGGAGAACTTGTCCAAGTCCTCGAGGACGGCTTCGATCTTGATCTTGTACAAAGTGGCATGTTTGTTCTGCGGATCGATCTCTAGAGCGGCTTGGAACTTCTCGAGCGCCTTCTGGTAATCGCCTGCGTGATACAAGCTCGCCCCTGTGTCGAGCTTCTCGCGAAGCTCCTTGACTTGCGTGTCGAAATCGGTCTCGTCGGGCGAGTCTTTGACCGTCACCAGCTTGCGCGTGTGAAGCTCGAAAAGCCGTGAAGCGGCGTAGAACTCGACGGCGTGAAGCTCGAGCGAGATCTCCGCCAGGTTCTTGCCACGCTCGATGAGCTCGATAACGCGCTGATCTTCTTCGGAGAGATCCGTTGCTTTAGCGACAGCGGCGCGGTCGACATCGAAGGTGGAGAGCCGGGACGGGAACACTTCGTGAATCCGACGCCACTCGTCGCTCCGGCGAGCACCTTCCAGGATGACTCCAGTGACTTCCAGAGGTAGGAATACCGAGATGCTGTCCGGCAGCACATCGTCCTCGAATATGAACTCGCCGTCCTCCCACAGGAAGCAATCGTAAATGGCTTCTTCGGTCTTCAGCCGAAGCAACTCTTCGAGAACCTCTTCGGTGATCGCTTTCGTGCTCAACAGAATCTGCCCGAGTCGGCGGTCTGTGCGATCCTGCTCGATGAGCGCCTTGAAGAGCTCTTCCTCAGTGAGATATCCCGAGCGAATCAAGTACTGACCGAGAGTTTCTCGAGGGCTGCTCGAAGTCGAGGAGAAAAGACGCCCCTTCTTGAAGAAGAGCTTTTTCTCGATCGGCCCTCGCCTCAGGGTAATCGTGCCGGTCATGAGGTTGTTTCCGCACCATTGCAGCAGATCTCCGAGCAGCATGGTGGCGAGAGACCCCGAAACGCTCATTGCGTTGCGCTGGGACGGGTCCGGCTCACCCGGACCAGGACAAGTAGTCGCGCCAACTGTTGGGGACTTCGTTCATACCGTAGGTGATGGCGTGAGCAGGAAGGTAAGAGGGCCTTCTCGGCTGGCGCACGAGCGTGAGCCGCGCCTCTCGAGGCGTCCGGCCACCTTTCTGCCGGTTGCAGTCGATGCAGCAGGTGACGATGTTCTCCCAGACTTTGCGGCCGCCCCGTGACACGGGTACTACGTGATCGAAGGTCAACTCCGAGGCTCTGAATCGATTCGCGCAATACTGGCATCGATACTTGTCGCGAAGATAGATATTCGATCGCGAAAATGGCACCTGATGAAAACGCCGGGCCACTCTCACGCGCCGGAGTAGCCTCAAAACGGAGGGGAGCACGAGCGAGATGCGAACTCCGCGAATCCGTCGGTCGTATGAGGCGATCACCTCCACCTTGCCCTTGACCAGCAGAACGATCGCTTTTTGCCAGGTGATGACTCTCAGCGGCTCGTAACTGGCATTGAGAAGCAAGCTACGCATCAGCGTACGTATCCGTGTGCTCTGGGCACAAGAAACCCGCAAATGCACCGCGGCATGCTCCCAATGCATCAGACGCGTCCGTACTAGCTTGCCTGGCTGGGATAACCTCCGCGCACGTTGGGATGAACCCGTAAAGTCAGATTTTGGTATATGTTCCGCCAAAACAACGTTTGTTGTCAAACGGGTGGAGCAAAGGAGAAACATGCGCCTTCAAATAGCGGTTGTGAGGGCATCGCGGCCGAGCCGGGACGGGTGCTTGCGCCTTTCGCTGTTGATCGGTCGCGCTCAAGTACTTGAGATCGTTGGTGAAACAGCGGGTTTTCAAGCCCGGTACACTTGAGCGATGAGGGCCATCCAGGACAAGGCATTCTCCAAGCCAGAGTGCGAGAACTTTGGAAAGCGCGGCATCGCCATCGGTCCCCACGGCTGGTTTACCACCAAGACGGGTCGCCGACGGCGTTACCGTTGCAAGATATGCGGGGGAACGCTCAGCACGAATACGGGCACGGCGTACAGCGGTCTTCGCTGCACTCGGAAGGAGTTCGACCAAGTAGCGGGCATGCGAGTCGAGGGCGTGAGCATTTCTGCCACGGCCCGTCTCACGGGTCGTTCCCGCAACACCGTGGCACGCTGGCTCGAGCGGGCGTCGATAGCGGCAGAGCTCTTCAACCGACGCATGCTGCGGGACTTCGATATCGTTGAGCTTCAGGCCGATGAGCTGTACACGTTCATCGGCAGCAAGAGCAGGCCAACGTGGCTTTTTTTTTGTGACCATCGAGGTGTGTTCCCGCTTGTGGGCGAGTAGCCTCGTCGGCCGCCGCTCCTATCGAAACACCAAGGCCGTACTCAACGACGTCATCCTCCGGGGACGCCTCGTCGGAATCCCACTGATCGCGACGGATGGCTTCGAGTTTTACTTCGCGGTGATCGGTCGCCTCATGGGTCCCGCTTGCGTTTACGGTCAAGTGGTCAAGACTCGGCGGAACAATCGTGTCGTCCGAGTCGAACGGCGCGCCAAGATCGGCACGACGAGTCGCTTGGAGGAAGCACTGTTGGAGTCGGAGGATTCCGAGAACCTAAACACGTCGTTCGTCGAACGTCTAAACCTCACGATCCGGCAAGGCTCAGCGTACTTGCGCCGGCGCTCGCCCTGCCACGTGTTGTTTATCCGTAATCCACCGCGATGAAATATCAAGAACGGCCACCACTCCATGAGGGTACGGGAGTGCTCGACGGCGTCAAGGGTTCGCTCGCTACGCGAGCCGCTACGCGCCCTTGACCCCGTCTTCTGCTCGTACGTGGTTGCCGGTCGAGGTGAATCACGAATGAGAAATCTTCGCGATTCAATGTAAAAAACAACACCCCCGATGCGCAGACCGGAGCGGTAAACAATTACGACATGCCTTTCTGACAAACCTCACGCGCCGTTTCCGCCGAATGAGCAGAGCCCCGCATCCCATCGTGAGTTTCCCCATTCATCGCTGTTGCCCCACCGCCTGGAGAATGGCATCGCGCAACACCTCGCCGGGTTCCGCCTTGCGAACGTAGCCGGCTCCGGTCTCGAGCGCTCGCTCGCGGGTCTCCGCTACGTCCTGAGCGGTGATGAAGATAACCGGCACGACGCAGCCGGTTTCCCGAAGCTCCTCTTCCAGATCGAAGCCCGACATGCCGCCGAGCTGAATGTCCAGAATCAGACAGTCGAGCGGCGGGGGGGGAAGTCCTCGAGGAAGGCTTCCGCTGAGGGGTAGGTGACGGCTCGCATTTCCCACGCGCTCAGCAGGCGGCGGAGCGCTTTGCACAAACTCGTGTCGTCATCTACCACTGCCACTGTGATCTCCCGTTCTTGTCTCATGCGCGTCGTCGAGCCGAGTTGCTTCGCTCCTCGTTGAACGCGACCGCAGAATAGAGCGCGGCGTCTGCCTGTGTCTACTACCTTTTAGGGAAGGTTCCCTTTGGGGAAGGTTGGAAAGCCGCCGGGTTTCCGATCGGGGCTAGTCGGTCCGAAGTGTCGATCGGTCGAGGGAAGCAGATCGGTCGGAAGCGATCGAGCCGTCGTCGAAGAACCCGGCCTCCTGAACCAGCCGGGTCAACTCCGCGACCGACTGGACGCGGAGCTTCGTGGTGATACTGGTCCGGTGGAGCTTGACGGGGTGCTTGCGCCATTCGCTGTTGATCAGGCAGCCTTTCTTTGATCGTGCGGCCATGAGAACGTCCGCAGCTCGGCTGCGCCAGTTTCTATGAGCTGGACGGGAAGCGGAATGCGCACGACCGTCGCAAAAATACGTAAAGAGAGACCGCGTGCCGTGAAGATGTCGCTCCACTTCATTCGTGTGCTCACCAAACCGGCCTGCATCGCCGGCGTCCTGGTCTCCCGTCCAAACTTCAACGCGCTGTGCGGCCGAACGAAGTTGTAATGACATCGCAGGAGCTCAACATGCCAGAGGCTCTGGGTTGACCAAGGGGACGGGGGTGTTGTCGGGAGCACGAAGGATTGACGTGACGATGTCGATCACGCGGATCCCTTTGTGACGGCAGCTCTGGAGGACGCTCATGAGGATCGACTGGGCCTGTGCCCCTTTCGCGGTACGGTTGCCGCCTCCGCAGGTCTTGCGGTTGACCACGGCGATGCGAATGTCTTGTTCGGCGGGATAGTTGGTGGCCTCGACGTCCGCACGGTCGAGGAACACAAAGAGGTTGTCCCGATAGCGTCGCAGATGTTTCGCGAATCGCTGGTTGGCAGGATTGGTGAATCGGCCGTGCAGCAGGCGGTTCATCTTCGCCTGGAGGAGTCCCTTGGCAACGCGCAGGCCATGCGGGCTGATCTCGCCAGCATCGCGCCGATCGCGCAAGGCGAGGGCGTGCCGGAGGATGGCCTTGACCAAGCGTGGGAAGCGCACCGCCCCGCGCGTGGCCGTCTCCAGTAGCTCGTGGCAACGGTGCAGCAGATGGTTGTAGCAGGTCTGTAGCGTCGCTTCCTTGAAGCAACGGTAGGGGGCCCAGCCGTCTACCCCGAGGGTGCCCGCGTAGTTTTTCCCCAGCACCGAGGCGGCCTGCTCGAAACCACGGCCCGGAAGGATCTCGTAGACGGTCTCGCGCAGGTTCGTGAAGACCCACAGCCAGACCCGACGACCTCCCTGCTTCCAGCCCGTCTCATCGGCGTAGACGACGGGGCTGGCCCGCAGCGCCTCCACCAAGGCATCTCGGGTGGGCTTGGCACGCCGGGCAAGACGCTGCATGGCACGACACAATGTGGAGCGCGCCACGGGGAAACCCAGCATCTGCTCGAATCCCAGGCGGATCTTGTCGTACGACACCCCGCAGATCATCTTCTGGAACGCGGCGAAGGCGAGCAGCCTGGGCCCGAAATGCACCGTGCCCACCTCGAACGCCTTCGAAATCAGCAGCGGATGCTGGCCACGGACACGCCGACCACACTCCTGGCAGTGGCCATGACCCACTACGAACTTCCAGGTCTCGGGTTGGATGGGCGGAATGTCGACCTGGTACAGATCGATGCTCCCTTCCGCTCCTACCTTACCTCCGCACGGGCACTGCTCCGGGCACGGAGCCTCGAAGGTCTTGTCGGGAACTGGGACCGCTCGGACGGCCTGCCGCCCGTACTTAGACCCCGGCTTGCGTCCGGGCTTCTTCGGGTCCCGTTTCGGCTTGTCCTTGGAGAAGGGTGCGGCTTGGCGCTTGCCAGCGCGCCGTGATTCCTCGAGCACGCTCTCGAGCTTGGCAATCCGGGCGTCCCGTTCCTTCAACTGACTCTTGAGATCCGCGTTCTCCATGTTCAGTCTACCCAGCTCGCCCTCAAGCCGTTCGCCCAGTTCGCGAACCGACTCCCTCCAGGACCTGAACGTGCACTGTAGGATAGCCGCGGCGGCCGCTTTTGTCCAGCCCCTACCCCAGCGTCAGCGGTAAACAGATACGTGAGATCTTAACAGAAAGGCCCTGGAGGCGGCTTCCCCGCGGCGAACCGCGCTCCTTTTCAGACGGGATTAGAATGAGTTAGCCATGGATTTCGATGCCGTCAAGAACGTGCTCACAGCCTTGGAAACGGAGAAGGTCCACTATGTCGTGTTTGGTGCCGTCGCGATTAACTTGCTGGGGCTCCCTCGGGGTAACGAGAACTTGGATATCTTTGTCGCACCGGAGCCTGACAACATCGAGCGTCTCAAAAACGCACTCCAGTCGGTCTATCCCGATGACACGAGCATCGAGGAAATCACCGCTGAAGATCTTCTCGGTGACTACCCGGCCGTGCAATACGTGCCTCCTGATGGAGACTTCTGCGTCGATATTCTCACCCGGCTCGGCGAGGCCTTCCGTTATGAGGACATCTCCTCGCAGCGTCTGGATTTCGACGGATTGACGGTTAGCGTTGCGACGCCCGAAATACTCTTTCGGATGAAGAAAGATACGGTGCGACCCAAGGACTGGGGAGATGCGGAAGCACTCCGGCGACGTTTTGATCTCCAGGAGGACTGATGCCGGTTCGGAAGTTCCGTTCCCTGCAGGAAATGGAGGATTCCCTTTGGCGCGGAAGCGGCGTCCCACTATGGGAGGCGATTGCCCGGGTCTGGCGCTTCGCTGAACGGGTGACTGCGTACCGCTTTCCGCCCGGCATCTACAAGCACCGGTCTATCGAACAAGCGCAGCAGCTTCGAGATAAATGGGAAGAAGCCAACTTCCGCGCCTTTTGGGAGAGGAAGAATGCGGAGAAGATCTAGTGACTACTTGCTGCTTTGCTCTCTAACAGCCTCCGCCATCTCCCCCATCGAAGAGAAGACGAAATCCGTCTCCGGACGCTCCCGCACTTCGGCGGTGGCGCCCCAACTTCCGCCCTTCGACAGGCCTTGGCGATCGACCCAGGCATTCGCGAGGCCGCATGCTTTGGCGGGTACGTGATCGTGGAAGAGGCTTTGCGCCGTATGAAGGATCTTCGATGGCTCGATTCCGTGCTCCTCTCGCAGCCGCGAGAGCATGTACTCGAAATTCGCGGGAGACGGCTTATAGGCGCCGATGTCCTGGGCCGTGTAGATCGCGTCGAAAGAGACGCCGAGCTTGCGGTTCGATGCGGCAAAGCCTTCACGATGCACGTTCGAGAGGATGACGAGCTTGTATCGGGTTTTCAAATAGCGGAGTGCATCGGCCGTGTCGCCGAAAGCGGGCCAATGGGGGACGGAGTTTCCGAAATCCGTATCCAGCTCTTTCGTGCTCTCGAGCTCGAGCGCTTTCGCAAAGAGGGCATGCACGCGCGACAAAATCGCCGAGTAAAGCAATGTCGGTGCGGCTGATTCCTGCTCGCTCTCGAGACGCGCAAAGGTCGAAAGGGCAAGCGTTCGGGTAACATCGTTTCTCCGATTTACGGCTAGTATCGGCTGCAAGGCATCCCAAATGCCGCCTTCCCAGTCGATGAGCGTGCCGTAACAGTCGAAGGTGAGCGCTTCGAAGTCGCGTAGGTTCATTTCTTCAGCTGACGATAATCGCACGTTAGAAGCGCGCCCCGCAATCTGCAGTGGAGCTCATTGGGAACGGTACGGGCCGTGCTCAGCCAAGACGTTGCCGCTTTCGTTCCCATCGCTCACCGCTCCCCGGCACTCCAAGGAACGAGCGCTTGAAGCAGGAGGAGTGCGAGAGCCGCCGTCGCCATTTACACCGAGATAGCGATGGGTGTCGGCTTTTTGGTGACGGCGCAGTTGAGGCAGATAGGCTCGCCTTCTTTGCCGTCGAGATCCCACGTGCGATCGCGATGCGCTCGGCGCAGCCGGTCGAAGTTCTCACTCATCCACGCTTCCTGGATCGTTTGCGCCTTGTGCGCGACCTCGGTCACAGGGCCGCCGTCGATCTCGAGCGTGAATCCTTGGCAGCACGGCATCGTGTGCTTGCCGTCCCACGTGATCACCATCCGGCGGAAGGGGTCGGGGCATTGAAACTCGGCCGCGCTCAGCGACTGCCACTCGGCGGCTTTCCACTGGTGGGTCGCGCCGGCAGGAAAATAGCACTCGCTGATGGACATCCAGTCGACGCCCATCTGCTCTCGCCAAAACGTTTCCATGCGGCCGCTATCGACATCGGCGGCGTTCAGGAACGTTCGCACGACCGACGCGCGGATCCGGCAATCCGTCGTGCCGCCGCCGTGAGCGCGCGCTTCGACCGCGCTCCGGACGGAGTGAAGCAAGATATTCCAATCGCCGCCGACGCGCTGTTTGTCGTAAGACACTTCATCGGCGGCGTCGACCGAGAACATGAGATCGGTGATGCCGGCTTCTACGAGCTCGGCAAAGAGCTCGGGCCGCGTCCGCGCGCCGCCATTGCCGTTCGTGTTCATCATGATGTCCGGAAAGCCGAGCTCCGCGGCCTGGCGGACGAAAGACACGATCTCGGGATGGAGCGACGGCTCGCCGCGATAGTTGAGCTTGATGGAGCTCACGCCCATCTCAGCGCATTGGCGCAACAATCCGCTATAGAGCTTGGGGTCCATGTAGCCCCTCTTATACGTGTGGTCGTCGAAGCCGAGCTTGCGGATGTGCTCGTGGGTCCAGATCTGGCAGAACCCCTGAGGATCCTCTTCGCTGCTTCCGCAGCGCAGATCGCAAACGGCGACGGATTCGAGGTCGACATGAACCGGGTGGTCCGCACCGTCGAGCTCTTCGCCGCGGCGGTCCCATTCGCGCCGATAGGCCTCGTAGCGCATGCTGCGGGCGGACGGGGCGTTTCCGATAATCCGAAAAGTAGGGTCTTGGCTCATCACGGATATTCTAACCCAGGCGCTGATTGAGGAAGAAGGTAGCCGGTGGCAGCTAGCCGGGAGCCGGGAGCCGGGAGCCGGGAGCCGGGAGCCGACTAAAACTGCCACCAAGGATGGGGGGCGCCGTCCGGGCGCATCGACAATACGTGCTCCGCCATCCGGCGGATGCGCTCCGCCTCGGTGCTGAACTCGCGCCCGAAGCGGTGTCCGGCGCCGTCGCCCCAAACGAAAACCCCTGGGTAGTGCGGGTTCTCCGTCTGCCGCATCCATTCCTGGAGCTCTTTCACGGCGACGTTCAAATAGTAGTTATCCATGTCCCCGCAATAGACGTGCACTTTTCCGAAGAGCTTCGGGCCGAGGCTTGCCCAGTTGTTCTTCAGGTGGTGGAGTAAGTCGTAATTCTCCCGCCAATATTGCGCGACCTCGGGATCGATCGCCCCAGTGCGCTTGTCGAAGAGCGGCTTGAAATATCCGTCGTCACCGAGCGGCCCGAAGACAGCGGACCAGATGTCGAGCTGCTGACCTGAGCGGCCTTTCGTGCCCGCTACGAGCTCGAACGTGTTCCGCTGTTTGGAGGTCATGCGAATCTCGCCGTTGGTCTCGCGCGTATTGGCGATGGGCACCCGGCGCCACTCGTGCTGCTTGTAGAACGCATTGACGTCTTCATAAATATTGATGCCCTCGACATTGGTGAAGGTCACCGGATCGGGCGCATAGGCGAAGGTCCCGCCGAAGAAGTCGGGATAAAAGATTTGCATCGCAAGCGCTTCCCACCCCCCCGTCGAGCCCCCCGTCAGAATCCGCGCATAGGGCGCGTCGATAACGCGAAAGCGACTCACGATCTCCGGGATGAGCTCTTCGAGGATCGCGTCCCCGTAGGGCCCGACATTGACCGAGTTCACGGAGTACGACGTATCGAAATAGGGGGTGGGGTCTTGAAACGTCACCACGATCATGCGCGGGAAGTGGTCCCGGTTCCAAGCGCGTCTGAAGTCCTCACCCTCCTTCCATCGCATCGGATCTTGATTGGAGAAGTGCCCCTGGTAGTAAACGACGGGGTAGTCGAAGCTGTCGCGCTCGTAGTCGCGCGGCAGAAGCACGGTGGCGCCAAGATAGATCGGCCGTCCCCAGAACTTCGTCAAGATCTCGCTCTCGAAACGAAAGCGTTTGACCCACATGGTATCCGGCGGGAGCTCGACCTCCGGGATGATTTGGTCGAGAACGAGCGCGTGATCGTAGCCGGCTTCGGCGTCGAGCGTGAGTCGCACGGGCACGCTGTGCAGGTTTCCGGCAGAGATCCGGAAGCGCTGGCCTTCCCACTGGTCGTCGTGCATCCAGACCGTGTGACCGTCGGCGCGCAGGAACTCGGAATAGACGCTGATGAAGCCTTGCACGAAATAGTCGCCGGGCGGAATGTCGGAGAGGGAGTCGACGGGGCTGCCTAGATCGCTTTCGTCGAGCTCGATGGCTTCACCGGGTGAGACGTTGTCGAAGTCCCGCCCGAACAACGGCACACCGGTGCGCCCGACTTGAAGCCGGGGCTCTTTCTCGTTCGTACGCGAAATCATGACGAAGGCTCGCCCCGTGATCGGCCCCGCATGGGCCTCCGCGGGATAGGAGAGCCGGAAACGCAGGGCCGACTCTCCCGCCGACGGGCCGGCCGTGACTAGAGTTAGTGCGAATAGCAGCAAGGAGCCCATTCGTGAACGCATATATCGATCCACCTCGAGTCGCAGAGTGTAACCCGACTTCGCCCAAGTGTTTCATCCGTGGCTTCGTCGGGCTGGCGCCCGAATGTCTTGCGCTTAGTTTGAACGAGCGTTAAGCTACATTAACGAGTGTTTAATTTTTTCTCTTTCGGGATTGTAAAGCATTGACGACACTGAATTTACTCCATGAGATCGAAGCTACCCAGCCGGGGGGGGCGGAAGAGCACTCGGCCATTGAGCGGCTTATTTTGAAGCACGCGATGCGGTGCTTTGGGCGGCGCGGTTATGCGGCGACGACGCTTCGAGGCATTGCGGCGGCGGTCAACGTCACGGCGCCTCTCGTCAGCTACTACTTCAAGAGTAAGGAAAACCTCTATTCGAAAGTGGCGGAGATCGTGATGGGGAGCCTCGAATCAGAGGTTGCCCGCGCTCTCGAAACGCCGCGGCCGTTCTACGAATCCATCGTATCGATCGTTCGAGCCCATATCGGGCTCGTCGAGCGCTCTCCTGCAGCCGTCGAGTTCATGTTTAGCATGCTCTATGGACCCCAGGAGGGCCAGCCGACGCCGGATCTCGAGTCGCTCTACGGGGGTACGCGCCAAAGGATCCAGAGCGTCTTCGAGCGCGGCATCGATTCGGGTGAGCTCGTGCCGCGTCCTGGCGTCACCCCGAGCTTTCTCGCGAGCAGCTCGGCAACTTGATCCACGCTCATGTGAGCTGCCGCTTCAAAGTCGACCGTTTGGCCGAACGTTTCCCCGAGCGCCGTGAGGCGCTCGAACGGCGCGTGAGTGCCATGTCACTCGAGGTAGCCATCGAGCATTTCTTTTTTGGCGCCGGCGACGTGCCCGCCTTCAAGCAAACCTAGTTCCCTATTAGTCCGAGGATCCCATGAAAGCGACAAGACGAAGGTAACCCTCTCGCTATACATCTTTGATACTCGTCTGCCTCGCGCTCGCATCGCCATCTGCGGCAAGTGAAGTCGCGTCCCAAGACGTCTTGACGTTCACGCTCATCGAGGCCGTCGAGCTAGCGCTGGCCGTCAACCCGCAAGTGCTGAGCGTGCGCGAAAAGACCGAGGAGTTCTCTCATCTCGTGCGCGAAGCCCGCGCGGAAGCGCTTCCGGAGCTCACCGCCTTCTTGAGCTGGCGCAAGACGCGCGACCCGGGCCTGCGCAACAGCAATAGCCCGTTCTTCAAAACGATCGATCCCGGCGATTTCCCTCCGGGTGCGTTCGACTCGTTCTTCTTTTCGAACTATGTGTGGAACATCGAAGCGCGGCAGCCGATCTACACTTTCGGTCGCGTCTCGAACGCGATGTCAGCGGCACGCGAGGAGCGCCGCGGCGTCAATCTCGACGTCCAGGGTCTGGAAAATCAGGTCGCGCTCGACACGGTGCGCGCCGCTTACGCGTTCCTTCTCGCGCAGAACAATTTGCGCGTGCTCGAAACGGAGAGAGGTGCCCGAGAGCGCCAGCTCGATCAGGTCCAGACGCGATTCGAGCTCGAGGACGCGACCAAGCTCGATGGTAATTGTTTACTGCTCTGGGTTGACCAAGGGGACGGGGGTGTTGTCGGGAGCACGAAGGATTGACGTGACGATGTCGATCACGCGGATCCCTTTGTGACGGCAGCTCTGGAGGACGCTCATGAGGATCGACTGGGCCTGTGCCCCTTTCGCGGTACGGTTGCCGCCTCCGCAGGTCTTGCGGTTGACCACGGCGATGCGAATGTCTTGTTCGGCGGGATAGTTGGTGGCCTCGACGTCCGCACGGTCGAGGAACACAAAGAGGTTGTCCCGATAGCGTCGCAGATGTTTCGCGAATCGCTGGTTGGCAGGATTGGTGAATCGGCCGTGCAGCAGGCGGTTCATCTTCGCCTGGAGGAGTCCCTTGGCAACGCGCAGGCCATGCGGGCTGATCTCGCCAGCATCGCGCCGATCGCGCAAGGCGAGGGCGTGCCGGAGGATGGCCTTGACCAAGCGTGGGAAGCGCACCGCCCCGCGCGTGGCCGTCTCCAGTAGCTCGTGGCAACGGTGCAGCAGATGGTTGTAGCAGGTCTGTAGCGTCGCTTCCTTGAAGCAACGGTAGGGGGCCCAGCCGTCTACCCCGAGGGTGCCCGCGTAGTTTTTCCCCAGCACCGAGGCGGCCTGCTCGAAACCACGGCCCGGAAGGATCTCGTAGACGGTCTCGCGCAGGTTCGTGAAGACCCACAGCCAGACCCGACGACCTCCCTGCTTCCAGCCCGTCTCATCGGCGTAGACGACGGGGCTGGCCCGCAGCGCCTCCACCAAGGCATCTCGGGTGGGCTTGGCACGCCGGGCAAGACGCTGCATGGCACGACACAATGTGGAGCGCGCCACGGGGAAACCCAGCATCTGCTCGAATCCCAGGCGGATCTTGTCGTACGACACCCCGCAGATCATCTTCTGGAACGCGGCGAAGGCGAGCAGCCTGGGCCCGAAATGCACCGTGCCCACCTCGAACGCCTTCGAAATCAGCAGCGGATGCTGGCCACGGACACGCCGACCACACTCCTGGCAGTGGCCATGACCCACTACGAACTTCCAGGTCTCGGGTTGGATGGGCGGAATGTCGACCTGGTACAGATCGATGCTCCCTTCCGCTCCTACCTTACCTCCGCACGGGCACTGCTCCGGGCACGGAGCCTCAAAGGTCTTGTCGGGAACTGGGACCGCTCGGACGGCCTGCCGCCCGTACTTAGACCCCGGCTTGCGTCCGGGCTTCTTCGGGTCCCGTTTCGGCTTGTCCTTGGAGAAGGGTGCGGCTTGGCGCTTGCCAGCGCGCCGTGATTCCTCGAGCACGCTCTCGAGCTTGGCAATCCGGGCGTCCCGTTCCTTCAACTGACTCTTGAGATCCGCGTTCTCCATGTTCAGTCTACCCAGCTCGCCCTCAAGCCGTTCGCCCAGTTCGCGAACCGACTCCCTCCAGGACCTGAACGTGCACTGTAGGATAGCCGCGGCGGCCGCTTTTGTCCAGCCCCTACCCCAGCGTCAGCGGTAAACAGATACGCTCGATGTTCTGCGCGCTCGTGTCGCGCTCGCGAACTTGCAGCCCGAGATTCTCATGGCCGACAACGATCTTCAAGTCGCGCTCGCGTCGGTGAACACCACGCTCGGTCGGCCGATCGACGCCCCCATCGAGGTCCTTGCGGAGCTTGGCATCAAAGATCCCATTCCCAGAATCATGAGGACGGCAGCGCTCCTCGAACTGGCGGGCCAGCATCGCCCCGAGCTTCGGCGCTACGCGGTGGACCGGAGAGTCCGCGACGCGCGCGTCGGCGTGACGAAGTCCGACCTCTTGCCGCAAATCTCGGCGAATGCCGGCTTCGGTGTCAACACTTTCGGTGCATCAAACGTCAGCGACCTCGCGCTGCACACGTGGAACGTGGCGTGTCGTTCGATTGGAAAATCTTCGACGGCCACCGCGTCCATTCGCAGGTCGGAGCGCTTCGCTCGCAGATTACGCAGAAAGAGTATGACGAGCACGCGTTCAGAAACGAGCTCTCGGTCAACTTGACGCGCGCCAACGGCACTTGGATTCGGTCGCTGGAGTCGCTCGATGTCACGAGGCTCACAGTCGAGCAGGCTCGTGAAGCAGAGCGCGTTTCCGAGGAGTCGCTCAAGTGGGGCGCAGCGACCTCGCTCGATGTGCTCCAGTCGACGGCCTCGCTCCGTCAAGCGGAGCTCAACCATACGACGGCAGCCCATGACGCCCTCGTGGCCTTGGCTGAAATGAAATTTCTCGTTGGCTATCGCGCCGACGCACCGCACTCCGTGATTGAAGTGTCGCGCTCTGTTCTGGGCGACGACGACGACCAAGAAGGAGAGGAACCTTGAGCCGGCCAATATCGACAAGATTGCTTCTCGCGGCCCTCGCGGCCGCGGCCCTCATGTTGGGCTGTAGCGCAGAAGCGCCAGTGGAAGCCGACGCGAACAAAAACCCCGAGCCGCCTCCCGTGAACGTCACGGTATCGAGGCTGAAGCCAGCGACACTTCGTGACGAGGTTCAGCTTTCGGGACGGCTCGAGCCATGGGTCGAGGTCCAAGTCTCGACGGAGCTCGGTGGAACCGTGCAGGAGGTCGGTTTCGACAAAGGCCGTAGCGTCAGAAAAGGCCAAGTCCTCGCGCGCATCGGCACGGATCTGCTCGAAGCGGCGCTCGCCGAGGTCGAGGCCGAGCTTCAGCACGCGGAGTCGGAGTTCAACAAGACCACCGAGCTGTTCAGCCGCCAAGCGGTGCCCCGGCAGGATCTGACTTCCGCGACGTCCAACTATCGCCGAGCCGAGGCGAGGGTAAAGCAAGCCAAACTCCGGGTGGAGCGGTCGATCATTCGTGCTCCCCTATCTGGTGTCGCGATCGTGCGCGAGATCGAAATGGGTGAAGTCGTGCCCGCGGGCTCGCTCGTAACGACGATCCACCAGCTCTCGAAGCTCAAAGGTGTCGTCGGCATCCCCGAAGACGATATCTCTTACTTCGAGGTCGGAACCGAGGCCGTCGTCGAAGCTGACGCCTATCCCGAGCGCAAGTTCAGGAGCACGATACATTTCTTGAGCCCGGCAGCGACGGCCAAGAACCGCACGTTCCCCGCCGAGGTCGCGATCGACAATCGCGACGGTGACCTCCGGCCCGGCATGATCGTGCGCGTCCGTCTCGTGAAGGAAATCTTCGAAGACGTCATTGTGATTCCAAGGGACGCGATTCTCGAGCGGGATAGTGGCAACGTCGCTTTTGTCCTCAAAGGAGACAAGGCGGAGCTCCGAAGCGTCAAGACGGGGCCGAGCGAGAAAGGCGAGATCGTCGTTCTCGAGGGCCTCGAGCCCGGTGACGAGCTCATCGTCACCGGCCACCGCAATCTCGTCGACGGCCAGCGCGTTCGATCCGTTGCCGACAATCTCTAAAAGCAAGGTGCACGCGTGAACTTAACGGAATATAGCATTCGTCATCGCTTGACGATCTACGTGCTCATCGGCCTCATTACTATCGTCGGCGCAAGCACATATGTTTCGATGCCGCGGGAGTCCTTTCCCGAGGTCGAGATCCCGCTCATCATCGTGTACACGGTCTATGCGGGCGTGGCGCCCGCGGACATGGAGACTCTCATCACGCGCCCCATCGAGACGGAGCTCAAAGGGATCTCGGGCATCAAAGAAATCCGTTCCACGAGCTCCGAAAGCCTTTCGTCGATTCAGGTGGAGTTCAATCCCGAGGTGGATCTCGACACCGCCATTCAGAAAGTGCGCGAGAAAGTCGACCTCGCCAAAGCCGATTTGCCGCCGGAGGTGGACGATCCACGCATCCAGGACGTGGACTTTTCGCAGATCCCGATTCTCGTCGCAAGCATGGCGGGCGAAGTGGGCCTCGTGCGGTTGACGGATATTGCGAAAGATCTCAAAGACGACCTCGAAGCGCTCCCAGGCGTCAATCGCGTGCAGATCATCGGGGGCAAGACGCGAGAGGTTCATGTCTATGTCGACCCGAGGCGCTTGTCTTTCTACGAAGTCAGCTTGGCCGATCTCGTCAAGTCCGTCGCTCGCGAGAACTTGAACATCCCAGGGGGCGAAATCGAAGTTGGCCGGCTCAAATATCTCGTCCGCTTGCCGGCGGAGATCGATGATCCGATGGAAATCGAAGACTTCGTGATCGAAGTGCGCGATGGCGAACCGATCTATGTTCGCGACGTTGCCTATGTCGAGTACGGGTTCGAAGAAGAAGCGACGCTTTCACGCGTCGACCGGAATCCGTCGGTCACGCTCACCGTCGAGAAGCGCACCGGGTCGAACCTCATCGCGGTCGCGGATTCCGTGAAAGCGGAGCTCGGGCGCCAGCAAGCCGGACTGCCCGAGGGCACGGTCGTCACCATTCTTGGCGACCAGTCCCAACAGATCCGCGAGATGGTGAACGAGCTCGAGAACAATATTCTCTCGGGGTTGATCCTCGTTGTCGCCGTCCTCATGGCATTTCTCGGTTTCCGGAACTCGGTCTTCGTCGCCGTCGCCATCCCACTCTCGATGCTCATCTCGTTCGTCGGCATTCAATTGATGGGCTACACGCTCAACATGATTGTGCTCTTCAGCTTGATCCTCGTGCTCGGGATGCTCGTCGACAATGCGGTCGTGATCGTCGAGAACATCTACCGCCATCGCGAAATGGGAAAAGACGGGATCACTGCAGCTTCCGTGGGTACGCGGGAAGTCGCAAAGCCGGTCATCGCCTCCACAATTACAACGCTTTGTGCCTTCGCTCCGATGCTGATCTGGCCCGGCATGGTGGGCGACTTCATGTCCTACCTGCCTGTCACACTCATGATCGCTCTTTCCGCCTCGCTTCTCGTGGCACTCGTCTTCAACCCGACGCTTTGCGCCTACTTCATGACGGTACGGCCCAAGACCAAAGGTAAGAGCGAAGGCAAGTTTCTCAGCCGCTACCGGAAGCTTCTCGGCTGGCTTCTGGAGCCCGCGCCCGACGAAGGCACCACGGGCTATTTCTTCCGGAACTGGGCGCTTCCGTTGGTTTTCGTTCTCTTCGCATTTCTGGGGATGCTTATCTTCATGGCCGCCATGATGCTCGAGAGCCGAGATCCCGCGATTTACGCGGTCGCGGGATGGCTCATCGGCATCGGCGCGGTCGCCTTCGCTCTCCAGGGCGTCTTATGGCTCGTGTGGAGCCTGGCGCGTCTTGCCACGGGTTGGAAGCACTACGTAACCGACCGGCGCTCAGCCGTTATTTGGACGATGGGAGCGCTTTTCGCGTTCACGGTTGCGGCCTACGGCGTTCTCGGACAGGGGATGGAGTTCTTTCCGGAGATGGACCCGGAGCAAATCTTCGTGGACGTCGAGGCGCCGAGCGGCGCCACGCTCGAGACGTCGAACGAAGTCGTGCGCCGCATCGAAGCCAGAACCGGAAATACCAAGGACCTTCTACATACCGTGGCCAATATCGGCTCAAAGGGCATCAGCATCGGGGGCGGTGACGCCATGGGGGGCGGTAGCGGCGGGGTTTCGAACAACAGCCGCATTACGCTTGATCTCGTCGATCGCCAGGAGCGCGAGCGAAGAAACTCTCTCCTGACGATGGAGGAAGTGCGGGAAGCGATCGCGAATCTCGACGGGGCGGAGATCAAAGTGGACAAGCCCCAAGAAGGCCCACAGGTCGGAAAGCCCGTCACGATCCGCATCGTCGGCGATGACTTCGACGAGCTCGCGCGGCTCACTCAGGAAGTGAAGTCCGGCATACGGAGTGTGCCCGGTCTGGTGAATCTCGACGACGACCTGGATCGCGGCAAGCCGGAGCTGCGGCTGCACGTGGACCGCATCGAGGCGATGCTCGCCGGCGTCAATACCCAGGAAATCGCGACGATGGTGCAGACCGCTTTGCGCGGCACGGAGGCCTCGAAATATCGCATCGGTGAAGACGAATACGATATTACCGTGCGGCTCGCTCCCCAAGCGCGCGGCTCGCTCGACGACCTCGGCGATCTCACCGTGCCGGATGAAGACGGCATCCCGATTCCTCTCCGGACGCTCGTTGAGCTCGAGCCGGGTGTCGGCCCCGCGGCCGTCAACCGCGTCGACTTGAAGCGCGTCGTCACCATCGATGGAGACGTCGTGCGCGCCCCGGGACGGACGGAAGATTCCGTGCGGTAAAAAGTCGCGGCACGGCTCGAGACGATCGACTTTCCTCCGGGCTACCGCTGGTCCTTCGCGGGCTCGAATCAGGACGAGCAAGAATCCCAGGCCTTTCTTCAAAGAGCTTTCGTGATTGCGGTGCTGCTCATTTCGCTCGTGCTCGTGACGCAGTTCGACTCCCTCATCCTGCCGATCACGATAATGGTCTCCGTGCTTCTGTCGCTCATCGGAGTTTTGTGGGGCTTGATCATTACGGCGACGCCGTTCGGCATCATCATGACGGGGATCGGCGTAATCTCGCTCGCGGGCATCGTGGTCAATAACGCGATCGTGCTGTGTGATTTCATCCGTCAACTCCGTGAGAGCGGGATGGAGAAGACCAAGGCCGTGATCGAAGCCGGGATCATCCGCCTCCGGCCGGTGCTGCTCACGGCGGTCACGACCGTTCTCGGGCTCATCCCCCTGACGCTCGGGATCAATATCGACTTTTTCCGCGCAACGGTGAGCCCCGGAGGCCAGTCCTCTCAGTGGTGGTCACCGATGGGTGTGGCTGTGATCTTCGGTTTGACGGTCGCGACCGTCCTGACGCTCGTCGTCGTGCCCGTGACCTATCACAGCCTGGACTCGCTCTCCGGTGCTTTGACCACCCTCCTGGATCGATGGCGCCGCCGCGCGGATCGTGCGGGCGCCGGGCTCCCCGAGGGAGCGGAGATTCAAGCGCGAGAAGTCCGCGAGGCCCGTTAACTCCGCCTGCGGTCTAAATTATTCCAGCGGAGGTTGGTCCCACGGCTGTCCGACTCACGGCCGGAGCGTTCGCGCGCGCACCGTGTCGGCGAAGTGGCTCCAATCCTTCCGATTTCGGAATCGCTTTTAACTACAGCGTCGTATCCAAAAATACGAACGAGCCGAAAAGCGTCATTCCCGAAGGCGTTTTTGTCGCCCGGAAAAACTATCGATCGGCGCCTGGCTCGCGAGAGGCGATTCGCCAACTTGACCTCCGCTCCCGGGTCATCCGCTGAATGACTCGCACCGAGTTGTTATGCGGCTTCGCGGTAGTAGTAGTTGAGCATGCCGCCCAATCGTTTGCGATGGATCCAACCGGCGACGGCGACGACGAGGAGTGTCCAGGGTTGGATAGGCGCGCTCATGACGGATTCTACCTTGCGTTGCCAATCAAAGCGGAGACGCGTCTATCAAAATGCCCCCGTTGACGAGGGTCTTGGTCTCGTTCGTATTTTTGGACACGACGGGGGTCAATCTGGCTGAACAATTCAGGAAGGGAAGTTCGGTCACGGAAAGTTCGAAATTTCCGAGTCGGGTAAGATCGTTCTCCCGCCCGGCTCGACGAAGTGCTCAGTCAGGCAGAGGCGCAGGCCAGGATGATCCGCTATTCTATGGCTCATCTCTGAGAGGGGGAAGTCCGAGTGCTCGGACCGCTCTCATGGAAAGGAAGAGGTGATTGCGGTCGTCGAGCAGCGATGTGAAACTAAACTTGTCGTAGAACCGTCTGGCGGCATCATCGATAGCGTCGACTGACTCCATCGCTTCCAACCGAAGCCTTTGCGCTGTCGGGCGCGCTCCAGATGTCTCCGAAGCTTCTTTGCTACCCAGAGTCGAATAAACGCAAAGCACCGGCTCGAGTGTCCGACGGCGAAGTAATTCACCCAGCCGCGTAGGATGGGATTGATCTTTTCGATCAACGCCCCAGTAGGCTGGGAGCGATAGCGACGGAACACGCCTTTAAGTTTGCGCAACAGCGCCGTGCGTTTTTTCATCAGAGGCGTACGCAACGCCAAGCAACGACGAAACGAGGTTCAACGCCTGAGAGATGGCGCCGGGTCGACGCGGAGCGCGGATTCAGGAGCGTCGGCGATTTTAAGCCTTCGCACCCGAGGAATACGAGCTGGGAAGCGAGCCTGTCGCGATTCTGAGCCATGCGCTATGGCAACGTCGCTTCAAGTCGGCTGGCATGATGCCGACGACCGTGAACGTCTTCTCCGCGTCCGTGATCGTCCGGCCGAGGATGCTTTCATCCCCGCCAAAGTTGCGGCCGAAAGTCGGCCCGATCCCTAGGATCGAGAACAGCTCGAAGAGACGTCGGCGACGCGCACACGCTCGGGCTCGCGACCACCGTAGAGAGCGAACGACTGCCAGTTCATTACTGCCCCCATCGATTCGAACGACGTGGTTCGCTCGTGCCAGTCCTGAAAGTTCGGAGCGGAAGTGGAGGTCATTCCGCGGAAGCGATCGGTGTTCTCGTAGACCGTGCCCAGCACGACGAGTTGTGACGGGTCCTTGTAGGGGAGGCTGCGCAGCAATACACCGTCCACCACGCTGAAGATTGCGGTAGTTGGCGCCGATCCCTATGGCGAGGGTCAAAACGGCTATAACGAAGAAGCTCGGCACTGTCTGGAACGAGCGCAGCGTGTATCGGATATCCTGAACCAAGGCGCTCATCGATCCTGAACGCCTATTCGCGCTCTTCGCCGCCGGCGCTGCGCGGTGCTCCCAGAGAGCGTGTCGCACGGCTCCCCGGCAGAAACTGAACACGGAGGGACCGCCCTCTGCCGCGAGAAGGTGCCATAGCTCGGACTCCCATTCCTCGACCCAGTCGGCGCGCCGTTTTGATGGGACGCCGACCGACGCGATCCGAATCAAGCTTCGACCTGCCACAGCACCAAGCGTGCGGGGCCAACGGTGACGTTCGGTCATGTCGACTCCTGCGCTCGTGCGGCGCCAAAGGGGTCAGCAGCAAGCGCCTGGAGATCGGCGAGTGCGGCGCGAAGCGCGGATTTTCCGTCGGATGTCATCTCGTAATAGCGGCGCCGGGGTCGAGCCTCGGCGTCGGCCGTCACGCGCTTTTCCCACTTCGCCCGCACTAGGCCGCGCTTCTCGAGACGGCTGAGCGTCGGATAGACCGTCCCGCTAGGCAAACCTGTTTCCGCCATCATGTCGAGACCGTAACGGTGGCCGCCCTCTAGCGCCTTCAGAAGCGCCACTGCCGTATACCCCAATCTGCGACCGCTCACTCACGTGCTCCTTACTTCGTTTGTTCGCTACATACTATTACTACATAGTGGAGCGGAAAGTTCCGTTGAATTTTGCCGAGTAGGAAGAGAAACGATGGCGGGCTCGAATGGCGAGTCGAGCGCTTTTCATTTATACAGCTTTTCTGTTTGATGTGACGCCTACGGACCCGGTGACCTTTATCGGTATTCCTTTGCTGCTCGTCGGAGTTACGCTGCTCGCATGCGACGTGCCGGCCCGGCGGGCTACGAAGATCCGTCCCTAGCAGCCCGGTGAAAAAGTCCAGATTCTGCTCACGGAGAAAGTTTGGTGGGCAAGTTCAAGGAAGATGTGATTCGGCGGAACGGCCAAGTTGAGACGCCCGATGGATTGCAGCGGGGCAAAACGTGCGCCTATGGTCGAGACGAAGCGCAATAAAGCAGCGATCAGACTGGCGTTGAGCTCCGCGTATTCCTTCGGCGTGGCCTTGCCGATGAGATTGCGCATCAGAATCCCGAGATTGAATCCAGCCACGTGCGTGAGGAGGCGCTTGAGTATATTTTCGTGTCTTCGCAAATGCGTTCGTCGCATGCCTCCCGCTTCGAGGTAGTGCGCGAAAGGTCGTTCGAGTAACTCGCCGCGACGGCGTATTAATCGCTTACCTCGAGTCCCGCGAATGCGACGTCGGTTCGCGTAGGTGGCGGCTTGCTCGGCCTGTTTGTCCTTCCATTTGCGGCCACCTCGCTCTGGCTCCGAAATGTAGCTCCGGTATTCTTGTTCGACCAGCTCAACCAGGATGTCGTTGCCGTGATAGCCCTTGTCCCCGACCACTTCGCGACCCGCGTCTTCATGTATTCGTTCACAACATTCCGCGTTGTTCGCGAGCTCTTGCAGATTTGACTGCGCTTTTTCCAGCGTATCCGGTAGGCTCTTTGTGTCACCCTTCGCGCCTCCGTGAAGCGTCACGGCAATTACCGCACCTTCCCCGCTCATGTCCACAGCATGCTCGGCTTTGTGCGCCATATCCGTGCCCCCGCTCTTCATTTTCATGATCTCCGCATCCGGCTCGTTCGGATTCACCCACTCCTTGTTCGACCCTTTCTTTGGCCGCTTCTTGTCCAACTTTGCAATGTCCGCTCGGCTCGGCTCTTCGATACCACTCTTGCGCGCAAGCTCCTTCAAATACGATTCGTAGCTTTCCCCCGTGTCTCGACGAACGATTGACCGAAGCGCCGCATTCGCTTCCAGCGTCGTCGCGTCCACACCCAGTGTCTTGCCATCTATCATCCCTCTCGACGCTAGAACTTCTAGCACCCATCCAAATACAGATTCGTGAACTTCCAGCGGAAGTCGATTCCGTATCCGAGACAGCGACGAATGGTCCGGCGTTCGCTCTTCCATTCCAAGGCCAAGAAACTGGCGCAAAGACAGTGAGTCCGAACACCGCCAGCAGATCCCGCGCTCTGAATCGATGCGCTCAAAGTAGCCGATCAACAGCATTCGAAAATACACACCCGGCGGTATGCTCGGCCGACCTTGCTTCTTCGCGTAATACGGCGAGCATTTCGACTCCACAAACGAGTCAAACTCTTCCTCTCGAAGTACCCGCTCGAGTTCCTCATAAAAAGGATGACCAGGACTCGACGCAACCGCATCGTGTGGAATCCATAAAGTCTCTTGGCAACTTTTCTTTTTCTTCTTCATCGACATGCGATGCAATTTTACATCGTCATCGAATGAGTCTTCAGAGAAATATCGCGACCGGATACGACTTTTTCAACGGGCTGCTAGACGCTATTCGAGGCACGTCCGACTGAGCCCAGTCACGTTATTATGCTATAGTGACATAATGCTGCTGCTGCATAATCAACGCAAACGGACGCGACCACGTTGGCGAAACTCCCATTCTTGAACCGGGCCGAAGAGCTCGCGCGCCTCGAAAGAATGCTCGCCCGCAAGCAGGGCGCTCTCGCGGTGGTCTACGGGCGGAGGCGATGCGGGAAGTCCCGCTTGATCCAGGAAGCTTTGCCGCGAAGCCGCTCGATTTTCTACGTCGGCGACGATCGAGAAGCCACTTTGCAGCGAGCGAACCTCGCTAGCGAGATCGCAAGACTCCTTCCAGGTTTCGACCAAGCAATGTACCCCGAGTGGAATGCTCTCTTTCAACGCTTCTGGGCCGACGCCAGGAAAGGGACGGCTCTCGTGCTCGACGAGTTTCCGTCGATGGTTCAGGTTTCGCCGGAGCTCCCGAGTATCCTGCAAAAGTTTGTCGATCAGCAGACCGTTCGTGGCGCCCACTTGGTACTGGCCGGATCGTCACAGCGCATGATGCAGGGACTCGTTCTCGACAATTCCGCACCGCTTTACGGACGCTCAGCCGAGATCCTCAAGATCTCTCCGCTGATGCCGTTCTGGATTATGAAGGCACTTCGAATGTCCAAACGAGATGAATCTCTGGCTGTGGAGGCCTACTCGGTGTGGGGAGGCATCCCGCGATACTGGGAGCTTGCATCCGATTATTCGAGCCGCGTCGAGGCTCTTCGCGCGGTCGTGTTGAGCCCACTCGGCGTCCTCCATGAGGAACCGAAGCGGGTGCTCCTGGATGACCTCCGGGAGACGACGCAATCTAGCTCGATTCTCAGCTTGATCGGGCGCGGCTGCCATCGGGTCTCTGAGATCGCGGGACGTCTCGAAAAGCCGGCGACGTCTTTGTCGCGCCCATTGCAGAGATTAGTGGAGCTCGATCTCGTGAAACGAGAGACTCCTTTCGGATCATCGAAACGGACCACGAAACGCAGTCTCTACCGAATCTCGGATCCTTTTCTCAGGTACTGGTTCCGCTTCGTCGAGCCGAACTTGTCCCGACTCGAAGCTCGTTCAGTCGACTCTGTGCAGCGAGACGTAGAGAGCAGCTTCTCACATCATGTAGCCGGAATTTGGGAGGAGCTCGCGCGAGACAGCGTGCCGGGTTCGGGCTATGAAGGCATCGAGTGGGGCCCCGCGGGACGGTGGTGGGGCGCTGGGCTCGACCGCAGGCCTCACGAGATTGACGTCGTGGCTGAAAGCCACTCTGGAGATTCGTTGCTCGTTGGTGAGGTCAAATGGGAAGACGATGTCGACCATGATCGGGCGTTCGCCCTGCTCGCGAGGAAAGCCGCGCAGCTTCCGATGGCTCGAGGAAAGAAAATTGTTTTGGTTTTGTGGACGAAATCGACCGGCGAACGGCGGAGGCCATCGAATGTCTTAACACCCCGCGAGGTGCTTCGCGTCCTTCGCTAGTGCTTGAACCCGCTAATCCTGTCGGTAAATTCCGAGGTCATTTTTGGTGCTGGCAAGGCGCTCCCACGACTTCATATCTGGATATTCCGAGCCGCCTTCCGCAGGGAGCTTGTCGAGCAGAGGGCTAGGCCGAAGGCCGAACTGCAAACCATGCAGCAACGCAGCCAGCGCCGAAAAGGACCCGGAATTTACGCCGGCGGGATTAGCGGGTTCGAGCATTAGCCAGTAGTAAGATTACGATCGGCCGATGGCGAAGAGTGTGTTGCGGCCGCGCAAAATCAGAATCCCGTCCGAAACGACCGGAGAAGCCATCAGCGCTTCCCCCATTTCGATTTGCTCGAGGCATTCGTACTCGCGCCCGGCTTGGACGACGAAAACATCGCCGTCTTCGCTGGCAAAGTAGA
Source organism: Candidatus Marinacidobacterales bacterium (assembly GCA_965262245.1). GTDB lineage: Bacteria > Acidobacteriota > Vicinamibacteria > Marinacidobacterales > SMYC01 > SMYC01. The sequence goes on along the minus strand of OZ253507.1, from coordinate 9,543,258 downwards.
TCTTTCCGTCCACCGCGATCGGTGAGGCCGAGAACCCCGAGCCCACATCGACTCGAGTGCGATAGATGCGCTCGCCAGTATCGAGATCGTAAGTGCTCAGGATGCCGTTATCAACGAGCACGTAAAGCAGCCCCTCGAACGCGAGCGGCGTGGGCGTATAAGGAGAGCCGCGGTCGACTCTCCATAAATTGAAGCCGAACTAGCGCTCGTTACCTTCGGAGCGCGTTAAATTGGACATAAGTGCCTTTCCTGTAAGGGGATGCGTACCTATCACCAACAGTAAACGCCGCAAGCACCCTATCTGGCGCAGGACACCAAGCTCGACCGGACGATTGCGCTGAAGGTTCTTCCGCCCGAGCTCGCCGAGAGCAAAGAGCGTCGTGCGCGATTCAAGCGAGAAGCGAAGGCCATCGCTGCTCTGAATCATCCCAACATCGTCCAAGTCTACTCGGTCGAAGAGGCCGACGGCGTCCACTTCATCACGATGGAGTTGGGCGTCAATTTCTACGAAATGCTTACCGGCGAGCGGCCGTTCCAGGGAGAAACGCCGGGTCCACGCTTTCGGCCGTTCTGAAAGACGAGCCGCGCCCCTCGCACGATCATTGTGGAGGACTGGGAGCGAAAGTTCGACAGGATCCAGTGCAGACAACCATGATCAGCCGGCTGGTCATAAGAATAGCTCCCTTCCATTCTTGGTCATGATGAGAACCCACCGCAAGGCTCGCGCAGCCGAATGCCACCGGTCTATTTGACGCCAGCGCACACGCACGATTCTCACCGACCTTCCCGCCTAAACCCGCGGCGCCCATTCGCCCCACCCTTTCCGCGCGGGAGATGCCTTCAAATTCGCCCCCTAGGCTCCGGCACCGAGTTTTTTGGCCACCAGGCGGAAAAGCAGTGTACTGATGGCCAGGCCTACCAAGCCGACTAGCGCTTCAGACCGATCAACAGCGAACGGAGCAAGCACGGCCTGCGGTATAATTGCCTCTTGCCAGAGCACGACCTCTGGAGGAGGGGTGCAAGAGTGGCTTATCTGGCTAGCCCGGAAAGCTAGTGTACCGGCAACGGTACCGTGGGTTCGAATCCCACCCCCTCCGCCAATTTGTGATTAGAAAAAAAGCGGATAGCAGGTAGCCATCACCGAAACACGAGCAAGTAGTGTCCCGCGGCTCAGGTCCTGTGCGAGTCGAGCCTGTGAACCCCGTCAGACCCGAGAGGGAGCAGCGGTAAGCGGACCCTCGATTGTGCCGCAGGTCGCCTGAGCCGCGGGGCTCCAGATTTTTCAAAGTCGAAGCGAAAAGGCATGCCGTACGAAGTTCTAGCCCTCAAGTACCGGCCCAAGGTATTCGAAGACCTCGTGGGTCAGGAAGCAGTCACGCGCACGCTGACGAATGCGATCCAGCAAGACCGGATCGCCCACGCCTTCCTGTTCGCGGGCGTTCGTGGGGTCGGGAAAACGACGACAGCGCGAATTCTAGCGAAAGCGCTCAACTGCGAGAGCGGCCCTACGGTGCAGCCGTGCGGCACCTGTCCCGCTTGTGAAGAAATCGCGCGCGGGCGCTCGCTCGATGTGCTCGAGATCGACGGCGCGAGCAATAACGGCGTCGAGCAAGTTCGCGAGATCATCGATGCGGCACGCTACGCTCCCTCGCGCGATCGCTTCAAGATCTACATCATCGACGAAGTCCATATGCTGTCGCCGGCCGCCTTCAACGCGCTCTTGAAAACACTCGAAGAGCCGCCCCCGGCAGTGAAGTTCATCTTCGCCACGACCGAGCATCACAAGATCCCGGACACGATCCTCTCGCGGTGCCAGGAATACGAGTTCCGGACCGTCACGCCCGGTGAGATCGCGCAGCAGCTCCAGATGATCGCGAACGCCGAGGGCATCGAGATCTCCGAGGGGGCCATCCGCACAGTGGCCCGTGCGGCCACTGGAAGCCTGCGGGACGGGATTTCCGCGCTCGACCAAGTGATTGCGGCTTCCAGCGAAAAAATCGCAGAGCACGACGTCACGGAGCTTCTCGGCCTCATCGAGCGGGACGTGCTGCGTCAAGCTGCCGACGCCCTCGTCGGCCAGGACACCGCGAGCATCCTGAAGATCGTGGACGAGCTCGTCCGTGGCGGACGCGACCTGCGTTACTTCATTTCGGCGCTGATGCAATATTACCGCGACATCCTCGTCGCGAAAGTCGCGCCCGAAGCTTCCGAGCTCTTCGAGCTTCCCGGTGAGACCTCGGAGCTCCGGGAGCTCGCGGCCAAACTCTCCGAAGAAGATTTGCTACGCGGGCTCGAAGTGCTCACGCAGACGGAGATCGAGCTTCGTACGTCTCCCGAGCCGCGCTTCCATGTGGAAGTCGCTCTCTTGAAGCTCTCGCAGCTCCGCAAGCTTGCTTCCTTCGAAGATCTGCTCATCCGTTTCGAGGCGCTCGTCGCCGGGGAGCCAGCGCCACCCTCCTCAGGATCGGCGCCCAAACCAGTGGCCAAGCCCCCGACGGTCGCAAAGCCGAGTAAGCCGGAGCTGCCTCCGGAGCGTGCCTCGGCCCCGGACGAGAACGACTGGACGGCGGAAGTCCCGCCTCTCGGCGAGGCCGAGGCCGAGCCTTCGAGCGATTTCATGGGCCAACTCGTCGCACAGCTAAAGACATCCAAGCCGATGCTCCACGCGATCGTGAGTCACCACTCGAGCTACGAGCTCGACGGCAACCGCCTGACATTGAAATTTCTTTCTAGCCACAAAATTCTCGCCGAGCAGCTCGAGCAAAAGACGCTAAAGGATCTGCTCGAAGAGCAAGCTTCGCGTCTCGCCGACCGCAAACTATCTGTCACCGTCCGGGTCCAGGAAAACGGCGCCAGCACAACCACGAACGCACCGCCCCGAGCACCCATCGAAGCGCCCATCAAAGAAGACAAATCTTCGAGAGACCTTCAAGAACGGGCGCAGCGCGACCCGCTCGTGCGGCAGTTCATCGATACGTTTCAAGGTGAGATCCAGAGTGTGAAAAAACCGGAGTCGTGAATCTAGAACCCCAAACCTTTTGGAGTCAATCATGAAAATGAACCAAATCATGAAGCAAGCCCAGGCGCTTCAGGAGAAATTCAAGAAACAGCTCGACGACCTCCGTGTGGAAGCTTCGGCCGGAGGCGGGATGGTGACGGTCCAAATGAGCGGCAACAAGACGGTACTCGGAGTCACAATCGACCCGGAAGTCGTCGATAAAGACGACGTCGAAACGCTCCAGGACCTCGTGACCGCAGCCGTCAACGAAGCGGCGCGCAAAGTCGACGAAGAGGCCCAAAGCCAGCTCGGCTCCATCGCGGGCAACATCCCTGGCCTCTTTTAGCGTGAAGGACTTTCCAGAGCCTGTATCCCGCCTGATTGCGGAGCTGAAGGAGCTCCCTGGAATCGGGGCTAAATCAGCGCAGCGCATCACGTTCCATATCCTGCGAGCCAGCGCGGACGAGGCGCAGCACCTCGCTCGAGCGATCCAGAACGTGAAGGAAAAAATCGTCACCTGTTCTGTCTGCAACAACGTGACTGACGAGGACCCCTGTGCCTATTGTTCGAGCCCCGATCGGAACTCTCGGCTCGTTTGCGTCGTAGAAGAGCCACCCAGCGTCGTCGCCATCGAGAAGACCCACGAGTTCAAAGGGCGCTATCATGTACTCATGGGAAGCCTCTCACCGCTCTCCGGCATCGGTCCGGAGCAGCTCAAAATCGCGGGTCTTTTGTCGCGGCTCGCGGACGGCGAGGTCGAAGAAGTGATTCTCGCGACGAACCCCAACGTGGAAGGCGAAGCGACGGCTATCTACCTTTCGAAGCTCATCAAGCCTCTAGGAGTCAAGGTGACCCGCATCGCCATGGGGATTCCCGTTGGCAGCGAGCTCGACTATGCAGACGAAGTGACCGTCGGAAAGGCCTTGGAGGGCCGCCGCGAGTATTGAATCTACACGATTTACACCGTTACGCCGCTTGCCAAGTGGCGTTCTTTTGGATATATCTATAAGGTAAACAAGCTCGCAGTTTTAAATCCCGCGTGCAGGTCTCGGACGGAGGATATCAGAGTCATGGCGACCACTGATGTGGTGATGTATGACGAGGAGTTTAATCAGATCAAAACGATTCTGAGTAAGCTCCGCACCGACGCCAACGCGAAATTGGTTTTTCTGGTCGACAAGAACGGTCAGCAAATCGCCGCGCACGGCAATATCGACAATTTGGACACGACGTCACTAGCATCTCTCACTGCCGGCAATGTTGCGGCAACAGATGCTCTGGCAAAGCTCATCGGTGAAAAGGAGTTCTCGGTGCTCTTTCACGAGGGTGAGAGAGACAACATTCATATTTCCATAGTTGGGCTGCGTGTGATTCTCGTAGTGATTTTCGACGAGCGTTCGTCTCTCGGCCTGGTTCGGCTTCGTGTCAAAAAGGCCGCCGTGGAACTCAATGGTGTATTCGACAGCATCATGCAGAAGGTCGAAGCCGAGAAGTCTTCTGGGGGAAGTTTCGAATCCCCATTCGCGGAGATTACTGACGAAGACATCGATAGTTTGTTCAGTGAGGGAAGCCGCGCAATGACATTCATCAACTACGCCTCACGTGAAATCAATTGGGTGCGGCTCTTTTGGAACGGTGAGTTTGGCATGTCTCATAGTGGTAAGGGCTCATCTCACTTGACGCGCTTGAGGTGGCGGCCTTTGACGGGGACGACCTTGCCGTCGGCGTAGCGCGAGGCGTGGTTGCGCTCGTACTCGCACTGCTCGTGGAAGCGCCAGTACTCATCGAAGTCTCCGCTGGAGCGGAGAGCGCGAAGCCGCAGCACGGCTTCGGCGCCAGCGAGGGACCAACGCGCTCCGGTGAGGTCCATGCGGTCCGAGACCAGGTGGCGGCAGGCGCCTTCGATCACGCCGGTAGCGATCGGGAATCCAGCGGCGAGGCACTCGTCGTAGTGCAGATAAGAGGCGTGATTGAGCAGATAGTCAGCACACTGATCCACATTCTCCCGATTGTCGGGCGTCAGCTTTCGTCGGGTGGCGCTACGTCTTATCCCCGCCGCCACCAGGCAGGCCTCACCGCGCAGGATGCGAAGCAACCGCTCTTGGACCCACACTTGGCGGGCGGGCTCGGTCTCCTCGTAGAAGCCTAGCGAAGCCTTCCACACGTACTCACAGACATGGATGAAGTCGAGCACGATGGTGAGTTCGACATGGTGCTGGCCAGCCAGCTTGTGCAGGATCTTCAGTTGGGTGGCGTTGCCGTCGACCAAGGCGACCCAACTCTTGCGGTGTGAGGGATCTCGTCGTTCGGCTTCCGCGAACGCCTCTTCGAGAACCTCCTCGGGCTCTTTGGCTAGGCTCGCCCAGACACGCTTGTCTTGGGGGCGAGGCCGTTTGTCTTTCTCTCGCTCGTCGCTTGGTGCCAGCACACGAACCACGTCTTCTGGTTGGCGCACGAAGGGCTCCACCGTATAAACGGCCGCGACCGTGGCCATCCGCTTTCGGTTCCGCTTCTCTCCCTTGGTCAGCCGCTTGCCTAGTCGCCGCGAGCCTTTCTCGGCCGCCTTCTTGGTGGCTTCACGCAGGTCTTTGCGTAGCATCACAACGCCCTTGCCGTCCGCCGTGATCGCCAGCACCGAGGCGCTGCGATCGCCTGCCGGTGGAGCGCGCTGCCCATAGAAGGCGTCGAAGTCCTCTGCCGCACGACCCGCCAGCTCCTCCACTTGGCGCTTTCCAACCTTCGCCCCAGTGTGGCGGCCAAGGCTCGCCACCGCCTCGTCGAACGCTCCCTTTGACACCTCTACTGCCGCCGTCCGCCTCAGCTCGAACGAGTAACGCTCACGGGGGAGGTTCAGCTCGGCATCCAACGGATGCAGGCTATCTGCACCTTCGGCTCCATAACCGAAACGTTTGACACGGATTTCCCCGAAGATCGTCGTCAGGCCGCGCTCGTGGATTCGCTCCTGGTCCCTTTCCACTCCATCCGCACCTCGGACCGGAGCCGCCGCCTCGCCGGGACCGCGCGAGTCGACATGGGCCTGGAACAACTTACGCGAAAGCTCGTAGCTCCTCTCGCGCACCAGCTTCTCCACGTCGCTGTGGCTCATCTGCCTCGATTCGGCAGAACGTAGAAACGCGATGATCGACTCGAGATCGTCCCTCGACATCCCGAACGTCTCTTCGCACAGTTCGAACGCAGAAAGTGCCATCTCTCAGCTCTCCCGCAACACCCGGCGAGGGTCCTTCACCAGAGGCAAGACCAGCACCGTTTTCGAGCTTGCGCCGTGACGACGGTGCTCGCGGTCCATCCGCCCCCGCCCCGTCGTCACTCCAAGCTCGATCCAGTTCGCAGCCCGGTAGCAGGTGCCGCGGTAGCGGCTGTGATCCACCAAGGTCTCCAACAGCAAGGGCTCCACCCCATAGCGGCTGTGCCACTCGCATGGAAGCTGTCGCGCCATCAGGGATAGCACCCTGCTCGCGAGGTTTTGCACCCGCACCCAGGGAAGGATCAGAAAGCGGCTGTTGTTAACCACTCGCTGCAGGTTCCGCCCGCGCGTGGCATCGTCCCATCCAATCCACAAATCTCGTGCCGCCATCCTCCACGCCGGACTCGACAACTGCACACAGCCCACCACCCGTGCCGGCGCCGATGCGTACACCAGATAGCGCAGATGAGCGCCAAAGGGAACCGCGTGGCCCAAGTAGTGATGCCGGTCCACCAGCTCCCGGAACAAAAGACGCTGCTCGTCACTCCGCACCACTTCCAACACCACAGGCTGAATCTCGCTCAGCTCTCCCTCCAACGGCTCAGACGGCTCGCCACGCTCGGTTTGCGGTATTCGGGTTCGTGTCCCGACCGGCTTACCCGGGCGTTTGTCCGGAAGCTCCAGGCGACCTTCGCCTTCCAGCCGCTCGAGAAACTCCCGGCACTCCCGCGCTTTCAACTTTCCGGTCGGCCTCTTCCAATCCAGCAACTCGCACACCGTTCGCGCCAGTTCCATCCGGCTCAGACCGCCACAGCTCTCGACCAATTCCTGGATCAAGCTCAGCTCCGATGAACTGAATCGCCTGCCGCTGAAATTCGCTCCGCTCGTACCCATTTCCTACTTGCCACAACTACCGTAGCGAACGCCGGGACGAATGTCCAGCAAAAAGTGACACCGCTCAGGGTCCACAACCAGAGTAAATTCCGTTATCCTCTGACCAACCTCACGACGAGTGACCGTTGGACGGTTAGATCACTGAGAAAATGGGCGATTCTCGCGGTTCCAAAAGAGCCACACCCAAATCAATTGCAAGATCGTGTACTACGGCCCCGGCCTGTGCGGGAAGAACCACCAACCTGCAATTCATTTACGAGAAGACGAATCCGAACGCCAAAGGCAAGCTCATTTCGCTGGCGACGGAGACCGACCGTACGCTCTTTTTCGACTTTCTGCCTCTCGAGCTCGGAAACGTACGCGGTTTCAAAACGCGATTCCACCTCTATACGGTGCCCGGGCAAGTGTTCTACGACGCTTCCCGAAAGCTCATCCTAAAAGGTGTGGACGGCGTCATCTTCGTTGCCGATTCCCAGCGCGAGCGCATGGATGCGAATGTGGAGAGTCTCCGAAACCTCGAGCAGAACTTGAAGGCTCAAGGCTACGAGATTCGGAGCCTGCCCTACGTCCTTCAGCTGAACAAACGCGACTTGCCGAGTGCGCTTCCCGTCGAAGAGATGAAAGCGAAGCTCGGCCTCAACAACGAGCCCGTGCTCGAGGCGATCGCGGCCTCGGATGAGGGGATCGGCGTCTTCGACACACTCAAGGCAGTCGCCAAGCTCGTCTTGCAAGACTTGACCAAGACGACGTAAAAGTCCCGTGCTATAATCGCGGGCCCTCATTCCCCGGTAGCTCAATTGGTGGAGCGACGGACTGTTAATCCGTAGGTTGTTGGTTCGAGTCCAACCCGGGGAGCCAAACCTTCCCAGCACCGACCCGGGGATACCGATCGACGCCCGGGATTGTCCCTACGCCAGCCATTGGAATAGATTAGTAGGTGGATACGTTCGAGAAGGTCATCATCAGCGATGAGGCGGGCGACGACCTCAAGGGAAGGTCCCCGTAGGGTCAAAATATTCGAACGACAATCAGGTCAGCAAGTTCGGCGGACCCCGCGGGCCGGTTGAATCCGCCCTTCCTGTCGGATAGGTATTCCAGTTCTTCGGAAGGAGTCGCGATGGACTGGAAGACCATGCTGGCCTATATCTCAGGATCCGTGGATGAGGAGCTGCTCCTGCGGAACGAGTATCTTGTGGCCGAGAATCGAATTCTTCGAAATCAGATCCAGGGTCGCTTGCGCCTGACGGATGGCGAACGGCGGACACTGGCCGAGATCGGAAAACAGCTCGGCAAGCGAGCGCTCGACGACGTGGCGAGCATCGTGAAGCCCGAGACGATCCTGGGCTGGCACCGGAGGCTTGTGGCGAAGAAATTCGACGGCTCTAAGAACCGTCAATACCCAGGGCGGCCGCGGGTCGACGCTGACATCGAAGAGCTGGTGGTGCGTCTTGCCAAGGAGAACAAGTCCTGGGGTTACGACCGGATTGCCGGGGCGTTAGCCAACCTCGGGCATGAGGTGAGTGACCAAACCGTCGGCAACATTCTGAAACGCCACGGGATTCCGCCTGCCCCTGAGCGAGAGAAGACCACGACCTGGACGGAGTTCATCCGCCGCTTTCGTCACTGAGCCCGCCTCCATACGACGGATTCTGGCACACCAGAACAACAACCCTTCGCGACAAAGAGCTCCTCCCAACCCGACACTCAACCTCCATTGACCCCTACCCGTCAAGGACACGCTTTTGCTGGGGTTTGCGTCACAGGAGTGGGTTTGTACTTATGCTCCTTTTTTTGGTCTCAGTATTGTTGTATATATGCAACAACAGGAGGCGATCTCATGGATACTGCGCGAACTTTGGAAGAAAAGCGGGAGCGAGTCCTCGAACAGATGCGGGCCATCCGCTCCACACCCGGAAGGAAGCGGGAAAGACGGTCGGACAACGACTGAGCCGGGAAGACGCGGAGCAAGTCACAAAGGACATCGAGGCCCACAGGAAGTTTGTTGCACTCTGTAAGGAGTTCGAGACTCTCACCATGCATCCTGGAGCGAGCAGCCCACGCGAGGCATGCCGATTTGGAGGCCTGGGAAAATTCCTTGAGGGCAGCCGTTCTGTCAGCTGGCGCCAAGGCTCTAGCCAGTCTGCTAGATGGGGTGGGCTGTGGCCGGCAAGACGAAGCGATAGTTTGCAATTGTGGTGCCCGGATGGAGAGCCACGGCTTGAAGTCGAAGCCGCTTTTGACGATTCTCGGCCCGGTGGACTACAAACGTTCTTTGTTTCAATGTCCTGCCTGTAACCAGACGCGCTATCCCGGGGACGAGCAACTGGATGTGGTCGACACCACACGTTCGCCTGGGACCCGTCGCATGATGGCCCGTGCCGGAAGTAGGTCCACTTTCAAGGATGGTCACGACGACCTAAAGATCTACGCCGGAATCGAAGTCAGCGCCAAAGACATTGAACGCGTGGCCGAAAGGATCGGTGCCGATATGGAGCACTGGTCTCAAAAGCAGCGCGAAGCCCTTATCGAACCGGATATCCCGGTGCAAGCTCAAAAGACGATTCCCATTATGTACATATCCTACGACGGCACGGGCGTCCCCATGATTGCGTCCGAATTAGAAGGTAGAAAGGGCAAGCAACCCGATGGAAGCTCAAAAACCCGCGAGATGAAACTCGGTTGCGTATGTACACAAACAACAACCGACCCAGAGGGATTTCCTATTCGAGACCCCGAAACAACGACCTTTGTTGGAGCCATTGAGCCAGCAGAGCAGTTTGGCAAAAGAATTTATGCGGAGGCTGTTCGCCGAGGTTTGCCGAATGCTGAGAAGGTTGTGGTGTTAGGCGATGGCGCCGAATGGATCAAGAATCTGGCCGAACTGCATTTCCCAGAGGCAATCCAGATCGTCGACCTGTACCACACACGTGAACACGTTTCTGACCTTTGCAAAGGGAATTACAAAGACTACTTGACGCGCGCGCATTCATGACATTCTCGGGCGGTGCGGAAGGCGAAATTAGCTTGGAACTCAGCATTCTTTACCGGAGACATCTTTGCCCTGGTCCGTTGGGCTTACAAAGACGGACTAACGATGAAGAGGATGTCAAGGAATTAGTTGAAACCATCATAAGCGACTCGTGGTCATTTCCAGCTCTACGCCCCTGACCTTACGCGGCCTCAGGCATCTCGTCCTCTCGTTGGATCGCATCGATGGCCGCAACCACTACGTCGATGGATGCGTGCCCCTTGACTCGTCTGAACTGTTGTTCGCAGTGCAGCAGCACAGCGGCGAGCCATCGCTGGCGCATTTTGCTGTTACGGTAGCGTTTGATGTTGCGCTCGCAACTACGAACCATGGAGAACATACTCTCTATAGGATTCGTCGAGTGCAGGCTCTGGCGCAGTAGAGCGGGGACCTTCAACTTGTGGAGCATCAGCACCTCCTCGAGTGCCTCGAGGAGTGAGTCTGCCGCCGACTCGTTGATGTCGCGAAGCCAGCGCTCGAACTCCTGCAACATCTTCTTCGCGTCCTTGTAGCTGTTCTGCTCCAAGGCAGTCGCGAAGAGGTGGTGTGCCTGCTTGCGGTAGCGTTTGGGCAGGTGGCGCTGGATGTTGCGGTCTTTGTGCAAAGTACACCGCTGGTGGATGAGCTTCTTACCGTATCGGTCTTTGAGCGCCTTGATGATCCCCCCGCCACCATCGGTTACCCAGAGGATCCGTTTGGAGAGCTTTAACCCCCGTCGCTCCAACTCTTCCAGCAATTCCTCGCAGATCTCGTGGTTCTCCGTCGCCCCTTCCCAGAAGCCCAGGGGGAGCTTTTTCCCTTCACGGTCCACGCCGAGCGCGACCACGAACGCCTGACCGCCGCGGTGGACCGTGTCTAGGTACATCGCGAAGAGCGGAAACTCTTCGAGACTGCGCTCCTGGAACTGCTTCAGCTGCTTCGCCGTCGCCTCGACCAGATGGCGGGACACCGAGCTCGGCGTCACACCGAAAGCCTTGCCTGCCGCCGTCACCGTCTCTTCGTACTTGCGAGCAGACATTCCCCGAAGCACCTCCGACAGGAGTTCCTCCGAAAAGCCCCCGCGATTCTTGAGCTGCTCGTAGGTTCTCAGCCCGACCTCACCCTCCGGGCCCCGCAATCGAGGGTGCTCGACAGGGAGCTTCTGGTCACCGACATAGATCGACCCACGTTGACTCGCCCATTTGCGAAGCCCGGACGACGTAGGATGGTAGTCTGGCCCAGATCTCTCTTCGCGCTCCATGTACATGAGCGTCTCAGCTACCAGGCGTCCGACATCGAGCATCGCGGCGTCCAGCGCTCGCTTGCCCTCCAGCATCACATGCACAACTTGATCCGCCCACCACTCTTGCTCCTGCGTCGCCCTCAGCATCTGTGTTGCATTCTTTCTCTTCTTCGTATCTGCTCTCACCGGGTGGCTCCTTTCTTTTTGATCGCCAGCTTTGACACCGACGATCTTGAAGGGAGTCACTCACCGATTTCAACTAGATTCAGGATATCCTCACGATGAATCTTGAACTCGGTGCGCCAGAATTCGCTGCCATCCTTACGTTTTGCACATTGATGCTTATCTTGACAAATTTGAAATGGATAAACGGGCTGAGGCCCTGCGGTACAATTTTCTAGGTTGCATCCAGAGATTGTAAGGTGTCGAGACGAAGCGGCAAAACTAATAAATAGCAATCCCCTCCAGCCAGAAAGGTTTGCGTTAATCCTAGATTTACAGTACGAACTTGATCAATTGAAAATCCCAACACCCTTGATCGATGCAGGAAGAATGACAACTAGCCAGTTTGAAGCCTGGCCGAAAGACTGGTTTGTCTTTTTTCAAAAAATTGCACCACTCGCAAAGCATCGTGAGTTAAAGAAGGCACGGGCGTCTTGGAAAAAGTCGTGAAGCCCAAAACGCAGAACTTCAAAACGCAGAACTTCAAAACGCAGGCATCCAATTCGATTAGGAGGAAACGATGAAGCCGATGTTAGACCCGAAGCGCGATCTAGTAGGCGCGACGCCCGAGACTCTGGCCCGCGCCCTTTTCCGTCCACTACGACCGCATCGAGCTAAGGCCGTTGTCCGCGATGAGATCCCGATAGAGGAGGTTGCGACCGACCATCCGAGCGACAGTGTCGCGCATTTGCGCAAGCGTTCCTGAGTCGCGCATGTTGTGTTTGCCGGCGAACTCGTCTACGTACCTCTGCAAATGCTTCGGAGAAAGCTTGTGAAACGTGCCTTTGTGCGCCCGCTTGAGCATCGACCAGAAGGACTCGATCCCGTTCGTGTGCGCCTGTCCTTTTACATACTCTGCAACGGAGTGGCGGACCGTCTCGTGGTTCGGCAGCCCAACATAGCCGCCGTGGTCGTCGGTGTACACCTTCGCTCCAACCTCGGCCCGCTCAGTAACGAATCTCTTGAGCGTATCGCCGTCCGTGCTCGTGACTACGGCGGCACTCACGCGGTTGGTCGCGCGGTCCTTCGCGCCCACGACGGCAGTTTTGCCGACCGGCCCGCGACCAGCGTTCAGCTTCTTGCGAGCGTGTTTGTTCTTCTCTTTGCCGCCGAAATAGGTTTCGTCGATTTCGACCGGGCCACCGAACGCTTTCCGGTTGGGATCACTCCACGCTTCACGAATGCGGTGCAGCATGAACCAAGCCGTCGGTTGGGAGACCCCGATATCCCGATGCAGCTTCATGCTCGAAACGCTCTTAAGGCTAGTGAGGCAAAGGTAGACCGTAATGGCCCACTTGCGAAGCGGTACATTCGACCTAGCTATCGGCGTTCCCGTGCGGACGGAGAAGTAACCTCGGCAGGTGGAGCACCAGTAGGGCATCGGCTTTGCGTTCGGGACTTCGCTGGTACTGAGGCTTCCGCACTTGCCGCAGCACCTCTCGCCGTTCCAGACGACGGCTTCAAACCATCGAGTGGCAGCTTCTTCGGTAGGGAACATGTCCATTAGCTCGATGACGGTGATCCCTTCTCTGTCTGCTCGACCAGGGGCTTTGTATGTCATGGCCCCAATATACCGGATCCATAAGCGTTGTCAAGTAGTCTTTGTATTCCCCTTTGCAAAATCCTGTTTGCCCCAGACGTTGACGAGGTGGTGAAATACCGTATCCGGTGGTGGGACTATCTGGACGAGGGAAACGTAGAAAGAATTGCTAGAGAAGCGCAGAAAAGAATGTCCGATGACCCAAAGAAAAAGGAAAACGCAGAGAAGGAGATCGCCTACTTAACCAAGAACAAGGAACGGATGCGATACGCGGAGTTCCGTGCCCAAGGACTCTTCGTAGGTTTCTCGTAGCTTCAGAATGCCCACCGAGAGATGTCCGAGCACCGCGCGCGCGGTTTGCTCTTCGGTGAGTGGGCTCAGTGCGAAGACGGAACGTGTCGGTTCGGCGCCGCTGATGCGCGAGAGGATGAACGCTTCATGCGGTTTCATCGCCACGCGCTCCATGAGCACGAAGGAATCTTTGGTGAGCGAGAGATAACGGTCATCGTCCAGGAGCGCTTTGAGATGATTGTCAATCGAAGGCGTACGGCGGGCCGCCTCCATGATGATATCGAGAATCGCGACGGGCTCGACGACGACTTGGATCACGTCCGTCGTCTTCTTGAAGGCCATCGTCTTCGGAGGTTGGATCATCACGTTCGAAGAGACTTCGAGAATTTGCATCCGTACAGACTCCTCGACTTCTTCCGATTTGATGATGTTCAACTCTACGAGCACTTCGCCGAGGCGCCTACCCTTCTTGGCGAAAACGGTCGCGTCTTTCAAATGTTGCTCGGTAATGGTGCCCTGGCGCACCATCACCTCGCCCAGCCGCTCCGCGTCGTCGGAAGAGCGCGCCGATGCCACGTCTCCTTCTCGAAGAACGACGTGGCGCGTGACCGACACGCCCTGACACGTCAAAATTCCGGTGCGTCGCTCGCGCGCGAGTGTTCGCAATGTTTTGAGAATTTGTGTATTCACGCTTTCATTCGACCGTAATCTGGTGAGCGTGGCCCTGATCACAGCGCTAGCCAAGGCCCCACACTCCACAAGCGTCTATTGCAGAATGCAATGCAGGATGCGTACCAGCCGGGTGCATGGGCTCACGCCCAAGCGAACGTGGAAACGGCTTTTTAAGAATGGGTTACGCGGGAGTGCCAGGCCAGCCGAGCTCGCCCATAGGCCTCACGTGTGGGACTTAAAACGCAGCCCCATGGTATTTCCCCTGCGTCGATCAGGGCATTTGCTCGCGAATCACCGTTGAGTTGGCTTTGAGCCAGTCCCCGATGGACTTCGCGAGGCGGCTCAAATCGCGTCCGCCAGAGCCGTTTTCGGAGAACTCCTTGCTAAAGGTCCCTATGCGGAGCACAGCCCACATCTTTTGCGAATCTTCGTCGGGAGTCCAAAGGTGGCGCGCGGCGCGTCCCGCCTCGTCGAGCTCGACCGACAGCCGCCCGTGCCCCAGATACAGAACCGTGACGTGGGCGCTCTCGCGGGAATAGGCGAGCTCCATGACAGACGCCGCATATTCGCCGAGCTCGCGTCGAAACCTGTCCAGCCGCTCGTCGTGGAAGTGTTTCTCGCTATCGCGGCTGAACGTGTAGACACTGATGCGGTTCGGTTGCGCGCCCAGGACGACGGCCGCGAGCACGGCCGGGATGAAAATAGAGCTCACTTTTGGATGCATTGCTCGATCGAAGACGGTAGATCCTTACTTTTGAAACATGCTTCCGAGCCCGCCAATGGCGTCGAGCACCGAGCCCTCGCCTTTGCCGCCACCGCCCGTCTGCGGGGCCGCTTCCCAGATCCGACCGGCGAGCCGACTGAAAGGAAGCGACTGAAGCCAAACCTTGCCTGGTCCGGTGAGGCTTGCGAAGAAAAACCCCTCTCCGCCAAAAATTGCCGACTTGACGCCGCCTACGAATTGGATGTCGGAGGTCACGCTAGGCTCGAGCGCGACGATGCAACCAGTGTCGACGCGAAGATGCTCGCCGGCGGCGAGCCGGCGCTCGATGGTCGTGCCACCGGCGTGCATAAAAGCCAGGCCGTCACCTTCGAGGCTTTGCATGATAAAGCCCTCTCCGCCGAAAAGCGCGACGCCGATCTTCTTCTGAAACGCAATGCTGATCGCGACGCCCTTGGCGGCGCACAAGAACGCGTCTTTTTGCGCGATGAGCCTACCGCCCATTTTCCCTAGATCCGCGGCCATGATCTTGCCTGGATAAGGTGAAGCGAAAGCGATCTGTTGCTTTCCCGAGCCCTGGTTCACGAACTCGGTCATGAAGAGGCTTTCTCCCGTGAGCACGCGTTTTCCCGCTCCGACAAGCTTGTCCATGAGCCCACCGCCCGTTCCACTGCCATCTCCGAAGATCGTGGTCATCTCGATCCCGGACGTCATGTACATCATGGCGCCCGCCTCAGCGACAGCGCCTTCACCCGGGTCGAGCTCGATCTCGACGAACTGCATCTCCTCCCCTTTGATTTCGTAGTCGACCTCGTGCGCGCGGCGGCCTGATGGAGGAGGTGGCGGCGGCGGCGCAGCGCCGGCACCGCCACCCGAGAGCACGTCTTTGAGCTCGGCGAGCTGGGAGGCGGCCGTCCAGCCGCTCATCCCTTGTTTGAAAACGAGAGACTCGGACCATATTCGCCCGATTGAAACCCGCTCGCGAGCTCACTTCGGGTCATGGGACCGACTCTTTCACCGCCACGCGCGGCGTACCACTCCTTCGCGTCGTTCATTTTCGACGACTCCCCGTAGCTTTTTGGGATGTGGGTCCAATGTCTCGGACGGCCGAAAGTATAGCAGACTTGCCCTGCGCGCCCGCGCACCGTAGATTGTGGGCCGCCAATGTTTCGCGTCTTCCGATCTCTCATTGCAACGCTTCTCGTCTGTGCGACGTCATCGGCAGACGAAGCGCCGGCCCCGACCATCGAGAGCATCGAAATTTGCGTCGAGGACGACGGCCGGACACCCGACTCGTGGCCTTATCGGACGGCCAACCGGGTGCACATAGAGACACGCGAAAACATCATCCGTCAGGAGCTTCTCTTCGCGGTCGGGGACCATCTCGACACGGAAGCGGTGGCTCAAACCGAGCGAAACTTGCGCGCTCTTCCTTTCTTGCGACGAGCAGAAATCGAAACGATTCCCACAGCAGAGGGGTATGTCCGCGTTCGGGTCGTCACTTCCGATGCATGGTCGACGGTGCCGGAGTTTCGCCTCGCCAAAGTCGGGAACGAGTGGGTCTGGGCAGCGGGGGCGAACGAGACCAACCTGTTGGGCCTTGGAAAGCAGCTCCGGCTGCTGCATGAATCCGGTCTGGATCGCGACCAGACTTTCATGTTCTATCGCGATCCGCGAACCTTCGGCTCGCGCGTCACGACCGGTATATTGCTATCGAGCGCCTCCGATGGGCATCGCGTCAACCTCGACGCGACCCGCCCGTTTTTTTCGATCGGCACGCTTTGGAGCTTCCGCGCCGCGTTCGAAGACTTCGATCGCCTCGACCCATTGTTCAAAGATGCCGAGCGTGTCGCAGAGCTCAGACACATCAGACGACGCGGCGAGTTTCGCGTCGCCCGCGCCATGAAGCGCAACCCGACGAGCGCCGTGCGGCTTCATCTCGCCTATGTGAGCTCCGAGGATGACATCGCCCAAGGCGAGGACATCCGCCGCTTTGGCCTCCTGCAGCTCAGCGTAAGCAGTGTCGAGCATCGTTTCCTGGAGCTCACCTATATCAACCGCTTCGAGCGGACCGAAGATTTCAATCTCGGGAACGTGGCGTCCGCATTTTTCGGGATCTCGACCCCCGCCCTCGGAGGCGAGGATCTGACGTCCTATTCCTTCTTTCTCGGCGAGCGCCGAGGGCTGAAGCTTCCGGGGGAAGGCTTCGTTCTCGGAGATATTTCCTGGCAGGGACGCTATCGAAACGACCGAATCGAGAACGGGGTCCTCCACGCTCGCGCGAACGTGGTGCAAAAGCTGTCGCTCCGCAAGCTGATTCTAGCCAAGGCGGACTTTCTCTATGGGACGGAGCTCGACCCAGAGGTGCAATTTCGGCTCGGGGCGGAAAGCGGTCTTCGCGGCTACCCCGTCCGTCAGTTCAACGGCAATCGCTCGTTGCTACTCAGTTTGGAAGGCCGATGGTTCCTCACGGACAACATCGCCCATCTCGTGTCCGTCGGCATCGCTGCTTTTTTCGATTCCGGCTTCGCCTGGCCTCGGGGCCAGCCCATGCGTCTTTCGGACATGCACTCGGATATCGGCGTGAGCTTGTTGCTGGACGCGAATCGTGTATCTGCATCGAAGCCAGGCATCCGCATCGACGTCGCTTACGCGCTCGACCCGATCGATGGCCGGAGCCGGTGGCTGCTATCGGCGGGCTCCCACATCGGGTTCTAGGGACTCGATCTCGGCAAGTATTTCTTTGGAAACTTGGAGACGATTGTGTAGTTCGGATCGACGACGTTTGCGATTTGCGCTTCGCCTACTTGTGAGAGCAGCTGCATTGCCTCCCAGCGCTCGAATCCGTAATCGGCTTCGAGCCACTTGACCATCTCGACATGCGCGATGCGGAACGCATCCATCAGCGGCCGCACAGAGCCGGCAACCATGATGAAGTCTTCGTTCTCGAGACGCGGCCACGCAATCTTCTGCCCTTTGATGAGGTCGAGCTCGAAGGTCACGTCCGCGGAGGTCTCGATGCCCGTCCCGGTGATTTCGCCATCGCCTTGCAGCGCGTGGACATCGCCGAAGTAGAAGTAAGCACCTTCGTGAAAGATCGGCAGGTAAACGGTGGCTCCCTCGCGTGCGAGCGAGGTGTCCATGTTACCGCCGAAGTCGTAAGGGACGCCGCCCGAGATCGCCTGCTCTCCCGAAGGCGCCGTCGCCAAACGTCCGAGCATCGGGACCAGATCGACGGTGACTTGCCTCATGCGGCTTCGTGGAAGGTTTAGCGTTGCCGTCATGTTCTCCCGATCTATACGCCAGAGGTAAACCCGGTCTGGAACGGGCTCGTGGAGCATGGGCGTGTTCCGTGTTTGCGTCAGCGCCGCATAACCCTGTGACGTCCCCGAGCGGCCGGAGACGATATTCGGGCGCAGCTTGACGATCTTGATGACGAGCGTGTCCTCCGGCGTGGCGCCTTCGATGTAAATGGGTCCGACTTCGCCCGGCCAAGCACCCTCGCGCTGCACGAATAGAGGCGAGAAGAGCGTCCTCGTTTCCACGATGTCGCCCGGTTGCACGCGAAGTACAGGCTCACGCACTTTGTACGTTTGATAACCGAGCTCGGGGTCGAAGCGATGTGTCTCGGCTGCGACGCTGCTCGCGCTTCCGAGAACGAGCAGTATCACCCAAATGCGTTCCAACATCTTCATGGCCGTTCCTCCTACAAGCCTTGATACGTGAGAATATACTTCGGGTTCGCGTTCGGAAGTACAATCTTTGCGGAGGTTCAGTTGAGGTCGCTGGTCAATTTTTTCGTAGTCGTCATTGTTTGGACCGTCGCTTCCGGCGCTCGAGCGCGCGAGCTCGATGTTCACGCGCTCGATGCCTACGCCCAGCGTGCGCTCGAGACTTTCGACGTTCCAGGGGCCGCGATCGCCGTCGTCAAAGATGGCGAGGTCGTTTTCTCCAAGGGTTTCGGCGTGCGAGCTCTGGATCAAGCCGCGCCGGTGGATCCCGACACCCTTTTCGCTATCGCGTCATGCTCCAAGGCGTTCACGACCGCCGCGCTCGCCATCCTCGTCGACGAAGGGAAGATCGCTTGGGACGATCGCGTCATCGATCATCTGCCGCAGTTTCGACTCTACGATCCTTGGGTCACGCGCGAGATCACGATCCGCGATCTCGTGACCCACCGCAGCGGTTTCCGCTCGGGCGGAGGAGATTTGCTGTGGCTGCGCTCCACCTACAGCCGGGACGAGCTGACCGAACGGCTTCGCTTCTTGAAGCCGGTCAGGAGTTTTCGCAGCCGCTACGCCTATTCGAACGTCATGTTCATCGTCGCAGGGCAACTCATTCCGGCGGTGACCGGAGAGAGCTGGGACGCGTTCATTGCGGAGCGTATCTTCGCGCCGCTCGGGATGTCGCGCGCAAATTCGAGCATCACGAAACGCGCGCTGGACGGCAATTGGGCGGCGGCTCACGTTTTCATGGATTCTGAAGTCCGCCCGATCGAGAGCGAGAACGTGGACACGCTCGGGCCCGCGGGCGCCATCAATGCCAGCGTCTCCGAGCTTTCGAACTGGCTCCTCGTTCAGCTCGGCCGCGGCAAGCTCGGCGAGACGCGTATCTTCAGCGAGAGACAATCGAAGGAGATGTGGTCTCCGCAAACCGCCATCGGTATCTCAAATCCACTGCGTCCTCTCAGGACGCTGAAGCCGTCGTGGTACGCCTACGGCCTCGGCTGGAGGCTCAAGGACTACAAGGGACGAAAGATGGTCTATCACGGCGGCGGACTCGCGGGGATGACGTCGTTCACGACGCTCATTCCCGAAGAGAGCTTGGGCATCGTGGTCTTGACCAATCAAGAAACTTCGTTTCAGTCTTCCTTGACCTACTGGATCCTCGACGCCTATCTGGACGACGCGCCGCCGACCGACTGGATTGCCGCGCGCCAGGAGGCAGGCAAGATCTTGAACCGGCGGTTTCATGAGCGGATGGACGCTCTTCTCGCCGCACGCGTCGAAGGGACCTCACCATCGCTGAGTCTCGACGGCTATGGCGGCACCTTCCACGATGCCCTGTATGGAAATGTCACGGTGGAGGCATCGAGCGGCCAACTCGTGATGCGCTTTTCCAGATCGCCCACGTTCCATGGTCCCCTCGAGCACTGGAACCACGACACCTTCGTCGTCCGCTGGGGCCATCATTCGAACGCGGACGCTTTTGTTACGTTCTCGCTTGGGGCGGACGGCTCGGTCGATGCTATGGAGCTCAGAGCATTCTCCCCCGCGGCCGACTCGGCCTATGACTACGAGGATCTTTCCTTTCGGCTGGTTCGCGAACCCAAGTAGGTTGAGCGAGTTGCGACAAGAAGCGAGGGCCATCTTCGAAGCGGGTCTCGCACGAATGGAACCCTCCCGTTTGGTGAAAGACGTTCTGCTCCCGGTTGCGGCAGGCTCCGGCCGACTGCTTGTCTTCGGCGCGGGAAAAGCCTCGGCGCATCTCGCCGCGGGGCTAGAGGACCATCTCGAGGGCCGGGACTACACCGGACGCGTCCTCGTCAAGCACGGGCACGGCGCGGCATTGTCGCGTCTGAGCGTAAAGGAAGGCGGGCACCCACTCCCGGACGCCGCCGGGCTCGAAGCGACGGCGAGGCTTCGCGACAACTTGACGAACACACATGCCGACGACCGCGTTGTCTTCCTGCTCACGGGCGGCACGTCGGCGCTTCTAGTCTGAAGTTCCTGTCCCCTGGAAGGCTGTTTCCGGCTTTGTTTCAACAAGTTAGGTAGAGGGAAGGGTGCTCTGTTCTGGCTACAACGTGATTGTTTTGAGGAGGTCGAAGGCCCTTTGCTGCTTTGGATTTGGGGCCGTGGTCATGTCGAAGGTCGCAGTGGTGGAGCCAAGGCCTTTTCGGCGACATGAGTTTCGTACGATAGAAGCAAGGTGGCGGAGCAGAGTTCTGAAACTGTAAGCGGGGCTTCCGTCCTCCAGCTTTTTGGAGCGCACTTTTCGAAGAGCGGCCTGCGAACGCTTGGCCGGTGCCACAGGGTCGCGGCTTGCCTTGGCATTCTGATCTTCGTCAGAAAAAAGCACTGGTCGCCACGCCTCAAGCATGTGCCATTCAACGTAGTAGGCCAGCATACACAAGAAGATGTGTGCCCGGACTCGGTTTTCGAGACGGTGGCGAATAGGCCGCACCTTGAGGTCCATGGTCTTGAATGAACGAAACGCACGCTCGACTTGGGTGAGCAACTTATAGCTGCGGACGGTATCCTCAGTGTTCATCTGCTGTGCACTGAGACTGGTGCGAATCACATAGATGCCGTCCAGTGCGGCTTCTGCCTCGACCTTCTTTTTGTCGATTTCGAAGGAGAAGGCATCGTCACGAATATCTAGTTTGAAGTGTTTTCCGACTTTGTACTTGTTGAGAACTTTGCCTACCCGCACCCCTATAGTGGCTTTTCCATGAAGCTGACCGTGCTCGATTCGCTGACGCAGTTGCTCCATTCGCCTGGCGATAGTCTTCATATGCTGTTTCCACCGGGCGAGTTGCTTGTCAGCTAACACACTATTGTCTTTAGCAATGTGCGCAGCATCGACAGCCATCGTCGTCTCGTCGACCTTGAAGTCGAAGCCGTCGTCACGGGTCTCGAACTTGTAGTACTTGCCCACCTTGTATTCAGCAAGGAGTTTTTGCACTCGGGCATTGATGTCTTCCCTACCGTGCAAGCGGCCGCGTTCGACCATCCGGCAAATCCTTTTCAGTTCTTTGCTGGTCGCTTCGAGCAATTCCTGACGCTTTAGGGCTCGGCGCTTCGCCAGTTCGTGGTTGCGACAGGCCACGAGACGCTCGTTGGGAAAATCCGAGTGTGTCAACTCAAACAAGTTGCGCTCGTCAAACAGCCCCATCTGCAGCGCCCCTTCGTTGAGGAGTTTGCGAATCGGCGCGGGTCGCAGGGCTGTAATCCAATCAATGCCCTCGAAGTCCTGTAAAGCGTCAACCTGTCTTTGGGTGATCATTCCGCGGTCGCCGACCATCACAAACCGCTTGATGCCGAACTGCTCTTGCACCTTTACTACTTGAGGTAGAAACGTTTTCGGATCGCCGGTGTTGCCCTCGAACACCGATACCGAGACAGGGACGCCCCTTTGGTTGGTCAAAAGGCCGTAGTTGATCTGGAGTTTGTTTTTCTTACCGTCGCGGTTGTATCCGAGGCGGGCCAGGGGGCACTTTTCTCCCTCGAAGTAGCTTGAGCTCAAATCGTACAAACCAAGTCCACCGTTTTCGAGGTGACGCGCCGCCAGTTTTTTCTCAATAACCCTTTGGCGCTCGAACACCCAGTCCATAGCGGCATATAGGTCGTCCTCGTCGGCATCACTCACACCGAGGATTTCGGGCAACGTTGTGCTGTGCCACCACTGGCGCGTTGCCAACCTCGACTGGGCTTCGAGTATGCGGGCGGCCACCATAGCCACCACCAGGTCACGTTGGCGTGAGCGTCGGGATGCGACGAGTTTGTCGAACTCAAGGCGTTTCATCGCGCTCAACACGGCCTCGACGCCACCGTGGAGTCGCGACCCGTCGGGCACAACCTCGAAGACGTCCTCGACCGCGACGAGTTTTTCTCCCTTGAGAACCCGTCGAATGGAGTCGACCTGCTCGCTTGGCAGTTTGGACAGGTTGGCAATTGTGCGCTTGCGCGGTTTCTTGCTTTTGGCGTCGCGAAAGGACTCACGGAGCAAAACGGCGGGTTTGGAGTTGCGGTTGGGCACAATGTCGATGTGCATGGTTACTATATACTCTATTAAAGATTATATTACAAGAGTAATAGCGTTATTACATGGCTCCAAAATACAGGCGGAGTTCGTATCTCTATCGTTGTAACTCCTTGCAACTAAGGATGCTTCACCGAAGAAAGAGAGGTTTTACCGAGGGGAACTTCAGTCTAGTCGCGCCTGCGGACGGGCTGAGCCTCGAGGACAAAGTCTCGGTAACCGAGCTTCTCCTGCGTTCGGGCGCGACCATCCAAGAGCTCAACGACGTGCGCAAGCACCTTTCGGCGGTCAAAGGAGGGCGCCTTCTCGAGCAGCTCTTGCCGGCACGGGTCCTGACGCTCGTCGTCTCCGATGTCATCGGCAACGACCTTTCCTCGATCGGTTCCGGTCCGACGACGGCCGACCCATCGACGTTCGAAGGCGGTGGCCATCTTGGACCGTTACCGCGTCTGTGAAAAGGCGCCCAAGCGTGTGATGCGGCATCTGCGCGAAGGAGCGCGAGGCGTAATTCCCGAGACACCAAAGCCGGGCGCCGCGGCGCTCGACAACGCGGAGCACATCATCCTCGGCAGCAATCGGGACCTCGTCGCGGCCGCGCGGGTCGAAGCGGAAGCCCTCGGCTTTGTTGTCGAGAGCTTCGCCGACGACCTCGTAGGCCCGGTCCATGAACGGGCCCGAGCGTTCGCCGAAGCACTTCGCGCGTGCCAAAAGAGGCCGGAGGCTGTAGCCCTCATCGCGGGCGGCGAGCTCACCCTCGAAGTTACGGGTAGCGGATTGGGCGGGCGAAGCCAAGAATTCGCGCTCGTCGCAGCCCGCGAGCTTCGAGGTGTGGCAGGCGTCGCGGTCCTGGCAGCAGGAAGCGACGGCACGGACGGTCCGACCGACGCTGCGGGCGCTTTCGCGGATGGCGACACTTGGGCGCGGGGCCTCGAGGCGGGCCTGGAGCCTGGCGACTATCTCGCGAACAACGACGCCTACACTTTCTTCGATACCCTGGGCGCTTTGTTGAAGACAGGCCCGACGGGCACCAATGTCAACGATTTGATGATCGGGTTGACTCAGAGCGGCGCCGTCAGCTTGGCGAGGTCGTAGGCAGCTTCCTCAGCCCATTGGGACGCTTGATCTTTCCCGATGTAGCGCCGCAAAGCGCGGACGGCGGGATAGTGCATCTCCATCGCCTGGTAGAACTTGCCGTAGTTGTAG
Organism: Candidatus Marinacidobacterales bacterium; assembly: GCA_965262245.1. Classification (GTDB taxonomy): domain Bacteria; phylum Acidobacteriota; class Vicinamibacteria; order Marinacidobacterales; family SMYC01; genus SMYC01. The sequence goes on along the minus strand of OZ253507.1, from coordinate 9,519,498 downwards.
AGCACGCTCAAGTCTTCGGGATCGAGCGCTTCGGCTTCGCGCAGAAGCGCAAGGCCTTTCTGGTGGAATGCGTGGCCACCATCCGGATCGATTCGCGCGCGCTCGTAGCAAAGCACGGCCAACCCATTGACCGCGCTGACGGAACCTGGGTCTTGGTCGCGGACACGGGTGAGAAACTCCTCCGCTTCGTCGAGTTGCCCATCGTCAAGAAGCAATAGGCCGAGCACGAGCAGCGCCTCGGTCTCCGGCGCGCGCTCGACGGCCGCACGAAGATTCGCCACGAGCTGGCGCTCGGCGTCATTGACGTTGTCGAACCCGCTGCGAACGACTCCGGCCCGCTCGAACTCCGTGATGTAGCGGAGGGGTATGCGCCCCGTCGCCTGGCGCAGTTCCACGAGCGCCTTGAGCGTTTCCGCCGCGGCACGACGACTGGCAGCCGGAAGCCAATAGCGCGTCCGGACGATAGAACCGCCGGAAATGAAGATTGCAGCCAGAACGAACGTAATGATGATGGGCTTCCATTCGAAGCCCGCAAACTGCGGCGCCGAGCCTTCGATATGAGGCCGCAATCGTGAGAGGAGCTCGGCATCGGAAAGCCCAGATACTTTGGCGAGGATTTCTTGCTCTTCGCGAGAGGCAGGACGCTCGGCGCGAAGCACCATGGCGAGCGTTTCGACACAATCGGGGCAGTCCGCGAGATGCGCTTCGGCGACTTTCAACCTTCGCCGCGAAAGGTGGTCTTCGACGAGCTCGTAGAGCTCTTCAGGCGACAGGTGGTCGGACAGCGTGTTTTGCGACGCCTTTTCCGGACGGGCTTCAGGTGCTGGCTCTGCTGCCATGGAATTTGGCCTCCACTCATTAATAGACGAGTTCTTGGAGCCTTTACCTCCCTCACTCGGTAGAAAATTTTTCTTTTAGGGCCTCGCGCATGCGGCGAATGCGCTTCTCGACGCCGCTCCCCGAGAGCCGGATCGAACGTTTTCGAGCAATTTCATCGACGGTCAAGCGCTCTACGAAAAAGAGCTGGAAAATCGACCGATCCCGCGGGACGGTCGACGCGCTCGGCGCCGCTCGATCGATCGCGACGCGGATCTCCTCGCGGAGCTCCTTCGCGGCGATGAAGCGCTCGGGCCCTGAACCATCGCTTGCGAGTATTTGTGCGTAGTTGAGGCCGCCCGAAGCGGTCCCCGTCGTTACCGGGTGGGCGAGCGACGCGGTGACCTTGGGTGTTTTCAGCGCACGGAGGGTCTTGCAATGGTCGCGCACCAGATTGACGGCGATCGTCTTCACGTAGGTATGGGCCGAGAGCTCACTCCGTCCCTGGAATCGCGAGCGCGCGCGACGATTGAACTCGAGAAGCCTGACGAAAACTTCCTGGGCCAAGTCCTCCATGAGCTCCGGAGAATCGTCCGCTGCGACGCCCGGCGTTCTTTCCGCCTCCGTCCGAAGCGTTCGCAGTACGGTGACTCGAATACCCGGCCGGAAGCGAGCGATGAACTCCTGCCACAGAGGATCGTCCGGACCGGCCTGGACGAGGCGCTGGATGAGGTCACGGTTGGCAAGGCGTTTCAGGTCGCGCATGGCGTCATCACGTCGGGTTTCTGGGAGAGCATTTCAGGTTGTGGTTGCGTCTTTAAGGAGCCGGGGGTCGTCTATCCATAATACGGGGTGGGATGGGGTCTGAAAAGCGCGTCGCGGTCGAGGTGTCTTCTGAGTTCAAGGTATACTCCTGAGATGTCCTCATCGGCGTCATCCACGCATACGCGCTCGACCACGGTGCTTGCCATCACCCTCAACGGGAAAACGGCGCTGGCCGCGGACGGTCAAGTGACCCTCGGCGACACGGTGGTCAAACACGGAGCGAGAAAACTCAGACGCTTGTCGGATGGAAATGTCGTCGCCGGGTTTGCGGGAACGACCGCCGACGCGCAGGCCTTGTTCAGCAAGTTCGAGGGCAAGCTCCAAGAGTTCAGCGGCAATCTCGAGCGTGCGGCCGTGGAGCTCGCCAAGGACTGGCGAACCGATCGCGCGCTCCGCCGCCTAGACGCTTTGCTCCTCGTCGCGGACAAAAAGCACATCTTGCTCCTGTCCGGCAACGGCGATCTCATCGAGCCCGATGACGGGGTCCTTGCCATCGGCTCGGGCGGCCCCTATGCGCTCGCGGCCGCCCGCGCGCTGATGGCCAATACGTCTCTCACTGCGGCAGAGGTGGCGCAACAAGCGATGAAGATCGCCGCCGAGATTTGCGTCTACACGAACGACCGCATTTTGTTGGAGGAGCTCTGAGCCGAGCTCGGAGCCAGAGGGATCCATGGTGTTCTATTTGCCCGAATCGACGGATGGGGAGCCGGGTCTCGACCATTTGACACCCCGGCAAATCGTCGTCGAGCTAGATAAGTACGTCGTTGGCCAGAACGAGGCCAAGCGCGCGGTGGCGGTGGCGCTGCGCAATCGCATGCGGCGTTTGAAGCTGCCTCCGGAAATGGCGGACGAGGTCGCGCCGAAGAACATCATCATGATCGGCCCGACCGGTGTCGGTAAGACGGAGGTTGCCCGCCGTCTTGCTCGCCTATCGAACTCTCCGTTCACGAAGGTCGAGGCGTCCAAGTTCACCGAAGTTGGATATGTAGGCCGTGACGTCGAGTCGATGGTGCGCGATCTCGTCGAGATCGCGGTCGACCTGGTCCGCGAGGAAAAGCTCTACGAAATTCAGGACAAGGCGGAGGAGAACGCTGAAGAGAAACTGCTCGACTTGCTCTTGCCGCCGAGTCGTCCCGTGGGCACACCCTTGACGATCTTGGAGACACCAAAACTGGAGCCTCAAGAGCCCGTGGACGGAACGGAAAGCAGCGACAAAGCACCCAACGCCGCACCAGCGCCCCGGACTGATTTCAAAGCGACGCGGGAGAAGCTGAGAGTGCAGCTTCGTGAAGGCAAACTCGACCATCGCAACGTCGAAGTCGACGTCCGCGAACGTGTCACGCCGTCTTTCGAAGTTATCTCCGGGTCGGGCGTCGAGGAGATGGACATCAACTTGAAGGACATGCTCCCGGGAATCTTCGGCGGACGGACGCGCAAGCGCGAAATGAAAGTGCCAGAAGCGCTCGAATATCTCATCCAAGAGGAAGAGCAGAAGCTCGTGGACCCCGATCAAGTCGGGCGTCTTGCGGTCGAGCGCACCGAACAGTCGGGTATCATCTTCATCGACGAGCTGGACAAGGTCGCGGGGCGCGAAGGCGGACATGGACCCGACATCTCGCGCGAAGGCGTGCAGCGCGATCTCCTGCCCATCGTCGAGGGCACTTCGGTCAACACGAAATACGGCATGGTGCGCACCGATCACATTCTCTTCATCGCGGCCGGCGCCTTTCATGTCGCGAAGCCTTCGGATTTGATCCCGGAGCTTCAGGGACGCTTTCCAATCCGCGTCGAGCTTTCGTCTCTCAACCACGACGACTTCGTGCGCATCCTGCTCGAGCCGCGCAACGCGCTTCTGAAGCAGTACCGAGCGCTGCTCGCGACTGAGGACGTCGAACTCGAGTTCACCGATGACGCCGTCGAGACGATCGCGTCCTACTCGATGATGGTGAACGAGAGGACCGAGAACATCGGCGCACGCCGCCTGCACACGATCATGGAAAAGGTGCTCGGCGAGCTTCTCTTCGAAGCCCCCGAGCTTGCCCAAAAAAAGTGGGTTATCGACGGCGAGTACGTCAAGAAAATGCTGGACGAGATTGCGAAGGACAACGACATCTCCCGCTACATTCTTTGAAAAGGCGCTGTTTGCGGCGCTTGTGATGGCCGCTGCGTTCGTGGCCTGTGGCAAGCGTGGTGACCCTCTTCCCCCACTGCGACCGATTCCGGCGCCCGCCGAAGCGTTCACGATCCGCCAAGTCGGCGACGTCATCCGCCTCGAATGGACGGCTCCATCCGCAAACCAAGACCGAACCACCGAGAACGTTCTGCTCCGCGACGTCGATATTCGGCGTCGTATCATCGACCTTCCGGCACTCATCGAAGAGCAAACGAAAATCATCGAGCCCAAAGAACCAAAAGAGCCTGGAGAGGGTGAGCCTGGAGAGGGTGCGAAAGCCACCATCGACCCGCTTACCGGCGAACCAGTAGACGCCGCCCCGGAAACAGAGTCGGACGAGGAGCTCCCACCTACCGGGCCTGACCCGCCCGATGAAGAGGAGCAGGCTGAAGATACCGTCGACGCGGAAGAACCGGTGATCGACGTCGGCGAGCTCCTGGAGCAGTCAGGGCTCGTAGCTCCAGACGCGCTCGATCGGCTCGGCGATCCCGAAGCGCTCGCGACCGAGCCGCCTGAAGATCCCGGCCCGCCTCCGCTTCCGCTCATCACGATCCCGAACTTCGCGCCGAGCTCGCGGCCTCTCGTAACGCTCGAGTCCACCGTGCTCGGCGAGCGCATGTCCTACGATGACCCAATCGACCCGGTCTGGATCGGCCAACGAGTCGAATATGCCGTCATCTACACCAACCAGAAGAATCGGCGCGGGCCCCGGTCAACGGTGCTTCAAATCGATCCCGCGGAGGCCCTTCCGCCTCCCGGAGCGCCCGTCGCCAAGCCGGAAGATTTGCTCGTGGCGTTGAGTTGGCCGGCCCCGCCAAACTTTCCCGCGGTGATCGAGGAAGCCGAGGCCGATCTGGACACTGCCGAGATCGACGAAGAAGAGGAGACGGAGGATCCCGATACCGACGCGATCGACGAAGAAATCGTTCCGGACGTCCCGCATTACGCGGTTTTTCGGCGCGCCGAGTCCGATGAGAGTTATCCGGACCGTCCGCTCAACGGGCAGCCGACCCCGATGACGACTTACTCCGACCGAACGGTCGCTTTCGACGTTGCGTCGTGTTACGTCATCAGGACGGTGCCACCGCCACCTCCCGTGCCGGTCGAGACTGCGGATGAGCTAGCACCGGAGTCCATCGACGAGCCTTCGGCTAGCGAGCCCGAGACCACGGTGCTCGAGACCACGGTGCTCGAGCCACCCGAGGACGAACCCGAGCCACTCCAGCCACTCCAGCCACTCATGGACGAGACGAGCCCGGAAGCCTTGGTCGAGCCCGAGACCGCTGAGCCCGACCCACTCGAGCCGGTCATCATCGTGCCCGTAGCCGCTCCGCTCAGGAACGAAGTGCGTCTCGAGAGCGCCGCCTCACCGGAAGTCTGCTTGACCCCGGTGGACACCTTTGCGCTTCCACCTCCGACCGGCCTCGTTGGCGTTTCCGCTGGCAACGCCATCCTGCTCACATGGGACGAGAGCCCGCGGCCGGACGCGGCCGGCTATCGCATTTATCGAGGCGAGAACGATGGGGGTCCCTTCGAGCTCCTGAATGAAGAGCTCCTGACCGCGCCCACGTTCCGGGACGGCGCGGCGAGCCCCGGCGTGGCCTATCTTTACTACGTCACCGCCGTCGACGACGCTCCCGCCCAGAACGAGAGCGAAGCGAGCGAATATGACGAAGTCACACTCACGCCTCCGTAGTATATTAGGACATCTCAAAAGGGTAGCGATCGGCCGCCTATTAGAAGGTCGCACGCTGAATCAATGAATCGAGGCCACGCTAAGATGAAATTCTTTCTAGACACCGCCAACGTCGAAGAGATTCGTGAGCTCGCCGAGCTAGGGCTCGTCGACGGCATCACTACGAACCCAAGCCTGCTCGCCAAAGAGCCCGCGCCGGATCGGGAGATTCTCGAGCAGATCTGCGCGATCGTTCCCGGCCCTGTTTCCGGCGAGGTCGTCTCTATCGACGCACCGGGGATGGTGCGCGAAGGCCGCGAGCTCGCGAAGATCGCCCCCAATATCGTCGTCAAATGTCCGCTGATCGCCGAAGGCTTGAAGGCTGTGCGCATCCTCAAAGAAGACGGCATCCGCTCGAACGTTACCCTCTGTTTTTCAGTGCCCCAAGCGCTCTTCGCCGCGAAGGCCGGCGCTTACATCGTGAGCCCTTTCGTCGGCCGCCTCGACGATCTCGGCACGGACGGGATGTCGCTCATCCGTGACATCCGTCAGGTGTATCAGAACTACGACTTCGAGACCCAAATTCTCGTCGCAAGCATTCGCGGCCCACTTCACGTCATCGAAGCGGCCCGCATCGGTGCGGACATCGCGACGATTCCCGGCAAGGTGTACAAAGCTCTCCTGAAGCATCCTTTGACGGATATCGGCCTCGAGCGCTTTCTAGAAGATCACCGCAAAGCGCAAAAGGCCACCTATTCGCAGGCCGCCGTCTGAGCATGCCGCCACGGGACCGCTCGCAAGAGCTCGAAAGAAGAAACGTCGCCGCCGAGGAGGCGGGGGGCAAGGCGCGGATCGACCGCCAGCACGCGGCCGGAAAGATGACCGCGCGCGAGCGCGTCGACGCACTCCTCGATGAAGACAGCTTCGAGGAGCTCGGCCGGTTCGTGACCCACCGATCCCATGACTTCGGGATGGAGAAGACGAAGTTCCCCGGCGACGGCGTCGTGACCGGCTACGGCCGCATCGACGGCCGTCTCGTCTATCTCTTCGCTCAGGATTTCACGATCTTCGGCGGCTCGCTATCCGAAGGCTACGCCGAGAAAGTCGTGAAGATCATGGACCTCGCGATGCGGCAAGGGGCGCCGATCATCGGGCTCAACGACTCAGGTGGAGCGCGCATCCAGGAAGGCGTCGTTTCCCTCGCCGGCTATGCGGACATTTTCCTGCGCAACACGACCCTTTCCGGGGTGGTGCCGCAAATCTCCGCCATCATGGGTCCTTGCGCCGGCGGCGCGGTCTATTCACCGGCCATCACCGATTTCACGTTCATGGTGCGGGACACGAGCTACATGTTCGTGACCGGGCCGGACGTCATCAAGACCGTCACCCACGAGGAGGTCTCGATGGAGGAGCTCGGCGGTGCCGTGACCCATAACGAAGTCTCCGGCAACGCGCAGTTTCTCGCAGAAGACGATCGCGACTGCCTGAACCGCATGCGAGTTTTGCTGTCTTATTTACCGAGCAACAACCTCGAGGAAGCGCCTCTCGTCGAAAACTCGGATCCTTGGGATCGCGAAGACCCGGCGCTCGACGAGCTCGTTCCCGAGGAGCCGAACAAGCCTTACGACATCAAGGAGCTCGTGACCGCGATCGTCGACGACGGCATCTTCGTAGAGGTGCACGAGCACTTCGCACAGAATCTCGTCGTGGGCTTTGCACGTCTCGACGGGCGCTCCGTGGGTGTTGTCGCGAACCAACCGGCGGTGCTCGCCGGTGTGCTCGATATCAAAGCTTCCGTCAAAGGCGCGCGCTTCGTGCGTTTTTGCGACGCTTTCAACATCCCGCTCGTCACTTTCGAAGATGTCCCGGGTTTTCTTCCGGGGACCGACCAAGAGTGGGGAGGCATCATCCGCCACGGCGCGAAGCTCTTGTTCGCCTTCGCCGAGGCCACTGTCCCAAAAGTGACCGTCATTACCCGCAAGGCTTATGGCGGCGCCTATTGCGTCATGGCGAGCAAGCATATCCGCACCGATTTCAACTACGCGTTTCCCACAGCGGAGATCGCGGTCATGGGACCCGAGGGCGCGGTCAATATCTTGTACAAGCGCGAGTTCGCACAAGCCGAGGATCCGGACGCTCTGCGTCAAGAAAAGGTCGCCGAGTTTCGCGACAAGCTCGCGAACCCTTATGTCGCCGCCGAGCGGGGCTATCTCGACGAGGTGATCGCACCCCGCCGCACGCGAGCAAAGCTCATCACGGCCCTTCGCTCGCTCGAGACCAAGCGCGACTCGAACCCGCCCAAAAAACACGGAAACATTCCGCTCTAGGTGTCCAGTCAAGGGAGCCTAGGGCTGGTCACAGCGACCGAGTCAAAAAGCCTATGTTCAAAAAAGTTCTGATTGCCAATCGCGGTGAAATTGCCGTTCGTATCGAGCGGGGCTTGCGCGAGCTCGCCGTCGCCTCGGTCGCCGTCTACTCGGATGCGGATCGCGACAGCCTTCACGTCCGTCTGGCGGACGAAGCCTATCGCCTCGGACCGGCGCCGTCTTCGGAAAGCTATCTCCGGGTCGACAAAATTCTCGAAGCGGCCGAGCGCGCCGGCGCCGAAGCCGTTCATCCCGGCTACGGCTTTCTCGCGGAGAACGCAGACTTTGCGCGAGCGTGCACGGACGGCGGCTTCGTCTTCATCGGACCGCCCGCCGAAGCCGTGCACCTCATGGGTGACAAGGTGCAGGCACGCGCCGTCGCCGAGCGCGCGGGAGTACCCACGGTGCCGGGCACGGGAGCGCTGAGCTCCGTCAAGGACGCGCTCCAAAAGGCGCCCGAGGTCGGATTCCCGCTCCTCGTGAAAGCCACCGCCGGGGGTGGTGGCAAAGGCATGCGCCACGTGAGCGCGCTCGAGGAGCTGTCTTCGGCTTTCGAGCAAGCGAGCTCGGAGGCGCGATCGAGCTTTTCGAACCCGGCAGTGTTTCTCGAGAAGTTTATCGACCGGCCGCGCCACATCGAGTTTCAAGTTGTTGCGGACCAATACGGCAACGTCGTGCACCTACTCGAGCGCGAATGCTCGGTGCAAAGGCGGCATCAAAAGCTCATCGAGGAAGCTCCCTCGCCGTTTGTAGATGATGCACTTCGCCGTCGCATGGGGGAAGCTGCCGTGGCCCTCGCGCGCGAGGCGGGCTACGTCAATGCGGGAACGGTCGAGTTTCTCGTCGACTCTGATCGCAACTTCTATTTTCTAGAGATGAATGCCCGCCTTCAAGTCGAGCACCCCGTAACCGAGATCGTCACCGGATGGGATCTCGTTCGCCTTCAGCTACAGATCGCGTACGGCGAAAAACTGCCGCTCGAGCAGTCCGATGTCGTCGCGCGCGGGTGGGCGATGGAGTTTCGCGTCACCGCAGAGGACCCGTTTCAGAACTTCGTCCCATCCGCGGGCCGGATCCGTTTTCTTCGCGCCGCCGAGGGACCGGGGGTCCGCAACGACAGCGGGGTCTATGCCGGATTCGAAGTGACTCCACACTACGACCCACTCATTGCTAAACTGGTGGTAGCAGGGGACGACCGGATGCATTGTCTCAGCAGGGCACGGCGAGCGGTTCGGGAATATCGCGTGGACGGTATTGCCACGAGCCTGCCGTTTTTCGAGCGTATGCTTGCGGACGAGCGATTCATCGCGGGCAACGTCGACGTGTCTTTCGTGGACCGCCATTGGATGAGCGAAATCGCTGCTCGGCCTTCGGAAAGGCGCACGGAGCTTTTCGCTGCCGCGCTCGCCGCCGCGGCAGCGGAGGATGGGTCTCGCCGCACGACGAAGCGAGCTCTGAAAGCCAAAGCCTCGGCTTGGAAGCAAATGGGCTTGCGCGAGCAAGTCGGGAATAGGCTGTAGAGGCCTGTAGAGCCTGTAGAGCCTGTAGAGGATGTAGAGCCTGTAGAGCCTGTAGAGCCTGTAGAGCCTGTAGAGCCTGTAGAGCCTGTAGAGCCTGTAGAGGATGTCGCGCGAAAAGAAGTTTCACACATTGCCGGACGGAGAAGGTTTTGTCGTCGAGCTCACGAGAGAAGACGCGGGCTACAGCGTCGCGTCGAGCTCACCGCCATTTGCTGCGACCGTGGTTCGAAACGGGGGCTCCGCCTGGTCCGTTCTCATCGACGGAAAGTCCTATGAGGCCCATGTCGAACGAGAGAACGGGGAGATCCTCGTCGAAGTTCTAGGAGAGCGATTTCGCTTCGGTAGCGGCGCTGAGCGCCAAGAAGACGCCGCGGGGCCCACTTCTGGGCGCAGCGAAGTCAAAGCGCCCATGCCCGGCAGAGTCGTCAAGCTTCTCGCGTCCGCAGGTGAGACGGTGACGGCGGGTCAGGCCGTTTTGCTGTTCGAAGCCATGAAAATGCAGAACGAGATACGAAGTCCCAAAGACGGTGTGCTCACGGAGCTCGCCGTGAAAGAAGGGCAAGCGATTCAGACGCGCGAAATATTATTCATCGTAAAACGGAATTAGGTATATCAACCAAAAATAATGATCAGCCGTCGGCGACGTTTCGTCCGGTTTATCGGCTGGTGCATTGCGGCCTTCGCCTCCGTGGCCGCGGTTCTGCTGTTGATTTTCGCCACGTATCTCATTTTCTTCGACCACTCGGAGACGCTGCGCCAAAAACTGGAGGCAGAGCTTTCAGCCGTTGCGGGCTCTTCTGTTTCAATTGGGTCGATTAACCTAAATTGGGCTCGCTACGCCTTCGAGCTGAGGGACATTTCCGTCGCAGGACCGGACGAAGACCCTCTGCTGACGGTGGACCGCGTTTGGGGCAAGCTGCGCTTGTCCGAGATCCTGCGTTTTCGGCTCCATTGGACCGAGCTCCTCGTGCAAAGGCTGACGCTCCGCCTGCCGGAAGTCTCCGGGGAGGGTGTTTCTTTGGCGCGCACCACTGGGGGGGACTCGGGTGTGTCCATCTCGGCGGAACGGGTGGCGCTCGAAGACGCGTCTATCTTGATCGCGGACGAGACGCTCCCGTGGCGGTTCGAAGCGTCGAACTTGGGCATCTCTATCGAGCGCACGAGCTCGGGTAGCTACGCGGGACGACTGAATTACGAAGACGGCGGCCTCGTTATCAAAGATCATCCCGAGATGCGGGGCAGCGTGTCCGCCGCATTCGAGATCGCGGCGGGCGAGCTCTTGCTCCACGAAGCACGTGCGCTCTCCGAGCTAGGAGAGCTACGCGCGAAGGGCAAATTGGGACTCGGTGGCGGCGTGCGTGGCCGCTTCGAAGTTTCGGCTGAAGGTCCCGTCGAACGCAGCATGGCCTCGATCTTTGGGGTCTCGTCGAACCCCCAAGCGATCACGGGAATGATGGCGCTCAACGGAACTTTGGACCTCTCACCCGAGAACCAGCTACTCGAAGGGTCCGTTCGCTGGGCGCGCGGACGGTTGCTCGGAGTTGCCGCCTCCGATTGGAGCGGCGAGATTTTCTGGGACCGACAGCTCTTACAGCTCAGCGGCGCCGAAGGCATCATCGCCTCGGGACGAGGCCGCGTCGAGCTGCACCAAGCCTTGCCTCTCGTCGATCACCCAGCTTCCCTTGAGATCGCCATCGACGGCGCCACCCTGGCAGAAGTCGTGGCCGGCATGCGCGGACGGCCAAGCCCTGTCGACTCGTTGGTGTCCGGCCGCATTAGCCTGAACCTCCCCGCCGCCGAGCCGCGCCGGGCGGACGGCACGTTCGAGCTGAAGGGCCTGAAGGACCTGAAGGAAACTTCGCCGAGCGTCGAGGAGGCCATGGCGTTCGAGCTTTCGGGGCGTGTGCAAGACGGCGATATCGAGATCGAGTCTGCCCGCATCGACAGCGACGCGGTGTCGGGCACCTTCTCGGGTCTCTACCCGCGAGTCGGCTCCGCCGAGCTGTTTGTCGATATTCGCTCCGACGATCTTGCACGCACGGACGAGCTCGCGCGTGACGTTCGGCGACTACTTCAGCCCGACGATGAGGCCGACCCCGAGCCTTGGGGGATATCCGGCACAGGCTTCGCCCGCGGCCGTCTCAGCGAACGCATCCCTCATTTCACTTTCGATGGTGACGTCGCCGCCGAAGTACTGCAGTTCGATCGCCTGCTCATCCGAGACGTGCGGAGCCGTGGCGTGCTGTCGCGCGAGGTGCTGCGATTCGAAGACCTCGTCGCGAACAAGAGTGGAGGCGTCGTCGCAGGGGCGGGAGAGCTAACGCTCGAAGGTCCTTTCGACGCGCGTGATTTCGACGTCAGCCTTCGCTTCTCGGACTGGCCCGCTTCGGATCTCACGACACTTCTCGACTGGTCGGCATCCGCCGAGGGTCTTGCATCGGGCAATCTCGACGTTGCCCGTATCGGCGGTGAGCTCGCCGGTACCGCGAGCTTGACGATTATCGAGCCCGTTTTTTTCGGCGAGACCTTCGACCGCGCCACGGCGAGCGCCGTTTTCGACGGGACGACGATAAAGCTCGAGGACGCCGAGCTCGTGCAACGGCAATCGAGCTTCGGCGGCCATCTCACGATGGACCTGGAGACAGGCGTTATCGAAGGAACGCTTTCCACCGACAGCTTTGCTCTCACGGGACACACCGTTCTCGAACGGGACCTCGACGGCCGGCTCGAGATCGAAGCCACGATCGCCGGGCGCATGGATGTTCCTGTCGTCGACCTGCGCGGGCACGCACGCGGGCTATTGCTCGACGGGATCTCGCTCGGCCAGGCCTCTATCGCGGGACGCCTCGGCGGTACGGAGCTCACGCTTTCCATCGAGCTCGACGAACGCCACGCGCTCAAGGTGACGAGCCGGCTCGAGGGCGACTTCCCTACTTCAGGTACCGTCCGCTTCCAAGACCTCGATGTCGGCCCGTGGCTCGACCGCATGTCTGAATGGCTTCCGCAGCCGGTACGGATTCGCGCAAGCGGCCAATCGAGCTTCGCCGTCGATTTGAAGCGGCCCGAGATCGCGAGCCTGGATGCCACGCTCGCGAACGTGACCGTCGAGAGCGAGAGCTTCCGCCTCGACTCTCTTGCACCTATCGAGGTGTACTTGGCGGATGGTGTTCTCCGTGTCCCAACGCTCTCGCTCGCAGAGGATACGAGCCGTGTCGCCGTGGGTGGCACGGTGAACTTCCGCGCGAAGACTCTCGATTTGCGTGCGGAAGGCGCTACGACTCTCGGCCTATTAGGGTCCTTTTACCCCGGCATGGCCGCGACGGGAGACGTCGATCTCTCGGCGCGGATTACGGGCAGCTGGGACCGACCGTCTCTGAGCGGCCATGCGGACCTTGCCGGAAGCTCATTGAGGGTCGAGGGCTTTCGCCAAACCATTGGCGATCTGCGCGGCCGACTCGTCTTCGACAATCGAACGATCCGCATCCCCGAGCTTACCGGTGTTTTCGGATCGGGACCGATCACCATCGCAGGCGCTATCTCGCTGGAAGATTTGAGACCGGGCTCGCTCGACCTTCGAGCGCGCGGCACGGGAATGCGGCTCCGCTATCCCGAAGGCCTCGTGGCAACCCTCGATGCGGAGCTCACCCTCATCGGCAGCCGCGGCGAACAAGTCTTGAGCGGCCACGTCACCCTCCGCGACGCCGTTTGGTCGCGCGAATACGACCTCGTGTCCGGCATTCTCTCGGATAGCGAAGAGCTTGCACTATTCGAGGAGCTCGAAGGCGCTGAGCTTCTCGAGAATCTGCGCTTCGACATCACTATCGAGGCTCCCGAAAGCCTTCGGCTCAGAAACTCCATAGCCGAGATCGATGCGAGCGCCGAGCTCAAGCTTCGAGGGACTTTGGCCGAGCCCGTTCTGCTCGGAAGCATGGAAGCACAGCGAGGAGAAGTTTTCTTGCTGGGTCAGCGCTACGACATCACTTCGGGAAAAGTGGATTTCGTCGACCCGACGAAGGTCGTGCCTTTCATCGAGCTGACGGCGGAAACACGCGTTCGTAGCTACCGTGTCCAGTTGCGGCTTACGGGAACCCCCGATCGCTTCTACCCCGATCTCAGCTCCGACCCGCCGCTTCGCACCGTGGACATCCTGCGGCTTCTTTCGGGCGCGAGCGAGCGCGACATCCTCATCGGCACCGAGGAAGAGGAGCTCGCCGGCGTCGGTGTGGCGTCGCTGCTCACCGAGCGCCTCACCACGGAAGTCGGCCGGCGCGCCGAGCGACTCTTCGGTCTCGATCGATTCAGCATCAATCCGTTTCTCGTGGGCCGCTTCGCCAACCCCACAGCGCGCATCAACCTCGGAAAACAGATTACGCGCGATCTGAGCATCAACTACTCGACGAACCTCAACTCGACGCAAGAAGCGATCATCGTCATCGAGTACACGCCCGAGGGCAGCATGTCTTGGATTCTCTCTCGGGACGAAGACGGTGACATCGGTATCGACGTCAAGTTTCGCAAGAGTTTCTGATGGTCCGGCTCATCGCTTGCAGTATTGCTGTCCTGTGGGCAAGCCTTTGGGCCACGAGCCTTTCCGCCCAAACAGCTCGCGAACGAGCGAGCGAGAGCTATCGCGGTATGCGCGTGCGCGACGTTCGTTTGGCGCTTCGGAACACGGAGCTCCCCGAGGCGACGCGCGAGCTCATCGACATCGCGCCCGGCGACATCTATAGCCCCGAGGCGATACGCCGCTCCATCCGCCAGCTCTTCGCGCTCGACAAGTTCAGCGACATCAAGGTCGAAGCCGATCGTGTCGACAACGGCCAGGAAGTCGACGTTATCTTTCATCTATATCCTCGCGTCGAGGTAACCGGAGTAGAAGTCACGGGCATCGACGGCGAGAGCCTGCTTCTAAAGCAGCTCGAGCCGCTTCTTCTCGAAGAGAGTCGCATCCGCGCTGGAGATCCTCTCGACGTCGAGCTTCTGAGAACGGCAGCCGAGCGCATTCGCTCGCTGCTTCGAGAAGAAGGCTTCTTGTGGGCCGAAGTCGAGCCGGAGGCTTCGTTCGAGTCCCCGACGGCCACCGTGGTCTTTCACATCGAATCGGGGCGCCAGGCGCGCGTTTCCGCCCTCGGTATCTCCGGGGTCGCCCCTCATCTGGAAGCGCATATTCGGCGCGAGCTCAAAATAGGTGAAGGCAGTATGTACTCCAAAACGGAGCTCGACGCGAGCGTCGAGAAAATCGCCGACGGCTGGCACGAACGCGGCTTTTACCGCGCGCGAATCGAAGTCGACGCGACGCCGGGCGAAGGTGCCCTCGTCGACCTGCACGTCGCCGCCGAGCTCGGCCCCCGCGTTCACATCGAGGTCATGGGGGGGGACCTTTCCGAAAAAACGATCGAGCGCCTCGTGCCGCTCTACGGTGAGACCCTATTTACGGAAGACCTCATCGAGGAATCCCGCGTCAACCTCCGAGACCATCTCGTGGAGAAAGGCTATCGCGACGCGAGCGTCGAGACCGAACGCGAGAGCGCTTCAGAAGACCGCTACCTCTACTTGAGATTCGTCGTCGACACGGGGCCCCGCTACAACGTCGTCGCCATCGAGCTCGAGGGGCTCGATGCTGCCTTGGAAGCCGAGATCCGCCCCCTATTGGCCACGCCGACCAATCGCCGGTTTCGCGCGGCACCTTTTCAGGAGGAGCTCTGGGAGCAGGACGTCAAAGTCGTTCGGAGCTACATGGAAAGAAACGGCTATCACCGCGTGCGTGTCGAAGGCGAGCTTCGCGCCGCACCGGAGACCCCGTCCAGGCTCACCCTCGTCGCCCATGTCGACCCGGGTCCCAGAGCGGTGATCGAGGCTGTCGATATCAATATTAATGGAGTCGAGGGCGCTGCCGCGATCGAGCCCGCTGAAGTGATTCGCGTTTCAGGACTCGAGCCAGGCGGCCCGTTCGACGCTACCGGCGTCGTCGAGGCCCGCGACCGCATCGTGACGCATTACTACAACGAGGGATTTCGCCAAGTCGACGTGCTGTCATCGACGACTTGGAACGAGACAGGAACCACTGCTAGCGTCGAGTTCAGCGTTCGTGAAGGCAAGCGCACCCGGATCGACCGCGTCATCGTCACAGGCCTCGAAGTCACAAGGGAGTCTTCGGTGCGCCAGCTCGTTGCGCTCGAGACGGGAGGCCCGTTGTCGCCCGTTTCCATTCTGGATACGCGCCAGCAGCTCGTCTCGTCGGGGCTTTTTCGCAGCGTGGACATCGATATCCTTCCGGCCGATCCCATCACCAATCGCAGCGATATTCTCATCTCCCTCGAAGAGGGCCCACGCACGACCTTCGCCTATGGATTCGGTTTCGAGGAGCGCCAGCTCGGGCGCGCGGAGTTCGAGATCACGCGCCGAAATCTCTTTGGACGCAACCGTACCGTGAGTGTTTTCACCCGAGCGAGCTTTCGCGGCAGCCGCTTCATCACCACCTACCGCCAGCCCGACAGCTTCGTGCAAAACCTGCCTCTATTCGTGAGCGTCTATGCGGAAGAAGAGCAGCGTACGAGCTTCGACTACAACCGCGTCGGTGTCGGCCTCCAGATATCGAAACGCCTCAGCGAACATCAGAATCTGCTATTTCGCTATCGCTTCGACCGCACGAAAGTGTTCAACCTTCTCGTCGATATCGACGAGATCGACCGTCGCTTCCGCAACGTGCGCGTCGCCTCGCTCTCGGCCGCCTCGGTGACGGATCAACGAGACGATCCTCTCAATCCCTCGGGAGGCCAGTTTCAGATTCTGGATCTCGAATGGTCCGCTCGGATTCTAGGCACCGAAGCGCCATATCTAAAGGGACTCGCACAACAGTTTTTCTATTTCAAGCTGCCGAAGAGCATGGTCCTGGCGCTCGGCCTACGCGTCGGCATCGGACAGACGTTCCGAGAAGACCGCGATGCGCTCCTACCCATCGCCGAGCGCTTCTGGGTGGGCGGCGCGACGACGCTCCGCGGATTCGCGCTCGACGAGGCGAGCCCAAAGGCGAAGATCCCGGTAGACATTGGTGGCGAAACGATCGTCGTCGACGGTGAGCCCATCGGCGGCAACGTGCTCACGCTGCTCAACCTCGAGCTGCGCTTTCCTATTTTCGGTAATCTGCGCGGGGTCGTTTTCTCCGACAACGGCACCGTCTATCGACGCCTAAAGCTCCTCGAGCTTCTGAACTGGCGCTACAACGTCGGGTTCGGCTTTCGCTTCGACACGCCGCTCGGTCCGCTGCGCGTCGATTACGGGATGAAGCTCGACCGCCGGACCCGTTACTCCGTCACTTGCCCGGACGTCACGACCGCTTGCACAGAGTCGTTCGGACGGTGGCATATCAGTTTGGGACACGCGTTTTGAAGACAGGATTCAGCATTCGGCATTCAGCATTCAGGGTGGCGTGTTTTGTTGCTCTTGTCTTGCTTCGTGGCGCCTTCACTTCTTCGCAGCCGGAATTGGTGGATCGCATCGTGGCGATCATCGACCGCGATGTCGTAACGCTGTCAGAGGCGGAGCAAGCCGCGGGGTTTCTCGAGCTTCGAGGCGTCGACAACGTCGAGCTCGCGGATGTGGTCGAGCGGCTCATCGAGGCGCGGCTCATCGAAAGGGACGTGCTGCGTTTCACGGACGACCCCCTACCCGAGGAGCGTGTCCTCGAAGCGGTGGCGTCACTGCGTGAAGAGTTCGCAACCGAGGACGCATTCGAGGCGATGCTCACCGAGCGCAGCGTAAGCGAGCAAGAGCTGTTCTCGGAGATTCGCCGTCAGCTCACCGTCACCCGCTACCTCGAGCGCCGCTTCCGCGCTCTCGCCTATGTTACCGAAGAGGAAATCCAGAGCTTCTTCGACGCCGAGCTCATCCCCGAGCTCCCCACGGAGCGCGCACCGACACTCGAGGAAGTCGACCAAATCCGCCGCATACTCGAAGAGCAGAAGTTCAACGAGCGCGTCGAGCAGTGGCTCGACGGGCTGAAGCAACGCGCCCGCATAAGACGCTACGTCTGGTAGCTCGAGATTTCAAGCGGGAGAACACGGCGAGAGCTCGGCTAGACTTTACGCGGCCTCGAAGCGGCGCGGCTTCGAAACGCCAGGCCGCGAGCTTGATCCTAATCTACTCGAGGTGGTCCCCGCTCCCGCGCGCACCTGCTGCTGCTTGGTGACCCGCTCGACCCCTCCACCGAGCCTTCGGGCTCACTCGAACTGCTCGGAGCGGCCGTAGAGCATGCTCTCGATGTTGCCTTTGTCCGCGCCGACCTAGAGCGCACTTTATTCTTGCCGGCCTAGGGAGGCTCCGGGGTTGCTTTCTCGTCCATCTTAAAGGTGGACTGCACCAAGACCAGCCCAAAACGCGTCTATCGTCGCCGACAGCCGGAAAAATCCGTCCTCTACAGGGCGTTGGCTCAGCACTTTGAGTCTTTTCTCCTGCGCTATGAACAACGTTTCGAGAAGAGCTTCGGTTACTTGAGAGCCATCGTCCGCGACACCGTCTACCGATTCTTAGATTGTGGCATCTTGGAATCGGGCTTCGCAAGGGCGCGGTGCAAAGCCTGTGGGTACGAATTTGTCGTTGGACTCTCATGCAAATCCAGATGTCTATGTCCGAGTTGCCACAAAAAGCGTGAGCTCATATGGGCGCATTGGGCCGGCGAACAGCTGCTCGAAGATGTCCCTCACCGACAGGTCGTTTTCACCATCCCAAAACGATTGAGAATCTTCTTCCGCTACGATCGAAAACTACTGGGCGAGTTGGCCGGGTGTGCTTGGCGAGCCCTCAGGTTGTATTTTCAAATCTACTTTGACCGCGACGATATCGTAGCGGGGGCCATAGGGTTCATCGCCACAGCTGGCGAAATGCTCAATTTTCATCCTCACATCCATGTGCTCATTACAGACGGCGGCTTTTTGAAAGATGGCACATTCCGACACATGCTCTATTGGGATACCGACAAACTCGAGGAGCTTTTCCGCGCCGAGGTCTTTCGTCTCTTGATAGAAAAAGAGCTCATCGGACGCGACACCGTCAACAACATGCTCAGTTGGAAACATAGCGGCTTCTCCGCAGACGCGAGCGTTCGGGTCGAGACCATTGCCGATGCCGTTAGGCTCGGTCGCTACATGATTCGCTCCCCCCTTGTCCTCGAGCGTTTGAACTGGGACGACGAACGCGCTGAGGTTACTTACCAGCCACGACCCAAACGCTCGAAAGGTCCTTCGGGCGGCATAGCGCGATGGGATGTTCTCGAGTTCATCGCCCGAGTCACCGACCATATCCCCGAAACCGGACAGCAACTGACCCGAAACTGGGGATATTATGCAAACGCCTCACGCGCAAAACGCCGGCGAGAGTCGGGCCTTCCAAATTCCTCTAATGACACCCAAAACGACCAACGCGAGCAAGATCGCAGCGACGGGCACCGCCAACGTAGACTGAGCTGGGCCAAGTCGAGTAGCGGAGGGGAATCGCACCCCTCCGCGCTCACGGATCCGGACGTGAACCTCTCAGCTCATACGGCTCTTATTGTCCAGCCTATGGCCGAGTGAGCGCCCAGTGGGCGAACAGTTCAGGCTGCCGCTGGGTAAGCAAGACCTCGGCGATTCCCTCGAGGCCGACTCCCTGGCGCAGCATCTGGCAGGCAGCCGTATGCCGGAAGACATGCGAGCCGCGCTTCGGGGGCTGGACACCGGCTCGTTGCAGGGTCGCATGGGCGATATGGCAGACCCCTTTGCCGGCTTGGCGTATGCAGAACGGCTCAAAGGGGGCGATCGCGCGCAGGAAAACGAACTCGTTCTGTATCCGGGGTCGTCCGACTCTCACGTACTCGAGCAGGGCATCACCCACATCCTGTGGTAGCGGAAGCCGGACCTCGCGACGTCCCTTCCCCAATACGCGGATCGTGGCCGTCTCGAAACAAAGATCCGAGAAGCGCAGCTTCGATACGTCACCCGCACGGAGCCCGAGGCGAATCAGGAGCAGCAGGGCCGCTCGATCCCGAAGGCCTCGTGGAGTCGGCGGACAAGCGGCAAGCACCTTTCGGATCTCCTCAGGAGTCAAACCCTGTGGAAGCGATTGCTTGCAACAACGCCACGCTCAGTCAGAATTCCAGCACAGCGCGATCGAGAAAGGGCGCTCGAGGCTCCAGCGCCCAACCGAGAGACGCCCGATCGGCTTTGGTGAGAAGTCCCTCTGCGAGGTAGCCTTCGAGGTCGTGTTTTTGCACCGCGTCCAGAACCTCGAGCTCGAGCGGAGACGTTAGAGGCGCCGGTGGCTCCGCGCCGAGTCGAACGAGGAGAGCCGGAGGGATCGCCGAAGTCCACAATAGGTGACGCGCCAAGGGCTCCCTCCCTGCTCCATCCACGAATCTTTTGAGAAGGAAGGAAAGCGTCACCTTGCGGTCGCTCACCGGCCACCGATGAGCGAGCCACGCGATCGCCCGGCGAAGTGGAGTAGGCAGGCGGTCGAATCGCTCCGCCACGATCGCGCCAAGATAAGTCGGATACCCACCGAACACTTCGTCCCCACCTTCTCCAACCAGTACCATTTTCACATCGCGAGCGGCACGCTCCGCTAGGAGCGCCGTCGGAACCCAGGCGGGATCGCCCAACGGCTCTCCTGTCATGCGCACCAGTTCGCGGATCTTCACGGGATAGTCCTCGGCCCGGACCCACACGGATTCAGGCTCGAGGTCGAGACGTTCCGCAACCGTCATCGCCGCCACGCCTTCGTCGTAGGACGCCTCGCGGAAGCGAATGGTGTAGGAACGCAGCTTTCGGTCGGGATGAAGTCGGCGCGCCACCGCGGCGACGAGCGCCGAGTCGATCCCTCCGCTCAGGAAGACACCGAAGTCCACGTCGCAATCGGTTTGGCGACGGACGGCCTCGACGAAAACGTCGTCAAAAGCATCGACGCTTGGCGACCGCCTCGCTGTGCCGAGAGCCCAGTGCCAGTACTTCCGATCGGACCGACCGGTCTCGTCGAAGCTCACGACCTCGCCAGGAGCCAGCTTTCGAATCTTGTCGAGCGGGGTGAGCGGTGCGGGAAATCGTCCGAAACGCAAATAGTGCTGCAAGCTCTTTCGGTCCAGCCGGCACTCGGCGCCTGAATCCAGGGCGAGCGCGGACAACTCTGTCGCGAAGACCACTTCATCCTCACCCTCGTAGTAGAAAAGCGGCCGTTCACCGGCACGGTCGCGGGCAAGCAACAGTATGTCCTCGGCTGGGTCCCAGAGCGCCAAGGCGAACGGGCCTTCGAGCGCGTCCACGAATGCGTTGCCGAGCTCGGCATAGAGGTCCGTCAATACGGTCACGTCGCTTCCCGGAGCTGGATGGCGCCCGCGGTCCAGCAGCCAGCGCCTCAACGCGTGATGATTGTCGATCTCACCGTTGCAAGCGACAACGACGCTCGTTTTCACGTCCCGCAGAGGCTGGCGACCTTCCGCCGAGCCGCGAATCATCAACCTCGTCGCGCCGAGGACGGCTCGGTTATCGGATTCCAAGCCGCGATCGTCCGGGCCGCGATGCTCCAGCTGCTCACGCATCGCGCGCGTTCGCGCGTTCACATGCGCGTCGGCGCCGTTCCATCTCACGACACCGCAAATACCGCACATGATCCAGCTCAGGAGGCGTGTGGCGCCGGGAGGTGGAGACCGTACCACCCGTGCGACAAGGTCTGCACCGTGCCCCCTCTCGTCGCAGCCAATCGTTGCAGCGTCAAAACGCGCTCACCGCGCGCTAGAAGAAGGACCGCACCTTTGCGCGAGCGGAGCCATTCGCGCGTTCGCAACACGGAGACAACTTGCGAAGGCCAAGGCTCGCTAGCAAGGTAGAAAGGAATGTAGTTGCTCGTCGTTTCGCGCCCATCCACGGTCACGAGCACGAGCTCGCGTTGCAGGTAAAACGCCAGCCCTGTGGGATAGCAAACGAGGCACGCAACGGTCGCCTCGGAAGTGATGGATTGCACGTCCCGGGCAAGCTGAAAGGAAGACGTTTCTTGTGCGGCGGCTCTCAATCCTTCGAACGAGACGGTCAAAAGGCCAACCGGAAACAGCATGAACGCGCATAGCGCAACGGCGACCTTTCGCGTATACGCGGCCACGAACGATATCGCCGCGAGCAGTAAGCACGTTATCAACAAGCCCGGGAAGAGAGCTTTGGCTCTTTCGTAATCCCCGCTACGAATCTCGAAATACGAGGTCAGCGCGCCGGGCGACAGGAGCTCGATCGCGAGCCACACCGCGGCGGCGCTACTCGAGATGAGTAGTAGGACCGAACCTCAAGCGACGACGCGGGCGGGGTCCGCCGTTTGATCGTCGAGGGCACGGTCGAAAAAACGGGCCACCAGAATACCGAGGGCTACGGTCGCGGTCAGCACATAACCCGCGAGCTTGGATTGCGATACCGAGAAGAAAACCGGAACCGCAATCACCCAGACGATCAGGAGTCGGTCGGCGCGGGTCCATGTTGCGCGACGCCGCCAAGCCAGCAGTGCCCCTCCCGGTACCAAGCAGCTCCAGGCGAAGCAGACCGCAATCATCACAGGCACGTAGTAGTAGAGCGGCCCCGTACGGGCGAACGAAGGCGTGACAAGCCGCTCCAGGCTCTCCTTCACGAGACCGTAATAGGGGAAATCCGGCCTCTCCAGGCTAACTCCGATGAACCAGGGGAGCACGAGAGCGACAAAAATGGCCAGGTTCAAAGGGTGGAGGATCCGCCGGAGCACACCCGCTCGGCGCTCGACGACGGAAAAAGATACTAAAACGATGGCGGGGAGCAGGAGCCCCACCGGACCTTTGGTTAGAGTGGCGAAAGCTGCCAGTGCCGCACTCAAAGCGTACCACCGCCGCCGCGCGCGACCTTCGACCTCCTCTGCGTGAAACCCCGCGAGAATAGCAGCGCACACGAAGAAAGCGAGCGCCATGTCGAAAATGACGGTCCGCGCGAGAGCTTGATAGAGCGGCATCGCCGCTACGACGATGACGGCCAGCGCGGCCGCGCGCGCGCCGTATTCCCGGCGGCTGAAGCGATAAACGAGCACGAGTAGGGCGAGCGCAAACAAGACAGAAGGCAGGCGCGCGGCGAACTCAGTATTCCCAAACGACGTCAGGGACAAAGCCACGAGTCGAAAATAGAGAGCCGGCTTGTCCAGATAAGGAAGGCCGTTGTAGGTCGGCACGAGCCAGCGGCCCGCTTCCGCCATTTCTCGGGCCACTTCGGCGTTGCGTCCCTCGTCTGGGTCGAGGAGAGGCAACGACCCGAGGCGGCCGAAAATCAGCACCCCGGCAAAGAGAAATGATAAAAGCGTCGTGAGCGTCGCTCGCGCCGTGTCGACGTTTCCGATTCGCGAGCTGCGAACGCCGTTCGGAAGGAGCGCGGCAGGAGAGCTATCGCGACTCATTCAGCCCGGCGGCGTGTGCCGTTGACGGCGAGTGGTCGATCGATGGTCGGCTGAGCTCGGTCCAATCCCGGTCCGGATGCGCTTGGACAGCGCCGGTTTGCGGTCGGTCGAGCGGTGCTCCGAGTGCACGTTTTTGGAGCCATCGGACTCCGATCAAATCGATGATGCCGGCCCACAGCCGATCATGGATCCCGTATTTGGACCGACCGCGCCGTCGAGCTCGATGGCGCACTTCGACCGAACAAACGGCGCCTCGTTGCATTTGCACCAATGCAGGCAGGAATCGGTGCATGTGATCGAAGGTGGGCAGATTGAGAAACGTTTCTCGGCGAAAGAGCTTGATACCGCAACCTATGTCGGGCGCAGCCCCACCGATGAGCGATCGGTAGGCGATATTCGCCCATTTCGACGAAATCCGTTTGACCCAGGGGTCCTGTCGATTTTTCCGCCATCCCACCACCATCGCCGGCGCAGACGAAGCGCGCTCTGCAGCATGGAACAGGACGGGAATGTCGGCGGGATCGTTCTGCCCGTCGCCGTCGAGGGTGACGACCCACTCACCCTCTGCGGCGCCGACGCCGGAGAGTATCGCCGCGCTTTGCCCGCGGGAGAGCTCGTGCCTGACCATCCGGACACAAGGAAAACGGCTCACCAACGACTGCAATAGGTCCGTGCTTCCGTCGTCGACGCAAACGATCTCGAATTTGCGCCCGCCCAGAGCTTCGTGGACCGCCGCAACTAGAGGCTCGATGTTGTCGCGCTCGTCTCGGATTGGGACGACGACGGAGATCACGCTCGATATTATAAGCAGATTCTCTGAAGAAATTGTGAAGAAAAGGTCCTTCACCCAGCCGGTGCGTTGCCTAGCTACCCGTTTTACGTTCGTGCCTGGATCTGAGGAATCGGGTAGAGTCGAGCGGCGCGAAACTCGACTAGCCATATTCGGAGGCGGATTCGCGCAGGAGGTTCCCACCAATGAACGATTCGAAACTTTGGGTCCTGGTCGCAATCCTGGCGCTTGCCCTTCCGGCCATCGCTCAACGACGGGAGCTGAATCTGGACGTGCCGCGTCCGATCGCAGCAATCGACAGCGTATGGATGGAAGAGCTGACGTGGATGGAAGTGCACGATGCCATCAAGGATGGCATGACAACCGCCATCATCGCGGCGGGCAGCCACGAACAAAACGGCCCCTATGTGGCGACGGCCAAGCACGGCCACGTGCTCGAGGCCACGACGGAGGCTATCGCTCGGAAGCTGGGAGACGCGCTGATCGCTCCACTGATTCTTTTCGAGCCCGGCTCTCCCGAAACACCGCGCTACCCCGGCACGATTCCTGTCCGCATGGAAACGTACAAGGCCATCCTTTCCGACGTCGCCACCAGCCTGAAACAGCACGGTTTCGAGCACATCATCTTGATTGGCGACAGCGGCGGAAACCAACGAGGCCTCCAGGAAGTCACCGAGGAATTGACGGCAAAGTGGGCCGGCGAAGACGCTCGGATTCACTTCGTGCGCGAATACTACGACAGCTGGCAGCTCTCCGACCGAGCCGTCGAACGGGTCGCGGGCAAGGCCGAGGTGTCGGAAGGCATCCACGACGACTACAGCGTCAACGCGATCATCATGACGGTCGACCCGACGATGGTGCGCCACGATCAGCGCGTCGCCGCAGGAAAAGCTTCCATCAACGGGATCAGCATCGAGCCGAAGGAAAACACGATCAGAAAGGGTAGACGGCTCGTCGACATCCGGGCAACTGCCTCGGTGGAAGCGATCCAGCGCGCGATCGAAGGATCGCACAGCACCCGGTGAGACACCGCGAGCGCTCTCATTTGGGCACGCCTTTCGCGGCGCGCGCCGCAGTCCGCTCCCAAGCCCAAGCCGAAGATCACAAAGTTCTCTCTTGTCGTCATTGAGATTCTTGAAACCGCGGACGAGAAGGCGCAATGAAGCTAGGAAACCGCTCTCCGTCGTCCTCGAAAACCTCGCGGTGCTCGAGACGACGCGTGACGGATCGAAGGTAGCGTCGTCGTTCGCAAAGAGCAGCGGACTCGGAAAGACGAGCAAAACCGGCGAGCGAGGCGAGCCTCGATCGTCGCCTCATGGCGGTTCTTCATTGATTCGAAGAAAGCGCACCGTAAACTCGGCTCCTTCGCCCGGGCGGCTCTCGACTGTGAGCTCCGCACCGTGCAGCTCCGCGATGCGCTTTGCGATCGAAAGCCCCAGCCCGACCCTACCTTCGGAGCGGCTTCTCGATGCTTCCAGGCGATAGAAACGATCGAAGATGTGCGAGAGTGCTTCTTCGGGCATGCCTTCACCGGTATCGCGGACCCGGAGCCGTACGCACGCGGCCTCATCGTCCACCACAACCGTGATACTCCCGCTTTCCGTATGCGCGAGCGCGTTCTCGAGCAGCGACGCGAGCATGCGGCGTAGCGCCGGCTCGTTCCCTGTCACGTGGACGGCGCCATCGGGTGTTTCGAGCTCGAGCGCGAGAGCCTTCTCCTGCGCGTCGCTCTCGAACCTGCGGGTGACATCGGTAGCCAAGTGGACGAGGTCCACGCGCGCCATCGGCACCTCGTTGCCGCCGCCATCGCGCGCGAGCATCAACAAAACGCCGATGAGGTCGCTGAGATGCTTCGATTCCGCCTCGATATCGGCGATATCGGCGCGATAGCCATCGGGTGTCCGGCCGTGACGAATGGCCAGCTCCGCGGTCGTGCGGATGACCGATATCGGGGTTCGCAGCTCGTGGGATGCGTCCGCGCTGAATTGTTCGATTCTGGCGACCGACACCTGCAGCCGTTCGAGCATTGCGTTGAATGTCGTCGTCAACCGCTCGAGTGCATCGCCGCTGTCGCGTGATGGAATTCGCCGCTCGAGGTTCGAGACGGTGATGGCCGAGGCCGCCTCGCTGATCACGTCGACGGGCCGGAGCGCACGACGCGCGATGAGGAATCCACCCACACAGCTCAAAAGGAGCGCGAGGGGAGTGACGATGAAGAGCGCCTGGAAAACGCGCGCACGGATGTCGTCCAACACTTCCAGCGAGCTCGCTAGAAGCACGCCGTAGCTGAGCTCAGGAAGCCCCGTTTCCTGAATGACGACGCGGTAGGGAACACCCTTGGCTTCTACTGTATAGAGCTCGGGATCGCCACCGCCGCGCCGCCAAGGAAGGACAGCCGCCGCCGCGGTGGGAAAGATCAAGCGGTCTGCCGCATCGCGAATTTGACTGAGGGCGCCTTCGGGAAGTGCAAAAACGTAGTCGACCAGTTCTTCTTCGAGCTCTACGCGGAGCTCGGCATCCGCCTCGTCGGCGTCGTCCTCGTCGTCCTCGGGCGCTTCTTCCTCGATCTCTTCCGCGACGACGTCGACCAGTCGCTCGACGCGCTCTAGCAAACGGTCGTCGATCGCGTCCACGACGGCGTATCGGACGGCCCAGAGCAAGACCAGCGTCACTACGACGAAGCCGGCGAAGAGCGCCACCGCATACCACGCGGTGAGACGAAACTCGATCGAGCGCCAAATCATCACGAGCTACGGCTCCTTGAGCTTCAAGCAGAAACCAACGCCTCGAACCGTGTGGAGCAGCTCGGCATCTCCCGCGCCACCGATCTTTCGCCTCAAATTGCCGACAAAGACATCGACCGTGTTGGGCTCGACGTCGGCGGCGTGTCCCCAGACCCTTTCGATAATCGTGTCCCTGTCCAAAACACAGCCCGTGCGGCGCGCGAGAAGCTCCGCGATCTGAAACTCCCGGCGCGTCAGCTGTAGTTTGCGTGTGCCGCGCCACGCTTCGTGGGCCGCCGGATCCAACTTCAAATCGCCCACTTCGAGAACCGTACCGACGGTGAGCGGGCACGCCGCGCGAGCACCCGCACGCGAGCCAAGAGCTCGTCGAAGGCGAACGGTTTCGTGAGGTAATCGTCGGCGCCGGTATCGAGACCCTGAACGATGTCACGCGACGCATCGCGGGCCGTAAGCATCAGAACTGGCGTCGTCGAGCCCGCCTCACGGAGGCGCCGCGCCACTTCGTAGCCGTCCGACTTTGGAAGCATGACGTCGAGAATGACGACGTCGTACGCACGGGAGAGAGCGTAGTCGAGCCCTTCCTCTCCGTCTCGCGCCACCGAGGTAACGTGTCCCTCACGCCCGAGGCCGCGCTCAAGAAGCGACGCCATGCGCTCGTCGTCCTCGACGATCAGAATCTCCACCTGCGCAGTTTATGAGAGTTTCATGAAGAACGTATGAAGAGGCTCCGCGCGTGTCCTTGTAGAGCGCACACAGCACCCCCTCGTCCTCGACAAAAAATCGCGCTCGAGCTGACGCGCCCATTCCAAGATGAGCGTGGACGTTTCTCAGAAGCGCGCGCCGATCCCGAAAAGCCCATGGAGCGAGACATTCGTCGTCGCGGCTTGACCCATGTTGATCGGCACTCGGGCACGTGCGACGAGGCATTGTACGTTCAAGGACACGAACAACCATGATGTGAGGTCGAGTTTCCTTCCGGCGCCCGCGTTGTTGCACGGCCCAGAGCAAATCGCTGACTCCCTGTGCCGGTCGCTGAGTCACCCGGCGCAGTACGTATCGGGCATCCCGAGCCCGGTCATCTTGTTGAGTATCTCGCACCCAATTCGGTGTTCAACTCGTTGCCTCGCCAACGTTCGAGCCCGCATCTCGGGCCCCGATGATCGCTTTGTAGCGATAGACCGCGTTCTCCACCATGCTTCGCTTGGTGTAGCCTAAGAGCTTGTACCATTCACGTCGGCCGTTTCTTTCGATTGCACGAATATGGCGATCGCGCTCCTGCATGGCGGTGTTCGAATTCGCTCCTGCGGTGATCGGGCACGAGAAACGCCAGCGTTTCGTCGAGATAGGGTGCGGTGAAGAGGACGTCGCGGGCGCGCCGCGTCGTCACCACGAGACCGGACATCACCAGATCGCAGTAGCCGCCATCGAGCTGCTCGACGAGGCGGAACGGATTCACGGGCACGGGCACGAGCGCGAGCGCGACGTCGAGCTCGTCCGACAACACATGCGCCATCTCCATGTCGAAGCCCACGAGCTCGCCCGACGCGTTGAAGAACGCATAAGGGAGTCCTCCCTCCACGTAGCCCACCCGGATCGCTCCCCGGCGGCGGACGCGATCGAGAACGGACTCCCCTTCGAACAGCTCGAGACGCTGCCCGGGCGGCTCACGAAAAACCTGCGCCGGTTGAGAGGTCCGGAACTGGTGCATGCCGAGGAGAACTCGGTCGGCGTCGTACTCGTGCTCCAGAGTGCTCACGAAATACAACCGCGCGCCGCCGATGGTGAGGAAGGTCAGCGCGGCGCTCACGCCGGCGTAGTGAAGCAGCGACGAGCGGCGGAACGAGAGCGTGCCGGCGACGGCTGCCGTACCGACGAGCGCCACCGTCAGAGTGTGCATTGCCGCCACCATCGTTCCGAAACGCGAGTTCACGACGCCGGTCGCGAGAAAGAGGTCGAACAGGTCGGCCGGTAGCTCGAACATGTCGAGAAGGAACGGAACGGCAACGTGGGTGCTCCCGAAGAGACTCGCGACGCCCGAGAGCACCAGTTGCGGATATTGACTCCAGGAGATCGGGCTCTCGGAAAACCAAGAGGCGAAGAGCAGTCGCTTGCGACGAGCGTGCAGCCGAAGACCTTCAGGTGTTGGCGATACCGCTCGCTCGCCCGGGCACGCGCCTGTCTGCCCTCTTCGGTCAACTGATAGTTGCGTCGCTGGAGGCGTCTATGGCCGAACGCCTCAGCTGGAGTCTCCCACGTCGACTCCACCAGTCGGCTCGCTCGAACCGGCGTAGGGGGGGATACACCGTTCCGCTCGCGAGCCCCGTGTGCTCGATGATTTCCATACCGAAAACCTTACCGTCGGCCAAGTCCTGGAGGTACAAGCGGCAGGATAGGTGATACGCTTCATCTCAGTGATATCGAGTGCAGGGGGTCTTGCCGGTGGTCCAAAACCGGGCCGATGTGGTCGCAAGACCGTGGCGCGATTGGTGTGGGCTCTCGTGGCGCGGTCCGTCTGCAACGAACTACCCGGCGAACGACGTTTTTTTTGGGAATTATGATTTTATATTGACAAACCCCTGAGACCTGTGTATCATGGTTCCATCATGACGAGACACCCAGGCAAGGCCCACCGCGAAGGAATCACAGTCGTCCAACTGATGGACATGTTCCCCGACGAAACCGCTGCCCGTGAATGGTTCGAACAACTGTTCTGGAACGGCGAGCGGTGCTGCGGCCACTGTGGTAGCCTCAGAACCACGACGGCTTCTCACGCATGCATGCCCTACTGGTGCTCGGATTGCCGCTCATACTTCTCCGTTCGGACGGGGACGCTGCTCGAATGCTCCCGGCTCCCACTTCGCAAGTGGGCGATCGCCATTTACCTTGAAGTGACGAGCTTAAAATCAGTGTCAAGCATGAAGCTGCACCGAGATATCGGTATTTCCCAACGCGCGGCTTGGTTCATGCTGCACCGTATTCGTGAAGCGTGGAAGCCCAATGGGAAAAATTCATTCTCCGGCCCTGTCGAAATCGACGAGTCCTACTTCGGCGGAAAAGAGCGCAACAAGCACGCTCGCAAGAAGTTGAACGCGGGCCGTGGCCCAGTCGGTAAGACCGCCGTCGTAGGGGCAAAGGACCGCCAGACCAATCAAGTGCGCGCAAAGGTCATCGACAGCACGGACGCGCCTACGCTACAGGGCTTCGTCGCCGCCAACGTTGAGCCCGGCGCGAAGGTCTACACCGATGGCGAAGCGGCCTACGATGGGTTGCCGAACCACGAGGCGGTCCGTCACTCAGTCGGCGAGTACGTCAAAGGCCAAGCTCATACGAACGGCATCGAGAGCTTTTGGGCTACGCTCAAGCGGGCGCACAAAGGCGTGTTCCACAAGTTCAGCCCCAAGCACCTACAGCGCTACGTCAACGAGTTCGCCGGAAAGCACAACGTCAGGAACGAAGACACTCTGGCTCAGATGGTTGTTGTGGCAGCGGGTCTGGTTGGGAAGCGGTTGATGTATCGGGATCTGATCGCTTCGAATGGCCTTTCCTCCGGGGCGCGTTCCTAGACCTCATCAACGCTCGGGCAACATCCTCTGGGGTAGCGTCTCCGTAGTCTGGTCGCTTGCTCATAATTTACCCTCTACTGTCGGATTAACGCAATCGCCAAAGCGATAGCGGATGTTGCCAAGATTCCCAACAACCACCGCAACATAGTTGCTTCCTTGCGCTCTATTAACGTCTTGACCTCTGAGACGTATTCTCTAGTGGCGAGAGCGTCTATTTTGGTGTCTATTTTGGCAACTTGAATTTCGAGCTCTCGAAGCCTCTCGTTGATATTCCCACCGTCTCCACCACTTGAGCTTGCCGCTGCATTTGGCTCAGGCACCGCGTGGATGTGTGGGGAAGTCATCCTAACTCTTCGACCTGAGCAAGCCAATCCCAAAGAGCGCGACCGGTATAGCCCGCGTATGCTCTATTCAGCTTAAAAACAACGCCACCTGCAGTCTCGACACGATCGGCACCCTTGATCCCAACGGCAATTGCCACGGTTTCTGCGATAGAATCGCTCGCAACAAGAAATAAGGTTTTGGAAAATTCATAGTGCTTTGGGTACGTTTTCTTGATGCGATCAGTTATATCTGCGTTTTCCTCGTTCAGAACGACGGCGAAAACGTGCATCGTGAGTCCCTCCTAGCCATGTCAGACCTCCCTGGTTTTCCCCACACTCCTTGAGGAAGGAGTGTGGGATCAACGATCATTTCACAGCGCTAGCTTTGCCCGCAAGTACTCCATGCCCCGGTCCCCCTTGATGCTATTACAGGAGCCGCACAGCAGTTGAAGATTCTCAATGTGGTCGGTTCCGCCTTTGGCCCTAGCGATGATGTGGTCCACGTCGAAGTGGCGCGGCTCGAAATGCGTGGCGCATCCGGCGCAGTGGCCGCCTTGCTCCCCGTAAAGCCGCTTTCGATTCTCCGGGCTGTTGTAGCGCGGGAGCTTCCCGATGTCGGTTCGCCTTGGCACGTCGGTCCGGTGCGCGCCTTGGTAGAACATTCCGAGCTCGTCGGTCATCCGCTGGCGTACGAGCTCGGCGGCCTTCGGGCTGATGTCAATGCCTACCCACTCGCGGCGTAGAGATTCGGCACTCACACACGCGGTAGCGCATCCGGCGAACGGGTCCAGCACGACGTCGCCAGCGTTCGAGCTCGCCTTGATGATTCGGTCCAGTAGTGCGAGCGGCTTTTGTGTCGGGTAGCCCACGCGCTCTTTAGCTTGAGAATTGATGACTGCTATATCCCAAACATCGTCCAAGGGGGCTCCCAAGGATTTCTGGTCAGTCATCTTGGTGACTAGTCGTGTTCCGTCTGATGCAAAAGTCACGTTGCTTTTTTTGCCACGCCAGCGCTTTTGAGTCCCAGCCGATAGAGGACGCATCAAACTATTGAAGCAAGATCGGACATGCTCGCATGAATAGAACAAGATCGTGTCGTGCATTCGCTGGAAGTTCTTTTGTTTGGCGGGCCATCGTCTGTAGCGCCACACGATTTCGTTCCGAAAGTTGCTTCGCCCGAAGATCGCGTCCATAACTAGCTTTAAGTAGTGGCTCATAGTCGGGTCGCAGTGGAGGTAGATGCTCCCCGTAGGATTCAGCACACGGCGCATCTCCAAGAGCCGAGCCGCCATGTAGGCCAGATAGGACTTGTCGCTGCTGGTCATCGCGGCCAGCAGCACACGGTACAGCGCCGGGTGCTTTGCCTCGATGAGGTTGATCCATTCGGCGTCCACGTCCGAGAGCGTCCACGTGTCCTTGAACGCAGCGCCAGCGGCCTTGCTGCCAATCGGTGCGGCGTAGTTGGCCTTCGAGTTGAACGGCGGGTCCAGGTAGATGAGGTCCACCGACTCCGAGTTCATCCCACGGAGAATCGGGAGGTTGTCACCAGTCCATATGGTCTGATTCGACCAGTTTGTAGCCATCGACGAACCTTGTCACAGGGCCGACGGTGGTGTCAACATAAAATCATAATTCCCTTTTTTTTACTCTCCGTTTCTTGGACGAAGGAGCTCTCGTGGGCACTTCTTGCGGAACGCACCAGACCGCCGCCGAACGCACGCGGTCTTCTCACCGCGCCTGACACGGTGGTGATGGGTGCCGAGGCGAAGCTCACTCATCGAGACCGCGTTGACCCTGCGGACCCAGATCGGCGACCGGGGAGGCGTTTGGCGACTGCGGGCAATGCGATTCCCTGCCAATCCCCTGGTTAGCACCCTATGACCCATCAGGCAGAAACGATACCGGATGCGGAGCTCGAGTCGCTGTTCCTTTGGGGCGGCGGACGGTTCACCCAGGGATTGGAACAGTTTCAACTGGCGCACGGAACTCGTTTGCGCGCGGGGCGGGTGGCCGCGTTAGTGGCGGCGCTGACGTGGTTGCCGTTGCTGCTCTTGGCGGTCGTCGAGGGCGTAGCGTTGGGTGATCGTGTGGAGGTGCCGTTCTTGAAGGATTTCCTGCCGTACGGGACAGTTCCTGGTGGCTGTGCCGGTGCTGGTTCTTGGGGACGTGGTAGTCGGACGACGTCTCGGTCGGAGCAATGGCGGAGTTGCGGCGGTCCGATATTCTCGCTCCCGAAGACACGCCGGCGTTGAATAGGTTGTTGACCCGCGCGGTGGCGTGGCCGGGGCGTGAACTTGGTGGTCCTGTTCTTGACCCTTGCTGCCACGGGCGTATCGTTCTGGGGGGTGCAAGAATGGCTGACGGGCGGCTGGCAGTATGTCGGCGACCGGTTGACGATGCCGGGTTGGTGGTATTTGATGATCAGCTCGTCGGTGCTGCGATTTCTGACCTTGCGGTGGCTATGGCGGCTGCTGCTATGGGCGTGGGTGCTATGGCGGGCTGCACGATTGAGGCTGCAACCTCGACCCGCGCATCCTGATCGCGCGGGTGGCCTGGCATTCCTGGGCACCACGCAGGCGTCCTTTGGCGTGTTGGTATTCGCGGTGGGCGTCCAGTTGTCGTGTCTGATCGCGGACGCGGTTCGTTACCAGGGCGCGGACCTGATGGCGTTCCGGGGGCACGTGACCGCGTTCGTCTTCATCGTGGTGGGTTTGCTATTGCTGCCGCTCCTGCCGTTCGCGCCGAAACTAGTGCGGGCGCGAGGTGAGGGTCTCGTGCTTCTGAGCGGAAGCGGCTACCACGGCGCGGAACACCTGGAGCGCCAACTGCGCGCCAACGCGTCCCAGGAGTTGCCAAGCAACGACATTACCGGGCTGGCCGACTTGGGTATGCTCTATGAGAATGCGCGCGGAATGAAACCCGTGCCGCTCGACGCGCGACACCTCATCGTCCTGGTACTAGCGGCACTGTTGCCCTTTCTGCCGCTCGTGTTTCTGGTGATGCCGGCGCAGGAGGTGTTCCAGACGTTGGCCAGGCTGCTTGTGTGAGGAAAGCGAGCTCGGAAACTCCGAGCCAGATAGTCCCAGCCCAAGCCTCGTATTGTTGGGAGCTTCCCCGCCGATATGTCTCCGCTACTCTGCATGTCTTGACGCGGGAGATCTGGGAGGCACGTTCGCGGAACCGCACCACCGTCTTGCCGAGGGACACGTCTTCTGCTCGCCACGCTCTTCAACACCGTGCGTCCGGCAAGGCACGGTTTGGGGAAGCGATAATTTTGCCCGGCTGCTCGGCCTCCCGAGCGAGGACCGGATCGAATTCGCCGAGCTCGTTTCGCGCATTCACCCAGAAGATCGCGCCGCGGCCGCCATGCACCACCAGCCACTTGATCACCGGGCTATCCATGGCAAAAAGCAGGATCGCTAGTGCGAGCAACAGCCGCGTGGTGAGACGATCTTTTCCATCAGCGGACCCCATATCACGGAGCCGGAGTCGCTCGCAGCGAATGGTTAACCTCTGAGGTCAAGAAGCTGCCGATAGGATGTCCTCAATCCGGTCGTCGAGGGGGTTCGCTCGAAAGCCAGTTGGTCACGACCTGAGCCCAACGATCTCTCTGGTCCGCCATCAAATGATGGCCAGACCACGGAATCAGATGCATCTCTGCTCCGGGGACGCGAAAGAAGTGCGAGAGGCCCCACTCGATCTTGGAGCCCCGCTCGCTCCAGACCAGCAGGAGCGGCATCTCGAGCTCCGCGGCCCATTCGGTGATATGCCTGCCTTGGTAGCTCAAGTTCTCGTTGAGATCCTCCACGTTGCTCGAGACAGCGAGTCCCCTCTCGTGGGCGTAAGCGTGGTTTCTTTCATAAAGGTCGTGGACGAGCTGGACGCGCTCGTCGGTCACGAGATCGTCGAACTGGTAGAACGCCTCGAGCGACGCTCGGGTCTCCTCGATGGTGCGCTCGGGATATTGGTGGCCGGCGGCTGCGTAAATGTAAGGGGCGCCTTCGGGCAACGCAGGGATCCGAAAGGTTCCGTTCAAGCTGTTCGTGATGACGAGCTTTCGTACGAGGTCCGGTCGCTTCAACGCGACGTATTGAACGAGAAATCCACCGTGCGAGTTCCCGTTCAGAAAGACGGGTCCCACGTCGAGGGCTTCGATGAAGCGGGTGAGGTGATCGCCTTGCGCCTCACCCGTGTAGTGTTCGGCTCCTCCGGGCGCCGTATAGCCGAAGCCGACCACGTCGGGAGCGATGACATGGAAGTGCTCGCTGAGCGGAGCGATGACGTCGTAGTAGTTAGCCTGGCCGGAGGACGTCGCGCCACCGCCGTGAACGAGAACGAAAGGAACACCCTCACCCGCCTCGACATAATGCGTCCGGACGCCGTCAACATCGATGAATCGACGGCGTCCCCCCGTCTTTCTCGGCTCGGGCTCGCTGATTCCCGGGGGTCGCGCGGGTGCTTGCGTCAGCCAGTCGGTGACCACTTGCACCCAGCGGCTACTCTGATCGGTGAATAGATGATGGCCGGACCAGGGAAGAAGATGCATCTCGGCTCCGGGGACGGCAACGAAATGCGAAAGTCCCCACTCGATCTTCGAGCCGGGCTCGCTCCACATGAGGAGGACCGGCATTGGAAGATCTTTCGCGCGCTCCGAAATATGTTTGCCGCGGTAGCTCAAATTTCGATTCAGTGCGTCCACCGAAGACGACACGGCGGTGCCGCGCGCGTGGGCGTATTCCCAGTTCCGCTGGTAGTTGTCGAACACGAGCTCAACTCTCCTCTCGGTCACGAGCGCGCGATGCTGGTAGTAGCTCTGAAGCATGGTGCGGACGTCGTCTTTCGTCATCGACGCATATTGGTGTCCGCCGGGCGCGTAGATAAAGCTCTTGCCTTCCGGTAGCGATGGGATCGGCACCGTTCCGTTCAGGGAGTTCGTGATCACGAGTCGGCGCACGAGGTCCGGGCGTTTATGCGCGATGTATTGCGCGAGGAATCCGCCATGTGAGTTGCCTTGGAGAAACACCGGTCCGACGTCGAGCGCCTCGATGAATCCGATCAAGAAATCGCCCTGGGCTTCGCCCGAATAGTCTCGCGCGCCACGCGGCGTCGTTCGGCCGAAGCCAATCACATCGGGGGCGATGACGCGAAAGTGCTCGCCGAGCGGCGCCATCACCTCCGCATAGTTGGCTTCGCCCGAGGACCACGCCAGCCCGCCGTGGATCAGAATGAACGGCGCGCCTTCGCCGGCTTCGATATAGTGCGCCTCGACGCCGTCCACGTCGATGGACCGATGTCGGTAGGAAGACGCCGCGGGAGCGGCAAAAAACGATACCGTCGTCGCGAGAACGATGACGGCTACGGAAGGGTTGGATGGTTCCATTTGTTTCGCTCCAACAATTCTCCGCTGCCAGGCTCGCCGGTCACCTTCCCGTCCTCGTAGACGACCTCACCGCGCCGGATGGTGATCAAAGGCCATCCGGTTACTTCCCAGCCGGCATAGACCGAAAAGCCGGAGCCCGACAACATATCTTCGTCTCGGATCATCCGCGTTTCGTTCGGGTCCCAGAGCGCGAGGTCAGCATCGGAGCCAACGGCGATTACACCTTTGCGGGGGTAGAGCCCGAAGAGCTTGGCGGGATTCGACGCCGTGACTTGAACGAAGCGCTCGATGGTGATGCGCTTTTTGACGACCCCCTCCGAATAGAGCATGGGCATGTACTCTTGAAGATTCGGCATGCCTCCCAGGAAATTGCCCTGGCCCACTTTCTGCGAGGGGTCGAGCTTGTGCTGTTTGGAGTAAGGCACATGGTCCGTGCCGATGACGTGGACGGTTCCATTGGCGATCCCTTCCCACAGAGCGTCTTGGTCCCGCTGCGGGCGGATGGGTGGAACCCCGAGATAGAGCGCGGCGTCTTCCTGCTGATAGACGTCGGCGGTGTAGTGCAAGTAGACCGGACGGGTCTCGACGAAGATTGGGACCCCGCGGCTTCGCGCTTCGGTCGCGACATCGAGTGCACGCCTCGCCGCCAGATGGACGATGTAGACCGGGGCCCCGGTGGCTTCGCTCATCGCCGCGGCGCGTTGAACAGCGATCTCTTCCGAAACGTCCGGCCGACTTTCAATCAAGTTGTGGATCGAGCCCCGGCCTTCGGCGAGGAGCCGTTCGGCGCGCGTGTTGTTGATGGGACCGTCTTCCGCGTGCACCATCGTGACCACACCGGCATCGGAGGCGTTCGCGAGTCCCGTCGTGTAGCCGTAGGGATCGGTCGTATAGGCGCCGCGATGAAGCCGCACTTTGACGCTGGGTTGACCATAGTCGACGAGGGCCTGCAACCCCTCCGGGCTTTCGGCGGCGGGGTCGAGGATGATGGGATGCAGGAAGACGTCAGCAATCGCCTGCGCGCGAACGAGCTCAAACGCGCGGTCCAACGACAAAGTCAGCGCCTCACCGCGCTGCGCCGGTACCTGATTCGAGATCGTCGTGACGCCCCCCGCAAGTGCGGCGGCCGATCCGCTCTCGTAGTCGTCGTGGTAGTTGTCGTTGGGGGCGAGGTGCGTATGCGGATCGATGCCGCCGGGGATCAGCAGAAGCCCGCTGGCGTCAATGACGCGCGCGTCGGGTCCGGCGGAAAGGTTCGGGCCGATCTCAGCGATGGTCTCGTTCTCGATCCGCAAATCGGCCCGGGCTGTCCCATCAGCGTTCACGATGACACCGTTACGGATGAGCAGCTCCGTCGTCGGTTGCGCGATCACGGCGGTTGGCACCGCGATGCCCATTAGAAAAATCGAGAGAACAGAGCGCATACGTAACACCTCCGCCGCATCGTACAGGAACGCAGCGCGGATCGGTACCCCGTTGGAGCTCGCTCGTCCGGCCACCGTGTCCAAACGACGCCGGAACGCGCGGGCGCTCACGGGAGGCGCGGTAATCAGACGACGAACACCTATTCGAGCAGGAAGGCCGAGACCAGCCGATTGGGCCGATCGACGATTTCATTGATTTTGAGATCGACGACAACGGAGCAGAGCACATAGGCCGGTACTGTCAAGTTGAAGCGGTGTCTGGCAAACTAGGCCGATGAAAAGCGACGCGCCGAGCTACCGTGGACACCGATTTCCAGCAGAAATCATCGGTCATGCCGTATGGCTCTACCACCGGTTCTGTCTCAGTTTTCGGGATGTGGAAGACCTTCTCGCCCAGCGCGGCATCACGGTTTCCTACGAGGCGATCCGGCTTTGGTGCTTCAAGTTCGGCCCGGAATACGCTCGCACTCTGAAGCGGCGTCAGGGTCGGCTGGGTGACACGTGGTACCTGGACGAGGTCTTCGTCACGATCCGAGGCGAACGTCAATATCTTTGGCGCGCCGTTGACCAAGATGGTGACGTGATCGATATTCTCGTCCAGTCTCGCCGTGATCGGAAGGCCGCGAAACGATTCTTTCGCAAGCTGTTGAAGGGTCAAGGCAGCGTGCCTCGGCGGTTGGTCACCGACAAGCTCAGAAGCTATGGCGCCGCGAAGCGGACGGTGATGCCTTCCGTCGCCCATAGCACCAAACAGTACGAGAACAACCGTGCCGAAGTCTCCCACCAACCGACTCGCCAACGTGAGCGGCAAATGCGAAAGTTCAAATCTCCTGGTCAAGTGCAACGATTCTTGTCAGTGCACGGACTCGTCCAAAACCTCTTTCGCGTCGGACGCCACCTGTTGCAAGCTCGTCATAATCGAGAGCTACGAGGTCGCGCTTTTCTCATTTGGGACGCGGTTACGTGCGCGGTGTAACTCGAAGGAAAGACGCCACTCCGCCGGCCCGGGTGATGCTCGCGCGACGTCAACTTGACAGTACCGCTCGACGAGCTGATCGACCCCGACGGCGTCCCCTTGCGGCCGCGCCCGTACGCCGATGACGTGAAGCCCGAGCGCCTTCGCCTTCGCGGCGACGCGAGAGCCGATGCCTCCGAGCCCGAGCACGACGAGCCTCTGGCCATTCGAGGGCCGAAGCGGCCTCGGCTTCCAAACGTGATCGAGCTGTTGCCGGAAGAAAGCGGGAAAATGAAGGTTGAACATCAGCATGGCGCACACGACGTAGTCCGCGAGGACTTCGTCGTGGATACCCGTAGCGGACGTCACCCGGACGCGAGAGCTAAACGGGCGTAAGTGGTCGACGCCCGCTGAGTCGCATTGCATCCACTTTATAGACGGTGCGTCGAACAAGAGCTCGCGCGGGAACGGCGTACCGATCTTGCCCGCAAGCACGACTGAAGGCTCGAACCGTCGAACGGCGACGTCGAGCGCTTCGTAGCTCGAGCAAGTTTCGAGCGCGAGCTCGGGATAGCGGGTGCTTATCGGCGTCGCGTAGACGTCGGGCTCACGCGCAAGAACGAGAACGCGAAGCTCGCTCACCGCCTCACGTCACAAGCTGGCGCTTTTGGAACTCGGGGACGCGCCAAACGTCGGTCTCGAGAATTTTCTTCAGGACGAAGGCCGCGTCCCAAACGTCGCGATAGCGAAGATAAAGCGGCGTGAACCCGAATCGCAAAACGTCGGGAGCGCGAAAATCTCCAATCACTCCGTTCGCGATGAGAGCTTGCATGATCGGGTAGCCATCCTCGTGCCGAAGCGAAACTTGGCTTCCCCGCTTTTCGCTATCGCGCGGGCATGCGACCTCGAGCCCGTATCCGTCGCAGTGGGCCTCGACGAGCTCGAGAAACAAATCACCCATCCGTTGCGATTTCTTGCGAAGCTCCTTCATGTCCGCGCGGGCGGCGATCCCAACGCTCACTTCGAGCGCCGCCATCGCGAGGATGGACGGTGTGCCGCAAAGCTGCCGATCGATCCCGGGAGCGGGGCGATAGTCCGTATCGAAAGCGAAGGGCGCTTCATGCCCCATCCATCCGCTCAGCGGAGGGTCGATGTGGTCCTGGTGACGCTTTGCCACGAAGACGAACGCGGGCGCGCCGGGGCCCCCGTTCAAATATTTGTAGCCGCATCCCACGGCGAAGTCCGCCCCGGCTGCGTTCAGCTCGACAGGTAGCGCTCCCGCGCTGTGGCTCAAGTCCCAGACGACGAGCGCACCGGCGTCCTGTGCACGCCGCGTGACCTCCGCCATGTCGTGAACGTTGCCTGTCTTGAAGTCGACATGGGTGAGGGCGACGACAGCAACGTCGTCTCTCAGGGCGTCGTCGAGCTCAGAGCGCGGGACCAGCCTGAGCCCATGCTCACCGCCCAGAAAGGTAGCAATCCCCTGGGCGATGTAGAGATCTGTGGGAAAGTTCTCCTGCTCCGAAATGACCACGCGCCCGGTTCGAAGTCCCAGCGCTGCCCCGAGCACCTTGAATAAGTTGATGGAGGTCGTGTCCGCGGCGATGACTTCGCCGGGCTCGGCGCCAATGAGCTGGGCGATTTGATCCCCCGACACGGCGCGGTAGATGAATCCAGTCATGCGCGTTCCAGCTCTTGATGAGGTCCTGGCCCCACTCGTCCTCGATGAGAGAGCGGACACGCTGCGACGGGCTGAAGCAACGCGCCCGCATAAGACGCTACGTCTGGTAGCTCGAGATTTCAAGCGGGAGAACACGGCGAGCTCGGCTAGGGTTTACGCGGCCTCGAAGCGGCGCGGCTTCGAAACGCCAGGCCGCGAGCTTGATCCGAATCTACTAGAGGTGGTCCCCGCTCCCGCGCGCACCTGCTGCTGCATGGTGACCCGCTCGGCCCCTCCACCGAGCCTTCGGGCTCACTCGAACAGCTCGGAGCGGCCGTAGATCATGCTCTCGATGTTGCCTTTGTCCGCGCCGACCTAGAGCGCACTTTATTCTTGCCGGCCTAGAGTGATCGTCCGTTGACGAGCGATCGCCTTCCTGATCGCGGCGACCGTAATTTCCGCGCGATGCTCGGCGAGCTTCTTGCCGTTTGCGACGGCGTTGTCGACGGGGAGCAGGCTGATGCCGTTGATGGTCGCTTTGCCCTTGGCCTGGCGCTCTTTGATGCGGACGTGGTTCGGGTCGACGACCATCACCATGCTGGAGGACGCGGGGTCGTCGTGGATGTCCTCGAGCTCCTCTTTCCAGCCGAACGCGTTACCGGCCCACTCCCGGAGGCCCGGGTAGTCGTAGAACTCGGGAATGTAGTGCACGGCAGACTTGCTCCCGGCCCACTTCCTGGTGAGCTCAGAGGCTACTTCTTTCATGCCGTCCTGATTCCCGCCACTGTCTCCTATAAAGATGATGTGCTCGAAGCCGTGCTGCTTGAGGCTCGAGGCAATGTCGGAGAGGAGCGCTTTGTACGTCGCGGCGGTCACGCTTATCGAGCCCGGATAGCGCATCATGCCGGAGGGCGGCTCGATATCGCCTTCGGGTACGAAGGGAACGATCGGGGCACAAAGAGCATTGCCGAGCTTTCGGGCAATCGCCGGGCAGATGGCCTGGAGCACATAGTTGTGCTTGCCCGTCGCGAGGTACGGCCCGTTCTGCTCCATTCCCCCGGTCGAGACGATGATCGTTTTCGTGCCGTCTCGAACGAGGTCGCGCACTTCCATCCAGGTGAGCTCTTCGAGCCACACGGTTTCGCGCATCTCGATCGGCCGCGGCGAGTCGAGTGGCGGTGACTGGCCAAAGACGGTAGACGACACTAGCACGACCAGAACAAGCGGGACGAGTTTCGTACTCATTTCGGAGCCTCCAGAGCCGTATAATATGCCACCATCGCGGCATTGCGCCACCTTCAGATGTCCAGAAACGCCCTGTGCCTTCCATAAACTCGATCCGCAATCCTCAAGCTGCTCTCGACCCTGGGAGCGAGTTCACGCGCGTTGAATGCTTCGGTCGGCGTCGCGGTCATCGCGGAATCGGAGCCCGCGCAAGAACGCCGCGCCGTTCGTGAGAAAGACATCACGTCAGTGCGGCGATCGTCACGCAGCGAGGCGGCGGTAATAATGATGGAGACCTCCGACTTTCGGAACGGCCGTCACTCGCCCCATCGAGGGGGGATGGACGGTTCGCGGCTCGGGGGCATCTTTCTCGAGCGACAAGTGAGTCCGGCAGGAATGATAGTAGTCGACGTATTCGCGCAGGATTCGTCTCGCGTGCCAATCGTTGAGGACGATCACGTGGTCGAGGCACTCGCGGCGAACGCTTCCAATGACTCGTTCGACGTACGGGCTCTGCCATGGCGAGCGCGGCGCCGTGAGAACCTGTTGGATGCCGAGTCCCGCGACGCGACGTTTGAAGTACGCCCCGTGGATTCCATCCCGGTCCCGCAGGATATGAAGCGAGGCGCGCTATCCCACGGAAAGGTGTCGACGATCTGCTGCGCGCTCCACTCAGCCGTGGGATGTTCCGTGACATTGAAATGTAGGATACGGCGCCGATCGTGACGAAGGACGATGAAGACAAACAGAATCCGGAACGTGGCGGTTGGCAACGTGAAGAAGTCAACGGACACCAAGTCCTTGACATGATTGTCGAGAACGCTCCGCCACGTCTGAGACGGTGGACGGCAATGGCGAATCATGTACTTGGATAGGGCGGCCTGGGAAATGGAGATGCCGAGCTTCGCGAGCTCGCCGTGCACGCGGGGCGCTCCCCAGAGCGGATTGGCTCGACACATGTCACGGATCAGCTCGCGTAGTTCGGGAGCGACGCCGGGTCGACCCGGCCGGCGCCTCCGGCTCTTCCATGTCCAGTAGCGTTTGAACCCGGAGCGGTGCCACCGGACAACGGTCTCGGGCTTCACGATGATGAGGACCCTGGCCCAGTCGGTCCAGAATCTTCGCAACAGCACCCAGAAACCACGGTCCACATTCGACAACCGCGGTCGTTTCACCGAACGTTTCTGGACGGCGAGCTGCTGGCGCAGAGCGAGATTTTCAAGAGCCAGTGAGCGGCGCGTTTTGAAAGCCGAGAGGAGCGAACAGAGAAGCGACCAAATCATGCCGGGATACTGACGTCGGCGTGCGAGAAAGATCAATAGCGACGCGCGCGGATGAATAAATAGAAGGGACAGGCGCCGTTCTGCTTTTTCCGGTGTCAGCACGCCGCCGTCGACGAGTCGGGCTGCCGCCTGTTTTGTGTGGCTGGGCACGCTCGAGGGGCCCCGCCCGCCGACAACGTCTCCAATCTCATCTCCTGAATCGAGCAGCCCCAACCTCTCGTTCCCACGATACACCTGTGTCTCGTTCACGATGCGTCCGCGCTGACACTGCTAGACGATTTCCCCTCACGGCAGCGCCTTCGCTGAACTCAAGACCGGGCCCCCGAGCTCTCCTCAATGGGCTTATTCGGGCTCCGAACTCCCCTTGCCTCCGTGAAATACCCTATCCTTTCCGGCGGGGTGCAGAAGAAAGCGGCGCAGTTGCTGGGCTTGAAGCCCACGATGCTTAATGACATGATCAAGCCCTATAAGATCAGCCTGGAGAGGAAGGAGTCCTCTTCCACGCGCTGAACGAACATGAACGGGGTTCAGATGAGAGCAATCCTGGTGCTTTTGGGGATCATGGTCCTCGCACCTCTCGCTTCCGCGGACGAGCGCGTCGACCGGCTTCCCGAAGAGCACAAGGCCTGGCTCGAGCGCGAGGTCGTCTACATCATTACTAAGCGCGAGCGCGAGGTCTTTCTCACGGTCGAGTCCGTCGAGGAGCGGAACCGCTTCATCGAGGCATTCTGGAGAAAGCGCGACCCCAATCCCGCGACCCTCGACAACGAGTACAAGATCGAGCACTACCGACGCATCGATTATGCGAATACCTATCTCGGAAGGGAGACCTTTCGCGAAGGCTGGCGAACGGATCGGGGCCGGTACTACATCCTTCTCGGAGAGCCTCGTGAGATCCAGCGTTTCGACGGCTACGGACAGGTCGTCTCGTCCCACCTCTGGTTCTATCAGGGCGACCTCCGCATGGGCACGCCCGCGTTCTTCTACCTTCTTTTCTTCAAGAAAAACGACTTCGGCGAGTATCAGCTCTACAGCCCCGTGATCGACGGGCCCCAGGCCTTGCTGACGGGCGGCAGTTCCGTCGCGGGGAGCGACAACGCCGCTGCGCTGCAGGCTCTCAGCGAGGTATCCCCGGAGCTTGAGACCGCTTCGCTTTCGTTCGACACGAGCGAGCCGGCCGATTTCATTTCCGGCCGTCCCGCGCTCGGCACCGATATCATGATCGCGCGTATCCAAGAGTCACCGAAGCGCGCCATCCGCGCCGACTACGCGGAGGCCTGGCTACGGTACGGCAACCGCGTATCGGCGGAGTACTCCTTCAACTTCGTTCCCTCGCGTCACGTTTTTTCCGTCCTTACCGATCCGTCGGGTACGGCACTGGTGCACTACAGCATCGAGATCGACCCGCAGAATTTCTCGATGGAGACCGACGAGGAGAGGACCCGGTTCTACACGACGCTGGATCTGACGACCGAGGCTCGTACCACGGACGGTACGCTCGTCTTCGCCAGCGACAAGGAAGCCTTCATCGAGCTCACGCCGAGTCAGGTGGAGCAGATTCAAAACCATCCCTTCGGCTACCGGGACGATTTTCCCCTGGTGCCTGGCG
Source organism: Candidatus Marinacidobacterales bacterium (assembly GCA_965262245.1). Classification (GTDB taxonomy): domain Bacteria; phylum Acidobacteriota; class Vicinamibacteria; order Marinacidobacterales; family SMYC01; genus SMYC01. The sequence continues at coordinate 9,475,749 of OZ253507.1, read as the reverse complement.
ACTATACCGTGACCGTGATCGTGAAGAACCGGGTGCTCAGTCAGTATACGGTCGCGGAGGCGGAGCTCCACATACCGCGGTTTACAGAGGTGGAGCCGGTTCTCACCGATATCATCCTCGCGTTCGATACCAGGCTCGTGGGTGGAGTTCCCGACGATGCTGTGGTTCACACCTATCAAGTCGGGCGTTTGCAAGTGGAACCCGCCGCGGAGAATATATTCGTGATCGACGACACCGTGCATCTCGTCACCCAGGCTTTCGGTGCGTCGCCGGAGCACAAGGTCGTGTTCGAGCTCCGGAACGGCGAAGAGGTTCTTCGCGACGTCGAAAGCGTGGCGGGCGACAACGGGATGGTGCTGGACCACCTCAAGCTCGAGGACATGGTCGGGGGCGATTTCGAGATTCGGGCGCGCCTTCTGTCTCCCTCGGGGGAGACGCTATCGGAGAAGACCGCCGCGATTACCGTCTCGCCGCGTTCCACCGCGTCCCGTCCGCGGGTCGTCTATCGCCGCGGGGTCAACACGCGCGTGCCCGGCCTTCTGAGCGCGATGCGCGGCGAACAGTTCTGGAGGCTGGGCAAGTTCGAAGAAGCGAAGGCGGCTCTCGAGGAATCCGTGTCCGCCAATCCCAAAATGGTCGCGGCACGCTTCCACCTCGCGGACATTCATCTCCTGGAAGGGGCGCCGGACATGGCACTGGCGCTTCTGAAGCCGCTCGAAGAGCCGTTGCCGAATCAATACGACGTCGTGGCGGGTCTGGGACGGGCCGTGCATCTCAAAGGCGATTACGCGAGAGCCGTCGGCTATCTCGAGCGGGCACGAGAGCTCAAGCCACCCGACACCGCGGTTCTCAACGCTCTCGGAGACAGCCACCAACGGCTCGGAAACTTCGACGAGGCCCGCGAAGCGTTCCAGCGCTCGCTCGAGCTCGATGCCGACCAACCCATCGTCCGAGAACGCCTGGCGGAGATCGACGCCGAAGTCGGCAAGAACTGAAGGCGTCGAAGAGCAGAGCCCGAGCGGCCGCGCGTGCCGAAATCGAACTCCTTTTCGATCCTCAGATCGAGAAGACGGACGCTCGGCTGGACCAGTGCCCCCTGATTTTCCTATCGGCCTTGTCGATATAGACTCTGACTCAATGACCCGTACTTATCTCGCGGATATCGCCGGGTGGGACAGCGGGTCGTTGCGTGCTCACGGCACTTTGGTTCTCCTCATTGCGATAGCCACGCTTCCGTACCTCAATGCGCTCGGCAACGACCTGGTCTACGACGATTTAGCAGTAACCGTAGAGAACACGCTGGTCCGCTCGCTCGACCCTATCCCGATCTTTTTTGCTCCGTCTCTACCGGAGCACGACATCGAATGGTATCGACCCTTGACCATTTACACTTTCGCTCTCAACCACGCCGCGCATGGTCTAGAGCCTGTCGGATACCACGCCCTCAATCTTCTATTGCACTTGGCCAACGCGCTCCTCGTGTTCGCACTCGCCAGGCGACTCCTCGACAACTTTGCTGGTGGGCTCATCGCAGCTAGTCTGTTCGCCGTCCACCCCATTCACGTCGAGGCGGTCGTCCCGGCGTCCGGCCGCGCAGATCTGCTGGCCACGTTGTTTGTGCTATCCGCCTGGCTCTTGTCCATCCGCCCGGTCGAGAAGCTCTCTTTTGGCCGCGCGATGGCCATTGGCTCGCTGTTCTTCGCGGCTTTGCTCTCCAAAGAGAGTGCCATTGTTGCGTGGCCAGTCATTCTGTTGACCGACTTCGCGCAACTGCAAAACAAGGCGAGGTCCGAGAGCGCTTTCGACTTGCTAAAAAAGCGATCCTACCTGCACCTGGCGCTGGCCGGGGTGGTGCTTTCGTACTTCGGCCTTCGCTACGTCGCCACGGGAGGTTTCCTGTTCGCGGGGGAAGTGGCCGTCCGTCCGATCGAGAACCCCCTGTCCGGCGTAGATCTGGCGGCACGGCTGGCAACCTCTCTCTGGGTGCTATTGAAATACCTTTCTCTACTCGTAGTCCCCCTCAGGCTCTCCGCAGATTACTCCTACAATCAAATCCCCATCGTAGGCGCCGCGGGCGATCCTCGACTGCTGTTGGCAGCTGGTGTGTTGCTGTCGGTGGGAGCGGCAGCAGCGGTTCTCCGCAGACGTCACGCGCCTTTGGTGTATATCTCTCTGCTATTTCTCGTTATGTGGCTGCCGATTTCAAACACCATCGTGGTGATCGGCACCATCATGGCCGAGAGACTCATGTATCTGCCCTCCACGGCTTTTTGTTTCATCGTGGGGGCCCTTGCTGCGAGTTTCTGGCCGTCTCGACCTCGTTTTCAGGTGCTGGCAGCGGCGGCGATCGCGATTGTGTTAGCGGTCTGCGGAGTGAGAACGATTTCGCGAAATCGTGACTGGCGCTCTCAGGAGACTCTGTTTGCAGCCACCGTCCGCACCGCTCCCCAGAGCGCAAAAGCTCACTTCAATTACGGTACCGAGCTGCTCGAGCTCGGCCAACCCACGCGGGCGGCGGCGGAATTCGAAGCCGCTTTGAGCATTACGGACCGTTATCCGGAAGCGCATAGCGCTCTCGGCACGGTCTTCATGGACAAAAACGACCTTCCCCGGGCCGAGGCCGAGTTCCGCGCAGCCTTTCGTGATGACCCGGCCATGGCCAGTGCGTGGGCGAATCTCGGAATGACGCTGTTCCGCACCGACCGGCATGAGGAAGCGAGGCATGCCCTTCGACGAGCGGTGGAGCTCCGACCGCAGCTCGATCTGGCGTGGGCAACTCTAGGCGCTTTGGCAGAGCGAGAGGGCAAACTCCGGGAGGCGATCGACTACTACTGGAAAGCGTATGATTTGAACCCGGACTTCGAAGGACTCGGGACACATCTGGCGTCCCTGCTTGCAGACTCCGGCAGAGACTCAGAGGCCCAGCGGCTCAGACGGGATCACGCTCGGAGAAAATCGGTACCGGAATAATCCTGTCGCTCAGGCTCGAGAATTACCGACGATTCATTCAGTGACTGGTGGCGGGTCCGGCTTCCCGTACCATCGACGCCACGTTCTCCAGCAACGCCCGAGCATCGAAAACAATTCCGTCCTTGATCGTGTAATGGATTCCACCACCGCTTTGCAGCTCCCCGGTCTCCCCCAGCTTTGTGATGCCGGTTCCGTAAAACACTTTGAGGTCATGCAGAGGGTTTCCGTCCACGACAACCAGGTCAGCGGGACTGCCAAACCGCACGCCCTTGGCCAGTTCGTCGAGACCCAGCACACGCGCCGCCCCGGTCGATGCCACTTCGATGATGTCGACCGGATCCAGACCCGCTTCCTGATAGAGCTCCATTTCGCGCACGTTGTTGAATCCGTATAGGCCGAAGCTCCCGCCTGCGTCCGGTGACAGGGCGAGCTGTCCCCCCCGCTCCCAGAACTCGCGCACGAACCGCATCCAGATCTGAAAATTCTCTCGCCAGCTCGCTTCATCCCCCGAGGTCCATGCATAGTGGTAGGACCCATGATGTGCGAGATTCGGTTTCCAGTACTCCAGCTGGATCGGAAGGGCATACTTTTTATAAAAGGGCAAGTTTTGTGCTCTCACCAGATCGCGATTCGGTTCGTAAGCGACAAAGGTCGGCACGAGCGTTGTGCCTTCCTCCAACAACGTGTCCATCACCTGCTCGAGCAAGACGGGGTCCGCTTCTTGCCACAGCTTGCCCGCGTAACGGAAACGGGCAAGCTCGTCCAGGTAGTTGTAATCCCCTGGAAAGCTCTGTACGCCCGGGATGGCCGCATCCGGAATGCCGTACCAATGCTCGATGGTCGTGACCCCGGCGCGCGCCGCGATCGCGCCATCGACCTGGCCCACCGCAATGTGAATGGCGACCCCCATCCCCAGCTTGCGCGCTTCGTCGCAAAGTGCGGTCAGCACATCCGTGTAGGTGGGTCCAAACACTTTGATACCTTTCGCCCCATCCTGATGGAGCTTTTGCACATTTGCCCGCACTTCCTCCGGGGTGATGTTCTTCTGGTCAGGTCGGCCCAACCCTCGCCATCCCGCATAGGGGATGATTCGGGGAGCAGTGATTTCGTTCGCATCGCTTCGGCGTGCCTCCTCCACCAGAACATCCAGCCCGGCTCCCGAGCCCACATCGCGAAGCGTGGTGACCCCATGGGCCAGCCAGAGCTGATAGGCGAATGAACGTCCCCACTCACCCGCGGGCACGACCCGGCCCTCGGGAATGTGCGCGTGCATATCGACGAAACCCGGGACGATGTACATCCCCTCTGCGTCAATCACGCGATCCCCGGTGGGTCGCGTGAATCCCGGGTCATAGCCTCCCAGCGACACTGCATCCACTGGGATGATGTTGACGACAGTGCCACCCTCGACCACGATGTCGACCGGACCCCGCATCGGGCTACCCAAACCGTCCACCAGCATGCCCCCTCTGATGACCAGTCGCTCATACCGAACTCCCCTGGTTGTCTCCTGGGCAGCGGGCGCTGTCACCACCACCAACGCGATGAACACCGATACTTGCAAACAGGTGAACCAGCCACCTTTCCGTGTACTCATGTTTTCGCCCTCCAGCTAAAAGTCTCCTCCCGCCGCATGTTCTGCGGGGAACAGTCGGCTTTCTTTGAGCCGATTACTATATGGCTTATCGCCATAAAAACGCCACCGCGGCTGCCTCGGAGCCCTCGTCAACGAACACCCTCCCGTCAGACATAGCCACCCTCGCGGGTTTCGATACGGTTGCGACCGCGGGTGCGCCAACCGGCACGGCTCCAAGCGAACATTTCATGACTACATAACACAATCGAAGGCGCGAACGCGAATACAACTGAGAGTTCACCGTGGTCGCCAACCTCATAGCCTCTCGAGATTGCTGAGCTCTAACGTACTCGACTTCGGCAGCAACTTGTACGCGTTAACAGCACGGTGATAGAGTTTGATTTCGATAGGGATAGCGATCGCGGAACGTTAAACGTCGAAGTGTGAGAGGCTTGTTTACGTGCCCCCCGAGGAAGATTCACTTCCTAATTTTTCAGTTGCCAAGAGAAGGTATTTTGGCCTTCTCCTCATGGCGTTGATTGCAGCGACAACGCTGCTGGTTATTGAGGTGTTCCTTCGAACCATGAAATCCCACGAGCACAGTTTCGAAGGAACATTACTCGTGCCGCTCGTTCGCCGACTAGAGGCTCCACCTCGCCTTTCCTGGTGGGAACGACGTTTCCTCGAAAATTACGAAAAGGGCGTCAGCGACATGGTGTTTCGATACAACAAAGGACTGCACCGGTCGCACCCGACCCGCGGATGGACACCAAAACCAAACATGAAGACGGGGACAGGCCTTCGATATACAACCAACAGCCATGGTTGGCGCTCTCTCTATGAGTTCGGGAATGATCCTGAAAGGTATCAGGTGATCATTGTCGGTGATTCATTCGCCTTTGGTGATGAAGTTGACGACTCGGATACTTGGCCTCATCTTCTCCAGCAGCTGGACGAGAGGCTGAATGTCATAAATATGGGCGTCACCGGCTACGGCATTGATCAGATGTATCTCACGCTGTCCGAGGCTACGGACGAGTTTGCCCCACAGTTGACTATTGCCGCCTTCATCGGCGACGATCTCAACCGTTCGCTTCTCGATTTCCGTGACTACAAGAAGCCGCGTTTCGTTCTCGACAAAAACGGTGAACTCAAGCTCACGAATACACCGATAGGAAGTCCGGCGGAGGTCTATCAGGAACTTCAACAAAGACACCATCGTTCAACATCAGAGCTCATCAACTTGTCGAGATCGGCCGGCCGCTCGAGCGAGGTTGTCGAAAAAGAACAGTCGTCGTGGTTTTTCTTGAACGAACGGTTATTCGCTCATATGGAAAAGATCGCACGAAAACAGGACGCGGAGTTTCTGATGCTGTATCTTCCCAGCGGTCCGGAGCTCGTGGATCCGAGCTTGAGAACCCCTGGCGAGCGCTTTTTTCAGCAGTACCAAAAGACACATGGGAATTTGTTCTTGAATCCCCGCCAGGCACTTTTGGAAGCCCCGTTCAAGAAATCGGAAGAGCACTATAAGCTAAACGAAACAAAGCTGATTAGTCAGTTGGTTTACAGGTTCATTCACCGGTTGCATTCCTGGAAACAGTTCCTAAATTCTCAACAGTAGGTCGTTCGGTTCCTGGCCCGACCGTCTGATGCAGAGAGGAGTCCTGATGAGCTCACGTTGCTTCGCTAGAGTTTTTACCCACCGAAACGTGGGTCCCGTTTCCATTCTTTTAGTAGCAGCCCTTCTCTTCGGTGGAGTCTTTGTGGCCACACTCGCGGCCCAGGCGATTGAAAGCCCGCGTTCCGACAAAGCCCTGGACTCTGCCATCCTTAAGAACCTGACCTGGCGCGGTATCGGCCCGGCCCTTCCAAGCGGGCGCGTGAACGATTTCGCCGTGGTCGAGAGCAATACCCACATCATCTACGCGGCGACGGCGACCGGTGGCGCCTGGAAGACGATCAACAACGGCACGACCTGGGAGGCGGTGTTCGACAGGGAACAAACCAGCGCCCTCGGGGCGATTGCGGTGGCTCCCTCCAACCCGAACGTCGTTTGGGTGGGAACGGGCGAGTCCTGGGGCGCGCGCCTGTCGGCCTACGGTGATGGGGTGTACCGCTCCGAAGACGGAGGCAAGACCTGGCAACACATGGGACTCGAGCAAACGCGCTACATCGGTCGGATTCTCATCCATCCGGAAGACGCCGAGACCGTTTACGTGGCGGCCCTTGGCTCTTTGTGGGGGCCCAATGATCAACGCGGGCTGTTCAAGACGACGGATGGAGGAAAGAGCTGGACCCAGGCGCTCACCATCAGCCAGCACACCGGCGTTGTCGATGTGGCAATGGACCCCGAAAATCCCGACCTCCTGTACGCCGCAGCTTATCAAAGGGAGCGACGAGCCTGGAACTTCGTCGGCGGTGGAGAGGAGTCGGGCATCTTCAAGACCACCGATGGCGGTGAGAGCTGGCAGGAGCGAACTGCCGGACTCCCCCAGGGTGACATTGGCCGGATTGCGCTCTCGATTTGTCGCTCCAAGCCCAACGTCATCTACGCGGCTGTCGAGGCGGTCGGCGCACAAAGCGGTGTTTACCGCTCGTCGGACTACGGAGCAAGCTGGGAGCTCCGCACCAACGATGTATCCACGCGCTCTGACTTCGGCCAGATCCGCTGCGATCCCAATGACCCTGAGCGGATCTACCTGCTCCACGTCAGGCTCTTTCTCTCCGAGGATGGCGGCAAGAGTTTCCGCCGTGACGTCTTCGGCCCCGGTGCCCATGGGGACTGGCGCGGCTTCTGGATCGATCCCGGCAATTCGAACCACCTCATCGTTGGGAACGACGGGGGAGTTTATTTCTCCTATGACCGCGGGCGCACCTGGGACTTCCAGAGCAACATTCCGGTGTCTCAGTTCTATGCCGTCAGCGTGGATTTGGAGGAGCCCTTCTACAACATTTACGGGGGGCTCCAGGACAACGGCACGTTTGGAGGGCCGAGCGGCACCCGCCACGTCGCCGGCATCACCAACGCCGACTGGTCTCGAACCGCAGGGGGTGACGGCTTCTACACCCAGGTCGACCCTACAGACCCAACCGTGGTCTATTGTGAGTCGCAATATGGAGTGCTGTACCGGTTCGACACTCGGACCGGAGAGCGCCGCTCCATCCAGCCGCGGCCGCCTGATGGAGAGGCGTATCGCTGGAACTGGAGCTCACCGCTCCGAATCTCCCGATACGATTCCAACACCCTCTACTTCGCGGCCAACGTCGTCTTTCGCAGTCGGGACCGGGGTGACTCCTGGGAGGTGATAAGCCCCGATCTGACCCTTCGCCTTGACCCTTATGAGTTGCCCATGATGGGCAAGGTTTGGCCGAGCAACTCGGTGGCTTACCACCAGGGCACCGCTGACCTTGGCAACGTCGCCTCTCTCTCCGAGTCTCCTCTCAAGAGAGGACTTCTCGCGGTGGGGACCGACGACGGTCTCGTTCACGTGACTCGGGACGATGGGCGCGCCTGGGAGAAGTTCGATCGCTTCCCTGGAGTGCCGGAGCAGACCTGGGTGACCCGGGTTCTTTTGTCGGCTCACGACGAAGAGACGCTCTACGCAACGTTTGCCGGCCACCGCGACAACGATTTTCGTCCGTATGTGCTCAAGAGCACCAATCTCGGCAAGAACTGGGAGACCATCACGGGCAATTTGCCGGACCTGGGCACCCTCCGCGTTATCCTCGAGCACCCTTCTAACCCCAACCTGCTTTTTGTGGGCACCGAGCTCGGCGTGTTCGTGTCCATTTCCGGGGGCGGTCACTGGGTGCCCCTCCGGAACAATCTGCCGACCGTGCTGGTGCATGACCTGCTCGTTCACCCGCGCAAGAACGATCTCGTGGTGGCGACCTACGGTCGCGGGCTGTGGATTCTCGATGACCTTGCGATACTCGAGGAGATGACCCCCGAGGTGCTCGATGGTAGCAGTCATCTCGCTCGCATTCGGCCGGCCACCGAGTTGCACCGCTACGATCGCCACTGGGGCTCCGAGGGCCATCGTGCTTTCGCTGCACCCAACCCACCGGACGGCGCGATCATCACGTACTACATCAATCCCGACGCCATGAGCTCGGAAGAGGCGCCCAGGGTGCAGCTCGATATCCTCGACGCGAAGGATCGCGTGGTGCGGAGGCTTATACCATTGCAGGGCTCGATTGGCGCCGGCATCCAGCGTCTGGTGTGGGACCTCCGTCATCCCTTGCCCTTTGACACCAGCGAGGACGAGCCCTCGTTTTCTCGCGGGCGACCACGAGGGCCTTTCGTCCTTCCCGGAAACTATCGGGCGCGTCTGAGCGTCGGCGAAGCGACGCACCTCCAGTCTGTGAAGGTCATGGGTGACCCTCTCATTGACATTTCTCTGGAAGACCGGCGCCGCTGGCACGATACCTTGCTGACGCTGACTCAAATGGAAGCGACGGTGCGAGCGGTTGTCTCGACCGCAGGCGAAGTCAAAGACAGAGTGACGGATGTACAGGACAGCCTCGAACGGCATCCCGACGTTCCGGAATCGCTCCCGCACGCCGCTCGGACGTTACTGGCCGAGGTGGACGAGATTCTCGGCCAAATGAGCGGGGGAGGAACACGAGGCGGGGCCGAGCAACGGAGACAGATGCCCATCGCGAGTCAGGTCACACGGCTCTATTCTTCCGTGGAGGCAGCGACCGCAGTGCCCACCGCCGACCAGCGTCGCCTCATCCTCGAATCCCGTGAGAAGCTGAATGAGCAAGTGGCCAAGCTGAACCGTCTAGTCAGCGAAGCTCTGCCGGCGCTCAACGAACAGCTCACCCAACACGGTGTGTCATGGACGCCCGGTCGGCCCATTGGGCTGCCGCCCAGTGCGCGATGAGAGCGGTACGCACTGCCGTGCGCTGTTTGTGTGTCAGGGGAGCACCGCACCTTCGGAAGGCGTTGTTGCACCGCTCTGGCTGATAGCAAAATGCGCCTATGGTGGGGCCGAGGTATGTTCGACCATGAAGTATCCCAAGCGCAGCCAGTACAAGCACGCGAAGCAGAAGAAGTACCACGTTCGCAATTGGGCGGAATACAACCAAGGGCTGCGCCGCCGAGGCGATTTGACGGTCTGGTTTGACGAGGAGGCAATCGCGAACTGGAAGGCCGACAAGACCGGTAAGCCTGGCGGCCAACGGGTCTATTCAGACATGGCGATTGAAACGGGCCTGGTTGTCCGGATGGTGTACAAGCTCGCCTACCGACAAACTGAAGGCTTCTTGCACTCGATCGCCTCGCTTCTTGGGCTCGGTATCGAGATCCCGGACTACTCGACGTTGTCTCGGCGCTTGAGGCTGCTCCGCAAGAAGCTGCGGATTCCGAAAGCCGCAAGCAATCAACCCATCCACCTGATGATCGATAGCACGGGCTTGAGGATTCATGTTGGATCCGCCCGCAAACCGCCAAAGCAGCGCGCATGGCGCAAGTTGCACATCGCCGTTGACCGCAAGACCGGCACCATTGTTGCCTCCGAACTGACGGCGTCACGAGCTCGCGACGCAACGCGAGTCCCCGCTTTGCTAACACAGATTCACGCACCTCTAGTGTCGGTGGCGGCGGACAGTGCATACGACAAGGAAGCGGTCTACGAAGCCAACGAAGCACACAGTCCTGGACGAAGGACGCGCGTGGTGATTCCGCCGCAACGAAACGCGGCGCTCAGTCGGAATTCGAACACCGCCATGCAGGAGCGCGATCGCCATATTCGCGCCATCGAAAGACACGGCCGACGTGAATGGTACAAGCTCTCAGGCTGCACCAAGCGAAGCATGGTGGAGAACGCGGTCTATCGTTACAAAGCGAACATCGGGCCTGAGATGCGGACTCGAACGTTGGCGAGGCAACGAGTTGAACACCGAATTGGGTGCGAGATACTCAACAAGATGACCGCGCTCGGGATGCCCGATACGTACTGCGCCGGGTGACTCAGCGACTGGCAGAGGGAAGTCAGCGTTTTGCTCCGGGCCGTGCAACAACGCCGTGATTACTTGCGATGTTTTAGAAGTCGCTCGTCAAAGCCGTAAGCCGTGTCCTTGTCGATGCGGACGCCGGCGAACTCCGAATGCGCCGGGTTCAGGAGCACGTTGTGGTCGACGACGACGACCGCGGAGGGAACTCTCAACATGAGGGTTTGCCGGCTTGCGGCCCAGCGTGTTCCGATCTCGGCAAGTGCCGCCGGAGCAGGGAATGTCTTCCAATCCTCTGGCAAGGACTCGGAATCGATCGTACGCGAAGACGCCGCATCGGGAACATCGATGAACACCAGGCGGAGGTCGGATGGTTGGAGATTCGCGTCGACGTGAACGAGCAACTCCACGGTGGCCAGGGCAGGGCTGCTCGCGGTGTACAAGATCGAGGTCCCTTTCTGATTCCAGCGTGCACCGTACATTCGGGCGCCGGTACCGCTGAGGTCTTGCGCGTACGCGGCCTTTGATATGCGATAGAGGATCAAGACACGAGGCCGTGCTCGACGCGACCCAGCTCGTCAATTACCAGATCGATCCCGAGCTTGGACGCCACGAGGTCCATCGGCTTGCGATTGCCTAGCGCCACATTCGACCGCTGCATCCAAGCGAGGAACCTATCCTTGTCCTCAAAGACGTCGACGCCACGAACGACGACGCGCGCGATCTCCAGAAGATGATCCGAGACAGCCCGGCTTAGGCGGGTCGAACGTGAGTACCGCTGGATGGTGCGTTCCGTGATCGGGAGCAAGTGCGCCATCTGGGCCGTTGAGAGCTCCAAAAAGTTTGCCAGCTCCAGCAAGGACGCTTTGGTGAGCCCCTTCTCGCCGAGGTCGACGAGATCCAGCATCGTCTCGAACTTCCCCCGGAACGTTTTGGGACCTCCGAGCAGCTCGAGAACGGCAGCTGGATTCATCTAGATAGCTCCGTCATTTGACGTAATTATACCGTCACTTGTCGCAAAGATCAAACTGAGGGGCTTTGGCCCGTTCCGGGCCCTCTGAAAGCGCCGCTTTTTGAGCTCTCCTGGCGTTGTTGCACCGCTCTGGCTGAGAGCAAAATGCGCCTCTTGTGGTGGCCGAGGTATGTTCGAGCATGAAGTATCCCAAGCGCAGCCAGTACAAGCACGCGAAGCAGAAGAAGTACCACGTTCGCAACTGGGCGGAATACAACGAAGGGCTGCGCCGCCGAGGCGATTTGACGGTCTGGTTTGACGAGGAGGCAATCGCGAACTGGAAGGCCGACAAGACCGGTAAGCCTGGCGGTCAACGGGTCTATTCAGACATGGCTATTGAAACGGGCCTGGTTGTCCGGATGGTGTACAAGCTCGCCTACCGACAAACCGAAGGCTTCTTGCACTCGATCGCCTCGCTGCTCGGGCTCGGTATCGAGACCCCGGACTACTCGACGTTGTGTCGGCGCTCGAGGCTGCTCCGCAAGAAGCTGCGGATTCCGAAAGCCGCAAGCAATCAACCAATCCACCTGATGATCGATAGCACGGGCTTGAGGATTCATGTTGGAACCGCCCGCAAACCGCCAAAGCAGCGCGCATGGCGCAAGTTGCACATCGCCGTTGATCGCGAGACAGGGAACATTGTTGCGTCCGAACTGACGGCGTCACGAGCTCGCGACGCAACCCGAGTCCCCGCTTTGCTAACACAGATTCAAGCACCTCTAGCGGCGGTAGCGGCGGACAGTGCATACGACAAGGAAGCGGTCTACGAAGCGATCGAAGCGCACAACCCTGGACGAAGGACGCGCGTGGTGATTCCGCCGCAACGAAACGCGACGCTCAATCAGAATTCGAACACCGCCATGCAGGAGCGCGATCGCCATATTCGTGCCATCGAAAGACACGGCCGACGTGAATGGTACAAGCTCTCAGGCTGCACCAAGCGAAGCATGGTGGAGAACGCGGTCTATCGTTACAAAGCGATCATCGGGCCCGAGATGCGGACACGAACGTTGGCGAGGCAACGAGTTGAACACCGAATTGGGTGCGAGATACTCAACAAGATGACCGCGCTCGGGATGCCCGATACGTACTGCGCCGGGTGAATCAGCGACCGGCACAGGGAGGTCAGCGATTTGCTCCGGGCCGTGCAACAACGCCTGAGAACGCCACTCCAGGACTTCGTTCAAGAAATCGAGGATGGACGCACCGCAGTTCGTATCGGTAAGGTGTTTCCGCTCGACGAGATCGTCGAAGCCCACCGTTGCATGGAAGAGAACCGGGCGCAGGGCAAGATCGTCGTACTTACGTGAAGCGGTCAATAGACTCGAAAGCGACTCGATTGCAGCATGTTACAGTCGTTCGCCGACCAAGAATCTGCGAATCGCTCCGCCTAGAATCGCGCGGTGCCTCGCCCCTGGTTGGTCATGGCGCCAGGGGCGCAGCCTTCCATTGGTCGCGCCCCGAGCGTCATCTCAAATTCCCGAACCAATCGCACATACGGTCCACGGCGTCGACGACGCGGCCGCAGTAGCGACGGACGAACATCTCGTCCAACGGCTCCCCCGCTCGAACCTTCTCCGCTGCCGCGAGCGCCCTTGCTCCGTCGAAATCGACGTATGCCAGCCGTGTCGTAAGCTCCTCCGGTGGCCGCCCAAAATCACTCCCGGGCAGGGTGGCAACGCCCGTGTCCTCGAGAAGGCTTCGACACATCTCCACGCTCGTGCGTATCCCTCTTCCCTCCAACCGCTCCCGCAATGGCGAGAAATCGGGAAACAGATAGAAAGCTCCTTCGGGCGGCAAAACGGCAACTCCCGCATCCGCAAGGCGTTGTTGCATGACTCCCGACAAACCTAAAGGAATCAGCAAGTTACGTTTTTGGGGCCAAAATAGCAGAGTCAATAGAATCAATGACTTACCAATATTCATGCAACAACGCCCCGTCGAGGTGCTGTCTCTTGAAACGGGCGAGCGGCGTTCGCTGGTCACCGGGGGCACCAACCCTCATTATGCCCCGAGCGGCCACATCCTCTTTGCCCGGGCCGGGTCACTGTTCGCCGTTCCCTTCGACACGGAGCGGCTTCAAGTCACTGGCCCGGCCACTGCCGTCCTCCAGGACCTCCGGATGGATGAAGGCGGCGGTGCGGCTCAGTTCACGGTCGCGAGCGACGGCTCCTTGGTCTATGCAAGAGAAAGCGCACGTGCACTCGATCGCACGCTCGTCAGAGTCGATCGTCAAGGAAAGGCCCGCGCCATCACCGAAAAGAGGCATCGGTTTCGCCACCCTCGCCTTTCACCGGATGGCCGTCGCGTTGCCGTCACGATCACGAACTCCAATGGCAACGACCTCTGGATTCAGGAAGTCGACCGGGATATTTTGACTCGGCTGACATTCGAGGGTTCTAGCTCAATCCCGATTTGGAGCCCCGACGGCATGCGGCTTGCGTTCTTCAATTCCAACAGGGCGGGGGCTGCTAGTGTCTTGGTGAAGTCCGCGGGCGGAGGCGGTGAGGTGGAAGAGCTCGCGAGGGGTGTGAGGTTTCCCTCTTCGTGGTCATCCGACGGTCGTGTCATGATCGTAACTGACTGTCCGAGCGTGCCCAGGTCGTCTCCGCGCATCTTGGAACGCCGTGGCGCATTCAGGAACAAAACCCCAGGTTCCCACCATCTGGACATCACCCTGCTCCGCCTGGACGGGGACGTCAAGCCAGAACCGCTCCTAGGAACGAGGTCCAACGAACTTCAGGCGGCGCTCTCGCCGGACGACCGTTGGCTCGCCTACACGTCGGATGAGACTGGCCGCAGCGAGGTTTTCGTCGTCCCTTTCCCCGAGGCGAGCGGCAAGCGACAGATCTCGACCAAGGGAGGCACGGAGCCCAGGTGGGCGCGGGACGGACGCGAGCTGTTCTATCGCAACGGAGACAAGATGATGGCGGTGGCTATCGACACGGAGCCCGAGCTGTCCCCCGCCAAGCCGGTTCTGCTGTTCGAAGGACCCTATGCGCAGGGTACATCTTTGTTCGGCTTCTTCGATACCCCACCGTACACGAATTACGATGTCGCCCCGGACGGCGAGGGTTTCATCATGATCCAGCAAGAAGAACGCGGCGGCTCACGCGCAGAGCTGGAAGTCGTGCTCAATTGGTTCGAAGAGCTCAAGCGTCTGGTCCCCGCCAACTAGCATTGCTCCCCAACATCAAGCCCATCCGCCCGGTTGTAGAGAATCGCCTCTGCGGTGCGCGAGCGGGTCCACGCGCGAGCGAAACTATCAACCACCCCTCGATTCGCAACCGGGACGGCACCTTGGGCCCGCTCGAGTGGTTTGGCGCCAAGAATTCGGAGCCCGCACACAATTCCTTGGATTTATAAACTTCCATAGGATATATACTTCTTTGGGATATTTACAGTAACAGGCGTGGAAGGAGGTCACGATGAATTTGCGGATTTGGGGTGGGGCGGTAGCCCTGGGACTGACGGCGGCCATGTGCGCCCCGGCACCCGATCAACAAGGCCAAGTCGAGGTCGAGAAATCCTCGGCCGAAGTTCACGAGAAGGGTGGTGAAGATTTAACGGGCCCGTATGAAGTTGTGGAGGACTGGCCGCAGCCTCTACCAGACCACGAGGGGTGGACCTGGGGGTCGACGGCGGGCATCTTTGCGGAAACGCCGGACAAAATCTTCATCCTTCAGCGTGGCGAGCTACCAGCTCTGCCTCCTGGCACTTCACAGCGAGCGGCCACTACCGCGGAACCACGCTGGGAGCATTGCGTGCTTGTGGTCGATGGGAACGGGAAGCTGATCGACACTTGGACACAGCATGACGAGCTTTTCTACAGGGGTCACAAGATCCTGATCAGCCCCTACGATCCTGACAAGCATGTTTGGATAATCTCGGCAGGACTGGCGCCTGCGTCGACGGAGGGCAACCATCAAATCTTCAAGTTCACTAATGACGGCAAGGAACTGGTGATGACCCTGGGCGAGGGCAGCGCCGGCAACGATGAAAGCCATTTCTCCGGGCCGACCGACATCGCCTGGCTGCCCGACGGCACGTTTTTCGTTACCGACGGCTACATCAACACGCGGGTGGTCAAGTTCTCAAAGGACGGCGAGTATCTCATGGAGTGGGGCGAGCCTGGTACGGGTCCCGGCGAGTTCAACCTGCTCCATGGCATTGCCATTGATGATCAGCGTCGCGTGTACGTATCCGACCGCTCGAACCGCCGGGTCCAGATTTTTGACGAGAACGGAAAGTACCTCGACGAGTGGCCCAACCTCCGCTCCCCTTTCCATCTCTACGTGACTGCGGACCAACACCTTTGGGTTGCCGACGGCGCCACCCACAGGATATTGAAGTACGACCTAAACGGGAAGCTTCTAGACTCCTGGGGGACCTCTGGAAGGTTCCCGGGCGCGCTTGGGGGTGTCCATCAGATCAGCGTGGATCAGGACGGCAATCTGTATCTCGCCGAAGTGAACAACGGAAGGGCTCAGAAGTTTCGGCCGAGGCCGGGCGCGGATCATGGAAGGCTTGTAGGGCAGCCGTTACGATTCGCGGCGACCAGTTCCAACTAACGTCATCGGCAGGAGAGAGACGAAAACGGGCGGGGCCGGTTCCCAACAGGCCTCAACACGACACGCACTTGTTCGAGTTGTTCGAGCCCAGCTTCATCAACAGGGCCACCGTCTCGGGGAATGGTTGAATGCGCTGCGCAGGGCCGTTTGCCATGTCCGCGGTCGTCTGCCCTCTCCGGCTCACCACGGTCACATCGGCGCCCTTCGACACCAGATAAAGAATCATCTCGTTGTCTCCCCTGGCCGCTGCGCAGTGGAGCGGTCTGTAGCCCTCGTGGTCCGCGGCGTTCACATCAGCGCCATGCTCCTCGACGAGGTATTTGACCGCCAGGAGTTGGCCGCCGGGAGCGAACCGGTGGGAGTTCGCGGAGAAGCCCTTGCCGTAGCCGACGCCCGCGGCCGCCTGCAGCGGCGTCACCGACGGCCCGCCGACCGGAACCGGGGGCAGCCCGGAGGGATCCTTCTTCTCCTGGTCCCGGGTTGGGCGCCGTGGCTTCGGCTTCTTGGTGGGGATGTTCGGATCGGCGCCGTGGGCCACTAACAGGCGCATGGCATCGACATCGGCGGCGTAGGCGGCGCGCCAAAACGGCGTCGCACCTTGTTCGTTCACACTCGACTTGTCGCGGTTGTACCCGGAGTACCACACCTTCTTCGTCAGACGCACGTTCGGGTCCGCTCCGGCGTTCAGTAGCGCCTGCATCAGATCCAAGTGCGACATCTTCTGCTGCAAATGGGCTCTGGGCTGCGGATAGAACGACTTGGGGGCCCACTGCACGTTCACGGCGCCATAGAGCGGCGTGGCCCCATTGATCTCGCTGGCAAGGTTCGGATCCGCACCGTGATCGAGCAGGAACTTGGCCACGTCGAAGTGCCCGTTAATGGTGGCAATGAGCAGGGGGCTGGTTTTGTCCCCGGCGCTCACCTCATTGACATCAACGCCCGCCTCGAGAATGGAGCCAACGGCCTGCTGGTGGCCTTGACGAGCCGCGAGGAGAAAGGCGGTCATACCGCCCTGGACGCCGACGAGGTCACCAAATGTTTCCCGATAGAACACCGGATCCGGGCGGCCTCTCTGTTCCTTTTTCTCGCCAACGCCCGGGAGCCATCCGAAGAGCTTGGAGAAAGTACTCGAGCCACCCTTCTCCCCCTCGTTCCGTGCTACCCCCTGGGTCTTTGTCGCCCCTGCTGCAGTTTGGCGCTCCTCCTCACGTTCACGACGAGCAGCCTCGTGCGCTGTTTCCAGCGCCCCGACGTCCACCACGTTCGATGCAAGGGTGGCGTCCGCACCGTGCTGCATCAGTACGTCGATCGCTTTGGAACGATTGTAGACCGCCGCGAACATCAACGCCGTCCGTCCTTTCACCTCCGTCGCATTCACCTCCACGCCGTGATCCAGGAGGACCCTGACGGCATCGGGGCTCCCCGAGACCGCCGCCAACATGAGAGGGGTCGTTCCCATGGTAGTCGTGGAGTTGGCTTCGGCCGACGCCTTCAAGAGCATCTCGACCATCAAGGCGTTTCCGCTCTTGCTGGCCAACAACACTGGAGTGTAGGCGCCAAGACGCGTCGCGGCTTTGACGTTGGCCCCGGCGTAAAGCAGCATCTCGGCCATTTCGACATCTTCGTTCATTGCGGCCCAGTGAAGCGCCGTCATGCCATCACCCTGGGCCGCATTTACATCGACGCCCTGCTTCAGGAGTGTTCGTACCGTGACTCGCTCACTCCGCATGGCCGCAGCGGTAATGGGGGAGTCATTTCTACTTGGGGCGCCTTGGGAGTGATGAGGTACTGCCGCGAGCACCGTCGTCAAACATGCAACAACCGCGCTCGAAGCAAGGCCGTTTCCTTTTTTCCTTCCCAACATGAGTCGCTCCGCCGCCATTTCCCGTCAGATGGCCATCTCCCCGGTGCTGTCGCCAAAGCCCTCGAGCTCGTCGAGTCCGAGTCGGCGCAGCACGGTCAACAATGTGTTCGCCATAGGCGTTCCATCCGCGGCTTTGACGTGGAGGTTGCCCTTGAAGTGGCCATTGCCGTGGCCAGCCAAAAAGAGCGGACAGCGCTTGTGATTGTGAACGTGCGGGTTGCCCATGGGAGAGCCGTACAGGATGAGCGTCTTTTCCAAGAGATTCGATTCGCCCTCGCTCGTGTCGCGCAACCTCTCGAGGAAGTACGGGATGGTGCCCACGTGGTACCGGTTGATCTTCGCGAACTCCTCGATCCGCTCCTCTCGCTCGCCGTGATGCGAGGCCGGGTGGAACCCCGTATTGACGCCGCTCTCCGGGTAGACGCGGCCCGAAACGTCTCGCCCCATCTTGAACGAGACCACCCGGGTAATGTCCGACACGAACGCGGCCGCCTGCAGGTCGAACATCAATTTGACGTGCTCGTCGAATGAGTCCGGCACGCCAATGGGCGCATCCGGTAACTCTCTCTCCTCGCCGCTCGCGTTTTGTGCCTCGATTCTCTGGATTCGCCGCTCGATCTCGCGAATGTTCTCGAGATAATCGTCGAGCCGGTTGCGGTCGGCCGGCTCCAGGTCGTTCTTCAAACTAGCCACCTGGTTGGTGACATAGTCAAGAATGCTGCGATCGGTTCGGCGCCTGGCTGCCCGCTCTTCAGGCGTTCCGCCGGAGCCGAACATCTGGTCGAAAACGACCCGGGGGTTCCGGATCATCGGGAGCGGATCGGTCGGCGACCCCCAGCTGATCGCGTCCGTGTAGGTACAGGCATAACCGTATTGGCATCCGCCCGCCTGGTTCACGTTCTCGATCGCGAGCTGCAGCGACGGAATGGGCGTGTCCTGACCGAACCGCCGGGCGTAGAGCTGATCCATCGACGTCCCAACGTGGACGTCCGAGCCTTCCGTCTGCTTCGGGTGGGACTGGGTCAGGAACACCGCGCTCGAGCGGAAATGGTCGCCGCCTGTCTCGGGCAGCGTGAAGGCCTCGGCGTTGCGTACGTCCGTGTTGCTGACGATCGTCAGGTAATCCCGAAACGGCTCGAGCGGACTCAAGCTGCTCGGGGTGAGGTCGAACTCGCTGCCTTCGGCCGCCGGCGCCCACAGGTTCTTTTCTATCCCGTATTTGGTGCTGCCGGCCGAACCGTGGACCATTTCGATGCACACCAGGCGAGCCGGGTCAGCTGTCGGCTTGCCAAACGCGCGCCGGGCCGGCACCATGGCTTCGAGCAACGGCAGGGCCACTGCCGTGCCCATACCCCGAAGTATCGTGCGGCGAGAGATATGCTTGTTAGTGATGTACATTCTTTTTAGGCCTTCTGGAGCCGCCTCGTATTCTAAGGTGGACCCGATTCACCCACCTCCGTGATCTCTCCGGTGTTTTCCGACTTCTTCATCTGGAACGCCACGCTGTTCACGATGCCAAAAATGAAAGAGGACATGCGGTTGCCGTTGTGCGCGGCCTCGAGAGCGATCGCACGCACCGCGGGCATGTCATAGTACTCGACTCTCCGCCCCAGCGCATAGGTCATGAGGCTTTCGGTGAAGCTCGTGATAAAAGTGTCGGAACGGTTCACAAGCGCCAGCCGCAAGCCGGCTGGACCGTCCATCTGCGTTCCGTCATAAAGCTGGCCGGTCGCCTCGATGGCAACCCCGTTGTCCTTGATGCGCCACGCGCCGGTCACGTCGAAGTTCTCGAGCGCCAAGCCGAGCGGGTCGATCACGTCGTGACAGGACTGGCAGGCGGGATTCGAGCGATGCTCCTCCATCCGCTCCCGCACCGAGAGCAGCTTGCCAGCCGCAGCGGCTTTGGTTTCCTCAAGCTCCGGCACGTTGGGCGGCGGCGGCGGGGGGGGGCTTCCGAGGAGGACTTCCAGGACCCACTTGCCTCGCTGCACCGGAGAGGTCCTGTTGGCGACGGACGTCAGCGTCAAAATGCTGCCGTGGCCCAGTAAGCCTCTCCGATTATCGCCTTCGAGCGTAACGCGGCGGAATCGGTGTCCGGTGACATTCGGAATCCGGTAGTGCTTGGCAATACGCTCGTTAACAAACGTGTAGTCGGCAGTCAGCAGCTCGAGCACGCTCCGGTCTTCTCGAATGAGATTGCCGAAGAACAACTCCGTCTCACGCCGCAAGGCCTCGGCGAGCTTCTGGTCGTACTGCGGATACAGCAACGCATCCGGGTGCAACCCCTCGAGGTCGTGCAAACGCAGCCACTGTGCGGCGAATCTCGTGGCCAGTGCCTCCGAGCGCGGGTCGGCTAGCATGCGCTGCACTTGGCTCTCGAGCACCGCAGGATCCTGCAGTTCCCCGTTACTGGCGAGCGTCCTAAGCTCCGCGTCCGGAGCGCTGGCCCAGAGGAAATACGACAGCCGGGACGAAAGCTCCAGGTCCCCGACGCGATAGATCCCGCTTCCGTCCACAACGTCCGGCCTCTGCTCGATTCGGAACACGAAGTGCGGACTTGCCAGAGTCGCCTGCAAAGCCATCCTGATTCCAGTCTCGAAGTCTCCTTCCTTTACACCAGCCTGGTAGAAGGACATCAAGCCTTCGAGATCCAGCTCGCTCACCGGTCCCCGGAACGCTTGGCTCGCCAGTCGAGAAACGATCTCTGTGGCGCAAAGCCGCTCGGCAGCGGCGGAAGTCGGCCGGCAAGTGAAAATCTGGCGGCGGCTTTGCGTATCCGACACCCCAGTCACGTTGTATGGGCCGTTGACGCTGAGAAACGCCAGGTGGGGCAGGGACGTAATACCAAACGCCCTACCGATCGTGCTGTCGGCAAGGGTGTGCTCGATCGGAGCGATCAGATCGTCGCCCGGTCCCTCGAATCTTTGAATGAAGTTGGCGGAGACCCGCTGCGGTCCTGTCTTCACGATGATGGGATCGGTTTGCAGGATCAAGCCGTCGGCGTCCGTCTCCGACATCAAAGGATCGATGTCCAAAAGAGCCACCCGCTCTCCGTTAATCGAGACCTCGATCTGCTCGGTGTTGCCCGCCGTCAACCCGAAGAGCACGCCCTCTGGTGTTCCATGGAGCTGTATTTTGAAGATGTACTGGCCATCTGCCGTGAAGTTGTGGACGACGGAGAGCCCGCCGCGCGTCCCCATCGGCGCACCTTCCACGTGCTCCATTTGCGAGGCCGTCCGCGGGACCGTGTAGGTCGTCTCAACCGGGCCCGCTTCCGGATCGCCCACGGCCAGCCGGCTGATGCTACGGGCCGCGCGCATATATCCTTCCATCAGAGTCGCAGACATGGTCTGGACATCGGCGATGTTGTCGAAACTGTGGCTCACCGTGTCGGGCGGCAGAAACGTCGCGACGTCCACCTCGACCGCGAGCAGGTCACGGATCGAGCGGGCATACTCGACCCGATTGAGCCGCTGGAAGGTCCGGCTGCCGGGATTCGGGCTGGCGTCGGCCGCCTCGTCGATCAGCGCCGCCAGCGACCGAGCGAGGGCCTCTCGGGTCCCGGCTTCCGGCTGCGGCGCGTAATTAGGAGGCATCATGCCAGCCTGCAGTTTGTGTATTACCTTCTCCGCCACTTCGGCGTTCTGATCGGGGTGCGCCACGTCAAACGACTCGAGAGTTAGACCTCCCGTCATCAATGTGTCGCTGTGGCAGACAAGGCAGTACTCACGGATCACCGCATTCGGCGATTCGGGTGAGAACGTGCCCGCCGCCTGCGCGCCGGTCACGGCTGGCTCTGCTGCTCGGGCGAGTCCGTCAGGAGCCAGTGCCAGACACAAAAGCCCAGCGCCCAGGAAAGCAAAAGTGAATTGCTTCATCTTTCAGCTCGAAAGAACCTAATCTTCTGCACCATCTAGCCACGTATAGCATTGCATTCTCCCGCGATGGGGTCAAGCTATTCTGTGGCCCGGCGCGGATGGGGTCAAGCTCATTCTGTGGCCCGGCGCGCCTGACGCACGTATCGCCAGGCTGCGCAGGCGCTCGAGCTCCTCGCGTCGAGTAGCTGGTCCTGCTCTTTCCAGTCCGGGCAAATCTTTTCAGCTGGGGTTTGGAAGACGTCTTGGAAGGTATCGACGTGATCCTCGACCGATGAGTTCGTCGGCAAGGTGCGCTGCGTCCTTATGGTGTCTCGCTAACGTAGGTAGTTTTTGGCAAATATTTATGTTATGAACAGCACTCGCTCGATGGAGTATTTATCCCGCGGCAAAGGATTCGCTCATGACCAGACGACTCGTATCCGTCCTGTGCCTCCTGGCGCTTCCCGCTCTCGCGTCCGCGGCGCCGAAGCGCTCGCTGACGCTCGAAGACATATTCGCACCAGACGCTGACTGGGACGGTGTGTCCCTGCAGAGCCTACAGTGGGAAGCTGACGGATCTGCGTTCCTCTACGTGGACGCTGACCCGGACGGCAAAACCAAGAACATCTATCGGGAAAACGTCGACGACGGCAAGCGCACCGTCGTGGTCGACGGCAAGTCCCTGGTGCTCGGTTCGGGCGGTGCGCCCATCGCGTTCACTGATTACCAGGCGAGCGAGGACGGGCGGTTTTTCGTGATTGCCGGACCTCGGAGTCAGGTCGACTTTCGCGGCTCCCCGCCTCGCGATCGGAGCTACTACCTCTATGACACCGTGACTCGCGCCCTCAGGCCGTTGTCGGGCATCGCCGGCGGTCAGCAGTACGCCAAGCTGGCGCCCGACGGCACCAGGATCGGTTTCGTCCGTGGCGGCAATCTCTTCGTGGTCGACCGGGCGTCAGGCACCGAGACCCAGCTCACCTTCGACGGGAACGATGACATCCTGAACGGCGTGAACAAGGGCCTCGGGGCGGATGGCTGGCGCTGGTCGCCCGACGGCAAGCGGATCCTGTTCGTACGCGTGGACCAGAGCGCGGTGGGCACCGTTCCCCTCATCGACTTCCTGACGGCGCATCCGAGGGTGCACTGGAAGAAGTATCCGAAGGCAGGGGAGACGAATTGGAAGCTGCGCGTCGGCGTCCTTCACCTCGACTCGGGCCAGACGAACTGGCTGCAGCTCGGCCCGGACACGGACGTCTACTTACCGCGGATGAAATGGACGCGCAACCCGTCGCTGGTAGCGGTCGAGCGCCTCAACCGGCGGCAGAACAAGCTCGAGCTGCTCTTTGCCGACGTGACCACCGGCGCATCGCGAGTGATACTGACGGAGACCGACCCGTACTGGGTGCGAATCGACGATGACCTGACGTTCCTCACGAGCTCCGACCGTTTCATCTGGACGTCGCAGCGGAGCGGGTATAAACACGCCTACCTGTACGACTACGATGGCCGCTTACTGAACCAGATCACGAGTGGCGAGTGGGAGATTAACGCTGCACGATCGCGCCATGCGGTGCTCGGTGTCGACGAGGCGGATGGCTGGCTGTACTTCGACGGCAAGAAGGACGGGGTCGTCGAACAGCACGTCTACCGCGTGAGGCTCGACGGCCAGGAGCTCGAGCGCTTGAGCCGCAAGCCGGGGTGGCATGCGGCGTCCGTCTCACCCGATGCCAAGCATTTCCTGAACACCTTCTCCGATGTGAACACACCGCCACAAATCAGCATGCACCGATCGGATGGCGGCCTCGTGCGCTGGGTGAGGAAGGGTGAGATGGCCGGCTTGGCAGATTTTGAGCTGGTGAAGCCAGAGTTCCTGACGGTGCGGACCAGCGACGGGGTGGATTTGAACGCCGTCATGATCAAGCCGGCCGGGTTCAACCCGAAACAGAAGTATCCGGTCGTCTTTTACGCTTACGGTGGCGTGAGCTCTCAGACGGTGGTCAACCGGTGGGGCGGCGACCGATGGCTATGGCACCAGTTGATGACTCAGAAGGGCTACATCGTGTTCACGATCGACAATCGTGGCACAGGCGGCCGAGGGAAGGCTTTCGAGAACTTCATGTACCAGAACCTCGGCACTTGGCCGCTGCGCGATCACATCGAAGGAGCGAAATACCTGGCCCGCCTGCCTTACGCGGACCCCTCGCTGTTCGGCATCTGGGGCAGGAGCGCTGGCGGATACCTCACGTGTCTGGCCCTGACCGAAGGCTCGGACTACTTCACGGTCGGGGTGTCGCACGCACCGGTCACGAACTATCGTTTTTATTCGAGCTCCTGGGCCGAGCGGTACATGGGCTTGCCGAAGGAAAACAAAGCCGCTTACGACAAGGAGGCGGTGGTCACCTACGCGCCCAAGCTGAAGGGCCACCTTTTGCTGGTGCACGGGATTGCGGACGACAATGTACAGTTGCAGAACACCGTCGAGGTGGCAGAGGCGTTCCAGGCGGCCAACAAGCAGTTCGATCTAATGTTCTACCACGGGCGCGACCACTCGCTGCGAGGCGGCAATACCCAACTCCACCTGTTCACGCTGATGACCGAGTACTTCCTCCGTCATCTGCCGCCGAACGTTCCCGAAAGTTAGAGGACGCCGACGCTGCGGGCGATCCAGTGTTCCGACGCTCGCGCCGCCGCATCACTTCTGAAACAGCCGTTGGCCGAAGTGGGATCCCTCGTGAACATACTGTAGCTGTCCTGCGCGCCCGCACTAGCCTGAAGTTCCCCGGCCGAAAGGACAAAAACCTGAACAGATTCAAGTAGATAGCTCAGAATTGAGTGCCCGGTTCTGGCTACAGGATGATAGTTTCGAGAAGGTCGTAGGCGCGTTGCTGCTTAGGG
This sequence comes from Candidatus Marinacidobacterales bacterium, assembly GCA_965262245.1. GTDB lineage: Bacteria > Acidobacteriota > Vicinamibacteria > Marinacidobacterales > SMYC01 > SMYC01. The sequence goes on along the minus strand of OZ253507.1, from coordinate 9,451,046 downwards.
TCGGGTGTCGTGACGACCTGGAATGTGGGAGCGTCGGGATTGTCACCTGGAGCGCGGCAGATGTTACGCACGATGGTGCTGAGTGCCTTGAGTAGAGTTTGAAAGCTGTGGGCCTCGGTGCCGTCGTCGAGTTTCTTGGAGCGTATCTTTCGCAGGGCAGCCTCGGAGCGCTTAGCGGGAGCAAGCGGGTCCCGCGTTTTCTTGGCTTCTTGGTCCTCGTCGCAGAAGAGCAATGGACGCCATGCTTCACGCATGTGCCACTCGACGTAGTAGGCGAGCATGCACAAGAAGATGTGGGCGCGTACCCGTGTCTCGAGGCGGTGGCGAATCGGACGCACCTTGAGGTCGATGGTCTTGATAGAACGAAATGCCCGTTCGACTTGACTCAGACTCTTGTAGCAGCGGACGGTGTCGTCGGGTGATAGGCGCTGTTCGGGCACGCTGGTCCGGATGACATAGATGCCATCGAGCGTTGCCTCGGAAGCCACCTTGTGTTCGTCGATGTGGAAGTCAAACCCATCGTCGCGGATCTGCAGCACGAAATGCTTGGCCACCTTGTACTTGTTGATGACCTTGCCTACACGCACACCAATGTTGTCCTTGCCTCCATGTTTGCCGAGCTTGACGTCCGAGCGAATGCTCTCCAGTCTCTTGCAAATATCGTTGAGCACTGCTTCTGCTGCGGGCTCTTGCTCGACGATTCGGAAGCGAAACTCATCGTCGCGAATATCGAGATCGAAATGTTTGGCGATCTTCTTGGTGATGAGCTTGTGTACGCGCGCACGGATCTTGTCCTTACCTTTGAGATTGCCGAGTTCAACATTTGAGCGAAGCTTCGTGAGCCTCTTGTAGATACTATCGAGCGCCGCTTTGGCCGCCACCTCTTTGTTGGGAATCTGGAAGGTAAAGTCGTCATCGCGAATGTCGAGCACAAAATACTTGGCGAGCGTCTTGGTGACGACCTTGCGCACGCGGGCGCCAATCTTGTCCTTGCCTCTGAGCCTAGCGCGCTGCACCATGGTTTGAATTCTTGCAAGCTCTCTCGCAGTCGCCTGCAGAAGGGACTGACGTTTGTGGACGCGCAGTTTTGCCAATTCGGTGTTCCGGCACGCAAAGAGTCGTTCGCCAGCAAAATCTGGATGAGTCAATTCAAACAGATTACGCTCGTCAAAAAGGCCGAGTTGCAGTTGACCTCCATCGATGAGCTTACGAATAGATGCGCTTTTGAGCGCTGTGATCCAATCGACCCCTTCGAGGTTGCGGAGGTCATCGTCGATCCGCTTCTGAGAAATCATGCCTCGGTCACCGACGAGCACTAGGGTCTTGATGCCAAACCTGTTTCTCACCATCTCGACTTGGGGCATCAACGTCGTGCTATCCGACTCATTGCCCGCAAAGACCGACACGGCGACCGGGCAACCCCGCTCGTCAGTGACTAGACCGTAGTTGACTTGCAGTCTATCTCTTTTGCCATCACGGCTATATCCCATGGCGGCCAGAGGGCAGGTGACACCCTCAAAGTAGCTGGAGCTGAGATCGTAGAGCACCAAGCCTCCTTTTTTGAGGTGTCGTCCAGCCAGTTTTTTCTCGATACGTTCTTGCCGCTCGAGCAACCAATCCATGGCGGCATAGAGATCATCCTCGTTGGCATCGGCCACACCGAGGCTTTCGGGCAGTGTGGTGGTGTGCCACCACCGTGTCGTCGCGAGTTTGCTGTCAGGTTCGAGGATGCGTGCGGCAACCATCGCCTCGACCAGGTTGCGCTCACGGCATGGCTTCGAAGCGAGCAATTTGTCGAAACGAAGGCGTCTCATCGTCGTACGACAGGCGTTGACGTGGCCGTGAAGCGAGGACTTGATGACCTCAAATGCTTCGCTGACAGCGACGAAGGCCTCACCTTTGAGAGCGCGGCGTATGAGCTCGATGATATTTTTGGGCAGGTGTGAAAGGTTGGCGAGGGTACGCTTTCGGACCTTCTTCCCTTCCCGCCAGCCCTCGCGTAAGAGGATTGCGGGCGGAGAGTTTCGATTGCGCACGGTCTCGATGTACATGGGAACATATATACGCTATTCTGGCCATGAAAGCAATCAATAAAGCCATGACAAAGAGAGTTACAGCCTAGTTACATGGGAACATATGGCGAAACCAAATTAATCATATGTCCTGCGTAAACAGGCATTTACATCAATTAACAGGGGTTTGAAGCAGGGAACTTCAGTTTAATTAGGTTAGCGATAATCACTAAACCCTTACTAACTTCACTTGATATGGACGCGCGGACAAATCCTTACGCCCGTACTGTGCCAAAACTCGGATGACGTCAGAATGCCGAGCGTTGGCGGGGAGTTGCGACAAGTGCCATTAGCCAGGACTTCCCGGCGTGCAGCTGCCCGATTTGCGGCGCGCGCATCGCTTCATCCAATTCATGGGAATTATAGATAATTGTTGACAAGCCCGCCGAAATTGTGTATCCTCTTCTCATGATGAAAACACGGCAGGCCCCGGGCAAAGCCCACCGCAAAGGTCTGACTTTTATAGAGATAGCCGACATGTTCCCTACTGAGGACGCTGCTCGGAAGTGGTTAGAGGCCCGCGTGTGGCGGAGTGGCCGGTGCTGCCCGCGGTGTGGTAGCTCGCGGACGAGCGAGGCATCTCACGCGTGCATGCCGTACTGGTGCTCGGATTGCCGTTCTTACTTTTCCGTCAAGGTCGGGACGGTCCTCGAAGGTTCGAACGTGCCGCTTCGCAAGTGGGTCTGGGCTATCTTTCTGCATCTCACGAATCTCAAGGGAGTCTCTTCGATGAAGCTGCACCGAGATATCAAGGTCTGCCAGAAAACCGCATGGTTTATGCTGCAACGTATCCGCAAGGCGTTCGACGACGATAACGACGGTCCGCTCTCCGGTCCAGTGGAAGTCGATGAAACCTTCGTCGGCGGCAAGGCCAAGAACATGCACGCGCACAAGCGCGAACAAGTCATCAAGGGGCGCGGGCCGGTTGGCAAAACGGCAGTTATCGGCGCGAAGGACCGCCGGACGAACCGCGTCATCGCCGCCGTCATCGACAACACCGACCAGCTAACGCTTCAAGGTTTCGTCGCCGCGAATGTCGAGCCCGGCGCGAAGGTTTACACCGACGACCACGGCGGTTATATTGGTCTCCCAAACCATGAAACGGTTCGCCACTCAGTGAAGGAGTACGTCAACGGCATGGCGCACACCAACGGGATTGAGAGCTTCTGGGCTCTTCTGAAACGCGGCTACCACGGCGTTTATCACAAGATGAGCGCGAAGCACCTTGGGCGCTACGTCGATGAGTTTGCAGGGCGTCACAACATCCGAGAACTTGACACCATTGAGCAGATGTCGTACTTTGTCGATAAGATGATCGGAAAACGGCTCACGTATGCGGCTTTGATTGCCGAAAATGGTCTAGCCTCTGGGTCTCGCTCATGACAAACCACCAACCGACAGTAATGCTTCTCTCTTCGGCCATCCTCGAACTCTTAAGAAGTAGCGGAACGACGACGGCTGAACAGATAGACGCTCTTAGGGTTACTCGGGTGGTTATTCCTTCTTTAAAAACATCCACGGAGTCCCTTCTGAGCTCATCCGAGAATCCATACTCTCCAGAGAAGAAGCAATCCGATCGAGATAGTCGATAATTTCATTTCCTGGTAAAGCTCCTGCCTGTTCAAGCGCTTCCAATCGTCGGAAAACCTCGCTGAACACATCTCCGACACTTACGTGATCTCCGTAGTCTAGCGCTAGGTCTAATTTCCCTTGCTGGTTAGCCTTTGAGTTGTACTCAGGTTGCTCTGGCATGAAAAATGCCTCCTTGGTGGTCGCCGTGGTGGGCGGGCCGGAAAAGTTTATTGGCGCCCCGGGGCGCTTGCGTTAGGGATTTCTGTTTCAGGCTACTTCAAGCCGAATTGAGCCTTAGAAACTAACTTGCCGTTTTGAAACATCGCGTTCATGTTTGAGAAGTCAGAATTGGTCCACGAGTATATGACCGTCGTAATCCCTCCAAGCGAAGTTCGACTAAGCTCATCGCCATTCTCTCCGACGATTTTGACAACTTGCTGATACGTCATTCCGTCTCGAATATTTGAAAATTCGGAAGCAGTCACCTTTCGCTGTCTTTCGGCTTCTTCCTTTACGGCCGTCACGCCACCCACGAAAAGACTGAAGCCCAAAGTACACGCACCCACAAGAACTATTCCTCCCAGGACGACACCGAGCGCAACTTTCAACCACATCACCGACTTCCTTTCAGACATAAATCTGGCCTGATTTGACACCCGATGGGTTTTGGGGAATACTGGGGATCGTTACGCCTCAGTATTTCCCCGACACACATCGGGTGTTGAGCAAATGGACGCCCTGGTGAATTCCAGGGCGTCCCTGTTAGCCAGCCCTAATCTACACCAGCCTTCAGTCTGGCGTCAACAATTATCTATAAGTCCCCAATTCATCCCATCGGCATCTAACTGCAAAGGCGGTGCTTGCGTTCCTATCTCGATTGACACAACTCACTCCAGTTGCTCAACTATAAAGCACCTCAACCGGAGTGGGTCACAAACGGAACTCTCCAAACGGTGGCGATGACGCAGTGGAGCTTGAAACGCACTTTGACAGACTGGGTCCGCAGCAGTTCGAAAATCCATGGTCGCATTTGTGGAAGTGATCGCGCCCTCGCAGGCACTCACTCGAAAATGGGATAGCCGCTTTCCGCCGTCTCCCGGGCGAAGAGCTCGGAGAGTCTCGTGGTCGTCTCGCCCACCTCGCCGAGGCCGATCTTGCGTCCGTCCAGAGATACAACGCCTGCGAGCTCGCCCATCATCCCGGTGCAGAACATCTCGTCTGCGCGGTAGGCATCGGCCTGGGAGATTTTCTCAATCCGACACGGGATCTGCTCGCGCGTGCAGATATCTAGCACCGTCTGCCGGGTGATCCCCTCCGGGCAGGCGTCCGCGGCGCTCGTCGTCACCGCGCCGGCCGCCACGAGGAAAACGTGAGTGCCGTTCGCCTCTGCGATGAATCCTTCCCGATCCAGCATCAGCGCGGTGTCGACGCCCGCGACGTTGGCTTCGACCTTCGCCAGAATGGATTGGATTAGATTGTTGTGGTGAATCTTGGGATCCAGGCAGTCCGGGGGAAACCGGCGGATGGAGCTCGTTACCATCGTCAGGCCCGTTTTGTCGTAGACGGGCGCTTTCCACTCGGGCAAGACGATGAGAGTCGGGCCCGACTGGTTGAGGCGCGGGTCCATACCCGACGTGATCTTGGCCCCGCGGGTGAGCGTCAGGCGGATATGAACGCCGTTCGTCATATGGTTCGCCTCGAGCGTGCGGCGGATCTCGCGGATGATCTCCTCTTGCTCCAGGATCTCTTCAAAGGCCATCGCTTTCGCCGATCCGCGGAGCCGGTCCAAGTGCTCGAGCAGCCGGAAAATCCGTCCGTGCGGTTGAACTCGACGCGTCGATAATCAGTGTCCTTGCGTATGATGCAGTCCACTTTGATAACGCTCTCCTGATGGATCACGATGAACATCGTCCGAGAGGATGCGGCCTGCCGCACACGAGTCGAAGACACGTAATATTCGGGCTCGAGGCAATCGACGAGCCCAGCGACATCGTCGGGCTCGAGCTCCAGTACGCGATCGATAGCGCGGATCATTCGGGGCGTCGCGTAATCGTTCATCGCCAGGGAGCCGGTTAGCTTGAACGGGATCCCTCGCTCCTCCAGCTTCTCGGAAATATCGCGAACCACGTCAAGCTCATTTTGCATACGCTTCTCTGCCACGTCCTCAGGTTTCACGCACGGGAATATCACACCTCAACTTGCCCGCGCGATCCAGCACGATATGCCGCGTCGCGACACGCGGTGGGAATAGATCACGGGCGTGCCGGTATGGTACCTCCGAGAATAGCTTCTAATACGCGGTCGTCACCGTCAGGTGATGCGGCCAGTGGGGTTTCGTGATTAGTGCGTCCAGAGACGCGTGTCCATCACGGGGTCGATCACCTGGCGGTCGGACGGCCGCCGGGCATTGATCGCGCGGTCAAGAGGTGGCACGCCCAAATCGACGCCGCGCGGATCTCGATCTCTTCCTCGTTACCGCTCGGGATGAGGCGGCGCGCGTTGATGGCGCGCTCAAGCACGTCGGAGCAGGAGAGCATGCCGAGCCGGCGTAGCGCGACCGGCAGGATGTAATCCGCGAAAATGGTCAGCCGCTCCGGATCTTCGAGAGCGAAATAGCCGTTTGCGCCGAAGCGCGCATGAGCTGCCAGAGCGAGAGCTGCGCGCGCTTCTGGAACGCGACGCGCGCCCCACGATAGGCGCTCTCGTCGCGAAAGGACGGGAACGTCTCAATCAACCGATCGAGCGCGGCCGTCGTGCTACGCGGTCCCTCCTTCAGAAATTCGTGAAAACGGCCGCCTTGGTCGGTCAAGTTCAGCTGGCGAGTGACAGACTGAGCAGATGAGAAGCGACACGCCGAGCTACCGCGGATATCGATTTCCGCCACTCAAAGCGGAAGGTAGCACACTTGACCTTCCCACTCGTTCTCGAGACTGCATTCGGCCAAGAGAAGGATATCCTCGATCGCAGCCCCGACGGCGATCGCCTGACTGACCTCGAACATGCCGGGCATAGGAAGGTCGCTTCCGACGCGCTCGTACGCGTACTTTGTCATCGTCGCCACATCGTGAGTGAGAAGAACGCGGCCCTCGCCGGCTGCCCATTCGAGCACGTCCTCATCGTGAGCTCCGGACAAGCCGGACTCCTGGATCGTGACGATATCGACTTCCGGGTTACGCCGAATTACGCCGCGTACGATCGCGTGGTTGAAATTCTCGTCCGCGGCGAGGCGAAGCAAGTCGCTAGGAGCCTTTCTCTCGCCGGGCCATCAGGCGGTCGCGTATGCCTTCTTGATCAGACTTGGTCTCGTTATCTGCGCGGATCCTCGCAGCTTGTTCTTGTCGAGAGTCGAGATAGCGTTTTACTTCTTCTTCGCGACTCAGATAATACGCGATCACGGCATAGACGTCGGAAAGCCTGAGGGTTGGAAACTGTTGGACGATCTCCTCTGCGGAGGCGCCGTTGCTAAAGGCGGTGACAACGCTGTCCAGCGTGACCCGGGTACCGGCGACGCGGACTACCCCATCGGCATCTAACTGCAAAGGCGGTGCTTGCGTTCCTATCTCGATTGACACAACTCACTCCAGTTACTCAATTATAAAGCACCTCAACCGGAGTTTGTCACAAACGGAACTCTCCAAACGGTGGCATGACGCCGTGGAGCTTGAAACGCACTTTGACAGACTGGGTCCGCAGCAGTTCGAAAATCCATAGTCGCATTCGTGGAAGTGATCGAGCCCTCGCAGGCACTCACTCGAAAACGGGATAGCCGCTTTCCGCCGTCTCCCGGGCGAAGAGCTCGGAAAGTCTCGTGGTCGTCTCGCCCACCTCGCCGAGGCCGATCTTGCGTCCGTCCAGAGATACAACGCCTGCGAGCTCGCCCATCGTCCCGGTGCAGAACATCTCGTCTGCGCGGTAGGCATCGGCCTGGGAGATTTTCTCGATCCGGCACGGGATCTGCTCGCGCGCGCAGATATCTAGAACCGTCTGCCGGGTGATCCCCTCCGGGCAGGCGTCCGCGGCGCTCGTCGTCACCGCGCCGGCCGCCACGAGGAAAACGTGGGTGCCGTTCGCCTCCGCGATGAACCCCTCCCGATCCAGCATCAGCGCGGTGTCGACGCCCGCGACGTTGGCTTCGACCTTCGCCAGAATGGATTGGATCAAATTGTTGTGGTGAATCTTGGGATCGAGGCAGTCCGGGGGAAACCGGCGGATGGAGCTCGTTACCATCGTCAGGCCCGTTTTGTCGTAGACGGGCGCCTTCCACTCGGGCAAGACGATGAGAGTCGGGCCCGACTGGTTGAGGCGCGGGTCCATACCCGAGGTGATCTTGGCCCCGCGGGTGAGCGTCAGGCGGATATGAACGCCATTCGTCATATGGTTCGCCTCGAGCGTGCGGCGGATCTCGCGGATGATCTCCTCTTGCTCCGGGATCTCTTCAAAGGCCATCGCTTTCGCCGATCCGCGCAGGCGGTCCAAGTGCTCGAGCAGCCGGAAAATCCGTCCGTCGTACAGCCGAAGCCCCTCCCAAACGCCGTCCCCACCCTGGACGATGCTGTCGAACGGACTCACGCCGGCCTGATCTCGGTGCACCAGATGGCCGTCGATGTTGACGATGAGGTCTTTGTTGCGCGGATCTGCGGTCTGAAGCATGACTACTCCTCCACCGGCGCCCGGCGGCGTCGGCCGCGGAGCCAGAAAAGCGATACGGGAAGCCCGGTGGCCACGAAGGCGATGTCGATGAGCGAATTCTCCCACTCGACCACCGCTCGGCTCACGAGCAATCCGAAAATTCCCACCAGATAGATAGTCGGAAGGACGGGGTAACCCGGCATCCGAAAGGCGGTCTTCTCACCGACCTTTCGGCGCCGCAACTTGAAGAGCGCGATGGTCGTGAGTCCATAGAAAACGAGGATGGCGAAGACCATCCCGGCAGCGATGTTCTCGAACGAGCCGCGCACGACCAGAATGACCGCCGCCCAGCCCACATGAGCCAGGATGGCTCGCGTTGGAGTGTTGAAGCGCACATGCACGAAATCCAGCCACTGGAAGAACAGCCCGTCCTTTGCCATTGCGTAGTAGACACGGCTCGCTGACATCGTCGTGCCGCTGATGCTGCTCACCGCAGAGATGATAGCGAGCAGCGCGACGACGCTCGCGCCGAGCGGCCCGACCATCATCGTCGCGACGTCCGCGGCAGGGGTGGCGGTCGCGCGCAGCCCGTCCATGCCGAGCGCATAGTGATAGATCGTTATGATCGTCCAGTAGATGAGAAGCACGATCGAAAGGCCCAGGACCATGCTGCGCGGGATGACGTCACGCGGGTTTTTCATTTCTCCGGCGACGTAGCCGACGCGATCCCAGCCCGTATGCGTGAACACGATGAGCATGAGCGCGGGAATTAGATTGCCATAAAAGCCGCGGTCTTGAATGGGTGGCAAACGGGCGCCGAGGTGATTCTCCGTTTCGCGGAGAAGCACCGCGAAGAGCACGGCGAAGAGAATCAAGCCTCCCACTTTTACGACCGTCGTTACTTTCTGGAATCGGCTCGCCCAACGGATGCCGATGTAGTTGAACACGCCGACGAGCGCGAGAATGCCGAGGGCGGTCGCGGTGTGGGACCACCCGGAGTGCGGTACGAAATATCCGATGTAGTCGGAGGCAATGATGGCGAGGCCGGCGCCCGGACTCGTTCGGATGATGAGAAGCTGCGCCCAGCCGAACATGAATCCCGCGAACGGTCCGAAACACGTCGTGATATAAGCATATTCGCCGCCCGTTGTAGGAAGCCGCGTCCCGAGCTCGGCGTAGATCAGACCTCCGATCAGAACGAACAGACCGACCACCACCCAGCAGGTCATGACCGCCACATAGGAGTCGAGATAGCCGGCGATGAGATAGGGAGTGGAATAAATCCCCGAGCCGATCGTGATCCCGATTAGAAGGGCGACACCGTCGGAGGTCCTCAGCGATTTGCGGAGCTTGGGCTGAACCATTCAAGTGTACGCGCAGAGAGTGCCGCTTTATAGCACTTACAGGAAGTGCGCGTGTGGGTAGAGCTTCTAATATGCGGTTGTCACTGTCAGATGATGCGGCCAGTGGCTTTCGTGATAGTGCGTCCAAAGACGCGTATCCACCACGGCATCGATCACCTGGCGGTCGGACGGCCGCAGGGCGTTGATGGCGCGCGTCAGAAGGCGGCACGCCCAAATCGAAGCCGCGCGGATCTCGACCTCTTCCTCGCTATCCCGCGCGATGAGGCGGCGCGCGTTGATGGCGCCTTCGAGCGCGTCGGAGTAAGACAGTATGCCGAGCCGGCGTAGCGCGACGGGCACGATGTAATCGGCGAAGACGGTCAGCTGCTCGGGGTCTTCGAGAGCGAAATAGCCGCTCGCGCGGAAGCGCGCATGTAGCTGCCAGAGCGGGAGCTGCGCGCGCTTTTGGAACGCCACGCGCGCCCCACGATAGACGCTCTCGTCGCGAAAGGATGGGAAGGTCTCGATCAAGCGATCGAGCGCGGCCGCAGTCTTCCGCGGTCCTTTCCTCAGAAATTCATGGAAACGGCCGCCATAGTTTTTTTCGAGAGCGCTGCCGAGCTCCCGAAAGATCGCTGCGCGCTCATCGAGCATCGGCATCTCGATATTGCCGCGAAAGAGCGCCTGGAGGTCAGAGCGCGTGACCGCCTGAAGGTGGCTTCCTTCGAGAATCGGTATGCCGCGATCATAAGCGCGCTTCAGACAAGCCATCATCCCGTCGGAGTCCGAGCGCTCGGCGCCGTCGTACTCGGTCGTGAAGATGACGTGCTTCTCGAAGTCGGTAAAGGCGAAGTTGATGGACGCGGTGAGGAAAATGAAGTCCATCGTGTCGGCATCATTTTCGTCCGGGATCGTCGGGAAGCGAAAGTCGGGCCAAGGCAGAGACTCGTAGGCCATCCATTCGGCGACGGCTTCGATACGGTCGTCGTCTACGCGCACGTGTCGCGCAGAAGCGACCACGGGCTCGATCGTCGAGAGGATTGGGTGAGGTGCTTGAAGCCGCTCTATCATCGGTACCGCAACTAGGCTCAGGAATTGTCTACGATCGAGCATGCCGCGGTTACCCGCGCGACAATTCCCTCAGCGCCCGGGCCACGTAGACGCGGGCCATCTTTTTCCGATAGGCGTGCGTGAGGTCGGTGTTGTCGAGAGGCTTTGCTGGACGATAGGCGATAGCGGCCGCTTCGTCGATCCATTCCTCGCTGAGCTTTTTGCCGACGAGAAGCGCTTCCGCTTTTTCCGCTTGCACCGGTGCGGACTCGACCGCGGTCAAAACGATGCGCGCCTTCACGACGGTACCGTCTTTCGCGGTCTCGAGCGCTGCCGCGACGCCGAGAATCGGAAAGTCGATGCTGTCGCGCCGACGAAGCTTCAGGTAAGTCGCGCGCATCCCGTTACTCTTGGGCACGTGGATCTCGGTCAAGACCTCGTCGCGCTCTTTTTTCAGAAAGTCGATACCATCGTGGTGGTACAAGCTCTTCACCGGAACACGGCGCGCGCCGTTGGGGCCGATGAGCGTGCACTCGGCGTCGAGCGCCATAAACACGGGCGCGGTATCCGAAGAGCTCACCGCCCAGCAGCGGGGGCTCGAAGGTGCGACCCAGCAAATCTCGCCGTCTTTCTTCATGCAGAAGTTGATCGACTTCCGCCACTCGTAGTTCTGGTTGTAGTAGTTGCAGCGGGTGTCGACGCACAGGTTTCCGCCAATCGTCCCCATGTTGCGCAGGGTCGGTGCGCTCACGAGGCGCGCGGCTTTTGCGATGGCGGGATAGTGCGCCTGCAGCATCTCGTTGTTCTCGACTTGGGTGAGCGTCGTCATCCCGCGAATCGTGACACCTTCCTCAGGGCTCCCTTCGATGCCGCGGCTTTCCTCGAGCCGGTGAAGGCCGATGAGGACCTTGGGCTCGAACTGACGCCGCTTCATGTTGGGATAGAGGTCGGTGCCGCCCGCCACCGGCATCGCCTCGTCGGCCGCGTGGTCGGCGAGCATCTTCGCCGCTTCGCGCGCCGTCTTGGGCGCGAAGTACCGGAATGGTGGAAGTCTCATCATGAGTCTTCACGCATCGGGGGCACCTCGGCGGGCGGCGGGAAGTCGTATTCGGGAACCGTCGGTTTCGCGAGCCGACCTTCGAGTGCTTTTATGATCTTGTCCGGGGTCACCGGACTCTCATCGATGCGCACGCCGACCGCGTCATAGATCGCGATCGGGACGGCAGGGATGACAGGTAGTAGCGGGCCTTGGCCGCATTCTTTCGCGCCGTAGGGACCTTCCGGGTCCAGCGTTTCGACGAGGATCGACGTAACAGGCGGCATATCCAGGAAAGTCGGGCTCTTGTAGTCGAGCATCGAAGGGATCTTGTGGACGCCTTTGCGGAAGACTTGCTCTTCCATGAGCGCCTCGCCGAGCCCCATATAGACACTGCCTTCGATCTGCCCAATCGCGAGCAGCGGGTTGATGGGCTTTCCAACGTCGTGGGCAATCCAGATTTGCTCGATCTTCACCCACCCGGTATCTTCGTCAACTTCGAGCTCGAGAACGCAGGCCGAATAACTATAGGTCGCGCTCGGCCCGACACCCGCGCCCTTGTAGCGTCCGGGCGAGCGCGGCGGCGTGTAGCTTCCCGTCGCGCCGAGTGTCCCGTGCCGGGCCTCCGCGAGCACGACGGCTTCGGCGAAGTCCATCGAGACATCGGGATGCCGACGGTCGAAGATCTTCCCGTGAGCCATCGCTAGACGTTCGACAGGAACTTGCAATTTCTCAGCAGCCTGGTCTAGCAAGAGCGGCTTGAGCCGGCTCGCAGCTTCGATGGCGGCGTGTCCGGTCATCAAAGTCACGCGACTCGAGTAGCTTCCGAGATCGACGGGCGTGAGGCTCGTATCCGCCGTCACGACGTGCACGTCCTTTACGTCGACGCCGAGCTCTTCGGCCACGATATATGCGAGCACCGAGTCGGAGCCTTGTCCGATATCCGTCGATCCACAAAACGCCGTGACACCGCCGCCGCGGTCGAGCTGAAGCTGCACGCCGCTATGCGGGAGCTTGTTCCAATAGATGGGAAGCCCCGCTCCCGTGAGATAGCTCGACGCGGTAATAGCGATGCCCCGTCCCCGGGGGAGATTGCCGTGCTTTTTGCGGAAGTCGGATCGTTCGGCGACGCGCTCAAGGCATTCTTTCAAGCCGACCGTGCGGATCTTGAGCTGGTTCGCAGTGATCGAGAACGGCTCAACCACTTTCTCGAGCCGGATGTCGAGCGGGCTCTTCTGGATCTCATCCGCGAGCTTGTCGAGATGACACTCAATCGCGAAGCGCGGCTGCACCGTACCGTGGCCTCGCTTGGGGCCGCAGGGGGGCTTGTTCGTGAACACACGCAAGCCTTCGAACTTGTAGCGCGGAATCTTGTAAGTAACGGTCTGAAGCGCACCCGTGTAGTAGAGGCTCGCCACACCGTAGCTGCCATAGGCGCCGCCGTCGAGAAACGAACGGAAGTGCATGGCGGTGATCGAGCCGTCTTTCTTGATGCCGGTCTTCACCCACATCTTCACGGGATGCCGGCCGCGATGGCAGTAGAAGACTTCCTCGCGCGTCAGCGTAATTTTCACCGGCCGGCGGGTTTTCATCGAAAGCTTTGCGACGACCATCTCGTGGTTGAACGGGTCGCTCTTGCCTCCGAACCCGCCGCCATTGGGGCAGGCGATGATGCGCACACGGGATGGCGGCATTTCGAGGACCTTCGCCATCGCCCGATGCACGTAGTGCGGCGTTTGCGTCGAAGACCACACGGTCATCTTAGAATCGGCGCCGCAAACGGCGACCGCCGCGTGCTGCTCCATTGGAAGATGCGTATTGCCTTCGAAGAAGAACGATTCTTCCCGGACGACGTCGGCCTCGGCAAAGCCTTCTTCGATATCTCCGAACTGAAGCGTCACGGCTTTGTGAACGTTCCCGTCGATGCGCTCGCTGGCGTGGATTGGGTCGGCCGTGTCCTCGAGAGCCTCCTCGATGCTCATGATGGACTGGAGAACCTCGTACTCGACGTCAATGAGCGCGAGCGCCGCTTCCGCCGTCTCTTCATTGACGGCGGCAACCGCCGCTACCGGGTCGCCGACGAAACGCACTTTGTCGATACAAAGCGCGTGCTCGTCCTGCGACACGGGGAGGATCCCGAACGGAATGGGGAGCTCTTTGCCCACGAGCACGGCGAGAACACCCGGATGGGTCTCCGCCTTGCTCGTGTCCACGTTCAGGATGCGCGCATGCGGATGCGGGCTGCGCTTCATTTTGCAAAAGAGCATCCGAGGGAAAGCAAGGTCGTCGGCGAACAGAGTCTCCCCGGCAACTTTCGCCATCGCGTCCACTTTCATCACCGGCTTGCCGATGATCGAAAGAGGCTCCGCGTCCTCGGCCGGAGTGGATTCTTCGGGCGTTACATCGGTCTTGGTCGGCATCGGCTCGTCAGACAGAAATCGGCTTGGTGTCGCCCGCCGCGGCGCGCTCGACGGCTTGAAGGATCTGAATATAGCCCGTGCAGCGGCAAAGATTTCCGGCCAGCGCCTCCTGGATCTCGCGGCGCGAAGGTCGCGGGTTCCTCGCGAGGAGCGATTTGGCCGCCATCAAGATTCCGGGCGTGCAATAGCCGCATTGAACGGCCCCGGTCTCCGCAAAGGCAATCTGGAGCGGGTGGGCGCGTCCGTCTTGGGTCAATCCCTCAACGGTCGTAATGGCCGCGCCTTCGAGCTCGATGGGCAGCGCGAGGCAAGACAGAACAGGCTCGCCGTCGACAAGAACAGTGCAGGTGCCGCATTCACCGAGCTCACAGCCATGCTTGGTGCCGGTCAGGCGCAAGTCCTCCCGCAACACTTCCAAAAGCGTATTGTGGAGCGGGACCGCGACCTCCACCGGCTCGCCATTGACGTTGAGTTTCAAAAGTTGCTTCATAGCAACCCCGAACTTTACCACGCTACGATAGGGTGATGGCGGTCGTAGCTTGGCTAATGGTGCTCCTTCCACAGTTTTTGGCCGGCCCAACCGAGGACATGGATGCGCTGGAGCTCCAAATGGTCGCACGGATCAACGTGGAACGAGAGGCGCGCGGGATCCCGCCGCTCGAGCGCAGGAGAGAGCTCACCGCCATCGCGCGTAGCTACGGCCGCCGGATGGCAGCCATCGGAAAGGTGAAACACGAGATGGATCGGCCGGTGGAGGAGCGCATCAAGGATGCCCTCCCCAATAGCTGCATGTTCGGGGAGAACGTTTCCAAACATACGAACATCGAGTACTCGACCGGCGACATGATGGCAAGCGAAGGCCACCGCGAAAACTTACTGGACACGAGATTCGAAGCGCTCGGCGTGGGCATCGTTCGGGGCGACGACTTTCTCTACTTTACGCTGGAGTTTGCACGGTTATGTGAGGTGCGTTAGCCGCACCTTTCGAGAGCCTCGACGATCTCGCCGAGTAGGAAGATCGAGCCCGCGACGACGATTTCTCCCGACGGGCCCGCGATCTCTCGCGCGCGGGCGAGCGCCAAAGGCGATGAAAGGACGGCTTCCGATGGTGTGCCAAGCTCGCGCGCCCACTCGGCGAGCGGCACCGGCCCGCGCGCCCGTGACATTTCGGGACGGGTCGCCACGAAGCGAGATACGTGCGGCAGCAGATGGGACAGCATCTCGTGCACGCGTTTGTCTTTCATGACGCCGAAGAGCAGCACGCGATTCTCGCTAGAGTGCGCTGAAAGGAACCGGCCGAGCTGCTCGGCCGCCATTACGTTGTGCGCAGCGTCGAGAAGAAGAGGCGGGTTTCCCGCTATCCGCTCGAGGCGACCGGGCCAAGTCGCTCGCAAAACGCCCTCTTGGACGTGACGAGCCTCGAGACCAGGATGCGCGATCTCGGCAACGCGAACCGCGAGAACGAGATTGTCGATCTGATGCTCCCCGAGAAGGGGAAATTCGAGCTCGCCATAGTCCATCTTGACTGTTTTCAAGGACACGAGCTGGCCGGTTTCCGTGGCTCGCGCGGAAATCTGAACGCCCTCATGCGCGACAACGAGCTCCGCGTGCTTTCGTCGGGCTTGCTCGCGGACGACCTCGAGCGCTACGGCGTCGAGCTTGGACACGACGACCGGCCGTTCTTCCTTGATAATCGCTGCCTTCTCCGCCGCGATGGCGCCCAACGTGTCACCGAGAAATTTCTCGTGGTCGAAACCGATCGGCGTAATGACCGAAATATCCGCGGGAACAATATTAGTGGCGTCCCAGCGCCCGCCCATCCCGACCTCGAGAACGGCCATGTCGACCGACTGTTCGGCGAAATAGGCGAAGGCGCAAGCGGTGACCGCTTCGAAGAATGTCGGCTCCCGCACCTGCCCGGTCCGCCCCATCCGTAGTGACACTTCGGCAACACGGCTCACAACCGCGGCCATCGCATCGACCGAGATGGGCTCGCCATCGACCTGGATCCGCTCCGTGAGGTGACGGATATGAGGCGACGTGTAGCGGCCGGCGCGAAACCCGGCCGCGCGCAGAACGGAGCTCAGAAGCGCGGCTGTCGAGCCTTTGCCGTTCGTGCCCGCGATGAGGATGGACGGGTAGCGGCGTTCGGGGCGACCCAAAGCCTCCGCGAGTTGGTTGATATTCGAGAGCCCGAACTTGATGCCGAATTTCTCGCGGCTGCTCAGATAGGCGACAGCCTCTTTGTAGCTCCGCGTCAAGAAACGGACTCTTCCGTGCGGACCCGCGACGTAGACGCATTAGTGGCCGCGTCGCTAACGGTGGCGGGCTTCACCGACGGTGTGAAGAAGCGCAGCATTCTTCCGAGCGTCTCCCTCATGTCCTTGCGCTCGACGATCATGTCGAGCATGCCGTGCTCGAGCAGATATTCGGAGCGCTGAAACCCCGGAGGCAGTGCCTCGCGGATGGTTTGCTCGATCACGCGCGGGCCGGCAAATCCAATCAATGCTTTGGGCTCGGCGATATTGACATCTCCGAGCATCGCGAAGCTCGCCGTCACGCCGCCGGTGGTGGGATCGGTGAGGATGGAGATGTACGGCACCTTCGCATCGTCGAGGCGCGCGAGTGCCGCGCTGATCTTGGCCATCTGCATGAGCGAGATAGCCCCTTCTTGCATGCGCGCTCCTCCGGACCGCGACACGATGATGAGCGGCACGCGCTCCTCGAGAGCGTGCTCGATGGCTCTCGTGATCTTTTCGCCGACCACCACCCCCATGCTGCCTCCGATGAAGCCATATTCCATGGACGCGAGCACAACGGGAATTCCATCGACACACCCGCGAGCGATGAGAACAGCATCATCGAGGCCCGTCGATTTCTTGCCGCGACTGAGCCGCTCGCTGTAATTCTTGGTGTCCGAGAAGGAGAGCGGGTCGTTCGAAAAAAGACCGGTCTCGATCTCTTCAAATCTCTCATCATCAAAAATCGATTTCGCCCGCTCAACCGAGCTGAGCCCTATGTGGTAGTTGCACTTAGGACAAACACTAAGATTTCGAACAATCTCCTTCGTATAAAGGATTTCCGAACATTCGCGGCACTTCGTCCACAACCCTTCCGGCATCCGGCTCCGCTGCATCGGTGCCAGCGGAGTCTTCTCCTTCTTGAACCAGCTCATAACGTCAACCAAACATCCTAGCAACCGCCAACAAGGAGGGTCAAGGGGCTTGCCGCGGAAGCCCCCGCAAGGCGAGCGAAACAGGGGGCTAGCCGGCGGCTACGGGCTCGGTTTCGTGCTCGTTCTCGATGCCGAGCATCGTGCAGGCAGCGTCGTAAACCTTTAATGAAGCGGCTCGTTTTTCCTGCAGTGCCCCGATGCGCTCCCGCACGTCGGCGAGCTCGCGCTCGATTTCAGCGTCGATCACGTCGAGCTGACTCCGCGCCATTTCCAGGCGCCTTTCGAAAATTACAGCCTCTTCTCGAGTCAGAGGCGCCATTTCTTGATTGGTTCCGCTAGACAACGTATGACTCCCTAGGACTGACTCGAACGAACCCGCACCAATCTCATTTTTCTTCGAACAGTCCGCTGATGAACCGAGCCAGCTCGCTCGAGCCCACGGCGGGCCGATTCCTCAAATAGGTGTCCAGATCCAGAAGCATTTCCGCAACGTCCTGATAACGCTCGTCGGGATTCTTCCGCAACGCTCGTGTCACGATGGCTTCGATTTCTATGGGAACGGCGGGGTTCAACGAGGACGGCGGAAGGAACTGCGCATCTCGAACTCTCTCGAGAACACTCATCTCTGAGTTGCCGCTAAAGAGCGGGTGGCCCGTGAGCACCTCGTAGAACACCGCTCCGAGCGAAAAAATATCGGAGCGACGATCCAATCTCTTGCCCCACGCTTGCTCTGGAGACATATAGAGAAGTTTCCCGCGGAGCGAGCCGCTATCCGTGTGCGAAGCTTTGGTGGCCGCCCGCGCGATTCCGAAATCGACGAGCTTCACTTCTCCCTCGCTCGAAACGAGGATGTTCTGAGGGCTCACGTCACGATGGACGATTTGGAGCTCTTTTCCCTGTTCGTCTCTGTGGCGATGCGCATATTCGAGCGCTGCACCGACTTTGGCCGCAATGATAGCGGCGAGAGCGCGATGCCGAGATGGGTGTCGCGATCGCCGGCGCGACTCAAAATCGTCCGGAGGTCCCTGCCTTCCACGAACTCCATCGCGATGTAGTAGCTAGCATCGATCTTTCCAAGATCGAAGATTTGCGCGATGTTTGGATGGGTGAGCGAAGCGACGATCTTCGCTTCGGCGATGAACATCTCGACGAAATCCGCATTGTTCGACAAATGCGGGAGGATACGTTTGACAGCGACGATCTTCTCGAATCCCTCGACGCCTTTTCGTTTGGCCCGGAAAACCTCCGCCATCCCGCCCATGGCGACGCGCTCGAGTAGAACATATCACCGTAATCGGAGCTTTCGTCGCGCTCCGAATTGTCGGCGGCGATTTTGTCGAGCCGTTCGACATCTTTCTGCAGCTTCTCGTCGTTGAGCAGCGTGGACTAGGCGGCGTCGAGGAGCGAATATTGATCTTCTCTTGGGGGCGACGACCCTTGATAAGGATCGGTATCGGCGCCGAGCAGTTCCGCGGCCGCTTCCATCGCGCCGCGCAAGTGTGTGTCCTCGGGCAGTTTTTTGGGCGCGGGTGCGGGCCGGGAGACGGGCTCGGATTCCGCCGAGCCGAAGTCGGCGATGATGTCGCCGAACAAGTCCGTCGAGGTCAAGAGGCTGCCGCGATCTTCCGTATCCACTTTGCCTCGAACTTTCCTTCGAACCTGACTGAGGTCGACGCCGAGGATCTTGCTATAGGTGGCACTGTCGTCGAAGACATTGGCGTCCTTGCTTTTGGTCATGGCCCGTCAGTTGAATTTTGGGAAGCGCCCATCATACGACAAAGCGCCCTTCCCGTCCTAGCGTGTTCTCGATATTCCTCGGTATTCCTCGATATTCAATGTACCGCCGCGGAAACAGCTTCCGGTTCTTTCCCTTCGCTCACACTGTCCTCGGCGCCGATCCCGAGAAGCGTTTCTTTGCTCTCTCTCATTCTCCGCGCCAGGGCCACCACTTCGTCATTCGAAGATGCGCTTTCGATAGCCTTCAGGTCCTCGATCTCGGAGGCGGATCGTTGCCGGAGGCTGTCCAGCATCGCATTGAAAACAGGTGGGAAGTCGATGAGAAAATCGGACTCCCGGAATTGGAGGTCGAAAGCCAAATCGCCCGCGATCATGCGGTTCATGCTCATCTTCGTCCGATGGAGAGGACCTGCGATCTGATTGCTGATAAACAGCGACATGATCCCGATCACGATGATCCCGAACACCGCTACGAAAGCCACCGCAGACACGAGAAGTGCGGGGATCGTGAGTAGCGGGAAGATCCCGTCTTTGGGCACGAGTTCATAGAACTGGTTCATGTGCCCTTGGAAAATGAGGTAGAGCACGATCGTAAAGAACAGCGAATTGGCGAACCAGATCGTAAACAACAAGCCGATAAACCGGTACTGCAGAGGCTTGTTGACGATGTACTGACGCTTATGGAGAGGCGGACGGTTGCCCCATTTCTTCTTGGGCTTGGATGGGCTTTCGTTAGGGGATTATATACAAAAGTGGCGCAATGTCCGCGGCCTCACTTCGACCGCCTGGGCATCACCTTACGAACGCGGACGGGACTGAGTAACGCCTTGACTGCATCCTTGAACGTCCCCTTTAGCCGCAGGTCTTCTTTCAGTTCCCGAGCGTTTGGCTGGTAGGACGGGTGTGGAACCTCGACTTCACGAGACCGAGTGTCTTTAGGTTCTGTCACGGCGGTCTGTATCCTCCTTCTGTCTCGACAGTTGCAGTTCTGGGAGTTATTGTGGAGCCTTGGACACCTGCCATCGCTGCCGACTCTCTTCAGATTCGATCCCTAGATAATCGACATGGGACAGACTTTGTCGCTGGCGCTCTTCAAGTGCGTGTTCGCTTTCCCATACCTGTATCAGTCTGTCCCCTATCTCCACTCGCTTCGTGTCGGGTAGCCATGGAATGAGAAGCTGTCCGACATCGGGCCAATATGTCGTATAGCGGCCTGAACCTGGAGACAATGACTGCATGTCGGCCCTAATTTCGTAGGATCTCAGTACCGACCACAAATAAGCGGCATCCTGGAGCGACGCGCACTCAAACACCGTGTAGCTCGTTTCCGATACGAGCGCTCCGTCCAATTTGGGTGGAACAATGCCTACAGCGCCATCACTCGCACGAATAGTAGAAAAGACTACCTGACCAGCCGACACACGATGCATCGATGCCGCCCGGATTCTGCTTCCTAGTTTCCGGTTCTCCACGACACAGCGACCATCGTAAGACACTTTCAGAAGCATAAACTCATCAGAAGGAGTGTCTGCTGGCCTAATCGTGTTCTTGGTCGGAGTGACGATTTGATCTAGGCAGCGAACTTCAATGCCCTGTCTTCGCCACTTGGCCGCCATCCGCCCGAACAGCGGCACACAATTACGGAGATCTAGGCGATCAGTTATTAGTTCCGGTCCCAATACGTTTGAGGTATCCCTGCCCGCTAGGTACTGAACGTAGCTATCTACGATCTGGTCCGCTTCGGCCTCCGCTGCCGCTCTCGCTTCTGCAACGTCTTGCTCAGATGCCTTTGGTGTCAGATCGTCCACCCCCAGATGCTTGCAAAAGAAATAAAACCAGCTCGGCTGAATATCGTCACCTGATCGCCTTTTCTCAAGAACAAGAGCCGATGTCTTAACCCTCGAACCTGAACGCCTGAATGTGTCACCTGGGAGCGATACTATCGCCCGAACCAGGAAGCGGCTCCTGATGAAGTCGCGGAGATATGCAAATTTTCTGCTCGACAGGAGCGTGTCGTCGATTACGGTTATCAGCTTTCCACCTGGCCTCAACAGGTCATAGTACCGCTCGATAAACATGACGCTGGACCGCAACGACGGCCTGAGGCTTTTGGCCGTGCCACTCTTTATGGCGATGGCGTATTGCGTGAGAATCCGCGACTCCGAGGGGTTTTTCTCCTCTTTCGTCATGGAAAACGGCGGGTTGGTCAGAGCAACATCGAAACAGAAATTGCTTAGATTCTCGCGCAACTCCTGCATGTTCTGAACAGTCTCGGGATCGTTCAAGGTCGTAGTGTCTACATCCTTGTCGAGGGCATCAGCAGCATATATTCGACTGCCCCCGTCTCCATGCAGGTACATATTGATTCTAGCGATCCGGGCGAGAGGGGGATCCTTTCCGTAATCGATTCCATGAATGCAGTCGTTAGCAACGCGACCGATCAGGGCATCTTTTTCCTGTGCAGAAAGGCTTCTATTCTCCCGGACACAGTTCCTCATGATCGTCAATGCTTCGATAAGGAAGCCACCCGAGCCACAGCAGGCATCGATCACGCGGTCTTGGCGATCCCTCGTAACCTGCAAATCGGCTAGACGTGTCATCATTTTCACCACCGAACGCGGAGTGAAAAACTGCCCGAGGTCCCGGCCACGCATCGTGGCATTCAGAAACGTTTCAAAGAGCCGTCCATTCAGATCCTCATCGATGCCAAAT
This sequence comes from Candidatus Marinacidobacterales bacterium, assembly GCA_965262245.1. Lineage (GTDB taxonomy): Bacteria > Acidobacteriota > Vicinamibacteria > Marinacidobacterales > SMYC01 > SMYC01. The sequence goes on along the minus strand of OZ253507.1, from coordinate 9,429,300 downwards.
AAATCTATGTGCTGCAATCTGCGTATGACATCGGTAACAGTGTCCGGCCTCAGATCCAGGTCTTCGTCCTTGAGAAAGATTCGTTTCTTGCGACGTAGTTCAATGTCCTTTTCGATCTCATTCCTCAGCCGGATGAACATATCGTTGATGGGGTTCGTAATACCTTCAACTTCCCTCTGTTCAATCCAATGGGTTGAGAATGTCACGAGACTCTTGGGCAGCATGACGGTACTGACATCGTTCTCAAACAGATGTCGTGTGGCCTTGTTGTGGCGGATGTTCTGATCGGCCCACAGCTTGACGAACATGAGCTTCACGAACGCATGGAACGCAGGGCCAGGGCCATACCCCTCTGATTTCCATATCGCCTTGTGGCAGGTTGCAAATATCTGGCGTGCACGGGATGTTGTGGGACGCTCGAATCTAAAGTTGGATGCTTCTGCGCCTAGCGGCTCCGCGACGGAAGTTGAAATATTCGATGCACCAATGACTGTCTTCAAGTGCTCGTACTTCGGATTGCCCCAAGTGAAGTCTGAAAAATCAAGCTCCAGAAGCGGCTCATCCTTGTCCCACTCATAAAGAACGGTACTGAGGCCATTCGACAGCAGAAAATAGCGGACGGGGTTACGGTTATCGTACTTCCGATTGAGCGCCAGACAATAGCCGCTGCACTGCTCGATCCAGTTGCTCAGATCCTCACTGGTTCCCTTCGCATCCACCACACAGCGCGGGGCACCACGAAACATGAGCGCGTAGTCTGGCTTGTACTTCTCGCTCTTGTGACCACGACCTACGGTCAGAGTTCGGAGGCTTTGTTTGGTCTTGATCTGGCTATCTTTGTAACCCAGGTCAGGAAGGAGGCGCGCCAGAAAAAATAACTCAACGGAAGCCTCATTATTCAGGTCAGAGGATCTACAGTAGATATTGCGGGAGGCGCTGCCAAGATCGTCGAGAACTGTTCGGCGGACGGGATTAATTCGACGACGACTGTGTTTTTCGGACATCTTCGTCAGGAGCGCGCTCCTGACGCAAGGCCGTTGCTTGCAATCAGGGTCCGGTAGCGCAGCCGTTTCCCCTCCATGCCGCCGCTGATGGCGGCCAGTTGATCGATGGTGTCCTGCTCACGGAGGTTGTGACGGCCTGCGAACTCTTGCACGTAACGATCAAGGTGTTTCGGCGAGAGCTTGTGGAACGTGCCTTTGTGGGCCCGCTTGAGCATCGACCAGAAAGACTCGATGCCGTTGGTGTGAACGTCGCCCTTCACGTATTCGGAGAGCGAGTGGCGGACTGATTCGTGGTTCGGCAGTCCCTCGTAACCGCCGTGGTCGTCGGTGTACACCTTCGCGCCATCCTCGACGTTTGCGACTATGAAGCCTTGGAGCGTCGGCTGGTCTGTGCTGTTGACGACCTTGGCCGACACGCGGTTGGACCGGCGGTCCTTCGCACCCACGACGGCAGTTTTACCAGAAGGCCCGCGCCCTGTCAACTGCTTGCGCTTCGACTTGCTCATGTTGCGCCGTTTGCCGCCGAAGTAGGTTTCGTCCACTTCGACCGGGCCGGAGAACGTCGGCACATCCTGAGACAACGCGACCCGTAGCCGCTGGGCGAGAAACCATGCGGATTTCTGTGTGATTCCCAAGTCGCGGTGGAGCTTCATCGACGAAACACTCTTGAGGCTGGTCATGATCTCGAATGTGGCAATGATCCAGTCCTGATAGCCAATCTTCGAACTTTCCATCACGGTGCCTGTTTTCGCGCTGAACTTTTTCCCACACTCTTTCTCGCGGCAGCGGTAGGGCATCGTCTTGTGCTTACACTCAGTCTGAACGTTGACCGATCCGCACTCCGGGCAGCATACGCCGTTCGGCCAGCGCTGCTCAGTAAACCAGCGTTCAGCTGTTTCATCGTCGGGGAACATCCGCATGATCTGTTTCAGCGTAATCCCCTTCCGGTAGGCTTTTCCGGGGCCCTTGTGTCTCTTCATCATGGGAGAATCTTACAGGAAAGTGGCGTATCTGTCAAGGTATTTCGCCACTTTTGTATATAATCCCCTTTCGTTACTCATCAGAGTGACCTCCGGCTTGGAAAACAACGCTGTTTCCCCAAAGCATTGGCGATGCGAAGCAGTCCGACCGCTCGATAAACGGCGGGGAACACTATTTGATTTTTAGATGTAACAAAACCAGGGTAGCACGGCGCTCGCACCGTCGGCAACCAGAGGAAATGCTCATTCTTGGCTGATTTTCGCCGGCACGTAGAATCGGGTTCCACCCGGCATGAGCCGAATCTCTTGCAGAAGATCCTCGAGGTCGGCGCTTTGCTCGGAGAAGTCGACTTCCGCGGAGCTAACGACGAGAAGCGGCGTCGCCGTGTAATGAAAGAAGAAGTAGTCATACGCCCGCACGATGTCGCGGAGGTCCTCCTCCTGGGGGAACCTCGCTTCCGAGCGGGCGCGGAGTCGCCGCGAAAGGACTTCCGCGGGAGCTTGGAGATAGAGGACGAGCTCCGGGGTCGGCACTTCTCCTGCGAGTGGGCCGTAGATTTTCTCGTAGAGCATGAGCTCCGTGTCGTCGAGGCCCAGATAGGCGTAGATCTTGTCTTTTGCGAGAATGAAGTCCGAGATCTGCGTCTGAGCAAAAAGCTCTCTCTGTGCGAGCGCCGCGAGCTCCCGGTAACGGTTCAGCAGGAAGAAAATTTGCGCCTGGAATGCGGCGCCCGGCTCCCCGGAAAGAAAGTTGTCGAGAAAAGGATTGTTCTTTTGCTCGAGCAGCGTCCTGCCTTCCAGATTCTTGGCAAGCCGCTCGGCAAGCCCGGTCTTACCCACCCCGGGCGGGCCTTCGACGGCAATGTAGCGGAAGTCCATGACGTTAAGCGGTGACGCCATGGAGCGGAAAAACGGCGCTCTTGTCGTCGCACGCAGCCAAGAGCTCGCGCATCGTGCGCTTCTTCAAAGGGTGGACCACATCGGGAGCGATCTCGACCATGGGTACGAGGACGAATCGTCGCAAGTGAAGCCGCGGATGAGGGATGGTGAGATCCTCGCTCGAGACCACGAGCTCGCCGGCCAGCAACAGGTCCAGATCGAGGGTCCGGGGACCGTTCTCGACCTTGCGCTCGCGCCCTCGCGCGTTCTCGATGACGCGGCAGACATCGAGAAGCTCGGGCGCGCTCCCGGCAAAGTTAATCTCGAAAACGGCGTTGATGAACCAGGCATCACTTTCCGCGGCAGCGGCAGCGGCAGCATCAACGGGCTCGGTGCGATAGAGACTCGAGCGGCGGGTGATCGTGACACCTCGATCGAGGAGCTCGGACGCTCCCGCACGGAGCTCTGAGACGGGCTCGCCCAGGTTCGAACCCAGTCCGATATACCCGTTCACGGCGCGATTATACGTTAATCGAAAGCCGGTGCCGGCGATCGGCTCCGTATGCTAATATCTCGCGCAAATCGAGGTGACTCATGGAGTTCGGGACACTCAATCAACTTCTCGCCGGCGCCGTCGCCAAATACAACAAAGACGAGGCGCTTCGGTTCAAGAAGGACGGTACCTGGCATTCGATTTCTTCGGTAGCGTGGCTTCGCCGCGCCCGCCACATCGCCCTGGGGCTTCACGAGCTCGGGATCGCCCACGGGGATCGCGTCGCTTTGTTGTCCGGCAATAGAGCCGAGTGGTTTCTCGTGGATTCAGCGCTTCAGATCCTCGGCGCTGTCAACGTCCCGCTCTATGCGAATCTGATGCCGCCCCAAATCAGCTACATCGTGAACGACTCGGCAGCGAAAGGCTTCGTCGTCGCAGACAGCGACCTACAGAAAAAGGTCGCCGAGATACGGGACGAGCTCACGACCGTCGAGCATTTCGTGAAGCTCGATACGAGCGCCGAGCTCGAAGGAATGATGCTCGTGGACGTCGAGAAGAAAGGCGAAGCCAAAGCGGCAGAGGAGCCCGATCTCGTGCAGAAGCTCGCCGATGCGGTCACGCCGGAAGACTTGGCCAGCATCGTCTATACCTCCGGCACCACCGGCGATCCGAAAGGCGTCATGCTCACGCAGGACAACTTGGTCTCGAACACCAAGGCCGGGTTGGAAGTTCTTCCGCTCGACGAGAACGACATCGCGCTCTCCGCGCTTCCCTATAGTCATGTGTTCGAACGGTTGGCCGCTCACTACCTCTATCCGGCCGCTGGGGTCAGCATCGCTATCGCGGGGAGCATCGACGAAGTGGCACAAAATCTCGGCGAGGTCCGGCCGACCGTCATGACGATGGTCCCGCGTTTCTACGAAAAGCTCTACGCGCGGGTGAACGATTCGGTGGACAAAGGAAGCCCGAGCAAAAAGAAAATCTTCCATTGGGCCATCGGGGTGGGCCGCGAGCACGGCAAGTATCGGCTCGCGGGCAAGTCTGCGCCCTTCGGGCTCGAGCTCAAATACAAGCTCGCGGGCGCCCTCGTCTTCAAGAAGCTCCAGGCCCGCATCGGCGGCCGGCTGCGCTTTTTCGTCTCCGGCGCTGCGCCGCTCGCCCCGGAGATCGCCAATTTCTTCTGGGCGGCGGGTATCACGATTGTGGAGGGCTACGGTTTGACCGAGACGTCACCCATCATTTCCGTGAACCGGCCCGGAAACATGAAGTTTGGCACCGTCGGTCGGCTCATTCCCGGGGTCGAAGTGAAGATCGCCGAGGACGGCGAGATTGATGTTCGCGGGCCCAACGTCATGAAAGGCTACTACAAGAACGAGTCCGCGACCGCCGAGGCCATCGACCCGGACGGATTCTTTCACACGGGAGATATCGGCGAGCTCGATGGCGATGGCTTCTTGAAAATCACCGACCGCAAGAAAGACATCATCGTCACCGCGGGCGGGAAGAACATCGCTCCTCAAGCGATCGAGGGCCGTTTGAAGACGAACGCCTTTATCGCAGAGATCGTGGTCGTCGGCAACAAACGCAAGTTTCCCGCAGCACTCGTGGTGCCCGATTTCGAGAGGCTCACCGTTTGGTGCGCTCGGCAGTCGATCACAGCAGAGAGCGCCGACGCCATGGCCGCCCACCCCCGGGTCACAGAGTTCATTCTCGCGGAGATCGAGAGTTTGAGCGGCGGTTTCGCCCAGTACGAGCGCATCAAGAAGATCACGGTTCTAGCGAAGGAGTTCACTATCGAGGACGGAGAGCTCACCCCTACGCTGAAGGTCAAGCGCAGAGTGATCGAGTCCCGCTACGAACACTTGATCGACGAGATGTACGCTCCCGCATGACCGAATACGAAACCGTCATCGGGCTCGAATGCCATGCGCAACTACTGACGGAGACGAAGCTTTTCTGCGGCTGTCGCGCCCGCTTTGGCTCGCCTCCGAACACGAACATTTGTCCGGTCTGCCTCGGGCTTCCCGGGGCTCTGCCGGTTCTCAACAGCCACGCGGTAGAGCTCGCCGCGCGGATGGCTTTCGCCGTCGGGTGCCGGGTCAACGAGACGTCGATCTTTGCGCGCAAGAACTATTTCTACCCCGACCTTCCCAAGGGATATCAGATTTCGCAATATGACCGCCCGCTTGCAGAGAATGGCACGGTGTCCATCCGGCTCGACGATGGCGAGAAGAGCATCCGGATCGAGCGCATCCACATGGAAGAGGATGCCGGGAAGCTCCTGCACGACGGCTTCGAGGGCTCGAGTGCGAAAAGCGGTGTCGATCTCAACCGAAGCGGCGTTCCGCTGATCGAGATCGTGAGCCATCCCGATCTGTCGAGCCCCGAAGAAGCGACCTCATATGCGCAAGCGGTGAAAGAGATCTTGGAATATACCGAAGTGTCCGACGCTGACATGGAAAAAGGCAATTTCCGTTTCGACGGCAATGTGTCCGTGCGTCCGATGGGTGCGACCGAGCTCGGGACCAAAGTCGAGCTCAAGAACATCAACTCCTTCCGGCTTCTCGGCCGCGCCCTTGCCTACGAGGTCGAACGGCAGATCGCTGCTTGCGCATCGGGCGAGCGCATCGTTCAGGAAACGCGGCTCTACGACGAAGACGCCGACCGCACCGTCGCGATGCGCAGCAAGGAAGACGCTCACGACTACCGTTATTTCCCCGAGCCCGACCTCCCGCCGCTCGAGCTCGAGTCCACGTGGCTCGACGAGCAGAAGCGAAAGCTCCCTGAGCTTCCGGAAGCCAGGCGTGAGCGGCTCCAATCGGAATTCGGCATCCCCGCCTACGACGCCGAAGTCTTGGCGAGCTCGCGCGCCCGCGCCGATTACTTCGAGGCGGCCGCGAAGCGCTCGAAAAACGGCAAGGCCACGAGCAATTGGATGATGTCCGAGCTTCTACGCAAACTAAAGGAGTCGGGCGTGGCCATCGAAGAGATCCCCGTCACACCGGAATCCTTCGGCGAGCTCATCGAGCTCGTGGAGAAAGGGACGTTGAGCGGCAAGATGGGCAAAGATGTCTTCGCGAAAATGTTCTCGTCCGGAGACGGGCCGGCGGCCATCGTCGAGCGCGAAGGCCTCGGTCAAATCTCCGATGCCTCGGCTATCGAAGATCTCGTGCGGACAGTCATCGCCAACAATCCGGAACAGGTCGCCGAGCTCGAGGCGGGCAAAGACAAAGTCATCGGTTGGATGGTCGGTCAGATAATGAAAGCCTCGCGCGGCCAGGCCAACCCCAAACTCGCCCGCGAGACGCTCGTGCGGCTCCTCGAAGAATCGTGATTCAGACATTCCACGTCCACATGAATTACGGGCGGGGCAACACCGCCCTGACGGACGTGACGCTCGAGATCGACCGAGGGGAGTTCGTTTTCCTCACCGGTCCGAGCGGTGCCGGCAAAACGACTTTCCTGAAGCTCATCTTCCGGGAGGAGGTCCCGTCGCAGGGCCAGATCCTCGTCAATGGCAGAAACGTCTCTGCGATCCCCGAAGCCAAGATCCCTTTTCTCAGGCGCAATATCGGCGTCGTGTTCCAGGACTTCAAGCTGCTTCCGCGCAAGACGGTTTTCGAGAACGTCGCCTTCGTGCTGCGGGTCATGGGCATCGCGAAGCTCGAGCGCAAGCGCCGCGCTTTCCAAATCCTGAGACAGGTCGGGCTGCACCACAAGATGAACAGCTATCCGATGCAGCTCTCCGGCGGCGAGCAGCAGCGCGTCGCGATCGCGCGCGCTCTCATCAACGAGCCGGTGCTCCTGCTCGCTGACGAGCCGACGGGAAATCTCGATCCCGAGCTCGCATTCGAGATCATGTCGCTCTTTCAAGAGATCAATGCGCGCGGGACGACCGTGCTCGTCGCCACACATGATCGCGATTTGATCACGCGCTTGGGAAAGCGCGTCATTCTTCTCGAGAAAGGACGCGTGGCGGAGTCGTGACGCCCGTCATCATCGGAATCGCGGGAGGGACGAGCTCGGGCAAAACGAGCTTCGCGAAAGAGATCGCGCATCGGATGGGGCCCGACAGAGTCGTGGTGCTGTCCCAGGACGCCTACTACGTCGACCCGTCCCCTCTTCCTTTCGAGGAGCGCGCGAAAATCAACTACGACCACCCGGACGCTTACGAGACCGAGCTACTGGTAGAACATCTCGACGCGCTCAAAGCGGGCAAGGCCGTATCGCGGCTCGCTTACGACTACGTCGCGCACGCGCGGGTCGTCACCGGCGAGAACGTCGAGCGGCGACCCGTGGTCCTCGTCGAGGGAATCATGGTCCTCGTCGACGCCCGGCTTCGCGAGCGATTCGACATCAAGCTGTTCATCGATACCGACGCCGATATCCGCATTCTGAGACGCCTGGCCCGTGACGTCCAGGATCGAGGCCGAACCATCGAATCGGTCACGAGGCAATATCTGGAATCGGTGCGCCCGATGCACGTGGATTTCACCGAGCCTTCGAAACGCTACGCCGACCTCATCGTCCCGAAGGGCGCTCAAAACGAGGTCGCACTCGACTTCGTCACCGCCCGCATCGCCGAGCTCGCCGGCGATTAGCGCTGGTCAGCTGCGAACCTCGGTGAGTCACATGTCGATCGAGTTTTGGCACACTACACCATCAGACGGGGCTGGCAAGGAACTTTCGTACGGATAGCAGGCTCCCGAGGAGGCCGACGAGCATCCCCCCGAGGATGAGAGCCGCCCAGGCCGGCGGCGGGACGAATTCCAGCCAATCGGGCGACGGCAAGAGCTGAACGGAGCGCAGCGCCTCTCGGAGCAGATATTGATGCGTGAAGTAGAGCAGTCCAAGCGCGAGCCCGCCGCCGAGCCCGCCCTGAAGAATACCCTCCACTAGGAAGGGGCCGCGAATATAGGCGTGGGTCGCCCCAACGAGACGCATGATGCCGATCTCTTCCTGCCGACCATAGACGGTGAGCTTGATGACGTTGAAGATGGTAAAGACCGAAGCGACGGCGAGAGCGCTCCCGATCGTGAGACCGATCATCTGCACGAGCTCGATGATGCTCGTCAACCGCTCGATCCACAGCAAGTCGTAGTCGACTTCGGAGACGCCGCCGAGGCGCGCGAGGCGACCCGCCACCACGCGCACTCGGTCCGGCTCTCTGAACTCCTGTGCTACACCGACTTCGAACGAAGCCGGCAGAGGGTTGGACTCGAGAAGGTCGGACAAGGTGTCGAGCTCGGGAAAGTAGGATCGGAAACGCTCGAGCGCATCCTCTTTCGAAACGAACTGGAAGGACTCGAGCTCCGGGCTGTTCTCGAGCACGAGCTGGAGCTGCTCGCGATCCGACGCGCTCAAACCGTCTTCGAGGTAGAGCGTGAGCTGGACCCTTCCGGCCCAACCCTCGAGCAGTTGGTTCAAGCTGGCCGATACGGTCAGGAAGACGCCCAGGATGAATAAAGAGACCGCGATAGTGCCGACCGAAACGAGGTTGACGAGACGGTTTCGCCAGAGCTCGACGAAAGCCTCCTCGACGCAATACGCGATAGCCCGAACGAAACGCATCTTCGGGTGTGTATTCTACCGCGTGAGCGCGACGCTCAGAAATTGTAGGTTTTGCCTTGCTCGATCAACTCGACGCGCTCGAGGTTCAACTTTTCGAGCTCTTGTTCAATGAGAGCCAAGTGGCCGGGTTTGGTATGCGTGACGAGGACCGGCACGTCCTTGGTGAGTTTCCCGAGCTCCGCGGCTAGGATGTCCGGTGTCATATGGCCGCTCGCGCGAGCGAGCGCTGCTCCAGCGTTCGAGAAAGAGACTTCCGTAATGACCGCTTTGAGATTGTCTCGCCCGTTCGCACACTGCCAGATGCGATCGGTCGGGCCGGTATCGCTGGTATAAAGGATCGCGCTGTCGTTGTCTTCGACGAGAAAGCCCACGGTCGGCGTGAGGTGCTCGACTTCGATGGGCGTGAAAGTCAGCTCGTCGACAACGAACGGCTTTTCGGTCTCGATCTCTTGAAAACGCATCGTCGGGACGTCGGGAGAAGGTAGCTTCGTGAAATCGGGCCAGAGGTCGTCGTTGAACATGTGAGCCTTTAGACTCTCGATGACTGAGCGCGTCCCGTATACGATCACGGTATCATCCAGATGACCAAACACATTGTCCAGAAAAAACGGAAGACCGCAGTTGTGATCGAGATGGGTGTGACTCACGATCACATGGCCAATCCCTTGCTGCTCTTCGAGGGTGAGCGCATTGGTGAGACCGCCGGCATCGAGCGCCACACGATCCTCGACAAGAAAGCTGGAAAGGAAGCGCCCGTGAGCGCTCCCCCCCGAACAACCCAAGACTCGCAGCTTCATGATTCTTGGATCGACGGGCGTCGACCGCTGCTCGAGCTCGGGAGGAGTCGTTCCGGCATGCGCATTGAGAGAAATCGTGTTGTTTTTACGTTTGTGAGCAACTTATGTGTTGAATATATCGGGTAAAAATACAGAATGTCAACATTCCTACGGTCGTTTCCGAGTCGAACGTGACTAGCTTCGTCGTGATTCTGGGCCTCGCGCAGCTGCTCATCGCGCTGTCGTCTCTTTTCGGAGGACGCCGCAGCGAAGTCGGCAGGCACGGCTCGATGGAGCGTGAGACACATTCCGTCACGCTCTTCGTCCCGTGCTGCGGCGTGGAAGAGGGTTTGGCAGCCAATCTGAAGGCCCTGGAACAACAGGACTATCCCAATCTTCGTCTCGTTTTCGTCGTCGAACACGCGGACGATGCCGCCATTCCGATCATCAAGGGTCTTTTGAGCGGTGAGCTCGTGATCGCGGGGGCGGCGGAAGGGCGTGGGCAAAAAGTGCACAACCTGCTCGCAGCTATCGATCGGGTCCCGCCCTCGGACGTGTGGGCCTTTGCCGATTCGGATGGTCGGCCCGACCCCGGCTGGCTGCGCCGCCTCGTCAGCGAGCTCGACCGTCCCGGCGTGGGTGTCGCGTCGACTTATCGCTTCTACGTGCCGGAGCCTTTGAGCTTCCTCACGTTGCTGCGCTCTGTTTGGAACGCTTCGGTGCTTTCCCTGCTCGGCAACCACGACCGGAATTTCGCGTGGGGCGGAGGCATGGCCATCCGGCGCGGCGTGTTCGAGCAAATCGGGGTCGCTCAGGCGTGGCAAGGCGCGCTTTCGGACGACTACGCGCTCACCCACGCGGTGCGACGGGCAGGCTTGAGGGTTTCCTTCGCGCCCGGCTGCCTCGTGCCTTCCTATGGCCGCGTCGGGCTCCTCGAGCTTCTCTCATGGGTCACGAGGCAAATCGCCATCACGCGCGTTTATTGGCCCGCGCTGTTTCGGGTCGCCGTGCTCCATCACGGACTGTACTCGGCCTTCTTCTTGCTGGGACCTTGGGCCGGCGGGAAGGCAGGACTCATTTTGTGGCTGCTCGTCCTCGCGCTCGGCACCTATTCCGGCGGCTCGCAGGCGATCGCGTCCGCTTGGGGACGAAGGTATTGGTGGGCCTATGCAACATTGTTTCCTCTAGCGAGCTTCATGACGCTCCAAGCAGCCGTGCGCGCCTTTTTGTCGAGGCGCATCACATGGAGAGGGCGTGTTTATGAAATGCGGTCGCCGACGGAGACCATCATCCACACGGACTCGTATTCGTGATATCCCTCATCGCGCGCCATCTCCCGGGAACCTCGCTCCGCGCGGGATTGCGCGGCCCCCGCAACGTGTTCGAACGCATGGCTTCGTAGCGCGGTCAAGCTGCCGCCTGCCGCTGCGAGAAAAGCACGTCGGTTCATGAAGACCTCCAGGATGCCCATGCTATGGGTTGACGCCTGCTACGCGCTTGATATACACCCTTGTACGGGAGGAGAACATTGCGACGTAGGGTTTTCTGTCTATGTCTGATGGTGGTACCAAATTGGGCATTCGGCCAGACGTGGGAATGCCGGGAAGTCATGGTGCCGATGCGCGACGGCGTCGAGCTGGCGACCGATGTCTACGTCCCCGAGAATCAGTTCGAAGGCCCCTACCCGGTTCTCATCGAGCGCACGCCCTATAACAAACGCGGGTGCGAACACTTACACGCGCGCTATTTCGTCAAGCGCGGCTACGTCGTCCTCATTCAGGGCGAACGAGGACGGTACAACTCTGAAGGAACGTATTACTGGTTGCATCCCGACGGCTATTCGCAGACGCTGCGCCAGAACATTGTAGCGATTGCTGCAGGAGCGCCACGGCTCTCGAGCGGCAGGAACCAATCCCGCAACATGCGGCCATAGCTGCGCTGCCAGTCTTCGCTGTCTTCCGCCGCCACCCAAGTGCCCACCGGAGCGCCCCCGGAGGCGGCGTTCATCACGTGATTGACGATCGCGTCTTCGAACTGGCGATTGATCTTGTGCTCGAGAATATTGGGCCAGCGATAGGACGTCGAGTAGCCGACGAAAACAAAGGCCTTCTCTTCTCCATCGAAGAGCTTGCCTGCGGCGAGCAATGGACTGGCCGCAAAGGCGAGAAGAACACCGAGGACGATGATGCGTCTTTGCACGAGCTACCTCCTAGGGGTTCTGCTTCTCGTAGGTCCGGACGATGACCTCGCCGCCGTCCGAGCCGCCCGACAACGATACCTTGACGAGGAGGTCACCGTCGAGTCGGAGCTCGTGCTGCCAGGCCGCGCTCTCGTCATGGCTCTCCTCGAGCAACATGGCTCCGGCCTCCGAGAGCCAGGTCACGCGGTGGCGGACGAAGAACTCCGGCACCGTCACATGCCACATGCCACATGCCACATGCCACATGCCGTCCACGCGAATCGCGATATTGCCGTGATCGTAGACGAGGCCGTCCTCCTCCCAGCGAAAGGCGATCGTCTCCGGCTCCGCCACATAGCGGCCGAGCCATGGCTCGATTTCGTGCCGCTCTGGGCCGAAGGCTGCCAGCAAAAACAAGAGCCACCACACAGGCGCTATTCTAGGAGGTCGTCGTGTTGGAAGGAAGCGCCGGCTTTCGCACGATGACGCTATAATTCCGGCGGGATGGCCGCACTCGCGCTGGACACGCTGATCTTCTTTGTCACGTCGCGCTGCAACTCCAAGTGCCGTACGTGTTTCTACTGGGAGGAGCTCAACCAGGACACTGACTTGAGCTTCGAAGAGATTGAGCGGCTCTCGGCCACGATGCCCCGCTTCAACGAAATCTGGCTCTCGGGCGGCGAGCCCACCTTGCGCGCCGATCTCGTCGAGATTCTCGAGCTTTTCTACCGCGCGAACGAAGTCCGCTCGATCAACCTGCCGGCCAACGGGATCCTTCCAGAAAAACTTCTTGCGCTGCTCGAAGCGACTTTCGAGCGTTGTCCCGAGCTACGCGTCAACCTGAACCTCGCGCTCGACGGGATTGGCGAGACCCATGATCGCATCCGAGGCGTTCCCGGCAATTACGACTGCGCGCTCGAAAGCCTGGAGCTTCTCGAAGAGCTCCGCCATCGCGACTCCCGGCTGAGGCTTCACGTGAACTCCGTCATCTGCAGCGAGAACGTCGACGAGATGCTCGAGCTCGGAAGGATCATGCGGGAGCGCTTCGACCTCGACGGGCATTATTTTCAAATCATCCGAGGCGAGCCGATAGATCCCGCGCTTCTCGAAGTCCACAAGGACACCCTCGAGCAGCTCCATCAGGATCTGAAGCCCCTTTATGAGCACTACGCTTCCAAGGTCGGCGCCCGCAAGAGCTGGTTCGGCAAAGCCACCTATCTCGGCGTGCTCGGCCTGTACCACGAGATTCAAGCCGCGAACCTCGAGCGCCATCATCGATGGCCCATGCCGTGTACCGCCGCACAGAACATTGCGGTCTTGGATGCGAACGGCGATATCCGCTCTTGCGAGCTGCGCGAGCGGCTCGGCAATCTTCGTGACTATGATTGCGATTGGAGCCGCTTCTGGCAGTCGCGGGAGCGCGCCGAAGAGATTGCCGCCATCGAGCGAGATGGCTGCTGGTGCACGCATGTCTGTTTCATCCACGCCAGCCTGAAGGCGAGCAAGAAAGCCTTGGTCATCGACGTGCCGCGCGCCTATTTGCATCAAATCGATTCAAGGAAGGACACCGATGTCAAACGTTTTGCAAATCGGGCATAGCCCGGACCCTGATGACGCCTTTATGTTTTGCGCGCTTTCGCATGGCGCTGTCAAAATTCGAGATTTCGAGATCGACCATGTGCTCGAGGACATCCAGTCGCTCAACGAGCGAGCGATGAACGGCGATCTCGAAGTCACCGCGATCTCGGCGCATGCCTTTCTTTCCGTCGCCGACAAATATTGGATCATGGCGACCGGCGCGAGCATGGGCGAGGGCTACGGCCCGGTCGTCATCTCGAAAGAAGCGCTTACCGTCGACGAGCTCGAAGGCAAGCGCGTCGCCATTCCCGGTGAGATCACGACAGCGGCGCTTCTCTCGCGTATTTTTCTTCCAAAGTTCGAAGCAGTCGTTCGGCCCTTCGACGCGATCTTCGACGCCGTCGATAAAGGCGATGCGGATGCCGGTGTCATCATCCACGAAGGCCAGTTGACCTATGCCGACAAGGGCTATCACAAGATCCTGGACTTTGGAGAGCAGTGGAAAAAAGAAACCGGGCTTCCTTTACCGCTCGGCCTCGACGTCGTACGGCGCGATCTCGGGCGCGAGCTCGCGGTGGAGATCAATACTGCGATGCGCGCGAGCATCGATTGGGCCTATGAGAACGAAGAGGAGGCGCTCACCTATTCGCTCAAGTTCGGCCGCGGCCTCGAGCGCGAGCTTGGCCGACGCTTCGTGAAGATGTACGTGTCGGACATCACGAAGGACATGGGCGACGCTGGTGAGAAAGCTTTGCGCGAGCTCTTCGCGCGGGCGGAGGCGGCGGGGATCGTCGACAAAGCCCCCGAGTTCGAGCTGATTCGTTAGCGAGAACCGCTACTGATTCAGCTCGTATATGATCCTCAAGCCCTCGAGCGTCAGCCGAGGGTTCACGATGTCGATCACTTGCGTCCATTCGGCAACGATCTCGGCCATGCCGACTGGCGCGATCACTTTCGGCTCGCCGGGCACTTCCACTTTTAGACGGGCAACGAGCTCTTTCACGAGCCCTAGATAGCCGAGCACGAGCCCGGATCGCATCGCAAGTACGGTGCTGGTGCCGATGGCCTTCTTCGGAAGTGTCAGCTCGACTCGCGGGAGCTTCGAGGTGCGCCGCACGAGCGCGTCCGCCGTGATCCCGAGCCCAGGGGCTATAGCGCCGCCGAGATAGTCGCCCTCTTTCGAGACCACATCGAAAGTCGTCGCCGTTCCCAGATCGGCCACGATGGCCGGCCCGCCGTAGAGCTTGTGCACCGCCGCTGTATTGGCGACGCGATCGGCGCCGACTTCTTCCGGGTTGTCGATCTTGATGCCGATCCCGGTCTCGATGCCGTGCGCCACGATAACCGGAGGGTGTCCGAGCACGCGCTCCATGAGCTCCTGAAACGTCGCGGTCAAAGGCGGCACGACGCTCGCGATCACGGCGCCGGAAATGTCCTTCCAGGAAAGCCCCTTGTCCTCGAGGAGTGATTTTAATAGAACGTAATACTCGTCGGCGAGGTTGTCGAGATGCGTCGTGACGCGCCAGTCGGTCTTCCAGCCGCCCTCGTGATACACACCGATGGCGGTCTTCGTATTGCCGACATCGAGTACGAGAAGCATGACGGCATTGTACCTGAACGTGGTACAACTCGGTCGTGATTCCCATCGCAGAAATCCGAGCTGCGAGAGAAGCGATCGAAGGTAGGGCCTTGCGAACGCCGCTCGTACGCTTGAACTACCCCGAGAGCTCACGTGAGATTTATCTCAAGCTCGAGAACCTCCAACCTATCGCTTCGTTCAAGCTGCGGGGCGCAATCAACGCGTTCCGGCTCGCGCCTCCCGAAGAGATCGCAAAAGGTGTCTTGACTGCGAGCGCCGGCAATTGGGCGCAAGGCGTCGATTGGGTCGCGCGCGAGAGGAACATTCCGTGCACCATCATCGTGCCCGACCACGCGCCGAAAACAAAGCTCGCAGCGATCGAGCGGCTCGGAGCGCGTCACATCGACGTGCCTTACGATGCGTGGTGGCGGTGCATGACGGGTCGCCGCTTCGATGGGGTCGAGGGCTTTTTCTTACATCCAGTGGAAGACGAGCCCGTCATGGCGGGGAATGGAACGATCGCACTCGAGCTTCTCGCGGACGTGCCGGACCCTGACGTCGTGTTGGTTCCCTGGGGCGGCGGCGGCCTCTCTAGCGGCATCGCGAGCGGGCTCGTCCAGTTGCGGCCTGAAACGCGCGTCTACGGGGTCGAGGTCGAGACCGCCGCGCCTTTGAGCGCTTCTTTCTCCGCCGGGAAGATGACCGAGGTCGAGCGGAAGCCTTCCTTCGTGGATGGGATTGGAAGCGGAGGCCTGCTCCCGAAGATGTGGCCTCTCGCGCAGGAGCTCTTGAGAGGAGCCTTCACGGCAAGCGTCGCGGAAGTGGAAAGAGCGCTTCGGCTTCTCGTCGAACGCAATCGCGTCGTGGCCGAAGGCGCGGGTGCTGTGCCCGTAGCTGTGGCGCTCGGCGACAAAGTCGAAGGCGAGAAGATCGTCTGCATCGTTTCGGGGGGCAACATCGATAGGGAAGTTCTGTTGAAGATCTTGGAGCACTGAGGGGTACCGATGGAGTTCACTCATATCGACGTGTTTCTCGAATATTACGGCAAGGTGCGCCAGCGTACGACGAGACTCCATCGACGTCATCCCGGATGACAAGATGGACTGGACGCCCATCGAAGGCAAGTTCACGTTCGCCGACCTCATTCGCCATCTCGCAGCGATCGAGCGCTTCATGTATGCCGAGAACGTTCAAGGGAAACCGAGCCGCTATGCAGGGTGCGGGAAGGAGCTCGCGGACGGCCGAGAGGCCGTTCTTCGCTTCTTCGATCGATGCCACGAAGAGTCGATGGCGATCTTCGCGACGCTGACGCCGGAGAAGTTGAGCGGTAAGTGTGTCACTCCCGCGGGTGCGCCTATTACGACATGGAAATGGCTTCGGCTCCTATCCGAGCACGAGATCCATCATCGCGGCCAGATATATACCTATGCCGGCTTTCTCGGGATCGAAACGCCCCCGATCTACGGGATGACGTCGGAACAGGTTGCCGAAGCGTCCCGAAGCTCAGACGCTTAGCCGCTCGCGCAGGGCCTCGAGATAGCCGGGAACTTTGGTGTTCAGATAAGCCTCGCGCTCCTTCGCGATCTGTTCGAGACTCTCGAGAAAAGCAGGGTTCCCAAACTGCACGCGCAGCTCGGGGATGAGGTGCTTCACCTTCTCCCAAACCACGGTGATCTCACTGTTGGTCTCGAAGAAGAGCTCTTTATCCACGGTGTCGCGTTTCACGATCGCGGAGATCATGTCCCAGTAGCTCACGACTTGCCGAAACGACGCGTTCTCCTCCGAGCCCGGAGGGCAGAGCTCATTGAGCTCTGCGACGGTCTTTGCTTTCAGTCGGCCGAGCACGAAAGAGCGCGCCTCCCGAAGACGCGACTCACGCCGCAGGCCGTAGAATTGCAGAATGAGTTGCGCGTCCTCGTATTCGCTCATGGCTCCTCCCGCGGCACCGCGTCAGTGCATCAGTGCATCAGTGCGTCACTGCGTCAGTAATCAGTGGCTTTGAAATCCAATGGGCGGCTAGCCTATCATGCACCCATAGGAGTTGGCGATGCTCGATGAAGATTTCAAAGTTGTTTGCCCGTGCTGTGAGTCCAAGCTCCTCATCGACCACAAGACCGGCGCTATCGTGTCGCACGAGGAGCCGCCGCGCGGTGGCAAGGTCACGTTCGAGCAAGCGGTGGAGCGTAACAAGAAACGCAAGACCGACGCGGAGGACACTTTCGCGCAAGCGGTCCGCGAGGAGGAGCACAAAGAAGAGCTTCTCGAAAAGAAGTTCCGAGAAGCCTTCGAGAAAGTCGACAAGGACGATACCCCGCCGCCACATCCTTTCGACTACAAATAGGCGCCCCCTACTTTGCCAGGTTTCGAAGCACCGTGTGCAGAATCCCGCCGTTCTTGTAATACGTGACGTCCACTTTCGAATCGAGCCGGGCGATGACATCGAACGTGACGGTCGTACCGTCGGGACGGGTCGCGGTCACCGAAAGCTCTTGCCGCGCCTCGATATCCTCACCCAGTTTGATGTCGAACGTCTCTTGACCCGTGATGCCGAGGCTCGCGGCACCGTCGCCTTCCTTGAACTGAAGCGGAATGACGCCCATCCCCACGAGATTGCTCCGATGAATACGCTCGTAGCTTTCCGCGAACACGGCCTTGACCCCCATGAGGAGCGTCCCTTTCGCCGCCCAGTCGCGTGAGGAGCCGGTGCCGTATTCCTTTCCGGCGATAACAACGAGCGGTGTCCCCTCCTCCTGATAGCGCATCGCCGCGTCGTAGATGAACATCTGCTCGCCGCTCGGCATGTGCACCGTATAGCCGCCTTCGACGCCGGGCACGAGCTGGTTCTTGATGCGGATATTCCCGAACGTGCTCCGCAGCATCACCCGATCGTTGCCGCGGCGTGAGCCATAGGAGTTGAAATCTTTCTTCTCCAGCCCGCGCTCGCGCAAGTACTGTCCCGCGGGCGAGTCGTTCGGGATGTCGGCGGCGGGGGAGATGTGATCCGTCGTGACCGAGTCGCCGAGAAGCACGAGCACGCGCGCGCCCGAGATGCTCTTCAGCGGATTGAGCTCGAGCGTCAAGCCTTCGAAAAACGGTGGCTCTTGAATATAGGTCGACGCTTCGTTCCACTCGTAGAGCTTCCCGCCGGAGACGGGGAACTTGTTCCACTCTGCGTTCCCGTCCCAGACATTCCCGTACATCTTCTTGAACATGGCCGGGTGGATCGCTTTGTCCAGCATGTCGTTGACTTCTTTTTGGCTGGGCCAAATGTCCTCGAGATAAACAGGCTGTCCCTCGACGTCTTTTCCGAGCGGCTCGCTCGCGAGGTCGAGATCCACCGTGCCCGCGAGCGCATAGGCCACGACGAGAGGCGGCGATGCCAGGTAGTTCGCGCGCACGAGCGCGTGGATGCGTCCTTCGAAATTACGGTTGCCCGACAACACCGCGGCCGCGACGAGCTCGCCTTCGGAGACCGCCTTCTCGACGGGCTCCGGAAGCGGACCGCTATTGCCGATGCAGGTCGTGCAGCCATAACCGACGAGGTGAAACCCGAGATCTGCGAGCGAAGCGAGAAGGCCGGCTTCGCGCAAGTACTCGGTCACGACTTTCGAGCCCGGCGCGAGCGAGGTCTTCACGTAAGGCGGCACTTTGAGCCCGCGCTCCGTCGCTTTCTTGGCGAGCAGCCCCGCGGCCAACATCACCGAGGGATTCGAAGTGTTCGTGCAAGAGGTAATCGCGGCAATGACCACGGCGCCGTGGCCGACATTTTCGCGTGTGCCGTTGAAGGCCACGGTCGCGGTCCGCGAAAGCTCGTCGGAAGACAGCCCGAAGCCGCGCTCTTTTGGCGAGGTGGTTAGCGCCGATCGGAACGCGTCCTTCATATCCGAAAGAGCGATGCGGTCTTGCGGGCGTTTGGGACCTGCAAGACTGGGCTCGACCGTGGCTAGATCGAGCTCGAGAGTATCGGTGAATTCAGGGTCCGCGGCCTCGTCGGTGCGGAAGAGTCCCTGCATCTTCGTATAGGCTTCGACGCGTGCGACAAGGTCGTCGCTTCGGCCGGTGCGCCGAAGAAAACGAAGCGTTTCCTCGTCCACCGGAAAAAAACCCATCGTCGCGCCATATTCTGGAGCCATGTTCGCTACCGTTGCGCGATCGGGAAGTGACATTTGAGACAGGCCTTGTCCGTAGAACTCGACGAACTTCTCGACGACGCCCTTTTTACGAAGCATCTGGACCACGACGAGCACCAAGTCGGTGGCGGTAACACCCTCGCGCAGTTGCCCGTGCATCTTGAAGCCGATGACCTCCGGCATGATGAGATAGGACGGCTGGCCGAGCATGCCCGCTTCGGCTTCGATGCCGCCCACGCCCCATCCGAGCACGCCGAGGCCGTTGATCATCGTCGTATGCGAGTCCGTCCCCACCAGGCTGTCGGGAAAAAGAAACGTCTCGCCGTTCTTCTCTGCCTTCATGACGACCGTGGCAAGAAATTCGAGATTGACCTGGTGCACGATGCCGGTCGCCGGGGGCACGACGCGGAAGCCGTCGAAGGCGTTTTTTCCCCAGCGCAGAAACTCGTAACGCTCGCGGTTGCGCGCGAACTCGATTTCCGCGTTCCGGCTGAGCGCGAGCGGCGTTCCGAACACATCGACCTGCACCGAGTGGTCGATGACGAGATCCACAGGGACGGCGGGGTTGATGCGTTCCGGGTCGCCGCCTAGACGCTCGAGCGTCGATCGCATGGCCGCGAGATCGACCACGGCGGGCACGCCCGTGAAATCTTGAAGGATGACGCGCGCGGGCAAAAAGGGCACTTCGCTGTTGCCGGGATCGCTCGGCTGCCAGCCGGCGAGGGTCTTGATATCGTCTTCGGTAACGGTCTCACCGTCACAGTTGCGGACCACGGCCTCCAAGAGCACCTTGATGCTGTAGGGCATCCTCGAGATGCTCCCCAGGCCGGCCTTTTCGAGCGACTCCAGCGCGTAGGCGTGCGCGGTGCCGTCGGGGGTATCGAGAGTCGTGCGGGTACCTAGTGGGTTGTGCATGGAATCGGTCATCGGGGCTCCTTAGGATGAAAATCGAACCCAAGAGCCCTTAACTTTACCAAGAATCGGGGCGCGACGTCCGGGTCTCTGTATCTTGTTGGCTATAATAAATCTTTGCTGCTATAACCTGACCTTAACGAGCCATGCCAAGCGCCCCTGAGAACATCTCTGCAACACGATTAGACCTATCCCGGACGCTCACCTTTTTCTTCGAAGATCCCGACTGGGTGCAGAAACTCCTCGTGGGGTCTCTCTTTGCACTGCTCTCGCCGGTTCTCATCGGGACGGTGTTCATCGCCGGCTATGCCGTCGCACTCGCGCGCAACACGATGCGTGGCGCGACGCCATTGCTTCCAGAATGGGACGATCTCCAAGCGATCTTCATCGACGGCTTGAAGGGCGTCGCCATCTCGCTCGCCCACAAGCTTCCCGTGCTCATTTTGATCTTCATGACGTGTCTCGCGCTCTTCGGTGGGATTTTTCTTCACCGCGGTGATCGCGCTCTCCCGGAAGAGTTCCTTTATTTCGGCCTTCCAGCTCTTTTGGCGGGATGGCTCGTTGTCTTCGTGCTTTCGTTCGCCATTCTCGTCTACGTGCCCGCCGCGTTCGTGCGTTTCATCCAGACCAATCGGCTCCGCGCCGCGTTCGAGGTCATGGAGAACATCGCCTTCATCCGCAATCATAGTGCGGCCTATCTCACGGCGCTTCTCGCCATCCTGCTAGCGAGCTTCATCGCGCAGTTCGGTTTCATCGTCTTCTGCATCGGCATCTTTCCAGCCATGTTCTGGTCGGCTTGCGTGATGGGTTACGTGGTCGGCGAGCTCGCACGACTCGCGGGCGGCGCGAGCACGGACGAAGGCGAAGAGGCCTAGCTCAAGCTCAGCGCGGGGCCGTCGCGGTGATGAGGTTCATCTTGAGGTCGTATCGCATCACGTCGCCGTCAATCAAGCCGGCCCTATAGCTTGGGTTTGCGTCACAGGAGTGGGTTTGTACTTATGCTCCTTTTTTTGGGCCTCAGTATTGTTGTATATATGCAACAACAGGAGGCGATCTCATGGATACTGCGCGAACTTTGGAAGAAAAGCGGGAGCGAGTCCTCGAACAGATGCGGGCCATCCGCTCCATGCGTCCAGGGTCGGTGACCGAGCAATATCTGAAGGTAACGCATAAGGGCAAGCGGAAGCCCGTTATGCGGGGGCCGTATTGGGTCTACACCCGGAAGGAAGCGGGAAAGACGGTCGGACAACGACTGAGCCGGGAAGACGCGGAGCAAGTCACAAAGGACATCGAGGCCCACAGGAAGTTTGTTGCACTCTGTAAGGAGTTCGAGACTCTCACCATGCGTTTTGGCGACATCGAAGTAGATGCTGTGCTTGCGCCGGAAAAAAAACGGCCGAGATCGCGGTCGAGCAGGACCAAGAGGTAGGACGCATCCTGGAGCGAGCAGCCCACGCGAGGCATGCCGATTTGGAGGCCTGGGAAAATTCCTTGAGGGCAGCCGTTCTGTCAGCTGGCGCCAAGGCTCTAGCCAGTCTGCTAGATGGGGTGGGCTGTGGCCGGCAAGACGAAGCGATAGTTTGCAATTGTGGTGCCCGGATGGAGAGCCACGGCTTGAAGTCGAAGCCGCTTTTGACGATTCTCGGCCCGGTGGGCTACAAACGTTCTTTGTTTCAATGTCCTGCCTGTAACCAGACGCGCTATCCCGGGGACGAGCAACTGGATGTGGTCGACACCACACGTTCGCCTGGGACCCGTCGCATGATGGCCCGTGCCGGAAGTAGGTCCACTTTCAAGGATGGTCACGACGACCTAAAGATCTACGCCGGAATCGAAGTCAGCGCCAAAGACATTGAACGCGTGGCCGAAAGGATCGGTGCCGATATGGAGCACTGGTCTCAAAAGCAGCGCGAAGCCCTTATCGAACCGGATATTCCGGTGCAAGCTCAAAAGACGATTCCCATTATGTACATATCCTACGACGGCACGGGCGTCCCCATGATTGCGTCCGAATTAGAAGGTAGAAAGGGCAAGCAACCCGATGGAAGCTCAAAAACCCGCGAGATGAAACTCGGTTGCGTATGTACACAAACAACAACCGACCCAGAGGGATTTCCTATTCGAGACCCCGAAACAACGACCTTTGTTGGAGCCATTGAGCCAGCAGAGCAGTTTGGCAAAAGAATTTATGCGGAGGCTGTTCGCCGAGGTTTGCCGAATGCTGAGAAGGTTGTGGTGTTAGGCGATGGCGCCGAATGGATCAAGAATCTGGCCGAACTGCATTTCCCAGAGGCAATCCAGATCGTCGACCTGTACCACACACGTGAACACGTTTCTGACCTTTGCAAAATCCTGTTTGCCCCAGACGTTGACGAGGTGGTGAAATACCGTATCCGGTGGTGGGACTATCTGGACGAGGGAAACGTAGAAAGAATTGCTAGAGAAGCGCAGAAAAGAATGTCCGATGACCCAAAGAAAAAGGAAAACGCAGAGAAGGAGATCGCCTACTTAACCAAGAACAAGGAACGGATGCGATACGCGGAGTTCCGTGCCCAAGGACTCTTCGTAGGTTCCGGAGTGATTGAGGCAGGATGCAAGACCGTCATCGGAACGCGGCTGAAACAATCTGGCATGGAGTGGTCCGTCAGAGGCGCCAATGCCATCACCTCTCTCCGGTGCATCTTTGTTTCCGGTCGTTTTGAGGATTACTGGGAGTCCCGTGTGGCATGATTTACCCCACTTCTATGACGCAGACCCATATAGCTTTGCCACGCCTCCAGTACGGCATCTCGGTGGGCTTGATCCACGACACCCGTTAGCAGCGACGCAGGAATATCGGTGTCGGCCGGCAGGTCGATGTCCAGGTTCCGCTCCTCCACCGCGGCATCCGTGAAGCCGGCCGCGGTCAGTGCCTCCGTGGCGTAGCCCGGATCCCGCACGCTCGATCGTGTTCTCCGCACCCTCCTCCGGCGGAGGCAAGAACGGGATGATCACGTGCGCGGGCGACCACGCCATCCGGTCCTCCGGCTGCCAGACGACGAAAGCCACCCGGCCGCCCGGTTTCAGATGGCTGCGGATGTTGCCGAGCGCCGCTTTGGGATCGTCGAAGAACATGATGCCGAACTGACTCAGGGCCGCGTCGAAGGGTCCGGATGGAAACGGGTCGACCTGAGCGTCACACAGGACGAGCTCGACCTGTGACAACCCGGCCTCGGCGAGTCGTTGCTTTGCCAACTCGAGCATGCCCTTGGAGATGTCGACACCGGTAACGTGGCCGGACGGCCCTACGGCTCTCGCCGCGGCCATGGTCGTCTTGCCGCCGCCACAGGCAACGTCCAGAACGCGCTCACCGGGCTGCAAGCGCAATGCTTCCATCAGGAGCGGCGTGCCCTGGTCGCTGATGGCTTCGGTCTTCGGCCACGTCTCTGCCACATCGGCTGCACTCCAGACTTCGCGCTGCGCGTCGTTCGTCACGGTCACCCTCCTTGGTGGCGTCAAGCAAGCTCAGAAACGAAAAGACGGACCATAGGCACAATCGAAAAGATAATTCCGCAATGACGGTGACTCTCGAAACCTGGTGGCGTATCATGTTTATCAGGGGATAGGTGCGTTGATGCCGCGTGCGGCGTGCGGCGATCAGTGCATGGCTTAGCGCGGCTTCTCGCCGGAGGAGGAATCTCTTGAAACAAATTGGAACGTTCCTCGCCGTGGTCACCATTTGCGCGGCGCCTGGTTTCGGCCTCGACAAGCTGGCCGACCGACTCGAGAAGGCCGCATCCGTCGTCGGCGAGATCCTCGACATGCCGGACGGTATCCCTCAAGAGCTTCTCGACAAAGCCGAATGCATCGTCGTGCTGCCTTCGGTCAAGAAGTTCGCCATCGGGTTTGGCGGAAGCTACGGACGGGGGGCGATGATCTGCCGGAGCGGCAAGAATTTCACCGGGCCGTGGGGTGCGCCCGCGATGTACCGCCTCGAAGGCGGGAATATCGGCTTTCAGCTCGGCGGACAAGCGACCGACTTCATCTTCCTCGTCATGAACCCGACGGGCGTCGATTCCTTGCTCAGGAGCAAAGTGAAGCTCGGCGTGGATGCTTCCGCCGCGGCCGGACCCAAAGGCCGTGCAACCGGCGCCGCCACCGACGCCTACATGAGCGCCGAGATCCTCACCTATTCGCGCGCCAAAGGTTTGTTCGCCGGCGTTTCCCTCGAAGGCTCGACGCTACGGCCGGATAACGGCGCCAACAAGAAACTCTACAATCGAAAGATCACCGCGAGCGAGATCGTGCTCGAGCACAAGACCGTTCCAGTGGAAGGCCAAGAGCTCGTCCAGCTTCTTCAACGCGTCTCGCCCACCAACCGGTCGAACTGACTCCGGCTATTTCAAGACTTTCGACTTCTCGAAGCTCTCGTCTTTCAGGATGGGCCGGTCCGAAATCTCGATCGTGTCGCCTATCGTGATCATCATCAAGTCGTGAGCCACGATCAGGGTGCCGTCGTAAGGCGTTGCCGCTTTGAGCTCCTCTTCGGTGATTTGAGGCGGGATGAGGTGCGAGTAGACGGCCATCTTCGGCTTGGCGCGCGCGGACACCGAGGCAGCATCCTTGGGCTCCGTATGCACGGATAAGCTGACGTTGGCGAGCTTGGCTTCGTCAGACGCGCCGGGCGAAGCGTATTGCGCTTCGTGCACGAGCACGTCCACCCCGCGCGCGTGCTCGACGAGGTTGTCGCTCGGGCGCGTGTTCCCCGAGAGCTCGAGAGAGTGACCGTGATAATCGAAGCGAAAGCCGAGCGTTTGACCTGCGAAATCCAAAAGCTCGCGTGTCTCCATGTCGATGGGCATATGGGCCACTTCGAACGCCGTGATTTTGAGGCCATCGTTGTCGTAGATGACGCCCGGCGCGACATCCCGCGCTTCGATGTCGACGCCTTCGCGCGGGACCCCCACGAGAAAACGATACTCGATATCCCAATCGTAGGCTTTCCGAAAATGGCCCAACATCTCCGTCGTCCCGACCGGGCCCTGCACCACGAGCGGCACCCGACGGCCAAAAAGCCATCCGGTGAGCCAGAGGTCGGTAAACCCAAGCGTGTGGTCGAAATGAAGATGAGAGATCAAAACGTGGTCGATACCGGTCAAGAGCTCAAAGGAGCCAACTTGCATGATGCGCTCGCGAAGTCCCCAGCTAGGGTCGACGAGCACGCGCTCGTCGCCCGCCTCCACGAGGATGCTCGGGCCGTAGCGCTCGAATGAGGGACGCGGCGCGCCAGTGCCGACGAACGTGACTTTGAGCTCCTGCGCGGAAACGGACGCGGCGGCGAGGGTCAAGAGACAAACGCAGATCGTCTTCCACATGGCGGCATTCTACTTGGACGGGTGCTACGATGCTTGCCCATGCGCCTCCGGCTCACGTGCTTGCTCGTCCTCTGGACGTGGAGCTTCGTCGCGGCCGAAGAGCGTCCCAACGTCTTGCTGATCGTGGCTGACTATATGGGCTATGGCGATATCGGACCCTACGGCCCCGCCTACAAGCAACGGGTCCGAAGCGACCGCCTCCATCAGCACCTTGATCGCCACGTCCCGCCCCAGCTTCAAGTCTTTGGCCCGGTAAACATCTCCATACCCCTTGGCCGACCTTTTCCAGGACCTCTTAGGAGAGGTCCGTCCGATCATAAGGAACGCCTCCCGTACGGGACTTACTCCCCTCGGCGAGAAGTCAAAGAACCCGGGTAAAGATGCGAGATCGTGGAGGCGTGGCGCCTCGTCCTACTTGAGGATTAAGCATATTGCGTGACCTGGTGCACCAGCCTTTTGGCGCACTTGTAGGTTCTGACCGCGACAGCGACGGTGAACACCTATGACACCGTTACGAGCTTGCATAACTTGCATCTCTAAGGTGCACTGTGGTGCATAATGGTGTAAAATAGCTCTATGGCTGCTGGGGAAGCGCGCGTCCGACAGAGCGTGAGCCTTCCTGCGCCGATCGCCAAGCGCGTGAAGGCGATCGCCCGTACCAGAAAAACGAGTGCGAACAGGGTGATCGTCGACCTGATCGAATCGGGTCTGGAGGCTCAGGAACAGGAGAGAAAACGGCTCTTCGAGCTCGCGGACCGACTGACGCGTTCGAAGAATCCGGGCGAACAGCAGCGGCTCAAGGATGAGCTTGCTCGGCTCGTCTTCGGCGCCTGATGCCGAAGATCCAATGGACCGACCTTCCTCCCGCGCTCCGAGATCACTTGTTCGACCGGCTTCGCGAACGAAAGATCACGGCCGAAGATCTTTATCGCTTGAAGTTATGGCGAGAGTTGGAACCCGAGGCGCCTGAAGGTCTATGGTTTGTGGTGAGGGGAAGTATCCCAAGACGTTCCTCCTGAAGGGACAGGCGGCGAAAGGGCGCAAGCTCTGAGCCTAAACTAAATATCGGAACCCTGCGGGATCAACTTGGCCAGACCAAAGTCCAGGATTTTTATCAGCCCGTCCTCGGTGACCATAAAGTTCTCGGGCTTCAAATCCCGATGAACGTTGCCCGCTCCGTGCGCCTTCGCCAGGCCCGCGATAATCTGCTTGGCGAGGGCGAGCGTCTTCTTGGTGGAGAGGGGGCCTTCCCTCAGTAGCTCGCGCAGCGTCTGCCCCTCAACGAGCTCCATCGCGATGTAACGCGTGCCCTCGTGCTCCCCGATGTGGTAGATGGTCGCGATGTTCGGATGGTTCAGCGCGGATGCGGTGCGTGCTTCGCGTTCGAAGCGCTTCAGCCCATCCGGCTCCGAAGCGATCTCTTTGCGGAGCACTTTGCGGAGCACTTTGATAGCGACCTCGCGCCCGAGCTCGAGATCCTTCGCCCGGTACACTTCTCCCATGCCGCCCGAGCCGAGCTTGTCGAGCACCTCGTAGTGGCCAAACTTTTTTCTCTCCACGGCGTCACTCGGGAGGATTCATCCGTGCTCGCCAAAGTCGTGAGCAGCAATGATGTCGTGGCGGTGGTTGAGAGCGGAGGCGGCGCGAGCTTCCCGCTCGAAACGTGCGTCCGATCATGAAGTACGCCTCCCTGATCTCCGGAACTTACTCTTCGTCCGGTGGGAAGTCAAAGCAGGGTGCTGGACGCGGCTCAGTCGGTAGCACGTCCCGTTCAGAACGTCCTGGGACCGCTTCGAAACTCTCTCGAAACCAACACGACCAAACGCCGTATTGCGTTTTGAAAGTAGGAGGTGTGTTTCATGAAGGTATTCTCGCAATCGCCGAAAGGCTATCTCGAAGTCTGGAAGTGGAGTTTCGTCGCGCTCTTCGTGGTCGGGCTGCTTCGCTTCTTCATGGCGCCCATGGGTATTCCCATCGAGACCGGCGGCAAGGTGGTGAGCCTCACCGTCGTGCTGCTCGTCGCACTGGTCGGCTATACGGCCTATTTCGGGTGGAGCGGCGGCAAGCTCGGCGATGTAATCGTTACGGCTTTCGGCCTCGCGATCGTCTACACAGCTGTGCTCGCGCTCTTTCTATCGCTCAGTTCCGGAGTGGGTGTTCCAACTTACTATACCGATCCGGCACACTTTCGCGGCGAGCTCGGCGAGCATCTGATCGCCCACGTTCAGGCGACTTTCTTCGGGGGAGTGATTGGCAGCGTCTTAGGCGGGATCGCGTTTGGCGTTGCCTGGCTTGCGCGATGGGCCACGAAGCGCCGGGCACTATCGCTAGGTGCGGCCTCTTAAATAGTTAAAGGGCGGGGCTGGTTCCCCCAACCGAGAGTCCAAAGACCCTAGCAGCCCGGTGAAAAAGTCCAGATTCTGCTCACGGAGAAAGTTTGGTGGGCAAGTTCAAGGAAGATGTGATTCGGCGGAACGGCCAAGTTGAGACGCCCGATGGATTGCAGCGGGGCAAAACGTGCGCCTATGGTCGAGACGAAGCGCAATAAAGCAGCGATCAGACTGGCGTTGAGCTCCGCGTATTCCTTCGGCGTGGCCTTGCCGATGAGATTGCGCATCAGAATCCCGAGATTGAATCCGGCCACGTGCGTGAGGAGGCGCTTGAGTATATTTTCGTGTCTTCGCAAATGCGTTCGTCGCATGCCTCCCGCTTCGAGGTAGTGCGCGAAAGGTCGTTCGAGTAACTCGCCGCGACGGCGTATTAATCGCTTACCTCGAGTCCCGCGAATGCGACGTCGGTTCGCGTAGGTGGCGGCTTGCTCGGCCTGTTTGTCCTTCCATTTGCGGCCACCTCGCTCTGGCTCCGAAATGTAGCTCCGGTATTCTTGTTCGACCAGCTCAACCAGGATGTCGTTGCCGTGAGAGCCCTTGTCCCCGACCACTTCGCGACCCGCGTCTTCATGTATTCGTTCACAACATTCCGCGTTGTTCGCGAGCTCTTGCAGATTTGACTGCGCTTTTTCCAGCGTATCCGGTAGGCTCTTTGTGTCACCCTTCGCGCCTCCGTGAAGCGTCACGGCAATTACCGCACCTTCCCCGCTCATGTCCACAGCATGCTCGGCTTTGTGCGCCATATCCGTGCCCCCGCTCTTCATTTTCATGATCTCCGCATCCGGCTCGTTCGGATTCACCCACTCCTTGTTCGACCCTTTCTTTGGCCGCTTCTTGTCCAACTTTGCAATGTCCGCTCGGCTCGGCTCTTCGATACCACTCTTGCGCGCAAGCTCCTTCAAATACGATTCGTAGCTTTCCCCCGTGTCTCGACGAACGATTGACCGAAGCGCCGCATTCGCTTCCAGCGTCGTCGCGTCCACACCCAGTGTCTTGCCATCTATCATCCCTCTCGACGCTAGAACTTCTAGCACCCATCCAAATACAGATTCGTGAACTTCCAGCGGAAGTCGATTCCGTATCCGAGACAGCGACGAATGGTCCGGCGTTCGCTCTTCCATTCCAAGGCCAAGAAACTGGCGCAAAGACAGTGAGTCCGAACACCGCCAGCAGATCCCGCGCTCTGAATCGATGCGCTCAAAGTAGCCGATCAACAGCATTCGAAAATACACACCCGGCGGTATGCTCGGCCGACCTTGCTTCTTCGCGTAATACGGCGAGCATTTCGACTCCACAAACGAGTCAAACTCTTCCTCTCGAAGTACCCGATCGAGTTCCTCATAAAAAGGATGACCAGGACTCGACGCAACCGCATCGTGTGGAATCCATAAAGTCTCTTGGCAACTTTTCTTTTTCTTCTTCATCGACATGCGATGCAATTTTACATCGTCATCGAATGAGTCTTCAGAGAAATATCGACCGGATACGACTTTTTCAACGGGCTGCTAGTCCCAGCCCCGCCCAATATACCGGCCCAACATCGAAACAACCCGTGAAACGTTTTGTTTCGTACCGGAACACCGGCAACCCATAAAAGCAGGTTATTGACTCTTCCGGCAAACCCGATGCCACTTCTCGAGTAGCTGGTAGCTCCTTCACACATCGCGCACGACCTCGAACTGATTCCACAAAAGGTAACCGCCCCAGACGAGGGCGAGGACGATCAAACTCGCGCCCAGCAGGTGGGTCGCCATGCCGAGCGTGCGGTCGTAACGGAGGAGGCCCGTCCAGCTCAAGAGATTGTTCCAATCGTGCGCGCCGGGTGCGTCTTGCCCCGTCACGCCTCCAAGAAGTAGAAGTCCTTGCGAGCTTGCATCAGCAACGTAAGGCGCGAGCTCGATGAAGCTTTGCCCGGTCCACCAGAGCGTGACGGAAGCGCCAAAGGCGTTGTGGTGGCGGAGAAGAAATGTTCAGGTACAGACGAGCGGGACGAGAATCTGAAGGAGGGACCCGCCAAACACAGTCAAGAATCTACCGAAAGGCAGGAAGAGTATGTGCCCGGCCTCGTGAAAAACGAGATCGATGCGCGCGAGCAGAAAGTGCACGAAGCTCGGAGACACTTGTGAGCGCATGAGCGACGAGGAAACATAGCTCCAACCGAGGAATATCAAAACTGCCCAGAAAAGGGCGCGCGCACCGAGCTCGATGATGTTTACGTCATCGGGGACCTCGAGGGCGGAAGTGCGTACATGCTCCCCCATCTCTCGCAGCCAGGACTCGGCAGTCATAGGGTATCGATCGTTTGGTGGGGTGGAATATCAATAGAATAGCATCCGTATTCTCGAAAGTTCAGGCGCGTCGGCCGAAGCGGTTGAAGATGGCGTCGAAGGCGAGCTGCACGTCGGCCTGCTCGAGAAAGACACAGAACTCGGTGGCGGTGGACGTCACTTCGATCACGTTGATGTTTTGCAGAGCGATCTCCTCCAGAAGCTGATGGAGAATGCCTTTTACTTTCAAATAGCGCGAGTCGAAGGTCATGCCGACCGAAGCGAGGTTCCGATGCACGATACGGGCTCCGCGAAGCAGCTCGAGATTCTCGGCCTCGACGATCACCGTAATCTCGCGAATGCCTTCGGTGACGGTGATGAAGCCGTTGCGGGATCGGATGCGCTGGAAGACGCGGTTCAGCTGACGATGGCTCTCCGGCGTTTTCAAGAGGGTCGCCGAGCTCAAGCCGGATTGGACGCTGACCTTGTCGAGAACGAGCTCCTCTTCATGGGACCCGGGGGTCGGCGCGGCGCGCCTCGAGAGGCGCGAAAGGTTCATCAGCACCGCGGACTCCGTGACTTCCTTGTGGGTCTGCGCCTCGATGCTCGGACGTAGAAAGCGCGCGAGCTGGCTCAAGTTGAGCAGGCGATGGTGAAAGCCGAATCGAAGTCCTTGATGGCCTTCGATCAATGTTTCTACAGCTTCAGAGATCTTCTTCATGTTGTGAATATAACAATAATTCTATTTTTGTGACAAATCCTTCGATTTCTTTGGTGGAACCTTCGTGGACTCTTACTCTGCAGATTCAACACATTCGGCGACTCAGTTGAGAAGGAGGTTTCATCATGAACGCTTGTCCTGTCTGTGGCGGCGGCATCAAATTGCCGACGAATGCCGTGCTCAGTGAGCTCTTGGACTGCGGTGAATGCAGCTCGGAGCTCGAAGTCATTTCTCTTGCACCGGTACGGTTTGTGGAAGCGCCGCTCGAGGCCGAAGACTGGGGTGAGTAACCAGCTTCGCGTCGCCCTTCTCCACTCGGTGATACGCCGGGAGGAAAAGCTCCTTCTCGACGCGTTCACGCGCCTCGGCGGCGTCGAGGTGACCTGTCTGGACGATCGCAAGCTCGCGTTCGACCCGGCTTCTGTCGCATCGACTCTTCCCTACGACGCCGTGCTAGCGCGCAGCGTGAGCTTCTCGCGCGGGCTCTACGCGCGCTATCTCTTCGAATCGCGCGGCCTTCGCTGCTTCAACGAAGCGGCAGTGGGGGCGCTCTGCGGTGACAAGCTCCGCATGTCGTTGGCGCTTCTCGAGGCCGGGGTCCCACATCCCGATCTGCGCATAGCGTTCACGGAAGACTCGGCTCTCGAAGCAGCGAACGCGATGGGTTATCCCGTTGTGATGAAGCCGGTCGTAGGATCGTGGGGCAGGCTCATCGCGCGCGCCGACGACGCTGATGCGGCGGAGAGCTTGCTCGAGCACAAAGCCGCGCTCGGGAACTACCAACATCAGATCTACTACTTGCAGCGCTATGTCAACAAAGGCGGCCGCGACATTCGAAGCTTCGTCGTCGGCGGGCGCTGCATCGCGGCCATCGCGCGTACGAGTACGCATTGGCGCACGAACACCGCACGCGGCGCCACCGCGTCGAACTGTCCGGTTTCTGATGAGCTGGCCTCGATCTCGCTCCAAGCTGCACGCGCTGTCGGCGGCGGCATGCTCGCGATCGATCTGTTCGAGACCGACGGCGGCTATCTCGTGAACGAAGTGAACGACACGATGGAGTTCAAGAACAGTATCGAGACGACCGGGATCGACATCCCCCTTGCGATGGCCGAGCATGTAGTCGAAGAGCTGCGGAAAAGAAGGGCGGCGTGATCCGCGCGAGCATCGTCGGGGCCTCGGGCTATGCAGGCGGCGAGCTCGTTCGGCTTCTTCTCGCTCATCCCGAAATCGACATCGCCCAGGTTACCTCCGAGCGGCTCGCCGGCAAGAGCGTGGGCCGGGCGCACCCGAATCTGCGTGGGGTCACATCGCTTCAATTCTCCTCGCTCGAGAGCCTCGAGTCTTGCGATGTTCTCTTTCTCTGCTTGCCTCACGGCGAAGCGGTCGAGCGCTTCGAGCAATTCTCTTCGCTCGCCGAGCGCATCATCGACTCGAGCGCCGATTTTCGACTGCAGACGTCGTCTCTCTACGCAAAGTATTACGGACGAGAACACCCTAGACCGCAGGAGCTCGCCGAGTTCGTCTGTGGCATCCCCGAGATTCATCGCGACAGAATCCGCGACGCACGGTGGGTCGCCTGCGGCGGCTGCAACGCCACAGCGTCCATCCTCGGCCTCTACCCGCTCTATCGCGAGGATCTCGTCGAGCTCGACCGCACCGTCATCGAGGTCAAAGCGGGCTCGAGCGAAGCGGGACGCCGCGCGACGAGCACGAGCCATCACCCTGAGCGTAGCGGCTCGGTCCGCGCCTTCGCGCCAACCGGACACCGCCATACCGCGGAGATCGTGCAATGCCTCGAGAACGGCGTCCCCATCGACGTGCATCTCACGGTGACGTCCGTCGAGATGGTGCGCGGCGCCGTCGCGACGAGCCACGTCTTTCTCAATCGCGAGATGAGCGAGCGCGATCTCTGGGAGGTTTTTCGCGCCGCTTATCGGGACGAGCCCTTCATTCGCTTGATCAAAGAGCGTCAGGGCAGCTACCGCTATCCCGACCCCAAGCTTCTCTCCGGAACGAACTTCTGCGATGTCGGCTTCGAGCGCGACCCCGATAGCTCGCGTGTCGTCGTCATCAGCGCCATCGACAACCTCATGAAAGGCTCGGCCGGGCAAGCCGTGCAATGCATGAACTTGATGCTCGGGCTCGACGAGACGACGGGGCTGTCCTTTCCCGGGCTCCATCCTCTTTGACTCCGTCCTGAGACCCTTGAAACCCTTGAGACCCTTGAAAAAATGTGCCGCTTTTTGATGATGCGCGCCGACACGGCGTTCGAGACTGCCGACGTTCTCGCGACGTTTCGCGGCAAGTGCCGCGAGAGCGTCGAGTACCAAGGACACGGCTGGGGCGCGGCGTGGCGGGCGGCGGGCACCTGGTCTCGCCATAAGAGCTTGACGCCAATCTGGGAAGACAGGTTCGAGATACCTAAAGAGGTCGACTTTCTCATCGTACATGCCCGCAGCGCTTTCAAAGATACCGGGATCACGATTGAGAACAACATGCCATTTTATCATGACGAGCGGGCCTTCGTCTTCAACGGAGAGCTCCGCGGCGTCCGGCTTCGCGTCCCGGGACGTATTGGCGCCGAGAAAGTGTTTCACCTCATCGAGCGCGCCGCGAATCAAGATGATGGCGATCTGTCCCAAGCACTCGCAGCCACGGAAGAGTTGCTTCTTTCGAAAAGCGACTACGTCCGCGCCTTGAACGTGGCGGTCGCGGACGGCGATCGGATTTACGCCCGCTGCCGGTTCAACGAATCGCCGGACTACTTCACGCTCCACTACCGAGACGACGCGATCCGCTCGGTGTGCTCGGTTCCGCTCGATGCGTCATACCAAGCGATGCAGAACGGGCAAACGGTGACGCTCTGAACGACCTGACGATTATCAAAGTCGGCGGCGGGGCCACGATCAACCTGGCGGGTATCGCTTCCGATCTGAGTGAGACTGGGCTCGTTGAGCCTTGCGTCGTCGTGCACGGGGCGAACGCGGCGCGGGACGACCTGGCCCTGCGTCTCGGAAGCCCCACGCGCACGATCACGTCCGCCTCGGGCATCGAGAGTGTTCTGACGGACGAGCCCGCGCTCGACATCCTGACGATGGCCTATGCCGGGCTCGTCAACAAGCGTTTCGTGAGTCTTTGCCACCAACACGGTGTCAACGCGATTGGCTTGAGCGGCATCGACGGCGCGCTCGTGCGCGGCCGGCGCAACCGCGGTATCCGCGTCGTGGAGAACGGACGTAAGCGCCTCGTCCGCGACGCGTCGGGGAAGCCCAAAGTCATCAACACCGAGCTCATCGGCCTTCTTCTCGGCGCCGGCTACATGCCGGTAGTGACGGTGCCCATTCTCGACGAGGATGGATGCGCGATAAATACGGAGAACGACTCCGTCGTCGCACTTTTGCAAAAGAGCCTCGGCGCGAAACGCGTCGTGCAGCTCATCGAAGCACGCGGGCTCCTCAGCGATGCGTCTGAGCCCCAAAGCCTCGTGCACGAAATGAGCTTCAGCGCGCTCGAAGCGTGGCAAGAGGGGTCGGTTGGGCGCTTTCAACGGAAGCTCATGGCGCTTTCGGCTATGGCGTCGAGCGGATGCGAGTCTGTTCTCATCGGAGACGGCCGCGTCGAGCACCCGCTCCGCGAAACGCTTTCCGGCAAAGGAACGGTAATCCAATGAGCGCAACCGCCACTCGCACGAGCCACGAGCTCGACGTCTATGGGAAACGCGGCATCACCCTCGTCCGCGGAAGCGGCGCGCGCCTCTGGGACGACACGGGCCGCGAATATATCGACTGCATGAGCGCGCACGGCGCGGCGATTCTCGGCCACGCGCATCCCCGTATCGCGGAGGCGCTCGAGCGGCAGGCACGCACGCTCACGAGCTGCCCCGGCTCGTTTTATCATCCCGGCAAAGAGAAACTCATCGAGCGTCTCGCCGAGCGCTGTCCCAACGGGCTCGACCGGGTCTTTCTCTGCAACTCCGGAACCGAAGCGGTGGAGGCTGCCATCAAGTTCGCGCGAGCGCGCACCGGACGGCCAGCCGTTGTGGCGGCCAAGCGCGGGTTTCACGGAAGAACCTTCGGCGCGATGAGCGCGAGCTTCAACCCCAAGCATCACGAGCTCTATGCACCGGTCGTCCCAGGTGCGCGCTTCATCGCTTTCAATGACACCGCGGCCCTCGAGGACGCATTGAAGGACGACGTTTCGATGCTACTGCTCGAGCTCGTGCAGGGCGAAGGCGGGGTGCACGTCGCCGAGCCGTCTTTCATATTGCGCGCGCAAGAGCTTTGCCGCGAACGGGGCATTCTGCTAGTAATCGACGAAGTCCAAACCGGTTTCGGGCGTACGGGCGGCTGGTTTGCCTGCTCGCGCTACGGACTCTCGCCCGACATCTTGTGCCTCGCTAAAGGGATCGCCGGCGGCTTCCCCATGGGCGCAACCGTCGTGAACGACAAAATTCGAGTTGACGTCGGCATGCACGGCTCGACCTTCGGCGGCAACCCGCTCGCCTGCGCCGTCGCCAACGCCGTTTTCGACGTGCTCGAGAGCGAAGGCTTTCTAGAATCCATCGCCAAGAAGGGGCGCTATGTGAAAGAGCGACTCGAGGCGATCGATTCTGAAGCGATCCTCGAGGTGCGCGGTCGAGGGCTCATGGTGGGTATCGCCTTGAAGCATAAGGCCCGCCCCTACCTCGAAGCTCTCGCGGAGCAAGGCGTGCTCGCGCTCACGGCCGGCCCGAAAGTGCTGCGCTTGCTGCCGCCTCTCGTGATCACCGAGGAAGAGATAGAGCAAGTCGTCGACACGCTCGACGAAGTTCTCCGGCGGTGACTTCGGCTACAAGCCGGCGGTGCGGAGGTTGGTTACGTTCTCGAGAATTTCTCGCGTGACTTCCTCTTCCGCCATTTGAGCCCATTCGTTGGGGATGAGCTCGGTCGCCCGCACGGCGAGCTTTTTCGCTTCTTTGGAGATCGAGCCACGAAGACGGTGCCCCGGCATCGGCGCGACCAAAATCGCGGCCGCCGCTCCCACCACGGTGCCAAACAGTAACCCTGCAGCAAACTTCATATCTCGTTCTTCTAATTTAACATGCCCGGAACCAGACGCGAAGCAAGGGTTATTGCTTCGATTCGAGGCGGTGCTCACTCTTGCGCTCTTCGAGCGCCTCCAATGTTTTCGGCCAGTCGCCCTTCAAGAGGCGCGAGAGGCCGCGATCCGCCAGAAGCTTGCCGTCGGTCTGACAAGCGGGGCAGTAGTTGGTCTCGTTGGCGGCGTAGCGGATGCGCTGGATCGGCCCGTCGCAATCGGGGCACGGCTTGCCGTAGCGGCCATGAACAGCCATCTTCGGCCGGAAGGCGGTGACTTTCTCCGGAAATTTGCCTTTTCGTTCCGCGCGCAGCTCTTCCGTCCACGTAGAAAGCGTTTCTCGCGTCGCGAGATAGAGACGCGCGATCTCGTCGTCACTCAGACGCGACGTCCACTTCACCGGCGAGAGCTTCGCGCGATGAAGAATTTCGTCGGAATAAGTGTTTCCGATCCCGCTGAAAAGATGGGGGTCGGTGAGCGATCGTTTGAGCGTGTGGTTCTCGAAGCGGAGGGCTCCCGCAAACGCTTCGAGGTCCGCCTCGAGGACTTCGAGACCGCCCGGGTCGAGAAGCGAAAGCTCTTTGTCACTCCGTACGAGACGGAGCGAAGCGCGTTTCTTGGTTCCGGCCTCGGTCAAGGTCAGCGAGCCCGAGGAGAAATCGAAGCGTGCGAGACCGCGACGCTTCTGGAGCTGTGGACGAACGGCGCCTTCTTTCCAGTGAAAGCGCCCCGCGACCATCAGGTGAATCACCATGAAGAGCTCGTCCTCGAGGCCTATGACGACACGTTTGCCAATCCGGCGCAGCGCAACGACCCGCTTGCCTTCGAGCTCACTCGGACTCGGTGCTATCGACCTGAGAAGAAACGGACTTCCGATCTGGAGCTTTTCGAAAATCTCACCTCCGATACACGCTTCGAGCGCTTCGAGGTAAACCACGATATCCGGCAGCTCCGGCACGAGGGCATTGTCTCACGAGCGCGGAACGCGTTAGGCTAGGCGGCTCGAAGGAGGTTCTGAATGGCAAATAATCGGTTCGAAGGCAAGGTCGCGCTCGTGACGGGGACAACGAGCGGCATCGGAAAAGCCACGGCGGTGCGTTTCGCACGCGAAGGCGCCAAAGTGGCGGTGACGGCGCGACGCGAAGAGAAGCTCAAGGAGCTCGTCCTCGAAATTGAGGGCGCGGGCGGCTCGGCCTTTGCCGTCCCCGGCGACCTCACGAGCGCGTCAGACCGCAAGCGGCTCGTCGACGAGACGCTGGCTCAATATGAAAGCCTGGATATTCTTGTCAACGCGGCCGGCATCATCGCCTTTGGAACCATCGAGGACACCTCCCTCGAAGTATGGCAGAAGATGTTCGACATCAACGTCGTCTCCGTCTTCCATCTCATGCAGCTCGCTCTTCCGCACATCATCCCGCGCAAAGGCAACATCGTGAACGTGTCGAGTGTGAACGGCATACGGTCCTTCCCGGGTGTGCTCGCTTATAACTCGAGCAAGTCAGCGCTCGACCAGCTCACGCGCTGCTCGGCGCTCGAGCTGGCGTCGAGGGGCGTCCGCGTAAACAACGTCAATCCCGGCGTCGTCGTCACAGAGCTCCACCGTCAGGCAGGCCTCGATGAAGGCCAATATGCGGCGTTTCTGGAAAGAAGCAAGACGACCCATCCGATCGGGCGCGTCGGGAAAGTCGAGGACCTCGCTGCGCTGATCACGTTTCTAGCTTCGGACGAAGCCGGTTGGATCACCGGCGACACCGTCAACGTCGACGGCGGGCGCCACCTGACCTGTGCGCGCTAATTGAGCGCTTCTTCGAGACTCGCAACTGCCTCGTCACGGCCGCCGGTGAAGCGGAGAACACCTTCGACGATCAGCCAGAGCGCGAGGAGCAACACCACGCCGCCCACGGCCAAGAGCAAGTAGCTTCCCTGGTTGAAGAAGCTTCGAACGTTGATGACCATCGCGGCGAGAGTCGTCACGAGCATGAAGACCATCGGGATGGCGGTATAGAGATAGTTCTTCTTCCGGAAGTAAAGGTAGAGCGTCACGGTCAAAAGCGTCAGCCCGGCCATCACTTGGTTCGTTGTCCCGAAGACCGCCCACAGGACGACGCCCGCGGGCCGGCCATCAACCCTTAGAAGCGCGAAGAAACCAATGGCCGCGACCGACAACGCCGTCGCGACATAGCGGTTCGCGAGCACGGGCATCCTCACCGTTTCAGCGACCTCTTCGATGTTGTAGCGCAGAAGCCGCGTGGCCGAATCGAGCGTGGTGAGCGCGAACGAGACGGCCACGAGTGCTATGAACGCCTTGCCCAAGGCGGGATCGATTCCCAGACTCGCGAGAAACGTCGCGGCGCCGGAGACGAAGGCGTCCAAGTTCGAAGCGAGACCATCCGCCGATTCCCAATTCGAGTAGTGGGCGCGCCACGCTGTCGGGCTCGCGAAACCCGCGGTACAGGCAAGAACGGCCGCAAGACCCAGAACGCTCTCGCAAACCATGCCTCCATAGCCGATGAAGACGGCGTCCTGCTCCTTGTCGAGCTGCTTCGCGGTCGTCCCCGAGGAAACGAGCGCATGGAAGCCCGAAACGGCGCCACAGGCGATCACGATGAACACGAAAGGATAGAGGGGCGGCGCACCCGGCGGGCTCGGGTCGAAGGCGGGAGCCACGAAGCTCGGACGCAGAATGACAAAGCCGAGAAAGATCGCGATGAGCCCCAGATAAAGAAGCAGCGAGTTCAAGAAGTCTCGGGGCTGGAGCAAGAGCCACACGGGGAGCACGGACGCGGCAAAGGCGTAGGCGAGCAGAATGTAGCTCCACGAGGACACGCTCAAATCCGGCGTGGGGAGAACACGGCCCAAATAGACGGCGACGAGCGTGAGCACGAAGCCGACGAGGGTCAAGCGTCCGAGCGGCACGCCCTTCTTGTAGAAGAGCACGCCCATCGCCACGGCCAGCACCATCAAAGAGAAGCTCGGCAACACCGCCTCGGGATAGAAATCCGCCGAAAAGAGCTGAGAGACGACTTGGACGAAGACACCCATCGCGAGCGCTATGAGAAAAATAATGATGACGTGAAAGAGGCTCTTGGCCCGGTGCCCGATGATGTTCTCTGCCACTTTGGCGATCGATTTGCTCTTGGCGCGCAAGCTCACCGCCAAGGCGCTAAAATCGTGCACGGCGCCGATAAAGATCGTTCCCAAAACGACCCAAATCATCGCGGGAACCCAGCCCCACATCACGGCGATGGCGGGGCCGAGCATCGGCGCGAGTCCGGCGATAGATGCATAGTGATGCCCGAAAAGAACGTAGCGCTTGGAAGGAACGTAGTCGTGCCCGTCGTTCAGCGTGTGCGCGGGCGTCTCGTTAGCACCCGTGAGCTCGAAGAGATTGTGCGCGATCCGCTTCGCGTAAAAGTGATAACCAAGAAGATAGACGACGAAGCAGCTAATCGCTGCTACGATAGGGCTCATTCGACCCTCCCTTTCGAATCGAGGATTATAGGTTCTGGGCACGAGCCTAAACAAGCGCTCGATAAACTCGAGTCAAGGAATTAACAGATTTGCAGAATTTGAAGGGCTTTCGAGATTTCTTCCCGGAGGACATGGCGGAGCGGACCCACGTGTTCGCCGCGATGCGCCGGGTCGCGACACGCTACGGTTTCGTGGAATATGACGGCCCGCCGCTCGAGAGCCTCGAGCTCTACAGAAAGAAATCCGGCGACGAGATCGTGGCTCAGCTCTATAACTTCCAAGACAAGGGCGGCCGCGAGGTTGCGCTCCGGCCGGAGATGACGCCCACTTTGGCGCGCATGGTGGCCACGCGCGCAAACTCCCTTCAAAAGCCAATCAAGTGGTTCTCGATCCCCCAACTGTTCCGCTACGAAAGGAACCAAAGAGGTCGCCTCCGCGAGCACTTCCAGCTCAACGTCGATATCATCGGCGCCCGCGAGGTCGAAGCCGACGGCGAGCTTCTAGCAGTAGGACTCGACGTCCAGCGCGAGCTCGGGCTCACCAAGGAAGATGTCGTCGCCCGCGTCAACGATCGCCGGATCGTCTCGGGGGCGCTCGGGCTTCTCGAGGTC
The DNA here is from genome assembly GCA_965262245.1 of Candidatus Marinacidobacterales bacterium. Taxonomy (GTDB): domain Bacteria; phylum Acidobacteriota; class Vicinamibacteria; order Marinacidobacterales; family SMYC01; genus SMYC01. The sequence continues at coordinate 9,389,326 of OZ253507.1, read as the reverse complement.
TCAGAGGACAGCATCGCCGCAACCTATACCGCTATCGACAAGTTCCGAAAAGTGCCCGACGAGACTTTTACGAAGCTTCTCTCGGATGCGGGAGTCTCCGACAACGCTATCGAGGAAATTCGAAAGCTATGCGCCGGCAGCGTGAGTGTTTTCGAGTGGTTCGCGCCTCGGCTCGACGACGCCGACGAGACGACGCGCAAGGCAGTCTCGGACCTCGAGACCTATCTCGCGCGGATGACCGAAGCAGGATTCGAAGATTTCGTCGAAGTGGATTTTTCAATCGTGCGCGGGCTCGCCTATTACACGGGGATCGTTTTCGAGCTCTACGACCGGAAAGGCAAGGAGCGCGCGATCTGCGGCGGCGGCCGCTATGACGATCTCGTGCAATCGCTCGGCGGACCTGATTTGCCCGCGCTCGGATTCGGAATGGGCGACGTCGTGCTGAGCCTCATGCTGCGCGATCGTGGCCTCATGCCGAAGGCGCAGCCGCGCTCGGACGTTGTCGTCATCCCCGTAGGCGCCGAGCTCGCAGCTGCCGCCCGCGAGATCACCACCGAGCTTCGCCGCGCGGGCAAGCGCGCCGAAACGCCGTACTCCCCCACGGGGGTCGGCAAGGACCTGAAAGCCACAGGTGGGCGCGGTATCCCCTACGCCGTCATCGTCGGCCCAGAGGAGTGGGCCGCCCGCGAAGTCAACTTGAAGGACTTGCGCACCGGCGAACAAACCCGCATCGCCCTCGACGCACTCGCCACCAAGATCAAAACTTAGGGTCCAACCAGTCAGAACTCGGATTCCGCTCACGTTCCGGAACAAGAAAATCTCACCGGTAGAGGCGCAGAGCACGCGGAGAAGAAAAAGTATCCCAACCCTGAAGATTCATCGAAATCTCGGCTTTTCCTCTGCGTCTCTGCGGTTCAAACGCTTTTCAGATTTACTGGCTAAGCAGCCCAGCCTAGTCAACGCGCTCGATCCGCACTTGCTCGTCGTCTTCGAGATGCACGCGAAAGCGGACGCCTTCGGGAAAGAGATCGGGCTCGCGAAAGACGGGCATGGGCCGGGTGGGCTCTCGTACGAAGAAATCTCCGTCGGGAACGAGAGCGCCGATGAAAACGAGCTCGCGCCACTTGCGCCGAGGAAGCCAAAAAGCGGTCGCCCGACGCTTCACGTTCTCGAACGGTCGCTCATCCACCATAATAGAGCCTCCATATATGCTAAAAGTCCGCGTCGTTCTAGTTCGTCCCGAAAACGCCGCCAACGTTGGCGCGGTCGCGCGCGTGGTCGCGAATACCGGCCTCGAAGGCCTCGACCTCGTCGCCCCGTGCGATTGGCGCACCGTCGAAGCCTGGCGTATGGCGTGGCGCTCCGAGGATATCTTGGAAGCGACGCGCGAGTTCACGAGCCTCGAGGAAGCGCTCGAGGGCGCGGTCTATGTCGCGGGCTTGTCCGGACGCTCCGGGATGCGCGTGAAGTCTATAACGCCTCGTGCAATGGCGGCCGAGATCGCCGCACTCGATGGCAGCGCGACCGTCGCGCTCGTCTTCGGATGCGAGTCCCAGGGTCTCACGGAGAACGATCTGCGACTCTGCCAGCGCCGGGTCGCCATCCCGTCCCATGCGCGGCAGCCTTCGCTCAACTTGGCCCAATCCGTGATGGTCACGGGCTACGAGGTCAATCTCGTGCAAGCACCCGAGCAAACACCGCGGGAGAGAGCTCCTTTCGAAGACGTCGAGCCAGCGCTCGAGAAGCTCCAAGAAGCGCTCCTCGAAGTCAACTTCTTTACGCCAGACAACGCGGGGCCTCGTTTCGCGGAATGGCGCGAGCTCTTCGGACGCGCCGGGCTGACGCCGCGCGAAGTAAAGCTCGTTCTTGCGCTCGCGCGCAAAGTGCGAAACCTCGGTCGGATGGCGCGGGAATCTAAAGGATCTAAGGGCGCTAAGAAACCTTGAGGTGCTTACCGAAGAAGTCCTGGACGCGATTCCACGCGTCCGTCGCCGCCGGAAGGTTGTAGACCTCGCGCTCGTCGTTGTAGAACGCGTGGTCGACTCCCGGATAGATGTGAAAATCGGTGGATACATCCGCGGCCTTCAGCTTCCCTTCGAGCTCCTTCACGACATCCGGGTTGACGTAGCCGTCATTCTCCGCAAATAGGCCGAGCACGGGCGCTTTGATCTGCGCGTAATCCGGCTGCACGTTCGGGTGGATGCCGTAGAAGTCGACGCAAGCCCCAATGCGGTCGTTCTTGCTGGCTGCAAAGAGCGCGAGCTGGCCGCCCATGCAAAAACCGATGAGGCCGATCTTCTCGCCGGTGGATGCGCTCGCGACGTAGTCCACCGCGCCGCGCAAATCCTTCTCCGTGCCGTCGATGTTCAAAGCCATCATGAGCTTTCCGGCGTCGTCCGGAGATTGCGTCGCTTCGCCGTGATACATGTCCGGAGCGAGCGCGACATAGCCCGCCGACGCGAACCGGTCGGCCACCGTCTTGATGTGGCCGACGAGGCCCCACCACTCTTGAATCACAACGACGCCGGGACCCTCGCCGCTCTCGGGTTTCGTCAAATATCCGCTTCCGGTGCCGCCATTGGCGGCGAACTCCACCATGGTGCCGTTGAGGTTGGGCATAACCCGCGTATCGTAGCAGCTATCGGCCACCGGCTACCAGCTACCCCTGCCGCTTGACCGGGGTCTTCGGCTTCGGGACAATCCGGTCATGAGCATCGTGCCGCCTATGGTTCTTACGCGGGAAGAGATGTCTTTTGATTTCGGCGGCGCGCGCTTTGATGTAGAGCGCGATCGGGAGCTACTTGTTTGGATTTTCGATCAGTTTCTTTACGGTGAAGTGACGGGGATCCAAGTTGGGCATTGGCTTTATCGGGCGCCCACTCTCGATGCTGCTAATTTTCTTGCCCGGCAAGCGGTGGAAGAGCTGCAGCACGTAGATCGGTTTCTCGAGATCTTTGGAATTCTCTCCGCCACACCTGGGCGTGCTCATCCCGCGGTTCGTTTTCTTTCGACGGGCATGATGTCTGATGACTGGAACGAGCATGTGTGCCTCGAGATGGCGCTCGGCGAAGGTTATGTGCTCACGGTGCTCTACGGGCTCATCGATACGCTCAAGCACGGGGAGATCCGATCGATTCTGCAGCGGGCCACGCAACAGGAGGAACGCCACGTCGCCTTCGGAGAATCCGAGACGATCAAAGCGCTTCAGAAGAAACCGCGAGACCGTCGCCGTCTTCTCGGGCTCTCGCTTTGGTCACTCTTTGCCATAGACCTTCTCGCGCGGGCGGTGGAACGGCGCGCGACCGACGAGCATCCCGTGCTCAGACAGTTCCCGGACTTTCTACGCCACGTGCACCGAACAACAGAGCTTCGGCTGCAAAGGCTGGGAATTCTGAATGCGCCATTTTCAGGGATCAGTTTGCTCGCGAAATCGGGTATGATGAGCTTCGCAGCCGCGGGCCACTTGGCGAGCCGCCTCTGGCCTGGAGGCCGGCCACGTTTGACGACAACGTACCTCGAAGATGCGCGGATGCGCTCAGGTACAAATCAGCGTAGTCGTGCGGGTCACGCCCCGCATGCCACCGATGGTACCGGCGACGAGGTGAGAGACCTCACGGATGTCGCCGACCTCGAGTAGCGCGACGATGTCGTAAGGACCCGTGACCGGGTCGACCGTCCCGACGGTGGGCATTCGCGAGAGTGAGCGGATGATCGCCGCGATGCGACCAGGCACAGTCTGAATGAGAACGTAGGCGCGGAGTTTTTGTTTTGCAGTAGACGATGAAGATTTTCTGGACTTGGTTACTCGGGCTCGTGTCATTTGTGGCACCCCTTACTCTGTTCGACCGTTTGAACGTTTTGAGCTCTTTGAAAATGTTTGGACTTCGTACTTTCACTTGCGCTTGGAATCTGCTAACATACGCGGTGAGAGTTCCATTTGGAATTCCATGTCCCGGCCGTTCTGGCGGGACGACAGTTGCAACGCAAATAGCTTGAATGATAGACGCTGTTGGCGGCAACGAGCCAAAAGTAAGAAAAAAGAGGTTTATGAATCGTCAAAGTGCGCCTCCTATTGCAGCTGAAGGTGTGTTGGAGCTGGAACCGCAGGGAAACGGCCATCTCCGGCAATTGGAAAAGAATTTACTCCCTGGCCCCCAGGACGTTCGCGTGCCTAACCGCCTGGTCAACAAGTATTTTCTGAAAGAAGGCCAGTTCATCCAAGGCCCATCGGGAATGGCCCGCCGGCGGAACAACCGCCGCGGCGGTCCATCGCATCGCGAGCTCACGGCCGTCGACAGTGTCAACGGCTTCAAGCTGAGAGAGCTCCCGGAAGTACGCCCCTATTCGGAGCTCGTGAGCGAGCATCCGGACGACCGGCTGCGGCTCTGCCAGAAGCCGGAAGACCCGCTCTCGATGCGGGTGGTGGATCTCATCACGCCCATCGGCCGCGGCCAGCGCGGTCTGATCGTGGCGTCCCCCAAAACCGGCAAGACGATCCTTCTCGAACAGATCGGCTGCGCCATCGCCGAGTACTACCCCGAGAGCCATCTCTACATTCTTCTCATCGACGAGCGCCCTGAAGAAGTCACCCACATGCGCCGCACGGTCAACGCGCAAGTCATCGCCTCGACCTCGGACAGCACGAGCGTCAACCACTTACGGATCGCGCGCCTCGTGCTCGAGCGCGCGCGGCGTCAAGTCGAGATGGGCGCCGACGTTGTGATTCTGCTCGACTCGATCACCCGGCTCGGACGCGCCAGCAACCGCGAGCAAAAGGGCCGAGGCAAAACAATGTCCGGCGGCATCGACTCACGAGCGCTGGAGTTCCCGCGCCAGTTCTTCGGCGCTGCGCGCAACGTCGAAGGTGGCGGAAGCCTCACCATTCTCGGCACCGCTCTCATCGATACCGGAAGCCAGATGGACGAAGTGATCTTTCAGGAGTTCAAAGGCACCGGCAACATGGAGCTCGTGCTCGACCGCAAGCTCGCCGAGTCCCGCACCTTCCCAGCGATCGACATCTCAGGCTCCGGCACGCGTCGCGAAGAGCTTCTTCTCGACGCAGAAGAGCTCCCGAAGGTCCATCTATTGCGCCGCGCTCTCGCCGGCCTCAAACCGACCGAAGCCATGTCGCTGCTCATCGACAAGATGAAAAAGACAAAGAGCAACAAGGACCTTCTCGATCAAATCAAAATCAGGCCGTAAGATCTAATCGCGGCTTCCCAGAAAAATCCTCAATACATACCAGAACATCAGCGCGACAGAAGCGAATAGCTGCATCGCGGCGCCCACGTAGCGGTCCTCAGGGAAGTGATGCAGCACGTTGGACGTGTCGTAGAGCACGGCCGCACCGGCAAAGGTCACCATGGCGACTGAAAACCACGTGCCGAGCTCAAAGCCGAAGATCACAGAGGCGACGATGAGCACGAGCGCCATCATGCCGAGCCAGCGCATCATGCCGCCGAGGAAGCTGAAATCTTTCCGCGTCGAGAACGCGACCGCGGTCAAGCCGACGAAGCCCATCATCGTCACGAGGGCCGCGCTCTGGATGGTGCCAGGAGCCGTGGTGTTCGCGATATAGAGAAGCGGCACGAAGATGATGGCCTCTGCGACAACGAAACCAGCGAGTGCTGCGTACTGCGTGCCCAACGAGGTGGCATTCATCGCGGCGCGGCTCGCGAGCCAGCTCACGAGCATGAAGGCCCCTAGTACGACGAGCCAGCTCCCGCCGAGCATGGTACGGGCAATGGGCTCGGCCAAGCCGTTCGTGAACAACATGACTTCGAGCACGGTGAACCCGAGAATCGCGCCGAGCAAATGCGTATAAGTGCGGGTCAGAAACGTCGCCCGGCGGTCGGTGTCGAGCGCCGCGACCGGCATGGTCATGGATTGTTCAGGATACATAGGACCCTCCTTCAGCTGTACCTTCCTAGCCTTCGGTTGTACCTTCCTAGAAGGTAGCTCTCGATGCGAGTCTAACTCAAAACCGTCCTTCAAGTTATGACGATGCGCTCCACCTGCTCCGGAGCGACGCCCACATCGTCGTGTTTCGCATAGACGTATAGGTCTTCCGCACCGCCGGCCGCTTCCCGCACGAGCGCGCGCAAGGTCTCGATCTCCGCGTCCGTATACGGAGGCGGTTTTCTGAGACGCAGATAGATGAACGGCGCGGTCTGCACAATCTCGGTGGCGTCGATCTCAAGCTCTGAGCCACAGAGCGCGACCCCCGCGACTGTTAATTTTTCGACGACCGCAGGCTCGCTCCAGGACGCGTGACGAAATTCCATCGCGTAGCGAAAACCTGCGGGAAGCTCGCCCAGAAAGCTGTCGAGACGCTCGTGGTTGAGCTTGAAGAAAGGCGGGAGTTGAAAGAGAACGACGCCGAGGCGCTTTTTGAGCGGCATGAGCGCGTCGAGGAAGTCCGAGACCGAGCGGCCGACGTTCTTGAGGCGCGCCATGTGCGTCACGCTCTGATGCATCTTGAACGAGAAGCGAAAATGCTCCGGCGTTTTCTCCGCCCACGCTTCGATGACTTCGAGCCTCGGAAAGCGGCGAAACGTGTGGTTGATCTCGACGCTGTTGAGCTTCCTGGCATAGTGCTCGAGATAGTCTTTCGACTTTGTCTTGGGCGGATAGAAATGCCCGACCCATTCCTTGAAGCTGTACCCGGAGCAGCCCGCGTAGATCACGTCAGGTCTCTCACCCAGCGAAAGCCGAAATCCGCATAGTGGAAATCCGGCGGTAAGCTGGCGCGCGCAGCGCAAGGAGTGACGACGATTTGATGCCGCCAGGAGCCGCCGCGGGCGGCGCGACGCGCGCCGCCAAAGGCGCACGGGTTCGCGGACGGGGAGACCTGGTAGAAGTCGGCATGATAGGCGTCGAGACACCACTCATGAACGGTGTCGGCGACGTTGTACAAGCCATATCCGTTGGGCGGGGTCGTGGCGACGCGCTCCGGAGCTTCGAGAGGCCCTTCGAGACACGTGTGACCGCCACCTTCGATCGTGCCACCCCACGGGAATAGCCGGTCCTCGACACCGCCGCGCGAAGCTTTCTCACGTTCGGCTTCGGTGGGGAGGCGAACCGCGAGGCCGCTCCTCTCGGCGAGCCAGTCGCAATAGGCAAGAGCTTCGTGCCAGTTGACGCCCACGACGGGTTGGTCCGGGTGGTCGAAACCCGGCTTATCGAGCCAAGCCGGCGCGACTATTTCCAAGGCTGGGTCCTTCAGATAGGCGCGATAATCCGTGTTCGTGACGGGGGTCGTCGCCATCTCGACGGCAGCGACGAAGACGTTGTGCTGCGGCTCCTCGTTGTCGAATCGCCCCGCCGAGCCCATGAGAAAGGCCCCCTCGGGGACGAGCACCCGATCGAGCACCCGCGAAGCTCCCGCTCAGGATTTGAACAGATCGTGAAAAGCGCTGCGCGCGTCTTCGCTGGTACTGGCACGACGCCCGGTAGCGTCGAGCGACTGCACAGGCTTGAAAAGCGCGCATTCGTTCGCCGCGCCTTTGTCTGCGATCCGCACTTCGATCGGCTCACGACACTGAAACCTCGCGTCGGGATCGAACCGCTTGCAATGGCGACACGAGTGGAGCGGCGTCCCGCATTTCGCGCAAGTGGAGTGGTGATCCACCTCGAGCTGGCTCGTCGGGACCTGATGCCCGCATGTCGCACATCGGGTCACGATGATCGTTTCCCGATCGATGGCATGTCTCAGTGACCGGGTTTGCTCCCGGTTACCGAGGTCGGGGGGACGTTCCGACCGGCGATTTTCCTCGCGGTCGCGACTATGTTCGTCTTCCCGGTAGCCTCTTTGGCGATACTTCATTAGGGATTCCTCCTCGAACAGCATGAGCCTATAGCCCGAGCGGTCGTGGAACTCAGAGAGATGACTTCCTTCAGGGGGGGAGAGCCTGGCACGCGACCCCGAGGCTTCACTATGGAACTGAAGTCAACCTCAAGATAGCAGTTCTGTCAAGTAAATTCCAGTCGTCTACACGGCGCCGAGGGCCTCCTCGACATCGGCCCTCAAGTCACCGGCCTCCTCCGTCCCGACGGCCAGCCGGACGAGACCGTCCGCGATGCCGGCTTTCTCCCGCTCGTCGGAGCCCAGCATCGCGTGCGATGTCAGACAGGGGATGGAGAGCAAGGACTCGACGCCGCCGAGGCTAGGCGCCACCCGGACGAGCGAAACCGCGTTCGAAAAGCGTTTGGCTCCTTCGAGCCCGCCTCGCACTTCGAAGCTCAAAACGCCCCCGCCGCCGCGCATCTGACGCTTGGCTAGTTCATATTGCGGGTGTGATGGAAGAAGCGGATAGTGCACAGCCTCCACTTTGTCGTGCTCCTCGAGAAAGTGGGCGATCGTGAGGGCGGTGGCGTTGTGCTGGCGCACCCGAAGGCCGAGGGTCTTCATTCCACGGATGAGGAGATAGGCGCCGTGAGGATCCAGGTTGCCGCCAAGCACGCGCTGAAAAGACTTCACCCGATCGCTCAGCTCGCGCGAGCCGGCCACGACACCCGCTAGCAAATCGGAGTGCCCGCCGAGATATTTCGTCGCCGAGTGCAAGACGCCGTCGACGCCGAGCTCGTGCGGTCGCGTATTGAGCGGGGTCGCGAAGGTCGAGTCGATGAACGAAACGATACCGCGCGATCGAGCAACGTTCACGATTCGCTCGATGTCGACGAGCTTCAAGGTCGGGTTCGTCGGCGATTCCAAGTACACGACTCGAGTATCGGCCCGAATGGCCTTCTCGAAACCGTCGGGCTCCGTCGCGCCGAACCAGCTCACGTCAACGCCGTATCGGGGAAGAAGCTCGAGAGCGAATCGATGCGCGCCGCCATAGACTTCGCGTTGCACGATCGCGTGGTCGCCCTGCTTCAGGTGCGCGAGCAGCGACGTCGTAATAGCGGCCATTCCCGAGCCGAAGACGGCCGCAGCCTCCGCGGCCTCGAGCTCCGCCACGACGCGCTCCGCGAGCGAAAGCGTCGGGTTCCCGTATCGTGTGTAGAACGTGTCAGCTTTCGCTTCTTCGAGCGCGACCTGCTCGTCGATGTCTGTGGACTCGAAGGTCGCAGAGAGGTAGATCGGCGGCGCCACGGGCTGGTTCGTTCGCGGTCCTTCTTCGTTGGTGTGAATGGCTCGTGTCGACGGGCTGAGATCGTCGCGTTTCATGTCACTTCCTCTTTAGGCTCTCGAGATTAGACTGGCAGGAAGGGCAATAGTAGCTCGAACGCCCGCTCTGGACGAGCTTTGCGATAAGTGCCCCGCAGCGTGAGCACGGTTTCCCCCCACGGCCGTAGACGACGAAAAAATTCTCGCCACCGGCCTGAAGATAGGTGAGTGTCTCGGAGCGGGAGCGTTCGATCTCACTTCTGAGAGAGCTCCGGATGGAGCGCGCGAGGCGGGCGACTTCCTCTCGTGCGAGCGTATTCGCGGCATGCTCCGGATGAATGCGCGCGAAAGATCGCTCCCGCGGCCTGGATGTTGCCGATGCCGGCAATGCGCTTCTGATCCATCAAGAGCAGTTTGATGGGACGTGACGATTTTTCCGTGAGCCCGCGCAGACGCTTTGCAGTGAACTCCCGGCTCAAAGGCTCGACGCCGAGCGCGTCGAGGCGCTTTTGCTCTTTTTCGTCGACGAGACGGAACTCGCCGAGCCGGCGCGCATCCAGGAACGCGAGCCGCTCACCACGGGAAAGCACAAGGACAACGCGCGTAAACTTGGGAAGGTGCGCCTTTCGAGCAACGCGCTCGAAGGTGCCCGTCATCCCGAGGTGGACGAGGAGCTCCGGGCGGCGAGCGCCAAGGTCGAAGAGCAGAAATTTGCCTCGTCGCGAGATATTCCGGATCGTCGCCCCGGCGAGGGCGGCCTCGACCTTGCGGCGTGGCTGGGAGCCGCGGAGGAGCGCATCGCCGACGCTTGCACCGAGGATGCGGCGGCCGACCATCCAGTGCTCCAGATTTTCGCGCCAGATTTCTACTTCGGGAAGTTCAGGCATGAGCATTCAGGATGCTCTCTAGCCTGAAGTTCCTTTCCAGAAAAACCGACATCCCGTGTTAATCCAGAGGCATAGGCTGATTGGAAGGTACGCGCTTCTGTCTACACGGTGATACCCTTCAGCAGTTCGTAGGCCCTACGCTGTTTGGAGTCCGGTGATGTAGTCACGTCAAAGGTCATGTCGCTCGATGCCGCCCCCGGGGTCCGACATTTGTTTCGGACGATGTTGCTGAGAAGGCGCAGCAGCGTGCGGAAGCTGGAAGCTGGACTCCCATCGTCAAGCTTCTTGGTCTGTATCTTGCGCATGGCCGCCTCGGAGCGCTTCGCGGGAGCAACGGGGTCACGCTTTGCCTTCGCCTGCTGGTCCTCGTCAGCGAATAGCAAGGGCCGCCAAGCCTCCATCATGTGCCACAGGACGTAGTAGGACAGCATACACAAGAAGATGTGCGCCCGGACTCGGTTTTCGCGCCGGTGACGAATGGGCCGCACCTTCAGGTCGATGTTCTTGAAGGAACGAAACGCCCTCTCGACCTGGGTCAGCAACTTGTAGCTGCGCACTAAGTCATCTGTTTTCATCCGCTGTTCAGCAAGACTGGTGCGGATGACGTAGAAGCCGTCAAGTGCAGCTTCCGCAGTGACCTTTGTGTCGTCGATTTCGAAGCTAAAGCTGTTGTCGCGAATGTCCAGTGTGAAGTGCTTGCCGACTTTGTACTTGTTGAGGAGCTTTTTCACTGCAGCACGGATGTTCTCCTTGCCCTGCAAACGTCGCCGCTCGACCATCCGACAAACCTTCTCAAGCTCCTTGCAGGTCGCTTCGAGCAGAGCACGACGCTTGTGACGCCGCCTCTCGGCCAGTTCCGGATTGCGGCAAGCGACCAGCCTCTCGTTGGGAAAATCCGGGTGCGTCACCTCAAACAGATTCCGCTCGTCGAATAGCCCCATCTGGAGCAGCCCATCGTTGATGAGCTTGCGAATCGCCTCGGGTCGAAGAGCGGTAATCCAGTCGACACCGTCCATCTCTCGCAACGCGTCGATCTGGGCCTGGGTGATCATCCCGCGGTCGCCCACCATCACAAACTGCTCGATTCCGAACCGCTCTTGCACCTTTTCTATCTGAGGCAAGAGCGTTTTGGGATCGCCCGAGTTGCCCTCGAAGACGGATACAGACACAGGGATACCGCGTTCGTTGGTCAGTAGACCGTAGTTGACCGCAGCTTGCCTTTCTTGCCGTCACGGTCGTATCCGAGCTTGGCGATCGGACAACTCACACCCTCGAAGTAGCTTGAGGTTAGGTCATAGAGCGCGAGGCCGTCGTTTTGGAGATGGCGCGCCGCGAGTTTCTTTTCGATGACCTCCTGGCGTTCGAGAACCCAGTCCATGGCGGCATAGAGATCGTCTTCGTCGGCGTCGCTCACCCCAGGATTTCGGGCAGTGTGGTTGTGTGCCACCACAGGCTAGTCGCCAGCTTCGACTGCGGTTCGAGGATCCGCGCGGCTACCATGGCCATGACCAAATCCCGCTCTCGTGAGTGTCGAGAGCCAACGAGTTTTTCGAAACCGAGCTGTCTCATGGCGCTGAGCACCGCATCGACGTGGCCATGGAGCCGGGAGCCGTTCTCGACGATTTCGAAGGCGTCTTCGAGCGAAACGAGCTTCTCCCCTTTGAGAATGCGTTTAATGGCGTCGACTGCGTCCATGGGCAATTTGGACAAGTTAGCAAGCGTGCGCTTGCGGACGTTTCCACCCACCCGATAGGACTCACGCAGCAGGACGGCAGGCTTAGAGTTGCGATTGGGGATGATGTGGATATGCATGCCCACTATAATAGCATTAACAATGTTAATAACCTACGGCTATTCTATTAATTACATGCCTATATATTGTCCGCCAAAATTAGCCCCCGACGTCCCTAAAGACGCGTAATCATTGGGGATTCAAACAGTCAGTGGTTCTTTCGACCAGGGAACTTCAGCTTAGTTGCCGCATAAGATACCAAGAGGAGTCCATTCCATCACGCTCGACAGGCTCGCTGCGGAAGGCGGTCAAAATATCCCGATATGACTTCGTCGTCGCGCCTCGCCAGCCCCAAAATGGCCTCGAGCTTTAGTCAACGAACCACTGATACTGGACCACTAGGTTCCGCTCAGAAATCGAACAGGTAGGTGAACTTGGCAATGAGTGCGCGGTCGATGCGCTGGCCGCGATCGTCCCGCCTCTCGTTGTAGACGAGGAAGAACTCGGAAAGCGGGAGGTAGATGAAGTTGAATCGGATGTTGCTGCTCCATTCCTCGGTGACGCTGTTGTACTGGACGAGGCCGTTCAGGAACATCCTCGTGCTGAACGCGTAAACGAAACGGGTCGTGACGAGATGCGTCGTGAAAGCCCCCTCGTCGACGTCGACGTCGTTGAACGACCAGGCGGCCTCTGCGGTGAGCCGGCCGCCGAGCTTGAGCACCCCGCCGAAGCTGTACGTCTGTTTCTTTCCGGAGTAGAAGTCGCCCGATGAGATGCTGACGTTGCCGGAGAGAAGCCGGCTCGGGTCGGTAAAAACGGAGAAGAAGTTATCGCCGAAGGTGTAGAAGCCGGGCTCGATCATCGTCGTGGGATGGATCTCGAAAGGATCTGTGGGCTGCTCGAGGCTGCCACGTCGACCGAGGGCGACGAAGCCACCACTTTGCAGCCGAAACGAGACGCGGACGTTGACGTAACGGCTCACCACCTTGCCCTGCTGGTCCGTGAAGTGGTCGAAATCCACGTTGGGGCCGATCTCGCGCACGATGCCCCGCCACCAGGGCTGACGGTAGCGGTACCGGACGTTGGCCCTCGCCCGCCGAACGCCGAGCCGCGGCGCGAAGCCGACTTCCGGGTTGAAATTGTCCTGGAGACTCGAGTACGACGCCGAAAAATTCAGCGACCTCGAGGTGAAGGCGTAGGCGATGCGGCCGGCGAAGTCGTCTCCTTCGAGCCCGGGCGTTGCTGTTTTGGCAATGTAGGCATTGACGTCCATCGCCGGATTGAGACGGAAGTTGCCATCCACACCGATGCTCCGGTTGTAGTGGGACGAGTCCATCGTGTCTCGGTTGATGAACATGACGCCGATGTCGGAGTTGGCGAAGACGTTTCGCTTCACCCGCACGACGCTGAAGGCGTCGCCCGTCGAGATGCCCACCTCTTCACCGGTCAACATCCCGAGAAACCCGAGCTGGTAGGGTCCCGCACCGCCGGTGAGGCGTCCTCCCGCTCGTACCGGGATGGGCTCACCCTCTTCGGAGAGGCCGATCCTCCTGCTGAAGAACAGGAGTAAATCGTTGCCCCGGCTCTGACCACCACGCACACCTCCTCCCGCCGCCAGGCCGAAACTGCTCCGAAAAGCCCTCCGCTGCCGGCTCTCCGGTGGACCGAAACGAAAGATGCCCGAGTTCTCGAGGAAGAAATCTCGTTTCTCGGGAAAGAAGAGGCTGAACCGCGTCAGGTTCACCTGCTGCACGTCGGCCTCTACCTGGGAGAAATCGGTATTGAGTGTCAGGTCCAGCGTCAGGCCGGCGCCGATGCCGATCTTCGCGTCGAGGCCCGCATCGAAATCCCCTTCCCGGAACGCTTGCTCGTTCTCGGTGACGTCGCCGGTTACGTAGGGCATGAGCTTGAAACTCGATCCGGGGCGCACGTCCCGCATCTCCTCCAAGGTCCCGGCGAGCGAAACGCGGGTTGCGGTATGGATCCGTGGAATGGGCGACCAGAAGCTGTCCTCGTTCAGTCACCGGTTCCGGCGCATGAAGTTGACGCCCCAGGTTTGAATCGCGGCATCGCTGAACTTGAGGGTCTTGAAGGGGATGGAGATCTCCGCCGTCCAGCCCGTCTCGACGATGCGCGTGGCGACATGCCACACACCGTCCCAGTTGGAGTTGGACTCCTGCCCCTCGTTGAACGACTGAGTGTCGTATTTGGCCCCCATCGGATTCGTCTGGAACATGTAGCTGTTGCGACGATCGTGGAACGTGTCCAGGATGATGGCGAAGGAATCGACGGAGCGCGTGTTGTAGTCGCGGGTCAGGTCGCGGATGATGAGCTTGTCCGGCTCGTCGTCGTAGGCCCGAACGCCGATATACAGGTTCTGGTCGTCGTAGAGAACCCGGACCTCGGTATCGAAAGTGGCAGGCTCCCCCTCCCGGGGCTCGCTCTGGATGAAGTCCTTGGCCACCGGGGCCTCGCGCCAATCGCCCTCCTCGAGCGCCCCGTCGAGAAGGATGTCTCCGTACGTGCGCACCGCCATGAGTCGCCGTTCGAGGCGCGCCGTCTCGTAGTCGATGGGCCCATTTTGATTTTGAGGCTCCGCATGGACGGGCACCGCGAGGGCGAGAACGAGGAGGAGCGGTTGCGGAAATCTCATCAATAACCAGGGCGGGGGGCCGCCCTGATTCTATCCGAGACCGCGCTCCGCCCGAAGCGGCAGCACCTAACCTCACTTCCGAGACGGGACACTAGCTCCTCGACGGCGCGGAGAAATCGATGGCGTTCAGTGCTTCCTGCATCTTCTGCAGAGTGTCCTCGGGAAGAGGCAGATAGGGCTGGCGCGTGAAGCCGCCGCGCCTCCCCAGGAGGTTCATACAGGCTTTCACCGTCGGGTAGTTCCCCGCGCCGAATCGGGAGATGATCGCGTAGACGGCGTCGATCACCGACTGGTGCTTCAGCCCCTCCGCCCAGCGTCCCGCCGTCGCATGCTCGTAGTAGGCGACCACGTCCGCGCAGCAGACGTTGGCCACCATCGACACGATTCCCACCGCGCCCCGGTGGATCATCGTCATCCCGTAGGGCTCCATGCCGGTGAAGACGGCGAGCCGACCCTTGACACGATCCAGCGTCTGCGATTTCTGGAAGAGATCCTTGGAGCTGTCTTTCAAGGCCACGACCGAATCGAAATCGGCAATCTGGTCCATCAACGTGGCATCGAGGTTGATCTGCGTTCGGTTGGGATTGTTGTAAACCATGATCGGCAGGCCCACCTTCGCCACCGACTCGAAGTGTGCGACCACCTCACGAGGAGTCGGAAGCGCGTAGGGCGTCGGGAGCAGCAGTGCACCGTCACAGCCGATTCTTTTTGCCTCCCGGGTGAGCGCCACTGCCTGGTCGGTTCCAATGGCGGACGTGCCGGCCAGAAGAGGCTTGCCGTCCACTTGATCTCTTCCGATCTCGAACATTCGACTGCGCTCACGGTCGGTGAGCGAGAACCACTCGCCGGTGCTGCCGGCCACGATGATGCCGTGCGCCCCTTCCTCCAGCTGCTGGTCGATGACGCTGCGAAAGGCCCGTTCGTCGATCTCGCCATCCTTCGTGAAGGGCGTTGCGGTCGCAGGGAAAACACCCCTCCAATCCGTTTCTCCTGCCATCACGTCCTCCCTTCGGCGCTCGTCCTCGAAGGTTTTTTTGTCACGAGCGAGACGAGGACCACAAGCGCTGCCGATACGCCAACGGCGATGAAAATCCGGTGCTCACCGAGAGCCGGGATCTGGGTGAGAGCGCCCCCGGTGAGGAGGCCCACCCGCGCTCCCCACGGCGTCACGTTACTGTTCTGGACGCCCATTCGGAAAGCCTCCCCCGAGCGATTCTTCCAGAGCAGCCCCACCAGCAGCAAGGGCACGATGGAGCCGCCGGCAAAGGAGTAGGAAGCGGCGAACAGTCCCACGATGGTGTCCGACCACAGAGCGGCCGCCGCGGCGAAGATGCCAATGAGGACCGTCGCCACGATCGAAGCTCGCACGAGCCATCGATCCGAAGCGTCTTTCTTGAGCGGACGCAGAAGGTCGTTGACGATGAGCGTCGCCGCGGAGTGGAGGTTCGAATCGGCCGAGGACATGCCGGCGGCCAGGATGAGTGCGCAGATCGTCGCCGCGACGAACGTCGGGACTCGATGCTGGAGGAACCAGGACACCGCGCCCGCCGGGTCCAGCTCGGGATTCAGAGTGTGGATGACGAGACCCACGAGGGTCGTCATCATGACCAGCACCACCGCCATCGTCCCGCTCAGCAAAAGCCCTATCCTCGCGGTGCTTGCATTCCGGGCGGCGAAGCAGCGTTGCCAGTAAACCTGTGCAGCGAAGATGCCCAGGGTGGCGGTCAGAAACTGCCCGAGCAGCACGCCGTAGCCAACGGAGGAGAAGCTCCAGAGCTCGGAGGCTCCCAGCGCTTCGAGCCTGCTGCCAATCGCGGAAAGGCTGAAGCCGACCGGCTCGAACGCGTAGTAGTAGAACACTCCGCCGAAGACGAGAACCAGGATTCCCTGCAAAAGGTCGGTCCAGACGACCGAATAGATGCCTCCCATCGTCGTGTACAGGATGAAGATGGCTGAGAACGCCAGCACGATTCCAGTCTCGTTGGCGCCGGTAATGGCGTGGAACAGTGTGCCGAAACCCTTTCCCTGGCCACCGACCCAGGCGATCATGATGCAGGCGGCGATGATCCCCGCGAGCATCCGCGTCAGCCGATCCCGGAAGAGCAGGTCGTCCATCAGCTCCGGCAGCGTGTGGTAGGTGAGCCTTCCCGCGAGGCCGGCGAACAAGAGGGCGAAGGGGATCTTCGAGCCTTGCTCTCCCAGCACGAAGGCCAGGTGAGGAAGCCCCACCTCGTAGCCCCTCGAGGCGTGACCCATGAAGTTGGCGACGCCCATGATGGTGGCGAGGTCGGTGAAGAAGACGAGCGCCAGCGGAAACGTGCCCCCACCAATGACGAAGTGAGCGTAGCTCGCAGTGGCTCGCTTTCTCACCTTCCAGGAAACGGCGAGGAAGGCAGAGCAGAAGACTCCGGTGAGGATCCAGAGCCACGTTGCCAGGCTCACGGCGACTCACAGCTCCCTTGGCTGCACGGAGTCGTAGCGTGTGGTCGGCGCGGGGACTTCGCGGGAAACGACCACGTCCACCAGGGCCGGCTTCCCCGACGCTTCGGCCCGGCGGAGGGCGGGCTCGAGCTCGTCGGGATCCGCCACGCGCTCCCCGTGCGCACCGAATGCACGGGCGACTGCGGCGAAGTCGGTGTCGAGAAAGTCACTCGCTTCCGGACAGAGCTCTTTGTGAATGAACTTCTGAATGTGATACTCGAAGGCGAGCGAGGCGTTGTTCATGACGACGGTGACGACGGGAAGC
This sequence comes from Candidatus Marinacidobacterales bacterium, assembly GCA_965262245.1. Lineage (GTDB taxonomy): Bacteria > Acidobacteriota > Vicinamibacteria > Marinacidobacterales > SMYC01 > SMYC01. Next base: position 9,372,199 of record OZ253507.1, on the reverse strand, counting down.
TTCCACCGGAGCGCCGTCTCCAGGTCGGCGAGGTGATGGCCGAATCCACCGTCACCGGTCAGACAGAGCACGCGCCGCTTGTCTCCCGCGGCGAGCTTCGCACCCATGGCACCCGGAAAAGCCCAACCGAGGGAGCCGGCGGCGCGCAGACTGAATCGACCCGCCCGTTTCTGTTCGATCAGAGTGGACGCCCAGCTCGCCATGTAGCCGGTGTCGGCGACTACGACATCGTCCTCGCGCACGTGATCGTCGAGCGTCTGCATCACGCTGCGGGCCTCCTGACCTGCGGCAAGCGAGGGGCCAGCCATAATTGCCAGTGTGCACGTCAATGTGGCCAGTCTCCTCGTCCCATGCAAACCTTCAGAGCACATGATTTCCTCCTTGCTGGGAGACACACCCATGGATCATCGCGGCGCCAGCGAACCTCCTCACCGCCACTCTCTGGTGGAAGTCCCACAAGTGAAGTTTTGAGGTTGGATGCTGACAACAATGGTGGATTCTCGGCACGGCGTTCAACCGACTCCGTGTCGATTGTAATCCAGATTGTTCTGATTGTGAAACGAAGACGATCTCCTTGATCTCCTTTCGCGTCGGTGAGAGGGTCACACTCTGACCGCTCGCGACGACGTCCCATCCTCGCTCCGGTCAACCGCCGTGGAGATCGGACACCCGCAACTGAGCTAGAATAGGCGGCGCTCCTCGCCGCATGCAAGGCTTGCGCGCCGAACAACGTCAGCATAATCGACGGAGGAAAAGATAATCGCCAGATCTCGGCTTTCAGGATTCGCCATCCTGGGATTAATCGTGGCGGCTGGTTTCCCGACCCAGGCGGGTCATGCGCTTCTCGTCCAACCCAGCGGCTCGCCCTCCGCTACCGAAGGGCTGGAATCCCTCTTCGAACTTGGGCCGATCCTGCAGGACAGTGTCACTGACCCGGAGCGTTTCTGGGACCACTACCAAGCGAAGACGCTGCCGGCCATCCACGATTACATGATGGAGCTCACCGAGGGCCAGCCGCGTCGGCAGGACGCGCCCCATTTCGGCGAGCTCCGTTTAGACCTGACCGCCAGTGAGCCCGATTACCAGGTGGGGGTGGATAAGGAACAGATCTCTCCGCTGGAGTCGGTGATGGAGGAGCTCTACTTCGGCACCCTCCACTTCTTCGACCTCCTCGGCCGCTTCACGGTGGGCGAACCCTTGGACTATCCGGGACGAGTGATCCCGGTCATGCGTCCCAAGGCCGACGGCGGACCGGGACAAGCCAGGATCAGCTTCACCGGATTCCGCCTGAGCCGGCCGGGCATTCTCATCGAGTATCGGGAGCGAGGGGGTCGTGAAGGGAGGGCCCGCCTCGACATCCCCAAGGTCAATCTGGAACGCCCCCGCGCCCTGGCGGCCCTGGCGGCCCGGGTGGTCGAGGGCAAAGAGGGCATCGAGCGGCTCGACCTGTGGGTCAAGGTCCATAGCGGGCAGGACCGTCGTTCCGAATTGCTCCTGCGGGCGTGGCAGGGCGAGGCCTGGATGGACCAGGAGATCATGTCGGCGGAGCAGGCCAAGGCCGTGCTAGAGAACCTGGTCCAGCTGCGTCGGCGGGCCCGTACCGGGACGCGCTCGCCTACCACGATCTCCGGTCGCTGCGGGTGACCGTGGCTTGGGAGTACGAGCCCTCGGAGGCGTCCCAGATGGTGGTAGAGCTGGAGCCGAACGGCACCCCAGCGCCGTTCCCGGACATCAATGAGTACCTTCCGTCAGGATATCGGTACACAGGCGGCGAGATGGTCCAGTGGGCACGCCGATTCCACCGGCGGAGGCGTACGAGATCCTGGCCAAGATATCGACCTTCGAGGAGGCGGCCTCCTACAAGGTCGGCGAAAGCTACCTGGGCAAAGACGTCTGGGCCATGGATTTGATGCCGCCGATTCAGGCCTCCCACTGGTCCCAAGCCAAGGCAACGGCGCTCAAGCCCACGGTGATCTACTCGGCTCGTCAGGACGCCAACGAGGTCTCCTCTACCAGCCACGTGCTAAAGCTGGCGGAGCTTCTGTTGACGGATCCCGGGTACCGGGAAAAGCTGAACAAGGTAAACGTCGTCGTTCAGCCCATCACCAACGCCGATGGCGCCCAGCTCGCCTACGATCTGTACAAGATCACGCCCAACTTCATGCTTCATCCCGGATACCTAGGGCCCTTGGGGGTGACGGTTATCGAGGTGTGGGAACCGGACTCCATCTATCCGGAATCGAGGGTGCGGCCGAAGCTGTGGCGCATGTGGTTGCCGGACATCTTCCTAAACCCCCACGGCATGCCGGACCACGAGTGGGTACAAATGTTCTCGGAGTACTCACCCTGGATCCGCACGCGGACGAGGAGCCCGGCGACAAACTGGAGTCCCCGGGCCTTCTTCTGGCCGATGAGGGGCTGGTGGCTGCCCGGCTTCCATTACCTGGATGATCCCCGGTATCCACGACACAAGGAAGCGGCGTTCAAGCTAAGACAGAGGATCGCCGACTACATGAACGCTGTCCCCGAGGTTCGGGCCCTGAACGAGCGAGGGTACGACCGCTACCGACGCTACGGCGTGGAGTTCGATCCGGGCAGTTTCAAGGCCGACCTGGTGGACGGTGTGTTGATTTATACCGCGCTGAAGGGCCTGAAGGCCGACCCTCAGGCGGAGGGCGGCCTATACCAGCGGATGATGCAGCGCTATCCGAACATAACGATCTGGGCGGGCGCCACCGAAGCCCCCGACGAGACCGCCCAGGGCGACTGGCTGAAGCTGGTGGCCACCGCAGGCCTCCAGTGGGACAAGGCCAACCTCGACTACCTTGTGAACGGAAACCACCGGGTCGAGCGCCGCAACAGCGAGTTCTTCGGCGGGGTGAGCCTGTCGTTCCACCGGCCGCGGCCGCCGAAGGAGCCCTAGATACGAACCGCCGTCCGCCCCCGGCGTGCGAAGCGGTCATTCGCTCCGGAGGGTATTGTCAAGTTGGCGGATCGGGCCCCAATATAATGGAGTTCGAGCGTACACCGTCAAACACATCTTGCGGTCGGATTCGCCTGGGAGCGGGTGCACGTCAGGATTGTGAGATGAGAATCTATCATCATGCCACTCGACGCTGAGCGCGCCGCTCCCAGAACCCCTCGAAGCGTCCGCTCAACTTGCAGCAGCGCAGTGCGATGATCGCGTCAACGCCAGCGACGGTCCAGTGCATCCCGGCGCGCTTGCACCGGGTTCCGATCGCTACCTTGCATCCGGCCTCAACGACCCCAGTCGAGGTACAAAGCCCTGCTGCTCGGAACTTCGGGTAGCGCATGCGCTCTTGGTTGCGTTCGACGTAGTCGATGCACTTGCGCGCCTCGTCATCCTGCGGCGAGTGTAGTCGTAGGGCGTCGAGGATGTCGTCGATATCGCCGGCGTCCAACTCGTCATGGCGTTCGCTCGCCCACTGCTGTGCGAGGTCAGTGCCGGCGCCATAGATGGACTTGGACACGTCCGAGAGGTGCTGTTTGGCGTGGAAGCGGTCGACGATCTGAACCGCATCGGGAAAGTGCTCGTCGGTGAGGTTCCAGATCCAGATGGCCCCATCGCCGAGCACGGCCTGGCGCGCCGCGCGCTCGAAGCCGCGCCGCGTGGCCTCACGCTCGACGCGCGCCGCGAACTCGCTCGGCGTCGCGTCAGTGTCTTTGTGCGCCGCGCTTTCGATCGCAGCCGAGTAGGTGATCGAGCCGGCGTCGCGCACGGGCGTGCCTTCTTTGTCCCGCCCCTCGGCGCTCCAGATCGTGACGAGCTTGACCTCTCGCGTCTTCGACGAGCCGTCGGGCTGCTTGCCCGGGCGATCTACCAACTCCTTTTTGCGTACGGGCACACCTGTACCATCCATCCCAAGGTACAGCGTTGGCGCCAGTGGTTCGTTTGGCTCCGGCGGCTCGACCACGAGTTTCTCGTCCTCGGTGACCTCACGCCCCAGCGCCTCGGCCGCGCGCTCGACGTGCTTGGTCGGAACATCCACCCCAGCCAACTCGTGCAGTAACTCGTGGCCCTCCTCAAAGCTGACCATGGCACCCACCAGTCCAGCCATGCGCAGCACGCCCGGAGAGAGCGAACCACCCTGGAGTCCCAGCGCCCGGTCACGCGGACAGAAACCCGCTTCGCACAGCTCGCAGTGGTAGTAGGCGCGCTCCAGCCTCAGAGGCCCCAGCACGCTCTCGAAGTTCTTGCCATGCCGGCCGGCGTAGCGCGCCGACTGCCCGCAGGCGCAGGGTAACATCGGGCCGGCATGGTCCGAGGTATCGGCGTTGAGTCGTTGTTCCACGACGCGGGCCGCCACACGCATCGCCATGCGGCGCGCAGCCGTCTCGATGGCCTCGAGGTCCCACTCGTCGACGACGACCGTGCCTAGGAGCGCTTCGATCTCGGTGACGATTTCGATCCCGAACGCCGTTTTGAAGCCCTTTTTTTGGCGGCCTCTTGCGAGGCCGCCTGGGAGGCTTCCAGTTGAGTGTCGCCCCACCGCTCGCAGGCCTGCCAATACCTTTCCACCTGCTTGCGAAACTCATGGCCTGCCTCCACGTGCTGGCGGGCCAATGCGGCCTGCTCCGCGCTCAGATAGCGGGACCGCGTCTTGCCCTCTTCGCTACGTGTGAGAGTGAAGTACGGGCCGTGCCGCGCCTGCGGGTCGTGCTGGCACCGACACTCCTTTTGACCACACTTCATGAACCGCTCGGACACCGAGCCGCGGCGCATCGGAGTCGGCTCGGCCAGTTCTTTAGCGAGCTTACGAACAACTGTGGGGATCGGTTCTCGGGGCATCATCTTCATCTCCTACGCCTATTATAGCCGTAGGAGATGAGTTCGCAAAACTACTACATCCCGCACGATCCGAGCTTCCGCACACTGGTGACGTGCGCCCCCTGGGAGCGGGTGCACGTCAGGATTGTGAGATGAGAATCTATCATCAAGCCACTCGGCGCTGAGCGCGACGTTCCCAGAACGCCTCGAAGCGTCCGCTCAGCTTGCAGCAGCGCAATGCGATGATTGCGTCAACGCCGGCGACGGACCAGTGCATCCCGGCGCGCTTGCAGCGGGTTCTGATCGCTACCTTGCAGCCGGCCTCTACGACCCCTGTCGAGGTACAAAGCCCGGCTGCCCGGAACGTTGGGTAGCGCATGCGCTCGCGGTTGCGTTCGACGTAGTCGATGCACTTGCGGGCCTCGTCATCCTTTGGCGAGTGTAGTCGTAGGGCCTTGATGATGGCATCGATATCGCCGGCGTCCAACTTGTCATGGCGTTCGCTCGCCCACTGCTGTGCCAGGTCAGTGCCTGCGCCATAGATGGACTTGGACACGTCCGAGAGGTGCTGCTTGGCGTGGAAGCGGTCGACGATCTGAACCGCATCGGGAAAGTGCTCGTCGGCGAGGTTCCAGATCCAGATGGCCCCATCGCCGAGCACGGCCTGGCGCGCCGCGCGCTCGAAGCCGCGCCGCGTAGCCTCACGCTCGACGCGCGCCGCGAACTCGCTCGGCGTCGCGTCAGTGTCTTTGTGCGCCGCGCTTTCGATCGCAGCCGAGTAGCTGATCGAGCCGGCGTCTCGCACGGGCGTGCCTTCTTTGTCCCGCCCCTCGGCGCTCCAGATCGTGACGAGCTTGACCTCTCGCGTCTTTGAAGAACCGTCGGTCTGCTTGCCTGGGCGACCTACCAACTCCTTTTTACGCACTGGCACACCGGTACCATCCATCCCAAGGTACAGCGTTGGCGCCAGTGGTTCGTTTGGCTCCGGCGGCTCGACCACGAGCTTCTCATCTTCGGCGACCTCACGCCCCAGCGCCTCGGCCGCGCGCTCGACGTGCTTGGTCGGAACATCCACCCCAGCCAACTCGTGCAGTAACTCGTGGCCTTCCTCAAAGCTGACCATGGCGCCCACGAGCCCGGCCATGCGCAGCACGCCTGGAGAGAGCGAGTCCCCCTCCAAGCCCAGCGCCCGGTCGCGCGGACAAAAACCTGCTTCGCACAGCTCGCAGTGATAGTAGGCGCGCTCCAGCCTCAAAGGCCCCAGCACGCTCTCGAAGTTCTTGCCATGCCGGCCGGCGTAGCGCGCCGACTGCCCGCACGCGCAGGGCAACATCGGGCCCGCATGGTCCGAGGTATCGGCGTTCAGTCGTTGCTCTACGGCTCGGGCCGCCACGCCCATCACCTTGCGACGAACAGCCATCTCCAAAGCCTCGAAGTCGATCTCCACCGCTGCTTGACGACCCAGCAGCCCTTCAACTTCCCGAACGACGTCGGCGTTTAGCGCGTCGCCGAGTGCCGTTTTTTTAACTCTCGGATAGAACTGAGCCTTTTTCCAGTTTCTGGTCACAGATCTGAACGTTCAACTCGATAAGCTCCTTAACCAGTTTGCGGAAACGACGATACTCCGCGATCTGAGCCTTCGTCTGCTCCACCGCACTCCCTGGAGGAATCACCTTAGTAACCGTCTTACCTTCTACGGCTCGGGTGAGAGACCAGCTTGGGCCGTGGGCTTCGGAAGCGGGCTGGGCACAGTGACAGCTCACCTTGCCACACTTGCGAAACCGTCCCACCAGGGAACCGGGCCGCAGATCGCCGACCTGAGCGAGTTCGTTTTTCAACCGCTCGCGTTTGGTTTCGAGTTGCTGGAGTGTAGGCATGGGGTATTGTCCTCCTTTATCTCTGACAGTATATACAGCTGTCAGACTCCATGCCTTTTTGCCTATGTTTCTACATCCTCACTTTGATGACGTGCGCCCCCTGGGAGCTCTCAACTTGACAATACCCTTCGGGCGGATCGATAATGGCGCGGGTAGACAATGGGCATGGTGAATGGTGAGCCGTGAGCTCCGCGGCGGACAGGGAAAGCCCCTCCGGGGAGGAAAGACCGGAGTCTATCGCACGAACGCTTATGGCAATCCATCGTACAACGTGGCTCCGGACGGAAAGAGGTTCCTCATGATTCTTCCCGGGCGCGAATCGAGCGCGCGCCTCGAAGTCGCGCCCGGCTGGCTCGAGGAGCTGGAACGACGGGTGCCGACGCATCACTAGACTGGCCGTGCCGCATCGCCCGGTCGAGCGCGGTGTCGTCGAGCCTGTCCGCAAAAGGGGGAAACCATGAGTCGGGGAGTGTTGCTGAGCTGCTTGCTGGCGCTGGCGGAAGCCGCCGTGGCGCAGCAAGCCGATCGTCCCGCGGCGGACCACGTGCTCAAGCCCTCACCGCAGACGGTGGTGTGGGGATATTTCGATCCCACCTCCGCCCCGGTCCTTCGCATCCAATCCGGCGAGACAGTGGAAATCGAGACGCTGAGCACCTCGAGCCCCGAACGACTCGAGCGCGAGGGTGTTCCTCCCGAGCACATCAAGCAATCGCTGCGGGATATCCATCGCGAGGTGACCGATCGGGGCACGCCCCTCCGGCGAGGCGGGCACATTCTCACCGGACCGATCTACGTCGAGGGCATCGAGCCCGGCGACGTCCTCGAGGTCCGGATTCTAAGCGTTCAGCTCGCCAGCCCGTTCGCTCGCAACGGTTTCTCGCCCGGGCGCGGGGTCCTGCCCGAGGACTTCCCGTATGCGCGCGGCAAGATCGTCCCCCTCGACGAAGAGAAAATGGTCGCGCGATTCGCTCCGGGCATCGAGATCCCCTTGCGTCCCTTCTTCGGCAACCTGGGCGTGGCCCCGCCGCACGGACGAATCCACGCCTCTCCACCCTGGTTTCATGGAGGGAACATGGACCTCAAGGAGCTGGTCGCGGGCACGAAGCTGTTTCTACCGGTGCACGTACCAGGGGCATTGTTTCAGGTAAGCGACGGCCACGCTGCCCAGGGGAATGGAGAGGTCGATGTGTCGGCGCTCGAAACCTCTCTCGTTGGCGTCTTCCAGTTCGTGACTCGCAAGGACATGCGTCTGCGCTGGCCACGGGCCGAGACGCCGACGCATTTCATCACCTTGGGGCTCGACGTGGACCTCGACGAAGCGGCGAAGCTGGCGGTGCGAGAGATGATTGACTTCCTGGTGAGCGAAAAGCACCTCACCCGCGACGACGCCTACATGCTCTCGAGCGTCGCCGTCGATCTTTCCATCACCCAGCTCGTCGATGAAACGAAGGGTGTGCACGCCATGATTCCCAAAGCTATCTTCGTTGACGCTGCCGAGGACCGTTGAACGCGGGCCCTAAGCCTAAGCCACCCACTTCGACACCGGCGCCTGCGCTTCCTGGAGTTGCTGGACGACAACATCCACGAGGGCGGGCCCCTCTCCGATTAGAGCCTCGCTCAGAGCTTCGTGAAGCTCCGAGGGGCTTTCCACCCGGCGTCCCCGAATCCCGTATGCTTTCGCGATGCGGGCGTGGTCGGAATCAGAGAAGTCGACGTTGTAGTACTTTCCACCGTGAGCCGGCGTTGTTGCATGAATATTGGTAAGTCATTGATTCTATTGACTCTGCTATTTTGGCCCCAAAAACGTGACTTGCTGATTCCTTTAGGTTTGTCGGGAGTCATGCAACAACGCCGCTTTCCGACGACCTTGTCCGTCAGATCCGTGAGCGGAAGATCATCTGCTCGATGCTGGTCAACACCTTTACCGGCGTGGCGTGGAAGAAACATCTGAAGGAGAAGGACGCGGCGAAGAAGAGACTGGCCGAGGCTGAGGAGGAGGCGGCGCAGGAGGGGCTGAAGAGATCTATCAAGAGGAAAAAGACGTCCGCCGAGCGACGCCGCGAGCAGCGTGAGCTCGGGCTTGGCACCGAGATGCGCCGCCGTAACGCCACGAAGTTGATCGAGGGCGGCTGCATCGTGACCCTCGGTACCGATAACTCCGCAGGCTCAGCGCCCGAGTTCGCTCGGACACCGAAGCGCATATCGTCGGAGCCGGGCATCGGAACCATCATTGCCATCGAGGGTTTGGTCGAGCTTGGCATGACCCCCTCTGAGGCGATCGTTGCAGCGACGAAGAACGGCGCTATGGCCTGCAAGGCTCTCGATGAGTTCGGCGCCGTGGAGGCGGGCAAGATCGCCGATCTGCTGGTCCTGGATGCCGATCCCCTTGCCAGCATCTCCAACGTCCGCAAGCTCGGCACTGTGATGCGGGAAGGCCAGATCATCGACCGCCACAAGCTGCCAACGAAACCGATTTTCTACAAGCGCTAAGCGAATCTGGATCGTCGATCCTGGCGTCCTTGTCCAGGGAAAACAGGAGGGATCAGTGATGAGGAATCGAGTCTCTCTTCAGCCCCCAAACGGCACTGCCCGGAGCGCTCTTCGCTGCCTGGTGCGTCCTTGACCGCCGCGGGTTCGAGCGCCTACAGCCGCCGGAAGAGCTAGTACGGTCAGTCTCGATGTCGGACCACGCTGGCCGTCGTAGGCGCTGGATGTGCGCTGGGCTTTGCCGCATCCAGGATGAATTCCTTCACATCTTCGGTGAATCTCGACAGCTCGAACTGAGGTGTATAGACCATGTGGCCGGCTTGGTAGTAGCGACGAACGATGTTTTTCCGCAACTCAGGTTTCAGGAGCAGTTGATCGAGCGCATAGTCTATGGTCGTAAAGGGACAGGCATAATCGTAGTATCCCGCAGCGACGAGGACCTTCATATTCCTGTTGTTCTTCATTGCTTCACTCAGGTTGGGCACGACCGAGAACGGAGAAGGTCTTCCGCCCCATGCCCATGGGCGGACATTACCGCTGACGACATACGGTTTGATCGTATCGTACCCGAGAACGGTCCTGACGTAGTGGTTCAACAGTGGCGATAGAGTCCTCGTCAAATCATAAGCTCCGGCTTCGAATCGAGCATCCGAGCGGTGCAGACTCAAGCCTTCATCGCGCAAAAGTTCTGCTCTGAATTCCGCGGAAGTGATTCGAAGATTCTTCTCCATGATGAAATCTTCGGACAATCCCGTGTAGCGGGCCATCTGCCCGGCGATCTCTTTCTTTTTGGAATCATCGAGCTTGTCGCCCTTGATGAGCGCCACCATATAATCTTCGCTAGCCCATGTCGTCACTTCCGTGACCAGTTTGTCGAAATCCGCCTGCAAGTCGCCATCCAGCTTCTTGTGGTACCAGGCAGTCGTGGCGTAAGTCGGAAAATACTGTGAGAGGTACATAGGATTGTGCTTGCTCGTTCCCAGACTCTGCCAATCGTAAGCCGGCGAGATAAAGATGAGACCGTTTACATTCAATTTGATCCGACGATTGTTCTGTAACTCTTCCGCAAGCAGGGCACCGCGAACGCCACCATAACTCTCACCGGCCACGAAAATCGGCGACAGCCAGCGAGCGTTCTCGGTGATGTACATGCGAATGAAATCGCCAACGGACTCGGCATCCGCTGCAGCACCCCAGAATTGCTTGGTGTCCGCTCCTGGATGAGGAAAACTGAACCCTGTGCCTATGGGATCGATGAACACCAGATCGGTGAAGCTAAGCCATGTATCCACATTGTCCACCATACGGGGTGGCGGTGCGGGAGTATTGCCGTCCTCGAGAAGCACGGCCTTTCGGGGCCCAATGGTCAACATATGGAGGTAGATCGAGGAGCTTCCCGGTCCGCCGTTGAAGCAGAAAGTCAAGGGACGAGAAACGGAATCCTCATCCTGCTTTGTGTATGCGGTGTAGAAAAAGTAGCCAATGGGCTTGCTATCTGCATCCGTTTGAATCATATAGCCTACGGTGGCGCTGTAGTTTATGGATTCTCCATCCACTGTAATGGCGTGCTCTGTCACCGATGGCGCTCTCAATTCAACGGGCTTGTCAGAGGTCTCTTCCTCTGCCTTCTGCTGAGCGAAGAGATAGCTGCTCTGCCAGCAAATCAGGCAAGTCAGAATACCTGTTAGCAAAGCAACGTTTCCGATACGATTTCGATTCGTTTTAATCATTGCCAGGTCCTCTTATTTTCGATCACATTACCACAGCCACTTCCCCGCATCCTCGATCTCCCACACCTCCCGCGTCGGGCCGTCGGGGTGGCGCGTCACCCGGAGGCTGCCGTTGAGCACGCGGGCGCTCATCCACTGGAAGTGAAAGCAGGCGCCACGCAGTCCTTCGGGCGCGTCGTTATCGAAGGGGCGGAACGACGCGAGGAGGATGCGCTGGCGGGTGGGCGAGAGATCCTCGCGTGTATGAGTTTGCGAGCAGCACTCGAGGAGCCCGGTGAAGAGACTCGCTACCTCCCGAGCGCCGGTCCCCTCGATGCCGACGTGTTGCGCCAACTCGTGGATGTACTGCACCGCAAGGCCGCGCATGGTCTGCTGCACGATGTACCAGGCCGCCGACTCGCCGAAGCTGCGGGTCAGGATGTCGACGGTGGTTCTCACGTAACGCGACGAGAAGTTATGGCGCGCGCGCACGAGGCGCGCTTCGGGCCACTCCTCGGGGTCGAGGGTGGGGGCCTTTTCCGGATCGTGCGGCGGGGTCGAGCTCACGTGCTCGAAGCGGTACCGCTCGCTCGGCGCGAGATCGTGATCGTACTCGTAGAAGTACCCCTCATCGAACGGATCCCCCTCCATGATGAACTTCGTCCCGACCCATCCGAGACGCGGGCAGCCCATCATCTCGCCGTTGCGCGGGTGCCACGAGCCGAGGATCGTGCGCCGCAATCCCGCGGGCAGGGCGAGCATCGAGATGCCATCGTAGGTCCACATCGGCGCGGTGTAGCGCACCCAGGCCTTGCGCGGAGACTCCTCGGCGTACTCCATCGAGAGGCCCCCGATGAGGTTCGTGAAGTAGTGATACTTCGCGGCGGCGACCGCGGGCGGGTCCTTGTCGATGCCAAGCTTCACCAGTCCGTCGGGATAGCGCTCGTCCTGGTGGTCCGTGAGGACGTCGTGCCACACGCGATGGAGCGCTGCCTCGCCTTTCTCGCGGAAGGTCATCGCGGTGAGCCCCGAGAACGTCCGGCCCCACAGGCGGGTGGCGGTTCCGCATCTCCGCTTCAACGCTTCCAGTTCGGCGCCGGTCTCGGGGGTCTTCATGGGATCTCCTCCTCGTCTTCGCGTTGTGCGGGCGCGCTCGGCCGCCAGCCTCCCTTCACCCGATCGTAGGTGCCCGATCGGAGATCGGGCTTCGCCGCGATCAAGTCGGATTTCCTGATCTTGAGGCTCGGGGTGCGGGGGAACTCGTCGACGAGCTCGAGGTAGCGCGGGATCTTGAACGGCGCGAGGTTGGCGCTGCAGTGCGCGAGAACGCGCTCGATGAGGGAATCGTCGTCACTCGAGTCCGGACTGAGCTTGAGGTACGCCTTGACCTCCTCTCCCCGGATCTCGTCGGGCACCGGCAGCACCGCCGCCTCGAGCACCTCGGGCACGCCGCGCAGTACGGACTCGACTTCGATGGCCGAGACGTTCTCGCCGCTGCGACGGACCATGTCCTTCATGCGACCCAGATACCAGAACCAGCCGTCCTCGTTGCGGTAGGCGAGATCGCCGGTGCGGAACCAGCCGTCCGGATGAAACGCGTCCGCGCTGGCCTCCGGAGTGCGAAAATAGCCCTCCAGGATTCCGGCGCCCCGGATGCAGAGCTCGCCGGTCGTGCCGTGGGGCACCGGCGAGCCGTCGGCGTCCGCCACCATCGCCTCGCGGAAGGCGACCGGGATGCCCACCGTCGCCGTGCCCGTCATCTCCTCGGCCTCCATCGGAACGTACAGCGCGCAGCCCAGCTCGGTCATCGAGAAACCCTGCCGGGCGAGCCCCCCGTAGCGCCGCTCGTACATCCGATAGTTCTCGGGGCGGTGGCTGTAGCACGACATGACGATGAGATCGTCCAGCCGATCCGCGCGCTCCGGCTGACGCGACACCACCTCGGGAAAGTTACAGTACTGGATACGATAGCTCCGCAGCCAGTCGAGGAAACGGCTCGAGTGCATCTTGCGCGCCACGAAGGCGGTGGCGCCCTGCCAGCAACTCATGAGCGTGAGCCATTGCGCGTCAACGTAGTAGAAGGGCTGGGCAATCAGGATGCGGCGCAACCGATCCTGGAACTGCGCAGCGCCCGTGCGGCCGAACGTGAGCCAGTACCGGTGGGTCTGCATCGCACCCTTCGGCATGCCGCTCGTGCCGGAGGTGTATTGGATGTTCATGAGAGCATCGAGGGCGGGCGGCGACGGCGCCTGGAAATCGGCCGGGGCGGCATCGACCAGGCTCTCCCAGTGGAGCGGGTAGCCGGCCAGCCGGCCTCCGGCGACGATCACGTGATCGCGCGGCACGCTCGAGCCGCCCTCGATGGCCTCGAGCACCGGGATCAGATCGTCGGCGATGACGACGTGCGACGCATCGGAGTCGCCGAGCGTGTAATCGAGCTCGCGCGGGGTGTAGCTGTCGTTGATGGGCACGGTGACCGCGCCGAGGGAGGCGAGCGCGAGCCAGGTCAGGGGATAGTGGCGGCCGGTGTGGACCATCAGCCCCACACGACTCCCGGGGCCGATGCCGGTCGTGGTGAGGCCGGCAGCCGTCCTTCGCACCAGCCGCGACACCTCGCCGTAAGTGAGCTCCTCGGCGTCGTCGAAGAACACGAGGAACGCTCGCCGCGGATGCGACTGGGCGCGCACCTCGAGCAGGGCGGCGACATTAGCCGGCAGCGGCGCCGCCTCGATCGCGCGCATCAGGCGCTCGGAGTGCCACTCGGGATTCGGTCTCGACATCCTCCCCCAGTCGGCCGCCATTCTATACCAGGGTCGACTTGACAAGAACGGCTCCCGGTCGCGACTCGCTTACTTGTGGTGGTGTGGCGGATCTACTGTCTCGCGAGGCAGGGGCGCGAGAGCGGCCCGGGGCTGACGGAGTCTGCGATGACGCTGGTGTGGACTAGATCGGCCTAACTATGAGGTCAGCTGCGAACGGCGCCACAGGACTAGAGATGGGGCGGGCGCCGATCGCCAGCTGCACCCGGTGTTATAGAGCTGTACGTTTCCATCATACCAACAGCTCTCCCGTTAGGACTTCCGCGTCTACCGTTTGGTCCACGCGTACGAACAGGATCCGCTTGCCGTCGGGCGACCAGCGCCAGCCATCCGCCCCCAAGGGCTTGTTCACGCCGTTCAGGATGTCATCGTTCCCGTCGAGGGTGAGCTGGGTCTCGGTGCCTGTCGCCCGGTCGACCACGAAGAGGTTGCCGCCCCGGACGAAGCCGATCTTGGTGCCGTCGGGTGCCAGCTTGGCGTACTGCTGACCGCCGGCGATGCCTGACAACGGCCTGAGGGCGCGAGTTACGGTGTCGTACAGGTAGTAGCTCCGGTCGGGGGGCGGGGAGCCGCGAAAGTCGGCCTGGCTCTGCGGTCCGGCAATCGCGAAAAAACCGGCCGTCCTCGGTCGCCTGGTAATTAGTGAACGGGACGGGCGCACCGCCCGGGCCGAGCACCAGGGACTTGCCGTCGACCACGACGGTGCGCTCGCCGTCGCCGACGTTTTCCCGATAGATGCTCTTGGTTTTACCGTCCGGATCGGCGTCCACGTAGAGGAACGCAGATCCGTCGGCTTCCCACTGCAGGCTCTGCAGGGACACACCGTCCCACTCAGCGTCTGGTGAGAAGATGTCCTCGAGCGTCAGCGAGCGCTTCGGCGAGGCGGACGCGAGAGCGGGAAGCGCCAGGAGGCACAGGACGGACACGAGTCGTCTAGTCTAGTCATGGGCGAATCCTTTCCTGCAGGGTCAACGCTCCATCGGAACGAGTGCTGTTACATAACATAAGTATTTGCCAATAACTACCTACGTTAGCGAGTATCTGGCGCGGAACTGCGACCCTGGTCCCTCCCGAGCCCCAGCCCGTGCCCGCGCCCCTGCCCGAAACAGCTCTAACAGGGAGAGCTGCTCCCGCTAAATCGATTTGTTCCGCAACGCCTTATGCTACTCAATGCTTCTAGGCGCTACCTTCGGGCATGGGCTCGGGCTCGGGCACGGTGTGGAGCAGAATCCTGGTTTTCGAGACAGAAGTTAGCGAGACCCTATAACGAGTTAGCGCACCTTGCCGACGAGCTCATCGGTCGAGAACCACGTCGATACGTTCCAAGACTTCTTTCAATAGACGACCGGGTATCCTACTCACTTGCTCGGTGAAGAGAGCGCGATCGACCACGATGATTTTCGAAACGTTCGCTACGGAATCTTTCGGAAGACCTGATGCACGCGGTCCGGACCGGAGTCTTGACGCTTCACCCAGATAACGGATAGATTGGCTCCACGTTAGAGGTGGCCAATGGCCCTCGGTTCCGGTACTCGGCTTGGTTCCTACGAAATCCTCTCGTCTCTCGGGTCTGGAGGGATGGGGGACGTGTATCGAGCGAAGTCCTTTTCCCGTCTACAGGAGGCGAACCCATCGCCGTCACCGACAGGAGCTCGCGCGACCGGAGCCCGAGCTGGTCCTCGGATGGACGCCGGCTCTTTTTCGTCTCGAACCGCGGCGGGAGTATGGATCTCTGGCAACAGCGCCTCGGGGAGGAAGGGCCGGAGGGTGCTCCGGAGCCCTTGACCGTTGGTGTCGGAATGCGAAGGGCGCCTTTTCTCCCGACGGGACGAAGCTCGCTTACTCCAAGGGCCAGTTGGTGGGAAACGTGTGGCGCGTGCCCATTCTCCGCGAACGTCCAGCGAGCTGGGCGGATGCCGAGCAGATCACCATAGGCCAGGCATACACCTGGGTCAGCGACATCTCTCCGGATGGCCGGAGACTCCTGGTGAGCTCCGACCGTTCAGGGAATCGGGATATCTGGGTGCTCCCCGCCGAGGGGGGGCGCTATGAGCCAGTTGACAACGAATCCCACGGGCGATGGGCGCGCAAGATGGTCGCCGGACGGACGGGAGATTGCCTTCCGGTCACGCCGCAGCGGAAACCTGGATCTCTGGGTGATGCCCGCGGAAGGGGGTCCCGCCCGGCAACTGACTTCAGACCCAGAACCGAATTACCACGTGCGGTGGTCTCCGGACGGAAGGAGATCGCCTTCACCTCGTACCGAAGCGGTAACGCGGAGATTTGGGTAGTCTCGGCGGATGGGGGTGAACCGCGCCAGGTGACGGATCAGCGAGGCGCTCGGGGAGCCGCGCGTGCCCACCAATCGGCGAAGCGCTCCCGGCATGGCCAGGGGCACGCACGAATTGGCGCCGAAGACACCCGCGTTCCCCATGGAACAGCCTTCGCCGGGGCCTCCTCTGTCGACGAGGGTGACGCTAAAGCCCTGCCTCTGTAGATACAAAGCGCAGCAGATGCCCACAATCCCCGCCCCGATTACGGTAGCCTCACGCGGCGCGTTGGTTTGCGATACCACTTGGACTCCAGCTCACGCACCCGACCACACGAAGCATCCTATACTATATGCTATGACACGATTCCCTAGGGAACCGTCGCACGTAGCACGTATCGTCGACGCCTGAGAATTCTTGTTGTTCGGCCTTCCGGTTTTTTCCGACACCTCGTCCAACGGTGTGCTGGTACTGGTTCTCGTCTACTTCCTCTCGTTTTTCATCAAAGGGGCGGTCGGTGTCGGTTCTCTGTCACCGGTGATCCTGCTGAGCACGTTTCTCCTGGGACCCCATCGCGCCGTGCTGCTCGGGCTCACCACCAATGCGCTTTCCCAGATCCAGTTCGTGCCTCAGGGCATCCGTGACGGTGACTGGAAGATCGCGCGCCGGGTGATCATCGCCAACTACATCGGCGCTGCGGTCGGTGTCTGGATCTTCGGGAGACTCGATTCGACCTGGCTGACGCTTATTCTGGGGGCCGCGCTCGGTCTCGTTGCGGCCGCCGAGCAGTGGAAGCTCCTCGCCTTGCTTTCGGAACGTGTCGACCTCTTCCGGACAGGCCTTCTCGTGCCGGTAGCGGGGATCGCCGGACTCGTCAGCGGGGTCAGCGGAGCCGGGGGCATCTTCTTCATCGCAGCGTACCTGCGGCACGTCTGCCCCGACGCCCGGACCTTCCGCGGTACGATGCTGCTTCTGAGCGCCCTTCTCGTCGGCTGGCGGATGGCGCTCCTTGTCGCAAGCGGCTACATCACGCGCCAGACTTGGTTGGAAGCGTCAGTACTGTTTCCTGTCGCTTTTCTGGGAGGGCTCTCCGGGACTTGGTTCTATCGCCGGCTTCCCACCGCGCGCTTCTATCAGATCTTTCAAATCGTTCTGCTCCTCGCAGCCGCCAGCTTGGTCTGGAAGGGTCTGAGCGACGTTACTTGACGCCTGGGTTATAGTCGACACAAACGAGGGGAGAGATCGTGGGTTTGAAGACGCGCTTCCAGAAAGGCGAGATACTCGTCGGAACCTGGCTCAACGGGCCGGTCGCTTCGCAGGTCGAGATCATCGGGGGCGCCGGCTTCGACTTCGTGATTCTCGACTCAGAGCACAGCTCCTACGGCCTTGACCAGTGTGAGGACCTCGTGCGCGCCGCCGATGCTGTGACGTTGCCTTGCCTCGTCCGCGTGGCTCCGGGCGATGCGCGAGAGGTCGGCAAGGCGCTCGACTTCGGAGCTCAGGGCATCATCGTTCCTCACGTGAGCTCTGACGAAGAGGCACGCGCTTCCGTTCGGTACGCTCACTTTGCGCCACAGGGCGCGCGCGGCGCGGCGCCGACGGTGCGAGGCGCCCGCTTCGGACGCACGGCCTGGAAAGACTACCTCGCCCAGGCGACGTCCGAAACGATGGTGGTGCTCCAGATCGAGGGCCAGGAGGGGATCGATCAGCTCGACCGCATCATGTCGGTGGAGGGCGTGGATGTTCTCTTCGTCGGCACGTTCGATCTTTCGGAATCGCTGGGGGTCTCGGGTCAGCTCGACCATCCGAAGCTTCTGGACGCCGTCGCCCATATCGTCCGTCGGGCGCGGGAGAAAGAGATTGCGCTGGGTCTGTGGATGCCGAAGCCCGAACAGGTGGGGCCGTGGATCGAGCGCGGCGTCCAGATGATCACCGTCGCCAACAACGACATGATCTTCTTCGAGGCCTGCCGGGCCGTCGCGGAAGCGGTGAAGGCCCGCATCGCGGATCGGTCGGCGTCGTGACGGACCCGACGCCGGCGAGAATCGGATTCGCCGCGCCGTTGACAGGCGACCAGGCGATCGTGGGCGTACCCATGCGCCAATGCGCCGAGCTCGCCGTCGAGGAGATCAACGCGCGGGAGTCGGCTCCCTTCCGATGGAAGCTGGTGGCGGAAGACGACCGGGCCGATCCCAGGGTGGCCGTCGACGTCGCGCGCCGCTTCGTCGAGGACCCCGCCGTCATCGGTGTGGTGGGACACAAGAACAGCGGTCCTTCGGAGGCGGCAGCGCCCATCTACGCCGAGGCTGGTCTCGCCCAAATGACGCCTTCGTCGACCAATCCGGCTTTGAGCCGAAAGGGTTATCGCACCTTCTTCCGCCTCTGCGCGCACGATACCCGGCAGGGCGAGGAGGCGGCTCGCTTCGCGGTACGCTCGCTGAAGGTGGCGACGGTCATCGTGATCCACGACGGCACGAGCTACGGCAAGCCTCTGGCCGAAGTGACGCGGGATACCTTCCTCGCCGAGGGGGCCAACGTTGTGCTGTTCAAAGGTATCGTGCCGGGAGAACGTCGCTATCCGGAGACCGTCGCCTGCATCCGGGACCTGAGGCCGGAGCTCGTCTATTTTGCCCTCACGGAGATCGAGAGCTCGATTCTGGCGCGGGAGCTGAGAGCTGCCAACGTCGATGCCGCGCTCTTCGGAACCGATGGGAGCCGGCAGTCGCAGTTCCTTCCACTCGCCGGCGAAGCGGCGGAGGGAGCGTATCAGACCTACGCCGGGGTCGACCCGGAGAGCGCGCCGACGGCGCAGAACTTTGTAGAGTCGTTCAACGCCCGCTACGGGCCGGCGCCCGTTTACGGCGCCGAGGTCTACGATGCGACGCGAGTATTGATCGACGCAGCGGAGCGGGCAGATCGTCTCGACCGTTCGCGTGTTCTGGGAGAGGTGGCGGGAGGCCGTTTCGAAGGCGTCACCGGCACGATCCGCTTCGATGCGAGCGGCGAGAGGCGTGATGCAGCCGTCAGCGTCTGGCAGGTGCGAGAAGGGCAAATGGAGCTAGTTCCGTTCCAACTTGTTTCGCCTAGTACGATCGCCGCTGAATCCAGGTTGGAGCCACATTCGAAAGCTCCCGGCCCTAGGCGCAGATCGTTGGGACGGCTTACTAGTCGGTCTCGCCCGGGACCTTGCTGCAGGCTGGCGGGGCCCACCAGAGGAAAGAGAGGAAGCTCATGCATCGAAGAGAATTCCTAACAGGAAGTGGACTGGCTTTGGTGGGAAGTGGCCTCACCGCCGCTCCACAGCGCCCATCCACGTCGAGCAAGGAGCGCATCATCGACTTCCGCGTCCGTCCGCCCTTCAAAGGCTTTCTCAAGACCGCGAACTACCGGAACGCGACCCCGGCCCCGATCGAGACCTTCATGGAGGAGGTGGAGGAGGCGGGCATCGACCTCGCGGTGGTCATCGGAAGACAGACCCCACCTTCGATGCGCTATCGGGGTTCCTGGGGGCTTCCCTACGGGTCGGTGCCCAACGACGATATTGCGGAGCTCGTCGAGCGTTACCCGGGACGACTCATCGGCTTCGCCGGCATCGACGGTTCCACCGGTGATGCCGCCCTCCGGGAGATCGAGCGTTGCCGGCGCCTCGGGTTCAAAGGCATCGCGCTCGACAACGGGTGGTGTGACCCGCCGCTCTACGACGACGACGAACAGCTTCTTCCGATCTACGAGAAGTGTGAGAAGGACGCGCTCATCGTGGCCATCACCAGCAGTGTTGCCATTGGCCCGGACATGGACTACTCGAAGCCGGTTCACATTCAGCGGATCGGCAATCGTTTTCGCGAGCTCCGCATCGTGGTGCCGCACGCCTGCTGGCCCTGGGTCGAGCTCGCCTGCACCGCTGCCTTCCGAATACCGAACCTCTATCTGATCCCAGACTATTACATCGGGATGCCCGGCGCCGAGCTCTATGTGCGCTGGGCGAACGGGCGTCTGAGCCGGCAGATCCTTTTCGCCAGCAGCCACCCGGGGGGTGGGGGACCCAAAAATGTCGTGGAGCGCTACCGGAATCTGCCGTTCGAGAGCGACGAGATCCGCCGCCGGGTGATGGGCGAGAACGCAGCGGGGCTTCTTGGGTTGTAATCCGCTCCTTGCCGTGTGCGAGGAGCGTCGGGAAGAGGAGGGTGAAGCCATGTCGACCCGACACGTTTGCCTGTTCTGCTCACTCGTTTCCGCCATCTGCGTTCTCTCGCTTTCTGCCGCGCTCGCACAACCGGGACACGACTGGGACGTAACCCTCCCCAGGGGCGAGACACGACAGATCGCATTCACGACCGACGAAGGCACCTGGATGTCGGTCGATCTTTCTCCCGACGACCGCTTCGTTGTGTTCGATCTGCTCGGACACATCTACCGGGTCCCCATCGAAGGAGGCGAGGCCGTCTGCCTCACTCAGGACAGCGGCATCGCGGTGAACTACCAGCCCCGTTACTCCCCGGACGGTCGGCATATCGCGTTCATCTCCGATCGCGCCGGCCAGGACCATCTCTGGATCATGGAGGCGGACGTCTCGAATCCGCGGCCGGTCGAGACCGACTTGACTATCCGCCTCTCCGAGCCCGCCTGGACGCCCGAGGGCGATTATCTTCTCGTGAGCAAGCGGAAGACCGGTCTGGAGTATGTGCCGTTCGACCAGGGGATCTGGATGTATCACCGCCAAGGAGGCGAGGGGGTCCACGTCGTCGGAGACGACAACGCGGGCGTGGGGGGGCCGTCCCTCTCGTCCGACGGAGAGTATCTCTACTTCCATGCCTCCGACGCGGCCGGACCTCTCCACTCCGTCGAGGGGAACATTCACCTGCGGCGTCTCGAGTTCCGAACCGGCGAGATCATCGAGCTGACCTCCCCACCTTCGAACCGAGGACGCGACCGGCTGGCGGTGGGCGAGTCCTACGCTCCGGAGATCTCACCGGACGGCCGATGGCTTGCTTTCGCGCGGCGCATTCCCGACGCCACCATGAGCTACAAAGGTCATGAGTTCGGGCCTCGTACGGCGCTCTGGCTTCGGGATCTCGAGACGGGCGAAGAGCGCCTCCTCGTGGATCCTATCGAGCTCGACATGGCGGAGAGCTTGAAGCGCCACTGGACACGCATCCTCCCCGCCTACACCTGGTCGTCGGACGGGAGCTTTATCGTCATTGCACAGGGAGGCAAGCTGCGACGCGTCGATGTCCGTAGCGGAGACGTCGAGACCATCCCTTTCAATGCCGGGGTCGACCGGACGATCTCCGGAATGACCCGCGCCTCGTTCCGGATCACCGATGGGCCGTTCCAGGTACGATTCCCGCGATGGCACACCGCGTCCTCCGACGGGAGCACGCTCGCGTTTCAGGCGGTGGGAAAGATCTGGATAATGGATCTGCCTGAGGGACAGCCGAGGCGGCTCACTCCCGATGCGTTCGAGCCGTTCGAATACGCGCCGGCCTGGTCGCCCGACGGGCGCTTCGTCGCGTTCACGAGTTGGGACGACGAGCGGCAGGGGCGCCTCTTCAAGGTCGCGGCGAGCGGGGGTCCACCGGAGCAGCTGACGCCGGAGCCCGGTGAGTACACCCATCCCGTGTGGAGCCCCGACGGTGAGGAGATCGTCGTGGTCCGGGGAAGCGGCGTGACGGCCCGGGGACGGAGCTGGGTTGCGAATCGGTGGTACGACCTCGTTCGCGTTCCGGTGAACGGTGGCGACCCCGTTTTCGTGACGAAGGTCATGAGCCCTCCCGGCACTCTCCACCGTGGTGGCAAACGCCAGATCGTACGCCCCTCGTTCGGACCGGAAGGTCGACTCTTCTACCCCGAGCAAAAAGTGGTGGACGGGGAGATCTTTCTCGTCTCGGTACGCCCGGACGGCAGCGACAAGCGGCATCACCTGAGCTTCTGGCAGGCGGACGAAGTCGTGGTCTCTCCCGACGGGCGCTGGGTGGCGTTTCAGGAAGGGGACAACGTCTATCTCACGCCGTTCCGCTGGCCGGCCCACGGGGTCGGGGTGCTCCGAATCGACAAGAGAAACGGCAAGCTTCCGGTGACACCGCTCAGCCGAGCCGGTGGGCTGTTCCCGCGCTGGCCCGACGAGGACACGGTGGAGTTCGGAAGCGGCAATACGTACTACGCCCATCACACGGAGTCCGGGACGACCGCGGAGACGAGGATCGCGCTTCGGGTCCCCCGATACATTCCACCCGGACGGATCGCTCTGACGAACGCGCGTATTCTGACCATGGACGATCCGCCCATCATCGAGAGAGGAACCCTCGTGGTCGAAGGAGCGCGGATCGCCTGCGTGGGCGAGTGCACGACCGACGCCGCCGACCGGATCATCGATGCGACGGGCAAGACGGTGATGCCCGGTCTCGTCGATATGCACTCGCACCACTACCACGCCCACCTCGGCATCCAGCCACGAAAAGACTTCGAGCAGGCGATCTATCTCGCCTACGGCGTCACCACGAGCTTCGACTGCGCCGTGTGGTCGCAGAACGCCTTTCCCACCGCCGATCTCATCGACGCCGGTCTGACGATCGGCCCGCGCACCTACGCCACCGGAGACCAGATCGAGGGAGGCCCGGACGACATGCGCCGGAACGAGATCCGGAGCTACGAGATGGCTCGAGACGAGGTGCGCCGGCTCGCGTCGTGGGGCGCCACCGGCCTGAAGCAGTACCTGATCCCGCGGCGCAACCAGAGGCAGTGGATCTCCGATTGGGCTCGCAAGGAGGGGCTGATGCTGACGGCGGAGGGAGGTCATCTCACGTACAACCTCGGCATGATCATGGATGGCCACACGGGCTGGGAGCATCAGTTGAGCCAGACGCCGCTCTACGCGGACGCGACCAAGTTCTTCGGACAGGCGGGGGCCACGTACTCGTCGACGTTCGTGGTGAGCGGTCCGGCTCCGTGGAACATCGAGTTCTTTTTCGGGAAGAGTGACGTCTGGAAGGACGAGAAGCTCCGTCGCTTTCTGCCCTGGCGCGATCTCTACCCGCGCGTTCGCCGCCGCATGCTGCGCCCGGAGACCGACTACGCTTTTCCCTTCGTGGCGCAAGCGGTGGTGGACATCATCCGCGAAGGAGGAAACGGCGCGATCGATCGCACGGCGAATACTACGGGCCCGCGCCTCACTGGGAGATCTGGATGGCCGCCTCGGCACAGGAACCGATGGGCGCCCTCGAGCTCGCCACCCTTCGAGGAGCCCGATTCCTCGGAGCGGAGCAGGACCTGGGCTCCCTCGAGGTCGGAAAGCTCGCCGATCTTCTGGTGCTCAACCGGAACCCACTCGAAGACATCCAGCATACCATTGACATCCAGTACGTGATGAAGGGCGGCGTCTTGTGGGATGCGACCACGCTGGACGAGATCTGGCCCGAGAAAAAGCCTTTCGGGGACTACTACTGGGTGGACGAGGACGCGCTTCGCTCGGGCTCGAAACGAGGAGCCGAGCACTAGTTTAATTCAAGAGGGATCATGATGCTTCGAGTGCTTCCACGCATCGGAATGGCTTTCGTCCTGCTTCAAGAAAATGCGGGAGCTCGATCAGAAAGCAACGCTGAAGGACTTTCACGATCGCGTCTACAAAATCGGTTTTCTTCCGGCGACCCTGGTGCGTGAATCGCTCTTTCACGAGCTCGAGACAGAGTTTGGCCACACACCAGCGACGAACGACTGACAGGGAAACGACTCGATTGGAAGGACGAATGGTTAGCGCGTCGCTTGCGGCCCTGGTGCTTGCGGCGGCGACGCTCGCGCTCACGGGCAAAAACGGCTCGAGATCGCGGCACTCGACGTCTTGGGGACGGCCTCGCGCCGCAGGCGGGCGGTCACTAGCACGCTCCCGGGAAGCGCCAGGAGGCATAGTCTCATGACACGCGGAAGACGGTACATCTGGGTGCTGGGCGTGGTGCTTCTGGCTCCCCTAGGCTCGGCCCGCGCGTCCGCCGTCCTGACGATGGAGATCTACCTGCAGGCGCGCTGGCCGTCCCGGCCGAGCTGGTCGCCAGACGGCCGCTACGTCAGCTTCCTCTGGACCGACTGGAAGACCCAGGATCTCTATGTGGTTGCAGCCGAGGGTGGCCCGCCCATCAAGTTGACCCGCTCGAGCGACTTCCTCGGCGGATCCACCTGGAACAGCGCCGGGCAGTTCGGCGAGTGGTCACCGGACGCGAAGGAAATCCTGTACTCTGAGGACGGCGACCTGTACCTCGTTTCCGTTCCCGGAGGCGAGAGCCGGCGCCTGACCGACACCGTGGAGTCGGAAAGTGGGGGGCGCTTCTCACCGGACGGCGAGCGGATTGCCTACGCCCACGGCGGCAACCTCTTCGTGCTCCACCGGAGGGAGGCGACGCGGAAGCAGCTCACCCGTGACGGACGGGCCAGCGGCGGCTTCTCCTGGTCGCCCGACGGCCGATGGGTGGCTCTGAGCATGGCCGATCCACCCACTCGTCTGAGCGCCTCCCCAACCTACTCCGGTCCGCTCCTCACCATACATCGGTTCAGACGGCACCAGCGCGATGTTGCGCTCGTGCCGTCTCAAGGGGGTGAGCCCCGCACGATCCTGGCTTCGCCGGAGCAGGAGTCGGTGCTCGACTGGCATCCCGACGGCAAGAGCCTTCTGGTACAGCGAAGGACGATCGACGCGAAGGAGCGAACGCTCTTCTGGGTCGGCGTGGACGGGGAGGTGCGGCGGACGCTTTACCGCCAGCGCGACGAGAAATACCTTGCCACGAACGATCAGGTAGCGATCTTCTCTCCCGACGGACGTTCCGTGCTCCTGACCAGCGACGAGGATGGCTGGAATCACATCTACGTGATCCCGCTCGAAGGCGGGGAGCCCATCCAGATCACCCGGGGCGCCTTCGAAGTGAGCTTCCCCGCCTGGGCACCGGACGGGCGGTCGATCTTCTTCTCATCGACCGAGGCCGGATCCGAACAGCGCCACCTTTACTCCGTGCCGAGCGAGGGGGGCAGGAAGACCCGTCTGACGACCCGGCCCGGGATCCACACCACCGCGATCCTCTCTCCTCACGGCGAACGGGTGGCCTTCATCCACTCCGACCCCTCGCACCTGCCCGACCTCTGGGTCCTCGATACGCGAGCGGGCGGAGTGCCCCGTCAGCTCACCCGGTCGATGACGCCGGAGCTCGAGGCTTTCCCCTGGCAGACCCCCGGGATCGTCACCTATCCCGGCAAGGACGGGGTCCCCATCCGGGCGCAGCTCTTCGTGCCGCCGGACCTCGACCGCAACGCCAGCTACCCGGCCATCGTCCACGTCCACCAGGCGGCCATCTATCAAGAGGTGTACCTCGGCCCCGGACCACAGAAGGACAACGTCTGCTGGTACGGCTGGCACCAGCGGCTCGCCCAGAGGGGCTACGTAGTCCTGAACGTGGACTTCCGCGGCAGCTACGGCTACGGGAGAGACTTCCGCACCGGCAATTACCTGAAGATCGGCGTCGACGACGCCGAGGACGTCGTTCGCGGCGTCGAATATCTGGAGAGCCTCGGCTACGTGGACACCGAACGACTCGGTGTCTACGGGATGAGCTATGGCGGGCACATGGTCCTCAACCTTCTTTCGAAATACCCCGACCTCTTCCAAGCTGGGATTAACATCGCCGGCGTCTTCGATTTCCTGATGGAGCTCGGGCCCTGGGCCGTACGCAACGGCTGGATGTACCAGCGGCTGGGAACGCCGGAGGACAACCCCGAGGCCTATCACAACGCGTCCGCCATCAACTTCATCGACCAGTTGAAGGCGCCCGTACTGACGCTCCAGGGGACGAACGACACCAACGTGACCCTGCTCCAGTCGATCAAGCTCGTGGACGAGCTCCTCCGGCGCGGCAAGCGCTTCGAGTTCGGGCTCTATCCAGGGGAGGTGCATTTCTTCGGGCGGCGGCAGAGCTGGGTCGACGCCTTCGGCAAGATGGAGCGCTTCTTCGACCATCATCTGCAAAACGGTGTCACCACAGCGACCGGTTTCTGACGTGGCTCGTCCCTGGCCTGTTCCCTATCGCCGCCGACCCGGCGACCACATCGACGTCCAGCGCCGCCCTCGGCCGAAGGTCTTCGTAATCGTGAATTCGGCACCACCCATCCGTTCCTCTCCCAAGGAGGTGAGGCTATGAAACGTCTTCCTTTGCAGGCCATCGGCCTGTTGCTTGCCCTCGTCACCTTCTCCGCTCTTTGCTTCCCGGCGCAACGCTCTGGCGAAGCGCTCAATCCCCAGTTCGAGGAGCTGGTCGAGCGCTACCTGCGCGACGTGCGGGGTATCGGGGGAGGCGAGCCGGACGCGATGAGCGCCGAGAGCTTCGCCCGGAAGCTCGACGTACGACGGCGTTTGCTGACGGAGCTCCAGGCCATCGATCGTAACGGTTTGAGCTTCGAGCAGGATATCGACTACCGCTTCCTGGAGAGCATTCTGCGCTCCGATGTCCTCTGGGGGGAACGGGTCAAGCGCTGGCAGCAGGACCCACGCGACTACATGCGCACCCGTACCCTCAGCTACCTGCTCGACGTCGACCCGAGACCGGCGGAGGCGCGGGCGGCGGATCTCGTCGCGGAACTGAAGCTCTTCCGCGAGCGCCTCGCCAATGGCAAGAAGAACCTGAATCAGCACATCCCTCGCTGGGTCGAGCTCGCCCATGCCATGCTGAAAGGCACGCTCACCATTCTGGACACGGATCTGCCGGCTTTCGCCGAGCGGCTGGCCGAGGGCTCCCGCGCTTCGGTGCTGGGTGAGGGCGACAAGACGCTGGCGGCGCTCAGGGATTTCGACGGCTTCCTGACGAGAGAGCTGCCTCGGAAGCCAGCGGGGGACTGGAAAATTGGCGCCGAGCTCTACAACCAGCTGCACGCCATCAAGTACATGTTCGCCCCGGACGACATTCATCTGCGGCGCATCGCCCGCGGGATGCCTGAGTTTACGCGCGTGCCCGCCTATCACGACTGGGGCCGCAAGCAATTCGATATCGTCGAGCGGCAGATCGAGGTCAAGGCGAAGCAGATCGATCCGACCCGCACCTGGCTCCAGATCATCCGCGATATGAAAGAGGACCACCCCGCCGCCGAGCAGCTCGTGTTCGCGCACTTGGAGGCCACCCGAAAGACGCGGGAATGGGTGATCGAGAAGGACCTGGTCACCATTCCCTGGACGGACGACGACGCCATCATGCAGGCGGCGCCGCCCAGCCTGTGGAGCGAACAATGGTGGGGCTTCGGTCCCGGGGTGCCGGCCGGCTCCAAATCGCGTAAGTCGGCTTGGACCATCATTCCGGTGGATCCCGACTGGCCGGACGAGGTGGCGGAAGAGAACCTTTCGGAAAAGGACTGGAGCTTCATGTACGCCATCGCTACGCACGAGGTCTATCCCGGCCATCACCTGCAGCGGCTCTACGCCAACGAGAACCCGCGGCGACTGCGGGTCTACGAGAGCAGCTACTCCAACCAGGCCTGGTGCTACTACATCGAGTGGGAGCTGACGCCGAGCTACGGCTTCTATCCCGAGGACAAACAAGAGCTCTACACGCTCGAGATGTTGCGGTTGAAGCTCTGGCGCATGGGGCGGGTGATCATCGACTCGGGCCTCCACACTGGCCGGTTGGGCTATGACGACGCGGTGAAACTGGAAACGGAGCGGATCGGCTTCGTGCGGCGGGGCGGTCGGTTCAACATCGACGGTATCACCAAAGGAGGAAGCGGCACCGCCGCTCCGACCCTCGGCTACTTCGAGTGGATGCTGTTACGGGAAGAGTACTTCAAGAAAATGCGGGAGCTCGATCAGAAAGGAACGCTGAAGGACTTTCACGATCGCGTCTACAAGATCGGTTTTCTTCCGGTGACCCTGGTGCGCGAATCGCTCTTTCACGAGCTCGAGACAGAGTTTGGCCACACACCAGCGACGAACGATTGACAGGGAGACGACTCGATGAAAAGAGGACTGGCCGCGCCCCTGGCAAGCCTGCTGCTTGCCGCGGCGACGCTCGCGTTGACGAACGAAGACAGCCCTGGCTCCAACTGGACGGAGCATGGGTTCAACCTCGAGAACCACGCCTACAACTTCCGCGAGACGGCGATTCGCGCCTCGACCGTCCACCGGCTTTCGACGAAATGGTCGTTTCCGGTGAACGAGATGGTGCCCACGACGCCTGCGGTGGTGGACGGCATCGTGTATTTCGGCACGTGGGGAGGCATCTTCTACGCGCTTCAGGTCGGGACGGGTCGCGAGGTCTGGAGATTCAACGCACGCGAGCGTGTTGGCGAGGAGAGCGCCTGGAAAGAGCGCGGCATCGGGATACGCGGTGGCATCACGGTCCACGGCGGCCGCGTGTACTTCGGGGATACCGCCGGTTACCTGATGGTCGCAGATGCCAGAACGGGAGAGCTCATCTGGCGCAAACGACTCGAAGACCATCCACACACGCGCGTCTTCTCCGCAGCGAAGATCCACGACGGACGGCTTTACATCGGCGTCTCGTCGCTCGAAGAGTCCGCCATCCGCGTCGAGGCGAGCTACAACGGCTACACGTTTCGCGGCAGTGTCGTTTGCCTCGAAGTCGAGACCGGTCGCGAGATCTGGCGCTTCTACACCATCCCCAAAGAGCCGTACCAGATCGGTACCAAAGAGAGTGGCCGCCCCGTGTACGGCCCGGCCGGTGCTGCCATCTGGGCGACGCCGACCCTCGATGTGGCACGCGGGAGCGTCTATATCGCGACCGGAAACGGCTACAGCGGCCCCGAGGAGTACCTCGGTTACACGGAGGCCGTCATCGCCCTCGACATCGAGACCGGAAAGCCGCGCTGGCACTACCAGGCGGAGCCGGGCGCTTCGGACATCTACACCAACGAGCGGCTCGCCGGCGATGATGAGGGCCCCGATCTCGATTTCGGCTCCAGCACCATCCTGTTCGGTGGGGCAGACGGAAACCGTTGGCTCGCGGCGGGTCAGAAAAGCGGATGGATGTACCTGCTGGATCCCGGGACGGGCGAAAAGATCTGGGAGACGAAGGTCGGTGCGGGCGGCGGTCTCGGAGGCATCGAGTTCGGCTCGGCCACCGACGGCGAGCGCATCTTCTGCGCGATCGGCGCCGGTGAGGGAAACACGACGGCGCTCGACGCCAAGACGGGCAAGATTTTGTGGCAAACCTGGACCGTCACGGGAGTCAACCGCGCTCCGGTCATTCTGGCCGGACCCAGGGACGATCTAGTCGTCTTCGAAGGATCGACCGACGGTGTTTTACGCGCTTACGACGCCAAAGACGGTCGCATTCTCTGGGAGGACCGTCTGGGGAAGGGCATCGGTATCCAGGGCGGTGCGGTGGTGGCGAACGGGATGGTGTTCGTCGGCGCCGGCTACCATTCCGCTCTGGGCGGGGCCAGAAAGGGCGAGGGAAACGAGCTCCGAGCCTTCAGCCTCGACGGAAAGTGAGCGAAGGTACCCGGGTCTCAACGAAGAACCAGAATCACGAGGAGCGATTCCAGCGCAAGAGGCTCGAAGCGCTCGCCCGATGAGCCCAGCGCTTCGTTACGCGTCGGTTAGAGAAGACCTAGGCAGCCTAGTGCCGTTCCACTTTCTTGACCACACGGGGTTCGGACACTAGCCTGAAGTTCCTTTCCAGAAAAACCGACATCCCGTGTTAATCCAGAGGCATAGGCTGATTGGAAGGTACGCGCTTCTGTCTACACGGTGATACCCTTCAGCAGTTCGTAGGCCCTACGCTGTTTGGAGTCCGGTGATGTAGTCACGTCAAAGGTCATGTCGCTCGATGCCGCCCCCGGGGTCCGACATTTGTTTCGGACGATGTTGCTGAGAAGGCGCAGCAGCGTGCGGAAGCTGGAAGCTGGACTCCCATCGTCAAGCTTCTTGGTCTGTATCTTGCGCATGGCCGCCTCGGAGCGCTTCGCGGGAGCAACGGGGTCACGCTTTGCCTTCGCCTGCTGGTCCTCGTCAGCGAATAGCAAGGGCCGCCAAGCCTCCATCATGTGCCACAGGACGTAGTAGGACAGCATACACAAGAAGATGTGCGCCCGGACTCGGTTTTCGCGCCGGTGACGAATGGGCCGCACCTTCAGGTCGATGTTCTTGAAGGAACGAAACGCCCTCTCGACCTGGGTCAGCAACTTGTAGCTGCGCACTAAGTCATCTGTTTTCATCCGCTGTTCAGCAAGACTGGTGCGGATGACGTAGAAGCCGTCAAGTGCAGCTTCCGCAGTGACCTTTGTGTCGTCGATTTCGAAGCTAAAGCTGTTGTCGCGAATGTCCAGTGTGAAGTGCTTGCCGACTTTGTACTTGTTGAGAACTTTGCCTACCCGCACACCGATTTTATCTTTACCATGCAGCTGACCCCGCCCGATCCGTTGGCGAATCTGGTCCAACTGCTTAGCGATCGTCTCCACGTGTCGCTTCCACCGCTGGAGCCGTTTGTTGGCGAGCTCTGAGTTGCCGCTGGCGAGGCGCGAGGCGTCGGCATCCATCGTTGTCTCGTCTAGCTCGAAGTCGAAACCGTCGTCACGGATATCGAGTCTGTAGTAGCTGCCGACTTTGTACTTGTTGAGGAGCTTTTTCACTGCAGCACGGATGTTCTCCTTGCCCTGCAAACGTCGCCGCTCGACCATCCGACAAACCTTCTCAAGCTCCTTGCAGGTCGCTTCGAGCAGAGCACGACGCTTGTGACGCCGCCTCTCGGCCAGTTCCGGATTGCGGCAAGCGACCAGCCTCTCGTTGGGAAAATCCGGGTGCGTCACCTCAAACAGATTCCGCTCGTCGAATAGCCCCATCTGGAGCAGCCCATCGTTGATGAGCTTGCGAATCGCCTCGGGTCGAAGAGCGGTAATCCAGTCGACACCGTCCATCTCTCGCAACGCGTCGATCTGGGTCTGGGTGATCATCCCGCGGTCGCCCACCATCACAAACTGCTCGATTCCGAACCGCTCTTGCACCTTTTCTATCTGAGGCAAGAGCGTTTTGGGATCGCCCGAGTTGCCCTCGAAGACGGATACAGACACAGGGATACCGCGTTCGTTGGTCAGTAGACCGTAGTTGACCTGCAGCTTGCCTTTCTTGCCGTCACGGTCGTATCCGAGCTTGGCGATCGGACAACTCACACCCTCGAAGTAGCTTGAGGTTAGGTCATAGAGCGCGAGGCCGTCGTTTTGGAGATGGCGCGCCGCGAGTTTCTTTTCGATGACCTCCTGGCGTTCGAGAACCCAGTCCATGGCGGCATAGAGATCGTCTTCGTCGGCGTCGCTCACCCCAGGATTTCGGGCAGTGTGGTTGTGTGCCACCACAGGCTAGTCGCCAGCTTCGACTGCGGTTCGAGGATCCGCACGGCTACCATGGCCATGACCAAATCCCGCTCTCGTGAGTGTCGAGAGCCAACGAGTTTTTCGAAACCGAGCTGTCTCATGGCGCTGAGCACCGCATCGACGTGGCCATGGAGCCGGGAGCCGTTCTCGACGATTTCGAAGGCGTCTTCGAGCGAAACGAGCTTCTCCCCTTTGAGAATGCGTTTAATGGCGTCGACTGCGTCCATGGGCAATTTGGACAAGTTAGCAAGCGTGCGCTTGCGGACGTTTCCACCCACCCGATAGGACTCACGCAGCAGGACGGCAGGCTTAGAGTTGCGATTGGGGATGATGTGGATATGCATGCCCACTATAATAGCATTAACAATGTTAATAACCTACGGCTATTCTATTAATTACATGCCTATATATTGTCCGCCAAAATTAGCCCACGACGTCCCTAAAGACGCGTAATCATTGGGGATTCAAACAGTCAGTGGTTCTTTCGACCAGGGAACTTCAGTCTAGAGTGATCTCATTTGGTTTAGGTGACTCGTTAGTTTTTTCCAGCAGTTGAGCATTTGGGTATATGTGTAGTGAGCGTTGCGGCCACTTGGGTTTGGTAGCACGAACAAGGCGGTTTTTCCTATTGTTTCCGGGCGGTGGCCGCACTCCACTTTTTTGGGCTTTGGGTTGGTTGAGATTTCGGGCCATAGCTCTCTCAGGACCGTGATGCCTACACAGGCGGCGATTTTTGGACGGTAGCGTTCTATTTTTGTTCGGAGGGTACGTCGGCCGGCTTGGTAGTCTTCGGGGCCTAGCTCTGAGCTCGAGCTAGAGGGTCGGGGCACGATATTCGTGAGACCGATCCCGTACCCTAGAAGGTCGCCATCTTCTCTATAATGGAGCTTCTTTGGCGTCAGGCCGGAGTCTTTTAGCAGGTCCCAGAACTTGTTGCCTGGGCCGGCGAAGTGGTGGCCTTTTTCGGCGGAACGAAGTCCCGGGTTGATGCCAACGAGGATTACGTCGAGCCCGGAGGCCAGGTAATCGGGAAGCACGGGCCGCAGGATAACGCAGCGGATCATCTGATTGCGACGGCGATTGCGACGGTGTCTCGTCTGTGACACTAATTAGTACCCGTCCTGAAGCCTGTAAGGGATTGAGAAAAAAGGAGAAATCGCAAATTTAGGGCTAGTCTTCTGAGGGGGTGTCGATTAGGATCGTGTCGTTGAAAACATCCGATTCTAAATGACTTAACTCCAAAGGAGACCAGCCCTAAATGCGAAAAACGATCAACCCACAGCCAAATCTACGTGAGCCCTGGCTGGAGCTGGAGCACGCACGCGAGCTCGAAACGATCTCGTCGCTACTCGATGCCCATCCTAAGCTCAATGAGCTGGTACTGCAAGACCTAAGGTCGGTCACCCCACCGGCAGGGAGCGATGTTGGTCGTGGGGGAATGAGCGCGGAGCAGGTTCTCCGGGCGTTGTTGGTGAAGCAGCTGAATCAGTTCACCTATCGGGAGCTGGCGTTTCACTTGGCAGACTCTCGAAGCTATCGGACGTTTTGCCAGCTCGGCATCATAGAGCCGACCCCGTCGAAGTCGACCCTAGCAGCCCGGTGAAAAAGTCCAGATTCTGCTCACGGAGAAAGTTTGGTGGGCAAGTTCAAGGAAGATGTGATTCGGCGGAACGGCCAAGTTGAGACGCCCGATGGATTGCAGCGGGGCAAAACGTGCGCCTATGGTCGAGACGAAGCGCAATAAAGCAGCGATCAGACTGGCGTTGAGCTCCGCGTATTCCTTCGGCGTGGCCTTGCCGATGAGATTGCGCATCAGAATCCCGAGATTGAATCCGGCCACGTGCGTGAGGAGGCGCTTGAGTATATTTTCGTGTCTTCGCAAATGCGTTCGTCGCATGCCTCCCGCTTCGAGGTAGTGCGCGAAAGGTCGTTCGAGTAACTCGCCGCGACGGCGTATTAATCGCTTACCTCGAGTCCCGCGAATGCGACGTCGGTTCGCGTAGGTGGCGGCTTGCTCGGCCTGTTTGTCCTTCCATTTGCGGCCACCTCGCTCTGGCTCCGAAATGTAGCTCCGGTATTCTTGTTCGACCAGCTCAACCAGGATGTCGTTGCCGTGATAGCCCTTGTCCCCGACCACTTCGCGACCCGCGTCTTCATGTATTCGTTCACAACATTCCGCGTTGTTCGCGCGCTCTTGCAGATTTGACTGCGCTTTTTCCAGCGTATCCGGTAGGCTCTTTGTGTCACCCTTCGCGCCTCCGTGAAGCGTCACGGCAATTACCGCACCTTCCCCGCTCATGTCCACAGCATGCTCGGCTTTGTGCGCCATATCCGTGCCCCCGCTCTTCATTTTCATGATCTCCGCATCCGGCTCGTTCGGATTCACCCACTCCTTGTTCGACCCTTTCTTTGGCCGCTTCTTGTCCAACTTTGCAATGTCCGCTCGGCTCGGCTCTTCGATACCACTCTTGCGCGCAAGCTCCTTCAAATACGATTCGTAGCTTTCCCCCGTGTCTCGACGAACGATTGACCGAAGCGCCGCATTCGCTTCCAGCGTCGTCGCGTCCACACCCAGTGTCTTGCCATCTATCATCCCTCTCGACGCTAGAACTTCTAGCACCCATCCAAATACAGATTCGTGAACTTCCAGCGGAAGTCGATTCCGTATCCGAGACAGCGACGAATGGTCCGGCGTTCGCTCTTCCATTCCAAGGCCAAGAAACTGGCGCAAAGACAGTGAGTCCGAACACCGCCAGCAGATCCCGCGCTCTGAATCGATGCGCTCAAAGTAGCCGATCAACAGCATTCGAAAATACACACCCGGCGGTATGCTCGGCCGACCTTGCTTCTTCGCGTAATACGGCGAGCATTTCGACTCCACAAACGAGTCAAACTCTTCCTCTCGAAGTACCCGCTCGAGTTCCTCATAAAGATGACCAGGACTCGACGCAACCGCATCGTGTGGAATCCATAAAGTCTCTTGGCAACTTTTCTTTTTCTTCTTCATCGACATGCGATGCAATTTGACATCGTCATCGAATGAGTCTTCAGAGAAATATCGCGACCGGATACGACTTTTTCAACGGGCTGCTAGCAGCAAACATCAAAGCCGTGAAGTTCGAAACGCTGGAGCAGATCAACCGAGAGCTGGTGAGCGTTGCCGAGGATGCTGGGATCGAAAAGGGAAGAAAAGTACGAGTGGACTGCACGGTAGTGGAATCAAACATTCATCCGCCTACAGACTCCGAGCTTCTTTATGACTGTGTTCGGGTTCTCACTCGCGTGATGTGCCGAGCTCGCGAACTGCTGGGTACAGTAGTGGTCTTCGGCAATCGAACGCGTCGAGCGAAGAGACGTCGACTGGGAGTTCTGAACGCGAAGGATAAGCAACAAAGGCGTCGCGTCTATCGAGATCTACTGAAGGTGACGGAAGAAACCTATCGCTCCGCTCAACGCGTTGCAGCACAGTTGGAAGAGTCGGGCTTGACCGAGCCGGTGAAGCGAGCGAGCGCGGAGAGGATCGCCGCGGATTTTGAGCACTTTCTCGTCCTCACCAAGAAAGTCATCAACCAAACCCAACGCCGAGTGATCGACGAAGAGCGTGTGCCTGCGGAGGAGAAGGTCGTTTCTATCTTCGAAGAACACACCGACATTATTCGCAAAGACCGGCGCGAGACTCTCTACGGCCACAAGGTGTGTATGACTGGTGGCTCGTCCTCGATGATTTTGGATTGCGTGATCTTAGATGGAAATCCGTCCGATTCAACTCTCGCGGAAACCATGATCGACCGTCAAGTCGAACTCTACGAACGGGCCCCGCGCCAGGTTGCCTACGATGGCGCGTTTTCTTCAAAGGCAAACTTGGAAGCCATCAAAGGCAAGGGAGTTGAAGATGTTGCCTTTACCAAGGCTCATTTCGCGGTGACCGATATGGTCAAGAGTTCCTGGGTCTATCAACGCCTGCGGCAATTTCGCTGCGGAATCGAAGGCGTCATTTCGTTCTTGAAACGAGTCTTTGGCCTCGACCGATGCACATGGCGCTCATTGCCTTCTTTTAAATCGTACGTATGGAGTTCCATCATCACCTGCAACCTACTGATGATGGCAAGACACCTATTACGATAACAACTATTACTCTTCCGCCCCTTATAGCCATGGATTGCTAACAATTCGCCTCTCGTTTCGTCCAAGATTTTCATTCGCTCTCAACCCCACGAAGCCCCTTCCGAAAACGTATAATACCCACATCTTCGATAGGTCTCTCGCACACCACAAGTTATGGTGTTTCTGGACAGGAACTAATTAGGTTGGAGGAAGCGCATTGAAAAGCACCACCCTTGCCATCGCTCTTGGATTCGCCGGCGCCATGAATGCGCAGGCAGCCGATCGGCCCCAACGAAACTACTTCGTCTATGTCTGCGCCGAGTCCGACGACACCGTTCACAAATTGCGTTACGGTCCCGGCGGCTTCGCAGAGGTCAAATCGATCTCCGTTGGGGCCTTTCCTGCCGAGACCGAGGGGCCCCATGGCATCAACGTTTCGCCCAATGGCCGGTTCTGGTTCTTGTCGATCGCGCACGGCATGCCCTTTGGTTCCATCCACAAGTTCGATACGGCGAACGACGAGTGGCTCGGCGACGTCACAGTGGGAATGTTCCCAGCAACGATGTCCATTTCGCCCTCTACAGGGCTTCTCTTCGCAGTCAACTTCGATCTGCACGGCGACATGAAGCCGAGCAGCATCTCGGTCGTCGAGACGAGCACGATGACCGAGGTCGAGCGCATCGACGTCGGTATCATGCCCCATGGCTCCCGGATGAACGCGAAGGGCACCCGCCTCTACTCCGTGAACATGATGAGCGACAGCCTCATCGAGCTCGACACGTTCAAGTTCGAAGTGGCGCGCACGTTGTCGCTCTCGGATTCAGCAACCGGAGAGGACCTGCTCGGGCGCATGTCGATGAAAGTGAAGCCGACCTGGGCGACCGCCCCGACGCCCGAAAACCGCATCTACGTCGCGGGCAACGGCAACAACGTGATTTACGAGATCGATCTCGAGGCGTGGAAAATCGCGCGCAAGCTCGATGCCGGCGACGGCATGGGCCCGTATAACCTCGAGGTGACCTCCGACGGCAAGTTATTGATTGCCACTTACAAGTCGGGCGCCTATGTCGCCATCTGGGATCTCACCATGGGCGAGGAGCTCGCGCGCATCAAGACGACACGCCGCATCCCGCACGGGGTTGCCGTTTCGGACGACGACAAATATGCTTTCGTGACGCTCGAAGGGGTCGGCGGTGAGCCGGGCACCGTCGAGGTCTACGATCTCGCATCAAAGGAACGCGTCGCCATCGCCGATGTCGGCAAACAGGCGGGCGGGATTATTTTTTGGAAGGGAGCACAATGAAACAGGCCGCGATCATAATGACGTTGCTATTGGTCTCCGGCGCCGTGTGGGCGCAAGAAGAGCCAGCGGAGCCGACGTTAATACTCTCGGTCGAACCGAGCGAGCTCAACCTGAAGGTCGGCGAGAAAGCCACGCTCGTGGCCACCGTGCTCGACGATGACGGCAATATTGTCGAGCGCCCCGTCGTTTTCTTCTCGCGACGCCGGCGTTCGGTAAGCATCAATCCCGCCGGGAACGTCGAGGCTTACCGGCCCGGCGAGCATGTGCTCATCGCGATGCTCCCGAAGGATCCCGAAGATCTCCATCGTCGCGCCGACGCACTCCTGACGGTAGAGATTCCCGTCACCATCCCGAACCCACCCGCGGCCTCCGTCGATTTCGTCGAGCTTCCATCGGCCTTTTATGCCGGAACCGTGGCGCCTATCGAGACCCGAGTGACCGACACGGCCGGTGCCAATCGCCCCGACGTCGAAGTAAGGCTCGAGACCAGTGACGAGAGCATTGCGAGCCTCGATGAGCTCGGCTCGCTCTCCTCCAAGAAAGCCGGCATGGTGCGGATCACGGCGCACGCGGAATCCGTGAGCGGCCACATCGACATCGACATCGCGGCGGACCCGGTCACCTCGTTCGAGCTAAGCGCGAGTGGAGACGACGTTCGGACGGGTGACGTCGTTTTCTTCGAAGCGAAAACTCGCGATGCGAACGGCAAAGCCGTTCCGTATTATCCTGTGCAGTTCGCGACCTATGCGCGGCCTGAAGCCAGCATCATCGCGGCCGGCGCCGCGGGAAAGATCGACGAAGATGGTGCTTTCGTCGCCGAGCGTTCCGGACTTCACACGATCGTCGCTGTGGCGGGCAACCACGTCGCTCGCAAGACCATCAAGGCGCGCATGCGAAACGTGCGCAAGGAGGTCGAAGTGCTGGGCCAAGGGCCGGTGCGCGATCGACACACCTCGGACCTATGGGTCTGGGAGGCGCCGGACGGGCGCGACTACGCCATGACCGGCACTTGGGGCGCCGACGGCCACGCCTATTTCTGGGACGTCACCGAGCCCAACTCCATTCAGCTCGTGGACACCGTACGCGTGGACGCGCGCACGGTCAACGACGTCAAGATCACCGAAGACGGCGCCACCGCCATCATCAGCCGCGAGGGTGCGTCCAATCGCAAGAACGGTCTCGTCATCCTCGACGTCAGCAACCCGACCGACGGCGTGCGCGTCATCGCGCGCTACGACGACCAGTTGAACGGCGGCGTGCACAATGTCTTCATCCACGACGCGCACGTTTACGCGCTCTCGAACGGACGTCGCTACGACATCATCAGCATCGAGGACCCGACAAACCCCTACCGCGTGGGACGTTTCGAGCTCGACACGCCGGGACACGGCGTCCATGACGTTTGGGTGGTCGATGGTATTGCCTATTCGTCCAACTGGTACGACGGCGTCGTGGCCGTGGACGTCGGCGGTGGTGGCCAAGGAGGCGCGCCCAACAGTCCCGTAAAGCTCGGAAGCTACGCCTATCCGAGCGGCTGGAATCATGCGGCCTTTCCCTACAAGAGCCAGTCGACGGGCAAGTTCTACGCGTTTGCCGGCGACGAAGCTTTTCCTTACCCGAGGGACAATCGTCCGGGCGCACCCCCGCAGCGGGCCGCGGGATGGATTCATGTGGTCGAATGGGACGAATGGAACGAGCCCAAGGAAGTCGCGCGTTACCAAGTCCCCGAAGCAGGTTCACATAATCTCTGGGTCGAGGACGACGTGCTCTATATCGGCTACTACGGGGGCGGTCTCCGCGTCGTCGACATTTCCGGCGAGCTCCGTGGCGACCTCTATCGGCAAGGCCGGGAGATCGCGTTCTGGCATCCCTACGACCCCAAGAGCGTCACACCGAACGCACCGAACGTTTGGGGCGTGCAGCCGTACAAGGGCAACATTTTTCTCGCCGACTTCACCTCGGGCCTGTGGGCGGTCAAACTGGTCGAGCCGAAGAAACGGTTCATGGGGGAGCCGACGAACTAGCTGCTAGACCTCGATAGGACGGGACGCTCGCATCGCAAGCTCAGCAGCGTTAGAATTACTCGTTCACCATCACCTCAAATCCGATGGCAACGCGTTCGATACGCCGCAGACTGTTTGCGTGGGCCATGCCCGGCTTAGTGGTCGTGACCGGGTGCGCCGTCATGCTCGTAGCGTTGGCGAACCGCGCAATCTCGCGTCAATCCGATGCGCTGTGGACGAGCCAAGTCCAGCGTGCGCAGGAGCGCCTCGACGAGCGGCGCTCGATGCTCAGCGTTTGGCTCGTCAACTACGCCTTATGGGACGAGCTCGTGGATTACATCGCGCATCCCGATCTCGGTTGGGAACAGGGCAACCTCGATTGGCTCGTCGACAACACTGCGTTCGATGTCCTCGTGGTCGTCGACACGAGCGGTAAAGTCTTGTACTCGGAGTCGCCGACCGTCGCCTTCGAGCGCGGCAGAAACGTTCGGGATTTGCCGCCCGTGAGATTGGGTTTCGAGCGTCCCGACACGGACATGCTCTGGCGTATCGGTGAAAAGGCCTTCTGGCTCACGGCAGGCACCATCGAGCGGTCGCGTACGGGACGTTTCGTACCGCCGGGCCACGGCGCGGTGATCCTTGGATGGCGGATCACGGATGCGTTCCTCCAGGACGTGTCGGTTGCGGCCGGCGGTAGAGTCGAGCTCGTGTTCGAGGAGGCGGATCCGTCGGCAGAGCCGCAGCCAAAAGCACGCAACGCCACCATCGCGACACTCACGAGTTTCGAAGGAAACCAGATCGCAAGTTTCCGGCTCACGCAAGACAGTGATATCGCCGATACCTCGAACCGCGCTTTCCTGGGCTCTCCGTCTTTTTCTTGCTCGCAATAGCGCTAGGGCTGGTTCTCATCGGTGTCGCAGCCGATCGTGCGCTCGTTCGACCACTCGTACAGTTGCGCCACGTGGTCGTTGATCTGCGTGAGAAACGCGAGCTCTCTACCTCACTGCCGCTCGAGCGTCAGGACGAGCTCGGTGAGCTCGCGGTCGAGGTCGCCGCCTTTTCGGCGGACTTGCGAGAGGCCGAGCGCCACCGGGGAGAGCACCAGCTCGCACGAGAAAAGGCGGAAGTAGCACTTCGTGAGAACGAAGAACACTTGCGACAATCCCAGCGCATGGAGGCCATCGGGCAGCTCGCGGGCGGTATCGCCCATGATTTCAACAATCTCCTGACCACCATTCTCGGCTATTGCGAGCTCTTGTCGGCGCGGAAAGCTAAGGCGGGAGCCGACCGTCAGATCGAGCAAATCGCCAAAGCCGGCCGGCGCGCCGCGGCGCTCACGAGCCAGCTCCTCGCTTTCAGCCGCAAGCAAGTGCTGCAAGCGAGGGTCATCGACCTGAACGCGGTCATCGCCGGAATGAGAGGCATGCTCGAACGCCTCATCTCGGAAGATGTCACGCTCGTCATCGATCTCGCCTCGGACCTGAAGCCCGTCCAGGCAGACCCGGGGCAGATCGAACAGGTCATCATGAACCTGGTCGTCAACGCGCGCGATGCCATGCCGCGCGGCGGACGGTTGAAGATCGCAACACGCAACGTGGATGTTGACGGAGAGGACGCGTCCCCAACCAGTGTGCAGACCTCGGCGGAGGTCGCGGTGAGTGATACCGGGGACGGCATGGATGCCGAAACCCTACAGAAGATCTTCGACCCGTTCTTCACGACGAAAGCACCGGGAGCCGGGACGGGGTTGGGCCTTTCGACCGTATACGGCATCGTAACTCAGAGCGGCGGTGAAATCATCGCGTCGAGTCAACCGCTTGCCGGCTCGACGTTTCGCGTTCGCTTGCCGCACGTGGAACACGCACTCACGGAGCTTTCAGACGAGGCGGCGGTCGCGACGCCAATGCTGGACGGGCGAGAGACGATCTTGCTCCTGGAAGACGACGACGGGGTGCGGGACTTGGCGCGAACGATTCTGGAATCTGCGGGCTATCGGGTCCACCTCCCAAAGAAGCTCGCCTGTCTGTTTGTCGAAAGCGCGGAACGCTTCGTCCTTGGTGGCCGCGATGAAAACGAGCCCGCCAGCCGTCACGACCGGTCCGCCGTAGTTCTCCGTACCTGTCGCCCCTCCTAGCGCCACTTGCCAGAGAATCTCACCGCGTGCAAGGTCGATGGCGCTCAATGTGCCCCAAGGCGGCTCCACCGCCGGGTCGCCGTTTTCATCGACGAAGCAGTGATAGCCCGTGCTTCGGAATTTCACGTGCGAGTAGAGCACCTGACCGGGAAAGGGATCGTCTCGCCCGAACAGATAGGCAACGAGGGATTCCATCTCGTCGGCTTCGAGGTGGGCGAAAGCGGGCATCACCCCTAGTCCATCTCGGATAACGTCGCGCACGTAGCCCTCGTCGTCGAGGTTCTCGAGCGACGGATAGATGCCGAGCGGATCGCCCTCGCGCTCGACGCCATGACAATAAAGACAGTGGGTGGCGTAGGCCAGGCGTCCCGAATGCGTTTCTCCGTCCGCCACGTCGATCATCGTAAGTACCCAGGGCATTTCGCTCGCATTGACATAAAGCGTTTCCGTCTCGGCGTCGAAGGCCGCCCCGTCCCACTCTCCGCCGCCGTCAAAGCCGGGAAAGATCACCGTGCCTTCGCGGCTAGGCGGCGTGAACGCAACGGTTGGCCGCAGCCGCTCGAAGCGCTCGCGGGCGAAATCCCGGAGGTTGTTCGCCGTCAATCGCTGGCGCGCGAAAGGCGGCGGTTTCGTCGGCAGGGGCTGCGTCGGCCATACTTCCTCGCCTTCGAGGTCCGAAGCTTCCACCGTTTGCTCTTCGATCGGAAAGAGCGGCTCGCCGGTCTCGCGGTCGAAAACGAAGACATGGCCGGATTTCGTAATTTGCGCAACAGCGTCGACGCCGTTGACCCGAATCAGATTGGGCGGAGCGGGCAGGTCACGGTCCCAGACGTCGTCATGGACGAACTGATAGTGCCAGATGCGCTCGCCGGTGCGAGCATCGAGCGCAAGAAGCGTGTTGGCAAAGAGGTTCTGCCCGAGACGATCGCCGCCGTAGAAATCGTAAGCAGCGGATCCGGTCGGAACGTAAACGATGCCGCGCTCGGAGTCGAGGCTCAAGCCCGCCCAGGCATTGGCGCCACCCGAAAGCTGCCACGCATCCTCGGGCCACGTGTCATATCCAAATTCTCCCGGATGCGGATCGTGTGGAAACTCCACACGAGCTCGCCGGTCCGGACATCGAACGCACGGATGTCACCAGGAACAGCGGGCAAGGCTTCCGCCGCGCGGTGGCCGAGAATGAGAAGGTCTTCGAAGATGATGCCGGGCGTGTTCGACGTCAGGAAAAGATCCTGTGCATGGTCGGGCAAGCCGACATGAAGGTCGATGGAAAAAATCTCCTGACCGTCCTGCCTCGACACCGCGTAGAGCTTGTCCCCCGCGGTATAGAGGATGCGGTCGTTCCAGAGCGTCACCCCGCGGTTCACGCCGGCGCCGAACAGGCCGTACTCACCTCCGAAGGGGTCGAAGCGCCACAGTTTTTCACCCGTAGCCGCATCGAGCGCGAAGAGAGCGAGACCTGGCGACGTCCCATAGAGAGCTCCGTCGACGATGATGGGGTTGCATTGGACTTGGCTGCGATTCTCGGGGTCGCGCCACCCGAGTCGTAGCGCCACGTGAGCTCGAGCGTGCCGACGTTGCCGACGTTGATCTGATCGAGCATCGAAGATTGGCTCGACGCGAGATCTCCAAGATAAGCGGGCCAGTCGACATCGGGCGGCGGTGCGCATCCGATCGCCAGGGAGCAGCCAACGGCCAGCGCGACGCGGCTCAAAGCTCTCTCGGCGCCCGTTGTTTATGGCCGAGCACGGGGTGGGGCCGGTAGGGCTTCTCGAGGCGCTCGATGAGCTCGTCATCGAGCTCGATCGCAACGGCTTCGACGAGCTCTTCGAGCTGCTCGATCTTGGTGCTGCCCACGATGGGAGCGTCCACACCCGGAACGGAGAGCGTCCACGCGAGCGCGACTTGCGCGGGCTTCTTTCCAATCTCCTTGGCCACATCGATAACGGCGTCGACGACGTCGAAATCCTCGTCGCGATAATACATGTCCTCGGCGAAAGGATCGTCTTTGCCGCGCGCCGTCTCCGCTTTTCCTTCACGCCGCCGGTTGCCGGCGAGAAATCCGCGGGCTAACGGACTCCACGGGATCAAGCCGACCCCTTGGTCGAGGCAAAGCGGGATCATCTCGCGCTCTTCTTCGCGGAAGACAAGGTTCAAGTGGTTCTGCATGGTGGCGAAGCGGTGATAGCCGTTGACGTCGGCCAGGAACAGCAGCGTAGCGAACTCCCAAGCCGCCATGCTGCTCGCGCCCAAATAGCGCACTTTACCGGCACGAACGAGCGAGTCGAGCGCCTCGAGAATCTCTTCCATCGGCGTCTGGTGGTCGAGGCGGTGGATCTGATAGAGATCGATGTAGTCGTGGCCGAGCCGCTTCAAAGAAGCGTCGCAAGCCGCGAGAATGTGTTTGCGGGAAAGGCCGCTGCGATTGGGTCCTTTGGTCAGCGGGAAGAAGCACTTCGAGGCGAGAACATAGTCCTCGCGGTGCGCTAGCTCTTTTAGAATCTTGCCGGTCACTTCTTCACTGACACCTTTCGAGTACATATCCGCGGTGTCAAAAAAGTTGAAGCCGAGCTCGAGCGCGCGCTTGAAATGTTTGCGTGCTTCGTCTTCGCCGAGGATCCAAGTCCTCCACTTCGGGTCACCGTAAGTCATGCAGCCAAGGCAGAGTCGAGAAACCTCTAGTCCTGTCGTCCCGAGTCGCGTGGTTTTCATGCAGCCTCCCCTTGTGGCGGCGCCCCAACCGGCTTGCCGTAGAAGAACAAGACCGCCAACAGAATCCCGCTCCCGAGGATAACGGAGATCCAAGGGGACAGGCCATAGGCGGTAGGTATGTCACCGACGAGCATGCCGACGATCGCGACGAGGAGCGCGTAGGGGAGCTGCGTCCGCACGTGGTCGATGTGGTCCGCGGCGGAGGCCATCGAGCTGAGAATCGTCGTGTCCGAGATGGGCGAGCAGTGGTCGCCGAAAACGGCCCCCGCAAGGACCGAGCTGATAACACCGACGAGAAGCGTGTCGACGCGCTCGGGGGCGAGCCCAGCTCCTCGGCTCAAGGCGTCGGCAAGTGGGATGACGAGCGGCATCATGATCGCCATCGTGGCCCAGCTCGACCCGGTCGCGAAGGCCATCGCCGCGGCGATGACGAAAGTCAGGACGGGAAGCCACGCGGGATGGAGCGCGCCTTCCAGAATCTGCACGAGGTAGCTGGCGGCTTGAAGCTCGGTCGTCGCCGCGCCGATACACCACGCCAGGACTAGAATGACGACGGCCATCATCATGGACTTCATGCCCTGGATCCAAGCGTTAACGGCCTGACTCAAAGTGAGCACGCGTC
The DNA here is from genome assembly GCA_965262245.1 of Candidatus Marinacidobacterales bacterium. GTDB lineage: Bacteria > Acidobacteriota > Vicinamibacteria > Marinacidobacterales > SMYC01 > SMYC01. The sequence continues at coordinate 9,328,022 of OZ253507.1, read as the reverse complement.
CCCCGACAGCAAGAACAATCGTCGACGCTGCAGCCGGCAAGCGAGGCCCAGAGAAGGGCAACGTAGGAATCGGACGCGCCGGCGATATCCTTGAGACTCGCGCCCAAAGCCCCATCGAGCGCCCGAACGCCCGTGATGTAGATACCGGAGAGGGCGACGACGAGGATACTGACGATGGGCGCAAGACCGTTCAGCCAGCTCGACGGACGCGTGGCGTCCTCATCGTCTTCGAGAGTCTCGGTCGCCGGCTCCGCGCCGTCGCGCTGACTTTGCCTTCCAGCCGCGCTCGCCTCTCGGCCTTCAGCATGGGGCCGAAGTCACGGTCGGTCGCGGAAATCATGAAGGCGAAAATGAGCGCCAGGAGGGGATAAAAACGGTAGGGGGTCGTCCGGATGAACATGCTGAACGCGTCTTCCGACGAGCCGATGAGCTCGAGGCCAGGCGCAATCAGCCCGAGCTCGTAGCCGATCCAGGTCGAGACGATCGCGGTGCTCGCAACAGAGGCGGCGCCCGTATCAACGAGAAATGAAAGTTTCTCGCGGGAGATGCGGAGCTTGTCGGTAATGGGCCGCATCAAGTTGCGACGGACGAGCACGTTGGCATAGTCGTCGAAGAACATGACGAGCGCCATGACCATGACGGAGGCTGGCCTCCTTTGGCGCCTTTTGCGAAACGTGTAACCAGGTCGGCGATGCCCCGCGCGCCGCCGTTTTTGGTGATGACCCCGACCATTCCGCCGAACAGGAGGCTAAAGACGAGAATTTGAGCCTGGCTCGTCGTGGTAACGGCGTTGATGACGTATTTCGTGAGGACGTCGAGAAACCCGACGACGATGTTGTAGTCGGCGATGAAAGTGGCGGCGAGCCAGATGCCAGCAATCAGCGATACGATCACTTGACGAAAGAGCAGGGCGAACACGATGGCAATGAGCGGCGGCAGAATGCTGAAGAAGGCCGGGATCGCGCGGACCTCAACCTCGGCGGTGAGCGTTGCGTCCTGAACACGGACGGTGTGACGACCGGTCGTACCGACGACGGCGCGGGCGATGGAAAGGCCGTCGAAGCTCCCCTCGGTCAAACCGGGCACCGAGAGCTGCCCGTCATAGCCCGGGATGAGGCCTCCTTCGGCGGTGACGGGCTGGACCGTGATCGTGAACGGCACGCCGGCCAAGACGACGCTCGGAACCTCAACGCGAAGCTCACTCTGCGCGGAGGCGAGCGTTGGCAGGAGTGAGAATGTCAAGGTCAAGGTCAAGGTCCATGTCAATGTGAGAAGGAGAAACAATCGCTTCATGAAGGCGGCTCCTGCGCGATGCCGAAGTGGCTTTCGAGGGCACGTCGCCAGTCGGCTTCGTCGTTCACGGGTGTCTCGCTACGCTTGCCGTTCTCGTGGACGATGCATAGCTCGGGAGTCAGGGGTACGCGTCCGTTGGGCGTGGCGCGCGTCGTAACGACTTTCTGAGTAAAGGGGGATTCGGATGACGTCTTGGTGGTGATGGCAGGCTCGCTCGAAATCGGCAAGGCAGCGCGGCTCGAGGGTGAATCGGTATATCGCCGCGTCGTCTTTTTCCAAATGCCAGGTCTTTCCGTGACGCGTAACTCGGTAGTTGCGCTGATCGGCGGCCCGGTCGGGAAGGAGACGAAGAGGCTGAATGAAGCATTCGCCGAAGCCGACATCGGCCAACCACGACCGACCGTCGATGTCGACCCGGAGAGCCATGTGGCCGAATGGTAAATCGAACTCCCCTCCAGGCCGGGCGACCTCTGCGCTCAAGAACGTAACGTCGAAGCCGAGCTCGCGCAGAAGCCAGGCGAAAGCGGAGTTCAACTCGTGGCAGAAGCCACCGCGACGGCGGCGAACGATTTTTCGAGAATGGCGGTCTGTTCGAGAACGATGGGAACGCCTTGGTGAATATCGAGGTTCTCGAAGGGCACCGAGAGCAAGTGTTGTTTCTGGAGATGAGTCAGCGTTTCGATAGACTCTGCCGCCCCGACGGTGGAACCAATGTCTATGGCATTGATATTGATGCGCTCCAGGTATTCTCGAACCTCCACGGGAGCGCGATTGTAGCAGACGTGCGTTAGAATGCGTGTTCCGGAACATGAAGCATTGGCTCGCGCTCTCCGACCGAGAGCTCATGAGGGTTCGGCTCCAAGACCTGCAACTGGTTGTGGAGGGAGACTTGCTCCTCGAATGTCTGGAAGTGGCCCGGCGCGAGCTCGTGGCCCGCGGATTCGGCTTCCAGCCGCATGTGTGGCTTTCGGACGAGTGGTTTTGCCCCGCCGGCGTGCCGGGCTTCGCAATACCCTTTTATCTCGTCCACGACCAGTTGCGCGCGCTCGAGCGAAGACAAATGTATGAAGTCGAAGGTGGAACGCGACGAGGCTGTCTGCGGCTCCTGCGACACGAGACCGGCCACGCCATCGACAATGCGTACCGCCTCCGCGGCCAGAAGCGTCGCATCGAGCTCTTCGGGAGCTCGGAGATCGACTATCCGGCCTCCTATGCTCCCAAACCGTATAGTCGAAAATTTGTGCGTCACCTCGAGCTTGGATATGCTCAGTGCCACCCCGACGAGGACTTCGCGGAGACGTTTGCGGTTTGGCTCGACCCGGCCTCGAGGTGGCGCGAGCGCTACACTGGGTGGCCAGCTCTCGAAAAGCTCGTCTATATCGACACTTTGATGGCAAAGGTGGCGAGGACTTCGCCGAAGGTGACCAACCGCCGAAAGCCCGACGCACTCTCGTCAAGGTCGACGACGCTCGGTGAGCACTATCGTGGGCGAAGGATGAAGCACAAAGTGGAGTTCGCGCGGCGCTACGATCGCGAGCTTTGCCGAATTTTCGTGACGGCCGGAGTGGACGGGAGCGCTCCGGGAGCCGTGTTTCTTCGCCGACATCGCCGGTCACTCCGGAGCAAAGTCGCTGGGCGTACGGGAGAACGGCGATACATGGTCGACCGCGTGCTCGCGGATTGGATCACGCGCGCGCGGGCCCTCGATCTTCGCCTTCGCCGTAGCGAGAAGAGGACGCGCGCGGATGTCGCGGCGGCGCTGCATGTGAATGTTGCCCGTTATGTGCGTCAGGGGCACTACCGGATTCCCGTATGAAGGAGCTGCGCGTCCTTGCTCTCGTGCATCAGGAGCTGATGCCGCCGAAGGATCCGGGGCGATACGACACGAACGTCGAGTGGAAGATGGAATACGACGTCATCGAGACGCTCGAACGGTTGGGACACGAGGTCGAGGTCGTCGGGCTTCACGCAAATCTCCGCGTGCTCGGAGCCGCCATCGATCGCTTCCGGCCTCAGGTGCTCTTCAACTTGCTCGAAGATTTTCGCGGCGTGGCTGTTAACGACCAGCATCTGGTCTCGCACCTCGAGCTATTACGTGTCCCCTATACGGGATGCAACGCACGTGGACTCTTGCTCGCGCGCGACAAAGCGATCTCCAAGAAAATCCTCGCCTATGAGGGCATCGCCGTGCCGAGCTTTGCGGTGTTCCGGCGAGGGGAGAAGTTCTCCACGACAGAGCGCGTGCTCTTTCCCGCGATCGTAAAATCGTTGATCTTCGATGGCTCGGTGGGTATCTCACAAGCTTCAGTGGTGAAAACGGTGCCGAAGCTTCGCGATCGCGTGCGATACATTCATCAAGAAATTGGGACCGACGCGATCGTCGAGCACTACATCGAAGGACGCGAGTTCTACGTGGGCATTCTCGGCCGCAAGCGTCTGAGGTGTTTTCCGGTCTGGGAGCTGGCCTTCAAGAGACGGCCGCCGTCTACGCGATTGATCGCGACGGAGCGCGTCAAGTGGAGCGACAAATATCAAAATCGCCTCGGTGTGCGCACGGCGAAAGCAAAGCTGCCAGCAGCAAAGGCGAAGGAGATTGGCGATCTCGCGGAGCGGATCTATCGTCTATTAGAGCTGAGCGGATACGGACGGATTGATTTCCGCATGCGGGACGACGGCGTCGTGTATTTTCTCGAGGCGAACCCCAACCCTCAGCTCGCCTATGGTGAGGACTTCGCGGAATCCGCAGAAAAAGGTGGGCTCTCTTACGAGGCGCTCATCTCTCAAATCGTAGAGACGGCATTCGACAAGGGCCGATGAAACCCAACTACACCCAATTGGGCGCCGCTTTCGGGATCGTCTTGATGAGCGCGGCCGAATGCCTAGACGGTACCCGCGGCTGCCAGATCCCATGGCCACGAATTTCGGCGGGGACGGGACGGCCGGTGGTTGGTCCTCGAAGGCCGTGTTCGTGACGAGCGCAGCTCTTTCGATGGCGTTTTGGTTCGGGATGCTTCTAGCGTTGCCGAGGCTTGCGGCTCGTATTCAGTCCGCGCGCTCGCTCGACGTCGGGTCAGGGCTGTGGGTACGGGATAGCACCGGGTGGTTTCTCGTTGCGTCTTTGGGGTTCTCCGCTGTAGTGATGCATCTCGTCTTCGATGCCAATCTCAGGAGCGGTCGGCTGAGCAACGAGTTTGCTTGGCTTCTCGCGGTCTATTTGAGCTACGTGGCGATCTGGACCGTTCGCCTGGTGAGGTGGGTGCGCGCTCAGCGCGATTCGTCCGGATAGATCCAGGAGAACGCGTCGGTGACGCCCTCGCTCGGCGGTGCAAACTCTTCGTCGAGGGCACGGCGAACGTAGCGCGGCATCGCGAAACAATGGGGGAAGTGCTCGGGAACGAGAGCTTGCAGATCGCCTGCGAGCACGGCGGCCCGCTCCGTGACAACTTCCGCGGCGGTGCGGTGGAACTCGATGGCGTCGGAGGCAAGCAGGAACCCATAACCGCCGCCGAAGGTGCTGACGGGCGCCTGGTGCAACGCAACGTTCTCGAAGAAACGGCACAAGCCTCGATAGGGCACACGGATCGTCATGTGTGGGGGCGACACGTCCCCGAACGCTCCCACAATGCCATCCGGGTGGAGCGCGTTTCTCAGCAGACGAAGCACGTTGTCGTACAAGCCGACGGCTAGCTCGTCATAGGCGTCGAGTAGATCGACAAGAATCACGTCGAAGGGCTTCGGGTCACCTTCCAAGTAAGGAAAGATGTCCTGGATGAGTATCGTGGCGCGCTCGTCGTCGAAGCTCCCGCGGTGGAGCTCGGGGAGATGCGCTTTGCAAGCGTCGATGACGAGACCGTCGAGCTCGACCATCACGACTTCATCCACGCGCGGATCACGCAAGACCTCCCGAAGGGCGAGGCCGTCGCCGCCGCCCGCGATCAAGACGCGTTTGGGATCAGGGTGGAAGAGGAGCGGCGGCAGAGCAAAGGACTCGTGATAGACGAACTCGTCGAGAGCGAGGAATTCTACGACGGCGTCGAGAAAAAGTCCGCGGCCGTAATCAGGAACGGTCGCGATCGCGACTTCTTGAAATTTAGACCGCTCGCGAAAGATCCACTCTTCGATGCCGAGCAGAATGTGGCGGCCGCGCTGGAGCCTGTCCCAGGAGCCCGCGATCCATTTCCCGTACTTCCATGCGGTCGACATCGAGCCTCCGTTCGATCTCCTCGAGTGCCTTACGGGGCGAGCCGCCACAAGTGAAGATGTCCACCGCGGCGTAGCCGTGCTCGGGCCAGGTATGAATGGACATGTGCGATTCCGAGAGGAGCACCACGGCGGTCACGCCGTGTGGTGAAAAGGTATGGCTGCTCAAGTTGAGGACGGTAAAGCCGCCACGCTCGCATGCAGCAAGGAGGGTGTCCCGAACGATATCGGGGTCGTTGAGTACCTTTGGTTCTCGAACCCACAGTTCTGCGATTAGGTGCTTACCCAGAGCTTTGGTCATTTTGCCCAGGCGATCCTCCATTCGCCGAAGGCCGTCCGAGTATCACCAGAAAGCCTTACGGACGCTAGGTGAATGGCTGCATATAACGGCTAACAGCAGTTAGCCTTTACCTCCTCCCGCGAGCTCGAACGCCGCGGACTGGAGATAGGTTATCAAACTCTTGGAGTGACTTCAATTTTAAACGCCCGGCCTCCCTTCAAGAGGAGGTCGGGCGTTTGGATTTTATTCCCGGCAACGTCCTACTCTCCCACAAAGTCGCCCTTGCAGTACCATCGGCGCTGGAGGGCTTAACTTCCGTGTTCGGAATGGGAACGGGTGTGGCCCCTCCGCTACAGTCACCGGGAAACTGTTTAGAATATCTTCTCGCGTCGGAAATGCGCTGGCGAGAACCTCGCCATAGCTGCCCGGAGGGCAGCGACGGCGGGTAGCAACCATTGCATGGGCTTCAAAATGCGTTGCGAACGAAACTTTGCCCTTAGTAAATTTTATGGTCAAGCCTCACGGCCGATTAGTACCCGTTAGCTGAAACGATTAACTCGCCTTACACACCGGGCCTATCAACCTGGTAGTCTTCCAGGGGCCTTTAGGGACCTTATGGTCCGGGAGATCTCATCTTGGAGTGGGCTTCGCGCTTATATGCTTTCAGCGCTTATCCCTTCCGAACGTAACTACCGAGCGATGCTCCTGGCGGAACAACTCGTAAACCAGAGGTTCGTCCAGCCCGGTCCTCTCGTACTAAGGCCAGCTCTCCTCAAATCTCCTACGCCCACGACAGATAGGGACCGAACTGTCTCACGACGTTCTAAACCCAGCTCACGTACCGCTTTAATGGGCGAACAGCCCAACCCTTGGAACCTGCTACAGCTCCAGGATGCGATGAGCCGACATCGAGGTGCCAAACCGCGCCGTCGATATGAACTCTTGGGCGCGATAAGCCTGTTATCCCCGGCGTACCTTTTATCCGTTGAGCGACGGCCCTTCCATGCGGAACCGCCGGATCACTAAGCCCTGGTTTCCCACCTGCTCGACTAGTAAGTCTCGCAGTCAAGCTCGCTTGTGCCTTTACACTCTACGGCTGGTTTCCAATCAGCCTGAGCGAACCTTCGGGCGCCTCCGTTACATTTTGGGAGGCGACCGCCCCAGTCAAACTACCCGCCTAACAGTGTCCCTGACCCGGATAACGGGCCTAGGTTAGAATTTCAGAACGATGAGGGTGGTATCTCACCATTGGCTCCCCCAAAGCCTAAGCTCTAGGTTCAAAGCCTCCCACCTATCCTGCGCACAACGCACCAAAATTCACTGCTAGGGTATAGTAAAGGTGCACGGGGTCTTTCCGTCTTGTCGCGGGTAACCGGCATCTTCACCGGTACTACAAATTCGCAGTGCCTCTCGTCGAGACAGCGCCCAGATCGTTGCGCCATTCGTGCAGGTCGGAACTTACCCGACAAGGAATTTCGCTCGGATATTCCCAACTGTTTCCAGAAGGGCCGGACTTTATCTTAACCAACCTCGATTCATCTTCGCCGCGATATCTCTGATTTTCGCGATACCTTGCGGCGTGAGATGCTCGCCCGCCTGCATCATTCGAAGTACACGTTTGAACTTTTGAAAGTCCAACCGTTTCTTCGTCTTCAGCGGGTGCTTGACGAAAAATGGAACGATGCGTTCCCAAAGGTGTGTTTGACCTCGCACTCGATAAGCCATCCGATCGCCGTGATTCGTTCGAACCACGCCGCATCCGAAATAGGCTTTGAATGCGTGAAGCACTTGCACATCGCGTTCGTGCTGCACGACGGTGAATTCAGGAAGGACCTGATAGCCAGCTGTCATATCAACATGCTCATTGATGCCAACATAAAAGCAGCCTTCACCATCCACGAAACCTGTAATCCATTGAGCGTCGAGTTTCATCGGCTGGTCCCAAACGTAAAGTCTCTGAGGGTTCCCGGTGCAGTCACCGGGCCTTCCCTGCGGATTGTCCCCATGTCCGTCGGATTTTTACTGCCATCCCAAGTTGGGATGACGAGTACCGAACGGCTGTGGAGGAGTTTCCCGCATATGGTTCAGTTTTACTAAGGCTAGCGATTCCTAACCTTAGGACCGTTATAGTTACGGCCGCCGTTTACCGGGGCTTCAGTTCAGAGCTTCGCCGAAGCTAACCCCTCCCTTTAACCTTCCGGCACCGGGCAGGCGTCAGACCCTATACGTCGTTTTCGACTTTGCAGAGT
>OZ253507.1:4800000-9315000 GCA_965262245.1 Candidatus Marinacidobacterales bacterium | reverse complement strand
GTTTTCAAGGCTTGTCGCACAACGGCCGAGCGAGATAGCTGCGATGACGCAGCCAAATGGTCGACGGTCGCGAGGAGCTCTTCATCGAAGCTGATCTGTACATTCTTCATGTGAAATTCTTTCTAGCCTACATAACGACGTGTGTTAGACAGTTTATAGTACCAAACTTAAAAACATATATCTTTATCAACATATCGTGGCACTGTGAGTTGGAGGACTTGGGATTCATGCCCGTGAAGGCTGCGGCCGATCTCTAAGGTGGCACTCAAGCCAAGGAACTCGATGGATCCGTACCGCTGATAGAACGTGATCGCCTCGGGTTTCGCGTCCACGCGACATCGACACACCTCGTAGCCTTGGGAGAGATCTCTTGTGGAAGACGAGCCTTCAGAAAGGACGCCCTGCGGTCTCTCATCCCACGGTGACTCGTCGACAAAGACGTTCTCAGTCGACGCCGCTCCAACGGAGAAGGGCTCACCCGCTACGTCGGGTGACGTCAGTTTCCAAACGACTCTGGATGAGATTTCTGGACGGCCTCCAGAATCGCTTTCGCCTTCTCGAAGGCTTCCTGAGCCTCTTCCGCCACGACGTGGCTGGCCCCGCCGTAGTCCCCGTATGCCGGAGGCTTGCCAGAAAAGAGAAGGCGGCACCCAACTCCACGGACCACTTCCCGGGCTTCACTAGGTCACGATGCACGGCCGCCTCGAGCTCCGTATGTTTTTGGAAACTGCGTTTTTCGTTGGCAAACAGTGCTGAAACCGCATAGAAAGCTGCGTAGTATGCCCTCGAAGAGGCCGCGTCCGCGTCTTCGTCAATCAACATTCGCGCTGTTTCGAGGGCGCGGACCGCGCGATCCCACCAGTCCTGAACTTCCGCACTCACAGCAAGACACCCTCTCTTTTGGCATTCCTGTGAATGGCGTAGAGGCCCGCTTCGAATACCGTGAACGAGACGGGCAGAGCATGGATCGGATAATCGAGCTCGAGCTGGATCGGATAGAGCGCCTGAACGATCTTTTCAAGATCCTGACCAAGCTTCACCGGCTCCTCGAGCAAAACCAGGAGGTCGAGATCGCTGGTCTGCTCTGCCTCCTCACGAGCTCGGGACCCGTGAAGAACCACTCCTCGCAGTCGTTCCGCGAACTCCCTATCGAGCTGAGAACGGATTCGCTCGAGAATATCTTTCAGTTTCTTCGCTCTCGACATCGAAGGCGCTTTTCCTGCCAATGAGATGCAAACGTTATCTAGATCTAGACCACCTTACAGGAATCTTAAAACATTAGTCACGCCAGGGAGGTCATCGAAAAGGTGTGTCGATCCCCTCTTCAATACGGGGGTTCGCCTCCCGCTGGAACCTCGAGCGGCGCTCCTGGTCTTCGAGAGCTCTTCACGTAGGCCTGATCACGACCTCGCGGCCAAGCTCCCGCGCCGTAGACCTCACCAATACCGCCAGCAACGATGCGAACCACGATCTCGTGCTGCCGAAGCACATGCTCGCGTCGAGGGTCATTGTCCGGGGGGACCATTTCCTTGGTGCTCCGGGAGATAATCGCCTAAAACTGAGTTTCCGTGGTCGCTAGTTTAGTTCCCTAAGAAAATTGGTTTTGTCAGTAGAAAATAACCAAGATTTTGGAGTCAACGACTTTTGTTTTGGGGAGGGACCCGAATCTAGCGGTCTCGGAACTCCACGGTCCACATGGACGGCGGTCACGCACGAGTGTTTGCAGCGGCCACTGGCCTTCGGAAGAAATTGCGGCGCACTAAGGGGCGAGCTACCATCGGACGGGCTCGAAAACAATTCTTTCTGGAGGATTCTGACCTTGTTGAAATTCACCCATTTCGTTGCAGCGGCCTCTCTCTTCGTCGCTGGATCCGCGCACGCTCAAATTCCTCGTGGGAGCACGGAAGCCTCGGTCGGAGGCAAATCCGTCTCCGTCGAGTACGGCCGCCCTAGCTTGAAAGGACGAGACATGCTCGCCATGGCCCCGAACGGAACCATCTGGCGCACTGGTGCCGACACGTCCACGACATTTACCACCGCGGGCGATCTCGCCTCCGGCGGCAAGACCATCCCGGCCGGAAGCTACAGCCTGTTCACGAAACGTGTCGACGATAAGACCTGGCATCTGATTTTCAACAAGCAAACGGGTCAATGGGGCACCAACCACGACGCGAGCCAAGACGCTTTCGAGGTCCCGCTCAAATGGACCCAGGCGAGCTCCAGCACCGAGGAGTTCACTATGAAGCTCGCATCGAGCGAGCTCAAAATGACGTGGGGGACCCACATCCTCACGCTTCCGCTCGCAGCGAAGTAGCAGAGCTGACGGGTGAGCTCGTTCGCGGGCTCACCAATTTTTGTTTTCTAGCGACGATCGACTTGCGCTCGAATCGCTCTACGTCGCTTCGGACTTTGCGCAAGGTGCTCGAGATCGAGAAGAGCCTTGATCCGCGACACAAAGACCATGCTTCGTGCCAGCGGTGAGCGTGATCTTCAGTTTCCGCTCGGGACGAGCCTCTCGAGCTCGTCGAGCCAGTTCGTCACGACGTGGATTTCGGCCGCATGGATGTTGGTGCTGCTAGGCATGGCTACCTAAAAGCTACCTTTAGAAAACGCCGTTTGCCGGCCTTGAGAACGAACTCTCCAGGGCCGGACACTTCGCGATCCTCGGATACGCGCTCGCCGTCGATCGAGACCGCGCCTTGCTGGATGAGACGGCGGGCCTCGCTCCGCGAGCTCACGAGCTTCGCGTCCGCCATCAAGCGGGAGAGCTGGACGGGCTCCGAGCCCGCCTCGTGCTCCGGAATGTCGTCCGGGATCGCTTTTTTGCGGATCACAGCGTCGAAGTGACTTTGGGCTTCTTCCGCAGCGGCCGCGGAGTGGAAATCGGTGATGATGCGCTTCGCGAGTCCCATCTTGGCGCCCATCGGGTCGCCTTGGGCGTTGAGCGCTTCGATCTCCTTGACGCTCATATCCGTGAGGTGCTCGTAGTACTTCCACATGAGCTCGTCGGAGACCGACATGAGCTTGCCGAACATCTCGTGCGGCGGCTCGGTCACGCCGACATAGTTGTCGAGGCTCTTCGACATCTTGTCAACGCCGTCGAGGCCTTCGAGAAGCGGCGTCGTCATCACGACCTGAGGCTCGAGGTCGTATTCGCGCATGATGTCGCGGCCGACGAGAAGGTTGAAGAGCTGGTCGGTTCCGCCGAGCTCGAAATCGGCTTTCAAGAAAACCGAGTCATAGGCCTGCGCGAGCGGGTACAAAAATTCGTGGACGCCGATGGGTTGCCCTGACCCGTAGCGCTTCTTGAAATCGTCGCGCTCGAGCATGCGCGCGACGGTGTAGCGTGAAGCGAGGCGGATGAGGCCTTCGCTTCCGAGCTCTCCGAGCCACCGGCTGTTGAAGTCGACGATGGTCTTCACCGGGTCGAGGATTTTGAAGACCTGCTCTTTGTACGTCTCCGCATTCTTGAGAATCTCTTCACGCGTCAGCTGCGGGCGCGTCTTCGACTTTCCGGTCGGGTCTCCGATGAGGCCCGTGAAGTCGCCAATCAGGAAGACGACATCGTGGCCGAGGTCCTGGAAGTGCTTCATCTTCCGCATGAGCACGGTATGGCCTAGATGGATGTCGGGAGCCGAGGGGTCGAAGCCGACTTTGACTTTCAGCTTCTTTCCCGACTCGAGCTTCTTCTTCAGCTCTTCCGCCCGGGCGATGTCGACCGTGCCCTTGGTCAGGTATGCGATTTGTTCGGCAATATCAAGGTCAAGGTTCATGTTTCGATAATGGCGCGCCGTCCCTCGACGCGCACTTTTCCATCGAGCACGAGCCGGATGGCTTCCGTGTAAAGCTTGTGCTCTTGTTCCAGGATGCGAGCCGAGAGTGTTTCTTCGGTGTCGTCTTCGAGCACGGATACCGTCTGTTGCAACAAGATCGGGCCGTGGTCGAGCTCCTCATCCACGAGGTGCACCGTGCAGCCGCTCACCTTTACGCCGTGCTCGAGGGCCTGCTTTTGCGCGTGGAGCCCGACGAAAGCAGGGAGGAGCGACGGGTGGATGTTCAAGATGCGGTTCGGGAACGCGCGCACGAGGACCGGTGAGAGGATCCGCATGAAGCCCGCGAGGCAGACGACCTCGACGTCGTGCTCACCGAGCCGCCCTAGCACCGCCTCGTCGAAGGCCTCTCGAGAGTCGTAGTCCTCGTGTGACAGCACCGCCGTGGCCGCTCCGGCCGTCCTCGCGCGCTCGAGTCCCGGGGCATCATTCCTATTACTGACGACGATCCCAACATAGGCGTCGAGGCGACCCACATCGATCGCATCCAGAATCGCCTGCAGGTTCGAGCCGCGTCCCGAAATCAGAACGCCGAGCGTGCGGCTCATAGCGCACCCTCGTACTCGACGCCGCTCCCCGGGATTACTTCGCCGATGAGCCACGACTCCGCGAGACCGAGGTCGTCCTTCGCGATGACCACCATGCCCACGCCCATGTTGAACGCGCGCAACATCTCGCGCTCTTCGACGTTTCCTTTTTCCATCAGATAGCGGAACACCGGAAGTGGCCGAAGCTGTCCGAGGTCGATGCGCACGCCGCACCCCTCGGGGAGAACGCGCGGGATGTTATCCGTGAGCCCGCCTCCAGTAATGTGCGCGAGCGCATGGATCGCGCCCGAATCGAGGTGCGGCTCGAGCTCCGGTAGATAGCAGCGGTGTTTTGCCAGCAAGATGTCCGCGATCGTGCCGCCGAGCTCCTCCACATGGTCGGATGGCTCGAAGCCTTCTTGCTCGAAGAGAATCTTCCGGGCGAGCGAATAGCCGTTCGTATGGAGGCCCCATGATGGGATCGCCCACAGCTTGTCGCCGGGCTCGGCTTTCGAGCCGTCGATGATGTAGCCTTCCTCGACCACGCCGATGATGGTGCCGGCGACGTCGTATTCGCCCGAAGCATAGAAGCCGGGCATCTCCGCCGTCTCTCCGCCGAGAAGCGACAGCTTGAACTCGCGGCACGCTTCCGCCATCCCTTCGACCACGGAGGCCGCGACGTCTCCGTCGAGCTTTCCCATGGCGATATAGTCGAGGAAGAAGAGGGGCCGCGCGCCTTGGACGAGAATATCGTTTACGCAGTGCGCTACGAGGTCGTAGCCGACGCCGGCGTGGCGTCCGGTGGCGAAGGCAATCTTGAGCTTGGTGCCTACCCCGTCCGTGCTCGCGACGAGAACGGGCCTCTTGTAACGCTCGGTATCGAGCCGGAAGAGCCCGCCAAAGCTGCCGATATCAGAAAGGGTCCCCGGTTGGTAGGTCGAGCGCGCGGCCTCACGCACCTTCTCCAACGCTTTGGTTGCTGCGTCGATGTCGACGCCTGCAGATCGGTAGTCCACGGTCCGCTATTATAAGGCTCATGCTGTCGGTCGTTCTCATCACCCAGGATGCCGCGCATCTTTTGAAGCGGACTACGCGCTTTTCAAAGTCGAAGGACCGACAGTGAGCTTTTCCCGTCATACATTCAGTGCTATCGTGAGTAGGATGACGCTCGACGACTATAAGACCGTTCTCTACCGACAAGAGGACGGCTCCTGGGTCGCGGAAATCCCCGCGATTTCCGGGTGCTACGCGCTCATGCCTTCCAGGGAAGAAGCTCTTTCGGAGTTGAAGCACGTTTTCGAGATGGTCGCCGAGGAGTACCGCGAGCAGGGCCAGGCCCTTCCCGAGGACAGCACAGAAATCGTGAATGCCTAGCGCCACTGCCCGAGAGTTTCGGAGAGTGGCGAAGAAGTTGGGGTTCTCGAGATCCCGTCAGACCGGCAGCCATGAACGCTGGAACCATCCAGACAGCCGTTCAGTTACCATCCCCATCCACGGTGCAAGGAACTCGGTCCACCGCTCTTCAACAAGATCTTGCGGCAGCTCGGCGTGTCGCTACAAGAGTTCTTGGAACTTCGTTAGTCGCGCCGCACTATCCGGTCGAGAGACTTCCGCGTGCCTTGGACGAGAATGTCGTTCACGCAACGCGCCACGAGGTCGCAGCCAACGCCCTCGCTCGGTCGACGTCGACGCCTGCAGATCGGTAGTCCACGGTCCGCTATTATAAGGCCCATGCTGTCGGTCGTTCTCATTACCCGGGATGCCGCGCATCTTTTGAAGCGGACTCTTTCGGCCGTTTCCTTCGCGGATGCGATCGTCGTGGTGGATTCCGGCTCGATGGACGGCACGCGCGAGCTCGCCGAGGAGCTCGGCGCCAAGGTCTACTTGCAGGAAGACTGGCAGGGCTACGGCCATCAGAAAAACTATGCGCTCTCGAAAGCGGAGGGGGACTGGGTGCTCTTTCTCGACGCGGACGAAGTCGTCGATGAGACGCTTGCGGCCGGGATACAGCGCGCGGTGCAGTCGAAGGGCAGCGTCGCCGGCTACTCCATGCTGCGCGTGAACTACTACTGTGGCGACCGCCTTCGGTTCGGAAACGGGAGGCCTTCTTATGTCGAGCGGTTGTTCCAGCGGGAAAAAGGCCGCGTCTCCGACCACCGTGTTCACGAGCGTGTTCTCGTGGACGGCGCCGTCGAGCGTCTCGAAGGAGAGCTTCACCACTATACGATCGAATCTTTGAGTCACCGGGTCCTCAAGGGCGACACCTACGCGACGACGGCGGCCGAGGAGCTCCACCGTCAAGGCGAGCGCGCGGGAGTGCTGAAGCTCCTGTTAATCCTTCCGCTCTCGGTCTTTCGCGACTTGATCTTGAAGGCGGGGATTCTCGATGGCAGGACCGGCATCATCATGGCCGTGACAGGGGCGTTCTACTCGTTCAGCAAATACGCCAAGCTCTGGGAGCTTCGGAAAAAGTGATCAAACGCCGAGTCGATCGCGCACGGCCGCGAGCACGTCCTCGAGCCCAATCGAGGTCATACACACGTTGCCATAGCCGGGACAGCGACGTTTGTAGCACGGGCCGCAATCCACGTCCTTCGAGATGACCGCGTCGTGGGGCCCGAAAGGACCGTTCCTTGCGGGGTCGGTCGGGCCGAAGATGCCGACGACGGGGACGCCGACGGCCGAGGCTAGGTGCATCGGGCCCGTATCACCGCTTACGAACAAGCGGGCGCGACGGATGTAGGGAATCACACCACGAATGCCGGTGGCGGGCGCGAGCTTTGCCGAGCCTTCCGACGTGTCCACGATTCTTTGCGCGAGCTCTTCTTCGCCCGGCCCCCAGACGACGAGAGTAGGGAGCTTCCACTCCTTGGCGATGGCGGCCGCGAGCGCGCCGAATTTCTCGGGCGCCCAGCGTTTTGTCACCCATCCGCCGCCTGGATTCAAGATGACGTAATCGCTCAGCGCGAGCGACGCCAAGGTGCGTTGCGACTCTTTTTCCATCTCGTCGGGAACGACCAGAGGAAAGGCGCGTTGTTCGGTCTCGATGTCGAGCGCGCTCAAAAGTCGTAGATGGCGGTCGATGACGTGATGCGGCTCGCCGTTGACGCTGACGTGCTCCGAATAGAGGAGCGCGGCCGCGCGTTCCTTGAGGGCGCTTCGTGAATAGCCGATGTGGCGGTCGCTCTTGGCGAGCCGCGCCGCCACGGATGATTTGATCGTGCCTTGAAGATCGAGCACGACATCATAGCTCCGGCTGCGAATCGTGCGCGCGCTCGCGGCGATCTCTTTCCATGTAGCGGGCGTGAAAAGGCGCTTGCGCCAAGCTAGCGTGTCCACTTCGACGAGCTCGTCGAGCTCGGGAATCGACAGCAAGACGTCGCGAAAGCGCGTCTCGACCAGCCAATCGATCGTCGCGTCGGGAAAGCGAGCTCTGAGTGCCACGAGGACTGGTAGTGTGTGGACCAAGTCCCCGATGGAGCTCAGGCGAACCATGAGGATGCGCATCGGTGCCAAAAGCGAGATTAGCGTTACGAATTCGCGAAAGCAACCACCGGCGGGGGGGTCTCAGCTCGCGCGGCGGTTGGCGCGAGATTTCAAGTAGCTGCGGATCTCAGGGTTGATATCGCGGTTCGCTCTCAGCCGCTTCAAGTCGTCTTCACGCGTATGCGCGAGGTATTCGAGCCCCGCCGCGAGCGGCGTGTGGGGGTTCGACAAGAGCGCGAGTCTCGCTCGATAGGAAGTGAAAAGCTCTCTCTTCGAGCTCAGCTCGCTCACGAGACGGCGGTTGGTGGTCCGGATTCTCAAAACGGCTTCGGCCTGCCGAGGTGTGTTGATGAACGGCGCCGTTTCGAGCGCGATCTTCGGATGCGGGTGGCAGATGAAGAGCTTGAGATAGTGGCCTTCGCGCGCCAACTTGCGTTGCACCGTGAGTGGAATCTTGGAGACGCCGCCGGGAAGCCGGGTCTTTCTCGACCCTCGGCGCTCCTTTTCGCGCCGAAACGCATCGAAACGTTCACGAAATGGCGCATCATCGATGTCGAGCCGACGTCCTTGCTTCTCGACTGCGTGGTGAAGCTTCATGAGTCTTTCGAAATATCGATCTTCGAACGAGAAGTCGAGAGTCACGAAGCGATGGAGAATCTCCCGGGCCGCCTGCACCTGCTGCTCGGAACGGGGCGCGGCGAGGCTGCCAAATGTACAGTCGAGGAAGACCTTGCGATGATCCCTCGGAGCGTCCGAGCAGCTCAGCCGATAGAGGATCTGGGGCAAGATGGTCACCGGGACTCTCGGCAAGGACAGCGCCGACCAGCAATGCGGCGTATCCAGGCGCGAGACCGCGTAGCTTCTATAGGACTCGAGGGGATGAGCGAGTAAGGTACGGAGCGCCGTGCGTTGCTCCTGCTCGTTCCGCAGCCCGAGCCCAGACACAGCCTCATGCGGGGGCAGGAGACTCGTGCTGTCAAAGTTGAACAAGGCGACTAGCTGGCGAATCTGCGAGCCCACGGGATAGGCATCCGCACGTGCGAGGTAATTCGAGAGCTTCAGATCGCGCCGTTTCCACAGGCGGTCGCTGATAAAGATGACGTCGAGGTGGCGCCAAAGGATCTCGAGGATAGGCTCCATCTTGGTGTCCCGCTGGCTCGTCTTGCGCAGCAAACGCGCGATGAACAGCTTGCGATACCGACCTGTTAGATCTACTAGCGCCTGCCCGCAGTCGAGCTCGTCTCCGTGGGCGAGCTGATCGAGACAGCTCTCGAAAGCGGCAGATTCCTCGACCGCCTCGTGGAGAGCCCTTTCGTCGACAGCTCGACTCTCGTACGGACGAAAGGCGTCGAGATCCGGGTCGCCGACGGTGTCCTCGATGGAGGTCTTGGGCATGTCCGACGGCGTTGCTGTCGCGAGGCTCTGCGCGCCCGCGCGACGCGAAAAGTGCATTATGAGGAACTCGCTCAATGACGGATCTCCAGTCCATCCGCCCTGAGAGGAATCTGCGTGCTCGGACATCGCACCCTCCTCATGGGAACCCACTGTCAAACTCGTGACACCTGCTGAAGTCAGCCCAACTCTTCCGAATCGAGCGTCGGTACTCTATAAGAGTCGCCATCGCCTAATTAGATATAGGCGTCGAGCGGTCTAAATCGTTGACAATAATGAGGTTTTCCGCACGGAGTCGGAACGGTCGCGAGAGTGGATAGAGCGCGGCTAGTCGTCTAGTCGTTTCTCGGCCTTCGCGAGTTGCTCTTCGATCGCGCGCGGTGAGACGCCACCTTCGGTGTCGCGTCGAGCCACGGAGGCCCGGTAGTCCCAGACTCCGGACACGTCGTCTTCGAACTCGCTGGAGAAGCCGCGCAGCTCATCGAGCGCGAGCTCGCCCGGGGAAACGCCCTTCTCTGCGGCGCGGGCGAGCACCTCGCCGACGATGGCGTGCGCGTTGCGGAAGGGAATCCCGCGGCGTACGAGGTACTCGGCAAGGTCGGTGGCGAGCAAGTCGGGCGAGAGCGCTTGCTCCATGCCTTCGCGGTTCACGGTGAGCGTGCGAATGACGCCCTCCATAACCGGCAGCACGAGGCCGAGCGTATCCAACGTGTCGAAGGCAGGCTCTTTGTCTTCCTGCAGGTCGCGCTGGTAGCCGGTCGCAAGCCCTTTGACGACCGTGAGGAGCGTCATCAGATTCCCGGTGAGTCTTCCTGATTTGCCTCGGATGAGCTCGAGACTGTCCGGATTGCGCTTCTGCGGCATGAGGCTGCTTCCCGTCGCATAGCTCTCGTCGATGGTGACGAAGCCGTACTCGGCGCCCGACCACAAGATGAGATCTTCGGCCATGCGCGAGAGATGCGTTCCGAGTATGGCCCCGGCGGAGAGAAACTCGAGAATGTAGTCGCGCGACGAGATCGCGTCGATGCTATTCGGAAGCACGCGCTCGAAGCCGAGCTCGTCCGCGAGACGGCGCCGGTCCACACCGAACGGATTGCCGGCCAAAGCACCCGCGCCGAGGGCAAGTCCGAGGCTACGCTCTCGAGCTTGCGCGAGCCGCTCGCGGTCCCGATCGAGCGCCCAGAAATAGGCAAGGAGGTATTGGGCAAAGACGACGGGCTGTCCGCGGCGAAGATGGGTGTAGCCGGGTAAGACGGCGTCCTGGCTCGCGCGCGCCTGGGTGAGCAGACTCTCTTGAAGCTTCTTGACCTCCGCGATACGCTCGTCGACGGCGCGCGCGAGATAAAGGCGAAGCTCGGTGACGGCGAGGTCGTTGCGGCTTCGACCCGTTGGGAGTTTGGCGGCGATCTCGGGATCGATGACTTCGGCAAGAAGCCGCTCGACCGCGGTGTGGATGTCTTCGTCGTCGAGAACGGGGTTTTCCTTCAGCCGCGCCTCGACCTGGTCGAGGCCAAGGATTATGGTCTCGAGCTCGGCTTCACTCAGGACGCCGACCGCCGAAAGCTCGCGCGCGTAGGCTCGGTTGATGCGGACATCTTCGAAGGCGAGCCTTCGATCGAAGTCGATCGAGATCCCGAGGGCTTCGAGCTCCGGCGCCGTGGGCTTTTTGAACCGGCCGCCCCAGAGCTTCATCCTCGTTCGCCCGCGCGCTCGCTCAGCTTGCGAATTCGCTGAGGAAGGCCGAACAGTCGGATGAAGCCTTCGGCATCCGCTTGCTTGTAAACATCGTCTTCACCGAAAGTCGCGAACGCCTCCGAGTACAAGCTGCGGGGCGAACGCCGTCCGACGGCGCTGGCGCTACCCTTGTAGAGCTGGACGAGAACGTCGCCCGTGACCGTCTGCTGGGTTGCGTCGACGAACGCGTCGAGTGCTTCCCGAAGCGGCGAGAACCACTGACCGTCATAAACGACCTCGCCATACTTGATCGCCATCCCGGCTTTGTAATGCGACGTCTCGCGGTCGAGCGTAATGCTCTCGAGTGAGCGATGCGCGGCGTGCAGGATTGTTCCGCCGGGCGTCTCGTAGACGCCGCGCGACTTCATACCGACCAAACGGTTCTCGACGATGTCGATACGGCCAACTCCGTGCGCACCGCCGAGCTCGTTGAGCTTCTCGAGGAGCGGAACCGGCTCGAGTACTTTGCCGTTGACCGAGACGGGCGTTCCTTTCGCGAACCCGATTGTGACAAATTCGGGCTCGACTGGAGCTTCGGCGGGCGAGACCGAAATCTGGTAGAGGTTGTCCGGGGGCGGGGTCCACGGGTCCTCGAGCGCACCACCTTCATGGCTCAGGTGCAGTAGGTTCTGGTCGCGGCTATAAATATTTTCTTTGCTTTGCGCGACAGGAATCCCGCGTTTCTCCGCGTAAGCGAGTGCGTCTTCGCGTGAGCGGATATCCCATTCACGCCACGGAGCGATAACTTTTAGCTCGGGCGCGAGTGCTTGGAACGTGAGCTCGAAGCGCACTTGGTCGTTGCCCTTGCCGGTACATCCATGCGAGACATAGGCGGCGCCTTCGGCAAGTGCGATCTCGACTTGACGCTTGGCGATGATAGGCCGGGCGAGCGACGTTCCGAGGAGGTAGTCGTGCTCGTATCGAGCACCGGCGCGCAGAGCCGGGAAGACGTAGTCGCGCACGAACTCCGTGCGCAGATCTTCGACGAACGTCTTGGACGCCCCGATGGCCGTGCCCTTCTTGGCGGCGGCTTCCAGGTCCTCGCCTTGCCCCACGTCCGCGAGCATCGCGATAACCTCGCAGTCGTAGTTCTCTTTCAGCCAAGGGACGATGACGGAGGTGTCGAGCCCTCCCGAATACGCTAGAACGACCTTTTCGTGTGTCATAATTATGCATCAATATAGCATGACTATGCACGAAAACCAAGAAGCCAATTCACCGCCAGGAGGTGCCGAAGCCGCAGAACCAAGTCCACAACCGTTGCACGAATCACGATCCCTCTTCCCTCCTTTTCTCTCCAGGCCACCTACTGGCGGCTGGCTTCTACTCGAACTCTATTGAACGATTCGTGCCAGGCGGCCCAAAGCCTTCAAAGTGTTGATATATTACAAGTTCGCCATAAAAACGCTCCGCAAGATATTGAGACATTTTCTCACATGTGAGAAAATATCGCACTCGTGACCGCCACCGTAATTGTTTTGAACCCACCGTCGGGTGAGCTCGACGATATCGCCGTGGCGTTTCACGAAACCCTTGGCAAAGAGAGCACCGTCGCCATCGTGGAAAGTGCAAGAAACTTGGCGAGTCGCATAGCGCGCGAGAACCCCGAGTTCGTGGTTCTCGACACCTCCTCGGTGATGGGAACGAAGACGGTCGCGTGATCCTCGAGCGGCTCAGCAAGCGCCACAGCTGCGTGCCCTTCGTCGCGGTTGCCGAATCGGGCAGCGTGGCGGGCGACGCCGACGCGACTCGAAAAGGGGCCACCGACTTTCTCGTCCGAACCCCGCCGCTCGAACCAAGAGTGGAAACACTCCTCCAAAAGCTCTCGGGGCTCAGGCAGTGGATGGAGCAGACGAAAACGCTCGAGCAGGAAACGGCGCGCCTCCACCAAGCAGAAGACAGCCGCTATCACATCGTCGGCGAGTCGCCGCAGATGACCGAAGTGCTCCGCCGCATCGCACGGGTCGCCAAGGTCCCGCGCCCCGTTCTCGTCGTGGGCGAGCGCGGGACGGGAAAAGAGCTCGTCGCGCGCGCCATACACCGCGAAGGAAGCTTTTCCAAAGGTCCTTTCGTCGCCGTGAACTGCGCCGCGCTCCCGCATACGCTCCTCGAAAGCGAGCTTTTCGGACACGAGAAAGGTGCTTTCACCGGCGCGGCACACACCACCGAAGGCAAGTCCGAGCAAGCCTCGGGCGGCACGCTCTTTCTCGACGAGATCGGCAACATGTCGCTTCCGTTCCAGCGGAAGATCCTGCGCGTCGTCGAGTACCGCCGCTTCACGCGCGTGGGCGGCAACGAAGAGATTCAAATCAAAACAAGAATCATCGCCGCCACGAATGCGGACCTCAAAGAAAGAATGCGCAAAGGTCAGTTTCTTCCCGACCTCTATGACCGGCTCGTGTTCGAGGAGATCCAGGTGCCCCCGCTTCGCGAACGGGAAGGCGAGATCGAGATCCTGGGGCAGTTCTTCCTCAACCAGTTCATGAAAGAAGTGCCCGCGTTCGCGGGAAAGCGCCTCTCGCAAACCGCTATCGATCTTCTTTACAGCTACCGCTTTCCCGGAAACGTGCGCGAGCTCAAGAACATCATCGAGCGCGCGGTTTATCGCGACACGACCAACGAGCTCACCCCGGAAGATATCGGACTTCTCGGCGACCCCCGCTTCCAGGCGATGGGCGGCACGTTCAACGACAAAGTCACGGCCTTCGAACGCCAGCTCCTCGTGGACGAGCTCCGCACCGCGAAGGGCAACCGAGCCCAGGCGGCCCGCAACCTGGGCCTCCGCTATCACCAGCTACGCCACCTTCTGAAGAAGCACGGACTCGACGAGGACAGGTAGTGCGGCGGATCGCAGTTGTGCCATGATCGTGCCGTGACAGGATCGCTCACTACGTCAGTTATTCTGTCGGCGTTCGTCGCGACCGGCGGTGCGTCGGTGCGCCTTCTGGGTGATTTCCAAGACGGCTGGCGCGACGGGTGGAGCGAAAGGACGCTCAGCACGCGCGGCAACGCCTTCGCGGTCGTCGAAGAGGGAGACGGCAATCGCGCCCTTCAAGTTAAAAGCGATAGCTCGGCGTCAGCGCTCTGGTATGACTCGAGGAAGGACCAAGCGGCCGATCGTCTTTTGTCATGGCGCTGGCGCGTCGATACGGACGCCCTCCATACGCCTAACGAGCGGGAGAGAAGCGGGGACGACTACCGCGCTCGGGTGCTCGTGATTTTCGATCGAGACCGCGCCCTCTGCTACGTCTGGGCTTCGAGCGAGGCGGTCGGTAGTGTGTTTACTAGCCCAGCGGACGAGCGAGTGACGACCTTCGTGCTCAGAAGCGGCGACGGGCACGTGGGAGAATGGCAAAAAGAAGAGCGGGACATCGAGCGCGATTACAGAAGTGTCTGGGGCGAGAGTCCGGAGGGGCTAACAGCGCTCGCGCTCATCGTCGACACCGATGATACGGGCTCGAGCGCGACGACGCGCTTCGACGACGTCGTGCTTACTCCAATCGGTCGTGTGAGGAGCTCACGATGATGAAACTTTCTCTAGCCCTCGGGGCTGCCCTGCTCTTTAGCACCCCGGCGGTCTCCGAAACGATCCTCGTCCATGCAGGGACGCTACTCGCCGTCCCGGGAAGCGATCCGGTCACCGAGCGGACGCTCGTGATCCGCGACGGGAAGATCGCCGAGATCCGTGACGGCTTTGTCTCTTTGCTCCCGGGTGAAGACGTGGCGCTCATCGACCTTTCGGATCGATTCGTGATGCCGGGCTTCATCGATCTACACGTGCACCTGACGGGGCAATCCGGCGACAACTCGCGCGCCGAGCGCATCACGAAAAGCGACGCGCATGCGTCGTTGCGCGCGGCGATGTACGCGAAACGCACGCTGATGGCGGGCTTCACGACGGTCCGCAATCTCGGCTCGCGCGGAGAAGCCATGTTCGCGCTTCGCGACGCCATCGCCGCGGGCCACGTCCCGGGCCCTAAGATCCTCGTCGCCGGTTATTCGATTACTCCAACGGGTGGGCATGCGGACGTTCACGGCTATCGCGCGGAAATCAGCGCGGTGCTCGCATCATCCGGTGTGTGTGACGGCCCCGATGATTGCCGCCGCGCGGTGCGGCTACAAGTGAAGCGCGGCGCCGACGTCATCAAAGTGACAGCGACAGGTGGCGTGCTCAGCAACACCAATTCCGGCACCGGGCAACAGTTCACCGACGATGAGCTTCGAGCCATCGCCGAGACGGCGCATGCGCTCGGGCGAAAAGTCACCGCTCATGCGCACGACAAGCCCGGGATCGACGCCGCACTCCGTGCTGGCTTCGATTCCATCGAGCACTCGATGTGGGCGGATTCCGAGACGATGACGCTCTTCAAAGAGACCGGCGCTTGGTTGATCCCAACCGTCTATCCCATCACCTATGTCGGCGACACGCCGAAGAAGATGAAGCAGGGGCCGTTCAGAAATCTTCCGCCGGCGAGCATGGAGAAGCTCTTGCGCCTCGGTCAAAAGCCGCGAGACATGACAAAGCTCGCCCATGAGATGGGCGTTCGGATCGCTCTCGGCACGGATTCCGGCGTCTCACCCCATGGACACAACGCTCGCGAGTTTCTCGAATATGTCGCCATCGGTATGACGCCCATGGAAGCGTTGATGGCGGGCACGGTGAACGCGGCCGAGGCAGGCGGGATCCCGGGCGTCGGCGCTCTCGCACCCGGAATGGCGGCAGACCTCGTCGCTATGTCCAACAGCCCCTTGCGCGATATCGAGGAAGTGTTGCGTCTCACGTTCATCATGCGCGACGGGTTCGTCTTCAAAAAGGAGCGCTAGGACGCTAATATGTCCCGGGGCGAAGGAGAACACGAATGCAACGACTGAAGGCAAGTGATTTCGATCAGGGGCTTCTCGATTTGTTCGACAGCTACGTGCACGGCGGCGTCGATCGCCGACAATTCCTCGAGCGCGCCAAAGTGTTCGCGGTGGGCGGCACGTCCGCGGCAGCGCTTCTGGCCTCGCTGAGCCCAAAATATGCGGAGGCACAGCAAATCGCAAAGGACGACGCGCGCCTCGAGACCGAGCATGTCGAATACGACTCCCCAGAAGGTTACGGGAAGGTGAAAGCGTACATGTGCAAGCCGGCGGGAACGACCGGGAAGCTCCCGGGCGTTGTCGTCATCCACGAGAATCGGGGCCTCAACCCGCATATCGAGGATGTCGCCAGGCGCACCGGGCTCGCGGGCTTTCTCGCATTCGCTCCGGACGGGCTGACCTCGCTCGGCGGCTCCCGGGCACCGACGATGAAGGTCGAACGATGCAGCGCACCCTCGACCGCGACAAGCTCTCCGAGGACTTCGTCGCGGCGGTGAAGTTTCTGCAAGCGCATCCCGGCTGCACCGGCAAAGTCGGCTGCGTGGGGTTTTGCTATGGCGGAAGTGTCTCCAACATGCTCGCGGTGCGGGTTCCGGATCTCGCCGCCGCGGTGCCTTTTTACGGCGGGCAAGCCGCGACCGAGGACGTGCCGAAGATCCAGGCACCGCTCTTGCTGCAATATGCGGGACTCGACGAGCGGGTCAATGCGGGATGACCCGCTTACGAAGCGGCGCTCAAGAGGAACAAAAAAGAGTACACGGCGTATATCTACGAAGGAACCAATCACGGCTTCCACAACGACACGACGCCGCGCTATGACGAAGCCGCCGCCACTCTTGCTTGGCAACGGACCATCGATTTCTTCAAGAAGCACTTGCCCTAGCCGGGAGGCCCTTTGAGCGGGACGGCCGACCGGCGACTCCTGCTCTCGATCGCCGGTGCGGCATTCGCGCTGCAAATACTTCCCAACTTTTTTGGCGGCTACGGCTATTTCATCGACGAGCTCTACTACATCGCTTGCGCGCGCCGGCTCGAGTTAGGCTACGTTGACCACCCGCCGCTAGCACCGTTTCTGTTGCGCCTCGCGATGTCTGTCTTCGGCGAATCCGTCGTTGCGATTCGGCTTCTCCCAGCTTTGGCGGCTGCCGCTCTCGCTTATCTCACCGGCTGGCTCACCGCTTTTTTCGGGGGCGGACGCTGGGCGCAAGGGTTTGCAGCCGTCACCGTGACTCTCGCGGCGGGCCTGCTCCTGTTTTTCGACTTCTTCTCCATGAACGCCTTCGAAGTGTTGTTCTGGACGGCTGCGGTGGTGACGCTCGTCGTCATGATCCG
Organism: Candidatus Marinacidobacterales bacterium; assembly: GCA_965262245.1. GTDB lineage: Bacteria > Acidobacteriota > Vicinamibacteria > Marinacidobacterales > SMYC01 > SMYC01. Next base: position 9,297,836 of record OZ253507.1, on the reverse strand, counting down.
CACAAACGAGCCGAAGCTATGGCTCGTTTTCGGCGCCGTCGCCGGGCTCGGTCTCGAGAACAAACACACGATGGTGCTCGTCTGCGCCGCCCTCATCGTGGGCCTTCTGTTGACGCCGGCACGAGGCCTTCTTTTTAGCCGTTGGCTCTGGCTTGGCGGCGCCGTCGCGCTCGTTTTGTTTCTTCCGAACGTTCTTTGGCAGATCGAGCACGGCTGGCCTTCGCTCGAGTTCTACCAAAACGCTACGCTAGAGAAGAACATCTCTTCACCTCCCGGGAAGATTCTTTTCAATCAAATATTGTTCATGAACCCGGTAACGCTTCCGATTTGGCTGATGGGCTTCGTGTTCCTCCTCGACCGCGAGCGGGGCTTCCGCGCCATCGGCTTCGCCTACGTGCTCCTTTTGGGGCTCCTCCTATTGACGCAGTCGAGCCGTCCCGATCGCATTGCCGGCATGTACCCCGTGCTTTTCGCCGCCGGGGCAACATGGTGGGGAACGTTCTTCGCACACCGCAGACCGGAATTGAAAGGGAATTACAAAGACTACTTGACGCGCGCGCGCATTCATGACATTCTCGGGCGGTGCGGAAGGCGAAATTAGCTTGGAACTCAGCATTCTTTACCGGAGACATCTTTGCCCTGGTCCGTTGGGCTTACAAAGACGGACTAACGATGAATCTTGAACTCGGTGCGCCAGAATTCGCTGCCATCCTTACGTTTTGCACATTGATGCTTATCTTGACAAATTTGAAATGGATAAACGGGCTGAGGCCCTGCGGTACAATTTTCTAGGTTGCATCCAGAGATTGTAAGGTGTCGAGACGAAGCGGCAAAACTAATAAATAGCAATCCCCTCCAGCCAGAAAGGTTTGCGTTAATCCTAGATTTACAGTACGAACTTGATCAATTGAAAATCCCAACACCCTTGATCGATGCAGGAAGAATGACAACTAGCCAGTTTGAAGCCTGGCCGAAAGACTGGTTTGTCTTTTTTCAAAAAATTGCACCACTCGCAAAGCATCGTGAGTTAAAGAAGGCACGGGCGTCTTGGAAAAAGTCGTGAAGCCCAAAACGCAGAACTTCAAAACGCAGAACTTCAAAACGCAGGCATCCAATTCGATTAGGAGGAAACGATGAAGCCGATGTTAGACCCGAAGCGCGATCTAGTAGGCGCGACGCCCGAGACTCTGGCCCGCGCCCTTTTCCGTCCACTACGACCGCATCGAGCTAAGGCCGTTGTCCGCGATGAGATCCCGATAGAGGAGGTTGCGACCGACCATCCGAGCGACAGTGTCGCGCATTTGCGCAAGCGTTCCTGAGTCGCGCATGTTGTGTTTGCCGGCGAACTCGTCTACGTACCTCTGCAAATGCTTCGGAGAAAGCTTGTGAAACGTGCCTTTGTGCGCCCGCTTGAGCATCGACCAGAAGGACTCGATCCCGTTCGTGTGCGCCTGTCCTTTTACATACTCTGCAACGGAGTGGCGGACCGTCTCGTGGTTCGGCAGCCCAACATAGCCGCCGTGGTCGTCGGTGTACACCTTCGCTCCAACCTCGGCCCGCTCAGTAACGAATCTCTTGAGCGTATCGCCGTCCGTGCTCGTGACTACGGCGGCACTCACGCGGTTGGTCGCGCGGTCCTTCGCGCCCACGACGGCAGTTTTGCCGACCGGCCCGCGACCAGCGTTCAGCTTCTTGCGAGCGTGTTTGTTCTTCTCTTTGCCGCCGAAATAGGTTTCGTCGATTTCGACCGGGCCACCGAACGCTTTCCGGTTGGGATCACTCCACGCTTCACGAATGCGGTGCAGCATGAACCAAGCCGTCGGTTGGGAGACCCCGATATCCCGATGCAGCTTCATGCTCGAAACGCTCTTAAGGCTAGTGAGGCAAAGGTAGACCGTAATGGCCCACTTGCGAAGCGGTACATTCGACCTAGCTATCGGCGTTCCCGTGCGGACGGAGAAGTAACCTCGGCAGGTGGAGCACCAGTAGGGCATCGGCTTTGCGTTCGGGACTTCGCTGGTACTGAGGCTTCCGCACTTGCCGCAGCACCTCTCGCCGTTCCAGACGACGGCTTCAAACCATCGAGTGGCAGCTTCTTCGGTAGGGAACATGTCCATTAGCTCGATGACGGTGATCCCTTCTCTGTCTGCTCGACCAGGGGCTTTGTATGTCATGGCCCCAATATACCGGATCCATAAGCGTTTGTCAAGTAGTCTTTGTAATCCCCAATTGAAATGGGCTTTTGTTACGTTCGTCGTCGCCGGTTGCCTCGCCTTCGCCCCCTTGTTTCAGCCATGGCTACCGCCTTCGACCTTGGCTCGCTATGTTGCGTTCATCGGGGTCGATACTCAAATCGAGCGCGGAGAAGGCAAGCTGGCTCAGCTTCCCCAATGGCTCGCGGAACGTTTTGGGTGGGAAGAGCTCGTCGCGCAAATCGCAGACATCTACAAAGGCCTGCCCCCCGAAGAGCAGAAGCGCACCATTCTACTCATGCCGAGCTACGGTCACGCGGGTGCGGTCGAGCTCATGGGAGAGCCCTGGGCCTCCCGGCCGTGATGACAGCCCAGAACACGTACCACATGTGGGGGCGCGCCATCGCGCCGCAGCTGGCTGACAGCGTCATGATCGCGGTCGGATGGGACCGAGAGGCACTCGAGCACAGCTTTGCCGACGTGAGTGACGTCGCGACCTATACGTGTCAATACTGCATGAATTGGCGAAACAACATGGCGATCCGCATCGCTCGCAACCCCACGCTCACCGCCAGCGAGTTCCAAAAAGCGTGGGAAGAGAGCAAACACTACGAATAATCACTTCTCGTTGCGCTTCACGAAACGATCGAGCGAGAAGCGGCCGCCTCCCAGAAGAACGAGCGCGATAAAGATGAGCATGTAGCTCGCTGCGCGCTCCGGGTTGCCCCAGCTGTCGACCACATCTTCCGGGACGCTCAAAACACCCAGCCAAACGAGAATGTGCTGCGGCAGGTGGTGGCGGAACATCGTAGCCACAAACATCGTGAAAGCGGCGAAGCCGGCGGCGATGCGCGTGCCGATGCCGAGGGCAATCGCGAGCCCGCCCAAGAACTCCGCGAGCCCCGCCGCCCACGCAAAGGCCAGCGGCATAGGAAAACCGAGAGCTTCCACACCGGCCACGAAGCGATCGCCGCCGCCCGAGCTGAGCATGGCGATCTTTTGAAAGCCATGAGCGAAGGCGAGACCAAAACCAGATAAACGCAACACGAATAGAGCCAGATCTTTCGTCATTCTTCCGTTTCAACTCGCGTTATTGACCAGCATTTTCGCTGCGGGTAGGTGAGTGTATTGAGTTGGCCGCAGTTAAGACAGGTCGGTGAGGATTTTCCTGATGCCACCCCACGTCGAAAACGAATCCATCTTCGAATACGAATCGGGGCCGCCACCAAGCCGGGATTCTAGTCCAGAGAGAGACGGAGTGCTAGGATTCCCGTGAGCATCGTAGCCATGGACGCTTGGGAGTTGGACCGCGAACCCGTCATCAAGGCGACGCATCTGTCCAGAAAGCCCGCGCCCAAGAGCGCTTCAGTGGCTCTCGGGAGCGTGCTCCTCCTCTTCGTCGCTTCCATGTTCTATTGGAGTGACGCCTTTGGCGCAGCCTCGCTCCTGCCCGCGAGCCGTGAATCCGTCTTTTTCCACGGCGAGTATTGGAGGCTCGTCACGTCACTTCTCGTGCATGCGGACTGGGCGCATTTTCTGTCGAACGCGGTCGTTCTCGGCGTCCTGGCCTTCTTGATATACGGTTATTACGGGCCGCTCACCTACCCTGCGCTTACGTTCGTGCTCGGAGCGCTCGTCACAGCCATCTCGCTTCGCACGTACCCCGCAGAGACCTGGCTTCTCGGTGCTTCGGGGGTGGTTTATTTGATGGCTGGTTTCTGGCTCACGCTCTACTTGCTCGTCGAGCGGCGCGTCCCGCTGAAGAAGCGCTTCGTGCGCGCCGTGGGTTTCGGCCTCATCGTTCTCATCCCCACTGCGGTCGAGCCCACGATCAGCTACCGCACCCACATGATCGGCTGCGTCGTCGGCTTCGGCTTCGCACTCGTGTACTTCTCGAAGCGCAAGAACGCGCTTCGAGCCTCAGAACGCATCGAGTACGAGTACCACTAGGCGTCGGGGTCTTTGGCGGCACGGGCGCTATAGGCGAGCGCCATCGCTCGCTCCGTCACTTTGGAATAGAGCCTCTCGAGCGAGCCTCGGATCTCCGGGTGGGGTTTCCAAAATGGCGGCACGCCGAGCCGTTTGAGGAGCGATGCCGTGACTGCTGGAGGGCCGACTGAAATCGACAACGAATCGAAGCTTTCTCCGAGCTTCCAGAAATCGTCGATCGATTCTTCGAGCGTGCGCTCGGTCGAGTGCTCGAGCGCGCGGCCGGCGGCCTCCGCGGCGCGTCGCTGGCGAAGCTGGCGGAGAAGTCGTTCGCGACTCAGGCCTCGCCAGCGAAACAACAAGAACGGATCGGCATCGAACTTTTCCGCGAGCACGTAATGGACGGCCACGATGTGTTTGCACGGCACGAATTCATCCGGACAACTGCACGACATCGTGAGCTCGTTGGCCGAGCTCGGGAACAAGGACACGCCCACGCCGGCAAAGACGTCCTCGATGTTCTCCGGCATCTCCCCCGAGAGAAGCTTCGCAGAAAAGAGCGCCTGGGTCGCGAGCTCCCTCACAGCGTCGTGCCACTTCTCATCCGAGAAAGGGTCGATAGCGATCTCGACGATGTAGGGGTCGTAGCGCGAGCCCTGCACTTCCGCACGGACTCGGCCCGCGTCGAACTCGAGCGAGAGCAGGCGCTCGGCTCGCGCATAGCGCTTACCGCGCTCGAGACGGCGCGCGATGCCGATCGACTCCATGACGGACCACCACCGCTTCGACCACCAGCGGCGCTCTTCGTTGGGTGTCTCAGAGCTGGCCATGATTAGGACTCGATAGCTTCGGCGCGCAGCTCGAAGAGCTCGCGCAGGCTTTCTGTCGTGAGCTCGGTGAGAGAGCCTTGTCCGGGCTGGATGACGGCTTCGGCGAGCTCCTTTTTGCGCTCGGCGAGCTCGTCCACACGTTCCTCGATCGTGCCCGCACAAATGAACTTGTAGACCGCGACCGAGCGCGTCTGGCCGATGCGATAGGCGCGGTCGGTCGCTTGGTCCTCCACCGCCGGATTCCACCAGCGATCGAAGTGAAAAACGTGCCGCGCTTGCGTTAAATTCAGACCAAAGCCGCCCGCCTTGAGCGAGAGCACGAAAATCGGCGGCCCGTCATCGCTATCCTGGAACGCCGTGATCATCTCCTCGCGCTGCTGCGATGGCACACCGCCGTGGAGAAAAACCAGGTCAACGGAGAGCTTGTCGCGAAGGTGCCGCTCGATGAGCTTCCCCATCTGCGCATATTGCGTGAACACGAGCGCGCGGTCGCCTTCGGCTAGGACTTCCTCGAGCATCTCCGTCAAGCGCGTGAGCTTGCCCGAGCGGGCGGGGAGTGAGCTGCCATCCGCGAGAAAATGCGCTGGGTGGTTGCAGATCTGTTTGAGACGGGTGATGGCCGCGAGCACTTCTCCTTTCCGGCCAATTCCTTCGGAAGATTCGATGCGCTCCAAGCTGTCTTGGACCACCGCTTGGTAAAGCGTGCCTTGCTCCTTGGTCAGTGTGCAATAGACCTTCATCTCGTTCTTCGACGGAAGGTCGCGGATGACGGCAGGATCGGTCTTGACACGCCGAAGCAGGAAAGGCTCGACGAGGCGGCGCAGCTCCTCCGTCGCCTCACTATCGCGATAGCGCTCGATCGGAAGCGCGTAGCGCCGCCGAAAAGACGCTTCGGAGCCGAGATAGCCGGGGTTCAAGAACTCCATGATCGACCAGAGCTCTTGCAATCGATTCTCGACCGGCGTTCCTGTGAGCGCGAGACGACGCGGCGCGGCGAGCTTTCTCAAAGCGCGGGTCTGCTTCGCTTGAGGGTTCTTGATGTTCTGAGCTTCGTCGAGCACCAGACCGTCCCATGCGACCGCTTGGAGCTGAGTGAGATCCCGATGAACGAGGCTGTAAGTGGAGACGACGAGATCGTGCCGCTTCGCTTCTCGCTCGAAAGCTTCACCTTCGCGTCGGTCCAAACCGTGATGGACGAGCACGCGCAGGCTCGGCGCGAAACGCTCCGCTTCTTTTCTCCAGTTGCCCACAACCGAAGTGGGACAGATGAGAAGAAACGGGCGCTCGAGCTCTCCCCGCTCCTGAAGCCGCAGCAGGAGCGCGAGCACCTGAATCGTCTTGCCGAGACCCATATCGTCGGCGAGGCAGGCGCCGAGACGGAATTGGCCGAGAAACTCGAGCCAGGACAAACCTTGGACTTGATAGGGGCGGAGCTGCCCGTGACACGTGGCCGGCTGCTCGACTTCGGGAAGGGCTTCGCTTCCCGAGAGCTGCGAGAGAAGCTCGTCGACCCAGCCGCTCGCTTTCAAGTCCGTGACCGGAAGCCGCTGGTCGCCGAGGCGGCCGAGCTTTAGCTGAAGGACATCGCCGAGCGTCAGCTCCGAAATCTTTGGACGCGACTCGATCGCGCCGAGGATTTCCTCAACTCTTTCGGGCGATAGCTCAATCCATTGACCTCGTACGCGAACGAGAGGCCTTTTCATGTCGGCGAGCTCGAGAAACTCCTCGCGGCTCAAGCTCTCGCCCCCGAGCGCAACTTGCCAGTCGAACTCGACGAGCGCTTCGAGCCCGAGTCGACTCAGGACGCTTCTCGGGCCGTGCGAACGCGGCGCGACGCGAAGGCTCAAACCAACGCCGTGCTCACGCTTGCCCCACCAGGACGGGACGAGCACCCCGTAGCCACTCTCGCGAAGGAGAAAGGCGCCTTCTTGGAGAAACGCGTAGGCTTGATCCGAATCCAAAAAACAGGACTCGGGGCGCGACTCTTTCAAGCTTTCTTCGATCGGAGCAAAGAGTGCCGCGGCCCGGCCGAGCGCTTCGAGCACCATTTCGTGCGGGCGTTCGAGCCGCCTTTCGAGATAGCGCCACGACGTGCCGCCGTGCTCCCAGACCCGGGCGAGCGGAACGAGAAGGCTCTCGTCGTCGAGAGCTTGAAGAAAAAAGCGAAGCTCCCAAGATCCTGCGTCGTCCCGCACATCTTCATTACTATTTGGCTCACTATCCGGCTCGGGCGGGGGCGGGGGCTCGAGACGGAACGCGATACGGAACGGTGCTTCCTCGTCGTCGTCGAACTGCGCTTTCCAGCTCGCGAGCTCGTCGCGAAGCGTCTCCACGGTGTCGCTATCGAAAGTGATGTCGTTTTCGAGGAGGGAGGATGCAAATTGCTCGCCATCGGTCTCGACGAATCGCTGTCGAAGCCGCAGCCGCGATGCCGCCCTGCGCACGAAACAGTCGACGACAGCGATGAGAAAGCCTTCGAGCAGAGCGTGGGCAGAGGGCGTCTCGTCGCTACTCGCCGCCCGGCACACCGGAGGCATCGCCGCTTTGAGCGCGTCGATGCGATCCAGCTCTTCGTCTACGAGCGGCTCCCAGCGCGCCATCGATTTTTCGCCGTCGCCGACGATAGCGGGAAGGAACCTTTGACGGGCCAGAAGCTCGAGCGCGAAGCGCGCCGTGGCCGACCAGAATCTCAAGTCCGCGCCGAGGCGCAGCCGATGGGGAAGCCCGGTTTCCATGGCAGGCATAGCAGACGAGGCAGGCAGCATGGCCAGCCACGCGAGAGCCGCTTCCGGCGAGAGCGAAAGGCCCCGCACTTTCCACGCACGCAGCCGTTTCTCGAGCGGCGACGGCGAGTCGCGGTGAAAAAAGACCTCGGGAGACGGTATGGGGAATCCGTTCTCCGAAGGGAGGAGAAACGTGATGTCGTCGGACTCACTTTCGACGGACGTGTCCTCGTCCGCGAGGGCCATGAGAAGCTTTTGCTCAACATCCTCGAGCGCAAGTTGATGCGGGTGAGCGCCGTTCGACGCGGACGTCTCCTCGTGAGGCTCGGTCTCACCCCATACGAAGAAGCGGTTTGTGGTAGAAAGCCAGGTCCCGTGTGCGATGATCACGTGAGCTCTATTTTCAAAGGCGAATGGCGTCTTATGCGCGTTGGCGGCAACTTAGTCTCGGAATAAGGATTTCGATTGGCGGAGAGGGTGGGATTCGAACCCACGTGCCCAGTTACTCACCAGACAAGACGCTTTCGAGGCGCCCCCGTTACGACCACTTCGGTACCTCTCCGCGAATCGCGCCGGCCGCGGGAATCGTTCTCAAACGTTCTCGCGGCGGTATTTGAAGAAATCCTGCAGTATCTTCCTACAATCTGGCTCCAGTACTCCCGACACGATCGACAGCCGATGCGGCATGCGGATCTCGTTCAAATCAAACAAAGATTCCACACCACCAAACTTGGGCTCGGTGGCGCCATAGACCAGTGTAGCAATACGTGCGTGCACAATGGCACCAATGCACATCATACAAGGCTCGACGGTAACGTAGAGCGTCAAGCCCGAAAGTCGGTAATTCCCGAGCTTTCGAGCCGCTTTGCGAATCGCGACGAGCTCGGCATGGGCGGTGGGGTCCACCGATTGGATCGGCTGATTGAACCCCGAGGCAACGACTTGCTGATCGCTGGCCACCACGGCACCGATCGGAACTTCACCCAGGTGAAGCGCGTGCCGCGCCTCATCCAAGGCGAGCTGCATCATTTGCTGCTGCGTCCCGATAGCCCCTCACCTCATCCGGTTTCGAGAATACCCGACTTGAAGAATCTCCGCAAGGAGACTCTCAACTAATCAACAAGTCAAAAAGCGATGACAAGCTCCGACGAGGCCTTCTCAAGCTGGCTCGAGACGCTTCGGGCGCGCCAGCTCGAACGGCTGACGTTTCAGGAGATCCGAAAGGGCGTCGTGGCACTCTCGCGCATTTATGTCGAGCAGAGGGACCGGCTCGGCAAGGCCGTCTTCGACGGGGCCGGCAAAAGAGCCGCCTTTGCATGCTTTTACACGCCGCTTCATTTCCTGCTCGTGCGCGCGATCGTCCTCGAGCTCGGCGCGGAATCCCCGCCGCCCGCAACCGTCCACGACCTCGGCTGCGGCCTCGGCGCGGCCGGCGCCGCTTGGGCGCTCGCGGCCGGACGTTCTCCGTTCGTGGTCGGGGTGGAGCGGCAGAAGTGGGCCGCAAAGGAGGCGAGACGCAGCTTCGAGACGCTCCGCCTCAAGGGACGCGTCCTCAATAAGCGGATTGAACAGGCCCAGTTCCAGGCCGCGGGCGCCAAGCGCGGGGACGCGGTCGTGGCGACGTTTACCGTCAATGAGCTCGAGGACGTGGCGCGCAATGCCCTCCTCCAGAAGCTTCTTCTGAGCCGCAGCGTTTCGGTGCTCATCGTCGAGCCCATCGCCAGACGTGTGCATCCCTGGTGGACGCCGTGGCGCAGCGCATTCGAGGAGCGCGGCGGGCGCGCCGACGAGTGGCGCTTCCCCGTCGAGCTCCCCGACTGGCTGGCGGAGCTCGATCGCGCGTCAGGACTCGACCATCGTGAGCTAACTGGAAAATCGCTCTTTTTTTCGTCTTCTTCTTGACTCTGTGCTAATATTTTAGCATAATGCTGATTATTCAGCAGGCCCGAGAATGGAGAGGCGCATGAAGAAAAAGACCTATCTTCGACTCAGCAATCGAGAGCGGCAGATTATGGACATCCTGTATCGCAACGGGAGTGCCACCGCCGCGGAAGTCCACGAGAAGCTCCCGGATCCGCCGAGCTATTCGGCGGTGAGGGCCACCCTTCGCATCCTCGAAGAAAAAGGGCAAGTCCGCCACGAGCAAGACGGACCCCGCTACGTCTTTCGCCCCGCGGTCGCTCGGGACAAAGCGAAACGCACCGCGGTTCGACACCTCCTTTCGACGTTTTTCGACGGCTCGACCGAGCTCGTCGTCGCAACACTTTTGGACGAATCTGCGTCTCAACTTTCCGAAGACGATTTCAAGAACCTCAAGAAGCTCATCGATGAAGCGGAGAGCAAAGGAGAAGACCGATGATGGAAGCACTCGCAACTCTCAGCCAATCGTTCGGCGGCATGGTTCTCCTGAAGTCGACTTTGATCGTGTCGCTGGTATTCGCGCTCGGCTTTCTGCTGCGCAAAGCATCCGCCGCGTCGCGACACTTCTTGTGGACGCTTTGCTTCATCGCTCTTCTCGCGCTGCCTTTGGCGACCTACCTCTCGGTCGTTGAGAGCAGCTGGCGCATCCCGGTCCCCGTTTTGAGCCCGCCGTCCGAGCTCGCGGCTGCGCTCGCACCGCGTCCTGCGCCCGCTCCTTTACCGGAGCCATCATCCAGGAGCGAGGCGAGCGCACCGACGGAACACGCAGCGCCGGCGGCGGCACCGCCCCTCTGGCAGATGGCGTGGATCTTGGGGGGCAGCCTTCTCACCGTCCGGCTCTTGGCTGGATTGTTCTCGAGCTACCGCACGGGACGACGCGCGCCGGCGATGCTCGACGACCGCTGGCTCGAGCTTCTCGAAGAAACGAAAGACAAGGTCGGGATCCGGCACGACGTGCAGCTCGCGCTCGCCGCCTCTTCCGCGATGCCTATAACACTCGGCGTCTTCCGGCCGACGATTCTCTTGCCGGAATCGTCGGAAAGCTATTCGGAGCTGCGCCGCTCGGCGGTTCTGCTGCATGAGCTCGCACATGTGCGGCGCCGCGACTGCCTGACCCAGCTCGTCAGCCAGGTAGCCTGCGCGATCTTCTGGTGGCACCCGCTCGTCTGGATCGGAGCCCGCCAGATGCGTTCTTTGAGCGAGCGCGCGAGTGACGCTGGAGCTAGAGGCACATCTCGATCGCATCGAAGCCTATGCCGGCGAGCGGATCCGTATCGGCTCGGCAGCGGTTCGCTTCCCCCTCGAGTTCACGTCTCATGAAATCCAAAACCTATCCCTCGGCCAATTCTTGTGGTTACACTTCGAGGCTCAGGCGATTGAGATACCGGACGCTTGTCGTTTCGATATGACGATTTATTCGACGTAGATCCCCTACACCGCGGCTTTCTCGTGATCGAACGCAACGACAAGATCGGGAAAATCAACGACAGCGAGGAGATCTCGTTGATCTTCAATCCCGAGAGCGGCGACCAGCTCCTCGACATCACCCGGCTGTCGGGGTGGTCCAGCTTCGTCGCCTTTCTCGAACATGGGATTTGGCACATTTGGATAGGCTTCGATCACATCCTGTTCATCCTCGCGCTGATTCTTCCTTCGGTCATGCGCCGGCGCGAATCGAGCTTTCAACCAGTCGAGGGTTTCCGTGCACCCTTTTGGAATGTCTTCAAGATCGTTACCCTGTTCACCGTCGCGCACACCGTCACACTGACGCTCGCGTCTTTGGACTTGGTCCGACTGCCGTCACGCTTCGTCGAGGCGGTGATCGCCGGCTCCGTGGTGTTTGCGGCGCTCAATAATATTTATCCGCTCACCCGAGACCGCATCGGCTGGGTCTTCTTCGGCTTCGGCCTCTTCCACGGTTTCGGATTCGCCTCGGTGCTGCAGCATCTCGTCGCAAACGCTTCGAACCTGGTGGCAAACCTTGCCGGGTTCAATGTCGGCGTCGAAATCGGTCAGGTCGCGATCGTGGCGGTCGTATTTCCGATTTGCTTTACATTGCGGGCACATTCTTTTTATCGCCGGTTCGTCCTGCGGATGGGCTCGGGTGCTATCGCTTTATTTGCCTTCGGCTGGTTCATCGAGCGTGTCGCGGACCTCGACTTCATGCCGCTCTAGATCTCTATGCCTAAGATCGCTCGGGTAGGACTGCTGGTTCTGATCACCGGCTTGCTAGCGACGATTGTCTACAGCCGTCGCAACGAACGCGCCCTTTGGATCCCCGCGAGCGCGGATCTCCCGATCTCCCAGGGACAATCGACCGAGGTCGGGTTTACTGCGACCGAAGAAGGGTTTTGTGAGCTCGAGATCGCCGCAGATGACAACATCGAGCGGGACGGAAGACGCCTCATCATGGCGACCGGGGACGAGTCCTCCCTCGACATCGACTGGGAAGTGCGGCTCGATGGTGAGACGATCGCGTCAGGCGATTCACGCGCCTATCTCTACGTTCAGGGAGGTCCGCCGTCTCTGACCGGCCGTCTGCGTCGCATCGGGATGCGGGACCCGTTTGGGCAGAACGAAAAATGCTGGCGCAGCTTCGGACTCTTGGGCGCCACGACGATTTCACGAGGGATCGGCCGCTTCTCCGTGAGAGCCGGACAGCGCTACACGGTAAGCGCGTCCGCCGCAGACGATTTCGACTCGCTCCGGGCCGCCACCCCCAAGCTTCTCGTTCGGCTCGAGCGCCGACGGTGGGAGGCGCATTACGCGTCGACACGAGCGCTTGGCTATTTGGCCCTGGGGGCCTCGGCCATCGGCGCGGCCCTGGTGATGCTCGGTTTGATTCAAAAGCCGCTCACTTGTCGCTTCCACGAGCTCTTCCGCAATGCGTCGAGACGATAGTAGAGAGTTGAAATACCGAAATCGTGCCAGCCCACCGCGCCTCGCGTGTGCATCCTCTCCGCTCGCTCGGCTACGAGTAGATTTCGGCTCCCAATCGAAGGGCCCGTCACGCTAAGATCGTCCATCGATGAGCAAAAACGCCCCCTCTGGAGCACAGGCCGTCTTGCGCGCCATTGCGCTCCTCAAAGCCTTCACGCTCGAGAGACCGGAGCGCGATGTCGCGGAGCTCGCGGACGAGACCGGGCTTCGCCGGAGCACGGTGCATCGCTTGCTCTCTGCGCTCGAGAGCGAGGGGCTCGTCACAAAGGAAGCGACGCCAGGCCGCTATCGGCTCGGCCCGACCGCTGCAGCCCTCGGCGTCCGTGCGCTGCGCTCGAGCAGGTTGCACCAAACCGTTCGTCCGGCCCTCGAGCTGCTTGTGGACGAGACGGGCGAGACCGCCACCCTCGAGGTGTTCACCGAAGGCAAGATGCTCATCCTCGACGAAGTGTTGGGGGCGCGCCTCATCGGCGCGTCACCGTCTTTGGGCACCGCTTGGGCGCTCCACGCAACCTCGACGGGTAAAGCCCTTCTAGCCGCCCTGTCACCGGCCCGCGCAAGCGAAGTCTTATCGCCCCCTCTAAAGCGCTTCACGAGCACGACCATCACCGACATGACCGGGCTCGAGGAGGAGTTCGAGACGATCCGGCGGTCCGGCTATGCGGCCGCGCGCGGAGAGCTCGAGGAAGGCTACACGGCCGTCGGCGCGGTTGTCCATGTGCCGATGGTCGAGCCTTACGCGGCGCTCAGCCTTGGCGGGCCGAGCGCACGGCTCGAAGGCGAGGCGCTTTTTAGGCTCGGCGCGCTCGTGAAAACGCACGCCGACGCCGTCTCTAAGCGGCTCGGCTTCGAGGAATCCAATTAACAACGCCAGGCCGCGAAGGGAAATTTATGGCTACGGTTAGATATCTAATAGATGAAGTTGATGCTTCCATTGAGTTTTACACCGAAAATCTCGGCTTCGACTTGCAAAACAAGTTTGGGCCAGCTTTTGCAATCATCAAGAAGAACGAGCTAACAGTCTGGCTCGCAGGGCGGCTTTCTTCTGCCGCTAGACCCATGCCAGACGGGGCAAGCTCGCCCAGGCGGATTGAATCGCTTTGTGATCGAGGTTGAAGACTTGGAATCTTCAGTAACTTCTATGAAGGAAAAAGGCGTGAAATTTTGTAATGAAATCACCAAAGGTCCGGGGGGGCGCAAATTCTCTGCGAAGATCCATCTGGCAATGTAGTTGAGCTTTTTCAACCTGCGTGACAGCGGAGGGCGTAGGCCGTCGAAGAAACGGCTCGGTCAAGAGCGCCAGGCCGCGAGCTTCATCCGAATCTGCTCGAGGTGATGTCGGTCGTGCGCGCATTTGCCGTAAATAATCACCGCGCTCGGTCCCTTCCATCGGGCCTTTGGGTCACCCGATGGGGCGAGCGGGAACTCGGATGGGCCGTAGAGATCCTGCTCCGACATTTCGAACAAGAGCTCCTGTAAGCGCGCGGTCTCCTCGTCGAATTCCGGAACGACCTCTTCGAAGCTGCGCTCGTGCCGCGCCTGGACTTCTTTTTCGTTCCAGGCATTCGGCCCCATCACTGTCATGACGAACGGAATCGCGTAATCGAGATCCCCGCCCCGGAAGACGGTCTCGACCTCGTGACGGAACTCGCGTGCCCAGGACGCCACGTGGGCGAGAAGCTCCTTCAATGTCCAAGCTCCAGTGATGTAGCGAGAGAGCTCGTCGGCGCTCATATCCGAGGTGAGTGCACGCCAGCCCTCGCGCACTTCCTCGAGCTGCGCGAAGAGGGCGACGGGGCGAAGCGGCACGCGACGCTCGGGCGGCAGAGAGAGCGGACTTGCTGCGGGCCGCGGCGCATTTTCCACGAAACGGTCCCACTCGCTCGCGAGAAGCTCTTCGATTCTAGCCATGATGACCACCCAGACCTAGTTTCTTTCGTAACTTCGAGAGCGCGTTCCGATAGCGGTGGTCCACGACCGATTCGGTAACCGAAAGAGTCGCGGCAATCTCGCGTGCCGACATTCCGGATAGCTTCGCGAGCAGCACATCGACTTCGTTCTTGCCGCAAACGCTCTTCGCGATCGCGAGCGCACGGGTCGCTTCGAGCTTGCGCAACATCGAATCCCGGCCGTTCGGAACCGCGACCTCCTCGCGGGCCTCGAGAGGCTCGCTCCTCCTCGTGGATGTGAGACGCCCGTGCCCGCGCGCGACGTACCGGCATGTTCGAAACAGAAAGCTGAGCTCGGGCCTTGCTTCGGGCGACTCCTTCTCAACGCCGAACTCCCAGCTGCGGAAGCGCGAATAGAAGATGAGCCACACGTCCTGGGCGAGGTCGTCGACCGCGGAAGCGTCCGCCCGCACGGAGAGCCATGAGAAAACTTCCTTCCGTATTCGCGGTAGAGAGATTCGAACGCGTCATCCGCAGACACTTCTCCCCGCGCGCGTGCCCTCAGAACACGGTTCTCGAGTGCTGCCTTCATAGCCGTGAAGCTCTATGGGATCATGCGACGACACTACGGTTTTCGCCAACTTTAAGTGGGGCAGTTGCCACCCACTCCCAGCAACTCTAGATTGTCCTTTCAACGGAGGGAGATTACGATGTTCAAACGCATTATCGTTCTGACTTTGTTCGCGCTCGTCGCCACGATGGGCCTCGCGCGCGCTCAAAGTCCCGTTCTCGACCGGATCATCAAGAATGGCGAGCTGCGCGTCGCGACCTCGGGAACCCAGCCTCCGTTCAACGTCGTGAGCAAGGACGGCCAGCTCATGGGACTCGAAATCGACCTCATCCGGTTTTTTGCGGACGCGATGAATGTGAACCTCTCGCTCCAGACCATTCCTTTTCCGGAGCTTTTGCCGGCGCTCAAGGAAGGCAAAGTCGATATGGTGCTCTCCGGCCTATCGATCACACCGGAGCGCGCTCGAGACTTCGCCTTCGTCGGGCCTTATGTCTTGTCGGGAAAGTCCGTTCTCACGGATAGCCATACGCTCGTCAACATGAAGAGGCCGCGCGATTTGGACAAGCCTTCCTACACGCTCGTGGCGCTCGCCGGCTCGACGAGTCAGGAATATGTCGAGCGCTTCACCCCGCAAGCGAAGCTCGTAACCACGCAGAATTACGATGAAGCGGTCAAGATGATTCTCGCGGGAGAGGCGACGGCGATGATCGCGGACATGCCCGCTTGTGTTCTTGCGGTTCTCCAGAACCCGCAAGCGGACCTCGGGACACCTTCCAAGCCGTTCAACGTCGAGCCCGTCGCTATCGCCATCCCCGCGAACGACGAACGTTTCAAGAACTTGATCGAGACCTATATGGATGCGTTCGAAGGCATGGGTGTGCTTGAGCAGCTCCGCAAGAAGTAGCTCGAAGGCGGCGACTGGGTGCGCATGCTGCCCTAGTAGCCCACAGCGTAGGCAACGCGGCGCGGGTCCGCACCGGCGAGCCAAGTCCGGGTCGCGAGATCTCTCAAGATGCCTTGCATGCTGCCGAGGGCCCACGCGTCGATGAGCTCGACTTCGTGGCCGAGCGCTTCGAGACTTCGGGCCGTGGCTTCGTCGAATCGATTCTCCATCCGTAGCGTGATGGCGGCGCCCGCGCGGTAAAAGCTCGGGTCGGCGACGAGGCTGATGCGCGGCGCTTCGATGGCTTCCTGAATGGGCATCCCGAAGTCGAGGATATTCAACAAGACTTGAAACTGGGTCTGGCCGATCGTCTCACCGCCCGGCGTGCCGATCGCGAGAACGACCTCACCCGCCTTCATCACGATGACAGGAGAGTTGTTGAGAATCGGGATCTGGCCGCCGCGGGCAAAGTTCACGTGTTCGGGATAAGGCGCTGTCGATCCGATACGGGTTCCGTTATTGAACGTGAGTCCCGTCCGCCCCACGACGACGCCCGTTCCGAACGCGCTCCCGTGGGTCGGCGTACAGGCAACGGCGTTTCCGAAGCGATCCACGATGGAGAAACTGTCGGTGCTTCCAGGACGCGAACGCTCCGTGGCCGACGCGACATTTTCGTCGGTGGGGGCGTAAGGAGCGTCGGCTTTGGGGTAGGGCATCGCTCGCTTCGAATCGATCTTCTTGGCACTCCGACGAGCCCGCTCTTTGGAAAGCAGCCAGTCGAGCGGCAGGTCGGTCCTTCCCGGGTCAGCGACGACGGCGTAGATGTCCGCCTTCGCAAGCTTGATCGCCTCGCTCACGAGGTGCAGCGTCTCGGGAGTATTGGCTCCGAGAGCTCGAACGTCGAAGGGCTCGACGAGATTCAATTGCATCACGACTTCGAGCCCGCCTCGGGACGTCGAAGGGCTGCTATAGACGTCGTAGCCCCGATAATTCGTGTGCACCGGCTCGGCCCAAATCGGCTCGTAAGCCGCAAAATCCTCGAGCGTGAAGAGGCCGCCTCGCTCTTTGTAGAAGCGTGCCATCTCGTGCGCGATGTCGCCCCTGTAAAAACGATCGAAGGCCGCGCGACGCGCCTCGGCGGAGCGCTCGCTATTCGGCTTCGGCCACCTTGCGAAAAGTCCTCGCCAGGTCGAGCCTGCGAACGAGCGTGTTCGGCGCAGGAGGGTTACCGTTTTGTAAGAACATCGCCGAGCTCGTCGGGAACTTTCGGAAGACTTCGACCCCTCTTTCGATGGCGTTCACAACGCTTGCTTCGACGGGGTGTCCGTTCTCGGCATATTCGATGGCCGGTGCAAGCACCTCGTCGAGACTCATCGTTCCGAACCGGTCGAGCGCTTCGACCCAACCTCCAAAGAGCCCGGGTACGACGCCTGCGTAGATGCCTTTGGCGAGCTCATCCGGCTCGCGCAAGCTCGCATCGAGAGCCATGGGGGCGGCCCCCGTCGCGTTCATCGAGTAAACCTCGTGCGTCGCGCTGTCGTAGATCGTGAAAAAGCCGTTCCCTCCAGCGCCCGACATTTGCGGCCGTACCACGTTCAACGTTGCAAGCGTCGCGACGGCGGCGTCAATGGCGTTCCCGCCGAGAAGCAACATACGCAGACCCGCCGTGGCTGCTAGAGGATGCCCCGCGGTGACGAGTCCCTGCGTTCCGGGAACGTCGGGCCGATATGCGGCGCGCTCGCCTTGTGTAAGCAACGAGAGCGGCAAGCTCAGGGCGAGAGTAAGCGCGAAAGCGGTGCGCGAACAGTTCGCGGTCATGAAACCCTCCTTCTCAAGAGCCGCTATTTTACCCGCTACCGGGTCCTGCTGCCGGCTATCTGCTGCTCTCTAACCCATTACGCTGGCGCGGAGTCCGGAGAGAGGAGCGTCGAGCACACCGGGTGGCCGATAGCCGGTAGCTGGTAGCCGGATTCGCCATCGAGTGCTAGGGCGAATCCTCCAGGAACATCTTGCCGTCTAGGACTTCGAAAGCGACGCCCGCGTCTTTCGCAGCTTCGTCGAGCGCTTCGCGAAGAATCTTCTTGGCGTCGGGGCCGTGGGCGAGCCGGCGCATCAGTCCGTCACCGGATTTATCGCCGACCTTCAGCGTGATTTTCATGCCACGACGCTTGCACAAGATCTTGCGGCCGTCTTCGAGGATACGTTTGAACGGCTTGATATAAGCGTCGGCATAGTTGATGCCGATGCCGGAACCGTCGTCCTTTACCTCGGGAAGGAGCTTGTCCGCGTCCTTGTTCTCAGGACCGAGCTCGATGCGCATGATTTAGCTCATCTCTGATGCGCCGGATATGAGCCGGCGTGCTGCCGCAGCAGCCGCCGAGGATGCGTGCGCCCGCGTCGAGCAGACCCGCGACCCCGGCCGCCATTTCGTCCGGAGTTTCCTTGTAGACGACCTGCATGTTCTCGAGGACAGGAAGCCCCGCATTGGGCTGCGCCATCACCGGCAACTCGCACGTTTCCTGATACAGCTCGACCGTTGCCGCGGCAAGTTTCATGTCGACGCCCGTGCCGCAGTTGAGAGCAACGATGTCCGCGCCTTCTTCCGCCATGAACGCCGCGGCTTGCTCGGGGCTCGTTCCCATCATGGTGCGGACGTCGTCGGATTCGAGCATCTTGTCGAAAGCCATCGAGCCGATGATGCATGGTGCGCCCGCGGCCTTCGCCGCGCGAACGGCGATACCGAGCTCTTCGAGCGCGGTCTGCGTTTCGATGATGATGGCGTCGACGCCTCCCGCAACGAGCGCTTCGGCCTGTTCCGCGAACGCTTCTTCGACGCGACTTTCCGGAATATCGCCATAAGGCTCGAGAAGCCCGCCAAAAGGACCGATGTCGCCGAGAACGAATCCAGGACGGTCGCCGAAAGCTTCGCGAGCGACGGCGGCGGCGGCGCGGTTGATAGCGGTCGTGCGATGACCCTCGTCGTGGCGCTCGAGCATGATGCGCGAGCCGCCGAACGTATTGGTAATGATGCAATCGGAGCCCGCTTCGACATAGGCCTTCTGGATTGCGAGCACTTTCTCGGGCGCGTCCACGTTCCATGCTTCGCCGCAGCCGCCCGGCTCGAGACCGGCAAGCTGCAGCTCGGTCCCCATCGCTCCGTCACCGAGAAGAATGCGCCTCCCGACCGCTTCGAGGAGTTTCATGCGGTTCTCCGAAACGTGCATCGATAGTCGCAATCCGAGCACGGCGTCGGCGACGTCAGCTCAGGCGCTATGACAGCGAGAAGCGAGTTCACCGGCTTGAGCATTCCCGACGGCAGAAGCTCGACCGGTGCTTCGGGCCCGAGGATTGCCATGAGCTCAGCCTGCGCTTCGATAGGGAAGTCCTTGTAGCCCGGGCTGTAGTGGCCGGTGGCGCGCGCCATCTGCTCGACGATACCGGCCGCGAGGCGATCGAGGAAGAAGGCTTCGTCGACCCTGTCTTGCTTCCACAGCTCCGCGACGCGTAGTTCCACTTCAGGACCAGCGGTGAACGCGGCGACGTGTCCGCGCCGCATCTCGCGAGGGCGGCCGTGCTCACGGTACCAAGCGATCGCTTCCACTGCTCTCGCCAAAACGTCCCCTTCGAGAAGCTTTCCCGGGGGATAGCCCAGTAGCCGCGAGTATTCGTCGAGCGGAATCATGGGATCAGGACGTCACCGGCATGAACTGGCAGCCGTCGACGAAAAAGTCGAAGAAGTCGGGATGCGTCTCGAGCTCGATGTGCTCGATGGATGGTACGAGAGCCTCGACCATCCGCCGAAGCGACGGCGACAGCAAGAGCTGCGAGGCGCCCGCGAGCGCGGCGTTGCCGACCCGCAGGATCTTCTCGTCGGGAAGGTCGGGCAGAAAACCGATGCGCCGCGCCGCATCAAGATCGATGTGCCTCGCGAAGCCTCCGGCGAGGTAGAAACGGTCGATGTCGTCGAGCTCAAGACCGTAGATGTCGCGGAGGATTTGAAATCCAGCGACGTTCGCACCTTTCGCTTGCGCGAGCTCGTTGACGTCGCTTTCCGTAAAGGCGATGCCGTCGGCGAGCTCGAACGGCTCGAGCTCGAGCTCGTCAAGAAAACGTCCCTGCGCGTTCATCCGGTCGGTGCGGAGAAGCTCACTCATCAAGTCGACGAGCCCCGAGCCGCAGATGCCTTGAGGCTTCACGTCGCCAACAACGCGCGTTTTTGGCTTCCCGCTTCCGTTGAGCGTGACGCGCTCGATGGCACCGTCGAGGGCCGGCATGCCGCAGAGAACGCCGCCGCCTTCGAAGGCCGGACCCGCGGGACAAGACGCCGCGATGAGGCGTTCTCGGTTTCCGGCGATGAGCTCGGTATTGGTCCCGATATCCATGAGAACGGAAACGCTGTCTCGTTCGTGAAGTCCGGTGGCGACGAGACAAGCCGCGGCGTCAGCGCCGACATGGCTACCGATGATCGGGAGCCCGTAGACCTCCGCGTCGGGATGAAGCGGTAGCCGCAGCTTCTTCGCGGACATCGTCAAGCTCGCTTCGTGGGTCGAGCGATAGGGCTTCTGGCCGATCGAATAGACGTCGCGCCCGAAGAACAGATCGCGCATCGTGGTATTCGCGGCGACGACCACATCGAGAATGGATTCCGGCGGCACCGGAAGACGCTCGATAGCTTGTCTCAAGTAACCGAGAAGCGTGCGCTGCAGTAGCTTTCCTTTGTGCTCGGTGTCGTAGTGAATGCGCGCCATGATGTCGGATCCACCGAAGCGCTGCGGGTTCTCGAAGGAGTGCGTCGAAACGAGCTTTCCCGTCTCGAGCGCGTAGAGTCGCATGGCGATCGTGGTGGTTCCGATATCGAGCGCGAGACCATGTCCCGCGCGCGACTCGACTACTGGCTCGGCAAGACCGAAGGCATCATCCACGACCCGCAATGCACCTCGCCGCATCGTGTGACAGCGCACGACGCCGTCGTGGACGAGTCGCGTGCGGCAGGCGAGACGAAAACCCTCTCCAAGATGGGCTTCCTCGGGTGTCGGCGGGCTCAGGTGCGAAATACCTTCTTCGATCTCGAGAAGACATTCGCGGCACTTCCCTTGCTTGACGCAGGACGTGGGGACGCGGATGTCGATCGCTTCCGCGCACTCGAAGAGTGTCGCTCCGTCTCGAACCGGAGCATCCTGATGGTTGATGGTGAGCGTGGCCACGAGGTTTCAGCTTGCGCGGGCCTCCGCGCGCGCTGAGCAGAGCTTCTTGAAGAGCGTCACCGCGCTCGCAGCGTCCGCGGCATAGCCGTCGGCGCCAATCTCCTCGGCGAATTGCGGCGTCACGGGCGCGCCGCCTACCGCTATCTTCACGTCGACACCAGCTTCTTTCACCGCTTCGACGACCTTCGGCATGTAGATCATCGTCGTCGTGAGAAGGGCGCTCATCCCGAGGATCGCCGCGTCGTGCTCTTTGACGGCTTCGATGAACGCTTCGGCGCTCGTATCCGTGCCGAGGTCGACGATGGTGAAGCCCGCGCCTTCGGACATCATGCCGACGAGATTCTTGCCGATGTCGTGGAGGTCACCTTTCACCGTCCCCATCACGATGACATCGGAGTGAGCCCCTTCCTCGCGCGCGGTCAGGAGTGGACGCAAGATCGCCATGCCGGCTTTCATCGCACGTGCGGCAAGAAGCACCTCGGGCACGAAAATGCGGTTGTGCCTGAAGTCCTCGCCGACGACGCGCATTCCAGCGATGAGACCGTCTTCGAGCACCTCCGCCACGGGAAGTCCCTCGGCGAGGGCGTCCTCGGTCATTTGCTTGACGATCTTGTGCTTCCCCTCGAAGAGAAGCTGGTTCATCACCGCGTAGTCGATCATGGCTCTTACTTGATGGAGGGGAGCTTCACGTCCTTCTCGTGGCACGTGCGGACGAAGAGGCTTTGGATCTCTTCGTGAAGCTTTCCGTCCACCGGTTCGACCTCATAGTCCTCGAGACATTCGTCGATGACCTCGGCGGCCCGGTCTTTGAACGACTTGCTGCCTTGCGCTTCCCATTGGTCCCAGTTGGTGCGGTCGATCATGGGACCGGGAATGTAGAGCTCTTCGGGCCAGTGCTCGAGCGTGTGCTCGGACATCATCAAGTGCTTCTCGCGGATGAGCTCATCGATGAGCGGCTGCGTCGGAAGGTCCTCTTTGACTTCGACCGGCTCGAGGAAGCGGTGCGCATGCGCGCACAGCTCGTCGTCGAAAACGAGCTTCTCCAGGCTGAAACAGTTCACGTAATCGAGCATGCCCGGACCCGAAACCGAGTTGAAGCCCGCGAGCGCGGCAAGCATCGCGCCCACCGCGGTCTCGGCGCCCGCTTGCGAGTCGTTGAGCTTCGAGTCCGAGAGCGCCATATAGGCCTGACAAGGAAGCTTCAGGTACTTCGCGATCTGCGCGTAGCCGCAATAGACCTGAAGCGCTTCGACGGCCGTCATCGGGTTCGTCATGAGCTTCATGTGAAAGCTCGCGGGCGCGCCTCCGAAGAGAACGGGCGTACCCGGGCGAATGCGTTGGGCGATGGTGATGCCGCTCACCACTTCGGCGGTGTGAAGAACGAGCGCGCCTACAGTCGTCGCGGGCGAGATCATCCCGAGAAGCAGCACGGGCACGATCTCCATCGGGATCCCCCACTCGGCGCAATCGATGATGTTGCTGATCGGGTCCTCACCCCAGCGAAGCGGCGTGTTGGGACAGCACGTGAAAATGGACATGGGTTTCTTGACGAGATCGTCCCGGTCCTTCCGGAAGTAACTCATGATCTCGCCCATGCGCGGGACGCCGAAAGCGGTTAACGCTCCCGAGACAGTGGGCTTTTTCGAATAGCTCAGAACCATGTAGAGCCGCCACGCATCGGCCATATCCTGCGGGACGTCTTTGGGGATGAACGCGGTCGAGAGATAAGAAATGTTCTTCAGGCCGTTCGCGATCTTGACGTAGTCGATATAGTCCGCCGTTTGCGGCTCGCGGATCTCGCCCGTTTTGCGGTCGAGGATGCGCAGCGCGGACGAAGCGGGCACGAAATGCACCTTGTCGCCTTCGAGCGTCGTGTACGGTTGACCGTCGCGATCGTAAAGCGTCAGCGAAGATGGCGCCGAGGCGAGCGCTTCCTCCACGATCGCGCGCGGGAACGTGATCCTATTGGTCTCGCTGTTGCCCGTGAGTCCTGCGGCGACGAGTCGGTCGAAAGCTTCGTCGTGCTCAACGAGAACACCGGTCTTTTCGAGAACGGACAGAGCTTCATCCACGATGCGCTCGACGAGCGAGCTTTCGAGGATCTCCATCCGCGCTCTCAAGGAACGCTCCGTTTTCTCTCGGGGTCGAAGAAGGGAAGCGGGACCACTTTCGCGGCCGCGCGCCGGTGCACGTACTCAACGGTGTATTCGAGGTCGAGCGAGGTCCCGGGGGTCTCGTAGCCACGATCGACGGTCGCGAGCGCGAGAAATTTCTTTAGGAGCACCGACCAGCCGCTGGTCGTGGCTTTACCGACTTGGCGTCCGCCGGAATAGACGGGAACGCCGACGCGGGACGCTTCGTTCGAAAGCTCGGGCGCGAGCCCTTCGAGCGCGTAGAGTCGCTCGATCTCGCGGAACGAGACTTCGAGGCCGACGAAGAAACGCGCCGACCCGGTTTTCTTTTCTTGCACGAGCGCACGTTTGCCCACGAAGGAGGGCTTTTTCAAATGCACCGCCCAGCCGAGATTGACCTCGTACGGCGTCGATTTCTGGCCGTCGATGAGCGTTCGCTCCGCGTTCCAAAAGTCGACGTCGATGAGAGGAAACCCCGCTTCGAGGCGCGTGCGGTCGAGCGCGAGAAGCCCGGCGGGCTCGAGCCCGTAGCCTTCACCGGCGCCCATGAGCGCATCCCAAAGTTTTTCCGCGTGGTCGCTCTCGACCCAAATCTCGTAGCCTAAGTCACCCGTATAGCCCGTGCGGCTCACGATTGTAGGGACGCCGCCGAGCTCGGTTCGCATGAGGCGAAAAAACCCCAACCGGGTGATGTCCTCACTGGAGATGCGCTGGAGGATAGTTCGCCCGTTCGGCCCTTGGAGGGCGAGCGCGCCGTAGTTTTCCGACACCTCTTCGATGTCGACATCCATGCCTGTCGCGTTCAGGCGAAACCAGGCCAGCGCGGGCTCCGCCGCCGTCGCCCGAAACAAATTTTCTTCCAGCCTCTGGAAGCAACCGTCCTGAAGAAGCTTTCCATCCTCATCGCACCAGCCAGAGTAGAGCACTTGGCCGACGTCGCACCGCCTAGCGTTTCGGGTGATCACGCGGTCTACGAGTCGAAGCGCATCCGGCCCTTTCAAGTCGTACTTATATAAAGGACAGACATCAATGAGCCCGGCGCCGCTGCGGATCGCGTGGTACTCGGGATCGTGGAAATCGTCATAAGCGTCCGCCGCGAAATAACCCGACCACTGCTTGAAGCGTAAACTCGTGCAAAGAGGGGCCGTTCTCGAATGAAAAGGTGTGCCGACAGCCATTGTTTCTCAATTGTACTTTGTGTGATGCCCACATTGCAATATGATGTACCATTATGTGGGCAACCCAATGAATAACTACGATGCCATCGTGATCGGCGCCGGCCATAACGGGCTCGTGACCGCCGCCTATCTCGCGCGCGCGGGAAAGAAAGTTCTCGTCCTCGAGAAGCGCGACCTCGTGGGTGGCGCAACGGTGACGGAGGAAATCGTCCCAGGCTTCAAGTTCTCCGTTTTCTCGTATGTCGTGAGCCTGCTCCGACCCGAGATCATCGAAGAGCTCAACTTGCCGAGCCACGGGTTACAGCTTTTAGCACTCGATGGCACGTTCACACCGCTCCAAGGCGGCAACTATCTCGCCCGATGGCACGACGGCGAGCACACCCGGCAAGAGCTACGGCGCTTCTCCAAGAAAGACGCGGACAATTACGACCGCTTCGGCCACCACATGAACCACATGTCCCGCGCCGTTCGCGAGATATTGATGATGCGCCCGCCCGAGCCGAGCTCGCTCAAGCCTTCGGACCTGGCAGGATTCAATCGGCTCGCAAAGCACTTCCGCGGGCTGGGCAATCGGCGCTTTTATGACCTCACGCGGCTCATGACCGCGAGCGCCGCGGATTACCTCGACCGTTGGTTCGAGACCGATGTCTTGAAAGCAACGATGTCGGCAAGCGGGATCATCGGAACTTTTTTGAGCCCGCGCTCCCCGGGCTCGGCCTATGTATTGCTGCATCACTACATGGGGGAGATCGATGGCGTCTCGCGTTCGTGGGGATTCGCGAAAGGCGGGATGGGCTCCGTGGCGGGATCCCTCGCATCGGCGGCGCGTGGCTTTGGCGCGGAGATCCGGACCGACGCCTCCATCGAGCGCATCGTCACGAAAAACGGCCGCGCCATCGCCGTAGCACTCGAAAGCGGCGAGGAAATCCAGGCGAAGCAGATTGCCTCGAGCCTCGACCCGAAGCGAACATTCTTGAAGCTCATCGAAGAATCGGACTTGCCATCAGACTTCGTCACCGACGTGAAGCGGTTCAAGATACGCGGCTCGTCGGGAAAGGTGAACCTCGCGCTCAGCGAGCTTCCGAACTTTACCTGCATACCCGGCGACGGACCGCACTTGCGGGGCTCGATCTCAATAAGCCCGAGCATGGAGTACTTGGAGCGCGCTTATGACGAGGCGAAGTACGGGAACTTCTCGAGCCGCCCTTACATGGACATCTTGATCCCCTCGATCATCGACCCGTCGATGGCGCCTCCGGGAAAGCACGTGATGTCGATCTTCGTCCAATACGCCCCGTATCACTTGAAGGAAGGTACGTGGGAGGAGAAACGGGAGGCGTTCGGTGACGCGGTCGTGAACACGCTCACCGAGTACGCGCCCAACTTGAAAAACACGATCATCGGCCGACAAGTCGTCTCCCCTTGGGACATGGAGCAGAAGATCGGCCTCACGGAAGGAAATATTTTTCACGGCGAGCTGACGCTCGACCAGCTGTTCTTTCTGCGCCCGGTAGCCGGCTGGGCTCAGTTCAAGACCCCGCTCGAAAGCCTGTATCTGTGCGGCTCCGGAGCGCATCCGGGCGGCGGCGTGATGGGCGCACCCGGAAAGCTCGCGGCACTCGAGATGCTGAAGGCCTCATGACCGACGCAATAGTCATCGGAGGCGGCCACAACGGTTTGACCGCAGCGGGATACCTGGCCAAAGCCGGGATGGACGTCGTCGTGCTAGAGAAACGGAGCGAGCTCGGCGGCCTCGCGGGCACGTACGAGTTTGCTCCCGGATTCCGTGCATCCATTGGTCCAGACCTGGCGGGGCTGTTGTCGCCCATGGTCATCGAAGACCTTGGTTTGAAGAAGCACGGCCTCGAGCTCGTGCCCCTCGACCCCATCGTGGCGATACCTGAAGGGTTGACGCTCTGGCGCGATGTCGGCAAGTCCGTCGAAGCGATTCGAAAATATTCGACGAAGGACGCGGAAGCCTATCCCCGATTCATCGAGCTCGTGGAAAAGCTTGCGGCGTTTCTGAGGCCGCTCCTGACGAAGCCAGCTCCGACGCCGGACATCCAGAGCGGCTCGGATCTGTTGGAGCTCCTGCGACTCGGATGGGGCTTTCGCCAACTAGGCGAGCGGCCCATGCACGAACTCTTGCGCATCCTTCCCATGGCGCTCTCGGACTTCCTCGACGAGTGGTTCGAGAACGATTGGGTGAAGGGTGCTCTCGCGGGCCAAGCACTCGAAGGCGTCTGCCTGGGTCCCCGATCGGCCGGGACGGCGGCACTTTTCCTCTACCAGCGCCTCGGAGACCAGCCCGCGGTCGCGCGCAATCTGGTGGGGGCGATGCGCTCCGCGCTCGGCTCGTTTGGCGGAGAAGTACGCACGGAAGCAGCCGTGTCCAAGATTCGCGTCGAGGATGGCCGGGTCCAAGGCGTGGCGCTCGAAAACGGGGAGACGCTAGACGCACGTTATGTGTTGTCCACGGTCTCTCCAAGGACGACGTTTCTCGAGCTCGCCCACCCGAGCGATTTCGAGCCGAGCTTCGTCTCCGAAATCGAGAACATTCGCTATCGCGGCGTGACCGCGAAGCTCGACCTCGCGCTCGCCAAGCACCCGGACGTCCAAGGCGTCTTCCAAGTCGGCCCGACGCTCGACGACCTCGAAAGAGCCTATGACGCGGTGAAGTATAGACGCGCCTCCGAGGCGCCGTTCTTGCGCGCCGTGGTCCCGAGTGCGGCCGATCCAACCCTCGCGCCCGACGGAAAGCACGTGATGAGCGTGCTCGTGCAATACGTCCCGTACGGCGCGACCATCTCGCCGGAGAAAGTTATCGACGCACTCGGTCTGGGAGACACCGTCCTGCATCACAGTCTGCGCACCCCGAAAGACTTCGAGACCGAGCTCGGGCTCCCCGAAGGCAATCTTCATCATGGAGAGATGGCGCTCGATCAGCTGTTCTTCATGAGACCCGTTCCCGGCTGGGCGCGGTACGAAACACCCGTCGAAGGACTTTATCTCGGTGGTGCAGGCAGCCACCCGGGCGGCGGTCTCACGGGCGCACCCGGCGCCAACTCAGCCCGCGAGCTCCTGAAAACTCGCACTTTTTGACCCTTCGGGTATTGACAGCCCTGCTTCCCGGGGTTCATACTGAAAGTGTACCCCAACATGGTGCTTACTAGCCTGAAGTTCCCTGCTTCAAACCCCTGTTAATTGATGTAAATGCCTGTTTACGCAGGACATATGATTAATTTGGTTTCGCCATATGTTCCCATGAACTAGGCTGTAACTCTCTTTGTCATGGCTTTATTGATTGCTTTCATGGCCAGAATAGCGTATATATGTTCCCATGTACATCGAGACCGTGCGCAATCGAAACTCTCCGCCCGCAATCCTCTTACGCGAGGGCTGGCGGGAAGGGAAGAAGGTCCGAAAGCGTACCCTCGCCAACCTTTCACACCTGCCCAAAAATATCATCGAGCTCATACGCCGCGCTCTCAAAGGTGAGGCCTTCGTCGCTGTCAGCGAAGCATTTGAGGTCATCAAGTCCTCGCTTCACGGCCACGTCAACGCCTGTCGTACGACGATGAGACGCCTTCGTTTCGACAAATTGCTCGCTTCGAAGCCATGCCGTGAGCGCAACCTGGTCGAGGCGATGGTTGCCGCACGCATCCTCGAACCTGACAGCAAACTCGCGACGACACGGTGGTGGCACACCACCACACTGCCCGAAAGCCTCGGTGTGGCCGATGCCAACGAGGATGATCTCTATGCCGCCATGGATTGGTTGCTCGAGCGGCAAGAACGTATCGAGAAAAAACTGGCTGGACGACACCTCAAAAAAGGAGGCTTGGTGCTCTACGATCTCAGCTCCAGCTACTTTGAGGGTGTCACCTGCCCTCTGGCCGCCATGGGATATAGCCGTGATGGCAAAAGAGATAGACTGCAAGTCAACTACGGTCTAGTCACTGACGAGCGGGGTTGCCCGGTCGCCGTGTCGGTCTTTGCGGGCAATGAGTCGGATAGCACGACGTTGATGCCCCAAGTCGAGATGGTGAGAAACAGGTTTGGCATCAAGACCCTAGTGCTCGTCGGTGACCGAGGCATGATTTCTCAGAAGCGGATCGACGATGACCTCCGCAACCTCGAAGGGGTCGATTGGATCACAGCGCTCAAAAGCGCATCTATTCGTAAGCTCATCGATGGAGGTCAACTGCAACTCGGCCTTTTTGACGAGCGTAATCTGTTTGAATTGACTCATCCAGATTTTGCTGGCGAACGACTCTTTGCGTGCCGGAACACCGAATTGGCAAAACTGCGCGTCCACAAACGTCAGTCCCTTCTGCAGGCGACTGCGAGAGAGCTTGCAAGAATTCAAACCATGGTGCAGCGCGCTAGGCTCAGAGGCAAGGACAAGATTGGCGCCCGCGTGCGCAAGGTCGTCACCAAGACGCTCGCCAAGTATTTTGTGCTCGACATTCGCGATGACGACTTTACCTTCCAGATTCCCAACAAAGAGGTGGCGGCCAAAGCGGCGCTCGATAGTATCTACAAGAGGCTCACGAAGCTTCGCTCAAATGTTGAACTCGGCAATCTCAAAGGTAAGGACAAGATCCGTGCGCGCGTACACAAGCTCATCACCAAGAAGATCGCCAAACATTTCGATCTCGATATTCGCGACGATGAGTTTCGCTTCCGAATCGTCGAGCAAGAGCCCGCAGCAGAAGCAGTGCTCAACGATATTTGCAAGAGACTGGAGAGCATTCGCTCGGACGTCAAGCTCGGCAAACATGGAGGCAAGGACAACATTGGTGTGCGTGTAGGCAAGGTCATCAACAAGTACAAGGTGGCCAAGCATTTCGTGCTGCAGATCCGCGACGATGGGTTTGACTTCCACATCGACGAACACAAGGTGGCTTCCGAGGCAACGCTCGATGGCATCTATGTCATCCGGACCAGCGTGCCCGAACAGCGCCTATCACCCGACGACACCGTCCGCTGCTACAAGAGTCTGAGTCAAGTCGAACGGGCATTTCGTTCTATCAAGACCATCGACCTCAAGGTGCGTCCGATTCGCCACCGCCTCGAGACACGGGTACGCGCCCACATCTTCTTGTGCATGCTCGCCTACTACGTCGAGTGGCACATGCGTGAAGCATGGCGTCCATTGCTCTTCTGCGACGAGGACCAAGAAGCCAAGAAAACGCGGGACCCGCTTGCTCCCGCTAAGCGCTCCGAGGCTGCCCTGCGAAAGATACGCTCCAAGAAACTCGACGACGGCACCGAGGCCCACAGCTTTCAAACTCTACTCAAGGCACTCAGCACCATCGTGCGTAACATCTGCCGCGCTCCAGGTGACAATCCCGACGCTCCCACATTCCAGGTCGTCACGACACCCGACCCTAAGCAGCAACGCGCCTACGACCTTCTCGAAACTATCATCCTGTAGCCAGAACCGGGCACTCAATTCTGAGCTATCTACTTGAATCTGTTCAGGTTTTTGTCCTTTCGGCCGGGGAACTTCAGACTAGCCTCTACCGGGGGCGCGTCGCGGGGTTAGTCGGGGCGTCCCTATTGGTCGGGATTCTGCTAACTCTTGGCGTGAGCTCTGCCCATACCTGGGGCGTCGAAGAGACCGCCGCCGCACAACCCACCCAGATTCTCAACGACGCCGTTTCCTGCTGGTCAAGTCAAGAGCACGTCATCCTACAGGCCAACCTAGAGCCTTCCGCTGATGTGATGAAGGCCCAGCCTGTACTTCCGCTGGGATCGTCACGCCGATTGGTACTTCGTGCCAATGACCCCAGGCCCTGGGGGCGCTTGGCAAGGCATCCTTCCAAAGACCGCCGCCGGGACGACCGGCGCCGTCTACTACGTCGAGTCACTGAACAACAGCTATGTCGCCACACGCGGCTCCATGCACAGGGTGCCGGTCACGCCGGGAAACGCGTGTCAACAACAAGATCCTAAAGTCAAAACCTTCGAGGGCGACCCCCAAACCACGGTGGGAGCGACCTCTTTGACCGCCTCCCTCTCACCACCAGGATTCGACGTCGAGGGAATCGGACAGTACATTTCCGCGGACGGCACGACCACCGAGACAGACGGCGGCCGGAGGAAGACCCCGATTCTCCTGGCCGCCGTAGGCGCGGGCGTCGTCGGGGGTTTCGTGGCCGCGAATTCAGGAGTCGAGAACGCGCCACCGCCGAGTCCGCCGGTCGCAGGCACACCAGCACCACCGAGTCCGCCGGTCGCAGGAACGCCACCACCACCGCCACCGACGCCGGGAACACCGCCGCCGCCACCGGGAACACCACCACCGCCGCCACCGACGCCGCCGACACCGCCTTCCACACCGCCGCCAGCGGACCACGCGGACGTATCGCTCTCTTTGAGCGCGCCAAGCTCAACCTCTGTCGGTGGCCTTCCAATCATCGAGATTGGAGCAACGAACAATGGCCCCGGACAAGCACTTCGATTGGTATCAACGTGTCTTGGCCGTCAAACCTTCTGGTAGGGCAGTCGGGCTTTAATTGTTCCGCAAGTGGGGGTTGTGGCGTCGGCACACTCAACGACGAGGACACTTTCACCGGAAGGATTGAAGTCAGAGCGTTGGCAGCAGGCACCGCAACCATCACCGCCGTCATAACATGGACAAATCCGGACGGGTCGAGAGAGAGCAGCAATAAAACTATAACAATCATGATCTCCGCAAATCTGCGCGCGGGAAACGAGGCCGTCAAGACCCGGTTTCGGACTGACCTGCTTGTGAAGCCGCGCGACGGCAGTGTCCACGCCCAAGCCGTAATGAACGGATCTTTGCTACATACGGACAACGCCGGAGAACGAACGCTGCATTTCGAAGCCAGGGTCGGTGTGAATGCGTTCGAGGGGAGCGTGAAGCAAGCCGGCCGCAGAACCGGCTTTTGGAAATTCGACTTTTCGGGGACGCCCCATTTCGTGGTCGGAAGTCTGCGGGCTCAAAGCGGGCGAACCGTATCCCAGGACGGAAGGTCGATCATTTTCGCAGTCGAACCGAATCAACAACCCATACGATTCACTTTCGAAGTGAATCCGTAGTCTCCCCGTTTCCGCCCACGCCGATCACCGTCAGTTTTCTTTACATTCAAGCGTGACCGCGGCTGTCCCTTTCATTGCAATCGTTTGTGGCGACCTACCTTTTAGAACTGTCGGCTCTCGTTACAAAGACGGTAGGAGTGGTTGTTGCCCCACCCGAAAAAACTTCAGGGGCCAGCAGATTAAATTCAATATATTCACGATCTTACGACTACAGTTCAATTTCTGGAGCTTCTCGGCATCAGAATTGCGGTAACTGCGGTTCCAATGACGGTTTTAGTTCGGAGGAGAAAAATGAGTCAAGTCAAGCATCTCGCAATCGCCACGCTCGCTATTTTGGTACTAGTAGCAGTCCCAGCACAAAGCACCCAGAGCCTCATCTTTGATCAAGGGTTCTCAGCTGGTTTACCTGTGGGCATCGCCGGTGGTTTCGTCTGGTGGACGGGTAACGTGAACGAGGGACTACACGGCCAGGATATCGCGTTCACATCCATCACGATACTAGATTCGCCAGTCTTCGGCGTGGGTTCATCCGTGTCTCTCACGTGTGACTCGTGCTTCTTGGAGTTTACCACAGGCAAATTCAAGCAAATCACAATTGGGTTCCATCAGTTTCAGAACGGCGGCAGCTTCAGCCTGGACGGTACGGTCAACAACGCCGGTGCTATCATTCCGGCATATACTGGATTTACGGGCAATATCCTGTCCGGGCAGTTCCAGGGGTCGCCAAAGCCGGTCGTGAGTGCGTCTAGCTCCCTTACTGGCGTTTTCACCGGCGTCGGAGGCGACGAAAAAAACTCGCTCCTGGTCGACCATTTCGGATTCGGGCCCAATTTTAGTTTCACTGACACGTCGATCCAGGGTGCCAGAGTGGCCAAAATCGGTGCCCTCTTCGACTGTTCAGCCATTGTCGGATCTTGCGATTTCGATTTGGGTGGCACCATTGGGACGGTCACTCTGACGAACGGTGGTTTCATCTACAATGTGGACAGTGCCGATTTGAGGAACTTTCCCGCGCCCGAACCGGCCACCGGTCTACTGTTACTATTGGGGGTTTCAGCACTCGCGGCCTCCCGGCGTCGGCGAACATAAAACTTACTCATCCAACTACCGTTTAGAAGCCCCGCCCAAGTGGGCGGGGCTTCTTTCGTTTTGGACTGGGCGGGCGACAAGACAGGAGATTGTGCTTCATTGGCGACGCCGGCGGGCGAGACTCACGAACGGGTTGTCGCGAACGAAGAATCTCATCGCACGGCCGGCCCACTCGCCAGCGTAGTCGACACCCACTCGCGGCGCGGAGTCGATCAACGTTGCTTTCGTCGCCCTCCCGCGACGCACAAAGATTTTGCGACTATGGATCAGATCTGCCCCATCAAGGCTCCTCTCGATTCCAAGCGCTTGGGCAAGTTTTGCCGGGCCGGAACACAAGTCGCTCACTTCGTGCCTTGCCCTGCGGCGGCGCATCTCTCCCAGCCCAGCCAGCGGCTCCAGCGAGCGGATGAGGCACGCCGTGGGCACTTGCTCGCAGTCCGAGACCACGTTAAAGCACCAGTGCATCCCATAGACGAAATAGACGTAGGCGTGGCCGCCGTCCAGCCACATCGAGGCATTACGCTTCGTGTGGCGGCCTCCGAAAGTATGGCTGGCGCGGTCATCGACACCTAAATACGCCTCGACCTCAACAATGCGGCCCGCTAGCTCCTCACCGTCGTCGAGACGCCTGACGAGGACCTGGCCCAATAGGGCCTTCGCGAGCGTTACGGGATCCCGGCGGAAAAAGCGGCGCGGGAGTCTTTTTTCCGTCACGGCAAGAGCGATCGGGCCGCGGTGAGCGCGTAGACCACAGAGACCTCCTCAAGGTCGTTGCGCTTGAGAAACTCTTTCGGTCCGTGTGCCACCGAGAGGTGTCCGGGTCCGTATGCAAAAGCCGGGACGCCCCGCTCGGCGTAGAAGCGGATATCCAAGATGCCTGGGCATAGCTCGAACCGTGCTGGCTCGCCGCGCACTTCGGCGATCGCCTCCGCGAGTGCCACGGCGAAGGCGCCGGTCTCGGAGACGCCGACGGGGCGCGTTTCTTGGAAGACATCTACGTCGGCATCGATCGCCTCCAGTAGTCGGCGTTTCTCCGTTTCGTAGTCTTCCTCAGGATTGATGCGTCGATCCACTGTGAAAGAGAAGCTCTCGGGCACGAACGTTGAAGTTGACGCCGCCTTGGACTTCGCCACCCATCATCAGGATGGAACGCCGCGCCTCCTCCGGCTCGATGGCGTAGTCCGTGACCCGTTGCTCGACTTCAGCTTTGAGCTCGCGGAGCGCGTGGGCCACGGGGAGCATGTTCTCGAAGGCATTGACACCACGATATTGAAGCCCCACGTGGGACTGGCGACCGCGCACGGTGATACGACACGTGATGGCGCCACGGCAGGCGTGCCAGACGATACCTCCCGTCGGCTCGGCGGTGTACATGGCAACGGCCTCATCGTCTACCAGCAGCCCCTGTTCGCTCAACGCGCAGGAGCCGAACGCTCCGCCGGTTTCTTCATCGGGGACGACTTGAAGGGCGATTCTCCCTCCCAGTTGCACGGAAGTTTCTCGCAGAGCCCACAACGCGTAGATCATCGAGACGAGCCCGCCCTTCATGTCGGTCGAGCCGCGGCCGAAGATCGTCTCGTCGGTCACTTTGGGCTCGAACTGGTCCCGGCTTTGCGCCGGGACCACGTCGATATGGCCGTGGAAGTACACGGTAGGACCGCTGTCCCCGAGAACCGAACGGAGCC
This sequence comes from Candidatus Marinacidobacterales bacterium, assembly GCA_965262245.1. GTDB lineage: Bacteria > Acidobacteriota > Vicinamibacteria > Marinacidobacterales > SMYC01 > SMYC01. The sequence goes on along the minus strand of OZ253507.1, from coordinate 9,263,600 downwards.
AGTAGCGCGGGTGCTCGCGGTCGGCGTCGCCGCCCTTGATGCGCTCGATGTCGGCTTTGAAGCCCAGCGCCTCGAGTCGCTCGCCGAGAAAGCGGAGGCAGCGCTCGTAGTTGCGACCGGGCGGATTCTCGGTATCGATGGCGATGAGGGCGGCGGTCAGCTCGGCCATCTCGTCGCGGCGCGAGGCGATGGCTTTTCGTAGTTGTTCGATCACTCGAAACATCCTACACTAGCCCGCTACGTTTGCCATGATGTTACGTAACTTTGGTCCGGGTCTTCTCGTCGCTGCCGCCTTTATTGGGCCGGGGACCATCGTGACGGCGTCGCACGCTGGGGCGAGCTACGGGACGGCGCTTCTCTGGGCCGTTGTCTTCTCGGCAGTGGCGACGGCGGTTCTTCAAGAAATGGCGGCTCGCGTTGGGCTCGTCACACGGAGGGGACTGAGCGAAGCCATTCGGGAGAGCTTCTCGCAGCCAGCTCTTCGCTTCTTGTCTCTCGGGCTCGTCGCTGTTGCCATCACGCTCGGGAACGCGGCTTATGAGACCGGGAATCTTCTCGGCGCTTCTCTCGGGCTCGAGATTTTGAGCGGTATCTCGCCCAGGTTTTGGGCCGTCGTCATCGCGGTCGCGGCGGTGGCACTTCTTTTTAGCGGCGCCTATCGCATGATTCAGCGCGTGCTCATCGGGCTCGTCGTGCTCATGAGCTTCGTGTTTCTCGTAACGGCCATCCTCGTCGAGCCTTCGCTCGGGGAGCTTGGGCGTGGGCTCGTTCCCTCGGTGCCGGATGGGTCGCTTTTGACCATCATCGCGCTCATCGGGACGACGGTCGTCCCTTACAACTTGTTCCTTCACGCGAGCACGGTGCAGGAGAAGTGGCCCGCCGGCATGAAGACCGATGAGGCGCTCGCGCAGTCGCGGCTGGACACGGGGCTCTCGGTCGGTCTCGGTGGGCTCGTTACCATCGCCATCCTCGTGAACGCGACGCCGTTCGACGATGCGTCCAGCCTTTCGGCCATCGCGTCGCAGCTCGAGCCCGTTCTCGGCGATTGGGCTGGTGCGTTTTTCGGGGTCGGTCTCTTCGCGGCCGGGCTCACGAGCTCCGTCACGGCACCGCTCGCGGCGGGCTACGCGATGTCCGGAGCACTCAGCTGGGAGCGCGATCTGACAGCGCCCCGTTTCCGGGCGGTGATTGCGTTCGTCGTGCTCACCGGTCTCGTGATGGCACTCATCGGCGGGAGCCCGACGGAAGCCATCGTGATTGCGCAAGCAGCCAACGGCTTGCTTCTTCCTCTCATCGCGATTTTCTTGATCGTCGTCGTGAACGACGGCGCGCTCATGGGCGCGTTTCGGAACAGGCCTTTGCAGAATCTGCTCGGGGTGCTCGTCGTGCTCGTTGTGACGGGTCTCGGCGTGTATCAGCTGCTACGTGTTTTCGGGGCGGTGTAGCCATCGGCCTTCCATGCCGCCCGCGATCGGGAGGATGGTGCCGCTGAGGTGGCCGGCGAGCTCGGGTGAGGTAAAAAAGACGATGGCGCGAGCAACGTCCTCGGGCGTTGCGATCTTCCGAAGGGCCATCGTCGCCGTCGCACGCGGGATGGCGGTGGGGTCTTCCATCGACGAAGCGGCCATCGGCGTGTCGACCCATCCCGGGCAGACACAATTGACCCGTCCCCTCGGGGCGAGGCGCACGATCTCGTTCTTCAAGCTTCGCGTCATGCCGTAGGCCATCGCCGCTTTGGCTGCGGAGTAGTCGGTGTGATTCTCTTCGCCGAAGACGGCCGCGGTCGAGGCGACGAAAACGATCGCGGCCTCGTCGCGCGGCTTGTCCGCGAGGTGGCGCATGAATCCGCGGCACGTGAGAAAAGCACCCGTCAGGTCCGCCGCCATCGTCCTCTCCCATTGCTCAAGGCTCATCTCGTGAAGTGGCGTTTCGCTCTGGATCCAAATACCGGCGTTGACGACAATCCCATCGAGCCGAGGAAAGGTGCTCAGAGCCGTCGCGTACATCGCATCCACGTCGGCCTCGATGGAAACGTCGGCTTGGACGAAGATCGACGCGACGTCGAATTTCTTCGAGAGCTCGTTAGCGAGCTCGTCCACGCTCTCTCGATTCGTCCGGTAGTGCAGCACGACGTTCGCGCCCTCGTCCGCGAGTGCGCGTGCCGTCGCCGCGCCAATCCCGCCCGAGGCGCCCGTTACGAGCACCGTCTGCTTTTCGAGGCCACTTCGCATCGTTTCCTTCTCTCTCGCTTATAATCCCGCCGGGAGGTTCACCATGGCGAGTCGCGTACTCATCTTATTCGCAATCCTCGTTTCCGTCACCGCTTTCGGGCAGGAAGAGCCGCGTTCGTCTTGGCTCTCGTTGACAGAGGCGGAGAAAGACAGCGTCGAGTCCCACGCCGCGGGCTACAAAGATTTCATGCGCGTGGCAAAGACCGAGCTCAGTTTCGTGCGCGAAGCGGTGAAGCTAGCGCGCGCGGCGGGCTTCAGCGAGCTTACCGATGACGCCACCACAGAGCCCGGCGCGCGTTTCTACGACGTGAACCGCGACCGCGCGCTCACGGTTATCGTGATCGGCGAGAACGACTTACGCGACGGCTTCCGTGTCGTCGGCGCTCATATCGACTCGCCCAGGATCGAGCTCAAGGCGCGGCCTATCTACGAGAAAGAAGGCTTCGCGCTCTTGCAGACGAACTATCACGGCGGGATCAAAACTTATCAATGGACCAACCTTCCGCTGGCACTGATGGGACGCGTGGATCTCAAGAACGGACGCACCATCTGGATCTCGGTCGGCAACGACCCGAGCGACCCAACGTTCATCATTCCCGACCTCTCACCTCACGTGGACGCCGATCTTCGCGAGCGCAAAAACCGCGACGTCATCCAGCACGAAGAGCTGGATCCGGTCGTCGGTCACATCCCTGGGCCCGGCGAGGGTGACGAGAGCGTGAAGCGCTCCGTCATCGACTATCTCCGGAGGGAGTACGAGATCGGTATCGACGATCTCGTCTCGGCCGAGCTCGCGCTCGTTCCCGCCCTGGTGCCGCGCGACGTGGGGTTCGACCGCGGCCTGATGGCGATCTACGGGCAAGACGATCGGCTCTCTGGATATGCGGCGCTCAAGGCTGTGCTCGACACGGAGGCTCCCCAGGTCACGTCCATCGCCTATCTGGTCGACAACGAAGAGGTGGGCAACGTCAACAATACCGGGGCGGATTCGAGCTACCTCGTCGACTTGATGGGACGGCTCCTCTACGCGCAGATGGGGGACGACTTCCGAGAGCATTGGCTCCGGAAGGCCCGGCGGGGAACGTTGGTCATTTCTTCGGACGTCAACCCAGGTATCCATCCCACCTGGCCCTCGGCGTGGGAGGAAGGCAACGCGCCGCGGCTCGGCTTCGGCGTCAACTTCAAGATGTATGGCCGCGGTTTCAACGCGAACTCGGAATATACCGCTTGGATCCGAAAGGTTCTCGACGACGCGAACGTGCCGTGGCAAATAGCGACGTACAAAGTCGGACGCTCCGGCGGCGGCACGATCGGTGGCGCGCTCGCGGACGACAACATGGAAGTGATCGACTTCGGCGTCCCGGTGCTCTCCATCCACACGCCTTACTCCGTGAGCTCCAAAGTCGACGTCTACCACCTCTACCGTGCTATGCACGCCTTCTTTCGAAGCCCATGAGAGCGCTTGCCTCCGCACTCGTGCTGAGTTGGAGCTGCGCGCCGCCCCCATCATCAATCCCCGAAGACGCGGCGAAGGCCCTCTCGTCCATCCAACCGGCCGAGGTCCACGCCCATATGAGCTTTCTCGCGGACGATCTGCTCGAAGGCCGGGACGCCGGGACGCGAGGCTACGACATCGCGGCGCGCTATGTCGCTGCCGAGTTCGAAGCGATGGGGCTCGAGGCCGCGGGCGACAACGGTAGCTTCTTCCAGATGGTGCCGCTTCGGCGCGCCACGATCGACGATCGAGAGAGCTCGCTGACGATCGTTGAGGGCGGAAGGCCGAAACCGCTCCGCTTTGGAGAGGATTTTGTTCTCAGCGCGCCTTTTCGAGAGCGTCAGAGCCGCGTGCGCGCGCCCCTCGTTTTCGCTAGCTATGGCGTCTCTGCACCCGAGCTCGACTGGGACGACTACTCAGCTCTCGACGTCGAGAACAAGGTCGTCATCCTGCTGTCGGGGGCACCGCCTCGTTTCGGCTCGACGCAGCGCGCCTACTACTCCTCTAGGGAAACGAAAGCCAAAGAAGCGGTGGCTCGCGGGGCTACCGGCATCTTGACGGTCATGACGCCGACGGACGCGGCTCGGTTTCCCTGGTCGCGTCTTCGGGAAGCCGCTCGGGCGCCGGCGATGCGCTGGCTCGATCCGGCGACGGGCGAGCCATCGGGCGCGGCATATGGAACCGCCTCCCAAGCGCAGCTTGATCTTCCTCGCCGTCACGGCAGAAGAAAAAGGTCTTCTCGGCTCCGACTACTTCGCGCACCATCCCACGGTGCCGCGCAACGCCATCGTGGCGAACGTCAACGCGGATGGAGCTCTCATGTTCCATCCCTTGCGGGACGTTGTGGCGTTCGGCGTCAATCATTCCACGCTGCTCGAGCCCGTGTCGCGCGCTGCCGAGTGGCTCGACATCGATTTGAGCCCCGACTTCATGCCCGAGCAGGTCATCTTCATCCGAAGCGACCAATACTCGTTCGTGAAGCAAGGGATCCCGGCCGTCTATCCTGAAGTTCCCCTCGGTAAAACCTCTCTTTCTTCGGTGAAGCACCCTTAGTTGCAAGGAGTTACAACGATAGAGATACGAACTCCGCCTGCATTTTGTAGCCATGTAATAACGCATATAACTCTTGTAACATAATCTTTAATAGAGTATATAGTAACCATGCACATCGACATTGTGCCCAACCGCAACTCCAAACCCGCCGTTTTGCTCCGTGAGTCCTTTCGCGACGCCAAAAGCAAGAAACCGCGCAAGCGCACAATTGCCAACCTGTCCAAACTGCCAAGCGAGCAGGTCGACTCCATTCGACGGGTTCTCAAGGGAGAAAAACTCGTCGCGGTCGAGGACGTCTTCGAGGTTGTGCCCGACGGGTCGCGACTCCACGGTGGCGTCGAGGCCGTGTTGAGCGCGATGAAACGCCTTGAGTTCGACAAACTCGTCGCATCCCGACGCTCACGCCAACGTGACCTGGTGGTGGCTATGGTGGCCGCCCGCATACTCGAAGCCCAGTCGAGGTTGGCAACGCGCCAGTGGTGGCACAGCACAACGTTGCCCGAAATCCTCGGTGTGAGTGATGCCGACGAGGACGACCTATATGCCGCTATGGACTGGGTGTTCGAGCGCCAAAGGGTTATTGAGAAAAAACTGGCGGCGCGTCACCTCGAAAACGGTGGACTTGGTTTGTACGATTTGAGCTCAAGCTACTTCGAGGGAGAAAAGTGCCCCCTGGCCCGCCTCGGATACAACCGCGACGGTAAGAAAAACAAACTCCAGATCAACTACGGCCTTTTGACCAACCAAAGGGGCGTCCCTGTCTCGGTATCGGTGTTCGAGGGCAACACCGGCGATCCGAAAACGTTTCTACCTCAAGTAGTAAAGGTGCAAGAGCAGTTCGGCATCAAGCGGTTTGTGATGGTCGGCGACCGCGGAATGATCACCCAAAGACAGGTTGACGCTTTACAGGACTTCGAGGGCATTGATTGGATTACAGCCCTGCGACCCGCGCCGATTCGCAAACTCCTCAACGAAGGGGCGCTGCAGATGGGGCTGTTTGACGAGCGCAACTTGTTTGAGTTGACACACTCGGATTTTCCCAACGAGCGTCTCGTGGCCTGTCGCAACCACGAACTGGCGAAGCGCCGAGCCCTAAAGCGTCAGGAATTGCTCGAAGCGACCAGCAAAGAACTGAAAAGGATTTGCCGGATGGTCGAACGCGGCCGCTTGCACGGTAGGGAAGACATCAATGCCCGAGTGCAAAAACTCCTTGCTGAATACAAGGTGGGCAAGTACTACAAGTTCGAGACCCGTGACGACGGCTTCGACTTCAAGGTCGACGAGATGACGATGGCTGTCGATGCTGCGCACATTGCTAAAGACAATAGTGTGTTAGCTGACAAGCAACTCGCCCGGTGGAAACAGCATATGAAGACTATCGCCAGGCGAATGGAGCAACTGCGTCAGCGAATCGAGCACGGTCAGCTCCATGGAAAAGCCACTATAGGGGTGCGGGTAGGCACAGTTCTCAACAAGTACAAAGTCGGAAAACACTTCAAACTAGATATTCGTGACGATGCCTTCTCCTTCGAAATCGACAAAAAGAAGGTCGAGGCAGAAGCCGCACTGGACGGCATCTATGTGATTCGCACCAGTCTCAGTGCACAGCAGATGAACACTGAGGATACCGTCCGCAGCTATAAGTTGCTCACCCAAGTCGAGCGTGCGTTTCGTTCATTCAAGACCATGGACCTCAAGGTGCGGCCTATTCGCCACCGTCTCGAAAACCGAGTCCGGGCACACATCTTCTTGTGTATGCTGGCCTACTACGTTGAATGGCACATGCTTGAGGCGTGGCGACCAGTGCTTTTTTCTGACGAAGATCAGAATGCCAAGGCAAGCCGCGACCCTGTGGCACCGGCCAAGCGTTCGCAGGCCGCTCTTCGAAAAGTGCGCTCCAAAAAGCTGGAGGACGGAAGCCCCGCTTACAGTTTCAGAACTCTGCTCCGCCACCTTGCCTCTATCGTACGAAACTCATGTCGCCGAAAAGGCCTTGGCTCCACCACTGCGACCTTCGACATGACCACGGCCCCAAATCCAAAGCAGCAAAGGGCCTTCGACCTCCTCAAAACAATCACGTTGTAGCCAGAACAGAGCACCCTTCCCTCTACCTAACTTGTTGAAACAAAGCCGGAAACAGCCTTCCAGGGGACAGGAACTTCAGTCTATCCGTTCGTGGGTAACGACACCGGAGAGGAGCGGGTGGATGGCCGCGCGCTTCTCGACGATTGGATGGCGACGCGCTACCACAAGCCGTCCGACGACATGCGTCAGGAAATGGACTTCGAGGCGGGCGCAGATTACGCGAAGCTCGCTTATCTCATCGGCTACAATATTGCCAATGCTGACGGAAGGCCCGAATGGAACGAGGGCGATTTTCTTGCGGAGAAATTTTCCCGCCGTTAGCGAAGCTCGCCGTTCAGCTCCTCGTAAACCTTTGCGATAGCGCGCGCCTTGGCTCGATCGCAGCGTCCATTCTTCGAGCTCACCGAAGTCAGCTCAAGCAGATGCGGCTTCGCCGTCGAGACCCATTCCGTGAAGCCTGGTGGCTTCCGCGATCACCTGCTCCAGCGCTTCGCGGTAGGTGTGGAGCTCTTCTTCGAGGATCTCGGGCGTTTCGACGAATCCATGGCCCGGCACGTAAATATCAATATCCATGGCTTGCGCCTTCGCTATCACCTCGACCCATTCCGATGGATAGGCAGAGCGCATGGCGGGAAAGATGCGATTGAGGTACGCCTCGCTCATGAAGAGGATGTTTTCCTCGGGCAAGTAGACGTGAAGATCGCCTCCGGTATGCGCGCGGCCTAGAAAGAGAATCCGGATCTCTCTACCGCCGAGCGTCAACACCGTCTCCTCTTCGACCAGCTCGGTTGGGAGGATGACCGGCGGGGGCGTCCTCGCGGCGGTTGGGGCTCGAGGCGGCCGCTTCGAGCGTCGCTTTGGAGGTCGGATGCGCGTAGAACACGGCGCCTTCGGGGAACGAGACGTTGCCCGCGGTGTGGTCACCGTGGTCCGAGCAAATCACGACATGGGTAATCGGCTGGTCGCTGAGCTCCGCCACCGCATCCACGAGCCGCTTGGTTTCTTCGGGGCTTCCTTGTCCGTCGGCAACGAGGACACCGTCATCCGTGACGACGAACAAGCTTACCGTCGTAAACTTTTCGTCGCCGGCGGAGCGAAGCTGTTCGTAGGAGTAGACGCCCTCGGCAAGCTCTTGCACCCGCGGAAAGTCGTCGTCGGTATAACCGCGCTTTTCGGGATCTCCCGTGCGTACGATAGGGGCGGCGTAGCTCTCGGGCTCGGGCTCGGGCTCGGGTTCGGGTTCGGGCGTTATTGGCGGCGAGCAGGCGACAGCGACACCCAAAACGGCGAAGCTCAACGGTCTAAGGGCGCTAAGAGGCATGATGGGTCTCCAATCGCCGCACATTATATATGCCGCCGGCGGGGGTTTTCCCCTACAATAAAGCGATGGGAATCCCCCACTCCCCGGGTCACAGCGTCCTCATCCGCGCTCTTATAAGATAAGTAGCGCGCCCTCGTACCCCAGCCAGGAGGCAACTCATGTGGAGAAAGAGCGACCCCATCGGTGACGGTTCACCCACCCTCGGCGCCACGGATGGCCCGAAAGCGGTCCACCCAGCAGCGTCGCCGGCGCAGATGGCCCGCATCGGTGGAAGCCTCGCCATCAAGGGAGATTTGTACGGTGAAGAAGATCTTTTCATCGAGGGCACGATCGAAGGTAAAATCACCGTGAAACAAGGCAGCGTCACAATCGGCGAGCGGGGTCGGGTGCTCGCGGATATTCATGCGACAAATATTCAGGTCGCGGGCAACGTTCGAGGTGACCTTACCGGAAGCGAGCGGGTCGTTTTGCTCGAGACCGGGAGCGTCGAAGGGAACATCACGGCGAAGAGCGTGACACTCGAGAACGGAGCTCGTTTCAAGGGAAGTATCGATATGGAGTCGGTGAACCACTCTCCGAAGAACGGATCGAGCCGCAAACCGCCGCCGCCTCAGAGCGTTTAGAGAAGGAAGCTCATGCGTTTATCTCTCTTTCGGAGCGCCAAAGGTGTCTCCGGGAATGAAATCTCAGAAGCCACTCAGAGATGCCTCGGCCTTCGTGCGCTGCTTCCTCAATCGGAAGAGGCGAGCCTGCGTGTCCTCGACCTCGGCGCCGCACGTACGGCGAATCTCGATTTCTTCGCCAACTATGGCGGCCAGCTCACCGTTGCGGATTTTTACAGCGGTCTTCGGCCACTGCGAGCTACCTCGCAGGACGATGATCGCAAGCGCAAAGCCTTCGTCGAGCTTCTCGACTTCGACCGCAAGACGCGCTTCGACCTCGTTCTCGCTTGGGATCTTCTGAACTATCTTACGCCTCAGGAGCACCAGCTTCTAATGACGACGCTCGAACCGTTTCTCGTTCCGCGGACGGCGATGCTTGCCTTCGTTTGGATGCAGAAGGAAATGCCTCCAGGGCCGTCGCACTACTGGGTCCGAGACGAGGAAACCGTCGCCTTCGAGATCCAGGAGGGGCGCGCGCGACCTTGCCCCCGCTATTTGGAACAGGACCTCTTGAAACGGATGCCGAACCTAACGGTCGAAACCCGCTACCAGCTACGCAACGGCATGCTCGAATACGTCTTTTCGTACCGCAAGAGCTTGAGGCCCGCGGCGACCTCTAGTGCACAGATGCGTTAGATGCGTTATCCGTTGGCGCCGGCGCCTCGATAGAACCGATCACTTTTCCGATAAATTCATCCAGGCCGCCGCCAATCCAACGCACGACGACGACCAGATCGTTCTCCTGGTCGATATAGATGATGTTCGCGCCGGCGCCGCGAAACGTCACCACGTTCTCCGGCGCCGAAGGTAGCGCTCGGCGGCGCTCGCCTTCGTCGTTCACATAGGGCTCGTTCAGGAACCAGTTCATGAAGCCATAGCCTTTGTTTACGCCCGGGGTGCGTGCCATCTCGATCCATTCTTCAGAGATGATCCGCCTGCCGCCCCATGTGCCGTTCCTGAGAAAGAGATAGCCGAAACGCGCCATGTCGCGCGCGTTGATGTGCATGCCGCCGCCCCAGTGGCCGCCGCCGCTCACCGACTGCATGTGCACACCGTCGATCATGACCCAGGAGTTCTCGTAGCCATGCCAGCGCCAGGTGTTCGTCGCGCCAATCGGATCCATGACATATTCGCGCAGCACTCGAGGCAACGACCGACGCCAAACGTGCAGCGTGACGAGCGCGAGCAAGTTCACGCGCACGTCGTTGTACTTGTAATGGGTTCCTGGCTCGTACATCGGACGGTTTGGGTAGTCGAGAGGCGTTTCGCCGACGGGCCGGTCCGCCCAGTCGGGCTTGTCCCAGAGTGTTCCTTCCCAGTCGCTCGTCTGACGCAAGAGGTGATCCCACGTGATGCTCTCGTTGTGCTCGCTCCCGAAAAGCTCGTGGGTCGGGACGTACTCGCTCGCGAGGTCGTGCACATCGCGGATGAGGCCACGATCATAGGCGAGCCCCACTGTCGTGGAAAGGAAAGTCTTCGTCACGCTGAAGGTCATGTCGACCTTGTGGGTCTCGCCCCACTCGGCCACGATGTAGCCGTTCCTGACGACGAGACCGTTCAGCGCCGCCCGCACCGTAGTGGGGCCGACTCGGCGACCGAACGGCTCGCGGGCGAAGTTCGAGAGCTCATGGTTGAGCGCGAGGTCCTTGTTCGCCTTGGATTCCTTGCCGATGGCGAAGTCGACGGCCTCCTGAAGCTTGACCGCGTTCATTCCGAGCTCGCCCGGATCTCGTATCGTCCAGTTGCGGCGCTCCGGAAAGTAGGGGTCCTGACCGAAAGCCAAGTTGCTCGAGACAGCGAGCGCCAAGAGCGCGCTCGAGACGGCGATCCGCTTCATCATTAGGGCCTCCCTTGATTGGAAACGATGTTATTCGCCTCCGGGAGTTGGCGCAAATTGTTATCATCCGTGGATGCGATGGTCGAACATGTTCATCCCGACGCTCCGGGACGATCCCGCGGACGCGGAAGCGATTAGCCACAAGCTCATGCTTCGCGCTGGGCTCGTCCGGCAGCTCTCCGCGGGCATCTATTCCAAGCTACCCCTCGGCTTCCGCGTCTCGCGCAAAGTCGAGGCCATCGTGCGCGAAGAGATGGAGCGCATCGGCGCGCAGGAGTTCCACCTTCCCGTCATCCATCCAGGAGAGCTCTGGAAAGAAAGCGGTCGCTGGTATGACATCGGCGAGGAGATGTTCCGACTCAAAGACCGGCGCCAAGGCGATTACTGCCTCGGCATGACCCATGAAGAAGTTTTCACCGCGATCGCGCGCGACGAGCTCCGGAGCTATCGGCAGCTTCCGCAGATTTGGTTCCAGATCCAGACGAAGTTTCGTGACGAGGCACGGCCGAAATCAGGCGTGCTTCGCGGACGCGAGTTCGTCATGAAGGATTCCTACACTTTCGACATCGATTTTGCGGGACTCGATATTGGCTTCGACAAGCATGCGGAGGCTTATCACCGGATCTTCGAGCGCTGCGGGATCCGGTCGATTCCTGTCCAAGCGTCTTCGGGCGCTATGGGTGGTAGCGCCTCCGTCGAGTTCATGAGTGTCTCGGACGCGGGCGAAGACTGGATCGTCACCTGCGCAACCTGCGACTACGCCGCCAATTTGGAGAAAGGCGTATCGGTGGCCTCCGTAGCAGAGGATCCCGACGACAAAGAGGATACAGCTGAGGTCGAGAAATTTTCGACTCCCGGCATCCGCACGATCGATGCTCTCGCGAAATTCGACGGCGGTGCCGCCCCGGATAGGCAGATCAAAACGCTCGTCTACATCGTCGAGGAGGAAGCGACGCTCTTTCTTGTGCGCGGCGACCACGAGCTGAACGACGTCAAAGTCGCCGAAGCAACGGGCACGACCAAGTTCCGGCCGGCCACGCCGGAGGAATGTCAAGAAGCGCTTGGCGCGCTGCCTGGAAGCCTCGGCGCCGTCGGGGTCGTCGCAGGACTCACCATTTACGCGGACGACGCATTGAAGGGCCGGAACGGGATGGTGACCGGCGCGAACGAGGACGACTTCCACATCCGGCGCGTCCGTGTGGAGCGGGATCTCGCGAATGTTCAATGGACGAGCCTGAGGAGCGTCGTCGCGGGGGATACGTGCACGAAGTGCGGGAGCGCACTCGAGGTCCAGAAGACGATCGAGCTCGGACACATTTTCAAGCTTGGATTGAAATATTCGGAGTCGATGGGCTTGAACGTTTTGAACGAGCAAGGCAAAGAAGTTCCTGTGGTGATGGGATCCTACGGGATCGGGGTCGAACGGCTCGTCGCCGCCGTGATCGAGCTCTATCACGATGAGTTCGGCGTCGTGTGGCCCTGGTCGGTCGCTCCCTTTCACATCGTCATCACGCCAATCTCTCTCAAAGACGAGGCGGCGCTCGCGAAGGCCGAGGAGATCTATGAAGCTTTGAAGCCGAATTACGAAGTGCTCTTCGACGATCGCAACGAACGGCCGGGCGTGAAATTCAAGGACGCCGATCTCATCGGCGTACCGCTACGCGTCATTGTTGGGCCCAAGGGGCTCGAAAAAGGAACGGTCGAGATCTTCGAGCGCTCGACGAAAGAGAAAACGGACGTACCCGTCGACGCGGTCGTAAGCGAGATCGAAAAGCGCGCCGAGGGACTCGCGGCACGCGTGTTAGAATAGACGCGTTGTCTATGATTGTTTAGCTTCCAACCTCCGCATTAGCCTTTAGCCTCCGCTAGAGGTGACTTTATCCACCCCAAAAACGAGAGGAAAGATCCGTGGAATTGGAAGACTACGGCTACAACCAGCATTTCTTAGCGGCTTTGGAGCAAATAGGCGATACCGGCCTGAGGCCAGGGCGAGTGGTGCTCGCGAGTCGCGAGGCCCATCGCGTCGTCACCCGAGACGGCGAGCACCGGGCGCGCGTTTCGGGGCGCTTGCGACACGAGGCGGGCTCTGCAGCGGACTTGCCTGCGGTGGGCGACTGGGTCGCGTTGCGCGACTCCAGAATCGAAACCGTTCTGTCGCGCCGCACGCAGCTGTCACGCAAGGTCGCGGGTCGGCGGACGGTCGAGCAGTGCTGCTCAACAAAGCTGATCTCGTGGAAGCGCTCGACACACGCAAAGCCGAGATCGAGCAGATAGCGGTAGGCGCCCCAGTGTTGGTCTCGAGCTGCCTCGACGGGTTCGGCATCGACGGAGTGAGGGAGTGGCTTCGGCCTCGTGAGACCGTGGTGCTCGTGGGCTCCTCGGGCGTCGGGAAGTCGACGCTCATCAACCGTCTTCTCGACGAGAACGTGCAGCCCACGAACGAGGTCCGGCGGATCGACGATCGCGGCCGGCACACGACCACCCAGCGCGAGCTCTTTCGCATGCCGGGCGGCGCTCTACTGATCGACAACCCGGGCATCCGCGAGCTGCAGCTTTGGGCGGACGAAAGCGCGCTCGACCACAGCTTCGAAGACATCGCGCAGCTCGCGGAGGTATGCCGCTACGAGGATTGCGAGCATGAGACCGAGCCCGGCTGCGCGGTGCTCGCGGTGGCGGCGTCGGGTGAGCTCTCGGCGGAGCGGCTCGAAAGCTTTCGCGGGCTTCAAAAAGAGCTCCGCTATCTTCGCGTCCGCCAAGACGCCTCCGCGCAACACGCCCAGAAACAGAAATGGCGCGCGATCCATCGCGAAATGCGCCGGTCCGGACGTCACCGGCGAACGTGAGCCCACCACCGACTGGCGGGCGGCGCGATCCATCACTGAAAGTATAAGCTATACTCTCTTTCGGAACGCTCGCGGCTCGGAGGTCCCATGAAAACCGCAACCCAGATCGCCTCGATTCTTTTCATCTTGTCGCCCAGTGTCACTCTGGCCCAACAGCCCGATTTTACGGGCACGTGGGAGCGGAACGACCGTCTCAGTCAAGACCCGTTCGAGAAGATCGATATCGCTATGGGGGCGGGCGATGCGAGCGCGGGCACGAATACGTACAACGCGGTCAATCGAGGCACACTCTTGAGGGACAGGGATGGAGCGACCCAGCGTCGGCTGCTTCTCGACTATGTGGAAGTTCTCGAAGTCATCGAGATCGAGCACGCCGAGGCGAGCTCCAACTCTCAGTCGGAGAAGGCGACGAGTTCTTCAGCCTCTTCTATCTCGACGGCGAGCCGCACGCGCGGGAGCTCCAGGATGGAGAGCGGATAGAAGCGATCGCCCGTTGGGAAGGTGACACGATCCGGGTCGAGCAGAAAGTCGAAGGGGGCGCCTCTTTGGTCGAAGTGTTCACGATGATGCCGAGCGGGGATCAAATCGCCATGATTTTTCACCTCACGAGCCAAGCGACCAATACACCCGTTCTATTCAGAACCGTTTACGATCGCACCAAGGAAGACTAGCCTAGCGGACCCTCACGCGCTGCATCACAGCTTTGGGAAATCCCGAAGTGGAAGGTCGGGCCTTGGCCGGCTGGCCCCAGGCGACGTCGGGCCGCACTTCGTCGACGAACGGAATCAGGAGTCGAAGGCCGTGCCCGTAACCGCTGATGAACTCGTTTAGCGCGAATTCATCGCCCAGATCCCAAGCGTGTCCAAAATCTACGAAGCTCGCGAGCTGAATCTCAACGTAAGCTGTAAAGAAGGACACGCTGACAGGCTGGGGCTCGACGAGCATATAGCGATACTCGGCAGTGTTGATGAGCTGATTCTTTCCGGAGCGCGAGTCGAGCTCATAGCCTCGTATCGTGTTCGTCCCGCCGATATGAAAATCCGAATAGATCGGGATGTCGACCCCGACGGTACCGGTCTGAAGCGTCGCCAGCGACGTGAGAGAGATCGTGTGGCGGTCTTCCCAAGTGTGATAGCGGCGAACGTCGAAAATGAATCGCCAGAAATCGCTGCCGGTGTCGAGCACGTTGCTCCTCGTGATCTGAAGCTCGTTCCACCACCCGTATCGACGTGCAGACCAGAGGTCGCGGCTGTCATAGCCGAGATAGAACCCGTATTCCGGGATGACGTCTCGATTGTCCGGAGAGAGCGTCACTCCGTCGCTCTCGGAGCGGATAGAAGTGATCGCGAACAGGCCGCCAACGCGTCCGTTCTGACCTAGGAAGCTGCCGACGCGCACTTCTGGCTCGTTCGCGAGCTCCTGAAACCCGTCGAGCTCATTGAACGATCCCGCCTGACGTACTGCACCTGGTAGGAGACGTGGTTTCCCGTCACCCACGGGTCCAGGATGAAAAAGTCCATATTGGTCGCGGCGCCGAACTGCACGGCGGCGCCGAGCTGGATGCCGCGCCCGAGAAAATTGAGCGACTTCACTCCTGGCCCGACGGAAACGCCGTTCTCGTCGTTGACTTGGATGCTCAACGTCGGCAGATATGGGAGTATCTCCTTGACCTCGATATCGATGAGAACGCCCCCGTTCTTGGCGACGGGACGCACTTGAATGGAGCTGAAGACGCGGAGCCGATCAAGGCGCTCGGCGTCCTTCCGCACTTTCTCCGGCGTGTACGGCTCACCGACGAGAGAGACGAGCTCGCGATAGACCACGTACTCCTTGGTATGTTTCAGGCCCCCGATTCGGATCTCGTTGACGAGCTTGCCTTCGAGATCATCGCCCCGGACGAGTGGAGCGCCCAGAAAGCTACAGAACAGACAGCCACAGATCGTGATTTTGTCCAGTGATATTCCGCGCATCGGCCCCGCAGCACTATACTCCAGCGGCGAGGAGACCTCGTGAAAGCGAAGGGAATTGACTAGCACTGCTAGTTGAGCTAATCTCCACTAGCAATGCTAGTGGTGAACCGACGTGCAACGTGAAGCGCTCGGAGAGTTCGAGCATCAAGTACTGCTCGCCATCCTTCGGCTCGGCAGACAGTCCTATAGCGTTCCCATCGTCTTGGAGATCGAGGAATGCACCGGCAAAGCGGTCGCCCCCGCCGCGGTCTACATCGCGCTCAGGCGGCTCGAGAAGAAGGGGCTGCTGTCGTCCCGACTAACCCCCGGCGGTAAAGGCAACAAGAAGGAGAGAGCCCGCCGCTATTTCAAGCTGCGCGCCCCGGCCCTCGAGCGCCTTCGCGATTCGCGCGAGAGCTTCAAGCGCTTGTGGGACGGTATCGAGCCCGCTTTGGAGAAATCGTGACGGGGCGCGAAGCGCTTCCACCCCGTGCTGCCGAGCGGCTCCTCGAATGGGCCCTGCCCCTGGCGGAAGGCCGCGAGATAGCAGAGGACTTGAGAGAGCTCTTCGCGCATCGTCTGCGGGAGCGTGGGGCGCGTCCAGCACGCTTCTGGTACTGGAAGCAAGTTGCGATTCTCGCTTACCGTGCCGGTTTGTTCCGGCGCGAGACAGGGCTCGAAGCGGAATCGCTTCGCGCGGACGTCGCCTACGCGCTTCGAAGCCTCCGCCGAGCCCCGGGCTTTACAGCGGTGGCGGTGGTGACGCTCGCGCTCGGGATGGGCGCGAACATCGCGATCTGGAGCGTCGTCCATCACGTCGTCCTGCGACCGCTCGGATACGATGCCGGCGAGCGGCTCGTCCGCGTGTGGCCCGAGCATCACTTTACCCGCCAGCGTTTCGAGACGTTTCGCGACCGCACGAGCTCTTTCGAGACGCTTTCCTCGTACGCCGCGACGGGCCTCACGTTGACGAGCGGCGGGGAGCCGGGGCTCGTGAAGGGACTTCTGGTATCGCAAGAGCACTTCGACGTGTTCGGGCGAAAGCCGCTTCTCGGCCGAAGCTTCGCTGCGAGCGATGGGACGCCGGGAGCCGAGCCCGTCGTTATCATTAGCCACGGCATCTGGCAGGAGCGCTTTGGCGGTCTCGGCGATGTCCTTGGCAAACGCATCGAGCTCGAAGAGCGGCGCACGATCATAGGGGTCGCCGCACCCGGTTTCGAGCCGTTGGGGAGCGTGACGGATGTGTGGGTGCCGCTCGTCTTCGATCCCGACGATATCGAGTACACCCACATGGCCAACCTATAATTGGTGGCCGTGCTTCGCGAAGGCACGAGCTCCGAGATTGCGCGAGCGGAGCTCGAAGCCGTGGCATCGGGACTCGATCCGCCGCTCTACACGCTGGACGAAGTGCCTGGCTACACCGTCCCTCCCTTCCACGACGTGCTCATCGGAAGCGTCACGTCGACGCTTTACGTATTGCTGGGAGCGGTCTCGCTCGTTCTCGTTCTTTGCTGCGTCAACGTTACCAATCTGTTGATGGCGCGGGGTGTGGCGCGTGAGCGCGACCTCGCAATCCGCCGCGCGATGGGCGCGAGCCGCGTTCGGATCGTGCGGCTTCTTATCACCGAGAACGCGATATTGGGTCTTTTTGCCGGGGCGGTCGGCTTCGTGATCCTGTGACTCGTCTCCGGCTATCTCAAGGCCGTTATTCCGCCGGGCATCCCGCGTGGCGGGGCGATCACCCTCGACGGCAACGTCGCCCTCATCGGCCTCGTGCTGACGATCGTCGCGACGTTCCTGTTCGGGCTCGCGCCCGCACTCCGCGCTTCGACCCCAGCGACGGGGCTCACGACCCGCGGGGCGAGCTCCGAAAAGAAACGCTTTCGTGTCTTATCCAGTCGCAGTCTTGTCGCGTTCGAGATCGCGCTCAGCCTCGCCTTCGTCGCCGCGTCCGGCCTTCTCCTCAAAAGCTTCTGGCGGCTTCAGAACGTCGATACGGGTTTTCGGAGCGAGGCGGTCGTCTCGATAAGGGTCTCACCCGGGAGCTTCCGCTATCGCGAAGAGGCGCAACGCGTCCAATATTACCGGGACGTTCTCGATTCACTCCGCCGACTTCCCGGCGTGACAAACGTCGGTGCCATTCAGATCTTGCCAATGACGCCCCAATCGATGGCGGTCGGGTACAGCCCGACTGGAGAGCCGCTGCACACCGCTGTCGCACCGCCGATGGCGAGCTACCGCGTCGTCACGCCGGATTATCGCCGGTCTTTGGGCATCCCTCTCGTGGAGGGGCGGGACCTGAACGCTTTCGACCGCGCCGGCTCGACACCCGTAGGCCTCATCAACGAAGTGCTGGCAAGGGAGCTCTCGCCCAGGGGAAGTTTTGTCGGCCGCGAGCTCAAATACGAGAACGGCGAAGCTTGGTTCACGGTAGTCGGCGTAGTCGGCAATGTCCGCCAACACCGGCTCGACCGCGAGGCGCGGCCCGAAGTCTGTGTACCGCTCGCACAGGACGCTTGGCCCGACTCCATGATGCTCGTCCTACGCACCACAACGGCTAGCAATGAACGCTACCCGCTCTTTCGCGAGGCGATTGGGTCGGTGGACGGGAATGCCCCTTCACGCAGATACGTTCGATGCAGGATGTCGTCGAGAGCTCGATGAGCGAGCCTCGCTTGCGCACGTCGCTCTTCGCGGCCTTCGCACTTCTTGCTTTCGTGCTCTCTGCTGTGGGCATCTATGGCGTGATGTCCTACACCGTCAAAGAGCGGACGCACGACATCGGCATTCGCATGGCGCTCGGCGCGAGCCGCGGGCGCATCCTGCGCGAGACGCTTTTGGAAGGGATGCGCCCGGTGCTTGCGGGGATGGGCTTGGGGCTTCTGTTGTCGCTGTTCGCGGGGCGCGCGCTCGCAGGGTTTCTCTTCGAGGTCGAAGGGACGGACCCGGCGGTCTACGCGGTGGTCGCGTGCCTTCTCGGTGGCGTCGCTATGATGGCGGGCTTCGTCCCGGCGCAGCGCGCTTCGCAATCAGACCCACTCGAAGTGTTGAACGCCGAGAATTAGACACACGTTACCGCTTGCCGTGTGCGAGGCGGGTGTTGTATGAACGTGCATGGCCGCTTCGCGCGCGGGTAGCGCAACGCTGTTCCCGATCCTGCTCGTGAACTTCATCGGGACGTTGGGCTTCAGCATCGTCTTGCCGTTTCTCGTAACCCTCGTCGATCGCTTCGGCGGCAACGCGCTCGTCTATGGTGTGATGGGTGCCACTTATTCCGCGTTTCAGCTAAGTGGGAGCGCCCGTGCTCGGCCGTTGGTCGGACATCTACGGCCGGCGGAAAGTGCTCCTGATTAGCCAGCTCGGAACGCTCTTGTCTTGGTGCGTCTTTCTCGGCGCTCTGTTCCTACCGGAGAGGACTTTTCTCGACGTCGACTCGGCGCTGCTCGGCGCCTTCGCGGTGACGCTGCCTCTTTTGATTCTCTTCATGGCGAGAGCGCTCGACGGCTTGACGGGCGGGAACGTTTCTGTCGCCAACGCTTATCTCGTGGACGTGACGGACGAGGCGGATCGCAAGACGAGCTTCGGCAAGATGGCGGTGGCCGGAAACCTCGGCTTCATCCTCGGGCCCACGCTCGCGGGGCTTTTGGGCTCGATGCGTTTCGGCGAAGTCATACCCGTGCTAGCTGCTCTTCTCATCTCGCTCATCGCCTCCGGAGTGATCGCGCTCTATCTCCCAGAGTCCCGCCCGTGCGTGCTCGCGGAGGCCCCGGGGCGATTGTCCGTGCGCAAAGTGTTCGGTCAGGAGCAGAGAGACTGCTTTGATATCGACGGGGCAGGGACCGTTGCCTGGAAAGACGTGCTGGCGCTTCCGAGAGTACCGTTCTTGCTGCTTCTTTACTTCGTCATCTTCCTCGCGTTCAACTTGTTCTACACGGCGTTTCCGGTCTATGCGCTCCAGGGGCTCTCATGGTCCATCACCGACATCGGGTTGTTCTTCTCGTTTCTCGGGCTCACCACGGTTGTCGTGCAGGGGCCGCTCCTCGGAAAGCTCGGTACCAAGTTCTCGGACGCCGCGCTGGTTTGTGGAGGTGCGGCGATCCTCGCGACGGCGTTCCTGTTGTTCACGAGCCCGAGCCGGTCGGCGCTCTATGCGGGCGCTCTGCTGTTCTCGCTGGGAAACGGTCTGATGTGGCCGTCGTTTCTCGCGCTTCTTGCGAACGCCGCCGGGGAGCGATTTCAGGGAGCCGTACAGGGCTTCGGCAGCAGCGTTGGAAGCCTCGCCAGCATCGTAGGGCTCATTGCGGGCGGCATTCTGTACGAGACCGTCGGGGGCGCGACATTTGTCGGTTCGGCGGGCCTCGCTGTTCTGGTCGTCGCGCTCGTGCTCGCCTACACTCGGATGAGCGCCCGCACGGCGCGCAAGACGTAGAGTGCCGTTTCGAGCTCTTCGAGCTCGAGCTCGTGCTCGGCGCCCAAATCGGTTTCCCAATCGGTGAGCTCACGCTCGAGCATCTTCAGCGCGGCGTCGCCGGACTCCGTGAGCGTCAGAAGCGGCGACCGACGATGATCGGGATTGGTCTCGTAAGACGCCCGACCCGACTCAACGAGCTGGTCGGCAAGGCGTTGGACGCTCTGACGCTTCACACCGAGGCGCCGGGCCAGCTGAGGCACCGTGCGCCCCTGTCCGGCGGCCGCCAACAGAACCCGCCAGGTGGCACGGGTGGCGCCGGCGCGGTGAGCCATTTGTTCGCGCAGTAATGCCATTTGCTCGACCAGTTCCTGCGATGCGTCCAAAATGCGCCGTACCGTTTCCTTCATTGCAGTATTATGTCATCTTGACATCTCACTGTCAGTTTACACCGCTTCTATGCGCCCTCCGGAATGCGCTCTGAGCCCTGACATACTTCTCTGTCCTATTTTGGCTCCACGACCTAGGAGGGAAGGTTCCTCGCGGTCCGCTCGACTGTCTTGAAGCGCATGTACAGAGCGATACGTGACGGGGGTCCCACGACGAGCACTTGAAACTCTCCGCGATGCCGATAGAGCACGACCCGTGGCTAGTTGGGCTGTGTTTGGACGTCCGAGGGAAGCTGCCTTGGCTCGCCTGTACCTCCACAGCCCTCTCGACGTGCTTGGTCGGCACATCCACCCGGGCCCGCTCGGCCAGCCAGGTCGCGGCTGACCACCCCCCCTGTGAGCATGAACATGCGCAACACACCGGTCGTCAGCGATTCACCTTCAAAACCCAGGGCGCGGTAGACTAGGCTGCGAGAGAGCAACACAAGGAGGCTAGATGGCAAAAGGCAAGATCGCTCAAAAGCAACCCGCCGTATTGGAGCTCGACCCCGGTACCTACCATTGGTGCCAGTGCGGCGAGTCGAGCAACCAACCGTTTTGCGACGGTAGCCACGCGGGGACGGGGTTCACGCCGATGATGGTGGAAATCACGGAGAAAAAAACCGTCGCACTTTGTCAGTGCAAACAGACGAACAACGCGCCCATGTGCGACGGCTCGCACAGCTCTTTGTAGGCGCTGAGGAATGACCGAGCGATATCATGCGCAGTCCATGATTGCGCTCGTCCTCGGCCTGTCGTTAGCGGTCCTCGCTTCGGGACAGCAGACCGCTCCTTTGTCGATCCTAGTGATCGGCGCGCATCCGGACGACGCGGATTCGTGCGCGGGCGCCCGATCGTGCTCCCTCCGGAAGCGCGGGCTATATCGCTTTGATGTCCCGCATCCTCGTTCGTGAGCGAGAGAAACTGGACGCGATGACCGAGCGCAGCCCTTTGAATCGCCGTGCCCCGGTCGTGCTCCGGAAGAAGTAGAATCGGCATTCCGGACGTTCTGAATGCCGAAATCCAAACGCGATCTCGAGAGCTTGGCGCAAGCGGTCTCGGACGACGAGTCGGTCGATTGGTCGGAGGCAGCGAAGCACGCCGAAGGGGATGACCAGGATCTCGTCGACGCGCTCGAGACGATTTCGGAGGTCACGAGCAAACTGCGCGAGCTCCAGGACGAGCTCGATCCGGCGGACGACATCCCGCTTTTGGAGTCCGGTGCGCGTTGGGGCTCCCTCGAGATCGTTGGCCGTATCGGCCAAGGGGCTTCGGCGGACGTTTATGAGGCACGGGACCCCCATGTGGGCCGCGCGGTGACTCTCAAGCTGTTGCGCGACGCCGCGCTGAGTCCGAGCGCACGAGACTCGGTCGTCCGAGAGGCGCAGCTTCTCGCGCGCGTCAGCCACCCGAACGTCGCGACCGTCTACGGCGCGGATACACATGACGGCCGTACCGGCATCTGGATGGAATATTTACGCGGGCGTACGCTCGAAAAGATGCTCGACGACGGTCCGCTGAGCGCGAAGGAGGCTACCTCGATCGGCATCGACGTGCTTGGGGCGCTGGCGGCGGCGCACGGCGAAGGCGTGATCCGCCGCGACGTCAAAGCGCAAAATCTCATGCGCGAGGCGGGTGGCCGTATCGTCTTGATGGATTTCGGCATCGGCCGTGATCAACGGCTGGCGTCGGAGATGGAAGAGCACATCGTCGGCACGCCGTTTTATGTCGCGCCGGAAGTGTTTCGAGGCGAGCCGGAATCCGCGCAATCGGACATCTATAGCGTGGGCGTGTTGCTGTTCCATCTCGTGACCAATAGGTTTCCGATCGAGGCGAGCAACGTCACCGAGCTCAAAGAACAACACCGTTGGGGCGAGGGGCGGCTGTTGCGCGATTTGCGGCCGGGGCTGCCCGAGGATTTCGTCGTGGTCGTCGAGCGCGCCTTGGACCCCGATCCCGCAGAGCGCTACCCGAGCGCGGGCGCGATGGACCGAGCGCTCTTGCATTCTCTCGGCGTCATCAGCACCGCGTCGATGGAGCGCGGGGGAGGCCGGCGCACGGCGAAGACGGCGCTCACACCGTTTCTTCTCGGTGGCGCTGTGGCGGCAGCTCTGGCCGTTGCGGCTATCTCGTGGCTGACGCGGGACGTCACACCGCCCGACGTGCTGCGCTTCAACATTCTGCTCGCGGCGGACCAAGAGCTCGATCTCGATTGGGGTCCGTCGATCGCGCTATCGCCCCAAGGTGACGCCGTCGTCTACGAGGACGAGCAGCAGTTGTACTATCGACCGCTTTCTTCATTCGAAGCTCAGCTCATCCCGGGGAGCGAGCTCCCTTACAACCCGTTCTTCTCACCGGACGGCGAATGGATCGGTTTTTTTACGAACGACAACAAGCTCAAGAGAGTGCCGGTCGCCGGCGGCAACGCCATCACGATCTGCGATGCGGTTGGCGGCAGAGGATCGAGTGCGAGCTGGGGCGTGGGCGATACGATCGTCTTCACCGACTACACCACCAATGGCCTTCTCGCCGTCAACGCCCAAGGCGGGCTCCCCGAGCCCGTGACGACGCCTGACCACGAGAACGGAGAACTGCGGCACGCGTTTCCGGCCATGCTCCCCGACGGAAAATCCGTTCTGTTCTCTATCATCACCGCGGATTTCCGAGTCAATATCGTCGGCGCGTTGTCGCTCGAGACCGGCGCGATCAAACGGTTCGAATCGTTGGGAACGAGCCCCTTGTACTTGTCACCTGGACATCTCGTCTTCGCGCGCGCGGGGTCCTTGTTCGCCGCGCATTTTGACGCCGAGACGCTGACGCTCGAAGGGCCGCCGGCTCGCGTGCTCGAGGGCGTGACGCAAAGTTTGAGCGTGATGCGGCCCTATGGCTCACAGTACACGCTTTCCGCGAACGGTACGCTCGCTTACATACCCGCCATGCGCGAGCGTTCGTTAATGTGGGTCGACCGCGACGGATCGCATGCGACGCCTGCCGCCGACGCGGGTCGCTACACGAACTTGCGTTTGTCTCCAGACGGCACGATGGTCGCGGCCGAGATGATCGAAGTGGACGCGGCGTGCATTTGGGTCATCGACCTCACGCGCGGCGGCAAAACACGACTCACGTCAGATGGAGAAGACAATCACTTCCCGATTTGGACATCGGGCGGCGAGGAAGTGGCTTTTTGCACCGCGGGCGATGGAGAAATTCTGCTTCGTTCCGCGCCCGCGGACGGCAGCCGCCTGCCCATCGTGCTCGCGCGCAGCCCGGAGCGGATATGCCCGAGCTCATGGTCCCCGCACCACGAGGCGCTCATCGTGAGCCGCCTGCGTCCCGAGACTCGCGGGGACGTTCTTGGCCTCGACGTGAGCGCGAATGATGGCGTGCAGCCCATCACGGAGACCCGCGACTGGGAGTGGCAAGCGCGGCTGTCGCACGACGGCGCTTGGATCGCCTACGCTTCCGAGGAGTCTTACCGCACCGAGGTTTACGTGCAGCCCTACCCCGGTCCCGGAGGACGCACGCGCGTCTCCCTCGAAGGTGGATCGCACCCCGTGTGGAGTGCCGACGGCCGCGAGCTCTTCTTTCTCGAGGAAGAAACGGTCATGGTCGTGGCGGTGAAGCTCGGTGCGCGCTTCACCGCGAGCCGGCCAGAGGCGTTGTTCGTGGCCGACGCATTCGAGCTCGAGTCCGACACGAGCTTCGATGTCTCGGCCGATGGCCGGCGATTTCTGATGATCGACCGCGGGCCGCCGCGCCGAAACATCCACGTCGTTGCGAATTGGCGGCAGGACGTCGAGAACGCCGTGGCGGCGCCGCGCTGAGCTTTATTAGCGCGTGCGGCCTTTCGCGCCACGCACCTCTTCTGCGAGCCGTGTCACCGCCATCCGCGCCGCGTCCGCGCTCGGCTTTCCGAGCTCTTTCGCGATCTCGTCAAAGCTCAAGCCGAGCTCGAGACGGGCGACCACGATTTCTCGATCGCTCTCGGTAAGCTGTGAGAGGCCGCGCTCGTAGCGGTCCAGCTTTTCCCGACCGACGAACTCCTCGAGAGGCGACGGGCCGAAGGCTTCGACGCTGCTTGCCGTTTGGTCCCCATGCGGCTGCTGTTGACGCCGCCGCAGCTCGTCGCGGATTAGATTGGTCACGCCCGCGCGCAGGTAGGACTGGAAGCCTCCTGTCTGCGCGGACTCGAACGAATCCACGTGATGCAACGTTTTCATGAGCACCTGCTGGACCAGGTCGTCCGTGTCCATCATCTCTCGCGCCCCGCGCGGAAGCCGTCCTCGAGCCCACCTCTGCAGTCGCGCCAAGTGTCGTTTGTAGAGAAGCGAAACGGCGACTTCGTTTCCGGCGCGCACTTCGTCCAGGAGGTGAAGCGTCGTCTGTTGCGCAAGGAACTCGCTGTCGTTCGTGCTCATGCTCTGTTAGCTCTTCACGCGTGCGCTCTCGAGCCCGGCGCGCTTCAATATGCGGCCAGGGTCCAATCGGCCGACGCGCTCGGACAGCTCCTCGAGAAGCCCACGCAATCGCTCCTTTGCATCTTCGGTGGTCGTTCGCGAATGCGTGTTGATGGGCTCCCGCCAGTGCTCTGCGCGCAAGAGCTCGCGCTCGAGCGCTTGGAGCATGACCTTCGCCCAAGTTGGCGTCTCCACATCGATATCGATATGCAGCGACGCGCCGAGCGGCGCGGTCGTGTGCCATGCCCCGCGGGGTAGAAAGAGCACCGAGCCGGGTTTCATCACGATGCTTTCGCCCGCCGGGAGTCGTTCCGGCGCGCCGCGCTCGAAGAAGTGCTTCTTGTCAGGCTCGACCCATTCGCCGAGCATATAGGTGAAGTCCGGGTAGCGCACGTGACGATTGTCGAGATAGCGCCACTGCTTCTTACCTTGAACTTGGATGGTGAAGCCTTCGCCGTAGTCGAAATGGAAACCCAGCACGGTCGTGCACTCGCGGGTACAGGCAAAAGCGTTGCATCGGATCAAGCCCTGCGGAAGCCCGAGCTCATGCTCGAGGCCGCGCAACCACGCGTCGAAGCTCGCGCTTTCAGGCCGAATGTTGTCCCAGTAGAGTTGGTAGCCCCAGTCGTAGAGCTCGCGCGCTTCGTCGGGACTCTCGCAGACGAGCGTGCGGTGATCGTTTTGCACATCAAGCGGTCGGCGGGACATCGAAGAAGGCTCTCGACGCTCTCGAGCTCGGGAATGTCTGTTAGGCCCGCGAGCCGCTTGCGAGCTCCGTGGAAGACAAATATGTCGTGAGGCCAATGGCTCTCGAGAAAACGTTTCGCTCCGCGCGCTCCAAGAAGCCGAGTTAGCACGCCCGAGGCTTTGTCAGCGCGCATTTTCACCGAGAGCTCGCGAAAGCGCCCGCGCCTCTCGGATGGCCTGGTCGAGACTATCCTCGAGCCGATTCCGCTCTCGGACGAGATGCACCTTTGTGAAACGGTAGAGGTCGCTCCCACGCGGATGCGCCGAAAGCGTCTCGAGGGGCGCGAGTCCAGGGATCGTGGCCACTTGAAGCGCCGGGTCTTGGTGATAGGGCCCGTTTCGTTCGTAGGTCACACGCAACACGGGGCGGATCACACGCACCATACGCCGCACGACGTCCGAACTAGACGCTCCGGAATAAGTCGCGAGGCGCCGATCGAGGGCGCGCGCCGCACGATGAAGCTCATCGGCTTTAGCGAGAGCGCTCGACAGATCGAAATGGTCTCCCGCCCAGCCCTTCCGCTCTTCGAGACGTTCTGTCAGCTCTTCGGTCGCGGCCGCCAGTCGTATCGGCGGGATCGCGCTCGTGAGCAGCCTGGAAAGAGCGGCGACGTAGAGCTTCGTGTCACCGGCAAGGATCCCGAAGTCAATCTTATCGAACGTGTCTTCCGTCGTATGCCAGAACCAATAGCGGCCGCCCGGGTCGACGCGCCCGTGACTGAATTGAAGAAGAGGCATCCCGACGCCGTAAAAGCCTTGATCCGAGTTGCGCCCCGGACCGCCACGCCGGCCGTCCACTGAAGCGACGTCGCGGAGAACAGCGCTCGCGAGCTCGTCCATCGAAGCGGTATTGCTCGAGCGGTAGACACTCGCGCTCATCTGACCGACCCCGTCGATGTTCATATAGGCGAGCGCATGGTCGCGAAGCTCGAGCCACGCGTGGTCGACATACCAGGCCGAGCCGGCATAGCGGCCATTCGAGTGCGCCGGCCACCAGGCGACTTTCAAGCTTCGCTCGAGCTCGCCTCGATGACGGTGAAAGATACGCGCCATCTCGACCATCGAGGCGTTCGAGGCGCCTTCGTCGACGGCTCCGTAATGCCAGCCGTCGATGTGGCCGCCGACCAGCACGAAGCCCTCGGGATCTTTTTCGCTTTCTACGGTCGCCACCGCAAGCTTCAGCATTTTCCAACCGGTGTCGACCTCGGTCTCCATCGCTACCGTCACGGGGGCCGACGCGAGAGCTTCACGAAGCGCGTCCCCGTCCGGCTTATTTATGTTGACGATCGGGATCGAAGGAAGCTCTTCGTAGTTTTCGTGGCTCGGCGTTCCCCAGATGGGGCTGACGGTGAGCTCTTGGATCAGCTCGGAATAGGACATGAAGACGGCTCCCACCGCTCCTCGATCTTCGGCATCCTTGACACCCCATGGAAGCGGCAGGGCGTTCACGAGAACGACCTTGCCTTCGACGTCCACGTTCTCGTAGTCGATCGGCGTGCCTCCACCGACATAGACGAGCTCACCGCTCACACCAGACTGCGGCGTGGACGCCGCGAGCGCTTGCGTGAGGCACGTCGGCTCGCTCGGCTCGGCGCCTTCCACGCGCAAAGCACATCGCCCGGGATTGCTGACATAGCCGGGAAACACGTGGACCTCGACGTCGATGCCGTCTGCCCTCAACGGCTCGACCACATAATCCACGGCCGCGTTATCCCCAGGGCTTCCGCCGTCGCGCGGGTGCATGACGATGGCGCGCGCGTGGCGCTCCAGAGCTTGCGCGTCGACCTCGCCCAAAAGACTTGCTTCATCGGCCGCACGAAGCGAGAAAGGCGCCGCGGCGACGGCCGCCAAGAACCCTAGAAAGACAGAAACCCTCATACGAACCTCCTGCGAAACGAAAGGGACTCAGTCTATCGCCGGTGGACTGGTCGGAACAACGAGCGAGACGAGCCCCATCGGATGCTAGAATTCCCACCCAGTCGAGCATCGTCCGCCTATGGAAAAAAAGCGTAAACGCTCTCGCCCTAAACCACCTGTCACGTTCACGAGTGCTTGCGATCAGGTCGAAGCGATTCTGAAGGGAGCGACTCGACGGGACGTGGTCGCGGCGTGCGCAAAGCCACCCCGATTCCGAGCGGTTTTGACGGAGCTCGCGAACAGCATGCGCGTGAACGTCTTCCAGACGAGCTCGGGCCAAGTTTCTCTCGAGCGGACCATCCGGGCTCTCGACAAGAGAACCCGCGAAGACGGCTTCCACGTGCTGATCGACTGGGATGGCAAAGCGGAAAAATTCAACGAGGAGACCATCCCCGTCGACGTAGCTCTATTCCTCATGGACATGCCCGAGCCCCAAAAGTCGAAGGAGACCGTCATCGCCATTCTTCTCGACTATTACTTCTTTTACGTGCTTGCTCTACTCTCGCTTCGAGCATGGGATGAGGGAAGCGCGGATAATAACTTCGACCGGCTCACGCGGCTCCTCGGTGAGCTCCACGGGCCCGACGGTAGCGGACACTACTTCGTCTCGAACGCGGAGACGCTCATCCTCATTGCCACCGCCCATTTCGAATACGATGTCGGCGCCTATGATCGCTTGCTCGCGAAGGTCGGAACCCTCAATCTCGAGCATCGAACGCGTCACGCACTAGCCCATGCGGCGATTCTGGGAAGCCATCTTCGGTTCGGATTCGAGACGAATTACGAACGCGACATCATAAAGATGCGCATCGACAATGTCCCCGACTACCCTCAGGTCTTGTCAGCGCTCGCGACACTCATGGAAGCCTATACACAGCTCAGGGAGGATGGCATCGAATCTGATGCGCGCGACACGATCGTCGAGGGGCTCTTGAACGGCCTTTCGACCGATCCACGCGCCTTCGTGGGCACCCCGCCATCGTCTTTGGAGCCGTACGCGGACATGCTCTCGATCTTCCACGAGCGTTTTTCCGAATATCGCGACGACTTGCTCGAAGCTTTCGAAGAGCATCGTCCGTCTGCAGACACTTATTCCCCTGTGGCGCTCTACTTCAATTTTCCTCACAACGTGCTCAAAGCCATCGTTGTCGACGCCCTTCTTCGCGAAGAGCCGTGGCCGCTGACGCTGAACGCTTTGCTCACCGGCATCCCACGCGACGAGGCCTCGTCCGAAGCGCGCACGACGTTGGCGAGAATGTTGATGAGTTATGCGCGCGCGAGCCCCGACACCATCGCTGGCCGTCTGAGGCCGGTGATCGTCTACGACCCCAGAAAAAGCCATCGCGACTTCACGAACACGGTCCGCAAGATCACCGAATAAAGACCGCGAAGGATTTTCGCGTCTCGACCCCTCCTACAGAGCGGAGGCAAGAAGATGCGAAAAGCGACCTTCCTTCTAGCGACAATACTCATCACCGGGTGCAACGACCATCCACACTTCGTGGGCCCGGACGGCGTCGCGGAGTCTTCCCGCGACGGGATTAATGGCTCGGGAAACATCGTGACCGAGTCGCGTTCCGTCGGCGCTTTCCACGGAGTTTCCTTCGAGGGGATCGGCCGTCTCGTGATCGACCAGACAGGGACGTCGTCTTTGACCATCACCGCCGAAGACAACATTCAACCCGTCCTCGTCTCCGAGGTCGTTGACGGACGATTAATGCTCGGGGTCGCGGGCAACACCAATCTCGGCCGAGTCCAGGAGATCGTTTTCCGACTCACGGTGGAAAGCGTGGACGAGCTCTGGGCCACGGGGGCCGCCACCGTTGAGGCCACCGGGATCGATACCGACCGGCTCGAGGTCCACCTCACCGGCGCCACGACGGTAACGTTCGCCGGAAGAGCCGATTACCAGACGACCACGCTCGTCGGCGCGTCCACTTACGACGCGGCCGCGCTTACAAGCCGAGAGGTCGTCGCCGAGGCGACAGGTGCTTCGAGAATCGTCGTCCGCGTTAGCGACCGCTTGCAAGCATACGTCCGTGGCGCCAGCCTCATCACCTATATCGGGAATCCCGTCGTGACGGTCGACGGCCGTCCCGGCTCCGTCCAACCTCAATAGCTCTCTAACTATAAAAAAAGGAGTCCACGACCATGTATGACACTCTCTCAACGAAACGTCTTCGAGCTCTTCTCGGTGTTTTGGCCATCATTGGCTTCTCCGGCATCGGAGCGCAGGCGCAAGAGCGCGAGGAGCCTGAGACCCTGATCAAAGGCCATATCGACAACAGCTTCGTCTTCTCGTTCGACGACAAGCTCTCGACGATCGATGGCAACTTCGCCAATTTCGCCGGCATACACACGGGTTGGCTCATCAACCACCGTTTTCTCATCGCCCTTGCCGGCTACGGCACGACCGATGCGTCCCGCGGGCTCGACATGGGCTATGGCGGCGTGCTCGTGGAATATTTCTTCGACCCCAACAAGCTATTCAACTATTCGGTGCGTGGCTTGATCGGGGGCGGAGGCGCGGACAATCTTCACCGCCACCACGGGCACGACGTCCACGGTTTCTTCGTCGCCGAGCCGGAGGCCCGCGTCACCTTGAACGTGCTGCGGCCCTTCCGGCTGGGCTTCGGGATCGGCTATCGGTTGGTGTCCGGCGGTCCCAGCGATCTCGGCTTGAGCGGGCCCACGTTCAGCATCTCGATCAAGTTCGGGAAGTTCTAAAGGAAATGACTTCAGAAGCGAAAGCGGATGCCGAAGTTCGGCATCAGTGGGATCGAGGACACGTGCTCTTCTCGCACGAACGGCCGCCCTCCGTCGAAAGTGATGATGGGGTTGACCACGAGCATGTTGTCTCGGTTAAGCAAATTGAGAAACTCGAGATAAAAGAGCCATCGGCCCTCGCCGCCGCCCGTACGATAGGTGAAGCGGGCGTCGAGCCGTGCGAAGGAAGGCCATCGCGCCGAGTTGCGGTTTTATGTAGGTGCGCCGACGTCAGAACCCGACCTCCAGGATCCGGTGCCTACTGACGAAGCCAGCCTTCGCGATCGCCCGCCTCGAGCTGGCATTCTCCACCGTGGTCGAGCATATCGGCACGAGCTCGCGCTCGTAGCAGCTCTGCTTGAGCCGCCCCAGAACGTGGGGCGCGACTCCCCGCCCTCGGTGAGGACGCATCGTGATGACACCCAGATCGACGAAAGGCGGCTGGCTCTCACTCATCCTCGCCTCACCGGTCCCCCAGATCTCCCCTTCGACACGCAGAGCATAGAGCTCGCGGCGCCCAATCAGCCGCTCGAGATAACCGACGAGCCAGTCGCCCGGGTCCTGATCGAGACTGTCGCGCTGAAGCTCGGCGATCGCCTCGAGCTCGCTGGCTTCCACGACATCGAAGGAGGCCCCCGCGCCCCCCTCGAGCGCCGCCTCGACGCGATGATGGTCCTGGTAGAGGAAGGTGTGCACCCTTAGGACCGTGGCAGAAATTATTTCCCATTCTTAGATGGACGCAACGTGTAGTTCCACTTCGGCAGGGAAGAGGATTTTTTTGATGTTGAGTAGCGCCATCGCAGGGTCCGAGATTTTGATGCCCTTAGGAACTGCTTCTTGACGAGACGGGCGTTAACCTTGAGCCCAGTTTTGGTCTTGGTGGTCCGTATGAAGTTCAGGATGGTTTCGTAGCTATCGAGCGGCCGGCCCGCCCAATTCTTGCTAATCTCGCTGAACAGGCGGTGCTCGATTGGGTTCCACTTGGACGCACCTGGTGGATAGTGTGCGACCGTGACGTCCAAACCGTGCTCGTTGCACAGCTTGTGCTGGATGCCGTGTTTCCATGCACGGCGGGTTGCGCCGTTGCTTCCGCCAGTGTCAGCTACGACAAGTAAATGTTTGCGGCCGGGAAAACGCTTCTGACCTTCAGAGCGCCACCACTTCTCGATGCATTCGACTGCGAATTGCGACGTGTCGTAAGACGTTCCGACATACACGGTGCCTCGATTACTCTGGAGATCATAGATGCCGTATGGGATTGCGACCCCATCTGCCATGGAGCGAAAGTCGTGGTCGTTGACGGCATCGCTCTTTTGAGCCCAGACGCGTCCTGGGTTCTTGAAGCGTCCGACCAACTCTTTCTTCTTGGTGTCGACACTCAATATGGGATTGCCACGTCGGCTAAAGCGCTCCCGTAGCTGTGTGATGTTGGCGAACTGGGCGTCGCGAGTTGGAGGAGAGCCATTCGAGACCTTCTTTTTGTTGGTCCGGAGTGAGAAGTTCATCTGTTTAAGCAGCTTCGCGACGGTTTTGCGACTGACGCGAATGCCCAAGGCCGAGAGTTCGGCAGCTATTTTTTTCGTGGTCTTGCGAGTCCATCTCAGACCGCTGACGGGATCGCCAGCGACCTCGTACTTCATAAGTTCTTCGATCGCCGCGATGACTTCTGGCGTTTTTTTTCGACAGCTTTGCGGCCGGCACCCGCTTTTCGGACCCGCTCCACATTCACATCATGCTCAAGTAGCTCGCGACGGCCCCGAGCCACAGTGCTAACGTCGAGCCCGAGGATCTCCGCCATCTGGCGGTCACCGCCATAACCTAACTTGAGAGATTCAAGCCCCGCATACACACGCCTTTCTCTCTCATCGAGCAGGCTAAAGAAAAGGATGATGGCTGCTTTGAGCTCATCGGGTAGGACGTCTTGAGCAGCAATACTCTTGGACACAGAGGGTTGCGCTTCCCAAACACGTCGGCTGGCTATTTGCTGTTCACGAATGCTCCTCTTCGGAGAGAAGTAGACATTGCGATTTCTAATCCGAGTGCGGCGAAGTCTTTTCTCCCAGGCCAATTTCGGCAGCACATCTTTGGTCCCAACCCTAACAATGGCATCAAGCTCCTCCACCGCGTAGCCAGCCTCGGAGGCGTTCAGCAGTCCTTCGGCCGTGGCGACGAGTGTCCCTCGACTTGAAAAGCCGACGGACCGAATCCACCACAAGCCGTTCTCATCAAACTCCGCGAGCTCTCGGAGCGTGTAGAAACGTCCACGGTGCGAATAGCTGGTGCAGTAGTCGAGCTCTCTCAGTTTCCGGAACACCGTCAGGTCAGCGACAGTCCCCACTGTCTTCTTGAGCATGTCCATGGTGGCGATGAGACGTTTGGCAAACAACCCCCGCAGGCGGTCAATATCAGAGTTACGAATCATAATTCGTAACCCTAACACACAATGGCCTACGTCTCCATGGGCAAGCTCTCAAAGAGCTGCAAATAGCTCCATTTGACGCGGTCCCGCCAGGCGATCCGCTTCCCGCCGGCTCGGATCGTTATCCCTGCAGCAGATGAATTACGACAAAGACTTGGTAGTTATTCTTGCCCCGACCCTCCTGCACTGGAGCGACATCATGACTTTTGACGTCGCGCCGGTCATTGGCGACGAAGAGCTCGGCGCGCTGTTTCAAAAACACGATCTCGCCTAGACTGCGGTGGTTCACGGGGAGGTGTTGTCCTTCGGGGTCGCTTTGTTCACCCCGGACTCGATTTCGATAGCATAGTCCGCAGATGCGACTGGCGACCGATGTCGGAGGGACGTTTACCGATCAGGCTTATGGGCTGGGCGGCGAAGAATCCTGACGCGCCTCCTCAGACGACATAGTGCTCGTTGGGATACTCGGCGAAATACCGATCTCTTCTGTCAACGATGACAGTGACAATCTTCGATCCTTTTTTCATTGTCTTGGCCACTTCGATGGCCGCGCACACGTTAGCTCCCGATGACATGCCGCAGTAAAGGCCTTCTTCCCGGCATAATCTGTCCGCCATTTTCTTGGCATCGTCATTTTCGATGGTGATCTCAACGTCCATAACGTTACTGTCAAGAAGATCTTCCATCACAAACCTCAATTGGGGACCTCCAAAATTTTCCAAGGCCTTGTGAACGGCCCGGGAACGTACCCATTCAATTCGCGGATCATCCGTTGGCAAGACGCCGGCAACCTTCAATTCGGGATACGTTTCCTTCAAGGTTTGGGCCACACCGAGAAGCGTGCCTCCTGTCCCGACAGAAGCTACCCAGCCGTCAATGGGTCCGTTCATCTGATCCAAGATCTCTCTCCCCGTATGCTCCCGGTGAGCCCTTGTGTTATCGACGTTGCACAATTGGTTAGCCCACCAATTTGACGCGTCGCTTTGTTGCAAGTCGTAGCACTGTTTCATTCGAATGGCCACAAAGGCGGCGGCTCTTTCTACGCCTTGCAATTGATCGGCGTTTTCCATGTGCTCTTTTAAATCGATCGGCGTCACATCGGCGCCATAGAGTCGGGCAAGTCGGATTCGATCCGCCGAGTTGTAAGCACTGGAAAGCTGCGCGGGCAAAAAGATTTGAACCTCATAACCCTTCACCGCTCCCACAAAAGACAAGGCCGGCCCGGTATTCCCGGTGGACTGATCCACGATGGTTCCACCAGGTTTGAGATCACCTCTCTTCTCGGCCTCCTCAATCATGCAAAGGGCCATTCGGTCCTTGATACTTCCCCCAGGATTTGTGAACTCACATTTGACATAGATATCCACTCCCAGAGAATCCGCAACGTGATTCAGCCGGAGCAAAGGAGTGTTCCCTATGTGGTCAAGAATGTTCACTTTCTTCTCTCATCACCTTTCGAATCTTCACTCCGCGCGAAGAGCCTCGATCGGATCGAGCCCGCTCGCTCTGCGCGCCGGGACGACCCCGGACACGATACCGGTCACGAAGCTCACGCCGAGCGCGGCGGCGACGAATATGGCCGGCGTGTGCACGGGGAGCCCCGGGACCGCCGCGCGAAGAAGCCCGCATAGGCCGAGCCCTCCCAGAAGGCCGAACGCCCCCCCCGCCGTAGCCAGCGCTACGGCTTCCACGAGGAACACCAACTGCACTTGTCGTCTCGAAGCCCCGACGGCGCGGATGAGACCAATCTCCGCCGTTCGCTCCCCGACGGCGATCCACATCATCGTGAGAATTCCTATGGCGCCGACGAAGAGGGAGATCCCCGCGATGGCGCCCACGGCAACAGTGATGACGTTCATCACGTTGCCCATGACTTCGAGCATCGCTTCCTGCGTCGTCACCGAGAAATCCTCGTTGCCGTCATGGCGATCGATGAGGAGCTGGCTGACTCGAGCGATGACGGTATCCGCTGGCATCGAATCGCGATAAACGAACTGGATCTCTTGAAGCTCGTCGAGGTTGAACACGCGCATCGCCGAAGCGACAGGAATGTAGACGGCGTCGTCGATGTCGAACCCGAGGAACTGACCTTTGGGCTCCATCACACCCACGACACGAAAACGGGCCCCGCCAATGCGAACGAATTGCCCGAGCGCGTTCTCGTTTCCGAAGAGCTCGCGTTTGAGCTTCGGACCAAGAACCGCCATCGACCGGCTTCGCCGCGGATCCCCCGGCGGCCAGAAAGCGCCTTGCCGCACGTTGAATTTCCACATAGCCGCGATGTTGGACGTCACGCCGTAGACAATAACGCTCCGCCCTAGCTCTCCTGCTTGGACGCGGGCTTGACCCATTGTCAAGGCCACCACCCGCACGACATTCGGCAAGCGCGCAATCGCCTCCGCGTCGTCGAGCGTGAGCTTGTGGGTCGTTCCGCCCAAGACTCCCGGAATCCCCACCGTCTCGGACTTGCCGGGGTTGATAGACACGAGATTGGTCCCGAACTGAGTGGATTGTTCGAGAATGTAGCGGCGCGTTCCCTCGCCGATGGACGTGAGGATTATCACCGAGCCAATACCGATGGCGATCCCGAGGACGGAAAGAAGCGAGCGCAGACGATGGCCGGACACGGCGCTGAGAGCGAAGCGGAAAAGAGCGCCTAAGGTCAGCATGGTCAGCGACGCGCGAGCGCCATGATGGGATCGAGTCTCGCCGCGCGCCGCGCGGGGAGGACCCCAAAGATCATCCCGACCCCCATCGCAACGGCCAAGGCGGCTCCGACGGCCCAGCCCGGCGGGTGCGCCGGCAGATCCGGGTAGATGCTCACGACCACGAGGACACCCGTCCAGCCGAAGGCCACCCCCAATAGCCCGCCTGTCAAAGAGAGAAGCGTCGCTTCTGCGAGGAAGGCCGCAACGATCTGCGGCCGCGACACGCCGAGGGCTTTCAGGAGTCCCACTTCACTCGTGCGCTCGGAAACAGAGACGAGCATGACGTTCATGATGCCGATACCCGCCACGCTCAGCGAAATCGAGGCGATGGCCGCAAGCACGAGCGTCAGCGTTCCCAGGATGTCCTCGAGCGTCGAGACCACGGAGTCCTGCGACAGGATGGTGATGTCTTCCTCTCCGTGGCGCTCAGCGAGAAGCGCCGTCACGGCGTTCGTCGTGGCGTCGAGATCCGCATGGGCGCGCACCTCCATGATGACTCGAAAAAGCGAGCTCCGGTTGAATATCCTCATCGCGGTGGCGACCGGGACGAGGACGACGTCATCGATATTCACGCCGAGCTGGGTGCCGCGCGGAGCGAGAACGCCAATCACGCGCATGCGCCACGCGTCGATGCGCACGACCTGGCCCAAAGGGTTCTGTCCGGGAAAGAGCTCCTCGGCCACTTTCTCGCCGATGACAGCAAGAGGCGCACCTCGATGAAGGTCACCGACAGGCAGGAACTGGCCGCGACCCAGTGAGAGATTTCGAACTTCGAGAAAATCCGACGTGGTCCCGATGACGGCCACTTGGCGGCTCAGCTCACCGCGGCTGACATTGGCCGTCGCCATCGCAATGGGCGCCACGCGTCGCACCTGACGGAGGCGACGCTGAATCGCCCGTACGTCGTCGAGCGTCAAATCGTTGGGCGCGCCACCCATACCGGGAAGAGCGCCCATCGTTTCGGTCTTACCTGGTACGACGATGAGCAAGTTCGAGCCGATATTCGCGAACTGGTTCGAGACATATTCCCGGGCGCCCTCGCCGAGTGCCGTCAACAGGATCACTGCGGCCACGCCGACGCCCATACCGAGCAAGCTCAGCGCGCTCCGCAACCGGTGCCCGAGAAGTGCTCTGATTGCGAAACGTAGGAGATCGCTCGCGCTCACGGGGAGACCTCGGCCGCATCGGCGATCCCGGTCATGGCGGCGAGATCTGATTTCTCCAGACGACGCACGATCTTACCATCCGTCATGACGAGCCCTCGGTCGGCACGACGGGCCACCGCGGGATCGTGGGTCACGACGATGAGAGTCAGACCTCGGTCATTCATCCCGTCCAGAAGATCCAAGACCTGACGACCCGAGCCAGAATCGAGATTGCCGGTCGGCTCGTCGGCGAGAAGCAGCCTCGGGCCCATCACGGTCGCGCGTGCGATGGCGACGCGCTGACGCTCACCGCCAGAAAGCTGATCGGGCCGGTGGCCGACTCTCTCGTTCATGTCGACGCGCGCGACCGCTTGCATCGCGCGCTCACGCCGCTCCGCCGGAGCAATTCCCGCGAAGACCATTGGAAGCTCCACGTTCTCCAAGGCAGTCAGCCTCGCTACGAGATGAAAGAACTGAAACACGAACCCGATTTGGTGGCGGCGAACGTCGGTGAGCTCCAGCTCGTCCAGGCCTCCGACCTCCCGCCCATCGAGCTTGTAAATGCCCGAGCTGGGCTTGTCGAGACATCCAAGGATGTTAAGGAGCGTGGACTTCCCGGAGCCCGACGGTCCCATGATGGCCACGTGCTCACCGTCCCGAATATCCTCGTCCACGTCGACCAAGGCGTGCACGCGCTCTTCGCCGAGCGCGAAACTGCGGCAAACCTTTTCGAGCTCGATCAAGGCGCGCCTTCTTCCGCCTCCACCACGACTTCCGCGCCCGGCGCGACTTCGGCGCGATCGAGAGAGACCACGACGCGATCCCCACGCTCGAGGCCTGCCACAATCTCCGTGTAATCCCAATTGCTCAAGCCGACCGTCACCTCACGGCTCGTGAGTCTGAGGTCGTGGCCGACGAGCAAAACGCGGCGTCCCTCCATCAGAGCGGCCGTGGGAATACGCAGCACGTTCTCCTTTACCTCGAGGAGCACTTCGACGTCCGCCGAGGTGCCGGGGAGCAGCTTTACGCCCAGTTTGCTGTCATCCAGATCCACTTCGATCTCGACGGTTCGGTTCTGGGCTTCGATGTCGAGCACATAAGGCGCGACCCGCGTGACCCGGCCCCAGAAATGCTTTCCGCGAAAAGAATCGATGCTCACGCGGACTTTCTGATCGACAGCGATCCGCGCCGAGTCCACCTCGTCCATGGGAGCGCTCACGAAAATCGATTCCGGATCCAGGATGTCGATCGCCGCCGGCACCGGAAGCGCAGGGGGTGACGGTGTCACCCACTCGCCGATCTCGGCGTCCACTTCGGCAACGATTGCGTCGAAGGGCGCGTGTAGTGTCATCTTCGCGACGCGGGTCTCTGCCAACGTTACGGAAGCGGCCGCCCGTGCCGAGTTCGAGCCCGCGGCGCGGCAGGCGGCGGCGGCGCGACGAGACTCGGTCTCCGCATCGTCGAGTAAATCGCGGCTGGCGATCTCTTGCTCCGTCAGTCGCCGAATACGTTCCATGCTCCTCGCAGCGCGCTCGGCGGCGAGACACGCTTGTTCCTGCTGGGAGCGTGCCGCTTCGAGCTCTCGCTCCGCGAGCTCGAGCTGGGCTCTTTGCAGTTGAGCATCGAGCTCCAAAACAACATCGCCTTTCGCGACACGCTGACCTTCTCGAAACGGAAGGGCTATGACCATGCCGCCAACCTCAGGAGAGAGCTTCGCGCGACGTCTCGCCGCGAGCGTCCCCGCGCGCGTGTTCGTCACCGCTTCCTCGACGCGTCCCGGAGCCGCCGTCACAACGATCACCGGCACCCGATCT
This sequence comes from Candidatus Marinacidobacterales bacterium, assembly GCA_965262245.1. GTDB lineage: Bacteria > Acidobacteriota > Vicinamibacteria > Marinacidobacterales > SMYC01 > SMYC01. Next base: position 9,225,315 of record OZ253507.1, on the reverse strand, counting down.
TCGAGGAAGACGAACCGGCGCAAGAGGAAGAAGACCGCTGCCACGATCGTCAGAATCGCGACATTCTTGAACAAACGTTTCATTCACCCTCGTACGTTTTCAACCGGCTCCTCTCAATCTTGACACAGAACGGTTGCAGGTTCTCACCTGGATACCATTAGAATGCTGCTCGACTGTCTACTCGAGGAGGAAAGATGAGAGCAGCACACGTTCTGTCGTCGGCGGCCGTTTATTTTCTAGCGCTGGCCATCCCTCTCCTCGCGACCGAGCGATCGTTTCGTGTCGATCGCGTTCAGGAAGCCGGTATTGCCGACATTCATCGCGCCATGGAGGCGGGCCAGCTCACCGCCGCCGCGCTCGTGCAGCTCTACCTCGACCGCATCGACGCTTACGACAAGAACGGACCCTACATCAACGCCATCATCACTATTAATCCGAGAGCGCTCGAGCGAGCGGCGGAGCTCGACCGACAATTCGCGGAGTCTGGATTCGTCGGACCCCTCCACGGCATCCCGTTCATCGTCAAAGACAACTACGACACCCACGATCTACCCACCACCAATGGCACGCTCGCCATGAAAGACTCCTATCCTCCCGATGACGCCTATCAGGTGCGGAAGATCCGCGAGGCGGGAGCGATCGTTCTCGCCAAATCGAACCTCGCCGAGTTTGCGATGAGCGGCGCCTTCACCGTGAGCTCCGTTCTCCCCGGCTACACGCGGAATCCCTACGATCCGCTCCGTGTCACGGCCGGATCGAGCGGAGGCACCGCCGCCGCCATTGCGGCCAACTTCGGCACCGTCGGGCTCGGAACAGACACCGGAAGCTCGATCCGCGGCCCCGCCTCCCATCAGTCTCTCGTTGGATTCCGTACGACAATGGGCCTTACGAGCCGCGACGGCATCGTTCCGCTCAGTCTGAGTCGGGATGTAGGAGGTCCCCTCGCGCGCAGCGTCGCGGATGCGGTGGTCGTTCTTCAAGTTATTGCCGGTTACGACCCCGCCGACCCGGTAACCAGAGCGGCGGAAGGTAACGTTGCCGAAAGCTACGCCGCGTTCCTCGATGTAGACGGCCTCGACGGCGCGAAGATCGGTGCCGTGCGCCAGATGTTTCCCGAGGACGACACCGATCCCGAAGTCCTGGCGGCCATGAATCAGGCGCTCGAGGACATGCGAAAGGCCGGCGCCACCATCATCGATCCGGTGCGCATCCCCGCTCTCGAGGAGATCCAGGAATCGTTCAAAAGAAACGCAGGCCGGCTCGAGTTCGACTACAACAACTATCTGGCCAGCCTGGGTCCAGACGCCCCCTACAAGTCACTAGCCGAGATTATCGAGACCGATGACTACCACCCCTTCCTGGAAAGCAGACTCGCTCGAGCGAGTGAGATCGAAGGACCGCCGGAAGAAAATTCCGATTATTTGCACAATGTCGAAGTGGCCGATCGATTACGGGGGGTCGTGCTCAAAGCAATGGACGACGCCGGCGTCGACGCCCTCGTCTATCCCACTTTCCGGTATCCCCCGCGGCTCATCGGAGATTTGAACACACCGGACGGCGCCAACAGCCGCACGCTGTCTCCGCCGACAGGCTTTCCGGCCTTTGCCGTGCCAATCGGCTTCAGCTATGGCGAGCTACCCGCTGGCCTTCAATTTCTCGGGAGGCCGTTCAGCGAGCCGACACTCATCAAACTATCTTACGCCTACGAGCAGACGACCAAGCATCACCGGCCTCCGAAGACGACACCACCGCTGCGGTGATTCATGAAAGCTCATGAGAAGCGTCGGTATCGCTGCACTTTTGCTCGGCTTCATCGGAAGAACAGCGCAGTATCGAATAACCGGGGCAAGCGTCGAACCGCACTTTTTACTCATTCGACTCTAAAGAATCATACTTACGAGTATAAAAAGCGTTGATGCCCTCTCCGAACTCTGCCAACACTGACTAGCTCGACGTCCGGCCGCCGCTCGCTTCGGTCAAAGCGTTGCGCACCTCCCAAAGCTCGGGGAAGAAACGGTAGCGGGTCGTCGAGCTCAAATAACGGCTTCCCTCCGTGCCGCCCGTTCCGATCGCACGGTCGCCAATCATCCGCTCGACCATGCGCACGTGGTTGGAGCGCCACGTGAGGATCTGCCGGTCGAGCTCGAGGCAAGCTTCACTGAGAGCGAACAGGTCGAACTGCTTCCACCGTTTTTGGTAGATCTCGATTAGGCTTCGCGGCTGGCGCTCGATGAGCTTCACGAAGGCTGCGTGAAGGGTCGTCGGGACCTCTTCCACGAGGCCCGGCCATTGCGCGCGCACACGAGCTTCATAAGCTTCGCCGACGGTCTCGCACAGGCCGCCCATCACTTCGATCTTTCGAAACTGCCGCGACTGCAAGCCGCTCGATTGCTTCAAGTAGGGGCGGAATTCCTGAAAATCGGCGGCACTCATCATCTCCAAGATGCCGAGCTGGGTGTCGAGCGTTTGAAAGATACGGCCGAGGCGCTGGAGAAGCCAGGTCGCTTGCGCGATGTCGTCGCTCTCGAGCATGACGATGACGCGCTCGACGTCGTGGATCACTTGGAGGAACCAAAGCTCGTAGCTCTGATGCATGATCACGAAGACGCTCTCCTCTGGATGCGGCGATATGAACTTCTGCGCTGTCAGAAGCTTCTCTAGCTGCAGATGCTCGATGTAGTTGATCTGCATATCTTCGGAGCTCGAATCGGTCATGTGGCCTCCTGGCCCTTGCGCAGCTTGTAGCGCTGGATTTTGCCCGTCGCGGTTTTCGGAAGCTCGTCGAGAAACTCGACTTTCCGCGGGCGCTTGTACTGCGCCATTTGCTCCCGACAAAAGGCGATGAGCTCGTCTGCGAGCTTCGCCGAGACGTCGAACGTTTCGCGCAGCACGACGAAGGCTTTGGGCTTGACGAGCCCCGAACCATCTCGAAACGCGACGACGGCGCACTCGGCGACCGCTTCGTGGCTGATGAGAACGCTCTCGACCTCCATGGGCGAGACCCAGATGCCGCCCACTTTGAGCATGTCGTCGGAGCGTCCCGCATTCCAGTAATAGCCGTCCGCGTCCTTCTTGTATTTATCGCCGGTGAAAAACCAATCGCCTCGGAAGCTCGCGTGCGAGCGCTCGTATTGATGCCAATAGGAGAGGGCTATGGACTCGCCGCGGATCATCAAGTTGCCCACTTCGCCGGTCCCGACCTCGACACCTTCGTCATCCACGATGCGGGTGTCGTAGCCGGGGACTGGCTTGCCGCTGCTTCCGGGACGGACGTCGTCGACGGGGTTGCACAAGAAATTGTGATAGACCTCGGTGGCGCCGATGCCATCGAGAATGGTCACACCGGTTCGCGCTTTCCATTCCTCCCAGATCGCGGCCGGGAGACGTTCGCCGCCGGAGACACACAAGCGCAGCGAAGACAAGTCGTAGCGGCGCTCCATATCCGGAATAGCGAGCGCCATCGCGTAACCCGTGGGCGTGTGAAACAAGATCGTCGGCTCGAAGCGCTCGATGGTCTCGAATATGTTCGAGGCGACGCGAGGCGAGCCCTCGAAGAGCACGATGGAAGCGCCCACCGACCACGGAAAGAGGAGATTGCCTCCGGTTCCGAACGTAAAGAAGAGCTTCGCTGCCGCGAAGGTGCGATCGCTTTCCTGAATCCCGAGACTCTTCTGACCACTCAAAACCGCGGTGAGCGCGAGGTCCTTATGTGCGTGCAGGATCCCTTTGGGCTGGCCTGTCGTGCCGCTCAAGTAATTGAGCGTGCAGAAGTCCTCGCGATGTGTCCGCGCTGGCGCGAGCTCGTTGGGCTCGCCATCGATCCAGTCATCGTAAGCGAGGGCGCGATCGCTCGAGCCCCCAATGAGGATCACGTGCTCGAGACAGCTTGCGGCGTCGAGAATCGACGCGATCTTGGGCCACAGACTCTCGTGAACGATCAGTACACGGGCGCGGCAATCGTCGAGAATATAGGCATATTCCTTTTCGGTCAGGAGAGTATTGATCCCGACCGAGATCGCGCCGAGCTTGAGTGTTCCGAAGAAGACCGAGACCCACTCGGCGCCGTCGAGCGAGAGCAGCGCGACGGTGTCGCCCATCCGGACCCCGAGCCTGCGGAGCGCGTTCCCCACGCGATTGGCCTCGGAGCCCGCCTCTCCAAAGCTCATGGTGCGCGCGTCGCTATAGAGGGCGGTTTTATCCCGGCGCGCCGGGAGATTGCGGTCGAGAATCTCAGACGCGTTGTAGTAAAGAGGTAGATCCCGCGCTTTCAAGAGAAGGAGATGATGCCGCAGTCCTGGCGCGCAAGGCAACCGTTGCTCGAATGGTCGGCCCGGAGTGCCACTTGCCAAGCCAGCCTCGGTCGTAGAAGATCTACTGCGTACCGCTGTCTCCAGCGGAGCGAGGGGCGTCTTCAAGGAGGCTTGATGGGAAAGTTTGCTTTTGCCGTGGTGGGAATCGCCGTTTTGCACGTGGGCGCAAGCTCGCCCGTTCAAGCTCAGGAGCAAAGCGCCAGGCTTTCCCCTGAAGCCGCGACCGCAATGGTCGAAGACTATTGCCTCATGTGCCACAACGACGCGGCCATGACCGGTGGGCTGACGCTCGAGTCCTTCGACACCTCCCATCCAGAGCTAAACGCCGAGACCGCCGAGAAGACGATCCGCAAGCTGCGTACGCGGATGATGCCGCCGTCTTATGCCTCCCGACCGGATGATGCTGCCGTCGAAGCTCTAATTACCATGCTCGCAGCGCGCCTCGACGCACGTTATCTCGATAATCCCGACCCGGGCCGCCGCACGTTTCAAAGGCTCAACCGAGCGGAATATCAGCGCTCCGTGAAAGACCTTCTCGCCATCGACGTCGACATCGATGCCCTCCTGCCGACGGATACGGTAAGCCATAGCTTCGACAACATCGCCGACGTCCAGGGAATGTCGCCGACGGTCCTAGACAGCTATCTTCGTGCCGCGGAGAGGATCAGCCGCGAAGCGGTGGGCGACCCCAAAGCCACCCCGAACGAGACGAGCTACAAAGTTCCGCGGACGGGCTCGCAACTACGCCACGTCGAGGGCGCTCCCTTCGGCACCCGCGGCGGCGTTTCCGTCATCCACAACTTTCCAGCGGATGGAGACTACATCTTCAAGATAGAGCCACACACGTCCCCGCAAGGGTTCCTTTACGGCAAGACAGCGAAGAACGAGCAAGTCGAAGTCTCGATGAACGGCAAGCGCCTCGCGCTCCTCGATATCGACCCGCTGATGAACGAAGAAGAGGACGGTGGATTGATCCTCGAGACCGAGCCGATTGCAGTCAAAGCCGGCCCTCACCGCATCTCGGCCGCGTTCCTCAAGACGTCGGAAGGCCCCATCGATGACGTCATCGGACCTATCGAGCACACGCTCGCGGACAGCCATATCGGTATTGCCTACGGCATCACGACGCTGCCTCATCTCAGGGCTTTCACCATCAGCGGACCTTATGACGTGACGGGTGTCTCGGATACGCCCAGCCGGCGGCGCATCTTCACGTGCCGCCCGGTCACAGCCGAAGAAGAGCAAAGCTGCGCCACGCAGATCGTGACCGCACTCGCGAGCCGAGCTTACCGGCGTCCTGTCGACGAGCTCGGCCTCGAAGGGCTCATGAGCTTCTACGCTCGCGGCCGCGACAACGGCGATTTCGAGAGCGGGGTTCGGATGGCGCTTCAAGCGATCCTCGCGAGCCCGAGCTTCGTGTTCCGTTTCGAAGAGTTGCCCGAAACGGTAGCACTCGGCGAGCGCTACCAGGTAAGCGATCTGGACCTGGCGTCGCGCCTGTCGTTCTTCCTTTGGGCGACGGCGCCCGACGAAGAGCTCGTGCGCTTCGCCGCCCGTGGCCAGCTTTCGGACCCCGCGATTCTCGAACAGCAAGTGCGCCGGATGATTGCCGATCCCCGCTCCGAAGCGCTCTCGACGCGATTCGCTTCGCAGTGGCTGAGGCTCCAGGATCTCGCAAAGCTGAACCCCGACGCGTTGCGCTACCCGCTCTACGACGCGCGGCTCGCGGTCGCCATGAAACGCGAGACAGAGCTCTTCTTCGACAACTTGGTCCGCGAAGACCGGCCCGTTCTCGAGCTCTTGACGGCCGACTACACCTTTGTCAACGAGCGCCTCGCCGCGCACTACCAGATCCCAAATGTTACCGGCGCCGCATTTCGGCGCGTTACACTCGGCGGCGATGGCGACGGCGACGATATCAACGAGAACCGACGCGGTGTCTTCGGTCATGGCAGCATTCTCGCGCTCACTTCGGTGGCGAATCGCACCTCTCCGGTTCAGCGCGGCAAGTGGGTGATGGAAGTGCTTCTCGGATCGCCGCCGCCACCACCGCCGCCCAACGTGCCCGCTCTCGAGGAGACGAGCGCGGTCGCCGAGGACCGCGTGCTGTCGATCCGCGAACGCATGGAGATGCATCGCAAAAACCCCGCATGCAGCTCCTGCCATACGGTCATCGATCCGATTGGGCTCGCGCTCGAGAATTTCGACGTTACCGGGGCGTGGCGGCTCAAAGATGAAAGCGTTCCTATCGACGCTTCGGGCGAGCTCTATGACGGGAGCCGAATCGACGGTCCGCTCGGATTGCGCGACGCGATCTTGAACCGTTCGGACGCCTTTGTCGCAACCTTCACCGAAAGCCTCTTGACCTATGCGTTGGGTCGACGGGTCGAGCATTACGACATGCCCGTGGTGCGCATGATTGCACGCGAGGCCGCGGCGAACGAGTACCGCATGTCGTCTTTCATTCTCGGGGTCGTGGAAAGCCCGCCGTTTCGGATGGGAACAGCGGACCGCACGCTGGGCGAGACCGACGCCGCCGATGGCGCCAACCAGGAGAATTAGTCCGGTGTACGTTACGAACAAACACTTGTCCCGTCGCGCCGTGCTTCGCGGCGTGGGGGCGACGGTTTCCCTCCCGTTCCTCGAAGCCATGGTGCCCGCGCGCAAAGCCTGGGCCGCGTCAGGAACGGACCACACGCGGCTCGTCTGTATCGAGATGGTGCATGGGGCCGCTGGTAGCAACGCGATCGGGATCGAGAAGAACCTGTGGTCGCCCGCGGCCGAAGGCAGTGACTTCGACCTCACGCCGAGCAGCTTGAGCCCTCTGGAGCCTTACAGGAAATACTTGACCATCGTCAGCAACACGGATTCCCGCATGGCCGAGGCCTTCGCCCCGCCGGAAATTGGCGGGGATCACTTTCGAACGAGCGCGGTGTTCCTGACCCAGCTACATCCGAAGCAGACCGAAGGCTCCGACGTCGTTGCCGGGACGTCTCTCGACCAGCTCTACGCGCAGCGCTTCGGCCAGGACACACCCATCCCGTCGATGCAGCTTTGTATAGAGAACATCGATCAGTCCGGCGGGTGCTCCTACGGCTATGCGTGCGTCTATGCCGACACCATCAGCTGGGCGTCGCCTAGTGAGCCGCTTCCCATGATCCGCGATCCTCGCTTGGCGTTCGATCAACTTTTCGGCTCCGGCGGGACCGAAGAAGAGCGCGCGGCGAGGCGCGACGCCAATCAAAGCATTCTCGATTGGCTGCCCGACGAAGTCGCCCGTCTCGAAAGACGCCTTGGTGCGGCCGACCGTGCGCGGCTCGGAGACTATCTCGACAACGTGCGTGAGATCGAGCGCCGGATCCAGAAGATCGAAGAGCGCAACGCTAGCGGCGAAGCACGAGAGCTACCGGAAGCACCCGTGGGCGTTCCCGACTCGTTCGAAGAGCATTTGAAGCTCATATTCGATTTACAGGCGCTCGCCTTCGTGGCGGACATGACCCGCGTATTCTCGTTCAAGTTGAGCCGGGACGTGTCTGGGCGCGTGTTTCCCGAAAGCGGCGTGATGACGGGATTTCACAACGCCTCCCATCATCGCGGCCGTGAGAAGAACGTCCTCGAATACGCCAAGATCAACCGTTACCACGTTAGTCTCATTCCTTACTTTCTGAACAAGCTCATCAGCATCCAGGAAGGTGAGAGCAACATGCTCGAGAAGACGATGATTCTCTACGGCTCTTCGATGGGCGATTCGAACTTGCACAACCACAAACGTTGTCCGATCTTTCTGGCGGGCCACGCCAACGGTCAGCTGACTGGCAATCTGCACGTCAAGGCCGCGGACGGAACACCCATGGCCAATATGATGTTGCCCTTGTTGCACAAGCTCGGCCTCGACGACTTGGAAAGCTTCGGCGACAGCACCGGCTCGATCGATTTGACGCCTAGCGCGACGGCAACGCTTTGATGATTCTGATGCAAGCTCTTCGATTGAGCGCCGCCACGGCGCTTTGCGCTTTGCTCATCGCCGCCGGGCCCATGGACCTGACGACGAGTGACTCGCCGGTGGCCGATGCGGCCATGCAGGGGGAGCGCGCGTCCGTGCGCTCCTTGCTGCGCCAGGGCGGCGATGTCAACGCGGCTCAGGGCGACGGCATGACCGCACTTCATTGGGCCGCCGTGAAATCTGACGCCGCGATGGCCGAGATGCTCCTTTACGCCGGCGCCAATGTGAAGGCGACCACGAGGCTCGGCGCTTACACGCCTTTGTTTCTCGCCGCCAAAAACGGCCATCCGGCGATGATCGAGACGCTCCTCGAAGCTCGAGCCGACATCAACGCCTCGACCACCACGGGCGCGACGCCTCTCATGATGGCCGCCTCCTCCGGAAGCGTCGAGGCCGTGACGCTGCTTTTGGACCAAGGCGCCGAGGTGGACGCGGCGGAGTCGAAGCGCAGTCAGACAGCTTTGATGTTTGCCGCGGCCTATGGGCGCGCCGCTGTCATCGACGTTCTCGTCGAACGGGGTGCTTCCGTCGCGGCGGCGACGAGCCTTCTAGACGTCCCCACGCTCGACAAGGAAGACCGTGCGGCGCTGCGGGCCAAGCTTCAGAAGCAGCGCGAAGCACGCGAGAAAGCCGCGCCCGACGACGAGCCCGAAACAAAAACGGCGAAAGTCGAGCAGAAGCGCGGTCCCAGCTTTTTCTCGAAGCTGTTTGGCTGGATGAAGCCTGGCAAAAACAAGAAAGCCGCGAGCGCACCACAGCACCGTCCGCGGAGGAGCTATGGCGAGCTCGTCGGCATCCAAGGCGGCTTGACACCGTTGCTACTCGCCGCGCGTCAGGGCCACATCGAGGCCGTCGAAGCTCTCCTCGACGCCGGTGCCGATATCAACCAATTGAGCGAAGGCACGAAGACAAGCGCCATCCTCATCGCCACGATGAATGGGCGCTACGATGTAGCGAAGGTCTTGCTCGATCGAGGAGCGGATCCGAACCTCGTCAACGAACCGGCAGGCGTCACGCCGCTCTACGCCGCCATCAATATTTGGTACGCACCGCATACGAGCTACCCGCAGCCCACCGCGCAGTTTCAGCAGTCGTTGACGCATTTGGAGCTGATGCAAGCGCTTCTCGCCGCCGGCGCGGATCCGAACGTGCGCTTGAAGAAGAAGATTTGGTTCAGCGCCTACAATTTCGATCAGTCGGGGCTCGACGAGACGGGAGCGACACCGTTTTGGCGCGCGGCCTATGCGAGCGACGTCGCCGCCATGCGTCTTTTGAAGGACCACGGCGCCGATCCTGGGATCCGTACCAAGAAGCCACCCGAGCGGCCGCGTGTGGCTGACGAGCAAGCCCGGGAGATCAAGGATATCTCGGCTCTCCCGCCCATCCCCGAAGGCGGCCCGGCGATTGCGCCCATCCACGCGGCGTCAGGCGCCGGTTACGGGGAAGGGTTCGCCGCCAACGAGCATCGCAACCACCCTGCGGGTTTCTTGGCCGGCGTTCGGTTTCTTGTCGAAGCGTGCGGCGCGGACGTCAACGCGCGGGACCACGAGGGGAATACGGCGCTTCACAACGCCGCCGCGCGAGGAGATGCCGCGCTGATCGAATATCTCGTCTCGAAAGGCGCCGACGTGACCGCGGTCACCCGCGAAGGCCAGACCGCCGCCGACATGGCCAACGGACCCGTCCAGCGCGTCCAGCCTTTTCCGGAAGTGGTCGCGCTTCTGACGAGCCTCGGCGCCGTCAACAATAATAAGTGCGTCTCCTGCTAGAAATCACGGGCCCATGAAATTCGAGACGCTAGCGGTGCGCGCGGGCGCCGAACCCGACGTCGAGACGGGGGCGTTGGCACCGCCCATCCACTTGTCGACCACATTCGAACATGGCCCGGCGGCGGAAACGCCCAAGGGCTACCTCTACGTTCGAGAGAACAACCCGACGCAAGTCAGGCTTCAGGAAGCACTTGCCGCGCTCGAAGCCGGCGAGGAGGCCATGGCCTTCGCTTCGGGCATCGGCGCGGGAGCTGCGTTCTTGCAAGCCCTTCCGCCGGAGAGTCACGTGATCTTCGCGGACGACATCTATTACGACTTCCGCACGATCGCGACGGAGTTCTTTCCCGGCTGGAACAAGACGGCGTCGATGGTGGATTTGAGCGACCCGAAGAACCTCGAATCCGAGCTACGCGACGAGACCAAGCTCGTGTGGCTAGAGACGCCGTCGAACCCGCTTCTGAAAGTGGTGGATATCGAAGCCGTCGCCGCGATCGCGCACCGGGCCGGCGCGAAAGTGATCGTCGATAGTACTTTCGCAACGCCCGCTCTCCAGAGACCGCTCACGCTTGGAGCTGACGCGGTGCTGCAGTCAACAACGAAATATCTCGGCGGGCACAGCGATGTACAAGGTGGCGCCATCATCGTCAAGAAGCGCGACGAGCACCTGAAGCGGATGCACCTCGTCCGCAAAGTGTTGGGCGCGGTCGCCTCGCCTTTCAACTCGTGGCTCGTCCTTCGCGGCATCCGCTCACTCGCCGTGCGAGTGGAGCGGCAAGCGGCCACGGCCCTGACTCTCGCTCGGGAGCTCGACGAGCACCCACACGTCACGGCGGTGCACTACCCCGGACTTGCCGGACACCCCGGTCACGAGGTCGCAGCGCGCCAGATGAGTGCTTTTGGCGGCATCCTGTCCTTCGAAGTCGCCAGTGACGATAACGATCGCGGCGAGGCGGCGGCCATCGCGGTCGCTTCGCGTTTGAAGCTCATCGTCAACGCGACGAGCCTCGGGGGGGTCGAAACGATTCTCGAGCATCGATACACCAGCGAAGGTCCCACGTCCCAGGCGCCGCCCGGCCTCCTTCGGATGTCCGTCGGTCTCGAGAACGCCGACGATCTTCTCGATGACTTGCGCCAAGCGCTCGACGGGTAGATCGAAATAGATGACCGGCGCGTGGCGGTCCGCGCCCCGTTTCGCGTATTAGAATAGCGAGGGAGAAACCCAAAATGGCAGTCACACTTCCCAAAGCACCGGCCGTGGACCGCGAATCGTTGCAGGACGCGATCCGCGACGAGTACAAAACCGTGGCGCAGTACCCCGATCAGGGCTTCCACTTCCACACCGGCAGGCGTCTCGCAGGAATCCTCGGCTATGACGAGAGCCTTCTCGACGGCGTGCCCGAGCGAGCCATCGAGTCATTTGCCGGAACCGGCAATCCTTTCAGCATGGGTGCGCTCGAGCCGGGCGACCGCGTCGTGGATGTAGGAAGCGGCGCCGGCATCGACAGCCTCATTGCCGGGCGCATGGTCGGTCCGGATGGTCGCGTCGTGGGCGTCGACATGACCGAGCCCATGCTCGAAAAAGCGACGGAGGCGAGACCCGAATCCGGCCTCGACAACGTGGCGTTTCGCAAGGGCTACGGAGAGGAGCTGCCAGTGCCTGATGGCTGGGCCGACGTCGTTATCTCGAACGGAGTCTTCAATCTCATGCCCGACAAGCTCGGGGCGTTGAGAGAAATGGCGCGGGTCCTCAAGCCCGGCGGCCGGCTCCAGCTCGCCGATATTCTCGTCACCAAGCCCGTCAACGAGAAAGCGAAGGAGAAAATCAACCTCTGGACCGGGTGAATCGCCGGCGCTCTGCTGGAAGCAGAGCTCGAGGCGGCGGTCGCCGCGGCGGGGTTTGAAGGATTCGAGATCACGTGGCGCGCCGAGGTCTTCGCCGACGCACCGCAGCAGTCGAGCGCAAAGAACTTTGGTACGGTGGGGATCAACTTTCGCGCGAAGAAAGGAACTTGATCAGGCACGCTTTTCTTAAACTTAAAGCGCGCGGAGCTACCTCGAGCTTCAATAATTTTCAGGGACCGCGTTCAGACGAGTCGCTCGATAGCTTCACCAAGATCGACCTTCATCTTCTGGACATCCTCGAGCCCTATGCTGAGCCGGATAATCGTTCGCTCCTCATAGCGGAAGGGTAGGACGCGATCGGTGACGTTCTCCGCTTTGATGAGACTCTGAAAGCCGCCCCAGCTCAAGCCAAGAGCAAAGATGTTCATGGGATCGAGGAACGTCGAGAGCTCCTCGCGCGTCGGATCTTTCTTCAAGATAAAACCAAACACGCCCGAGGCACCCGTTAGATCGCGCCGCCACAGATGGTGTTCCGGATGCGTTTCGAGAGCCGGATAGATTACCGTCTCCACGGCCGCGTGCGCCTCGAGCCACTTGGCGATCTCGAGCGCTGACGCTTCGTGACGCGTCATCCGCACGGACAACGTGCGCAGGCCTTTCAAGGCCGAATAGCACGACTCCGGAGAGGCAAAGCGTTCGGTGGATTCGTAAAAGTCTTCTAATGTCGCGAAATGCGCCTCGTTCGTCGTGATCGTACCGAGGAGCGCATCCGAATAACCGGCGATGTATTTGCTTCCGGAATGTATGGACACATCCACGCCGTGCTCGAACGGCTTGAAGAAAAGAGGTGTCGCCCAGGTATTGTCGATAACGGTGACGATGCCCTTCCTCCGCGCGACCTCGACCACGCCGGGAACGTCTTGAATCTCGAAGGTGTTCGAGCCGGGGTATTCCAGATAGATGAGCTTGGTGTTTGGTTTGATGAAGCGCTCAATATCGGCGCCGATGGTCGGGGGTACGTAATCGACGGCGACATGATATTTCGCGAGCACCCGGTCGCAAAACGCACGGGTCGGTCCGTAGATGTTGTCGCATATGAGAATGTGGTCCCCGCTTTGTGTGAAGGCCATGAGCACGACGCCGATAGCATCGAATCCGGAGTGGCAGACGCGGCAAGCATAGCCGCCTTCGAGCGCGGCCAAAGCTTTCTCGAGCTCGAGCTGCACCGGCGAGCCAAAGGTGCCGTATAACTTGCCGTGATAGGGGACTCGGTCGGGTTCGAGAAAGGATTCGTAGGTCTCGTAGAGAACCGTCGACGCTCGATGGATCGGAGGATTGATCGTCCGGAAAGGGTCGGGCTTGGACTCAGCCATTCGCGGTGGAGCTCCTCAGCCTCACTCCACCGACAACAGAGTCAGCGTCGAAACATCCTCGACGTAGATGCGGCTGCCGGAGAGGGTCGGCTGCGCCCAGGTCGCGCTCGTGGCCACTTCGTAGCGTTTCACGACTTCGAACGACGTGCGGCTCGCACGCAGGATGACGAGCTCGCCGTCATCTTCGAGCGAGAAGATCGTGTTCGCCGCTCGCACGATGGCGGCGTTCTCCGCCTGGCGTGGGTCGCTCTTCCAAAGAACCTCACCGCTATCGAGGTCGAGCCCAAAATACTGCCCGCTGTTCAAGTGGGAAAGCCCGTACAACACACCATCGATGACGACCCCATTGGTCATGTGCAACGAGACTTCGTCGGTATGCCAAACGTTCTCGGTCTGAAACGCGTCCCCTCGCCTCACGACGTGAAAGGCCGTGATGCCATTGGCCCTACCCGCTTCGATCACCATATTCTTGTAGAGAATCGGTGTTTGCGAAGTCGTCGTGCTCGGTGTCGTATAGGGGCGCCGCCACAAGAGCTCGCCCGTCGCCCGCGCGACACCGACGAAATTCTCCTGGGTGAACGTCACGACTTGTCGCGTGCCCGCAAGCTCGAACACCATGGGCGATCCATAGGCCGGCCCGTCTCCGTCCAAGCTCCATCGCGCCCTGCCGGTAGCGACGTCGAAGGCTGTGAGCGCGCCGTCGTCGTGGCCGCCGACATGCACGATGACAACATCGCCATCGACGATGGGAGACGTCGCCGCATGGTAGAGAGGGTGGACTCGAGGCGACGGGTTCTGCCAAATCTGCCGGCCGGTCTCGGCGTCGAAGGCCGTGACCATACCGGTCATGCCCAAAGTGAACAGACGGCCGTCCGCGAATACGGGCGTCGATTTGGGACCGGGGCCGTGGCGCCTCGCCGCCGACATCACTTCGAAGGGCGCCGGATAGGGTGCGGACCAAAGGACCTTTCCCGAATCGGCGTCGAGTGCCAACAGGACTTCGTTGTCTTCCTGACGGGTGTACATGTAGATCCGCTCATCCACCAAGATCGGCGCGGCGTAGCCGAAACCAACCTCCACCTTGTAGAGCTCGCTCAGCGCTTCCGGCCACGACGCAGGCTCGCGAAAGGACGCCGCGGCGCCGTCGCGGTTCGGCCCTCGCCATTGGGGCCAATCGCGAGCCTCGGCCTTGGGAAGCGGCGCGGCCAATCCCAGCAAGAAGGTGCCCAACAGAACGTGTCGACGAATCATTGCCACGAGCCCTCAATCGTCAACTGTTTCACTTGCGTCAAGAACGCATGGCCTCGGGGATTGCTGAAGCGGGTCGTATCCGAGATCTCCGCGAGCAAACGCCGCTGGTCGTCGCGATCGAGCTCGGTAAACTTGCGTTGCCACGACGTGGAGACATGCGACTCGAGCCATGAGAGTCCATCGTTGAACGCATTCTGCTCCCGCAGCTCCGCCCGACTGAGAGCGAGATCGATGTACTCGTGAACCGCTCGACCCCGCGCCCTCAGCCTATCGGTCCGAGGGAGAACGCACTCGGACAGACTTGCCACGGTCTCTACATCCTTAGGGTCGAGAAACCGCGGCTGCCACGTGTCTTTCGCTGCATGGGCGGAAGGGGGAGGAAGAAGCAGAGGAAGGGCGGTCGCAGAACCGATGAAGCGCAGGGCGTCGCGCCTGCTTATACCAGAGCTCGGTCGTTCTTTATTGGACGGCATCGGTGGCCTCCTTGGGACCCTTAGTCTCGATCGCAGGCGATATAGGCGTTGATGACAGCACGCTCGCCGGCCTTTCCCGGCATCGAGTTACCGTACTCCATCCCCACAATACCTCGATAGCCCTTGCCTTTGAGATGCCGAAGAACGTTGTGATAGTTGATCTCGCCCGTTGTCGGCTCTTTACGACCTGGATTGTCTCCGACTTGAATATAAGCGATCTCGTCCCAGGCCTTGTCCATATTCGGGATCAAGTTTCCCTCGGTGATCTGCTGATAGTAGAGACCGTCCAAGATCTTGCACGACGGGCTCGCGACGGCCCGGCAGATCTGGAACGCCTGAGGGATACCCGTCAAAAAGACCCCCGCGTGGTCTGTCCAGTGATTGAGGGGCTCGAGCACCATCGTCAGCCCGGCGGGCTCACAGAGCTCGGCCGCGCGCTTCAAGTTGTCGACCACATTGGCGGTCTGATACTCCCATGGGAGGCCGCGATCGTACTCTCCGGCACGACGGTGCACCATTTTGCGCTCACGCGCTCTTGCACTTCGATCGCCGTTTGGATGTCCTCCCGGATGCGAGCGCGCGCTTCCGGCGCATCGGAGGCAAACGAGATCTCTCCCCACGCCGTATGCGCCACGAAGACACCCATCCGCATGCCGAGCCGCGATAGCTCGTTCCCGATCCGCTCCTGGACCGCGACGTCCCGCGTGGGCATCTCGTTGTCTTCGAGGGCACGAAACCCCTCGTCATGCATGAAACGCAGTTGATCGATCAGATCGTCTCCCGCGTGATGACGAAACATCCCGAAATGCGGCGCGTAGTCGAGGCCGAAAGGCGCCCTCTGCGCAGACGGCACGAGGCCCATGCAGGCGCCAGCGGCGCCCATCTGTAGAAACGTTCTTCGATTCACAGCCTTTCGTATCAGCCTCGAGCGCCGCGGTCAACTCGCATGCACGGATTTTCGATATCGCGCCGGTCAACGCTCTTGGTTGGCGCCGGCTAGGAGCCAACCAAGAGCGTCCAGCATCTCCGTGATCCGGTTCACGTAGGGATCCTTGTCGTAGAGCGCGTAGAGCGCGTCGGCGAGTCGGACGGGGTCGCCGGAATAATAACGCTCGTAGAGTTGCTGGCGACCGGAGAAGCTCGAGACGGCCGCGTCGAAGGCGAGCCCGAAGAGGCGAATGCGGCTTTTGGCATCGGCATTGGCGGATTGGAAGTAGCGTTCGATATCCTCCCCCCGGGGCCCCTCTACCTCCGCGAAAGACGGCACGGCGACGATTCCGCCCGCTCCGATGATCTGAATAATCTCGCACATCCGGTAGAACATCTTCGGAAACATCTGCCGGACACACCAGAGCGGCATCGCGTCCGGCACGTAGACACCGTCATGTCGAGGCTCGGCATTCGCTTCGCTTGCGACGAGACAGGCGCGCACGAATTCGGTCGTGTTGATCATCTCGGCCAAGTGGTTCTGAACGTGCAGATGCGCGTCGACCTTCGTCGACTTCGCGATCGAGAAGGCGAGCCCCATCATGAACTCGGCCTTGGAAGATTCTTCGTCGAGAATTGATGCATCATGTGATGCATCGTGCCGGTGCGGTGGTCAAAACGCATCTCGTGTTATAAGGACAGACTGACCGTCAACGACCTCTTGGCGGCATCAGCAACTTCCGGAGACCCACATGAAGACGATGTTGACCCTGGCACTCTTGCTCGTTCCGACCGTTAACACTCAGACGCCGCGGCGTCCGACGCCGGAACAGCGACTCTTCGAGTGGACGGATCTGCAGTTCTCGAAAGGCGTCTATCAGGGCCGGCGCGACAAGATGATCGCGCGCTTGCGGCGATCTGGAGGGGGTGTTCTGCTCGTGCCGGCTCGCTACGGGGTCTCGGACGGTTTCACTTTTCGTCAGTCGGACGACTTCCTCTACCTCACTGGGCTCGAGCTACCGGACGCCGTGCTCGTTCTCGACGCCGACGCCCAGACGGCGGTCGTCTTCAGCCCGGAACGAGACGCGCGTTACGCGAGCTCATCGAGGATGAACGACTTTCCCGGACGCCTTCTTGCGGCTGACCCCGACGTTTCGACGCGGTCGGGGATCGAAACCTTTCGCAACGTGTCCGAGCTTTCGACGGCCGTCGAGGCGTGGGTCACGCGAGGGAAGACCCTACGCGTCAACTTGGGGCGTCGAGGCGCGATTCCTCGCGTCACATCCGACTTCATTGCCAAGTGGAGCGCCGCCGAAGCGCTCGTCTTTCACTTGCAGAACACGTATCGAGAAGCGTCGATTGCGAATGCCTACGAAGACATGGCCCGGCTGCGCATGGTCCACGGCCCGGAGGAAATCGACGCGATGCGCCGGGTATGTGCTCTCACGATCGAAGCTATTCGGCACGCGGCGGGTTTCGTCCGCGACGGCATCGACGAGCGCGGGCTCGTGGCTGAGCTCGAGGCCGCCTATAAGCGCGGCGGCGCTCAGCGCCTGGCCTTCGCCTCTATCGTGAAGTCGGGCCCGAACTCGCTCTGGCCTTGGCGCATCCTGGCGGCCAATCACGATCGCCGCAATCGCGTCATGAGGGACGGAGACCTCGTCGTATTCGACGTCGGAACCGAGCTCGATTACTACGTGAGCGACGTCGGCCGCACGTTTCCTGTTTCGGGGGAATTCACGGCGCGGCAAAAACGAGCTCTCGAAATGGCGACAGCTGTGTCCGATACGATCATCGCAGCGATCCGCCCGGGCGTGAGTTTCGCGGAGTTGAAAAATATTGCTGTCGAGAAAATCCCGTCCGACGAGCGCCGCTACATGCAGGCCGGTGGCTTCTACGGGCACCACATCGGACTTTCGACAGGCGACCCGGCACTGGCCGACATCCCTCTCGAGGCGGGAATGATCTTCACCGTCGAGCCGTGGTACTACAATCACGACGAGGATCTATCGGTGTTCGTCGAAGACGTCATCCTCGTCACCGAAGACGGATACGAGAACTTGACTGCGGCGCTTCCTCGCGACCCGGGCAGCCTCGAAGCTCTCACGGGAAACTAGTCGTCAAGCCAGAAGGTCGCTGTTTTGGGCTTCGAGCGTTGAGGCGTTCGCACCAAGAGCGCACCCACGATCAAGAGATTGACGACGTTGAACAACAGACCCGCCGCGAAGGCTTCTCGATAGGCGCCGGTGAGGTCGAAGACCGCGCCTCCGAGCCAGCTACCGATCGCCATACCGATGGCTCCAAAGAAATAGACCGTCGCGATTCGCCAGCCGATGGACCCGGGAGCAAAGTGCTTGCTTATGATGAGCGTGTAGCTCGGGATGATGCCTCCGAAGGCGAGGCCGAAGAGTCCCGAGAGCAGGAAAAGGCCGATGAGGCTTTCGACTGCAAGATACATGGCTATAACCAAGGTCTGGCAAAGGGACCCAATCATCAGCACGCGAAGCCCGCCAATGCGATCAGAAACCGCGCCCCAGGCGATCCTGCTGAAGAACGCGCAGCCCAAGAGCACCGCGAGCATTTCGGAAGCCCGCGCGAGCGGATAGCCGAGGTCGGTCGCATGGGAGACCACGTGCACGATCGGCATGGCCATGGCCACGCAGCAGCAGACGATGGCGATGCACAGCCAGACGAGGACGCCGTTTTGCGCCAAGCCGAGGACTTGCGCATCAGCGCCCGCCTCCCGCGTGGGTGCCTCGGGCGCTATTGGCGCCGAGCGGCGGAGCAGGAAACTCAAGGGAACCATGGTCACGAGAGCCACGAGCGCGTATACCCGGTAAGCTTCTCGCCAGCCGGACCCTTCGATGAGGAACCGGAAAGTGAAGGGCCAAAAGACGCCGGCGAGAGCTTGAGCGCTCGTGACGATGGCCACGGCTATGCCGCGCCGGCGGTCGAACCAGCGCGCCGTGTTGGCGATGAGGGGGGAAAACAAAGCCGCGTTCCCCAATAGGCCGATCAAGACTCCGTGGGCCAGCAGAAACGTCCACCGATCCGTCGCGACGCTCGCCGTGACCGCCCCCGCGATGATCATCAGGGCGCCAAGAAGCGCCGGGGTGGCGACGCCCACGCGGTCCGACCATCTGCCGATGAAGATGCCGCCAAGACCCATCCCGAAAACGCACATCGAGTAGGCCATCGACGGTACCCATCGCAGCCCTCCGAAATCCTGAGCCACGAGCTTGAGACCGACGATCACCACGTAGTAGCCGCCGGCGCCAACCGTCATCAACAGAAGCGAGCCGACGACCACGACCCAGCCGTAGGGCCGCTCGACGCTCTCCTGGGCTTGGGTCACCGGCGGATAATAGTCGCCGGCCTCTAACTCTGTCGAGGGAAGCTATGCGCCGTCACTCGTCGCGGAGAGCCACCATCGGATCGATCCTGGCGCGCGACGCGCCGGGTATTCCATACGATGGAATAGTGCTCCATACTCCCTCAGCGTTCTTGGGGTTGCGGCGGGCACCCACGGGCGCATAGATTTGTCCTATGAATCTTTCCCGCTCGCTCCGCCGCACGACCGCCGCCATCGGTTTCGCAACGCTCCTGTGTCTCCCCGAGCCGTCAGCGGCCGCGAGCGACGGCGCCAAGAACTGGCCTCGTTTTCGGGGCCCGGAATCGATGCCTGTCGCCGACCATCCCAACCTTCCGGAGCGTTGGTCGACCACCGAGAACGTCGAGTGGGTCGCGGAGGTTCCGGGTGTCGGTTGGTCCTCGCCCATCGTCTGGGACGGAAAGATCTTCTTGACGGCCGCCACCAGCGAGCAAGCGATGAAACAACCGTCGCTAGGAACTGATTTCAGCAACGAGTACATCGCCGAGCTGCGGGCGGAGGGGCTTTCCTCTGAAGAAGCAAACGCGCGTCTCTACGCCCGCGACCGCGAGATGCCCCACGAGATCGTCATCCGTCTCGTGCTCTATTGTTACGAGCTCGAGACAGGCAAGCTCTTGTGGGAACGAGAGGTCTATCACGGCCATCCACCGGGTGGGCGACACCGGAAAAACAGTTTCGCGTCGGAGACGCCGGTCACGGATGGCGAGCGCGTTTACGTCTACTTTGGCCATCTCGGCCTCTACGCTTACGACTTCGAAGGCCATGAGGTTTGGGCGACCCCGTTGAAGCTTTACCAGAAAGTGCGTGACTTCGGGACGGGTGCCTCTCCCGCTTTGCACGGGAACAGCGTTTTCGTCTTGAACGATAACGAGGACCAAGGCTTCATCGCCGCCTTCGACAAGCGGACCGGAAAGGAGCTTTGGCGTACGGCTCGGGACGTCGGAGACAGAAGGAAGACGGGTTGGGCGACCCCCTTCGTTTGGGAGAACACGCTACGGACCGAGCTCGTGACTGTCGGACCGGGCGCTGTCATCAGCTACGACCTCGACGGTCGCGAGCTCTGGCGCATGAAGCGCCTGGCGGTGGTCACCATCCAAAGTCCTTTTGCATGGAACGGCCGGCTCTTTGTCACCTCGGGCAGCTCGGGCGGGCAAAATAAACCCATCGCCGCGATTCGTCCCGGAGGCTCGGGAGACATTACCCCGCCGGAGAGCCTAAACAAGAACGACCATGTCGTGTGGTACAACCGGCTCGCCGGTGGCACCTACCTGCCCACGCCGTTGATCTACGACCGCGCTCTCTACGTGCTCTACGCGAAGGGCATCTTCGCCCGCTACGACGTCGACACGGGCGAGCGCGTGTTCCGCGCACGCATCGCTCCGGGTGCGGCGGCATTCACGACTTCGCCCTGGGCCTATAACGGAAAGGTGTTCACCATGAGCGAGGAAGGGGACACCTTTGTGATCGAAGCCGGCAAAGAGTATCGGCTGCTGGGTGTCAATTCACTGAAAGAGTGGGTGATGGCCACCCCGGCGATCGTCGGCGATCGTTTGTTGATCCGCACGCAGCATCATCTTTATTCCATCCGCAACCGATAGATCCCGTCGAAAGCCGTAGCCCAGCTCGAACCACTGTCCTGAGAAGTCTCCCAATGCTGACGCACGGAGCCGTCTTCACGCGGCGTCCAAGTGATGCGGTTGATGGGAGACACTTTTGGATCGGAGCTCATGACCATGGCACCGTCGACGAGGCCGCCCGAGATTTCCAAAACCGTTCCTGAAGCATCGACCCAAAACTGCTGCCACGATCTCTTCTGAGTATTGAACGTATTGAAGCTCGTGCCGGTTCCGCCTCCGGCGGAGGTCCACTCTTCCAGTAGAACGCAGCCGCCTTGCACGCGGGTGATCCGGTTCTTGCCTGCCGGCTGCCCCTGCGGCGTTTGGACGTCCCACTCGCCAATCCAGAAATCGAAATGGGCGTATTCGGGCGAGCCACAGGGCTTCATGCGATTGGCCGTCTCTTGAAACGAGACGTTGTCATGGAGCGTCTCGAACTCGCTCGCCTGCATGAGCACTTGATAAGCTGCCATGCCCGCCTCCTGAGCTTCGCGAAGAAGCTTCAAAGCTTGCTCTTTCTCACCGAGAGAGGCCGAGAGTCTCGCAAAGTGATAGCGGGCTCGCGCTGGGTTCTGCCCGAGATCGAGCACTTTCTCGTAGGCCGTTCGCGCTTCCCCATGCGCGCCCGCTTCGTGGAGCGCGCGCGCCAAGGCGTACCAAGCAGCACCGCTATCCGGCTGCCTTTGTGTTATGGATCGGTACACCATCGCAGCCTCTTTCCATTTCCCCTCGGTGACGAGGGTTTGCGCCTCCTCGATGGATTGCGCCTGGGCGAGCGCCGCAGTCAAGGCCACTGCGCCGACGGCCACTAGAGCGAGGATGGTTCGTGATGTTTTCATCGGATCTCCTTCGGCAAACGCGCTGCAAATCTACGCAACGCCCTGGTCGACACCCTCGTCGAAGCCATGTCGGCTCGAAAGCCGTGATCAGCCCTGGTGAAGATTGATCAAGTTACCGCAAGTATCATCGAATACAGCGAGGGTTCCCCAATCGGTGGTGGTGAGCTTCATCGTGAACATCACGCCCAGCTTCTCCAGTCGTTCGTACTCTGTCTGAACGTCGTCGACAAAAAAGGACGTCGCCGGGATCCCTGCTTCGTGGATCGCTTTTTGGAACGTCTTGGCAGCAGCGGTGACGTTGGGCTCGAGAAGCAGCTCGAGGTCGTCGGGCCCTTCTGGCGAGACGACGGTCAACCACCTGAATTCTCCCGCGGGCAAATCGGTCTTTTTGACGAAGCCAAGAACCTCCGTGTAAAAGGTCAGGGCCTCTTGCTGGTCGTCCACAAAAACGCTCGTTATTTTGATTCTCATCGTCTCTTGTCCTCCCTCTCAGGTCCTATCCGAGATGTCGTCCGTGATGAAGAAGTCCTCATTGGGTGCCGTGATGACATCACTCGGCTGATTGAAGAGCAGGGACTGTGACTCGAAGACCCCCTTTTGCGCGGATTCTGGTACAGAGCTCTTCGAGAAGCCAGTTTCTCCACCTAGGGGCTTGCGCGCGGGGTAACAGGGATTTATTCTCGCCGCCTATGCGGGTCCTTCGCCGACGTAGCTTCGAACCGCCGCGCCTTCTGCAGACGGTTCGCCGCATTGGAATTGCTCTCACCTCCGTCCTGCTCGTTTTCTACTCATTAGTGTGACGCTCCTCGCACTTGCGCCCCGTCGACTCGAAACGCCCGCGCATATTTCGAGCGCCGATGAGCTCACAGCGTTCCTCGAGCGTCTCGTCGCTACGGAAAACCCTCCCGGCCTCTCTGTCGCCGTCGTGAAAGATGACGAGCTCGTCTACCAACGCGCCTTCGGCTTCGCCAACGGCCCGGCAGGTATCGAGGCGACACCCAAATCGATCTATCGGTGGTGGTCTCTCACGAAAATTCTTACGGCGATCGCCATCTTTCAGCTTCACGAGCGAGGACAGCTCGACATAGAGGATGAGGTTCGCCAGTACTTGCCTTTCTTTCAAACCACGTTCCGCGGCGACGACGCTCCTACGATGCGACTGCGTCATCTCCTGAACCACAGCTCCGGGCTTCCGAACTTGAGGCTCGAAGTGCTTCGCTGGATGCATCCCGAGGACGCCGAAGGAAGAGGCGCGAACGAGCTAATTGCCGAGAACTTCGAGCGCTTCTCGCGTCTCAGAGCGAGCCCCGGCCGCCGAGGCCGCTATTCCAACTTCGGCTACTTGCTGCTCGGAGCCGTTGTGGAAGAAGTGTCGGTCAGAGCTACGAGGACTACGTCGTCGAGAATATTCTGAATCCACTCGGGATGAACCTCACCGGTTTCACGATCGGAGAGGCGATGCGACCCCACATCCCGGCGGGCTGTCATCCACTCGTCAACTTTCAGACCATTTTTCTCCCGGCAATCCGCGATGTCGACGCCTACGTTCAGGAGTTCGAGAACAGTCGCATCTGGTTGGCGCCTTTTTATCTCGACGGGAACGCTTATGGTGGCGCCATGGGACCGGTGACCGACGCGACGAGGCTGCTTCGAGCTCTGCTCAATGAAGGAACGCTCGAAGGCCGGTCCGTTCTCGCGCCCGAGACAGCGCGCATGATGTTGCAAGAAGGCCGGGTTCGCGCTGGGTCGAGCAGCGTCGCGCCTCCGTATTATCGGCGCGCAGGGATGGAGCACGGCTTAGGCTTTTGGGTCTTTCCCTCGCAAGACGGTGAGCGATACGAGCATACCGGAGCCGGTCTGGGTTTCGCGACGCTGTTTCGGATTTACCCGGAGGACCGCCTCGCGATAGCGCTTCTTGCGAACGGCACGTCACTCGACCGTGAAGGAATTGCCGACCGGCTCTTTGAGCTCTTTCGGGACTAAGGGCTGTCGTGTCGACGGTGGAGCGTTTATGATGCGTAAGGGAGGTGTTCATTGCGGTTTTCATTCTTCCTGATGGCACTGTGCTTTTTGCACAGCTCGCCCGTTCTCTCGGACGGCGACAACACGATCTTCGCGTTAGAGGATTTCGCTTTCGAGAGCGGAGCGACGCTTCCGAACGCTCGCCTGTCCTACGTGACCTATGGAGCTCTGAACGAAAGCAAGACCAACGTCGTTCTCCGGCCCTCCTGGTCTTCAGGCAATCACCACGGCTACGAGTTTCTCAGTGGGCCGGGAAAAGCTCTCGACCCTTCCGAATACTTCATCGTGGCCACGGACATGTTTGCCAATGGGCTCACGTCGTCGCCCAGCAACACGCCGCCGCCTTTCGCGGGACCCGACTTTCCAGAGATCGCGATCCGGGACAACGTGAACACCACGCACCGGCTTCTCACCGAAGAGCTCGGCGTCGAACATCTGCGGGCGGTGATCGGCTTCTCGATGGGCGCGCAGCAAGCGTTTCAATGGGCGGTGAGCCACCCCGACATGGTGGAGGAGGCGGTCGCGATTTGCGGCAACGCGAAGGAGTATCCCTTTGGTATCGTGCGTCTCGAAGGCGCCAAGAGCGCCCTCATGGCGGACAGCGCATGGAACGAGGGGCGCTACGACAAACCACCCGAGGTTGCCCTCAAGGCGCTTGCACGTCATTGGGCCACGTGGGGCGTTTCGCAAGAGTGGTGGCGCCGCGAGACTTACCGCGAGCTCGGCTATGCCAGCATCGAAGAGCGCCTGTTGGCGGTGGAAGAAGGCTGGCTGCGCCGAGACGCGAACAACTTGCTCTGGCAAGCCAAGATGTGGCAAAGACACAACGTGGGCGATACGCCCGGCTTCGGGAGCGATTTCGAGAAAGCGCTTCGCTCCATCAAAGCCCGAGTGCTTCTCATGCCCTCGGAAACCGATTTGTACTTTCCCGTCGCCGACGCTGAGTACGAAAGCCGTTTCATTCCTGATGCGAAGCTCGTTCCGATACCATCGATATGGGGACACGGTGCGGGTGCGGGCAGAGGCCCGGGGGACGCCGAGTTCTTGAATCGAGCCATCGCCGATTTTCTTGGCCGAAGCCGCTAGTATCGGGGGGTTTAGACGCTGATGCAACAGTCGACATCGAGGCGGGCGTTTTTGCGAGCGCTCGGCGTGAGCCCGGCATTGTTGGCCCTGTCTGCGCCGCGCTACGACCTCGTCGTTCAGGGCGGACGCGTGATCGACCCGTCGCGTTCCGTCTCGGAGCGGCTAGATATCGGGATCGCGGGCGGTGTCATCACGCGCCTCGCCAGAAGCATTCCTGAAAACGACGCACGGCAAATCCTCGATGCGCGTGAAAAAATCGTGACGCCGGGATTGATCGATGTACACGTGCACGTATATGACGGCGTCGCCGGCGTCGGCATCTGGCCGGACAAAGCGTGCCTCGCGCGCGGCTCGACGACGGTGCTCGATGGCGGCTCGGCCGGCGCGACGACCCTTGCTGGGTTCCGGAGCTATGTGGTCGAGCGTGCGGAGACGCGCGTGGGTGTCTTGCTGAATCTGTCAACGCTCGGGCTTACGTCCATGCGCGAGCTATCGAGCCTTGCCTATGCGGATGTCGAGCGAGCGGCGCGCGCCATCGAGGAGAACCGCGACATCGTTTTCGGGATCAAAGTTCGCATGACGCGGGACATCGAAGGAGGGAAGGATCTCGAGGCTTTGCGTTTGGCGCGCCAGCTTGCCGAGGACGCCTCCGTACCGTTGATGGTGCACATTGGTGTCGCTAACTCGCCGGTGGGGCGCTTTCTCGACGAGCTCCGTTCGGGGGATGTCGTGACCCACAGCTTTCGCGCTCGAGGCAGCATCCTCGATGTGTCGGGCCGCGTGTTGCCCGAAGCGCTCGAAGCCCGGCAGCGCGGCATCCATTTCGATATCGGCCACGGCGCCGGGAACTTTTCTTTCGATACCGCGGAGCGCTCTCTCGAGCAGGACTTTCTCCCCGACACCATCTCGAGCGATATCCATTCCGGAAACTTCGACGGGCCGGTCTTCGATCTGGCGACGACGCTTTCCAAGTTCCTGCATCTTGGTATGTCGCTCGAGCAGACGATCGCTTGCGCTACGTCGACGCCGGCGGAGATTTTCTCTTTCTCCGAACCTCTCGGTACGCTCCGCGAGGGAGCCACGGCCGACGTCGCGATCTTCGAGCTCGCCGAGGGTCGCTTCGAGCTCACGGATTCTGGAGGCGCGACACGCACCGCCGCGCGCAAGTTGGTTCCCGTGACGACGGTGAAAGGTGGCGTGGTCTACGCGCCGGCGTAAGCCTGCCGAGCGCGCTCCTCGACGCTATCGTCCGCTTCCCTTGATTCGACAGGCAATCCAATCGAACGCTTCCAACGACTAGAATAGGGCGATGCCATCGAAGAATCGGCTACTCGTTTTGTTGCTCGCGCTGTTCGCCGTCGCGGCTTGGCAGCGGAGCGCCTTCGCGGCAGGCAAAGTCGTCGATCTCCTCGAGGCTGGCGCCGATAGTTGGCAGTCGCCAGACCCAGCGCGGTGGACGTTCGCCGGGGACGGCGAGATCCTAGGGTCGACGCCCGCGCTCAACGGCGCGAAGACCTCACCGGAGGCCAGCGCGTTCCTCGTCAGCCAGCAGACTTTCGGTGGCGACATCATCGTATCTATCGACATTACCTTCGAGACGGGCAGATATCTCGGTGTCTACGTGGACTTCGCGCAGGAAACGCAGAGTGGCATTTGGATGGCAACCGGGCATCCGTTACCGGAAGACCCGGAGGAGAGGTATTTAGAAGTCGAGATGGCCTACATCAAAACCGTCGAGAAGTCCGATTGGACCGTGCGTACCCAGGGCGAGCTGAAGATCGAGGCAGGCAACTTGGTGCGATTGCAGTTCATCAGAGAGGGTGACGATTACAGCGTTTGGAATGACGGGAGACTCATCATTACCTACCACAAAGCAGGTGGTTACCCGCCGGGGCCGCTGCAACTGCGGCTGACGAACGCACGAGCCCGAATCCATCGTCTCGAAGTGCAATCGGATGGGTCCAATTGATTGGGCGGCTTTCAATCCTTTTCTCCGTGGTAATCGCGACAGGCGGGACAGGCACGGCGCAGGAGCCGATTCGCATCTTCGCCGCGGCGAGCTTGACCGACGCTCTCGCCACGGGCATAGCCGAGTTTGAGGAGGCGCACCCTTCCTTGCGCGTCGTGCCTCAGTTTGGCGCGTCGAGTGATCTCGCGCGTCAGATTCTCGCCGGCGCGCCCGCGGACCTGTTTTTCTCGGCGGACCAGCGGCAACTGGATCGCGTCGCGGCGGAAGGGCTCATCCAGAAAGGGACGCGCGCGGACGTGCTCTCGAACAAGCTCGTTGTCGTGCGCCATCGTAAAGAGCCCGACACCGTGGACGGCCCTGCAGATCTCGAGGCGCTCGGGCGTATCGCCATGGCTGATCCCCAGGTCGTCCCGGCCGGCGTCTACGCCCGGCGGTACCTCGAGAGCCAGGGCCTGTGGGCACGCCTCCAGCACAAAGTCATCCCCACACTCGACGTCCGAGGCGCGTTGGCGGCTGTAGCGAGCGGTAACGTCGACGCCGCATTCGTCTATCGCACCGATGCCGCCACCGAGGATCGCGTGAAGATCGTCTACGCGGTCCCGCGGAAGGAGGGTCCAAGGATCTTGTACTCGCTCGGGATTATCGAGGGTCGCAACCGGCGCGAAGTTCGTGCGCTCTACGACTACCTGAGGTCGGCGGCGGCGGGCGATGTGTACGCGGAATTCGGATTCGTCTTTCTCCCATGAGCGGCGTACGCATGCTCGCCGAGATTCTCGCGCAGCCCGACGTTTATCTCGAGACGATGCGGCGGGCATCCTCATGGCAACTTCCTAGGCCGCGCGTGTCCTCCATCGTCGCGGTCGGCAGCGGTTCGTCCTTCAACGTCGCGCTCCTCGCGCGCCACTACTTCGAAGGCATCGCGGGCATTCCGACACGCGTAAGGGTCGCGTCGGAGGCGTTTCGGTATGAAACACCACACCCCGAGCGAACGCTGGCGATCGCGTTGTCGCATTCGGGAAGATCCCGAGACGTCCGCGCGGCCGTCGCGAGAGCGAAACGGCAAGGCGTTCGCACCCTGGCGATCACGAACATCGAAATCTCTCCGCTCACTCGCGACGCCGAGCTCGCCTTCGTGACCGGCGCCGGCGCCGGCACCGAGCTCCGCCGTGCCTTCCACCAAAGGGTTCACCGCGATGATCGCCGCCGTGCTTCTTCTCGCGTCGTCGAGAACGGATGGGGAAACGGCTGCGGGAACGAACAGGGGAGCGTCTCGGCTCGTGGGCCTAGCAGCCCGGTGAAAAAGTCCAGATTCTGCTCACGGAGAAAGTTTGGTGGGCAAGTTCAAGGAAGATGTGATTCGGCGGAACGGCCAAGTTGAGACGCCCGATGGATTGCAGCGGGGCAAAACGTGCGCCTATGGTCGAGACGAAGCGCAATAAAGCAGCGATCAGACTGGCGTTGAGCTCCGCGTATTCCTTCGGCGTGGCCTTGCCGATGAGATTGCGCATCAGAATCCCGAGATTGAATCCGGCCACGTGCGTGAGGAGGCGCTTGAGTATATTTTCGTGTCTTCGCAAATGCGTTCGTCGCATGCCTCCCGCTTCGAGGTAGTGCGCGAAAGGTCGTTCGAGTAACTCGCCGCGACGGCGTATTAATCGCTTACCTCGAGTCCCGCGAATGCGACGTCGGTTCGCGTAGGTGGCGGCTTGCTCGGCCTGTTTGTCCTTCCATTTGCGGCCACCTCGCTCTGGCTCCGAAATGTAGCTCCGGTATTCTTGTTCGACCAGCTCAACCAGGATGTCGTTGCCGTGATAGCCCTTGTCCCCGACCACTTCGCGACCCGCGTCTTCATGTATTCGTTCACAACATTCCGCGTTGTTCGCGAGCTCTTGCAGATTTGACTGCGCTTTTTCCAGCGTATCCGGTAGGCTCTTTGTGTCACCCTTCGCGCCTCCGTGAAGCGTCACGGCAATTACCGCACCTTCCCCGCTCATGTCCACAGCATGCTCGGCTTTGTGCGCCATATCCGTGCCCCCGCTCTTCATTTTCATGATCTCCGCATCCGGCTCGTTCGGATTCACCCACTCCTTGTTCGACCCTTTCTTTGGCCGCTTCTTGTCCAACTTCGCAATGTCCGCTCGGCTCGGCTCTTCGATACCACTCTTGCGCGCAAGCTCCTTCAAATACGATTCGTAGCTTTCCCCCGTGTCTCGACGAACGATTGACCGAAGCGCCGCATTCGCTTCCAGCGTCGTCGCGTCCACACCCAGTGTCTTGCCATCTATCATCCCTCTCGACGCTAGAACTTCTAGCACCCATCCAAATACAGATTCGTGAACTTCCAGCGGAAGTCGATTCCGTATCCGAGACAGCGACGAATGGTCCGGCGTTCGCTCTTCCATTCCAAGGCCAAGAAACTGGCGCAAAGACAGTGAGTCCGAACACCACCAGCAGATCCCGCGCTCTGAATCGATGCGCTCAAAGTAGCCGATCAACAGCATTCGAAAATACACACCCGGCGGTATGCTCAGCTGACCTTGCTTCTTCGCGTAATACGGCGAGCATTTCGACTCCACAAACGAGTCAAACTCTTCCTCTCGAAGTACCCGCTCGAGTTCCTCATAAAAAGGATGACCAGGACTCGACGCAACCGCATCGTGTGGAATCCATAAAGTCTCTTGGCAACTTTTCTTTTTCTTCTTCATCGACATGCGATGCAATTTTACATCGTCATCGAATGAGTCTTCAGAGAAATATCGCGACCGGATACGACTTTTTCAACGGGCTGCTAGCGTCGCGCGCCTCGTGAATTGCTCCACGGCCCGATCGCCCTCGTCGACCCCGAGGTCGCGGTCGTCGCCTTGGGGACGGTCTCAGAGGACGTGATCGAGGCCGTGCGTAAGCGCGGCGCCGCTCCAATCTTGCTCGACTCGAACACGATTCCACGGGTCCCGAGAGTCGTCCGACCGCTCGTTTACGCGCCGCCGCTGCAGCTGCTTGCGCACGCCGTCGGGAACCGCCTCGGTCGGTCCATCGATTCCCCTCGAAGCTTGACCAAGGTCGTCGGCGTCTAGACTTGACTAAAGTCCTCAGACGTGGCGCGTGGCCCGCCGCCCGATGACCCGCTCCTGCAGCAAGAGTTTCTTCTGCACCCTCTCTAGCCTCTGCCAAAAAACCCTTGCTTGAAACGCGCGCGTGGATGAGGTATCTCCTAGCGTTGCGAAGCTAGAAGGTTCCAATGAACGCACGGAGTGTCTACCGTGGATTCTTCTCACGCGACGGCGCAGAGATGGCAGTGATCCTTCGATGACGTGAGCCGCTTTGTTCGAGCTCCTCTCGCAACATATACTTCGCGCGATTCTTGAAAGGAACGAGCATGAATTCACGCCGCGTCGCTACCGCAAATTCCGTCGGTTCTTCCGAGATTTCCAAGGTGACTTCAATCTCCAAGTGAACGGGGATTTCTTTCTCGGTCAGCCGATAGATCCGGTTGTAGTGCTCGGGAACGAGTATCAGCCATGGAACGGCGTTCGCGATATTCTGAACCGTCGCGTCCTTTCTGTACGTCACGCCGACCCCACGGTAGACAAAAGTGCGCGAAGTCCACCTGGGCTTGGTGACCCGGTAGTGTCTCGAAGCGAAACACAGGCTCAAGCCTTGGTGGTCGAACCTGGCGCACGTACTCCTTTACCTGTGTGTAGCTGCCTTCGTAGCCGGCCGCCCGCAGCTCCTCACACAGACGCACACCGCGCTCAGCGCCGGAAACTCCTCCAGGCGGGAGTGAAGGATCCCTCGGAACCGACTGATCTTGCGGGCGGCCGGCCAACGCTTCTTGTAGCAGACCGCCTCCTCGTCCAACTCCCGGTCCAGCTGGTCCGTTTTAAGCCAGTAGTGGATCGTGTTGCGGCTTATTCCCAGCTTCTTCGCAAGGGCCGCCTTCGCAACTCCCTGCTCCAAGTACTCTCGAAGCAACACTCGTTTCTCCCATCCGTACATCGGCCGCCTCCACTTTGAAGGCAACACTTTCACCGTAGGGCCGAGTGTGCAATTTTCGCCCGCCGCGAATACTCCCCGTCTGAGGAAAAAACCTCTGAGCTCGAAACGAGGCCAGTATGGGGGGAATTGGGCTCAGGACTTCGGTCCGGTTCCCGTTGTCGCTAGCCCTGAAGGGATCAAACCCGGCCAGCTACGACAACGAAGACGGGGAAGACGAACGAACCATAAGCGTTATTTTGAGTATCCTTTGTGTACCAGCTTTGCCGTAAGTGACTTATATGGCGCGCCCTGGGGGATTCGAACCTCCGACCTACAGATTCGTAGTCTGTCGCTCTATCCAGCTGAGCTAAGGGCGCGTCATGCGGTAGGTGAGAGGCCGATCCTAACAACACCGCCCGGGGGCGTCAAGAGAGCTTTACGTCGTAGAATCTCTACGGAGGAACGATGCCGAAAGCAATGTTTTGGGTGCCGCCGCTTTCGCGGTCGGCGTGTCGGCAAGCTCGCAGCAGGGGCGCTATGTCTCGTCGACGGACCAGCTCGTCGTGGAGCTTTTCGTCGACGACCTCGACCGCGCCATCGCCTTTTATCGCGACCTCGGCTTCCTATTCGTGCGACGGGACGAGACGTTCGCCGAGCTCTCGTGGGAAGGCCACCTTTTCTTTCTCGATGCGACCCAGCCGTCACCTGACGTGGACACGGCCGCGGCAAATCTCCGCATCATGGTCGCGGACGTAAACGAGCATTGGGAGCGGTTGCAGGGCTCGGGAGCGCGCGTGCTCAAGCCGATCGGCGATCGCTACTACGGTCTGCGCGATTTCACCATCGCCGACCCTGATGGCTTCGCCGTCCGGTTCGCCACGCGGCTCGACGATCTCACGGCGTCCTGATCGGGCGGAACGCGAACGCCTGAACGCCTTCGTCTCCTTCGATCCGCGCGGTAAGGCTTCCGTCCTCGTTCTTTCGGTAGCGGATGATCTTGGGATGGTCGTGCTCGGGGTTCTCGAACACGGCGCTTTCGCCTTCGAGCTCGGTGAGCTTGAATTCCGTTCCTGCGCGCCCGTTCGGCTGGGCAACGTAGTAAACGCCCTCGGGACGGGCTTCGATGCGTAGAAACTCGAAGCCGACAGCTTTATCACCAACCACCGTTCGGGAAACGCCGAGCATCATCCCGCCGGCCGCCTTTGTCCAGTGCTCCTCGATCACCGCTCGGCCCATCTCGCCGCGCCATCCTCCTGCGAGCCAGCTCAGACCTGCAAGATCCTCCTGGGCGCCCGCTCGGGCACAAAGAATGAGAGTGAGACCAACAACGCCAAGCGTGAGCAAAGAACGTTTCACATTCCGACCTCCGGTTGGGTCATGCCTTCGGCCAGATAGGCGTAAGCCATGTGAGGCGTGTTGAAAGCATAGCCAAGCTCGCCTTTGGAATCGACGAGGATAATGCCGCCACGCCCTTGGGTCCGCGACTCGAGCATGCGTATGGCCTGTTGCGCCGCTTCCGCGGGGCCGAGTCCCGACGTGATCGAATCGACCGCTCGCGACGCTAACACAACCCGCATGATCCCTTCGCCCCAACCCGTAGAGGAGCCCGCCCCTCGGCGGTCATCGGCATAGAGGCCGGCGCCGATGAGCGGCGAGTCGCCTACACGACCTGGAAGCTTCAGCAGCGACCCGCCCGTTGAAGTGGCGGCGGCGACGTGGCCGTGGGTGTCGCATGCGACAGCGCCAACAGTATCCGCGGGGCCTCCGACTTGGTCGCGGCCCCCTGAGTTCGACACTTGCTTCGCTCTCTCGTAACGCGCCCGTTCGCGCTCCACGATGAGGGCCTCGGGCGAGCAACTCGCGACCCCTGCTTGCTCCGCGAAAGCCCGCGCGCCGTCACCGACCAACATTACGTGGGGCGCGCTCTCCAGAATCCCGCGCGCGAGTGCGATCGCATGGACCACGCCGGTCACGCAAGCCACGGCCCCAGCCTTCAAGCCCGCGCCATTCATAATGGCTGCGTCGAGCTGTACTTCGCCCTCAGCGTTCAGGACAGCGCCGCGACCCGCGTTGAAGGTCTCGTCGACCTCCATGAGCTCCACTGCTTTTTGGACGGCGTCGAGGGCGGAGCCTCCCGTGAGTAAGGTCTCGAAACCCGCCATGGAGGCCCGATGGACGCCTTTTCGGTGCGCTTCACGCTCGATTTCGGGAATCGCCCACGCCCCGCCATGAACGAGAATGGCCGGACGCGCTTTTCGTTTGGAAGGTTTATCCATCCTCTGCTCACCCCAAAAGCGACGCCGCTAGGAGGCACCCGTTTGGCTTGGTAGCGCTACGGGGATTCGAACCCCGGTTTGATGGCTGAGAACCACCCGTCCTAGTCCCCTAGACGATAGCGCCACTGCCAAGCAAGTTCGAAAAAAAATTAGCACAGGGGCACCAAGCTGTCAATTTTAGTCGGACGGGGTCTCGGTCGCAAAAGTTACTCAGGGTGTTAAAATAGAAGCTAACGCCAACAAACCAGTAAGTTTCTTCTCCGGAGGGTATCCCTCTGGCGGCCCCGACTCTATGCTAGACGGTCTTCGCAAACGCTTCGGCAGCCTCATTGCCGGTAACAAAGTCTCGGTAGTCGAGCAGGAGCTCGCCGTCGCACCACAAGAGCTCTCGCCCAAAGAAGAGCAAAAGCAAGGCGCGGTCGAAGCCCTTCTTCTGGCGCGGCGCGAGGCCCAGAAACGCGAAGCGCGGCTCATCCTCACCGAGCGGATCCATAACCGCGCGGCCATGCTGCTGAATGGAATTCGCACCGACCTCCTGCAGAGGATCCATGGGCGGATCGAGGAGGAGAATCAAAGCGAATCGTTGCACAGTCTTCTAGAGGTAGCGCTCGATCCCGCTTTCACGACCCGTCTCGATGCCGAGATCGACGAGCTGACTCAAAAGATGCTCGAGACGCTGAAGTCAGAGCTTGCTAACGACCCCGACGCCGCGCCGTTGCTCCCTAGTCCCGATGGCTTCATCACAGAGCTTCGAAAGTATCGAGACGACGTCCTCCGTAAGCATCTTCTCCAGCAGATCGAGGTTCTGGCTCTCCCTACTTCGGCGCAGGCGCTCCCTCTCGAGCCCGGCGACGCGCAAGCGCTGATGGAGCGGATCGCCGAATATTGGCTGAACTGCCGGGACGCGCTGGACAAATTCTTTCGCTCTGTCGAGATGGTGCTTCTGTCTGGCGCGCGAAGCGAGATTCGGCTGGACACCGATCTCATTCGGAGCCGCTTCGTCGCGGCGCAATACCGCAACGGCTACCAGGTACTCGACGAGCGATTCCGCCGCCTTTTCGGCGAGATCGTTCAGCTCCAGATGAGCACGGATCCCACGGACAAGGATCTTGCGGCGCTCGACCGCCGTGTCGTGAACGAGATCATCGTCCCATTGGCCTACTTCATCAGAGAGCGCCGCGAGCCCGAACCTCGAGAAGCTCTCGCGCGCCGCGCGGAGCTTTTCCGCGAGATCGTCGACAAAGTCGTCGCGGTCCCGGCGCCGATGAATCAGACCGCCGAAGCGGTCAAACCCGTGCTGCGAAAAAGCGTGGAGCATGCGCGCCCGCTTTTGCAGGACTATTCCTACCTGGGCACCGTTTTCGAAAGCTTGAATCCCGCCGCCATCCATCGCACGACGGCCCTTCTCAAAGTGTTCGAGACCCTGGTGCTGTCCGAGCTCGATGAAGATTCTCTCGAGACCCTCGAAAACGTCATCCGTTTGAATCGGGCTCAGTACCGGCTGCTCCAGAAGCTCGAAATTGAATATGCTGCGAGCTTGCCGCGTTTGCAGCCTCTCGACCGCGTCGATGACGAAAGCGCCTCTGTGATCGCGGACGCCATCGAGCAATCCGCGCCTCCCGCGGAGCTCGTGGAAGACATCTTTACCGTGCTCGGCTATTTGACGCTGCCTGACGCCCTGCCCGAGAACCAAACGCAATTATTGCGGCGTATCGCGACGTTCGCGCTCACCCCGGAAGAGCTCGGATCGCAATACGCGCTCTACCGGGACAAAGCGCCCTCGGGCATGATGAACGCCAGGCGCGCCTCCAGGCATCCCCCCTGCCGATCGATCTGGGAAAAGCGCTCGTGGCCATCGGCTACCGACCCGACGACAAGGATCGGCTAACGGCTTTCAAAGAGGAAGTGTCTAGCGCCGTCGAAGACGGCGACGTATCCAAGCTCAAAAAGGCGATACGAGACATCAATCAGTTGAGAAAGGCGGTCGAGAGCGAGCGCATCGAGCTCGGCGCAACGGGCACCGACGGCGATCCTTATTTCGTCGAGATCTGGCTCACGGAGTCGGGGGCCATGGCTGGGCTGATTTTCTTTCAGAAAGAGGGTTTCGGACCGAATCCAGTCGAGATCTTGAAGCTCGATCCAGGCAAGGGCAACCGCAAAGAGATCGAGGGAAAGCTCAGGCGCCTGCTCAAGAAGCAAGCTCTGATCTATCAGACGTTTTACACATTGTTCGCGCACGACCAGCTTCTGAGCAAAGACCGGCGTCGCACGCTTCCCTCTTTTGTCAAGAAGCTCTACGAGCCGGTCGAACCAAACCGTCATCTTTTGCTGTCGCGCGTGCGCTACGCCAAAGAGCTCGTGGAGCTCATCGATTCGTTCGTGGAGCTCATCGTGAACAGCGACACGTCAGCGGCCAGCGAAGGCAAAGCCGCGCGCCAGGTTCTGAGCGGGCTCTCGAAGAAAGTGACCGAGCTCGTGGCGTCGACGGAGAAAGCTCGGGACCACGCAGAACTTTCCCGAATCTTGAAAGAGTACGACCGAGCGCTAAAATATCTGAACACCGCCGTCGTTCACTCGGTGAACCCGTGGCTCGAGCGTCAAACCGCCGAGCTATCGACGGAGTTCGTGTTTCGCCGGGAAGAAGTGCTCGATGCGGTGCGCGAGCACACAGCGCATCACGGCATCGACTGGAAGCGCGACGTCGAAAGCTTCGAGACGCACGGAATTCGAGGGACGTTAGGCTGCCGTTCGCTCATGCGTCTGGCGGATGGATCCTCGAAAGTCGTCCTCTTGAACTACCACCGGCAGCGTCAAGCGTGGCAGGTGCGCTATCTCGGGCCACGCGTCACCGACGTCGTGCGGGACGCGCTCCGCAAAAGGGGAAAGAGACTTCCCGACGACTACGACGAGAAGCGCGAGCAGCCAACATTCAGCCTCGACGAGCAGTCTTGTCGATTCTTCTTGCTCAAGCGCGACGTCGCGCGAGTGGAGGCCACGCTCGTGCTCGACGGAAGCCGCGACGAAAATCCATGGGATGTCGTTTTTCTGAAATACAACGACGCGGTTCTCGTGGATCGCAGCGCGTAGCATTGCTTAACGGCACCTTCCTGGCTTAAGATCCGTCGTGTCGCAAAGGCGCGTTCTTCTTCTCCTGACATTCTTTATCAGCGGACTCGCGGCGCTGATTTTCGAGCTCGTGTGGACGCGACTTCTTCTACTCTCCATGGGAACGACGGCCACGGCCGTTGGTATCGTGCTCGGCGCCTTCATGGGCGGGATGGCGCTCGGAAGCGCTTTGAGCGGACATCCTCGATTGGAGAAGCTCAACCCCGTCTTGACCTTCGCCGCGCTCGAAGCGTTTATCGGACTCTACGCACTCGCATCACCGACGATTCTAGGCGCTGTTGGAAGTGTTTCGGAACAGGAGCTCCGCTTTTCTCTCGCGCTCGTGTCCTTGCTCCCCGCGACGGTTGCCATGGGAGCTTCACTCCCCGTGCTCGTGCGCGCTCTCTCCGCCTCCGGGGGTGCCATCGCCGTGAACCTTGGGACACTCTACACCGCCAATACGGCGGGCGCGGTGCTCGGACCACTGCTCGCGGTCTTCTGGTTCTTCCCGAGCGTCGGTCTCACGGCGACACTCTGGGTCGGCGCAGGCCTCGATTTTCTTGTCGCGACGACGCTCGTCGTGGCATATCGTCGTTTCTCCTCACCGCCCGTTCCCGCCGCCCTAGGGAAGCAAAGCTCGATGTCGTGGCTCGTGCTCGCCACGGTCGCGATCTCGGGTGCGAGCGCCATGGTGTACGAGGTCGCTTGGGGACGCACGCTGTCGATGGTCTATGGCTCTTCGATCTACGGCGTATCTATCATGCTCTCGACGTTCCTCCTCGGCATTACTCTCGGCGCCGGGCTCGCGTCCTATCTCCTGCATCGCCATCCGACAGAACATCCACTGCCGCGACTGTCCAAGACCCTCGTGGCCTCGGCGACGCTCGCCTTCTTCAGCCTCATCGTCGCGAGGAGCCTTCCGTTTCTCTTCTTGAATTTCTACACGTCGATCGAGGCCCGCGACGGCACGCTCTTTCTGTCGCAGTTCATCATCGCGGCGCTTCTCATGCTCCCGTCGACCATGGCGCTCGGGGCCACGCTCCCGCTTGCCGCCGATGCCCTCCCCAAACCACGGAGGAGCGCCCATGTCGCAAAGCTCTATAGCTGGAACCTGATCGGCTCCGCGTCGGGCGCCACCATCGCCTCGGTTTTGCTCCTGGCGAGCTTGGGCATCGAGTTCACGATACGAGGCGCCGCCGTCACGGCGCTCGGCATGGCCATCTTGCTCCTCGCACGCTCCGGCCGGTTCTCCATCCCCACCGCAGCGATGGCGGGCTCGTTCATTCTCATCATCTCGCGCTCGATCCGAGCGGCGCGCGCGTGATGAAGAGCTTCGGCGTCTATAGCGGAGCACGAACCTATGCGAGCTACGAGATTGGACAGCTGCGCGACATCGTCGCGAGCCACGAGCTGCTTTATTATCGCGACGGCCCGACAGCGACCGTCGCGGTGCAACAGATCGAGAGCTTTCGTCTTTTGAAGATCAACGGCAAGACGGACGCTTCGAACGGGCCGGGTGACGTCGCGACGCAGCTTCTTCTCGGCCATCTTCCGTTTCTCTTGAAGGACGCGAAGCGGGTGGGCGTGATCGGATGGGGAAGCGGCATGACTGTCGGCGCCGTGCTGCGGCATCCCGTGG
Organism: Candidatus Marinacidobacterales bacterium; assembly: GCA_965262245.1. Taxonomy (GTDB): domain Bacteria; phylum Acidobacteriota; class Vicinamibacteria; order Marinacidobacterales; family SMYC01; genus SMYC01. The sequence continues at coordinate 9,187,449 of OZ253507.1, read as the reverse complement.
AGCGTGTCGATGCGTTCGAGATCGAGCCGGCGGTCATCGAAGCATCCCGTTTCTTCGAGCCCTTGAATGGGCAGCCGCTCGACGACGAGCGCGTCGAGCTCGTTCTCGGCGACGCGCGCAACCAGCTACAGCGCGGCGAAACAAGCTACGACGTCATCATCTCCGAGCCTTCGAATCCGTGGATCACCGGCCTTTCCAATCTCTTCACGAAGGACTTCTTCGAGATCGCCGCCAAGCGGCTCGAGCCCGACGGCCTCCTTTGCCAGTGGTTTCACCTCTACGGAATGTCCGAGGAGTCGACGCGCTCGCTCATCGCAACGTTTCGCGAAGTCTTCCCGTACGTCATCTCGTTTCAAGATCGCGACCTCATTCTCATCGGCGGCCGAAACCCTCTAGAGCTCTCGCTCGCTCGCCTCGACGCGCTCTATCGCGACCCGGAGGTCCAAGAAAGCCTGACTCTCGCCGAGATGCAATATCCAAGCGACGTTCTCGCAAGCATGACGCTCGACGCCGACGGCACCGCAGCGTTCTCGAAGAACACGAGGCTCAATACCGACGACAACATGTATCTCGAGCTTCAAGCACCGCGCTCCATCTATCGCGACAACATCGAGGCAATCCTCACCACCATGCGCAAGCATCCTCCCAATGTCCTCGCACACCTCACAGATGTGGAGTCTGAGGCCAGGTTGCGGCTCGAGCTCGCGGCGTCCTACTTCACCCTTAAGCGGCTCGATGAAGCGCTCACGCAAACGGAAGAGGCTGTCGCGATCGAGTCAACTTTCGAAGGGCAGAAGCTGCGGGGTCAAGTTCTGCAGAAGCTCGGGCGCAGGGATGAAGCGAAGGCTGCGCTGCAGCACGCGCTCGACGCAGGCGGCGACGATGCAGGACGCCGCTTTGTGGAAGCGATGCTGCGCGCGCTCGACTCTCCCGCGGGTTCTTAGGGTCGCTAGCGTCCCCGCCATGTGGAAGAGCTCTGTTCGCTGCTCGGCGTAGCGTAATTCCTGTTTCGACATGCGCCGAGTTTGGCCGCCGAGACCGCGCCGGCATGTGCTATTTTCCCGTTGAGGTCGAAAATGAAAGCCAAATGCTGGTTGTTGAATCTCTTGCTCGTTTGCGCGGGCGGTGTCGCGGCGGAGGCCGCCGGACCCGTAGACGCGTCGCTGTACCGGAGCCTTCGCTACCGGCTCATCGGCCCGTTTCGGGCGAGTCGAACCGTCGGCGGCGTGGGCATCCCGACGCAGCCGAACGTGTTCTTTGCCGGCGTGAACAATGGCGGCGTATGGAAGACGGACGACTACGGCCGCACGTGGAGGCCCATCTTCGACGACGCGCCTACGGGATCGGTCGGCGATCTCGCCGTATCACCGTCTCATCCGAACGTCATCTACGTCGGCACGGGCGAAGGTCTTCATCGCCCCGACCTCGGTGTCGGTGACGGGATCTTCAAATCCATCGACGGCGGCGAGACGTGGGAGCACGTTGGGCTTTCGGACGTGCAGCAGGTCGGCCGGCTCGTCGTCCATCCGACGGATCCCGACGTGGTCTTCGTCGCCGGCCTCGGGCACCCTTACGGGCCGAACGACGAGCGCGGCGTCTTTCGCACCACGGACGGTGGCGCGACGTGGGACAAGGTGCTCTGGGTCGACCACAACACGGGCGCCACCGTGGTGGAGCTCGACCCGAGCAACCCGCGGACGCTATATGCGGGTCTGTGGGGGCATCGTGAAGGGCCGTGGGAAAACGCTCGCTTTTCGGGCCCCGGTACCGGTCTGCACAAATCAACGGATGGCGGCGACACGTGGGAGCACTTGACCGATGGACTGCCTTCGGAGAACTGGGGACCGCTTTTCATCGGTATATCACCGAGCAACTCGGCCCGGGTATACCTGACGGTCAGCGAGCGCGGGGGGGGAGGCCTTTTCCGCTCCGACGACGCCGGCGCGAGCTGGACGCAAACTTCCGACGACCCGCGACTCGGCGGTGACGTGCGGGTCCATCCCGAGAACCCCGACATCGTGTTCGTCGGAACGATTGCCGCGTATCGATCGGACGACGGGGGCCATACTTGGACGTCGATCAAAGGCGCGCCAGGCGGAGACGACTATCAGCGCATCTGGATCAATCCCGAGAATCCCGACATCATGCTCTTCACTGCCGACCAAGGAGCCACCATCACGGTGAATGGCGGCCGCACGTGGAGCTCCTGGTACAACCAACCGACCGCGCAGCTCTACCACGTGTCGACGGACAACCAATTCCCCTATTGGGTGTATGGCGGCCAGCAGGAAAGCGGTGCGATTGGAACGGCGAGCCGAGGCAACGGTGGCCAGATCTCGTTTCGTGACTGGATGGGAATCGGGGCGGATGAATACGCCTATGTCGCACCCGATCCGTTGAACCCCGAAATTATTTATGGAGGGCGCGTGATGCGCTTCGACAAGCGCACCGGGCAGACGCAGAACGTGGCGCCGGAAGCGCTCCGCTCAGGCAAGTACCGCATCCTCCGCACGATGCCTCTCATGTTCCATCCGGCCGAGCCGCGCCTATTGCTCTTTGCGACCAACGTGCTCTGGAAAACGATGTCCGGCGGCCAGGAATGGGAAGTTGTGAGCCCGGACCTGTCCCGCGAGCGACCCGAAGTCCCGGAGAGCATCGGCGACTTCTACAGGGCCGAATTCGAGACGATGTCGCGCCGCGGCGTCATCTACGCGCTCGGCCCGTCGCCTCTCGACGTCGACACGATCTGGGCTGGCACGGATGACGGCCTCATGCACGTGACGCGCGATGGCGGCACGACGTGGCGCGACGTCACGCCGCCGGAGCTTCGTGCGTGGGACAAAGTCTCCCAGATCGACGCCGGACAGTTTGATGTCGAAACCGCGTATATCGCCATCAACGCGATTCGGTGCGACGACATGCGGCCGCACATCTACCGTACGCATGACGGCGGCACCACGTGGACGCGCGTCGTGAACGGTCTGCACGAGATGGGCCCCGTCAACGTTGTGCGCGAGGACCCGAAGCAGGCCGGACTCTTGTTCGCGGGAACAGAACGCGAGACTTACTTCTCAAGCGATGACGGCGACTCGTGGCAGTCGCTTCGGATGAACATGCCGGCCTCTTCGATCCGAGACCTCGTCATCCACGATAACGACCTCGTCATCGGAACCCACGGCCGCTCGATCTGGATCCTCGACAACATCGCGCCGCTGCGCGCGCTCCCTGAGGTCGAAGACGTAGAAGACGCCGAGCGCGCCTTTCTCGTCCAGCCGCCGACAGCGACGCGCGTGCGCTGGAACATGTTTGGCGACACACCGCTTCCACCCGAGGAGCCCGCCGGCGAGAACCCACCGGACGGAGCCATTCTGGACTACGTCCTCACGCAAAGCGCTTCCGAAGTCACGCTGGAAATCTTGGAGGGGAGTGCGTTGATCCGGCGCTACTCGAGCCGTGACGCACCTGAGGAGGTGAACCCAACCTCGCTCCGGCACCCGACCTACTGGATTCGTCCGCCGCGGAGCCTCGCCACCGAGCGCGGACACCATCGCTTCGTCTGTGACCTCCGTCACACACCTCCGCCGGGAAGCAGACGGTCCTTCGCCATCGCCGCCGTTCACGCCCGGACTCCAACCAGCCCGGCCGGCCCGCTCGTCCACCCGGGTACTTATAGGATCCGCCTCACCGTTGATGGAATAGTTTCCGAGCGTGAGCTCCACGTCCGCATGGATCCTCGGGTCGAAATCAGCGATGAGGCGCTGAGGGTTCAAACCGAGAACACGATGGCGTGCTACCGAGGCTATCTGACGGCACAAGATCTGCGCGAGGCGATCGAGGCGGCAACGCTCGCGGAAGGGGAACAGGACGCGTGGACCACACTTCGCGGCGCGCGCTTACCTGGCGCTGCCGACACGCTCTACGGCAGTATTTACGAAACACCACCCGAAGAAGAAACGGTGACGGGACTCCAGCAGAAGTTTCTTTACATGATGACGCTGCTTCAGCAAGCGGATGCCCGGCCGACCGCGCAAGCGATCCGAGCCGTAGAGGAGCTTAGCGCGACGCTTCAGGCTCTCTCCCAACGCTGGGAGGAGATTCGCTAGCAGGGGAGGTCGCTTGGACGCTATCGGAGAACGCTCGTGGCATCGCTTGGCGGCAGTAGCGCGCCAATCGCAATGGGACTCGGAACAAGCTCCGATTCGAGCGCAAACTCGGACAGCCGCCACTCCTGAGCGGCAATCGTGTTTGAGGCGTGGAAGCTGAAAACCCCAACAAAAATGCATACGACGGCGAAGGACAGTCCTCTACCCTTCACGAGCATTTCCTTTATTTCACGAAGCTGTAAGGTCGGCATACGTTGAGTTGAGCGGCGGCAGCGAGGGCGTCACCGAAAGGACACAAAGCCGCCACGATGCCCGAGTTTCTCGCCTCTGAACGAAGCCTCTGTGCCGTCCGCTCGAGCTCAGTGTTATTTGGCGCTCTCATTAGGCGCTCTTCGGCCTCACAACGAGGTCGACGTCGCAATCCAGGACATGCAGGAGGTTGAGAACCCGGTCTACAGACTTGCGATAATTCGTCTGGTCAAGCAGTCGGTAAAACTGAGCGGCGGACGTGCCCAATCGCCGAATGATCTCCCGCTTCGATAGAGCGCTAGCTTCGACTCTCTTTTGAGCTTCCAACGTCAACCGGTAAAGCAAGAGAGCTCGCAAATAGCCCGGATCCTGGTTGTACTCCAAAACTTGTTCGATGTGGACGGCTCCGTTTGCCCCTGATTTGAGCACGTACACGAAGGCCTCTCGGCCCACCTCCTTGTCCACGTTCAGGCTGTCTACCGGGTCGATGGCGGTGGGTCGAGGCTCTGCCTTGATATAGGGGAAAGGTAGCATTCTGGAGTGTGTCCGCACCTCGAATGCTTTTTTACGATTGTTCGCCTTTACCGATCGAATTTTCATAGGAGACCTTCGGCTTCCAGCTCTTCGATTAGACGCAGAATTCTCCGACTCGCTTCACCGATCATAGGTACTCCGTTCTCCATATCCCACTTCACGACTAGTTTCCCGTCTCGGTAGACGTGGACATGCCTTAGAGAATGATCACCGATCCAGCTAAGGAAGATGTAGCCGCGGCGGCGAATTCTCGCCATACGGTTAATGCTACCTTACAAGGTAACGTTAAGCAAAGATCCTTCCCCAGCCAAGTGAATCATGCGCTCAGAGCCTCGGCGACCGCTTCCGGGTTCTCAGCGGCAACCTTCAGCAATGCGCGCGCAGGACCGTCAGGCTGGCGACGACCTTGTTCCCAGTTCTGGAGGGTGGAGATGCTAACACCGATCATTAACGCGAACTCCGATTGCGAAACGTCAAGACGCTCACGGATTCTCTTGATGTCCGCCGGTTTAAAATCAAAAGTTCGCGAAGCTTTCGACTTTCCTCGTTTAATTTTGCCAGCCTGCTTGATGCTCGCGACCAGCTTGTCAAAGTCTTTCTTTCTCACTTTAGTTCCTCTCTCACCAATTTCCTCAATACGCGGAGCTGGTTTGGCGTGAGATCTTCTTGCTCGTTTTTCTGATAAACAAACAACATATAAATCGTGGCCGAATCCTTGTCCCAGAAGTAGATCATGCGAAGTCCTCCGCGCTTGCCGGAACCACTCTTTCTCCAACGTATTTTGCGAAGCCCGCCTCCCTTTGGGATGACTGGACCCTGCTCCGGTCGAAACAAAAGCGCAAGCTGGAGACCTCGATATTCTTCGTCCGAGAGTAGCTCCGTGACCTCCCGCGTGAAGATCGGGGTCTCAACGAAGCGCACGATCAACTATACGCCAATGGCGCACAGCACGCAAACTGGCCTTTTCGCGAAAAAGATCACCCGGATAAACGGTGAGTTGAGCGGCGGCACGTGATCGACCTCGAAGAACGCGACGAGTCATTGCTACCGAATGTCTCAACGTTCAACGAAGGCTTGGTGCCGTCCGCTGCCACGGTTTGTTATCCGGTTTGGCATTCGTGAGTCAGGCGCTCGGGGCTTCGACCGGTGAGACTTAGCCGCCCATCGCCTTCTTGAAATCCTCAAGCAGGGTCGCGTATTCGGCATCAGGGTTGAATTCTACGACTTCGGTGCCGGCTTCGATCTGCGCGCCGTTATGCCCCGGTGGTTGGTAGTAAACATCGCCTTGCTCGTAGGCCTCAACTGAGCCGTCCTCATACTCAAGAGTGACCTTTCCTTTGATGACGTATCCCCAGTGGGGCACACTGCAATTTCCGTTAGGGAGGCTCTTGAGCACCGGTCCCATGTCAGCTGGTTCCGTAGTTACATAGTGTGAGATCGCCATTCCGCCTTGTCCTCCGACGGAGCGCAGCTTCACACCCGGAGCCTCGAGTGCGATCGGCATTTAGTCTGAAGTTCCCCTCGGTAAAACCTCTCTTTCTTCGGTGAAGCACCCTTAGTTGCAAGGAGTTACAACGATAGAGATACGAACTCCGCCTGCATTTTGTAGGCATGTAATAACGCATATAACTCTTGTAACATAATCTTTAATAGAGTATATAGTAACCATGCACATCGACATTGTGCCCAACCGCAACTCCAAACCCGCCGTTTTGCTCCGTGAGTCCTTTCGCGACGCCAAAAGCAAGAAACCGCGCAAGCGCACAATTGCCAACCTGTCCAAACTGCCAAGCGAGCAGGTCGACTCCATTCGACGGGTTCTCAAGGGAGAAAAACTCGTCGCGGTCGAGGACGTCTTCGAGGTTGTGCCCGACGGGTCGCGACTCCACGGTGGCGTCGAGGCCGTGTTGAGCGCGATGAAACGCCTTGAGTTCGACAAACTCGTCGCATCCCGACGCTCACGCCAACGTGACCTGGTGGTGGCTATGGTGGCCGCCCGCATACTCAAAGCCCAGTCGAGGTTGGCAACGAGCCAGTGGTGGCACAGCACAACGTTGCCCGAAATCCTCGGTGTGAGTGATGCCGACGAGGACGACCTATATGCCGCTATGGACTGGGTGTTCGAGCGCCAAAGGGTTATTGAGAAAAAACTGGCGGCGCGTCACCTCGAAAACGGTGGACTTGGTTTGTACGATTTGAGCTCAAGCTACTTCGAGGGAGAAAAGTGCCCCCTGGCCCGCCTCGGATACAACCGCGACGGTAAGAAAAACAAACTCCAGATCAACTACGGCCTTTTGACCAACCAAAGGGGCGTCCCTGTCTCGGTATCGGTGTTCGAGGGCAACACCGGCGATCCGAAAACGTTTCTACCTCAAGTAGTAAAGGTGCAAGAGCAGTTCGGCATCAAGCGGTTTGTGATGGTCGGCGACCGCGGAATGATCACCCAAAGACAGGTTGACGCTTTACAGGACTTCGAGGGCATTGATTGGATTACAGCCCTGCGACCCGCGCCGATTCGCAAACTCCTCAACGAAGGGGCGCTGCAGATGGGGCTGTTTGACGAGCGCAACTTGTTTGAGTTGACACACTCGGATTTTCCCAACGAGCGTCTCGTGGCCTGTCGCAACCACGAACTGGCGAAGCGCCGAGCCCTAAAGCGTCAGGAATTGCTCGAAGCGACCAGCAAAGAACTGAAAAGGATTTGCCGGATGGTCGAACGCGGCCGCTTGCACGGTAGGGAAGACATCAATGCCCGAGTGCAAAAACTCCTTGCTGAATACAAGGTGGGCAAGTACTACAAGTTCGAGACCCGTGACGACGGCTTCGACTTCAAGGTCGACGAGACGACGATGGCTGTCGATGCTGCGCACATTGCTAAAGACAATAGTGTGTTAGCTGACAAGCAACTCGCCCGGTGGAAACAGCATATGAAGACTATCGCCAGGCGAATGGAGCAACTGCGTCAGCGAATCGAGCACGGTCAGCTCCATGGAAAAGCCACTATAGGGGTGCGGGTAGGCAAAGTTCTCAACAAGTACAAAGTCGGAAAACACTTCAAACTAGATATTCGTGACGATGCCTTCTCCTTCGAAATCGACAAAAAGAAGGTCGAGGCAGAAGCCGCACTGGACGGCATCTATGTGATTCGCACCAGTCTCAGTGCACAGCAGATGAACACTGAGGATACCGTCCGCAGCTATAAGTTGCTCACCCAAGTCGAGCGTGCGTTTCGTTCATTCAAGACCATGGACCTCAAGGTGCGGCCTATTCGCCACCGTCTCGAAAACCGAGTCCGGGCACACATCTTCTTGTGTATGCTGGCCTACTACGTTGAATGGCACATGCTTGAGGCGTGGCGACCAGTGCTTTTTTCTGACGAAGATCAGAATGCCAAGGCAAGCCGCGACCCTGTGGCACCGGCCAAGCGTTCGCAGGCCGCTCTTCGAAAAGTGCGCTCCAAAAAGCTGGAGGACGGAAGCCCCGCTTACAGTTTCAGAACTCTGCTCCGCCACCTTGCCTCTATCGTACGAAACTCATGTCGCCGAAAAGGCCTTGGCTCCACCACTGCGACCTTCGACATGACCACGGCCCCAAATCCAAAGCAGCAAAGGGCCTTCGACCTCCTCAAAACAATCACGTTGTAGCCAGAACAGAGCACCCTTCCCTCTACCTAACTTGTTGAAACAAAGCCGGAAACAGCCTTCCAGGGGACAGGAACTTCAGTTTAGTCCTTCTTCTGTCGCATGAATGTATTCCTCCTTTGATGAGCTAGAAATCCGGATAACGTTGAATTGATCGGCGGCCGGCTGTGTTCTTGCCGGAGCCGGCCTACTAGCCAAGGATCTCATGCCTTCCCGAAGGCTGTGCGCCGTCCGCTCAAATTCTGGGTTAGGTTTCGATCTTGTCGCGAGGCTATTTCGTGGTTTCAACGAGGCTGATGTTGCGACGGAGCCAATCGTTGACCAGGGTCTCGACATTGGTTCCCTTCTCCTCCGCCAACTTTTGCATGAACTCCGAGATGTCCTTCCGGAGGTAGACAGGAATCCGAAGTTCCACGTCAGGCCGGAAGAATTTACCTCGCTCACCTTGTGAGAAATCGTAGTCTTCTTTCATGATTCTCTCGTTTCATACTGGCGCGTCTCACGCCTGCTCGCCTTGCGTGCAGAGAAAATGCTTCTCTTTGTCGAGATTCGTGAACGTGTGATGTACGACCAACAGTGTGCCATTACCATCGATTCCGAGCGTAAGCCAACGCTCTTCCTCATCGCTATGCTCTTCGTCAAACACTGACAGCGCATTCGGGTCCCGAAAGACCGTGGCCGCCCGCTCGAACGCGACACCATGTTTCGTGGCGTTGCTTTCTGCCTTCGATGGGTCCCAATCAAAATTGTAACGCACGATGAACTAGAGCGTATGGTATCACCTCGGAGAAAACCGGGTAGACCAAAGGGCCTTGGGACCCCTGGTCCCCCTCAGAACCGGACATATGGGGAGCGTATGGTTACGGGGAGTTCGACGCTTGGCGTTATACGGTCGTGGGGCTCGTCGTTGAATAGGGACTGAGGTAGATGCCGGGATACTCCCCATAAAAATGGGGCTGCGTATGCCATCCTCCTGTACAGGAGGATGGCATGCTAGACAAGTACTTCGGATCATCTTTCACGTTGGAGCGACTACGACATGGGCCGAGTAGCCCATTGCTGGATGGGTTTGCCCGGTCTCTTCATGATGATGGTTACTCGTGGTTGACCGCACGGGCCTATCTGCGAGCCTCACATCATCTGGGACGCTTCCAGCAGAGTAAGGACATCGCGCTCGTCGCTCTGCAGCCTGATACGATCGCCGTATTTCGACTTCATCTGAAAGACTGTCGTTGCCCCAAGCCCCGTGGAAGCAAGACAGAAGACACAGTTCGCGGAGCCAAGTGCTTTCTCAGGTATCTTTGGAACGTCGGCGCTGTTCCTAGCCTAGACCTACGAAACAGCCCTGGCCACCGCTGGTGCAGGGATTTCGCGACTGGCTCAGAATCCACCGTGGTGCCTCGGAAACAACACTCTCGCGGTACGGCGCTGCAGCGGTCGAGTTTCTCGAGGAACTTGGTAGCGATCCTGGCCAGTATGAAGCTGAGCGCCTTCGAGCTTTCCTTTTGGAGCGTGCCCGTCGACGCGGCGTTGGGGGAACCAAGGCTATTTCGAGCGTTCCGCGGATGTTTCTGCGCTATCTGGCTTCCCAGGGGAAGTGTCGAGCAGGCTTGGACGCCGCCATCCCGACGATCGCAGGATGGCGTTTGGCCTCATTACCGCGCTGGCTGTCGACAGACGAGGTCGAGCAGCTATTGTCTGCTTGCGAACCATCCTCATCGATGGGGCTTCGTGACCGCGCGGTGATTCTTCTACTGGCGCGATTGGGTCTTCGTGCCAGCGATGTGGCTGCACTTCGCTTTGCGGACATCGACTGGGAGGATGGCAGCATTCCTGTAAAAGGCAAAAGCCGTCGCGAGGTACGGCTTCCTCTTCCGCAAGAAGTTGGCGACGCGATAATTACCTATCTCGAGCACCGGCCTCGCGTTCAGGATGAGTTTGTTTTTCTGCGCTGCGTGGCTCCATTTCGAGGGCTACCGGGCCCTAGTGTGTCCCAGATCGTCAAAAGAAACATGCGACGCGCAGGTATAACCGCCGCATCCTATGGTTCCCACATGGTATCTCGAAGCCACGCCCACATTAATGCTAGGACATCGCCAGCTCCTGCGAGGCTTTCATTCAAGAGGAGGCACGATGACACCGATCGCGTTCCATATCGAAGCATTTCTGCGCGACTATCTGCCAACGCAGCGAGGCGGAGCCAACACACCTGCGACACCTATGCCTACGGCTCAAGACATCCGGAAAGTATCCCTCGTCATTGCTGAAACTAGAATACCGCGTCCATCGTGGATCGTGCGAGCCACAATGCGGTCGGACGTGCTGAGTTGGAAGCTCCATCTGCAGACTGAAGCTGCCGGTCACGGTCGAGCGGGTCACCGATCGATGATCGCTCCATGGTCAACGTCGGCTACGATACCCGGTTGGCAGAGCTCCCGCGGAGGCTTTCATGCAGCGCGTTCGTGTCGCGACCCTTATAATCGTCACCGCGTTCATCGGCGAGGCGGCAGGCGAGAAAGTTTACCCTGATGGACGATGCTTCTCTAGGCGCCATTCGTTCCACGGTTTCGGGCGCCGTTGCGAAGGATACCTAGGGGAGCTTTCCCGGATGCATCGGGTCCAGGCGACGGCCGGCTATCATCGAGCGGCCGAGTATATCCACGATCGGGCGCTTCCTGGACTAGCGGCGCAACTCACCATAGAGCTCGAGAAGCTCGTGGACGCGCGTCGACCACGAGAATTCTTGCTCCGCGATCCGGCGGCCTTCATGGCCCCATTCCGCGAGCATGGCGCTCTCCGTGACGGCCGCGACGAGCGTGCGCGCGAGGGCGTTCACGTCGTTGGGTGACACCAGGATCCCGGAAACGCCGTCGACCACCTTGTCGGGAATGCCACCGACGCGCGTCGCGATGACGGGTTTGCCGCGCGCCATCGCTTCGAGCGTGACCATGGAGCTTCCTTCGTATCGCGTCGGGTGGACGAAAAGGTCCGCCCGTTTGTACAGCGCGTGGAGTTGCTCGTCGGAGACGGAACCCACGAGGGACGTCTTTGGAGCGATGCCGCGCTCGTTTACGACGCGCTCGATCGTCTCGCGCTGCGACCCTTCGCCGACGAGGACCCACTTCCAGTGCTCCGGCATCTCTTTCCGGATCCCACCGAGAGCTTTCGCCAGATCCACAAAGCCTTTATTCGCTTCGAGGCGGCCGACGGATAGCAGAACGGTGTCCCTCGCGTCGAGATCGAGCACGGAGATTTCGCTGTCGGGTCTTCGATCGATCTCTTCGATGTCGATGGCATTGGGAATCAAGGCAATCTTTTCCTGCTCGACGCCGAGTAGTTTTTGCACCTCCTCCTGCATCGATTGGTCCGGCGCGATCACGCGCGCCGCCCGGGCGGCCGCGTAGCGGATAGCGTTTCGGAGTGGGAAGTAGGCCGCTCGCTTGAGCGCCGTTGCTTTGAACTCTTCCATCCCGTGCGGATGGAGCACGAGCGGAGCGTGCTTTCCGGCGCCGAGCCTTGCGTAGCCGAAACCCGCGCCGCCATCCGCTTGCACGATGTCGGGCTCGAAGGATCCGATGAGCTCGCGCGCGGCGCGCACGCTCCAGATCAAGTAATTCGTGTTGCGCTCGAGCACGACGAAGCCGGGACGGCGCGGCCATGGGAGCATTCGAGACGACGTGAACGTATAGGTCTCGTCGCGCGGCTCCGAGAGCTCTCGAAAGGGCGGCTGAGTGAAAACCCGTACATCGCAGCCGGCGCGCTCGAGGTAACGCTTGAGCGCAGCGGTGTGGCGCTCCAGCCCCCCACGACCGTGCAATGGGTGGATGGCGCGGGTGATGAGAGCGACTTTCATGGCTCGCTCACGCTCCGGTAGAGAGCTTCGATTTGCGGCAGCACGGCCTTCTCGGAGAAGACGGCCTCGGCGCGGGCCAGAGCGCCTTGGCGAAGCCGCTCGGCAAAGGCCTCGTCGTTGAGCACACGGGCGAGCTCACCGCCGAGCGCTTCGACGCCCGTCCCCAAAACACCGCTCTCTTCGTGCACCACGAGATCGGCACTGCCGCCCGTGGGCTCGACCACGAGCACCGCGCCGACGGTGAGGCCGTCGAGGAGCACGCGCGAGAGCGGCTCTTGCCAGCGCGACGGGAAGAGCACGGCGTCCGCGTGCTGCATCAAAGCGCGGGTTCGCTCTTCGTCGACCCAGCCGAGCCAAGTTACACTCCTGCCGAGTCGCTCCGCTTCGCGCCGAAGCTCGGCCATCATGCTCCCCGTGCCCGCGACGACGAGCGGTAGCTCCGTCTTGGCCGCTTCGAGAGCCGGGAGCAAACGATCCGGTGCCTTGTTCGGCTCGAGCTTGCCGATGAACAGGAGATAGCGGTCGGGCAGGTCGGCTGGTTTGTCGAACGACGGCTCGAGCTCGCTCGAGAAATTAGGAATGACTTCCGCATCCGCAATACCGGGCAGTGACCGCGCGACATGGCGGCTCACGGCCACGACCGCTCTCGCTTTCGCAAGAAGTGTCGCGCGCCTTTGAAGCTCGGCGCCGATGAAGGGCGGCACCAGCGGCGTGAGTGGCCACATCCACGGTCGCCGTCGGCCCGCGCAAACGACGCGGCGCGTGTAACTGCAGCCCGGGCATTCTTTTCTTCCCGAGAGCATCGTCGACCAGATACAGCTCGGCCAGTAGTCGCGCACCGTCACGACCATTGGGAGGCGGGGGGCCGCGAGGCGTGTCGCCATGGCAGACAGCCAATGCTGGGCATGAACGAGGTCCCAAGCTTCTTCACCGAGCTCGCGCTCGAGTCCACGGGCATAGGCCGTCTCGCGAGCGCGGCTTCCCATGCGCGCGGCGGGGATAGCGACTTCGGACACCGCAACGCCGTCCCACTCCGTTTGCTCTTTGCTCTCACGCCGGCCCACCACGACCCGCACACGATGCCCGCGCCCCGCGAGGGCCCGCGCGAGCGTCGCCGTCGACCGGCCGCTCCCTCCGCCGCCAGGTGGGAACACGTCCGTCGTGAGCAGCACGTTCATCGCTTCCCCGTCATCTCTTTCAGGATACGATCGAGAGCCTCACAATGCAGTTGCCAACTGTAGTGAGCGACGACACGCTCGCGCGCGGCGCGTCCCATGGCTCGGGCTCGGTCGCGGTCTTCGAGAAGCGAGGTGATCGCTCGCGCCATCGCAGCAACATCGCCCTCTTCGTACAAAAGGCCTTCCTGTTCCGGCCGGATGATGGCGCGAAGCGGCGGCACATCGAGGGTGACCACGGGCATCCCCATCGCCATGTACTCGAAGATCTTGAGCGGTGACCAGTAGAAGCCGAGCTGCATCTGCCTGAGCTTCTCGGGCTGATAGGGCGCGACGCCCACGTCACCTCTCTTCAAATAGCCCGGCATCGCGTCATAGCCGACGGCGCCTGTGAAGAGAACGCGGTCGCGAAGACCGAGCTCGTCCGCGAGACGCCGCGCTGGCTCCGAAGCAGGACCGGCGCCAACGAAAAGAAAGAACGCTTCCGGCACCTCCTGCGCGGCACGCACGAGAACGTCAGCCCCGTGCCACGGTCGAAAGCTTCCAGAGAACACGACGACCCGTCGATCCTCTGGAATATCTAGAGTGGCAGGCTCGACCTCGGGGTTGAACCGCTCGACGTTCGCGCCCCAATTCACCTGATGGACTTTTTCCGCAGCAACGTTGTCGGGAATGATGGATGGGAGCGGCGTGACGAGCCTGCTGGCTTTTGCCGCCAGCTCGTCTCGGAGTCGACGCATGGGCCGGACAAGAAGCACGCCGTCGAGAAAGCTCTTCAATGAACCGCGAGGCTCCTTCAGCGGTGAGTTGACCTCTAGAAGCGACGGAATGTTTCGCGCGTGGGCGGCTCGAATCCCTTCGCCGCCAAAGTTGTAATATCGCTCGAGAACCGCGTCGATGCCGAGTCGGTCGAGAAGCTCGGCGACTTGGCGCCGTGCGGGCCATCGGAAAGCCCGATGCTCGAAGAACATCGCGCTCGGATGAAGCGTGAATGCGTCTTTGGAACCGTCTGGCGAACCGTCTGGGGAAGCGTCGCCGAGCGCGACGACGTGCACTTCGTGTCCGAGCGTCGCGAGACCGCGGGCCACTTCCTCGACGTGCACCGAGCCGCCGGTGCGCCCCGGCACTTTCTGGTCCGAAGCAACATAGAGCAGCTTCAAACTTCAAACCGCCTCGAGCAACAGGAAGAATGGTCCGGTGCGCACCCGCCCAAAGAGCATCACATCGAGCTTCATCAATTGCGAAGCAACCAAAAGCGGCGCGTGCGCCCAGCGGCCGACGTCGGGCTTCGTCGACACGTGGTCGTGCCCATCGTGCCCGTGAATGTCATCATCGTGGTGGGGCGCTTTCTCCCGGTCTTCGCTCTTCTTCGCGCCGCCAAAGAAGTTGTGCTCGACGAGAGGCAGCACGAGGTCTTCGAAGATGGCCTTGAAGACAACATTGTAATAACGGATATCGGCGATGCGGAACCCGGCGCGCACGAGTACGTCGTCGAGCTGCTCGTAGCTTAGAAGCACGTTCTGATGGTCGGATTTCCGCTCGCGCTCCGGCGCGTTGTCGACGAGGCCTCTTTTGTCGAGCCAACGGACGGTCTTGTTGACGCCACGCTGAAAGGCCGCGAGCCGCGAGCTCATCATCACGTGCGAGTACAAGAAGAGCTTCCCGCCGGGTCTGAGGACGCGCCGGGCTTCGGCGAGCATCGCATCGACACCCTCTTCATCGAGGTGCTCGAGGACATCGAGAGAATAAGCTTTGTCGAAGCTCGCGTCCTCGAAAGGAAGCAGGCGGATATCGCCGCGCGCCAGATCCACTGTCGCCATCGGCTCGGGCGCGAAGTGCGCGCCGGCATCGATCCCGACGAGTTGGCCGCAGCTCGGCCGGGTGAAGTAGAGAAAGCGGCCGTTGCCACAGCCGATGTCGAGGACGCGATCGTTGCTCGACGGCGCGAGCATCTTCAACATCATGTCCATCTTGATCCGTGCGGACAGAAAGAGCGGGCGGATGGCGTCGGTCCGGTAAAGGAACGCATCTTCCGCGTATTCCGTGAGGCTCTCGAACGTATCGGCCGGTGGCCGCAAGTCGAGATAGCCTCGCTCCGCGAGAGCCGGAAAGAGGCGACGGCAGCTCGGGCAGCGCATGCCTTCGTCTTCCGGTTCGAGTTTGGGCGGTTCGAGTTTGGGGGCCTCGAGCTTGGGCGCGCCGCCGTTGGCCTGGGCCCGACAGGCGGGACAGCGCAGCACGCTCTTCAAATATTCCGAGATCATTGCGAGGGGTCCTCACGTCCGCTTCCCGCGAGGTCGTCACGCGCCATGAAATAGCGGCTCACGACCGAGACCAACCGGGGGGGCACCTCGTAGATCTGATTGTGAACGATGGCGCTCCATACGAGACGCTGGCGATCCATCAGTCCGAGACCGAACTGCACCATGAGCCCCACGTTCCACAGCACAACGGCGCTTGCGAGTGCGGCGACGCCGGCACGCCTCACGTGAGGCACAAGAAAAGCGAAGGCCGCCGCGCCCCACACGGCGAAGATCACGGTCGCTCCAACGAATCGACGCGCGCCAAAAGCCCCCGCTTGTGTCCATGAATCCACGGCGCCGGAGATCCAAACTTGCGACAAGAGACCAAGAAAGAGTGCGATCCCTGCTTCGCGCTCGCGGCGTAGAAACAACAACCCGCCCGCCGTGAACAGCAGGAGGACCGGGCTCCAAAAATAGAGGCCGTGTTCGGGAGAGAAGAGAACTTGAAAAAAATGCGGCGAGTACCACTCCATCTTGTTTTGCACGTGCGACGATGGCAGCGGCTCCCCGTTCAGAATCTGATACGCGACAAGTTGAGGGAGGAAAACGAGAAAAGCGGCAAGCCCGAACGCCGCGCACCGCTTCACGCGATCGTCCATCGCAACCGCCGGGACGAGCGCGGCCACCGCGAAGAACAGATCCTGCAAGCGCACGAGCGCCATGAGGCCCGCCGACGCGCCCCAGACCGCCCATCGAAGTCTGCTCGGCCGGGCCTGTACCCACGGTCCGAGACTGAAGAAGACGGCGACCGCAAACAAAGAAGCCGCGTGGCTCATCCCGGGTGCGATGTACATGTAATAAGCGACGGGGGTGCCCCACCAAAGGACGAGGATGGTGACGAAGCAGACGAAGGGTTCGGCGAAGCAGCGCGCGAGCCGGTAGCTGAGAAAAAGACCGATGGCGCCATAGAGCGCCGAGGCGAGGGTGACCGCCAGCCGATAAGTCTGTGACATACCGTCCGCAGCCACATCCACGCCGTGGCTTCCGACAAAAACGAGCCCGGCATGGGCAACGAGGTAAAAAGGCGACCAGAGCACGGCCGTGCCGATGGGACCAAAGTTCAGCTTCAAGCCGGTTGCCGTCTCGCGATCGAGGAAGGTCTCTTTGAAGCCTTGCCGGCCGTCCGGGTCCTCTTCGTAGAAATAGCTGTACTCGTCAGTAAAGTCGAGGTCGAAGTCGAAGAGCACCGATGGTAGATAGGAGAAATATTCCACCGCGTCCGATTCGGAGATCCGAGGGCTCACGAGAACGAGCGAGCCGAGAAGCAACACCCCCAGAACGCGCTCCGTTTTGTCCCGAAAGATCTTCATGAGGACTTTCTGAGAAGAAGCTCCAAGTTACTAATAATGATGTTCTGGGTAAACCCGTTCCGCTCCAGTGCGCCCCGAAGAAAGCCCGGAAGGTTCCGCGCAAAAAAACCGCTCACATGGCGCTCTTCCCGCACCACGGCGAAGCCGACTTTCTCGAGCCACCGGTGGACCCCCGACACCGTTACTTTTTGGATCAAGTCGTCTTCTTTGGTCTCGCCGCGCTCTGCCATCAGCTTGAACGTGTTCGACTCTCTCGGCTCTTTCAGCCATTCCGGTTTTTTTCGGGCGATGTAGAAGTTCAGCCGGAAGGCCCAGCTCCGCGGCAGTAGAAGATGGATCGGGATCGGGACGCGCAGCCTCGAGAGGTGAGCGCCGGCAAAGCTGAGATAAGGCGGGGTCTGAAGAAACAAAACGCCGCCCGGCCGCAGCACGCGATGGCATTCCGCGAGATAGGCCTCCGGTAAGTGCACGTGCTCGATGACCGAGTGGGACAGCACGAGATCGAAGCTCTCCGCGGTGAATGGAAGTGTTTCGCCGTCACCCTGCACGAAGCGCGCATTGTCGATCTTGCGCTCGTGCGCCAAGCGCACGCCCGCATCGCCGAACTTGTTCTTGATATCGAGCCCGACAGCCTGACCGCACTCCTCGGCGAAGGAGACCGCGATGCCGCCCGAGCCACAGCCCGCGTCGAGGACGCGGCCTTTCACGTCGATACCGTCCCATTCGAGCCGCGTCAAGATTTTGGCGCTGCGGTAGTACTCGAACAGCGCGTAGTGATAGTTCGAGCGGAAGCGGATTTCTGCGTGCTCGCGTATGGCGCCGTTGTCGATCTCACGCAAGGCAAGCCTCGTAAAGGTCGAGATAGGTCCGGATCGCGGTCGCCGGACGCAGCTCTTTCTCGATGCGGGCCCTTGTCGCTTCCGAGGAGCGTGCGGCGCGCTCGAGCTCGGTGCGGATGACTTTGGCGAGAGGCTCGATTTGCTCCCGCGGCACGATGCGCACATCTTCGGGAAAGAGCTCGCAGAGCTCGACACCTCCGGGGTGGTCCGCCGATACGATGCGAAGGCCGCACGCCAGCGCTTCCGCCGCCACCGTGGGAAAGGCTTCGAGTCGCGAAGGCAGCACGAAGAGATCCGCAGCGTGGTAGTAGCGCGGAAGCTCGTGGTTGTCGACGAGGCCGAGCAGCGTGACGGAGCTTTCGAGCGAAAGCTCTCGGATCGAATTTTCGAGCTCTCCGCGGGATTCGCCTTCTCCCGCAATGAAGAGCTTGGCGTCGGGGAATTTTTGGAGCACGAAAGGCATGGCCTCCACGAGAAAACGCTGGCCCGCCAGAGGATGAAGCCTCTTGACGTTGAGAAGAAGAGGGCCTTCGATGCCGAGCGCTTGGCGTGCTTCTCGGCGTTCGCCCTCGCTCGGCGCGCGAAAACGATCATCGACAGGTGGATAGATGACCGCGGGATGTTTGGGGACGATGCCGAGCTCGATGGAGCGCTCGAGCAACAGCCGGCTGTAAAAAGTCACATGCTCGGCGTTCTCGTTCATCCACAAGAACGGATCGATCCGGCGCGGCTCGTAGTGCCATATTTCCGTTCCGTAATGCGTGAGGACATACGGCAAACCCCGTCCGCGGGCGATGGCCGCGGCCGCCTGGTTCATGAACGTGTTGCTGTGGATGTGCACGACGTCCACGCCCTGAAACGCTTCGCGCGCTTTGGCGCGAACCGCAAACCACGTCGCTAGCTGACTCAAGCGAAGCTTGCGGCTCAGACCGTTGCGTGGGCGCGGGATGTAGTGAACGTCGGGGTTTTTTGGAAGGCAGTCGCGAGGCTCGAAAGCCATGAGCCGCACCTCGTGGCCGTCCGCGACGAGTCCGTCATGCAAAAGCTGTGGCAAGAGCGCGTTGGCCGCCTGATCGGGCGGAAGGTGCGGGGTCACCATACAGATCTTCACGCGTTCACCCACGCCTCTCGGAACCCGCGGAAGGTCGCGCCGCGTGCGCCGCGCTCTGTCAGAAAGGCCAAAAGCGTCTCCAGCTCGCGATAGAACCGGTCCACGTCGCCCTTCGTCTGGTTGTACGGGCTGCCGCCTGGAAGAAGCTCGCTCGAGTGAAAATTGATGTTCGCCGTGGGCGCTTCCCCATCCAAGACACGCTGTGCGAGCGCAAGCATGTCTTCGGTCTTGGAATAGGAAGGGCGAAGCCAGATGGGTCGTGTGATTCGAAGAAGCCTCAACGCGCGGCGAAACTGATAGGCGCGGGTGACATCCGCATAGGCTGTTTGCAGGATTCGTGGCCATTTGCGATCGAGCGCGCTCGTGATGGGGATTTCGAGAAGAGTGCTCTCGCCCGAGCGCCGCGGATCTTCGCGGCTCAGGAAATACGGCACGAGGGGGGCCCCCGCGAAAGACGGACCGCCTTTGCGCTTCTCGTTGAAGAACGGATCGACGCTCGAGTCCACTAGATAGCCTTGCTCTTCGAGGATCGAAACGTGCCAGCCGATGAAGCCGTTTCGTCCGGCACGGTAGGACACCGGCGCTTGGTGCGCAATCTCCGCGACCGCGCCAGTCAAGACTTTCAGCTGCTCGCGAAAACGCTCGGGCGACAAGTTCAACGGGTACAGATGCCCATCGACGAGCGGCGGCGTCGACCACGGATGGTGATGGGTCGCGATCTCGGCGCGTCCCGTTCCCGCAAGCTCGCGCAACACCTTCTTCGCGCCGTCATTGACCGCCATCTCGTGCGTCACAAGATAGGTCGGCGGCACACCGTAGCGATCGCAGAGATCTTGAAGGCGTGGCAGCTCGTATACATTCTGCACAGGGAGCGCCTTGCGCGCGTTAGGCTCCCACTGATTGTCAGCCTCGGTATCGACGCCGAGAAGGATGCGCGTGACGGTGTCGGTGTCAGTCTTAGTCTCAGGCTCAGTCTCCATCAGGCTTCCCGATCCTGATCGGAATCTCCGAACGTGACATGCCAGCGGGACATGTCCCGGAAGAACCTATCGTCGACGTGGTCGCTTCGGACGCGTACACAAAACTGCATCGGGCTCACGATCCGCATGAAGCCTTTATTGGCGAGCCTCGAGGCGAAGCGGCGATCGAAAGTGAACGTTTGCATGCGTGCCGCGCCTCGCTCACGCGCCCAAGCGAAAGCCTGGTCGAGCAGAGCCCCAATCGTGGCTTTGTCCTCAGGATGCGCCAGCAGGTCGACGAGCAGGGCGAGCGAGACGCCGTTTCTCTCCGTCAACCGCAGCACAATGTAGCCCGATAGCTCGCCGTCTCGGTGCGCCTCGAAGACGTCATAGCTGACATGCGGTACGCGGCGATACTTCCACTCCAGGTAGCGCGCCTTGCGTTCGGCAATGAAGTCGAAGTTGGGCGCGACCCGCTCCCACAAAGCGTCATAGGCGTCGTCAAAGGGTTCCGTGACTGGACGCGTGTCCACCGTGACGGGCGCTCGGGTTTTGCGCTCAGGAAATACGAGCCAAAGGAACAAAGATCCGATGGGAGCAAGCAGGGCCGCGCCTGCCGCGCCGAGGCGGCGTGTGATCAGTCCACGGACGTCGAGCACTTTCGAGAAGCACGGCACCGGGCCGACATCCTCCCAATTCAGCTTCCTGAAGAGCGTATACGAAGAGACCGACAAGCCGAGCCCGAGCGAAGCCTCTACTTGCTGGTCCCAGTAGAGAAAGAGCCGCGAGCCGATGCCCTTTCGCTGGAGGTTGGGACCCACCATGACGTCCATGCCCCAGGAGGCCCGCAGGATCTTGTCCAGAACTTTTAGCCGAACCGGCATCGTCGCATATTGGCCGAGCACCCGATCCCCTTCTTTGGCCACCCAGATTTCGGGGCCTTCGGGCGGGCAGTTTGGATTGTCTTCGTACTGCCAGCGCCAGCGCTCGCGGCTGTTCTCGGTGGCTGTCGCGCCAAAGATCTCTCGATACATGACTTCGAGCGGACCTCGATCCGCTTCCGAGCGTCGCGAGATCGCGATTTTCTCTCCCGGGCGGCGTGCGGCCGTCATCGTCGGTGCAGAAGGCATGGTTGAAGAAGAAGATCCTAGCACGAGGCTCGTGCTGGAGCACCGCGACGCTCGGTTGCCGGACTAGTCTGGGGGCATGACGAGAGCGAGGATCACATAAACGAGGATGCCGGGAAAAGCGGCCGAGCAGATCGAGACCAGCACGTAGCCCACCCGGACAATCGTGGGATCCCAACCGAGCCATTTGGAAAGACCGCCGCAGACACCGAGGATCATGCGGTCGCTACTGGAGCGCGTGAGCCGACTCGAGCTCTTCATTTCACGAGAAGATTACCACAGGCCAGTTGAACATGGGGCGGGCGTCCGATACCCTCCTGTTTCATGGGCTGTTTCGTAGGTTGCATCGCACTCGCCTTCCCCCGTTTGGTGCTCTTCGTCATGTTCCTCACGAGCAACTATGTCGGCCGAGCTTACGAAACGAACCTTTGGCCGGTGATGGGTTTTTTCTTCATGCCGCTCACGACGATCGCCTATGCCTGGGCGGTGAACGCGAACGGTACAGTGACGGGCGTCTATCTCGTGGTCGTGGTCATCGCGATCCTCATGGATTTGGGGATGACGGGCAACGGCGCGCATCGCGGCGCCAAGCGGTGGGAGTAGCTATTGGACCGGAAAGAAATCCAGCCCCGTCACAAATGAGACGGTCACGGCGATGGCGGTGAGCGCGATGCACACGACTGCGAGAAGCAAGTGGTCGCCTCGCTCCGGCGTCAGCGGGTCGAGAAACTTCGCCACACAATAGCCGCCAACGAACCCACCGAGATGAGCTTGGTTGTCCACACCGCGCATCACGATCCCGAAGACCACGAACATGATGGCGTAGAGCTTCATCTGCTGCTCGAGGGCGGTGCTTCCCGTGCGCCGACCGTAATACCAGAGCGCGCCAAGGAGCCCGAAAACCGAGGCGGACGCCCCGATGGTGAGCTGCGCTCCCGCGAGACCAACGTAGGATAGAAGCCATCCAAACGGTATGTAAGGGTAGATCAGCATCGCCACGCTGCTGAACACGAAACCAGTAATACAAGCCACGGTATAGATGATGATCATCCGGCCCGCGCCGTAATACTCCGCGACGGCGGGCGCGAGGCTTTGGACCCAATACATGTTGAAGCCGATATGAATGAGTCCGCCATGAAGCCAGCCCGCGCTCAGGACCGTCCACCAGCGGCCGAGCTCGAACACGGGGTACTGCCCGCTCGCCCCGAAAATGAAGAGCGCAGGCTGGCTCGGGCTCAGCATGCTCATGAACCCGCCCATCCGGATCCCGGAGGGGTCCACGGCGAGCGTGGCGATGTAGAGGAAGACGGAGCCGATGATGACGAGCCTGACAAAGCCCATGTCGCGGCCGAGCGTTCGGATGGCTCCCCCGAAACCCCACATGCTGGGATTGCTGCGCCCGCAGTTGAAGCACGTCTCGTCGTTGACCCCGACGAGCTTGCCGCACGAGGAACAAAGGACGGATCCCGACTTTTGTCGTTCGAACATCTTTGGTGGCATTCTAGCAGGCTCCAAAAGTAATTTGCTCGCCTGTGCGCGGTAAGGCGCCCGCCGCGCATCTCTAGCGCGCTCAAACGCTAGTGCTCGAACCCGCGAGTTCAAGCACTAGCCTGGCTGCGGCGCCGCCAGAAGGACTTCGAAGCATGTCCCGCCACCGTCGGCGGGAAGGCATCGAACCGTTCCTCCATGGCGCTCGGCAATTTGGCGGACGAGCGCGAGCCCGAGCCCCACACCGCTATCTGACTGGCTGCGAGCGCTCGGCGGGCGGTAGAAGGGCTCGAATATCCGCTCACGTTCCTCGGCGGGAACACCGGGCCCTGAATCGGTCACTCGCAATCGTATTTCCCCGCCGGCGCTGCGGCCCACATCCACTTCGACGATGCCGTCGCCCGCGTAGCGCTTTGCGTTGTCCAGCAAGTTGCGAATCATGCGCCGCAACATGCGCGGTTCGCCGTGAATCCTCAGCGGCTCTCCGCTGACCTTTGCTTCGGTACGAGCTGCTTCTTCCGCCGCCAGCGCCAAGAGATCGACGTCCTCGTTGCGTGAGAGCTCATTGATGCTCTGAATGCTGTCCAGCCGGCTCGCCAGCAAAAGCTCGCCGATCAACTCATCGAGCTCCTGGATATCTTTAGAGATGCGCTCACGAAGCTCGGTGCGTTCGTCCTGCATGAGCTCGACCGCCACCCGCATGCGCGTCAGAGGCGTCCGCAGCTCGTGCGAGGCCCCCGCGAGAACGCTGCGCTGGGCATTCACCAGACGCTCGATGCGTTCCGCCGCACGGTTGAAGCTCGTGGCCAGGCGCCCCACTTCATCGTTGCCTTCGACGTGCACGCGGGCGGACAGGTCCCCCTCGCCGAGCTCGTCGACGCGCTTTTGCAGGCGCTCAAGGCGGCGGGTCATGTGGCGGACGACCGGGTAGGCACCGATGACGATGGCCGCGGCGAGACCGCCGAAGACGAGCAGGGTTCCGAGTGGACGATGTCGCGGCCATTGGGCGTGGCGCGCGGCGAACCAACGACCGTCGGGCAATCGAAGCATCACCGTTGGCCCGCTGCCTCGCGAGACAGCCCAACCCGAAACCTGGTCGTGGCGGCGCGGCGGAAGAGGCGTGCCGGTAAACGCGAGCTGTGTCCCTTCCGCGTCGAATACGCTCAGGTGGGCGGGTAAACGCTCGCTCAGAACGTGCAGCGCGGTTTCGAGCTCCTCTAGGGGGCGGTCGGCCGAAGGCAGATGGTCTGCAATGATGCCCCCACGCCATCGAGCAAGCGGGTATCGCTCGGCGGCGGCGGTAACGCGACCCAGACGATGGCGGCGAGAATCGTGAGGAGCACGATACCTGCCACCAGGCCCAGATAGATTTGCCAATAGAGATGTCGCATGTGACCGCGCCGAGAGCTAGGGCTCCTTCCATTCTTCGTCCTGAACGCGAGCGAACACATACCCCGCCCCGCGCACCGTGAGCACACGACGCGGATGGCCCGGGTCGTCATCGAGGGCGGCCCGGATACGGGAGACGTGCACGTCGATGCTGCGATCGAAGGCTTCCAGCTGCTCGCTTTGACTTGGTTCATGAGCTGCTCGCGCGACAGAACCCGACCGGCGTTGTCGGCGAGTGCCACCAGAAGATCGAACTGATAGCCCGTCAGCGAGCGCGGCTCGCCATCCAGCTGAACCCGACGCGCATCGAGATCGATCTCGAGCCGTCCGAATCGAAGCACCGCACCGTCGCCCCGCATGTGCGGCGCAGATACGCGACGGCGCAGAATTGCCTTGAGCCGCGCTAGAAGCTCGCGAGGGTTGAACGGTTTGGGAAGGTAGTCATCAGCGCCGAGCTCCAGGCCCACGATGCGGTCCGTATCCTCGCCTCGCGCCGTCAACATGAGGATGGGGATGTCGGAGTCGGCACGCACCCGGCGGCAGACCTCGAACCCATCGATATCGGGAAGCATGACATCCAGAATGAGAGCGGCAAAGGGCTTGCGCTCGAGCGCGGACAAGCCTTCGACTCCGGAAGGCTTCACCTCGACCTGAAACCCGGACGAAGACAGATACTCGGCGACCATGTCGCCGAGTCCTTTGTCGTCCTCGATCATCAGAATGCTCTCGACCATGCTCTCGGCGTCCTGTCGGTGCCAAGACGTTCCGCGCGGCCCGTCACACCAGGCCGCGCGGACATCATTATGAACCAATCAACGACGCTTGCCCCACACCTCGGTGGAGATTAGCGGTGGAAGCGCTCGGCCATTTCCAGAAGCTCCTGCCGTTGTTCGGAGCTCAGCGCTTCGGCCACCGCGGCCATGGTGTCGATCATTTCGCGCGACACTTCGTCCATCAGCCCGAGACCGGATTCGCGGATACTCTCCAGGGCGACGCGGTCGATGGTTGGCTTCACCAGCTCGGCCCGCAGCTCTTCCCGGTAGTCGCGGTGATTCTGCGCGATGGGCAACAGCGTGTCGATGGAATTGTCGAGAATCGACTTCACCTCCTCCTGCTGCGCCTCGGTCGCGTCCACGGACTTCAATATCCACTCGGCCATGAGCTGCGCCCGTTCCCGGGCCTTTTCGGGGTCATGGAACGCTGCCCCATGACCGGCGCGCCAGCCAGATCCATGCATCTTGGACAGCGTCGATCCGCCGGACGCGATGGTGGCCGTGGCCAGACCACCCGCCAGTACCAGGCTCGAGAGTCCACCGACCAAGACTCCGGTGAGAAAGCCATGACGGCTACGTCGCCGTGCTTTCACCGCCTCGTGGCTCTGAACATCCTTCGTTTCGTTGCTCATCTCGTTTCTCCTTTCGACTCGTCTTCCAGAGCGCGCCCGCAAGCTCGCGACCACCTCACTTGCATCTTAGAACCGGGCGGTTTCCGAAATGTGTGCGCCGGGTAAAGTTTTATAAAGACGGGCCAAGAACAACCCGGGGGGGCTGACTGACTAGCCATGACTTGCAGCACGAATCGTGCCCTGAAGTCCTGCAATCGCTCACCAGCCAACAAGACCCCAAAGCCGGAGCCGAAACTATCCGCCAAAAAGCGCGCCGCGCTCAGGAAAAGATGGGCTCAGCTCATCGAGCTCGGGGCGAGTGAGCTGTGGTAAAAATACCGAGCCCTTGCACGGCCTGCACCCCGAGGAACGAAATCCGGGCGATGACGCCGAGGCGATTCTTTTACTACGCGGGGACCGTCCGCTCGATGACGCCGCCCAGAACGCCTGGACGGTCGTGGATTTGAAAACGGATTGGAAGCAAGTTCTCACCGCCGCTCAATGTAATGCAGCACCCGAAGAGAGAGCCCGGTCGATTTGGGCTGTACCGCCGTTTTGGTGTGATCTCAGAATCGAAACGCGACCTCGACCTTGTTCGAGTAATCGGCTTCGCTGACGAAGCATAGGCTAGACGGCGTCGGACCCCATCAGTTCGAGCCTTCAACAGACGCCTAGGGAAGTGTTCGCTTGCATGACACCACTTGATGGCGGAAGCATTCGAAGACCAAAACTCTAGGGTTGGATGTGCCATCATTAGGCCGGGTACGCTTTGGGGAGGCAGAACGAAGCTCCGCGACAACGGCAACGCGAGCTTGCTGAGCCAATGCACGGGCGAGCCGAGTCCAAGAATGGGCGGTAAGGCAATGACGGATGTAAATTCGAGACGAACGATTATCGCGATCGTATTCCTCGCCGTCGTCGGACCCTGTGTGTTTATTTTGCAACCTGGATTCGTTCAGGGCTTGGTCGCGTATTTGAGCTTTTCGGAACAGCAGGCCGGCCTGATCGCGCCTGCCGAGATGTTCGGCCTTGCCGCTACGACGGTTCTCTTAGTTTCATTTCGTCAAGAGTAGCGTGGCAAAAATTCATGACATGGTGCATCGTCGTCAGCGCGATTGGCAATCTGGCATCGATCGGCCAAACGAGTTTCGAGACACTGGCGGCAATTCGCTTTGCGACCGGGCTTGGTTCGGGCGGCATCATTTCCTTGACCTTTACATGATGGGCCTGACCGAGCGTTCCGACCGCAATTTCGGCTATATCATCGTCTGGGTATTGACCTATGGGGCCCTCGGCCTGTTAGTGATGCCGAGCGTTTTTGCCACGATCGGCATGAACGGAATGCTGGTCTTCTTTGCGGCCTTCTCCGCGGCCGGCTACTTGTTTGTTCGCCATCTTCCGGATTCCGGCGAATCCGTCGCGCTGAAAGAGGGTCGGGCGGATTATTCCGTCGCTGTCAAGCGGGTATCGCTGCTCGCCATACTTTTGTACAACATCGCCATTGGCATTGTTTGGGCTTACCTGTTCCTGGTAGGTCTCGACGCAGGAATGGCAGAACAGTCGGTTGCCAACGCACTGACGACATCTCAGTTCCTCGGGATCGCGGGCGCGTTTCTCGCCGTCGTTCTTGAAGTGCGCCTTGGCCGCTTGCTGCCGTTGGCTATCGGCATCATCGGCGGGGCCGCCAGTATCTACTTGCTTGTCGGTGATGGCGATGGCGATATAAGTGCCAACCGATACTGGATTGGTGTTTGTGGGTTCAATTTCCTATGGAACTTGAGCATGCCTTACATGCTCGCAACGCTGGCTGATTTCGATCTGCGGGGCCGAATGGTAGTACACGGAGTTTCCATGCAGTTTATCGGCTACGCCGTGGGACCGTTCATCGCCGCCCAATTGCTCGGATTGGCGGGTACGACAGCATCTATTCAACCGCAACCGTTCTCTTTGTAATAGCTGCCTTGTTTCTCCTACCTGGCGTTCTTGCCCAAAAAGCGGGCTCGGCGCACGGATTTGGTAGTTGACGGGTTGTGCCGCCCCTTGTCACACATGGTTGCCGGGGCGTCCTTCGTTAGCTTTCGCGGCGCTGCGGCGTCACCATCGCACCATGATTTCGACGCTTTCTAGACTCGCCTTCGGTGCGGTATTCTGTCCGACGATCCAAGGAGGCTCCCGATGACGGATGTAGGGCGGAGGAACTTGTTGAGGCTTGCCGGCATGGCCGCCACGGCCTCGGTCTGGCCCGAAGCGGCGCTCGCACGGGACATGACACATCGCGAGCGCATCGAAGCCGCCCTGAAAGGAGAGTCGACCGACCGCGCGCCTTTCGGATTTTGGTGGCATTTCGCGAACCGAGATCGATCTCCACGCCGTTTGGCCGAGCTCGCGGTGGCCCTCCAGCGGCGGCTCGATCTCGACTTCATCAAGTTCTCGCCCTACGGGCTGTATTCGGTCGTCGATTGGGGGGTGACGCTCGAAATGTTCGCCGGCAATCTCAACCCACCCGTGCAGACGGGCTTCCCCATCCAATCACCGGATGACTGGCTCGCGCTGGAACCGCATTCGGGCGAAGATGGCGAATACCTCGTGCTCCTCGAGGCCCAACGGATAGCGCTCGACATGCTCGATGGTAAGGTGCCCTTTACGCAGACGATTTTCAGTCCGCTGACGTCGGCAGCGAAGATGGTGGGGCGCGACAAGCTACCGATCCACATCCGGCAGCATCCAGACGAGCTCCAGCAGGGATTGAAGATCATCACCGAAACGACGCGCCGCTTCGTGACCTAGGTCGTGCAGCGAGGCGCCACGGCTTGTTCTTTGCAAGCCAGGCCGTCGACCCGAACTACATCACACCGGAAGAGCACGCGGAGTTCGCCAAGCGCTACGATTTGCAGGTGCTCGAGGCGACCGGCGGCAAAACGTGGTTCGACATCTTCCATCTCCACTGACGGGAAATCTCGTTCGATCAGGTATTGGACTATCCCGTCCACGCTTTCAATTACCATGATAGGGATCACGGTCCATCGCTCTCAGAAATGCGCAAGCGGACGACCAAGTGCCTTCTCGGAGGCATCTCGCCTGGGGGGCCGATCGCGAAGGGCACGCCGGACGAGGTCGCGTGGGAGGTCGAGGACGCCTGGAATCAGCTCGGCGGACGGGGTCTGATCATAACGCCCGGCGAGGTCGCGAACCCGCGTTCGAAGCCCGTCAATGTCGACCGCCTACGCACCGCCATCGCGGCCACACGGCAGGGATAGTTCCAGCGGACTAGCGGGCACGTGAAGAGCCGAAGCTCATCGTGAGCTTCGCCCACCTCTTTCTGCTTCTAGAATTTCTTTCGAGGTTGTCGGACGCGTCTTCGACGCGGCGGAAGCTCCCACCAAATCTACGATTCTGCCAAATTGAAATTGTCGGACCCAGGCACTCAGCGATAGGGCCAGTGTCGGACGGTCCGTTTGGATTTTCTCGATGATGTCCAGAGCCTGCTTGCTCTCGCCTTCAGAAGCGGCTCGGCCTAGATCTTCGATCCAGTCACTCGATAGCCCCTTGAGCGCGGCCGGACTCGGCACGTGATCAGCCCCCGGGGTGTCCGCTTCGGACAGCGGGGCCCGCTCCTCGTAGACGTAACGCACTCCTAGGTGCTCGGCCGTCTTGGCCAAAATATCTTCGATGCGGATCGGTTTGCACAGCAGGTCATCGCAACCAGCAGCCAGGACGGCATCTCGTCCTTCATCAAAAGCATCCGCGGTCAACGCGAGGACCACGGTTTTGGGTTTGGAGGCTTTGATTTGCCGCGTCGCTTCGTATCCGTCCATCACCGGCATCCGTATGTCCATCCACACGAGATTCGGCCGCCATCTTTCGTGCAGTGCAACGGCCTGCTCGCCATTGGCTGCTACCTCTACCGCAAATCCCACGCCTTCGAGCAGCTTGCGCAACAAACTCCTGCTGTCTGAGTTGTCATCAACGACAGCGATACGACGAGGCGGCTGGTTAGGCGAGAGAGCGATCGCCCTCCGAGCCGGTCGGGGCCTTTCCAATACTTCCATCCCCAATTGTCCCGCCCGGATGTCGAATCTGCAGGTCGTACCCTCCCCCATGTTGTTTTTTATATTGAATCGCAAAGATTTCTCATTCGTGATTCACCTCGACCGGCAACCACGTACGAGCAGAAGACGGGAGGCGCAGACGGGGTCAAGGGCGCGTAGCGGCTCGCGTAGCGAGCGAACCCTTGACGCCGTCGAGCACTCCCGTACCCTCATGGAGTGGTGGACGTTCTTGATATTTCATCGCGGTGGATTACGGATTAAAGTGATAAACAACACCCCACCTGGCTTACGACCGTGAGCTCACCACCCATCAACTGCACGAGGCGACGGCTGATAGGGAGGCCCAAGCCCGCTCCTTCTTCGCCCCCAAACTCCCTCTCCGTTCGAGCAAAGGGTTCGAACAAAGAGTCGATCTCGTCTCGGCAAATACCGGGACCGGAGTCCTAGATTTCGAAATGGAGCGTAACGGGAATCGGATCGTCACGCTCCGATCGTGCTTGCTCGTGTTGTCGGTCTTGCTTCTGAATGCCAGCTCGAAGAATAACGCTCCCTTTCTCGGTGAACTTGATCGCGTTGCCGATCAGGTTGATGAGGACCTGGGACAATTTCCGTGCATCCGTATGGATGAATCGGGGCAAACCCGTCTCCGACTCGATAACGAGAGCGAGTCCTCGCCTTTTGGCCGGGAGGACAAACATCTCCTCCAGCCGTTTCAGGGTAAGGTGGAGGTCGAAGTCGCTCTCCAGCAACGGACTCTGTCCCGCCTCGATCTTGGACATCTCCAGAACATCCTTAATCAGATCCAGCAGATGCTCTCCGGCTCGATGGATGATCCCTAGATTCTCTTTGTGTTCCTCGGGGAGAGTCGGGTCGCGTCCCATCAGTCCGGTGAAACCGAGAATGGCATTGAGGGGCGTCCTTAGCTCGTGGCTCATATTGGCCAGAAATGTCGTTTTGGCTTTGCTGGCGGTTTCGGCGGCTTCTTTCTCCTTTTCCAGGCTCACAACGCGCAAGCGTTCTTCTTCGGCCCGCTTCTGTTCGGTGGTATCCCGCACGATTCCTTGAAACCCTAAAACGGTGCCGTCGCTCATCCGACGCAGCGTCGCGGTCACCGACACGTCGATCTCTCTTCCGTCTTTATGGCGGAATTTGACCGCGTAATCCTTGACAGAGCCCTGCTCGAGCAACGTTTCCTTCATGTGAGTCCGGTCTCTCGGATCGGCGTAGAACTCGAGGGCGTTGAATTGCCGCGCTTCTTCAGGCGTATAGCCGACCAATGACATGCTCGCGTGGTTGACATCTTCGATCTGCCCGTCCAGGGTGCTGATGAAGATGAGGTCTTTGGACTCATCGAACAGAGCACGATACTTTTCTTCACTGGCCTGTGAATCGCGATACAGCCGTGCGTTCTCGATCGCGATGGCCGCCTGAGACGAGAGAAGAGTCAGCAACTGCAATCGATCCGGGGTGAACGCCCCCGTCGTCAAGTGATTCTCCAGATACAACAAACCCCGCAATTGCCCCTGTGTCATGAGCGGGACGCACAAAACCGATTTGGGTTTTGCTTCCCTGATGTAGGCATCGTTTGCGAATCTGTCGTCCTGCTCGACATTGTTGAGAACTACATTCTCTTGGGTTCGGATCGTGTAGAAAACGACGGAACCAGGAAGCATCGGTCGCGGACTGCCCGCGATGGGGATGGACTGCAAGACCTGCATATCCGTGCCGTCCACGCCGCATGCCGCCTCGATGTACCATTTCTCCTCTGTTTGCAAGATCAATAGACCCTTGTCGGCGCCGGCATTTTCCATCACTCGCTGCATGATTTTCTTCAGCAGCTCGTCGAGGTTGATCTCACTAACCAGCGCTTGCGACGCCTTGATAATCGTATCCAGGTCCAATTCCAGGCTGCTCGCCATCGGAGCGGCCGGCTCTTCGCCAACCCTTTTCTCTCGGGGCGTCAGATCGGAGAAGAATCGGCCGTAGGTCTCCTCCAAATGTTGCACTTTGGCGGTGGCCCCCCATCGCGAATAGAGGTATTGCGCCTCCCGCATATAGTTTCCGGATAGCTTCTCCCGCGCCTGCTCCAAATGAAATTTGGCCGCTAATTCGTTGGCCAAGGCCTCGTATCGAAGAAATCCGTTCTGATTGGCCGTGTCGATGGCTTCATCGTAGAGCTCTGCGGCCCGGGATGGATCGTCCCAGAGCCGCGCCGTCTCCGCCTCCATCAACAATCGAAAATGGAGGAAAGTGGTTGGATTGTGATTGGACCAGGTCTCCATCTGCCCGAGCTCCTGCCGTAATCGTCGTTCTGCTTCCTCTTGCGCGTCGGGATCCATCCGGGCGTAGGAGGCAGCGAGAGTTAGAAAGGCGTAGAGACAATACTCGATCGTGTGAGCCTGTCCGGACAAGGTTTCGATGACACCATCCCCCTGCGCGACCTGCGAAAGTGCGCCCTCGTAATCCTCATAGAAATAGTGGGCTTGTAGCTTGTAAACATGGTAGAACGCGACCCCGGTGTAATAGCTTCCTTCTTTGAACCGCAGTAGCGATTCGTCCTCATCGAAGGCAGTGCTGCTCAAGGAACAGCGACCGTTCGTCCGACCCCGAAGGCTCAGTCGCAGATGTTGGCTGATCTGGGCCATATCAACGGCATTTTGATAGTTTGTACCCTCGATGATTTTCAGATATCTCGATCCCTCCTCGACCGCCGTCGGCAGGTCGATCTCCGGGTCCCAGGACAGAATATTGATGCACGAATACGCCAAAAAGATCAGGTCGCCGGATTCGAGGCCTGCCTCGATCACGCGTTTGTAATACTCGGCGTAGGTCCGGGGATGATTATTCCAGGAATGGACGAAAGTGACATACGTGAACAATGTTGAGGCCTTGCGGCTCATGTCGTTGAACCGCTCATTCAAAGCGATGGCCACTTTCCCGAACTCATAGCCCGTCGCGAAATCGCCGAAGAACGTTCCCAGAAAGAAGCCATACATATTGAAGACGAAGGCGGAGGCAGAAACCGTTCCGTGGCGCAACGACACGTTGACCGCTTTCAGCACGCTGATAAGCAGCAGGTTCTTGTTCCCGGTCACATAGGCAGCATGTGTCACGTCCGGGAGCAAAGCCATGATCATGGCTTCTCTGGCTTCCTTGATCATCGGCGCCTGCAGAAGGTCCGCCACCTGCCGAGACCCCAGGTTCGTCTCCGCCCGGGCCATCTCTTCTCCGATCATCGAGTCGGCAGGTTGTTTTGGAAGCGTCAGGCCCAGAAGGCTCAGGCCCTTCAAGCCGGCGTCGATCGACTTGTCGAGCTCACCCGAGGTGGCGTATTGCACGGATTGCATGTGGTAGATCTCGGCCTTTTCGAGGTTGGTCGCGATGCGATCGATCAGGATAGCCGAGGTGCGTTCCGCTTCGTCGAACTCTCCGCAGATGTAGGCACATTCTGAGTAGCCGTGGTGCAAATCAAAAGTGAGCTGATAGGCCTGACCCCATGCGCTCTTTCCCAAGAGTTCCTTGCCCGTGGCAAAGAGTTGCAAGGCAGTTTGATAAGCCGCCGACATTTTCGCTTTCTGCGCTGCCTCAAAATTCAACTGGGCGAGCTCCAGCTGTTCGGACTCTTCCCGGATCAAAAGTCGTCCTTCGTTGAGGTGGCCAACGATGTCGATTAAGTTAAGGTCTCTTTCCTCGGGAGTGCCGTGCTTCAATATCGAACGGCCAACGGAGAGATGGATCTCTTTTTTCTCATGTGCCGCGATCAGCGAGGAGACCGCCTGCTGAACCCGGTCGTGCTGGAATCGGTACGAGGGGTTCAGATGTGCACCGTCGTCGGACGATGGGTCTTTTGCACCGATGGAGCTGTATTCATCGTTCAAAGGGATGATGATTCCCTGCCTCATGCCTTGCCGTAATGCGCTTCGCGTTGTCGAGGGATTCTGGTCGGCGACTTGTGACAACGTCTTCAGGTCGAACTGGTTTCCGATACAGGAGGCAAATCTGAGGATTTTCAGGGTATTCTCGCTGCAGCGTTTGAGGTTATTGATGATGAGCTCGACGACATTTTCGCTGACTGCAACTCGGTCCAGTTTTTTTCGGTCCCAGTGCCAACGTCCTTCCTTGTGAAGAAAGGCGATCACCTCCTCCTCGTGTAGATTCTTGAGTAGCTCGTTTACGAAGAAAGGGTTGCCTCCGGTTTTCTCGAATACTGCATCCGAGAGCGGGCGAGAGTAGTCCAGGTCGCGGCGCTAGGTCTCCGCGCAGATCCGATGGACGGTTGGCCGACCCAACGGCTCCAGAAAGAGGGTTTCCACCGGCCGTGATTTTTCTACCTTTGCCAGGGTCCTGATCAAACGATGACCGTCATTGACCTCGTTGTCACGATAGGCGCCGAGGAGAAGCAGGGAGCGAACTTCATTTGCGGTCATGAGATGATGGACGAGACGAAAGGTCGGCGCATCGCTCCAATGCAGATCGTCGAGGAAAAGAACGAGCGGGTGTTTGCTTTTGGCAAAGACGTTGACGAAGTTCTGAAAAGTAATGTGAAGCCGGTTCTGGGTCTCCGCTGCATTGAGCTCCTGTACCGGCACTCGCGGACCGATAATGGTCTCTACCTCAGGGATCAGGTCGACGATAATCTGCGCGTTGCCTCCCAGGGCCTGGCGGAGCTCGGTTCTCCACTGTGCAAGCCGTTCTTCGGGCTCACTGAGGAGTTGCCTCACCAAACCTCGAAAAGCTTGAGCGATTGCGCTGTAGGGGATGTGGCGTTGAAATTGATCGAATTTGCCTTCACAG
Source organism: Candidatus Marinacidobacterales bacterium (assembly GCA_965262245.1). Lineage (GTDB taxonomy): Bacteria > Acidobacteriota > Vicinamibacteria > Marinacidobacterales > SMYC01 > SMYC01. The sequence continues at coordinate 9,153,141 of OZ253507.1, read as the reverse complement.
AAGTAGCCTCGACGATGGACGATCGGCTTGTGAATCTCACGGATCAACGTCGATTTGCCGACGCCCGAATAGCCCGCCACCAACATGAAAGCCTTGTGTCCACGGGAAACGTTGTCGAATGTTTTTAGGAGGCGGGCGACTTCGCCCTCGCGACCGTACAGTTTTTGCGGGATGTGAAACGTTTCAGGGACATCTTGCCGAGCGAGAGTGAAATCCTCGATTCCGCCAGTTCTTTCCCATTGCGCGCGGCACTCCTTAAGATCGTGCAAGAGCCCGTGCGAGCTCTGATAGCGATCCTCGGCGTTCTTCGCAATCAGCTTGAGCAAGACCCGTGATAGCGCCGTGGGAATGGCCGTATTGATCGATTCGGGGGTGGGCGGCGTTCTGGCGATGTGACAGTAGATCCAAGCGGCGTTGTCTTCGGCCAGGAAGGGAGTTTGTCCTGTGAGCAGTTCGTATAAAGTTATGTCCAAGGAGTAGAAATCCGCGCGGTAGTCCACTTTTCGGTTCATACGGCCCGTCTGCTCGGGAGCAATATAGGCCAGCGACCCGCCGGGACGGTTCGCGCTTTCTACTTCTACCCGTTCGCTCGTGAGCTGAGAGGCACTATCGAAGTCGATGAGCTTCAGCTCTTCGCGTTGCGGATGCCAAAGAACGTTGTCGGGACTTATGTCCTTGTGGATGATGTGAGCGCCGTGAACCTCTCCAACGATCCTGGCGAGCTGAGTGGCGATCGCGAAGAAGAGGTCCATCGAAACACTTTGGCTCGTTTGAATGAGCGCGGAAAGGGGAAGAGCATCGCAATCTTCGCGAATCAAGGCGGGATTGTTCGTATGTTTCTCCAGACCATAGGCATGAACAGTTCCGGAAGAGCGCAGATGTCTCAGCACTCGATATTCGTGCTGAAGGCGTGCCAGAGTTTTTGGCGATGGATATTCTTGATTCAGGGTCTTTACCACCACCCGCCGTCCATCCTGATGACGAATAGCTCGGTAGACCAACGTTCTCGACGATTCGTAGATGAGACTTTCGAGTCTGCATCCGGCTATCTCTTTGTCTTCACGTGCTGACTGGACTCGGCTATTCACCGTTTCACTCCTCGCCAACGAGCGCCGCCCCGTCAGAGCGTCGGCCCGAATCAGGGCCGGCGACGCGGCGTCTTCCAGTTGGATAGAACTTCTCTACACAACCGGGGCAGATACCATGGCTGAATTCGGCTTCCGAGTGAGCTCGGATATAGACCTCGACCTGTTGCCAATAGCCACGATCGTCACGAATGTTTTTGCAATGCGCGCAGATGGGTAGCAGGCCCCGGAGGGTCTTGATGTTCAAGAGGGCTTCTTCGAGTTAGCTATTTTTTTCTTGCAGTTCCAGGTTCTTCGCTTCCAGCCGCTTTTGTAAATTGCGGATCGTGAGATGCGTCTCGACGCGAGCCAAGACATCTTCCGCTTGAAAGGGTTTCGTGATGTAGTCCACTCCTCCGACCTCGAAGCCTTTCATCTTGTCCACGACATCGTCCTTGGCGGTGATGAAGATCACCGGAATGTCATGGGTCTCGCTCTCGCTTTTTAGATGTTGGCAGACTTCGAACCCATCCATGCCCGGCAAGGGCACGTCGAGCAGGATCAGACCGGGAGGTTTTGACTGGGCGATCATCATGGCGGTGCGCCCATCCGTGGCGCCCCTCACCTTGTAACCTCCTTCAATCAAGACGTTTTGGACCGCCTGCAAGCTGGGCAGAGAATCTTCGACGACTAGGATGTCGTCCCGGGGGTGGTCGGTGGAAGGATTCTTCATGGTCGATCGCCCTCTCGAGAGGATGAAGAAGGGATACGGCAGGTAGAAGAGGACGCGGACGCGAGCAAGTCATCCGAGACGCTGTTCCCTGGCTCGGTCATCTTGCTCTGCGGGTTAGTCCTGATACGGCCACCGGCACCCCTACAGCCGAACCCCAGTCATGTCGCAGAGAAACCTACGATACAGCTAGGCCCGATTTTCCAAGTGAATAAGTATGAGGGACGATTCGCATGTTTTCAAGGGATGGTGGGATAGTCCGCGGGAACACCGAGCGAGCGCTAAACACGCGAATGGAATCGACGCGGAAGCGATGGATGGATACGGGCGAGGATCTCGTAAGCGATGGTGTCAGCCCAAGCAGCGACTTCGTCCGCGGTGATGGTGGCGCCATTCTACTCGCCGATGAGCACCACCTCGTCCCCTTCGACCGCATCGATGCCCGTGACGTCCACCATGCACATATTCATCGCAACGCGGCCCGCAATCGGAGCGCGCCGGCCGCGCACGAGCACCGCGCCGTGATTCGAGAGCCCGCGATCATAGCCGTCGTAATAGCCTAGCGGAAGGATGCCGATCCGGCGATCCGACGTCGCGCGGAAGGTAAGGTCGCAGCCAACCGTGGCGCCCGCCGCCACGGTCTTCACTTGCGCGAGCCGGCACTTCCACGAGAGCACGGGGCGGAGCTCGAGCGCTTTGGCAGCTTTCCTGGTCTCGCTCGAAGGCCAAATGCCGTAGAGGCCGACGCCGACGCGGCCGAGAGTCAGGCCACCTTGCTCGTGGAGCAGGACCCCTGCGGTCGGAGACGCGTGCAACACGGACGGCTCGAGACCGCGGCGCCGCATTAGCGCTATCGCGATCTCGAAGCGAGCAAGCTGAGCGAGAGAGAACGACGAACTCGGATCTTCGACGTCGGCGAAGTGCGTGTAGGCGCCCTCCACGTCGACGCCTTCCAGACCTGACAAGAACGCCGCCCACTCTTCGAGCTCATCCAGGCCGACCCCGAGGCGATGGAGGCCCGTCTCGATTTTCAAATGAGCTCGCGCCGGACGGCCGAGCTTTCTGGCCGCCTTGGACAAAGCGTCCGCGACAGCGCGGCGAAAGAGTGCTTGCCTGAACCCGAGCTCGACCACGCGTTCCGCTTCTGACGCGTCCGTATGCCCGAGAATCAAGATGGGTTTTTCGAGCGCGCGCAGCTCGTAAGCCTCCGCGAGCGCATCGACGGCGAACCAGTCGACGTGTTCTCGGATCGCCGGCGCGACCAAGGCGGCGCCGTGTCCGTAAGCATTGGCCTTCACGACCGCCATGAGCGCGCCGCTACCGAGGCGTAATCGGAAAGTCTCGAGATTGCTGAGCAAGCCTTCCCGGTCCAGCTCGATCCAAGAGCCAGTCATTTCTCTGTTTTCGACATCTGACGGCTACCGCTCAAGAGCCCAGATCTCGATCTTGGGTCCTTTGCGTGACAGCGATGCTCGTGGCGGCCAGTCATCGTTGTCCAAATAAGGAAGCCCGCTCTCATCTTCGAACGGGGAGACGGTGTGGAGCAACGCCCCTTCCCGCGCGACCCGCTCGAAAAGGGCCGTGACTTCAGGCGGCGGCGTCGGAGGATGCCGCAAGACGACCTTGTGCACGCCGAGCTCTCTCAGGGGTGCGAGCCCATCGAGGAGCTCGTCATAGCCTACATAGATCCGGTTGAGCTCGTCGCCTCTTCCGAAGAAATAGAGCCCGTAGGACGTGGTCTCGCGTTCAGCGACTTCGAGGAGCGAGGCATATTTTCCTCGTCGCTCGAGCTCTCCGAACCCGTCATTGGCTTCGAGGCTCCTGCGAAAGCTCGCCGCGGATTGCGGGAGCGGCACCGAGTAGGACTGCAGCACGAGCGTCTCGCCCGAGGCAACGTTGTCGACGATCCAACGACGCGCCAGGGTGCGCGTATCGTCGCCAGCAAGCAAGCGGTCGATCTGGATCGATTGATAGAGCGGCTGCAGGCACGCGAGCCCGGCGACGAGCCCGGCGAAAGCTTTTCCAAAGCGCGTCTCGAGGCTCGCGATAGAGAGGCCGGCGAAAACGGCCAAGCAAGGCAAGATGGGGTTGAGATAACGCCCCGCGAAGAACGTGTAGGTAATGAACGCGAAGAAGAGCGCCGGAAAAACGCCCCAGAGCGCGAGCTCCGTGAGGCCGCGTCGCCAAGCGAGTAGGACGCCCACAAGCGTGAGGCCGACGAGCAGATAGCCGAGCCCTTGCGTAAGAAGGAAATCGACATAGAGTCCGAGGCTCGGGAAGATCCTCGCCCCCGTGTCCATGCTGCGATCAAGCACGATCTGCCGGTTCCCCTGCATGTGCTCGAGCGCCACGGGAAGACGCAGAACGACGTAAGGCGATAGTAGGAAAAACGTCACCGCCGACACCGCACCCGCTGCGATCACGTGTGAGAACTGCTCGAGCCGCCGGCTCGCCCAGTGAAACGCGATAAATGCCGGGGCGAGAAAAATCAAGTAGTAGTGCGTCGCGAACGCGACGCCGAGTGCTACGCCGGCGACGCCATAAGCCTGGAGCGTTTTTCGCTGGGTCGCGCGGTCGATCGCCCATAGAGCGAGAATCAGAAGAAACCCACTCGGCACATCGTGCTTCAGGTAGTGCGCGTCCCGAACGTTGAAATAGGCCACCGCGACGAAGAGCGCGCTCGCGCGCGCGGCGGTGCGACCGAAATGTTTCGCCGCGAGGTGGTACGTGAGCACGATCGTGGCGAGCGCCGCCGCCACGCCCACGAGGCGCCCCGCGAGGTAAAAGTCTGTAGGGTCGGTAAAAAACCGCTCCTGAAACGCGCCGAGACTGCCGTAGCGGCCGACCGCACGGCCCACCACATAGAGCGCTCCCATAACGCCGAAGAGGAAATAGAAAAAGAAGCTCGGGTAGAGGTAGTAGCCAGGGTCGAGGCCGCGGGCGACGGCGAGCGACCGCGCCATGATGTTCGCTTCATCCGGGTTGTAAACGAAAGGTAGCCCGTGGTCGAGACCGTAGAGCCGTAGCACCGCGGCCACCACCAAAACAGCAAGGAGAAAGGGGTCCCGCATCAATCAAGATCAATAGTAAGAAAAGCGTGACGCAAAAGAGCCACGGCGCCAAGACGCAAAGGAAAAAAAAGAATGGCCCAAGACTCTTCCCGCCCCGAACAGGCTGCCTCCGATAAGTCAATGGACCAACAATTTGCGACAAAAGCGGTTCCTCTCATCTTCTTTTATTTTCTTACTTTTTCTTTGCGCCTTTGCGCCTTTGCGCCTTTGCGTTACGCTTTTTCTTATTGTTGATCGGGGCTAGGAATCAGAGTGATAAGCGATCACGCGCTCGAGAATCTGCTCGAGGCTCACCGTCGGCTCGTAACCGACGAGCTTTTCGATCTTGCTCGTATCGGGAACACGCCGCGGCATGTCTTCGAAACCCTCCTCATAAGCTTTTTCGTAAGGCACGAGGACGATCTCTGACTCACTCCTCGTCATCGCTTTTACCTTCTCGGCGAGATCGAGGATGCTCACTTCGTGCTGGGAGCCGATGTTGAAGACCTGGCCCGCGGCGTCGGGGTGGTCGATGAGGCTGAGCAGGCCGCCCACGACGTCCGAGACATCCGTGAAACAACGGCTCTGGGTTCCGTCGCCGAAGACCGTGATCGGCTGGCCCGCGAGCGCTTGACGCACGAAGTTCGGGATAACCATCCCGTAGCGGCCCGTTTGCCGCGGCCCGACTGTATTGAAAAGACGCACCACGACGACCGGGAGCTTCTTCTCTTTGTAGTAAGCAAGGCCGAGAACTCATCGATAGCTTTCGAGCATGCGTAGCTCCAACGGCCTTTGTCGGTCGCGCCCATGACGAGATCCGAGTCCTCTCGAAACGGGATGTCAGTGCTCTTGCCATAGACTTCCGAGGTCGAGGCGAGGATGACTTTATTCTTCTTCTTGCTTGCAACCCTCAGCACCGTCTCCGTGCCGTGGACGTTGGTCTCGATGGTGTGGACGGGGCTTTCTACGATCAGGCGAACACCGACGGCAGCGGCCAAATGTACAACGACGTCGACTCGGTCAACGTGCTCCGCAGTGGCGGGCGTGTTCAGGACGTTTTCGATGGTGTAGTGAAAGCGCTCATGGTCTTTGATGGGGTCGATGTTCTCCATGCTGCCGGTGGAAAGATCGTCGAGCACATAGACCTCGTCGCCGCGTTCGAGAAGAGCTTCGGAGAGGTGGGAGCCGATGAAACCCGCGCCTCCGGTAATTAGGAGCTTCACAACCAACGACCTCCGTTTGCCGGACCCTTCTTGCCCGCCCTCTTCATCACTTCGTAAACCCGCGTTGCACCTCGTGCGTCGACGAGGCGCGCGCCCGCTTCGCTCATTCGTTGGCGCGCGTCTCGATCCTTCAGAAGTGCTTTGGCATTCCTGCTGATCTCTTCCACACTGACATCCGTGCCGAGGCCGAGATGCTCGATCGTTCCATAACGAGAGAACCCGTCCATGCGCTCCCGCTCGCGCCGGTTCTGGCAAAGGACCATACCGGGACGGCCGAGCGCGGCGATCTCGAATACGGTCATCCCCCCGGAGCACAGTACGAGGTCGGATTCCACCAGGATATCCGCCATGTGCTCGACGTTTTTCAAGACGTCCGGACGGTACGAAAGCTTTGGCACGAGCGCATCGAGTTGCTCACGATATCCGTAGGCAGGGCCGAGCACGACCGTGACTTCGAGCCCGCAGATATCGTCGAGGGCCTCGAGCGCCTTCATCGTAAAGTTTTGCGGGTCGCTCCCTCCAAAGCTCAAGACAACGCGCTTGCCATCGTGCGGGGTCGTCATCGATGCGCCGGCGTTGTTCTGAAACGACTCGCGCAAGATCGCGAAAGCGGGACCTGCGTGGTAATCGTCGAGCTCGACCTCGCCCTCCTGCATCGTCGCGATGATGATCGAGGCGAGCTCGGAAGGGTTCTCGATATCATCGAGCGAGTCTACGAGGTTTACCGTCGCCGCGCCCAGACCGGCGAGGGCGCTCAGGTACTCTTTCTCCAAAAAGGGGCGGTCGTTGACGATGATGTTGGGCGAGTAGTCCCGTATGACGTCGACGAGGGTCGTGAGCTCGTCGCCGGGCGCGACACGCACGGGATAACCGAGCCGGGCAATGTGTTGGATGCCTTCGGGCGGCTCGGCGCGCATGAGAAAGCAGACGTCGGCGTGCGGGGCGATCTTGGTCAAAGCTTGCGCCACCGCGAGGCTCCGGAGCACGTGGCCCATCCCCATCTCGCCGCCGCCGTCGACGCGGAAGAGGACCCGCGGAAGGTGGACGAGCTTCTCGGCGAGCCAAAAATCATAGATGTCATGGACAGTGAGTGCGGACATCTTGTCCATGAGGATGTGTCCTACGTTCTCACCGAGCCTCAGCTCCGAGTCGAGCACGTCGCGACGCATCGCACGGATAGCCCCGTCTTCGTGATAGAGCGGCTCGAGCTCGTCGCGGCGCCCGGCCCGCTCGAATAACGGCTCGAGCTTTCCCCCTGGGCGATGCCAAGTGAGTGCCCGCATCTCGTTGAGTGAGATGACGGCATCGAAGCCCTTTTGGATCAGCTCTTCGATGGCCGCGTCGATCTGCTCCGCGCGTCGAAACGGGGACGTCGCCTGGAGCGTCACGACGATGTCGAAACGGGTGTCGCTCGCAGCTTCAACGGTCTCGACCGCGTGCCTTATGACCGTCCGGATCTCGGAAAGGTCTTTCGCGAGCTCCTCCGGCCGTTTCACAATTTCAGCGTCGTATTCGCGCGCGACTCTTGCCACGTGGTCGTCGTCGGTGGAGACGATGAGGCGGTCGATATATTTGCTCTCCTCGGCCTCGCGCAACGTATGTGCGATGAGAGGGAGTGCCCCGAGCCGCTTGATGTTCAGATAGGGCACTTCGGGGTCGCCGCCGCGCGCGGGGACGACAGCGATGACGCGGAGATCGTCTTTCATGGTGACGGGCTCAAATCAACTTCCATTCGAGCACCGTGTCTTCGGCGATGTCGGCCTTGGCCGTACGGCCGACCACGATATCGACAAATTTTGGATAGATACCGGTACCGGGCCGCTTGAAGGTCAGCATATCGCGCGTAATGGTCGTACCTTGCGGGATGTCGGTTGCGGAGACGACGCTGCGGCGGGCGAAGCGGTAAGCCTCGGACTCGGCCTCCACCGGGCCTTTCTCATAGCGCCCCATCGCCTGCTCGATAGTGCGGATCGCTTCCATCATCTGCTTCAGCTCGCGAGGATCGACGGAGAGATAGTGGTCAGCGCTCAGGGGAAGGGTCTTGTCGACCGTGTAGTGCTTTTCCACCGCAACCGCGCCGAGCGCGACCGCTGCTTGAGGCACGGCAATGCCGAGCGTGTGATCGGAAAGCCCGACCGGAATATCCGGAAACGCCGCCTTCATGTGGAGCATCATCCTCAGATTGGCGTTCTCGGCGTCGCAGGGATATTGGAGCGTGCAGTGAAGAAGAACGACCTGCTCGTTGCCTTGCGCGCGCATGACGTGAAGCGCCTCTCCGATCTCCGGGATCGTTGCGAGCCCGGTCGAGAGGATCATGGGCTTGCCTTTTCGGGCCGCTTTTTCGATGAGCGGATGGTCGGTCAAATCCGCCGATGCGATTTTGAATCCAGGTGTCCCGAGCTCGTCGAGCATGTCGACAGCTTCATCGTCGAAAGGTGCGGAGAAGCACAGAAGGTCGCGCTCTTTGGCATAACGGAAGAGCTCCGCGAACTCCTCGGGACCGAAACGATCGAGCTTCTTGAAGCTGTCATATTGGCTTCCGTCCGGGTCGTCGGCTTCGACCCAGTAGCGCGGCGCCGTGCGGGTCGATATCTTCCCGGCTTTGTAGCTTTGGAATTTAATGGCGTCAGCGCCGGCGGCCTTCGCTTCGCGGATGAGCCTCTTGCCGAGCACGAGGTCGCCATTATGGTTGACCCCGGCCTCAGCGATGACGAAGGCCGGGTGGCCCTCGCCTACGAGCCTGCCTCCAAAATCGATTTCTGTCATGTATCGTCCAGCTTTACCGAGCGTATGTTATGCGCGGCGTGCGTGATATGCGCGTTGATCGCGGCGAGCCTCGGCTCCTCGTCCAGCAGACGGATGGCGTCGGCTGTCGAGAGCACCGAGCCCGAATGGTACAGTTTATCGAAGATACGCCCCATGAGCACGAGGTCGTCGGGCTCGTCCACAGTGAGCCGATAGTGCGGGCGGTAGAGCTCTCGAGGGAGCTCGGCGCGCGCGATGCGGAAACGTTCCGGGTTCTCCTTGATGTAGAGCGTGACGAGCTCCGAGCGGTGGCGATCCTCACCGTCGCGGTGGCTCGTTTCGAGCGCGCGGCGGGAGATCACTTCCGTCAGGATACCCATGAGGAGCGCGTCGCCAGGGACATAGGTGTAGTCACTGTCTCGTTTCAAGTGGAGCGCGACGAGTGTTTCAATGAGCGGCAAGTCGGTCAGGGGGTTGTCACCCGTGACTCGCACGAGGTGCTCGGCGCCGAACTCTCGACAAAGCGCGAGCAAACGGCCGAGCACATCGTCCTCGTCGCCCCGGAAGGTCCTTATGCCGTGAGTTTCGGCGGCTTCGACGAGCACGTCGTTCTCGCTCGACGACGAAGTGGCGACTACGATCGCGCGCTTGCCACCTAGCGAAGCGAGCCGCTCGAGAAGATGGATGAGAAGCGGCTTTCCCGCGAGAGGCGCCAACGCTTTTCCTGGGCAGCGCTCGGAGCGCATGCGGGCGGAAACGGCAATGAGAACGCGACCGTCGTCCCAGAGAGAACGGTTACTCAAACAGGTCCTCCGTGAGCGGTTCGAAGGCCGCGATGTCCCGGCGCGGCTTCCGACCCACGATGCGCTGCGCGTCGCACGGCGAAAGCCCCTTCTCGTTGCGTAGAAACACGATCTGCTCTTCGACAATGGCCTCGCCCTGGGGCAGAGCCACGGCGCTCATAACCGCGCGCCGCATCAAGCCGTGATAACGCGAAGCGCCTTCGCTTTCGACGAGGCCGGGCTCTCCGAAAGCGGTCTCCGCCTCTCGGATGAGCGCCACCATCTTTCGAAAGCCGTCTACTTCGAGCGCCGATTGGTAGTCGAAGCCTTTGGCGGCGCGATCGAGCGTCATGTGCTTTTCGACGAGGTCGGCTCCAAAGGCGACGGCGAGCGCCGGGAGCACCGCCGCCATTTCCGAGCCTCCGTCGACATGATCCAAGAACCCCACGGGAAGGCCGAACAGGCGTTTCAGCGTCTCGATGTAACGGAGGTGAGAGTCCGCGGTTTTGGTCGGGAAGTTCTGAACGCCGTGGAGCAGCATCAGGTTTTCGTTACCTTCGGACCGCACCACGTCGATCGACGCTTCCACGACGCCGAGACCCGAGCCTCCCGTCGACAAGAGCACGGGCTTTCCCGTGGCCGCCACCGCGTGGATGAATGCAGGGTTCTCCATGTCCGTCGAATGGATCTTGTAGGCCGCAACCTCCATCTTCTCTCCGAGCTCGAGACTTCTGCGGTCGAAGACGTCAGCGAAGACCGGGACGTCGAGTGCTTTCGCTTCGCCCAGCACCCGCTCCCACTCGGCGATTTCGAGCTCGATTTGATCGAAAGTCGCACGGTTCGGGTCGTTCGGCGCAACGAGAGCTTCGGCGCGGAAGAGTTGGAACTTCACGGCTTCGGCTCCGGCCGCCTGGGCGCTTTTTGCGAGCGCTATGGCCTGGTCGGCCTCGCCTTGATGCGCTGAAGCGACCTCACCGAGAATGAACGCCGGAGCGCCTTCCCCGATGCGACGCGTGCCTATCTTCCCTGTGATCAAGGTCCACCTGCTTTCTCTTTCATGAAGAACCGCACCATTTAATTAATAACACCTAGGACTTGCATGCCGCGAGGATCGCTTCGACGATACGTTCGGTGGAACGGCCGTCCGCGCCGAAAGCGAATTCCTGGATGTACTCCTTTCTTTTATCCTCGAGCTCTTTTCGAGCTGTTTCGTCGAACAAGAGTTTCCGGAGCACCTGTTCGAGAGAAGCGCCAGAAGACGCGCCGAGTGCCACCCCGCGCTCGACGAGGGCGCTGAGATTATTGGGAAGATTCACCACGAGAACCGGGCGACCCAGGACGAGAGCTTCCGAGGACGCAAACGAGTCTACCGTTATCAAACCGTCCGAGGCAAAAAGCAGCTCCAGAAGGTTCTTTTTGCCCGAGAGCATTGTCGTGTGCGCCGCGCCGGCACGCCCTAAGATCGCTTCGTAAGGCGCGGGTGACTCCGCCTGGTGCGGCTTCACGAAGAGCCATACCTCCTCGAGCCGCTCGACGGCCTCGACGAGGTCGGCAAAGACGGGGCCCACCGAGGTGAAGCGTGTAGCGAGCACGAGAACGCGGGCGCTCTCAGGAACATCGAGCTCCGCGCGCGTTTTCTCACGGTCGAAGCCCTCGGCGGCACGGACGAGCGCGTCGAATTTTGGGCTACCGGTAATGACGATCCGGTCTTCGGGATAGCTCCCTCGCTTCACGAGCAAGTCTTTTGCGAGGCTTCCGTAGACCGCCGTCTTTGTGGGGATAGGTACGGCGTCGTCCCCGAGAAGCTCGAACGGCGCGTGCTCGTGCGAGTAGTAATGCGGATACATGATGCCGTGCTGGATCGCAAAAGATGGTATCCCGAACTCCTTGGCAGCGGTCACCGCCGCGCGGCCGAGGCCGCTCGACTCCGCGTAGAGCACGAGCACGTCCGGCATCTGTGTCTCGAGAACGCTCCGCACCTCGTGATAGGCGCGGATGGCCCAAGGAAGCTGGCGGTAGAACATGTCGCGGAAACAGCCGAGGGCTTCCGGGCCGAGCGGCACCCCGCGATGGGTCAGCTCCGCATCCCTCTCGAACCGGCGCCACATCCGGCGGCACTCGGCGAAAGCCGGGGCGATCTTTCGGGTGAGCGACCACGAAAGGTATCGACGAATCGGAACGTAAGGAAGCGCGTCCTCGCCGAGCTCGAGAAGGTCGCGCGTCGACGTGCCGACGCGCCGGTGGCCGAACGGCACGGGCGGTCCGAAAGCGACGACGCTGGTCGACGCGCGCGACGACGTCGCCGGCAGGATGCGATCGAAATACATTTCGTAGGGCTCGCCGTCGTCCGACCGCCGCCACATCGAGCCATGGGTCAGAAAGAACACTTTCGGTGAGCGGCCATCGTGCTCGGGCGGAGTTCTTAAAACGGACTTCAAGCCCGTGCCCATCAACTTTAAGTAGTCGGTGACATGCAGCCGCGTCGTGCGGGCCCGATCCGGTGGTCCCACGACGGGCCCACCGATCACTTCGATCTCCGGAACCATGTGGCGCGCCGCCGTCTCGAGCGCGCGCACCGGCCTCAAGAGCACGAGGCGAGCGGGTTGTCGTACGTCGACGAGGCGCGCGAGCAGTTCGACGTCCCGAATCGCGAGTCGAAGCGACGTCTCGTGATAAAGGTAAAGCTCGGCCCACCACCAGAGCGTGAGCGGACCGTAACGGAAGCGCTCGCGAAAGCTCTTTCCGTACTCTTTCATCCAGGCGATGACGCTTTCCTCGACGTCGGGGTCGTCAGCACCACCGGATGTGATGCAAGGAATGGAGAATGCGTCGAGTGCGCTCTGGACGTCCGCGCTCGGGAAGCGATCTTGAACGATCTTGCTGTGCTGCCAGGCGACGATGGTGGCGCCCGATGCGTGCAGTTCGCGGAGCTTTTGGATCTCGCCGGGCTCGAGCTTTGGATCGCCGACGAGCACCAGGGTCTCGCTATCGGTGCTCAAGGCAAGGATTATACAATCTCGGGGCCATGCATCGACGTGAGGTCCTCTCTCTCGTTCCGGCGCTCGGGCCGGCGCTCGCTCTCACGAGAGCTCAGACTCTTCTCTTCCAGATCTCACTGGCGGAGTGGTCGTTCCATCGTGCGCTCCGAGATGGTCAGATGGAGCATCTCGATTTCGCGCGGGTCGCTATGCGCGACTTCGGCATCGACGCGATCGAGTACGTGAACGTTTTTTTCATGGACAAAGCCCGGGACCGCACCTACCTGAACGAGATGAAATCGCGCGCCGATGGCGAAGGCGTTCGCAGTTTGCTCATCATGTGCGACCGCGAAGGCGATCTCGGCGACGGGGACGACGGCGAACGGAGCCGCGCCGTCGAGAACCACCGCCAGTGGGTAGAAGCCGCCGCGGCACTTGGTTGCCACTCCATCCGCGTCAACGCCCGGAGCGACGCGGCGCTCGATTACGACGAGCAGCAAAAACTCGCCGCGGATGGCTTGCAGCGGCTTTGCGAGCTCGCGGACCCGCACGACGTCATCGTCATCGTGGAGAACCACGGCGGGATCTCGTCCAACGGCGCTTGGCTCGCAGGTGTGATGAAGCGCGTGGATCATCCGCGCGTCGGCACCCTTCCCGACTTCGGAAACTTCCTCGTTCAGTCGGATCCCGAGGAGTGGTACGACCGCTATAAAGGCGTAGAGGAGCTCATGCCCTACGCCAAAGCCGTGAGCGCGAAATCCTACGATTTCGACGCCTCGGGCAACGAGACTCGGACCGACTACGAGCGCATGATGCGGATCGTCTTGAACGCCGGATATAGCGGCTATGTCGGGATTGAGTACGAAGGCGACGAGGCCAGCGAGCGAGAAGGCGTAGGCCTCACGAAAAACTTCCTTACGAGGGTGCGGGAGACCCTTTTTCAGAAAATGGCCTAGTTTGGTGTCCTGTAAATAGGACGGTGGGGCCTAAGTCATTTGGATAAGAGGTTTACACGAAAATCCCGAGAGGGCCACCGCCGGGGTTGGGACCCCGGCTCCTTTTTGGACTTCCTCAGGGGTAAGAAGAGGAGGGTGGCACTTGAAGCGTACCAGTACAGAGCGCTGGGGGCAAACGCCGTCCGGGAACCTAATCGGAGCGCGTTCCGTTAGAGCTTTGAGGTGAAGCGACATGATTCTTCGTTCAACTCTTCGCTCTTTGTCGAAAGAACCCGGCTTCGTCGCGACTTCGATCGTCACGTTGGCACTCGGTATCGGTTCATCGACTGCGATCTTCAGCGTGATCGAAAGTGTTTTGCTGCGTCCGCTTCCTTATGGAGATGCGGAACGTCTCGTTGTCGTCTGGGAAACGGAGCCTGACAGGGATGAGCTCAATGTTGCCGGCGCGAACTTGATCGATTGGCAAGATCAGAACGCTTCTTTCGACGGACTCGCCGCCTTCACACCTGTTCTGCTCACGCGCGGGGACGGTGACCTACCCGAACGGCTCGCCGGCGTCGAAGTCACGCCCAATTTCTTTGATGTGATGGACGTGCTTCCGCATCTCGGACGACGTTTTACCGACGATCCCACCGACGCCGAGACCGTCATCTTGTCTTACGAGTATTGGGAGCGCGCATCGGGAGCGCTCGGCGACACGCTGACGTTGAACGACCGCAACTATACCGTCATCGGTGTCACGCCTCCCGGCTTCAAGATCCCTTTCGAGAACGCGGACCTCTGGACGCGCTCACCCAATCGCGTCCCGACTCCCCCTATCGATGTCGGCGCGGCGCCCGACGAGCTTCGCGGGTTGCATTGGCTTCGCACGATAGCCAGGTTGAAGCGTGACGTCACGATCGAGAGCGCCCAAGCGGACCTCGATGTCATCGCGGCGCGGCTGGCCACTACTTATTCGGAGGACAATGCGCAGCGCGGCGTCCAGATTGTACCGCTTCATGAGCAAATCACGGGGGATGTGCGGCCCGCCCTCCTCGTGCTCTTCGGCGCTGTAGGCTTCCTGCTACTGATCGCCTGCGCCAACGTCGCGAATCTGCTTCTCGCGCGCGCGTCGGGGCGTGAAAGAGAGATCGCCGTCCATGCGGCGCTCGGCGCGACGCGAAGGCGCATCGTGGCGGAGCTTTTGACAGAGAGCCTCTTGCTTGCTATGACCGCCGGCGCGCTCGGACTCATGCTCTCGCATCCGTTGACGCGCTGGATCCTCGTCTTTGGGCCCGGCGACGTGTTCCGGCTCGACGCGGTCGACTTGAATCCCGCGGTTTTTTTCTTTTCTCTCACAGTTTCTTTCGCAACCGGGCTCGTCTTTGGTGTGTTGCCCGCAATACAAACGTCGAACCCCGACCTTCAGAGCTCGCTCAAAGACGGCGCGCGCTCGAGCTCGGGCTCTTCGAGGCGTCTGCGCGAAACACTCGTCGTTGCCGAAGTGAGCCTCGCGCTGATCCTTCTCGTCTCGGCCGGACTTTTGATGCGGAGTTTTTACCTCCTCAGAAGTGTCGATCCCGGCTTTTCGCCCCAGAATATCTTGACGATGCGCTTGTGGCTTCCCGACTCACGCTACGACGAGCCCGCGAAAATCGCGGCGGCCTATCGCGACGTTCTCGAGCGCCTCGAGACGATCAGTGGGGTCGAGTCTTCGAGCGCCGTGCTCGGCGTTCCTTTGAGCGGCATATCGGCCAACTTTGGCATCACCGTCGAGGGCCGGCCGGAGCCTTTGCCGGGCGAAGAGCTCTCAGCCGGCTTCCAATCGGTGGCGCCAGGTTATTTGCGCACGATGGGGATCCCGCTCCTGCGCGGGCGCGATCTCGCGCTAAGTGATGGTGACGACGCGCCCATGGTGGCTGTCGTTAGCACCACGGCCGCCGAGCGGTTTTGGCCTTTGGAAGATCCCATCGGAAAACGTTTCACCCAAGACGGCGAAGATTGGATCGAGGTGGGGGGGATCGTGAGTGACGTGCTCCACAACGGCCTCGACCAGGACCCGCGCGCCGAGGTCTACGCCTCGTTTCAGCAAGTGCCTTTTCCGTTCATGACGCTCGTGCTCAAGAGCCGCGGAGAGCCTGAAGCGCTGAGCGCACTCGCTCAGCAAGAGATCCGCGCCGTCGACCCGGCGCTTCCCGTTTACAAAGTGATGCCGCTTTCGGAAGTCGTCTCGGAGTCGGTGGCCGAGCCGCGCTTCAACACGTTTCTTCTCGGCATCTTCGCCGCGACCGCGATCCTTTTAGCCGCGATCGGTCTCTACGGGCTCATGGCTTATAACGTCAGCCAGCGACAGCGCGAGATTGGCATCCGGGTAGCGCTCGGGGCGGAGACGCGGGACGTGTTGGGTCTCGTCTTGCGGGAAGGCTTGTTCCTGACGCTGTGCGGCCTCGCGATAGGCCTCATCGCCGCCTTCGCCGCTTCCCGATTCTTGGAGGCGCTGCTGTTTCAGGTCGCACCGACCGACGCCGCTACCTATGGCGCCGTGGCGCTGTTGCTGCTCGCGGTGGCCTTCGTCGCGAGCATCGTTCCGGCACGGCGTGCGGCCCGCATCGATCCTTTGGTGTCACTCCGCTACGAGTAAGTCGAACCATATATGATGGCTCCGGCCGCATGATCCGGACGGAGCTCAAAAAACTCGCCGAGCACTCTGCCATTTACGGCGTGGCGGATGTGGTCCCCTATCTCATCAACTTCCTTCTTCTCCCCGTTTTCACGACCTACCTGGCGCCGGTGGATTACGGCGCGCTCAGCCTCTTGCTCTTGTTCGGCGTGCTCACCAAGATCTTGTTCCGCTCCGGCCTCGACGCGGGCTTTTTCCGTATCTATTACGAGCAGAAGACCGATCGCGACCGCAAGTTGCTCGCGACAACGCTCTTTACAGTCGCGATCGTGGTCAGCGCCTTCGGGTTCGCGCTCTCGGTGATGGGCGCGAGCGTCCTCGGCCGGTGGCTTCTCGGTGACGCTCTCACGTCCTCCCAGGCAGCGGGCTGGATCGTCCTCGTCGCAGCCGACACGCTCCTCAATACTTTTGCTTTCGTGCCGATGAACCTCTTCCGCATCACCGAGCGGCCCAAAGCGTTCACGGTCATGACACTTTTTCGAAGCGGCATCAATATCGGGCTCAAGCTCACGCTCATCGTGAGCGGGTGGGGTGTTTCGGGAGTGCTCTGGGCGGACCTGATCGCTTCGCTTCTGTTCGTCGCGGCCCTCGCCCCGACGCTCGTCCGAAATCTCACGGTGGGTTTCTCGCTGCCGCTTCTCAAGGAAGCGGCCGCGTTCGGACTTCCCAAAGTGCCGCACGGGATCGCTCATCAAGTGTTGAACCTCTCCGACCGGAAGCTCATCGAGATCTTTGCCGCACTCTCGGCCTCGGGCCTCTACCACATCGGCTACATGATGGGGACGGGCGTGAAATTTTTTCTCGCGGCCTTCGAGCTCGCGTGGAGCCCGTTCGTCTATGCGCAGGTGGGAAAACCAGACGCCGCCCGAACGCTCGCGAGGATCGCGACCTACGCCTTCGCCATGCTCTTCGGCTTCGGCCTCTTGAACGCGGTCTTTGGGCGGGAGCTCTTGTTCCTCATGGCCGAGCCCGAATACCACAGTGCTCACACCGTCATCCCGATCATCGTTCTCGCCTACATGTTGCAAGGGGTCTTTGCCCTCGGCTCGGTCGGCATCGGGATCAGCAAGAAAGCGAACTACTACCCCGCGATAACCCTTTCGGCGGCCACTTTGAACGTCATCCTGAACATCCTTTGGATCCCACGCTTCGGGATCGACGGCGCTGCTTGGGCGACCGTCGCCGGCTACGGCCTCATGGCAGCTCTCGGGTTCTATTTCGGGAACAAGCACTATCCGATCCCTTTCGAGTGGTCGCGGCTTTCCAGGATCGCCGCCTCCGCGGCGCTCGCTTACGGGTTTTCGACCCTCGCGCCCTACGATTGGCGGGCCGCGCTTCCGATCAAGATCGGGGCTGCGCTCGTCTTCCCGATCGGGCTCTATTTGTTCGGGTTCTTCTCGGCGGGAGAGATCGACTGGGTGAAAAAGCGGCTCTCAGGGTCGTAGCGCTTGCAGCACCGCGTCGAGCACTTGCTCGACCTTTATTCCGGCTATGCATTCCGGCGCCTGGGCGCGCGCGCATTCGACAGGCGGATTGCGGATCATGTTGCACGGCGAGCAAAAGACGGGCTCGCGGACGACGCGGCTGAGACCGAGCGATGGCTCGGGCCCGTAACGCACCGGATCCGAGGGCCCAAAGATCGCGACGTTCGATGTCGCCACCGCGTGCGATAAATGCATGGGCCCGGTATCACCTGTGACAAAGACGTCGAAAGACTCCACGACGGCCGCGAAAGTCGCGAGGTCCGTGCCAACGAGGATTCTCGGCGTGGTTTGCGCGCGCGCGGCGATCCTTTCGACGAGTGGCCGGTCTTCGGAAGAGCCCGTGAGCACGACGCTCACCCGCTCTGACAGAAGATCGATGAGTGCGGCGAATTTTTCCTCTTCCCACTGCTT
This sequence comes from Candidatus Marinacidobacterales bacterium, assembly GCA_965262245.1. Taxonomy (GTDB): domain Bacteria; phylum Acidobacteriota; class Vicinamibacteria; order Marinacidobacterales; family SMYC01; genus SMYC01. Next base: position 9,135,059 of record OZ253507.1, on the reverse strand, counting down.
GAGCGCGCGCCCAGCGCTCGGGTGGATCCCGATCTGAGGCGAAGCCACTCGGGGCAGGAGCGCGCGCGCCGCCTGCCTGTCCTCGGCCGTGACGAAGTTGAACGGGCGATAGCTTGCTTCCCCGGTCTCTATTCCGGGGTAGAGCGTTCTCACGAGCTCGAGGTTCTGCCAATACCAGCTTTTCTTCTCGTCCCAGCGGGCCTGATGGCTGAGAAGGTAGGTCCCGCCGGTGTCCCCATAGCCGGCCCGCAGGGGCGCGCCCGACAAAGCGACGAGGAACAGCACCCGCACATCACCTTGAAAGTCGATGGCGAGGTCCGGGGGATTGGTTGCAAGAGCACGGCGCGCGTCGCGGAAGCGAATGTCTCGGCCCCACGCGGCCCACGGCGTGTCGACGACCCGTACCGTATCGACGAAGGGAAGCCGGCGCGCGATCGGCTCGTTCCAGCTGCCGACCGCGAGCTCGATCTCGGCATCGGGGGCCGCGTCGCGAAGCACCTTCAACGCGGGAAGCGTCGTAAGCAAGTCACCGAGGCGGTCTAGGCGGAGCGCTTGGATACGCCGGGCCGCTCGAACGTCCATAGTTCGTTCTTGCCGGGGCGGCCGAAGCCCCGCGAGCTTGGACAGAGCGCGCAGGCCGAGATCGAGCGCGCTGAGCGCGACCCGCTCTCGTGGGTCGTAGATGCGGGGCCCGCCGTGTTCAAGACGCTCGGCGGCGAGCTTCCGAGACGGAGCGAAGAACGGACTCAAAACGTTTCCCCACGAGATCCCAACTGAAGTCTTGTTCGGCCCTCTTGCGAGCGGAGGCGCCGAGTGTTTTTCGAAGGTCGCTCGAAGACGCCAACTTTCGAAGCGCCTCCGCGAGCGAGCCTGGGTCTTTCTCAGGAACAAGAAGGCCGTCTTCACCAGCGCGTATGGCTTGCGGGATGCCGCCGACATCGCTGGCAACGATGGCCGTTCCCGAAGCCATAGCTTCCAAAAGCACGTTCGGGAGCCCATCGACGTTCCCGGCGCCGTCCCGGACCGAGGGCACCGCGACGATATCCGCCATCGCGAAATAATCCGGCAGCGCGTCGCGCTCGACGTTCCCGACGAAGTGGGTGCGGTCGTAAAGGCCAGCTTGGCGAGCGCGCTCCTCGAGAGCCGGTCGTAGGTCGCCCTTGCCGGCAATGACGACGTGGAGCGCCTCCTGCCCGAGGGCCGCGGCGGCATCGACGAGAAATTCGAAGCCTTTCTTGTGGACGAGCCTGCCCACCGCAAGGATCACGAGCGCGTCTTTCTCGATTCCGAGACTCTGACGCAGTTCCGGAGGCTCGTCACCGAACAGCCCGATATCGACGCCGTAAGGCACGACGCGCGGTTTCTCCGTCGCTCCGAGCGCGAGACTTCGCATCGCGAGATCGTCGCTACAAGCGGTCGCCGCCCGCGCCTGCGAGAAGGCGAGCTTGGCTGCGGAGCGGAAGGCGCCCTTTTTCTCGGACATAAAGACATCGGAGCCATGCAGGCTCACCACGAGCGGAAGACCGCGAGCTTTGGACACCGGCCAAGCCATCGTACCGTTCGGCACGACCCAGTGTGCATGCAGAACATCGTAGCGTTCTCTGTACGACTCGGAAAGCAGCTTTTGGGTCCCGGAGACGAGCGCGAGAGGCGCCGCGAGATAGGTCGCGCCCCGGAGTGCTACGTCCGCGCGAAGCGATTCCGCATAGCCGAAAACACTCAGACCTTGGGTCGGTGCATAGCGATAAGGCCGAAAACGCACGCCAGGAACGGGCTCGAGGTCGAGATCCCGATGCGCTGGAAGCACCACGGTGAGCTCGTGCCCCCGGCTGGCAAGGGCCTTGGCGATCGAAGCGATGAAAGGCGCCGTCGTATCTCGCGCATATTTTGGGTAGGACGACGTAATGGTGAGGATTTTCACGGGCGGCGTGTGGATTATAACTTCAATTCATCTTTGTGTTATGCTTCGCGCGGCGCCTCCCCTCAGCTGGCCGCCCTTCTCATAGGGGATTCCTTTGATGAATAATGTCCTTTTTCGCCACTGCACGGAGCGGGTAACCGAGGCCGTCAATATCGGCTCGATGGAGCTCGTCAACCTCAGGCAGAACGAGCTCACGCCAGAATTCATTCTTCTCGGACTTCTAGAACAAGACGCCTCCGAGGCGATGCGTTTGATTGGGGACCTCGGCCACCCGGCGGAGCAGACGAAAAAATCCATCGTCGACCTGATCCTCGCGGCCCAGCGCAACAAACTGAAACTGCGCCGTGAAGGCTCACTCCAAATCCTCGTCTCGCCGCAGACAGCGGAAGTGCTCCGTATGGCGAAAGAGGAAGCTGACAATTTGGGAGACCGCTTCGTCGGTGCCGGCGCCATGTTCTTGGCACTCCATCGCGAGCCGGCGGGTCTCTCGGCGCGCATCCTGCGCGACCTGGGCTTCCGATACGAGCGCACGAAAGACGCCTATCTCCGGCAGCGTGGAACCCGCACCGTAGACGACAAGCGCGGCGACACAAAGCTCGAGACGCTCAAAAAGTACACGACGGACCTGACTGAGCTCGCCCGCAAAGGCTCGCTCGACCCCGTCATAGGGCGTGAGGAAGAGATCCATCGTCTCATCCAAATTCTGCTGCGCCGGAAGAAAAACAATCCGGTGCTCATCGGCGAGCCCGGCGTTGGCAAGACGGTGATCGTCGAAGGGCTCGCCCAGCGCATCGTGAGCGCCGAAGTTCCCGACACACTGGCCAACAAGCGCGTCCTGCTTCTCGAGATGAGCGAAGTGGTCTCGGGCTCCAAGTTTCGCGGAGAGTTCGAAGAACGGCTCAAGACCATCAAGGACGAGGTACTCGCCGCGCAGGGGAGCGTCATTCTCTTCATCGACGAGCTCCACACCGTTGTCGGCGCCGGCAATGTCGAAGGCGGCCTCGACGCCTCCAACATGCTGAAGAGTGCGCTCGCGCGTGGGCAACTCCGATGCATCGGCGCCACCACGCTCGAGGATTACAAGAAGCACATCGAGAAAGACAAAGCCCTCGAGCGCCGATTCCAGAGCATCATAATCAAAGAGCCAACGGTTTCGGACACGGTTCGCATCCTGAAAGGCCTTCAGCGCCACTACGAGCTCCATCACAACGTCACTTTCAGCGACGAGGCCGTCGATTCCGCGGCCAAGCTCGCGGAGCGCTACATCGCGGATCGATTCCTTCCCGACAAAGCGATCGACCTCCTCGATGAAGCAGGCTCGCGCAAACATCTCGAGCTCGTCTATGCGCCGCCCGATATACGCCGCACCAAGCGCGATCGGGACAAGCTGATCGCGCAGCAACGAGAGGCCTACCAATCCCAGGATTACGAGCGCGCGGCCGTCTGCCAGCAAAACATCATGCGACTGGAGGGCGACCTCAAACAAATGATGAAAACGTGGCGCGAAAGCCGCGACCCACAGGACGCGACCGTCGATACCGAGGACATCGCACGCGTCGTGCAAGGCTGGGCGGGCATTCCTGTCACGCGCATGCTCGAATCCGAAGCGCAAAAGCTCACGCGGATGGAAGACAACATCCACCAACGCATCGTCGGCCAGGAGAACGCCGTTCGCGCGGTCTCCGACGCCATAAGGCGCAATCGCGCGGGCCTCAAGGACCGAAAGCGACCCATCGGATCGTTCATCTTTCTCGGGCCCACGGGCGTAGGGAAGACCGAGCTCGCCAAAGCGCTCGCGCAATTCTTGCTCGACGACGAAGACCGGCTCATCCGGCTCGACATGAGCGAGTACATGGAGCGCCACTCGATCTCCAAGATGATCGGCTCGCCTCCAGGCTATATCGGCTACGGAGAGGGCGGACAGCTCACCGAGCAAGTGAGGCGCAATCCGTACAGCGTGATCCTTCTCGACGAGCTTGAGAAGGCCCATCCCGACGTTTATCACATGATGCTGCAGATTCTGGAAGACGGTCGTTTGACGGACGCGCAAGGACGCACGGTAAGCTTCGTCAACACGATCATCATCGCCACGTCCAACATTGGCAGCGAAGGCATCACACGCGAATTAACCGGCATCGGTTTTTCGAAACCGGTCTCCTCGCGAAAGTACGAAGAAATCAAAGACCGTGTGATGCGCGAGGTCAAAACGGTCTTCAAGCCAGAGCTTCTCAACCGCATCGACGACCTGATCGTGTTCCACCAATTCGAAAGGGAGCACATCCGTCAGATCGTCGATCTGTCGCTCGACGATCTGAACGAGCGGCTCGCGGAGCAGAACTTGACGATTCAAGTCACAGACGCGGTGAAGGATAAACTCGCCGCGGACGGCTATGATCCCGTCTATGGCGCAAGACCTCTACGCCGCACGATGGAATCACAGCTCGAGAACATTCTTGCCCAACAGCTCGTCAATGGTAACATCAAGAAGGGCGACCACGTTCTCGTTTCGCTCCAGGACAACACCATCGTCACCGCGGTCGCACTTGCCTCACAAACCGTCCCCGCGCCCGGTCGGGTGCAAAACACCTGACGTCTCCTTTGAGCTTCCCCCGGCTCGTTCTTCTTTTGGCTCTCCTCGCGGCCGCTTGCGACCCGAGACCCGAGCCGAGTGCCGCCACCCCTAATCGCCGGGCGCCAAACGTTGTTTTGGTCACCATCGAAACGCTCAGGGCCGATCACGTCGGAAGCTACGGCTACCCGCGAAACACGACGCCGAACCTCGATCGTCTGGCGGCCGAAGGCGCGCGCTTCGCGACCACCATCGCTCAGGCCCCCTTCACGCTGCCTTCGGTGACGTCTCTGATGACGGGACGGACGCCGCCCCATCATGGTGTGCGGAACCACCCCGCAACTCTCGCGCCCGAGATCGAGACCCTCGCCGAACGGTTCCAGGAAGCCGGATATCAAACAGCGGCGATGACGCGGCACACGTGGCTGCGCCGCAAATCCGGACTCGACCAAGGCTTCGACGCGTATCACAACAACAAGTTCGCCGCGGGACTGGACGCGCGGAGCCTCTCACTCGCCGCCACCGACTGGCTCGAAAAGCGGGATCCCGAGAAACCTTTTTTCCTCTGGCTCCACTTTCTCGACCCGCATCTTCCGTATACACCCGCCTATCCATACGCAGTGCTGTTCCACGAGGCACATGGCGCGGATGAGCGCGTCGAGCATCTACGCGCCATGATGGCTGTCGAGCGAGAGAGCTACGAGCCAACGCCTTATGCGGATATTTCCGGGGGGCCTTATTACGACCTCGTCTTTCCTTACTACCCCCAAAACCCCATCCTGCTCGATCTCGCCTTTTGGCGGCGCTCACGTGGGAGCATCTTCTTCGACAAGGGCAGCTACCAAGAGGACGACGTTCGCGAAGTGCGCGATCTCTATGACGGTGCTGTCGCTTATACGGACGACAACCTCGCCAGGATCCTGAAGACGCTCGCCGAGCTCGAGCTCGAAACGTCGACCATCGTTGCCGTCACCGCCGACCACGGAGAAGCGTTCGGCGAGCACGGGCTTTCTTTCACCCACGACTTCACGCTCTATGACGAAGTCCTGCGCGTACCGCTCGTGGTCCGCTACCCGGGCGTGATCGAGCCCGGCACCGAAATTGACCAGCAAGTCCGCCTCATGGATCTTGGGCCCACGCTTCTCGAGCTCGCGGAGCTCGAGCCTTTTGAAGGCGTCGAGGCAACCAGCCTCGCGCCCCTTCTCAAAGGCGGGAGCGTGCCGTTCTTGAACGCCTTCGCGGAAAGTGCTCCGAAGCGCCGCATGTTCCTGGAGCAAGAGCGCATTTATTTCGAAGGCATCCGCGGCAAGTGGCGAAGCCTGCGCACCGAGCGGTGGAAGCTCATCAAGATCCCCCATCCCGACGGCGACCGCTACGAGCTCTACGACATCGTGAGCGATCCCAAAGAGTCCCGAAATCTCTACAACGAGCTCCCCGGCGAGGCTCTCAAGCTGGTGCCGGTGCTTCGCGCTTGGGTAGAAGGAGACCCTGCCCGCGACGCCGACACGAGCGCCGCAGAGGAAGACGAGCTCGAAGGTCTCGATCCTGCCGCCATCGAGCAACTCAAAGCACTCGGCTATATTCAAGAATAGGAGGCCTTCGATGAAATCGACGATCGTCATCTTTCTGTTGACCGTACCGTTCGCTCAAGAGCGCACGGTCCGCGGCGTCATGCAAGCCCGTCCTGGCGCCGACGCTGAGGACGTCGAAGTCAAAGTGCATCCGGTACCCGTCGACCCGCCATCGGTCGCCGCGGCCGATGCCGAGATTCCCAACGACGATCTGGTGCTCGGGGTCGTGGTCGATGGAAAAGCCATGGCCTATCCGATCCGCTACCTGGCGATGAGCGAGGTCCTCAACGATCGTGTCGGCGACACACCGCTCGCGCCCTCGTGGTGACCCCTCACCGGCTCGGGCGTCGTGTATGCCCGTCATATTGCCGATCGTGAGCTCACCTTCGATTTCGCCGAAGGCTCTTGAAAACAACCTGCTGATCGTCGACCGCGAGACCGACAGCGTTTGGTCCCAACTTCATGGCAAAGCCGTAATCGGACCTCTGGAGGGCCAGCCTCTCACGGTCATCCCGTCGATCCAAGCGACGTGGGGATTCTGGAAGGCCCGTCACGCGGACACCAGACTCATGGTGCTCGAGAACGAAGAGGGAAGGCCTTATTTCTATCGAAACCGACCGACGGGACAATCCTCTCCGAAAAAGCCCAACGCGGAGCACGACCTGTCCGCTCTCGGGTTCGGGCTCGCTCTAGGCAACGAGGCCATCTGGATCGCTCTCGACGCGTTGAGCGCGCTAGAAAACCCGGTGCCGCTGAATCTCGGCGGATCGAGTGTTCGCATCTTTCACAACGCGCAGGCCATGACGGCGTGGGCAGAGGACGAGAGCGGCAACTTACTCGGCGGCGTCCTCGCGTACAAAGAGGGGTGGCTGGATTTCCACCCCGAGTCGAAGGGCCTCTCCGGGAGCCGACGATAAGCGACGGGGGCGCGGACAGTGGGTGTCAACCGTGGTTGACGCTTTCCGCTGAAGCCGTTTTCCCTGGAAAGCAAGGACTTGTCCGCTCAGGCCAGTCTCCCTCCCCCGCGCGGACACTCACCGACAACCGCCGTTGACGCTCTTCGGCATTCGTGAGCGTCGACCCAACCGGAAGTGCTGGCTTCAAGTCGTTGTGCCTGGTGGTGGTGATGGATTTCCTCCACTCTTACGCAAGCTTGGCACGCCCTTCGCCTTTGAACGACGAATCGAGACAAGAAGCGGCTTCTGCGTTGCCTCATCGAAAAGGTGCAGCTCACTACCGAGGAGAAGCGCTACGTCATCAAAATCATCTGGAAAGGCGGAGCGACAACGGAGCTGGAAGTGGTCCGGCGTGGTTCAGGCACAGGCCACATAACCTCCGAAACCCTTCGCGACAAAGAGCTCCTCCCAACTCAACCCTCACCCTCCATTGACACCTACCCGTCAAGGACACGCTCTTGCTGTGTCTTGAACCTCGTCAACAGGCTTCGATGACCACGTACAGGCACCGCGTCGAACCTTTTGTCTCTCGCGATGCGTCCGGATGAATTCTAAAAGCATACGTCAACACCAAAATCTTGCTCAATCTGGCTCCGACGGTTGGCCTTCCCGGATAGAAACGGCTACCTGTTTACCTGTTACCTGTGATCGAGAGCGAGGCGAGATCGGGCACTGGTGGCCGGATTTTCTACCAGATGGCAGAACGGCTCTTTTCACCATCTTTACCGACGAGGACTCCCATCGAATCGGCGTGCTCGATCTGCAAATGGGGACGTGGAAACACCTTTTCCCGGGGATGCAAGCTCGATACGCGGCGAGCGGGCATCTCATTTACTTCGCATCCGGTATCTACCACGTCGTACCGTTCGATCCATCGCGCGTCGAGAGTCGAGGATCGGCGGTACCGGTTCTGGCGACTACCAGGGGTATCCAATCGACAGGCTCGCAGCTCGCGAGTCGTGGCTTGTGGCTCGAGCAAGAGCTCATCGCCGTCGACCCGAGACTCCCGCGCCGCGCTCGAGGCCACGGGAGAGGGGTAGCTCCTAGGGGATCGATCTTACGACCCCGAGAGCAGCTCCTCGGGCGTTGCTGCAGCTAGCACTTGTGCCGCTACACCCACCCTAACTTAGCCCCATATCGCTCCCGAGGGAGGTTTTCGATATCGGATCTCGTCTCCTTTCCCTATGGAGACGCTGGGGGCCACACCTACGCTCGTCCCACCAAGCGACGGGTGTCCGCCCAAGTATCGCCCGCGCAACCCGCGCGCGAGCCCTCTATTCCAACTCCTCGAGACCCACTACGAAACCGTCAAATCCGTGTGGGAAGAGCGTTTCGAGCACCAATACGGGTTCTGGCAGGGTCGCTGGGATCGCGCCGTCGCCGCCTACCTCGATTGTGGATTGTTCGAATCGGGCTTCGCCATCGTTCGGTGCCCGGTCTGTAAGGCCGAGTTCCACGTTGCTTTTTCCTGTCGTTGTCGCGGGCTTTGTCCTTCGTGCAGCGCGAAGCGCGCCGCCATCTTCTCCGAGATGCTCGAGCACCAGATCCTCGCAGACGTGCCCCACGCGCAATGGGTTTTCTCGATCCCCAAGATGTTGCGTCCATACTTTTTATACCATCGAGAGCTTCTAGGAGATCTCGCGAGACTCGCCTACGAGACCGTCCGCGAGATGATGGCGGCAGCTTCTGATGAGCCCGACGCGCGGCCAGGAATGGTCGCCGTCATTCAGACGTTTGGATCGTCTTTGAAATGGAATCCGCGCATTCATGCTATCGTCACTCGTGGGGTCTTCCTCGCGAACGGGCAGTGGCATCCCATCCCCTATGTCGATACCCACAAAGCCGAGCTGGCCTTTCGTCATAAGCTCCTCCGATTGCTCCGAGACCGGGACCTCATCTCCGAAGAGCGCATCGACTTGCTGCTTTCTTGGCGCCATTCGGGTTTCAACATTCATAATCACACCACGGTCTATCCCAACGACACCGAAGGACTCCATCGACTGTTATCTCTCACGCTGTTCCGCGATCCACCATCCTTGATCGTCGGATTATGCCCGGGGTGAAATGCCTGAGAAGGTGGCGACGGGTGGGATGAGGAGAGGTTGGCGGTATGTGATGAGATCGGTTATGAGGAGAGTGCGGTCTCGGGCATCTGAGGCTGGAAAAAGGAGATGGGCCCGCCACGTTCCAAGCGTGCGGGCCCGTGGCCGGTGCAACTTCGTCAGCATACAACGCTCACCAGCGAGCAATACGTTAGCGAAAGAGGCTGGCTTCACGCAAGTCTGAAACGGTGCCCAAGTCACCCTGGTGGTGGCTGTCGTTTTTCCCGCCATGGCACCTACCCGAGGGTTGAGCCGCCTGGGATGGAAGTGCCTCGTTGGTACTGCCGGGATGCCCATCGAACGTTTAGCTTGCTGCCGGACTGCATGAGCGCGCGGCTGACGGGAAGCCTCGACGAGGCGGAGCAGGTCGTGGTGAAGGTGGAGGAGTCTCGGAGCGTTGAGGCGGCGGCAAAGAAGCTGCGTCCGGAGATCGAGGTGGCAGGAGCGGTCCGCTGGGTTCGCCAGCGTCTGCAAGGTGTGCGCGACAGCCTACTGATTCTACTGACGCTGTTGCCCGACCGTCTGGGGACAAAGGCACGGTTGGTGGAGGTGCGGAGCATCCTGGCGTCGGAGCGGGCTTTGGTGGCGTTGCGCGAGATCGGCGCGCCGCATCTCCACGTTTTGCCTCGGCCGCTCGGATTCCGCCCGGCCGGAATCCGAACGTCGAAAAGTGAGGATCGACTCCAACACAAAACGGGGGCAGACCCGCCGTAGCACCTTGCGGTAGATTCCTCTCGCCCGCTAGCAAGCCGGGCAGAGAGGAGCCAACAGTCATGGATAAGAAGACACGCCAGCAGATCGCGCTGTTTCGCCACGGCCTCATCGGAGACCTCGTGCACCGGAAAGTGGGTGAGCGGGGTCTTTATGCTCTGCTGCGTGACAAAGCAGAGCGGGTCTACGAGATCCCGGGGTCCCGAAGAACTCGTGTAGCCGTCGAGACGCTTCGGGATTGGCTGGACTCGTACCGGCGCGGTGGATTCGATGCACTCTATCCCCAGCCGCGACGCGATCAAGGGCAAGCTCGCGCGATTCCACAAGAGGTGGCCGATCATCTCTGCACCATCAAGGAGAACAACCGTGCCCTTTCGGTTGCCCTTGTTATCGAACAAGCTCAGCGAAGCGGTGCGGTTCCCGAATCGGTAAACCTTGCTCCCGCCACGGTGCATCGCCTGCTTTGTCGCCATGACCTTATGGGCAAGAAAGCCTACGAGCCCACCTCCAAGGACCGCCGGCGCTTCGCCTTCGACAAAGCGAATGAGCTGTGGATGAGTGACGTGATGCACGGGCCGAGCGTCTTTGCCGACGGAAAACGCAAACGCAAAACGTACTTGATCGCGACGCTCGACGACGCCACCCGCGTCGTTCCTTACGCCGCCTTCGCTATGCATGAGAACACTGCTGCCTTCTTGCCTGTTCTGCAAACAGCCATCCTACGCCGCGGCATCCCCAAAAGACTCTACGTCGACGACGGCTCCGCCTACCGCTCTCAGCACCTCGCGCTCGTCTGCGCCAAGCTCGGCATCACGCTCATCCACGCTCGCCCCTACCAGCCTCAGGGCAAAGGAAAACAAGAACGTTGGTTTCGCACCGTGCGGATGCAACTTCTGCCCATGCTCACCCAAGACGATTTCAAAAGCCTCGAAGCGCTCAACTCCAGGCTCTGGAGTTGGGTCGAGGCCGAATATCACATGAGTCCCCACCTCAGGCCTCGACGGCATCACACCTTTCGACCGCTGGGCCACCGCCGCAGACGACGTCACCCTACCCGGCCCTGAGCGCGACCTCGATGAACTGTTCCTCTTCGAGCTCAACCGCAAAGTTCAGAGTGACCGTACCATCAGCCTGCATGGCGCCGTGTACGAGCTCGATGCTTGCTTGGTCGGCCAGACCGTCACCGTGCGTTTCAACCCCTCCCGCCGCGGCCAGCCCATCGACGTCTACTTCAAGGGACGCAAATACAAAAAAGCTAAAACCGTGGACACCTACGCCAACTGCTTCGTTCGCCGGGACCACACCACCAAGCACCTTTATCCCGACACACCGCCTAAGCCGCCGCCGCCAGGACTATCCTTGCGCCATCTCAAAAATCGGAAGGATCGTTAACATGTACCGCAAGCACTTCGGCCTCACCCAACATCCCTTCAGCAACGAGATCGAACCCGAGGAGCTTTTCCTCGCAACCTCTTACAAGGAGCTCGAGGTCCGCCTCGCACACCTCATCGATATGCGCGGCATCGGGCTCGTCACCGGTGATAGCGGAAGCGGAAAAACTTGCTGCTGTCGTAAGGTCCTTCACGCTCTGCACGCCTCGCTCTATCGCGTGCTATACGTGTGCCTGTCCACCGGAAACGTCATGGACCTCTACAAAACCATCTCCTGGGAGATGGGACTGCCCGTTGAACGCAGCCGAGCCGCACTCTTCCGTCAGATCCGCGCCGAGGTCACGCGGCTCGTCTCCGAGGCAAGATGCCGACCTATCCTCGTCATCGATGAGGCTCACCACCTCAGGCCCGAGGTGCTCGAGGAGCTCCGCCTGCTCACCAACTACAACATGGACGCCGAAAACCGCCTTTGTCTGTTACTGCTCGGCCAGAGCGAGCTGAGACGGCGACTCTCCATGGCCGTCCACGAGGCGCTCTCTCAGCGCATCGTCGTCCGATACCATCTCAGCCCTCTCACCCGCGAGGAGCTCCCCGCCTATCTCACCCATCGTCTCCGGTGCGCCGGTACCGAACTGCCCATCTTCGAGCCACCCGCACAAGAGGCCCTGTTCCAGGCGAGCGGCGGCCTGCCCCGCAAAGTCAATCTCCTCGCTCACCACGCTCTGCTCGCCGCCGCTCTAGCTCGCACTAAATCCGTCTCCGCCGAGCACGTCGAGCTCGCTCTTCCCGAGGTCGCCTGAGGGGGGAGCGTCGCTATGACCCAGCACAACCGACACCCGCCTCCCGGTGACGCCTTGGCATCGAAGCGACAGGACCACACGACCATCGACTTCTCGTCGACTCCTACCCTTCAGCACGACCATCGTATTACCGACCTACTCGACTACCTGCAACACCGCTTCTCCGCCTATCCCTTCAATCGAAAACTCGACACCGCCTTCATCCTCGAACTCGCCGCTGACTTCGAACGAGTGAATCTCCTCGAGCAGACCAAAACTTTCCGCTGGTACTACGACGATGATCTTTCTCGTCTCGGCAACCCACGAGCTGCGCTACGACGATGGATGGCTCGGGCTCAGGATCGTTTTGCGTGAGCAGCCGCCGTCGCAGTGCGTGCCCTGCCTCTTTGGTGCCCTCCCGAGGATGAGTCTCGCGCTTCCCGTTCAGCCCGCTCACGAGCTCGACGCTCACCTTGCTGCTCCTCGATGGCTCATCGAAGGCTTATGGGCCGACGAGGCGGTCGGTATCGTCGGCGGCGAACCCAAATCTTTCAAGAGCTTCCTCGTCCTAGATATGGCCGTTGCCGTCGATTCCGGCTCACCTTGTCTTCGACACTTTCCCGTTGCCCACACGGGACGCGTTCTCCTCTACGCCGCCGAAGATGCGCTTCAGGTCGTGCGCCGAAGACTCGAAGGTATCTGCCATCTCACACATCTCAACCTCGCACAACTCGATATTCAGGTCATTACCGCTCCGTCGCTCAGACTCGACACCCTCGAGGATCAGAAGAGGCTTCGTTTTACTATCGAGCAGCTTCGACCTAGGCTCCTGCTCCTCGACCCCTTTGTTCGCCTCCACCGTATCGACGAAAACGCTTCTTCCGATGTCGCCGCCATTCTGGCTTACTTCCGTGAGCTCCAGCGTTTGTTTCATCTCGCCGTTGTTGTCGTCCACCACGCTAGAAAAGCTGCCAACCACCTCCGCGCTGGGCAGGCACTGCGCGGCAGCTCCGAGTTTCATGCTTGGGGCGATTCCAACCTCTACATCAAGCGAAAGGCCGATCATCTCACGCTCACCATCGAGCACCGCGCCGCGGCCGAGCAGAACGACCTGCCTTTGACTCTTCAGGGAGCGAACGACCAGCTTGCTCTTTGCATGCTCGAAAACCGGCCGCCACCAAAGCCGCCCCGCTCCCCAGCCCACGAGCAAATCCTTGATGCGCTCGCTACTGCTGAATCACCTCTTGTTTTTTCCGTACTTCGCCAAGCCTGTCGCATGCGAACTCAGATCTTCTGCAGCGTCCTCGCTGAAATGCAACAGCAGGGCAAGGTGGTCAAAACTCCGAACGGCTATCAGCTCGTCTCCGCAGCTGCCGGCGTTTCCCTTTCCCGATCTCTATAGAGAGATCGGGAAGCGGAAACGAAACTCCTCTCGTTCTCACCACATCTGCTCACTTTGCTCCGTCGAAGACCACAAACCACACGACCCTTCAATGTGAGATATCGCCCTCTTTGCATCACGGATCACCGTGATAAATACGTAAGGGAACTCCTCGATAAATAACAATCGACTCGCTTGTTACTTGCACCGAGCGCCAGTGAACTTGTCCCGCCTTCGCTATCATTCCGAATCCGGCCTCCTCATTTATGAGCCCAAAGCCGGACAGGAGGTCGACGACGGCGAGCCTATCGACCCGTTAGAATTTATAGCCCGCGTGCTCATCGTCGGGATAGAAGTACGGCGCGCGCAACCTTAGGTGAAGAGTTTCCGACACGCACCCTTTCGGTTGTGCGGCGGGTTCCTAGTTCCACCATAGCCCACGCTTCCGTAAGCCCCCCTGCGATCCCGGACGGTCGGATTTCCCGAGGCCGGTTCTGAGCTTGGCCTTTCCCTCGTGAGCCTGCCCAGAGTAGATGAAGCTTAAGCACTGGCTATGCATACACCCCTCTCTACGCTGGTTTACTCACAAACTCGTCTTCCTAGGCGAGACGGCACGCCCCGGCACTGTGTCCGGATACCGCCTCGTAGCAAGACCGCCAAGTCCCAGGGCTCCTTCGCCCGACCTGGAGCGTTACTCCGGCCGGAGCGACGTCATGCGTCGCTTCAGAGAACATTACTTCTCCTTCATTGCTCCTACGAGCCCATGCGCCAGACCAAATCCCTCCCGCCGTCTCCAGCTTTCGCCTTGACGATGGGTCTTTGCAGGTTGTTGCCAGTCCCTGCTGGTAGATGGCCCTTCCCGACGTTATCTCCGCAATCCGTGTATAGGCGCTTGGACCCGTACCCCGCAGCGCCCCTTCGGTGCTTCTCCCGTTTCTTCCCGAAGGGCATCGGCCTCGCCTCAGATGTGACAAGCTCGGCACGCCAAAAAATAACGTCGCAATGCAACTTCAGCGACGCGGCTCTTCTCGGGGCTGCAGTCATTCCTTTATGTTCAGGCTCCCATACTTGCTCGACCCCCCGGTTGCACCCACCGCTGCGAATCCCTCTCGCAGGGCGGCCGGGCCTTTTACGCCACGCAATGCCCATCTGGTTTCCCAACATGAGCCGTGGTATCGCTACGTGCCTGAATCGGGCAATTGGCACGGCGGGACTTCCACCCGCTGGATTGCGGCCTTGTCGGCTGCTTCCCACATCCCCGAGCCCAACAAGCACCTCGTGCATTTTTATGGCACCTATGCAAACCGCTCTCGCTCCTCCATGCCGTACGGTCGCGACTCCGTGCAAAACAAGGGAGCAGGAGAAGGCAAGCCTGCCCCTGCCAAACGCGCCGTGCGAAAACGATGGGCAGAGTTAATTTACAAGATTTATAACGTCGACCCTTTGACCTGCCGATGCGGGGCCCAGATGAAAATCGTCGCTTTCGTCACTGAGCCCGCATCCATACGTCGGATTCTCGCGCAACAGAACAACAACCCCTCGCGACAAAGAGCGCCTCCAAACCCGACGCTCAACCTCCATTGACGCCTACCCGTTAAACACACGCTCTTGGTGTGTCTTGAACCTCGTCAGCAGGCTTCGATGCCCGCGTACAGGCACCGCGGCGATCCTTTTGTCTCTTGCGACCCATCCGGATGAAATTCTAAATGCCTACCTCGAGACCAAAATCATGCTCAATCTGAACCAGACGACTGGCCCTCACGGATAGAAATGGCTACCTGTCAAACCCAGGATAGCCGCGTCTTGCTCACCACACCCCCTGATCCGCTTACCGGAGAAACGCTCCTCTTTCTCGACTCTCTTGATTGGGTTCATGCCATCTGCCAGCAGATCCCTGACCGCGGCCAACACTTGACCAGGTTCTACGGTGCCTATGCGAACCGAATCCGAAAAGCGCTCTTCGAAGATGCGTCACCAGCGCTCCATCAAGCCCATCCAGCTCACCGCCTCCCTCAGAGACTGACCCAGCTTCCGCCGGCGCCCCGGCGAGTCGGGCTTGCTGGGCCCGTCTCATCCGAAAAGTCTTTGAAGTAGACCCGCTGATTTGCGCTCGATGCGGCGGGGAAATGAAAGTCATCGCCGTTCTCACCGCGCCCAAGGTCGTGGACAGAATCGTTCGACACCTTCAGGAAAAGGCCGAATCAGAGCGCGCTCCGCCTGAGCCGCCCCGCAATCCCACCTGAGCTCCGAGGAGTCTGTTCCAGCGCGCTAACCAAGCTAGCGCCGCTAGAAGGGCCCCAAACCTCTAGCCCCCGTGCGCCTTCCACCGCAGTTACCACCCCACATAGTCCCTGACCGAGATTCTCGGCACGCCGTTTCGCCGAAGCACCCGGGCCAGGCTTCCGATCCAGGTCGTTCGAGCCTACTCCGGGTCCCGATTGAACCTCTGCTCGGGGGCCGATACAATCCCCTACAGATAGTAGGATGTCGAGATCGAAATCCGTGGCGTTCATGAGCTATGCGCACGTGGACAACAAAAATGGGCAGCTCACGGAGTTCCGTGAGCGTCTCCGCACCGAAGTTCAAATACAGACGGGGGATGAATTCCCAATCTTCCTGGATCGTGACGACATCGCGTTAGGGCAGGACTGGAGTCAGCGAATCCGGGAGGTGTTCCAGGAAGAGGTCACGTTTCTGATTCCCATAATCACACCAGGCTTTTTCAAGAGTGAAGCCTGTCGCAGCGAGTTGGAAATGTTCTTGGATCGGGAGAAGTCACTTGGCAGACGGGATCTTGTTTTGCCCGTGTATTATGTTCACTGTCCGGTTCTCGATGACGACACACGTCGGTCAGCTGATCGTCTTGCACAAGTAATTGCCTCTCGACAGTGGGCGGACTGGCGTGGGTTACGTTTCGAGTCGTTCGACTCCGTCGAAGTTAACAAAGCCGTTGCGCAGATTGCCGATCAGATACGAGCCGCGCAGGAGCGGCTTCACGTGCTTACTTCGAGTCCGGATCGTGAGGCAGATGAAAAAAGGGAATCGCGAGCGGCAGCTGTGTTTCTGTCGTATGCAGCTGACGACGAAGCTGTGGCCAAGCGAATACGGGAGGACTTAGGACCGTGGCAGAAATTATTTCCCATTCTTGGATGGACGCAACGTGTAGTTCCACTTCGGCAGGGAAGAGGATTTTTTGATGTTGAGTAGCGCCATCGCAGGGTCCGAGATTTTGATGCCCTTAGGATACTGCTTCTTGACGAGACGGGCGTTAACCTTGAGCCCAGTTTTGGTCTTGGTGGTCCGTATGAAGTTCAGGATGGTTTCGTAGCTATCGAGCGGCCGGCCCGCCCAATTCTTGCTAATCTCGCTGAACAGGCGGTGCTCGATTGGGTTCCACTTGGACGCACCTGGTGGATAGTGTGCGACCGTGACGTCCAAACCGTGCTCGTTGCACAGCTTGTGCTGGATGCCGTGTTTCCATGCACGGCGGGTTGCGCCGTTGCTTCCGCCAGTGTCAGCTACGACAAGTAAATGTTTGCGGCCGGGAAAACGCTTCTGACCTTCAGAGCGCCACCACTTCTCGATGCATTCGACTGCGAATTGCGACGTGTCGTAAGACGTTCCGACATACACGGTGCCTCGATTACTCTGGAGATCATAGATGCCGTATGGGATTGCGACCCCATCTGCCATGGAGCGAAAGTCGTGGTCGTTGACGGCATCGCTCTTTTGAGCCCAGACGCGTCCTGGGTTCTTGAAGCGTCCGACCAACTCTTTCTTCTTGGTGTCGACACTCAATATGGGGTTGCCACGTCGGCTAAAGCGCTCCCGTAGCTGTGTGATGTTGGCGAACTGGGCGTCGCGAGTTGGAGGAGAGCCATTCGAGATCTTCTTTTTGTTGGTCCGGAGTGAGAAGTTCATCTGTTTAAGCAGCTTCGCGACGGTTTTGCGACTGACGCGAATGCCCAAGGCCGAGAGTTCGGCAGCTATTTTTTTCGTGGTCTTGCGAGTCCATCTCAGACCGCTGACGGGATCGCCAGCGACCTCGTACTTCATAAGTTCTTCGATCGCCGCGATGACTTCTGGCGTTTTTTTTCGACAGCTTTGCGGCCGGCACCCGCTTTTCGGACCCGCTCCACATTCACATCATGCTCAAGTAGCTCGCGACGGCCCCGAGCCACAGTGCTAACGTCGAGCCCGAGGATCTCCGCCATCTGGCGGTCACCGCCATAACCTAACTTGAGAGATTCAAGCCCCGCATACACACGCCTTTCTCTCTCATCGAGCAGGCTAAAGAAAAGGATGATGGCTGCTTTGAGCTCATCGGGTAGGACGTCTTGAGCAGCAATACTCTTGGACACAGAGGGTTGCGCTTCCCAAACACGTCGGCTGGCTATTTGCTGTTCACGAATGCTCCTCTTCGGAGAGAAGTAGACATTGCGATTTCTAATCCGAGTGCGGCGAAGTCTTTTCTCCCAGGCCAATTTCGGCAGCACATCTTTGGTCCCAACCCTAACAATGGCATCAAGCTCCTCCACCGCGTAGCCAGCCTCGGAGGCGTTCACCAGTCCTTCGGCCGTGGCGACGAGTGTCCCTCGACTTGAAAAGCCGACGGACCGAATCCACCACAAGCCGTTCTCATCAAACTCCGCGAGCTCTCGGGGCGTGTAGAAACGTCCACGGTGCGAATAGCTGGTGCAGTAGTCGAGCTCTCTCAGTTTCCGGAACACCGTCAGGTCAGCGACAGTCCCCACTGTCTTCTTGAGCATGTCCATGGTGGCGATGAGACGTTTGGCAAACAACCCCCGCAGGCGGTCAATGTCAGCGTTACGAATCATAACCCTTGGCCCAACGGCGCGACTTTGTTAGTGGCTTTCTCCCAGGTTTGGAGTCACGCGCGCAATCGCTTTGCAAGGGAGAGACCTCCGAGCAAGAAATCTCCAAATGGATCGATCTCCATTTATCGGCGTACGGTCATGACAACGCCGCGGTGGATTACGGATTAAAGTGATAAACAACAGGCGGGAGCAGTTCGGAGAAGCGATCGTCCACTTCCAGGAAGCGCTTGCGATCTCGCCCAAAAACTCTCGAGCTCTCCATCATATGGGAGACGCTTACTACGCGACCGAGAAACTGGACGAGGCCCAGGCGGCCTACCGTGAGGCCATCCGGTGGCAAGGCGACGACGCGGAGATCCACTTCAGCCTCGGTCGTGTGTTGGGACAACTAGGCCAGGTCGACCAAGCCCGTTCGGCCTTTTAACGAGCCATCCGCCTGCGGCCCGGTTATGCCAGGGCGCATCACGAGCTGGGTACGGCTTACTATCAACAAGGCCTGGTGGAGCAGGCTCGCGACCAATATCTGAAGGCGTTGGAGCTGGACTCGACTTACGTGAGCGCTCACCAGAATCTGGGTATTATCTATCAGCAAAGGCGCGAGTACGCAAAAGCTATAGCTGCCTATCGAGCCGTCACGAGCGCCGATCCAGAAAATATCGAAGCCCATTTAGCGCTCGCAAGGGTCTTTCTACGCGAAGAAACTCAGCCGCAGGAGGCCTTGGCCCATCTGCAACGCGTTCTTGAGCTAGCGCCCGAGTATCCGCAAGCCCCTGCCTTGAAGAATCTCATCGACACCTTGACAACGCGAGCGAAGGATGGGAGGTAAGCTCTCGGTCGTTGTTCCCGTCTTGAACGAGGCGGAGAGTTTGCCAGAGCTCCATCAACGCCTCACCGAGGCGCTCGGCGCTTTGCCGGAGCCCTATGAGCTCATCTTCGTCGACGACGGAAGCAAGGATAACTCCTTCGCTGTGCTCGCAAGCTTGCAGCGGGAAGACGCGCATGTGACGGTGGTGCAGCTACCTCGCACATGCGGTAAAGCCACTGCGCTCGCCACAGGATTCGAACAGGCAGACGGAGAACGGATCCTCACGATAGACGCCGATCTGCAAGACCAGCCGGAGAAGATTCCAAAGATCATCGCCAAGCTCGAAGAGGGCTATGATCTGGTTTCGGGCTGGCGTTCGAAAAGGGAGGATGGGCGCGGCAAAGTGCTGGCCTCCCGGATTTTCAATGTCGTGACGGGCTGGCTCAGTGGCGTGCGCCTGCACGATATGAATTGTGGTCTGAAGGTCTTGAGGCGAGAGGTGGTTGACGGCCTGCACATCCGAGGGGAGCTCCACCGCTATATTCCGGTCCTTGCTCAGTCGCAGGGTTTCAAAGTGGCGGAAGTTACCGTGGCTCATCGTGCACGACGCTACGGTGCGTCGAAGTACGGCTCCGAGCGCTTTCTGCGAGGCTTTTTCGACGTGTTGACCGTAATGATCCTCACCCGTTATCTTCGGCGGCCTATGCATCTGTTCGGAGGCTTGGGGTTGGGGCTGACCCTGGTGGGATTGGCGATCAATCTGTACCTCGCGATCGGCTGGGTATTGGGGAAATGGTGGCTAGGTGAGCGTCCGCTTCTGTTATTGGGAGTGTTGTTGATGATCATCGGGGTGCAGTTCATCCTGTTTGGACTGCTCGCTGAGATCATGGTTCACGGCAAGCAAGACGAGGCCATTCGCGCCCGCGTGCGAACGGCCGGAGCGGGAGAGCCCGCTCGACCAACACGTTCGCGATGACGTTGTGCGGGTGCCTATCATGCGACCGGAACTAGCTTGTACGGTGCGCAGTGACACTCTCGGCACGATCGGCTAACTGGTCATTCACAATCGCATTCACGGCCGAGCCTGTGGCGGGGTGCGCCTGGTACCGGATATCGACCTGGAAGAGCTTCGCTGTGCCGCCAAGACCATGGCCTACAAATCCGGTTTCATCGGCTTTCCCATGGGAGGCGCCAAAGCGGCGATCCGGGCAGTTCGTGTTCAGGACTCGTCCAAGGACGAGATGCTGCGGCTTTTGGGAAAGCGATTGCGCCTCTCCTCGACACGAGGGCTTATCTCCCGGCTCTCGACATGAATAGTACGGTGGAGGATATTCAGCGCATTCTGAAGGGCGCGGGCATAGATAGGGCTCTTTCGGGCGCCATGCATCGCACACACAAATACACCGCGTGGTCGTGCTTCATCTCCGCGCTAGTGGCGCTCGAAACACTAGGTCTCGATCCGAGCGATGCCACCTATGCGGTTCAAGGGTTCGGAAAAGTCGATTCAGAATTTGTCAAGCTCATGTCTGAAGCGGGAGCGAAACTGGTCGCGGTCTCCAATGTGAGCCGCGCCATTGCCAACATGCACGGTCTCGATGTCGATGATCTTCTCGGCAGATGGCAAGCGCAGCGCGAACACTGCCTCGATCAGTATCCGAACGCCGAAAGCGTTCCACACGAACACGTATTGACGTCGTCGGTCCATGTGCTCCTGCCGGCGGCGCGGGCATGGGCCATCCATGCCGACAATTACCATAGGATCGAGGCGCCCATCATCGTCTGCGCGGCAAATGTGGCCATGACAGATGACATGGAACGGCGGCTGGGTGAGAACGGGACCATAGTGGTTCCTGACTTCGTGGCGAATTGCGGTGGTCTCTTCGGCTCGGTGCTCATTCATGAGGCTGCGAGCCTTTTGGAGAATCACGAAGCACAAATCCGACCTCGTCATCTTCCAGTGGTGGCAGCCGTTTTTCGGGTTGTGTTTCGGGACGATCGCCTATCTCCTCAAGATTTTCATCCGCCGGAAGATCGTCTTCATCTGCCATAACGTCATGCCTCACGAGCGGCACTGGGTAGATCGAATGTTCACGCGGTTCGCCCTGTCCAGCGCCGACAGGCTCGTTGTCCATGGGAAGCAGCAGGCGGATCAGGCTCGAAAGATTCTGCCCCGAGCCAAGAACGTATGCCATCCGCATCCGCTCTACGACCAATTTCACCTGCTCGGAGTTTCGCAGCGCGAGGCCAGAGACCGGCTTTTCGTCGAGGGCAACGTGCTGCTCTTTTTCGGCTACATTCGCACGTACAAAGGCCTACCGTACCTGCTCGAAGCCCTACCTGAAGTGTTGCGGGATGCCCGATACGTACTGCGCCGGGTGACTCTACGACTGGCACAGGGAGGTCAGCGATTTGCTCCGGGCCGTGCAACAACGCCACCTACCGTCGCACGCGTCGTTGCCTAGCTCAGCTTGTCGGCTCACCCGCCAGGCAAGAATCTTTCGGCTGAAATTGTCGATGACCGCTTGGAGGTAGATTCGGACTCCGGTCGTCAGCCGGATCACGGTGGCGTCGATCTGCCAATACTCGTTTGGGCGCTTTGCGGGGTGCACCCGCCTTACTTCCGTGATCTGGCAAGCTCGACACGTATCAACGTTGCTACGTGGCGACTTTGACACTAAAATGTGGTCATGTTCCATTCCAGCGTTCCAGTTGCCGGGGAGTTGTTTCACAATCGCCGGCAGGAGCTGGAAAGGCTCCTGGCGCTGGTGAGGAGCCTGCAGACGGAAGCACCTTCCTGGCTGGCGATCCTGGGCCAGCGCAAGGTAGGCAAGACCAGTCTTTTGATGGAGCTGGCTCGGGTGACCAATCGGCCCTCGGTTCGCTTCCTGCTGCTCGACGTGCTGGAGGCCGCTCCTCCGTCTCTGGAGGTTTTTCGCGTGTACGCGCTACGCGCCCTGGACCGCGTTCTGGGCAAAGATCTGGGCGTTTCGCTGGAGAGACTGGCGCATAGGCCGCCCGATTTCCGTAGCGCGCTTTCGCGCTCATCGAGTTTCCTGAGCTTGCCCGCAGCCATGAGAGCCGAGACCCTCGAGATTTCCGAGCGAGACATGGACTCCAGCGCGTTACGCTTTTGTCTGGATCTGCCCGAGCAGCTGGCTCGGGCGCTCGATCTACACATGCTGGTGGCGATCGACGAATTTCAGGAGCTCGCTTCCCTTTCTTCGGGGCGGCGCGCCCCCGACCTCATTCCGTTGATTCGGAGCGTCTGGCAGAAACACAATAGAGTGGGATACGTCATCTCCGGTTCGGCTCGGTCGGTAATCACCCGCCTGATCACCGACCGACATTCACCTTTTTTCCAGCACTTCGCCCTGATGGAACTGGGACCGTTCAGCCGCGAGGACGCCATCTCGCTCCTCGTCGAGCGTAGTCCTCGCGGGCGCAAGATATCCGCTGGCCTTGCTGCAACCGCGGCCGACACTTTGGGCGGCCATCCCTTCTATCTTCAGCTTCTCGGGGAGGAGTTGGTGGCCCAGTCACCACCCATGGACAGAGCCGCCCTCAAGGGGGCTCTGCAGGAACTGCTTTTCTCGCGGAATGGACGTCTCGCCCTCTTTTTCAACAACGAGTTTCACCGTCTGGTCGGCCGATCCACCTATCTGGCCGCTACGCTTTCGGCTCTGGCCGAAGGGCCGAAACGACTGACCGACGTAGCAACGACGATCAGGGCTTCCACCGGTTCCACCGTCCGCTATTTGGAACGGCTGGGAGATGCCGTGTCGCATGACGACGACGGGCGCTACCAGCTGACCGATCGGGTGTTTGCTCTCTGGTTGTCCTGGCGCCGACCAGGGGGTTCGGTGGTGCCCATGACGTTGGTCGGAGACGAAGCCGAGCGTCGTGTGGCCCAGCACCTGGCCAGCCTAGGCTTCGATCTCGTGTATCAGTCACGGGCCTCCCGCGGTGCATTCGATCTTCTGGCTCTCCGTGCCGGCCATCATCTGGGAGTCCAGGTCAAACGGTCTTCCCTGCCTCTCCGATTTTCGAAGGCGGAATGGAATCGCATGCACGCCGACGCTCGTCGCTTCGGATGGGACTGGATCGTAGCGGCCGTGGCGGAAGCGGACGAGGTCACTCTTCTCGATCCGGCCGGCGCACGAAAGGCGCGCGAGGTGCGGCTGGGAGCGAAAGCCTCGATCGAGAACCTCCTCACGTGGCTCGATGACTGATAAGGAGGTGCTTGCCGTCCGTCGCGATCAGTGGGATTCCGACGAGGCGCCCCCGGAGGATGGCGTCGTTGAGTACGGCCTTGGTGTTCCGATAGGAGCGGCGGCCGACGAGGCTACTCGCCCACAAGCGGGAACACACCTCGATGGTCGCAAAGAGCCACATCGGCCTGCTCTTGCTGCCGATGAACGTGTACAGCTCATAGGGGCGTTGTTGCATGAATACTGGTAAGTTATTGATTCCATTGAATCTGCGTATTTTGCCCCACAATCGTAACTTGCTGATTCCTTTAGGTTTGTCGGAATCATGCAACAACGCCCCTTCGACAAAGGACGAGACCGATAGGCGCGAGACCGAGACACCCAGCGAACGGAAGATCGGCTGCAAAGTGGGCGGCGAGCTTCGCAAACCATGCTCCGGCTCTCGTTGTGGCCCCAAAATAGATTTGGAGGAGGCGGCCGCCGTTCACGTGTAGCACGGACTTCGTCGCCGCCAGCCACTGAGCGCTCGTTTCGGCGGGGGAAGCTAGAATCCCGCCCAGCAGTATCTTTACCGTTAAGGCGGCGAGAAACAAAGAGCTGGGAATCAGGTCTCTCAGAAGCGCGATCGCGGTACTGGGGGATTTGCCGGAAGTAGCTAGGTCTGCGCGGCGCGACCTTCCCGATCGATGAGGTGGGTCGTGCCGGAGGTGAGCTGGCTAAAGAGCACGTAGTCGTCGGAAGCACCGGGCTCATGGCGTATCAGACCGCGGGACTGCGTCAGTGACGCGAGAATCCACGCGGGGGGCCCGCCGTCGGCTTCTGCGGCGTCCGCTTCCACTGCCGTCGCCGGCTCCGGCTCTTCGCCGGGCCCGCCACATCCTATCGTGGCGATAGCGAGCATTGTGACGAACATAGCAGCAGCTTCAGGGTCACGACAGGACATAGGACAGCCTCCTTTACTCTCGCACGTGTGAGTCTAGTACAGTTTGGGCGGAAACAGCTGAGGATGTCGACCTGCAGAACGTTGGTGGATTGCGTCTTTCCGGCGGCCAGTCTAGCGCGACCGCGGTCCCCAGTCATCGACCTCCAACCCGTCGATGACGCGAAAGTGCTTCGCATTGTGGGTGGCAACACCCGCGGCCAACTGTATAGCAACCGAAGCGATGGCGATGTCCATGTCATCGATCACGTCACCGCTCGAGAACAAGATCGCTCTCTGTCGACCAAATTCCAGAGCCGCCGGCTCGCTCCAATCGGCCCACATCACAACATCGCGCAGCCGACGATACTCGTCTTCGAGAAACCGTCTTCGTCGAGAACGGGGAGCCAGGCGATTGAGACCGAACGAGATTTCCGCTGCCACGGGTGCCGTTAGGACGATGTCCGAGGGCCCGTATCGCTGTAGTCTCTCCAGGGAGTCTGGAACCCGGTACATCACCAAGGAGACTGCGCTGGTATCTAGGACGAGCACTCTAGAAAGGCCGCGTCACGCGGTTGCGTCGCGACGCAGAAATTTGGTCCAGCCAATCCTGGAAAGAGCTTTCGAGCTCGCGCCGGTCACGAAGCGAGAGGCGTTTGTCCGAGAAAAAGTCTTCGGGCCATTCGGTGCGAGCCTGGTCGACGTAAGCCTCACACGCTCTAACGATTAACTTGTTTCGACTCACACCTGTCTCCCGCGCTCGCTGATCGAGTCGTGTTAGCAAGTCCGCGGGAAGGTGGATACTCGTGCTCGCCATAAACAAAAACCTATTCGAATAGAACCTATTTTACCTCAAACGCGAGCCTCATGGCTAGGGCGTTCCCCTTGACTGATACAGGGGACTAGCAAATATACGCGAGCTCAACCTTGCGGTTGCCCGTACCCCTTCGCTTTCTGGCGCTCGGACAAAACTTCTGTCATCACCTGCGGACGGTCATTTGCGTTTTTTCCAGGCAGTTTTCCACGAGAATCGCGAGCGGCTCCGGCACCGACGAGACCAGCTCGCGCACAGGCTCGGGGTCATCGTTCATGATCGATCCGAACTTCTCCAGGACACTCTCGCCCGCGAAGGGGGTACGGCCCGTAAGCATCTGATAGAGAACACAGCCGAAGGAGAAGACGTCGGCTCGAGCGTCGATGACTTCACCGCGCGCTTGCTCTGGCGCCATATATTCGGCGGTCCCAAGGATTTGACCCGTTCGCGTGATGCGCTCGAGCTTCGTCACATCGGTTCCCGACACCGCATCTACGAGCTTGGCGATCCCGAAATCCAGAAGCTTCAAGCTGCCGTCGCGGGTCACGAAGATATTCCCCGGCTTCAAGTCACGGTGCACGATCCCTTTGGCGTGGGCGCTCGCTAGGCCTTCGGCGAGTTGGATCGACACCGCGAAGACGTTATCCAGGTCGAGAGGCTCCTCGTCTTTCAGGTAGTATTTTAGCGTCCGCCCCTCCAAATACTCCATCAAAATTTGAGGACGACCTTCGTGCGTGACGAGCTCTATGAAGCGCACGACGTTTCTATGTTCGAGTGAGGACGCCGCCAACGCTTCACGTTCGAATCGAGACAGCCCCTCCTCGGTCACGACCTCGTGTGGAAGGCGCTTCAACGCGAATAGATTCCCCTCAGCGTCGACGACCCTGAAGACCTCGCCCATACCACCCTTGCCGATCCTTTCGAGAACGCGATAACGCCCTATGATTCGAGGGGGTGGCTTTTCGGGGCCGGCCAGCTTCGCCACCGGGGCCTCCAAATAGCCGTCGTCGAAAGCATCGAGAAGCGAGCGCACTTCTACGAGAAGCTCCGGATCGCTCCGGCACAAGCGTTCGATGAAGCGAGGGCGTTTTGATGGTTCCTGTTCGAGCGCCGCGTAGAGCACCGCCTTCGACCGTTCCCATCGATTAGTCAATTAGTCACCGAACGAGATGCCGAGGTCCCGCGCGGCGCGCGGCTTTCGTCGTTTCATGAGCGCACGCTTTGGAGGACATAGTCAACATCGTCATCGGACATCGATGGGTAGAGTGGCAGCGACAAAATCGCGCTCGCCGCTTCCTCCGCGACCGGACAGCTTCCCTCCCCCTGCCCCAACTCGCGATAAGCCGGCTGAAGATGTGCGGGCACCGGGTAGTGCACGAGCGTTTGGATGCCTCGCGATGCGAGCCGTTCCATCCAAGCGTCCCGCGACGGCGCACGAACGACGAATAGATGCCGTGCCGACAAGACGCTAGTACCAACGCCGATCGCGCGAAACTCCGTTCCCTCGAGCCCCTTCTCGTAGCGGCCGGCGAGCTCGCGGCGGCGTCGATTCCACATGTCGAGATGCGGCAGCTTGGCGCGAAGAACCGCCGCCTGGATCTCGTCGAGACGACTATTGAGCCCCACCTCCGTGTGGAGATAGCGGCTCTCTTGACCGCCATTCCTCAAGCGCCAAAGAGACATAGCGAGCTCTTCATCGTCCGTCGTGATGAAGCCGCCATCGCCGAGTGCACCGAGATTCTTGGTGGGGTAGAAGCTAAAGGCACCCGCCTGAGCGAGAGCTCCGAGAGGCCGGTCACCATAGCGCGCACCATGCGCCTGACACGCGTCTTCGACGACAACGATTCCTCGCGTGTCGGCGAGCTCGAGCAGCGGGTCCATGGCGCAGGCGTTCCCGTAAAGATGGACCGGCACGATGCCCTTGGTCCTACCGGTGATACGCTCTTCCACAGATGCGGGAGAGAGGGTGAGGGTTTCAGGATCTACATCCGCGAAAACAGGGCGCGCACCCACCCGGCTGATCGCGAGCGCGGTGAAAGTCGCCGTCAACGGAGACGTCACGACTTCGTCGCCCGCGCCGACCCCGAGCGCCATCAAAGAGAGGCTAATAGCATCCGTTCCCGAAGCGACGCCTACCCCGTAGCGCGCCCCGATCGCGAGCGCAAATTCTTTCTCGAACGCCTCAACTTCCGAGCCCAATACATACCACCCAGAGCTCACGACGCGCTCGATGGCGGTTCGAATTTCGCGCGCGAGATCGGTGTCACAGATTGTGAGATCGTTGAACCGAACCGTGCGGGCACTCACTTCAGATAATGCTCGATGTTCTCGCGGTAAAAATCGACCGTCTTCCTCAACCCGTCGCTCAAAGTGGTCTCGGGTCGCCAGCCCAACTGCTGCTCGATCTTCGAATAGTCGGTGTAGAAATCTCCGATATCGATGCGGCGGCGCTCCTCAGGGAACGGCACGAGTCGGTAGGTCGCTTCTTTCCCCGCTACTTCATACAGGAGCTCCATGTAGGTGCGCAGAGAGATCGGCGGCTTGGCGCCGAGGTTGAACGTCTCGCCCAAGGCTTTTTCGGAAGCCGCGCTCAAAAGGAAGGCGTCCACGACATCGTCCACGTAGTTGAAGTCACGTATCTGCTCGCCGTCGCCGAAGAGCAGAATCTCCTCGTCGAGCACGACGCGACGTATGAACCATCCCGCAAAGCCTTGTCGGTTGTGCTTTATCAACTGGCGCGGCCCGTAAGTGTTGGTGAGCCGCAGCGACGTCGTGCGAAGCCCGTACACTTCGCTATAAATTTGGTGATACATCTCGCCGCTCGCTTTGTTGATGCCGTTCACGTCGGTGGGGCGTATGGGGTGGTCTTCACTCGCGGGAAGCGCGACCGGCTTTCCATAGATCTGTCGCGTGCTGGCATAGATGATCCGAACATCTGGGTTCGCTTGCCGGCAGGCCTCGAGAATAGAGAGCTGGCTTCGGCAGTTGATCTCGAGATCGGTCATCGGATCGTTCATGCTGTCGACGTGGCTGACCTGGCCGGCAAGGTTGAACAGATAGTCTTGGCCACGGACGAGATATTGCATGCCGTTTTTGTCGCGGACATCGGCGATATTGACTTGCACGCTCTTTTCGATCCCGTCGACGTTGAAAAGGTTTCCTCCATAGTCGGGAATGAGCGAGTCGACGAGAAGAATGTCAGCGCCGAGAGGGACGAGCGCGCGAGCTAGATTGCTTCCGATGAAGCCGAGTCCGCCGGTGATTAGAACTTTCTTGTTAGTGAAGGTCTTTTGATAGAGCTCGCGTCTTTTGTCGTCCATTGTTGACTTCGGCGACTTCGGCGGATTCAAAAGACCGCCGATCAGCGCGCGACGCGCTCGGACGAGGGGCGGGAAGCTCCTGCGGTCGGTTCGGCTGTCCGCAGATGCGTCTTCCGCACGACGAGATCGAGCCACAGCTTCGTGAGGTCCAAAAGTGTTCTAGCGACGCGGGGGAAGTTGAAGAATTGACTCCTGCCATAGACCCGATGGAAATGGTGCACGGGCACTTCTTGGATGCGAAAGCCGTAATCTTGGACCTTCTTCATCAGCTCGACACAGATGACACCGCTGTCCTTCGTCAGCTCGACTTTGTCGAAGATGGCCCGGCGGAACAAACGAAAGTCGCAATCGACATCGCTGAGCTTCAACCCAAAAGCGACGCGCACGCTCCAGTGATAGAGGCGTCCAATAATGATGCGGTGCAGCGGGTCCGAGCGCCCGGCCTTTGTACCGTTGACGAAATCGCTCCCTGGATGCCACGCGTCGAACAAGCGCGACATCTCGCGCGGGTCGTATTGCGCATCGCCATCGGTGTAGAAGATGAGGTCTTTTCTCGCGGCCGAAAACCCCGTTCGCAGAGCGCCGCCAAAACCGCGGTTGACCGGATGATGGATGACGCGAAGCTCGGGAAACACGGCTTCGAGCTCGGACAGCACCTCGGCCGTGTGGTCGGTGCTTCCATCATTGACGACGACGATCTCGTAACTATCCGCGAGCTTGCGCGCGGCGAGACGCGCCCCTATGACCATGCTCGGGATAGTGCCGGCATCGTTATAGGCAGGGAAAACCACCGAAAGCTCGATGGGTTTTTCTGGGCTGGTCTCTCTTTGTGACACTGGATTACCTTTAAACTATAGCGCGACCGAAAAACGTACCACAGGCACCTGAGGCGCGCAATAGCAGGTGGTGCGGGTAATGCGGGTAATACGGGTAATATTGATACGATCCTACGCCGTGACAGGAACTCTCTTTGTTGTATCGACGCCGATAGGAAACCTGGGCGACATGACGTTCAGGGCGAGGGAAGTGCTTCTTTCCGTGGACCTCATCGCCTGCGAGGACACGCGAGCGACCCGAAAGCTCCTCCGTCACTTCGATATTCCTACCAAGACGCTCTCCTATCACGAGCACAATGAGGCCGCGCGTACACCGAAGCTCGTCGAGCGCCTCGCGGCCGGGGAGAACGTAGCACTCGTCTCCGACGCGGGGACGCCGCTCGTCTCGGACCCCGGTTACCGGCTCGTTTCGGCCGCGCGGGAGGCGGGCATCACGGTGCGCCCGGTGCCCGGCGCCAGCGCTCTTTTGGCGGCTCTCTCGGTCGCAGGGCTTCCCACATCGAGCTTCACCTTTGTCGGTTTTGTCCCGCGCAAAGGCGGCGCGCGACGAAAAGCCCTCGAGGTTCTGCGAGGCGCTCCAGGAACCCTCGTGCTCTTCGAAGCCCCGGGCCGTGTCGCCCAATTGCTGACGGATCTCGAAGCGCTGCTCGGGCCGCGCTCGGCCTGTGTACTCCGCGAGATGACGAAGCTTCACGAAGAGCACCAGGCCGAGACGCTCGGCCAGCTCGCGACGTGGGCGCAGGCACGTCGCTTCAAAGGAGAGCTCACGATCGTCGTGGGCGGCGAGCGTGGCCATGAGGTCAAAACACCCGTGACGATCGCTAGCCTCGCGCCCCGCTTCGCCGAGCTGCGCTCCGACGGTCTATCGCCGCGCGATGCAGCCAAGAAACTCGCCAGAGAGCATGGATTGTCGACGCGCAACGTTTACAACGAGCTCGCGACCCATGAACGTTGAAAAAATCCTTCCGCTGGAAAACCGTCCTGCGGGCTTCGCGGCTTCATCGTCATCCACAGCACCGCGCGCGGACCCGCAACCGGCGGGATAAGGCTCTATCCCTACGCGTCCGACGAGGCTGCAAGAGTCGACGGTTTCCGGCTCGCGCGGGCCATGACGTTCAAGGCCGCAGCAGCCGACCTGCCAGTGGGCGGCGGCCAAATCGTTCTCATCGATGCTCCGGGTCTCGAGCGTGACAAAGCGCTCCGTTTCGTCGGGCGCAGGCTCGAGTCCATGAACGGCGCCTTTCTCGCCGGGCGAGACGTGGGGATCCCGGTCGCCGATGGCGCCATCATCCGAAGCCAAACGCGTTACATGGTGGACGAGTCCGAGGAGGGCGTGGGCGACCTCAACCTGATAACGGCGCGCGGCGTGCTCGCCGGGGCGCGAGCGGCTCTCGCCTTCCGGCTCGGCACCTCCAGTTTCCGGGGGATCCGGGTGGCACGCCAGGGCGCGGGAGGTGTGGGGCGCTGGCTCGCCGCACATCTGGTCGAAGAAGGCGCCGAGCTCACCGTGTCCGATACGAGCCCCGCGGCGCTCGAGGCGCTCCGAGAGACGACGTCTTTTCGTGAAGTGTCTCCCGAAGCTATCTACGATGTTGACTGCGAGCTCTTCGCGCCGTGCGCCATCGGCGGGGTCGTCGATATCGACACGACGAAGCGATTGACGGCCAGCGTCGTTGCCGGCTCCGCCAACAATATTTTGAGCCGGCCTGAGGCCGGCGACGCGCTGATGGCGAGAGGCATCACCTATGCGCCCGATTTTCTCGTCAATGCGGGCGCGCTCATCCAGGGGGTTCGCTTCCTTCTTCGAGGCGAGCGACATAGCTCTGACGCCGTCGAGGCCATTGGCGTGAGGACGACGGAAATCCGTGAAAGAGCGCGCGATAGGGGTGTGGCTCCCCAAGCGCTTCTCGAGGAGGACACCCGCGAACGGCTCGAGTCGGGCGCGAGTTGATTCGGGACCCCAACTAATTCTATAATTCGATACTCCAACCAACGAGTGTCCCAGCGACGCCCGCGTCTCGATTCCTAGGTGCCCGGTCTCGACGGGCTAATGTCACTAGATTTTCAAGGAGGCCGCATTGGCTAAGAAAACGACACGCTCCAAAGCCGCAAAGAGCAAGCAGAAGGCCGGCGGTTCGAACGAGAAGTACAACAAGGCCGTTGACGGGCTAGAGAAAGCCGTCAAAGCGCTCTATAAGGGAGACGCCCAACGCGCGAAAGAGCAGCTCGAGCGCTTGGCCGCCACTTACCCCGAGGAAAAGGAGCTGATCGAGCGGGTCGACTCCTACCTCAAGATTTGCGCGCGTCAGCTCGCACCTCAGCGCCGTCCGAAAACGGCCGAGGAAATGGTCACTTTTGGCGTCATGTATCTCAATGAAGGCGACGCCGCACAAGCCATCAAACATTTGTCGAAGGCCATCGAGCTCGAGCCCAAGAGCTCTCATGTTCAATACTGCCTGGCAGCGGCGCATGCGCTGTCCGGCGACGCTCCGGCAAGCGCGAAATATCTCCAACAAGCCATCAACAGCGACCCGACCTCGCGTTTCCACGCGAGAGGCGACGAGGACTTCAACAGCGTTCGCCGCGAGGCCGAGGTGGCAGCGCTACTCGCCGACGCGTAGAAGCTGTAGAGCCGCGGTCTCGTGATTTACGGCCTGAGGGTCTTCGCCATTGGCGGAGGCACCGGTCTGTCCGCCCTTCTCGCCGGGCTCAAGCAGTTCATGGACCCTCCGCCGGAACCCTCCAAGGACGATGTCTATTTCGCCGACCTCTCCGCGCTCGTGACGGTCACGGATGACGGCGGTAGCTCCGGACGTCTGCGCGACGAGTTTCAGATGTTGCCGCCCGGCGACATTCGCAACTGTCTCGTGTCTCTATCCGCCGACGAGTCTCTTTTGTCTTCGCTGTTTCAGTATCGATTCAAAGGCTCGGGAGACTTGGCTGGGCATAACTTTGGCAATCTCTTCCTGACTGCTCTTACCGGCGTGACCGGAGACTTCAGCGAAGCGGTGCGGGCGGCAAGCCAAGTCCTGGCCATACGCGGGCGCATTTTTCCTTCGACGAACCAGCGCGTCTCGCTTCGCGCGGAGCTCGACGACGGCTCGATGGTGCGGGGCGAGACGAACATCACAGGCTCGCCACAGCGAGTGCGACGCGTCTACCTCGAGCCCGAGGACTGCCGGCCGCCCAGGGACGCCCTCAAAGCACTGTCCCAAGCCGACCTAGTTTTGATTGAGCCGGGTTCGCTTTATACGAGCCTCGTACCCAATTTGCTCGTTCCCGGCGTGACCGAGGCCATCGCGAGCTCCGGCGCCGACGTCGTTTATCTCGCAAACGTCATGACGCAGCCGGGCGAGACGACCGGCTACTCGGTCGCCGACCACGTCGAAGCTCTTCTAGACCACGCGCCCGGGCTCGAGATTTCATGTGTGCTCCGAAACTCGGCTTCTGTTCCCGCCGAGATGATTGCGCGCTACCGTGAAGACGGTGCGGAGCCCGTCCTTCATTCGAGAGGCGACGTGCTTCCGTGCCCGCTCGTCAGCCAAGACCTACTCCTACCTGGACCCGTCGTGCGGCACGACGGCGTGAAGACCGCGGGCTCCCTTCAGTCCATTTTTCATCGCGCACACGCGCGAGTGGTGCACACGTCCCCATAACGCCATGACAGTCGTCGCGCTCTGGCCAGACAAGAGTCGATTCGCCTTCACGCCCTTGCTCGGGACGACCGTCTGGGAGCGCACGCTGCTCGCCGCCCGAGCTCTCGAGCCGCGCCGCGTGCTATGGATCGGAAAGAGCGCCCCGGACGGCGTCGACATGGCGACGACACGCGAGCTCGCAGCGATGCGCGACACGATCGTTTGCGTTCCCGCCGAGCTCCCTTGCCTCCAAGCGAGCGCGCTGAAGCGACTTCTCAAAGCGAGCGCCAAAGCGCCCGCCGCTCTTTTCGTAAGCGGTGGCGGGCTTCCGGTCGTGCTCGCAGCCGAAGCGCAGGCGATGAAGCACATTCGCGCGCAGACGCTTCACGAGCTCGCCAAGCTCCTTCGGCCCGCTCCGGTCTTCCCCGCCAACGACGACGAACTGCTACGCGTCGAGAATGCACAGGCCTGGAGCCGCGCCCACACGGTTCTGCGCCGGCGCAAAGTCGAGAGCCTCGTGCGCCGCGGGGTCCTCGTTCCGGACCCATCGAGCGTCTATGTCGATCCCGAGATCTCCGTCGGGGCCGGCACCGTGCTCTCGCCATGGGTGGTCATTGAGGGCGACTCTCGCATCGCAAAGGGTTGCGTCATCGGAAGCTTCAGCCACCTCATCGACGCAACGATTGGCGCGGGAACGAAGATTCTCGATCACTGCTTCATCCGCGAAAGCCGCATCGGCAAGAACGCTTCCATCGGCCCGTTCGCGCATCTCCGTCCGGCATCGGACGTCGGCGATAGGGCGCGTATCGGAAACTTCGTCGAGCTCAAGAACTCCCGGATCGCCGCCGGAGCCAAAGCGCCCCATTTGAGCTATGTCGGGGACGCGACCGTTGGCCGCGGCGCCAATCTCGGCGCGGGAACGATCACATGTAACTACGACGGCCAGGTGAAGAGCCGTACCGTTATCGGAGACGGCGCTTTCGTGGGAAGCGACGTGCAGCTCGTCGCACCCGTGCGGGTCGGCAAGGGCGCTTTCGTCGCTGCCGGCTCCTGCATCGTGACGGATGTTCCCGCCTACGCACTCGCGCTCGCGAGAAGCCGACAAGTCAACAAAAAAGGTTGGGCCCGACCCAAAAAACCCGGCCGAAGGGAACGCTGAGCTATGTGCGGCATCATCGGATATATCGGCGCGCGGCCCACGAGTGAAATGCTTCTGGCAGGCCTCCGCTCTTTGGAATATCGCGGCTACGACTCCGCCGGGATCGCGGTCGTGGGGTCCCGAGGGCTCGAGGTGCTTCGCTCCGAGGGAAAGCTCGACAAGCTCGCACGGCAGATCGACCACATCAGTTTGAATGGCTCCTACGGCCTCGGTCATACGCGCTGGGCGACCCATGGCCGGCCGAACGAGGAGAACGCGCACCCGCACCGCGATTGCACGGGATCGATCGTCGTCGTTCATAACGGCATCATCGAGAATTATCTCGTCCGCAAGAAAAAGCTCGTGGAACAAGGTCACAAATTCGTGACCGAGACCGACACCGAGATCATCTCGCACACGATAGAAAAGCACTTCGATGGTGATCTCGCCCAAGCGGTACGGCTCTCGCTCGAAGAGCTCGATGGTGTTTTCGCCTTCGTCGCGTTGTCGGCAGAACAGCCGGACGTGCTCGTGGGCGCGCGCTACGGCCCGCCGCTCGTGCTCGGCATCGGAGAGGACGAATCCTTCATCGCCTCGGACGTACCGGCCTTTTTGAGCCATACGCGCTCGGCCGTGTTTCTCGACGATGGCGATGTGGCGATATTGAAGCGCGGCGAAGTCACCGTCGTCGACAAGAGCGGACGCGAGCAGAAGCGGGAGCCTCAGCGGATTACTTGGGACCCGGTCCAAGTCGAAAAACAAGGCTACAAGCACTTCATGCTCAAAGAGATTTTCGAGCAGCCCCGCGCCGTCCGCGACACGCTCTTGGGCCGCTACTCGCTCGATTCCGGGCTCGTGCACTTGAGTGAAGTCGAGCTCGAAGACACCTTCGTCGCGAAGTTGACCCGCATCTCCATCGCGGCCTGCGGTACGAGCTGGCTCGCGGCACAAGTAGGCAAGTTCTATATCGAGGAGCTCGCCCGCATTCCCGTCGACGTGGATGTTGCATCGGAGTTCCGCTATCGCAATCCGATCCTCGGCGAGGATCAACTCGTCATAGGGATTACGCAGTCGGGCGAGACCGCCGATACACTCGCGGCCCTCAAGACTGCGAAAGTGTCGGGTGCCAAGACCCTCGCCATTTGCAACGTCATGGGCTCGATGGCTACACGGCTTTGCGACGATACGCTGTACACCCATGCCGGTCCGGAGATCGGTGTGGCGGCAACGAAAACATTCACCTCCCAGGTCGTCTCGCTTTATCTATTCGCCATCCACCTCGCGCAACGGCTCGGACGGCTCGACCCCGACGCGGCGCGCGAACGCCTGGCGGACCTCGCGCGTACACCGCACATCATGGAACAAGCGCTCGAGCTCACGGATGATCTCATGACGGTTGCGCGCGAGTTCTATCTCGTAGGGAATTTTCTCTTTCTCGGCCGAGGCCACCTCTACCCGATCGCACTCGAAGGCGCGCTCAAGCTCAAGGAGCTCTCTTATATCCACGCCGAAGGCTACCCGGCGGGCGAGATGAAGCACGGTCCAATAGCACTCATCGACGATCGCATGCCGCTCGTCGCGCTCGCGCTCGACAACCCTCTCTACGACAAGATCGCGAGCAACATCCAGGAGGCGAAAGCGCGCGGCGCCCGCATCATCGCACTCATCACCGAGGGCGATGATCGCTTGCTCCCCATACTGGAGGACGACCGGGACCACATCATTCGAATCCCGCGCCATCCGGACACGATCTCGCCCATGGTGAGCGTCGTGCCGCTCCAGTTGCTCGCGTATCACATCGCCGTACGCCGCGGCTGCGACGTGGACCAGCCGAGAAACCTCGCGAAGTCCGTCACGGTCGAGTAGCGGGCGCCTTGCCGAACACCTCGACGATCGTTGCCGTAACGTCTCCCGTGTTCGTGAACGTGTGCTTGGCGCCGCCGTGCAGGTGCAAAACCTGCCCCTGCGTGACGTCGACAGGGCTTTCAGATTCGATGGTCAAACGCAACTGTCCCGTCACGAGCACGAACACGTGATACGTCGCGTCGTGTGAGTGGACGCGTCGCGCCCGGTTCGGCGTAGTCTCGCAACACGCGAAACTCGGGCTCGTCGGCCACGAGCATCCATGACATGCCCGGGTCTCCCGTCACGGGACGCGCGCCCTCCGCTCCGCCAACCGCTTGCGTCCACGCACGCGGCGCAGGCACCGTCAGACCCATGAGCACAGAAAGACTGGCTATCAGCATACGCATCTTCATTTCGTGGCTCCCTTCCGTCGCCTCACCGATCACCGCGGCGGGGTGCGCGCGGGTGGCGGCACAGGGACGTCGTTCTTCGCGAGGTTCAGCGCCTTGATATCCGGGTCCCAATGAACGTCACCGAGCAGGTGCTCGACGAAATACTCGGCTCGCAGCCAGAACCAGTAATCCCCCATCTCCCGATAGCTATGGCGAAGGCCGGGAAAGATGAAGAAGTCGAACCGCTTGTTGGCCTTGATCAACGCCTCCGCCATGCGCAACGTGCCCGCCGGATGCACGTTGTTGTCGATGTCGCCCGTCGTGAGCAGCAGATGCCCTTTCAAGTTCTGCGCAAGATCGGAGTTTCTGTCGATGTCATACTCGAAGCTCACTTCGCCGTCCTCATCCACGACTTCTTTGATACCATGGTTTTTCTCGGACCAGAAGTTGTTGTAGACGTCGTTGTTGTGATTGCCGGACGACGATACCGCGACTTTGAAGAGGTCTGGATAGACGAGCATCGCTGCCGTCGACATAAAACCACCGCCCGAATGACCATAGATGCCCACGCGGTCTTTGTCGATGAACGCGTGCCGGTCCGCCAGTTGCTCGATCGCAGCCTTCTTGTCGGCAAGGCCGTAGTCGCGCAGGTTCCCGTAGCCGAGTTGTGGTACCACTTGGAGCGAGCTGGATGCCCGCCGCGATTCCCCACCGTCACCACGATGAAGCCGAACTGCGCGAGAGCCGTCTCATAGCGGTTGGTCGAGAATGACTTCGACACCGATTCGGTCTGGGGCCCGGGGTAAACGTATTCGATGATCGGATACTTCTTCGTCGGGTCGAAATCGAACGGCTTGTACATGACCCCGTAGAGGTCCGTGACGCGGTCCGCGGCCTTGACACTATAGGGCTCGGGAAACGCGTATCCGGCCGCCATGAGCTGCGAGAAGTCCGCCTCCTCCAAGTCTGCGACCTTCGTCCCGTCGGTGGCGTAGAGTGCGGTCGCCGGCGGCGTGTTCACCCTCGAGTAGTTGGACACGAAGAAACGGTTGGACTCCCCCATTTGGACTCGGTGGTCGAAGTTGCCGGGGTCGAGGAGTCGAACGCCGCTGCCGTCGAGGTTGACCCGGTACAGGTGCTGATAGTACGGGTCTTCCTCGGGATCACGGGCGTTGGCCATAACATAGACCGCGCCGCTGGCCTCATCGAGGCCGACGATCCGGCGGACGGACCAGGCCCCCTCGGTCAATCGGTTCTCGAGCACACCATCCGGCCCGTAACGGTACAAATGCGCCCAGCCGTCGCGTTCGGACCACCACAAGAGGTCGCCCGAGTCGAGACGCTCGAGCGGTTGCGTCTCCACATAGGTGTTGAGCTCCTCTTCGAACAGCACACGGTGTTTGCCCGTCACGGCTTCGGCCACGCAGACCTCGACTCTGTGACGGTCTCGGCTCTGGCGCCAAAAGTACAGCTCGTTCGAATCGTCCGACAGCCAGAGCTCACGCTTGGGCTCGTCGCTGTCCGGATATTCGAACTTCCGAGCGTTCCAGATTCCGAGCGTCTGGTCTTTGAATTTTTCGGCGTCGACGGTCACCATCTGTCGCGCGTTGAGGTCGTAGATGCGGATCTCGCGCTGGGTGATGCTCACTTCTCCGGCCATGTCGTAGCGGTAGGTCTCGAGCTCGGGACGCGTGTTTCCCACCGAGTGGATCACCCACAAGTCGCTGGTCTCGCGCTGGTCCCTCCGCACGATCGCGAAACGCCGGGAGTCGTGCGCCCAGGAGATGGTGACGGACTTGCGCTTGTCGTTGTTCTTTTCCCTCTCGGTGTCGGTCTCACCACGCTCGAAATCCGCGTAGCTGTAATGTTCCTCGCCATCCGTCGAGAGCTGGGTCTCCTCTACTTCGATCTTTTCGTCCGCCTCGTCGGCCGCCTCTTCATCCTTGCCGCGTCGAGCATCTAGAATCCGCTCGTAGGCTTCACCCGTCATCATGTGCAGATTGTGATTGCGGGCAAAGACGACCGTCTTGGCGTCGGGTGACACACTGGCCCACCGGGGTGGTTGTCAGGGCCTTCCCAGTCCTCGAGCTGCCGAAGGGTTCTGGTGGCCACGTCGTACTCGAAGTGGAAGCGTTTCTTCTTGGCTGCCTTCTCTTCGTCGTCGCGGCCTTCCTCTTCCTGTTGCTGTTCTTCCTCGGTAGAGTCCTCTTCGGCCTCGGCGCGCTCTTCATCCTGTGACGACTCGACCTCGACTGGAGCGTGTTCTCCTTGGTGTTGACGAACTTGATCCCCCGAATCGGCAAGTGTCGCCCATCCCACGGATCTTTCGTCAGCCGCGTCAACTCTGCGGCAATCCGGTCGTTGTCGAAGATCGGTGTCTTGACGCCGCGCGCTGGATCTACCAAGAAGAACGCCTTGCCGTTCGACGTCTCCCATTCGTACCAGAACCGATCGCCACCCTCGATCCAGTGGGGGCTGAGCGTAGTGCTGTAGGTGAGCCGGTTCAGCTGGTACGGAGCGAAACGCGCAGCAAGCTGGTAGTTCGCCGTCGTTACCCGGCTGTCTTCCTGTGCGGCGACGGGATGACTAAAAAAGAAGAATAAGCAAACCCATTTATGACGTTTCATGGTTTCCTCTTAGGCGTTTCGCGAAACCGCGAGGAATTATAGCGTCAATGGCGTCGCGTAGCTTTTATCGGAGCACGCGGTCTTCAGCGTAAGCTAAACTGCGGCGATGCCCGAGGCCCTTCTCGATCACTTGAACGACCAGCAGCGCGAAGCGGTGACGGCGCCCGACGGGGCGCTTCTCGTGCTCGCCGGGGCTGGGTCGGGGAAAACGCGGGTCATCGTGCACCGCATCGCCTACCTCATCGACGCCCGTGGCAAAGCGCCGGAGACTATCCTCGCGGTGACGTTCACCAACAAAGCCGCGGACGAGATGCGGGCCCGCGTGCGTGCGCTCTTGAGCGATTCGGAAAAGGACGTAGCGGTTCACACTTTTCACGCGCTGGCGCTGCGGCTTCTTCGCCGATTCGGCGAGGATGTCGGCCTACGCTCGGGTTTCACGCTCTACGCCACCGACGATCGTAAAGCCTTGCTGCGGCGCATCTGTCGCGAGAAGAACGTGTCGGAGCGCGAGTATCCGCTGACGCGCATCGCGTCCGCGGTCTCCGAGTACAAGCTCCGCGCTTTTTCCGGGCGCCGGTCCGGAGATCCCCGCTTTCAACAAGTCCTGGAAATGGTGGCGCCGCAATATCAAAAAGAGCTCGACGCTCGAGGTGCGGTCGACTTCGACGATTTGCTGCTGCGCGGGGTGGAGCTCATGGAGTGCTCCGAGCGGGCACAAGGATTCGCGGAGCGGCGCTTTCGCCACCTGCTCGTCGACGAATATCAGGACACCGACAGGATCCAGTTTCGGCTTCTGCGGCTCCTCGCGCCTCACGGGAACGTCTTCGTCGTCGGTGACGAAGATCAATCCATCTACAACTTTCGCGGTGCGGACTTGCGGAACATCCTCGATTTTGAGTCCGACTTTCCGAACGCCAGGACCGTAAAGCTCGAGGTGAACTATCGCTCGGGGGCGGCCATCCTCCGCGCGGCGAGCGCGGTCATCCAAAATAACCGCTCGCGAAAAGGCAAGCGCTTGATCGCGAGCCTCGACGAAGGCGTACGGCCACAGCTCCACGGCGCCGAGGACGATCGCGGAGAGGCCGTTTTCGTTGCTCGAACCCTCGATCGCAGGCGGCGGGACGAGCCCAATGCGCGGGCGGCCATCCTGCTGCGTACCCACGCACAAACGCGGGTCTTCGAGGAAGAGCTCGTCGCGCGAGGCGTGCCGCATCGGGTTCTGGGTGGGCTGCGCTTCTACGATCGCCGCGAGATCAAAGATGTTCTCGCTTATGTCCGGCTCGTGTCGAACCCGCACGACGACGCCAGCTTCGTTCGCGTCGTCAACGTCCCCCAGCGCGGCGTGGGCCAAGCAACGATGGCCATGCTCCAGCGCACCGGGTCCGCAGCGGGGTGCTCGCTTTGGGACGCCGCGCGCGAAGTCCTCGACGGCGACCTCTTGCCGGGGCGCCCCCGGCTCGGGCTCACGCAATTTCGTGACGTCGTTCTCACGCTAACTGAAAAAGCTGCACATCGCAGACCCTCCGAGCTCATCCGCATGGCGCTCGGCACGGCCGGCCTGCTCGCCGAGCTCGAGCGCGAGGGCGAGGGCGAGGGCGAGGCCGTGGCGCGCGAGCGGAAGGAGAATCTCGACCAGCTCATCGCCGCCACTGCAGAGTACGAATCTCGCGAAGCCGCGCCGACACTTCACGGTTTTCTCGACGGTGTGGGCCTACTCACCGATATCGACGCCGTCGAAGGCCCGGCGCCATGTCTTCTCATGACGCTTCACGCCGCCAAAGGTCTGGAGTTCGACGTCGTGTTTCTCGCCGGGCTCGAAGAAGGTCTGTTCCCGCACATCAGAGCGAGCGGGGATCCCAAAGCCCTCGAGGAGGAGCGACGCTTGTTCTATGTGGGGATGACGCGCGCGAAGAAGAGGCTCTACCTGTCCTTCGCCGAGTCACGGCGATTCTCCTATCAAACGAGCTCTCGGCAGCCCTCGCGCTTTCTGGCGGAGATCCCTGACCGTGACTTGGATGGCGCGCAGTTGAGCCGCGGCGTGCCCGAGAGTGGGCCTAGCTCGCCGAAGAGCTCGCGCGGGTCGCTGCGTCCGGGCGTTCTGGTACGTCACGACAAGTTCGGCGAGGGCAGAATCGTCGATGCCACCGGCAGCGGACCCGATCGCAAGGTTACCGTCGTGTTCCGGAAGGCGGGCCGGAAGCGGCTGGTGGCCCAGTACGCGAAGCTTCAGGTCTTGAATTAGGCCCTAACCCGTCAGAAATGAGGATTTGGTTCACTTTTTGGAGCGAGAAAAATCTCACCGCCGAGACGCAGAGCACGCGGAGAAGAAAAGGTATCCCGTATTTTCCTCTGCGTCCTCTGCGCCTCTGCGGTTCAAAGGCTTTCAGGTTTACCTGGCTAGGATTAGGGGCGCTTAGGGTGTTTCGTTCGTCTTCTCGACGGCGGTGATGATCCAGCGCGCCGGCACGAGCGCGTCGAAATGATTCTTCAACGCATATTGCGTCAGCGTGAAGTCGAACTGTCCGTCGCCTAGCTCGGTCGTGACGCGGACGCGGGCGTTTTTGAGAAGCATCTCCCCCGTCAGATATTCGGGGCTCGATTTCCGTTGCAACGATTTGTTCACCCGGCGGATCTCTCGCTCGAAGGCGATCTCCGCATCGTGAAGCTTGGCCACGACTTGGCGGCGCTCGACCCGAAACGCATCCCACTCATCCTGCAGCTCTCCGAGGCGGCCGGAGAAATGGTAGTCCGGCTCGTCTCGCTGGCGGGCTTGAATGCGTCTGAGAGACTCGTAGTTCACCCTTCGAAACTCGCCGAAGACTTTGAACTGGGCATCACGCTCGTCTTCCGCCCGCCCGGCCGTCTCTCGGTGCGCGGGGACATCGTAGGGCTCGGTGCGCAACGCGCTGATCTCGAGAATGTTCCAGGATTGAACGTCGTCTTCCGGAAACGCCACCATGGAGAGAGCGGCGACAGTGGGGCTGTCTCCCCTTTGAGATGCGAGCAAGTAGCGCTCGAGGATCTCTTCTTCCGGCCCAACACACGCGACACTCGAAAGAGCCGCAGCGACGGCGCACACGACCAGCCGTTTCATGCTTCCCTCATACGCGTCGATCACACCACGTTTTGGCAAGTGAGGTCTAGGGCTGTCTAGGTGCCGGACGGCGGCGGCGGCGACCAGCACCCCATCGTATTTTTTTCTGCTGTTCTTCTAATAGGGCTTCTTCTCCGGCGCCGTCGAGCGAGGCGAGAAGAGTTTCCCTGGCTTGAACCCGGGCAGCAAGCTCTTTCAGCGCGGTGGAGCGCGGAAAGACCTTCTCCGCTTCACGGAGCCGCGCGTGGGCGTCCGGGAAGCGTCCCAAGATCATGAGAATCTCGATTTCGCTCAACATCGCCTCGCGACGCCGCTCAGGGTCCGCGGTCTTTGTTTGCAGTTCGCGAAGCAAGCGCAGCGATTCGTCGACATCGCCGGAGAGCCACTCGAGGTTGGCAAGCCGCAAGTAGGCGCCGTCCGTATCGGGGTGATAGCTCGGCGTCAGGACGCGATGATAGGCCTCTTTGGCGGCCTCGAGGGCGTTGAGCTCATAGTAGCAGTGGCCTACCGCAAGAAGCGTCTCGCGCCTGAGGTCGTCCTCGAGGTCCTCCGCCAGGAGGGCGCGATAGTGCATCAGTGCTCTGTCTGGCTCCTTGAATACCTCGTCATAGAGGCGCGCCAGCAAGTGTCGGGCAGGTTGCCCGACTGTCGATTCTGGATAGTCCCGCAGGACGGTAAGGAGGCTGGCCCTGGCCGCCTCGACGTTCTTCAGGCGTAGATAGTAGATCTGAGCGAGCTCGTAATGCGCCTCCGCAGCCAGTGGGCTTTCAGGTGCTTGGATGGTGACCTCTTGGTAGAGCCGCGCAGCGTTTTCGATGCGGTCGTCCTCCATCGCTCGCTGGGCTTCGGCGAAGAGTCGGCCGCCAGGGCTGCCGCATCCGATTGCGGCGATGGCGAACAAGAGAAGCGCTACTCGCAGAACAAAAGCGGCCATAATAGTCGTTCCGATGGTGATTGCTGCCGGCGCGGGCGGGCCGTCATGCGCTGTAAGGCCAGTCGGGACCCGAATCGCGACGAGTCTATGTCAATCGGTGGTCGGATGGCCAATCACTTGCCGTTGTCATCGACCTTCTCGGCCAGCTTTGCGACCGCGACCACCTTGTCCCCTTCATCGAGATCCATGAGGCGTACACCCTGCGTGATGCGGCCCAGAATGTTGAAATCTTGAACGAGCAGCCGGAGGATCATACCTTGCGCGGTGATGGCCATGACTTCGTCTTCCTCGTTCACGAAAGGTATGGCGACAACATTGCCGTTGCGCGTCGTGGTTTTTATGTTGATGACACCTTGGCCGCCGCGAGTCTGGAACCGGTAGTCTTCGACGCGACTCCTCTTTCCGTATCCTTTCTCGGTGACGGTC
This sequence comes from Candidatus Marinacidobacterales bacterium, assembly GCA_965262245.1. Classification (GTDB taxonomy): domain Bacteria; phylum Acidobacteriota; class Vicinamibacteria; order Marinacidobacterales; family SMYC01; genus SMYC01. Next base: position 9,091,847 of record OZ253507.1, on the reverse strand, counting down.
AAGAGCGTTCCCTCGGTGTTTACGACTGCCATGCTCACGACCGCATCGCCTGCTCCGAGGCGGATGCCCCTCACGCCTTGCGCGGTGCGCCCTGTGATTCGGACATCGGTCTCCGTGAATCGGATCGTCTTACCTGAACGGGAGGCGAGAACGACCTGGCTGTCGCCGTCGGTGATCGCCGCCACGATGAGCTCGTCGTCAGCATCGATAGTGATCGCGATGAGGCCACGCGCGTTCGGGTTTTTGAACGAAGACAAACGCGTCTTCTTGATGGTGCCTTTGCGTGTCGCCATGAGGACGAACCGGTCCTCGGGGAATTCCTTCACGGCACAGACGGCGGCGAGTTTTTCCTCGGGCCGCATGGCGACCAAGTTCACGATGGCCTTTCCTTTGCCCGCGGCGCCCACGGCTGGGATCTCGTGAACCTTCAACCAATACACCTTGCCGCGGTTGGTGAAGATCATAATGTACGCATGGGTCGAGGCAATGAAGAGGTGATCGACAAAATCCTCTTCACGCGTCTGCATACCCTTGCGGCCTTTCCCGCCGCGCTTCTGCTTGCGGTAGACCGAAAGCGGGCTGCGCTTCACATAGCCGGAATGAGACACAGTGATGACCATGTCCTCTTCGGCAATCATGTCCTCTATGCTGATCTCCTGCGTTTTCGCGATGATCTCGGTGCGGCGATCCTCTCCGAACCTGTGTTTCACTTCTTCAAGCTCTTCGCGAACGATCGCGTCGATCTTCTGTGCGCTTGCCAGAATCTCCTTCAGCTCCGCGATGCGGTTTTGGATCTGCTCGTGCTCGGTGAGGATCTTGCCGCGCTCCATCCCAGTGAGACGCTGTAGCTGCAAATCGAGAACGGCTTGGGCTTGGATCTCGCTGAGTTCGTATTGCTCGATCAAGGCGGAACGCGCCGCGGCGGGGTTTTCCGATGCGCGAATGAGCGCGATCACCGCATCGAGATTGTCGAGTGCAATGACGAAGCCTTCGAGGATATGCGCGCGCGCTTCGGCTTTTCGGAGCTCGTAGGTCGTTCGTCTCCGAACGATGTCGCGACGGAACTCGATGAACAGACGCAGCACCTCGACGAGCTTGAGTACCTTCGGGCGGTTGTCGACGATCGCGAGAAGGATGATCCCGAAGCTCGTTTGGAGCGTCGTATGTTTGTAAAGATTGTTGAGGACGATCTGACCGACTTCGCCGCGCTTCAAGTCGATGACGATCCGCATGCCGTGACGGTCTGACTCGTCTCTGATACCGGAGATACCGTCGAGCTTCTTGTCACGCACGAGCTCGCCAATCTTCTCCTGCAGCTTGGCTTTGTTCACTTGATAGGGAATTTCCGTGACGATGATCGCCTGGCGGTCTTTTGCTGTATCTTCGATTGTCGCTCGGGCACGCAGCTGAATCGAGCCGCGGCCGGTGCGATAGGCCCGTTCGATCCCACCCCGTCCGTGAAGGAAGGCGGCCGTTGGAAAATCCGGACCTTTGATGATCCCGAGAAGTCCCGACGTGAGCTCGTCGTCGTCCATGGACTGGTTCTCGAGCGAGTAAAGAATGCCGTCCACGACCTCTCGGAGGTTGTGGGGCGGGATATTCGTTGCCATTCCGACCGCGATACCCGAGGATCCGTTCACGAGCAGGTTCGGCGTGGCGGTGGGAAGCACGGTGGGCTCCGCCGTATTGCCATCAAAGTTGGGGACAAAGTCGACGGTCTCCTTGTCGATGTCCCGCATCATGCTCTCCGCAAGGGCCGTCAAGCGGGCTTCTGTATATCGATAGGCCGCGGGTGGATCGCCGTCTACAGAGCCAAAGTTTCCCTGGCCGTCGATGAGTGGCGCTCGCAAATTGAAATTCTGCGCCATACGGACGAGGGTGTCGTAGACAGCGGAGTCACCGTGGGGATGATATTTTTTTAGAACTTCGCCGACGATACCGGCGCATTTCGAGTAGGCCCGGTTGGATAAGAGCCCTTCACGGTACATTGCGTATAGGACCCGTCGATGGACCGGTTTCAACCCGTCTCGAACATCCGGCAATGCGCGGCCAATAATGACCGACATCGCATAGTCCATATAGGACCGCTTCATTTCATCTTCGATGTTGACGGGCAGTCGTTCAGCCGTGGTGGCCATCCTTTACTCCTGAATTATCGTCGTTGGACTTAAATGGAATCCGAGGGCTCAAATATCGAGATTGACTACTTCGAGAGCGTTCTCTTCGATGAAATTACGGCGCGGCTCGACGTGGTCTCCCATGAGGACGGTAAATATTTGGTCCGCATCGACCTGGTCTTCAATTGTGACCCTCATCAGAACCCGCACTTCGGGGTCCATCGTCGTGTCCCAAAGCTGGTTCGGGTTCATTTCACCTAGACCTTTGTAGCGCTGGATTTGAAGTCCTTTTTTGCCCGCGGCGAGCAGATAATCGACGAGTTCCTCTTGGGAGGCACACTCCTTCTCCTGAGAGGTCGCGTTCTCACCTCCACTCGATTCGGTCACGATGAGCGGTGGGTTGTCGAACGGCTCTATGGCTTTGTAGAGCTCGAGTAGCGTGCGGTACTCCGCGGCGGCCATGAAATCACGACCGATGGGCTTGACCCAACGATGGCCGTTGGTGTTCTCCGTCGGTACGATCTTGAACAAGTTGTGCTCTTCGTCTGGAAGAACCGTCGCCTGCAGGCCGTGATCCCGGATCGGATCGAGTGCGGCTTCGAGCCAATCTTTATCGGCGAGCATGCTCTCATCTGCACCCACCCGTAGGAACTCGTTCAAGATGATCGAGGGGTAGCCTCTCTGAGCAAGACGATCGAGATGTTTTCTGAAAGCGACCGTTTGCTCCAAGCGGGTTGCAAGCGCTTCGCCACTGAACTCTTGGTCAATACTCGGAATGCGAACGGTACGGTTCTCGACGGCTCGGAGCATCAGGTGACTGTCGAGATCGCGTTCATCCTTGAAATAGACCTCCTTTTTTCCGCGTTTGACTTTATAGAGCGGTGGCTGCGCGATGTAGAGGTATCCGGCCTCGATGATTGGCCGCATCTTTCGGTAGAAGAAGGTGAGCAGAAGGGTCCGGATGTGAGACCCGTCGACATCGGCGTCCGTCATGATGATCACGCTGTGATAGCGCAGCTTCTGAAGCGAAAAATCTTCTTCGATGCCCGTCCCGAGAGCCGCGATGATGACCTTTATCTCATCGTTCTCGAGCATCTTGTCGAGACGTGCTTTTTCGACGTTTAAGATCTTTCCCTTCAAAGGAAGGATCGCCTGAAAGTGACGGTCGCGACCTTGCTTCGCGGAGCCGCCGGCAGACTCACCCTCCACGATAAAGATTTCGGAGAGGGCCGGGTCGCGTTCTTGGCAGTCAGCGAGTTTTCCCGGCAGAGACGTCATCTCGAGTGCGCCCTTACGACGTGCGAGGTCGCGGGCCTTGCGGGCTGCCTCTCGGGCGCGCGCGGAGTCGACGACTTTGAAGAGGATACGTTTGGCTATTTTGGGGTTTTCTTCTAAAAATCGTGCCAGGTGGGTCGTGACGAGGCCGTCCACAAAACCTTTGGCTTCGCTATTGCCTAGTTTCGTTTTCGTCTGGCCTTCGAACTGCGCGGAAGGTATTTTGACGCTCACAACAGCGGTCAGGCCTTCTCGTATGTCTTCGCCCTCGATGCCGCCCTGGAGCACTTTGGTGAGATTGTTTTGCGCGGCGTATTGGTTGATACATCGCGTCAAGGCGCTACGTAATCCAGAGAGATGCGTTCCCCCTTCGTGTGTATTGACCGTATTCGCGAAGGAGAACACCGCCTCTTGATACGCGTCGTTCCATTGCAGGGCGATCTCGCACTCCATGCCTTCGGAAGCACCTTCTATGTAAATAGCGGGTGCATGGAGCGTGTTCCTGTTTTTGTTGAGATGCTCTACGAAGGAGGCGATACCGCCTTCGAAGTGGAAGTTTTTTTCCTTTCCCTCCCGTTCGTCGACGAGAGAGATCGTGATGCCGCGATTGAGAAAGGCGAGCTCTCGGAATCGTTGGGATAGCGAATCGTAGCTGAACTGGTTGGTCTCGAAGATGGTCGGATCGGGCAAGAAATTTACCGTCGTCCCTGTTTTGTCGGTTACGCCGACGACCTCTAACCCTCCTTGCGCTGTACCAGCCTTGTAAGACTGCCGGTAGACCTTACCGTCGCGGCGAATCTCGAGCTCGAGGCGTTCCGAAAGTGCATTAACGACGGAGACCCCGACCCCGTGCAACCCCGCTGAATACTTGTAGGCGCGGTTGTCGAACTTACCACCCGCGTGCAATTTGGTCATGACGACTTCCGCAGCGGGCTTACCCGTTTTCCTCTCGATGTCGACCGGGATGCCACGTCCGTTATCGACTACAGTCACACTATTGTCGACATGGATGGTGACTTGGACCTCCGTGCAATATCCGGCAATGGCCTCGTCAACACTGTTATCTACGACTTCGAAGACGAGGTGATTGAGCCCCCCGAGCCCGGTCGATCCGATATACATCGCTGGACGCATACGGACCCCTTCGAGACCTTCGAGAACGCGGATCTTTTCTGCCGTATATTCGGCGTCGGGGACGTCAGGCACGTCAGGTTGTTCTTTACGATCTTTGTCGAGCATCTTTTCCTTGTCTCTGCGGTCGCAGGCGTCATCAGCTAGTCGCCCTAGTCCGCCTTATCCTGGGCAGGATAGCTTGTGAGCAAGCCCTAGCTGGGCCGCCGGGTCCTGCCAACAAGGCCCGGCTTTCTTACAATGCGTGCTTTCAGGGTGCTGTCTATAGCCTCATCGGCATGACAACGTAGCGATAATCCCTTTCGTCCCCTTCATCCGCAGGTCGGAGCAACCCTTGAGAGGAATCGTCCTTCAACTCGAAGCGAATCTCCGACGTGTTAGTGGCATTCAAGAAATCGAGGAGGTACTGACCATTGAATCCAATTTGGATATCGTCTCCGTCATAGCCAGCTTCAATAGATTCTTTTGCTTCTCCGAGTTCGGGGCTTTGGGTAGAGACTTCCAGACGACCTGACTCGATGCCAAAGCGAACCGCGCGCGATCGCTCGTTTGCAAGAAGCGAAACACGCCGAATAGCGCCCGCCAAGGCCTCCCGACCGCAAATGACTGTCTTATCGTTACCTTGCGGAAAGACTTTGTCATAAGCGGGAAATTGATCATCGACACGCTTCGAGACGAGAAGACGCTCGCCGAGCCTAAAGAAGAGATGGTTTTCTCCCTGAGTAAAGTCGACGCGCTGTTCCTCGTCGTTGAGCATCTTGACGATCTCGAGAAGTGTCTTTTTCGGAACGACGACACAGGCCTCGCCAGAATCCTCTTTCGTCCGCTTCACAGATATATAGGCAAGCCGATGGCCGTCGGTGGCGACCATTCGGATGTCGCTTTCCGTCAGCTCAAGGCGAGCGCCGTTCAAGAAATAGCGGTTGTCATCGGCGGTGATAGCAAAACTCGTCTTGTTGATGAGCTCGCTCAAAACGGCGCCGGGAAGAGACATGAATCCCTCGCATGGCGGCTCCGCTAACGATGGGAACTCTTCCTTACCGAGCCCGACCACCTTGAAGAAGGAGCGCCCACTCTCGATAGTGGCCCAGCTATTCTCGAGCTCCTTGATGTGGATGTCGCTTTCCGAGACGGCTCGAACTATCTCGTAAAGTTTCTTGGCCGAGAGCGTTAGCGCGCCCGGCTTCTGCACGGTCGCAGGGAGTTTGCATTTGAGGCCGACATCGAGGTCCGTCGCCGCGAGCTCTAGCGACGCATCACGCGCCTCGATGAGAACGTTAGCCAGAATAGGGATAGTATTTTTCCTTTCTACTATCCCTTGAATGAGCGCGAGCTCTCTAAGTAGCTCATCCTTTTTGGCGGTAAACTCCATGAGTTCGCTTTCCTTCTGATCTTTTCTAAAATCAGTAAGATATATATATTAATTATATCAATAAGGGGCTGTTAAAGAAAGTCTTTTAGGTATTTAAATAACTGATTCTAAACGTTTTATAATTCATATTTACCTGTGGATGACACCGGTGAGCATTGGTGGATAAATGTCGATAACCCGGGTTCGGTCGGGCGTGCACAAAGCATTGTAAGTAGGTACACAGCTTTGTGCACAGGAAATTGTGGGAATTTCCACCAATGCTTCTCGACTAGCGAAACGAGTCGAGGAAACCCTGGATAACCTTGTCGAACTCAGGGTCGCTCTTCCGCAAGTTGGCGATCTTGCGGACGGAATGGATAACGGTGGAGTGATGCTTGCCGCCGAACGCTTTGCCTATGTCGGGCAGGCTCGCTTTGGTCAGGGACTTCCCGAGGTACATAGCGATTTGTCGAGGTAGGGCGACAGATTTTGCATTGTTGCGCGCTTTTAGGTCGGTAACTTTGAGGCGATAGTGGTCAGCGACGAACTTTTGGATGGCATCGAGGTTTATGAGACGATCCTCGCTCGGCAACAAGTCTTTGAGAACATCCTGGGTCAAAGCGAGGTCGATGGAGCGGCCGGTCAGAGAAGCGTAAGCGATGAGCCGGATGAGGGATCCTTCGAGCTCGCGAATATTGGACTTGATGCGTGAGGCGATGAAGATGGTGACGTTGTCCGGGAGCTCTACGGCTTCGCCATCGGCTTTTTTTCGAAGGATGGCGATCTTGGTCTCGAGGTCGGGAGCTTGAATATCTGCTGTAAGGCCCCACTCGAAGCGCGATCGTAGGCGTTCTTCCAGAGTTGGGATCTCCCTGGGCGGAGAGTCGCTAGAGATAACGATTTGCTTCTGGGCGTCGTAGAGCGCATTGAACGTGTGAAAAAACTCCTCCTGGGTTCGTTCCTTGCCGGCGATGAACTGGATATCATCAACGAGCAAGACGTCGAAGGAGCGGTGCTTTTCGCGGAAGTCCAGAATGCGGTCGTAGCGGATTGCGTTGATGAGCTCATTCATGAAGTTCTCGGCCGAGATGTATACGAGCTTGAAGCTTGGTTGCTGCTCTAGAATTTGGTGGCCGATGGCGTGAAGTAGATGGGTCTTGCCGAGACCGACACCCCCATAGATGAATAAGGGATTGTAGGCTCGCGAGGGCGCCTCAGCGACGGCGCGGGCGGCTGCGTGTGCGAACTGGTTGCTCGTCCCGACCACGAAACTGTGGAATTGGTATTTTTGGTTGAGGGGAGGCGTCGTGGGAGTCTGGACGCTGCGAGCAGCCGGCGCCTGGGATAGTTGGGAGGCAAACGGCGCTGCAGTGTCCGTCCTGTCTTCTGATGCCGGCTCGACCGCTTTGTTGGTCTCGAAAACAACTTCTAGATCGGGGCGGTGGAGCTCGTCTAGGGATTCGTGAATGACACCGGAATAGTGCTTGTTGAGCCAATCGCGAAAATGGTTATTTGGGACGAGCACCCCGACTGTGTTTCCAGCCTCGAAAAGGAGACGTGTGGGTCGAAACCAAGTGTTGAAACTATGCTGGTTGACCTTGGACTCGACCTTGTGGAGCACTTCTTCCCAGAGGTTCATGTCCTATATTATTGCAATCAAGCAGGTTATAGCTCCTGAATAGAAAAACAGGGCGGTGAAAACAAACTTTCGGGGAACCGGAATATCCACAGGCTTTTCAACAAATGTGGAAAATAAGCCATACGGGGGACCCCTAGCCCCGTTGGAAAAAGCGTTTCATTGTCGAGTTAGGACAAGGCCGGTAATCTAGCATAGGGCTCGATTCATGGACAAGCGAAAAGGTGAAAAAGATTGATTTTTTTTGACGAAGGAGCGGTTGACAGCTATGGGGTCGGGGAGTATCATAATTGTTTTCGCTTTAGTGCGCTATTATGGTGGCCTAGCGATAGCGGAACCTTTTTCTGGAGTGAGGAATTTCTATGAAACGAACCTTTCAACCGAATAACCGTCACCGCAAAAAGACGCACGGGTTCCGCGCTCGCATGCGCTCGAAAGCGGGACGCGCCGTACTGGCGCGTCGCCGGCGCAAAGGTCGATATCGCCTGGCGGCGTGAACGGACGGCGTCGTGACGAGCGCTTGACGGCGGACTTACGGCTACGGCAAAGACGAGAGTTCGTAAGAGCCTACGAAGAGGGCCGGCGTATCATCAGTCGTTTCTTCGTCGCCTTCATCGTGGAGAAGAGCCAGGGCCCGCTCCGAATTGGTGTCGTCGCGAGTCGCCGGGTTGGCGGTGCCGTTACGAGAAATCGAGCGAAGCGTCTTCTGAGGGAAGTTTTCCGGAAGAGGAAACCAACGCGGGATATTTCCGCGGACATGGTTCTCGTCGCGCGAGGCCCGATCAAAGAAGCAAGCTTCGGGGATGTTGACGCGGCTTATGTGAAGCACGTAGGAAGACTGCTTGAGAGAATTCCTTAGGTTTATCGATGGGCCGGTTCTGGGCTCACTTCTGAGATGGGCGATCCGCGTTTATCAATTGACGCTCGGTCTGGTTTTCCGGGGGGCGTGTCGCTTCTATCCTTCGTGCTCACGCTATTCAGAGGAAGCGATCGCGAAGTACGGCGCCATGGGGGGCGTATGGCTCACGGCGCGACGGCTGTTACGCTGTCAACCGTTCCATCCCGGTGGTGCGGACCCCGTCCCTTGACGAGGAATTGAAGAGGAAGATGGAAAAACGATTACTCTTGTTCTTTGGGTCGACGTTCCTGCTCGTCTCCCTGTGGCCACAAATTTTTCCTCCACCGCCGATGCCGGAGGATGTGTCTTCTCCGGTCGTGGAAAACAGCGGAAGTGGATTGAGCACGCCTGCAGACGTTCCGGCGTCTCCGAGCGAGGGAGGACCCACTGTTCGACTGGAGCTAGAGGTGCGTCCCGAGCCATCCGAAGAGTCGGAGTCTGAGGTCCGAGCGGCAGCGGAGGAACGCGAAGTCGTCGTCGAGACGAGCCTGTATCGACTGGTCCTTTCGAATCGCGGGGGCCGGCTATTGAGCATGCGACTACGGGAATACCTAAGCAACGCTCGAGAGCCCTATGAAATGGTGGGTCTAGGCGCGGCGGAGTACCTGAATGTTCGGCCGCTGGATTTGCGGCTTTCTTCACCGCGTGACACGGATGCGGTGTCGGTGGCGCTTTTCGAGACCGATGCAGCTAGAAAAATAACGGTCGCGGACGGGGAAGAGAAGACCGTGAGCTTCAGATGGTCGGACGGACGCCGACTTGCGGTTGAGAAGCACTTGACTTTTTTGGGTGCGACTTATCGAATCCGTGTAGAAGTTTCGGTAACGGAGCGCGGAGAGGAGATCGGGAAACAAGTGCTCTACGGCGGCGGTATTGGGAACGAGATCACAGAGAGCCGCTACGTAGGGGTGGACAAAGGCGTCGTCGTCTCACGGGGTGAGGTGGAGCTATTCACTACGCAGGACGTGGACGAAGGCTCAGGCACAGGTGTGAGCATTATGGCGACGGGCGTGGCGTCGCACTACTTCACGGGCTTGATGTTGCCGGCCGATGACGCCCTCTACGCGTCGCGATTTGAGACAGGCATCGTTCCCACGGAGGATGTGAAGCGCCCCGAGCGGGAAGTGATCACGGCAGCGCTTGAGGCTCCAACCTCGAGGGCGGTCTTTACTTTGTACATGGGGCCGAAGAAACTCGAGAGGCTCGAGGCGTTGGCGCCGGGCATGAGCCAGATCATCGAGTTCGGCTCATGGATGCGCTATCCAGCGCTGTTGTTACGGTCTGGTTTGGTCAGAATTTATGCCTTCGTCGGGAATTGGGGCTTTGCCATCGTTCTTTTGACGGTCGCTATCAACATCGTCCTCGTTCCGCTCAAGCATTACAGCTTCGTTTCGATGCGTCGGATGCAGAAGTTAGCGCCCCAGATACAGAAAATCCGCGATCGTTACAAGAAGGTGAAGCCGACAGATCCACGCTATCAGCAGATGAATCAAGAGATCATGACGCTCTACAAGGAGAACAATGCTTCTCCGCTTTCCGGGTGTCTTCCCATGTTGCTGATGATCCCGTTTTTCTTCGCCTTCTATCGCTTGCTCATGTCGTCGATTGAGCTTCGCCAGGCCCCGTTCATTTTTTGGATTCAAGACCTTGCCGTTCATGACCCGATGTTCGTCTTGCCCGTTCTCATGGGGGGCACGCAGATGGCCATCCAGAAGATGACCCCGCAGACGAGTGCGGATCCGACGCAGCAGAAGATCATGTCGTTCATGCCGGTCATGTTTACGTTTATCCTCGCGTGGGCGCCGTCAGGCCTGGTGCTGTACTGGTTCTCGAATAACCTCGTGTCGATGGCGCAGCAGTTGATGACGAATCGCTTCCTGGGGGATCGCGAGGAGAAAGCGCTCAAGGACGGCAAAGCCGTGAAGTCGGTGAAGAAGAGTAAGCACAAGAAGAGCCCGAAGGGCGAGAAGCAAGGAGCTTGAGAGCCAGTGTCGGAAGAAGTCTCTGAAGAAGTCTCTGAAGTAGATTCGCTCGCGGGCGACGTCCGGGAGTTCATGGAAGAGATGGTCGAGCACCTAGATTGGGAGCTTGGAGTCGACATCGTAGAATCGGACCCCGAGGTGCTTCGGGTCGACCTCTCCGGCGAAGACCGAGAGCTGATGCTCCGGAACCGAGCTGAGATCCTCGACGTGTTCCAATATCTCGCCAATCGTATTTTCGGGCGTGATCTCGACGATCGCCGGCTCGTGGTGGACTGCGAAGGCTACCGGGCCCGGAAGAAGATCGAGCTCCAGAAAATCGCGGCGCGGGTCTCGGAGCGGGTGAAACGGAGCGGAGAGGAAGAGGAATTGAGCCGGATGAACCCGTACGAGCGGCGCATCGTTCACCTCGCGGTTGCTGAAATCGAAGGCGTGACGACCGAGAGCGAAGGCGATGGTGTCATGAAGCGCGTCGTCATCTTTCCGGACGACGACTAGACGCGAGAACGTCCTTCTGTCTGCTACACCCTCGTCCATCGAAAAGGCAATCACCGAGACCCTAGGCGAGGTACCGTCGCTCGGTCCGGAAGCGTTTTCGCGTCTAGAGATGCTGGATGCTCTGGTCACAAAGTTCGACCGCGCGGCTGGCCTCACCAGCTTTGGAAGCCGTGAAGAGCGCACCCTGCGCTATTTTGCGGAGCCCCTGGCCGTCCTGAATTGGGTGCCGGAAGACGGCCTGGCCATCGACATCGGCTCGGGGGGCGGAAGCCCCGCGCTCCCGCTGGCCATCGCGCGGCCGATGCTCGAGTGGGTTCTGGTCGAGTCGAATGGCCGGAAGTCCTTTTTTCTCGAAGAGGCGGTGAGAGCGCTCGGACTCGACAAAGTACGTGTACATCGAGGCCGGTTCGAAGCGATGGAGCCCCGGAAGAGGGCTGACCTCGTAACTTGCCGAGCCGTCAACCTGGAGCCGAGCACCCAAAGAAAACTCGTGTCGTCGCTGTACCCAAAGGGCCGATTCCTGTGGTTCGGCGGCGAAGCACGGCTAGAAACCGCCGGTGCAGAACTCTCATTAAACAAGAACCTAAACGTCACCCCGCCCTGTCCGTTGTTAAGATCGACCCCAACAGCCTGGTTGTTGGTAGCTGAGATGCGCTGAGGAGGCAGGTAGCCTCCTAGTGCTCGATCCCGCTAATCCTGCCGGCGAAACGTTCCGGGTCCTTTTCGGCGCTGGCTGCGTTGCTGCATAGTTTTGCAGTTCGGCCTACCGGCCTAGCCCCTCCGCTCGACAGGCTCGCTGCGGAAGGCGGCTCGGAATATCTAGATATGAAATCGTCGGAGCGCCTTGCTAGAGCTAGCACCAAAAATGACCTCGGAGTTTACTGACAGGATTAGCGGGTTCAAGCACTAGCGCTTCAGGCAGCGGGAAGCCGATGTTTTGTTTCACGTGAAACATCGGTCGCGCGAGCTTGCTATGCTATGCTCTGTCCCCGCTCGCCAAACCACGGGAGACACACGCACCCAAGCTATGTCGCGTATCATTGCTATCGCCAATCAGAAGGGCGGGGTCGGCAAAACGACGACTGCGATCAATGTTGGCGCCTCCGTCGCGGCAGCAGAGCGACGGGCGCTTGTCGTTGATATGGACCCTCAAGCGAATCTGACGAGCGGACTCGGTATCGACACGGATCGTATCGATGGGCAAACCATCTATCGAGGGATTATCGATGGCGTCTCCGCCGAGGCTTTGATTCGCGACACCGAGCTCGAAAAGCTCAAGGTGCTTCCGTCGGACCGCAGCTTGACAGGCGCCGAGCTCGAGCTCGTCGACCAGCCTCGACGCGAATACCGCCTCCGCGAGCTGCTCGCTCCCGTCGCCGAAGGGTTCGACTTCATCTTCATCGATTGCCCGCCCTCGCTCGGCCTTCTCACCGTCAACGCGCTCGTCGCCGCCGACACGGTACTCGTCCCGCTGCAATGTGAGTTTTTTGCGCTCGCCGGCGTCAGTGAGCTGATGACGACGGTAAGCCGGGTGCGTGCGAGCTTCAACTCCCACCTTGCCGTGGAGGGCATCGTCTTCACGATGGTCGATGAGCGTACGAACCTCACGGCTCAAGTTATGGAAGACGTCCGTGCTGCCTTTCCGCAGACCGTTTTCGACAACCTCGTTCCGCGAAATGTCCGCCTCGCGGAGGCGCCATCGTTCGGAAAGCCGATTCTGCTATACGACATTCGTTCGAAGGGCGCAGAGGCGTACCTCGACCTGACTAAGGAGCTACTGCGTCATGAAGAGAAAAGCGCTCGGTAAGGGCCTCGCGGCGCTACTACCGGACGAGCTCGCAAGAGGCGGAAGCCAGCTTCTCGACGTCGACCCCGAACGCATCGACCCCAACCCGGATCAACCCCGCCAGAACATGGACGAAACCAAGCTCGGGGAACTCGCCCAGTCCATGTCGGAGCATGGAATTGTGCAACCCATCCTCGCGCGGCGCGTGGGTTCCCGGTTTCAAATCGTAGCGGGGGAGCGTCGGTGGCGAGCGGCAAAACGAGCCGGCTTGAGGAGCGTTCCCGTGATCGTCCGCGATGTAGACGATCGGCAAGTGCTCGAGATCGCGCTCGTCGAGAACATCCAGCGCGAAGAGCTGAATCCCATAGAAGAAGCCGGGGCCTATCGCCGCCTCGTCGGTGAGCTCGGCTACTCTCAAGAACAAGTCGCGGAGCGTGTCGGTAAGGATCGTTCCACCGTCGCCAATTTGCTGCGACTTCTCCGGCTGCCGCGCCGCGTACACCAGCTCATCGAGGAGCAGAAGCTCTCGCCAGGCCACGCCCGACCGCTCTTGACGCTTGCTACCGCCGAAATGCAAACGGAAATCGCCGAGCATATCGTCACGAAGGGGCTGAGCGTTCGCGAAGTAGAGCGCCGTGTCAAAGCCGCCTCGAAGCCACCCTCGACCAGGCTCAAAGAGCGGGTGGACCCCAATACACGAGAAGCCTCGCGACAAATGGAGCAAGCGCTGGGAACGGCCGTGCGCATTCGCCGCCAAGGTCCGAAAGGCGCGAAGGGCCGCATTGAGATCGACTTTCATTCCGAGAACGAGCTACACCGTCTCTATCAAGCCGTTGTCAGCGGAGCTCGCGCGGCTAAGAAGAAGAAATCGTAAGAAGGAGCCCGAAAGCAACAGCGCGCCAGAGCATGAAAGGGGTTTGGATCAAGTGAAGAATAAAGACCAGGCAAGCGGAGACCTTGAGGGTTTTCTGACCGAAGGCACGTCATTCCAGGGAGAAGTCTCGTTTCACGACACCCTGCGCATCGACGGAAAGTTTCAGGGCGCCGTCCGCTCCGGACGCCGTCTCATCATCGGCGAATCTGCCGATGTCGATGCCGAGATTCAGGTGGCGATCGTGACGGTTGCGGGTCGCCTCCGGGGAAGGGTGAAGGCAAGCGAACGTGTCGAGCTTCAACCCACCGCGCGCGCCGAGTGCACCATCGAGTGCGAAGCGCTCGTCGTCCACGAAGGTGCCCGATTCGACGGGCAGTGCGCGATGTCGAAGAAGTCCGAGCCACGCGACGCGCGTAGTAACAATATGCAAATAATTTCTTCAACTAGATAGAACTCTACGCCCAGTAGAGCCAAGTTAGAGAACGGCGCGGCCGGGGCGAATCGTTGACGACGTTCGAAACCGCGTGTTATAGTTAAAAGCTCTGTGCGGTCATTTTCGCCAATCAGGGACAAAGCTTGATATCCGTCGACTTTACAGCCCTCATCATTTGTGCGCTCGTGTTTGCGCTCGTATTCGTCCTGAAGAATTTCTTCTTCGAGCCGCTGGCGCAAGCGATGGAGACACGACAAGCGAGCGTGGACCGTGCCGCAAGCGCGTGGGACGACGCCCAGAAGACGATTGACAAAGCGCGCACCGACGTTGCCGCTGCGGTTCAAATGGCCCGCAACGAGGGCTATCAGTGGCTCGACGAGGCCCGCTCCGGAGCTCAGGCCAAGGTCAAGACTTCTTTGGATGAACAGCGCGGCGCGACACAGAAGCGGATCGCCGAAGCGAGGCAGCAACTCTCCAACGAGACCGACGAGGCCGTTCTCTTCCTCGAGCGCGATGCCTATCTATTGGCATCCCAGGTCGCCAGCAAAATCCTTGGCCGAGACCTAGAATGACAGCGCATCGCAAAACGACCGCGACTTTCTTGTTCCTCCTTCTCGCGACCACCGTCTCACCGGTCTACGCCGCCGAAGGCAGCAACCTTCCTCGCATAGTGAATTTCACCATCGTCGCCGCGTTGCTTTTTTTCGCTCTTCGAGGGCCGCTAGCGGGTTACCTCGTCGCGAGAACGGAGCAGATTCGCAAGGAACTGTCAGACGCTCGAGAAAAGAGCGCGCGCGGCGAAAAAGAGCGCCAGCTCGCCGTCGAGCTTCTCGCGAACCTCGATGACGAGGTCGAGAAGGCTAAGAACGAGGCCAAACGCGCTGCGGAGGTCGAGGGGACGCGCATCTTGAAAGCGGCTGAAGCAGAAGCGGAGCGCATTCGCGAAATCGCGCGAAAAGAGATCGCGAACGAAGTCGAGTCCGGGCGGCGCAAGCTGCTTGCCCGTGCGGCCGAGCTCTCGGTCTCACTGGCTCACAAGAAACTCGAGGCCGCGATGACCGAAGAGGACCAAAACAGGCTCATCGATCGCAGTATCGAGATTCTCGGGAAGAGCGGTTCATGACCGCCGCGGGCAGTGTGGTCCTTGCCGAGCGCTATGCGCGTGCTCTTCTCGACGTCGTACTGGACAAGAAGATGGACGCGAAGCAGGTGGGTGCCGAGCTCACGGAGCTCGCTGAGTTCTTCGCCGCCCAAGAGTTGCTCTCCGAGATCGTGTCGAGCCCGACCGTGGCGTCCGAAAAACGGGTCGCCATTGTGAACGGTGTTCTCGCGAAGCAGTCGCTCGTAACATGCACCCTCAACTTGCTGCGCCTACTTGCCGCGCGCGAGAGGATGACGCTTCTCCCGCTCGTGTCGGAACAGTACGGTCGTCTGCTGCTCGATCACCAAGGAATCCAGCCCGGGCAGGTGACCTCGGCGCACCCGCTCACGGCTCAACAGCAAGAACGTCTCTCCGAGAGCTTGGGCGGTGCCCTCGGCAAGACCATGGAGCTCAGCTACAACACCGACGCTGAACTCCTCGGCGGTCTCGTCGTGCGCATCGGTAATCGTATCTACGATGCGAGTGTTACCGCTCAGCTGAAACGATTCAAAGAAAAAGCACTATCGACTTTCTAAGTTTTACGTATCCCGAGCCCTGCACATGAGGCAGAGGTTTGAGCCGAGGTAAAAGGAACAAGAATGGATATCAGGGCCGATGAGATCACGAAGGTTCTCAAGGAGCAAATTGGCGACTACGAAGCCGATGTCGATGTTTCCGAAGTAGGTACGGTCGTCTCCGCAGGAGACGGTATCGCGCGAATCCACGGGCTCGAGGGCGTCATGTATGGCGAGCTCGTCGAGCTCCCGAATGAGGTATTCGGCCTTGCGTTGAACCTCGAGGAAGAGTCCGTCGGGATCGTTCTCTTCGGAGACACGACGCTCATCAAGGAAGGCGACGAAGCCAAACGCACCCGAAAGATTCTGGAGGTGCCGGCGGGCGAAGAGCTCATCGGCCGTGTGGTGGATGCTCTCGGCCGGCCGATCGACGGCAAGGGACCCATCAACGCGAAACAACACAACCCTGTCGAGCGCATCGCGTCCGGTATCGTCGACCGCCAGCCAGTGAAAGAGCCTTTACAGACGGGCATCAAAGCGGTCGACGCTATGATTCCAATCGGCCGCGGACAGCGCGAGCTCATCATCGGCGACCGTCAGACGGGTAAGACCGCCATCGCGGTGGACGCCATCATCAATCAAAAAGGCACGGACGTCATCTGCGTCTATGTCGCCATTGGCCAGAAGCTTTCCACGGTAGCCCAAGTCGTGAAGACCCTCGAAGAGCACGGCGCGATGGAGCACACGATCGTCGTGAACGCTTCGGCTTCCGACCCCGCTCCGCTTCAATATCTCGCGCCCTATACCGGCTGTGCGATGGGCGAGTACTTTCTCTACAACAAGCGCCACGCGCTTTGTATCTACGACGACCTTTCGAAACACGCCGCGTCCTATCGCGAGATCTCGCTCTTGCTACGCCGGCCACCGGGACGCGAGGCCTATCCAGGCGATGTCTTCTACCTGCATTCGCGCTTGCTCGAACGGGCCGCGAAGCTCTCCGACGAGAACGGCGGCGGATCGCTCACCGCCTTCCCATTTATCGAGACGCAAGCGGGCGACCTTTCCGCTTACGTGCCGACAAACGTCATCTCGATTACAGACGGTCAGATCTTCCTCGAAGGCGACCTCTTCAACGCGGGCATCCGTCCCGCGGTCAATGTCGGCAATTCTGTAAGCCGCGTCGGCGGTTCAGCTCAGATCAAAGCCATGCGCCAAGTGGCCGGTACCATGCGCCTCGACCTCGCCCAGTATCGCGAGATGGCGGCCTTCGCGCAGTTCGGCTCCGATCTCGACAAAGCGACCCAGCTGCAGCTCGCCAAAGGTGAGCGTCTCGTGGAGATCCTCAAACAAGACCAATACGAGCCCCTGCCGGTCGAAAAGCAAGTCGTGATTATCTACGCCGCCAATAGCGGCTACCTCGACGACTTTCCAGTCTCCGAGTGCGGTCGCTACGATCGCGAGCTCTACGCCTATCTCGACGACCGGCACCCGGGTGTGCTCCAGTCGATCCGCGAAAAGAAAATTCTCGACGACGAGATCGAAGGCAAGGTCAAAATAGCGCTCGACGAATTCAAAGGCCAGTTCAAAACCGACTCCGAGGAGCCGGCCGCTTAGCTCGCGGCGCGCATTTTTGAGGACCGACCCAGATGCCGAGCCTTCGCGATCTGAAATGCCGTACCCGGAGCGTCAAGAACACCCAGCAGATCACCAAAGCCATGAAGATGGTCTCCGCCGCCAAGCTCCGGCGCGCGCAGGATGCCATCCTCTCCGCGAGACCCTTTGCCAAGAAGATGCTCGAGGTGCTCAACAGTCTGGCGACCCGCGCGGACGCGGACGCCCACCCTCTGCTCAGCGAACGCGAGCCCGCGAATATCGACGTCGTCGTCATTAGCGCCGACAAGGGGCTCTGCGGATCGTTCAACGCCAACATCATGAAGAGGGCGGAGGACTTTCTCAGCAGTGTCCAGTCGGAGACACTCGACGTGCAAGTCGTCGGCAAGAAGACCCGAGACTATTTCAAGCGCCGCAAATACAACATCCGCCATCAATTCGTGGACATCTTTCGTGATCTTACCTACGACACCGCGGGAAGCATCGCGCGTCCGCTCATCGAGCGCTATAGCGACTCGGGATCCGAAGAGCGCGTCGATGCCGTCTACCTGATCTACAACGAGTTCAAGAACGTCATGCAGCAGGATGTTGTCGTCGAGAGGCTCTTGCCAATCGAAAAGCTCGAATTCGAAAAACCCGAGGAAGAGCTCGACTATATCTACGAACCCACCGCGGCTGAAATCTATGACGCGGTCATCCCGCGCCACGTCGAATATCAGGTGTGGCACGCCCTTCTCGAATCCGCGGCGGCCGAGCACGCTGCTCGCATGACCGCCATGGAGAACGCGAGCAAGAACGCCTCCGAGCTCATCGAACAGCTTACGCTGACGATGAACAAAGTGCGGCAAACGACGATTACGAGAGAGATCTTGGAGATCGTCTCGGGCGCTGAGGCGATCAGCTAGAGGAGCTAAAAGAGAATGACCTTGTGGAAACACACTAACGTAGGACGCGTGGTCCAAGTGATTGGAAACGTCATCGATGTGGAATTCGCGAACGGGCAGCTCCCCGCGATCTTCAACGCCTTGCGCGTCGTGGACGAAGGCAAGCTGTCGAGCGCCCACGTCGACGTGACCGTCGAAGTCCAGCAACACCTCGGCGAGAACCG
The DNA here is from genome assembly GCA_965262245.1 of Candidatus Marinacidobacterales bacterium. Classification (GTDB taxonomy): domain Bacteria; phylum Acidobacteriota; class Vicinamibacteria; order Marinacidobacterales; family SMYC01; genus SMYC01. The sequence goes on along the minus strand of OZ253507.1, from coordinate 9,073,494 downwards.
CGTTCGCGCGGTGGCGATGCAGCCGACGGACGGACTCGTACGCGGCATGAACGTGCTCGATACGGGGGCCGCCATCTCCGTTCCCGTGGGCCGTGAAACGCTCGGACGGGTGCTGAACGTTCTCGGCGAGCCGGTCGACAAGATGGGTGAAGTCAAAACGGACAAACGCCTCCCCATCCACCGTTCTCCGCCCGAGTTCACGCAGCAGAGCACGAAGCTCGAGATGTTCGAGACCGGCATCAAGGTCATCGATCTCCTCGAGCCCTATGTCCGTGGCGGCAAAGTCGGCCTTTTCGGCGGCGCCGGTGTGGGCAAGACGGTCATCATCATGGAGCTCATCCACAACATCGCCACGCAGCACGGCGGTTTCTCGGTGTTCTCCGGTGTGGGCGAGCGCACTCGTGAAGGGAACGATCTCTGGCTCGAGATGAAGGAGTCGGGTGTCCTCGAGAAGACGGCTCTCATTTACGGACAGATGAACGAGCCGCCTGGCGTCCGCCTGCGCGTCGGCCTTACCGGTCTTACCGTCGCCGAATATTTCCGCGACGAGGAAGGGCAGGACGTTCTTCTCTTCATCGACAACATCTACCGCTACACGCTCGCGGGCATGGAAGTCTCGGCCCTTCTCGGCCGCATGCCGTCCGCCGTGGGCTACCAGCCGACCCTCGCTTCGGAAATGGGGGCTCTCGAAGAGCGCATCACGTCCACCGACAAAGGCTCCATCACTTCCATCCAAGCCATCTACGTGCCCGCCGACGACTATACGGACCCCGGTGTGGCAACAACGTTCTCCCATTTGGACGCGACGACCAACCTTTCCCGTCAGATTGCCGAGCTCGGCATCTACCCCGCGGTCGATCCGCTGGACTCGACCTCTCGCATTCTCGATCCGCGCATCATCGGCCAGGAGCATTACAACGTGGCTAGGACCGTGAAGGAGATCCTGCAGCGCTACAAAGACCTCCAGGACATTATCGCCATTCTCGGTCTCGACGAGCTTTCCGAAGACGACAAAGTCACGGTCGGCCGCGCGCGTAAGCTGCAGCGCTTCTTCTCACAGCCGTTCCACGTCGCGGAGCAGTTCACCGGCCGTCCGGGGCGCTACGTGCAGCTCGAAGACACGGTGCGCGGGTTCAAACGCGTCGTAGACGGCGAGCTCGACCACATTCCCGAGCAAGCGTTCTACATGGCGGGCGGGATCGACGAAGTCGAGAAGACCGCCGAGAAGATGTCGGCGGCGTAACTCATGGCAGACTCATCCCGTATCGAGCTCGAGATCGTGACGCCCGCGGGCGTCGTCATACACGAAGATGTCGATGAAGTGGAAGCACCCGGCATCCTCGGCCATTTCGGTGTGCTCCCGGGCCACCGACCGTTCATGAGCCAGCTTCGCGCGGGCGAGCTGCGCTACCGCACAGGCTCGGCGGATCATTTCGTCGCCGTACACTGGGGCTTTGCGGAAGTCCTGCCCAACAAAGTCACGGTGCTCGTCGAGACCGCCGAAGTCGAGGAAGATATCGACTTGCAGCGGGCAGAATCCGCCAAAAACCGCGCCGAAGCGCGTCTAAAGCAATTCGGAACAGCTTATGACGTGGACGACGCGCGCGCTGCCCGTGAAGCTTTCGATCGTGCACAGAGCCGCCTCGAGGCGGCGCAGCACGCCCAGAATAAGCAGAGTTAAGGGCCTGTTGCGTCAACTCAGGCTTCACGAGACGCTGGAAAAGCCCGCTCAATACGCCTCAAATGAGACCACCCCACGTCAAGCGTATGGGAGAGTTGCGCCGTAGATGCTATCTTATTGTTGCGCGGGTCCTTAGCGCCTGTTACACAATAATATTTGTAAATGCGAATTGAGTAACGATTCATACCGGGTGCACGTCAGGATTGTGAGATGAGAATCTATCATCATGCCACTCGACGCTGAGCGCGCCGCTCCCAGAACCCCTCGAAGCGTCCGCTCAACTTGCAGCAGCGCAGTGCGATGATCGCGTCAACGCCAGCGACGGTCCAGTGCATCCCGGCGCGCTTGCACCGGGTTCCGATCGCTACCTTGCATCCGGCCTCAACGACCCCAGTCGAGGTACAAAGCCCTGCTGCTCGGAACTTCGGGTAGCGCATGCGCTCTTGGTTGCGTTCGACGTAGTCGATGCACTTGCGCGCCTCGTCATCCTGCGGCGAGTGTAGTCGTAGGGCGTCGAGGATGTCGTCGATATCGCCGGCGTCCAACTCGTCATGGCGTTCGCTCGCCCACTGCTGTGCGAGGTCAGTGCCGGCGCCATAGATGGACTTGGACACGTCCGAGAGGTGCTGTTTGGCGTGGAAGCGGTCGACGATCTGAACCGCATCGGGAAAGTGCTCGTCGGTGAGGTTCCAGATCCAGATGGCCCCATCGCCGAGCACGGCCTGGCGCGCCGCGCGCTCGAAGCCGCGCCGCGTGGCCTCACGCTCGACGCGCGCCGCGAACTCGCTCGGCGTCGCGTCAGTGTCTTTGTGCGCCGCGCTTTCGATCGCAGCCGAGTAGGTGATCGAGCCGGCGTCGCGCACGGGCGTGCCTTCTTTGTCCCGCCCCTCGGCGCTCCAGATCGTGACGAGCTTGACCTCTCGCGTCTTCGACGAGCCGTCGGGCTGCTTGCCCGGGCGATCTACCAACTCCTTTTTGCGTACGGGCACACCTGTACCATCCATCCCAAGGTACAGCGTTGGCGCCAGTGGTTCGTTTGGCTCCGGCGGCTCGACCACGAGTTTCTCGTCCTCGGTGACCTCACGCCCCAGCGCCTCGGCCGCGCGCTCGACGTGCTTGGTCGGAACATCCACCCCAGCCAACTCGTGCAGTAACTCGTGGCCCTCCTCAAAGCTGACCATGGCACCCACCAGTCCAGCCATGCGCAGCACGCCCGGAGAGAGCGAACCACCCTGGAGTCCCAGCGCCCGGTCACGCGGACAGAAACCCGCTTCGCACAGCTCGCAGTGGTAGTAGGCGCGCTCCAGCCTCAGAGGCCCCAGCACGCTCTCGAAGTTCTTGCCATGCCGGCCGGCGTAGCGCGCCGACTGCCCGCAGGCGCAGGGTAACATCGGGCCGGCATGGTCCGAGGTATCGGCGTTGAGTCGTTGTTCCACGACGCGGGCCGCCACACGCATCGCCATGCGGCGCGCAGCCGTCTCGATGGCCTCGAGGTCCCACTCGTCGACGACGACCGTGCCTAGGAGCGCTTCGATCTCGGTGACGATTTCGATCCCGAACGCCGTTTTGAAGCCCTTTTTTTGGCGGCCTCTTGCGAGGCCGCCTGGGAGGCTTCCAGTTGAGTGTCGCCCCACCGCTCGCAGGCCTGCCAATACCTTTCCACCTGCTTGCGAAACTCATGGCCTGCCTCCACGTGCTGGCGGGCCAATGCGGCCTGCTCCGCGCTCAGATAGCGGGACCGCGTCTTGCCCTCTTCGCTACGTGTGAGAGTGAAGTACGGGCCGTGCCGCGCCTGCGGGTCGTGCTGGCACCGACACTCCTTTTGACCACACTTCATGAACCGCTCGGACACCGAGCCGCGGCGCATCGGAGTCGGCTCGGCCAGTTCTTTAGCGAGCTTACGAACAACTGTGGGGATCGGTTCTCGGGGCATCATCTTCATCTCCTACGCCTATTATAGCCGTAGGAGATGAGTTCGCAAAACTACTACATCCCGCACGATCCGAGCTTCCGCACACTGGTGACGTGCGCCCATTCATACCTTCAATTCAAGGTAAAAGGTTCAGTATAGTTACCCTCTACAATAAGAGGAACTATACCACATGGCCAGAACCAAGTTCCCCGCCGATCAGCTTCGCTCTTTTCTCCGGAAAGAAAAAATTGCCACGCTCGAGCAGCTGAAGCGCGCGCTTGGCACGACCGGAACCATGACGGTGTTCCGGAAGCTGAAGGAGCTGGGGTATCTCTCGAGCTACTCGCACCGGGGGAAGTACTACACCCTCCACGAGATTCCCGACTACGATGAACAGGGCCTCTGGGACTGGCATGCGGTGTGGTTCTCGCGGTATGGCAACCTGGTGGAAACCGCAAGGGAGTTCGTCGAGGATGCGGAGAGCGGTGTCACCGCCCGCGAGTTGGAGAGCCTTCTCCAGGTTGAGTGCAAGCGTTCCTTGCTGAAGCTCTATCGGAAAGGGCAGGTGGTGCGCGTCAAGATCGGAGGAGTGCAGGTCTACCTGTCGAATCACAAGGGCAAGCAGCGAAGCCAGAAACTCTGCCGGAAGGACTCGGCCGCGACGGCCGACGTCATCGCTCCACAGGTTACGGCACTCTCGCATGAGTTGAAGGCAGCCATCATCTTGTTCTTTAGTCTTCTGGACGAACGGCAGCGACGGCTCTATGCGGACCTTGAATCGCAGAAGTTCGGGCGCGGTGGCGATCGAAAGCTCGCGAAGCTTCTGGGCCTGGACGCTCATACCGTGGCCAAGGGGCGACGCGATATCTTTAGTGGCGAGATCGACCGAGAGCGCATTCGGCAAGAGGGCGGTGGGCGCAAACGCCTGGAGAAAAAACGCCGCAGATCATCCAAGAAAGCGAACGTCTGATGGAGCACGACCTGCGGGCGATCCGATCTCCGGATTGAAATGGAGCCGGAGGACGACGGAGAAGATCGCGAAGGCATTGTGCAAGGACGGAATCCAGGTCGGCTAAAGACCGTGGGGCGAAGCTCACGAACGCTAGGGCTATCATGAGGGCGATAGCGCCAAGAAAAAAGCGTCGCGTTCTCTGGGACGCGAACGGATCCGTCTTTTTGGAAAGCCGCTTCGGCCCCGCGATGTACATATGCGACAGTGCTTCCTTGGACAAAACGACTTCCGCTTTCAAAATCTCGATGCGCTCGAGCGGCTTGTTGCTCTCGTCTGTAAGAACGGCGGCCATCTCGTCGAGCACGTCGTAGCCGCCCTCGAGTTGGCCGAACACAGTGTACTTGCCGTCGAGATGGGGCGCGTCTGCGAGTAAAATAGAGAACGAGGTGCGGGCGCTGTTCTGGTCGTCCTCCTGACGCGCCATCGTCACCATGCCCCGCCGATGAACGAGCTCGCTGAGCTCCAAGGGGATGTTCTTGATTGCGCTCCTCTGCGCCTCGGACAAGGGCAGCCGCCGGTACTCGACCTCCGCCGTTTGCACGAGAAAGCGGGGAACGACGCGAAAAAATCCCGTCGTATCGTACGCGCCGAGGCGGACAAGCTCGAGAATCTGCCCAACATGTTGCGGCGCAACACGTGGATATAAAACGAGCACGAGATCTCCCGCGTTGGTCCGAAGGACGACCCGCTCCCTCGACCTCGGCGGCGATTCGGCGAACAGGGTGGATCCCACCGCGAGGGCGAGCGCTCCAATCAAAAACTTCACCGCGCGGCACCCGAAACACCCCAGAGCTCCGACACGTTGATCATGAGCGGAGACGAGACTGTCGGTGTCTTCAGCTTCCAAATCACACCGTCGACGAAAAAGTGATGCACCTGGACGGCGGCCAGAATAACGCCGGTGACGAAGGCCGTGGGCGCGCCCGTCAAGCCAAACAGGAGCGGCAACGTTTCGAAGAGCAAAAGCCCTCCGACGATGTTCATCAGCAACCACCGCACGGACTCCCACAACACGTAGCGTCGACTTGGCGCGATCTCATCGAAGTCGAGCCTTTCCTTCAGCTGAAGCGTCCACGCGATGAAGAGATATTGCAAACTGTGGAACATCGGAATGAACTCGTTGAACGCGCCGAGCTGCGAGCCCGGAACGAACCACACGAACTGGGTGAACGCGGGGAGAAAAATGATGGCCGGAGGAAGCGCGCGCCGCCGCACGACCATCGCGAGCAGCCCCAGGCCGCATAACGAAAGCCAGGCGAGCGCGAGTTGGGGCGCCCACGCGGGAAGCGAGAGCGTCGGGAAGGCGATCCCGTAATATTCGCTCGAGCCGAGACCCGCCTCGAAGCGCATGGTTGGCAACAGAAACGTGCCATAAATGAAACCCGCAAGGGCGAAGCGCTCCCGAGGCGAAAAGCGCACGCCCGCGCGCCGCGCATAAAGGCGCGAGATCCCCAGCGTCTGCCCACTGAAGTGGTATGGCGACCAGATCAAGTAGAGTTTCACGAAGTAGGGCGCCACCGCGTCGGGCTCGACGAACGAAGCCCAGACCCCGGCCAGAATGATAAACGGCACAGCAAAGGCCGTCATGGGGTATTGTGCGACGTTCGCGCGCGAGTGATAGAGACGGAAGCAAGTCGCCGAGAAGTGAGGCCAGTTCACGAGAACGAGCAGCGCGTAGATCGTCGCGTAGATCGTCTCCATGGCCACCCGTTCGCGTATCGCCCAAAGCACGGCGTAGGCGACGATGGAAGCCCCTCCGATCACAGACGCATCGACGAGTGGGCTCACGAAATAGAGCTCGCGCGACTTCTTGGAAACGACTTCCATTCTTTGGGAGACCGCGAGATTCTACTCTATTCTAGCGGATCTTTCGCCGCGTCGAGACCTCGACCGCGAAAGCCGCTTTCTGCCCTGAATCCTGAATACCGAAAATAGTAAGATGCCTGTGTGCATCGCACTCCCGAAGTCTGTCTGTCACCGCCCGACGCCCGACCTTTCGTAAAATGGGCGGGGGGCAAAGGCACGCTCCTCGGCGCGATCGCCGAGAGGATTCCAAAGCACCGGACGTACCACCGCTATGTCGAGCCTTTCGTCGGCGCGGGTGCGATGTTCTTTTGGATACGCCGCAGCTTTCCCGGTCTCTCGGCGTCCATCGGCGACTCGAACGAGGATCTCATCGTCGCCTATGGGGCGGTGCGAGACGATGTCGACGGTGTGATCGCCAAACTCGAGACCCACGCGCACCTCCATAGTAAGGAGCACTACTACGCCGTTCGCGCGAAAGTGCCGCACGGAGAGACGGAACGCGCGGCGCGGTTCATCTATCTCAACCGCACTTGCTACAACGGTCTCTATCGCGTGAACCGGAAGGGGCTGTTCAACGTCCCGATGGGACGCTACGACAAACCCAGAATACTCGACCGAGAGAATCTTCTCGCGGTATCGACGGCGCTCAGAGACGTGGAGCTCAAAAGCGGCGACTTCGGTGCGCTCACGGATGATTGTGGCGCGGGCGACCTCGTTTACCTCGATCCGCCCTACGTTCCGTTATCGGAAACCAGCCATTTTACGAGTTACACGCGGGATGGCTTCGGACGGCCCGAACAGGAACGGCTCGCGAAAACCTTCGAGGCGGCAGTCGCGCGCGGCGCGTCGGTCATTCTGTCGAATAGCGACACGGCGCTCGTGCGGGAGCTCTACAGCGCGATAGAGCCGAAACCTTCTTTTGATGAAGTCGAGGTGCCGCGCTCAATCAATTCCAAGGCAGGCGGGCGCGGCCGCGTCCGCGAGCTTCTGATCTATCACCATCCTTAGGCCATACATGAGTGCCGCGATCAGCTCCGGATCATCACCTTGGCGTTTCCGGCAATGACCGTTTCGCCGTTTCGTTGAAGCCGCAGCCAGATCGTATAGGTCCCCGGCACACTGAACTGGTGGCTCGCGCCGAAGCGCCGCGTGAGCTCCATGCCCTCTTCGTAAGGATCGCAATCGGGCCCATATTTGGATTCGGTGTCGTCGTCCCAGTCCCAGACCTCGTCGAGGCAGTAGTACTCCTCGAGATCCTCGACGTCGTCGAGGTCCGTGAGCTCGGCGGTGATGCGGATCGTGACGCGGGGAGGCGGTTGGTTTGGCATGCGAGGCCGCATGAACGTGCTTCGCGGCCCCTTCAATTTGAGCTTCGGCCCATCCGCCAGCACCGATGTGCTCGAGGCGAACAGCGCCAGCTGAAGTGCGACTAGTAGCAAACCGATAAATTTCTTCATAGTGACCCTATCTTAGCACTCACGTTTTCAAGGTAGAAACGACCTGGCTCACATCGTCCGTGGGGGCTCGGCAGCTATAGCTCTCGCAGACGTAGAAACGTGGAGCGTCCGGATTGGGCCCCGCCGCTTTGCCTTTGAATAGCGGGAGGTCGATCTCCGTGGGCCTCTCGAGGTCGGTGAGAGCGATGGAAACGTTGGGCGCGTAAACCCTCCAGAGGTCGAGGAGAGCCTCTTCGGTCGCGGCGGCGTGTCGCGGACCGACGACGACAATCTCGCGCTTCTCTGAAAGGTAGAAATCGACCGCCGCGAGCATTTGCGCGAAGCCACCGGGCGATTGCTCCATCTGTGCTTGGAACGTGTGGAGGCTGTTCACCGCGAGCAACTCGATGTCGCGCGCGCCCGTGTACTCCGCTAGCTTCAACAGGTATGTGGCCGCGATACCGTTTCCGGAGGGGATCGCTCCGTCGAAGCCGGTCTTCGTGCGCGTGATGAGAGATTCGTGATCAGAACCCGTGAAGTAGAAGCCGCCTTGGTTCTCGTCGACAAAGAGCGTTCGCATCGCGTCCACGATCTGGCGCGCGCGCTCGAGCCACCCCGGGTCGAAGTCGCACTCGAAAAGCTCGACGTAGCCCGCTAGAAAAAACGCGTGGTCGTCGAGGTAGGCCTTGTGTTGCGCTCGGTCGCTCCGATAGGTCGCGAGAAGGCGACTACCCTCATAGAGATTCGATTCAATGAAGCGAGCGGCGCGTCGAGCGGAGTCGAGAAACCGATCGTCACCCAGGACGCGATAGGCCCGCGCCATGGCAACGATCATGAGCCCGTTCCAGCTGGTGAGAATCTTGTCATCGAGGGCCGGATGCACCCGCGCGCCACGGGTCTTCAACAGTTTCTGACGCGAAGACTCGAGGCTCTCATCGAAGGACTGGAGGCCGCCCGGGAGATTCAAGATGGTCTTGCCTTCCCAATTCCCCGAAGGCGCTACGTCATAAGTCTTCGCGAAACCATCGAAAGCCTTCCCGAGGAGCGCCCGCAGCTCGGCATGCTGCCACACGTAGAACTTCCCCTCTTCGCCCTCGCTGTCGGCGTCCTGCGTGCTGTAATACCCACCTTCGTCGCCCTGCATCTCTCGCAGCACCCACTCGAGGGTCTCTCTCGCGACGCGGGCATAGGCAGCGTTACCGGTGACGCGGTAAGCGTCGAGGTAGACGGGTGCGAGGAGCGCGTTGTCGTAAAGCATCTTCTCGAAATGCGGCACGAGCCAACGCTCGTCTGTCGAATAGCGGTGAAAGCCACCTCCGAGGTGATCGTACATGCCGCCTGCCGCCATTTTGTCGAGCGTCAGCTCGACCATCGCGAGCTCCTTGGCGTCCTTGCTCGTGCGGTGGTGGCGGAGCAGAAGCGAAAGCCCGCCATGAGGCGGAAATTTGGGCGCGGGAGAGAAGCCACCTTCCCGCGCGTCGAAGCGGGCGGCGAGCTCGCGAGCGGCGAGGCTCACGACACGACGCGTCAGGATCTCGGGCGTCTTCGGCGTGAACGACAGCGTTTGCAGCCGCTCCGTCAACACATTCGACGTTTCTTGTATCTTGTTCCGGTCCTCTGCGAAGACCCGTGCGAGCTCGGTTAACACCGTCTTGAAGCCGGGCCGTCCCCATCGGTCGTCGGGCGGAAAATAGGTGCCGCCATAGAAGGGCTTGAGCGCCGGCGTGAGAAACACCGTCAAGGGCCAGCCACCCGACCCCGTCATCATTTGAACGGCGTTCATATAGATCTCGTCGATGTCGGGCCGCTCTTCGCGATCGACCTTGATGGAGACGAAGTGCTCGTTCAAGAGCGCCGCGATCTCCTCGCTTTCGAACGATTCGCGCTCCATCACGTGACACCAGTGGCAGGCGGAATAGCCGACGGAGAGCATGAGAGGTTTGTCTTCGGCGCGCACTTTTTGGAGCGCTTCTTCTCCCCACGGATACCAGGCGACGGGGTTTCGCGCGTGCTGGAGAAGATAGGGGCTCGTCTCGTGGATCAGCCGGTTCGTTTTGCCGGACGCGCTCACCCGGCGCCGTTTCTGAGCCCACCCCAGCGGAAGAGCGACGCTCCAGCGGTAAAACCGGCGCCCACGGAGCTGAAGAGGATGACGTCACCTTTGTCGAGGCGTTGGTCTTCGATCGCGTCGTAGAGCGCGAGCGGTATCGTTGCGCCAGTCGTGTTGCCAAACTTGTGGATATTCTTGACGACTTTCTCCTCAGGAAGTCCAAGCCGCTGCGCGGTGGCGTCCAAAATACGGATATTCGCTTGATGTGCGATCAGAAGCTTCACGTCTTCCGGCGTCATGTCAAAGCGGCCGAGGAGTTTCGTTGTGGTCTCGTAGGTGCGACGCACGGCATATTTGAAGACCTGCCGGCCTTCCTGGTGGACGTAGTGCATTCCTTTTTGCACGGTCTCATCCGAAGCTGGATGCCGGCTGCCGCCGCCCGGCATGTTGAGAAACTGCCCGCCGTGTCCTTCGATCTTGTGCTCGAAGCCAATCAAGCCCATGTCGCCCTCCCCGGCTTCGAGGAGCACCGCCCCGGCGCCGTCGCCGAAGATGACGCATGTGGCGCGGTCGTGATAATCGACGATGCTGCTCATCACGTCCGCGCCGATGACGAGCACGCGGTCGTGCGAGCCGCTCGCGATAAATTGCGCGCCGACGGAGAGCGAATAGACGAAGCCGCAGCAGGCCGCGGAGAGGTCGAATCCCCACGCGCGCGAGGCGCCAATCTTGTCTTGAACGAGACAGGCGGTGGCGGGGAACATCATGTCCGGCGTTACCGTCCCGACGATGATGAGATCGACATCGTCGGCGGAGATGCCTCGACGATCGAGCGCTTCCCGGGCCGCTTTGGCCGCGAGCTCAGAGGTGCCCGTGCCCCTTTCTACGATGCGTCGCTCTCGAATCCCGGTACGGCCATGGATCCACTCCTCCGAAGTCTCGACCATCTCCGCGAGGTCTTGATTGGTGAGCACTCTCTCGGGAAGATAGCGTCCAACAGACGTGATAGTGGCGCGGCGCAAGTTCATGACGTGATGGTCTCCGTTCGCGGATGCGTTGACATAATCCCCCAATCCTACGTCGGCGCCAAGTTTCGGTCAATCCCTAGACGTAGCTATGATTTACGAGCGGCAAACGCCCTGCCGAGTTGGGCGGCTTGAGCGGTGGGCTCCAAAAGCGTAATATGTGGGGTTTCACGACTAACTGCTTGAGAGCAGTAGGGATAAACCATTTTGGCGGCAGCGGCTTTTTACGATCTCGATGGCACTTTGGTGAGCACGAACCTCGTGCACGTGTTCGCTTTCTATGCCCGCAACGACCAAGGGATTCTCAAGAGCCTAAAGCGCTCCGCGGCGACGATTGCCGGGCTACCGATCTTCATGGCTGCCGACGCGTATAGCCGTAAAGTCTTCAACGACATTTTTTTCAAGTGGTACAAGGGCCAATCTGAAGATCGGCTTCGCTATCTCGCGGAACACCTTTTCGAGGAAGTCATCGGTCCGGCCGTCTATCCAGGAACGCTTCCGCTTCTCGAGAAATCGCGAAGCACGGGGCTGCGCCAGGTGATCGTGACCGGCGCCCTCGACATCACGATCCAGCCGCTCCTGCGACATCTCGGCATTACCGAATATGTTGCCAATCGCCTCGAGTTCGTAGACGGCCGCGCCACGGGGCGGCTGAAACCGCCGATTATGGCAAGCGCCACCAAAGCGTCCTGGATTCGCACCTATTCGGAGAAAGAGGCCTTGTCGCTCAGCGATTGTTTCGCCTATGCAGACAGCATGAGCGATCTTCCGATGCTTTCCGTGGTCGGGCATCCGACCGCGACCAACCCAGACTTGCGGCTCCGGAGCACCGCCCTTCGCCACGACTGGCCCATCGTGCGTTTGCAATAAGAGTGAGCCTAGTGAGCCTGTCGACCAAGCAATCACAAGACGTACAAGCGAATCAGATCATGAAAGGCACCTAATGAGCCCCGTTTTGCGCCGGAAGCTCGACCCGGGCACGGTTTACATCGACACCGACTCCGCGCCGCGCTTGATTCACTATGGCGAGGATTTTTGGGAAGAGGACCTTCCTGTCGGCACACGCGTCATTTATCCAAAGCCGCCGATTCAGGGGCTTCCCAACCCTCGCGGCGCGATCCGGCACGCGATCAACCACCCGCTCGGCTGTGATCCGCTCCACGCTCAGCTCAGCCCAGGGATGAAAGTCACCATCGCCGTCGACGACATCAGTTTGCCGCTACCGCCGATGATCACACCGGACACGCGCCAGACGGCCCTCGAAGTCGTTCTCGAGCTGCTCGAGGATCACGGCGTTGACGACATCCACATCATCGTCGCGAACTCGCTCCACCGGAAGATGACGGAGCCGGAGATGCGCCGCATGGTGGGCGCCGAGATCCACGACGCGTTTTATCCGGAACGCTATTACTGTCACGACGCAGAAGAGCCGGACGGTATCGTCTCTCTCGGAGAGACCGACCGCAGCGAGCAGGTGCGGATCAATCGGCGCGCGGTCGAGAGCGATCTCGTCATCTATATCAACATCAATCTCGTTCCGATGGATGGCGGCCACAAATCGGTGACGGTCGGCCTTTGCGACTATCGCAGCTTGACCCACCATCACGACCCGCAGACGATCCGTGACTCCCATGGCTATATGGACCCGCCGGCGTCGGAGCTGAACCACAAATGCGTACGCATGGGCGCTATCGTCGACGAGCACATGAATGTTTTTCACATCGAGACCGTGCTCAATAACCGGATGTATCACGACCAGCTCGACTTTCTCGGCAAGAACGAAGATGACTTCAGCGAGCTCGACCGGATGAAGCTCCGCGCGACAAGGTGGTCGACCGCGAAGATGCCACGCGCGTCGAAGCGAGCGTTTTTTCACAACCTCCCGTCGCCCTATGAGCTCATCGCGTGCTACGCGGGCAAGACCGATCCAGTGCACGAAAAGACGCTCGAGCGCTGCTTCGACCAATACGCCGTCAAAGTGAAAGGTCAGTGCGATATTCTGATCGTCGGCGTTCCCTACATCTCGCCCTACAATGTGAACTCGATTCTCAACCCGCTCCTCGTTCAAGTCATGGGCCCGGGCTATTTCTTCAATCTTTTCCGCGGCAAGCCCCTCTTGCGCAAAGGTGGTGTTCTGATTCTCTGCCATCCCTGCTATGACGAGTTCGACGCGGAGATCCACCCGAGCTATATCGAGTTCTTCCACCGGCTGCTTCCCGAGACGAGAGACGCCTTCGAGCTCCGCGAGAAATATGAAGAAGAGTTCGCGACCAACCCGAGCTACATACAGATGTATCGTCAAGGGATCGCCTATCACGGCGCGCACCCGTTCTTCATGTGGTATTGGGGCGAGAACGGACGCCAGCACGTCAGCAAAATCATCGCCGCGGGTGCCGAGAACCAGCACGTCCCCGAGCTTCTCGGCTGGGACCGCGCGGAGACCCTCGCCGAAGCCATCGCGAATGCACGCAGTCACATGGGCCGCTCCGCCGAGATCACGATGCTCCATCTTCCTCCCATCATGATCCCCGAGGTCGAATAGAACGTGAGCGACAGCGCGATCGATCTCGAGAAGACGTTCGACGGAAGCCGAATATTTCTGCTCGGCGGCACCGGCTTTCTCGGGAAAGTGTGCCTGAGCATGCTTCTCGATCGTTTCGAGAACATCGGTCGCGTCTACATGATGGTGCGGGCGAGCACCGAGGAAGAAAGCGAAAAGCGTTTCTGGGACAGCGTGGTCCCGTCGCCGGCGCTCGACCCGCTGAGGACGCGTCACGGGAAGAACCTCGAAGACGTCCTGCGGGAGAAAATCGTCGTCGTGGGGGGGGACATCACCCACGAGCATCTCGGCCTCGGCGCGGAGCGCGCGCGAGAGATTGCCGAGGACATCGATATCCTGCTCAACTCATCGGGGCGCGTCACGTTCAACCCGCCGCTCGACGCCGCGCTCAAGACAAACGTCAACGGCACGATGAATACCATCGCGTTCGCGAAGCAGATGAACCGTCCCGCGCTCTTGCACGTGAGTACCTGTTTTGTCGCTGGCAACCGCTCGGGAGAAATTTGGGAGAACGAGCCGCTCATCGGCTACTTCCCGCGCCGAACCGAAGAAGATTCCGAGTTCAGCGTCGAGAGAGAAATCGACGATTGCGAGCGCCTCGCCGCCCGCGTCAAGGACGAAGCGCGCGACAAATCACTCGCCGATCGATTCCGGGAGAGTGCCCGCAAGCGTTTCCTCGAGGAAGGCCGCGATCCCGGCGACGAGCGCGCGATGAACCTCGCCATTGCTCGGGAGCGCAAGAACTGGATCCGCTCACGCCTCACCGAGCTCGGTATCGCCAAAGCGCAAGACTGGGGTTGGCCGAACATCTACACCTACACGAAGAGCCTCGGCGAGCAGCTCGTTGCCGCCGAAGAGGGCATGGCCCGCGCCATCGTGCGCCCCGCGATCGTGGAGAGCTCTCTCGAGTTTCCTTTCCCGGGGTGGAACGAAGGCTTCACGACCACCGCGCCGCTCGTGCGGATGGCCATGCGCGGGCAGAATCTGTTTCCGGTGAACACCAACGTCATTCTCGACGTCATCCCGGTCGACATGGTCGCTTCGGCTGTCTTGGCCATAGCGGCGCAGACGATGGTGGAAGAGCCCGCACTCGTCTACCAAGTGTCCTCGGGCGACACCAACCCGTCTCGTCTCGGCCGTCTCGTTGATCTGTTGGGCCTTTTCAAGCGTCAGTACTTCAAAGAGAGGACCTCGGGTGGTCGGCTCTTGAATGACATCGCTGCGCGGATGGAAGCGCAGGCAGTCAAGCCGGAGAGCTTTGAAAAATACTCGACGCCGCTTCTCCACAAAGCGACGAAGCAATTGTCGAAAACGCTCGGCCAGGTCTCGGCGCAGCAAGTGGGACCGCTTGCGCCTCTCTTCGAGCACGCGAAAGACGCGGTGGAGCGCTTCCAGGCGTTCACGAAAGAGGGCGAGAAGCAGTTCCACACGTTCCGTCCCTTCATCGTCGACAACAACTACGTCTTTCGCGCCGACAACACCCACGCGCTCTTCGAGCGCCTCGAGCAGGACGGCCGCAAGCTCGTCTTCGATCCCAAAGCGATTGATTGGTACGAATATTGGCTGAACGTCCATCTACCGGGCCTTCGGAAGTGGGTCTTTCCGCGCTTCGATGAAGACGAAAAACCCAAACCGAAACGGATCTATACGTATAAGAACCTCATCGAGCTCTTCGACGCGTGCACGAGGAACCACAAAGGCCGGGTCGCGATGCGCATCGAGCGAAACGGCCGCGAAGAGCGCTATACCTACGGAGATTTCCGCGAATGCGCTTTGCGGGCCGCTGCTTTTCTCCAAGGCAAAGGCGTCAAGGACGGTGACCGGATCGCGCTTTTGTCGGAGAACGGACCTGAATGGGGCATGACCTATTTCGGAATCGTGCGCACGGGCGCCGCTGTGATCCCGCTCGAAAAAGACGTCGCGATCGACGAGATTATCCGCCTCATCGGCCACGGCGAAGCGCGCGCCATCGTCATCAGCCCCGAGCTCCTCGCGAAACATCCGGAGCTTCAGGACGCGCTCGATAAAGCCGTGAACCTTTGGACCTTCGATGAGGTCTACGCGCTCACACCGGAAGCCACCGAGCAAAAACGCGTCGCGGGGCTCCCCAAGTCGGTGAGCGCCAGCGCCATGGCCTCCATCATTTTCACGTCAGGCACGACCGGGAATCCGAAAGGCGTGATGCTCACGCACCGGAACTTTACGAGTCTCATCGCGAAGCTTCTCTCGGTCTACGACCTCACGCATGAAGACGGCATGTTGAGCGTTCTGCCGCTCCATCACTCGTTCGAGTTCACGACGGGCTTTCTTCTGCCGCTCAGTCGTGGCGCGCAGATCACTTATTTGACCGAAGTCACGGGTGAGAGCCTCAACCGCGAGCTTCGCCGAGGTCACGTGAGCTGTATCGTCGGCGTTCCCGCGCTCTGGGACCTCTTGAAACGGCGCATCTTGAGCCGCGTCTCGGACAAGTCGGAGCAGCTCGAAGAGATCGTCACCGCCGTCATCGACGCGAACTATTTGCTGCGGGAAGAGACACCTTTCAACCTGGGGCCCCTGCTGTTTTTGCCGATCCATGCTGCCCTTGGAGGCCGGATCCGCTATCTCATCAGCGGTGCCTCGGCGCTGTCGGAGTCGACTCTCAAGACCTTCCGAGGACTCGGCTTCAACTTGAACGAAGGTTATGGCCTCACGGAAGCCTCCCCCGTTCTTACGGTGACGCGTCCCGAGGAAGGTGTCGTCTCAGGAAGTGTCGGCCAACCGCTCCCGGGAATCGAGATCAAGATCCACGAGCCCAATCGCCGAGGTGTCGGCGAGGTCACTGCGCGGGGGCCCAACGTGATGACGGGATATTACGGAAACGAGAAAGCTACCAAAGAAGCTCTCCGCGACGGTTGGCTCTTCACGGGCGACCTCGGGCGTCTCGACGAAAGGGGGAACCTCTTCATCGTAGGCCGCTCGAAAGAGATGATCATCGACAAGAACGGCAAGAATGTCTATCCCGACGAGCTCGAAGAGCTCTACGCCGACGCGAGTCTCATCAAAGAGCTCGCCGTTGTCGGCCTTCCCGACGGTGCCGGCGAGCGGGTTGCCGCGGTCGTCGTGCCCCAAAAAGACACGGTGATCGACGATATCGAGAAGAAGATCGAGGACCATTTTCACGCCGTGTCCGAGAGGCTTCCGCTCTACAAACGCGTGAAACTCTACGAACTGCGTGCGGAAGAGCTCCCGCGAACGGCCACGCGCAAGGTCAAACGGCGCGAGCTCGTCACGTGGCTTCAGGAAAAACGCGAGCACGAAACGCACACGGGGTCGGTTTCCGAAAGCGAAAAAGAGTGGCTCCTCGACGTCGTCGCGCGCGTGGCAGAAAAACCGCGCGCCGCCGTCCATCTCGACGCGAGCCTCGGGGAGCTCGGCTACGACAGCCTCATGTATAGCGAGCTCGCGGGTGCCATCGAAACGCGCACCGGACAGAGCTTGACGGCCGAAGCGTTGATGTCGCTCTCCGGTATTCGGGAGCTCGCCGACAGCTTGACGAGCCGGCCGAAAGGGCGCGGGCGCGCCAAGAAAGCCACCAAAGCTGAAACTGAGACGGAGACTGAGACTGAGATTGACAAGGTCGAGCTTCCGCCGGCCCTGCAAGAGCTTGGCCGCAAAGGGCTCGCTGCCGTGCAGCATTGGTTCTACCACGAGGCGCTCACCCCCGAATTCAAGGGCCGAGCGAACATTCCCGACTATACGCACTTCATCGTCGTCGCCAATCATGCCTCACATCTCGATATGGGTCTCGTGAAGATGGCGCTCGGCCGAGCGGGCGACAACCTCGTGGCGCTCGCAGCTGCGGATTACTTCTTCGACAACAAAGTCAAGCGCACGATCTTCGAGAACTTCACGAACCTCGTCCCGATGGAGCGGAAGGGATCGCTCCGGAAATCGTTCGAGTGGGCGTTCCATCTTCTCGAGCAGGGCCATAACGTGCTCATTTTCCCGGAAGGCACGCGCTCGCGGACGGGCGTGATGCAGCCATTCCAGCGCGGGATTGGACATCTCGTTTTGCGCGCCAAGGTCGGCATCTTGCCGATCCACTTGTCGACCCATGACGTGCTGCCACCCGGCACGTGGTACCCGCAATCGCGCGAGGTGAGCGCGAGCATCGGGCAGTTTCTCTCTTACGACACCTTTGTGCGGGTCTCCGAGGGGCTGCCGCGCTCCCTCGCGGAGCGCTCGGTTGCCGCGCTCGCCCAGAGGATCGTGGAGCACCAGCGCGACGCTACGCGGGTTCACCTCGACGCGGAGATCGAGAACGTGCGGTCCCGCTTTGCGCTCGAGCGCAAAGTCAAACAGCCCGTCACTGTCGGAAAAGCAGATGACTAAGACGCTCGTCACGGGCGCGACCGGATTTCTGGGCGCGCACCTTCTGCCACGTCTCGCGGATCGAGAAGTCCGCGTGCTCGTGCGGGATAGTCGTGCGGTCGAGAATGTCGAGATCGTGGAAGGCTCGATTCTGGACGAAGAGGCCGTCGAGCACGCGGTCGACGGTGTGACGGAAATCTACCACCTCGCGGGAAAGGTGTCGCGCGATCCGGAAGATGTCCGCGAGCTCTATCGCGTGCATGTGGAAGGAACGACGCTGCTATGCCGCGCTGCGAAGGCGGCCGGCGTGAAGCGCATCGTGCTCGCTTCGACGAGCGGAACCATCGCGGTGACCGAGGACGGCGAAACGGTTCCCGACGAGAGCGCGCCCGTGCCGCTTGAGCTCATCGGGGGCTGGCCTTACTACACGAGCAAGCTCTACCAGGAACAAGCCGCGAAACGCGAATGCGAGCGCGGCCCGGAGCTCGTCATTTTGAACCCCAGTCTTCTCCTCGGCCCCGGTGACAAACGGGTCTCTTCCACTGAGGATGTCTTGAGGTTTCTAGCCGGCGATATCCCGGTGATCCCGCCCGGAGGCATGAACTTCGTCGACGCGCGCGACGTGGCCGAAGCGATGGAAAGCGCGATGCGGCGCGGCCAGCCCGGGCATCGCTATCTGCTAGGCGGCCCGAACTGGACTTTCGCGACGTTCCTCGAGCGGCTCGGGCGTATGAGCAAGGTGAAAGCGCCGAAGCTCAAACTTCCGGACGCGATCTACGGCTTTGCTGGCAAAGCGGTGGACGCGCTCTATAGCCAGTGGGACATGGCCCCGCCCGTCGATCGGATCAGTGTCGAGATGGGCCGGCGCTTTTGGTATATGGACTGCAGCAAAGCGGAACGCGAGCTGGGTTTCCGTGCAAGAGATCCGTACGAAACGCTTTATGACACCGTCGCCTACATAAGAAAGGAACTTCTCGGCGAAGCCGTTCTTTCTTGAAAGGGCAGCATGTGTAGAAATATCAAAACACTCTTCAATTTCGAGCCACCGGCGACGGAAGAGGAGATCCAGGCAGCGTCGCTTCAGTTCGTGCGCAAGCTCAGTGGCTCCAACAAACCGTCGAAAGTCAATGAAGCCGCTTTCGAGCGTGCCGTGGACGACGTCGCGCGCGTCGCCGAGAAGCTTCTCGACGCCCTCGTCACGAAAGCGCCGTCGCGCGACCGGGAAGTCGAGGCTCAAAGAGCCCGTGCGCGAGCAGCGGCTCGCTTTGGTTGAGCCGCCCGCGCGCTTCGGGCTACGGCGAGGATACGACCGGCCACGATACTCAGCCGGGGTTTGATCACCCCTACGACGGCCTTGCCAGCGTAAAGTTTTTGCGGTCGGAAGCAAATCGTGGACGGCTTCCAATACGGCTGACCGTGACAGGGTCGGATACTTCGAATAGGCCGTTTCCGATGTGTCCTCGACCCGCGGCCTCGCCGTTAGCGACGAAGATCTTGCCTCGCCGCTCGGCCACTTGTAGTCGACAGCACTACAGATCAGACGCCGGGCTCCGCCACGGAGGTTTCACCGTAACTCATACATAGCACGGGACACTTGAAGACATTCTCCTTTTGCCCGCGCCTGGCGAGAGTCTTGCAGTAACCCCGACACACCCCCCGTCCTTTTGAGCTCGACTGGATTCATCGAACGGAAAAAAAGGAGGAGACCGTGTCAAAACTGTCTGAGAACCAAGAGCTCTTCAAGAAAGAGCGTCTCGTCATGGAGAAGCTCCTGGCGAATAACCCCCAACTACTTCGGCACCGCGTTGGGGCTCGACCCCAAGGAGTTTCAGGTCGTTCAGCCGATCCAGTACAACACGGCGTACGAGGAGCTCACCTGCGTCGGGCTATGGCCGGAGAAAAACTTGCTCACCGCGACGCTCGAGGTGAAGCTTCCGTTCGGATTTCTGAGCGGCCTATGCGCGCCGGGGAGCCACGAATACGTTCGCTTCTTCATCGACTGGGACGACGACGGAGATTTCAGCGATGCGAACGAGGACCTCGGTATCGCCTCGGTGAACGGTCACGACATCCCGGAAGTCAAGAAACACCATCTGTGCTACGCCGTGCCGCGCTCCTTCAAGCCGTTCCTAGCGACCTGCAAGGACCCTTATATCGTTCGACTGCGCGCGATTCTGTCCTGGAATCTCGTTCCGCCGCCGGGAGTCTGGACCTTCATTCCGATCTGGGGAAATGTGCTCGACTGCTGGGTGCAGGTCGATCCCGTCGCGGGGAAGATTCTGGGGATCGTCTCTCAGGAGGCGGTGAGCGACGGGAAGGCGACGAAGAAAAAGAAAAACGAAGAATCGCATGCCGGTTCGAAACCGACACCGATCGAGGCGGAGCGGTCGCAGTTCCTGGAGCTCATCCAGAAGAACCCGAACTACTTTGGTACATCGCCCGAATCGGACATCGCTGCCTTGAAGCCGTTGAAGTGCGACACGAGCTACGAGGAGCTGAAGTGTATTGGACTCTATCCCGAGGAGAACTTCCTGGAAGCCGTTTTGGAAGTGAAGCGGCCCAACGGATTTCTGGGTGATCTATGTAGCCCGGGCAGCTACGAGCACGTGCGTTTCTTTATCGACTGGAACGGTGACGGCGACTACGTAAACGTGCACGACATCCCCGAGGCGCGGCAGGTGCGTCTGTGCTACGGCCTTGGCAAGCGCTTCAAAGCGCTCAGGGCCACGTGCCAGAAACCCTACATCGTGAAGCTCCGCGCGATTCTCTCCTGGCAGCAGGTACCCACCGGTCCGAGCTTCGTCCCGGTGTGGGGAAATATTCGGGAGTGCTGGATTCAGATCGACCCGACCGACAAAGTACCCCGTCACCTGGTCGGCGAGATCGACGACCCGACGGTGAACGCCTGCGTGCAGTCGACGCTCGTGACGTCGTGCCTGACCGGCGGTACGCCTCTGACCGCGATCGAGATTCTCGGTTCCGCGGGGGGCGCGCCGTTCACCCACTACACGCTTCGCTACAGCTGGGGTGGGAACCCACCCGTCAACGACGCCGTCGTTTATCCCGACTGCTCGCGTCCGCCGGCGAGCCCGAGCTCGACGACACCCGTTCTGGGTGGCACACTGGGATACTTGGACGTGACGCTGCTCCCCCCCGGTGTCACTGAGTTTACGGTGTACCTCGACGTGTTCGGGAGCGGGGGCAGCCACATCCTGGCGACGCGCACGTTTCAGGTTCGGACCCAGGCGGTCGAGATCACCGCGGCCGCGACAGTGAACGCCTTTGTCGCCGAGGACCCCTTTCATCCGGGTACTTTCACCAAGCTCATCAAAGCGACGAATGATGTGAATCCCGCGGTTCCCGAAGTCAGCATCGGCGGCGCCTTCAGTGTTACGGGAAGTGCTTACATCGTGGGCTGCGACCGGATCATGACTCAATACGCCCTCGTGCACTTCGATGCGCCGCCGGCGACGCCGGTTCCCAATGTGCCCAACGCTACGGGAGGCACCCCGCTCGTGGCGCCCGTGATCTACGGCGACAGTCCCGACCACCCTTGGCAGTCGGGGTGCTTTCCGCTCACGACGCCGAACACGATCATAAACGGGAATCTGGTCGCGCTGTGGAAAACGGACCACTGCAGCTTTTTAGGTTTCGACTACACGGTGCCCAAGGTCAAACCCAAACCGTTTTGGGGCTCACCGCCGCTCAACGGACGCTACGTGATCTTGCTCGAGGCCCGTGACCGGATGGAGCTGGGCGGAACCTATCCGGGCGATTTCGCGGCCAAACAGCAAGTGGTGGTGTGGATCGACAACAAGCAGGTCGTCGCCGACCTGACGGCCATAGGAGGGATCGCCGGATGCGGCGACCTGCTCCTGAGCGACTTCGTCGGCACCACGGCCGAAGTGCGCGGCATCGCCTGGGATCCGCCGATCGATCCGACCGCACCGCAGCAGGCGCCCAACGACAACTTCGGCTCATACAACCTGGGCTTCCAGAAGAACGGGGGTGGGGGCGGAGGCATCACCGCCGCAACGCCCAACGTCCGCGTCCCCAACGTTTGGCCCGGCCCGTTGGCGCCAGGCGCCGACGGCACCCTCGCGAATTGGGATATCGTGGGTGCTCTGGACGGAGGTCCGGGGCCGCTGCCCGCGGGATCTCCGAAGCTCGCGCGCGGTGAACGTTGCGCTTACGTCATCACCCTGCACGTCCAGGACACGACGCACGCGGGTGACAGCGGGTCGCCGTATCAAGCGAATGCGCTCTACGCGATCAACATCATCAACGACATCACGTAGGACCTCGAGGGCCGGGGCGCAAGCCCCGGCCTTTTGAATTGAGAGGATCAGTCTTGGGTAGCCGGCATTCGAACTCTGAGCGCCGCCGGCTCGATCGTGAAGCGGGCGGGCAGGCGGCCTACAGACTCCCCGTCGATCTCGAGGCGTATTTCGCGGGCAGGGTCAACGGGTTGCGCTAGAAGAGACTCGAGCGAGCCTTGCTCGACCTCAGCAATGGCCACATGCGCGCCCCAATAAAGAAGCGGTGCGCGACTCAGTAGCTTCAGCGGCGGCATTTTCTTGACGACGACGATCGCGAGCTTGCCGTCCGTTAGCTCAGCCTTGGGTGCCATCTTCATCCCGCCTCCGAAAAAACGACCGTTGTGGATGGAGACGGTCGTGATGGCCACGCGGCGCGGCGGCCTCCCGTCCACTGAAAGCTCTACGTTGGGATGCTCGAACGATAGCGCGGCCCGCAAGGTCTGGCTCGCATAGCTTCCCTTGGATTTGCTCGACTGGTTTACTCGGTGGACGACCTCGGCGCTCAGACCGAACGACGCCGAGTTTACGAAGCTCCGGGACTCACCTTCGGAGAAGGTCACGCGCCCGACATCGATGGACGTCGTACGCCCCAACCGGAGACCGCGGGCGGCGTCCGCGAGCCGGGCCGGAGTCGAGAGTGAGCGAACAAAGTCACCGCCCGTGCCGTGAGGGAGAACGCCTAGCTCACAGGCGGCGCCTGAGTCCAGGATCCCGCGCGCCGTCTCGGATATTGTCCCGTCCCCGCCGAAGGTGAGTAAAAGGCGCCGTCCGCGCTCAGCCTCCTCGCGTGCGAGAACGCTTGCATGGCCCGAAGCCTCCGTGAAGCGGCGCTCGAAGGGGCCGAAATGGGCTCGAATCGTCGCTGCCGCCGAGGGCCAGTCGCGAGCCCCGGCGCCGCCCCGCGAGGCCGGATTCACGATGATGAGCGGTAAATCGCTATCCATCCCGGCGATTCTACCAGCTGTCAGTGGTGTTCTAGATTGTGCTAGAGTGGTGCTTTCGGCTGCGGTCTGGAGAATTTCAACGCGCGCTCACTTCACGGCAGGAGCAAAAATTTGGGTGTCAAAGCGAGCACGCTTCCAGAGCCCCCGGGGCTGAGGGAGATGTTGCGCGCCATCGCGGTGGCGCTCTCCAAGTTTGTCGCAGGGGTCTTTGGATTTGCGCGGGACAGCATTGCCCGCGGCATCATCCGTGTCGGCATCCCGGTAAACGCGGTCACCCTGACCGGCCCGGTGGCGGTCTCGCTCGTCTTCATGCCCATGTATTTCGGGACCCAATGGCTCGCGGGCATCGTTCTCATCGCGGCCGGAGCCTTCGACATGCTCGATGGCGCCGTGGCCCGGATCTCCCGGGGATCGACGAAATTCGGCGGCTTCCTGGACTCCGTGACCGACCGCTATACCGACTTCCTGATATTTTTTGGGATTCTCGTATATCTGCTCCGCTACGTCCACGGCCCCGGGCGCCTGCTCTATTTGATTTTGTGGGGTGTCACGGTCGCGGGAACGGCGACGACGTCGTACATCCGGGCACGGGCCGAGAACGAGATCCCCGAATGCAAAGTGGGATTCATGGAGCGCGCCGAGCGCACCGTGACCATCATCATCGGCCTATTGGCGGGGAACGTTCACATAACGCTTTGGATTTTGGCCTTTTTCAGCACCCTCATCAGTATCCAGAGGATCCTCTACACCCGCCTGATCATGTCGAACCGCGAGCCCAAAGGCCAGTTCTGGTATTGGCGCTACCCGCGGCTGACCGCCCCCCACTTCACGCTCTGCGCGGCGCTCATCCTGTTCCTCATCATTGGCCACCTCGCCATCCCTCGGCCCTCGTAGGAGGACCCTCGAAGCGGCAGCCAGCGCGGCTCATTTACTCGACGTAGCTATAACCGCAGGTTTCGCAGCTCCAAACGTCGCCTTGCTTGTACATCAGGGCGCCGCATTGCGGGCACGCGCGCGTGTCTTCTTCGGCCGAATCTTCTTCGGCCGAATCGTCCTCCCCGAAGAGGTCGTCTTCGTTCGGGTCTTCCGGCGCCTTGTCCTTCGGGTCCTCTTGTTTCGGCTCTTGAGCGCGGCCGAGCGTGCTCACCCCGACCATTCCGGCGACGGCAAACCCGGCGCTCTTCAAGAAAGCGCGGCGGGTGAGTTCTTCAATCATTAGTCTGGACTCTCCACGCTCATTGTACTCTGCCGCGAAACTTTGTGTGCTCAAACGAGCGTGCGGAGAAGCGATGCCGCCTCCTGCAAAGCAGCGTTGACACCGTGGCTCTTGGCGAGCATCTTCAGGTCCCATTCGGCGACCTTCCGCATGTCGCGCTTCCCCGGCGCGTCGAGGCGGCCAAACACATCTCGATAGTCGCTGAACGCCCCTTCAGTGTCTCCGTTCGCGAGACGCGTGAGCGCGAGCATCAAACATTGGCGCGGCGAGCGTGACGCGTCCATCGACCGCGCCTTCTCGAAACACGCGACAGCTTCGTCATAGCGACCTTCCAAATATCGAACGCCCGCGAGGTTGTAATGGCCAAAAACAAAATCGGGTGCGAGCGATAAAACATGCTCGAAAGCCGCCGCGGCTTCGTCGAGCTTTCCCTGATCGCGATAGGTCACACCCAAGTTCGAGTGCAGTGCGTGACTGAGCGGATCGAGCGCTACCGCGTGGCGGAGTGTCAGAGCGGCCTCATCGAGCTGTTGCATCTCTCCGAGCGCGGCGCCCAAGTTTGCCCAAGCGGACGCAAATTCGGGCAAAAGCTCGGTCGTCCGGCGGAACGCAGCGAGCGCGCCCTGCATGCCGTTCGTCTGGATCAAAGCCTTGCCGAGCTCGTAATGCGCGGCAGGCAAGTCCGGGTCGATCGCGATCGCCGTTCTCAAAGACGCCAAGGCGTCCTTGGGCTTCTTGGACATATGCGATACCGCGGTGAACACGTGGCCGAGCGCCGCGTTCTCGTCGAGTTGAAGCGCCTCGCGTGGCTCGAGTTGACGAGGCCTGTTGCTCGCGCTCTCTCCCAAAACGAGGCGAATTTCGAAACGACTCGCGAGGCCTCTCTGCGCGCTCAGATCGCCCGCGCGGGATTCGAGCGCGGTGGCGATAACCGCGAGAGGCTCGCCTTCAGCAGCGAGCTGCGTGAGCTTGGCGAGCGCGTAGAGAGGCCTTCCCGCACAACCAATGCGCTCGTAGAAACCGCTATCGAGCCTCGGCGCGTAGAGCGTCCTTTCTCCTACTAACCCCGGCGGGCTCAGCTCGTGGATGGCGATCGGGAGCGGCGGACGGCTGGGTGGCGAGAGGACGTTACCTGAGAGCTCGCCGCGCGCGGCCGACTCGAGCGCGGACTCGTCTGCGCCGACGAACAATATCCAGGGACGGTCGGTCTGGACCTGCGGACTGGCGACCGCTTCAAAGGCCCCCGCCTCAGAAGCGTCGAGAATGGACCGGGTCCAATCGAGCGGCATCAGCCGTTTCGATGCGAGCACTCGTTGAGGAGGCGACAGGACCTCGTCGTGTTGAAGATGCCGCAACTGCAAAAGCGCGCCATATAGGCCGAGGCTTCCTCCGGGCTGCGCCGGCTTTGTTTGACCCAGTCGATCATTTTCTTCGCGAGGCTGAACGAGATCATCCCGTGACCACACATCGTCGCGAGCGACAGCGTCGCGCGGTCGGGGAGCTTATCGAGCGCTCCGAAAAAACCGAGGGAATATTCGACGCTGTGCCGGGTGATGCCGGCTTGCTTCGCGATTTCCGCGGCGCTATCGGTCAGGGCGCTGATATTGACGGACAGACCGAGATCGGCTTTCTTGATGTCGACGAGAAAGGCTTCGAGTGCTTTGGGGTCGTCGAAGACCGCGGAGACCACCGTCGGTTGGTCGACGTTTTTCACGAGGCTCTCGGGGTCGCGCTCATCTTTTCGAAACCAATGCGCGAGTGGGTTGAGCCTCTTGGACGGCCGGTAGACACCACCGTGGACAGCGTCGCCGAGATTAATCGGGCCATGTTTCCGAGCGATCTCAAGAAAGGTCTTGAACTTCTCGACGGAGCCTTCGTGGTTGATGCCGCGGGCGGCCATGGCGAAGACGATGTAGTCGTCTTTCAACGTCTCGGGGGCACCGTAGCGATGAAGTGTGTTGGTCATTATTTACTCGGGGTCTACTCGGCTACCTGTTCGACCTGTGGGGCACGGCCAAGGCCCAAGTTGGTTTTGCCGCGCCAGAAGGCGACGCCTTCGTTGTGCAGGACGCTCTCGAGGGCGCTTCCGCCTTCGGCGTCGCAGCGCGTGGACACACCGACAGAAATGATCGTCTCGATCGTCTCGGCCGCCTCTCGCACGATGCGCAAAATTTCGGGAACACGCTCCATCGTCGTCTTGACTTCGACGATGGCTGAGAGAACACGTTCGTCGAGAATATCCTCGCGGACCTTGCCGGTCGACGGATCGTCCATCAGATGCGTGACGGGGTTATTCGCTTCGAAAGCGATGCCGGCGGCGGCGAGAGCTTCCGTCACGCCTGAAATGTCGCGGAAACTTGCCGATATGGTCGGGCGGCCGAACTCGATGGTGAACCCCACCTCGCCTTCGCCGACGCGCTGAGTCACGTCGTTCGTTTTGACCTCTTCCGTCCCGCGGCCGTGGATCCCGGTGGACTCATGAGGGACGAGGGGGTCGCTGAAGGCGCGCCGTACGATACGCGGCCATGCGAGCTCTTGCGGTTCAATGGCGGCGGTGGGGCAGACATCGGGCTCTGGGTCGAAGCGTAGCCGGAACCAACTGAACACCGTACGGATGCTTCGCACGAGCGTCGGGTTGAGGTGCTCCGTCGAGAGGCCTCGATAACATGTGAAGCACTCGACACAACGATCCTGGTCGACGGTCGCCCGGTTGATAACGGGGTCGATATCGATAGCGCCCACGGGGCAAATAGCGACACAATTCCCACACGCGACGCAGCGATCGAGTGAGATCTTCATCGTGGATGAGTATATAACGATGCTGTCGCTCTTGCGCCAAGCCGGCCCCTGCGTCACAATTGGGGGCTCTTTTATCCTCTATTTAAAGGTTCACCAGGAGATCTGATGCCCAAGGAAACACAGTTCGATATCGCAGCACCGGACGGCAAGCTAGCCGTTCTGCTACCCGGTTTGGGCGCGGTGAGCACTACGTTCATCGCTGGGGTTTGGGCGGTCCAAAAGGGCCTGGGAAAACCCATCGGGTCGCTCACACAGATGGGGACGATCCGGCTCGGAAAGCGAACAGAGAAGCGCGCGCCCATGATCAAGGACTTCGTCCCGCTCAGCGAGCTCTCCGACCTGACCTTCGCGGCCTGGGACATCTTCGAAGACGACGCGTACCAATCGGCGCTGCACGCGGGTGTTCTGGAGCGTACTCTTCTAGACCAGCTCAAGGACGAGCTCGAGACCATCCGGCCGCTCAAAGCGGTTTTCGATCAGGACTATGTGAAAAAGCTCAACGGCACCCACGTAAAAACCGGCTCTAGCAAGATGGACTTGGCGGAGCAGCTGATGGAAGACATCGCCTCGGTCAAGAGGAAGACGGGCGCCGAGCGTGCGGTCATGATCTGGTGCGCTTCGACCGAGACGTTTCTCGAGCCGAGCGATGTTCATCGGGACGTCGAATCGTTCGAAGCCGGGCTCCGTGAAAGCTCGCCCGCGCTCGCCCCGAGTATGATTTACGCCTACGCGGCCATCAAGAGCGGCGTGCCTTTCGCGAACGGCGCGCCCAATCTCACCGTGGATGTCCCCGCGCTCACGCAACTTGCGTCTGAAGAAGGTGTCCCGATTGGCGGCAAGGATTTCAAGACGGGGCAGACGTTGATCAAAACGATTCTCGCGCCCGGGTTGAAGGCTCGTATGCTCGGGCTCGCCGGCTGGTTCTCTTCGAACATCCTTGGCAACCGCGACGGCGAAGTGCTCGACGATCCGGGCTCGTTCAAGACGAAAGAGGAGTCGAAGCTATCCGTCCTGGAATATATCCTTCAGCCGGATCTCTACCCCGACCTCTATGGCAACTTCTACCACAAGGTCCGCATCAATTATTATCCGCCGCGCGGAGACAACAAAGAAGGCTGGGACAATATCGACATCTTCGGTTGGCTCGGCTACCCGATGCAGATCAAAGTCGACTTCCTTTGCCGGGACTCTATCCTTGCGGCCCCACTCGTGCTCGACCTCGCTTTGTTCTACGACCTCGCGCAGCGCGCGAGCTTCAAAGGGATCCAGGAATGGCTCTCGTTCTACTTCAAGAGCCCGATGGCCGCCAAGGGGCTCTATCCGGAGCACGACGTATTCATTCAGCTCACGAAGCTCAAAAACACGCTGCGCTACATGATGGGCGAAGACCAGATCACCCATCTCGGAGAATACGTGCTCGAGCACGATCCGAGTCATTGGTCGGAGCTCGTTTCGGAGTAGCAGCGCGGCCGTTTGTGCTAATCTTGTTAGTTAGAGGCAGATAGAGCCCTCCCCCGCGCGCAATAAGCAATAGAGAGACGTTGCATGAGCCAATGGAGACACTGGAGCCTATGTGGCGTGGTTCTATTGTTGCTCACAGCTCTCGCGATCGCGCAGTCCCCGCCGCATGAGATACGGGTCGTTTCGAAGGCTGGCCCCGGCATCATCCCGATAAGCGAGTTCTCCGGGACGCAGGTGATCCCGCTTCGAGGAGCGGTAAGCTTCGTCGGCGCCAGCGTGCGTCCTGGCTCCGAGCCCAACGTTGTTACCGTCTCCGGCAACGGCAAGATGGCGCGCATCTCCGACGGAAGAAACTTCGTCCCCGTTGCCGCAAACCTCGAGTTGCTTCAATCACCAGCGCGCCTCGTCGGCGGGGAGTGGTTCGTGCCGCTCGATTTTCTTGCCAAAGTTCTCCCTTCGCTCTCGACAGAGGCTGTTGCTTATCGTGCCAGCGATCGGTTGCTGATCCTCGGCGACGACTTTCCGGAAGTGAAGGTTCGATCCCGCCATGCACCGACCTTCACCCGAATTTTTCTCGATTCCGATCGCGTGGTCCCCCTTGCGATCGAGGAAGTCGAAGTCGAGGCCGAGGCCGCGCGCGAGGGTGAGGCCGAGAGCGTCATCCGCGTCACGCTCGACACGCCCTTTCTCCGAACGAGTTATCGCGGCGAAACGAACATCGACGACGTCGTCGAGCGCATCTCGCTCGAGCGGGAAGAGTCCAGCTACGTGCTCGTCGTGGAGTTGGGTGAGCACTACGGAAGCCTCAGAACAGAGCGAAGGGATAACGGTATCGTTTTGACCCTCGTCCGAAGCCGCGTCCCCAATCGCGGGAGGCGCACAGCGGATGAGTTCGAGTGGGACTTGTCCGAGCAGGAACAGCCTGAAGACGGGGAAGCGGAAGACGGCAAGGACGCGCTCAACCCCAACGCCGAGATCATCGAGCTTGCCGAGGACTATCATCTTCCCGCAGCGCCACCGGAGCTTCCCTCTGAGCCGGGCGGTCCGGCCAGGCTTCGAATTGTGACCCTCGATCCAGGCCATGGTGGTGCCGAGACGGGGGCGGAAGGGCAAGGCGGCTCTCTCGAAAAAGGTGTCGTGCTGTCTATTTGCCGCCGTTTTCGACAATTGCTGCAAACGCGTCTAGGGATCCGCGTGATTTTGACGCGCGATGGAGACAGCGACCTCTCGCTCGACGAGCGGGCGGCCTTCGCGAACAGCAACAAGTCGGACTTGTTCATCAGCATCCACGCGGATGCTTCGCCGCGTCGCAATGCGAGAGGCTCGTCGGTATACTTCCTTTCCTATTCGTCGACAGCACAAAACGCGTCGAGCGGCGGCGACGATCTCGACTTCATTCTTTGGGACATGGCGCAAGCGTCCCACTTGCGCCAGTCGTCACAACTCGCGGAGATCATGCAAGAGGAGCTCCAGGCCGTGACGGTGACGGAGCGCGTGAACCGCGGCATCAAGCAGAACACCTTCCGCGTCTTGAAGGGCGCGACGATGCCGGCGGTGCTCGTCGAGGTCGGTTTCATCTCGAACGCGAAAGAAGAACGGCTTCTGGGCTCGGCGGACTACCAGGACAAGCTGGCAGAGGCTCTCTATCGCGGCCTCGTACGCTACAAAGACATTTTCGAGCGCGGAGGTAGCGCTGACCGTACGCGCCGGAGCCAACGGTGAGCCGCAAGGCTGTTCTCCTCTGGGCGACGACGGCCGTGACGATGACCGTCGCGGCCGTCTACGCAACGATATCACTGTTAGCCGAGCCCGAGCCCGAGCTCGAGCCGGCGGCAGCTTCCGAGGCCACAACGAATCGAACCGAAGCCGCGGCGCCCGAAGCGAGCGAGCCCGTGCCCGTGCCCGGAAGTATTCAAATCAAACTCTATGTTCCCGCCGGCTCGGGCCAGAGCCTAGCGACCGAGGACCAAGAGATACAGCTCGATGACTCGGTTCAGAAACAGGTACGCCAGGTCGTCGAGCTTCTCGTCCGGCGCTCGGCGTCTTTTCCTAGCGGCGTCGAGGTTCGAGATGTTTTCATCACGTCGCAGGGCGTGGCCTATGTGGACTTTTCGCCCGAGCTCGTACAGGACCACCCCGGTGGCACCTCGGCCGAAGAGCTGACGGTGTTTGGTTTGTCGCACACCCTTGTCGTGAACTTTCCCGTCATCAAGACCGTCAAGATCCTGGTGGAGGGGCGGGAGATTCAAACGATTGCGGGACATCTCGATCTCACCATCCCGTACGGACGCGCTCCCGATTATTTGCGACCCGAGTCCGAGCGCAGCGAGTCCCCCAATAATGAAGCGAGTTGACCATCGCCGGAGCGACGAAGCCCGGCCTCTCACGATCACCCCCAATTTTCTGAAACATGCCGAAGGCTCCGTCCTGATCGCGGTTGGAGACACCAAAGTGATCTGCACCGCCACGCTCGAAGACCGTGTCCCTCCATTCTTGAAGGGCCGCGGCACCGGCTGGGTCACCGCGGAATATGGGATGCTGCCTCGATCGTCGAAGGAGCGAATCCCGCGCGAGTCCGTGCGCGGAAAGGTCTCCGGGAGAACGCAGGAAATCCAACGGCTCATCGGACGATCACTCCGAGCCGTCATCGATCTTCCCAAGTTCGGTGAGCGCACGGTTTGGATTGATTGCGATGTGATACAGGCCGATGGCGGGACGCGGACCGCTTCGATCTCCGGCGCGTTTGTCGCTCTCGCACTCGCGCTGCGCGCCGCGAAAGAAGCGGGCAAGATCTCGAGCGTGCCGATCCGTGAGCATGTCGCTGCGACGAGCGTCGGGGTGTTCGAGGGAGAGGCTCTTCTCGACCTCAACTATCACGAGGACTCGCGGGCCGACGTCGACATGAACGTCGTGATGACAGGCTCGGGCGAGTTCATCGAGGTCCAAGGCACCGCGGAGTCGAGCCCGTTCTCGCAGGCCACGCTCGACAAAATGCTCGCGCTCGCCGCGCGCGGCATCGACGATATCGTCCGATGCCAGCGCGAGATTCTCGGCGAGTGAAGCTCCTTCTCGCCACGACGAGCCGAGGTAAGGTCCGCGAGCAGCGGAAATCTCTCGAAAATGTAAGCCTCGAGCTCGATGTCATCACCCTCTCGGAGCTGCCGGAGCTCGAGCCTCCCGAAGAGCCCGGACCGACTTTCCGCGACAACGCTGTCGCGAAAGCGCTCTACTACCATCGAGCCACGGAGCTTGCGACCATC
The DNA here is from genome assembly GCA_965262245.1 of Candidatus Marinacidobacterales bacterium. Taxonomy (GTDB): domain Bacteria; phylum Acidobacteriota; class Vicinamibacteria; order Marinacidobacterales; family SMYC01; genus SMYC01. The sequence goes on along the minus strand of OZ253507.1, from coordinate 9,041,663 downwards.
GGCGAGGATTCAGGTCTCGTCATCGACTTTCTCGACGGCCAACCGGGCGTGCATTCGGCTAGATGGCTCGGTCACGACACGACGTATGACGTCAAGAACACACGCGTGCTCGAGCTGCTGAGCGAGGCGCCCGAGGCCGAGCGCATCGCTCGCTACGTGAGCGCCGTCGCCCTCGTCGAGAACCAAAGCGTTGTGTTCGTGAGTGAAGCCACGTGCGAAGGCCGTATCGCGACGGAGCCTTCCGGCGACGGTGGTTTCGGGTACGACCCTATCTTTTACTATCCACCATTCGGCGCGACGATGGCGGAGTTGACGGCGGAGCAGAAGAACGGTGTCAGCCACCGGGGAAAAGCCATAGCGTCTCTCGTAAAATTTCTCATTTCTCGCAGCTCTCCCCAGGCAAGTGTTGACGCGCCCACGTAACTCCTTATATAATAGCTAGTTTCCTCGGGGCGTGGCGCAGCCTGGCTAGCGCGCCTGCTTTGGGAGCAGGAAGTCGGAGGTTCGAATCCTCTCGCCCCGACCAAATATTTTTTGCGCCAGTAGCTCAGTTGGATAGAGCGCCGGCCTTCTAAGCCGGATGTCGGGGGTTCGAATCCTCCCTGGCGTACCAAGGAAGGAAGAGGTCAATAGGAAATTCAGTCGCGTGGTGGGCGTAGCTCAATGGTAGAGCACCGGATTGTGGTTCCGGAGGTTGTGGGTTCGAGCCCCATCGCCCACCCCAACAGGCGCGCCCGTAGCTCAGCTGGATAGAGTGGCGGACTTCGAATCCGTAGGTCGCAGGTTCGAATCCTGCCGGGCGCGCCAAACAACCTAATTAGTTCCTGTCCAGAAACACCATAACTTGTGGTGTGCGAGAGACCTATCGAAGATGTGGGATTATACGTTTTCGGAAGGGGCTTCGTGGGGTTGAGAGCGAATGAAAATCTTGGACGAAACGAGAGGCGAATTGTTAGCAATCCATGGCTATAAGGGGCGGAAGAGTAATAGTTGTTATCGTAATAGGTGTCTTGCCATCATCAGTAGGTTGCAGGTGATGATGGAACTCCATACGTACGATTTAAAAGAAGGCAATGAGCGCCATGTGCATCGGTCGAGGCCAAAGACTCGTTTCAAGAACGAAATGACGCCTTCGATTCCGCAGCGAAATTGCCGCAGGCGTTGATAGACCCAGGAACTCTTGACCATATCGGTCACCGCGAAATGAGCCTTGGTAAAGGCAACATCTTCAACTCCCTTGCCTTTGATGGCTTCCAAGTTTGCCTTTGAAGAAAACGCGCCATCGTAGGCAACCTGGCGCGGGGCCCGTTCGTAGAGTTCGACTTGACGGTCGATCATGGTTTCCGCGAGAGTTGAATCGGACGGATTTCCATCTAAGATCACGCAATCCAAAATCATCGAGGACGAGCCACCAGTCATACACACCTTGTGGCCGTAGAGAGTCTCGCGCCGGTCTTTGCGAATAATGTCGGTGTGTTCTTCGAAGATAGAAACGACCTTCTCCTCCGCAGGCACACGCTCTTCGTCGATCACTCGGCGTTGGGTTTGGTTGATGACTTTCTTGGTGAGGACGAGAAAGTGCTCAAAATCCGCGGCGATCCTCTCCGCGCTCGCTCGCTTCACCGGCTCGGTCAAGCCCGACTCTTCCAACTGTGCTGCAACGCGTTGAGCGGAGCGATAGGTTTCTTCCGTCACCTTCAGTAGATCTCGATAGACGCGACGCCTTTGTTGCTTATCCTTCGCGTTCAGAACTCCCAGTCGACGTCTCTTCGCTCGACGCGTTCGATTGCCGAAGACCACTACTGTACCCAGCAGTTCGCGAGCTCGGCACATCACGCGAGTGAGAACCCGAACACAGTCATAAAGAAGCTCGGAGTCTGTAGGCGGATGAATGTTTGATTCCACTACCGTGCAGTCCACTCGTACTTTTCTTCCCTTTTCGATCCCAGCATCCTCGGCAACGCTCACCAGCTCTCGGTTGATCTGCTCCAGCGTTTCGAACTTCACGGCTTTGATGTTTGCTGCTAGGGTCGACTTCGACGGGGTCGGCTCTATGATGCCGAACTGGCAAAACGTCCGATAGCTTCGAGAGTCTGCCAAGTGAAACGCCAGCTCCCGATAGGTGAACTGATTCAGCTGCTTCACCAACAACGCCCGGAGAACCTGCTCCGCGCTCATTCCCCCACGACCAACATCGCTCCCTGCCGGTGGGGTGACCGACCTTAGGTCTTGCAGTACCAGCTCATTGAGCTTAGGATGGGCATCGAGTAGCGACGAGATCGTTTCGAGCTCGCGTGCGTGCTCCAGCTCCAGCCAGGGCTCACGTAGATTTGGCTGTGGGTTGATCGTTTTTCGCATTTAGGGCTGGTCTCCTTTGGAGTTAAGTCATTTAGAATCGGATGTTTTCAACGACACGATCCTAATCGACACCCCCTCAGAAGACTAGCCCTAAATTTGCGATTTCTCCTTTTTTCTCAATCCCTTACAGGCTTCAGGACGGGTACTAATTAGCTTCAGGGTGAGCCTACTTCATGGCCCGCGCGTACGGGTGGCTGCTCCCAGCGCTGACATTCGGGCTCGTCAGCCCGCATCTGGGATTCTGGCTCGAACGGCTGCGCCAATACAGCGAGCACAACTTGATGCCCAGTCCGAGCCCGAGAAGACCGCCTATCGCTGTGATGCCTACGGCTTCCGTGAGCACGAGAGCGAGAACCTTACCGTCCGTGAAACCTACCGCCTTGAGCAACGCGAGCTCGCCGGTCCGCTCTCGCACCGACAGGGCCATTGCGTTCACCACCACCAGAAACATTGTAAAAAACACAGCCCCTCTAGGATAGTCCGGATGATGGCGCCGATATCCCCGACTTGTGTGGCGATACCCTGAAGAAAAGTGGAAGTGGGTTCGGCTTTCCTCTCGGCAGCCGAGTTGGCAAATCTGTCGTCGATCGCCTTGGCGACCCTGGTCGCGTCGGCGGGACCTTCGACGCGCACGACGAACCAACTTACCACCCCGCGAGTAGCGCCGTCGTGCCAAAGCTCGCGTCCCTCGTCGAAATAGTCGTACTGGAACAGAAACCGAGTCGTATCGGTGCCTCGGGAGCAGGAAGACGTTCGAGTAGATGAGCGATCCGCCGCCGAGAGCGGCCGGCATCACCACGTTCATCCTGCGGTAGCTTCTTACGTCGAAGAGGCCTCGCTGCCCGGTAGCCGATCGCGTGATCCGCGGATGCGCTTGTTTCTCCTCTGGCACGTTCCAGAAGTTGCGCGAAAAATCGTGCGGGGAACGCGGAAACGAGCCCATCGGATCGCGCTTGCCGTGCTCGAGCACCGCGACTTTCCCGGGCCACTTCTTAACGAGCCGACAGCACGTAATGGCGCCTCCAAAGCCGCTTCCGATGACGATGGCCTCGTAACGCTCGCCCATGATTCACTCCAGAGAAGCCACTTTTCGACTCTCTTTGAAACTACCGATCCAGCTGCAGCAGTCGATTCCACGCGGCCTGGATGACGACGATGCCGACAAGAAGACCGACGGCGATCAAAACACCCTCGCGGGAGATCCCGGTCAGGAATTTCAGAAAGAGCCCGCCGGCCCAGACGATGGCGGCGGCGCTCGAGAGTAAAGCAATCCACGCGACGGCTTTCGAGGCGCCCGTGCTATCGCTCATGATCACCTCGGCTGCGTCCGCGTCGCCTCGTCCAATTTCAAGAAGCTCCGGATAAGAAAATGCCCAGAGCGACGTTCATCGGGACTTGGGCGAGCAGGCCGAGCTTTCCGAGGAGCGTCAAGTTCTGCGCCATAAACAAGTACACCCAGTCGGAGAAGATCTCCGTCAGACGAACTCCCGCCACGACGCTCAGCCACAACGGCTGTACCTGCCAGCGCACGAGAGCAATGAACTGCAACAGCGTGAAAGCGGCCCAAACGGCGCCGGTGCGTGGAACGAGCGCCTGGGGGTTGACATACGGCGCTCCGTGGACCAAATCGAACCATAGTCTCGGAAAGCCGAACGCAAATGGTTGCCAGACCCAAGTCGTACAGTACAAGAATCCCCAGGATGATTTGGATCCGGCGAATGCTACGCCTGTCCACAACGGAACCTCCTCGCCAACCACGTACCTCAGACACCGCTCTAAATAGTCAGACGGCCCCGCATGGATCAAAGCTCCAACGCGCGAGCCTTTTTCGTCGGCACTCTTTGGCTGATTTGCCGCGTGCGCGCCAGGCTGCGTGCGGTGGTTGCTCTCCGAGATTGTACGTGGCCCCGATGGGGTGCTGTCGAGTTGAGGTGCGAACTCGGGTCGGCCCGCTAGATAATCGGATCGAGCGCACCGTGTTGCCAACATCTGGAGTCGGATCGGCCCGGTCAATTTGACAGTATCGTCTCTACCGCTACGTGCAGTCCGGCAAAGCCAGCGATGGAGCGGGAGCTCTCGCCGGCGGAAACTCTCCGCGCTCAAGACGAGATCGTTAGCCGTCACCTCGACGGTTGCGTCGAGGCTATCGGCGAGGATCGCAACATTTTCGAGCGAGCGCTCGGCGTGGCCACCGCGCGATAGAATGCGGGGCATGCGTTTTCTCCGATGGGCTCTCGGCCTCCTCGCACTATTGGCAGTTTTGTACCTCTATTTCGCCATCGTCCACCCTCACCACCGCGTAGGCCAGCATGCTTTCTTCGACGCGCCAGGCCCGTGGGTCGTCGCTCATCGAGGCGGCCGGGGTTTGTGGCCAGAGAACACGCTCTACGCTTTCGAGCATGCGCGCGATCTCGGGGTCGACGTGCTCGAGATGGATCTCCGCATGACGGCCGATGATCACATCGTGATCATGCACGACAAAACGGTCGACCGGACGACCAATGGTCAAGGCCGCGTCTCCGATTCGACGCTCGACGAGCTCCGCGGTCTGGACGCGGGTTATCGTTTCCAGGACGAAGAAGGAGCTTTCACTCTTCGCGAGGCCGGGCTGCAAGTTCCAATTCTTCGCGAGGTGTTGACCGCGTTCGAAAGCTCGCGTCTGAATCTCGAGATGAAAGAGTTCACTCCCGAAGAGGCCATATCCCTTTGCCGTATGTTGCGAGAGCTTGACGCTGAGGCGTGCGTGCTCGTAGCTTCGTTCAGCCACGAAACCATGGTGGCCTTTCGCGAAGAGTGCCCTTCCGTCGCAACGAGCGCGACGCTACGAGAGGGGCTCATCTTCTACCAGCTCCACCGTCTCCGGCTGGGGAGCCTCTATCGAGGGCCAGCCGTCGCGCTTCAAGTGCCGAACGACCCCCGTGTAATCGAGCCACGCTTTTTCGAGCGAGCGCAAGCCGCCAATATCCAAGTCCAAGTATGGACGATCAACGAGACGGCCGATATGAAACGCCTGCTCGACATGGGCGTTCAGGGAATCCTGACCGACTATCCCGACCGGCTTTTGCGCCAGATGGGCCGCCTGCAAGGGGACGGTCCCTCGGAAGCGTCTCCGCCGAGTTCGATTCAACGACCGCGACGCCCCTAGTTACGCTTAGCGGTTCAGAGAGGCACGTAGGTCGTGTCCTTGCGACGGGAATGCTTGCGGGCGAGATCGTTGGCCTCGCTTCCCGAGTTCACGAAGAAGACTTTTTTGGCGCGTGCCTGTTATGAAATTCGGCGCAGGGAATCTGAGCCGGCGTTCGATCGATGCGTGGAAAAACTCAAAGCGTCACAATCTCGATGGCTACCTCGCGCGCCGTCGCAAGGGTGTGGCGTGAGCGCGTTCACGTGCTTCGAAGGTCGCGAGCATCACATGTACGCGGAGACCGTGTGCGTCGACGACACCGTCATGATCTACGCGAGTTGCGCGAAAGACGCGGCGCTTCGCGCGTTGGAGCTCGATCCTGACGAGGTGACTTTGAAGTTCTACCGCCATAGCGATTTCAGCGAGTTGGGTCGGAACTTCGACGTTGACTGCGCGGCGAACGGCCTCTTCAAAAGAGGTGAGCCGACGATCAATCGCAAGTCTGGATCACGAGGTCTATCGGTCTGACCGCGCCCGCATCCATGAGCTGAGCCCGTAGCGATCGGCATCGGCGAGGAAGTAGCCCCAGAGGCAAGCGGCCAGAAAAACGAGGTTGTTGGCTGTGGTCCCGATCCGGCCGCCCAAGGTGGTGCCGAAGCTCAACACCACCAAGCTTCTGTGAGGCCAGCCATGAAGACATTTACTCACTACCTCCCATTTCTCGCGCTTTCGCTCTGCCTCGGCGCGTGCGGACAGACGCCGGACAGCAACAACGACCCCACGCGGATCCATGGAGCCCCGATACGTCACCAGGAGATCCTCTCCGACCCCTACGCGATAGACGACATTTTTCGATCGATGAAGGGACCCTCCAGCCGCCGCCAGCTGCCTTTGTACGAGGCGGACACCCCCGAGCTTCTCTGGATCACGGGTTACAGAGCGGAAATCGTCGACCAGGAAGGCGTCAACAGCATGCGGCAAGAGTTCATGTGTCACAGCAACCTGGACTACGACGTCGACCGGCACAGTGAGATCTTCGGAGGCGAAAAAACGACATCGAACCGCTTGTTCACGCTCTCTCAAGGGCAGTTCAGCATCGAGTTTCCCGTCGGCTTCGCGATCCCGATCATGTCCAGCGAAACCTTGTCCTTGTCCACTCAGGTGCTCAATCTCAACATCGACGATCCCGACCTGGTCGCCGCCATAAAATCACGATCGACTTCGTCCGAGACCAAGAGCTCGACACGCCCATGAAGCCTCTATATATGAAATCGGCGAATGGTCTCGTTTCGCTCGAAGAAGACGTCGGTTACTATGACGTCGCCGAGCCGGATGCGACGATGCACGGCCCCGGATGTCTCGTCGGGCAGGCGGCCTCGGGACACGTCCGCAAGGATGAGTTCGATCGCAAATTCGCGGGCCACTGGGTCGTCAAACCCGGCCGTGAAGTCAATCGAACACTCGTGACCGAGTGGATGAACTTGCAGTTCGACACGACGGCGCACTATATCGCCGTTCATCTACACCCGTTCGCCGAGTCGCTCGAGCTGCGAGACCTGACCACCGGAGAAACGGTCTTCAAGAGCAAGGCCCGCAATTTCGACGACAAAATTGGACTCGAGGAAGTCGAATACTTCTCGAGCGAGGAAGGGCTGCCGCTCTACCAGGACCACGAGTACGAGGTTGTCAGCACGTACTTCAACACGACTGACGTCGACCAGGATTCCATGGCCGTGATATTCATGTATGTGATGGATCCAGAGTTCGTCAAACCGGATCCTTCCAAGCTTTCCGACTAGTGCTTGCGAGAAGGCGATAGCCCCCGTCCCGCCGTCGTCGGCTCGGAAAGCCCCTCCGTTCACCGCCCTTCGTCGACCGTTCATCCCGCGATCAGATCACGTGGAAGAACGAAGACACCTATCTGAGCTCGGTTCCAGCGTCGTGGGAGTTGCGGGGGATACGAAAGCTCTCTTCGGCAGCGACTCTCGTTGGTCTCGAAATCCCGACGAGCTCGAGAAACATCGAGGTCAAACCGTACGGGATCTCCGGGCTAGCGACCGATCGAACCGCGACGCCATCGGTGGAGAACGCTTTCAGCGCCGACGTCGGCTTCGATGCCAAATATGGCGTCACGAAGAGCCTCATCGCGGACTTCACCGTCAATACGGATTTTGCGCAAGTCGAAGCGGATGAAGAGCAAGTCAACCTCACGCGCTTCAGCTTGTTCTTCCCCGAAAAGCGCGAGTTCTTTCTCGAGGGACAAGGAATCTTTGCCTTCGGCGGCGCGTCCGGAGGGGGCTTCCAGTGGGGCCAGAACAGCTATACACCTGTCATGTTTTTCAGCCGACGCATCGGCCTCGCCGGAGGAGAACAGACACCCATACGTGCCGGCGGCCGCTTGACGGGTCGTGCGGGCAGGGACACGATCGGCCTTCTCAATATCCAAACGGGCGAGAAAGAAGCCGTTGCCGCCAGGACAAACTTCTCCGTCGTGAGATTGCGCCGCGACTTGTTCCGACGCAGCAATATCGGCGCGATCTTCACGAATCGCTCCGTCGCACTCGATGGAAACGGTTCCAACCAGCTCTATGGGTTCGACTCCAACTTCTCGTTCTTTCAGAACCTGGTCATCAACGCTTATTACTCGCAATCCCAGACCGCGGAGCTGTCGGGCAACGACACGAGCTACTTGGCCAAACTCGAGAACAATGGGGACCGCTACGGCGCCGAGCTCGAGCACCTCATGGTCGGCGACGCGTTCAATCCTGAAGTTGGTTTTCTGAGACGTGATGCCTTCCGCCGAACGCGCGCCCGAGCCTATATTCAGCCCGCGTCCCGCTTCCATCAAATCGGTTCGGAAAATGTCGATGAGCGCCGAAGTCGATTACTTCCACGACCTCGAAGGCGTTCTCGAGACCCGTCAATATTCCGGCGACCTCCGCCTCGAGTTTGAGAATGGTGACGGCGCCAGCGTCGAGTACCGATCGAGCTTCGAGTTCTTGAGCTACCCCTTCGAGATCGTCGACGGCGTTGTCATTCCCGTGGGTGGTTACGACTTCGACCGCGTCGAAGCGTCCTACGAGCTCGGTACCCAAAGGCGGGTCACCGGGCGACTCTCCTTCGAGACCGGCGGCTTTTTCGGCACGCGCTCCGAAGCGAGCTACTGAGGCCGTGTTGAGCTCACGCCTCAACTTTCGGTCGAGCCATCCGTGTCCGTCAACTGGATTGACCTCGCGGAAGGAAGCTTCACGACCGAGCTTCTACGCGCGCGTGTCAGCTACGCCTTATCGCCTCGTATGTTCGCGAGCGCGCTCGCTCAGTACAACTCCGACTCGAGCTCGCTCGGCACCAACGTGCGCTTCCGCCGGGAGTTCGAGCCCGGAAGCGACATTTTCGTCGTCTACAACGACGGGCGCGACACCCGTTTTGGCGGCTATCCCCGACTCGAGAATCGTGGCCTCGTCGTCAAGGTCACGAAGCTCGTTCGTTTTTAGCGCACAGGAAGGTGGCCTAGACCGTCAATGGCGCTTCGTGCTACAAAACGCGAGCGCTCAGGAGTTTCAAGCATGAAGAAAAGACTCTTTGCCTTTATCTGTCTCATTGCGACCAGCGCAGTCGCAGGCGATTCGGTCGTGATGCGGGTAGGAAACGTGCTCGGCGATCCCGAGGAGGGCGGCGAGCCCCATCACATGGTGAGGACGCAGCGATATTTCGCGAAGCTCGTCTGGGAGAAAACGGGCGGCGAGGGTGAACTACGCTTCTTGGAAGGCAAGTCGCTCCCGACATTCCAGATGCTGGGGATGGTGACCAAGGGGAGAGATCGAGGCTACCAATGTACCCGGCTTCTTCCTGTCGAAAGTGCCCGAGCTCGGCGTGCAAACGATCCCCTATTTGTTCGAAGGTCTAGAGCACGCGCGGAGATTCCCGCGGTCCCAGGCCGCGGACTATCTGGCGGCCAAAATCGAGAACGCCTACGGCGTCCACGTCGTTTCCTTCATGCAGATTGCCTCGAGCGCAAGCATCATGCGCTCGAGCCGATTCGGATGCCGGGGGATTTCGAAGGCAAGAAGGTCGCTAACATTTGGGAGCTCTACAGGGCGATGTACGACGGCTACCCTCCAGCGCATCTGCGCGAGGTGGGCTACAGGGAGTCGGTCGAGGGAGGTCTGGTGAGCGGCGAGTTCGACGTCGCGATCGGGCAGCTGCAGAACAACCACCACCAGAAGCTCTACGAGTACTACACGCACCAAACGGTGGCGCCTTGGCTCTACAACATCTATTACACGTTCATCGTCAACGCCGATTTCTGGAACCGACTCACCGCCGAGCAACACTAGGCGATCGACCAAGCCGCGCGTGAGGCCGAGCTCGCCGCAGTCAATTTCGCGGAAGATGCCTCCCAGGCGCATTTCTTGCTCATGGCCGAAGCGGGCGTCGCGATGCACCGTCAGACCAAGGCCGAGCGCGAAGCTTGGAAAGCGGCCTTCGAGAAGCCTGTCGTCGATGCTCTCGTCAAAAGGACCGGCGACGCGGAGGCCACCATGAAGCTCATTCAGTGGATTCAAGATTTATATCATTAGAAGGAGACCATCCCATGTATAGAACCCGATCGTTCACTTATCTTGTCGCGAGCGTTTTCGTCGCGTTGGTGGTGGGTTGCCAGTCGGCCGCCCAATCCGTATCGGACCAACCCGACACCCCGTTCAAACTAGCCACGTTCGAAGCGGGCGGCGACACAACCGTGGGTCTCGTACTCGGTGAGCGCGTTCTAGCTATCGGCGGCGCAAGCGACCACCTCGTGAGCCAGGCCCAAGTCTCGGCGATGACCCTCCCCAACGAGATGCGCGCCGTCATCGAGCAGTACGACACCGTCTCGAAGCGCCTCTATCAAATCGCCAACTACTTCAGCACCAACTCCGCCGACGGGCACGCTTTCGCGCACGACCTAGCGAGTGTGTCGATCAAAGCCCCGATCAAATATCCATGGAACGTGCTCGCCGCCGCGGCGAACTACAAGGCGCATGCCGTGGGTATGAGCGACACCAACCGCAGCAGCGACGAGAATGCGCAGCCAGCGAGCGGCCGGCGCGGCGGCTTCGATCCTTCGAGAATCGACGATATCGTTCCCGAACGCGACGCGCCCGTGATGTTCGCGAAGTCGCCCCGCTCCTGCATCATCGATCCGGGCGAGCCATACTACATCCCGCCGGGACGCGAGCGCATCGACTGGGAGGGCGAAATGGCCATCATCATTGGCAAGCCCGCCTATCTCGTCACCCAAGCCGACGCCCATGATCACGTTTTCGGCTACAGCATCATGTATGACGTGAGCAACCGCGGTGGCCGCACCCGCGAAGTCAACATGTTCCCGGGACCGAATTGGTTCGACGGTAAGAGCACGAATCGTGGCGCACCCTTTGGCCGTTCATCACGCCGAAGGAGTTCATCGCCGACCCCGCGAACATGCGCCTCGTCACGAAGGTAAACGGCGTTGTCAAAACAGGATCAAACGACGGCGGATCTCATCTGGAACGAAGAGAACCTGATCGCTTACACGACGTCGATCTTGATGCTCTACCCGGGCGACGTGATCGCGACGGGGACGCCATCAGGCACCGGTCGTGAAAGGCAAGAGTACTTGAAGCCGGGCGACGTGGTTGAAATCGAGCTCGAAGGCGTCGGCACGTTGACAACACCGATCGAGTCTTACAAAGGCAGCAGCTGAGCCCGGTTCGAGCACTACCCCCCCAAGACACCTCGAGCGCGGCCGACAGCTTCATATGCAAAGAATAGATTTGAGACGCGATGAAAAAAGTCGCCTGGTTTAGCGCGGGGGTTGTGTTTCCTGGGCAGCTCGTTGTCCTTCGCGCAACCCGTAGTCATCAAGATGGGGAACGTGTTCGCGACGCGCCACTGGGCGATGCCTGGACACATGACTCGGGTTCAAGAACATCTAACGAGGGTCATCGCGAACAACACCAACGGTGAAGTCGTGTGGGAAGTGCTCGAGGGCAAGAGACCCGACATCCCGCCCTTCATCATGCCTAGCATGACCGCGAAAGGCGACGTTATCCAAGCAACGAATGTGCCCGCGTTCTTTTTTCCAAAAGTGCCGGAGATGATGATCCAGTCCATACCGTTCCTGTTCACCGGAGCGGAGCATTCTCGCCGCTTCTCGACGTCGGAGCCGGCTCGTTGGATGGCGGAGAAAATAGAGAAAGCCTACGGCGTCAAAGTGCTCGGGTTCTTTGTCATGGCCTCGGATGTCAGCATCAACGGCGTCACCTCGATAGTCGAGCCCGAAGACTTCGCCGGCAAAGTACTCAATGGCTTTCACGAAACTTGGAAGCCCATGTGGACCAACGTGACCCCGCGACGCATCGACTTCATTGGCAACGCCGACGCGTCCGCTGGCAAGCTGGTAGAAGCGGGAACGGATATCGAGGTCAATATCGGGATGATCCAGAATAACCATACACAGAGCCTGCACGAACGCTACAAATACACGACCCTCGTGCCGAACTTCTACAACATCTTCTATACGGCCTTGATCAATGTCGACGTATGGAACGGACTCACCCAGTTCCAACGAGACGGGATTGAGGCGGCGGCACGAGATGCCGAGAATGCGGCGGTGGCGTATCAACATGACACGATGATGTAGGCGTATCAGCTGAACCAGCCGGACGGAGTCGCGATGCGCATGCAGACAGATGCAGAACGCTAGAGTTGGAGAACAGAGTTCTTCCCCAAAATGAAGAAGGCCATTGCCGATAACAGTAGCGACCCCGAGGAGACTCTATTGATGATTCAGAAAATAGAGGACTTGGTCGAGGACCTGGAGTGGCGCTAGGACGAAGGCGCTCCCAGAAGGTTGGCGCCCGAGAGACCGGCTGGTACGTTCGGCGACAGTTGCGAACGTGGACACCGTGATCGCGGGCGGTCATGTGCTCAAACGAGCGGGCATCGTCGTAAATATGGACGAAGAAGCGATCAAGGAAGACGCGAATCGTTCGCTCTTCGATTTGCGTACCAAAGCCGGCGGGCCGTGGGCACCGGATGTCCGCCGGTTCTGAACTAGCCGATATTGGCGGTACGGAAGGTCGTGAACAGCGCGTCGCCGATGACGGCGAACTGATCCAAATCTCCGTTCGCCGGCAGACAACGCATTTGGATGTGAAGCATCTCCATCGGATGGGGCGACACGACGTCTTGAATCTGCCACCGCACCTCGAAGAGCGCGTTCCCTCCAACCGCGGGCAATCCATCGGCATCGTAGAGTTGGGAGAATCCGGCTATCGTCATGTTCACGTCGCCGCCCGGGAGCAGTTGCGGGTTCCGCACTCGGGCGACCGGGTCCGCGTAGAACGGAACGGCCTTGAGTCGCTCGAGCCGTTCCTTCGCGACGCCGCTGCACGACGTCATGCGCCCGGAAAGCGTGTTCGCCTTGGTGGACAGGACCATCATCTGCGCGAGTGACAGAAGCCCGACCGTCAGGATAACGATCGCTATCAACACTTCGATGAGTGAAAACCCATCCTCGCGGCTAGTTCGTTTCGTTGTGCTCGTTATGGTCATGGGTTCTCCTGGATCGTGATGCGGCCGTTTCGGGTAATGATGACGACACGCGTGAGACCGGTTTCCAAGTCGCGGACCGTGAGCATCCAGTCGAGCCCGGCGGGCGTGAGAACTCCTGCGCCACCACTAACCCCGGCCGAATCGACGGCGCGCACGGAGCCGTCCGACCGGAAGAGAAGAGCATTGAAGGTGCCCGCATCGAACGAAATTTTCCCAGGCCTCCAAATCGGCATGCCTCGCGTGGGCTGCTCGCTCCAGGATGCGTCCTACCTCTTGGTCCTGCGCGACCGCGATCTCGGCCGTTTTTTTCCGGCGAAAGCACAGCATCTACTTCGACGTCGCCCAAACGCATGGTGAGAGTCTCGAACTCCTTACAGAGTGCAACAAACTTCCTGTGGGCCTCGATGTCCTTTGTGACTTGCTCCGCGTCTTCCCGGCTCAGTCGTTGTCCGACCGTCTTTCCCGCTTCCTTCCGGGTGTAGACCCAATACGGCCCCCGCATAACGGGCTTCCGCTTGCCCTTATGCGTTACCTTCAGATATTGCTCGGTCACCGACCCTGGACGCATGGAGCGGATGGCCCGCATCTGTTCGAGGACTCGCTCCCGCTTTTCTTCCAAAGTTCGCGCAGTATCCATGAGATCGCCTCCTGTTGTTGCATATACTGAGGCCCAAAAAAAGGAGCATAAGTACAAACCCACTCCTGTGACGCAAACCCGCCCCGAGCCGATGCCTTGACCGTTGGGCGCGGTGCCCTCGGCGGTCAGGATGATGCGGTCGTCCTGGGCGTAGTCGGCGCCGCCGCGAGCGGCCGGCGCACCCAAAGGGTCACGGTGCCTTGAACGTCGCTGGTGCCATCGAAATCGATGTCATTCAACGTGTCGTTGCCTAGAGGTTGCCAGAAGTCGTATTGCACGAGCCGCCCATTGATGCGCGGAGCACCTTCCCGATATACATCCTCGTGGCGCCGTCCAGGTCGATAAAGTATTGATAGTCCCGGCAACCGGCTATCGTTTCGTCGGCGCAGGCGCCCACGTCGTTCGGTTTGAGGGTCATCGAGCCGAGCACTCGGACAGGCGGCAAGATATTCTGGAAATCACCGTCTTGGAGCGCGTAGGAGGCGAGCACGTTTTTTCCGAACTCGAGCCCGGCATCGGCATTGAAAAACGCCTGCTGTCCCCATCGGTAGTTGATGGCGATCTCCTTCTCGGTCGAAGTGGTCAGCATCAGTGCCAGCCCCAGGACCGTCAACATGAACAGCACGAGGATAGAAATGACGAACGCCGAGCCTTGGTTGCCGCGAAGGGGCTTTCTCTGTGTAGCACTCATATCAAACGTCTCCTATTTCCAGGGTCCAGCCCCAAACCGCAAGACGCGTGCCGTCAGCCGGTCTTTATTTTGCTAGCACTTACGGAAAACTGTGGTGTGGAAAGCCCTACAACAGTAGCAAAAGTACCTACACTTGTCCGGGAGATGCCTGCCAGGAAAGCTTTCATTGCGGGTGCGTTATCCATATGTTAGCTTGGCTTTAACCTCTAAAAACTCTTTCTATAACCGCGGTCGAGGAAAGCTTGGCGCAACGTTCGCTCTATATCGTGAGCCCCGCCTACGACTGGCTGTTCTTTCTGGGACCGCCGATGGCGGCGTTCTGGCTGGGCGTCGCGATCTCCGGAAGCCGGCTCACGACCTCTGAGTTCCATTTCTTCGGTCATGAATTCTTGCCCGCCTACCTCTTCATCGGGGTCTTGATTCACGCGCACATCTTCATTGTCTTCTTCAGAAGCCACGGCGACGCGAACATCTTCAAGCTATACCCGAATCGCTTCATCGTCGTACCGCTCGTTCTGTATTTGGCGATGATGTCGTCCCTCTGGGTCTTGATCTCCGTTTCCGTTCTGGCGACGTTTTGGGACGTCTATCACTCGGGTCTCCAGACGTTCGGTTTCGGGCGCATCTACGACTCGCGGGCGGGCAACGATGCGAACGTCGGAAGGCGGCACGACCTTTCGTTGAATTATCTTCTCTACGCGGGGCCGATCGTCGCGGGAGCCACGATGATGGCTCACTTCGAAGATTTCAACGAGTACGAAGAAGTGCAGTCCGCGTTCTTGACCTCCATCCCGGCCTTCATGGAGACCAACCAGCGCTACTTCACGTGGTCCATCTTGGGTTGCGGTGTCTTATTCATCGCGTTTTACATCTTTAGTTATGTCCGATTCCAACGGCAGGGTTATGTCGTTTCGTTTCCCAAAGTCGTTCTTCTGTCCACCACCGGGCTGTGCTCGATTCTGACCTGGGGCTTCAACACTTTTGGAGAAGCGTTTTTCATCATGAACTTCTTCCACGCAATCCAGTATTTCGGCATCGTGTGGTGGTCGGAAAAGAAGAACATGAGGAAGTTGTTCCGGTTGACCAACGTGAAGTGGGGCCTGCCGCTGACCGCGGTCCTCTTCGTCGGGATCGCGGTCGCTTATGGACTCGCCGCGGACGTTGTCGATGCAGACATCCGGTGGTTTTGGGCGATCACGCTCGTGTGCTCGACGATGCACTTCTGGTACGACGGGTTCATCTGGTCCGTCCGTAAGAAGCAGGTGTAGTCCCCACCGCCGTTCGTGTCACCTCGCGCGAAGCGAGGAGAATTAACGTCGCGCGATGACGAAAGACTTTCCTCGCCAACTCGATCGCAACAGTCTCGCTGGGTAGAAGGATATGCCTCACTCTAGCCCTCATCGCGATCATGGCCGTCGGGCTGTCGAGAGCCTAGCGACCTTCGCTCCGTTCAAAAGGCGCTTTTTTTTGTGCTCGAAGTGGCGAATGTTGTGGGGCTTTCCACACGCTCGGCCCGCGAGCCGGGACGCTCGCGCTAATGATGTAACGTCGTTTCAGATTGCTCGGTTCGGGGGTGTTTCCCCGCGAGCCGGGGTAAAAGCCCGCGGCCAAGATCACATTCTCGTTTTGAGAAGCGTGCACTTTGCGTGTCCCTCGAGCCCAAAGCAAATGATTGTTGCAAGCAATGTGGTGGACTGGCGGCACCTATATCTAAGCTCGGTGCCTTTTACATAATGGGTGCATCTGGGGCGACCGTCGCTCCCCCACCAGGTGCCCGAATCATGGAGGAGCAACATGCAGGGAAGAAAACTCACTAAGATTTGCGGACTAGTCAGTGCCTGGGCTTTCGTTTTTCTGATGGTCATGCCATCGGTCATCGCCGCATCACCAAGCATTGAAAAAGTTGATGTGGATTTCAACGGCGTCGACATCACCATCACTATTGAGGGAATCGATTTTACGGACGAGCTCACGGCCACTCTGGGTACGGATCCGACACCTTTCGACCTCACGTTCATCAGCGCCAACCAGTTGCAGCTTATCGTGCGCCGTGCCGACTTTCCCAACGCGGACTATCTCTTGACTCTTGGTCCCGCGGCGTTCTTATGTGGAGACGGCAGGCCCACGGCGCTCGTCTTAAAGTACAACGGCGCCTGTACTAGTGCCCCGGTGAAGCACGGTCAAGGCGACAAGGCGAGCTGCGACGACGTCGGTGTCTATTCTGGCTTTGACGCGGTCAACATTAAAGGCGCCAAAACGAAGAGCAAGAAGGGGGAGTTCATAGTGACGCCGAGCACCGGCCTGGTGCCCGGTGATCCAATCACGATCGAAACACTGAAAGGCGGCAGGCTTCCTGCAACTTCCCGGTTCGATATCTCTGTCGGGGACGCCTTGGTTCAGGTTGTCGAAATCCACACATCGTGCGCGCAGCCTCTCGGAGCAAATGACTCCTTTGGCAGCTTGACGCTGCTGTCGGGCGCTGCGGCTAACGCTGAAGGGGTAGCGGACTACGACCTAACGATCGATGATAGCGAAGGTGGTGCGACCGGCCCTCCCGGTGCTGACGGTGCGCCCGGCCCTGCCGGTGCTGCCGGACCTGCCGGGCTTGACGGACCTGCCGGACCTACCGGGCCTGCCGGATCTGACGGGTCTACCGGACTTACCGGACCTGCCGGACCTACCGGAGCTGGCGTGACGTTCTACACGGTAAAATCGGGCAATTTCTCGGCAACCGATGGCGGACTAGGAAGGACGTTCTGTAAAGAAATCGGCGACGCCGCAACCGGTGGAGGGTACGATCTCAATTTTCCGGGTATATCCTTGCCCGTCGAAAGCCGCCCGATAATAGTGGACGGCAAATCCGGTTGGCGCGTCGTCATGGATCCCTTCCCTTTCAACGACGTGGTGGGCGTGGGCGGAACATTTCAGGTCTACGTGGTCTGCGCGGACCTTACTCCCTGAGGCTCCTGAGAGGGTCACGCTTTCCACGGAGGCTGAAGTACGATGGCCTGATGGTCGAGCTGGAAGCGCTCACGCCTGAGGAGCTCTCGGAGCTTCTGGGTGGAACGGGGCGCGCTCGGGCCATCTGGCGTGCGATGCTCCAGGGCAGGGATCCGTTCGAGGACCCGGAGCTCGCACCGCCGGTCCGCGCACGGCTTCGGGCGCAAACGTCCCCCGCCCACCTCTCCGTGGAGCGCCGCGATGTCGCGGCCTGTGGCACCACCAAGTTGCGTTTGGTACTTGCCGACCAGAGGCGCATCGAGACCGTGCTCATCCCTTCGCCGCGCCGCACGACCGTATGCGTCTCGACACAAGCCGGATGCGCCCGCGGCTGCATCTTCTGTCTGACGGCGACGATGGGGCTCGAGCGGGGGCTCACGGCGGGAGAGATAGTGGGTCAGGTGCTACTGGCGACGCGCGACGCGCTTGCCGCACATCTTCCGGCGATCCGTAACGTTGTCTTCATGGGAATGGGCGAGCTTCTCGACAACCTCGACGCGGTCAGAACCACCGTTGCCGTTCTCTGTGATCCTTCGGGCTTCGCGCTTGGCGCCACACACATCACGCTCTCTACCGTTGGCACCACGCCGGACGCCATCCTTGCGACGCGCGATCTTCCCGTGCAGCTCGCGTGGTCGCTTCACGCGGTCGACAACGCGCTGCGCTTGCGGCTCGTTCCAACGTTGCGTCATTCGACCGAAGCCCTCAGAGAAGCCTTCCTCGACCGTCTCTCGGAAACTGGAGGGAGTCTCTTTGTCGAAATGACTCTGATGGACGGCGTGAACGACGCGCTTCACCACGCGGATGAGCTCATCGCCTTCCTCGCGCCGTTCTCGCCTTCCGTGCGCGTGAACCTTCTTCCGATGAACGCCGGGCGCGAGGGTCTGCGTGCGAGCCCCGAGCCTCGCGTCGTGGCCTTCCGTCAGCGGCTCCGCGACCGAGGCTTGTTCTGCGCCATTCGCCGCCCGCGCGGCGTCGAAGCGAGCGCGGCCTGCGGCCAGCTCGTCATCGGCTGACGAGCGTTATAATCGGCAGTTTCAAGGAGCGTGACGGTGACGGAAGTCAAGCAAGTCGGGTTCGTCGGTTTGGGCATCATGGGAAAGCCCATGGCGCGCAATCTTCTCCAAGCGGGTTTCGAGCTCAGAGTACATAGTCGTTCGAGGCCGCCCGTGGACGCGCTCGTTTCGGAAGGCGCCACCACCGCCGATTCGCCGGGCGCCTGCGCTTCCGGGATGGACTTTATCGTAACCATGCTCCCGGACTCGCCGGACTCCGAGGCCGTTATCCTCGGTGACAACGGCGTGCTGTCTGGAGCAAGGGCCGGTGCCACCATCATCGATATGAGCTCGATTGCTCCTGCTATCTCTCAGAAGATCGCCGCCGCTTGTGAGGCGAAAGGCGTCGAGGCGCTCGATGCTCCCGTGAGCGGCGGCGAGCCCGGTGCGATTGCGGGCCAGCTCGCCATCATGGTCGGGGGCAAACAAGAAGCTTTCGATCGGTGCCAGTCGATCTTCGAGGCGGTCGGAAAGAGCTACGTCCTCTGCGGCGGCTACGGCGCCGGCAATACGACAAAGCTCGCCAATCAGATCATCGTGGCCGCCAATATCGAAGCGGTTTCTGAAGCGCTCGTGCTCGTGAGAAAAGCTGGGCTCGACCCGAACGACGTCTTCGAGGCGATCCGAGGCGGGCTTGCCGGAAGCAACGTGCTGAACGCCAAAGCCCCGATGATGATCGCTGGCAACTTCGATCCCGGCTTTCGCATTCGGCTGCACCAAAAAGATCTCAACAACGCATTGCTGACAGGAAAAGAGCTCGGCGTGCCTCTCCCGGTGACAGCGCTCGTGCAGCAAATGATAGGCGCGCTCGTCGTCGGCGGTAAAGGCGACCGAGACCATTCCGTCATCGCCACGTTCATCGAAGATATGGCGGCGACGAAGATCGAGGGAGACTAGAGCTCATGGGACGAGACAAAAACTACCGCGGCTACCGCTCCTTCCAATATCTGGAAGAAGGCATCGACTATCCGGCTGTTCCGCTCGCGACCGAGATCGACCGCGTGCCGCCTTACCAGCTGCCTTTGAGCGACGCGGAAGAAGAGCGCGCCGAGCGTATCGCGCGGGAGCAGATCCTCGTTTCTCTTCACGATCACCTTGGCCGTTTCCCGGAGCCCATATCCGAGACGCCTGTCTACGTCCGCGAAGGTCGGCAAGCCACCGCTTTCGAAGGATTGTCCCATTGCCACTGGGACTGCATATTCGAGAACTTCATGGACGGCATTTGTCAGATCCACTCGAAGCGCGGCTGGAAGTGGACCGAAGTGCTCCACGACCTGGGGATGCGTTTGTGCGATCTCGCGCATCAGGACTTCGTGACTCTATGCCTCGGCGTCGACGACATCTCACTGGCTCACGAAGAGGGCCGGGTAGCGCTCGTGGCGTCGATCGAGGGGGCCGCGCCCATCGAGAACGAGCTCGACCGCATCGAGATTCTCTACGGTTTCGGCGTGCGCGCGATGGGCATCACTTATAGCGAGTCGAACGGGCTCGGGTCGGGTTTGAAGGAAGCGAAAGATGGTGGTCTCACCGCGTTCGGGCAGCGCGTGGTCGAGCGGATGAACAAGGTCGGCATGCTCGTCGATTGCTCGCATTGCGGCGACCAGACGACGCTGGACGTCATAGAGGCGAGTGAGAAACCGATTGCGCTCAGCCATATCGGGGCGCGCTCGCTGTGGAGCACGAATCGCATGGCGCCCGACGATGTGCTAAAAGCTTGCGGCGACAAAGGCGGCATTATCGGGATCGAAGCAGCGCCGCACACGACGATTACGAAAGCTCATTCGCGGCACAACCTCGAGGCCTATATGGAGCACTTCGAGTACATCAAAGACCTCGTCGGCATCGACCATGTCGGCTTCGGCCCCGACACGCTCTACGGCGATCACGTCGGCTTGCACGACACGTACAAGTCGAGCCTTTCGATCAAAGCGGCTAGCCATCAAGACAACGAGCGCGTCGACTATGTCGAAGGTGTCGAGAACCCGACGGAAGCGTCCGAGAACATCGTCCGCTGGCTCGTGAAACACGACTACTCCGACGAGGATACCGCCAAGGTCGTTGGCGGCAACGCACTGCGTCTCCTGAAGGAGGCTTGGGAGTAGGCCTGTGCTGCTGCTGCTGTTCGCCCTTTCCGGCGACGTCGAAGCGCACCTCTCTGCGACCATCGAGGCCAACCGAACGATCGCGGTCGAGCTCGCGTATGAGCTCACTCTCGACGGGGCGCCTCCGGCGAATGGCGAGCTAGTGTTCTCGCTCCTCGAAATGGACGAGGCTAGAATCGAGAACCTCCGGGTAGGCCAAGATCGTCGCCCGCTCCGGCTCGCCCGGTCCGGTGCTCCTGAGCTCAAGACGGCCGTCCCAGTCGGGCCTGGAACGACGTTCATCACCTTCTACTACGAAGCGGTCGGAACAACGATCCCGATCTTGGTTCCGAGCTTCACTCCCTCTGAGGCGCGCCCCGGGACGTTCACGGCCGAGCTGCAGATTCCTGAGGGCTCACATCTCGTGGAGAGCTTTCCGACCGGCGCAAAAAGAGTTGCCGAGAGCCGCTACGCACTCGAGCTTCCAGTCCTTCCCGCTTTCATCCGACTCCACGTGGCGAATCGCGCGCCGCTTTTATCCTTTCCGCAGCTAGTGGATGGCTCCGTGATCGTTTTGTTTGCCGGCCTCGCCTTCGTCGCTATCCGTCGCGTGCGAGCTGCGAGATGATCGCATGATGGAAGTCGGGTTCGTTTTCTGGGGGCTCTTCGCCGTCTTTGGCGCGTTGGTCGTGGCCTACGTCGCTTGGATGTACTGGGTCGAGCGGGGCTGATCCGTGTCGGTCCAAATCGTTCTCTTCTCGCTCTACTTCGTCGTCATCTTCGCTATCGGCTGGTACTCCCTGAAGCGGACGCGGGACGAATCCGACTACTGGATCGCGGGCGGAAAGCTCGGCTGGCTTCTCGGGGGCGCGACGATAGGGGCCACCCACGCGAGCGCCGGAACCTTCGTCGGCACCATCGGTGTCATCTATACCGCGGGGTGGTCCTTCGCTTGGATCGTTCTCTCGATACCGCTCGCCTATTGGTTCATGGCCGCAGTGCTTGCACCCCGCTTCACGCGGTCGAAAGAGCTCACGCTGCCGGCTTTCATCGAGACCCGCTATTACAGCAAAGCCGTGCGGCGCCTCGCTGCCGTGATCATTCTGATTGCGACCGTCGTCTATGTGCAGGCGCAGATCGTTGCGGGCGGCATCATCAGCAACATCGTCTTCGGCATCCCGACGCAATGGGGCATGATCGGATTTACAATCATCATCATCGTCTACACGTCGATCGGCGGCATGCTCGCCGTCGTCTATACCGATTTCATCCAGCTCGTGATCATGATCGTCGGCGTGGTCGCCGCCTTGCCGCTGGCCATTCGAGGGCTTGGCGGTCTCGGCCCGCTCTTCACCTATGTCCAAGTGGTCAAGCCCGAGACCTTTACATGGGAAAGCTTCCCGCCGGCGCTCTTGTTCACGATGGGGCTCGCTTTCACGCTCGGTACGATTGCAACGCCGGAGAAACTGGTACGCCTCTACGCGATGAGGGACATGCGCACTATCCGACGCGGCATTCTCTTCGCCATCCTCGTGGCCACGGGGTTGAATCTCGTGATCTTCGTGATCGCTCTCACGAGCATCGTCATCTTCCCGGCGCTTCCGAGCGGCAACCTCGCGATGCCGATGGTGGCGCGCGCCGTGCTGCCGCCGGTTCTCGGATCGGTGCTCTTGGCAGCGATCGCGGCCGCCATCATGTCCACGGTGGACTCGCACATGCTCGTGGCAGGTTCTGCGCTGGCCCATGACATCTATGGAACCCTTCGCCCGGACGCGAGCCCGAAGACGCGTCTTTGGATAGGGCGCGTCGGGATTCTGGTCGTTGGCTCGATACCGCTCCTGCTCATCCTGAGCGGCGTTGGTGAAGGCGAGCTCGTTCAGTTCATCGTGCTCTTGTTCACCGCTCTGATGGCGTCGAGCTTCTTCATGCCCGTGGTCGCCGGCATCTATTGGACCCGTGCAACGAAAGAGGGCGCGGCCTCGGCGATGATCGGAGGCTTACTCGTGTGCTTCGGGTGGGAGCTCTGGGGGACAGCCAACATCGACCCGGTGCTTCCCGGCTTCCTCGCTTCCGCGTTGCTCCTCGTCGCCGTCAGTTTGCTGACGCCGCCGCCTCCGGAGTCGGCCCTCGCCCCCTATCGACGTTAGGGTCCGTCCAAGAATGGGGAGTAATTCTTGCCCGGGCCCTTAGAGGGTTAGAACGGCGTTTCCCAAAGGCCTTGGAACACGAGCTCGTCCTGCGGGCGCCGTGTTCGGCTAGCCGGCGGCTCTTCCGCGGAATAGCCTAGGGCGATGGCCGCGACCGGCTCGAAGCTTTCGGGGATCGTATAGGTTGTGCGCGCCACCTCGATGTCGAAGCCCGCCATCTGATGGACCGCGAGCCCGAGCGCGGTGGCTTGTGTGACGAGCTGCGCGACGGCGAGGCCGACATCGTGAAACGCGTGGCGGTTCGGCTTGTCATTACGGGTGAAGCGAAGCTTCGCCACCGACAGCGCCAGTACCGGAGCATTCTTGGCCCATGTTTGATTGCCGGGAACGAGACAACTCAGGAGCCGCTCGAACTCCGCCATGTCTTCCTGTGTCGCAACGATGAATCGCCACGGCTGCTCGTTGAAAGAAGAAGGTGCCCAGCGCACTGCCTCGAAAAGTGTGCGCAGCGTTTCTTTTGCGACGGTCCTCCCGTCGAAGGCCCGCGGGCTATAGCGTTTTTGCAGAAGCTCGTGAATGGGTTCCATGGTTCCAACCTCTCCGTGTCAACTTAGTCTGAAGATCAAGAACGTCAAGTCGTCCGGCTTGGACGGCACATCCGGCCGCTTTTCGTCCATGCGCACCGTCGCCATCCCCGCGAGTTTACGGGCCACCTTTCGAAGCGGCCCTTTGCGCACACATTCCACGATCTGCAGATTATCGGAGAGGCCGTCCGTCGAGAGCACGAGGGTATCGTTTGGGGCAAGGTCATAGGGCGAGCCGACATCGATGCGCATGTCCGCGGTTCCGACCATGTTGCTTATGAGGTGGCGCTCTTCGTGATACATCGTTTCCTTCTCGTCGAGGAGCCCGGATTCGACCCCGTAACCCACGGGCGATTGCGGGATGGTCTGCAACTTGACCTTGCCCCGCTGCCCCGTGATCAACATGAAGGAGTCTCCCACGTGAAACGCGCGGATCTCGCAGCCGTGGATCACGACGGCGGTAAGTGTTGTGGCCGCGCCGACGCGGAGCGAAAGGACTTGTTCGTTCGCTGCGTCGAAGCCGCTCAATAGGCTGTGACGTAGGTCTTGTTCCTCGCGCATCGCCTGCTGCACCGCGTGGAGGACGCATTCGATGGCCGTTGCCGACGCCCGGCTTCCAGCGGGGGCGTCTCCAACCCCGTCGGCGACCGCGATGACAGCGCTGTCGGGTCCCGTCGCGAGAATGCCCGCCGCGTCTTCGTTGGGCCCGCCTTTGTCGGGGCTCCTCGAAGAAAAGAGCGCCAGGCTGCCGCCGCCTATCGTGAACAAAACATCCGAGAGGTGGTCGTGGTCGAAGAACACACGAGCTTCGTTTCGCTCGAGAGTTTCGTTTACTCCCATCCGAGGCTTTCCAAGTGTTGGCGCAAATGGGTCGTCGTGGGATACCGCTTCAATATGAGCGAGCGTTTCAGTCCGAGCACCATCGCTTTGACCTCGGGGGGCTGCTTGCTGTAGAAGCGGCTCCCGCCGAGCGCGTCGTAGAAGATGCGTACGATCTCGCAAAGATCGTCCTGATAGCCTTCGCGCTTCGGCGCCTTCCAATGGAAGAAGTCCAGCAATTTCAAGTCGAAGCGCAGCCCGTAGCGTTCGACGATGATGTTGTCGGTATGAAGGTCGCCGTGAAACTCCCGCGAGCGATGGATGCACTCCATGCCGACCGTTAGCGCATGCAGTAAGTGAAGCGCCTGAAACGGGGAAAGCCGCCCGCCGCGCTGTCTCTTCAAGAAATCCGACAAAAGCTCGCCATCGACATATTCCGAGACCAAGGCGCGTATAGGCTGCTTGCGCACGATGATCGTCTCTTCCGTGTGGTACTGGATGACCATCGGGCAAGCGCGCAAATTGTGCAATTTTC
The DNA here is from genome assembly GCA_965262245.1 of Candidatus Marinacidobacterales bacterium. Classification (GTDB taxonomy): domain Bacteria; phylum Acidobacteriota; class Vicinamibacteria; order Marinacidobacterales; family SMYC01; genus SMYC01. The sequence goes on along the minus strand of OZ253507.1, from coordinate 9,017,054 downwards.
GAGCATAAGACGTGACGGCTCTGTTCCGCTCGTTCCTGTGAGGAAAAAAGAGCTTGGCGGCGCGCTCGATGCCCGTGCTCTTTTCACGAATCTTGTAGACCTCGCCTTCCCAGCCGCTGCCCAGCCAGGAGACGACCTCGTATTTCCGGGCAAAGGATCGCCCGGGCACGAGGTCGAAGCTCTCGATGACGGTGGGCCTCACCCCGACATTCTAGCGCTTGGACAGCTCGAACGGTCTGTTTCAACCCTTCTTCAGGGCGGCGGGCGAGCTTGCGAAGGCGCCCGTCAAGCGGTGCACGTGCCGTGAGCGATCTTTCAACCGAGGATCGTCTTCCTCGACGAGGGCCAGAAAAGCGCGGACAGCCACTGGATCGAACTGGCTCCCGGAGCGCGATTCGATGTACTCCACAACGTCCTCTTGCACGAGGCCCTGACGGTAGGGCCGGTCGGCGAAGAGTGCGTCGTAGACGTCGGCCACCGCGTACACCCTGGCATGGAGGCTGATGTCGTCCCCGGCGAGCCCACCTGGGTAGCCGCGTCCGTCGAACCATTCATGGTGTTGCAGTACGACCGGGATGTACTTCTGATAGGCCTCGATAGGCTCCAGGATTCGAGCCCCGATTCCTGGGTGCTCTTTCATGACGTCACGCTCTTCGTCGGTGAGCTTCCCCGTCTTGTCCAGAATCTCAGGTGGGACCCCGATCTTTCCGATGTCATGGAGAAGGCCTCCTCGGTGCACGATGTCGAGCGCGCACTTATCCAGCCCCAGGGTTTCTCCAATCGCGACACCGAGTAAGGCGGCTCTCTCGGAATGGCCGGCGGTCCAAGGAGACTTGGCGTCGATGGTCCGAGCGAGAGCCACGAGCGAGCCCCACTTGAGTCGGTCCAGCTCCTTCACGAGCTCCGCGTTCGCGAGCGCCACAGCAAAGCGGTCCGCGAGTTGGCGTGCCTGACGCCGCTCTTCATCGCTCAGGTCTTGCTCCGACTTGTAGCCCACGGAGAGTACTGCCGCCGGTCTGCCCTCCAAGACGATTGGGAGGAGTACACTGACGAGCTCGTTTGTAACGAGCGGGCTCGCGTGGCCGGGACCGACACGGAAACCTTCCGGGTGATTCAGAAGGTCGCGAAGCTCACTGGCTTCCGGCTCGAGCTTTACTGCGCTCCGCTCGACGTGCGAGGCCGCGCGGCGGCCTGTAAACGCTACGGGCGGGCTGTCGAGCACCGTGATCCGTGCGCTCTCCGCCGACAAAATGCCGAAGAGACGCGAGAGGAGTTGCTCCGCGATCTCCTCTGTCTTCAGCGTGGAGAGTACGGCGCGGTCGATCTCGGACAGCGCCGTCAGCGTGTGAAACTGACGACCGAGGCGCGCCGACATGAGAGTGAAAGACCGCGCGACGTCCTCGAACTCATCGCCGCTCGTGATATCGACGCGCGTCGAAAAGTCGTGCTGCCCAATCTGATCCGTGCCCTCTTTCAAGCGTTCCAGTGGGTCGAGGCTTCTTTTTATCTGCGTCACGCTCAAAAGCAGTACCACCCAGAAGGAAAGAAGCATGACGAGTGGAAAAGTCCTCATGAATTCCGTGACTGGCGCCAAGCGGCTCGCCTCGGTGGCGCTGAGCATGACGAACCACGGTGGGCTGCCGAACGCGAACTTCAGAGGCAGCTCCCAGCTGCTCGCGAAATAGACTTCGCCGGCCCGTTCCCATCGAACGAGCCTCTGGCCGAATTGAAGGTGCCGCTCGGAGCGCGGAGGCGGCAGAGCGGACGAGAACAGAGCTGCGCCCGCGGCATCGAAAACCGCGAGCTCGTGCTGCGACGGCAAATCATCCAAAGCCCAAAGAGAGCCAGCGGCGATCTCGGCAACGAGCAGCGCCTCGCGCTCCATAGGGCGCACCATCCAGATCGGGCCGCCTTTCGCGCCGGCGATCAGAACGCTCTCTCCGTTCCCTAAACGCTCGAGCTGCGTGCTCGAGAGCTCGGGTGCGAGGGACAGCTCTCCATGGAGCTCGTCCAAGACTTCGCCTTCGCGCACGACGGCGATCGCGCGATAGCGCTCGTCGGCGCGCAAGTTCGCCGCGTGGTAACCATTCGTACTAATGTTGAGCTCTGTTGCGAAAAGCGAAAGCTCGCGGTCGACGAAGGAAAGCCGCCCGAAAATAGCTAGCGCTTTTCCTTTTGTGGATTCGTACAGATGCTGATTGTTCTGGGCTGTGATCTGCTTTCTGACCTGGAGCAGAGAGATCGTCGCAATGCCGACGAGCGGAACCATGGCGCAAAGGACGAAGAGCAAAAAGACACGTCGCGCGACTTTGCTTCGAAATGCTTTGTCGAGAGACAACATGGTCTCAGTACTCAGACGCGAGGCCGATATAGCCGCCGTCATTGGCTCGAATGATGTCGTCCCGGCTCGCCTCGGCGGTCAGCGGCGGCACGCTTTTTCTGTCGGGCCCTTTGCTATAGAGGTCGAAATCGGAGTTCAAGGGTACGAGAAAGCGGTCCTTCCGCATACTTCCTTTGCCCTTGGCGTCGTCGAAGCTGAAATATTCGTAAGCGCTCCCCCAGGGATCCCGGTGGTTTTCTCGACCGACTTCGGCCAGAGAGCTCGGAAGGGCCCGGTCGTCATCTGGAAGACCATGATGTCGAACCCAATCGTGTTGATATCGCCGATCGCTCTGGCGGTCCGGGCTTGTCGCAGCGCGTTGGCATAGACGGGAAGCGAGATCGCGGCCAGCGTAGCGATGATGGCCACGACGAGCAGCAGCTCGACGAGGGAAAAACCCGAGGCGTTGTGCTTCATGATTCCCGCGTCACGCACAGGTTGTGGTCTTGAAGCGCTGCTTCCTTGGCGGTGGCGTCATCTTCCTCGGCGCCGGTCGTGGTGAAGAAACCGATCCCGTCATCGAGACGCGAGAGGTGAACCTCGACGTGACCGGAGAGCCTCTGGACTTCACTCAAATTGCCAGAGGATGCGGCCTCGCGCATCGCGGCTAACGCTGCGAGTGCTTTCTCGCTCGCCTCGCTACATTGATCGACCTGGCGGCGAAGAGCCGCTATCATGTCGTTGATGTCCACGGCCTCCTTGGTGAGGTAGTCGTTTTTCCGGATGGCGGCGCGAACGGACAAGTCGCCGCTCGCGATCGAGCGGAAAAGACGCCGGAATTGGTGGAGCGGTCCCGCAATACGATGCGTGATGACCACCGAGTGGACGGCGAGGAGCCCGAAGAGCAGAAGGATGGCGGGCCAGAGTCTTTGGTGTAGTGTGAGGAATTGTGTGGACGCTTGTTGTTTCTGGTGCCAAGACGTCGCTTCGTCGGAGAGCTCCATCACGACGGGAAGAAACAACGCTCCTGCGAACGTGATGAGAAGGATCCCGAAATAGAGGAAGTTGAGCGCGACGAGCCGACCCTGGAAGCTGTCCAGGAAAATGTTTCGTCTTCGCAGTACACGCCGCATGTCTTCACCTCGCAAACGAAGCGCTGTCGCTTTTCTTCTTCCATTCGATATCCCATTGATTGATGAATCTGAGATAGCCAGGCCGCTCCGAGTGATAGCCCACGGAGAAGACGTAAACCTCGCCGATCTCGCTCAGATGGGAGATGTGATACGTGAAAAAACCGCCTTGGCGGACGGCCTCGATCCTGACGATGGGGGAGAAGTCCGTATGGCGGCCTCCGAGGCCGAAGACGACCATGCGGTCGGGTCGAAACTCGAAGAAACGATCCGCATATTTGGGAGCATCGGTCGTCCAATAGCCGATGAGCTCTTCAGGTAGCTCGAGCGCCTCCGGCTCCTCGCACGCGGAGAGAACCAGAGCTCCGAGCAACACGGTGGCCCTCAAAACCGAGCAAAGCCTCACGGTCCTCCCCTCTCCCCGGGGCATATGTGCGCTAGAAACAGGAGAAAAGAGCAAGATCCGCGCCACCATCAAATCGTTGAAACGATAGTGACTTAATGGGTGTACTGGGGTGAGCTCACGTGGGGAGGTCACCCCCAGTGTGGGTGGAAAAGCACCCGGCTGCCGAGACAGCGCGCGTACGTGTTCTGCTCCGCGGTCCCCGATGCTCGAAGCCTCGCGAGCGCGCGCCGCGCGTGCGGCGTGGCGAGCCCGGCGCCCGCGAGCACAGAAGCGAGAAGCGCGGGCGTCGCGCTCACGTGATAGGCGCTGACCGCCACGATGAGAACGAGACCGCCGGCGGCAGCCATCGTGATTTGGACGCGATGAGGAAGGCGCTCGTTCTTTGTTACGAGCGACCACAGCCCGACCCAAATCAACGCGGCGGCGAGCAGGCTGACGAGCTGCCCGAGCGCCGTCCCCGCCGTCGTGGCGTAGGGGATCGAGGCGTAGGCTTCGACGTCACCTTGATTGGCGTAGAGCTTGTGAAAGGCATAGTGCAATCCGGTTGCCGGGACGGTGATGTGAAGGGGTGCGGCGTTCGCGCCCCCCCTGATATCGTTGAGCTGCGAGAGAGAGCGCTCCATGTCCTCTTGCGATACCGGCGCCCTAGCGCGCATCACGTTGAGATTGCTCGTTGCCGGGCGATAGTCGAGCCCCTCCGGCAAGTACAAATCCCACCGCGTCTCGGTAACGAGGATATCAGGACGCGGCAGGCGCGCGCGCACCGTCCCGAGCCGTCCGATCGAACCTGCGCGGGTCGCGAAGATGACGTCCACGGGGAAGCCTTCGGTGCGGTTCACGATCTTGATGAGAAGCGAGCCGTCTTCATCCTCCCCCTCTGCGAGGGCGGGTTTCTCGGGACGTCCCGCGACGAAGACAGACCATACCTCGGAGTCCTCGGGCAGAACAATCCGGAGGAACTGCTTTCGCGCGTTGCGCACCATGAAGCGCGCCGTCGTGACCGAGAGACCGTCTCGGGTAAAGAGAGTTTTATACTCGGCGGAGTCGATGGCGGCTTCCTGCACGTCGACGACACGGTGCCGGGTGACACGCAGCGCGAGGCGCGGCTCTGGCTCGGCGCGAACGTATTTGAACGCGAGAAGAATCGGATTCGTCGTTTGAAGGACGAGCTGGCGAGGAAGCTCGTTCACTTCGATAGGCGTTAGCTCGTCCGTCGCTGACGGCGTGACCTCCGCCGCGCTCAACGCTTCGACCGCGATTCGGCCTTGCTCGACATCAGCGCCGCGCACGCGGACGGTTGAGGCATCGATGTCGACCTCGTCTTCTCCGAGTATGCGCTCATAGGTAAGCTCGATCCGAAAGTGACCTTCCATCTCCTGGGTGAACTCGAGCTCGACGACCCGGTCGTCATCATCGCTGATGCGATGGGTGCGGAGTGACGGCGCGCTGAGGTTCAGAAGGTTCGTTCCTTCCGAAAGCACGAGCTCCATCTGATCGACGCCGCCGGACTTGACGTGAATTTCGACGCCCGCGGCGCCCGTCAAAGTGACGTCTCCGAGCGAGAGAAGGGAGTCGACCTGAGCGTCGAAGCGTCCCGCCACGCGGTCGGGGACCGACGGGGCGACCGTCATCGACGGCGGCACATCCGTATATTTGAAAGTATGTGCGATGGTGAGCTCGATCTCGTCGCGGACAAAGCTCGGTAGCTGGTTCTCGCCGACGCGCGTGGAGGCACCCTCGTCCACTGGGTCGAGCGTGAGCTCCCGGCTCGCGAGAAGGGCCACCATGCCGCGTTGCCGTCCGACGCCCCGCGCGGTCAGAAGCGGCAAGGCTTCGCTGTCCTCGGAAGTGAGGGACCGGTCGTAGAGCACGTTGAAGAGCAGCTCACCCTGAATCTGGCGGTCGAGGAATATTTGCAGGAGCTGAGCATTGCCATCCCGCGTCAAGCGCCAATCGGCGATGGCGCCCGTCTTGGAGCTGACCTGATTGACTTGCACATCGGTGGGGACGACGAGCTCGAGCCGGTTGGTCTCGCCGCGGCGGACTTCGTAGAGAATGCGCGCGCGCGACAAGAGCACGCCTTCCTCGGCGGAGACGATGTGATAGAGCGATGCGTTCGCGCGAACCTCGCGGCGCACGACCTCCGGCACGGACTCTGACCAGCTCAAGCTGACATGTCCCGTAAGCGGGACATTCACGGTGGCGATGGTGGCGACAGTCGCGCCGGCTCGCGTTTGCGTCGTGGCGCTGCCGCCGGGCTGGGCCGAGAGCTCTTTACGTCCGGGCAGTGTGAGCTCGAAGCGAGACACCGGCACTTTCGGGAGGTCGAGCTCGACGCGCGGCGGACCGTCGGACTGAATCACCGGAGTTTGAAAGGACGCGACGACTCGGTGGACGCCGCGTCCTTTTACCAGCGTCGTGAAGTGTTTGCCGTCGACGAGGATGGACGCTTCCTTGCCGTCGACTTGGAGGTTTGTGAGCGTGACGGCTCTCGGCAATAGCTTTAGCGTCGCTGTCTCGTCGGAGAAAAGCTCCACGCGAAACTCCCCACGCCAAACGATGGTGTCGCCCGAGAGCGTGCCGCGATAAAGGGCGCGGCTGAACGCGGCCCCGAGCTTGGACGGGGTTCGCCAAGAAATTTGAATCCCGCGTGCGCTCGGCACCGTGGCGGTGACGCGCGTCGCGACACCACTCACGGCCGTCGTCATGCCGGCTGATGGGATGACGGCGACGTCGAGCCCTGTCCCGGGAAGCGTCGCGGAAAGATTGATCGATGCAGCCTCGGGCACGGGCACACCGAGAACGTACCCATTGTCGGAGGAGCTCGCATCCACACGGTAGTTCAGCTCCATCGTGTAGGCGCCTTTCTGATGGGTCGTCCAGGCAAGACCTTGCGGTGTCGGGACCAGCTGCACGGGACTCCCTTGAATTGTCACGCGCGTAACCGGTGTGCCTGCTGGAAGCACGGGAACGAGCGCCCAGCGGTCTTCGAAGATTTGGATCGAAAGCGTCACCGAGATCTCGGCGCTCGCTCGCGGCTCGATGGCGCGTACGACGACGTTCACCTGTGCGTTTCCGAGCGCGAAGTTGACCGGGGCTCGCGGGTCGTCCGGCGCCTGCGCCTGCTGGAGAAGCTGTGTGTAGATCTCGAGCGGGATCTGCACTTGACCCGGCGTGTTGTCTTGAGCTCGCAGCGACGGCAGCGAGACGAGCAGAAGTAGCAAGGCAAACCATGTCCGTTTCATCGTTACACCTCGTTCGGGTTGGGAAAAGAATCAGGAACGCGCTGGAAGAAGGCGTCTTTTGCCCGCTCCCGCATAGCGCAAAGAGTCCGCGAGATAGGCCACCAAGCTGGGCGTCGTCGAAGACGTCAACGCGATGACATATTCTGAGAGCATCGCGATGTCACGGGCCGTTTCCCGGTCGCTCGCGAAAGCCGGTGAGGCCGCTGAAGAAAGTCCGAGCCATAGATTTCGAAGGTGCTCGATGCGCGCGAGCGCGCCGCCCTGGTCGCCTCGGTCGAGCATGTCAGCCGCACCTTCGAGCTCGCGCGAAAGATGCAGCGCGAGGAAGTTCTTGAGAACGTTGCGCTCAAGCGGACCTTCGGTCGCCGTCGTGCCCGAAAGCGCCAAGCTGGCCTTGGCGACCGTGTTCTCGAGCGCCGCGAGATCTTTGTAGCGCACCGTTACCTCGGCGATGGGGCCGGGGCCGGATGCGACCACATCGAGGAGGATTGTGTGCGCGTCGCCGGCGTAGAAGCTCGGGATGACAATCTGGATACCGTCTTCGTCCTCGCCCCGATCGGCCTCGATACCCAAATTGCGCGAAAGCCTGGGTCGATGCTCTTCTCGGCTTCTTTTACCCGAGCGGTCTGGCGCTCGCTCAAAGGCGACGAATCGAGAACGTCCACGAGCCTCACGCCGTCCGCGAGCTTGATGCGTAGCCTGAGGGCGCGGGCCACCGCGCGACTCGTCGCGGCAAGCTCCTGGTCGACGATGCGATTCGCGTCAGCGCTCTGCTCGAGAAAGTAACGACGTCCTTGACCCGAGAGGGCGAGCTGTTCGAGCTCGCCGCGATCGATGCTGTCGCCGACGCCCACCGCGCTCAACGAAACGCCGCCCACAGCACTCTGGTGCGCAAGTTGCGAGAGCGCCCCGAGGTCGTTTCCGAGAGCCCGCGTGGTAGCGACGAGAACGAGGCTCGTCCCGAGCGGCATGGTCGGATCGTCCCCAGCATGCACTTTCTCGATGGCAAGACGCACCGCGTCGACAAGATGGCCGTTCGAAGCTTGACTCAAGGCGAGTGTGAGAGGCCCGTGACGAAAGGCGTCGGGAGCGACGACTTCGCCGCGGCCCGGAAGGATCAAACGAAAGCGATCGCCCGGCGCCTTCATCGCTTGAAGCGCTTCGACGAGCGCCCGCATCTCGAGAGCGTGGCGGCCGTCGCGATCGAGCACGATACCGACATTCATGGGAGGACGACGACGGCCGTGGCTCGCGGTGGCCTTCAAGGCGACTTGAACGAGAAGACGACCCGGCTCGCGAAGGCTGCGCCGATCGGCATGGAGGGTAACAGAGAGAGCCCCGCGCGATGGCGGGTCGAAAGGCTGGACCACCGGTCGTGCCAGAAGATGCGGCGTCAGGGTCTGCGGTGCTTGTGTGAGCCGAGCTGCGAGGAAGCGTATCTTGGGGTCTCCGGGAATGTAGCTGTTCGCCCAATAGCCGCGCGCATCGCGAAAGCTCAGGCCATCGAGTGTCCTGCGCGCTTCGAGAAAAGAGAAAGCGGCAGACTCGTTGCGCTCTTGCTGTTCGACATCGAACTCGACCGCGACGTCCAGGATGCGGATGTCTTCTAGATTCTGTGGTTTGTTCTGTGGTTGATCCTGCGGCGTATACTTCCATTGCATTACGGCATCGATGGCCGCTTGGTCGAGAAGCGGGACCGAGCGCGAGATGCGTGCGTCGATGACGTTGCCGGCGTGATCGATCTGGATGCGCAGCCATACCGTGCCGCGAATACGCGCGCGCCCCTCGCCTTCGGGAAGCACGGGATCGACATGAACCAACTTTTCGAAACTTTGCCGTTTCTGTTGGCGGGCGCCGCTCATTCGGCGCTCGAGAACGCCATCCCTGGACGCCTCGCCAAAAACGCCCAAAGGAATTTCCTCGTCCGCTGGCGGCGCCGCCGGCACGAAACCGCGCTTCGATGCATCGGACGCTCTCTTTGCCCTCCTGGGGCGCCGCTGCTTGCGCTGCGAGCCGCGCCGCCGGTGGTGGAGGAGGCGGCGGCGGCGGCGGGACGCTCTGATCGTCTTGCTTCTTAGGCGCGTCCACGCCGCCAACAAACGCGTCCTTATCGGCCAGCGAGCCGACGGATTCGAACTCACGCAGCCTCCCGTTGTCGAGCTCCGAACGGATGCCGAGATCGTCGATGCGGTTCGGTCGAGCTGGGGTGTCCTCAATCGCCCCCGTTTCGACGGATGGGAGAGCGTCCTTGAAATCGAGCGCCGGTGACATGAGCGCTTGGTCGTGAACCGAGAGGCGCACGGCGACGAAACCGATGACGGCGGTCGCCGCCAGCCCCATCGCCCAGTAACGCTTCCCGCGAGGGAGCGAGCGACCTTTCAGCTCTTTGCGTGCGAGGAGCGCGTCGACGACCTCATTATCTACATCTGTAACAGGCAGTGAGCCGAGCTCGGCTTCCACGGCAGAGAGACTCTTCAGAAAGGCCGCGCACCGAACGCAGCTCTCGAGATGTTCTCGAAGGCGCTCGTCGTTCACTCCGGCGGGTACCTTTCCTTGTACAGCGAGGGCGTCTCGAACTTCGTTGCATTTATCCGTCATGATTCAACCTCGTACGTCGTTCGTAGCACTCCACGAGTCGAAGGCGCGCGCGCCTCACGTGGGTCTTCACCGTGTTCAAGGGCATGTCTAGAACCGACGCAATATCTTTCAAAGGCAAGTCCTCGATGGTGGCGAGAACGAGGACTTCTCGCTGGGGCATGGGAAGTGCCGCGATGGCGCGCTCGAGCCACGCGGCCGTCTCCTTGGCGGAAGCCCGCGCTTCGCTATCGGGCGCGGGATCTTTCACTTCCTCTGGCACTTCCTCCGGTGCCGGCTCCCAAACGAAGAAGCTTCGCAGCTTTTTCTTGCTGAAATAGAAGCGCACCGTATTGGCCACCACGGTGAAGAGCCAAGGATGAAGCGGCCGCGCCGCGTCGTACTTATCCGCTCGCTGATGGATTTTGATGAAGATGTCTTGGAACAAGTCATCCCGATCCGATTCGGGAACACCGCAATGAACCAAGTAGCCGAAGACCGGTCGCCGGTAACGCTGGACGAGCTTCCCGAAGGTCTCGCTATCGCCGTCGCAGTGCGCGACGAGCCATTTTTCTGGGAGCTCCGGCACCTCTTCGATTTCCATTCGAGCCAGCCCTCTCATATCCCGACATACCTCCGGGAGGGCGAATAGTTTCAGAAAATTTGGACCGTAGGCATTTCACCCCGAATCACTTACGGCGCGTCTTTTGCCCTTTTCGTCGAAGGTAGGCGGCAAGCGCGACCGCTTGGTTGTGGTCTTCGTCGCGCGCTATAGACGAGCGTCACGGTGCCGCTCTTGGACGCGGCGACGATCGGCGCCCAAAGCTCGCTTCTGCCGGCGAGCTCTGCGCTGTATCGCTTCTTGAACTCGGACCACTTTGCAGGATCGTGCGCGAACCAGCGTCTGAGCGCGTGGCTCGGACCGAGCTCGGGGAGCCACGCTTCGATATAGACCCGATTCTTCGCGACACCGCGCGGCCACAGGCGGTCGACAAGAAACCGCTTTCCGTCCTCGGCACTCGCGGCTTCGTAGACGCGCTTCGTTCGGATCGGCACCCTTCGAGTATAGAGGATAGAATCGCTCTCACCATGACTGAGTTTCAGGGTGCGCGCGTTTTGATCACGGGTGCGGCGAGCGGCATCGGAAGGCGCATGGCTTTGGGCGTCGCGCGTCGCGGCGGGATGCTCGCTCTTTGGGACTTGAACGGTGAGGGGCTCGAGTCCGTGAAGTCCGAAGTAGAAGCGCTCGGAGGGAAAGCCACCGCCACTGTCTGCGACGTCTCCGAGCGCGCGGCGGTTTACGCGGCCGCGGCGGCGGAAGGGCCGGTGGACGTCCTCATTAATAATGCTGGCGTCGTTAGCGGCCAAGCGCTCCTCGAAATATCGGACGAGCAGATCGAAAAGAGCTTCGACGTGAACGCGCTGTCCTTGTTTTGGATGACGAGAGCGTTCTTGCCAGGCATGATCGAGCGCGGGCGTGGACACGTGGTCACGATTGCCTCGGCAGGGGGCCTCCTCGGCGTTCCGGGACTCACGGACTATTGCGCGACGAAGTGGGCCGCCATCGGCTTCGACGAGTCGCTTCGCGTCGAGCTCGAAAAGAAAGCCTCCGGCGTTCGGACCACCGTCATTTGCCCCTACTATACGGATACCGGGATGTTCGAGGGCGTGAAAACCCGCTTTTCGTTTCTTTTGCCCATCTTGAACGAGGAGCATGTCGCGGAGAAGGTTATTCGCGCCGTCGAACGCAACCGAGCACGTTTATGGATGCCTCCTTTTCTCTACAGTATCCCACTTCTTCGCTTACTCCCAGTCCCGTGGTTTGACACCATCGCAAAATTAATGGGTATTAGCGTGTCAATGGACGAATTCAAAGGCCGAACCTCAAAATAACCTTACAATTCTTGCGGTAACCGGCGTTGCAAAGGTTGGTCTCATAGGCTAAGATTTGACTATGCGGTCAAATCTTGAGCCTGTCGGCCAAAAAAAACCACCTTTATTGAAGAGGCCCGTCGCCGGCAGATCGTGGAGACAGGAATCCAGACGATCGCCAGCCAAGGCTTCTCGCAGGCTTCGCTAGCGGAGATTGCACGCAAAGCGGGCATCAGCAAAGGGGTCATCTCATACCACTTCGCGGGCAAAGAGGCGCTCGTTGACGAGATTCTGCGCTCGCTTCTCCGCCAGCCGGCCGAATTCATCAAAGAGCGCGTCAGCCGCCACGAAAGCGCGCTCGGTAAGCTGCGCGCTTATATCGAAGCCAACTTCGAGTTCATGAAGACCCATCGCGATAACTATGTGGCGCTCGTGGAACTTTGGGGGCGGCGCGGAAGCTCGGGGGGCCATAGCCGCTTCAACGCCGAAGCCCACGAGCCCGCGCGTCACTACCTCGCGCATATCCTAGACGCGGGCCGTGAGCGCGGGGAGCTGCGTCAAGTTCCGGTGCGTATGACCGCTTCACTCGTCCAGGCTGCCATCGACGGCGTGATGCTCCAGTGGGTCTTCGATGAAGAGGCCATCGATCTCGACGTGAGCCGCGCCGAAATATTGGAGATGATTACCCGCCACGTAACGCCCCAAGCAACAGGAGAACTCCGATGAGCTCTATCGACACCACAGGAATGTCCGAAGGCAAGAAGGCCGCTCTCGAGCTCACGGAATCGTCGCGGGAAAGCTTCCACGGCTATCCCACTTTCGCGGGCGCGATCTTCATGGGCGAGCTCCACATGGACCTCATCCATCCTTGTTCCGAAGCGGCGTCCAACCGTGATGCTCGAGGCCGTGAGTTCCTGACGACGCTCGAAGCGTTCTTGAAAGAGCATGCCGATCCCGATCAGATCGACCGCGATGGCGAAATCCCGGACTGCGTTGTCGAAGGTCTCGCGGCGCTCGGTGCCTTCGGGATCAAGATCCCGCGGGAATATGGAGGCCTCGGCCTGAGCCAACAAACCTACACGCGTGCCGCCGTCCTGGTGGGAAGTTATTGCGGGAGCATCTCGGCGCTTCTGTCCGCGCATCAATCGATCGGCGTGCCGCAACCTCTGCTTTTGTTCGGAACTGAAGAACAAAAGAGCCGCTTTCTCCCACGTGTTGCGGGGGGCGAGATCTCGGCTTTCGCACTCACGGAGAACAGCGTCGGCTCGGATCCCTCGCGCATGGAGACCCATGCGGAGGCCACCAAGGACGGCAAGCACTTCATTCTCAATGGCGAGAAGCTCTGGTGCACGAACGGCAGCCGCGCGAAGCTGCTCGTGGTCATGGCCAAGACGCCTCCGAAGGATATCGCCGGCAAAAAGCGCGACCAAGTCACCGCTTTCGTGGTCGACACCGACACACCCGGTGCGAAGTGATGCACCGCTGCCGTTTCATGGGGCTGAAGGCGCTCTTTAACGCCGTCATCCGTTTCGACAACGTGAAAGTTCCGGTCGAGAACATCATCGGAGGCGAAGGCGCTGGCCTTCGCGTCGCGCTCACGACGCTCAACACCGGACGCATCACGCTACCCGCGATGTGCATCGGCATGAGCAAGCGTGCGTACCAATATGCGAGGGACTTCGCGAACGAGCGCAAGCAATGGGGCGCACCGATCGGAAAACACGCCGCCATCGCCGACAAGATTGCGCGCATGGCCTCGACGATATTCGCGATGGAGTCGATGACCTACCTCACTTCGGCGCTCGTCGATCGCAAGCTCACGGATATCCGCGTGGAAGCAGCGATGGCGAAGCTGTACGGGACCGAGGCCGCGAGGAATATTGTCGATGAAGCGATGCAAACCCTTGGAGGCCGCGGCTACGAGACTGCCCAATCTCTCGGGGCCCGAGGCGAGAAGCCCTATGCTATGGAGCGCGCGATGCGCGATGCACGCATCAACCGCATCTTCGAAGGCTCGACAGAGATCATGCGCTTGTTCATCGCGCGTGAAGCGATGGACCCTCATCTGCGCGTAGCTGGTGACGTCATGGACTCCCGGCTGCCGCTCGTAAAGCGCCTCTCCGCGATGCTTCGCGCCGGCTGGTTCTACATACGGTGGTACCCGAAACAATGGCTCCCGGGTTTTCCAAAACGCCGAGAATGGACCCTGCCTTGAAAAGGCATGTGCGCTTCGCGGCCCGCACGAGCAAGAAGCTCGCACGAAAAATGTTCCATGCGATGGTGAAACACGGACCCAAGCTAGAGCGCGAGCAACTACTCCTTGCGCGATTCGTCGACATCGCCACAGAGCTTTTCGCCCAAGCGGCCTCGGCAAGCCGCGCCCACGCGCTCATCGACCAAAGTGCCGATGCCAGTGAAGTGAAAGCCCTCGTCGATCACTTTTGCGCCGAATCCCGCCTTCGCATCGAAGCTGCCTTCCGAGGCGTGAGCCAGAACAACGACCGAATGGGCTATCCTTGCACAAGGCCTGCTGAAAGGTGACGCCGAATGGCTACTCGACGGCATCCTCGAGCACACGCTCGAAGCCCCGGTGAGCCCTGGGGAGCCGAAACCTGTCGAAGCGGAGCGCCTGACGCTGGAGCTCGAAGAGGCTCGGCCCTGATTGATCGCGTTAGCGTTTGCCTGAAACACCCTCACGGAGTATTCTTACGGTCTTTCGGGGACAGCGTCTTCGGATGCTGGCATGCGCCTGTAGCTCAGCTGGATAGAGCGTCTGCCTCCGGAGCAGAAGGTCGGAGGTTCGAATCCTCTCAGGCGTACCAGTCGAAATATCCCCACCCTGTGGGCCGCTAGCTCAATTGGTAGAGCAACGGACTCTTAATCCGTAGGTTCGCGGTTCGATTCCGCGGCGGCTCACCATTACTTTCATAGACTTACAGAAAGGTCCCCCGGAAGTCCTAAATGGTTAGGGGAACACCCGGGGAACGCCACAACATTACTTAATCTGAAGTTCCCCTCGGTAAAACCTCTCTTTCTTCGGTGAAGCACCCTTAGTTGCAAGGAGTTACAACGATAGAGATACGAACTCCGCCTGCATTTTGGAGCCATGTAATAACGCATATAACTCTTGTAACATAATCTTTAATAGAGTATATAGTAACCATGCACATCGACATTGTGCCCAACCGCAACTCCAAACCCGCCGTTTTGCTCCGTGAGTCCTTTCGCGACGCCAAAAGCAAGAAACCGCGCAAGCGCACAATTGCCAACCTGTCCAAACTGCCAAGCGAGCAGGTCGACTCCATTCGACGGGTTCTCAAGGGAGAAAAACTCGTCGCGGTCGAGGACGTCTTCGAGGTTGTGCCCGACGGGTCGCGACTCCACGGTGGCGTCGAGGCCGTGTTGAGCGCGATGAAACGCCTTGAGTTCGACAAACTCGTCGCATCCCGACGCTCACGCCAACGTGACCTGGTGGTGGCTATGGTGGCCGCCCGCATACTCGAAGCCCAGTCGAGGTTGGCAACGAGCCAGTGGTGGCACAGCACAACGTTGCCCGAAATCCTCGGTGTGAGTGATGCCGACGAGGACGACCTATATGCCGCTATGGACTGGGTGTTCGAGCGCCAAAGGGTTATTGAGAAAAAACTGGCGGCGCGTCACCTCGAAAACGGTGGACTTGGTTTGTACGATTTGAGCTCAAGCTACTTCGAGGGAGAAAAGTGCCCCCTGGCCCGCCTCGGATACAACCGCGACGGTAAGAAAAACAAACTCCAGATCAACTACGGCCTTTTGACCAACCAAAGGGGCGTCCCTGTCTCGGTATCGGTGTTCGAGGGCAACACCGGCGATCCGAAAACGTTTCTACCTCAAGTAGTAAAGGTGCAAGAGCAGTTCGGCATCAAGCGGTTTGTGATGGTCGGCGACCGCGGAATGATCACCCAAAGACAGGTTGACGCTTTACAGGACTTCGAGGGCATTGATTGGATTACAGCCCTGCGACCCGCGCCGATTCGCAAACTCCTCAACGAAGGGGCGCTGCAGATGGGGCTGTTTGACGAGCGCAACTTGTTTGAGTTGACACACTCGGATTTTCCCAACGAGCGTCTCGTGGCCTGTCGCAACCACGAACTGGCGAAGCGCCGAGCCCTAAAGCGTCAGGAATTGCTCGAAGCGACCAGCAAAGAACTGAAAAGGATTTGCCGGATGGTCGAACGCGGCCGCTTGCACGGTAGGGAAGACATCAATGCCCGAGTGCAAAAACTCCTTGCTGAATACAAGGTGGGCAAGTACTACAAGTTCGAGACCCGTGACGACGGCTTCGACTTCAAGGTCGACGAGACGACGATGGCTGTCGATGCTGCGCACATTGCTAAAGACAATAGTGTGTTAGCTGACAAGCAACTCGCCCGGTGGAAACAGCATATGAAGACTATCGCCAGGCGAATGGAGCAACTGCGTCAGCGAATCGAGCACGGTCAGCTCCATGGAAAAGCCACTATAGGGGTGCGGGTAGGCAAAGTTCTCAACAAGTACAAAGTCGGAAAACACTTCAAACTAGATATTCGTGACGATGCCTTCTCCTTCGAAATCGACAAAAAGAAGGTCGAGGCAGAAGCCGCACTGGACGGCATCTATGTGATTCGCACCAGTCTCAGTGCACAGCAGATGAACACTGAGGATACCGTCCGCAGCTATAAGTTGCTCACCCAAGTCGAGCGTGCGTTTCGTTCATTCAAGACCATGGACCTCAAGGTGCGGCCTATTCGCCACCGTCTCGAAAACCGAGTCCGGGCACACATCTTCTTGTGTATGCTGGCCTACTACGTTGAATGGCACATGCTTGAGGCGTGGCGACCAGTGCTTTTTTCTGACGAAGATCAGAATGCCAAGGCAAGCCGCGACCCTGTGGCACCGGCCAAGCGTTCGCAGGCCGCTCTTCGAAAAGTGCGCTCCAAAAAGCTGGAGGACGGAAGCCCCGCTTACAGTTTCAGAACTCTGCTCCGCCACCTTGCCTCTATCGTACGAAACTCATGTCGCCGAAAAGGCCTTGGCTCCACCACTGCGACCTTCGACATGACCACGGCCCCAAATCCAAAGCAGCAAAGGGCCTTCGACCTCCTCAAAACAATCACGTTGTAGCCAGAACAGAGCACCCTTCCCTCTACCTAACTTGTTGAAACAAAGCCGGAAACAGCCTTCCAGGGGACAGGAACTTCAGCTTAATGAAACCCCACGAGACGGGATGCACCGGGCGAGACTTGCACATCGCCTCTGAGATAGCGACCTCTCGTCCTGCGTGGCGGACGATCGGATGCGGACGTTGAGGCGTAGAGTAACACCGTGGGGCTCGAATCCCTCCCTTCGGCACCAGCTTTTCCCAGTTCCTTTGCACTCAAAGAGATGCAGAGGCTTGGAGCGGCGGCAGCTAACGTACAGCTAACGCGCGGCACGGCGTAGGCATCATCCACGCCGAATTGCTCGACTGATTCAGCGCCAGGCTGTGGTCCTAGTTGTCGCAACTGGCTTGAACCGTCGGGGTTTCTTACGTCTTGTGAAAAGTGTAGAAGTCGTTGCGGCAGAGCGAGTTCGGTGCTCTCAGGCTCGACACCCCGTCGGACCGTCGGAATATTTTACGAATCTTTCAGCCATTTGACTGGACAAGGATCTCGTTCCTAAGAGGCATAGGTCGTAACTGTTTCTGGAAATTGAGCTTATGGACCTGCTCATTCGCAAGCCACTTTTGTGGCTTGCGATTTGCATGTTTGGGGCAGGGAATTAGGTTGTCTATTGACCATTGCTTCTGCGGCCTGCATTCGAGATCTTCAGAAAACGAGTACATTACGCGGAGCAACTATGCCGGGCGTGATTCCTTTTCACGCGTTTTACTAGGAGAGCCAATGTCATGAAGACCCGACGCGTCTTCGCGCGACTCGCCGTATCCTTTCTATTCATCTTTGGCTTCGTCCAGGCAGCGCAGGCAAGCCTCATCGGCTACAATTTCTTCTTGGAAGACAGTAACGGCGACCCGGTCCACACGGGGATGCTCTTCCTTGATGAGGATTTGTTGTCGGGAATCAACACTTTCATATCGTTTGATCAGATCGCCAATGCCGCGATGCCTGGGTCCCTGATGATCACAATGTTCGGTGCTACGTTCGAGTTATCCGATGCGCAATCATCTAACTTTAGCGGGGTGGTAACTGATGCATCGGGAGAGGTCAGTTCGTTTTTTGATGTTCGCACATTTGTGTCTGCGTTCCAATTTTTGAAGGTTGTTTCCGCTCAGCGATTTAATTTAACGATATTCGAAAGTGAATTGATGTGGAGTGTAACGGTTTTAGATTTACCGCTCCCAAGCGTCCAGATCCTACTGGATGATGGTCCGTCCCATGGTTTTGCCTGGAAGCTCGCGGTCCCCGAACCGGCAACGGTACTTTTGTTCACTGTGGGCTTAGCCGGTTTGGTAGGCCCCGCACGTCGACGGCAGCGAAAACGTGAGCTTCACCACGCTCTCGTCCCCCGTCTCGCCCGTTGACCATGCGTTCCAGCGTCTGACATACATCCCAAGCGCGGAGAGGCCATCAGACCTTCCTCGCTCTTGCTCATAAAGCCGGGTCGCACGTTCGACGAATTTCTTCCACGTTTCCTCGGCCATCGACAGTCCCTCGGGGCCGAAGTGATAACCGAGGAAGTCGAAACCTTTCTCAATCCGTCCGATGTAAGTCTTGTCTGGGTGCTTCTCCAGTCGAAGCGAGGAGAGCACGCCGTTTAGGACTGCTATCGCCTTGCGGAGCTTCCATCGCGTGGGACTGAGCACCACGATGTCGTCCATGAAGCGCACGTAAAAGAGTCCAAGCTTCGCCATCGCGGTGTCGAGCGCGCCGAGAAAGAACGCACCCATGACGGGCTCAACGGACAGCCCCGCGAGAGGCCACGCTCACAGTCCCGATACAGCCCGCCCCAGCTCACCGTGCGGCGCACGTACTGCCACAGCAGGTTCAAGACCAAGCGGTCGTTGATGATGGGAGCAAGCTGCTCAATGAAATTGTCGTGGTCGATGCTCTCATAATAAGACTTGACGTCGGTCTTGAGCACGAAGGCGTTGTCGGGCAGATGGGCCATCACGTCACGCACTGCTGCCTTCGAGCCCCCGTGGCCCTTCACGTGAACGCAGTGCGGGGAAATGGACAGACGCCTGCCGAGCACTATCGCGAGTGCCTTGAGCATCAGCGCATCCCGAGCCGACCAAAGGTGTAGCACTTCGCCCTCGCGGTTCGTGAACCGTGAGAGCGGCTCGAAGCGGTAGCGCCCCGCGAGCAACTCGGCCCGAAGCCGTGTCTTCTCATCTTGCCACCGGAATCGGAACGTCCAGACATCCGCATTGGCCGGATAGTCGCGCCGTCGTTTACAGAGCCAGTCATAGGCTGCATCCAGAACCTCTTCCGAGGCGAGGCGGCATATTAGCGTCATGTCGATCCTTACAGCTAGGCTAGGCTATATGATGCCGCCGTCAGGTTGCTCCCCTCTGATCTGGTGCCAACTTGGTGCCAAAACTCCCCCGGAGCCACGAAACAACGGAGACGACCGTCACCGCTTTTTCGTGTCTTTCGTGTCGGTTAGTCTCGGTTGGTGCTTGTTGGTCTTCCCCTGAGCACGACTCTTAATCCGTAGGTTGACGGTTCGATTCCGTCGCGGCTCACTCCTTTCCCGAATGCCGGGCGTACGAGATCCACACGTTCTTGTACCTCCAGTACATGTCGGACTCCCCGCTGCTGACTTCCGAATCCCGGTTCTTCCAGATCAGCACGAAGGCGTACAAGAGCGATTGCTGGGAAGACTTCGACCGGAGCCATGCCGTGTACACGGACGCATCCCGACCGGGGGGACCCCCAGACTTGTGGAACGAAGAGACGAATGGCGGCGACAGTCGGCGCGCCCCGTATCCCCTGACGGAGCCCAGGCGGGGAGACGTCATCCTGGTCGTGGCCGTCTATCGGACTCACCGGCGGTCTTGGCCGGACATGACGGAGCAGGTCGGAGCCTTGCTCGGCGAATATCCGGGACCCATTGCCCATGACTCCACGGGTATCGGCAGTGCGATTCGAGAGTATCCGGCGCTCGCGGGCTACTATCAGCTCGAGGACGTCACGATGGTCGGGCGGGCACGCATCGACCTTTTCCGGAACTATATCGGCGCGGTCGAACGGCACGAGATCGTCTGTCCGCGCATAGACGCGCTGTATACCGAGCACAAGTACTGCGGGGAAGACGACCTCTACGGCTCCGGGCATTCTCCGGACACGGTGGTCGCCCTTCTCGGCGCGGTATGACTTTCGCCACGGGCTGCTAGCTGTAGGCGGTGGGCGGACGCACGGTCAGGTCCGAGAGACGGGCGTATGGTGCAAATAGTACGTCGAACTCGACGTCGGCCTGTGGAGGGGCGATGACCGGATTTAGGCGAGCGAGGATTCGATGGGCCGCCAGCCGAGGTCAATGCACGACGGTAGGCAACCCACGGGGCGGCTCGGACGGCACTCGAACGTATCTACTCAGGCAGCCGCACGATAGTTGTCGTGAGGTCAAAATACTCATGCGGCTTCCAGATGGTAGAAACGTAGCAGCCCGCCACCTCTAATCCGAATCGGCACGGGACGCAGATCTCGAGTTCGTTTGTGTTTTTGGACAGGACGCGTCCGCAAGGGACGCTCGCTCGCCACCTGCCGGCTCGAGGTCGTTGGGGGCAACGACCATGTGGTGGCCATCGGGCTGGCCACTTATTCCCTCCAGGCTGTTTAGCCATCTGCACCTGCTTGTTGCAGCCCAGGCGGGTCTTGAGTTCGTTTGTGTTTTTGGACACGACGGGCTTCGCTTGTCTATTCTGCTTTGGATCGACAGACTAGTTTGCTTCGCGGAGCTTGCGCATGATCCGGTCTTCGACCCATTGGCTGCTCCACCAATCGATCGGTGTGATAGCGGTACCGTGCAGGAGCGTCGTGAAGTGCAGGTGATCGCCACCCGCTAAGCCCGTCGCACCGCTCCGGCCGAGTTTCCCGTCGAGCTCGATCATCTCGCCGACACGGACATCGATGGATGACAAGTGTGCGTAAAGCGACTGCAGACCCATACCATGATCGAGAATCACGCAGTTGCCGTAAATACCGAGCCAGCCGGCATGGACGACACGTCCGCGGTTCGCGGCAGACACTGGCGCTGCCGCCGTTGAAGCGAGGTCAAAACCCAGGTGAGTCTGATGATCGACGACATCACCTTCATAAATGTAATCACGCTGGTCGGCAAAGCCCGATTCGACAGCCGTGTTGATGAGCTGCTTGAAGGATCCCTGCCAGAGCATCTCTGGAACCGTCTCGACACTCAGGCTCGCGATGTACTCGTGGTTTTCGCGACGCATATCGCTATTGATGCTGATATAGGACGCCAGAACATCAGTTGAGTCATTGACAAGAAAGTCGGGCGAGTTTTGCAGGATGGCCGGCACGACACGAGAGAGAAAGCGATCATTCAAATTGATTCGGCTTTCCCGAAATTGCTGTGGAAAAACATGTTGATCGAAAGTTGCACTGCCTTCGTTACCAAGAGGGTCACGTGCGAAAACGCTGATCGGTGTGTTGAGATCCTGATCCCACGAAAGGGCGTAGAACGCAACATGCAACATAGGATCAGCGCTTTCGACACCGGCACCGGCAGCCGGGAAACCTGGATACTCACGCTCGCCGACACGCACGCCGGAAACTGAATCGGCTGGTGTTACGCGATACACGACGAGCTCGGAACCGCCGTGATTGATGTAGTGAAACTGAGATTGAACGACGATAACCGGCCGGCGCAAACGAACTTCGATCCCTAGTTCGGATTGCGTTATGGCTTCGCGAAGGCCGAACAATACGGGTCGACCCGCTGTGACCGCGACACTCGCTGACCCATCACTGAGTGACTCAAACCGTTGCCTGCCAATCGGCTGCCTGAGCACCAAGCGATCCTTGCCTTCGCGTACAAGCCCTGACGCACCGCCGCGGGTCGCAAGATTGAATACTTGCAGCGTCTCGCCGCGCTGTTCGAGCGTCACCTCGAGCAAACTGAGCTCACCGCCCGGCGTATCGATCGTCATGACGAGCTCACCCACTTGACCGACGGCCACAGGCTCGATGAATTCGATCATAGGACCAGGCGCACACCCAGCCACAACCCAAGCGGCACCCGCGCCCGCAGCCACTAAGATAAACAGCGCGACATATTTCTTCATGCGCCAGATTCTAGCAGTCCTGTGCGCTCAGGTGGACCCATCGCGTCCAAAAACACAAACGAACTCAAGACCCATCCCCACGTCGGGTTCTCTCGCGCCACGCGCACAATGAGTTCACGGATATCCTTCGCCGTCGGAGGTCGGCCTGGGCTCCGGTTCTTGCTGCCATCGTACTTGGCTGCGATGAGGCAGCGGTACCAGCGCAGAAGCGTAGCGGGTGTGGCAACGGACGCAATCTGGGCCAGCGCCTCGCGGCCTAAAGCCTGGGCCTTGACGGCGAGCCTACGACGGTCGTCGTCAGAGAGCCTGAGACGCTTGCCCCGAAGCCCGGCTCGGAGCACACGGTTCTCCTCTTGCAGATAGTCGATCACATCCTGCTGCTGGCGGTTGACCCAGCCAGCCACAACGAGCAGTAGGAATTGCACGTGGTACGTCATCATGGACCTGAAGATAACACCCTCGGGCCAGACGATTGTAAAGCCTACGGCCCTTGGTCCGGTCGCAAACACAGACACTAAGCTCTGATTTATGGCCTATTTCAAAAGGGCCAAGTTTTAGCACAGGACGACGACGCATCGACGGCTACCAACGCCTGAGCGAGGTTCTCGAACACGCGGAGGTTACCGCCTGATATGATACTCTGATGACGGAGTGGAGGGCGCCGTTCTTTTTCCACGGACCTCGGGACACATCCGCACCGTGGGCTTTACAATCGTCTGGCCCGAGAGTGTTATCTTCAGATCCATGATGACGTACCACTCGCCGCGAGACGGCCAATCCTGGCAGGTCTAAACTGCGGAATCAACGACGGATCGAGTTTTTGCGGAGCACCGGAGACGATGCGCCGCAAACGTAGGACCAAGATCGTCGCGACGCTGGGGCCGGCGACCTCAAGTGCAACGGCCATCAATGCACTGTTCGAGGCAGGGGTCGATGTCTTCCGCTTCAATTTCAGCCATGGCGAACCCGAGAACCACGCCCGGCGCCATCGGATCGTGCGCGAGTTGGAACGGGATGCGCTCAGGCCCATAGGTATCATGGCTGACATGCAGGGACCCAAGCTTCGCGTCGGCGTCTTCGAAGGCGGGAGCGTCGAGCTTGAGCCGGGACGGCGTTTCATGCTCGACCGTTCGGACCGGCCCGGCACCGCCGTTCGGGTTTCCGTGCCGCATCCGGAGATCTTCGCCGCTGTCCGGCTTGGCGACGAAATGCTGCTCGACGACGGGCGGCTCCGGCTGAATGTGACCTCGAAATCCAATGCAGAAGTAGAGACGCAGGTGCTGGTCGGCGGCCGGCTCAGCGACCGCAAGGGCATCAATCTGCCCGGCGTGATGCTGCCGATCTCGCCGCTTACCGAAAAGGACCTAGTCGATCTGAGATTCGCACTCGAACTCGGGTGCGAATGGATCGCCCTGTCCTTCGTGCAGCGCCCGGAGGATGTGGTCGAGGCGCGCCGGCTGATCGGCGACCGCGCCCATGTTCTGGTCAAAGTCGAGAAACCATCTGCGCTCGACCGTATCGACGAGATTGTCGCCGCCGCCGATGCCGTGATGGTGGCTCGTGGCGATCTCGGCGTGGAAATGCCTCCGGAGGAAGTGCCGATCGCGCAGAAGACCATCATCCGCACCTGCCGCGACGCCGGCAAACCGGTGATCGTGGCAACGCAGATGCTGGAGTCCATGGTCCAGGCGCCGGTGCCGACGCGCGCCGAGGTCTCGGACATAGCGACGGCGGTGTACGACGGCGTGGATGCGGTGATGCTGTCGGCGGAAACCGCAGCCGGCGCCTATCCGACTGCGGCGGTCCAGATCATGGACCGGGTGATTAAACGGGTGGAGCGCGACCCGCTACACCGTCACATTGCGGCCGCCGACCATCGCCGGCCGCTGGCAACCTCCGCGGATGCGATCTCGGTGGCGGCCCATCAAGTGGCCGACACCATCGGCGCCGCCGCCATTGTAACCTACACGACCTCCGGGTCGACGACGTTGCGCGCCGCCCGCGAGCGCCCTGAGCAGCCGATTCTGGGCGTCACGTCCGAACTTGCAACCGCACGGCGTCTATCGCTAACCTACGGCGTACACAGCGTGCATACGGCGGACGTACGGGACTTCGACGAAATGGTGCGCAAGGCGGTCGCTGCGGCTGCGTTTGAGGAAGTCGCCGGGCCGGGCGATACGGTGGTCATCACTGCCGGGGTGCCTTTTGGCACACCTGACGCCACCAATGTGCTTCGCATCGTCCGCATCGAGCCCGTGTAATCTGTTGCTGGTCTGGGTGCGTGCTCCGCGTCCTGTCCAAAAATACAAACGAACTCAAGACCCACGCGCCGGAACGTTTCGGAATCATAGCTAGGTGCTTGCGCTGTTTACTGTTGGTGATGTGTACCCATCCCGTCCTGTGCCAAAACTCGGCCCTTTGAAATAGACCACAAATCAGCAGCTTAGACGCCCTTGGAATCCGCGCGGAAGCGAGGGTATTTCACGCCGCAGGGCTGACTTCCGACCCCTGGGCTGCGGGTGGCGAGCGACAGGCCCACCGGGGGTGCGCACGGCTGGCTCAAATCGGCTGCGGGGCGAGCTGCGGGCAGCGGACTGCGCACCCGGAAGTCCCCGTCGTGTCCAAAAATACAAACGAGCTCAAGACCCGCGTTCACGATGACGCAGCGGACTCGGGAATAGAGAACGGCGCGCCTGTGAATCGGTGCGTCGCCTGCTGACTCACGCGCCCATCGGCGCCGACTGGTAGACACGGCTCCAAGTAGTGACTGCGGCACACCCCGTGAGGTCAAAATACTCATGCGGCTTCCCGATGGTAGAAACGTAGCAAGCCGCCAAGCCGTTCACGGGAGCGCACCATAGACACTAAGCTGCTGATTTATGGTCTATTTCAAAAGGGCCGAGTTTTGGCAACAGGACGGGGAACTCGAATCGCCGACATCGCCTCCGACCCCCAGCTCTGGGGCTCGCCACGGGTTGATGACGATCGAAACGGCCCCGGCGCGCCGATCTTGAGTTCGTTTGTGTTTTTGGACACGACGGGTGCCGGCAGACCGGAGGGTGCTTCCGCCATCAAGTGTTGCTACGCCGTATTTGAATGCTAATGTCAGCTGGCCTGCCTGTGTCGGCGAACGCCATTAATAAGGATGTCGGCGTGCACACGAAGGTGTCCCTGAACGTCAGGCACCGTGTGGCCAGCCCAGCCCGCATCGCCGAAAGAACTGCGTCTCCCGAAATCAGGCTCAAACTCTAGCACACGAGCGGGTTACGCGGCAGCCACCAACACTTTGATTGCGGAAGCACCTCCTGTGCCAAAACTCGGCCCTTTTGAAATAGGCCATAAATCAGCAACTTAGTGTCTGTGTTTGCGACCGGACCAAGGGCCGTGGGCGTCGTGTCCAAAAATACAAACGCACTCAAGACCCACGTGCCAGGGCGTTTCGGAATCATAGCTAGGCCTGGAGTTCACGGCTTCCCTCCACTCTGGATTGACCTTGCTTCACTTCGGCAATGGAAGTCAGGTCACCAGTGCCGGTTGTGCTCCGCAAAAAGTCCATCCAGCGTTGATTGCGCGCTTTAGACTTGCTACGGTCGGCTGCTTCTGGCCGATCTTCTTTTTTGCGGATCACAACGAGGCATGGCATACTCTTGCAGGAGTATGCATACCTTCGCTGAACGCGTCGTTGGCGCTGCCCGTCTGAAACCAGACATCTACGAGGAGGTCGAGGCGGATCCGAGAGCCACCGCGCAGGCGATGGGTGTGGTTGTCCTCTCGAGCGTGGCCGGCGGTATCGGCCTGGCGGGGGGCCAGGGCGCGGACCTCATCGTCAGCACCCTGGGGGCGCTGCTCGGCTGGCTCATCTGGGCCGTCCTGATCTACGTCCTCGGCACCAAGGTCTTCGCGCAGCCCCAGACGCGCTCCGATGTGGGGGAGTTGCTCCGGACCACCGGGTTCGCGGCGGCCCCAGGCGTGCTGCGCGTGCTTGGCATCTTGCCAGGGCTGCTCGGCGACCTGTTTCTGCTGGCGGTGCCGATCTGGATGCTCGTCGCGATGGTGCTGGCGGTGCGACAGGCGCTTGATTTCACGACGACATGGCGTGCGGTGGTGGTGTGCGTGGCCGGGTGGGGTGTCATGCTCGTGCTGATCGCCGTGAGCGGCGGCTTCATGAGCCCTGTCGGCCAATAGCCGGACGGGGCACGCGGGTGGTCCCTATGCCGCGTCGCGGTGGTAATAACTGAGCGAGCCGCCTAGTCGCTTACGACATCGCACGTTTCCGTGGGAACTGCGACGCATTCTTCCACTTCGAGCAACACGTTCCCGAGCCCTTGATGGTTGCGCTCTCCATGGTGCTTCTGCCATCAAGTGTTGCTACGCCGTGTTTGAATGCTAATGTCAGCTGGCCTGCCTGTGTCGGCGAACGCCATTAATAAGGATGTCGGCGTGCACACGAAGGTGTCCCTGAACGTCAGGCACTGTGTGGCCAGCCCAGCCCGCATCGCCGAAAGAACTGCGTCTCCCGAAATCAGGCTCAAACTCTAGCACACGAGCGGGTTACGCGGCAGCCACCAACACTTGATTGCGGAAGCACCCTGAATCGGCTCTGATCGTGTCGTCGAGCAACAACGACGAGCAACGGCTTGCGCGGTGGCATCTGGGCAAGGAGCAACAAGATCGGCTCATCGAACGGTTCAAAGAGCGGAACGACCCGGTGTCCATTCTGGTAGTTTGCGACATGCTGCTGACCGGCTTCGACGCGCCGGTCGAGCAGGTCATGTACCTCGATGCGCCTCTCAGAGTTCAGGACATCAACGACGCCTCAAGCTCGATTTCACGAGCATCGCCCTCCCGGTTCTGTCGCAGCGAGTTGCGATCTTCTTTTTTGCAGACAACAGGCAGCCACCAACCGATCCGCACCGAGGACTGGCGCTATATCCGGTATATCGACGACAGCGAGGAGCTCTACGACCACCGAAACGATCCGGAAGAGTGGACCAACCTCGCCGCCGATCCAGACTACGCGGAAATCAAAGAGCGTCTGGCAGGATACATTCCCGAGAACCCGGCACCGCTCGTCGAGACTTCCTACCAGGTCATGCCGCATCATGTGCGCCCCTTTCGCAGCAAAGAGGATTACGTGGCGAGCCGGCAGGATTAGCCCCGCATGTCGACCCTCGACCTCGTACTCGATCGAGGTGTCTTGCGCGTAGCGGTGGCCTACACACCGCCCCCCGAAGAGGGTTCGCACCCGGAGTTCTACCTGCATCCGAAGACGGGGGAGCCGAGCGGCGTCGTATGCGAGCTGAGCAGGATCATGGCCTGGGAGCTCGGTGTCCGGCCGCAGTTCGTGGACCTTGCCTGGTCCCAACACATGAAGGCACTTCTCGACGGCGACGGCGACCTGTTGATGAGCTACACGAACACGCCCGAGCGGGCTCTCCACGTGGACTTCGCCGGTCCCCTGCTGCCCTCCGACATCGTCGTGATGGTCAGAAACGAAGGCGGGATCGAGAGCACCGCCGCACTGGACGAACCGTCGAGTTGCATCGGAGTGGAAAAGGGCTCTTCGATCGTCCGCGTCGCCCAGCGTCACTTCCCTTGCGCCCGGGTCCTGGAATCGACCGCGCCCGCGCCCGCGCTCAAGAACGGAGAGATCGATGCCTGGGTGACCGACGCGGTCACGCGCATCTTCATGAAACAGAATCTTGAGCTCGGTCTTCTTCGAGAACGGGACGGTCGACTCCTCGTCCTTGCCCGCGAGTACGGTCACCCCGCGGTGCGGCAAAACGATCCGAAGTTCCTGAACTGGGTCCGGAACTGGCTCCAGTATCACACCGCACAAGGGACCATCGACTACTGGTGCCGCGAGTATTGGTTCTCCTGGATGGCCGATTGAGTTTTAGCGACCGATTAGCATCTCTTCTTCGCGTTGCCAGTTAGAACGGCTTCGCGAGCAAGAGGCAATCGAGAGCTTTTTGGGTGCGTACCGCCTGCTTCGCGAAGTGGAGACCGAACTGGCCGCAGGCTGGAGAAACCGACTGTTCTACCGCATGGGTGTCGCCTACACGCGATTGGGCGAGACCCAGAACTGTTGTCTCCGTAATGCGCCCGAAAGCTGCATCCTTCCGATTCGAGGAAACGCCATTCATATCGAGCGAGAGGGATCGCTCAGAGCGGTGGAGTGCTTCACCGAGGTGCTCCAAAACTCCAGCGAAGACACCCTCATTCACATGAGCGCGCGCTGGCTTCTGAATATCGCTTTCATGACGCTGGGTGCTCATCCCGGGGACGTGCCCGAGGCCTACTTGATTCCGCCGGAAGCGTTCGACTCCGACGAGCTGTTTCCCCGGTTCGCCAATATTGCTCCGCGCGTCGGGCTGGACACCTTCAGTCTTTCCGGGAGCGCCATTGCGGACGATTTCGACACCGATGGCCGGCTGGACCTGCTCGTCTCCACGTGGGATCCGGCGGGTCAGATCCGCTTGTTCCGAAACCGGGGGAGCTGGTCGTTCGAGGACCGGACGGAACCGGCGGGGCTGACCGGAATTACCGGCGGACTCAACATGCTCCAGGCCGACTACGATAACGACGGCGACGTCGACGTTCTGGTACTGCGCGGAGCCTGGCTGTCCCGGAGTGGGCTCCACCCCAACTCCCTCCTGCGCAACAACGGCGACGGAACCTTTACCGACGTCACGTTCGACTCCGGGCTGGGAGAGGAGCACTTTCCTACCCAGACCGCCTCGTGGGCCGACTACGACAACGATGGCGACCTGGATCTGTATATCGGAAACGAGACGTATGACGGCGTGACAGCCCCTTGTCAGCTCTTTCGCAACGACGGGGACGGGACGTTCACCGACGTGGCGCGAGAAGCGGGTGTGGAGAATTTGCGGTTTGCCAAGGCGGTCATCTGGGGCGACTACGACGCCGACACCTTTACCGACCTGTATGTCTCGAATCTGAAAGGCGCGAACCGTCTCTACCACAACAACGGCGACGGAACCTTCACGGACGTGGCGACGGAGCTCGGCGTGGATGGCCCGGTGGACAGTTTCCCCGCCTGGTTCTGGGACTTCGACAACGACGGGGCTCTTGACTTGTTCGTATCCGCCTACGTCGCCAGTATCGGACACCTGGCCGCCGCTTACCTCGGGCAGCCCCTCGACATCGAGATGGCGCGGCTGTATCGCGGTGACGGACAGGGCGGTTTCGAAGACGTTGCCCTCGAGCAGAATCTGAGGCGTCCCAACGCCCCCATGGGCTCCAACTTCGGCGACCTGGACAACGATGGATACCTGGATTTCTACCTGGGTACGGGCTATCCGGACTACCAGGACGTCATGCCCAACGTCATGTTCCGCAACCGATCCGGTGAGTCTTTTGCGGATGTCACGACCGCCGGCGGTTTCGCTCATCTGCAGAAGGGGCACGCGATCGCGTTTGCGGATCTCGACCATGACGGCGATCAGGACGTTTTCGAGCAGATGGGCGGCGCGCTCCCGGGCGACGGCTTCCATGACGTTCTCTACGAGAACCCGGGCTTCGGCAACCAATGGATCGGCGTGAAGCTCATCGGGAGGCAGTCGAATCGCTCCGCCCAGGGAGCCCGGCTGCGCTTCGATATTGACGAAGGGGACCGCCGCCGCACCGTGTACAAGCACGTGAGCAGCGGGGGAACGTTTGGAGCCAATCCACTCGAGCAGATGGTCGGCCTGGGAAGAGCGAAAAAGATCGAGCGTCTCGAAGTCTGGTGGCCGACCTCCGGGCTCACCCAGACGTTCCACGATCCGCCTTTGGGTCGACGCATCGCGATCGTCGAGGGCGGGACGCGTTTCACTGTACTTCCTTAGTACCCTGTTTCATAGTGATAGCAAATGCTATCATTGGTGGCCGCATAGAAATCTACTTGGATTAAGTCTATCTGTAGGTCAAAGAAGATTCTGGATTCATCTCTTCGGCGTAGATAGCCTTCAAGAGGTTCCCCTGAGGCCAGTCTTCCCTGGCGCAGCTCCTCTATAGCCGCGAGCATCATTTGCTCGAGCTTGGGAAAATCGTCAGCACCAGCAACTTCGCTGCAACGCGACCGCTTGCTTTTTCCCGCTTCGCGTCCTATTCTCCTCAGCTGGCGAGCAGCGTCGACCGCTCGGCTGGACTAACTTGGCCGGTAAATGCGACCCCGATCTGGAAACAAGTTCCTAGCGGTCGGAGGTGCGGGTGCCGCGACCGATACGCTTCGCGGTGAAATGGATGTTCTAGTGTCCCGTCTCGGAAGTGATGTTAGCATCGAGAGCGTCGAGGCGACCGGATCGCAAGGCGCGGCATCGGCTCACCGGGATTACCGTCGCAGCCGGTGACCGAGGTTCTGGTAAGCATCCTCGACTTCGGTATGCCTCCGAAAGAAGCCGTCGACGCTCCGCGCTTCTGGGCGTACCGTGACCGGGGAGTGGAACGAGACTTTGGCAACGTCGGGTATCTTCGGATCGAGTTCCGCATTCCCGATCACCTGCGCAAGGAGCTGGCGGCGCGCGGGATCCAGATCGAGGAGCTTGGACCTTACAACTGGCATACCGGCTCGATCCAGGTTGTCTGGCGCGATGATGCGGGCAAACTTCATGGGGTGACCGATCCGCGACGCCTCGGACATGCCAATGGATTCTGATGGGACACCGAGCACCGTGAGGGGGCTCCTAGATCGCGAGCTCCCTCCCGGCTGCCGGACGCTGGCGCCATGGAAAGGAATGCCGGGATGCGGCCCTTCATCTTGACGAGTGCTGTCGCAACCACTCTCCTCATAGGGCAAGCGTCCGTGCGGTCGAGCGGGAGCCAGTCGTCCCTCGCACAGCCCACCTCTTTTCCCTTGGTCGACGTTCAAGAGCTCGTGCTCGACAACGGCTTCAAGGTGCTGGTGGTGGAGGGTTCCCAGGTGCCTCGCGTAGCAGCGAGTCTGTGGTACCGCCTGGGCTCGTTGCAGGAGCGTATTGGCGAGCATGGCTCGACACACTTCCTCGAGCACGTGGTGCACCAGGGGACCACGACCGTCGGCACGAAGAACTTCGAGGCTGAGAAATCCCTCTTGCGCCAGATCTACGAGACCGAGCAGAAGCTCCTTGCGACCCGCAACCGCGAGAGAAATCGGCTGCGGCAGCGCGACGTCTTTTTCGGCGACCTGGACTGGCCGACGACCCCCGAAATCGAGCAGTTGCGGCGGCGACTGTATGAGCTGGAGGACGAGGATGCGCAATATAGGGAATACTGGGCCGAATACAACTGGTATCGTCGGTACGGGGCCGTCAGTAGCCATACCGACCCGGTGCCGGCCACGACGGGGCACGAGCAGCTCGAGATCGACATCGACATGCCCAGGGAGAACATCGAGCTGTTGTTTCGACTGGAGGCGGACCGCATGGCCAACGCGGTCCTGAGGGGATGGGAGGCCCAGCGGTTTACGGTGCTCGAGCAGATTCTGGGAGGACGTCAACGGGCAGCCGATCCGAGGGGAAGGTTCTATGAGGTGATTAACGGAGTCACCGGAGTCGTACATCCGATGTTCCGGCGTTCCGGCGGTCATTTGAGGGATTTCGCGTTCTACAATCGGGCCAGCATGCTGCGCATGTACGATGATTACTTTGTGCCCAACAACGCGACCCTCGTCCTGGTGGGGGACATTACGCGAAGTGAGGTCGAGCTTCTCGCCGAGCAATATTTCGGCCGGATCCCGAGGGGAGCGGAGCCACCCGCCTGGATGGATCTCGAGGCGGAAGTGGTTCCTGGGGGCGCCATCCGGCTCGACTGGTCGGAGCCGGTGGATCCGAGGGTCATGGTTCGCTACCGCATCCCTGGTGTGGGTCATCCCGATCGACCGGTCTTCGACACGATCGCGGCGCTGCTCAGACGCATGCTGAACAGTAAACTCAGCGAGAAACAAGAGCTCGCAACCGACGTCGATTTTCGGGTATCCGCGTCGCGCACCGGGTCACCGAGCACGATCGACCTCGTCGGCTTGGGGCGGGGGGACGAGGACCTCGCGGCAATCGAGAGCGCCATATTAGAGGTGGTCCAAGAGTTGCGCCAGGGACAGGTCGACCCGAAGACGCTCGAGCGAGCACGCAAGGAGCTACGGCTCGACTGGAATCAGATCCGCTCGAGTCGCGCTGCTCTCGCCTATGAATTGGGACGGTTCGAGGTCATGGACAGCTGGAAGACGATGCAATCCCATACGGAAGCGCGGGAGCGGGTTTCGGTGAACGAGATCGAACGGGCCGCACAGCGATACCTGGTCCGCTCCAACCGCGTCATTGTGACGGCACATCGAAATCCCAAGCGTGATGAGAGCAATGACCCCGCGAGCGGGCTTAAGACGGGGGGCCGGTAGAGCGATGAGAATCGCAACGGTTCTGGCAACGAGGCTCGTTCCGCCGAAACGCGCCCCGAGAGCCGGACTGGCCGTGGCGATGGCGGCTTGGGTAACGATGAGCTGCGGTGCCCTCGACCGCGAGGGGGACACATTGCCCGGCCGCTCTCGGCCGCTCGTCGAGCATGACTGGCCACACCCCCGCGACTACAGGTTCACCCCGAGCGCGTTCGAACCGCCCGATGCAGCGGAAGCCCTGGTAATGAGCACGAGCGGCGTTCGTGCCTATGTGATCCCGGAGGGCTCGGATCCCGTCGTGCGTATTACGGCAGCGCTGCCCCTGGGCCGGCTCTACGAGCAAGCTGGCGAAGCCGGCGCGGCGCGCGTGCTGACTGGCATTGTGACGGGGCGCAGCTTCGCAACCTCCGGGAGATCTTTGCAGAATCGTTTGGAGGAGCTGGGAACGGAGCTTCAGGTGGAGGAGGCTCTGGATTTCACGCGGGTCTCCTTGGAGGTGCTTCCGGACGACTGGCGCGAAGGTCTCGGCCTGATGGTCGATCTGTTGCGGCGACCCGAATTCGATGAGGCTCTCCTCCTCCGCTACCGCACGCCCGGCTATTCGACCCCGACCTCCCGCGTCGAGGAAAACGATTTCGGGCCCAAGGTTAAGCTCGAGCGAATTCTCGGAGGTTATCCTCTTGCGCCGCCAGAGCCTGGACTGACGGTCAAGCCCGAAGCCGTGCGGGCCCTGGCGGCGCGCACTCTGCGATCCAACCGTGTTGTGCTCGGCGTGGGCGGCAGCGTGCCGCGAGCCGATTTCCAGGCCGCCCTGAACGACCTCACCGCTGGTTGGAAGAACGGAACCGGGGTAGTGGAGACACGGTCCTTTCGCCAACCTTCACCACCATCTCGCTGGCTCCACACGTTCGACGTGCCGAGCCTGAACGCCTGGGTCGTTCCAAGGCAGGGCTGGATTGCCATCGGCCGTGCGATCGACCCCGTCCCACAATCCGAACAGGCGGCATTGGCGGTGCTCAGAGAGATCCTCGGCACTCGGCTGAACATTGCCGCACGCGAGATGCGCGGACTGGCGAACCACACGATCTTTGTTTTGCCGGAGACCGCCAGCGGGGCCGGGCTACTCCATATCCGGACTGGCGGCCGCCAGGAATCGGTGGCGCCGCTCGTCAAATTCAGCCTCGAGGAAGTGAGCCGGATTCATTTTCCGACCGATACCGTCACCGATGAGGAGATCGAGCGGGCCAAGGGAGTTCTCGTTTTGGGCGCTTGGCAGAAAGCGCTGGATGGCGCCCGTCAGGCGAGCACGACTTATGCCGTCGAAACCATCCGACGTGGCGGTGTCGACCGATTGCTCAATTGGCCGGCGTCGGTGCAGGCGGTGACCGGCGACCAAGTGAAGGCGATGGCACAGAAATATCTGGATCCCGCAGCGATGGTCACGGTGGTCGTCGGCCCGATGGAGAAGATTCGGGCGGCCCGCCATCCGCGGTGGCCGGTAGATATCGACGCCCTCCACCCTCGCGACACTGAGCGGTGAGAAAGCTCCATAACGTCAGTTGGAGCTCGCCAGCCTTTCGAGACCAACTGGCCAGCGCGGATGGCGTGCGGCCCGGATTTTTTCGATCGGACCGACTATAACCGTCACCATCTGGTCGCGCGCTAAATACTTGCTTGGCAACGCTTTTATCTGCTCCACCGTAACTGCACGTACAGCTTCCGGCCACTTGAGCACGCGGTCCGTTGTGCCGTATCGTGCCATCTCAACGGCGTAGGTCTCACTTGCCTGACGAGCACCGTCCAGTGCCTCCTGCCACTTGCCCAGCACGAGCGCACCTTTTGCGCGTTCCAGCTCTTCCTCCGTGATGGAGTCATCTGGCTCCTGTATTCGGGTAATCTCGTCAAGAGAGTACTCCACGAGTGGTGCGACCGATTCCAGGCGACCACCCGTCCGGACGTGCAGCAGTCCGGCCCCGCTGCCGGTCTCTGGGAACAAGAAAATTGTTTTGTTCGCCAGCCCTCGGATCTCGCGGGCTGCGATGTTCAAGCGGATGGCGAGGATGTGGGCAAGCACCGAGACGGCGGCACGCTCGGATTCCGGAACCCCATCAACCGCGCGGCCTATGGCTATCCAACCTTCGAGGCTCGGCGTGTCGACGGTGTGTACCAAGTCCGGCTCTCTATCCAACTTAGGGAATGACGCCGTCTCCGGTAATGCTATGGCTGGTTCCCACCCTCTCGTCAAATCATTTAGCGCAGCCACAACCTCGGGGCGCGGCACGTTGCCACCGATGCCTAGAACAGCAAGGTTCGCTCGCAGGCTCCGCGAGACAAGCGCCTGCACCCCCTCAGTCGTGACCGCCAGTCCAGGCTCTGGCGGCGCGAGAGGATAGCCTCCGAGAATCCGCTCGAGCTCAACCTTCGGCCGGAACCCCTTGTCCGCTACACGGCGGGAGAAACCGTAACCAGGGCCGGTACGGTAGCTGCGAATGAAGCTATCTTTGAAGTCGGAGCGCCGAAGGATATCGATCATCAGAGAGAGCGCCTCGCGCCAGTCCTCCGCCAGAACTTCAAGCGAAATACGCGTCAAATCCAGTGCCTCCTCGACCTCGAACCGAGTGCCCAGGCGATCGAGCCGCAGAGACAACGGACGCTGCGGGTCTGCCGGGCCGAGTCGGGTTAGGATTCGAGTAACGAGCTCCGAAGCTCCAGCCTCGTTGGCTCGCTCGTGGAGCCGCCCCAGCGGAAGAGCCGCGGTGATTCGCACAATAGGATCCGAGCTGTCAGCGATAACATAGGTGCGAACCCCACTATCAGTCGTCACCAGAGCCTCAGCAGGATCCGGTGGCTCAAACTGGCTCGGCGCAAATTGGTAGTCGCGGGGATGCGGCCAGTCATGAGCGAGCAAAGGGCGAGTGCGACCTGGCAGTGTTTCCTCCCTGCCCGCGGTGCCACGGTTACAAGCCACCACAGCCCAGGCAGTGATTACCGCGAATGCCACGATGAACGTTACCGGCAAGCGGCGCCACTCTTTTTTGCCTGTTTGATTTGGGTGTGGCTCTTTTGGAACCGCGAGAATCGCCCATTTTCTCAGTGATCTAACCGTCCAACGGTCACTCGTCGTGAGGTTGGTCAGAGGATAACGGAATTTACTCTGGTTGTGGACCCTGAGCGGTGTCACTTTTTGCTGGACATTCGTCCCGGCGTTCGCTACGGTAGTTGTGGCAAGTAGGAAATGGGTACGAGCGGAGCGAATTTCAGCGGCAGGCGATTCAGTTCATCGGAGCTGAGCTTGATCCAGGAATTGGTCGAGAGCTGTGGCGGTCTGAGCCGGATGGAACTGGCGCGAACGGTGTGCGAGTTGCTGGATTGGAAGAGGCCGACCGGAAAGTTGAAAGCGCGGGAGTGCCGGGAGTTTCTCGAGCGGCTGGAAGGCGAAGGTCGCCTGGAGCTTCCGGACAAACGCCCGGGTAAGCCGGTCGGGACACGAACCCGAATACCGCAAACCGAGCGTGGCGAGCCGTCTGAGCCGTTGGAGGGAGAGCTGAGCGAGATTCAGCCTGTGGTGTTGGAAGTGGTGCGGAGTGACGAGCAGCGTCTTTTGTTCCGGGAGCTGGTGGACCGGCATCACTACTTGGGCCACGCGGTTCCCTTTGGCGCTCATCTGCGCTATCTGGTGTACGCATCGGCGCCGGCACGGGTGGTGGGCTGTGTGCAGTTGTCGAGTCCGGCGTGGAGGATGGCGGCACGAGATTTGTGGATTGGATGGGACGATGCCACGCGCGGGCGGAACCTGCAGCGAGTGGTTAACAACAGCCGCTTTCTGATCCTTCCCTGGGTGCGGGTGCAAAACCTCGCGAGCAGGGTGCTATCCCTGATGGCGCGACAGCTTCCATGCGAGTGGCACAGCCGCTATGGGGTGGAGCCCTTGCTGTTGGAGACCTTGGTGGATCACAGCCGCTACCGCGGCACCTGCTACCGGGCTGCGAACTGGATCGAGCTTGGAGTGACGACGGGGCGGGGGCGGATGGACCGCGAGCACCGTCGTCACGGCGCAAGCTCGAAAACGGTGCTGGTCTTGCCTCTGGTGAAGGACCCTCGCCGGGTGTTGCGGGAGAGCTGAGAGATGGCACTTTCTGCGTTCGAACTGTGCGAAGAGACGTTCGGGATGTCGAGGGACGATCTCGAGTCGATCATCGCGTTTCTACGTTCTGCCGAATCGAGGCAGATGAGCCACAGCGACGTGGAGAAGCTGGTGCGCGAGAGGAGCTACGAGCTTTCGCGTAAGTTGTTCCAGGCCCATGTCGACTCGCGCGGTCCCGGCGAGGCGGCGGCTCCGGTCCGAGGTGCGGATGGAGTGGAAAGGGACCAGGAGCGAATCCACGAGCGCGGCCTGACGACGATCTTCGGGGAAATCCGTGTCAAACGTTTCGGTTATGGAGCCGAAGGTGCAGATAGCCTGCATCCGTTGGATGCCGAGCTGAACCTCCCCCGTGAGCGTTACTCGTTCGAGCTGAGGCGGACGGCGGCAGTAGAGGTGTCAAAGGGAGCGTTCGACGAGGCGGTGGCGAGCCTTGGCCGCCACACTGGGGCGAAGGTTGGAAAGCGCCAAGTGGAGGAGCTGGCGGGTCGTGCGGCAGAGGACTTCGACGCCTTCTATGGGCAGCGCGCTCCACCGGCAGGCGATCGCAGCGCCTCGGTGCTGGCGATCACGGCGGACGGCAAGGGCGTTGTGATGCTACGCAAAGACCTGCGTGAAGCCACCAAGAAGGCGGCCGAGAAAGGCTCGCGGCGACTAGGCAAGCGGCTGACCAAGGGAGAGAAGCGGAACCGAAAGCGGATGGCCACGGTCGCGGCCGTTTATACGGTGGAGCCCTTCGTGCGCCAACCAGAAGACGTGGTTCGTGTGCTGGCACCAAGCGACGAGCGAGAGAAAGACAAACGGCCTCGCCCCCAAGACAAGCGTGTCTGGGCGAGCCTAGCCAAAGAGCCCGAGGAGGTTCTCGAAGAGGCGTTCGCGGAAGCCGAACGACGAGATCCCTCACACCGCAAGAGTTGGGTCGCCTTGGTCGACGGCAACGCCACCCAACTGAAGATCCTGCACAAGCTGGCTGGCCAGCACCATGTCGAACTCACCATCGTGCTCGACTTCATCCATGTCTGTGAGTACGTGTGGAAGGCTTCGCTAGGCTTCTACGAGGAGACCGAGCCCGCCCGCCAAGTGTGGGTCCAAGAGCGGTTGCTTCGCATCCTGCGCGGTGAGGCCTGCCTGGTGGCGGCGGGGATAAGACGTAGCGCCACCCGACGAAAGCTGACGCCCGACAATCGGGAGAATGTGGATCAGTGTGCTGACTATCTGCTCAATCACGCCTCTTATCTGCACTACGACGAGTGCCTCGCCGCTGGATTCCCGATCGCTACCGGCGTGATCGAAGGCGCCTGCCGCCACCTGGTCTCGGACCGCATGGACCTCACCGGAGCGCGTTGGTCCCTCGCTGGCGCCGAAGCCGTGCTGCGGCTTCGCGCTCTCCGCTCCAGCGGAGACTTCGATGAGTACTGGCGCTTCCACGAGCAGTGCGAGTACGAGCGCAACCACGCCTCGCGCTACGCCGACGGCAAGGTCGTCCCCGTCAAAGGCCGCCACCTCAAGCGCGTCAAGTGAGATGAGCCCTTACCACTATGAGACATGCCAAACTCACCGTTCCAAAAGAGCCGCACCCGTTTGATTTCTCATGTCTCTGACCTTTAGTTGTTAGAGAGCGGGTCGCGAGGAGAAGGGCTTGCCTGGGCGAGTGGTCTCTGACGCGATGTAGCAATAACCCGGTTAAAGGGGACTAGATATCGCTCGGCGACCCGCCGGACGTCCTCCGCCGAGGAAGTTTCGCGTGCTTCCATGTGCAAGCGGAGAACCTTCCAGCTATCCATCACGTCGAAACTTCCCAGCACACTGGCCAGGCTCGCGCGATCTGAGCGCAGATGGTCCCACGCCAGCCGCATGTGTTTGCGTGCTCGCTCGAGGGCGCTCGCATCGATTCGTCCTTGCCGCAAGTTCTCGACAGCTTGAAGGATTGCTCTCTCGATAGCGGGGAGGTCGTCATCGCGCCGTCCCGAGCCGACAATGCTAATCACGTACGGCACCCCAACGCGCGGCACGGAGACCCCAAAATCAACCTGTTGCATCAAGGCGCCGCCGTCGCTCCCTGCCGTGAAACCTGTGTCTATCATGCCATGCGGTCCTGTCAGCAGCGCCGCGATCGTGTCGAATACGGGGCGATCGGGATGACCCACACCGGGGATGCGGTAGCGAACAAAGACCCGAGCGTCCAGTGGCTCCATCCAATCGAGTCGGATGGCGCCTCCCGGAACCGGCTCCGCTTCGTAGTCCATACGGGTGGGCGGCTCTGCACCTTTCCTCAGGCGGCCGAAGTATCGCTCGGCCAGAGGTCGTACCTGAGAAAGCGTGAGGTCTCCCACGAGAACGAGTCTCGCATTGTTGGGCACAAAGTAAGCGTCGTACATGCGCAACATGTCGGCGCGATTGAAGTACGCGAAATCCCGTAAATGCCCACCGGCGGGGTGAGCCACGGGGTGAGCCACGAATGTGACCCCGTCCAGCGCCTCATAATCAAACCTGGTCGCTGCACGGCCTTGTCGGTTAAGCCTTTGCTCCAGCACAGTAAACCGCTGAGCCTCCCAGCCTCGAAAGACAGCGTTGACCATCCGGTCCGCCTCGAGCCGAAAGAACAGCTCGAGGTTTTCCTTGGGCAGGTCAATATCAATCTTTATGTGCTCCTTGAAGGTGGTCGCCGGGACGGGATCGGTATGCTGCATGAGGGCGCCGTGGCGCAGATACCACTTGTACTCTGCCCAGAAATCACGGTACTCGGAATCCTCGTCCTCAAGCTCGTAAAGCCGCTGGCGCACCTCGTCCATTCTGCTCGTGGTCGGCCACTCGAGCTCGTCGTAGAAGACGTCACGCTCTCGCAGGCGATTCCTCTCCCCATTCCAGATCTCCACTAGCCTCTGCTCGGTTTCGTAAATCTCGCGCAGGATCGGCACTTCCGCTGCAAAGTCCTTGGTCCCGACCGAAGTCGTCCCCTGGAACACCATGTGCTCGAGGAAGTGCGCCGCGCCGTGCTCGCCTTGGGCTTCCGCGATCGACCCCACGCGATACCAGAGACTCGCGGCCACGCGGGGAACCCGGTGATCCTCCACGACTAACACCCGAAATCCGTTGTCGAGCACGAGCTCTTGAATGTCCACCGCCGGGAATTGCGAGGAGGCGGAGATCGATGGCGCCGCATGGGTTCCCAGCAGCAGTCCGATCGGGAAAAAAACTACCGTCATCCACTTCTTGGCCATCTCGCTACTCCTCTTCTTCCGAGTTTACAGAGAAGCCCGGAGAGGGATACCTGGCGGACCCCTCCCCCGGCTTCCGGGTTAGTTAGAACCCTGCTGCGTGGCCGAGCCGTCGCGGATCCGTAACCCCGTGTAGCTTCCCGGTGGTTGGGTCACGCCAGACGATTTGCATCGACCCGGTATGCCAGTTGTAGGGACCCAGGTGTTCGAGCTTGATGCCGCGCGCCGCCATCGCTTTGCGAACCTCCTCGGAAATCCTCGATTCGATCGCGAGGACACGCTCGGCGGTGCGGAACGCGAAGAAGCGGGTTGCATCGACCGCTTCTGTGGGATGCATGCCGAAATCGATGATATTGACCAGCACCTCCGTCACCGGCTGGGGCGGCACACCCGGAGAGCCCAGCGACAGCCAAGGTTTGCCGTCCTTGGCCACGATCGTACCGGTGCTGTTGGGACTGACGCGACGCCCCGGCCCCACTGTCTGCCCGGGGAATCCGCTACCCCTGGCTCGAATGCCATCGATGAAAGTTCCCGGAGCTCCTCCGTGCCCGGTATGCAACGAGGAGATCCAGTTTCCTTCCGCGTCCACGATCACATTGTGGTTACTCTCGTCGACTGTCGGCAGCCCCTCCAGCACGCGGGCGAGACGAGTGCCTCCGGTCTCGTTGCTTGCCGTTGTCGACGTCTCGGACGGCGTCAGGTCCACGTTCGGCAGCACCATGGTGCTGCGCACAAAGTCGGCTCCGATCTTGGCGTAGTCCTTCGAAAGCCAGATTTGGGACGGGATCTGAAAGCTCAGGGGGTCGGCGATCGCGTAGCGAAGATCGTCCTCGACCCGGCCGAAGGCGCGTGTCATGATCTCCAGCGTATCCGCTGACTCGCTATAATGCCCTAGGCTCTTGAGATCGAAGTTTTCCAGGATGTTCAAGTTGTAGCCGATCTGGATACCGCCCTTCTTCGGAGGCGGCTCGCTGAAAATCTCATACCCCCGGTACGTCGTGCGCACCGGCTCTCCCCACCGCACCTCGAAACCCGCCATGTCCTCCATGCTCACGCAGTAACCCTTCTTCCTGGTCTCACGCACGAACTTCTGTCCCCAGGCGCCGGTGTAAAGGTAGTCCGCTCCCTCGGAGGCAATCTTCCGCAGAGTCTCCGCTAACTTTGGCATCTTCCAGCGATGACCCACCGGGACCAGATGCCCGTCCGGCATGTAGAACTCGCTGGCCTCTTTGTTTTTCTGGATCAAGTCGCGGTTTTCCCAGGAGTTGTAATTGCTGGCGAACATGAACGAGGTGACCAGGACGCCTTCCTCTGCCGCGGCAATCGCCGGTTCGACATAGCTCGGCCACTCCCGGGTGCCGAAGCGCTTGGCCAGCGCCTCGAGGCCGAGAACTTTGCCTCCGATCGCCACCTGTGATGGGTCGCCTTCGCCGCAGCGTCCGGCGAGCGGCCGCTCGGAATAGGACTCAAAGACGTGATACTTCCCCGTGGCTGCCTCATAGTAAAGCCCTCCCATCGCGCCGAAGAGAGAGACCTGGTGGTAGTCGACCACATTCTGCAGGAACACCGCCGTGATGAAGGCGTCGATGGCGTTGCCTCCCTCGCGCAACACCTGGAGCGCAGCTTCCGTCACAATGGGTAGCTGCGTGCTCACCATCACGCTCTCTCCCACCGCCTCCTTCTTTGGTCCCTGGTTGAGCAGCGGATCCCTCGGATCCGTAGGTAGGTTGGCGAGGGCACTCTTTTGCGCCCTGGTCTCCGGAGCGATGCTGCCGGCGACGACAAACGCCATGAGTGCCAAAGTCAAAAATCTCAAGTAACGCACGACTGCCTCCTTTCTTGTCTTGCGAGGCCCGGTCCTCCTCGAGTCACGGAGACTCTCGATGATCGTAGACCCGGTGTATCGCAATCTCGATGCCAACAAGAACCCGGTTGGCAATCATCCTCTCGAGCAACGAGCTAGAGTGCAATGGCCACCCCGCC
Organism: Candidatus Marinacidobacterales bacterium; assembly: GCA_965262245.1. Taxonomy (GTDB): domain Bacteria; phylum Acidobacteriota; class Vicinamibacteria; order Marinacidobacterales; family SMYC01; genus SMYC01. Next base: position 8,975,535 of record OZ253507.1, on the reverse strand, counting down.
TCATCATCGCGCACTGCGACACAATGGCGAGGTGGCCATGTTTCCGTTCAGACCAGACCCGAACTCTTTCTATCTCCTCCGGTCCTCCAGCTAGATTAGAAGGAAAACCGCAGTCCCACCCGCAAGGTACGAGGAAGCTCAATGATGGCCGGCCCGAGGAAATTGGGACTGCCGAACCGCAGCGAATCCACCGCGAGGACGGTGCTGGTGTTTAAAATGTTGAAGATGTCGGCCACCAGACTCAGTCTCGCCCTATCACCCATTTCAATCTGTTTTTCCGCGCGGAACGAGAGCAGGTGCCGGAAGTCTTGGCGGTTCGTTCCTCTCGGCTGACCGGCGACGTCGATGAAGCTCTCCGCGACAATCTCTGGGTGATCGTTGCGGCTGAAGCGAACCGTGTACGCACCCAGTATGTCCGACGGGAAACCCGAGTTGGGCTTGATCGGAAAGCCGGAAAGCCCCTGGTAGAACACGCTCGCCATGATTTCGTAAGGAGCCTGGTAGCTCCCGAAGAGCTTGATCTGGACGGGAGAGTCCAAGTCGAGCGGACCGTCAATATTAAGAAAGGCGTTCGGGTCGTCGTAGACTCGGTGCCCTCCCCAGCTCGCGCCGAAACTGTTGCCGATGTTGCCCTCGGACCGGCCGAGGTTGAGCGAGCCAGTAAACTGCCAGCCGTCGCTCATCCGCTTGCGAGCTACGATCTCGATTCCTTTGTAGTCCCGCTTGAGAACCACCGGATCGGTGGGGTTGGTGAGATATCGGATCCGCTGCACACCTTGAAGGCTCTCGTCCAATGCAAAGATGGTCAAGGGTTGGCCGTCAATTGGGTTGATTACAGTGAACGGGTTATATTTGTCGAAAGGCTTGGATAGATCGATCGTTTCGATAATGTCCCGCTCTCTCTTGAAGATCCCGGCCACGGACACGACGAAGTCATCTCCCAGCTGCTGGTCCACGCCCACGTGAATCGTATCTACGTACGGCTGTATCAAGTCGGGGTCGAAGGTATTCTGACTTGACCGATTATCGCTGCGCAGGGTGCCCTGCTCGCCGTCCTGGAACTTGAGGTCACCGTTGAGGTCCATCCAGTCGAACTCCTGGTAGCCGGCCTGGCCGCGGTTGCCAGTGAGAACGTGCTGGTTGAGAAGGGACATGTAATAGCGGCCATAACTCGCCTTGACAGAAGTCTTTTGATCGCCTCTGACATCCCATACCGCTCCGAGCCGTGGCGCCGTGTTGAACCAGCTGATCTGGTCGCGTTCCTCTGGGAAGTTCTCGACGGGGAACCACATGCCCCCTCCACTTTGCTGGTCGGGCTGCCAGCCTTCGGTCCACTCGGAGCGCACGCCCAGGCTTAGTGTGACGCGGTCTCCTATGGTCCACTCGTCCTGGAGGAACAGGGCGTTAAACGACACATTGGTTCTGGGCTCCCTCGGTGTATTGTAGAGTCGGACTCGGTGCGGCACCCCGCTTCGAGTCCGGAGGTGCGTGTCCCCGAAAATGTCTCGGACCCGCGCAAAGGGAGAGAATTCGTTAATATACCCTGCCTTGATGCTGTGTGTGCCAGCCCACTGATCGACGTAGTGCGAGATGTTGGCCTTGATCGTCCTCTTGTCCCGCTGGAAGGTGGGGCCCCGTGTGCCGGTCCAACCTCCAGAGTCGAGCCCGGTGTCGAGGTCACGAGTGCCTACTGCGTTGAGGCCGAATTCCTCTCTGAAATTGACTAGAGCCTGGCTGAACAGCGCTTCCACGATCGTGTCATCGCTCAGCGCGTGAATCACCGCGGCTTGAATGATGCTCTGGTCCCTGAAGGCTCGCCGCCAGGTCTCCGGTGCATCGTTGGTCCTGAAGCTGGCGTTGCCGGGAAATTCCTCGCGGTTTATCCTGGTGTAAGAGCCGTGTACCCGGGTCTGGTCCGCGAGCTGCCCTGTGAACTTCAAGAAAGCGTGCCGTTCATCGAGTCTGGGGTCGCGAGCGGGGAAGTCCGGCTGGGTCCGTTCTACATCGAACCAGCGGACGTTACCAAAGAACCAGACCCTATCTCGCTTCAGTGGCCCGCCCAAAACGAATCCGTACTCCAAGTTCTTTTTTTGGGTCGTTCCTTTTTCGAGCCCCTGGTCACGAAGTTCGTCGGTGAGGTTGTCCGCTTGCAAGCTATCGTTCACCAAGAAGACGTTGGCCTCGCCGCTCAGATCGTTCCCTCCCGACTTGGTGATGATATTGAAAACCGCGCCACTGGCCTGGCCAAACTCGGCAGAAATGCCCCCGGTGGTGATCTGAACCTCCTCCACGATGTCATATGGGATAGGCATGGAATTGTATCCGACCGTGGTATCGTTGGTGCCGGCCCCATCGAGGTTATAGAGGTTGTCCCGAACCGAACTACCGTGAACTGATTGGGCGGGCGAGAAACCATACTGGCTATCGATGATGCCCGGAGCGCTAGTAAGGACCTCCTCAATCCTGCGATTGGTAGGAATATTCTCGATGATTGCGGTTTCCACTGTCCGCATCGTCTCCGCGCCTCTGACGTCAACGAGCGGCGATTCTCCGGTGACGGTAATGCTCTCCTCGAGAGGGCTCAACTTGAGGTTAAAATCGATTTTTATTGATGAACCCGCCAGCAGCTCGATACCCTCGCGAGTGATGGTCTGGAAGCCTTGAAGCTCAACCCGCACGGTGTAGAAGCCAGTAGGGAGGTTCGGCACGCGATAGGTTCCAGTGCCGGTAGTGACACGAACCTCCGCCTCCTTGATAAACTGTGGACTGCTTATTGTGACCGTCACTCCAGGGACGGCCAGGCCGGACTCGTCAGCGACCTTCCCATAGAGGGTTCCCGTCACCTCTTGCGAGAAGGCGGTGCCCGCTCCGACTAGCAATACAGCCAGGGTCAACATAGGCGGGGGCGCTAAGTTGCGAACCACGTCGTATAACTTATTTTGCATTTTCCTCTTTCCTTTCAGGATTTCCAATCGGACCCAGTTAACGAACGAATTGGAAACTTCGTATCGGAGCTCATCTGGATGCTCCCGACATGGGACCCGTAGCGATTCAACTATCACGGTAATGAGCCACCGCTGTTCTTGAGCTGCGCTCGGTTAACACTGAGCGGGTTTTGCCATTTTGCCACATTGTTGTGATTGTGCAGAATCAGAAATAATGCTTTTACCGTCAGGAGGTTCCACTGGAGTTTCACTGGGAATCAGGCTTAGGTTCTGTTTGGAATGAGCACAGCTTTTTTTGGACGCAAGATGTGTGCCATGATACGGGTAGATAGTCCGTGGCTGTAAGTTATTCTAATCCAAACGGGTTAGGTCACGAAAGAAGCAGACCGAGAGATTGACCTATCCAGATATTTGGATTTTACTAACCCTTTAGTTGATGGACTTACACCACCCCACATCCCGACATTGGTTGTATCCGTTTGAAAAAAAAGAAGATGTGATCTCTGTTCGATGGACTTACACCAATTCAATTTTTGGGACTAAAAAATCCCAAAACGTGGATCTTAGTATGGTTGGTCCACCGAGTTTTGCTCAACGTTTTCGGCCACCCCGACCCTTTTCCAAGACGACGCTTTGACCCAAATCAACGCCGGGAAAGACCTCTTCGCTTCCGTCCGGCCAGAGAACGCGGATGCTCTCGGCTTTTTCCACTCCGGGAAAGCCAAAATGGACCCGCGGGTCATTGCTCGACAGATAGCTGAAGCCTGGCTGGACCACTCGCACATACTCCTTGCCGTCCGCAACCACGATGATGACCGCACCGTAGGCATCTCGCTTGAGCTTCAGATCGATGGCCCGTACCGCCAGCCAACTGCCTTGCTTACGTGCCTGGTTGCGAAAGAGTCGGGCGGGCCCCGCTGTATTGGTGAGTAAGATATCGAGGTCTCCATCGTTGTCCACATCACCAAGTGCTAGGCCGCGGCTGATCTCTATCTCGGAGCCAAACGACCCCGCCAGGGAGCTGACGTTGCTGAAACGACCCGCTCCGTCGTTTCTGAGGAGAAGATTTGGCTCGGCGTAAGGATTCCAGTAGGGTTCCAGTCGAGCCCCGGAGACCGTCGGGTGGCGCTGCACCCGACCATTCACCACTGCAATGTCGAGATCGCCGTCGTGGTCGTAGTCGAAAAACCCGGTTCCAAACCCCGTCCGAGGAAGAGTCGAGGACGCTAGACCCGCCGCCGCCGATCGATCCTCGAATCCCAGCGCGCCGGTGTTCAGGTAGAGTGTGTTGGTCTGGTTGGTCAGGTGCGTAAGAAAGAGATCGAAGTCGCCATCGCCGTCCACATCGCCTATGGTGATCCCCATACCGGCTTCCGGCTGGCCGAACACATTCAAGGCGAGGCCCTGCAAGAACGCTTGATCGACGAACTTGCCGTTGCCTTGATTCTCCCAAAGCTGATTGGCCTCGCCGTCGTTGGCCACGTAGAAATCGGGGAGCTGGTCACCGTTGAGATCCGTGCACACCACGCCAAGTCCGGGAGCAGCGATCTGCTGAATGCCCGCCCTACCGGACACGTCGGTGAACGTACCGTCACCCTCGTTGTGATACAGGGTATCGCTAGTTCCGGGGAAACTCTGCGGGCTACAGTAGTCGGGGCTTCCGTCTTCTCTGACGCAACCTTTGTCCGGGTTATAGTCGACATAATGCGTCACATAGAGGTCGAGGAATCCGTCTCCATCGTAGTCACAGAAGACGGCCGAGGCCGAAAACTCTTTCCCTGCGATACCCGCGCCAGCCGTGATGTTCGTGAACTTGCCTCCACCGTCATTGCGATAAAGCGCATCGCGTCCGTAATTAGAGACAAAGACGTCGACGCGGCCGTCATTGTCGATGTCGCCCACGGCTATGCCTATTCCATATCCAGTGTCTCCTAGCCCCGACTGCGCGGTGACGTCGGTGAATCCGCCATCGGCGTTCTGCCGAAAGAGACGATTCCGCGGCGGCTCGATACCTCGCCCGTCTAGCTTACCCCCTTGAATGAGGTAGATGTCCAGATCCCCGTCGTCGTCATAGTCGAGAAAGGCGCCGCCCGAGCCCATGATCTCGGGCAGGAGGAAGCGTGCCTCATCACCGGGCTCATGCCGGAAGTCGAGCTTCACCTCGTCCGTCACTTCCCGAAAGAGCATTCCTTCTTGGAATGACAGCAAAGGGTACGGCGGTCCCATCACCAGCCCCAGCACAGAGGCGATGGATCGTATGGCGGTCCGCTTCACCTTACCGGCAAGGGTGGGATCCGGAGAATGGGAGGCCTGCGATTGACCCAGCTTGGTTGTGATGGTAACACCTCATTGGGTGTTGGTAACGGTAAGGTCACCTCGGGTTAAGACGCGAGGTGGCAATCACCCGGTTCACCGGCACAAGGTATTGTCTGGCTGCTCGCTGAATGTCCTCCAAGGACGCCCCCAGTCGGGCTTCCATCTGGAGCGGCAACGTTTCCCAGCTGTCAAAGACGGCATGGCCCGCTAGCTGATATGCCAGCTCGTCCCGATCTGACCTCATCCGTTCCCATTCCAGTCGCAGTACCTTACGAGCTCGTTCGAGTGCTATGGGTTCGACTCGTCCTTGACGCAATTCGTCAACGACTTCGAGCATCGCGCTCTCAATCGTCGCCAGGTCTTCATCGCGCCCCGCCACCGATACGAGGTCGATCGCCCCGGCGGTTTCTCTACGGCTTGCAGTGACTTGCAAATCGACGCCAGGAACCAGTCCGCGTTCACCCAGGAGCTTCGCGCCAAGCATGCCCTGTGGGCCTTTCAGTAAGGCAGCTATGGTGTCGAACACAGGTCGATCAGGATGCCCGACCGCCGGGATGCGGTAGCGAATGAGCACCCGCGGCTCCAAGGGCTCCAACCAATCGAGCCGGACGGCGCCTCCTGGCGGTGGCTCCGCTTCCAGATCCATGCGTGCCGGAGGCTCTGGCCCTCTGGGAATGCGGCCGAAGTAGCGCTGGGCGAGGGAGCGCACCTCTCGCAGCGAGATGTCTCCCACCAGTGCCAGGGTCGCATTGTTAGGCACAAAGTAGTCATCGTAGATGCGGAGCATGCTCGCGCGATTGAAATAAGCGAAGTCGCGCAGATGTCCCCAGGCCGTCCGCGTGTAGACAGGATGAGCATAGCCGCTCACTCCTAGAAGAGCTTCGGCGAGTCTCGTGTCCCGCCGGCTCCACCTTCCGAGGATCTGTTCGAGCACGGTGAACCGTTGCGCTTCCCATCCACGAGGGACCGCGTTGACCATGCGGTCTGCTTCCAAACAGAAGAAGAGCTCGAGGTTTTCTTTGGGAAGATCGATGTCGATCTCCACCCACTCATCCCCCGTGGTCGCCGGGACGGGATCCGTATGTCGCATGAGCCCGCCGTAACGCCGGTACCAGTTGTACTCGGCCCAGAACTCCCGGTATTGCGTGTCTTGATCTTCGAGCTCGTAAAGGTGCTGCCTGAGTCGCTCCATCTCAGGAGAGGTCGGCCAGTCGAGCTCATCGAAGAAGATGTTCCGCTCCCGCAGCCGATTCCTATCTTGATTCCAGAGCGCGATCAGCTTCTGTTCCGTTTCATAGATCTCCCTCAAAATGGGTTTTTCCGCCGCGAAGTTTCTAGTGCCCACGCTCGTCGTTCCCTGATGGATAGCATGCTCGAGAAAGTGGGTGGAGCCGTGCTCGCCCTGCCTCTCCTGCAGTGCTCCGACGCGATAGAAGAGACTTGCCGCCACCCGGGGTACCCGCGCGTCCTCGACAACCAGCACCCGGAAGCCGTTATCGAGGACGAGCTCCTGAACTTCGACTGCGGGCAGTGCTTTTGCGGCCGACCGGGATACCTGACTCCCACTTGAAGCCATCGTCAGTGGCCCTGTCGCCAGCACGCCTACGGCAAACAGCTTCGCCACAAAGAGTGATTTCGTCATGATCTCCGTCCTCCACCCCTCACACCGTCTCGCGGTACGTTCTACTCCGGGCTTGTGGGTGCCAGGAGAGCGTTCGGTGCGGGATTTCGACGCGACGTGGCGATAGTGCGGTTGGCCGGAACGAGATAGCGCTCGGCGACGCGGCGGATGTCTTCAATGGAAGCCTTCTCTCTCGCGTCCATATAGGGCTCGAGCGTTCTCCAACTGTCCATCACCTGGAACCGTCCGAGCTCCGAAGCCAGATTGCCACGGCTCGAGCGGATCTGCTCCCACTGCAGGCGCATCGCTTTTCGCGCCCGGTTCAAATCCCCTGAGGCCAGTTTTCCCTGGCGCAGCTCCTCTAAAGCCGCGAGCATCATTTGCTCGAGCTTGGGAAGATCGTCGTCCCGTCGCGCCCGGGCCACGAGGCTGATGGTGCGGGGCGAGCCAGAACGCGGCGCCGATACTTGAAAGTCGACCTCGCGGAATGGGTCGCGCGATCCACCCTCCCTTAACCTCGAGGCGCGAGCCAGCACCCCGTGACGGCCTCGCAACAGCGCCGCAAGGGCATCGAACGCTGGCCGGTCCGGGTGCCCGACGCCGGGAATGCGGAACCGAATGATGACTCGTGGATCCAGCGGTTCCAACCAGTCGAGCCGCGCGGCGCCTCCGGGAACCGGCTCCGCTTCGTAGTCCATCCGGGCCGGCGCCTCGGCTCCTTTGGGGATGCGACCGAAGTAGCGCTCGGCGAGGGAGCGAACCTGCCCGAGCGCCACGTCACCGACCAGAACGAGGGTGGCATTTCCGGGGACGAAATACTTCTCGTACATCCGGAGCATACTGGCGCGATTGAAGTAGGCGAAGTCCCGCATATGCCCTCCAGCGGACAGGTATATCGGGTGGGCGAGCCCCGTTACTCCGTTAATTGCCTGATAGAATCTCCCTCTCTCCGGCCGGCTGTGGCTGTTGAGGATCTGCTCGAAAACGGTGAATCGCTGAGCCTCCCAACCGCGCAAAACCGCATTGACCATCCGCTCCGCCTCGAGCCGGAAGAGGAGCTCGAGGTTTTCTTTAGGGAGGTCGAGAGAGATGTCCATATGCTCGTTTCCCGTTGTCGCGGGCACGGGATCGGCGTGCCGAGCACGGCCGCCGTAACGTCGGTACCAGTTGTACTCGGCCCAGAACTCTCGAAGCTCCGAATCTTGGTCCTCCAGCTCGTAGAGCCGCTGGCGCAACTTCACCATCTCCGGCGTCGTCGGCCAGTCAAGCTCATCGTAAAAGACATTTCGCTCCCTCAGGCGATTACGTTCCCGATTCCAAACTTCAATCAGCTTCTGTTCCGTTTCATAGATCTCCCTCAAAATGGGTTTTTCCGCCGCGAAGGCTCTAGTGCCCACGGTCGTCGTTCCCTGATGGATCATATGCTCGAGAAAGTGGGTGGAGCCGTGCTCGCCTTGAGCTTCGGCTATCCCTCCTACCCGATACCAGAGACTCGCAGCCACTCGGGGCACGGCGGTTTTCTCGACGACCAGCACTCGAAACCCGTTTTCGAGCACGATCTCCTGTATGGAATCTGTGGCCGCCTCGAGCCGCTCGGCACCTCCAGTCAAACAAAAAGGGAAGATCACCCAAAGGGCCAATGCCGTAGTGCTTTTCCTCATTGCGTTGCCTCCGCGGTTCAGCTTCGAGCGCTCGTCAAGACGTGGGAGTCGATTCAAGCGCGCTCAAATCGACGGGCCATCGGGGGTGACGTGCCTCTCGGATTTTATCGATTGGACCGACGACGACCGTAACCATCTCTTCCGCGCTCAGGTACTTTTGCGCAACCTCCTTGACCTGCTGGACCGTGACCGCTCTAACGGCTTCGGGCCACTGAAGCAATGCGTCCAAAGCCCCGCGCCGCACCGTTTCCACCGCGTAAGTCGCGCTCGCCTGCCGGGCGCCGTCGAGAGCTGCCTGCCAGCTACCCGACACCAACGCGCCCTTGGCCTGTTCGATCTCGTCCTCGGTGATGGGATCGCTAGGTTGGTGCATTTTCTCGATTTCTTCCCAGCAGAACTTGACCAGAGGTGCCACAGCCTCCGTGCGACCGCCCGTTCTCACATGCCAGAGACCGGCTCTGCTCGCCGTGTCCGGGAGCACGAAAACGGTGTGATTGGCAAGCCCGCGGATCTCGCGGACGGCAATGTTGAGGCGCGTCCCGAGGATGTGAGCCGTCACCGCGACAGCGGCCCGCTCCGATTCGGGAACCGGCCCTACCGGGCGGCCGGTGGCAATCCAGCCCTCGAGGCTTGGCACATCGATGGTGTGGAGCTTGTTTTCGATTCTTGCTTCTCCGGTCAGCTCGGCGACTCGGAGCGGCTCTTCTGTGCTGTCCCAGCCTTCGCTTAACTTGTTCAACGCTGCCTCCACCTCGGCCCTCGGCACGTTGCCTCCAACGCCGAGGACGACGCGGTTTGGCCGCAGCGTACGCCCCGCCAGGGCGCGTAGCGCTTGGCCCGTCACCGATAGGCCTGGATCGGCCGGCGCGAGCGGGTAGCCAGCGAGAATTCTCTCGAGCTCCACTTTAGGCTGGAATCCACTTCCCGAAGCACGCGAAGTAGGGGTCGAGTACCCGGGACCGGTACGATAGTGACGGAGAACGCTATTTTCGAAGTCAGGGCGCCGGAGGACATCGATCAGTACGGCCAGTCCTTCCTGCCAGTCCTCGGCCAGCACCTCTACTGAGATCCGCGTCACGTCGAGATCCTCCTCCATCTGGAGAGCCGTTCCCAGGGAGTCCAGGCGCAGCGAAAGAGGCCGGTTCGGATCGGCCGGGCCGTGACGAGTCAAAAGCTCCGTCAAGAGCCTCGAAGCTCCGGCTTCGCCCGACTGCTCATAGAGTCGGCCCAACGGCGCCGCCGCGGTAATTCGCACCAGCGGGTCCGATGCATCAGGGATGATGTAAGCGCGAAGGCCCGTCGTCGTGTTCACCAAAGCTCCAGCAGCATCTGGCGGTGTGAAAGTGCTGGGGGCAAACTCAAAGTCACGAGGATGAGGCCAGTCGTGCTCCAACAAAGGGCGAGAGCGCCCGGGCAATATCTCCTCTTCGCCATTCGATCCGCTACCACAGCCCGCCAGCGAAAGAGCGGTGGCCAGAGTGAGTGCCGCCATTGGCACCAGAGCTCGGTAAATTTTCTCTCTTTCCATTTTCATGGCTCGTTTCCTTCCATTGGGGCCATCGAGGTCGTCGCGCGCGCGCCGGGTCGCTCGTGCGAAAGCGGTCTCTCTCGCGCGATGACGATGACGCGGTTCGAAGGCACAAAATATCGCCGCGCCGCTCGTTGAATGTCTTCGACCGATGCGCTCAGCCGAGCTTCCATAAAGGTCTGAAGCGTTTCCCAGCTATCCATCACCTGAAATTGGCCGAGCGCTTTGGCGAGCCCTCTCCGCTCCGATCGAGTCCGGTCCCACTCCAAGCGCAAAGCTTTCCGCGCTCGCTCCAGGGCCTTCGCGTCGATGCGTTTTTTTTGCAGGTCGTCCAGGACCGCGAGCATGGTCTCTTCGAGGCCGGGAAGGTCTTCGTCGCGGCGCGCTTTCGCGATGAAATCGATGACGTTAGCGGATCCCAGGCGTGTCGGGGCAGCCTGGAAATCCACGTTCGTGGGGGAGCCCGGCTTGCGCGCGAGACTTGCCGCAAAGAGGCCGTGACGGCCACGGGTAAGGGCTGCGATGGTGTCGAACACCGGCCTTTCCGGGTGACCAACGCCGGGTACGCGATAACGAAGGATCACCCGAGGGTCCATGGGCTCTAGCCAGTCGAGCCGCACCGCGCCTCCTGGAACCGGTTCCGCTTCGACATCCATGAGAGCCGGTGACTCCGCTCCTCGGGCGAGCTGGCCGAAATATCGTTCGGCGAGAGTGCGAGCCTCACCGGGCGCGATGTCTCCGACCAAGGCGAGAGTCGCATTGCTCGGCACGAAGTAGTCGTCGTACACGCCCAGCATGCTGGCGCGATTGTAGTAGGCGAAATCCCGGAAATGCCCTGCCGCCGAGTTGTACGCCGGGTGTGCCAGGCCGGTGACGCCATCGATCGCTTCTGAGAAGCGCCCCGTCTCTGGCCGCACGTGTCGGTTGAGAATCTGCTCCAGCACGGTAAAGCGCTGGGCCTCCCATCCTCGTAGAACCGCATTGACCATCCGGTCGGCCTCCAGGCGGAACAAAAGCTCGATCGCCTCCTTCGGCAGGTCGATATCGATTTCCAGATATTCTTTCCACGTCGTCGCGGGCACCGGATCGGCGTGGGCGATGGCGCCGTAGCGCCGATACCAGTTGTACTCGGCCCAGAACTCGCGGTATTGAGAGTCCTGGTCTTCGAGCTCGTAGAGCCGTTGCCGCAGGCTGTCCATCTCGGGTGTCGTCGGCCAGTCAAGCTCGTCATAGAAGACATTCCGTTCCCGAAGACGGTTGCGCTCTCGATTCCAGACTTCCACGAGCTTCTGCTCGGTCTCGTGGATTTCCCTTAGGATTGGTTTCTCCGCCTCGAAGTTGCGGGTGCCTACGGTGGTGGTCCCTTGATGCACCGCGTGCTCGAGGAAGTGCGTCGAGCCGTGCTCACCACTCAATTCGCGAATGGCGCCCAAGCGGTACCACAGGCTTGCGGCGACGCGAGGAACTCGATGATCCTCGACGACAAGGACTCGAAAACCGTTGGCGAGTCGTATCTCTTCGACATTGATGCTCACAAACCCGGAAGATTCCGCGAATGCTCCGCCACTCCACATGGGGACGGTTCCTAAAAGAACTCCGATTATGAAAGGGGTGGCGACCTTGAATCGCTTTTCCATAATATCCTCCAACGCTAGTGCCCTGTCTCAGTACTACTTCACATAAATCTCGGCCCCTTTTGCGCGCTGGCTTCGTTGCGCATTATTGCGGTTCGGCCTCCGCTCGACAGGCTCGCTGCGGAAAGCGGCTCGAAATATCCAGATATGACTTCGTCGCCACGCCGCGCCAACACACAAAACAGCCACGAGTTTTATGCAACGAACCACTGATACTGATACAGGACACTAGAAACCGGCGGTAGAGACCAAACGTCGCGGAGTCGTCACCCGGTGCAGATCCCCACTCGTCGGATCGTTCACAACCGAGCGGCGTCGAGCCGGCCGTAACGCCCGAGATCTTACAGCTTGATACGCCTGGCCGTTATCTCCTTCTCGAACGGCGAGGGCGGATTCGCGACTCGATCGGCACGCTCCGCCCGCAGGTCCGGTTCGGTTCACCCACAATCAAGCGATTCCATTCAGCCGTCAATAGTTTATGCGAATTCCTAGCCGCAAAGTGCGAGGTTGCTCGATGATAGCCGGCTTCAGGAAATTCGGATGGTCGAACCGAAGGGTCTGTACCGCCGTGACCGTACTGATGTTGAAGAGGTTGAAAACGTCCGCGATGAACCCGAGCCTGACGTTACCCATCACGAACTCCTTTTCGGCGCGGAAGGACAGCTTGTGTCGGAAATCGGTCCGGTTGGTGCCGCGTTGCTGACCCGCCACATCGATGAAGCTCTCCGAAACAATCCCAGGGTTGTCAGCGGGGGTGAAGCGAACGGTATAGGCCCCGAGGACATCCGTCGGAAAACCCGACGGTGGTTTGATGGGGAAGCCGGAGATCCCGCTGTAGAAGGCGCTCACCAAAATGTCGTAAGGTGCGGCATAGGTTCCCGCGAATTTGAGCTGAACGGGGGTATCCAAGTCGAGAGGACCGTCGATGTTGATCAGAGTATTGGGATTGTCGTAAAGGGGGCGGCCGCCGGTGCTAGCTCCAAAGCTGTTTCCAGTATTTCCCTCTGAACGGCTCAAAACGAGCGATCCTTCAAACTGCCATCCGTCGCTCATCCTTTTCCGCAGGACGAGATCGATCCCTTTGTAGTCCCGCACGAGAGTGATCGGATCGGTGGGATTGGTGAGAGTCCGGATGCGCTGAACGCCCTGGAAGGCAGGATCCAAAGCAAAAATCGTCATTTCCTGGCCATCGATCGGGTTGGTGACGCTAATGGGGTTATAGGCCTCGGAAAACGGCTTCGAAAGGTCGACCGTCTCCATGAGGTCCCGCTCACGCTTGACGATCCCCGCCACGGACAGGGAGAGGTTGTTCTTTATCTGCCAATCCACTCCCACGTAGAACTCATCCACGTACGGTTGTTTCAGGTCGGGGTCGAAGATGTTCGTGTTGGGAAGGATATCCCTCCGGAGCGTTCCCTGTTCGCCATCCTGGAAGAAGAGATCGCCGTTGCGGTCGATCCAGTCAAGCTCCTGGAAACTGCTGCTGTTTCGGACGCCGTTGAAAACATGCTGACTGAGCGCCGCGACATAGTATCGGGAGTAGCTGAACTTGACCGAAGTCCTTTGGTCGCCGGTCGCATCCCAGATCAACCCTAGCCGAGGGGCCGTATTGAACCACTTGATTTGGTCGCGCACTTCTGCGAAGTCAACCCGCGGGAACCATTGCCCGCCGCCGCCGTGCTGCTCCGGCGCCCAGCCTTCGTTCGACTCGAACCGGACACCGAGGTTGAGCGTCACCCGATCGTTGAGCGTCCATTCATCCTGAACATATCCCGCGTAGCGGGTCACGTTGAGTCCCAGAAATCCAGTCGGGGTGTTGTACAAACGTATGCGGTGGGCTCTGCCGTCGTCCAAGACGTGGACCATGTCGCCGGGGACTGTCCGGGTCCATGCGAAGGGAACGTAGGCGTAATCCACGCCTACCTTGAGGTTGTGCGAGCGCCCCCCCCACGCGTCCTGAAAGGTCGACACGCTCGCCCTCAGATAATTGGTGTCCCGGTTGAGGGTTGGGCCGATTGGGCCGGTTATCCCACCGGAGAGTTTTCCGGTGGCAATGTCTCTGTAACCCACATCGAAATTATCATAGGTGGTATTGAACCGCGCCGTGTTAATGCTGTAGCTCGCGTCGAGAAAAGTGTTCTCGGTAAGAAGGCTCGTCCAGGTCAGATAGGCGATCTTGAAAGGCCGAAAGCTCGTGGACCAGGTCTCCGGGTTGTCATTCGTTGCGAAGCCGGCGTTTCCGGGGAAAAGCGTGAAATCCCGCTGCGTGTAAGAGCCTTGGATCTTGTTGCTGGCATTGACCTGCGCGGTACCCTTGATGAAATACTGGTTTTCCGTGATGGTCGGGTTTTGCGCGGTGAAGTCCGGCTGCGTCCGCTCGACATCGAGCCGCCGAAGGTTGCCAAAGAACCAGATCCTGTCTTTTATCACCGGGCCGCCCCCATAGACTCCGAAATCCAGATTGCGGATGTCCTCCGTTCCCTGCGGCACCTGTGCCAACAGCTCTTCGGTGAGGTTGCTCCCTTGGAGGGCTTCGTTGACGATGAAGAAGTTCCCGCCGCCACTGAAGTCGTTTCCGCCCGACTTGGTGATGAAACTGAAGACGGCGCCGGCGGCCTGCCCGTACTCCGCAGAGATTCCGCCGCTCGTGATCTGGACCTCCTCGATGATGTCGTAGGGTATGTCAGAGAACATGTAGCCCACGGCGTTGTCGTTCGCGCTGGCCCCATCCAGGTTATACACGTTGTCTCGGACCGAGCTGCCGTGCACGGTTTGGGCGGGCGAGAAACCATATTCGCTATCGAGGACGCCGGGGGCGGTCTCGAGGAGAGCGGCGAAGTTTCGGGCGACAGGGATGTTGTCCACCACGGCGCTATCAATGTGACGGGTCAGGTTCGTGCTCTTCACGTCGACGAGGGGTGACTCGCCGGTGACCGTGATGGTCTCTGCAACGGGCGACAGTTTCAGCATAAAGTCGATCGCCAGTGACGCGCCGGTGGGCAGCACGATGGCCGCGCGAGTCACGGTTTGGAATCCCGGAAGCTCGGCCTTCACCGAATAGGTGCCGGGAGGGAGGTTGGGAACGCGATAGGTTCCCGTGGCTGTCGTGACACGAACTTCGACACCTTGGATGAGCTGCGGGCTGCTCACGGTCACGGTGGCGCCAGGTACCAGAAGGCCCGATTCATCCATTACCTTCCCATAGAGAGTCCCGGTGAGATCCTGCGCATGGACGCTGCCTGCTCCCAAAAGCAACAGGCTGAAGGGGACGAATTTAACCAAGTACTTGAATGACCTACTAAACATCTGTCTCTCCTTCAATCTGACGGTGAAAACCTGGATATGGATATCGTCTCCGCGATCGAAAGTTCGGCGCTTGGAAAAAGCCTCAGCACCCTCCCGCGGCCAGAAATCAACATATCGGTAAGCCCTCGTAATTGCGTTGTGCAGCACGAGTAGTCTGCAACTTATTCTGTTTATACCATCGCCCCCATCGTTGTCAAGAACAACGGGGCGTCGCAACCACGGCCTGACCAACCGCCGGCGCCGGTTCGATACAATGATGCTTTGACTGCACGGTAGAAAGAGCTAAGTTGATCCCGGCACGAGCCGTTTGCTACTTTGGACCGCGCAATGGAGAAGCTCACGCACTGATCCGTTTCGCTCGAGCTCCCGATCGCTTCAGAGCGGCCGGACGCCCGGCGGATAAGGAGGTCCGTCTTTGTGTGAAAAAGAGTGCCGAAATGGAAAGGAGATCGTCGAAAGGAGTCGTTGCTCCTGGGGCCGGCGTGCGCGAAGCGCCGTGTCCGTCGCGGCGATGGCGTGGGTCGCGGCGACCGGGTTTACCGAGCCGCAGGTGCAGATCGACGAGCCCTTCCGCCGGGGCGTCGAGCTTTTCAACCAAGGGAAAGACCTCGAGGCTCTCCAGGTATTTCGCTCCGCGGCTTTTCTGGCTCCTGAAAATGCCTACGTTCACTACAACATAGGAATGATTCTGGAAAAACTAGGGCTTTCGACCGAGGCCCTCGAGGCTTTTCGCAAAGCGGCCAACCTGGCGCCCGAGGAGCAGGAGATTCTTCTCGCCCTGGGTGAGTCGCTTTATTGGGCCAGCCGGTTGGAAGAGGCGGCGGCGATTCTAGAGAAAGCGGCGGGCCCTCCTCCTCTACCCGAGGCGCTCGAGATTCTGGCGGCGGTGGAGCAGGCACAGGGCGCCACCGATAAAGCCACGTCAACACTGAAGCACTATATCGAGCTTCGACCCGAAGACCTGGACGCGCGTTTGCTCCTGGGGGAGCAGCTCGCCGGGGCCAAGCGGTACGAAGAGGCCATCACCGTTTGGAAAGCGGGGCTCACTGTAAACAACGTTCCCCCCGATCTCTTCTTTCGCATTGGCGAAGGGCTAAGCCGTAACTCGGAAGAGCGTGGAGAGGCGGTGAGATATTTGCGCAAAGCGCTCGAGGTCGACTCGCAGCATGAGCCGGCACGGCTCCTCTTGGGTCGTATCCTGGCAAGGCAAGGGCATCTTGAAGAAAGTCTGGCGGAGCTCCAGCAAATTGCCAACGATCACCCGAGGTCGCCGCAAGTACATTTCGCTCTTGCCGACATCTACCGGCGCCTCGGGCGAGCGGCAGAAGCAGGAGAGGCCCAGCGGCGTTTTCGCAGCCTTGAGAAGGATGCGCAGGAGTCCGATCGGCGGCGTGCCCGGATCATGGTATCCGCGACAACGGCGCATGAGCTGCTCGAACAAGGCAAGGTGCAAGAGGCTCGAGCAGAATTCGAGTCGATTCTCGAGCTCGATCCGGAAAGTGCCGAGGCTCACGCCACGTTGGCAAAGATTGCCTATTCGAGCGGGAATTTGAATGAAGCTCAAAGGCATATAACCCGTGCTATTAATCAGGAGACGACGGTCGGCGAGTACCATTTCCTCGCCGGGCTTTTTGCCGCGCGGACAGGGAAAGGCGAGGAGGCCGAGAGCAAGCTTCGCCGCGCGCTCGAGCTCGATCCGGCGATACCGGATGCATGGTCGCTGCTCGGAGTGCTGGCAGCCGACGAAAGCCGCCACGCCGAGGCGGTCGGGTGCTTTCTCAAGGAGGCGTCGCTTTCGCCGTCTAACCCTTCAGTCCAGCTCAACCTCTCGGCGGCCTACCGCGCTTTAGGGAAGACCGTCGAAGCCGAGGAAGCCATGGAACGTTACCGTGCTCTCCTGGCGGCGGGCGAGAGCAAGCGTTGATCGCGCTCGGGGCGGGGCAAGCGTTGATCCTGCTCGGGGCGGTAGTACTGTTTTTCTCCCTGAACCAGGAGCAGGTAGTTTTCGTCGACGTGACCCAGCAGGTCGGAATCGATTTTGTCCACTACAACGGCGCCACAGATGAAAAGTACATGGTGGAGACCATGGGCTCGGGAGGAGGCTTTTTCGACTATGACGGAGACGGGGACCTGGATATCTACTTGTTAAATGGAGCGCCGCTTCCAGGCTCGGAGCTTCTGCAGAAACCGCCCACCAATGTGCTCTACCGCAACAACGACGATGGCACGTTTTCAGACGTGACCGCCTTGGCTGGCGTGGGCGAGCCAGGTTTTGGAATGGGAGTGGCTGCCGCCGACGTCGACAATGATGGGGACCTCGACATCTACGTGACGAATTTCGGCGCCAACGTTCTCTATCGGAATAACGGCGACGGTACCTTCTCCGATGTCACGGCCTACGCGGGAGTCGAGGCGGGTGCCTGGAGCACGAGTGCGGCGTTCGCGGATTTCGATGGCGACGGCTTTGTCGACCTCTTCGTATGCCGCTACGTGGACTTCACCCTGAGCAATCACAAATTTTGTGGCGACCGGGCGAGAAACCTCCGCGCTTACTGTCATCCGGTGATTTACGATCCTGTCCCGAACCTGCTGTACCGGAACAGAGGCGACGGTACCTTCACCGAGGTCACCGCCTCGGCGGGCGTATACGTCAAGGACGAAGGCAAGAGCTTGGGTGTCGTCTGGGGTGACTACGATAACGACGGCGACCTCGATCTCCACGTGGCCAACGACACTATGCGCAACTTTCTCTATCGTAACGAAGGACAAGGACGATTCACCGACGTGACCCTTAGCGCCGGGATCGGCTACAGTGAAGACGGGCAAGCACAAGCCGGCATGGGAAACGACTTCGGCGACTATGACGGGAACGGTTGGTTAGATATTATCGTTACCAACTTCGACTTCGAGTACAACGCTCTTTACCAGGGGCAACCCGGCGGAGTGTTCATCGATCGGTCGTATAGTACCGGGCTGGCCGAGCCTTCCATCAACTTTCTCGGCTTTGGCACGTTCTTCTTCGACTACAACAATGACGGCCTTCTCGATATTTTCGTGGCGAATGGTCATATCCTGGACAACATCGATCTTTTTAATAGCCTTTCGACTTATCGGGAAAGAAACTTTCTATTCCGGAACCGAGGGGACGGGGTCTTCGAGGAAATCTCCCACCGAGCCGGACCGGGATTCAGCCGAGAGATGGTCGGCCGCGGGGCAGCTCCCGGCGACTTCGACGATGACGGAGACGAAGACATCCTGGTGACCATGTCCGGTGAAGCACCCCTGCTTTTGCGGAACGAAGGAGGCAACCGCAATCGCTGGATTGGCCTCCGTCTGGTCGGGCGTCGGTCCAACCGGGACGCCGTCGGAGCCCGGGTGACCATCGAAGCGGGTGGAAAAAAGTACTTCAAGGAGATCAAAGCGGGCTCAAGCTATCTCTCGCAGGGGCCGCTGGCGCTGCTATTCGGCCTGGCTTCCGCCGAAAGCGCGGAGAGAATCGTGATCCGATGGCCTTCGGGAGAGGTGGAGGAGCTCGGTCCCGCAGCGGCTGGCCGGCGTCTCATCGCGGTAGAAGGGTTGGGGGTCGTTCCGTGAGCCCTACATAGACGTCGAGATAACCGTCGTTGTCGATATCCCGTAGTGTAAATACTTAGAGTGAAGGCGAAATCCAGCTGAACCTCAATCCCGGCGGAGGAACGGTGGCAGGAGGGACAACCTCTGTTGAACCTTGTCGACCCCGATAGAGCCTATTAGAAGTACTCGTTGCTGGACAGCTCGGCAAGGCGAGCCTTGACGCCCTCCTGATTGGGGTTCAGCTCGAGCGAGCGCCGGAAATAGGCCTTCGCCTTGTCCGGGTTCCCCAGACGCTCGTGGCAGTCGGCCGCGATGTTCAAGAGACTGGCATCCGGAGGACGGATCGTCATCGCCTTCGCCAGATACTCGCTCGCCCTCTGAAAATCTCTCTGGAAGTAATGCGCGAAGCCGAGCCCGGCAACGACTTCGAAACGCGAAGCGTGGGATTGCTCGAGCGGCGCGAGGAGGGAGAGGGCTCGCGCCCCATCCTGAGTCCTGAGGTAAGCCGTGGCGAGCTTCCAGCGAGCCTGAGCGAGATCCGGATTCTCCGCGGTGACAACCTTCTCGTACTCGGCTCGAGCCTCGTCGTGGCGACCCACATTCGATAACTGGTCGGCCATTGTGAGCGAGAGCAGTCCCGGGATTCTCGTATCGAATGCTCTTCGAAAAACGAATCCCGGGCGGGGGACCGCCGTCCGTGGAGACAGCACGATCGGTACCGATCGCTCCGCCGAAAGCTCACCACCGGGCGTGAGAAGTCGTGCTCGGACCTGATAGTTCCCGCCCTCCATCCCCAACGTGGTCAACTCCGCGGTGACCCCCCCGCCCAACGACTCGAAGAGCACGGTCTCGGCAGAGTCGAAGACGCGCTCCCCATCGACGAGCTCGAACGTCACCTGGTAGCCCGGTGGTGCCTCATAGCTCTGAGTGAAAACGTTAATGGCTTCACCAATCGCGAACAAACGGTCCGATGCGGGCTCGAGACGAAGACCTCCGAGCTGAAAGGTCCGAATTTCCAGCGGGTCGATGGACTGCGCAAAAGACATCTCGGCGTCGTGATACAAGATCACGTCGGCGAGCGCCGGACGACCGGGCTCGAACGATGGGACCTCCACTTCTTCTTCGGCGACCGTATAGCTGGTCATGGCGCGGTTTCTCAGAATCACCGAAAGCGTGTAGCGGCCGGGCAGGACCGGCACATCGTCCTGGTAGGCAAAGGGCGCCCTCTGCACGCGACGGACCTGCTCGGGCGTGAGCTCGACGTAGGCGGAGTTCGTGGTGGAAAAAACGAGCCTCCCTTCGGGATCCATCGCTTCGAAGGTCACGTCGAGCGTCGTATAGAACTTGTTGCCGTCGTCGTCCGTTTCGAGACCGAAACTTTCTGGGTCGAGCTCGATGCTGTAGTGAACGAAGGGCGTTGCTTCCGGACCGACCATGACGGCGAAGACGTGCCGATTGGGAACATAGTTGAAGGAGTACTCCGCAGCGACCCGGTTGCGGTATTCCTGCCATGCGGCCGCCCAGTCCGTGCGAACGAGCCGCTTGGGGAAGTCTTCGATTCGGGCGAGAACGATGTTGACCCCCAGCGAGGGCTCGCCGCCAATTAAGTCGGGCGCTTCGCTCGCGTCATACGTGAGCGAAGCGTGGGCGAGCTCCGTCGACATGTTCTCCAGGGTCTCGAGAGCGCCAACATTGGCCGCGCCCGGCAGGTGGTTCGTGCCCCGGAGCAGCCCTTCCGGGGTATCGAGCACGGGATGGTAGAGCCTCAGCTCGCCGACATCGGCCTTCTGGAAGAACAGAAGATAGAAAAACGGGGGAAGGCCCCTGCGGGTATCACCGTCGTACATCCAGAGCTCGGAGTCGTAGACGTCGGGGTGGCCACCGAACCGCTCGATGCTCCGCGGCTCCCCCAGTATGATGTAGTAGCGACCGCGATCCGTCCGCCATCCTTCCAGGTGTGTCCCGCGCCCCAGAATCTTGTTGGCGTGCCCGATGCGCCGGTAGTGCTCTTCCTTGAACTCGTTCGCGGGCGTGGCGGCCGACGGATCACGCCTTCGCCAAAAGGCCTCGATGAAGCGACCCCGCTCTTCCAACGTTTCGAGAGAAAGAAAAATGTCTCTCTCTCGATCGGTAATGATGTAGTGGACATCCTGTTCGAGCCAGAGACGGTGCTCCTCCCGCAGGCGTTCGAGGAGCTTCTCCTGGCCAGCCGCGATCGTGGCCGACGCCAGGCAAATCACCAGAGCCCACGCGGTTCGACGCACTCGTTCCTTCATGAGCACCTCCTAATTATGCCGCGATCGCCCCAGTGGAATCCAGGACGCGCGTTACCGGAAGAGGCTCCGGAACTATGCTATCATCCGGAGGTTTGAACCACGAGTCGAAAAGGAGGCCCCATGGAGGCGGGAGTCATCATCCCTAACGCGGGATCGAAGGCCAGTCCGGAGAACATGACGAAGGTCGCCCACTGGGCGGAGGAGTTGGGTTACCACTCGGTCTGGGTGACCGATCATGTGGCGCTCTCGGAGACTGTGGAGGCCTACTACCCCTACCGTTCGCACGGTCGGTGGGACTACCCGCCGGAAACCGCCTGGCTCGACCCTCTGTTGTCGCTGTGCTGGGCCGCTGCGAGCTGCCCCAACCTGAAAGTCGGCACCTCCGTGGCGGTGATTCCACTCAGGAATCCCCTCCTTCTCGCGAAGCAACTCTCCACTCTGGACTACCTTACCGGTGGCCGTTTCATCCTCGGAGTGGGAGCGGGATGGATGGAAGAGGAGTTCGACCTGATCGATGTGCCGTTTTCCCGGAGAGGAAAGCGCGCCGCCGAGATGATCGAGCTCATGCGCCAGTGCTGGAGCGGCGAAACGGTCGACTTCCAGGGCGAATTCTGGCAGGTGTCCGGATTCAAAATGTATCCGCGACCCGTCCAGCCGACGATTCCGGTCTTCTGGGGCGGGCACAGCGACGCGACGCTCCGAAGGGTGGCCCGGGTGGGAGACGGTTGGCACCCGACCCAGATTACGCTGGAGCAGCTGAAGAAGGGACTCGGCAAGCTAAAGGGCTTTTGCGAGGAAATCGGTCGAGACTACGACTCGCTTCCCGTCATCGCTCGTCCGGGAAACACCTACCCGATCAATGCCGAGACCCACGCCCGGCACGTGGAACTGGGTATCGATCACCTCGTCATGGATACTCCCATCAAGGAGGATGACCCCGATCTCCGGCTTCTCCGGCATGCCATGGAGCGTGTCGCCGACATCTGCGGTCTCACGACGCGCGCATCTTCCCCGGCTTGAGATTTTATTGACCCGGCGGTAGAATCCCTCTGCTTGGAGCGGGCACGGTCGGATTCTGTTGCTCCGCTCTGTTGCTCGCTTTGCCCAGGAGTTGGCCATGAGCTCTCGCCGCACGACGCTCGTTGTCCTCGCCGTGCTTCGCGAACAACGGGATGGTGCCGGCGTTCGATGGACGCCGTATCGGTGGATTCCAATGCCTCTGTAAGTTCGACAAGGAGTTTCGTATGACGAGAACGACCCGGATCTTTGGTTTCGTGTTGTGCTTCGCTCTTTTGCAGGGCCCGTTGGGTTGGTCTCAGCGCGAGGAAGAGCCGATCGACGTCGAGCATCGCCGCGCGAGGTTCCAGAGCGCGATGCAAGGCGGCATCGCCGTCATCATGGCGTCCAAGAAGGACCAGGACTTCATCTACGAGTTCTTCGTACCCCACTCCGATCTCCACGACTTCATTTACCTGACCGGGCTCGATGGAGCCGACACCTGGGAGTCGGCCCTGGTGATGGCCCCCGGCGCGGAAACCTACCGGGAGATCCTCTACACGTCGGGGGATCCGGAAACCATCCGGAACAAGACGGGGATCGAGCACGTTTATCCCTACCAGCTCTTTCTGGAGCACCTGTCGGATGCGATGAGCGACTACTCTCTGCTGCGAACCTGGCAGCGTGGCAGCAAGCCCCTGGCCACCGACCTCTCCCGGGCGCTGGGGACGGAGAAGATCGTCTATTTCAACTACCAGCGCTTCTTGAACCTGTCGACCACGCCACCGGAGCGGCTGGACGTGGCGAATCGCATCCGCTACTTCTCGCCCGAGATCCAGATGAAGGACGCCAGCGACATCCTGAACCGACTCCGGATGATCCACGACGAGAAGGACATCGAGCTCTTGCGCAAAGCCTCGGACATCACGGTCAAGGCGTATAAGGAATCTGCCAGGGCGGTCCGCGCCGGGATGACGACACAGCAGATCGGCGCCATCGTGAACTTCGTCTTCGCCTACGAGCACGCCGCCCCGTCGTTCCGCACCAACGTGAGAATTACCGGACCGCCGAGGCCACGGGGCGAGCGCGAGTGGCCGATCGGCCTCACGCCGCGTCTCGGGTCCTGGCCGGTCAAGGACGGCGACATGATCAGCTACGACATCGGCGCCGAGTACAAGCACTACACCTCGGACTTCGGGCGCACGATTCCGGTGAGCGGCAAGTACACGCGCGAGCAGCGCCGTATCGCCGAGATCGTCACCCGGATCCAGAAAGAGACGATCGCGGCGGTGAAGCCCGGAGGTACGTTCCGGAAGAGCCAGGCGCTCAAGGACCGGCTCATGGCGGAGGCGGGGCTAGGCGAGCGCACCGTGCTCTTCGGAATCAGCCACTTCGTGGGCATGGAGATCCACGATGTGGGCGACTACGACATTCCCTGGGAGCCCGGCATGTGCTTTGTCATCGAGTGGAGCGTCCAGGCGGACGAGTTCGCCGTTCGTTTCGAGGACGTCATCGTGGTGACGGAGGACGGCCACGAGTGGCTCACCGCCCATGCTCCCATCGAGCCGGATGAGATCGAAAAGCTCATGGCGGAAAAGGGCATCTGGGAATGACGCGACGAGGCATTATGCCTAACCTATGCATAGGTGACGCGATGATTCGGATTGGACTCCTTCCGACGACTCTTCTAGTCGTCCTCGCCGCCAACGGCTGCGGTCCCTCCGGGGCCGGGGGCGCCGCGAGCGACGCCGTTCGTCCCACCGAGACACTCGAGATTCCGGACGCCAGGGAGCGCTTTGAGATTCGAAAGCGCCTCATTCAAAAGCGTCTGGACGGCGTGCTCCTCGCGGCCATGCGCGCGCACGACATCGATCTATGGCTGGTGTTCAGCCGGGAGCACCACACCGACCCGATCCTCTCGGAGATCGGAGGAGGCTGGGGAGGTGTGCGCAATGCCTATCTCTTCTTCGACCGGGGAGGTGACACGCCGGAGAAAATCTTCATTGGCTCTCACGAGCTCCGCGACACGACGATTCGAGACGCCTACGACGAGCTCATCTACTACGGCTACACCGAGGGGGGTGTCAGCCCCCACTTGAAGAAGGTCGTGGAGGAGCGGGATCCGGATAGGATCGGGATCAACGTCTCTCCGACGCTTCCGATGGCTGACGGCCTGTCGTGGACGCTGAGGACGTTTCTGGAGGACACCCTGGGTCCCGAATACGCGTCCCGCATGGTGTCGGCGGAGCTGCTGGTCCGCGACTTTCGCACGATGCACATCGCCGACGAGATCGAGGTTTTTCGTGGTCTCTGCGAGTGGACGGTGGCCTGGGAGGAAGAGGCGTTCTCCGATGCGGTCGTGACGGTGGGAGAGACGACGGCGAACAACATTCACTGGTGGATGCGACAGCGAGCGATGGAGCTCGGTCTCCAGGTGGAGTTTCTGCCGGGTATACGCATCACCCGCAACGGTGAGAACCTTCCTACCAACACCCCGGAGCACACCGTCGAGCCGGGCGACGTCCTTTCGGTCGACGCGGGCCTTGCCTTCATCGACTACCGTACCGACATCAAGCGAACCGCCTACGTGCTGAAGCCCGGTGAGACGGAGCCCCCGGAAAGCCTCCAGAAGGCCTTCTCAGACGCGATGAAGGTGACCGATGTCCTGACCGAGAACATGAAACCGGGGGCGATTGCACACGAGGTCTGGGAGCTGACGATGGAGGACATCGGCGTGATGGGGTACTACGCCGGCCAGCCCAAGACCGGCGGCGCCGTGGAAGCCGACCCCACCCAGCCGGAGGTCGGCCTCTACTCCCATTCCGTCGGAAACTCCACCCATGACATCGGTGCGCGGGTTGCCATCGACTGGCCGTTCGCCTACGGGGATCGTGTGCGCTATCCCCTTGCAGCCGAAGCCTGGTATTCGGTCGAGCTTCACGTGAGCACGCCCATCCCCGAGTGGGACGGCAAAGTGGTGCCGATTCGCATCGAGGAGAACGCCCGGCTCACCGACAACGGGGTGGAGTACTTCGTTCCCCGGCAGCAAGAACTACTGGTCATCGGCCGCTCTCAGTGAGTGGTCGTTTTGCGGAGGTCGTCATGCGGTCGATCCGGACAACTGGCATACCGGCGCCATCCAGCTCGTCTGGCGCGACGCGGCCGGCAAGCTCCGCGGCGTGACCGATCCCCGGCGACTGGGCTTACGTGGCTGGATTCTGAGAACCGATGTTGTTGAAGGAGGCGCTATGAGCCGAGCGGTGCTTTGGCTTTCCCTGTCCGGTTTCCTGCTGACGGCAGCTCTCGTGCCGGCGGTGGCTCAGCCGCTCACGAGCGATCATCTGGCGGCGCTCGAGTGGCGTCCCATAGGTCCCGGGATCGTCAGTGGTCGTATCACCAGCATCGCCGCGATCGGCGACGAGCTGATCTACGCCGCCTCCGCCACCGGCGGGGTATGGAAGACCACGAATCGCGGCGTCACCTGGGAAGCGGTGTTCGAGAAGGAAGGGACGCCCTCGGTAGGAGACGTGGCTCTTTCGCCTTCGAACCCGAACGTGGTGTGGGTCGGCACCGGTGAGGACTTCAACGCCCGGAGCAACTCCTGGGGCGACGGCGTCTACAAATCGGACGACGGTGGCAAGAGCTGGAAGCACATGGGTCTGACCGAGACCCGACACATCGGCGAGGTGCTCGTCCACCCGGAAGATCCCGACATCGTGTACGTCGCGGCTCTCGGCTCGCTGTGGGGAGCGGGCGAAGAGCGGGGGCTCTTCAAGACGCAGGACGGCGGCGAGAGCTGGTCCAAGGTTCTCTACATCAGCCAGCACACCGGAATCGCAGACATCGTCATGGACCCGCGCGATCCGGACGTGCTCTATGCCGCAGCGCACCAGAGGGAGCGGCGCAACTGGAGCTTCGTGGCAGGAGGTCCGGAAGGCGGGCTCTTCAAGAGCACCGACGGCGGTGAGAGCTGGGAGAAGCTGACCAGGGGCCTTCCGGAAGGCGAAGTCGGACGTATCGGCGTGAGCGTCTGCGCGAGTCAGCCGGACACCGTCTATGCCGCCGTCGCCGCGCAGGAGAGAGGAGGCGTCTTCCGCTCCGACGATCGAGGTGCGAGCTGGCAACGGCGCACCTCCGAGCACACCACTCGCTGGTCCTACGGGATCGTTCGCTGTGACCCCGAAGACCCCGATCGGGTCTACGTTCCCAATACCCGCTCGGTGGTGTCCGAAGATGGCGGCAAGACGTTTCGAGAGCTGGTTCAAGGCGGCGGCGTTCACGTGGATCACCGGGCGCTTCTGATCGACCCCGACGACTCGAAGCGGGTGCTTCTCGGTACCGACGGCGGTCTCTACGCGTCCTACGATCGCGGTGAGAACTGGGAGTTCATGCCGAACCTTCCGGTGATGCAGTTCTACACGGTGTCGGTCGACGAGCGCGAGCCCTTCTACTACGTCTACGGCGGTACGCAGGACAACAACAGCTTCGGCGGTCCCAGCGGCACCCGAAACATCGACGGCATCGTGAACGACGACTGGTTCATGACAGTTCCCGGCGACGGATTCCACGTGCAGATCGATCCCGAGCAACCTCACATCGTGTATACCGAGTCCCAGTACGGAAGGCTAGTTCGCTTCGACACCCGAACCGGCGAGCGTCGATTGATCCAGCCGCAGCCCCCGGAGGGCGAGAAGTATCGATGGAACTGGAGCTCACCGATTCTCATCTCGCGTCATGATTCCCGGACGCTCTACTTTGCGGCGAACAAAGTCTTCCGGAGCCCGGACCGTGGGGATAGCTGGGAGGTCGTGAGCGCGGACCTGACCCGCCGGCTCGACCACTACGAGCTTCCGCTTCAAGGAAAACTGTGGCCCCGGGACGCCATCGCGCTCCATCAGGGGACATCCGATTACGGGAACATCACCACCGTTTCGGAGTCACCGCTGGAACCGGGGCGGCTGGTGGTGGGCACGGACGATGGCCAGATCTCGGTGACGAGCGACGACGGCGAGAGCTGGACGACGGTGCAGGAGTTTCCCGGCGTTTTGGATCAGACGAGGGTGAGCCGGGTGGTTCTCTCCCACGCGAAGCCCGAGACGATTTATGCGGTGTTCGACGCGCACAAAGACAACGACTTCCGGCCCTACGTGGTGACGAGCGACGACTTCGGAGCGAGCTGGAGCAACATCACCGGGAATCTGCCCGAGCACGGCTCTACGCGCGTCATCGTGGAGCATCCGAGGAATCCCGATCTTTTGGTGGTCGGAACGGAGCTGAGTGTTTTCATCTCCATCACCGGCGGAGGCGAGTGGGTAGAGCTGAAGAATAACCTTCCGACGGTTCCGGTGCACGACATGGTCATCCAAGCTCGGGAGAACGACCTGGTGCTGGGAACCCATGGCCGGGGCTTCTGGATCCTCGATGACATGAGCATCCTGGACGAGCTGACCCCAGAGGTTCTGGCGACGGAGGCGCACCTAGCCCGGATTCGCCCCGCGACGCAGATGCACCGCATCGACCGCGGCCGGAGAAGCCAGGGCCAGGGCTACTTCACGGCGCCGAATCCGCCCGACGGAGCCATCATCACCTATTACGTGAACCCGAAGGTGATGGCGGACTCGGAGGCGTCGACGAACGGCGCCCTCTCGGAATCCGGGCCACCGAGGGTCCAAGTGGACATTCTCGACGCGGAGGGAAACCTCCTGCGGCGTCTCGAGCCGCGGCAGGCCGAAGAGGGAACGGGGGTCCAGAGGCTCGTTTGGGATCTACGGCACTCTCTTTACTTCGAACCGAGCGAGGAGGAAGCCTACTCGTTCGTCACCGGAGATCTTCGTGGCGCTTTCGTGCTACCGGGGAGCTATCGAGCTCGTTTGAAGGTGGGAGATGTGGAGCGGAGCACGAGCATCGACGTCGAAGGCGATCCTCTGATAGCGATCAGCAACGAGGACCGTCGGGCCTGGCACGACACGCTCCTCGCACTGGACGGAATGTTCGCGACGGTCAAAGCGGTGCTCTCGACCGCAGAGGAGTCGAAGGACCGGTTAGGCGAGATCCAGGCGTTGCTCCAGGATCGTTCCCAGCCGGACGAATCTCTGGCTCAGCAGGTGGCGAGCATCGATGAGGCGCTCAAGGAAGTGTTGATCGCGATGCGCGGGAAAGGCGAAAGGAGCCGGGCGGAGCAGCCGGGTGCTCCACCCCTCGCCGAGGGCGTCCGCCAGCTCTATGCCAACATCGAGATCGCCACCGCTCGTCCCACCGAGCAGCAGAGCCGGCTCACCCGGGAAGTGCACGACAAGCTGTCCCGGCAGGTCGAGACGCTGAACGGTCTACTCGCCGGTCCGGTGGCGGACTTGTATCGGAAGCTCGACGACGACGGTCTCCGCTGGTCGGCCGGGAGGCCCATTCCGCTGCCGGCCGAGCCGCCTCGTTAGCTTGAAGTGCCCTAACAGTAACACCTCTAGGCGACTGGCCCAGCAGGGCCAGCCTGCCGCAACACGTTCCCATCTGGTACTCCCTGGCCTCTGCTTACCTGAGCGCTGACGATGATGACCAAGCGGTGGCATGGTTACGGCGCATCACGGAAAGCACCACCGAGCACATCTACTGGCCCATTCCCTACGTGCGCAGCTTCTACTTCCCGGGTAAGATCCACGAGAACCGCGGCGAGATGGACAAGGCCCACGCGAGTACTACCAGCGCTTCGTGGACTTATGGAAAGACGGCGACCTCGATCGTGAGAGGGTGGAAGAGGCTCTGGCCAGGCTTTGAGCTAACCTGTTCAGCCCTTCTCGGATGATTCGGGGAGAGGCTGAGGCTTCAGCGCAGGGGACATCCGGGAGACTGTGTTTGCAAGGAGGGGAAAAAATGTTGGTATGGCGGCCATGAGCATTCGGAACTACCGTCTTGCGTGGTGGCTGAACGTTTTGTGCCTCTCGGGTGGAGGCCTCCCGGTCGGGCTGGTGGCGGAAGCGGCTACGCAGGGGCGGCGGCTCACCGTGGAGCGTATCGCATCGCTTCCGAGTCTCATTGGAACGGCGCCCTCGAGTCCCGTCTGGTCGCCCGACAGCTCGCGCTTGGCGTTCCTGTGGAACGACGAGGCACTGCCGTTTTGTGACGTCTGGGTGGTCGCCGCAACCGGCGGAGCTCCCGAGCGATGGACCGACATGGCCAGGGACTTTCCTTATCCCGAGACGCTCGCGTCCGATTCCATTGAGGCTCTCGCGGAGCGGGCCAGGGCCCGCGCGCGGTCGGGGGTTTCCGGGCTCACCTGGACACCGGATGGCCAGGCGCTGATCTTCGCTTACCGAGGGGATCTCTTTCGCTTTCAGGAAGATGGCAGCAAGCCCGAAAGGCTCACCCAGTCCGGCGGAGGGAAGTCTCGACTCGCGTTTTCTCCCGACGGACGATTCCTATCGTTTCTACAGGGCGGCGATCTGTGGCTCTGGCGCCAGGAGAAGGACCATCTGGTCCAGGCAACCCGCGTCGGCGAGCCACCCATCGGGTCGGTTCCGGGGGGCGCGTTCTTCCATCCGGATGTGGAGTTTCGCTCCTTCGAGTGGTCACCGGATAGTCTGTTCGTGGCTCTCGATTTCATCGATCGCCGGAACGTTCGCAAGGTGCCGTTCCCGTACTACCTCGGCGAGGAAACGAGCATGAACGTCCTCCGCCGGGGTTATCCCGGTGATAGCGACGAGATCCGGACGGTGGGTATCTATTCCATCGAGGAAGGCATCGTCCGCTTCATCGAGCTTCCGGAAAAGACGTCCCGCGGCATTCTCGACTATTCCTGGTCACCTGACGGAAGCCAACTTCTCATCGACCGGGACAGCGACGTTGCGGTGGACCGGTGGTTGTACGTGGTGAGCAGGGACGAGCTGACCGTCCGGGAGCTCTGGCACGATCGGGGCGAGCGGCGAGGCTATCCCGTCTTCAGCTCTTTTTGGCGAACCGACGGGCGGGGCGTCTTGTTCGTCGGGGATCTGGACGAGCGGTATCGTCTCTACTCCATGTCTTTGGACGATGAGGCACCCACCCGGCTCACCGCAGGAGAGTGGGATGTCGCCGGCTCCCGGGGGAGGGGCGCCGTAGCGCTCGTCCCGCAGACGCGAGAGATTTTCTTCGTATCGAATCAGAAGAGCCCTTACGAGCGGCACGTCTATCGCATGCCGGAAGGCGGCGGCGCCGTGACGCAGGTTACCTCGCTCCCCGGAGTCCACACACCGTTCGTCTCGCCGGATGGCTCGAAGGTGGCTGTGCTGCACTCGAACGACGTGACCCCCACGGAGCTTTACATTGTCGATGCGAAAGGCGGAGCCGCCGAGCAAAGGATCACGCGCTCACCGCCGGACGAGTTTTACGACTATGAGTGGGCCGAGCCCCGCTATGTCACGTTCGAGAGCCGCATCGATGACTTTACGCTGCACGGCCGCATCCTGGAGCCGCCGGGTGTGGACGAGTCGCAGAAGTATCCGGTTGTCCTCGGTCCCGTGTACTCGAATACGGTGCGCAACGAATGGCGCGGCCTCTATGGCACGCTCCAGCAGTTCATGGCGCTCGAGGGCGGCTACATCAATCTGCAAGTCGACATCCGAGGCAGTGTCGGTTACGGGAAGAGGTTCCGCGAAATATTTCAGGGGGACTGGGGCGGAGGGGACATCGAGGATCTTCACAGTGGTGTGGAGTATCTCGAGACCCTTCCCTATGTGGATTCGGATCGAATCGGCATCTGGGGAAGCAGCTACGGCGGCACCCTGACGGTGTTCTCGTTGTTTGAGAAGCCGGGTCTCTACCGGGCGGGCGTGGCCGGCGCCCCCGCCGTCGACGTTGCCCACTTTACTCTCTACGATATGCACCTGTCGCGTCGCCCGAGTACCCATCCGGAGATCTTCAGCAAAGCTTCGGCGCTCAATTACGGTGAGAATTTGAAGGACCCACTTTTCATCATTCACGGTATGCAGGACGACCTCGTTCCCTTCCGGACGTCGGTCCTGCTGGCGGAAAAGCTCATCCTGCTGGGCAAAGACTTTGATTTCGCCTTCGCACCCACCGCGCCCCACGGCTGGTCGCGGCAAGAGCACTATGCCGTTTTCCTTCTCCGCAAGCTGGTCGCGTTCTTCGACCGCCATTTGGGACCCGGACCTCGACCGAAAGGCGTCTCTAATGATTAAAGAAGGATGGTGTTTTCCGGGCGTGCTCGCTGCCGCTCTGTTCGTCGGGGGCCTCTGTTGGGGCGAGGCGGCCCAGGAGGGCGTCGCGCCCGGTCTGGAGTCGGTCTTTACCGAGGGAGCGTTTTTGGAGGATCGCAATGGAGATGGCGTCGTCGATTTCGTCAACGCCCAAATCCTTCTCGCCGATGGCGCATCCGCGGCGGAGATCGCCGCCGGAGCCGACGTCGCGATGCGGTTCGGTTTCGAAACGATGGCAATGAACCTTCCCATCGAAGGGGAGAGCGCGACGGGTGCGTGGACGGTCTTGATCGGCCACGTGTTGTTTATCACTTTAATCCGTAATCCACCGCTATGAAATATCAAGAACGGCCACCACTCCATGAGGGTACGGGAGTGCTCGACGGCGTCAAGGGTTCGCTCGCTACGCGCCCTTGACCCCGTCTGCGCCTCCCGTCTTCTGCTCGTACGTGGTTGCCGGTCGAGGTGAATCACGAATGAGAAATCTTCGCGATTCAATGTAAAAAACAACACCACGACGCTGTCGAAGCAGCCGGATTGCCCTCCCGGGAAGTGGGTCTCGAAGCGTTGGCATCGGGTGAAGGGCTCGTCGCCGTCGTCGTGGCGGAGGGCCGCCGGTGGTTCGTGCTGGCAGGGACCGACGAGGCGGGAACGCGCGCGGCGGCCGAGCTCGTCGCGGGACAGCTTCCCGAGCTCACACCGATGGGGGAATCAACCCTCGCGAGCGTGGTCGAAGTCGTGCGGGAGCTTCTGACGCGGTGCGGCGTTTCGGTGAGAGGGGTTCGTGTTCCGGCAGTGCACGTCCAATCGGGAGAGCCGCGATGGAAGCGACTCGTGGTGGAGAGCGAGCTCGCGTCGCCGTCGGACGTCGACCGTGCACGCTCGGCTTTGCAATCGGAGCGGGAGGCTTTGAGCTATCCCGGCTTGAGCCTTCTTCGCATTCGGCTCACCGCCCCGGGCGCCCGTGGTCGCGACGTCGATATTGCCCAACGTCGGATATTGCCTGCACCGGGGCCTCTGGCTCGACGGCCGGGCTCGGGCGCCAAAGCCACCCTCGACCTGTCCAGCTTTTTCACGCCGGACGGGCTTCTCGGCGACGCCAACGACGATCGGATTCCGGACCGCATCGACGCGCTGCTGGTTCCTTCGGGCGACGGTGTGCGCGGCACCGTCGATCTGGCGGGCCGCCTCGGGCTCGAGTCGACGGGTATCAGCATTCCGGCGGCGCGTCGCGCGGAGGCCATCACCGAGCCGGAAGAGGAGCCTGCGCTCGTTCTCATTGGTCAGGACCACCCGTTGGTGAGGGAGCTCACGGACCGGAACAAGGTCGTCTTGCCACCGCTCGCGGCCGGCGAAGGTTGGATTCAAGTGATTCCGAAAGCGTTCGGTGACAAGAGCGCGGTCGTGATCACCGGCGGCGACGCGCCGAGTGTCGAGCGCGCGTTGCGACAAGTGTCGGAGCGGTTCCCGAACATCTGGTCCCGGGGCAAGGATCGCACGACGCTCGACGGCATCGAAGACGATGTGTGGGGCTTTCTCTCGGGCCGCTCGCCGGCGGGACAGGCGGCGACGGCCCTCTACAAGCTCGAGCAGCTGGCGAAGGAGCTGGCCTACAAAGAGCTGGCCTCGGCAGAAGTGGCGGTCTATGTGGAAAAGGCGGAGGAGGGTCTCGAATCATCGGTTCGGGAACGGGCGGAGCAAGTCCTCTCTGCCGACACCCTGAAGGTGACGGTGGAAGATCTCGACATCCAGAACGCGCGGACTCTGATCGACGAGGATATCGAGATCACCTCCGAGGTGGACGACTTCTGGGACTTGTTTCGCTCGCGGGTTCTTCCCGGTGTGAGAAGGAACCGGCCGGTCGTCATCGAGGCCCGGCTGAGCGAGCCTCCGGAGATCCGCGCATCGATCGAAGAGCAAGCTCGGGCGGAGCTCCTCGAGGCGGGAGCGGCGGTGTCCGGCACGTCGGTCACGGTGCTCTCCGCCTACAAGCAGGGCTTCAGCTGGCTCTACGACGTAGTGCGCCCGGCTCTCGCGAACAAACCGGTCGAGCGCTTGACGATCCGCTTTGCCGAGCACGGTCCGCCCGAAGAGTGGCCCTACCAGACCATGTACGCCCCCTCGCGATGGCTGCTGGAGATATACCCCATCGACGAGATTCTCGCTCGCGAGACGAATCTGGAGCTCGAGCAGATTGATTTCGAGCAGATGCCGATCGGCTCGCCGACGTACGAGGTGGTGGCTACGGGAACAGACGGCAGCGAGCTCTACCGCGGGAGCTTCGAGCCCAAGTGGGTCTTGCGGTCGTACTTCGATGTCTTTCCGGACTACGAGAAAGTGCGGGTGACGACCGGCTGGCTCACCGCGGCGGTGGCGGGGGAGAGGGTTCTGAATCAGCGGATCGTCACCGATCCCGAGCGGTTCTGGGATCACTTCCAGTCGCAGACACTGACGGCTATCTACCACAACGTGATGACCGTCCACAAGGGAAAGCCACGGCCCGAGGACGCACCTTTCTTCGGGGAGCTCACGGTCGATCTAACGCTCAGCGAGCCCGATTACTCGCTCGGCGTCGACAAGGAGCACATCAGCCCCATGGAGTCCTTGCACGAAGAAATCTTCTTCGGCGTGGGGCACTTTTTCGATCTCCTGGGCCGCTTCACTCGTGGCACCTTTCGAGCGACGAGCTTCGGCTCGCTGAGCTACCGGGGTCGGGTCGTTCCCATCATGCGTCCCAAGAGCGATGGCAAGCCCGGCCGGGCGAAGATTACGTTGACGGGCTTTGGCTCTCCTCGTCCCGGGGTGGTGATCGACTATCGGGAGCGCAACGGGCGAGAAGGCCACGCTCGCCTCGACATTCCAAGGTGGCTTTGGAGCGTCCCCAGGCCTTCGCGGCCCGGGTCCGCGACGGTCAAAACGGAATCGAGCGGCTCGATCTCCGGCTCAAAGTCGACTCCGAGACCGACCAGCGCAAAGAGCTCGTCCGAACCTCCAAATCAGATGCACCGCATCGACCGCGGCCGGAGAAGCCAGGGCCAGGGCTACTTCACGGCGCCGAATCCGCCCGACGGAGCCATCATCACCTATTACGTGAACCCGAAGGTGATGGCGGACTCGGAGGCGTCGACGAACGGCGCCCTCTCGGAATCCGGGCCACCGAGGGTCCAAGTGGACATTCTCGACGCGGAGGGAAACCTCCTGCGGCGTCTCGAGCCGCGGCAGGCCGAAGAGGGAACGGGGGTCCAGAGGCTCGTTTGGGATCTACGGCACTCTCTTTACTTCGAACCGAGCGAGGAGGAAGCCTACTCGTTCGTCACCGGAGATCTTCGTGGCGCTTTCGTGCTACCGGGGAGCTATCGAGCTCGTTTGAAGGTGGGAGATGTGGAGCGGAGCACGAGCATCGACGTCGAAGGCGATCCTCTGATAGCGATCAGCAACGAGGACCGTCGGGCCTGGCACGACACGCTCCTCGCACTGGACGGAATGTTCGCGACGGTCAAAGCGGTGCTCTCGACCGCAGAGGAGTCGAAGGACCGGTTAGGCGAGATCCAGGCGTTGCTCCAGGATCGTTCCCAGCCGGACGAATCTCTGGCTCAGCAGGTGGCGAGCATCGATGAGGCGCTCAAGGAAGTGTTGATCGCGATGCGCGGGAAAGGCGAAAGGAGCCGGGCGGAGCAGCCGGGTGCTCCACCCCTCGCCGAGGGCGTCCGCCAGCTCTATGCCAACATCGAGATCGCCACCGCTCGTCCCACCGAGCAGCAGAGCCGGCTCACCCGGGAAGTGCACGACAAGCTGTCCCGGCAGGTCGAGACGCTGAACGGTCTACTCGCCGGTCCGGTGGCGGACTTGTATCGGAAGCTCGACGACGACGGTCTCCGCTGGTCGGCCGGGAGGCCCATTCCGCTGCCGGCCGAGCCGCCTCGTTAGCTTGAAGTGCCCTAACAGTAACACCTAGTAGTGTCCTGTATCAGAAATTGCTTCAATACGCGTCGCCACATGATCAATTGCCTAAAATGGCAAAATAGGCGGGCCGAAGGCCGAACGGATACTTAACAGGAGCGCGAGGAACTTCATCGGCCAAGGCCTCAAGCGTCGGGGACATTCGTCCGCCGACATCGAAAAATCCTCGGCCTCAACTTCCTGCGCCTGTAACGTCAGGGGCTGAAACCGTAACGCCTCGAGCGAGAAGAACGGGGCGGCTCGAAAGCCGCCCCATTCGGTTTTTGTTGAACTCCTATTCCGTACCCGATTAGAACTCGAAGCGGAGACCGATTCGCAGCCGGCGGGCGAACTCGATCCGCGCCGGAACGTGGAACTGTGGCAGGTCGATGCGCAACGACTGAACCGTGGTCACCCGGCTGCTGTTGAACACATTGAACACATCGGCGATGATGCCGATGCGCGTGCCGCCTCCCAGGTTGAATTTCTTTTCCGCCCGAAAGTTCACGAGATGCTTGAAGTCATGTCGCTCGGAGCCCCTCTGCGTGCCGGCGATGTCGATGAAGCTCTCGACCACCATTTCCGGTACATCCTGACGGAAGTAGCGAACCGTGCGGGCCCCGAGTGCCGGGTCGCTGGGGAAATCCTGGGGGAGCTTGAGGGGGAAGCCGGAAAGGCCCTGATAGTAAGCGCTGACCCAGACGTCGTGCGGGAACACGTAGGTGCCCTGGAGCTTGAAGGCGTGGGGCACGTCCATATCGAGAGGACCCTCGACGTTGATGAGCGTTGTGTTGGGGTTGTCGTAGACGCGATTGCCACCGGAGCTCGAGCCGTAGCTGTTGCCAATGTTGCCGTAGGAGCTGCTCCAGGTGTAGGAGGCGAGCATCTGCCAGCCCTTGCGGAAGCGCTTCTGGAACACGAGCTCGAGAGCGTTGAAGTCCCGGAACAGCGGTATCGGGTCTCTGGGGTTGGTGATGAAGGTAACCGAGGGGGAGCCCAGAAAGGAAGGATCGAGCACGAAGATGTTGATGGGCTGTCCGTCGACGGGGTTCGTCACGGTGACCTCGTTGTAGGCGGAGAAGGGCCGGCCGATGTCAGCGGTCTCGATGATGTCGTTCTCCCGCTTGATGATCCCGGCCACGGAGAAAACGAAGTCGCGGCCGAACTGCTGCTCGAAGGTGACGTTGAAGTTGTCGGCATACTGCTGCTTCAAGTCGGGATCGGACTCGCGCAAGCCGGCGCTGCGCCCGCGGGTCAGGGCTCCCAGCTCACCTTCCTGGAAGACGAGATCGCCGTTGAGGTCGTTCCACCGGTATTCCTCGTAGCCTCCCACTTGGACGAGCCTGAGCACCGTCTGATTCAGGAGCATGGCGTAGTAGCGACCGTAGCTGGCCTTCAGCGTACTCCGCCCTCCCTCGTCGAGCGCAATGGCGACGCCCAGCCGCGGAGCGAAGGTGCTCAAGTTGATCTGGTCCCGTAGCTCTTCCTGGGTCTCCAGGGCGAAGAATCGGCCGCCGCCGGCGCTCTGCTCCGGAATCCACCCCTCGGTGCCCTCCCAGCGGATGCCGGCGTTCAGTGTCACCCGATCGGTGATCGTCCACTGATCCTGGAAGTAGGCGGCATAGCGGTCGATGCTCGACTTGACGCCGTCCTGCGGACACACGCACAAGCGCACGCGGTGGGCCTCGCCGAAGCTCAGGCGCTGCTCGATGTCCTCACCATTCGGCCAGAAGTTCTCGTTATCGAACGGTGAGCGCTCCGCGTAGAAACCGCCCTTGAACTGGTGCGAGCCTCCCAAGTCCTCCTGGTAGTTCGAGAGCGAGACGTGGAACTGCCCGATGTCGCGGGCCAAGGTTCTTCGGAGTCCTCTGCGGTCGAACTGACCACCGAACTGCTTGTTGGTGCCGATGTCGTTGTACCCCACAACGAGATCGGGATTGTTGGGATACTCCCGATCGAAGTTCTTGAACACCCGGTTGAACCGCACGTCCATGAGCGTGTTCTGCGAGAAGACGTGCGTTGCGGCCAAGTGAATGATGCGCTGGGAGCGTTTGAGGATCTCCCAGGTCTCGGGGGCGTCGGCGTTCGAGAAGCTTCGGACGTTGCCGGGATTCTGGTCCTGATCCCGCGTGGTCAAGGAGCCCTCGATCCGGGTGTTCGCATGCGCCTGCCAGGTGGCCTTGGTGAAGCTGTGGGTCTGATTCGTGGAACGGGGCGAGCCCGGCGGAAGGAAAGGCTCTGCGACATCCACTTCGGTCCGGCGCAAATTGAAAAAGAACCAGACACTATCGCGCTTGATCGGACCACCGATGGTGCCGCCGAGCTCCTGGTTCTTTTCGATGACGCTTCCCTGGGGGATCTGCTCCGCAAGCTCGGGGGTCAGGTTGTCCGCGGTCAGGCCCTCGCCCTCGTAAAAGAAGTTGGCGGTGCCGCTGAAGTCGTTACCGCCCGATTTGGTGACGAAGTTGAACACACCCCCGGTGGCCAGACCGTGCTCCGCCGAGATACCACTGGTGGTGATCTGGACTTCTTCGATCATATCGATCGGGATCTCGGTGGCGATATAACCCACCGTGGTGTCGTTCAAGGCCGCCCCGTCGATGTTGTACAGGTTGTCCCGGGGCGAGCTCCCGTGCACCGTCTGGGCGGGCGTGAAGCCGTACTCGGCGTCGAGCACCCCGGCCACCGTGGTGAGAAGGTCTGCGTACTTGCGACCGTTCGGGATGTTGTCGAGAAGCTCCGTTTCCAGCGTCCGCATCACCTGGACGTTCTTGACGTCCACCAAGGGCGACTCGCCGGTGACGGTGATCGTCTCCTGTACCGCAGCGGGTGAGAGCGTCGCGTTTATCGCGAGCGACTGACCCGCCCGCAGCACCACTTCCTGGTTCGTCACCGTCCGGAAACCGGAAAGGTCTACTTTCACCGTGTAGGAGCCCGGGCTCAGGCGGACGGCCCGGTAGTTTCCCTGGTTGCCGGTGACGGCGATCTCGGTCTTGATGTGCGCCGGGCTGGTGACGGTGACCGTCGCCCCAGGGATTCCGAGTCCCTGGTCGTCGGTGACTTTGCCGTAGATGTCGCCCGTCCGATCCTGGGCGAAGGCGAGACCCGAGGCCAGCACCACAACGAGCACCGCCGTCAGCGTCAAACGCCATAAAGGTCGATGGATCAACGAATTTAAGGACATAGCTTGGATCCTCCTTGCCGCCGAGCCCACTCGATCAGTGTCCGGCGAGAAATAGACAAAACCGAGGAAGCGATCCTCGGTTCACTGGCGAGTAAAAACAAAGGCACGAATGAACAACTCCCGTTTGTTACGGATGCAATATACATACCACTTGATCCTCCAGTGAATGCTCACAACTCATTCAGAACATTGATGTTAGATGTATAGTCCGTCTCTGGATCGAGGGAGATTCAAGATTTTGGTTTTCTTGACCCAAGAGTTAAATTACCCTGGACCGTGACACGCCGAGCCAAGCCCGTAATCCCTTCGTGTTCTGTGGTTTAGCTGGAATATGTTTTCGCGGAGCGGCAATCCGGGCAATTGGATCCGTTCCGTTCGGAAAATTGAATTCCCCATCCGAAGCTCTCTACTGCCCGCCTGAGTCGTCAAAAAACCTGCTCCCTTCGTCGTCCAGGCCGGTCATCTCCCATCGGGTCATCGAGATGGGAATCCGCCCCGCGCCCAGAATCGCGTCGTGGAACTCGCGAAGGTCGAAGGCATCCCCGAGCTGACGGGCCCGGTCGGAGAAGAGCTGCTGAATCTGGACGGCTCCGATCGTGTAGCCAATGCCGTAGGTCGGCCGCCGCAGGTACACCTCGCAGTCGAACCAGGCGACGTGCTCGTCCATCCAGGGCGTGTGCTCGAGCATGTAGCGGACCGCCTCTTCGATCGACCCCTCCCGGGCGTGCATCATGAGCCCGAGGCGATGCGGACCGCCCGGCCGATCTGGGCGATGTAGTAGAGCTCGCGAGCTCGGGGCCGCTCGTCGAGAAGACCGGCCTGAAGCATCATCTCTTCCAGATAGAAACCCCAGCCTTCGCCGCGGGCGCCGTCCCGGTACCCGGCCCGGATGGGCCGCTCGTCCCGGGCCTGGATCCGTCCGTCGAACTGGTGGCCGGGGATCGTGGCGTGCACGTGGTCGGTACGGGGATCGCGATACTGGAGCTGCTCCCAGAAGCGAAGATAGTCGGTCGGACGCTCCACCCACGGGACGTGCCGGTCAAGCTCTCCGATGAAATCGGGGATCGTCAAGATGCCCTCGGTGCGGATGAACGCCCGGATGTGCACGTCCGCCTCCCGCACGCGTCCAATGTACTCTTCTCTTGTTTTCGCCAGCTCGAGCTCGGGAAGGTCTCGATTCTGGTTCTGCTCGATCTTCAGAAAAGCCCACCCGCGCTGCTCCTCCCGCTCTCCCAGGGCCCGCACGTCGGCGGCGGTAAAGGGCATCAGGCGGGCGTGCTTCAAGAACCAGTCGTAGTTGTCGAGTCCGATGCCACCTGGAGCGGTCATCTGCTCCCGGTTCTCCTCGAGCCAGTCCCGGTAGCCCTCGACGGCAGCGAGAGCTTCCTTCGCCACCGGCACCAGGTCGGAATGTTGGTCGGGCAGGCGCTCGACGAGGTCCTGGTACCAGCCAACCACACCCGGGGGTGGGTCGTTCCGCATCGGCTGTCCCCCGCCGACGCGGCGTGACTCTTTCAGGTTTCTGAGGGCGACCACCAAAAGATCGCGGGCGCCTTCCGTCAAGTACGACTTCGCCTGCTCCAGGACGGCGGGCACCGACCGCAGTCGACGTTCGAGCTCGGAGGCTTCCCCGGAGTCGAGCGGGACCTCGGCAAAAGGTATCTGTGCTATCGAGTCGAGATAGAAGCCCGGGTCGCGCGCCCACGGCTTTATGACGCGATGATGAAAGTCGAGCTCGTCCATCTTCGCGCGCACCAGCAGGTAGTCCACCTGTTGCGGAACGGGCCAGGCTCTCGGCTCGATCGTGTTCAGCTCGCGACGGAGTGCTTCCAGGCCGCGCTTCTGCTTCTCTATCGCTTCCGGTGAAAGATCCGGCACACCGTCGACGAGCTCTGGCTCACGGAGCTCCTGGAGCTCATCGTACAAGCGAACGACGTCCGCGTGGGTGCCTTGCGAATAGGCCGGTGCAGGAGCCAGTACTACGGAACCAAGAATTGCGGCGAGGGTGCTTCTTTTCATCACGTCCCCCATTGCATGAAGTCTGAGGGGGAGCCCCTCGGCTCCCCTCGGTACTTCAGAAGCCGGCGGCGCGGCCGAGTCGGCGGGGATCGGTCACGCCGTGAAGCTTTCCCGTCTCCGGATCCCTCCAGACGATTTGCATGGAGCCGGTGTGCCAGTTGTACGGACCAAGGTCTTCGATCTTGATGCCGCGGGCCTTCAGACCCTTTCGCACGTCGTCGGAGATGCGGGACTCGATGGCCAGAACCCGCTCGTTGGTACGGAAGGCGAAAAAGCGCGGTGCGTCCGCGGCGTCGCCGGGATCCATGCCGAAGTCGATGATGTTCACCAGTATCTGGGTCACCGGCTGGGGCGGTACGCCCGGCGAGCCGAGAGCGAGCCACGGCTTTCCGTCCTTGGCCACGATCGTACCGGTGCTGTTGGGGCTCACCCGCCGGCCTGGGCCCACCGTCTGGCCGGGAAAACCGCTCCCGGTCGCCCGCAAGCCGTCGATAAAGATCCCCGGCGCGCCGCCATGTCCGGTGTGAAGCGACGTGATCCAGTTCCCTTCGGCATCGACGATGACGTTGTGATTGCTCTCGTCGACCAGCGGCGGCGCGTCGGCGGAGCGCGCGATCCGTATCGGGGCCGGACGGTGGAGCGCTGCCGTTGCTTTGGGCGGCGTCAAATCCACGTTGGGAACGACCATCGTCTGCCGTACGAAATCGGCGCCGAACCGGGCGTAGTCTTTCGACAGCCACACCTCGGTTGGGATCTGAAACGCCTTCGGATCGGCGATCCCGTACCGCATATCGTTCTCCACCCGGCCGAGCGCCCTCGTCAGGATCTCGAGGCTTTCCGCCGACGTCGTGTAGTGACCGAGGCTCTTCAGATCGAAGTTCTCGAGAATGTTGAGGTTGTAGGCGATCTGAACGCCACCCTTTTTCGGTGGCGACTCGCTCACGATCTCGTAGCCGCGGTACGTGGAGCGGACGGGATCGGACCAGCGCACCTGGAAGTCCGCCATGTCTTCGAGGCTCACGCAATAACCTTTCTCGCGTGACTTCTCGACGAACTTCTTTCCCCAGGCGCCGGTGTAGAGATAGTCGGCCCCCTCCGAGGCGATATGGCGCAACGTCTCCGCCACTTTCGGCATCTTCCAGCGGTGGCCCACCGGAACGAGATGACCCTCCGGCATGTAGAAATCTCTGGCCTCCTCGTTCTGCTGGATGAGGTCGCCCGTTTCCCAGTTGTTGTAGTTGCTGGCGTACATGAAGGAGGTGACTAGAACACCTTCTTCCGCCGCGGCGATGGCCGGATCGAGATACTCCGCCCACTTGCGGGTGCCGAATCGTTCGGCGAGAGCGTTCAGGCCCGCCACCTTGCCGCCGATAGCCACCTTGGAAGGATCGCCTTCGCCACAGCGACCCGCGAGCGGTCTCTCCGAGTA
Organism: Candidatus Marinacidobacterales bacterium; assembly: GCA_965262245.1. GTDB lineage: Bacteria > Acidobacteriota > Vicinamibacteria > Marinacidobacterales > SMYC01 > SMYC01. The sequence continues at coordinate 8,933,923 of OZ253507.1, read as the reverse complement.
GGACTCGAAGACGTAGTACTTCCCGGTGGCCGCCTCGTAATAGAGCCCGCCCATGGCACCGAAGAGACTCACCTGGTGGTAGTCGACGACGTTCTGAAGAAAGACGGCGGTGACGAAGGCATCGATCGCATTACCCCCGTCGCGAAGAACCTGAAGGGCGGTCTCGGTCACGATGGGAAGCTGCGTCGACACCATCACCTTGTCGCCGACCGCTTCCTGCTTCGGGCCCTGGTTGTAGATGGCGTCCCGTGCATCGTCGGGCAGGGTCGGTTGGCTCCAGGCGGTCGACACAGAGAGCCAGGTGAGCAGACCAACCAGTATCATCCGCATGACTTTTGCGCAGTGCATGCCCCCTCCTTTTCGAGGCGGGGCCCCTCGAGTCGGAGACCCCGCCATCCAATGTAGTGTTAGTAACCTATGACCGTTCCGAGTCGTCGGGGATCGGTGGCTCCGTGAAGCTTCCCGTCCTCACCCATCCAGATGATCTGCATGGAGCCGGTGTGCCAGTTGTAATCACCGAGATCGGTCACCTTGATCCCCCTCCTCTTCATGCCCTTCCGCACGCTGTCAGAGATGCGGGACTCGATGCGAACCCCCCGTTCGTCGTTTCGAAAGGCCCAGAAGCGCGGCGCGTCTGCGGCATCTTTCGGATGCATGCCGTAGTCGATGATGTTCACCAGAACCTCGGTCACCGGCTGCGGAGGCGAGCCGGGGGTACCCATCGCCAGCCACGGCTTTCCGTCCTTGGCGACGATGATCCCGGTGATCGGCAGGACCAGTCGACGGCCGGGACCCGCGGTGTAGGCGCGGGCGCCACTTCCCGTCGCCCTCACCCCATCGATGAAGATGCCCGGGGCACCACCGTGTCCGGTGTGGAGCATCGACACCCAGTTCCCGTGCGAGTCCGCGATGACGTTGTGGTTGCTTCCCAGATCGGCGCTGTCCGCACCGTCGGCGCCGGCGGGAAACAGCGGCGTCGCCGGCTGTACCAATGCGGCGGTGGTCTCGGTGGCGGGAGCGAGGTCCACTTTGGGAAGCAGCATCGTGTTCTCCACGAACTTGGCTCCCATCTTTCCGTACTCTTTGGAGAGCCAGAGCTCCGAGGGGATGCGGAAGTTGAGCGGATCCTTGATGACCCAACGGGTCTCGTCGTTGACCCGGCCGAAGGCGCGGATCATGATCTCGAGGGCCTCGGGCGACTCGCTGTAGTGGCCCATGCTCTTCAGATCGAAGTTCTCCAGAATGTTGAGGTTGCTTCCGACGATCAGGCCACCGGTGTCCGGCGGTGGGGAGCCGTAGAACTCGAGGCCCCGATAAGTGAATCGTGTCGGCTCGTCCCACTTCGGCTCGTACTCCGCCATGTCCTGCATGCTGACCGCATAGTCTTTCTTGTTGGCGGCCTCGACGAACTTCTTGGCCCAGGCTCCGGTGTAGAGGTAGTCGGCCCCTTCGGAGGCGACCTTGCGAAGCGTCTCGGCGAACTTCGGGCGCTTCCAGCGCTCTCCGACCGGAACGAGATGACCGTTCGCCATGTAGGCCTGGCGCGCCTCCGGGTTCTTGACGAGCTCACCTTGCTCCATGAGCCCGTAGTTGATGCCGTACATGAAGGAGGTCACGACAACGCCTTCCTCCGCCGAGGTGATGGCCGGCTGAAGGTAGCTCGACCACTCCATGGTGCCGCTTCCGTAGCGTTCGGCGATCGCTTCGAGACCGCGCACGACGCCACCGATGGCGACCTTCTCGGGGTCCCCGTGCTCGTGGCGATCGGCCGGCGGGCGCTCGGAGACCGCGTTCAGCGCCCAGTACTTGTCGGTCGCGGCGTCATAACCGATGACCGACATCGAGCCGAAGTGAGAGACCTGGTGAAAATCGTTCACGTGCTGCATGAAGACGGCCGCCACCATGGCATCTACCGCATTGCCTCCATCCTTCAGCACCTGGATCGCCACATTGCTGACCTGCGGCAGCTGGGTGGCCACCATGACCTTCTCCCCGATCGCCTCCGGTTTCGGTCCCTGGTTGAGCCGGGGATCGGTGGGCTCGGTCGGTACGTCCTGCGCTATCCCGGCGGAGGCAAAGGCGATGATGCCCACCGCTGCCAGGACTTGGGTCCATTTAGTTCTTCTCATTACGCTCCTCCTTTTGTGTATCAGTGCGCGCTCACTCTCGTTCGCACGCCTGGCGCCTCGCTCCTCGCTCGGCGCTCGGTGTGTCGTCGGCTTTTCGGCCTTTCATCAATGGTCGCTCACTCCTCGTTCGCTCCCGTCCTCCTCTTCGGCGGCCTCTGCCGATGCATTCTCAGGAGCCGCCTGCTCAGAAGCCTTCGGCATGGCCGAGTCGCCTCGGATCGCTGACTCCGTGAATCCTTCCGGTCGCCGCATCCCGCCAGACGATCTGCATCGAGCCGGTATGCCAGTTGTAGTCCCCGAGCTCTTCCAGCTGGATGCCACTTCTTGCCATGCCGTTGCGAACGCTCTCCGAGATCCGCGATTCGATGCGAAGAAGGCGACGGTCCGTCTGACGGTAGAGGAAAGCCCAGAATCGCGGTGCGGCGGCGGCCTCCTTTGGCAGCATCCCGAAGTCAAGGATATTGACGAGAACTTCGGTTACCGGCTGCGGTGGAAAGCCGGGTGTCCCCAGCGAGAGCCAGGGCTTTCCGTCTCGGGCCACGAACACGCCCGTCACTTCGGCGAGAATGCGCCGTCCCGGGCCCATGGTCTCGGCTTTGACCCCGCTGCCCGTCGCGCGGACGCCGTCGATGAAGATACCGGGTGCACCGCCGTGTCCGGTGTGGAGCGACGTAATCCAGTTGCCTTCGGCGTCGACGATCACGTTGTGGTTGCTGCCCAGGTTCATCACGTTCGACGCCACCTTGGTGTCCATGGCCACGCGTTTCATCGCCGACGACAGATCGACACCCGGCTGCGGCATCGTCTGCCGGACGTACTCGGCGCTCATCTTCGCGTACTCCTTCGAGTACCAGAGCTCGAACGGGTTGTGGTAGGCGGCCGGATCCTGGATCGACCACTTCATGTCCGATTCGACTTTGCCGAAGCTCCGGACCATGATCTCGAGCGTCTCGGCCGACTCCGCGTAATGGCCTTTGCTCTTCAGGTCGAACTGTTCCAGTACGTTCAGGTTCTGGCCGACCAGCAGGCCGCCCTTGTTGGGAGGCGGCTCGACGATGATCTCGTGGCCCCGATACGTGAAACGCGCCGGCTCGAGCCAGCGCGTCTCGTACTCGGCGAGATCGTCGAGGGTGACGCAGTAGCCACGCTTGGCGGCCTGCTCGACGAATTTCTGCGCCCACTCACCTTTGTACAGATGGTCTGCCCCGTGTTCCGCGACCTTCCTGAGCGTCTCTGCGAGGGCCGGCATCTTCCAGTGCCCGCCCACCGGAACGAGGTGGCCCGCCGGCATGTAGAACGCTCGCGCCTCTTCGTTCTGCTGAATCAGATCTCCCGTTTCCCACAAGTTGTAGTTACGGGCGTACATGAAGTTCGTGACGAGGACCCCTTGCTCCGCCGAGGCGATGGCGGGCGCGAGATAGCTCGCCCAGGGTCTCGTGCCGAAGCGCTTGGCCAGGGATTCGAGGCCTCGCACCGTGCCTCCAATCGCGAGCCGGCCGATCTTCTTGCCGCTCCCGCATCGATCGGCCCGGGGTCGCTCCGAGAAGGCGTTGAAGGCGTAGTAGTTCCCGGTGGAAGCTTCATAGTAGAGGCCGGACATCGCGCCAAAGTGCGAGACTTGATGCGTATCCTCGACGTGCTGGAGAAAAACAGCGGTCACGAAGGCATCGACCGCATTTCCTCCGTCCGCCAGAACTCTCAGAGCGGCTCGAGTGACGTTGGGGAGCTGGGTCGACACCATGGCCGACTCGCCGCTGGCCAGGGCCTTGGGTCCCTGGTTGAGGAGCGCGTCCCGGGAATCCGCAGACTTCTGGGCAAGGCTCACGGACGTCGTGGCGGCGAGCGCGACGGCGAGAGCGAGGCTGAGTTGCAACGTGTGCGTCATCTTGACCTCCTGCCTCATGTTTCGGGCTTCTCGAACAAGTCCTTGACCTCGTCGTCGTAACCGGTCATTTCCCAACGGATGAGCGAGATCGGGATCGTTCCCGCCGCCATGAACGCATCGTGGAACTCCTTCAGGTTGAACTTGTCACCCAGCTGAATCGCGCGATCCATCATGAGCTCGTCGACCTGAAGCTTCCCCATCTGATAGGCGATCCCCGAGCCCGGCGTCTTCAGATAGATCTCGGCGTCCACCCGGGCCACGTCTTCGTCCATGAAGGGCGTGTTGTCCACCATGTAGTCCACCGCTTCCTGGACGGTGAAGTCGTTGGTATGCATCAGGGCTTCCGCGCGGTTTCGAACCGCACGCGCAATCTGGAAGATGTAATAGAGCTCCCGGGTGCGTGGTCGCTCGTCCAGAAGCCCCGCCTGCAGCATCATCTCCTCGAGATAAAACCCCCAGCCCTCGGAACGACCTCTGTCCCGGTGCGTTCTCCGAATGGGCCGGTCGTCGTGGCTTCTCACCAGCCCGTCGAAACGATGTCCTGGAATGACGGCGTGAACGTGATCCGGCCGCGGATCGCGGTACTGGACCTCCTCCCAGAAGTTGCGCTTGCCGCCCTCGCGCACGATCCAGGGAACGTTGCTGCCGAACTCGCCAACGTAGTCGGGGATGGTGATGATGCCCATGTCCACGATGAACTTCCGAATATGCTCATCCGCTTCGCGAATACGCTGGGCGTAGTCCTCGGCACTCTTCGCCGGCTCGAGCGGAGGCAGATTCCGGTTCTTGTTTCTTTCGAGCTCCAGGAAGGTCCAGGACCGATGGAGCTCGCGGTCGCCAATTCGGTTCACGTCGTCCCAGGTGAAGGGCATCATGGCTACGTACTTCAGGTACCAGTCGTAGTTCTCCCGGCCGACTCCGGAAGGCGCGGTCATCCGGCCTTGATTCGCTTTGAGCCAGTGGTGGAATCCTTCGACTGCCGCCTGCGCCTCTTTCGCTTTCGGGGCGAGCTCGGAGTGGTGCTTTTCGAGCTGCTCGCCCAGATCCTCGTACCAGGCGATGGTGCCGGCGGGAGGAACTTCCCGATAAGGATGGCCATGCCCCACACCGTCGGCCGTCACGAGATTGCGGAGGGCGAGCATCGTCAGCTCACCCGCACCGTCGGTGAGGTTGTCTTCGGCCTGCGCCAGGAAAGCGGGAACGCCGCCCAGCTGCGTCTCCAGCTCGGCGAGCTTTTCCCCTTCGAGCGGAAACTCCTGGAACGCCAGCCGCTGCACGGTGTCGACGTACAGGCCCGGATCACGAGACCAGCGTCGTCGCGCTCGATGATCGAAATCGAGTCGATTGATCTGCGCCCGCACGAGCAGGTAGTCCACCTGCTGAGACACCGGCCACGACGTCGGATCGATGGCCTGGAGCCGCTGGGCGAAGCTTTCCAGGCCCGCGCGCTGGCTCTCGATCGTTTCGTTGCGGTAGTCTGGCAGGCCGTTCGTCATCGCCGGCCGGCGGAACTCGAGAAACTCGTCGTTGAGATCGACGAGCGCCTGGTAGTCACCGGCGCCGCTGCTCAGACCACAAGCGACGGAAGCCAGGAGAACAACGGTGGCGACAGCAAGACACAGTCTCTTCTTCTTCATAAAAATTCCCTCCTCACGAACGAGAATCCACTTCGACGGCGCTCTGTTTCTCCCTCCCGGTTTGCCCGGGGCGACAGCCTACCAGCATGCGGACCTCCCAGACAAGAACCGTTTCATCGCGCTGGTTGAGGACCGTGCCGTCGTAGTGGAGGATCCCTCGCTCCTCGTCCTTGAGAGCGAGATCTTTGACGCGGTTCACGGCGTGGATGGTGTCCCCGATCTTTACCGGGGCCGTGAAACGAACCCGGTCGATGCCGTAGAAAGCGATGAAGCTCTTCGGCAGGTAAACGTGGGGTCCGAGGCGCAGGACCAGTGTGGAGCCGAGGATCAACGTGAGCATCCCGTGCGCGATGCGCTCGCCGAACACCGAGCTCTCCGCGTAGGTCACGTCGGTGTGCAAAGGATGCCAGTCTCCGGTCAGCATCGCGAAAGCGTTGATGTCCGATTCGGTCACCGTGCGGGCCGGGCTGACGAGGGTCTCGCCCACCGTGTAGTCTTCGAAGTATTCTTTTTCCATAGTGGTTTCCGTCCGGCTCAAGGAAGCGAAGCCGCCGAGCTAGTCCCCTGTATCAGTAATTCGTCACATAAATCTCGGGTCCTTTTGCGTGCTGGCTTCGTTGCTCCTCCTTAGAATATCTAGATATGATGTCGTCGTCGCGCCTCGCCAGCGCACAAAATGACCTTGAGCTTTATGCAACGAACTACTGATACAGGGGACTAGGCATCGACCTCCTGCGCGCTCTTCGCCTGCCGCACTTCGATCGGCTGATCCGGACGGACGCCGAGCCAGAGCACCGCCGAGACGACGGCCAGCAGGCTGCAACTGTCCAGGGCCGGAACCCACCCCCATTTCTGGACCAGAACCGGCATCAACGCCGTGGAGACCACGCCCCCGAGATTGTTGGCCGTGTTCAGGATTCCCGTCGCGGCGCCGGTCATCCGGCCGCTGATATCCATGGTGGTCGACCAATAGGCCGCTTCGGCGAACGCTTGAAAACCGAAGCTCAGCGCCAGCGCGCAGATGGCCAGAATCACGTTCTCGGTTCGCGCTCCCCAGAAAAGCAGTGCGCCGGCCAGAATCGGTCCTGTGAAGGCGGTGAGTCGTCGGCCCCACCGCTGACCGAAGCGCATCGTCGACCAGTCGCAGATGGCACCGCCAACGGGTGACAGAATGCCCGCCGCGATGAACGGCAAGCTCGCGTAGACGCCGCCCTCGAGGAGGGTGAACTGGCGCTCTTCCACCAGATACGTGAAGAACCAGAAAATGAAGGTGTAGAGCACGTAGCCGGCGAGGAAATAGCTGGCGCTCAGGAAGAGAACCGAGGGGTTGCGAAGTGTCCACCACACCGCTCCCACGGGAGGAGGTCCCACCGCAGGCTCCCGCCCCTCGGTGATGAGCGCGAGCTCGCCGGGGCTGACGTCAGGATGCCCCCGTGGATGGTTGGCACCGTAGAACTTCCAGGTGAGAGCGGCTGCGACGCCGAAAACGGACACGAGATAGAAAGATTCTCTCCAGCCGAGCGTCACCATGAGCCAGGCCACGATCGGCGGCGTGACCGCCGAGCCAATGAAGACCCCGGCCACGATGAACGAGTACGAAAAAGCCCGTTGCGTCACGGGCTGCCACTTCGCCACGGTGAGCGCCGAGATGGGGTAGACGCCAGCGATGGTGACACCCAGCACGAATCGCACGACAACGAGCAGAACGAAAGCGGCCGTCCCGGTCCCGAAGACAACGCCGGGCAGGAGCCCCGAGAGCACCGTCAGCACCGCCCACACGACGCCGAGAGTCACCAGCATTCCGGAGCCCAGACGGTCTCCGAGGACACCGAGCGGGATCTGAAACAGCGCGTAGCCGAGCAGAAACGCGCTGAAGATCTGCCCCATCTGTATCTGGGTGATGTCGAGCTCCGGCATCATGAACTGGGCGGCGATGGAGATATTCATCCGGAGGATGTAGCTCACCAGGCTGAAGCCCACCAGAAGGGCGATGATGCGCCATCGGACGTTGCTTGACGCTTCGTTGTTGTTTGTCACTTGCTTCTCGGCTCTCTCTTCTGGTGACGTCCACTATTCGGTGGACGGCCGATCCGGATCCTTCCAGAACTCCTCGACCTGATCTGAGTTCCCTGTCAGCTCCCATCGGACCAGAGCCAGCGGGATCTGTCCGTACTGGAGCATGGCATCGTGGAACTCACGCCAGTTCACGCTGTTGTCTCCCTTCACGATCGTCTCCGCAAGCATCTGCTCGATCTGTTTCTTCCCCACGATGTAGCTCGTTGCCTGATAGGGCCAGCGCACGTACATATCCACCTCCGCCCGGGAGATGTGCTCTTCCATCGTGGGAACGCGGTCGATCTGATACTGAACCGCCTCGTCCAACGAGTGCTCGCCGGTGGACAGATAAATGTCGAGCGGGATCCGCACCGCCCGCAACAACAGGAAGTTGTACGTGAGCTCACGCGTCCGCGGTCCCCGCAAGTAGGGATAGCCCATGTCCAGGAACAGCGCCTCCCAGTAGTGCGCCCAGCCCTGCGAGAAGCCGGTGTCCTTGTGAACGGCCCGAACGGGACAAGGGTTTCGCTTGGTCACTGCGGCCTCGAAGTAATGACCGGGCCAGTCGGAGTGCTGGTAGTCGGTGATCGGATCGAGCCGCATGGTGCGCTCCCAGTACGTTTCGGTGAACCAGTGGCCTTCAGGGATCACGAACAGCCGCTTGGTGGGCTCCGGCTTCGGCTCGGTGGGAAAACCGATGAGCCCCGGTCGGTTGCCGAGGCGGCCGAAAGGCTCCTGCCAAGCTCCTGCTTGAAGGTACGACTCCCCGATATAGGGATGGAAGCTGATGAGATCGGTGTCCTTCAGCCAGTACTTCGTCTGCAGATACGTGAGCCGGAACCACTCGATCATCTCGTCGGTGGTCGGCATCGTGAGCTCTTTGAGGCCCTGGTTTACGGTCTCTTCGACCTCGATGGACATGAGGAAGCGGTTCTTCTCCATCTCACCGAGAAACAGGAGCTCCTCGACGTTCCAGGGCGAGAAGTTCACCCGCTCGAAGTACCACTCCATGTTCTTCCGGCCGACGTGCGCCTGGCCTTTCATCTGCGGAAGGTTCACTTCGATCCACGTGCCGTACTTCTCGAGCTCGATCGCGGCTTGCTCGGCCGCCGAGCTCAGCCTCGCGCGACGCCCGGCGGGGAAGTGGGGCTCGAGAAGTTGAACGCCCGCGGCATATTGCGCTCGAATGTTCTTCACGTGACGCATGCCCATCCGGCCGAACTCGGGTGCGGTTTCGGCCAGCACGATATTGCCGGCGGTCTGCTCGAGGATGGGACCGGTCCGCTCGAAGGCGGCGATGATCGCTTCCGCCTTCTGCGTACTGTAAGGAACGACGTCACCCATCTCCCGCGCGACCCCGTTGATGGCCTGCTCGACGTAGTAGCTGGGATTGGTCTCGACCTCGCGCAGCACGTGCTGCTCGAAGAAAACGTCGTCCATCTCCGAGCGAAGCACCAGGTAGTCGACGCGGTCGTGCACCGGCCAGCTGCGGTGGTCGAGGGCCCGCAGTCGCTCTTGAAATCGCGTCAGTCCTTCTCGCTGCTCTCGCACCACCGTCGCGTAGTCCGGCACGCCAGCCACCCGATGGGTGGGAGTCCAGGTTCGCGGCCGAAACAACGGGCTGCGGAAGGCGCGAAACTCTTCGGCGAGCTGGATGAGCTCCGGGGATGCGTGGCGGACCGGTTGGCTCTCCTGGGCGCGCGCCTCCGTCATTGCCAGCCACACTGCAGGGAGCACGAGCATGCCTAGGCTTGCGAACGATCTCAGGTTCCTCCTCATCTGTCCTCCTTCGATCAGAAGCCCTCTCCACTTTGCGAACGCGGTAGCGGTCGACGGTCTTCGAACAGGATCTGGACCGCGCGCGACTCTCCCGTCATCTCCCATTCCGTCAGCGCGAGAGGCACCCAGCCGGCGGTCATGAGCTCATCGTGGAGCGTGCGCAGACGGAAGTCGTCGCCGAGCTGTCGCCGGCGTTTAGAAAGCAGGGATTCGATCTGAAGCTTGCCGATCAGGTAGACGATGCCGCCGGTCGGGGCGGCGAAGAAATCGTCGACTTCCTCCCGCGCGATGCGCCGATCCATCGGCGTCGACATCAACGTCGCCACCGCCGCCTCCTTCGTCATCTCCCCCAGCGCCATCTTCACGTCCACGATGACGCGCAAGGCACGCAGGCGGAGATAGCTGTAGATCAGCTCGCGACTCCTGGGCCGGTCGTCGTAGTAGCCGAGCTGCACCGCGGCCTCTTCCCAGTAGGTGGCCCACCCTTCGCTCTTGAAGCGCTCGTTGTGCCCGCGACGCACCGGACACGGATTCTCCGCCGCCAGCAGGCCTTGAAAGTGATGACCCGGAATGCCGTCGTGGAAGATGTTCGTGGCGGGGTCGGTGCGCATGATCGCTTCCCAGTAGGTGCTCCGGAAAGGGTGCGTTTCGGGCACGGCATACTTGACGGCACCGCCGTCGCCGGTGCGATAGCCACTGAGGGCGTTCCACAGCGCAAAGGCCTGGAGGTAGTCCGGCATGACGGTACGACGGTAGGGACCTACCAGTGACGGAATCGTGATGGCGTCCTTTTCCTCCAGAAACGCCCGGATGCGCCTTGCCTCCTGCTCCGTTCTGGTCGCGTACTCGCGGGTTGTCGCTGCCGCGACGAGCTTCGGCTGCCCCTCGTTGCGCTTCTCTTCGAACGCGGTAAACGCCTGGAGCCTCGCTAGCTCCTGCTCGCCCATCCGGAGGATGTCCTCCGCGTCGTAGGGAAGAAGCCAGACGTTTCGCAGGATCCAGTCGTAGAGTTTCCGGCCCGCCGGCCGCGGCTCTCCCATTTGGTCCAGGTTGTCGCGAAGCCACCTCTCGTACCCGTCGAACGCTTCACCCATGCGCTCGGCCGCGACAGAGATCTCCCCTCTGAGCTCTTTCGGAACATGCGGTGCGAGGGCTTGGGCGAACCGCCGGCTGCCTGCGAGGGTGCCTTTCAGCGTTTCGAGCGCCCACTCGGCCCGCGGGGCGTCGGCCTCGGTGAGGTTCGCCCGAGCGGCGGTGAGCAGGGGCGGCACCGAACGCATCTGCTCGAGGATGCGCTCGGTCCTTCCACGATCGAACGGCGGGGGCTGACTGACCAGCCGTCCGAGCCGGCTCAGCGCGGCGCCGCTCAGCATTCCCGCCGAAGAGACCGATGACAGGTAGAAATTCGGGTTCCGCGACGTCGGACGCTCCACGTAGAGCACGTACTCCAGACGGTCCAGCTCGGAGCGCAGGAGCAGATAGTCCACCCGGTCGTGCCGGGTCCAGCCCTCCGGGGCGAGTCGGTCGAATCGCTGAGCGAGCGTTCTCAAAGCGCGCTTCTGGCGGTCCACCGCCGCGGCCGAGTAGTCGGGGACGCCGTCAATCTCGTCCGGCACGCGCAGCGCCCGCAACTCTTCGACGATGGCCAGAAGCGCGGCCGGGTGCTCAGTGGCGACGGCCGGCGACGGCGCGAGAAGCGCCACCGCCACCGTCAAACCCGCGCCTGGGAAACTCGTCAAATGGGCCACCTCGCGCTCGCGAGCCCCTGCCCTCCTGGCTGGGGAGGACATTCGGCGGACAGACAAGGAGGGTCCGCTGGAGGAGGATGCTAGACGGCTCCCACCGGAAAGTCAACGGATTTTTGACTCGTGAGTCAAAACGAGAAGGCTCGTTAGTCCTCATTTTGGAAGCATTTGAGATTGACACAGCCCTTCGAGATCCGTTACTGTTCAGTTGAATATCGTGATGGAAGCAGAAGTTGTCCGAAACCGGCCTTGTTGAGATCAAGGCGAGACTATCGGGAGTCTTCTACCGAAGCACTGACCCGGAGGCAGAGCCGTTCGTCCAGATCGGCTCTCAGGTCGACGAGGGTCACACGTTGGCCCTGCTCGAGTCGATGAAGCTCTATTCCAAGATCAAGGCCCCGGTGGCCGGCGAAGTGGTCGAGATCCTGGGCGTCGACGGAGAGACGGTTCTCGTCGGACAAACGCTCTTCTCGATTCGTGCTGCATCATGAGCGTCCCTGGGTTCTCTGTCGCGATGTTCGAAAAAGTTCTCGTCGCCAACCGTGGTGAGATCGCGGTTCGCATTCTCCGGACGCTGAAGGAAATGGGGATCGAGAGCGTGGCCGTCTACTCGGAAGCGGATGTCGAGGCCCTTCCGGCGCGGCTCGCGGACGAAGCGGTCCTGATCGGGCCACCCGCTCCTGCACAGAGCTACTTGAACGTCGAGTCCGTTCTCGCGGCCGCCAGGCAAACCGGGGCGAGCGCGATCCATCCCGGATACGGCTTTCTCTCCGAGAACGCAAGGTTCGCCGAGGCCTGCGCGACGGCGGGGCTCACTTTCATTGGTCCCAGTCCGGAGAGCCTGCGTTTGGCGGGTAACAAGCTGCAAGCGCGGCGGAGCGTTGAGAGCGCCGGCGTCCCGGTCATCCCGGGCTCGAACCAGCCTTTGCGCGAGCTTTCCGTCGCTCGTCGTCTCGCCGCCTCGATCGGTTACCCGGCGATGCTCAAGGCGGCGGCCGGCGGCGGCGGAAAGGGCATTCGTTCGATCGCCGATGAGGACGCCCTCGTCGAAGCTTTCCCACTCGCGCAGGCAGAAGCGCGCGCCTCGTTCGGTGACCCCACGTTGTATCTGGAACGACGCATCGAGGGGGCCCGACATATCGAGGTTCAGGTCCTGCGTGATTCGAAGGGAAAGGCGGTTCATCTGGGAGAACGCAACTGCTCTCTCCAGCGCCGTCACCAGAAGCTGCTCGAGGAAGCGCCGTCGCCCGCGCTTCCGCGCGAGGTCGCCCGCCAGCTTCACGAAGCGGCCTTGACCATCGTGGAGGCGACGCGCTATCGGAGCGCGGGGACGGTCGAGTTCCTGGTCGACGCGGACAATCGATTCTATTTCCTGGAGGTGAACGCTCGCATTCAGGTGGAACATCCGGTCACCGAAGCCATCACCGGCGTCGACCTGGTGCGGGCGCAGGTCGAGGAAGCGGCAACCGGCGAGCTGTCATTGAGCCAGAGCGACATCGCGTTTCGAGGTCATGCCATCGAGTGCCGTATCAACGCGGAAGATCCGGACGACGGTTTCCTCCCCCAACCGGGAACGATCGAGACGTTCAGATCTCCCGCGGGTCCATCGGTGCGATTCGACACGCATGTGTTCGAAGGCTACGCGGTGCCGTTCTACTATGATTCGTTGCTGGCCAAGGTGATTACGCACGGAGCGACGCGCGAGGAGGCGATCGATACCATGCGGAGCGCACTGTCCGAGCTCGTGATCGGCCCGATCCACACGACTGCTCCCTTCCTGAAGCGCGTGCTCGAGGACGATGCTTTCCGGAAAGGATCGTATACACTGGATCTGCTACCGCGTCTCGCCCCGGAGAGTAAGGACGACGAGGCATAGCAGGGTGCTAAAAAACGCAGGCCACCCTGCCGAGCAGCAACCAACGCGTCTGCTGCGAGACCGGCCCGAATGGGCCGAGGACGGGAGCGCCGAGCGAGGCGCCAAGCGCGCGTCCGCCTTCGTTGTACGCCAATGGCTCGAGAACTTCGGGCGGACCCGCCGAAGCCTTGGCGAAGGCGGGAACGAGGAGTGAGCGCGCACTGAGGCACGAAATGACCCGCGCCTGGTACGACCTTTCCGGCAAGGTCGCTCTGGTGATCGGTGCCAGCAAGGGGCTCGGGCGCGAATCCGCGCTCGCGCTCGCGGAGGCCGGGGCGGACGTCGCCTGCGCCGCCCGCTCTCGCGATGCGCTCGTCGCCGTCGCCGGGGCCATCAAGGAGAAGGGTCACCGAAGCTTTTTCACCGTCGCGGACGTCACCGCGGAGGAATCGATCCGGAATGGGGTTGGCGCGGTCTCGGATCATTTCGGCCGCATCGATATCCTCGTCTACTCCGCCGGGACAATGCACGCGGCCCCGGCACTTCAGACTACAAAAGCGGACTGGGATCGAGTTCTCACAACCAACCTGACAGGAGCTTTTCTCGTCGCGCGCGAGGTGGCGTCCACAATGAAAGAGCAGGGTGGCCGGATCGTCATTTTCGGCACGACCTTCGTTGGGCGGGCGCTTCCTCTCACCGTCGCCTACAATGCCTCGAAAGGCGGGCTCCACCAGCTCGTGCAGACGCTGGCCGTCGAGTGGGCCCGCTACCGGATCACAGTCAACGGGATCGCGCCCGGCTACTTCGAGACCGACATGCCCAAAGCGGTGCTCGAGGACCCCGAGCTCCGCCAGCGGGTGCTGTCGCGCATCCCCCTGCGCCGGTTCGGGAACCCTCCCGAGATCGGACCACTCGTCAACTACCTCGCCTCCGACGCCTCGGGGTTCATGACCGGCTCGATCCTGCGCATCGACGGGGGCCAGGCTCTCAATGTATCCTGATGCTACCGTGCCGAACGAACGCGCCGGACGGGTTGGGGGTGGGACCCCACAACACCACGCATGGAATGAGCGCGCAATGAGCCGCAAAGGCAAAAGAGTCCAAGATGGCGCGACGACGAAACCCGACCTACCCAAGAAGGGCGCGCGTTTCAGCCGCAAGCGGGAGCTCATCATTCGCGCGGCCGCGCAAGCTTTTGGCCGTAAAGGGTTTCACGCAACCACGTTGGATGAGTCGCGGCCGAGCTGGACGTCACCAAGGCGAGCATCTACTACTACTTCGAGACCAAAGAAGAGCTGCTCTACGAGGTTCACCTTCTGTCCATGCAGCAGGTGACCGAGCGGCTGGAGCGGATTCTGGAGCGAGGCGGCCCTCCCGTCGAGCTGCTTCAAGACGCGATTCGCGAGCATTTGCGACTTCTGGACTCGGATTACGAAGGAAGGATTCTTCTCCAGCAGGAGTACGAGCTCGCGCCGAACTACCGTGAAGAAGTACTCCGACTGCGCCGCGACTACGAGCGAAAATTCCGCAGCATCGTCGAGGAGGGTGCGGCAACATGTGTTCCGCGTCAAGGATCTCAAAGTCGCCGTGCGCATGATCCTGGGAGCGATAAACTGGTCCTTGCGCCGGTACCGTTCGGGCGGCCGTTTGAACGTGGAGGAGCTCGCGGACGCCTACATCGATTTTTTCCTCTACGGGCTGCTCGCACCCTACGTGGCGAGCCTTTCCGAAGCGCCGCAGGAAGGTGAATAGAGGGCGGTCACGTTTCGACCGCCACTGCGATCCCCTGGCCTCCGCCGATGCACATCGTGAGGAGGCCGAGCCCGCCCCCGATCCGTCGGAGTTCGTGGAGGGCCTTGACCGCGAGGATACCCCCGGTGGCCCCGATGGGGTGGCCCAGGGAGATTCCGGAGCCGTTGACGTTGATGCGGTCGAGCTTCTGGCCAAGCTCCGGATACTCCTCGAAGCAGGCGAGCACCTGAGCGGCGAAGGCCTCGTTCAACTCGATCACGGCGAAGTCGTCCAGGCCGCGCTCGATGCGCCTCAAGAACTTGCGCGTTGCCGGGACGGGCCCCAGCCCCATGTGCTCGGGAGCAACGCCGGCGGAGGCGTGCCCCACGAGGCGACCGAGCCGCTCTGCCCCCAGCCCTCGGGCGCGCTCTTCCGACATCAGCACCAGCGCGGCGGCGCCATCGTTCATGCCACTGGAGTTGCCGGCGGTGACCGTACCCCCGTCCCTGAAGATCGGCCGCAGCCGTGCGAGCGCTTCGATCGTCGCGTCCGGCCGCGGATGTTCGTCCTCGTCGAAAAGAGCCGTCTCGTTCCGTCCCCGGGGTACTTCGATCGGAACGAGCTGGCTAGCGAAGCGATCCTCTCGCATGGCCTCGGCGGCGCGCTGTTGGGATCGGAGCGCGTACTCGTCCTGGCGTTCCCGCGAGATCGAGTACTTCTCGGCGAGATTTTCCGCCGTCTCCCCCATCGAGAATTTCGCCGTCGGGTCCAGGCGGGGATCGCGTGCCGGGTCGCCCTTCTGGACGAGCTGGTCGACGACGGTGGCGTGGCCGAGGCGGAAGCCTGCACGAGCGTTGCGAAGGAAGAAAGCAGCGCGGCTCATCGACTCCACGGTGATCACCAGAACGACGTCCGCGTCGCCGCATCGGATCATCTGACTCGCCAGCACAACGGCCTTCAGGCCGGTGCCGCAGTGCATGTTGAGGTTGAAGCCCGGAACCTCGAGCGGAACTCCAGCCTTCAGTCCAATGGGACGAGCGGAGCAGCCCGGCAAGTCGCCGCGATAAGTTTCGGACGTAACCACCTCGTCGACGCATGAGCCTTCGATGCCGGATCGGTCGAGAGCGGCTTTCGCCACCGTCGCGCCCATTTCACCGGTGTGCACCTCCTTGAGCGAGCCTAGGAATCGCCCGATGGGGAGTCGCACGGCGCTCGTGATGACGACCTGTCGCATGATGTCCTCCTCTCTCTATCCAGTGATCTGCTATTCGGCCCAGGGAGGCTTTTTCTTCTCGAACAACGCCTTCATGCCAGCCCGGGCCTCGTCCGAGGCGCGGCGTCTCGCCAGGATCCCACTCGCCACGTCCCGGGCCTCGGCGGGCGATTTCGCAAAGATCGACCGGACGAGTGTCTTCGCGTCGGCGACCGCTGCCGGTGCCGAGGAACGCAGCTCCTGAAGATGGCTTTCGACCGCGCGGTCGAGCTCCGACGCTGGAACGACCGAATGGACCAGGCCCAGCTCGCGAGCCCGCTCGGCGCCGAAGCGCCTGCCGGTCACGAAAAGCTCCCGCGCCGCCGAGGGACCGATCTTCGCGACGACGTACGGCGAGATCACGGCGGGAACGATGCCCAGGTTGACTTCGGAAAACCCGAAAACGGTGTTCTCCTCGGCGATGACGATGTCGCAGACGCTCACGAGGCCGATACCGCCGGCGATGGCGGCGCCGTGGACCCGACCCACCAGTGCCTGCGGCAGCGTGTCGAGCGACGCGAGCATGTCCGCGAGTCTCGAGGCATCGCGGAGATACTGGTCCTCGGTGTAGCCGGCGGTCTTCGACATCCATTTTAGGTCCGCCCCCGCGGAGAAGACTTTCCCCCGGCCGGAGAGCACCACGACCCGAAGCGATTCGTCCTTCCGCGCCGCCGCGGCCCACGCCGCCAGCTCCCCGATGAGCGCCTCGTTGAAGGCGTTTCTGACGTCGGGCCGATCGAGCGTCAGGTGCTCGACAGCCCCGTCGCGGGAGGATGCAAGGTGCCGGTACGTCAAGGAACTGTCTCTATCAATGGAACCGCGGAAGCACCTCGCGGGCAAACAGCTCCATCGAGCGCGTGGATTTGTCCCAGGCGAGTCCGGGAGGTCGTGCCCAGAAGATGAACTCCTCGAAGTTAAAGTTGGCCATGAGCCGCCGAATCGCCGCCGCGCAATCGTCGGGAGTGCCGACGAAGTAGGCGTCTCGCGGTATAGCGTCGGGGTCCGTCAGTTCCGGCGCGGTTCCATCTCCCGCCTCCCGGTACCATCGCCGATACCAGTTGTGCATGTAGAGATAGTGCTCTTTGACTTCCTTCCAGCCCAGCTCCCGATCCTCGCAGCAATACATCGGCTGGAACAACTTTATTCGGAACTCGTCGGGTTTTTTTCCGTTCTTCTCGAGCTCGTCACGGTACAACTCGATGAGCTCCCGGTCGGGAGGCGGAAGCAGGTGACAGCCCAGTCGTGCCGCCCGCCGCATGGCGGCTTTCGAGCCTCCTCCCATGAACAGCGGAAGCGGATCCTGGAGTGGCTTGGGCGTGACGTCCAGCTCGTCGATCTCGAAAAAGCTCCCCTTGTAAGAGAAGTTCCCCTCCTTCCAGGCTCCCCGGAGGATCGAAACCGCTTCGTCCATTCGCTTTCCGCGCTCGCGATGGGGAACCCCGAAGGCCTCGAACTCTTCCACGCGATAGCCGGCGGCGACTCCGAGATCGACCCGCCCACCCGAAAGGAGATCCAGCACCGCCGTGTCCTCGGCGACGCGAATCGGATCGTGAAGCGGCAGCAGCAGGACCAGCGTCCCGAGCCTGACCCGGCGAGTTCGGCCCGCCACACCGGCCAGGAATACGAGTGAGGACGGAAGGTAGCCGTCCTCGATGAAATGATGCTCGGACGTCCAGATCGAATCGAATCCGAGCGTTTCTGCAGCTTCGATCTGCTCCAGTGCGTGGGCGTAGAGCTCGCCCCAGGGCTGCTTCCATTGGGGAGGATTTCTCAGGTGATACCAGAGCCCGAATTTCATAGCTGCCGCTGCCCCTACCACTGGGGCTCGCCGAGCAGAAGCTGCTCCGGACGCTCGAGCTGATCCCGCAGGCTCTGGACGAACGCGAGCGCCCCATCGCCATCGAGGATCCGATGGTCGAACGTCAGCGAAATGGGCAGCACGGAACCGACGACGATCTGGCCGTCGCGCACCACTGGACGCTTGCTGATACGACCCACTCCGAGGATCGCGGCTTCGGGATGGCGGATGATGGAAGTACCGAACCAGCCTCCCGCCTGCCCGACGTTGGTGATGGTGAACGTGCCTCCACGCATGTCCGCCGGTTGGAGCCGCCGCTCGCGGGCGGCGAGACCGAGCGCCTCGATGCGACGTGCCAGCTCCAGTATCCCGAGCCGATCGGCTCCGTGAAGGACGGGAACGACTAGGCCCTCTTCGGTGGCGATGGCGATGCCGACGTTGAAGCGCTTCTTTAACGAGATGACGAGCTCTTTCTCGTCAATGGAGGCGTTGAGATAGGGATGCTGCTCGAGTGCGAGCACCGTCGCACGAACGATGAAGGGAAGATAGGTCAGCCTTACCGAAACAGCCTCGGCACGCGGCCGGAATCTGACTCTCAGGTTCGTGAGCGGTGCGGCGTCGATTTCGTGAAAGCCGCAGACGTGGGGGATGGTTCTCGCCGAAAGGGTCATGGCCTCGGCGATGCGCCGCCTCAGTCCTCGCAGCGGGATGCGCTCGACTTGCTTACCCGGCTCTTCCGGTGCCGCGGCGGCGGATGCGCTCAGCGGCTCATCCCGCTTTTGCACAAAGCCCTCGACATCCTCGCGGGTGATGCGCCCCCGGGGACCTGAGCCCGGAACCGACTCGAGATCGATGCCTTTCGCTTCTGCTAGCTTCCGGACGACCGGGGCGGCGAGGACCCGAGCGGATGCGCCCTCTCCGGCCTGGCCAGTGCCGCGCGGAGCGGGACCCGCGCGTGAAACAACCGCCTCGACCTCCTTCTCTGGCGCCCCAGCCGTCGTCGAGGTTGCCGCCCCGTCCAAGTCCATGACGAAAAGGAGCGAGCCAACTTTCACTCTCTCGCCTTCGCTCACGGTGAGCTCCGCCATCGTTCCGGTGGCGGGGGCGGGCATCGTCACGACCGCTTTGTCGGTCTCCACCTCGGCGACGGGATCGTTCTCCGCGACCCGTTCCCCGACTTTCACGAGCCACTTCAGGACTTCCGCTTCGGCCAGCCCTTCGCCCACATCGGGCATACGGAACTCCAGGCGCGCCATGGCTTCAGTGCTCCGTGCCCGCCCGCAGCCCCTTCTCGAACAAGGTGCTAGCTCCCCACAACCTTTTGCATGGCCTCGAGCACGTGGTCCTTGTTGAGCAGGTAGTCGGGCTCGAGCACCTGCACCGGGTACGGCATGTCGGGCGCGCAGACGCGGATCATCGGCGCCTCGAGGGAGTAGAACACATCCTCTGCCTCTTGAATCGACGTGAGGACCTCTGCGGCAAATCCGCCCGTCTTGCAGGACTCCTGGGCCACTACGACTCGGCCGGTCTTCCGGACCGAAGCAGCGAGCGTCTCCGTATCGAGCGGAACGAGTGTTCTCAGGTCGATGACCTCCGCCGAAATACCATGCCGAGCGGCCTCTTCGGCGGCCTGGCGGACGACTTCGACCGCCGCGCTCCACGCGATGACGGTGCAGTCCTCACCCTCCCGCACGACTCGAGCCTCGCCGAGGGGAAAGGGTTCGTAGCTGGACGGGACCTCGCCTTTCATCAGTCGATATCCGCGAAGCGGTTCGAGGAACATGACCGGATCGGGATCGCGCACCGAAGACAGCAGGAGCCCCCGTGCGTCCGCGGGATTCGACGGCGCCACGAGCTTCAGGCCAGGACAGTGGGCAAAATGCGCCTCGAACCCATCCGAGTGCATCTCGGGAGCCCGCACCCCTCCGCCGTAGGGCGTGCGAATCGTCACCGGCGCGGAGAGACTTCCCCACGAGCGGTAACGGATCCGTGCCAGCTGTTCGACGATTTGATTGAAGGCGTTGTGCGTAAAGCCCATGAACTGGATCTCGACAACCGGAACCAGGCCCGATATCGCAAGACCGAGGACGGAACCGATGATGGTGCCCTCGGCGAGCGGCATGTCCACGACACGGTCAGTGCCGAACGCCTCTGCAAGTCCCTCGGTGGCGCGAAAAACGCCGCCGACCCGGGCGACGTCCTCGCCGAGAACGACGACCCGCGGGTCGCGCTCCATCTCGTGGTGAAGGGTGTCGCGAATGGCCTCCACCATCGTCATTTCAGTCACGGGCGTCATCTCCGTTACCGGCCCGCTCCCGGAGCTCGCGCTGCTGCTCCCGAAGTCGGGGGGGCATTTGGGCGAAGACGTGAGCGATGCCCTCGTGGCCTCGCGAAGGCGGACGCTGCTGCGCCTCCGCCCAGGCGGCATCGAGCTCCGCCTTGACTTCCTGCTCCATCGCCTCCCCCACCGACGCGTTCCAGGCGCCGCGCTTTTCCAGGTAGCGCTGAACGCGAAGCAGCGGGTCTTTCTTCTCCCAGGCTTCGAAGACTTCGGGAGGATCGAGGCGCGAGGCATCCGCGGTGGTGTGGATTCCCAATCGGTAGGTCATGCCCTCGATGAGCGTCGGACCCTCTCCGGCCCGGGCGCGCTCGACCGCTTGGCGCGTCACGTCGTAGACGGCGAAGAGATCGTTTCCGTCCACCGAAACACCGCGGAATCCGAACGCGTCCGCCTTTTGCGCGATGGTCTCGGACGCGGTTTGCAGCTCTCGCGGAGTGGCGATGGCCCATTCGTTGTTTTGGCAGAAGAAGATGACCGGAGCCTTGCGGAGGCCAGCCAGGTTGGCCGCCTCGAGAAAATCTCCTTGTGAGGATCCCCCTTCGCCGAAGTGCACCACGACGACGTCGGTCTTCCCCTGGTGCTTGAGCCCCCAGGCGAGTCCCACCGCGTGAGGGATCTGCCCGGACACCGCGGCCTGGAAGGGGAGCATCTTCACGCCTTCCGGAATGTAAAACCCGATGGGGCTTCCCATGTGCCACAAGAAAGCCTGGACGAGGTCCAATCCGTGGAACAGCTGGCCGGCCGCCTCGCGGTACTGGGGAACGAACCAGTCACGATGACGCTCGAGCGGCAGGACGCTTCCGACGCTACAGGCTTCCTGGCCGATGCCGGGTGCGAGGGTCACCATGAGACCGCGGCGAGCCAGCTTGATACAGAGCTCGTCGTACCGTCGTCCGAGCAACATCGCGCGAAGACCCGCGACAGCCTCCTCGTCGCTCAGTGGCGGCTCGTCCTCGAGGAGGTTCCCCTCCGGATCCAGCGTACAGACCGGTTCTCGTTGGTGTCCGCGGCCCTCCGCAGCTTTCGATGCCTTCGCTTGCTGAAGCAAACCTCGCTCCTCTCAGATCTGGTCCGCGACCTCGCGGCGAAACGTGCGTATGAAGTCCAGGTGCTGCTCCACCGAATCGTGCTCGAACTGGCAAATGAAATCGGTGGCACCCATGTCCCGGTATTTCCGCACGAAGTCGATCATCTCCTCGAGCGATCCGCGCATCCCGACCTCGCCCTGGTTTCCGAGATAATAGCCTTCGGAAACAGCCTGTTCCTTCTTGTTTCCGGTGGCCGCGAAGAGGTCGACGGTGTATCGGATCGAGACGCCGACGCTCCTCCCGTGCTCGCTGGCATAGCGCTCGACCTTCCTGGACGCTTCGGCGAAGCCCGCCGGGTCGACCTCGTCGGCGTGCCAGCCGTCGCCCAGCCGGGCGGCGCGACCGAGTGCCCGGTCCGAGTTCCCCCCCACCCAGATCGGAGGCCCTCCCTTCTGCTCCGGCTTCGGTTCGAACAGCGCGTTCTCGTAGCGGTGAAACTGGCCGGAGAACGAGGGCTTCTCGGCTGTCCACAGGTCGCGAATCACGGCGAGCGACTCGTTCATCACCTCGCCCCTCTTCTTGAATTTGGCGCCGAGAAAGCCGTACTCCTCTTCGTTCCACCCAATGCCCGCCCCGAGGATAAAGCGCCCGCCGGACAGCTCATCGATCGTGGCCACTTGTTTCGCGGTCAGGATCGCGTTGCGCATGGGTACGACCAGAACCGAAGTGCCCAGCCGAATCGTCTCGGTCTTCGCCGCCAGCCAGGCCAGTGTCACGAGGGCCTCGTAGATGTGGCCGTATCGGGGAAACTCGGACCCGACGAGGATATGATCGCTCGTCCAAAGCGAGGTGTAACCCTGCTCCTCGGCAACGCGGGCCACCTCCAGCAAGTGATCGCGGCTCGGTGCTGCACCGTAAGGGAAATTTGGCAGGGTGACGCCAAACTGCACAAATCACCTCCAGCCTTCAGCGAGCGACTCCATCGTCAAGAAGTCCCTTATAAGGTAAGCGCCAACACGTTGTCAAATGTTTTTGACCGTAACGGTAGAATGATTTACGGAGATACCGCCTCATCGACTGCGGCTGCGCGTCTCATTTCCATGCGGGAAAGGAGTGTACTTTTTTACGCACAGGGTAGACAGGATCCTACCCGGTCACTATAATCCTACCGACGGGTCGAAATACGCGGGGGAACCGGTCCCGGACGGAAGTGACATGTGTCCCACCGCAGCCAACCCCGATTCCATTTTCGCAGGTGAGTGTGAACGCTGAGACGCCGGTTCCGGAGCGCGCTAGGACGAAGGGGTCTGTATGAAATCTGTTCGGATGGGCTGTGGCTCCGCGTCCTGGGGGGACATGCTCGACCCGGCGGTGGAGCTCGCAGAGAAGGGGGAGGTGCAGTACATCGGCTTCGATCACCTCGCCGAGCTCACCATGTCCATCCTTCAGCGAATGAAGAACAAGGATCCCCAGCGCGGCTACATCCCCGATTTGATTCCCTGGATGAAGAAACTCTTGCCCATCGCGCGAGACAAGGGCATTCGCATGCTGACCAACGCTGGCGGGGCCAACGTACAGGCGGCCGGCGAGGCCGTGGCGGCTGTGGCCTCGGAGCTCGGGTACAAGGGGATGAAGCTTGGTCTGGTGTTTGGTGACGACGTCTTGGAACAGCTTTCCGACTTTCGAAATGAAGGCGTAAAATTCCCCAATCTGGATACCGGCGAGGAGGACATCGATCCGGTCGCCGATCGCATTGTCTCCGCCAATGCCTATATCGGTTCGGAGGGCCAGATCGAGGCGCTCGGAGCCGGCGCCGACGTCATCATCACCGGCAGGGCCACCGATAACTCGGTCTACGTCGCGCCGATGGTGCACGAGCTGGGTTGGTCCCTGGACGATTGGGACAAGATGGCGGCGGCGGTCACCATCGGTCACATCATCGAGTGCTCGGCGGGTTGCGCGGGCGGCATGTCGAACTTCTGGAAAGACATCGAGGAGCCCTGGCGCGTCGCCTTTCCCATCGCACAAGTCGAGGAGAACGGCGAGGCGATCATCACCAAGGCGCCGGGCAGCGGGCGGATGGTCACGGAGTGGACGGTCAAAGAGCATCTCGTTTACGAAATTCACGATCCGAAGAATTACCTGATGGCGGATGCGATTGCGGATTTCTCGGACATCCGACTGGAAACGGTAGGTCCGGATCAGGTCAAAGTGAGCGGCTTTCGGGGCAAGCCGCGACCGGAGACGCTCAAGTTCTGCCTCGGCTACACGGACGGCTGGCTCGGCGAGTCCGAAATCAGCGTGTGCTGGCCCGACGCTTACGAAAAAGCCCAGTTCTGCGAGCGCTTCCTTCGCGGTCGATTCGAGGCGCGCGAGATTCCCATTGTCGAGTCGCGTTTCGACTACATCGGACTCAACTCCATTCACGGTCCGCTTGCGAAGTTGCCCTCCGATCTCGCGGAAGTCAACGAGGTCCGGGTTCGGGTCGCGGTCAAGACGACCAGCCGCCAGTTCGCCAATCAGGTCCGGCGGGAAGTGACGCACCTCTGGACCCATGGCCCGGTGGGCACCACCGCGGTCATCTCCCCGCCACCACCGCGAGAGATCATTGCTTTGTGGCCGACGCTCATTCCGCGCGAGCTCGTCCGGGAGCGCGTGGAAGTCCTCGAGGTGTCTTAATGGCGCAAACGGTCCAGCTGCGTGAGCTCGCCTATGCTCGCTCGGGCGACAAGGGAGATATCATCAACATCGGCGTCATGGCCAAGGACGACGCTGCCTACGCCACGCTCAAGAAGCACCTGAGCGCGGACAAAGTGAAGTCGCACTTCAAGGATTTCGTCAGGGGTGATGTGACGCGCTATGAGATGGACAACCTGAATTCTCTCGAGTTCGTGCTGACACAGGCGCTGGGTGGCGGTGCGACCCGCACCCTGATGATGGACCAGACGGGCAAAGCTTATGGCCCCAACCTGCTCCGCCTCGAGCTCGAGATAGAGGACTAGGCGCATGGGTACGGCGAGAACCGGCGCGCGGTCGATCGACCGTTTGCTACAAGAGCTCGAAGCGAAAAAGTCGAAGCTCGCCGCCATGGGCGGCGCCGAAAAAGTCGCGAAACAGCACAGCCGGGGAAAGCTCGCTGCCCGGGAACGGCTCGTCAGTTTCTTCGACCCAGGAAGTTTCGTCGAGCTCGGCGGGCTGGTGCGCTCCCAGAACCCGGAGTTCGGGATGAAGGGGCGGGACACGCCCGCGGACGGTGTCGTGATCGGCCACGGCAGAGTCGAGGGACGGGAAGTCTGTGTCTACGCGACCGATTTCACCATCCTGGCCGGAAGCGCCGGCGAAAGCCACTCGGCCAAAATCGCCGCCATCATCGAGCTTGCCGGTCGAATGAGGGTACCGGTGGTCGGCATGCTCGACTCGGCAGGGGCACGGCTTCATGAAGGGAGTGCTCTGTCCCGACCCTTCAACCGAATCTTCATTAACCAGTCCATACATTCCGGCGTGATACCCCAGATCCAGATCCTGATGGGTCCCTGTGCGGCCGGGCAGGGCTATTCGCCGATGCTGTCGGACTTCCTGATCATGACGCGGAAAACGGCGTTCATGTGGCTGGGTGGTCCTCGCCTGACCAAGGCGGCGACCGGCGAGGACATCGACGACTCGGTGGTGGGCTCGGCGGACTCGAACATGGCGGCCGGGCAGTGCGATCTCATCGCCGAGAACGATGGAGAGGCGATGCTGTTCGCCCGGCAGCTCCTGGCCTACCTGCCGCAGCATTGTGAAGAGGAACCCCCACGGATCCCCTGCGACGATCCCGCCGACCGGCGGGACGAAGAGCTGCTCGACATCCTTCCGGACTCCCCGCAGATGACCTACGACATGCACGAGATCGTCGAACGCATCGTGGATCACGGGAGCTTTCTCGAGATCAAGCCGAACTTCGCTCCCAACATCATCACCGGTCTGGCGCGCCTCGGTGGCCAGCCGGTGGGGCTCATCGCGAACAACCCCGACGAGATGGGCGGGGTCATGGAGAACGACTGCTCCGACAAGTACATGCGTCTCATGACCTTCTGCAATGCCTTCCATCTCCCCATCATCACGCTGATCGACACCCCGGGCTTCGTGGTGGGTCGCGAATGGGAGAATCAGGGGATCCTCCGTCACGGGGCGAAGCTTTTGTACGGCTATGCTTGTGCCACCGTCCCCAAGATCTCGATTGTGGTGCGCCGCTCTTATGGCGGCGGCAACGTGGTCATGGGCTCGAAGACGATGGGCGCCGATTTCTCCTACGCCTGGCCCACCGCCGAGATCTCGATCATGGGTCCGGAGCAGGCGGCCGCCGTCATCTGGTCCAAGGACCTGGACAACGCGAAGAACAACGAAGAACAGGCGCGGCTCCTCGAGGAGCGCTGCCGGGAATATCGGGAGAAGTACATCAACATCTTCAGCCTCGCGGAGAATTACCGTTACGACTTCGTGGACGACATTATTGACCCACGGGACACCCGCGCCGTTCTGATTCGCTCCCTCGAGGCCTTGCGTCACAAGAAGGTCGAGCTTCCGAAACGGCGAAACGGAAACCCGCCACAATAGAAGTCCACGGCATCGAGGCGGCTTTCATCACCGCCATCTCGCGTGAGGTAGGAGGAGCAAGGGCCATGAGAAGCCGCTTTCAACTAATGTCCGACCTGTCGATGATCCTCACCATCCTGGTGACAACGGTTCCGAGCCTTCTGGCCGAGCCACTCCGGTGTCCTTCGAGGTACGGGCCGGAGGATCAGATTGGGGCCATCAACGAGATCACCCCCGCTAAAGTGCTCGAAGCGGCGCGGCTCGTCACCGAGGGGAAGCTCTACGACATGGGTGTGCTCCTCGAACGCGGGGCGCCGGCATCGCGCTCGCGCTACTGGAGTCAGATGATCGTGAGAGGTGTGCCGTTCGGAACCCGGGGCAAGAACAAGCTCGTCTCGATCGAAGAGTTCGTCTCCGGAACCTACCAGATTGGCACCCAGATCGACGGGCTCGGCCACATCGCCGCCGACGGACTCTTCTACAACTGCAATGCGGGCGAAGACATCGTTTTCGACTGGGGACTGAGCCGGCTGGGTATCGAGAACGTACCGCCGGTCGTGACGCGCGGCGTCCTGGTGGACGTTGCCGGTTACAAAGGGGTGACGATGCTGGAGGGAGGCTACGTCATCACCGTCGACGACCTGGAGGGGGCTCTGGAGAGACAAAAGAACCCCACGATCGGCCCGGGCGACGCCGTCCTCTTCCACACCGGCTGGCTTGCCCTCTGGATGAAAGACAATCAACGGTTTCGCGCGAGTGAGCCCGGGATCGGCAAAGAAGCGGCCCAGTGGCTCATCGACCGGAGAGTCGCGATGGCGGGGGCGGACAACAACGGGTTCGAAGTCCTACCGAGTGAGGACTCGGAGGAGTCAGACCCGGTCCACCAGATGCTTCTCACCCAGAACGGGATCTACATTCTCGAGAACCTGGTGACGCAGGAGCTGGCGAGGGATCGAGTCTACGAGTTCATGTTCGTTCTGACGAGGTCGAAAACCAAGGGCTCGACGGCCGCCAACATCTCTCCCGCGGCCGTGCGTTGAAATCGCATGAAACACGTTGTTCATTCGCTCGTCGTCTCGCTAATCTCGTGCGCAGTGGGCCCCGGCGCTGTCGCCCAGGAGTGGTCCCATTACGGCGCCGACCAGGCGGCCACCAAGTATTCTTCGCTCGAGCAGATCCACCGCGGTAATGTCGAACGGCTCGAGATCGCCTGGGAGTGGCAGACGGGGGAGCGAGCGGAGAAGGCGTTCGGGACCCGACCGGGCAAGTTCGAGGCCACGCCGATTCTCATCGATAACGTTCTCTATCTGAGCACGTCCTACAGCCGCGTCGTTGCCCTCGACGCCGAGACGGGTCAGTCTCTCTGGACTTACGATCCGGAGACCTACCGGCTCGGTCCCGGCTTCACTGGAATCGGTTTTGCGCACCGGGGCGTGGCTGCCTGGCGAGACGAGGGACGTCTCAGAATCTTCATCAACGCCCGACACAAGCTGGTCTCGCTCGACGCGGTGACCGGTGAGCCGGTGGGAGGCTTCGGCCGTGATGGCGTCGTGGATCTGGTCGAGACGTTCGATCGGCCGGTGGAGAAGACGCACTTCGAGACCCGCTCGCCTCCGGTGGTCTACCGGGACCTGGTGATCGTTGGAAGCCACATTCCGGACTGGCTCATCTTCGACAACGATCCGCCCGGCGACGTGCGCGCTTTCCATGCCCGGACGGGAGAGCTGGTCTGGACGTTCCATACCGTTCCACGGGAAGGCGAGTTTGGCCGCGCGACGTGGGAGGACGGCTCGTGGAAGTTCACCGGGCACGCCAACGTCTGGCCGCCCATGAGTCTCGACGACGAGAGAGGCCTTCTTTATCTCCCGGTGAGCACTCCCAGCAACGACTGGTACGGAGGAAAACGACCGGGCAAGAACCTCTTCGCCGAATCGCTCGTTTGTCTCGACGCGATGACGGGCGAGCGCAAGTGGCACTATCAGCTCGTTCACCACGGACTGTGGGACTACGACCCTCCCGCCGCTCCCGTCCTCGTGACGCTTCACGGCGAGGAGCGAACGATCGATGCGGTCGTGCAGGTCACCAAGATGGGTTTCGCTTTCGTGTTCGATCGCGTCACCGGCGAGCCCGTCTGGCCCATCGAGGAGCGGCCGGTGCCTTTGAGCGACGTACCGGGGGAAAAGGCCTGGCCCACCCAGCCTTTTCCGACGCGCCCCCCGCCGTTTGCCCGACAGGGTGTGTTCCTCGAGGATGCTTTCGATCTGACCCCGGAGCTCGAGGCAGCGGCCCGGGCCGAGCTGAAGAAGTACCGCCGGGGACCGATCTACACGCCGCCTTCCCTCGAGGGCACGCTTCAGCTACCTGGCTCACTCGGCGGTGCGAACTGGGGTGGTGGTGCTTTTGATCCGGAGACGGGCCTCTTCTACGTGAAGACGTCCGACACGCTCCGGATCACACGCCTCGAACGGCCCGGTCCCGCCGGCGAGGTCCCGTCGCAGAGCCATCTGCCGGAGCGGGTTCCGACGGATGCCGAGTGGGTAGTATCACGCATGAACGCCTCGTTCGCCAACGGTCTTCCGCTCATCAAGCCACCGTACGCACATCTGACGGCGATCGATCTCAACCGCGGCGAGATCGCCTGGCGCGTGACGCTCGGTGACTGGCCGGAGCTTCGGCGCCATCCGGCGCTCAGAAATGCTCGGCTGCCGGAGCAGCTCGGAGCGCCGGGACCTCCCGGCGCGATTGTCACCAAAGGGGGCCTGGTTTTCGTGGGCGGTGGCGATCGGGCGCTTCACGCGTTCGACGCGCGGAGCGGAGCGGCGCTGTGGCAAGGAGCGCTCCCCCGCCCGACGACCGGAACGCCCATGACCTACCGCTCGCCCCTTGGCCGGCAGTTCGTGGTCGTCGCCACCGGCTTCGGCGAAGATGCCACGCTCGTGGCCTTCGCGCTTCCGGACGAGGGAGAATGATGCGGTTCGATCATCGATTTGCCGCTTGCCTTCTTGTCGTCGGACTGTTTGCCTGTGAAGACGACAGGGAACACGAAGACATTCCTGTCTACCCGCCACCGCGAGAGGGGATTGCGCCCGCGGTCGCGTCGTTGGTCCTGACCCCCGCGACGCTCGAGCAGGGTGCCGAGCTCTACCGGAAGAACTGCGCTTCCTGCCACGGGGACGGCGGGCGCGGTGAAGGGCCCCTGTCGCGCGATCTGACCGCGAAGCCGAAAGACCAGACCGATCCTCGAATGATGAATTACCTCTCCGATATGGATCTCGCCAACTTCGTGCGCTACGGCGGCTTCGAGATGCCTGCCCACCCCCACATCCGCAGCGACGACCTGGTCGCGCTGGTGGCGTTCGTACGCTCGCTCAGCTATCCCGACGTGGGGGACATCGAGCTGCAACCGCTCGCTCAACGGACGGTCGAGGAGTTCACTCCGGTGAGCTCGGAGGTGCTCGAGAGCCCTCCACCCGGTGACTGGCTGATGTATCGCCGAACGTATGACGCCTGGGCCTACAGCCCCCTCGGCCAGATCGACCGGGAGAACGTCTCGCGGCTGCAACTCGCCTGGTCGCGCGCCATGGAGCCGGGCGAGCAGGAAACGACGCCTCTCGTGCACAACGGGGTCATGTACCTGGCGAATCCGGGGGACGTGATCCAGGCGCTGGATGCGCGCAACGGCGACCTCATCTGGGAGTACCGCCGCGGTCCCATCACCGCCGGCAAGACGCGCGTGCGGAACATCGCGATCTACCAGGACAAAATCTTCCACTTCACGAAGGGCGAGCCGCATCTGATTGCGCTCGATGCCCGCACCGGGGAGCTCGTCTGGGAGGTTCCGGTCGAGGGCAACTTCTCTTCCGGACCTATCGTCGCGAACGGCAAGATCGTCAACGGCCGCTCCTGCTCGCCGGTCGAGGGCCCGGACGTCTGCTATATCGCCGCCTACGATCCGGATGACGGGTCGGAGTTCTGGCGCACGCGACTGATCCCTCGCCCGGACGAGCCAGGCGGCGACAGCTGGGGCGACCTTCCGTACGAGGAGCGGCGCCACGTCGGGGCCTGGGGCGTGGGAAGCTACGATCCGGAGCTGAACCTGATCTTCTGGGGAACATCCGTGCCCGCGCCCTCTCTGGAACGCGTTCGGGGAACGCCGGGAGGGGACGTCCTCTACTCGAACTGTACGCTCGCTCTCGATGCCGATACCGGGGAGATCGTCTGGTACTACCAGCACCTGCCCCGCGACAACTGGGATCTCGATCATGTCTTCGAGCGCTACCTGGTCGAGACGCGGGTGGCGCCGGACCCGGACTCGGTGGAATGGATCAGCCCTCGCGCCGAGCGTGGCGAGACGCGAAAAGTGGTCACTGGCATTCCGGGTAAGACGGGTATCGTCTACACCCTCGACCGAGAGACCGGCGAGTTCCTGTGGGCAAAGGAGACCCTCTATCAGAACATCGTGACGAAGATCGATCTGGAGAGTGGAAGAGTCCACATCAACGAGGAGCTGGTGGTGGATGCGTACGAGGAGATTCTCGTCTGCCCCGCCCGTTCGGGAGGCAAGAACTGGCCGGCGGGAACTTACAGCCCGCTCACCGGTTTGATGTACCAGCCGCAGCAGAACCTCTGCATGCTCCACACCGGAAGCACGGAGTCCGCCCGTCCCGAGGACGGCTACGCTTCGACGGTCTTCTTCGTGGAGGACCCTTCGATCCGGCAGGAGCCCTATCCGGTCGGGCGTGTCGACGCCGTCTCCATCGAAACGGGGAAGACGGCCTGGCTCCATCAACAGCGTGCGGGAATGATCAGCGGCCTGGTGGCCACTGCCGGAGGCCTCGTTTTCGGAGGCGACGTCAATCGACGCTTCAAGGCGTTCGACGATCGAACCGGCGAGGTGCTCTGGGAGACGATTCTGAGTGCGCCCGTCTCCGCGCATCCGGTGAGCTACGGGGTCGATGGCCGTCAATACGTCGCGGTACCCGTCGGTGGCGCGACCGCCGTGCCGGAACGGCGTGTTCTCTCCGTCCATACCGAGATCAAGCCGCCCCGTGGAATCAACGCTATTTTTGTTTTCGCTCTTTCGGGCACGACGGTGAGCGTCGTTCCGCCCACCACTCCGTAAGGAGGCCTTCCGATAAGAAGCCTGGCACCGGTCCGGACCTTGTCAACACTTCGACGGTGAAGAAGTCCGTCGCGGCGATGGCTCCCCAGTGTGCTTTCAGAAACGTACTCCATTGAATTCGTTGGCGCCAAGCTCGGTCAGTACGAAGTCTCGGGGCCATTGGTGCGATCAAGGTTTGCCGGAAGAGTTCGTCCGAAAAACGCCCAGATCGTTCGTCCCGGAGAGACTCTGGCCGAGCGGTCGTTCAGAGTCAAAGAACTTGGGGAGAAAAATGACAAGTTCCGCTGTCTCGCGATTCGTCGGCGAAGCCGCAAGATCAGACCGACCCCCGAATGATGAATGAATTACCTCTCCGACATGGAACTCGCCAACTTCGTGCGCTATGGCGGCTTCGAGATGCCCGCTCATATCACTTTGCCTCCATCGCATCGAGTGCCCTCGTGCGAGCTCTGCTTCGACTGCCTACTCGTTGTCGGCCATCCAGGACTCCCACCATTCATCGCACCAGTAGCCGAGAGTACCCTGTGCGTGATGGTACTCCAGCCAGTTGTTCAGCCAGTTGAGGAAACGGGCGTCACCCGGCTTTATGGAAGGATGCACGACTTCGCGCGAGAAGATGACGAGCTTTCCTTCCTCGTCCCTCAGAAACTTCAGACCGGGATGCTTCTCCATGAAGATTTTCGTCACCGAATCGGTTAGACAGGCGTCGGCGCGTCCTTGCTCGACTTCCTCGGAAGGCTTTTTGAGCTCCCTCATCGTGGCCTTCGGGAACTCTTTCAGGATGATGTCCCGGATAGAAGAGCCGTGCCACACCGTGATGACCTTGCCTTTTTGATTGAGCTCGCGCTTGTCGGTGATCTCGCTGTCGGCGGGGATGAGCGCCGTCACTCTGTAAGCGGTCAGACGCCCGGTGGCGAACTCGACCTCGAGGGCCCGCTGTGGCGTGTTCGTATGCTTGGGAAGCAGGTCGACCTTCCCCGAAAGCAGAGCCGGGATGTGCTTGGGCCACGGAAGGTCCACGCACTCGAGCTTGACACCGAGGTCTTCGGCAATCAGTCCGCCGATGATCGGCGCGATGCCCCATGGCTTTCCGGTCTTGGGATCAATGTAGAACTCGGGAGGAAATCCTCCCTCTTCCGGCGGGGGATTGAACTCGACAGCTCTACGTCTACATCATCTGGCTGTACTACGGCCTGGCGCTTCTGCTCGGCATCACTTTCTCACCGTTCCAGGCAGGCGTGATTTGTCTTTCGACGCTCTATGGCGCTTACCTGGCGGAAGTCGACCGGGGGGCGCTCGCCTCGATTCCGAAAGAGCAGAAGGAGGCGGCACTGGCTCTCGGACTGACGCCCTCTCAGACCTTCTGGAGCGTCGTTCTTCCGCAGGCGGTTCGGAGAGCGCTTCCGCCAACCACCAATCTGTTTGCGGTGATGCTCATGGACTCATCGCTCGTCTCGGTGATCGGAGTCACGGATTTGATGCGCCTCGTCCGCATCGGCGCCAGCGAGTCCTTTCGTGCGCTCGAGTTCTACACCACAGGCGGCGTCATCTACGTCGGCCTGGTCCTGGTCATCACTCGACTCTCTCGGCTGCTGGAGAGGCGGTTTCGCTAAGGAGGAGATAAGAACATGATGGAACGAACCGTGTTGGACGCGATTCGCGAAAGAGGTGAGCTTCGCTTCACGGAACAGCTGCACGTAGCCGTGAGCCAGTGTGGCCAGAACGCGGGATTGCGAGAGCCGGCAGACCGCCACCAGGAGCCCGAGGATGCCCGCGAGCACCATCGATACCGCGGTGATGAGAAGCGTCATCCCCATCGCTTTCAGGATCAGATCGGACTGCTCGAGGACGGGGGCGAAGTTGAAGCGGTACATGCCGTCCTACGAGGCCTCCGACCCCGACGTTTTCGCAAGACGGGTCTCGAGCCTCGAGACGACCGCTCCCAGTCCGAGCGCGATGACGACGTAGATCACGGCCGCGGTCGTCAGGAACTCGAAGGGACGGAAAAAGTAGTTTCCCCGGGCCTGCGCCGCCCTCATGAGCTCGTACACACCGAGTATCGAGACCAGCGCCGAGCCCTTGACCATTCCAATGAAGTCGTTTCCGATCGCAGGCGTGACGATCCGAAGGGCCTGCGCGAACACCACATCCTTGAACGCTTGAAGTGGGGTGAGTCCCAGGGACAGGGCAGCCTCGGTCTGCTCTCGAGGGATGGCTTCGATTCCCGACCGGTAGATCTCTGCCAGATGGGCGGCCTCCTGAATGGCCAAGCAGGCGATCGCCGCCTGCAGGGGAGAAAGCTTCAGTCCGAAGGCGACGACGACACCGAAGTACATCCACATAAGGAAGACCAGCTGGGGAAGCCCACGGAAGAAATCCACATAGACGGCGGAGACTAGTTTCAGCGTTGGGATGGCGGACAGCCGCATGAGAGCGATGGGTAGACCGAGCAGGAGCGCGAGGCTCATTGCGACGACGGAGACGAAGAGGGTCATCCCGAGGCCCTGCAAGAGGAATGGTGCGCTCTCCAGAACAGGACCGAAGTCGAGGTTCATACCAGTCACTCAAACGCGAATTCGTCGCAGGAATGCTTGCGTCCGTTCCTCCTCGGGATGGGAGAGCATCGATTCCGGACTTCCCTCTTCGACGATCACGCCTTCGTCGAGAAAAAGGATGCGGTCGCCACATTCCCGGGCGAAGCTCATCTGATGAGTGACGACGATCATTGTCATGCCGTCTTCCGCTAGCTGCTTCATGTCCCTCACGACGTCTCCCACCAGCTCCGGGTCGAGGGCCGACGTGATTTCGTCGAACAGCATGAGCTCGGGCTCCATGATGAGCGCACGGGCTATCGCGACCCGCTGCTGCTCGCCGCCCGAGAGCTTCGAAGGAACCGCATCCACTTTTCCCGTGAGGCCCATTCTCTCGAGCGTTTTGAGGCTCTTCTCTCGCGCTTCGTCCTTCGACATGCCGAGTACGCGCACCGGCGCGAGCATGACGTTGGCGAGGACGCTCAAGTGCGGAAAGAGATTGAACTGCTGGAAGACGAGTCCGATGTGGGTCCTCAGAAAACGAAGCTCGGGGTTCGCCCTCAGCCGTAGCCCCTTCTTCCGCACGCTCTCGGCGTATTCCTGGCCCATGAAAAACACCTGCCCGGAGTCCGGGACGGTGATCAGATTGACGCACTTCAGTAGGGTGCTCTTCCCTTTTCCACTCGGCCCGATGACGACGACAGTCTCGCCTCGGCGCACTTGGAGGTCGATGCCGCGCAGGATCTCGATCTCACCGAACGATTTTCGCAGGTTGACCAGCCGCAGAATCTCATCGGGCATAGGGAACCAACGCCTCACCGGCTCTCAATCGAGAGACGGCGGCAGTACTTGCATCCAGTCGGGGACGCCGCGCGCTCGATACCATTTCAGCTTCACGTTCCAGAGCGTCTGGTTGGACGTGTAGTAGTCGATCCAGTTGTTGAGCCAGTTCAAAAATCGCTGATCGCCGGCCCGGATCACCATACACCCGTAGAGGGAGTAGACGATCTGATCGCGCCAGATCTTGCCTGCGGGATTCTCGCGGGTCATGTCCCAGGCGTCAGAAGCGTCCGCAATCATGGCGTCGGCGCGTCCGCTCACGAGCTCCATGTACGCAGCCGCAACGTCCAGTGCCCGATGGGTTGCTTCCGGAAAGAGAGCGTTCGCCGTCCTCTCCTGTGAGCCGCCGAGCAGGAAAGAGACCGTTCGCTCGGGAGTGTTCAGGACTGCGAGTAACTCGTCGAGAGTTGCCTGGTCGTGCAAGGGGCTATCGGCAGGCAGGATCAGAACGCCGGGATAGTAGTCCATCGGCCTCGTCATCTCGACGACTTTGGCCCGTTCGGGGGTGTTGGTCATCCCCTGGGTAACGATGTCCACATTGCCGGTCGTGATCGCGGGGATGAGTGCGGTCCACTCGAGATCGACCCACTCCACCGTAACGCCGAGGTCCCTGGCCATGAGGTTCGTCAGCTCGACCCGAGTACCCCACCGCCTCGCCCGTCTCGGGGTCCACGAAGCAGGTACCCTTGTAGACACACTCGACACCCACTCGCATCACGCCGCGTCTGGGGATTTCGTCGAGCCGCGACGGTGCCTCCCCTCCACCGCCACCGCCGCGGCAAGAAAGCGGGAGCAGCGTAGCGGTGACAAGAAGAACGAACGAGTGTCGCAGCACCGATTGGCCTCTACTTGATGGCGAGCGGGTTGATGGGTGAGCCCACGGCTCCGGTGATTCGAAGCGGCTGGCCGACGAAGAAGAACTGGTAGACACCGTCGACTACGCAATCCTCGGCCAGCTCCTCCAGGTGGAACATCTCTCCCAGCGTGAGGCCGAGATCCCGAATCAACGTTCCGTGCAGCGGTAGGCTTGCGCCCGCTCTTTCGGACGGCTGGACTTCGACGGTGATGTTGTCTGCCGCAACCGCCGAGACCTGACGCTCGTGCAGCCACGAAACGGTGCTTTCGCCGAGACCCGGGGCACCCTCCCAGAACTCGCTTTTGTCTTTCAGCTCGTAGAACCAGGGCAAGTGCCCGGTGCGCACCAGCAGGATGTCACCCGTCTGAACCTCCGTGTTCGCGAGTGCCAGCGCCTTGTCGAGATCGGTCGCCGGCACGGCGTAGCCCGGCTTCAGTCGCTCTCCGTCGTTCACCGCCCGGGGGAGATCGAGGAGCACACCCCGGCCCACAAAGTGCCGGTAGAGCTTCTCGATACCCAGGCGACGGGCCCCGGTGCTCCCGCGAACGTCGCTCTGGCTGAACCCGTTGAAGAGCTGCTCCCCATACCAGGCGTGGGAAAGAGCGTCCCACTGCGTCGAGCATTGAAGGGCGGCAAAGATATAGTCATCGGCGAATTTCATCCCGCCCTCCGGGTAGTCGCCGAACCCTCGTTGTCCCGCCACGTAATCAGCTCCCGACAACGTCATCACGTGCTTCGGCGGCAACCGGCCGGGGTAAACGGGACCGCGATCGTCGAGAGGAATGGCGCAACTGAAAACGCGGCCTTTCTTGACCAGACGGCTGGCACGAACGATGGCTTCGGGTGTCAGGAAGTTCGCAGTGCCCAACTCGTCGTCGTCGCCCCAGCGACCCCAGTTGCTGAGCTTCGGGCCGTCGGTCATGGCGAGATTCCTGTCATGCACCATGGGGCAAGGTGGCGAGCACCTCCCTCATGCGTCCGATTCCGTCGCGTATCTCCTCTTCCGAGCAGGCATAGGCGATCCGCAGGTAGCCCTCGCCAGCTGCTCCGAAGGCCGATCCGTGCACGGCGCCGACGCCCGCTTCGCGGACCAGACGCATCGCCACCTCCCTCGACGGCAGGCCGAAGGCGGTCACGTTCGGAAAGGCATAAAACGCGCCGGCGGGTTTTTCGGTGCGAACACCGGGAATCTCGCGAAGCAGCGAGACGACGAGGTCGCGCCGCTTGCGATAGGCAGAGACCATGTCATCGACACAGCTCTGGTCGCCGTCGAGCGCTGCGATCGCCGCCTTCTGAACGAAGGAAACGGCGCAGCTGACGGTGTACAGATGAACGCGGTTGACGCTCTCCACCGCCTGCGCGGGACCGCAGAGATAGCCGAGCCGCCACCCGGTCATGGCGTAGGTTTTGGACAGGCAACCCACCGTGAGGACCGCATCCTCCATGTCGGGAAGGGAGGCGGGGCTCACGTGCTCGCCTTCATAGACCATGCGCTCGTAAGGCTCGTCCGAAAGGAGCCAGGCGCCCCGGTCCCGGGCCATCGTTGCAATCGCTTCAATCTGCTCGCGCGACATGACCGCTCCGGTCGGGTTGTGCGGCGAGTTGATAATCACCATACGCGTCCGGTCGCTCCAGAGCGAGGTGACCGCCTCGGGCGTCATGGCGAATCCTTCTTCCTCACGGAGGGAGCACTGGACCGGCCTCGCGCCCGCGAGACGGAGGCAGTAGACGTAGTGAGGCCAGGCCGGGTCGGGAAGGATCACCTCGTCGTCCGGGTTGACGAGAGCGAGGATGGCAGCACTGATGGCCTCGTTCGCCCCGCAAGTGACGACGAGATTCCTGTCGGGGTCGGCCTGGATACCGTTCTCACGAGCCAGCTTTCGCGCCAGAGCGGCACGCAGATCCGGAATGCCGAGGCTCGACGTGTAGCGCACGAATCCCTCGTCGACCGCGTCGTAGAGCGCCTGCTTGATGTGCTGGGGCGTGTCGAAGTCGGGCATCCCCATGTGAAACGGTATCGGTTTGCCTTCGCCGGACCATGCGGTGAGCGCCTCGAGGACCTCTCGAATGCCCGAGATCTCTACGTCGTCCAACCGTCTGGCCGGCCGCCGCCCGCTCACCGTTCGGCCTCCGCGTCCGTCCCGTCCCAGACGGGAATCAGGTTGTGATCATCGCCGAGGTAGACGCACACGCAGAGAAGCTCGATGTCCTCGGTGCCATCGTTCCGGAGGCCATGGGCGCCGCCGTTTTGCAACATCAAGAAGTCTCCCGGGCCTACCGGGTGCTCCTCACCGTCGAGCAGCGCCGTGCCGCGCCCCTTGATGAGGAAGTACATTTCCTCCGAGCCGTCGTGGATGTGCACACCGAACTGGGTTCCGGGCGGGATGATCATGTAGTCGACGCATTCCCAGGGACCCACGACGCCGTCGGCGCCGCGCTCGTAGGCACGCTTGTAATAGGTCGTGCCCTTGTTGGTCGGAATGACGCTTCGGGTCAGTGGAATCTCGGAGAGACGCTTCTGGATAGTTTTCATTGCGGACCTCACCCAATCAAGAAGCCGCCGTCGGCCACCACCGTCTGGCCGGTGATGTAGCGGGCATCGTCGGAGCACAGAAAAGCACACACACTGGCGATGTCGTGCGGCTGGCCGAAGCGGCGGAGTGGAATCCTCCGGAGGGTCATCTCGACCGATTTTTCGTTCGGCATGCATTGCCTCGCGAATGCGGTATCGATGGTGCCCGGAGCCACCGCATTGACCCGCACGTTGTGCGGTGCGAGCTCGCCGGCGAGACTGGGAACCATCTGCCGCACCGCCGCCTTCGACATGTTGTAAACGGAGAAGTGACGAAGCGCCCCCGCGGAATAAGCAAAAGTCGAGGCGATCTGCACGATGGACCCGCGACGCTGCCGGACCATCTCCCCCGCACAGGCTCGCGCCATCAGGAAAGAGCCGCGGACGTTGACCTCCATGACCCGGTCGAAGCGATCCATTTCCGTGTCCAAGAACGCGCCCATCCCCGGGATCCCCGCGTTGTTGACGAGGATGTCCACCGAGCCGAACCGATCCTTGGCAGCGGCCACCGCCTGCTGCACCTCTTGTTCGACACTCGCGTCGGCCGGGAGTGCGAACGCTCTCTCTCCCGTCGGATCGAGCTCGGCGGTCGCATCGGCGATCGTCGACCCAGGAACGTCGAGAAGGGCTACCCGCGCCCCCTCCGCAAGAAACCGCTCGCAGATCGCCCTTCCGATGCCGCCCGCCGCTCCGGTGACGAGAGCGACCCGACTTTGTAGGAAGTTGGCCATCTGTCCTCGGTGCGGGCTCGAGAGTTTGACTCGCCGGTCGAAAATACAGGAGTGGCTCGAAAGTGTCAACCTCTCGAGAGGGAGGCCTCGATTCCCGTTGCTCGAGCCTGCTAGTTCTGTCGGTAAAGTCCGAGGCCATTTTTTGGTGCGGACAAGGCGCTCCGACGAAGTCATATCTGGATATTTCGAGCCGCCTTCGAAAGACATCAGCTGATGAGCCAGCCGCCGTCGACGATGACCGTCTGCCCGGTGATGTAGGCCGCGTCCGGTGAGCACAGGAACGCGCAGGTCGCGGCAATGTCTTCCGGCTCGCCGAACCTGCGCAACGGAATCTTGCCGAGGGCCCCTGCCACCGATTCCTCATCGGGAATGCAGGCCCTCGTCATCTCGGTGTCGATGGTGCCGGGCGCCACGGCGTTGACGCGCACGCCGAGATGCGCCAGCTCGGCCGCCAGGCTCGGCGCCATTTGGCGCACTGCGGCCTTGGACATGTTGTAGGCGGAAAGATTTCGGGAGGCCCCCGCCGAGAACGCACAGGTCGAGGCAATCTGCACGATCGATCCGCGGCACTGGCCCACCATTTCCCGGGCACATTCAAGGGCCATGAGAAACGAGCCCCGAACGTTGACCGCCATGACTTTGTCGAAGGTGGCCATATCGAGCTCGAGGAAGGGCGACTTCGGGGCGATACCGGCGTTGTTGATGAGGATGTCGACCGAGCCGAAGCGCTCCTTCGCCTCGTGCACGGCGCCGCGAACGTCTTCTTGCCGGGTGACGTCGGCGGCAACGGCCATCACACGTTTCTCGGTCTCGTCCAGCTCTTTCGCAAAGGAGAGAACGCGCGAGGTGGGAAGATCCAGAAGGACGACGCGTGCGCCTTCGGAAAGGAAGCGTTTCGAAACCGCGCTTCCGATCCCCCCGGCGGCGCCGGTCACGATCGCCACTTGGTCATTGAAAGAATATCTCATCGGAGCTCCACATCCATTTCCGAGGCCGGCGGAAACCTAGGGGCCCGCGCAAAAATGACTACCGATTCTTGGACGCCGGTCCATCCCGTCTGACTGCGTTGCTCGCCGCCTTCCGCCAAGATGCTCATATATCTACTATTATTCGCTTCTCGCGCCTTGCCAGACGGGCGCCTCGACACCCAAGAATGGGCACTTATCTCGCGCGGACCCCAAGATCTTCTAACAGGTTCGGATCCGGCGTGGGCCGGGTCAAGAGACTCATGATGACGGCCACGCCGAGCGAGAACAGAAACGCCGGAAGAGCCTCGTAGGCGACGATGGCCACCAGCGCCGGCGTGAATCGCCAGACGACGGCCATCGCAATCCCTCCCAGCAATCCGGCAAAGGCACCCCACTTTGTCATGCGCGGCCACCAGAGTGAAAGAAGAATCACGGGACCGAGCGCTCCGCCCAAGCCCCCATAGGCGAACAGAGCGATCAGGAGAGCCGACTTTTCCAGGAAGAAGGTGAGCACGAGGCAGATCAGCACGACACCCAGGACCACCAGGCGATCGATTCGCACCAGATCCCCTTCTCGAATCTTCTCCCCGGCCTTGATCACTTTTTCGTAGATGTCGCGGCTGACCGACGAAGTAACGACCAGCATCATCGAGTCGGCGGACGACATCATCGCGGCGAACACCCCCGCCCACATGATCCCGACCAGGAAGCTGTACGGGACCATGTTCCGGCTCACCTCGAAGAAGATCATCTCGCGGTTCTCGAAAGGCAGGGCCGAGACGTCCCGGTACAGGACCCGTCCCGCCAGCCCGATGAACATCCCGCCCCAGTTGATAATGATGTTGAAAATGAGGTTGATGAAGGCGGCGAGCTTAAGGTCGCTCACGGATCGAATGCTCATGTAACGGATGACGATGTGAGGATTCCCGAAAGCCCCGAGACCAGCAAAGAGCATGCCGATGGCGAAGGGATAGCCGCCGCTTCCGATGACACCGGAGAGATCCGTGCCGCCGATCTCGTTCAGCGAGCGAACGACATTCTCGAGCCCGCCCGCCGATCGCCAGGCGAGAACGGGGACCACCAGCATGGCCAGGGCCATCATGCAACCCTGCATGACGTCGGTATGGACGACCGCCCGATAGCCACCGATCATGGTGTAGCTCGCGGTGATGACGGCGGCGAGAATCACCGCGGGAACGAGCGGCCAGTTCAGGACCTGCGAGATCGTGAAACTCATCCCCACGTATTGCGAGACGACGTAGGCGATCATGAAGACGATCAAGGCCAGCGCGCAGGTGACCCGCAGCAGGTGTCCGCGATCCTGGAAACGTTCTTCGAGATATTCAGGGATGGTGATGGCGCCCCGACGACCGGAGAACCGCCTCAGCCTCGGACCGAGGAAATAAAGCATGGCAAGGTACTCGAGGATGGTCGAAGCGAAAACGATCCAGATCGCCTGGAACCCCATCATGAAAGCGAGACCCGCCTGGCCAATCATGCTGGATGCGCTCCGGGCCGAGGAGGCGGCACTGATTGCCGTCGCGACAGCACCGATCTTGCGGCCTCCCAGCAGGAAGTCGGTCGTAGAGCCGACGGCGCGCATGCTTTTCACCGCGATCACGATGATCGCGCTCAGGTAGAGCACGAATGCGATGGAGATGCCGGACATCAGGAGGCGTCCTCTTTCTTCGTACCTCGTCCACCTTTGCCGTAGCTCAGGTGCACCACGATGCCGATCACGAGGTAGAGGATCAGGGGTCCATAGAGAAACAACCAATGCGACAGCAGGTTGATATCTTCCATCCTCGATGCCCTCACGAAAGCAACCAGCCGCCGTCGACGACCAGCGTTTCGCCGTAGATAAAGCTCGCGTCCTCGGATGCGAGAAACACGATCGCTTTGGCAATATCCTCCGGCGTTCCAGCGCGGTTCAGAGGTACTTTTTCGCGAACCCGGGACGCCAACTTTTCCTGGCTCCCGAAAAGAGACCTCGTCATCTCGGTCTCGATGAGGCCGGGAGCAACCGCGTTGACGCGAATGTTGTCGGGCGCCATTTCCACCGCCATCGAGCGCGTGAGCATTGCGACCCCGGCCTTCGAGGCTTCGTAGACGGCCTGCCCCCCGGAGGCGACGAACGCCGATGTGCTCGCGATGTTGACGATAGCGCCTCCGTTTCGCTTGCTCATCATCGACGCCGCCTCGCGGCTGGCGAAGAACACCGCCTCGAGGTTCACCGCCATGAGCCGCGACCAGTCTTCACGAGTGACATCTTGCACAAGTCTCGAGAGCAACAGGCCGGCGTTGTTCACCAGCACGTCGAGCGCCCCCGCCTTCGAAACGACCCGCTCCATCAGACTCGAGACAGCGCCCGGCTCGGTGAGGTCCACCGGCACGCGCTCGAGAGGGAGTTCCGTTGCGGGCAGACCACGTTCCGGCAGATCGGCGACGAAGACCCGAGCTCCCTCACGCCACATCTCCACCGCGGTGGCGTAGCCGATTCCACGACCACCGCCGGTGACGATCGCGACTTTGTCCCGGAGGCGCTTGTCTTTCACTGAAGCGAGTAGCCTCCATCCACGGTGATCGTCTGGCCGGTGATGTAAGAGGAGCGCTCGGAGACGAGGAACGAGATGACTCCTGCGACCTCGTCTGCGGATCCGAGACGACCGGCGGGGACGGAGGTGCGCTCGATCCCGTTCACAGCCGTTTCCAGGCATCCCGGAGCGACCGCGTTGACACGAATACCGTGCGGCGCGAGCTCGTAGGCCATCGCGCCCGTCAATCCCCGGAGGGCCGCCATGGCGGTGGCGCAGGCGGAGCGCTCCGGGAAATGCACCGTGCCGGCAATGGACGCGATGTGGACCACCACTCCCGCGCTATCGGACTCGATCCACTGGCATGCCAATTGCTGGCCGGCAAAGAAGGCCGCTTCGACCGATGCGTCCATCTGGCGGCGATAGTCTCTCGGTTCTACGGAGAGGAACGGTGCGCGCGTTTCGATGCGGGCGTGGCTTACCAGGACCGATGGTATTGCTCCAGTGAGCTCCGACAGCGCTGTCGCCAATCGCAGCAGCCCGTTTTCAGTCGTCAGATCGGCGACCACCTGAGCAACCGGTGTTTTCCAATCGCTGGCCTGTCCGGCCACGCGCTCGAGGGAGGGCTCATCGACGTCGACGAGAACGAGTGCCGTACCTTCACGAGCGAGTCGATTGGCCACGGCGCTCCCAAGCTCCCCGGCGGCGCCGCAGACGAGAGCGGCCCGGTCGCGGGAAGCGGCTCTCACGAAGCCTCTGCCCCGCGCGACAGCACCTGGTGAGCGGTTCCGAGGTAGTGGAGGCCGTCGTCGTAGCGGTAAAACCCGATCACGGGATGACGTCTCTCCCCATTGTCGTCGAAGCGAATGGACCCGCTCATGCCTTCGAAGTGGAGAC
This sequence comes from Candidatus Marinacidobacterales bacterium, assembly GCA_965262245.1. Lineage (GTDB taxonomy): Bacteria > Acidobacteriota > Vicinamibacteria > Marinacidobacterales > SMYC01 > SMYC01. The sequence goes on along the minus strand of OZ253507.1, from coordinate 8,891,062 downwards.
TTCTCAGAGCCTCGATTACCCGCGCTCTCTCCCGTCCGACGTCGTTCATCACTTCGACCAGCATGCGCGCTGCATCATATGCTTCCACCGTGTAGATGGAATGGTGCGTTCCGAATCGGGATTCGAACCGGCGGTGAAACTCCGGGATCTGATCGGCGGCGTGGGTCCCGGCATTGGTCAGATAGGGGCCCTCGAAGCCGGGGGTGACGAGCACCTGAGTGGGCTTGATGGCGTCGGTGCCGAGGAAGACGCTTTTCACCCCTTCTTCTCGCATGGCTCGAGCCACATCCCGGCACGGGTCTTCGAGTCCCACCACCAGGACCGCATCCGGCTGGTGCCGCGCCACGGCTCTCGCCGCAGAAACGAAGGAAGACTCTTCGCCAAAGCGTATCCCCAAGCGGCACGAGACGTCCATTCCCAGTCGCTCGGATTCCTGCGCGAAGACGTTGGCGAGAGGCTCGCCAAAGGAGGTGCCGTCGTGGATCGCCCCGACCGAGCGGGAGTGGAGCACATCTGCGGCGAGCCTGGCGAGCACCTTCCCCTGCTCGAGATCATTGGCACACATGCGAAAGAAGCTCGCCCAGCGCCGCTGGGAAAGCTCGGGTTTGGATGCCGATGGCGTCAGCTGGGCGAGTCCGGCACGAGCAAAAATCGGCGCCTGGACCTCTGCCGTCCATGAGTTCATCGGGCCGACGACCGCAAAAACAGCAGGGTCCGCCGCGAGCCGTTCGGCGGCGGCGCGCGCTTCCTCTTTCTCGGAAGCGTCGTCTTCGATATACAAGGAGACTGACGGAGCGCCGGCATCTTCGAGGGCCAGCTCCAGAGCGTGGCGCAGCTGATTGGCATAGACGGTCTCGGGCCCGGTGAGGGCAAGGCTGGCGCCGAGCGTTGCCATCGTCAAAACGAGCTCCGGACAGAGACATGATTATCAAAGAAGTTGACTTGCGGGTCAACAATCGATACCAATAGGGAGGATTCGACAGTGGGCCGACGACGAGAATCCAAAGCGAAGCAGGCCCAACGAGCGTCTGTTTGCACTTTTGTTAGGGGCACATCCCGGTTCACCTGATGGTTATCGTTGACAGCGAGCAGTAATGAATTTTTATTATCTAGTCAGTAGAAAACTGTTCATCACTATTAGTTAAGGGTACATTCAAAAAACTAACAAAGAAAAGGAATTTTTATGGAATTCGTACTGTCGCTCGTGGACGAGCACCAGAGGGAGCTTCGAGCGAGAACGGAAGTGCTGTGCCGGGGTCGATTGGGCGAGCTGGATCGCCAGGCCGGGGAGACCGACACCGTCGACCGGGAGATCGTCGGTTGTCTGGCCCGGGAGGGGCTTCTCGACTGGACCGTTCCCGGCGCGTTCGGCACCGGCAACGGCGCCCTCGAGGCCCCCGATCCGATGTCCCTGGTCTCGTTCTGCCTCGTCCGCGAGACGCTGGCCCGGCACTGTCCCAACGCCGAGCTCATCTTCACCATGCAAGGACTCGGAGCCGGTCCCATCTCTTTCCGCGGGAGCGACGAGCAGAAGCGCCGTTTCCTTCCCCGCGTTGCGAGCGGCGAGCTCGTCGCCGCCTTTGCTCTGACCGAGCCGCATACCGGCTCGGACGTGGCCGCGCTCGCTCTGGAAGCGCGTCAAGAGTCCGATCACTACGTGCTGAACGGGCGAAAAACGCTCATCAGCATGGCGCCGGACGCCGATTTGTATACCGTTTTCGCGAAGACCGATCCGGACGCTGGCAACAAAGGCATCTCGGCATTCATCGTCGAGAAAGGAATTCCCGGTTTCGACCCGGGCAGGCGTATCGAGCTTCTCGCGCCGCACCCGATTGGTGAGCCGGTGTTCACGGACTGTCGCGTTCCTCTCGACAACCGCATTGGCGAGGAGAACGACGGCTTCAAGGTTGCGATGGCGACGCTCGACTTCTTTCGCACCACCGTCGGCGCCTGTGCGGTCGGCTTCGCACAAAGAGCTCTCGATGAGTCGCTCGAACATGTGAAGAAACGAGAAGCGTTCGGCAAGAAGATCTCCGAGTTCCAGGCGGTGCAGCTCAAGCTCGCCACGATGGCTACCGAGCTTGCTGCCTCCCGGCTCCTCGTCTATCGCGCCGCCCTTATGCGGGATGCCGGCACCAAGCCACGGCTGACGCTCGAGAGCTCCCAGGCAAAGCTCTATGCAACGGAAGCCGCTCAGCGGGTCGTCGACCAGGCGGTCCAGATCCACGGTGGCGCCGGAGTCACCCGGGGATTCGAGGTCGAACGTCTGTACCGCGAAGTACGAGCCCTCAGAATCTATGAAGGTACCAGCGAGATCCAGCAGCTGGTCATCGCAGCGCAGCTTCTTCGCGACTAGTGCCGTTCCAACTATTTGGCCCTAAAGAAACTCATCCGAAGAGACTCGAGTCTGTTGCCGTGCGCGACGCCGGAATTCGGCGGAACAAGTTGGAACGGCACAAGTCGTGACCGTCGTCGAGACGTTGAGGAGAGATTGCCATGAGCACAGTACCGAAACCCGATATCCTGGACGAGCTGAAGCGGGCGCGCGCGAAGTCCGGTGAGATCTACGAACGGGCCCGCCGGGTTCTGCCGTCGGGCACGGTCAGCCGGGCGCGCATCATACCTCCCCATCCCTTTTTCGCCGCGAGAGGCGAAGGCGCGTATCTATTCGACGTGGACGGCAACAGGTACGTCGATTGCTGTCTGGGATTCGGCTACAACCTGCTGGGGCATGCTCATCCGATCGTGCTCGAAGCGATTCGCGAATCTGCTGCCGATGGCATTGGCTACGGCACGCCCCATCCGAGAGAGGTCGAGCTCGCCGAGCTTCTCGTAAAAGCCATTCCTTGTGCCGGCAAGGTGACCTTCTGCAACTCGGGCTCTGAAGCGACACAGAACGCGATCCGCATCGCGCGAACCGTCACCGGGAAGATGGGAATCGCGAAATTCGAAGGCGGCTACCACGGCTGGTACGACGCCGTGCTCGGAAGCGTGGGATTCGCCCCGGACAGGGCCGGTCCGGTGGAGGATCCCAGCTTCGATGGTCATTCCATTGGCGTTCCCTCCGAGAGCGTGGCTCACACGAGCGTCCTTCCTTTCAACCACGACGCTGCCTTCGCGAAAATCCGGCGCTCGAAGGACCAGCTGGCACTCGTGATGGTTGAGGCGATCCAGGGTGCGGGAGGCGCGATTCCCACCGAGCGCGATTTCCTCCGCGAGCTGCGCAACGTGTGCCGGGAGTGCGACGTCCTCCTGCTGATCGATGAGATCATCACCGGCTTCCGTCTCGCTCACGGCGGGGCTCAGGCTTACTACGGCGTTGATGCCGACGTCGCAACCTACAGCAAGGCCATCGGCGCCGGCCTTCCTCTGGGAGTCGTCGCGGGAGGCGAGGAGGTGATGGCTGTGCTCGGAACGACCGGCGATCCGGCCCGGGATCTCGAGGAGCGCGTCTACTACGGCGGAACGTTCAACGGGTGCGTGCCGGTGATGGCGGTGGGCATTGCCGTCGTTTCCTATCTCGAGGAGCATCCCGAAGTCTACGATCACCTGAACGTACTCGGAGACAAGCTCCGCAACGGGCTCTCGGAGATGATTGCGGAGGAAGGCTATCCGATGACCGTCCTGGGAGACGGCTCGTTGTTCATGGCCCGGTTCGTCGACCGACCCGTTCGATCGACGCGAGATCTGGCGGGTGAGAATACCGCTGCTTACCGCGAGCTCTTCCTGCACATGACGCGACACGGGGTGTTCCTTCCCCATACGCATTTCGGGCTCCTCTCGGCAGCGCACACCGACGATGACGTCGCCACAATCCTGGAAGCGTTCCGTCGCTCGCTCGCCGAGCTTCGTGGAAGAGGGCTCCTGTGAGATTCGAGCGCCTGGTGAAACTCGCGGCCGTACTGATGGTGGTCCGCGGTTCCCTGCTCAGTGCACAGCCGACGGTGTGGGAGGCGGCGGCCACCCGCCGCGCAAGCCTCGCCGAGAAGATACCGGACGGGATCGCCATCATGCACGAAAGTTTGCCGGCGAAGCCCGTTTTCTCAACGAGGCAGCGCTGACGTGCGCCTTTCTGATCGAGTGGCCATCGTCACCGGTGCCGGCTCGGGCAACGGTCGCGGCATTGCCGTGCGGTTCGCGGAGGAGGGAGCCGCGGTGGTGATCGCCGACGTGGACGAGGCCGGAGCCCGGGAGACCGCCGATGCGATCGAGGCCGGCGATGGACGCGCTCTGGTGGCCCGGACCGACGTGCGCGACCGTGCGCAGGTCGAACACATGGTGGCAAGGACCCTGGAGCGTTTCGGGCGGATCGACATTCTCGTTAGCAACGCCGGGGTGGAGACCCTCGTTCCGTTTCTCGAGCTTCCCGAGGAGGATTGGGACCGCATCCTCGATGTCAATTTGAAGGGCGCCTATCTCTGCGGACAGGCGGCTGCGCGGGAGATGGTGCGCGGTGGGTGGCCGGGGGTTATCATCAACATCGCCTCGGTTAACTCCGAAATGGCTCTCGAGGGACAAGCGCACTATGTCTCGTCAAAGGGCGGGCTTCTGATGCTGACCAAAGCCATGGCTCTCGACCTCGCACCGCACCGGATTCGCGTGAACGCCATCGGCCCCGGCGTCATCGAGACGAAGATGACGGCGGGCTCGCTATCCGATCCGGAGCGGCGGCAGATGCTCCTGAGTCGGGTCCCGCTAGGTCGAGTGGGACAGCCTCGCGACGTCGCCAACGCCGCTGTCTTTATTGCCTCGGACGAGGCCGACTACGTTACCGGCACGATCTTGTACGTCGACGGAGGATGGTTGATCCAATAGGCAATCCCGACCTCCGGGACGGCATGCTGGAGGCCGTCGGAGATTGGAAAGGAGTGAAGTCATGAGAAGAACACCCGTTTTATGGTTCATCGCCTCCATGGCCGTTGCATGGAGCGGAGCCCAGTTCGCGTTGGGCGAAGAGACAAGTTCATCCGAGAGTTACGGGGAGGCGGTCAACCTCTTCCGCGATTTCCGGGAGATGCAGAAGCCGAACTTCGTGAACCACGTTCCGGACTACACCGAGCCGGGAATGAAGGCGCGGCACGACGAGCTGAAGGAGTACTTCGCTCGACTCAAAGCCCTTGACATCAGCGAGTGGTCCGTAGCACAAAAGGTCGACTACATCATCGTCCGTGCGGAGATGAACGGGCTCGATTTCGACCATCGCATCATGCGCCCGTGGTCACGCGATCCCAGCTTCTATATCGTAACGCATCTCGGGTTCGGTCCCCGGATGCAGGGCTCGCTCCGCATCCCGCAGGAGCTCCCTCTCGCGGCCGAGGAGCTCACGGAGTTCCATGCGAAGCTCCAGGCGGTTCCCCGAATCCTCGAGCAGGCCCGGGGCAATCTCACCGAACCGGCGGCGGATCTGACCATGCTGGCCATCCGCGCGAAGAAGAAGGAGAGTGCCATTTTCGCGGAGCTGGTCTCGAAGCTCGCGGAGCATCACCCGGAGCTGGTCGGGGATGCGAACAAGGCGAAAGAGGCCTGCGACAGCTTCCGCGGCTGGCTCGAAGAGAATCAGAGCCAATGGACCGCCCCGTCGGGTGTCGGCCGAGACAACTACGACTGGTATCTGAACAACGTGCACGTCTTCCCGTACACGTGGGACCAGATCATGGTCATCGCGGACCGTGAGCTGGACCGTACCGTCGCGTTCCTGAAGATGGAAGAGCACCAGAACCGAGCCACTCCGATGATCGAGCGGATGACGACCGCAGAAGCGTTTCATCGGAGCTTCGAGCAGGCCGAGTTGGAGCTTCTCGATTTTCTCCGCAATGAGAAAATCATGACCATACCCGACTATCTCACGCCGTCATCGCTTGAGCCTTTCGACCGAAGACCCGGGCAGCAACATTTCTTTCAACAGGCCGGTGACCGCGACCCGCGGCCGCTTCGGGCACACAATCTTCCCGGCCATCGCTTCGACAGCCTGAGAGCCCAGCGAGACGAACGAACCATTCGGGGACCCAGGAGGCTCTACTTCATCCAGGGCGTTCGTGCCGACGGCTTTGCCACCTACCTGGAGGAGATGACGATGCAGACGGGGTGGTTCGACCAGCTGCCGAAGACGAGGGAGATCACCTACATTCTCCTTGCCAAGCGGGCCGCTCGATTAGCGTCCGAGCTCAAGATGCACAGCAACGAATGGACGTTTCGCGAAGCGTTCGAGCATCTGGTTCGCGAGACGCCCTACTGGATGGGCGACGACGACGAGGTGGCCTGGTTCGACCTCGAGCTCTATCTGCGTCAGCCGGCCTACGGTATCGGTTATACGCTGGGGAAACTCCAGGTCGAAGGTCTCATCACGGATATGCATCGCATCAAGGGCAAGGATTTCGACCTGGGCGCGTTCCACGATGAGTTCGCGGCGTCGGGGATGATTCCGATTTCGCTCACTCGCTGGGAGATGACCGGCCTCGACGACGAGGTCCGGCATATGATGGAATGGTAAGGATTCGGAGTCGTGCTTCGGCAGTCGTCGTTAGCCATCCGACCAAGGAGGTTCGCATGCCGTCGAGATTCTTCCGCCTGTTACTCGTCGTTTCCGTTGGTGTCGCGGCCGGGGGTTGCGGGCCCGTCCGGGAAGGGCCCGAGCTTCGTTTCGAGGTCACGCTCACCGAGGAGGCCGCACGCCAGATCTCCGAGCTGGGCCTCGAGGTGCCCGCCGTCGGCAGGGCCTTCGCCATCGTCTCCCGAAACAGCGACCCGGAGCCGCGACTCTCGACCGGGGCCACAGGGGTTCCGCTCTGGGGCAAGGACGTTCGCGGATTCGGTGCGGGAAGCCGCGTCACGATCTCGGACGAGGACCCCAGCGTGGCCGGCTACCCCCTCGAGTCGACGGCGGAGATTCCTCCCGGGGACTACTACGTCCAGGCGTTTCTCAATGTCTACACGACGTTTCGCCGTTCCGACGGACATACCGTCGAGCTGCACCTCAACTCCGGCGCTCACCAGTCGCCGTTCCGGGCTCCTGGAAACGCCTACAGCGAGCTCCAGCGCGTCTCCGTTCCCGCGAGCGGCTCACAGACCGTGGCTCTCGAGCTGAGCGACGTCATCCCTCCCCGCCGGCCGCTCAGCGAGGGTGAACTTCTCCAGCAGGGCAACTACGACGATACGGAGTGGGTCAAATACCTGAAGATCAAGAGCGAGAAGGTCTCGGAGTTCTGGGGACAGGACATGTACCTCGGGGCCAACGTGCTCCTCCCCAAAGGCTACGACGAGTACCCCGACGTGCACTATCCGGTTCTCTACATGCAGGGCCACTCCTCTGGATTGACGCCGGTTCCGTGGTCCCCGGAGGAGTGGTTTACTGAGGGACACACGCCCACGCACCCCGGGGTGGGCAATCAGCTCGACGGCTTCTATGAGGCTTGGACCAACGGCGAAACTCCCAAAGTGATCGTCGTGACGTTCCGGGACTCGAATCCCTTCTACGACACCTCGTACTCGGTCAACTCGGCGAACATCGGGCCTTATGGAGATGCTCTGATCGAAGAGCTGATTCCCCACATCGAGGAGAAGTTCCGCATCATCGGCGAGCCGTGGGCGCGAGTCCTGTCCGGACGATCCACCGGAGGCTGGGAAGCGGCGGCGATGATGATCTTCTATCCCGATTTCTTCGCCGGTAGCTGGCCCTGGGCGCCCGACCCCATCGACTTCCGCAAGAACATACAGATGAACATCTACGAGGATCGAAACGCCTTCTACAACGAGCACGAGTGGATGCGAACGGCCCGCCCCGCCCAGAGAGAGATCGACGGGCTGGTGAACTACACCGTTCGCGACTGGTACGCGTACGGGGAGACCGTGGGACCGAAGGATATTTCGGGAGGGCAATGGGCCGTGTGGCAGGCGGTGTACAGCTCGGTAGGCGAAGACGGCTATCCCGAGCCGCTCTGGGATCCGGAGAGCGGAGACATCTACCCCGAAGTGGCAGAATACTGGCGCGAGAACTACGACCTCAGCCACATCCTGCGGCGGGACTGGAGCACGCTCGGTCCCAAGGTTCCGGGAAAACTGCACTTCGCCGTAGGCATGATGGACAACTACTATCTCAACGAGGCCGTCTATCTCGTCCAGGAGTTTCTCGACTCGGCCACCGACCCACCCTCGGATGCGACGTTTCAGTACGGGTTTCGAGGACGCCACTCCTGGATTGGCCACAGTCCGGTGGAGCCGGAGCGGCAGATTACTTACGCCGAGTTCATTTCGGTGATTGCGGACGACATTACCCGAAACGCCCCGGCGGGAGCGGACACGACGAGCTGGAAATATTGAGGCGTGGCGAGCCCACGCGAAACCGTGAGATTGCCTCTCCCCAACCAGGGGGGAGGTGGGCGCGCGGTGGGTGGCGGGTGAGGGCTCCACCGCTCAACTTCTGCGGGGGAACTCCTCACCCAGAAACGTCGCGGTCCGCAGGCTGAGCGCAACGAACGTGAGCGTGCTGTTCAAACAGCCCGAGCTCACGCAGGTCGGTGCTCCGATAATCCATAGATTCTCGTGATCGTGCGTGCGGCCGGTGCCGTCGCAGACGCTCTCGCTCGGATCGTCTCCCATCCGGCAGCCGCCAGACGGGTGATCGAGGTACTCGCCGACGAACGTCTCCAGGATTTTTCCGCGACCCCTTTCGACGAGCCGCTCGAAGATCCCCATGAGCTGTTGGTGTGTTTGGTCTCGCAGAGACCGAGAGGTCTCGTGCTCGACGTGCTCGACCCCGGGCAGCGGATCTCCCCACCGGTTCCGCGTGGCGGGATCGAGCACGACCCGGCTCTCCTTTGCCGGCAGCACGTCGTAGTAGCCTCGAACGCGGGCGCATCCTCGTTCCGAGCGCTGGCGCCAGTCCGCCATGAGGTCGTCCCCGAGAAGAAGCCGGCCGCCGTCGTCTCGCAGCCGGGGCTGGCGGCCGTAGGTGTGGGTGAACAGTGCCAGGTCGTGCCGGATGTAGGGATTTCCGGGAGGGGGCTTCATGAACCGGCGCGTGATCATCGAGCTGAGGCTGAGACCCGGATAGATCCGGTGAGGCACCTCGATCAGAGCCCACATGGGACGATGGCCGCACATGTAGCGGCCGACGAGGCCGGAGGAGTTCGCCAGACCGTTGGGCGACCGGGAGTCCGCGGACAACATCATCAGATGCGGTGTCCAGGTGTAGCCGCCGGCGAGAGCGAAGGCGCGCGCCCGGATCTCGAGCTCCTCACCACTCGTTCGATCCACCGCGACTGCCCGCTGGACGTGGTGGCCCTTGCCGTCGAGCTCGAGTCGCCGCACCAGCGTGTTGGGCACGAGCTCGATCGCGCGCTCATCGAGAAGCGTCTTCAGGGTGAAGTCCGGACTGTACTTCGCTCCGGTGGGGCAGATGTTGCAGGTGCCGCAGCGCATGCACTGCATGCGTCCGTCATAGGGCCGGGTGTTTCTCGCGGTGGGAGTGACCCGGAACTCGATGGCCGCCTTGCTTGCCCAGTCGCGCAGGTGTCGTTGGTTGTAGTCGAGAGGGAACGCCTCCATCGGGTAGGGCTCGGAGCGCGGATCCCACCCTTCGCTCTCGGGACCCTGAGAGCCCGCCACACCGATGCGGCGCTCGGCCTCGCAGTAGTAGGGCTCGAGCTCCTCGTAGCTCACCGGCCAGTCCCAGCCGACGCCGTAAAGCGATCGGATCCGGAAGTCCTCGCGGGAGTAGCGCAGCGAGGTGGCCGCCCAGTGCAACGCTTGTCCACCGACCGCCATGGTCCGGGAAATAACGCCTTCGGCGCCCTGGTCCTCGATGAAGTCGCCCGGCCACGAGTTCTCCCGGTAGTCCAGATAGCGCTGGCGATGCTCGAAGCGTTTGTCGAGATCGAAGAGCTTCTCCCCTGCCTCGACGACGACGATGGAGAGCTGCCGTTCGGCAGCGAGCTTGGCGGCGAGCATCGTGCCGGTGATGCCGGCCCCGACAATGCAAAGGTCCGCTTCGTGCGTCCTCATCCGCTTCCATCGTCCAATAGCGGCGGCTCCTCCGCGGCGGTGAATAGATCCCGGCAGGTCCTCGCACCGATCTGGCGGCGGTGGCAGTGGTCGTTGGCTTCCGAGCTCCGAAAATAGTGCGTCACGAGAGCGACGGCGACGTGGGAGTCGTCGGGGCGCGCCGGAAGCTCCTTCGTTGCGGCATGACGATTCTCGACCTCCTTCTCGATGAGCGCCCTCTTCTGCTGGGCGTCCAGAGAGCTGAAGTCGGCGCCGAGCTCCGCCTCGGCTCGGCTAGCAAGCTCGGTCAAATCGTCCTGATAACCGGCGGCAGGATTCTCGGGCGCTCTCCGAATCTCCGTGAAGCCGTAGCCGTGATCGAGCACCGCACCGGCCCGATAGCCACGGAGCCAGCGCAGGAAGCTCTCGACCGCGTCCATCCTCGCTCCATCATCCAGCTCGCTGGGAAGCACGACACGAGCGACATCGTGAAGCAACTCCTCGTTCACGCCGTCCGCGGCCGAAGCGCTTCGCGCTGTGAGGACCCATCGAGGAAGGAGTCCGGAGCTCACCGAACCGAGCCAGACGAGAAGGCTTCGTACAAAACTGCGGCGGGACCCTTCTCCGAACATTTACGTGGCTCGAGTCTACCCGAGGGCTTGAGTATAACGCACGATCCGAACGTCCGCTACGGCCTGATTGAAACCGGCTAACGGCTAGGCTACTGCAGCGGGCAGTAAACCCTCCCGTTGCCCTTCCGCTCTAAAGTGCGAACCAGTCTGCCGGCGGGTACCGAGGTGACGCTCAAGCTCCCCGGTGGTGGCAGCTGCGGGCCGCCCTGGGAGCGAGATCCCGAGCTGGTTCTGGAGGACGTGCGCAAAGGATACGTTTCCGCAGAGCGGGCGCGCCGCGACTACGGTGTGGCGATTGACATCGAGCGCCTCGCGGTATTGGAACAGAACGCGAGCGCTTCGGGCTAAGATGGGCGCGGCGGGAGACCCAGCATAACGGCCGGCGTTTCGCGTACAGGAGGAACCGATGAGACGTGTCATTTTTCTCGCTATCACAATCCTCGCCTTCCAGAGCAACGTGGCCCGGTCTCAATTCGCCGACGAGCTCTCGCCGGCCGTGTTGGAATTCGTGCGCGTTCGGGCTCCCGTCTTCGCTCTGACGAACGTCCGCGTGGTGGATGGCACCGGCGCCCCTCCGCAGGCCGGTCAGACGATCGTGGTGGAACGGGGTCGGATCACCGCCGTCGGCGCTACGAGTGAGGTCCCTGTCCCGAGCGGAGCCGAGGTGCTGGATCTTGCCGGACACACGGTGATCCCCGGTCTCGTCGGCATGCACGATCACACCGACTACGCGGGAGCTCGGGCGCGGCTGACGTTGAGCTTCAGCGCGCCCAGGATCTACCTGGCGTCCGGTCTCACGACGATACGTACCACCGGAAGCCTGTCGCCCTACACGGAGATCAACTTGAAGAAGGGCATCGAGGCGGGCGAGTTGGTGGGTCCCCGAATGCACATCACCGGTCCGCGGCTGAGCGAGGGGCTTCGAAACTACTCACCCTCCTCCCCCGAGGACGCTCGCCGGATGGTGCGCTACTGGGTCGAGGAGGGCGCCACGTGGATCAAAGCCCACGGCCGAATCAGCCGGGAGAACCTGAAAGCCGCGATCGATGAGGCTCATCGTCAGGGCATCAAGTTCACCGGCCATCTCTGCTCGGTGACGTTCGGCGAGGCCGTCGAGCTGGGTATCGACAACCTGGAGCACGGGCTGCTCGTCGCATCGGACTTCGATCCCGCGAAGCAGCCGGACGTCTGCCCCCCCACGCAGCGGGCTAGCCTCGCGAACGTCGAGATCGGGAGCGACGAAGTGAAATCCTTGATCCAGCGCATGGTGGACAAAGGCGTGGCGGTGACGTCGACCCTGGCCGTCGTCGAGCAGATGGTCCCCGGGCGGCCGGTCGAGGATCGCGTGCTGGAGATCATGGCTCCCGAGGTCCGTGAGGCTTTTCTGGAGCGCCACCGCGCCGTGCAGGAATCGGCCCCCGAATCCTTCATGCCGCAGGTCTGGACGCGGGTGCTGGCCTTCGAAAAGGCTTTCGCCGACGCGGGCGGCCTTCTGGCGGCAGGTGTCGACCCGACGGGAAACGGGGGAGCCCTTCCGGGCTTCGGGGATCAGCGCAATTTCGAGCTGCTGATTGAGGCCGGCTTCACTCCCGTTCAGGCGATCGAGATCATGACCGCTAACGGCGCAAGGATCCTAGGAGAATACGATCGACTGGGATCCGTCTCCGAAGGCAAGCTCGCCGACCTGGTGGTCCTAAAGGGCGATCCGATCGCGAACCCGGCCGACATTCGCAACACCACCATTGTGTTCAAAGACGGGGTCGGCTACGACGCGCCGAAGATTCTGGAATCGGTGAAGGGGATCGTCGGCGCGCGCTGAACCGACGCGTAACGAAGCGCTGGGCTCATCGGGCGAGCGCTTCGAGCCTCTTGCGCTGGAATCGCTCCTCGATTCTGATTTTTCGTCGAGACCCGCCCGCGTATTGTGCCAAAACTCGACCGAACGACACCATCAACTAATCGACCACGCCCATAGGGCGTGGGTTTAGGAAGGCCCCCCCGAGGGGGCCGATGACGTGGGGAAGGCCCCGTTGGGGCCGGGTCTTCGTTAACTCAGGTCGAGGTCACCTTGGCGAGATTCGCGCAGCTTGGCCGCAACCCAAAAGAACTCACCGCGGAGGCGCAGAGAACGCAGGGGCTGCGTTCTTGTCAGGCTGAGTTATGGTCTTCACGACTCCAGAAAGCCCGGTCCTGCCCACGCAGCGCGACACTTTCGATTCAGCTGAACAAGCCCGCCGGGTAGGTCTCAGTCAACCACACGAATTTCTAGCCTAGCCTCAGACCGACAAGAGTGCGCAGAGGAAAATTCTCTAAGACCTCTGCGCCTCTGCGGTTAGATTCTTTTTCACGAAACCACGAGGGCAGCTCACAGACCCAACAGGGGCTTCCAGGAGGGGGAACCTAGCACACCACGGATCGCTCGAAGCTCTTCGGGTCACGCCGCCAGAGGCGGCGGATTTATTAGCGGATTTATTAGCGGATTAATTAATGGCCCTGTCGGCCATGAAATCACGATGCCGGGTCGGGGACGGATGAGCAGTCTACGGTGCGGACCATCGACCATCGACCCCTACAATCGACGAGACAGCGATCGTCGTGGTTGTTGCCCGCTTACGCCGCCTGTCGATAGTAGTAGCGTAGCACTCCGCCGAGGTGCTCTCGACATCGGACGCCACCAACAGCTCCCTGACCCTCCTGCCCCCGGCAGATCAGCTCGTTGCCAAGACCTTGGTGATTTCTCTCCAGATGGTAGTGCGCGACGAACGCGCGAACACTCGTGCGGAGAGGGTTCTCTCCCAGCGGAATCATCCGACTGACGCATTCGCTTTTGATGGATCGAACAAAACGCTCGGCGTAGGCATTACAAATTCGAGCTCCTCGCCGGGAGCTTCACTGTCTTCACGCCGACCGCGGCGAGTGTCGCGCGGAATGTCGCTGAAAACAGCGGGTCGCGATCGTGGATGAGAAATCGGGTGTCTCGAAGAAACCCATCAAACACATCGGTCAGGTTTCGCGCTATCTGCCTCATCCATTCATCGTAGGACTGGTGGCTGATGCCTGCGATCTCCACACGGCGCGTTTTGATACGCCCGGTGTGACGGCTCTCGGTGAGGCCCATGTGCCGCCAGCTTTTCCCGCCGTCTTCCGACTTGTAGATGCCGAAGCCGGAGTCCACGTTTTGACGAAAGTTCGCCTCGCCGGTTCCCACCCAGATGATGTCCGGATCCGTGGGTGCAATCGCCACGTCGCCGATGGAGTAGTCCGGTTGATCGTCGAAGATGGGATTCCAAGTGATGCCGCTGTTCACCGTTTTCCAGATGCCACTGGTGGCCCCGGCCAGATAAATCGTGTGTTTGTCCGCCGGGGATAGCTGTTGTTGCCTTCCGCCCGGTCATACCGGGCCGCGGCTCGCTCGCCATCGCCTCGTGGACGACGTTGGCGTTCGAGAGGGCGCGCTTCAGCCCTTCGGGCACGTCGTCCTCCCCCTCCCTCAAGATGTAGGCGACCTTCTGCCAATCGCTGGCAAAACCGAGGTAGTTGAAGCCACAATCGAGGTGAATCACGTCGCCCCGCTGATAGAGCTGATCGTCGGGTGCCGGATGGACGTACGGAATCGTCTTACCCGTGGTCGGGTCCCACCTTTGAACGGCGTTGTTGCACCGCTCTGGCTGAACGCGAAATCCGCCTGTCCCTCATCAATATCCGTCCGCGTTTGAAAACAGGGACTTACGCGCCCTCCTCGCTGCGGTCACAGGGGGGAGCTCCCGCTTGAGATCAGGGAGCGGAAAAGGCAAACTCTGCCGCCATGCTTCGTGTTCTCATCTTCCTCGTCTCTCTCGGCGCGCGCGCGATCCGGGCGATGTGCCGGCGCAGAGCCGACCTTGTGATCGAAAACCTGGCTCTGCGACAGCAAGTGACTGCGCTGAAGAAAGAGCGCCCGCGCCCGCTGCTTGACGACGTCGATCGAGCATTCTGGGTCGCGCTCCGGACCTCCTGGCCTTCGTGGGCCAGTCGTCTGGTCATCGTCAACACTGACACCGTTGCCCGTTGGAATCGTGAGCGGTTCCGGAGGTACTGGACTCGCATTTCCAGCAGGCGATATTCTGGCCGGCCGAGAATTGACGCCGAGATTCGTCGGCTTGTCCGGACGATGGCACAAGACGGTTGGGGTGCGCCGCGAATCCACGCGGAGCTCACGAAGCTCGGGTTCATCATCTCCGAGATCACTGTGTCTCGGTATATGCCGCGGCGCCCAGCGGAGCCCGACCAAGTGAAGCGATGGATAGCGTTCTTGCGCAACCACAAGGACGACATTGCTGCGATGGATCTGTTCACCGTGCCGACCGCGTCGCTTCGGCTGCTGTACGGCTTCTTCGTCATCGAGCACGGCCGTCGGCACATTGTTCACTTCAACGCCACGTTCCATCCGACGTCCGCTTGGGTGATTCAGCAACTACGTGAGGCGTTTCCCTACGACACGGCGCCGAGATACCTCATCTTCGACGGCGACGCGATCTTCAGCCCGGCGGTCGTCGAGTTCATAAGGGCCATGGGCACAAAGCCTATTCGCATCTCCTATCGCAGTCCTTGGCAGAACGGAACCGCTGAGCGCTGGATTGGAAGCTGTCGGCGCGAGCTCCTGGAGCACGTTGTGGTTCTCGGCGAGCGCCATCTCGTCCGACTCGCCCGGTCCTACATCGACTATTATCACGAGGATCGTTGTCACCTGGGACTCGACAAAGACTCGCCGAACGAGAGACCGGTCACGCCGCGACCGTCACCGACCACAAAAGTCGTTGCACTTCCGAGAGTGGGCGGGCTGCACCATCGCTACGGATGGCGCGAGGCAGCTTAGAGCAATTTCCGGCGGCCAAAGGGCGCGTGACCGGAGCTCCTGAGGTTTACGTTGTCCAGCGGATGAACCCATTCGCGATGCTCCCTGAAGCGTCCCCGGTGCTTGACCTCGTTTTCGGTCGTCCCTCGTCGACCCGGACGGCCTCCCGCTCCGGCGGCTTAATAATGATGAACGACTACGGAAAATAAGGCAGTGTGCTGCACCAGGAAATCGCAGGACCAGATCTCATCTTTGTGGTTCTTCATGAGGGTCCTCCAGGTCTGCCCGGTACTCGGGTCGAACCATGTATTTCTGCACGGTGCTAGCAGCGTGTCGGATACCGAGCTTCAATCGAAGTTCGTCGGCAATCCGATCTGCACCCCAGCCGGTTCGTCGATGGACATTTGACGGATCAGGTCCTGATGCTGCTTTGGAATTCGCGGTCGACCGGTTTTCTCGTACTTTTTTCTCCAGAAAATCTTGAAACCCGCGGCATGCCAACGAAGGACCGTTCTCGGTTGCACGAATCTCAGACACGTTCTCCAACTTCGATAACCCTTGGAGAAAAGAACCCAGAAGACCCGGTTTTCAGTCTTGAGTCTCGGTTTAACTTTTAGCTGGCCGTAGACCGAGAGTTGCTGGCGCAGCGCCACGTTCTCCATGGCGAGGTCGTTGCGCGTCCTCAACAGCGCTCGAAACAGCCATGCGAGGGTCCGAAATAGCAAACGCATCGCCTTATGATGACCGAACGGGGCCTTCGCGGGCCACTAAGAAAAATCGTTTGGTTTCAAATAGATCAGACTTTTCGGAGATTACAATAGTGACCGCCACGGCCGAGCCTGGTGGTCCCCGTAGGTGCCCTTGTCGTGGTTAGTAAAGCTCTTCCCGCCGTCCGTGGAGATGAGAAAGGAGCCTTCACCGCCGCCAAGGGATATCACTTTGTCCGGATCCTTGGGGTCGGCGATGATGTGGGCAAAGTACCAGGGGTTCTTCATCTGGTTGAACTGGGCGGTCATCCGCCAGCTCTCGCCACCGTCGTCGCTCCGGTAAATCTCCTCCCCCTTGAAGTACTCGCCGCCCAGGGGCTTGCCGTTCTCTCCCAGCTTGTCGCGAGCCAGACGCGCATAGATCACTTTGGGGTGGGCCGCGGAGAGACTGATTCCGATACGGCCCGTGTAATCATCCACGGGCAAACCGTTAGTGAGCCGCGTCCAGCTTCGAGCCCCGTCGTCCGTCTTCCAGATTCCGTTCCTCGCGCTCTTGTCGTAGAAGAACCAGGGCCCCGAGTAGCGATAGTACGAGGCCGCGTAAAGCGTGTCCGGATGCTGGGGATCCAAGATCATGTCGACGAAGCCCGTGTGCTCGTCGATATACTTGACGTTCCTCCAGGTTTTGCCGCCGTCCGTGGTCTTGAAGATGCCGCGCTCGTCGTTCGCGGAGCGAAGTGCCCCCACGATGGCCACGTAGACGATACGGGGATCCCTCGGATGGACGATGATACGCCCGATGTGACGGCTCTCGGTGAGGCCCATGTGCCGCCAGCTTTTCCCGCCGTCTTCCGACTTATAGATGCCGAAGCCGGAGTCCACGTTTTGACGAAAGTTCGCCTCGCCGGTTCCCACCCAGATGATGTCCGGATCCGTGGGCGCAATCGCTACGTCGCCGATGGAGTAGTCCGGTTGATCGTCGAAGATGGGATTCCAAGTGATGCCGCTGTTCACCGTTTTCCAGATGCCACTGGTGGCCCCGGCCAGATAAATCGTGTGTTTGTCCGCCGGGGACACCTCCACATCGATGATCCGGGCGCTCATCACCGACGGCCCCACGCACCTCCAGCTCAAGCTCCTGTAAGGGCTTTCGGCCCTGAGTCGCTCACGGGCCTCCCAGAACGGCAAGGCCGATCCGAGATTCGATCCCTGCGCCGGTGCGGTGCGCGGCGCCAGCGCAAAGATGGCGAGGAGCAGAGCTCTCGAGATAATGGAACAGAGATGGCAATGAATTTTTCTCGCTTGACCTCTCATGCGATCCTCCGAGGACGGTTTTCGCGAAGGACGTCCCATCCCTTCTCATCTCGACGTAGGCGGACACCCTCAGCTCTCTACCGGATCAGATACCATTTCGTCTGATAAGGCCTGAAGTAGACGTAGCCGTTCTCGGTGAGGTAGGCGTCGTCCTCCATCGGTATGAGAACGGTTTCTCCGCTCCACTCTGGTACGGCCGTTCGCGCGCTGAACTCAATGGAGCGGTAGGCGCCTGGCCGAAGCACCGAGTCCGTCGCGAGCAGCACCCCGAGCTTCATGTCGCGTGCCGAGAGGCTGGGTCCCAGCGCGTGGCCGTGATTGCCGATCGCGTGCGAGTAGAGGCTCGGCCGAAAGTCGACCCCTTCCAACTTCTTCATGATAGCTGTTGTTGCCTTCCGCCCGGTCATACCGGGCCGCGGCTCGCTCGCCATCGCCTCGTGGACGACGTTGGCGTTCGAGAGGGCGCGCTTCAGCCCTTCGGGCACGTCGTCCTCCCCCTCCCTCAAGATGTAGGCGACCTTCTGCCAATCGCTGGCAAAACCGAGGTAGTTGAAGCCACAATCGAGGTGAATCACGTCGCCCCGCTGATAGAGCTGATCGTCGGGTGCCGGATGGACGTACGGAATCGTCTTACCCGTGGTCGGGTCCCACCTTTGAACCGCAGTATGAATCTCGAACCAGGGCTCGGCGTCCACGCCCAGCGACGCGATTTGCTGGTTGAAAAACCACTTGACGTCCGCGGCCCGGGTCACTCCCGGCGTGATGACCTCATTCGAGAGCGCCCTCTGGGCGATCACATCGGTCGCCAGCACGAGCGCCCGATAGTGCTCAAGCTCATCGGGGAGTCGGGTGTCGAGATAGTCTTCTACGAGCTCGCTCGCCGAAACGAAACGACTGGCGGCCTCGGTGCCCAAGGCTTCGGACAAGAACCGATGAGCGTCGAGCGTTATGCCACTGTTCTGACCGCGCTCACCACCCATGTTGAGGGCAATCGTCTCGGGCTTATAGCGCTGATAGAGCAATCGGAGCCCCTCGGCCACGTCTTGCTGGCCGCGGTCGGTGCGGGGAACGGGAAGCGGCTCGAAAAAACGCTGGTAGTCTTCCGTGGGTCGCCAGTAGTTCGAGAGCCGGGCGAGCCCCTCGTCGCCCGCATCGATGAAGACGTGAACGTCCAGACGCCGCGTGTAGTAGAGAACGGGAGCGATGTACTCCAGGACCGCATCGGGGTGGAACTCGTGAGCGGTGATAATCCACATGTCGATGCCGCGCTCGCGCATCATGGGAAGGAGCTGCTTGTGCTTGCTCGCGAGCCACTTGAGCCTGAGCTCGTACTGTGCGCGCACGCTGAGCAGGGGCGGCAGTGGCGGTACGACCCGACCATCGAACAACCGCACCGAGCCGTCCTCTCGACGCTCGAACAGCTTGCCGCGCGCGGCGTCTTGACAAGACAGAAGAGTTGTCACCAGAATGAAGAAAGTGATAAAAGGAAGGCAGGCCTTCACGGGCCAAGGTTTCATCTGGCGACCTCCTTACGTTTCGGTGCTCACTAAGCGCCGAGCATAGCAGAGTCGCGAGAGAGACGATAAGGGGTGCTCATGGATCTGCTGCCTCGTCCGAACTCCCTTTGCTCGACCGCTTTCGCGTGTTCTCCGGGCGCCGGCCTGGCGCTGGCGGCAACGATGATGCTTGGTCCCGGCTGCGCCGAACCACCCGTCCATGACCGACCGTCGCCGACCGGCCGCATCGAGCAGCTCGCCGCGGACCTGCAACAGGACAATCCTTGGCCCGAGATTCGCGAAGAGCGCATCCGCCTCCTGCTACCGCAGGCCATGGAGGCGGCGGGCGTGGATAGCTGGATCGTGCTCTGCCGAGAGAACCACAACGACCCCCTGGCGAAGCACATCGGCGGCGAGGACGCGGGGCCTCTCGCGGCCTTTCTGTTTCTCCACCCGCCGAGCGGTCTCGAGCGGAGGGTGATCACGGCGCAAAGACTCGTGGCGCCTTTGAAGGAGCGGTTCCCGGAGGCGGACATCCTCGGGACGACGTCCGATGAGAGCACCTGGGAGATGCTGGCCGAGCAGGTACGGCGGGCCGGCC
The DNA here is from genome assembly GCA_965262245.1 of Candidatus Marinacidobacterales bacterium. GTDB lineage: Bacteria > Acidobacteriota > Vicinamibacteria > Marinacidobacterales > SMYC01 > SMYC01. The sequence continues at coordinate 8,871,500 of OZ253507.1, read as the reverse complement.
CCAGCACGATCGCGGTCGACAAGAGCGAGCTGGCGGCGGCCGATGGGCTCACCGCCACCGAGTACGAGAAGCTCCAAGCCGCGCTCGGCCCCGATCTGTCGAGCCGGCTGACGTCGTCGGAAGAGCTCGTGGTCCGGTGGCTGGGTGTGAAGCTCCCAGCGGAGCATGCGATCATGCGAACCGCCACCATCCTGACTGATCTCATCGAGCTCGAGGCCTTCAAAGAAGTCATTCCCGGCACAACCACGAACGGGGACTTGCATCGGGCCATTCGCGACAGGGTAGAGAGCCTGGGGCTCGGGCACTCCTGGCCGGATCAGCCTGGGATTCTGACGGGACTCGACGGCGGCACGGGCAAGGTGCTCTCGAAAGTCATTCAGCCCGGCGATCTGATCAACATCGACGCCGGCATCAAAGCCTACGACATCTGGTGCACCGACGTGCAGCGCTTCGCCTATGTCTTGAGGGAAGGAGAGACGGCGCCGCCCGAGCACATCCGGCACGCCTGGGATTCCGCCAGGGAGAGCAGCCGTAAGATGGCCGCCGCGATGCGCCCCGGCGTGAGGGGTTGGGAGGTGGAAAAGGTTCAGATCGACTGGCAGGAGCAGCAGGGCTCTCTGAGACACTGGGCCGGAACCGGCCATCCGGTCGGCTACTGGGCGCACGACCTGGGACCCGGCATCAGCGGCTATTACATGGACCGGCCGCCCTCCGCCCGTGGCCGTCGGCGCCTCGAGACCGGCATGGTGTTCGCGTACGACGGCAACTATGTCTGGCCCGCGACGTACGATGGCATCGACGGGACGATATCGATTACCATCGAGGAAATGGCGCTGGTCACGGAAGAGGGCGGAGAGTATCTGAGCCCGCCGCAGGAGGAGCTGGTTCTGATTCCGGCTCGTTGAGCCGACATCGTTTGGGAGCTGAGATGAAAGGGAGAGCGCAACTAGAAAGTCCTGCGGTCCGTCTCGTTCTCGCCGTGCTCGTCGCTTCGAGCCTGACGAGCTTTGGTTGTCACCGGGAGGAAGGGCTCGAGGCGGAGCTCGAGCGCGTCACACCCGCCCTCGTCAGGAGCCATCTCAGGTTCCTTTCACACGATCTGCTGCGCGGCCGCGATACCGGGGATGTGGGCTACGAGCTCGCCAAAGAGTACGTCGCCGCTCAATTCGAGCGAATCGGACTCGAGCGGTACGACCGAGCTTCCTACGTCCAGCCCTTCGAGCTCCTCGAGGCCACGGAGGATCTGGGGAGCGCGCTCGAAATAGGACAGCTCGACGTGCGCGAGCCGGATGCCCGCTTCGCTCCGGCCTGGCTCGAGGGCGAAGCTCGTTGGGAGGGAGAAGGCCTCTTCCTCGGTTACGGGCTCGCCACTCATGGGCGCGACGACTACGAGGGAGCAGAGGTGAGAGGCAAAGCCGTCTTCCTGCTCGCGGGCGAGCCTCCGGAGTGGAGCGAGGACCGTGACCGTGCGCGGGCGGCGGCCGCGAAAGCCGAGATAGCAACGCGCAAAGGCGCCACTATGGTGATCGAGCTCACCCTTCCGCCCGGGGGCGACGAGGAGGCAGCGCCTCAGAGCCCATGGCCGCGACGCCAACTCGCGCTGGCGGACGGAACGTCACCGCGGATCCGCCCTCACGTCATCGTCCTGCCGGACGCTTCCGCAAAGCTCCTGGCTTCCTGGGGTGTCGATCCGGAAGCGGCGCGTCGCTCGGCGGACGAGGGCAACGGCCGACCTCTTCCGGTGGGCTCGCTACGCATCGTCCGCAAGCACGCCATCGAGCCGGTTCAGAGCTGGAACGTCGTGGGCGTCGTGCGCGGGTCCGATCCAGCAAGCCGCGACGAGTCCATCGTCTTTACGGCGCACCTCGATCACGTGGGGATCGGCCCTCCCGATGCGAAGGGAGATCGCATCGCGAACGGCGCACACGATAACGGTCTCGGCTCGGCGAAGATCCTGGCCGCCGCCGAGGCGATGGCACGGCTGCGGCCACGACGGTCGATCGTCTTCGCCGCGGTCGGGGCGGAAGAGCGCGGCCTCCTCGGTTCCTGGTACTACGTTCGGAACGCCGCCCTTCCAATCGAGAAAGTGGTAGCCAACATCAACGTCGACGGCGGGCGCGAAGGTGTCGCGACGGAGGATGTCATCGCCAACGCCGCGGATGTCTCCGAGCTCGAGGCCATCGTGCGAGAGGTCATGGCGACTCGGGATGTGGGGGTCATGGATCGCGACAGGGCCTCGCGAAATCAGGTGGGGTTCTCATCGGATCACTACAGTTTCCTTCTCGCCGGTGTGCCGGCCGTCGATCTGAAACCCGGCCATACTGTCGAAGGAGATATGGAGATTGGTCTGCAGGACCGCCGGCGGTACTACCGGGAGCTTCGCCACCGCCCGGCCGACAACTTCGACGAAGATCAGTTCACGCTCGAATCGGCGGCCGAGATGGCCAAGCGGTCCCTATGGCTGGCCTGGCATCTCTCCGAAACGCCCGCGATGCCGGGAATCAAACCCGGGCAAGCCCTTTGGCGCGAGAGAGGAAGACCCGACCAGCCCTTCTACTTCGGAAAGAGCGACGCATTCGCCCATTGATCTCGCGTTGCGGCAGCAGGTCGCGGTTCTTCCTCGCTCGGTGAAACGACCACGGCTTTCGAACGTCGACCGGGGGTCTGGGTACTCCGGTTTCGGATTTGGAAGGACTGGAGGCGGGCGCTCGTCATCGTGAAAAGAACGTCCACGAGTGCGGACGCATCGAGAACGATCAACGGCGGTCTCGTTCCTCTCTGCAACCTCCGCCGGCGTTTTCGAAAGCTTCACTACAGGAAGGACGGCCGAGGCAGGATCCGCAGCTGTCGTCGAGAGCTCCTCGAGCACATAGTCGTCCTCAGCGAGCGTCGTTTCATTCGCCTCGTACGGTCCTACATCTGCTACCACGAAGATCGTTGCGACTTGGGGCTCCACAAGGATACGCCGAACGAGAGAGCTGCCACACCTCGGCCATCGTCAACGGCGAGAGTCGTGGCACTGCCGCGAGTGGGTGGACTGCACCACCGGTATGAATGGCGCGAGGCTGCCTGAGCTGACAGTTCGAGTGGGCTGGGCGTGTGGCGACCGGCTCGTCCGGATTAATAATGATCAGCCACAGGATCCAACTTGAAGACGTAGCGGTCTCCCTGCTTTCGGCGAGGCTATGCCGAAGTAAGAAGAAGGCCGTCAACTCGGTTCACGGATGGGTCGACAGCAAGCTCGATTCGCTCGGCAAAGACGGGGTACCCTAGGAAATTGTTGTGGACCATTCGGAGCCCCACAGGAAGCGGAACTGGTTCGAGGTGCGAGCCACGAGCGAAGCCGCGCATGGACTCGGTGCGTGGTAGGCTGTTCCGGTTCGACCCGCAAGGAGGTGATGGAAGTCATGAAGCACGTTATCGCGATATCTTTGGCAGCAACGATCGTCGTTCTATGGCTGGCGCGTACTTCCGCGCAGCCAAATTTCAACCCCGAGGACCTGCAGGGCACTTGGCAGATCATGTCCATCAAGAATTTGAAAACTGGCGAAGTGGACGAGATCGCCAAACGGCGAACGATCTGGTTCCAGGTGACGAAGTCGCACTGGACGTATATCTGGATGGACCTCGACCGAAAAGTGATCCAGCCCGAAGAACTGGCCCGGCTTCCCAAGGACACGCAAACGAGCACGAATTACCGCAAGATCTGGGGCGAGGAGAACCAGCCCCGTTTCTGGGCCAGCGGTGGCAGCTACAAAATCGAAGATAACAAGTTCGTTTACACGGACCTTCTTTCGATCGAGCCCCATATGATTGACCACGGCGGTGTGGAGGAGATCGTGAAACTCGACCGCACGACCTACATTTACCACTCCGTGCCCAGGGACGGCGTCGTCAGTGAGTATACACACCGTCGGATCGATTGACATCGGCCGGCGCTTGCCGAGGCGGGAGCGATCGTGCTCGCTTAAACCACGGAGAGAATCCATGCATTTGCGAATTCCTATTTGCCACGTTGGTGATATTCTCGTGGGCCTTGGCGGTGCCGGTAACCGGCGAGACTCGTCGGGCGAGAAGGCCTGCGGATATTGAACGTTCGCACTCTCGGTGAGTCGTTCGGCGCCACCCGTGCCATCGGCCGCTTTCGAGAACACATTGAATGGCTCGCCGGAGGCGTACGCGACTCGAAGCCCATCCGGCGTCCAGGTCGGATATTGGTCGGTCCCCGGATCGAAGGTCAACCGGGTCATCCCAGAGCCAGATGTCGTTCTCCTGGTCGCGAACGCCGCGGGCGAGACCGCTCCCATCGGGTGAGAGCTGCAGATGTTCGTAGACGCGAGGCGGAGCGGGAAGTGGCTCCTCGTTCCCTTGGCGATCCACCCAGACGAGCTCGGTGGCGCTGGCGTCAGAGCCCTCGACGTAAACAAGGGAGCCGTCTTGCGCGATGTCGAAATCCGCGGCGCCCGTGCCGTTGGTCACGACCCCCTCGAGAATCGGCACGGGGTCGGTCGTCACCTCGAGCCTCTCGAGATCGAAAACCACGGCACAAAGAGTTCCACTGACACGGTAGACGATGTACCCTGTTATCGATGAGCAGTTTGAGCACTATAAAAGGATCTAAAAATCCTGTCCAGGCGCGTCGACCTCGGAAGGGCTTTGCTTTGGCGATCGACTGTAAAGTGCTGCAATCACGCAGCTTTCGGGGAATGCTCGTGTCAGTTGCCGGCCTACGTGTTGTGCGGGCAAACGCCATCGCGTCGTACTCTATTAATGTTGATACGGATGTCCGCGCGCACACGAAGACCTCCCTGAGCGTCAGGCGCCGCTTGGCGAGTCCAGCCTGAATCGCCGGAGTCCGGGTCTCGCGTCCGAACTTCAGAGCCCGGTGGGGCCTGGCGAAATTGTAGTAGCAGCGGAGCAATAGGTGCTCTTCGAGCTTCTCCTTGGAGCGAGCGTGGGAAAGCGTTCGTCTAGCGAGGTAGGCCGAGCTCTGCCGGATGGTCAGATTCAGCCGCTCGATGAACGAAGTGTTCAATGTCGCGGAGTCCTCGGATTCGTTGAGCACATCGTCGAAGCGCCATACGGCTCCATGAACGGCTCGTCGTTCGACCTTCACGATGCGATCGTTCCTTCTCGTCTTGAGGACCTGGCCATAGAGAGCCGCGGCGCCGAAAACGCGACGGACGACCTTCACGTAGAAATCGAATCCGTCGGTGACGATCAGGAGAAGACCGTGAAAATCCATGCGGTTGGCAACATCGCGCAAGAGGGCAAGGGTGTTCCGGTAGCTTCGACGTCCGACGACGGTCGAGGGCCAGAGACGAGACCAGACCTCCATCGCGACGAAGATCCACGTCGGATTCGCTTTGCCGCCTGACAAGGAGCGAATCTCGTCCGCCTGGAGCTCCTCCACGCCGAATCCGGTGATCCTTCGATGGCTGAAGCGACGACAGGCAGCAGCGGTTTTCTCGAGCCAGCGAGCGACGGTGTTCCAGGCGATCCCTTCGACACGAGCAATCGCGGAGATGCTGACGCCCTCGACTCTGAGGGCGACCACCGCGTCGAAAGTCGCCCTTCGATGCTTGAGACGGTAGTACGGTGATGCCCCTGGTCGAAGAGAATGTCTTTCCGCACCGGACACACCGGTAGCGGCGACGTTTCCCAGACATCGTTCGGTAGAAACCATAGCGGATGATGCTTCCAGAACCGACTTTACGATGCAGCGGGCACTTGGGGTTGGCCGCAGCCGATGAGGCGGTATCTCCGTAAATCATTCTACCGTTACGGTCAAAAACATTTGACAACGTGTTGGCGCTTACCTTATAAGGGACTTCTTGACGATGGAGTCGCTCGCCGAAGGCTGGAGATGGTTTGTGCAGTTCGGCGTCACCCTGCCAAATTTCCCTTACGGTGCAGCACCGAGCCGCGATCACTTGCTGGAGGTGGCCCGCGTCGCCGAGGAGCAGGGTTACACCTCGCTTGGGACGAGCGATCATATCCTCGTCGGGTCCGAGTTTCCCCGATACGGCCACATCTACGAGGCCCTCGTGACACTGGCCTGGCTGGCGGCGAAGACCGAGACGATTCGGCTGGGCACTTCGGTTCTGGTCGTACCCATGCGCAACGCGATCCTGACCGCGAAACAAGTGGCCACGATTGATGAGCTGTCCGGCGGGCGCTTCATCCTCGGGGCGGGCATTGGGTGGAACGAAGAGGAGTACGGCTTTCTCGGCGCCAAATTCAAGAAGAGGGGCGAGGTGATGAACGAGTCGCTCGCCGTGATTCGCGACCTGTGGACAGCCGAGAAGCCCTCGTTCTCCGGCCAGTTTCACCGCTACGAGAACGCGCTGTTCGAACCGAAGCCGGAGCAGAAGGGAGGGCCTCCGATCTGGGTGGGGGGGAACTCGGACCGGGCGCTCGATCGCGCCGCCCGGCTGGGCGACGGCTGGCACGCTAGTGCCGCTCCAACTTTTTGGGCCTAAGATGGAAAATCACTGGAACGTCAACGCGCCGCCGGATGCACGGTCGTCACTAGGCGGATCAAGTTGGAACGGTACTAGGGGGCAACGGATGGACCACTGCCTGGTAGTCCAGCCGATCCATGAGATTGGCCTCAGGAAGCTCGAGGAATTCGGGATCGAGCCACGCATGGCGTCGGCTCCGGACATGGATACGGTAGCCAGGGAGATCGGGGGTGCCATAGCCTGCATTAGCCGTGAGGCAGGGCTCAGTCGCAAAGCGATGGAGGCGGCCGAGAACTTGCTGGTTTTCGGCAACCATGGCATCGGGGTGGATCCCGTTGACGTGGAGTACGCCAACGAGGTCGGCCTGCCGATCGTTTTCACTCCGCACACCAACGTCCAGGCGGTGGCCGAGCATGCCATCGCGCTGATGTTGGCTGTCTATCGGCAGGTGCCAGCCTTCGATGCGGCGGTGCGCAAAAGCAACTTCAAGCTGCGTTTTGATCTGCCCCAGCACGAGTTGTGGAAAAAGACGCTCGGCATTATTGGCTTCGGGCAAATCGGTCGGCGCACCGCGGCGATGTGTCAGGCGGCCTTCGGGATGCAGGTCATTGCCTATTCTCGCTCCGCCAAAGAGGAGGAGCTTGCCAGGATGGGCGTTGGCAAGGCGGCAACGTTGAGACAAGTAATGTCAGAGGCCGATGTGGTATCGCTACACACAGCGCTGAGGCCGGAGAGCCGCCATCTGATCGGAGCGGAGGAGCTTGCCGCCATGAAGACGGACGCAATCCTCATCAATACAAGCCGCGGTGCCTGCGTCGACGAAGAGGCGCTGATCGAGGTTTTGAGGGAGCGGCGTATCCTTGGGGCGGGGCTTGACGTATTCGAAAACGAGCCCATGGCCGCGAACCATCCCCTGCTCCGACTGGACAATGTCGTCCTGGCACCCCATGCTGGCGGTTCCACCATGGAGTCGTTGGCGCGCACCGCTCTCCAGCTTGTTGACATGATCACGGATGTCGTGGAGGGGCGAAGACCCGAATTCCTGGTGAATCCTCACGTTTGGGAGCGCCGCCGTCTACCCGATGACTAAACCGGCGCGCCGAGAACATGCGGGCAGTTAGAGCTCGCCCCGTGGCGCCGACGCTCTCGCGGAGCTGGACCGGCTGACGGAAGGGGTATGGTTCATCGAAGCAGACTACGTAACTGTGTCGCCGCCGCCGGCCTGTCGACGATGGTCGCGCTGCCGACGCATGTCCTGGGGGCAGAGAAGTGGGATTTTCCGCTCGCGTGGCCGCTCGGCAATTTCCACGTCAAGAACGCCCAGATCTTCGCGGACAAGGTCAAAGAGGTGACCCAGGGCGAGGTGCAGATCACCGTGCATCCCGGCGCCACCCTGGGCTACAAGGGCCCGGAGATGCTCGGCGCCGTGCGGGACGGTCTGGTCCCCATCGGGGACATCCTGCTCAACCAGCAGGTCGGTGAAGAGCCCTTCCTGGGCATCGAATCTGTGCCCTATCTCGCTTCCGGCTTCGTCGAGCTCCGAGCCCTGCAAACCTTCTCGCGGCCTGTCTACGAGGAGATTGCCCGCGAGCACAATCAGAAGATTCTCTACATAGTCCCGTGGCCCGGCCAAAACGTGTACTCGAAGCGGAAGATCAACGGGGTGAAGGACCTCATGGGGTTGAAGATTCGCACCGTGGACAAAAGCGGCACGGTGTTCTTCGCAAAGCTCGGGGCGAGCCCCACCCAGCTTCCGTGGGGAGAGTTGGTCCCATCGCTCGCCTCGGGCGTCATCAACGGCGTCACGACATCCAGCTCCTCGGGCGTGGACGGCAAGTTTTGGGAATTCCTGAATCACTGCAACCAGTTCCACTGGCAGTCGTCCTCGAACATGGTCAACGTGAATCTGGACGCCTGGAATCGGCTCGAGCCCGAGCAGCAACGCGCCATTGAACAGCTTGCGCGTCAGCTGGAGGCTCAGTTCTGGGAGGCCGCGATCGATGAGGACAAGGCCAAACTCGCCACGCTCGCCAGAAACGGCGTGGAGGTCACAAGGCCCAGCCCGGAGCTCAGGGCTGAGCTCGTGGCCGTTGCAGAGGAGATGTGGGCCGAATTCATCCAGGGTGCGCCCGAGGCGAAGGACGTGATCCGGGCGTACCGAAAGATGGTCGGCAAATAGGCCGTCGGGTGCCCTTCCCGCACGATCGGCGAAGGGCGCACGATGCGTCCGTCGCCCTCGGACTACGACGTTGGGAGTGCCATGATATCGGACTGCTTGCGGTGGATTGACCGGCTGTCGGCCGGCGCGGCTGCCATCGGGGCCGTCTGCCTCGTCGCGATGACCGTGCTCATGCTGGGCGAGGTGGTGGCCCGGTCCGTGTTTTCCAAGAGCCTCACCTTCAGCTGGGAATTCAGCAGCTACCTTATGGGAGCCGCCTTCTTCCTCAGCGCCGGCTACGGCCTGCGTACCGGCGGGCACGTCCGCGTCACGTTGCTGTCCGAAGCCGTGCCTCCCACCGTCAGCCGTGCCCTCGACTTCTTCTCCACCGTGGTCGGGATCGTGGTGACCCTCTACATCGCCTATGCAATCTGTGACATGACCTATAACTCCTACAAGCGCGACATCGTCTCGTTCACCCCGACCGAGACGCCCTTGATTATTCCGCAAGGGGTCCTTGCGCTGGGGGCGGTTCTCTTCTTCCTGCAGATGGTGGCGCGTTTCGTTCGCCTCGTGCTCGACGAGCCCCCGGACGTCCAGCCGGGAAGCACGGATATCGGAACCGACTAATGACTGCGACCATCGTCACCCTCATCACTCTCCTGATCGTCCTGCTCGGCGCGGGGGTTTGGGTCTCGCTCGGTCTGTTCTCGGTGGGCATCGTAGGTCTCGAAATTTTCCGCGATATGCCGATCGAGCGCCAGCTCTCGATCAGCATCTGGAACACGGTCACAAGCGAATCGCTGATCGCGTTGCCGCTTTTCATCCTCATGGCCGAGATCCTTTTTCGCACACGGCTGTCGGCATCGTTGTTCAACGGGCTTGCTCCCTGGGTGGCAAACCTTCCCGGAGGCCTCATGCACGTGAACGTGCTCGGCTGCACGATGTTCGCCGCGATCTCCGGCTCCTCGGCGGCCACCGCCGCGACCGTCGGGCGTATCACGCTCTTCGAGCTCTTCTCTCGCGGCTACGATCGGACGGTCGCCATGGGTGCGCTGGCGGGCGCCGGGACGCTCGGATTCCTGATCCCCCCCAGCGTGATCATGATCATCTACGGTGTACTGTCCGGGACGTCGGTACTCAAGCTCTTCATCGCGGGTATAGTGCCCGGCCTGTTGCTCGCCCTGAGCTACATGGGCTACATCGCCGCGCGGGCAGTTATCTCGCCGTCGCTGGTGCCTCGCGAACGCCCGATTGTCTCCTGGGAGGAGAGAGTCAAGAGCATCTTCGATCTGGGTCCCGTCGCGTTCCTCATCCTGCTCGTCCTCGGCTCTATGTACGGCGGTCTCGCGAGCCCCACCGAGGCAGCCGCGGTCGGTGTCTTCGGCTCCTTCGTCGTGAGCGCCTTCCAACGCTCGCTCACCTGGGAGAATGTTCGCGATGCCTCCATGAGCGCCGTGCGAACGATCTCCATGGTGGGGCTCATCGTGGCGGCAGCGGTGTTCCTGTCCCAGGCGATGGCCTTTCTGGGCGTGCCTCGGGCGGTGGCGGAGCAGATCGCGGCACTCGAGCTCTCTCCCTTCGCGCTGGTGGCGCTGCTGCTCGTCTTCTACATGGTCCTCGGCTGTGTGCTCGAGGGGATGTCCGCTATCGTCATGACGCTACCTATCACGCTGCCACTTGTCCTCGAGGCAGGATACGACAAGATCTGGTTCGGGGTATTCCTGGTCCTGGTAGTTGAAATGGCGCAGATCACGCCACCCGTCGGCTTCAACTTGTTCGTGATACAGACGCTCACCGGCGAGCGCATTGGAGTCATAGCCCGCGCCGCGTTTCCCTTCTTCATGATCATGGCCTTCTTCACCATGCTGCTCGCCCTGTTCCCGGAGGTGGTCATGTTTCTCCCGGACAGGGTCATGCTCGGAGGAGGAGAATAATGGACAAGCCGGTCGACGGTCCGAGGGACGGGCGCGAGCCCAAGGCACCATGAATCCGCAGGAGCTTTTGCATGCCGAATGACAGCACCGGTGCTCGGCTTGCCGTGGACATCGGCGGCACGTTCACCGACGTTGTTCTCGAATCCGTCAACAACCGTACGACGTCGAAGGTACAGACCACGCCTTCGGCACCGGAAGAAGGGGTGATCGCCGGTGTGACGGACGTGTTGGCCAGATCGGGGGTCGCGGCCGAGACCCTTGAGCTCCTGATCCACGGCACGACGCTGGCCACGAATGCGGTGATCGAGCGCAAAGGGGCCGTTACCGCCCTCGTCACGACCGACGGCTTCCGCGACGTGCTCGAGATCGGATACGAAAGCCGTTACGACCAGTACGACATCATGCTCCAAAAGGCAGTGCCCCTCGTGCCCCGCATGCGGCGCTTCACCGTTGCCGAGCGCGTCGATCGAAAGGGCAACGTCGTGCGAGAGCTGGACGAGGATGCGGTTCGCCGCCTCATCCCCCGGCTACGCGACTGCGGTGCCGAGAGTATCGTGATTGGTTTCCTCCATGCCTACGCCAATCCGACGCACGAGCAACGCACGGGCGAGATCTTGGCCGAGGCCTTTCCGGAGGTCTCGATCACCTTGTCGAGTGACGTTTGCCCCGAAGTTCGCGAATATGAACGCCTGACCACGGCGACCGCCAACGCCTATGTGCGACCGTTGATGGCGAGCTATCTGTCACGGCTCGCACACCGACTCGCGGAGCTCGAGTTGTCCTGCCCGGTGCTGCTGATGACCTCGGGTGGCGGCCTGACGACGCTCGACACGGCGAAGCGTCACCCCATCCGGCTGGCCGAATCGGGACCGGCTGGGGGCGCGATTCTCGCCCGGGAAATCGCCATGGAACTGGGACTGGATAAGGTGATTTCCTTCGATATGGGCGGCACCACCGCGAAGATCTGCCTGATCGAGGATTTCGAGCCGGGGAAGGCCCGTGAGTTCGAGGTGGATCGTCAGGCTCGGTTCCTGAAGGGCAGCGGCCTGCCGCTTCGCATCCCCGTGATCGAAATGGTCGAAATCGGCGCCGGCGGGGGCTCCATCGCGCGCGTCGATTCCATGAGGCGAATCACGGTCGGGCCGGACAGCGCGGGAGCGGATCCGGGGCCGGCTGCCTATGATCGCGGCGGTGTCCATCCCACCATCACGGATGCGGACATCGTGCTGGGCAAAATCGATCCGGACCGCTTCGCCGGCGGCAATCTCACGTTGCAAACAGATCTCGCCCGTCGGGCCCTGGAGACAGATATCGGCGAGCCGCTCGGCCTGACGGCGGAGATGGCCGCGTTCGGCATCACGGAAATCGTCGACGAGACCATGTCCAATGCCGCCCGCGTGCACGCGGTGGAGCAGGGCGAAGATGCAGCGGAGCACACGCTCATCGCCTTCGGGGGCGCGGCGCCGTTGCACGTGGGCCACCTTGCCGAAAAGCTCGGTGTCTCCCGGATCGTGATTCCGACCAACGCCGGTGTCGGCTCCGCGATCGGGTTCTTGCGCGCGCCCGTTTCCTACGAAGTCGTGCGCAGCATGCACATGAGCCTGGCCGCTTTCCATCCGGAGCCGATCAACCGTGTAATGAGTGAGATGAGCCAGGAGGCGCTCGGGATCGTCGAGGCCGGGGCTCCAGGTGCCGACGTTGTCGAGCAGCGCCAAGCCTACATGCGCTATCGGGGGCAGGGCCACGAGATCGTGGTGACATTGCCGAACCGCCCCCTGGACGCCAGCGACAAGGCCACGCTGCAGGCGGCCTTCGACGAGGAGTACGTCGCGCTCTACATGCGCGTTCTTCCCAATGCCGAGGTAGAGGTGTTGACCTGGGCGCTCACGATCTCGACGGTTCCAAGGCCGGCCGAGAAACCGAGCGATGCCGGTACATCCGGGATCAGGGATCCGGCCTCGGCGCGCAACGTCTACGACGCTGAAACGGATCGCACGGTCAGTGTGCCCCTCTATTGGCGGCCCGATCTCGTGCCGGGGGTGAAGCTCTCCGGACCCGCGTTGATCGCCGAGGACGAGACCACCAGCTTCGTTCCCGCAGGCTTCGACGCGTGCGTTAGCGGCAGCGGGCACATCGTCATGCAACGCATCCCGGAGAACGACGCATGAGCGACAAAGGCGCCTTGGACACGATTCGCATGCAGGTGATGTGGAATCGGCTCATCTCTGTGGTCGAGGAGCAAGCAAGGACCCTGGTACGCACGGCCTTCAGCGCCATCGTACGCGAATGCGGCGACCTGTCCGCCGGTGTCTTCGACATCAAGGGGCGGATGCTCGCGCAGGCGGTCACGGGCACCCCGGGTCATGTGAACTCCATGGCGGAATCGGTCAAGCACTTCCTTCGTCATTTCTCAATCGAGACGATGCGCGAGGGCGACATCTACATTACCAACGATCCCTGGCTGGGAACCGGACATACCAACGACTTCGTTCTCACGACTCCCTGCTTCAAAGCCGGGCATCTCGTCGCGCTCTTTTCCTGCACGTCCCATATCACGGACATCGGCGGTGTCGGCATGGGACCAGACGGCACGGACGTGCACATGGAAGGCATCTACATCCCGATGCTGAAGCTCGCCGACCGGGGGGAAATCAACGAGACTCTGATGGCGATGATTCGGGCCAATACACGCCAGCCCGTGGAAACGGAAGGCGATGTCTACTCGCTGGCCGCCTGCAACGATATCGGCTGCGCTCGGCTGGTCGAGATGATGGACGAATTCGATTTGGAGAGACTCGACTCACTTGCCGAATACATCTGCGCCAACTCCTACGATGCGGTGATGGCCGAAATCGCCGAGTTGCCGAAGGGCACCTTCCGCAACACCATGCGCATCGACGGATACGACAATGCAGTCGATCTGGTCGCGGAGCTGACCATTTCCGATGACGGTATTTCCGTCGATTACGACGGCACATCGCCCATGTCCAAGTACGGCGTCAATGTGCCGATCGCCTATACGGCAGCTTATACCTGTTTCGGCTTGCGCTGCATTGTCTCGCCGGAGGTGCCCAATAACGCGGGATCGCTCGCGCCCTTCAAGGTCACCGCCCCGCTACGATCTATTTTGAACGCTCCTTATCCGGCGGCGATCAATGCCCGCCACATTATCGGTCAAATGCTGCCCGACGTTGTCTTCGGCTGTCTCGTTCAGGTGAAGCCCGACCGCGTCCCCGCCGAGGGCGCCTCTTGCCTTTGGAATCTCACCTTCCGGGGCGAAAGGGATCGGGGCCCGAACGACAGCACCATCTTCATCACCACCGCCGTCACGAACGGAGGCACTGGCGCGCGACCGACGAGCGACGGCCTGTCCGCTACCGCCTATCCCAGCGGTGTCCGGGGAACCCCCGTGGAGATCAACGAATCCTTGGCGCCGCTGATTTTCCACCGCAAGGAGCTCCGGCCGGATTCTGGCGGCGCCGGCGAGCATCGCGGCGGCCTCGGCCAGGTGCTCGAGATCGAAAGCGCGATCGACTCCGATTTCGAACTGCTCGCGGCCTTCGATCGCATTGCGCACCCGGCTTTGGGCCGACGTTTAGGCGGCCAGGGGGAGTCCGGTGCGGTGTTCCTCGCCTCCGGCGAGCGGTTGCGCGGCAAGGGGACCCAGATCATTCGCGCCGGCGAACGGCTGATCATTCACACCCCCGGCGGAGGTGGCTACGGTGACCCCAAGGCTAGAGATCGCGAGCAGGTACGCTCGGACGTGGCGAACGAGCTCGTCTCCGCCGAAGCCGCCTGGAAGCTATATAGCTTCAGCAAGGATCAGGAGGATCAGGAATAGATCATGAATTTTCTCCGAGCTCACCTCCACCCCGGTGAATTTTCGCAGCAGTTGCTCGCTCGCGGAGCGGTAGGGTTCGATCACTCCCGCCAACAGCGACAACTCCTGTAGGGCTTGCGTGAATCCTTCCCGGTCCACTTTCATCTCTTCCAGCAGCGGGTAGTTGCCTTGCCGGCATTCACAACACTGCCCGTAGAAAACACTCAGCTCAACTTCTCGCCCCGCCAGCACCGTGTGCACCCGGAACGGTCGACGTTGTCGGAACTCCATCGCCGCGCCGCATTCGCATGCGCCTGACACTCCGAGACTCTCTGTTATTTATCGAGGAGTTCCCTTACGTATTTATCACGGTGATCCGTGATGCAAAGAGGGCGATATCTCACATTGAAGGGTCGTGTGGTTTGTGGTCTTCGACGGAGCAAAGTGAGCAGATGTGGTGAGAACGAGAGGAGTTTCGTTTCCGCTTCCCGATCTCTCTATAGAGATCGGGAAAGGGAAACGCCGGCAGCTGCGGAGACGAGCTGATAGCCGTTCGGAGTTTTGACCACCTTGCCCTGCTGTTGCATTTCAGCGAGGACGCTGCAGAAGATCTGAGTTCGCATGCGACAGGCTTGGCGAAGTACGGAAAAAACAAGAGGTGATTCAGCAGTAGCGAGCGCATCAAGGATTTGCTCGTGGGCTGGGGAGCGGGGCGGCTTTGGTGGCGGCCGGTTTTCGAGCATGCAAAGAGCAAGCTGGTCGTTCGCTCCCTGAAGAGTCAAAGGCAGGTCGTTCTGCTCGGCCGCGGCGCGGTGCTCGATGGTGAGCGTGAGATGATCGGCCTTTCGCTTGATGTAGAGGTTGGAATCGCCCCAAGCATGAAACTCGGAGCTGCCGCGCAGTGCCTGCCCAGCGCGGAGGTGGTTGGCAGCTTTTCTAGCGTGGTGGACGACAACAACGGCGAGATGAAACAAACGCTGGAGCTCACGGAAGTAAGCCAGAATGGCGGCGACATCGGAAGAAGCGTTTTCGTCGATACGGTGGAGGCGAACAAAGGGGTCGAGGAGCAGGAGCCTAGGTCGAAGCTGCTCGATAGTAAAACGAAGCCTCTTCTGATCCTCGAGGGTGTCGAGTCTGAGCGACGGAGCGGTAATGACCTGAATATCGAGTTGTGCGAGGTTGAGATGTGTGAGATGGCAGATACCTTCGAGTCTTCGGCGCACGACCTGAAGCGCATCTTCGGCGGCGTAGAGGAGAACGCGTCCCGTGTGGGCAACGGGAAAGTGTCGAAGACAAGGTGAGCCGGAATCGACGGCAACGGCCATATCTAGGACGAGGAAGCTCTTGAAAGATTTGGGTTCGCCGCCGACGATACCGACCGCCTCGTCGGCCCATAAGCCTTCGATGAGCCATCGAGGAGCAGCAAGGTGAGCGTCGAGCTCGTGAGCGGGCTGAACGGGAAGCGCGAGACTCATCCTCGGGAGGGCACCAAAGAGGCAGGGCACGCACTGCGACGGCGGCTGCTCACGCAAAACGATCCTGAGCCCGAGCCATCCATCGTCGTAGCGCAGCTCGTGGGTTGCCGAGACGAGAAAGATCATCGTCGTAGTACCAGCGGAAAGTTTTGGTCTGCTCGAGGAGATTCACTCGTTCGAAGTCAGCGGCGAGTTCGAGGATGAAGGCGGTGTCGAGTTTTCGATTGAAGGGATAGGCGGAGAAGCGGTGTTGCAGGTAGTCGAGTAGGTCGGTAATACGATGGTCGTGCTGAAGGGTAGGAGTCGACGAGAAGTCGATGGTCGTGTGGTCCTGTCGCTTCGATGCCAAGGCGTCACCGGGAGGCGGGTGTCGGTTGTGCTGGGTCATAGCGACGCTCCCCCCTCAGGCGACCTCGGGAAGAGCGAGCTCGACGTGCTCGGCGGAGACGGATTTAGTGCGAGCTAGAGCGGCGGCGAGCAGAGCGTGGTGAGCGAGGAGATTGACTTTGCGGGGCAGGCCGCCGCTCGCCTGGAACAGGGCCTCTTGTGCGGGTGGCTCGAAGATGGGCAGTTCGGTACCGGCGCACCGGAGACGATGGGTGAGATAGGCGGGGAGCTCCTCGCGGGTGAGAGGGCTGAGATGGTATCGGACGACGATGCGCTGAGAGAGCGCCTCGTGGACGGCCATGGAGAGTCGCCGTCTCAGCTCGCTCTGGCCGAGCAGTAACAGACAAAGGCGGTTTTCGGCGTCCATGTTGTAGTTGGTGAGCAGGCGGAGCTCCTCGAGCACCTCGGGCCTGAGGTGGTGAGCCTCATCGATGACGAGGATAGGTCGGCATCTTGCCTCGGAGACGAGCCGCGTGACCTCGGCGCGGATCTGACGGAAGAGTGCGGCTCGGCTGCGTTCAACGGGCAGTCCCATCTCCCAGGAGATGGTTTTGTAGAGGTCCATGACGTTTCCGGTGGACAGGCACACGTATAGCACGCGATAGAGCGAGGCGTGCAGAGCGTGAAGGACCTTACGACAGCAGCAAGTTTTTCCGCTTCCGCTATCACCGGTGACGAGCCCGATGCCGCGCATATCGATGAGGTGTGCGAGGCGGACCTCGAGCTCCTTGTAAGAGGTTGCGAGGAAAAGCTCCTCGGGTTCGATCTCGTTGCTGAAGGGATGTTGGGTGAGGCCGAAGTGCTTGCGGTACATGTTAACGATCCTTCCGATTTTTGAGATGGCGCAAGGATAGTCCTGGCGGCGGCGGCTTAGGCGGTGTGTCGGGATAAAGGTGCTTGGTGGTGTGGTCCCGGCGAACGAAGCAGTTGGCGTAGGTGTCCACGGTTTTAGCTTTTTTGTATTTGCGTCCCTTGAAGTAGACGTCGATGGGCTGGCCGCGGCGGGAGGGGTTGAAACGCACGGTGACGGTCTGGCCGACCAAGCAAGCATCGAGCTCGTACACGGCGCCATGCAGGCTGATGGTACGGTCACTCTGAACTTTGCGGTTGAGCTCGAAGAGGAACAGTTCATCGAGGTCGCGCTCAGGGCCGGGTAGGGTGACGTCGTCTGCGGCGGTGGCCCAGCGGTCGAAAGGTGTGATGCCGTCGAGGCCTGAGGTGGACCCCATTCTCTGGACCAAAATAGGGGGTAGCTAAGGTGGAGCCTGCCGAGTTGAACACGTCGTGGTCATAGTCGTGATGTTGTTTCCCGAAGGCTCCTAGAAGGGAGCGTTCGGGAACACAGTTTATGGCAGATTGAAAATCTGTGGACAGTTTGTTTTTCGCTGTAGCCATCATTGTGTCTAGCGGCAATTATTATTTCTCTTCAGCAACAAGTTAGAATTCCCGGGTACCTACCGGTCTTGCTCCGTCACTTATCAGCAAAGTGTCCCATGTTCGATCCGGGGCCCCGACGGAGGGAGCGGACCCTTAAAAAAAGATGCGAAGCTTCCTTGTCCGCTCCCTCCGTCGGGGCCCCGGATCGAAGCCGCCCTTTCGCTGGTCCACCTGAATAGTGCAAAAATCGGGGTACCTGGGGTATGGGCCAAGCCGCGAGAGGGTCTCCTGCGGCGATTCTCGCATTCGTTTTGTGGACTCGTGGCAAGGTTCATTCCTTTTCCCGGTTTTCTACCGCCGTGGCCTCTTTGGCCTTGTTCTGCTTCGATTGCCCCAGTCGGTAACTGCCGACGTTGAGCTCCAGGATGATGCTGTGATGTACAAATCGGTCGATGGCCAATCATCTTCAAGCAACCTCGCCAAGCAGTCCATCGTAGAAGCTCGCGGGCGTTTGATAGCCTAACGCTTTGTGCGGGCGCTCGTCATTGAAGAAATCGAAGTAGCAAGCGATGCCCGCGCGAGCCATTTGCACGGTGTCGTAGGCGTACAGGTAGACCTCCTCGTACTTCAGCGAGCGCCAGAGCCGCTCCACGAAGATGTTGTCGATACAGCGACCTTTGCCATCCATGCTGATCTTGATCTCAAGAGCAAGCAATACACTGGTGAACTCCTCCGAGGTGAACTGAGAGCCCTGGTCCGTGTTGAATATCTCTGGGCAACCGTAGCGTGCCACAGCTTCGTTCAGAGCCTCCACGCAGAAGGTCGTCTCCAACGTGTTGGACAAGCGCCAGGCGAGCACCCGCCGCGAATACCAATCGATGACCGCCACCAGGTATACGAAGCCTCGCGCCATCGGGATGTATGTGATGTCGGCGGCCCACACCTGATTGATCCGAGAAACCGTCAGATTCCTCAGTAGATAGGGGTATACCGTGTGTTCCGGCGCTGGCTTGCTTGTGTTCGGCTTGGGCGCAGTGCTCTCGAGCCCCATCAACCGCATAAGACGCTGCACGCGCTTGCGGTTGACGGCCGACCCCTCCGCTTTGAGTGTCTGTGTCATCATGCGGCTGCCGAAAAATGGACGCTTCAGATGTAGCTCGTCCATCCGACGCATCAATGCGAGTTGCTCGCCATCCGGCTCGACAGGTTCGTAGTATAGGCTCGACCGATTCACGCCGAGCAGCTCGCACTGCCAGCGCATCGACAGCGGAGCGTTGGGTTCGACCAACTCCCGCCGGGGCGTCATCGCAATCGACCGAGCCCGTGTGATAAAAAATCGCGCTCCATCGTCAGCTCCCCGATTTTCTGAAGCAGTTCGGCCTCGCGCATCGAGGCATCGCCTCCGCCCACCTCTTCGGTCTCGAAAGCACGCGTGACGTTCTCCAAAAGCTGCCGCTTCCATTTGTAGATCTGGTTCGCGTGAACCTTGTGCCGCCGGGATAGTTCCGCCACTGTCTCCTGCTCGCGTAGTACCGCCAATGCAACTTTCGCCTTGAAAACAGGGCTGTGCTTCGTGCGATTTTTCTTCACTTTTCTCTGCTCCTTTTTTTATTGAGCAGGCTTGTTTTACCACCTTAACCCCTGGTCTAAAAAATGGGGTCCACTTCAGCCTGAGGTGGGGACTCATGTGATATTCGGCCTCGACCCAACTCCAGAGCCTGGAGTTGAGCGCTTCGAGGCTTTTGAAATCGTCTTGGGTGAGCATGGGCAGAAGTTGCATCCGCACGGTGCGAAACCAACGTTCTTGTTTTCCTTTGCCCTGAGGCTGGTAGGGGCGAGCGTGGATGAGCGTGATGCCGAGCTTGGCGCAGACGAGCGCGAGGTGCTGAGAGCGGTAGGCGGAGCCGTCGTCGACGTAGAGTCTTTTGGGGATGCCGCGGCGTAGGATGGCTGTTTGCAGAACAGGCAAGAAGGCAGCAGTGTTCTCATGCATAGCGAAGGCGGCGTAAGGAACGACGCGGGTGGCGTCGTCGAGCGTCGCGATCAAGTACGTTTTGCGTTTGCGTTTTCCGTCGGCAAAGACGCTCGGCCCGTGCATCACGTCACTCATCCACAGCTCATTCGCTTTGTCGAAGGCGAAGCGCCGGCGGTCCTTGGAGGTGGGCTCGTAAGCTTTCTTGCCCATAAGGTCATGGCGACAAAGCAGGCGATGCACCGTGGCGGGAGCAAGGTTTACCGATTCGGGAACCGCACCGCTTCGCTGAGCTTGTTCGATAACAAGGGCAACCGAAAGGGCACGGTTGTTCTCCTTGATGGTGCAGAGATGATCGGCCACCTCTTGTGGAATCGCGCGAGCTTGCCCTTGATCGCGTCGCGGCTGGGGATAGAGTGCATCGAATCCACCGCGCCGGTACGAGTCCAGCCAATCCCGAAGCGTCTCGACGGCTACACGAGTTCTTCGGGACCCCGGGATCTCGTAGACCCGCTCTGCTTTGTCACGCAGCAGAGCATAAAGACCCCGCTCACCCACTTTCCGGTGCACGAGGTCTCCGATGAGGCCGTGGCGAAACAGCGCGATCTGCTGGCGTGTCTTCTTATCCATGACTGTTGGCTCCTCTCTGCCCGGCTTGCTAGCGGGCGAGAGGAATCTACCGCAAGGTGCTACGGCGGGTCTGCCCCCGTTTTGTGTTGGAGTCGATCCTCACTTTTCGACGTTCGGATTCCGGCCGGGCGGAATCCGAGCGGCCGAGGCAAAACGTGGAGATGCGGCGCGCCGATCTCGCGCAACGCCACCAAAGCCCGCTCCGACGCCAGGATGCTCCGCACCTCCACCAACCGTGCCTTTGTCCCCAGACGGTCGGGCAACAGCGTCAGTAGAATCAGTAGGCTGTCGCGCACACCTTGCAGACGCTGGCGAACCCAGCGGACCGCTCCTGCCACCTCGATCTCCGGACGCAGCTTCTTTGCCGCCGCCTCAACGCTCCGAGACTCCTCCACCTTCACCACGACCTGCTCCGCCTCGTCGAGGCTTCCCGTCAGCCGCGCGCTCATGCAGTCCGGCAGCAAGCTAAACGTTCGATGGGCATCCCGGCAGTACCAACGAGGCACTTCCATCCCAGGCGGCTCAACCCTCGGGTAGGTGCCATGGCGGGAAAAACGACAGCCACCACCAGGGTGACTTGGGCACCGTTTCAGACTTGCGTGAAGCCAGCCTCTTTCGCTAACGTATTGCTCGCTGGTGAGCGTTGTATGCTGACGAAGTTGCACCGGCCACGGGCCCGCACGCTTGGAACGTGGCGGGCCCATCTCCTTTTTCCAGCCTCAGATGCCCGAGACCGCACTCTCCTCATAACCGATCTCATCACATACCGCCAACCTCTCCTCATCCCACCCGTCGCCACCTTCTCAGGCATTTCACCCCGGGCATAATCCGACGATCAAGGATGGTGGATCGCGGCACAGCGTGAGAGATAACACCCTCCGCGCGTTGGCTGAGCGCCTTGCCTAGGACTTCGCGAAGGTAGGCGCTTCCCTTGTCCCGCATCCACTCATCACACCGTTGCACATCGGCTTCCAGTTCCACTACCGCCTGCCAAACTTCCTCGGCGAATTCCTCGAACAGACGACCTACCTCTTTACTGAACTCTTCGCGCGTGATATTGCTCTTCATTGAGGTGTCCCTCCATTGGCCGCTTAGCTGCGACCGTTTTGTTTTTGGTATGTGGAAGGACACTCACTTTTCCTTATTTGTCAAGTTATTATTTCTATATGAAACTGTTCAAGATTACAGAAAATTCACGCCCATCTCAGGAGATAACGCCCATGCAAGATCGCACGTCCGTCCTTTTCGTCCTAGTCCTCGCGCTCGGTTCCCTCTCGTGTGGGTCGTCGAGGCCGCGGACCGCCACCGCCGCCGCGCTCGAGACTATCCGTCCCGACGCCATCCGGGCACATGTACGTTTTCTGGCGGATGACCTGCTCGAAGGGCGCGGCACGGGGACGCGCGGTTACCAGCTTGCGGCCAACTACGTTGCGGCTCAGCTGGAGGCCGTGGGTCTCGAGCCCGCCGGGAACGGTGGAACATACTTTCAGCCCGTTGCCTTTCGCAAAGCCGACCTCGTGCCCGGCGAAAGCTCCCTGACCCTCTATAGGGAGGGGGTGGCACGGCGGCTGGAGCACGGTGAGCACTACCTGCTGTCGGCGGACCTCGTGCGCGAGCGAAGCCGGGTGCGTGCTCCCCTCGTCTTCGTCGGCTTCGGGGTGACGGCGCCGGAGCTCGACCACGACGACTACGCGGGGATCGATGCGGCGGGAAAGATCGCGGTCCTGTTGTCAGGCGCGCCCGCGCGCTTCCCCCACAACGAGCGCGCTTACTTCTCGTCGAGCCGGCTGAAGCTCGAGAATGCCGCCTACCACGGAGCGGTGGGCGTGCTGACCGTTCAGAGCGCGGTGGACCGGAGGCGGCGGCCTTGGCCCGCCCTGGTTCGCCGAAGCGGGTTCGCCAGCATGCGCTGGCTGAACGAAGACAACGAGCCCGTCGGCGTGGCAAATGCGATCCGTGCCGCTGCCCAGCTGAGCCTGGACGGCGCCGAGGCGGTGTTCGAAGGCGCTCCGCAGAGGCTGGAGGATGTTTTGTCGCGAGCCGGGAACGGGGGGCCGCAGCCGTTCGACCTTGCCTTCGAAGCGGAGCTCGACGTGGCGACGCGCCACGAGCGCGTCGAAAGCCCCAATGTCATCGGCCAGCGCCGGGGCTCGGATCCGGAGCTTCGAGACGAGTACGTCGTCTACAGCGCGCATCTGGATCACGTTGGCATCGGTGAGCCGGTCGACGGTGACGCGATATACAACGGCGCCATGGACAACGCCGTCTGGGTGGCGGTGATGATTGAGATCGCTCACGCCTTCGCCACGCTGGAAGAACCACCCAGGCGCTCCGTATTGTTTCTGGCCGTGACCGGAGAGGAGAAGGGACTCCTCGGCTCGGACTACTTCATGTCTCGCCCCACCGTCCCCCGGGAGCAGATAGTGGCCAACCTCAACCTGGATGCCGGACCGGTAATGCACGCGCTCCACGAGATCATTCCCACCGGCGCCGAGCACTCCAGCCTTGCCGACGTCGTCGAGCGTGTCGCGGCACAAATGGACCTCCGGGTCAGCCCCGACCCCGAGCCAGAAGAAGTGCTCTTCATCCGAAGCGACCAGTACAGCTTCGTGCGCTGGGGCGTACCCGCCGTCTTCATGAACCTGGGTCTCGAGACGGGCGAGCCCGACCGGGATGGCGCGGCGCTCAAGGACGAGTGGAGACGAACACGCTACCATCAGCCCGCCGACGATCTGAACCAGCCGATGGATCTGGACGCTGCCGCCCTCTTCGCCAATACGAACTTTATCCTGGGATTTCACGTGGCCTCGGACGCGGATCGGCCCACCTGGAACCCCGGGGACTTCTTCGGTGAAAAATTCGGGAGTCCCCAGAAGGGCGCCGACGCGCTGCCGCTTTCGCAAGGGCACTCGCACCCGGGCCGTGGCAGCGCGGTACAATGAGCGGCGAAGCGCTCCGCAAGCGCCCCTCCATAGAAGATTCCGGGTCCATCTCTAGCGATGGCCTTCAGCGTTTCCGCCATCTCGGGAAAGGTACTTTGCCATGTATAGAGTCACGCTAGCGCTAGTCTCTCAGCTCTCAGAGGCGGTGATGCGATGGGCGGTAGTCCTGTCGCTTCTCTTCACCGTGTCCTGCGAGCCCGCCGGACTTCGCTTTGCCGTTTCGTTTCCCGAAGAGCGGTCGAGCACGGCCTTGGACGGGCGTCTGCTGCTGGCGATCTCGACGAACGATGCCGAGGAGCCGCGGTTCCAGATCAAGAACGGTCAGGATACCCAGCTCCTGTTCGGGATCGACGTGGAAGGCTTGGCGCCCGGAGAAGACGCTGTCCTCGATGGCGACGTCCTCGGCTACCCCGTCGACAGCGTCGCGGACATTCCGCGAGGAGAGTACTGGGTCCAGGCAGTGCTCCACCGCTACGAGACGTTTCATCGGAGTGACGGACACCGGTTGAAGCTGCCGATCAACCGGGACGAAGGCATCAAGTAGAACCGGGCGCCGGGCAATCTGTACAGCACCCCTCGAAAGGTTCGTCTCGACGCGGGTGAGGACGCCACCATCGAGATTTCAATGGATCAGGAAATTCCTCCCATCCCCGAGCCCGAGGACACCAAGTACGTGAAGCACGTGCGGTTCGAGAGCGCGCTTCTCAGCGAGTTCTGGGGCCGCCCGATGTATCTCGACGCGATCGTCCTGCTGCCGGAAGCCTTCGACGAGCATCCCGAGGCGCGCTATCCGCTCGTGGTGACCCAAGGACACTATCGGCGCACCATTGCGCACTGGCGCGAGACGCCTCCGGAGGATGAGATGAGGACCGCAGACTCCGAGCCGGAGCCAGCCCAAACGGAGGACCGGCCCAAAGTCGAGCCCATCCGCGCGGCGCTCCGCGGACAACCCTGGGTCGAGCCTATCGTGGGGTACCGAAACCATCCGAGCTACAAACCGACAGAGGAGCGCTACGCCTACCAGCTCTACAAGGACTGGACCGGACCGGGCTTCCCGCGGGTGATCAAGGTCGACGTCCAGGCAGCCACTCCCTACTACGACGGCTCCTACGGCGTGAACTCGGCCAACAACGGCCCCTACGGCGACGCGGTCACCTACGAGCTCATTGCGTTCATCGAGAAAACATTCCGGGGTATCGGAGAAGGCTGTGCGCGGGTGCTCTACGGCGGCTCGACCGTTGGGTGGACGTCGCTTGCGTTCCAGGTGTTTTACCCCGACGAATACAACGGTACCTGGTCGGCCTGCCCGAGCCGTGCTACTCGCACGATCATTGTGGAGTACGGAGAGCGAACGTTCGACAGGATCGTTCGCAGACTTCTATGAGTGGCCGGCTGGCCATGTGAATGGCTGCCTGCCATGCTTGGGCATGGAAAGAACCCTCCGAGTTCGACAAACCTACGACCATAGGCTGCGCGATGCCATCGCCGCGACCGGTAACGCGGACCTGTTCCGGGACGTTTCCATCCCGGCCTCGACGCGGCGCACAGATGAGAACTGAGACTAGTTCTAGTAGCCCGCCGAATATCCCAGGCGACGGGGGTCGCTGACACCGTGGAGTTTTCCATCGGCGTCGCGCCAGACGATTTGTATTGAGCCGGTATGCCAATTGTAGTCTCCGAGCTCGTTCAGCTTGATGCCCGCGGCGGCCATCCCTTCTCGCACCTCCTCCGAGATCCGAGACTCTATCTCCACCACGTTCTCGTTGTTGAGAAAAGCAAAGAAGCGCGGCGCGTCGGCTGCGTCCTTCGGGTGCATGTCGAAATCGATGATGTTGACGAGCACTTCCACGATGGGTTGAGGCGGCCAGCCGGGCGTGCCCAAAGCCAGCCACGGGACACCGTCCTTGGCCACCATGACCGCACCCACTCCGGCCAGGATGCGCCGCCCCGGCCCCGTCGTTTCTCCCCGCATCCCGCTCCCGGTTGCACGGACACCGTCGATGAAGACGCCGGGAGCGCCTCCGTGGCCGGTATGGAGAGACGAGATCCAGTTTCCCTGGGCGTCCACGATCACGTTGTGATTGCTGCCCAGAACCGGAAGCCCGTCTCGCTCCTGACGTGCGAGGAGAGGGACACCGCCGTCAGCGCCCGCCGTTTCCTTGCTGCCGGCAAGACTCACCCCGGGGTGCGTCGTGGTCTTCCGCGCAAATTCGGCGCCCGTTCGTCCATACTCCTTGGAAAGCCAGACCTCGCTCGGGATTTGGAAACTCAGCGGATCCCGTAGCGTCCAACGCAGCTCGTCCTCGACACGGCCAAAGGTGCGCGCCATGATCTCGAGGGTTCGCGGCGAGGTGGTGAAGTGCCCCAGCGCTCTCAAGTCAAAGTTCTCGAGGATGTTCATACTGTAGGCTTGAATCAGGCCGCCGGTGCCGGGCGGTGGCTCGCCAATGATCTCGTGTCCGCGATACGTGAAGCGCACCGGCTCCATCCACCGCACTTCGTAGCTCGCCATGTCCTCGAGCGTCACGCGACCTCCACGCTCGACTGCTTCCTCGACGAACTTCTGCCCCCAGGCGCCGGTATACATATAGTCCGCCCCTTCCGACGCTACTTTGCGGAGCGTCTCCGCCAGTTTGGGCATCTTCCAGCGGAACCCGACGGGAACGAGATGCCCGTCCGGCTTGTAGAACTCTCTCGCTTCGCGGTTCTCCGCCAGGCTTCTTTCCATCGTCGAGTAATTGCTGGCATACATGAAGGAGGTGACGAGGACACCTTCTTCGGCCGAGGCGATCGACGGCTTGAGGTAGCTCGCCCAGGCACGGGTTCCAAAGCGCTTGGCGAGGGCTTCGAGACCGCGAACGGTGCCCGCGATGGCCACCTTGCTGGGGTCGCCCACTTCACTTCGGTCGGCCAGGGGTCGGTCCGAAAAAGCGTTGAACGCGTAATACTTTCCCGACGACGCCTCGTAGTAGAGCCCGGTCATGGCCCCGAAGAGAGACACCTGGTGGAAGTCGTTGACGTGCTGCATGAAAACCGCGGTGATGAAAGCATCCGCGGCATTACCGCCTTCTCTCAGCACCTGAAGAGCCGCCTCGGTCACCGCGGGAAGCTGGGTGCTGACCATGGCCTTCTCCGCGATCTCTTCCTCTTTCGGCCCCTGATTGAGAAGCGGGTCTCTTGGATCGGTAGGCAACGCTTTTGTCTGCGCCTCGCCCACCGAATGAACAAATACCGCCAGGAACATGGCGGCAATCATCGTCATCGACCGTAGGGAACGCATGGTTACACCCTTTCCTTTAGCTCAGTCGCTTGTCGCTCACGTGCTGAGCGGAAGCGACGAGCTTGCTCCTGCAGTTTCACTTTCTGGCTGGCGTGAGCTCCTCAATGTGCCCCACTCCGGGGAGCTCGAGATCCTTGTCCTTGAGGTAGAAGTCGAAGAATCGGAGCATGTCGGTGAGCATCGCCCGCACCTATTCGTTCGAGGTGACCGGCGGGTCCCCTTTCGGGCCACCTTTCAGAAACTGGTCGAAAAAGGACAACATATCGAGAAGCAGCTGACGCCGGTTCTTCCTGCCTCGCACGTAGTAGTTCTCGTTCGGGTAGGCCTTCAGCCGAAACACCTTGTAGTTCTTCTTGAGCTCGAGGGCGAAGTTCAGCGAGGCGCTCGAGCGTGGGAACCGCCCCTCACCGTGAACGAGAAACGTTGGTGTGGTGACGCGCTCGACTGAGAAGATTGGGGAGTTCCGACGGTAGGTCTCCTCGTTGTCGGGCAGCGGTCCGAACTCGTGCTCGAGGAGCTTGATGTGACGGAGCTCCTGCTCTTCCGTGAAATGGAACCAGTCGGCGTAGCCGGAGCCCGGGATCGCGGCTTGAAAGACGCCGGGCGCGAACGCAACGGCCGAGAGGCTCATGCAGCCCCCGTAGCTCGTTCCGGTAATGCCTATCTTGTCCGAGTCCACGTAGGCGAGCGTTTTCAAGTAGTCGACTCCGGCCAGGACGTCTTCGAGATCGCAATGTCCCCAGCAGCCGTTGTTGGCGTCTGCGAACGCCTTTCCGTAGCCGGAGCTGCCGCGGATGTTGGGGAGGAGCACGACGTAGCCTCGCTGAACAAAGAACTGAACGTGTTGTTGAAAGGTGTCGTGGAACTGGGAGGTGGGACCGCCGTGGATCCACAGAACTCCGGGAAAGCGCTCGCCGGAACGGAACGCAGCAGGCTTGTAGAGGTAGGCGGCAATCTCGAAACCGTCGGTGCTCCGGTAACGGATCTTCTCGGGTGGGATCAGCGTCGCTTCGAGGCCACCTGCCAGGAGGGAGTCGGTGAGCTGGCGCCTGTCACCGCTCGAAACTTCCACCACGAACAGATCTCGAGGACGGGTCGTCGTCTCAAAGGTGTAGCTCAGCCGCGTCCCGTCGGGCGACCACTCGGGGCTGGCAACCACGCCCACTTCGGGACTCACGAGAGCGCGGGGTGTCCCGCCGCTCGCCGCAACCACCATGAGATGGTGCGTCCCGTTCCGGTTCGAGACGAACGCGATGGATTGTCCATCGGGAGACCAGCGGGCGTGGCTCTGGTCGGCCTCCTCGGCATGAACGGCTCTCGGCTCGCCGACTCCGAGGGGCACCACCCAGTAGTTGATCCAGCCGCTTCGGTGCGAGCGAAAGAGCACGGCCTGCCCATCGGGCGAGACGCGGGGATAGGCGAACGTGCCACCGGCTCGATAGTCGAAAAAGTCGGTGTCTACCACCACGACCCGCGGGCTTTCTCCATCACCCGTCATCGCGATCACGGTGTGGTCCTCCCATCGTTCGTCCAGCTCGGCGTAGAGGATCGTCTCGCCGTCCGGAGTCCAGAAGGGGAACACTTCGTAGCGCTCCTTTTTGGTCAAACGATGGATCGTACCGTCGTCTACGCGCGCCTTCCAGATATCGTAGTTGCCGTAGCGGTCGCCTGCGAAAGCAATGGCGGTCCCATCCGGGGACCAGCGAAAGGAATTGATGCGTCCGCCCAGATCGGTGAGCTGCCGGTCACGCCCACCTGCGACCGACCAGAGCCAGAGCTCGGGAGAGCCGGACTTGTCCGCAACGTAAGCGATCCAGGCACCGTCGGGCGACCATTGCGGCGTCTGAAGCGCCAGAAAATGCCCCGACCCGCCGAGATCGAGGGGAACGCGCGTGGGGAAACCGCCGTCGGGAGAGATCGTCAGAAGACCGCCGTCTCCCAGACTCGAGGCGAAGAGAAGATGCTTCCCGTCGGGCGACCATTGCGGAGTTTCGCCACCGACGACGGAGTTGATGGACAGAAGATTGTCCACCCGAAGAGCCTCGGAGCCGGGCTGGGAAGTCGCGACCGCGGAGGCCAGCAAGCAGCAAAGACACACAAGCAACGCCGTTCTCATGTCATTCCCCCTCGTCAATCAGGTCCGGGGCAAGTTCGTTCCTTGAAAGCGACTCGCTCCGTCTCCAGACAATTCTTGACGTCATTCGCTCACTAGACGCGCGACGAACCGTGGACGGCTCGCGCCGTTCGCCAGCTCCCACGCCGTCAAGTACACCAACCGCACGATGCGGGTGAGCTTGGGGTAGTCGATGCGATCCCAAGTGTCGTTGGGCGTGTGGTAGTCGGGATGCTCCCCGGTGCTGAAGAGAACCATCGGGATGGAACGCGTCGCGAAGGCGAAGTGATCGCTGCGTGCGAACCAGTTCTCTCGATCGTCTCGCTCCATCTTCTCGTCGAGAGAGAGTCCAATGGCTCGATTGGCCTTCTCGATGACGGCCCGCAGATCGGCGCTGTAGCGTGTTCCCACGAGGTTCACGGTGTTTCCAGTGTCGGCGGCACGACTCGCCCAGGTGGCGGACTCCTCGTTGCGGCCAATCATGTCCATGTTGAGAACCGCGACCGTTTTCTCAAGAGCTACGATCGGATTCTCGACGTAGTGAAACGCACCCAGGAGTCCGTTCTCCTCTGCATCGAAGGCGAGGAACAAAACGCTTCGTTTCGGGCGTGCCGGATTCGCGGCGAACGCTTCGGCGAGAGCCATAACCGCCGCCGTTCCCGAGGCGTTGTCGTCGGCGCCGTGAAAGATAACCTGGTCTGTCGCTCCGGAGTGGTCGTAGTGGGCGGTGATGATCACGTACTCGTCTCTGAGCGCCGGATCGGATCCCTCGAGTGCGCCGATGACGTTCCGGGTAGAGACCAGCTTCAGGTCTCTCAGTGGCCGGACCAGGCGCACCGTAACATCAGGTACCGCGATGGAGCGAGGCTTTCCGGTGGCGTCAATCTCCGATTGCAGCTCTCGAAGCGTCTTGCCGGAAGGTCCCAGCAGCTCGTCGGCAACACGCTCGGTTACGCGGAAGAGTGGAATCCCGTAGTAGGGCGGCGTGAGCGTGTGCGAGGGCCGGTTCGGAATCGCCTCGGTGCTGGTGGGACCACTCGGCACGCGGGGAGTCGGACGAGTGCGACGATCGCGCCCCACCATCAGGATGGCGGCGGCGCCGCGCTTCCGGAGCACCTCGTGCTTGTAGAAGTTGTAGGCGTGGAACGTCTCCGACGCTCCGAGAAAGGCACTGTCCGGATCGTCGAGCTGCGGTTCCATGGCGAGCACCAAAACGACTTTTCCGGACACGTCGAGCTCTTCGAAATCATCATAGGCGTATTCGGGTGCCGAGACGCCGTAGCCGGCGAAGGCAACGGGGGCGCTCACCTCGACGTTTCCGTTCCAGTGCCGTCCAACGAAAAAGTCCGAACCGGCCACGTATTCCTTTTCGAGCAGGCCACCGGACGGCGTCGCGATCGTCGCGCCGAGACGCGTGCCTTCCCGATCGAGCTCGGCATCGACCATTTCGAAGCTTTGAAAGAAAGATACGCCGCCAGGATGATTCCTCGATTCGCGGTAAGTGACGAGCACTGGCGAGCGGCTGCCACTCCCCATCGGCGTAAGCCCCGCACGATAGAAGCCCGCCGCCACGTAGCTGGCGGCCACGCGCGCCTGGTAGCTCAGCGAGAGCCGCCCTCCCAGCTCCTCGGATGCGAGAAAGTAGATGTGGCCCTTCAGCGCATCTGCCCGGATGCTGTCGAAGCCGGTGCGAGCCTCGTCCGGCTGCGCGAGCAACGGCATGGCCACTGCCGCACTCAGGAAAACAAGAATGGACGTTTTTACCGGCATCGCTCGACTCTCCTGTAACGTCCGGATCTCGTGTCCCGACGAATGGCACCGACGTACCGCCTGGTACCGATATCAGCGTTTGATTGTACTCCCGGAAGCAAGCCTGTACAACAATCCGGCATTTTGACTCCGTGAGGGTTTGCCCGCTTCGCCTTGCCGTTTGACATCCGGCGAGTCGAGAACGAGTATCGGCGCGTCGTGTTCCGGTGACTTGCCGGCGACAATGGAGGTCTACCATGTCTTGCTCGCTCCGATGGCAACGTTTCTCTGGCTGGCCGCAGTGCTCGCTCTCGCTGCTGGCTGCGGCCCCGGCGGCGCTCCCAGCGAAGAGGCGGCGGGTACTGCCGCCACGAGTACCAGCTACGATGATCTCGTCGCGCTGTTCGAGGAGTGGAGGGAGTTCGAGCGGCCCGAGATGGTCTACGGCGTCCCGGACTATGCCTCGGGAGCCATGGCGGCCCAGCACCGCGAGTTGGCCGGGTATCAGCAACGGCTCGCCGCCATCGACCCGAGCGGCTGGCCGGTGTCGCAGCAAATCGACCACCATCTGGTACGAGCGGAGATGAACGGGCTCGACTTCGACCAAAGGGTGCGTCGGCCGTGGGCGCGCAACCCGGCGTTCTACACGACGATCTTTCCTTCCCAGAGCGACGTGCCGGCTCACGAAGGCCCGGTCATCCATGGCTGGATCGACTTGTGGACCTACGAGTATCCGCTTTCCGAGGCGGATGCTGCGGAGCTCGCAGCACGGATCGGGAGCGGCCCTTCTCGAGCAGGCCCGGGGCAATCTGGTCGAAGACGCCCGGGACCTCTGGGTGATGGGGATCCGGGCCATGAAAGGCCAGAGCACTGATCTGCAGAATTTCGCGAGTCGGGTGTCCGGCCAAAGCGACGAGCTGGATGCGGCCATCGTGGCGGCCCGCGAGGCCACCGACGCATTCATCGACTGGCTCGAAAACGAGGCGGATTCGAAGACGGGACCCTCGGGCGTCGGGGCGGACAACTACACCTGGTACCTGCAAAACGTCCACCTCGTCCCGTACACCTGGGAACAACAAGAGACGCTCATGCTCCGGGAGCTCGTCCGCTCCCACGGTCCCTGCGGCTCGAAGAGAACCGCAACCGCAAGCTGCCGGAGCAGACCCGCATCGCGAGCGCCGAAGCGTACGACCGCCGCTTCAACGATGCGGTGACCGAATACATGAAGTTTCTCGAAGAAGAGGAAATCATTTCGGTCCGTGACTACGAAGATGCAGCGCTCCGAGCCCGAATCGGGCGTTTCAGCCCGGCCGACGGACTGCGCGGTTTCTTCTCAGAGGTCAGTTATCGCGACCCGCTGACGATGCGGACCCACGGGCACCACTGGTTCGACCTCGCCCGGATGGACCAAGAGCCGCACGCGAGTCCGATCCGGCGGGTGCCGTCGCTCAGCAACATCTACGACGCACGCTCCGAGGGGATCGCCACCGCGATGGAAGAGATGATGATGCACGCCGGGCTCTTCGACGATCGCCCCCGCTCGCGTGAGCTCATCTGGATTCTTCTCGCTCAGCGTACCGCCCGCGCTCTGGGTGGCCTGCGCATGCACAGCAACGAGTACACCATCGACGAGGCGGCGCAGTTTGCCGCGAAATGGACCCCGCGGGGGTGGATGCCCGAGGGCAGCGACACCGTTTATGGCGAGAAGCATCTCTACCTGCAGCAGCCCGGCTACGGGACGAGCTACCTCATCGGCAAGATCCAGATCGATATGCTGATGGCCGAACGGGCCCTCCAGCTCGCGACGATTTCACTCTCAAGCGCTTCATGGACGAGTTCCATGCGGCAGGAGTCATTCCCGTGTCGCTCGTTCGCTGGGAGCTGGCCGGCTACGACGATCAGATCGCCCGAATGACGGCGGCTCGATAAGGGTCCACGCAAGAATCGGTAGTTATTCTTGCGCGACCCTAAGGACTCGTCCCACAGGTTCTCGAACGATCAGCTCGACCACGGGTGGCGCCGCGTACGTCGGTGGCCCTCACCTCGTGACACCCGGCCGTCGGCGCGATCAGCATGAGCTTGGTTTGCGGAGGCACCAGCAAAGCCAAACCGGAAAACCAACTCTGAAGCATCGCGTCATTGTTCGGTGCTGCTCTCCTCGGTATCGACGAGGCGGACGGCCCAAAGACCGCTGTGGAAGTCCGCGAAGAAGATGTGCCCTTTGTGCGGTTGGGCACCCCAGACGAACGGGGCGTTCGGCACGAAGCCGGCGCTGTCGTCGGAGTAGAATTTCGCGATCTCCCGCCCTTGACCGTACAAGTCGCCCAGCAACTCGCCGGAGACGTCGACTACCCGAAGGCCGGCATTGAAGTAGCCAACGTACATGACCTCTTGCTCCCAATCGATCCAGTAGTTGTGAGGCCCGGCCTCCGGAATCTGGTAGCGAGCCACTTCCCGCGGCCGCTCCTTATCGGTGAAGTCCGCGACGTGGATCCACCCCATCGCGCGGCTGGGCACGCGCTGTTTCCAGGAAATGATCTCCCCGGGCACGCGCGGGTTGAACGGGTGGGCTTCGTCCCCGGCGAAGACGTATAACTTGCCGGCCGACTTGCTCTTAAAAGGCCATACGGCGTGGTTCCAACCGGTGAGCTGAGGCAACCGGCTCATCTCGACGGGCTGTGCCGGCGAGCCGCCCATGCCGCCGCCGCCGACGTCCAAGAGAATCAGCGAATCCGTGTTGCCTGCCTGGTAGGCGATCCCGTCGCGTACCCAAACGTCGTGCACGGATCGGCCCGGCGTTGAGGTCTCGAAACGAGCCGCGCGAGCCGGACTCTTCGGATCCTCGATGTTGATCACGTCCCACCGCCGGCCGTTGTTCACCGCGTAGATATGATTCTCGTGAATGAAAACATTGTGCACCCCGCCGGTGAGCTGATCGTCGTATCTGGACAGAATCGTGACGTTACGCGGATCGCTTACATCCAGAATGACGAGCCCGTTTTTCCGGTTGGAAGCGCCTTCGCGGCTGATCACGCAGATCCGACCGTCCTCGGAGACCTTGACGTCATTGACCGTTCTCGCGTCGACCTGCACGATGTCGATCCTCTGCATGTTGGCGGGATCGGTGACGTCGTAAAAGTAGGCGTGGCCATCGGCGTTCCACGTGCCGTGCACCGCGTAGTCTCGCCCGTCCACGCCCTCCCAGACCCAGAGGTCCGAGGTGACGCGGTCGCGTACGGGGGCATGACCCACGAACTCGACCCGCTTCTTCACGTTTCGAGGAGCGATCCGAACGGTCCGCTCCGCGACGAGAGTTCCGGACATGGCCACCACCGTGTAGAGGCCCGCCTGTTCCGCGACGAACCGCCCGTCTGGGGTTACCTGCGCCGGCGCCCCCGCCCCCACGGTCTCTGGCCGACTCGGATCGGACCAGGCCTGAAGCATGTAACGGATGGGCGCCTCCGCAACGGTCCTTTGCTCGCCGTCCCTGGCCACCGCCTCGAAGTGGACCACGTCGCCGGTGCGTGCCTCGTCTCGAGAAGCGGTCAGCTCGAGCGAGCGGGCTGGATTCGCGTCGATCCTCAGCTCCATTTGCGCCGAGACGCCTTCGGCCGTGGTCGCGGTCACCGTTACCTTTCCCGGTGCCAGCGCCGTCAAGATTCCCGTTGCGTCCGATGGAAACAGCTCGGGTCGAGGACGACGATACTGCGGGTGTGCGTCTGTCGAACCCTGAAAGGTGGGTCCGAAGCTCACAGCTTTTGCGATCGAAGGGTCGCTCACCGTTAGCTCCGCGCGAACGTCTTGTCGATTCTGGTTGACATCGGTTCCCGTGACAGCCACGGGCACCACCGCGCCCACGTGGAGCCTTGCCGGGACGTCACCGAAGTCGAGTCGTGCGAGGGGAGACGGCGTTACTTTGACGGGGACCGAGAAGCGGATCCCGGGAACGCCGCGCAGCGACGCGTCGGCTTCCAGACGTTCCGAAGGGCACAGCGCCACGACGGTGTGCTCACCGGCGCGGCGGGCCTCCACCCTGCCCGCCGGCGTCACCGTCACCGAGGAGCGGCCGGTGGAGAAGAAGATCACCGGGGCATTCGGTAAGACGTTGCCGCTGGCGTCTTTGACCAGGGCCGTCAGTTGAGCCGTCTCGCCGGCCCTGAGCTCCAGTGAGCTCGGCGTCACTTCGATGGAATCGGGCGTGTCGGCGGGCTGTGTCGGCGCAGGTAGAGCCGCCGCCAAGGCACTCGGCATCGCCGCCAACATCAGCCAGCAGCATCGCGTCACAACGGATCTCATCGTTTTGGCCTCCGGCTTCATCGCATGCTCGTCGTTTCCGCTTCCGAATCTTCCTTGGGAAGCAGCCGGACTGCCCAAAGCCCGCTGTAGAGGTCGGTGAAGAAGATGGTGCCCTTGTGCGGTTGCGGTCCCCAAGCGAAAGGCGCGTTCGGTATGAACCCCTTGGAATCGTCGGAGTAGAACTTGGCGATCTCACGCCCTTGCCGATAGAGATCGCCCATCAGCTCTCCGGAGATGTCGACGACGCGAAGGCCAGCGTCGAAGTGGGCGACGTACAGGATCTCCTCTTCCCAGTCTATCCAGTAGTTATGTGGACCCGATTCGGGGACTTGATAGCGGGCCACCTCCCGCGGGTTCTTCGGGTCGTCGAACTCCGCGAAGTGAATCCAGCCCTTCGCATACGAGGGTATCCGTTCCTGCCAGCTAATGCCAACGCCGGGCGCCAGAGGGTTGTCCCAGAAGGCTTCGTCGCCGCCGGCGATATAGAACTTGCCGGCGGACTTGCTCTGGAACGGCCACACCGAGTGATTCCATCCGGTGAGCTGTCCCAGGCGGCCCATCTCCACCGGGTTCGTCGGAGAGCCGCCCTTGCCCCCGCCGCCGACGTCGATCATGACCAGGCCGTCGGTCCGCCCCGCCTGGTAAACGATACCGTCGCGCACCCAGACGTCGTGGATGGCGTGGCCCGGCGTCGTGGACTCGAAACGAGAGACCCGCTGGGGCTTGGTGGGGTCTTCGACGTTGATGACGTCCCAGCGACGCCCGTTATTGACCGCGTAAACGTGTTTGTCGTGAATGAACACGTTGTGCACGCCTCCTGTCAACTGCTCGTCGAACTGAGAGAGAATGCGCACGTTTCGAGGATCGCTCACGTCTAGAATCACGATGCCGTTGCGCCGGTTCGAAGCCCCCTCGCGGCTGATGACGCAGATGCGTCCGTCCTCGGAGACCTTTACGTCGTTGACGGTCCGGGCGTCGACTTGGATGATATCGATGCGCTGCATGTTGGAGGGGTCGGTGACGTCGTAGAAATACGCGTGACCCCCCGCGTTCCAAGTGCCGTGAACCGCGTAATCTCGGCCGTCGACCCCCTCCCAGACCCAGAGATCCGAGGTCACCCGGTCCCCGACGGGCGCATGGCCGACCAGCTCGATCTTTCGCTGAACGTCGCGCGGGGTGATCCGAACGCTCCGTCGGGCTAAGTGCGGGCCCGACATCGCAATCACGGTGTAGATTCCCGGCTGCTCGGCCACGAAGCGACCGTCGTCGGCCACTTGTGCCGGTGCTCCAGCACCGACGGTTTCGGCGCGATTGGGGTCCGGCCGGGCCAGCAGGGTGTAAGTGACTGGAGCGTCGGCGACCGGCCGTCCCCTCTCGTCCTTCGCGGTCGTCTCGAAGTGGATCACGTCCCCGGTGCGTCCTTCCTCGCGGGAGGCCTCGAGCTCGAGTGAGCGAACCGGATTCTCTCGTACGGTCAGCTCGAAGTTGGCCGTGACCCGTTCCGCTCGGGCTTCGAGCTTCACTTTCCCGGGTCTCAAGGCGGTAACCTCGCCCACGCCGGCCCGGGCGACGCTGGTGTCGCTGACGCTCAAAACGGATTCAATGTCCCCGCGGGTGGTCCCGCTCACATCGGTTGCACTCACCTCGACCGGCACCGTGGTTCCGGCATAGAGCGTCGCGGGCAAATCGACGAAATCCAGCCGGGCCAAAGGCGGCACCGGGACCTTCACTTTGATCGTGGTCCGAATCCCGCTATCGCGTCGACTGTAGCTATCGGGCTCTCCCTCGAAAGATTCAGCGGGGGACAGGGCGGTGAGCTCGTGCTCGCCGGGCTGATAGGCCTCCACCATTCCCGAGGGAGTCACTCCCACCGACGAGCGCGATCCGGAGAAAAAAACCACCTGGGCTCCCGGCAGGACGGTTCCCCGTGCGTCTTTCACGACGGCTCGAAGCTGGATCGTCTCGCCGACCTCGAGCTCCAGCTCCGGCGGGTCGACCTCTACGGACGCGGGCTTTCCCTCCTGAAGGCCCGCAGGTGATGCGCCGGATCCGATCGTTGGACCCGCGGCCAAGGTCAGGCAGAGGAGTCCCGGGACGAGTGCATGCCGGGTCATCGGGTTCCGAGAAACGTTTTCCATGACTGCCTTCCCTCCAACGTCCACGTCGTCGTTCCGAGTACGCCGGCCGAACGGAGTGCGTGCGTTCAGCGGTTTTTCGAACGAGGAGATTGGCCGGCATATGTGTGTCTGAAGATTTTCATCGGGCCGCCGAACGGATTCACACTGCTATTTACATGGTGCCCTCGGGAATGTCAAGCAGACCGCAAAATGGGTACTGCATCAGTTTGATTATTTCCGCCTGCGCTGCTAACCTGCGCCTGGGAGGATTTTGAATGAGCCCGAAGGACCACGGCTTCGATTGGGTAACGGTCAGAGCCGAGTGCTCGCTTGCGGTTCAGTTCGAGAGGATAAAGGCCGCAGTCAAGGAAGATATTGTCGCCCGTAATAAGCTGGTTAGCAATGGTGGCAGCCTCCACTTCAACTTTAGTGAGCGGGAGAAGGATCGGATGTTCTATGTCACAGCTCATTACAATCCAAAGAACTCAAGCTCGGTTTATTTCATGCTCAACCCGAGCCATATCCTGGTCCAAGACAACGTCGAGAATGAGATATTCCGAGCATCTCTCACTTTAAACGCCGACGGAGACTGCCGATACAAAATGGCGAAAGGTGAAGATGGAACCTACGATGGTGAATATCTTCGCTGGCAGGTCATCCGAAAAGCACTTGAGACTCTGTTCTTCTAACCCCTACTTTTTCTTGCGCGGCCCCTTCGGGCCTGGCTTACGCGGCTTCGGCGCTGCCGCATCCACCAGTCCGACGATCCACTCGGCATCGTAGGGAGTGTCGGCCAGTCCGGCTTCCATCGCTGGAGTGACACGAAGGCTCCGGTGGATACGGCAGAAGTTGTACCACACGGTGTAGAGCGCGACGTTATGCTCATGGTTCGCCAGCTTCTTCGAGAAAGCGTTCGTCAGCCGCGTGAACCGACGCATCGCCATCCGCATCGTCAGGTTGTGCCGCTCGACGTAGCTGGTGCTGATGTGCGCATCGTCGGGGTCGCCGGTGACGGGTTTCTTCGTTGTTCCGGTGCAGACGGCGGGGCTGTACCGCCGCTGGCCCTCCGGCGCGTCTCCGTAGCTTTTGATCAGCATGGCGTAGTCGATATCCGCACCGAACGCATCCTCGACGGCCGAGAGGTACACATTGAGGCCGTCGCTCGTGAGTTGCACGCGGTTGGCAAGACGACTAGCCACGTCCTGCATGAACTCGGTGGCGTATCCGGCGTCGCGCCCACCAACGAGCCAGGAGACGATCAGCTTGGAGTCGGCATCGAGCGCCGTCCACGTCCAGGTGTCGCCTGCGCCCTCGGGAGCGGCCTTCGCCCGCGCGACGTTCTTCGCTTTCGCGTAGGTGAATGACCAGATCTCATCGACCTGAACGCGCTTCGAACTCACGTTACGGACCGCCACGTCGTGGTAGGCAGAGCAAGCCTTTCCGGCATCGATCAGCAGCTTTGAGATCGTGTTGGCGGACGCGTCCATAATCTCGCTGATCGACCGTATGGACGATCCATGCATCAACATTTTGAGGATGGTGGCTCGCTTCTCAACCGGCAGCTTATTCATAATCAAAAGTATATATTCCGCAAGCAGGAATGTCAACTCTTTTCGGATGGCCCAAAGGTCCAAAGATTCCGCTCGACTTGCGCGCGCAAGTTGGTGTAATCTCACTCCCGCCAAACAAGGTTGTGCGTGGCCCGAGCGTCGGGTCACCCGCTAAATACAACACCTTTTTGCGTGGGGGGAATAAGCGGGAGCCTGCACGCCACGTGCAGCCTTGTTTGGCGACTGGCCCGGCGACCAATTCTCCGGGACCAAACCACAGGAGGATGTTCCATGTTCAGACGGAAAGCTGTATTCGGAGTGGCCATACTTATTCTTTTTTTCGGTTGCGGGAATGGAGGCGACAAGACACCAACGAGGCCCACACCGCCTCCGCCGACTCCCTCCGCTGTAGTGGAATTCACTGGCAGCGGCACTGTTACGCTACACCCCAGCATCAACCGCACATTCTGGCTAGCGGTGAAGTATCCGATACGGATCCGAGAGACTGGAGGTGGCACGGCAACCTGGAACTTTTTTCGGGTTACGTACTTCCAGCAAGGCAGACAAGTAGAGCGTTACGAGCTGACCGCTGCCGACATCAGGGCGGCAGGCTATAGCGATATAGGCGCAGGCTCAGATCAAACAATTTCAATTACCGCAAGGACCAATGTCAAATCAGGAGATTGGGACGATTTCCAGCTTCTAGCTGGATTCACCGACAAGAAGGATGGAACCGTTCAGCAAAGGGCAATACGTTTGTCCGGATTTGACGGTGTACGCGTTACCCTCACGCCAGCATTGCTGCCCGAGGGGCGAGAGTTTTCAATCGCTAGCCCATAGCTCTCAACAAGAACGGAGGTGATGAGGATGGCACGGCCACACTATCGACGGCGCAAAGATAGCGATACCTGGCACTTCTGCACCAATTGCGGAAATTGGCCGAAGCGCGACTATGAAGATAAGTGGAGCAAGCCAACATCTGGCGAGTTCTGCAACCAATGTCAAGGCAAGGAGGAGAATAAGGACAAAATCTGCGATTAGTCTGTGGCGCCGCCTCCCATGCTGGATATCCGAAAGCCTAGGCAAGCAGAGCGGCCCACGAAGCAGAGCTCGGTCAAGGCCGCCGCGAAGTCGAGACCCTTCGCGGCGGCCTCTTCATCGAAGCAATATAGGCAAACGGCAAGACTTTGATAGTCTTTAGGCACGACCTCCCGCCACAACTCGTCGGGAACTTGGAAGTCGAACTTATCCGGCTGCCCGCACATCTTGCAAGTCTGCTGCATGGCAGACCGAAGCCTCGGTAGCGGACGAACAACTCGACACGGACTCACAGGAGAAATATAGCACGAAGCTTTGTTAGCCGGGAGCATCCGCCTTCCTCTTGGCCTTCGCCTTGCCACCCTTCCGTGCGATTTCTGAGCGCTGCTCTGGCGTCAGGCTGGCGGCGCGAGCCTTGCCGGCCACCGATGCGCGCTTGCTGGCGTCCGGGTCCGAATCTCTACTGGGCGGCTCAAACGTCTCGTCGAGCTCGCCGGTTGCGATCCTCATGACGTGGACGGCACACTCGGCGGTGCCTGCTGGTCTCCATTGTTTCTGCGGTCCTCGTGGCATGTCACCTCCAAGTGACAAACGCTGCCAGAGTGCGGGCAAGAAATCAAGGTCTAAAATAATCAAACTGACGCACTACCGCAAAATGGCGACTGGCCGTGTTGCGGATCCACTGGAGAGGATCAGCTGATCGATCGGCGCGCGTGCTACAGTCCTCGAGATGAAAGAGGAGCCATCCCTCGACACGATCCGGGACGAGCTCGACCGGGTCGACCGCGCGCTCTTCGACCTCATCAAGGAGCGGATGCGGCTCGTCGCGGAAGTTCGGAAAGCTAAGCGCTTTTCGGGCAAGCATTCTTTCGACCGCTCGCGGGAGCGCGCAGTGTTCCGGCGCGCCGAGGACATCGGAGCCGAGCTGGGCTTGCCGAGACCGGTGGTACGTGAGGTCATGGCGGTGCTCATCGAAGCGTCGCACACCTTGCAGGAGGAGGACGAAGAGCTCGAGACAGAGAGTGCATCGGCTCGGGCGTCGGAGGAGACCCGGCGAGTGCTCATCGTGGGCGGGCGCGGAAAGATGGGGCGCCTCTTTGAAAAGGCCTTTCGGAGACGTGCTCACCCGGTCGATGTTCTCGAGAAGGGAGAGCCTCTCGATGCTCCAAGGGTCGAGCGAGCCGACATCGTCATGTTGGCGGTGCCGATGGTCGAAGCGGAGTCGGTCACCGCCGCGCTCGGACCACGGGTGCGCTCGGACGCCCTCTTGTGCGACATCAACAGTCTGAAAAAGGGCGTCTGTGCGGCACTCGCCGAGCACGGCGCCGGTGAGAGTGTCGGCATGCACCCGATGTTCGGGCCAACGGTC
Source organism: Candidatus Marinacidobacterales bacterium (assembly GCA_965262245.1). GTDB lineage: Bacteria > Acidobacteriota > Vicinamibacteria > Marinacidobacterales > SMYC01 > SMYC01. The sequence continues at coordinate 8,830,826 of OZ253507.1, read as the reverse complement.
CGCTCGTTCCGGCGCCAGAAGATCGTGATCTGCCCGGTCGCGCCCGGCCCGATGGTGGGGTGGCTGGAATCGGAGCTCGGGCGCATGGGAGCCGAGCTCATTCGCACCGACGCCGAGACCCACGATCGAATGATGGGTATCGTGCAAAGTGATGACCCACTTCGGCACCATGGTGATGGGCCGCGCACTGAGCGAGTCGGGACTGTCTCTCGAGGAGACACTTGCCTTCATGAGTCCCATCTACCGTCTCGAGGTCTCGATGGTGGGGCGGCTCTTCTCACAAAGCCCCGAGCTCTACCGGGAAATCCTCATGCGCAATCCCTTCTCCGGCACTGTCCGCGAACGCTTCGTCGAGCAGGCGATACGTCTCTCGACTATCCTCTCCGAGGAGGACCGGCTGGCGTTCGCGGACTATTTTCAGGATACCGCGCGCTATTTCAGCGACTTCTCGGAAGAGGCGATGATCCTCTCGGACGAGATCATCGAGAAGATCATGAGCCGGCGGAGAGGTCAACGCTACCGCATCCTGAAATGGCTCGACCTGGATTGAGGTTTTCGTCATGAGTGCCCTCGACAAGCTCATCGCGACCTCGCTGCCCGTCGTTCCCAAGCCGCTGGTCCGGGTCTTTGCCCGGCCCTACATCGCCGGAGAGAGGCTCGAGGACCAGATACGGGAGACCGAGAAGCTCAACCGCGACGGGTTCATGGTGACTACCGGCATTCTCGGCGAGTTCGTGACCCGCCGGGAGGAGTCGGAAGAAGCCGTTCGTGATTACAAGCAAGTCCTCGACCAGATTGAGGAGAGGAAGCTCGACAGCAACATCCACGTCAAGCTCACTCACTTTGGGCTCAAGCTGGACAAGGAGTTCTGCTACCAGAACATGCTCCAGATCCTCACTCATGCGCGCGAACGAAAGAACTTCGTGCGCATGGACATGGAGGACTCCTCGTGCATCGACGCCACACTCGACACCTACTTTCGGCTGAGGGAGGAGTTCGACAACACCGGGGTGGTCATCCAGTCACGCATGCGGCGCAGCCTGGCCGATGTGCGAAAGCTCCAGGAGGTCAAGGCAAACGTGCGGCTTTGCAAAGGCATTTACATCGAGCCTCGCGAGATCGCTTTCGTGGACCCGCAGATCATCAGGGACAACTACGTGATGCTCCTGGACGAGCTCTTGAGCGCCGGCTGCTACGTTGGTATCGCCACCCATGACGAGCAGCTCGTCTGGGCCGCGTACCGGATCATCGAGCGCCTCGGGCTCCAGCCCTCACAGTACGAGTTCCAGATGCTGCACGGCGTCGACCTCCAGCTCCGACGCATCATTCTGGACGCGGGACACCGTCTCCGAGTGTCGGTCTCGTTCGGCCCCAACTGGTATCCGTATTCGCTTCGGAGACTGCGCAAGAATCCTGCCATTGCCGGTTATATCCTCAAGGCGACGTTCAGCAGGAGCTAGTCTGAAGTTCCCTGGTCGAAAGAACCACTGACTGTTTGAATCCCCAATGATTACGCGTCTTTAGGGACGTCGGGGGCTAATTTTGGCGGACAATATATAGGCATGTAATTAATAGAATAGCCGTAGGTTATTAACATTGTTAATGCTATTATAGTGGGCATGCATATCCACATCATCCCCAATCGCAACTCTAAGCCTGCCGTCCTGCTGCGTGAGTCCTATCGGGTGGGTGGAAACGTCCGCAAGCGCACGCTTGCTAACTTGTCCAAATTGCCCATGGACGCAGTCGACGCCATTAAACGCATTCTCAAAGGGGAGAAGCTCGTTTCGCTCGAAGACGCCTTCGAAATCGTCGAGAACGGCTCCCGGCTCCATGGCCACGTCGATGCGGTGCTCAGCGCCATGAGACAGCTCGGTTTCGAAAAACTCGTTGGCTCTCGACACTCACGAGAGCGGGATTTGGTCATGGCCATGGTAGCCGCGCGGATCCTCGAACCGCAGTCGAAGCTGGCGACTAGCCTGTGGTGGCACACAACCACACTGCCCGAAATCCTGGGGTGAGCGACGCCGACGAAGACGATCTCTATGCCGCCATGGACTGGGTTCTCGAACGCCAGGAGGTCATCGAAAAGAAACTCGCGGCGCGCCATCTCCAAAACGACGGCCTCGCGCTCTATGACCTAACCTCAAGCTACTTCGAGGGTGTGAGTTGTCCGATCGCCAAGCTCGGATACGACCGTGACGGCAAGAAAGGCAAGCTGCAGGTCAACTACGGTCTACTGACCAACGAACGCGGTATCCCTGTGTCTGTATCCGTCTTCGAGGGCAACTCGGGCGATCCCAAAACGCTCTTGCCTCAGATAGAAAAGGTGCAAGAGCGGTTCGGAATCGAGCAGTTTGTGATGGTGGGCGACCGCGGGATGATCACCCAGGCCCAGATCGACGCGTTGCGAGAGATGGACGGTGTCGACTGGATTACCGCTCTTCGACCCGAGGCGATTCGCAAGCTCATCAACGATGGGCTGCTCCAGATGGGGCTATTCGACGAGCGGAATCTGTTTGAGGTGACGCACCCGGATTTTCCCAACGAGAGGCTGGTCGCTTGCCGCAATCCGGAACTGGCCGAGAGGCGGCGTCACAAGCGTCGTGCTCTGCTCGAAGCGACCTGCAAGGAGCTTGAGAAGGTTTGTCGGATGGTCGAGCGGCGACGTTTGCAGGGCAAGGAGAACATCCGTGCTGCAGTGAAAAAGCTCCTCAACAAGTACAAAGTCGGCAGCTACTACAGACTCGATATCCGTGACGACGGTTTCGACTTCGAGCTAGCAGCCCGTTGAAAAAGTCGTATCCGGTCGATATTTCTCTGAAGACTCATTCGATGACGATGTAAAATTGCATCGCATGTCGATGAAGAAGAAAAAGAAAAGTTGCCAAGAGACTTTATGGATTCCACACGATGCGGTTGCGTCGAGTCCTGGTCATCCTTTTTATGAGGAACTCGAGCGGGTACTTCGAGAGGAAGAGTTTGACTCGTTTGTGGAGTCGAAATGCTCGCCGTATTACGCGAAGAAGCAAGGTCGGCCGAGCATACCGCCGGGTGTGTATTTTCGAATGCTGTTGATCGGCTACTTTGAGCGCATCGATTCAGAGCGCGGGATCTGCTGGCGGTGTTCGGACTCACTGTCTTTGCGCCAGTTTCTTGGCCTTGGAATGGAAGAGCGAACGCCGGACCATTCGTCGCTGTCTCGGATACGGAATCGACTTCCGCTGGAAGTTCACGAATCTGTATTTGGATGGGTGCTAGAAGTTCTAGCGTCGAGAGGGATGATAGATGGCAAGACACTGGGTGTGGACGCGACGACGCTGGAAGCGAATGCGGCGCTTCGGTCAATCGTTCGTCGAGACACGGGGGAAAGCTACGAATCGTATTTGAAGGAGCTTGCGCGCAAGAGTGGTATCGAAGAGCCGAGCCGAGCGGACATTGCAAAGTTGGACAAGAAGCGGCCAAAGAAAGGGTCGAACAAGGAGTGGGTGAATCCGAACGAGCCGGATGCGGAGATCATGAAAATGAAGAGCGGGGGCACGGATATGGCGCACAAAGCCGAGCATGCTGTGGACATGAGCGGGGAAGGTGCGGTAATTGCCGTGACGCTTCACGGAGGCGCGAAGGGTGACACAAAGAGCCTACCGGATACGCTGGAAAAAGCGCAGTCAAATCTGCAAGAGCTCGCGAACAACGCGGAATGTTGTGAACGAATACATGAAGACGCGGGTCGCGAAGTGGTCGGGGACAAGGGCTATCACGGCAACGACATCCTGGTTGAGCTGGTCGAACAAGAATACCGGAGCTACATTTCGGAGCCAGAGCGAGGTGGCCGCAAATGGAAGGACAAACAGGCCGAGCAAGCCGCCACCTACGCGAACCGACGTCGCATTCGCGGGACTCGAGGTAAGCGATTAATACGCCGTCGCGGCGAGTTACTCGAACGACCTTTCGCGCACTACCTCGAAGCGGGAGGCATGCGACGAACGCATTTGCGAAGACACGAAAATATACTCAAGCGCCTCCTCACGCACGTGGCCGGATTCAATCTCGGGATTCTGATGCGCAATCTCATCGGCAAGGCCACGCCGAAGGAATACGCGGAGCTCAACGCCAGTCTGATCGCTGCTTTATTGCGCTTCGTCTCGACCATAGGCGCACGTTTTGCCCCGCTGCAATCCATCGGGCGTCTCAACTTGGCCGTTCCGCCGAATCACATCTTCCTTGAACTTGCCCACCAAACTTTCTCCGTGAGCAGAATCTGGACTTTTTCACCGGGCTGCTAGACGAGACAACGATGGATGCCGACGCCTCGCGCCTCGCCAGCGGCAACTCAGAGCTCGCCAACAAACGGCTCCAGCGGTGGAAGCGACACGTGGAGACGATCGCTAAGCAGTTGGACCAGATTCGCCAACGGATCGGGCAGGGTCAGCTGCATGGTAAAGATAAAATCGGTGTGCGGGTAGGCAAAGTTCTCAACAAGTACAAAGTCGGCAAGCACTTCACACTGGACATTCGCGACAACAGCTTTAGCTTCGAAATCGACGACACAAAGGTCACTGCGGAAGCTGCACTTGACGGCTTCTACGTCATCCGCACCAGTCTTGCTGAACAGCGGATGAAAACAGATGACTTAGTGCGCAGCTACAAGTTGCTGACCCAGGTCGAGAGGGCGTTTCGTTCCTTCAAGAACATCGACCTGAAGGTGCGGCCCATTCGTCACCGGCGCGAAAACCGAGTCCGGGCGCACATCTTCTTGTGTATGCTGTCCTACTACGTCCTGTGGCACATGATGGAGGCTTGGCGGCCCTTGCTATTCGCTGACGAGGACCAGCAGGCGAAGGCAAAGCGTGACCCCGTTGCTCCCGCGAAGCGCTCCGAGGCGGCCATGCGCAAGATACAGACCAAGAAGCTTGACGATGGGAGTCCAGCTTCCAGCTTCCGCACGCTGCTGCGCCTTCTCAGCAACATCGTCCGAAACAAATGTCGGACCCCGGGGGCGGCATCGAGCGACATGACCTTTGACGTGACTACATCACCGGACTCCAAACAGCGTAGGGCCTACGAACTGCTGAAGGGTATCACCGTGTAGACAGAAGCGCGTACCTTCCAATCAGCCTATGCCTCTGGATTAACACGGGATGTCGGTTTTTCTGGAAAGGAACTTCAGACTAAGTCAGTGCCAGAGTTAACTCACAGGAGGAGTCCAGATGAAACCATACAACGCTCGCCGGCGACATTTCAAAAGAGGTTTTTGAAATTGCAGTGTCAAAAACGCCAGGAAAGGTAGCCGAGCGTTGTCGTCTTCGACGTCGCGATTTTGTTCCCTTCTTCGTACAACGTCAGCCGGCGACGGTCGTGATGGAAGCCTGCGGTAGTGCCCATCATTGGGGGCGCGAAATAACTCAACTTGGTCATACCGTGAGGCTACTACCCACGCTTCACACCAAGCCCTACGTCCGACGAAACAAAACCGACCGGACCGATGTTCGGGGGCTTCTGGAAGCCAACCGCAACGAAGATATCCACCCGGTTCCCATCAAAACCATCGGTCAACATGCCCTGGCCGCCCTTCATCGTACGCGTTCAGGTTGGATGGCCACTCGAACTGCTCGAATCAATACCGCGCGGGGCATTCTGAGGGAGCTCGGTATCTTCGTCCCCGTCGGTGCTAAACGTTTCATCTCAGCACTTCCTGGCTTGGTCGAGGATGCAGACGTTGCGATTCCTGATGTTGTCCGTAGCGTCCTAGATGCGATGGTCGACGAAATCCGAACCCTCGAAACCAATATCAAACAACTCGAGGCGAACCTCGAAGCCGTCGCCAAGCAGACCCCAACTGTCGAGATTCTCCGGAGCATTCCTGGAATCGGGCTCATCACCTCCACAGCCATCGTTGGCTTTGTCGGTGGTGGAGTCCAGCGCTTCCAAAACTGCCGCAAATTTTCCAGCTACCTCGGCCTGACGCCAAAGGAGCATTCCACCGGAATGCATCGCTTCCTTGGGACCATCAGCAAACAAGGAAACGTCTATATCAGGACCCTATTGACTCATGGGGCCCGCTCGGTGCTCCTCGCCGCTCAGAAGAACTCGAAATCCGATCCGCTCTTCACATGGGCTTTACAAGTACAAAAGCGCACCGGACATAACAAAGCCGCGATCGCCACGGCGAACAAACTGGCCCGTATCGTCTTCGCTGTACTCAAGCGAGGAACTCTGTACGAGCCGAACTTGGCGCGTTGAATCCGGCATGAACGTTTCTCAATCGCTACTATGAATTAGGATGATGGCAAACACAGTTTTCTGTTCCCGGGTAATCGCCGATAGCTCTTCTGGCCTCCATCGAGAGGGCCGCGAGCGCGATAGGCAACCCGGGCGTCCTCGAAAACTCCATCGTGGCCCGGAGAAAATAAGCTCCCTTGGCCGAAGATACGGTTGTAGGTACTGCTCGCCATCTATCGATCTCAATGCAGCGAATTGAAACGCCTGTCGAAGTTACATGTGCTCGAGGGGCTGTGAAAACAGATGATTGAACTTTACGCTCTTCAGCATAATCTGGGGTCGAAACCCTTTGCCCATCGCCCCTTCAGCAGACCACGGTGCTCGGCCGTGGTCCCAGCAACTATGGGCGATGGGCAAACGGGGGGCTCCGGGATCCGGGGTTTCACCCACACGCCACACACTACAAATGCATTCCATTACCAACTCCGAGAGGAGGCTGCCAACAAAATCGAAACTTTCTATTGACAGAGGAGTCCAGATACGCGAAAGGGGCCGAGATTTAGGTGACGTACTACTGATACAGGGCACTAGTATTTGATCTCGGAGAAGTTCACAAAACGGTCAAGTTTGGTGCCAAAGACAAAGAAACACCGTCCCAACACCCCCGTACTCGCTCGCTGGGTTACAACACGGCGAAAGCGGCGAACTCTATTTTGCTGTTACTCTGACGGTGGCTTTATTCTGCCTTCCCCGTTTTTTGGGAACCTAGCTTGGACCGCAGCTTGGCGATCCTTCTTGCCGTCTTCCTTCCGCGCACAAAGCGCGCTTGCCGATCTACGGCGTTTCGTCGATTCCGCGCGACGTCCATTTCGGCGCATCCTAACACGTCTCGGCGGTATGAGGTCGCTCGCTACGACTAGGGCATTAAAGTGTTGACGGTCCGAGGAGCACACGATGGTTCGTAGAGTCTTCTTTTTCGGCGCGACGCTTCTTGCGCTCTTCGAGAGCGTTGCACCGGTGTCCGCCACGGGAGCTCGCGTCTGGCGAATCGAGGAAGCCTCCATCAGCGACATCCATGACGCGATGAAACGCGGAAGACTCACGGCTCGAGAGCTGGTGCAGATGTACCTCGAGCGGATCGAAGCCTACGACAAGCAGGGCCCGTCGCTGAATACCATCATCACGATCAATCCGAGAGCGCTGCGGATTGCCGAGGAGCTGGATCGTAAGCTCCGGGATGAGGGGCTCGTCGGGCCCCTTCACGGCATCCCGTTCATCGTAAAAGACAACATCGACACGCAGGGTATGCCCACCACCAATGGTGTCCTGGCCCTGAAAGGCTCCATCCCGCCCGATAACGCGCACGGGATCCGCAAGTTGAAAGCGGCGGGGCAATCATTCTGGCCAAGTCCAATATGGCGGAGTTCGTTTTGCTGGCGCGGAGACGGTGAGCTCGGTCCTGCCAGGTTATACACGGAATCCCTACGACACCCGCTACGTCAGCGCCGGATCGAGCGGCGGAACCGCGGCGGCGATTGCCGCCAACTTCGCCACCGTGGGGCTTGGCACCGACACCGGAGCTTCCATCCGTGGTCCGTCTTCCCACCAGAGCCTGGTGGGAATCCGCGCGACCATGGGGCTCGTCAGTCGTGATGGCGTAATCCCGTTGTCCTCGGCGCGCGACGTGTTGGGACCCATGGCTCGCAGCGTGGACGATGCCGTTCGCGTGCTCGAAGTCCTCGCCGGCTACGATCCCAGCGACCCGGTGACCGCGGCAAGCCGGGGGAAAGTGCCGGACAGCTACACCCAGTACCTGGATCCTGACGGACCGAAGGACGCTCGCCTCGGTGTGGCCCGCCAGTTGTTCGCACCGGGGGACGCCGATCCCGAAGTGCTGCGGGTGATGGAAGAGGCCCTGGCCGAGCTGAGATCGCTCGGCGCCACCCTCATCGACCCGGTACGGATCGAGGGCTTGCAAGAGATCCGTGACTCGTTCCGGAGAAGAGCGGGCAGCCTGAAGTACGACTTCAATCGATACCTGGAGAGCCTGGGGCCCCACGCACCCTACCAGACGCTCGAAGACATCGTTGAATCGAAGAAGTTTCACCCTCACAACGAAAAACGCCTTCGGGACGCCCTGGCAGTGGAAGAACCGCCGGAAGACAATCCCAAGTACCAGCACAACCTGGAAGTGGCAAAGCGTCTGCGAGAGGGTGATCACCAACCTGGGTGTCTACGGCTTCGATCCCGAGTCGCGGGAAATGGTGCTGGAGAAGCTCCATCCTGGGGTGAGTGTCGATGAGGTCCGGTCCGAGGTAGGCTGGCCATTGAAAATCAAAGAACCCCTCTCGATCACCGCGCGTCCCGGCAAAGATGTTCTGGAGCTTCTTCGGAACGAGCTCGACCCGCAGGGTATCTATCTGGGTCCACACGGGTGAGACGGCGCAAGACGAACGCGACGCGGCGTCGGCGGTTCACTTGATCCAGACCGTCTTGCGGTTCACGAACTCCCGCAGGCCTTCGTAGGCGAGCTCGCGCCCGAAACCGGATTCCTTGATTCCCCCGAAAGGGATCCTTGGATCCGATTTCACGAGACCGTTGATGAAGACCGCGCCCGCCTCGATGCGCGGGATTAGCCGCTCGGCGCGGGAGCGGTCGCTCGTCCACAGGCTGGCGCCGAGCCCGTACGAGGTGTCGTTGGCCACCGAGACCGCGCGATCCTCGTCGTCGAACGGCAGGAGCACCGCGGCCGGTCCGAAGAGCTCTTCGCTATAGGCGGGCATCTCCTCGGTCACTTTCGTGATGGCCGACACCGGATAGAAGAAGCCCGGGCCGTCGGGGGCCTCACCGCGAAACACCACCTCGGCGCCCGCGGCGACGCTCTCTGAAACCTGACGGACCAGGTTGTCTTTCAAGTCCTTCCGCGCCAGCGGCCCGATCTGGACCGAGCGGTCTGTCGGATCGCCCACCTTCCGTGTCGAAAGCCGTTCGATGAAGCGCTTCTCGAAATCGTCGAAAGCGGAACGCTCCACGAGGAAACGTTTCGCCGACACGCAGCTCTGACCGGAGTTGATGCAGCGAGCCAGCGCACCGACTTCGGCCGCTTCGTCGAGATCGGCATCCGCGAAAACGATGAACGGGTCGCTGCCGCCGAGCTCCATCACCATCGTCTTGAGGTTTCCGCCAGCCACCGCGCCGACCTGCTTTCCCGCTCGGGAGCTTCCCGTGAGCGTCACCCCCTGGATTCTTGGGTCCCGTATCACGCGCGCCGCCTGGTCGTTTCCAAGAAAGAGATTCTGAAAGACGCCCTCCGGCGTGCCCGCTTCCTTCATCAGATCGGAGATCGCGAGCGCGCACCGCGGGACACCGGGCGCGTGCTTCAGGATCGTGACGTTGCCGGCGGCGATCGCTGGCGCCATGAAGCGGAAGACCTGCCAGAAGGGAAAATTCCAGGGCATGATCGCGAGAATGGGCCCCAGCGCGTCGTAACGCACATAGGCTTCGGACCCGTCGGACTCGTGGGAGTCCGGCGCGAGCGCCCGCTCGCCCTCCTCGGCGTAGTAGCGACAGACCCAGGCGCACTTCTTCGCCTCAGCCTCGCCTTCCGCAAGCGGCTTACCCATCTCGAGTGCCATGGTCTCCGCAAAGGGCGTGGCTCTCCCCTCGAGCCGTTGTGCGAGCGACCGTAGGAGTTCCCGACGCTCGGCAAAGGGGCTCTTCGACCAGGTGGCGAAACCAGCCGTGGCGGCATCGAGTGCCCTGTCGGCATCTGCATCGGCGGCATTCGGGAAGCTCTCGATGAGCTCTCCTGTCGTCGGATTCACCGTCCGGTATTCCATAGTGTCGACATTCTAGCTCTAGCCCAGCCCAGTAGATAGTATGTATTGAACCTGCCCTGACCTTGAGGGCGTGGGTTAAGCTTTCGAGGATCTAGCAAGAAGGCTCAGAGCCATAATCAAGGAGGACAGGTCGTGGAAGAGTATAGCGGATACGTGGGACTGGACGTACACAAGGAGACGATCTCGCCAGCGTTGGCGAACCCGGGTCGGTCCAAGCCCGAATCGCTGGGTGTGATCGCCAACACGAAGAAATCAATTCAGAATCTGGTCCATCGCCTCTCGCGAGAGGGCGAAGTGCTTGGATTCTGTTACGAGGCGGGACCGTGTGGATACGAAGTTTACCGTTGGATTAAAGAGACGGGTCACGATTGTGTAGTGGTGGCGCCGTCGTTGATTCCGAAGAAACCTGGCGAGCGAGTGAAGACGGATCGTCGCGATGGGTTGAAGTTAGCGTCGCTGTTTCGCTCTGGTGAGTTGACGCCGGTTTGGGTACCGGACGAGGAGCAGGAAGCGATAAGAGATTTGACGCGAGCTCGAGGAGAGATGAAACGGGTGGAATTGCAGCTGAAACAGCGCGTGAGTGCGTTTCTCCTGCGCTACAGCAAGAGGTACACGGCGGGCAAGAGCAAATGGACCCAGGGGTACTACTGCTGGTTGGCAGAGGTGAAGATGAAGTTTCCGGTTCAGCAGATCGTGCTGGAAGAATACGTGGGCGCGGTGAAACAAACGGAGGAGCGTGTTCGAGGTCTAGACAAGGAGATGGAGAGAGTCCTTGCGAACTGGAGCTTGAAACCAGTGGTGGAATCGTTGATGGCGCTTCGTGGGGTGCAGCTGTTGACTGCGATGTCGCTGGTGACGGAGCTCGGTGATATCAGCCGATTCGACTCGCCTCGCGAGTTGATGGCGTACGTTGGCTTGGTTCCCTCTGAGCATACGAGCGGCGGCAAGCAGAAGCGCGGTGGGATCACTAAAACGGGCAACGGTCGTGTGCGTCGTCTATTGGTCGAAGCGGCATGGTCGTACCGGTTTCCGGCACGGCAGAGCTACCACATGCAGAAGAAAGCGGAGAAGGCGACGAAACCAGCGCAGGCGATTGCATGGAAGGCGCAGAAGCGGCTGTGCAATCGCTACCGGGTTTTGCAACGCAACGGAAAGGAACCAGGAAAGGTCGCGACGGCGATCGCAAGAGAACTGAGCGGTTTTGTTTGGGCGATTGCCTGCGCCGTTATGGCAGAGCAGAAGACGAAGTAGATCGAGAGGCACTGAACCGAATGCATGCCCTGCGCGCCGAGGTTCCCGAAACTATGGGCGATGGACGAAGGAGGCTTTGTGTCCGTGCTGAGGCGCCCCGACACCGGGATGGTGAGCTCGAATCACGAGTTCAGCCGCAGTCAAGAGCACTGAGAGCGAAATCGGCCTGTACCGTCGAGATTCGATTGAAAACGCTGAGCCATTCAACCAACGCCAGAAAATATATATATGAAAAATGTTCAAGAGGAAACATTACTAGCGGAAGGGTTGCTTCATTAGTGGAGGCCATGGAAAACGCCAGTGCATTTTGGTTACTTCGGAGCCTGTACCAACGGCGTCGAACAACTGGAGGACAACGATGGCGTTTCCCACAGCCTCCCTCAAATAAAAAGAACGGAGATTGAGCCAGAGTCGTGTTAAAAAACATCGATTGGTCTCGGGGGGACCGTGGGTTATGACTATGCCCTGAGACACTGTGCCACGAACCGGGCATGTTCCGGACACAACTCTCAGGTAACTCCCGGAGGCATCCGCCGGAGGCTCCGGACTCAGGAGGTGGATCACCACGACACACGATACCGCGCAACAGGCAGAACAGGTCGGCATCGCAACGATGTGGCCAGGGCACGAGGAGCCCGGTTGGAGAATCCTCGTAATGTGCTAAGAGACTCCCCTATCGGGAGAACACTCGCCAGTAGACAGAGGCAGCTCCGCGACGAATACATATCAGGCGTTAACCAACACGCGTATATCAGGTTGATTCACCGTCGCTTCATGCTGCTCGTGCCCTGACCAGATGAGCGTGGGAGATCGGATGCTCTAAAAAAGATCGTGCCGGGGCTTGACAGTTCAATACATATCAGAAATCGAGCGTCGCGAAGAAATCCATCCATCGCGTCCGTCAAGTTTCGCGCGATTTGCTTCATCCAATCATCGTAGGGCTGATGGACGATGCCCGCGATCTCGACGCGACGGGTCTTGAGATCGATAACGAAAAGCACGAAATAGCGAATCAATCCACGGGCGGTGAGCACTTCCACGGTGAAGAAATCCGTTGCAGCTATGGCTCCCCAGTGGGCTTTCAGGAAGGTGCTCCAGGGAGTGCGTTTGTCCCTCGCGGGTACGGGCTCGATACCGTGTTCCGCGAGGATGCGTTTCACGGTGTTTCTGCCGACCTCGTGGCCCATGTTAGCGAGAGCCCCACAAATCCTCGTATAGCCCCAGCTGACGAAATGTGGAGCTCCACATTTCGTCAGCTGGGGCGAAGAGAGAATCGCTCATGAGCTCCTCGTCAAGCTCGGGATCCGAGTGTCGCCGCGTACGGTGCGAAAGTACATGCCGAGTCGAGATGACAGCAACCGAGGCACACGCCATTCATCGTCCACATTCGTTCGCAATCATGCGGAGGCGATCATCGCCGCCGACTTCTTGACCGTTGTCACGGCGAGGTTCCAATTCCTCTATGTCTTCGTCGTGATGGAAGTCGATACGCGCAGGATTCTCCACGTGAACGTGACCACGCAGCCGACCGCGGAGTGGACCTTGCAGCAGTTCCGAAGCGATACCGTGCGAGCACGATTATCGTTTCGCGATCGTCGACCGAGATTCCAAGTTCTTCGAAGACTTGCGGAGGTCCGTGCGAGCGATGGGCGTTAGGGTGTTGAGGACGCCGCCATTCGCGCCGCAAGCGAATTGTTATTGTGAGAGATTGATCGGCACCACCCGACGAGAGTGCTTAGACTTCCTCATCCCGCTGTCGGAAAACTTAGTGTCTCACTCGGGGATGGTTGAAACCCCTCGCCTTTAGGCGAAGCCTTAAGGAGGCATGCGGTACGATCCCCGGATGAAAGGATACCGAAAATCATCGCACACGGCGTACCAGTTAAACTATCACTTTGTATTCATCCCGAAGTACCGCAAGCCGGCTTTGAGAGGAGATGTGGCAGTTCGCCTGAGGGATCTTATCCGAGAGATCTGTGCTCGAAACCAGATAGAAATACTGAAGGGTCATGTACGGCCAGAGCACGTGCACCTGTTGCTGAGCGTGCCGCCGAGCCTGTCGCCGAGTCGTGTGATGCAGTTAATCAAGGGCAAGTCGTCGCATCGGTTGATGCGCGACTTTCGGTCGATCCGCAAGGAGTTCTGGGGTCGTCACCTTTGGGCCCGTGGTTACTTCGTGAGGTCGACGGGGCAATGTGACGGATGAGGTTATAGCGAAGTACATAGAGCTCCAAGGTGACGTGCCCCAGGACGACGATAGTTTCAAGGTAAGCGAATAGCGAATCGCGGCAAGGCCTGGCCGACTTTAGTCGGCGACCGAACCCATCGCCTTTAGGCGATGGAGCGCGCGCGCTTAGTCACGGTGCCCTTCGATCCGATGCGCTTGCGAATCACTGACGCCCCAACCTTGTTGGCCAACGACATCTGGGCGCTCGAAAACGCCGCCCATTTTGCCGTCTCGGACAACGGCTCGCTCGCCTACGTGCCGGGGACCTCGGCCAACCAACAGCTCACGTGGGTCGACCGACTCGGGACGTCGAGTCTTCTCGGCGGAGCTAGCTATCATCCACGCATCGCGCCCGACGGCCAACGCTTGGCCACCGATGCGGACAACGTTATCTGGATACTCCATTTGGTTCGCGACACAAGAACGCGTCTCACCATGGACGCCAGCGCCCAAACGCCGGTTTGGTCCCCGGATGGGGCGAGTGTCATCTTCCTTTCGACGTCCGATTCACATCACTTCGACAAGATGCGAGCGGATGGCGGCGGGGAAGCCGAGCGCCTGTTCTCGAACGAGTGCCCCGTCATCATTACCTCCTGGTCTCCCGACGGCGCCGTCCTCGCTTACGAGGAACAGAATTCGAGCACCGGGAACGACCTCTGGATATTGCCGCTCGATGGCGAAAGGGCGCCGTCAGAGTTTCTCGTGACGGAGTTCAACGAAGCGGGCGCGCGGTTTTCCCCATCTCTCATTTGGAAGAAGTACGACGTGTGCTCGGCTCTCGACGGAAGCAAGCTCTTCTCCAGAACCAGCTGCTCCACCCTTTCACGCTTTCGATCTTGGACGTTACGTTAAGAAGAAGATCGATCGCGCTCTGGAGGCCGCTGACTCAGGTGATGTTGTCTCACACGAGGTGGCCAAACGGCAGATCCTTCGAAATGAGGGTCGAGTGGACCGCGCGGCGATCGAAGACGTTCTGGCGATCAAGAGCTAAGTGGAAGCGACACGCGTCTGCTCCATGGCAGTCACCTACGAGGTTTCTCCTCCCGCGACGGCGCCGACCTGGCGATCAAGATCTGAGGGGTTCTGTTTCCGCCTCCCCGGGTCTGCGAGCAAACTTCGCTTCGTAGGCGGCGAGGATCGGCGCGGCAGCCCGCTCGAGCGGTATCGGTCCCGTATTGACGATCAAGTCGTAGTCGGCCGGGTTCGTCCCATCGCTCCCGTAGTTGTGGCGCAGGAAGCGGGCACGCGCAGCGTCCTCACGATCCAAAATCTTGCGGGCGGCATCGAGACTCGTTCCCTCGTGCTCGCTGTACCGGCGGACACGCTCTTCAAGCGAACACACGACTCGAACTCGAAGCGCCTCATCGGGGGCCACCACATAGTGAGCGCCGCGGCCCACGACGACGCTTCTCCCCTGGGTCGCGATCGTATGCACCAGGTTGACGAGGCGCCGTATATATGCGCTGTTCATGTATTTTCCGCCCATGAGCGCGCCGTCCACACTGTCCTCGATGACGTTGCGGCGATACTCGTCGAGGGTCGCGAGCAAGGCTTCGTTCGCACCCGACTCCTCCGCCATGGCGTGGACCAGCTCTTGGTCCCAGAAGGAGAAATCGATTCCCTCCGCGAGCGTTCGACCGAGTGCCTCCCCTCGGGCGCCAAACTCGCGGGCGATGGTAATGATAGGCCAGTGGACAGGCTTCGCATCCGCGCGATGCTTTTCGCGCAGGAGCTCCCATCTGCGGAACTGGCGATCGACGATCTGCAAAAGACTCGTGGCTCTCGGCTCCATTCGCGCCCTCCCAACGATGGATTTCCGAAGCGAGGCACTAGGTTAGCCGTCCTCGAGCCGTTTGGCAAGCCTGTCGAAGCGGATGGCATCGGTCGGTTCGACCCACGGGTCCCGCGCCGTTATCGGTACTGGCGTAGCCGTTTCGGATCGACAGGAGCCAAGGTTCAGGTGTCTCGCCCATCCTACAATCGGATGTCCAGACAATCCCGCTCAGCTACCTGCAGGAGGGGAACACGTTAGCTCCGTTCCGGGGTTAGCGCGTCGTACTGCTCAGCCTGATCCTGGCAGTCGATGGGATTAGCGCCCAGATATACGCTATCGCCCTCCCCGACACCACCGTTGTCGGCCAGTGGCGAGAGGTCGGAGATTTCGTTGGCCACGAGAACATGCGGCGAAGCTACGCGTTTCCCGAGAGGGCGGCGATGTCATCAATCTGATTAGCCTCCAGGTGCAGCTCGCGAAGCCTCTCGAGGCCAGCCAGCGGACCGATGTCGCCGATCTCGTTGTGGCCGGCGCGGAACGTCTCGAGTGAGGCGAGCGTGGCCACAGGGCTCACGTCGCTGATCTGGTTGAAGCTGAGAGAGAGCGTCCGCAGCTCATCGAGATCAGCCAGCGCGCTGATATCGCGGATGCGATTATGATCGAGACCCAGTACCTCGAGCGACGTCAAGCCGGAGAGCGCGGCGTGATTCATGACCAGGCGCTTCAGCGACGTCAACCCGGACAGAGGGCGGAGGTCGCCGATCGGATTGGATGTAATCGAGTACCTGAAGGAAGAGAATCGAGTGCTCCGGGAGCAGCTCGGTGCCCGTCGCCTAAGTTTCACGGATGACCAGCGTCGGCGCCTGGCAGCGAAGGCGAAGGCGTTGTGCCGGGAGAGCCTGAGGGAAATCGCTGACCTCGTGACACCTGACACATTGTTGCGCTGGTACAGAGAGCTCATCGCGGCAAAGTACGATGGGAGCCATCGCCGCGGTCCAGGGCGACCTCGCGTGATGGAAACGATACGTGAGCTCGTGCTCACGATGGCGAAGGAAAATTCAAGTTATGTGAAGCTTGCGGATATGTGGAGTAGCATGGACGTCGCGGCCGACGAGCCTTGATTGAGGCGGGTCTCGACAGCACGGGCGACGTATTACTTCACATAAGTTTCGGAGGCTCACAGGTCCTCGAGCCATTGGATGATATCGCTCTGGGAGTGCCAGGGTCTGTCACCTGTGGTCACGGGGACCGGCGGGGTGCAGCGCTCGAGTGCCTCGCGCTTCATCTCCATGTCGATCTCGATGTACTGGCTCGTCGTGGTGATACTAACGTGCCCGAGCCACGACTTGATGACGTTGAGCTCGACACCAGACTGGAGCAGATGCATGGCAGCCGTATGTCGCTATGTCTTCAAAGACATAGGCGACACTATGTCGGGTTCCGGACTATGTCGAGTAGAGTCTTCGCACTCGAACGAAATTCCCCGGTTTTCAGTGGATTGCGGCCGGAAGCGATACGAGTGTTAGCCGACATAAAACGGAGGTTTCTCAATCGCCTATTCGGCACCTGTCCTCTAGCCGAAAGATGTGAGAGACGGTCGATACGGAATTCATAGGGGTTCTGCAACATTAGCTCTTGTCAGCTCGGTACGGCCTCGGCTTTTGGTCTTCCAGAACAACCTCGGACTATGTCGAGTAAACACCGCCTCGGAGTCCTTCTGCGGCGTCGTTTAGTAACGACTCGACATAGTCCGGGACCCGACATAGTGTCGCATAGTGTGAGGACCGATGCGCTTTGCCGCGAGGGACGGTTGGTTGGTGGCCGCGGTCGCGACGTGTCGTTTAAAGATCGTGACGACGCCGAAGCGGGAGAGCCGTCTGCGGTGCGCATTCAGGAAGAGGGGCGCATCCGGCTGGTTTCCATCGTCGCGTTGTTGGAGATAAGTCCGAAGTGCATCCACGGTCTCCGGCCAGAGGGGACACGCCCTGTACTCTCGCCGACATGGATCCTTCAGCCCACGAACTGGAACACGACCAAACTGGACTGGATTGGCGTAGGGTTACAAGTCGGGAGGGAAGAAAAAACCCCGATCGGCACAACGATCGGGGTCTTTCCTCTGGTGGGCCCCGCCAGCCTGCAGCAAGGTCCTGGGCGAGACCGACTAGTAAGCCGTCCCAACGATCTGCGCCTAGGGCCGGGAGCTTTCGAATGTGGCTCCAACCTGGATTCAGCGGCGATCGTACTAGGCGAAACAAGTTGGAACGGAACTAGCTCCATTTGCCCTTCTCGCACCTGCCAGACGCTGACGGCTGCATCACGCCTCTCGCCGCTCGCATCGAAGCGGATCGTGCCGGTGATGCCTTCGAAACGGCCTCCCGCCACCTCTCCCAGAACACGCGAACGGTCGAGACGATCTGCCCGCTCCGCTGCGTCGATCAATACTCGCGTCGCATCGTAGACCTCGGCGCCGTAAACGGGCGCCGGCCCGTAGCGGGCGTTGAACGACTCTACAAAGTTCTGCGCCGTCGGCGCGCTCTCCGGGTCGACCCCGGCGTAGGTCTGATACGCTCCCTCCGCCGCTTCGCCGGCGAGTGGAAGGAACTGCGACTGCCGGCTCCCATCGGTTCCGAAGAGCGCGGCATCGACGTTGGCAGCTCTCAGCTCCCGCGCCAGAATCGAGCTCTCGATCTCCGTGAGGGCAAAATAGACGAGCTCCGGCCTCAGGTCCCGGATGCAGGCGACGGTCTCCGGATAGCGACGTTCTCCCGGCACGATACCTTTGAACAGCACAACGTTGGCCCCCTCGGCGAGGAAGGTATCCCGCGTCACTTCGGCCAGAGGCTTGCCGTAGCTCGTGCCGTCGTGGATCACGATGACCGTCGCCACCTTCAGCGAGCGTACCGCGAAGCGAGCCGCCTCCTCGCCCTGCCGGGTATCGTGCGCGCAGAGGCGGAAGAAGGTGCGATAACCCTTTCGGCTCAAAGCCGGATTGGTCGACGAAGGCGTCATTTGGGCGAGACCAGCCTCGGCGTAGATGGGCGCTGCCGCCTCCGAAGGACCGCTGTTCTTGTGTCCCACCACACCGATGACGGCGGGGTCGTCGACGAAGCGGCGCGCGACGTCGACGGCCACCCTGGGATCGGCCCGGTCGTCTTCCGCCACCAGCTTCCATCGGAAGGGAGCCGACTCCCGCGCGTTGATCTCCTCGACGGCGAGCTCGGCGCATTGGCGCATGGGCACGCCCACGATCGCCTGGTCGCCTGTCAACGGCGCGGCGAATCCGATTCTCGCCGGCGTCGGGTCCGTCACGACGCCGACCGATCCGCGATGCGGGCCTTCACCGCTTCCGCGACGGCCCGGCAGGCCTCGAAGAAGATCATGTCGTTGTTGGCGACGGTGATCATCTGGACGCCGCGCTCGATCCACGGCCCCACCTGTTCGGGCTTCGGCATCCACAGACCCAGCGCAATCTCTTTCTCCCGCGCCCGACGGACGATATGGGCGACGGCGTCCAGAAGCTTCGGATGGTCGAGCTGACCCGAGACCCCCAGCGATTCCGAAAGATCGAACGTGCCGACGAAGAGAACATCCACGCCCTCCACCGACATGATGCGGTCGAGCTGATCGATCCCCTCCTGGCCCTCGATCTGGAGCACCACCATCGTTTCGGACGTCGCCTGGGCGAGGTAGTCTTTCCAGGCCGTGCGTCCGAAGCGGGCGCCTCGCACCGTCGGCGCCGCGCCGCGCGCGCCCTGTGGCGCAAAGTGAGCGTACCGAACGGAAGCGCGTGCCTCTTCGTCAGAGCTCACGTGAGGAACGATGATGCCCTGAGCTCCGAAGTCGAGCGCCTTGCCGACCTCTCGCGCATCGCCCGGAGCCACGCGGACGAGGCAAGGCAACGTCACAGCATCGGCGGCGCGCACGAGGTCCTCACACTGGTCAAGGCCGTAGGAGCTGTGCTCTGAGTCGAGAATCACGAAGTCGAAGCCGGCGCCCCCGATGATCTCGACCTGCGAAGCGACCGGCCCATTGAGCCAGGTTCCGACCAGAATCTCACCGTCGCGGAACCGGTCTTTGAGGTTGGGCATCTGGGTTTTCTCTCTCGTGCCGCGCTCACATATCTAGATATTATTCGCGCCTCGCGCCTTGCCAGACGGGCGCCTCGACGCCGGAAAATGCGAACTTATTCTTTGCGCGGACCCTTGGCGACGACTAATACCCCAGTCGTCAAGTTGTCGGCGAGTCCCTTCCAGATCAAGCTGGCGGCTGCGAGGAGCAGAACGAGCGGGGCGGTGGTGAGCTGAGCATCACGTCTACCTCTTGACTTTCCAACTCTTGGCCATCTAGCATCACGCGAGACTTCTCGAGGAGGCATGGAACCATGCAGATGAAGTGGGTCGTGGGCGCGCTCGCCCTGCTGGTAAACAGTCAGGTCTCGATGCTGGTCGGTGAAACTCTTCCCGCGTCCGGCAACGAGATCTACGCTCCGGCACTTTTCTCTGGTCTGTCCTATCGGACGGTGGGCCCGTCCCGGGGAGGCCGGGTGACCGCGGTTGCCGGCCACCGGGACCAGCCGTCGACGTTCTACATGGGAGCGAGCGGAGGTGGCGTCTGGAAGACCACCGATTACGGCCACACCTGGCACCCCATCTCCGATGGCTACTTTGCCACCGGCTCGATTGGCGCCATCCGGGTTGCCGAGTCGGATCCCAATATCGTCTACGTCGCCACCGGCTCGGACGGAATCCGAAGCAACGTGATCATCGGAAAAGGCGTTTACAAGTCCACCGACGCCGGGAAGACCTGGACGCATATCGGCCTCGAGAAGACGGGCAATAGTGGAGCGCTCCTCATCCATCCGCGCAACCCGGATCTCGTGTACGTCGCCGCCATCGGCAACCCGTTTGGCGCGAACCCCGAGCGTGGGGTCTACCGGTCGAGGGACGGAGGAGAGTCCTGGGAGAAGGTGCTGTACATATCGGAGAAAACGGGCGCCGTCGACCTCGAGTTCGCCCCGGACAATCCGGATGAGATCTACGCCACCATGTGGCTCGCGGAGCGCAAGCCCTGGACCATCATCAGCGGCGGCGACGAGGGAGGGGTCTATAAATCCACTGACGGAGGGGATCACTGGTCCCAGTTGACGAATGGCCTCCCGAACGGCCTCCGAGGAAAAGCGGATCTAGCCGTCTCGGCGGCCGACCCCGATAGGGTTTATGTGTTGATCGAAGCGCCCGGCGACGAGGGCGGCGTTTACCGCTCCGACGATCGCGGCGGGAGCTGGTCTCAAGTCTCGGACCACAAAGAGATCCTCTACCGCCCCTTCTACTTTTGCAACCTCGATGCTCATCCGAAGGATCCGGACACGCTTTGGGCGATGGCCGAGGGGTACTACAAATCCGAGGACGGCGGCAAGACTTGGGATCGCCAGACCATACCCCACGGTGACAACCATGACATGTGGATCAACCCCGATAACCCGCACATCTTCATCCAAGCGAACGACGGAGGGGCGGTCGTCACCCTCGATGGCGGCAAGACTTGGTCCAGTATGCACAACCAGTCGACCGCGGAGCTCTATCAGGTGGACGTGAGCGATGAGTTCCCTTATCGGATGTACGCGGGGCAGCAAGACAACACGACCATCTCCCTTCCGAGCCTTCCGCCGCGGAGCATGCCCGGCGGGCACACGGCGCTATGGGAAACCCACGGCGGTTGCGAGACCGGACCGGTGGTTCCCAAGCCGGGTGATGCCGACCTTGTCTACGCCGAATGCAAGGGCCGTTTCAGCCTCTACAACCGGCGCACGGGCCAGGAGCAACATTATTACGTAGGATTTTGGAACATCAACGGTTTCAACCCGAAAGACCTCCGATTCCGCTTCCAGAGGGTGTCGCCCATCCACGTCTCTCCGCACGATCCGAATCGGGTCTACCATACCTCGCACTACGTGCACGTGACCGAGGACGCCGGCAGGTCCTGGCAGACTATATCCCCGGACCTCACCGCCTTCACGACGGAAACCCAGGTGCTCTCCGGCACACCGATCACCATCGATGCAACCGGGGAGGAGCACTTCAGCACCATCTACGACATCCAG
This sequence comes from Candidatus Marinacidobacterales bacterium, assembly GCA_965262245.1. GTDB lineage: Bacteria > Acidobacteriota > Vicinamibacteria > Marinacidobacterales > SMYC01 > SMYC01. Next base: position 8,809,413 of record OZ253507.1, on the reverse strand, counting down.
GAGTCGCCACATGAGCGGGGGGTGGTCTGGGTAGGCGCCAATGACGGGCCCATCCATATCACTCGGGACAACGGGAAGAACTGGAAGGACGTGACCCCTTCCGGGCTCGGACCCTATGGCCGAGTTCAGCAAATCGAGGTGTCCCCCCACAAGCCATCCAAGGCATACATCTCCATCCTGAGATACATGCTCGACGACTTCACCCCCCACGTCTACAAAACCGAGGATTACGGGGAGAGCTGGACGCGGATCACAACCGGGGAGAACGGCATTCCCAACGACTACCCGGTCCGGGTAGTCCGGGAGGATCCCGATCGAGAGGGGCTGCTCTACGCGGGAACCGAGTTCGGGATGTTCCTCTCGTTCGATGACGGGGCACACTGGCAGTCGTTTCAGCTCGACTTGCCTGTCACACCGGTGACCGACATCAAGGTGGTAAACGAGGATCTGGTGCTGTCCACGATGGGCAGGGGTTTTTGGATCTTGTACGACGTGACGCCGCTTCACGAGATCGACGACAAAGTGGCGTCTGCGGAGAGCCATCTTTTCGAGGTCAAGGATGCCTATCGTCTTTTCTACCCTCGCCGATTCAGCCGCACTCCAGAACCCAGCGAGCCTCAGTACCCACTCCCCGGGGCCAACATCGACTACTACTTGGCCACCGAGCCGGCGGGAGAGATCCAGCTCGAGATTCTCGACGGGCAGGAAAACGTCATCCGTGCCTACTCGAGCGAGGCGTCAAGCGAGCAGAACGTAGTGCCCGAGCAGGTCAGCATGGGCGAGTCGGAGCTCGAACGTCCGGCGCTAGAGAAAAGCGCCGGGATGCATCGCTTCCTTTGGGATCTTTTGCATGACGGTCCGTGGGATTCCGATGAGAAGCGATCCGGCCGAGACGGACCTATGGCGGCGCCGGGAACCTACCGGGCGCGACTCACTTCGGGAGATTGGACGCAAACCGTCTCGTTCGAAACAAGGATGGATCCCCGAATCGTCAAGGAAGGCACGGTCACCGAGGCGGACGTCACCGCTCAGGTCGAGCTCGTTCTCAAAACGCGTGATGCCCTCAGCAGCGCGCGCCGGGCTGCAACCCGACTCGACAAGGCGCTCGAACAACGGCCCGACGACGAGACTCTCCTCGAGATCAAAAAGGCGCTGCTCCCCGCGCTGCCCAAAGCTGGAAGCGTGTGGAAGGCCGAGCCCATGATCTTGGACCAGCTCGTTTACCTCTATCAGAACTTGAGGCGCACCGACCAGCGGCCCGGCCGAGACGCCTACGAGCGTTACGAGCAACTGGAAGGCGCACTTCGGGAGCAAGTGGAAAAGCTCGACGGAATCCTGGGAGCCACCGAGTCGAGTAACGGAGAGTCCTCAACCGGCCGGCAGCCGTGACGGCGTGGCGGAGGGCTTGCCGTGCCGCCTCCCGCAGCGACCCTGTCGGGCGGAGGGCTAGCCCACGCGAAGCGCGGGCGTTGCAACGATGCCAGCCCGGCGGCACTAATCTAGCATCGAGTGGTGGCCCAAAAACCCAGCGGCTCCCGACTTGGGGTGCGAGGCCGCTGGGTGTGCCGTCGGCTTGATCGGAGCTCGGACAACGACGCTATCCCGTCCTGTCCAAAAACACGAACGAACTCAAGACCCGCGTCAGCCGGGGCGTTTCGGATAGACGCGTCTAACGCTTACTTCGCCAAAGGAAGCTAGTCCCCTGTATCAGTAATTCGTCACATAAATCTCGGGTCCTTTTGCGTGCTGGCTTCGTTGCTCCTCCTCAGAATATCTAGATATGAAGTCGTCGTCGCGCCTCGCCAGCGCACAAAATGACTTCGAGCTTTATGCAACGAACTACTGATACAGGGGACTAGAATGCTCCGTCATGAGCACGCCGATCCAACCCTGGACGTTCTTGGTCGTCGCTGTGGCTGGTTGGATCCAGCGTGACCAGGCCGCTATCGTCTACTTGCTTGAGGAGCACAGAGTCCTCAAAGCTCGGAGTACCGCGCCAGCCCTCGACCCTGCCGGGTTTACTCCTGTAATCGGCTGTAAAAAGACCTGGTTCGTTCATCTGGTTGGGCACCCGCCGAACTCGAATTCGGCTATGCAACGCAGCGTCACGATGACACCGGCAAACGTATCGAATCCCGACGTGTGCCCGATACCGCCAATCGCCCGCAACGCTTCGCCAATCTCGTCCATGTCACCGTTGAGCACTGCGTGCAATCCTCGATGAATGTCAGCATTCGCCGCCCCGCGCGCAGCAGCGGCAAGGTAGGCGGCGCTGATCGGATTGCCGGATTGCGCCGCGAGCGGCGCGGCGGTCTCGTAGAGCCGCTCGGCAACCGGCTGGTAGCCCAGTTGATACAACGTGGCCAGAACGCCGCCGATGAAATCGTCACCTGATGGGGTGAGACCCGGACCGAGTCCGACCAGCGAGTCGAGCGCAGGCGGAGCCATGACCGTCGCCGCCGGCAGCGCCTGCCTCAACCACGCGCGTAATGCCCGGACCGTCGGGTCCGCGGCGTGCGCAAGACGGCCAGCATACCCAGCTGCAGGGTAGACGAGCGACAGCAACCCCTGCTTCTCGCCGGCATCCCGTGTCATCGCGCTTGCATCGAGACACGTCAAGCCCCGCATCAGCGACACCCTGTTGCATGGCGGCGGCGCCGACGGAGTCCAGGTGGGTGCATCACTGAGGTGTATCGCCAGTCGCGCGCCGACATAAAGTGCCGATACGCCGCACCAGCAATGCATGCCGGCGGCCACCCCGCTTGCGTGCCAGTCCACACCGCCAGACACGCGAAGCCGCACGCCCAGCGGGTCGGCCGTAGCCGTCTCGGGCAGCAGGCAGATCCAGTCGCCGGTCACTGACACCAGGTAGCAGCTGCGCGTGAACACCGAAGCCACCCGAAACTCGGTGCCCGCTATCAGACTCGGCTGCGCAATACAACCGACTTCGATAGCACTGATCGCCAGACGCTGGCTAGAATCAAGCATCGTCTCGCACGATATGGGTGCCGGCTTCGCCGCGTAATGCTGCCCGCTCGCCGCCACCTTCAATGAAGTGAATCGCGGCGTCGATCTTCGGACCCATGCTGCCCGGTGGAAACTGATGTTCGGCACGCAGGCGGCGGATCTCTTGCAGACTCACGGTATCGAGCGAGCGCTCGTTAGGCCCGCCGAAATCCACTGACACTTGCTCCACCGCGGTGAGGATCAACAGCGTCTCGATGCCCAGAATATTGGCCATGTGCGCTGATGTCCGATCCTTGTCGATGACGGCTTCGACACCGCATCGCGCGCCATCGGGGGCGCGCACGACCGGAATACCGCCACCGCCCCCGGCGATCACCGCCGTACCCCGTTGCGCCAGCTCCTCGACCAGTGAAATGTCACAGATATGCAGCGGTTCGGGTGACGGCACAACATGGCGCCAGCCACGAGCGCCGTCCGGTTTCATCAACCAGCCGAGTTCGGCCTGTACGGCGGCGGCATCTGCCGCGCTGAAAAACGGGCCGATCGGTTTGGTCGGCTGTGCGAACTCCGGGTCCTCGCCGTCGACCTCGACCCGGGTAAGCAGGCACGCGACATGGCGCTCATTGCCGGCCCTGCGCAGCGCGCTCTCCAGTGCCTGCACGAGCAGGTAAGCGATACCGCCCTGGCTGTGGGCGACGCAGATATCGAGCGGCATCGGCGCGATGCGATCGCGCGTAAGCGCCTGGCGCATGAATATCTTGCCAACCACCGGACCGTTGCCGTGCGTGATGATCAACTCGTTGTCCTGCAGCAACAGCGGCAGCAGCGAAGTAGCGGTACGAGCCGCTATCGCCTTCTGCTCGTTGGAGGTCCCTTCGATGTCCTCGGGGTGAGTCGCGTTGCCGCCGATCGCGACCAGCAGACGATCAGGGATCGGGAACACCATAGCTAGCCGCCTCGCCGGCTACCGAGACACTCGAGCGCCAGCGCCGCGGCATCCGCGTTCGACGGGGCCACGACGACACCAGCCTCCCGCAGTGTCGCGATCTGCTGTGACCGGTCCTGCCGATCGCCACGCGTGCCGGTGACCGAACAGACGATAACGGGTAGCTGTTCGCCGCGCCCGTTCAGACAGTTTGCCAGGTGGCCCGCGGGATCTTCCGCGGCACCCTGACCTATCACGATGTCGAGCAAAATGACCCCGACGCCGGCGTCGGCGAACGCCTCGGCGAGCGGCGCATCGCGCACGGCGGGATCGATCATGGGATGTGGCCGACCCCGGGTGTACTCGTCATCGCCCAGATCCAGCAGGACGTGTGCACCGTCGGCTCGCGCCAGTTCCCTCGCCCCGGGAACTGGGGCGTTGGACGCCACGGCTTCACCGGCCTCGGTAAACACCACTTGAGCTTCGGCGGCGAGCGTACCACCAGCGAACAATCCTCGCACACGGCTACCGCGCGCAATGGTCCGGTGCGTTTCGACCCGGACCGCTTCGGGACCCGCAAGGCTTACGCCGCCGAGTGCCTGCTCGGCCGCGGCCTTCAGGGTACGCGCCATGGTGGCGTTATGAGGCAACGGAATACTATCCGCCCCGACAAAACACACGGTGTAGGATTTTGCACTTGCGGCGATCTTTGCCGTAATGCGTGCAACGACATCACCGGCAGGCGGTTTGGAGATCAGCACGATATGTCGAGTGCCGGGGTCGGCTTCGAGTACTTCCATGGCCATCAGGGTCGAAATCCCGCCCACCGCTTCGCTGAGGTCACGCCCGCCCACGCCCAGTGCATGAGAAACACCGCCCCCGGCTTCGGACAGCAGCGACGACACCTCCTGCATTCCCGTCCCGGATGCACCGACGATGCCGATCTCGCCCCTCGAGACGCGGTTCGCGAACGCCAGCGGCACGCCATCGATGATGGCGGTGCCGCAGTCCGGCCCCATCACCAGCAAGCCGAGATCCCGCGCCTGGCGTTTGAGCGCCACCTCATCGGCCAGCGCCACGTTGTCGCTGAAGATCATCACATGCCGGCCGCTTGCGAGTGCCTTGCGCGCTTCTGCAGCGGCGTACGAACCCGGCACCGAAATCAACACCAGGTTGGCAACCGGCAGCACCTGCGAGGCACCGCGCAGGTCGCGCGGTCGAAAGCCGCCAGTCTTCTGCTGGCCGCGCGAACCGCGATCCGCATCAAGCGCGTACTCGGCAGCTTCGAGCGCCTGTTCCGCCGCAGCCCCTGAGCGCGCGCGAACCGCTATCACCAGATCACCACCACTCGCGTCGATACCGTCGCCACTCAGGAGTCCCGCATCGAGCATGAGTCGTTGATTGGTTGGCGAACCCATCATCAGTGCGGCGTCCTCGACACCGTCGCTGTCGGCCACGGCTCGCGAGATGCGCATGAGGGCGACCGAGTCGAGAAAAAAACCGGTCCGTACTCGGTGCAGGGATATGCTCATCGGATACCCATGCTGGCCGCGAAGGCACGCAACGCCTGCTCAAAGCAGCCGAGCGGTGCTTCGACAACCCCGGCGCCGACCTGCCCTATTCCGGGTTCGCGGTGCGCAATGCCGGTGTTGATGGTCGGGGCGATGCGCCTCGCGACGACGCGGCGAATGTCGATGCCGGTTGGTACGCCCAGGTAGTCAAGCGCGGGTATCGTCCACTCGGGGTTCCCACCGACGGTGATCTCACGCATACGGTGTGTGAAGAGCGCCGCTTCGGATGCTTGTCCGGCCCCTACGAACCCTGCCACCGCTGGCGCTGCGCCCATCGCAAATCCGCCAAGCCCGACGGTCTCGACGATCGTCGAATCACCCATGTCCGGGTTGGCGTCAACCTCGCTGAACCCCGGGAAGTACAGGCCCTGCGGCATCTCCACCGGCGCGATGAACCACTCATCGCCGGTGCCACTCACTCGGATGCCAAAATCGGTACCGTTGCGGGACATGGCGGTCACCACGGTGCTCGCTTCGATACCGCGCACCGGATCCATCATCGCCTTGCCGAGCACCATCGCGATATTGAGGAAGAACTGGTCGTTGCCAGCGATGAACGTCAGAGCTTGCGCGAGCGTTTCGCTATCGTTACAACGCCGCGCCAGCGCGGGCGCCAATGCTCGCAACAGCAGTCCCGTGCAGGCAACGTTTCGCTGGTGCATCTCATCACCCATCCCGAGACCGCGGGCCACCAGGTTCTTGAGTGGGACGCCCCGCATGTCACGCAAAGCATCGCCCAACACCGGACCGAGCACGTCACGCAGCCACGCGAGCCGGCTGAGGACATCCGCGTCGTTGCCACCGAAGCGCATGACTTTTCCCAGGCCTTCGTTGATCGTGCAATACGCACGGTTGCCGAACGCCCTGTTCTCTACTACCATCAGTGGCTGGGACATCGTGGTCAGACCGGTCATCGGTCCAACGGCGGCAAAGTGATGGTTGGGCTGAAAGTCGAAAGCACCGCGCGCCGCCATGCGTTCCGCCGCGGCCAGATCCTCCGCCCAGCCCTCGAAAACCGCGATCCCGGCCACCGCACCCCGCATCGGCCCGCACATACGCTGCCAGTCGATTGGCGGGCCGGCATGCAGGATCATTTGCGGCCCCAGCCCGGCGATGCATTCAGACGCTGGCACGACATCGATCAGCACCGGGTCTGCAGCCAGGATGCGCTGCAATGCCTCCCGATTGGCCGTCTCGACGCGCGAACTCAGGCCGCTCGCCGACACGTCATCGAGCTGATCGAGCAGCGACGCCAGCTCCGGATCGCCGCCAGCGGGCGGAGCCCAGTCCACGTGCACGACATCGACACCGAGCTCTGCCAGGTCACTGGCGAACGCATCGAGACCCACGTTGATGACGCCGGTTACATGATCGAGGCGTTTACGATCTGGCGGTTTCGACATGGGCGCGACGGCTCAGCTCGGCTGTTCGTAGGCGGCGTAGGCGGCATCGACCGCCGCACCAAGGCTCGAAGTATAGTTCTGCCGACGGAGCACGGCTTCCAGTGCAGTAAGACAGCGGAATACGCTCGTTCGGCGACAAACGTGACCCATGGTACCGATCCGCTAGATCTTGCCGTGCAACGGGCCGAACGAGGTGCCGATCTCGATACCGAAATCCTCCAGCATTTCGGTTCGCAGCCGATCACCGTCGATGCCATCTGGAATCACTACGCCGGTCACGTTCGCCATCCGCGCACCCGGGTCGCCGTATAGTTGCAGATCCATAGCCTCGAGCCCGGCACGCAACGCGCGCCCGGTAACGGCGTGTCTCTGAAACCCCTGCTCCAGACCCTCGGCCAATACTACGCGGGCGCACTCGCGCGCTGCGTAGAGCATGCTGGTCGCCTCGGTGTGGTGATTCAGGCGTGCCGGCGACCAGTAGTCCATCAGCATCGGCAGATCGAAATAGTTCGAGCGTATACGGCCGCCTGCAGCGTCCCGGGCTCCTTGCGGGCGAATGCCGAGTTCGATGTGTTTACGCGTATTGACGACGTCCGCCACGCGTTCATTGAAAGTGACTGGCGCAGAACCCGGGGGCCTGACATACATTTCTGCAATCCGGCGGTCACGGCATCGAGCTGCCACGCATCGACTTCCAGCGGATTGCCACCGAGCGTCGCCGTGGAGTCAACGTAAACCAGGACATCCGCGTCACGACAATACGCCCCGATTTCGTCGAGCGGCTGCGCCATGGTCGTCGAGGTGTCACCATGAACCATCGCCAGTACCTTGGGCCGATGTCGACGCACCGCGTCGGCGATCTGGTCGGGCTCGAACACGCTGCCCCACTCGGTTTCGATCGATTCGACGCGCGCGTCACAGCGCGCCGCGATCTCCATCAGCAAGTGCCCGAAACGCCCGAACACCGGCACCAGCACCGTATCCCCCGGCGTGATCAGGGATGCCAGACAGGCTTCGATACCGGCTCTGGCCGTGCCGTCGACCAGCAGCGTCCACTGATTGTCGGTACGAAACACCTGCCGGTACAACACCATGACCTCGTCCATGTAGGCGGTAAACTGTGGATCGAACTGACCCAGCATGGGTGTTGCCATGGCATGCAATACCGGCGGATAGACGTCGACCGGACCCGGACCCATCAGCAGTCTTGGTAGCGGGTCCAGCGCGTCGAAAAGGGCGGGTGTCCGACTGCTCGGCATGTCATCCATAGCAAACGATCACACCACAATCCGTGCGATACTGTCCAGCGACGTTACCAGGCGCATCGTGTCACGGAACAGCGACGCACATCGTAGCGATGTCCACGTTCTGGACCTATCCGCCCCTCGCGTCGGACTGTGGAGCGGCCGGGTTGGTCGGCAGTTGCATGACAAACGTCGTGCCTTTGTTGGGGTTGCTCTCGACCGTGATATCGCCGCCCATCAGCGACAGAAACGGCGACTGATCGCAAGCTCCAAGCCGGTGCCGCCGTAGCGTCGCGATGTCGAGCTGTTGGCCTGGGTGAATTCATCGAACAGCGACTCCAGCTGATCGTCGGCGATGCCGATCTCCGCATCCGTGACCCTGAGGGGCGTGGTTGGAGAAAACTATCCTACCTCATCATTGCCTTTCACACGGCGGCGGATGCGTCGCGTATGAATCACGTGTCGCGTGAGTGAGACGGCTTGCGTCGGCGGCCACGGCGCATTCACACTTGCAGGAGCGGAATCGTCCGCTTAGTATTCGAAAACGGCCTCAATGCTGCAGACCCGACGTGCCTACCAGGGTATGGTAACGGCGCCGCACTACCTCGCCGCGCGCGCGGGGCAACGCGTGCTTGCCGAAGGTGGCAATGCCATCGAGGCAATGCTGGCAGCATGCAGTACTATCGCCGTCGTGTACCCGCACATGAACGGTCTGGGCGGTGACAACTTCTGGCTGTTCCACACCCCCGGCAGTGAGCCGGCTGGTATCGATGCCTGCGGAGGCGCTGCCGATGCCGCCGACACCCGCTACTATCTCGACCACGGCGATGCGGCGATACCGGCGCGTGGTCCCCGTGCCGCCCTCACGGTAGCGGGCGCGGTTTCCGGCTGGCAGCGCGCCTTCGAAGTCGGCAGGACCTGGGGTGGCCGTCTGCCACTTGCCCGCCTGCTCGAAGATGCCGTGTTCTACGCGGAACACGGTTTTGCCGTATCGGCCAGTCAAAGCAGTCACACCGCAGCAAGGCACAATCAGATGGCGGATACGGTCGGGTTCCACGACCTGTACATGCCGAGCGGACGGATCCCGGTTGCCGGTGAGCTGTTCAGGAACCTCGCACTTGCGGAAACCCTGAAACTGCTGGTGCGCAACGGTCTCGATGATTTCTACCGCGGCGAGCTGGCTCGCCGCATCGGGGCCGGCTTGCAGGCAGCCGCCAGCCCGCTCGGGCACGAAGACCTCAAACGCTACCGTTGCCTCGACGTCGTGCCGCTTTGTTTGGCGCTCGACTGCGGCCGGATTTTCAATCTGCCACCCCCCACCCAGGGACTGGCGTCGCTGATCCTGTTGGGGGTGTTCGATCGGTTAGGTGTCAGCAAGGTGGAGAGCTTTGATTTCGTACACGGTCTGGTCGAGGCCACCAAACAGGCAATCCGGGTGCGGGATGCGCAGGTCACGGATCCGGATTACATGCCTCGGGACCCGGCCGAATTCCTCACCGAGCAGGCACTCGATGCCATGGCGGCCGACATCGATCGCGAGCGAGCGGCACCCTGGCCCCATCCCGCGACGGCGGGCGATACGGTTTGGCTGGGCGCAATCGATGCCACTGGTCGGGCGGTCAGCATGATCCAAAGCCTCTACTGGGAGTTCGGTTCGGGGGTGGTGTTGCCGGATACCGGCATCACCTGGCAGAACCGCGGCTGCAGTTTTGCGCTGGACAAGCACTCGCTGAATGAGCTCAAACCGCGCCGCCGGCCGTTTCACACCATTCAACCTCCACTCGCGCTGCTGAACGACGGGCGTACCCTGGTGTTCGGCACTATGGGTGGTGACGGCCAGCCTCAGACGCAAGCGGTAGTGTTCACTCGTCACGTGCTCTACGGCCAGGAGTTGCAAGCAGCGATCACCGCACCGCGCTGGCTGCTGGGGCGGACCTGGGGAACCGAGATCACCAGTCTGAGGATGGAGAGTCGTTTCGAGGGGATGTCCCGCCGGATGTTGAATTTTGGGTAGCGGCGGCTCCTTGGCCGGCCTAAGAATAGGTCGTGCCAAACAACCGTCTCCAGAGGGGGACAAGGAGCCACCATGCCAAGGAAATCAAAGAAGCCAGTAAGAAAGCAAACGCAATCGCCTACGGGCGAGGTAGTCGGCCAAGTCGGTCAGATACTGCTACCGATGATAGCGGGGATCGCGGCCACGAAGGCGGACTTGACGGAATGGGTGTACGAGCAAGGACTGACAGCTCTGCACCTACTCCTGAAAGAGGACGCCGAGGAGATCGCCGGGCCCAAGGGCAAGCACGAGAAGGGGCGAACTCATAACCACTGGGGGAGCACGAACGGAGAGCTGAGCTTCAGTGGTCGTCGAATCCAAGTGTCGCGACCTCGAGTTCGTTCGAAGTCGGGCGAGGAGGCGTCGCTTCCACACTTCGAAGCCTTCCGCGAAGAAGACCCGCTTCCAGAGCGAGTGTTGAATCAGATCTTGGTGGGGGTATCGACCCGAAATTACGAATCGAGTCTGGACAAACCCGCGGCCAAGTTGAAGTCTCGTGGCACGAGCAAGAGTGCCGCCAGCCGTCACCTCGTGAGCCAGACGACGCAGAAGCTCGAGGAATACCTGTCTCGGCGGCTGGAGTCGTTTGAGCTTGCGGCACTGATGATGGATGGCCTTGAGGTGGCCGGACAGACCGTCGTCGTAACTCTCGGTATCACAATAGATGGGACGAAGGTGCCCCTGGGCATATGGCTGGGTTCGACGGAAAACTCTCGCGTGTGCACCGCGATGTTGCAGGACCTTCTCGAGCGGGGTTTGCGCGTCGATGAGTCGATTCTCTGTGTAGTGGACGGAGGCAAAGGTATCCGCAAGGCGCTCGTCGACGTTTTGGGGGATCTCGCGGTCATCCAAAGGTGCCAGATCCATAAACTCCGAAATCTTCGCTCGTACCTTCCAAAGTCTCGTCACGCCTACGTGCTCCAGACGGAGGACCCTCATGAAGAACCACAAAGATGAGATCTGGTCCTGCGATTTCCTGGTCCAGCACACTGCCTTATTCTCCGTAGTCTATATCTTCATCATTATGGAGATTTCAACGCGTAAGATCATCGTCCCACACTCGCATGGGTGAAGCAGCAAATTCGAGAGGCCACAGCCTTCGGCGTGCAGCCAAGGATCTTGATTCACGACAACGACGGGATCTACGGCCAGTTTGGTAAAGACCGCCGGTCGCACCTTGGCTATCGCTCACACCTTGATTATTGGCTGAAGGAAACCATAGGCATCCGGGGCATTCCCATCACGCCAGGCTGTCCGCAGGAGATGCCGCATATCGAACGCTTCAACCGGACTCTACGCGAGGAAGCGCTCAATCATTTTGTCTTCTTCGGTGAAGCCCACGTTCATCGTGTGGTTTCGGAGTACATCCGATTTTTTCATGGAGCTCGACCGCATCAAGGGTTGTGCGGGATCCCAGATCCATGTTCGGATCTAGAATTCGCGCAGCATTCTCCGAGCAACGGAAGTGTCATTCGACTTCCAGTCCTCGGCGGCGTTCAAGGCGACTACCGACGCGCAGCGTGAAGCTCGAGCAAGACCCGTGACAGCTCGGTCAGCGACGCTGCGACCCGCAGTTGACGAGTTGATAACTCTATCGGCTGCAGCTGTGTTTTACAGTCGCCGGATCGCGCGGTGTTTACAGGTCGCGTGGCACAAGAACGTGGGGAAACGACTAAGGCTAAGGCTAGCCAGGTAAACCTGAAAGTTTTTGAACCGCAGAGACGCCGAGAGCGCAGAGGAGGATCCGGGAAAGTCCGAACCCAGCCAGAGATCGAGACAGCCCTTTTCTTCTCCGCGCACTCTGCGCCTCTGCGGTGAGATTTTCTTGCTCCAAAACGTGAACAAAATTCTCGTTTCTGTCCGGTTAGGGATAAAGGCTAAACCCCGGAGCACCGGAATTTTCGGGGATTACAGAGGGAAGCATGTTGCACGGGCGCAGCAAGCAGGTCGGCAAATCTATCGGACCGATGCGAACCCGGAACGTGCTACTCGATCACACCAAGCTGTTTCATGAATGAGAGCATGTCGAAGTAGTGGCGGCTCCGACTGAGCTTTGGTCCATCGAATTCCAGTACCCAGGCTGCACGCGTAGTCTGGACCTTTCCGGTAGCCGGAAAGCCTTCGGGACCATATTTTGAAACCGTGTGCGGTCCGACTAAGGGACCCGTGTTGGTACCCGTCCATGTCACTTCGAGGAGGACTCCTTTTTCCGTGAGTTCTAAATTGTCCACGGTACCCTTGACGTCGGGCATCGCTCCTTTCCACCCTTTCAATTGCTCGATGATTGAATCGACCCCCTTGATTGTCTGAGATGTTCCCACCTCCTCGTAGACGGCGTCATCCGTCATGAGGGTCTTGAACGCTTCCCAATCGTCTGCGTTGAACGCTTCGAGTATCTCTTGTGCAGTGCCAATCAATGGGTTGGCGGCTGCCGGAACCTCTGCTTCAGGTGTGGCCGTCACAGTTTCCTCATCAACTTGCACGCAGCTTAGGATAGCCACACTACAGAAAATGGCCAGACCGATAAGTGTTTTGCTTCTTGTCTCAAAAGTGCTTTTCATTTCGTTAGACATCAAGCTACCTCCTATGAATGTCAGATGACGATACTCCAGTAAAGAGGAAGAATTATACGTGACTCTATAGGCGCGAGGAGAGTCCGTTGTGATCCCGAGCAACTCTGTTCAGCTAGTTTTCGTCGGGGGATGTTTTCGCATGTTCGTCGTCGCGGTCGTGGGAACGTATTTAGTGTCTCACTCGGGGATGGTTGAAACCCCTCGCCTTTAGGCGAAGCCTTAAGGAGGCATGCGGTACGATCCCCGGATGAAAGGATACCGAAAATCATCGCACACGACGTACCAGTTAAACTATCACTTTGTATTCATCCCGAAGTACCGCAAGCCGGCTTTGAGAGGAGATGTGGCAGTTCGCCTGAGGGATCTTATCCGAGAGATCTGTGCTCGAAACCAGATAGAAATACTGAAGGGTCATGTACGGCCAGAGCACGTGCACCTGTTGCTGAGCGTGCCGCCGAGCCTGTCGCCGAGTTGTGTGATGCAGTTAATCAAGGGCAAGTCGTCGCATCGGTTGATGCGCGACTTTCGGTCGATCCGCAAGGAGTTCTGGGGTCGTCACCTTTGGGCCCGTGGTTACTTCGTGAGGTCGACGGGGCAATGTGACGGATGAGGTTATAGCGAAGTACATAGAGCTCCAAGGTGACGTGCCCCAGGACGACGATAGTTTCAAGGTAAGCGAATAGCGAATCGCGGCAAGGCCTGGCCGACTTTAGTCGGCGACCGAACCCATCGCCTTTAGGCGATGGAGCGCGCGCGCTTAGTTGACTTAGGATACTCCAATGAAGCTCTGCCCGTTTTACTGGAAATCTCTTCAACAAACTACGTGTCGTTTAAGTCCTTCAATGTCCTTCTCCTCCTTCACATTTCGCCACCATCCGCCACAGATAGATATTTGTATCCCGAGCCATGTGAATCTATTTTGCCAACCAACCATTTCGCGAGAATCATGGAAGTCCTTGGGGCTGGGCCCAAGTGCGGGTCGGCTTTATTCGCGCTAGTCTGAAGTTCCCTGCTTCAAACCCCTGTTAATTGATGTAAATGCCTGTTTACGCAGGACATATGATTAATTTGGTTTCGCCATATGTTCCCATGTAACTAGGCTGTAACTCTCTTTGTCATGGCTTTATTGATTGCTTTCATGGCCAGAATAGCGTATATATGTTCCCATGTACATCGAGACCGTGCGCAATCGAAACTCTCCGCCCGCAATCCTCTTACGCGAGGGCTGGCGGGAAGGGAAGAAGGTCCGAAAGCGTACCCTCGCCAACCTTTCACACCTGCCCAAAAATATCATCGAGCTCATACGCCGCGCTCTCAAAGGTGAGGCCTTCGTCGCTGTCAGCGAAGCATTTGAGGTCATCAAGTCCTCGCTTCACGGCCACGTCAACGCCTGTCGTACGACGATGAGACGCCTTCGTTTCGACAAATTGCTCGCTTCGAAGCCATGCCGTGAGCGCAACCTGGTCGAGGCGATGGTTGCCGCACGCATCCTCGAACCTGACAGCAAACTCGCGACGACACGGTGGTGGCACACCACCACACTGCCCGAAAGCCTCGGTGTGGCCGATGCCAACGAGGATGATCTCTATGCCGCCATGGATTGGTTGCTCGAGCGGCAAGAACGTATCGAGAAAAAACTGGCTGGACGACACCTCAAAAAAGGAGGCTTGGTGCTCTACGATCTCAGCTCCAGCTACTTTGAGGGTGTCACCTGCCCTCTGGCCGCCATGGGATATAGCCGTGATGGCAAAAGAGACAGACTGCAAGTCAACTACGGTCTAGTCACTGACGAGCGGGGTTGCCCGGTCGCCGTGTCGGTCTTTGCGGGCAATGAGTCGGATAGCACGACGTTGATGCCCCAAGTCGAGATGGTGAGAAACAGGTTTGGCATCAAGACCCTAGTGCTCGTCGGTGACCGAGGCATGATTTCTCAGAAGCGGATCGACGATGACCTCCGCAACCTCGAAGGGGTCGATTGGATCACAGCGCTCAAAAGCGCATCTATTCGTAAGCTCATCGATGGAGGTCAACTGCAACTCGGCCTTTTTGACGAGCGTAATCTGTTTGAATTGACTCATCCAGATTTTGCTGGCGAACGACTCTTTGCGTGCCGGAACACCGAATTGGCAAAACTGCGCGTCCACAAACGTCAGTCCCTTCTGCAGGCGACTGCGAGAGAGCTTGCAAGAATTCAAACCATGGTGCAGCGCGCTAGGCTCAGAGGCAAGGACAAGATTGGCGCCCGCGTGCGCAAGGTCGTCACCAAGACGCTCGCCAAGTATTTTGTGCTCGACATTCGCGATGACGACTTTACCTTCCAGATTCCCAACAAAGAGGTGGCGGCCAAAGCGGCGCTCGATAGTATCTACAAGAGGCTCACGAAGCTTCGCTCAAATGTTGAACTCGGCAATCTCAAAGGTAAGGACAAGATCCGTGCGCGCGTACACAAGCTCATCACCAAGAAGATCGCCAAACATTTCGATCTCGATATTCGCGACGATGAGTTTCGCTTCCGAATCGTCGAGCAAGAGCCCGCAGCAGAAGCAGTGCTCAACGATATTTGCAAGAGACTGGAGAGCATTCGCTCGGACGTCAAGCTCGGCAAACATGGAGGCAAGGACAACATTGGTGTGCGTGTAGGCAAGGTCATCAACAAGTACAAGGTGGCCAAGCATTTCGTGCTGCAGATCCGCGACGATGGGTTTGACTTCCACATCGACGAACACAAGGTGGCTTCCGAGGCAACGCTCGATGGCATCTATGTCATCCGGACCAGCGTGCCCGAACAGCGCCTATCACCCGACGACACCGTCCGCTGCTACAAGAGTCTGAGTCAAGTCGAACGGGCATTTCGTTCTATCAAGACCATCGACCTCAAGGTGCGTCCGATTCGCCACCGCCTCGAGACACGGGTACGCGCCCACATCTTCTTGTGCATGCTCGCCTACTACGTCGAGTGGCACATGCGTGAAGCATGGCGTCCATTGCTCTTCTGCGACGAGGACCAAGAAGCCAAGAAAACGCGGGACCCGCTTGCTCCCGCTAAGGGTCGGGGCAAGAATAACTACCAAGTCTTTGTCGTAATTCATCTGCTGCAGGGATAACGATCCGAGCCGGCGGGAAGCGGATCGCCTGGCGGGACCGCGTCAAATGGAGCTATTTGCAGCTCTTTGAGAGCTTGCCCATGGAGACGTAGGCCATTGTGTGTTAGGGTTACGAATTATGATTCGTAACGCTGACATTGACCGCCTGCGGGGGTTGTTTGCCAAACGTCTCATCGCCACCATGGACATGCTCAAGAAGACAGTGGGGACTGTCGCTGACCTGACGGTGTTCCGGAAACTGAGAGAGCTCGACTACTGCACCAGCTATTCGCACCGTGGACGTTTCTACACGCTCCGAGAGCTCGCGGAGTTTGATGAGAACGGCTTGTGGTGGATTCGGTCCGTCGGCTTTTCAAGTCGAGGGACACTCGTCGCCATGGCCGAAGGACTGGTGAACGCCTCCGAGGCTGGCTACGCGGTGGAGGAGCTTGATGCCATTGTTAGGGTTGGGACCAAAGATGCGCTGCCGAAATTGGCCTGGGAGAAAAGACTTCGCCGCACTCGGATTAGAAATCGCAATGTCTACTTCTCTCCGAAGAGGAGCATTCGTGAACAGCAAATAGCCAGCCGACGTGTTTGGGAAGCGCAACCCTCTGTGTCCAAGAGTATTGCTGCTCAAGACGTCCTACCCGATGAGCTCAAAGCAGCCATCATCCTTTTCTTTAGCCTGCTCGATGAGAGAGAAAGGCGTGTGTATGCGGGGCTTGAATCTCTCAAGTTAGGTTATGGCGGTGACCGCCAGATGGCGGAGATCCTCGGGCTCGACGTTAGCACTGTGGCTCGGGGCCGTCGCGAGCTACTTGAGCATGATGTGAATGTGGAGCGGGTCCGAAAAGCGGGTGCCGGCCGCAAAGCTGTCGAAAAAAAACGCCAGAAGTCATCGCGGCGATCGAAGAACTTATGAAGTACGAGGTCGCTGGCGATCCCGTCAGCGGTCTGAGATGGACTCGCAAGACCACGAAAAAAATAGCTGCCGAACTCTCGGCCTTGGGCATTCGCGTCAGTCGCAAAACCGTCGCGAAGCTGCTTAAACAGATGAACTTCTCACTCCGGACCAACAAAAAGAAGATCTCGAATGGCTCTCCTCCAACTCGCGACGCCCAGTTCGCCAACATCACACAGCTACGGGAGCGCTTTAGCCGACGTGGCAACCCCATATTGAGTGTCGACACCAAGAAGAAAGAGTTGGTCGGACGCTTCAAGAACCCAGGACGCGTCTGGGCTCAAAAGAGCGATGCCGTCAACGACCACGACTTTCGCTCCATGGCAGATGGGGTCGCAATCCCATACGGCATCTATGATCTCCAGAGTAATCGAGGCACCGTGTATGTCGGAACGTCTTACGACACGTCGCAATTCGCAGTCGAATGCATCGAGAAGTGGTGGCGCTCTGAAGGTCAGAAGCGTTTTCCCGGCCGCAAACATTTACTTGTCGTAGCTGACACTGGCGGAAGCAACGGCGCAACCCGCCGTGCATGGAAACACGGCATCCAGCACAAGCTGTGCAACGAGCACGGTTTGGACGTCACGGTCGCACACTATCCACCAGGTGCGTCCAAGTGGAACCCAATCGAGCACCGCCTGTTCAGCGAGATTAGCAAGAATTGGGCGGGCCGGCCGCTCGATAGCTACGAAACCATCCTGAACTTCATACGGACCACCAAGACCAAAACTGGGCTCAAGGTTAACGCCCGTCTCGTCAAGAAGCAGTTCCTAAGGGCATCAAAATCTCGGACCCTGCGATGGCGCTACTCAACATCAAAAAATCCTCTTCCCTGCCGAAGTGGAACTACACGTTGCGTCCATCTAAGAATGGGAAATAATTTCTGCCACGGTCCTAAGCGCTCCGAGGCTGCCCTGCGAAAGATGAAGTGGACCCCATTTTTTAGACCAGGGGTTAAGGTGGTAAAACAAGCCTGCTCAATAAAAAAAGGAGCAGAGAAAAGTGAAGAAAAATCGTACGAAGCACAGCCCTGTTTTCAAGGCGAAAGTTGCATTGGCGGTACTACGCGAGCAGGAGACAGTGGCGGAACTATCCCGGCGGCACAAGGTTCACGCGAACCAGATCTACAAATGGAAGCGGCAGCTTTTGGAGAACGTCACGCGTGCTTTCGAGACCGAAGAGGTGGGCGGAGGCGATGCCTCGATGCGCGAGGCCGAACTGCTTCAGAAAATCGGGGAGCTGACGATGGAGCGCGATTTTTTATCACACGGGCTCGGTCGATTGCGATGACGCCCCGGCGGGAGTTGGTCGAACCCAACGCTCCGCTGTCGATGCGCTGGCAGTGCGAGCTGCTCGGCGTGAATCGGTCGAGCCTGTACTACGAACCTGTCGAGCCGGATGGCGAGCAACTCGCATTGATGCGTCGGATGGACGAGCTACATCTGAAGCGTCCATTTTTCGGCAGCCGCATGATGACACAGACACTCAAAGCGGAGGGGTCGGCCGTCAACCGCAAGCGCGTGCAGCGTCTTATGCGCTTGATGGGGCTCGAGAGCACTGCGCCCAAGCCGAACACAAGCAAGCCAGCGCCGGAACACACGGTATACCCCTATCTACTGAGGAATCTGACGGTTTCTCGGATCAATCAGGTGTGGGCCGCCGACATCACATACATCCCGATGGCGCGAGGCTTCGTATACCTGGTGGCGGTCATCGATTGGTATTCGCGGCGGGTGCTCGCCTGGCGCTTGTCCAACACGTTGGAGACGACCTTCTGCGTGGAGGCTCTGAACGAAGCTGTGGCACGCTACGGTTGCCCAGAGATATTCAACACGGACCAGGGATCTCAGTTCACCTCGGAGGAGTTCACCAGTGTATTGCTTGCTCTTGAGATCAAGATCAGCATGGATGGCAAAGGTCGCTGTATCGACAACATCTTCGTGGAGCGGCTCTGGCGCTCGCTGAAGTACGAGGAGGTCTACCTGTACGCCTACGACAGCGTGCAGATGGCTCGCGAGGGCATCGCTTGCTACTTCGATTTCTTCAATGACGAGCGCCCGCACAAAGCGTTAGGCTATCAAACGCCCGCGAGCTTCTACGATGGACTGCTTGGCGAGGTAGCTTGAAGATGATTGGCGGCAAGATGATTGGCCATCGACCGATTAGTACATCACAGCATCATCCTGGAGCTCAACGTCGGCAGTTACGCACTGGGGCAATCGAAGCAGAACAAGGCCAAAGAGGCCACGGCGGTAGAAAGCCGGGAAAAGGAATGAACCTTGCCACGAGTCCACAAAACGAATGCGAGAATCGCCGCAGGAGACCCTCTCGCGGCTTGGCCCATACCCCAGGTACCCCGATTTTTGCACTATTCAGGTGGACCAGCGAAAGGGCGGCTTCGATCCGGTGCCCCGACGGAGGGAGCGGACAAGGAAGCTTCGCATCTTTTCTTAAGGGTCCGCTCCCTCCGTCGGGGCACCGGATCGAACGTGGGACAATAGATCTTCAATCTGACATAAACTGTCTTCCCGAACGCTCCCTTCTAGGAGCCTTCGGGAAACAACATGACGACTATGACCACGACGTGTTCAACTCGGCAGGCTCCACCTTAGCTACCCCCCATTTTGGTCCAGAGAATGGGGTCCACCTCAAGATACGCTCCAAGAAACTCGACGACGGCACCGAGGCCCACCGCTTTCAAACTCTACTCAAGGCACTCAGCACCATCGTGCGTAACATCTGCCGCGCTCCAGGTGACAATCCCGACGCTCCCACATTCCAGGTCGTCACGACACCCGACCCTAAGCAGCAACGCGCCTACGACCTTCTCGAAACTATCATCCTGTAGCCAGAACCGGGCACTCAATTCTGAGCTATCTACTTGAATCTGTTCAGGGTTTTGTCTTTTCGGCCGGGGAACTTCAGATTAAACTTCACTTGAAATTCAAACTGATGGGGTCCTTCGTCAATATTCGTCAGTCCAAAAATCGACATTCCCAGCTGGGAAAGCGTCACTCCGTGGTGTATCCCGGAACCCCGTTTTTCAAAGAAGCGCGATCGATCCTCTCCCCGTTCCGATAGAGCTCGGCGATGCGTCGGGTATGGGTAATGTCTTCCAGGGGATTGCCGTCGAGAACCATGAAGTCCGCGTTTTTTCCTGCAACGAGGCTGCCCCGGTCGTCGAGCCCGAGAATCTCCGACGTGGTTGCGGTAGCGGCACGAATGGCCTCGAGCGGAGTCATTCCGGCGGCTACCATTAGCTGAAGCTCGCGATGTTCGCTGAAGCCGACGAAATTGCGAGGGATCCCGGAGTCGCCTCCAAACGCGATGCGGGCACCGGACTGCGCGAGCTTGTGAAGACTGTTTTCCATGTTCCGGTAGATCTCGAGACTCCTCTCGGGGTTTTGACCACCGCCGCGGCGGGTTCGCGCGCGGAGCTCGGCCACGGCTTCCGGCGTCACCGTTTCGAGGAGCGCGGGATCGTCCAAGGAGCGATCTTTGTCGGGATGGCCTTGGACGTTGAGATTCGAGACGATGAAGACGTCGTTCTCGTTGATGAGGCTCATCAGTTCTTCATCCACTTCACTATCGCGCACGGAGATGGGCGAAGCCGTCCACGCCGGGCCGCACTAGCTCTTTTGCGTCCGCCTGCTCATATACATGGGCCATGACCTGGAGACCGTTTCGATGGGCTTCATCGATGATGGCTCCGTACAGCTCGGGCTCGAGCTTGGCGACGGTGTCGTTTCGATCATCCACCCAGACTTTGACCATGTCGACACGCTTTGCGGCAAGCCCCCTCACTTTCTCTCTCGCGTCCTCGGGCGTCTCGACAAAAAAAGGTACCGATCTCATTGCTGGAAATTGAGGTCCGGCACCAGGAGCGGCTAAGCCTCGTCCCGCCACCCGAAGCAAAGCGCTACTGCCCTCTCCGGATCGCTGTTCCTCTCGGAGCTCGAAGGCCAAGTCGCCGGAATCGACGCCCAGAGACAAAACGACACCGACACCATAGTAGAGAAAACGGTCGAGCTGTTCCTCGAAGGTCTCGCGCCCGTAATTCTCCGCCGAGAAGCTCGCGCCTCGGGCGTAGCCAGGGTGAGCGTGGAGGGTGACGAGGAGGGGCATGACCGTTTTGCCCGAGAGGTCGATTCTCTCCGCCGACTCCGGAGCGACAACGTCACCCAACCGCCCCACTTCGGTAATCCGGCGATCCTCCACGATGAAGGCAGACCTTTCGATCGGCGGGCTCCGTCGCTCACGATCAGACGGGCCCCCTCGAATACCACAACCTTCGCACTTCGAGTCGAGGCATCCTCAGAGGGCGGTGTAGAGCACCCCGCAAACAAAATGAAGCCGAGTCAAAATCCTATTCGACGCATCGCTACCTCCACGGCGGACAACAATGACTGCGCGCCGCATCGTGCATTCCTTTTTCCTGGAAAGCAAGAGACTTGTGCGGATAGCAGACTCGCTCGATTTCTCTTTTCGTCAGTGGGTCGGATACTCGTCGCGGAGGGCGGCCGTGAGTATGATGAAGCGGTCCACCGGAGGTCTCGATGAACGAATGCACACGAAAGCTCAGTTGCCTCGTCGTCCTCATGATTGCCACGAGTGTCCCGGCCGCAGCGGCCCCTTCGATCCAAGAGGCGACCCGAGGTTTGGAGAAGCAGGACGGCTTCTTTCCAATCTATTGGGACGCGGAGACCAACCGCCTGCTGATGGAGGTTCCCGACACTCGGGAAAGCTTTCTCTACCTTCCCTCGGTGGCGTCGGGCGTGGGCGACCGGCGGCTCATCGGCCTCGATCGTGGTAGCCCCGGAGACGAACGCCTCGCTCATTTCGAGCGCGTGGGGGCGCGCGTGTACCTCGTTTTGGAGAATGCGCGCTTCCGGAACAGCAACGGAGACGAAGCGCTCACCCGCTCCGTCGTCGAGAGCTTTCCCACTTCGACGGTCGCTCACTTCGATGTGTCGGCGGAAGAAGCGGGTCGCGTCCTGGTCGATGCGTCTTCGTTTCTCGTGAGCGACGTGGTCGACGTCGTCGGGATGCTGCGTCGAGCAGATCAAGGTAGCTACCGGCTCGATGCCGACCGGAGTCGCGTTCATCTCCCCCGCACCAAGGCCTTCCCAAAAAACACCGAAATCGAGGCCTCTCTCACGTTCGTGACCGATCGGCCCGGCGAAGCGCTCGAACGACACGCCCCCGATCCGCGCAGCCTCACGTTGAGGCTTCACCACTCGTTCGTAGCCCTTCCCGATGACGGCTTTCGTCCCCGCAGATTCGATCCCCGCGTCGGACTTTTTCCCGTTACCTTCTACGACTATTCTCGACCGTTCGACGAGGGCTACGTCGTGCGCTATGCCGTTCGTCATCGTCTCGTCAAAAAGGATCCTGAGGCTGACAGGAGCGAGCCGGTCGAGCCCATCATCTATTACCTGGACCCGGCCGTGCCCGAGCCCTACCGCTCGGCCTTCAAGGAGGGAGCCGGCTGGTGGAACCAGATGTTCGAGGCGGCGGGCTTTGTGAACGCCTTTCGGGTGGAAGACATGCCGGAGTGGATGGATCCGCTCGACGCCCGCTACCACGTGATTCAGTGGATGCACCGCAGCGAGAGCGGGTCGTCGGTGGGCCCGTCCTTCGTCGATCCCCGTACCGGGGAGATCATCAAGGCGGTGGTGAGGATGGACTCGCACCGCTCGCTCGCCAACCACGATCTCTACGCGGCCATGTTGCCCGCGCTTCTCGCCGATGGCGGAGAGCGACCGGCGGGCGAGGCCGAAGCTTACGTGATGTCGCGCCGGAGGCAGCACGCCGCTCACGAGGTGGGACACACGCTAGGCCTCGCTCACAACTTCATCGCCGCCTTCGATGGACGCGCGTCGGTGATGGCCTATCCCGCACCCCTGGTGCGCGTTACCGACGGCCGGCTCGATGTGAGCGGTGCCTACGCGCCCGGACCCGGCGCCTACGACGCCTTGGCGATACGCTGGGGCTATAGCGAGGTCGAGAGAGACGCCGAGCTCGAGGCCATCGTAGGGGAGATGCGGGAGAAGGGATTCCGGTTCATCACCAATCCGGACGAGCGCGGCTCTGGCTCCTTCCCCGAAGGCACGACTTGGGTCAACGGCACGGATGCCGTGGAGGAGCTTGCCCGCATGATGGAGGTGCGGCGCCACGTCATCTCCCACTTCGACGAGCGGGCCATCGCCGTCGGCGAGCCGCTATCGGCGCTGCGGCACCGCTTCGGGGCCGCCTATCTCTTTCATCGCTTGACGATGGGCGCCGCGGTAAAGGCTATCGGGGGTATGGAGTTCCGTTACGCCGTCCGCGGCGACTTGGGAGAGCCGACCCGTCTCGTGGACAGCATGCGACAGAGGAGGGCCCTCGAGCTTCTTCTCGATTGTCTCGAACCGAAAGAGCTCGAGATTCCGGAGAACGTGTTGGTTCTTCTTGCGCCGCCGGCATTTGGTTACAGGCAAACGCTCGATAGCCGCGACTTCACCTCGAAAGCAGCGCCCGCTTTCGACCAGCTCGGAATCGCCCGCGCGCTGGCGATGGACGTCTTGTCCGACATCCTCGCTCCTCCCCGGGCGGCTCGCCTCGCCGCATTCGCCCATCGTGACCCCGCGCTGCCCACTTTGGAGGAGGTCGTTGGCCGTGTCGTGGAACGTAGCTGGGGTGGGCCGGCCGCTCCGGATGAGCGGGCGCTTCGCGAAGTCGTGCAGCGAGCCGCTCTCGACGTTCTCATCGAGCTCGCCGATAACGGCGAGGCGACTCCCGAAGCGCGTGCGGCGGCCGAGTGGGGCCTTCGCCAGATCGCGAGCGGGGTCGATGCTTCGCCTCAGTCGGATTCCGCGAACGCGCACGTACAGCTGGCACGCTCCGACATCGAGCGATACCTGACCCACCACCAGAGACCGCCACGGTCGACCGGGGGCGCTCGGTTTGACTGGCCGTTATCGCTGGGCGACGAGGCGCCTTTCTGCTCGCTGTCGAACCGATTCTACTGACCAATGGAATCACCGCGAACCATCTGTCGGATTGAAAGAACGCCTCGAACGCTGACCCGCCCATGGCCGTCCGAGCGCCAGGTGATCGATGCCGTGTTGGACACGCGTCTGTGGACGCACTATCAAGAAAGCCGCTGGCCGCATCCCCGAAGATCCCTGAGACGAAAGCAGAGCTGGCCTGCCGGCGACTTTCGAAAGTACTAGTGGAGATTTCGTGTCGCCGGGGAGCCTGCTGGTAATTGCATCCATCGTCAAGGGCCTGGCTCTAATTGGCCTGCCAAGACACACCCGCTTCTTCACAACGCCTCACCGAGTGAACTGTCAGGTCGGAAAAGACTTCTGTCCCCTATTCGTCCCCCGGCGGCAACTGAGGCAATAGACAGAATCCAGGCTGCAGAGGCTTGGGTTAGGCGCAAACCGTTCGAGGAAAAGTAGGCATCTCCGATGGTTGAGCAGTTCGTATTAAGGCATCAGGTTGGCCAAAGACAACGCCAGGATGTCCCGCAAGCCCAAGGAGCTTCTCGGGTGCGCCTGGACCTGGTTCTCCTCATACACGTCACGGAAGGTCAGTGGTGTTCAAGACCGTAACCTCCACCCGGAGACGAAATCCCCGCTATCTGTACAAGCGATTGTCTTCTTCCCGCCGCTGTTCATGCTCATCTCCCAGCCCGTGAAAGTCGCTGTGGTGGGGATGGGGGACGTTTCATCCGGCGCGGGACGCCATTCGCCCATAAACATCGCGCCGGCAGTGTCGTCGAACAACTCAAGCAGGTAATTGATCACGGTCTCTTTGTCGGCGCCAACGGCCGTAAACCAATAACGTAGGCTTGGCGATCCGCCCTTCTCTTGGGAGATTGTGATCGCGATTGTGTTCATCCCCACCACGGGGGCAGGTTCGAAGCAGGCCTTGCCGCGCTGCGACTCAGGCTGCTCGGGCTGATCATTAAATTTATCGAAGAAAAAGCTCATGTCTATTTTTATGTCCTGAAAACCTATGTTGACTGGCTTAGACCTGCCCCCTCCGTCCGTGCCACATACGCTACCTCTGGGATGGGTTCAGTGCCACCGTGGTCGGTTAAGAGCTCGATGAAGAACAAATCGCCGGTCATGGTTACGTCGTAAGTGCTGCCGCTAGGGGTTCCGTCATCGTCGCAGTGAGGATGGGGAGGGGCGTGCTTTCCCTTGCAGTGGGCCTGCACCGGTGACGGCCAGCCGACGGCCAGCACCAAGACGGCGAGGGCAAAAAGAATTGGTGATTTTTTCAGCATTTTTATTCCTCCTCAACCACTGAATGACTGTGATTTCTTCCTTACCGTTGGCCCCAAACAAATGTTCAGGTGCACAGAGCCAAGCAAGCACGCTAGCCGAAGGGGCCTGGAACCGCGGAGAGCTGCCCCCAACACCTGTTAAGGCGAAATTCGAAGCGAAAAACTATCATTCCGTTGAAAGTTTTTCCCTTTCCCGGCTCGACCAAGTCCAGCTCCAGGGCCCTGGGATGTGATAGTGTCAGGCGGCACTGGGAGTTCGGACTCCGTCCGCAGGAGGTTACCACGACACCGTCACCCCAAGGGATCACCCAGCTGCTCCAGGCGTGGAGTGATGGAGATGAACGAGCTCTTGCGAGGTTGACTCCCCTGGTCTCCGCGGAACTGCACCGGCTGGCTCACCGCTACATGGCAGGGGAACGCCCCGGGCACATGTTGCAAACGACGGCCCTCATCAATGAAGCCTATGTGCGGCTGATGAGCTGGAAAAAAGTCAGTTGGCGGAACAGGGCCCACTTCTTCGCCGTCTCGGCAAAGTTGATGCGGCACATCCTGGTGGATTGCGCTCGTCGCCGTCCCCGACTCGAGCGAGGGGGCGAGGCGCGGCAGCTGTTATTTATCGAGGAGTTCCCTTACGTATTTATCACGGTGATCCGTGATGCAAAGAGGGCGATATCTCACATTGAAGGGTCGTGTGGTTTGTGGTCTTCGACGGAGCAAAGTGAGCAGATGTGGTGAGAACGAGAGGAGTTTCGTTTCCGCTTCCCGATCTCTCTATAGAGATCGGGAAAGGGAAACGCCGGCAGCTGCGGAGACGAGCTGATAGCCGTTCGGAGTTTTGACCACCTTGCCCTGCTGTTGCATTTCAGCGAGGACGCTGCAGAAGATCTGAGTTCGCATGCGACAGGCTTGGCGAAGTACGGAAAAAACAAGAGGTGATTCAGCAGTAGCGAGCGCATCAAGGATTTGCTCGTGGGCTGGGGAGCGGGGCGGCTTTGGTGGCGGCCGGTTTTCGAGCATGCAAAGAGCAAGCTGGTCGTTCGCTCCCTGAAGAGTCAAAGGCAGGTCGTTCTGCTCGGCCGCGGCGCGGTGCTCGATGGTGAGCGTGAGATGATCGGCCTTTCGCTTGATGTAGAGGTTGGAATCGCCCCAAGCATGAAACTCGGAGCTGCCGCGCAGTGCCTGCCCAGCGCGGAGGTGGTTGGCAGCTTTTCTAGCGTGGTGGACGACAACAACGGCGAGATGAAACAAACGCTGGAGCTCACGGAAGTAAGCCAGAATGGCGGCGACATCGGAAGAAGCGTTTTCGTCGATACGGTGGAGGCGAACAAAGGGGTCGAGGAGCAGGAGCCTAGGTCGAAGCTGCTCGATAGTAAAACGAAGCCTCTTCTGATCCTCGAGGGTGTCGAGTCTGAGCGACGGAGCGGTAATGACCTGAATATCGAGTTGTGCGAGGTTGAGATGTGTGAGATGGCAGATACCTTCGAGTCTTCGGCGCACGACCTGAAGCGCATCTTCGGCGGCGTAGAGGAGAACGCGTCCCGTGTGGGCAACGGGAAAGTGTCGAAGACAAGGTGAGCCGGAATCGACGGCAACGGCCATATCTAGGACGAGGAAGCTCTTGAAAGATTTGGGTTCGCCGCCGACGATACCGACCGCCTCGTCGGCCCATAAGCCTTCGATGAGCCATCGAGGAGCAGCAAGGTGAGCGTCGAGCTCGTGAGCGGGCTGAACGGGAAGCGCGAGACTCATCCTCGGGAGGGCACCAAAGAGGCAGGGCACGCACTGCGACGGCGGCTGCTCACGCAAAACGATCCTGAGCCCGAGCCATCCATCGTCGTAGCGCAGCTCGTGGGTTGCCGAGACGAGAAAGATCATCGTCGTAGTACCAGCGGAAAGTTTTGGTCTGCTCGAGGAGATTCACTCGTTCGAAGTCAGCGGCGAGTTCGAGGATGAAGGCGGTGTCGAGTTTTCGATTGAAGGGATAGGCGGAGAAGCGGTGTTGCAGGTAGTCGAGTAGGTCGGTAATACGATGGTCGTGCTGAAGGGTAGGAGTCGACGAGAAGTCGATGGTCGTGTGGTCCTGTCGCTTCGATGCCAAGGCGTCACCGGGAGGCGGGTGTCGGTTGTGCTGGGTCATAGCGACGCTCCCCCCTCAGGCGACCTCGGGAAGAGCGAGCTCGACGTGCTCGGCGGAGACGGATTTAGTGCGAGCTAGAGCGGCGGCGAGCAGAGCGTGGTGAGCGAGGAGATTGACTTTGCGGGGCAGGCCGCCGCTCGCCTGGAACAGGGCCTCTTGTGCGGGTGGCTCGAAGATGGGCAGTTCGGTACCGGCGCACCGGAGACGATGGGTGAGATAGGCGGGGAGCTCCTCGCGGGTGAGAGGGCTGAGATGGTATCGGACGACGATGCGCTGAGAGAGCGCCTCGTGGACGGCCATGGAGAGTCGCCGTCTCAGCTCGCTCTGGCCGAGCAGTAACAGACAAAGGCGGTTTTCGGCGTCCATGTTGTAGTTGGTGAGCAGGCGGAGCTCCTCGAGCACCTCGGGCCTGAGGTGGTGAGCCTCATCGATGACGAGGATAGGTCGGCATCTTGCCTCGGAGACGAGCCGCGTGACCTCGGCGCGGATCTGACGGAAGAGTGCGGCTCGGCTGCGTTCAACGGGCAGTCCCATCTCCCAGGAGATGGTTTTGTAGAGGTCCATGACGTTTCCGGTGGACAGGCACACGTATAGCACGCGATAGAGCGAGGCGTGCAGAGCGTGAAGGACCTTACGACAGCAGCAAGTTTTTCCGCTTCCGCTATCACCGGTGACGAGCCCGATGCCGCGCATATCGATGAGGTGTGCGAGGCGGACCTCGAGCTCCTTGTAAGAGGTTGCGAGGAAAAGCTCCTCGGGTTCGATCTCGTTGCTGAAGGGATGTTGGGTGAGGCCGAAGTGCTTGCGGTACATGTTAACGATCCTTCCGATTTTTGAGATGGCGCAAGGATAGTCCTGGCGGCGGCGGCTTAGGCGGTGTGTCGGGATAAAGGTGCTTGGTGGTGTGGTCCCGGCGAACGAAGCAGTTGGCGTAGGTGTCCACGGTTTTAGCTTTTTTGTATTTGCGTCCCTTGAAGTAGACGTCGATGGGCTGGCCGCGGCGGGAGGGGTTGAAACGCACGGTGACGGTCTGGCCGACCAAGCAAGCATCGAGCTCGTACACGGCGCCATGCAGGCTGATGGTACGGTCACTCTGAACTTTGCGGTTGAGCTCGAAGAGGAACAGTTCATCGAGGTCGCGCTCAGGGCCGGGTAGGGTGACGTCGTCTGCGGCGGTGGCCCAGCGGTCGAAAGGTGTGATGCCGTCGAGGCCTGAGGTGGGGACTCATGTGATATTCGGCCTCGACCCAACTCCAGAGCCTGGAGTTGAGCGCTTCGAGGCTTTTGAAATCGTCTTGGGTGAGCATGGGCAGAAGTTGCATCCGCACGGTGCGAAACCAACGTTCTTGTTTTCCTTTGCCCTGAGGCTGGTAGGGGCGAGCGTGGATGAGCGTGATGCCGAGCTTGGCGCAGACGAGCGCGAGGTGCTGAGAGCGGTAGGCGGAGCCGTCGTCGACGTAGAGTCTTTTGGGGATGCCGCGGCGTAGGATGGCTGTTTGCAGAACAGGCAAGAAGGCAGCAGTGTTCTCATGCATAGCGAAGGCGGCGTAAGGAACGACGCGGGTGGCGTCGTCGAGCGTCGCGATCAAGTACGTTTTGCGTTTGCGTTTTCCGTCGGCAAAGACGCTCGGCCCGTGCATCACGTCACTCATCCACAGCTCATTCGCTTTGTCGAAGGCGAAGCGCCGGCGGTCCTTGGAGGTGGGCTCGTAGGCTTTCTTGCCCATAAGGTCATGGCGACTCTCGAGCCCCATCAACCGCATAAGACGCTGCACGCGCTTGCGGTTGACGGCCGACCCCTCCGCTTTGAGTGTCTGTGTCATCATGCGGCTGCCGAAAAATGGATGCTTCAGATGTAGCTCGTCCATCCGACGCATCAATGCGAGTTGCTCGCCATCCGGCTCGACAGGTTCGTAGTACAGGCTCGACCGATTCACGCCGAGCAGCTCGCACTGCCAGCGCATCGACAGCGGAGCGTTGGGTTCGACCAACTCCCGCCGGGGCGTCATCGCAATCGACCGAGCCCGTGTGATAAAAAATCGCGCTCCATCGTCAGCTCCCCGATTTTCTGAAGCAGTTCGGCCTCGCGCATCGAGGCATCGCCTCCGCCCACCTCTTCGGTCTCGAAAGCACGCGTGACGTTCTCCAAAAGCTGCCGCTTCCATTTGTAGATCTGGTTCGCGTGAACCTTGTGCCGGCGGGATAGTTCCGCCACTAATCCGTAATCCACCGCGATGAAATATCAAGAACGGCCACCACTCCATGAGGGTACGGGAGTGCTCGACGGCGTCAAGGGTTCGCTCGCTACGCGAGCCGCTACGCGCCCTTGACCCCGTCTGCGCCTCCCGTCTTCTGCTCGTACGTGGTTGCCGGTCGAGGTGAATCACGAATGAGAAATCTTCGCGATTCAATATAAAAAACAACACTTGCACGCGATCCAGAGAGGTTGGCAGGTTTTGAAAGGGAGGCGAAGCTGTTGGCGGCGGTGAACCACCCCAACATCGGCGCGATTTACGGTCTGGAGGAGGACGACGGTTTACGCTACCTCGTTTTGGAGCTCGTGGCGGGGGAGACGTTGGCGGAGCGGTTGGGTGCGGGGGCGCTCGGAGTGAAGGAGTCGCTGAGGATCTGTGGCCAGGTGGCCAATGCGCTGGAAGCGGCGCATGAGAAAGGAATCATCCATCGGGACTTGAAGCCCGGCAACATCAAGCTGGACGCAAAAAACGACGTCAAGGTGTTGGACTTTGGAATAGCCAAAAGCCTTTCAGACGGTCTATCGGCCGGGGAAGCCGCAACGCAGGAAGGCGTGATCCTGGGCACGGCCGCTTACATGAGCCCGGAGCAAGCTCGCGGGAAGCCGGTGGACCGGCGAGCGGATATCTGGTCGGTTGGTTGCCTTCTCTACGAAACGCTGACGGGGAAGCGAGTGTTCGAGCGAGAGACGGTGGCGGACACCCTGACGGCGGTACTGGAAACGGAACCGAATTGGGAGGCGCTACCCGACGGAACAGCTTGGAGTCTCCAGTCTCTATTGCGTCGGTGCCTGGAGAAAGAGCCGCGTCGGCGATTTCATGACATGGCGGACGTGCGGATCCAGATCGAGGAGTCGCTCGAGGAGCCGATAACGGTCTCGCCGATGGAGGTGGCTGTAGCTCAGCCGGCCCAGTGGAAGCGGGCGATTCCATGGAGCGTTGCCGCAGCCATCGCCGTTATGGCAGCGGTCGCTATTGGGAGCTCAACGCGGCCGGGGCCGCGGCCTCTCTCGAAGTTTGTGATCACGCCTCCACCGACCGCACGTTTGGTAAATAACGAAACCATTGACCTGGCGATCTCGCCTGATGGAAGGCGCATCGTCTATGTTGCGGAACGCGGCGACTCGACCGAGCTCTTCCTGCGTCGTTTGGATGAGCTGGAGGCGAAGCCTATCCCCGGGACCGAGGGCGCGGGGGCGTTCCCCTTCTTCTCACCTGATGGCGAGTGGGTGGGGGTTTTTGCCAACGGGAAACTCGAGAAGGTTTCGCTCGCGGGAGGCCGACCGATCATGATTTGCGACGCCGTTTCGCGCTGGTGGGGGGGTGCATGGACTCCACAGGACACGATCGTGTTCGCGGCAGCCCCCGGGGTGCCGGGAATTCACGGCCTCTATCGCGTGCCAGCCGCTGGAGGTCAGCCGGAGCCCCTCGCCATTCACGGGAAAGGCGAAAATGGCTACGTTCGTCCGAAGATTCTGCCCGGCGGGAAGGTCGTGTTGTTCGATGCCCTCACCGAAGATGGTCGTGAAATCAGGGCGCTGTCATTGGAAACTGGGCAGCAGAAAATCGTGGTCGACGAGGCCATCAATCCCTACTACGTGTCCACAGGCCACTTGGCAGGGCCCTTCGCGGTTTGGGCAGCGCCGTTCGATCTGGCGAGGCTCGAGGTGCGGGGCGACTCCGTCCTGATCCTTGAGGGAGTCCGACGAGATGATTTCGCAGCTTCCGGCGATGGCACGCTTGTTTATGTCCCTGGTAGCAGTCAAACTAGTCTCGTGTGGGTGGATCGCGACGGGACACAACGCGTCGTGACGAAGAGCGAGCGGTTTTATACCTCGTCGCCCAGAATCTCGCCGGATGGCAAGCGCGTGGCGTTGGGCATTGATGGCGACGTCTGGATCTACGATACAGAGGAGGAGTGGTTCAGGCAGCTCACCCTTGAAGGAAAAGACAACCGCGCCCCCGTTTGGACGCCCGACGGCGAATGGGTCATCTTCTCTTCCGCCCGGGAAGGATCGAGGAATATTTACCGACAGCCGGCCGATGGTAGCGGTCAGGCCGAACGTCTCACGACAAGTGAAATCAGCCACTTGCCCAAGTCCCTGTCACCCGATGGGAGCGTATTAGCTTTTCATGAGCCTAACGCAAAAGGAGGTTTCGACATTGGGATTCTCGAGATGGAAGTCGACGCAAAGCCCCGACCGTTAATCGCTTCGCCCAACGTTGAAGCCAGCCCTAGTTTCTCCCCCGACGGGCAGTGGCTTGCCTATGCTTCGACTGAGTCAGGTCCGCGACGCGTGTATGTGAGCCCCTATCCGGAACTCGACGTCAAACTGTTGGTCTCGGGAGAGCAGGGCGGTGGACGGCCATCTTGGTCACCGGATGGCACCGAACTTTTTTATCGAAGTGGCGACAAGATAATGGTTGTACCCATTAAGACACGACCTACATTCAAGGCCGGAAAACCTAGAGTCTTATTTGAAGGGTTCCCTTTCAAAGGTCGCGACATCTCCCCGGACGGCCAACGTTTCTTAATGATGAAGCAAGGCGGACCCACGGGAAGCGACAGCAAGGGAAGCGACAGCAAGGGAAGCGACAGCAAGGGAAGCGACAGCAAGGGAAGCGACAGCAAGGGAAGCGACAGCAAGGGAAGCGACAGCAAGGGAAGCGACAGCAAGGGAAGCGACAGCAAGGGAAGCCAAATCAATGTTGTCCTGAACTGGTCTGAAGAGCTGAAGCGCCGCGTTCCCACGGGCAAGTAGAACGGTCTCAGGCTAGATCGACGCTCATAGCTTTCCCTTCACATCTCCATCCAATCGCCCGACTGTTCGAACGCGTGGGCGGCCCGATAGATTCTGGACTCGTCGAAATGATTTCCGGTGAGCATCATCCCGCGAGACAGCGAGGAAGAGATCGAGATCCGCGCGGCTTCGATTTGGGCGTGCCACCTTCTGATCCGCGCCATCAACGCCCTGCGGCCGGAATCGCGTTTGTCGGTCTCATTGCCGCCATCGCCATCCCCAGCTTGCTGCGCGCGCGTTTGTCCGCGAACGAAGCCCAGGCGATCGGCGATCTTTGAACCGTGGTGAGCGCCGAGATGGACTACGCCGCCGCCAATAGGGACTTCTTCGACAACCTCGCATGTATCGCCGAGCCGAGCGCCTGTATACCGGGCTTCGCGGAACAAGCGCCCGCGTTTCCGGACTCTCCCATGGAAGGGACGCATTCCGGGTACCAGCGCACGTTCCACCCTGGCTCCGCCGCTGCGCTCCAGGTCGGCCAGCTCGATCAGGCCTCCCTTCCAGCCTCGTGTCTTTTGCTTTCGTAGCCGTTCCGGCCAATCCTGGCATCAGCGGCGTGCGTGGTTTTGCGCCGATTCCTCAGGCCGGATCTGCTACACCTCTGATGGGGCCGTTCCGGAGGTGTATGCCGGGATTTGCAGTGCGAGCTGTCTCGACTTTCAGTGAAGCGGTTCACGTCCCCATTCGTACCCTCTCCTAGCCTCTAAGCCTTCACCCGCTGTTCCCAAGAGTATTCGGGTCTTTTAACCGGCCGCGGGATGGAATTTCGAACCGCTCGTCCGTCTCAAGCCCTCAAGGTCGGCGTGGTTGTCCCTTGTGAAATTTTGTGGGATCGGCTGGCTTCTCGTACGACTTTGATGGCGCCGGGGTGCCCGGCGCGGGGAGCTTTGACTGTGATGATAAAAACACCTATCCGAGTTCTTCTGGCGGTACGGAGTCGCATGGTTTGCGATGGGCTCTCCGCTTGTCTCACTGCTGAGAACATCGACGTGGTCGCGACGGCAACCGACGGGAGGGACGCGCTCGACCTTGGCCTTCATTCGAGACCCGATGTCGCGGTGCTCGATGCTTCGCTCTCTCCTCTCAGCGCGATGGACGTCGCGCGCAAGCTTGCCACCGATTCATCGGTGCGAATCGTGCTTCTCTCATCGGGCTGGGGTGCCCGCAAAGAGCTCGAGTGCGCGCGGCCGCACGTGCATGGGTTCGTCTCGCTCGGGGAGCCGGCGCGCTTGCTCGCCGAGATGATAACGAGAGTCGCTCACGGCGAGCTCGACGTCCCGACCGAGCGACTTCATGCGGCGACCGTCTTCTCCATGTCCGGAGAGCCGGTACGTCTTGCCAAGAAGCAACTGCAAGTGCTCGAACTGATTTCGCATGGCTCCACCAGTCACGAGATTGCCGAGCGTCTCGGAATCGGTGTCCGGACGGCCTGCAATCATCGAGCCGCGATCATGCAGAAGCTCCGTGTTCGCAATGTCGTGCAGCTCGTGCGTTTGGCGATCCGCTCGGGTTTGGCAAACCCTTGAGTACGCGCGCTCCGCACATTTTTTTTGAAGACTGAGTAGATCACTCTATTGACAATTCCCAGGAGTGGCATTGATACTCCCATCCAGCTTCGTGGCCGACCCGGTGAGCTTCTGCCCATCCCGCCGCTCGTGCAGCGGGGCAACTATCTGGTTCGAGACATACGCCTGGAGCTCTCCGGCGAGCTCCTTCTCCGCGCGTTTCCAGACGCCGCGAACATTCAAGTTATCGAGCGCGTGATCGTCACCCAGGTCACCACCCGCCCGCTCAGCGCTGAAGAGATCCAACAGAAAGGCATCATCTTCGGCGACGAGAACTTCAAGGCCTTCAACTTTACGCTCGCTCTCAAATTGGACAGCCGCCCGGTCAATATCGATTTCCCAGCGGTGTTCGACGGCAACGATATTCCCGTCCAGACGCGCGCGACGACGAGCATCGACCTCGAAGGGAGCGGTGGCGCGGCGCTCGTCAACGCCCAGTTCCAACCCGTGCTCCTGAAGTTGAAGCTTCCCGAGACCGCGGAGCTGGACATGCCCGACGGGGTTGGCGACCTCTCGATTCCGGGGCTCCTCGTCATCCCGGGAGACGTTGGCTTTCTCAACCAATTCTTCAGCGCCGTGCTCATCGTCTCGAACGCTGCTCCTCTCGGCTCCGGCCTTTCGGTCCGAGACCTCGAGGGCACGGTTCGACTGCCATCAGGTGATGACGACGTCCTCGGCACGACCGACGATCCCCTCGTCGTGGCCGAGACGGGCGCGGGCACCGCTTTCACTTTGCCGATTGTCGGCCTCGGCGCGGATGGAGTGCTCGGGACAGGCGACGTCGAGGACCGCCTCTTTCCGGGGGAACAAGGCGAAGCGGAGTACCTTTTCGAAGGCCGCAAGGAAGGCTTTCACCGCATCGATTTCGACATCACCGGAACGCTCGAGGGTCTCCCGGTAGGCCACAACCAGCTCCAGACCACAGCCCTTTACCTCAAGGTCGACGTTCGAGACTTGAAGGACGTCTTTGCTCGCGCTCATCCTCGGCAAAAGAAGAAGTAATCCAGAGTCCGCGATACAATAGAAGAGTCATGGCAACGACGGCGGAATCCAAGACAGAATCGTCGGGTTACGTGTACTCCCACATCACGAAGATACCCGGTGTGTGCGGAGGAAGGCCCGCTATCGATGGGACTCGGGTCCGCGTGCTGAACATCGTCTACCTTCACAAGCAAGGCTACACTCTCGAGCAGATGCTTGAGGAGTATCCGTTGACGCTCGCTCAAGTCCACGCCGCGCTCGCCTACTACTACGACCATAGGGAAGAAATCGAAGGCTATATCAAAGAGGATGAAGCTTGGGACGAGAGGCATGAGCGGGACAAGGCCGAGTTCTTGAGCAAGCGCTCTTCGTCGTCTCGTCGTTAGAGTGGCAGGACGCTTCCCGCTGTACACGGACGCCGACATCCGTGGTCACCTCGTCAAAGCTTTCATCGAGCGCGGTTGGGATGTGGTGCGCGCGATAGACCTCTTTCCGAAGGCGACTCCGGACCTACAGCATTTTGAAAAAGCAGCCGAGCTAGACCGAGTACTCGTGACCAATGACCAGCCCTCTATCGATATCGCTCACAGCTGGCTAAGAGAGGGACGCTCGTTCAGAGCAATGATCACCTGGCCGCAGGTCCACTACGACCGGATGACCGACGGCGATATCCTCGAAAAGTTTGAGGCATTGGCCGAGCAAGACGAACCCTTCGATCCCGACTATCCGATCGTCCACCTTACCCCAGACTTCTAGTTCGTACCATCGGCGACGGCTGTCGTCGCTTTCTTCCAGTGGAAAAAATGGAATGAAAGACATCTATCTCGAAGTGACGTACCGGCACGGGAACCCGTGGGTCGCCTACCTGTATCTTCCGCGGAAAAAGGGAGAAAAGAGTGACCGCTGCGTTCAGGTCGAGCCTGACATGGTGCTCGACATCAATGCAGAAGGAAAGCTCATCGGTATCGAGCTCGTGACCCCCGAGCTCGTCACTCTCGAAGCCATCAACGGCGTTCTCGAAGACTACGGCTTCCAGCCCCTCGACGCTTCTGATCTGAAGCCTCTCCTCGCCGCCTAACCCATTGTGCCTCGTCAATAGCTGTCCACGTTTGGAATCAGAGACTTACGCACCGCTGGCGCGCCGGCCGAGGAGCGGATCTCCGGCGTGAAGATGTGGCGGAGAGAGCCACACTCCGCCGCCACGCTCCATGATCTCGTATTCCTCGTCTGTTTGCGCCCGTGTGATGTGTCGGGGGCGAGCCGACTGGCATTTTGATTGAAAACGTGGCTCTGCCGCAGTAGGTGACAGCGCTCAAACAGGAGCACACCGGCCCACCGCTGGATGACACGGACCGAGCGTTCTGGGTTGCGCTGCGGAGCTCGGCTGCTGCCCCAAGCACCTTACGGTGGACCGCGGTGTCGGAGTTAGAAGCTACTCCTTCTTCGTCGAGTGCAGCGCGAAGGCCGCGCCCTGCGGATCCATGCATTGCACGACATAATCACCGTCAGGCACTTCCATCGGGCCGTTCAGCACTTGGCCGCCGAGCTCTTTGACCTTTTCCGCGGATTCGTGGACGTTGTCGACCCGCGCGTAGTAGAGCCAGAAAGGTGGCCCGGGCACCTCCTTCGGCTTATTGAACATCCCGCCCATGTCCATCGCGTCGGTCTTCTGCCAGCCGAAGAGGGTTTCGTAGAAGCCCCAGGCGGTTTCGTGATCCGAGCTGTTGAGCTCGTGCCACGAAAATTCGCCGACTTTGGCCGCGGAATCTTCAGGCGTATCGCGGGCGGGCGTATAGGCGGCGAAGACGGCGCCTTGGGGATCGGCGAGCACCGCGAAACGCCCCACCTTCGGGATGTCTTGTGCCGGGACGACAACTTTGCCTTGGT
Source organism: Candidatus Marinacidobacterales bacterium (assembly GCA_965262245.1). Lineage (GTDB taxonomy): Bacteria > Acidobacteriota > Vicinamibacteria > Marinacidobacterales > SMYC01 > SMYC01. The sequence continues at coordinate 8,772,729 of OZ253507.1, read as the reverse complement.
TCTGTTCGGCTGTCGTCACAGTCTCGTCGACGTTTGGAATCTGGATGTAAGCGAGCCAATGAGGCGGGGCGCCGGCTTGCTTGGCTTCATCGGGAAGCGTGACTACGCCGCCCAGGGGAACGTCGTGGTTCGTCCACATCGTATAGGGCATCGGGCCGTCCCAGGCCTGAGTGCCCCAGCCGATGAGCTCTGTATAGAAAGATTGCGCCGCGTCTGGATCCGTTGTCATGAGGTCATACCAGACGAAACGCCCTCGGTCGTTGGACATTTGGAACTCCTTTCCCGGAAGAGAACGCCAAGCGAGCACGAATTCATGCTCGCTCGGGGATCATGCGTCGGCGGGAAGAAATTCGCCGGTGAATTTATGAAGAAGATTCGGCTTCGGCCGGGAAAAGAGCGCTCACTTCGATTTCGAAATCGGGCCACGGCACGGGCGCGATGCGCGAGCCCGGCTGGTACGTTTCGCGCGTCTCATAAACGCCGTTTCGCGGGTCGCGGAAAACGACGAGAACGCGGTGCACCAGATCCACCACCCAGTAATCAGGGATCCGGCCTTCCGCGTAAAGGGCGGCCTTCTCGGTGAGATCGTAGCGCAGCGAGGAATCCGAGACTTCCACAACAAGAAGCGGCTCACTGGCATCGGTACCGAAGAGCTCTCCGTCCGGATGCGACATCACGGCGATATCCGGTTCGGGTTTGGAGTCGAGCGCCTCGAGAGCGATCGGAACCTCTTGGAACGTGGCGGCTCGGTCCCGCAATCCGTCGTCCAGCACACATCTGATTTTCCAGATCGCGATGGAGTGCGGGCTATTCTTTGGGCTCATCTCGCGGATGACCCCTCGGACGAGCTCCACCCGATCGTCATCGGCGAGGACCCCAGCCTCCACCATACGATCGTACTCCACCACCGTGAAGAGCCTCTGCCCGAGTACCTCGGTCGCTCTGTCCATGTCCTCATTCTACCTCCTTCTTCTATAGACGAGAAAAAGGACGCCGGACCTCCCTCCGAGATTTGGGTTAAAATCTGGCGATGTACTGGGTGATGGCTACCGCCTGCTGCGCCGTTCTCGAGCTTTTCGCGGCCTCCGCTGGACCGGCAAAGATCGAGAGCTTTTCCTACCGGACCCTGAGCGTCGTCCAGACGCCCAGCGGCGAGCTCACCGCCGTCTCGCAGGGCTATTTCGTTGCGCCCGATGCCTATCGCGAGGACGCGACGATGTCTTTCGGAAAGATCGTGACGGTACGCCGCGGCGACGAGGCTTGGGCTGCGACCCCGCGCGGCGTCTCGGATCTCACACCGGATCAACGCAAGCGCACCATCGAGAGGCTCTACCGAAACTATGTCGGTCTTTTGTGGGCGGTCAGAGATGGGCGGGTCGAAGGGGAGGAGACTCCGAACGGTCCGCTTCTTCTTCGAGTCGAAGGCCTAGAGCTTCGCGCCTCCTTCGACGAAGCGACCGGACGACTGCTAGAGCTCTCGACGCCTGGCGCGAACATCATGGGCACCCCAGTAACGGAAAAAGCGCGTCTTCTCCGACTTCGACGCCGAGACGAACCTTCCGAAGCGGATATCGGTCCTTCACGACGAAGAGCCGGCCGCCGAGATCACGATCAAATCCTGGACGCTCAACGGTTCGCCGGCGGCCGAGCTCTTCGAGCGTCCAGATGTTCCCGAAGAAAAGGAGCGCAACCCGTGAGCGGTGAAGTGATATCGGTTTCCGAGCTCGTGTCTCGGTTGAAAGCACTGTCAACCGACGCGCAAGCGTCCGAGGCCGATCTGGTCGCGGCGTTTCGAAGCGATGTTCCGCGCCTTCTCGAGTTCTTGGAAAAGACGATGGAGGTCGGTGAGAAAGCTCAAGAAATGCTCGTCAAGGCCTATTCGCTCCCGGACGATGGCGGCCACGGCATCCGCATCCAGTCGGAGGACGCGGTCAAGCTTCAGTGGGCGCTTCGCGCGATCGGGATCGGCGATGACGCGGGCGAGCCCTGTTTCACGGTTTGAGCGTCTAGTCTATTGCTCCAACCCTCGCGCGTCATCGTCGCTTAGCGTGAGCTCCGCTGCACCAACGGTTTCATCGACTTGGTCGGGAGTTCTCGAGCCCACGATCGCCCCCGTAACAGCCGGGTGACGGAGCGTCCATGCAATGGCGACCTTGGCCGGCGAGTAGCCGCCACGACTCCCCACTTCCCGCATTCGCGAAACGAGCTCGAGGTTCTTGGTGAGCTTGGGCTCTTGAAAGTGGGGGCTCATGGTTTTGCGCCAGTCGTTCGTAGGTAGCGAAGCAATGCGCTCGCGCGTCATCTTTCCACTCAGGAGCCCGGATTGCATGGGTGAGTAGACGATGACACCGATACCCACCTCCAGGCAGTAAGGGAGAATCTCATCCGCGATGCCGCGCGCGAGGAGCGAATATGGCGGCTGGTTCGAGCCCACGGGCGCGATCGACTTGATGCGCTCGAGCTGGCCAACGTCGAAATTCGAAACGCCGATCTCACGCAATTTCCCTTCCAATTTCAGCCGAGCCAGTGTGTCCCAACCTTCCTCGATGTCGGGCGCCTCCGCGCCCGGCGGGTAAACCGGCCAGTGGATTTGACAGAGATCGATCGCCTCCATTCCGAGACGCCTCAAGCTGTCTTCTACCTCTTTCCGGATCGAGTCCGCCTTCAAACAATGTTCGATGTTCTCCCGATCGTCCCAAGTCAAGCCGCACTTGGTGAAGACAAGGGGCCTTTCGGACGGAGGCAGGTCACGAAGGGCCCGGGCAACGACCTCCTCCGAGTGGCCCAGCCCGTTCACCGCCGCGGTATCGATCCAGTTGATCCCTTGTTTCACGGCCCGATGGATGGTGGCCACCGAAACGTTGTCGTCTTGTTGTCCCCATCCGAACGCCCAGTCGCCGCCCCCCATGGCCCAGGCACCGAGGCCGATCGCGCTAATCTCGAACTGCGTTTGGCCCAGACGTCTTTTTTTCATGCGAAAGCTCCTTACATCTCGCTCGATCATTCGTGCACGATCGGCGGCGCGTCGAGCACGATGGCGGTGCGATCCCGGAGGGATTGCGACACCGGCCTCAAAGTTGGAAGATCAACGACGGATTCTATGCAAGTCTCCTTCGCGGAACGTGGCAAGAAGCTCGACGGGACAACCTCGAGACGAAAATCGATGAAGCAGATCAAGTTTTTTCGGCAGCTTTGAAAGAGATGCGGTTAGCGTTCCCGAAGTCCGTCGAGCATGGTGTCGAGGACCGTTGCGACCTCCTTCCGTGCGGCGTCGGGCTTATCGGACTGAGCGACGAACAACCCCGCTTCGCTCAAAGCCCCGAGGAGCAAGTGCGACAACGGTCGAACCGGCTGCTTCTTCAGTAAACCCGCCTGCATCGCTTCTTCGAGCGCTTGCCGCAGAAGGCCAAGTCCATAGTCCGCGTCAACGCTTCGCCAACGCTCGACCCCGAGAACAGTGGGGGCGTCCAGAAGTAGGATGCGCTGTACTGCGGGGTCGAGACAGGCATTCAAAAACGCCTCGAGGCCAGCCTTCAGCTGATCCAACGGATCGCTTTCCACCTTTGCGGCTTCGAGGATCCGGTGGGCCAGGCCGCGCTCGACCTCCTCGACAATCCCGATGAAGAGCTGCTCCTTGCTCCCGAAGTGATGATAGAGCGCTCCTCGGGTGAGCCCGCTGCGCTTGATGACATCCTCGAGCGCGACGTCCCGGAAGCCCCGCTTCGCGAATAATTTTGTCGCTGCTGAGAGGATCTTGCGCTTGGTGGACTCGGAGCGCTCTTTCTGCGTTCGACGTTTCTTATTCATTTACATTACAACTACATGAGGGTTGGCTTTGGCTGAACTACCCCGGACGATACCAAGGGAGGGTTGGACACGATCTCGAGCACGATACGCGATTGTTTCGCGAATCAAATCGACCGCATGTCAATCGCCAGGACGTCCATCCCCACTCCACCGAAGGTTCATTGCGGCAGCTCCAATCGGTTGTACTGGCGTAGAGTCTCCTGAAGTCGATCGTGGGGAAGAGCGTAGACCTTGTTTCCATTGATACCGACCATCGTTTCGGCTGCTACCATTGCGTTGACGACCGACCCCTCCGTGGCTTCCGCCGTCGCTTTGAAAAGGGAAGACATCGCGTCATTCGGCAGCATTTCGAGATCGACCGTCACACCCGAGCTCACGCTCTCCTACGACACCGACAATCTCGTCCACGGGCGGACGCACAATCCTTACGACCTCACGCGCGCGCCGGGTGTGTTTGCGGTTCTCCCACTGGACGCTTTTCTGCCCCATTAATCGCAAGTAGGCCTCGTTCACGAGGGCCGTCGCCTGCAGTGTGTGGTCTGGGCGCTCGTTCCGCATATAACTTCGCGCGAGCTTGCGCAGCTCTTGATAGACGAGCGGCATCAGCTCGTCGACCGCGCCTTGCCGGCCTTCTTGCCAGGCGTTGAGAAGCTCGGTGACTTGCGATGGAGGTTCTTTCTCGTCCGATTGGTCTCGGGTCAATTCTCCTCGCTCGTCGTGTTGCGCGGGGGAGCGTTCTTGACGTACTTGTCGAGCCACACGTTCATTTCCCAGAGCGTGTGCATGACGGATTCTCTGGCCCGATAACCGTGGCTCTCATGCGGCAGCATCACGAGCCGCGCCGTAGCGCCGTGTCCTTTGAGCGCGTGATAGAGCCGGCGGCTTTGAATGGGGAACGTTCCCGAGTTGTTGTCGGCGACACCGTGAATGAGCAAGATGGGCTCGTCGATCTTCTGCGCGTGCATGAAGGGCGACATGGCAAAATAGATCTCCGGCGCTTCCCAGTACGTACGCTGCTCGGACTGGAAGCCGAAGGGCGTGAGGGTGCGGTTATAGGCGCCGCTGCGCGCGATGCCGGCGCGAAACGTGTCGGAATGAGCGAGAAGATTCGCCGTCATGAACGCGCCATAAGAGTGACCGCCGATCCCGATGCGACCGCGATCGGCGATACCGCGCCGCACCGCTTCGTCCACCGCCGCGCGGCCGCTCGCGACGAGCTGCTCGACGTAAGTATCGTTCGGTTCCTCGTCACCTTCGCCGATGATGGGCACCGTCGCGCCTTCCATCACTGCGTAGCCTTGGGTCAGCCAGTAGAGTGGGGATCCCCAGCTCACACGCGAGAAACGATACGGTGAGTCCCGGACTTGTGCGGCGGCACTCGCGCTCTTGTACTCTCGGGGATAAGCCCATACGAGCATGGGAAGCGGGCCATCCGCGGACGTGTAGTCTGCGGGCGTGTACAAGGTCGCGCTCAGCTTCACGCCGTCCTCGCGGTCGTAACGCACGAGCTCCCGCCCAACGCCTTCGAGCCCGGGATAAGGATTCGGAAAGTGCGTCACCGCCCGCACATCCCCCGACATGTGCACGAAGTAATTCGGCGGCTCGTCGCGAGATTCGCGCCGCGTTAGAAGTTGTCCCGCCTCGGCGTCGATCCACGCGACCGGCATCTCGTAATACGGGGCTTCGGAGTGAAAGAGGCGCGTTTTGGCGCCGCTCTCCAAGTCGAACGCATCGATGAAAGGACGATTGCCTTCGGGTGAGGCACCCTCGCCTCTCAAGTAGATCGATTTGCCGTCCGCCGAAGTCGCGAGAACGAGCGAGCCGCGCGCGGTGCGCGTCATGAGCGGCAAGCCGGGCGCGTTGTAACGATCCTCGTAGGAATAGTCGAAGACCATCTTAGGGGGCTCGTCGCTCGTTCCCGGCTTCACACGAAACACGCGCCGCGTCCGCGTCGCCCACCACCACTCTTCTACGAGAGCGACGTCGTCGCTTCCCCAATGCACGTCGGCGAAGCGCAGGCCGAGCGAGATGAGCGGCTCCGGCTCGCCGTCGAACGGCGCGCTCCACGTGTAGACCGCGTCTCGAAACTTGGCTTCGGCGCGTGGGTCGCCTCCATCGGTAGCTTCGATCCAATAGAGCGTCGCGTCCGCATCCGCGCGCCAGCCGAAGTCGCGCCGCCCCGTCCGCACAGCGTTGCGCCCAATCGCGACGTCTTCCGCGAGCGGTAAGCGCGCGACCTCGCTTACGAGCGCTCCCGACATATCCAGAACTTCGACGCGGTGACCGAACCGGTAATAGGGTACGAGGTAGGAGAACGGCCGTTCCAGCCGCTCGACGAGGACGTGCTCGCCGTCCGGAGACGGCACCGCGCGCGCGACGAGCCCCGGAGCTCCGAGCTCATGGACCGATCCCTCGACGCTCACGCGAACGACTTGCGTCTGGCCGTAATGCGCGAAGAGCGCTTCATCGTGATGGCTCGTCAAAAGATCCTGATAAGTGCGGGCCGCCGATTTTGTTCCGCTCGCTTCTTGCACGATGGGTCCCGACGGCACACCAGGAGCCTCTGGCGGAGCACCACGGCCTTCCGGCACGACTTTGGCGACGAGGCTTCGGCTGTCCGATAGCCACGCGTAAGGCCGTCCGCGAAACACACCGTTGAGATCTTCCAGCACGCGCTTTGCGGCGCCCGAGGCGACGTCGAGGATCCAGAGCTCCATCCCCGCGGCCGTCGTCAGCGAGAACGCTGCAAGACTCCCGTCGGGGGAGAAGCTGGCGTCATCGATCTGAGCCCCACTCGGAAGCCCGGTGACGCTACGTGTCGACCCATCGGCGATGGCGACGAGCTCCACATGCGCGGCGACCCGCCGCCGGCTGCGCGCGTTGGTTGCCGGCTGGATCCGGAGACCCGCTAGCCGAAGCTCGGGCTGGGCGAGCTCGCCAATCGAAGACAAGCTCTGTCTTTCGAGCACGAGAAGCCACGTCTTGGTCGGGTCGACGACGATTCCAGGAGTGGGCGCGGCATCGGCGATATCGGCTATCGCCTGAGGCGGCATCTGATAGTCGACGGTTTCTTGAGCGCTAACCGCGCCTGCCAAAAGCGCCAAGAGAACGAGACCGAAAACACGGTAGGAAAGAGTCATGACGAACCTCCTGGAAGGAGCGAATGGCCTCGAATCTTATCACGCGTCTTCGAGCGTCGCAGCGGCTGTGCGCTCGCCAGCCACGTAGCGCCCGACGTCGATGGCATCGATGACGAGCGAGAGCCCGTCGAGCACGATGACGGCCAGGATCCATTGCCCGAACAGCGTGTCGGTCCCGACTGCGCTCGTCCGGCTCGCGAGCCATAGCACGACAGGAACCCACGGAAGATGGCCGATCCCGAGAAGGCGCACATATCCTTTGGCTTTGAAAACGACCATCTGAATGAGCGCGGCGAGCATCGTCGCCCCGAATACGGCTTGCGCTTCGCGATGCTCGATGAAGAAAAGCGGCGCGACCGCGTTTACCAACACGAGCATCGCCAGCCAGATGAGCCACGGTATGGGTAGCACCGTCGTGACCGCTTTTGAAGAATCCCGTCATGACTCTGAACATAAGACCTCCATTGTGGCCTCCGAGGCCGCGGCTAGTTATGATGCGCGACATGCATTGCTGGAATTTCTTGATCATCGTACTCGGGCTCGGTGCGCTGGCGCCAGCGCGCGCGATCGCACAGCCCGTCCTGGTTCCCCTAGTTCCCCTCGTTATCGACAACGTCACCGTTATTGATGGGACCGGGGCGCCCCCTGCGACGGGTGTGAGCGTCGTCATCGATGGCGGCCGCTTCGTCGCCGTTTCCAAAGACGTCGACGCGCCCCCGGGCGCCGAGCGCATCGACGGAACGGGCCAATTCGCGATACCGGGCCTCATGGACATGCACGTCCATCTCAGAGGTGGCCGCTCCGGAAGCTCGCCGATCGACGGGCTGCGCGCACTTCACGGCTATCTGTATAGCGGCGTCACGTCGATCTACGACGCGGGGAACAACCCCGATTTCATTTTCGCGCTGCGGGCTCAGGAACGAAGCGGCGAAATTGTGGCGCCGCGTATCTTCGCAACGGGCAGCGTTGTCACCGCTCCAGGCGGGCATGGCGGACGCGGCGCCGTCACCGTCGAAGACTTCGCGCACGACCGGGGTAAACTCGATGAACATATCGCGAGAAAGCCCGACATCCTCAAGATTACCCAGGACGAGCACGGTTGGGGCACACGCCCACTCATCCGCCACATGCCCGTGGACCTGCTCCAGCAAGTCATCCGCTACTATCACGAGCACGGCATCCGCACGACGATGCACACCTCGAACGAGCTTCGAGCTTGGGATGCGATCTATGCCGGCGTCGACACGCTCGCCCATCCCGTGATCCAGGCGCCCGTCAGCGAGCGCTATCTCAACATGATGAAGGTCAAGCGCGTTCCGCAGGTCTCGACGCTCACGATAGGAGACGGCTATGGCCGCCTCGTCGATCATCCAGAATTTCTCGATGAGCCTCTCTACCGCGCGACGCTCTTACCGAGCGCGATCGAGCGATTGCTAGGGGCAACGAGGCGCGAATGGGAAGAGCGCCGCTGGACGCAATGGATGAAGGTGATGACCCCCGTCGCGCAAGAGAACCTGCGCCTCTTGAACGAAGTCGGCGGCATCGTCGTGGTCGGCACCGACCAGAGCCTCGGCCCCGCCGTTCATCGGGAGCTAGAGCTTCTCGTGGGAGGCGGCATCTCGCCGCTCGACGCCATCCGAATGGCGACGCTTCATGGCGCGATTTTTCTCGGGATGGAAGACGAGCTCGGTACGATCGAGCTCGGCAAGCGCGCCGACCTCGTTCTACTCGACGCGGACCCCACTGCCGATATAGACAACGCCAAGACAATTAGCATGGTGATCAAAGGCGGGGCGGTCATCGATAGATCGAAGCTCGCCCTTCCCGTCAATGGAGTCACGGACTAACCGGATTAGGACTAAGACTAAAAATGACACGTTATCTTCTCGCCACCTTGTTGCTCGCGGCCACCGCAAGTGGTCAAGACGTGCCTCTTTTCACCCAAGACTTCTCTCCCGAGGAGTTTCGGGCAAGACGCGACAAAGTTTTCGACGCGATTGGCCCGAACGCGGTAGCACTCGTGCAAGGCGCGCCGAGCGCCGTCGGCTACGTTCGCTTCCGACAGTCGAACTCGTTTTTCTACCTATCGGGCATCGAGACCCCGCACGCCTATCTTTTGCTCGACGGAACTGAGCGCAAGACCCGTCTCTACCTGCTGCACCGGAACCCGCGCCGCGAGTCGAGCGAAGGCAAGATTCTCTCCGCCGAAGATGATGAGCTCACCCGCGAGCTTTCAGGTGTCGACGCGGTCCACGGCGTGGATCTGTTGAGTGAGCATCTCGCGCGCTTCGCCTGGGGCGGGAGTGTCCCGACGCTGTACGCAGCCTTCAAGCCCGCCGAAGGTGCGGCGACGGCCCGCGACCTCGCAACCCGCGCGGCCGCGGACGTTGCAAACGACCCGTGGGACGGCCGACCGTCGCGCGGGGCGCACTTTCTCACGCGGATCAGAGAGACGTTCCCGCAATTCAAGATCGAGGACCTCTCTTCGATCCTCGACCAGCTCCGCCTCGTCAAGAGCCCTCGCGAGATCGAGCTGATCCGCAAAGCGACGCGCCTTTCCGGGCTTGCGCTCATGGAAGCGATGCGATCGAGCCGGCCCGGGATGATGGAGTACGAGCTCGACGCGCTCGCCAAGTTCATCTTCTTCAAAGAAGGCGCGCAGTCGGACGCCTATTACTCGCTCATCGCCGGCGGCCCGAACGCCTGGTACCCGCACTACCACCACGGCAAGCGCGAGCTCAAAGACGGCGAGCTGCTTCTGATGGACTACGCACCGGATGTCGGCTACTACTCGAGCGACGTGACCCGCCAGTGGCCCGTGAACGGCCGCTTCAACGCTTGGCAGCGCGATCTGTACGGGTTCTATTTGGCCTACTACAAGGCTATCCTCGATTCGATCCGTCCGGGCGACGTCAACGCGATCATGAACGACGCCGCCGACAAGATGGACCGCATTCTCGAAACGTGGCAGTTCACGAAGCCGATTTATCGGGAAGCCGCGGAGCGTTTCGTCGCCGCCTATCGGGAGCGCGCGAGCCGGCGTCCCGCGCGCCTGGGGCACGGTGTGGGGATGGCGGTCCACGATGTCGGTGTCCATGACGGAAGCCTCGTCCCCGGCATGGTCTTCACGATCGAGCCGCAATTTCGCGTCCCCGAGGAGCAAATCTATATTCGTCTCGAAGACGTCATCCTTATTAAGGAGGACGGAGCGGAGAATCTATCGGGGTTCGTCCCGATGGAAATGGACGCGATCGAAGCGCTGATGAAAGAGGACGGCCTCCTCCAAACCTATACGAGGTAAAACGCCATGCACCCATCGGTTCTGCCACTCGAGCGCACGCTCGACATGAACACGCGGCTGTTCTTGAACTCTCTCGACGGCGTCGACGACACGATGGCCCTCGAGCGGCCGAAAGAGGGAACGAACCGCGTCGCCTTTCTCTCGCTTCACATGCTCGACGCGCGCTACTTTCTTTTGCGCACGGCGGGCATCGACCTCGACTGTCCTTTCAAAGATCTTCTCGAAGGCAAGAAGGGCGTCGACGACATCGAGGCTTATCCGACCCTCGCCGAAGTGCGTGACGCGTGGGCGGACGTGTCGGAGAAACTATCGAATCGGCTCGGAAAGCTAAGCGAGCACGAGCTCTAGGGAAAGCCAGCGTTCGACTTCCCGATAGAAGGCGGCGAAACCGTTCTCGGTGCGATTACCTTCTTGACGCAGCACGACGGCTACCACTTGGGTCAGATCGCCCTGCACCGGCGCTACCTCGGACTGGACGCGATGGCGTACAAGTGAGAAGACCTATAGTACTCCCACTGAACCCACGAACCCTTCGCCGTATGCACACCACGGTCTTCAAGTAATACTGGCATTGTTGCACCGCTCTTGGCTGAGAGCGAAATCCGCCTATGGTGGTGGTCGAGGTATGTTCGACCATGAAATATTCCAAGCGCAGCCAGTACAAGCACGCGAAGCAGAAGAAGTACCACGTTCGCAACTGGGCGGAATACAACGAAGGGCTGCGCCGCCGGGGCGATTTGACAGTCTGGTTTGACGAGGAGGCAATCGCGAACTGGAAGGCCGACAAGACCGGTAAACCTGGCGGTCAACGGGTCTATTCAGATATGGCGATTGAAACGAGCCTGGTTGTCCGGATGGTGTACAAGCTCGCCTACCGACAAACCGAAGGCTTCTTGCACTCGATGGCCTCGCGTCTCGGGCTCGGTATCGAAATCCCAGACTACTCGACGTTGTGTCGGCGGTCGAGGCTGCTCCGCAAGAAGCTGCGGATTCCGAAAGCCGCAAGCAGTCAAGCAATCCACCTGATGATCGATAGCACGGGCTTGAGGATTCATGTTGGAACCGCCCGCAAACCGCCAAAGCAGCGCGCATGGCGCAAGTTGCACATCGCCGTTGATCGTAAGACTGGCAACATTGTTGCGTCCGAACTGACGGGCGTCACGAGATCGCGACGCAACGCGAGTCCCCGCTTTGCTAACACAGATTCAAGCACCTCTAGCATCGGCGGCCGCGGACAGTGCCTACGACAGGGAAGCGGTCTACGAAGCCATCGAAGCGCACAGTCCTGGACGAAGGACGCGCGTGGTGATTCCGCCGCAACGAAACGCGACGCTCAGTCAGAATTCGAACACCGCCATGCGGGAGCGCGGTCGCCATATTCGTGCAATCGAAAGACACGGCCGACGTAAATGGTACAAGCTCTCAGGTTGCACCAAGCGAAGCATGGTGGAGAACGCGGTCTATCGTAACAAGGCGATCATCGGGCAAGAGATGCGTGCTCGAACGTTGGCGAGGCAACGAGTTGAACACCGAATTGGGTGCGAGATACTCAACAAGATGACTGCGCTCGGGATGCCCGATACGTACTGGGCTGGGTGTCTCTGCGACCGCCACAGGGAGGTCAGCGATTTGCGCCGGGCCGTGCAACAACGCCGTCCTCTGCGGTTGTGGCGCTCATCAGCAAGTTGACGACGTAGAACAATTGCTAATCTTGTACTAGAATCGCGTCGTGACAATGACAAAGCGGGTCCCCCCGAAAGGTGGTGATAGAGCACTATGACGCGTTGTTTCCTACCGGAGTCCATTGGACGACCGTCCGAAGGGCTCGGCTGAGACCACAGATTGCCGATAAAAGAGAACACGAGGGGAATTAATTATGCAATTCAAAGTACCAAGAACATTTTTCACGGTCGTTGTGGGCGTGATCACAGGTGCACGTCAGGATTGTGAGATGAGAATCTATCATCATGCCACTCGACGCTGAGCGCGCCGCTCCCAGAACCCCTCGAAGCGTCCGCTCAACTTGCAGCAGCGCAGTGCGATGATCGCGTCAACGCCAGCGACGGTCCAGTGCATCCCGGCGCGCTTGCACCGGGTTCCGATCGCTACCTTGCATCCGGCCTCAACGACCCCAGTCGAGGTACAAAGCCCTGCTGCTCGGAACTTCGGGTAGCGCATGCGCTCTTGGTTGCGTTCGACGTAGTCGATGCACTTGCGCGCCTCGTCATCCTGCGGCGAGTGTAGTCGTAGGGCGTCGAGGATGTCGTCGATATCGCCGGCGTCCAACTCGTCATGGCGTTCGCTCGCCCACTGCTGTGCGAGGTCAGTGCCGGCGCCATAGATGGACTTGGACACGTCCGAGAGGTGCTGTTTGGCGTGGAAGCGGTCGACGATCTGAACCGCATCGGGAAAGTGCTCGTCGGTGAGGTTCCAGATCCAGATGGCCCCATCGCCGAGCACGGCCTGGCGCGCCGCGCGCTCGAAGCCGCGCCGCGTAGCCTCACGCTCGACGCGCGCCGCGAACTCGCTCGGCGTCGCGTCAGTGTCTTTGTGCGCCGCGCTTTCGATCGCAGCCGAGTAGCTGATCGAGCCGGCGTCTCGCACGGGCGTGCCTTCTTTGTCCCGCCCCTCGGCGCTCCAGATCGTGACGAGCTTGACCTCTCGCGTCTTTGAAGAACCGTCGGTCTGCTTGCCTGGGCGACCTACCAACTCCTTTTTACGCACTGGCACACCGGTACCATCCATCCCAAGGTACAGCGTTGGCGCCAGTGGTTCGTTTGGCTCCGGCGGCTCGACCACGAGCTTCTCATCTTCGGCGACCTCACGCCCCAGCGCCTCGGCCGCGCGCTCGACGTGCTTGGTCGGAACATCCACCCCAGCCAACTCGTGCAGTAACTCGTGGCCTTCCTCAAAGCTGACCATGGCGCCCACGAGCCCGGCCATGCGCAGCACGCCTGGAGAGAGCGAGTCCCCCTCCAAGCCCAGCGCCCGGTCGCGCGGACAAAAACCTGCTTCGCACAGCTCGCAGTGATAGTAGGCGCGCTCCAGCCTCAAAGGCCCCAGCACGCTCTCGAAGTTCTTGCCATGCCGGCCGGCGTAGCGCGCCGACTGCCCGCACGCGCAGGGCAACATCGGGCCCGCATGGTCCGAGGTATCGGCGTTCAGTCGTTGCTCTACGGCTCGGGCCGCCACGCCCATCACCTTGCGACGAACAGCCATCTCCAAAGCCTCGAAGTCGATCTCCACCGCTGCTTGACGACCCAGCAGCCCTTCAACTTCCCGAACGACGTCGGCGTTTAGCGCGTCGCCGAGTGCCGTTTTTTTAACTCTCGGATAGAACTGAGCCTTTTTCCAGTTTCTGGTCACAGATCTGAACGTTCAACTCGATAAGCTCCTTAACCAGTTTGCGGAAACGACGATACTCCGCGATCTGAGCCTTCGTCTGCTCCACCGCACTCCCTGGAGGAATCACCTTAGTAACCGTCTTACCTTCTACGGCTCGGGTGAGAGACCAGCTTGGGCCGTGGGCTTCGGAAGCGGGCTGGGCACAGTGACAGCTCACCTTGCCACACTTGCGAAACCGTCCCACCAGGGAACCGGGCCGCAGATCGCCGACCTGAGCGAGTTCGTTTTTCAACCGCTCGCGTTTGGTTTCGAGTTGCTGGAGTGTAGGCATGGGGTATTGTCCTCCTTTATCTCTGACAGTATATACAGCTGTCAGACTCCATGCCTTTTTGCCTATGTTTCTACATCCTCACTTTGATGACGTGCGCCCCGTAATCACTCTCGGCTTGCTTTCGCCAATGGTGTATGCGACACCGAAATCGCTGAACCTATCGATAGCAAAAGCAGCTGTTGCGCCCGATGGTACTACCGTCGGCGCGCTCACCGATTTTGTCCTTACTTTCAAGGACATAAATCCCGACAAGAAAGGCGAGCGACTGCACCCGGGCGCCACCATTGAGGTCGTCTTGAGTGACGCGTTCACCAATACTGGCGCTGGCGGAAATACTGCGACCATCTTGCAGGGGTGGCCGCAAAGTCCGCCAGCGCCACCGCCGCTGTTTCCCTGGACGATCGACGTCGATGGAAATACGATCACGCTAACGCTCACCGACGATTTCAAACTGGGTGAGAACGGCCCCCACCCGGGGCAAAGCAGGTTCATCTAATTCTGTTCGGATTCACAAATCCGGCGTTGCCTGGTGTCTACCCTGTCGAAGTAACCATCAAGCCGAAACCTGGGAAGAGCAAAAAGAAAGAAAAGATCCTCAGCGGCACCGGTCATATCCGAATCATCCCGGATGCCGGGCCGAGCGTGAACCCCATCAGTCTCTTCAGTGGCCCGCCCGGGCCACCTCCACCGTTTTTCAACCCGCTCTACCAAACTCTCGAGCTCGGCGAACCCGCGCGACAGGTCGGCCTCTACCTGTGGGATGCTGGATCGGTCCCATTCATCGGTGTCGATGTATCACCGACGCCGAGTCGGACGTATTATCAACTGACTCAGGGTGCGATGGTTGTTGGCGAGGTATGGATAAGCGCGCCGGATGGCGCACATGATTTTGCTTTCAGCAGCGTTCCATTGCCCCCTGGCGGCCCACCGTCCGTATCCATCCCTGCGTTTATCACAGGGGTGCAGGTCGGTTTGCTTGGCGTCCGATTCACGCCGGGTCCCGTCGTTCCTGGCGACTACGAAATCGCGATCGCCATGATGGGCGGCAACGAGACGACGTTGTTCGTGACCGTTGACGATTGACCGCGAACTCACCCGCTAGATAACAATGCCCCCTGTATAGGGAGGCATTGGGCATCGGGTGACTGTCGGAGCGGCCGGCTTGTCATTGAGTCATTGGCATTTCGGATCACCGCCTCGCAAGTGCAGGGAGAGAGGAACGCCGCCAATAGTCGAAGGCTTTCTTCTCTTCCTCGCCTCGAGGCGGGTGATCGTGCACTCCACGTGTGGCTTCGCCTCCAGCGCGAGCTGGATCCACGTCCGGCGGGAGCATAGCTGAACGCGGCGTCGATAGGGCGCGGCAACGGAAGAGCTCGCCGCAGGTTTCAATATCGATCGACTCGCCGTCGTCGTTGAACCCCGAAAACAGGAGGTACTCCTCTCGCTCGAAGGACTCGATCTCCACCTCGTCGCTAGTCCTCTGGAACAGAGGTTCGTTGCATAAAGCTCGAGGTCATTCTGTGGGCTGGCGAGGCGGGACGACGTAGTCATATCTAGATATTTGGAGGAGGAGCAACGAAGCCAGCGCGCAAAAGGGCCCGAGATTTATGTAACGAACTTCTGTTCCAGGGGACTAGCTCGGAAGACGGTTTCTCGAAAGCTCCATGGAGCCTTCACCGCACATCGCCTCCAAGCTGGTGACCAAATCCGGCGAAGGCTCGACTCGCAGGTACCGGTGGGGGCGGAACACGACTTTGAAATCCTCGCGCGCGAGCTCGAACTCGCATTCCCCGCGATGGTGCTCGAGAAGCTCACGCAGATGCGGCAGCGTATCCTCGAAAAAACCGTCGAGCGCGATGCGCACTTTCAAGGAGCCGGCTTCGCGCTGACGCACTTCGTACGGTTAGCCGTTTCTATCCTTGGGGCGAGTCCGTGATAGGCAAGATTGAGGCAAATTTGGTCGCGAAATGGTTGTTTAGGCTGAAGTTCCCCTCGGTAAAACCTCTCTTTCTTCGGTGAAGCACCCTTAGTTGCAAGGAGTTACAACGATAGAGATACGAACTCCGCCTGCATTTTGTAGCCATGTAATAACGCATATAACTCTTGTAACATAATCTTTAATAGAGTATATAGTAACCATGCACATCGACATTGTGCCCAACCGCAACTCCAAACCCGCCGTTTTGCTCCGTGAGTCCTTTCGCGACGCCAAAAGCAAGAAACCGCGCAAGCGCACAATTGCCAACCTGTCCAAACTGCCAAGCGAGCAGGTCGACTCCATTCGACGGGTTCTCAAGGGAGAAAAACTCGTCGCGGTCGAGGACGTCTTCGAGGTTGTGCCCGACGGGTCGCGACTCCACGGTGGCGTCGAGGCCGTGTTGAGCGCGATGAAACGCCTTGAGTTCGACAAACTCGTCGCATCCCGACGCTCACGCCAACGTGACCTGGTGGTGGCTATGGTGGCCGCCCGCATACTCGAAGCCCAGTCGAGGTTGGCAACGAGCCAGTGGTGGCACAGCACAACGTTGCCCGAAATCCTCGGTGTGAGTGATGCCGACGAGGACGACCTATATGCCGCTATGGACTGGGTGTTCGAGCGCCAAAGGGTTATTGAGAAAAAACTGGCGGCGCGTCACCTCGAAAACGGTGGACTTGGTTTGTACGATTTGAGCTCAAGCTACTTCGAGGGAGAAAAGTGCCCCCTGGCCCGCCTCGGATACAACCGCGACGGTAAGAAAAACAAACTCCAGATCAACTACGGCCTTTTGACCAACCAAAGGGGCGTCCCTGTCTCGGTATCGGTGTTCGAGGGCAACACCGGCGATCCGAAAACGTTTCTACCTCAAGTAGTAAAGGTGCAAGAGCAGTTCGGCATCAAGCGGTTTGTGATGGTCGGCGACCGCGGAATGATCACCCAAAGACAGGTTGACGCTTTACAGGACTTCGAGGGCATTGATTGGATTACAGCCCTGCGACCCGCGCCGATTCGCAAACTCCTCAACGAAGGGGCGCTGCAGATGGGGCTGTTTGACGAGCGCAACTTGTTTGAGTTGACACACTCGGATTTTCCCAACGAGCGTCTCGTGGCCTGTCGCAACCACGAACTGGCGAAGCGCCGAGCCCTAAAGCGTCAGGAATTGCTCGAAGCGACCAGCAAAGAACTGAAAAGGATTTGCCGGATGGTCGAACGCGGCCGCTTGCACGGTAGGGAAGACATCAATGCCCGAGTGCAAAAACTCCTTGCTGAATACAAGGTGGGCAAGTACTACAAGTTCGAGACCCGTGACGACGGCTTCGACTTCAAGGTCGACGAGACGACGATGGCTGTCGATGCTGCGCACATTGCTAAAGACAATAGTGTGTTAGCTGACAAGCAACTCGCCCGGTGGAAACAGCATATGAAGACTATCGCCAGGCGAATGGAGCAACTGCGTCAGCGAATCGAGCACGGTCAGCTTCATGGAAAAGCCACTATAGGGGTGCGGGTAGGCAAAGTTCTCAACAAGTACAAAGTCGGAAAACACTTCAAACTAGATATTCGTGACGATGCCTTCTCCTTCGAAATCGACAAAAAGAAGGTCGAGGCAGAAGCCGCACTGGACGGCATCTATGTGATTCGCACCAGTCTCAGTGCACAGCAGATGAACACTGAGGATACCGTCCGCAGCTATAAGTTGCTCACCCAAGTCGAGCGTGCGTTTCGTTCATTCAAGACCATGGACCTCAAGGTGCGGCCTATTCGCCACCGTCTCGAAAACCGAGTCCGGGCACACATCTTCTTGTGTATGCTGGCCTACTACGTTGAATGGCACATGCTTGAGGCGTGGCGACCAGTGCTTTTTTCTGACGAAGATCAGAATGCCAAGGCAAGCCGCGACCCTGTGGCACCGGCCAAGCGTTCGCAGGCCGCTCTTCGAAAAGTGCGCTCCAAAAAGCTGGAGGACGGAAGCCCCGCTTACAGTTTCAGAACTCTGCTCCGCCACCTTGCCTCTATCGTACGAAACTCATGTCGCCGAAAAGGCCTTGGCTCCACCACTGCGACCTTCGACATGACCACGGCCCCAAATCCAAAGCAGCAAAGGGCCTTCGACCTCCTCAAAACAATCACGTTGTAGCCAGAACAGAGCACCCTTCCCTCTACCTAACTTGTTGAAACAAAGCCGGAAACAGCCTTCCAGGGGACAGGAACTTCAGTTTAGGAATTCATCTGGACGCATCGCGAGAGACGAGAGCGTCGACGCTGAGGCAGTTCGTAGCTATTGAAGGGTGTGATGAGGTTCAAGACACAGTAAGAGCGTGTCCTTAGCGGCTGGGCGTCAATGGAGGTTGAGCGTTGGTTCGGGAGGCGCTCTTTGTCGCGAAGGGTTGTTGTTCGGTTTCGCCAGAACGCGGATGAGCCTCTCTACCGCGCGACGCTCTTGCCGAGCGTGATCGAGCGATTGCTAGGGGCAACGAGGCGCGAATGGGAAGAAACCGTGATGCCACGCCGAGCGAGCATCTCTTCCGCGTCTCGAAAGCTCACGCAGAATCTATGGTAGAGCCAAACCGCGTGGCTGATGATTTCCGGCGGGAATCGGTATCCACGGTAGCTCGGTGTTTCGCTCTTCATCAGCCGAGTCTGGCAGGTGCAGTCTCAATTTGACAATACCGTCTGTCAGTCACCAGCCCAATTTTTAGTACCATTTCGACGGTTCGGGTCAACATCCTCCACCTCCAAGTTTCACTGAACGTAGCCGGGACGGAACCCGACTGAGCCTGCGTCCATCCGTTGCCGGCGGGCCGGCCATTCTGCTTCCCATCGAAGAAGGGCTTGATGACCGATTTCTCTGCACCTCGTAGGGAACGCATGCTCAGTCTTTTATTTATATTCCGATGGGAACGCCGATAGCGCGGAGTACGCCGACCTCCACTTGCTCGAGGATGCGTCCGGGAAGTGGACCCCCGAGAGCCGAGGGAAGAAGGTAGTCCTTGGGTAGGGTTGTAATCTGCTCGCACTTCAGCACCGAACGCCGCTCGAGACCGCCGTGCCCCTTACGAAGACGGACATGAGTGGGTGCGGGGCGCTCAGTCGTCGAGCACGGGATGACGAGAACATCACTCGCGAGTCGGTTGCGCGCGTCGAGCGAGATCACCAAGGCAGGTCGCCGCTTTCCGCCGGGCTCACCGGGAATCCGTACCCAGTATAGGCAGCCGCGTTGGGGAAACTCACTCACTTCCAGGTCTCATCGATGGCGCTCGCTGAAAGAGCCGCCCACTCGGCATCGTCTTTCTGCTCGTCTTTCGTGAGCTCTCGATAGTACTCATCGATCGCACGATCCAGTGATTCGACCCTCTGGTTTCGAAGCCAGCGTTCTAGCGCCATCTCCACGATCTCACTTCGAGACGCATCAATATCCAGCTGATCGACTTTCTCGACGAGCGTGGAATCTACGGTTACAGAGATCTTCGTTTTTGGCATGTAACTCGTCCTCGCATCCTACAATATATCGGACGTTTGGTGGGATGTCAATGCGTTTAGCGCCTGCTGTCTTGCCCGTACGGTGCAGAAAGTGTGTCGAGCTCCGACGTCGGGCCTGACAGGGTTGACGCGATGCGGGTCGGGCCGTGCGCAGGGATTCGCTTTGGCCAGCGGCAGAGCTGGCGAACAAAACTTCACAGAACGACATGCTCGACGGCATCTTTCGAAAGTTCTGCTCAAGCCGCCGCACGATGATAGTAACGAAGTAGTCCACCGAGTCGCTCGCGGCATTCAACTCTGGGGCCACACAGGCGTTGTTGCATGATTCCGACAACCCTAAAGGAATCAGCAAGTTACGTTTTTGGGGCAAAAAACGCAGAATCAATGGAATCAGTGAGTTACCAGCATTCATGCAACAACGCCACCTGAAGGGGGGAAATCATCAGTATCTGAACGTGATGCCCTCACCCAAGGCTCTGAAGCGCGAGTTTGCCAAGCTAGAAGAGATGACGGCTAGCCGCAACTGCTGGAAACCCATCCCGGCTTTGGTCCGGGCGCTGAACCGTAATCTCGACGGCTGGGCCAACTACTTTCGATACGGACACCCCCGGCGACACTTCCGGAAGGTGAACCGCTACGTCCGTCGCCGCCTCGGTGTCCACTTGCGTCGCCGAAGTCAACGGCCCTTTCGCCCTCCGAAAGGGATGACGTTCTATCGTCACTTCGCCGAGCTAGGTCTCACGTACCTATGACCGGTGAACCCGACACTTCTCGCGTACTGCCTCTGGTTAAGGCGGTGGGAACGCCGTATGCGGGAAATCCGCACGTCCGGTGTGAGGAGGGGGTGGGGGTAACCTCCCCCCTACTCTACCGGTGAGAATTTCCTGCTCCAAAACGTGAACAAAATCCTCGTTTCTGACGGGTTAGGTTGGTTAGATCCTAAAGGAAATCGCTGACCTCGTGACACCTGACACATTGTTGCGCTGGTACCGAAAGCTCATCGCGGCAAAGTACGATGGGAGCCAGCGCCGCAGTCCAGGGCGACCTCGCGTGATGGAAACGATACGTGAGCTCGTGCTCACGATGGCGAAGGAAAATTCAAGCTGGGGCTATACGAGGATTTGTGGGCTCTCGCCAACATGGGCCATGACGTCGGCAGAAATACCGTGAAACGCATCCTCGCAGACGTTCCGGAGTCCTTGTTCAAAGTGCATATAACACTCACTCCTTCGGAAGGGCGAAGGCAAAGAGGGTCGTTCCCGACGGAATCATGACGTACTGCGTGCTGTCCAGCATGTAAGTGATGGGTGACGCGTAGATGGAGGCACCCGTCTGAAAGTGCCACAGGTTCTCACCGGTGCGGGCGTCGAACGCCATCACGTTTCCATCCATGTCTCCGCCGAAGACGAGGCCCCCATCCGTGGAAAGGGTGCCTCCCATCGAGGCGGTAAAATACTTGAACTCCCACTTCACTTCCGCGGTGAGCGGATCGATGGCCCGCAGGGCGCTGTATGCACGGGGGCCCGAAGGTCGGTAGGTTCCGCCGAAGTAGTACTGGCCCTCGATGAACTCCTGGGGCCACGCATAAAAGGTGGCGCAGGCTTCACGGGCCGTCACATAGAGCCATCCCGTTGAGGGGTTGAAAGAAGGAGACATCCAGTTCGTCGCCCCTTCGACGTCGGGACAGGTGAAGCTGCCCTCGGCGTTCGGCGTGTTGTTGGGGAGGAGGATGGGCCTGCCGTCGGGGCCGATCTCCGTGGCCCAGGTGGTGTGAACGAAGGGCTTTCCCACTAACAGCTCCCCATTCGTCCGATCGAGGGTATAGAAAAACCCATTGCGGTTGGCCAACATCAAGAGCTTTCGCGTGCCGCTCTCCCCTTCGATGTCGGCAAGCACCGGCACTTGGTTCGAGTCCCAGTCGTGGGTGTCGTGCGGCGTGAACTGGTAGTACCAGCGCAGCTCGCCAGAGTCGGCATCGAGGGCCACCACCGAGTCCGTGTAGAGGTTATCCCCCGGGCGTACTTCGCCGAGAAGGTCCGGTCCGGGATTCCCCGTGCCCCAGTAGATGAGGTTCAGCTCGGGGTCATAGGTTCCGGTCAGCCACGTCGAACCTCCCCCGCGCTCCCAGGCGTCCCCCGCCCAGGTGTCGCCGCCCGGCTTGCCGGGCTCGGGCACCGTCCAGAAGCGCCAGCGCCTCTTTCCGGTACCGGTATCATAGGCGTCCAGAAAGCCTCGCGTACCGTATTCGGCGCCGGCAATGCCCACCACCAACTTGTCCTTCACCACGAGGGGGGCGGCGGTGGCAGAGTAACCACGCTCGGGATCGGCGATGTCCACGTCCCAGATCAGGCTTCCCGTCTTCGCGTCCAGCGCGACCAGACGCGCATCGAGCGTAGCCATGTAGAGTCGATCCCGGTAGATGGCGAAGCCACGGTTGACGGAGCCGCAGCAGACATTCAGGAGGTCCGGCAGCGGCTTGTGGTAATGCCAGATGGAGCGGCCCGTCCGGGCGTCGAGGGCCCAGGCATGGTTGTCCTGTCCGGTGACGAACAATATCCCGTCGAGGACGATGGGAGTTGCCTCGAATTTCCCCAGAACCCCGGTTTGAAAGGTCCATCGGGGCGCCAGCCTCCGGACGTTCTCCGTCGTGATCTGGGTCAACGGGCTGTTCCGCTGCCCGGTGTAGTTTCCCGAATAGGTCAGCCACCGTTCCGGGTTCGCGAGCCCATCGAGAAGATCTTCGCGACGAACCTCCTGAGCGGAGGCGATTACCCCGAAGGTCGCGATGATGCACACCGCTCCGACGACGGTGACCGAGCTCGCCCGCCTGTTCATCGTGATCTCTGCTGCACCGGCCTGGCGGAAGCTGCCGTGGTTCCCAGGGTACGGAGATAGCTCAAGAGATCGTCGAGCTCGGCGTCGGTGAGCTGCTCGACACCGTAGTCTGGCATGAGGGAGTGCTCTTCGTCGATGACCTCCAACAAGTCACTCTTGAGTAACAGGTGCAGCTCCTCGTTCACATCCATCAACTGAATCGAAAAGGTGTCCTCGTTCTTCCTGACGCCGGGAATACGCCGCCCGTCGCGGAGGAGCACGGTGACGGGCTCGTATCCGGGGGGGAAATACTCGCTCGCGCTTCGGAGCTCCCGCATCAACGCCGTTCTGGAGCGCGCCGCGCCGATGCGGGACAGATCGGGGCCGAGCCGTCCCCCACGGCCGTTGATCCGGTGACACTGTTCGCACGAGCCCTTGTCCCAGTAGATTTCTTCACCTGCGGCGGCGTTGCCCGGCTCCTCCTGATCCGTTCCCGAGCTCCTCAAGCTGCGCAGATAAGCGATCACCATCCAGACCTCGTCCTCCTGAAGTCGAGCCGGCCCCATCTCCGATCCGGGAACACCGCGCGAGATGACCCGAAACAGGTCGGCGTCGCTGTCGCCGTGGAGCCACGGGCCGTTCTTCAAATCCGGTCCCTGGTAGCCGAGCCCGTCCAGCCCGTGGCAAACGCCGCACCGGTGCCTGTACATGTGCATACCCTGCTCGAGGGCCTTCGGGTCTCCCTCCATCGGATTCTGGACGAGTCCGGTCTGTGGAGGTGCGGTGCCGATCCCGAGGAGGGCCAGCACACTCGAGGCCAGCACCGCGCGAGCATTCATTCTTCGCATCGTTTCCTCGACGAAATCAAAGATCATCGCTCATAGAGAATCGGGTTGGTGGGCAGGGTCTTCGGATCGATCCTCTGGCCCTCCTTCATGACCCAACGCAACTTTCTGAGATTCGAGATATCCGCGATGGGGTCGGCATCCAGGATGAGCAAGTCCGCAAATTTGCCGACCTCGAGGGTGCCGAAATCCTCGAGGCCCTTCGAGGCGATGGCGCCGTTTCGGCTTCCAGCCACGATGGCTTCTTCGGCGCTCATGCCGAGCTCCACCAGATTCTCGATGGCGGAGATGGTCCCGTAGCCCGGCTCCCGGTAGACGGACCGCAAGCCGGTCGGCGTTCTCGAGAACTCCGGCGCGGCCACGGGAGCGTTGTCCGTCCCCACCGTCACGATGCAGCCGCCCTCGATGAGTTTCTTTGCGTTCCCCCGGTTCATCTCGGTGTCGAGACCCAGGAGCGCCCGTTCTCGCCGCCGCTCCGCGGAGGTCTTCTCCCTCTTCACCGCTCGTTTCAGCCCGGGCTTCTGGGCCGCGGATTCCTCCGACGCCAGGCGGGCTTCGGCCGCCTTCCGGGCTTCGAGGTGCTCCTGATAGCCTTGCCCGCCCCAGCGGTTGACCAGCATCGAACAGACGATCTCGCGCTCGCGAATCTGTCGGACCAGCTCGTCGGAGATCTCCCTTCCCGCCAGCACCTCCGGGTGCTGGATGAGATCGACTCCCGCCTCGATGGATATCCGAAGCCCTTCCGGACTGGTGGAGTGCGTTTCTGCTATCCGTCCCCGTTTGTGCGTTTCTTCGACGAGGATCCGCTGCGCCTTCTCGGAAAAGCCGATGAACGTCGGCGACCAATGAGACGTCCCGCCAAACTTGATGAAATCAGGCCCCTTGTCGAGGTAGGCGCTGATGGCTTCGCGAAGCTCCTCCGGATACATCTCCATGAGCTCTTCGCCACTCCCCTGGGTGACCGCATCGTTGATTTGCTCCTCCCAAAGGGACAGGCCTTCCTCTCGAACGAGCGAGAAGCTCACCGAAAAGGGTCCTCCCCAACCCACGATGTTGCCTGCTACCAGCATGCGTGGTCCGATCACCTCCCCATGTGCGATGGCGTCGCGTACCTCTTTCAGCGGAAGGAGCGCTCCGTAGCTGTCACGCACGGTGGTCACGCCGTATTTCAACTGCATCTGGGCCGCTTCGAGGGTCAGCTCCGCGTTACGCTCCCAGTATTTGACGGCCGTTTCTTTGCTCGGACCGGACCGAGCAAAGGTGACCGAGAGATGCACGTTGGTGTCGATCAATCCGGGAGTGATGAATTGACCGCTCGCGTCGACGACGAGGGCGCCTTCCGGGACGTCCACCGAGCTTCGCGGCCCCACGGCCGCGATACGTTTGTCGGTCACGACGATCGTCGCGTCCGGGAGTGGTGGACCTCCCGTACCATCGATCACCGTGGCCCCAACGATGGCCGTCGTCCGGCTCGACTGCGTCCCGCTCTCGCCGCTGGCAGCGATTAGGAACAGGGGCAACAGGCAAACAACGCTTGCTCGTTTCCTCATTCGCATGGCTTTCCTCCCAGCGATGCCTGCCGTGACCGACCCCGGCTCCAACGGCAGAGCAATACGTGTACCACATTCGACGGAGCCTGCCTAACACGGACCGGAGTGCGTCATCGGTGCGAGTGGCGGTATGAGTAAGCGACGAAACGAGCTCAAAGCGAGGAGTAGCCATGTTTCTGAAGAAAAACCGAAGAGAGGTCTATTTGGGAGTGGTGTTTCTGCTCTTCTGTCACGGCTTGTTCGCCCAGACCGCGCCGGGGGACGGGAGAGCTGGCTACGCCCTGCCCCTCGAGACCACGCGCACGGTGGATTTCACCACCGATGAGGGCACGTGGTTAGTCCTATAGCACATTGCTTTTCCGTTGGTCCTATAGCACATTGCTTTTCCGTTGGTCCTATAGCACATTGCTTTTCCGTTGGCCGCGCACAAAGCTGTTGATGGAGCGCTGCGGGGCGATTTCGAACGCGAATTTCAGTGCAAAGAGTGTAGGGCGCATGAGGGTGGAGGTTTTCAGGCGAAGGTGAGTTGAGAATAGTGCTAGAGCGCTGGTGTCAAATAGACCGGTGGCGTTCGGCTGGGCTGGCGGTGAGGTTACGCTAGCGGTTCAGAGAGGCGCGTAGGTCGTGTCTCTGAAAAGGGGAGGTGGGTAGCGGCCGACAAGGCCATAATCCAGTAGATGAAAGTTCTACCATGTCAATTGCCCGAATCAGGCATGTAGCGATACCACAGTTCGCGGAGCGAGAGCCTACGTTCATTGCGTGGTGTAAACGACCCGGCTGCCCAGTGGACATAGAGCCACTGCGGTGGGAGCAACCTGGGGGTCTAGCGAGCATGGGAGCCTGAACATAATGGAATGTCGACAGCCCCGAGAAGTTCATTCATGCGAAGTTGCAAAGCATGGAATATATTTCGCGAGCCGAACGACTCACCTCTATCGTGAGGCCGATGAGTCAAGCCCATTCTTAGTTGAAACTCTCCACGGCTTATAAATTAGGCGGCCTTCTTCTTCGACACCGTTGATGTCTTCGTCTCGATCTTCAGTTCCCGCTTGAGAGCTTCGCGAAGCTTCGGAAGATGGCGGTAGCCGATCACCCTCCTCAAGCGGGTTCGATGTCCACGAGGGCTGTCGCCAGCCACCGCTGGCGTTGGCTGGAGTTCTTCCAGTGGTCGACCTTCGCGCAGCGTTCCTCGACGAGAGCATTGACGGATTCAAGGCAGTTCGTCGTCTTGAACGAACGGCCCAGCGCCCCGTACACGCCGAGACGATGCAATGTGAGCGTCTCCTCGATTCCTTCCTCCAAGCTCCCAGCTGCGGATTGGTTCCGCTCCTCCAATTCATCGTGCAGTTGATCGAGGGCCGCGAGGGCCTCTTTATATTCCGGCCTGTTGTAGGCCGACTGCAACCGCTTGCGCAACGACGCCTGCTCGCCCTTGGACAGATAGCTCACGACGTTTTCACGTTTGTGCCACTGGCACCGTTGTATCAGGACCCGCTTTCGGAACGCCTTCTTTACGGCCGCTTTCAGACCCTTGCCGCCATCGATGATCACCAGTAGACCCTGGGAGCTGTCGAGTCCCCGCGCGAGCAGTGAACGCAGGAACGGCGTCAACACCTTCTCGTTCTCCGTGTCCGTCTCCACGAAGCCCAAAAAGCGTTTTTTCCCGGAAAGTGTGATGCCCAGCGCGATGACCATCATTGCGTCGGCGAATGATTTCCCGTCCAGGAACAGCGCCACCACATCTTCGCCGGACAGATCCCGTTCCTGCATCTCCCGAAGTTTCGCTGCGCTCGCTTGTACGAAACCTCGGGACACCGTCGAGCTCGACAGCCCGATAGCGCCCGGTATCGCTTCCGCTGCAGCCTCGTAGTTGCGACACGAGATTCCGTAGAGCACTCGTTTCAGCAGCAGATCATTCACCTCTCCGCCGTCGTTCAGTGCTTCGTAGGAGCGAAGCGGTATCTCTACTCCCTCTTGGCTCCGAACCCGTGGCACACGGATCGGTACCCGCTGGCCGGCAAGCCCTACCGTGCCAGGGTTGGTTCCGTGGCGGCGGCCACGCTCCAGTTCGTCCTTACGAGCGTATCGCTCTCCCGCCAACTCCTTCACTTCGTCGTCGAGCAGCTCGTGAACGTGCATTAACCCAAGCGGGATTAGCGAACGGATCATCTCTATTTTGACGTCCACCTCGAGCTCCCCGTACTCCTCGCGCGCCATTACCTCGGGCTTACCCAAACGACGTGACTTCTTGTGTTTCTTGGCTGTACGTAGCAGACTTCCCATCTCGGCTCCTTTCTCTTGCGGCTTGATGTTGTTTTTGCCAACGTCCTCACACTGAAGTGGACCCCATTTTTTAGACCAGGGGTTAAGGTGGTAAAACAAGCCTGCTCAATAAAAAAAGGAGCAGAGAAAAGTGAAGAAAAATCGTACGAAGCACAGCCCTGTTTTCAAGGCGAAAGTTGCATTGGCGGTACTACGCGAGCAGGAGACAGTGGCGGAACTATCCCGCCGGCACAAGGTTCACGCGAACCAGATCTACAAATGGAAGCGGCAGCTTTTGGAGAACGTCACGCGTGCTTTCGAGACCGAAGAGGTGGGCGGAGGCGATGCCTCGATGCGCGAGGCCGAACTGCTTCAGAAAATCGGGGAGCTGACGATGGAGCGCGATTTTTTATCACACGGGCTCGGTCGATTGCGATGACGCCCCGGCGGGAGTTGGTCGAACCCAACGCTCCGCTGTCGATGCGCTGGCAGTGCGAGCTGCTCGGCGTGAATCGGTCGAGCCTGTACTACGAACCTGTCGAGCCGGATGGCGAGCAACTCGCATTGATGCGTCGGATGGACGAGCTACATCTGAAGCGTCCATTTTTCGGCAGCCGCATGATGACACAGACACTCAAAGCGGAGGGGTCGGCCGTCAACCGCAAGCGCGTGCAGCGTCTTATGCGCTTGATGGGGCTCGAGAGCACTGCGCCCAAGCCGAACACAAGCAAGCCAGCGCCGGAACACACGGTATACCCCTATCTACTGAGGAATCTGACGGTTTCTCGGATCAATCAGGTGTGGGCCGCCGACATCACATACATCCCGATGGCGCGAGGCTTCGTATACCTGGTGGCGGTCATCGATTGGTATTCGCGGCGGGTGCTCGCCTGGCGCTTGTCCAACACGTTGGAGACGACCTTCTGCGTGGAGGCTCTGAACGAAGCTGTGGCACGCTACGGTTGCCCAGAGATATTCAACACGGACCAGGGATCTCAGTTCACCTCGGAGGAGTTCACCAGTGTATTGCTTGCTCTTGAGATCAAGATCAGCATGGATGGCAAAGGTCGCTGTATCGACAACATCTTCGTGGAGCGGCTCTGGCGCTCGCTGAAGTACGAGGAGGTCTACCTGTACGCCTACTACAGCGTGCAGATGGCTCGCGAGGGCATCGCTTGCTACTTCGATTTCTTCAATGACGAGCGCCCGCACAAAGCGTTAGGCTATCAAACGCCCGCGAGCTTCTACGATGGACTGCTTGGCGAGGTAGCTTGAAGATGATTGGCGGCAAGATGATTGGCCATCGACCGATTAGTACATCACAGCATCATCCTGGAGCTCAACGTCGGCAGTTACGCACTGGGGCAATCGAAGCAGAACAAGGCCAAAGAGGCCACGGCGGTAGAAAGCCGGGAAAAGGAATGAACCTTGCCACGAGTCCACAAAACGAATGCGAGAATCGCCGCAGGAGACCCTCTCGCGGCTTGGCCCATACCCCAGGTACCCCGATTTTTGCACTATTCAGGTGGACCAGCGAAAGGGCGGCTTCGATCCGGTGCCCCGACGGAGGGAGCGGACAAGGAAGCTTCGCATCTTTTCTTAAGGGTCCGCTCCCTCCGTCGGGGCACCGGATCGAACGTGGGACAATAGATCTTCAATCTGCCATAAACTGTGTTCCCGAACGCTCCCTTCTAGGAGCCTTCGGGAAACAACATGACGACTATGACCACGACGTGTTCAACTCGGCAGGCTCCACCTTAGCTACCCCCCATTTTGGTCCAGAGAATGGGGTCCACCTCACACCACGGGGTTGGGAGCCGTTTCAATTTCCAACTAAGAATGGCACACTCTCAGGCCGGAGGTTTCTCAGGAAGAAACGGGTAGAAGCACTGAGCAATCGCGGCGGGGTATGGGACCAAGCACCTATGCAAGGATTATGGAGATAACGTCGGGATCCACCGACTCCCAGCCGGGGACTCGCAGTAACCTGCAAAGACTCGTCGTATAAGCGAGAGCAAAGTCGGCGAGAGTGTTTCGGTGGGGCGCATGAGCCAATATGAGCGAAGAGGGGAGGGTAACGCTTTCCTAGGCGGGGTTGACCTCGCCCCGTTCCGAGTAACACTCGCGGCGGGCAAAGGGGCTCTCGGTAAGTGGCGGGCACCGTACGGGAGCACCGTCTGGACTCAGTGCCAGGTTAGCGGTGGAAATTCTTGCAAGCTCTCTCGCAGTCGCCTGCAGAAGGGACTGACGTTTGTGGACGCGCAGTTTTGCCAATTCGGTGTTCCGGCACGCAAAGAGTCGTTCGCCAGCAAAATCTGGATGAGTCAATTCAAACAGATTACGCTCGTCAAAAAGGCCGAGTTGCAGTTGACCTCCATCGATGAGCTTACGAATAGATGCGCTTTTGAGCGCTGTGATCCAATCGACCCCTTCGAGGTTGCGGAGGTCATCGTCGATCCGCTTCTGAGAAATCATGCCTCGGTCACCGACGAGCACTAGGGTCTTGATGCCAAACCTGTTTCTCACCATCTCGACTTGGGGCATCAACGTCGTGCTATCCGACTCATTGCCCGCAAAGACCGACACGGCGACTGGGCAACCCCGCTCGTCAGTGACTAGACCGTAGTTGACTTGCAGTCTGTCTCTTTTGCCATCACGGCTATATCCCATGGCGGCCAGAGGGCAGGTGACACCCTCAAAGTAGCTGGAGCTGAGATCGTAGAGCACCAAGCCTCCTTTTTTGAGGTGTCGTCCAGCCAGTTTTTTCTCGATACGTTCTTGCCGCTCGAGCAACCAATCCATGGCGGCATAGAGATCATCCTTGACCCGTCTCTTTAATCCAACGGTAAACTTCGTATCCACACGGTCCCGCCTCGTAACAGAATCCAAGCACTTCGCCCTCTCGCGAGAGGCGATGGACCAGATTCTGAATTGATTTCTTCGTGTTGGCGATCACACCCAGCGATTCGGGCTTGGACCGACCCGGGTTCGCCAACGCTGGCGAGATCGTCTCCTTGTGTACGTCCAGTCCCACGTATCCGCTATACTCTTCCACGACCTGTCCTCCTTGATTATGGCTCTGAGCCTTCTTGCTAGATCCTCGAAAGCTTAACCCACGCCCTCAAGGTCAGGGCAGGTTCAATACATACTATCTACTGGGAGAATCCTCGTAATGTGCTAAGAGACTCCCCTATCGGGAGAACACTTGCCAGTAGATAGAGGCAGCTCCGCGACGAATACATATCAGGCGTTAACCAACACGCGTATATCAGGTTGATTCACCGTCGCTTCATGCTGCTCGTGCCCTGACCAGATGAGCGTGGGAGATCGGATGCTCTAAAAAAGATCGTGCCGGGGCTTGACAGTTCAATACATATCAGACGCAGCGCTTCCGATCGTCTTCGAGGCGTGTGCACTCGAGCCCGCTTTCTACGGTCTCAACGCCGCATAACCTTCGCGAACTCGACACGTGCGTCCTGACCGATTTCGTCGGAGCGACCCGATCAGCGAACTCCGTTGCCGCCTCGACCGGCCGACTTTGTTTTTTGCGGACCACAGGTCGATGGAGCTTCCGGCCTGAGCAACCCCGCTCGAGACACGTGCCGTACGGCGCTGAGTTTCCATCCGCAGCCGGGGGGAGTCGCCCACCCGGCTCCTACACCACCGTACGAAATCGCCAGTGGTCAAGCGTTGCGTCGAAAGAATTCCCTGGCGTCGGACGCGGCCCGTCGTGTAGGGTCTGCCGGTGAGTGAACGCTCGGCCGCCCCCGAGAGCCGCCGGGTGCTCGCGATGACGCTGATGTTCCTCGGCATGTTGGTGATGCCGGGAGTCGACGCGATCGCGAAGGGTTTGTCGGGACACATCGCCTCCGGTCAGGTCACGTGGAGCCGGTTCTTTTTCCAAACTCTGTTGATGCTTCCGCTCTTTTTACGCTCGGGAGGGCTCGGCTCGCCGCGTTCGTTGACGCTTCACGCGCTCCGCGGCGCTCTCATCGCGCTCGCGACCCTACTGTTCTTTACGGCGCTCAAGTTCTTGCCGATGGCGGAGACGATCTCGATCTTTTTCGTGGAGCCTCTCGTGCTGACGCTTCTGTCAGCCTGGATCCTCGGCGAGAGAGTTGGCTGGCGTCAGGTGGCGGCGGTACTCGCGGGCTTCGCCGGGGCACTCATGATCATCCGTCCAAGCTTCGCCGACCAGGGCCTCGTCGCGTTCCTTCCGCTAGGTGCGGCGGTGAGCTTCGCGTTCTACCTTCTGCTAACGCGATGGGTTGCACAGAGGGAGACTCCGGAAAGGATGCAGCTCTTCTCGGGTCTCTTCGCGATGCTGGGGATGACGGTGGCACTCTCGATCGGGCACGCCGGCGGGATCGAGGTCCTGTCGGTCGTGGCCCCGAGCTCACGCGAGTGGCTGCTTCTCGCGACGCTGGGCGCGATCGCGGCTGTGGGTCATCTGCTCGTCGTCCACGCGTTCCGACGTGCTCCCGCGAACGTGCTTGCCCCATTTCGCTACGTCGAGATCCTAGGGGCGACGCTTCTCGGCTACCTCGTCTTCGGGGACTTTCCGGACCGGCTGGCGTGGATGGGCGTAGCCATCATCGTCGGCTCGGGGCTATACGTTTTCCGGCGCGAAGCAGCGGGCGCTCCCCACGCACCTACGTAGGATTCGACCGGCTCCTCCGCAGCTCATTGCCGACGAGCGAAGGAGCTACCCGGCCGTGCGCTCACGCTCGATCAACGTTTGGCGGTCGGCGCACCCACCCTGGGGACTCTCTTCACCGATTGGTCTCCCTCGCGGAAGAGCATTGACGCGGCATTCCCGTGTTGGTCTAGCTCGAACTCGAATGAAAGAGGCGCCGCCGGCAGGAAAAACTCGGTCTCGCTGCGCGCCAGAGCCCGGTATCGAAAGCCCCTATCGAAATACGCGAACAGATAGCCGTCGACCACCCGGAACTCGAGCCCCGGGCCGTCGGTTACCGGATAGCGCCCCTCGAGCCGCAGCAGGGGTGCTTCCGCCATCAAGTGTTACTACGCCGCCGGGGGCATTTCTACAACCGTGGTCGCCGGCCTCCGTGTGCCGGCGAACGCCATCGCGTCGGGCTCCATTAATAATTGATAGGGACGTCGGCGTGCACACGAAGATCTCCCTGAGCGTCAGCCGCCGCGTGGTCAGTCCGGCCTGCATCGCCGGCGTCCTGGTTTCCCGCCCGAACTTCAACGCCCTTTGCGGTCGGACGAAGTTGTAATAACAGCGCAGCAACTCCAGGTGGTCCTCGAGTGTCTCCTTCGCGCGTGCGTGGCATGGCGACCGCCGACGCAACTACGCCGACCCTTGACGAATTGTGAGGTTGAGCCGCTCGATAAACGACGTGTTCAATGTCGAAGAGTCCTCGGAGTTATTGAGGGCTTCATCGAAATCGCCACGCAGCTCCAACCAGCGCTCTTCGTTCGACCTTCACGATACGATCATTCCTGCGCGTCTTGAGCACCTGGCCGTACAGAGCCGCCGGACCAAAGACGCGACGGACTCCGTGACGCTCTTCTCGTAGAAATCGAATCCGTCGGTGACGATCAGGGGAAGACGCTCCCAATCCATCCGGTTGGCCACGTCGCGCAAGAGAGCGAGTGTGTTCCGGTAGCTTCGACGCCCGACGACGGTCGAGGGCCAGAGACGGGACCAGACTTCGATCGCGACGAATATCCACGTCAGCCGCGTCTTGCCGCCGGCGAAGGAGCGAATTTCGTCGGCCTGGAGTTCCTCGACGCCAAATCCGGTAGTCCGTCTCTGGTTGAAGCCACGGCAAACGTCGGCGGCTTTCTCAAGCCATCGAGCGACGGTGTTCCAGGCAAGCCCTTCGATGCGCGCAACCGCAGAGATGCTGACGCCCTCGACTCTGAGAGCGACCACTGCGTCGAAAGTCGCCCTTCGATGCTGGAGACGGTAGTACGGCGTGCCTTTGGTCGAAGAGAACGTCTTTGCGCACCTGACGCACCGGTATCGACGCCGTTTCCCGGATCTCGTTCTGGTGAAGCCGTGGCGGACGATGTTCCCGGAACCGACTCTTCCGTGGAACGTACATGCGGGATTGAGACATCTTCGATTCTTCAATTCGGCTTCGCCCTTGTTCACGAAAGAACTGCGTCTCTCGAAATCGGGCTCAAACTCTAGCACGGAGATGGGTTATTGCCTGCCCACCAACACTTAATTGCGGAAGCACCGCTGGGTTTCGCTGTTTGACGTTGTACATACAATGCAATACACTGCTATTAGTGAAGTTTGAGTGGAATGAAGAAAAGAACCTCTCGAACTTTCGCAAACATGGAATCTGGTTCGAAGAGGTCCAAACTTTATGGTCCGACGAATCGAGCTCCGAGTTCTTCGATCCCGAACACAGCGAGAACGAGGATCGGTACATTCGGATTGGCTATTCGAGCGTTCCCCGCTTACTGCTGGTGATTTTCTGCGAACGTGCCGGCGGCGATGTTATCCGGGTGATTTCTGCGCGACAGGCTTCTGCAAAGGAGAGGTGGCAATATGAAGAAGGAATATGATCTGAAGAAACTGAAGAAGAGACCGGGACCGGTAAAAACTGACAAGGATGCGGCAAAGCTTCCGGTCTCGCTTCGGTTAGACGGATCTGTTTTAGCGGCAATAAAGACCGAGGCGGAGCGTCTCGGGATTCCTTATCAGACGCTAATTGGGAGCATCCTTCATCGATACGCCACGAACGAATTGCTCGATCGCCGCAACCTCGACCTTGCCAAGTCGATTAGCGCATCTTGAGGCGGATCCTTCGCAATGTTGTCAGTCTGGTAAGGCAACCCATTCATAAGCGCGCCTTCGGGTACGCGCCGAGCTATTGCCTATATGCCTACGAGGCGATCTTGGTTGTCGTTCATCATTGTTAAGCCGCCGGAGCGGGAGGCCGTCCGGGTCGACGAGGGACGACCGAAAACGAGGTCAAGCACCGGGGACGCTTCAGGGAGCATCGCGAATGGGTTCATCCGCTGGACAACGTAAACCTCAGGAGCTCCGGTCACGCGCCCTTTGGCCGCCGGAAATTGCTCTAAGCTGCCTCGCGCCATTCGTAGCGATGGTGCAGCCCGCCCACTCTCGGAAGTGCAACGACTTTTGTGGTCGGTGACGGTCGCGGCGTGACCGGTCTCTCGTTCGGCGAGTCTTTGTCGAGTCCCAGGTGACAACGATCCTCGTGATAATAGTCGATGTAGGACCGGGCGAGTCGGACGAGATGGCGCTCGCCGAGAACCACAACGTGCTCCAGGAGCTCGCGCCGACAGCTTCCAATCCAGCGCTCAGCGGTTCCGTTCTGCCAAGGACTGCGATAGGAGATGCGAACAGGCTTTGTGCCCATGGCCCTTATGAACTCGACGACCGCCGGGCTGAAGATCGCGTCGCCGTCGAAGATGAGGTATCTCGGCGCCGTGTCGTAGGGAAACGCCTCACGTAGTTGCTGAATCACCCAAGCGGACGTCGGATGGAACGTGGCGTTGAAGTGAACAATGTGCCGACGGCCGTGCTCGATGACGAAGAAGCCGTACAGCAGCCGAAGCGACGCGGTCGGCACGGTGAACAGATCCATCGCAGCAATGTCGTCCTTGTGGTTGCGCAAGAACGCTATCCATCGCTTCACTTGGTCGGGCTCCGCTGGGCGCCGCGGCATATACCGAGACACAGTGATCTCGGAGATGATGAACCCGAGCTTCGTGAGCTCCGCGTGGATTCGCGGCGCACCCCAACCGTCTTGTGCCATCGTCCGGACAAGCCGACGAATCTCGGCGTCAATTCTCGGCCGGCCAGAATATCGCCTGCTGGAAATGCGAGTCCAGTACCTCCGGAACCGCTCACGATTCCAACGGGCAACGGTGTCAGTGTTGACGATGACCAGACGACTGGCCCACGAAGGCCAGGAGGTCCGGAGCGCGACCCAGAATGCTCGATCGACGTCGTCAAGCAGCGGGCGCGGGCGCTCTTTCTTCAGCGCAGTCACTTGCTGTCGCAGAGCCAGGTTTTCGATCACAAGGTCGGCTCTGCGCCGGCACATCGCCCGGATCGCGCGCGCGCCGAGAGAGACGAGGAAGATGAGAACACGAAGCATGGCGGCGGAGTTTGCCTTTTCCGCTCCCTGATCTCAAGCGGGAGCTCCCCCCTGTGACCGCGCCGAGGAGGGCGCGTAAGTCCCTGTTTTCAAACGCGGACGGATATTGATGAGGGACAGTCTCAACTTGGCCGTTCCGCCGAATCACATCTTCCTTGAACTTGCCCACCAAACTTTCTCCGTGAGCAGAATCTGGACTTTTTCACCGGGCTGCTAGAGCTCCCTCGCACGCACGGTCTCGTAGCGCGTGGTGGGCGCGTACACTTCGCGGGAGATGGCCACATCGACGACCGCCGGCTTTCCCGACGCCTCGGCCCGGCGCAGAGCGGGCGCGAGCGCGTCCGGCTCGCTGACCCGCTCCCCGTGTGCACCGAAGGCCCGCGCCACCGCGGCGAAGTCGATATCGAGGAAATCGCTCGCTTCGGGGCAGAGCTCTTTGTGAATGTACTTCTGGACGTGATACTCGAAAGCGAGCGAGGCGTTGTTCATGACGACGGTGACGACAGGAAGCTTCCACCGGAGCGCGGTCTCCAGATCGGCGAGGTGATAGCCGAGCCCTCCGTCACCGATAAGGCAGACGACGCGCCGTTTATCCCCCACCGCGAGCTTCGCACCCAAGGCGCCCGGGAAGGCCCAACCGAGTGAGCCCGCCGCGCGCAGACTGGATCGCCCCGGCACTTTCTGGTCGATCAGAGTCGACGCCCAGGACGCCATGTAGCCGGTGTCGGCCACGACGATATCGTCACCCTCAACGTACGCATCGAGCGTTTGCATAACGAATCTCGGATCGAGACGTCCGTCGTGCAAGGGGTTTCTGGCAAGCTCGCGAAACGTGGCTCGCCACTCGGCGACCTTACCGCGAACCTCCTCCGTCCACGCCTGCCACCGGAGCGGCCTTCCGGAGAAAGGCCCATCCTCGACCGCTTCCAGAAGCATTCTCAGTGCCGTTCTCGCGTCACCCACTATCGAGATCTCTTCACGGTAGTTGCAGCCCAGCGTCATCGCATCGAGGTCAACATGGATAATCCGGCTCTCCGGCCGCGGATACTTGAAGCCGTCCGTTGCCAGAGAGCCCAGTCGCGAGCCGATGACCAGACAGATATCGCACATCCCGAGAACGTCGTTGGCCACTTTCCGCGAGTAGCGCCCGGCGACGCCAACGGCGAGCGGATGGGTGTCGGCAATCGAGCCCTTGCCAGCGAGGGAGGTGACGACGGGCAGCGAAAGTTTTTCGGCAAACCGTGTGAGCTCCTCCCACGCTTTCGAGAGCAGGATTCCGCCGCCGGCGAAGAGCACCGGGCGTTCCGCCTCGGCCAGCAGCGTGAGCGCCGCTTCAATCTCGGAGGCGCCGGGGGACACTCGCCGGGCCGGAACCTCGAGAAGAGACTCGTCGCATGCAATGCGCTGCGGCTCGCCCAGCGACACATCGAAGAAGTCGTACGGGATACCGAGATATACCGGGCCGGGAACACCGCTCACGGCGGCCCGAACGGCGGTCGACAGAAGATCGACGATGCGGTCGGGAGCGGGAAGCTCACCGCTCCACTTGGTGAAGGGCGCGAACATCGGCAACTGATCGACTTCCTGATAATCGAGTCGATGCCTCATTCGCGTACTCGCCGATGCGCTGATGGCGATGAGCGGGCTATTGGCCCAGAAGGCGTCGATGAGCGACGGAGGTAGATAGGTCGCCCCCGGCCCGAACTGGACGACCCCAAAGGTGGGCTTGCCGGTCAGCCGCGCGTAAGCGTCGGCCATGCAGAAAGCCGAGCGCTCACTTCGAGCGAGAACGACCCGGATTCCTTCCCGATTTTGCATTTGGATTAACGGATCCTGCGGTGCGCCGGTCAGTGTAAAGACGTACTCCGCCCCGTAGGCCTTCATGCCCCGCGCCAGCGCTTGTGCCACCGTCATTTGCATGTTCTACTCCTTGATCGTCGCCGCGCCGGACCAATGGAAACGATCGGGAGCGAACGGCGTGATGTCGACAGAAGTTGGACGCCTGGAAGCCAGCTCGGCAACGAGCTTTGCGGTAATGGCGGCCAGCGCCAGTCCCACGTGTCCGTGTCCAAAAGCGAAATAGACGTTGCGGTAGCGGGGCGAACGGCCGACGACTGGGAGGGAATCCGGCGTCGCCGGGCGATGGCCCATCCAGTAGGTCGCTCCTTCGATGGACAGGCCGGGAACGACACTCTCGGCGACCGACACGAGCCTGTCTGCGCAGGAATAGTCGGCTGGTTTCGTAACCCCCGCGAGCTCTCCAATACCTGCGATCCGCAGGCCGGCTTCCATGGGGGTCAGGACCACCCCACATCCTCCCGCCTTGATCGGTATTCGCACCGACACGCCGGGTCTTGGCAACATGGTGTGGTAGCCGCGCTCGGATTCGAGGGGCACCTTCGTTCCGAGCTCGGCCGCCAAGGGGCGCGACCAGGCGCCGGCAGCGATGACCAACGTTTCCACATCCATAACGCCGCTCTCGGTCACGAGCCGACAGGGACCCTTGCTGCCAAGCTCGAAAGCCTTCACCGTTGCTCGCACCAGACGCCCTCCAGTGTGCAGGAAATGCCCTACTAGAGTTTGGACCAGGCGAAAGGGATCGATGCAGTGTGCCACCTGAGGAAAGTAAGCAGCGTTCATCACACCTGGCGCGAGCGCCGGCTCGAGCTCGCGAGCTTGCTCACCGGTGAGCTCTCGAACCTCCACGCCGTTGCGCCTCTGGATGTCTCGTTCCAAGCCATCTCGCTCGAACGCCTGGCGGCTTTCGTACACGTGGAGCTTGCCCGAGCGCTGGACCATCGCTGCGGCGCCCGCGTCCTCTAGAAGCGGTGCGTAGGCATCAAAGAGAGATCGCTGCAGCGAGCGCAGAGCTCGGGCGATCTCCTCCGCGCGGCGGCGACGACTGCTCACAAGGAAACGGAGCAGCCACGGAGCCACCTTGGGGAGATGGTGCAGCCGCACCGACAGCGAAGAACAAGAGGAAAGGAGTGTGCGGGGCAATCGGCGTGCGGCTCCCGGCAGGGCGAGCGGCACGCACGAAGCAGCGCCGAAGATTCCCGCGTTTCCCTTCGAGCAGCCTTCTCCGGGAGCCTCCCGATCGACGACGGTGACGGCGAAGCCTTCTCGCTGTAGATAGAGAGCGCAGCAAACGCCTACAATCCCGGCCCCGATGACGGTGACCTTGCGGGAAGCGTCCCCCTGTGAAACCACGGCGTTCCTCAATTCTCCTGCGACCGGCAACCGATGTATCATACGCAATTCGGGTGTCTTTGGCCCGCGTGAGCTCGAAAAGCCACGCTGCTCTCAAAGAAGGTGGTATAACACGTCCTGATGCTTTGGAGGGCTTCGAGTCGACGCCGGGAATGACGGCCTGATAGCAGGCTCGTTCGTTGCGCCGCCGGCCGGTGCGTCCAATGGCTGGAGGCGCCCATGATTCGCCGACTCCTCATCGCGTTTCTGCCTTTCGCCCCGACCACTCTGGCTATGGGCGCTGCCGCGCAAGGGCAAGAGCCGTCCCACCCTCCCGAGCTCGTGGCCCTTGCCACCGAGCTCCGCCAATGGCAACGCGATCAGCCTGCCGGGGCGCTCGACTTCGCCGAGCAGGCGAAGAAACGAAAACGAGAGCTTCCCGAGTTTCGCCAACGTCTTCACCGCTTGAATCCTCGAAACTGGCCCGTGCACGCCCAGGTGGACTACTTGATGCTTCAGGCGGAGCTGGACGCTCTCGACTTCCGGCTGAATGTGATCCGAGAGACTTCGAAGAACCCGGATTTCTACCTGAGCCAGGCGGTGAGCAGGGTGACGAGGCACATCGGCGGCCGGTTCCAGAGGGCGCCGGGAGTCACCGTGCCCTACGACGCCGACCGAGCAGCCGCTATCGTTCAGGCTTTGACGGAGATCGAAGCGATCGTTTCTCAGGCGCCCCGGGCGCTCAGCGGGGCGGTTCCCGAGCTGGCCGATGTGGCGATCGAGAGAACGAACGGCGTTCGCGAGAACTGCGCCGAGCTCGCCCGGGTGGTCGGCCAACACCTGCCCGAGCCCTACGCCTCGCAAATCGGCCCCGCTGCGAAGCGGGCGGCCGAGGCCCTCTTTCAGTATCGCGAGTGGCTTCGGGAGAACCGCGCTAGTGGTACTGTAGGGCAAGCGGACGAAGCAGGTCGAT
Organism: Candidatus Marinacidobacterales bacterium; assembly: GCA_965262245.1. Taxonomy (GTDB): domain Bacteria; phylum Acidobacteriota; class Vicinamibacteria; order Marinacidobacterales; family SMYC01; genus SMYC01. The sequence goes on along the minus strand of OZ253507.1, from coordinate 8,733,600 downwards.
GATTCTCTCTCCCCAGCTGCTCAAGACACAGATATCCGCAAGCAGCTGGGGAAGAAACGGCGCCAGGCCGGGCGGCGCGTCGAGTGCGTTTTCTACTCGCGGGTCGTCGCAGCGGGCGTCGTCAAAATTCTAGCGCAGGCCGAAGTGGCGCTCCCGTCGTGCCCTGAAACCGGTTCGGATCGAACAGCGGCAACTCGGTTTCTTTTCCCAGAATATGCTCGGCCAAAAGCTTTCCCACGTACGGCCCGATGGTGAAGCCACCGCGGGTACAACCGACGACGAAGGCATTCGGCAGTTCGTTCAACTCACCGGCAAGCGGCATGTAGTCGGCAACGAAGCCCTCGAAACCATGCCAGGTCCGCACCAATCGCGTCTTTGCCAGGGCGGGAATCGTGTGTTGCGCCAGACGGAGGTTTCCGATCAAGTTTTCCATGACGATGTCGGTCCGGCCTTCGTCGAGTGTGCCCGAGCCTTGCCAGCCGCCACCGATCAAAACCGTTCCGTTGGTCGACTGCTTCAGCGTCAGAAAACCGAGAGCGTGAACGAGGACCCGAGTGATGGTTTTCGGGTAGCGCTCGGTTACCGCCACCTGGTTGATGCGAAAGCGAACCGGCAGAGAAGCGCCCAGATTGCGGGTGAGCGTTCCGAGCCAAGCTCCTCCAGCCATGACGAGACGCCGAGCCCGAAGGGTGGCACCGTTACCGGTCACCGCGAAACCATCTCCGTCTCGGGCCAGCGCGGTGACTTCGAAACCCTCCCGGACATCGACTCGGGCCTGGAGGAGCATCTTGCGATAGGCAAGCCCGGTGAGAGCGGAGTTAGCGAAGCCATCGAAAGGGCAGAAGCTCGCCAGAACGACGTGTGAAGAGAGTGACGGCTCGAGCTCGCGAGCGCGAGCCGCATCGACGATCTCGATGGGCGCTCCCGCTTGCCGTTTCTCCTCCATGTGGGTTCTCATGGCTTCCGCCTCTTCCTCGGTGAAGGCGATGCTGAGGCCGCCGATACGGCGGTAACCGACCTCGACACCCGATCGCTCCGCCATCGTTTCCCAAAGATCCAGGCTTCGGAGCGCGTAGGGGATGAGACCGACTCGCTTGTTCAGAAGGGACAGCGTACCCGCGTTCACCCCCGAAGCCGCTGAGCACAGACCGCGGCGGTCGAGCACCGCGACGCGCATCCCCGCTTCCGCCAGGTGGAGAGCAGTGGTTGAGCCCATGATGCCCCCACCAAGGACGACGACATCGAGTACACGCTCGCTCACGCCGACGCCATCCGCTCGCGGGAAGCCGGCAGGAGATGGATCTCCTCGAGCACGGCACGAATCGTGTCTCTCTGCTCCGGGCTCAACGGCTTGATGTCCTCGTCAAACGGCGTGGTGAGAGCGGGTACCACTCCTTTCAGTTCCAGCATCGTCATCTCTCCTTTTCAACGAGGAGGGGGTGGCGGAAGGGGAATCTCCTCGTAACTAAACTCTCCGGTAAGGATCTCCATGGGGACGGGGCGAAGCGGTGCTCGCCCCGTCCACTGCCCGACTTGGTCCCGGTTGCCCACGCGTGCCGCGAGCAGGCTCGCCACCGCCTCACCGCACATGCGTCCCTGGCACGGTCCCATCCCGCACCGCGTCCAGGCCTTGAGCTGATTCAAGTCTCTGGCGCCGTTGTCGAGGGCGTCGTCGATTTCGCCTCGGGGAACGTCTTCACAGCGGCACACGACCGTGTCGCCAGTGATCGTTCCCACCAGACCGGGACGAAGCTTCATGAGCCGGCTCATCGCCGAGCCGAACCGCTCGGCGCGACGGAGCCGCCGTCTCGGCGTGGACGTCGCCCGGGCCCAATCGTCGTGAGACACTTTTCCGAGATCGTAAGCAGCGGCGAGGCCGGCCAGCTCGCCCCTCAACGCGGCTGCCTTCGCTCCCGCGATCCCCGCCACGTCTCCCGCCACGTAGAGCCCGGGGAGCGACGTGCGAAAGAGCTCGTCGTGGGTGGCAACCCAGCCTCCCTCGTCGGCTCGATATTCGTGGTCTACGCCGAGAAGTCGGCTCACCTCGGTTGCTGGAACGAGCCCGTGACCGACGGCGAGAACGTCCGTCTCGAAGACTCTGGGTTTTCGGTCGGGGAGCGGCTTCCACTCGGAATCGACGGGGGTAACCCGAAGCTCACGAACCCGATCCTCACCCCTCACTTCCGTGACCGCATGGCGGGAGAGCGCCGGCACTCCGGCGCCGCGGATCCGAGCCATCCAGCCCAGTCCTTGAAACGCGAGATCGGGCCGGCCCATGAGACGAGGGGCCACACGAAGCGCATCCGCCGGGCCGTTCAAATCGACGACAGCCACGAGCTCCCCTCCTCCTTTGAGCACGCCGGCAGCAACGGCAAGAAGAAGGGGACCGGCACCGGCGACGACGGTACGGCGGCCCGGCAACATCTGCTGGCTCTTCAGCAGGAGTGTCGCGGCGCCAAGACCGATCACGCCGGGTAGCGTCCATCCGGGAAAAGGAATGACACGCTCGAACGTCCCGGTGGCGAGGATCAAGCTCTTCGAGCGGAAGGACTCCAAACCGCCGGGGCCCACCGCTTCCAGGACGAAGCCGCGGCTCACCAGCCATACGGTACGACCGAAGTACGTCTCGACGTCGCTCGCCGCAAGCTCGTCGCGCAGGCGCGCTCCCCGCTGGTGCTCCGCTCCGAGAGCTCGGGGATTATCAACGGTGAAGCTCGACGGTGGTGCTTTGTAAATTTGACCTCCGGCGACGGGAGCGTCGTCGATCAACGCCACCCGGAGGCCGTGACGGCTGGCGGCGAGCGCCGCGCCTACTCCCGCAGGACCAGCCCCGAGAACGACGAGATCACTTTCCACCATCGCTCAGCGCCTGAGATGGATTTCCATTCCATCGCGGATCGGCGTCAGGCAGGCCGGCACGGTACGCCCGTCGACCTCCACCACGCACTCCTGACAGACGCCCATCGCGCAGAACACTCCTCTTGGTTGACCCAAACGCGGGCTCGATCGCAGGTAGAGGATGCCGGCAGCGAGAAGCGCCGCTGCCACGCTCTCTCCCTCGAAGGCGGAGAGGGGCTGGCCGTCGACGATGACCCTCGCCGGCAACGGTCTTTCGACTGCCTTGCCGATGCGGAGGTCCGTCGCGCGATGTCGGGATCGTTTCCAGAAAGCCACGGCGCTACATCCGCCCCGCATCGATGCGAAGAAACTCGCCCGTAATGGCGCTCGCTGCATCGCTGGCGAGAAACAGCGTCGCTTTCGCGACCTCATCGGGCTCGACCCACCGCCGAAGGGCGGCCGCGTCGGTGTAGGAGCTCTTGATGATCTCCTCACGCGAGCGTCCCTCCACTTTAACCCGACGATCAACTACCCGTTCCATGAGCTCGCCGTGCACCGCGCCGGGGCAGACGGCGTTGACCCGTATTCCGTACTCTCCCACCTCATGGGCGACGGACTCGGTGATGCCGTTGACAGCAAACTTGGTGGCCACGTAAGCGCTGCGCTTCGGATACCCCCTCAAACCCGAAATCGAGGACACGTTGACGATGGAGCCGCCGCCCCGCTCCTTCATCATCGGGATGGCGTACTTGGTACACAGGGCAACCCCGCGTACGTTGACGGCCATCACTTCATCCCAGAGCTCCATGTCCATTTCCGAAGCTTCTGCGATGGGGCCGATCACACCGGCATTGTTGACCAGCACATCGAGCCCACCGTAGGTGTGGCGGCAGAGCTCGAACAAGGCGGCCACGTCCTGCTCGCGGGAGACGTCGGCGCGGCAGGCGCTTCCGGAAATCTCCCCCGCCACTTCCTCGAGCGGCTCCTGGCGGCGCCCAGCGACGACCACCGAGCAGCCCCGGGCGGCAAATAGCCGAGCAATGGAGCGGCCGATACCGGTACCGCCGCCGGTGACGACGGCCACTTTGTTCGTCAGCAAAGCTTCTCCGTTGGATATCGTCATGTCCCTCCCCGAACGAGGCGCTCGAAAGCAGAAAGGAAGTTCTCGATCTGCTCTTCGGTCGTCGCCAGCGACACGCAACCGTGGAGCTTGGTCGTCAAGAGGAAGCCTTCGTTCAGAAGCGCCAGCGACGCGAGCTCCTGCCACCGCCTGTCCACCGTAAGCGCGGTACGGTAATCGCGGACCGCAAGGTCGGTGGCGTTGATCTTGAATAGCGAGCCCACGCCCGTCACCTGAAGGGGAAGCCCTTCGCCGATCCTCCGGAGCTCACGACGAATCCGCTCGCCGGAAGCGTTGAGCTCCCGGAACACTTCGGGAGTGAGCGCCTCCATCGTGGCCCTTCCTGCGACCATGCTGACCGGATTGGCGCTGAACGTTCCAAAGTGAGGCACGCGATTGGCGCGATTCGGCTCGGTCACCGCCATTACTTCGGCCCGCCCCACCACCGCTCCAGCCGGGAATCCACCGCCGATTATCTTCCCGAGGACAGTGAGATCGGGTTTGACGCCCAGGAGACCCTGTGCCCCGTGGTAGCCGACGCGGAAGGCGATGACCTCGTCAAAAATCAGCACCATCCCGTGTCGGTCACAGATAGCGCGAAGCCCTTCCAGGAAGCCGGGCTCTGGCCGAATCAGGCCCATGCGGTGGGCCACGGGCTCGACGAGGAGCGCCGCGATGCGATGGGCGTTGGCCTCGAGGAGCTTCTCGGTCGCACCGAGCTCGTTGAATGGAAGAACGAGGGTGCGCGAAGGTTGGGGAGGCACTCCCAGCGATCCCACGATGGGGACCGGTCGATCCACCGGCCCGATGTCGGGGCTCCCCGTGGCAACCGACCAAAACACGTCGTCATACGTGCCGTGGTAGCTCCCCTCGAACTTGGCGATCCCCTCACGACCGGTCAAGCCCCGGGCAATCTGGATGGCCACCATGACCGCTTCGGTTCCCGAGTTGGTGAATCGGACGCGCTCGGCGGAGGCGAGCCGCTGGCAGAGAAGCCGCGCGAACTCCACGTCGAGCTCGGTCGGGGCGAAGAAAGTGGTTCCACGGGACAACTGCTCGCGGACGGCCGCCAGGACCCCGGGATCGCCGTGGCCCAGAGGCAACGACGAGGCGTTGAACCAGAGGTCGGTGATGCGGCGTCCGTCCGCGTCGGTCACCCATCCGCCTTCCCCGCGCGAGAGGAAAGGCGCATACGGTTGGCGCAGCACTGCATCGCGGGTCGAGCCGCCCGGCTGGTAGCTTTGGGCTTCCTCGTTCAGACGCGCGGACTCCGGCGTTAAGCTTCGGTACCGCGCTTCGATGGCGGAGGCCCGCTCCTTGAGCGAAGCGTAAAAGTCGTCGTCGGCGGACTTGCGTTCAGGGGACGTCAACACGTTTTTCTCCGAGAAGCGCGTCGGCATCGTCCTGGGGGGAGTAGCCGAGAATTTCTCTGGCGTGGCTCAGATCGCGATAGCCCCTGGTGTTGTCGGATACGCCGTAGAAGATATCGAAACGAACCCTGGCCGGCGCCTCGATCGACTTCACGACCAGCTCGGCCAGATCCCGATGACTGACGAAGACCGCCCGCCCTCGGACGTCGCGGGGACGGTTCTCCGGACGCACGCTTCCTATACGAAGGGAGATGACGGAGAGAGCGGTGGTCTCCGCATAAAAGCGTCCGAGCGCCTCGCCGAATAGCTTCGTCACCCCGTACAGGCTCATCGGCCTCGGCTCAACGTCTTTGGCAAGGCAAGCAACGGGCCCGTCCAGCTTTTGGTACTCGCCGCGGGCTAGCTCCCGATAGGGAGAACTGTTCTCGTATCCCCTCACGGTGGCGCCGCTGGAGGCGAAGACGATGCGGCGTAGGCCGGCATTCGCCGCGGCTTCGAACACGTTGTAGGTCCCAACGATGTTCGTCCGTTGAAGCTCGGAAAAGCCCGTCCTCGTACCCATCGGGCTCTGGACGCCTCCAGTGGCCGCAAGATGCACGACGGTATCGACGCCGGAGAAGGCGGGACGAATCGCCTCGAGCTCGCCGATGTCCGCCTGGAAGTTCCGCTCTCGAGCAAGACCGGGTGCGCCGCGGCGCGTGAGCGATGAGACCTGGTAGCGCTTCTCGAGTGCCGGTCGTATCGCCGAGCCGACGACGCCACTCAAGCCGGTGACCAGAATCTTGCGTTGCACCACCATTCGTCGCTTCTATTCGAGCCGGGGCGCCACCGTTTCCGAGAAACGAAGGAGCATTTCCGCGTCGTGTCCATAGGGGAACATCACGATGAAATCCTGAAAGTACAGACTCTGAAATCGCCGTATCATCCACCTCGTCCTGGGCGCCGGCCGTGCCCACCCGCGTTGCCCGCTCCACGACCTCTTCACCCTTGGCGCCGAGGGCAGCGACAAGCTCGGCCGATCGCTGTTTCAGCCCCCTCGGCGAGCCGCGCGATGCCCCTCATGGGCTCGAGCTGAATGCCGAAGCGAGCCACGGCGCGCTCCTATCGGAGCATCCGCAGAACGAGGGCGGCGTAGAGGCGGGCCCTTCTCATCGCGGCGTCGATGCTCGCGTACTCGTTGGGTGCGTGAGCGTTCTCGCCGCTTCCCTCGATCCCGAAGTTGATCCATTTGGCGCCCGTCGCCCAGAGATCGGGCCTTCCTCCCCCGATACTGCCCGTCCAGCCGGGCGAGCGGCCGACATAGTCGGGAGCGACCTCGCGGATGGCTCGGACGAAAGGGTCGTTGTCGGTGAGCGTTTCCCAATAGTGCATCGGCACCCACTGTGTCGTCATCGGCTCGACGGTCACCTGAAGCTCGGGATCTTCTTTCTGGAGTCGCGCGAAGAGCGCTCGCATCTCCTGAAGCACCCCCTCGGGTGACTGGCCCGGCAGTAGCCGAATGTCGATCTGCGCCTCCGCCCAGTCGGGGACCTGATTGACTTTGTAGCCTCCCTCGATCTTTCCCGCTTCGACCACCGGCTTTCCTCCATAGAGAGGATTTCGGAAGAGCGGGTGCTCCTCGTACGTCATCCACTTATCGATGGTCTCGATCTCGGTAAGGACTTTCGCAAGCTTGTAGATGGCGTTGACCGGGCGGCCCGGCTTGCCATCGCCGCGCCGGCCGCCCGTGTGTCCGCCAACGCCCGTGACCCGGACTTTGACCCACGTCCAGCCGCCTGAGATCTTGACGATGTTCGGGCCGCCTTCGGTATCGAGATACCAGTCGGCCTTCAAAAGCTCGGGTTGTTCTTCGACGATGAAGGGAAGACTGTGAACCTGTGCGCCCTCGCCGGGGATGAACAGATGCACGAGCGTTCCGGAGAGCGGTATGCCTGCTTGCCGGATGGCTCGGCTAGCGAGGAGCGTGGCGGCGATCGCGGCCTTTTGATCCGCGGCGCCCAGCCCGTAGATACGATCCCCATCCACGTGGCCGGAGAAGGGGTCGCGCTTCCATTTCGTGCGATCGCCGAGCGTTACGGTGTTGTAATGAGCAAGAAGACCGAGGGTCGGACCGTCGCTTGCTCCGCGCAGGCGCCCCACCACGGTCGGATATCCGGGGGTGGGCTGAAGCACCTGTACGTCCATGCCGAGCTCTCGCAGGTAACCGGCAAGGAAATCCGCCATCTCGCCGTGGTTGGCGAGGACGCCCTCGTCGTAATCGCTTCGGATGGCAATGAGTTGCCGGGTCAGCGAGACGAGCTCGTCTCGCTGGATGCGCTCGTCCACCGATGCGGGAAGCTGGGCATGTGCCGGGACCACCGCTCTCATCACGAGAGCCAGAGCGATGAAGACTCGTTCACCCATAGCGCCCTCCTTCGGAACGGGAGCATCTTACTCCTTTTGTAGCTCTCTCAAAAAGGTGAATTGTAGCTCTCTCAAAAAGGTGAACGAGTCGATTGCAGGTAGCCGCGAACCGAACTTGCTTCCGGCCGAGCTTGACACTATTGTCTGGCGTCAGCTTGATTGAAAGACGCAAGGAGGAAGAGTATGCGCCTCGAAGGCCGGCGAGCGCTGGTCACCGGAGGTTCGCGAAGCATTGGGCGCACCATCGCGATGGCACTGGGTCGCGAGGGAGCCGACGTGGTGGTGAACTTCAAGACGCGCCGCGAGGCGGCCGAAGAGGTCGTGTCCTCTCTTTCCTTATCTGACGTTGATGCTGGCGCTCTCCTCGGCAAGGACCCTCTCCGCATCAACGAGCTCTGGGACCTCATGTACGAGCACACCTCGACGTTCGGTCGGCGCGGGGCCGTCATCCACGCAATGAGCGGGATCGATATCGCCCTCTGGGACATCCTGGGGAAGGACCGGCCGTCCGCTCTATCAGCTTCTCGGCGGAGCGAGGCGGGACCGTGTCCGGGTCTATGCCAGTGATCTCACACCCGAAGACAAGACTCGAGTCGTACCGCGGGCCAAAGAACTGATCGACCAGGGCTACACCGGGGTGAAATTTGAAGGCTGCGATGAACATCCTGGGCCGGCCGGGCGGCTACGCACGAGCGCCGATTCTCGGGTTGAACGAAGCTGGGGTGCAGCGTGTCCGGTCCATTCTCGACGGCCTCGACCTGCTCGCAACGGCGGCATAATCGCCCGCCAGAGGCAGTGGTCCGGGCTCATGTCGACCTCGAGCCGACCCATCGAGGGCAACGTTTCCGCCGTGGTGACCCCGTTCGACGAGCGGGAGAGCTCCTTCTGGACGACTTCGCAGAAATCGTCCGATGGCACCTCGCAAACGGCGCCGACGACACAAGGAAGCATGCGGGGGCGTCCTGAACGACGATGAGCCTCCACTTCCGTCCCCTCAACGAGGTGATCGGCGCCGAGGTCCTGGGTGTCGATCTATCCCAGCCCATGAGCGACGAGACGTTCGAGCGAGTTCACCAAACGTGGCTCGAGAGAACGATTCTCCTGTTTCGCGAACAGAAGATGTCCGTCGAAGAGCACATCGCCTTCACCCGACGCCTCGGCGATCTCGAGATCCACACCCTCCCGAAATATCACTTGCCTTACCATCCGGAGATCTTCGTCGTATCGAACCGTGACAAAAGACGGCGCCCCATCGGAGCACCGAAGAGCGGTCATCACTGGCACAGCGATTCCCAATACCTCAAGAAGCCGAGCGCCGGCTCCCTGCTCCACGCCCGGGATGTTCCTGCCGAGGGGGGCGACACCCTGTTCACCAATCTCTTCGCCGCCTACGACGCACTGCCCGAGGAGACGAAGCGGAAGATCGAGGGGCTCAAGGTCCTGCACAGCCGCGTCAAAGCCTGGTCCATCAGCTACCCCGACCGTGCTCCGATGACCGAGGAGGAAAAGGAGAGAGTCCCCGACGTGATCCACCCGCTGGTTCGTACGCACCCCGAGACGGGACGAAAGGCCCTTTGGGTCGGCGGCAACGTCGCCTGGGAGATCGTGGGAATGCACGAACAAGAAGGTCGGGCCCTGATTCGTGAGCTCCGGGAGTTCGCCATCCACCTCTCGTGGTAACTCCCTTCAACGAGCTGGCCCCCATGTTCTCGCCGGACGGCCGATGGATTGCCTTCGTGTCGAACCGCTCCGGCCGGAATGAGGTCTACCTGCTCCCGTTTCCCGGGCCCGGTGAGCCGGTCCAGATCACGACCGAGGGCGGGGCCGAGGCAGTCTGGGGGCCAGACGGCTCGGAGCTCTTCTATCGAGAGGGGATGCGGTTGATGGGTTTCCATCGCGACGGAGCCCGAGCTCGAGGTGGGGGAGCCACAAGTGTTATTCGAGGGAGTCTATCGCACGAACGCTTATGGCAATCCATCCTACGACGTCGCGCCGGACGGTCAGAGGTTCCTGATGATTCTTCCCGGGAGCGAATCGAAAGCGCGCTTGAAAGTCGCGACCGGCTGGCTTGCGGAGCTGCAACGACGGGTGCCGACGAATCGCTAGGCTAGGCTAGGCCACCCACTTCGACACCGGTGCCTGCGCTTCCTGGAGTTGCTGGACGACAACATCCACGAGGGCGGGCCCCTCTCCGATTAGAGCCTCGCTCAGAGCTTCGTGAAGCTCCGAGGGGCTTTCCACCCGGCGTCCCCGAATCCCGTATGCTTTCGCGATGCGGGCGTGGTCGGAATCGGAGAAGTCGACGTTGTAGTACTTTCCACCGTGAGCCTTCTGACCGGCCTTGATCCATCCGTAATTCGCGTTGTTGAGAACAATGAGGGTTACCGGGAGATCGAGCCGCGCCAGCGTCTCCAGCTCGCCCACCGAGAGGCCGAAGCTACCGTCTCCCATGACACCGACGATACGCCCGGCATCGGGCCGCGCAAAATAGGCGCCGCAGACCGCGGGCAGAGCGTACCCCAAGGCGCCGTGGGCCCGCGGGGTCACGAACCAACGTCCCGCCTTGGGCAGCCGGTAGTAGGCGGAGAAATACGGGCAAGGTGTTCCGGGATCGGCACAGACCACGGCGTTGTCTGGCAATAGCGGCAGCAGCTCGGACAGAAACCGTTCGGGGCGTATGGGCGCTTCGTCGGAGGAGAAAGCGTCGATCCGAGACAAGCAAGCCTCCCGACGCTTTGCGATGTCCTCCGTATCGACTTTTTCCGCCGAACGACCGGAAAAACGCTCGTCCAGCTCCTGGCCCAGTGCCGCGAGCCCCAGCTTGGCGTCGGCGACGATCCCAACCGCGGTATCGTAGTTGGAGCCGATGCGATCCGGCTCGACGTCCATTTGAATGAGCGTTTTCTCGCCGTTTGCCGGAAGGGTCCATTTCTCCGTGGTAACGGATCCCTGGCGGCAGCCAACGTAGAGGATGACGTCGGACTCCCGCAGGATCTCGTGTCGGTACGGTAACCCCCCATTGCTACCAATCACGCCCAGCGACAGCGGATCGGTCTCTGCAATGCTTCCTTTCCCGCTTACCGAAGTCGCCACCGGTGCGCCCAGGAGCCGCGACAGTGAGGTGAGCTCGTCCCAGGCAGTGGAGCGCAGCACGCCGGCACCGGCAACCACCAGCGGCCGACGTGATCGGGCGAGAAGATCGGCAGCCTCCCTGATCACCTTGGGCTCCGGAGCGGATCGGTGCGCCGGATAGGAGTTGAAACGCGAATCGATGTACACGTCCTCGGGATCGACGTCTCCCGTCTGGACGTCGAAAGGGAGTCCCACGTGCGCCGCCCCGAGCCCGGAAGTTGTGGCGGTGCGAAAGGCGCGTCGCAGCGCTCGTGGCAGCTCACTCGCATGACCGGGAACGGCGGTGAACCTGGTCACCGGCGCGAACAGGGCCCGTTGGTCTAGCTCGGTGAGCGCACCCCGACCGACATCGCCGGTACTGATATCGCTGGTGAGGCACACTAGGGGCACCGAGGAGCCGTTCGCCTCCGCCACGCCCGGCAAGATATAGGTCGCGCCCCCGCCGCTGGGGCCTTCGCAAACGCCGACCTTCCCGCTCAAGCGTGAATAGGCATCCGCCATGTAGGAGGCGGAGCGCTCATCTCGCGTCACCACGTGCCGTATCCCGTGATCGAGATCGTAGAGAGCCTCGTAGAGCGGCAGGGTGGTGTCTCCGCACAGACCGAAAACCACGTCCACGCCGAGGCCTTGCAACATTCTGACCACACATTCGCTACCGCGCATGATCTGACCGCTCCTTCGCTCCCTTGACGGAAGCGGAACGTTCTGCTGGAAAAAGACGGCGTCGGCCCCTCACTTCCACGAATCCACCGCAAACCGATCGACCGCTTTCTCGTCAAAGGCGACACCCGTCCCGGGCTCTTGCGACACTGTCAGAGTACCGTCTTTCGCCTCGATGGGGTCCAGGAGCACCTCGCCGATGTTCAGCACGCTGAGGTCGGGAAAGTACTCCACCATGACCGCGCTGGGAAGAGAGGCCACGATCGACGCGTGGAGGTGATGCATCCAGTGGGGATAAAGGGGAACGTCTCTCCCCGACGCCATTCCGGCGACCTTGCAAAACTCGGTGATGCCTCCCAGTACGGTCGCATCCGGCTGAAGCATGTCGGCCGAGCCCTGCTCGAGCAGCGCAGCGAAGCCCCAGCGCGTAGCCTCGATCTCGCCGGTGGCGATGGGAACGCTCACCTTTTCCCGGATGGCGGCGTGGCCGCGGATGTCGTCCGGCATGAGAGGCTCTTCGACCCAGAACGGGTTGACCTCGGCGAGGGCGCGGATCGCCGGGATCGCCGCGGCAGCATCGGGCCAGGCGTTGTTGGCGTCCATCATCAGAATGGTGTCGGGGCCGATGGCCTCTCGCGCCTTGCGCACCCGGCGGAGCTCTTGCTCGAGAGGCAAGCGGCCCACCTTGATCTTGACGGCCGTGAAGCCGGCCTCCACGTAGCCCCGCAGCTCCTGGTAGACGTACTCCTCCGGGTCCGAGCCCTCCCAGTAGTAGCCGCCGCTGGCATAGCAAGGCACGCGGCTCGCTTTGGGTCCGCCGAGAAGGCGATGCACCGGCTGGGCGGTGGCTTTGCCGATGAGATCCCAGAGCGCGATATCGATGGCGCTCATCGCCCGCACCGCGGCGCCCCGGCGTCCGACGAGCACCGCATCGCTGTACATATTGGCCCAGATCGTCTCGCAGGCCACAGGGTCCGCCCCCAAAACGTGGTCCCGAAAGAACTCTCGGACAAACTCGGTCACGAGACTCCCGGCCCGGTCACCGGAGTAGCAGAAGCCGTATCCTTTCAGGCCATCCGCTGTGCCGATACGTACCAGCGTGTACTGGCGCTGATCCACCCTTCGGGTTGCGAAGGCCAGAGGTTCGCGCAAGGGGATGGAAACCGTCCGCGCCTCCATGGATGTAACTTGCTTAGCCTCTTCGGACCGAGGGGCTTTTATCGCTGTAGCCGAGTTCCTATTCATGATATGACCCTCCCCGAGCCAGCGTCGACGAGCTTACCAGCCGCCGATACAGAGACTCTCGCGATCGCCCCGCTTCGTTCCAAGAGGCGAGGCTCCTCCGCCGGCAGTACTTTGGTGGCGCTGGGCCCGAAGCTCGCAGGCGCTTTGCCGGACCTGAGAGCTTCTCGAGTCCGCGCTTGCGGACACATCAATCATACGACAGTGGGCATCAAAAGGAGGGGGACAGAAGCACGAGTGCTACCAAATCTGTCTTGTTGGATTCTCGGGGACAGTTTCCCTGGCAAGGCCGCTTCTGTCCCTATCCTATTGCGTCGCCCTTGGTCTAACATATGTCGTTACGGAGTTTTTCGGTGGTCCGTTCCCCGGGAGTGCCCAACAAATGTGGATAGGCTCAGCGGTATGAGTGCGTTCGGACGCTCTCCGAGGGGACGGCGCTCGTCGCGACGGACGAGATTCCGATCTCGTTTCGGGCTGGCCGGCGCCTTGGCAGCCACCCTCACCGTCCCCTGGCTCGGCTGGGCCGAGTCGCTCGACGTGACAGAGGCGGAGCTCGCGCCCTTGCGTTGGCGCTTGATCGGCCCTGCTCATATGAGCGGCCGGGTGACCGACATCGCCGTTCCGAGGAAGGAGAGCTATACCGTCTACTGTGCCACCGCTACCGGCGGTGTGTGGAAGACGATCAACAACGGGACCACCTGGCTGCCAATCTTTGACGAACAAGGATCGAGCTCCATTGGCGCCGTCGCCGTTTCCGACTCCGACCCGAACGTGGTGTGGGTGGGAACCGGAGAAGCGAACGCGAGCAGTTACAGCTCATGGGGTGACGGGGTGTACAAGTCGGGGGACGGCGGGAGCACCTGGAAGCGCATGGGACTCGCCGACACGCACCACATCGGCCGGATCGTGATCGACCCCGTCGATCCCGACATCGTGTACGTCGCGGCCCTGGGGCATCTCTGGGGTCCCAACGCGGAAAGAGGCCTCTACAAGACGACGGACGGCGGCGAGTCGTGGCACAAGGCCATGTTCATCGGCGAGGACGTGGGTTTCGTCGACGTAGCCATGGATCCCGCGGATCGGAACACGCTGTATGCCGCCGCCTACGCCCGCCGCAGCGACCGCTTCGATGACTTCGACAGCGTCGGCGTCTACGTGCTCGACGGCGGCGGTCTCTACAAGACCACCGACGGCGGCGAGACGTGGAGCCCGCTCCGTGCCGGTTTGCCGAGCGAGCGCGTGGGGCGCATCGGCATCGCTATCGCGCCCGCCAACCCCGACATCGTCTATGCGATCGTGGAGGTCGCGCCGCGTTGGATCCACCCGCCGGAGGCGAGCGTCGACCGGCTACGCGAGCTCCTGCGGCAGGATGAGAGACCGGACCCGTCCGAGCTCGCTCGGATCGAGCTTATGATGGGGGCGGCGCCACGGGGAGATTTGTCGGGCAGCATCGTGGCCGGATTGAGCCGCCGCCAGCAAGCGCAGATGCGGGTTCTTCTGGATCTCGATGAGCTGGACACCGGCGGCGGGCTGTTTCGATCGGACGACAAGGGAGAAAGTTGGAGACGCGTCAACAAGCTGAACGAAAGGGAAGGCTACTACTCCCAGATCCGGGTCGACCCTGCCGACGCGGACCACGTCTACGTGCTTTGGGTCCGAACCTGGGAGTCCACGGACGGTGGGCGTCGGTTGCAACAAAAGGGCTGGGCCTTCTCGTCCTGGCTGACCAGCGATTTCATCCACGGCGACTTCCACGCCATGTGGATCGACCCGGAGAACTCGGACCACCTGATCGTGGGCAGCGACGGCGGGCTCTTCACCAGCTACGACGGTGGGGACCATTGGGAGAATCATCCCATGCCCGTCGGACAGTTCGTCGGGATAGCGGTCGACATGCAGCAACCCTACTGGGTCTATGGCGGACTTCAAGACAACGGCAGCTGGGGCGGGCCGAGCGCCACCCGCCATCGGAGTGGAATTGCCGACAGGGACTGGTTCAAGCTCGGCACCGCCGACGGTGGTTACGTCCAGGTCGACCCGGGCGATCCGGCGACGATCTACATCGAGTCCCAGTACGCCAACATCCACCGGCTCGACATGAAAAAAGGTGTGAGGACGTCTATCCGTCCCCGCACCGGTGATGAAAAACTCCGATTCAATTTCAACACCCCTTTCGTCATGTCCCCGCACGATTCCTCGACGCTTTATCTCGGCGCTCAGATGCTCTTGAAAACGGACGACCGAGGCGAGAGCTGGACGGCGGTCAGCCCCGATCTGTCCAAGGGCCGGCCCAGTCGCGACACTGGCGAGGGAGCCACGATCACCGCCATTGCCGCATCGCCCCTCGGGTTCGCCGTGCTCTGGGCGGGCACGGACGACGGGAACCTGCACATCAGCCGTGACGGCGGCAGCTCCTGGACGAACGTAGCCGCCCGGATTGCCGGACTTCCCGCGGACACCGGGGGATCGCCGCGCGCGTGGGTCAGCTCCCTGGAGGCATCTCATTTCGATGTCGCCACCGCCTATGCGGCCTTCGATGATCACCGGAACGACGATTTTGGCGTTTATCTTTTTCGCACGCGGGACTACGGCGGAACCTGGGAACCCATCGGTGGAAGTCTTCCTGCCGGGGTACCGGTCAGAGTCATCAGAGAGGATCGAGTCAACCGTGACCTCTTGTTCGTCGGAACCGAGAACGGGGCGTTCGTCTCCATCAACGCTGGCGAGCACTGGCTCGCTCTGCGCAACGGTCTCCCGACGGTGCCGGTGAGGGACATGGTGATTCACCCGCGGGAAGCGGATCTGGTCGCCGGAACGCACGGTCGAAGCATCTACATCATGGACATCGCGCCTCTTCGAGCGCTCACCCGTGAGGTGCTCGAAAGCCCAGCGCATCTCTTCGCGGTGGAGCCCGCGACGCTCTTCGACGTCGACATCACCAGGAACAAGGGCGCGAGCGGCGCGCGGCGTTTCGCGGCTAAAAACCCCTACAGTGAGCTGGTGTCGGAAATCGATCGGAGCGAGCTGGCTCCCCCGGGGGCCACGATCTACTACTTTCTCCGCGAGACGCGGGCGCCACCGGTGACGATTACCATTCATGATGCGGAAGGGAGGCTGGTACGCGAGCTCTCCGGGTCCTCCCGGGCGGGTCTCAACAGGCTGGTATGGGACTTGAGGAAACCTTCGCGCGCTCCCCCCCCGCCCTGGCAGCGGGTGGGCAGCAACGATTCCCGGCGCCTCACCGGGGGCAGCCGGCAGGGGCGGCAGGGGCGGCCGGGTCCACTGGTGGGTCTCGGCGAGTACGAGGTCACGCTCCGGGTCGACGGGCAGGAGCTTTCGCGTCCGCTGCGCGTCCAGCCCGATGCCCGATAACGTGCAAACGCCGCCCGATTAGGGGGTAAAGCCTCTTCCAGGTGGGCCAGGCGGGACAGTTTCGTACCGATTCGCGCTTCTGTCACTTCCGCCCCGAATCTCGCTGCATTACTTTCTGTAGAGTCAAAGGTGTCAAACTGACTCCATCTATGGTCGTTGACTCCAAACAATCTTTGAGGTCGGTTCCGTTGACAAGAGGGGGGCACTTATGATGTTCGAGAACACTCGTTCCGCACGGCGGAGTCCCCGTACCGGCGTGGCTGCAGCCGCGGTTCTGGCATTCATGTGCCTCGCGATAACTGCCGGGGCTCAAGGAACTACGGCGGAGCTCTACGGAACGGTAAAAGATTCTACTGGGGGCGTGTTGCCTGGTGTGACCCTTGCGGTCACCAGCCCTCAACTCATCGGCGGTTCGAGGACAGCGGTGACCGATGACGGCGGCCAGTGGAGGGTACCTAGATTACTACCGGGCACGTACGCGGTCCAAGCGAGCTTGTCGGGGTTCCAGACATTGACGGTGGAGCGGATCACGATGGACTCGGGTGTTTCATTCGCTGTACCCATAACCCTCACGATCACGACGGTGGAAGAGACTGTGACGGTGACCAGCGAGGCGCCCGTGATCGATGTGCGCAGCTCGGTGACAACGTATACCGTCGATCAGAACCTCATCAGGGACGTCCCCATCGAGCGCTCTTACGCCGATGTCCTCACTACCTTGCCCGGCGTCACCACTGGGAGCCGCTATACCTACTCCCTCACACAGGCGGTGCACGGGAGCAGCGTTCGTGACAACGACTATATACTCGACGGTCAAAGCACCAAGCACCCCTCGGGCTACTCCGGCACCGAGTTTTCCATCGAGGCGCTGGAGCTGACGCAGGCCTCGACGAGTGGCGTTTCCGCGGAGTACGGCCAATCGAGCGGCGGCGTTTTCACCTTCGTCACCAAGTCGGGCGGCGACAACTTCGCGGGGAGCACCTACTACTACATCGTCGATGAGGCGATCCAGTCCGAGAACGTCTCGGGACTCACCTCCGAGCAGAACGCCATCATTCGCGACACGAACTTCGGAGGCAATATCGGTGGCCCGGTCATCAAAGAAAAGCTCTGGTTCTTCTTCGACTTCAACCGTAACACCAACGAGTTGGCACAAGCCAGCTATCCCGCCCCATCAACCCGTGACCGTTTGGGTAGCGAGGCCAACATCCATGAGAGAAAGAAGCTTTTCTTGGTCAAGGGGACTTGGCAGCCGCTTTCCAACAGCCGATTTAGCTACACCTATAACAATCAAGATCGCTGGATGCGTCCGTCCAACCCCGGAGCCAAGTTCCGGTTCGATGAGCGCGCCTGGCGAAAACAGTTCTGGAAGCCGAAAACCCACAGCGCCCAATGGAGCTCTGTTATCGGCGCCAACGTGATCTTCGATGCCCAGTGGGGTTGGCTCAAAGTCAACGAGGACAACACGTTCCCGTTCGGCTCCTACGATCCCTCGGAAGTGCACGGCTACGAAGACCGCGGAAGTGGGATCGCCTACGGGACGTGGAATCAGCTTCGGGGCCGCTTCGATGGGCGGGACCACTGGGATATCCGCAGCGCCTTCAGCTACTTCAAGAAGGACTTGGGCGGTGACCATAACTTCAAATTCGGTTTCCACCAGGAGAAGGCCTGGAGCCAACGATGGCGGGTGATCCCGGACGGATTCCGACAGTATCTGGACAGCGCCAGCGACTGCTTTTCACTCGACTGCGCGGTGCCGGACCAGATCCGTATCTACCAGCAGCCAACCGACACACAGGACGAGCATCGGATCATCGCGCTTTATGCTCAGGACAGCTGGAGCCTTCCCGGCGACGTGACTCTGAATCTGGGACTCCGGTTCGAGCACTCCAACGGCTGGACACCCGAGCAGCGTGGCGGATGTGACGTGGAGCCGGGCGGTTTCAATCCCGACTATGACGGCAACACCGTGGACTTCCCGAGAACGTGCTACCATCCCAACTTCACCTGGCCCAAACGACCCGACATAATCAACTGGAACACGTTCGCTCCGCGTGTCGGGGTCAACTGGGATGTCACCGGCGAGGGCAAGTTCATCGTCAAGGGAAGTTTCGGCCGTTGGCACGACAAGATCTCGGGCGTGGGCAGCGGAAATCCCAACAGCTCTCGTTTGTCCCGATTCGACTGGCTCGATTGCCGTGACGCGGCCGGAAACCCCATTTCCTGCCAGGGTCTTCCTCTCGATCAGATGAATGGCGACTTGCTTTTCGTGGCTGGCGAGGAGGGACGCCTCATCTCCAATAACGTCGTCAGTCCGGAAGAGTTTGCTGGCACCATCACCCACGACCCCAATCTCCAACAGCCGTACGTCGATTCCGTCAATGTGGGATTCGAGTTCGGCGTGGGAGCCGACTTCTCCTTCAGCGTTACCGGCCTCTACAAGAGAGCCGGCGATCTGTATGCGACGACCGATCCGCTCCGGCCCTTTGACCAGGCGTATGATGAGGTATCGGTGGTGAACCCGGTGGACAACCAGCCCATGAACATCTTCCTCGTGAGGCCGGACTTCACCGCGACGGACAGCTTCCGCTCGAACTCGGATCTGGCCAATCGGCGGTACAAGGGCCTTGAGTTCGTCGCCCGGCGGCGATTTCGCGATGGCTGGCAGTTGTTCGGCTCTTACACGCTGGGCGACAGCACCGGGAATCTCGGAACCCACTTCAACGACAGTTTCTCGCTCAACGTGAGGAACCCGAACGATCTGATCAACCGCGACGGTCCTCTCTCCCTCGATGCGCGGCACCTCCTCAAGCTGAGCTTCTCTTGGGTCGCTCCCTACGAAATAAACCTCGCCGCTCAATATCTCGGGCAAACGGGGTTCCCCGCCAACCTGCTCCTCGGCTCGCGTATGCCGGGGGCGACGTTCTTCCAGTTCCGGCGCGGTATCGACTATCCGGAAAACAACGCCGACGGAGTCAGGTACCGGGAATCTCGGGTCGACGTCGCGGTCGAGCCTCGCGGAACTCACCGCGTCGACTTCCAGAACCTCCTCAATTTGAGGGTGGAGAAGTTCTTCGAGTTCGACCGGGGTATCCGTATCGGTCTCACCCTCGACGTGCTGAACGTTCTCAACTCGGGCGCGGTGACCCATATCCAGACGCAACGGTTCGGCCTGACGAACTTCCTGGAGCCGGAAGCGATCGTCCCGCCGCGCCGGGCGCGGTTTGGCTTTCGATTCCTGTTCTAGAGGGCTCATCACCGCCGGGTCCGGGGCGAAGCCGCTTCGCCCCGGACCTGTTTGCTTTTGTCTCCCTTTGGCCAAGCGGTAAGAGAGGGTGCCGAGAATGAGAGAGATCATTCCCCTACTGGCGCTTCTGGTGCTGCTTGCGGCCACGGTGCTCTTCGGCGGGCAGGCGGCCCAGCTCGAGCACCCGGCCGAGCTTCTGAAGCTCGCCCAGGATTTTCAGGAATGGCGAGCGCCACCCGACGGAATCCATGACTACGCCGATCGCGCCGCCCAACAGATCGCGGAGCTTCGGGAGTTCCGGGAGCGTTTGTCTCGGCTGCCCGACGTTCGGAGCTGGCCGGTTCATGCCCAGGTGGACTACCTGCTGCTCCGCTCCCAGATGGATGCGGAAGTGTTTCGCCTGCACGTTCTCCGTCCCTGGAGCCGGAGCCCCGTCTTCTACACGAAAACGGCGATCGGAAACGTGCGCCGTCATTTGATTGCCGGCCGGCGCGTGCGCCCCGGCACCGTTCCCTATACGCGAGAGCGTGCCCAGGCCATTCTGAAGGCTCTGGCCGAGACCGAAGCGATCCTGAGCCAGGCGCCCGGCAACCTTACCGAGGCCGTTCCCGAGCTCGCCGACATGGCCCTCCGCCATCCCGGCGGCGGCTACCTCATCGACTTCGACAAATCGCGCGGGCTCCAAGACATCAAGCGGGACTACGCCGACTGGGTCGAGCTGATGACGCCCCATTTGCCGGAGCCGGAGGCGAGCGAGCTCGGCCCGGCCGCGGCGCGGGCCGCCGAAGCCCTGTACGCTTTTGGCGAGTGGCTTCAGGAGAGCCGGGAGCAGATGAACGGGTCCTACGTCCTGGGTAAGGACACCTATAGCTGGCATCTTCGCCGGGTGCGGCTCGTTCCTCACGGCGCCGATGAGCTTCTCGCCATGGCGGCGATGGAGCGCGCTCGCGCGCTCTCCTTCTTCCAGTTCGAGCAGTTCAAGAACCGCAACCTGCCCCAGATTGGACCGGCCGAGACCGCGGAGGAGTACCTGGCCTGGGACGACGAGACCTCGCTTCGCATCCGGCGCTTCTACAAGGACCTTCTCACCGAGCCGGATTACGCGCTTCCGGTGAAGTCGTCGGTGGGCCTCTTTCAGCCCCCCTTTGGCGAGATGTACTTCCCGGAGCGTCAAGAAGACGCGCAGGGAGGAACTCCGGAGAAGCCCGCGAGGCGGATCATCATCTACCCCGTGGACCACTGGAAGTGGCGGTATTCGAACATGGGCTTTCGGACGGCACCCGGAGTGCTTCACATGCACGAGTACTATCCGGGGCACTACCTCGAGCGTGAGCTTCACCGGCGCAATCCCTGCCCGCTACGCCGGGGGCATCGGGACCCGGTGCACAGTCAGGGATGGTGCTTCTACAACGAAGAGATGCCGCTCATGCTGGATTTCCCGTACGCGCGAGGTCCGCGAGCTCGAGAGCAGGTCTACGTCAACATGTACCAGCGGTCGTTGCGCGTGCTCCAGGGCATCCGCCTCCTCGACGGACAGCTAACCGTGAACGAGGCGCTCGAGTGGTTGACCGATCGACTGCCTCCGAATCTGGGACCCAGCCTGGGCGCTCGGCCGGAGGAGGCTTTCGAGGAGACCTATCCGGTCATCGAGCGGGGTACAACGGACACCTGCATGCTCGGTCTGACCCAGATCTATCGATTGCTCGCCGACAGGAGGATGCAGTTGGCCGACCGGTTCGATTTCCGGGAGTTCCACGATCAGTTCCTGGCGCTAGGCTCGATTCCGATCGCGCTCTCCCGTTGGGAGATGACCGGCCTCGACGACGAAATGGAAAAACTCTGGCAGGCGGCGTCACTTCCCCTGCCGGACCCTCCTGGCAACGAGCCGTAAAGGGAGACGCCCCATGCCAAGACTTTTCCCGATGAGTCTCGCGTTCTCGACGCTGATCCTGGCCCTGGCCTCGTTGCCGTGCCTCGGGCAAACGTCTTCTCCCATGGATCTGGTGGATCGAGACCGGATCGTGGCGATGACCCAGAAGATGGTCCGCATCAACAGCGAGTACGAACGCAACGTGACCCACAATCACGAGGAGATCGCCCAGTTTATCGCGGAGGAGATCCGCAAGATTGGGCTTCAGCTCGAGCTGGTGCGCCCTGCCGAGTCGGACTTCCCGGCGGTGATCGGCCGTTTGAAGGGCTCGGAGGGAAAGCCGGCGCTCGGCATGACGCAGCTCTACAACACCGTCTACATCGGGGATCGATCGCTCTGGTCGGTCGACCCGCTGGGTGCGGAGATCAAGGACGGCCGCATCTGGGGGCGGGGCGCGACGAACTCCAAAGGCTCGGTCGCCGCAATGATCGAGAGCGCACGTGTTCTCAAGGAGTCTGGAGTCGATCTGAAGGGAGACCTCATCCTGCTCTTCATCCCCGGCGAGGGAGGCACCGAGTTCTGCCTACCCTGGGTGGTGGAGAACCGTCCCGAGCTCATCCAGGCCGACTGGTATCTGGCCGGGGGCGGCAGCGGCAACATCGTGAAGCGGGCCGGTGGTCACACCTGGCTGAAACTGATCGTGAAGGGACACATGGCCCATCCCGGTGCCACCGTTGAAGAGGGAAGGGCGCCGGTGAACGCCATTCACAAGCTTGCCAAGATCATTCCCGCCGTACTGGACGTCGATCGCTGGATGACGTGGGAGGCGGACCCTCTCTTCGCCAACTACGTGTCCAGCGAAGGAGAAGGAAAGCCGTTCGTCGAAGTCAACAAGGTGGTCAGCGGCTATGAGGTCAACATGGTACCGGACCGCGCCGAGGCGGACATCGATATCCGTTTGTTCCCCAATCAGGATCCCCAGCGTGTCCTCGAGGAACTGGGGAATCTGATGGAGCAGATGAACCAGGAGGATCCGGACCTTCACGTCGAGATCGAGACGATCGGAACACAGAAGGTTCCCGAGCACTTTTGGAAGCTGCTCAACGAAGACGACCCTTTGATTGCCGCCATTTTCGAGATCGCTCCCTCCTACACCGGCAGGAAGCCCGAGTGGAGGATGTCCGCCGGCGGTGGCCGGCCCGACATTTGGAATCTCGGGTCCAAGTGGGTCTCGTTTGGCGTCGCCAGGGGCGGCAACGCCCACGCCCCGGACGAGTGGGTCGATATCGACTCACTCGCCAACCAGGCCCGTCTCTACGCCGAGCTGGCCCTCGAGGTCCTTCAATAAAGGGGCACGCGATCGGCCGCAACAGGCGTTGTCGAACGCCCCGACGACGCCGTCCCTACCTCCTCACCGTGATAAACTGGACGACCATCTCGGGTTTCTAATGCCGAAACCGAACCGACGCGGCGCTGCGATGGCGGCGGGGGTCGCGGTGCTGGCCACCCTTCCTTACCTGAACACCACCTCGAACGCGTTCGTTTACGACGATTACGCCCAGGTGGTGCGCAACGACCTCGTGCGCTCGTTGAGCCCCTTACCCTCGTTGAGTCAGGGCTCGGTCACTCACGGACAGGTGGAATGGTACCGGCCGCTCACCATCTACTCGTTCGCGTTGAACTACGCCCTCGGGGGACTCCGTCCTTTCCTGTACCATGTCACCAACATCGTCCTTCACGCCGCCAACAGCCTCCTGGTGGCGGCTCTCGTTTGGCGGCTCTCCCGTTCGGCTGTGGTAACGGTGACGAGCGCGGCTCTGTTCGCCGTGCATGCCGTCCACACCGAAGCGGTGACTCCCGTCTTCGGACGCGCCGATCTGTTGTCCGCGTTCTTCGTGCTGGCCGGGTGGTGCCTTTCGCTCGAAGGTCCCTCGTTACCGCTACGGCGCTCCCTTACGATTGCGCTTCTCTTCGTGGCCGGCCTTCTGGCCAAGGAAAGCGCCGTCGCCTTGTTAGCGGTCATCGTGGTGAGTGACCTTCTCAGAGCCAACGCTCCCGAGCGATCCTTTTCCTCTCGGCTAGGTAATCTTCTGAACCAGAGGCGCGGCCTCTATGTCGCGCTCGGCCTCGCCCTCACCGGCTACACCTTGCTGCGCTTCGCGGCGGCGGGCGGCGTCCGTGCTTCCGGAGCCGTCACCCGATACATCGAGAATCCTCTGGTGGAAGCCGGTCCCCTCCAGGGGGTGGCGACGGCGCTGTGGGTGGCGGCGAAGTACGTCCTTCTCTTCCTCGTACCCTATCCTCTTGCGGCGGATTATTCCTACCGCCAGATACCTCTCATTCAGTCCTGGACGGATCCACGGCTCCTCGCCCTCCTCATCGCCGCTTCGTGCGCCGTGCTCGTGGTGGCGCTTTGGCGTCGAGCCCCCTTGGCAGCACTGGGCCTGATCGCTTTCTCTCTCTTGCTGGCGCCGGTCTCCAACGTGTTCTTCACCATCGGGACGATCATGGCCGAGCGCGTGCTCTACCTCCCCTCGGTGGGGCTCTGCCTTCTTGCCGGTTGGGCCATTTCAGAAGGCATGAGCCGCGCCCTCCCGTGGAGGGCAGCCACTCTGGTACTGGTGGCGTTCGTTCTGGTGGCAAATTTCTGGATCACGGTGTTGAGAAACAGAGATTGGCAGCGCGACGAAACCTTGTTCGCCGCCACCGTTCGGACGTCGCCCGCGAGCGCCAAGGCTCATTTCAACTACGCGTCGCTTCTTTCGGAAAGGAGTGATGACCTCGAGGCGGAACGGCTTCTTTTGCGAGCGATCCAGATCGCACCCGCCTACCCCGAGGCACACAACCTTCTAGGCACCATCCTCCTTGCCCGTAATGACTTGTCCGCTGCCGAGCAAGAGTTTCGAGCAGCGGTGCGGGACGCGCCCGGCTACGCTCCCGCCCTGGTCAATCTGGGAATGGCGCTCGTTCGCCAAAAACGGTACGTGGAGGCCGAGCCGCTGCTGAAGGAGGCGGTGGCCCGTGACGCTTCTCTCGCAGCCGCCTACGCGAACCTAGGCCTTATCTTCGAGGTCCGGGGAGATGGTGAGCAGGCGGCCGCCATGTACGAGTCGGCGTTCGCGCTCGATCCCTCTCTCGAAGTGCTGCACACCCGGGCTCGAGAGCTTGCCGGGGATGAAGCGAGGTAGCCGGACTCGCAAACGGCCCCAAACGAACCGCTCCGACGATGGTCTTCATCATGGCAGAGTCTACGGACGAACGGCGGCGCTAGCGAAGAACACGGCTCGCACGCTGACCTCAGTTCGACGCCGGCTCCAAGATAGAGGAGAGTCTTACCGGGTTCCAAAACTTGTCCATTTCGTCGTCTAGGCCGGTGATTTGCCACCGGAGGAGGGACAATGGAACCGATCCCAGGGTGATGATTTGGTCGTGGAAGTGCTTCAGGTCGAAATCCTCCTTGAGCTGCATCTTGCGATCCGCCAGCAACTTGAAGATCTGGAGCTTGCCGGTCTGGCAATGATCCAGCCCGCGTACCAAAACCCCTTCCACCTCTTCGAAGGCCTCTTCCCGAGTGGCGCCGAGGCCAGAGCCTAGTGGAGGCACATTCTCCCGGAAAGTCTCGTAGGCCTCGTCAGGAGTAATCTTGCCCGATAGCAGATCGATTCCCATGGAAATCCTTTCCGCTCTTTGAATCATATTTATGAATGGAAGCTCTCGCCCGCGGGGCCCCCTGACAAAAGGAAAATCAGGGCTACCGGTAGCTCCTCGTGATAAAAGCACCAACCCTGGCTGTGCGCGCCGTCACGATGCCCGCGCCGCACGGGGTCTGGATTGTGCCTGTGAACATATCGCTCGTAGACGTGGCCTGGCCAATACTCGTGACCCCACAATACCGCCGGCTCCGTCCGAAAGCCCATGTTGGAATAAATGGCGCGCCAGTGGTCATCGGGTACGAGAATGATCCGCTCGATGGGTTTCTCCTCGTAGGAAAAGGAGATGTAGCCGAAAGGAAGCAAATACTCCCCGCTCTCGACGCGAACATCGGGTATATAGTCGCGATCACTCAAGATATCGTGTCCGTGCTCGGTGTACCACCGCCGTGTAATCAAAGCAGTCTCGTCGTCCCAGTTGATGTACTCTTCAATCGTCTTTGCGGGACTTATCTTCGCCAGATGTCGGTTCTTTTGCATTTCGAACTGAAGGTATGAAATCGCTCGGGCGCGCTCCATCTCGGCCATCAATTTGAGCTGGTCGGAATCATATGGTTGCAGCAATACGTGCCGCGTGTACCAGTCGACTGCTTCTTTTCCGATGTAGTACTTGCCCTTCATCTTGCTCCGGTTTTCCTCGAGCCACTTTCCGAAGGCAAGAAAATGCTCCGCCGCTTCGACAGCTGCCGGCACGAGCCGATCCGCCTCGGGCTTAGGAAAATGCTCTGCGGTCTTCTCCGCCCATTTCCGGTAGTTCCCAACGATATACTCGAGCTGCCCGCCTTCCGTGTAGTATCCGCCGCCGGGATGCCGGAGAGCGATGTCGGCTAGCTCCGGCACCATCTCCGTGAGGTTGCGGCGTCCCTGGGCAAGGATCTTCTCGGTTTCGGCCAGTGATTTGAGAATCGCCTGCGCCCGCTCTTTGCTGTAAGGCATCACGTCACCCCGCATGTAACGTGATCCAGTCAGCAGTCGCCCTACGTTTCGAATTCCTTGATTGACGTAAAAGCTCGGATTTCGGCTCGTTTGCCGCCAGACGTAGAGGTCGAAATCGAGCCGATCCATTTCGCTTCGAAGGAGGAGATAATCGATCTTTGCGTGCACCGACCATTGCGAGTGATCGAGCGCGTCGAGGCGAGCTCGAAAGTGGGCGAGTTGTTCCTTCTGCTTCTGAACGGTGGCAGCGTAGTCGGGAACCCCGCTTCCCCATCCCCGAATCGCGCGGAACTCCTCCGCGAGCTTCAACAAATCCGCCGGTAGCTGGTCGGGACCAGCTACCTCTACCGGGCTGCGGGCCTCCTGGCCTACGATAATCGAGGGGCCAGCTATGATTGCCAATGTCCATGCCAGTGTGAGCAGTCCCCTCATCCAATTCAAACCCTTAGCGCACATGATTCCCTCCTTGCTAGGCGTCCCACTTGATATCGGTTGCGTCAGCGACGCCTTGCTTCGACATCAAACGGCCGGCAAGCGCGGTGCCAAAGAACTGATTGACGAGAGGAAGCCAACGTCGGTCATCCAACCGAGAGTCTGCGTAAAATCAACGCGTGCCTTCTTGTTGCTGGCCGTGGACGGACACAATAAAGCGCATCCCTGGGTCGGCCGAAGTTACCGCATTTTATGCCAGCGGCTTGGTGTGTGCAACTCATTGAGCCGGTGAAGACAGTATGAGGTGAGGGTGTGCCTCGTCACTATTGATCCCGCGGGGACGAACATCCACGCGAAGCGAGAAGCAACGACGAAACGAGGTTCAACGCCTGAGAGATGGCGCCGGGTTGACGTGGAGCGCGGATTCCGGAGCGCGGGGGATGTCAAGACTCGGGGCCCCGGATGCGGCCGGAAACTTTGCTACGCAGCCTCGCGCCATTCGTTCCGCGCGTGTAGACGACCGCGATATCGGGGAGTTGGGTCGCCCCGGACGTGATTTCCGACGTGAGCGTCTTGACCCGCGCGGGAGTAGTGAACGCTAGCCACTTACCGGCTTTTGCCGAACGTTTCCAGATGCCGCTTGACGGTTTCCTGGTCAGAGTCGAGCGCCAGCGAGCGCTGATAGACGTTCCTAGCCTTTTCGACGTCCCCCAGGAGACGATGTCACCCAGGGCGTTCAACAAATTGGTGTCCGGCTGGCGAATGGTGATCGCCTTCTCGAGATAGCCCGTGGCCTGCTCCAGCTCGCCTCTCAAGAAACGCGCAAATCCCAGCCCGGCGAGAACCTCGTACTGACCGGGTAACGCCTCCTCCAGTGGGGCGAGCAGCTCTAGTGCGGCATCACCGTCCCCTTCGGCGAGAAAGACGCCGGCCAGTAGCCAGCGAGCCATGGGAAGCTCAGGATTTCCGGCCGCCACCGACTCCTGAAACGCCGCTCGCGCTTCTTCGTTGCGACCCAAGGCCCAGAGCTGTTTGCCGCGGGCCAGAGCCAGCAGCCCGGGAAACTCAGGATTGAAAGCACGGCGGTAATAGAAATGGGGGCGCGCTATGGCGGAGCGCGGAGAAACGGTTATTGGCGCAAACTCCTCGGCGATCAACGTCTCGGATGGGTCGAGAAGCTGGACGCGAAGTTGATAGTCGCCACCGACCATCTGGGTAAGAGGGATTTGTTCGATGGCGGGCCCCCCGAAGTAGTTCCCCACTCGGGTCTCCCGTTCGTGAAGCGGTTCCTCGCCGTTGAGCAATGTAAGCGCAACCGATGATCGTCACTTGCGCCGAGCACTTGAACAAAAGCATGCAGCGGCTCGCCAAGAGGGAAGATATTCCCCGTGGCCGGATAGATGAGGCTCCCGTCTACCTGAAACGTACGGAACCGCTCTGTTCTGATTTCGCGAGCGATAGAATCCCACGAAAGGACCTTCGTATGTCTACCTCACTACGAAAGCGGATGAAACAGAACAAGAGCAAAAGCCATCTCAATTCGGCATACGGGAGTAAGTGCGTTTTATCCTGTGTCCCGGGTGACCAAGAAAAGTACCTGCGGCAACGAAGTTCTCTACCCATCTATGGTCACTCCAGTGGCCGTCATACTCCTTTGAGAAGTTCAGGTAACTTCCTGATTCGTCACTTTGCGTGCTGAACAGTACGCGGTATTTGTTGGGCGAGACCTCCTCTGCATATATGGCATGTAGAGGAGCGCCCTCGTTTTGCACAAAAAATCCCGCGTATTCGCCCATTCTCACCACCACGTGCTCCCCTGCTATTACGGACGGTTCCGTCAGGTCTTTGACCTCGACTCGCCACGCACCGTCGATTTCGCTAGATTGGGACGGAATACGACTCAAGGTGCGCTGAATACTTTGACCTTCACGCCTGCCCGCGATGCCCGTGTGAGTGATTATCAGCTTTCCATGTCCCTCCCATCTTTCTTTATAGTCTCGGGACATGTCCAGAGGTTGTCCTACCTGTTCCGGGCTCGTATGCATCAACCGAAAATCCTTGTGTGGAGCTTTTTGATGATACAGGCCGGCGGGACCGTGCCCGAAGTAGGCACGGTAGCGACCATAGACAATCGACTTTGCGTTTTCCACCTCCACTTTTCCCGTGGTCAGATTCTTGATGTCGTATCGGAAAACGCCGTTCGGGTTCGTGGTTTCGTCCTGTGCTTTCAACAAGTGGAAGCAGAAAAGCGCAGCAGTTATGGTAAAAGACCCACTAAGAAAAAGTCTCATTTCATTCCTCCTCTCGTTTACAGAGAAATAAAGAAGTGTGCCAAACTTCCGCGGGGAAGGGAGCGGCTAAGCGCATGAAGGCGTTCATGCGCCGCGTTTCCGTAAAGGGCTGAGAGCGGATTTCACTCTTGGGCCTCATCGTCCACTGGCGAGCACGTGGCTGAGACGCGATCTCCTTTCTTGATCGTAAACATCCCCAGCTGAAAATCACTGGCTGCGGTCCACTGAATGATCCGTGCTGAGGCTCGATGTTCTTCGCCACGGTCGATGGAGAGATCTACGGTGCTATTTACATCTGTCTCTTGGGTGCTGAGCAGAACCTTCCATTTGTTCGCCGAGACCAATTGGACGAGAGACGATGTGAGCGCCTCCCCCTGGGGTTGGTGGAACCAAGCCACGTGGTTTCCAAAGCGAATCACGGTGATCTCGTTGTGCAGCCGTGATTGACTGCTCTTGTTCTCGATTTGCACTTTCCAGACGCCGTCGAGACTGCTCGGTCGAGTTGGCAGTCGTGTATAAACGTATTGGACTTTGTCTCTGCCTCCTTCCATTGGCTCTTGAAGGCTGGTCTGCACCATCCGATTGCCTTCGCAAGTCTCCTCCCATCCAGTGCTTCGATCCCGGACTTCGCCCACGCGCTCCGGATTCCAACTATGTACCAGCTTGAACTTACCTGGTGCTTCGACGAAGCGAAGCTCTGAGATACGCGCTTCGCCGGAAAGCCCTAGGTGCGCCCAGTACGAGCCGTAGAAAATATCCAATCTCTCTCCCGGGTTGACCGAGCCGCTGCTTAGATTTTTCTTTTCCACTTTCCACGCCCCGTTCCGGCACTGAGCCCGAGCCGGGTCGGAGCCCAGAAGCGCGCACCCAGCCACCGCCAAAAGGATGAATCGTACCTTGAATGGATAAATTTCCATGGTTTGCCTCCTCAAGAGATCTTGTGCAAGAAATCATAGTCGTGCTACCCTGAACCGCCTGGACACGAGGGAGGAGGAGCGATGCCACGAATCAGGGTTGAGTGGTTCAACACGCGCTCTGACGAGCAGAGGCGAGAGTTGGCGAGACGTATTACAGAAGCCGTCGTCGCCGTGGCCAAGGTCAGCCCAAGCAGTGTTACCGTCAGGTTCGATGAGTTCGACCCTAAGCTCTTTGCCCATGGCGGCGTCATGGATCACGAGAAACACTAGTTTTCCTCGAGATTTTGCGGGTCGATATCCATTAAGCCCCGCTCCTGGTAGTACTGAATCGCACCAGCATGGAAGGGAACCTCAACGTCCGCGGGCCAATCAGCAGGCTCCCAGTGCTCGAATCCCGGGTGTACTTTCTTCATATAAGCTTGGTTCTCGTAGAGCGCTTTCGTTGCGGCGTATACGATTTCGTCATCCACATCCTTGACGGTAAATAGAATGCTGGGTAAGCCAACTGTCCTTACCTCGTACTCCTGGTTTGGGTAGGTGCCAGCCGGCACCAGGATTTCGACGAAACCCCACCGCTTTTGAAGGACAGGGAGAAGCTCTTCCGGCATGGGTAGAAACCGTCCGGGCCGCGTGAACATGAGCTCGGTCAGAGGCGGGGAGGGATCGTTCACGAAAGTCATGGCAACCTCGAGACGTCCATCTTTCCAATCGTTGAACCTCTGACTGGTCGCCGCCAGCCTCAGCACCGGGCCGTCGACCTGCCACTCCTCTAAGTCGGCGCCGAGCACGCTCAAAACGGCTCTCAAGCAGAAAAGCTCACCCGACCCCGGCAATCCGCTACCCATCCTCACACTTCCATCCAATGTCTTTATGTCGGCAGCCGTCTCAAGGTTCAGCTTCGGGTTGGCGAAGAGGTGCAATGTGTTCACGATCAGTTTGGCCACCAAACGGAGCTGTGGATAGGCCTCACGAAAAGGGGGCTCCCCACGGTAGGCCTCTTGAAGGAACGGACCGTAGGAGATGCCGAGATCCATGCCGGTCATTGAAACGCGGACCGGGTTGGACACACCACCGGCGCCGGGAACGGCGGTAATCGGGTGTCCATCAAAAGAAAGGTTGGCTTTTTCCGCCAGGCCGGAACCGATGGTGTACCAGGTGCTTCCGGTACTCCCGGTGATGATGTTGGTGCGAGGTGGCGGGGGTTTCCCGTCTCGAGTCGCTTGGTCACACGCTAAGGTCAAGATGCCAATAGCGGCTAGAAGGGAGGGCGAAAGGTTGTGCATAGCGTATTAGAACGTGACCGAAAACCTTTCGATCTTTTCTTCGTCTAGCTCCACCCCAAGCCCCGAGTCTTTGGGCACGCTCAGCTTGGTGGCGCTTTCGGGAATCGGATCCCGGACCAGGTCGTCCGTGGTCCGAGCGAGGGGCGAGCCATGAATACCGCGACAAAACAATGGCGATGAGGCGGCGAAGTGTCTGACCGCGGCGATGCCGATTCCCGAGGCGGTGTCGCTTCCCGGAAGCGCCTGGAGATGGGCGGCCTCAGTCAAGGCGAGCATCTTTTGGGCCATGGTGAAGCCGCCCACCACCGGCAGTTTGATGTGGACTCCGTCGGCAGCTCCGGCTCGAATCACCGCCAGGAGGTCCTCGAGAGTCGTGGCGCTTTCATCCACGACGATGGGCGCGGTGACGGATTGCCGTATCTCCCTCAGCCCATCTAGAAGCGTGTGATGAACCGGCTGTTCGATCCAATCGACCCCATGTTCCTCGAGAGCACGGATAGCTCGAATGGCCTCTTTTACGGAGTACCCCTCGGTCATATCGATTTTCAAAGAAGGTCCCGGGCCGATCGCTTGTCTCACCTTTCGAAGGCGCTCTACGTCATCATGAAGATTTCCGGAGACCTTGATCTCGATTTGGTGGAGGCCGTGGTCGACGGCGCGACGCGCCGCTTCCGCCATTTCCTCCGGGGACATGATGCCGATCCCATACCCCGGTCCTTCGATGTCGATTGAATCGACTACGCTACCACCCAGAAGCACCCACACCGGAACACCCAGGAGCTTGCCCATTAGGTCGTAAAGCGCCATGTCTATCCCACCCTTGGCGAAGAGCTCTCCCATCCGGGCACGATTCATGCGCTCCCATATGCCTGCGACATTGAACGGGTTCTCGCCAACAATCGCCGGGCCCAGGCAATCGCGGATCGCGACCGCCGTACCCATGAGGGTGTTCGAATTGAATTTGTTGGTTGAGAGAGCCTCCCCGATTCCGGTGACACCGACGTCGGTCTCGATGCGGATGAGTACGTTCTCCATGGCATCCATAGATCCTATGGCTTGCCAGTGCACGCGACGGTACGGGATACGATAAGGCGTTACCGAGACGCTGCGAATGTGCACGTTAGCAGATACGTCCCGTGTGGGCTTTGGGGTAGTCGGACTCACTCGACCATCCTCAAGATAATCTCGGCGTAAATCTGAGCGGAGCGATACAGCGCGTCGACGTCGAGCCACTCGTCCGGCGCATGTTCGTTCTCACCCACATTGGCGCTCCAGCTGATCCATTTGGTGCCAATACGCCATAGGTCAGGTCGGCCGCCGCCCCGACTCCCCCGAAAGCCGGGCTCGCGTCCCATCCGTGCCGCCGCGACCTCACGGATCACCTTGACCAGCGGCTCGTCCGGGGTGATGGCTGCCCAGTGGTGGTAAGGAACGTGCTGCGTTCCCGGTAGCTTCTCGAGGGTCAATTCGAGCTCGGGGTCTTCCTTTTTCAGTCTATCGACAACGCCATTGAGCTCGCCCATCACGCCCTCTACGGTCTGCTTCGGATTGAGGCGGATGTCGATCCGCGCTTCCGCCACGTCGGGGATTTGGTTGACCGCCGTGCCCGCTTTCAGAGTTCCGACTTGGACGCGAGGCTTGCCCTCCAAGCTGGTGAAAAGGGCATGCTTCTCGTAGGTCATCCAGCTATCGACATCCTCGATGGCGACCAGCACCTTGGCTAGCTTGTAGGCTGCATTCACCCAAGGTTGGCTGCCTCCGGGGTGAGCCGACTTGCCCTCGACGGTCATCTTGAGCCAGATGTGCCCCGCTGCGATCTGAATGATATCGGGCCCACCGTCGGTGTCCAGGTACCAATCGGTCTTGATGAGCTCGGGTTGATTGTCAACGACGTGGGGAAGCACGTGATCCTGGGCGCCTTCGCCGGGTATATAGGCATGGACCAGGTCTCCCCGAAGCGGGACGCCGGCATCGAGAATCGCCTGGGTGGCCACGAGCACCGCGGCAATGCCGCCTTTTTGATCGGCGGCGCCCCGACCATACAGTTTGTTGCCTTTGAGCACGCCCTCAAAGGGATCGACAGTCCAGCGCTCCCGATCGCCCACCGGAACCGTATTGTAGTGCCCCATGACCCCCAGCACCGGCTTGCCCGTAGAGCCCTTTAACCGACCTATGACGACCGGGTAATGGGGCTCCGGTTCGAGGATCTGCACATCCATACCTAATCCCCTGAGCCTTTCGGCCAGGTAGTCGGCTATTTCGTTGTGATTGGCAGCGGTATCTTCACTGTAGTCGCTGGGGATCTTGATGAGCGAGCGAGTCAACTCGACGACCTGGTCTTTGGTGATGTGATTCAGCACATCGTCCAAGGTCGCGTCCGGCTGAGAGGGGCTCCCGCTCGCCGCGCCGGTCATGGTGCACACGGCCATGAGAGTCAACACGCAGATACTTCGCCTGGTCTTGGACATCTTTGCTCCTCCACGTTGTCTCATGTCAACGATCCGGGTAAGAAGCCGCCGCCGCGTCCATGGCAGCGACCGTTCTCACGCGGTGTTGATAGATAAAAACTCCTACAGAAAGCAAAAGGCCTCCGATCATCCATGGGGCGCTAGCCGCCATCGTCGACGCGAAGCAGGCGACGAGAAACATTGCGGCTGCCGCCGCCAGTGTCGTCCTCGCCGGCATTGAGAGAGGACCGTGAAGGTAGCCCATTTCTATGGACGGCAGGAGTCCTAGGGCTAGAAACGCCGCCACAAAGTCGTAGAGAATCGAGGGAATACTGCCGGTGATCAGGTGCGAGTACACAAGCATGAATGGTATCACGTAGAGCGCTTTGGCCACCCGAAGCGCTTCCCACCCGGTGCGCATCGGCGGAGCGCGGGCGATCGCCGCGGCAACAAAAGCGGTGTTGCACAGGGGAGGCGTGATGGTAGCCACTTGTGAGAACCAGAAGATCACTAGATGAGCAACCAGTAAGGAGGCGCCCAGATCGCTCAGTGCCGGAGCGGCCAGGGTCGAAATGAGAATGTAAGCCATCGTTACCGGAAGGCCCATGCCGATGATGAAGGAGATGAGGGCCACGAGAAGGATCCCGATCAGTAGCGACCCATGGGAGAAAGCCAGGGTGATGGAGGTGATCTTCAACATCAATCCCGTGCTGGTTATGACGCCCATCACCGTGGCGGCGACGGCCGACATGACTGAAAGAATGAAGGCGCCTCGGGTGGTAAGCTCGAAGCCCTTCGCTAGGCGAGTGGGAGTGAGCCGAGTATCTTTGCGAAGGAAACTCATAGCTATCAGTGCCAAGACACTCACCGAGGAAGCGTAGAAGGGGGTGTATCCCGCCACCAGCATCCATACCAACAGCCCCAGAGGAGCGATAAGATGCGCTCCTTGTTTGAGCGCGGATGTTACCGTGATCGCTGCCGCGGAATCGGAGCCTGCCAGGCCTCGCTTGGCGGCTTTGATGTGGACATAGGCAAAGACACTGCCAAAATAGAGTATGGCGGGAAGGATCGAGTACAAGAGGATAGTAAGAAGAGGAATACCGGTGAGCTCCGACATGATGAACACGCCCGCACCCATGATGGGAGGCATCAGTGCACCGCCGACGCCGGAGGCGGTCTCGACCGCCCCCGCCTCCACGGCGCGGAATCCATGACGTTTCATCAGCGGGATGGTGATCGAGCCGGTGGTCACCGCATTGGCACTGGTGCTTCCCGACACCATGCCCATCAGTGCGCTGGTCACCACCGCCACCTTGGCCGGCCCGCCCACGAAACGGCCTCCTAGAGCTACCGCCAGGTCCATCACGATGCGGGTTCCGCCTGCTACTTGCAAAAGGCTGGCGAAAGTAAGAAAGGTAAACAGATAGGTCGCCATGATGCCCATGAGGATGTTGAACAATCCTTCCGGTACCATGTAGAGATGGTCGATCAAAAGCGACAGGCGCACCCCTTGGTGTTGGAGCACCCCCGGCATGATGGGGCCGGCCAGAGCGTAGAACAGAAACACGAGCGCCGTGATCACGAGAGCCCAACCGATAATGCGTCGTGTCGCTTCGAGCACCACTACAATCGCCACGATTCCCAGTATGAAGTCGGGCCAAGTGAGAGGATCCACGTAGACGAGACGCCACATCAGCCTGTTTTGGCTGACGACGATCCAACCAAAAGCCACAAAACTGAGAGCGGCAAGGAAGACGTCGACGGCAGTGACCCGATCAAAGCTCCGTTTTCTCGCGGGGTAGTACAGATAAACCAGCGGGACGGCGATCATGAGGTGGCCGGCGCTCCGGGTCATGGCGTCCCACCAGCCGGAGAACGCGCACCAGAGGGTCAGTACCGGCAAGGACACCGCGCAGGTCCACGCCACCCGAGCGTAAACGCCGGTCAGCTTTCTCTGCTGGCTTGGCTGGAGGTCCTCCTGCGTGCCTGGGATCTTGCTTTTCTCGAGAGCTCCGTCTCTCTGGCCCGTCATGCGTTGTTACTTTGTGGCGACCGTCGAAGTGGCGAGATTGTTTTGGGCTAACCTGTTCTTTTCCCAGGTCGTTCGGTGAGCATCGTGCATGGGTGGAAACGAGCGTGAGCTGGCGGACCCCATGGCTCTCCGACGCGACGCCGCCCGGTTGACCTCTGTCTTGGCCAGGGTTTTCGGGCCCCGTCAGCTCTGGATCGCGCACTCGCGCTTGTCTTCACCTGCTGGCAGGGCGCCGTTAGCGTTGCCCGCCCGATCGGGCCTGCAACACGACAGAGAGTCTCGTCGGCTCCCATACTTTTTGAACCTCGTCGTCGAGTCCAGCTATCTCCCATCTCAGCAAAGAAATGGGCACCGAGCCCAGCGTGATGAGCTGATCGTGGAAAGTCTTGAGATTGAACTGGTCCTTGAGTTGCATCTTGCGATCTGCCAGCAGCTTGAAGATCTGTAGCTTGCCCGTTTGACAGTGGTCCAGCCCGCGCACCAGGACACCTTCCATCTCCTCGAAGGCCTCTTCCCTTGCCGCGCCCAAACCCGAGGCGAGAGGGGGAACCCGTTCCTGAAAAGCGACGAAGGCTTCGTCGGTTGTTATTTTGCCCGTGAGAAGCTCCAACCCCAGCAAGATTCGCTCCGCCCGCTGCAGCATGTTGATGTAGGGGAGCTCGCGAGCTCGCGGTCCCCGCACGAAGGGAAAGTCGAGGGCCACGGGCAGCTCCTCGTGGTAGAAGCACCAACCCTGGCTGTGGACGCCGTCACGATGGCCGCGGCGAACGGGACACGGGTTCCGCCGGTGGATTTCCCCTTCATAGGTATGGCCGGGCCAGTACTCATGGCCGTGCAGGACGCCAGGATCGGTTCGGAATCCCATGTTGGACATCCGGGCCCGCCAGTGGTCCGCGGGCACGAGGAGAATGCGATCGACCCCCGGCTTCTCTTCATAGGGGAAGGCAATGAGACCGAAAGGCATGAGATAGAGGCCGTCTTCAGAACGAATTTCCCGGAGGTAGTCCCGGTCACTGAGGAGGTCTTCACCATGCTCCTTGTACCAGCGCCGAAGCATCAGCCCGGTCTCGTCATCCCAGGCGAGATACTCCTCGTAAGTCTTCGCCGGCGCGATGTTCGGCAGGTGTCTGTTCTTGTGCTTCTCGAACTGGAGGTAGGAGAGCGAGCGAGCCCGCTCCATCTCGGCCATCAACCGGAGCTCGCCTGTCGTGTACGGAATGAGATGAACGTGCCGGTTGTACCAGTTGATCAACCTTTCGTCGAGGAAATACCGACCGGTCATCCGATCGCGGCTCTGTTCGAGCCAGTTGCCGAAATCGAGCAGATGCTTTGCCGCCTCCACCGCAGCGGAGACGAGCTCGCCAGCCTCGGGCTCGGGAAAATGCTCGGCGGTGAGCTCCGCCCACTTTCGAGAGTTGGAAACGATATGCTCGAGCTCACCCCCTTCCGTGTAGTAGCCGCCTCCCGGATGGCGAAGTGCAATGTCGGCCAGCTCGGGAACCGGCTCTGTCAAGTTCCGCCTCCCTTGATTCAATATGCTCTCCGTATCCGCCAGCGCCTTCAGGATCGCTCGCGCCCGCTCCCCGGTGTAAGGCATTAGCTCGGGAACATACATCCGGCGGCCTCCCGTCAGATGTCGGCCAACGTTCCGAATGGCCTGGTTCACGTAAAAGCTCGGGTTGCGGCTTGTCTGTCGCCAGACGTAAAGGTCGAACTCGAGGCGGTCCATCTCAGAGCGCAGTAGCAGGTAGTCGATCTTCTCGTGAACCGACCAGTCGGAGGTGTCCAGTGCTTCCAGGCGAGCACGGAACTCGGGGAGCTTCTCCTTTTGACGCCCCACTGTCCCAGCGTAATCGGGAACCCCGCTTCCCCATCCGAGGATGGCGCGAAACTCCTCTGTGAGCTGAATCAACTCGGCAGGATGTTCATCGGGACCGGGTACGTCGACCGGACTCCACGCTTCCCCTTGGGCTTTGAGTCCAGCGGGAAGCGAGACGAGAAGGATCCCGACTACCAAAATGACAGCGCCAGGCGAGATCACCCGCGAGAGCTTGTTCATGTTCACACTCCTTGTTGTTGAAGGTTCATGGTAAACCTTGACATCAATTTATCAATGGGTGCCGTAGATTAAAGGATGCAACCAAAGCCCAACGGCTTTCGTCAAAGACGACCAGCGTAGCCCCCCGTCCGCCATGAAGGAGGCCGTCGCTTCGTGCCGCGGCCGCCCCTTACTGGCTCTCGCTGCCATCCGTCCCCGCTAACGTCTGCAGGACCGAAGCCAACCTTACCGGCTCCCAAAGCTCTTTGACCT
The DNA here is from genome assembly GCA_965262245.1 of Candidatus Marinacidobacterales bacterium. Classification (GTDB taxonomy): domain Bacteria; phylum Acidobacteriota; class Vicinamibacteria; order Marinacidobacterales; family SMYC01; genus SMYC01. Next base: position 8,695,987 of record OZ253507.1, on the reverse strand, counting down.
CATCGTCCAGCCGTGCGATTTCCCACCTCAGGAGAGAAATCGGCACCGATCCAAGGCTGATAACCTGATCGTGAAACTCCTTGAGGTCGAAGTTCTCCTTCAGCTGCATCTTGCGATCCGCCAACAACTTGAAGATCTGAAGCTTCCCGGTTTGGCAGTGATCCAGGCCCCGGACCAGCACTCCCCCCATCTCTTCAAGGGCTTCGAATTCGCTTGCACCCAGGCCCGATCCCAGGGGAGGGACGTTTTTGCGGAAAGCAATGTACGCCTCCTCGGGAGTGATCTGACCCGTGAGCAGGTCGAGTCCCATGGAGATTCGCTCGGCTCGCTGGAGCATGTTGATGTACGGGAGTTCCCGCGCACGCGGGCCTCTCACGAATGGAAAGTCCATGGCTACCAGAAGCTCCTCTGCGAGATAGAAGCACCATCCCTGGCTGTGGCCATTATCGCGATGAACACGGCGGATCGGGCACGGGATGTGCCCGCGCACCTCCCCTTCATAGGTATGGCCGGGCCACCATTCGTGGGCGGCCAGCACCCCGGGGTCAGTTCGGAATCCCATGTTCGAATATCTGGCGCGCCAGTGATCATCGGATACGATCAAGATTCGCCAGGTATCTGGCTTCTCCTGGTAAGGAAACGCCAGGCGGCCGAACGGAGGCAGGCTGACGCCTTCCTCAACTCGAACATCTTTGTTGAGCATGTACTCCCGGTCGCTGAGGATGTCCTGGCCGCTCTCTGTATACCATCGCCGGATGATCAGCTCGGTCTCGTCATCCCAGGCTGTGTACTTATCGATCGTCTCCGCTGGCCCGATCTTCGGCAGGTTCCGGTTCTTGTGCATCTCGAACTGCAGGTATGAAAGCGCGCGAGCGCGCTCCATCTCCGCCATCAGCCTGAGTTCGTCGGTTGTGTAGGGCATCAAGAAAACGTGGCGGTGATACCAGTCAATAGCCTCCTCGGAGATGTAGTACTTCCCGGGCATGTCGTCGCGGTTTTCCTTGAGCCAGTTGCCGAACTCGAGCAAATGTCGTGCCGCCTCCTCTGCAGCGGACACAAGTTGACTCGCCTCGGGCTCGGGAAAATGCTCGGCAGTGACCTCGGCCCACTTGCGGTAGTTCTCCACGATGTTGTCCAGATCATCGCCTTCCTGATCGATTCCGCCCCCGGGATTCCGCAGCGCCATGTCGGCCAGCGCCGGAACCATCTCCGTGAGGTTCCGACGACCTTGGGCCACGATCTTTGGGGTGTCGGCCAGCGCTTGCAGGATGGTCTGGGCACGCTCCTTGGTGTACGGCATCAGCTCGGGCACGTACATGCGGATGCCGCCGGTCAAGTGCCGGCTTACGTTCCGAATCGCCTGAGCAACGTAAAAGCTCGGGTTGCGGCTTGTCTGTCGCCAGACGTAAAGGTCGAACTCGAGGCGGTCCATCTCAGAGCGCAGTAGCAGGTAGTCGATCTTCTCGTGAACCGACCAGTCGGAGGTGTCCAGTGCTTCCAGGCGAGCACGGAACTCGGGGAGCTTCTCCTTTTGACGCCCCACTGTCCCAGCGTAATCGGGAGCCCCGCTTCCCCATCCGAGGATGGTGCGAAACTCCTCTGTGAGCTGGATCAACTCGGCAGGATGTTCATCGGGACCGGGTATGTCGACCGGACTCCACGCCTGCTGTCCTGGCTGGGCCAGCGGCGACGCGGCGAACATGATGAAAGGAACCGACGCCCATGCAATCAGCGCACGACGGCAAATGAAACGGTCGTTGAACACCATAACCCGCCTTTCTCCCCAGAAAAGGGCTCTGTTCTATGGATTGCTATTCAGGGGCGAAGGCTCGTGGGGACTCTCCGCGCCTCGGGGCTGATAGTGTCATTTCTTCTGAGGCTTGACAAGGGAAACTCATCGTTGCCGTCACGTTCGCCAAGAACACGCTGGAGCCCAAAAACTACTTCAAGAAGTTTCTCGTAAGTTCTTCGTCAGCGCGCATTTGTACCACGTCCGTCAAGTGAAAGAAGAGGTAAACATGCACAACTTGATCCGCCCACCACTCTTGCTCCTGCGTCGCCCTCAGCATCTGTGTTGCATTCTTTCTCTTCTTCGTATCTGCTCTCACCGGGTGGCTCATTTCTTTTTGATCGCCAGCTTTGACCGACGATCTGAACGGAGTCACTCACCGATTTCAACTAGATTCAGGATATCCCCGAAATTGCTCGTGTTGTTGTATTTTTGGCTTCAGCTGATGCCAGCTATATGACCGGCACACTGGTGACCGTGGATGCCGGCTTTACAGCCAAGTAGGTGAAATATGGAATACCGTGATTTGGGTCGAACCGGGGTCAAGGTCTCACCTCTGTGTTTGGGAGCCGACAATTTCGCTAATCCAACACCAGAAGCAGAGTCAATTGAGATTATAAATTGTGCTTTAGATGCGGGTATTAATTTAATCGATACAAGCAACAGCTATGCCAGTGGTCAATGCGAAAAAATTATCGGGCAAGCGCTTGCCCAAAACGGTCGTCGGAATGAGGTAATAATTTCCACCAAAGTCCATTATCCTACTGGACCGGGCCCAAATGATCGAGGCAACTCACGTCTGCATCTGATGCGGGCCTGTGAAGATTCATTGCTCCGCTTACAAACGGATCGGATCGATCTGTACCAGCTTCATCGTCCTTCGTTTGAAATTCCTATTTATGAGACCTTAAGCGCGTTGACCGATCTAGTGTACCGCCTCAGAAGTCATGTTAATATAGCCATGGTACCTTTCCCTGGAGGAAACCCGTGGCCAATCGCTCCCGTGCCATCGCTTTGAGCGGCAACGACCGCAAAGAGCTCGAACGTTTCGTGCGTGCATCCTCTACGCTGGCCGGTCTGAGCCGACGCGCTAGGGCGATCCTACTCATGGCCGAAGGCTTTTCCGGCGTGCAGGTCGCAGACAAGACCGGCTATACCAACGTCCAAGTGAGTCGGATTCGGCGGCGTTTTGCGGAAGAGGGGATTGCTGGATTGCACGAGCGAGAACGCTCCGGCCGCCCCCCTTCGATCACCCCGCGCAAACGCGCCCAAGTTGTGGCCAAGACGCTCAAAAAACCCAAGCGCGGTATCACCCACTGGACAACCCGCGACATGGCTCGAGAAGTTGGCATCTCTCATAGCTCGGTTCAACGCATCTGGATCGCACACGCACTACAGCCCCATCGCGTCCAAACCTTCAAGTTCACGACCGACCCTGACGCCGAAGAAAAGATTCATGATGTCGTCGGCCTTTATCTCGATCGCCCGATAATGCCGTCGTGCTGTCTGTTGACGAGAAAACCCAGATCCAAGCACTCGCTCGCAGCCAACCTTTGCTCCCCCTTCGCCCCGGACTTCCCGAACGCCGGACCCACGATTACAAACGCCACGGCGTTACAAGTCTCTACGCCGCGCTCGAAGTCGCAAACGGCCGCATCTTGGAGGATGTCAAGGAATTAGTTGAAACCATCATAAGCGACTCGTGGTCATTTCCAGCTCTACGCCCCTGACCTTACGCGGCCTCAGGCATCTCGTCCTCTCGTTGGATCGCATCGATGGCCGCAACCACTACGTCGATGGATGCGTGCCCCTTGACTCGTCTGAACTGTTGTTCGCAGTGCAGCAGCACAGCGGCGAGCCATCGCTGGCGCATTTTGCTGTTACGGTAGCGTTTGATGTTGCGCTCGCAACTACGAACCATGGAGAACATACTCTCTATCGGATTCGTCGAGTGCAGGCTCTGGCGCAATAGAGCGGGGACCTTCAACTTGTGGAGCATCAGCACCTCCTCGAGTGCCTCGAGGAGTGAGTCTGCCGCCGACTCGTTGATGTCGCGAAGCCAGCGCTCGAACTCCTGCAACATCTTCTTCGCGTCCTTGTAGCTGTTCTGCTCCAAGGCAGTCGCGAAGAGGTGGTGTGCCTGCTTGCGGTAGCGTTTGGGCAGGTGGCGCTGGATGTTGCGGTCTTTGTGCAAAGTACACCGCTGGTGGATGAGCTTCTTGCCGTATCGGTCTTTGAGCGCCTTGATGATCCCCCCGCCACCATCGGTTACCCAGAGGATCCGTTTGGAGAGCTTTAACCCCCGTCGCTCCAACTCTTCCAGCAATTCCTCGCAGATCTCGTGGTTCTCCGTCGCCCCTTCCCAGAAGCCCAGGGGGAGCTTTTTCCCTTCACGGTCCACGCCGAGCGCGACCACGAACGCCTGACCGCCGCGGTGGACCGTGTCTAGGTACATCGCGAAGAGCGGAAACTCTTCGAGACTGCGCTCCTGGAACTGCTTCAGCTGCTTCGCCGTCGCCTCGACCAGATGGCGGGACACCGAGCTCGGCGTCACACCGAAAGCCTTGCCTGCCGCCGTCACCGTCTCTTCGCACTTGCGAGCAGACATTCCCCGAAGCACCTCCGACAGGAGTTCCTCCGAAAAGCCCCCGCGATTCTTGAGCTGCTCGTAGGTTCTCAGCCCGACCTCACCCTCCGGGCCCCGCAATCGAGGGTGCTCGACAGGGAGCTTCTGGTCACCGACATAGATCGACCCACGTTGACTCGCCCATTTGCGAAGCCCGGACGACGTAGGATGGTAGTCTGGCCCAGATCTCTCTTCGCGCTCCATGTACATGAGCGTCTCAGCTACCAGGCGTCCGACATCGAGCATCGCGGCGTCCAGCGCTCGCTTGCCCTCCAGCATCACATGCACAACTTGATCCGCCCACCACTCTTGCTCCTGCGTCGCCCTCAGCATCTGTGTTGCATTCTTTCTCTTCTTCGTATCTGCTCTCACCGGGTGGCTCCTTTCTTTTTGATCGCCAGCTTTGACACCGACGATCTTGAAGGGAGTCACTCACCGATTTCAACTAGATTCAGGATATCCTCGCATCTTGGGTGAATGCAGTCGTCGTCACACCGCAGCCGATTTTCTCCGCTTTCTCAAAACTCTCGCTCGAATTTTTCCACGAAAGCAACTACACATCATCCTCGACAACTCGTCCACTCATTCCACACCCGCCATCCGAAAGTGGATCGATGCACATCCACGCTTTCACTTTCATTTCACTCCTACGAGCGCTTCCTGGATCAACGTGATCGAGGCGTGGTTCGGAATTCTCACGCGTAAATCCGTCCGACGACAGTCTGTTGTTTTTTACATTGAATCGCGAAGATTTCTCATTCGTGATTCACCTCGACCGGCAACCACGTACGAGCAGAAGACGGGAGGCGCAGACGGGGTCAAGGGCGCGTAGCGGCTCGCGTAGCGAGCGAACCCTTGACGCCGTCGAGCACTCCCGTACCCTCATGGAGTGGTGGCCGGTCTTGATATTTCATCGCGGTGGATTACGGATTAAAGTGATAAACAACAGCAGTTCTTCCCTGGTCACCAATGGCTATGGGTATCTTGGCTGGTCGCTATGCTGAGGGAGCAGAATATCCGCCCGACTCGCGAGCCCATTTGCGTGGTGGCATCTATGCTGAACGCGTCACCCCACGAGCCGTAGAAGTGGGAAACAGGTTTGTTCAACTAGCAAAAAATAATAACATATCAGCGGCTCAACTGGCTTTACTATGGGCCAAAGACCAGCCGGGCATTACTGCACCGCTTATTGGTCCACGGACTCTGGAGCAAATTGAACACTTTATTCCAGTAATGGAATTGAAATTGGATGCGGCAATTCAAGCTGGTTGCGACGAGTTAGTTCCTCCGGGTAGCGCGGTAGCTAACTTTCATAATTCGGCCATTTGGATGAAAGAGCAGATACTTTAGTTTTTGACAAGTGGCAGCAAGGGATGGTGACTGTCACGTTGAGGGCGCACCAACTCATCGTTGATCACCTATTGACAAGAGCTCTGCAGAATACCCATCAAGATTGTACGCTTAAGGGATAAATATGCAGAAACTCAGGAGTTGGTCTAGTGAATATTCACATATATTGCTGATCAGCATTTTTATTCTTTTTACTGAACTGTTCCTGATCCGCTGGATCTCAACTGAAATAAGAATTTTTGCCTACGTTAACAATCTTGTACTATTGGCCTGTTTTGTGGGACTGGGATTGGGTTCCTTGTTGGACAAAAGGTTTGGAAACCTGCTTTATTCGGTTATCTCCATTTTTCTGCTGGCTCTGGCAAGCACGTCAAACCACTTTCTCAACATAACAGAACAGATCGGTAGCTTTTCGGATCAGCTGATTTGGTACCTGGACGATCAACCCATCAATTGGATCCAGCCTGTGCGTGGAATACTTTCAACATTGCTGCTTTTTGCATTTATCGTTGCTGTGTTCATACCTCCGGGGCAGATTCTGGCCCGACTCCTTTCAAGTGCGAAAAATATTACACTCGGATATTCAGTCAATATCTTTGGAAGTATTGTGGGTATCTGGCTGTTTTCAACGATTTCCTTTTTGTTCCTGCCACCGGCAGTCTGGCTGGCACTTTCCCTGATATTGTCCTGGAAGTTTATCCAACCCATCAAGTGGGAACGGACTGTGTTTTTCTGCTCCTCTTTGATTACTGTTTTTTTATTGCTGCCCCATACTTCTTCACTTCAGATCTGGTCTCCTTATCAAAAGCTGGATATGCGGCCCGCACAGATCAGAAATACAAATATTACTAACGGATATATTATTAATGTTAACAATGTCGGATACCAGAAACTGATTGATTTATCGGATCGATTTTTTGAAAAGAATGCAACTCCAGAAATCAATTCTGTAAAACATCTTAACCAGTATGAGCTTCCTTATCTGATCAAAGGGGAGGTAAAAGATGCCTTGATTGTGGGAGCAGGTGCCGGCAATGGTCCTGCAGGTGCCATTCGTCAGGGAGTGGAAAGAATTGACGCAGTGGAGATTGACCCCGGCATATACGAACTGGGAACCCGCTATCACCCGGAAAGTCCCTACGATAATGAACGAGTTAGAGTTCACATTGACGATGCAAGATCCTTTTTCAAGAAAAGCAAGCAAAAGTATGACGTGGTAAGTTTTGGACTGGTCGATGCACATTCCACCGCTTCCAGTTTTAACAACATCCGACTTGATCATTATGTCTACACGGAGGAAAGCATTCAGGATGCAAGAAAACTGCTGAAACCCGACGGGATCTTAACCTTGATTTTTGCCCCTCATGGGAGGGGGTGGCTGATCAGCCGGCTTCATAACATCATCGAGAAGGTTTTTGGGCACTCTCCCCTGGTGTTTGAGGTCCCAACGGTTCCCTATTCGGGTTGGGGCGGGAGCATGTTTGTTGTAAGCAATGATGGCACAGACCCCAGGCTCCTGATTGAAAAAAGGCCTGACGTTAAGAGTTACATCTCACCTAAAATCTTCTCTGCTAAGCAAGAAAGTGACATAAGAAACACTACTGATGACTGGCCTTATTTGTATCTGGTGAAAAACAGAATTCCTAAAATGCACCTATTGATCACTTTTTGCCTTCTGATCTTACTGGTGCCAACCAGGAAAATTCTCACAATCACCAAAAAATCCTTTGATTTTCATTTTTTCTTTTTGGGAGCAGGGTTCTTGCTTTTGGAGTTCCAGAACATAAGCAAAGCCTCATTGTTTTTTGGTTCCACTTGGCTGGTGAATGCCTATATGTTTAGTGCCATCTTAGGTTTAATTTTACTTGCCAATTGGGCCAGTTATTTGGGATTGAGCAAACACATTGGAATAGTTTACTTCCTTCAGTGGATTTGTATACTCGCGCTCTTTCTGCTTCCTCTCGATACTTTTAGAGGTATGGGACACCTTTTTAATGCGACCGTGCTTTCAACCCTGTTAAATATACCCGTTTTTTTTGCGGGGCTTATATTTATGCACTCTTTTGCCAGAGTGAAGGATAAGCCGCTCGCGCTAGGTTCCAATCTTCTGGGAGCTTGTGTTGGTGGATTGCTTGAATCGGCTTCTTTTGTGGTGGGAATCAAGGCTCTGTTGCTATTTGTACTGGCCTTTTATGTTCTGGCTTATTTCAGTTTTAATAGATCAGGACTTGCCCGGGCCCCGGTGGATCAAGTCTCAATTTTCCTGTCAAATCTCTGCATGGTTCCCCGAGCTCGGTTAGGCTGCTGACTCCGGGGGCCACCATCTACTACCTGGGGACGCCGTAGCCGTCCCGGCGCGCGCCTTGTATCTACGAGCCTATCCGCGCCCTCGCGAACCGTGGTGAGAAATGCGGGCTAAGGCTTCAGGTGTCGGTCCAAGAAGGAGAGGATGCGCCGGTAGGAATCGAGCTGGTGGGCCGGGTCAGCCAGACCGTGCCCCTCGCCGGGATAGATCATCACCTCGTGGGTCTTGTGCTGGCGCTCGAGCTCGTCGACCAGGTTGTAGGTCATCCCTGGGGCCACATCGGGGTCCCGATCGCTGTGGATGATGAGCAGCGGCGCCCGCAGATGCTCCACCCAGGCAACTGGCGAAACCCTTCTGTACAGCTCCGGATCCTCCTGCTCGGTGACCCCCGCCCCTATGTGGAATTCCATCCACCCCCGGGGAAGGAGCTTGTGGTTGATGAAGGGGCTGCGGCGATCGGCAGGGCCCATCAGGTCTATGCCGGCGCGAAACAGGTCCGGCTCCTTGGTCAGCGCCAGCAGGCTGAGCCAGCCGCCTTGGCTCAGTCCCATGACGCCGACCCTCTCGGGATCGACGAAGGGCTGCAACTTGAGGAATGCCGCCATGGCCTTCACGTCCTGAAGCGTTTTCGTGCCCCACGCCCCGATGGACGTCTCCCGAAACGCCCGCCCGTAGCCAGCGCTGCCCCGCTGGTCGCCCATCAATATCACGTACCCGGACTGCACCAGGTAGTGAGCGAAGGGGTTCCAGTGGTCGTAAAACTGCCCGTAGCTGTTGGGGTGCAAGTTCAGGATCGCCGGCAAACGCTGGCCAGGCCGCAATCCCCCCGGCGTGAGCAGGAACCCCCCGAGCTCCAGCCCATCGAAGGACCGTACGGACACCCGCCGCACCTCCGCGAAGTGCTCCTTCCGGAAGGCAGCGTGGGAGGAAAAGGTGAGCTGACGAGCCTGGGCCGCACCGGCTGCCTTCACGAAGAGATCCCGCGGCGACCAGGCGTTCTCGTAGGCGTAGACCACCGATCCATCCCTCCTCCACCCCACCTCGTGATACTGCCCACCCCCGGTGCCCACCGTCCGGACCTGACCGGTGGCCACGTCGATGACCACCAGGTCGAAGCTCCCGTGGCGGTTCACGGACAGGAGAATACGCCGACCGTCGTGGTCCCACACGGGCTGGACCACAAAGTGAGGCGAGAACGAATCGTAGGGACCGGTGTCGAATTCCCGCATTTCCTTTCCTTCGAGCGTCATGGTCCATACGTGAACGTAGCCGGAGCGATCCGAGAGGAAGGCCAAGCGCCGGCCGGCCGGCGACCAGCGGGGGCTGAGGTTGGTGGCCGCATCGACAGGGGTCAGGCGGGTCACCGGGCCGCCGGCCGAAGGAACGCTGAAGATGCCCGACGCATAGAGGTGGTCGTCCGGGTGGCGGCCGGAGAAGACGATGGTGCGGCCATCCGGAGACCACTGCGGGTCCTTCTTGTTGACGGCATCGTCGGTCAGTCGTACCAGACCGTGGCGCTCACCCGCCGCTGAAACGACCCACAGGTCCGTCTTCCCGCCTCGGATGGAGACAAAGGCCAGCTTTTTTCCATCGGGAGACCACGCCGCGTCCCGGTCGTCCTCCAGATGCACGGTCACTCGCCTCGCCGCGCCCGTGGCCACCTCCACCACCCAGATGTCGCCGTCCCGCTCGAAGGCGATCCGGTCGCCGGACGGCGAAAAGCGGGGCTTGGTCTTGGCCACGCCGCCGGACGTCATGCGTCGGGTCTCCCCTGTCTCCAGCCACACCACCCGAACGTTGTCGTCCTCGCCAAAGCGCGGGATCACCGGCCAGCCGAAGTAGTAGCCCACCAGCGTGTAGGCCACCTTCGTTCCGTCCGGGGAGATGGAGAACTGTCCCAGCGTCCGGAGTTGGGTGATCTGCTCCAAGGTGAACTTCGGCACATAGCGGTTGTGCTGTAGCTTCAGCCCACTCGCGGCGACCAACGCTGGGTCTGCGGGGTCAGGAGCGTAGAACAGAGCCTCCTGGTCCGGCAACGGCTTGGCCTGGTGGTTGCCGACGAACAGAAACGCAAGGGCGATGACGACGGTCGATACCCGTGGATATCGCATCGGACCTCCAATCCTTGTAGCTCTTCCTCGAACGGATCTGCCTGCCACTCAGATCTTCCACACGGGCTGGCGGCGACGCACCACCGGATCCAGCACTTACGGAAACGGAAGCGTCAGCATGAGGGCGTAGAGCTCGATGCCCTCCCATACGTTCCCGATGCGCACGTTTTCATTTGGCGAGTGCTGGTTGCTGTCGTGGTTGACGGTGGGCATGACGATGATCGGCACCCCCACGACGTCGGGGAAAACGTACAGGGAGTTACTGCCGCCCTCCGTGGGGAAGGCTACCGGCTCCAGACCGAAGGCGGCCCGCAGCCGATGGCGCACGGCTTGACCGATGGGCAGGTCCATGGGGGTGCGGACTCCGGGGTATCCCTCCTCCTTCGAGGTCACCCTGGCGATACGCGGGTAGCGGGCCCGCACCTCGGCGTCGGGCTCTTCGCTGACCACGTGGTAGCCCTGGCGCCGGATGTGCTCGATCAGCCGCTGGAACTGAGGCTGAGCTTGGATGTTCGGCACAAGCCGCAAGTCGAGCTCGGCAATGGCCCGGTCCGGAATCACGCTGCGGGCCTGCTCGTTCACCCAGGCGCTGGCCAGTCCCGTGACGTTCAGCCCCGGGTAGGTAACGGCCTCGAGGCGGCGCTCCCAGGGCCCCTCCGGGGCGGCGAAACCCAGCACCGCCGGCGAGTCGGCCGGGTCATCGGGGATGGTGTCCAGGGCGGCCAGCTCGGTCTCCGAAAGTGGCACGTGGTCTTCGGACCAGCCTTCGATCAGCACTTTGCCGGTCTCGGGATCCTTCATGCTGGCCAACAAGTGAGCCAGACGCATGGCCGGGTTCGGGGCCCAGCCACCGTAGTGGCCGCTGTGCAGAGGTCGCTTCGGGCCGTACACCGTGATCTGGACCTTCCTGATCCCCCGCACGCCGAAGCTGAGGGTGGGTCGCCCCGAGGGATGCTTGGGGCCGTCGCCGATGACGGCCAGGTCGGCGGCCCAGCGCTGGCGGTACTGGTACGCCGCAACCTCCATGTAAGGCGAGCCGATTTCCTCGTCGCCCTGAAAGAGGAACTTGAGGTTGGCCTGGGACTCCAAGCCGGCAGCCTCGAGGGCGTCGAGGGCGGCCAGGATCATGATGATCGGCGAACGATCGTCGGCAGCCGCACGGGCGTAGACCCGCCAGTCCGGATCGATGCCGCTCTCCGGCAGGGACACGATCGCCGCACCGTCCGCCAACCTACCGTCCCGTACCACCGGGTCCCAGGGGTCGTGGCCCACCCACAGGGAGACGTCCACCGGCTGGCCGTCGTAGTGGCAGTAAAAGAGCAGGGTGCGACGGGCCCCGGCGACGCGACGCCGGCCGAAGACGTAGGGGGCGCCGCCGGTCTCCAGCAACTCAGCCTCGATCCCGCGCCTCTCCAAGGCGGCGACAAGCCACTCGGCATTGCGCCGAATGCCCTCGGGGTCGGAGAAAACGTTGGGGATGGCAAGAAACTCCATCAGCTCCCCGAGGATCCTGACCTCGTTGGCCTGCCAATACTTGCGCGCCGCCGCCACCACGGCGGCGGGGCTCGAATCCTGGACCGCGGGCCCTTCCGCCTCCACCAACCGGACCACCGGACCGGCTCCCAGGAACCGAACCGGCCCGGCGGTGGTGTAGGAGGGAAGAGAAGAAGCGAAGGCGGTCAGGACGGAGCTTGGCTGGGCAGCAGCTCCACCGACCACCATCAGCCCGGCCAGAGCAATCACGAATGGCGCTAGGCCCCCTCGGCGAAAACAAGCTCTGACGTTCATCGTGACCTTCCCCACTGAAGGGCAATGGACTCGCGGGCAGCCCGCCAGGAGAGACTCAACGCAGAGTCGCAGCGACGCAAGGTCGCAAAGTCTGTGCCCGTAGTTCTTCATAAACACTCTCGATCAAGCCGAGCCCTACGGGTGGGGTGTACCTCCGTCGCGCCATCCACAACCATGCTGCTTATTTCGTTCTCGGTCACGACCCATCTCTCTGCGCCTTTGCGTTCGTTCCACGGACCTTTCTGCGCTGTTCTTGAATGCATCACCGCAATTTACGGCTCGGAGTAACTTTCGCTCAACAACGCCAGGCAGCGGAGCTCGTCGAGGAAACGCCCGTCGAGGACCGGGTGAAAAAGCCGGATCCGAGCCGGATCGACGCGGTTCCTCACAAGGGGCAGAGCGGTAAGGTGAGTCCAGACCTGATCCGTACGTCGAGTCTCGTTCACATTCTGAAGCCACGTTGCCGCCGGCGCCACCGTGTAACGGTCGGTGGGCACTTCTGGATAGGCGTTGGCGAGGAAGACCTTCGTACACTCGGCATTGTCGGCGTCCCGAGTGAGAAAATGCCGGTGCTCGTCCGCCGGGATACTCATCGCTTTGTTCAAGAGCTTCTCGTTGAAATGCATGTAGAGCAGGGAACAGTCGAGGGCCTCGGCGATCTTCTCCGCCTTCGATCTCATGTAGTAGCTGGTGAGAACATAGTGTGCCTTTTGCGGTATCCTCAGACTGCTACCGTCAGGCGGCAAGTGGCAGATTCTGGCTGGGAACCCCTCGGTAAGGCTGGCCCGCACGCATTCGAAGAAGTCACGCGTCGCCACCACTGGAAAAAGAGGGCATTGACGGCCGATACTGGGCTCGCCGAGGTCACCGAGGAGCTTCAGCAATCGGGCTCGATCGAGGCCCAGCCGTTCGGCACGCTCCACGGTCTGCTCGAGGAACTCGCACACGGCGTGCACGGATTCCTGCACCTCTACCGAATCGATATCGTGGGCGACGAAGATGCCGCTTCGCGGGCGCACGTCGGCGAGCATGGAATCACAGAGAGCTTCGTGAATCCGCTCTGAGGTGCTACGGGAGATACCGAGCTCGCGGGCGAGCCTTCGCACCGAAGGGAGGCGATCCCCGGGGTGAAGCCGACCGGCGACCAGCTGAGCTGCCGCCTGCGGCACTACTTGAAGAGCATACGACGCTGTGCTCTCGCGGTTAAGCAAGAATCCCATTGCCCCCTCCGGCCAATGCTGTCGAACCGGCTCGATGCCAACTACTTATAGCACATCGGCATGTGAACTCACGGCAGTTCGTTCAGGGGTCTCGAACGTAGGGTGACGACGTAGTCAATTTCTAGATATTTCGAGGAGAAGCAACGAAGTCAGCGCGCAAAAGGGCCCGAGATTTATGTGACGAACTACTGATACAGCGCACTAGCCTCTAACTTATAACTAGAGCACCCTCGCATGCACGATCTCGTAGCGCGTGGTGGGCGGGTACACTTCGCGGGAGATGGCCACATCGACGACCGCCGGCTTTCCCGACGCCTCGGCCCGGCGCAGAGCGGGCGCGAGCGCGTCCGGCTCGCTGACCCGCTCCCCGTGTGCACCGAAGGCCCGCGCCACCGCGGCGAAGTCGATATCGAGGAAATCGCTCACTTCGGGGCAGAGCTCTTTGTGAATGTACTTCTGGACGTGATACTCGAAAGCGAGCGAGGCGTTGTTCATGACGACGGTGACGACAGGAAGCTTCCACCGGAGCGCGGTCTCCAGATCGGCGAGGTGATAGCCGAGCCCTCCGTCACCGATAAGGCAGACGACGCGCCGTTTATCCCCCACCGCGAGCTTCGCACCCAAGGCGCCCGGGAAGGCCCAACCGAGTGAGCCCGCCGCGCGCAGACTGGATCGCCCCGGCACTTTCTGGTCGATCAGAGTCGACGCCCAGGACGCCATGTAGCCGGTGTCGGCCACGACGATATCGTCACCCTCAACGTACGCATCGAGCGTTTGCATAACGAATCTCGGATCGAGACGTCCGTCGTGCAAGGGGTTTCTGGCAAGCTCGCGAAACGTGGCTCGCCACTCGGCGACCTTACCGCGAACCTCCTCCGTCCACGCCTGCCACCGGAGCGGCCTTCCGGAGAAAGGCCCATCCTCGACCGCTTCCAGAAGCATTCTCAGTGCCGTTCTCGCGTCACCCACTATCGAGATCTCTTCACGGTAGTTGCAGCCCAGCGTCATCGCATCGAGGTCAACATGGATAATCCGGCTCTCCGGCCGCGGATACTTGAAGCCGTCCGTTGCCAGAGAGCCCAGTCGCGAGCCGATGACCAGACAGATATCGCACATCCCGAGAACGTCGTTGGCCACTTTCCGCGAGTAGCGCCCGGCGACGCCAACGGCGAGCGGATGGGTGTCGGCAATCGAGCCCTTGCCAGCGAGGGAGGTGACGACGGGCAGCGAAAGTTTTTCGGCAAACCGTGTGAGCTCCTCCCACGCTTTCGAGAGCAGGATTCCGCCGCCGGCGAAGAGCACCGGGCGTTCCGCCTCGGCCAGCAGCGTGAGCGCCGCTTCAATCTCGGAGGCGCCGGGGGACACTCGCCGGGCCGGAACCTCGAGAAGAGACTCGTCGCATGCAATGCGCTGCGGCTCGCCCAGCGACACATCGAAGAAGTCGTACGGGATACCGAGATATACCGGGCCGGGAACACCGCTCACGGCGGCCCGAACGGCGGTCGACAGAAGATCGACGATGCGGTCGGGAGCGGGAAGCTCACCGCTCCACTTGGTGAAGGGCGCGAACATCGGCAACTGATCGACTTCCTGATAATCGAGTCGATGCCTCATTCGCGTACTCGCCGATGCGCTGATGGCGATGAGCGGGCTATTGGCCCAGAAAGCGTCGATGAGCGACGGAGGTAGATAGGTCGCCCCCGGCCCGAACTGGACGACCCCAAAGGTGGGCTTGCCGGTCAGCCGCGCGTAAGCGTCGGCCATGCAGAAAGCCGAGCGCTCACTTCGAGCGAGAACGACCCGGATTCCTTCCCGATTTTGCATTTGGATTAACGGATCCTGCGGTGCGCCGGTCAGTGTAAAGACGTACTCCGCCCCGTAGGCCTTCATGCCCCGCGCCAGCGCTTGTGCCACCGTCATTTGCATGTTCTACTCCTTGATCGTCGCCGCGCCGGACCAATGGAAACGATCGGGAGCGAACGGCGTGATGTCGACAGAAGTTGGACGCCTGGAAGCCAGCTCGGCAACGAGCTTTGCGGTAATGGCGGCCAGCGCCAGTCCCACGTGTCCGTGTCCAAAAGCGAAATAGACGTTGCGGTAGCGGGGCGAACGGCCGACGACTGGGAGGGAATCCGGCGTCGCCGGGCGATGGCCCATCCAGTAGGTCGCTCCTTCGATGGACAGGCCGGGAACGACACTCTCGGCGACCGACACGAGCCTGTCTGCGCAGGAATAGTCGGCTGGTTTCGTAACCCCCGCGAGCTCTCCAATACCTGCGATCCGCAGGCCGGCTTTCATCGGGGTCAGGACCACCCCACGTCCTCCCGCCTTGATCGGCATTCGCACCGACACGCCGGGTCTTGGCAACATGGTGTGGTAGCCGCGCTCGGATTCGAGGGGCACCTTCGTTCCGAGCTCGGCCGCCAAGGGGCGCGACCAGGCGAAAGGGATCGATGCAGTGTGCCACCTGAGGAAAGTAAGCAGCGTTCATCACACCTGGCGCGAGCGCCGGCTCGAGCTCGCGAGCCTGCTCACCGGTGAGCTCTCGAACCTCCACGCCGTTGCGCCTCTGGATGTCTCGTTCCAAGCCATCTCGCTCGAACGCCTGGCGGCTTTCGTACACGTGGAGCTTGCCCGAGCGCTGGACCATCGCTGCGGCGCCCGCGTCCTCTAGAAGCGGTGCGTAGGCATCAAAGAGAGATCGCTGCAGCGAGCGCAGAGCTCGGGCGATCTCCTCCGCGCGGCGGCGACGACTGCTCACAAGGAAACGGAGCAGCCACGGAGCCACCTTGGGGAGATGGTGCAGCCGCACCGACAGCGAAGAACAAGAGGAAAGGAGCGTGCGGGGCAATCGGCGTGCGGCTCCCGGCAGGGCGAGCGGCACGCACGAAGCAGCGCCGAAGATTCCCGCGTTTCCCTTCGAGCAGCCTTCTCCGGGAGCCTCCCGATCGACGACGGTGACGGCGAAGCCTTCTCGCTGTAGATAGAGAGCGCAGCAAACGCCTACAATCCCGGCCCCGATGACGGTGACCTCGCGGGAAGCGTCCCCCTGTGAAACCACGGCGTTCCTCAATTCTCCTGCGACCGGCAACCGATGTATCATACGCAATTCGGGTGTCTTTGGCCCGCGTGAGCTCGAAAAGCCACGCTGCTCTCAAAGAAGGTGGTATAACACGTCCTGATGCTTTGGAGGGCTTCGAGTCGACGCCGGGAATGACGGCCTGATAGCAGGCTCGTTCGTTGCGCCGCCGGCCGGTGCGTCCAATGGCTGGAGGCGCCCATGATTCGCCGACTCCTCATCGCGTTTCTGCCTTTCGCCCCGACCACTCTGGCTATGGGCGCTGCCGCGCAAGGGCAAGAGCCGTCCCACCCTCCCGAGCTCGTGGCCCTTGCCACCGAGCTCCGCCAATGGCAACGCGATCAGCCTGCCGGGGCGCTCGACTTCGCCGAGCAGGCGAAGAAACGAAAACGAGAGCTTCCCGAGTTTCGCCAACGTCTTCACCGCTTGAATCCTCGAAACTGGCCCGTGCACGCCCAGGTGGACTACTTGATGCTTCAGGCGGAGCTGGACGCTCTCGACTTCCGGCTGAATGTGATCCGAGAGACTTCGAAGAACCCGGATTTCTACCTGAGCCAGGCGGTGAGCAGGGTGACGAGGCACATCGGCGGCCGGTTCCAGAGGGCACCGGGAGTCACCGTGCCCTACGACGCCGACCGAGCAGCCGCTATCGTTCAGGCTTTGACGGAGATCGAAGCGATCGTTTCTCAGGCGCCCCGGGCGCTCAGCGGGGCGGTTCCCGAGCTGGCCGATGTGGCGATCGAGAGAACGAACGGCGTTCGCGAGAACTGCGCCGAGCTCGCCCGAGTGGTCGGCCAACACCTGCCCGAGCCCTACGCCTCGCAAATCGGCCCCGCTGCGAAGCGGGCGGCCGAGGCCCTCTTTCAGTATCGCGAGTGGCTTCGGGAGAACCGTTCGAGGATGACGGGAAGCTACGTCGTCGGCCGGCCAGCCTTCGAGTGGTACGTACAACGGGTGATGATGTTTCCCTACGACAGCGACCAGCTGCTGATGCAGGCGGAAATGGAGCGGAGCCGTAACTGGGCTTTCCTGCAGTTCGAAAGGCAGAAGAACCGTCACTTGCCTCATCCGGGCAAGATGTTCACCGTCGCTCCACTGAGACCGGCGGCGACGAATCAGGAGTACTCGGAGTGGAAGGATGCCACAGACGTCGGGAGTCGCCTCTGGGCGGAGAAGCAGGACCTCTTCACTCACCCGGACGAGCTGGGGCCCATGCGGCACGGGCAAGGCGGAATCTGGATCGAGCCATTCGGCCTCATGGCCTTTCCCGAGAAGCCGCTTCCTCCGGGCTCCTATGCCCAGTTCGTCGTGGAGCCCGATCACTGGTGGGCCCACTCGTACTGGATAATGGGACACCGCCGCGACCCGGGGGACAATCATCTTCACAACGAGTATCCCGGCCACCGGTTCGAGACCACCGTGAGCCAGAAGAACACCTGCTCCCTGCGCCGCGGACACCGCACGCGCGGGGACTCCTGGTGTTTCTACGTCGAGGAGATGCAGCTCCAGCTCGACTATGGCTTCGTTCGGGGAGCCAGGGCACGGGAGCTCATGTACGGTCTCGCCATCATGCGCGCCGAGCGGGTTCACGTAGCGGTGAACATGGCCCGCGGATCGATGGCCCCCGAGCAGGTGGAGGAGTACATGATGGCGTCGGTGCCGTGGATGGAGCCTTACGTGGCCAAGAAGCACGAAGTGTGGCGCAAGCTCGTTCGGCCGGCCGGCGTGCTCTACTACCAGGTGGGAAAGTACGAGATCTACAAGCTTGTGAGAGATCGAATGAGACAGCTCGGTGACGATTTCGACCTAAGGGCTCTCCACGACGCACTTCTGGCAACCGGACAGATTCCCGTCTCTCTGGCTCGCCTGGATATGACGGGCACGAACGAGGAGATCGACTACCTGTGGGACTGGAAGCCGATCCCCGAGCTGCCGGAGCGGCGATCGGCAGGAAGGTGAGAAGCGTGCGTGGCCGTCAGCTAGACTAGGAGTTAGCGAAGCCATCCAAAGGGCAGAAGCTCGCCATAACGACGTGTGAAGAGAGTGACGGCTCGAGCTCGCGAGCGCGAGCCGCATCGACGAACTCGATGGGCGCTCCCGCTTGCCGTTTTTCCTCCATGTGGGTTCTCATGGCTTCCGCCTCTTCCTCGGTGAAGGCGATGCTGAGGCCGCCGATACGGCGGTAACCAACGTCGACACCCGATCGCTCCGCCATCGTTTCCCACAGATTCAGGCTTCGGAGCGCGTAGGGTATGAGACCGACTCGCTTGTTCTGAAGGGACAGCGTACCCGCGTTCACCCCCGAAGCCGCTGAGCACAGACCGCGGCGGTCGAGCACCGCGACGCGCATCCTCGCTTCCGCCAGGTGGAGAGCAGTGGTGCAGCCCATGATGCCCCCACCAAGGACGACGACATCGAGTGCACGCTCGCTCACGCCGACGCCATCCGCTCGCCGGAAGCCGGCAGGAGATGGATCTCCTCGAGCACGGCACGAATCGTGTCTCTCTGCTCCGGCCTCAACGGCTTGATCGGATCGCGGGTCCAGCCGCCCGGTCGGCCGAGCAGGTCGAGGGCGGCTTTGACCCCGGCCGGGAACGTGCCCACGCCAAACATCGCGGCGTTCAGCGTTGCCATATCCGCCTGCATCAGGCGAGCCTCGTGGAGATCACCGGACACCACGGTGTCGTAGAACTCCCTTGAGCGCTTTCCGAGAACCGGTGTCGATGAGTCGATGTAGCCGACGGCGCCCGCCGATAGGGAAGCAAGGCCGATCACGCTCGCGTAGCCGGCCAGAACCGACACGCGGTCCCCAACCCGGCGGATCATCTCGGAGAGCAACACGAAATCCTTCGAGCTCTCTTTGAGAGCGATCACTCGCGGCTCGTCCGCCAGACGATCGACGAGATCGGCGGACAACGTGATGCCGGTGCGGCGAGGGATGTTGTAGACCACGATGGGAAGCTCCGTCGCTTCGAGGATCTTCCGGTAGTAGTCCTCGATCTCCTCTTCTCCCGGCAGCACGTACCACGGCGGCTGGATCATGATGGCGTCGCATCCGGCTCGCTCCGCCTGGTGGGCTTTGAAGATCGCTTTGTGCGCGCTCGTGGCGCCGCAGCCGGCGATGACCGGTAGGCGTCCATTCGCCTGATCGGCGGCGGTCTGGAAGACCTCGAGGCGCTCCTCGTCTTGGAGCGCCCAGGACTCACCGGTACACCCGTTCACGAGCACCCCGTGGACCCCGTCGTCGATGACCAGGTCGATCAGTTTTCGCAAACCCGCAAGATCCAGACCTTCGTCCTCGTCAAACGGCGTGGTGAGAGCGGGTACCACTCCTTTCAGTTCCAGCATCGTCATCTCTCCTTTTCAACGAGGAGGGGGTGGCGGAAGGGGAATCTCCTCGTAACTAAACTCTCCGGTAAGGATCTCCATGGGGACGGGGCGAAGCGGTGCTCGCCCCGTCCACTGCCCGACTTGGTCCCGGTTGCCCACGCGTGCCGCGAGCAGGCTCGCCACCGCCTCACCGCACATGCGTCCCTGGCACGGTCCCATCCCGCACCGCGTCCAGGCCTTGAGCTGATTCAAGTCTCTGGCGCCGTTGTCGAGGGCGTCGTCGATTTCGCCTCGGGGAACGTCTTCACAGCGGCACACGACCGTGTCGCCAGTGATCGTTCCCACCAGACCGGGACGAAGCTTCATGAGCCGGCTCATCGCCGAGCCGAACCGCTCGGCGCGACGGAGCCGCCGTCTCGGCGTGGACGTCGCCCGGGCCCAATCGTCGTGAGACACTTTTCCGAGATCGTAAGCAGCGGCGAGGCCGGCCAGCTCGCCCCTCAACGCGGCTGCCTTCGCTCCCGCGATCCCCGCCACGTCTCCCGCCACGTAGAGCCCGGGGAGCGACGTGCGAAAGAGCTCGTCGTGGGTGGCAACCCAGCCTCCCTCGTCGGCTCGATATTCGTGGTCTACGCCGAGAAGTCGGCTCACCTCGGTTGCTGGAACGAGCCCGTGACCGACGGCGAGAACGTCCGTCTCGAAGACTCTGGGTTTTCGGTCGGGGAGCGGCTTCCACTCGGAATCGACGGGGGTAACCCGAAGCTCACGAACCCGATCCTCACCCCTCACTTCCGTGACCGCATGGCGGGAGAGCGCCGGCACTCCGGCGCCGCGGATCCGAGCCATCCAGCCCAGTCCTTGAAACGCGAGATCGGGCCGGCCCATGAGACGAGGGGCCACACGAAGCGCATCCGCCGGGCCGTTCAAATCGACGACAGCCACGAGCTCCCCTCCTCCTTTGAGCACGCCGGCAGCAACGGCAAGAAGAAGGGGACCGGCACCGGCGACGACGGTACGGCGGCCCGGCAACATCTGCTGGCTCTTCAGCAGGAGTGTCGCGGCGCCAAGACCGATCACGCCGGGTAGCGTCCATCCGGGAAAAGGAATGACACGCTCGAACGTCCCGGTGGCGAGGATCAAGCTCTTCGAGCGGAAGGACTCCAAACCGCCGGGGCCCACCGCTTCCAGGACGAAGCCGCGGCTCACCAGCCATACGGTACGACCGAAGTACGTCTCGACGTCGCTCGCCGCAAGCTCGTCGCGCAGGCGCGCTCCCCGCTGGTGCTCCGCTCCGAGAGCTCGGGGATTATCAACGGTGAAGCTCGACGGTGGTGCTTTGTAAATTTGACCTCCGGCGACGGGAGCGTCGTCGATCAACGCCACCCGGAGGCCGTGACGGCTGGCGGCGAGCGCCGCGCCTACTCCCGCAGGACCAGCCCCGAGAACGACGAGATCACTTTCCACCATCGCTCAGCGCCTGAGATGGATTTCCATTCCATCGCGGATCGGCGTCAGGCAGGCCGGCACGGTACGCCCGTCGACCTCCACCACGCACTCCTGACAGACGCCCATCGCGCAGAACACTCCTCTTGGTTGACCCAAACGCGGGCTCGATCGCAGGTAGAGGATGCCGGCAGCGAGAAGCGCCGCTGCCACGCTCTCTCCCTCGAAGGCGGAGAGGGGCTGGCCGTCGACGATGACCCTCGCCGGCAACGGTCTTTCGACTGCCTTGCCGATGCGGAGGTCCGTCGCGCGATGTCGGGATCGTTTCCAGAAAGCCACGGCGCTACATCCGCCCCGCATCGATGCGAAGAAACTCGCCCGTAATGGCGCTCGCTGCATCGCTGGCGAGAAACAGCGTCGCTTTCGCGACCTCATCGGGCTCGACCCACCGCCGAAGGGCGGCCGCGTCGGTGTAGGAGCTCTTGATGATCTCCTCACGCGAGCGTCCCTCCACTTTAACCCGACGATCAACTACCCGTTCCATGAGCTCGCCGTGCACCGCGCCGGGGCAGACGGCGTTGACCCGTATTCCGTACTCTCCCACCTCATGGGCGACGGACTCGGTGATGCCGTTGACAGCAAACTTGGTGGCCACGTAAGCGCTGCGCTTCGGATACCCCCTCAAACCCGAAATCGAGGACACGTTGACGATGGAGCCGCCGCCCCGCTCCTTCATCATCGGGATGGCGTACTTGGTACACAGGGCAACCCCGCGTACGTTGACGGCCATCACTTCATCCCAGAGCTCCATGTCCATTTCCGAAGCTTCTGCGATGGGGCCGATCACACCGGCATTGTTGACCAGCACATCGAGCCCACCGTAGGTGTGGCGGCAGAGCTCGAACAAGGCGGCCACGTCCTGCTCGCGGGAGACGTCGGCGCGGCAGGCGCTTCCGGAAATCTCCCCCGCCACTTCCTCGAGCGGCTCCTGGCGGCGCCCAGCGACGACCACCGAGCAGCCCCGGGCGGCAAATAGCCGAGCAATGGAGCGGCCGATACCGGTACCGCCGCCGGTGACGACGGCCACTTTGTTCGTCAGCAAAGCTTCTCCGTTGGATATCGTCATGTCCCTCCCCGAACGAGGCGCTCGAAAGCAGAAAGGAAGTTCTCGATCTGCTCTTCGGTCGTCGCCAGCGACACGCAACCGTGGAGCTTGGTCGTCAAGAGGAAGCCTTCGTTCAGAAGCGCCAGCGACGCGAGCTCCTGCCACCGCCTGTCCACCGTAAGCGCGGTACGGTAATCGCGGACCGCAAGGTCGGTGGCGTTGATCTTGAATAGCGAGCCCACGCCCGTCACCTGAAGGGGAAGCCCTTCGCCGATCCTCCGGAGCTCACGACGAATCCGCTCGCCGGAAGCGTTGAGCTCCCGGAACACTTCGGGAGTGAGCGCCTCCATCGTGGCCCTTCCTGCGACCATGCTGACCGGATTGGCGCTGAACGTTCCAAAGTGAGGCACGCGATTGGCGCGATTCGGCTCGGTCACCGCCATTACTTCGGCCCGCCCCACCACCGCTCCAGCCGGGAATCCACCGCCGATTATCTTCCCGAGGACAGTGAGATCGGGTTTGACGCCCAGGAGACCCTGTGCCCCGTGGTAGCCGACGCGGAAGGCGATGACCTCGTCAAAAATCAGCACCATCCCGTGTCGGTCACAGATAGCGCGAAGCCCTTCCAGGAAGCCGGGCTCTGGCCGAATCAGGCCCATGCGGTGGGCCACGGGCTCGACGAGGAGCGCCGCGATGCGATGGGCGTTGGCCTCGAGGAGCTTCTCGGTCGCACCGAGCTCGTTGAATGGAAGAACGAGGGTGCGCGAAGGTTGGGGAGGCACTCCCAGCGATCCCACGATGGGGACCGGTCGATCCACCGGCCCGATGTCGGGGCTCCCCGTGGCAACCGACCAAAACACGTCGTCATACGTGCCGTGGTAGCTCCCCTCGAACTTGGCGATCCCCTCACGACCGGTCAAGCCCCGGGCAATCTGGATGGCCACCATGACCGCTTCGGTTCCCGAGTTGGTGAATCGGACGCGCTCGGCGGAGGCGAGCCGCTGGCAGAGAAGCCGCGCGAACTCCACGTCGAGCTCGGTCGGGGCGAAGAAAGTGGTTCCACGGGACAACTGCTCGCGGACGGCCGCCAGGACCCCGGGATCGCCGTGGCCCAGAGGCAACGACGAGGCGTTGAACCAGAGGTCGGTGATGCGGCGTCCGTCCGCGTCGGTCACCCATCCGCCTTCCCCGCGCGAGAGGAAAGGCGCATACGGTTGGCGCAGCACTGCATCGCGGGTCGAGCCGCCCGGCTGGTAGCTTTGGGCTTCCTCGTTCAGACGCGCGGACTCCGGCGTTAAGCTTCGGTACCGCGCTTCGATGGCGGAGGCCCGCTCCTTGAGCGAAGCGTAAAAGTCGTCGTCGGCGGACTTGCGTTCAGGGGACGTCAACACGTTTTTCTCCGAGAAGCGCGTCGGCATCGTCCTGGGGGGAGTAGCCGAGAATTTCTCTGGCGTGGCTCAGATCGCGATAGCCCCTGGTGTTGTCGGATACGCCGTAGAAGATATCGAAACGAACCCTGGCCGGCGCCTCGATCGACTTCACGACCAGCTCGGCCAGATCCCGATGACTGACGAAGACCGCCCGCCCTCGGACGTCGCGGGGACGGTTCTCCGGACGCACGCTTCCTATACGAAGGGAGATGACGGAGAGAGCGGTGGTCTCCGCATAAAAGCGTCCGAGCGCCTCGCCGAATAGCTTCGTCACCCCGTACAGGCTCATCGGCCTCGGCTCAACGTCTTTGGCAAGGCAAGCAACGGGCCCGTCCAGCTTTTGGTACTCGCCGCGGGCTAGCTCCCGATAGGGAGAACTGTTCTCGTATCCCCTCACGGTGGCGCCGCTGGAGGCGAAGACGATGCGGCGTAGGCCGGCATTCGCCGCGGCTTCGAACACGTTGTAGGTCCCAACGATGTTCGTCCGTTGAAGCTCGGAAAAGCCCGTCCTCGTACCCATCGGGCTCTGGACGCCTCCAGTGGCCGCAAGATGCACGACGGTATCGACGCCGGAGAAGGCGGGACGAATCGCCTCGAGCTCGCCGATGTCCGCCTGGAAGTTCCGCTCTCGAGCAAGACCGGGTGCGCCGCGGCGCGTGAGCGATGAGACCTGGTAGCGCTTCTCGAGTGCCGGTCGTATCGCCGAGCCGACGACGCCACTCAAGCCGGTGACCAGAATCTTGCGTTGCACCACCATTCGTCGCTTCTATTCGAGCCGGGGCGCCACCGTTTCCGAGAAACGAAGGAGCATTTCCGCGTCGTGTCCATAGGGGAACATCACGATGAAATCCTGAAAGTACAGACTCTGAAATCGCCGTATCATCCACCTCGTCCTGGGCGCCGGCCGTGCCCACCCGCGTTGCCCGCTCCACGACCTCTTCACCCTTGGCGCCGAGGGCAGCGACAAGCTCGGCCGATCGCTGTTTCAGCCCCCTCGGCGAGCCGCGCGATGCCCCTCATGGGCTCGAGCTGAATGCCGAAGCGAGCCACGGCGCGCTCCTATCGGAGCATCCGCAGAACGAGGGCGGCGTAGAGGCGGGCCCTTCTCATCGCGGCGTCGATGCTCGCGTACTCGTTGGGTGCGTGAGCGTTCTCGCCGCTTCCCTCGATCCCGAAGTTGATCCATTTGGCGCCCGTCGCCCAGAGATCGGGCCTTCCTCCCCCGATACTGCCCGTCCAGCCGGGCGAGCGGCCGACATAGTCGGGAGCGACCTCGCGGATGGCTCGGACGAAAGGGTCGTTGTCGGTGAGCGTTTCCCAATAGTGCATCGGCACCCACTGTGTCGTCATCGGCTCGACGGTCACCTGAAGCTCGGGATCTTCTTTCTGGAGTCGCGCGAAGAGCGCTCGCATCTCCTGAAGCACCCCCTCGGGTGACTGGCCCGGCAGTAGCCGAATGTCGATCTGCGCCTCCGCCCAGTCGGGGACCTGATTGACTTTGTAGCCTCCCTCGATCTTTCCCGCTTCGACCACCGGCTTTCCTCCATAGAGAGGATTTCGGAAGAGCGGGTGCTCCTCGTACGTCATCCACTTATCGATGGTCTCGATCTCGGTAAGGACTTTCGCAAGCTTGTAGATGGCGTTGACCGGGCGGCCCGGCTTGCCATCGCCGCGCCGGCCGCCCGTGTGTCCGCCAACGCCCGTGACCCGGACTTTGACCCACGTCCAGCCGCCTGAGATCTTGACGATGTTCGGGCCGCCTTCGGTATCGAGATACCAGTCGGCCTTCAAAAGCTCGGGTTGTTCTTCGACGATGAAGGGAAGACTGTGAACCTGTGCGCCCTCGCCGGGGATGAACAGATGCACGAGCGTTCCGGAGAGCGGTATGCCTGCTTGCCGGATGGCTCGGCTAGCGAGGAGCGTGGCGGCGATCGCGGCCTTTTGATCCGCGGCGCCCAGCCCGTAGATACGATCCCCATCCACGTGGCCGGAGAAGGGGTCGCGCTTCCATTTCGTGCGATCGCCGAGCGTTACGGTGTTGTAATGAGCAAGAAGACCGAGGGTCGGACCGTCGCTTGCTCCGCGCAGGCGCCCCACCACGGTCGGATATCCGGGGGTGGGCTGAAGCACCTGTACGTCCATGCCGAGCTCTCGCAGGTAACCGGCAAGGAAATCCGCCATCTCGCCGTGGTTGGCGAGGACGCCCTCGTCGTAATCGCTTCGGATGGCAATGAGTTGCCGGGTCAGCGAGACGAGCTCGTCTCGCTGGATGCGCTCGTCCACCGATGCGGGAAGCTGGGCATGTGCCGGGACCACCGCTCTCATCACGAGAGCCAGAGCGATGAAGACTCGTTCAACCATAGCGCCCTCCTTCGGAACGTGAGCATCTTACTCCTTTCGTAGCTCTCTTGCTCCTGGACGGAATCGACTTGGTGGTGAACAACGCCAGGGTCCTCGAGCGAACGCCTTTCTTGGAGATAACCGAGGAGGAGTGGGACTGAACCTGGACACCAACTTCAAGGGCTGCTTTCTCGTCGGCCACGGCGGTGGCACGGTGGCGTGCGCGGTGGCCGTCGTGACGCCGGCCCGGGTCAGTCGTCCGCTCTTTTTATCTGACGTTGTTGCTGGCGCTCACAGTTGTGATCGCGCTCGTGCCGGAAATTGTCCTTGTTCTTGCCGCGACGGATGGGGTATTAAGCAGGGACGACATGAGAGCTTCGTCCTCGAGAATCATGACATACGCTATACTGCCAGCTCAAAAGCTCGCGCGTTGCGAGCGCCTCAATGGCTTCCGATGAAGATCACGGATGTCGAGACCATCCCGCTGCGGCTTGCCGAAGTACGGCCGAACGGCGACGGATTGCAGGACGTCCTCATCCTTCGTGTTCACACTGACGAAGGCATCACCGGGATCGGAGAGGCCCATACCTCCCCACTGGTGCTGAAGGCGATCATCGATGCCCCCATCTCGCAGCTCACCGGACAGGGGCTTCGGCAGCTTCTCCTCGGCAAGGACCCTCTCCGCATCAACGAGCTCTGGGACCTCATGTACGAGCACACCTCGACGTTCGGTCGGCGCGGGGCCGTCATCCACGCAATGAGCGGGATCGATATCGCCCTCTGGGACATCCTGGGGAAGGTGACCGGCCGTCCGCTCTATCAGCTTCTCGGCGGAGCGAGGCGGGACCGTGTCCGGGTCTATGCCAGTGATCTCACACCCGAAGACAAGACTCGAGTCGTACCGCGGGCCAAAGAACTGATCGACCAGGGCTACACCGGGGTGAAATTCGGGTGGGGGACGCTGGGCCAAAACGTGCGCGAGGACGCGCGTTGGGTAAACGAGCTCCGCCGTGGCGTCGGACCGAAGGTCGACCTCATGGTCGATATGGGCGCTGCCATCTCTTTTGGAGACGCGCTGTGGCTCGGGAACGCGCTCGCCGAAGACGACGTTTATTTCCTGGAGGAGCCGCTCTCGCCCGACAATCTCGACGGGTTCGCCGAGCTCGTGGCCGCCTCGCCAACCGCCATCGCCACAGGCGAGAAAGAGACGACACGCTTCGGGTTCCGGGATCTCATGGAACGAGGAAAGCTGAGGATCATCCAGCCGGATATCGCCCGTGTCGGCGGCATCACGGAGATCCGGCGGATCGCCGCTCTAGCCGAGATACGAAACGTGTGCGTAATCCCTCATTGCTGGGCCACCGACATTCTCGTCAGCGCCACGCTCCACTTTCTCGTCACCCAGGCCGATGCGCCCTATCAGGAGCTCAACGTCACCGAGAACCCTCTTCGGCGGAAGCTTCTCCGAGAGCCTCTCGTCCCTCGAGACGGGTTTCTCGCCGTTCCCCAGGCGCCCGGGCTCGGCATCGAGCTCGATGAGAAAACGCTCGAGACCTACCGGTGGGATCCTCGGAGAACGAGATGATGAAGAAGCGAAAGCTCGCACGCTGGGTAACTGCCGTATCTCTAGCGCTGGCAGCAATTATTGCTGCCACATCTGTGGGCTGCCAGGCGCCCGACGGGATAGCTCAAATCCAGTTCATTTCGGGAAGTCCCACCGGCGGGTGGTTCCCGGTGACCTCGGCCGTTGCTGATTTGACCAACGCTCTTTACGAGGGTCACCCGATCTCCGTGATCCCGGGAGCGGGGGGTGTCGGAAACCCGCTTCGGGTGGGCTCAGGGCAGTCCGACATCGGCCTCTCCTATGGCCCCTTTCTCCGCCTCGCTCGAGAAGGCGGAAACGAGACCTACCAGAAGGCCTATCCGAACCTGCGGGCGGTGAGCGCCATGATCACCAACAAGCTGCATCTGATCAGAAGCGGTGACTCGGACGACTCCGGCCTCGCACGGTTGACCTCTGAGAAGCCTCGCTTGAGGGTGGGCACCGGACCTGTCGGCTCCGCTGAGCTCTTCGTTTTTGGTGAGGTTTTGAAGCGGTACGGAGCCTCCTACGACGATATTGAACACTGGGGCGGGCGCGTCGATCGGGTGAACACCGGGGGCCGATCCGACGCGTGGAGGAACCGCCAGCTCGATCTAGTGAGCTTTTTCATCAACGACCCGGCGCCGCGCGTCATCGAGCTCCTGTCGGCCCGTGACAGCTCGAGGCTCGTCAACCTCGATGAGCACGTACGCCAGGGTCTGGCCGGAGATTGGGGAATGCTCGATCTGCGCATTCCCGCCGATCGATATCCCAACCAGCACGAGGACGTACGGACGGTGGGTATGCCCTATGTCGTTTTCACCACCACGGAGCTCGATGCCGACATCGTCTACAACCTCACCCGGGTGATCGCCGAGAATCGAGAGAGACTGGTTGCCGCTCACTCGGCGTTCCAGGATTGGGAGCCGGAGGACATGCTTCATGGCGTGGGTATCGCTTTTCACGAAGGCGCCGAGCGCTATTACCGAGAGCGCGGCTGGATCGAGTAGCGAGGCGCCGGCCGCTGGCAGACGGATCCTTCGGTGAATCCCTCCCAGACCCCATCCGTAGACACCCAGCCAACTGAGCTGGAAGCGCTTCGGGACCGTGTCTTTCCCAAGGCACAGAGACGTCTCACGGGACCTCTTCGAGCCATCGTCACCGTGGCCAGCGTGGGACTGACCGTCTTCACGCTCTATATGGGCTTTCACATCACGCTCGGTCCCATCGTCACGCGGGCCGCACACCTGATGGTGGTCATCCCTCTCGCGGTTCTTCTCTATCCGGCCCGGAAGCGGCTTCCCCACGGTGGGCCCTCGCCGGTCGACTATTTTCTGGCTGCCGCTGCTAGCGCCGCTTTCGCTTGGGCCATCGTGAGCGCCGAGCGCTTCGAAGCTCGCTTTGCCTACTTCGATCCCGTCGAGCCCCT
Source organism: Candidatus Marinacidobacterales bacterium (assembly GCA_965262245.1). GTDB lineage: Bacteria > Acidobacteriota > Vicinamibacteria > Marinacidobacterales > SMYC01 > SMYC01. Next base: position 8,667,060 of record OZ253507.1, on the reverse strand, counting down.
CGACCTCGTCTTCGGTGTGCTGGCGCTCGTCACCGTGTTCGAAGCAACGAGGCGCACCGTGGGAAGCTCCATCGTGGTGCTCAACCTCGTTTTCATAGTCTATGCCCTCACCGGCCCTTACTGGCCGGGCGTCCTCCAGCACAAGGGCACGAGCTTCCCCTTTCTCATCGAGCACCTGTACATGCTGAGCGATGGCCTGTTCAACTTCATCACCGGCATCATGGCCACCTTCCTCTTCACTTTTCTCGCGTTCGGCGCTTTCCTGAGGGTCTCGGGCGCCGATCGTTTCTTCACCGACTTCGCCTTTGCGGTGGCGGGGAACCGAAGGGGAGGGCCGGCCAAGGTAGCGATCATCTCGAGCGCCCTGATGGGGATGCTTTCCGGTAGCACCGTTTCGAACGTGGCCACCACCGGCACCATGACCATCCCGATGATGATCCGGATGGGCTTCAAGCCGCACGAGGCGGGGGCCATCGAGTCCACCGCCTCGTTGGGCGGGGCCCTCATGCCCCCTCTCATGGGCGCCGGTGTCTTCATCATGGCCGCCTTCACCGGCGTCCCACTCGTCACCATCCTCGGCTACTCGATTCTTCCCGCCGTTCTCTATTTCGCCTCGATCTACTTCCACGTCGAATCCAAGGCGCGAAAGGAGGGCATCAAGCCCATCCCCTTAGATCAGCTTCCCCGGGTCGCGGAGGTGGCGAAAACCCAGGGCCACGTCGTGCTGCCGATTCTCGTTCTGATCTCGCTCCTCCTCATGGACTACACGCCGTTTTTCGCCAGCTCGGCCAGCGTTCTCACCATCATCGCCGTGAGCATGCTCCGGCAGTCCACCCGGTTGACGCCTCCGAAACTGCTCGCCGCTCTGGAGGCCACCACCCGGGTCGCCGTCACGGTGAGCTCGCTTTCGGCCAGCGCCGCCGTGATCTACGGCGTCATCACCGCCACCGGCCTTCTGGTCAAGGTCACTTCGATCCTCCTTTCGGCGGCGGATGGCTCCGTTTTCATCGCCATCGTCCTCATTGCCGCCATGTCCTACATCCTGGGGATGGGGCTTCCGGTGACCGCCTCCTACGTTCTCATCGCGGCGCTGGGAGCTCCGGCGCTCGCCGATATGGGGCTTCCGATCCTCGCCGCCCATCTCATCATCTTCTGGTTCAGCCAGGATTCCACCATTACCCCTCCCATCTGCATGACGGCCTTCGTTGCGGCCAGCATTGCCGAGGCGTCCCCGATGCGGACGGGATGGGAGTGCGTCCGGATGGCCAAAGCTCTCTACATCGTCCCGTTCATGTTCGCCTTCTCCGGCCTGCTCTCGGACTCCCCTACCGAGATATTCTTCGACTTCGCGGTTCTGTTCTGCGCCCTGGCGCTCCTGCCACTGGCGCTCGAGGGCTACTGGACGAGGCCTTTGCACCTCCTCGAGCGCGCTATTCTTTCCTTGGTGAGCGCGGGCTTTCTCAAATCGGCCCTCGGGCCGGCGGAGGCCGGATGGCCATGGGCGGTGGTGATGTCGATCGTCGCCGGCGCGACGCTCGTGCGCTCCGCCCGACGAGTCGAGAGCGAGGATCGAGAAAGCATTGAGCAATAACGCGAAGTCCGTTATTATCACGAGTCGGAACGCTTCAGCCGGCTGAGGGAGCAATCACATGAACAATGGCAAGGTTGACTGGAAGGGGAATTTCGTGGCGCTCGTTACTCCCTTCACCAAAGAGGGTGACGTCGACGAGAAGAAGTTCATCGAGAACATCGAGCTTCTGCTCTCGGAAGGCGTTCACGGCGTCATCGTCTCGGGATGCACCGGCGAGTCCTGGTCTCTCGAATCTTCCGAGAAAGAGCGGCTGTACCGGATCGCCGTGGATACCGTCAAGGGACGGGCTACCGTAATCGCGGGCACGGGCGGGATCGTGACCCGCAGCGTGGTGGCGTTGTCGAAAGGGGCCAAGGAAGCGGGCGTGGACGGGGTCATGATCCTCCCACCCTACTACGCCATGATCAACGAGAAAGAAGTGATCGCTCACTATCGGGCCATCTCGGACGAGGCCCGGGTTCCGATCCTTCTCTACAACATTCCGCGTCGCACCGGCGTCAACCTGACGCCGGAGCTCTGTGAAGAGCTGGCGGAGCTCGACTACGTGGTGGCCATCAAAGAGAGCTCCAACGATTTCGTACAGGTGGAAGCGACGCTGGCCGCTCTCGGCGACCGGATGCTGGTGTTCACCGGTCACTCGGCCGAGCGGGGCGTAGCAGCGGTGCTCCTCGGCTGTCAGGGTTACGTCAGCAGCATGGAATCCCAGGTCATGGGCCGCGGGGCGATCCCTCTATACGAGCTCGCCGCATCGGGAAAGGTCGACGAGGCGCGGAAGATGCAAATGAGAACGCTTCAGCTCGACCAGGCCATGCGCAAAGTCGGCACCTTTCCCGCGAATTTGAAGGCTGCGATGAACATCCTGGGCCGGCCGGGCGGCTACGCACGAGCGCCGATTCTCGGGTTGAACGAAGCTGGGGTGCAGCGCGTCCGGTCCATTCTCGACGGCCTCGACCTGCTCGCAACGGCGGCATAATCGCCCGCCAGAGGCAGTGGTCCGGGCTCATGTCGACTTCGTGCCGACCCATCGAGGGCAACGTTTCCGCCGTGGTGACCCCGTTCGACGAGGCGGGAGAGCTCCTTGTGGACGACTTCGCGGAAATCGTCCGATGGCACCTCGCAAACGGCGCCGACGACACAAGGAAGCATGCGGGGGCGTCCTGAACGACGATGAGCCTCCACTTCCGTCCCCTCAACGAGGTGATCGGCGCCGAGGTCCTGGGTGTCGATCTATCCCAGCCCATGAGCGACGAGACGTTCGAGCGAGTTCACCAAACGTGGCTCGAGAGAACGATTCTCCTGTTTCGCGAACAGAAGATGTCCGTCGAAGAGCACATCGCCTTCACCCGACGCCTCGGCGATCTCGAGATCCACACCCTCCCGCAATATACCTTGCCTTACCATCCGGAGATCTTCGTCGTATCGAACGTGACAAAAGACGGGCGCCCCATCGGAGCACCGAAGAGCGGTCATCACTGGCACAGCGATTCCCAATACCTCAAGAAGCCGAGCGCCGGCTCCCTGCTCCACGCCCGGGATGTTCCTGCCGAGGGGGGCGACACCCTGTTCACCAATCTCTTCGCCGCCTACGACGCACTGCCCGAGGAGACGAAGCGGAAGATCGAGGGGCTCAAGGTCCTGCACAGCCGCGTCAAAGCCTGGTCCATCAGCTACCCCGACCGTGCTCCGATGACCGAGGAGGAAAAGGCGAGAGTCCCCGACGTGATCCACCCGCTGGTTCGTACGCACCCCGAGACGGGACGAAAGGCCCTTTGGGTCGGCGGCAACGTCGCCTGGGAGATCGTGGGAATGTACGAAGAAGAAGGTCGGGCCCTGATTCGTGAGCTCCGGGAGTTCGCCATCCAGTCACGCTTCGTCTACCGGCACAAGTGGAGGGTGGGCGACGCCATCCTGTGGGACAACCGCTCGACCATGCATTGCGCCACGCCCTTCGACGAAGAGAGGTACCGGCGCGTCATGTACCGCACGACCGTTACCGGCGACGAGCCGTTCTGATTATTTCCGATCGGGGCTAATATACGCGACCAGGCGTTCAAAGCTTGAGTGCCCGGTCCGGAAAGGAGAGAGCCCATGCGACGGAGTTGGGAGTGCCTGGGTAGACAATGGGTTTGACGAGCCGTGAGCTCCGCCGCGGACAGGAAAAGCCCCTTCGGGGAGGAAAAAATGGCCGGAGTCCTCTGGCAATGGCCGTGGGGGCAGCGCTTCTGGGTGGCCATGTCCTGGCGTCACCGGTACAAACTTCAGGAGGCTCCATGATCGAGCTGAACGTCGGCTCCCTGCAAACGGGATACTCCCGGCCTCTGGCCATCTCGCCGGACGGGGCGCTTTTGGTCGTTGCTGCTTTCGAGCACGGATCGACACGGCTCTACGTCGGAGAGCTCGATCGTTTCGATGCCCGCCCGATTCCCGGCAGCGAGGGCGCCCACAATCCGTTCTTCTCTCCCGATGGCAAGTGGATCGGTTTCTTCGCCGACGGCGAGCTGAGAAAGATCGAGCTGGCCCGAGGGTCGTCCCATACGATTTGCCAGGCGCCTGCCGACAGCCGGGGCGCGGCCTGGGGCCCTGACGACTACATCGTGTTCGCTCCCAGTGGTGCGTCGGGCCTCCATCGAGTCTCCGCAGATGGAGGTGCGCCCACGGTACTGACAACTCCCGAATCCGATCAGGGTGAGCACAGTCACCGTTGGCCCGAAATCCTGCCGGGCGGAAAGAACGTTCTGTTCACCGTATGGGGAAGCTACGAGGCGAAGGATGCACCCATCGCAGTGCTCTCCCTCGAAACGGGGGAGCGCAGACAGCTTCTTCGCGGAGGTACAGACGCCCGCTACGCACCGACCGGGCACCTCGTATACGCAAAGCTCGCGGGACTCTTTGCGGTTCCGTTCGACCTCGAGGCGCTTCGCGTGATCGGCCCCGAGACGGCGTTGCCGCAGAAGGTCCCGGCTCATCCGGTCTCTGGAGTCGCGAACTTCGCGATCGCTCGCAATGGGGCTCTCGTCTACGTCGAGCGAGGGATAGCTCGGGACCACCTGCTCGTCTGGGTCGATCGGCGCGGGAAGTCGGCGCCGGTGTCCGATCTCCGTCAGGACTTCTGGTATCCACGCGTTTCCCCGGACGGACGGATCGCGGTGCGCATCGTCGAGGAGAGCGGCCGCCGCGACATCTGGATCTACGAGGGGGAGAATCGTCGCCGGTTGATTCCCACGTACGAGGGCGAGAACCTCTTCCCGGCGTGGACGCCGGACGGGAAGCGGGTGACGTTCAACTCGGAGCGGGAAGGAAGCCTGGGTCTCTATTCGAGAGCGGTTGAGGGAGGCGTTACCGAGCAGCTCCTGTCTCGAGAGAACCAGCAGGTGCCCGGTTCGTGGTCGCGCGACGGCCGGTTCCTCGCGTTCTACGAAGTCCATCCGTCCACGCAACGGGATATCTGGATCCTTCCGATGGAGGGTGAGCGCCACCCGAGACCTCTCGTGGTAACTCCCTTCAACGAGCTGGCCCCCATGTTCTCGCCGGACGGCCGATGGATTGCCTTCGTGTCGAACCGCTCCGGCCGGAACGAGGTCTACCTGCTCCCGTTTCCCGGGCCCGGTGAGCCGGTCCAGATCACGACCGAGGGCGGGGCCGAGGCAGTCTGGGGGCCAGACGGCTCGGAGCTCTTCTATCGAGAGGGGATGCGGTTGATGGGTTTCCATCGCGACGGAGCCCGAGCTCGAGGTGGGGGAGCCACAAGTGTTATTCGAGGGAGTCTATCGCACGAACGCTTATGGCAATCCATCCTACGACGTCGCGCCGGACGGTCAGAGGTTCCTGATGATTCTTCCCGGGAGCGAATCGAAAGCGCGCTTGAAAGTCGCGACCGGCTGGCTTGCGGAGCTGCAACGACGGGTGCCGACGAATCGCTAGGCTAGGCTAGGCCACCCACTTCGACACCGGTGCCTGCGCTTCCTGGAGTTGCTGGACGACAACATCCACGAGGGCGGGCCCCTCTCCGATTAGAGCCTCGCTCAGAGCTTCGTGAAGCTCCGAGGGGCTTTCCACCCGGCGTCCCCGAATCCCGTATGCTTTCGCGATGCGGGCGTGGTCGGAATCGGAGAAGTCGACGTTGTAGTACTTTCCACCGTGAGCCTTCTGACCGGCCTTGATCCATCCGTAATTCGCGTTGTTGAGAACAATGAGGGTTACCGGGAGATCGAGCCGCGCCAGCGTCTCCAGCTCGCCCACCGAGAGGCCGAAGCTACCGTCTCCCATGACACCGACGATACGCCCGGCATCGGGCCGCGCAAAATAGGCGCCGCAGACCGCGGGCAGAGCGTACCCCAAGGCGCCGTGGGCCCGCGGGGTCACGAACCAACGTCCCGCCTTGGGCAGCCGGTAGTAGGCGGAGAAATACGGGCAAGGTGTTCCGGGATCGGCACAGACCACGGCGTTGTCTGGCAATAGCGGCAGCAGCTCGGACAGAAACCGTTCGGGGCGTATGGGCGCTTCGTCGGAGGAGAAAGCGTCGATCCGAGACAAGCAAGCCTCCCGACGCTTTGCGATGTCCTCCGTATCGACTTTTTCCGCCGAACGACCGGAAAAACGCTCGTCCAGCTCCTGGCCCAGTGCCGCGAGCCCCAGCTTGGCGTCGGCGACGATCCCAACCGCGGTATCGTAGTTGGAGCCGATGCGATCCGGCTCGACGTCCATTTGAATGAGCGTTTTCTCGCCGTTTGCCGGAAGGGTCCATTTCTCCGTGGTAACGGATCCCTGGCGGCAGCCAACGTAGAGGATGACGTCGGACTCCCGCAGGATCTCGTGTCGGTACGGTAACCCCCCATTGCTACCAATCACGCCCAGCGACAGCGGATCGGTCTCTGCAATGCTTCCTTTCCCGCTTACCGAAGTCGCCACCGGTGCGCCCAGGAGCCGCGACAGTGAGGTGAGCTCGTCCCAGGCAGCGGAGCGCAGCACGCCGGCACCGGCAACCACCAGCGGACGACGTGATCGGGCGAGAAGATCGGCAGCCTCCCTGATCACCTTGGGCTCCGGAGCGGATCGGTGCGCCGGATAGGAGTTGAAACGCGAATCGATGTACACGTCCTCGGGATCGACGTCTCCCGTCTGGACGTCGAAAGGGAGTCCCACGTGCGCCGCCCCGAGCTCGCCGGTAGTGGCGGCTCGAAAGGCCCGACGCACGGCTCGTGGCAGCTCACTCGCATGACCGGGAACGGCGGTGAACCTGGTCACCGGCGCGAACAGGGCCCGTTGGTCTAGCTCGGTGAGCGCACCCCGACCGACATCGCCGGTACTGATATCGCTGGTGAGGCACACCAGGGGCACCGAGGAGCCGTTCGCCTCCGCCACGCCCGGCAAGATATAGGTCGCGCCCCCGCCGCTGGGGCCTTCGCAAACGCCGACCTTCCCGCTCAAGCGTGAATAGGCATCCGCCATGTAGGAGGCGGAGCGCTCATCTCGCGTCACCACGTGCCGTATCCCGTGATCGAGATCGTAGAGAGCCTCGTAGAGCGGCAGGGTGGTGTCTCCGCACAGACCGAAAACCACGTCCACGCCGAGGCCTTGCAACATTCTGACCACACATTCGCTACCGCGCATGATCTGACCGCTCCTTCGCTCCCTTGACGGAAGCGGAACGTTCTGCTGGAAAAAGACGGCGTCGGCCCCTCACTTCCACGAATCCACCGCAAACCGATCGACCGCTTTCTCGTCAAAGGCGACACCCGTCCCGGGCTCTTGCGACACTGTCAGAGTACCGTCTTTCGCCTCGATGGGGTCCAGGAGCACCTCGCCGATGTTCAGCACGCTGAGGTCGGGAAAGTACTCCACCATGACCGCGCTGGGAAGAGAGGCCACGATCGACGCGTGGAGGTGATGCATCCAGTGGGGATAAAGGGGAACGTCTCTCCCCGACGCCATTCCGGCGACCTTGCAAAACTCGGTGATGCCTCCCAGTACGGTCGCATCCGGCTGAAGCATGTCGGCCGAGCCCTGCTCGAGCAGCGCAGCGAAGCCCCAGCGCGTAGCCTCAATCTCGCCGGTGGCGATGGGAACGCTCACCTTTTCCCGGATGGCGGCGTGGCCGCGGATGTCGTCCGGCATGAGGGGCTCTTCGACCCAGAACGGGTTGACCTCGGCGAGGGCGCGGATCACCGGGATCGCCGCGGCAGCATCGGGCCAGGCGTTGTTGGCGTCCATCATCAGAATGGTGTCGGGGCCGATGGCCTCTCGCGCCTTGCGCACCCGGCGGAGCTCTTGCTCGAGAGGCAAGCGGCCCACCTTGATCTTGACGGCCGTGAAGCCGGCCTCCACGTAGCCCCGCAGCTCCTGGTAGACGTACTCCTCCGGGTCCGAGCCCTCCCAGTAGTAGCCGCCGCTGGCATAGCAAGGCACGCGGCTCGCTTTGGGTCCGCCGAGAAGGCGATGCACCGGCTGGGCGGTGGCTTTGCCGATGAGATCCCAGAGCGCGATATCGATGGCGCTCATCGCCCGCACCGCGGCGCCCCGGCGTCCGACGAGCACCGCATCGCTGTACATATTGGCCCAGATCGTCTCGCAGGCCACTGGGTCCGCCCCCAAAACGTGGTCCCGAAAGAACTCTCGGACAAACTCGGTCACGAGACTCCCGGCCCGGTCACCGGAGTAGCAGAAGCCGTATCCTTTCAGGCCATCCGCTGTGCCGATACGTACCAGCGTGTACTGGCGCTGATCCACCCTTCGGGTTGCGAAGGCCAGAGGTTCGCGCAAGGGGATGGAAACCGTCCGCGCCTCCATGGACGTAACTTGCTTAGCCTCTTCGGACCGAGGGGCTTTTATCGCTGTAGCCGAGTTCCTATTCATGATATGACCCTCCCCGAGCCAGCGTCGACGAGCTTACCAGCCGCCGATACAGAGACTCTCGCGATCGCCCCGCTTCATTCCAAGAGGCGAGGCTCCTCCGCCGGCAGTACTTGGGTGGCGCTGGGCTCGAAGCTCGCAGGCGCTTTGCCGGACCTGAGAGCTTCTCGAGTCCGCGCTTGCGGACACATCAATCATACGACAGTGGGCATCAAAAGGAGGGGGACAGAAGCACGAGTGCTACCAAATCTGTCTTGTTGGATTCCCGGGGACAGTTTCCCTGGCAAGGCCGCTTCTGTCCCTATCCCATTGCGTCGCCCTTGGTCTAACATATGTCGTTACGGAGTTTTTCGGTGGTCCGTTCCCCGGGAGTGCCCAACAAATGTGGATAGGCTCAGCGGTATGAGTGCGTTCGGACGCTCTCCGAGGGGACGGCGCTCGTCGCGACGGACGAGATTCCGATCTCGTTTCGGGCTGGCCGGCGCCTTGGCAGCCACCCTCACCGTCCCCTGGCTCGGCTGGGCCGAGTCGCTCGACGTGACAGAGGCGGAGCTCGCGCCCTTGCGTTGGCGCTTGATCGGCCCTGCTCATATGAGCGGCCGGGTGACCGACATCGCCGTTCCGAGGAAGGAGAGCTATACCGTCTACTGTGCCACCGCTACCGGCGGTGTGTGGAAGACGATCAACAACGGGACCACCTGGCTGCCAATCTTTGACGAACAAGGATCGAGCTCCATTGGCGCCGTCGCCGTTTCCGACTCCGACCCGAACGTGGTGTGGGTGGGAACCGGAGAAGCGAACGCGAGCAGTTACAGCTCATGGGGTGACGGGGTGTACAAGTCGGGGGACGGCGGGAGCACCTGGAAGCGCATGGGACTCGCCGACACGCACCACATCGGCCGGATCGTGATCGACCCCGTCGATCCCGACATCGTGTACGTCGCGGCCCTGGGGCATCTCTGGGGTCCCAACGCGGAAAGAGGCCTCTACAAGACGACGGACGGCGGCGAGTCGTGGCACAAGGCCATGTTCATCGGCGAGGACGTGGGTTTCGTCGACGTGGCCATGGATCCCGCGGATCGGAACACGCTGTATGCCGCCGCCTACGCCCGCCGCAGCGACCGCTTCGATGACTTCGACAGCGTCGGCATCTACGTGCTCGACGGCGGCGGTCTCTACAAGACCACCGACGGCGGCGAGACGTGGAGCCCGCTCCGTGCCGGTTTGCCGAGCGAGCGCGTGGGGCGCATCGGCATCGCTATCGCGCCCGCCAACCCCGACATCGTCTATGCGATCGTGGAGGTCGCGCCGCGTTGGATCCACCCGCCGGAGGCGAGCGTTGACCGGCTACGCGAGCTCCTGCGGCAGAATGAGAGACCGGACCAGTCCGAGCTCGCTCGGATCGAGCTTATGATGGGGGCGGCGCCACAGGGAGATTTGTCGGGCAGCATCGTGGCCGGATTGAGCCGCCGCCAGCAAGCGCAGATGCGGGTTCTTCTGGATCTCGATGAGCTGGACACCGGCGGCGGGCTGTTTCGATCGGACGACAAGGGAGAAAGTTGGAGACGCGTCAACAAGCTGAACGAAAGGGAAGGCTACTACTCCCAGATCCGGGTCGACCCTGCCGACGCGGACCACGTCTACGTGCTTTGGGTCCGAACCTGGGAGTCCACGGACGGTGGGCGTCGGTTGCAACAAAAGGGCTGGGCCTTCTCGTCCTGGCTGACCAGCGATTTCATCCACGGCGACTTCCACGCCATGTGGATCGACCCGGAGAACTCGGACCACCTGATCGTGGGCAGCGACGGCGGGCTCTTCACCAGCTACGACGGTGGGGACCATTGGGAGAATCATCCCATGCCCGTCGGACAGTTCGTCGGGATAGCGGTCGACATGCAGCAACCCTACTGGGTCTATGGCGGACTTCAAGACAACGGCAGCTGGGGCGGGCCGAGCGCCACCCGCCATCGGAGTGGAATTGCCGACAGGGACTGGTTCAAGCTCGGCACCGCCGACGGTGGTTACGTCCAGGTCGACCCGGGCGATCCGGCGACGATCTACATCGAGTCCCAGTACGCCAACATCCACCGGCTCGACATGAAAAAAGGTGTGAGGACGTCTATCCGTCCCCGCACCGGTGATGAAAAACTCCGATTCAATTTCAACACCCCTTTCGTCATGTCCCCGCACGATTCCTCGACGCTTTATCTCGGCGCTCAGATGCTCTTGAAAACGGACGACCGAGGCGAGAGCTGGACGGCGGTCAGCCCCGATCTGTCCAAGGGCCGGCCCAGTCGCGACACTGGCGAGGGAGCCACGATCACCGCCATTGCCGCATCGCCCCTCGGGTTCGCCGTGCTCTGGGCGGGCACGGACGACGGGAACCTGCACATCAGCCGTGACGGCGGCAGCTCCTGGACGAACGTAGCCGCCCGGATTGCCGGACTTCCCGCGGACACCGGGGGATCGCCGCGCGCGTGGGTCAGCTCCCTGGAGGCATCTCATTTCGATGTCGCCACCGCCTATGCGGCCTTCGATGATCACCGGAACGACGATTTTGGCGTTTATCTTTTTCGCACGCGGGACTACGGCGGAACCTGGGAACCCATCGGTGGAAGTCTTCCTGCCGGGGTACCGGTCAGAGTCATCAGAGAGGATCGAGTCAACCGTGACCTCTTGTTCGTCGGAACCGAGAACGGGGCGTTCGTCTCCATCAACGCTGGCGAGCACTGGCTCGCTCTGCGCAACGGTCTCCCGACGGTGCCGGTGAGGGACATGGTGATTCACCCGCGGGAAGCGGATCTGGTCGCCGGAACGCACGGTCGAAGCATCTACATCATGGACATCGCGCCTCTTCGAGCGCTCACCCGTGAGGTGCTCGAAAGCCCAGCGCATCTCTTCGCGGTGGAGCCCGCGACGCTCTTCGACGTCGACATCACCAGGAACAAGGGCGCGAGCGGCGCGCGGCGTTTCGCGGCTAAAAACCCCTACAGTGAGCTGGTGTCGGAAATCGATCGGAGCGAGCTGGCTCCCCCGGGGGCCACGATCTACTACTTTCTCCGCGAGACGCGGGCGCCACCGGTGACGATTACCATTCATGATGCGGAAGGGAGGCTGGTACGCGAGCTCTCCGGGTCCTCCCGGGCGGGTCTCAACAGACTGGTATGGGACTTGAGGAAACCTTCGCGCTCTCCCCCCCCGCCCTGGCAGCGGGTGGGCAGCAACGATTCCCGGCGCCTCACCCGGGGCAGCCAGCAGGGGCGGCCGGGTCCACTGGTGGGTCTCGGCGAGTACGAGGTCACGCTCCGGGTCGACGGGCAGGAGCTTTCGCGTCCGCTGCGCGTCCAGCCCGATGCCCGATAGCGTGCAAACGCCGCCCGATTAGGGGGGTAAAGCCTCTTCCAGGTGGGACAGGTGGGACAGTTTCGTACCGATTCGCGCTTCTGTCACTTCCGCCCCGAATCTCGCCGCATTACCGTCTGTACGGGCAAAGGTGTCAAACCGACTCCATCTATGGCCGTTGACTCCAAACAATCGTCGAGGTCGAGGTCGGTTCTGTTGACAAGCGGGAGGTAATTATGGTGTTCGAGAACACTCGTTCCGCACGGAGGAGTCTCCGTACCGGCGTGGCTGCAGCCGCGGTTCTGGCATTCATGTGCCTCGCGATAACTGCCGGGGCTCAAGGAACTACGGCGGAGCTCTACGGAACGGTAAAAGATTCTACTGGGGGCGTGTTGCCTGGTGTGACCCTTGCGGTCACCAGCCCTCAACTCATCGGCGGTTCGAGGACAGCGGTGACCGATGACGGCGGCCAGTGGAGGGTACCTAGATTACTACCGGGCACGTACGCGGTCCAAGCGAGCTTGTCGGGGTTCCAGACATTGACGGTGGAGCGGATCACGATGGACTCGGGCGTTTCATTCGCTGTACCCATAACCCTCACGATCACGACGGTGGAAGAGACTGTGACGGTGACCAGCGAGGCGCCCGTGATCGATGTGCGCAGCTCGGTGACAACGTATACTGTCGATCAGAACCTCATCAGGGACGTCCCCATCGAGCGCTCTTACGCCGATGTCCTCACTACCTTGCCCGGCGTCACCACTGGGAGCCGCTATACCTACTCCCTCACACAGGCGGTGCACGGGAGCAGCGTTCGTGACAACGACTATATACTCGACGGTCAAAGCACCAAGCACCCCTCGGGCTACTCCGGCACCGAGTTTTCCATCGAGGCGCTGGAGCTGACGCAGGCCTCGACGAGTGGCGTTTCCGCGGAGTACGGCCAATCGAGCGGCGGCGTTTTCACCTTCGTCACCAAGTCGGGCGGCGACAACTTCGCGGGGAGCACCTACTACTACATCGTCGATGAGGCGATCCAGTCCGAGAACGTCTCGGGACTCACCTCCGAGCAGAACGCCATCATTCGCGACACGAACTACGGAGGCAATATCGGTGGCCCGGTCATCAAAGAAAAGCTCTGGTTCTTCTTCGACTTCAACCGTAACACCAACGAGTTGGCACAAGCCGGCTATCCCGCCCCATCAACCCGTGACCGTTTGGATAGCGAGGCCAACATCCATGAGAGAAAGAAGCTTTTCTTGGTCAAGGGGACTTGGCAGCCGCTTTCCAACAGCCGATTTAGCTACACCTATAACAATCAAGATCGCTGGATGCGTCCGTCCAACCCCGGAGCCAAGTTCCGGTTCGATGAGCGCGCCTGGCGAAAACAGTTCTGGAAGCCGAAAACCCACAGCGCCCAATGGAGCTCTGTTATCGGCGCCAACGTGATCTTCGATGCCCAGTGGGGTTGGCTCAAAGTCAACGAGGACAACACGTTCCCGTTCGGCTCCTACGATCCCTCGGAAGTGCACGGCTACGAAGACCGCGGAAGTGGGATCGCCTACGGGACGTGGAATCAGCTTCGGGGCCGCTTCGATGGGCGGGACCACTGGGATATCCGCAGCGCCTTCAGCTACTTCAAGAAGGACTTGGGCGGTGACCATAACTTCAAATTCGGTTTCCACCAGGAGAAGGCCTGGAGCCAACGATGGCGGGTGATCCCGGACGGATTCCGACAGTATCTGGACAGCGCCAGCGACTGCTTTTCACTCGACTGCGCGGTGCCGGACCAGATCCGTATCTACCAGCAGCCAACCGACACACAGGACGAGCATCGGATCATCGCGCTTTATGCTCAGGACAGCTGGAGCCTTCCCGGCGACGTGACTCTGAATCTGGGACTCCGGTTCGAGCACTCCAACGGCTGGACACCCGAGCAGCGTGGCGGATGTGACGTGGAGCCGGGCGGTTTCAATCCCGACTATGACGGCAACACCGTGGACTTCCCGAGAACGTGCTACCATCCCAACTTCACCTGGCCCAAACGACCCGACATAATCAACTGGAACACGTTCGCTCCGCGTATCGGGGTCAACTGGGATGTCACCGGCGAGGGCAAGTTCGTCGTCAAGGGAAGTTTCGGCCGTTGGCACGACAAGATCTCGGGCGTGGGCAGCGGAAATCCCAACAGCTCTCGTTTGACCCGATTCGACTGGTTGGATTGCCGTGACGCGGCCGGAAACCCCATTTCCTGCCAGGGTCTTCCTCTCGATCAGATGAATGGCGATTTGCATTTCGTGGCTGGCGAGGAGGGACGCCTCATCTCCAATAACGTCGTCAGTCCGGAAGAGTTTGCTGGCACCATCACCCACGACCCCAATCTCCAACAGCCGTACGTCGATTCCGTCAATGTGGGATTCGAGTTCGGCGTGGGAGCCGACTTCTCCTTCAGCGTTACCGGCCTCTACAAGAGAGCCGGCGATCTGTATGCGACGACCGATCCGCTCCGGCCCTTTGACCAGGCGTATGATGAGGTATCGGTGGTGAACCCGGTGGACAACCAGCCCATGAACATCTTCCTCGTGAGGCCGGACTTCACCGCGACGGACAGCTTCCGCTCGAACTCGGATCTGGCCAATCGGCGGTACAAGGGCCTCGAGTTCGTCGCCCGGCGGCGATTTCGCGATGGCTGGCAGTTGTTCGGCTCTTACACGCTGGGCGACAGCACCGGGAATCTCGGAACCCACTTCAACGACAGTTTCTCGCTCAACGTGAGGAACCCGAACGATCTGATCAACCGCGACGGTCCTCTCTCCCTCGATGCGCGGCACCTCCTCAAGCTGAGCTTCTCTTGGGTCGCTCCCTACGAAATCAACCTCGCCGCTCAATATCTCGGGCAAACGGGGTTCCCCGCCAACCTGCTCCTCGGCTCGCGTATGCCGGGGGCGACGTTCTTCCAGTTCCGGCGCGGTATCGACTATCCGGAAAACAACGCCGACGGAGTCAGGTACCGGGAATCTCGGGTCGACGTCGCGGTCGAGCCTCGCGGAACTCACCGCGTCGACTTCCAGAACCTCCTCAATTTGAGGGTGGAGAAGTTCTTCGAGTTCGACCGGGGTATCCGTATCGGTCTCACCCTCGACGTGCTGAACGTTCTCAACTCGGGCGCGGTGACCCACGTCCAGACGCAACGGTTCGGCCTTACGAACTTCCTGGAGCCGGAAGCGATCGTCCCGCCGCGCCGGGCGCGGTTTGGCTTTCGATTCCTGTTCTAGAGGGCTCATCACCGCCGGGTACTACCCCCTAAACGGACCGACTTTTTCTCTGTAGAATGGTGAGATTCTCTGGTGTCATCGAAGGTTCTTGTCGTCACTAAAGTGTGTGCGATGGGCCGCCGAATGGACTCGAGCGCAATGCCACCGCGAATCGCGCAGAGCACACCTGCCGCCTCCAAGTAATTCTCGACGATATGGAGTTGGCCGGGTCGCCAGGGTAGCATGGTTAGATCATTTTCCATTAGATTCTTGTTTTCCCGTACAGCTATTACCGAAATACCTTGTTCCAACGCGGCCAGCGTTGGCAATCCCACACAACCGTCAGGAATTACTAAGCACGAGACGTCAGATACCGATATGACATCACGCTCGGATATCTGTGAGGGGTCGGAAACGATTCGTGGGCTTTTGTGAAGGCCCTTCAAAACACTCTCGAAGAACGTTAGGGAAATTGCCTCTGCTGCCATGCGTGGCTCCACCACCCCAGGATCCTGATTTGCGATATCCCGAGACTCGAACATCGGTGCATGAGCCGATGGCACGTTGAACCGGCTCGATACGGCATGGGTGAGCATGGCCTCGACTCCACCCCACGGATTGACCATTTGCCCGGCCGCATCGAAGTATCCTTGGTGGAACTTTTTAGGAACTGAGATCACCGACGAGATAGCGACTGCATCGTATTCTCCTTTTCGTTCTTCGAGTAGCGCGAAGACACGTTCGAGACCGCTAATTTTACCAGCCGCTGTACCACAATTGGTAAACTCGGCTGTCATCATCATAGGTGGAGATAGCTTTATCACTTCGTGGCAGGCCAAACCATAGGATGCCCGTGTCGCGTTTACCGCGTTGATGGCGGCGTTCACAAACAGCGCGTCCTCGTGTGCATCAATGATCACCAGTACCCGATTGGCTCGTGTCGGAGCGAGCCCAATGGTTCCCATCAACAGCCGGGAGATCACGCTCCCTTCTACATACAGGGAATTGGCTGGCATCTCGTTGATGTCAGATGCGTTGACAACATTGGGATGCAAGATCAATGTGTCACAGGTCTCGGCGATCATGCGCGCAGCTGGTGTGGCATCACCCGCATGGCCGCCAATTTCCGCACCTATACCTGTTGGGATCAGAAATGCGACGTTAAACCGGTTCGTGTGCTCACACTCGCGCGGAACAAACTCGAAGATCGAGATATCCCCTGTGCCTTCTATTTATTCATCCGGGCGCCCCAAACTTGATTAGTCTCCGGTCTGCCGGCACCATGCCTGCTTGATTTCGTCGTTTGTTCGCGCTCTCATCTCCGCCTTCAAGGCTCGTCGCGAGCTGGCTCTCGACAATGTCGCTCTTCGGCAGCAGCTCGCCGGCCTCCGCCGTTCGGTGAAACGGCCGCGGCTCTCGAACGTCGACCGCGGGTTTTGGGTAACTGTAGAGCCTAAGGGCCCTTGGCCCAGTCGCTAAGCTGCTGATTTATGATCTATTTCAAAAGGGCTGAGTTTTGGCACAGGACGGGGAAGCTTACAGTTACACCGCCTTGTTCGCATCGACGTCGAATCCGGCGGCCTTCAATTCCTTGATAAGCTCCATTTTCCAACCGCCCGAATCATCCAATGGGATATACAGTACTCCATCATAGTCCGAAGGCTTTTCCACGTTACCCTTCACCAAGGCGCAAACTCGTTTTCGGCTGAGCTTCCCGATAAGGTATCCGAACTCGAAAATCACGTTCTGTCTTGCGCGCGGATTGAGGTTATTTTCCTCACCCTTGCGCGCTCCAACGTCGTCAGGAGTCAACAAGGCCACGACGAATCCAACCTCGGCGTGTTGCTCGAACTTTTCGATGATTGTCCGGCCTCTACTTGACTGCTCGTGCAGGATAATCGGTTCGAGTTCTAGATTTTTCAAGAATCTTGCAACTGCTTGCCGAGCGGCCTCATCGTGGCCGTGGATGACGAAAACCCTCTCACTTCCCGATCGTTTGTCGATTCGATCCGAGTCAAGCGCTGAAATGTCACTTTGATCTATGGGGTGTGCTGGCGATGTCTCATCATCCTCCCAATAATATTTGACATCATCTAGATTTGATGCAACGCAAGAGACTATCGAATTCAAATATTCACGAATTCCTTGTGGGGTTGTTGTGTAACTTCCAGGAAGTCGCAAATATTGACGACTATGCTCACCAAATATGTGACAAAAGGCTGTGCCTTCTATTTATTCATCCGCGCGCACCGAACTTGATTAGTCTCCGGTCTGCCGGCAGAAACAGACCCTGTGCGAGCAGTGAGGCCCGGTGTTCCGTTCGCCATGGCGGCCAGAACGCGCCGGTTTGCGACCGAATGCCCGCCATAGGTCCGGCACTGGTGTTCGTGCAAGAGAACGCGGAGCAGGAAAACGCGCGAGCGCGAGCGTGGAGGAGTAGCCCCGAAGGTCTGCTCCCAGACCCCGTCCTGTGCCAAAACTCGAACCTTTTGAAATAGACCACAAATCAGCAGCTTAGACGCCCTTGGAATCCGCGCAGAATCCAGGGTATTTCGCGCCGCAGGGCTGACTTCCGACCCATGCGCTGGCGGATGAATAAATAGAAGGCACAGGATCGTCATCGATAGGCGCGCGGCGTTCTTGAGCACGACGGAGACCGGACCGGACGTGTTTTGAAAAAGGATGTACTCCGCACCCCATTCGCGCACGCGCGTGAGCTCCGAGGTAAAGTCCGTGCTGCCTCGCGGCATCTCCTGCGCCATCAGCTCGATGCCTTGGGCCGCGGCGTAGTCGCGTCCGAGCTGCTGGTAAGGCGACAAGCCGAATGGCGAGGCGTGGTGAAGAAGTGCTATTTTCGGGCTTCCCTCCGGATGATTCTCGACAATCCAGTCGACGACGATCAGAAGCTAGAAACCGAGCGGGCGATTGCCCGGAGTCTGAGGAATGTTACCCTTCTCATGCAAATGAAAGATAGGGAAAAAAACGTAAAAAACATGGCGTTGGGAATCGCTGGGCAAGCCTGAATCCCAAGCGATCGTCGGGGAGTAAATTGGATCGACAAAGGGTCCGTGCGTGCCCCGAACTGATTCATGCACAACGCCAGGCGCAACAGGAAGTTGATCGGACCGGGCATCGCGAAATAGCATAGGTTACCTATTTCGCTTGGGAGGCTCTGCCATGTATCTGCTCCTTCGGCTCTTTTCACTGTCGCTGTTGCTCGCCGCCCCCACCTCCGCCGCCGAGCGATTCGGGCTCGACCACATCGGCAGGATCGTGCGACTCTCCGATCCACAGATTGCTCCTGACGGCCGCTCTGTCGTCGTGACCGTCTCCCGGGCAAATTTCGACGAGAATCGCTACGATGTGGAGCTCGTGCTCGTCGATGTGGGGCGTTGTTGCACGGCCCGGAGCAAATCGCTGACCTCCCTGTGCCGGTTGCAGAGTCACCCGGCGCAGTACGTATCGGGCATCCCGAGCGCAGCCATCTTGTTGAGTATCTCGCACCCAATTCGGTGTTCAACTCGTTGCCTCGCCAACGTTCGAGCCCGCATCTCCGGCCCGATGATCGCCTTGTAACGATAGACCGCGTTCTCCACCATGCTTCGCTTGGTGTAGCCTGAGAGCTTGTACCATTCACGTCGGCCGTGTCTTTCGATTGCACGAATATGGCGATCGCGCTCCTGCATGGCGGTGTTCGAATTCTGACTGAGCGTCGCGTTTCGTTGCGGCGGAATCACCACGCGCGTCCTTCGTCCAGGACTGTGCGCTTCGATGGCTTCGTAGACCGCTTCCTTGTCGTATGCACTGTCCGCCGCCACCGACACTAGAGGTGCTTGAATCTGTGTTAGCAAAGCGGGGACTCGGGTTGCGTCGCGAGCTCGTGACGCCGTCAGTTCGGACGCAACAATGTTCCCTGTCTCGCGATCAACGGCGATGTGCAACTTGCGCCATGCGCGCTGCTTTGGCGGTTTGCGAGCGTTTCCAACATGAATCCTCAAGCCCGTGCTATCGATCATCAGGTGGATGGGTTGAGTGCTCGCGGCTTTCGGAATCCACAGCTTCTTGCGGAGCAACCTCGAGCGCCGACACAACGTCGAGTAGTCCGGGATCTCGATACCGAGCCCGAGAAGCGAGGCGATCGAGTGCAAGAAGCCTTCGGTTTGTCGGTAGGCGAGCTTGTACACCGTCCGGACAACCAGGCCCGTTTCAATCGCCATGTCTGAATAGACCCGTTGACCGCCAGGCTTACCGGTCTTGTCGGCCTTCCAGTTCGCGATTGCCTCCTCGTCAAACCAGACTGTCAAATCGCCCCGGCGGCGCAGCCCTTCGTTGTATTCCGCCCAGTTGCGAACGTGGTACTTCTTCTGCTTCGCGTGCTTGTACTGGCAGCGCTTGGGATACTTCATGCTCGAACATACCTCGGCCACCACCATAGGCGGATTTCGCTCTCAGCCAGAGCGGTGCAACAACGCCGCTCCGTTGCGATATCCACGGCGGTCTTCCGCACGCTCGTAGCTACCACACCCCAGCGCTTGGTTGACTTCTTCCTCGAGCACGACCTCGATCGCCTCCAGTACCCGCTTACGCAGCCGAAGTTGGACGAACTCCCGGTTGTCCCTTCCATAAATTCGATCCCCGGTCGTCAAGGTCTTCTCGGCCCCGGACTGAGTTCATGTCAGTACTTCGGGCAGCATCACGGTGATCGCGGGATCGAAGCCCGCCCAAGAACGCCGCGACTCGTGTCCCACGGACACCGCGTCAAGCGTAGCGAGCTCAGGCAGCGAGACGACTGTAATGATGATGGAGGCCGCCGACCTTCGGAATGGCTGTCACGCGCCCCATCGAAGGCCACTGCACAGGTCGTTGCTCGGGGGCATCTTTCTCGAGCGATAAATGAGTCCGGCAGGAATGATAGTAGTCGACGTATCCGCGCAGGATTCGCCTGAGGTGTCGCTCGTCGAGGACGATCACGTGATCGAGACACTCGCGCCGAATGCTTCCAATGACCCGTTCGACGTAGGGGCTCTGCCACGGGGAGCGCGGCGCCGTCGGAACCTGCTCGATGTCGAGTCCCGCAACGCGCCGTTTGAAGTACGGCCCGTAGATTCCATCCCGGTCTCGCAGCAGGTAACGCGGCGCCGTATCCCACGGAAAAGCATCAACGATCTGCTGCGCGGTCCACTCTGCCGAAGGATGCTCCGTGACATTGAAATGGACGATGCGCCGGCGATCGTGACGGAGAATGATGAAAACGAACAGAATCCGGAAGGTGGCGGTCGGCAACGTGAAGAAGTCGATGGACACCAAGTCCTCGACATGATTGTCGAGAAAGCTCCGCCAGGTCTGGGACGGTGGCTTGCGACGGCGAATCATGTACTTGGAAACAGCGGCCTGAGAAATGGAGATGCCGAGCTTGGCTAGCTCGCCGTGCACGCGCGGCGCTCCCCAAAGTGGGTTGGCCCGGCACATGTTGCGGATCAGCTCGCGAACCTCCGGGGCAACGCATGGGCGACCCGGCCGCAGTCGCCGACTCCTCCACGTCCAGTAGCGTCGGAAGCCGGCACGGTGCCAACGCACTACGGTGTCGGGTTTGACGATCACGAGGACCTTCGCCCAGTCGGTCCAGAATCTGCGCAAGAGCACCCAAAGGCCACGGTCCAGATTCGAGAGCCGTGGCCGTTTCACCGAGCGTTGGAGCACGGCGAGCTGTTGCCGAAGAGCGAGATTCTCGAGCGCCAGCGAGCGGCGTGTTTTGAACGTCGAGACGAGGGAGCGCAGAAGCAACCAGATTATGACGGGGATACTGACGCGCGCAGGCGAGAAAGATCAATAGCAAAGCGCGCGGATGAGTAAATAGAAAGGGTGCTTCCGCCATTAGGTCCGGCAGACCGGAGACTAATCAAGTTCGGTGCGCGCGGATGAATAAATAGAAGGCACAGGCTGACCAAGGGAAATCCGCTGCGGCAAATCAGGTCCTGGACTCAGCGCCGGGCAGGGAGTGAATATGGACAACCCTAAACGGGCACGAAGCGGGAAAGCGCGGAAACAGCCAAGGGAGTGCGCCTACGTTCGGTCCCCTGATCTGCGAAATGCGCTGGAGCGGATACGGCAGGTAGCCTGCCGGGATAAGGGAGCACGGTTCACAAGAAAGTGAACTGGATACTCGACGCGGAGCGAGGGGTTTCCACCATCCCAGGAAGGGACACTAAGTCTCGATGAATAACGCTGACGACAAATCCAAAGTCGGTCGGGATTGGATCGCCTTCGTTTGTCGCGTGGATCCCCTACTCGTTGTTGACCTATAGATTTTGGCACAACATCGACGACGCCTTCATCAGTTTCCGTTACGCAAAGAACTGGGCGATAGGTTACGGACCTCGTTACAACCTGGGGCTGCAGCAACAGGAAGAGGGATACAGCAACTTCCTGTGGGTAGTCGGGTGCTTGCGCAATCAAGTGTTGGTGGCTGCCGCGTAACCCGCTCGTGTGATAGAGTTTGAGCCTGATTTCTGGAGACGCAGTTCTTTCGGCGATGCGGGCTGGGGCTGACCACACGGTGCCTGACGTTCAGGCACACCTTCGTGTGCACGCCGACATCCTTGATTAATGGCGTTCGCCGAATTAATGGCGTTCGCCGACACAGGCAGGCCAGCTGACATTAGCATTCAAACACGGCGTAGCAACACTTGATGGCGGAAGCACCCTGCGGTGGTGGGGACGGCGGGGGACACGAGGAGCCCGCTTCCTCATCGGCGCCGGTCGAGCCGGCTGAATCGGCGACCGACACGATCGACGAAGCGCCACAGCTCAAAGGCGAGGAGCTCGCGGCAGCGCTGAATGACTCGAACGTCTTTCTCCTCGATGTACGAAACCCCGAAGAGTTGGAGGAATTGGGTACGGTCGAGGGCTACACCAACATCCCCATCGACCAACTTGCCGGTCGGCTCGACGAAGGGCCGTGGGCTTTACAATCGTCTTGGGCGGGCGGGTCGTCACCATGCAGATGACCACCTAGTCCCCTGGGTCTTTGATTACTATACAAAGTTAGACTTTTCGCCAGTCCATAAGATTCACGCACTTAGAATGGTTTCGGCAAGCTATGCTTTATCTAGTGTTTTCTGCTACAGGGGACTAGTCGAGAGCGAATATCGAAGCATGTTCCTGAAGCTAACGCCGCTCAGACCAGGGTTTCGAGACGCAGTAGCTGAATCATCGGCTGTCCTGCCTCGCGCGAGGTTTCGAGATTTACCCCCAGCTCCGCGATCCAATCATTGAGGTCCTCCAGATCCACGAGCATCTGCTCGACGCGCCATGTAGTCCGATCGTCCGAGAGTTTCACGTGCGTGTGGCGGAGGTTCCGCGCCTCGGGGTCGAGGCGCAGGCCCGCGTGGTCTACGCGAAAGGCCTCGCGAGCCGCGTGCAGGCGCTCCGGGCTCCAGAGCTCTCCGTCAGCATCAATTTCCGAGTCGATGGTACGAAGCGCCGCTTCGTCGTCTCCGATCGACCACGTACGGAGGAAGGCGA
This sequence comes from Candidatus Marinacidobacterales bacterium, assembly GCA_965262245.1. Lineage (GTDB taxonomy): Bacteria > Acidobacteriota > Vicinamibacteria > Marinacidobacterales > SMYC01 > SMYC01. The sequence continues at coordinate 8,644,500 of OZ253507.1, read as the reverse complement.
AGACACGCGTGCGAATGGCGGCAGTGAAGGCTTTGGTATCGTGCGTGACGCCCGGTGCCTCCTCCGAAAGTGGTGGCCGCGACTCCTCCCGCTCCTCCGGCCGGTAGTTCGAGTCGCGCATCCTCTCCCACTCCTCAAGAAGGCTCGAGTCCACCTGACGCAACATATCGCGCAGGTAGAGTTCCATCTCGACGACCTCGTCGGTCTTCACCTGGTCTGGCACGGTCTGCCGGAGAACCTTGTAGACGCTATTGAGGTAGCGCAGGAGGAGCCCCTCGGCCCGCTCGAGGTCGTACTCCTGCACGTAATCCGAGAACGAGCGAAAGCTCTCGAACATCTCCCGCGCGATCGACTTCGGCCGGATGTTCTCCTCCTCGACCCAGGGGTGCCGGTCGGCGAAGGCGTTGAACGTCGCGTAGATGAATTCCCGCAGAGGCTTCGGGTACTCGAGCTTTTCGAGTTCTTCCATGCGCTGGTCGTAGTCGAGGCCCTCGGCCTTCATCTCCGCGACCGCCTTCCCCTTCAGCTTGTCGAGCTGTCGGCGCAGGATAAGCTTTGGGTCCTCGAGAATGCTTTCGACCAGCGTGAGGATGTCGAGCGCGTGGATCTCCGACTCCGGGTCGAGGAGCGGGAGCGTCTCGAGAAGATAGAGCGAGAGGGCTTGATCCATCGAGAAGTCCTCTTGAAGCTCGACATTCACACGAAGCCGCGAGCCCTCCGCCGTTCTGGGAACGATTTCGACGATGCCGCGCGCCAAAAGGGAACGGAAAAGCTGCCATCCCCGTCGAAAGTTACCTCCCTTGGCGCGGTCGGGCTCGTGGCTCACCCGGATAAGCCTCCGCATCGCGAGGCACCCGTCGCTCTGACGCGAAAGGACGTTCAAGAGCATCCCGTGCGACACGTCGAAACGGGAAGTGAGTCGCTCCGGGGGAGCGACGATGAGCCGCTCATAGGTCTGCCGGTCCCAGTTGGCGAAGTTGTGCTCGGGGGGCTTCCTCTTGACGACCTTCTTGCCCTCTTTCGCCTTCTCCCCGAGTTTCAAGTTCTCGATCACATGATCCGGGGCCTGCGCCACCACGAAGCCTTCCTCGTCGAAGCCCTTCCTGCCCGCGCGCCCGGCGATCTGGTGGAAATCGCGGGCGGAGAGGACCGCCGTCTTGTGCCCGTCGAACTTGCAGAGCCTGGTGAAGAGCACCGTCCGGATCGGCACGTTGATGCCCACACCCAGCGTGTCCGTGCCGCAGATGACCTTGAGGAGTCCTTGCTGGGCGAGTTGTTCGACCAGCACTCGATACTTGGGAAGGAGTCCCGCGTGGTGCACACCTATGCCCTGCCGGAGCCACTTGCGGACCTTGGGGCCGTAGGGGCTCGTGAAGCGGACCCCTTCGATCGCCGCCGCTACCTGGTTCTTCTCCTGACGGGTCGAGAGCCTGAGGCTCGTGAAAGCCTGCGCGCTGTCCGCGGCGTCTTTCTGCGTGAAGTGAACGATGTAGATCGGCGCCTTGTCCTCGGAGGCGAGCTTTTCTACCGCCTTCGCCAAGGGGATCTCGGAATAGGCGTGGTCGAGCGGAACGGGTCGCTCAATGGACTTCACCGTGACGGTGGGCCGACCATTCCGGCCGGTGAGCGCCTCCTCGAAGAAGGCCACGTCACCGAGAGTGGCGGACATGAGGAGGAAGCGTGTCTGGGGCAGGGTAAGAAGCGGTACCTGCCAGGCAACCCCGCGATCGCGGTCGGCGTACCAGTGGAACTCGTCCATCACCACGTCGTCCACCGCCGCATCTTTCCCCTCTCGTAAGGCCATGTTCGCGAGGATCTCCGCGGTGCAGCAGAGGACTGGTCCTCCGCGGTTGACGGTGGCGTCGCCCGTGGAGAGGCCGACGTTCGTAGGACCAAGCTCGCGGCAGAGTGCCATCCACTTCTCGTTGACTAGCGCTTTGATGGGACAGGTGTAGACGGAGCGTCGCCCATGAGCGAGAGACATGAAGTGTAGCGCGGAGGCGACCAGCGACTTCCCTGAACCGGTAGGGGTGTTCAGGATGACGTTGTGCCCCTCGAAAAGCGCGAGGATCGCGTCCTCCTGAGCTGGGTAGAGTGTGAGACCCAGGTGCGAGACATAGTCGAGGAAGCGACCGAGAAGCTCGTCGCTCCCTGGCTCGCCGCGGGGCAGCAACTCGTAGAGGGGACCCGTCATCGTCCGGCTATTGTGGGCCAGGTCGATAGGAGCTGGCCACGGGGCAGTCGGCGTTCATAATCTCAGGAAAACTTCCTTGTGGGTAAAACGACCCCGTCCTGTGCCAAAACTCGGCCCTTTTGAAATAGACCATCAGTGTCATGAATTGACGGACACGAGCTACCCTCAAAAGGAGTGGAAATGAAGTAAAGTAATTGGAATCCTTCGTTCAAGGGGAAACCGTAGTACCCTAAGAGCGTCTTTCAATGCAGAAGGGGGCAGTGCCATTTGGAGGAGGACTATGGCCAAAGCGCGAGTGTTGACGAGGTCGGAACTAGCCGAGCATTTGGGCGTCGATAAACAGATGGTAACAAAATGGAAGCGGTCTGGGATGCCGGTCCACACTAGAGGGCGCGGCGTGGCGTCTCAATTCCGTCTGCGGGAGGTCCGGGCGTGGCTAAAGGTGCGGGAAGCCAAGGCCAAAGCGGCGGAGAAGGCAAAGGTGCGAGAAGCCAAAGCGGCAGAGAAGGCGAAGAAGACAGCGAAGCAATAAGACGCGGCGGCGATGAGATGAGACAAGTCTGACTGCGCGATACTATCTCGATCCATTAGCACTCGAGTGTGCAGAGTGCTAATATGTAGAGGTTGATGAATTACAAATGCCAGTCGCCCGTTGGGATCCCGTGCGTGAGCTTCTTGCGCTCCAAGAACGGATGAACCGGCTAATCGATCAGACGCTGTCGCGCACGCGCTCCGAGGGGGAGCTCTTGACCACAGGGGCATAGTCCCCCGCCGTGGAACTCTACGAAACCGAAAAGAGCCTCGTTCTCAAGGCCGAGTTCCCGGAAGTGGATCAAGACGACATCGAGCTTCGCATCGATGACGATCGAGTCACGCTGCGAGGCAAGCGCCCGGTCAACGAAGCCATCAACGAGAAACAGTTCGTACGATGGGACGTTCCTACGGCCCGTCCCATCGCACGTTCGAGCTCCCGACGAGCGTCGATACGGACAGAGTAAAGGCCGATTTCAAGAAGGGCATTCTGACGGTGACCATACCGAAGAAGGCGAGCGAGAAAAGCTGTCAGATTCCCATCAGTAGTTGACCGCCATCGGGAGCTCGACCCCGACGGCCGGTCCTAGATAACAAGGAGGAGTAATCGAGAGATGAAGATCAAACCGATAAAGGACAACATTGTCGTGAAGCGGATCGAGGAGAGGGACGAGAAGAAAGTCGGATCCATCATCATCCCCGACACCGCGAAGGAAAAGCCGATGACGGCCGAAGTCATAGCTATCGGATCGGGCCGGACCTTGAAGGACGGAAAGAAGGTTGCGCTCGAGGTGAAGGTGGGCGACAGAGTGCTCATCGGCAAGTACTCGGGCTCGGAAGTGAAACTGGACGGAACTGAGTACCTCATCCTTAAAGAGGACGACGTACTCGGCATCGTGAAATAGCTTGGAGGTAGTTTAAGAAATGGCAAAACAGATTGTTTATCATGAGGAAGCACGGCAGGGGATTCTCCGCGGTGTCAACCAGCTCGCGACCGCTGTGCGCGTAACCCTCGCCCCAAGGGCCGTAACGTCGTTCTCGAGAAGAAGTTCGGCTCGCCTGTCGTCACCAAGGACGGCGTCACCGTTGCCAAGGAGCTCGAGCTCGAGGACGCCATCGAGAACCTGGGCGCCAAGATGGTGCGCGAGGTCGCATCCAAGACCTCCGACGTGGCCGGTGACGGCACCACCACGGCGACCGTCTTGGCACAGTCCATTTACCGCGAGGGGCTCAGGAATCTTGCCGCCGGCAGCAATCCCATGGAGCTCAAGCGGGGCATCGACACCGCCGTCGAGGCGATCGTCGGCGAGATCCAGAAGAACTCGAAGCCGGTGCGGGGCAAGATGATCGGGCAGGTCGGGACCATCTCCGCCAACGGTGACGACACCATCGGCAGCATCATCGCGGAGGCGATGGAGAAGGTCGGCAAGGACGGCGTCATCCAAGTGGAAGAGGCGCGCACGCTCGAGACGACCCTCGACATCGTCGAGGGTATGCAGTTCGACCGCGGCTACCTCTCCCCCTACTTCGTAACCGACCCCGAGCGGATGGAATGTGTGCTCGAAGACTGTCTCATCCTCGTTCACGAGAAGAAGATTTCCAACATGAAGGATCTCCTCCCCGTACTCGAGAAGGTTGCCCAGTCCGGCAAGCCGCTGGTCATCGTGGCCGAGGACATCGAGGGCGAGGCCCTCGCCACGCTCGTCGTCAACAAGCTCCGTGGCACACTGAAGGTCGTCGCCATCAAGGCTCCTGGCTTCGGTGACCGCCGCAAGGCCATGATGGAGGACATCGCGATCCTCACCGGTGGCAAGGCGATCTTCGAGGACCTCGGCATCAAGCTCGAGAACCTGCAGATGCAGGAACTCGGTAAGACCAAGAAGATCATCATCACCAAGGAAGACACCACCATCGTCGAAGGCTCCGGGAAGAGGTCCGACATCGAGGGCCGCATCAAGCAGATCCGCACCCAGGTCGAAGAGACGACGTCGGACTACGATCGCGAGAAGCTCCAGGAGCGTCTCGCGAAGCTCGGCGGCGGCGTGGCTCTGATCAAGGTCGGCGCTGCCACCGAGACCGAGATGAAGGAGAAGAAGGCCCGTGTCGAGGACGCGATGCACGCCACCAAGGCAGCCGCCGAGGAAGGCATCGTTCCCGGAGGCGGGGTCGCTCTCCTTCGCGCCAGCAAGGTTCTCAAGAGACTCCAGAAGGACAAGCGCCTCGGCGATGACGTCCGCATCGGTGTGGGTATCGTCGGGCGCGCGGTCGAAGAGCCCATGCGCTGGATCGCCCAGAACGCCGGGCAAGAAGGCTCCATCATCGTCAACAAGGTGAAGGAGCTCGAGGGCGAGCAGGGCTACAACGCGGCGAAGGACAAGTACGAGAACCTAGTGAACGCCGGGGTCATCGATCCCACCAAGGTCGTTCGCTATGCGCTCCAGAACGCTAGTTCCATCGCGGGGCTCATGCTCACGACCGAAGCTCTGGTCGCGGAGCTGCCCGAGAAGGAAGACAAGAAGGCCGTTGGCGGCGCGCCCCCCGGTGGCATGCCGGGTATGGAAGGCATGGGCGGCTACTAGGCTACATACTTCCCGAGAGCCCGGGTCGCTCACGCGGCCCGGGCTTTTTTCGTTCCCGTCCTGTGCCAGTGCTTCCGCCATCAAGTGTTGATGGCTGCCGCGTAACCCGCTCGTGTGCTAGAGTTTGAGCCTGATTTCGAGAGACGCAGTTCTTTCGGCGATGCGGGCTGGGCTGACCACACGGTGCCTGACGTTCAGAGACATCTTCGTGTGCACGCCGACATCCTTATTAATGGCGTTCGCCGACACAGGCAGGCCAACTGACACTAGCATTCAAACACGGCATAGCAACACTTGATGGCGGAAGCACCAAAAAATCGTTTACGCTCCATTTATCGCGCAGCGAAGGTCACGAGCGCTATTTTGGCTGTAATTTAATGCACCGTAAAGTCTTAGCGTCATCTCACCAACACTTAATGGCGGAAGCACCCGCGGATTCCAAGGGCGTCTAAGCTGCTGATTTGTGATCTATTTCAAAAGGGCCGAGTTTTGGCACAGGACGACGTCGAGTTCGCCACCCTCGAGTGGGTGCATTGGTACAACACGCAACGACTCTTGGGGCCGATCGGAAATGTCGCCCCCGTCGAGTACGAGATGAACTACTATCGGTCGCAGGAAGGCTCGCTAGAGATGGCGAGACTCAACTAAAACAGTCTCCGGAAAACCCGGGGCGGTTCACTACAACTTTCAGAGAAGCCATTAAGGGTATCGTCTCAAGGGGGGGACCGGTCTGTTTCAAAAGGGCCGAGTTTTGGCACAGGACGGGGAGCTTAAAAGATGTTCGGATCCTATGTCCATAATGTCGATCCGATCATTGCCGAAGTGGGCGGCGTCTATCTCTGGTGGTATGGGCTTAGCTATTCGCTGGGATTCCTGCATTTGCATCTGTTTCTGCGCCGCCACAGGCTTCGGCTCGGACTCACTTCCAGAGACGTATACACCCTCACCCTTTTCATCGTGGTGGGCGTTTTGGTCGGGGCGCGTCTCATCGAAGTCGCATTCGACGAGTGGCCCTTCTACAGCGCGCACCCTACCCTCATTCCGGCATACTGGCTTGGGGGTCTGGCGTCTCACGGGGTCCTTCTCGGAGCGACTGTAGCTGTCACCTCCTTCGCCTTGCTCTATCGAAAGGACCTGCTCGCGCTGTTCGATGCAGTCGTGATCCCCGGTTCGTTTCTGATGGGAATGGGAAGGATCGGGAACTTCATCGACGGCCAGATCGTTGGTGCTCTCACCGATGTGCCATGGGGCGTGCGGTTTCCCGACGCAGTTGGAATCCGGCATCCGGTGGTTCTCTATGACGGCATCAAGAATATTCTGCTGGTGCCTTTCCTCCTCCGTGTTCGAAAGATGAACCCAACGCCGGGGTGTGCCTTCTATTTATTCATCCGCGCCCACCGAACTTGATTAGTCTCCAGTCTGCCGGGACCATGCCGGCATGATTTCGTCGTTTGTTCGCGCTCTCGTCTCTGCCTTCAAGGCTCGTCGCGAGCTGGCTCTCGAGAATGTCGATCTTCGCCAGCAGCTCGCCGTCCTCCCCCGTTCGGTGAAAGGGCCGCGAGTTTTGGGTTGTCCATTCCCGTCCTGTGCCAAAACTCGGCCCTTTTGAAATAGACCACAAATCAGCAGCTTAGACGCCCTTGGAATCCGCGCAGAATCGAGGGTATTTCGCGTCGCAGGGCTGGCTTCCGACCCCAGAGCTGCGGGTGGCGAGCGACAGGCCCACCGGGGGTGCGCACGGCTGGCTCAAATCGGCTGCCGGGCGAGCTGCGGGCAGTGAACTGCGCACCCGGAAGTCCCTCATTAGACTGGACTTTATCGAGCACAAGAGCGAACGTTCGGTGATGCCGCGGGATACAGGGGTTGGCCGGAACGTCGTTTTGGACGGTTTGGACTTCGCCAGCTTACGGCGGGTCTGGGAGCAGACCTTTGGGGCTGCTCCTCCAAGCTCGCTCTCGCGTGTTTTCCTGCGCCGCGTTCTCTTGCACGAACGCCAGTGCCGGACCCATGGCGGGCTTTCGGCCGCAACCCGGCGCGCTCTGGCTGCCATGGCGAACGAGACACCAAGCTCCGGCGCTCCCGCAGGGTCCGTTTCTGCCGGCACCCATCTCGTCCGCGAGTGGAATGGCCGGACCTACCAGGTCGAGGTAATCGACAACGGCTATCGGTTCGATGGCAAAACCTATCCGTCCCTCACTACCATCGCAAAGCGAATCACCGGCACCCACTGGTCAGGACCACGCTTTTTCGGTCTCACGCCCAAGCGCAAGGCCTAACATGAAGAAGATCCGCTGTGCCATCTATACGCGAAAGAGTGCGGAAGAGGGTCTCGAACAGGAGTTCAACTCCCTCGATGCGCAGCGAGAAGCCTGCGCCGCGTATGTCGCGAGCCAGAAAGCGGAGGGCTGGGTGCTGCTGCCAACCGTCTACGAGGACGCGGGGCTCTCGGGAGGAACCCTGGAGCGCCCGGGCCTGCAGCGCTTGCTCGCCGACATCGACGCGGGTCTCGTCGACCAGATCGTGGTCTACAAGGTCGACCGGCTGACCCGTTCCCTCTCCGACTTTGCAAAGCTCGTCGAGCGGCTCGAGGCGGCCGGCGCGGTTTTCGTCTCGGTGACTCAGTCCTTCAACACCGCGACCAGCATGGGACGACTGACGCTGCATATGCTGCTGTCCTTCGCACAATTCGAACGCGAGGTCACGGCCGAGCGGATCCGCGATAAGGTCGCTGCCTCCAAGCGCAAGGGACTATGGATGGGCGGCCGCGTACCGCTCGGCTATGAGAAGGACGGGCGCACGCTGCGCATCAACGAGGCTGAGGCCGAAACGGTCCGGACGCTCTATGCGCTGTACCGAAAGCACGAAACGCTCCGGCAGGTGAAGGCCGAGGCGGACCGTCTGAGACTGCGTACCAAGCAACGCTTCACCGCGGATGGAACCCGGACAGGCGGGCTGCCGTTTCGTCGCGGACACCTCCACTGCCTGCTGACCAATCCTCTCTACGCCGGCCGCATCCGGCACCAGAGGCGTGTCTACGAGGGCCAGCATCCATCGATCATTGCTCCGGAGCTCTGGGACGCGGTCCAAACGCAGCTGCAGGCAGGGGCTGCCAAACCAAGGAGACGCATGACGAAGGGCCGTGCAGCCCGTTCCCCACTGGCAGGCAAGCTCTTCGACGAGACCGGGGACCGGCTGACGCCGAGCCACACCAAAAAGAACGGGCACCGGCTCCGCTACTACGTCTCCCGGCGCCTCATCCAGCACAGTGGCCAAAAGGACCTCTCCGGCTGGCGGCTGCCCGCCCCGATGCTGGAACAGACCGTCGTGCATCTCATCCGAAAGCATGTGGATACCACGACCTTCTCGGCCTCGTTGCTCCACACTCCGACGATGCAAGAGCTCGCCTCGGTGCGTCGCTTTTTAGACGGGCTGTGTTCCGGCAGTAATAATGATAGTGCCTCGGCAGCCCCCCTGCTCCGTCTTATCCGGCGGGTCGACATCAGCCCCGGCTCTGTGTCCATCCTGCTCGACCGCAATGCGTTCGCTGCTTGCCTCTCTATGGGACCCGAACGCATTCGCGAGGATGCACTCCGCATCCACGCACCGTTCCGCTTGCGTCGACGCGGCGTCGAGACCAAGCTCGTTCTGGGCAACCCCACGAAATCCGTCGACCGCACACTCCTGCGCAATATCGCCAACGCCCTCTCCTGGCTCGACCGAATCAAAGCAGGCAAAACCTATGAGCAGATTGCCACCGAAAACGCCATCCCAACGGACCGCGTGCGCAAGGCAATCCATTATGCCTTCCTGGCTCCCGACATCGTCCGCGCCATTGTCGAAGGCCGCCAGCCCGTTGGGCTGACCTCGAGCTACCTCTTGCATCATCCGCTTCCCGACGATTGGGAGAAACAGCGAGTGCTCGTCAAAACGCTGTGAGCCTGCCAGCGCCCACTTCGTGAATGGCCTCGGTTAGCAGCAAGCTGCTCTCCGACACTGGCCTCCACCAATCAGACTCAAACTGGCCCAAATTCCCTGTCATGGACTTGACCCGCTTTCGTGGACACCTAATTCTTATGGGAGACAGGAGTCCACGATGTCAAAGCACGGAAACAGATACGCGGCCGAGTTCCGGCGCCAAATGGTAGAGCTGGTGCGAGCCGGCCGCGGCCCCGAAGAGCTGGCGCGAGAGTTTGAGCCCTCGGCCCAGACGATCCGGAACTGGGTGAACCAGGCGGATCTCGACGAGGGTCGCAGGCAGAACGGTCTGACGAGTGAGGAGCGTGCGGAGCTCCGCCGTCTGCGACGGGAGAACCGTCAGCTACGGTTGGAGCGGGAGATCCTCTCAAAAGCCGCGGCCTGGTTCGCTCGGGAGACCGAGTCGGTACCACCGAAGCCTTCCGATTCGTGAGTGCGAACCAGGATTCACTACCGGTTGCCACGATGTGCCGACTGCTGGACGTCTCCGCCAGCGGCTACTATGCGTGGCTGGAGCGTGCCCCGTCGGCCCGCGCGGTGTCGGATGCAGAGTTGCTCGAGAAGATCCGGGCGATTCACACCGCGTCGCGGGGCACGTACGGCGCGCCGAGGATTCTCCACGAGCTACGAGAGACACACGAGCTCCACGTCTCACGCAAGCGTGTAGCACGGCTGATGCGCGAGGCTGGCATTCAAGGCGTTCACCGGGCTTCTTCAATGACATATCGTTTCTGAGCAGCATCCTCTTGTGGGCATTCGCCTTCTTGCTTTTGGTTATCTGGACGATGACTTGCTGAAATGGCACTGAAGGGCCGTGCGAAGACTGACTATCAGCGTGAGAATATGAAGCGGTGGCGTGCTCTCCGCAAGACGAAGCGTGCCGCGGCAAACCCACCGGACACCCCACACCGTCGCCGACCAGCCCATGAACGATTTGGCCGAGCATCTATCCGATGAGGACGAAGTCGTGGAGCAACTTCAGTGGGTCGCGTGTCGGCGAACCGAGGCGTCAGCCGTCAGATCGTGATGCCGTAGTCACCCGGTGCGCGGCCGGTGCGGAACGCGTGATAGGCCAACGCGCAGGCGACGACCGTATCCGGCGGGTGACCGTTGCCATAGAGAGCGTCCACACTGCAGTACTTGTGCTCGCGGTAGAAGGGTTCGAGACGCGGCATCTTGATCTCGTGCCGTTCGAGGGCCGCGATGTAACTAATGAAAAGGTCCCGGCGTTGACGACCCGTCATCTGAAAATCGAAGACTTCGCGCGCCTTTACGTACTCAGCGACCACGGACCCACCGCCGGTGGCATCGTGGGCGACAGGCCCCGGGTACCGGTCCGCGGCGCTATTTAGCAAGTCGATCATAACGGGCCAGGGGCGCCGGTTAGTGCGCACGGCGGCCACCAGCTGGAGCGGCTTCACATCACACTGTAAGGTCACCACCACCGTGAAGTCGACTGCTTGTGCCCAGTCGGCCCCGTGAGCGTATCGTCGGCGTCGGCGGGGCTGCTTCTTCGGTCCGCCCGGCACGGCCTCCCACCCATGTTCGAGCGCAACGGCGTTGCTTTTGCCGAGCGAGGCGTCGAACGTCCATTCCACGGCATCGGGGTCGATGGCGCGCCCCTCGGCCGTCGGCTCCTGGAGGTCAAATTCCGTGCGCCACATCTGGGCCGTGATCTCGGACCGTTTCCGCTGCACCTGTGCCGGTGAGAGCCAGCCGTTTGGTTCCTGCGTTTCCTTCCAGCACCATTCATACACGGGCCATCCTTGCTCGGCAGCGCGTCGGAGCACCTCCGTCATCGTGCCGTCTGGGTGCTGATGGGTAGAGGCGATGACGGTCTGCGCCCGCACACCTTTTTGATCCATCGGTTGGCCTTGAGCGGCTTCGAGGATCGAAAGGCGCATCTCGTCCGCCTCATCGATACGTAGCCGCGCCGGATGCAAACCGCGGACGGCTGGCTGGGACGCGGTGAGAGCTGTGATGGTATTGCCCCAGAGCAAACGGGTTTTGTTGAGTTTAGGCAGTCCATCGAGCAGATGGCGCGGCGCATGGGGTGCCCCCCAGTGCCCGCGCATCGCATCGAGGACCCGTACGGACTGCTCCCCTGAACCGCCTAGCACGGTGACACTGGTTTCGAGAGTCGCGGATTCCGTCAAGGCCAGGAGGCTCAGCAGGAAGGTCTTTCCCCCAAAGGCCCGGGACGCGTTCCAAACCGTGACGGACGTCCGGGCGAAGTAGCTGTCGCAAAATGCCTCGGCGGGTGTCCGATGCCCGGCGCAACAGCGAACCTGCGGAATCCGAACCCCGAAGGTGTCCTCCACGTACTGCAGGAGCTCCGCGTTGGTCGTGGTCGGCATTGCACGCCGACGCAGCTCGGCACGAATCGCATCCGGGCGGAGCGTGGTGCGGAGCGCCTCAAGGATCGGTGATTTCGGCAAGAGCCTGCTCCAAGGTTGCGCTGCTGATCCGCGTCAGCAACCCGGCGTCAGAAGAGGATGCCGAGGCGTCCGGAGGCGCGGCACGGGTGGGTAGCCCCCGATCGCGATAGACTTCCGGCCGCTTGGCCTTCAACAGAAACATCAAGAGAGGGTCGCTGAAAACGGGGACATTCCCGATTTGATTGCCTTTGTGGAAGAGCGGTTTCTCCGTCCCGACCAGCGCCCGCCGACGAGCCTCGGTTTCCAATGCCTGGATGGACTGTTCCTCGGCTTCCGCGAATCGGGCCGCGTAGCGTTTACCTTTTTGCCAGCGATAGTGCTCCGAGCGCGGGACGCCGGCTACCTCGCAGGCCTTGGCAATCGTGCCGTACATCGCGTAGGCGTCGAGCACAGCCTGCTGCCGCAGGGCGACCCGTTCACGCTGGGAGCGGCTCACACCCATGTCAACGTCTCGAAACCTTCACCGCTGCCTTGCCGGTAAAAGCTTCCCATCGGTCGATGATAGACTGCACATGTATGGGCAGGATTTCCATGGCGTAGCAGACGCGCCCGAGCCGTTCCGCGGCAATCACCGCAGTGCCGCTGCCGGCAAAGGGGTCATAGACCGCCTCGCCGCGCTCGGTGTGGTTCAGGAGCGGCGCTTCGAAAAGAGCTACCGGCTTTTGCGTCGCGTGCCCGGTGGGCGCGTTCGCCGCCGTCGCGTCCCCACCGAACGGGTTGCTATTGGGCACCGACCAGACCGTCGTCTGGGTGCGATCGCCTTTCCATCGGGACGAACGACCCGTGCGCACGGCATACCAGCAGGTTTCGTGCCGCCAATGGTAATCGCCGCGGCTCAGGGCGAAATGCTGCTTGCACCAGATAATCTGGGACCGGATCTCGAGCCCGGCTGTACGCAACGCCGTCGCAACCACCTCGCCGTAAAGGCTCGCGTGCCACACGTAGCTGACATCCCCGGGGAAAAGCTGGAATGCCGCCGTCCAGTCGATGCGATCGTCATTTGCTACGCGGCCCACTGCATGCTTTTTGCCGCCATCGACCCCGGCGCGCCATTGCGGATCATATTCCACGCCGTATGGGGGATCGGTCGCCATGAGGCAGGGCTTCCGATCGCCTAGGAGTACCTGGACGTCGGCCGAGTCGGTACTGTCGCCGCAGCGCAGGTGATGGGCGCCGAGCCGGAACTGGTCGCCGCGCACGATGGTCGTCGGCCGGGGCTCGGCAGTTGCGTCGGGGTCGGTGCTGCCATCGTTCGCCCTCTCAGGGCCTACGGCAGCCCGCCATTCCGGTGCGGTCCAATCGGCCTGGATGCTCGGGTCCCGCTCGGCGTAATCGAGCAGTCTCGCATTCCACCCGCTCAGCTCACTCGCACGGTTGTCATCGATGATGACCCGCGACTTTTGCGGCGGACTGAGGTTTGCTCGCTGGACAAACACCGGGCGTGTCCCGTCGACGCGCACCACGATCGCGTCTCGATAGCCGGCCTGTACCGCAGCCTGCCGCATCCCGTTGCCAGCGAGGATCACGCGCTTCTCGTCGATGACACCCGAGCGCGTAGCTCCCACGCGATCGAGCGACGAAGCAATAAAGTCGATGCCGCGGGTCGTGTGGCTGCGGGGATTGTCCGCAAGCGGCGTCAGCTTCGTGAGCGCGACCACGGACACCTCGACCGGCGAGGGCACTCCTTCATCTTTCCGGTCGCGTGTGGGAGCAGCGTCTGCGGCGGGTGCAGCTTTCCGCACGGCGCGCTTCCGTTTCTTAGGCATCTTCCTCCTCCTCGATCTTGAGATAGCAAAGGATCCGCACCCGACGAATTCGGGTGCGTAACATCAACATTGTCGACGAGACCGGAGAAAACCCTGTCGTTTTGGAAACTGCGGTGAAATTTGGAACGACGCGGCGACCGTTAGCGGGAGGACGGTCGATGGCGGGATCGCGATTTCCGAACTACCTCTGCCGTTGTCGTGACGCCCCAGAGCGGAAAAAGGGTCTGCACGAAAGCGGCGGTCAGCACGTCTGCGCTAGCAGGCGCGGCGACCTCGCTGTCGATCATATTGACGATCCGGCGACCCTCGAATTCCAGGGCGGGGCCCTCATACGACTTTAGACAATGAACGATCTCTCGATACACCGTGCGGCGCACGATTGGCATGAAACGTTGCTGGATCGCGCCCGTGGCGGCGCCCGTGGCGATGCGACGGTGGATAGCGGCGTACCGCTTCCGACGGTGCCGCTCTGCAGCGTAGCGCGCTTGCGTTCGGTCGTTAACGCACGCCGCCTCATCGGTGGGGCCGCCTTCGAAGCGATCAGTGAGGCGGTTCACAGGCACTTCCAATGCCATGAACAGTGCGCACACCGCATAGTAAACGTCGTCGGGTACCTCGTGACCTTGCTGGGCGAGGCGATCCTCAAACTCCTGACACGCCGCTTCGACCCGTCTTAAGAAGCGCCGACCCGCGATGGCCTGGATCTCATAAATGTGGGCACGGCGCTCCTTCAGCAAAAGGACCCGGTCGGGCAAGCGAAAGAGCACACGATTCAAACGTGGAATGTTCACGTCGATCGCTTGCAGGACAGGGAAAAGGGCTCGCCGCCGAGCAAGGGATGTGAGCGCGCCATCGTCGAAAGCCAACGCGGACGGACCTGACATGATGCGGGGACGCGGCGGCTCTACGGGTGATGCGATGGTGGAGGCGGCCTCCATCGAGGCGGTTACATCGGCAGTGCGACGGGCCGCATTCACGCGCGGGTATACCGAGCGTACGAAATCGGTGAGGGCCATGCCTGGGGTCTTCAGCCCGTCGAGCAGCGTGGCGACCGCTTCGGCCACATCGGCAGGGACAGGGCAACTCTGTTTCTGGAGTCGCGCGACGAACCGGTGGTCGGCGGCGAGGACCTGCCTTGCGAACGGGCGCCCGGTACGAACGCAAGCGGCAACGGAGTCAGTTCCGTGCCCGTCATCATTATTAAAACCAGAGACATTAGGATCGACGCCGTGGGTATCAACACGCTTCTGAACAAAACCCATCGGCTCTCCCCTATAGATTGACTCGGCCACGGCCGCTACACGACGAACGGGTCGGGCCCGTGCCACCACTATTCTCTCGCACTCTCTTGAGAATCCAGTCATTTTGGAAAGTGCGGCGAATTTCGCGAAATTCGAGAAGGTCGTGCGGCACAGACCATCAGCCTGTGGTTTGCCGTCGCGCTGTAATACGCCGTTCTGGCACTGCCGCGCGATAGACCCATTACTTTCGTTCTTATATTCGTCTTTGAACTCCCCTTTCTGAGAGATCCCCCTCTAGGTGTATGGACATGTACAGCTTGGAGCCCCGTACAGTGGACTTCCATCGCTTGTTCGGACAGCATTTCTAGGAACCAAAGCCGGTCGAAACCTCACCTACACCCTGTTTGCCACCGACATCGGGATCCTCTTCGTTCTGGTGGGTTATCGGGGAGAGGTTTCGTGCTACGATTTGCGTCATGACGCAGAAGAGCTACGGACGGAGACGACGCGCAAAGTGCCGGGGGTGCGGCCAGTCGTTTACTCGGATCCGGAAAGGCCACCTCTACTGTTCGGGCGCTTGCCGTCAAGCGTCCTGGGTCCGATATGGGGGGGCGCTGGCCGCGCTCCGAGCCGACCTCGGGAAGCCCTTCAGGCCTTCCGCCAAGCTCCGCATGAAGTGCCCCGTGTGTGATTCGTGGACTACCGTCAGTCTGCCCGTTATCATGAAGCGCCTCCGCGAGCTACTTCACTCTCCCGCCTCTTAGTTTTCCACGTCGACGTCGAGTCCGACTTGGGTGAAACGTTAGGTGGAGTTTGGGGCACGCGGGGGCACGTGGACGTCGTGTCAGAAAATGCGAACGGTGTTAGCGGCGGCTGTAAATTGCACATTTGTGGCGGACGAAAATTGCACACTCGGCACCCCCTAGGGTGGGGCCGGGGAACTGTCTGGCGAGAGCTAGGCAGGGCTTTGGCCCTTCGGTCACAGTGGCCACTCCATAAGCGGAGGGCCGATGTACGGAAGGGAGAAACGAGTGTTGCTACGAGAGTATTTGGAGCAGGGGCTAACGAAGATGGCGCTTGCCGTAAAGCTTGGGCTCAGCCGCCGTACGATCCATCACTGGATCGAAACGGGGCAGCTGGGTCGGGGTCTGGACAACGAGGCGGTGCGCTACAAGAAGCGCCCTTCGACGCCGCGTAAGATCGACCCGTACTGCGGGATTATCCATTCGCGCCTGGAAGCGTTTCCCGAGTTGAGCGCGGAGCGCGTCTACCGCGAGCTGAGGGCCGCGGGCTACGAGGGCGGCTATACCCAGGTCACGGAGTATGTCAGGAAGGTGCGTCCTCGTCCTGCGCCCGAGCCTGTCGTACGGTTCGAGACGCCGCCGGGTCACCAGGCCCAGGTGGACTTCGCACACTTCCGATTTCCATGGGGCAGGCGTTGGGCGCTGCTATTGGTTCTGGGCTTCTCGCGATTGTTGTGGCTTCGGTTCTTCGAAGCGCCAGGACATGCGGACGCTGTTCGAGGGACTCGAAGAGGCGTTCCGTTTTCTCGACGGAGTACCCAAGGAGATTCTGTTTGACCAGATGCGTTCGGTCATCGTCGAGGACCGGCGGTGGGAGGGCGGCCCGTTAGTCGAGAATCCGGAGTTTGTTCGCTTCGCGCATCACTGGCAGTAGTTTGCTCCGTTTGTGGCGACACTATGGGAATTAGCGGGCTTTTCGAGAAGGTCGACCGGCACAGACCAGGAGCCTGTGGCGGCGTGCCGTCACGCTGTAAGACGCCGCTTCTGACACAGCCGCGTGATAGATTACTTTCGTTTTATATTCTATTTTTGAGCCTCCATTTTAAGAAACCCACCTCTAGGTGTATGGACGTGTACGGACGTAAGGCCTTCTAAAATCGATGGTTCCCAAATTCGAGTTTTACAAAATGCCCCGTTTTTGTCGAATCCGGTCCGAGACCGGATAGCTTGAGACTTCACCATCCGCCACCCAGTCTTGCAAATTGTGGCACTGCAGAGACGGGTGAGATTTTCCGCGCGGTTGGCGGGGTTTGGCAGGGTGGGTGTCACCAGAGACGCGCTAGAAGGGCTGAAGAGGCCTCATTTTCGGTTTTGGTCTCTAATCTCGATTTTCGAGTGCCACGTTTGCGCCAAAGGGGGGGAGCGGGTCGCTGACAGGGCCGTGCAGCGTCGGAAAAGAGGCCGCCCGAGATGTCCAGAATCAAGGCCAGGGCTACCGCGGCGTAGCCGGCTAGCACGTTCTGGTCCAGGTTTCCGCCCGGGAGCGTGGCATCCCGTCCTGTACCAAAACTCGGCCCTTTTGAAATAGACCACAAATCAGCAGCTTAGACGCCCTTGGAATCCGCGCAGAATCGAGGGTATTTCGCGCCGCAGGGCTGGCTTCCGACCCCTGGGCTGCGGGTGGCGAGCGACAGGCCCACCGGGGGGTGCGCACGGCTGGCTCAAATCGGCTGCGGGGCAAGCTACGGGCAGATGAGAGCGCGAACAAACGACGAAGTCATGCAGCCATGGTGCCGGCAGACCGGAGACTAATCAAGTTCGGTGCGCGCGGATGAATGAATAGAAGGCACAGCGGAATTCGAATTGGCCAAACCTCGAAATCATCCAGCACTCTATTTGCGCCAACTTCCTAAAGACAGACTGCGCCATACGCGTCCGAGCCGTGAACGAAGAGTCTGACGGCTCGGTGTTGAGCCGAGCAGGCGGGTCCGCTCGACGTCGGCATAGTCCGAATGACGACCTGGATCGATCCTATCCAACCAAATCACGGCGTTGTCCTGTATAGCGTAGTGGCTGCCGCAGCCGGAATTGGCCCACACGGACCCACCCGTAGAACCGTCCAAGGAGACCGACTTCCCATCGAAGTGAACGTGCCACCGGCTGGGGTGGAGGGACAGCACCGTCAGATCCCCGCAACCGCAGGGACAGCGCAGGTTGACGGTCCGATACTTGTGGCTGATCCAGAGCTCGCCGGCTTTGATTGCGTCGAACTTGGGCAGTACGTCTACGAAGATGGGCCGGAGTTTCACGGGCGCCACTCCTGCGAGTCAGTCCGCTCTGACAATGCGCGGCGTCTCGAGTCGGAACCTATGGAGGAACGAAGCGGACTCAGAAACATACTGCTCCGTGCGGCGCCGCCACTCCATCACGGCGAGTGACGCCGCCAACGCGTTCACTTCGGGCAACTGGACGTTGCGATACCCGGGACGTTGCCCTTGACTCTAGCATTCGGTATGGCCTCCTTCCACGCCACACAGCCTGCGGCATAGGCGCTTGTCGTCACGACGCCTCTAACGGCATGGTCGTCCAGCGTTATGCTCACGCCTGAATCTATGAACGGAACCGCCGCCTCCGAGAGCGCGCAGTAGACGACATCCTGACGCGGCGAATCGCCGTCGGCCAACTGGTCAATACACACGAAGGCATAGTCGATTGGATGAGCCGACAGAAACTCGCCGAACGTGGACGGGCTGTCCACTCGGACAGCGTGGGGGTGGATGCCTTCCCGGAGGGACGCGTACTTGGAATAGTAATAGTCCACTTTGCGTAGACGTCCCTTGTGACGCGACTCAATCTCCTCGGCAGTAGGAGCGCCGGGCGCCCGTATGAAGTTGTGCCAGTTAACGTCGTCGGAATCCAAAAGATGGATTTCCATCACGGGCGTTTTGGCAACAAGGTCCAGGACGTAGGCGCCCGTTCCGCCCAGGCCAATGATCGTAATCCGCTGATCGCGGATTCGATCCTGAACCGGGCCTACCGCCGCTCGTGCCTCGAAAGTGTTGGGTATCTTGAACGGACCCCGCTTCACGAGAGAAGCGGTTTCGGAGTAGCCGGCCGCCGACACGGCCCCGACGATCTGCTTCGCATAGCGATGGATCAAGTCGCTCGCCGACTCGTCCTCCTCCGGGCTGCCTTGGCTACCTTTCCGGATGGAGATGTTCGACCAAGTTTTTTCGTCGCCGTCGATGTAGCTCTCAATAGGGTTCCCATCCACGTGGTACACGCGCCCGTCGTGCTCTTCGTCAGCGGTGATCCGCACCGCATGGACTGCGCCGCCTATCCGGTCATTCGGTTTCCCGCTCGCGAGGTCGTAGGACTTCTCAATGGTGCAAGTGCCAACAACCCCACCTGCAAGGAGACAAGGAACCCGGATGGCCCGGAGAACGTCGGATTCAACCCTGACGGTAAACCCGGCCTGCTCACCGAACGCGGAGAGGCGGTCCTTACGAGACATGTTCGGGGTCGACCGAGAAGCTCGTGCCGTCCTTGACCTCAACGTCCTTGCCCGGAAGGAGAATACCGTCCTCACCTTTCAAGCTGTCTTCGTAGTCGATGCCGGGCGTGCCGATGATGTGCTTGTTCTCCGCCTCGTGCAGCTCGTTCCAGATCTTCACGATCTGCTCATAACTCACGACATCGCCTGGGACTTTGTACTCTCGACCGCTCACGTAAATCTGCGTGTCACCATTCATGGGTTTGCTCCTCCGATTGTGAAAGGATTTGGGCGAATCCTCCTTGCGTCTGGTTAAGGCTCACGAATCGCAAAACCTCCATACGGTTAATTATACCACGTATATCCGCTAATCCGCGGTTCAGAGTATATCATGCGCAAAAAAATTCAGCCGAAGAGCCCGGCCACCGGGTTCCGGACGATGGCCTTGCGCTGCTCGAGGCGCACGCGCGCGGCGTCCTCGGACACCTGAAACACGTCCATCACCTTTGAAATGAGTCGCTTGCCGGATTCCGTCTTCACACCGATATCGGCGTAGGGCATCTGTTCGGCGTCGCGGAACGCCTTGACGGCGCGTGAGAGTTCGGTCTGAGGCATAAGCAGGGCGCCGCAGGCGAAGCCGGCCTGCCACTCCATCCAGTCGGTGGCGCCTCCGTGAATGTGGTCTCGGTGGCAGGTGTTGCGCGTCTCCTTTGGCTCTCCATCGAACAGCTTCTTCAGTTCTTCTTCCATGGCGAACAGGAAGCCGTGGAGAAGGACGTGCCCGTGTTCGTGTGTCAGTGTCGTGCGCAAGCGGTTCTCGAGATACGCTTCCTGGAGCCGGGAGGCGATCTTGACCTTCGGCTTCTTCTTCGGGAAGAAGTGCGTGAGGCCATCGATGCCGTCCTCAAGGTCGCTATAGCTGTCGAGATCGTCGACGTGTTGCTCGATCAGGACGGTCAGGTCGGCGGTGCTGACCGGGAAAACGGCCTTGCCGTGGCGCTCTCGAAGAAACCCGCAAATCGCGTCCTCGCAGATCTGCTCAAGTTCCGAATCTGTGTAATACGGGCGCTGCCGGAACCGGCCGGATGTGTCGCAGGTCCACCTCATGCTGATCAGCCCTTTCGTATCAGGACTTGTCTTTGAGCACCTTGCGGAAGGCCGTAAACGCCTCTTCGACCTTCTTGGGATCGGACCCGGCGAGCTTGTCGCGCAGATCTGGCGGCCACTGGCCCGCGGCGGCCGTGAGGTACTCCTTGGAGAGCTTCAGGGTCCTGGCCAGCTGAACGATGATGAACTCCGCGGGCGGGTCACGCCGGCCATGCTCGATATCGTTGAGATATTGGGGCGAGATCGGCGTCCCGTCTTGCTTGAGCGTCTTGCCGGCTAGGTCCTTCTGGCTGATACCGAGCGCTTTGCGGGCCTCGACGATGATCTGACCGAACGTTTTCAAATCGCGGCCTCCGCCTATGATGATCCGCTGATTAGCATATACAATGGGCCAAATCCTGTCAAGTACCTCATAGTGTCCCCGTGGTGTCCAAAAACACAAACGCACTCAAGACCCACGCGCCGGGACGTTCTGGGATGATTTTGCCGGGGGTGCGCACGGCTGGCCTGATAGGTGGTGGGGCACGCCACGGGCGGGGAACGGCCGCCGAGCCCGAGACGGGACTGGACTTTGCCGGGGAGAAGAGCGCCTGCTAGTGGTTTGAGAGGGGATCGAACAGCGGCACCGAGGAGCCACACTGCCGGGCGTGCACTGCCTTGGTGCACAACTCCGATAGAGGCCGATAGCTCGCTTGGCCCCGACTCCCATCATCCGATTGCCTTGGTGCATAACTCTGGACAACTCTAAAGGAATCAGCAGGTTACGTTTTTGGTGCAAAAATAGCAGAGTCAATGGAATCAATGACTTACCTGTATTTATGCACCAAGGCATCGTAGTGCCGGATCTGGTCCTGTAGCTTTTGCACCTTCGCCTGGGTCGGACATCTTCTTCTGCGTCTGCTGGTCGGTGGAGAGCGTCGTAGCCCGGGTTGACGCCCTCCTCTTTCTTCTGGAGGGCCGTGCCGGCGAGGCGTCCGCTTCCTCCTGGTCCATGTAAAGATAGACATAATGTATTGAACCTGCCCGACCTTGAGAGCGTGGGTTAAGCTTTCGAGGATTTAGCACGACGGCTCAGAGCCATAATCAAGCAGGACAGATCGTGGAAGAGTGTAGCGGCTACGTGGGACTGGACGTACACAAGGAGACGATCGCGGTAGCAGTGGCGTACTCGGGTCGGTCTAAGCCCGAATCGCTGGGGGTGATCGCAAACACGAAGAAATCGATTCTGAAACTAGTGCATCGACTCTCACCTGGCGGCGAGGCGGTTGGGTTTTGTTACGAGGCGGGACCGTGTGGATACGAGGTTCACCGTCGGTCAAAGAGACGGGTCACGATTGTGTTGTGGTGGCGCCGTCGATGATTCCGAAGAAACCTGGCGAGCGAGTGAAGACGGCGCGCTCCGCCGGCACCTCCTCCGCAAACCCCAGTGAGCTCCGAGGAGCCCGGTCCCGTGCGCTAAAAAGGACCCAAACCTCTAGAGCGATCGCTCCCCCCCGAGCCACCCGGCCGTTCGAGCCCGCGCCGGCCACCTCCGGATCCCGTTTGCACCGAGCCTCGGGCTTGGATAAAATCTCGTACCCGCCTGTTGCTCGCGCTGGGCTGCGCGTCCCAGCTCTCGGGCTCTGCGACAGACGTAGGTTTCCGGTAGAAGGAATCCTTCATAACAGTACGCGCGTCGGATTACGGCAACCGCTGGACGCGAGTCGATGCTAGAACAGCTCAGGCACGTCTTGGAGTTCCTTCGGCGCGAGAGGTTATACCGGATCTTCTTCCTTCTATTGTTCTTGACGAGTTTCAGTGCCTTCGCTCTCGAACTCATCGAGCCTGACAGGGCCTTCGGAGATTGGCTGTGGTGGAGCATCGTAACCCTCACAACGGTCGGCTACGGAGACATCACCCCAAGCTCCTTGTGGGGCCGAGTCATCGGCATAGGACTCATGTTCTGTGGTATTGGCGTTGTCGGTGTCTTCACAGCGACAGTTGCTGGTGTCTTCATTGAGAAGCGGTTCAAAAGAGAGCGCGGTATGGGGACGTACAAGTTCAAATGTCACGTTATTCTGTGCGGGTGGAACCATCGAGCACGGGACATTCTCCATGAGCTTCGATCTGACGAACGATGTGCTCGAACACCGATTGTTCTGCTCGCAGAGACGGACATGAAACCCGTGGACGACGCCGACCTGCACTTCATCTCCGGGAGCGTGACCGAGGAAAATCTGAAGCGTGCCAACGTACAAGATGCGACCACAGTGGTCATCTTGGGAGACGATGCCTTGGAGGCCAACGCAAGGGACGCAAAGGTCGTGCTTTCAACACTGACCGTGGAGACTTTTAACCCGGAGGCGTACACAATCGTAGAATTGGTCAACAAGGAGAACGTGCAACATTGCGAGCGAGCCCGCGCCGATGAGGTAATAGTGGGGTCCGAGTTCAGCAGCTGCCTGATTGCAAGCGCCACTCTCGATCACGGCATTACCAAGGTCCTCTCAGAGGTCCTATCCTCCCGCTCGGCCAATGCTCTCATGAAGGTCCAACTTCCCGCAGCGTTGGATGGTCACGAATTTCTCGAGGTCATTTCGGAGATGAAGCGGCTTAGAAACAGCATCGTACTTGCGGTACAGAGAGGAAAGCAGGTCGTGACCAACCCAGCGACCGATTTCAAAGTGGAGGCTAACGACCATCTGATCGTAATCACGGACGGCAAGATCTAAGCGGAGTCTCGTGCGGCGAGGTTGCAAACAATGAGTTTGATGTCGCGCCTGCTCACGGTCATACGTGCCCTTTCTGTGCCGTGCGGTGAGGAAGCGCCCTTTGCGTCTGGGTCGGCTGACCGCGGATACAAATCCGACGGACCGACGGCACGAAAGAGTCCCAACGTCGATCCCCTGCTCGCGGAATACTACGCTAACCTCGAAGCCCCTTATGCTTCCGATCTGGCAACCGTGCGAAGAGCTTGGAAGCGGCTTCTGCGAAAGTATCATCCCGACCTCCATTGTTCCGACCCGGCGAGGCAGAAGATCGCAACTGAACTCGTTAAGAAGTTGAACCACGCCTATGAACAGCTTCGAGAAAGACTGGAAGAAGCTTGAAAAAGTGATTCGCCAGAGGCAAGGCAAGGAGAGCGGCATCAAGAACTTTGTGGTTGCTTGTGAGCCGCCGATCCTGGTACTCGATAGATGTTCGGACTACAAACAGTGCAGGTTCAACTTGACAGTCGCCCGCTACGCTACCGCTGCAGCCGCCCCTCTGTGCCTATGATGATGAGACACCTGGCATAGGAGAAATTAGACTCTAGAGGGCGAGGAGGTGGCCGAAAGGATGAAGGCTCCAGAGAGGGAGACAGACAGGATCAGTTCAGGGGAGGCGAATTTTGGGGAGGAACGGAATCTTTGGCCAAAATGGACCTGCTCGCCCCCCTGAAGGGCCAAAGGAGGCTTGTGGCGTCCAAAACCCGCCGCGTCCCTCCGCGTTCCGTACTGACATTGTCTTTCTCGTCCTGCCGCTTCGCGCGCAGGATGAGGATGTCGTTCGCCTAGTCCTTCACGAGCTCGCTACTGAGTCGGATGGTGCGCCAGGTTTTGGGAAAACTGCGTAAATGTTACGAGAGGAAGGGTTAGGTCATCGTGTTGCAGAATGCACGAGCCACAATCGTCGAGAGAATCGTGCGAATGGAATCGCTGTCGAATATTGAGTTATGATTATCGTCGGTACGCAACGTCGTCGTGAACGTGGTTTCTGAGGAACTGAATCGTTGGATCTGGTGACCCGCGTGATCCGCTTCATTCGAGCCGAGATCCGTCCTGACTCGGGCGGACGGGATCGCGTCGGTCGGGCACGTGGACGCCAGAGCTAAACTCGGGGCCACGGTGGCCGGCAGGCCGCGACTACGGCCACGGGGCGTCGTTCCGGAGCTGGCCGAGCTGTATTCCAACCCGGAGGTGTCCTATGGTTTCAACTTTGCCACGGTTCGGAAGCATCGAACGGCTGTTGCGGAAATATCATCCGGATCTGATCTCGAAGGACCCCGTGAAACGAAAAATCGCCGATGAACTGACGCAACGGTTGAACAGTGCTTACGAACAGCCGCAAAAGCGGCTGGAGAGCGAGACAAACAAACAGGAGAAGTAAACATGTCCGAGAACCTGGATTTGGTCAAGGGCTATCTGCTCGATATCGATATGAACATCGTCAGCGAGGATGAGGCCGAGGAGTTGGTCATCGTGGAGGATGAGGAGAATGGAATTCGAAACCTGATCATCGACTGCGAACCACCGATCGTCATCCTCGAACAGCTCATCATGGATGTCCCCGAGATTCCCGGAGATTTCTTCAAACGCCTCCTCCAGATGAACCGAACGATGGTACATGGAGCGTTTGTGCTCGACGACGAAGAAGGTAGCCGTGTCCTCTTCCGCGATACGTTGCAGCTGGAAAACCTGGATTGTAACGAGTTGGAAGGCTCCATTCGAGCGCTGGAGCTTGCTCTGGCCGAGAACGGCGCAGAGTTGCTGGAATATAGTCACCGATAGTCGAAGGGGAGCTGACAAATGAGTTTCTTTCAAAGAATTTTCAAAACCGTGCAGTCCGAGGCGCATTCTCTAGTGGATAAGCTCGAGGATCCGATCAAGCTGACCGAGCAGGGAATTCGTGACTTGAAGAAAGACTTGCAGGATTCCATGCAGAGTCTGGCGCAGGTCAAAGCGATCGCGATTCGTCTCAAGAAAGACTCGGACAACCAGAAAAAGCTTGCGAAGGACTACGAGAGGAAAGCGATGCAACTTCTCCAGAAAATGAAGAGCGGGGATCTGCAGCAAACTGAAGCGGAACGTCTGGCAACCGAAGCTTTGACCAAGAAGGACGAGGCCCTGCAACGCGCAGGTGCCTTGAAGAAGGACCACGAGCAGCAGAAGAGTATGGGGGATCAGCTTCAGGCAAAGGTGCAGACGCTGAAGGAAACGACCAGCCGCTACGAGACCGAGCTGGTGACCTTGAGAGCACGCGCCAAGACCGCCACGTCGATGCGGAAAATCAACCAGCAGATGTCGAACGTCGACTCCTCCGGTACGATTGCGCTGCTGGAAAAGATGAAGGACAAAGTGGTTGAGGAGGAGGCGCTTGCTGAGGCCTACGGGGAAATGACGGACGCGAGCGTAACGCTGGACGAGGAGATAGACAGAACCCTTGCAGCGTCCAGCTCGGCCGAGACCAGTGACTCGCTGGCTGAGCTCAAGAAGAAAATGGGCATTTGAGCTTGATGGCATGCCCCGTCGGAGAGCGGATTCTCCGAGCACCGGCAAAGTCAGGATACCGAGATCCGCTGGTCGATACCTTCTTACCCTGAAGGTTCCCTCCCATCGAATCTCGCTCGGCGAGTCTCGCTCAGCTATCGACCTCCGACCTTCGACTCCGAGCCAGCCTGGGGCACCTCACCCTCGAGGAAAAGATAGTAATGGAGATTCGGATTCGAACCGTCGAACTTCCAGATCTTGGCGTCAAGGATGTAGTGTGTCGCCTGTGGAACCGTGAGCAGGGGTACGAGGATGGTCAGGGCCATGGAAGGCACTTCAAAATTCAAAACCATCCCCAGGAAAACCTCGGCGTGCTCCTGCCAGACGAAGAGCTCCCACAGGCCCTCCTCGATGTAGGCGAGAGCGAGCAAGAGGCCGACGAACAAACCGACGCCTACGGGACGATGAATCGTTCCCCGCCAGGAAGGATCACCTGCCCAGCGGCGGCGACCGTAGAGCCACACCAGGGCCATGTACGGGACTCCGTGCGCGACAACGTTCGTCACGGTGAACGCAAAGTCGGAATTCAGGAGAGCGATACCGACATACCAGACAGCAGCGGTGGAGCCCACGATGCCGATCTTGCCCCAGTTCACGGTTCCCGCGAGGGCGAAAACCTGTACCTGGCGGGCCGCAAAGAAAAGCAGTGATGCCGTATAGAAGACAACGGCCCCGGTTGCGACCCATTCCGGCAGTTGGACGAAATCCCCTTCGACGAACCACTGAAAGTTTCGGGATGACGGATCCCGGTGCCACAACGCCAGGGGGTAGACCATGGTCGCGTAGATGGCGCACTTGTCCAGGAGCGCTTCGCGCGGGGAGTGCTCACCCGCGCGATGACGGTAAACCATCATGAAGCCATACTGCTGACGGACGAAATGAAAAACGGCGATGTAGGCAAGAACCCTCCAGAACACCTGGTAGCCGAGACTGTAGAGCGCGACGCCTCCCAGAAAGCACGCCAGAGGCGTCGCCAGGTAGAAGAGTCTCCTGCGGGCGAATTCGTCCGGCTGAAAATAGGTCCGATGCAGCGATGCGTAGACATGCGCCACGTCTATGAAGACAACGAAGAGCACCCAGCCCCAGACCGGGGTCTCCTCGGACCGCATGGCCGGCAAAGCCAAGACCAGAAGCACGGCGGCGACCGGCGGCCCGATGATGAGCCCGAGGTCGAAACCGGCCGATGCAATCCAGCGGGGGCGCATACCGAAGTATTCTGCTCCCAGAAAGCAGCCCTGTGAAGTGCTTTCGGGAATTGTTCGAAGAAAACTTTCCCGGATTACCTGGTATCTCGCCAACACTTCGGCAGTCGCCGACTCAGCTGCAGACGCTCGTCGATCGCCATCAACAGCACTGCGGCACCGTCTGAGCTCTTACGATCCCCGTCGAGCTGAACGAGAACTTTCTTTGGGGAAAGGTCGGGAAACAACCAACACTGTGTTGCGGAATCTTCGGTCCAGCAAAAAGCCTTCTTCGTGGTGAACGCTTCGTTCACAAGTTTCTGTCACGTAGAGGCTTTTGCTTTGGGTGTAACTCTCATACTGACACCGATCATTGCCAACTGCGTATAGGCACGACATTGTCGAGAGTCGTAACCTCCGCCTTGTAGGTATGTGCGAGCAGGGTCCAGGCTCGCTCGAAGCGATTGCTCTGCACGAGAGCGCGGAAGGATAGAATGGCTTGGCCGCCTTGCTCGCCCCATCGCATTCCTGACCTCTTCATGCGTTGCGTTGCTAGAGTCTTGCACGCTGCCTCCGTGACTCCTGAACCGATCGGCAGACCTTGTTCCTTGAGCGCCGCGTAGCGCATTCGATGCCGATTGCGCCGAAAATACTTCAGTTCTCGGGCAATCTTTTTTCGGCGCGGATACGTGTCGCGGAGGTGCACGAGAGAACGGATCGCTTTCTCCACGGCGCAGACGGGGTCAAGGGCGCGTAGCGAGCGAACCCTTGACGCCGTCGAGCACTCCCGTACCCTCATGGAGTGGTGGCCGTTCTTGATATTTCATCGCGGTGGATTACGGATTAAAGTGATAAACAACACTCCTCCTGTTTTGTGGTTTGTTGCGTGATCGAATACGTGCAGCCCGATCCCTCGACGAGCACATCGGAGAACTCGAACGAGCGGGATTCTGGATCTTTGGACATCGTGAGAAACAGATCCTCGAAGGCGGAATCGGTCCCAACACCGATTGGCCCATTGCGCACATTCAGGTGCTGCGCGACACCAATCCAGAGATCATTGTCCTGGACGATTCTGCGAAAAAGGACGAGCCGGATGCGCCATGAGCCGACGCTGCGCGCGTCCTGCCGATCCAGCGCAATCCCATCTCCGAGATCCAGGAGATCCCGTCCTGTGCCAAAACTCGGCCCTTTTGAAATAGGCCATAAATCAAGCAACTTAGTGTCTGTGTTTGCGACTGGGCCAAGGGCCGTGGGCTTTACAATCGTCTTGGGCGGGCGGGTCGTCACCATGCAGATGACCACCTAGTCGAGAGCGAATATCGAAGCGTGTTCCTGAAGCTGTTTCCACGCTACGCCGGTCGAGCCCGCCGAGGGGCTACCGTCGCCGGCGACAATCTACGCGGCACGGCAGTTGTGCCTTCTATTTATTCATCCGGGCGCCCCGAACTTGATTAGTCTCCGGTCTGCCGGCACCATACCTGCTTGAATTCGTCGTTTGTTCGCGCTCTCATCTCTGCCTTCAGGGCTCGTCGCGAACTGGCTCTTGACAATGTCGCTCTTCGGCAGCAGTTCGCCGTCCTCTGCCGTCCGGTGAAACGGTGCGGCTCTCGAAGGTCGACCGCGGGTGGGGTAACTGTAAAGCGTAGGGGCCCTTGGCCCAGTCGCTAAGCTGCTGATTTATGGTCTATTTCGAAAGGGCCGAGTTTTGGCACAGGACGAGAGTCACCAGCCGATGGGCAAAGTCAGTGCCATTCCAAAGGTCGGTGGTCTCCATCATTATTACACTCGACGCGCTGCTTGAGACGATCCGCTCGGAATGGCTGCCGGACTTCGCACCAGCTTACACCTCTACCCCTGAGTAGAGCCGACGCCGGCTCTTAAAACGTCCTATATGAAGACGACCAAAGCATCCTGGTTGCAGGAAGTTCGCCAATCTCATACAGCTCGAGTTTATGGAAGGGACAACCAAGTCCAGTCTAATGAGGGACTTCCGGGTGCGAAGTTCACTGCCCGTAGCTCTCCCCGCAGCCGATTTCAGCCAGCCGTGCGCACCCCCGGTGGGCCTGTCGCACGCCACCCGCAGCCCAGGGGTCGTAAGTCAGCGCTGCGGCGCGAAATACCTTCGCTTCTGCGCGGATTCCAAGGGCGTCTAAGCTGCTGATTTGTGGTCTATTTCAAAAGGGCCGAGTTTTGGCACAGGACGCGGTATCGCGCCTGCCCCGGAGCGGGGCAAGAGCATGTCGTGGAGCACCTTCATCAAGGCTCATTTGGGCGCCATCGCTGCGACAGACCTGTTCGCAAGTACTCGCCGTGCCCCACTCGGGGTCTAGAAACGAGTCGAGCGGTAGGGGAAGCTACGCGGCGGAGTCGTCGCGTAGCACGTCGGGGAGTATGATCGTTCCAGGATGCTCGATGGCGGCGTAGGCTGCCTGGATCAGGTAGGCTCTCGGCTCAACGTTGCGCAGCTTTGCGGTCTCGCACAAGGTGCAGAAGAGCGCGGCGACTTCGGTTCCGCGTTTCGAGCGACTGCCGTAGTGATTCTTGCGCCCAACGACGGGTCTCCGCAGAGCACGTTCGGCCGCGTTATTGTTGGGGTACACGAGCGGGTTTTCGACGAACAGCGTCAGCTTCGCCCAGCGCTCCAGCATGTATCGGACCGCCTTGCCGAAGTCACTTCGCGGCAGTCCCCGCTGGGTCAGTGCCCATTCGCGGATCGAGCTCAAGATCGGCCGCGAACGTTCTTTGCGTAGACGAAGCCTCAGCTTCTGAGCCTCTTCATCGCCGGGAAACGGGCCGGTGCTTCCGCCATCAAGTGTTGGTGAGATGACGCTAAGACGTTACGGTACATTAAGTTACAGCCAAAATAGCGCTCGTGACCTTCGCTGCGCGCTAAATGGAGCGTAAGCGCTTCTTTTGCAAAGGGATGCGTACACATCACCAACAGCAAACAGCGCAAGCACCATTCTTTCGCCCTCGACCCTTCTAGTATGGCACCATTACGTTCCATATGTCGTGCTAGAGAAAGTACAACAATTGCGATTCCCGTTATCATTTTGGTTCGTTTCGGTCATAGTTTATCCTCCGAAGGTGCACCTGCTCTCTCAATTTTGAATATGCACCATATCTCTCCTTTGTCATTGCAGTTGAACCCCTCGAAAAACTTCGGCTTGCTCCAACGCAACGCTGCGACGATCGCCGAGTTCAATTAACGCATCAAGCACCTTGAGCAGTTCCCGCGCTTGGTCGGTGCGTAGCGGAAAGTTGGCGTCGGCAAGGCGTTGGACCGTCGCCGCCGTGCGAGCGGGGAGTACGGTTCCAGCCCAACTGCCCTTGGCATTGGCGATCGAGCCGAGAATAGCATTCGCCTGAGCAGCAAACGCGTCGAGCGGATAGGCGATGTCTGCCCGCTCGCAGAGTGCTAGGAACTTCTCCATCACATAGGACGACCAGCCGGTTCCGGTAACCAGCTTGGTCACCATCGGCATGACAATGCCGATCTGGAACCACTCGCCATTGGCAAAGCGCACGGCTCCCGGCGCTTCCACTTCAACCGCCACGAAGAGCAACGCTGTGATCAGCTTGGGCAGATCCCATCCATACACTTCACCGGCACGGTAGCTATTTGGATCGAAAACCTTGTCGCGGACGACACGCTCGACGCAGTCGTTCAGTAAGTCAAAAGTGTTCGCCGGGATCGTCGGGGCATCGAGAACCTGCCGCGTAATCGTCATATCGGCAAATTGCGAGAGAACCGCCAAGCCCTCTTCATCATCGGTAAGGAAGGGCGCCAGAAACTCCTGACGTACAAACTCAGTCTCGAAGAACGGCGCAGCCCGAGCAAGCAGATCGCCCAGGGTGCTATTCCATTCGATTAGCTCAGTAGTGCTACGATCTGATGCTCGCCGCCGTTTTTCCCACGAGGGCATGAGCCGTTCCGCCGTCCACGCTACAAGCTGCCTGAGCGTGATCTCCAACATTGGCTTGTAGACGGCCGACTGGCACAACGATTCGACGGGCAACAGCGGAAACAGCTTTGCTGCAAACTGCGCGTTGAACGATGGATCGGCGTCTTCCCATTCGCCTTCCGCTCCAGATCGGTCGAAGCGTGGCCGGCGCTTCGCCTTTACCCAGGCCGGCGGCACGTCAGTTAGCGGCGAAGCAGTCGTCTGGTCCAAGCGCTCAAGTGCGTGGGCGAGACTATGCTTTCGCGTGTTCCTGTCAATCTTTTCGTCGCGATCTCCCTCCGCGTTAATCTCGAACCAGTAGGAGAGCGAGAGATCCATGGCGAGCTGCGCCGCCACCCATCGCACATGCTCATCCGAATCCATAAAGAGACCGCTGAAAGCAAATTTCGCCACATCGTCCAGCGGATGGGCCGTAAGCTCAAAGAGCCGGCGCACCGAAAACTTGCGCGGTGCCTCTGAGCGGCGATCGTGCACTAGGACGGCAACCAGATGATTGGCCGGGTGCCAGGGTATCTTCGAGCTTGGGAACGTATCCTTCGGCTCGGTCATGACGGCGACGCGCTCCATGACGTCCCATGCCCAATCGTAATCCGATCCGGCCTCAGGCCCGAAGCGAATAACGACCGCAGCGACCGCCGAGATGGTTGTCTGCGCCGAGTGCTGTGCTGCGTGGTTTCGCTCCACAAGAATGGTGGCGTTGTCCCGAGTCCTGGCGAACGCGATCGCGTCTTCTAGGCTCACGGCGTTGTCGAGCTTGTTCACCTCAAGCGACCTTGTCGCCCACGCGATGACGCTATACTCCTGCAGCGAGGTAGCGTTTTCCACGAAGCGTTTTTCCTGTGCCGGCGTCAGCGGGTTCGGCGGTTCATAGGAGATCAGGACTTCATCAGCGCCCGTCGCATGCTTGCGATAGTTCTTGATGTCGCCGAGTCCGGCCCAACGCTCCGCATTCTCTTTCAGGAAGTCCGTAGCGGCGGGATTGAATCGATCTTCCTCAATTGCGTAGGGTAAATGCTCAGGAAAACGTGCAAGCGCTTCCTTGAATCGCTCGCGCAAGCCATCGTCCTTGCTCAGCGCGAACTGCATGGCGAGTTCGCGGACCTCGCGCTTGCGGCTCTTCCGCGAGTCCAAGAACTCCTTCGCCTGTGCCTTTGCGCCCGTAAGGCGTGAAAGGAACCCGACGCCCAATAAGTCGAGGTTACGCGTGGGCTCCTGAACGACCCGGGCAGTGTCATGATTCCAAAGCCGCTGACAGGTCACGATCGGAAATGTCGCTTCCGACACGTCATAGGTTTCTAGCGCAAGGACCAGCGCCAAGCCTAGAACGCTGTAGCATTCATTCCCTTCGACCACCGAACGGATGACCTCATCGGTTCGCCGGCCGGCTTCGATTTGCTTAAACGCCCAATAGCTAAGGCTGAGAAAGGCGCACTCCAGCGGCTGCGGTGCGAAGTCCCCCATGAACCAGCTATATACGTGCCGGTCGCCCCAAAATTCCTGCTTACCCCAGGAAAATTCGACGCTGACAGCGATAGGCGTGCCCATGCGCTTGCAGTTCAGAAGCTGGACCTGGAGCCAACCCTTCGTTGCGTGGTTGGCTAGAGCACGCACAAGACTAAGCGCGGCCTCCGGCGTTTTCGCAAAGAGGCTGGCGAGCGGCTCATGCAGCGCCGAAGGTGGATAGTAATAATTGTGGTGCTGGTTAATCCCAATGTTTTCATGATCATAGCTGGCGCGCCCAATCGGTAAATACATATGCTGGAGCGTGCGCTTCTGGCCTTCCGTCCGCTCATTTTCCGGGATGGCACGAATGCGCTTAAGCCGCTCAGCGCGTTCCCGGTGCTCGCGTTTCTCGCGGTCGTAGCGGTCTCGGGGTAGCTCTTTCATCAGTTCTGCCTTCGCGACAGCGACCACTGCCTCAGGAGACACATCCGCCATCGTCCACGTAAAACCCATCAGATCACTGTAGGCCTCACGGCGCATGAGCTCGTTCGTAGCTGCGCGTTCGAAGAGCGCGAGTGCGGGGTCCGGATAAGAACGCGCCGAGCGCATGATGATCATACGAAGGGCGGTTGCGAAGCTCGACCACGCCTCACGGCCAAGCGCATTCCACCGGCCGTTCTTGAAGGGAAGGTCCTCAGAATACTCGACGCCTTCGAGCTCGATGAGCCAGTTGCCGCATACCTTGATGATGGCCGCCGAGCGCGGGTTCTTGGTGTTAGCAAGCATGTTCTGCCAAACGCTGAAAACCTCGATGACATTGGGCAGCAGCCGCTTCGGAAGGTTCGGAGCGAGCGGGAGCAGCCAGTCCAAAAATCGGCCCCAGCTCTCGAGATCGGACGGCCAGCTAAAGAGGTCCGCCATGCCGACTCGATCGACGCCCTCGACGGCGGTTGCGGGATTCTGGAGAACATACGGGCTAGGGATCGCATGCTGAGCTTGAAACCACACGAGCAACTTCTGAAGGAGCGCGTAGTCATTCTCGGTAAGAAGCGCTTGAAACTCCTGCTGCCCCTGGGCGAAGGCGGGCGTGAAGGGAGGAGCAGTCAGCCATTCGCGCCGCCATTGAGGGCGGAGCGGCTGCCCTTCCAGATCACGATAGCCCGCCGACCATTTGCCCGGTGAGCCGAGAGCGTTTTGCGCGAGGAGTCCGACCACGCGGCCAAGTAGCGGCGGCTGGCCCGCGTTGATGAGGCCGCGCTTCCAATCGTCGCCAAGCTCAATAAGTAGCCGGAAGAACACCCACTCAAAAAAGATGTCATGCGTAAAGGAGTACGACGCACCGCCATCGTCATTCGTGGTCGATGGCATCGAAGAACCCGCGAATGTCCGCGTCGAGCATCCAGTTCACCCTCTTGCGCATGATTCCGACGTAGAGGGCATCCAGCGCATTGTGCGGATTGCGCCTCGGTCGGAAGCCATAGGAAGAAGCCGAGGAAGTCGCTCTCATAGATCGCGTTCAACACCTTGACCACCGCGCGCTGGACTACCTTGTCCTCTAGTGCGGTTACTCCGAGCGGCCGCTGCCGCCCATCAGCCTTGGGAATGTACACTCTCCTGACCGGCTTCGCCCGGTACGCCCCACGCTTCAGCCTCGTGCATAGTTCCTGCAGGTTGCCCTCCAGGTCCTCGCCGTAGTGCTGCCACGTC
Source organism: Candidatus Marinacidobacterales bacterium (assembly GCA_965262245.1). Taxonomy (GTDB): domain Bacteria; phylum Acidobacteriota; class Vicinamibacteria; order Marinacidobacterales; family SMYC01; genus SMYC01. Next base: position 8,610,846 of record OZ253507.1, on the reverse strand, counting down.
TCCCCGTCTACTCCCGGTGCAGCATTCCGCTTGAGGCTAAAGTAGGCCTCCCGGAGGCGGTCGACGTTGTAGACATGATGCCAGAGCGCTGTGAACCGTGCTCCTTTATCCGGCGTTGTTGCACGGCCCGGAGCAAATCGCTGACCTCCCTGTGCCGGTTGCAGAGTCACCCGGCGCAGTACGTATCGGGCATCCCGAGCGCAGCCATCTTGTTGAGTATCTCGCACCCAATTCGGTGTTCAACTCGTTGCCTCGCCAACGTTCGAGCCCGCATCTCCGGCCCGATGATCGCCTTGTAACGATAGACCGCGTTCTCCACCATGCTTCGCTTGGTGTAGCCTGAGAGCTTGTACCATTCACGTCGGCCGTGTCTTTCGATTGCACGAATATGGCGATCGCGCTCCTGCATGGCGGTGTTCGAATTCTGACTGAGCGTCGCGTTTCGTTGCGGCGGAATCACCACGCGCGTCCTTCGTCCAGGACTGTGCGCTTCGATGGCTTCGTAGACCGCTTCCTTGTCGTATGCACTGTCCGCCGCCACCGACACTAGAGGTGCTTGAATCTGTGTTAGCAAAGCGGGGACTCGGGTTGCGTCGCGAGCTCGTGACGCCGTCAGTTCGGACGCAACAATGTTCCCTGTCTCGCGATCAACGGCGATGTGCAACTTGCGCCATGCGCGCTGCTTTGGCGGTTTGCGAGCGTTTCCAACATGAATCCTCAAGCCCGTGCTATCGATCATCAGGTGGATGGGTTGAGTGCTCGCGGCTTTCGGAATCCGCAGCTTCTTGCGGAGCAACCTCGAGCGCCGACACAACGTCGAGTAGTCCGGGATCTCGATACCGAGCCCGAGCAGCGAGGCGATCGAGTGCAAGAAGCCTTCGGTTTGTCGGTAGGCGAGCTTGTACACCATCCGGACAACCAGGCCCGTTTCAATCGCCATGTCTGAATAGACCCGTTAACCGCCAGGCTCACCGGTCTTGTCGGCCTTCCAGTTCGCGATTGCCTCCTCGTCAAACCAGACTGTCAAATCGCCCCGGCGGCGCAGCCCTTCGTTGTATTCCGCCCAGTTGCGAACGTGGTACTTCTTCTGCTTCGCGTGCTTGTACTGGCAGCGCTTGGGATACTTCATGCTCGAACATACCTCGGCCACCACCATAGGCGGATTTCGCTCTCAGCCAGAGCGGTGCAACAACGCCAATCGAAGGCGTCATTTCGTTCTTGAAACGAGTCTTTGGTCTCGACCGATGCACATGGCGCTCATTGCCTTCTTTTAAATCGTACGTATGGAGTTCCATCATCACCTGCAACCTACTGATGATGGCAAGACACCTATTACGATAACAACTATTACTCTTCCGCCCCTTATAGCCATGGATTGCTAACAATTCGCATCTCGTTTCGTCCAAGATTTTCATTCGCTCTCAATCCCACGAAGCCCCTTCCGAAAACGTATAATACCCACATCTTCGATAGGTCTCTCGCACACCACAAGTTATGGTGTTTCTGGACAGGAACTAGCTAAAGGACAAAACATGGAAGGGATAGACCCCCGAGCTTTTGAATTCGTACTCTCGCAGATCGATGAAGGGCTCGTATTCGAGCGTTTTGCTCATGATCTGCTCTGCCAAGTTGTCGGACCGAATTTCACCCCGATTGGCGGCGTCCACGACCGCGGCATTGACGGCCTCGAGCACTGCTACGAGTACCTAGCAGCCCGGTGAAAAAGTCCAGATTCTGCTCACGGAGAAAGTTTGGTGGGCAAGTTCAAGGAAGATGTGATTCGGCGGAACGGCCAAGTTGAGACGCCCGATGGATTGCAGCGGGGCAAAACGTGCGCCTATGGTCGAGACGAAGCGCAATAAAGCAGCGATCAGACTGGCGTTGAGCTCCGCGTATTCCTTCGGCGTGGCCTTGCCGATGAGATTGCGCATCAGAATCCCGAGATTGAATCCGGCCACGTGCGTGAGGAGGCGCTTGAGTATATTTTCGTGTCTTCGCAAATGCGTTCGTCGCATGCCTCCCGCTTCGAGGTAGTGCGCGAAAGGTCGTTCGAGTAACTCGCCGCGACGGCGTATTAATCGCTTACCTCGAGTCCCGCGAATGCGACGTCGGTTCGCGTAGGTGGCGGCTTGCTCGGCCTGTTTGTCCTTCCATTTGCGGCCACCTCGCTCTGGCTCCGAAATGTAGCTCCGGTATTCTTGTTCGACCAGCTCAACCAGGATGTCGTTGCCGTGATAGCCCTTGTCCCCGACCACTTCGCGACCCGCGTCTTCATGTATTCGTTCACAACATTCCGCGTTGTTCGCGAGCTCTTGCAGATTTGACTGCGCTTTTTCCAGCGTATCCGGTAGGCTCTTTGTGTCACCCTTCGCGCCTCCGTGAAGCGTCACGGCAATTACCGCACCTTCCCCGCTCATGTCCACAGCATGCTCGGCTTTGTGCGCCATATCCGTGCCCCCGCTCTTCATTTTCATGATCTCCGCATCCGGCTCGTTCGGATTCACCCACTCCTTGTTCGACCCTTTCTTTGGCCGCTTCTTGTCCAACTTTGCAATGTCCGCTCGGCTCGGCTCTTCGATACCACTCTTGCGCGCAAGCTCCTTCAAATACGATTCGTAGCTTTCCCCCGTGTCTCGACGAACGATTGACCGAAGCGCCGCATTCGCTTCCAGCGTCGTCGCGTCCACACCCAGTGTCTTGCCATCTATCATCCCTCTCGACGCTAGAACTTCTAGCACCCATCCAAATACAGATTCGTGAACTTCCAGCGGAAGTCGATTCCGTATCCGAGACAGCGACGAATGGTCCGGCGTTCGCTCTTCCATTCCAAGGCCAAGAAACTGGCGCAAAGACAGTGAGTCCGAACACCGCCAGCAGATCCCGCGCTCTGAATCGATGCGCTCAAAGTAGCCGATCAACAGCATTCGAAAATACACACCCGGCGGTATGCTCGGCCGACCTTGCTTCTTCGCGTAATACGGCGAGCATTTCGACTCCACAAACGAGTCAAACTCTTCCTCTCGAAGTACCCGCTCGAGTTCCTCATAAAAAGGATGACCAGGACTCGACGCAACCGCATCGTGTGGAATCCATAAAGTCTCTTGGCAACTTTTCTTTTTCTTCTTCATCGACATGCGATGCAATTTTACATCGTCATCGAATGAGTCTTCAGAGAAATATCGCGACCGGATACGACTTTTTCAACGGGCTGCTAGGTGCGAAACGAACAATCTACCAGCTTTCCATCGAGGCTGATCCGGGAGCAAAGGCGTACGCCTCAGCTCAAAAACTCGTAGAAAACGATATCGAGTGCCAACGTCTCTTCTACGTTACGAATCGAGTTGTCCGAGACCAAGATGCGCTGCAGGAGAAAATTTTCAACGCTTTTGAGATATCCATTTTTTTCAGAGATGTGAAATGGCTTCGAGGTAACGTTAACAAAACAGAGGGTACAAAGAGGACGTACCTAACCTTTATCGACACCCACTGCCACGAGTTCGAGGAACGTGGCCGCTCTCTGGCCGTTACCGACCTAGATACGGATCCTCGTCTATTCGTTTTTCTGCGACAGCAATGGGAGTCGCGGGAGCAAAAAGTTGAGCTTGACGAACTTCTCGCAGATTCGCTCCTGTTGTACGCACTAGAGGATACGGACCCAGACCGAGGTATCCTGCTCAGCCGTAGCGAAATACTGAAGCGCATGGCGACCTACGTGACCTTTCCGTTTCGGCTCCTGGAGCCAGCTATCGATCGTCGCCTCGCTGTTTTGTCTAGCAAGCCAGATCGACGCATCAACCACCACACTCAAGAAGACAAATACTGCCTTCCCTTCGAGACGCGACTGGCACTTAAAGAGAAACGTTTGGCCGATGCTGCGCTCCATGACGATTTCTTCGAACGAGCCAACCAACGCCTTGCGGGAAATCTCCAGAGTCAATCTGTCCACGTTGCGAATGCGCCGTCGCTGCTGCAATCAGCCTTCAATAGTTTGTTCAAGCAACAGGGGCTTGAGTTCTCGAACTTCATAACCCAATCGGAGGCCGAGCCGCCCATCGAGAAGATTTTGCCAAACATCGTATCAGAAACAGTAAATTCGAGTTCGGTAGCCCCGAAGAACAGAGAGTCGGTAAAACGTGCACTTCTAGGTACTGTGCGGGAAATTATCTATAAAGGAAGTTCGGTGGAGTTGGAGTACCTCAAGAAACTGTCGAACTCTTACATGATGCTCTTCCTCCTGCATTGTGACCCCAAGATAGCGATCTACTTTTCAACGATGGCCGGCAAGCTAAGGATTCTCGTCGACAATTCCATTCTTGTCCCGGCAATTTCGGAGTTTCCGTTGGAGGAAACGCACCGAAGGCACTGGAACATACTTCGGAAAGCAAACACTGCCGGGGTACAACTGTTCGTGACAAATGTAATTCTGAATGAACTTGCCGCTCACATTAGAAACGCGGCAAAGACCTATCACGAGTTCTACAAAGGACAAGAAGAAGTCTATGCCGACGAAATGAGCGTGTTGTACGTTCAGGAAATCCTTATTCGGTCGTATTTCTACGATCAGCTCTCCGGTCAAACTAGAACTTTTAACGAGTTCTTGGAGGTTGTAGTGTCGATTCAAAGCGAGGAGATGGAACGGGAGCTCCTCGAATGGCTACGTGGCTGCTTTGGGATAGTGAGGTGGACCCCATTCTCTGGACCAAAATGGGGGGTAGCTAAGGTGGAGCCTGCCGAGTTGAACACGTCGTGGTCATAGTCGTCATGTTGTTTCCCGAAGGCTCCTAGAAGGGAGCGTTCGGGAAGACAGTTTATGTCAGATTGAAGATCTATTGTCCCACGTTCGATCCGGTGCCCCGACGGAGGGAGCGGACCCTTAAGAAAAGATGCGAAGCTTCCTTGTCCGCTCCCTCCGTCGGGGCCCCGGATCGAAGCCGCCCTTTCGCTGGTCCACCTGAATAGTGCAAAAATCGGGGTACCTGGGGTATGGGCCAAGCCGCGAGAGGGTCTCCTGCGGCGATTCTCGCATTCGTTTTGTGGACTCGTGGCAAGGTTCATTCCTTTTCCCGGTTTTCTACCGCCGTGGCCTCTTTGGCCTTGTTCTGCTTCGATTGCCCCAGTCGGTAACTGCCGACGTTGAGCTCCAGGATGATGCTGTGATGTACAAATCGGTCGATGGCCAATCATCTTCAAGCAACCTCGCCAAGCAGTCCATCGTAGAAGCTCGCGGGCGTTTGATAGCCTAACGCTTTGTGCGGGCGCTCGTCATTGAAGAAATCGAAGTAGCAAGCGATGCCCGCGCGAGCCATTTGCACGGTGTCGTAGGCGTACAGGTAGACCTCCTCGTACTTCAGCGAGCGCCAGAGCCGCTCCACGAAGATGTTGTCGATACAGCGACCTTTGCCATCCATGCTGATCTTGATCTCAAGAGCAAGCAATACACTGGTGAACTCCTCCGAGGTGAACTGAGAGCCCTGGTCCGTGTTGAATATCTCTGGGCAACCGTAGCGTGCCACAGCTTCGTTCAGAGCCTCCACGCAGAAGGTCGTCTCCAACGTGTTGGACAAGCGCCAGGCGAGCACCCGCCGAGAATACCAATCGATGACCGCCACCAGGTATACGAAGCCTCGCGCCATCGGGATGTATGTGATGTCGGCGGCCCACACCTGATTGATCCGAGAAACCGTCAGATTCCTCAGTAGATAAGGGTATACGGCGTGTTCCGGCGCTGGCTTGCTTGTGTTCGGCTTGGGCGCAGTGCTCTCGAGCCCCATCAACCGCATAAGACGCTGCACGCGCTTGCGGTTGACGGCCGACCCCTCCGCTTTGAGTGTCTGTGTCATCATGCGGCTGCCGAAAAATGGATGCTTCAGATGTAGCTCGTCCATCCGACGCATCAATGCGAGTTGCTCGCCATCCGGCTCGACAGGTTCGTAGTATAGGCTCGACCGATTCACGCCGAGCAGCTCGCACTGCCAGCGCATCGACAGCGGAGCGTTGGGTTCGACCAACTCCCGCCGGGGCGTCATCGCAATCGACCGAGCCCGTGTGATAAAAAATCGCGCTCCATCGTCAGCTCCCCGATTTTCTGAAGCAGTTCGGCCTCGCGCATCGAGGCATCGCCTCCGCCCACCTCTTCGGTCTCGAAAGCACGCGTGACGTTCTCCAAAAGCTGCCGCTTCCATTTGTAGATCTGGTTCGCGTGAACCTTGTGCCGGCGGGATAGTTCCGCCACTGTCTCCTGCTCGCGTAGTACCGCCAATGCAACTTTCGCCTTGAAAACAGGGCTGTGCTTCGTACGATTTTTCTTCACTTTTCTCTGCTCCTTTTTTTATTGAGCAGGCTTGTTTTACCACCTTAACCCCTGGTCTAAAAAATGGGGTCCACTTCATAGAACTCATGGACGAGACCAGTGTCGACGTTGACGAAGCGGAGCTAAGTATGCTTACTGCTCGCTTGAAAGACTACAAGGCATCGCAACAACAAGCAGTGAATGATGCGAAAACAGCATTGCTGATCTACGAGCTGCGCAAACGCAACAGAGAGTTCGCAAGCGGTGGCATTTTCGGATACCAAACTTGGTGGCTATCGAAAGATACAACGACTCAACGAGCAGTGAAGGAGTGCCTCTCGAACGGTGAAAGAAAGACCGTGTACATGCGGCCCGATTTCCTGAACAACTACATAGCGCTGGCTCCCAATGTTCATCAAATCAATCAAGCGTTCGATGAGATGTTCCCGACGCTAGTTGGCGTAAGTATTTCGCACTTCGTGCCTCCAAAGATCAAGAAAATAGTTCAAGCGGCCGTCAAGGAACACGCGGACAAGGACCCAGCCCGCATTAGAGCGATGCTCGGAACCATGGCGGACCGACTGAAGACGGATTTTAATTTTCCGTCGGGCGGTCAGCTGAAACACTTTCTTGATGACAAGCTGTCGAAGCTGTAAGGTCAACATGGAGTCAAGTCTTAATTAATTTTCCTGTCAAATCTCCGCATAGTGGATCCGTCCGGTGCTTGCGGTGTTTACTGTTGGTGATGTGTACGCATCTCTTTGCAGAAGAGGCGCTTACGTTCCATTTAGCGCGCAGCGAAGGCGTCCTGTCCGAAAACGCGAACGGAGCGCGTCCTGTCCGAAAACGCGAACGGAGCGGCAAGGTCGAATCCTAGAGGCGTTCTCAAAACTCGCGGAGACCTGTCCCTTCCATAAACTCAAGCTGTATGAGATTGGCGAACTTCCTGCAACCGGAATGCTTTGGTCGTCTTCATGTAGGACGTTTTAAGAGCCGGCGTCGGCTCTACTCAGGGGTAGAGGTGTAAGCTGGTGCGAAGTCCGGCAGCCGTTCCGAGCGGGTCGGCTCAAGCAGCGCGTCGAGTGTAATAGTGCAATTAATGATGGAGACCACCGACCTTGGGAATGGCTCTCACTTTGCCCATGAGTGTGGTCACGATAATCGATGGGACTGTTTGCAGGGTAATTGATGGAAAGAGCTGGTCGGGGGAAACAAGGTCGAGATCCTGGAGAACAGAGGAGCTTCCCGTTTCCGCTTCCCGATCTCTCTATAGAGATCGGGAAAGGGAAACGCTGGGGGCTTGTGAGACCAGCTGGTATCCGTAGGGTGTTTTGATGACCTTGCCCGTCGTGTCCAAAAATACAAACGAACTCAAGACCCGCGCGCCGGGCTGTTTCGTAATAAACGTGTCTACGCTTGGTTGGCCAATGGGAGCTAGAATCCTCGGTCATGAGCACGCCGATCCAGCCCTTGACCTTGTTGGTGGTTGTGCCTTCTATTTATTCATCCGCGTGCACCGAACTTGATTAGTCTCCGGTCTGCAGGCCTCCTTACCCTTGACCGCGAGCCGACATCGCTCGTCGTCGGGTTGTGCCTTCTATTTATTCATCCGCGCGTCCCGAACTTGATTGATCTTCGGTCTACCAGCACCATGCCGGCATGATTTCGTCGTTGGTTCCCGCTCTCATCTCTGCCTTCAAGGTTCGTCGCGAGCTAGCTCTCGAGAATGTCACTCTTCGGGAGCAGCTCGCCGTCCTCCACCATTCCGTGAAACGACCGCTGGTTTTGGTGCCGCGTAACCCGCTCGTGTGCTAGAGTTTGAGCCTGATTTCGAGAGACGCAGTTCTTTCGGCGATGCGGGCTGGGCTGACCACACGGTGCCTGACGTTCAGAGACACCTTCGTGTACACGCCGACATCCTCATTAATGGCGTTCGCCGACACAGGCAGCCCAGCTGACACTAGCATTCAAACACGGCGTAGCAACATATCTGGACTACCTCCTGTGCCAAAACTCGGCCCTTTTGAAATAGACCATCAGTGTCATGAATTGACGGACACGAGCTACCCTCAAAAGGAGTGGAAATGAAGTAAAGTAATTGGAATCCTTCGTTCAAGGGGAAACCGTAGTACCCTAAGAGCGCCTTTCAATGCAGAAGGGGGCAGTGCCATTTGGAGGAGGACTATGGCCAAAGCGCGAGTGTTGACGAGGTCGGAACTAGCCGAGCATTTGGGCGTCGATAAACAGATGGTAACAAAATGGGAGCGGTCTGGGATGCCGGTCCACACTAGAGGGCGCGGCGTGGCGTCTCAATTCCGTCTGCGGGAGGTCCGGGCGTGGCTAAAGGTGCGGGAAGCCAAGGCCAAAGCGGCGGAGAAGGCAAAGGTGCGAGAAGCCAAAGCGGCAGAGAAGGCGAAGAAGACAGCGAAGCAATAAGACGCGGCGGCGATGAGATGAGACAAGTCTGACTGCGCGAGTCCTTGGAACTCGCTAGTCTCGCGGTACCGGTTGCCAACGACGCTGCTCGGGGAGCGCGATGACGTCGTACTCCTGGTCTTCGGTGACGAGTGCCTCTTCGAAACTGCGAAAGCTGTCGACGGCTTGCTTGCCCAGATGGGACAGCAGGGGGTTGTCCCTTCCATAAATTCGATCCCCGGTCGTCAAGGTCTTCTCGGCCCCGGACTGAGTTCATGTCAGTGCTTCGGGCAGCATCACGGTGATCGCGGGATCGAAGCCCGCCCAAGAACGCCGCGACTCGTGTCCCACGGACACCGCGTCAAGCGTAGCGAGCTCAGGCAGCGAGACGACTGTAATAATGATGGAGGCCGCCGACCTTCGGAATGGCTGTCACGCGCCCCATCGAAGGCCACTGCACAGGTCGTTGCTCGGGGGCATCTTTCTCGAGCGATAAATGAGTCCGGCAGGAATGATAGTAGTCGACGTATCCGCGCAGGATTCGCCTGAGGTGTCGCTCGTCGAGGATGATCACGTGATCGAGACACTCGCGCCGAATGCTTCCAATGACCCGTTCGACGTAGGGGCTCTGCCACGGGGAGCGCGGCGCCGTCGGAACCTGCTCGATGTCGAGTCCCGCAACGCGCCGTTTGAAGTACGGCCCGTAGATTCCATCCCGGTCTCGCAGCAGGTAACGCGGCGCCGTATCCCACGGAAAAGCATCAACGATCTGCTGCGCGGTCCACTCTGCCGAAGGATGCTCCGTGACATTGAAATGGACGATGCGCCGGCGATCGTGACGGAGAATGATGAAAACGAACAGAATCCGGAAGGTGGCGGTCGGCAACGTGAAGAAGTCGATGGACACCAAGTCCTCGAGATCAAAATACTCATGCGCCTTCTGTCCAAAAACACAAACGAACTCAAGAACTGGCGCGCCGGGACGTTTCGGATCAGAGACGTCTGAGGCTTGGTTGGCCAATGGAAGCTAGAATCCTCGGTCATGAGGAGGCAGAGCCAGCCCTGAACCTTGTTGGTCGTCGCCATCGCTGGCTGGCTCCAGCGTAACCAACAGGCCGCTATCGTTTGTGTTTTTGGACACGACGCGATCCACGGCTGGGGCTGCAACAAACGGGTGCAGATGGCTAACCGGCCTGGAGGGCGTAAGTGGCAAGCCCGATCGCCACCACACGGTCGCTGCCCTCGACGACCTCGAGCCGGCAGGCGGCCAGCGTACGTCCCTTACGTACGAGTTCTCCAATGGCGAGCAAGTCTCCCTGGACTCCCGCCAGCAAGCTCATCTTGAACTCCACCGTCTTGACCGTGGAGCCCGACGAGACCGAACCCACCGCGAAGTTGCCCGCCGTGTCGGCGAGCAGACCGATGAGACCCCCGTGGATGACGCCATGCCCGTCTTCGAACGCGGCCCGAAACGGCAACCGCACGCGTGCCACGCCGTTCTCGCAATAGCCGAGTGTCATGCCCAGGTAGCGGCTGATCGGGGCCGCCTCGAAGAGTTGCTTAAGTTTCTTGAGATGCGCGGGCGTGGAACGTTCCGACGTTTCACCCACCCGCTGGTGGCGGACACCTTCGGGCAGAGGAACCGGCACCAGCTTGGGCTCATTGAGGGGAGCCGAACGAGGCCGTGAGGCGGCTTTCTTGCTAGCAGGCCTCGAAAGGATGTCTCTCTTCCCTGGTCCTTCTTTCATATCGAGACACGCTCCACGATGTTTGCGAGTGACGTGCCGTCTACACCGGTCATAGATCTGTGTGGTCCTGGGGTCGGAGCGTCCGGCCAGGTACTGCACGTCCTCCGGGGGCACGTTCTGGTTGAGTATATCCGTAATCCCGTGAGGAGTCTCTTATCGAGACCAAGCTCGTTCTGGGCAACCCCACGAAATCCGTCGACCGCACACTCCTGCGCAATATCGCCAACGCCCTCTCCGGTGCTTCTGCTATCAAGTGTTGGTGAGATGACGCTAAGACTTCACACTGCATTAAGTTACAGCCAAAATAGCGCTCGTGACCTTCGCTGCGCGCTAAATAGAGCGTAAGCGCCTTTTTTGCAAAGGGATACGTACACATCACCAACAGTAAACAGCGCAAGCACCAGAGTTCTCCTCTAAACCATTCGTTCCGTCCAGCTGGCGCGCCGGAACTCCTATGCGGCGGCACGGTGGTAATAGCTGAGCAAGCCACCCAATCGCTTACGACATCGCACCTTCCCGTGAGGACTGCCGACGCATTCTTCCGCTTCGAGCAACGTGTTCCCGAGCCTTTGATGGTTGCGCTCTCCGTGATAATGATGGATGAACTCAGCAACGGCACGGCGCAGCGATGGCTCACCCGGAACATGTCAACAACTTTGAGACACTCGCAAGCTGCATTTAGTGAGCCTCGATTATGGTGGGGAGACTCGTGAGGTCGGCGCGATCGACGTCAACATCGACCAAGATCTGGTTGCGTGAAGCAGAAAAAGGGGGTACCCCAGGTATGGACGCCGCCGCGAGAGGGGCTTGTGCGGCATCGTGGAGGGTCGTTTTTTCCAGCGGCGGGTTGATCCAGGCCTGCGGAGGCAAAACGGGCGGTTGCGGCGTTCCGCGAACGAAGCGTTCGGGATGAGCCTGTTGAGCTTCGAGAAGGATCTGGCGCCGAGCGGTGGTGAGCTGTTCGGCTCGACCATAGTGAACGTCGGCCGGTGTCATAAGGCCGATTCCCGAGTGCCGGTGGTGGAAATTGTAGTAGGCGAAGAAACCGCAGCAGAATAGCCGGCCGTCTTCGGCGGAACCAAAGCGGCTCGGAAACTGAGGACAGTACTTCATCGTCTTGAACTGAGACTCGGAGTAGGGATTGTCGTTCGAGACGTAAGGCCTGGAGTGGGTCTTGGTAACTCCGAGGTCAGCCAGGAGCAGACCCACGGGCTTGCTCCTCATCGAGCTGCCACGGTCCGCGTGAAGGGTGAGCTGGTCGGGTTCAATGTCCTGCTTGCGACAGCTCTCGGCGATGAGGCGTTGGGCGAGCGCGGCACTTTCTCGGTGAGCCAGCATCCAGCCAACCACGTAGCGGGAGAAGATGTCGAGGATGACGTAGAGGTAGTAGTAGGTCCACTTGACGGGGCCACGAAGCTTCGTGATATCCCACGACCAAACCTGGTTCGGCGCTTCGGCCAACAGCTCCGGCTTGGTGTAGTTCGGATGGCGCCGTTGGTTCCGGCGCTCTCGGACCTCGCCGTGCTCCTCCAAAATCCGATACATCGTGCGAATCGAGCAGAGGTAGGTTCCCTCGTCCAGAAGCGTAGCCCACACCTGAGCGGGCGCCTTGTCGACGAACCGCTCACAGTGCAAGGCCCCGAGGACTTCCTCGCGCTCAGTTTCGTCGAGAGCTCGGTGCGGCCGAGGACGACGCTTCGGTTTGGACGTCACCGGCTGGCGCCTGCGATACAACGTGGAACGAGCCACACCCAGAGCCTCGCAGGCTTCCGCCGTTTGCCCAATCCGCCCCGCCAGCTCCTCGGCCGCCACGATCAGTCGTTCTCGTCGCTCTCGAGTGGATTCAGGGGGATCCCCAGTAGTTCGGAGGTTTTTTTTTGGATCTCCAACATCGTCTCCACCCGAGCCAGGCGACGTTGGAGCCGGGCGTTCTCGCGCTCGCGCTCCTTGACCCGTGGATCCTCTGCCTTCGCCTTCCGGCCTCGCTTTCTCGACGTCATTCCCACCTTGGCGATCTCGTCACGTTGGCGACGCCAACTCGATAATTGCGACGAGTACAAGCCCTCTCGACGCAGAAGAGCAGCAACGTCACCGTCACCCTTGCCGAAGGCATCGGCCTCTCGCACTATCCGCAGCTTGTACTCCGCGGTAAAGCGTCGACGCTTCGCTTGCTCAACCACTTCGGGATCCTCGACCCCCGCCGCAGCGCGGCCGGCGGGATCTCTAGTCGCCCTACGGGCTCCTGCCGATCCCGCCGAGGTCTCTCTCTCAATCAAAATACTCATGCGTTGATCCTCCTCCACCCTCTACACTAATTTCAAGGGGCGAAGTGTCTCAGCGATGTTGGCACAGAGGGACCGAAGAAGAGCATCCGCTCCAAGCACTCGCTCTTGATCGACAAAACAAACCTTTCGACGTGAGCGTTCAGATTCGGCGAACGGTACGCCAGCCGAACGACATCTGTTCCGGCGTGCTCGAGCAAGTCGCGAAACTCCGTCGTGAACTTCTGGTGGCGGTCCAGGATGAGCCATCGCTTGCCGCGCAGAAAGCCATCGAGCGGGTCAGTGAGATTCCGACCGACCTGCATTATGAACGCGCTGTCCGGTCTGGGAGTGATTCCAGCAATGTGCATTTTTCGCGAAGACAGCTCGATGACGACGAGCACATAGTAGGTCACGAGCCTGCGAACCGTGGCGACCTCGATGGTGAAGAAGTCGGTCGCAGCAACGGTTTCCCAATGGGCGGCGAGAAACGTGCGCCATGGCGTCCGCTCACCTCTCTCCGGTGCGGGCTCGATGCCGTGTTCTCGCAGAATGCTGGCAATGGTGCTCCTGGCTACCGTATGGCCGAGATTCAACAGGGCGCCGCGAATTCGTGTATACCCTGTCCTGTGCCAAAACTCGGCCCTTTTGAAATAGACCACAAATCAACAGCTTAGACGCCCTTGGAATCCGCGCAGAATCGAGGGTATTTCGCGCCGCAGGGCTGACTTCCGACCCCTGGGCTGCGGGTGGCGAGCGACAGGCCCACCGGGGGTGCGCACGGCTGGCTCAAATCGGCTGCAGGGCGAGCTACGGGCAGTGAGCTTCGCACCCGGAAGTCCCTCATTAGACTGGACTTTATCGAGCACAAGAGCGAACGTTCGGTGATGCCGCAGAATACAGGGGTTGGCCGGAACGTCGTTTTGGACGGTTTGGACTTCGCCAGCTTACGGCGGGTCTGGGAGCAAACCTTTGGGGCTGCTCCGCCAAGCTCGCTCTCGCGCGTTTTCCTGCGCCGCGTTCTTGCGTACGAACGCCAATGCCGGACCCATGGCTGGCACTCGGCCACAACCCGGCGCGCTCTGGGTGCCATGGCGAACGGGACGCCAGGCAACGGCGCCGCCGCTCCCGCAGGGTCCGTTTCTGCCGGCACCCATCTCGTCCGCGAGTGGAATGGCCGGACCTACCAGGTCGAGGTAATCGACAACGGCTATCGGTTCGACGGCAAAACCTATCCGTCCCTCACTACCATCGCAAAGCGAATCACCGGCACCCACTGGTCAGGACCACGCTTTTTCGGTCTGACGCCCAAGCGCAAGGCCTAACATGAAGAAGATCCGTTGCGCCATCTATACGCGAAAGAGCGCGGAAGAGGGTCTCGAACAGGAGTTCAACTCCCTCGATGCGCAGCGAGAAGCCTGCGCCGCGTATGTCGCGAGCCAGAAAGCGGAGGGCTGGGTGCTGCTGCCAACCGTCTACGAGGACGCGGGGCTCTCGGGAGGAACCCTGGAGCGCCCGGGCCTGCAGCGCTTGCTCGCCGACATCGACGCAGGTCTCGTCGACCAGATCGTGGTCTACAAGGTCGACCGGCTGACCCGTTCCCTCTCCGACTTTGCAAAGCTCGTCGAACGGCTCGAGGCGGCCGGCGCGGTTTTCGTCTCGGTGACTCAGTCCTTCAACACCGCGACCAGCATGGGACGACTGACGCTGCATATGCTGCTGTCCTTCGCGCAATTCGAACGCGAGGTCACGGCCGAGCGGATCCGCGATAAGGTCGCTGCCTCCAAGCGCAAGGGACTATGGATGGGCGGCCGCGTACCGCTCGGCTATGAGAAGGACGAGCGCACGCTGCGCATCAACGAGGCTGAGGCCGAAACGGTCCGGACGCTCTATGCGCTGTACCGGAAGCACGGAACGCTCCGGCAGGTGAAGGCCGAGGCGGACCGTCTGAGACTGCGCACCAAGCAACGCTTCGCCGCGGATGGAACCCGGACAGGCGGGCTGCCGTTTCGTCGCGGACACCTCCACTGCCTGCTGACCAATCCTCTCTACGCCGGCCGCATCCGGCACCAGAGACGTGTCTACGAGGGCCAGCATCCATCAATCATTGCTCCGGAGCTCTGGGACGCGGTCCAGGCGCAGCTGCAGGCAGGGGCTGCCAAACCAAGGAGACGCACGACGAAGGGCTGCGTCGACCGTTCCCCACTGGCAGGCAAGCTCTTCGACGAGACCGGGGACCGGCTGACGCCGAGCCACACCAAAAAGAAAAACGGGCAACGGCTCCGCTACTACGTCTCCCGGCGCCTCATCCAGCACAGTGGCCAAAAGGACCTCTCCGGCTGGCGACTGCCCGCCCCGATGCTGGAACAGACCGTCGTGCATCTCATCCGACAGCATGTGGATGCCACGACCTTCTCGGCCTCGTTGATCCACACTCCGACGATGCAAGAGCTCGCCTCGGTGCGTCGCTTTTTAGACGGGCTGTGTTCCGGTAGTAATGATGATAGTGACCCGGCAGCCCGCCTGCTCCGTCTTATCCGGCGGGTCGACATCAGCCCAGGCTCTGTGTCTATCCTGCTCGACCGCAATACGTTCGCTGCTTGCCTCTCTATGGGGCCCGAGCGCATTCGCGAGGATGCACTCCGCATCCTCGCGCCGTTCCGCTTGCGTCGACGCGGCGTCGAGACCAAGCTCGTTCTGGGCAACCCCACGAAATCTGTCGACCGCACACTCCTGCGCAATATCAGAAACGCCCTCTCCTGGCTCGACCGTATCAAAGCAGGCAAAACCTATGAGCAGATTGCCATCGAAGACGCCATCCCAACGGACCGCGTGCGCAAGGCAATCCGCTATGCCTTCCTGGCCCCCGACATCGTCCGTGCCATTCTCGAAGGCCGCCAGCCCGTTGGGCTGACCTCGAGCTACCTCTTGCATCATCCGCTTCCCGACGATTGGGAGAAACAGCGAGTGCTCGTCGCAACGCTGTGAGCCTCCAGCGCCCACTTCGTGGATGGGCTCGGTTAGCAGCAAGCTGCTCTCCGACACGGGCCTCCACCAATCAGCCTCAACCTGGCCCAAATTCCCTGTCATGGTTTCCAGACTCGGATAGCTCCTTGTACTGGACCGTTTGCGGAGTCATCTTCGTTTCCTCCGTAAAACTCCGCTGGATGAATTCGAGGTTTGGCCAATTCGAATTCCGCTATTCGCCTTCTCCTCAGGCGCGATCTAGGCGTTGAGCGTCTTCTCATTGTCTGCACGATTAAGCGCAAAAACGACACGAATAAGCCCAAAAATCGCCCCAAATTGCACGCTAAGGACCTGTTTTGCTCTGTTTCTGGTCGGTTTCAGCCTAGAACCAGAAGCTCCAGTCGCCCCCACTCGAGCCTGCCGACTGCGATAGCCGGAAAGATGTTCCCGTCGACGAACATTCGCTGATGAGACGTAAAGCCTTTTGCGACAATGAGTAACGGTCGGAGCCGCCTCCGGAGGGTTTACGACACGGCCCTCTTTCAAGCGTCCAGGAGGTTGAGATTGCCGTATAGAAAATTTGATTGAAGCAAATTCGATTCCGGCTCGAACGACCACCCGTCGATGAGATGTGCGGGGACCAGCACGTGGTAGCTTCCTTTAAGTCACTGTACAAAAACAGGATAGAACGCTGTGGGCATCAGAGCTTCTCTGAGTTTTCGCTACATTGCCCCAACCACGCGCACGGCCCAAAGTTCGATCATGACTCCCAAAATTGCCAAAATACCTTTTGCCGAGACCGGATGGCTCGAGACTGCACCATCCGCCACCCAGTCTTGCAAATTGTGGCACTGCAGAGACGGTTGAGATTTTCCGCGCGGTTGGCGTGGTTTTTCAAGATTAGGTGTCACCAGAGACGCGCTAGAAGGGCGGAAAGGGCCTCATTTTCGGTTTTCGTCTCTAATCTCTATTTTCGAGTGCCACGTTTGCGCCAAAGGGGGGAGCGGGCGCTGACCGGGGGCCGTGCGGCAGCGGGAAAGAGGCCTCCCGCGAGGCCCAGAATTGAGGCCGGGGCTACCGTGGCGTAGCGGGCTAGCACGTTCTGGTCCAGGTGTGCCTGGGCTTCATTGATACCCTCACTTGCCTCGGATGCCTCGGAGTTTGTATCAACCAGGATCCGGCAAGGCTTGAGAGCATCCCGTCCATCGTCGCTCTTCGGCCCGTTGTTGATCGGCCTTTCTTGGGAAATCAGCCCTTCCGTCCAAATTGCAAGATTTTCCGAAACCGTCGGCTCAGGCCCGTTCGGCCCAAACGTTACGCTTGCTAATGACCACGCTGGAGCAGCAGGAAGCCGCTGTTATTCCTACCACGCCAACCCGGGTCCGCACTGCCGCAGTTCCTCTCGGCGCCGCTCGTAGTCCGGCATAACCCGTCCGACCGCCTGCCAGTAGTCACGGCCGTGGCCGCGGTGCAGGAGATGCACCATCTCGTGGACGACGACGTAGTCGATGAGCCGCATCGGCGCCTGGATGATGCGCCAGTTCAGCCGAATGGTGCCACGCTGGTTGCAGCTTCCCCAGCGTTTCTGTTGGTCCGCGACGATGACGCGGGGCATTGGAGCATCCCGTCCTGTGCCAAAACTCAGCCCTTGTGAAATAGCCCATAAATCAGCAGCTTAGCGACTGGGCCAAGGGCCCTTAGGCTCTACAGTTACCCAAAACCCGCGGTCGACGTTCGAGAGCCGCGGCCGTTTCACCGAACGGCGGAGGACGGCGAGCTGCTGCCGAAGAGCGACATTGTCGAGAGCCAGCTCGCGACGAGCCTTGAAGGCGGAGATGAGAGCGCGAACAAACGACGAAATCAAGCAGGCATGGTGCCGGCAGACCGGAGACTAATCAAGTTTGGGGCACCCGGATGAATAAATAGAAGGTACAGGCTCCTTTCTTTTTGATCGCCAGCTTTGACACCGACGATCTTGAAGGGAGTCACTCACCGATTTCAACTAGATTCAGGATATCCTCCCAGCGTACCGGCTGCCTTGTTTCCGCGTTCATGAGAACGCGGCCCCATTGAAGCAAGCTAGAGGTTACGTGTGGGTTTGCGGAGGAAGTTGTTTCCGCGTTCATGAGAACGCGGCCCCATTGAAGCGATAAGCACCTCAATCCGGAATACCCCGGAATCCCCGGTTTCCGCGTTCATGAGAACGCGGCCCCATTGAAGCAAGTTGGTTCCAAAGAAACATAGAGCCCGACTTTGTTGTGCTCCACATATCCGGGCTGACTGAAGCGGGCACGAACCATCTCGACGTTCGTGCAGCTAAACTCTGCCGCCGGGGTCGACTCAGGGGCCTCCTTCCCTTCAGAGACCTCGTCCTTTTGATCGACATTGGGAGGTAGCGAACTCACGGCAGTGGGAGGCGTTGTTGCACCGCTCTGGCTGAGAGCGAAATCCGCCTATGGTGGTGGCCGAGGTATGTTCGAGCATGAAGTATCCCAAGCGCTGCCAGTACAAGCACGCGAAGCAGAAGAAGTACCACGTTCGCAACTGGGCGGAATACAACGAAGGGCTGCGCCGCCGGGGCGATTTGACAGTCTGGTTTGACGAGGAGGCAATCGCGAACTGGAAGGCCGACAAGACCGGTGAGCCTGGCGGTTAACGGGTCTATTCAGACATGGCGATTGAAACGGGCCTGGTTGTCCGGATGGTGTACAAGCTCGCCTACCGACAAACCGAAGGCTTCTTGCACTCGATCGCCTCGCTGCTCGGGCTCGGTATCGAGATCCCGGACTACTCGACGTTGTGTCGGCGCTCGAGGTTGCTCCGCAAGAAGCTGCGGATTCCGAAAGCCGCGAGCACTCAACCCATCCACCTGATGATCGATAGCACGGGCTTGAGGATTCATGTTGGAAACGCTCGCAAACCGCCAAAGCAGCGCGCATGGCGCAAGTTGCACATCGCCGTTGATCGCGAGACAGGGAACATTGTTGCGTCCGAACTGACGGCGTCACGAGCTCGCGACGCAACCCGAGTCCCCGCTTTGCTAACACAGATTCAAGCACCTCTAGTGTCGGTGGCGGCGGACAGTGCATACGACAAGGAAGCTGTCTACGAAGCCATCGAAGCGCACAGTCCTGGACGAAGGACGCGCGTGGTGATTCCGCCGCAACGAAACGCGACGCTCAGTCAGAATTCGAACACCGCCATGCAGGAGCGCGATCGCCATATTCGTGCAATCGAAAGACACGGCCGACGTGAATGGTACAAGCTCTCAGGCTACACCAAGCGAAGCATGGTGGAGAACGCGGTCTATCGTTACAAGGCGATCATCGGGCCGGAGATGCGGGCTCGAACGTTGGCGAGGCAACGAGTTGAACACCGAATTGGGTGCGAGATACTCAACAAGATGGCTGCGCTCGGGATGCCCGATACGTACTGCGCCGGGTGACTCTGCAACCGGCACAGGGAGGTCAGCGATTTGCTCCGGGCCGTGCAACAACGCCTAAAAGATCCAGGACCAGGGTACGGGACTACGCCGAGTTGGGGCTTCAGCGATCGTGGGTGAGCATGTCAACGGCGTAGCTCGCGATCCAGTGGGTGCCCACGTAGTCGGCATCGTACATCGACTCGAACCCCTTGCTGGCTTGAAACCTGGCAATGCCCTGGAACGCTTCCCGCCTCGGGTCTTCCTCGGGGAGCGCGTTGGCGATGCGCTCCAGGGCGGCCGCCCTCAGGAAAGCAAGCCCGATGAGATGGGACTGGGCACCCTTGAGACGTCGTTCCTCATTACGATCGGAATCGTCATCCGATTCGGGATCGGATTCCGACTCCACCTCGGCGCTTTCCCGGGGCGGCGGAGTAAATTCCGGCCGGGGCAAGTAATACTCCTCGAACTCGAAGGCGGATAACAGCGGCGCGAACCCGGGCGAGTCGACGGGGGGCAGGAAGGCGTCGAGCCAGGGCAGCCACTCCTCCTGGCTCATGAACTGGCTAACGATAACCGCTTCGGCCAGGCATGGGGAGAGGAAATCGGAGCCCGAGGGCTCGTAAGCCACGGGACAGTTTTCGTCATCGAAAAAGAAATCGCGCGCGCGGATCTCGATTGCCCTCTCCAGCTTCTCGTCTCCCACCGCTCTCGCGTAGTCCAGCATAAACAGGAACGAGTAGGCCGTATTGGCGTGCGTCCCCACGCGGATGGGATAGGCGAGATGATCCAGATACTCGATCATTCTCTCCGCCAGAAGCTCGGCCAGAGGCCTCAGGTTCTCGGCCCACTTTTCGCCGTCTTCATCCTCCCAGTCTTGAAGCTCGGCGGAGACCCTGAGGAGCCAGGCCCATCCGAACGGCCGCTCGAAGCCCGCGCGCGCCCGTTCTTCAAAAAAGGCGAGCTCGCCCTGCAGGCTCTTTTCCGAGAGATGATGGTTCAGTTTCTCCCGGATGAGTTTCGCGATAGGTGATTCGGGGAACTCTTTCACAACCTTCACCATCGTCCAAGTTGAGTTGACCGCCGAATGCCAATCCGAGCAGCCGTAGAAGGCAAGGGCGCTTTCGTAGTCCGTCCGCAGGGCATAGCTCGACTCGTAGAGATAACCTCGTCTGCGGGACTGTTTGTGGGGCCGATCGACACACGCCAGGGACAAGGCCACGAGCCCCAGGGCTGTCTTCTCGTCCCAGGGAACCAGCTCGGCATTAGGAAGCGAACCCAATGCAGCCTTCACATCTTCAGCGGGCTCAGCGGCTCGTGTGGGGCTCGCGTCTTCATGAGACGAGCGCTCCCCTGAAGCGACCCCCGGCTCGCCCTCGGCCGTTTCCGGCACTTCCAACTGGCACCCGGCAAGAACGATACCGAGGACAGAGATTAGATTCCGAAAAATTCCGGGATTTCTTAGCAAGTTCATGACAGCCTTATTGTGCGGGTCGGCGGAGCTTTCTTGCGAGCCGCCGTGAGCTCAAATCCTCTCGAATGGTACTGCTGCTCGATCGAACTGTCCACCTTTTTTGGTATCCCGCCGTCCTCGCGGTTGACGCTCGGGGCCATGAGTCTTGCGCGGCCCCCAATGCCCGAAGCGCCATAATAAAGGTAAGGACGACCTATCGCGCTACAGCCAAGATTTTCTCAGTTGTCCGTTGGTGCTTGCGCTATTTACTGTTGGTGATGTGTACGCATCCCTTTGCAAAAGAGGCGCTTACGCTCCATTTGGAGCGCAGCGAAGGTCATCAGCGCTATTTTGGCTGTAACTTAATGCACCGTAGGGTCTTAGCGTCATCTCACCAACACTTAATGGCGGAAGCACCTGACGCAAAGCACCTTTGCGAGTCAAGCCCATTCTTTAGTTGAAACTTCATCGACGATGCCGTCCTGTGCCAAAACTCGGCCCTTTTACTCCCGCCCCAAATCTACAGTCGAGCAACGCCCCCTCGTCGAGTCCCTCGGCGCGAAGCAGCCGATCATGGCAGGTCTAAACCGCGCAATCAACACTGGATCGACGTTTTGCGGAGCACAGGCGTGAGACTGTCCAGTACAGGACAATCCTGTGATACGTAGTGCTCGACCGTTTCTGGAGCCCAGCCGAGGACATCGACCGCATAGCGGCGGAGGACGTCGTGCAGATCAGGCACGTCACCGCCACGCTGCCCTTGAATGAAATGGTGTAGGCTGGCCGAGTCCCCGTAACAGAAGATGATCTGGCCCTCTTCGCGATAACGAGTCATCTGGCCGAGCACCTTCTTGCGCCGATACATCGACGGTGGTGTGGACACCCTCACGACGCAATACTCGTCGACCCCTATAGCGGTTTCGACCTCGAAGTGCATCCCAGATGCGCACAGAACTGGGACGCTCACAGCGGGCAGCACGATCAGATGCGCGCCCTTTTTCTGCACGCGGCGATTCACGTACACCGAGTCGTACCGCATGCCTGGGGGAAAATACGACAGCATCGTTTGCCGCCAGTAGTCCTCAAACGGCGCGAGATCGACCGTCACGATGGCGTCGGGACCGAGCGGGTCCAAGACGTGCCTGAACATCTCTCGTACGGTCAGGCGGTGCTCTGGCCCGTCGCCGGACCGGACCGTTTGACCGTGCGCAACGTGACGGAGATGGTCGTCTACCCAGTCGATCCAGTGTTCAAGATCGGCCTTGGTTCCTCGGAATCGCATGCTGTGCCTTCTATTTATTCATCCGGGCGCACCGAACTTGATTAGTCTCCGGTCTTGCCGGGACTATGCCGGCATGATTTCGTCGTTTGTTCGCGCGCTCGTCTCTGCCTTCAAGGCTCGTCGCGAGCTGACTCTCGAGAATGTCGCTCTTCGACAGCAGCTCGCCGTGCTCCGCGGAAGCACCGGGCTGTTGTGAAAAGTGCTTCCCTCAAAAAGACGTGGCCGCCGGGAGGTCCGTGGACAGCATGATAGTCACAACATCGTCTCGCATTAAGCGTTGAGACCTCGAGAGATCGACATCGGCGGCCTTTACGATCTACGCCAAATCCCGAACCGCTCAGCCTCGGCGAACCTGTCGAATAGTAACCATGCGAGAACAGCCAATGTGGCTGCGGCATATGTAGTCCATAGCGGTAGCGTCATAAGCTCTGAGAGTGTGCCATTCTTAGTTGGAAATTGGGTGCTTCCGCCATCAAGTGTTGGTGAGATGACGCTAAGACTTTACGGTGCATTAAGTTACAGTCAAAATAGCGCTTGTGACCTTCGCCGCGCGCTAAATGGAGCGTAAGTGCCCCTTTTGCAAAGGGATGCGTATACATCACCAACAGTAAACAGCGGAAGCACCAGCAGAAGAGTATGGGGGATCAGCTTCAGGCAAAGGTGCAGACGCTGAAGGAAACGACCAGCCGCTACGAGACCGAGCTGGTGACCTTGAGAGCACGCGCCAAGACCGCCACGTCGATGCGGAAAATCAACCAGCAGATGTCGAACGTCGACTCCTCCGGTACGATTGCGCTGCTGGAAAAGATGAAGGACAAAGTGGTTGAGGAGGAGGCGCTTGCTGAGGCCTACGGGGAAATGACGGACGCGAGCGTAACGCTGGACGAGGAGATAGACAGAACCCTTGCAGCGTCCAGCTCGGCCGAGACCAGTGACTCGCTGGCTGAGCTCAAGAAGAAAATGGGCATTTGAGCTTGATGGCATGCCCCGTCGGAGAGCGGATTCTCCGAGCACCGGCAAAGTCAGGATACCGAGATCCGCTGGTCGATACCTTCTTACCCTGAAGGTTCCCTCCCATCGAATCTCGCTCGGCGAGTCTCGCTCAGCTATCGACCTCCGACCTTCGACTCCGAGCCAGCCTGGGGCACCTCACCCTCGAGGAAAAGATAGTAATGGAGATTCGGATTCGAACCGTCGAACTTCCAGATCTTGGCGTCAAGGATGTAGTGTGTCGCCTGTGGAACCGTGAGCAGGGGTACGAGGATGGTCAGGGCCATGGAAGGCACTTCAAAATTCAAAACCATCCCCAGGAAAACCTCGGCGTGCTCCTGCCAGACGAAGAGCTCCCACAGGCCCTCCTCGATGTAGGCGAGAGCGAGCAAGAGGCCGACGAACAAACCGACGCCTACGGGACGATGAATCGTTCCCCGCCAGGAAGGATCACCTGCCCAGCGGCGGCGACCGTAGAGCCACACCAGGGCCATGTACGGGACTCCGTGCGCGACAACGTTCGTCACGGTGAACGCAAAGTCGGAATTCAGGAGAGCGATACCGACATACCAGACAGCAGCGGTGGAGCCCACGATGCCGATCTTGCCCCAGTTCACGGTTCCCGCGAGGGCGAAAACCTGTACCTGGCGGGCCGCAAAGAAAAGCAGTGATGCCGTATAGAAGACAACGGCCCCGGTTGCGACCCATTCCGGCAGTTGGACGAAATCCCCTTCGACGAACCACTGAAAGTTTCGGGATGACGGATCCCGGTGCCACAACGCCAGGGGGTAGACCATGGTCGCGTAGATGGCGCACTTGTCCAGGAGCGCTTCGCGCGGGGAGTGCTCACCCGCGCGATGACGGTAAACCATCATGAAGCCATACTGCTGACGGACGAAATGAAAAACGGCGATGTAGGCAAGAACCCTCCAGAACACCTGGTAGCCGAGACTGTAGAGCGCGACGCCTCCCAGAAAGCACGCCAGAGGCGTCGCCAGGTAGAAGAGTCTCCTGCGGGCGAATTCGTCCGGCTGAAAATAGGTCCGATGCAGCGATGCGTAGACATGCGCCACGTCTATGAAGACAACGAAGAGCACCCAGCCCCAGACCGGGGTCTCCTCGGACCGCATGGCCGGCAAAGCCAAGACCAGAAGCACGGCGGCGACCGGCGGCCCGATGATGAGCCCGAGGTCGAAACCGGCCGATGCAATCCAGCGGGGGCGCATACCGAAGTATTCTGCTCCCAGAAAGCAGCCCTGTGAAGTGCTTTCGGGAATTGTTCGAAGAAAACTTTCCCGGATTACCTGGTATCTCGCCAACACTTCGGCAGTCGCCGACTCAGCTGCAGACGCTCGTCGATCGCCATCAACAGCACTGCGGCACCGTCTGAGCTCTTACGATCCCCGTCGAGCTGAACGAGAACTTTCTTTGGGGAAAGGTCGGGAAACAACCAACACTGTGTTGCGGAATCTTCGGTCCAGCAAAAAGCCTTCTTCGTGGTGAACGCTTCGTTCACAAGTTTCTGTCACGTAGAGGCTTTTGCTTTTCCTATTTCGTGAATTTTCCGGGGTAGACACGACCACAAATTCTGCGGAGGAGGTACGATTCTCAAGCAGGTGGGTGTATCATCCAGGAGTGTCGCCCTTCACCCGACGGGATTTTCTTCGTCTATCCGCGACCAGCGGCCTTTTGGCGGTCGTCCCTTCGTGCTGGAATTCAAGCACTTCGGTTCCCAGGACCTTCGACGTCCCGGGGCGAATCGTGGGCGGAAACCAGCAGGTGGGGCATCTTCTTCGCGAACCTCATCCCCGCGATCGGTTTCCCAAGACTGAAGCTCATACCTACGACGTCGCCATCGTCGGGGGAGGCGTTTCGGGGCTGTGCGCGGCGTGGAAGCTGAAAAAGGCCGGACTGGACGACTTTATCCTCCTCGAACTGCAGCCGTGGCTTGGGGGCACCGCCGCCTCCGGGCGCGCAGAGGGCACCGAATTCCCCTGGGGGGCACACTATATTAATGTTCCACCCGCGGAAGCGGATTGCGTCAAAGAAGTCCTGTCCGACCTCGGAATAATCGAAGGCTACGACGAGGGCGGACGTCCGAGGATTCCCGAACAACATATCTTGCGATGGCCCGCGGAGCGTCTCTTCATGGACGGAAGATGGATCGAATGGGATCTGCTGAGCGGGGCCTCAACGCAGGAACGGGAAGCCATACGTGCCTTCGAGGACGACATGCTTTCCTGGACCCTTTACCGCGGTTTCGACGGCCGGCGCGCATTCGTCCTCCCTCTGAGCTACAGCACCACGGACTCCCGGGTTCGTCAACTCGACGACATTACGATGGAAACCTACGTCCGCTCCAAAGGATGGGATTCGCCGCGGTTGGATTGGATGATCAATTACGCTTGCCGGGACGATTACGGGGGCACGATGGCAACCGTGTCGGCCTGGGCCGGCATTCACTACTTCGCCTGCCGATACTATGACCGGCGGCTGCAGAACGAGTACCCTTCGGACACCTTGACATGGCCCGCAGGGAACGGGTTTCTCATACAACGCTTGGCCCAAGACCTGGCGAACTCGCAATACCGGCTGGGATGCGCGGTGCTCCGGATCGACAACGATGATCCCGGCACTCGTGTCGGTTACTTCGACACCCCCAGTGAGACCTATCGAAGTCTTTCGGCCCGAACCGTGATCCATGCCTCCAAGCTCCATACCGCGCCTTTCCTGGTCGATGGATTGCCCGGGCCTCAGGTAGAAGCGATCGAATCCTGCGATTACAGCCCCTGGCTGACCGCCAGTGTCCATGTGAGCGAGCTGCCCACGAACGCCGATGTCTCGATCGCGTGGGACAATGTACTCTACAGTAGCCGATCCCTGGGCTACATTGTCGCTGATCATCAAACCCGAAAGGTCTACAAAGACAACCCATCTGTCCTGGTTTACTATCTCCCGTTCGTCGAGGAGCTTGACCTTGCTCGTCAGAAGCTCCTGGAAGAAGAACATCCTTACTGGGTCAACGTGATCATGCAGGACCTGCTGGTGGCCCATCCGGACCTGGAGCGTTACGTCAGCCGCATCGACGTTTACCGGTGGGGTCACGCCATGATCCGACCGAGCCCGGGAATCATATGGGGCCGCGAAAGCGCCATTCGGAGGAAGCCTTTCGGGAACGTTTATTTTGCCTCTTGTGACACGACCGGGCTGCCGCTGTTCGAAGAAGCCTGTTTTTCCGGCATCCGGGCGGCCGAACAGGTCCTGGAGCGCCTTGGGAGGACATTCGAACCATCCATCAATGGTCTCACCGGAGAGACGACCACAGTTCAATGAGCTTCACTAAGTACGCTATCCCGAAAGTTCGGTGACGTATTTTTCAACGGTCAAGCGGCGGAAGCAAGACGAGGTTCGTATACGGCAAGGCGTTTCATCAGCTGTTTGAGGTCTTTGCGGGTGAATTTCCATTGAAAGGGTCGAGCGATGTCCTCGTAGTAGCGTTCGAACTTGGAAAGATGGAAAGGGATGTCGTCGGGTGCCAAGAAGTCGTTCGGGGTGAGGACCTTTCTTTGAACGATAGAGAAGAAGATCTCGACTTGATTGAGCCAGCTGGCATGGGTTGGGGTATGAACGAGTACGGAATTAGGCCACTGTTGCCGGAAGCGCTCGACAGAAGCTTTGCCGCGATGAATGGAAGCGTTATCGACGATCCAGAAGACTCGCTTCGCGGTGCGATAGGGCTTGCGACGCATGACTTGCCCGACGAAGCGCTCGAAGGAGACGATCGTGCTCTTCGGTTCGCAATGACCGAAGACTTTCGCGCGGTGAACATCCCATGCGGCAAGGTAGTTCACCGTGCCTTCACGAGAGTACTCATGCTCGATGCGCATCGGCCGCCCTGGAGCCGTCGAAGTCGTCGGGTATGTGCGAAGCCGGCACTGGATACGGGGTTTCTCATCGGCGCTGATGACGAACTCGTTTCCAGAGAAGGGCTTACGACGCCAACGTCCTTGGTAGAGGTCGAGAATGGGAGCTGCTTTGGCTTCGAAGTCCGGGTCGCGCGGGAACACCCAGCTACGATGGGTCCAGGGCTTAATGGCGTCCTCACTCAACCAACGCCAGATGGTCGTCTGTCCGATGTTCGCCACGATCCCACGGTCGATCGCGGCTCGACGGAGGTCCGCGGTGCTGAGTCGTGAGAGCGGCAGTCCAGTTTGGTGCGGCAACTCACACGCGAGAGCCTTTACGGCGACGACGACGGAGGGGGGAAAACTGGCCGGGCCGCCCCCGGCGGGGCTGCTCTTGCAGCCCTGCCAGGCGTTGGTCGAAAAAACGCTTCCGCCACTTGCTCACGATCTGTCGCGGAGTGTCGAGGCGCTCTCCAATCTCCTTGTTCGTCAGGCCTTCGGCGGCATACAGAATGATCTTTGCACGAACAACATCGATATACGGTGACGTATATGCTCTGGCTGTTTCTTCAAGGATATCGTGCTCGTCGACGGTCAACTCAATGTCAAACGGCGATTCTCTAGGCATTTATCTGCTCCAATGGGCAGAATCATGCCAGAGAGGCGCTCTTTCAGCAACTTAAATATACGTCACTGTACTTATGAAAAAGACTACTAAGGCACCTGACGGCGATCTCGCGACGAACGATCTGGAGCTCAGCGATGTTGGGCCCGATGAGAAAAGGATGTCGCCGTTTAGCTTGTTCCTGATACTCGCATCCGTTTTTGTCGCCGCGGCGTGCGGAATCGTCTACGAGCTGCTGGTCGGAAGTATCTCCTCGTATTTCCTGGGGAACAGCGTCGAGCAATACTCCCTGACGATTGGCTTCTTTCTTTTCGCGATGGGCCTGGGATCGTGGGTGTCGCGAGCCATTCACGCCAAATTGATCCGGCGGCTGGTGGCGTTGGAAATCTGGCTGGGGTTGTTCGGTGGTTTGACAGTTCCCGCTCTGTACCTCGCTTATGCCTACACCGACGTCTACCAGTACCTGATGCTCGTCATCATCCTGATCATCGGCACGCTAATCGGGCTGGAAATCCCCCTCCTGACACGGATCCTGAGAAGACACGGATCGTTACGGACGATCCTGTCGAATGTGCTTTCGGTCGATTACGTTGGCGCTCTGGTCGCGGCTGTTCTCTTCCCGTTTTTTTGTTTGCCGGTTCTCGGAGCGTTTCATACATCACTCGTCGCCGGCGCCCTCAACCTTCTTGCCGGTTCGGCCATTCTTGTGGCAGTGTGGGCTCAGCTATCGGCCAGGGACCGGGAAGGACTCTTGCTTCAGGGCGTCCTGGTTTCCGGTCTATTGGTCGTGTTCGCAATTCAAGCCGAGCCCCTGATGGAGCGCTGGGAAGATTCCCTCTACGAAGGCCAGGTGGTTTTCAGCACGCAGACCGAGTATCAGAAGATCGTGGTTACGCGTTGGAAGGACGAAACCCGACTCTTTTTGAACGGGCATCTGCAGTTCTCCTCAGTCGACGAATACCGGTATCACGAAGCGCTGGTTCACCCGGCAATGGCGTTATCGCGGAACCGAGCGCGGGTTCTCGTCATCGGCGGCGGTGACGGTCTGGCCGTTCGTGAGATCCTCCGGTATTCCAAGGTGGAAGAGATCGAGCTCGTGGACCTCGATCCGGCGATGACGACACTGGCCACGCGTAATCTTTATTTCACGGACCTGAACCGGAACGCCTTGAGCCATCCGCGGGTTCGCGTGACTAACGAGGATGGGTTTACTTTTCTGCAGAGGGAACACGAAGCCTATTCTGTCGTGATAATCGATCTGCCGGATCCGCGAGAAGAGGGAATCTCAAAACTGTTCTCGGTCGAAGCGTACAGGCTGATTCGGCGGCATCTGGCTCCCGGAGGCGTGGTACTCACCCAGGCGACAAGCCCCTACTACGCGCGCCGGGCCTACTGGTGCATCGGCGAATCGATGGAAGAAGCGGATTTCGAGGTGCTCTCTTTTCACGCCTACGTACCTTCCTTCGGCGAGTGGGGCTTTCATCTCGGGTCCGTGGAACCGATCGATCCCCGTGGCATTGAGTTTATGCCCGGGCTGCGTTACCTGAATAAGGAGCTGTTCTTGTCCAGGCTCGATTTCGATGCGGACATGGCCCGTGTCGAAGTCGAGCCCAATACCTTGGAACGGCCGACTCTCGCGGGGTATTATCGCGAAGATTTCGCTCGATGGTAGTCCGACGCTCATCGAGGGGCAACTGAACGATGGGATGGAAGAAATGGTTTGGCCGGGTGCGGGACAACCCTGAATCCGACCCTCTAGCTGACTTTGTGCTGGGTGCCATGAAGGTTGGATACCTGGTCGATTACGATATGGAGACATGGGAGGTCACTGGGTACAACACCTACGACTACTCCGGCTTCGAGACCAAAGAATGGGTGCTCGAGACCTCCGACAAGGTCGTCTACTTGGAGAGGGCTGATAGTGACGGCGAGACTACCTGGACGCTGACAGAAAGCGTTTCTATCAGCCAGATTTCCGAGGACGTCGTTGAACATACCCTCCGACATGAAGATCCCCCCGCAAGCTTGACTCACAATGGCCGGAGCTATAGGCTGATGGAAAGCGGCGCGGGTTTGTTCCATGAAGACGCCGAGGGCCCGGGGAAAGAGTTCATCAGTTGGGCATACTGTGACGATTCAGGAAGAAACGTGCTGTTCGTCACGCAGCACGGAGAAAGGGATTTCAAGTCCGTCGCCGGCGAATACGTGGAAGAGTATCAGTTCACGAACATCCTTCCGAGCGGAAACGCGTAGGAACTACCAGAAACAGAGATGATCCAAGGAGTCTAGGAATGCCCCGCCAGACAAACGAGCAACACGGTTTGATGGAAGCCCAGGACTGGATCCGGTTTGGGGCGGTTGTGGCCGTGATCGTGGTGGGATTCTGGTTGGCCGGCGGCTGCGTCTCGAACCGTGACCCCGTTCCAGAGTTGGTGCGGCAGCTTACGCAGTATCCCGAGTATTCGATCATCGTGGACGATGTCGACGACGGGTTTCTGCGGAACTCCATGACGCTCAAGAGCAGCTTCCTGGTCACCGCGCCGATCGGTGAGAACCCCGACGCGGGAGAAGCGGCCGAGTTTGATGAACGGGTGGACACCTTTTCGATCTCCGACACGCTGGCGGCCCGCTATGAACGATCCGTCGGTATGGTAGTGGCTTCAAAGACGCCGGATGGCACCTTGACGGCCTATAACCAGAGCTACCCTCCCTACTATCAGCATGTGGGTCATAGCCACTACGGGCACTGGGGTGCCGGCGGATTCTGGATCTGGTACGGGCAGTACTCGTTCATGAGAACCGCTCTGGGTGGGCACCGGATCAGCCGGCCGGACTACGGCACCTACATCGGCATGAGGAATCGTGGTCAGCCTTATTACGGCCCTCAGACCGGAGGGCGACCCGCCTTCGGCGCGAACGGTACCGTGACGGCCAGAACGCGGCCATCTTTCTCCCAGAGGTATCAGGCCAAACAGACGCGTTTCCAGGCCAGAGCCCGCAGTCGGGGAGGCTCGGGCGGGCGCAGTATGGGAAAGTGATCTGCGTCGACGGACACAATAGGGGTTTCATTATGAGCAAGCAGTCGGTCTTTACTGTCTTACTTCTGTCAGCCGTCTCAGTACTCGCCGGGTCGGGATTTGCCCTCGCTGCGCAGACTCCTACTCCACCAGCGGCGCAGGTTTCTCTGGTAGACAATCTCTATCTGATCGGCGAATCCTTCTTTTATATCCTCGAGGCGTTTGTTCTCTTCTGGATCGCGAAGCTCGCTTATTCCAGCCTGTACCGGCGTGTGGATTTGAATGCGGAACTCTTCACTCGGGACAACCAGGCACTCGCAATCTCCACGGTTGGCTATTACTTTGGAATCCTGATCGCGTTCGGCGGGGCGATTTCGGGCGAATCACGGGGTCTGAGCACCGACGTGGTTACGATCGGTATCTACGGTCTTTCCGCGATCGTCCTCATGCTTCTGGCGAGCTTCATGTGCGAGAAGATCCTTCTGCCTACATTCAATAACACCAAAGAGGTTGTCGAAGATCGCAACCTCGGCGTTGGGTTTGTCGAGGCTGGCGTATACATCGCCAACGGCCTGATCATTCTCCGCGCGACTCAGGGCGATGCGGGAGGAGCTTCTCCCGCGGCGAGCGCAATCGGCGCCGTGGGTTCCGGCATGCTCGTCCTGCTGGTTTTCTGGCTAATCGCCCAGGTGGTGCTGGTCATCGCCGGACGACTGTACGAGCTGGTGACCCCGTACAAGTTTCTTGAAGAATTGGAGCGAGACAACGCCGCGGTGGGCCTGGCGTTCGGAGGGGCGCTCATCGGTATCGGTAATATCATCAGTGTCGCTGTCGGCGGCGATTTCACCAGTTGGACCGATAGCCTGATGCTGTTCGCCGTCGACGTGGCATTTGGCTTCATCATGTTGTTCCTCGTCCACAAACTCACCAACATCTTGCTGGCACCCGGCGTCAAGCTTGCCGACGAGCAGACGCAGGAACATCCAAACATCGGTGCTGGCCTCCTCGAAGCCTTCGGCTACGTCGGCGCTTCGATCCTGATCGTGTGGACCTTCTGACGGCAGGCCGAATCCGGCCTGTCCCACCCCGAACATTTTCGGGTGATATCCCTCGGGTCAGGTATCTGTGTGTGCGGGAATGGTGGCGCGAGGGGTGCGTGTGAAAGTCCGTACGTCGACTGCTGCAGGACCTAGCTTTGAAACCAACGCGTCCATAACGCTGGAAGGATCGAGCCTGCCGCAAGCAAAGATGTCCAGCGCGAGATATTTCCGCTCGGGATAGGTATGAACGGCGGCATGGGATTCCACCAGAAGGACTATCCCCGTAAACCCCGCGCCACGCTCGAGGAAGTGATGCTCCACGCTCCTGATGCAGTGAAAGCCTGCCTGCGCCAGCGCCTCCTTCAGTACACGCATGATCCGATCGCCATCACGCAGGAGGGCTGGGGACAACCCCGTCATGTCGGCAATCAGATGCCGGCCAATGACTTCTCCACTCGCTTCTCCAGGTTCGGACATCCGATGCTTCATACCACACTTCGCGAGTAGTTTCCCACTGCAGGGGAGCCTGAACGTTACGATCGAAACCCCATGCTTTGCGAGAAGTGTCAGCGACTGATACGCGCAGGATCTTCTTGGGGGCGTTGCTGCATGAATCAGTTCAGGACACGCACAGGACCTTTTGGCGGCCCAACTTACTCCCCGACGATCGCTTGGGATTCAAGCTTGCCCAGCTCAGCC
The DNA here is from genome assembly GCA_965262245.1 of Candidatus Marinacidobacterales bacterium. Classification (GTDB taxonomy): domain Bacteria; phylum Acidobacteriota; class Vicinamibacteria; order Marinacidobacterales; family SMYC01; genus SMYC01. The sequence goes on along the minus strand of OZ253507.1, from coordinate 8,578,734 downwards.
ATCCGGTTCAATACGTTGTACCCGATCCTTGCCTCCCGCTTCTGCGATTCGTAGCCGCGCGCGCGAAGGCTGTTTCCGATATTAAAGGATGTCGATTTGCCTCATCTCGGGGCGTTGTTGCACGGCCCGGAGCAAATCGCTGACCTCCCTGTGCCGGTTGCAGAGTCACCCGGCGCAGTACGTATCGGCATCCCGAGCGCAGCCATCTTGTTGAGTATCTCGCACCCAATTCGGTGTTCAACTCGTTGCCTCGCCAACGTTCGAGCCCGCATCTCCGGCCCGATGATCGCCTTGTAACGATAGACCGCGTTCTCCACCATGCTTCGCTTGGTGTAGCCTGAGAGCTTGTACCATTCACGTCGGCCGTGTCTTTCGATTGCACGAATATGGCGATCGCGCTCCTGCATGGCGGTGTTCGAATTCTGACTGAGCGTCGCGTTTCGTTGCGGCAGAATCACCACGCGCGTCCTTCGTCCAGGACTGTGCGCTTCGATGGCTTCGTAGACAGCTTCCTTGTCGTATGCACTGTCCGCCGCCACCGACACTAGAGGTGCTTGAATCTGTGTTAGCAAAGCGGGGACTCGGGTTGCGTCGCGAGCTCGTGACGCCGTCAATTCGGACGCAACAATGTTCCCTGTCTCGCGATCAACGGCGATGTGCAACTTGCGCCATGCGCGCTGCTTTGGCGGTTTGCGAGCGTTTCCAACATGAATCCTCAAGCCCGTGCTATCGATCATCAGGTGGATGGGTTGAGTGCTCGCGGCTTTCGGAATCCGCAGCTTCTTGCGGAGCAACCTCGAGCGCCGACACAACGTCGAGTAGTCCGGGATCTCGATACCGAGCCCGAGAAGCGAGGCGATCGAGTGCAAGAAGCCTTCGGTTTGTCGGTAGGCGAGCTTGTACACCATCCGGACAACCAGGCCCGTTTCAATCGCCATGTCTGAATAGACCCGTTGACCGCCAGGCTTACCGGTCTTGTCGGCCTTCCAGTTAGCGATTGCCTCCTCGTCAAACCAGACTGTCAAATCGCCCCGGCGGCGCAGCCCTTCGTTGTATTCCGCCCAGTTGCGAACGTGGTACTTCTTCTGCTTCGCGTGCTTGTACTGGCAGCGCTTGGGATACTTCATGCTCGAAACATACCTCGGCCACCACCATAGGCGGATTTCGCTCTCTGCCAGAGCGGTGCAACAACGCCGCTCAGCGATGCGAGCGAGAGGGTTGGCGGCACAGAGAGTCGAGGCAAGGATCGGGTGCAAGATTCTCAACACGATGACGGCGCTCGGGATGCCTGATAGCGAGATGATCGGATGATGGGAGTCGGGGCCAAGCGAGCTCTCGGCCTCTATCGGAGTTTGTGCACCAAGGCAGCTGCGAACCGTAGTCGCGGCCAATCCAAAGATTCCGGGAATTTACTGATGGACAATCACTTCATCCAGGGAGCGGATTGGTCAAGCAGGCCAATCGTGAGAATATTGGATCGAGCATGAAGAAACGTTCCCTCCGATACGCTGGCGACAAGGCCGTTCGCGCTCTATTGAAACGTTATGCGTGCCCGACGTCATTCCATGTCGTCCGCACACGACTCCTCGGCAACATCGCGACGCCCAAGCTCGACGCATCGCCACTCCGAGCTATAGAGAGCTTTTGGGAAGGTGAGTTGCCGGGGTTCGACAATGTCGGCGCAGCCAGTGAGCTATTCGAGTCCCTGATGGGGCTTTGGAACGAACTGGCAAGGCATCAATCGGCAACCAAGCCATTCCGTTTGACACGGATGGAGGCTAAGCCGGATACGGATGACATTCGCCGCTTGTGCCGGACCCGCACCGAGGAGCTTGAAGGCTTCATCGACGGACTGTTCGGTGACGTGGAGCTTATAGATCTGCCCGAACGGGCCAACGAGGCTCTGGACAACCTCGGCAAGATCTATGCCGTGACCCGCGGTATCATCGATCTCCTAGAGAGAGAGTCGGCGTCAGAGAGAGACCTTAGGGGAATTCTCAAGGACGTTGGGGAGCTCTCACACATCGCAGAGAAAGAACTGCACGCAGTAATGCTTGCCTGCAAGCGCGCCCGCCAACAGACCCTTTCCACTATCGCCGTGGGCAAACCCACCGTCCATTGAAGGGAAGTGTCACGAGCAGCCGGAAGTAGTTCTCACCAGGGCGATGTCCCGGAAGTGGCGTCGCTCAGATGCCGATTTGTAACGTTGCCAGTGGATCAAGTTTTGGCACAGGACGAGGTGGTCATCTGCATGGTGACGACCCGCCCGCCCAAGACGATTGTAAAGCCCACGGCCCTTGGCCCGGTCGCAAACACAGACACTAAGTTGCTGATTTACGGCCTATTTCAAAAGGGCCGAGTTTTGGCACAGGACGGGGATCCCTCGGCGATTGCGTTATCCAGCTCCGCGGCCCATTGATCGTCTGATCTCGGCAAAGGGCCCGCGCGCGCCGACCCGGGTCTCTTCGTTCCTCGTAGGGCCACCAGCGGTACCATTCCCGCTGGATCAATAATGATGAAGGACACCCGATCCGCCGATGCTATACAGGTGATGCGTGGTTCGGATGTAGATCTGACCGCCCGAGATCGCCGGAGAGCTGAGGCAATAGTCCTCGAGGTCGTTTCGGGAGAGGATCTCGAACTCCACTCCTGCTTTGACGACCGTGGTGATCCCGTCTTCGTTGGTGGCGTAGATCTTTCCGTCCGCCATCACCGGCGACGAGCTATAAACGCCGGGGGCAAGCCGCCGTGGGCCCCAAACTCTATCGCCCGTCTTGGCGTCGAGGCACCACATGATGCCCCTGTCGCCGACGACGTAGAAGAGCTTTCCATCGGTGACCGGGGTGGGGACCTCCGGGCCGTGCCCGAACGCCCAGAGGCGATGACTCTCCGTGACGTCGCCCCGGCCTCCTCCCTGGATCGCGAGCATAGGCCCGAACCGCGCCGGGGCGTAGACGATCCCCTCGGTGACGACGGGCGAGGCGACGCTTCGACTCGTTGGATTGTTCTCGGGGTTGAGCCCGTCGGCGCGCCAGAGCTCCAGCCCGGTCGTGGACTCGTAGCCCGTGACGACGTTCGCACCGCTAACGATGATCTCCACCCCGTCGGCGAGCTTCAAGACGGCCGGCGACCCGTAGGAGTCTCCCGCAGCCCCCACGGCCTTGGTATGACGCTCGACCCTCCACCGCGTCTCCCCCGTCGCCTTGTCGATCGATAGAAGGTAAGACGGCTCGCTCGCCTCCTTGCCGTGAATCACTTGAACGTAGACCGCGTCGCCGTGGAGCAGAGGCGATGAGCCGTAACCGTACATTTGTCCAAACTTTCCATAGTCCTTCACGAAGTTCCGGCCCCAGATCTCGTTGCCGTCGAAGTCGAAGTGTTTGAGAACACCCGTCCCGGTCATGACCCAGACGCTCGTGCCGTCGGTAACCGGCGAGGGAGACGACATGTTCTGCTTGTTCACCTTCTCGTTGCCGTCGCCCAGCAGACCCTTCCAGAGAACGGTTCCATCGTTCCGGTCCAACGCCCACAGCTGAAGCTCCTTGCTATCCGCCACGTTCAGGAAGATGCGATCTTCCCAGACGATGGGCGTGGATGCGCTCAAGGAAGGAAGCTCGAGCTTCCATCGGATGTTCTCCTCTCTGCTCCACTTCGACGGAAGCTCCATCTCGAGGCTCGTGCCGTTGAGAAACGGCCCACGCCACTGCGGCCAGTTGTCCGCATGGGCGCGTGCGCTGGAACCGGTCCAGGTGACGAGCGCTATGAAAATCACCCTGTACAAACGTGCTGACCACAGGCGCATCATCTACGCATGGCCTCGAAAGTAACTCGCATCCGGTGTCCGCGGCGCTCGTTTCCTTCCGTGCCCTCGACGTAGCTTTCCACCCAGCGCACGCCGTCCCAACCACCCTGATATTCGCTCGCGTGGTCGAGGATGGTCCCGACCTCCTCCTCCCTCGTACTGAACAGAATCCGGAATCTGTTCTTCTCCGTCTGTTTGGCATAAATGGCGTAAAGGAGACGGTCCGGAGCACGCCAGAAGAAACCAACGTAATCCCCGTAGCGAATCCACACGCGCTCCCCGGAAAGCTCCTCGGAGGCGGTCTCGTCCACGACCCGCAATCTCCAAGCGCCGTCCCATTCAGTGGTCTCGGTCTCGACGCGCGTGAGAATGCGCCTCGTCCGACGTATCTTGCCCGGGCCCGGGCTCGAGTGAGTGACGACGAGCTTGTCGGGGCCCTCCCAGCCCTCGGTGTAGTCGACGGACCGATCACGGTACTTTCCAACCAGGTCTGGAACCGTGTGCATCAGACGGAAGTCCTTGTGGGGCTCCCGTTCCTCGTAGAATCCGGCGGGTCCGGTTCCGAACGGAAACACTCGGAAGTAGGCACGGTAGGAGCCGTAGTGGATCTGACGGGCGTCGGCGACCGAGACCTCGCGGCTCGTCATGTCGATGATGTCGTACCGAAAGACACCGTCTCGGTCGTAAGAACGATCCTGGCCGTCCGCGACCAAGGAGATCAAGCCAGCCAGGATGAAACCCGTGGCCAGCCGACAAGTCCTAGCAAGCTCGGGCATGAGACCCCCTTCCCGGCGATATGGCTCACCGCCATCGCCCGGCCGAGGTTGGTTACCGATCACGCCGGTGACGACGATTCCGGTGCTCCCGGCCCCGAGGATCGCGCCCGCCGCCGCCAACTCTAGCTCTTCCGTTATCTCTCGTCAACACGAACAATCGGCGTCCTCGCTTCTTGATGCAATCGATATTACTTCGCAATCCTCCCATCTCGAAGTAGAATCGGACGAACGTTATCGACGCTCGTTTTGAATGCGTCCGAGCAGGAGGAAAACATGTTCTCCGCAAGAACGGCTCGACCAAGTCCACTCGCCTCTTTTGCCCTTGCCATCCTGACCCTGATGGCCGCATCGCCTGGCGCGGCTCAGGAAACCTGGAGCCCGGTGGAAGTGCCCGGCCCCGACCAGCTCCCGCAGGAGCTGCTGACTCTCGCCGAGGAGTTTCGCGCCATCGTCGGCTGGGCAAGCGGGGTTCCCGACTACGCCGACCGGGTTCGGAGTCAGAAGGAGCAGCTCCCCCGTTTCAGAGCTCGACTCGACGCCATCGATCCTTCCGCATGGTCGGTACACGCGAGAATCGACTACCTGCTACTTCGTAGTGAAATGGATCGGCTCGATTTCGATCTCCGCGTCTGGCGGCAGACCAGTCGAAACCCGAGCTTCTACGTCAATCAGGCGATACGGAACGTGGGGCGACTCCTGACCGGCTCGCGCTATATGCGAGGCGACGCCATGCCTTACACCTCCGAGCGGGCTCAGGCAATTCTCGAAGCACTCGCCCAGACCGAGAAGACCCTCGCCCAGGGACGGGAGAACCTGACGGAGATGGTGCCGGAGCTCGCGGACATCGCTCTGCGGCATCCCGGCGGCGGCTACTACACGGAGGGCGGACAGCTCGAGTACATCGTCGACAACTACCGGAAATGGGCGGAGAAGACCGCCGAGCACTTCCCCGAGGCGGAGGCGGCGGGCCTGGTGGCGTCCACCGCGGAGGCAGCGGAGCATCTCCTCGCTTTCGCGGGCTGGCTCGAGGAGAGCCGGGAGGAGATGAAAGGTAACTACTACATCGGGAAAGAGGCGCTCGACTGGTACACCAGTCATGTCTTGCTGCAGCCCTATAACACCGACCAGCTCAGATTGATGGCGGAGATGGAGCGTGCGCGGGCGATCTCCTATCATCAGTTCGAGATGCAGAAGAACCGTCACCTCCCGAAGATCGGCCCGGCGGAGCAGATCGACGAGTACATCGGCTGGGACAACGAGACGGCTTTGATCACCCGCCGGTGGTACACGGAGCACGGACACGACATCCTCAGCGATCGTAACTACATCCCGGATGTGCGTGTCGAGAGCGGGGAGTACCTCCTGCCTTTCGGCTACCTCTCCTTCTCCTACGAGGATAAGCCGATCGAGAGGGTCATTCTCGTACCCGACGATCACTGGCGCGCCATCCACTCCAACATGGGATTTCGAACGGAGCCGGCGGTGTTGTGGGGACACGAGTACTGGCCGGGCCACGTCTATGAGCGATACGTTCACCGCCACAACCCCGACCCCATCCGGCGCGGACATCGTGACGGGGCGCACAGCCAGGGTTGGTGCTTCTATCACGAGGAGCTCCCCGTCGCTCTCGACTTCCCCTACGTGCGTGGGCCTCGAGGGCGAGAGCTCCCTTATATCAACATGATTCAGAGAGCGGAGAGGATCTCCATGGGAATCGATCTGCTTTCCGCCAAGATCACCCCGGACGAAGCCTTCGCGCGGTTCCGGGAGAACGTGCCTCCGCTGGGCTCGGGCTTGGGAGTGACTCGGGAAGAGGCCTTCGAAGAGATGGAGGGTGTGCTGGTACGCGGGCTGGATCACTGCCAGACGGGCAAGCTTCAGATCTTCAAGCTGCTGGCGGATCGCAAGATGCAGCTCAAAGAGGACTTTGATCTGAAGCACTTCCACGACCAGATCATCACGCTCGGCTCCGTTCCGCTGGCCCTTCTGCGCTGGCAGATCACCGGCCTAGACGATGAGATGGACGTGTTTTGGAATCCGGTTAGACTCTCTTCCGTACTGGAGGCATCGACGAACTAGAGTCTCAGAGCAAACGAGGCGAGCCCAGCCATTCCGGCTGTCGCCGAGTGGTCGCGATCACTCGATTCGCGGGCACGAAGTAGCGCTCGGCACGTGCTTCCGCCATCGATTGTTGCTACGCCGCGACGGGCATTTGAATGCTCGTGTCAGTTGCCTGCCGACGAGCGCAACCGAAGGTGATCACGTCGTACTCTATTAATGCGGATGTACGCGTGCACACGAATACCTCCCTGAGCGTCAGCCGCCGCGTCGTGAGCCCAGCTTTGCATCGCCGGCGGCCGGGTCTCGCTCCCGAACTCAGAGCTCGGTGCGGGCGGACGAAGTTGTAATGACATCGCAGGAGTTCCAGATGTTGTTCGAGCTTGTCGTTCAGGCGCGAATGGGAGAGCGCTCGCCGAGCCAGATAAGCCGAGCCCTGTCGGATCGTCAGATTCAGCCGCTCGATGAAGTATTCAACGTCGACGAGTCCTCGGAGTGGTTGAGCGCCTCCTCGAAACGCCACGAGGCGCCCATCAATGCTCGTCGTTCGACCTTCACGATGCGATCATTTCTTCGCGTCTTGAGCACCTGGCCGTAGAGAGCCGCCGGTCCGAAGACGCGACGCACCACCTTTCTCGTAGAAATCGAATCCGTCAGTGACGATTGGGGGAAGACGCTCGAAATCCATCCGGTTCGCGACATCGCGCAAGAGGGCAAGGGTGTTCCGGTAGCTTCGACGTCCGACGACGGTGGAGGGCCAGAGTCGATGCATATGTCATGGCGTGCTTACCCTGGCTCGACCCCAACCAGCTGGCGAGAACTTATGTTCCGCCGCCCGAGATTCGAGAGCTGAAGATACAGGTGAGCCAGCGGGCATCGATGGTGAAGCAGTTGGTGGAGTTGAAAAATCAAGATAGCCCTGTTTACGATGCTGGAGACGCTGCCGCTTGCGAACATCACGTCGTTCCTCGGCATCGTGCTGATTGTGGTGTTCTTCGTCACATCCTCCGACTCTGGATCGCTGGTCATCGACACCATCACCGCCGGCGGCAAGCTGGATGCGCCAGTCGCCCAGCGAGTGTTCTGGTGCGTTCTCGAGGGGATCGTCGCCATCGCGCTACTGCTCGGCGGCGGTCTCGTGGCTGCACAGGCAGCCACCCTCGCCACCGGCCTCCCCTTCGCGCTGGTGCTGGTCGCCATGTGCTACAGCACCTGGAAGGGGCTGCGCGCAAGCACAGTGGGCAGGGTCAGTTAACCCTGCCACGCGTCCTGTGCCAAAACTCTGCTGTGCCTTCTATTTATTCATCCGCGCGCACGGAACTTGATTAGTCTCCGGTCTGCCGGCACCATGCCGGCATGATTTCGTCGTTTGTTCGCGCTCTCGTCTCTGCCTTCAAGGCTCGTCGCGAGCTGGCTCTCAAGAATGTCGCTCTTCGCCAGCAGCTCGCCGTCCTCCCCCGTTCGGTGAAACGGCTGCGGCTCTCGAATGTCGACCGCGAGTTTTGGGTGCTCTTGCGGGTGCTTCCACCATTAAGTGTTGGTGGTGCTGCTCCCACTCTTGTACCCCGCGCCCTCCATACACCGTCGATGGTGAGCGGCAGGAAAGTTGCTGATTTATGGCCTATTTCAAAAGGGCCGGGTTTTGGCACAGGAAGGGATAGCCCGGCCTATCTGACTGGTGAATCTGCCGCAGCGAGTTGCCTCGAGAGCAGCTTTGCTGCAAGCTAATATAGCGGGTGACGATAGCCCGATATTACAACATCATGTCCCACGAGGTGCGCGCTGAAATGCAGGTCCGTGAGCTTGTCCAACTCCATCGTCGATACGGAACGCACTTAGTTCTCACAGTGTTTCTCGCGGTGGCGATCACCGGCTGCGGCGGAAGGAAAGACGTTTCTGCCCCCCCGCCCGCTCCGGCGTCAGCAGCTCCGCCTGCCCAAGCCGCCGAAGAGGCGCGACCGCATCCCTCGAAACAGGTCCAGGCGCTTTATCGGGAACTCGCCCAAGTGGAAGACGAGTTTGGCGCGATTCTCGAACGGCTTTCGACCGGCGAAGTTGCAGCCGATGAGGAACTGGTCCGACTCGGAGAGCGGCTTCAGGTAGGTGCTCACCAGTGCGTCGAGACCGAAGGATGCGATCCCCTCCGATTCTTCGACGTCATGGGACGGCTCGTCGAGGAGCAAAACGTGACGCTCGCCGATCAGGCTTCGCAGCTGGAGGCGTTGAGTAATGAGGGCGACAAGATCGACGAGGATCTTTCGCTGGAGGCTGGAGCGCCGTCGCTCCTGAATGCGATGCCGGAGCTCGGTGACACGGTGGCGCTTCTTCGCGGCAATGACCTTCGCGAGATGATCAGCCTCAACGGACCGGTGAAGGCAGCACTCGACGATTGGCTCACATGGAACCGCCCGATGCTGATGAGCTCCTACGAATACTACCAATACCTTCGGGACAAGATCGCGCCCATTTATGAAGAAGCGGGTCTTCCGGAAGCCTTACTCTTCGCGATGATCGCCACCGAGACCGGCGGCAGAGTTCATTCCTTTTCACACGCCGGTGCGGCCGGCCTGCTGCAGTTCATTCGCTCGACCGGGCAGCGTTACGGTCTTCGAGAGGTCGATGGTTTCGACATGCGTCTCGATCCGGAAGCAGCGACGCGTGCCAACGTTGCGTACATCAACGAACAGTTCGAAATCCTGAACGAAAGTTTCGAGATGACGCTCGCCGCCTACAACGGTGGCGAGTCTCGCATGAAGAGACTCCAACGGCGATACAAGACCGGCTTTTGGGATCAGCGAGTCTACTATCGTGTCCCCAGGGAGACCCGGGAGTATGTCCCTCGCATACTGGCAGCAACGTGGCTCTTTCTTCACCCTGAGGACTACAACCTCGAGTTCCCGGTTTACCAAAACGAGCTGACCGAGCTCATTCTCAAAAGAGCAGCGTCCCTCGGCGAGCTCACGATCTGCTTGGGGCAAGTCGAAAGCGCGAACGGCTGGTTCCGCACGCTACGCAATCTTAATCCTCGCCTCAGTCCCGGCGAACGGGCAGAGGCCGGCGCCACCATTACCATTCCGAAACTACTCGTGCCCTACTACGAGGAGCGATGTGTTGGGGGAGATTTGGTCGAAACGGCTTTCGAGCTTCACGAAGCCAACTACCCGTACGGCAAGATGGAAATCTATATCGTTCGCCGAGGCGACACATTGTGGCGCATTGCCTCCCGGTATCGATGTGTCACCACCCAGGAGCTGGCCGAGGTCAACAACGTCCGCGCCCCCCGCTACCTTATTAAGGTGGGACAGCAGCTCCGGATCCCAGGCTGCTCGTAATCGCGATCCAGGGCGCATTTAGACCAGTCGTCACTGTCCTGGGCGGCTGTGCTCCGCAAAAAGTCGATCCGGCGTTGATTGCGCGGTTTAGACCTGCCATGCTCGGCTGCTTCGTGCCGGTCGACCCGACGACGCCACCGGCGTCTTAGGAACGTGGAGAGGCTCGCTCGTGCGACTGTTTTCGAATATCCGGTCTATTGTTCTGGACGCCATCGCGTTCGCTCGCAACCTATGCCGCTCGCGCAGCGCCCTCGCCGCAGAGAACCTTTTCCTTCGGAAGCAGCTTACGTTCCCGTCACCCTTGCAGGCGTCCGCCTCGCGAACGATCCGCAGCTTGTATTCAGCGCTGAAACGTCGGCGCTTCGCTTTCTCACTCACTTCGGGATCGCGGACCCCCGCCGCAGCACCACGGTCGGCGAGATCTGTCGAGTAGGGATGGCAGGTCGCCCCACCATCCCTCTCACAGAACCGGACTTGTGGGCCTCACATCCGGCTCTTTGGAATGAGTTCTTCATGGTCAAACGGCGTTGTTGCACGGCTCGGAGCAAATTGCTGACCTCCCTGTGCCGGTGGCAGAGTCACCCGGCGCAGTACGTATCGGGCATCCCGAGCGCGGTCATCTTGTTGAGTATCTCGCACCCAATTCGGTGTTCAACTCGTTGCCTCGCCAACGTTCGAGTCCGCATCTCAGGCCCGATGATCGCCTTGTAACGATAGACCGCGTTTTCCACCATGCTTCGCTTGGTGCAGCCTGAGAGCTTGTACCATTCACGTCGGCCGTGTCTTTCGATGGCACGAATATGGCGATCTCGCTCCTGCATGGCCGTGTTCGAATTCTGACTGAGCGTCGCGTTTCGTTGCGGCGGAATCACCACGCGCGTCCTTCGTCCAGGGCTGTGCGCTTCGATGGTTTCGTAGACCGCTTCCTTGTCGTATGCACTGTCCGCCGCCACCGACACTAGAGGTGCTTGAATCTGCGTTAGCAAAGCGGGGACTCGGGTTGCGTCGCGAGCTCGTGACGCCGTCAGTTCGGACGCAACAATGTTGCCGGTCTTGCGGTCAACGGCGATGTGCAACTTGCGCCATGCGCGCTGCTTTGGCGGTTTGCGGGCGGTTCGGTAATTGTCAATGATTTTGAGACACCGAGATCGTGTATTTAGTGAGCAACCGCTTATGTGTCGCCGTCCGTGAAGAGACCCATGGGCGGCGGACGGCGGACGAACCGTCACGCCGGGTTTCCCTGAGTTTGCGCGTGGTTGTGTTGCGTGCGGGTCACTGAGGCGGCCGAGTTGGAGACAACGGGTTCCCCGTAAATGTTGCAAATGAGGGGTACCTGGAGGTCGTCCGAGGCCTCGGACACGGCTTGTGCGCCAATCTGATGCGTCGTTTTCGTCGTCGGCGGATTGATCCACGCCGCTGAGGGTATTTCGTGCGGTTTCGGCGCTCCATTCACAAAACGCTCCGGATGGGCTCCGAAGAAGTCCAAGAGCACCTGCCGGCGACCTTCGACGATCATCGCCGCCCGGCCGTAGTGCACCGACTCAGGTGTAAGTAGACCGATGCCGGAGTGGTAGTGTTCGGTGTTGTACCAGCCGAACAGATCTCTACAAACGTCACGAGCGTGTTGGATCGAACCGAACCGCTTGGGGAACTCGGGACGGTATTTGAGCGTCTTGAACTGACTCTCCGAGTAAGGATTGTCGTTGGAAACTTGGGGGCGGCTGTGGGTCTTCGTCACCCCGAGGTCCGACAGGAGCATCGCTAGCGGCTTGGATTTCATCGACGTGCCGCGGTCGGCGTGAAGCGTCAGCTGTTCTGCAACGATACCCTGCTTCGAACAGGTCTCTTTGATGAGACGCTTCGCAAGCTCCGCACTCTCTCGCTCGGCGAGCATCCACCCCACGACGTAGCGGCTAAAAATGTCCAGGATCACGTACAGGTGGAAGTACACCCACTTCATGGGACCGAGAAGCTTCGTGATGTCCCAGGACCAAACCTGGTTGGGTCCCGTCGCCAGAAGGACCGGCTTTTCGTAGTTCGGGTGGCGGAGCTGATCGCGCCGCTCTCGCAGCTCGGCATGCTCCTCGAGGATGCGATACATGGTGCGCACCGAGCACAGGTACTTACCCGTGTCCAGCAGCGTCGCGTAGACCTCCGTAGGGGCCTGGTCCACGAATCGCTCCGAGTTCAAGGTGTCGTGCACCGTCTGGCGCTCCTTCGGCGCCAGGGCTCGCGGTGATGACGCTCGGCCAGATGACGGCTTCGAAGCGCTGGAGGACTGCCGGCGACGATAGAACGTCGCCGGCGAAACCTCCAGCGCCTCACAGGCCGCACGGACCCCTACCTTGCGAGATAGCTCTTGAGCCGCCGTCATCATTCGCTGCTTCAACTCTCCAGGCGACTCATCCGAACTCACACGAGCTCGCAAAGTTTTTTTTGGACATCGATGATCGTCTCGGCCTGCCGGAGCTTGCCTTGCAACTGCTGCACCTCACGCTCGAGCTCCGTGACCCGTCCCGCCAGAGGATTAACCTCTTGGATTTTGCGGCCTCGCCTTTTTGGCTTCAGCGCTGACAGCGTCCCTTCCTCCCTCTGACGGCGCCATTGCGACAGCGTGGACGAATACACGCCCTCGCGACGCAACAGCGCTCCGACCTTTCCCGGCTGGTGACGGTAGGCATCTGCCTTCTTGAGCAGCGAGAGTTTGTACTCCACCGTGAACCGGCGACGTTTCGGCTTGTCCGTCACCTCCGGGTCGGGTGCCGCTCCGCCGGAGGCCAGGCCACCAACCGACGACGCCGCGAATTTTGGAGAGGCCCCTCCGCTACGTTCAGTCTCACTACGTGAGACTGAACTCCCCTCCAGTTCCTCTCCAAAATTCGCATCCCCTGGGCCCATCCCGTCTCTCTCCCTCTCTGGAACCTTCATCCTTCACGCTACCTCCTCGCCCTCTTTAGAGTCTAATTTCTACCAGGCCAGGTGTCTCATCATCATAGGCACAGAGGGGTTCCAACATGAATCCTCAAGCCCGTGCTATCGATCATCAGGTGGATGGGTTGAGTGCTCGCGGCTTTCGGAATCCGCAGCTTCTTGCGGAGCAGCCTCGAGCGCCGACACAGCGTCGAGTAGTCCGGGATCTCGATACCGAGCCCGAGAAGCGAGGCGATCGAGTTCAAGAAGCCTTCGGTTTGGCGGTAGGCGAGCTTGTACACCATGCGGACAACCAGGCTCGTTTCAATCGCCAGGTCTGAATAGACCCGTTGACCGCCAGGCTTACCAGTCTTGTCGGCCATCCAGTTCGCGATTGCCTCCTCGTCAAACCAGACCGTCAAATCGCCTCGGCGGCGCAGCCCTTCGTTGTATTCCGCCCAGTTGCGAACGTGGTACTTCTTCTGCTTCGCGTGCTTGTACTGGCAGCGCTTGGGATACTTCATGGTCGAACATACCTCGGCCACCACCATAGGCGCATTTGCTCTCAGCCAGAGCGGTGCAACAACGCCAGGTCGGGCTGAGAACCTACGAGCAGCTCAAGAATCGCGGGGGCTTTTCGGAGGAACTCCTGTCGGAGGTGCTTCGGGGAATGTCTGCTCGCAAGTACGAAGAGACGGTGACGGCGGCAGGCAAGGCTTTCGGTGTGACGCCGAGCTCGGTGTCCCGCCATCTGGTCGAGGCGACGGCGAAGCAGCTGAAGCAGTTCCAGGAGCGCAGTCTCGAAGAGTTTCCGCTCTTCGCGATGTACCTAGACACGGTCCACCGCGGCGGTCAGGCGTTCGTGGTCGCGCTCGGCGTGGACCGTGAAGGGAAAAAGCTCCCCCTGGGCTTCTGGGAAGGGGCGACGGAGAACCACGAGATCTGCGAGGAATTGCTGGAAGAGTTGGAGCGACGGGGGTTAAAGCTCTCCAAACGGATCCTCTGGGTAACCGATGGTGGCGGGGGGATCATCAAGGCGCTCAAAGACCGATACGGCAAGAAGCTCATCCACCAGCGGTGTACTTTGCACAAAGACCGCAACATCCAGCGCCACCTGCCCAAACGCTACCGCAAGCAGGCACACCACCTCTTCGCGACTGCCTTGGAGCAGAACAGCTACAAGGACGCGAAGAAGATGTTGCAGGAGTTCGAGCGCTGGCTTCGCGACATCAACGAGTCGGCGGCAGACTCACTCCTCGAGGCACTCGAGGAGGTGCTGATGCTCCACAAGTTGAAGGTCCCCGCTCTACTGCGCCAGAGCCTGCACTCGACGAATCCGATAGAGAGTATGTTCTCCATGGTTCGTAGTTGCGAGCGCAACATCAAACGCTACCGTAACAGCAAAATGCGCCAGCGATGGCTCGCCGCTGTGCTGCTGCACTGCGAACAACAGTTCAGACGAGTCAAGGGGCACGCATCCATCGACGTAGTGGTTGCGGCCATCGATGCGATCCAACGAGAGGACGAGATGCCTGAGGCCGCGTAAGGTCAGGGGCGTAGAGCTGGAAATGACCACGAGTCGCTTATGATGGTTTCAACTAATTCCTTGACATCCTCAGAGCGAGCCTCCCAGGTTCCTAAGACGCCGGTGGCGTCGTCGGGTCAACGGGCACCGAGCAGCTGATCGTGACAGGTCTAAACCATGCAATCAACGCTGTAACGACTTTTTGCGGAGTACAATGGTCCCGGCAGACCGGAGACCGATCAAGTTCGGGGCGGCGGATGAATAAATAGAAGGCACAGCCTCTTTTGCAAAGGGATGCGCCAGCCAGTGACCCGTTACCTCAGTCCGAGCGCAAGGTGTGCTCCCGTGAACGGCTTGGCAGGTCCTCTAGAGACGAGAGCGCGAACAAATGACCAAATCATGCCGGCATGGTCCCGGCAGACCGGAGAACTAATCAAGTTCGGTGCGCGCGGATGAATAAATAGAAGGCACAGCGAGATACTCAACAAGATGGCTGCGCTCGGGATGCCCGATACGTACTGCGCCGGGTGACTCTGCAACCGGCACAGGGAGGTCAGCGATTTGCTCCGGGCCGTGCAACAACGCCGGTCAATATCGACGAGCCAACTTCGTCCATCCTCCAAATAAGTCTTTGCTTCAGCGATTGCGGTGTGCGCACCTCGGTTAGGACGGAATCCCTGACTGCTCTTGTGGAAGACCGGTTCGAAGATGGGTTCGAGCACTTGCAACATCGCTTGTTGAACCCACCGGTCGATCACATTAGGAATGCCCAACCCGCGCTGACCTCCTCCGGCTTTGGGAATCCAAACCCGTCGAATGTCCCCAGGTCGGTAGCTACCCTCAAGCAGTGCACGACGTAGTCGTGGTAGCAGGCGGTGGGCGTTATCCACTACCTCTTCCACGCTCTCCCCGTCGGTGCTTGCGCTATTTACTGTTGGTGATGTGTACGCATCCCTGTGCAAAAGAGGCGCTTACGCTCCATTTGGAGCGCAGCGAAGGTCATCAGCGCTATTTTGGCTGTAATTTAATGCACCGTAGGGTCTTAGCGTCATCTCACCAACACTTAATGGCGGAAGCACCGGAAAAAGTACAAGAAGTGCTGCCTCGCAAAGGACGAGGCCGCGGAGGCGTCGGTCGCTGTCTCCGAAGGCGCGGTCGCACGCGCACTCGGGTGGCTTCGCGATCATTACCCGGATGAGTTTGAACGCGCTATCGCTCTCGACTACTTCGACTCGCTGACGCCGGACCAATTCGAGGAGTTGGACGAGCTTCCCGAGGACTTGTTGGGAATGGTCCATTTGAACGCGTTCGAATGGGTGCTCGCCGAGGGCGAGATCGGCCTCACCGAAGACGAGGACGACATCGTGCCCGTGATGGAGCTCGTGCTCGGCGAAGGAGGACCTCTGATGGAGGCCAACGAGCGGCGCTATCTCCAACTTCTCGCGACGGAGCCCATTGATCTCTACGAAGTCGTCGAAGCGGAGCCCGGCGAGGGGCTGTGGCTCGTTTCGACGCTAGCCCACGAGCCGAAGCGGGTTTGGGTTCGCGAGAGGTCGGCTTCGCGATCCCTCCGGGAGGGCGCCATTTTCGCGGCGCGGGTGCTCCCGTGCGAGCCAAGTGTTCTCAGCGGTGCGGTGTATGCTTTCAACCGCCCTCAGTATCTGGAACTACGCGGCCGCATTCTGGATGGACCGCGAGGGAGCGGAGGTCTACTTGATTCGGACTGGGTGAGTGCCTGCATCATCGACGCGTGGTTGTCGGTCCTCGTAGGACCCCCACCGGTATTGATCGATGCTTCGACGGGCGAGGCGATCCTGTTGACGGCGGTCCACTACCGTGTGAAAGACTGGCCGCGATTCGCCAAAGCGCTCGACAAAGAACCGGACGTGGAGGAGGACGGCGAAGACCATTGGGTTCGGTTCCAGCCAGACGAAGCCCGCGAAGGTTCGCGTCGCTCTCTTTGCACCATCTCGAGAAGGGCCGACGATCGTATCGAGCTTTTCGCCCCAACCACGGACGCCGCCGATACCGCCGAGAGCTGGTTCTCGGAGCTTCTAGGCGACGCGGTGGAGCGCATCGCGCGCGAGTCGACCGACCCGAGACATGCGTGGAAGGATCGTCACGCGCGAACAAGGAATGAGCCGGATGTTGGAGACGGCCCCGGCGACGCCATCCCGCCAGAAACGCACACCGCGATCCTGGAACAGTTCTACCGGCAGAACTACGCAAATTGGGCCGACGAGCCCGTTCCCGCGTTGAAGGACAAGACGCCTCGCCAGGCCATCCGTTCGAAAGCCGGCCGGCGCGAGGTCGTGGAGCTCCTGCGAAGCTACGAGTATGGCGAGCGCGAGCAGGCCGAGATGCAAAGACGCGATCCCGTCGACCTGGGCTTTCTGTGGGAGGAGCTCGGAATCTCGACAGAGCGCGAAAGATGAGCCGTCGAGCTCGCACACCGGACCCATTCGAGGGCCGCATCGAATCCGCCCTCCGTCCGGGCAAGTTCGTCAGCTACAGCGACAGCTTCGTCTTTGCAAAGGGTCTCGACGAGCTGGTGAGGCGTTGTTGCACGGCCCGGAGCAAATCGCTGACCTCCCTGATGCCGGTAGCTGAGTCACCCGGCGCAGTACGTATCGGGCATCCCGAGCGCGGCCATCTTGTTGGTGCTTCCGTCATTAAGTGTTGGTGAGATGACGCTAAGACTTTACGCTGCATTAAATTACAGCCAAAATAGCGCTCGTGACCTTCGCCGCGCGCTAAATGGAGCGTAAGCGCTTTTTTTGCAAAGGGATACGTACACATCACCAACAGTAAACAGCGCAAGCACCGCTTCCAACGGTAACCGCATTCTCTCACAGAGCATGGACGGATGTTCAGTGCGCCCGCACCGTATCGCCATACTGGTGCTTGCGTCATTGACTGTTGCGGGCATAAGGGGAAGACTTTTTAGTGCAATCGGTTACATCAGATTTTAACGTCACCGAACCTCAGCTTCCCTCGGCGTTGTTGCACCGCTCTGGCTGAGAGCGAAATCCGCCTATGGTGGTGGCCGAGGTATGTTTCGAGCATGAAGTATCCCAAGCGCTGCCAGTACAAGCACGCGAAGCAGAAGAAGTACCACGTTCGCAACTGGGCGGAATACAACGAAGGGCTGCGCCGCCGGGGCGATTTGACAGTCTGGTTTGACGAGGAGGCAATCGCGAACTGGAAGGCCGACAAGACCGGTAAGCCTGGCGGTCAACGGGTCTATTCAGACATGGCGATTGAAACGGGCCTGGTTGTCCGGATGGTGTACAAGCTCGCCTACCGACAAACCGAAGGCTTCTTGCACTCGATCGCCTCGCTGCTCGGGCTCGGTATCGAGGTCCCGGACTACTCGACGTTGTGTCGGCGCTCGAGGTTGCTCCGCAAGAAGCTGCGGATTCCGAAAGCCGCGAGCACTCAACCCATCCACCTGATGATCGATAGCACGGGCTTGAGGATTCATGTTGGAAACGCTCGCAAACCGCCAAAGCAGCGCGCATGGCGCAAGTTGCACATCGCCGTTGATCGCGAGACAGGGAACATTGTTGCGTCCGAACTGACGGCGTCACGAGCTCGCGACGCAACCCGAGTCCCCGCTTTGCTAACACAGATTCAAGCACCTCTAGTGTCGGTGGCGGCGGACAGTGCATACGACAAGGAAGCGGTCTACGAAGCCATCGAAGCGCACAGTCCTGGACGAAGGACGCGCGTGGTGATTCCGCCGCAACGAAACGCGACGCTCAGTCAGAATTCGAACACCGCCATGCAGGAGCGCGATCGCCATATTCGTGCAATCGAAAGACACGGCCGACGTGAATGGTACAAGCTCTCAGGCTACACCAAGCGAAGCATGGTGGAGAACGCGGTCTATCGTTACAAGGCGATCATCGGGCCGGAGATGCGGGCTCGAACGTTGGCGAGGCAACGAGTTGAACACCGAATTGGGTGCGAGATACTCAACAAGATGGCTGCGCTCGGGATGCCCGATACGTACTGCGCCGGGTGACTCTGCAACCGGCACAGGGAGGTCAGCGATTTGAGGATATCCTGAATCTAGTTGAAATCGGTGAGTGACTCCCTTCAAGATCGTCGGTGTCAAAGCTGGCGATCAAAAAGAAAGGAGCCACCCGGTGAGAGCAGATACGAAGAAGAGAAAGAATGCAACACAGATGCTGAGGGCGACGCAGGAGCAAGAGTGGTGGGCGGATCAAGTTGTGCATGTGATGCTGGAGGGCAAGCGAGCGCTGGACGCCGCGATGCTCGATGTCGGACGCCTGGTAGCTGAGACGCTCATGTACATGGAGCGCGAAGAGAGATCTGGGCCAGACTACCATCCTACGTCGTCCGGGCTTCGCAAATGGGCGAGTCAACGTGGGTCGATCTATGTCGGTGACCAGAAGCTCCCTGTCGAGCACCCTCGATTGCGGGGCCCGGAGGGTGAGGTCGGGCTGAGAACCTACGAGCAGCTCAAGAATCGCGGGGGCTTTTCGGAGGAACTCCTGTCGGAGGTGCTTCGGGGAATGTCTGCTCGCAAGTACGAAGAGACGGTGACGGCGGCAGGCAAGGCTTTCGGTGTGACGCCGAGCTCGGTGTCCCGCCATCTGGTCGAGGCGACGGCGAAGCAGCTGAAGCAGTTCCAGGAGCGCAGTCTCGAAGAGTTTCCGCTCTTCGCGATGTACCTAGACACGGTCCACCGCGGCGGTCAGGCGTTCGTGGTCGCGCTCGGCGTGGACCGTGAAGGGAAAAAGCTCCCCCTGGGCTTCTGGGAAGGGGCGACGGAGAACCACGAGATCTGCGAGGAATTGCTGGAAGAGTTGGAGCGACGGGGGTTAAAGCTCTCCAAACGGATCCTCTGGGTAACCGATGGTGGCGGGGGGATCATCAAGGCGCTCAAAGACCGATACGGTAAGAAGCTCATCCACCAGCGGTGTACTTTGCACAAAGACCGCAACATCCAGCGCCACCTGCCCAAACGCTACCGCAAGCAGGCACACCACCTCTTCGCGACTGCCTTGGAGCAGAACAGCTACAAGGACGCGAAGAAGATGTTGCAGGAGTTCGAGCGCTGGCTTCGCGACATCAACGAGTCGGCGGCAGACTCACTCCTCGAGGCACTCGAGGAGGTGCTGATGCTCCACAAGTTGAAGGTCCCCGCTCTACTGCGCCAGAGCCTGCACTCGACGAATCCTATAGAGAGTATGTTCTCCATGGTTCGTAGTTGCGAGCGCAACATCAAACGCTACCGTAACAGCAAAATGCGCCAGCGATGGCTCGCCGCTGTGCTGCTGCACTGCGAACAACAGTTCAGACGAGTCAAGGGGCACGCATCCATCGACGTAGTGGTTGCGGCCATCGATGCGATCCAACGAGAGGACGAGATGCCTGAGGCCGCGTAAGGTCAGGGGCGTAGAGCTGGAAATGACCACGAGTCGCTTATGATGGTTTCAACTAATTCCTTGACATCCTCAGCGATTTGCTCCGGGCCGTGCAACAACGCCGAGTTGACATCGCAGTCGACAGGCAGCATTCTCTCTTGCCGGAACAAGCTGGAACGGCACTAGCAATGGCCGAAGAAAAGTCAGGATTGAGGTGAGATCATGTTTCGAGCTTTGATGGGAACGCTGGTCATCGTTGTAGCGGTTCCGTTCGCGATCGGAGAGGACGCCAAACCCTTCGTGGGTCGCTCGATGGTCGCCACGGAGTACGGCATCGTCGCCGCGAGCCAACCCCTGGCCGCGCGTGCGGGCGTTCAAATTCTCGAGCGCGGGGGCAACGCGATCGACGCCGCCATCGGCGCGAACGCCACCATCGGCCTGATGGAGCCCACCGGCAACGGCATCGGAGGGGATCTTTTCGCCATCATCTATATGGCGGAGGGTGGCGAGCTCTACGGGCTGAACGCGAGCGGCTGGGCGCCGAAAGAGCTCACAATCGAGTTTCTCGCCTCGAAGAACATCGAGACGATGCCGCGCCGCGGCATCTACGCCGTCACCGTTCCCGGAGTCGTGGCCGGCTGGGACGCGCTTCGCGGCCGATTCGGAACACTGCCCTTCACTGAGATCCTCGCACCCGCGATCTACTACGCGGAGAGCGGTTTTCCCGTATCCGAAGTGATTGCCAGGAGCTGGAAGCGCTCGGAGGATTTGCACAAGCAACATCCGAATGCCACCAAGACGTTTCTCATCGATGGTCGCGCACCGAAGTCGGGCGAGATCTTTCGCAACCCCGATCTGGGAGCATCGCTCCGGCGCATCGCGGAAAACGGTCGCGACGGCTATTACAAAGGCAAGACAGCGGGGGCGATCCTCGCCATTTCAAAGGAGATGGATGGAGTCTTCACCGCCGAAGACCTCGCCGAGTTCGAGCCGGAGTGGGTCACACCTATCAGGACGATCTACCGCGGCTGGAACGTCTATGAGATCGGCCCCAACACCCAGGGGATAGCGGCGCTCATGATGCTGAATTTGATGGAGGAGCTGCCATTGGGAGACTACGGCTTCCACAGCACCAAAGCGCTCCACGTCATGATCGAGGCCAAGAAACTTGCCTACGCCGACATGCTTCACTACGTTGGCGATCCCCGGTTCTCGCCCATTCCGGTGCCCGAGATGCTCGACAAGGCGCACGCAGCGGAACGAGCGAAGCTCATCGACCCGACCCGGGCGCGGTGCTCCGTCACGCCTTCGGAGTTCCCTGGCGTAACCGACGCTGAGGGCGGCGACACGATCTACATGACCGTCATCGACAAGGACGGCAATATCGTCTCGTTGATCCAGAGCAACTACTCTGGCTTCGGCTCGGGATTGGTGCCGCCGGGTGCGGGCTTCATGCTCCACAATCGAGGGGCCTTGTTCACGATGGAGCCCGACCAGCCGAATACACTCGAACCGCGAAAGCGACCGTTGCACACCATCATTCCAGCCTTCATGGAGAAAGGTGACGTCCGGATCGGCTTCGGCATCATGGGTGGCTGGAACCAGGCTCAGGCGCATGCCCAGTACGTAGCGAACATCGTGGACTACGGTATGAACATACAGGAGGCGCTCGAGGCGGGCCGTTTCACGAAAGGTAGCTTCGACGGGTGTGACCTTTGGATGGAATCCTGGATCCCGGAGGCGGTGCGTGAAGAGCTCGGCGCGCTCGGGCACGAGATCGACGTTATCCCACCTCGCACCGGGGGCTTCGGTTCCGGTCAGGCAGTGATGAGCGATGGTACCGGCGTCCACTACGGGGCTTCCGAGCCGAGGCACGATGGAGCGGCGATTCCGCAGGCCCCGCCGGTCTTCTCGGAGAAGAAGTAGATTCGTATCTGTAGAAGACCGAGGCGGCAACACAGAAAACCACATGGCAGCGAAGCCGCAACCAATCTTCGCCTCCGCTAGGACGGTAAAGAAAGATCTCCACGGAACCCCGGAGACTGCTCCTCCGGGAGAAGAGCCGGCGGATCGAGCCCAGTTCGATCCGTATTCCGGGTTTCCGGTTCTTCTGGGTTTCCGTGTGATCTTTGCCCACACCGACGACGACGGCTTCTTTAGGCGGCCTTCACTCTGCGCGCGCTGCGCCTTCGCGCCATTGCGTTGAGTCTCCCAGAGCGGCTTTCTGCGGATCGGGTTCGTCCGCAGCCGAGCTCGTGCATCGGAACCCGATGGTGGCGGTGCGCGTGTCGGGATCGGTGAAGTTGCGGTAGTAAACGGAGAGAAGCCGGTCGTCGACGTCACCCCAGCTCCCGCCCCGATAGACCTTGTACGGCGCGCTCTCCGGGCCGAGTGGATTGTCGCGCGGGCTCACCGAGTAGTAGTAGAGCTCGTATCCGTCGGCGACCCCGTCCTGTGCCAAAACTCGGCCCTTTTGAAATAGACCACAAATCAGCAGCTTAGACGCCCTTGGAATCCGCGCAGAATCGAGGGTATTTCGCGCCGCAGGGCTGGCTTCCGACCCCAGAGCTGCGGGTGGCGAGCGACAGGCCCACCGGGGGTGCGCACGGCTGGCTCAAATCGGCTGCGGGGCGAGCTACGGGCAGTGAACTTCGCACCCGGAAGTCCCTCATTAGACTGGACTTTATCGAGCACAAGAGCGAACGTTCGGTGATGCCGCAGGATACAGGGGTTGGCCGGAACGTCGTTTTGGGCGGTTTGGACTTCGCCAGCTTACGGCGGGTCTGGGAGCAGACCTTTGGGGCTGCTCCTCCAAGCTCGCTCTCGCGTGTTTTCCTGCGCCGCGTTCTCTTGCACGAACGCCAGTGCCGGACCCATGGCGGGCTTTCGGCCGCAACCCGGCGCGCTCTGGCTGCCATGGCGAACGAGACACCAAGCTCCGGCGCTCCCGCAGGGTCCGTTTCTGCCGGCACCCATCTCGTCCGCGAGTGGAATGGCCGGACCTACCAGGTCGAGGTAATCGACAACGGCTATCGGTTCGATGGCAAAACCTATCCGTCCCTCACTACCATCGCAAAGCGAATCACCGGCACCCACTGGTCAGGACCACGCTTTTTCGGTCTCACGCCCAAGCGCAAGGCCTAACATGAAGAAGATCCGCTGTGCCATCTATACGCGAAAGAGTGCGGAAGAGGGTCTCGAACAGGAGTTCAACTCCCTCGATGCGCAGCGAGAAGCCTGCGCCGCGTATGTCGCGAGCCACAAGGCGGAGGGCTGGGTGCTGCTGCCAACCGTCTACGAGGACGCGGGGCTCTCGGGAGGAACCCTGGAGCGCCCGGGCCTACAGCGCTTGCTCGCCGACATCGATGCCGGTCTCGTCGACCAGATCGTGGTCTACAAGGTCGACCGGCTGACCCGTTCCCTCTCCGACTTTGCAAAGCTCGTCGAGCGGCTCGAGGCGGCCGGCGCGGTTTTCGTCTCGGTAACTCAGTCCTTCAACACCGCGACCAGCATGGGACGACTGACGCTGCATATGCTGCTGTCCTTCGCACAATTCGAACGAGAGGTCACGGCCGAGCGGATCCGCGATAAGGTCGCTGCCTCCAAGCGCAAGGGACTATGGATGGGCGGCCGCGTACCGCTCGGCTATGAGAAGGACGAGCGCACGCTGCGCATCAACGAGGCTGAGGCCGAAACGGTCCGGACGCTCTATGCGCTGTACCGGAAGCACGGAACGCTCCGGCAGGTGAAGGCCGAGGCGGACCGTCTGAGACTGCGCACCAAGCAACGCTTCGCCGCGGATGGAGCCCGGACAGGCGGGCTGCCGTTCCGTCGCGGACACCTTCACTGCCTGCTGACCAATCCTCTCTACGCCGGCCGCATCCGGCACCAGAGGCGTGTCTACGAGGGCCAGCATCCATCGATCATTGCTCCGGAGCTCTGGGACGCGGTCCAGGCGCAGCTGCAGGCAGGGGCTGCCAAACCAAGGAGACGCACGACGAAGGGCCGTGCAGCTGCCTTGGTGCATAAATACAGGTAAGTCATTGATTCCATTGACCCTGCTGTTTTTTGCCCAAAAACGTAACCTGCTGATTCCTTTAGAGTTGTCCAGAGTTATGCACCAAGGCAACAACCGGCCCGAACGTATGACGCTAACGGTGGGACTCCCCATAACCGTACGCTCCACATAAGTCCGGTTCTGTGAGAGGGGTGGTGGGGCGACCTGCCATCCCTACTCGACAGATCCCGCCGGCCGCGATGCGGCGGGGGTCGCGGTGGCCCGTCTGATGCGCGAAATGGGCCTCCAGGGCGCGGTTCGTGGACGTCGATTCAAGACAACGAAGCCGGATTCGAGCGGCGCTCGCCCGATGGACCTCGTGGATGCCGCCGAATCGCCCCGTAGATTTTCTTCCGTCGGTATTTGGGGATAAAGACAACATGGTATTTGCAGTCGTACCGCGTGTGCGATAGGCTTTCGTAGTTTTTCATTGAGTCCTCCTTGTTTGGAAGTTGGCGCTTTCCAAGGAGGACTTTGTTATTACTGCCTCACACGGTCAAACCTCTGCGAGTCACCCCGGCAGAGCCGGGGGGTTTACCTGTGATAATTACAGCCAAAATAGCGCTCGCGACCTTCGCCGCGCGCTAAATGGAGCGTAAGCGATTTTTTTGCAAAGGGATACGTACACATCACCAACAGCAAACAGGCACAAGCACCAGGATCATCTCCGTTATGCGCCCCGACGAGTCCAACAAGCGCGAGAACGTCACCCTCGCCGCCGCCCGCGACGTGCTGCTCCCGAAACTCATGTCGGAGGAAATCAGCGTCCGTGACGCAGAAACGGTCGTGTGGGAGGTCGCACAGGCATGACGACCGACATCACCTTCCACTATCCACCTGAGCTGTTCAACCTCTTGGTCGATGTAATTCCGCTGCTGAACAAGACGAAGAAAGACCTGCTGCTCTTCTTTAGGGGCGCCGGTGTCACCGACGACATGCTGTGCGACTTGCAGCGACGTCTGAAAACCACACCCAAGGACATCGGCAAGTTCGAGATCGCGCGCACAGTTCTCCAGCGACTCAACGAGCGAGGGGAGGCGACCTTGCGCGAACGCCGGGAGGTCCTCCGGCGCGTTGTCGAGTTCACGAACTTCGACGCCTGCTGGCCGGACGATCAGCTCAAGGCGAAGGGCGCGGTCGCCGGCGTACGGGACATCGTGAACCAGAAGGACTCCTTCACCCGGATGAAACAGGCCCGCGAGGAGGAACGCCAGGCGCGGCTTGCCGTCATCGAAAAGGACAGGCGTGCCAAACAAGAACGGACTGCGAAGATCGACGCCGCCAAGCAGGATTTCTACACGCTGTTTGGAGCCGCACTGACGCCGCAGCAACGGGGAAAGCAGCTTGAGACGGCGCTCAACCTTCTATTCCAGGCGTTTGACATTGCGGTTCACGAGGCCTTTCATCTTGTGGGTGACCATGGCGAAGGCATCGTTGAGCAGGTCGACGGAGTCATCGAGCTCAAGGGCGCTCTCTATTTCGTCGAGATGAAGTGGTACAAGGACCCTGTCGGCAAGGCGCAGATCTCCGAGCATCTGGTCCGCTTGATGGGCCGCGACCAGGCGCGCGGCCTCTTCATCTCGGCCAGCGATTTCACCGACCCGGCGGTTCACACCAGCCGCGAGTTTCTCCAGCATAAGCTGGTTGCGCTCTGCCATTTGCAGGAGATTGTCTTCGTCCTCGACCGTCAGCATGACCTGCCGGACTTCCTGAATCAGAAGGTCCAGGCCGCGATCATCCACAAGAACCCATATTTCAGACCGTTTAACGCCAAGGCGGGGCAATAACCATGACTGTGCTCCGCAAAAAGTCGATCCAGGGTTGATTGCGCGTTTTAGACCTGCCATGCTCGGCTGCTTCGTGCCGGTCGACCCGACGACGCCACCGGCGTCTTAGGAACCTGGAGAGGCTCGCTCTTGCGACTGTTTTCGAATATCCGGGTTTGGACCTCGAGCGTCTATCTCTCGCGGTATCTGTGCCCGCGGTGCCCGCGGCAGCCGAACGCCTAGATGTGCTATAGGAGCTGCTGAGGTAACTTCGCCGAAGCGTCTCGGAGGAGAGTAGGAGCTCTCCCCCGAGACTTGACCCGCTGGGAGCAAGACCTCCCGCGCGCCCACCGAACGATCGGCCAAGTAGTAGGCGATCCGATCGACCGCTCTTGTATCAAACTCCAAAACATCTCTAGCGGGCTGCTCTTGCCAACGCACTCTTCCACCTCCATCAACGTGTTCCCCAGCCCTTGATGGTTGCGCTCTCCATGATAATGATGGATGAACTCGGAGACCGCCTGGCGCAGCGACTGCTCACCGAAGAAGATCATCCGCTCCAAGCACTCGCTCTTGCTCGACAAAACAAACCTTTCGACGTAAGCGTTCAGATTCGGCGAACGGTACGAGCTTCTGGGCGATCTTATTTATTGCAGATCACACCCATTAGACTGCACTTTACCGGGCAAAAGAGCGAATGTTCGGTGATGCCGAAGGATACAGGTCTCCCTCCGGAGCGATGAATGTGGTCTCGCCCGATTGTAGTCGTCACGCCATTCAGTCAAGAGTCGGCGAGATGTTCCTCGTGGGAGACGGCTGTCAGGCCGTGCGCCTTGACGAACCGGCACAGCACCGTGTCGACTCGGAAAGACCAAGTTGCCCGTGGCCGAGGTCAGGGCTCCGCCGATGGCCAAGATTGACCGGATGCGAGATCGGGGTGACGCGGTTCACCCGTCGGCCTGCCATGCTCTAGGCGCCACTTCTCGATCTCTCCTAAAAGCATGAAGGCGGATTTTCGACGCTTTGGATCCTGAAGGGCCATCCTGAATAGCCGCACGCGCAGCTCGTTTGACGCGCACGCGTGCTCAGTAAAGACATTGGGATTCTGCCCGTAGGGTCGTCGCTCAACGAAAGCGTTTTCGAGTTGGTCCAAGATGCCTTGCGGAACCGGCGAGGGTTTGGCGTCATCGATAAGGTTCAGATTTGCAGCAAGGGCTTCGGGCGTTCCGAGCCAGCCCATGACTCTCGAAAGGATGTGTCGATTAAGTTCCGGTAGGTCGCGTTCGCACAATTGCAGCAGCCGCGCGGCCACCTCCGGCCTACGCTGGGCCAGTTCCGTGAGCCGCGCAACCAGCACGTCCTCGCGATCAGGACGGCGCGTCAGCGCGATTCCGCGGATATCCGGATCGACAAAACGCAAGAGCAGTTCGCGTGCGCGCGGCCTATCGAGCGCGGCGACCGCGTTGATAAGACTTTCCTCGCATTGCTCGAACGTCTGCGCATCGGAGGCGAGCTCGTACAGAAGATCGATGGCGGCATCCGAGCGGCTCTCGCTGAGGGCGGTGACAAGCTCGCGCAGTTCGTATCCCCAGAGCCGCCACTTTCGGAGCACATCACGCACCTTGGTGATCCCTGCTGCAGGATCGTCGACGAAGGGGCAGAGCGCGAGGATGCGACGCAGAAGGTACTTATCTGAATCCTGCATCCACTTCTCTGTCCGTTCAAGGATGGAATCGGCCAAAGTGAACGCGGTGGTCGCGGGCAAAACGACACCAGCCATCAACAAGCGCTCGGCGGCGTCGAGACGGGTGTATTGATCCCATTGGCCGGGCATGGCTATCACGTCGAGCACCTCCGCCGCAGAACCGCGGCCGTCAATGGCGGCAAGCGCCTTTGCGAGCTCTTTCAGGCCGGCGGCTGATTTCCCGCCTTTATTCTGCTCTCGCAGGCGTTTGATTTCGGCTTTGAGTGCAGCCTCAAACCTTGCGCGCCGCTGGTTGTTCCCGGATGGCGGCGTACGGCCTTCGCGCGCTGCCCACATCAAATCGTAGCGGAACGTCATGTCGAAGGAGCACTCCGGCTTTGGCACGAAGTCTTGCGCCATCGCAGCCGCGGCGTCAGTGAGGTATTCCGGCTCGGGAAGTAGGTCAATGAGCACCTGCTCGGCGCCGGCGGGGTCTAGGTGCACGACGGCAGCGATGTGCCAGCGGGTTTGGTACATGCGACTGCCATTGCTGAGAGGCCCTCGATCGCCGGCGGCGAGCGCCGCTTGGCCGCGGCGCATCCTCTCGATGTCCGCGCGGATGAGGGTCACCAGATCCTCTATATCTTCGGGTTCTCCGACCTGTGCGATCGACGAGGCCAGGTTGGCTTTCTCCTCACCGTTGAAGTCATTCTGGCGGAGCACAAGATCGACGCTGCCTTTAAGGTACGCGCGGAGACGCGCCTTCAGGTTATCGTCGGCGATGCGCAACGGTTCCACGTTCGACCTGGCGACTCTACTGAGAAGGCCCGCGGCGACTTTGATGTCGAGGGGGTCGCCGACCGTGATGGACGAGAGGAGGCCGACCGCGGCGACGTCGTCGGGAAGGCGGCGAAACACGGCCTCTAGCTGTCTTATCACCTGCCACTCGAATTCGTGCTGGCCGGGCTCCGCATCCACCTTCCGCCACAACTCGCGCAGCTTCGCAAACACGCGCGCCGCAAGCCTTGTATCCGCGCGGGCAGCGATCACGGCAATCATGCCCTCAAAGCGCACGTTCTTGAGGTCTTCGGTCTCAACGCGTTGCAGGGATTTCTCGACGAGGTCGTCGGGAATGGCGGTCACGAACGGCAACAAGTACTCGTCCGCGTAGAGGACGCCTTCGGAAATCTGGATTGCCACCCACTCGCTCGCCCACGCAGGATCGGTATTGCGTAGATGCTTGAGCGCCGGTTGAATGTAGTGCGGACCCAGGTTCCACATGTCGCCACTGGGCAGCGCTTCTATCGCATCCTTGATGACGCCGTCCAAGCCTGTCTCACCGAACTCGACCAAATTGAGCGCCGTTCGCAGGCGCGCGGGATGGTCTTTGCTGGTCTCGATGAATTTGCGCATCGCGGCGACGATCTTAGATCTGAGCGCCGTGGGCATTTGGTCGGCACTCTTGCGCGCAACATCCTCAAATGTCTGCACATCCATCGATTCGAGGACGCGGGTCAGCGTGTCGTCAGACCTAGTCCACATGAGACCCGAGACCGCCGCCTTCTTCACCGTGATGCTGTCGTCCTCCATAGCGAAAGCCGCGACTTCGTCATCGATACAATGATGAAGCAATTCGGAGACAAAATCCGCTCGCACCTCGTCGCTCCAGCCGCGCACCTGCTCGCGCCAGTTCGGTCCAAGCAACGAGACCCGGATATCCGGCCACAGCCGGTACGTGCGAAGCCGCGTTTCTTGGTCTTTCCCCGAGAGAAGCGGCACGATGATGTCGCTGAAGTCGTCCACGCCGGTGGCGAGCATGGCGGCGAGGGCATACTGCCGATAGTTGCCGTCGCGGATTGCATAGACGGCGCGGAAGCGCTCACTGACGACGGCGCAAACTTCATTCCAGACGGTCGAGCCGCAAAGCTGCGCAAGCTCGCCGGCAAATACGAGATCGACGGCGAGTGCCATCTCCACCAACTTCCCTCCGACGCGGGTGCTTCGCTTGTCGACTCCCCCATCGCCGCTCTGCTCGGCAAACGTCTCGGCGATCATGCGTAATGGTTCGGCCCATGCCGGATCGTCCACGTAGTCGGCTGTGAAGCGACCGGTCAAGTCGTGGTCATCGTCCCGCAGGTCGAGAAGCCGCGCGCGGATGTCGAGCGCAGCGAAGTATTCCTGAAGCTGCTGATGCTCGAATCGAAACCTTGTTTGCGGGTAGTCAACGAGCTCGAGAACGTGGTGCGCCGTGAGCGCCGCCAGGACCATCGGCCCTCCCACAGGATCGATTTGCCCACTGTTCGCAAGCACTCGTGCGACGGCAGCGACGATAGCGCGGGCATCAGCCTCGGGCAATGCCACCGCACCGCGGCGGGTCATCTCAGTTGCGAGGGCCTTCAAGTAGTCCGTTTGCCGGCCGAAGATCGGTGCAGCTTGTAGCGCGTTTCCGTGTTCGTACCGTTGTTCTTGCAGACGGAGAACCTGGGCTAGGACGCCGATTTTCGTGGAGGGAATTTCGGCACCCGCTTCAAACAGCGAAGCGACTTCCGAGAGAATGAACGGCGTGCGGGTCAGCTCGTCGAGGGACGGGTCGGCGTCGATGCGGGCGCGAAGCTCGGCGCCTTTCGCGCCAAGGCGGGCCTCAATGTAGGCTGCGCGTTGCGCGCGCCGAAGGTACAACAACCGCAGCCGCAATGCACCGGGCAACGGCGGCGTCAAGTGGTGCGTGCGGGTTGCGACGATGATGCCCGCGCTCGGAAAATCGCGTTCGAGCTCCCGGAGTGCGTCGTTTGCCTGCGCGGAATCCGACTCCGCAATTTCGTTCCAGCCGTTCAACAACAACAGAAACGGTTCCGTCTGCTGCACGCGTGCGAGGTCGGCGGCCGTGAGGCTTTCAGCTAGGAAAGCAGGCATCCCGGCAATGTATTCGAGAATCCCCCGGCGCGATGACGTCCACGCCGGAAGGTCGACCATGAAGGGTGTGCCGGCGGTGCGCGCGCGTTGTGCGAGCTGTATCAGCGTCGTCGTTTTTCCGCGGCCAGCGGGCCCTTCGAGAACGATGCGACGGCTCTGCGACAGTACCTGGTCGATCTGCTCAAGCGACAGCACGTCGGCAGACTCCGCGCCATCCGGATCAAGCCTCACCGCTGTAAGATCGACAAGCGGATGTCCCTTTGTCTTGCCAGCCCAGGTCCTCGTGACGGCGGCAGCCGCGCGCCGTGTTCTGTCAATGAGGTCTGCAACCTGCGGTTCGGAATCGATATCGATGTGGAGGAAGCTGGCACGGACCGAAGCGTTCTCCGGCATCATCATCAGAGTGATGATTTCCTCGCGCTCGATGATGTGAAGTTCTAGGCCGTGCTCTTTCTGAATCATCTCTTCCCACTGTTTTTGGATGGCGTTGCCAACTTTGCCGGCAGTTACGAAGAGGAGCGTCTTTAAGTCAGAAAAATTCTTCTTAGCAGTATTCGCGTCGTCAGAAATCTTCCTCGGCGTTGGCGTGATCGAAGCGGCGAGTCCCTTGCCGATCTTCTCAGGCGTCAGGCTCGCGGGCGCATAGGCGTCGAGGCCGAGATCCTTCTTTCGCGGGCGGGCGATGAGTTCGGGCCAGCGCTTCTTGCCGAGTACTACCGCTAGCCCCTGAAAACGCATCCCCTCTTCTTGAGAGGTGAGCTTATTGAGGGCCTTCTCGATGTCGGTTCTCAGAATAACCATTCGAATCCTGCGCTACCAGTCGGAGGAATCCGGTGCAATATGCCACGGCTGGCTCGACCGTTCCGACTGCCTCGGTGACCACCAAGACCTGGATGACGCCTTCGCGAAACTGCTGTTCGGGTGCTCCCCGTCCTGTGCCAAAACTCGGCCTTTTTGAAATAGTGAACCGCCCCGGGTTTTCCGGAGACTGTTTTAGTTGAGTCTCGCCATCTCTAGCGAGCCTTCCTGCGACCGATAGTAGTTCATTTCGTACTCGACGGGGGCGACAATTCCGATCGGCTCCAAGAGTCGTTGCGTGTTGTACCAATGCACCCACTCGAGGGTGGCGAACTCGACGTCCTCAGGACCACGCCAGGGCCCGCGTCGACGGGTCACCTCGGTCTTGTAGAGGCCGATGATGGCTTCAGCCAAAGCGTTATCGTAAGAGTCGCCTCGGCTGCCGACGGACGGCTCAATACCCGCCTCGGCGAGCCGCTCGGTGTAACGGATCGAGACGTACTGCACGCCGCGATCGCTGTGATGCACCAATGTATCTTCTGGGTTTAGTCGGCGCTCGTGCAGCGCCGGTGCTTGCGCTGTTTACTGTTGGTGATGTGTACGCATCCCTTTGCAAAAAAGGCGCTTACGCTCCATTTAGCGCGTAGCGAAGGTCACGAGCGCTATTTTAGCTGTAACTTAATGCATGGCAAAGTCTTAGCATCATTTTACCAACACTTGATTGCAGAAGCACCCGTTTGCGCCAAATAGGGGAGCGCGGAGAGAGAAAGGAGCCGAGATGGGAAGTCTGCTACGTACAGCCAAGAAACACAAGAAGTCACGTCGTTTGGGTAAGCCCGAGGTAATGGCGCGCGAGGAGTACGGGGAGCTCGAGGTGGACGTCAAAATAGAGATGATCCGTTCGCTAATCCCGCTTGGGTTAATGCACGTTCACGAGCTGCTCGACGACGAAGTGAAGGAGTTGGCGGGAGAGCGATACGCTCGTAAGGACGAACTGGAGCGTGGCCGCCGCCACGGAACCAACCCTGGCACGGTAGGGCTTGCCGGCCAGCGGGTACCGATCCGTGTGCCACGGGTTCGGAGCCAAGAGGGAGTAGAGATACCGCTTC
The DNA here is from genome assembly GCA_965262245.1 of Candidatus Marinacidobacterales bacterium. Taxonomy (GTDB): domain Bacteria; phylum Acidobacteriota; class Vicinamibacteria; order Marinacidobacterales; family SMYC01; genus SMYC01. The sequence goes on along the minus strand of OZ253507.1, from coordinate 8,546,608 downwards.
GCTCCTACGAAGCACTGAACGACGGCGGAGAGGTGAATGATCTGCTGCTGAAACGAGTGCTCTACGGAATCTCGTGTCGCAACTACGAGGCTGCAGCGGAAGCGATACCGGGCGCTATCGGGCTGTCGAGCTCGACGGTGTCCCGAGGTTTCGTACAAGCGAGCGCAGCGAAACTTCGGGAGATGCAGGAACGGGATCTGTCCGGCGAAGATGTGGTGGCGCTGTTCCTGGACGGGAAATCATTCGCCGACGCAATGATGGTCATCGCGCTGGGCATCACACTTTCCGGGGAAAAACGCTTTTTGGGCTTCGTGGAGACGGACACGGAGAACGAGAAGGTGTTGACGCCGTTCCTGCGTTCACTGCTCGCGCGGGGACTCGACAGCTCCCAGGGTCTACTGGTGATCATCGATGGCGGCAAGGGTCTGAAAGCGGCCGTAAAGAAGGCGTTCCGAAAGCGGGTCCTCGTTGCGCAAGCGGTTGCAGTCGGCCTACAACAGGCCGGAATATAAAGAGGCCCTCGCGGCCCTCGATCAACTGCACGATGAATTGGAGGAGCGGAACCAATCCGCAGCTGGGAGCTTGGAGGAAGGAATCGAGGAGACGCTCACATTGCATCGTCTCGGCGTGTACGGGGCGCTGGGCCGTTCGTTCAAGACGACGAACTGCCTTGAATCCGTCAATGCTCTCGTCGAGGAACGCTGCGCGAAGGTCGACCACTGGAAGAACTCCAGCCAACGCCAGCGGTGGCTGGCGACAGCCCTCGTGGACATCGAACCCCGCTTGAGGAGGGTGATCGGCTACCGCCATCTTCCGAAGCTTCGCGAAGCTCTCAAGCGGGAACTGAAGATCGAGACGAAGACATCAACGGTGTCGAAGAAGAAGGCCGCCTAATTTATGAGCCGTGGAGAGTTTCAACTAAGAATGGGCTTGACTCGGAGCGCGGGCGCTGAGTGAATATCGAAGCGTGTTCTTGAAGCTGTTTCCACGGTACGTCGATCGGGCCCACCGAGGAGCTACCGTCGCCGGTGACAACCTAGGGGGCACGGCAGTAGTACTTGACAATGCCCCCAATTCGCTCTCGGAGTTCAATGCTCGAACACTTGGATGTCTTCAATCGGCAGCTTACTTGGGTTCGGCTGCGTACAACTCCTTGTTATCCGCGCAGTGCTTCCGAACTTCATCCATCCATCGATCGTACCAGTACCAGGTGTGAGCGACCAGCACGCCGTAGCCTTTGCCAGGGTTCTTCCCGTCCAGTTCCTTCCAGAGCTGGGTGTGGTGATGCATGTTAAAGTGAGCGTATCCTTCTTCACGCATCAAGGTGACGATTTCTCCTGGCAGGTGCTTGGGGCGCTCGACCTCCTTCAATAGCACTTGCTGGTACTTGTCGTTGATTGCCTTTCCGAGATCGGAGTTGAGTGGCACAAACTGGATTACCTCATCAGCTTGGACTTTCTTGCTGGTCACCACGGGAACAAAAAGAAACCGGCGTCGAAAGCAAGGGGATCTCATCTCTTCGTCTGACAGCTCTGCGTCAAACTCGTGAAGGTATTTGGTCACGTTGGACGGCAACGGATATACAGTTTTTTCATTGGTCACGGTGGTTTTAAGGTTACGAAATTGCAGTGTGAATGAGACTGCTGCACCAAGAGAATGTCGCTCACCGAATAATTGACAGATGTATCGCTCATAGTTGAGACAGCAAGCGAGATAACGTCCTGAGAATTGTTCGTCGGCCCCAGCAGACCGATGATGTTCGATTTCGTGGCGTAAACCGATCAGAAAGCGGAGGTTGAGTTTGGTCGGTTGATCTAGCGGACAGACCTTTTCGTTGAGGCAACGCTCAAGCTCCCAGTACTTGAATGCTCCCGATTTAGTCCGGTCGAACTTGCGTCGCTTCGGGCCTTTCTCGTAGTAGCGGTATTCAACTCCTTTGCGCTTGTAATATGCATGGAGGAGGTACGTCCAGGCGATGACCATGAGGACGATGAATGTCTCGGTCTTGAATGTCGTGAGAGGGTTGTTGAATGTCTGGACGGCGTTAAGGGCGGCCTCACGCGACTTGAGGAGGAGTCCCGCCTTCACTGACGAGCCTTTCTTCTAATCACTTTCCACCTCCGTTATCACTGGTATCGATCTTCGCCCGAGATGCGGGCGATGGTGGCCTGAATTTTACGCTCGAAGCAGTCGATTAGCTCGCGGTTAGCGGCGACGATGGCTTGCTCGCGTCATGTCCGAAACCGCGAACGGAGCCGAAAGCTGGAATCCTAGAGGGGTTCTCGACATTCGCGGAGACCAGCCGACGCGGCACTGGCTCTGCGATAGGCGATCCCCAGCAGAGCTCTCCTCCAGAGCATCTGTTCCGTCCAGCTTGCGCGTCCGAACTCCTATGCTGCGGCGCAGTGGTAGTAACGGACCAAGCCGCCCAATCACTTACGACATCGCACCTTCCCGTGGGGACTGCCGACGCATTGTTCCGCTTCGAGTAGCGCCTTCTCAAGTCCTTGATGGTTGCGCTCTCCATGATAATAATGGATGAACTCAGCGAGGCTCGGCGCACCGGTCTTGCGTTCTTTGTGTTATTGGACACGACGGGGTTACGCGGCGGCCGCCGACGCTTGATTGCGGAAGCACCTTATTGCAACACTGAAGACGACTGAAGAAATCTAATGTCGAAGTTGGACGACCTGCAGAAAGACGTGCATTTGATTCTGGACTCGATGGTGCTTGCGCTGTTTACTGTTGGTGATGTGTACGCATCCCTTTGCAAAAGAGGCGCTTACACTCTATTTAGCGCGCAGCGAAGGTCACGAGCGCTATTTTGGCTGTAACTTAATGCACCGTAGAATCTTAGCGTCATCTCACCAACACTTAATGGCGGAAGCACCCATCGAGCTTCTCCGTCGAGCGAGCGTGGGAAAGCGTTCGTCTCGAAAGGTATGCCGCGCTTTGCCGGATGGTCAGATTCAACCGCTCGATGAACGACGTGTTCAATGTCGAGGAGTCGCTCCACTGACCTTTGTGTCAGATCGCCATCTCCCCCGTGCTGTCACCAAAGCTCTCGAGCTCGTCGAGCCCGAGTCGGCGCAGCACGGTCAACATCGTGTTCGCCATCGGCGTACCATCCGCGCTTTTGACGTGGAGGTTGCCCTTGAAGTGGCCATTGCCGTGACCAGCCAAAAAGAGCGGACAGCGCTTGTGGTTGTGAACGTGCGGGTTGCCCATGGGAGAGCCGTAGAGGATCAGCGCCTTTTCCAAGAGATTCGAGTCGCCCTCGGGTGTGTCACGGAGCCTTTCGAGGAAGTACGGGATGGTGCTGACGTGGTACCGGTTGATCTTCGCGAACTCCTCGATCCGCTCCTCTCGCTCGCCGTGATGCGAGGCCGGGTGAAACCCAGTGTTGACGCCGGTCTCCGGGTAGACACGGCCCGAAACGTCTCGCCCCATCTTGAACGCGAACACCCGAGTAATGTCCGACGCGAACGCTGCCGCTTGCAGGTCGAACATCAACTTGACGTGCTCATCGAACGAGTCCGGCACGCCGACGGGCGCATCGGGCAGCTCTCTCTCCTCCCCGCTCGCGTTTTGCGCCTCGATCCTCTGGATCCGCCGCTCGATCTCGCGAATGTTCTCGAGATAATCGTCGAGCCGGTTGCGGTCGGCCGGCTCCAGGTCGTTCTTCAAACTAGCCACCTGGTTGGTGACATAGTCAAGAATGCTGCGATCGGTCCGGCGCCTGGCTGCCCGCTCTTCCGGCGTTCCGCCGGAGCCGAACATCTGGTCGAAAACGACCCGGGGGTTCCTGATCATCGGGAGCGGATCGGTCGGCGACCCCCAGCTGATCGCGTCCGTGTAGGTACAGGCATAACCGTATTGGCATCCGCCCGCCTGGTTCACGTTCTCGATCGCGAGCTGCATCGACGGAATGGGCGTGTCTTGACCGAACCGCCGGGCGTAGAGCTGATCCATCGACGTCCCAACGTGGACGTCCGAGCCTTCTGTCTGCTTCGGGTGAGACTGCGTCAGGAACACCGCGCTCGAACGAAAATGGTCGCCGCCTATCTCGGGCAGCGTGAGGGCCTCGGCATTGCGTACGTCCGTGTTGCTGACGATCGTCAAGTAATCCCGAAACGGCTCGAGCGGACTCAAGCTGCTCGGGGTAAGGTCGAACGCACTGCCTTCGGCCGCCGGCGCCCACAGGTTCTTTTCTATCCCGTATTTGGTGCTGCCGGCCGAACCGTGGACCATTTCGATGCACACCAGGCGAGCCGGGTCAGCTGTCGGCTTGCCAAACGCGCTCCGGGCCGGCACCATGGCTTCGAGCAACGGCAGTGACACCGCCGCGCCCATGCCCCGAAGTATCGTGCGGCGAGAGATATGCTTGTTAGTAATGTACATTCTTTTTAGGCCTTCTGGAGCCGGCTCGTATTCTAAGGCGGACCCGATTCTCCCACCACCGTGATCGGTTCGGTGTTTTCCGACTTCTTCATCTGGAACGCCGCGCTGTTCACAATGCCAAAAATGAAAGAGGACATGCGGTTGCCGTTGTGCGCGGCCTCGAGAGCGATCGCACGCACCGCGGGCATGTCATAATACTCGATTCTCCGCCCCAGCGCATAGGTCATGAGGCTTTCGGTGAAGCTCGTGATAAAAGTGTCTGAAAGGTTCACAAGCGCCTGCCGCAAGCCCGCCGGACCGTCCATCTGCGTTCCGCGTCGTGTCCGAAAATGCGAACGGAGCCGAAAGCTCGAATCCTGGAGGCGTTCTCGCGATTCGCGGAGACCAGCCGACGCGGCACTGGCTCTGCGATAGGCGATCCCGAGCAGACCTCTCCTCCAAACCATCCGTTTCGTCCAGCTGGCGCGCCCGAACTCCTATGCGGCGGCGCGGTGGTAATAACTGAGCAAACCCGTCGTGTCCAAAAACACGAACGAACTCAAGACCTGCATCAGCCAGAGCGTTTCGTATAGACGCGTCTACGCTTGCTTCGCCAAGAGAAGCTGGAATGCTTGGTCATGAGCACGCCGATCCAACCCTGGACGTTCTTGGTCGTCGCGGTAGAAGTATTTGAATGCTAGTGTTAGCCCTAATCGCAAATAAACGTCACCGTGTCTGAGGTCTTTGGCCCCGTGAATAGCACCTTTTCCAGGTTCTGCATACACCGTGCAGAATCACCTATAGTGGCGGCGAGCGGGTGCCCCAGCACGAGCTTCTCGCCTGCGCCCAGTGCGGCTGTTTCGCGTTTTCGTGCTTCGAAGATTTTGCGATTAGGGTTAGTTGGCCCGGGTGTGTTGGCGAACGCCATCGCCATTAATAAGGATGTCGGCGTGCACACGAAGATGCCCCTGAACGTCAGGACCCGCGTGGTCAGCCCAACCGGCATCGCCGAAAGAACGGCGTCTCTCGAAATCAGGCTCAAACTCCAGCTCGCAAGCGGGTTACGCGGCGGCCGCATCGGCGAGCTCGTGATCTTAACTCCCTGTTCTTCCAGAGGGTGCTTCCGCCATTAAGTGTTGGTGAGATGACGCTAAGACCCTACAGTGCATTAATTTACAGCCAAATTAGCGTTCGTGACCTTCGCTGCGCGCTAAATGGAGCGTAAGCGCCTTTTTTGCAAAGGGATGCGTACACATCACCAACAGTAAACGGCGCAAGCACCCCGCACGGAGCTCTGAAGTTCGGACGTGAGATCCGAACTCCGGCTATGCAGGCCGGTCTGACCACGCGACGGCTCACCTTTCGAGACATCTTCTTGGCGACGACGATGCCTTTGTGGTTGCGGATCGAGGTTTTCCTGCCCAGTAGGGTGCGCAACCCAGTCTCTTCCGCACCTGTACCACTGCCCGTAGCCGCGTAGCAACATATCTGGACTCCTCAATCAACACCTTTCTCAAAAAAGTCTTCCTCAGAGCTGCTCGTCCAAAACGGTGACGAGTGGGTCAGACTGCAAACATATCTACGGCCTCAGTGAGGAGCGTCTTGGGTGCTCCGGGCCATGACGGAAAATCCGCGCGCGAGGAGCCAATTACTTTGAGCGACCTCTGAGGGCCAGTGTTGCTATCGGCTTGACCCCGCGCCGGTCCGACCGGTACGCCATCAGTTAGATGGGTATCGTCGCAGCCTCTGTTGGAAGGGAAGAAGGAAAACACGAAAGTGGAGCCTCTATGCGGCCGCGGGCACCGACTGGAATTCACTCTCGCGGGTGGAGACGGCCCAGACTATCCGGGCGAGTTTGTTGGCGACAGCAATCGCGGCTTTGTTGTGTCCCCGCGAGCGGTGGACCTTCCGCGCCCAGGCGCGGAGCTTGTCGGGCGGGCTCTTGCTGACGTTGGCCGCTCGGAGCACGGCGCGTCCGCCCTGCGTGAGGAGCGTACGGAGGTAGGAGTCGCCACGCTTGGTGATGCTCCCGAGGCGGCGAATGTCACCACTGGAGTTCTCTTTGGTGCTTGCGCTGTTTACTGTTGGTGATGTGTACGCATCCCTTTGCAAAAAAGCGCTTACGCTCCATTTAGCGCGCAGCGAAGGTCACGAACGCTATTTTGGCTGTAATTCAATGCACCGTAAAGTCTTAGCGTCATCTCACCAACACTTAATGGCGGAAGCACCTACTTCTTCGGTGAGACGACGGCGTCCAGGCAAGCTTTCGCTACTCGAAACTTGACCACCGTCTTTTTCGGGATTCGAATCTGTTCGCCGGTCTGGGGATTGCGTCCCTTGCGCGCCTTTCGTTGCGCCTTCACGAGTTTTCCGATTCCGGGAATGATGAACTGGCCCGTCCGCTTCGTCTCCTTCGCCGCGAGATCGGCAATCGACTTGAACCATGCCGCGGCCTGCTTTTTCGGAACCTGCATCGTTTCCGACATCTGGGCCACGATTTGTGTTTTGGTCATGGGTTTTTTCGCCATTCCTCAAGTCTCCTTCGTTTTGAAGCTAACTTAACGTTAGGCGGTGCACCCACCGCGTGGGCGACCGGAGGTTGGTGCTCGAGCTTCGAGCGAAACTCAAACGGCGCTATTTTAGTGGCGTTACACGAAGTTAGCAAGCCAGAACGGTGTTGGTGCATGAATCGTCAGCAACAAATATACCGTCCGAGGCGGTGGCGGCACGAGACGTGACGGCTGTATTGGCACCAAAAGGGACGCTACAAGATGACATCTATTATCTACGCGGCCAAATCGCCGCGCTCTACATCATTTATGGTCGGTTCATCAATCTCTCCACAAGCGACACAGAGAGGGCGAGTCTCAAAAAAGACTTGGACAACGGGTTCGCTCAGGTGTGCTGGCAGAAACGGACCCCGTCCTGTGCCAAAACTCGGCCCTTTTGAAACAGACCATCAATCAGCAGCGTAGTGTCTGTGTTTGCGACCGGACCAAGGGCCGTAGGCTTTACGATCGCCTTGTGTCCAAAAACACAAACAAACTCAAAACCCGCAATTCCAAAAACTTGTAAGCAGGCGCCTCTGCACACGGGCCCGCGACCTCGGTCGGCACGCCCAGCACGAGACCCGGGTCAGCGGGTTGGGGTCCCTGTTGGGCGAAGCGAGGTCGGTTGCGTGTCCTTCATCATTATTGTAATCGACACCCTGGACATCAGCGGGGGAACCGCGCGGCAGCGGCCAACACTTGATTGCGGAAGCACCCCCAACTGTTCGGCGAACGGTGCTTGCGCTGTTTGCTGTTGGTGATGTGTACGTATCCCTTTGCAAAAAAACCGCTTATGCTCCATTTAGCGCGCGGCGAAGGTCGTGAGCGCTATTTTGGCTGTAATTTAATGCAACGTAAAGTCTTAGCGTCATCTCACCAACACTCAATGGCGGAAGCACCGCACGGGACGGGGTATCGCGGTGGCCTTTTGGTCACGCTGGAGCCAACCAGCGATGGCGACGACCAACAAGGTCAAGGGCTGGAACGGCGTCCTCATAACCGAGGATTCTAGCTTCCATTGGCGAACCAAGCCTCAGACGTCTCTGATCCGAAACGTCCCGGCGCGCCAGTCTTGAGTTCGTTTGTGTTTTTGGACAGGACGGGTTCAAGTGGACGTAAAGTTCCCTCATGATATAACCTCACGGATTCATTCGCGTGTTTCTGACAACGGATTGCCACACTTTTCTTAAGCAGGTGTACTGCCTCGATCCGACGGCAGATCATGGGAACCGGCTCAAGGAAGCAAGTGCTTGGCGTCGCAAACTTGGCGCAACACCAAGAATCAAGGCGCTTGTTGAAAGTCCCGGAACATCCTCTACATGAGCGGTTAGCAAATGAGTAGAGAGCAAATCCCAATAACGCCCGCAGTCCTCACATGGGCCAGGGTTAGGGCAGGATATACGTTGGATGAAGCGCGGGGATATTTTAGAGACATTGAAGCCTGGGAGCTGGGTGAATCATTTCCGTCATACCCGCAGCTTGAAAAACTTGCGGGTAGATTCAAAACGCCGATTGCAGTGTTTTTCTTTCCCGAGCCGCCGGATCTGGAGCCGCTCAGCAAATCCTTCCGTACCATGCCGGAGCCGCAATTCGAGCAGATCTCAAGGCGGGTGCGGTTCCTGCTGCGCAAGGCTAAGGCGTTCCAGATCAGCCTGGCTGAACTGAGTGACGGGAAGAATCCTGCAGACCGGCTAATCACGCGCGACTTATCATTCCCTGCCAATGTGCCGGTTACAGACATGGCCTCACGAGTGCGCAATTATCTCGGCATCACGCTCGAACAGCAAATGGGCTGGGAGAGCGAGGACAAGGCGCTTGAAAACTGGCGGTACAGGTTGAACGATGTCGGCGTTTTCGTTTTCAAGGATGCCTTCCAAGAAGAAAATTATTCAGGGTTTTGTCTATATGATGATGAATTCCCGATCATCTATGCCAACAACAGCACGGCCAAAACACGGCAGATCTTCACCCTATTTCATGAGCTGGCGCACTTGCTGTACCACACCAGTGGTGTAGACAAGTTTCGCGACAACTACATAGATGCCCTAGATGGCGATGCCAAAAGGATCGAAATCTTGTGCAACCGCTTCGCGGCGGGGCTTCTCGTACCCGCTGACGCCTTCTCACACGAGTTCTCAGGGCTTGAAGCCAGCCGGGAAACCGCGGCGGTTCTGGCCGGCCGGTTCCGCGTCAGCCGTGAAGTCATTTACAGGATCTTTCTGGACCGCGGCCTTATCGATCAGGCGGAGTATGAGAGCGGCGCTGCGGATTTTGCCGGAGACAAGAAGACTGGGAAAGGCGGCAATTACTACAACAACCAGATCGCGTATCTTGGGCCGCGCTACATCGGGCTAGCCCTCAGGCAATACTACGCCGATCGTATTGATGAGGCACAGCTCGCCGACCATCTGAACATCGCGCCACGGAACATCGTGCCTCTTGAGGAGAAGTTCCTCGGGAGAGGCGAATGAAATATGTGTTCGACACGACACCCTTTGTTAGCCTTTTCAGGAATTTCTATCCCAGCACATTTGTCACGCTTTGGGAGAATTTCGATGAGTTGATAGAGATAGGGAAGATCGTGTCAACCCGCGAAGTGTTTCGCGAAATCGAAGATCAGGACGATGAACTCAAGAAGTGGGCCAAAGCCCACAAAGGAGTCTTTACCACTCCGACCGCAGAGGAAGGTGCATTTGTCGGGCGTATCTATGCCGTGAGGCACTTCCAGGCCAATATACAACAGCAAAAGCTGCTGAAAGGCGGAAAGAACGCGGACCCCTTCGTCATCGCCAAGGCCGCAGTGTTGAAAGTGCCGGTAGTGACGCTTGAAAAGCTTCGCCCTAATGCCGCCAGGATTCCCAACATTTGCGAACGTTTTGACGTACCTTGGCTCAGCCTCGAAGAGTTCATGCAGCAGGAAGGCTGGCAATTCTGAGGTGGCGGCACCCGAGGGTCAGCCGGGTCCTTAAGGTCGATAAGAACGACGTGCCCACGGATGAACTCAGTCAGCAGCAGCGGTTCAGCCGGACGACGTTCTAGGCCTGGCGCCCACAATTGCCTCGAAAAGGTGATCGAGAAACAGTTCAAGCTTCGAAGGCAAAAGGCCGAGACACCAAGAACCCCGTCCTGTGCCAAAACTCGGCCCTTTTGAAATGGGTGTGGCTCTTTTGGAACCGCGAGAATCGCCCATTTTCTCAGTGATCTAACCGTCCAACGGTCACTCGTCGTGAGGTTGGTCAGAGGATAACGGAATTTACTCTGATTGTGGACCCTGAGCGGTGTCACTTTTTGCTGGACATTCGTCCCGGCGTTCGCTACGGTAGTTGTGGCAAGTAGGGAAATGGGTACGAGCGGAGCGAATTTCAGCGGCAGGCGATTCAGTTCATCGGAGCTGAGCTTGATCCAGGAATTGGTCGAGAGCTGTGGCGGTCTGAGCCGGATGGAACTGGCGCGAACGGTGTGCGAGTTGCTGGATTGGAAGAGGCCGACCGGAAAGTTGAAAGCGCGGGAGTGCCGGGAGTTTCTCGAGCGGCTGGAAGGCGAAGGTCGCCTGGAGCTTCCGGACAAACGCCCGGGTAAGCCGGTCGGGACACGAACCCGAATACCGCAAACCGAGCGTGGCGAGCCGTCTGAGCCGTTGGAGGGGGAGCTGAGCGAGATTCAGCCTGTGGTGTTGGAAGTGGTGCGGAGTGACGAGCAGCGTCTTTTGTTCCGGGAGCTGGTGGACCGGCATCACTACTTGGGCCACGCGGTTCCCTTTGGCGCTCATCTGCGCTATCTGGTGTACGCATCGGCGCCGGCACGGGTGGTGGGCTGTGTGCAGTTGTCGAGTCCGGCGTGGAGGATGGCGGCACGAGATTTGTGGATTGGATGGGACGATGCCACGCGCGGGCGGAACCTGCAGCGAGTGGTTAACAACAGCCGCTTTCTGATCCTTCCCTGGGTGCGGGTGCAAAACCTCGCGAGCAGGGTGCTATCCCTGATGGCGCGACAGCTTCCATGCGAGTGGCACAGCCGCTATGGGGTGGAGCCCTTGCTGTTGGAGACCTTGGTGGATCACAGCCGCTACCGCGGCACCTGCTACCGGGCTGCGAACTGGATCGAGCTTGGAGTGACGACGGGGCGGGGGCGGATGGACCGCGAGCACCGTCGTCACGGCGCAAGCTCGAAAACGGTGCTGGTCTTGCCTCTGGTGAAGGACCCTCGCCGGGTGTTGCGGGAGAGCTGAGAGATGGCACTTTCTGCGTTCGAACTGTGCGAAGAGACGTTCGGGATGTCGAGGGACGATCTCGAGTCGATCATCGCGTTTCTACGTTCTGCCGAATCGAGGCAGATGAGCCACAGCGACGTGGAGAAGCTGGTGCGCGAGAGGAGCTACGAGCTTTCGCGTAAGTTGTTCCAGGCCCATGTCGACTCGCGCGGTCCCGGCGAGGCGGCGGCTCCGGTCCGAGGTGCGGATGGAGTGGAAAGGGACCAGGAGCGAATCCACGAGCGCGGCCTGACGACGATCTTCGGGGAAATCCGTGTCAAACGTTTCGGTTATGGAGCCGAAGGTGCAGATAGCCTGCATCCGTTGGATGCCGAGCTGAACCTCCCCCGTGAGCGTTACTCGTTCGAGCTGAGGCGGACGGCGGCAGTAGAGGTGTCACAGGGAGCGTTCGACGAGGCGGTGGCGAGCCTTGGCCGCCACACTGGGGCGAAGGTTGGAAAGCGCCAAGTGGAGGAGCTGGCGGGTCGTGCGGCAGAGGACTTCGACGCCTTCTATGGGCAGCGCGCTCCACCGGCAGGCGATCGCAGCGCCTCGGTGCTGGCGATCACGGCGGACGGCAAGGGCGTTGTGATGCTACGCAAAGACCTGCGTGAAGCCACCAGGAAGGCGGCCGAGAAAGGCTCGCGGCGACTAGGCAAGCGGCTGACCAAGGGAGAGAAGCGGAACCGAAAGCGGATGGCCACGGTCGCGGCCGTTTATACGGTGGAGCCCTTCGTGCGCCAACCAGAAGACGTGGTTCGTGTGCTGGCACCAAGCGACGAGCGAGAGAAAGACAAACGGCCTCGCCCCCAAGACAAGCGTGTCTGGGCGAGCCTAGCCAAAGAGCCCGAGGAGGTTCTCGAAGAGGCGTTCGCGGAAGCCGAACGACGAGATCCCTCACACCGCAAGAGTTGGGTCGCCTTGGTCGACGGCAACGCCACCCAACTGAAGATCCTGCACAAGCTGGCTGGCCAGCACCATGTCGAGCTCACCATCGTGCTCGACTTCATCCATGTCTGTGAGTACGTGTGGAAGGCTTCGCTAGGCTTCTACGAGGAGACCGAGCCCGCCCGCCAAGTGTGGGTCCAAGAGCGGTTGCTTCGCATCCTGCGCGGTGAGGCCTGCCTGGTGGCGGCGGGGATAAGACGTAGCGCCACCCGACGAAAGCTGACGCCCGACAATCGGGAGAATGTGGATCAGTGTGCTGACTATCTGCTCAATCACGCCTCTTATCTGCACTACGACGAGTGCCTCGCCGCTGGATTCCCGATCGCTACCGGCGTGATCGAAGGCGCCTGCCGCCACCTGGTCTCGGACCGCATGGACCTCACCGGAGCGCGTTGGTCCCTCGCTGGCGCCGAAGCCGTGCTGCGGCTTCGCGCTCTCCGCTCCAGCGGAGACTTCGATGAGTACTGGCGCTTCCACGAGCAGTGCGAGTACGAGCGCAACCACGCCTCGCGCTACGCCGACGGCAAGGTCGTCCCCGTCAAAGGCCGCCACCTCAAGCGCGTCAAGTGAGATGAGCCCTTACCACTATGAGACATGCCAAACTCACCGTTCCAAAAGAGCCGCACCCTTTTGAAATAGGCCATAAATCAACAGCTTAGAGTCTGTGTTTTGCGACCGGGTCCCTGGTCGGGTTTCTTCCACTCGCCGATCTGCTCGCGCGCCCGGTTCTCGTAGTCCGACGGCTTTCCGCTCATACCGCTCTTGGTCGGAGTCATCCCGAGCCAACACCCACGAAACCAGCGGGGACGTCGCGGATCATACCATGTCGGCGGACGGCGCTCGCCAGCGCAGGAGCGCGGGTGCGGTCCACGGGCGGCCTCAAGAGTCCCGCCCTCGCGAGCGCCTCTCGGCGAGGCTTGTTACGGATATGGGGCTGCCAACGAAGCCGTGAAACAGACCGCGGCAAACCTCGTACTTTTCCAACATTACCGCCACCGCTTCCGCTTGATCGAGCGCGGTCTTCCCGGTACCGCCGCTCTCGGTATAGGTTGCAAGGGCCCGTTTGAGCTCATGCGCCAGCCCAAGATAGTCGACCACCAAGCCGCCCGGCTTGTCCCGGAAGACGCGATTCACCCGCGCGATGGCCTGCATCAGCCCGTGGCCGCGCATTGGCTTGTCGACATACATGGTGTGCAGGCTCGGCGCATCGAATCCGGTCATCTCTGGTGCCACCTAATCCCGCAAAAACCCCGCCAACCGCGCGGAAAATCTCACCCGTCTCTGCAGTGCCACAATTGGCCGGACTGGGTGGCGGATGGTGCAGTTTGGAGCTATCCGGTCTCGGCAAAAGGCGGTCCAGCTTTTGGCGGAAATCCTCAAACAGAAAAGCCAATGGAGATTCAGGAGGTTTCGAGTTTCGCGCATTTAGTGACTTTTCTGACGCGTACACAGGTTTTGCGAAAAGGCTGTTTTACGCCCTCTCGGGTTTCAACCATGATGCCAATTTCGTTCCATCCTCTTCTCCTACAGTGATTTAACGGCCGCTGTCACGTGCTGGTCCCCGCACGCATTATCGGACGGGTGGTCGTTCGAGCCGGAATCCAAGTTGCTTCAATTAAATTTTCTATACGGCAATCTCAACCTCCTGGACGCTTGAAAGAGGGCCGTGTCGTAAACCCTCCGGAGGCGGCTCCGACCGTTACTCATTGTCGCAAAGGGCTTTACGTCTCATCAGCGAATGTTCGTCGACGGGAACATCTTTCCGGCTATCGCAGTCGGGAGGCTTGAGTGGAGCTTCCGATTCTTGGCTGGAAACGATCAAAAAGAGAGCAAACCAGGCCCTTAGCGTGCAATTTGGGGCGATTTTTGAGCTTATCATGTCGTTTTTGCGCTTAATCGCGCAGACAATGAGAAGACGCTCTACGCCTAGATCGCGCCTGAGGAGAAGGCGAATAGCGGAATTCGAATTGGCCAAACCTCGAATTCATCCAGCGGAGTTTTATGGAGGAAACGAAGATGACTCCGCAGACGGTCCAGTACAAGGAGCTATCCGAGTCTGGAAACCATGACAGGGAATTTGGGCCAGTTTGAGGCTGATTGGTGGAGGCCCGTGTCGGAGAGCAGCTTGCTGCTAACGAGGCCATTCACGAAGTGGGCGCTGGAGGCTCACAGCGTTTTGACGAGCACTCGCTGTTTCTCCCAATCGTCGGGAAGCGGATGATGCAAGAGGTAGCTCGAGGTCAGCCCAACGGGCTGGCGGCCTTCGACAATGGCGCGGACGATGTCGGGAGCCAGGAAGGCATAGCGGATTGCCTTGCGCACGCGGTCCGTTGGGATGGCGTCTTCGGTTGCAATCTCGTCATAGGTTTTGCCTGCTTTGATTCGGTCGAGCCAGGAGAGGGCGTTGGCGATATTGCGCAGGAGTGTGCGGTCGACGGATTTCGTGGGGTTGCCCAGAACAAGCTTGGTCTCGACGCCGCGTCGACGCAAGCGGAACGGTGCGAGGATGCGGAGTGCATCCTCGCGAATGCGCTCGGGCCCCATAGAGAGGCAAGCAGCGAACGTATTGCGGTCGAGCAGGATGGACACAGAGCCGGGGCTGATGTCGACCCGCCGGATGAGACGGAGCAGGGGGACTGCCGAGGCACTATCATCATTAGTACCGGAACACAGCCCGTCTAAAAAGCGATGTACCGAGGCGAGCTCTTGCATCGTCGGAGTGTGGAGCAACGAGGCCGAGAAGGTCGTGGTATCCACATGCTTTCGGATGAGATGCACGACGGTCTGTTCCAGCATCGGGGCGGGCAGCCGCCAGCCGGAGAGGTCCTTTTGGCCACTGTGCTGGATGAGGCGCCGGGAGACGTAGTAGCGGAGCCGTTGCCCGTTTTTCTTTTTGGTGTGGCTCGGCGTCAGCCGGTCGCCGGTCTCGTCGAAGAGCTTGCCTGCCAGTGGGGAACGGGCTGCACGGCCCTTCGTCGTGCGTCTCCTTGGTTTGGCAGCCCCTGCCTGCAGCTGCGTTTGGACCGCGTCCCAGAGCTCCGGAGCAATGATCGATGGATGCTGGCCCTCGTAGACACGCCTCTGGTGCCGGATGCGGCCGGCGTAGAGAGGATTGGTCAGCAGGCAGTGGAGGTGTCCGCGACGGAACGGCAGCCCGCCCGTTCGGGTTCCATCCGCGGCGAAGCGTTGCTTGGTACGCAGTCTCAGACGGTCCGCCTCGGCCTTCACCTGCCGGAGCGTTTCGTGCTTCCGGTACAGCGCATAGAGCGTCCGGACCGTTTCGGCCTCAGCCTCGTTGATGCGCAGCGTGCGCTCGTCCTTCTCATAGCCGAGCGGTACGCGGCCGCCCATCCATAGTCCGTTGCGCTTGGAGGCAGCGACCTTATCGCGGATCCGCTCGGCCGTGACCTCCCGCTCGAATTGTGCGAAGGACAGCAGCATATGTAGCGTCAGTCGTCCCATGCTGGTCGCGGTGTTGAAGGACTGAGTCACCGAGACGAAAACCGCGCCGGCCGCCTCGAGCCGTTCGACGAGCTTTGCAAAGTCGGAGAGGGAACGGGTCAGCCGGTCGACCTTGTAGACCACGATCTGGTCGACGAGACCTGCGTCGATGTTGGCGAGCAAGCGCTGCAGGCCCGGGCGCTCCAGGGTTCCTCCCGAGAGCCCCGCGTCCTCGTAGACGGTTGGCAGCAGCACCCAGCCCTCCGCTTTCTGGCTCGCGACATACGCGGCGCAGGCTTCTCGCTGCGCATCGAGGGAGTTGAACTCCTGTTCGAGACCCTCTTCCGCACTCTTTCGCGTATAGATGGCACAGCGGATCTTCTTCATGTTAGGCCTTGCGCTTGGGCGTCAGACCGAAAAAGCGTGGTCCTGACCGGCGTTGTTGCACCGCTCTGGCTGAGAGCGAAATCCGCCTATGGTGGTGGCCGAGGTATGTTTCGAGCATGAAGTATCCCAAGCGCTGCCAGTACAAGCACGCGAAGCAGAAGAAGTACCACGTTCGCAACTGGGCGGAATACAACGAAGGGCTGCGCCGCCGGGGCGATTTGACAGTCTGGTTTGACGAGGAGGCAATCGCGAACTGGAAGGCCGACAAGACCGGTAAGCCTGGCGGTCAACGGGTCTATTCAGACATGGCGATTGAAACGGGCCTGGTTGTCCGGATGGTGTACAAGCTCGCCTACCGACAAACCGAAGGCTTCTTGCACTCGATCGCCTCGCTTCTCGGGCTCGGTATCGAGATCCCGGACTACTCGACGTTGTGTCGGCGCTCGAGGTTGCTCCGCAAGAAGCTGCGGATTCCGAAAGCCGCGAGCACTCAACCCATCCACCTGATGATCGATAGCACGGGCTTGAGGATTCATGTTGGAAACGCTCGCAAACCGCCAAAGCAGCGCGCATGGCGCAAGTTGCACATCGCCGTTGATCGCGAGACAGGGAACATTGTTGCGTCCGAACTGACGGCGTCACGAGCTCGCGACGCAACCCGAGTCCCCGCTTTGCTAACACAGATTCAAGCACCTCTAGTGTCGGTGGCGGCGGACAGTGCATACGACAAGGAAGCGGTCTACGAAGCCATCGAAGCGCACAGTCCTGGACGAAGGACGCGCGTGGTGATTCCGCCGCAACGAAACGCGACGCTCAGTCAGAATTCGAACACCGCCATGCAGGAGCGCGATCGCCATATTCGTGCAATCGAAAGACACGGCCGACGTGAATGGTACAAGCTCTCAGGCTACACCAAGCGAAGCATGGTGGAGAACGCGGTCTATCGTTACAAGGCGATCATCGGGCCGGAGATGCGGGCTCGAACGTTGGCGAGGCAACGAGTTGAACACCGAATTGGGTGCGAGATACTCAACAAGATGGCTGCGCTCGGGATGCCCGATACGTACTGCGCCGGGTGACTCTGCAACCGGCACAGGGAGGTCAGCGATTTGCTCCGGGCCGTGCAACAACGCCGCTCCAAGGTGAGGAGCTCGCGGCAGCGCTGAATGACGCGAACGTCTTTCTCCTTGATGTACGAAACCCCGAAGAGTTGGAGGAGTTGGGTACGGTCGAGGGCTACACCAACATCCCGATCGACCAACTTGCCGATCGGCTCGACGAGTTACCGAAGGACAAACCGGTCCTCACTGCCTGAAACGGTGGAGGACGAGCCGCGCGTGCCGCGGCCTTGCTGAAAGAAAATGGGTTCGAGGTCATCGGTTTCTGCGGGATGAGAGACTACGGCGGCGAGAAGATTTATCCGAAGGCAAGCTCCAAGTGACCGAAACGCTCTAGTTTCCGGTTTCGCGCCCGTCCTGTGCCAAAACTCGGCTCTTTTGAAATAGACAACAAATCAGCAGCTTAGTGTCTGTGTTTGCGCCCGGGCCAAGGGCGTGCAATTCCTACTCCTCGTTCTGGCTGGCTCAACCGCCAGGAGCAGGATGTGATCGACTACCTGCGAGAGGAGAACCGTGTGCTCCGATCCGGTGCGCGCGGATGAATAAATAGAAGGCACAGGTTGTTGTTTTAGAAATCGTACCGCATCGAGAGGCTCACGCTAACGAACGAAAGAGGGTCGCCGGTTCGAATGCGGAACGTCACGGGCTCGCTGCCGTCGCGACGCAGTTCCGATGCGTGGCTCCGCAGACGCTCCCACTCAATGTCGGCGGCGGCGAACCGTCCAAAGCCGACCCAGCGGGCCTTGATACCGAGTGACACCCTTTTCGACATGGCGTGGTCGACGCCGACCAGCAATTGGTACCCAGCTAGCTTATCACGCAGCTCCGCCTGCTTGCTGGTGGTGGTGCCGGCGAGGTTTCGGCGGATTTCCTCCTCGTTCGGCAGACCAGCGGCCGTACCGATGGCGTCAGGGTCGGGGTTCCGCGCCCACAGGTCGCCGTAATCCAGCTCGGTCAGCCCGATGCCGACTCCCACTCCAACGTACGGCGTCAGACGAGTCCGGCCTGGGAAGTCGACGTACACGTTGGCGAAGACGTTCTGCGACGAGATGCTACCGATTCGGTCCTCGGCGCGCTGGATCTCTCCGCCAAGCTTCGCGAAAGTGTCGCCGGTCGCGCTCGTCACCGGCGAGGTCTGGTCGTACTCGGACTCCCGATAGAACCACTCCACCTCGACCCGCAGCCGCGGACCGAAACGGTAGCCGGCCGCCAGCCCCGCGAACATCCCCTTGGCGCGGTCGTATGTGGTCTTCCAACCCGCGCCCGACCCGCGGTTGGGATCGGTGCAGCCGGGGACCTCCGTGAAACGGGGGTTGATGAACTCATCACAGCGGCTGGCCCGGTCGTTGCTGTTACCGAGCAACGCTATCAACGGGGCCCAGTTGAGCCCGACCTGCTGCATCATGTAGAAGCCCGTCTGGTCGCGCGCGAGATTGCGTAGACTAGCCGGCCGCACGAGCGTCGCCGCGTCACTGATCGGGTGCGTGGCGATGTTGAATGATGGGACCAGAGTCCGCATCTGAGCGCGGCTCCCGATAACCACGACGTGCTCCTCGATCCCGACCTTCATTTCGACATCGAGGGTGGTCGCGCCACCGGGCCTGATTTCCACACCCGCGCGCACAACCTCATTGAACCCAGGTAGCGTGAAGGTCACATCGCAAGGGCCGGGCTCAAGCGCGCTCAGCGTGAACATGCCGGTACGGTCGGTCAAGGCCGTCTGGACCGGCGCAACAGCCCCCGCGGGCCGCGCCTCCACGACGACGCCGGTCAGCGCGAGACCGGTCGCGTCGGTCACCGTTCCAGACAGCTCCGCGGCCTCTATACTTGCGACGCCGGATGCTGGCGCCAGGGCGACCAGCACTACAGCCGCGGCTACAAGAACATCTGCCGAGCGCCGTGCCTTGCTGTACATCTGCGAGTGTCTCTGTACTCAGTATCCTATATCAACAGTGTCCGAACTTGGACAATGGGTGCTTCCGCCCGGTAGGGTCGAGGGCTGGCGCGGTGCTCCGTAGGCGCGGCCTATCTGTTTCTCCCCGTTTCCTGTGGGAGTGCCTCACTAGCCGCACCGTAAGTCCGTTTCCAGCCCACGCCACATCGCACGCAGCGTGCGGCCTTCCCGCACTACGCGCTCCTGCACACTTCCCGCGAAGGGTTATGTGACCTATCGAGCCGGGGCGTCTTTCGGCGAAGCGACGGGTGCTTGCGCTGTTTACTGTTGGTGATGTGTACGTATCCCTTTGCGAAAAAAAGCGCTTACGCTCCATTTAGCGCGCGGCGAAGGTCGCGAGCGCATCGTGTCCAAAAACACAAACGAGCTCAAGGTCGGCGCGCCGGGACGGTTGACTAACTGCCCCATCCGTACCCGAGTCGCACGTAGTAGTAGGCGCCGTTGAAGCCCCATGGCGTGTACTCGCTGTACTTCTCGCCGACCGACATCGCGCGCGCACTCTCGTCCGGGTAGGTGTTGAACGCGTTCTGGGCGCCCACCGTCACCGTCGCGCCGGCGCCAGCGTCGATGGTCAACTCCAGATCGACGACCGGCTTGCCGCCGAAGAAGCCGTTGTCGATGCCGCCCGATGGCGTGTAGAGCTTGGCGAATCCGCTGTCGTAGTCGTACCAGCCACCGTAATAGTTGACCCGGCCGAGGAAGCTCATGCGCCCCATCCGCTGGGTGAGGCCGATGTTCCACCGGGTCCGTGGCAGCGCGTAGGCAAACTCGGTGAGCCGCCGGTCGTTGAGCAGTCCCTGGTCGTTGTCGGTCACCTTGGTGTCGGTGTAGTTGAAGACGGCGCTGATGACGGTGTTGCCTCGCAGGGCGATAGGAGTGAAGGTCGAGACCAGGTCGATGCCCTGCGACCGGGTGGCGAACGCGTTGGTGAAGAACCTGAATCGTTTCAGGTCACGGGCGGCGTCCACACCCTGCGCCAATAGCGCGTCGATCTCGTCATTCTCAAGAGTGAAGTTGCTCGTGATGCCGATCCGGTCCGAGACGTCGATGCGGAAGTAGTCGGCCGTGAAATTGAACAGCCCGGTATCGAAAACCACTCCGGCTGTGTAGTTGATCGACGTTTCGGGACGCAGAGGCACACCGCCGCGAAGTGCCGCCACCGGGGAGTTCGACGGGATGGTACCGTTGTTCACCAGATCGCCGAGGGCCGGGTCGAAGACGGTCGCAATGTTGAACCCGTTCTGCTGGCCGGGGGTGGGCGCGCGGAAGCCGCTGCTCACGCTGGCGCGCACGAAGCCGAGCCGGCCGGAGACCTTACCGTTCGTCGTCGTGCCGAAATCTTCGAAGTTCTCGACCCGGACTGCGGCTCCGAGGGTCCAGCCGTCGTCTGGGTCGTTCAGCTCCAGATCGCCGTAGACCGCGACGTTGCTCCGGTTCCAGGTGCCCGCGGCGAGCGGCCCGTAGCCGAAGAAGCCGTTGGAACCAGCCGAGAAGCCCTGCTCGCGTCCATAGGGACCGACTGTCCACGATGTCGGATGACCCTCGGTGGTCTGGTACTGTTCATCACGCCATTCCACACCGGCGGCTATATTGACCATCTCGGTGGCGGCGTAGGAGACATCGAAGTTGACGCCGACCTCCCGCTGCCGGTTGCTGCCGAGTTCGAACCCGGTCGGCGTGTCAGGGCCGAGCGAGGCGTTGACGGTGTCGGAGATGAACAGATCGGTCTCGTGAGCCCCGACCGAGCCGCTCACGTCCCAGACGAAGCCGGCCGCAGTGAGGCGGCGGACGCCGCCGACAAGTGACACGTCCGTGGCTTTGCCACCGAAATTCGGGGTGAAACCGCCTGGAAACCGCTCCCGGAACGAGAAGCAGTTTGGGTCGTCGAACACCTGCTCCAGGGCGGCCGCGTCGGCGACGTGGTCAGTGATCGCGACCGTGGGGCAGTTCGCCGAGCTGGTGCCTGCCGCCATGAGCGCGTCGCCGATCAGCAGCGTTTTACCGCCGTCGATGCTGAAGACGCCGCCCCGCGTGTTCGGGTTCCGGAAGAAGAATCCCCCCGTCACTTTTTTGCTGGCGTAGTTTGTGTGGCTGTAGAACTGCACGCCGTTGGCGGCGGTGTAGCCGAAGTTCCCGAACAGCTTCAGGTCGTCGTCGACCCGCGGCGAGCCCCAGACCTGAGGCGTGTCGGAGGCGATGTCCGAATTTCCGGCCGCCCGCAGCGCGATCGCATCGCTGCGAGGCGCGCTCCGATTGGTCGGGTTCGAGCTGCCGTACTCCAAGCTGAGGTTGGCGAAGCCGGTGGCGCCAAGCGGCAGCCCAACATTTCCGGCGACGTTGAAGGCTTCACCGTCGCCCGATCCGAAAGTGCCGGTGTTGAACGTGAGTGTGCCCCCCGATGGAGCATCCTTGAGTTGGAAGTTCATCACGCCGGCGATCGCATCCGAGCCGTACTGCGCCGCCGCGCCATCGCGCAGCACCTCGACCTGCCGTAACGCAATCGACGGAATGGCCGAGATATCGGGGCCCTGTGACCCGAAGGCGACGCCGTTGCCGCCGTGCCAGTCAATGATCGACGAGCGGTGGCGGCGCTTGCCGTTGATCAGGACGAGCGTATGGTCCGGCGCGAGGTTGCGTAGCATTGCCGGCCGAACGACCGTCGAGGCATCGCTTATCGGCTGTGTGTTGATGTTGAACGACGGGACGATCGTCCTAAGCTGCTCCTGCAGGTTGACGGCGCCCTGCCTGGTGATGTCGAAGGAGGAGAGAACATCGACCGGAACCGGTGACTCGGCGACCGTCCGCGGCTGCGCACGAGTACCGACGACGACCGTCTCCTCGGTATAGCCCTCCAGTAAAAACTGCATCTCCTCGGAGGACAGACCCATCGCCTCGATCTCCGCCGTGGTCATCCCGAGCACCCGGCTCAGCGCTTCGATCTGGTCCTGCCGATCGTCCTGGGCGGCGCTGCGTGCCTCCGCTTCGATGGGCAGCCAGGAAAGCACAAGTGCTGCTAGCAGCCCAGCGGCACGTCTCCGACCACTCTTCTTCACGTCCCTGCTCCCTTCACGTCCTTCTCCGCTTCCGCCCGTACCGCTTGCGACAGCGACGGACATCAGCTCCTCAAATTTCGACGATAGGCGTATTCTATACGGGATTATGGGTGGTTGCTCCGTCTACTGTTGCCGGCTCGTCCACGTCGTCGTGCGAGGACGGCATTTATGCACAGTTTGGCGCAAGCTGAACTCCGGTGACGTCTAAGCTGCTGATTTATGGTCTATTTCAAAAGAGCCGAGTTTTGGCACAGGACGCGGGCCCTGGCGTGGTCCTGAGGACGTCGAGTTCGCCACCCTCGAGTGGGTGCATTGGTGCAACACGCAACGACTCTTGGAGCCGATCGGAAATGTCGCCCCCGTCGAGTACGAGATGAACTACTATCGGTCGCAGGAAGGCTCGCTAGAGATGGCGAGACTCAACTAAAACAGTCTCCGGAAAACCCGGGGCGGTTCACTGCCTCACACGGTCAAACCTCTGCGAGTCACCCCGGCAGAGCCGGGGGTTTACCTGTGATAATTAGCCCTAATCGCAAAATCTTCGAAGCACGAAAACGCGAAACAGCCGCACTGGGCGCAGGCGAGAAGCTCGTGCTGGGGCACCCGCTCGCCGCCACTATAGGTGATTCTGCACGGTGTATGCAGAACCTGGAAAAGGTGCTATTCACGGGGCCAAAGACCTCAGACACGGTGACGTTTATTTGCGATTAGGGTTAGATCCAGAAACGCATACGTGTTGAACTAGCGTACCAATCACTCTGAAGTTAACTTCTTGCTCGCGACGCGTGCGCTTATACTCGCCACATGGATATGTGGGATCAACAAGATGGTGAGAGTGCGAAGGCGTGGGCGGCGTTCATCGTCTATCGTGGTATGGGCCCGAGCCGTACGTTGCGGGCGGCGGCTGCGGCGGCTGCGGAGCTTTCACCTAGCCTGAACACTTGGAAGGGCTGGGCGAATCGTGGGGCTTGGCGTGCCCGGGCAGCGGCATGGGATGCGGCGGCGGACCGCCAGGGGATGGAGGACCACACGGTGGACGATCGACCGCAGCGGAAGCAGGACTGGGGCCAGGTGCTGGACCGAGCCCGCGCGGACTCGCGAACGCGCCCCGGTGTCAGCCGCTACCGAGTACGACGCGGCCTTCCGGAATGACGCGGGCGGCTACTTTCTGTCTGCCGACGCCAGCTCTCCTGCATTTGGTCGTAAACGTTCCCGCGCGGTTTCAAAGATAATCCGTTGTGTCCGAAACTCCCGCGCCAGATTATCAAGTCGATGGCCTCGATCTTCGTCACGTCCAGCTTGCCCTCGACGATTGGGGCACGCTTCGCGATCTTTACGGTCTATTTCAAAAGGGCCGAGTTTTGGCACAGGACGGGGTTGGAAGGCGAAGTCGAACAGCGCCAGGGTCTTCACGGCCCGGCACGGTGCCGGCAGACCGGAGACTAATCAAGTTCGGGGCGCGCGGATGAATAAATAGAAGGCACAACTGGACTCGGATTTCCAAACGGCGATATCCGGGCCGCCCGCGCATCGACGCGGAGATTCGCGAGCTCATCCGAACGATGGCGCAGGACGGCTGGGGCGCACCGCGCATCCACGCCGACATGGAGCTTCTGCCATTGTCGACGCGCCTTCGAGCTCTTGTGCCTGTGGGCGTGCCTCTCACCGGCACCTGGGATTTTCAGTCCCGTGGAATCGACGATCAGATGAATCGAGCCATCACGCGCTCTGGTGGGAGAAGGCACGTTGACGTCTTTGTTCCGCCGTCGTGTGGTCCGGCGCTTTCAGATCGACGAGATCGATGAACACGAGGGCTTTCCGTTCATTGCGATGGAGTATGGGAAGGGGAAGACGTTGAGGGAGATTCTCGCGGACGGTCCGCTCCCTAACGATAAGCTCATACGCTCAGGCGTGCCGTGATCGGTGTCCGCCTCCGAGAATCAGCCCTACTCATTTCTGCGAGGGGACCGACAGCGAGGGCCTTATTCCTCTTTCATGACCGCCATCCCGCTCGCGACTTGAGTGGCGCCTTCGACATCATCGACGCCGAGAACAACATCGCCTCTGACGGTGACGTAGACGCAATCGATGTTGATTCCCGCCTCCGACATCACGAACGCCACGTCGCCCAACGTGCCCGGCTGATCCAGAACGTTCACCACGACGACGTCGCGCTTGCTGTAGGGAATACCGGATTGCTCAAGGACAGCAGCAGCCGCTTCGGTATCGCTCGCTACAAAATGCACGACGCTTACCCCGCGGCCGCTCCGGCCTTCGATCGCTTCGAAGTTGACGTCGGCCTCGCCGAGCACCGAACCTAGCCAGGCAAGCGAGCCCGGTTTGTCTTCGAGACTGACCTGAAACTCAATGGGCATGACCCTTGTCCCTCCGATCATCACAGCGTTCCGTCACATTTTACTTCGGAAAGTAATTCCGGCCGTATGGGTCGTCCTGAGGTCTTCCGTGAACTCTTGGCGACGGCGACATCGTGGCAGATCGTCTCGTCGTAGCAGTGTTTGAGCGATAGGAAAAATTAAAGTTTGTCTGCCGGGGCGACGCAGAATCCCATTTTTGAGAGGTTGGCGAGAGTCGTGGTTCAAAGCTGAGCTGAGTGCGAGGCTCCACTAGTCCCCTGGGTCTTTGATTACTATACAAAGTTAGACTTTTCGCCAGCCCATAAGATTCATAAGATTCATGCACTTAGAATGGTTTCGGCAAGCTATGCTTTGTCTAACTTGGAAGAGCCGACGGCGTAGGCCCGGACGACCAGGCGTCGCTCCCGAAATACGTGAGCTGATACGGAACATGAGCAGGGCCAACCCTCTCTGGGGAGCTCCCCGCGTGCATGGCGAGCTGGCGAAGCTAGGCATCTCCATTTCCCAGGCAGCCGTCTCCAAGTATATGGTTCGTCATCGCACCCCGCCGTCCCATACTTGGCGGAGCTTTCTCGATAATCATGTAAACGACTTGGTGTCGCTCGACTTTTTCACTTTGCCGACCGCAACCTTCAGAGTTCTGTTCGTCTTCATCGTCCTTCGCCACGACCGTCGCCGTATCGTTCATTTCAATGTCACCGAGCATCCTTCCGCCGAGTGGACGGCGCAGCAAATGGTCGATGCTTTTCCATGGGACACGGCGCCTCGGTAGCTGGTACGGGACCGAGACCAGACCTACGGAGCGTACTTCGATAGTCGCGTCGACGGTCTCGGGATCGAGCAGGTCCTTACCGCACCGCGCTCCCCGTGGCAGAATCCATTGGTCGAAAGGATGATCGGCTCCATTCGACGTGAGTGTCTCGACCACGTGATCGTCCTTGATGAGCGGCACCTGAAGCGAATCCTACGCAAATACGTCGACTACTATCATTCGTGCCGGACTCATTTGTCGCTTGAGAAGGACGCGCCTGAGCCTCGCCGGGTAGAGTCACCGGCGATGGGCAAAGTGAGAGCCATTCCAAAGGTCGGTGGTCTCCATCATTATTACACTCGACACGCCGCTGCTTGAGCCGATCCGCTCGGGACGGCTACGGGACTTCGCGCCAGCTTACACCTATACCCCTGAGTAGAGCCGACGCCGATCCTCGAAACGTCCTACATGAAGACGACCCAAGCATCCTGGTTGCAGGCAGCTCGCTAATCTCACGCAGCTCGAGTTTATGGAAGGGACACTTCAGAGTTCTGTTCGTCTTCATCGTCCTTCGCCACGACCGTCGCCGTATCGTTCATTTCAATGTCACCGAACATCCTTCTGCTGAGTGGACGGCGCAGCAAATGGTCGATGCTTTTCCATGGGACACGGCGCCTCGGTACCTGGTACGGGACCGAGACCAGACCTACGGAGCGTACTTCGATACTCGCGTCGACGGTCTCGGGATCGAGCAGGTCCTTACCGCACCGCGCTCCCCGTGGCAGAATCCATTTGTCGAAAGGATGATCGGCTCCATTCGACGTGAGTGTCTCGACCACGTGATCGTCCTCGACGAGCGGCACCTGAGGCGAATCCTACGCAAATACGTCGACTACTATCATTCGTGCCGGACTCATTTGTCGCTTGAGAAGGACGCGCCCGAGCCTCGCCGAGTAGAGTCACCGGCGATGGGCAAAGTGAGAGCCATTCCAAAGGTCGGTGGTCTCCATCATTATTACACTCGACGCGCTGCTTGAGCCGACCCGCTCGGAACGGCTGCCGGACTTCGCACCAGCTTACACCTCTACCCCTGAGTAGAGCCGACGCCGGCTCTTAAAACGTCCTACATGAAGACGACCAAAGCATCCTGGTTGCAGGAAGTTCGCCAATCTCATACAGCTCGAGTTTATGGAAGGGACAGCCGTGGGCTTTACAATCGTCTGGCCCGAGGGTGTTATCTTCGGATCCATCATGACGTACCATGTGCAATTCCTACTGTTGGTCAGGCAACCGTTGTTCGATCGGGCAGCCCTGCCGCTCACACAGACCTCATGGGTTGTGCTCCGCAAAAAGTCTATCAAGCGTTGATTGCGCGTTTTAGACTTGCTATGGTCGGCTGCTTCTGGCCGTTCTTCTTTTTTGCGGATCACAGGGGTCGCCGGGGCTGCGTTGTCTTTGCCATTGTGGACATCGTATCCGCCGTTCAGAATGTGTCCACGAAACTGGATCAAGCCCAGTTACCTGCAATCGTCGGGCGCCTCCTCACCAGAATGCAACCGTAACCCGAACCCTGAGCTAGTTCCCAGACCCAATATCTCGGAGCCCACACCCAGATGTTTTCACGTCGAAGTAGCAGCGCTGCGATGTGACTTGGAGTTGAAATCCGACCGCTTATTGGTGTATAAGATTTACGTCTACAAGTCGCCCCCCCCTACTCGTGAGGAGGCACGCTATACCTGATTTCTCGGTTGCCTAACTGAACGCCCGTACGGGGATCGCGTCCAACACCACGCCGAAGGTGCGAGACAAGGAGGCCAGTTTATGAAGCTTGTGCCTTCTATTTATTCATCCGTGCGCAGCGAACTCGATTGGAAACACAGACACTAAGCTGCTGATATATGGGCTATTTCGAGTTTTGGCACAGGACGCGGTCCAGCGGGCTTGCGGCAGGCGCTTGTGAACCTTTCAGACACTTTTATCACGAGCTTCACCGAAAGCCTCATGACCTATGCGCTGGGGCGGAGAGTCGAGTATTATGACATGCCCGCGGTGCGTGCGATCGCTCTCGAGGCCGCGCACAACGGCAACCGCATGTCCTCTTTCATTTTTGGCATTGTGAACAGCGCGGCGTTCCAGATGAAGAAGTCGGAAAACACCGAACCGACCACGGTGGTGGGAGAATCGGGTCCGCCTTAGAATACGAGCCGGCTCCAGAAGGCCTAAAAAGAATGTACATTACTAACAAGCATATCTCTCGCCGCACGATACTTCGGGGCATGGGCGCGGCGGTGTCACTGCCGTTGCTCGAAGCCATGGTGCCGGCCCGGAGCGCGTTTGGCAAGCCGACAGCTGACCCGGCTCGCCTGGTGTGCATCGAAATGGTCCACGGTTCGGCCGGCAGCACCAAATACGGGATAGAAAAGAACCTGTGGGCGCCGGCGGCCGAAGGTAGTGCGTTCGACCTCACCCCGAGCAGCTTGAGTCCGCTCGAGCCGTTTCGGGATTACTTGACGATCGTCAGCAACACGGACGTACGCAATGCCGAGGCCTTCACGCTGCCCGAGATAGGCGGCGACCATTTTCGTTCGAGCGCGGTGTTCCTGACGCAGTCTCACCCGAAGCAGACAGAAGGCTCGGACGTCCACGTTGGGACGTCGATGGATCAGCTCTACGCCCGGCGGTTCGGTCAAGACACGCCCATTCCGTCGATGCAGCTCGCGATCGAGAACGTGAACCAGGCGGGCGGATGCCAATACGGTTATGCCTGTACCTACACGGACGCGATCAGCTGGGGGTCGCCGACCGATCCGCTCCCGATGATCAGGAACCCCCGGGTCGTTTTTGACCAGATGTTCGGCTCCGGCGGAACGCCGGAAGAGCGGGCAGCCAGGCGCCGGACCGATCGCAGCATTCTTGACTATGTCACCAACCAGGTGGCTAGTTTGAAGAACGACCTGGAGCCGGCCGACCGCAACCGGCTCGACGATTATCTCGAGAACATTCGCGAGATCGAGCGGCGGATCCAGAGGATCGAGGCGCAAAACGCGAGCGGGGAGGAGAGAGAGCTGCCCGATGCGCCCGTCGGTGTGCCGGACTCGTTCGATGAGCACGTCAAGTTGATGTTCGACCTGCAAGCGGCAGCGTTCGCGTCGGACATTACTCGGGTGTTCGCGTTCAAGATGGGGCGAGACGTTTCGGGCCGTGTCTACCCGGAGACCGGCGTCAACACTGGGTTTCACCCGGCCTCGCATCACGGCGAGCGAGAGGAGCGGATCGAGGAGTTCGCGAAGATCAACCGGTACCACGTCAGCACCATCCCGTACTTCCTCGAAAGGCTCCGTGACACACCCGAGGGCGACTCGAATCTCTTGGAAAAGGCGCTGATCCTCTACGGCTCTCCAATGGGCAACCCGCACGTTCACAACCACAAGCGCTGTCCGCTCTTTTTGGCTGGCCACGGCAATGGCCACTTCAAGGGCAACCTCCACGTCAAAGGCGCGGATGGTACGCCGATGGCGAACACGATGTTGACCGTGCTGCGCCGACTCGGGCTCGACGAGCTCGAGAGCTTTGGTGACAGCACGGGGGAGATGGCGATCTGACACAAAGGTCAGTGGAGCGACTCCTCGACATTGAACACGTCGTTCATCGAGCGGTTGAATCTGACCATCCGGCAAAGCTCGGCATACCTTTCGAGACGAACGCTTTCCCACGCTCGCTCGACGGCGTAGTGTGCCAAAACCCGATCGAGCGACTCCATCATTAATTAGCCCTAATCGCAAAATCTTCGAAGCACGAAAACGCGAAACAGCCGCACTGGGCGCAGGCGAGAAGCTCGTGCTGGGGCACCCGCTCGCCGCCACTATAGGTGATTCTGCACGGTGTATGCAGAACCTGGAAAAGGTGCTATTCACGGGGCCAAAGACCTCAGACACGGTGACGTTTATTTGCGATTAGGGTTAGAAGGCCATTCTCGGCGTTGACGGCTGTCGGAAACGAGGCGAGCTCTGATAGGGTGCCAGCCGTCGGCAAACTGCTTGGGAAACTATATTGGCGTTAAAGTCCGCTCACGCCGCGTCTCGATAGTAATATCGGAGCGTTCCGCCGAGGCGCTCCCGACATCGGATGCGACCGTCGGACCCCAGCGAATCCTGCGCCGAGCAGATGAGCTCGTTATCGAGACCTTGATGATTCCTCTCCAGATGATAATGGGCGACGAAAGCGCGGATACTCACGCGGAGATGATTCTCTCCCAAGGGAATCATCCGACTAAGGCACTCGCTTTTGATGGACCGCACAAAGCGTTCGGTGTAGGCGTTCAAATTCGGACTCCTCACCGGCAGCTTCACCGTCTCCACGCCGACAGCACCGCGTCCTGTGCCAAAACTCGGCCCTTTTGAAATAGACCATAAATCAGCAGCTTAGTGTCTGTGTTTGCGACCGGACCAAGGGCCGTAGGCTTTACAATCGTCTGGCCCGAGGGTGTTATCTTCAGATCCATGATGACGTACTACGTGCAATTCCTACTGCTCGTTCTAGCTGGCTGGGTCAACCGCCAGCAGCAGGATGTGATCGACTACCTGCAAGAGGAGAACCGTGTGCTCCGAGCCGGGCTTCGGGGCAAGCGTCTCAGGCTCTCGGACGACGACCGGCGCAGGCTCGCGGTCAAGGCCCAGGCTTTGGGCCGCGAGGCGCTGGCCCAGATTGCGTCCGTTGCCACACCCGCTACGCTTCTGCGCTGGTACCGCCACCTCATCGCAGCCAAGTACGATGGCAGCAAGAACCGGAGTCCAGGCCGACCTCCGACGGCGAAGGACATCCGTGAGCTCATTGTGCGCGTGGCGCGGGAGAACCCGACGTGGGGATATACGCGCCTGCGAGGCGCACTCAAGAACCTAGGACATGAACTCGGACGCAACACTATCAAGAGGCTCCTCGCCGAGCACGGTATCGCTCCTGCCCCGGAGCGGGGCAGGAGCATGTCGTGGAGCACCTTCATCAAGGCTCATTGGGGCGCCATCGCAGCGACAGACCTGTTCACCGTCGAGGTTGTGAACCCGTTCGGGCTCGTCCGCTACCATGTCCTGTTTGTCATCGATATCGCCACTCGCTGCGTGTGCATCGGTGGGATAACGTCGGACCCCAACGGGGAGTGGATGAAGCAGGGCGACAAAGAGGGATGCGGAAGCAAGTCGACTGGTTGTGCCTTCTATTTATTCATCCGCGCGCCCCGAACTTGATCGGTCTCCGGTCTGCCGAGACCATGCCTGCATGATTTCGTCGTTTGTTCGCGCTCAGCCCTTGGCACCTCCGCAAACACAGACACTAAGCTACTGATTTATGATCTATTTCAAGAGGGCCGAGTTTTGGCACAGGACGGGATGGTGTGCCGCTTTCAGCCATCGATTCGCATCCTTGCACCGCGCCAGCCCTAGACCCTACCGAGGTCGGGCTCTAAATCCATTCGGATCGATTAAATGGAAGGGACAAGTGTCGGAGAGCAGCTTGCTGCTAACCGAGCCCATTCACGGAGTGAGCGCTGGCAGGCTCACAGCGTTGCGACGAGCACTCTCTGTTTCTCCCAATCGTCGGGAAGCGGATGATGCAAGAGGTAGCTCGAGGTCAGCCCAACGGGCTGGCGGCCTTCGACAATGGCACGGACGATGTCGGGAGCCAGGAAGGCATAACGGATTGCCTTGCGCACGCGGTCCGTTGGGATGGCGTTTTCGGTGGCAATCTCCTCATAGGTTTTGCCTGCTTTGATTCGGCCGAGCCAGGAGAGGGCGTTGGCGATATTGCGCAAGAGTGTGCGGTCGACGGATTTCGTGGGGTTGCCCAGAACGAGCTTGGTCTCGACGCCGCGTCGACGCAAGCGGAACGGTGCGTGGATGCGGAGTGCATCCTCGCGAATGCGTTCGGGTCCCATAGAGAGGCAAGCAGCGAACGCATTGCGGTCGAGCAGGATGGACACAGAGCCGGGGCTGATGTCGACCCGCCGGATAAGACGGAGCAGGGGGGCTGCCGAGGCACTATCATTGTTACTGCCGGAACACAGCCCGTCTAAAAAGCGACGCACCGAGGCAAGCTCTTGCATCGTCGGAGTGTGGATCAACGAGGCCGAGAAAGTCGTGGCATCCACATGCTGTCGGATGAGATGCACGACGGTCTGTTCCAGCATCGGGGCGGGCAGCCGCCAGCCGGAGAGGTCCTTTTGGCCACTGTGCTGGATGAGGCGCCGGGAGACGTAGTAGCGGAGCCGTTGCCCGTTTTTCTTTTTGGTGTGGCTCGGCGTTAGCCGGTCCCCGGTCTCGTCGAAGAGCTTGCCTGCCAGTGGGGAACGGGCGGCGCGGCCCTTCGTCGTGCGCCTCCTTGGTTTGGCAGCCCCTGCCTGCAGCTGCGCCTGGACCGCGTCCCAGAGCTCCGGAGCAATGATCGATGGATGCTGGCCCTCGTAGACACGCCTCTGGTGCCGGATGCGGCCGGCGTAGAGAGGATTGGTCAGCAGGCAGTGGAGGTGTCCGCGACGGAACGGCAGCCCGCCTGTCCGGGTTCCATCCGCGGCGAAGCGTTGCTTGGTGCGCAGTCCCAGACGGTCCGCCTCGGCCTTCACCTGCCGGAGCGTTCCGTGCTTCCGGTACAGCGCATAGAGCGTCCGGACCGTTTCGGCCTCAGCCTCGTTGATGCGTAGCGTGCGCTCGTCCTTCTCATAGCCGAGCGGTACGCGGCCGCCCATCCATAGTCCCTTGCGCTTGGAGGCAGCGATCTTATCGCGGATCCGCTCGGCCGTGACCTCGCGTTCGAATTGTGCGAAGGACAGCAGCATATGCAGCGTCAGTCGTCCCATGCTGGTCGCAGTGTTGAAGGACTGAGTCACCGAGACGAAAACCGCGCCGGCCGCCTCGAGCCGTTCGACGAGCTTCGCAAAGTCGGAGAGGGAACGGGTCAGCCGGTCGACCTTGTAGACCACAATCTGGTCGACGAGACCAGCGTCGATGTCGGCGAGCAAGCGCTGCAGGCCCGGGCGCTCCAGGGTTCCTCCCGAGATCCCCGCGTCCTCGTAGACGGTTGGCAGCAGCACCCAGCCCTCCGCTTTCTGGCTCGCGACATACGCGGCGCAGGCTTCTCGCTGCGCATCGAGGGAGTTGAACTCCTGCTCGAGACCTTCTTCCGCGCTCTTTCGCGTATAGATGGCACAGCGGATTTTCTTCATGTTAGGCCTTGCGCTTGGGCGTCAGACCGAAAAAGCGTGGTCCAGACCAGTGGGTGCCGGTGATTCGCTTTGTGATGGCGGTGAGGGACGGATAGGTTTTGCCATCGAACCGATAGCCGTTGTCGATTACCTCGACCTGGTAGGTCCGGCCATTCCACTCGCGGACGAGATGGGTGCCGGCAGAAACGGACCTTAAGGGAGCGCTGGAGCTTGGTGTCTCGTTCGCCATGGCAGCCAGAGCGCGCCGGGTTGCGGCCGAAAGCCCGCCATGGGTCCGGCACTGGCGTTCGTGCAAGAGAACGCGGCGCAGGAAAACACGCGAGAGCGAGCTTGGAGGAGCAGCCCCAAAGGTCTGCTCCCAGACCCGCCGTAAGCTAGCGAAGTCCAAACCGTCCGAAACGACGTTCCGGCCAACCCCTGTATCCTGCGGCACCACCGAACGTTCGCTCTTCTTCCCGGTAAAGTCCAGTCTAATCAGAGACTTCCGGGTGCGCAGTTCACTGCCCGTAGCTCGCCCCGCAGCCGATTTGGGCCAGCCGTGCGCACCCTCGGTGGGCCTGTCGCTCGCCACCCGCAGCCCAGGGGTCGGAAGCCAGCCCTGCGGCGCGAAATACCCTCGATTCTGCGCGGATTCCAAGGGCGTCTAAGCTGCTGTTCAAAAGGGCCGAGTTTTGGCACAGGACGGGGTCGCCGTCTCCTCGTCCTTGACATCGTCGACGGAAATGAAGAGGACGTTCGGCTTCTCCGCCGGCTCCGTGCGAGTGGACTCTGGGGCCTCGCATCCTATCAGCGAAAAAGCGCCGAGCGCGAGCACCGACGAAAAAGGCCTGAGACCGGTCGAGCTCATCGTCATTGTCTCCTCTCGTGAATGACGGTGTACCATGTCCGACCAGCATCCTTCCAGTAAAGGTACAATCGCCGCTCCAGACTGGAGGCCATCATGAAGCTCAGGTATTTCATCGAACCCTTCGCCGTCACCCTTGTCCTTGGTGGCTGCTTGCTCGTCACCGCGAATGTCGAGGCGCAAGAGACGACACCGTCGGCAGAGTACGACTACACCCGAGAAGCGGAATTGGCGTCGCGGCTCGATCTCGACAACCCGGATCCGGACCAGATCCGGAGTATTTTCGCGCGCCGGCGGGCGCGGGTGCTGCATGCCATACCGGATGGAGCGATGCTCGTCTTCTCCGCCGAGCGATCCCAGCCGAGGCGGCTCGAGTTCCAGGTGCCCCACAGTGAGAATCACGACTTCATCTTCCTGACCGGCGTCGACGGACTCGACAGCTACGACTCAGCGATCCTCCTCGTCCCCACCGAGGCGAAGGATTGGGTGGTTCTGTACACCTCGGCCGACGTCGAGGCGATGCGATCGGTCACCGGCATCGAGGATATCCGGCCGTTTCCCGAGCTCGAAGAAGACCTCTCGGTGGCGCTCACCGACTACCGCGACTGGCGCATCACCCAGATCCGCCGGTGGCCGCTTCCCGCCGCGCTCTCGAAAACCTGGGGTCGTGACGACAAGGTCCTCTATCTCAACTATCCGCGCTTCCTACGATTGGGGATGCCGGAGTCCCCACGGCTCGCCTACTTCGAGAAGCTGAAGCGGTTCTCGCCCGAGCTCGATATTCGAGACTCGGGAGACATCCTCGATCCGGTCCGTATGCTCCACGACGCTCACGGCCTCGCCTCGCTTCGTCGCGCAGTGGCGATCAGCCGTGAAGGGATCGTCGAGGGTCTGCGGGCGGTGCGCGTCGGCCTGACCGAAAAGCACATCATGGAGATCATGGACTTCGTCTACCGGTATCGGGGCGGGCTCCTGGGTTTTCCGACCGCGGTCCGAAAAATGCCGATGGCGGGACCGATGCACCGCCGCGCCGTTCCGGAAGGCTTCATCCAGTTCGTTCCCCGCTCGGGAGCGAGGGTCTTCGAGGCGAGCGATATGGTCCATGTGGACACCGGGGCCGCCTTCAATCACTACTCGGCGGATCTGCAGCGCAACGTCCCGGTGGACGGAAAATTCTCGCCGGAGCAAAGGAGGCTCTACCAGATCGCCCTCGATGTGCAGAAAACAGTGATCTCGAGGATCAAGCCGGGTGTCACCTGGTGGGAGCTCCACGAGCTGGCGGTGAACATGCTCCGCGAAGCGGGAGGCTACGACCAGTACTATACCTACGGGATCGGGCACTTCATCGGCATGGAGGTCCACGACGAGGGGGACTATGAAGCGCCGTTGATGCCCGGGATGGTGCTCTCCATCGAGCAGGGTGTCGCCCCACCCGATGGGCCGCGCGTCGCTTTCGAGGACGACGTGATCGTGACCGAGACGGGTCACGAGTGGTTGAGCCGTTCGATTCCCATCGAGATCGACGACGTGGAGGCCATGGCCGCCACGCCCACCAGCTTTCAGGTGTTTCTGGACAAAAAGGCTTCGCAGTAGATAGAAGCGCTCTTTCAGGTCAGGGGAACGATCTCGTTTCTCGAGGACGAGGTCGGTCCTCTTGCCACGCTTCCGGCCCTCGTCCGGGCCGAGCTCCTCGGGAGGAGATTTAATTGGTCGAGCGCTCTCGACGAACCTACCTGTGGTGGAGTATAGTTGGGGGGTCGCTTAATCGGCCATGTGTTCCTTGAGCGGCTCGCCGCTCGCGAGAAGCCGGGAGGAGGAGACAGTGAGATTCGTTAGCTTTCCTGGACGATACGCTTTCGGTTTTTCCCTGCTGGCGCTGGCGCTCCCCATGGGTGGGCCGGTCAGTGCCGGTGAGGACGTCACCGCCGGCGCGGCTTTCGAGACGCTCAAGAGCCTCGACGGGCGATGGGAAGATACGAGCACGAGCGAGGATGGCGCTTTGGGACTTGTCGAGATCCGCGTGAGCGCCGCCGGACACACGATCCTGCAGACCGATTTTCCGGGGACCTCGCGCGAGATGATCACCGCCTACCACCTCGACGGCGCCGATCTTGTCCGCAAGCATTATTGCGTCATGGGGAATCAGCCGGAGATGAGACTGGACGTCGAGAGCTCCACGCCCAACGTGCTGCGTTTCGTTTTCGCCGGAGGAACCAATCTCGACCCCGCGAAAGACATCCACGTCCACAATGGTGAGATCCGTATTCTCGACGACGATCGCATCGAAGCGGTCTGGGCGGTTCACGGGAACGGGAAAAAGACCGGGACGAACGAGTTCTTTCTGAAGCGCAAGGAGGAGTAATGGCCCTAGATTCCCTCCAGAAGAGGCGGCCGTTGGGTGCCGCCACCACGACAGCTTCGGCCCGAGAATCGAGGTTATTCACCAGCCGGCGACCGTCGCGTTTCCGCGAGCGTCGGCCCAACCGAATGCCATAGGAGAAAGGCTCATGAGCATCGAACGACAGAGGACCATCGTACGCATCGTCCTGATTCTGTGCTGCGCGGCCGCCGTCCTAGCGCCGGCAGCGGTGCCTTCGGCTTACGGAGTTCCGGCCGAGCCTGCACAGAGCGGCTCGGGTGACGGCGGAGCGCTGAAACCGTCTCACCTGACCAGTTTCGAGTGGCGCAACATCGGTCCCGCCCACATCAGCGGGCGGATCGCCGACATCGAGGCGGTGGAGAGCGATCCAGACATCATCTACGTGGCGACGTCCACCGGCGGGCTGTGGAAATCCATGGATCGCGGTTCCACCTGGAAGCCGATCTTCGAGAACCGCGGCACGGCATCCCTGGGCTCGGTGGCGATCGCACCCTCGAACCCGAACCTGCTGTGGTTGGGTTCGGGGGAAACGTGGAACTGGCGAAGCGTTTCGTGGGGCGACGGCGTGTACAAGTCGGAAGACGGTGGCAAGACGTGGAAGCACATGGGACTGGAAGAGACCCGACACGTCGGTCAGATCCTCATTCATCCTGAGGACCCGGACACCGTGTACGTGGCGGGCGGTGGCGCGTTGTGGGGAGCAAACGAGGAGCGCGGTGTCTTCAAGACCACGGATGGGGGTGCCAGCTGGGAGAAGGTGCTCTACGTGAGCCCGCACACCGGAGTCGTGGACCTGGCATTGGATCCTCGGAATCCGGACTGGCTGTATGCGGCCGCGTTTCAACGGGAGCGGCGGGTATGGAGCTTTCTGGGCGGGGGTCCGGAGAGTGGGATCTACCGAAGCACCGACGGGGGCGAGCGCTGGGTGCGGCTGACCAACGGCCTGCCAAAGGGAGATCTGGGGAAGATCGGCCTTTCGGTGTGCCGCAGCATGCCCGACCGCGTCTATGCGAGCATCACGGCGGGAGAGGACGAGCAGGGGCTCTACCGATCGGACGACCGGGGCGCGAGCTGGGAGCGCGTCAACGAGGCCTCGTCCAGCAAAGTCCGCTGTGATCCCAGCAATGCGGAGCGCGTCTACCTGGTCACCGACGAGGACGGCGTGTCGGAGGACGGTGGCAGGACCCTCACCCGGCCCTACAAGGACAGAACCGTCCACAGCGACCAGCAAGCTATGTGGATCGATCCCGCCGACTCGAAGCACATCCTCATCGGCAACGATGGCGGCTTCTACATCACCGACAACGGCGGCGAAACGTGGGAGTTCGCCGAGAACCTGCCGGTGAGCACGTTCTACACGGTCGCCGTCGACCTCCAGGAACCCTTCTACTACGTCTACGGGGGAACGCAGGACAACGGCTCGATGGGCGGCCCGAGCGGTACGCGCTACACCGACGGCATTACCAACGAGGACTGGTACCGGACCTCCGGCGGCGACGGCTTCTACGTGCAGATCGACCCAGAGGATCCCACCATCGTCTATACCGAATCCCAGTACGGGCGTCTGCTCCGCTTCGATACGGTGACGGGTGAGGGGAAGCTCATCCAGCCGGCGCAGCCGGACGACGGCAGCAAGTATCGTTGGAACTGGTCGTCGCCGGTGCATATCTCGCACTACGACAACAAATCGATCTACTTCTCCGCCAACGTGGTGTTCAAGAGTCCCGACCGTGGTGACAGCTGGAACGTGATCAGCCCCGACCTGACCCGGCAGACGAGTCACTTCGATTTGCCGCTGCAGGGCAAAGTGCAGCCGCGGGACGCGTTCATGCTGCACCGGGCCACCTCGGACTACGGCAACATCACCATGTTCTCGGAGTCGCGCCTGAAACAGGGGCTCCTGGCGGTAGGGACCGACGACGGATTGATCCACATCACCCGCGACGACGGTGGCAACTGGGTGGCGGCGGAGATCCCGGAGACGGTCCCGGAGATGACGTTCGTGAGCCGGGTCGTGTGGTCGAACCACGCCGAGGGAACGCTCTATTCTACCTTCGAGGGCCACAAGGACAACAATTTCTTACCGTATGCGTACAAGAGCACCGACTACGGGGCGACTTGGAGCAACATCACGGGAGATTTACCGGAGTTCGGCCCGGTGCGGGTGATCATCGAGCACCCCCGCAACGCGAACCTGCTGTTCGTGGGCACGGAGTTCGCGGCCTTCGTGACGATCAACGGAGGCGAGAACTGGGTACGTTTGAAGGAAGGCCTCCCAACGGTACCGGTGCACGATATGGTGATCCAGCCGAAGAAGAACGACCTCGTGATCGCCACTCACGGAAGGGGGTTCTTCATCCTCGAAGATATCACCCTGCTCGAAGAGCTTTCCGAGGACGTTCTGGCGTCGGACTTCCACCTCGCATCCCTTCAGCCCGCGACCCAGTTGCACAAGTTCAGCCGCCGCAGAAGCATGGGCCACACGCGCTACGTCGCCCCGAACCCTCCCGAAGGGGCGATCCTCGCCTACTACGTGAACCCATCGATGATGGAGGTGGCAACGGAGTCCACCGACAACGGCTCCGAGGGTGGAGCTCCGCGGATCGAACTCGACATCCTGGATGGTGACGGTGGGCTCGTTCGCCGGCTGGATCCGCCGCAAGGTGCGAAGGGCACCGGCATGAAGCGGCTGGTATGGGATCTGAGGCATCCGTTGTCGTACGAGCCCGACGAAGACGATTCGGTTCCGTTTTTCCGCGGCCAGCCGAGAGGGCCCTTCGTGCTGCTGGGAACGTACCAGGTACGGCTCCGGGTCGGTGATGCCGAACAGGCGAGACGCATCGAGGTCGCGGGGGATCCCGCCATCACGATCAGTGTCGAGGATCGCCGCGTGTGGCACGACACCGCTCAGGCGCTCAACCAGATGATGGCGACCTCGAGGGCGCTGGTGCGCTCGACCCGCGAGGTGGAGGAGAAGCTCAAAGGGATCCGTGAGGCAATCGCGGCCCATGGAGACGTCTCCGGCTCGATTCACGATGCCATCGATGAGATCGCGAACGACGTCGAAACGATGCTCCGAACGCTGGAGGGCGAGGAGACGGGCGGCGCCACCCTTCCCGGAGCGCCACCGCTGGCGAGACGGGTGAGTCAGCTCTATTTCGCCGTCGAGGCGGCCACGTCGCTCCCCACCGTCGAGCAGCGCCAGCTGACCCGGCGCAGCCACGAGGAGCTCGGCGAGCAAATCGCCTCTGTCGATCGTCTGGTGAGCAACAAGCTGCCGGCACTCGAGCAACAGCTCGACGGGGCCGGCGTCCGATGGACGCCAGGGCGTCCTATCCGCCTGCCGTCGACGTCTTCGCGTCCATCCGGCAGGTAGCGTTATGGAAGGACAGGAAAAATGCGGAGCCGTACGGTAACGAGGCTATTGAACCTGGCGTCGGTGTTGTTGACCGCCGCGCTGGTATCCCCTTCGGTATCGTTCGGGCAAGAGCGCGACGGCCGCCGAGCGCTGAGCTCGACCCTAGCCAAGCTCGAGTGGCGCACCATCGGGCCGGCTGCCAAGAGCGGCCGCATCGGTGACCTCACCGCGGTCGAGAGCAACCCCGACATCGTCTACGTCGCCACCTCGACCGGTGGGGCCTGGAAGTCCACCAACCGGGGTATCACCTGGGAAGAGATTTTCAAGAATCGGGGGACGGCGTCTCTCGGCGCGATTGCCGTCGCACCGGACAACCCCAACCTCGTGTGGCTCGGGTCGGGAGAAAACTGGAATGCCCGCAGCGCCTCCTGGGGCGACGGGGTCTACAAGTCGGAAGACGGTGGCAAGAGCTGGAAGCACATGGGGCTCGAGGAGACGCGGCACACCGGAAAGATCGTGATCCATCCGGAGGACCCCGACATCGTTTACGTTGCGGGGATGGGAGCCTTGTGGGGCGCGAACGAGGAACGCGGGGTGTTCAAAACCACCGACGGCGGCGAGACCTGGGAGAAGGTACTCTTCGTCAGCCAGTACACGGGCGTTTCCGACGTGGAGATGGATCCTCGGGATCCGGCGTTGCTCTATGCGGCGGCTTTCCAGCGGGAGCGGCGCAACTGGAGCTTCCTCGGAGGCGGCCCCGAGGGCGGCATTTACCGGACGACGGACGGCGGCGCCACCTGGCAGGAGCTTCAAAACGGCCTGCCCGCGGGCGACGTCGGCAGCATCGCGCTCTCCGTCTGTCGCAGCCAGCCCGACACGATCTACGCGGCCATCCGCGCAAAGGGGGACGAGGAAGGTCTTTACCGCTCCGATGATCGGGGCGCGAGCTGGGAGCGGCGGAGCGGCGAGATGGCTTACAAGCTGCGATGCGACCCCAACAACCCGGAGCGCGTCTACCTGTTGCGCAACGGCAACAATGTCTCCGAGGACGGCGGCCGGACGTTTACCTACGACTTCGCGGGAGCGCAAGTCCACGTCGACCAGCGGGCGATGTGGATCGACCCGACAAACTCCGACCACATCGTGATCGGCAACGACGGCGGCGTCTACTTCACCTTCGATCGTGCCAAGAAGTGGAACTTCGTGACGAACCTGCCGGTGATGCAGTTCTACACGGTGGCGGTCGACCAGCGGGAGCCCTTCTACTACGTCTACGGTGGCACCCAGGACAACAACACGCTGGGAGGACCGAGCGCTACGCGCTTCACCGACGGCATTGCCAACGAGGATTGGTTCGTCACGGTCGGCGGCGACGGCTTTCACGCCCGCATCGACCCCGAGGATCCCACCATCGTCTACAGCGAGTCCCAGTACGGTCGGCTGGTGCGCTTCGACACCGAGACCGGTGAGCGGCGCTTGATCCAGCCGGCCCATCCCGAGGACGCGCCGATGTACCTGTGGAACTGGTCGTCGCCGCTACACATCTCCCACTACGACAACGAGACGCTCTACTTCTCCGCCAACGTGGTGTTCAAGAGCGCGGACCGCGGCGACAGCTGGCAAGTGATTAGCCCCGACTTGACACGCCAGATCAGCTACTTCGACATGCCGATGCAGGGCAAGATCCAGCCCCGGGACGCCCTCGACCTGCACCGGAGCACCTCGGACTACGGAAACATCACGACCTTTTCGGAGTCGCCGATCCGCCGGGGCTTGCTGGCGGTGGGGAGCGACGATGGGCTGATTCACGTGAGCCGGAACGACGGCGGCGATTGGGTCCGGGCGGAGACTCCCACGACCATACCGGAGAAGACCCGCGGGAGCCGGGTGTCCTGGTCACAGCACCAGGAGGGGACGCTCTACGCCACATTCGACGGCCACAAGGACGCGAACTTCCTGCCCTACGTGTACAAGAGCACGGACTACGGAGCCATCTGGAGCGACATCACCGGCGACCTTCCCGAGTTCGGCTCGACGCGGGTGATCGTCGAGCATCCGCGCAATCCCAACCTGCTGTTCGTCGGCACGGAGTCTCAGGTCTTCGTTTCGATCACCGGCGGTGGCCAGTGGGTGTCGCTCAAGAACAACATGCCGACGGTGCCGGTGCATGACATGGTGATCCAGCCACAGAAAAACGACCTGGTGATTGGAACCCATGGCAGGGGCTTCTGGATTCTCGACGACGTTGCCATCCTGGAGGAGCTTTCCGAGGAGGTGCTGGCATCGGACCTTCATCTGGCGTCGGTGCGTCCGGCCATCCAGATGCACAAGTTCAACCGGGGCCGGCGCAGTCTGGGTCACAGCCACTACACGGCACCGAACCCCCCGGATGGAGCGATCCTCACCTACTACGTCAACCCGGCGCTGATGGAGTCGACGTCGACCGCTCCGAAGGTGGCGGTCGACATCCTGCACGAATGCGGGCAGCTCTTGCGACGGCTGGAAGCCCCACAGGGTCCAGACGGAGCTGGCGTCCAGCGGCTGGTGTGGGACTTGCGACACCCGTTGACGTTCAAGCCCGGTGAGGGAGACTCCGCGCCGTTGTTCCGTGGCATATTGGCGGGTCCGTTCGTGTTGCCGGGCACCTATCAGGTCCGGCTCAGGGCGGGAGAGACGGAGCAGGTCCGGAGTGTCGCGGTTTCCGGCGACCCGGCGATCGACATCAGCACC
The DNA here is from genome assembly GCA_965262245.1 of Candidatus Marinacidobacterales bacterium. Classification (GTDB taxonomy): domain Bacteria; phylum Acidobacteriota; class Vicinamibacteria; order Marinacidobacterales; family SMYC01; genus SMYC01. The sequence continues at coordinate 8,504,881 of OZ253507.1, read as the reverse complement.
GCGGACCGCCGTACGTGGCACGACACGCTAGAGACGCTCAACCAGTTGATAGGCGTCGTGCACGCGATTCTGTTGACGACCGCGGAGGTCGAGGAGCGACTTGGTGGGATGCGCCGGGCGCTCCAAACGCAGGCCGACGTTCCCGGTGCCATCGATTCCCAGCTCACGGAGATCGACGACGCCCTGACGGAGGTCCGACGGGCAATCAACGGGGAGGAGAACACCCGCAGCCGGGCCGAGCAGAGGGGCGCGCCAGCTCTCGCCGAACAGGTCCGATTGCTGTACGCCAACGTCGAGTCCTCGACCGCGTTGCCGACGGCCGACCAAAAGCGGCTGACCCGGCACAGCCAGGAGAAGCTCACCGAGCAGATCGGGGCAGTGGAGCGCCTGGTCCGGCTGGACCTGCCGGCGCTGGAGCAAGAGCTCGATGCGGCGGGTGTCCCCTGGACCCCGGGGCGTACCATAAACTTGCCGCCGACCGACGTGCCGCCTTAGGCGAAGACTGATTTACCTCTCCCAACGGTACTTTCGACTGACACTCCCGGCCGAAGGCATTTTTCATGATATGGATTGATCGGGAACGAGGCTGAAGCCGAGTCGGGTAGCTTTGCGTCGGAGATTACTCAGGAGGGTATTGTCAAGTTTTCCACGGCCTGGCGGTCACCCCGAATAAATGAAACGCGGTAGTCTGTGAAGGTGGCACCGGCTCAGAGGTCGGCTTAACGTTGGTGCGACTGAGCCCGTTGTAGACCGGCGTCGATGTCGGTGAGCAAGCGCTGCAGGCCCGGGCGCTCCAAGGTTCCTCCCGAGCTCCCTGCGTCCTCGTAGACGGTTGGCAGCAGCACCCAGCCTTCCGCCTTGTGGCTCGCAACATACGCGGTGCAGGCCTCGCGCTGCGCATCGAGGGAGTTGAACTCCTGTTCGAGACCTTCTTCCGCACTCTTTCGCGTATAGATGGCGCAACGGATTTTCTTCATGTTAGGCCTTGCGCTTGGGCGTCAGACCGAAAAAGCGTGGTCCGGACCAGTGGGTTCCGGTGATTCGCTTTGTGATGGCCGTGAGGGACGGATAAGTTTTGCCATCGAACCGATAGCCGCTGTCGAGTATCTCGACCTGGTAGGTCCGGCCATTCCACTCGCGGACGAGATGGGTACCGGCAGAAACGGACCCTGCGGGAGCGCCGGAGCTTGGTGTCTCGTTCGCCATGGCGGCCAGAATGCGCCGGGTTGTAGCCGAATGCCCGCCATGGGTCCGGCACTGGCGTTCGTACGCCAGAACACGGTGCAGGAAAACGCGCGAGAGCGAGCTTGGCGGAGTAGCCCCAAAGGTTTGCTCCCAGACCCGCCGTAAGCTGGCGAAGTCCAAACCGTCCAAAACGACGTTCCGGCCAACCCCTGTATCCTGCGGCATCACCGAACGTTCGCTCTTGTGCTCGATAAAGTCCAGTCTAATGAGGGACTTCCGGGTGCGAAGCTCACTGCCCGTAGCTCGCCCCACAGCCGATTTGAGCCAGCCGTGCGCACCCCCGGTGGGCCTGTCGCTCGCCACCCGCAGCCCAGGGGTCGTAAGTCAGCCCTGCGGCGCGAAACACCCTCGATTCTGCGCGGATTCCAAGGGCGTCTAAGCTGCTGATTTGTGGTCTATTTCAAAAGGGCCGAGTTTTGGCACAGGACGGGCTCGACTGTCTCAACTGGCTCGAACGGCTGGTATTCGAGAGAGTGTGAACGATGAATCGAAGCCAGCTGATTATCTTCCGGCGAATAGAGCTCCATCTGGGCAAGCAAGCCGTCGACAGCTTTCGCAGTTTCGAAGAGGCACTCGTCACCGAAGACCAGGAGTACGACGTCATCGCGCTCCCCGAGCAGCGTCGTTGGCAACCGGTACCGCGAGACTAGCGAGTTCCAAGGACTCGCGCAGTCAGACTTGTCTCATCTCATCGCCGCCGCGTCTTATTGCTTCGCTGTCTTCTTCGCCTTCTCTGCCGCTTTGGCTTCTCGCACCTTTGCCTTCTCCGCCGCTTTGGCCTTGGCTTCCCGCACCTTTAGCCACGCCCGGACCTCCCGCAGACGGAATTGAGACGCCACGCCGCGCCCTCTAGTGTGGACCGGTATCCCAGACCGCTCCCATTTTGTTACCATCTTTTTATCGACGCCCAAATGCTCGGCTAGTTCCGACCTCGTCAACACTCGCGCTTTGGCCATAGTCCTCCTCCAAATGGCACTGCCCTCTTCTGCATTGAAAGACGCTCTTAGGGTACTACGGTTTCCCCTTGAACGAAGGATTCCAATTACTTTACTTCATTTCCACTCCTTTTGAGGGTAGCTCGTGTCCGTCAATTCATGACACTGATGGTCTATTTCAAATGGGCCGAGTTTTGGCACAGGACGGGGTAGGCCAGCCCGCGCGGAAGCGGAAGCAGCCAGGCCGACCACCACGACGCCAGCAGCGAACAGACGCTCGGCCCAAGGTAGGCGACAAAGGCGGCGATGACCGTCGGCACGGTGACCCGGCCCGATCGCGCGCGTTCCACGTGGGCGCGTCTCAGCGCGATGAAACCGCCGGCGGCAAGAGAGGCGGCGCCGACCGCCACCAGAATCAGACCTCGCATCGCGCGTTCAGTATCAGTCCTCGCGTTCAGGTCGGGTTGTGCGTCGTCCTGTTTTCGCGGTGTTGCACACATCAGCGCGCAACGGCCGGCGTAGTCCTGTCGCTCTTCGCGTCGTGTCCAAGAATACAAACGAACTCAAGACAGGCGCGCCTGGACCCCGTCGTGTCTGAAAACGCGAAGGGAGCCGGAAGCGGCTACCAGCAGATGTCGGACTAAACCCTGAATCTCCAGACGCGCGAAGAGCGACTTTCCCGAGAGCTAGCTCGGGCCGAGCCTTGAGGGCTGCGATGAGAGCGCGAACAAACGACGAAATCATGCAGGCATGATGCCGGCAGACTGGAGACTAATCCAGTTCGATGCGCGCGGATGAATAAATAGAAGGCACAGCCGTCTCGGGGTCGGGCGCGCTCGCATCGACGAGCGCCCAGCTAATGCAACGTTCCGCGTCATCAAGACAACTAGCCGCGCCGGAATCCTTAAGGAATGCTACTCCAGGCTTGACCAGACAGCAGGGAAACTCTAGAGTCAGATCCGCCGGTAGTGTCGCCGCCAACCAGGCCAAGCCCTTCGTCACGCCCCCGCCCGTCCAGGCGGTCACGCAACGAACCAGGACGCGCCGCTCGGCTCCCTCGATAAGCCAGCCCACCGCGCCGGTCCAGGTGTTCCTGATGCTGAGCGCGTAATAGGGGAATCCTGGCAATGGCACCGCCTTGCCACCGATGGCTACCTCGACGGTAGAACGTAATGCGGCCAGCGTCTCGAGTCGTACATCCGAGCGTGGCGTCTTCTCTGTGTGGCAGGTTGATAGGGTGTAGTGGAACATCACCTCACCGCCGCTCATTCTGGGCCATCCTGGCCGGAGATCTGCTGCCTTGGTGCACAACTCCGATAGAGGCCGAGAACTCGCTTGGCCCCGACTCCCATCATCCGATCATCTCGCTATCAGGCATCCCGAGCGCCGTCATCGTGTTGAGAATCTTGCACCCGATCCTTGCCTCGACTCTCTGTGCCGCCAACCCTCTCGCTCGCATTGCTGAGCCCACGATAGCCTTGTAGCGATGGAACGTTGTCTCGACTTTGCTCCGTTTGCTGTAGCCCGATTCTGTGTGCCACTTTCGTTTGCCGAGCCGAGCTTCCCCGCTCTGGCCGAGGGTTTCGACTTAATCATCGGGAGAAGAAGGGTTCTATCCCCGTAGCGTTCGGGGGAAGAATCATATCCCCTGCCTCAGTTCTATGCCCTCCATTACTTTGCGCGGTCTTCCGGGGATTGCGAATCGCCATCGTCGACCTCTGGCTCAGCAGCCTCTGGCTCGGCAGCCTCTGGCTCGGCAGCGTCCGGCTCAGCAGCGTCCGGCTCAGCAGCGTTCGGCTCAGCAGCGTTCGGCTCAGCAGCCTCCGGCTCAGCAGCCTCTGGCTCGGCAGCGTCCGGCTCGGCAGCGTCCGGCTCGGCAGCCTCCGGCTCGGCAGCGTCCGGCTCGGCAGCGTCCGGCTCGGCAGCGTCCGGCTCGGCAGCGTCCGGCTCAGCAGCGTCCGGCTCAGCAGCGTCCGGCTCAGCAGCGTCCGGCTCAGCAGCGTCCGGCTCGGCAGCGTCCGGCTCAGCAGCGTCCGGCTCAGCAGCGTCCGGCTCGGCAGCGTCCGGCTCAGCAGCGTCCGGCTCAGCAGCGTCCGGCTCGGCAGCGTCCGGCTCGGCAGCGTCTGGCTCGGCAGCGTCCGGCTCAGCAGCGTCCGGCTCAGCAGCGTCCGGCTCAGCAGCGTCCGGCTCAGCAGCGTCCGGCTCGGTAGCGTCCGGCTCGGCAGCGTCCGGCTCGGCAGCGTCTGGCTCGGCAGCGTCCGGCTCAGCAGCGTCCGGCTCAGCAGCGTCCGGCTCGGCAGCGTCCGGCTCAGCAGCGTCCGGCTCAGCAGCGTCCGGCTCAGCAAGAACAGCGGTGATTCGTGGAACTAGCTCATGCAGTAGCTTCTCCACCTGTGCCACCAACTCCGATGTCAGCTCGGCAATCGTTTTATTGTCTTTCATTGAAACCTCTCAAATTCCTGGCATTTCTCAAGCCCGTAGACACGTTGCATCGGTTTCCGGACCCAAGAATCTATCACACGACAGCTTGATTTCGGTTGTGCTCCGCAAAAAGTCGATCCGGCGTTGATTGCGCCGTTTAGACCTGCCATGCTCAGCTGCTTCGCGCCAGTCGACCCGACTCCCGAGCGCCGTCATGGTGTTGAGAATCTTGCACCCGATCCTTGCCTAAACTCTCTGTGCCGCCAACCCTCTCGCTCGCATCGCTGAGCCCACGATAGAAATGCTCATGGGGAACCCGTCGTGTCCAAAAACACAAACGAGCTCAAGACCCGCCTGGGCTGCAACAAGCAGGTGCAGATGGCTAAACAGCCTGGAGGGCATAAGTGGCCAGCCCGATGGCCGCCACATGGTCGTTGCCCCCAATGACCTCGAGCCGGCAGGTGGCGAGCGAGCGTCCCTTGCGGACGACCTCTCCGATGGCGAGCAGGTCTTCCTGGACTCCCGCCAGCAAGCTCATCTTGAACTCCACCGTCTTGACCGTGGAGCCCGGCGAGACCGAACCCACCGCGAAGTTACCCGCCGTGTCCGCCAGCAGACCGATGAGACCCCCGTGGATGACGCCATGCCTTTCTTCGAACTCGGCCCGAAACGGCAAACGCACGCGCGCCACGCCGTTCTCGCAATAGCTGAGTGTCATGCCCAGGTAGCGGCTGATCGGAGCCGCCTCGAAGAGTTGTTTGAGTTTTTCGAGATGCGCGGAACGTTCCGTCGTTTCACCCACCCGCTGGTGGCGGACACCTTCGGGCAGAGGAACCGGCACCGGCTTGGGTTCATTGCGGGGAGCCGAACGAGGCCGTGCAGCGGCTTTCTTGCTAGCAGGCCTCGAAAGGATGTCTCTCTTCCCTGGTCCTTCTTTCATATCGAGACACGCTCCACGATGTTGCGAGTGACGTGCTGTCTACGCCGGTCATAGATCTGTGTGGCCCGAGGGGTTGGAGTGTCCGGCCAGATACTGCACGTCCTCCAGGGGCACGTTCTGGCTGAGTATATCCGTGATCTCCATTACGCGGATGAATAAATAGAAGGCACAGGCCCGGCAGCGACAGAGTGCAGAACCTCCACCGAGGCGAACAAGTTCGCAGGACCTCAATTCCCATGGCTGTCTGCCTGTCAATACGCGATCTTCTTTTTTGCGGATCACAGGTGCCAAGCCCTTGATGGTTGCGCTCTCCACGATAATGATAGATGAACTCGGCGACGACCCGGCGCGCAGGTCTTAGAGTTCGTTTGTATTTTTGGACACGACGGGCACTCCCACAGGAAACGGGGAGAAACAGATAGGCCGCGCCTACGGAGCACCGCGCCAGCCCTCGACCCTACCGGGATTCAAGCAGCCTTTGGAAAGGTGCAAACTGCTGACCCGCTGGGCGTTCGAATATTTTGACCAGACGGGTTCAGGTCCTTCACTACCGCTCGAACTGTTCCAATTGATGTCCCGCCTCAACAATCCCTTCCAGGCAAAGATGATCAATCAACTCAAGTGAACGTGACGCCCATTCGTCGTTCTGGTGTTGCTGCGAAGCCTCCAGCATCTGCAGAATCCAGAACGAATCTTGGTCGAACGCTTTACTGTCGCAGAACGCTGTGATCAGGTCCTCATAAATACTGACGGATTCGTCACGTATATTGCGAAAGCATGACGCGGCTTTATGCCGTACGTCTGCATTGTCATTGTTGAACAACGCAATCAGCGTTTTCTCAGACCAAGATCGAAATTTGGGAACACCGATGGCAGCAGATGCGATTTCCGCAACACCCAGACGGATGTGCGACCCATGGTTCCACTGATGGTCGGCGCCGTGTAAGACCTCGTCGGCGAAATCTGCGGCACTCTTGTGTCGCAGTGCGGCGAGGCTTGCCAAGCGCCCGCCCGCCTGACATACTTTTGGCTCGGTTGATCGAAGCATGCGCTCCACGATCGGCCGCAATTCCGCGAAACTATCATCCAGGTGCTTGCGCTGTTTACTGTTGGTGATGTGTACGTATCCCTTTGCAAAAAAGGCGCTTACGCTCTATTTAGCGCGCAGCGAAGGTCACGATCGCTATTTTGGCTGTAACTTAATGCAGTGTAAAGTCTTAGCGTCATCTTACCAACACTTAATAGCAGAAGCACCGGAGAGGGCGTTGGCGATATTGCGCAGGAGTGTGCGGTCGACGGATTTCGTGGGGTTGCCCAGAACGAGCTTGGTCTCGATAAGAGACTCCTCACGGGATTACGGATATACTCAACCAGAACGTGCCCCCGGAGGACGTGCAGTACCTGGCCGGACGCTCCGACCCCAGGACCACACAGATCTATGACCGGTGTAGACGGCACGTCACTCGTAAACATCGTGGAGCGTGTCTCGATATGAAAGAAGGACCAGGGAAGAGAGACATCCTTTCGAGGCCTGCTAGCAAGAAAGCCGCCTCACGGCCTCGTTCGGCTCCCCTCAATGAGCCCAAGCTGGTGCCGGTTCCTCTGCCCGAAGGTGTCCGCCACCAGCGGGTGGGTGAAACGTCGGAACGTTCCACGCCCGCGCATCTCAAGAAACTTAAGCAACTCTTCGAGGCGGCCCCGATCAGCCGCTACCTGGGCATGACACTCGGCTATTGCGAGAACGGCGTGGCACGCGTGCGGTTGCCGTTTCGGGCCGCGTTCGAAGACGGGCATGGCGTCATCCACGGGGGGCTCATCGGTCTGATCGCCGACACGGCGGGCAACTTCGCGGTGGGTTCGGTCTCGTCGGGCTCCACGGTCAAGACGGTGGAGTTCAAGATGAGCTTGCTGGCGGGAGTCCAGGGAGACTTGCTCGCCATTGGAGAACTCGTACGTAAGGGACGTACGCTGGCCGCCTGCCGGCTCGAGGTCGTCGAGGGCAGCGACCGTGTGGTGGCGATCGGGCTTGCCACTTACGCCCTCCAGGCCGGTTAGCCATCTGCACCCGTTTGTTGCAGCCCCAGCCGTGGATCGCGTCGTGTCCAAAAACACAAACGAAAGCGGCCTGTTGGTCACGCTGGAGCCAGCCAGCGATGGCGACGACCAACAAGGTTCAGGGCTGGCTCTGCCTCCTCATGACCGAGGATTCTAGCTTCCATTGGCCAACCAAGCCTCAGACGTCTCTGATCCGAAACGTCCCGGCGCGCCAGTCTTGAGTTCGTTTGTGTTTTTGGACAGAAGGCGCATGAGTATTTTGATCTCACGAGGACCGCGGCCCTTCAGACAAAGTAGTCCCTCAAGAGCGGAGGCGACCCATGTACGGAAGGGAGAAACGAGTGTTGCTGCGAGAGCATTTGCAGGAGGGATTGGCGTTGTTGCACCGCTCTGGCTGAGAGCGAAATCCGCCTATGGTGGTGGCCGAGGTATGTTCGAGCATGAAGTATCCCAAGCGCTGCCAGTACAAGCACGCGAAGCAGAAGAAGTACCACGTTCGCAACTGGGCGGAATACAACGAAGGGCTGCGCCGCCGGGGCGATTTGACAGTCTGGTTTGACGAGGAGGCAATCGCGAACTGGAAGGCCGACAAGACCGGTGAGCCTGGCGGTCAACGGGTCTATTCAGACATGGCGATTGAAACGGGCCTGGTTGTCCGGATGGTGTACAAGCTCGCCTACCGACAAACCGAAGGCTTCTTGCACTCGATCGCCTCGCTGCTCGGGCTCGGTATCGAGGTCCCGGACTACTCGACGTTGTGTCGGCGCTCGAGGTTGCTCCGCAAGAAGCTGCGGATTCCGAAAGCCGCGAGCACTCAACCCATCCACCTGATGATCGATAGCACGGGCTTGAGGATTCATGTTGGAAACGCTCGTAAACCGCCAAAGCAGCGCGCATGGCGCAAGTTGCACATCGCCGTTGATCGCGAGACAGGGAACATTGTTGCGTCCGAACTGACGGCGTCACGAGCTCGCGACGCAACCCGAGTCCCCGCTTTGCTAACACAGATTCAAGCACCTCTAGTGTCGGTGGCGGCGGACAGTGCATACGACAAGGAAGCGGTCTACGAAGCCATCGAAGCGCACAGTCCTGGACGAAGGACGCGCGTGGTGATTCCGCCGCAACGAAACGCGACGCTCAGTCAGAATTCGAACACCGCCATGCAGGAGCGCGATCGCCATATTCGTGCAATCGAAAGACACGGCCGACGTGAATGGTACAAGCTCTCAGGCTACACCAAGCGAAGCATGGTGGAGAACGCGGTCTATCGTTACAAGGCGATCATCGGGCCGGAGATGCGGGCTCGAACGTTGGCGAGGCAACGAGTTGAACACCGAATTGGGTGCGAGATACTCAACAAGATGGCTGCGCTCGGGATGCCCGATACGTACTGCGCCGGGTGACTCTGTAACCGGCACAGGGAGGTCAGCGATTTGCTCCGGGCCGTGCAACAACGCCGAGAAAAGTGAAGAAAAATCGTACGAAGCACAGCCCTGTTTTCAAGGCGAAAGTTGCCTTGGCGGTACTACGCGAGCAGGAGACAGTGGCGGAACTATCCCGCCGGCACAAGGTTCACGCGAACCAGATCTACAAATGGAAGCGGCAGCTTTTGGAGAACGTCACGCGTGCTTTCGAGACCGAAGAGGTGGGCGGAGGCGATGCCTCGATGCGCGAGGCCGAACTGCTTCAGAAAATAGGGGAGCTGACGATGGAGCGGCGAAATTTTATCACACGGGCTCGGTCGATTGCGATGACGCCCCGGCGGGAGTTGGTCGAACCCAACGCTCCGCTGTCGATGCGCTGGCAGTGCGAGCTGCTCGGCGTGAATCGGTCGAGCCTGTACTACGAACCTGTCGAGCCGGATGGCGAGCAACTCGCATTGATGCGTCGGATGGACGAGCTACATCTGAAGCGTCCATTTTTCGGCAGCCGCATGATGACACAGACACTCAAAGCGGAGGGGTCGGCCGTCAACCGCAAGCGCGTGCAGCGTCTTATGCGGTTGATGGGGCTCGGAGCCCATCGACGGAGCCATAAAAGGCCCTAGCGTTCATTGCATGAACAGAGCCAGGACACGCGCTCGAAGGTCGCCATTGAGGGCAAGGGGGAAGTTATGCGGGTTTCCATCCCGAAAAGCGCGGCCGCAACCTTCGCTACTGTGGCCGGGATCAGGCGTTGTTGCACGGCCCGGAGCAAATCGCTGACCTCCCTGTGCCGGTTGCAGAGTCACCCGGCGCAGTACGTATCGGGCATCCCGAGCGCAGCCATCTTGTTGAGTATCTCGCACCCAATTCGGTGTTCAACTCGTTGCCTCGCCAACGTTCGAGCCCGCATCTCCGGCCCGATGATCGCCTTGTAACGATAGACCGCGTTCTCCACCATGCTTCGCTTGGTGTAGCCTGAGAGCTTGTACCATTCACGTCGGCCGTGTCTTTCGATTGCACGAATATGGCGATCGCGCTCCTGCATGGCGGTGTTCGAATTCTGACTGAGCGTCGCGTTTCGTTGCGGCGGAATCACCACGCGCGTCCTTCGTCCAGGACTGTGCGCTTCGATGGCTTCGTAGACCGCTTCCTTGTCGTATGCACTGTCCGCCGCCACCGACACTAGAGGTGCTTGAATCTGTGTTAGCAAAGCGGGGACTCGGGTTGCGTCGCGAGCTCGTGACGCCGTCAGTTCGGACGCAACAATGTTCCCTGTCTCGCGATCAACGGCGATGTGCAACTTGCGCCATGCGCGCTGCTTTGGCGGTTTGCGAGCGTTTCCAACATGAATCCTCAAGCCCGTGCTATCGATCATCAGGTGGATGGGTTGAGTGCTCGCGGCTTTCGGAATCCGCAGCTTCTTGCGGAGCAACCTCGAGCGCCGACACAACGTCGAGTAGTCCGGGATCTCGATACCGAGCCCGAGAAGCGAGGCGATCGAGTGCAAGAAGCCTTCGGTTTGTCGGTAGGCGAGCTTGTACACCATCCGGACAACCAGGCCCGCTTCAATCGCCATGTCTGAATAGACCCGTTGACCGCCAGGCTTACCGGTCTTGTCGGCCTTCCAGTTCGCGATTGCCTCCTCGTCAAACCAGACTGTCAAATCGCCCCGGCGGCGCAGCCCTTCGTTGTATTCCGCCCAGTTGCGAACGTGGTACTTCTTCTGCTTCGCGTGCTTGTACTGGCAGCGCTTGGGATACTTCATGCTCGAACATACCTCGGCCACCACCATAGGCGGATTTCGCTCTCAGCCAGAGCGGTGCAACAACGCCCCTACGGGGTGCCACCGGAGTGGCTGTCAGATGTGCGCCAGGTCGATGAGGACAGTCTCCTTTTGCTGGCCGACCGACTACCAGGCGAGGCCGCCGAGGCGCTCTTGGAACTGGCCACTGGCGGCAGGCCGATTCCGCCTGAGCCGACCGTAGCGGTGATGAATCCGTTCGAGCATCCTGATGCGCAACGCCGATTCCGCGTGATGAGCAATGTCGAGGAACTTCAGCACGCCCTGGAACTGAGGCCGAGCGACCCAATCGAGAGTTTCTTGAATGGCACGGCGACAGTGTCTTTCGAGGGTGAGGGAAACATGCCATGACTTGGATTGCTGGCGTCGATGGCTGCAAGGCAGGCTGGGTCGTCGTCCGGCTCGAGCTGGATTCTCGTAGCATAGCGATTGACGTCGTGGACGGGATCTCCGTGGTTCTCGACTCGGAGAACCCGCCCGAGATTCTGTGTATCGATGTTCCGATCGGACTTCTGGACGAGGCGGTTCGTGGGGGGCGAGAGTGCGACAAAGCGGCGAGAAAACTTCTTGGAAGCCCTCGTTCGAGTAGCGTCTTTTCGGCTCCAGCACGCCCGGCTCTCAAGGGCCGAAGCTTCGAGGAAGCGCTTCGTCTGAATCGCGAATCGTCCGCGCACGCCGTGGGTATCAGTCAACAGTGCTTCGGTATCATTCCTAAGATTCGGGAAGTCGACGACTACATGACTCCTGAACTGCAGGGGCGGGTTGTTGAGGTCCATCCCGAGCTGGTCTTTTACGAAATGAGTGGTGGCAAATCGGTCAAAGAGGGCAAGAAGTCCAAAGGGGGCCTTGCACATCGGCTGGAGTTGTTGGCAGAGGCTTTCGACTTCAACGCGTCGGAGCTAGTGGAGAATCACCGGAGCTCGAAAGTGGCTCGGGACGATATCGTGGACGCAATGGCCGCGTGTTGGACCGCGGAGCGCATTTTGAAAGGGGAAGAGGTCCGCGTGCCCAACGAGCCCGTTCGGGATTCGAAAGGGTTGCTGATGGAAATCGTGCGCTAGTCTCCTTCAGTCCTACTCTCCCGCGATAGTCTCCGCGAGCCACGCTGTTAACTCGGGGTAGACCGCAAGGTCGAGGACGAACTCTTGCCCTTTTGCGACGACACTCAGATGAGCGCGTTGGCCCTTCAGCGTCCAACGGTCTAATGAGCCGTGATACGTCAAAGGAGGTCGTCCGCTCGGTAGGAACCCGCTGGGCAAGGACCATTCCGAGGCATTCTTCGCCCCTTGCGCGGTTAGGCGTCGCTTGTCCGAGGCGAATTCGAAAACGCCAAACCCGCGAATCGCGCCTACATCTACGCCTGGCAACGAGAGTGCCTTATTCGCGACGTAGAGCGTGTTCGTCGGATCTGGCGGGAATGCTAGGTGAGGATGGGCTTGGGCCCATCGCCACTCGCTACCACCGCTACGAACGACGTCGTCGACTGGAGCTACGTCGCCGACCTGCAGCCAGCCCCAAACATGATGTTCTGGCCGTCCCAATTTCCTCAACTCGTCGTCTACTGGCTGAAACGAGCCCCAGAAGAGGAAGACGTCGCCAACGCCGACGCCTTGATTTCGAAGGTGACCTTGAGCGGCTCTGTGTTGACCCAACGTTGCCCGCCATCCTGGATTTCGAGGAGCTAGGTTTCTCGCAAGATCTGGGTCGAGGTGTGCGCGATAGTCGCTTCTCTGTTTGCCGCGAGTCAGTTTTGCGACGACGTCTCCAAGGTTGCGCCCGCGCCAGGTCAGGTCTTTGTAGCGCACCGGCGAACGCTTGTCCGGGATCGGAAGGGAGATCATCGAGCCGTCCGGGAAAATGGGACTCGGGCATCCGCCGCTCGACGAGTCGAATCCCTTCCGGCTCAAGATTAGCCGCATCGCGTCTTTCCCGGTTGCCAGGAGGTGTCGTCCGTGGGCCAGTGCCTCGGTTGGCCCCGAATACCTTGTGGTCGAGCTTTCAAAAAATCGAGGAGAGCCGACTTCTCCTCATCAGTGAAGTTCACGCGGTTGAACCGAGCGGGCGGTTGAAAGGCGACGTGCGCGGGAAACGGCACAGCATCTCCGCCGTAGTAGCAGAACCGTTTCGCGACCAGGACACGCTCGCCGTTGAGGTCGTGGGCCATTCCCCTTTTGTCCTCGCGGGCGTTCTTGTGATCCCAATGCTGCGACCGAAGTTGTCGGAAATCGCCGTCGCCTATTGGTGCGTAACAGTTGTCGCCGCATTTATCCACGATTGGTGCTCCTTTGCGCCAACGCGGACGCTTGGACCTGAATCTGCGATCGGACCAATACTCTTCGAACGTAAGCGACTCATCCACCCTCATGGCATAAGCGAGATGGTTGTCGAGCTTCCTCGGCGTAATTCCGACGATCCAGTCTCCTGGACGCGCCTTTCGCCGGATGGCGGGCTTGCAGCACGCGAGCGTGCACCAGCCAAAGAACGGATTCGGCGCGAAGCCTGAGTCGGCTTTGAGGATGTACGCGTAGATACGCACTACAGCCAGCCTGGGCAGTTCTCTATCGATTCATTTTCGTGCATCGACTTGCGCGCGACTTTTTGGGCCTCGCGATTGTCACGGGATCCCGGAGCGACATCCGCACACGCGGTCTCAGGTTAAGAGAACTTGACTGAATTCTCAACGTGCGCCGGGAACTAGCAGGGATTAGCCGTTGGATTCCGCGGTGCTGGAGCCGGGGCTCGCGACCTGATATCTGGCCCAGGCTGGCTCATGGGCTTAAGTGGGCGTACATCCGCACCGGCACCGCTTCAGGCGCCGGAAGTCGCGTCTTGGGCTCAAATCCGGCGGCGCGCATGAGGGCTTTCCATTCCGATCCGTGGGGACGGATGTGTCGGCCGTGGAGCTCGCGCGCGGCGAGGTGGGCGAGCTCGTGGCAGAGGACTTCTTCGAGGAGAGCGTTTTCGGATTCTTCGAGGAAGGCGGCGAGGCGGATGAGGCGGCGCTCGGTATAGCAGCGGCCGAGGCTTCGGGTTAGTCGGGGGGACCACTCGATGGTGGTTCGGGTGGCGAGATCGGGGGTGCTCCAGAGGTGGAGCCAGCGGTCGGCGGAGGTGGTGGCTTCAATCGAAAGGGTGGCTTTCATGGCCTCGGGGCGAAGGCTAACACGAAGGGTAAAGCTCGCGACGTTGGCTGGTTTCGAGTGCCGTTGCCGGTGACGCCGGGCTCGGGATGGGAGGGTCCAGTGCCTTGAGACTGCGCAAATGAATTCCGCCGATTCTTGTCGCTGGCAGGGAGGTCGCTCCATCCTTTTCTCGTCTGTATCAGGTAAGGAGGTACAGCTTGGATGGGACACGACCAGCTCTTCAAGGAGTTTCTCCCGGCATTCTTTCGGAACCTTCTCGAATTGTTCTGCCCGGATATCGCGGCACGACTCGACTTCGGGACCGTCCATTTTTTGGAGAAAGAGCTTTTCACGGATTTCCCGGAGGGTAACCTCCGGGAAGCGGACGTGGTAGCCGAGGTCGACACGCAGGATGGTATCGAAGGGCTAGTGCTCGTTCTTCCGGCGGCCGGGCAGAAACAGAATGGGCCGCTGATTGGCGTAGCTGACCTTGCAAACGATGTCTTCGTCGGTGGTGCTGACGGAGCTCCGATCCAAGTACTCCCCGAGGCGCCCAATCCGCGAGCTTGCGGGCGAGCTCTTGAAAGGGTTCGCGCTCGTAAGGAAGAAATAAAGTTATGCCCAAGACGAAAAAGATCTCCACCTATCGCAATCCCATCTGAGGTCATTGAAAACCGCATCTATCTCATCCCCGGGGCGTTGTTGCACGGCCCGGAGCAAATCGCTGACCTCCCTGTGCCGGTTGCAGAGTCACCCGGCGCAGTACGTATCGGGCATCCCGAGCGCAGCCATCTTGTTGAGTATCTCGCACCCAATTCGGTGTTCAACTCGTTGCCTCGCCAACGTTCGAGCCCGCATCTCCGGCCCGATGATCGCCTTGTAACGATAGACCGCGTTCTCCACCATGTTTCGCTTGGTGTAGCCTGAGAGCTTGTACCATTCACGTCGGCCGTGTCTTTCGATTGCACGAATATGGCGATCGCGCTCCTGCATGGCGGTGTTCGAATTCTGACTGAGCGTCGCGTTTCGTTGCGGCGGAATCACCACGCGCGTCCTTCGTCCAGGACTGTGCGCTTCGATGGCTTCGTAGACCGCTTCCTTGTCGTATGCACTGTCCGCCGCCACCGACACTAGAGGTGCTTGAATCTGTGTTAGCAAAGCGGGGACTCGGGTTGCGTCGCGAGCTCGTGACGCCGTCAGTTCGGACGCAACAATGTTCCCTGTCTCGCGATCAACGGCGATGTGCAACTTGCGCCATGCGCGCTGCTTTGGCGGTTTGCGAGCGTTTCCAACATGAATCCTCAAGCCCGTGCTATCGATCATCAGGTGGATGGGTTGAGTGCTCGCGGCTTTCGGAATCCGCAGCTTCTTGCGGAGCAACCTCGAGCGCCGACACAACGTCGAGTAGTCCGGGCTCTCGATACCGAGCCCGAGAAGCGAGGCGATCGAGTGCAAGAAGCCTTCGGTTTGTCGGTAGGCGAGCTTGTACACCATCCGGACAACCAGGCCCGTTTCAATCGCCATGTCTGAATAGACCCGTTGACCGCCAGGCTTACCGGTCTTGTCGGCCTTCCAGTTCGCGATTGCCTCCTCGTCAAACCAGACTGTCAAATCGCCCCGGCGGCGCAGCCCTTCGTTGTATTCCGCCCAGTTGCGAACGTGGTACTTCTTCTGCTTCGCGTGCTTGTACTGGCAGCGCTTGGGATACTTCATGCTCGAACATACCTCGGCCACCACCATAGGCGGATTTCGCTCTCAGCCAGAGCGGTGCAACAACGCCTCTCGACGTAGGCGGACACCCCCAGCTCTCTACCGGATCA
This sequence comes from Candidatus Marinacidobacterales bacterium, assembly GCA_965262245.1. Classification (GTDB taxonomy): domain Bacteria; phylum Acidobacteriota; class Vicinamibacteria; order Marinacidobacterales; family SMYC01; genus SMYC01. The sequence continues at coordinate 8,489,118 of OZ253507.1, read as the reverse complement.
GATACCATTTCGTCTGATAAGGCCTGAAGTAGACGTAGCCGTTCTCGGTGAGGTAGGCGTCGTCCTCCATCGGTATGAGAACGGTTTCTCCGCTCCACTCTGGTACGGCCGTTCGCGCGCTGAACTCAATGGAGCGGTAGGCGCCTGGCCGAAGCACCGAGTCCGTCTCGAGCAGCACCCCGAGCTTCATGTCGCGTGCCGAGAGGCTGGGTCCCAGCGCGTGGCCGTGATTGCCGATCGCGTGCGAGTAGAGGCTCGGCCGAAAGTCGACCCCTTCCAACTTCTTCATGATAGCTGTTGTTGCCTTCCGCCCGGTCATACCGGGCCGCGGCTCGCTCGCCATCGCCTCGTGGACGACGTTGGCGTTCGAGAGGGCGCGCTTCAGCCCTTCGGGCACGTCGTCCTCCCCCTCCCTCAAGATGTAGGCGACCTTCTGCCAATCGCTGGCAAAACCGAGGTAGTTGAAGCCACAATCGAGGTGAATCACGTCGCCCCGCTGATAGAGCTGATCGTCGGGTGCCGGATGGACGTACGGAATCGTCTTACCCGTGGTCGGGTCCCACCTTTGAACCGCAGTATGAATCTCGAACCAGGGCTCGGCGTCCACGCCCAGCGACGCGATTTGCTGGTTGAAAAACCACTTGACGTCCGCGGCCCGGGTCACTCCCGGCGTGATGACCTCATTCGAGAGCGCCCTCTGGGCGATCACATCGGTCGCCAGCACGAGCGCCCGATAGTGCTCAAGCTCATCGGGGAGTCGGGTGTCGAGATAGTCTTCTACGAGCTCGCTCGCCGAAACGAAACGACTGGCGGCCTCGGTGCCCAAGGCTTCGGACAAGAACCGATGAGCGTCGAGCGTTATGCCACTGTTCTGACCGCGCTCACCACCCATGTTGAGGGCAATCGTCTCGGGCTTATAGCGCTGATAGAGCAATCGGAGCCCCTCGGCCACGTCCTGCTGGCCGCGGTCGGTGCGGGGAACGGGAAGCGGCTCGAAAAAACGCTGGTAGTCTTCCGTGGGTCGCCAGTAGTTCGAGAGCCGGGCGAGCCCCTCGTCGCCCGCATCGATGAAGACGTGAACGTCCAGACGCCGCGTGTAGTAGAGAACGGGAGCGATGTACTCCAGGACCGCATCGGGGTGGAACTCGTGAGCGGTGATAATCCACATGTCGATGCCGCGCTCGCGCATCATGGGAAGGAGCTGCTTGTGCTTGCTCGCGAGCCACTCGAGCCTGAGCTCGTACTGTGCGCGCACGCCGAGCAGGGGCGGCAGTGGCGGTACGACCCGACCATCGAACAACCGCACCGAGCCGTCCTCTCGACGCTCGAACAGCTTGCCGCGCGCGGCGTCTTGACAAGACAGAAGAGCTGTCACCAGAATGAAGAAAGTGATAAAAGGAAGGCAGGCCTTCACGGGCCAAGGTTTCATCTGGCGACCTCCTTACGTTTCGGTGCTCACTAAGCGCCGAGCATAGCAGAGTCGCGAGAGAGACGATAAGGGGTGCTCATGGATCTGCTGCCTCGTCCGGAACATGTCAACAACTTTGGGACACTCGCGAGCTGCATTTAGTGAGCCTCGATTATGGTGGGGAGACTCGTGAGGTCGGTGCGATCGACATCAACATCGATCAAGATCTTGTTGCGTGAAGCAGAAAAAGGGGGTACCCCAGGTATGGACGCCGCCGCGAGAGGGGCTTGCGCGGCATCGTGGAGCGTCGTTTTTTCCAGCGGCGGGTTGATCCAGGCCTGCGGAGGCAAAACGGGCGGTTGCGGCGTTCCGCGAACGAAGCGTTCGGGATGAGCCTGTTGAGCTTCGAGAAGGATCTGGCGCCGAGCGGTGGTGAGCTGTTCGGCTCGACCATAGTGAACGTCGGCCGGTGTCATAAGGCCGATTCCCGAGTGCCGGTGGTGGAAATTGTAGTAGTCGAAGAAACCGCAGCAGAATAGCCGGCCGTCTTCGGCGGAACCAAAGCGGCTCGGAAACTGAGGACAGTACTTCATCGTCTTGAACTGAGACTCGGAGTAGGGATTGTCGTTCGAGACGTAAGGCCTGGAGTGGGTCTTGGTAACTCCGAGGTCAGCCAGGAGCAGACCCACGGGCTTGCTCCTCATCGAGCTGCCACGGTCCGCGTGAAGGGTGAGCTGGTCGGGTTCAATGTCCTGCTTGCGACAGCTCTCGGCGATGAGGCGTTGGGCGAGCGCGGCACTTTCTCGGTGAGCCAGCATCCAGCCAACCACGTAGCGGGAGAAGATGTCGAGGATGACGTAGAGGTAGTAGTAGGTCCACTTGACGGGGCCACGAAGCTTCGTGATATCCCACGACCAAACCTGGTTCGGCGCTTCGGCCAACAGCTCCGGCTTGGTGTAGTTCGGATGGCGCCGTTGGTTCCGGCGCTCTCGGACCTCGCCGTGCTCCTCCAAAATCCGATACATCGTGCGAATCGAGCAGAGGTAGGTTCCCTCGTCCAGAAGCGTAGCCCACACCTGAGCGGGCGCCTTGTCGACGAACCGCTCACAGTGCAAGGCCCCGAGGACTTCCTCGCGCTCAGTTTCGTCGAGAGCTCGGTGCGGCCGAGGACGACGCTTCGGTTTGGGCGTCACCGGCTGGCGCCTGCGATACAACGTGGAACGAGCCACACCCAGAGCCTCGCAGGCTTCCGCCGTTTGCCCAATCCGCCCCGCCAGCTCCTCGGCCGCCACGATCAGTCGTTCTCGTCGCTCTCGAGTGGATTCAGGGGGATCCCCAGTAGTTCGGAGGTTTTTTTTGGATCTCCAACATCGTCTCCACCCGAGCTAGGCGACGTTGGAGCCGGGCGTTCTCGCGCTCGAGCTCCTTGACCCGTGGATCCTCTGCCTTCGCCTTCCGGCCTCGCTTTCTCGACGTCATCCCAACCTTGGCGATCTCGTCACGTTGGCGACGCCAACTCGATAATAGCGACGAGTACAAGCCCTCTCGACGCAGAAGAGCAGCAACGTCACCGTCACCCTTGCAGGCATCGGCCTCACGCACTATCCGCAGCTTGTACTCCGCGGTAAAGCGTCGACGCTTCGCTTGCTCGCTCACTTCCGGATCCTCGACCCCCGCCGCATCGCGGCCGGCGGGATCTCCAGTCGCCCTACGGGCTCCTTCCGATCCCGCCGAGGTCTCTCTCTCTACCAACATACTCATGCGTTGATCCTCCTCCACCCTCTACACTAATTTCAAGGGGCGAAGTGTCTCACCGATGTTGGCACAGAGGGGTCCGAACTCCCTTTGCTCGACCGCTTTCGCGTGTTCTCCGGGCGCCGGCCTGGCGCTGGCGGCAACGATGATGCTTGGTCCCGGCTGCGCCGAACCACCCGTCCATGACCGACCGTCGCCGACCGGCCGCATCGAGCAGCTCGCCGCGGACCTGCAACAGGACAATCCTTGGCCCGAGATTCGCGAAGAGCGCATCCGCCTCCTGCTACCGCAGGCCATGGAGGCGGCGGGCGTGGATAGCTGGATCGTGCTCTGCCGAGAGAACCACAACGACCCCCTGGCGAAGCACATCGGCGGCGAGGACGCGGGGCCTCTCGCGGCCTTTCTGTTTCTCCACCCGCCGAGCGGTCTCGAGCGGAGGGTGATCACGGCGCAAAGACTCGTGGCGCCTTTGAAGGAGCGGTTCCCGGAGGCGGACATCCTCGGGACGACGTCCGATGAGAGCACCTGGGAGATGCTGGCCGAGCAGGTACGGCGGGCCGGCCCCAGCACGATCGCGGTCGACAAGAGCGAGCTGGCGGCGGCCGATGGGCTCACCGCCACCGAGTACGAGAAGCTCCAAGCCGCGCTCGGCCCCGATCTGTCGAGCCGGCTGACGTCGTCGGAAGAGCTCGTGGTCCGGTGGCTGGGTGTGAAGCTCCCAGCGGAGCATGCGATCATGCGAACCGCCACCATCCTGACTGATCTCATCGAGCTCGAGGCCTTCAAAGAAGTCATTCCCGGCACAACCACGAACGGGGACTTGCATCGGGCCATTCGCGACAGGGTAGAGAGCCTGGGGCTCGGGCACTCCTGGCCGGATCAGCCTGGGATTCTGACGGGACTCGACGGCGGCACGGGCAAGGTGCTCTCGAAAGTCATTCAGCCCGGCGATCTGATCAACATCGACGCCGGCATCAAAGCCTACGACATCTGGTGCACCGACGTGCAGCGCTTCGCCTATGTCTTGAGGGAAGGAGAGACGGCGCCGCCCGAGCACATCCGGCACGCCTGGGATTCCGCCAGGGAGAGCAGCCGTAAGATGGCCGCCGCGATGCGCCCCGGCGTGAGGGGTTGGGAGGTGGAAAAGGTTCAGATCGACTGGCAGGAGCAGCAGGGCTCTCTGAGACACTGGGCCGGAACCGGCCATCCGGTCGGCTACTGGGCGCACGACCTGGGACCCGGCATCAGCGGCTATTACATGGACCGGCCGCCCTCCGCCCGTGGCCGTCGGCGCCTCGAGACCGGCATGGTGTTCGCGTACGACGGCAACTATGTCTGGCCCGCGACGTACGATGGCATCGACGGGACGATATCGATTACCATCGAGGAAATGGCGCTGGTCACGGAAGAGGGCGGAGAGTATCTGAGCCCGCCGCAGGAGGAGCTGGTTCTGATTCCGGCTCGTTGAGCCGACATCGTTTGGGAGCTGAGATGAAAGGGAGAGCGCAACTAGAAAGTCCTGCGGTCCGTCTCGTTCTCGCCGTGCTCGTCGCTTCGAGCCTGACGAGCTTTGGTTGTCACCGGGAGGAAGGGCTCGAGGCGGAGCTCGAGCGCGTCACACCCGCCCTCGTCAGGAGCCATCTCAGGTTCCTTTCACACGATCTGCTGCGCGGCCGCGATACCGGGGATGTGGGCTACGAGCTCGCCAAAGAGTACGTCGCCGCTCAATTCGAGCGAATCGGACTCGAGCGGTACGACCGAGCTTCCTACGTCCAGCCCTTCGAGCTCCTCGAGGCCACGGAGGATCTGGGGAGCGCGCTCGAAATAGGACAGCTCGACGTGCGCGAGCCGGATGCCCGCTTCGCTCCGGCCTGGCTCGAGGGCGAAGCTCGTTGGGAGGGAGAAGGCCTCTTCCTCGGTTACGGGCTCGCCACTCATGGGCGCGACGACTACGAGGGAGCAGAGGTGAGAGGCAAAGCCGTCTTCCTGCTCGCGGGCGAGCCTCCGGAGTGGAGCGAGGACCGTGACCGTGCGCGGGCGGCGGCCGCGAAAGCCGAGATAGCAACGCGCAAAGGCGCCACTATGGTGATCGAGCTCACCCTTCCGCCCGGGGGCGACGAGGAGGCAGCGCCTCAGAGCCCATGGCCGCGACGCCAACTCGCGCTGGCGGACGGAACGTCACCGCGGATCCGCCCTCACGTCATCGTCCTGCCGGACGCTTCCGCAAAGCTCCTGGCTTCCTGGGGTGTCGATCCGGAAGCGGCGCGTCGCTCGGCGGACGAGGGCAACGGCCGACCTCTTCCGGTGGGCTCGCTACGCATCGTCCGCAAGCACGCCATCGAGCCGGTTCAGAGCTGGAACGTCGTGGGCGTCGTGCGCGGGTCCGATCCAGCAAGCCGCGACGAGTCCATCGTCTTTACGGCGCACCTCGATCACGTGGGGATCGGCCCTCCCGATGCGAAGGGAGATCGCATCGCGAACGGCGCACACGATAACGGTCTCGGCTCGGCGAAGATCCTGGCCGCCGCCGAGGCGATGGCACGGCTGCGGCCACGACGGTCGATTCGAAACGGCCCCGGCGCGCCGATCTTGAGTTCGTTTGTGTTTTTGGACACGACGGGTGCCGGCAGACCGGAGGGTGCTTCCGCCATCAAGTGTTGCTACGCCGTATTTGAATGCTAATGTCAGCTGGCCTGCCTGTGTCGGCGAACGCCATTAATAAGGATGTCGGCGTGCACACGAAGGTGTCCCTGAACGTCAGGCACCGTGTGGCCAGCCCAGCCCGCATCGCCGAAAGAACTGTGTCTCCCGAAATCAGGCTCAAACTCTAGCACACGAGCGGGTTACGCGGCAGCCACCAACACTTGATTGCGGAAGCACCAAGCACCCGAGCTGCTGCCGAAGAGCGACATTGTCGAGAGCCAGCTCGCGACGAGCCTTGAAGGCGGAGATGAGAGCGCGAACAAACGACGAAATCAAGCAGGCATGGTGCCGGCAGACCGGAGACTAATCAAGTTTGGGGCGCCCGGATGAATAAATAGAAGGCACAACGAGCGCAACCACGCCTCGCGCTACGCCGACGGCAAGGTCGTCCCCGTCAAAGGCCGCCACCTCAAGCGCGTCAAGTGAGATGAGCCCTTACCACTATGAGACATGCCAAACCCACCGTTCCAAAAGAGCCGCACCCATTTCAAAAGGGCCGAGTTTTGGCACAGGACGGGATTGTGTAGTTAACCCTAATCGCAAATAAACGTCACCGTGTCTGAGGTCTTTGGCCCCGTGAATAGCACCTTTTCCAGGTTCTGCATACACCGTGCAGAATCACCTATAGTGGCGGCGAGCGGGTGCCCCAGCACGAGCTTCTCGCCTGCGCCCAGTGCGGCTGTTTCGCGTTTTCGTGCTTCGAAGATTTTGCGATTAGGGTTAAGTATATAAGTCCCAAAAGTTCAGACGTATTTCTCGGAATGGCATTTACAAGATCCTCTACGGAGCACCCACGGCTGTCTCGGAACGCATAGAGACCCTGTGCTCCGCAAAAAGTCTATCCAGCGTTGATTGCGCGTTTTAGACCTGCTATGGTCGGTTGCTTCCAGCCGATCTTCTTTTTTGCGGATCACAGCCGTGGGTGAAGGTGACCTACGTAACTTCGTCGGAGCGCTCGAGGAAGGAAGTCAAAGCCCAAGTTCCGAATGTGACCCGAGGCGAACGAGCCGCAGCGTGTCGGCGTCGGGCCTCTGGTAGATCAGCAGCAGGTCGGGCTTCACATGGCAATCGTGGTGATCTTTCCAGTCGCCGCTCAGCGTATGGTCGTGGTGCTGTGGTTCCAGCGGCTGGTCATCGGCTAGGGCATCCAAGATTGGCATCAAGCGGGCGTCGAGTGACGCCCGGTACCTACCCTTGGACTCGCGCCTGTAATCGCGCTTGAACTGGCCGGTGCGCTCAATCTTGCGCATGCAGGTCGTCCATGAGAGCCTGCACGCTATCGAACTGAGGGAGGCCGCCCTTTCGGGCTTCCTTCATCGCCTTGATGGTCTGAGCGTTTGGAATCAGCGGTGCGAACGGTAGGGCCTTTTCCTGCGCAACCTTGGTCAGCAGTAGCCGCACGGCATCGGATATAGTCAGGCCCATTGCGGCCAGCACGGCGGCCGCATCTTCTTTCACCGCCCCGGCGATGCGGGCCTGGACAAGTTGATTTGCAGCCATTGGTCGATTCTCCTTTGGATTACTTGAATGACATTATCATGCAAAAGATAGCTTTTTGCAATGAGAGAAAAAGATAGCTTTTAGGGCGGACCATCACACTCGCCGGTCCTAAACCTCTCGAAGGCTAGACCGGATGTTTCACCTACCCGAGTCAAATTCTAGAGGTACTTTTTGACGGCCCCGAACTCGGCGGTTTCGCTTCGGCGTAAGACCCCGTCCTGTGCCAAAACTCGATCCTTAACAGTCACAAGAGCGAGCCTGTCCACGTTCCTAAGACGCCGGTGGCGTCGGCACAACACGGGCGCGGTGCGGAGCAGCCGATCGTGGCAGTTCTAAACCGTACAATCAACGCTGGATCGACTTTTTGCGGAGCACAAGAGATGAGAGCGCGAACATCCGACGAAATCATGCCGGCATGGTGCCGGCAGACCGGAGACCAATCAAGTTCGGTGCGCGCGGATGAATAAATAGAAGGCACAGCCGCTACCCGACCAAATTCAACAGCGGCCGGGACATCCCCTACGATCCGGACCGTACTTCTTCAAGAGATATTCGAAGAAGAGCGAGCCGTATACGTAACGGCGACGGCCTGCTGGCCACTCCGGTGAATTACCGCCCGCCTGTCCAATGGTTTCGAAGCGTCCTTCGAGCGCTGCGGTGCGCAGCACCATCTCGTGAAAGGTCCCGTGTACGCGGCCGGCGTCTGTCAGCGCCGACTCGTACCAGGTCGCAAGTCCCTCAATGACCCAACTGGGAATCGTGATTCCCGGAAAGACAACCGGAACCACATCTGGCGCCCGCCCAACTAGGGCACGAAAGACCTTGCCCAACGCTCCGGCGTAGTCGAGGTGGAATATGTGCGCTAGCTCGTGCGTGACCAACAGCTCCAGCCAGTCGTCGAAGTAGGCCAGCGCGAGATGGTCGACCGGAGGCCGCGCGTAGAGCGTGATCCGGTTCGAAGGCCAGTACAGGGCCGAGCCATTCGACACATCAATGTGGTCGGTTAGGATGACATCGATCGGACCGTTCGGACCTTCGAGGAACTGCGCGGAGAGCTTGCGGTGCGCCCGCTCGGCCAAGTCAGCCGCTCTCTTGCCCAGCGCTTCGAGATGCTCAGGGAAGGTGACACGAAAGTGCTCCGTCTCAAGTGTCTGCCACGCTTCGTCCGGGGGAACCTGAGCCGTTGCCGCCACAGCGGCCAGCAGGCAGACTATCCCTGCCAGGAGGAGATACGACGCGGGACGCGGCAGGCGAGTTCTCGGTCAGTGCGGGGCCTAGTAAACATGGGAACCCGTCGTGTCCAAAAACACAAACGCGTTGCCAAGCCCTTGATGGTTGGGCTCTCCACGATAATGATAGATGAACTCGGCGCCGGACCGGCGCGCCGGTCTTAGAGTTCGTTTGTATTTTTGGACACGACGCCCCTCGCGGGAAGTGTGCAGGAGCGCGTAGTGCGGGAAAGCCGCACGCTGCGTGCGATGTGGCGGGGGCTGGAAACGGACTTACGGTGCGGCTAGTGAGGCACTCCCACAGGAAACGGGGAGAAACAGATAGGCCGCGCCTACGGAGCACCGCGCCAGCCCTCGACCCTACCGAGCTCGAGTTTATGGAAGGGACAACCCTCGGAGCGGAACCCGGCTGTGCTGACCCGCGCGTCAGAACCTGAACTTCATCTCGCCTACAACGGTCCGCCGGAGCAGGTCGCCGAAGATGTGCTGCTGGACAGTTTGGTTGAACAGGTTGGTCACCTTCACCGTCGTCGTGACGGTGCCTCCCTGCCACTTCACCCCGAAGCTACCGTTCACCGTCGCGTACCCGTCGGTGTAGCCGTGATACGCCGACGTGAGGACGTCGCTCCAGAACGCGTCGGTGGCGGCGTTCACCGAGGCGGAGCCCAGCAGCCTCGACCCGTTCCACGTCATCGCTGCGTTGAACCGGTGTGTCGGGGGCAGGTTGAGCTCCGCCGGCAGATACGGGTTCGGATTGTCCAGGATCTCCGGTTCGGACTGCCACGAGTAGTTGATGGACGCGGCTAGCGACCGTGAGACCTTCTGTTCGAGCCACAGCTCCATGCCGGTCTGGCGGATCGGACCCAGATTCAGGTATGTGAACGCAGTTCGAGGCAGAAAGATCCCTAATTGCGCCATCTGCGTCAGCACGAGCGGCGGGAGCCGCCATCCGGGCGGTGGACTCGCCGCGGTATACGGGTCGAGACTTGGCGGCAGTGCGGTGAAGTTGATGGAGTCATCCCGCCGGTTGACGAAGAACGAGCCGCCGAGCGTCGTCCCGCGCGGGAGCACGCCAGTGTAGCTCACTTCGTACGCCGTCAACGATTCCACCGTCAACTCGTCCTGGGGCATCCCGCCGATCGGGATGTCGCTGCCGGACGCGCCGACCACGAGCGGAAACGGCTGGGCGACCGCTGGCTGCAGCACCGGCGGCAGAAGCGGCGCGAGGGCGCTCAGGTCCACCGGGCTGACGATGTTCGTCTGCAGGGCGTTGTTGATGACCGACGGCGCACGGAAGGCTCGGTTGTACGACAGCGTGACGGAGTGATCCTCTGCCGGCTTGACGATGAACGCGATCCGCGGCGAGAACTTTGGGTCGGAGAGGTTGCCGAACTTGTCCACGCGCCCGCCCAGAACGAGGCGGAACCGTTCCCAGAAGATCTCGTCCTGCAGGTACCCGCCCACCTCGAGGCGGTTCTCGCCAAGCGGTGCGAGGGTGATGTCGAAGTTGTTCTGCCGCACGTTGCCACCGTAGTTCAGCCGGTGCCGGCTTCCGAGGAACACCGAGTGGCCGATCTCGCCGTCGAACGTCTGTGACTTGAAGTCGAGCTGCAGCGGCATCCCGGTGGCGATGTCCGGCAGCAACAGGTTCGGCGCCTTGCCGTCCAGGAAGTTCGCGAAGAACTGTATCTGCAGGTCGCCCCGCGTGTAGTTCAGCTTGCCGTAGCCCATATATGTCCCCGACTGCATGTCGAACGGACCGATGCCGCTGTGGACGATTCCTTCCGTGCCGGCCACGCCGCCCGAGTAAGTGATGGTGGCATCGGACAGCTCCTGGTCGACCCGCACCTCGAACTTCGGCTGGCTGGTGCCCCGGTTCGCGAATCCGGTCCCGAATGCGGCGGTGCCCGAGTCCAGAGGGTAGAACGCTCCTCCCACGGTCTGTCCGGGCTGACGCGGGTCGTCGATCACCGGGATCCGGCCCGTCGGCCGGGCGAACGCGTCGGACCTGAAGTAGCCGCCGCTGACGCGGTACGACAGCCGGTCGCTCGGCGCCCGCGTCACGGTCGCGTTCGCACCGAACATCGAGCCCTCGCCAAGTCCGACGCCCGATCCGTCATTCCGGTCGACGTGCCCGCCGCTGAGCGTCACCGTCGTGCCGACCGATTCCCGCGGCGGCTTGGTGATGATGTTGACCGCCCCGGTCATGGCGTTGGCGCCCCACACCGCGGACGCTGGCCCCCGCACCACCTCGATCTGCTCCACGTCGTCGAAGTTGGTCGGGAGCAGGTCCCACAGGACGAGGCCGAAGAAGTCAAGGTAGACGCTGCGTCCGTCCACCAGGACGAGCTGCGAGTTCGTCAGCGTGTTGCCGGGGCTGCGGCTGGTGACCTGCACGTCGCGGGCCGAGAGCTGGATCACGTTGACGCCCGGCGTCGCGCGCAGGAGGTCGCCGTAGTTCTGGGCCGGCGTGGTTTCAAGCGTGGCGGTGGAGATGACCGACATCGACACCGGCGCATCGATCAGCCGGACCTCGTTTCGCGATGCGGTCACGACCACCGTGTCACCGAAGCTGGCGAGCTGCAGCACCACCTCGGGCAGCACCACCACGCCGTCGGACACCACCACGTCATTGACCGTCGCATCAGAGAAGCCGGTCAGAGACACGGTCAGCGTGTAGGTGCCCGGAGCGATTCCGCCGGACAGCTCGAAGTCGCCCCGCTCGTCCGAATAGACGGTGCGCGGTACGCCGTCTCCTCGCAACGTCACGGTGGTGCCCGACAGCACCAGACCGGTCTGGTCGACGACGCTGCCGGTGACGCTTCCGGTCTGCGCCGATCCGGACGCCGGCCATGTGACGAGCAGGAAAAGGCACAAAATTCCAACGTGACGAATCATCAAGTAACCTCCACTAAGATTTCGGACGCATGCCAGATGTGGTCTCGTCATGACCATTACCTCGGATTGTAGATGAAAGATCAGGAAAGTGTCACGAGCAGCACGTGACGGGTTCAATTCGAGCACACGAGCGTCGCCTCATACTCTAGCGCGAACAGTCGGGTCTGGAATCTGTCAGCAATCAGTGAACGTCAGCAGAAGCTCAAGGCCATCAAGAAACGAGGCGGGGAGCCACGATGAACGGGATGCTCGCGAGCCTCGCCGGACCCTGGTTGAGGCCCAAGCCGAGACAATTTAAGGACATCAAGGGGTTGTGCTCTGCAAAAAGTCGATCCGGCGTTGATTGCGCGTTTTGGACCTGCTATGTTCGGCTGCTTCTGGCCGATCTTCTTTTTTGCGGATCACAGGTCTCTGGCCGAGCTCGGAAAGGAGGATGTCAAGGAATTAGTTGAAACCATCATAAGCGACTCGTGGTCATTTCCAGCTCTACGCCCCTGACCTTACGCGGCCTCAGGCATCTCGTCCTCTCGTTGGATCGCATCGATGGCCGCAACCACTACGTCGATGGATGCGTGCCCCTTGACTCGTCTGAACTGTTGTTCGCAGTGCAGCAGCACAGCGGCGAGCCATCGCTGGCGCATTTTGCTGTTACGGTAGCGTTTGATGTTGCGCTCGCAACTACGAACCATGGAGAACATACTCTCTATAGGATTCGTCGAGTGCAGGCTCTGGCGCAGTAGAGCGGGGACCTTCAACTTGTGGAGCATCAGCACCTCCTCGAGTGCCTCGAGGAGTGAGTCTGCCGCCGACTCGTTGATGTCGCGAAGCCAGCGCTCGAACTCCTGCAACATCTTCTTCGCGTCCTTGTAGCTGTTCTGCTCCAAGGCAGTCGCGAAGAGGTGGTGTGCCTGCTTGCGGTAGCGTTTGGGCAGGTGGCGCTGGATGTTGCGGTCTTTGTGCAAAGTACACCGCTGGTGGATGAGCTTCTTGCCGTATCGGTCTTTGAGCGCCTTGATGATCCCCCCGCCACCATCGGTTACCCAGAGGATCCGTTTGGAGAGCTTTAACCCCCGTCGCTCCAACTCTTCCAGCAATTCCTCGCAGATCTCGTGGTTCTCCGTCGCCCCTTCCCAGAAGCCCAGGGGGAGCTTGTTCCCTTCACGGTCCACGCCGAGCGCGACCACGAACGCCTGACCGCCGCGGTGGACCGTGTCTAGGTACATCGCGAAGAGCGGAAACCTTTGGGTGTAACTCTCATACTGACACCGATCATTGCCAACTGCGTATCGGCACGACATTGTCGAGAGTCGTAACCTCCGCCTTGTAGGTATGTGCGAGCAGGGTCCAGGCTCGCTCGAAGCGATTGCTCTGCACGAGAGCGCGGAAGGATAGAATGGCTTGGCCGCCTTGCTCGCCCCATCGCATTCCTGACCTCTTCATGCGTTGCGTTGCTAGAGTCTTGCACGCTGCCTCCGTGACTCCTGAACCGATCGGCAGACCTTGTTCCTTGAGCGCCGCGTAGCGCATTCGATGCCGATTGCGCCGAAAATACTTCAGTTCTCGGGCAATCTTTTTTCGGCGCGGATACGTGTTGCGGAGGTGCACGAGAGAACGGTTCACTTTCTCCACGCCCTTGTAGTCTTCAAGAAGCACGTGTCGCTAGGAATACGAGCTCTGCCCCTTTTTTTCTCATTCAAAAACAGTCTGTTACATACCAGCGATAGTGTGCCTGTAAGTTGTTGACACCATTGTAAATATAAGATCTACACCCATTCCTTTCTAGCGGTCAATATAGCCTGAACCGGTATCCCAATGAGCTCATGAAGTCTTGTCGCCCAATCGGACTCGTTAGGATCTATTAATTCCTCGTAGCTAACCAAAGCACTGGGGTAGGTGCTGGCCTGCAGGAGAACGGTGGCGTTGACGTTCGTCCAAACGCCCCTCCATTTCGCGTAATCCCCTCCGAATTTTAGGTATCGGCTAGCGAGGTAGCTGCTGAACTTGCGATAGATGCCGATCACCCCGACCGGCTCAAGCCGATTTATCTCATTCACCAACCACACCAACTGAGTCGATTTGATGTAGTTCGCGACGTGGAGGTTCTTCTTGAGGTGGCTTCTGCAAATACTCAAACAGACCGTCGCTGCTTGGTCTGGTATCAACGATTCTCTGATGCGTGTAGCTCGCGAGTACCATTTGTAAGCGGAGTGTATGTAGGGGTGCTCAAGAGTGCCCCTGCTTCGATCCCAATCTTCTACCGCGGGCAATCCAAAGGAGCCGCCCGATTGGCAAATGATGGCGGAGAGTAGACTGGAGCCGCTTCGACCGGTTCCGACTATCAAGAACTTTAACTTGCAGGCGCCTACCAATATCACAATGCAGTTGCTTCCTGTGCCTTGAGAATCCCTGATTATACCTCTCACTGGTCGGACAGGCGCAGGGCTTGAAGGATCGGTCGGCTTCGCTCAAGCCTTGGCGGACCCTGGTTGAGGCCCAATTCGAGACAAGATAAGGGCATCAAGGAGGCCTAGGCGCACCTGGACCAGAACGGGCTAGTCGGCTACGCCAAGGTAGCCCTGGCCTTGATTCTGGACCCTTCGGGCGGCCTCTTTTCCGACGCTGCACGGCCCTGTCAGCGGCCCGCTCCCCCCTTTGGCGCGAACGTGGCACTCGAAAATCGAGATTAGAGACGAAAACCGAAAATGAGGCCAGTTCAGCCCTTATAGCGCGTCTCTGGTGACACCTGATCTTGCAAAACCGCGCCAACGGCGCGGAAAATGTCACCCGTCTCTGCAGTGCCACAATTTACCGGACTGGGTGGCGGATGGCGCAGTCTGGTGCTATCCGGTCTCGGCTGGAAACCTCGAAACACAGGTCGGAACCCGCGTCCTGCCCCATACGGGGGTTTTGTGCCTTTTGTGCCAGGATCGATTCGTCCGAGCCGTAAGTGTCCGAAAATATATGGAGTAAATTGACCGATCCTTCTTATAAATCACGGATCTTGAGAATTTTGCGAGCAGATCTGCGCGGTTGGGCCGAGCATCTCGAGCCGTTCGACGAGCTTCGCAAAGTCGGCAAGACAGCGGGTCAGCCGGTCGACCTTGTAGATCACCACCTGCTCGGCGAGACCAGCATCGATGTCGGCGAGCAAGCGCTGCAGGCCCGGGCGCTCCAGGGTTCCTCCCGAGATCCCTCCGTCCTCGTAGACGGTTGGCAGCAGCACTCAGCCTTCTGCCTTGTGGCTCGCGACATACGCGGCGCAGGCCTCTCGCTGCGCATCGAGGGAGTTGAACTCCTGCTCGAAACTCGCTTCCGCACCCTCGGGCCAGACGATTGTAAAGCCTACGGCCCTTGGCTCGGTCGCAAACACAGACACTAAAGCTGCTGATTTATGGTCTATTTCAAAAGGGCCGAGTTTTACTGAACGTTGACAGCTGGCCCCGTACCAACATTGGCAAAGCACAAGTAGTTTTGACCGGCGAGGGAAACGGCCGTGTCGCGCAAAACCGCATCGTCTGAAGTGTCGGCCGATCGCTTCAATACAACGCACGGTCGTGGCAATTGCTCCGCGGACGCCCATGCAAGTTTCTTGGTGTCACGCGCATATCTCATTAAGACTATTAGTGTCCAAGAAAGTACCAGGAGCGTCAAAACGCCCACTGTCAAACTGAGACATTCATATACGGTCATCTGAGTCGATTATCCCACGTCCGACAGAATCTCCTCGTCTGCTTCCGAGTAACGAGGCTCGAATCCCGGCCCCTCTGCTGGCTCGGCGGTCAGGTCAATGACGCATCTGGGACTGCGCACCAAGCAACGGCTTACCGCTGATGGAACCCGGACAGGCGGGCTGCCGTTCCGTCGCGGACACCTCCACTGCCTGCTGACCAATCCTCTCTACGCCGGCCGCATCCGGCACCAGAGGCGTGTCTACGAGGGCCAGCATCCATCGATCATTGCTCCAGAGCTCTGGGACGAGGTCCAGGCGCAGCTGCAGGCAGGGGCTGCCAAACCGAAGAAACGCACGACGAAGGGCCGTGCAGCCCGTTCCCCACTGGTAGGCAAGCTCTTCGACGAGACCGGCGACCGGCTAACGCCGAGCCACACCAAAAAGAAAAACGGGCAACGGCTCCGCTATTACGTCTCCCGGCGCCTCATCCAGCACAGTGGCCAAAAGGACCTCTCCGGCTGGCGCCTGCCCGCCCCGATGCTGGAACAGACCGTCGTGCATCTCATCCGACAGTATCTGGATGCCACGACCTTCTCGGCCTCGTTGATCCACACTCCGACGATGCAAGAGCTCACCTCGGTGCGTTGCTTTTTAGACGGGCTGTGTTCCGGTAGTAATAGCAGTAATAATGATAGTGCCTCGGCAGCCCCCCTGCCCCATCTTATCCGGCGGGTCGATATCAGCCCCGGCTCTGTGTCCATCCTGCTCGACCGCAATACGTGCGCTGCTTGCCTCTCTATGGGGCCCGAGCGCATTCGCGAGGGTGCACTCCGCATCCACGCACCGTTCCGCTTGCGTCGACGCGGCGTCGAGACCAAGCTCGTTCTGGGCAACCCCACGAAATCCGTCGACCGCACACTCCTGCGCAATATCGCCAACGCCCTCTCCTGGCTCGACCGAATCAAAGCAGGCAAAACCTATGAGCAGATTGCCACCGAAGACGCCATCCCAACGGACCGCGTGCGCAAGGCAATCCGCTATGCCTTCCTGGCACCCGACATCGTCCGCGCCATTATCGAAGGCCGCCAGCCCGTTGGGCTGACCTCGAGCTACCTCTTGCATCATCCGCTTCCCGACGATTGGGAGAAACAGCGAGTGCTCGTCAAAACGCTGTGAGCCTCCAGCGCCCACTTCGTGAATGGCCTCGGTTAGCAGTCAGCCGGTCGACCTTGTAGACCACAATCTGGTCGACGAGACCGGCATCGATGTCGGCGAGCAAGCGCTGCAGGCCCGGGCGTTCCAGGGTTCCTCCCGAGATCCCCGCGTCCTCGTAGACGGTTGGCAGCAGCACCCAGCCCTCCGCTTTCTGGCTTGCGACATACGCGGCGCAGGCTTCTCGCTGCGCATCGAGGGAGTTGAACTCCTGCTCGAGACCTTCTTCCGCGCTCTTTCGCGTATAGATGGCACAGCGGATTTTCTTCATGTTAGGCCTTGCGCTTGGGCGTCAGACCGAAAAAGCGTGGTCCTGACCAGTGGGTTCCGGTGATTCGCTTTGTGATGGCGGTGAGGGACGGATAGGTTTTGCCATCGAACCGATAGCCGTTGTCGATTACCTCGACCTGGTAGGTCCGGCCATTCCACTCGCGGACGAGATGGGTGCCGGCAGAAACGGACCCCGCGGGAGCGGCGTTGCCTGGTGTCCCGTTCACCATGGCGGCCAGAATGCGCCGGGTTGTAGCCGAAAGCCAGCCATTGGTCCGGCACTGGCGTTCGTGCAAGAGAACGCGGCGCAGGAAAACGCGCGAGAGCGAGCTTGGAGGAGTAGCCCCAAAGGTTTGCTCCCAGACCCGCCGTAAGCTGGCGAAGTCCAAACCGTCTAAAACGACGTTCCGGCCAACCCCTGTATCCTGCGGCATCACCGAACGTTCGCTCTTGTGCTCGATAAAGTCCAGTCTAATGAGGGACTTCCGGGTGCGAAGTTCACTGCCCGTAGCTCGCCACGCAGCCCAAGGGTCGGCGGATTCCAAGGGCGTCTAAGCTGCTGATTTGTGGTCTATTTCAAGAGGGCCGAGTTTTGGCATAGGACGGGAGAACCCAGTGATATAGAATTTTCGTGTGTTGCTTCCATTCCTCACAAGCTACGACCCACCCGGCACGAGCGAAGGCTCGCTCGACCCGCTTGGCCTGTACCGAATCGCCGACCAGTTGGCCGTGAAGTTGGTGCCGGTCGTCCGAGAGCGTATGCAGCGGATTCGATTTCTCACCGCCATGGCAGTGGGAGCACTCGTGACGGAAGGCATTGAGGACGATCCGAGGCTGACGGATGCGTCGCCTTACCTAGTCTGGGAGTGGCTGGTCGTGGAGGCGTTGATTCGCAAGAGAGGCACTGATCCAGATGTTTGGGGCGTTCCCGGTACGCTTGTCGGAGATCGGGCCGTGAATCATCGGCATGGTTACCTCGACGCACGCAGCTATCTGAAGACTCCACGGATTTTTGGGTTTAACGGCGTTTACAAGCGCTTGGGGATCTACCTTGGGCTGGTCAATGTCCATCTGGGTCCAGGACCGAACACAGAAGGTCTCGTTGACGCCTGGGCTCGCGGGCTGGGATTCACTGGTCTCAAGGATGCCCAGCGGATGATCTCCCGCTGGGCGGATGCGGTTCGGCGCAGCTTGGTGGAGAAGCCGCCACGCACAAAACCAGGATGGGGGAGTCAAGGATGGTCCGAGGTGGCGGCGGCGTTCGTTCCCGGCCAAGCGGCAGCCTACGAAAAGCAGTATCTACGAACGCTTCTTCTTTCAACAGACGGACAGCGCCTGGGTGCCTTGCCGATGATCTGGGAGCTACAAACGGAATTTGACGACGAGTTCGGGGAGGAGTCTCTCCATTATCGGCTCGAAGAGCACGCCCCCGCGTACAGGTCGCTTCTTGAGGCGGTCCGAAGCTATGAGGTATTCGCCCGGTCCCTGAATGACAGTTTTGACATCCTGCGGGCTGAGGGGTCGCGATCGGATGGGCAGGGTTTCGCAGTGGCTCGCGTAGCGGCCGACGAGGGCTTTGCACGTTCGGTACACGGTTTGCATGAGCGGTTTGAAGTGGCACATCGTGCGCTGGGTGAGATCTGGATTCCCAGCCTTTCCCTCCAGAATCTTTTCGATAACCGGTTCGGGAGATTTGCCGAAGCGATGGACGCGGGCGACGTGGCGCTCGCTGTATGCGAACACCACCAGAACATCCAGCGTGGGAAGTCCGCCAATGGTAAACGGCCGTGGTTTGACCATGTCGGCCAAGACCGCATCTACATCCGGCATGCTTATCGGGCCGAACGACGCAAGATCTTGCCCGACCGATATGTCCACGACTACAGGGGTAGGCCGATTCGCCGATTCCGCATGGACCTGTCGTGAGCAAGCGACAGAAGACCCATCATTCTGCAGCGATGCTGGAGTTGTGGCGGCCGCCCCACGACTCTGGAGAGCCGATCGGGTGTCTGGCGAGCACATACACTTTCGCCCCTGAACTGTTCGATGAGCAATGTCTCGCCCGCTTTCTGGAGATCGAGTCGGAACCGAATCGGGAAGATCTAGCCTTCCTGCTGGAACGCGAGAGCCGCCTCGGCAGCATCTATGCTGGAGTCCTGGTGGACTACACTCAAGCCGGGGTCGAGCATTCGTTGCGCTGGTATGTGCTTCCAGTCCGGATTCCGAATGGCAAGCAGCACGCGAAGTTAAGCCTGCTCGCGTGGACACGGCATATTCGGATCGTCGTGGCGTCGGCCAATCTGACGGAGGCTGGCTACAGGACTAATTATGAAGTTGCGGGTGTGATCGACTTGGGGCCTGAAAGCGCCGACGTCACAACGTTGAACCAAGCCATTACCTTCCTCAGAAGCCTGCTTCAGTTCGTGCCGGGAGCGGCTCAGCGTCCCCGAGAAGTCATACATGCTGAAGAGTTTTTGGACCAGGTCGTCACACACGTCGCCGCGTGGAAGCCAGCCCGCCATCAGGGTAGGGTCCGGCAACGACTGGTGTTCACGCTTCCCTCTGCCGGTGCAGGTCAGGCTGGGCGAGGCAGCTTGGATGAGGCTGTGCGTGTTTTCCGGAAGCGCGGCGGTTCCCCCATCCAGGCACGGGTCGCCTCTCCGTTCTTCGATATGAACGAGGACACGAGCCGAGTCACGGCATCCTTGTGCAAGCTCATGGCGCGCGGAGGTCGGCGGGATCTTCGCTTCGCAGTTCCCGCCATCCGGGACGGAGAGCCGGTAGCGGTGCCGCGGCTGGCCGCGCCAATAGCCCTTCTGCGGACGCCACCTAAGTATCGGGGAACAGTGACCGTGGAGATCCTGCCCGATCTCGACACCGACAAGAATCGCCGGCCCTGGCACGCGAAAATGCTGGGTCTGGCAACCGACGGATACGTGGCGCTCATGGTCGGCTCATCCAACTTCACACGCGCAGGAATGGGGATTGGACTTTCCTATAACGCCGAGGCAAATCTTCTGACGATTGTAGAGCATGTGGACTACGGCCGTGTGGCAGGCAAACTCGAAGCTGTGTGGCCGGAGATGGAGTCTGTGAACGATCCAGAGTCGGCCGAATGGCTCGACGTACAACTGGAAAACGAGGGGGAAGAACAGACTCCGGAGTCATTGTTGCCCGAAGGTTTTCTCGCAGCGACATACCGTGCGGGCGACATGCGTCGAATCATCCTGCGTTTCGCTCCAGGCCACCTGCCGGAGGAGTGGCGGATTGATGCGTGCGGCCAGGACGCGCAGGAGCTCCTGTCAGCGGCATTCTGGCGTGAAGGAGGTTGTTTGCCCAGCGTTGAACTCGTCTGGACGCCCGTCCAGCCGCCGGAGAAGTTACGGATACATTGGGACGGCCATGTAGCATTTCTCCCCTTGAACGTGGAGGATGCCCGCGAACTGCCGCCACCTTCGCAACTGGAGCATATGTCCGCCGACGATATGCTCTGGATTCTGTCTACGGCCGACCCCAGTGCGGCGGTTCGAGCGTGGGCCCGGCGGCAGCAGTCGTCAGATATACTCGATTCGGAACTCGACTCGGCAGCGCCTGTCGACCTCGATCCGCTTCAGCGTTACGATCTCCAGGCAACATTTCTTCATCGTATCCGGCAACGTGCACGTGTCTTGGCGCAATTGCGCGCCAACCTCCAGAAACCGGTTTGGGGCCGTCAGGCCTTGGATTGGCGCTTGCGCGGACTGATCGGAATCGCGCCCCTTGCCGATCGCCTGGTACGGGATTTCGTCAACGCGGACGGTAGGGCGGACGAGGCACTTCTGATGCTGGCCGATTTACTCATTGTTCTCCGAGAGGTAGATTATCAGCCTGACGATGGGTGTTTGCCGGAGCCGGAGTTCCAGAAGGTTTTTCGTCCGTTCTTATCGGAGTTGGCCGAGAGAATGGAGCGTGATCTCAAGCCACACCGAACGCGTATTTCCGCAGATGTGATGGGCTTCTGGACGCGCGTGGTGGAACAATGCCGAAAGTAGCCGACATCTATAGCCTCCCGCGAGAGCTGGTCCTTGGCAAACGGTTGAACGATCGAGTCCCGGCAGCGGACCAGTCGCGTCAGCGAAATGAAGTCGTGGAAGTCCTGAAACGTTTACGGCGGCGGCCGGGTGTGATTCTGGCCGATGAGGTTGGCATGGGTAAGACCTTCGTTGCGCTGGCCGTGGCGTACAGCGTCGCCATTCGCAGTCGGTGCGGCCCCGCAATCGTGATGGTTCCTCCCAATCTCGTCGAAAAATGGGAACAGGATCTCAAGACGTTCTGTGAGCTGTACCTTGAAGGTCGGTATCCCGCAACTCGGCGCGGTACTTCGAAAAGGGCTCTGACAGATCCTTCAGCTATCCGCTACGGAGTGGCTCGCGACGGTGTCGAACTGATGAAGTTCCTTGACGACTCATCTCGTGAGCGATGTCACCTGGTCTTCCTCGCCCAAGGAGCCATGGCCCGTAGGCAGAAGGATATCTGGGTTCG
Organism: Candidatus Marinacidobacterales bacterium; assembly: GCA_965262245.1. Taxonomy (GTDB): domain Bacteria; phylum Acidobacteriota; class Vicinamibacteria; order Marinacidobacterales; family SMYC01; genus SMYC01. The sequence goes on along the minus strand of OZ253507.1, from coordinate 8,467,952 downwards.
GCTGGCGCTCATCGCAGAGGCACTACACCGGCATGCCCGAGGGAGGGCTGCACGACTCATTAAGGTGAAACGGCACATTCACCGGTTCCTTGCGGAACTTCTGTGGGCCGTTGGAGTACAACGCGCTACAGACTTGGGCAAAGACGTCTGGCAGAGCGTGTTGCGAACTCCCTCGAGTGCCTGGCGAGAGATTTACAACAGTGCTGTTCGCAACGAACAGGCACAGCTGGATGACGATCCTGTCCCCAAGGCCGTGACACGTGCTCTGGGTCGCCTGGACCTTAGGCCTCTTGCTACGGCTTTGGAACAGATGCCGGTCCGGGCTCGTGGCGGAACCGGACGCGTATCGGAGCGGTTGAACGTTGCTCGCAAGGCTCTGCGGCAGGTGGAGGAACAGTTGTGGAAGGAACTGCTGGCCCAGGCCCGCTGGCGTTCGCCGCTCTTGGTGATGGACGAGGCCCATCATCTCAAGAATCCGAGCACACTGCTCGCCCGACAGTTTCAGACCCGAAACGAACAAGAGCTACGTACGGGGGATGGAGCCATGGCCCAGGCGTTCGATCGAATGCTTTTTCTGACAGCCACACCATTCCAGCTTGGACATCATGAGCTCGTACGCGTCCTCGAACGCTTTGGAGATGTGCGATGGGATGTGAAGGTGTTGGGGAATCTCGGGGATTTCCGGCAGAAACTAGACGAACTGGAAAATTCTCTAACGGAGAGTCAACGCGCGGCCATCCGCCTGCAGCAGTCCTGGGTTCGTTTGCAACCGGACGATTTGAATGGCGATCTCGACCTATGGTGGGACCAGCTTTACCGGGCTGAGACGTCAGCGCTCACGTACCGACAGCGCGCTGCGGTCGAAGCCTTTAGGGCCGCCGAACACAACCGTAATGTCGCGGAAAAGGCTCTGCGCCCGTGGATCGTGCGTCATAACAAAGCTGCGTGCTGGCCGGAAAGTGAGATTCCCCGGCGAACGCGGCTGTCCGGCGTTGCGGTCGCCGGCCATGAGGCTCCGACCGGGCTGCCGATTCCGCCCCAGCAGTTGCTCCCCTTCTTCCTTGCGGCTCGAAGCGCCGTCAATGCCCACAAAGACCTTTTGGGCGATGCGCTCTGCTCCTCGTATGAGGCCTTCCGGTTCACGCGGCAGAATCGAAGGGCAGACAAAGACGAGCAGGAGCATGTCGCGGACGCCAGCGTCGACATCTCGCACTCCGGTTGGTATCTACAGGAGTTCGATAGTGCCTTGGAAGGCTCAAGCGGATCAGGCCATCCCAAGGTGAATGCGACCGTTCACAAGGTCGTTGACTTGTGGGAGCACGGAGAGAAGGTACTTGTGTTTGCGTTCTACCGGCAGACCTGCCGGGCGCTTCGCATCCATATCAGCCATGAGATTGAGGTACGGTTAATGTCCGCTGCTGAACGTCGGCTTCGTGAAGCTGGCATGTGTGAGAACCGCACGGATGTGGAGCGGTTTTTGGAGCGAATTCAGCGACGATATCTCGATGATAAGGATTCTCCGGGACGACGCGCCGTCGACGCAGCGCTTGGCGAGATTCTGGCAAAGCATGCCAAAGCGCTCGAAGTAGCAGGAATGACTCGGGAGTGGCGTGAAGTGCTTGTCGATATCATGCGCCGATTCCTACGCGTGACGACCACTCTTGCGCGTTGCTTCCCGCTCGTAGACCTGGACTCGATTAAGCCCGTTGATGCGATCGCACAGACACTCGACCATGCCGACGAATCCGGTGTGTCCTGGCGGAACAAGTTCCACGGATTCATGCATTTTCTCGCCTCACAATGCTCCACCGAGGAACGCAGGCTGTACATTGAAGCCGTACAGCGAACACAGACCGGTAGTATCCGTGTGGAAGATGTCGAGGACGAAGACGCGGAGACACGGCGGATGACCCTGGCCAACGTGCAAGTCGCCATGGGCGAGACGAAACGCGATAAGCGTGCCCGGCTCATGCGGGCATTCAACACGCCGTTCTTTCCCGACATCCTAGTATGTAGCGAAGTGATGGGGGAAGGGGTTGATCTCCAGCGGTTCTGCCGCCACGTGATCCATCACGATCTGGCCTGGAATCCCAGCACCATCGAACAGCGGACGGGCCGTGTCGACCGCATCGGTTGCAAGGCCGAGGGCCGCCACCCGATTTTCGTATATCTGCCGTACCTGGCCGGCACGGCAGACGAGCGGCAGTACCAAGTGATGTCAGATCGCGAGCAGTGGTTCCGAGTCGTGATGGGGCAGGACGAAGTGGCCCGGCTCATTACTCCGGATTCTGACAACACCGTCCCGCTTCCAGAGGCGGTTTCTGAGCGGTTGAATTTCAAGCTCGGGCTGGAGCCCGCTCGAACGTTAGACATCTGAAGGGTTGTGATCCGCAAAAAAAGAAGATCGGCCAGAAGCAGCCGAACATAGCAGGTCTAAAACGCGCAATCAACGCCGGATCGACTTTTTGCGGAGCACAGGGATTGTATCTCGGTGAAGCCGCATGGGTATTTTGACCTCACGGTGCGCCGGCACAAACCGGTAAGTCTCGCGGGTGCAAGTCCCGCCTAATGAAGGAGTAGCGAACCAGATTGGCTGTGCCTTCTATTTATTCATCCGCGCGCCCCGAACTTGATTAATCTCCGGTCTGCCGGCACCATGCCGGCATGATTTCGTCGTTGGTTCGCGCTCTCATCTCTACCTTCAAGGCTCGTCGCGAGCTGGCTCTCGAGAATGTCGCTCTTCGGCAGCAGCTCGCCGTGCTCCGCCGTTCCGTGAAACGGCCGCGGCTCTCGAAGGTCGACCGCGGGTTTTGGGTGCTGTTGCGCAGAATCTGGACTGACTGGGAGAGCGTCCTCGTCATCGTGAAACCTGAGACGGGTCATCCGCTGGCACCGTTGTGGGTTCAGACGATATTGGACTTGGAAGAGCCGACGGCGTAGGCCCGGACGACCAGGCGTCGCTCCCGAAATACGTGAGCTGATTCGGAACATGAGCAGGGCCAACCCTCTCTGGGGAGCTCCCCGCGTGCATGGCGAGCTGGCGAAGCTAGGCATCTCCATTTCCCAGGCAGCCGTCTCCAAGTATATGGTTCGTCATCGCACCCCACCGTCCCATACTTGGCGGAGCTTTCTCGATAATCATGCAAACGACTTGGTGTCGCTCGACTTTTTCACTTTGCCGACCGCAACCTTCAGAGTTCTGTTCGTCTTCATCGTCCTTCGCCACGAGCGTCGCCGTATCGTTCATTTCAATGTCACCGAGCATCCTTCCGCCGAGTGGACGGCGCAGCAAATGGTCGATGCTTTTCCATGGGACACGGCGCCTCGGTACCTGGTACGGGACCGAGACCAGACCTACGGAGCGTACTTCGATAGTCGCGTCGACGGTCTCGGGATAGAGCAGGTCCTTACCGCACCGCGCTCCCCGTGGCAGAATCCATTCGTCGAAAGGATGATCGGCTCCATTCGACGTGAGTGTCTCGACCACGTGATCGTCCTTGATGAGCGGCACCTGAAGCGAATCCTACGCAAATACGTCGACTACTATCATTCGTGCCGGACTCATTTGTCGCTTGAGGACGCGCCTGAGCCTCGCCGGGTAGAGTCACCGGCGATGGGCAAAGTGAGAGCCATTCCAAAGGTCGGTGGTCTCCATCATTATTACACTCGACACGCCGCTGCTTGAGCCGATCCGCTCGGGACGGCTACGGGACTTCGCGCCAGCTTACACCTATACCCCTGAGTAGATCCGACGCCGATCCTCGAAACGTCCTACATGAAGACGACCCAAGCATCCTGGTTGCAGGCAGCTCGCTAATCTCACGCAGCTCGAGTTTATGGAAGGGACACCAGATCTGGGGCGTGTCGGAGGCGATGTCGGCGATTCGGGTTCCCCGTACGCGCAGGGAAAACACCGTCCAGCAACGGGATGCCACGCTCCCGGGCGGAGACCTGGATCCAGGCCCGGGCCGCACCTGGACCAGAACGTGCTTGTCCTTTCTATTTACTCATCCGCGCGCTTTGCTATTGATCTTTCTCGCCTGCGCGCGTCAGTATCCCCGTCATGATCTGGTTGCTTCTGCGCTCCCTCGTCTCGACGTTCAAAACACGCCGCTCGCTGGCGCTCGAGAATCTCGCTCTTCGGCAACAGCTCGCCGTGCTCCAACGCTCGGTGAAACGGCCACGGCTCTCGAATCTGGACCGTGGCCTTTGGGTGCTCTTGCGCAGATTCTGGACCGACTGGGCGAAGGTCCTCGTGATCGTCAAACCCGACACCGTAGTGCGTTGGCACCGTGCCGGCTTCCGACGCTACTGGACGTGGAGGAGTCGGCGACTGCGGCCGGGTCGCCCATGCGTTGCCCCGGAGGTTCGCGAGCTGATCCGCAACATGTGCTGGGCCAACCCACTTTGGGGAGCGCCGCGCGTGCACGGCGAGCTAGCCAAGCTCGGCATCTCCATTTCTCAGGCCGCTGTTTCCAAGTACATGATTCGCCGTCGCAAGCCACCGTCCCAGACCTGGCGGAGCTTTCTCGACAATCATGTCGAGGACTTGGTGTCCATCGACTTCTTCACGTTGCCGACCGCCACCTTCCGGATTCTGTTCGTTTTCATCATTCTCCGTCACGATCGCCGGCGCATCGTCCATTTCAATGTCACGGAGCATCCTTCGGCAGAGTGGACCGCGCAGCAGATCGTTGATGCTTTTCCGTGGGATACGGCGCCGCGTTACCTGCTGCGAGACCGGGATGGAATCTACGGGCCGTACTTCAAACGGCGCGTTGCGGGACTCGACATCGAGCAGGTTCCGACGGCGCCGCGCTCCCCGTGGCAGAGCCCCTACGTCGAACGGGTCATTGGAAGCATTCGGCGCGAGTGTCTCGATCACGTGATCATCCTCGACGAGCGACACCTCAGGCGAATGCTGCGCGGATACGTCGACTACTATCATTCCTGCCGGACTCATTTATCGCTCGAGAAAGATGCCCCCGAGCAACGACCTGTGCAGTGGCCTTCGATGGGGCGCGTGACAGCCATTTCGAAGGTCGGCGGCCTCCATCATTATTACCGTCGTCTCGCTGCCTGAGCTCGCTACGCTTGACGCGGTGTCCGTGGGACACGAGTCGCGGCGTTCTTGGGCGGGCTTCGATCCCGCGATCACCGTGATGCTGCCCGAAGCACTGACATGAACTCAGTCCGGGGCCGAGAAGACCTTGACGACCGGGGATCGAATTTATGGAAGGGACAACCGAGTCAGCGATTGCTCAAGCAGTTCGAGGAACAACTGGTATTTGGGGAGATGAATCTCTCGGAGATCGTCCGGTCGGGAGCTCAGATGATGCTTCAATACGTCACCGATTTGGACGAGCAGCTCTGAGGAAGACTTTTTTGAGAAAGGTGTTGATTGAGGAGTCCAGATATGTTGCTTCAGTTGGCCTGCCTGTGCCGGCGAACGCGTCGTGTCCAAAAATACAAACGAACTCAAGATCGGCACGCCGGGACGTTTCGGAATAGATTGATGACAGCTAGTGGCCCCACTGGTAGTTGATGCGGGCGTAGTAGTACCCGCCACTTAAACCCCACGGCGTGAACTGGCTGTAGGGGAGGCCGAACTCGGCAGCGAAAAGGTCCATCCTGTCCGAGAAAACGTCAAATATGTTTTGGCCACCGACCGCCAGCGTCACCTCGTTGGCGAGTGGGATGCTGGCCTCAAGGTCGACGATGTACCGGCCGTCCAGAACCGGCGCGGCCGGGCCGCGGACGAACCGTGCGTCGAAGTGGTCGACCCAGGAGCCGTAATAGTTCAGGCGGCCGAGCAGGCCCACCCGCCCGACGCGCTGGCTGAGGGCGACGTTCCAGCGGGTCTTGGGCACGCCTCGCGTCAGACCGAGAATATCGCCGGGGCCGAGCAGGTCCGATTCCTTCGTCACCGCCGTGTCGGTGTAGTTCATGGTGACGCTGAAGACCGTGTCGCCGGCGAATGCGGGGGGCGTGTAGGTCGAGACGAGGTCGATCCCCTGAGTCCGGCTCGAGAAGTCGTTGATGAAGAACCGGAAGAAGGCCAGAGTGCCCGCCGAGGTGATGCCTTCTGACAGAAGGAGCGCGCGTTCGTCTGTCGTGAGCGTGAAGGTCTGCGACAGGGCGAGGCGATTGGAGACATCGACGCGGAAGTAGTCGGCGGTCAACGTGAACGGCCCGGTATCGACGACCAGCCCGACCGTCGAGTTGAACGACGTCTCGGGCTGGAGCGGCTGGCCGCCCCGCAACTCCGCGGCCCTGAAGGTGGACGGCACGTTGGCGCTGTCGACCAGTTCCAGTGTCTCAGGGTCGATGGTCGTCTGTACGTTGAGCGTGTTCTGCTGGCCGGGCGTCGGCGCGCGGAACCCGGTGCTCACGCCGCCACGCACCGAGACGGCGTCGCCCAGCCCGTAACGGACCGACAGCTTGCCGTTCGTCGTGGCGCCGAAGATGTCGAAGTGCTCGAACCTGACAGCACCGCCGACCGTCCACCGGTCATCGGAGCCCCGCAGCTCGACGTCGCCGTAGAGCGCGACGTTGCTGCGGGTCCAAGTGCCGGCCGTATAGTCGGGAAATCCGGGAAAGCCGTTGGAGCCGGAGACGAAGCCCTGCGCGGCGTACGGGCCGACGTCCCACGACGGCCGTCCGCCGGCCCCGATCGTGAAGCGCTCGTCACGCCACTCGGCGCCGCCGGCGACGTTGATCATGTCGCTGGCGGCATAGGAGAGGTCGAAGTTAAGATTGATCTCCTCCTGCCGGTACAGACCCGGGTCGAAGTCGCGCGGGGTGTCGGGGCCGAGCGACGCGTTGACGGTGTTATTGAAGAAGAAGTCCGACTGGTGGGCGCCGTAGCTGGCGCTCGCATCCCAGGTCAGGCCGTTGGCTGCGAGCCGGCGCAGCCCGGCGACCCCCGACATGTCGCTCACGTGGCCGCCGAACTGTGGGGTGAAGCCTCCAGGCGCGATCTCTTGAAAGGAGAAGCAGTTGGGGTCGGCGAACACCTGCTCGAGGGCTGCCTGATCCGGCACGTTGTCGGTGATCCTCACGGTGGGGCAGTTGGCGGAGCCCATGCCGTTCGCGGCGAGCATGTCGCCGATGAGCAGCGTCTCGCCTCCATCGAGGCTGTAGATGTTCTGCCGCGAGTTGGGATTCCGGAAATAGAAGCCTTCGGTCACCTTTTTGTCGGCGTAGTTGGCATGGCCGTAGAACTGCAGGCCGTTGGTGTGCAGGTAGCCGAAGTTGCCGAAGAGCTTCAGATCGTCCTCGATCGTCGGGTTGCCCCAGATCTGCGCCGGGTCGGCCACGGCGGTGTTGCCGGCCGCGATGAGCGCCGCTGCGTCGGCGCGCTGCTCGCTGCGGTTCGTCGGATCGGCGTTGCCGTACTCGAGGCTGAGGTTGGCGAAGCCGCTCTGGCCGAGCGGTAGCCCAACATTGCCGGCGACCGCGTACGCGTCGCCGTCGCCCGCGCGGTAGGTGCCGGTGTTGAACTCGATGCTGCCCCCCGCCCGGTCGTCCTTGAGCAGGAAGTTCATCACGCCGGCAATTGCGTCCGAGCCGTACTGTGCCGAAGCGCCGTCGCGAAGCACCTCGACCTGCCGCAGGGCGATCGACGGGATAGTCGAGATGTCTGGGCCTTGCGCGCCATCCGTCACGCCGGCGAACCAGGCGATGACCGACGAGCGGTGACGGCGCTTGCCGTTCACCAGGACTAGAGTATGGTCGTGGGCAAGGTTGCGCAGGCTGGCCGGCCGCACGAGCGTGGCCGCGTCACTGATCGGATGCGTCGCAACGTTGAACGAGGGCACGAGGGTCCGCAACTGGTAGTCGAGCGAGGTGCCGCCCTGGCGGACGATATCCTGGAACGGGATGGCGTCGATCGGCACCGGGGACTTGGTCACCGACCGGGGCTGTGCGCGGCTGCCGACGACAACCACGTGCTGCTGGATTCCCTCCACCGACATCACGACATCGAGGGCAACTGTGGCCCCGGCGCTGATCTTCACACCGTCGCGCACAAACGTGCTAAAGCCAGGCAGGGTCAACGCCACGTTGTACGTGCCGGACTGAAGCGCGGTGATGGTGAACATGCCGGTGACATCAGTGATGGCGGTCTGGAGCGCCCCGCCGGCCGCCGTGCTCTGCACCTCCACGGTCACGCCGGGCAGCACAGCATCCGTGGCGTCTCTGACCGTGCCGCTAATGGTCCCGTCCTCCTGGGCGCTGACGCTCGGAGCGAGCGCCAGCGCGGCGACGACCGCCGAGGTGATCATGACGATTGACTGTCGGCGAGACTGAGGCATCTTCTTTCCCTTTCAGCGACTCGGGCGTGGAGGCAGGCTCCTTCACAGGATTTGCCTGTCGGTCAGCTGTAAGTCACTCAAAACACGCGATTCTACTACGAATACGAACAAAAGCCGGTTCATCCCCGCGCGTGGCGCGCTGGTGCCTTTCCGGTTCGGTCCCGATTCTAAACCGAGCAATCAACGCCGGATCGACTTTTTGCGGAGCACACCCATACCCTCGCGCAGATCGCCGTGCTCCGGTAGCCTCGGCCTCGATTCTAGGTCCTCTAGAGACGAGAGCGCGAACAAACGACGAAATCATGCCGGCATGGTCCCGGCAGACCGGAGACTAATCAAGTTTGGGGCGGCCCGGATGAATAAATAGAAGGCACACCCCCGTGGATGACGCCATGACTTTCTTCGAACTCGGCCCGAAACGGCAAACGCACGCGCGCCACGCCGTTCTCGCAATAGCTGAGTGTCATGCCCAGGTAGCGGCTGATCGGAGCCGCCTCGAAGAGTTGTTTGAGTTTTTCGAGATGCGCGGAACGTTCCGTCGTTTCACCCACCCGCTGGTGGCGGACACCTTCGGGCAGAGGAACCGGTACCGGCTTGGGTTCATTGCGGGGAGCCGAAGGAGGCCGTGCAGCGGCTTTCTTGCTAGCAGGCCTCGAAAGGATGTCTCTCTTCCTTGGTCCTTCTTTCATATCGAGACACGCTCCACGATGTTGCGAGTGATGTGCTGTCTACGCCGGTCATAGATCTGTGTGGTCCGAGGGGTTGGAGTGTCCGGCCAGATACTGCACGTCCTCCAGGGGCACGTTCTGGCTGAGTATATCCGTGATCTCCATCACGCGGATGAATAAATAGAAGGCACAACCTAGAGCGCGAACAAACGACGAAATCATGCCGGCATGGTCCCGGCAGACCGACTAGTCAAGTTCGGTGCGCGCGGATGAATAAATAGAAGGCACAACCGTGTTTTGAAGGCGCAGCTCGGTCAGCGGTTACGCTTGAGTGACGAGCAGCGTCGACGGCTCGCGGCCAAAGGGAAAGAGCTTGGACGGAAACTCCTCGCGGAAGTGGCAACTCTGGTCACCCCGGATACGGTCCTCCGATGGCTGTGATCCGCAAAAAAGAAGATCGGCCAGAAGCAGCCGACCATGTCAGGTCTAAAACGGGCGTTGTTGCACGGCCCGGAGCAAATCGCTGACCTCCCTGTGCCGGTCGGAGAGTCACCCGGCGCAGTAAGTATCGGGCATGCCGAGCGCGGTCATCTTGTTGAGTATCTCGCACCCAATTCGGTGTTCAACTCGTTGCCTCGCCAACGTTCGAGCCCGCATCTCGGGCCCCATGATCGCCTTGTAACGATAGACCGCGTTCTCCACCATGCTTCGCTCGGTGCAGCCTGAGAGCTTGTACCATTCACGTCGGCCGTGTCTTTCGATTGCACGAATATGGCGGTCGCGTTCCCGCATGGCGGTGTTCGAATTCTGACTGAGCGTGGCGTTTCGTTGCGGCGGAATCACCACGCGCGTCCTTCGTCCAGGGCTGTGCGCTTCGATGGCTTCGTAGACCGCTTCCTTGTCGTATGCACTGTCCGCCACTACCGACGCTATAGGTGCTTGAATCTGTGTTAGCAAAGGGGGGACTCGCGTTGCGTCGCGAGCTCGTGACGCCGTCAGTTCGGACGCAACAATGTTGCCGGTCTTGCGATCAACGGCGATGTGCAACTTGCGCCAGGCGCGCTGCTTTGGCGGTTTGCGGGTGGTTCCAACATGAATCCTCAAGCCCGTGCTATCGATCATCAGGTGGATTGGTTGATTGCTTGCGGCTTTTCGAATCCGCAGCTTCTTGCGGAGCAGCCTCGACCGCCGACACAATGTCGAGTAGTCCGGGATCTCGATACACAGCCGGAGAAGCGAGGCGATCGAGTGCAAGAAGCCTTCGGTTTGGCGGTAGGCAAGCTTGTACACCATCCGGACAACCAGGCCCGTTTCAATCGCCATCTCTGAATAGGCCCGTTGACCGCCAGGCTTACCGCTCTTGTCGGCCTTCCAGTTCACGATTGCCTCCTCGTCGAACCAGACCGTCAAATCGCCCCGGCGGCGCAGCCCTTCGTTGTATTCCGCCCAGTTGGAAACGTGGTACTTCTTCTGCTTCGCGTGCTTGTACTGGCTGCGCTTGGGATACTTCATGGTCGAACATTACCTCGGCCACCACCATAGGTAGATTTCGCGCTCAGCCAAGAGCGGTGCAACAACGCCTACGATTTACCCGGATTTCCGCGGTTTTTCCTTTGATCCGTTCGTCTAGATCATTCAGATGCTTAGCCAGCATCACGCCGGGGGCACCGATAATAATTCGATACAGGTTGCGCCGATGCGCCGTATCGACCACGTCTCCTGCAAACACGTTCTCGCTGACATAGACTCCGTCGAAGATCGCTATGTCAGGAAATGTAGTGTTCCAAGCCCCGTTCTGGAACGTGACGGTCCCAATATCGAGACGCAACTCAACTTCCGGCTCCTCCATACTTCCGAGCGTTTTGCGCCCAACGATGAGTGCTGGTGTGTTTGTGGACAGCGAACGCAGGATAGCGCAGAGCGTCGTCTTCCCACGACCATTCTCGGCGAACCCAAGAGTGAATCGTCGAAACGTCACGTCTCCTACGGCGGCGCAGTTCTGAAACCGGCCCACGTTCTTGATCGAGACTATCCGTTCCAGCATGTGGGTCCCTTATTCAAAATAGCCCCTGCTCTTCCTGATACGGATTACCTGTCGCAACTGCTTCGAACACACTGCTGAGAAATGCCTTCACTACAGGCAATTGGCTTTCGTGACGCCCCGGACACAGATCGAATGCGCCGACACTTGGGAATGGGTAAGAAGCAGGCCCACGAAACGCCGACGGATGACGCACAAAGAAATTCTGCTCCTCGCCTTCCATACGCAGGCCGGTTCCATCTCCCGGAAAAAGGATGTATGCGCCCCGACTGCTCAGAATGCCGTCTCGGTATGTGTGCATCTTGAACAGGTCTTCCCGACGATGTAGGCGGGAAATTTCCTGCTCGTACCCGACCTCGTCATCATCTGCATCTGCCATCATGTCTTCGCTGCTGTCATGGAGAATCTGAACGATCTCGGCCGGTTCAAGGCGATACTTGGCGTCGAAATGCAGCCAGTGCTTCTGCACCGTCGCGTCTTCGGTTACGGTAATCGCGATGCTGTAGTCAGGGTCGAAAACTGACGTATAGCTGCCCTGCCACGACAGAAGGTTGCGTGCCGGCCGCTGAAACCTGCGGTTATAAAAGAGGTCCACGTTGACCGTCTTCCCGCCGTCCTGCCGGTACATGAACCTGACGCGGCTCCGCGTCCCCTTGGCGAGGCGCACCTGGAGCCCGTCCGGTGTGAACGATACGAACGATTCGTCGCCGGGAAGCTCCGCCTGGCAGATATCCGAAAGCACGCGGCGCAGCAGGAAGAAGCACCAATATTCATAAAGCTCGCTCACGGGCCGGATATCGCCCATCAGGCCCTCGGCCATCTTCTCACCCTGGTTCCATGGCAGCGCGAGGCTGAGGCGCAGCGCCAGATCGTAGCGCAGCACGTCGCGGTATCCTCGACGCTTCAGCAGCACCTGCGAATTCGAGGGGAACCGCCGCATGAAACCTACGCCCCGCCAAATGTCGTGTGCGAGCAACTCCTGCAACGCCAGGACCCAGCTTTCCGCTTCCCGCGCCGCCGCCTCTTTTCCAACCGCGCCGAGTCGGCCCGTGAGCCATTGCGCGAGCAAGGCGGCCTCTTCAAGGAAGTACTTCACATAACGGTTCTCCGGCGTATCGATGATCTCGGCCACTTCGGTCACCGGCAGTTCCAGCGGCGTATAGCCGCCGAATAGACCCGCCAGCGGTCCGCCCGCTTCAAATAGTGAGACATCCAGCGCCTCAGCCAGCGTCTCGACGCTAGCTTCCTCAACTTCCGCAATCCCATGGAAGCCAACATCGGTCACGAGCATGGAGTGAACCTGGCTTAAGACTTCCTCGGCCGCGAGCGGCAGATTGTCAGGCGCCATCACATAGCGCATCTGGAACAACAGCGCCGCAAGGCTCGCATCTCGCGCATCCGTCAGGTCGAAGGCGAGGCTGACAGGGCTGTCATACTGCAGTAGCAGCTCGGCCAGTAATTCCGCTACTTCGTTAAGCAAAGCCCGGAATTCATCGAGATAGCCGATTTTGCGGCAGACCACCTCCGCGCGCAGCGACGCGCCGTTCTCCATGCCAAGATCCAGAATGCCCGCGTGATTCCGCAGACGCAATTGCCCCGAGACGGTTACGCTGCCAGCGCCCGGCTCTTTCCACCGTCGCGGGGGATCCAGCCTAAAGACCGTGCGTAGCCGTTCCGAAAACGGCCATGCCGGCCGCTGACGCGACAGCCGCACTGCTTCCGCCTTCGGAACGGGCAATGTCACGTCGATGAAGTAATCCGTGTTCTCACGCAGCTGCAGGCGCTCGAAGAGAATCGGCGCGTCGTCCCGCCAACAAATGGCGGGCACTCCGCGAACCGCATACACATCGAGTTCCATCTCGCGCTCGCAGAAGGTGACAGATGGCAACGGCGCAAAATCCGGCAGCGGCGCACCTTCGCCTTTAGCCCATTCGATATCAATGTGCGTCGATGGAGGCCAGGAAAACCGTAAGCGATGCAATGCAATCGCCATGGGCGTCAGCTCACGAATGACACATAGCCCGTCGCTGTAAGTCGGTCATGCATTCCGCGCAGCTTCGCAGTCGAGAGCTTCATCTGCGGTGCCACCCCCAGAGCCAGCACCTCGTTTTCCGCGATCGCTACTGTCGTGTGGATGCCGAGCGTGTACCGCGCGGGGTCGGGGGAGTTCCCATGGCTCCCGGACAAGAACGCTGCCGTCGCTCGCAGACTATCGCCCAGTGTGCGTTTGTTGCCGTGGATTTTTGGCAAGACTTTTTGGAGCACGGCGCGGTCAAGGCCGTCCGGCCAGCCTTGCAGCACCGCTTCTTTCGCAGTTCCGCTCAGGATAGCTGCCGCGAACCACACGCGCAGATAGGAGAAGACTTCTTTCGGGATGCGATAGCCGAACGGAAAGCCTACAGGCAGCAAGAGCGCATAGCATCCGTCAAGCGCGCGGACCGTCAATCGCTTGATCGTTACGATCTCTTCTTCGCTAAATCCGAGTTCACTGATCCCGTCGAGTATCTGAGCCGGATTGGCGAATTCGTTGCGCTGTTCCTCCCTGTCAGTGATGCTCTCCCGCAAGAGTTCAAGGGCTTGCTGCACTGAGATTTCCTCGCCGGCTCTCGCCGCCTCGCCCAAAAGGTAGGCGCTCGGCTTCTGCGATTCCAGTTCCATGACATGCGCACGGTCCAGCACCTTCGGCGAGAACATGTACGTTGTCTCGTCCACGTTGACCGTGCCGACGAAAAAGACGTTCGAGGGTATGGTGAAGCTGCGCCCGTCCACGATAAGTGCCTGCGCGGCTCGCGCTTCCGCGGATTCGCTGTCTTCCGCCTGCAGAAGTTCCGCGATGAGCGCTAGGTCCTGCGCATCGATGAGCGCGACGCCGCCCTTTTCGTCGAGCACGTTGGCCGCTTCCATCAGCGACAGGAATGGTGCGAAATACCGCTCTACGTGTGACAAGTTCATTTCGTCGAAGACGAGGAAATGCGGCACTTCCTCCACGTCCGGATGGCTCGCTCGCAGGAGCAGGCGCACCACGCTCGTGACCTCATAGCTTTCGTTTGTCGTCGAGCCGTCCTCCAGCCGCCTCTGCTTCCCGAAGGGCGTTCGGTAGCCCAGTAGCCGCTTGGGCGTCGTCCAGTCTGGCCCGACCGTCACGAGTTCGAATATCGCGCCGTTGACGTTTTCGGCATAGGCGTGCTGGATGCTTTCGGCCAGACGTAGCGCGGAACGCGATTTCCCGGTTCCAGATGGTCCGGTCAAGATGACGAAATTCTTGGCGGCCAGTGCGGTGCTTGCGCTGTTTACTATTGGTGATGTGTACGTATCCCTTTGCAAAAAAGGCGCTTACGCTCTATTTAGCGCGCAGCGAAGGTCACGAGCGCTATTTTGGCTGTAACTTAATGCAGTGTAAAGTCTTAGCATCATCTCACCAACACTTGATAGCAGAAGCACCGGAGAGGGCGTTGGCGATATTGCGCAGGAGTGTGCGGTCGACGGATTTCGTGGGGTTGCCCAGAACGAGCTTGGTCTCGATAAGAGACTCCTCACGGAATTACGGATATACTCAACCAGAACGTGCCCCCGGAGGACGTGCAGTACCTGGCCGGACGCTCCGACCCCAGGACCACACAGATCTATGACCGGTGTAGACGGCACGTCACTCGCAAACATCGTGGAGCGTGTCTCGATATGAAAGAAGGACCAGGGAAGAGAGACATCCTTTCGAGGCCTGCTAGCAAGAAAGCCGCCTCACGGCCTCGTTCGGCTCCCCTCAATGAGCCCAAGCTGGTGCCGGTTCCTCTGCCCGAAGGTGTCCGCCACCAGCGGGTGGGTGAAACGTCGGAACGTTCCACGCCCGCGCATCTCAAGAAACTTAAGCAACTCTTCGAGGCGGCCCCGATCAGCCGCTACCTGGGCATGACACTCGGCTATTGCGAGAACGGCGTGGCACGCGTGCGGTTGCCGTTTCGGGCCGCGTTCGAAGACGGGCATGGCGTCATCCACGGGGGTCTCATCGGTCTGCTCGCCGACACGGCGGGCAACTTCGCGGTGGGTTCGGTCTCGTCGGGCTCCACGGTCAAGACGGTGGAGTTCAAGATGAGCTTGCTGGCGGGAGTCCAGGGAGACTTGCTCGCCATTGGAGAACTCGTACGTAAGGGACGTACGCTGGCCGCCTGCCGGCTCGAGGTCATCGAGGGCAGCGACCGTGTGGTGGCGATCGGGCTTGCCACTTACGCCCTCCAGGCCGGTTAGCCATCTGCACCCGTTTGTTGCAGCCCCAGCCGTGGATCGCGTCGTGTCCAAAAACACAAACGATAGCGGCCTGTTGGTTACGCTGGAGCCAGCCAGCGATGGCGACGACCAACAAGGTTCAGGGCTGGCTCTGCCTCCTCATGACCGAGGATTCTAGCTTCCATTGGCCAACCAAGCCTCAGACGTCTCTGATCCGAAACGTCCCGGCGCGCCAGTTCTTGAGTTCGTTTGTGTTTTTGGACAGAAGGCGCATGAGTATTTTGATCTCGAGGACTTGGTGTCCATCGACTTCTTCACGTTGCCGACCGCCACCTTCCGGATTCTGTTCGTTTTCATCATTCTCCGTCACGATCGCCGGCGCATCGTCCATTTCAATGTCACGGAGCATCCTTCGGCAGAGTGGACCGCGCAGCAGATCGTTGATGCTTTTCCGTGGGATACGGCGCCGCGTTACCTGCTGCGAGACCGGGAT
The DNA here is from genome assembly GCA_965262245.1 of Candidatus Marinacidobacterales bacterium. Lineage (GTDB taxonomy): Bacteria > Acidobacteriota > Vicinamibacteria > Marinacidobacterales > SMYC01 > SMYC01. The sequence goes on along the minus strand of OZ253507.1, from coordinate 8,452,214 downwards.
GGAATCTACGGGCCGTACTTCAAACGGCGCGTTGCGGGACTCGACATCGAGCAGGTTCCGACGGCGCCGCGCTCCCCGTGGCAGAGCCCCTACGTCGAACGGGTCATTGGAAGCATTCGGCGCAAGTGTCTCGATCACGTGATCATCCTCGACGAGCGACACCTCAGGCGAATGCTGCGCGGATACGTCGACTACTATCATTCCTGCCGGACTCATTTATCGCTCGAGAAAGATGCCCCCGAGCAACGACCTGTGCAGTGGCTTTCGATGGGGCGCGTGACAGCCATTCCGAAGGTCGGCGGCCTCCATCATTATTACAGTCGTCTCGCTGCCTGAGCTCGCTACGCTTGACGCGGTGTCCGTGGGACACGAGTCGCGGCGTTCTTGGGCGGGCTTCGATCCCGCGATCACCGTGATGCTGCCCGAAGCACTGACATGAACTCAGTCCGGGGCCGAGAAGACCTTGACGACCGGGGATCGAATTTATGGAAGGGACAACCCCCTGCTGTCCCATCTGGGCAAGCAAGCCGTCGACAGCTTTCGCAGTTTCGAAGAGGCACTCGTCACCGAAGACCAGGAGTACGACGTCATCGCGCTCCGCGAGCAGCGTCGTTGGCAACCGGTACCGCGAGACTAGCGAGTTCCAAGGACTCGCGCAGTCAGACTTGTCTCATCTCATCGCCGCCGCGTCTTATTGCTTCGCTGTCTTCTTCACCTTCTCTGCCGCTTTGGCTTCTCGCACCTTTGCCTTCTCCGCCGCTTTGGCCTTGGCTTCCCGCACCTTTAGCCACGCCCGGACCTCCCGCAGACGGAATTGAGACGCCACGCCGCGCCCTCTAGTGTGGACCGGCATCCCAGACCGCTCCCATTTTGTTACCATCTGTTTATCGACGCCCAAATGCTCGGCTAGTTCCGACCTCGTCAACACTCGCGCTTTGGCCATAGTCCTCCTCCAAATGGCACTGCCCCCTTCTGCATTGAAAGGCGCTCTTAGGGTACTACGGTTTCCCCTTGAACGAAGGATTCCAATTACTTTACTTCATTTCCACTCCTTTTGAGGGTAGCTCGTGTCCGTCAATTCATGACACTGATGGTCTATTTCAAAAGGGCCGAGTTTTGGCACAGGAGGTAGTCCAGATATGTTGCTACGCCGTGTTTGAATGCTAGTGTCAGCTGGGCTGCCTGTGTCGGCGAACGCCATTAATGAGGATGTCGGCGTGTACACGAAGGTGTCTCTGAACGTCAGGCACCGTGTGGTCAGCCCAGCCCGCATCGCCGAAAGAACTGCGTCTCTCGAAATCAGGCTCAAACTCTAGCACACGAGCGGGTTACGCGGCACCAAAACCAGCGGTCGTTTCACGGAATGGTGGAGGACGGCGAGCTGCTCCCGAAGAGTGACATTCTCGAGAGCTAGCTCGCGACGAACCTTGAAGGCAGAGATGAGAGCGGGAACCAACGACGAAATCATGCCGGCATGGTGCTGGTAGACCGAAGATCAATCAAGTTCGGGACGCGCGGATGAATAAATAGAAGGCACACCCGGTTCGTGCTGAACGAATTCTGCTGTAAGCAAGGTCTGCCGCTTGTCGATGCGGCAAGCGATACGATGCCCGAAAAGAACAGGGTTCTTTTCGGAGGAAGGGTTTGTGTCGCAACGCCGGAGACGGGCTGCCTCATGTGCCTCAAGGTGTTGGACCAGAACGAACTTCAAGACTACTTCGCTTCGCCGGAGCAGTGTGCTGACCGGCGCGCGATCTACGGTGTGCCCAAGAGAGCCTTGGCCGGCGGCGGTCCATCGGTGATCACGGTCAACGGAGCGGTAGCGTCGATCGCAGCAACAGAACTGATGGTGCTGGTGACCGAGATCCGCGCTCCCATCGCGCATCAGGACTGGCGTGGCCATGAGGGTCACCTGCATCGTGTTGTCGACCACGAGGAAGGCTGCTACTATTGTGGCTTGCGCCCCGTCGGAGGCAGACATAAAAGAGCGGTCTGGCGTCGCGGCGAGTCAAGCCCATTCTTAGTTGAAATGTTCCACGGCTCCCGGTTCGTTTAAGCAACGTTCTTCCTCGACGTATTCTTTTTCGCGGTCTCGATCTTCAGTTCACGCTTGAGCGCTTCACGCAGCTTTGGAAGGTGTCGGTAGCCCATCACCTTCCGGAGGCGCGGCTCGATGTCGGTGAGCGCGGTCGCGAGCCAGCGTTGGCGTTGGTTCGAAGTTTTCCAGTGATCGACCTTCGCGCAACGTTCCTCGATAAGCGCATTGACGGACTCGATGCAGTTCGTCGTCTTTAGTGAGTGACCGAGCACCCCGTACACGCCAAGACGATGCAAGGTCAGGGTCTCCTCCAGCCCCTCTTCGAGGCTAGAGGCCGCAGACTGATTCCTCTCTTCCAGCTCGCGGTGGAGTTGCTCGAGGGCCTCAAGCGCCTCCTTGTGCGTCGGCCGGCCGTACGCGCGCTGCAGCCGCTTGCGCCACAACGACTGCTCGCTCTTGGACAAATAGCTCACGACATTCTCTCGTTTGTGCCACTGGCAACGGCCCACGACGACCCGCCTGCGAAAGGCCTTAGTCACGGCTCCTCGCAGCCCCTTGCTGCCGTCGATGACCACCAGCAGCCCTTCAGAGATATCGAGACCCCGCTCGACCAATGAACGCAGGAACGGCCTAAGAACACGCTCGTTCTCAGTGTCTGTCTCCACGAAGCCGAGGAAGCGTTTGTCCCCGGATAACGTGATGCCGAGAGCCACCACCATCGTCGCGTCGGCGAACGTCTTGCCGTCCAGGACCATCGCCACCACGTCCTCACCCGAGAGATCACGCTCCTGCATCTCACGCAGCTTCGCTGCGCTTGCTTCGACGAAGCCGCGCGACACCGACGAACTCGACAGACCGATCGCGCCCGGGACCAATTCCGCCGCCGACTCATAGTTCCGGCACGAGATCCCGTACAGCACTCTTCGTAGAAGCAACTCGTCCACCTCTCCGCGGTGACTCAGACTCTCGTACGAGTTCAACGGGATCTCTCCGTCGCGGCCGCGAACACGGGGAACGCGGACCGGAACTCGCTGACCCGCGAGTTTCACCGTGCCCGGATTCGTCCCGTGACGTCGTCCCTGCACCGTCTCCGATTTCCGAACGTATCGCTCTCCCGCAAGCTCACTGACCTCGGCGTCCAGCAACTCGTGAACATGCATCAGGCCGAGAGGCACCAGTGCGCGGATCATCTCGACCTTCGAGTCCACCTCGAGCTCCCCGTATCCCTCTTGCTCCATGACCTCTACTTCACCTAGACGACGCGTCTTCTTGCGTTCCTTGACCCTTCGTAGCAGACTTCCCATATCGGCTCCTTTCTTGAGCGGCTTGATTTCGCTTTTCACAACGTCATCAAACCACCCGAGAGGGAGCCGTTTCAAATTTCAACTAAGAGTGGCACACATTCGTCGCGGCCCGGGACGCTGACGAGACGGTCGCGTCAGCTGTGGGCCCGGTTGTGCCTTCTATATATTCATCCGCGCGCACGAACTTGATTAGTCTCCGGTCTGCCGGCACCATGCCTGCATGATCTCGTCGTTTGTTCGCGCACGCATCTCTGCCTTCAAGGCTCGTCGCGAGCTCGTAGTGTGCCAAAACCCGATCGAGCGACCCCATCATTATTAGAAGGCCATTCTCGGCGTTGAGAATGCGGAGACGGCTGTGGCGTTGTTGCACCGCTCTGGCTGAGAGCGAAATCCGCCTATGGTGGTGGCCGAGGTATGTTCGAGCATAAAGTATCCCAAGCGCTGCCAGTACAAGCACGCGAAGCAGAAGAAGTACCACGTTCGCAACTGGGCGGAATACAACGAAGGGCTGCGCCGCCGGGGCGATTTGACAGTCTGGTTTGACGAGGAGGCAATCGCGAACTGGAAGGCCGACTTGGCGAGAATATCTGCCTATGAGACTTGTTGTTCCGAAGTGTGAGCCCGGCAAGCTCCAGCGCTTGCCGGGCAAGCCGGAATCTTATTGAACGGTGGCCGTTCCTGTCGGAAATCCCGCGCTGTTATTCGCCAGCGAGTACGTTAAGTGGTCTGAAGCGTCACCCGGGGCCGAGCCGACGAGTGGCTTGAGCGTGAACGGAGCCGGGCTGTCGTCTGGGGACGGCTCAATCGAAATGACCATCGTGGCGCCCGCCAAGTTCGTCGGAAACGTTTGTCCCGATGGAGCGTTGACGAGGAAGTCCTCACCCGGGAAAGGCGGCCCGGCTTCCGGTCCGCTGAAAGGAGCCATGGCATCGGCCGCCGAAACATCGAGAAAAGTGCCCGTAGAAATCGGCCCTCCGCGATTTACCGCCCAGCCTTCGTAGGCCCAACCGTCCGGAAGGGTCGGGAGCTGAAGGCCGGCGCTGGGGCCACCGCCGGCTAGGCTCAAGAACCAAACACCACTCAATTCATTGTTGCCAGAACCATTCGTGGGTGTCGCCAGAATGAAATTTCCGGTGGCGCTTTGGAAATTGTTTCCCAAGCTCGAGCCGTGGCTGACAACGAGTGAAGCGGAGCCGCTGTTGAGCTCGCCACCCATGATTTTGGTGGCGGCCGGAGTAGTGTCTGTGTCGCCTGCGGGCTCGATCGTGAGAACAACGGTCGTCGCCGAGCTTAGATCCGCATTGACGGTGAACTCTCCGCCTGGGAGCGTCCCGCCGTCCAGCGAGGCGACCTCTCCGCTTGCACTAATATTGAATTTCCCGGTCGAAACGGGCGAACCGCCTACAATAGCCCAACCTTCGTAGTGAAATCCGCCCATCAAGGGTTGCAAGCCTGAAAAGCCAAAAACGATTCGACTTTGTACAGCCGTCATTGGTGTCGACGTCGACGACGTCGTCATGTTGTCGCCGTCACAGCCACAAAGAATGAACGCAGTTATGGTTATCAACCACTTCCATGGACCTTTCACGTTGCTGCCTCCTTCGCGGATTCTAGGCGAGTCCGCGTCTTTCGAAAATGATTACGGAAGTAGGAACCCGCCCAGTCGACTCCATGTCGCGGTCGGTATCATCCAGAATGTTGCTAGCGCTTTTCTCCACGCTCTGCCTCTGTAACGTATAGTAATTTCCTTTCCGCCGAAGAGTCAAGAGAGATGCCGCGAAGGCCTTGGAAATGTCGAGATCGATGCTGAGCCGTCTTGCTTGAGCTCCCCGGACCATCACCAGAGCAGGGCGCAGCCGACTAGGCGCAAGAAACGATGCTGGCCTATGGCGAGACGCAGACCGTTGGCCCTAGGTGACGACCCTGATGGGCTCTTCTGACTTCAGAAAGGGACGTAGACGGTGTCTTGGAAGAGGGGAGGCGAATGGGCGAGAGGTTCTGGTTGCTGCGATTCAAAATCTATGTGCGTGAGTATCTTCTTGATGACTGGATATTCGGTAATGAATGAAATGATCTTCATTTCGGTGCCGCAAAAGCGACAGAGCAATGGGTCTAACTCGGCAGAAGGATTCACACCAATTGACAAGAACTCGGAGAAAAACCCCGATGAGCCGGATATACTCCCTTAGGAAAACACGTCAGTGTGTCCCAAAACGCTGACGCTAGAAATATAATCGAGACCGGCAGTCTCTAAGAATTCGATCTCCTTGAGTAAGAGACATCATGACCTTCGACACCATCTTCACGGTCAGGAACGAGCATCTACAGAGGCTGAACGCTGACGAGGCAGTTCAGTTCTTCGCTGACCTACTGAGGGCCGAAACCAGACGTCTTCGACTACCGGTCACGTCAGTCAACATCTCCAGCCGTATCAACGTGCCTGACGGCGGCGTTGACGCCGCAATTCACTCGCCGGTCTCGCAGGATAGTTCGCTCGCCTGGCCTGGCCGAACAGTCTTCCAACTGAAAAGTGGCGATTTTAAGCCCACGCAGCCCGCCGTAATACGCGATGAGCTATTCGGACACGGCACTCCTGTATCGAAAGACTCGCTGGGCGCGCCTGTTCGGGAGTGCATGGACGCTAGCGGCAGATATGTACTCGTGTGCACAGGCAATGACTTGACAGAACCTGAACGCACCACGGCTATCGATCACCTCCGCACAGAATTCAGTAAGTGCGAGTACCTCGACCCACAGGTCGACGTGGTCAGCCAGAATCAACTTATCGCGCTCCTCCAGCTACTGCCGTCATTGAGTCTCAGAATTAATGGCAATGGAGGCGGACCATTTGAAACCTACTGGCGCTGGGCGCACCACGACCAGATGCGGATGCCCTTCAAACCAGGGAAGCCTCAGGAAGCGCTGATCAGGGGCATCGTCGATGAGCTCCACAAGGACGACGCAGCAATCCACATTCACGTCAGAGGCGAGGCAGGTATCGGTAAGACCCGCCTCGTGCTTGAAGCGCTCAGACAGGAGGACTTGACCCCGCTCGTCATCTATTGCGACGGTCCCTCGAAGATCAGGGATAGCGAGCTGCTCTTCGCGGTCCTTAGGGACGACAATCCCTTCTCGCTGATCCTAGTCGTTGATGAATGCGATGCCGATACTCGATCCACTTTGTGGAACAAACTCAAGCACGTCGGACCAAGAGTGAAGCTAGTTTCGATCTATAGCGAATTCGATGACACGACTGGAAGCATCACCTACATTACGGCGCCTCCGCTCGAGAACGAGCAGATCATCGAAATCCTGCGTGAGTACTTGCCCGCAGCTGAGAGTGCCCACCGTTGGGCTGAATTTTGTAGCGGTTCCCCGCGCGTTGCCCATGTAGTCGGGCTCAACCTCAAACACAACGCTCACGATTTGTTGAAGTCTCCAGACACCGTCCAGGTATGGGACAGATTCATCGTCGGTCCTGACGAAACCGGCAGCACTCAGGTTCAGCAGCGCCTTACTGTACTTCGGCGTTTGGCGCTGTTTAAGCGGTTTGGGGTCGAGGGGGTTGTTGTTCAGGAAGCAAATGCCATCGCTGCGCTCTGTGCGCAGGACGACCCTTCCATCACCTGGGCACAGTTCCGGGAAATCATTCACGAGCTGAAGGCCCGCAAGATACTCCAGGGCGAGAGCACCCTATATATCACGCCCAAGCTCCTGCACATCAAACTGTGGGTTGAGTGGTGGAACATTCATGGAGGCACCTTCGTGCTTAAGGACTTCGCTAAGGCAGTGCCGCCGACACTGCTGGACTGGTTTTTTGAGATGGCGCGGTATGCGGAGCAGTCCCAGGCTGCGCAGAAGGTGTTTGAGTCCTTACTCGATGAGGATGGGCCCTTTCAGCAGTCCGGCCTTCTGAGAGATTCGCGCGGCGCACGTTTTTTTTTATCCCTAACTGAAGCTGCTCCGGCCGCAGCACTTCAATCACTGAAGAATACAGTGGGGAGATGGAGCGAAGATGAGCTTCTGGCCCTCACGACGGGGCGCCAAGATGTTGTGTGGGCCCTTGAGCGAATCGCCGTGTGGCGTGAGCTGTTTGCTGATGCCGCCCGCATCCTCCTGAAGCTGGCCGAGGCAGAAAACGATGAGCACATTGACAATAACGCCACGGGCGTCTTTGCTGGTCTTTTCTCCCCAGGCCAGGGTTCGGTCGCGCCAACGGAGGCGCCACCGGACGAACGCTTTCCGGTCCTCAAAGAAGCGTTGGAGCACGAGTCCAAGAAGTGCCGCATGGTTGCGCTACGTGCCTGCACCCACGCCCTACAGACGGGTCACTTCTCCCGTATTGTCGGAGCGGAACATCAGGGCCTGAGATGCCAGCCAGAACTCTGGATGCCGAAGACTTGGGGTGAACTGTTCGAGGCCTACAGACGTGTGTGGCGTCTGCTGAAGGAGCGGCTTGACCACATGCCCGAGGACGAACAGCAGCAAGCCCTGGAAGTAATGCTGAATAGCTCACGGGGGCTTACGCACATGGCCAACCTAGCCCCAATGGTGTCAGACACGCTTGCGGAACTTCTCACGAAGCCCTACGTCGATAAGCGACAGATCATCGAGGTGGTCGAAAGTGTCCTTTACTACGACGCAAAGGGCTACGAACCGTCTGTACGCGACGCATGGAGGAGGCTTCATGAGAGCCTCGTGACCAATGAATTCCACTCGCTGATACTGCGCTACGTTGGAATGGATCTGCTTACGGACAAGGTCGATCAAGATGGAAATCACAAGGACAAGGCGCAGCCAAGAGTCGAATCACTTGCCCAGCAGGCTGTCGACAACCCCGAGCTGCTGAAGTCAGAACTCCCATGGCTCGTTACTGATAAGGCCAAGAACGGCTACAGTTTCGGATACAGTCTCGGCTTCCGTGACGAGACGTTCTCATTGCTCCCCGATCTCCTCACGATTCAGAGGAGCGTTTCTAAAGACACTAGCGTGTTCTTTCTCGGCGGATATTTTCGTGCGCTCAAGGAACGCGACGAGGACATGTGGGAACGGCAGATGGATCTGGCTGCCGCCGACCCTGTTCTCGGGGTTCACGTTCCTGAGCTGACTTGGCGTAGCGGCCTGACGAACCGAGCTGCCGCACGAATTCTCTCGCTCGCGACAACTGGTGTCATCACAGCACAGGCATTCCGGTGCTTTTCATACGATGGGGTCATTCGCCAACTGTCCGCAGAACGGTTTGCAGAGTGGATCGAGTTCCTCCTTGGTGTTGGCGTGCAGACAGCGACTGCTTGCGCACTTGATCTCTGCCACTTCTACTACTTGACGGGCGAGCCGAAGCTCGCGTTACCGAAAGATTTAGTGTTTCGCGTACTGACAGCGCCCGCCCTCTTTACATCCAACAAGGAGAGGCGGAGCACTACCCACGAAGACTACGCGTGGACTGAGGTGGCCAATGCATACATCGACCAGCATCAGGAGCGCTCGATGGAGGTCGCTGCACAAATGCTCGCGCACTTCGGCGAGCACGGAACCATTGTCGGCGCCTATTACCCCCAGACCAACAAGGTGCTCGATAAAATTCTCAGGTGCTTCCCCGTCGATATGTGGAATCACATTGCTGGCTATCTAGGACCGCCCATCGACTCTCGGGCTTTCCACATCTACCACTGGCTTCGCGAAGGGGCTCTGGCATTGATCCCGGCCGAACCTGTCTGGAACTGGGTGGAAGAGAACGTCGAGCAGCGGGCACGGTACGTCGCCAGTTTTGTGCCTCCGGTGTTTCCTGGAGACCCTGAGTCGGCCTCAGCGTGTGAAGTGCTTGTCCGCTACGGCTCCAGCGAGGATGTTCGGAGCAACCTTATGGCGAACTTCTCGACAGAGGGGTGGAGGGGGCTGGAAAGCAGCCACGTGCAGAACAAGCTCGAACAGCTTAGGAACTGGAAGAAGGAGGAGACGAACGTCAACGTACTGCAATGGCTGGACGATTACATCGCCTCTGTTCAGGACCGTCTTGAGTGTGCGAGAATCGAAGAAGAGCGAGAATTCTAGTTTCCCGGTAGGGTCGAGGGCTGGCGCGGTGCTCCGTAGGCGCGGCCTATCTGTTTCTCCCCGTTTCCTGTGGGAGTGCCTCACTAGCCGCACCGTAAGTCCGTTTCCAGCCCCCGCCACATCGCACGCAGCGTGCGGCTTTCCCGCACTACGCGCTCCTGCACACTTCCCGCGAAGGGTTATGTGACCTATCGAGCCGGGGCGTCTTTCGGCGAAGCTACGAGATATCGAACTCGGTAATCTGTGAACAGTCCGACAGTCGCGGGTGATGTCTTAAGATTCCTGTCAAAGAAAAACGATGTATGGTTCCCCAAGCTCAAACCCGTCCCCGTCATGGGGCCAGAAGAAGGCTGTGGCCATCGCCGTGCGCAATGTCTCGGGACGGCGGCGGTGGTCGAAACTGGATGAATGGCTCGGCGATGCGGGAAACCGGCTTGCTCTCTCTTCCAGCAGCTGATCCAGGAAGTGCGGTCGCTAGCGGCGTGCGGGGTGCCTCCGCCGTTAAGTGTTGGTGAAATGACGCTAAGACTTTACAGTGCATTAGATTACAGCGAAAATAGCGCTCGTGACCTTCGCTGCGCGCTAAATGGAGCGTAAGGGCTTTTTTTGCAAAGGGATGCGTACACATCACCAACAGCAAACAGCGCAAGCACCGCTGGCTGGCTCACAGCGTTTTGACGAGCACTCGCTGTTTCTCCCAATCGTCGGGAAGCGGATGATGCAAGAGGTAGCTCGAGGTCAGCCCAACGGGCTGGCGGCCTTCGAGAATGGCGCGGACGATGTCGGGGGCCAGGAAGGCATAACGGATTGCCTTGCGCACGCGGTCCGTTGGGATGGCGTCTTCGGTTGCAATCTGCTCATAGGTTTTGCCTGCTTTGATTCGGTCGAGCCAGGAGAGGGCGTTGGCGATATTGCGCAGGAGTGTGCGGTCGACGGATTTCGTGGGGTTGCCCAGAACGAGCTTGGTCTCGACGCCGCGTCGACGCAAGCGGAACGGTGCGAGGATGCGGAGTGCCTCCTCGTGAATGCGTTCGGGTCCCATAGAGAGGCAAGCAGCGAACGCATTGCGGTCGAGCAGGATGGACACAGAGCCGGGGCTGATGTCGACCCGCCGGATAAGACGGAGCAGGGGGGCTGCCGAGGCACTATCATTCTTACTACCGGAACACAGCCCGTCTAAAAAGCGACGCACCGAGGTGAGCTCTTGCATCGTCGGAGTGTGGATCAGCGAGGCCGAGAAGGTCGTGGCATCCACATGCTGTCGGATGAGATGCACGACGGTCTGTTCCAGCATCGGAGCGGGCAGTCGCCAGCCGGAGAGGTCCTTTTGGCCACTGTGCTGGATGAGGCGCCGGGAGACGTAGTAGCGGAGCCGTTGCCCGTTTTTCTTTTTGGTGTGGCTCGGCGTCAGCCGGTCCCCGGTCTCGTCGAAGAGCTTGCCTGCCAGTGGGGAACGGGCTACGCGGCCCTTCGTCGTGCGTCTCCTTGGTTTGGCAGCCCCTGCCTGCAGCTGCGTTTGGACCGCGTCCCAGAGCTCCGGAGCAATGATCGATGGATGCTGGCCCTCGTAGACACGTCTCTGGTGCCGGATGCGGCCGGCGTAGAGAGGATTGGTCAGCAGGCAGTGGAGGTGTCCGCGACGGAACGGCAGCCCGCCTGTCCGGGTTCCATCCGCGGCGAAGCGTTGCTTGGTGCGCAGTCTCAGACGGTCCGCCTCGGCCTTCACCTGCCGGAGGGTCTCGTGCTTCCGGTACAGCGCATAGAGCGTCCGGACCGTTTCGGCCTCAGCCTCGTTGATGCGCAGCGTGCGCTCGTCCTTCTCATAGCCTAGCGGTACGCGGCCGCCCATCCATAGTCCCTTGCGCTTGGAGGCAGCGATCTTATCGCGGATCCGCTCGGCCGTGACCTCCCGCTCGAATTGCGCGAAGGACAGCAGCATATGCAGCGTCAGTCGTCCCATGCTGGTCGCAGTGTTGAAGGACTGAGTCACCGAGACGAAAACCGCGCCGGCCGCCTCGAGCCGTTCGACGAGCTTTGCAAAGTCGGAGAGGGAACGGGTCAGCCGGTCGACCTTGTAGACCACAATCTGGTCGACGAGACCGGCATCGATGTCGGCGAGCAAGCGCTGTAGGCCTGGGCGCTCCAGGGTTCCTCCCGAGAGCCCCGCGTCCTCGTAGACGGTTGGCAGCAGCACCCAGCCCTCCGCTTTCTGGCTCGCGACATACGCGGCGCAGGCTTCTCGCTGCGCATCGAGGGAGTTGAACTCCTGCTCGAGACCTTCTTCCGCGCTCTTTCGCGTATAGATGGCACAGCGGATTTTCTTCATGTTAGGCCTTGCGCTTGGGCGTCAGACCGAAAAAGCGTGGTCCAGACCAGTGGGTGCCGGTGATTTGCTTTGTGATGGCCGTGAGGGACGGATAGGTTTTGCCATCGAACCGATAGCCGTTGTCGATTACCTCGACCTGGTAGGTCCGGCCATTCCACTCGCGGACGAGATGGGTACCGGCAGAAACGGACCCTGCGGGAGCACCAGGGCTTGGTGTCTCGTTCGCCATGGCAGCCAGAGCGCGCCGGGTTGTGGCCGAATGCCCGCCATGGGTCCGGCACTGGCGTTCGTACGCAAGAACGCGGCACATGAAAACGCGAGAGAGCGAGCTTGGCGGAGCAGCCCCGAAGGCCTGCTCCCAGACCCGCCGTAAGCTGGCGAAGTCCAAACCGTCCAAAACGACGTTCCGGCCAACCCCTGTATCCTGCGGCATCACCGAACGTTCGCTCTTCTGCTCGATAAAGTCCAGTCTAATGAGGGACTTCCGGGTGCGAAGTTCACTGCCAGTAGCTCGCCCCGCAGCCGATTTGAGCCAGCCGTGCGCACCCCCGGTGGGCCTGTCGCTCGCCACCCGCAGCCCAGGGGTCGGAAGCCAGCCCTGCGGCGCGAAATACCCTCGATTCTGCGCGGATTCCAAGGGCGTCTAAGCTGCTGATTTGTGGTCTATTTCAAAAGGGCCGAGTTTTGGCACAGGACGGGGTGCTACGTTTCTACCATCTGGAAGCCGCAAGAGTATTTTGCCCTCACGGCCGGTCGCTGGTTCCAAGAAGTTATTCCTCCGTATCACCGCGGGTCTCCGGTGAGCTTCAACAGTCCTTGTTCGATGACCGATTGTAGCCAGGCGGTGAACTCTGGATGCGGGGCAAATCCAGTCCCGTACCGATACTTCAGACCATCGAGGTAACGCGTGGCTGGGCCCTGACCTGTCGTGCGTATCGGGAGAACGAGCGCAATGCCGTCGTCTTTGGACGCAGCCTCCACATCAGCACGAATGGCCGCCACCGCGTCCCGCCGCTTATCGGGCCAGTCTTCCCTCCAGGTGTGGTAGCGAATCGCTCGGAAACCGTCCCAGCGCTCGCCGATATCCCGCGCCAAGCTCGCGAGCAGTTCGAGCCAGCGGTCGTTGACCTTGTCGTTGTCGCTTCCATGCCCGACCAACACGATGGTCTCTCGGTTGGGGGCGGTACTGATCTCGTCGACCCGATCGACGAGTGCCCGAGCGAGGTGCTGGCTAGCAGCTATACCTCCCGCGGTATGGAAGACAAGGCCGCTACGGACCCTTCGCGGAAAACTGCGATAATCGGGCCTCAGACCCAGCACGTATTCCGCCTTGGTTCGAAAACTGGACTCCATGAAGAATATACGCACCACCAACGCCGCCCGAACTCCCCGTGCCTCGAGTTTTCGCACCGCGTTCTCGATGAGCAGAGGGTCGACCATGCTAAAGGCATCCTCAGTTACATACTCGTCACGAATAGGGGAGATTCCCCGACGCATGGTCTCGTTCCAATTGTAATCACTGCCGTGCGGCACCAGGATGACGCCGATGTCCTCTCGGTCGAGCGGCAGGGCGTGGTTCACGCTTTTTTGCAGCCAGTGGCCGACGTTCGCGTGCGGCAACACCCCCCGTCCGTCGGACACGATACCGGAGAATTCACGCATTCTTCTTTTCAGGTAGCTCCACTCCGACATCATGGTCGTGTATTTCATCCCGAGGCTGAACGGGACGACCAGGGTACGTTCCTCGCCGGTGCAGACGGATTCCAGATCCTTCATCATTCCCTCGATGGATGCGCTGCGAGCCTCCTCGGTCTCGGCACCGTCATGGATGACGTAGAGGCGGCCGCCTGCTAGGCCGTACTTCTTGGCCGCGCGATTCACCAGCGGTTCGAGGTCTTCCCGGATACCGGACTCTGCAGTGCTGGAGTTAGCGCCCGCCGTTATCACGACGAGCTGCTCGTTGCCGACATGCGAGGAGGCGAGAGCTTCGACGCGGTCAAAGAGGATCTCCTCCGCCAGGTAGCTTGCTCCCAGTGGAATGCCGAAGGAAACAAGCGGTCCTCCGAAAGCGTCGAGTACCCCTTGAGCCTTCTTGTAGAGCGCGTCGTGCTTGGACAAAAAAAGGGGCAGGACCACCACCCTCGCGGTCTGCCCTTCCGTTGGGAGAGACTTCCAAACGTTGCGTAGGTTCTCCTCAGCCCGCTCTTGCGTGACGAACGCTAGTTGTGCGTCATCGACAGCGGTCGCGAAGTCCTCAAAAACTTCGCGGACTTCCTCGTTACCGAGAAAGCCACGATCGGGTGCGATCACTAGAAACGCCGTGCGGGTGCCAGCCGTAGCAGTCGGTAAGCCTAGGCCTAACAACGCGACAACGATGATGAGCGCTCTTAACGTTGTGGGTATACCCAATTTGAGTCTCCTTAAATGTCATGCCTACGGCATGCCCCGGGCACTGCCTTACTTAGCCTCGAGTATCGCCATCAGGTTCGTTTTGGCGCGTTGGTGATCCGGTTGCTCGGAAAGAACCGATTGAAAAAGGTCCGATGCCGCATCCAGCTCCCCTCGACTCGCCATAGTGTTGGCCAGATTCCGGCTTGAGTGTTGAGAACCGCCGGCTAGCGTCTCCGATTCGTGATGGCGATGCATGCGTGTCCCCTTTCACTTTGGCTCTCGTCAGTCGCGGCTACCAGTCGTACGCCAGTGACCCGATGACACTAATCCCCGGGCTCGAATACCGATCGATCACCGGGTCGTTCGCCTGGCGTCCCCGCACGTTCCACCACTCGAAGTACGTCGCATCCGTCAGGTTGAGCAGGCCAAGACGAAACGTGAGGGCCTCCGCGAGCGAGACGTGGCTCACCAGGTCGACGACCTGGTAGGCGTCCGGCGTGAACTGGTTTTCATCAGGGGCACCCTGGTACGACTCGACCAGCCTGACCGACAGCTCCGCACCCCAACGGCCGGAGGGTTGGAGGTACTGGATACCGAGCACGCCTTCGTTCGGCGCGATGGAACCAAGCGGCGTCTCGGCCGCGAGCGGCGGGACAGCAGCGTCCTTCGAGATCTCAACGCCGTCGATTCTCGCGTAGCTCCCGCGAATCATCACGCGGTCGGTCACGTACGCCTCGCCGCGCAGCTCGACACCGTTGATCTCGGCCTTTTCGAGGTTCCTGCTCTGGAATTCGAGCAGCCGGGTTCTTGGATTGAAGCCGATCGTCGTCAGGTCAATGAAGTCGTCGTACCGGTTCGAGAAGACGGTCACGCCGAAGCTCGCGCGGTCGAACGCGGTCCGCACCCCGACTTCGATGTTGTCGCTCGTCTCCGCCCTGAGCTCGGGATTTGGAAGCGTGACGTAGCCTCCCTGTGGGTTCGTGAAGCCGGTGTTGATGGCGCTGTATGGTGGCGCCCGGAATCCGCCGGCGTACTGCGCGTGGACGGTCACCACGTCCGTCAATCGCGCCGACACGCCAACTTTCGGCGATATGGCGCTGTAGGAGAAGTCGGTCGGCTCCGGGTTCAGGCTTGCAAGGAAGATCGGGTCGCTCTGGTTGGCGTCGAGCGAGAAGTGATCGTAGCGCACCCCGGGCACGAGCGTGACGCGGCCGAACTGGAGCTCCGCCTGGACGTACGTACCGGACTCGGCGACGTCGCTCTCGGGGAAGTACTTGTTCGGGAAGATCAGGCTGGTCGGCACGGGCGCCGCCGTCCGAACGTTGAGCTCGCTCCGGTCGCGCAGGATGTCGAAGGTGTCGGTCTGGTAGCTGGCGCCGAACGTGACTAGCACACCGTTACTCGGACCGCCCAGCCACTTCTGACCCCGACCCGATCCGCCGTAGCCAATCTGCTCGAAGTCGACAGTTTCGTGGCGCGTCGAATGAATCGGCGGCCCGAAGCCAAACGTCATGCGCTCACGATCGACGACCTGAAATGTGTCGTTGCGCTGGCCGTAGATACGCCATGACAGCTGATCGAGACCAGCGCGGTCGACTAGCGTGTGATCGAGCGACAGGCGCTGGCGGCCCTGCGTGTCAACAGCAACCGAGTCCAAAGTGTCGTAAAGAAACGGACCGAGCTGCGTCAATCCCATGTCCGAGAACCATGTCGTTTCGACACGGGTATCGTAGACTTCCGTTGCCACGCGCCACATATTGCCTGGCGAGGCTGTGAAGACGAGCTTGCCCAGTAGTTGCGTGCCCCGTACGTCTTGCGGATTCGCCGCGGTACGGGTGGCATCACGGCTTTTTACCGTCCCTTTATTACGGACCTCGTTCCCGCGGTTGAAGCTGGCGAAGAACGACGCTTGGAGCCGTCCGGTACCCCCGGCCAGAGTGAGGTTCCCACTGATATCCTCGGCGCGACCATTCCAAGTCGTCTTGGCGCCGATATGGAACCGCCGGCCGCGGAGGTAGTCGCCGGGATCCTTAGTGAACAGCGAGATCACGCCGCCGAGGGCATCGCTGCCGTAGAGCGCCGAGTTGGCACTCCGCACGATCTCGACGGATTTCAACGCATCGAGATCGAGCGCCAGCTGATGCACGCTGAACGGCCCGAAGTCGAACTGCTCCGACGTCTGAATGCCGTCCACCTGCGTCATCACGCGATTCCTTCCGATGCCGCGGATGTTGAATCCGTTGAGACCAAGACGGGTCATATTGTTTTCGACGTACACCCCGGGTTCGTACTTGACGAGATCAGACAGGTTCTCGAATAGCCTCGCCTGAATGACCTCGCTGTCGACGACCGTCACCATGCCGGGGATCTCCCGTACCGGCGCCGGCCGGAGCGTCGCGGTCACGGCCACGGAATCGAAGAAAGTCAGCAAATCAGCTGTCGACTGCCGGCTGGCTGCATCTTGCTGCGCCGATACACGCTCGACCTGGGACATGGCCCAGTCAGCGATCCGGCTGTCCGGGAGCACGGGTCGACCGTCCCAGAGGTAATCCAATCCAGTGAGTACGTTGGGTACCTGGTCGACGAGGCGTCCCGGCCCGAGCAGGAGCGGCACGACGACGACCCGCCCCGACGCTGCACGGTTGGCCACCGAGTGTCTGAGCTCCGCGAGCGCCTGGTCTTTGACCGGTGTGGGCGCATCGTCCCGCAATAGGCGGATGTCGACCTCCTTAAACGGCACGAGGGACTGTATTTGGACACCAAGTTCTCGGATCACGTCCATCCACCGGTCTGCGTCTGCGGCGCCGTTCGGCCCGTGCGCCACGATGACGAGGCTTTCCGTGGATGGGTCACGACTGAGCGCACGCGCCCGGTCGGACAAGATGCCAGCGAGGATCGGATCTGCATCAAGCGCCGGCGTGACGCCGACAACGTCTGCAGGCCCGTGCAGCGGCGTGAGTTCCATCCGTTCGGAGCCCGAGTAATCGTCGCGAAGGCGGCCAATGAAGCGGACCTGTTCGTAGTGCAGGCTGTAGGAAGACACCAGGAGCGGCACGACGACAATCCGCTGGACACCAGCCGCGACCAGTTCGTCGTACGCCTCCTGCGGTGTGCGGTTCTTCGCACCCATCAGGTACGCCGCTTTAGATGGCATGTGTTGTTGAATAATCGTCACCACGGCCTCGACGTTGGTGTTCCACGCCGCCGTCGAGCCATGAGCCACGACCAATACGCCGAGTTGCTCATCAGCCGCCGCAGCGAGTGTCGAGCCGACAGGTGAGAGAAAGAGGGTCGAGCACAATAGAAGTCGAGCGATATAAGTCATGGCATTTCCCCTACTTGCGCGCCACACTCTCTCGCCGCTAAAATGCAGTGAGGCGAGCGTTGTCGCGCGTATTTACGTGTGATCAGGTCTGTGGACCGTGCGTTCGTGCAGCTCGCCGGGTGTGGCAACACCTGGCGAGCGCTTATTTTGCCTCAGGGATTAGAACACTTCATCAGCCTCTCCACGGTTCGTTTGTAACAGGCGACTGTCTCTCTAAAGTGTGTGGCCGGGACCTCTGGCAGCGACTGGCAATATTGAAACTGAATGTCATTATCAATTTCAGGATTATATGTCCGACTAAGTCGGTCGGTCAAGTAAAATCATGAATGGTTCCTGCGTCGTCGTCGTGTCGGTGCTTCCGCAATAAAGTGTTGGTGGCTGCCGCGTAACCCGCTCGTGTGCTAGAGTTTGAGCTTGATTTCGAGAGACGCAGTTCTTTCGGCGATGCGGGCTGGGCCGACCACACGGTGCCTGACGTTCAGGGACACCTTCGTGTGCGCGCCGACATCCTTATTGATGGCGTTCGCCGACACGGGCAGGCCAGCTGACACTAGCATTCAAACACGGCGTAGCAACACCTGATGGCGGAAGCACCCGGCCCGGAGCAAATCGCTGACCTCCCTGTGCCGGTTGCAGAGTCACCCGGCGCAGTACGTATCGGGCATCCCGAGCGCAGCCATCTTGTTGAGTATCTCGCACCCAATTCGGTGTTCAACTCGTTGCCTCGCCAACGTTCGAGCCCGCATCTCCGGCCCGATGATCGCCTTGTAACGATAGACCGCGTTCTCCACCATGCTTCGCTTGGTGTAGCCTGAGAGCTTGTACCATTCACGTCGGCCGTGTCTTTCGATTGCACGAATATGGCGATCGCGCTCCTGCATGGCGGTGTTCGAATTCTGACTGAGCGTCGCGTTTCGTTGCGGCGGAATCACCACGCGCGTCCTTCGTCCAGGACTGTGCGCTTCGATGGCTTCGTAGACCGCTTCCTTGTCGTA
The DNA here is from genome assembly GCA_965262245.1 of Candidatus Marinacidobacterales bacterium. Classification (GTDB taxonomy): domain Bacteria; phylum Acidobacteriota; class Vicinamibacteria; order Marinacidobacterales; family SMYC01; genus SMYC01. Next base: position 8,433,784 of record OZ253507.1, on the reverse strand, counting down.
TGCACTGTCCGCCGCCACCGACACTAGAGGTGCTTGAATCTGTGTTAGCAAAGCGGGGACTCGGGTTGCGTCGCGAGCTCGTGACGCCGTCAGTTCGGACGCAACAATGTTCCCGGTCTCGCGATCAACGGCGATGTGCAACTTGCGCCATGCGCGCTGCTTTGGCGGTTTGCGAGCGTTTCCAACATGAATCCTCAAGCCCGTGCTATCGATCATCAGGTGGATGGGTTGAGTGCTCGCGGCTTTCGGAATCCGCAGCTTCTTGCGGAGCAACCTCGAGCGCCGACACAACGTCGAGTAGTCCGGGATCTCGATACCGAGCCCGAGAAGCGAGGCGATCGAGTGCAAGAAGCCTTCGGTTTGTCGGTAGGCGAGCTTGTACACCATCCGGACAACCAGGCCCGTTTCAATCGCCATGTCTGAATAGACCCGTTGACCGCCAGGCTTACCGGTCTTGTCGGCCTTCCAGTTAGCGATTGCCTCCTCGTCAAACCAGACTGTCAAATCGCCCCGGCGGCGCAGCCCTTCGTTGTATTCCGCCCAGTTGCGAACGTGGTACTTCTTCTGCTTCGCGTGCTTGTACTGGCAGCGCTTGGGATACTTCATGCTCGAAACATACCTCGGCCACCACCATAGGCGGATTTCGCTCTCAGCCAGAGCGGTGCAACAACGCCGCACCGAAATGAAGATCATTTCATTCATTACCGAATATCCAGTCATCAAGAAGATACTCACGCACATAGATTTTGAATCGCAGCAACCAGAACCTCTCGCCCATTCGCCTCCCCTCTTCCAAGACACCGTCTACGTCCCTTTCTGAAGTCAGAAGAGCCCATCAGGGTCGTCACCTAGGGCCAACGGTCTGCGTCTCGCCATAGGCCAGCATCGTTTCTTGCGCCTAGTCGGCTGCGCCCTGCTCTGGTGATGGTCCGGGGAGCTCAAGCAAGACGGCTCAGCATCGATCTCGACATTTCCAAGGCCTTCGCGGCACCTCTCTTGACTCTTCGGCGGAAAGGAAATTACTATACGTTACAGAGGCAGAGCGTGGAGAAAAGCGCTAGCAACATTCTGGATGATACCGACCGCGACATGGAGTCGACTGGGCGGGTTCCTACTTCCGTAATCATTTTCGAAAGACGCGGACTCGCCTAGAATCCGCGAAGGAGGCAGCAACGTGAAAGGTCCATGGAAGTGGTTGATAACCATAACTGCGTTCATTCTTTGTGGCTGTGACGGCGACAACATGACGACGTCGTCGACGTCGACACCAATGACGGCTGTACAAAGTCGAATCGTTTTTGGCTTTTCAGGCTTGCAACCCTTGATGGGCGGATTTCACTACGAAGGTTGGGCTATTGTAGGCGGTTCGCCCGTTTCGACCGGGAAATTCAATATTAGTGCAAGCGGAGAGGTCGCCTCGCTGGACGGCGGGACGCTCCCAGGCGGAGAGTTCACCGTCAATGCGGATCTAAGCTCGGCGACGACCGTTGTTCTCACGATCGAGCCCGCAGGCGACACAGACACTACTCCGGCCGCCACCAAAATCATGGGTGGCGAGCTCAACAGCGGCTCCGCTTCACTCGTTGTCAGCCACGGCTCGAGCTTGGGAAACAATTTCCAAAGCGCCACCGGAAATTTCATTCTGGCGACACCCACGAATGGTTCTGGCAACAATGAATTGAGTGGTGTTTGGTTCTTGAGCCTAGCCGGCGGTGGCCCCAGCGCCGGCCTTCAGCTCCCGACCCTTCCGGACGGTTGGGCCTACGAAGGCTGGGCGGTAAATCGCGGAGGGCCGATTTCTACGGGCACTTTTCTCGATGTTTCGGCGGCCGATGCCATGGCTCCTTTCAGCGGACCGGAAGCCGGGCCGCCTTTCCCGGGTGAGGACTTCCTCGTCAACGCTCCATCGGGACAAACGTTTCCGACGAACTTGGCGGGCGCCACGATGGTCATTTCGATTGAGCCGTCCCCAGACGACAGCCCGGCTCCGTTCACGCTCAAGCCACTCGTCGGCTCGGCCCCGGGTGACGCTTCAGACCACTTAACGTACTCGCTGGCGAATAACAGCGCGGGATTTCCGACAGGAACGGCCACCGTTCAATAAGATTCCGGCTTGCCCGGCAAGCGCTGGAGCTTGCCGGGCTCACACTTCGGAACAACAAGTCTCATAGGCAGATATTCTCGCCAAGGTGCCGCACCATTGTGGCCATAGCCCAGGAGGTCGAAAGCGCGAGATACACGAGCGCCATCCATCGTGTCTTTTTGGTAAGGATGCGCAATCCCGCGCGACGGCGGCGCTGGTCACCCGATTGCTTTTTCGGGTGTCAAACAGTTGTCTGGCGGTCATTAGCTTAGTGGATAGTCCAAGACATCTTTGAGCACCACCGAGGCACGCTCTTTCGGTGGCAAAGATGTCACGAGGGTAGCGAAGGCTTCGCCGACGCGCACGCGGATCTCCGGCTCCTCAACAGCCTCGACGTCGAGCTCGTCCTCTTCGACTGGAACGAGCTCGACGCCGCGGTGTCGGCGCAGGTGATCGATGCACTTGTTATGCGCGATGCGAAATAGCCATGGGCGCAGTCGCGTCACGTCCTCGAGGGTCGGAAGCTTGTAAAACGCCTGCACCAAGACGTCCTGTACGATATCTTCACCGTCGAGAAGCGAACCACCCATGCGTGAGCAAAAGCGGTGAAGCTGGGGACGTATCCCCGCCATTTCTTCCAGGAAAAGTGCTCGGTGTTGCAGAAGCCGCGCGGGCAAATCGTCGAAAGAAGTCGACGTTGACTCTCGCTCGTCCACCATCGGCGGTCTCTGATGCTCGGCTAAACGGTGCTCGACGCTTCGACGGCGAGCGTCGCTGTGGGTTTGAGACCGAATTGGGCCCGCAGCGTTCCGAGCTGTCCGAGATGATAGGGCTCGTGCCACGCATAAAAAGAAAGGGCTTCGAGAACTGTTTTCTCCGCATGAGGTGAGTCGGCACCGGGACGGCGCTCTAGATCTTCGTCCGATGCGCTTTCGAGAGCGTGCAGCACCTGTGTGGACAGCTCCGACCAGGCGGCTCGAAGCTCCGCCATCTCAGGGTAGCCGCTCCCGTCACTGGCTCCCGTGCTACCGAACAGCCCATAGCCCATTGCTTTTCCGCTTGGCCGGCAAAAAGCTGTTGGTGGAGCGCAGCGGGGCGATTTTGAAGGCGAGCTCCGGTGCCAATCGTGTAGAACGTATGGGCGTCGTGAGTTTCAGGCGAGTGGCAGGCGAGAATAGTGCTAGAGCGCTGGTGTCAAAAAGACCGGTGGCGTTCCGGTAATTATCACAGGTAAACCCCCGGCTCTGCCGGGGTGACTCGCAGAGGTTTGACCGTGTGAGGCAGTAATAACAAAGTCCTCCTTGGAAAGCGCCAACTTCCAAACAAGGAGGACTCGCAAGCGTAACTTCACGGGGGGGAGTTTCTGGGCGAGGGGCTACTTCGTGTCCACGGTAGGTTTGGATGAAGAAGTTGTTCGTGAATACATCCGGCACCAAGAAAAGGAGGGTCAACGCCTAGAGCAGCTGAATCTGGTTTGGTCGGGGCGTTGTTGCACCGCTCTGGCTGAGAGCGAAATCCGCCTATGGTGGTGGCCGAGGTATGTTCGAGCATGAAGTATCCCAAGCGCTGCCAGTACAAGCACGCGAAGCAGAAGAAGTACCACGTTCGCAACTGGGCGGAATACAACGAAGGGCTGCGCCGCCGGGGCGATTTGACAGTCTGGTTTGACGAGGAGGCAATCGCGAACTGGAAGGCCGACAAGACCGGTAAGCCTGGCGGTCAACGGGTCTATTCAGACATGGCGATTGAAACGGGCCTGGTTGTCCGGATGGTGTACAAGCTCGCCTACCGACAAACCGAAGGCTTCTTGCACTCGATCGCCTCGCTTCTCGGGCTCGGTATCGAGATCCCGGACTACTCGACGTTGTGTCGGCGCTCGAGGTCCAGACCCGGATATTCGAAAACAGTCGCAAGAGCGAGCCTCTCCAAGTTCCTAAGACGCCGGTGGCGTCGTCGGGCCGACCGGCACGAAGCAGTCGAGCAAGGCAGGTCTTAAACGCGCAATTAACCCTGGATCGACTTTTTGCGGAGCACACCTACCTGATCCAGGCAGCCTACGCCGCCATCGAGCATCCTGGAACGATAATACTCCCCGACGTGCTACGCGACGACTCCGCCGCGTAGCTTCCCATACCGCTCGACTCGTTTCTAGACCTCGAGTGGGGCACGGCGAGTACTTACGACAAATTCAGCCTCTAGGAAACAGCGGCACCCAATCGGCTCCCTGATACTTCTTGCCAGTCTTATAGAAAATTGGCAGTGTGTTGTTGGGACAGCGATGTTCGAACACTATGAGGCTCTGACAGTTGGCGAAGCCCAGCGGGTGCTTTGGTTCAAGCGCCTCTCCAATCGTGCAGCACAACGCCTCTGCCGTGCGCCGGTCAGTGTCGCTGGAAAAGATACCGCTGTCTGGTGAAAAGGCGCGATTGTTCGAGCCGAACTCCTCACCGAGGAAGCACTGAACACCAGTTGTTGAGCTGACGTGTTCCGTGCCCTGCCTAAGGCCAACCGCCGCCACTGCGTACGCCGTATGTCCGTGGTCATGCAGTGAGCCTCCGAGAGCACTTTCAAGGTCGCTAATGCCTTCGACGAACGTACCGCCGCTGCCAATGAAATCATCAACCAAGACCAGGACACACGGTCCGGTTGCGGCCCTCAAGAAAGCTGCAGCTTCGTCGAGACTACCGGTCAAGTGCGGCGGCAACTGATTGGCGTTCCTGTACACGTAGATCATCGCCGCACCGCTCTTTCCCTCGCTGTCTACGTACGAGACGAACAGATTAGTCGGTTTACGCTTCTTTACCTTCTGAGCCCACTGACCATCTGCGGTTTGTGAAGCGATCACGAGAGAATGCAGCTTCTTGAAAAGCGGCATTAGTCGTGAATCGTTGTAGTATCCGCATTCTTTCATATGCCTCAGGAGCTGAAAGACCAATTCCTGGTTCCTCGCATCGCCGAACTGCTCCAGCCACGCTTTGACGCGAATATCGGTGCTTGCGCTGTTTACTGTTGGTGATGTGTACGCATCCCTTTGCAAAAAAAGCGTTTACGCTCCATTTATCGCGCAGCGAAGGTCACGAGCGCTATTTTGGCTGTAATTTAATGCACCGTAAAGCCTTAGCGTCATCTCACCAACACTTAATGGCGGAAGCACCCTCGCAGCAACCGCCAGGTGCCTCCCTTGTGCGCGTTGCGGGACACCACTTCTTTACCGGCCTGAGTTCTCGGCCCGGTTGATTTCTCCCAGGGTCGCCACTGGCGGATCAGCTTGGCTTGGCGCGCCCGCCGCTCCGGACTCCAGCCGTTCGCCATCGTTCCCCGTCCTGTGCCAAAACTCGGCCCTTTTGAAATAGGCCATAAATCAGCAACTTAGTGTCTGTGTTTGCGACCGGGCCGGGCCGTGTCGTAAACCCTCCGGAGGCGGCTCCGACCGTTACTCATTGTCGCAAAGGGCTTTACGTCTCATCAGCGAATGTTCGTCGACGGGAACATCTTTCCGGCTATCGCAGTCGGGAGGCTTGAGTGGAGCTTCCGATTCTTGCCTGGAAACGATCAAAAAGAGAGCAAACCAGGCCCTTAGCGTGCAATTTGGGGCGATTTTGGGGCTTATCGTGTCGTTTTTGCGCTTAATCGCGCAGACAATGAGAAGACGCTCTACGCCTAGATCGCGCCTGAGGAGAAGGCGAATAGCGGAATTCGAATTGGCCAAACCTCGAATTCATCCAGTGGAGTTTTACGGAGGAAACGAAGATGACTCCGCAGACGGTCCAGTACAAGGAGCTATCCGAGTCTGGAAACCATGACAGGGAATTTGGGCCAGGTTGAGGCTGATTGGTGGAGGCCAGTGTCGGAGAGCAGCTTGCTGCTAACCGAGTCCATTCACGGAGTGAGCGCTGGCAGGCTCACAGCGTTTTGACGAGCACTCGCTGTTTCTCCCAATCGTCGGGAAGCGGATGCTGCAAGAGGTAGCTCGAGGTCAGCCCAACGGGCTGGCGGCCTTCGACAATGGCGCGGACGATGTCAGGTGCCAGGAAGGCATAGCGGATTGCCTTGCGCACGCGGTCCGTTGGGATGGCGTTTTCGGTTGCAATCTGCTCATAGGTTTTGCCTGCTTTGATTCGGTCGAGCCAGGAGAGGGCGTTGGCGATATTGCGCAGGAGTGTGCGGTCGACGGATTTCGTGGGGTTGCCCAGAACGAGCTTGGTCTCGACGCCGCGTCGACGCAAGCGGAACGGTGCGAGGATGCGGAGTGCATCCTCGCGAATGCGGTCGGGTCCCATAGAGAGGCAAGCAGCGAACGCATTGCGGTCGAGGAGGATAGACACAGAGCCGGGGCTGATATCGACCCGCCGGATGAGACGGAGGAGGCGGGCTACCGAGGCACTATCATCATTAGTACCGGAACACAGCCCGTCTAAAAAGCGACGCACCGAGGCGAGCTCTTGCATCGTCGGAGTGTGGATCAACGAGGCCGAGAAGGTCGTGGCATCCACATGCTGTCGGATGAGATGCACGACGGTCTGTTCCAGCATCGGGGCGGGCAGTCGCCAGCCGGAGAGGTCCTTTTGGCCACTGTGCTGGATGAGGCGCCGGGAGACGTAGTAGCGGAGCCGTTGCCCGTTTTTCTTTTTGGTGTGGCTCGGCGTCAGCCGGTCCCCGGTCTCGTCGAAGAGCTTGCCTGCCAGTGGGGAACGGGCTGCACGGCCCTTCGTCGTGCGTCTCCTTGGTTTGGCAGCCCCTGCCTGCAGCTGCGTTTGGACCGCGTCCCAGAGCTCCGGAGCAATGATCGATGGATGCTGGCCCTCGTAGACACGCCTCTGGTGCCGGATGCGGCCGGCGTAGAGAGGATTGGTCAGCAGGTAGTGGAGGTGTCCGCGACGGAACGGCAGCCCGCCCGTTCGGGTTCCATCCGCGGCGAAGCGTTGCTTGGTACGCAGTCTCAGACGGTCCGCCTCGGCCTTCACCTGCCGGAGCGTTCCGTGCTTTCGGTACAGCGCATAGAGCGTCCGGACCGTTTCGGCCTCAGCCTCGTTGATGCGCAGCGTGCGCTCGTCCTTCTCATAGCCGAGCGGTACGCGGCCGCCCATCCATAGTCCCTTGCGCTTGGAGGCAGCGACCTTATCGCGGATCCGCTCGGCCGTGACCTCTCGTTCGAATTGTGCGAAGGACAGCAGCATATGTAGCGTCAGTCGTCCCATGCTGGTCGCGGTGTTGAAGGACTGAGTCACCGAGACGAAAACCGCTCCGGCCGCCTCGAGCCGTTCGACGAGCTTTGCAAAGTCGGAGAGGGAACGGGTCAGCCGGTCGACCTTGTAGACCACGATCTGGTCGACGAGACCGGCATCGATGTCGGCGAGCAAGCGCTGGAGGCCCGGGCGCTCCAGGGTTCCTCCCGAGAGCCCCGCGTCCTCGTAGACGGTTGGCAGCAGCACCCAGCCCTCCGCTTTCTGGCTCGCGACATACGCGGCGCAGGCTTCTCGCTGCGCATCGAGGGAGTTGAACTCCTGTTCGAGACCCTCTTCCGCACTCTTTCGCGTATAGATGGCACAGCGGATCTTCTTCATGTTAGGCCTTGCGCTTGGGCGTCAGACCGAAAAAGCGTGGTCCTGACCAGTGGGTGCCGGTGATTCGCTTTGCGATGGTAGTGAGGGACGGATAGGTTTTGCCATCGAACCGATAGCCGTTGTCGAGTATCTCGACCTGGTAGGTCCGGCCATTCCACTCGCGGACGAGATGGGTGCCGGCAGAAACGGACCCTGCGGGAGCGGCGGCGCTTGGTGTCCCGTTCACCATGGCGGCCAGAGTGCGCCGGGTTGTAGCCGAAAGCCGGCCATAGGCTCGGCACTGGCGTTCGTACGCCAGAACACGGTGCATGAAGATACGCGAGAGCGAGCTTGGCGGAACAGCCCCAAAGGTCTGCTCCCAGACCCGCCGTAAGCTGGCGAAGTCCAAACCGTCCAGAACGACGTTCCGGCCAACCCCTGTATCCTGCGGCATCCCCGAACATTCGCTCTTGTGCTCGATAAAGTCCAGTCTAATGAGGGGCTTCCGGGTGCGCAGTCCGCTGCTCGTAGCTCGCCACGCAGCCCAAGGGTCGGCGGATTCCAAGGGCGTCTAAGCTGCTGATTTGTGGTCTATTTCAAGAGGGCCGAGTTTTGGCACAGGACGGGATCGAGTTCTTGCGAAGCACAGCCTGCCGGAGCTTCGTGACATCAGCAGCACGCACAAAGTGGCTTGCCACCTCGTCTGACGGCGCGTCAACGGGCGAGCGCGAGTAGCTCCATCGGATTGACTCGGGCATCTCCGAGTCGTACACCCCAGTGTAGGTGTGGCCCGGTGACCCTTCCGGTGGCTCCGACTTTGCCGATGACGGTACCACTCTGGACGTTCGTTCCCGGCTCGACACCCAAAGAGCTGAGGTGACCGTAGAAGGAGTACAACCCGAAGCCGTGGTCCAGGATCACGGTTTTGCCGAGAAAGAAGAGGTCCTTGGCCAGTGCGACGCGGCCCCGCGCCGTAGCCAGGACCGGCGTTCCCGTAGGAGCGGAGAAATCTTCCCCGCTATGCGGACTTCGGGGCTGGTTGTTAAAGATTCTTCTCTTGCCGAAGCTTCCCGAGGCCTTACGCCCGGGAACCGGCGATTGGAAGCCCCCTTGCCACAATCGCTCCCGGGTCGTCGAGGAGAAGATGCGGTCGAGCTCCCTCGACTCCCGTTGCGAGCGGGCGAGGTCGTCCGCGCTCAGCTCTACGTACTTGGGAGCCACTGCGAGCCGCTGAACGGGAAACTCCCCCTTTCCGATCGGAAGCTCCAGCCGACAATCCACCGGCTCTCCGAACTGGGGAGCCACCCGTGCGCGAAGCGACATGGTGCCGGAGCTCCTGCGAAGATCCACCCCGAGAAGAGCCTGAAACACCCGAGCATCGGCGTCATGCCAGAAGAAAAGCGTCTCGCCCGCGGCGAATCCATCGACCGAGTCGAGTGGCGTCTCGCTGCGCACCTCGACGACGGCGATACTCCCCTGCCTGGATGCGCCGTCGGAGACGCGGATGAGCACCGTATCGCTGCAGGCGACGCTCGCGAGCTTCTTCTCCTCGCTCGCCCATGGCGTCACTGGCAGCAGGAGAATCGCACACAGGACCCAGGCGACCTTCATGTACGAAACGAGCATCATGGACTTCACCTGCCCGACATCTTACCTCCCCGGAGGCCCGGTGGGTTGAACGTATAATTCTGATGTGGACACCATCCCGTTCGACGACGCGTTTCGCGTGCGCGTGAGACGCAACCTTTTGGTGTGGGTGGGTGTAGCCGGTCGCCGGTCTCGTCGAAGAGCTTGCCGGCGAGAGGGGAGCAGGCTGCAGGGCCCTTGGTCGTGCGGTTCCTTGGTTTCGAAGCCCGTCGTGTCCAACAATACAAACGAACTCTAAGACCCGCGCCCAGGCCGTCACCGAGTTCATCTATCATTCTCGTGGAGAGTGCAACCATCAAGAGCTTGGCAACGCGTTTGTATTCTTGGACACGACGGGGTCGGCGATTCCGGATTCTAAACGTCGTGGACGATTGCAGCCGAGAGGCCTTGGCATGTGAGGCAGCATTCTCGCTCCCCGGCGTCGCCGTTGTGGATATCCTCGAAGCGGTCGCCGAGATACGTGGCTATCCAAAACAGATCGTGGTCGACAACGTGCCCGAGTTCGCTGGTCGACGGCTCGATACCTGGGCCTACGAAAAGGGTGCGAGCTTCGATTCATCGAGCCCGGCAAACCGTCACAGAACGCGTTCGTCGAAAGCTTCAACGGTCGTTTCCGCGAAGAATGCCTCAACCAGCACTGGTTCGTCACCCTGGCGGACGCCCAGTGCATCATCGAGCAATGGCGTCAGGACTACAACACGGTTCGACCTCACAGCTCCCTCGGCTATCTTACGCCAGAGAAGTTCGCTCGAGGTCGAGTCGTCTAACAGGCCTGATGCTCAAGTCCCGAAACCGATTCAGATTTGTACCAGAGGGTGCATTAAATTACAGCCCAAATAGAGCTCGTGACCTTCGCTGCACGCTAAATGGAGCGTAAGCACCTATTTTGCAAAGGGATACGTAGATATCACCAACAGTAAACAGCGCAAGCACCGAACGCCATTAATAAGGATGTCGCGTGCACACGAAGGCGTCTCTGAACGTCAGGCACCGCGTGGTCAGCCCAGCCCGCATCGCTGAAAGAACTGCGTCTCTCGAAATCAGGCCCAAACTCTAGCACACGAGCGGGTTACGCGGCGGCTACCAACACTTGATTGCGGAAGCACCGGGAAAACCGTAGTACCCTGGGGAGCGTCTTTCAATACAGAAGGGGGCAGCGCCATTTGGAGGAGAACTATGGCAAAAGCGCGAGTGTTGACGCGGTTGGAACTAGCCGAGCATTTGGGTGTCGATAAACAGATGGTAACGAAATGGGAGCGGTCTGGGATGCCGGTCCACACCAGAGGGCGCGGCGTGGCGTCTCAATTCCGTCTGGGGGAGGTCCGTGCGTGGCTAAGAGTGCGGGAAGCCAAGGCCAAAGCGGCGGAGAAAGCGAGGGTGCGGGAAGCCAAAGCGTCAGGGAAGGCGAAGAAGATAGCGAAGGGTACTGTCAAGTTTTCCACGGCCTGACGGCCACCCCGAATGAATGAAACGCGGTAGTCTCTGGAGGTGGCACCGGCTCAACACGACGCCTGGTGCTTGCGCTGTTTGCTGTTGGTGATTCCGGCAATGTGCACTTTTCGCGAAGACAGCTCGATGACGACGAGCACATAGTAGGTCACGAGCCGCCGGTTGTTACGCAGCGTGATCGCGCTTCCAGAAGCCGCTCGAATCGCCTCCGACATCGTGACCGCGCCGCCGTCAGAGAGGACACCGTCGACCGCCTTGAGAATTGCCGCTTTGAGTTCGTTGTGTACCTCTTTCTGCGGTTTGCCCAGGATCTATTCGAGTCGGTGTTTCTTGCAACGTTGTTCATGCTTCGAGATATGTATTCTCCTTTTTGTTTTCGAGAAAATAGAACAACTGCTGAACGATGAGGTCCCGTGCTTAGGGGATGGACTCGATCCTTTACGTTCTCACAGGCTGCGGCCGCCATGCGTCCCTGCTGTATGACTTTTTACGCCATCGCGGGTATCGCTGTCGAGAAGGCCTTTCTTTACTATGTGTTTCCTGGCTCTGCGAATCATGACGTAACAGCGCGTTCTGCCGTTGACCATGACGCTCAGATCGCCTTCAACAACACGCTCCGTCATCAGGCCGCCTAGCGCAACGCGTGTTAGTCGGTATTCAGGCCTCTCCCGCCTTCGGCACTCGTTGCGGAAACTCATAGATAAACTTCAATAGCATTTCGGAGAACAAAATCAGTTCCACCGAATCAGACTTTTTCATGAGGCGGATTTCGTGATTTGCTTCATTCCCCTTCACCCGAATGTGATCCACCCAGCCTTGTCCGTTTGGAGGAACGTAACCCTTTGCTGCCAAGTACTCCACGTATTCGACGAAACTTTTCCCCACGTCGGCTTGCTGAGCGACCGCAATGTGCATCAGGAGTTTTCTGCAACTGAGCACTGCAGACGTATACGAGCCGATTGCCACGCAATTGCGTGCCTCGCGATAGAGCTTCTTGACGTCATCAGGGAGATGTTCGACCTCAACCCCGGGAGCGACTCCCGGAAGCTGCGTCCCATCCTCGGCGAAGTACGTGGGGCGGGAGCAATTGGGGCACACGTAAACGTGCCTCCGATTATCTTCAGTGAAATAGCCTGCTACCGAGGCAACAAGCTTGGCGCAATGCCCACACGTAAAGCTCTTGGACGTGAGGTTCTTGATGTTGCTCCAGTTTTTCATCGAAGCGACTACAGTCTAACGGTCGTGATGACCCGTCCTGTGCCAAAACTCAGCCCTTTTGAAATAGACCATATATTAACAGCTTAAGTGTACGCCGGTGAGCTAAACCGAGGTGCAAAGCTCGTATGGTGTAAATAGTACGTTGAGTTCGACGCCCCTCACATACTGTTCGTGACATTTCCCTGTTCGCTGATCTTAATTCCCTGTTCTTCCAGAGCGATTCCCTGCTCGGTCATCTCAAATTCCCTGTTATTTCGGAACAGGGAATTGCCATCTAACCGTTTGCCGGACTCGTTCGATGAGCACGTCAAGTTGATGTTCGACCTGCAAGCGGCAGCGTTCGCGTCGGACATTACTCGGGTGTTCGCGTTCAAGATGGGGCGTGACGTTTCGGGCCGTGTCTACCCGGAGACCGGCGTCAACACTGGGTTTCACCCGGCCTCGCATCACGGCGAGCGAGAGGAGCGGATCGAGGAGTTCACGAAGATCAACCGGTACCACGTCAGCACCATCCCGTACTTCCTCGAAAGGCTCCGTGACACACCCGAGGGCGACTCGAATCTCTTGGAAAAGGCGCTGATCCTCTACGGCTCTTGAGGCAAGCAGCGAACGCATTGCGGTCGAGCAGGCGTCGTGTCCAAAAACACAAACGAACTTAAGATCCGCGCGCCGGGACGTTTCGGATTAGAGGTTGTCTAGGCTTGGTTGGCCAATGGAAGCTGAAATCCTCGGTCATGAGAACGCCGATCCCGTCCTGTGCCAAAACTCGGCCCTCTTGAAATAGACCACAAATCAGCCGCTTAGACGCCCTTGGAATCCGCCGACCCTTGGGCTCCAAGTGTGTCGTCGATTCAATCACAGAAAAAGAACCCGTCAACCACCAATCCCGTCGGCGGTGATGTAGGCTTCGAGTGACCCCACCTCGTCTGAGAGCTTCTCGATAGTCTGTTTCATCAGAGGCTTCGTTGTGGCGAGGCCCACAACCTTCGATTCGGAGTCGACGACCGGGATGTGGTTGAAGGGCCTTGCCACCATCATCTTCAGGGCGTCGCCCAGCTCGCTGTCCTGAGAGAGGACTTCGACCGGCGACGTCATGACCGACGAGATCCGAGTCGACTCGAGAGACAGCTTCTTGAGCACCACGCGCTCGATGGCATCTCGGCGCGTGAACATGCCAGCGGCCTCCTCGTTCTCAAGCACCACGACCGCGCCGACTTTCTCTTTCGTCATCAATTCAAGCGCTTCTTTGACCGAAGCGAAGGCTGGGACGGTGACGGCGGGTTTCCGACAGAGGCGATAAATCTTCATCACGAATCCCCAGGGAAAGGATGCGCTATTGTCGCGAATCCGGAAACTACTGTCAAGTTGAGGCATTCAGGGCCGGCCGCGTCGTGTCCAAAAACACAAACAAACTCAAGCCCGGCGCGCCGGGCCGTTTCGGATTAGGCTCTACGTCCCGAACTCTCGGTCGACGAACCGCGTCGTGTCCGAAAATGCGAACGGAGCCGAAATCTCGAATGGGCCGGGCTCGCTGAACTCCTCGGCGATCACGAGAGTGTCAGGTGACACCTCAGTCACTTGATCTAGACGATGAGCTCGGAGTCGGTGACCCGCACTGGAAGTGTCTGCCCGATGCGCGTGAAAGGGACCGAGTAGAAGTTTTGCTTATAGGGGATATGCCATTCTGGCCCTACTGAGCGGTAGAGTATCTCGGCGGTGTTGCCGACCCGCCGGATAAGACGGAGCAGGGGGGCTGCCGGGTCACTATCATCATTAGTACCGGAACACAGCCCGTCTAAAAAGCGACGCACCGAGGCGAGCTCTTGCATCGTCGGAGTGTGGATCAACGAGGCCGAGAAGGTCGTGGCATCCACATGCTGTCGGATGAGATGCACGACGGTCTGTTCCAGCATCGGGGCGGGCAGTCGCCAGCCGGAGAGGTCCTTTTGGCCACTGTGCTGGATGAGGCGCCGGACACCATCACATCGGTGTCGATACAGAATGCCTTCCCGTTGGCGAGCTCATTCCCGAGGCCGACCGGCGTTGTTGCACGGCCCGGAGCAAATCGCTGACCTCCCTGTGCCGGTTGCAGAGTCACCCGGCGCAGTACGTATCGGGCATCCCGAGCGCAGCCATCTTGTTGAGTATCTCGCACCCAATTCGGTGTTCGACTCGTTGCCTCGCCAACGTTCGAGCCCGCATCTCCGGCCCGATGATCGCCTTGTAACGATAGACCGCGTTCTCCACCATGCTTCGCTTGGTGTAGCCTGAGAGCTTGTACCATTCACGTCGGCCGTGTCTTTCGATTGCACGAATATGGCGATCGCGCTCCTGCATGGCGGTGTTCGAATTCTGACTGAGCGTCGCGTTTCGTTGCGGCGGAATCACCACGCGCGTCCTTCGTCCAGGACTGTGCGCTTCGATGGCTTCGTAGACCGCTTCCTTGTCGGATGCACTGTCCGCCGCCACCGACACTAGAGGTGCTTGAATCTGTGTTAGCAAAGCGGGGACTCGGGTTGCGTCGCGAGCTCGTGACGCCGTCAGTTCGGACGCAACAATGTTCCCTGTCTCGCGATCAACGGCGATGTGCAACTTGCGCCATGCGCGCTGCTTTGGCGGTTTGCGGGCGGTTCCAACATGAATCCTCAAGCCCGTGCTCTCGATCATCAGGTGGATGGGTTGAGTGCTCGCGGCTTTCGGAATCCGCAGCTTCTTGCGGAGCAACCTCGAGCGCCGACACAACGTCGAGTAGTCCGGGATCTCGATACCGAGCCCGAGAAGCGAGGCGATCGAGTGCAAGAAGCCTTCGGTTTGTCGGTAGGCGAGCTTGTACACCATCCGGACAACCAGGCCCGTTTCAATCGCCATGTCTGAATAGACCCGTTGACCGCCAGGCTTACCGGTCTTGTCGGCCTTCCAGTTCGCGATTGCCTCCTCGTCAAACCAGACTGTCAAATCGCCCCGGCGGCGCAGCCCTTCGTTGTATTCCGCCCAGTTGGGTGCTTCCGCCATTAAGTGTTGGTGATGTGTACGTATCCAGTTGCAAAAGAGTCGCTTACGCTCTATTTAGCGCGCAGCGAAGGTCGCGAGCGCTATTTTGGCTGTAATTTAATGCACCGTAAAGTCTTAGCGTCATCTCACCAACACTTAATGGCGGAAGCACCCGCCTATGAGCTTTACTCCGACATGAACATACGTAGAAAAGCGGTGGAAGTGCTAGCCCCATTGCGTGAGGATGGTTACGATTCGGTTCAATTTTATAAAGGGGACGATGTATTTGCCGAGTTTAAAAAAGGCGATGTCCCGGAAATGGATGGCTCAGACCTTCCCGAAGTGACTCCACAAAATCTCCATACTTCCACTATTCGAGCGACGGTTCCCATCCGCAAGGCTGCTTACGAAGGAACGTCAAGATGGACACTGTCCTATCGACGCGCCATTGAAGCATCGATCGAAGACACGGAATGGCTCAACAGCTTCCAGGCAGGTCAAGAGTCGGCACCACCTGGAAGCTCATTGGATGTGGAAATGGCGGAGGTTTATAGAACGAACGAGAATGGTGAGATGATAGGAGAACCATCGTACCGCGTTGTTAAGGTTCACAAGGTCGTGTTACCATCAAAGCAAATGGCTTTTTTTGAGGATCAAGGCCATGAAAAAGAAGCAAACCAAGAAGAAGAAACCTAAAACAGTCGAGCTTGTCCGCTCGGACTACCAGCCTACCAAGGCCGAGAAGGAGGAAGAATTCGCGCCGCGCTCGCGCCAGTCTCCATAGTGGGTCTCTGGGGGACTTTAGTATGTAATCCCCTTTATGAGCGTCCCGGCGGTACAGATTTACACGATTGACGACTACTTTGAGGGACGGCGACCACGCTTACCGGTGGCCGGATAGGAGCCTGCGTTGAAACGGAGGAGAAAAGCTCACAAGAAGAAGAAACAAAAACTGAGGCGCTCGCCGCCCAAGATGCTGGAATTGGACGACCGTGCGCTCATGGAAAAGCTATTTGGCAAGAGGGTCGTCAAGAAGCTCGACCAGATAGCGGCCCAGAATTAGGAATGAATAAGTATGCATTCGGTTCGTTAAGTGCATAATCACCGAAAACCCAGGCGTTGGCGTTGCAGGCGCCGACCGCCGAATCGGTGTTGTAGATGATCCGGTCGGCCTGGGCCAAGAAGGGAGATGCCCTGGTCCAGACCTTGCGGGCCTACCGGCATTTGAAGCCCTGAAGGTTCAAACTGCTGGCCCGTTGGGCGTTCGAGTATTTTGACCAGACGGGCGACCACCAACAAGGTCAAGGGCTGGATCGGCGTGCTCATGACCGAGGATTCTAGTCCCCTGTAGCAGAAACAACTAGACAAAGCAGAGCTTGCCGAAACCATTCTAAGTGCATGAATCTTATGAATCTTATGGGCTGGCGAAAAGTCTAACTTTGTATAGTAATCAAAGATCCAGGGGACTAGCTCCCATTGGCCAACCAAGCGTAGACAGGTTTATTACGAAACAGCCCGGCGCGCGGGTCTTGAGTTCGTTTGTATTTTTGGACACGACGCGGAAGCACCCACAACAGCACCCAAAACTCGCGGTCGACATTCGAGAGCCGCGGCCGTTTCACCGAACGGCGGAGCACGGCGAGCTGCTGCCGAAGAGCGAGATTCTCGAGAGCTAGCTCGCGACGAGCCTTGAAGACAGAGACGAGAGCAAGAACAAACGACGAAATCATGTCGGCATGGTCCCGGCAGACGGAGACTAATCAAGTTCGGTGCGCACGGATGAATAAATAGAAGGCACAGGCTGTTAGTCGCAAGGTAGCCGTCCTTCTCAGTGAGGTCAAAAACAAGAGTGTTGACGTTTGTCAGCTCGCGGGCGCAATCGATCAGTGGGCTGTCCGCCCGATTTGTGAGAACGTGAACCGTCCGCGAGCTCTGTCCGCGGGCTCGGCGAAGGGCCTCAATGATGTCCGGGTTCTTCCCCTCAGCGGAGATCAGGAAGACGGGGCTGGACGCAGCTAGTGTAGGGTTGCAGATAAGTTCGAGTGACGTTGCCGCGCGTGAGATCCTACCCGTATACGACTCGTGCAGATTACACAGGAGTGAGGCGATCGTGAACGAGCCTCCGAAGCCTACGCCGATAATGCTCGACTCGCTTGCCCCCGTTATTGCGCCCATGACCCTAGAAACGTCCGCGGCGAGACCGGTCTTATAAGTGACTGCGAGCTGCTGCAGTTCCTCGTCGTATCGCGAGGTCACGAATGCCGCATTCTCAGCGTGCGGGCGACATGAGGGTCGCTCTTGTCCGTACTGGGTTCCGTTTGTTCCGCGGCCCTGAGGCGCGGCGATCCTGCGCCGACACCTTTCCGTAGCTCTTCCCTTATCTCCATCAACAAGACGCCGAGCGTATTGTTCCCCTTGCCGTTGACTTCGCCCCAAAACCGGTTCACCGCGCTGTTGACGCGTCCAGCCTCGACCAGTCGCATATCTTGCGTCGAGAGTAAGAGTTCACCCAGATCAGGATGCCGGGTGAACTTGGCGCGAAGAACGTCCCGCATCCGTACCTTCTTGATAGTGGACCAGTCCGAAACGATGTCCCAAGTGTAGAGACCGTGAGCCGCCATCGCTACCAAGCCTGGCGTCGGCGCGCTTAAGATCCACTGGCGGACGGCATCCTTTCGTGGCTTGCCGGCTTGATACGCATGCTCCGCCGTTGGATACTCGCGGCCCTCGAAGACGATTCGTCGTCGGTAGAGATTACTGAAAGGTCCGTACGGTTTCTCGTTCGCTCTGTAGAAGTGTACTTCGGTCGATTCGGTGGCGGCCGGGGCAGCGACTCTACTGGACTGCCGGGAAGTGGAAGCCTTCATCCCCTTCCCTTTTTCCTCCAGACCTGAAATGTCGGTGCCCCTGTTCGCGCAGTATTCGAGAATCAGCCCCTCGACAAAGCTTGTCAAACTGCGACGGTCTAACTTGGCAGCCTTGACTGCGGCTGTCTTGACGCGCGGCTCGACCCGGAGATTCAATTGAGCCGTCTTGAGTCGAGGATCTGCAGGCACAGCGTCGAACCGCCTTCCTTGAACTATTTATTGTGTAATGCATAATGATACATAAATGCAAGTATTACACTATACATTTTATGGATGCGTCCCGAGGTTCGTGGAAAAAGAACGGCGCCCTCCACTCCGTCATTAGGGTATCATATCAGGCGGTGGCCTTCGCGTGTTCGAGAACCTCGCTCAGACCTTGGTAGCCGTCGATGCGCCGTAGTTGGATCTGGCTAGAGGCGATAAGCCCAAACAGCAAAGCGACCGCGGACTCCTCGCTGGAGAACGACGCTTGGGTTTTCGTCCGGCGTCGAAACTCGCGGTTGAGATTCTCCAGAGCATTGGTCGTTCGAATCGATTTCCACATGGCACGAGGGAATTCGTAGAAGGTCAGCAGCTGATTACCGGCCTCCTC
This sequence comes from Candidatus Marinacidobacterales bacterium, assembly GCA_965262245.1. Lineage (GTDB taxonomy): Bacteria > Acidobacteriota > Vicinamibacteria > Marinacidobacterales > SMYC01 > SMYC01. The sequence continues at coordinate 8,415,394 of OZ253507.1, read as the reverse complement.
TAGGCTTCGGACGACGGTCGGCGTGAGAGGCCATCAGATGGCAGGGACCCGGCACTCCGGTCGAGAGACACGCTCCGTTGGGCGACATTCGTCTGGCCGGGTTATCAGGGACGGACCTAAAACAGCTGCTCTCCGCATTGGTCAAGGTAACCAGGAGGCGACGGCGGCAACGGTTCCGTAAGTGTAAGCTCTGCAACGAGCGGAATCCGCCAGAGTGGATGCATAGTCGAGCCATTTACCAGGGTTGCGCCTCGCAGAAACTGGGAGTTGTCTACTAAAATCCGAAGTGTTCTGGTGGAAGACTGGCGTGTGCCTTCTATTTATTCATCCGCCAGCCCATGGGTCGGAAGTCAGCCCTGCGGCGCGAAATACCCTGGATTCTGCGCGGATTCCAAGGGCGTCTAAGCTGCTGATTTGTGGTCTATTTCAAAAGGTTCGAGTTTTGGCACAGGACGGGGTCGGCATCCTTGAAGTCGTCTCCGAAGCTCATAGCGTTTCGTGATTGTAAGCGATACTCTCTTCCGCGGAGGTCACACATGTCTTTTGGAGGTAGTGGTAAGGGCCCGTTCGATTTCGACGCGTCCCGAATGCCGCAGATCAACGTACCCAAGTTCATACCGAAAAACGCGATCACGATCATCGTCGGTCTCGTTCTTGCAGTCGCCATGTTCAGCGCCGCGTACCAAGTCGACCCGGATGAGAGGGGCGTCGTGCTCCGATTCGGGGCTTACTCGTCGGATACGGGACCGGGGCTTCACTTCCTCATCCCGTTCGTCGACACCGTGATCAAGGTGCCGGTCCAGCGCCAGCTCAAGCAGGAGTTCGGCTTCCGTACCGCCGAGGCCGGCGTCCGGACCCAATATATCGACCGGGGCTTCGAGGACGAATCTTTGATGCTCACGGGCGATTTGAACGTTGCCGTCGTCGAGTGGATCGTGCAGTACAGGATCAAGGACCCGCGCGCGTTTCTGTTCAATGTGCGCTCGCCCGAGTCGAGCTTTCGCGACATGACCGAAGCGGCGATGCGCCAAGTCGTGGGCGACCACAGCGTGGACGAAGTCATTACGACCGGCCGTGCCAGCATTGCCGCCCGGGCCCACGAAATCCTGCAGCAGCTCAGCGACACCTACGAGATCGGTATCGATGTCCAGCAGCTCGTTCTCCAGGACGTGAACCCACCTGACGCCGTGAAGCCCTCGTTCAACGAGGTCAACGAAGCTATCCAGGAGCGCGAGCAGCTCATCAACGAAGCGCGCACCGAGTTCAACCAAGCGATCCCGAAAGCCGAAGGCGAAGCGCGTCAGCTGATCCAGGAAGCGGAAGGCTATGCGACTGCCCGCGTGAACCGCGCCGAAGGTGAAGCCACCCGCTTCGAAGCCATCTACGACGAGTACCGCAAAGCACCGCGCGTCACCCGTACCCGCATGTATCTGGAGATGCTCAACGAGGTACTGCCCCGTGTCGGAAAGAAAGTGATCGTCGACGAAGAAGGTGCCTCAGTTCTCCCGTTGATGAATCTAACCCAAGGAGGACAGCAATGAACGCGAGCCGCACGCTCTTCACCGGACTACTGATCATCGCGGGGGCCTTTTTCGCCACCAGCCTCTACACGTTGAACGAGACCGAGCAAGCGATCATCACGCAATTCGGGGAACCGGTCGGCGGCGCGGTTCAAAAGGCGGGGCTTCACATCAAGCTTCCATGGCCGTTCCAAGAAGTGCACCGCTTCGATAAACGCTGGCTCCCGTGGGACGGCGACGCCAATCAGATCCCGACCAAGGACAAGAAGTTCATCTGGGTCGACACCTATGCCCGATGGCGTATCTCGGACCCGCTACAGTTCTTCGTGTCGCTCAGGAATGAACAGCAAGCACAAAGCCGGATCGACGACATCATCGACGGCGAAACGCGCAACGCCGTCGCGAGCTTCGACCTCATCGAGATCGTTCGCGCGACCGATCGCGAGTTCGCGGTGACCGAAGTGCTCATCGGCATGCTGGAGCAGGAAATTCCAACGCAGATTCAGAGTGGCCGCGACGAAATCACGCGAAGCGTTCTAGAGCGCTCCTCGGTGGCCGTGGCGACCCTCGGCATCGATCTCGTTGACGTGCAGTTCAAGCGGATCAACTATACGGAGGAAGTGCGCGAGTCCGTGTACCAGCGCATGATCTCCGAGCGCAAACGCATCGCCGAGCGCAGCCGCTCCGAAGGACTGGGACGTTCCGCGGAGATCCGCGGCCAGAAAGACCGGGACCTGCAGCGGATCGAGTCGGAAGCGTTCCGGACGGCCGAAGAGACCCGCGGCAATGCCGATGCTGAAGCCACTGGCATCTACGCCCGGGCCTATAGCAAGGATGCTGACTTCTATCAGTTCTTGAAGACGCTCGAGACTTATCGATCGAGCCTTGACAAAGACGTAACGCTTCTGCTCAGCAGCAGCTCGGAGTTTCTCAGCTTTTTGAAGAAGTCACGCTAATGCGATAGGTTCAGCGCTCCGGAGGTAAGGTCCATGAAAGTAGCAAGATGGTTGATCCTACTCGTCGCCTGTGCAGCGAACGCCCAAGAGGGCACACCGTCGATCGCGGAGAAAACCGCGGGGATGGAACGGCTGGAGGGATTCTTCGACATCTATTGGGAGATCGACAAATTCGACGCCGGGAGGGCACGAGTGTAAACCAGACGGGTATTGAGGCTCAAGCTGTGCTCGGCAAGAGCACGGAGAAGAAGGTGTCCGCAACGTCCATGCCGCTCGGCGGGAAAATGGGTGCTTCGGCCATCAAGTGTTACTACGCCGCCAGGCGCATTTCTACAACCGCGGTCGCCGGCCTACGTGTGCCGGCGAACGCCATCGCGTCGGGCTCTATTAACATTGATAGGGACGTCGGCGTGCACACGAAGATCTCCCTGAGCGTCAGCCGCCGCGTGGTCAGTCCAGCCTGCATCGCCGGCGTCCTGGTTTCCCGCCCGAACTTCAACGCCCTATGCGGTCGGACGAAGTTGTAATAACAGCGCAGCAACTCCAGGTGGTCCTCGAGTGTCTCCTTCGCGCGTGCGTGGCATGGCGACCGCCGACGCAAGTACGCCGACCCTTGACGAATTGTGAGGTTGAGCCGCTCGATAAACGACGTGTTCAACGTCGAAGAGTCCTCGGAGTTATTGAGGGCTTCATCGAATCGCCACGCAGCTCCAACCAGCGCTCTTCGTTCGACCTTCACTATACGATCATTCCTGCGCGTCTTGAGAACCTGGCCGTACAGAGCCGCTGGACCAAAGACGCGACGGACGACCTTCTCGTAGAAATCGAATCCGTCGGTGACGATCAGGGGAAGACGCTCCCAATCCATCCGGTTGGCCACGTCGCGCAAGAGAGCAAGTGTGTTCCGGTAGCTTCGACGCCCGACGACGGTCGAGGGCCAGAGACGGGACCACACCTCGATCGCAACAAAGATCCAAGTCGGCTGCCTCTTCCCGCCAGCGAACGAACGAATCTCGTCGGCTTGGAGCTCCTCGACGACGTATCCGGCGATCCTTCTACTGTTGAAACGGCGGCAAGCGGCCGCCGCCTTCTCGAGCCCGCGCGCGACGGTGTTCCAGGCAATCCCCTCGACCCGAGCAATCGTGGAAATGCTGACACCTTCGACTCTGAGAGCGACGACCGTGTCGAAAGTCGCCCTTCGATGCTGGAGACGGTAGTACGGCGTTGTGCCTTCTATTTATTCATCCGCCAGCCCATGGGTCGGAAGTCAGCCCTGCGGCGCGAAATACCCTGGATTCTGCGCGGATTCCAAGGGCGTCTAAGCTGCTGATTTGTGGTCTATTTCAAAAGGGCCGAGTTTTGGCACAGGACGGGGTTCAAGCTTTGCCAGCTTCACCTTCTGCTTGTGTTGCCGGGGTTGATGCCCCGGCCTTCGTTGAGCGTAGCGCGGTGCTTCCGCAGTCAAGTGTTGGCGGCCGCTGCGTAACCTGTTCGCGTGCTAGAGTTTTGCCTGATTTCGATAGACGCAGTTCTTTCGTCGATGCCGGCTGGGCCGAGTTTTGGCACAGGACGAGAACCGCAGTACGATCCGATCCGCAGCGATCCGAGATTCCAGGACATGCTAGCTCGAATGAATTTCTCGAAGTGATACCAAGAAAGGAGCAGGGCCAGTGATGAAGACATTCCATGTGTTGGGGGCAATTGCCCTTCTGTTCGGACTCGTTTCGTGCCAACCCGCGCAGCAGGCGCAGCAAGCTGAGCCGGCGGAGCCTCCCATGAAAGAGGAACCCGTCAAGCTATCACCTGCTGAGCAAATGGAGAAAATCAATGCGGCGCTCGACGACACCAAGTCCGAGCTGGCCAACGCCGGCAAATACAGCTGTTGCACCTTTCCGAGCTGCAATTGGTGCGCTCTCCATGAAGGACAATGTGCCTGCTACCCGAACGTCGAGGCCAAGAAAGATGTCTGCCCCGGATGCGGTCTCGGTTGGCACAATGGCAACGGAATGGTGGATGGCTTTACGGCCAAGGATGTGAAATGGAACATCACGCATGAGCATCCCGCTGAGGGAGGTCACGCCCACTGAGGAGGTTAACGATGAAAACGAGCTAGCCTCAGAAGGTGTGGAAATAAAGTAAAGGCGGAGTAACCTTCCGCGTCACGAAACACGGCCTGAAGGGGCCAACGGAAGGAGACACCGCCATGAAGGAAAAGACCACAGGACGACGGAGCTCGTCAAGGGTGGCTTGGGAGTCGCTGGAGAAGTGGGCGAGGCTCGAGATCCAGGATTGGGTGGGATGTGTCCCGAGGTTCGTGGAAAAAGAACGGCGCCCTCCACTCCGTCATCAGGGTATCAGATCAGGCGGCAACCTCCGCGTGTTTGAGAACCTCGCTCAGACCTTGGTAGCCGTCGATGCGCCGTAGTTGAATCTGGCCAGAGGCGATAAGCCCAAACAGCAAAGCGACCGCGGACTCCTCGCTGGAGAACGACGCTTGGGTTTTCGTCCGGCGTCGAAACGCGCGGTTGAGATTCTCCAGAGCATTGGTCGTTCGAATCGATTTCCACATGGCACGAGGGAATTCGTAGAAGGTCAGCAGCTGATTACCGGCCTCCTCTAGGCTTCGGACGACGGCCGGCGCGAGAGGCGTCCACTTGGCGACGAGCTCGTCATAGGCTTTGCGAGCATCGATCCCGTTCTTGGCGTAGACGATCCGGTTGTAGTCACGCCGGAGCTCACGGCGTGCGTGCGCCGGGCAATGTTGGGGTGCTTGCGCTGTTTGCTGTTGGTGATGTGTACGTATCCCTTTGCAAAAAAAGCGCTTACGCTCCATTTAGCGCGCGGCGAAGGTCGTGAGCTCTATTTTGGCTGTAATTTAATGCAGCGTAAAGTCTTAGCGTCATCTCACCAACACTTAATGGCGGAAGCACCCAGCACAGTCGGTCCACCGCCATCACGGCAGTAATTATCACAGGTAAACCCCCGGCTCTGCCGAGGTGACTCGCAGAGGTTTGACCGTGTGAGGCAGTAATAACAAAGTCCTCCTTGGAAAGCGCCAACTTCCAAACAAGGAGGACTCAATGAAAAACTACGAAATCCTATCGCACACGCGGTACGACTGCAAATACCATGTTGTCTTTATCCCCAAATACCGACGGAAGAAAATCTACGGGGCGATTCGGCGGCATCTGGGAGAGATTTTTCACGAGGTGGCGAAGCAGAAGGAAAGTCGCATCTTGGAAGGGCATGTGAAGGGCGGTCACGTCCATATGTGCATCAGCATTCCACCGAAGTTTGCGGTGTCGAGTGTGGTGTGCTTCATGAAGGGGAAAAGCGCAATTTCGATAGCTCGAAACTTCCTGGGGCGCAAGCGTAACTTCACGGGGGAGAGTTTCTGGGCGAGGGTGTGCCTTCTATTTATTCATCCGCGCGCACCAAACTTGATTAATCTCCGGTCTGCCGGCACCATGCCGGCATGATTTCGTCGTTGGTTCGCGCTCTCATCTCTACCTTCAAGGCTCGTCGCGAGCTGGCTCTCGAGAATGTCGCTCTTCGGCAGCAGCTCGCCGTGCTCCGCCGTTCCGTGAAACGGCCGCGGCTCTCGAAGGTCGACCGCGGGTTTTGGGTGCTGTTGCGCAGAATCTGGACTGACTGGGAGAGCGTCCTCGTCATCGTGAAACCTGAGACGGTCATCCGCTGGCACCGTTGTGGGTTCAGACGATATTGGACTTGGAAGAGCCGACGGCGTAGGTCCGGACGACCAGGCGTCGCTCCCGAAATACGTGAGCTGATACGGAACATGAGCAGGGCCAACCCTCTCTGGGGAGCTGTGCCTTCTATTTATTCATCCGCGCGCCCCGAACTTGATTAGTCTTCGGTCTACCGGCACCATGCCTACATGATTTTGTCGTTTGTTCGCGCGCTCATCTCTGCCTTCAAGGCTCGTCGCGAGCTGGTGCCCGCGGATGAATTAAATAGAAGGCACAACCGAGAAATCCGTCAAACCGTGCAGCGGTAGCGTGTCAGCCGCTTGTGCGGCCCCCATTCGTGTGGTAGCGTAGCCCTGTAGTATATGTAAGGTGAGGTTTAGCCAATGAGCCTTCTTGCGCAGTGTCGGCTGTCTCCTCGGTGGCTGGTTCTGCTGGTTGGCTTAGCAGCGCTCGCGGTCACGATGGCGGCGCTCGTGCCTCACGACGATGGCAAGTTCGAAGACCAGGATTGCCTCGTTTGCAAGGCAGGTCACCAGCCACTCACTCAACTGACGGTGGAGCTCGTCTCCGAGCCTCCCGTTGACTTCACGTCTACAACGCCCGCTTATCGTGCGGCCCTCGCGCCGACCGACGTAGTCGAATCCGGCGCGCCGCGAGCACCTCCGGTCTGACTCCCTCTCCGAACGTGGCCTGCTCATCGTAGGCCACGCGTTTCAACAACATAGGTTTTAGTGTGAACAGGGAGATGATCTGTGAAGTATCTCAGTTTCCTTTTGGCTGCGTGCGTGGCGATCGGTTCGGGATCCAACGCCATCGCGCAAGGTAGCGGTACGGTGACGGGAACCGTAACGCTCGAAGCGACGGGAGAGCCCGTCCATGGAGCCGTCGTGCTCCTCATAGGTCTCGGACGATTCACAACGACCGATGGCGGGGGACGTTTTATTCTGAATGGCGTGCCTAAGGGAACGTACCAACTGCTCGTCGAACGCGAGCATCTGACCGCGGAGCGACAGGACGTGACGGTTGACGATGAAGAAACCGTCGAGCGCTCCGTCGTTTTGGCGCTGTCGCCGATCCACGAGTCAGTCACGGTGACGACGAGCGCGCGCGGCGAATCGACTGCGCTCGACCAGTTCAACGCGGTCACGACGCTAGACTCGTTCGATCTTGCGAAAGACATGTGGGGTACGCTCGGCGAAGCCGTCCAGAACGAAGCTGGCGTCGCCAAGCGCAGCTTTGGTCCCGGGCCGAGCCGACCCATCATTCGCGGCTTCGACGGCGACCGCGTGCTCATCATGAACGACGGAACCCGTACCGGCGATTTGTCGAGCCAGTCTGGCGACCACAACGTGAGCGTCGATCCCGCGAATCTCGAGCGTATCGAGATCATCCGGGGACCGTCGACGCTCCTCTACGGCTCGAACGCCGTTGGCGGCGTCGTCAATACGATCAGCCCTCAGGACAGCTTTCGCCGGTCGCAACCCCAGGGCGTGCGCGGGCAGGCGGTCTTCGATGGCGGCACTGCGAACAACCAGCTCGGGGGCAACGCGAACCTCCGCTACGGCAACGGTAATTGGATGATCTGGGGAGGCGGCGGCACGAGACGCACCGAGGACTACGACACGCCCGAAGGCACGGTCGAGAACTCGAAAACGGAGCTTTCGAACGGGAGCCTGGGGGCCGGCTTCTACGGAGAGCGCGCTTTCTTTGCCATAGGTTACGGCATCGAGGACGGGCGGTTTGGCGTACCCGGCGCCGGCGAGTTCCACGGCCACGAGGAAGAAGAAGTCGTTCACGACGAGATCGAAGGTGAGCACGAAGAGGGCGAGGAGGAGTTTTTCATCGACAACGACTTCCGCCGTCAAAACGTACGCTTCGATTTCGGACTTCAAAACTTTAACAATACCGTGCTCGACTCCGCAAAAGTCGTCTTCCAGCGCGTCGACTGGAACCATGACGAAGTCGAGATCGACGCGGGCATCGAGAGCGTCGGAACGCAGTTTACGAACGACATCTACTTACTACGCGCGGAGTTCGAGCAGAGCCGTACGTCCGATCTGACAGGTCGCTTCGGTATCTGGTATAAAAACCGAGACTATAACGCCATCGGTGCCGAAGCCCTTTCCCCGCGCACGACGCTCACCGCGTTCGCGGGTTTCGCCTACGAAGAGCTGGCGCTCGGACCGGCGACGACGCTTTCTTTCGGGGGACGCGTCGAGCACAACGACTATAACCCCGAAATGCGTCAAGAAGGCGAGGGGCAAGAAGAAGTCGTCGAAGGGGAGGGCCACGGTCATGAAGAAAAGCCCACGCCTGCGATACCACGTTCGTTCACGAGTTTATCGGGCTCCGTCGGACTGCGCTACGACTTCACTCGCACGACCGCGTTCGTAGGCAACTTCACGAGTTCGGACCGACCGCCGGCGCTCGAGGAACTCTACAATTTCGGCCCTCACGTCGGAAACCTCGCCTTCGAGGTGGGCGACTCGTCGCTCGAGCACGAGCGCATCAACGGGATCGACCTCGGCGTCAAAGGTCGTGCGTCCGGTATCGATGCCAACTTCAACTTCTTCTACTACGACATCAAGGACTCCATCTTCTGGTCCTTCGAGGAGGAGATCCTGGACGGCCTCAGGTTGGCGGAGATCACCCAAGGGGATGCGCGCTACGTCGGCTTCGACGCGCAAGCGAGTTTCCGCGTAGCCGAATTCATGTGGCTCAAGGCCGGGTTCGGGCTCGTCGATGCGAAGTTGACAAAGCTAGACGAGAATGTCCCGAGGATCCCGCCGTTCCACGGCCGGGTCGAAGTCGAGATGCCGTTCAACGCGCTCACCGTTACCCCCGAGCTGATTTGGTCGGCGAAACAGGGCAAGGTCTTCAGCGTTGGTGAGTTCCCGACCGACGGCTACGCCGTCGTCAACGTCAGGGCGCAATACACGCTGGCGCGGACGCATCAGGCACACATCTTCGCGGTGAAGGCGTACAACTTGACCAACGAGCTCTACCGGACACACACGAACTTCATCAAGGAGTTTGCACCGGAAATCGGCCGCGGGATCAAGTTCACGTACTCGCTGCGCTTTTTCTAGGTGAGGTGCTCTGGGCTCAAAGAACCGTGCTTGCGCTGTTTACTGTTGGTAATACGTACGCATCCCGTCCTGTGCGGTGCTTCCGCCATCAAGTGATGGGATGGTGTGCCTTCTATTTATTCATCCGCGCGCACCAAACTTGATTAATCTTCGGTCTGCCAGCACCATGCCGGCATGATTTCTTCGTTGGTTCCCGCTCTCATCTCTGCCTTCAAGGCTCGTCGCAAGCTGGCTCTCGAGAATGTCGCTCTTCGGCAGCAGCTCGCCGTCCTCCGCCGTTCCGTGAAACGGCCGCGGCTCTCGAAGGTCGACCGCGGGTTTTGGGTGCTGTTGCGCAGAATCTGGACTGACTGGGAGAGCGTCCTCGTCATCGTGAAACCTCAGACGGTCGTCCGCTGGCACCGTTGTGGGTTCAGACGATATTGGGCGTGGAAGAGTCGACGGCGTAGGCCTGGACGACCAGGCGTCGCTCCCGAAATACGTGAGCTGATACGGAACATGAGCAGGGCCAACCCTCTCTGGGGAGCTCCCCGCGTGCATGGCGAGCTGGCAAAGCTGGGCATCTCCATTTCCCAGGCCGCCGTCTCCAAGTATATGGTTCGCCATCGCACGCCACCGTCCCCTACTTGGCGGAGCTTTCTTGATAATCATGCAAACGACTTGGTGTCGCTCGACTTTTTCACTTTGCCGACCGCAACCTTCAGAGTTCTGTTCGTCTTCATCGTCCTTCGCCACGACCGTCGCCGTATCGTTCATTTCAATGTCACCGAACATCCTTCTGCTGAATGGACGGCGCAGCAAATGGTCAATGCTTTTCCATGGGACACGGCGCCTCGGTACCTGGTACGAGACCGAGACCAGATCTACGGAGCGTACTTCGATACTCGCGTCGACGGTCTCGGGATCGAGCAGGTCCTTACCGCACCGCGCTCCCCGTGGCAGAATCCATTAGTCGAAAGGATGATCGGCTCCATTCGACGTGAGTGTCTCGACCACGTGATCGTCCTCGACGAGCAGCACCTGAGGCGAATCCTACGCAAATACGTCGACTACTATCATTCGTGCCGGACTCATTTGTCGCTTGAGAAAGACGCGCCCGAGCCTCGCCGCGTAGAGTCGCCAGCAATGGGCAAAGTGAGTGCCATTTCAAAGGTCGGTGGTCTCCATCATCATTACACTCGACGCGCTGCTTGAGTCCGATCCGCTCGGAACGGCTGCTGGACTTCGCACCAGCTTACACCTCTATCCCTGAGTAGAGCCGACGCCGGCTCTTAAAACGTCCTACATGAAGACGACCAAAGCATTCCGGTTGCAGGAAGTTCGCCAATCTCATACAGCTCGAGTTTATGGAAGGGACAGGCCGGTGGGCCGCTGCCCCTCGGTGAACCCGAGGGCGCTCTCACTTTGACAAAGCAGATTAGTGGTTCTGAACGTTTCACCTGCGTGCTGAGCCTGGCGTGGCGATCGTCTTTAACTTTCTTCCTTTGACTGGTACCGAAAATAAGTGTCCCGTCTCGAAACGCTTGGCTGTTTCTATAATCGTTGGCCACCATTTGACGAGCTTCCACGATTGATCCCAAAAGCGAATGCCCATCCAACCCTTCTGAAGGAAGAACGCTGTCAGGCCACACTGCTGCCACGCAAGGTGCTCGTGCGGTTTGCGAGTGATCGAGATATCTCCAGATAAAATTACCCAGTTTCGTTCCTTACCAAGTGACTCCAGCCAGACCCGATCTTCGACGCTCGGTGGGAATTTCTCTCGGAGTGGGACAACCTTGACGCCTTCCCTTTGGCTCAATGAACTTAAAGCGTTTGCGATCGCGGGGGAAATGTTGTTGTCCACAAAAAAATTCATGCAGCCAGTCTATTTTCGAATGTGACCGCTGCACGTACTGAAGCTCGTTTCACATCAAACCATCCCGCCACCCGGTTGATCGATTCTTCCGCCTCAAAGGCTTTGGCCAGAACCCAGGTCGACACTCCCTCTTCGTTGATTATCGGCTGTCCAAAGCTGCGACCTGGATCTAGGACGACCAAACCGGTCCGGTTCATCGGCCACCACCGGAGAACTTCGTCGTCAGGCGATCGCTCAAGGCCGCTGTAAAGGTGCGGCGCCAGGATCTCCCTGAATACATATTGGTTATCGAGAATATCCAACAGTTTTGGGTCTCTACTGCCATCGGCGAGTTCAGCTAAAATCTTTTTTCCGTCAGTACGGAAGGCCTTCGTCGAGAAGGGATGGGTGGTCTGAAGCATCTGCTGAGCAAGGCTGCTGGCCGCTCGGAGAGTCTTCCAACTCACGCCGTGGCGTCGAAACGCTTGTACGAATCGGACCTCAATGAGGTCGCGAAAGCTTAGTGCGAAGGCTTCCTTAGTCTGCCTGAGATCCGCAAGGACGACCTCTGGCGAGTGGTGGAGTTCGTCGCCAACTTTGTAGCTGTAGCCACGGAGCCATCTTCGAATCGTTCGCGACTTGATGCCAGTAAGGCGGCCGGCTTCGGGCACCGAATAGATACCCAAGCCGATCAAATCACTGATATGACTCGGCATATGCTGGGCGGTGGTCAAGCCCCTCCTTTCTTGATATTACACCGTTATACAAGACAGCAGTGGTCCATCGTCCCAGGCCTCACGTCGGCTGCTCCAGCGCCACCCGGTTCTCTGGCCAAGTTCTTGCCGCGGCCACAGTCCTCCACACGGCGGATCCGAGCAGTCCGGGCTTTCACTCTTTCCAGCGAGCGTTAGCTGCTTTCCTGGCGATCTCGGAGCGCCTCTCTGGCGATATTTTCTTCATACGAACTTTGGCCGATGCCAGCCCACCCTTGCGGCCAAGAGCCACGGCGGCCGGATTCTTTTGGGATACTTGGCCGTCCTCGGTCTGGTCGATGACGTGCTGGAGAACGCGGAAAGCCGATTGGGTACCGTCTTCTCTTGACATTTTACGAGTATTTACCATAGCGGTCTCAGTTGCAAGAAGGAAGAAATTCAAACTAGACCACTACCCTGCGCCACGCGTACAATGAGCTCACGGATGTCCTTCGCCGTCGGAGGTCGGCCTGGGCTCCGGTTCTTGCTGCCATCGTACTTGGCTGCGATGAGGTAGCGGTACCAGCGCAGAAGCGTAGCGGGTGTGGCAACGGACGCAATCTGGGCCAACGCCTCGCGGCCCAAAGCCTGGGCCTTGACGGCGAGCTAGCTACGCCGCGATAACCTCAGCCTCGATTCTGAGCCCCTCGGGCGGCGTCTTTTCCGCTGCCGCAGGGTCCCCGGTCAGAGCCCGCTCCCCTATTTGACGCAAACGTGGCACTCGAAAATCGAGATTAGAGACCAAAACCGAAAATGAGGCCAGTTCAGCCCTTCTAGCGCGTCTCTGGTGCCACCTCATCCTGCAAAACCCCGCCAACCGCGCGGAAAATCGCATCTGTCTCTGCAGTGCCACGATTGGCCAGACTGGGTGGCGGATGGTGCAGGTTGGAGCTATCCGGTCTCGGTAAAAGGTGGTTCAGCTTTTGGCGGAAATCCTCAAACAGAAAAGCCAGTGGAGATTCAGGAGGTTTCGAGTTTCTTGAGTTTCTTGACGCGTACACAGCTTTTGCGAGAAGGCTGTTTTACGCCCTCTCGGGTTTCAACCATGATGCCCATTTCGGTCCATCCTCTTTTCCTACAGTGATTTAACGGCCTCCATCACGTGCTGGTCCCCGCACGCATTATCGACGGGTGGTCGTTCGAGCCGGAATCGAATTTGCTTCAATCAAATTTTCTATACGGCAATCTCAACCTCCTGGACGCTTGAAAGAGGGCCGTGTCGTAAACCCTCCGGAGGCGGCTCCGACCGTTACTCATTGTCGCAAAAGGCTTTACGTCTCATCAGCGAATGTTCGTCGACGGGAACATCTTTCCGGCTATCGCAGTCGGGAGGCTTGAGTGGAGCTTCCGATTCTTGGCTGGAAACGATCAGAAACAGAGCAAAACAGGCCCTTAGTGTGCAATTTGGGGCGATTTTGGGGCTTATCGGGACGTTTTTCCACTTAATCGCGCAGACAATGAGAAGACGCTTAACGCCTAGATCGCGCCTGAGGAGAAGGCGAATAGCGGAATTCGAATTGGCCAAACCTCGAATTCATCCAGCGGAGTTTTACGGAGGAGACGAAGATGACTCCGCAGACGGTCCAGTACAAGGAGCTATCCGAGTCTGGAAACCATGACAGGGAATTTGGGCCAGGTTGAGGCTGATTGGTGGAGGCCAGTGTCGGAGAGCAGCTTGCTGCTAACCGAGCCCATTCACGGAGTGGGCGCTGGAGGCTCACAGCGTTGCGACGAGCACTCGCTGTTTCTCCCAATCGTCGGGAAGCGGATGATGCAAGAGGTAGCTCGAGGTCAGCCCAACGGGCTGGCGGCCTTCGACAATGGCGCGGACGATGTCGGGAGCCAGGAAGGCATAACGGATTGCCTTGCGCACGCGGTCCGTTGGGATGGCGTTTTCGGTGGCAATCTGCTCATAGGTTTTGCCTGCTTTGATTCGGTCGAGCCAGGAGAGGGCGTTGGCGATATTGCGCAGGAGTGTGTGGTCGACGGATTTCGTGGGGTTGCCCAGAACGAGCTTGGTCTCGACGCCGCGTCGACGCAAGCGGAACGGTGCGAGGATGCGGAGTGCATCCTCGCGGATGCGCTCGGGCCCCATAGAGAGGCAAGCAGCGCACGTATTGCGGTCGAGCAGGATGGACACAGAGCCGGGGCTGATGTCGACCCGCCGGATAAGACGGAGCAGGGGGGCTGCCGAGGCACTATCATCATTACTACCGGAACACAGCCCGTCTAAAAAGCGACGCACCGAGGCGAGCTCTTGCATCGTCGGGGTGTGGATCAACGAGGCCGAGAAGGTCGTGGCATCCACATGCTGTCGGATGAGATGCACGACGGTCTGTTCCAGCATCGGGGCGGGCAGTCGCCAGCCGGAGAGGTCCTTTTGGCCACTGTGCTGGATGAGGCGCCGGGAGACGTAGTAGCGGAGCCGTTGCCCGTTTTTCTTTTTGGTGTGGCTCGGCGTCAGCCGGTCCCCGGTCTCGTCGAAGAGCTTGCCTGCCAGTGGGGAACGGGCGACGCGGCCCTTCGTCGTGCGTCTCCTTGGTTTGGCAGCCCCTGCCTGCAGCTGCGTTTGGACCGCGTCCCAGAGCTCCGGAGCAATGATCGATGGATGCTGGCCCTCGTAGACACGCCTCTGGTGCCGGATGCGGCCGGCGTAGAGAGGATTGGTCAGCAGGCAGTGGAGGTGCCCGCGACGGAACGGCAGCCCGCCTGTCCGGGTTCCATCCGCGGCGAAGCGTTGCTTGGTGCGCAGTCTCAGACGGTCCGCCTCGGCCTTCACCTGCCGGAGCGTTCCGTGCTTCCGGTACAGCGCATAGAGCGTCCGGACCGTTTCAGCCTCAGCCTCGTTGATGCGCAGCGTGCGCTCGTCCTTCTCATAGCCTAGCGGTACGCGGCCGCCCATCCATAGTCCCTTGCGCTTGGAGGCAGCGACCTTATCGCGGATCCGCTCGGCCGTGACCTCGCGTTCGAATTGTGCGAAGGACAGCAGCATATGCAGCGTCAGTCGTCCCATGCTGGTCGCGGTGTTGAAGGACTGAGTCACCGACACGAAAACCGCGCCGGCCGCCTCGAGCCGCTCGACGAGCTTTGCAAAGTCGGAGAGGGAACGGGTCAGCCGGTTGACCTTGTAGACCACGATCTGCTCGACGAGACCGGCATCGATGTCGTCGAGCAAGCGCTGTAGGCCCGGGCGCTCCAGGGTTCCTCCCGAGATCCCCGCGTCCTCGTAGACGGTTGGCAGCAGCACCCAGCCCTCCGCTTTCTGGCTCGCGACATACGCGGCGCAGGCTTCTCGCTGCGCATCGAGGGAGTTGAACTCCTGTTCGAGACCCTCTTCCGCACTCTTTCGCGTATAGATGGCACAGCGGATTTTCTTCATGTTAGGCCTTGCGCTTGGGCGTGAGACCGAAAAAGCGTGGTCCAGACCAGTGGGTGCCGGTGATTCGCTTTGCGATGGTAGTGAGGGACGGATAGGTTTTGCCATCGAACCGATAGCCGTTGTCGATTACCTTGACCTGGTAGGTCCGGCCATTCCACTCGCGGACGAGATGGGTGCCGGCAGAAACGGACCCTGCGGGAGCGGCGGCGCCGTTGCCTGGTGTCCCGTTCACCATGGTAGCCAGAATGCGCCGGGTTGCAGCCGAATGCCCGCCATGGGTCCGGCACTGGCGTTCGTACGCAAGAACGCGGCGCAGGAAAACGCGCGAGAGCGAGCTTGGAGGAGCAGCCCCAAAGGTTTGCTCCCAGACCCGCCGTAAGCTGGCGAAGTCCAAACCGTCCATAACGACGTTCCGGCCAACCCCTGTATCCTGCGGCATCACCGAACGTTCGCTCTTGTGCTCGATAAAGTCCAGTCTAATGAGGGACTTCCGGGTGCGAAGTCCGCTGCCCGCAGCTCGCCACGCAGCCCAAGGGTCGGCGGATTCCAAGGGCGTCTAAGCTGCTGATTTGTGGTCTATTTCAAAAGGGCCGAGTTTTGGCACAGGACGGGGGCCGTGCTTATTTATGACCCCAGGTGCCGATCACCCGCTCCACGTCGCGCCCCGACGGACTCTGGAACACTCGCAGGTCGAACTCCGGCACCACCGCCAGCAGGTGGTCGAAGATGTCCGCCTGGATCGCCTCGTAGCGGCTCCAGGCCTGATCGCGGCTGAAGACGTAGATCTCGATCGGGAGCCCGTGCTCGGTTGGCGCCAGCTGCCGGACTAGGAACGTCATGTCCTGGTGCACCATCGGGTGGTGGCGGAGGTACGCCACCACATAGGCGCGAAACGTCCCGACGTTCGTCAAATGGCGGCCGTCGGCCAAGCTCACCGGTTCGACCCCGCGCGCCGCGTTCCAGTTTGCAATATCCTCTCGCTTGGCCATCAGATAGTCGGCGATGTACTGAATTTTCGAGAAGCGCGCCAGCATCTCCTCGTCACAGAAGCGAATGGAGCCGATGTCGATGTAGAGGGCTCGCTTGATGCGCCGGCCGCTCGATTCCTCCATGCCGCGCCAGTTCTTGAACGATTCCGCAATCAGCACGTAGGTGGGAATCGTGGTGATCGTCTTGTCCCAGTTCTGAACCTTCACCGTCGTCAATCCCACATCGAGCACGTCGCCGTCGGCGCCGTGCTTCGGCATCTCGATCCAATCGCCCCGCGAGACCATTCGGTTCGCCGACAGCTGGATGCCAGCGACGAAGCCAAGAATGGTGTCCTTGAAGATCAGCATCGTTACGGCGCTCATCGCGCCAAGGCCGCTCAACAGCAGCAGCGGCGAGCGGCCGAGGACGAGCGC
Organism: Candidatus Marinacidobacterales bacterium; assembly: GCA_965262245.1. Lineage (GTDB taxonomy): Bacteria > Acidobacteriota > Vicinamibacteria > Marinacidobacterales > SMYC01 > SMYC01. The sequence continues at coordinate 8,398,751 of OZ253507.1, read as the reverse complement.
CAGGACGCTGATGGCCGTTACGGCGTACACCACCAGCTTGAGCACCTGGGCAATGCTCTGCACCGGTAGCTCCCGCGGGAGCCGCGACCCCCGGACGATTTCGATCCCCACGTTCACAACGCTGTCGGCCGCCAGCGCCGCGATGACGACCATGTAGATGAGCGCCCCCTGCCGCACGACGGCTGTCAGCTGGTCGTATCCGGCGAGCACCGGAGTCGCGAAGTGGTAGATCACCAGCGCCGGCACAAGATGTGCCACCCGTTGTAACACGCGGTGCCGCATCACGACGTCATCCCAACTCAAGGTCGTCCACCGCGCGAGCCGCGCGATACCGCGAACCACGACACTCTTGGTGACACGGTTGGCGATCAGGGCGACGAACAGGACGAGCAGGACGCCTCCAAGCCGCGTCAGCAGCGTGGCGCCCGCCTCGCTCATCCCCCACTTAAGCAGCCAGTCGTGCAGCGGGCTAAGCACGCAACGTCTCCATCATGCGATTTTACGCCACTATATCTCTTGGTTGGACCGCTCACTAGATGTCGTTGTCGTACTCGGCTAGGAAGGCGTCTAGCGCATCCGCAACTTACTTGCTCCGCGTGTACTCGATAGCTTCTCGGCCCGTCATCTCGTGGGTACGCTTCGGCATTGGCGTGTGCTCCGCAAAAAATCGATCCAGCGATTGCGCGGATGAATAAATAGAAGGCACACCTAGTTCTACTCGAAGCGCTTGTGCCCTTTGCAGACCTTGGAGGTCTCTCCGGCGTTCCACCTGCGAGACTCGGGGCCTTTGGAATCCTGTCCGATGCTGCGGTGAACATAGGTCACACCAGCTGGCCACGGTTGCTTCCGGAACATGTCAACAACTTTGGGACACTCGCGAGCTGCATTTAGTGAGCCTCGATTATGGTGGGGATCCGATACATCGTGCGAATCGAGCAGAGGTAGGTTCCCTCGTCCAGAAGCGTAGCCCACACCTGAGCGGGCGCCTTGTCGACGAACCGCTCACAGTGCAAGGCCCCGAGGACTTCCTCGCGCTCAGTTTCGTCGAGAGCTCGGTGCGGCCGAGGACGACGCTTCGGTTTGGGCGTCACCGGCTGGCGCCTGCGATACAACGTGGAACGAGCCACACCCAGAGCCTCGCAGGCTTCCGCCGTTTGCCCAATCCGCCCCGCCAGCTCCTCGGCCGCCACGATCAGTCGTTCTCGTCGCTCTCGAGTGGATTCAGGGGGATCCCCAGTAGTTCGGAGGTTTTTTTTTGGATCTCCAACATCGTCTCCACCCGAGCCAGGCGACGTTGGAGCCGGGCGTTCTCGCGCTCGAGCTCCTTGACCCGTGGATCCTCTGCCTTCGCCTTCCGGCCTCGCTTTCTCGACGTCATCCCAACCTTGGCGATCTCGTCACGTTGGCGACGCCAACTCGATAATAGCGACGAGTACAAGCCCTCTCGACGCAGAAGAGCAGCAACGTCACCGTCACCCTTGCAGGCATCGGCCTCACGCACTATCCGCAGCTTGTACTCCGCGGTAAAGCGTCGACGCTTCGCTTGCTCGCTCACTTCCGGATCCTCGACCCCCGCCGCAGCGCGGCCGGCGGGATCTGTCGAGTAGGGATGGCAGGTCGCCCCACCACCCCTCTCACAGAACCGGACTTGTGGGCCTCACATCCGGCTCTTTGGAATGAGTTCTTCATGGTCAAACAGAGAAAGTTGACCCGAGACCAGTTGCACAGCGTGTAAGCGCAGCCACGCATCGGACAAGGAAAACAGTCGTGCCCGAAACCAAGGGTTGGGATAGGCACGCGTCATCCCGGGACGGTTGCTGCGATGCCGACTCCGTGGTGGTGGAGCTTGTCGCGGTCATGGCCTTCGCTATATGCAGCAGGTACGGTCGTCCTCGGGATTCGTCCCGTTTTCGGCTGCCCTTGCCCCCTTCCGGGCTGTCGGCGAACACAAAGGTCAGTTGGCGCGGCTCCACTCTTCTCATTCCATCTCCCCCTTGGTTCCGCCGGCTTTCACCGGTTTCATCGCTACTATGAGGAGATCCGACTTCTTCTCGGGCATGGCGTCGTTGTCGTTGCCTCCTTCAACACTTCCACTTTCGTGGACCCGAAAAGATCTCCCTGGGTAAGGATGAATGGCTTCCCGCCGCTCCCGTCCTCAATACCGTCATGTCACGACTGGATATCGGGCGTCGCGTTGACGAGCACGTTCGCCCAGACACGCCGGCCTTACAAGGCTTCGCTTTCGCTCGGTGCTGCGGTTTCTCTTCGGCTTCCATCCCACACGCCCTCACGGGAAAGGTCGGTTCAGGCTCTCGCCGGTTCCGGCCTCATGCAGTTGCCTACGATTTATGGTTGCCTCCAGCTGGCTCCATACGGGACTTGCACCCGCCGCCATTCATCCATGCCAGGCGCACCCAGTCGCCCTACGGGCTCCTTCCGATCCCGCCGAGGTCTCTCTCTCTACCAACATACTCATGCGTTGATCCTCCTCCACCCTCTACACTAATTTCAAGGGGCGAAGTGTCTCACCGATGTTGGCACAGAGGGTTCGCGCATGTCACGCGAGTTGGATCAATTCCTCTTGTAGCACTATTATGTTGACTCTGTCGGACCCAAGAAATTTACCGCAGCGACGAGTCGCAGGGGCGGAACGCTCGGTTAAGCGGTGCGTTACGTCACCTCTTAGGGCGGCTAACTACTGCTGGCACGTTATGCACGAGGTTGTGTTGAAGGCTAATCAAGGAAACATAGGTTCGTATAGTTCAATATTGCACCTGTCTTCGATCGAAAATACCAGCGGCACGGTTAACGGCGAGTGGCTGTATTGCTGTAAAGGATAAGCTTGTGCCCACGCTGCTTCATATCTCCGATTTCCATCGAACATCGCAACCCCGTCTGAGTAACGATGAGCTTCTGGCAGCGATCGTCAGCGATGCAACGCGATGGAGTTCGGAAGGAATTCCGAGGCCAGAGCTTATCGTGGTAAGTGGTGATTTGATACAGGGTGCGGAGTTAGGTGCTCCTAATTCCGACAACCAAATTGAGGATCAATATCGTGAGGCAGGTGATTTCTTAAGACGACTCGGGGAAGAGTTTGTCGATTCGGATCGATCCCGCATAGTTATTGTACCTGGAAACCATGACGTTCACTGGAATCGTTCTCTTAAAGGAATGAAACGAATCGAAGCGTGCCCAAGTGGTATTGCGACCAAGGCTTTCGAGGTAGGTTCAGGCCTGCGCTGGAACTGGAAAGAGCGACAAGCCTACGAAATCTTCGACCAGCACTTGTATGAGTCTCGCTTTGAGCATTTCCGTAGCTTTCAAACGGAATTTTATGAAGGGGTAAAGCCCAATCCACTATCGCATGGCAGTGACGATCTATTCTTTGGCGAGTACCCGTATTTAGGTCTCATGGTTGTGGGATTTCCTTCGTGGCACGGCAATGACTGCCTTTGCCACGTCGGAGAGATTAACCCAACACTGTTGTCTTTATCGCAGAAACTCGTGGTGAACTCGAGTATGCCTATTACTGTCGCGGTGTGGCACCACAGCATCACGGGAGGACCACGTACACATGACTATATGGACCAGCGTACAGTTCACCGATTGATCGATTTCGGCTTCACCGTTGGCTTGCATGGACACCAGCACTATCCCGGGGCAGCTCCGTACGAGCTACGTCTGCCAAATCTAACGTCGATGGTTGTGATTGGCGCCGGATCACTGGCAGTGGGAGACAACGAACTCCCCATGGGAGAACGTCGTCAATTCAACGTCGTCGTCATAGATCCCAACAGTGACACGATTACGGTTCATGTGAGAGGGATGTCGCCTGCAGGCGTTTTCACCGGCGCACATCGAGATGATTTCGGTGGAAACACATTCATGAAACTAAGCCTGCCCGCTGCGCGAACACGCAGGAAAAGCTTCACGACCATACAACGACTCGACGAAGCGATGACTGCGGTTGGGGCCAAGCGGTATGAGGATGCCTTGACGCTCATTGCCGATATACCATCTAGTCGTTCGAAGGAGAGAAGACTGATCGAAGTCGAAGCATTGAAGGGCCTTGGAAGGAAGGAACAGCTAATAGAGCTGCTCGACTCGCCACGGAGTGTGGACGAGGTTTGCCAGGTCATCTCTCTGCTCCTTGACGCCGGTCAATTGAGGATGTCAAGGAATTAGTTGAAACCATCATAAGCGACTCGTGGTCATTTCCAGCTCTACGCCCCTGACCTTACGCGGCCTCAGGCATCTCGTCCTCTCGTTGGATCGCATCGATGGCCGCAACCACTACGTCGATGGATGCGTGCCCCTTGACTCGTCTGAACTGTTGTTCGCAGTGCAGCAGCACAGCGGCGAGCCATCGCTGGCGCATTTTGCTGTTACGGTAGCGTTTGATGTTGCGCTCGCAACTACGAACCATGGAGAACATACTCTCTATAGGATTCGTCGAGTGCAGGCTCTGGCGCAGTAGAGCGGGGACCTTCAACTTGTGGAGCATCAGCACCTCCTCGAGTGCCTCGAGGAGTGAGTCTGCCGCCGACTCGTTGATGTCGCGAAGCCAGCGCTCGAACTCCTGCAACATCTTCTTCGCGTCCTTGTAGCTGTTCTGCTCCAAGGCAGTCGCGAAGAGGTGGTGTGCCTGCTTGCGGTAGCGTTTGGGCAGGTGGCGCTGGATGTTGCGGTCTTTGTGCAAAGTACACCGCTGGTGGATGAGCTTCTTACCGTATCGGTCTTTGAGCGCCTTGATGATCCCCCCGCCACCATCGGTTACCCAGAGGATCCGTTTGGAGAGCTTTAACCCCCGTCGCTCCAACTCTTCCAGCAATTCCTCGCAGATCTCGTGGTTCTCCGTCGCCCCTTCCCAGAAGCCCAGGGGGAGCTTTTTCCCTTCACGGTCCACGCCGAGCGCGACCACGAACGCCTGACCGCCGCGGTGGACCGTGTCTAGGTACATCGCGAAGAGCGGAAACTCTTCGAGACTGCGCTCCTGGAACTGCTTCAGCTGCTTCGCCGTCGCCTCGACCAGATGGCGGGACACCGAGCTCGGCGTCACACCGAAAGCCTTGCCTGCCGCCGTCACCGTCTCTTCGTACTTGCGAGCAGACATTCCCCGAAGCACCTCCGACAGGAGTTCCTCCGAAAAGCCCCCGCGATTCTTGAGCTGCTCGTAGGTTCTCAGCCCGACCTCACCCTCCGGGCCCCGCAATCGAGGGTGCTCGACAGGGAGCTTCTGGTCACCGACATAGATCGACCCACGTTGACTCGCCCATTTGCGAAGCCCGGACGACGTAGGATGGTAGTCTGGCCCAGATCTCTCTTCGCGCTCCATGTACATGAGCGTCTCAGCTACCAGGCGTCCGACATCGAGCATCGCGGCGTCCAGCGCTCGCTTGCCCTCCAGCATCACATGCACAACTTGATCCGCCCACCACTCTTGCTCCTGCGTCGCCCTCAGCATCTGTGTTGCATTCTTTCTCTTCTTCGTATCTGCTCTCACCGGGTGGCTCCTTTCTTTTTGATCGCCAGCTTTGACACCGACGATCTTGAAGGGAGTCACTCACCGATTTCAACTAGATTCAGGATATCCTCGGTCAATTCGACGACGCCATGGCTCGGCTTCAGGCTTCAAAATCATTGATAACTCCAAGCACTTTCGATGACTTGAAAGCCACTATCGCTGCCAGAAGGATTACGTCATGAGCCCAACTGAGAAAAGGATCGCCTTTAAGCTTGAGCTCTCTCGGATGCTTGACCTGCTTGCAGACCAGATCTACCAATCGCCGCTAGCCCTACTTCGCGAGAACACGCAGAATGCGTTTGATGCCATCCGAATGAGACAGGGTATTCCTAAGCAAGATTTCGATCCTGTCATACAAGTGACTGTCGATGATGCAGGAGTCACCGTATCCGATAATGGCATTGGCATGACTGCGAAAGAGATCGAAACAAACTTTTGGTATGCAGGCAGGAGCGGAAAGAACACTGATGCAGCAAAAGCGGCTGGCGTCGTGGGTACATTCGGAATTGGGGCAATGGCCAATTTCGGCGTCGCTGATGAACTATCCGTTGAGACGGAGTCCGCAGTTATCGGTGAACGTACCTTTTCGTCTGTGCGAAAGTCCGAATTGTCAACGGAGACCGAGAGCATACTGCTTATACCAAAGGAAGCACGGGGCGAGCCAGGTACTGCTGTAAAAGCTTTGCTGTCCGCTGACAGAACAATGTCCGTACACGATGCTCGGGTGTTTCTTCACGGTTTTGTCGAGTTCGTGGACATACCGGTCTGGTTCAACGGCGAGAAGCTGAGCGGTGCCAGCTATAGATCCGCCCTTCCATCTGAAAGACACTCCTGGTCCAAACGTCTTCCAAACACATCTGTTGCGGGAATCATTTCCGGCGATCTGGAAATACTGGGCATGGCCACCGGCGAGCTTCGCATCGTGCTCGAGAACGTCGTGGCGAAGGTAGGACGGGGAAAGCCGGGTTCAATTGTCCTGCTGCAGGGTCGAAATGTTATCCGTACCCTTCGTTCTGGGTTTGGTCTTGCGACGGTTGCGATGCAATCTGGATACCAGTGGGGCGGAGTAGTCGACCTACCGTTTCTGAAGCCTACAGCCGGCCGTGAAGCGCTGGACGCGTCTTCGAATCAATTATTGCAACAAGTCGTTTCGGCCCTGGACAAGTTAGTTTCGCCAATAGCAGCGGAGCAATCCGAGTCGTTCAGCAACGACGGCTTTCTCCGTTGGATCTTTGCGACTAGGCAATTCGAGCTCTGTGGCCCTTTGGAAGTCACACTTCGCCCCACCAACCAACCTGAAGCGTTGGCTTCGGTCGTTGAACGGGGTGGTTTGCGGTATTACAGCGGTCGGGAAGAATCAGTAATTCAAACGTACGCTAGTGAGGATGAGCCACTCATTGTACTTTCCGGGCGCACTCCCCGTCGTGACTGTGAGCTTGGCTACCTGAGGAGTCGGTGCATCCAGGAGGTCGACACTAGACCTCGTGTCACTAACAAGCTGGAGATGAGCCGCTTAAGCTTTGCTCATTCGGCGCTAGCGACTCGGATAGCTAGAATCCTTGAAGAGGACTATTTTCTTGAAACGGATATCCGTTTTGGCATAATCACGGGTAGGTTACCGATACTCGTTACGGATACAAACAAACCTGTGGTCATCTACCTGGATACGAATTCAACCAGTGTGGCTCCCTTACTTGCTCTCTATCGAGATGATTTCGACGCGTTCGATCCCTTCGTGAAGGATTTCATCCGTTCAACAGTTTTCTCAAGAATCGCAAATCTCGTACCAAGCAGTACCCGGGAGGGGTCTGAAGCGTTTCTGCGGCATCTGCGGTCGAATCGAGAATGGTTCGAGTATGAGCTTGATGATAAGGCAAACCTTGAGGATATCTTCGAGGAACTGCATGCAGGGCGCCTGACCTTCGCTGAGGCGCGGAAACGATTAGCCAACGCAGACCGCTCCTTCCTCGAAGTGAGTCGGGCCGGAACCGCGCTGCTTTCGTCAGTTATCCGCGAACCAGGTAGCGAGGTCTCTCAAGAGTCTCTTCCTGATCCCTTCGGAGCCATACCGGGTATTGATCGCCGAGACGAGCAAACAAACGCCCTCATCTTGACAAGTCAGGAACCTGTTAATGGATACCGATGCTTCCTCGCCGTGAGTGACCGGGTTCAGGGTGAAAAGGGACATTTCTTCCTCCAACCCCACTCGACGGAAGTCGTCTGGGGCGGTCGGAAGGTTCTCTTCATATTTCATCATCATTCAAAACGATTTGGTCTGTATTACGATATTCTCTGTCCCGGACTCGTCGGCTCGGAATCTAGCGGTGGTCCTAGGATTACGGCTACTATTCTCACGAAGAGTCGTACTTTCATCCCTATCCCGGACGAGATCGCGGAAGACTTTGTGCCCACGGCAGCTGAGCGTAAGCGATTGGAAATCCGGTGTGACATCCTATACATAGATAGATGATTAGCGAACCGACTGCGCCCCTTCATTGGGAGAGGAGGATTTGATCCCCCGCCGAGCAATCGCTAGCGCGCGACGAAGGTCGCGAGCGTTATTTTGGCTGTAATTTAATGCAGCGTAAAGTGGTCGCAGCGGAGGATGTCAAGGAATTAGTTGAAACCATCATAAGCGACTCGTGGTCATTTCCAGCTCTACGCCCCTGACCTTACGCGGCCTCAGGCATCTCGTCCTCTCGTTGGATCGCATCGATGGCCGCAACCACTACGTCGATGGATGCGTGCCCCTTGACTCGTCTGAACTGTTGTTCGCAATGCAGCAGCACAGCGGCGAGCCATCGCTGGCGCATTTTGCTGTTACGGTAGCGTTTGATGTTGCGCTCGCAACTACGAACCATGGAGAACATACTCTCTATAGGATTCGTCGAGTGCAGGCTCTGGCGCAGTAGAGCGGGGACCTTCAACTTGTGGAGCATCAGCACCTCCTCGAGTGCCTCGAGGAGTGAGTCTGCCGCCGACTCGTTGATGTCGCGAAGCCAGCGCTCGAACTCCTGCAACATCTTCTTCGCGTCCTTGTAGCTGTTCTGCTCCAAGGCAGTCGCGAAGAGGTGGTGTGCCTGCTTGCGGTAGCGTTTGGGCAGGTGGCGCTGGATGTTGCGGTCTTTGTGCAAAGTACACCGCTGGTGGATGAGCTTCTTGCCGTATCGGTCTTTGAGCGCCTTGATGATCCCCCCGCCACCATCGGTTACCCAGAGGATCCGTTTGGAGAGCTTTAACCCCCGTCGCTCCAACTCTTCCAGCAATTCCTCGCAGATCTCGTGGTTCTCCGTCGCCCCTTCCCAGAAGCCCAGGGGGAGCTTTTTCCCTTCACGGTCCACGCCGAGCGCGACCACGAACGCCTGACCGCCGCGGTGGACCGTGTCTAGGTACATCGCGAAGAGCGGAAACTCTTCGAGACTGCGCTCCTGGAACTGCTTCAGCTGCTTCGCCGTCGCCTCGACCAGATGGCGGGACACCGAGCTCGGCGTCACACCGAAAGCCTTGCCTGCCGCCGTCACCGTCTCTTCGTACTTGCGAGCAGACATTCCCCGAAGCACCTCCGACAGGAGTTCCTCCGAAAAGCCCCCGCGATTCTTGAGCTGCTCGTAGGTTCTCAGCCCGACCTCACCCTCCGGGCCCCGCAATCGAGGGTGCTCGACAGGGAGCTTCTGGTCACCGACATAGATCGACCCACGTTGACTCGCCCATTTGCGAAGCCCGGACGACGTAGGATGGTAGTCTGGCCCAGATCTCTCTTCGCGCTCCATGTACATGAGCGTCTCAGCTACCAGGCGTCCGACATCGAGCATCGCGGCGTCCAGCGCTCGCTTGCCCTCCAGCATCACATGCACAACTTGATCCGCCCACCACTCTTGCTCCTGCGTCGCCCTCAGCATCTGTGTTGCATTCTTTCTCTTCTTCGTATCTGCTCTCACCGGGTGGCTCCTTTCTTTTTGATCGCCAGCTTTGACACCGACGATCTTGAAGGGCGTCACTCACCGATTTCAACTAGATTCAGGATATCCTCTCGCAGCGGCGGGACCCGTGCTGGCTGGCGTCCCGCGCGTAGTTGTAACCGATGTGGACGGGAGTTACGCGTTCGAGGCGCTGCCGCCGGGCGCGTACACCATCACGTTCACACTGCCAGGCTTCGAGGAGCTGGCGCGTACCGTCGAGCTGGCCGCCGCGTCCGCGCCGACGGTGGACGTCAGCCTGCGGGTCGGCGGCCTGTTCGAGGAAGTGACCGTGACGGTGACAGGCACCGCCATCGACGCGCCCGCGATCAACATGCCCCACGCGGTCGTGGTGGTCAGCCGCGACACGATTGAGCAGCAAGGGTCCACGCGGTACTGTCAAGTTGAGGCATTCAGGGCCGATCCGACCCCAAGATATTGGCAACGCCGTGCGCTCAAGCCCCATCATCTAGTGGCCCGCTTCGAGCTTGAGACCTCAACTTGACAATACCCTCCGGAGCAATGATCGATGGATGCTGGCCCTCGTAGACACGCCTCTGGTGCCGGATGCGGCCTGCGTAGAGAGGATTGGTCAGCAGACAGTGGAGGTGGCCGCGACGGAACGGCAGCCCGCCCGTTCGGGTTCCATCCGCGGTGAAGCGTTGCTTGGTACGCAGTCTCAGACGGTCCGCCTCGGCCTTCACCTGCCGGAGCGTTTCGTGCTTTCGGTACAGCGCATAGAGCGTCCGGACCGTTTCGGCCTCAGCCTCGTTGATGCGCAGCGTGCGCCCGTCCTTCTCATAGCCTAGCGGTACGCGGCCGCCCATCCATAGTCCCTTGCGCTTGGAGGCAGCGACCTTATCGCGGATCCGCTCGGCCGTGACCTCGCGTTCGAATTGTGCGAAGGACAGCAGCATATGCAGCGTCAGTCGTCCCATGCTGGTCGCGGTGTTGAAGGACTGAGTCACCGAGACGAAAACCGCGCCGGCCGCCTCGAGCCGCTCGACGAGCTTTGCAAAGTCGGAGAGGGAACGGGTCAGCCGGTCGACCTTGTAGACCACAAGCGCGATCGGCTACATTGCGCCGCTGGACTTCATGGATGGCAAGGCCACCCAGATCTGGTCGGAGCGAGACCGCAAACTCGAGCAGGCTCGGAAGCTGCGGCGTGAGCGCCGTGCGAACAAGGTGCCCGCATGAACACTCTGATCCCCGGAGCCCCACTCCGTTCCCTCTCGCCCACAAGCATTGAGTACCAGAGAGCGCAGGGGGCGTCAAGGGCGGCGAAGCCTGTGCGCGCAGCGCGCTTTACCCTTGACGCCCCCGAGCACTCTGGTACGATCCCTGGGGCGATAGGGGACATCCTGCCGCCGGGCGTTGCGTTAACGTCCAACCTCGCTGTCATCCTCACGCTGAACCAATACAGAAAGGCGCACCCAGCAGCAATGGCACTGCATCGACCGCATCGACCGCATCGACCCGACGAGGAAAACAGGTGACAGACACGAATTTCGACGAAGCGGCTTGGATCAGGCGTCTGGGTGCCGCGCTGGAAGACGCCGCGGCGAATGCGACACCCCAGTACTCACCGATTCCACCCATGCCGACAGGAATTCGTCCAATTGGCGAGTACGACTCGGCGCTTCGGCTCGGGTATAGGAACCTCGCGGCACGGGCGAAAGAAGACCGGACCGCCTGGAAACAGTTCAACGAGTCGCACCTTTGGGTGAGGACCGATCCCGCGGAAGCACGAGCCATCCTGCGGGAACACGCGCTGATAAAGCCTTGGCTCGTCAGCTCCGGACAGGATGAGGCGGTCGAAGTCAGGACTCTGAACCGGACGGACCGGATAGAGTTGACATGGCTTGTGAACTGCCTGGCCAAGCTCTCCGTGAAGGAAGGGGGCGAAGAGGCGGCCCGGCGGCTGCACCGGTACCTGACGGCCTCGGCGAATACATGCATCCCTGCCGACGAGATCATCGTCGTCCACGGCTTGATCGTGGCGGAACGCGTCGATCTTGGAAGCGGTGCCTACCTCGCGCCCTACGAGGATGCCAGAATCGAGTTCGACCTCCCCGAGGAACCCGAGCCGTTTCAGAAGACGACCACCCCGAACGCCGCCGCGCTCGTGCGCAGCCTCGAATTCGGGCCCGGCATCGGGCCGCCCGAGAAAGACTTGAGCCTGGCAGACATGCAGGTCAGATACCGCTTCCCGACCGACTACCGGATCGGCCTTGAGAGATGGTTCTACGACGCCAAGTTCCTGGTCGACATGCTCTCAATCGCAGGGCGGGCTCCGCTGTTGTCCCGCACGCGCTATGTCCAGTTGTCCAAATGGATACAGGAGATCGACCCCAACTTCGCGCACTGGAATCAGGATTCCGGCGGGTTCGTGTCAGACGCGTGGCCCAAGGGCAGGGAGCTGTCGAAGAGCGGCGCCGAAACCTTCGTCTCACTATCCCGCGACTGGCACGCAAAGCCGGATAGACCGCACGCCCTGGCGCTCGCGATGCGTCGGCTTGCCGCGTCACTCTCTCGGCCAGGCGGCCGGTTCGGTGAGGAAGACCGCATTTTCGATGTCGCCATAGCACTGGAGATCTTCTACGGAGGCAAGAAGGGCCACGAGCTCGCCAAACGGGCCGCGCGGCTACTGGGTGCCGACGCCACGGAGCAGATACGAACCTACGACCAGGCAAGATGGTTCTACAGCGTACGGTCCAGGATCGTGCACACGGAGGGACCGGCGCTGGCACCAGACTCACTGTACGGTGAGCTCGAAGCCGGGCGGGATCTGGCTTGCCGAAGCGTGAGAAGCCTACTCAAGTACGATATGCCAGTGGATTGGACGCAGGTGAGGCCGTACCTGGAACGGGAAGCGGAGGACTACGTCGAGCGCGTCAGACACCAACAGTTCGTGTGATGCGCGGCGGACGTCCAGAACGCACCAGAAAACCACCAGGAGGCCACCGGGACGTGTGAACCGCAGGCCAGCCGCACGCGCAACGCCATGGCGCGCGACCTCCACGCGCGACAGTGATCGTCGAATACCGCTGGCGCGCGACATCACTCACGTAGACCTGCGTGACGCCGATGGCCGGCGCAACAGTCACCCTGGGTGACACCCGCGAGCGGAATTGCGGTGGCGACTGGTTTCATGCGCCTCAAGGCGCAAAGAAGTGCACGCTGCCACTCAGTGAGGACCCCCGAACAGACCGATACGTGCGGGACTCTGGTTTTGCCATCGAACCGATAGCCGTTGTCGATTACCTCGACCTGGTAGGTCCGGCCATTCCACTCGCGGACGAGATGGGTGCCGGCAGAAACGGACCCTGCGGGAGCGCCGGAGCTTGGTGTCTCGTTCGCCATGGCAGCCAGAGCGCGCCGGGTTGCGGCCGAAAGCCCGCCATGGGTCCGGCACTGGCGTTCGTGCAAGAGAACACGGCGCAGGAAAACGCGCGAGAGCGAGCTTGGAGGAGTAGCCCCAAAGGTTTGCTCCCAGACCCGCCGTAAGCTGGCGAAGTCCAAACCGTCCAAAACGACGTTCCGGCCAACCCCTGTATCCTGCGGCATCACCGAACGTTCGCTCTTGTGCTCGATAAAGTCCAGTCTAATGAGGGACTTCCGGGTTCGAAGTTCACTGCCCGTAGCTCGCCCGGCAGCCGATTTGGGCCAGCCGTGCGCACCCCCGGTGGGCCTGTCGCCCGCCACCCGCAGCCCAGGGGTCGGAAGCCAGCCCTGCGGCGCGAAATACCCTCGATTCTGCGCGGATTCCAAGGGCGTCTAACCTGCTGATTTGTGGTCTATTTCAAAAGGGCCGAGTTTTGGCACAGGACGGGGTCAACCGCCAGCAGCAGGATGTGATCGACTACCAGCAAAGAGGAGAACCGTGTGCTCCGAGCCGGGCTTCGGGGCAAGCGTCTCAGGCTCTCGGACGACGAGCGGCGCAGGCTCGCCGTCAAGGCCCAGGCTTTGGGCCGCGAGGCGCTGGCCCATATTGCGTCCGTTGCCACACCCGCTACGCTTCTGCGTTGGTTGTGCCTTCTATTTATTCATCCGCCAGCCCATGGGTCGGAAGTCAGCCCTGCGGCGCGAAATACCCTGGATTTTGCGCGGATTCCAAGGGCGTCTAAGCTGCTGATTTGTGGTCTATTTCAAAAGGTTCGAGTTTTGGCACAGGACGGGGTACGAAATCGGGCGGATGAATAAATAGAAGGTACAGGCTTCCTGACGCGAATTTGGGCGTTATGGGAAATGGTCTTCGAGGTCTAGACTGAAGGCGTCCTTCGGGCGAGGAGATGCAAGGATGATTGCCAGATGACAGACAGGTCCGGCCTCTACAAGGGGCGTCATTACACGACCTATGTGGAAGAGGTGAAGGCGCTCAAGCGCGCCGGGGACTACGTGGGCGCTGAGAGATTGTTGTTGGCGCTGGTCGGCGCGGCCGAGAACGAAGCCCGGGCCAATCGCTGGCGAGTGGCGCCGGGGTACTACAATCAGCTCGCGATCATCTACAGAAAGACGAAGCAGCCGGACAAGGAGCTGCAGATTCTCGAACGCTATGCTGGCTGCTGGAGACCGGAGGACGGTCCTCTTCCGGCCGATACGGTGAGCGCCATCGAAAAGGCCCGGCAGCGGGCCGGGAAAGCCGACGCTGCCCCACTGCCGCCGGCGGGGAGTTCGACGCGGCCAGTGTTGCGGCCGGCGACCATATGCGAGTCCTGCGGCTTCGAGCACCAGGCGCTGACGCGCTGTCCCCGCTGCGGCGCGCCGCGGTGCTGAGACCGCGCGAGGGTACGGCTTCTACGTCGACTCCGCGCCGTCCTCATCGTCGAGTGGTTCGAGTTCGGCGGAGAGTGGTCGTCGTGTCCAAAAACACAAACGAACTCAAGACCGGCTCGCCGGGACGTTTCGGAATAAACGTGTCTACGCTTGGTTGGGTTGTTGTGCTCCGGAAAAAGTCGATCCCGCGTTGATTGCGCAGTTTAGGCCTGCCATGCTGGGCTGCTTCGTGCCGGTCGACCCTAAGACGCCACCGGCGTCTTGGGAACGTGGAGAAGCTCGCTCGTGCGACTGTTTTCGAATATCCGGTCTATTGTTCTGGACGCCATCGCGTTCGCTCGCAACCTATGCCGCTCGCGCAGCGCCTCGCCGCAGAGAACCTTTTCGGTGCTTGCGCTGTTTGCTATTGGTGATGTGTACGTATCCCTTTGCAAAAAAGCGCTTACGCTCCATTTAGCGCGCGGCGAAGGTCGTGAGCGCTATTTTGGCTGTAATTTAATGCAGCGTAAAGTCTTAGCGTCATCTCACCAACACTTAACCCTAATCGCAAATAAACGTCACCGTGTCTGAGGTCTTTGGCCCCGTGAATAGCACCTTTTCCAGGTTCTGCATACACCGTGCAGAATCACCTATAGTGGCGGCGAGCGGGTGCCCCAGCACGAGCTTCTCGCCTGCGCCCAGTGCGGCTGTTTCGCGTTTTCGTGCTTCGAAGATTTTGCGATTAGGGTTAATGGCGGAAGCACCGCGCCCGGTCGCAAACACAGACACTAAGTTGCTGATTTATGGCCTATTTCAAAAGGGCCGAGTTTTGGCACAGGACGGGGTGGCCGTCAGGTCCTGGAAAACTTGACAGTACCCTCGAGACCTACCCGAGGTAGGTAATCCTCCAGATCTTCCCGCCACCGTCGTCGCTCACGAGAAGCGAACCGTCGGGCAGTTGCAGCAAGCCGACGGGACGGCCCCAAACCTCGCGCTTCGCCGGGTCGAGCATGAAGCCGCTGAGGAAGTCTTCCGGACCCGCGGTCGGCTCGCCGTCCGCAAAAGGAATAAACGTCACCGAGTAGCCGAAGCGCTCCGAGCGATTCCACGAGCCGTGGAAGGCCAGGAACATGCCGTCGCGGTACTTCGCTGGAAACTGATCGCCCGTATAGAAGAGGATGTCGAGTACCGCAACGTGGGAGCCGAGCAGCACGTCCGGATAGAGCGTGCTCTCGACCTGCGCCTGATCGAGGTTCTCGTGGCTCGGTATCGGGGTAGTCCTTCTGTCCGTCGATACGCGATCTTCTTTTCTGCGGGTCACACTTATCGAAACTTAGGCGTTCAACGAACACCAGCTCGACCTCTTGGTCCACGATGATCCGAAACTCGATGGGCGCTCAGTGCTACGCATCCTGCCCTGTTCCGATAAAAGTCGTGCGGGCGATCTTCCCGATGACGTAGGTGCTGGTAGCGTCGAAGGTTCCACCTACGACACCTCCAGCGATCGGAATCATCTTACCCAAGTTGATGATGCCTTTCTCTCCAAACTTGGTAACGAGGCGAAAGCCCACCTTCCTATTGATGCTCTTGAGCACCTCGCCAGTGACTTGCTTGATGACTTGCTCGGTGAGTTTGGTGCCGAGCTTGATGCCGGTGATTTTGACGATGTCCCCAGCCGCCTTTCCACACATGCAGGCGTAGCACAGAGTCCGAACTTGGTCGTTCCGAATATCGTGCCCCCCTAGATGTGCGACCGCCGCGATCATGCGAATCTGGACGTACATGACACTCGTAATGTTAGCCGGAATCGCAATCGGCATCGTGATCACGCCCCCGAGTCCCGATAGGAATCCAGCCGTACCAGCCTTCGTGACCTGCCACTGCACCAATCGACGGGCACGCTCTTCCAGGGAGCCCGTGCCTGCTGCGTAGTGGTTCCCGATATCCTTTGCCGACTCTAGGAACGGACTGTCCTCCACCACGAGATCGTAGAGCCGGTCGAGCCACTTCACGATGTGGTCTGGGTCGATCTTCGTGATCTCTACATCGATCTTCTTCCTTGCCATCAGTGCCCTGATAATCGGGTCTGTCTCGGTTCCGGTGGAAATAGGAAGGGAATTATAAGTAACGCTTGACAAGTCACGGCTCGCAATATTCCTAAAGAACGCGCAGTTGTCTCGGAGGGTGAATTAGGTTTATTGCTTTCCACCAAGCCCACTCGCATGGCCTCTTTAAAAGAAGCGCTAGCAAAAGAAGGTAGTGGGGTCTTTTGAAATCCAGAAGCTTGATTCCTGCCTCGCCGTCTGGCAATATCCTGGCCATGCCTAAACGCAAAGGACTTCCCAAGGATCACGATTTCGCCGTCCAGGCCTGCTCCGTCCTGGAGCAGGTTATCGGCGAGCGCCTGGACGGGACGCCGCTTGAGCCAGCGAAGCCAACGAATCCGAAGCTGACGGAGCGCGCCCGCAAGGGTGGCGTCGTCGGGGGCCGCGCCAGAGCATCTAAGCTGAGCGCAGAGCGTCGCTCAGAAATCGCTCGTAAAGCCGCAAACGCCAGGTGGAAAGAGTGAAAGCAAGCCCAACTAGAGTCGCCAAACGGGGCAACTCCGTAGTCTGGTCGCTTCATGTTCCGGCCTCATCTTTCAATTGTGCTACTGTTGCGTGTGTGACAGATAAACGACATCATAAACTCAATGTCATAGTAGAAGGTTTTGACGACCCGCGTATCGAGCTACTCAGAGAGTTTCTTTCTCTTCTTTCGTCTGTCCAGAATAGCCTTATTTCGTCTCTTGCTGATGGTCCGGATGCCTTGGTTCGGAATATAGTCGACCAGCGTAACGTGGCCCCACGGACAAGTGAGCTCAGGGTTTCCCTTGAGTTCAGCAACAGTTTTACAAAAGTCGTGGCTGCACTCGCAGCAGCTAAACCGCACATTATCGAAGTCAAGCAGATCCTTAACCATCGTGGCACCCTCCAGACATAGACTCTTGCCTCAGAGAGAGAGTCCTTGAAGGATTGCGCGGTGCTATAATGCTTGCGCGAATCGCACCTCTGCCGGGCTCTCAAATTAAGTGGCAGGGTAGTAAAGCCGGGAAACCACTTCCCGGCTTTTCTATTTCGCGTCGATTTTACCACGGACCATCCACCCTTTCTTCTTATTGATCCGTCTGAGCCAATACGTCGTTTATCGAGCGGCTCAACCTCACAATTCGTCAAGGGTCGGCGTACTTGCGTCGGCGGTCGCCATGCCACGCCCGCGCGAAGGAGACACTCGAGGACCACCTGGAGTTGCTGCGCTGTTATTACAACTTCGTCCGACCGCATAGGGCGTTGAAGTTCGGGCGGGAAACCAGGACGCCGGCGATGCAGGCTGGACTGACCACGCGGCGGCTGACGCTCAGGGAGATCTTCGTGTGCACGCCGACGTCCCTATCAATATTAATAGAGCCCGACGCGATGGCGTTCGCCGGCACACGTAGGTCGGCTACCGCGGTTGTAGAAATGCCCCTGGCGGCGTAGTAACACTTGATGGCGGAAGCACCGGAAGTTCGCCAATCTCATACAGCTCGAGTTTATGGAAGGGACAGGTCTCGGCAAAAGGTATTTTGGCAATTTTGGGAGTCAGGATCGAACTTTGGGCCGTGCGCGTGGTTGGGGCAATGTAGCGAAAACTCAGAGAAGCCCTGATGCCCACAGCGTTCTATCCTGTTTTTTTACAGTGACTTAAAGGAAGCCACCACTCTATTGCCACTTATGAAACGTCCACCGCGCACACCGTCTCGGCCCCGGAAGGTGGGCCGAACGGGTCTCTCACGCGCCGTCTATTCTTCGACCGGGACTTTGATCCACTGGCTGAAGCCTTCGCAGTGCCCGGCAGTGTTATCACACGGAACGATCTCGTCAGTGCCGCCCTGGCAGACAACATAGAAGTCCGGATCGTCGTATCCACAAACGCTGGTAAACGGAGTGTTGTCAACTGGAAACCCTCTTTCGACAGGCACCCCTCGCTGATACCGGCTAGATGACAGGTATTTGAAATCGAGAGCATGGAGCTCTCCGTTGTAGCGCTCGCCTCGTTTCCACACGGTCTGCTCGGGCGCTGGCGGTGGTTCGGGCGCTGGTGGCTCGGGTGCTGGCGGTGCTGGTGGTGGCTCCGGCGCTGGCGGTGCTGGTGGTGGTGGCGCTGGCGGTGGTTCGGGCGCTGGTGGCTCGGGTGCTGGCGGTGCTGGTGGTGGCTCCGGCGCTGGCGGTGCTGGTGGTGGTGGTGGTGGTGGCGCTGGCGGTGCTGGTGGCGCTGGCGGTGCTGGCGCTGGCACGGCTACCGGCGGAACAGGCGTCGGCAGAACGATTCGGCGCTTCGGCTTTTCCTCAGTGCAGGCAAACGCAAATAACGCAATAACGATCAACACGGCTCTCATCTCTGTCACTCCTTCTTCTCAGATTCGCCCAGAAGGGCGCGCGGATGAATAAATAGAAGGCACAGCACAGTTCGTTGCCTGCAGCTCGCCCCGCAGCCGATTTGAGCCAGTCGTGCGCACCCCCGGTGGGCCTGTCGCTCGCCACCCGCAGCCCAGGGGTCGGAAGATAGCCCTGCCGCGCGAAATACCCTGGATTTTGCGCGGATTCCAAGGGCGTCTAAGCTGCTGATTTATGGTCTATTTCAAAAGGGCCGAGTTTTGGCACAGGACGGGGAGAAACAGATAGGCCGCGCCTACGGAGCACCGCGCCAGCCCTCGACCCTACCGGCATGCGGTGCCGACCCTGGCGACTCGGTCCGGGGCGCTTCAGAAATGAGTTTTTGATTTTCCTAGAGATTAAAGGTCTTTCCGCGTAAGCCTTTTCCTGTAGATGATGGTGAAGGTTATGAACACCAGGGCGTAGGCACCGATTATCCATAGCAACGGTTTATCAATAATGAAAGAAGGCATCTCGCGCAGGTTCCGGAAACTTGGATCAGCATGGTAAACCTGGCCCTCTAAGGCGATCACTTCGAACCAATCTGAGCCTCGCTCAAAGCAGTGCTCGTAGGTAGGAGGCATAAAACCTACCGCATTCAGCGTCGTTGACGAATCAGGTGGAAGGGTAGGAAGTGTTGGTGTTATGAAATTGTCAGGAAGTTCACCAGTTGGGAGTTTTGTCACGAATTCTTCACGAGCCGTTTCCGTTAAGCCATTCGAGTACATTCCCCATTTTGTAACTATGAAGATGTCCGAAAAACGAATCTGTGCGTCCCGTACTGGTTTCACCGCATATATGTTGATCCCAAGCAACCCTGGTTCAAACTGTGTGTTGGGACTACTCAGAAATGGAAGATACTCGCAGACCGGATAGGCAACAGCGATTGCATCACTCAAGGAAAGCTTCTGATACACCCACACGCCAGGAGCAACTACCCACGGAAACAAGGCCAAGAACAGCCCAAGATCTTTGACCCACTGGTGCCTAAGAAACTTCATTAATACACCCCACGCGCTCTCGAACTTGCCTGAGCAGTATCTACCCCGTGACCTGACCCCACGGTTAGTACGACGTTGTATCTCAGTAATTCGGTGCTGACAAGGGCTGGTTGAAGCCGGCGGAGTGGAGCGGAGCCGGTTTCAACCAAATCGTTTCTGGCGCCGGCGGTCGGTAACCCAACGAGCTGTGGAGTCTGAGGCGATTGAACTCTTGCCGCCATCTTTCAATCACGACCTTGGCCTCTTTCGGATGTGTCCCGAGGTCCGTGGAAAAAGAACGACGCCCTCCACTCCGTCATCAGGGTATCAGATCAGGCGGCAACCTCCGCGTGTTCGAGAACCTCGCTCAGACGTTGGTAGCCGTCGATGCGTCGTAGTTGAATCTGGCCAGAGGCGATAAGCCCAAACAGCAAAGCGACCGCAGACTCCTCGCTGGAGAACGACGCTTGGGTTTTCGTCCGACGTCGAAACTCGCGGTTGAGATTCTCCAGAGCATTGGTCGTTCGAAGCGATTTCCACATGGCACGAGGGAATTCATAGAGGGTCAGCAGCTGATTACCGGCCTCCTCTAGGCTTCGGACGACGGCCGGCGCGAGAGGCGTCCACTTGGCGACGAGCTCGTCATAGGCTTTGCGAGCATCGATCCCGTTCTTGGCGTAGACGATCCGGTTGTAGTCACGCCGGAGCTCACGGCGTGCGTGCGCCGGGCAATGTTCGAGCAAGTTGGCGCGCTTGTGCTCGGTACATCGCTGCAACCGGCACCCCGGCCACTTCTCCAGCGCTTTCGTCAGCCCCTTGTGGCCGTCGCTGATCACTAGCTTGGGAGCCCGGAGTCCTCGAGCCTGGAGTCCCTCCAGCACGGAGCCCCAATGCGTCGAGGCTTCGCTCACCGCCAGACGCAATGACAACAGACGTTTCTGCCCGTCTGGCGCGACCCCGAGCGCGACCAGTACGGGTACGCTGATCTCATCGCGAGCTGGTGCCCGCGGATGAATTAAATAGAAGGCACAACCAACGTAGAAGCGTAGCGGGTGTGGCAACGGACGCAATCTGGGCCAGCACCTCGCGGCCCAAAGCCTGGGCCTTGACCGCGAGCCTGCGCCGCTCGTCGTCCGAGAGCCTGAGACGCTTGCCCCGAAGCCCGGCTCGGAGCACACGGTTCTCCTCTTGCTGGTAGTCGATCACATCCTGCTTCTGGCGGTTTACCCAGCCAGCTAGAACGAGCAGTAGGAATTGCACGTGGTACGTCATCATGGATCTGAAGATAACACCCTCGGGCTAGACGATTGTAAAGCGCACGGCCCTTGGCCCCGGCGCAAACACAGACACTAAGCTGCTGATTTATGGCCTATTTCAAAAGGGTGCGGCTCTTTTGGAACGGTGAGTTTGGCATGTCTCATAGTGGTAAGGGCTCATCTCACTTGACGCGCTTGAGGTGGCGGCCTTTGACGGGGACGACCTTGCCGTCGGCGTAGCGCGAGGCGTGGTTGCGCTCGTACTCGCACTGCTCGTGGAAGCGCCAGTACTCATCGAAGTCTCCGCTGGAGCGGAGAGCGCGAAGCCGCAGCACGGCTTCGGCGCCAGCGAGGGACCAACGCGCTCCGGTGAGGTCCATGCGGTCCGAGACCAGGTGGCGGCAGGCGCCTTCGATCACGCCGGTAGCGATCGGGAATCCAGCGGCGAGGCACTCGTCGTAGTGCAGATAAGAGGCGTGATTGAGCAGATAGTCAGCACACTGATCCACATTCTCCCGATTGTCGGGCGTCAGCTTTCGTCGGGTGGCGCTACGTCTTATCCCCGCCGCCACCAGGCAGGCCTCACCGCGCAGGATGCGAAGCAACCGCTCTTGGACCCACACTTGGCGGGCGGGCTCGGTCTCCTCGTAGAAGCCTAGCGAAGCCTTCCACACGTACTCACAGACATGGATGAAGTCGAGCACGATGGTGAGTTCGACATGGTGCTGGCCAGCCAGCTTGTGCAGGATCTTCAGTTGGGTGGCGTTGCCGTCGACCAAGGCGACCCAACTCTTGCGGTGTGAGGGATCTCGTCGTTCGGCTTCCGCGAACGCCTCTTCGAGAACCTCCTCGGGCTCTTTGGCTAGGCTCGCCCAGACACGCTTGTCTTGGGGGCGAGGCCGTTTGTCTTTCTCTCGCTCGTCGCTTGGTGCCAGCACACGAACCACGTCTTCTGGTTGGCGCACGAAGGGCTCCACCGTATAAACGGCCGCGACCGTGGCCATCCGCTTTCGGTTCCGCTTCTCTCCCTTGGTCAGCCGCTTGCCTAGTCGCCGCGAGCCTTTCTCGGCCGCCTTCTTGGTGGCTTCACGCAGGTCTTTGCGTAGCATCACAACGCCCTTGCCGTCCGCCGTGATCGCCAGCACCGAGGCGCTGCGATCGCCTGCCGGTGGAGCGCGCTGCCCATAGAAGGCGTCGAAGTCCTCTGCCGCACGACCCGCCAGCTCCTCCACTTGGCGCTTTCCAACCTTCGCCCCAGTGTGGCGGCCAAGGCTCGCCACCGCCTCGTCGAACGCTCCCTTTGACACCTCTACTGCCGCCGTCCGCCTCAGCTCGAACGAGTAACGCTCACGGGGGAGGTTCAGCTCGGCATCCAACGGATGCAGGCTATCTGCACCTTCGGCTCCATAACCGAAACGTTTGACACGGATTTCCCCGAAGATCGTCGTCAGGCCGCGCTCGTGGATTCGCTCCTGGTCCCTTTCCACTCCATCCGCACCTCGGACCGGAGCCGCCGCCTCGCCGGGACCGCGCGAGTCGACATGGGCCTGGAACAACTTACGCGAAAGCTCGTAGCTCCTCTCGCGCACCAGCTTCTCCACGTCGCTGTGGCTCATCTGCCTCGATTCGGCAGAACGTAGAAACGCGATGATCGACTCGAGATCGTCCCTCGACATCCCGAACGTCTCTTCGCACAGTTCGAACGCAGAAAGTGCCATCTCTCAGCTCTCCCGCAACACCCGGCGAGGGTCCTTCACCAGAGGCAAGACCAGCACCGTTTTCGAGCTTGCGCCGTGACGACGGTGCTCGCGGTCCATCCGCCCCCGCCCCGTCGTCACTCCAAGCTCGATCCAGTTCGCAGCCCGGTAGCAGGTGCCGCGGTAGCGGCTGTGATCCACCAAGGTCTCCAACAGCAAGGGCTCCACCCCATAGCGGCTGTGCCACTCGCATGGAAGCTGTCGCGCCATCAGGGATAGCACCCTGCTCGCGAGGTTTTGCACCCGCACCCAGGGAAGGATCAGAAAGCGGCTGTTGTTAACCACTCGCTGCAGGTTCCGCCCGCGCGTGGCATCGTCCCATCCAATCCACAAATCTCGTGCCGCCATCCTCCACGCCGGACTCGACAACTGCACACAGCCCACCACCCGTGCCGGCGCCGATGCGTACACCAGATAGCGCAGATGAGCGCCAAAGGGAACCGCGTGGCCCAAGTAGTGATGCCGGTCCACCAGCTCCCGGAACAAAAGACGCTGCTCGTCACTCCGCACCACTTCCAACACCACAGGCTGAATCTCGCTCAGCTCTCCCTCCAACGGCTCAGACGGCTCGCCACGCTCGGTTTGCGGTATTCGGGTTCGTGTCCCGACCGGCTTACCCGGGCGTTTGTCCGGAAGCTCCAGGCGACCTTCGCCTTCCAGCCGCTCGAGAAACTCCCGGCACTCCCGCGCTTTCAACTTTCCGGTCGGCCTCTTCCAATCCAGCAACTCGCACACCGTTCGCGCCAGTTCCATCCGGCTCAGACCGCCACAGCTCTCGACCAATTCCTGGATCAAGCTCAGCTCCGATGAACTGAATCGCCTGCCGCTGAAATTCGCTCCGCTCGTACCCATTTCCTACTTGCCACAACTACCGTAGCGAACGCCGGGACGAATGTCCAGCAAAAAGTGACACCGCTCAGGGTCCACAACCAGAGTAAATTCCGTTATCCTCTGACCAACCTCACGACGAGTGACCGTTGGACGGTTAGATCACTGAGAAAATGGGCGATTCTCGCGGTTCCAAAAGAGCCACACCCATTTCAAAAGGGCCGAGTTTTGGCACAGGACGGGGTCACCAACCCATTCGAGTGTTGATCCTGTTCTGAGTTTCCAAAGATTTGCGCCATCCCGGCTTTGATTAGTCGCTGGAAAGAAGGCTTGAACTGCGCATACGCCGTGGACCATTTGTATTGCTAATCCGTGGCCGTAGCGTCCCCCAGCAGGTCCGCAAGCTGGTCGAGCGAGCCAGGGATCTCGGCCGCGGTGAAGGTGCTCCAGCCCGCGTCTTTGAAACGACGACCATTCTCTTCACGCTTCGTCAGCACCGCGACCTTCGCGCCAGGCCACGCAACCTCGGCCTCGGCCAAGACGCGCCCAATTCTGTCGACGAGCTCGAATCCGACCTCGGGCAACGGCGCGCCCGCACTGATAAGAGCCTCGACCCGTTTAGCGAGTGTAGCATCGACAATGAGCTCCATTGTGCTCGCCACGGAATCTTCCGAGGCCTTCTCGCCACGAGCTCGATTTACTCCGAGAGCTCGCTCCAGGAATTCTTTGGCAACCACCCTCTCGAGATGTGTATGTCGTCGCTGGTTGGAAAACGTTCGGAGACACTCGTAACAGCTAGTGGTCTCTTCGCAACTACACGTCGCGACTCTGTCGAGCGCGAATTGCAGAGCTAAACCAAGATGTTCGTGAATTCGGGCTACATGGCCGGCCCCACCCGGCACAGAGTCGAAAACGAAGACCGATTGCCCGCCCTCTGGTGCAAGTCGGACTGCGACGTCGAGGTCCTCTCGCCTAATACCCAAGGCGTTGCTGGCACCTTCCACGAGTGCGTACGCGACCGACCACCAGCCGATCTGCGTGGATATGCTTCGGGATCTTACTCTCAGTTCGAGAACGTCAGTGATGAAGTCGTGACCCAAGTCGACGTTGAAACTGACTTCTCCACGACATATCGCGCCGCGCGGACTTGGGTGACCGCGAGCGTGCTTGAAGCTGCTCGCCGCGGGCTCCGCGAATCCGCACTGCTGGCAGAACCGGAAGCCTCTTTGGCCTTTGCCAGTATTGATCGTGACGAGCGTCGCCAGGCGCGGTAGGCCGACGCGCACACCAAGCCACCTTTCCACGTAGCTCTGCTCGTCATCCGCCACATACCCAGCGAAGGCGACTCTCGTCGCGAACTGTCTCTCTGGCTTACGCGTGCTTGCGTGTCGCGGTTTGTCTTGTTTCGTGACAAATCCGAATTCAGGAGGATATCCTGAATCTAGTTGAAATCGGTGAGTGACTCCCTTCAAGATCGTCGGTGTCAAAGCTGGCGATCAAAAAGAAAGGAGCCACCCAGTGAGAGCAGATACGAAGAAGAGAAAGAATGCAACACAGATGCTGAGGGCGACGCAGGAGCAAGAGTGGTGGGCGGATCAAGTTGTGCATGTGATGCTGGAGGGCAAGCGAGCGCTGGACGCCGCGATGCTCGATGTCGGACGCCTGGTAGCTGAGACGCTCATGTACATGGAGCGCGAAGAGAGATCTGGGCCAGACTACCATCCTACGTCGTCCGGGCTTCGCAAATGGGCGAGTCAACGTGGGTCGATCTATGTCGGTGACCAGAAGCTCCCTGTCGAGCACCCTCGATTGCGGGGCCCGGAGGGTGAGGTCGGGCTGAGAACCTACGAGCAGCTCAAGAATCGCGGGGGCTTTTCGGAGGAACTCCTGTCGGAGGTGCTTCGGGGAATGTCTGCTCGCAAGTACGAAGAGACGGTGACGGCGGCAGGCAAGGCTTTCGGTGTGACGCCGAGCTCGGTGTCCCGCCATCTGGTCGAGGCGACGGCGAAGCAGCTGAAGCAGTTCCAGGAGCGCAGTCTCGAAGCGTTTCCGCTCTTCGCGATGTACCTAGACACGGTCCACCGCGGCGGTCAGGCGTTCGTGGTCGCGCTCGGCGTGGACCGTGAAGGGAAAAAGCTCCCCCTGGGCTTCTGGGAAGGGGCGACGGAGAACCACGAGATCTGCGAGGAATTGCTGGAAGAGTTGGAGCGACGGGGGTTAAAGCTCTCCAAACGGATCCTCTGGGTAACCGATGGTGGCGGGGGGATCATCAAGGCGCTCAAAGACCGATACGGCAAGAAGCTCATCCACCAGCGGTGTACTTTGCACAAAGACCGCAACATCCAGCGCCACCTGCCCAAACGCTACCGCAAGCAGGCACACCACCTCTTCGCGACTGCCTTGGAGCAGAACAGCTACAAGGACGCGAAGAAGATGTTGCAGGAGTTCGAGCGCTGGCTTCGCGACATCAACGAGTCGGCGGCAGACTCACTCCTCGAGGCACTCGAGGAGGTGCTGATGCTCCACAAGTTGAAGGTCCCCGCTCTATTGCGCCAGAGCCTGCACTCGACGAATCCTATAGAGAGTATGTTCTCCATGGTTCGTAGTTGCGAGCGCAACATCAAACGCTACCGTAACAGCAAAATGCGCCAGCGATGGCTCGCCGCTGTGCTGCTGCACTGCGAACAACAGTTCAGACGAGTCAAGGGGCACGCATCCATCGACGTAGTGGTTGCGGCCATCGATGCGATCCAACGAGAGGACGAGATGCCTGAGGCCGCGTAAGGTCAGGGGCGTAGAGCTGGAAATGACCACGAGTCGCTTATGATGGTTTCAACTAATTCCTTGACATCCTCGAATTCAGGGCGGATGTAGCGGCCTGCGTGGGCGGATTTGTGCGCCTCGCCGCAATGCGGACACGTGCTGGGCTTCTCTCCAGCCGGTACGACCTGGAACGCGCCGCAGGGACAGGCGTAGTAGTGGATCTCCTCTAGGCGACGATCCGGTAGTACTTTGAGGCCGGCGCATTGCCATATGTACCCACCCGCTACGACCTCGCTACCCGGTGCATATTCCGATATCGCAAGCTTCAGGTCACGCGATAGCTCCAAACCGAAATCGTCCAGCTGACGTCCTCTTCCCTCGCGGCCCGTCTTGCGCATCGCTTCGGGTGCGATCTCGAGATTGACGACATCTACGGGAAAGCCATACTTGGGGTAGAGTCCGCGGTTCGCCAACGCTCCGAGCAGGTGCCTTCTTTGTATAGTCGAACGAATCCACTTGTACAAAGCCGCGCGCGTGTGCTGTCCTGCATCCGACGCGGCCTTCTCACTTTGCTGGTAATACTGACAGTCCCTTTCGTACTCCTGCCGCATCGTATCCAGGGAAAGCGGTTTGCCCTCTACTAAAGTGTCACACCAAGACCAGTCTGCAATTCCCAGCTGCACCTTCAGCGACTCGGGAACGATCTGTTGAACGGCCTCTTCGAGCTCCACCGGTTGCGATTTCAAGAACGCCCTCATGTCACCGACGCCGTCCCGCTCTTCTTCCACGCTGCCGAATAAATCGGCGACGCGACCCTTGCCGAACAGCTCGGGTTTACTACGGAAGAAGGCGGCGAAGGCAGTAGCGTAGAGATGCCTTCGTACAATCCGTTCGTTGTCCATCCGGAACGCGGGAGGACGCACCCGGCCCGAGATCATTCGGAGCGGCGAGTTGTAGTAAGTCAGATCGTGAGAGCGCCGCTGCGCGTAGGTCACCACGTAGGCCGCTGCCCCAACTCGCCTGCCTGCACGGCCGGCGCGCTGCGCATAGTTGGCGGGTGTAGGCGGCACATTCCGCATGAGGATGGATTCGAGCTCCCCGAGGTCTACGCCTAGCTCAAAGGTTGTGGAACAACTCAGGACGTCGATTCCTCCTTTGGTAAACAAATTCTGGTAGCCCGATGCCGTCAGGGAGTCGAGCTGAGCGGTGTGTTCACGAGCGACCATCCACAACTCCAGAAACTTTTCGTAACGCGTCCGATAATGGTCCGCGCGGTCGCTCTGCTCACCTTTGGCCTCTTTCTTGAGCCGACCGTCACACCGGTAGGTAGCGCACACCGAATCAATGTTTTGATAGGTCCGCACACCGCATCGGGGGCATCGGAACAACACTCCGAGGCTCCTCGGCGGAGTGAGGGCCCACCCGCGCGTTGCGAGCTGGAATACGATCCCGCGACGATTGTTGGTAGCGTTGCGGTCGAAATAGCGCTCACCAAATATCGATTCAGACGCGGTCAAGTAGCGGTGGAAGAGCTCCGACAGAAGATTCTGAAGTTTGGAGCTATCCAGATTCACACCTCGCGCGACGCCTAACCGCCGGAGGTAATCGAGTCTCGTATTGGAGAGGTGGCTGAGTTGAGGCACCCAAGCGAGCGTACGTTTGTCGTTCGGTTCTCGCTTGATCGCGACGGCAACGTTGGCCCGTGCGGGTGCGAAGACCTCGTCGTCATCGTTTACCCCGGGCGGCAGTGTCACCACATAGGCGTTTCTCAGTGTGTCCACGAGTATCTGGATCAGCGACCACGCTTCGGCCTCGCTCATGTTCCACGGCGCCTTTAGAAAAGGGAGCGGTGGCGGCACGTCCGGATAGCGCCGCGCCGTGAAGTCTACGATTCCGAGCTCCTCGAGACTCCGCCGCGTACGGTTGCCGTGCATGAGCTCGCCAACGACCCACCGCCATGATTCGGATTCGACGGCGTCATTCGTGGCGTCTTCCCCTAGCCACTTTCGCCCGGAAAGATACGTTGCGACCCGTCCCGCCAAAGCGTCGATCGGCAATGGCTCCGTTTGGTTGGCAACTAGGCTCAGGAGTACGTGACGACGAAGGGTCGCTCGATATTGATTCTCCAGGTAGGGTGCGAAGTAGGCGGCATCCTGGCGACTATCGGAGAAGGTAAGTAGCTTTTTTTTCTCCTCCGTCCCGCGGATGTAGCCGCCGTTCGAAGACTGAAAAATTGTAGTGGCGAGCTCAGTGACCGGCTCGTCCGGACCGGTGTATAGAGTCTGAAGAACGTCCCTCTGCAGCGAACGTGTCCCACATGATGGACAGAGCTGAATATCTCGCCGGCGGGTTGGCACGCGTGTGACCGAAATGGGAGAGCTCTCTTGCTCGCAAAGGCAGGACCAATCGTCCGCCTCCCCTAAAACTCGACAACCTAGGCACAAGCAAAGTGAGGTGAACCCGGACTCGGAACGTTGGCCCTCATGATCGACTAGCTCATCTTCGTTGGGTTCGTCCGCAGAATCCGCACCAAGTGACAGGACAGCTCGCCGCACCTTGTCAGATTCTAGAATGCTCTCCTGCGTGGGGTCTTCGCTGTCGAGCAAATGAAGTCCGCTTGCTGGATCGTTGACGAGACTCCCCACTATCATCAGCTCGCCACATCGGCGACACAGACCCATTTCGAAAACCGCAATGTTCGGGTGCTCCACGCATGTCTTCCGCCGTTCAAGGTAGAGTCGCGGCCCGCTCCCGGAGTGGTCCTCGAGACATAGGAACCCGCCTTCAAGCGCACGAACGAAGAAGTGATAACGCGCCCGTATGAGCGGCGACTCACCCGGAGCCTCGCAAGCCTTGCTCGCCGCCGCGACCAAAGGCATGAGGTCGCCGCCATCCGTGAACAGCCGCTTTTGCAGTTCGGAGACGGAGGTCGGATAATCGCGACATTCATCCCGGATAGCAGCGACCAATCGGTCGCCTCGCATAAGCTCATAAAGTGCTGACGAGATGCCGTCATCCAGTTCGAGCCGCGGGGTCTCTGGTGCTTTAGGGGGAACCCCCCAGTCCCACTCGTCCACCGGCTCCGTTTCCGTTTGCGCCTCGACTGAATCTTGTTTACGGCGGAGCGCCGCGTTCAACGCTCGCTTCGCTGCTTCGCGAGCACCGTTGGGAACGTCCTCTCCCGCCGCCAGCAGAAGCGCCTGAAGGACAGCATCCGGATTCGCATCCCTAGTTTCCGACGCTCTCGACGCCTCCGCGTAAAAAGAGGGATTACACGGACCCCACAGCTCCTTCGGTTTCTCATACGGCCGTAGCTCAGCCTCGAGCACATCTTTGGCGTGCGACCCATGTTCAAAAGCCTCATCGAAGATGTTGGTCGCGAACTGAGCGATATCAGGGAGGTCCTTCCCGCCGCCCATTGTTGCGCTCGTGCCTATGCAGCGGAGTCGTCCTCTCTCCCGAAACCCGACGCGTTGCCTCAAACGACGGAGAAGCATGGCTATCTCGGTCCCTTTCGCACCGTCGTAGGTGTGAATCTCGTCCAGCACGAGAAACTTGAAGACCTCCGCGACTCCAGGCTCGAAGAACATGCTTTCCTGCGGTCTTACGAGCAGATATTCGAGCATCGCGAAATTCGTAATCAGAATATGAGGCGGCGACTGCCACATCTCTTCGCGGCTTTTCAGCTCATTGGGTACGACGGGCTCGAGCGGCCACGTCTCACGAAACCGCGCCAGTCCCTTTTCTCGCTCCCTTGGCGTCTCTCCTGTGTAGCGCCCGAAAGTAACCTCTGGACACTCTCGGAGAAGCTCGCGAATTCTTTTGAGCTGGTCGTTCGCGAGAGCATTCATCGGATAAACGAGAAGCGCTCGAATTCCCGGACGCTTACTGTTGGCGCCAGTTTGCTCTGAGAGTATATGGTTTAGTATCGGCAGCAGGTACGTTTCCGTCTTACCGCTACCGGTCCCCGTCGCAACGACGACGTTGCGACCACTCTGGACCTTTTCGATTGCCTTCTGCTGGTGTAGGTACAACGGTCGCTCTGCGTGTAGCGCGTCACGCGATACCTGGAGAAGCGCTTCCTGAAGCACACCACGCTCCACCAACTCTTTTGGACTCGATCCCGTTTTGAAGGGTGGTGTCAATTCGAGAAAAGGCCCCGAATGCAGACGCCCATCAGTCTGAAGCAGCTCACGGAACTGCTCTTGGAGTAACGAGTCTTTGAAGAAGAACCTGCTCCTTAAATAGCTGGCATATTCCTCACTCAGGTCTTGCGTCAGTTTCGCGGGATTCAAGCTCATATGGGTTCCTACGTGACCGTTCGAGGGCTTCGATAGCACAGACTTTTGTCAGGTCGTGTTCGAGGAGCTTCGGGGCGAGCTCATGAAACGTCACCGCCAGATCGACAAGACACTCCTCGCCGATGCTAAAAAGCGACGGCCTACCCATTCCGCGCCAAATCAGGTTCGTAGCTATTGCTAAAGAGAGGAAAGGGACAGCCATTGGTGCTTGCGCTGTTTGCTGTTGGTAATGTGTACGCATCCCTTTGCAAAAAGGGCGCTTACTCTCCATTTAGCGAGCAGCGAAGGTCGTGAGCGCTATTTTGGCTGTAATTTAATGCAGCGTAAAATCTTAGCGTCATCTCACCAACACTTAATGGCGGAAGCACCCAAACGCTAAGCCGCTGATTTATGGTCTATTTCAAAAGGGCCGAGTTTTGGCACAGGACGCCGTATAGGAATTCGGGCACGCAAGCTGGACGGAACGGATGGTCTGGAGGAGAGGTCTGCTCGGGATCGCCTATCGCAGACTCAGTGCCGCGTCGGCGGGTCTCCGCAAATGTCGAGAACGCCTCTAGAATTCGGGCTTTCGGGCTCCGTTCGTATTTTCGGACATGACGGGAGCTACGAGCCCAGCCTCTAATTTTCTTTACTCGGTGCACCCAAGGTCGGGTAGCAAGGTGGCCGGGCCGGTCTCAAGCTCGTTCTGTTGTGCCGCTGTCAGAGCATGGAAAAAGTTCAGGCCGGTTTTGCTCTCAATCATGCGCACGCTGGTGACAAACCTTTCTTCACAGAAATTTGCTTTGCGATCAGTTTCCTGGTCAAGAAGGAAAGCGGCAATCTTGATGACGCCGTTCCTTTCCGTGGCGATGATCTTCCAATAGCTGCTGGGAATCCGGTGGCTTTCAGCGGCGTTCGGCAGGGCGGGCATTTCCCGTTCGTACATGGGTCCCGTTGTGACAAAGACAGCCTCGGTGGTCGGGTTTTTGGCCGATGCGCGCACCGCGCTTTCTAGCTTGACCCAAGCAGCTCCAACAATCCATGTTATAGGAGAAAACCTATGACAGATGACTTTCGTTTTCACTCGTTTCTTGCATCCTTATCCGATGAATCGCGAGAAGAGTTTTTAACCGCTCTACTACAGACCTGTCTTGGCGACGGTTTAGATCCTTCTGTAGCTCGTGCGGTACGGACTCAATTCGTACAAATTCTTGAGCTTCAAATAACTCAGTCAAAAAACGAACATGAGAAAGATCAGTTTCAGAAAGTTTTGACTTTTTGCGAGGAGTTAGAACAGTAATAAGAGCATCGCAAAAATCTTTCGCGTTCACCGAATGAACAGGTGCATGATTATCCGTTTTCTTTGCATTTTCATGTACATCAGACATTAGTTAGTTCCTGTCCAGAAACACCATAACTTGTGGTGTGCGAGAGACCTATCGAAGATGTGGGTATTATACGTTTTCGGAAGGGGCTTCGTGGGGTTGAGAGCGAATGAAAATCTTGGACGAAACGAGAGGCGAATTGTTAGCAATCCATGGCTATAAGGGGCGGAAGAGTAATAGTTATTATCGTAATAGGTGTCTTGCCATCATCAGTAGGTTGCAGGTGATGATGGAACTCCATACGTACGATTTAAAAGAAGGCAATGAGCGCCATGTGCATCGGTCGAGACCAAAGACTCGTTTCAAGAACGAAATGACGCCTTCGATTCCGCAGCGAAATCGCCGCAGGCGTTGATAGACCCAGGAACTCTTGACCATATCGGTCACCGCGAAATGAGCCTTGGTAAAGGCAACATCTTCAACTTGTGCCTTCTGTTTATTCATCCGCGCGCCCCGAACTTGATTAGTCTTTGGTCTACCGGCACCATGTCTACATGATTTCGTCGTTTGTTCGCGCTCTCATCGTTCGCTGGCTCCGCGATGATCCATAGGTGTGTCTCAGGAAGGAGGAAATCATGTGCTCATGGGACGAGGAGACTGGCCACATTGACGTGCACACTGGCAGTTATGGCTGGCCCCTGGCTTGCCGCAGGTCAAGAGGCCCGCAGCCCGGTGGAGGTACCGGGTCCCGACCAGCTCCCGGCGGAATTGTTGAGCTGGAAGAGGAATTTCGGGCGATTCTGAGATGGGGCGAGGTTCCCGACTACGCCGCCACCGTTCAGAAGCAGAAGGCAGAGCTTCCGCGGTTTCGTGATCGGCTCGACGCGCTCGATCCTTCGGAATGGTCGGTCCACGCGAAGATCGACTATCTCCTCCTTCGAAGCGAAATGGATCGGCTCGAGTTCGATCTCTACGTCTGGCGGCAAACCAGCAGAAATCCAAGCTTCTACGTCAATCAAGCCATACGAAACGTAGGGCAGTTGCTGACCGGAGGACGCTACATGCGTGGCGACGTGATGCCTTACAGTAAGGAGAGGGCGCAGAGGATTCTCGAAGCCTAACACAATGACCTTGCTGCTCGTGCCCGACGCCCTGGTGCGCCGATCCATCACCGTGGAGGAGTGTAACGAAGCGGTGGAATCGGGCTTTCGGCTTGCCGCCCAAGGCGATGTCGGCGACGCCTACGGAGGGCTGAGCTACAACGGGGACACCTCCAGTATCAAACTCTACGCATCTCATGTCCCTCCAGCAGGGGTTGGGGCCAAGATTCTGGGGCTTTATGCCGACAACCCCGCGAAAGGGAAGCCCTACATCCGAGCGGTAGTTACTCTTCTGGATCCGGACACGGGTGAGCTCGAAGCCCTGGTCGACGCGACCTACCTGACGGCACTGCGGACCGGGGCGGCCACCGCGCTCGCCGCGCGTGAGCTTGGCCGCCGAGACAGTCGAGTGTTGGGAATCCTTGGAACCGGTCTTCACGCCCGCACGCATCTGCTGTGTCACCTCGCTGCTCATGCCTTTCGGCGAGTCGTCATCTGGGGCCGCCACCCGCGACGGGTCGAGGAATACCTGACAGAAATGCGATCGACGGTGCACGTTCCGGTCGATTCGATGCCTGCGGCAGATGCCGTCTGCGCCGAGGCGGATGTGATTGCATGCACGACGAGCGCGCGAACACCGTTGTTTCGGGCGGAGGCCGTTCGAGCCGGCACTCACATCGGAGTGGCCGCCCCGATGGGAAGCCACTATTCGGAGATCCCGCTGGAGCTCCTGGGCAGCAGTCGCCTGTTCGTCGACACCCGAAAGAAGTTTCGAGAGCACTGGGAGCCCGGAGACTATCCTGCGGTCCAGGCGGAACTCGGCGAGGTCCTGGTGGGTTCGGCCGAAGGACGCATCAAAGCTGAGGACGTAACGATTTTCAAGCCGGAAGGGATGGCGTTCGAAGATGTGGTCAGTGCCCGCATTGTCGTCGATCGCGTGCGACGCGAGGGAAGTGGCCAGGCGGTCAACTGGTAAGGTGCGGGGCAGAGAATCCTTGCCATGACTTGCCGCGCGTCAACCGCAGATCCGGCCTAGCTTCGTTCCGGATTCCGGCGTGTGACCCCGATGATGCGGTTCGATGGGACGAGGTACTGAAGGATCCATGGAGATGTCCATGTGCTCGCTTCCGGTCGTTGCTGGAACGGGATCGAAATGACGTGCACGGGCGCCGTAGCGCCGGTACCAGTTGTACTCGGCCCAGAAGACACGATGTCGGGAGTTCTCGTCTTCCAGCTCGCACAACCGCTGCCGGAGCGCCTCCATCTCCGGGGTCGACGGCCAGTCGAGCTCGTCGTAGAAGACGCGCCGTTCCCGCAGCCGATTACGCCCGGCGTTCCCGGCTCTCAGCAGCTCTTGTTCGGTCTCGTAGATCTCACGAAGAATCGGGTGTTCCGCCTCGAAGTCCTTCGTACCGACCCTCGCCGTGCCCTGATGGATCGCATGCTCCAGAAAATGGGTCGAGCCATGCTCGCCCTGCGCCTCACCGATCCCTCCGACCCGATACCAGCCGCCACCGAGGCGCACCCGGGACCTCGACGACCAGAAGACGAAATCCGTTCCGAAGGACGAGCTCTTGTACGGGGACCGTACTGAGCTCTTGGGCGGTCGCGGTCGTGGCCACCAGAAGTGTGACTGCTGCCACCTTTTTCACCGACGACGCTCGTGCCGCACAAAGGCTCGTTACGCCGAGCGTGGCAACCGCGAAGAGTACGGGCCAGCGAGCGGACGACCAATGAGTGATCATTTCAGGAGGACGACAGCGCATCCAGATCCGCCGGCCAGCGCGGATGCCGTGCCTCGCGGATCCGCTCGATGGGGCCGATGACGACAGTGTCCATGGTCCGCGGGTCGAGATTTTCTTCGCCACCGCTTCCACCTGATCGGCACTCACGGCCTCGACATCCTCCGGCCAGGAGAGAAGGCGCCCGGTGTCCCCATCGTAGAGCGTCGCCAGAGCATAGGCGGCGGCCGCACGGCGGGCCCCGTCCAGGCTCTCCTGCCATTTCCCCAGCCGGAGAATGCCCTTGGCGAGGGCGAGCTCCTCTTCGGTGACCGGTCGCTCATTACGATGAAGCGCGGCCATCTCTTCGCGGCAATATTTGATGAGAGGCGCCACCGCCTCCGGTCGCCCGCCGGTGCGGATGTGGAGCAGCCCGGCGCCATTCGTCGTCTCGGGCAAGAAGAACGTTGCACGATTTGCGAGACCCCGTATCTCGCGGACAGAGATGTTCAGCCGCGTGCCGAGAACCTCTCCGAGTACGGCAAGCGGAGCTCGCTCGTCGGCAGGGACGGGACCGAGGCCACGTCCGATGGCGACCCAGCCTTCCAGCGTGTCGACATCGATGGTCTCCAGATTCCCCGAGCCATCTCTCGAAGCGAGCTCGCGGGGCTCCGCCGCTTCCGAGGCGGGCTCCCATCCGGACGTCAGCTCCGCCAGCAAGGAGACCGCCTCGTCGCGAGGCACATTCCCACCGATGCGCCTCATCAGATAGTCTGGCGACACATCCTGTTGCCTTCGTCCGACAGGAGAAAACTCGGCCTCTGGGGTCTATTTTTTGTCGGGGCCACCTATGGGTTCACTTGTGTTACGGCCCGGTGACTCGCTCACCATCCTCAAGATGGCTTTGTCAGTCAGCTTCATCCGTCTCGTTTCCTCCACGAACGTGACTCAAGCTACGGGGCGCTAACTTTTTCCCCGGTGGGACTCTCTCCCACTGAACATGCCAGCCTTCGCTGGACGCACTCGTGTCCAAGAATACAAACGAACTCAAGACTGGCGCGCCGGGCCGTTTCGATCGTCATCGATCCGTAGCGAGCCCCAGATCTGGGGCGTGTCGGAGGCGATGTCGGCGATTCGGGTTCCCCGTACGCGCAGGGAAAACACCATCCAGCAACGGGATGCCACGCTCCCGGGCGGAGACCTGGATCCAGGCCCGGGCCGCACCTGGACCAGAACGTGCTAGCCCGCTACGCCGCGGATAGCCCCGGTCTCGATTCTGGGCCTCTCGGGTGGCCTCTTTTCCGCTGCCGCACGGCCCCCGGTCAGCGCCCGCTCCCCCCTTTGGCGCAAACGTCGCACTCGAAAATCGAGATTAGAGACGAAAACCGAAAATGAGGCCTCTTCGGCCCTTCTAGCGCGTCTCTGGTGACACCTATCTCTGCAAAACCCCGCCAACCGCGCGGAAAATCTCACCCGTCTCTGCAGTGCCACCATTTGCAAGACTGGGTGGCGGATGGGGCAGTCTGGAGCCATCCGGTCTCGGCAATAAGTAGCCTCCCTTTTGGCAGAGATCCTGGACCCAGGGCCGTCCGAGCTGTTTCCGCCGCGCGCTGTAGTCCCACTTTCCGCGCGGATGAATAAATAGAAGGCACAAGTCGTCCACCACGAGAATCTCGAGATCCTCGATCTCACTCTTCGAAACCGCGTCGACGATCGTCTCGATCGTAAGCGCCTCGTTGTAGCAAGGGATCACCACGGAGAGCGTGGGCAAAAGAGAGACCTCCCGTCCAAAGCTCCTAACTATAGCAGCTTGTGAGCGCGGGATCGGGCGTTAGCTTTGGAGGCGGTGGATGCGCTCCAAGTAGGTCGTCGAAACCTGATCTTCGTCGAGCCCGAGACAACGGGCAAATTGCCTGGTGAAATTGCGCAAATAGACCGCGGCCGGGAGGCGATCGAGTCTCTCGTTCTCGATATATTCGAGCATGGAGCAGCTGATTTTCGTTTCTTTAGAGATGATTGCCAACTCGAGTCCCATCGCCTGTCGCGCCGCCTTAAGAAACGCTCCAGTCGCTTCTGCGGACGTCTCGAGTTGTAGCGGGCACTCGCGCACGGAACTCTCCGAGCCCGCCGCTTTCTCGGGCGTCTCGACATCGTCGGCGGAGACGTGCTCCCGCTCAGCGTGGGCCTCGGACGGAGCGACGTCGCCATTCGTGGACGTCGCCTCGACGTTGTCGGCGGTGGCGAACCTCGACCCTTGCTCCCGGCGCACGACCGGTTCCGGAACCCCGAGCCTCTTATCGTAGAGACGGCGGCCTTCTTCAGCAATGAGCGTCTGATACGCCTCCGAGATCCGGTGGAACGTGCGACGGCGCTCGCGGTCCGACAGAATCGAGCTGGAAACGAGCGCTTCGTGAGAGTAGATGTCGCGGGCCGTCTCGAAGGCCGACTGGATCTCTTCGGAGCTCGCGTCGTACGAAACCTCGAGAACTTGATAATGGTCTTGCTCGCTGAGCCGTCTTAGCATCAACTTCGTCTCTCCGTGCGCGCTAAAGTGGGTGGCCCGAACATCAAAGCCTGTGCCACACGCTCGAGGGAGCTTCCTGCTGCGGATTCGGGAAAGTCGAGCATGAAAGGTCTGCGTTTGCGACTCGCCTTCCAAACGCTCTCGTCGAAGCGCACCGAGCCGATGGCGTCGATACCGATTCCGAGATGGCGACGGCAGACGCTGGCCATCGACGCGCCGAGACCCTCGTCCTCGGCGTAGCGGACCTGATTGATCAGAAGCCGCGGCCGAAACGAGAAGGCTTGCTCCTTGAGATAGCGTCCGGTAGCACTGTCGCGACGCTCCACAGCGTCGAGAAGATCGATGGGCGTGCGGATGCCGTCGCGATTCTTTTGGTCCATCGCTTGCTCAACTACTTTGCGCACCGGGCTCGACTTCAAAGCGCGCCACAGATGACGGTAAAAACTCATTTTTAGGAAGCGGTAGGCGTTCTCGATCGAGCTCGGCTCGGGGATCGCGACGATGAGCCCTTGCTCCGCAATGAGAAAGAAGTCGACGATGTTGAACGAGATCCCAGCACCGATGTCGAGCAAGACGAAATCGGCGTCCACGGCAGCGATACAGGACAAGAGTCGGGTTTTCTGACCATATTTCAGATTCGACGCGGCGAGATGGTCGTGTGCGCCGCTGATGAGTCCGAGGTTCTTGACGCCAGTCTCGAGAATCACGTCGTCAATCGACTCGACGCGCCGACTGATGAAATCGCTCAGCGTGAGCGACGGTGTGGACAAGCCCAAGCAAGTATGGAGATTCGCTCCGCCGAGGTCGGCATCGATAACCACCACTTTCTTGCCGTGCCGTGCAAGGGAGATCCCGACGCTGCTCGTAATGAGGCTCTTGCCAACGCCGCCTTTGCCGCCGCCAACCGCAATGATACGGCCTTTGCTAGGCTGCGCCTTCTTGCGCGCTGTCGCCGCAACGACCGGATGCACCACTGGCGCAGGAGAGGATTCGGCAAAGGGCGCGACCGCGCTAGCGGCTTTGAGCTCTGGGTGCGCGCCCCACGAGCCAGTTGGGTCTGAAGCCGAGAGAGACTGTTTCGGATCCGAGTCCACGGTACGTCCCCTTTTTAATAAGTTGAACGATCTAAGGATCCCGGCAGAACTACCAAACAAGAATCTAAGACAGAAATTAAGGGTCCACAAGAATAAGTCGTTAGTAATAAGGATAGTAGCGAACGCGCCCGAACCGTGTCAAGTGGTCTAGCATTCGGCGTTCAAGTTCACGCTCCGAATCCTACGGTGCTGAACTTTCGCTCGGACCGATTCGGCACGGCGCAAGTGCTGGTTGCTGAATGCTTACGACTGAACGCTGATCTACTGTACGCGCATCGGCGAGCCCAGCGACACGATAGCAGGGATTGGGATCCCGTTCAGGCTCGCGGGCTCGAAGGTGGCCCTGACGAGCGAGAGCATCATCAGCGGCACGGTTCCCGAAGATTGAGCGGCGTTGTTGCACCGCTCTGGCTGAGAGCGAAATCCCGCCTATGGTGGTGGCCGAGGTATGTTCGAGCATGAAGTATCCCAAGCGCTGCCAGTACAAGCACGTGAAGCAGAAGAAGTACCACGTTCGCAACTGGGCGGAATACAACGAAGGGCTGCGCCGCCGGGGCGATTTGACAGTCTGGTTTGACGAGGAGGCAATCGCGAACTGGAAGGCCGACAAGACCGGTAAGCCTGGCGGTCAACGGGTCTATTCAGACATGGCGATTGAAACGGGCCTGGTTGTCCGGATGGTGTACAAGCTCGCCTACCGACAAACCGAAGGCTTCTTGCACTCGATCGCCTCGCTTCTCGGGCTCGGTATCGAGATCCCGGACTACTCGACGTTGTGTCGGCGCTCGAGGTTGCTCCGCAAGAAGCTGCGGATTCCGAAAGCCGCGAGCACTCAACCCATCCACCTGATGATCGATAGCACGGGCTTGAGGATTCATGTTGGAAACGCTCGCAAACCGCCAAAGCAGCGCGCATGGCGCAAGTTGCACATCGCCGTTGATCGCGAGACAGGGAACATTGTTGCGTCCGAACTGACGGCGTCACGAGCTCGCGACGCAACCCGAGTCCTCACTTTGCTAACACAGATTCAAGCACCTGTCCCTTCCATAAACTCGAGCTGTATGAGATTGGCGAACTTCCGGTGCTTCCGCCATTAAGTGTTGGTGAGATGACGCTAAGACTTTACGGTGCATTACATTACAGCCAAAATAGCGTTCGTGACCTTCGCTGCACGCTAAATAGAGCGTAAGCGTCTTTTTTGCAAAGGGATGCGTACTTATCACCAACAGCAAACAGCGCAAGCACCGTTTGGACCGCGTCCCAGAGCTCCGGAGCAATGATCGATGGATGCTGGCCCTCGTAGACACGCCTCTGGTGCCGGATGCGGCCGGCGTAGAGAGGATTGGTCAGCAGGCAGTGGAGGTGTCCGCGACGGAACGGCAGCCCGCCCGTTCGGGTTCCATCCGCGGCGAAGCGTTGCTTGGTGCGCAGCCTCAGACGGTCCGCCTCGGCCTTCACCTGCCGGAGCGTTCCGTGCTTCCGGTACAGCGCATAGAGCGTCCGGACCGTTTCGGCCTCAGCCTCGTTGATGCGCAGCGTGCGCTCGTCCTTCTCATAGCCGAGCGGTACGCGGCCGCCCATCCATAGTCCCTTGCGCTTGGAGGCAGCGACCTTATCGCGGATCCGCTCGGCCGTGACCTCTCGTTCGAATTGTGCGAAGGACAGCAGCATATGCAGCGTCAGTCGTCCCATGCTGGTCGCGGTGTTGAAGGACTGGGTCACCGAGACGAAAACCGCGCCGGCCGCCTCGAGCCGCTCGACGAGCTTCGCAAAGTCGGAGAGGGAACGGGTCAGCCGGTCGACCTTGTAGACCACGATCTGGTCGACGAGACCGGCGTCGATGTCGGCGAGCAAGCGCTGCAGGCCCGGGCGCTCCAGGGTTCCTCCCGAGAGCCCCGCGTCCTCGTAGACGGTTGGCAGCAGCACCCAGCCCTCCGCTTTCTGGCTCGCGACATACGCGGCACAGGCTTCTCGCTGCGCATCGAGGGAGTTGAACTCCTGTTCGAGACCCTCTTCCGCGCTCTTTCGCGTATAGATGGCACAGCGGATCTTCTTCATGTTAGGCCTTGCGCTTGGGCGTGAGACCGAAAAAGCGTGGTCCAGACCAGTGGGTGCCGGTGATTCGCTTTGCGATGGTAGTGAGGGACGGATAGGTTTTGCCATCGAACCGATAGCCGTTGTCGAGTATCTCGA
Organism: Candidatus Marinacidobacterales bacterium; assembly: GCA_965262245.1. Classification (GTDB taxonomy): domain Bacteria; phylum Acidobacteriota; class Vicinamibacteria; order Marinacidobacterales; family SMYC01; genus SMYC01. The sequence continues at coordinate 8,358,241 of OZ253507.1, read as the reverse complement.
CCTGGTAGGTCCGGCCATTCCACTCGCGGACGAGATGGGTACCGGGGGAAACGGATCCTGCGGGAGCACCAGGACTTGGTGTCTCGTTCGCCATGGCAGCCAGAGCGCGCCGGGTTGTGGCCGAATGCCAGCCATGGGTCCGGCACTGGCGTTCGTACGCAAGAACGCGGCGCATGAAAACGCGAGAGAGCGAGCGTGGGGGAGCAGCCCCGAAGGCCTGCTCCCAGACCCGCCGTAAGCTGGCGAAGTCCAAACCGCCCAAAACGACGTTCCGACCAACCCCTGTATCCTGCGGCATCACCGAACGTTCGCTCTTGTGCTCGATAAAGTCCAGCCTAATGAGGGACTTCCGGGTTCGAAGTTCACTGCCCGTAGCTCGCCACGCAGCCGATTTGAGCCAGCCGTGCGCACCCCCGGTGGGCCTGTCGCTCGCCACCCGCAGCCCAGGGGTCGGAAGTCAGCCCTGCGGCGCGAAATACCCTCGATTCTGCGCGGATTCCAAGGGCGTCTAAGCTGTTGATTTGTGGTCTATTTCAAAAGGGCCGAGTTTTGGCACAGAACGGGGACGTCCCCGAGATTTATCAGACGACGGTGCGATACCCCGCCAACTACCTAATCGATCGCGAAGGACGGCTGCAACCCGCTCCGAGCACGGAGCAGCCTTTCGAGAATCTCGTCGTCGCCGTCGACGCGCTCCTGAAGCAGCAGATCATTCGTCGGTAGCGACGGCCACCCTAGGTGGGCGGCGCGGGCCCCGCTCGGCGTAGCGTGAAAACAGCTTCAGGCACACGCTTCGATATTCGCTCTCGACTAGGTGGTCATCTGCATGGTGACGACCCGCCCGCCCAAGACGATTGTAAAGCCCACGGCCCTTGGCCCGGTCGCAAACACAGACACTAAGTTGCTGATTTATGGCCTATTTCGAAAGGGCCGAGTTTTGGCACAGGACGGGGTGCTACGTTTCTACTATCTGGAAGCCGCAAGAGTATTTTGCCCTCACGGCCAGTCGCTGGTTCCAAGAAGTTATTCCTCCGTATCACCGCGGGTCTCCGGTGAGCTTCAACAGTCCTTGTTCGATGACCGATTGTAGCCAGGCGGTGAACTCTGGATGCGGGGCAAATCCAGTCCCGTACCGATACTTCAGACCATCGAGGTAACGCGTGGCTGGGCCCTGACCTGTCGTGCGTATCGGGAGAACGAGCGCAATGCCGTCGTCTTTGGACGCAGCCTCCACATCAGCACGAATGGCCGCCACCGCGTCCCGCCGCTTGTCGGGCCAGTCTTCCCTCCAGGTGTGGTAGCGGATCGCTCGGAAACCGTCCCAGCGCTCGCCGATATCCCGCGCCAAGCTCGCGAGCAGTTCGAGCCAGCGGTCGTTGACCTTGTCGTTGCCGCTTCCATGCCCGACCAACACGATGGTCTCTCGGTTGGGGGCGGTACTGATCTCGTCGACCCGATCGACGAGTGCCCGAGCGAGGTGCTGGCTAGCAGCTACACCTCCCGCGGTATGGAAGACAAGGCCGCTACGGACCCTTCGCGGAAAACTGCGATAATCGGGCCTCAGACCCAGCACGTATTCCGCCTTGGTTCGAAAACTGGACTCCATGAAGAATATGCGCACCACCAACGCCGCCCGAACTCCCCGTGCCTCGAGTTTTCGCACCGCGTTCTCGATGAGCAGAGGGTCGACCATGCTAAAGGCATCCTCAGTTACATACTCGTCACGAATAGGGGAGATTCCGCGACGCATGGTCTCGTTCCAATTGTAATCACTGCCGTGCGGCACCAGGATGACGCCGATGTCCTCTCGGTCGAGCGGCAGGGCGTGGTTCACGCTTTTTTGCAGCCAGTGGCCGACGTTCGCGTGCGGCAACACCCCCCGTCCGTCGGACACGATACCGGAGAATTCACGCATTCTTCTTTTCAGGTAGCTCCACTCCGACATCATGGTCGTGTATTTCATCCCGAGGCTGAACGGGACGACCAGGGTACGTTCCTCGCCGGTGCAGACGGATTCCAGATCCTTCATCATTCCCTCGATGGATGCGCTGCGAGCCTCCTCGGTCTCGGCACCGTCATGGATGACGTAGAGGCGGCCGCCTGCTAGGCCGTACTTCTTGGCCGCGCGATTCACCAGCGGTTCGAGGTCTTCCCGGATACCGGACTCTGCAGTGCTGGAGTTAGCGCCCGCCGTTATCACGACGAGCTGCTCGTTGCCGACATGCGAGGAGGCGAGAGCTTCGACGCGGTCAAAGAGGATCTCCTCCGCCAGGTAGCTTGCTCCCAGTGGAATGCCGAAGGAAACAAGCGGTCCTCCGAAAGCGTCGAGTACCCCTTGAGCCTTCTTGTAGAGCGCGTCGTGCTTGGACAAAAAAAGGGGCAGGACCACCACCCTCGCGGTCTGCCCTTCCGTTGGGAGAGACTTCCAAACGTTGCGTAGGTTCTCCTCAGCCCGCTCTTGCGTGACGAACGCTAGTTGTGCGTCATCGACAGAGGTCGCGAAGTCCTCAAAAACTTCGCGGACTTCCTCGTTACCGAGAAAGCCACGATCGGGTGCGATCACTAGAAACGCCGTGCGGGTGCCAGCCGTAGCAGTCGGTAAGCCTAGGCCTAACAACGCGACAACGATGATGAGCGCTCTTAACGTTGTGGGTATACCCAATTTGAGTCTCCTTAAATGTCATGCCTACGGCATGCCCCGGGCACTGCCTTACTTAGCCTCGAGTATCGCCATCAGGTTCGTTTTGGCGCGTTGGTGATCCGGTTGCTCGGAAAGAACCGATTGAAAAAGGTCCGATGCCGCATCCAGCTCCCCTCGACTCGCCATAGTGTTGGCCAGATTCCGGCTTGAGTGTTGAGAACCGCCGGCTAGCGTCTCCGATTCGTGATGGCGATGCATGCGTGTCCCCTTTCACTTTGGCTCTCGTCAGTCGCGGCTACCAGTCGTACGCCAGTGACCCGATGACACTAATCCCCGGGCTCGAATACCGATCGATCACCGGGTCGTTCGCCTGGCGTCCCCGCACGTTCCACCACTCGAAGTACGTCGCATCCGTCAGGTTGAGCAGGCCAAGACGAAACGTGAGGGCCTCCGCGAGCGAGACGTGGCTCACCAGGTCGACGACCTGGTAGGCGTCCGGCGTGAACTGGTTTTCATCAGGGGCACCCTGGTACGACTCGACCAGCCTGACCGACAGCTCCGCACCCCAACGGCCGGAGGGTTGGAGGTACTGGATACCGAGCACGCCTTCGTTCGGCGCGATGGAACCAAGCGGCGTCTCGGCCGCGAGCGGCGGGACAGCAGCGTCCTTCGAGATCTCAACGCCGTCGATTCTCGCGTAGCTCCCGCGAATCATCACGCGGTCGGTCACGTACGCCTCGCCGCGCAGCTCGACACCGTTGATCTCGGCCTTTTCGAGGTTCCTGCTCTGGAATTCGAGCAGCCGGGTTCTTGGATTGAAGCCGATCGTCGTCAGGTCAATGAAGTCGTCGTACCGGTTCGAGAAGACGGTCACGCCGAAGCTCGCGCGGTCGAACGCGGTCCGCACCCCGACTTCGATGTTGTCGCTCGTCTCCGCCCTGAGCTCGGGATTTGGAAGCGTGACGTAGCCTCCCTGTGGGTTCGTGAAGCCGGTGTTGATGGCGCTGTATGGTGGCGCCCGGAATCCGCCGGCGTACTGCGCGTGGACGGTCACCACGTCCGTCAATCGCGCCGACACGCCAACTTTCGGCGATATGGCGCTGTAGGAGAAGTCGGTCGGCTCCGGGTTCAGGCTTGCAAGGAAGATCGGGTCGCTCTGGTTGGCGTCGAGCGAGAAGTGATCGTAGCGCACCCCGGGCACGAGCGTGACGCGGCCGAACTGGAGCTCCGCCTGGACGTACGTACCGGACTCGGCGACGTCGCTCTCGGGGAAGTACTTGTTCGGGAAGATCAGGCTGGTCGGCACGGGCGCCGCCGTCCGAACGTTGAGCTCGCTCCGGTCGCGCAGGATGTCGAAGGTGTCGGTCTGGTAGCTGGCGCCGAACGTGACTAGCACACCGTTACTCGGACCGCCCAGCCACTTCTGACCCCGACCCGATCCGCCGTAGCCAATCTGCTCGAAGTCGACAGTTTCGTGGCGCGTCGAATGAATCGGCGGCCCGAAGCCAAACGTCATGCGCTCACGATCGACGACCTGAAATGTGTCGTTGCGCTGGCCGTAGATACGCCATGACAGCTGATCGAGACCAGCGCGGTCGACTAGCGTGTGATCGAGCGACAGGCGCTGGCGGCCCTGCGTGTCAACAGCAACCGAGTCCAAAGTGTCGTAAAGAAACGGACCGAGCTGCGTCAATCCCATGTCCGAGAACCATGTCGTTTCGACACGGGTATCGTAGACTTCCGTTGCCACGCGCCACATATTGCCTGGCGAGGCTGTGAAGACGAGCTTGCCCAGTAGTTGCGTGCCCCGTACGTCTTGCGGATTCGCCGCGGTACGGGTGGCATCACGGCTTTTTACCGTCCCTTTATTACGGACCTCGTTCCCGCGGTTGAAGCTGGCGAAAAGCGACGCTTGGAGCCGCCCGGTACCCCCGGCCAGAGTGAGGTTCCCACTGATGTCCCCGGCGCGACCATTCCAAGTCGTCTTGGCGCCGATGTGGAACTGCCGGCCGCGGAGGTAGTCGCCCGGATCCTTGGTGAACAGCGACACGACGCCGCCGAGGGCATCGCTGCCGTAGAGCGCCGAGTTGGCACTCCGCACGATCTCGACGGATTTCAACGCATCGAGATCGAGCGCCAGCTGATGCACGCTGAACGGCCCGAAGTCGAACTGCTCCGACGTCTGAATGCCGTCCACCTGCGTCATCACGCGATTCCTTCCGATGCCGCGGATGTTGAATCCGTTGAGACCAAGACGGGTCATATTGTTTTCGATGTACACCCCGGGTTCGTACTTGACGAGATCAGACAGGTTCTCGAATAGCCTCGCCTGAATGACCTCGCTGTCGACGACCGTCACCATGCCGGGGATCTCCCGTACCGGCGCCGGCCGGAGCGTCGCGGTCACGGCCACGGAATCGAAGAAAGTCAGCAAATTAGCTGTCGACTGCCGGCTGGCTGCATCTTGCTGCGCCGATACACGCTCGACCTGGGACATGGCCCAGTCAGCGATCCGGCTGTCCGGGAGCACGGGTCGACCGTCCCAGAGGTAATCCAATCCAGTGAGTACGTTGGGTACCTGGTCGACGAGGCGTCCCGGCCCGAGCAGGAGCGGCACGACGACGACCCGCCCCGACGCTGCACGGTTGGCCACCGAGTGTCTGAGCTCCGCGAGCGCCTGGTCTTTGACCGGTGTGGGCGCATCGTCCCGCAATAGGCGGATGTCGACCTCCTTAAACGGCACGAGGGACTGTATTTGGACACCAAGTTCTCGGATCACGTCCATCCACCGGTCTGCGTCTGCGGCGCCGTTCGGCCCGTGCGCCACGATGACGAGGCTTTCCGTGGATGGGTCACGACTGAGCGCACGCGCCCGGTCGGACAAGATGCCAGCGAGGATCGGATCTGCATCAAGCGCCGGCGTGACGCCGACAACGTCTGCAGGCCCGTGCAGCGGCGTGAGTTCCATCCGTTCGGAGCCCGAGTAATCGTCGCGAAGGCGGCCAATGAAGCGGACCTGTTCGTAGTGCAGGCTGTAGGAAGACACCAGGAGCGGCACGACGACAATCCGCTGGACACCAGCCGCGACCAGTTCGTCGTACGCCTCCTGCGGTGTGCGGTTCTTCGCACCCATCAGGTACGCCGCTTTAGATGGCATGTGTTGTTGAATAATCGTCACCACGGCCTCGACGTTGGTGTTCCACGCCGCCGTCGAGCCATGAGCCACGACCAATACGCCGAGTTGCTCATCAGCCGCCGCAGCGAGTGTCGAGCCGACAGGTGAGAGAAAGAGGGTCGAGCACAATAGAAGTCGAGCGATATAAGTCATGGCATTTCCCCTACTTGCGCGCCACACTCTCTCGCCGCTAAAATGCAGTGAGGCGAGCGTTGTCGCGCGTATTTACGTGTGATCAGGTCTGTGGACCGTGCGTTCGTGCAGCTCGCCGGGTGTGGCAACACCTGGCGAGCGCTTATTTTGCCTCAGGGATTAGAACACTTCATCAGCCTCTCCACGGTTCGTTTGTAACAGGCGACTGTCTCTCTAAAGTGTGTGGCCGGGACCTCTGGCAGCGACTGGCAATATTGAAACTGAATGTCATTATCAATTTCAGGATTATATGTCCGACTAAGTCGGTCGGTCAAGTAAAATCATGAATGGTTCCTGCGTCGTCGTCGTGTCGGTGCTTCCGCAATAAAGTGTTGGTGGCTGCCGCGTAACCCGCTCGTGTGCTAGAGTTTGAGCTTGATTTCGAGAGACGCAGTTCTTTCGGCGATGCGGGCTGGGCCGACCACACGGTGCCTGACGTTCAGGGACACCTTCGTGTGCGCGCCGACATCCTTATTGATGGCGTTCGCCGACACAGGCAGGCCAGCTGACACTAGCATTCAAACACGGCGTAGCAACACCTGATGGCGGAAGCACCCGAGGAAGAGGCCGGCAGCAATGAATTGGAAACCGGGACCGACTCGATGAGGGGGTTGCGCCGCCTACTGTTCTTGTTGTTCGCCGTTGGCGCACTGGGGAGCGGGGGCGAACTCCTCTTCTTAGGTCATACCGAGGATCGGCTGCAGCTTGTGCCCTTGATCCTCCTCGGACTCGGCCTGCTCGCGCTCATATGGGTCGTCGGCCAGCGGCGGTCCGCAAGCCTCTTTGTATTCCGAGGCCTGATGTTCTTGTTCGTTCTGAGTGGGGTGATGGGCATCTATTTGCATTTCCGAGCCAACCTCGAATTCGAGCTCGAGATGTACCCGTCCCTTGCGGTCGCGGAGTTGGTTCGGGAGGCATTGACCGGTGCCCTCCCCGTGATCGCTCCGGCGACGATGACCCATCTCGGGCTTCTGGGCCTGGCCTCGACGTACAGATTTTCCTTAGGAGACTGATTTTGGATTTTCGATCGAATCATCTTGCAATTTTTTTCACATTCTCCCTCGCGCTTCATGCCGGAGAGGCATTCTCCCAAGTTGGCACCAATGGGGGGGGCGTCAATCCCAACCTCGCCGGGACGGAAGAGCTTGCCGGCCTGCCACACCTCGACGAGAAGCTCGCGGAGTCGATCCATGCGGGACGCCCCTACCTCGATATGCTCGCGCTCCATCGCGTTCTCAAGGATTCCCTTAGCGAAGAACAGCTTGAGACGCTCTACGCGCGGCTCTTCGTCCCCATCAATCTCAACGCCGCGAGCCGCGAAGAGATCCTTCTCGTTCCCGGTGTCGGCCCACGCATGGCCCACGAGTTCGAAGAGTACAGACCCTATCGAGCGCTTGCACAGTTTCGGCGGGAGGTCGGCAAGTACGTAGACGACGAAGAGCTGGCACGATTGGAACAGTACGTGTTCGTCCCTATCGATCTCAACAAAGCGTCCGAAGACGACATCCTCAGGATCCCAGGCGTTGGAAAACGCATGCTACACGAGTTCATGGAGTACCGGCCTTACCACAGCATGGAGCAGTTCCGGCGAGAGATCGGCAAGTATGTCGACGACCAGGAGCTATCTCGCCTTGCGCGGTACGTTGAATTAACAGCCAACCAATAGCGGAGAACAACTTATGAAGGCGTTCCTTCTTACTGTAAGCACAACCTTGCTCTTGGCAGCCACTGATGCCGCCCAAGATGAATCAGACAATCGGTGCTTCCGCCATCAAGTGTTGGTGAGATGACGCTAAGACTTAGGGTACATTAAGTTACAGCCCGAATAGCGTTCGTGACCTTCGCTGCGAGCTAAATGGAGCGTAAGCGCCTCTTTTGCAAAGGGATGCATACACATCACCAACAGTAAACAGCGCAAGCACCGGGCAATGTCGAACCGGAACACGTCGGTCGGGGATGTCTTCGTCCGAAGCCTCCTCATTCCGGCGGGACGAGAACGAGTTTGCCGGTGAATTCCTTGGCCAGAAATTCCTCCTGCTCCCGGCCGATCTCGCTCAGCGTGAATGTCTTTGCGACGAGAGGACGAATTTCGCTGCGCTCGATATAGGAGACCAGGTTCCCGAAGACCGCGTCTTCCTGAAAGGTGCAGCCGAACAAGGTCAGGTCCTTGAGGTAGAGCGTTCGCACGTCCAGTTCGACCAGCGGGCCCGCAATCGCGCCGGCGGTCGCGTAACGCCCGCCGCGCCGGAGCATGTCGAGGAGCTAGGACCAGGACGATCCGGCGACAATGTCGATGACCGCGTCGATGCTGTCGCGACCGATTGCGGTGCTTCCGTAATCAAGTGTTGGTGGCTGCCGCGTAACCCCGTCCTGTGCCAAAACTCGGCCCTTTTGAAATAGACCATAAATCAGCAGCTTAGTGTCTGTGTTTGCGACCGGACCAAGGGCCGTAGGCTTTACAATCGTCTGGCCCGAGGGTGTTATCTTCAGATCCATGATGACGTACCACGTGCAATTCCTACTGCTCGTTCTAGCTGGCTGGGTCAACCGCCAGCAGCAGGATGTGATCGACTACCTGCAAGAGGAGAACCGTGTGCTCCGAGCCGGGCTTCGGGGCAAGCGTCTCAGGCTCTCGGACGACGAGCGGCGCAGGCTCGCCGTCAAGGCCCAGGCTTTGGGCCGGGAGGCGCTGGCCCAGATTGCGTCCGTTGCCACACCCGCTACGCTTCTGCGTTGGTTGTGCCTTCTATTTATTCATCCGGGCGCCCCGAACTTGATTAGTCTCCGGTCTGCCGGCACCATACCTGCTTGATTTCGTCGTTTGTTCGCGCTCTCATCTCCGCCTTCAAGGCTCGTCGCGAACTGGCTCTTGACAATGTCGCTCTTCGGCAGCAGCTCGCCGTCCTCTGCCGTACGGTGAAACGGCGCGGCTCTCGAAGGTCGACCGCGGGTGGGGTAACTGTAAAGCCAAGGGGCCCTTGGCCCAGTCGCTAAGCTGCTGATTTATGGTCTATTTCGAAAGGGCCGAGTTTTGGCACAGGACGCGGAAGCGCCGCCAAAATAGAGCTCGTGACCTTCGCTTCGCGCTAAATGGAGCGTAAGCGCCTCTTTTGCAAAGGGATGCGTACACATCACCAACAGTAAACAGCGCAAGCACCCGCGAAACCGGAAACTAGAGCGTTTCGGTCACTCGGAGCTTGCCTTCGGATAGATCTTCTCGCCATCGTAGTCTCTCATCCCGCAGAAACCGATGACCTCGAACCCATTTTCTTTCAGCAAGGCCGCGGCACGCGCGGCTCGTCCTCCGCCGTTTCAGGCGGTGAGGATGGGTTTGTCCTTCGGTAGCTCGTCGAGCCGATCGGCAAGTTGGTCGATGGGGATGTTGGTGTAGCCCTCGACCGTACCCAATTCCTCCAACTCTTCGGGGTTTCGTACATCGAGGAGAAAGACGTTCGAGTCATTCAGCGCTGCCGCGAGCTCCTCGCCTTTGAGCTGTGGCGCTTCGTCGATCGTGTCGGTCGCCGATTCAGCCGGCTCGCCCGGCGCCGATGAGGAAGCGGGCTCCTCGTGTCCCCCGCCGTCCCCACCACCGCAGGCGAACAGCGCTGCCGCGGGGAGCCAATAGAGTCGTTTCATGGTCACCTCCACCGCTACCTATAGCACATCTAGGCGTTCGGCTGCCGCTGGCACCGCGGGCACAGATACCGCGAGAGATAGACGCTCGAGGTCCAGACCCGGATATTCGAAAACAGTCGCAAGAGCGAGCCTCTCCAGGTTCCTAAGACGCCGGTGGCGTCGTCGGGTCGACCGGCACGAAGCAGTCGAGCATGGCAGGTCTAAAACGCGCAATCAACCCTGGATCGACTTTTTGCGGAGCACAGGAACCTCGAATCCGTGAGTAAAGGACAATTGTGGACCGAGATCGCGAGTTGTGCACCAAGGCACAGTTCTGGCTTGGTATTCAAGTGCGCCGGCCAGAAACGTTCTAATAATCGTCGGCGACGATCTCCAGATGTCCTGACCCCTTCATATCTTTGAACGTCGTCTCGAAGCGAACCAGACCAGTCTTGAGAGCCCGGCAGTAAGCTTGGGCGTCTTTGAACGCGCTCGCGTTTGGTGGAGGACCTGGCGTTAGGCTGGCCTTACCGGTGACGTTGACGACTTTGATCTTTCCGCCGGTTACTTTGCGCCAGTTCTTCGTGCCACGTACTTGGGCGCAGACGTACAGGGGCAATGTGCTGCCAATCCCCCACTCACCAGGCTTTGAGGATGGGAAGGTTATGCGGTTTTTGCACAGGTCGTTCTCCACGTAAGTCGAGGCGGCAACAGCAGAGAATTGCATAGTTGGGCGTGAGGCCGCAACAATATGCATCCAGTATCCAGCACCTATGGTGATGACAAAGAGCGCGAGGCAGTTCCTGAGCAGGATTGACATCGGGATGTTTGGCCTTTCCCCCACCCTGGCGGGCACCCTCTATTAGGTGCCGTCGGGCCGGTTGCCAAACATCCCGTCCCGTTTGAGGAAGGTCCTGCTTATTCCACCGAAGCCACAGGGTAGCTACTCCCCAACTCCTAGTGTGTTGTATTCAGCAGGCGACCCGACGGTGGAATTGCTTCCCCAAAACGGGACGACCGGATATTTGGCAGGGCATAGACTACACGCACGTGTGCGCGCGCGTCCAGACAATTCTAGGGTGTCGGCAGATTTCCCGGCAGGCCTGGAAAATCAGGGTGCTTCCGCAATCAAGTGTTGGTAGCTGCCGCGTAACCCGCTCGTGTGCTAGAGTTTGAGCCTGATTTCGAGAGACGCAGTTCTTTCGGCGATGCGGGCTGGGCTGACCACACGGTGCCTGACGTTCAGAGACACCTTCGTGTGCACGCCAACACCCTTATTAATGGCGTTCGCCGACACAGGCAGGCCAGCTGACACTAGCATTCAAACACGGCGTAGCAACACTTGATGGCGTAAGCACCCGCGGCCGCCCATCCATAGTCCCTTGCGCTTGGAGGCAGCGATCTTATCGCGGATCCGCTCGGCCGTGATCTCCCGCTCGAATTGCGCGAAGGACAGCAGCATATGCAGCGTCAGTCGTCCCATGCTGGTCGCAGTGTTGAAGGACTGAGTCACCGAGACGAAAACCGCGCCGGCCGCCTCGAGCCGTTCGACGAGTTTTGCAAAGTCGGAGAGGGAACGGGTCAGCCGGTCGACCTTCAAGGCGAAGGGGAAACTTCCAGAGAACCGGGTGCTGACGATGAAGCACCTAGCGAAGGAGATTACAGCCGTAGCCAAGAGGCGGTTGAAGAAGACCGACGTTACGACGGTTGAAAAGGCGTTGCGCTATGACAAGGCGGCACCATTCTCCATCAGCGACCTCCACGCCTTTGTGCACCATACCGAATTTCCAGGCGAACGCGATATCCTGCAGTTTTGGAATCGTACCGAACCGCTCTTTCGGCTGATGCTCGAACAAGAACCCGAGGACTCTACGCGGTGAAGGTGTCGAGCCCACTTCGATACCCGGGCGGCAAATCAGTAATGGCCGAGCTACTGGGTGAGATTCGATGGCTGAATGGGCTCGGAAATCGCGCAATTGCCGAACCCTTCGCTGGAGGTGCCGGCGCGTCGCTTACACTTCTCTATTTGGAGGAGACAAAAGAGATTTTTGTTAACGACGCAGATGCTGCAATCCACGATTTTTGGTGGAGCCTCGTTAATCGGCCTAAGCAGTTCCTTGATTATCTATCCAATGTAAAGGTAACTATGCTGGAGTGGCAACGCCAACGAAATATCTACAGACAGTCTGGTCGTGTTTCGCGAATCATGAAAGGTTTTGCGATGTTTTTTCTCAATCGATGCAACCATTCGGGCATTGTCGTAAACGGCGGTCCTATCGGCGGAGTCAACCAGACCGGAAAGTGGAAACTTGATGCTAGGTTCAACAAACCGAACCTTCAACGTCGGTGCGAAAAGGTTGCCGAATATAGAAATCGGATCAACGTGTCTTGTTGCGATGGCGTGAAGTTTCTTGATACCGTCAATGCTGATGAGACGATGTTCTTTATCGATCCACCGTATTTCGAGAAGGGACCAACGCTTTATCTCGATTCTCTCGATGAAGATTATCATCAGGCTCTTGCAAATCGTCTACGGGCGATGGAGAACAAGGCATGGGTTCTGACCTATGACGACTGCCCAAAGATCCGTGCGATGTACCGGACCTGGGCTCATATCCGGCCCTATTCTTTACTCTACACCGCATACCGTTGCCGACGCGGTAACGAGGTCCTTATCGTGCCAAAATGGATGCAACTTCCAAACTCACAGGGTTCGGAGAGCATCAGGTGGTAGTGTATGTCGTCGAACTATTTCGGACCCAGGCGTTCAGAATCTAGGACACGGTATTGTCAAGTTGACGAAAAGCTAAGCTGACCGACCTCCAACATGCAGGTTCACGACAGGACTCTAGCCCACCAACTTTGGGGTCGCTCAGCTGCGTTTTCGTTAACTTGACAATACCAGCTCGGATAGTCCACGGCTGATCATTGGAGGCGCGGGGCGTGATCGCGCAGTGCAGCAGCAGGGCATTCACGACACGCTGGAGGTACTGGCCGGGACGCGCCGGAGAATGAAACATGGATAGCCAGACGGATATTACGGAACTGATTGCTTGGCTGGAAACTGACGAAGCAGCTAGTCGCGAGGCGCGAGCCTTTCGTCTGAGGCATCTCTTGGAAGCGATCCAGCCACCTAGAGAGGGCTTTTTTTTTCAAGGGGAAGCTTCTCTTCATTCTTTCAATGAAGTACGTCTTGCCTACATTCACGGCTTGTATTTCGCAACAGTGTTACTGTCTCTAGCGTGTATCGAGCGGGAATTGGCAGGGCGGCTTTATGCGGCGGGTTGGGAAGAAGCGAAAGGTGCAGGATTGAAGGAACTCCTCTCTAAGGCACATGAGCGGGGCAGTATTTCCGATACGGAGTCAGATACATTTCAACATCTCCGCAGCGTACGAAATTCATATGCGCATTTTAAACCTCCTGGGCATTCATCTTCACTGGTATGTCGGGCCCTGCACCAGAGTGTGCTGCCCAATGAAGTAATGATGATAGATGCCCAGAGGGCTGTTGAAGCTTTAGGGAGCTTTTTTGAAAGACGATCGGGTTCCTTCCTCTGATTTCTTGGCCTGTGCTCGGCGTTGTGGTGATGTCTTAAGATTCCTGTCAAAGAAAAACGATGTATGGTTTCCCAAGCTCAAACCCGTCTCCGTCATGGGGACAGAAAAGGAGAACCATACATCATGGGAAAGGTACTACCGAGTCAGCGATTGCTCAAGCAGTTCGAGGAACAACTGGTATTTGGGGAGATGAATCTCTCGGAGATCGTCCGGTCGGGAGCTCAGATGATGCTTCAATATGCGTTGGAGCGCGAGGTGACGGAGGCGTTGGGTCGAAACTACTATGAGAACGCTCCGGCAACGACGAAGGAGAAGGGACGACGCAACGGGTATGAGTCGCATCGGGTCCTCACGGGCGAGGGAGCGGTAACGGTGCAAGTGCCGCGGGTACGAGAAACAGAGAAGGTGTTTCAGTCAAAGATTCTCGACGCCTACGTGAGCCGGACCGAGAAACTCGATGAACTGATCGCGCGGATGTACGTCCACGGGATGTCGACGCGTGACATTGAGGCGACGTTCGCGGACGTGCTGAGCGGCACGGGTGTCTCGAAGTCGGTGGTGAGCCGGGTCACACGGTGTCTGTCGGAGGATTTCGAGGCGTTTCGAAAACGGGATCTCTCGAACGAGAAGCTGTTGTATCTCGAGCTCGACGGCACGTACCTGCGCTACCACCAAGGAGCGGAGAGGAAAGAGCCCATCCTCGTTGCGACCGGCTATCGCGCTGATGGGACGCGAGTTCTTCTTCATATCGGTGTCGGCAACCGAGAATCCTACGAGAACTGGAAGGGGTTTTTGCAGGAGATGGTGGCCCGAGGAATGAGGGAGCCGTTGCTCATCGTGACGGACGGGAATCCTGGAGTGCTCAAAGCGATCGCAGAGGTCTTCCCTCGAAGCCTCAAGCAACGTTGCCAGAAGCACCGCCTCGAGAACATCCTGGGCAAGGCTCCGAAGGAAGTGCGCGACGAACTCAAGGCGGCCATCCTTGAGTCGTTCCATGCGAACAGCTACGAGCAAGGGCTGAAGAAGGGTCGGGAGGTGATCGCTCGGTACCGTCAACGATTCCCGAGCGCGATGAAGTGCATGGAAGAGACCCTCGAAGCGTGTCTTCAGGCGCTACGCCTTCCTGCGGCGCATCACAAAAGGCTTCGCACGTCGAATCTACTTGAGCGCACGTTCGGAGAGCACAAACGTCGCACAAAGGTCATTCCTCACTTCTTCACCGAGGAGGCCGCGATGAAACTCTCGTTCGCTGTGCTCTTGGCCGTCGCAAACAAATGGCGCGGCGTGAGGATGGATGTCTTCGCCGCTAGGAAAGTCGAGGAGCTTCGCAACGAACTTCTCCCGCAAGGCACGTCGGAGGAATCAGCAGCTTAACCGAGCGCGGGGAACCGTACGGAGATTTGACAGGAAAATTAAGACTTGACCGGCGTTGTTGCACGGCCCGGAGCAAATCGCTGACCTGTGCCTTCTATTTATTCATCCGCGCGCACCGAACTTGATTAGTCTCCGGTCTGCCGGCACCATGTCGGCATGATTCGTCGTTGTTTCCCGCTCTCATCTCTGCCTTCAAGGCTTGTCGCGAGCTGGCTCTCGAGAATGTCGCTCTTCGGCAGCAGCTCGCCGTCCTCCGCCGTTCCGTGAAACGGCCGCGGCTCTCGAAGATCGACCGCGGGTTTTGGGTGCTGTTGCGCAGAATCTGGGCTGACTGGGAGAGCGTCCTCGTCATCGTGAAACCTGAGACGGTCGTCCGCTGGCACCGTTGTGGGTTCAGACGATATTGGACTTGGAAGAGCCGAAGGCGTAGGCCTGGACGACCAGGCGTCGCTTGTGCTCCGCAAAAAGTCGATCCAGCCTTGATTGCACGGTTTAGACCTGTCATGGATCGGTGGCTGCTTCGCGCCGGTCGACCCGACGACGCCACCGATGGGTGCTTCGGCAGTCAAATGTTGGCGGCCGCCGCGTAACCCGTTCGTGTGCTAGAGTTTGAGTTTGATTTCGAGAGGCACGGGTCTTTCGTCGATGCCGGCTGGGCCGAGTTTTGGCACAGGACTCCCAAGCCACCCTTGACGAGCTCCGTCGTCTTGTGGTCTTTTCCTTCATGGCGGTGTCTCCTTCCGTAGGTCCCTTCAGGCCGTGTTCGACGACGCGGAAGGTTACTCCACCTTTACTCTATTTCCACATCTTCTGAGGGTAGCTCTATGGACATCGTCCTTGCCTTTAGCGCGTTATGCATCTTGCTGGTGGTCGGCAAGATCCTGCGAGTTACGATCCGCCTGTTCCAGAAGCTTTACCTGCCGGCATCGGTGATCGGTGGTCTGCTTGGGCTGGCGCTCGTGCAGACGATCGGTGGCTTCCTACCCGAAGCGACGACGGCGGGCTGGACTCGGCTGCCAGGATTCCTCATCAACATCGTCTTTGCGGCCCTCTTCCTGGGAGTCTTCATTCCACCGATCAGACGCATCTGGGGGATCGCCGGGCCGCAGTTGGCGTACGGTCAAATCGTGGCCTGGGGCCAGTACGTTGTCGGCCTTGGGGTGGCGGTCGTGCTTCTAACACCGGTTTTTGACATCCCGGGGGCCATCGGCACCATCATTCCGGTCGGCTTCGAGGGTGGGCACGGCACGGCCGCTGGTCTGGAGCCGGTCTTCGATGCCTATGCCTGGCCCGAGGGCAGGGACCTAGCCCTCACGTCGGCGACCTGCGGCATCCTGTTTGCCATCATCGTCGGGATGGCGCTCGTCAACTGGGCGGCGCGCCGGGGCTACACCCAGCAACTGAAGCGCATTGAGGACATGCCCGAGAGCAGTATCGTAGGCGTCTACGACCCAGCCGAACGGCCGAGCGCCGGGAGCCAGACCGTGTCGGCGGCGTCAATCGACAGCCTCAGCTTCCATCTCGCCATCATCGGTCTCGGTGTCTTCATTGGCTATCTGATCCACAGCGGCTTGGTGCGCGTTGAGCTCCTGGTCCGGTCTCCAAGCGCCGACGGTCGCGCCTTTTTCGACAGTTTCCCGCTCTTTCCGCTGTGCATGATCGGTGGTCTGGTGGTGCAGGTCTTTTTCGCCAACTTCACCAAGCGCAATCCGCTCGACCATCGTCTCATGCAGCGCCTCTCGGGCACCGCCATGGATTTCCTGGTGGTGGCTGCGATCTCGACCATCAATGTGGAGGTGGTGCTGGGGGGGCTCGTGCCCTTGGCGATCCTGGTTGCCGCCGGGGTGCTGTGGAACGTCTTCTGCGTGGTGTGGCTGGCGCGTCGCCTCTTGCCAGCGGATTCGTGGTTCGAGCGCTCGATCGCCGAGATGGGGCAATCGATGGGCGTCACCGCCACCGGCCTCTTGCTGTTGCGCGTTGTCGATCCCGAGGGCGACACGGACGCCACCTCGGCCTTCGGTTACAAGCAGCTCATGCACGAGCCGTTCATGGGCGGCGGGCTGTGGACCAGTGCCGCCATTCCGCTGGCGCTCGCCTACAATCCGGTGTTGGTTCTAGGCATCAGCGCCGGGGCGGTAGCGCTCTGGTTGCTGGTGTGGGCGCTGTTGTTTCGCGGTCGGCTCGGCCTCGGCTGAATCGGCACCGGCGGGCGTGGGGTAGGTGCCTGATGGAGCAATCCCCAAGGAGCGCCGCCCCCCGTCTTGTGCCAAAACCTCGGCCCTTTTGAAATAGACCATAAATCAGCAGCTTAGTGTCTATGTTTGCGACCGGGCCAAGGCGACGCAAGGGTCTTGAGTTCGTTTGTGTTTTTGGACACGAGTGCGTCCAGCGAAGGCTGGCATGTTCAGTGGGAGAGAGTCCCACCGGGGAAAAAGTTAGCGCCCCGTAGCTTGAGTCACGTTCGTGGAGGAAACGAAACGGATGAAGCTGACTGACAAAGCCATTTTGAGGATGGTGAGCGAGTCACCGGGCCGTAACACAAGTGAACCCATAGGTGGCCCCGACAAAAAATAGACCCCAGAGGCCGAGTTTTCTCGTGTCGGACGAAGGCAACCTATGCGCTGGGGCGGAGAGTCGAGTATTATGACATGCCCGCGGTGCGTGCGATCGCTCTCGAGGCCGCGCACAACGGCAACCGCATGTCCTCTTTCATTTTTGGCATTGTGAACAGCGCGGCGTTCCAGATGAAGAAGTCGGAAAACACCGAACCGACCACGGTGGTGGGAGAATCGGGTCCTGTCCTTTCTATTTACTCATCCGCGCGCTTTGCTATTGATCTTTCTCGCCTGCGCGCGTCAGTATCCCCGTCATGAACTGGTTGCTTCTGCGCTCCCTCGTCTCGACGTTCAAAACACGCCGCTCGCTGGCGCTCGAGAATCTCGCTCTTCGGCAACAGCTCGCCGTGCTCCAACGCTCGGTGAAACGGCCACGGCTCTCGAATCTGGACCGTGGCCTTTGGGTGCTCTTGCGCAGATTCTGGACCGACTGGGCGAAGGTCCTCGTGATCGTCAAACCCGACACCGTAGTGCGTTGGCACCGTGCCGGCTTCCGACGCTACTGGACGTGGAGGAGTCGGCGACTGCGGCCGGGTCGCCCATGCGTTGCCCCGGAGGTTCGCGAGCTGATCCGCAACATGTGCCGGGCCAACCCACTTTGGGGAGCGCCGCGCGTGCACGGCGAGCTAGCCAAGCTCGGCATCTCCATTTCTCAGGCCGCTGTTTCCAAGTACATGATTCGCCGTCGCAAGCCACCGTCCCAGACCTGGCGGAGCTTTCTCGACAATCATGTCGAGGACTTGGTGTCCATCGACTTCTTCACGTTGCCGACCGCCACCTTCCGGATTCTGTTCGTTTTCATCATTCTCCGTCACGATCGCCGGCGCATCGTCCATTTCAATGTCACGGAGCATCCTTCGGCAGAGTGGACCGCGCAGCAGATCGTTGATGCTTTTCCGTGGGATACGGCGCCGCGTTACCTGCTGCGAGACCGGGATGGAATCTACGGGCCGTACTTCAAACGGCGCGTTGCGGGACTCGACATCGAGCAGGTTCCGACGGCGCCGCGCTCCCCGTGGCAGAGCCCCTACGTCGAACGGGTCATTGGAAGCATTCGGCGCGAGTGTCTCGATCACGTGATCATCCTCGACGAGCGACACCTCAGGCGAATCCTGCGCGGATACGTCGACTACTATCATTCCTGCCGGACTCATTTATCGCTCGAGAAAGATGCCCCCGAGCAACGACCTGTGCAGTGGCCTTCGATGGGGCGCGTGACAGCCATTCCGAAGGTCGGCGGCCTCCATCATTATTACAGTCGTCTCGCTGCCTGAGCTCGCTACGCTTGACGCGGTGTCCGTGGGACACGAGTCGCGGCGTTCTTGGGCGGGCTTCGATCCCGCGATCACCGTGATGCTGCCCGAAGCACTGACATGAACTCAGTCCGGGGCCGAGAAGACCTTGACGACCGGGGATCGAATTTATGGAAGGGACAGGTCCCGCCGAATCGCACCTAGTACGTGCAGTTCGAGCATGTTGACGAAAGACAACATGCCTCTTTGCCCAGCCGGGCGCACGAGGGGCATGGCCCGCTGAATTCCTGCAGATGTCGTGTAGGAGCGACCGTATACCCACGACCGAATGGTATTCGCAGGAATCCGAAGATAGTGAGCCGCCTCTGCTGGGCTGTAGATCGGAACCTCTCTCGGGTTTCTGTTGCCGTAGATCGCAAACTTAGCCAAGATAGCGCCTCCCTGCCGTCGAGCAACGGGCAAGTCCCGGAATCGTACCTCAAGACTGGCTGTGATCCGCAAAAAAGAAGACCGGACCCGTTACCGTGCGAGTGGCCGGCATTGGGCCATGGTTTCCCCCGCACGCGCGGGGATGTACCCCGTCCTGTGCCAAAACTCGGCCTTTTTGAAATAGACCATAAATCAGTAGCTTAGTGTCTGTGTTTGCGACCGGGCCAAGGGCCGTGGGCTTTACAATCGTCTAGCCCGAAGGTGTTATCTTCAGATCCATGATGACGTATTACGTGCAATTCCTACCGCTCGTTCTGACTGGGTCAACCGCCAGCGGCAGGATGTGATTGACCTGCATGATAAACTCTGGTCCATTCATGCTACTGATTGCCAAACTTATCGACTACTACTCCGTTGTCGTCATCGTCGCGGTGATCCTCAGCTGGCTTCAGCTCCCGCCGAGCAACCAGGTAGTTCGCATCACCCGGATGTTGACCGAGCCGGCTCTGGCGCCGATTCGTAGGCTGGTGCCGTCGGCGGGGGGGATCGACTTCTCGCCGTTGATTCTGCTTGTCCTCCTTCAGATTCTGAAGGGCGCGTTGATCTAGCGCTGTTTACTATATACTACTCTTGGTTGTCGACACGTTCCGCATCGAGGTTGAGAGCCTCCACACGACGTCATCCGACCTCTTGCCCTAGCAATCTGTGAGTATCGGATAGACAATGGCCAACCCATTCTTCGATCACCCTATCCTGAATTCGCCCTACGAGTGCCCACAGCGGCACTGGGAGTTGGACTCCGAGGGGCAGCCGACGCATCAGGTCTTGGACCGCCGTCGGCGCGGTGCTTCCGCCATTAAGTGTTGGTGAGATGACGCTAAGACTTTACGCTGCATTAAATTACAGCCCAAATAGCGCTCACGACCTTCGCCGCGCGCTAAATGGAGCGTAAGCACTTTTTTGCAACGAGATACGTTACACGTCACCAACAGCAAACAGCGCAAGCACCTCAAACGTATCGTCGAGCAATCCGACACGCGGGCGGGGCGCTGGTTCGATAGGGTTGTCTCCGCTCTCATCGTCGTCTCGCTCATCACGTTCTCGATCGAAACCCTGCCCAATCTCCCGCCGGCGGCCTCGGCGGTGCTCTATTGGATCGAGTTTGCGACCGTTCTACTGTTCACGGGCGAGTACCTCCTCCGCCTCGCGGTCGACCTGACGCTGGTGATCGGCGCGACGTCATCTACGTGCGCCGCGTCTGGCGGCTGATCATGCTGGCCATTCGTGCGCTCCCGGAACGCGTGTTCAAACGGATGAGGGTGTGACGGCCGGCAGCCTGTCTGTGTGGGGCCGCTGGCGCCAAGGCGTCTCGCGGGCGGGTGCTTGGTACGTGCTGGGAGCGGTCTCGTTCACGGTGATCTGGCTTGTGGCGCGCAGCGTGGCTCCACCGATCGGGCTCACCCGCAGCTTCTACTATCCGGACTATCCGCGCAGCAAGACCGACCCAATCGTTGAAGAACGAATCACGACGGTCGACCTAGCGTTCATCGACGAGCAAAGCCGACCGACCCGGGACTACCGGGTTCGCTGGCATGGCGTGTGGTTTTCCCCTCGCCGGGAAAGGGTTGACTTCCACGCCGGCGCGGATGATGGCGTGGTCGTGCGCGTGGACGGCGAGACCGTGCTCGAACGCCACCCTGCAGTAGGCATGCGTACGACACAGCGCACCGTCCAACTTGAGGCTGGCGCGCATCAACTGGAGATCTACCATTGGCAACGCGGGGGCGGCCGATACCTGAACGTGCAATGGGCGCCTGCTGGTGGCCACCCGGGACCGCTCAGTCCGACCCGGCTGTTTCCAGAGGCCCCGGCCGTCGGTGCCTACTGGCTGCTGGTGGTCTCGATCCAGCTCCAGACCATCCTTCTGCTTGTCTGGGCGGCCGGCCCCGCCGTGTTGTTCGTGCGGATGGTGTATCGAGAGGTTTTTTACCATACCACACCTCACTATAGCCAATGGATCGTTGTGGCTCTTCCCACCCTCGTTCTGGTGACGATGGCTTGGGAGCGACGGTGGATGTCTGAGGACGCGTTCATTAATCTCCGGATCGTCCGAAACGTGCTTGAGGGGTATGGGCCGGTGTTCAACCTGGCTGAGCGCGTCGAGGCTCACACCAGTCCCTTGTGGATCGCGATCCTCGTGGTGTGGGGCACGCTAGGCCTGCCCTTGGAAGTGGGCGCGCTCGTGTTAGGCGCCGTCTTCGCAGTGGCGGGTCTGCTCGCCGCGCAGACCGGCGCGCGGCACGTATGGCACCACTTGCGCGTCGAGGCAGACACGCAGGCTTTCTTCCTTCCCTTGGGAGCCATCGTGTTTGTCGCGATTCCCGCGGTGTGGGACTTCACCACTTCCGGACTGGAGAGCGGACTCACATTCGCCTGGTTGGGCTTCTCGTTCCTCGCGCTCGCGTGGCTCCTCACCGCGGGTGTGGATTCAGCCCACGGTCTGTCCGGCGCCCGTCGCTGGCCATGGCTGGCCGTCGCGTGTGGGATCAGCGTCGGACCGCTGATCCGTCCCGACCTCGCGGTCTTCAGCGTGACCTACGTTGGGCTCCTGCTCTTCGCGTTCGGCACAACTGACGTATCGCGACGCCAGCCCTTCTCGTGGGTCCAACTCGTCATCGCAGCGGGTGCGCTCCCGGTGGGGTATCAAGTGTTTCGTATGGGGTTTTATGCGGCCATCGTGCCGAATACCGCCCTGGCCAAGGAAGTACAGCTCGCGCATTGGCAGCAAGGGTGGCGGTACGCTGGTGATTTCGTTGGGACATATGTCTTGGCGGTCCCGGTGCTGCTGCTTTTGGGTTGGTGGGGTGCAGGGCTGCGGCGCGCATGGAAGGCTCGCGCATGGCCGTTAGCGGCTCTACAGTTCGCGGCGGTCTTCGCTTCGGTCGTACATGTGCTGTTCGTGATTTACGTCGGCGGCGATTTCATGCATGGGCGACTGTTGTTGCCAGGGCTGTTCGGGTTACTGCTTCCTGTGGCGACGGTGTCTGCCCCATCTCGCCAAGCGCCACGCCGGGCTGCGAGCCGCATGGATGCGGCGGCCGGGGCCGTCATCGCATGGGCCTTGGTCTGCGCGTGGTCTTTACGAACCCCGTATTTCGAGGGGTTCGCTGGTCACCTTACAAATGAGCGAGGCTACTACGTCTCAAGGTCCACTAACGACCATCCTGTTCGGTTGACAGACTACGCGGATATCAGCTTTGTCCAGCGTGCCAATGCAGTCAAGGATCGCGGTGAGCGTTGGTCCCGGAGGAGGCTGATCCTGTCTAGCGAGGATGCAGGTCCGCTGGCGGCGGATGTTCATCCTTCTGTTGACATGGTCGTGTCGGCGGGCAACATCGGTATGTTCGGGTACACGTTGGGGTCACAGGTACATGTCGTCGACCTGCGGGGACTAGCAGATCCACTCGCTTCCCGCCTACGATTGGCCCGCCGCGAACGCCCCGGGCACGAAAAGATGTTGCCGGACGCCTGGGTCCTGGCTCGGTTTACTGATCCGAAGATTGGACAGGAGGAGACCGTAGAGCTCCGTGCGGCTCGAGATGCCGTTGAAACCGGTGCAGTCTTGAGTCTCTTACACGCGATTGAGGAGCCGCTGACGACTCAACGATTCTTCCGAAATCTCACCCAGGCTTGGGGATTCCACAAGTTGCGGATCGATCCGAACCCGTCCTGTGCCAAAACTCGGCCCTTTTGAAATAGTGAACCGTACCGGGTTTCCCGGAGAGTGTTTTAGTTGAGTCTCGCCATCTCTAGCGAGCCTTCCTGCGACCGATAGTAGTTCATCTCGTACTCGACCGGGGGGACATTTCCGATCGGCTCCAAGAGTCGTTGCGTGTTGTACCAATGCACCCACTCGAGGGTGGCGAACTCGACGTCCTCAGGACCACGCCAGGGCCCGCGTCGACGGATCACCTCGGTCTTGTAGAGGCCGATGATGGATTCAGCCAAAGCGTTATCGTAAGAGTCGCCTCGGCTGCCGACGGACGGCTCAATACCCGCCTCGGCGAACCGCTCGGTGTAACGGGTCGAGACGTACTGCACGCCGCGATCGCTGTGATGCACCAATGGATCTTCTGGGTCTAGTCGGCGCTCGTGCAGCGCCTGCTCCAACGCATCGAGAGCGATGCCGGCAGTCAACGATGTCGTCGCTCGCCAGCCGACGATGAGTCGAGCGAAGACGTCGATGACGAAGGCGACGTACACGAAGCCGCGCCACGTGGCAACGTAGGTCAGGTCCGAGACCCAGAGCTCGTTCGGACGGGTCGCGTTGAAGTCGCGCTCCACGAGGTCCATCGGGCGAGCGCCGCTCGAATCCGGCTTCGTCGTCTTGAATCGACGTCCACGGACCGCGCCCTGGAGGCCCATTTCACGCATCAGACGGGCCACGGTACATCGAGCCACGTCGCTGCCTTCGCGACGCAGCTGACGCCATACCTTACGCACTCCGTACACGTCGAAGTTCTCTTTCCGCACACGCCGAATCTCTTCTCGGAGTTCTCGGTCCCGCTTGGCCCGGGCCGGGAGGCGACTCGGGTCCTTTTCTCGGGCTTTGTGCTCGTAGTAGAGCGAAGTGGCGATCGGCAGCATCCGGCAGACCGGCTCGACCCCGTAGCTCTCGCGGTTCTTATCGACGAACGACACCATCACCTCGGTCGGCGGTCGAGCTCCGCCTGGGCGAAAAACGCCGATGCCTTGCGTAGGATCTCGTTCGCTCGCTTAAGCTCGCGAACTTCCCGCTCGAGCGCCTTGAGTCGCGTGCACTCGTCCGTCGTCAGCCCCACGCGTTTGCCTGTGTCACGTTCTGCTTGACGCACCCACTTGCGCAGCGTCTCCGACGTGCACCCAATCTTCGACGCGACCGAGACGATCGCCGCCCACTGAGATTCGTGCTGATGCTGCTGGTCCAAGACCATCCGCACCGCGCGCTCTTTCACCTCCGGTGAATACCTGCTTCGTCTTGCCATGACTCCATCCTCTCAAGAGTTGGAGTCTCCGGGAAACCCGGGGCGGTTCACTATTCCGAAACGTCTCGGCAAAGCCGGTCTTGAGTTCGTTTGTATTTTTGGACACGACGGGCTCGCTCTTGCGACTGTTTTCGAATATCCGGGTCTGGACCTCGAGCGTCTATCTCTCGCGGTATCTATGCCAGCGGTGCCAGCGGCAGCCGAACGCCTAGATGTGCTATAGGTCGCAGTGGAGGTGACCATGAAACGACTCTATTGGCTCCCCGCGGCAGCGCTGTTCGCCTGCGGTGGTGGGGACGGCGGGGGACACGAGGAGCCCGCTTCCTCATCGGCGCCGGTCGAGCCGGCTGAATCGGCGACCGACACGATCGACGAAGCGCGGCAGCTCAAAGGCGAGGAGCTCGCGGCAGCGCTGAATGACTCGAACGTCTTTCTCCTCGATGTACGAAACCCCGAAGAGTTGGAGGAATTGGGTACGGTCGAGGGCTACACCAACATCCCCATCGACCAACTTGCCGATCGGCTCGACGAGCTACCGAAGGACAAACCCATCCTCACCGCCTGAAACGGCGGAGGACGAGCCGCGCGTGCCGCGGCCTTGCTGAAAGAAAATGGGTTCGAGGTCATCGGTTTCTGCGGGATGAGAGACTACGATGGCGAGAAGATCTATCCGAAGGCAAGCTCCGAGTGACCGAAACGCTCTAGTTTCCGGTTGCGCGGGTGCTTGCGCTGTTTACTGTTGGTGATGTGTACGTATCCCTTTTGCAAAAGAGGCGCTTACGCTCCATTTAGCGCGCAGCGAAGGTCAAGAGCTCTATTTTGGCTGCAATTTAATGCACCATAAAATCTTAGCGTCATCTCACCAACACTTAATGGCGGAAGCACCGGCACGCAGACAATCGATCGAAATCACGATGAGGTTCGGCCCGAACGGCGGGGCGTCCTCAGTCTCGATAACGGGGCTTCCCCAGAGCGCTCTGCCGTCAGTCTCGAAAGTGACGTCGACGCTTTCGCCGGCCCACGGTTCGAGATCGACTCGAGGTTGATCCCACCAATGATCGCCGTCTTCTTTCGCGAGTGTCTTCTCGAACACGGGATTCCCGTCGACCAGCGCGCGAAACATGACGGCTTCGTCGGGTTCGGCGGTCGCGATCGCGAACCGCAGTGAGCCGTTTGTCGGCACGTGGACTCGGCACGTGGACTCGGTACGTCTTCGAAGACGCTGCCGCGACGGCAATCGCGTGTCGGGTCTCGTAGCCGAGACTGGCGTTGTTGCACGGCCCGGAGCAAATCGCTGACCTCCCTGATGCCGGTAGCTGAGTCACCCGGCGCAGTACGTATCGGGCATCCCGAGCGCGGCCATCTTGTTGAGTATCTCGCACCCAATTCGGTGTTCAACTCGTTGCCTCGCCAACGTTCGTGCTCGCATCTCCGACCCGATGATCGCTTTGTAACGATAGCCCGCGTTCTCCACCATGCTTCGCTTGGTGAAGCCTGAGAGCTTGTACCATTCACGTCGGCCGTGTCTTTCGATTGCACGAATATGGCGATCGCGCTCCCGCATGGCGGTGTTCGAATTCTGACTGAGCGTCGCGTTTCGTTGCGGCGGAATCACCACGCGCGTCCTTCGTCCAGGGCTGTGCGCTTCGATGGCTTTGTAGACCGTTTCCTTGTCGTATGCACTGTCCGCCGCCACCCACGCTAGAGGTGCTTGAATCTGTGTTAGCAAAGCGGGGACTCGCGTTGCGTCGCGAGCGCGTGACGCCGTCAGTTCGGAGGCAACAATGGTGCCCGTCTTGCGATCAACGGCGATGTGCAACTTGCGCCATGCGCGCTGCTTTGGCGGTTTGCGGGCGGTTCCAACATGAATCCTCAAGCCCGTGCTATCGATCATTAGGTGGATGGGTTGGTTGCTTGCGGCTTTCGGAATCCGCAGCTTCTTGCGGAGCAGCCTCGAGCGCCGAGAGGGATCGTCTTTTTTTGGAGCTCTGGCCTGCCAACTCATGTTCACCATCGCGCGGGTGGACGGCGTCGCGGTGTGCTCGGGTTGTGGCACAGTCTACATACCCCCGCGCCGCCCACGGCGGGATCAGCGTCGCTACTGCCCCACGTGTCGGGCTCGCGGTGTCCCGCAACGGGACGCCCAACGAGACCGGCAGCAACGACGGCGAGCCGCCTCGCGAGGGTAAGGCCGAGGAATCGGTGGTCGCGCCTAGAGCCTCCAGCGCCCACACCCACGACAGGCCGCTTATACTCTCTGACGTATGTTGACCGGCCGCACCCGAGTGCGCACTGCCTTTGTCACAATAAACCCCTTTTTTAAATGAATAGAGTCTTGGAGGGATCGGTTATCGCTTTTTGGTGCTTCCGCCATTAAGTGTTGGTGAGATGACGCTAAGACTTTACGGTGCATTAAGTTACAGCCCAAATAGCACTCGTGACCTTCGCTGCGCGCTAAATGGAGCGTAAGCGCCTCTTTTGCAAAGGGATGCGTACACATCACCAACAGTAAACAGCGCAAGCACCGGCCTTCGCCGTGACGTATATCCTTCGTCTCAGCTCCTGCACAGTGATGGGTGATTTTGTCATCTCACCCCTGCCTCGCTTGTTGACGAAGGCGTTGTGTGCAGCAGGGCCCCTTTGCTCCACGGGCGTTGCCCCGTTTCAACGCTACTACGGACCCAGCCGCCACCGTCTCGTCTTCGACCGTTTTCTCGGGGCCTCTGGTTATGCGGTCTACCTTGCTCCGTCGATTTCTCGACGGGACGAGGACGGCTTCTCCAGTTGCTTGGCATGTCCTTGTCACCGTGCTGTCCCTACCACCCCGCCAGAGGGATGTGCCCGTCGTGTCCAAAAACACGAACGAACTCACGACCTCGGGCCTTTGGGAAGGTGCAAACTGCTGACCCGCTGGGCGTTCGAGTATTTGGACCAGACGGCATCCACCACCGAGACCATGCTGTCCGGAAACTGCAAAACCGCCCGCATGGTAGCCCACTACTCCGCCGGTGCCGCCACCGAAGTCGGGGCCGTCAAGAAGTACCTGTAGCCCACGTTCGAGAAGGGAAGACGGACTGCGAGCCGTAAGTCAAAACGGGGCAGAATCTAAGCTCTCGTAAAACTCGGCCCAGGGGGTTTTCTGCGGAATACTCAGGATGTTGAAGATTCGTTGTTCACCATAGTGTATTCTACCCAACCTAATGTGGATTACTTCCGGCACGCTCCGCCCGGTGTACGACTGCTATGTAATCGGCTCTGGCCCGGCGGGCATCACGCTCGCCCTGGAGCTGGCCAAGGCAAATAAGAAGGTACTGCTCTTTGAGTCCGGCACTGCAATCGATGCGCGGGCCGACATGCCAAACGCCATCAACCAAGGACACCTCCCGGACGGCTGGTGGGATAGACACTCTATACGCACGCTCGGTGGCACCTCAACGGTTTGGACGGGCTGGTGTGTCACGCTGACGGAGCGGGATTTCGATAACCCGGCCGTCGGCGTTCGCTGGCCGATTGCTCGCCCCGAGTTGGTACCGTACTATCGGCACGCAACTGAAATCCTGGACCGAGACACCTCTATCGTCGATGTCGAGACACCCCTGATGCCTGGGTTCGTCTACCGACCGTTCTCAAGAGGTACTCCGACCCGATTCGGCCTCAAATATCTCGATGTAATGGAGAAATCCTCGACGATTCACGTTGCGCTCGGATTCTCGGTGGTTGGCCTCGACGCCGATACGTCGCGCTCCGCGGTACGGACGCTGACGTATTTTCATCATTCTTCAGGCACCACGCATCAACTTGCCATCCATCCGGCACAGCCGGTCGTCCTCGCGGGCGGTGGTATCAGCAACGCGCAACTGCTACTTCAGCCTCGAGCGGACGGTGCGGTCCCGGTCGGCAACGAGAGTGGCCTGGCAGGGAAGTTTCTTATGGAGCATCCGCATTTTGGGAATGTGGCCGAACTCGTGCTTGATGAAGACCTGAACCGGCAACCCAAGCCTGCGACCTTTGGGGACATCACCCATGCGATGGTGCCGGACGATGCGCTGACGATGCAGCACGGGCTATTCGGGTGCAGTGTGGAGTGTCGCGACCAGACGACCGATCATCCAATGGTCGAGTATCTCTCCAGGGAATACGGGAAACCCTTCTATCACTACCACAGCATCGTGCGATCCGAGATGTTGCCCTCTGCCAGTAATCGTGTGTTGCTGACCGGAGAACGCGACGCCGCTGGGTTCTACCGGCCGAGCGTCCGATGTGTCTTCAACGCCGGGGACTTCCTCAACGTGGAGACGACGCTGCAGCTCCTCGGAGAATCGCTGATCGAGTCGGAGAAGGGCCGGGTACGCATTCACAATAACGCTCTATACCGGCGCCCGTACGGTGGCGGTGGCGGGCACATCATGGGGACGACCAAAATGGGCACGAGTCGGTCGACTTCGGTGGTCGATCGGGACTGCCGGGTGCACGGGTACCGCAACCTGTTCGTGGCTGGCTCGTCCGTGTTTCCCACCGGCGGGTACGCGAACCCAACGCTGACGATTGTCGCACTGTCGCTCCGACTGGCTGACACGCTTGCGACGTCAGGGTGAAGGTGCTTGACATGACACGCAGCATCTCACGACGAGCATTTTTGATGGGGGTCGGCGGCGGTGCCGCTTCCGCGACGCTCGTCTGGGGACTCTGGGGGTTTAGGCGTTGGCCACGAATGCTTGGCGAAGAACGTTCGCTCATCGCGGGGTGTTGTGCCTACGCCGAGTACGATGGGTGGCTGGTCACGACCGAGGACAAAAGGCGCCTCCCTTTTTCACTGACCTACACCAGCGGCTGGTACCCGGAGGAAACAGATACAGAATCGGCGTGGCGATGGACCCATCAAACCGCCACGCTGTCGTTTTTGAACCCGAAAGCGGACGCAACATTCACCCTCGACTACGCCGCACTCGCGAATCAGGCGGTCACGGTCAGTGTAGGCGGCCAACTGCTGCAGTTGTTAGTCGCCGAGGCGTCCGCTCGGCGCCGCCGCCGTATTCCCATCCCCTCAGCGGCGCTGGGAAATGGAGACAGGGCCGAGATTCAGATCACCGTGGACCGAATGTTCGTGCCGGCGAATCTGAACGTGGACTCCCACGACGCCCGCGAACTTGGCATTAAGGTCTACCATGCTGCCGTTGAACGCGACCCCGTCCCAACTCCCTAAACAGGTACTGCCACGTTGACGATTAGCTAGCTGTGCCCGCGATGATCGAATGGAAGTCGTCGTGTCCGAAAATACGAACGGAGCCCGAAAGCTCGAATCCTAGAGGCGTTCTCAAAATTCGCAGAGACCAGCCGACGTGGCACGGGCTCTGTGATAGGCGCTCCCGAGCAGACCTCTCACTCTAGCTCCCATCGCCAACCAAGCCTAGACACCTCATAATCCGAAACGTCCCGGCGCGCGGGTCTTGGGTTCGTTTGTATTCTTGGACACGACGGGTGCGCCGGACCGGGCGCGACGAGAATGGCCCGCGCCCAGCTCACTAGTGTTGGCTCTGGCTTTAGCGATCTCAAGGAAGGGGCGTTTATCCTACGGGTTTCGAGACCTTCGTTGAATCCGTGCTGATACTATACCACCCCATCACCGACAACGTGTTTTGGAGTTTTGGAGTGAGGTTGACCCGTTGCCATCGTTGCGAAAGAATCAGCTGTTTTTGGTCGAGGCGCAAGGAGGCTATCACTTGGGCTCAAGCATTGCTGTCGCCATCCCCTGTTACAACGAAGCACCGACAATCGCGAAAGTCGTGCTCGGTTTTCGCCGGGCCCTTCCCCAGGCAGCGGTCTGCGTTTTCGACAATGCTTCGACGGACGGCAGCGCGGAAAAAGCCCGCCAGGCAGGCGCGCAAGTTGTCCTGGAGGAGAGACGCGGCAAGGGCTTCGTCGTACAACGCGTCTTCGAGACCGTAAACGCGGACATCTGCGTTCTGGTGGACGGAGACGACACCTACCTGGCAGAGGAACATTGACATATTGCTTGAGCCTCTTATCGAAGGCGATGCCGACATGGTCGTGGGAAACCGTCTTGACCACGCCTCCCCAGACGCGCTCACTGACCTGCGCCGATTTGGCAATAGGCTCTTCATCGGGCTGGTGAATTCTCTGTCAGGAACGAATCTACAAGACGTGCTCTGCGGTTACCGTGCCATGAACAGGAAGTTCATGCAAACCGTCCGGCTGAGAAGCAGCGGCTTCGAGATCGAGACCGAATTAACCATGAGACCGGTGCGTGAAGGCATGGTCATCAAAGAGGTCGCGATCGGCTACCACGAGCGCGTATGGTGCAAATAGTACGTCGAGCTCGACGTCGCGTCTGGTCAATATACTCGAACGCTCAGCGGGTCAGCAGTTTGCACCTTTCCAAAGGCTGCTTGAATCCCGTGAGGTCAAAATACTCATGCGCGGCGTGTCCAAAAACGCGAACGGAACCGAAAGCTGGAATCCTAGAGGCGCTCTCAAAACTCGCAGAGACCAGCCGACGCGGCACTGGCTCTGCGATAGGCGCTCCCGAGCAGACCTCTCATTCTAGCTCCTATTGCCAACCAAGCCTAGACACCTCTCATCCGAAACGTCCCGGCGCGCCGGTCTTGAGTTCGTTTGTGTTTTTGGACACGACGCGATCGCCGCAAGAATCTGTCGATTACGGAGTTCA
The DNA here is from genome assembly GCA_965262245.1 of Candidatus Marinacidobacterales bacterium. Taxonomy (GTDB): domain Bacteria; phylum Acidobacteriota; class Vicinamibacteria; order Marinacidobacterales; family SMYC01; genus SMYC01. The sequence goes on along the minus strand of OZ253507.1, from coordinate 8,327,677 downwards.
TTTTGCCTCGCGTCACGGCCTCTCTTCCTTATCGGCGGGCTGTTCGTGCCATCTGCGACGTCCAGCGCCCACGACAGCAAGGCGACAGGCACGGGTTTGTTCTGCTGCCGCAACGTCCGCAACAGGAGCTGTACGCCATCCCACGCGTGCCGGTGAGTCTTCGATGCTTCAATCCACTCCAACAACTCCTTATCGCGTGTCCATGTAGGAGGCGGTATCCGGATCAAGTTCTAGCCGGGCTACTTACCTGTGACCCGCCAAAAAAAAAGAAGATCGCGTACCGCTGGATCGACTTTTTGCGGAGCACAGCCATCGCCCGGTGACTTTGCCGCGCACCGTCTCGACGAGTTCGCGGGCGAATCGGGTACGAAGAAAGCGCCTTAGTCCTTCGAGCGTGCGGCAATGGCTCGAGACCGCTTTCTAATCGATTCCGGAATCGGCCAGTGAACCCGGCCCTCCTTATCACGGATGCGCACGACGAGCTCGGCTTCTCGCGCTGAACTGGCGTTGTTGCACCGCTCTGGCTGAGAGCGAAATCCGCCTATGGTGGTGGCCGAGGTATGTTCGGGCATGAAGTATCCCAAGCGCTGCCAGTACAAGCACGCGAAGCAGAAGAAGTACCACGTTCGCAACTGGGCGGAAGACAACGAAGGGCTGCGCCGCCGGGGCGATTTGACAGTCTGGTTTGACGAGGAGGCAATCGCGAACTGGAAGGCTGACAAGACCGGTAAGCCTGGCGGTCAACGAGTCTATTCAGACATGGCGATTGAAACGGGCCTGGTTGTCCGGATGGTGTACAAGCTCGCCTACCGACAAACCGAAGGCTTCTTGCACTCGATCGCCTCGCTTCTCGGGCTCGGTATCGAGATCCCGGACTACTCGACGTTGTGTCGGCGCTCGAGGTTGCTCCGCAAGAAGCTGCGGATTCCGAAAGCCGCGAGCACTCAACCCATCCACCTGATGATCGATAGCACGGGCTTGAGGATTCATGTTGGAACCGCCCGCAAACCGCCAAAGCAGCGCGCATGGCGCAAGTTGCACATCGCCGTTGATCGCGAGACAGGGAACATTGTTGCGTCCGAACTGACGGCGTCACGAGCTCGCGACGCAACCCGAGTCCCCGCTTTGCTAACACAGATTCAAGCACCTCTAGTGTCGGTGGCGGCGGACAGTGCATACGACAAGGAAGCGGTCTACGAAGCCATCGAAGCGCACAGTCCTGGACGAAGGACGCGCGTGGTGATTCCGCCGCAACGAAACGCGACGCTCAGTCAGAATTCGAACACCGCCATGCAGGAGCGCGATCGCCATATTCGTGCAATCGAAAGACACGGCCGACGTGAATGGTACAAGCTCTCAGGCTACACCAAGCGAAGCATGGTGGAGAACGCGGTCTATCGTTACAAGGCGATCATCGGGCCGGAGATGCGGGCTCGAACGTTGGCGAGGCAACGAGTTGAACACCGAATTGGGTGCGAGATACTCAACAAGATGGCTGCGCTCGGGATGCCCGATACGTACTGCGCCGGGTGACTCTGCAACCGGCACAGGGAGGTCAGCGATTTGCTCCGGGCCGTGCAACAACGCCGGACAAAGCCCTGAAGTATTCATCGCACCAAGAGTAATGATTCCCCAGATGGTCACGAACGCGCAAGCCGCCTAGATAAACTTAGACGAACCGGGTGTCGGAAAATTTCTCAACTTGTACACCCTGTTCATGCCGCGCATGGTGTCCAGGTTGTCACCCGTCCACATCGTCCGGTTCGGCCAGTTCGGTTTACCCATCGAGCACTTCTAGTTCTGCGTGGAAGGTCGGAAGCGCCCCAAAAGCTGATACACAACAAATACTTTGTCGTCGTAGAGCTTGCGAAATGGAAACGACATGGTGGAGGGGACCACTAGATATTCCGCACCGTACTTGACGGCAAGCTCTATTATGTCTTCGGGCGACAAGTCCTCAAGGCCGTCTAAGTCTTGCTGCCGATCCCACCACTGCAAAGCAAAATCCGTCCCGAAGTTTTGCATCGTGCCGTCCTTCCATTCACTCACTACTGCCCGCTCCGAAAACACACGGAATCCCATTGAACTTGCCGGTGTTAGGAACGTAGCTGTTTTCGGCGTGTTTTCCTTGGCCCATAACTGAACGGCGACGTAATCGTCATGTAGATACTTGTATCGACGATTATGGTAGATGCTGGGTACCGAGTAGACGGTCAACACCAATATCACAACTGTACCGACGGCGGCTCGAAGCAACCGTCCACCCTGGAGGACAGACCACGCCGCAACTAATAGTGCAAGCAGAACCATCATATGCGGTGCGGCCATTTTTTGAATTTCACTCCCCAAAAATCCGATAGCTAGACCATCGTGGATCCCAAATCTCCCCCAGCGAGCACCCACTAGGATGAAGCTGGCAACGATTGTTAGACGCCACGATGACTGGGAGCTTCGTGGCTCGGTAAGAACGAAAAGACCCAGTGCAGGAAGCATAAAGCCTAGGTAAGGGAAGAACTGGAAGGCGAGGACCGACAACACGACAGCAATACGACGAACTAGACCACGATCCCAGCTCTTAACGAAGTAGTGAGATGCGTAGAGCAACACGATGAAGGTGAGGAAACGAGTGCTTCGAAAAAACTGGGCCAGCAAAACTACCTTTATGGAAATCCAGTGCGCAAAGATTACTCCCAGGATGCACAGCAAGACCAGTGCGGCGACAAAAAGAAGAAAGCGTCGATGATGGAGTGCGACAGGCTTGTCACGAAGCCCCAGGACTCCGAAGGCGAGGATGACAAGATAGCGCGAATATTGCTGCGGGGAGAATGTCAGTGGAAAGCTGTGGTGTGAAGATCGTATGCGCAGCAGTTCTAGCCACTCATTGGTCATCGGTTCCATGGCCCAGACCGTCCAGACCAGGGTGGGAAGGGCCGTCACAAGGAAACCGGTCCACGGTTTAATCAGATGGCGGAAACCGTCTGAACGTTCATGTACTAGATGGTAGAAGCCAAACATGCAAAGCACATAGAGAACGTAGGACCCATGCAGATTGAACACCACACCGGATAAAACGTAGGCGAGCACATAACGCTTTCGGATGAATAAGTAAATCGACCAGAGCAGAAGAGCGAAAGCGAGCTGCGAGTGAGTAAACTGAGTATCGTAACTGCGGTCGGCGCCAAGACTGTTAATCTGGGCCATCATCAAGAAGACAACCACTGCAGCCGCTCTTGGATCTGGAAAAACCGCCCGTGAGATAGCCCAGCCGGCAGAAAACATCAGGGCTAGGCTTAAGATGTACAGGGCGAAGTAAACTGGTTCGATCGCTTCAACTCGTGGAAGCAGGTGGCCGAGGATCGGGTAGAGAAGTGACGTGTACCGAGATCGCACTGAAAGCAGCGTGTCCCCAAGATAGAGTTCCGAGTCGATGTACGACTTGACGATGGGTATCTGGATAATCTGGTTGGAGTCTCCGTAGTGGTAACCCTTCCACCAAGTGCAGAAAAGCGCAAGGAGAACGAAAGCGAGAACGGCCCAGCCGCCGATCAACCATGAGGTTTTCGTACTTTTCAATACTTTGATCGAGTCAAGCCCTTTCTTAGTTGAAACTCTCCACGGCTCCCGATTGCTCACGCAACTTTCCTCTTCGATGCAGTCGTTGTCTCGAGCTTCGGTTCACGCTTGAGTGCTTCGCGGAGCTCAGGAAGGTGACGGTAGCCCGTCACCTTCCTGAGGCGCGGCTCGATGTCCGCGAGTGCGGTCGCGAGCCACCGCTGACATTGGCTCGAGTTCTTCCAGTGGTCGACCTTCGCGCAGCGTTCTTCGACGAGCGCATTCACGGACTCGAGGCAGTTCGTCGTCTTCAGCGAGCGGCCAAGCACAAAAGAAGGGTTGGTCATTGCTGATTTTCCTTGCTTTGGGCGTTTTCGGTGTTGTGATTACCCCGTCCTGTGCCAAAACTCGGCCCTCTTGAAATAGACCACAAATCAGCAGCTTAGTGTCTGTGTTTGCGCCCGGGCCAAGGGCCGTAGGCTTTACAATCGTCTGGCCCGACGGTGTGATCCAGGCAGTCTACGCCGCCATCGAGCATCCTGGAACGATCATACTCCCCGACGTGCTACGCGACAACTCCGCCGCGTAGCTTCCTGTCCCTTCCATAAACTCGAGCTGTATGAGATTGGCGAACTTCCTGCAACCAGGATGCTTTGGTCGTCTTCATATAGGACGTTTTAAGAGCCGGCGTCGGCTCGACTCAGGCGTAGAGGTGTAAGCTGGTGCGAAGTCCGGCAGCCGTTCCGCGCGGATCGGCTCAAGCAGCGCGTCGAGTGTAATAATGATGGAGACCACCGACCTTTGGAATGGCACTGACTTTGCCCATCGCCGGTGACTCTTCTTTCCGTGGCGTGCTGACGCGCGATACTGCCGTGCCGCTCGCTGGCCCGACAGAAATCCTTTAGAGTATTTACGTAACGTCTACTGGGCGAGACTTCACGGGCCGGCCGTCTGATGCGTGAAATGGGCCTCCAGGGGGCGTTGTTGCACGGCCCGGAGCAAATCGCTGACCTCCCTGTGCCGGTTGCAGAGTCACCCGGCGCAGTACGTATCGGGCATCCCGAGCGCAGCCATCTTGTTGAGTATCTCGCACCCAATTCGGTGTTCAACTCGTTGCCTCGCCAACGTTCGAGCCCGCATCTCCGGCCCGATGATCGCCTTGTAACGATAGACCGCGTTCTCCACCATGCTTCGCTTGGTGTAGCCTGAGAGCTTGTACCATTCACGTCGGCCGTGTCTTTCGATGGCACGAATATGGCGATCGCGCTCCTGCATGGCGGTGTTCGAATTCTGACTGAGCGTCGCGTTTCGTTGCGGCGGAATCACCACGCGCGTCCTTCGTCCAGGACTGTGCGCTTCGATGGCTTCGTAGACCGCTTCCTTGTCGTATGCACTGTCCGCCGCCACCGACACTAGAGGTGCTTGAATCTGTGTTAGCAAAGCGGGGACTCGGGTTGCGTCGCGAGCTCGTGACGCCGTCAGTTCGGACGCAACAATGTTCCCTGTCTCGCGATCAACGGCGATGTGCAACTTGCGCCATGCGCGCAGCTTTGGCGGTTTGCGGGCGGTTCCAACATGAATCCTCAAGCCCGTGCTATCGATCATCAGGTGGATGGGTTGAGTGCTCGCGGCTTTCGGAATCCGCAGCTTCTTGCGGAGCAACCTCGAGCGCCGACACAACGTCGAGTAGTCCGGGATCTCGATACCGAGCCCGAGAAGCGAGGCGATCGAGTGCAAGAAGCCTTCGGTTTGTCGGTAGGCGAGCTTGTACACCATCCGGACAACCAGGCCCGTTTCAATCGCCATGTCTGAATAGACCCGTTGACCGCCAGGCTTACCGGTCTTGTCGGCCTTCCAGTTCGCGATTGCCTCCTCGTCAAACCAGACTGTCAAATCGCCCCGGCGGCGCAGCCCTTCGTTGTATTCCGCCCAGTTGCGAACGTGGTACTTCTTCTGCTTCGCGTGCTTGTACTGGCAGCGCTTGGGATACTTCATGCTCGAACATACCTCGGCCACCACCATAGGCGGATTTCGCTCTCAGCCAGAGCGGTGCAACAACGCCAGGGCCAGGCGCGGAACGAGCTTCGTGTGGGTGTCGAAGAGCTTCTCGACGGATTCGTGCGAGTCGCCTCGTGTGAGACGACGGCGACGCACGACGTCGAGACAAGCGGCCTCGAGACTATGTCGGCACAGGCTCGGGACGACGCGCTCGCGCGCGATCTTGGGCAGGTCCTTGGTGCTCACGAGGGAGAAGGCGTCATCCAGGTACTGACGCATGGGACTTTGCACCTTGCGGAGCTCGACGAGCGAGCCTTCTCGTCGCAAGACCTCGACGATCGTGGCGGGGACCTCGAGGCGCCGCACGGCATCGGGCAGGCGGTCGTCGTGGGTAAAGACGACGACCTGGCGATCGATGGCCACCTCGCCTAGGACTTTGGCGAGGCCGTCGACGCGAGCGGGGTCCATGGACTGAACCGGGTCGTCGATGACGAGGAATCGGAACGGGCTCGCCTCAAGGGTCACTCTGGGGAGAAACAAAGCGAGCGCGAGCGAATGAAGCTCGCCCTGGCTCATGACGCCGAGGGCGGCGCCTTCGGTGCCGTCGACGGTCACGTCGAGGCTCACTTTGCGGGACGTTGTCTTGCCTTCGAAGGTAACGTCTTCGAGTTCGACGCTGCTGCGGGTTCTCAAAAGCTCCCCAATACCTTTGACCTTCTCTTTGATGGGCTGGAAGCGCTCATTGCGGATGGCGGTGGTAGTGGACCGGACCCAGTCTTCCGCGGCCTTCAGGTGCTTGACGGTTTCGGTTTCCGATTGCATCTGGCGAGCAGCGGGAAGCCATTCGGCGAGGGAGAGGGCCATCGGTCTCCACTGGCCTTCGCGCTTGGCGAGCTTTTGTTGCGCCTGCTCGCGGAAGAGCTTGAGGGCTAGATCGAGCTCGGGAGCTTGTGTCTCGAGGTGGTTGGCGAGCTCTTCGCCCGTCGAGCTGGCGTTGTTGCACCGCTCTGGCTGAGAGCGAAATCCGCCTATGGTGGTGGCCGAGGTATGTTCGAGCATGAAGTATCCCAAGCGCTGCCAGTACAAGCACGCGAAGCAGAAGAAGTACCACGTTCGCAACTGGGCGGAATACAACGAAGGGCTGCGCCGCCGGGGCGATTTGACAGTCTGGTTTGACGAGGAGGCAATCGCGAACTGGAAGGCCGACAAGACCGGTGAGCCTGGCGGTCAACGGGTCTATTCAGACATGGCGATTGAAACGGGCCTGGTTGTCCGGATGGTGTACAAGCTCGCCTACCGACAAACCGAAGGCTTCTTGCACTCGATCGCCTCGCTTCTCGGGCTCGGTATCGAGATCCCGGACTACTCGACGTTGTGTCGGCGCTCGAGGTTGCTCCGCAAGAAGCTGCGGATTCCGAAAGCCGCGAGCACTCAACCCATCCACCTGATGATCGATAGCACGGGCTTGAGGATTCATGTTGGAAACGCTCGCAAACCGCCAAAGCAGCGCGCATGGCGCAAGTTGCACATCGCCGTTGATCGCGAGACAGGGAACATTGTTGCGTCCGAACTGACGGCGTCACGTGCTCGCGACGCAACCCGAGTCCCCGCTTTGCTAACACAGATTCAAGCACCTCTAGTGTCGGTGGCGGCGGACAGTGCATACGACAAGGAAGCGGTCTACGAAGCCATCGAAGCGCACAGTCCTGGACGAAGGACGCGCGTGGTGATTCCGCCGCAACGAAACGCGACGCTCAGTCAGAATTCGAACACCGCCATGCAGGAGCGCGATCGCCATATTCGTGCAATCGAAAGACACGGCCGACGTGAATGGTACAAGCTCTCAGGCTACACCAAGCGAAGCATGGTGGAGAACGCGGTCTATCGTTACAAGGCGATCATCGGGCCGGAGATGCGGGCTCGAACGTTGGCGAGGCAACGAATTGAACACCGAATTGGGTGCGAGATACTCAACAAGATGGCTGCGCTCGGGATGCCCCGATACGTACTGCGCCGGGTGACTCTGCCACCGGCACAGGGAGGTCAGCAATTTGCTCCGAGCCGTGCAACAACGCCTGTCGACACCAAGAAGAAAGAGTTGGTCGGACGCTTCAAGAACCCAGGACGCGTCTGGGCTCAAAAGAGCGATGCCGTCAACGACCACGACTTTCGCTCCATGGCAGATGGGGTCGCAATCCCATACGGCATCTATGATCTCCAGAGTAATCGAGGCACCGTGTATGTCGGAACGTCTTACGACACGTCGCAATTCGCAGTCGAATGCATCGAGAAGTGGTGGCGGTCTGAAGGTCAGAAGCGTTTTCCCGGCCGCAAACATTTACTTGTCGTAGCTGACACTGGCGGAAGCAACGGCGCAACCCGCCGTGCATGGAAACACGGCATCCAGCACAAGCTGTGCAACGAGCACGGTTTGGACGTCACGGTCGCACACTATCCACCAGGTGCGTCCAAGTGGAACCCAATCGAGCACCGCCTGTTCAGCGAGATTAGCAAGAATTGGGCGGGCCGGCCGCTCGATAGCTACGAAACCATCCTGAACTTCATACGGACCACCAAGACCAAAACTGGGCTCAAGGTTAACGCCCGTCTCGTCAAGAAGCAGTATCCTAAGGGCATCAAAATCTCGGACCCTGCGATGGCGCTACTCAACATCAAAAAATCCTCTTCCCTGCCGAAGTGGAACTACACGTTGCGTCCATCCAAGAATGGGAAATAATTTGGGTGTGGCTCTTTTGGAACCGCGAGAATCGCCCATTTTCTCAGTGATCTAACCGTCCAACGGTCACTCGTCGTGAGGTTGGTCAGAGGATAACGGAATTTACTCTGGTTGTGGACCCTGAGCGGTGTCACTTTTTGCTGGACATTCGTCCCGGCGTTCGCTACGGTAGTTGTGGCAAGTAGGAAATGGGTACGAGCGGAGCGAATTTCAGCGGCAGGCGATTCAGTTCATCGGAGCTGAGCTTGATCCAGGAATTGGTCGAGAGCTGTGGCGGTCTGAGCCGGATGGAACTGGCGCGAACGGTGTGCGAGTTGCTGGATTGGAAGAGGCCGACCGGAAAGTTGAAAGCGCGGGAGTGCCGGGAGTTTCTCGAGCGGCTGGAAGGCGAAGGTCGCCTGGAGCTTCCGGACAAACGCCCGGGTAAGCCGGTCGGGACACGAACCCGAATACCGCAAACCGAGCGTGGCGAGCCGTCTGAGCCGTTGGAGGGAGAGCTGAGCGAGATTCAGCCTGTGGTGTTGGAAGTGGTGCGGAGTGACGAGCAGCGTCTTTTGTTCCGGGAGCTGGTGGACCGGCATCACTACTTGGGCCACGCGGTTCCCTTTGGCGCTCATCTGCGCTATCTGGTGTACGCATCGGCGCCGGCACGGGTGGTGGGCTGTGTGCAGTTGTCGAGTCCGGCGTGGAGGATGGCGGCACGAGATTTGTGGATTGGATGGGACGATGCCACGCGCGGGCGGAACCTGCAGCGAGTGGTTAACAACAGCCGCTTTCTGATCCTTCCCTGGGTGCGGGTGCAAAACCTCGCGAGCAGGGTGCTATCCCTGATGGCGCGACAGCTTCCATGCGAGTGGCACAGCCGCTATGGGGTGGAGCCCTTGCTGTTGGAGACCTTGGTGGATCACAGCCGCTACCGCGGCACCTGCTACCGGGCTGCGAACTGGATCGAGCTTGGAGTGACGACGGGGCGGGGGCGGATGGACCGCGAGCACCGTCGTCACGGCGCAAGCTCGAAAACGGTGCTGGTCTTGCCTCTGGTGAAGGACCCTCGCCGGGTGTTGCGGGAGAGCTGAGAGATGGCACTTTCTGCGTTCGAACTGTGCGAAGAGACGTTCGGGATGTCGAGGGACGATCTCGAGTCGATCATCGCGTTTCTACGTTCTGCCGAATCGAGGCAGATGAGCCACAGCGACGTGGAGAAGCTGGTGCGCGAGAGGAGCTACGAGCTTTCGCGTAAGTTGTTCCAGGCCCATGTCGACTCGCGCGGTCCCGGCGAGGCGGCGGCTCCGGTCCGAGGTGCGGATGGAGTGGAAAGGGACCAGGAGCGAATCCACGAGCGCGGCCTGACGACGATCTTCGGGGAAATCCGTGTCAAACGTTTCGGTTATGGAGCCGAAGGTGCAGATAGCCTGCATCCGTTGGATGCCGAGCTGAACCTCCCCCGTGAGCGTTACTCGTTCGAGCTGAGGCGGACGGCGGCAGTAGAGGTGTCAAAGGGAGCGTTCGACGAGGCGGTGGCGAGCCTTGGCCGCCACACTGGGGCGAAGGTTGGAAAGCGCCAAGTGGAGGAGCTGGCGGGTCGTGCGGCAGAGGACTTCGACGCCTTCTATGGGCAGCGCGCTCCACCGGCAGGCGATCGCAGCGCCTCGGTGCTGGCGATCACGGCGGACGGCAAGGGCGTTGTGATGCTACGCAAAGACCTGCGTGAAGCCACCAAGAAGGCGGCCGAGAAAGGCTCGCGGCGACTAGGCAAGCGGCTGACCAAGGGAGAGAAGCGGAACCGAAAGCGGATGGCCACGGTCGCGGCCGTTTATACGGTGGAGCCCTTCGTGCGCCAACCAGAAGACGTGGTTCGTGTGCTGGCACCAAGCGACGAGCGAGAGAAAGACAAACGGCCTCGCCCCCAAGACAAGCGTGTCTGGGCGAGCCTAGCCAAAGAGCCCGAGGAGGTTCTCGAAGAGGCGTTCGCGGAAGCCGAACGACGAGATCCCTCACACCGCAAGAGTTGGGTCGCCTTGGTCGACGGCAACGCCACCCAACTGAAGATCCTGCACAAGCTGGCTGGCCAGCACCATGTCGAACTCACCATCGTGCTCGACTTCATCCATGTCTGTGAGTACGTGTGGAAGGCTTCGCTAGGCTTCTACGAGGAGACCGAGCCCGCCCGCCAAGTGTGGGTCCAAGAGCGGTTGCTTCGCATCCTGCGCGGTGAGGCCTGCCTGGTGGCGGCGGGGATAAGACGTAGCGCCACCCGACGAAAGCTGACGCCCGACAATCGGGAGAATGTGGATCAGTGTGCTGACTATCTGCTCAATCACGCCTCTTATCTGCACTACGACGAGTGCCTCGCCGCTGGATTCCCGATCGCTACCGGCGTGATCGAAGGCGCCTGCCGCCACCTGGTCTCGGACCGCATGGACCTCACCGGAGCGCGTTGGTCCCTCGCTGGCGCCGAAGCCGTGCTGCGGCTTCGCGCTCTCCGCTCCAGCGGAGACTTCGATGAGTACTGGCGCTTCCACGAGCAGTGCGAGTACGAGCGCAACCACGCCTCGCGCTACGCCGACGGCAAGGTCGTCCCCGTCAAAGGCCGCCACCTCAAGCGCGTCAAGTGAGATGAGCCCTTACCACTATGAGACATGCCAAACTCACCGTTCCAAAAGAGCCGCACCCAAATAATTTTTGCCACGGTCCTAAGGCGATAGTGCATCCCGCAAACGAAACGGTGGTGGTACTCGAACCCCCGTTTTTGCACATGCGCTCGACGTTTCCCGGCCAACAAGAGCCTCCGCCTCTCACGTTCCTCGGAACGCGGCAGAACTCTTTGGGCTTTGAACACCCTCCTGCCCGAAAGGGAGCCGATCCGCTCTCCCGTGCAAGCTACGACCCTTGATCGTACGGCATTGCTCGATTTCCTCGAGCGCGCCGCTCCAGTCTTCGCGCTGTGCATAGTTCCGCGACAAGATGCGGCCGTTTCCTTGCTCGCTCCCGCCCGTTCGAGCCGTCCAGAGTTGACTTCCTCCGCCCATGCATTGATGATTGCGGCGATTTGAAACGAAGGAGCGTACTGCGAACGAACCAATCGGCGGCGGAGGCCAACGCCGGGGCCGGCCGATTTGGAGCCCGGGGTGCGGGGTAGCGCCGCATGTCCGTTTTCCGCGCGCATCTCCCGTTAACGAAGCTCGGGTTGATGTTCACGCTTACGCTGACATTCCTCGGCGTGCTCTACTTGTTGGGGGAGCAAGGAGTCCGCCTGGGCTCTCTCCTGGTTCCGAGAGTGGACCCGTTGCTCTCCCTCGTTATCTTCGTCCTGTGCGTGGCGCTCACCACCACCCGCGCGCCCGTGCGAGTCATCGGACTCCTGGTGACGCTCGGAGTCCTGACCGGGGTCGCGGTCCTCTTGAGAGCTTGGCACCCGATGCTCAGCGACCCGCCCAGCCCTTTCATCGGTTCGGTGAGTGAGCTCGACGAGAGCACGGCGCTCAACAAGAGAACCGTCATGCTCCCATTGTTGCAGGTGAGAAGCGGAAGGCACCTCAGGCAGCTCGTGGGTCGCCGGCAGAACGTCGCTGTGGATACTTCCGGATACATGCGCGTCGACCAAACCGGACTTCATCGACTTCGGCTTCGCTGTGACGACCACTGCATCCTCCGAGTAAATGGCGAGACCGTGGCCGACGTGTCCGGTTTTGGCTCGATCGAGGTATATCTAGACGAAGGCGTGTATCCGTTTTCACTCCGTTACGAGCAGGGCGTGGGTCCCGCTGTCATGACCTTGGACTGGAATCGACCTGCCCTCGTCGAGCTTCTACCGCTCGAGGCCTACATGGGAGGCCGGGCCGAATCCTTGACATCGCATCGGTTGAACCGGAAGCGCCTCGGGACGATCCTCTGGCTGACCCTCGCCGGGCTTTGGTGCGCTCTCGCAAGCATCACGTTGGTTCGAGCGGGCGCGTCTGGGCGCGCGTTGCTCCAGAGACTCTATTCTCTGATCGAATGGCGAAGACTGGCCGAATCCCTGACCTTGCTTTGGGTGAGTCCTCGGCTGAGGACGCTTTTAGTCTTCTCGTTCGACCTCCTCCTCTACGTTGTCGTCTATCCACGGTTTCATAGCTGGCAATTCGCGCTGGCTACTCTGTCGCCTGCCTCCTACTACGAGCCGGTTCTGTTCTTGGCGGAGCTATGGGTCGACCCGACCCTTGCGCTTGGGTGGCTCCTGGCAACGATCGTACTCGTTGTTGGTTTTCGGAGATTGCGCTGGTCGGAGTTCGAGGACGGACGCAAACTACGTTACTTTGTTTTCTTCACCGTCCTGATCCTTGCCTGGGCCTTTTCCGCGTACGACTACAATTTCTATTTCGATCAAACGCACTACGTCGACCGCCTATTGTTGATCGCCTTGGCCATGCTCGTCCTTGTGCATCCTGGCTTTGTGTTACCGTTTCTGCTGGAAGCTATCACCATCGCGTACCAGTTTCACCACCCGCTGGGTGGTACTTGGACAGACAAGAAGGTAGTATTCGACGTTCTGGTCCTCTTCAACCTTTTTCTCTTTGCCAAACTAATTATAAGAAAGCAGGTCACTCGGAGGTTCCTCTTTTTCGCGCTTTGTCTTCTCGCGACCCACTACTTCAGCGCCGCAGTTGGAAAGCTCGAGCTCGACTGGCTTCGCGTTGAACAGCTCGACAATCTCGTGGCGGCGAGCTATTCGAACGGGTGGCTCTACTTCGTCTCCGAAGGCACGCTCTTGCGCATTTTGGAGATCGTCGAATTCATGAACTTTCCCCTGATTCTGGGGTCGCTTCTGATCGAGTTTGCCGCGGTGATGATTCTGCTACGCCACAAGCTCACCCAAGTTCTCTTGTTCAGCTTTATCGTTCTGCATAGCGCGATCTTCCTGTCGAGTGGGATCTTCTTCTGGAAGTGGATCCTCCTCGACGCTGCTCTGATGGTGCTGCTGAGAACGCTCGACGGCGACCTCCTCCACGGCCTCTATCGAACCCCCGTGTTTCTAGTCTCGTTGCCCCTGATCGTTTTCGCCTCCAACTTCTATCCACACGTGGGTCTCGCGTGGTACGACACAACGCTGAACACGAGCTTCGAACTGGAGGCTGTGGGCGTGAGTGGGAAGACCTACGCCGTTCCACGCGGTCTCCTGGCCCCTTACGACCTTTTGTTCTCACAGAACCGCTTTGCGTTTCTGAGCCAAGACAAACTGTTGGTCGGTATTTACGGAACGAGTTTCGACGACTCGATGGTGGAATCGTTACAGAATGTCAGCGCTCGGCGAGATCTAGCGGAGCTGGAGGCGGCAAGCGGCAGGGTTTTCTACAACGAAGTGAGGGCGCAGAGGTTCGATCATTTTCTCCAGGTCTTTTTTGGAAACCTCAACCGCTGGGGACCGACGAAGCTCGCTATTTCATTTGTGGGGGCACCCCATCATATTTGGAACGGCCGCCGCGAAGAACCCATCTACCGCTACCAGGAAGAAGTGCGCTGGCTTCGCGTTAGTTTCGTCAAGAGCTTGTACGCGAATGGGCGAATCCTGACTCTGGAGAATAAAGTGATCCGAAGAATTGAGATTCCGAAGAAGGAGAGTCCCGCGAGGCGCGCCGATCAGGCTTACCTGGAGAGGGACTCGCGCTCGCCGGGCTCCCCACTGCAAGTTGAGAAGTAGGGGGCCGTTTGTGGCGAGGCACAGACCGGAAGGCGTGCCGTCTCTGTGAAAGGCGATAAAGTACTGATCGTCCTCGGAGTTGTACGCGACACCCATGAATCGGTGAAGGCCGGCTGGATTCGTAATACGATCCGGTGGCATTTGAGCCAAGGCCTAGCCTCAGAGCTCCTCTACTAGGGTCGCCCATCGTCGGAACTGATTACGAGAGTTGGGTTTGGCGGCTTGCCGTGTGTTAAATAATTAGCGCTAGTTCTAAATGCTGAGATGATGCGTCCATGAGCACACTGGTATTCACGAGACGTGCTTGTCTTGAGGGAAGACGCGACAAGTCGACCAGTATTGAGTTGTGCGCGTCCATGGTCGCAAAGTTGGAGTGTCATCTCATTAACACGCAGGGCCCAGTTACCGACCCCCTAACAGAGGAGCTCTGAGCCTAGCAGGCGATGCTGTGCAGCCAAGAAAAACGGAGGGGGGGAACGGTTCCATCGCCATCGTCATGCTGCATCGAACACGAGGAGATGGTTCATCCCGTAAACGAAGCGGTGGTGGTGCGCGAGATGAAAGCCTTCGTTCTCGCACATGCGCTCGACGTCTCCCGGCCAAAGGCCACCGACCTCGCCCTCTTGCATACCGCCGCGATGCCGGTGCTCGTCATACCACCAGATCGCGTGACCGATACCCCCCAAGATCGGGTTGATCATGGTGATGACGAGCCGACCTTTCGGACGGATCAATCGCCGGGCCTCCGCGATCACCGCCTCGCGATTCGGAATGTGATTGAGCGCGGCGACGCATGTGATGGAGTCGAATGACTCACTTTCAAACGGCAGCCTCGAAGTGTCCTTCACGACGAGCGTGCCACCTCCCCAGTCATGAACGTCCACACCCACGCCGTCGCCGTAGCTCTGGACCAGCGTATTAGCACTGGCGCCGATGTCGAGAAGATGACCGCCGAGGTAGGGTAGTACTGCGTCGATCCTCTCCGATTCCAGCGTCGTCCAGCCGAATCGAGGGAGCCATTTCTGATCGAAGAGCACTAAGCGGAAAGGGATCCCGACGAAATCCCAGGCCGTGCGTGCCAGTGTTTTCAAGTAAATCTCCTTCCGTGGGCGTTCGTCACCGCGAGTTCGTTTCAGCGAATTCTAACCTTCTGAGGCGCTGCCACGCGAGTCGAATCCATCAGCGGACACGGTAGATCGCGTAGCGATCGCCAATCTGGTGAGCCTTTTTGAATAGTCCACTCGTCTCGAGTAGCGTCTCATCGAACTCCCAGTAGACTTCCCGAAGCGACGGGTCCAGGACGAGGATGTCGGCCTCGGTCTCCTCCAGCACCGCCCGCATGGTCTCGGCATTTCCGGAGAGAAAGAAGCGGCGCAAGAGCCTGCGCCGCTCGCGTTCCACCGACCGCGGTAGAACCCTTTCGGCTTTGAGAACCCGCCGGCCCGTAAGGGAAGCGACCCACTCTCCCGTGTCGTCCCCGGTCAAGACGACTTCGTCGGCGGTCGTGTTATCGAGCATCCATCGCTCGAGTCGTCTTACCGAAGCATCCCATTCGTACAAGCTCGGATAATAGAGCGGATCGATCATCAATGGACGCCACAGAAAAGGTGCGGTGGCGGGAAAAAGGAAAAGGAGCACCAAGACGAAGGCGAGTGGCTCGACGCTTAGAGTGCGCCATGGAGGTCGGTCGAGCCACCCCGATTCTTTCAAACGAGACGCGAAACGCCGAGACAGCACGAGTGCCCCCACGCCGGCTGCGAGAGCAACGTTGAAGCGCACGAGGTGTATCACCGCTTTTGCCTCGGAAAACGGGCGGAAATGAAAAAGTACCGCAGCAACGAGCCAAACCCCGTAGCTCGCCACCACCATGGAGACGATCCTCGTGTCAGCTTTGCCGCCCCGCTTCCATAGAAGGTACGAGGCAAATAGAGCCAGCACGAAGATCGGCCCCATGTCGCTGCTAACGACGAAGAGGTCTCGAAAGACCGTGCGAAACGCGTCCACCTCCTCACGCGAGGGGATGCGAACGAGAAGCTCGCGGCGAAGGAGGAGAGCGATCTGCGGACTCGCGAGAGCACCGCCGAGCAAGATGGCGAGCCACGTTCCGCTCCATCGGAAAGCTTTGCCGGAAGCGACGATCAGGACCTCCCCGAAAAGGAGCGTGAGCATGGCCCAGACAAAGATCGTCGTATCGAGAAAGCCCAACACGCCCAGCAACACCCCGCTCACTATCGGCCACCGCGCTCGGGGGCGCCAAGCGAGCCCGAGCGCTGCGAGCGAAAGAACGAGGGCTAGCGCAAAGCGCGGTGTTGCAAAGAAAACCTCCTGGTAGAAGAGCGAGAAAGGCCTGAATGTATCGAGCGAAACGGAAGAAGCGAGAACAGCCGTGAAAGCGCTGGTGAGCGCGACGAAGCGATCCTGACCGCCAGCGCCACGCACGAGCCAGTAGACGACGCACGGGAGTGCTATCAGCATCAACGGAGCAAGCAAAACAACGAGCCCCCGGGCTGCGACCGGATCGCCGGGCGAAAGGGCGTACCACAGAAGGCTCCAGGCCGGGCGTGGATTGCGCCGACCCAAAACCCATCCCTCGAGCACCTCACCGCGGGCTGCGCCTGCGCTCATGATGGCGAAGTCGAACGATGTCTCGGTTCCGGGCTTTAGCCCGTAGGGCTGCTCGAGCGGCAACCATGCGAGAAGCCAGCTCAACAGGCCGAGCGTAATCACGAGAGCGAGCCCCAATTTGACCGAGCGAAAGCGCAGCGTTGCCCACGCACCGACGAGCGCCGCGCCGGCAATCACGTAACGCAAAAGGAGAAATTTCAAGCTTCTGGATTCCCCGCGCGGGGGATCACAAGTGCTCCAAAATCATAATCGAGTGGAGCACGTGAGCGTAGTCGGCCGCGCCTTCCGCATGAGCGTGCCCAAGGTCGGTAACGCCATTCCAATTCAAGTGTTCGGTAAAAAGACCTTGGCCTTTGCTCCTCAACTGAAACACTCCGTTGCGAAACCAAGTCTCGAGCGGCACATTGAAGCCCTTCTTCGGAAGCCGGGCCAGCTCCGCCGGATAGTGCGCTTTTTCTTTGCGCCGTAGCAACACTTTGCCCTGGAGCCAGTTCATTTTCAGTCGATCGGGAAGCCGCCAGCAGAACTCGACGAGATCGCGGTCCAAGTATGGCACGCGTGCTTCCAAGCCATGGGCCATGCTCATCCGGTCGACTTTTACCAGCATGTCGTTCGGAAGGTAGAACGTCAGGTCGGCGTATAACCACGCGTCCAGGTTGGAGAGCCCCCTCCCATCTAATTGCCGCATCACCTTTTCATACGAGCCCAAGGGATCGAGATCGCGTGTGCGAGCCCAGAGCTCAGGGCTGTAAATTTTTTTCTTGGTCTCGTTCGTGCAGATGACGCGCCACGAGGCGTGGTCCCGCCACTTGCCCTGGTTGGCTCCATAGACGAATCGATTCAAGATCTGGCTCATGGCGTATTTGCGCTCCGATGCCGGCATGGCCCGAACCAGGGACGGGATGGCTCGTTTGCGAACGAGGCCGGGCAGTAAACGAAACCAAGGAGCGACCCGACTCGCGCGATAGGTGGGGTAGCCGGCGAGAATCTCGTCCGCACCGTCGCCGGATAAAACTACTTTCACGTGTTTTCGCGTGAGCTCCGAAAGCCCATAGACGGCAAGCATCGAGGAGTCGCCGAAAGGCTCTTGAGCGTGATCGACAATCGCCCGGAGACGCTCCTGGCTCACGGGCTCGACATAGCCGCAGTGGAAATCCACTCCCAGCGTGTCAGCAGCAATCTTAGCCAGGGGCGCCTCGTCGAAGCTCGGCTCCCGAAAGCCCATCGAGAACGCCTGCGTCTTGTCGCCATTGACGCCGTGCATCGCTCGCGCCACAGCGAACGAGTCGATGCCTCCAGAAAGGTAGCATCCGACGGGAACGTCGGCGATCATCTGGCGTTTCACGACGCGTCGAAACAAGTCTCCGAAAGCCTCTTCGAGCTCCTCCTTGCTCTCGCGAAACTTCGGCGCATCCAGCGAAACGTCCCAATATTTACGGTGCTGGATTCTGCCGGCTTCCGCCAAGAGCCACTCGCCAGGCAAAAGCTGGCGCACGTCTTTATATCCCGTCAAAGGGGCAGGAACGTAGCTGAAGGTCATAAAAGCATCGAGCCCGCCAAAGTCGACCTCGCGACTAAGGGCCGGATTTCGCCAGAGGGCGGACACCTCGGAAGCGAAGCTCAACTGACCGTGCTGAATAGAGTAGAACAGCGGCTTGACACCGAGGTGATCGCGCACGAGCCACAATCGGCGATGGCGTTCATCCCAGAGACCGAAGGCAAAGATCCCGTTCAATTTATCGACGCATTCCAAACCCCACTCGATGTAAGCGTAGAGAACGACTTCGGTATCGGTGCGCGACTTGAAAACGTGCCCTTTGTTTTCGAGCTCTTCACGAAGCTCGAGGAAGTTGTAGATCTCGCCGTTATAAGTGATCCAGACTTGGCCGTTTTGAGCCGACATAGGCTGCCGCCCGGCAGAGCTTGGATCGAGGATCGATAACCTTCGATGGCCGATGCCGATGCCGGGAGCGAGATAGACGCCCCGCCCATCCGGACCGCGATGCTTTACTGCGTCGGTCATCGCATCCAGCACTTCGCGAGATAGGGTCGATTCCGGATGGTCCAGGTTACAAATACCGACGATGCCGCACATACGTTCGTTTCAGTCCTCGAACTTCTCTTTCCGCAACTCCGTGATCTGATCGCCGAGGAGCCCCATGAAGAAAGTCAGGAGCCCTGAAATAATGACCGTGGCGGCGAGTGTCGGAAATCCTTCGCGGTTCGCGAGTGCGATCCAAACTCCATAGATAACGGCCGGAACGATCTGCAAAGCGCTCAAAACGGTAAAAAATCCGAAGGCCTCGAAGAGCATCAACATGCGCACCAGCACCTGGAGCGTTCGCCAGCCATCACGAATGGGCCGCACGGAGGACTGATTGCCTTCGCGGGGCCGTGAAGGGATTTCCTGATATCCGAGCCGGTAGCCTCTTTTCATCATGAGCAGCGTGGTGGTGCTCGATGCGGAGAACCCGTCCGGAAGTAGATGGAGATAACGACGTATGACTTTCCCTTTGAAGCACCGCATGCCTGAGTTCAAGTCGGGGACTCGGTGACGAACGATGAGTTCGGCCGCGCGTTTCAAAATCCACTTCCCCGAGCGATGAGGGAAGCGGTCCCCTGAGCTCCCGGAACGAACGCCTATCACAGAATCTTTCTCGCCACTCAGCACCGGCTCGACGACGGTGCGAAGGTCTCGCGCGTCGTGCTGGCCGTCGGCGTCGAACCAGGCGATGACCTCCCCTCGGGCCTCTCGCATAGCCACTTTCAGTGACGCTCCATAGCCGCGATTTCTCTCGTGCGAAATGAGACGGACGCCCTCGATGGCTCTTGCGATCTCGCCCGTGCGATCGTCGGAACCGTCATCGACGACGATGAGCTCCGCCTCCGGAAATTCCTTGCGAAGCATCGCCAAGGATTTCGCGATGCCTTCTTCTTCGTTATAGGCGGGAACGCAGATGCTCAACTGATGACTCAAGAGCTCGACTCCTTCACGAGTCCAATGCGCCAGCTGTTCTCCGTGCGCATATCCAGGTGGTTTACCGTCAGGGAGGGCTTGCGGCACCATTCCAAGAGCTCCGAGCGTCTCGGGTAGTGTGCGATGGCGGGTGCCAGCTGATCGTGGATCACGAGAGCGAACACTCGAAACCCGAGCGAATACAAAAACGCAAGGTAGCGGCTCATCGGTAGCGGGTGGCGCCCGCGCAGCCACCGCTCCGAGGCGCTGCAAAGCAAAAGGTAAGGCCAACCGGCGAGGGCCAGGGCGAAGCTAAATCCCCATAGCGCTCGAGCCGGCAAGCGGCGACTCAGCCTTCTCATTGGGCCGGCCACTGCGAGGTAGAGCTCGTTGCCCTCACGGGCGTAGGTCCATAGATGCATCTTACCTTGCTCCTTCAGGAGCCCGCCCAAACGCTCCACCCCCACGGACGGCGATGCCAGATGATGCACCACACCCAGAGAGAAGATGACCTCGAATCGTCGCTCGGCCAGAGGAGGGGCAAGAATGGAGCCCTGCACGATCAGAACGTGGTCGGCGTGGCGCGTCCGCCGAAAAGCGATCTCGACCGAGGAGGAATAGTCGAGGCCGACGATGAGGGCGGGGTCGTATCGAAGGACGAGCTCCAACAAACGTCCGTTCCCGCAGCCCGCGTCGAGCGTGATCCGGTCGCGCAGGCTGTCCAGAGAAAGGGGATGGAAAAATTGGTCGAAATAATCCTCGTCTTGACCGTAGGTCAAACTGAACGCCCCGGCCTCGGCCCATTGTTTGCCGAACGCATCGACCGTTCGGCTCTCAGCTTCGGAACGCTCCTCCATCAAGAAGCGAGGGATCCCACCCTCGATACGGTACCGGCTCGCGGCGGAGTACAGGGTCCCGGTCAAGATATGGCCGTCCTGCGCTTCTTCGTCGACCTCAAGAGAAAGCGGCTCCCGAGACGTTGGACAGCAGAGCCAGCCTACATGCTCGCGGCGCATGACACGAAACACCTATTTCTGTATCCGATGATAACCGTCTCGAACAACATTTTTCCTTTCAGCACGCTACCGGCACTTTCCCTATCACGCGGAAGCGGTTGACATTATACTTGGCCTCAGTGACGACTCGAACGCCGATGCCCCGCCCATTAAACGACGGCGTCATCTCGATGGGAGGAGGGAGGCGGTGATGATTGACGTGCCGGACGAATCGCTCGATTCGTTTTACCTCGTCGCCAAGTATCTCTACGTTGCCGTCTTCGCTCTCTGGTTGGCATGGCTCTATCGCCATCCCCGCCCGAGCCTCCTCGCTGGTGGAGCCGTTTTTTTCTGCTTCTACGTCTACCTTGCGATCGTGGCTCCGCTTCCAAGACCCTACGCTCTGACGCCTGGCAAAGATCGCATGTTCAACATGGCGATGGCCGCGACAGCGGCGACGGGACACTCGCCCTTCGAGAGCTACCAAGTCGGCTTCGGGGATCACGAGCCGTTTTGGCGGCTTCTCATGTCCTGGTTGAGCCTCGGTGACCCCGAAAACGTACGGGTCATCTACGCGTTCCTCACACCCGGCGTCATCTTGCTCTTGGCCCTGAGCCTGTATTTCGGGCTGAGGCCAGGCGAAGGCGACGAGCGCAAATGGGAGCTCGCTTTCATCGTCTATGCCGTGCTGCTCTTGAACTCGTCCCCGCACGAACGCTACGGCGTCTTCGAGTCCTTCTGGCCCATGACGTTTCTCTTAAAGCCGAATCACGTGCTGGGGTTCGTGCTCGTCCCGCTTTGGTTGCGAGCCTGGACGAGCCGAGCCGTTTGGACCCGGACGTTCGGCGCAGCTCTACTGCTCGCTCTTCTCGCCTGGGTCTTCCTGCTTCACTGGAGTTACTTGCTGGTCGGGCTCGCCGTCTACCCGTTGGTGGCGGACAAGCTCGGTCGTCCACCCGAGTGGAAACGCACGTGGCTAATGGCCGCTTTCTCCGCGGTAGCGGCGACGCCGTACGTCGTTTTCCTCTTTCAAAATTTTCCCCCGGGAGACAGCGTTGTCGGCCGGCTCGTCTGGGAGTCGACGCAAGCGTTCAAGGAAGGCTATCTGAACGTGTTCGCGATTGGATACGAGCACGGCTTGTTGTTCTTCTTGTCCCTGGCTGGAATCTGGGCGATGCTCTGCCGCCGAAGCTCTAGCGACGTCGTGTGGCTCAGCTTGCTCGCGGGCTGCGTCGTCGGCTGGGCGGGCTATCTCGTCGCTTTTCAGATTCGGAGAACGGTCGAGCCCGAGGAGTTCTACTTCTACACGCGATTCGTTCTGTCCGTCGCGGCAGGCTCCGGAGCCTATTACACGGTCTCGAATGCCCATCGCCTCTCCGCCTTGCTCGAAAGCCGCGTGGCCCCCATCCCGCAGGCGTTGTGTTTTTTTCTGCTGTTGACGCTTCCGCTCAGCTTTCCCTATTGGTGGCACCCGCCGACGATGGATCGGTATTACAGCCGCTCCCGGGACCCCATTCCCGAAGAAATCGAGCGACTGGCCTCCTGGGTGCGCTCTTCGACCGAGCCCGACGCCGTTTTCGTGGCGGGCCCGAGAATCGCGAATTGGGTCGCCGCGCTCTCGGGCCGCCGCGTCCTTCTCACGGGAGACCATCGTCCTCCCAACGATTACGAGCGACGTCAAGAGCTTCTGACGCGGTTGCTGACGGAGGCTCGCCCAGTCGCCTACCATGAGGCCTATGATCTCTATCAGGTGACTCACCTGGCGCTCGACGCGGATTTCGTCGCGTCCTTGGGTATTACCGACACCGCCCGATTCGAGTCCGTCTCGTGGCTATCAGCCGTGTACCGAGACGGCTCGATTACCGTCTTCGAGTTTCAGCCGTGAGTCGACGCGAAATCCCATCCTGATGAAGATCCTTCTCGTCACCCCTTATTTCTTCGAGCCTCATCGGTGGAATATCGCTGCCTACAAAACGGCACACAGCCTGGCTCGACTCGGCCACGACGTGGTCGTCTTCACTTCGGGCTCCAAAGGTCAGCCCCGGACGGAAACACCCGAGCCGCACCTCAAGGTCTATCGATTCCGGGACATCTTCATTCCCGACCCGGCCAATTACGGCATCCTTCCGTTTTTGTCCTTTCGGCTCGCGAGCGGCCTCCACCGGGAGAGACCCACACACTCGATCGTCTTCACCCACATGTTCTACACCTCGCAGGCCGTCGGGTGGTTGAAACTTTTTCGGAGAAAGGTCGTGCTCATCACCGATACGTTGGTGCTTCCGCCATTAAGTGTTGGTGAGATGACGCTAAGGCTTTACGGTGCATTAAATTACAGCCAAAATAGCGCTCGTGGCCTTCGCTGCGCGATAAATGGAGCGTAAACGCCTTTTTTGCAAAGGGATGCGTACACATCACCAACAGTAAACAGCACAAGCACCCACTCTGTCACCGCTCAGCTCGGTTGTCCAGGGATCCTGTTTCGGATACGATCCATCGATCCCTGCGCCGTTTGTGCCTGCGATTGAATGACGATCTCGATGACGGAAGAGCCTAGTTCTGGATCGAGTTCGCCCGAGGCGCTGTTTCACAAGCAGCCGGGTGTCAAGCTTCTTCCCTTCGGCCTCCTTCTGCTCCTTTACCTTCTCTTTCCAGATACGGAGGATCCTGCCGCAACGGGTGTCGTCATCAACGAGGTGTCTGCGTCCAATCACCTGACTGTTTTCGATGACGCTCGACGAAGCGCCGACTGGGTGGAGCTCTACAATGGCGGGCCGGAAGTGGTCGACCTGACCGGTTACCACCTCACCGACAACGTCTACCGGCCCGACAAATGGGTCTTTCCTGAGGTTGCGCTGGCGCCAAGTGCTTTCTTGCTGGTCTGGTGTACGGGGAAGTCTGCTGCACCGGCTCCTCACGGGGTCGAGGTTATCGACGATGGCCGCCTCACCGTACCGCCTGCCTTGCATGCCAACTTCAAACTAAAGCGGGGAGGCGAGACCGTGTTACTCACCCGGCCCAATGGCGCCATCGCCGATGTGGTGACTCTGCCAACGCAGAGAGTGGATCGCTCTTATGGCCGGTTTCCTGATGGAATAGGTGAGTTCGTTTACTTTCTTCATCCCACGCCGCAAATGCGAAACACCGGGCCGACATCGGAGCAGGCGATTTCCTTTCAGCCCGAGATGGATCCGCCCGGAGGAGAGTACTCAGATCCTGTCGAAGTCGAGATCTCGGTCCATTTGCCGCTGGAAAAGGTCTGGGTTCACTTCACCACCGACGGCCGCGCGCCCACCAAGCTAAGTCCTCTCTATCAGAAGCCGATCCTCCTTGGTCCCGCAAAGGACAAAGACAAGGCCGGTATCGTCCTCCGGGCCGCTGCATTCTGGCAGGGACAACAACTGAGCGCCGTCTCGACCCATTCCTATTTCTTCCATGAGGACGACTACCAGCTACCCATCATCTCGATCTCGGCCATGAGCAGGGCGGATTTCAACAAGGTGCACCTGGACTATGGTGCTTACGGGTTCGAGTCGGAGCGAAAGGGTCACGTGGAATTTATCGAGAAGAACGGCCGGCGCGCGGCCGCCACGGGTATGGGCCTGCGTTTGCACGGCACCTCGGGAAGATACGGCAACCAGCTTCGGCTCAAGAAATCGTACCGAATGTATTTCCGCAACGCCTATGGCGACCGGAAGCTA
Source organism: Candidatus Marinacidobacterales bacterium (assembly GCA_965262245.1). Taxonomy (GTDB): domain Bacteria; phylum Acidobacteriota; class Vicinamibacteria; order Marinacidobacterales; family SMYC01; genus SMYC01. The sequence goes on along the minus strand of OZ253507.1, from coordinate 8,303,439 downwards.
GACTTTCGACCATTCCCCGGACTTGAGCGGCGCGCCTTCGACAAGCTGGTGTTACGAGCCAACTCCAACGATGCGTTCCGATCCAGCGACCGCGCCACCTACATCCGTGACCAGCTCCTGCGCGAGTTGCACGAAGACATGGGGGGAATCGTTGCCCACGGAGCCTGGTACAATCTCTTCGTCAACATGACCTACCGCGGCGTCTACAACCTGGTGGAGAGAATCGACAAGAACTTCTTGAGCTCGGTCTTTCCCGAGGAAGGCGAGAACTGGGACGTCTGGAACGGCGAGGCGGTCGACGGAGACGGGACGTCCTGGAACGGGCTACTTGAGTTCTTCCTGGAAGGCGATCTGAGTAACGAAGCACTCTACGAGCACGCCCTTGAGCTCGTAAACATCGAAGACTTTACCGCCTACATAATCCTCCACATCTGGGCGCAGAACCATGACTGGCCCCACAAGAATTGGATCGCGGTGCGCCCGCGCCGTTCCGGAGCCAGGTGGCGCTTCCTCACCTGGGATGGCGAGTACGCCTTTGGCCTCCACCCGGCCAACTTCACTGCCAACACGTTTGATCGCGCGTTCACCCGAGCCGACTCGGTTCTGGGGGAGATCTTCTCGAGCCTGATGAAAAGTCCGCGCTACCGGAGCTATTTTCTGAAAGAGCTGGACCGGCATCTCGAGGGTGCTTTGCACCCGGAGAACGTCCTGTCCCGTATCGACGCCATCAAACGACTGCTTGCCCACGATATACGCAGGGATTTGAAGCTGCCTCTCATCGAGAGGCGGTTCGAAGCCTGGGAGGCCAACGTGTCTTTTCTCGAGGAGTTTGCGCGCAATCGCGGTCCGGTGATTCGTGACTGGATCGTCAACGATCCGCGAGCTGGCGTCCAGGCGGGAGACGGGGACGCGACAAGGATGACTCCTTCGAAAAAATGACCGGAAGCAGGAGCGAGGAAGACCGGGCTTAGTCGTGACAAGTGATCTGGGTGGCCACCCGTCGTGTCCAAAAACACAAACTCTATTTCAAAAGAGCCGAGTTTTGGCACAGGCGGGCTGGAAAAACGGCCCGATCAGCCCCGAAATGGCCTGTCCCTTCCATAAACTCGAGCTTGCATGAGATTGGCGAACTGCCTGCAACTTTCGCGATGACGAGGACACTCTCCCAATCAGTCCAAATTCTGCGCAACAGCACCCAAAACACGCGTTCGACATTCGAGAGCCTCGGCCGTTCCACCGAACGACGGAGGACGGCGAGTTGCTGCCGAAGAGCGACATTCTCGAGAGCCAGCTCACGACGAGCCTTGAAGGCAGAGATAAGAGCGCGAACTAACGACTAAATCATGCCGGCATGGTGCCGGCAGGCCGGTGCTTCCGCCATCAAGTGTTGGTGAGATGACGCTAAGACTTTACGGTGCATTAAGTTACAGCCCAAATAGCGCTCGTGACCTTCGCTGCGCGCTAAATGGAGCGTAAGTGCCTTTTTTGCAGAGGGATGCGTAGACATTACCAACAGTAAACAGCGCAAGCACCCAAAAAGACGCCCTCGACGTCACCCTTGCCGAACATTGACTGTGAGCAGCAGTGACCGCAGTCTGGTTGGCACTCGAATCTCAAACCTTTCTTAATCCATCTCATTCCATGTACCACGCAGTCGCCGCTCGGAGCTCCCGACTCGGACCCCTCATTCGTCCTCTTGCGCTCCGACTGGCATGAACAGCATCCAAATAACGAACCGGGGAGTTGCGGCCGGGGGCCGGGCAAAAGAGACAGACTACAGCTAATGCAGTGCGCCCGGCCGTCAGCTTCAATGGCGCGTTAGAATGCCCCCTGCCACATGCCGTCGTCATATGACTCCATCGTGGTTTTTAGCCGCTCATAGAGATGGTCGAGTTCCTTTTGGAGCTTCTTGTCATCCGTGTGATTTGCTTCCGCCGCGATGTAGCCAATTATCTCATCCAGATCATCCAGAGTCAGCTTAACGATGAGTTTCTTACCTTTGACCACCGCCATCCGTAGAGGGCCAGTGACCTCGGGCCCACCCATCGCATGCTCCAGTATGAGACTCCTTTGCCGTGGTGTAATGGCGACTTCAATGGGTTGGCCGTATTCGATCTTCTGTCGGTTCATGATTTGCTGAGACTTCGGGTCGTTCTAACGTTCTACCGCCTAAGTATTGTATCTGGCGCACGGGGAACCAGAAAGAGGTAGGCAGGTAACTCGCGTTACAGTGATTCCCATGGCGTGAACCGCCCCGGGTTTTCCAGGAGACTGTTTTAGTTGAGTCTCGCCATCTATGTCGAATCCTAGAGGCGTTCTCAAAACTCGCGGAGACCAGCCGACGCGGCACTGGCTCTGCGATAGGCGACCCCGAGCAGACCTCTCCTGCAGACCATCCGTTTCGTCCAGCTGGCGCGCCCGAACTCCTATGCGGCGTCGCGGTGGTAATAGCTGAGCAAGCCGCCCAATCGCTTACGACATCGCACCTTTCCGTGAGGACTGCCGACGCATTCTTCCGCTTCGAGCAACGCGTTCCCAAACCCTTGATGGTTGCGCTCTCCGTGGTGCTTCCGCAATTAAGTGTTGGCGGCCAGCTCCTAACCGGCTGCGTGCTAGAGTTTGAACCAGTATTCCGAAGACACAGTTCTCTCATCGTCAGGGCCGAGCCAAAGTGAAGAATCGCAGATGTTTCAATCTCGCATGTCCGTTGCGGGGCAAAGTCAGTTCCGGAAACATCGTTCGCCACGGATTCTACCGAACCAGGTCCGGGAAACGCCGTCGATACCGGTGCGGCGAGTGCGGAAAGACGTTCTCCTCGACGAAAGGCACGCCCTACTACCGTCTCCAACATCGAAGAGCTACTTTCGATGGGGTCATCGCTCTCAGAGTCGAGGGTGTCAGCATTTCCGCGATTTCCCGGATCAAAGGGATTGCCTGGAACACCGTCGCCCGCTGGCTCGAGAAGGCAGCCCAAGTGTGTCGTCGATTCAACCACACAAGGATCGCCGGCTTCGCTGCCGAAGAGCTTCAAGCCGACGAGATTCGCACGTTCGCGGGCAACAAGAAGACGCCGAGTTGGGTCTTCGTTACGATCGAGGTCTGGTCTCGGCTCTTGGCCATTGACGGTGACGGGAAGGCGAAGCTACCGGAACACTCACGCTCTGTTTCGCGACCTTTCGAGGCGGATGAGTTTCGGACGTCTTCCCCTGGTCGTCACGGATGGATTCGAATTCTACCAGAAGGTCATCCGTCGCTTCTTCGGGCCAGCGTGTCTCTACGGCCAGGTCCTTAAAACGCGCAGGAACGATCGCATCATCAAGGTCGAACGCAGAGCGCTGCACGGAGCTGCGTGGCGATTCGAAGACGCGCCCAACAACTCCGAGGACTCCTCAACATTGAACACGTCGTTCATCGAGCGGTTGAATCTGACCATCCGGCAAAGCTCGGCATACCTTTCGAGACGAACGCTTTCCCACGCTCGCTCGACGGAGAAGCTCGATGAGCACATGGAATTGCTCCGTTGCTATTACAACTTCGTCCGACCGCACGGAGCTCTGAAGTTCGGACGTGAGATCCGAACTCCGGCTATGCAAGGGGGAATATATACTTGACTAAGCAGGCTCTGTTTAGTATACTTCCCTCATGAAGCAAGCACCAGGCAAAGCATACCGACGAGGAATCTCTCTTGACGAACTCTTTGACCTCTGGCCGACCGAGGATGCCGCCCGCCAGTGGTTCGAGTCGCATCTCTGGCCCGATGGCCCAGTCTGCCCGCGCTGCGGCTTATCCGACCGAGCAGGCGCGACCAAGAATGGCAAGCCCATGTCTCACTGGTGCGGAGCCTGCCGACGGCACTTCAGCGTTCGGATGGGAACCGTCATGGAAGAGTCGAAGTTGCCGCTCCGCAAGTGGGCCATCGCGATCTACCTGGAGACGACGAATCTGAAGGGCGTTTCGAGTATGCACCTACACCGCGATCTCAGCGTTAGCCAGAAGACTGCTTGGTTCATGCTGCACCGCATCCGTGAAGCCTGGAAGCAGGAACTCGGAGATCGTTTCGAGGGGCCGGTCGAAATTGACGAGACGTTTGTGGGTGGCAAGGCTCGCAACATGCACGCACACAAGCGCAAGCAGGTCATCAAGGGTCGCGGGCCGGTCGGCAAAACTGCCGTCGTGGGAGCGAAGGACCGAGCGACCAACCGCGTGAGCGCCGCCGTCGTCAAGAACGTAGACCAACCGACGCTCCAAGGATTCGTGGCCGAGAACGTCGAGCCTGGCGCAAAGGTGTACACCGACGACCACGGCGGCTACGTCGGGCTGCCGAACCACGAGACCGTCCGCCACAGCGTCAAAGAGTACGTCAACGGCATGGCGCACACTAACGGTATTGAGTCGTTTTGGTCGATGCTCAAGCGCGGACACAAAGGCGTTTATCACAAGATGAGCCCGAAGCACCTGCACCGCTACGTGAACGAATTCGCCGGACGTCACAACCAGCGCGAGGACGACACCATCGACCAGATGGCCGCCGTCGCTCGCGGGCTCGGTGGCAAACGGCTTCAGTACAAGGAGCTGACAGCATGACAGAAAATGACTTCGACTGGGTGTCCAAACGGCTCAACTGCACCGTAGAAGGAGCGTTTGCCAAGTTGCGGGCGGGCGCAGAATCTAACGCCGAAGCTAGAAATAAGTCATCTTCCAATGGCGATAGGTTCAACGTCGTCGTGACGAGCAATGCGTCATTTGCCGTGGTAAAAGGAAAGCCACAGTGGCACGGGTATGCAGAAGTCAAGTTCACGATCGGCCGATACGATACCGGCAACGAAAACGTCATCATTTCTAGCGTTGGCGTCAAGGGATTCTCGCAGCTAAAGGTGCAGCCGCGCTTAAACACTGCTGGTGAATGCGTGTTTACTATCGATGGGATTGAAACAACGCTCTGGCGTGTTCTCTATTTGGCACTGGAGGGGATCTTCTTCCAGCCAGATGCTGTTGATACTTCTGGAACGATTGAAATTGCCGGGTTTTGACTCCCAACTGGTCGAACCAGACGATATGGACCGGCGATAACCTGCCGATCCTCCGTGGGATGAACTCGGAGTCGGTAGACCTCATCTACCTCGACCCACCGTTCAACTCGAAGGCCAACTACGCGGCTCCGATTGGCAGCAAGGCGGCGGGCGCTGCGTTCAAGGACACGTGGACGCTCTCGGACGTGGACGCCGAGTGGATCAATCTCATCGAAGCGAAGCACCCGGCGCTGTACCGCGTGCTGCTGGCCGCCATGACGAGCAGCGACAAGTCCTATCTGGCGTACATGGCGGCGCGGCTCCTAGAGATGCGGCGCGTGCTGAAACCCACTGGGAGCCTCTATCTCCACTGCGACCCGACCATGAGCCACTACCTCAAGCTCGTCATGGACGCGATCTTCGGGCGGCGAAACTTCCGAAACGAGGTTGTCTGGAAGCGCACGAGCGCTCACGGGGACGCCCGCCGCAAGCTCGCATCAATTCATGATACTGTTCTGTTCTACGCAGCGTCGGATGCAACGATAACCAATCCTGTTTACACCAAGCACGACCCCTTGTACGTGACGAAGTTCTACCGCCACACCGACACACGTGGGCGATACCGCCATGACAACATTATCCGGTCCGCAAGCATGGGTGAGCGTCCCAATCTGGCATACGAATACAAGGGCTATACGCCGCGCTACGGATGGCGTATGGTGCGCGCAAAACTCGAAGCGCTTGATCGTGAGAACAGAATCGAGTGGGGCAAAAGCGGACGACCTTACCTGAAGCGCTACCTTCATGAACAGCGGGGGACGCCGATCACAGACATGATCCTTGACGTGAAGCCGCTCTCGGCTCAATCGGCTGAACGTATTGGTTACCCGACTCAAAAACCCCTCGCGTTACTCGACCGGATTATCAAGGCGAGCTCGAACGCCGGCGACGTCGTGCTTGATCCGTTCTGTGGATGCGCGACGGCCTGCATCGCGGCTCAAGCCAAGAACCGTGAGTGGGTGGGGGTCGACATCTCCCCGAAGGCCGCCGAGCTCGTGCAGCAACGCATGCGCAACGAACTTGGAATGTTCTACCAAGGCGCACACCGAACGGACGTTCCACGGCGAACCGACCTCGGAAAGCTGCCGCGATACAACAGCCCACAGAATCGGATAAGTCTATACGGCGAGCAGGGCTGTGCCTTCTATTTATTCATCCGCGCGCACCGAACTTGATTAGTCTCCGGTCTGCCGGGACCATGCCGGTATGATTTGGTCGTTTGTTCGCGCTCGGCCCTTGACACGGCCGCAAACACAGACACTAAGTTGCTGATTTATCGTCTATTTCAAAAGGGCCGAGTTTTGGCACAGGACGGGGTGTCTCGGACAGTGAGGTCAAACGCATCCGCCGTTTCATCCGCGAGCCGTACGGAATGGTATTGGTGACGGGGCCCGAGCACGAGTCGGGATCATCCGCCGATGCCGTCGGCAGAGAGGTAGGCGTCGAGCGAGTGGAGCTCCTGCGACAGGTCGTCGACCATGTTCCTCAACAAGTGTCGCGTCGATAGCATCCCGGCGACGTTCCCCCCGCGGTCGATGATGGGAAGATGGCGAATGTGGTTGCTCGTCATCATCGCGAGAGCCTCGCGATGATGCATGTTGCTGGCAGCAACGATGGGCGGCGAGGTCATCACGTCGCGGATTGGGGTCTCATCCAAGTGGCTTCCTTTGGCCACCACACGCTTCAGGAGATCGCTAGCGGTGAAGATGCCCTTCGCCGATTGGTTCTCCACCACCACGACTGCGCCGACACCGCAGTCAACCATTGTTTCCACGGCGTGTCGGACCGTGGACTCGGTTCCGATCGTCACCGCCGGAGTCCGGGCGATCTTGAGCAGCTTCATAAACTGGCCTCCTTGTCTCGCACCTTCGGCGTGGCGTTGGACGTGATCCCCGTACGGGCGTTCAGTTAGGCAACCGAGAAATCAGATATAGCGTGCCCCCTCGCGAGTAGGGGGAGAGCGACTTGTAGACGTAAATCTTATACACCAATAAGCGGTCGGATTTCAACTCCAAGTCACATCGCAGCGCTGCTTGTGCCTTCTATTTATTCATCCGCGCGCACCGAACTTGATCTGTCTCCGGTCCGCCGTGACCATGCCTGGGTGCTTCCGCCATTAAGTGTTGGTACGATGACGCTAAGACTTTACGCTGCATTAAATTACAGCCAAAATAGCGCTCGCGACCTTCGCCGCGCGCTAAATGGAGCGTAAGCGACTTTTTTGCAAAGGGATACGTACACATCACCAACAGCAAACAGCGCAAGCACCACCTACTGATGATGGCAAGACACCTATTACGATAACAACTATTACTCTTCCGCCCCTTATAGCCATGGATTGCTAACAATTCGCCTCTCGTTTCGTCCAAGATTTTCATTCGCTCTCAACCCCACGAAGCCCCTTCCGAAAACGTATAATACCCACATCTTCGATAGGTCTCTCGCACACCACAAGTTATGGTGTTTCTGGACAGGAACTAATTAGTGGCGTTCGCCGACACAGGCAGGCCAGTCTGACACTAGCATTCAAACACGGCATAGCAACACTTGATGGCGGAAGCACCAACTCACTCAAAGAGGAATGTCTCTCAAAGCTCATCCTGTTCGGCGAGAAGTCACTCCGTCATGCGCTTAGGGAGTACGTCATCTACCATCACCGTGAGAGGAATCATCAAGGTAAGGAGAATCTGCTGCTGTTCTCAGCCAGCGACCCGTTACCTCAGTCCGAGCGCCAGGTGCGCTCCCGTGAACGGCTTGGCGGGTTGCTACGTTTCTACCATCGGGAAGCCGCATGAGTATTTTGACCTCACGCCCGTTTCAGGGGGGCAGGTCAGTGAGACCACTCTTGATTACTATGCGGCAATGCCGCATAATTCAAGGTCTGTGCGAATCTTCGCTACCAGAACTTACGAGCGCGCCGTTCGCAAGCTCATGTCGGAAGTGGACCGCCAGAAAATGGAGGCGGCCATCGTTGCCGATCCCGACAGAGCGCCCTTGCTCCGGGGAACGGGAGGTATTCGCAAGTTACGTTGGACAGGATCGGGACGGGGAAAGCGAGGTGGAATCCGGACGATTTACTTCCATCACGCGGGACCGGAAGCAATCTACATGCTGACAGTCTATGCGAAGGCCGACCGTGATGACCTGACTCCAGCGGACAGGAAAATTCTGTCGCGGCTGGTGGCCGCGATCAAAAAAGAGGAGGCAATCCGATGACGAAGGAACGAACCCCGATGGGCCGGGAGGCAGAGGCAGCCTTGGGCGAAGTTCTTGCCCATGTGCGTGGCGAAGTGGACCTGTCGCGCCGCATTGTCGACGATCCCGCCGCAGAGCATATTCGTGCGCTACGGAAGCGTATGAAGTTGAGTCGCCAGAAGTTCGCGGACCGATTCGGCCTCGACGCGCGTGCCGTGCAGGATTGGGAACAGGGGCGCCGTGTTCCAGATCGCGCCGCCCGCGTCTTGTTAGCCGTCATCGACCGCGACCCCGAGGCGGTTGTGCGTGTGCTCAGCGAATAAGAGCGCATGGAAGAACGAGCCATGCAGAAAGAAGATGGAGACTGAAGGAGAGGAGGGTTGCTACGTTTCTACCGTCGGGAAGCCGCATGAGTATTTTGACCTCACGGTGCGCCGGCACAAACCGGTAAGTCTCGCGGGTGCAAGTCCCGCCTAACCAAGGAGTAGCGAACCAAGTTGGCCCCGAGTCATGCGTTGCTGTCCGCGAGGGCAGGGGCGAAGCGTTGACAGGGCAACGTGTGGGCTGGGTATTGAGCCGCGAAAGAAAAATTGAGTTTGGGGGGCCGACGGCGTCGTATGGCACGGAAGGCAACACGGAACAAGTCGTCATCGCAAGAGTTGTTCCGCCCCTGCGTGGTCTGAGACCCCGCGCACGCACGGAAGAGACATACACGGGAGCCGGGAGGTCCCGCATTTGGCCCTGAGTGGCGTCGGGGTCCGCGCTGTGAATCCGCAAGGAGCACGACAGCGACGAACGGGTGCGGGAAGTCTGACAGGCCCATAGTAGCCGAGAAGCCTTCGAACAAAGACTGGGGAGTACCTCACTCCGCGGAGGAGGTGGAGCGAAGGGGGCTGACCAAGGGAAATCCGCTGCGGCAAATCAGGTCCCGGACTCAGCGCCGGGCAGGGAGTGAATATGGACAACCCTAAACGGGCACGAAGCGGGAAAGCGCGGAAACAGCCAAGGGAGTGCGCCTACGTTCGGTCCCCTGGTCTGCGAAATGCGCTGGAGCGGATACGGCAGGTAGCCTGCCGGGATAAGGGAGCACGGTTCACAAGAAAGTGAACTGGATACTCGACGCGGACATCCGTGGATTCTTCGATGCCATCGACCACGGATGGCTGATGAAAGTCGTCGAGCATCGAACACTGCACCCGTATCCCGAACAGCGACTGCGCGTCATGACCTGAGGTAGGAGCCCAGTGCGTTAGCAGCGCTCGCTGGGATCTGTGCGGGGGGCCGCCCGTAAGGGCGGTCCCTACCGCGAAGGTTGGTACTGATGAGTAGCGACACGAACCTTTCGCCCGCAAGAGGCGCTGGAATGAACGAAGAAGCGCCCGAAAAAGACAAGACAAAGCTCGTGGCTCTGTCGGACGACGTGGTTAACCGAAAGCGGGATACGCTGAGAAACTTTCTGATGCACAGCTTCCCCGAGTGCCTGTCCGAGGGACGCATCGATTTCGAGACACTGCGGCGCGCGCTAGGGGACTGGGTCGAGGCGGGCAACGGTGCTTCCGCAATCAAGTGTTGGTGGGCAGGCAATAACCCATCTGCGTGCTAGAGTTTGAGCCCGATTTCGAGAGACGCAGTTCTTTCGTGGACAAGGGCGAAGCCGAATTGAAGAATCGAAGATGTCTCAATCCCGCATGTACGTTCCACGGAAGAGTCGGTTCCGGGAACATCGTCCGCCACGGCTTCTACAGAACGAGATCCGGGAAACGGCGTCGATACCGGTGCGTCAGGTGCGCAAAGACGTTCTCTTCGACCAAAGGCACGCCGTACTACCGTCTCCAGCATCGAAGGGCGACTTTCGACGCAGTGGTCGCTCTCAGAGTCGAGGGCGTCAGCATCTCTGCGGTTGCGCGCATCGAAGGGCTTGCCTGGAACACCGTCGCTCGATGGCTTGAGAAAGCCGCCGACGTTTGCCGTGGCTTCAACCAGAGACGTACTACCGGATTCGGCGTCGAGGAGCTCCAGGCCGACGAAATTCGCTCCTTCGCCGGCGGCAAGACGCGGCTGACGTGGATATTCGTCGCGATCGAAGTCTGGTCCCGTCTCTGGCCCTCGACCGTCGTCGGGCGTCGAAGCTACCGGAACACACTCGCTCTCTTGCGCGACGTGGCCAACCGGATGGATTGGGAGCGTCTTCCCCTGATCGTCACCGACGGATTCGATTTCTACGAGAGGGTCGTCCGACGCGTCTTTGGACCAGCTTGTCTCTATGGCCAGGTTCTCAAGACGCGCAGGAATGATCGTATCGTGAAGGTCGAACGAAGAGCGCTGGTTGGAGCCTCGTGGCGATTCGATGAAGCCCTCAATAACTCCGAGGACTCTTCGACATTGAATACGTCGTTTATCGAGCGGCTCAACCTCACAATTCGTCAAGGGTCGGCGTACTTGCGTCGGCGGTCGCCATGCCACGCCCGCGCGAAGGAGACACTCGAGGACCACCTGGAGTTGCTGCGCTGTTATTACAACTTCGTCCGACCGCATAGGGCGTTGAAGTTCGGGCGGGAAACCAGGACGCCGGCGATGCAGGCTGGACTGACCACGCGGCGGCTGACGCTCAGGGAGATCTTCGTGTGCACGCCGACGTCCCTATCAATATTAATAGAGCCCGACGCGATGGCGTTCGCCGGCACACGTAGGTCGGCTACCGCGGTTGTAGAAATGCCCCTGGCGGCGTAGTAACACTTGATGGCGGAAGCACCGGTTCGCGAATGATCCGCCCGGCATAGAAGGCCATGGTCAGGCTCTTACCCGAACCCTGGGTGTGCCAGACGACACCGATGCGCCGGTCGCCGGGATCGCCACTCGGCCTGCGGCCGGACTCGTGGCCGCCGGGTTCCTTGCCGAAGACCGCAGCCCGTTGCAGCTCGGTCGCCCGCAACGTCTTGTCAATGGCTGTGCTGACGGCGTGGAACTGGTGGTAGCCGGCCATTTTCTTCGTCAGAACCCCGCTGCCGTCATCCTCGAACACGATGAAGTCCCGAACCAGCGTCAAGAACCGGTGCTGGTCACACACACCCGCGAGCATCACCTGCAACTGGGGGAGGTGCGGATCGGCAAGGGTCTCGCCCGTAGTCGTGCGCCAGGGCTTGAACCACTCCCGGCCTGCGGTGAGCGTCCCGATTCGCGCCTCGACCCCGTCCGAAACGATCAGCGCTGCGTTGAAAGCAAAGAGCGCCGGTAGCTCGGCCTTATAGGTCTGGAGCTGCTGCCAGGCCGTCCAGAGCGTGGCGTCCTCGTCCGCCGGATTCTTGAGTTCGATCAGTCCGAGCGGGAGGCCGTTGACGAACAACACGATGTCAGGCCGACGCTCGTGCCTGTCCTCGACGACGGTGAACTGGTTGACCGCAAGCCAGTCGTTGTTGGCGGGGTCGTCGAAATCGATCACCTGGGCCTGTGCGCCTCGGATCGCGCCGTTATCTCTGCGGTATTCGACCGTTACGCCATCCACGAGCATGCGGTGGAAGGTGCGGTTGCGCGCTTCCAGTGTTGCGCTTTCCGGGCGGGTCAGTCTGCGGAAGGCATTCTCCAGCGCATCCGTAGAGAGACTGGGGTTGAGCCGGGCGAGCGCATCACACAGCCGCCCCTCCAGCACGACCTCGCGGTATTCGGCGCGCTCAGCGCCCGGCGTATCGGGGGCGATGCCGGGACCGTTTGCAACTGTCCAGCCGGAACTTTCGAGCCAGGCGAGGGTGGCTTGCTCGACGACGGATTCCGTAACGCCACGGTCGCTCATGGCGGTGCGCCTTCTTTGTCGTTTGCGGCCATCGCTTCAGAATCGCTGTCGTCGAACTCGGCGAGGTAAATGCGGTATGATTCGGGCTCAATCTTGAATAACACTTCACTCGGCCGGAACGACAAGCCAAAGACCGTGAATGGACCGCAGGACTTGTCCACGTGATCGTTAAAGGCGACATTGTCGTCGAAGGTTGGTCGGGGTGGAGGTGCCAGTGTGCGGTCCTGACGGTGCACGCGGTGGAGGAAGCCGACGATGGCGTCTGTGGCCTCGGCTACGAGCAAGGCCTGAACGGATTCCATTACCGGGCGCGGTTCGCCCGAGCCGTGTGAGGCGAAGCCGCACTGGTTGCGCAGTTCACAGATCCCCTGAATGGCAGTGCTCAGCCCGGCGAGGGTCCGTTTTAGGCTCTTGCGTACCTCGCCCGTGTTGCTCGTAGTCGCGGGCAGGAACGGCAGATTCTGGGAGGCCGACTTGAAAAGCTTGGGCAGATCATCTGTGGCGGCATAGGGGACAGAACGTTCGCGGAGGACGGTGCGGCACGTACTTTCAATGAGCGTCTTGGCGAGGTCGAAGGCAAGGCCGGATTTTTCGCCGACGGCCTGTTCGATGCCCGTCACTTGTTCCTCAATATGCGCAAGGCCACTGGCCATCGCGTCGCGTGCACCATGCATGAAGAATGGGGCGATTAGGGAATCGGCCATCAGCTCGCTCCCGAAAAAAACATGCCGGCGTCCTTCACTCGAAGTTCGCCGGTGATGAGCTTGGGGAGCAGTGCGTCGCGCAAGGCAGCGAGGGTGCGGGATTCGAAGTAAGGTTTAGGAATCCGCATAAGAAGCGGTCGAACAGTGTCGTTGAATGCCTTAAGTACACCTGATGTAGGGATAATTGTTGTCATTGCTTCCAGAGAATCGGTCCAGACCGCATATGGAATCGTGCTACCAGTGGAATTTCGCGTTGCGAAATCGATGGTATCCGGATCATGTAACAACAACGTCGCGAACGCGAAATCGCGCTTTCGCTTCGGATAAAGGACAAATGCCGTGGTACGAGTCGTTCCATCGAATGGCGCTATACATACCTTGTGATAGTAGGGGCGCATGGCCCCAAAGATCAGGTCTCCTGTGTAGAATTTTGTGAGGCTGCTCTTCGCTTCCTTGCCAAGCTTACTTTCGATCAGGAAGAGAGATTTGGGCGAGATGCAGTCGATTGGAACATAGGGACGGGACGCCGTTTCTTCTGATACACGACATCGTTCCACGCGCTGGCGCAGCACGTCTCCGAGTGCGCCAACCCTCCACCCTTCCGGGATCTCGCCCAATTCAGAATTCACAAATCGGTCGGGGAAAAGGTCGGCGATGTGCTTGGGCAGGCCATGATCCCGACCTTCCACCTTCGCCCGGACTGGGTCGAAATCGACGAACCAGGATTTGAACAGTGCCCGCGCCATCGCCTCCAGCGTCTCGTTCATCCGCCGGTTCAACTCGATCTTGTCGTCGAGGGTGCCCAGGATGTGCGCGATGGCACGTTGTTCGGCAAGATCGCACGGGTGTGGAATCGCTATATCGCTCAATATCTTTGTGTTCAGAGACGGCATCGTCGCACCTACCGCAATTGCTCTGATGTGTTCTTTGAAGGATGGCAGACCAAAGAAATACGAGAGGTACGCAGAGTCGATTTTTTGGGGGTCTGGCCTCACCCTTAAGCAACGTCCCGAAAAAAGCCAGCCGCTCTCCGTCTCTCTCACAAGCGCGCGGCGGTCTACGGATCCAACACGACTGAATACTATGTCTCCGTTGTGCAGTATGTACTTCGATAATCGTTTTCTGTCGTGATCTGACACGTGGGGCATATCTTGATGTAGGATACGATTGTCGCCCAGATGCTCTACCGTGATAATAGGAGTTCCAGCAGGGACGTAATCTTTCTTATGGAGTTGGCTTCCAAAAGGCCCTGTCTGAACCCCATTAATTGGGTCACAGAGATTCGCTAGACAATCTTCGATGAGGTCGGCCGAGAACCGACCGTAAACGGTTTGGCGCCACTCACCGCTCGAGCATCGGTTTGCTTCCTTCACCAACTCCACATGATCCCGCTTTATGTGTTTGCGGAACGCTTCGGGCACAGAATCCCACACGAACAGGTCCACTCGAAACGGCAAGTTGCTTTCCTCAAACGCTTCTCTGAGACCAGAAACCTGGCCGTTTTGCTCCGGCGTTGCGAAAACTACTAAGTCCAGATCAGATTGCGGGCGAGAGGTCCATTGGGCGCGGGAGCCATAGACCCAGGCAGTGGTATTCGGAAGATGCCGTTCGAGAAACGACAAGATGGTTTTGCGCTGATCTGTCGTGATGTCGATCGGCCGGTCTATTCCCATGTTTCTCCGCTCATGGTCTGGTAGAGACCGATAGCATCGTCGATGAAGTCCTGCATTAGCCCTAGGCTGGCTTGCGCCTTCTTGCCATCGTAATCATGGGCCGTATCGACGCGGCCATCGGCGTAGCGCAGCCATTGCTCCAGAGGTGCGGCGAATAAATCGTTCTCGTGGGCCAGTCTAAAGATGGGTTTGGGGCTATTGGGTACCTCCGCGATGCCCAGCTCTTCGATCAGATATCGCTTCAATATCTTCCACAGGCAGTCATAGCAGGTTTCGAAACGTTGGATGACCGACTCGGCGATGGCTTCCCGGACTAGTTCAGGCAGGGAGTCGTCAGGTTCTCGATAATTCCTGTACTGCTCCTCAAGACGCTTGAGGGACATTTGAAATTTGTCATATTCGATCACGGTGACACCTTCAATCCCTCACGTTTCATTCATCGTCTCTGAAGCCGAGCATCGCTAGATTGGTCTTGATCGCCGCATCAAGCCTCGCGCCTTCAGCCTGTTGCTCTCGCAGTTGCGCGGCGAGCCGGTTCATTTTGTCCTCAAATGGCTCGCCATCGTCCTCTTGCGGCTCCGCGCCGACATAGCGGCCAGGTGTCAGTACATGGCCATGCCTGCGGACCTCATCCAGTGATGCGCTCTTGCAGAAGCCGGGTTCATCGACGTAGCCGTCGTCAGCTTCTCCAGTGCGCCAGGCATGGTAGGTGCCGGCGATGCGGGTAATGTCCTCGTCGTCGGTCAACTCACGATGCGTTCGGTCCACCATGCGGCCGAGCTTCCGCGCATCAATGAACAGAATCTCGCCGCCCCGCTTGCGTCGACGCGCCAGAAACCACAGGCACGCGGGAATCTGAGTCGAATAGAAGAGTTGGCCCGGCAGCGCAACCATGCAATCGACCAGATCGGCCTCGATCAAGTTCTTCCGGATCTCACCCTCACCGGACTGATTCGACGACATCGAACCGTTGGCAAGCACGAATCCGGCCACACCGGAGGGCGCCAGATGGTGGACCATATGCTGCACCCAGGCGAAGTTGGCGTTGCCCTTGGGCGGAACACCATAGCGCCAGCGCTTGTCGTCGGCCAGCCGTTCGCCTCCCCAGTCCGAGACGTTGAACGGTGGATTCGCGAGAATGAAATCGGCTTTCAGGTCCGGATGACGGTCGTTATGGAAGCTGTTGCCGTGGGCTATCTGCCCCTCGATCCCCCGAATGGCGAGGTTCATCTTCGCGAGCCGCCAAGTCGTGTAGTTCGATTCCTGGCCGTAGATCGAGATGTCGCCACGGGCCTTGCCACCGTTGCCGTTGCCGCTGGCGTGGGCGCGAATGAATTCGATCGACTGCACGAACATGCCCGAGGAGCCGCAGCACGGATCGTACACTCGGCCTTTATACGGCTTCAGCATCTCGACCAAGAGTTTCACGACGCAGCGCGGGGTGTAGAATTCGCCGCCTTTCTTGCCCTCAGCACTCGCAAACTGTGAGAGGAAGTACTCGTAAACGCGGCCGAGCACGTCGCGGGAACGGGCATCGGCGTCTCCGACTCGGATATTGCCGATCATGTCGATCAACTGGCCGAGACGTTGCTTGTCGAGCGCGGGGCGGGCGTAGTCCTTAGGGAGCACGTCCTTGAGCACTGGGTTGTCCCGCTCGATACCCGCCATCGCACCGTCGACGAGCTGGCCGATGGTGGGTTGTCGTGCCTGAGACTTGAGATGGCTCCAGCGGGCCTCGGGCGGTACCCAGAAGATGTTCTGCGCGCGGTACTCGTCCGGGTCCTCCGGATCTGCGCCTTGGGCCACCTCGCCTTCGAGGCGTGTCCGCAGCTCCTCGAAGGCGTCCGAGATGTACTTCAGGAAAATCAGACCAAGCGCGACGTGCTTGTATTCCGCCGCGTCCATCGAGCCGCGTAGGGCATCCGCGATTGCCCACAGCGCGGTTTCATGGCCGGTCGTTGCGCCGCTGTCGGAATGGGTGCTCTCAGTCTTTTTTGCTTTCTTCCGTCTCGCGCGCGCCATATTGCAATGCTCCCGATTTCGTTACGCTAACGGCGCCATCTGCTCGACCTGGATCCGGTGGCGCTTCTTCACCCCTTGAGCCAGTTCCCAAGCCGATTGTAGTCTAACCGCGTTTCCTTTTCGCCGTACGCCTCGTAGAGGCGGAACGTCACCTCCTGGGAGATTCCAGAGTCGGCAATCGACGATATCCGGAAACTACTTGCGGCGGACCCGCCATGCTCCCGGGCAAAAACCTGAATTCCAGATCTAGAGGTACCTCGAGGTCAACCCAACGGGCTGGCGGCCATCGACAATGGTACGAACGAGGTCGGGCCGAGAGGTCCGGATTGCACGCCGCCCTTCCCCGGGCAGGGTTCATCACACCGTCGGTTCCGCTGATCGGGCTACTACCAGGCGGTTGTGTCGATGAAACCAGCAACAAGCCGGGGGAGAGGAAAGCGACGATGAACGGGATCGTCTCAAGCCATGCCGGACCCTGGTTGAGGCCAAATCCTAAACGAGTAAGGACATCAATGAGGCTCAGGCGCACCTGGACCAGAACGTGCTAGGCCCGCTACGCCGCGGTAGCCCCAGCCTTGATTCGCCAAGGCATCCCGTGGCTGTTAGTGTGAATCTTCACCTCGGAGTCAGCAACGCTAGTCACAAGATCGAGGTTCGGTTTGAGTCGATAGGAGCCGGTCCCTTCGGGGTTGGGCTCGAAAAGCGATAGCTTCTCTGGTGGCAACTGTTGCTGCTCGTGCTGCCAGGCCTCATAGCTTCTCAGAAACACCTCCGTCGCCGTCAGGGACACGAGCGTGCTCACGGTGGTGGCGAGGACAGGAAAGAGCACGCGCCTGCTTCGCGAGTACGCGAAGAGAATGCTCCGCTGTAACACGATACCCGCAGGAAAGATCGACCACAGCCAGAACAAGACGGTGGGGCTTTCTACTGGCCGCAGTGCGGTAAGTGCTGCAATAGCGAGAATCAAAGCTCCGAGGACTAGAAAAAACACCCTGGTAGAGAAGCCGAAGAGGCGAAAGGAGATCGCTCCCAGAACGAGGAAGACATAAGGCACCATCCACTCGTAGGCAGTCGGCAACAACATCACCCCGCCGGACATAGGATCGACCTCGACCCAATCCATGCCCAGACCCATGTCCGAGCGCAAATGACTCGGTGGAGACCTACCTCCCGAAACGACAAGATCGATGTGGAGGGCGCTGCGCTCCGCCACTTCTTGTGGGATGACCGTCCGGATGCCTGCCCACGGATAAGAGTTCTCGGTGAAAACGAAGTCATCAATAAGAACATCGTTGACGCTCATTCGTACGGTTCCGCCGAGCCCAAAACGGTGGCTTCTAACCCAGATTCTCAAAGGTGAACGCAGTGCGTGGAAGGGAAGTTGGAGCGTAGCCGTCCTCCCGGAAAGCCTTCCGTCGAAACCGATGACGTCGACGGAGCTGTCCTCGTGTCGGAACGGGCCACTCATCTCCAATCGAGGGGAAAAGGTTTCAGGATTTTCGAGATAGCGCTTGTCCCACGACCCGATGTTGAAGCGTCGCGTTTTCTGTGCTTGGTAGACGGCGAAGTAGATGGGCGCAAAGAGTAGAAGAATCAACGCGGTCACGAGGAAAGAAATCTTGCTCACGATGCCTTGAACACCAGTACGACAGCCAGGATGCGCACCACGGAAGGCTATCACGAGGAACTTCTATGAGTATCTGTTTACCGCTGACGCTGGGGTAGGGGCTGGACAAAAGCGGCCGCCCCGGCTATCCCACAGTGCATGTTCAGGTCCTGGAGGCAGTCGGTTCGCGAACTGGGCGAACGGGTTGAACGGCTTGAGGGCGAGCTGGGTAGACTGAACATGGAGAACGCGGATCTCAAGAGTCAGTTGAAGGAACGGGACGCCCGGATTGCCAAGCTCGAGAGCGTGCTCGAGGAATCACGGCGCGCTGGCAAGCGCCAAGCCGCACCCTTCTCCAAGGACAAGCCGAAACGGGACCCGAAGAAGCCCGGACGCAAGCCGGGGTCTAAGTACGGGCGGCAGGCCGTCCGAGCGATCCCAGTTCCCGACAAGACCTTCGAGGCTCCGTGCCCGGAGCAGTGCCCGGAGCAGTGCCCGTGCGGAGGTAAGGTAGGAGCGGAAGGGAGCATCGATCTGTACCAGGTCGACATTCCGCCCATCCAACCCGAGACCTGGAAGTTCGTAGTGGGTCATGGCCACTGCCAGGAGTGTGGTCGGCGTGTCCGTGGCCAGCATCCGCTGCTGATTTCGAAGGCGTTCGAGGTGGGCACGGTGCATTTTGGGCCCAGGCTGCTCGCCTTCGCCGCGTTCCAGAAGATGATCTGCGGGGTGTCGTACGACAAGACCCGCCTGGGATTCGAGCAGATGCGGGGTTTCCCCGTGGCGCGCTCCACATTGTGTCGTGCCATGCAGCGTCTTGCCCGGCGTGCCAAGCCCACCCGAGATGCCTTGGTGGAGGCGCTGCGGGCCAGCCCCGTCGTCTACGCCGATGAGACGGGCTGGAAGCAGGGAGGTCGTCGGGTCTGGCTGTGGGTCTTCACGAACCTGCGCGAGACCGTCTACGAGATCCTTCCGGGCCGTGGTTTCGAGCAGGCCGCCTCGGTGCTGGGGAAAAACTACGCGGGCACCCTCGGGGTAGACGGCTGGGCCCCCTACCGTTGCTTCAAGGAAGCGACGCTACAGACCTGCTACAACCATCTGCTGCACCGTTGCCACGAGCTACTGGAGACGGCCACGCGCGGGGCGGTGCGCTTCCCACGCTTGGTCAAGGCCATCCTCCGGCACGCCCTCGCCTTGCGCGATCGGCGCGATGCTGGCGAGATCAGCCCGCATGGCCTGCGCGTTGCCAAGGGACTCCTCCAGGCGAAGATGAACCGCCTGCTGCACGGCCGATTCACCAATCCTGCCAACCAGCGATTCGCGAAACATCTGCGACGCTATCGGGACAACCTCTTTGTGTTCCTCGACCGTGCGGATGTCGAGGCCACCAACTATCCCGCCGAACAAGACATTCGCATCGCCGTGGTCAACCGCAAGACCTGCGGAGGCGGCAACCGTACCGCGAAAGGGGCACAGGCCCAGTCGATCCTCATGAGCGTCCTCCAGAGCTGCTGTCACAAAGGGATCCGCGTGATCGACATCGTCACGTCAATCCTTCGTGCTCCCGACAACACCCCCGTCCCCTTGGTCAACCCAGAGCGGTAAACAATTGGGTGCGGCTCTTTTGGAACGGTGGGTTTGGCATGTCTCATAGTGGTAAGGGCTCATCTCACTTGACGCGCTTGAGGTGGCGGCCTTTGACGGGGACGACCTTGCCGTCGGCGTAGCGCGAGGCGTGGTTGCGCTCGTACTCGCACTGCTCGTGGAAGCGCCAGTACTCATCGAAGTCTCCGCTGGAGCGGAGAGCGCGAAGCCGCAGCACGGCTTCGGCGCCAGCGAGGGACCAACGCGCTCCGGTGAGGTCCATGCGGTCCGAGACCAGGTGGCGGCAGGCGCCTTCGATCACGCCGGTAGCGATCGGGAATCCAGCGGCGAGGCACTCGTCGTAGTGCAGATAAGAGGCGTGATTGAGCAGATAGTCAGCACACTGATCCACATTCTGGAAAGTCAGATCGTGGGCATCTTGAAAGAGGGCGAGGCGGGGGTCCCGCTCGCCGACCTGGTGCGCAAGCACGGCATCAGCCGGGGGAGCTATTTCAACTGGCGGTCGAAGTACGCGGGCACGAGCGTCTCCGAACTCAAGCGTATGAAGGAACTCGAATCCGAGAAAGCAAAGCTGAAGCGGATGTACGCCGAACTCGCCCTCGAGCCTTCTTGAGGAGTGGGAGAGGATGCGCGACTCGGTAGCCCCTCGGCGGGCTCGACCGGCGTAGCGTGGAAACAGCTTCAGGAACACGCTTCGATATTCGCTCTCGACTAGGAGGTCATCTGCATGGTGACGACCCGCTCGCCCAAGACGATTGTAAAGGGACTTACATCGTTGGGTTGACATAGGTTTCCACCTTACAAAAAAACGTCAAGATCCGAATCAAAGAAAAGCTGCTCCAGAGCTCGGCGGAGTACCTGCCAGCACTTGTGCTCACCCTTATTATCGATCCGATATCGGCAGTCTCCTTCATCGTTCAGGGTAAGAGTTATGGTGAATGAAGCTAGAGACGCAGGATTGCTACCTACCAGGATTCGGTCGTTTTCCAGTTTGAACGTCACGCTGCGACCTTTGACCGACTCGTCGGATGGACGATAGACCATGAAGTAGTCGCCATTAGATTCAAACTCAAAACCTGCCCGATCTGCATCCTTTTTTGCATTCACATTCAGTTGACCGAACTTAGCCTCAAGCGAACATGCTTTCCTTGTGTTCACCCAGTCGAAATAATTATCATTTGGGCTCATTGGTTACATCACCAAATCCTTCTTACGGTATTGTCAAGTTGACGTTGAGCGAGCGAACCTATCGCGTCGAGCTGACTTCCTTTGCTCTCATCGGACGGCACAGGTTACCTCCTGCCAGACGATGAAAGCGCGGTCTCGTAGCTCCCGATGATGATGCGCTTGCAACAAATGCCGTCCGACGCGAAAGAGATTTTGCACGAGTCCATGCACGGTCAAGAATCGTTGCGCCTGCCCAGGAGCTTTAAACTTCCGCATCTGTCGTTCCCGTTGTCGCGTCGGTTCGTGCGAGACTTCGGCTAGGTTGTTTCTGTACTGGTCAGTGTCGTGGACGACGGACGGCATGACCTCGCGGTGAGCGGCGCTGTAGCTTCTCAGTTTGTCGGTGACCAGCTGCCAGGGCGGACGGCCTTGCCCCTTCAACAGCTTGCGGAAGAATCGTTTGGCGGCTTTCTGATCACGGCGAGGCTGGACGAGGATATCGATTACATCACCATCTTGGTCTACCGCGCGCCAGAGGTATTGGCGTTCACCTTGTATCTTTATGAAGACCTCGTCCAGGTGCCATGTGTCACCGAGACGACCCTGCCGACGCTTCAGTCGTCGAGCGTATTCCGGCCCGAACTTAATGCACCACAGTCGGACCGCTTCGTAAGAAACCGTGATGCCTCGCTGAGCGAGCAACTCTTCGACGTTTCGAAAGCTCACGCAGAATCGGTAGTAGAGCCAGACGGCGTGGCTGATGATTTCCGGTGGAAATCGATAGCCGTGGTAGCTTGGCGCATCGGTCTTCATTGGACCATTCTGTCAGTCACCAGCTCAATTTGACAATACCCCTCACCAGCCACTCAGGACGTCACCTCAACGGCCGCCGATGCGCGTGAGGTGCTCGCCCAGTGGGACGACAACGACGACGGCCGTATCACGTGCGCCGAGGCCCGCGCGCATGGGATCGCCCCGGTGCGCCGCGACCATCCGACCTACGCCTATCTGCGCGACGGCGACGGGATTGTTTGCGAGGCCGGTGGCGGTGCGGCCAAGGGAGGCACTGCGCGTTCAAGGGCCGGCACCCGCGGCAGTAGCGCGCTCCGTCAGTACGGCGGGGGCTGGACCTCAGGCGGGGCGGTGAGACTGGAGCGTCCCGGGAGCGCTCTTCAGGGAGCCAGGGGCTGGGAACCGGTTGCCGTTTCGAGCAGCGAGAGTGTGTCGGGGCGGAGATGCTTTTTCTCTATCTCCGACCGGAGCAGACTCTCGGTTAGGTGGCCTGCCTCCAGGCATTCTCTGAGCAACGAAAAAAAGAACCGCTCTTGATCGGGATCGGGATGCCGCTGATATCGACCCGGCCAGACCGACAAAATTCTCGACTGGGTTTGAACGAGCCAGGAGCGGGGAATGATGCCCCACTTCCTCCCTTGCGGAAGGGTGTTCTTCGTCCGCGTGAAGTCGATGGGGAGACCGGTCTTCCAGGGCTGCGTCAGGCGTTGGGTGTTGTGGAGGAGCTTGGTGTTCTCATCGAGCCTATCAAAATGATTCCACTCCTCTTCCAGCGGGCCGATGTTCTCGGAAGGCTCCAGCAGCAGCCAGATCCATTGCCGGTAGTCTCGTTTTCCGGTGAACATCTCCTCGATTTGATCTTGCCACCGCCAATGCCGCAGGCGGCTACAGTCGAGCAACATGACGCTTGAGGCATGGTAGCGGAATCTTCCCGCCGCGGTATAGACGGGTTTGCAGAGAATCGCCTTTCCCTTCATGTCGCGAGTCAAGAGCTCGTAGATGTCCGATAGCGCGAAAACATCCGGGTCGATGACCACCGCCCGGCCCTCATAGCTCATGAGCTGGGGAGGTAGGAAACGCAGGGGAGTGAAGGACTGTAGATCGCCGTTACGCCATAGCGCCGGCCGGCGGTCCCGCAGGTAAGTCTGACCCTCCCGGCCGCAGAGAGCGTCATGATCCTCAAGGCGTAGGATGGAGATGGCAAATTTCTCTCGGTTCGGGGACGCCTTCCGGATAGAGTACTCCGCTACCTTCGCTCCAACCCATTGCTTCTCGTTGGTATGGATGAATACGGTGTGGTTCATTTCCCCAGCAGCGCTCGCAAATTTGGAAGATCATGCTTCCAGATAACGGCTTGACCAGTATATAGTGACAGTGGCAACAGGTTATGCACCGAACGGTGCTTCCGCAAATACCGACCCAGGCGCAGACTCGGCCGGCCCAGCCGGTCCGCGTAGAAGGCCGCGCACAACCCTTCCACGAAGGCGTCGAACCCGGACTCTCCCAGGACCCGGTTCAGTCGCTCGAAGAAAGGATGACCGCTGCTCGTCGGAAGGTCTTCCGTGTTCACCCACATCGGTGACGCCTGCCGCGCCGCCGGTTTCTTGCCCATCGCCATGCCTCAGTGTACGGAACTCGATCGCCACCGTCGACTCAGAGCCTGCCCGAGCCCGGACTTTTGCCACAGGCTGCTATGTGGGGCGGAGCGACCTGCCACACGTGTGGCGCTATCCGTGGGTGTTGCGGCGCAGGTGGAAGCGGCCGGCTACGAGATCCTTCGGTTCGAGGCTCCCAGCATACCCGTGCCTTATCTCGCGTCGGTGCTGCCCTGCGCCCTTTGGATGCAGTCGCAGATAGACCGTCTGAGAAAGGCGCCCTTCTTTCGCTCTTTGGGTTACGGCAGCATCGTCGTCGCCCGCAAGCGTCCGTCGGAGAGTCCATGATGCGACGGCCTCTCGAATGCGGCTCCGCCGATAGGCTCGAACGGTAACGATGAGCCCGCTCCTGCTGCTCCTCTGGGGAGTGGCCTTGCTTTTCGTACCGGGCTATCTCATCGCTTTTTGTTTCGCCAAACCTGGAGAGGCCCGTGGTCGCGGCGAGATCGTGGCCTTCGCCATCGCGTGGGGCGCGGGTTGGCTGACGCTGCTCGGCATCGTCCTGCACGTGTTGAATCTTCTATCGGCGGGCGGGCTCATTGGCTCGTGGGCATCACGATCGTCTTCGTCGCCCTCACACAAGCCCCCATTGACGTCACCAACGACACGACGCCAACGTTTCAGTGGAACACCAATCGTGACAAGAGCTTTCTCGTCGACGGCAACGTCAATACCTTGTGGTCCACGCCGGCGCGAGCATCCATGCAGAACGAGTTCGTCACCTTCGACCTCGGCACACCCGTCAACGTCGGCAGGTTCCGCATGCGCTCACGCCACTCCCTCGGAACTCTGATGCCGAGGGATTTTGAGATTCAAGTGGGCAACAGCGCTGGCGGTCCGTTCACCACCGTGCACACCATCAACGACTTCGTCGCCACCGCATCTCCCGCGATGTGGTTCGAGTTCACGTTTGCCGCGCCGATGGTGGGCTTTCACGTGCGGCTCCATATCAACGAGACCAACGCTTTTTCCGACGGCAACTTCTACGTCCAGATCAACGAAGTCGAGGTGTTGGGCGCTTTCCCCCAACCCGACCGAGCCAACCTCAGTTGGACGGCCACCTGTGACAACGCAAGCGTCGGCACCGCGGCATCGTTCGACAATCGCTTCTCCACGTCACCTATTACCGGCGAGCCAACCTTTCAAGCGGCAACACCGGTCGTCGGGGAGCCTACTCCCGGGCCCGCCGCACAGCTTGGTCGTAACCGGACTTGCGGCATCAACCACGTACTACTTCGCCGTTAAGGTGATAGACGATGCCGGCAACGTATCGCCGCTGTCGAACACGGTGACTTTCACCACCGGTCCGTAGACGTAGTGCTCCGCGCGAGCGCGTGCTCGACGAGGTGGCGAGCACCGTCCGCTCGTCCCTCGCCCCACAAGACGGCGCGTCTTCGCTCGAGTTCGGACGACGGCAAAGCCACCGCACGGGCCACGGCTTGTTCGATGCCGTCCGGACCGCTCGCTCGCTCCGCTAAGCTCTCCTGCCCGAACTCGAACCCAAACGGAACCGTCGTCTTCACCACCACTAGCGGCTTGAGGAAAAAGGTTGCTTCATAGAGCACCGAGCTATAGGTTCCCAGCACCACGTCACAGTCTCGTACCGCGTCGTAGACGCTTTGCTCGCTCGTACCGAGGCCGCGTTCGAGAAGCGGCCGCCACAGCGTCGGCGCTTGTTCCCCGGGCCGCAGTTTCAGGGTTACTTCGTAGGCCTCGCGGTCGAGTAGCTGAGCCACGAACGGGACGACCTCTTCTGTGCGTCCCTTACTCTCGGAGACCACGAGAACGCGAACGCGACCTTCGGAAGATCGGTCTTTCGCTTCGACGTCGGGCCCCGGCGAGCGCAGCATCCCGCACACGAACGTCGTCGATGCGTCGTAGAGTCGCGAGTCACGCAACAGCCGATGGCGGAAGTAATCACTCCAAAGTCCGTAAGCGTTTGCGCGGTGCGGCTTTCCATCTAGAAAGCCGTACGCCATAAGGCCGACAAAATATCGATTGAACTGGCCGTGCTGGTAGCTCACGACGTACACGCCTTCGGAGCGACACGCGGCTACGAGCTCATGGGCATGCCGGCTATCGTCGAGGACGAGAGCGAAGCGTGGCCGATGGAGTCGCACCAAGCGTCTCAAAGCCCGGTACCTGCGGACCGCTTCACTGCTGGCGCGACAGCCTTCACGCGCGAGCGCACAGAAGAATCGTGCCCGGTCAACCGGCATATCGCCGGCTCGAATCGAAGCGGCGGCGCTCATATCGACGGCGGGGCGCGTCTCGAGCATCGCCGTCGCCTGCATGTCGATGCTCAAGCGACGTCGTCGGAAAAAATTTTGCACTGCGCCAACGCCTCCGAGCGAGTGCACGAACTCACCGTAGCTGAGCTCGCGGCGTTCGAGCTCACGGTAGATCGGATCGATCCTGAAATCATGGCGCAGCCCGGGGCTCACGATGTCCACCGTGTAGACCACGACAGCTCGCCCACGAGCGCGAAACCACCAAGCGGCGAGCCACGAAGCGACGACCGCCATCGGCACGAGAGGCGCTCCCAGCCACCGTCGCCAGGAACGGAGAATGTTCTTAGGCGCCCGGTGCACGACGGTGACGCTCTCGCTTGCGCGGGCTAGGATGCGCAGAAGCCGCTCCAAATCCGGAGGCGGGTCGACTACGGTGGCGCCCTCCAATGCCCACGACACGACGCGTTCGTACCGTGTGTACGGAACGAGGAACCGCGTGAACAGGCGATCTTGAACGAACCACCACACTTCGTATCCATCCTCGGTCACCAGCGACGGCAGTCGACGCCCGTCCTCGGTACGGGCTTCGTTGAGCCATTGGATCCAGCTCAAAGCCTGCTTGAGATTCGTCTCGGGCAGGTCCACCTCGAAGCTTTCGCCCGAAACGAGCGTCGCGGTGCATCCGGAAGGTGTGAAGACCAGCTCGTTCGGTGTCATGCGGCGGTCCGATTCAAGCCGTCGTCGGCGGGGCGCACGACGGTATTGTCAAGTTGACGTTGAGCGAGCGAACCTATCGCGTCGAGCTGATTTCCGTTGCTCTCATCGGACGGCACAGGTTACCTCCTGCCAGACGATGAAAGCGCGGTCTCGTAGCTCCCGATGATGATGCGCTTGCAACAAATGCCGTCCGACGCGAAAGAGGTTTTGCACGAGTCCGTGCACGGTCAAGAATCGTTGCGCCTGCCCAGGAGCTTTAAACTTCCGCATCTGTCGTTCCCGTTGTCGCGTCGGTTCGTGCGAGACTTCGGCTAGGTTGTTTCTGTACTGGTCAGTGTCGTGGACGACGGACGGCATGACCTCGCGGTGAGCGGCACTGTAGCTTCTCAGTTTGTCGGTGACCAGCTGCCAGGGCGGGCGGCCTTGCCCCTTCAACAGCTTGCGGAAGAATCGTTTGGCGGCTTTCTGATCACAGCGAGGCTGGACGAGGATATCAATCACATCACCATCTTGGTCTACCGCACGCCAGAGGTATTGGCGTTCACCTTGTATCTTTATGAAGACCTCGTCTAGGTGCCACGTGTCACCGAGACGACCCTGCCGACGCTTCAGTCGCCGAGCGTATTCCGGCCCGAACTTGATGCACCAAAGTCGGATCGCTTCGTAGGAAACCGTGATGCCTCGCTGAGGAGCAGAGAAAAGTGAAGAAAAATCGTACGAAGCACAGCCCTGTTTTCAAGGCGAAAGTTGCATTGGCGGTACTACGCGAGCAGGAGACAGTGGCGGAACTATCCCGCCGGCACAAGGTTCACGCGAACCAGATCTACAAATGGAAGCGGCAGCTTTTGGAGAACGTCACGCGTGCTTTCGAGACCGAAGAGGTGGGCGGAGGCGATGCCTCGATGCGCGAGGCCGAACTGCTTCAGAAAATCGGGGAGCTGACGATGGAGCGGCGAATTTTTATCACACGGGCTCGGTCGATTGCGATGACGCCCCGGCGGGAGTTGGTCGAACCCAACGCTCCGCTGTCGATGCGCTGGCAGTGCGAGCTGCTCGGCGTGAATCGGTCGAGCCTGTACTACGAACCTGTCGAGCCGGATGGCGAGCAACTCGCATTGATGCGTCGGATGGACGAGCTACATCTGAAGCATCCATTTTTCGGCAGCCGCATGATGACACAGACACTCAAAGCGGAGGGGTCGGCCGTCAACCGCAAGCGCGTGCAGCGTCTTATGCGGTTGATGGGGCTCGGAGCCCATCGACGGAGCCATAAAAGGCCCTAGCGTTCATTGCATGAACAGAGCCAGGACACGCGCTCGAAGGTCGCCATTGAGGGCAAGGGGAAGTTATGCGGGTTTCCATCCCGAAAAGCGCGGCCGCAACCTTCGCTACTGTGGCCGGGATCAGGCGTTGTTGCACGGCCCGGAGCAAATCGCTGACCTCCCTGTGCCGGTTGCAGAGTCACCCGGCGCAGTACGTATCGGGCATCCCGAGCGCAGCCATCTTGTTGAGTATCTCGCACCCAATTCGGTGTTCAACTCGTTGCCTCGCCAACGTTCGAGCCCGCATCTCCGGCCCGATGATCGCCCTGTAACGATAGACCGCGTTCTCCACCATGCTTCGCTTGGTGTAGCCTGAGAGCTTGTACCATTCACGTCGGCCGTGTCTTTCGATTGCACGAATATGGCGATCGCGCTCCTGCATGGCGGTGTTCGAATTCTGACTGAGCGTCGCGTTTCGTTGCGGCGGAATCACCACGCGCGTCCTTCGTCCAGGACTGTGCGCTTCGATGGCTTCGTAGACCGCTTCCTTGTCGTATGCACTGTCCGCCGCCACCGACACTAGAGGTGCTTGAATCTGTGTTAGCAAAGCGGGGACTCGGGTTGCGTCGCGAGCACGTGACGCCGTCAGTTCGGGCGCAACAATGTTCCCTGTCTCGCGATCAACGGCGATGTGCAACTTGCGCCATGCGCGCTGCTTTGGCGGTTTGCGAGCGTTTCCAACATGAATCCTCAAGCCCGTGCTATCGATCATCAGGTGGATGGGTTGAGTGCTCGCGGCTTTCGGAATCCGCAGCTTCTTGCGGAGCAACCTCGAGCGCCGACACAACGTCGAGTAGTCCGGGATCTCGATACCGAGCCCGAGCAGCGAGGCGATCGAGTGCAAGAAGCCTTCGGTTTGTCGGTAGGCGAGCTTGTACACCATCCGGACAACCAGGCGGTGCTTCCGCCATTAAGTGTTGGTGAGATGACACTAAGACTTTACGGTACATTAAATTACAGCCAAAATAGCGTTCGTGACCTTCGCTGCGCGCTAAATGGAGCGTAAGCGCCTCTTTTGCAATGGGATGCCTACACATCACCAACAGTAAACAGCGCAAACACCCCTTAACGTGCAATTTGGGGCGATTTTGGGGCTTATCGGCCCGTTTTTCCACTTAATCGCGCAGACAATGAGAAGACGCTTAACGCCTAGATCGCGCCTGAGGAGAAGGCGAATAGCGGAATTCGAATTGGCCAAACCTCGAATTCATCCAGCGGAGTTTTATGGAGGAAACGAAGATGACTCCGCAGACGGTCCAGTACAAGGAGCTATCCGAGTCTGGAAACCATGACAGGGAATTTGGGCCAGTTTGAGGCTGATTGGTGGAGGCCAGTGTCGGAGAGCAGCTTGCTGCTAACCGAGGCCATTCACGGAGTGGGCGCTGGCAGGCTCACAGCGTTTTGACGAGCACTTGCTGTTTCTCCCAATCGTCGGGAAGCGGATGATGCAAGAGGTAGCTCGAGGTCAGCCCAACGGGCTGGCGGCCTTCGACAATGGCGCGGACGATGTCGGGAGCCAGGAAGGCATAGCGGATTGCCTTGCGCACGCGGTCCGTTGGGATGGCGTCTTCGGTGGCAATCTGCTCATAGGTTTTGCCTGCTTTGATTCGGTCGAGCCAGGAGAGGGCGTTGGCGATATTGCGCAGGAGTGGGTGCTTCCGCCATTAAGTGTTGGTGAGATGACGCTAAGACTTTACGCTGCATTAAATTACAGCCAAAATAGCGCTCACGACCTTCGCCGCACGGTAAATGGCGCGTAAGCTCTTTTTTTGCAAAGGGATACGTACACATCACCAACAGCAAACAGCGCAAGCACCCCGAACTGCCTCATCGTGGAAGGGGTTTCCGACCTCCTCTACCTGTCGACTATGTCCGGCGTGCTGGCCAGCCAGCAACGCATTGGCCTTTCCGATGCCTGGACCATTACGCCTGTCGGTGGATCCAAGAAGGTAACAACGTTCGTGTCTCTGCTCGGCTCACAGAAGAAGATGAAGGTCGCGACGCTCATCGATTTTCAGCGGCGCGACCAGCAGAGCATTGAGAACCTCTACAAGAAGAAACTGCTGGCCAAGAAGAATGTCCACACTTTCGCGCGGTACACTGGCACGAGTGAGGCGGACATCGAGGACATGTTCGAACCCCAGCTATACCTCGACGCAGTCAACGCGGAATACGCCAACGAACTGGTGAAACCGATTAAGCCGGAGGACCTTGGCAAGCCTCCGCGAATCCTCGTCAACATTAAGGAATGGCTGAAGGCAAACCCGCTGAAGACCGGGAGCTTCGATCACTATCGCCCAGCTCGCTACTTCGCCGAGAACATCGCCACGCTAGGACCGAAACTGAACAGGGCGACCCTTGACCGCTTCGAGGCTGCCTTCAAGGTTCTGAACGGACTGCTGTAGTAGCCGGCCCGGCCGAACCGACGACGCAGGCGTGCCCACGAAGATGTCCCCGAACGTACGGGCCTGAAGGATCGGCTGGCAGGTTGCCGTCGAAGGGGCGGATTGAAACCCGAGAGCGGCAGCTACCCGATAACCGTCATTGAAATAACTGATTTCCGGTGTACAGGATTTCCCGTGAGGTCAAAATACTCGAACGCCCAGCGGGTCAGCAGTTTGCACGGTACTGTCAAGTTGAGGCTGACAGCCGTTCCTGATGCCCAACATGGCGGGTTCACGACGGGCTCGAGCCCAGTATCTTGGGGGTCGGTCAGCTAGTTTTTCGTCAACTTGACAGTACCGCCGGGAGGGATCCCGGACCCTAATCCGGCGGCGTCCCCTGTGGAGCACATCGAGGGAGTTGAACTCCTGTTCGAGACCCTCTTCCGCGCTCTTTCGCGTATAGATGGCACAGCGGATCTTCTTCATGTTAGGCCTTGCGCTTGGGCGTGAGACCGAAAAAGCGTGGTCCTGACCAGTGGGTGCCGGTGATTCGCTTTGCGATGGTAGTGAGGGACGGATAGGTTTTGCCATCGAACCGATAGCCGTTGTCGATTACCTCGACCTGGTAGGTCCGGCCATTCCACTCGCGGACGAGATGGGTGCCGGCAGAAACGGACCCTGCGGCGGCGCTGTTGCCTGGTGTCCCGTTCACCATGGCAGCCAGAGTGCGCCGGGTTGCAGCCGAATGCCCGCCATGGGTCCGGCACTGGCGTTCGTACGCAAGAACGCGGCGCAGGAAAACGCGCGAGAGCGAGCTTGGAGGAGCAGCCCCAAAGGTCTGCTCCCAGACTCGCCGTAAGCTGGCGAAGTCCAAACCGTCCAAAACGACGTTCCGGCCAACCCCTGTATCCTGCGGCATCACCGAACGTTCGCTCTTGTGCTCGATAAAGTCCAGTCTAATGAGGGACTTCCGGGTGCGCAGTTCACTGCCCGTAGCTCGCCCCGCAGCCGATTTGAGCCAGCCGTGCGCACCCCCGGTGGGCCTGTCGCTCGCCACCCGCAGCTCAGGGGTCGGAAGCCAGCCCTGCGGCGCGAAATACCCTCGATTCTGCGCGGATTCCAAGGGCGTCTAAGCTGCTGATTTGTGGTCTATTTCAAAAGGGCCGAGTTTTGACACAGGACGGGGTCACCGAGACAAAACCGGTGCCGGCCCCACGTCGAGCCGCTCGACGAGCTTTGCAAAGTCGGAGAGGGAACGGGTCAGTCGGTCGACCTTGTAGACCACGATCTGCTCGACGAGACCGGCGTCGATGTCGGTGAGCAAGCGCTGCAGGCCCGGGCGCTCCAAGGTTCCTCCCGAGCTCCCTGCGTCCTCGTAGACGGTTGGCAGCAGCACCCAGCCTTCCGCCTTGTGGCTCGCAACATACGCGGTGCAGGCCTCGCGCTGCGCATCGAGGGAGTTGAACTCCTGTTCGAGACCTTCTTCCGCACTCTTTCGCGTATAGATGGCGCAACGGATTTTCTTCATGTTAGGCCTTGCGCTTGGGCGTCAGACCGAAAAAGCGTGGTCCGGACCAGTGGGTTCCGGTGATTCGCTTTGTGATGGCCGTGAGGGACGGATAGGTTTTGCCATCGAACCGATAGCCGCTGTCGAGTATCTCGACCTGGTAGGTCCGGCCATTCCACTCGCGGACGAGATGGGTACCGGCAGAAACGGACCCTGCGGGAGCGCCGGAGCTTGGTGTCTCGTTCGCCATGGCAGCCAGAATGCGCCGGGTTGTAGCCGAATGCCCGCCATGGGTCCGGCACTGGCGTTCGTACGCCAGAACACGGTGCAGGAAAACGCGCGAGAGCGAGCTTGGCGGAGTAGCCCCAAAGGTTTGCTCCCAGACCCGCCGTAAGCTGGCGAAGTCCAAACCGTCCAAAACGACGTTCCGGCCAACCCCTGTATCTTGCGGCATCACCGAACGTTCGCTCTTCTGCTCGATAAAGTCCAGTCTAATGAGGGACTTCCGGGTGCGAAGCTCACTGCCCTCCGGGTGCGAAGCTCACTGCCCGTAGCTCGCCCCACAGCCGATTTGAGCCAGCCGTGCGCACCCCCGGTGGGCCTGTCGCTCGCCACCCGCAGCCCAGGGGTCGTAAGTCAGCCCTGCGGCGCGAAACACCCTCGATTCTGCGCGGATTCCAAGGGCGTCTAAGCTGCTGATTTGTGGTCTATTTCAAAAGGGCCGAGTTTTGGCACAGGACGGGCTCGACTGTCTCAACTGGCTCGAACGGCTGGTATTCGAGAGAGTGTGAACGATGAATCGAAGCCAGCTGATTATCTTCCGGCGAATAGAGCTCCATCTGGGCAAGCAAGCCGTCGACAGCTTTCGCAGTTTCGAAGAGGCACTCGTCACCGAAGACCAGGAGTACGACGTCATCGCGCTCCCCGAGCAGCGTCGTTGGCAACCGGTACCGCGAGACTAGCGAGTTCCAAGGACTCGCGCAGTCAGACTTGTCTCACCTTATCGCCGCCGCGTCTTATTGCTTCGCTGTCTTCTTCGCCTTCTCTGCCGCTTTGGCTTCTCGCACCTTTGCCTTCTCCGCCGCTTTGGCCTTGGCTTCCCGCACCTTTAGCCACGCCCGGACCTCCCGCAGACGGAATTGAGACGCCACGCCGCGCCCTCTAGTGTGGACCGGCATCCCAGACCGCGCCCATTTTGTTACCATCTGTTTATCGACGCCCAAATGCTCGGCTAGTTCCGACCTCGTCAACACTCGCGCTTTGGCCATAGTCCTCCTCCAAATGGCACTGCCCTCTTCTGCATTGAAAGACGCTCTTAGGGTACTACGGTTTCCCCTTGAACGAAGGATTCCAATTACTTTACTTCATTTCCACTCCTTTTGAGGGTAGCTCGTGTCCGTCAATTCATGACACTGATGGTCTATTTCAAAAGGGCCGAGTGTTGGCACAGGACGGGGTAGGCCAGCCCGCGCGGAAGCGGAAGCAGCCAGGCCCGACCACCACGACGCCAGCAGCGAACAGACGCTCGGCCCAAGGTAGGCGACAAAGGCGGCGATGACCGTCGGCACGGTGACCCGGCCCGATCGCGCGCGTTCCACGTGGGCGCGTCTCAGCGCGATGAAACCGCCGGCGGCAAGAGAGGCGGCGCCGACCGCCACCAGAATCAGACCTCGCATCGCGCGTTCAGTATCAGTCCTCGCGTTCAGGTCGGGTTGTGCGTCGTCCTGTTTTCGCGGCGTTGCACACATCAGCGCGCAACGGCCGGCGTAGTCCTGTCGCTCTTCGCGTCGTGTCCAAGAATACAAACGAACTCAAGACAGGCGCGCCTGGACCCCGTCGTGTCTGAAAACGCGAAGGGAGCCGGAAGCGGCTACCAGCAGATGTCGGACTAAACCCTGAATCTCCAGACGCGCGAAGAGCGACTTTCCCGAGAGCTAGCTCGGGCCGAGCCTTGAGGGCTGCGATGAGAGCGCGAACAAACGACGAAATCATGCAGGCATGATGCCGGCAGACTGGAGACTAATCCAGTTCGATGCGCGCGGATGAATAAATAGAAGGCACAGGCAGGTCCGGCGCGAGGTCGATGAGGAGCGTGTGCCGGGCGCCGCCGCTCACGAAGGTGCTGCGCGCCTGGTCTACCAGCGCCGTCACCTGGGTCGGCTCGGGCGCGACCGACAGCGTGCCCGTCTCGATGCGCCCGGCATCGAGCAGGTCGCCGATCAGGCCGTCCATCTGGTCGGCCTGCCGGTCGATGATGCGGAACGGTACTTTCGAGTGAACGAACGATTTCGGTCACTCCCCACCGTGTGGTCAGCCCAGCCCGCATCGCCGAAAGAACTGCGTCTCTCGAAATCAGGCTCAAACTCTAGCACACGAGCGGGTTACGCGGCAGCCACCAACACTTAATTGCGGAAGCACCGACCCTGACCCCTACATCTTGGGCCGGCTGGCGAGGACCGGGGGCTCATCGTCCCTGCCTTCCTCCACCTCTCTCTTTAATTTGAAGTAGGTGCCATTGTCCATACGCAACATATCCATGGTGGGCATCATTATGGACAGGGAGATTGTATCTCCCTTCTTTGGAATGGTGATGAGAGGCCGACTGGGGTCCGGGGTTTTCAGAACCCAGTTGTAATCACTTTCATTGACCACACCACATCCAAACTTCTCCAGAAGTTCTTTGAACTTAATCGGAGAGGTTGGGGCAGGTACTGGCACTCGATTAGGCTGTGGCAACCATTGCAGCATTGGTCAGTCTGATGGGGATGGGTGCTAGTGCAAAAGGGGCAAACTCTTTCTGTTCAAGAATCTCTTCCTGAACAGAGATGTATTCATCCAGATCTGCGATAGATGTACTGGGAGATGCAGGTTGTAGCCCTGCACCTTTGAGCACAGTTTCCAAGATGTCCATGTCATAGGCAGTGGTCAGTAGCAAGCCAACTGCATCCGTGAGTGCTCTTTTGGCTTCAGTTCTGGATTTCCCTTGAGAGAACAGTTGAAGACTGGGAGCCCAAGTGACAAACACACCAGCTTCCTTGTCCCATTTGATGCCAGCACACAGCTGGGCATTAAAAGTGATTATGGACGTTAAAGCCATGGCTACTCCTCCTTTTTCTTTAGGACGGGTATACTACTTTATGTATTTTTGTCAAGCAAAGGTTATTCATGAAAATTTCGTGTACCTCAAATCATCAAATAACTTGAATAAACCAGCCCATTTTTCATGAAGATGTGAGGTTGCAGACTTGAATTCTTGCATGGCATCCTGAACAGCAATACCTTGCGTTACGGTTAGTTCTGCGGCTTCCATAACTTTTTGGCCGCTAGTAGATTCCAAACCTGTGTCGAGTTCGATCGCATTTTTTATCAACTTATCGTGCTGTTTTGAGATTCGAGTCAATATTCTCATAGCTGCATCGAATTCGTATTTGAATCGGTTAGCGAAATCGGCGTTCATTGACTTCTCCCCACGAAGCCCTCGAACAATCCTTCGAGTTTCGCCATACGCTCTCTGAGGTCCGTGATCTCTCGTGACATACGCTCTCTGAGGTCCGTGATCTCTCGTGACATACGCTCTCTGAGGTCCGTGATCTCTCGTGACAATTCCCGCCACGCAAGAAACATTCCTCCACCGAGGGAGACGCCCACAGTGATGATTCCAATCAGTTCTTGGCTCATCCTATCTCATTTCTTAGAAAGATGTTCGGCTCACGCTAGCACGCTCTCGGCTCATGGCGCTCTCACATCTCTTGGTAAAAAGCTAGCATATCGCACGGATTGGTATTTATATCACATTGTCCTGTGGTAATCTTCCCACGCCAAAATGTCGGTCGTCCCGCTACATGCCTTTGAGTCGCCGGGTCGCTCGCTGAATACAAGACCTCCATCCAGTGGGAAATAGGCGTCGGCTGGTGGCGGGCCGGGCTTGAGTTCTGGTTTGAGGACTGATAGACCGAGTAACTTTGTGGGTGCGCCGGTCCTAGCCGGTTGTGCCTTCTATTTATTCATCCGCCAGCCCATGGGTCGGAAGTCAGCCCTGCGGCGCGAAATACCCTGGATTCCCCTCTGCGCGGATTCCAAGGGGGTCTAAGCTGCTGATTTGTGGTCTATTTCAAAAGGGCCGAGTTTTGGCACAGGACGGGATGCCACGCTCCCGAGCGGAAACCTGGGTCCAGGCCCGGGCCGCACCTGGACCAGAACGTGCTTTAGCCCGCTGCGCCGCGGTAGCCCCGGCCTCGGTTCTAGGTCCTCTAGAGACGAGAGCGCGAACAAACGACGAAATCATGCCGGCATGGTCCCGGCAGACCGGAGACTAGTCAAGTTCGGTGCGCGCCCGGCAGTGGAGGCCGTTCGGAACCAGGGGAAAAAGGTCTACGCGGCGTCACCCGCGATGGGTGCTCAACTTGGCGCGGCCGTCAACTCGTTCATTCCGATTGCTCGTGATTGGTTCGATGATTGCTACTGAAGATTTTCCTCTAAGCATGCTTCGGTTAAAGCGGAAGCCCTAAGCGGCGCGGGCTCGATGCCGTGTTCCCGCAGAATACTTGCGATGGTGCTCCTGGCTACGATATGGCCGAGATTCGAGAGGGCACCGCGAATTCGTGTATACCCCGTCCTGTGCCAAAACTCGGCCCTTTTGAAATAGGCCATAAATCAGCAGCTTAGTGTCTGTGTTTGCGCCGGGGCCAAGGGCCGTAGGCTTTACAATCGTCTGGCCCGAGGGTGTTATCTTCAGCTCCATGATGGTGCTTGCGCTGTTTGCTGTTGGTGATGTGTACGTATCCATTTGCAAAAAAAGCGCTTACGCTCTATGTAGCGCGCGGCAAAGGTCGCGAGCGCTATTTTGGCTGTAATTTAATGCAGCGTAAAGTCTTAGCGTCATCTCACCAACACTTAATGGCGGAAGCACCGTAGCGTTTGATGTTGCGCTCGCAACTACGAACCATGGAGAACATACTCTCTATAGGATTCGTCGAGTGCAGGCTCTGGCGCAGTAGAGCGGGGACCTTCAACTTGTGGAGCATCAGCACCTCCTCGAGTGCCTCGAGGAGTGAGTCTGCCGCCGACTCGTTGATGTCGCGAAGCCAGCGCTCGAACTCCTGCAACATCTTCTTCGCGTCCTTGTAGCTGTTCTGCTCCAAGGCAGTCGCGAAGAGGTGGTGTGCCTGCTTGCGGTAGCGTTTGGGCAGGTGGCGCTGGATGTTGCGGTCTTTGTGCAAAGTACACCGCTGGTGGATGAGCTTCTTACCGTATCGGTCTTTGAGCGCCTTGATGATCCCCCCGCCACCATCGGTTACCCAGAGGATCCGTTTGGAGAGCTTTAACCCCCGTCGCTCCAACTCTTCCAGCAATTCCTCGCAGATCTCGTGGTTCTCCGTCGCCCCTTCCCAGAAGCCCAGGGGGAGCTTTTTCCCTTCACGGTCCACGCCGAGCGCGACCACGAACGCCTGACCGCCGCGGTGGACCGTGTCTAGGTACATCGCGAAGAGCGGAAACTCTTCGAGACTGCGCTCCTGGAACTGCTTCAGCTGCTTCGCCGTCGCCTCGACCAGATGGCGGGACACCGAGCTCGGCGTCACACCGAAAGCCTTGCCTGCCGCCGTCACCGTCTCTTCGTACTTGCGAGCAGACATTCCCCGAAGCACCTCCGACAGGAGTTCCTCCGAAAAGCCCCCGCGATTCTTGAGCTGCTCGTAGGTTCTCAGCCCGACCTCACCCTCCGGGCCCCGCAATCGAGGGTGCTCGACAGGGAGCTTCTGGTCACCGACATAGATCGACCCACGTTGACTCGCCCATTTGCGAAGCCCGGACGACGTAGGATGGTAGTCTGGCCCAGATCTCTCTTCGCGCTCCATGTACATGAGCGTCTCAGCTACCAGGCGTCCGACATCGAGCATCGCGGCGTCCAGCGCTCGCTTGCCCTCCAGCATCACATGCACAACTTGATCCGCCCACCACTCTTGCTCCTGCGTCGCCCTCAGCATCTGTGTTGCATTCTTTCTCTTCTTCGTATCTGCTCTCACCGGGTGGCTCCTTTCTTTTTGATCGCCAGCTTTGACACCGACGATCTTGAAGGGAGTCACTCACCGATTTCAACTAGATTCAGGATATCCTCGCCTGCTTCGTCATGACCACTCGATCTGCACCTATAGAAATTAGAGTGCCAGCACTAAGAGCTTTCAGTGGAATTAGTACTTCAAGTTCGTCGCAAAATATGCGTATAAGATTCACTAGCCGCCATGCCGCGAGAGTTTGCCCTCCGTTAGTGTGCAGAATTAAAGATATCCGCTTGGTCGGTCCTATTTTTTCGAGAAGGTCAACAAATGGATCAATGCAATCCTGAGCAATGACCGTTTCCATGCCTTTGCGGTCACTCGTTATGAAGGACAGCACCTTGGTGTTTCGGTCCCGTTCAATGCAACTATAGAGTTCTTTTCGTTTAGAATATTCCATTGGCTTTCACAACTATAATTGACCGCCGTTCTATTCGGATCGAAGAGGAAGGAGGCTCTTACGATTCCCGAGTCCTAGCGCTACGGCGACAGGGTTCTTGCCTTGCGCTTCAGCCCTCGTGGAGGCGTCCAAGAGCTCGGCAGCCCGGTGCTTGCGCCATCAAGTGTTGGTGAGATGACGCTAAGACTTTACGGTGCATTAAGTTACAGCTAAAATAGCGCTCGTGACCTTCGCTGCGCGCTAAATAGAGCGTAAGCGCCTTTTTTGCAAAGGGATGCGTACACATCACCAACAGTAAACAGCGCAAGCACCGCCTGGGCCCTGGACCCAAGGTTTCCGCTCGGGAGCGTGGCATCCCCTTGCTGGACGGTGTTTTCCCTGCGCGTACGGAGAACTCGAATCGCCGACATCGCCTCCGACCCCCAGATCTGGAGCTCGCCACAGGTTGATGACGATCGAAACGGCCCCGGCGCGCCGATCTTGAGTTCGTTTGTGTTTTTGGACACAACGAGATAGGCCGCGCCTCGGCGCAGTACGTATCGGGCATCCCGAGCGCAGCCATCTTGTTGAGTATCTCGCACCCAATTCGGTGTTCAACTCGTTGCCTCGCCAACGTTCGAGCCCGCATCTCCGGCCCGATGATCGCCTTGTAACGATAGACCGCGTTCTCCACCATGCTTCGCTTGGTGTAGCCTGAGAGCTTGTACCATTCACGTCGGCCGTGTCTTTCGATGGCACGAATATGGCGATCGCGCTCCTGCATGGCGGTGTTCGAATTCTGACTGAGCGTCGCGTTTCGTTGCGGCGGAATCACCACGCGCGTCCTTCGTCCAGGACTGTGCGCTTCGATGGCTTCGTAGACC
Organism: Candidatus Marinacidobacterales bacterium; assembly: GCA_965262245.1. Taxonomy (GTDB): domain Bacteria; phylum Acidobacteriota; class Vicinamibacteria; order Marinacidobacterales; family SMYC01; genus SMYC01. The sequence goes on along the minus strand of OZ253507.1, from coordinate 8,264,687 downwards.
GCTTCCTTGTCGTATGCACTGTCCGCCGCCACCGACACTAGAGGTGCTTGAATCTGTGTTAGCAAAGCGGGGACTCGGGTTGCGTCGCGAGCTCGTGACGCCGTCAGTTCGGACGCAACAATGTTCCCTGTCTCGCGATCAACGGCGATGTGCAACTTGCGCCATGCGCGCTGCTTTGGCGGTTTGCGAGCGTTTCCAACATGAATCCTCAAGCCCGTGCTATCGATCATCAGGTGGATGGGTTGAGTGCTCGCGGCTTTCGGAATCCGCAGCTTCTTGCGGAGCAACATCGAGCGCCGACACAACGTCGAGTAGTCCGGGATCTCGATACCGAGCCCGAGAAGCGAGGCGATCGAGTGCAAGAAGCCTTCGGTTTGTCGGTAGGCGAGCTTGTACACCATCCGGACAACCAGGCCCGTTTCAATCGCCATGTCTGAATAGACCCGTTGACCGCCAGGCTTACCGGTCTTGTCGGCCTTCCAGTTCGCGATTGCCTCCTCGTCAAACCAGACTGTCAAATCGCCCCGGCGGCGCAGCCCTTCGTTGTATTCCGCCCAGTTGCGAACGTGGTACTTCTTCTGCTTCGCGTGCTTGTACTGGCAGCGCTTGGGATACTTCATGCTCGAACATACCTCGGCCACCACCATAGGCGGATTTCGCTCTCAGCCAGAGCGGTGCAACAACGCCGACAACTGCCGGAATTTCATCGTAACTCGACTCCCCCGTGGACGCCCATCGCAACGAAATGTCTATAATCCCGGCGCTGATGCCGCTTCTGACCGTCGACGCTGTAAGCTACGAGATCGGCGACCACCCCATATTGCGCGAGGCCTCTCTCGTGCTCGAGCCGGGTGAGCGGGTGTGCCTCATCGGGCGCAACGGCGCCGGTAAAACGACCTTGCTCCGACTCATCGCCGGAGACGAGAAGCCCGATGCCGGCCAAATCAAACACAAAGCGGACCTCCGCATAAGCCAGCTCGCGCAGACACTCCCCGAAGCCGGCGACGCCACAGTTCGCGATCACGTCGCGGCTGGGTTGCGCTCACTGCAGCTTTTGATCGACGAGTATCAACGCCTTACGACGCAGAATCTGGATGCCCCTGGACTCCGCGAGCTCGAGAAGCTTCAGCACCGTATCGACGCCGAGTCCGGATGGGATCTCGAGAAGCGCGTGGAGAGCTTGATGCTCGAGATGGGCTTGCCCGCGGATCGAAAGATGAGCGCGCTATCGGGAGGCTGGCGGCGCCGAGCGGCCCTCGCGCGCGCGCTGGTCTCCCGTCCCGAGCTTTTGTTGCTCGACGAGCCGACGAACCATCTCGATCTCGATACGATCGAGTGGCTCGAGGAACGGGTGCGAGCGTTCTCGGGCAGCTTGCTCTTCGTGACCCATGACCGCACGCTTCTCGAGCGGATCGCGACTCGAATCGTCGAGCTCGATCGGGCGACGCTCACGAGCTGGCCGGGGGATTATCAGAACTTTCTTCGCCGGAAAGAGGCGGCGCTCGAAGCTGAAGAGCGCGCCGAGGCTTTGTTCGACAAACGCCTTTCGGAGGAAGAGGCGTGGGTTCGGCAAGGCATCAAGGCGAGGCGCACGAGAAACGAAGGGCGCGTGCGTGCGCTCGAAGCGATGAGGAAGGTCCATGGGGAGCGGGCGCAACGCGAGGGCACGGCTCGGATGCGTGTCGAGCGGGCGCGGAGCTCCGGTCGCCGAGTGATCGAGCTCGAGAATGTCGCTCACGGCTATGGAGAGGACCGCTTGTTCGAGGGCCTCTCGCTCGAGCTTCTTCGCGGCGGCCGGCTAGGGCTCATCGGAAATAACGGCGTCGGGAAGACCACGCTCTTGCGTATCATGCTCGGAGAGCTCGAGCCCGAGGCCGGCACGGTGAAGCTCGGGACGAAGCTCGAGGTCGCCTATTTCGATCAGCTGAGACGGGAGCTCGTCCCTGACAAGACCGTCGCCGAGACAGTAAGCGACGGCGGCGAGTTTGTGCGCAGCGTGACGAATGGGGGGAACGATCGCCACGTCATCGGCTACCTCGGCGCATTCCTGTTCAGTCCCAAGCGGACGCGGTCCAAAGTCGCGGCGCTTTCGGGAGGCGAGCGCAACCGGCTCGTCCTTGCGCGCCTGTTCGCGCGCGCGTCCAACCTGCTCGTGCTCGACGAGCCGACGAACGATTTGGATCTCGAGACGCTGGAGGTTTTGGAACAGCAGCTCGTGGACTACAAAGGGACGTTGATCCTCGTCAGCCACGACCGCACCTTCCTCGACAACGTCGTGACGAGCACGCTCGTTTTCGAGGAGGGCGGCGTGCTCCAGCATTACGTTGGTGGTTACAGCGATTGGGCGCGGCAGGGCCGGGCGCTGGCGGTGAAGGAAGGGCCCACGCGAGCGCCCCGAGACGACGCGAAGCAGAAGCCGCGCCCCGAGCCGCCTCGGGCAGCGACCAAGCTGAGCTACAAGCTCAAGCTCGAGCTCGACGCTCTCCCGGAGAAGATAGAAGCGTTGGAGCAAGAAGTCGCGGTGCTCGAGGAGCGCACGGGCGCGTCTGATTTCTACGCACAGCCTTTTGAAGAGGTCGAGCCTGTGCTCGAGGAGCTCGAGGCGGCCAAGACGTCCCTAGAGCAGGCACTCGAGCGGTGGATGGAGCTCGAGGAGCAGAAGCCGGCGCCCGATCGCGGTTAGAGTGCCCGCATCGAAGCTCACGTCGCTTGCGACTGCGGATTGCCTTTCCATATGATCGGCTGGTGCCGGAGCTTCGTCAGGTCGGCGGATTCCAAGGGCGTCTAAGCTGCTGATTTGTGGTCTATTTCAAGAGGGCCGAGTTTTGGCACAGGACGGGGTCGACTTTTTGCGGAGCACAGGTTACCCAGCTTCTTCAGAGTATCCTGCGCGGTGTTTCTCGCTTTGATTCGCTCTCCTTCCGCGCCGTCGCGTACGTCGCGTGTTGGGTTCCTGCGACAAGAGTCACCCGCACGGATCCCGTCACGACCACTCTTCGCGAGTGAAACGGAGTGCGCCGTCTCCGGATTCCAGTCGAGAACGCGGCTAGTTGGACTCGATCAGAGCGATCAGGACGTTGGTCCCCCACATCAGCTTGATCTCGCCGCTGTTGCCGGAGCCGGACAGCTCGATCGTGAGCTGTTCCGTCGCGTCTCCGTCCTTCTTCCACGTAAGCTGGGCTTCGCCCACGTCGCGGCTGGCGTCGTGGGACGTGCCCCACTGCCCGGTCTGGGAGTTGAACACTAGGTGCCACGTGTCTTCGCTCACTCGTTTCGTGAACAAGCTGTACGCGCCCTTCGCGATCGCAGTGCCGGAAACGGTGATGTCGGCCCCGGTCGTGAACGTGGTGGATTGATCCGCCCCTGTGCGCCAAACGGTACCCACGGGGGCTTGGCCGAGCATGTCGCGTCCCCGGAGACTCGGCCGGCCGTAGTCCACGGAAACCTCGCTTCCGCCTATGGTCGCTTTGGATGCGCCGCGGGGAGACTGAGCCCACGCCACAACGCTCACCGCAACGGCAGCGATCGCGACAAGAACAACAAAACGAGTCACTTGGCTGTGCATCGAAGAGAACCTCCCTTTATGCCATGCGTAGACGCACGGCTGGCAACCCAGGCATGTTAGACCGGGGTGCGGTTCGGACCAAGCGCGGGGTGAAGTCTGGAGCGCGTCGTGTCCAAGAACACAAAGGCGTTGCCAAGCCCTTGATGGTTGCGCTCTCCACGATAATGATAGATGAACTCGGCGCCGGACCGGCGCGCGGGTCTTAGAGTTCGTTTGTATTTTCGGACACGACGGGAAGGGACAGGCGACATCGTTGAGCGTTGACATCGTCCTCGATGCATTGGAGCAAGCGCTGCATGAGCGTCGACTCGACCTCGAGGATCCGTTGGTGCATCACAGTGATCGGGGCGTGCAGTACTTCTCGATCCGTTACACCGAGCGGCTCGCCGAGTTCGGCATCAAGCCCTCTGTCGGAAGCCGAGGCGACTCCTACGATAACGCTTTGGCTGAATCCATCATCGGCCTCTACAAGACCGAGGTGACCCGTCGACGCGGGCCCTGGCGTGGTCTCGAGGACGTCGAGTTCGTCACCCTAGAGTGAGTGCATTGGCACAACACGCAACGACTCTTGGAGCCGATTGGAAATGTCTCCCCGGTCGAGTACGAGATGAACTACTATCGGTCGCAGGAAGGCTCGCTAGAGACGGCGAGACTCAACTAAAACAGTCTCCGGAAAACCTGGAGCGGTTCAAACAGTTAGCGCAGCGAACTTCGGTTAACGGTCACTCAAAGGAGTACTGATCGATGCTGGTTTATGCGAACCATCTGCGTGTCCAGGGGGTCGATGCCGAGTGGGCCGTATTCAAGGCCATCGGCGGTTGGCTCAAGCAGCAACTCGGGTTCGGCCTTCGTCCGGATCAATTGAAGCAGGGTGGAGAGCACTACGGCCATCGTGGTGAGAACCAGGCGCGGCTGCGGATCCACAGTTGCTATGACGGTGAGCCGGCCCTGTGCGCATGGGTGCTGAAGCACGGCGACGACAACATCCGCGGACGGCAATGGATTGTGGAGGTTGGGGTCAAGAAGTTCGCAGGGACGTTGGAAGTCTCTTGCGTCGTGAAGACGGATGAACGTAGCACACTCGTATCAAGCCCTGTCAGTGCGTCGCAGCCTCGTGTTATCCAATTCATCACCAAGAACGTTCTTTCCGCTAAGGGTGCGGACTTCGCAGACGCCTGGCCCGGCGAGATCTTAAGGACAGTCGGCCAGGACCGGGATTCGTACCGGGCCTTTGTCGCCGAGGTCGAGCGGCGTGACCGGGACAATGCCATCGTGCTAGTCAGCGCCATGCGTGACGAGGAGTACCTCGTCAACCCAACCAAACTTCAGAAGACGCTCGTGGGCCTGGCGCACGTTGTACGGGTCCTACCGGGATCAAACAGTTATGAGATGGCAGAGGTCCTAGGCCAGTCATGGTCCGCATGGGACGGAGCCGTCAACGTGCTGGCCATCCCGTCGATGTCGGGCGTGCGGTCGCGGTACTTCCTCCGCGACGAAGTCCGAGCTTGGGGCGAAGAGCAGCAGCGCATTTCGCGGGTACTGGCTTGGGTCACCGCGAGCACCAACATTCCGAGGCTGCGGCTGCATGTGCGGCCAGAAGGCGTTATGCAGCTTTCGATGCGGCGGCGCATGGAGAAGGTGCACGCGACCAGCGCCAAGATGAACGCGGAGCAGCTACGTCAGGTGCTGGATGAAGCGTCGAACCGCGCGGACGAGCAGGAGCGCTACTTCAACGAGATCGTCGATGAAAACGCAAACCTCGAAACTGAGCTCTCACGCTACAAGGAGGATCTCGAGGAGACGCAGAAGGAGCTGCGGACGAAGAAGTTCGAGCTCAAATCTCTGAAAGATGGATTTTCCCCCGCCGACGTCGGCGCCTTCAATCCAGAGCCGCTTCTGGAATGGATTGTGCGCAAGGAGGAACCGAGCCCATTGGATTGCATCGAGATCATCGAACAATTCTATGGCGATAGGTGTACGGTCTTAGATAGTGCCCGGGCCAGCGCGATCAAGATGACGCGATTCATCTATGGGCGCGACTTGCTCGACTTACTCATGCGGCTGGTAACGACCTACCGCGACCGGCTGATGGATGGAGGTGACAGCAAGGCACGTCGGGTGCTTGGGAAGAGCGAGTACGCAGCTAAGGAATCAGAAACGGTCATGACGAACAAAGCTATGCGCCGTCAGAGAACCTTCGACTATGACGGGACGCAGGTGGAGATGTTCCGGCATCTCAAGATCGGTGTAGACGATGACTCGACGCGGACGATACGCGTTCATTTCCACTGGGATGGAGACCGCCAAAAGATCGTGATCGGGTATTGCGGCGAGCATCTTCCGGTTTCCAGCCATTGAGGCCCGTTAGGGAGTTCGACGAAGTAGCGAGCCTTCGAGTCGAGGGCGTGAGCATTTTTGCCACGGCCCGTCTCACTCGTCCTGTGCCAAAACTCGGCCCTTTTGAAATGGGTGCGGCTCTTTTGGAACGGTGGGTTTGGCATGTCTCATAGTGGTAAGGGCTCATCTCACTTGACGCGCTTGAGGTGGCGGCCTTTGACGGCGTTGTTGCACCGCTCTGGCTGAGAGCGAAATCCGCCTATGGTGGTGGCCGAGGTATGTTCGAGCATGAAGTATCCCAAGCGCTGCCAGTACAAGCACGCGAAGCAGAAGAAGTACCACGTTCGCAACTGGGCGGAATACAACGAAGGGCTGCGCCGCCGGGGCGATTTGACAGTCTGGTTTGACGAGGAGGCAATCGCGAACTGGAAGGCCGACAAGACCGGTAAGCCTGGCGGTCAACGGGTCTATTCAGACATGGCGATTGAAACGGGCCTGGTTGTCCGGATGGTGTACAAGCTCGCCTACCGACAAACCGAAGGCTTCTTGCACTCGATCGCCTCGCTTCTCGGGCTCGGTATCGAGATCCCGGACTACTCGACGTTGTGTCGGCGCTCGAGGTTGCTCCGCAAGAAGCTGCGGATTCCGAAAGCCGCGAGCACTCAACCCATCCACCTGATGATCGATAGCACGGGCTTGAGGATTCATGTTGGAACCGCCCGCAAACCGCCAAAGCAGCGCGCATGGCGCAAGTTGCACATCGCCGTTGATCGCGAGACAGGGAACATTGTTGCGTCCGAACTGACGGCGTCACGAGCTCGCGACGCAACCCGAGTCCCCGCTTTGCTAACACAGATTCAAGCACCTCTAGTGTCGGTGGCGGCGGACAGTGCATACGACAAGGAAGCTGTCTACGAAGCCATCGAAGCGCACAGTCCTGGACGAAGGACGCGCGTGGTGATTCCGCCGCAACGAAACGCGACGCTCAGTCAGAATTCGAACACCGCCATGCAGGAGCGCGATCGCCATATTCGTGCAATCGAAAGACACGGCCGACGTGAATGGTACAAGCTCTCAGGCTACACCAAGCGAAGCATGGTGGAGAACGCGGTCTATCGTTACAAGGCGATCATCGGGCCGGAGATGCGGGCTCGAACGTTGGCGAGGCAACGAGTTGAACACCGAATTGGGTGCGAGATACTCAACAAGATGGCTGCGCTCGGGATGCCCGATACGTACTGCGCCGGGTGACTCTGAAACCGGCACAGGGAGGTCAGCGATTTGCTCCGGGCCGTGCAACAACGCCGGCTGCAAGCGCAAGAACATGAGCAACGCGAAGCGCAAGGATCTGGAAGGCCGTGGAACGATGGGCAAGACGGCGGTTGTGGGCGCGAAGGAGCGCGATGGCCGGGTCAAGGCTCAGCCGGTGCAATCCACGGACAGCGAGACTCTGAGCGGATTCGTGCAGGACGCCATTGAGTCCGGCTCCACTGTCTTCACGGACGGTGCCAGCGCCTACGACAGCGTGGAGGGATTCGAGCACGATACGGTCAACCAAACATTGCCAAGGAATACGTCCATGGAAAAGCGGACACGAACGGCATAGAATCATTCTGGTCGCTATTGAAGCGCGGCTACTACGGCACATATCACAAGATCAGCGCGAAGCACCTGTACCGCCACGTCAACGAGTTTGCGGGCCGTCACAACATCCGGGATCTTGATACCATTGCTCAGATTGTCATCATGAGCCAGAGCATGAACGGCAAACGATTGCGCTACAAGGACTTGATCCGCTTCAATGGTCTACCTTCCGACGCGAGGGCTATGTCAATATGAGCGGCCCGCGCAACACGGAGCCGCAAGCGAACGGTGCGCTGGCTCGTGCGCTGAGACGACGAAACCCAGGCTGGAACGACAACACTGTCCACGCCGAACGGACCCACGTGATTCAGCAAGCTGTGCCAGGCACGGGGACAGGCAAGAGGCCGGACATTCTCATAGCCCCGCCTCGCCGCCAGCCAGTGATCGTGGAGACGGAGTTCGCCCCCGCACACACGGTCGATCAAGACGCGACCGCCAGGCTCGGGACGAGCTTGCACAGTACCGGAGAGGACATCGAAGGTGTGCTCTCCGTTGTCTTGCCGGAGAGCCTCAAGACAGGTGACCTCGAAACCATCGAAAGCGCAGCGTTGCGCTACGCCACGCATTACCTGGATTCCAAGGGAGAAAGCATCCGCTGGCCGCCGGAGAGGAAGTGGCTTGAGGGGGGCGTGGACGACCTTGCTGATGCCATCGAATACCTGTCCCTCTCGGAACGGCAACTGGCGCGAGGGACGGAAGCCCTTGAACAAGTGGTACGGAACGCGGCGGGACTGCTGGCCGAGCACGCCGGTGAGGGCCCACTGGCGCGGATCGCCCGTGACCTGCACCAAGGAGAAGGCAAGCAGACCGAGCGCATGGCAGCGGCTATCTGCGTCTCGGCCTTCGTGTTTCATGCAGCGATCGAAAGGCAGCAACAGATCCCGCCGGTTCCGTTAGCGGGATCTATCGACAAGGGGACGCTTCTGGGCGTATGGAACGCGATTCTCGAAGTCAACTACTGGCCGATCTTCAGCGTCGCCAGTGATTTGGTGAAGGAATTGCCGATCAAGGCGGTTCCGCCGGTCATGAACCGCATCGCGGAGTCCATCTCCGACTTGGCGCAGCTGGGCGCGACGACCTATCACGACCTTACTGGGAGGATGTTCCAGACCCTTATCACGGGTCGGAAGTTCCTGGCCACCTTCTACACATTGCCCGAGTCAGCCTGCCTCCTCGCCGAACTAGCGGTCGAGCAGCTGGACGTGGACTGGTCGGACCGGGTCGCGATAGAAGGGCTGCGGATTGCGGATTTCGCCTGCGGCACGGGAGCCTTGCTCTCGGCCGCGCAGCGGGCAGTGTATCGGCGCTATCGACGTGCCGGCTGCGATGACAAGGACTTGCATCAAGCCCTGATGGAGCGCGTCCTGAGCGGGCTGGACATCATGCCCGCCGCAACGCATCTCACCTGTTCCATGCTGTCCAGCTCCCACCCGTCGCTCGCCTACGGCAAATCCCAGATCCACACGATGCCCTACGGCATCGATGGCGCGGGCAGTACACACATCGGAGCACTCGACCTTCTCGATTCCGACCATTCCTACTCCCTGTTCGCCACGGGCGCGTCTATGGGCGGTACAGAATCGGAGAGCCGTAGCGAGCATTCCGTCACGATCAAGGACAACTCCTGCGATCTGGTCATCATGAACCCCCCGTTCACGAGGCCCACAAACCATGAGGGAGGCCACGCCGAGATACCGATCCCATCCTTCGCGGGATTCGGCACTCCTCTTAGCGAACAGAGGGCTATGTCGAGAATGCTCGGCAAGTGCAAGCCCGAGTTCGGTCACGGCAACGCTGGGCTGGCGTCGAACTTCATGGATCTCGGCCACCGCAAGCTGAGAGATGGAGGCGTGCTGGCCTTGGTACTGCCATCCTCACTTGCACGAGGCCAGGCATGGGAGAAGGCGAGAAAGGCGCTGGCGGCAAGCTATTCCGATATCCACATCCTGTCCATCGCCGCGACGGGGACGACGGCAAGGGCTTTCTCGGCAGACACGGGCATGGCCGAGTGCCTTGTCGTAGCCAATAAACGGAGCGGAGGCGGAATGCGTTTCACGAATCTGTCCTACCGGCCAGCAGGGTTGCTGGAATCGGCTCTGACTGCAAGGGAGACAGGACAGGGGACGTCGAACGCTCCGGCAATCCGCAGCGCCTTTAACGGCAGCCTTCTCGACCCATGCGGAGCAGGAGTGCTTAGCGAGAGCGTGGGAAATGCAGCACGGGCACTAGCTTGCGGGGAGCTCGTGTTCCCCCAATCGCTAGCGTCGGGAGGCATTGCCGTCACCCAGCTAGGGAATGTTGCAGAACGAGGGCTCGTTGATAGGGACATCAACGGCAAGCCACCCGCAAGCAATGCCCTGCCTCGGGGTGCGTTCGATATCCGCCCCATCCGCAAGGATGAAATTCCCACCTATCCCGCGTTGTGGGGACACAACGCTGAGCGAGAACGGCAGTTTGTCGTTCCGCCAGACAGATGTGGCGAAGTGCGTCCGAAGATGAAGTCTCATGCGGTCAAGACGTGGCGTCGAACGGCATCCCGTCTCCATTCCAACCGAGACTTCCAGCTCAACTCACAGAGTTTGGCAATGTGTCTCACACCGGAGAAGTGTCTCGGCGGCAGGGCATGGCCGAACGTAATCCCGCGCGAACCGAAGTACGCGATCCCGCTACTGCTGTGGTGCAACTCGACGCTAGGACTGATCCTGTTCTGGTGGCACGGCACGAGACAGCAGGAAGGTCGATCCATACTCACGATCTCCAAGCTGCCAGATCTTCCCGTGCTCGATCCCCGCACCTTGACGGAGGAGCAGGTGGATCACTGCCGTGCGATCTTCGATGACTTCAAGGATCGCGAGTTCCTACCCGCTAACGAGGCGTGGCGCGACGAGACGCGCAAGGCGCTTGACCGCGAACTGCTGTTCGGAATTACTAGCGTACTGCAAATCGACCCAGGTCTAAAGGGTGGACTAGACCTGCTGCGAAAACAGTGGTGCGCTGAGCCATCCGTACATGGCGGGAAAGGTACTCGAATAAATGCCTGAACGACCCCCGTCGTATCCAAAAACACGAACGAACTCAAGACCTGCATCAGTTGGAGGTCGAAGTGTTCCTGTTCACGGAGGCGCGCAACCCCGTCCTGTGCCAAAACTCGGCCCTTTTGAAATAGACCATAAATCAGCAGCTTAGTGTCAGCTTAGTGTCTATGGTGCGCTTCCGTGAACGGCTTGGCGGGTTGCTACGTTTCTACCATCGGGAAGCCCGTCCTGTCCAAAAACACAAACGAACTCAAGACTGGCGCGCTGGGCCGTTTCGATCGTCATCACCCCGTGGCGAGCCCCAGATCAGGGGCGTGTCGGAGGCGATGTCGGCGATTCGGGTTCTCCGCACGCGCAGGGAAAACACCGTCCAGCAACGGGATGCTACGCTCCCTGGGCGAAGACCTGGATCCAGGTCCTGGGCAAAGATGGACATTAAGGAGGCCAGGGCCACACCTGGACCAGAACGTGCTAGGCCAGCTACGCGGCAGTAGCCCCGGCCTCGATTCTGAGCCTCTCGGGCGGCCTCTTTTCCCGCCACCCGCATGGCCCGGTCAGCGCCCTCTCCCCAATTTGGCGCAAACGTGGCGCTCGAAAATCGAGATTAGAGACCAATACCGAAAATGAGGCCTGTTCAGGCCTTATAGCGCGTCTCTGGTGACACCTAATCTTGAAAACCCACGCCAACCGCGCGGAAAATCTCAACCGTCTCTGCAGTGCCACAATTGGGCAGACTGGGTGGCGGATGGTGCAGTCTGGAGCCATCCGGTCTCGGCAAAAGTGGTCTAGTGTTGTTTTTTTATATTGAATCGCGAAGATTTCTCATTCGTGATTCACCTCGACCGGCAACCACGTACGAGCAGAAGACGGGAGGCGCAGACGGGGTCAAGGGCGCGTAGCGGCTCGCGTAGCGAGCGAACCCTTGACGCCGTCGAGCACTCCCGTACCCTCATGGAGTGGTGGCCGGTCTTGATATTTCATCGCGGTGGATTACGGATTAAAGTGATAAACAACACCTAGCTACACTACGGAAAAAGGCGCCCCGCTTTTTTGCCTAGCTGTTCGGATCTGCTACCCTTCAATCACTCGGTAACACTCGTTTCCATGAACAACACTGACGACAAACCCAAAGTTGGTCGGGACTGGATCGCCTTCGTTGTCGCGTGGATCCTGTGCCTTCTATTTATTCATCCGCGCGCCCCGAACGGGAACCATTCTACGTACTTGAAAGGGTCCTCATTGGTTGCCGTGTACAGAAACGCGGCGTCTTCGGTCCGATGCCACCGACGTAGAAGGTGCCGCCGCACTGTCCTGTAGATCCGTTCCGGAACACTCACGACCGCCATCTCTGTCATTTACCTCGCGGTGAGGTGTAGAATTTCGTACGGTAACGCCCAGGCTCGCTGTACGACATTTACCAAAATCCCATACAAGGAGTCGGCCACGATGCACACTGGTCATTCCACTCGCCTTTCGGTGGGTTTCCTGGTGCTTCCGCCATCAAGTGTTGCTACGCCGTATTTGAATGCTAATGTCAGCTGGCCTGCCTGTGTCGGCGAACGCCATTAGTAAGGATGTCGGCGTGCACACGAAGGTGTCCCTGAACGTCAGGCACCGTGTGGCCAGCCCTGTGCCTTCTATTTATTCATCCGCGGCTGCTTGCTTCGTTTACTGTTGCCCTGTGCTCCGCAATAAAATCGATCCGGCGTTGATTGCACGTTCTAGACCTACTATGTTTGGCTGCTTCTGGCCAATCTTCTTTTTTGCGGAGCACAGCCCCGTTAGAGAATAGAGTCCATGCCGACGGCAAGAACCAGCGAGAGCTACCCACTCCGCATCACGGCGATGACCCTGGGCGACGGCCGGGGCCGGATCGGCTTCTCGCAGTGCCCCGGTAGGATCGATCGCTACGCAATATCCGGGCCCTGGAAGCGGGATCTCGACGCCGACCTCGACGCGATTCAGCACTGGGGAGCGACTGCGGTGGTCAGCCTGATCACCCACGAAGAAATCGCCTATCTGAAGGTGCACAATCTCCCGAGGGCGGTTCGAGACCGGCACATGGAGTGGTGGCATGCCCCGATTCCCGACGGAGAGGCGCCGGAACAGGACTTCGAGCACGCCTGGAAGGCCACCGGCGAGTCCATCAGGAACCGACTGCGGCTCGGCTTCGACGTGCTGCTCCACTGTCGGGGTGGTCTGGGACGCGCCGGGACCATCGCAGCCCGCCTGCTGGTGGAGTTGGGCGTGCAACCGGACGATGCGATCCGCCGCGTGCGCGACGCCCACGAAGGGACCATCGAGAACGACTCCCAGCTGGCCCACGTGAGGCAGTGTTCGGCACAAGCACCATCGGTTCCATCCCGGACCGCGGACGACATCCACGACCGGGCGCTCGGGGCCTTCCTCGGTCTGGCGGTGGGCGACGCGGTCGGCACGACGCTCGAATTCTGCTCTCGCGATACGCAGCCGCATCTAGAAGACATGGTCGGTGGCGGCCCCTTCGATCTGCCGGCCGGTGCCTGGACCGACGACACGGCCATGGCGCTGGCCCTTGCCGACAGCCTGGCGGAATCCAAGACGCTCGACTGCCGGGACCTGATGGCCCGTTTCGTGAAGTGGTGGCAGGACGGAGACTACTCGTGCACCGGACACTGCTTCGACATCGGAAACACAATCCAAGAAGCACTCGCTCGATACCTGCAGACGGGTGATCCGGTCGCGGGTTCGACCGATCCCTGGAGCGCAGGCAACGGCTCGCTGATGCGGCTCGCCCCCGTTGCGCTCCGGTTCAGGCACGACCGGCCGCGCCTGATCGCAGCAGCCGCCGACCAGTCCCGGACGACCCACGGAGCCGAGGAAGCAGTGGACGCCTGCCGGGCGTTCGGCGAGCTCCTAGCGGACGCCATCGCCGGGTCACCGTTCTCGGACGTTCTGGCTCCGAGACGGTTCACGGGAGCGGCGGCAATCACTCAGGTCATAGCCGGCAGCTGGCGAGGACGGACACGGGATACGATCCGCTCCAGCGGGTACGTCGTTCACACGCTCGAAGCCGCCATCTGGTCAGTCGCCCGCACCGGAGACTTCCGCGGCGCGGTGCTGCTCGCGGCCAACCTGGCCGACGACGCCGATACGGTAGCAGCAGTGACGGGGCAGCTCGCCGGCGCCCTCTACGGCCTGAACGCCATCCCCGACCACTGGCGGGAACGCGTTGCCTGGAAGGATCGACTCCTGGCAGCGGCGCGGCGGTTGCTGTCGGAACCCTTTGCCGACCGGTAGAAGTTGGGTGGGTAGCCGAAGCACGGCTCTTGACCCGGTCGCAAGCACAGACACTAAGCTGCTGATATTATGGTCTGTTTCAAAAGGCCGAGTTTTGGCACAGGACGGGGAACACCGCGTTCTTTCTCAAGCACGTTATTGCGTCGGTGGCCCGGCAGCGACAGAGTGCAGAATCTCCACCGAGGCGAAGACGAGTTCGCAGGACCTCAACTCCCATGGCTGTCTGCCCGTCAATTCGCGATCTTCTTTTTTGCGGATCACAGGTCGAATCCTTAGAATAGGCCGCCGGGCGCAGCAAACGTCCGCTTCGCCCACTATCTTGAATGAAACGAAGCCGCTAGTTCCCCAACTTCGACTTTGGCCTGCGGCGACGCAGTGCTCAACGAGAAACTCAGGAACGCACGCAGTCCATATCGCGTCTTGAAGGCGGAAAGTAATGTTTGTAACCTTTGAGGAATGGACGCAAGGAAGAACGATCACATCGTTGGGGACCAACGCCGGCGCAGACGAGCTACCGTTTCAGACATGGCGGAATTTCAAGGAGGCCTATGCACCGGAGCTGATTGCCCGGGCCGTTGAAGAAAGTGAAATTCCCGTCGTGCGGTGCGTCGACCCGTTCGGAGGATCGGGCACGACCGCACTGGCCTGCCAGTTCCTAGGTGTGTATCCGACAATTATCGAAGTGAATCCTTTTCTAGCTGATCTGATCGAAGCGAAGCTCACCACGTCATTCGGGGTGGCCGTCAGGCCGTGGAAAACTTGACAGTACCGTTCTAAAGTGTTCCCTGCCGTAGTAAACTACAAGGCTAGAATCTTCTCAATCGTACCGACGTGCGTGTCCGCTAACGCGTCAATTTTTGCGTATTGCATCGGTACGACACCACTACAAACAAGGCAGGAAACAATCTGAGGCCGCTGAATGTTGGTAACCCGCTGAAGCTGTTCTTGGTTTTCCTGGAGCAGCGAGACTCGGTTGAGATGCTTCTTGAGCCTGTCCGCGTCTCCGTCAGCTTCGATACCTTGGTAGTCAGAAAGCAATGCAGCGATCTCTGAATAGTTGCGCGCCTGGGAAAGATCTTTGCACTCGATTACCAGTACCTGGTTCCGATCCGACCTCCAAGCAAGTACATCAATATCCCCCCAATCCCGCTCCATCTTGCGATTAAGGAGTTCTGGAAGTCCTATATTTTTTCGGATTTGCCAGCCAGCGTCTGACAACGCCAGCGCGACTTCAGAATTGAAGCTGTGACCTTCACGTGCCTTGCCCCACCAGGTATCTTTCATCTCCTTCGTGCGAAAAAAGGACCGGTTGAGCCGACCTCTATAGGCAGCATCAACGACATAGGCAAAGCCATTTCGTAATGCGGCGGGCGGAATAACCAACAGGGGGTTATCGCTGTCGTCTACTTTCAAAATAGGGCGCGTCATGAAAGACAGTCGTCGATCAAAACGCCACGGATAGATATCCTTGGACGCAAAGCCTCCGGGAACATCTTGCCACCGCTGGCGCGTTGCAAGCGAGAATTGGCTCAAGAACCTTGCGGCCGCGTCTTTGGGGACCGAATCCGAGCATACCAATGGGAAATATTCGTCTTGAGTGATCTCAAGAATCGCAGTGTTTTCCGCGATGCCTCTATGCTCTAAAGCGTCTATAATGCTGCGCGCTTCATCTATATCGAATCCCATTTCACTTTTCCAGATATCCCAAAACTCGTTACTGATTATCCCTCGCGTATTAGTTACGATTCTTGGCTTTTCATAGTTTTTATCTTGCAACGGGGCATTGGCAATAAATCTGTCCGCCATCACGTGGGATAGCATCGGTTCAACCACCAATTCACCAAACTCATCTCGAAAAAGAATATCACCCAATGGAGAGATCTTAATTTCCGGGGCAAGCGCATTGTAATAGATCGCATCAGACAGGCCGCCAATACGGACAACCAGTGCAGCGCGTGCGATCAATTTGCTCATTTCGATGCTGGATAACTTGGTACCGCCTTCCGAAGGGCAGACGCACAAAGCAATTTCACTCAAAATGCGGCTTGTAACACGGGCACCGGAAAACTTCGACATCTGCTTGACAATGCGATCAACGGTTCCTGGATCGTGCCCGTACAGGCCGAGAAGGGCTGCCGATGTTCGCGTCCAGTGGTCTTCCTCGGTGCTTGCTCTCTCATAATTGGTCACAAGCCTTTTGAGCGTGGAAAGACGGTCGAACGTGGCAAGCGCGTTGATGACTTCGTCCAACAAGACATCGACGACCTTCTCCAGAAAGCCGGTGCATGCCTCCCGTCCTTCGATCTTGTTGCCTTGGTCTTTCCCAATAACACGCCAACCCAGTCCAATCTTGACAGTGCCATCGTCTATAGGATCAATCGCGATGAGTTCATCGGGCAGTGTATCCCGAAGATGGTCCATGAATTTCTGGGCGTGGAAGAAGTGAAAGCTGCGCGCTTCGTTGTTTTTAACGACGCGAGACTCAATTGCCTCGGCCTCGGCCTCGCCATCGCCATTCTCCATACCAAGAAGGAGTAGGAAGGCTCGCACGAGATTTCGAACAAATAGGCGTTCGGCGACGTTTTCAGCGATGAGGAAGCCCCTCAAAAAACCGACCCCGAAGACGGCTTTGCAAGCGTTCGGCTCGCTATGTGCCTCGATTGCGCCGAGCGGAATGAGCTCCTCTGGCGTCGGCTTTCCGTCTACCTCCTTGGGTGGATCGACATCTCGGAAATCAACGTAGACTTTGAGATTGCGTGTCTCCGGCACACGTTCAGCGCGTGCATCAAGAGCAGCGCCGATGCGATGCAGCCATTCATTGGCCATTTCCCAAAGGCGATACGTGACCTCTCTTTGGGTGATGTTCGGTGTGGCAATAGAGATCCAGAGACGAAACGCACCCTCGTAAACGGATGTCAGGGCTCCGCTGCGCAGATCATCCATAGAGCCATAGACGCGGCGGCTGCTCTCACTGTCAAAGAACGGGTTGGGGGAGACACGTTGGACATGGTGCCACGTCCCGGTGTTGTCGAACGAGCTGTGTCGGTCGTAACTCCGGTCGGATTCAGCCCGTACCTCCCTCAATAGGTTAAGCGGCGGGGTGAGCATCAATGGTTGTTCAGGCGAGATCTTGCCGTCGGGGAGCCGCGCGTGTGGCACGAGATGGCCGTCATTGCTGCGCACCCAGCCGATCAGGTTCAGGATGCCGTTGAGATTTACGATCTTCACACCAGCCTTCGTCACAGCCTCCAGCCCATCTTGAATGCGCCAAAAGTAGTTTGGGTTCATATCGCGTAACCTGCTCAGTCGTACAAGGTCAGCTGCGGACATGTTTTGGAAACGCCATTTGGGATTATTCAACTCGATACTTTGAATGGCACAAGCCTTTCCCCAACCGGAGCGAACGAGGATGACCAGGCCTTCCTTGAAGTCGCGTTGCTTCGCTAATTTTGCGATAACGTCATCGATCGACCTTTCCAGCGTTTCGAACAGAGCGTCTTCGACCTGATAATCGGTTAGGAAACCGCCATTAGTGTGCGTTTGGATCGATGGCAGAAGGATGTGATAGGAGATGTAGTATCCCTCGTCGACCTTGAGTTCGAAATTGGACCATCGGTGCTCACCCACTGTCTCCCACTGAACAGGCGCGCCCGTGGGGCCGCCGAGTAAAGGAGTATCGCTAAGCAATTTCGCATAGTTCCTTGCGAGTCTGTCATCGAAAGTCTTGCTCAATCCGCCTTCGATGATGCTGGCAATCGCGTAGTTCCGCGTTGCGACTGATAGCGCTGAGGGAAGTGCGACTGTCAGATGCGTGTCCGCCTGCATGATCAGTGGATAGCGGTCCAAATAGCTGCATCCTATTTTCTGCGCAGTGAGATCCTTCTTCATTTGCGGACGAAACAGGAATGGCTCGATATCGGAATGTGTGACCCCACGCCCTTGGAGCTCAGCGAAAGTAACCGTCACGCGAGAGATCAGGGCATTTCGCCCAGGAAGTTTACGTGGCGACAGCGCGGAGTGCAGCTTATCGGAGCCGAGCTGATAGCGTTGTAATTTAGCTTTGTCGCACACCAAATCAGAGATAGTGAGCATCGCGCGAACGCTTTTCTTGATCTGCCCAAATTGCCCCCTGTCGGGCATCGTCGCAATGACATCAAGAACGCGCTGGGTATAGAAACCCGCCTCTTCCCAAACACCTTCGAAGAGTCGGTAATCTCCGCGGTCGTCCTGGATGAGGGAAACAAAGACATCCTCGGCTGGATCCTCGGAGGCCGTGCATTGCGATTTTCCGATCTGAGAGAACCAGCGCTGCGCTTCGTTGACATTCGCTTTCTTCCGACCGTGGCAGTATGCCACGGCCAACGCAACTAGTATTTCAAGGCGAAGGCAATGTGATTGATAGTCAGGCAAGGTCAGGAGGCCTGCTAAGAATGGAACAGCCACGGTCGGATCGTATGTCGAGAGATCATGGACAAGCGCCTTGTTATCCTCAGCAATCTCTTGGATCGTCACAAGAAGTCCCGCCCATCGCATGCGTTCGGCCATGAACGCGTTGAATGGCGTTACATCAAAATCAGCATTTTCGTCAGGCAATTTTGTTTCCTAATGGTCAGTTTGGCGAAGGCATTCTACACTGCCTTGTTCTCTCGCTTGTTCTCAGTCAGCATCCCTTTGGCTACTGCCAAGTTGAGGCATTCAGGGCCGATCCGACACCTAGATGTTGGCAACGCGGTGCGCCCCAGCCCCATTATCTAGAGGCCCGCTCCGAACTTAAGATCTCAATTTGACAGTACCTTCCACCCCGTAGTGTGCCAAAACTCGATCAACGCCGGATGCTGAGTGTTGGCAGGTCGTTGAAGCGTCCAGGAGCAAGCCCGCCGGGCTCGATGGGCGGCTAGAATCCGGACCCATGCAACCGTACCTATGGCAGTTCTTCGTCATGGCCTTCGCCGGATGGGTCAACCGGTTCCAACAGGACGCGATCGAATACCTGAAAGAAGAGAATCGCGTTTTTCGGGAACAACTGGGTGGACGCCGACTACGTTTTACCGATGCGCAGCGGCGGCGGCTCGCGGCGAAGGCGAGGACGTTGGGTAGGGATGGCCTGAAGGAAATCGCGGATCTCGTGACGCCCGATACCTTGTTGCGCTGGTACAAAGAACTGATCGCGAAAAAGTACGACGGGAGCCAGCGCCGCGGGCCAGGACGGCCTCGTGTGCTGGAAACGATACGCGCACTCGTGGTCAGGATGGCGACCGAGAATTCAACCTGGGGCTATACGAGAATTTGCGGCGCTCTTCGAAACCTCGGCCATGACGTCGGCCGCAACACCGTAAAGCGCATTCTCGCTGAGCATGGGATCGAGCCCGCGAATGAACGAAGTAAACGAATGCCCTGGAGTACGTTCCTGAAGGCTCACTGGGGAGCCATAGCTGCGACGGACTTCTTCACCGTTGAAGTGCTGACGTCTCGCGGGCTTGTTCGATACTTCGTGCTCTTCGTGATCGACCTCAAGACGCGCCGAGTGGAGATCGCGGGCATCTGTCACCAGCCCTACGACGATTGGATGAGGCAAGTGGCCAGAAACCTGACCGACGCCATTGACGGTTTTCTTCGAGACGCGCGGTTTCTCATTCACGACCGCGACCCGCTCTTTTCAGCATCATTCTGCGCCACACTCGGTGCTGTCGGCGTGGAGACGGTGAAGCTGCCGGTGAGGAGTCCGAATTTGAACGCCTACGCCGAACGCTTTGTGCGGTCCATCAAAAGCGAGTGCCTTAGTCGGATGATTCCCTTGGGAGAGAATCATCTCCGCGTGAGTATCCGCGCTTTCGTCGCCCATTATCATCTGGAGAGGAATCATCAAGGTCTCGATAACGAGCTCATCTGCTCGGCGCAGGATTCGCTGGGGTCCGACGGTCGCATCCGATGTCGGGAGCGCCTCGGCGGAACGCTCCGATATTACTATCGAGACGCGGCGTGAGCGGACTTTAACGCCAATATAGTTTCCCAAGCAGTTTGCCGACGGCTGGCACCTTATCAGAGCTCGCCTCGTTTCCCGACAGCCGTCTCCGCATTCTCAACGCCGAGAATGGCCTTCTAATAATGATGGAGTCGCTCGATCGGGTTTTGGC
Source organism: Candidatus Marinacidobacterales bacterium (assembly GCA_965262245.1). GTDB lineage: Bacteria > Acidobacteriota > Vicinamibacteria > Marinacidobacterales > SMYC01 > SMYC01. Next base: position 8,244,693 of record OZ253507.1, on the reverse strand, counting down.
ACACTACGACGTCGAGAGCGAACTGGCTGCGCAATTCGGCGAAGGTTTTCTCTTGGCCGCCTATCCAACCTGATTGCCTGCCTGAACCACGGTGCCGTCCATATCTACCGTCAGACGGTTCAGACCCAATCGCTCGTTCTGCTCGTGGACCAATACACCGTTCAACTCCGATAGGCCCTTGAGCCGCTCTCCCGTGAATTGCTTCAGCCAATTCACGATCGTCGGACGGCTCGGTAGTCTTCTCAACCCACAGAAGCGAAGCAGCATCGGGTCATCACAGACATACTGCAGGTGCTCTAGACGACGAGCTCCCACGAGCAGCATCCCAACCAACACCAGAACCAGTCGGACGCTCCCGTAGTCCGACCGAATGCCTTTTCCTCTGCACGCCTTTCCTACCCGGCGGCTTAGCTCAACGCGGCGCAAATATCGTGAAAACAGTTCCAGTCCACCAAACGAGCTCAGGTTCTGCTCTGTGAACTCGACCGGAAGATCCTTGTTGAAGTTCCGGCGAAATCGAGATAGTTTCAAGCGCACTATAGGGGCCTCTGGTCGTTTGGTGTTTTGTTTGGAAGCAACGCTCCAAACATAAACCCAGAGGCTCCTTTGTCAATACTTTCGCGCTACTTTGCTCTCTTTTTTTGCGATTAGGGTTAAGCCTATCATGAAACAGATGACACGCACTCTTGACGCTCCACCCACGCGGACAGAAAAGTTTTGGAACCACTGGGGCCGCGCGGCGGTGGTGACTTCGAGCGCGGCCGCGGCGTGGCTGCTGTCCGGAACGGCCGAGGCTGAAGACTTCTACCTGCGAGCAGGGATCAGCCTAGACCGCCCGGCCGAAACCCAATTCACCGACGAGGACTGTTCGAGCGTTTTCCCGGCTGCTCTTTATGGTTGCAGTACCGGCGGCGACGGCGCGCCGCTCCGTTCGGTTGGGAACTTCAGTACGGCTGCGGGCGTTGAGTTTGGGCTAGGTTACGCCGTTGCGCCCACCGTGAGTCTGGAGGCTCTGGTTGAATACTGGCCGCGATTCACTTTCGATGGTCGTGCCAACTTCCTAGACCCCGAACGCCTGCAATCGGTTTCCGCGGATCTATCCTCTCTGTCCGGGATGCTGGCCGCTTATGTCAATCTTCCGGAATTGGGTTTACGCAAGCTCGGCCTGTTCAACCCATTCATCGGTGGAGGCATCGGCGCCGCTCGAGTTGCAATCGGTGAGACGCGCATGACGTTCCCGAAGACGACGACCATCGTTCCGGGCACCAGCCGGACTGGTTTGACCTGGATGCTGACAGCCGGGCTGGGGATGTCGTTGGGAGGCGAGCGGACGATGCTCGATCTTGCCTGGCGTTACACGGATTATGGTGTCATAGAGACCGGCGAAGGCATGGGCCGGGTCGAATGGCGTGACGGAAGCAGGGAACCGTTGGCGCTCGAACTGGCTCCGACACGGGCGAAGTTGAGGAACCACGGGCTTCGACTGTCCCTGCGTTACGCGTTTTGATTGGTTGTGCTCCGCAATAAATCGATCCGGCGTTGATTGCACGTTCTAGACCTACTATGTTTGGCTGCTTCTGGCCAATCTTCTTTTTTGCGGAGCACAGCCCCGTTAGAGAATAGAGTCCATGCCGACGGCAAGAACCAGCGAGAGCCACCCACTCCGCATCACGGCGATGACCCTGGGCGACGGCCGGGGCCGGATCGGCTTCTCGCAGTGCCCCGGTAGGATCGATCGCTACGCAATATCCGGGCCCTGGAAGCGGGATCTCGACACCGACCTCGACGCGATTCAGCGCTGGGAAGCGACTGCGGTGGTCAGCCTGATCACCCACGAAGAAATCGCCTATCTAAAGGTGCACGATCTCCCGAGGGCGGTTCGAGACCGGCACATGGAGTGGTGGCATGCCCCGATTCCCGACGGAGAGGCACCGGAACAGGACTTCGAGCACGCCTGGAAGGCCACCGGTGAGTCCATCAGGAACCGGCTGCGGCTCGGCTTCGACGTGCTGCTCCACTGCCGGGGTGGTCTGGGACGCGCCGGGACCATCACAGCCCGCCTGCTGGTGGAGTTGGGCGTGCAACCGGACGATGCGATCCGCCGCGTGCGCGACGCCCACGAAGGGACCATCGAGAACGACTCCCAGCTGGCCCACGTGAGGCAGTGTTCGGCACAAGCACCATCGGTTCCATCCCGGACCGCGGACGACATTCACGACCGGGCGCTCGGGGCCTTCCTCGGTCTGGCGGTGGGCGACGCGGTCGGCACGACGCTCGAATTCTGCTCTCGCGATACGCAGCCGCGTCTAGAAGACATGGTCGGTGGCGGCCCGTTCGATCTGCCGGCCGGTGCCTGGACCGACGACACGGCCATGGCGCTGGCCCTTGCCGACAGCCTGGCGGAATCCAAGACGCTCGACTGCCGGGACCTGATGGACCGTTTCGTGAAGTGGTGGCGAGACGGAGACTACTCGTGGAGCGGAGACTGCTTCGACATCGGAAACACGACCTGCCAAGCGCTCACCCGGTACCTACGGACGGGTGACCCGGTCGCGGGTTCGACCGATCCCTGGAGCGCAGGCAACGGCTCGCTGATGCGGCTCGCCCCCGTTGCGCTCCGGTTCAGGCACGACCGGCCGCGCCTGCTCGCAGCAGCCGCCGACCAGTCCCGGACGACCCACGGAGCCGAGGAAGCAGTGGACGCCTGCCGGGCGTTCGGCGCACTCCTGGCAGACGCCATCGCCGGGTCACCGTTCTCGGACGTTCTGGCTCCGAGACGGTTCACGGGAGCGGCGGCAATCACTCAGGTCATAGCCGGCAGCTGGCGAGGACGGACACGGGATACGATCCGCTCCAGCGGGTACGTCGTTCACACGCTCGAAGCCGCCATCTGGTCAGTCGCCCGCACCGGAGACTTCCGCGGCGCGGTGCTGCTCGCGGCCAACCTGGCCGACGACGCCGATACGGTAGCAGCAGTGACGGGGCAGCTCGCCGGCGCCCTCTACGGCCTGAACGCTATCCCCGACCACTGGCGGGAACGTGTTGCCTGGAAGGATCGACTCCTGGCAGCGGCGCGGCGGTTGCTTTCGGAACCTGTGCTCCGCAAAAAGTCTATCCAGCGTTCATTGCGCGGTTTATACCTGCCATGATCAGCTGCTTCGCGCCGCGACCCGACGACGCCACCTGCGTCTTATGAACTTGGAGAGGCTCCCTCGGGCCAGACGATTGTAAAGCCTACGGCCCTTGGCCCGGTCGCAAACACAGACACCAAGCTGCTGATTTATGGTCTATTTCAAAAAGGCCGAGTTTTGGCACAGGACGGGGTGTGAACAGGAGTACTATTAGGCGCAGGAGCTCGCAGTTGTGGAGGCTGGAGTCAAGGAACGAACTCTCGATATCGTCCGTGTCGTCATGGGGAAGCCACTCCGTGAGGAAGCCTCTCCGGACGGAACAACTCAGCTGATCGCTGGGGACCCGGGCGAGGTCGTTGTCACGGTCAGCAAAGAGAGGGTCAGCGTCTTTGAGTATGCCATCGAATGGCAGGGACCCGGCACTCCGGTCGAGAGACACGCTCCGTTGGGCGACATTCGTCTGGCCGGGTTATCAGGGTTATCAGGGACGGACCTAAAACGGCTGCTCTCCGCATTGGTTAAGGTAACCAGGAGGCGACGGCGGCAACGGTTCCGTAAGTGTAAGCTCTGCAACGAGCGGAATCCGCCAGAGTGGATGCATAGTCGAGCCATTTGCCAGGGTTGCGCCTCGCAGAAACTGGGAGTTGTCTACTAAAATCCGAAGTGTTCTGGTGGAAGACTGGCGGCTTCGAGTATTGAATCAGCCGTGGTGGTCACGGAGCTATTGTCAAGAGTTGGAGCGAGGTGTGCCTTCTATTTATTCATCCGCGCGCCCCGAACTTGATTAATCTCCGGTCTGCCGGCACCATGCCGGCATGATTTCGTCGTTGGTTTCCGCTCTCATCTCTGCTTTTAAGGCTCGTCGCGAACTGGCTCTCGAGAAAGTCGCTCTTCGGCACCAGCTTGCCGTCCTCCGTCGTTCGGTAAAACGGCCGCGGCTCTCGAATGTCGACCGCGGGTTTTGGGTGCTGTTGCGCAGAATCTGGACTGACTGGGAAAGCGTACGCTAAGCTGCGATAGCCCCGGCCTCGATTCTGGGCCTCTCGGGTGGCCTCTTTTCCGCTGCCGCACGGCCCCCGGTCAGCGCCCGCTCTCCTATTTGGCGCAAACGTGTCCCTCGGAAATCGAGATTCGAGACCAAAACCGAAAATGAGGCCCGTTCAGCCCTTCTAAAGAGTCTCATCGGCTGGCGTTTCGTTGGCCCGGGGACAAACACGGACACTAAGCTGCTGATTTATGGCCTATTTCAAAAGGGCGGAGTTTTGGCACAGGACGGGGAGCAGGACGACGTCGTGTCCCAACCGTCGCAACGTCCTTGCCCAGAAGTGAGCCGAGCCGCAGGCTTCGAGAAGCACGGTGGCAGCGCTCTGTTTCGCAAAAAACGACACCAACTTGGGTCGACTCACACGGAGTTGCTTGGACACCTTCCCCGCTTCGCGCGAGATGGCAATCTCGAAGACGTTCTTTGCAAGACCCATGTTGTTTATCACTTTAATCCGTAATCCACCGCGATGAAATATCAAGAACGGCCACCACTCCATGAGGGTACGGGAGTGCTCGACGGCGTCCAGGGTTCGCTCGCTACGCGAGCCGCTACGCGCCCTTGACCCCGTCTGCGCCTCCCGTCTTCTGCTCGTACGTGGTTGCCGGTCGAGGTGAATCACGAATGAGAAATCTTCGCGATTCAATGTAAAAAACAACAACCCACAGCGATCGTCGTATCTTTCATTCGGACTCCTCCTTTTTCGATGCGTTCTTTCGACTGACTTTGGCACGATGCCGTCTATGTCAGCGGAGGAGTCCATCCCATCACTTGATGGCGGAAGCACCAGTACAGCGGTGCTTCTGCCATTAAGTGTTGCTACGCCGTCTCGAGGCATTTGAATGCTAGGGTCCTGCGTGTGCCGGTGCTTCCGCTTCATACGGCGGACACTCGGGGTTGAGACAGCTTAGGGATTCACTTCACGTGGGCCTTGTCGACGAAAGAACTGTGTCTCTCGAAATCAGGCTCCAACTCTAGCATGCGAGCGGGTTACGCGGCGGCTGCCAACACTCGATTGCGGAAGCACCCGACTCTGAAGCTCTTCGACCAGCGAGCTCCAATGAGCCGAGGCTTCATTCGCCGCGAGCCGGAGCGACAAAATCTATTTTTGCACTTCTGGCACGACTCCGAGAGCGGCGAGCACGGGAACGCTCACAACACGCTTCGCCATCCGCACCTTCAGGTGGAAGCCGTCCAGGAAGACGATGACGTAGGCCTCGTCGCTCAAGTCCCGGCCTTGCCACTCTTCGACGCGCTCTTTGAGTCGGCTGACCACACTCGACACAGCGCTCTTGGACAGGTGCTCGTCACCGAGCAACGCCTTCAGGGCCTTGCGAATCCGACGACTGTCGCACCCTGACAGGTACGTTCCTAGGACCTTCGCGGTAGGGACCGCCCTTACGGGCGGCCCCCCGCACAGATCCCAGCGAGCGCTGCTAACGCACTGGGCTCCTACCTCAGGTCATGACGCGCAGTCGCTGTTCGGGGTACGGGTGCAAAATACGAATAGGTGGAAACCAGCGGTCGGCCAAACGGTTCATGCGCTCCCCGGTCATCCGGTGTCGTTGGCTCCTCTGCCGTAGCGTACGGAGCCACAGACGGTACACCTGATACTTGAGAGCGCCGAGTTTCCGTTGGTTACGAGGCACCGCATAATAGTTGAAATGCCCCTGCATGACCGACCTTAGCCATTGCCCCACCTCAGGGACAGGATGGTGCAGCCGTCGCTTCAGCTCGATTTTGATCTCGCGAAGTTTCGACTGCAGCCGTTTCCGCATCGTCTGCCGAAGCACTATGAATTTCCCATTCCTTGTCTTGTCACACGTATGTGTGAAGCCAAGAAAGTCGAAAGACTCGGGTTTCCCCTCGCCGCGCCGTTTGCGGTTCTCGGCAGCATAGCGGCCGAATTCCATCAGGCGCGTCTTTTCGGGGTGCAGTTCAAGATGGAATCTCTGGAATCGCTCCCTGAGTTCCTCCAGGAATCGCTCGGCGTCCTCGCGGTACTGGAATCCTACCGTGAAGTCATCGGCAAAGCGCACGATGATCACTTCACCGCGAGCATGCCTCTTCCTCCACTGGTGGACCCATAGATCGAACACGTAGTGCAGATACACGTTCGCTAGCAAAGGGGATACACTTCCCCCTTGAGGCGTTCCCTTCTCCGCCTGTGTTCGCTTCCCATCCTCCATCACACCAGCGTTCAGCCACTTCTTGATGTGTCGCAGCACACGCTGGTCTGCTATCCGATGCTCGACGAACTTCATCAGCCATTCGTGGTCGATGGCATCGAAGAACCCGCGAATGTCCGCGTCGAGCATCCAGTTCTGAGGTGGACCCCATTCTCTGGACCAAAATGGGGGGTAGCTAAGGTGGAGCCTGCCGAGTTGAACACGTCGTGGTCATAGTCGTGATGTTGTTTCCCGAAGGCTCCTAGAAGGGAGCGTTCGGGAACACAGTTTATGGCAGATTGAAAATCTGTGGACAGTTTGTTTTTCGCTGTAGCCATCATTGTGTCTAGCGGCAATTATTATTTCTCTTCAGCAACAAGTTAGAATTCCCGGGTACCTACCGGTCTTGCTCCGTCACTTATCAGCAAAGTGTCCCATGTTCGATCCGGGGCCCCGACGGAGGGAGCGGACCCTTAAAAAAAGATGCGAAGCTTCCTTGTCCGCTCCCTCCGTCGGGGCCCCGGATCGAAGCCGCCCTTTCGCTGGTCCACCTGAATAGTGCAAAAATCGGGGTACCTGGGGTATGGGCCAAGCCGCGAGAGGGTCTCCTGCGGCGATTCTCGCATTCGTTTTGTGGACTCGTGGCAAGGTTCATTCCTTTTCCCGGTTTTCTACCGCCGTGGCCTCTTTGGCCTTGTTCTGCTTCGATTGCCCCAGTCGGTAACTGCCGACGTTGAGCTCCAGGATGATGCTGTGATGTACAAATCGGTCGATGGCCAATCATCTTCAAGCAACCTCGCCAAGCAGTCCATCGTAGAAGCTCGCGGGCGTTTGATAGCCTAACGCTTTGTGCGGGCGCTCGTCATTGAAGAAATCGAAGTAGCAAGCGATGCCCGCGCGAGCCATTTGCACGGTGTCGTAGGCGTACAGGTAGACCTCCTCGTACTTCAGCGAGCGCCAGAGCCGCTCCACGAAGATGTTGTCGATACAGCGACCTTTGCCATCCATGCTGATCTTGATCTCAAGAGCAAGCAATACACTGGTGAACTCCTCCGAGGTGAACTGAGAGCCCTGGTCCGTGTTGAATATCTCTGGGCAACCGTAGCGTGCCACAGCTTCGTTCAGAGCCTCCACGCAGAAGGTCGTCTCCAACGTGTTGGACAAGCGCCAGGCGAGCACCCGCCGCGAATACCAATCGATGACCGCCACCAGGTATACGAAGCCTCGCGCCATCGGGATGTATGTGATGTCGGCGGCCCACACCTGATTGATCCGAGAAACCGTCAGATTCCTCAGTAGATAAGGGTATACGGCGTGTTCCGGCGCTGGCTTGCTTGTGTTCGGCTTGGGCGCAGTGCTCTCGAGCCCCATCAACCGCATAAGACGCTGCACGCGCTTGCGGTTGACGGCCGACCCCTCCGCTTTGAGTGTCTGTGTCATCATGCGGCTGCCGAAAAATGGATGCTTCAGATGTAGCTCGTCCATCCGACGCATCAATGCGAGTTGCTCGCCATCCGGCTCGACAGGTTCGTAGTACAGGCTCGACCGATTCACGCCGAGCAGCTCGCACTGCCAGCGCATCGACAGCGGAGCGTTGGGTTCGACCAACTCCCGCCGGGGCGTCATCGCAATCGACCGAGCCCGTGTGATAAAAAATCGCGCTCCATCGTCAGCTCCCCGATTTTCTGAAGCAGTTCGGCCTCGCGCATCGAGGCATCGCCTCCGCCCACCTCTTCGGTCTCGAAAGCACGCGTGACGTTCTCCAAAAGCTGCCGCTTCCATTTGTAGATCTGGTTCGCGTGAACCTTGTGCCGGCGGGATAGTTCCGCCACTGTCTCCTGCTCGCGTAGTACCGCCAATGCAACTTTCGCCTTGAAAACAGGGCTGTGCTTCGTACGATTTTTCTTCACTTTTCTCTGCTCCTTTTTTTATTGAGCAGGCTTGTTTTACCACCTTAACCCCTGGTCTAAAAAATGGGGTCCACTTCATTCACCCTCTTGCGCATGATTCCGACGTAGAGGGCATCCAGCGCATTGTGCGGATTGCGCCTCGGTCGGAAGCCATAGGAGAAGCCGAGGAAGTCGCTCTCATAGATCGCGTTCAACACCTTGACCACCGCGCGCTGGACTACCTTGTCCTCTAGTGCGGTTACTCCGAGCGGCCGCTGCCGCCCATCGGCCTTGGGAATGTACACTCTCCTGACCGGCTTCGCCCGGTACGCCCCACGCTTCAGCCTCGTGCATAGTTCCTGCAGGTTGCCCTCCAGGTCCTCGCCGTAGTGCTGCCACGTCTCCCCGTCTACTCCCGGTGCAGCATTCCGCTTGAGGCTAAAGTAGGCCTCCCGGAGGCGGTCGACGTTGTAGACATGATGCCAGAGCGCTGTGAACCGTGCTCCTTTATCCCGGCAGGCAACCTGCCGTATCCGCTCCAGCGCGCTTTGCAGGTCAGGGGACCGAACGTAGGCGCACTCCCTTGGCTGTTTCCGCGGTTTCTCGCTTCGTGCCCGTTTAGGGTTGTCCATATTCACTCCCTGCCCGGCGCTGTGTCCGGGACCTGATTTGCCGTAACGGATTTCCTTTGGTCAGCCCCCTTGGCTCCACCTCCTCCGCGAGCTGAGGCGCACCCCAGCCTTTGTTCAAAGGCTTCTCAGCTACTATGGGCCTGTCAGACTTCCCGCATCCGTACGTCGCTGTCGTGCTCCTTGCGGATTCACAGCGCGGACCCCGATGCCACTCAGGACCAGATGCGGGACCTCCCGGCTCCCGTGTATGTCTCTTGGCGTGCGTGCGCAGGGTCTCGGACCACGCGGGGGCGGAACAGCTCTTGCGATAACGATCTGCTCCGTGTTGCCTTCCGTGCCATACGACGCCGTCGGCCCCCCGAAGTTTATTTTACTTTCGCGGCTCAATATCCAGCCCGCACGTCTCCCTGTCAACGCTTCGCCTTTGCTCTCGCGAACAACAACGCATGACTCGGGGCCAATCTGGTTCGCTACTCCTTCATTAGGCGGGACTTGCACCCGCGAGACTTACCGGTTTGTGCCGGCGCACCGTGAGGTCAAAATACTCATGCGGCTTCCCGATGGTAGAAACGTAGTAACCCGCCAAGCCGTTCACAGGAGCGTACCTTGCGCTCGGACTGAGGTAACTGGTCGCTGGCTGGGAACAGCAGCAGATTCTCCTTGCCTTGATGATTCCTCTCGTGGTGACAGTAGACGACGTACTCCCTAAGCGCATGACGGAGCGACTTCTCGCCGAACAGGATGAGCTTCGAGAGACATTCCTCTTTGACTGACTTCACCCAGCGCTCCGCGAACGAGTTCAAATCCGGGCTCCGTGCGGGCAGCTTGACGGGCGCGACGCCAATCGCCTCGATGGTCCGGTGGAACGACTGGCAGAACTTCGTGTCTCGGTCGTGAATGAGGTATCGGCTCGAGGACAGAAAGCCGACATCCGCCATGGTCACGTTGCGAGCCACTTGAGTCATCCACTGTTCGTTCGGATGCGGCGTGATGCCGGCAACGTGGACTCGACGGGTAGCCAGGTGTATGAAGAACAGAACGTAGTACGTCACCAACCCGCCCTGAGTCCACACTTCCGTGGTGAAAAAATCTGTCGCCGCGAGGACGTCCATGTGCGAGCGGATGAACTCCCTCCACGTCGTGGTCTTCCGACGCTCTGGTGCGAGCGGAATGCCGTGGCGTTTCAGAATGTTACCGACGGTTTGGTCGGCCACTTCATGCCCGAGGTTGGCTAGCGCCCCGGCAATCCGGTCGTAACCCCAGGACTTGTTCTCCTTGGCGAGACGCACCACCAGCTCTTCGATGTCGGCGTCGACCCGCGGTCGCCCTGGATACGGACGGTTCTTGGAGCCATCGAACTTCTTCGCGACAAGCCTCCGGTGCCAACCCAAGATCGTGTCGGGCTTCACGATACTCGCGACCTCATCACGGGCTTGCTTACCCAGACGCTTTCCGATCTCGGCCAGAGACCGCCGTTCGCCATCGGTCAGACGCAAGCGACCCTGGAGCTGATTTCGAAGAACTCGATTCTCTGCTACAAGATACTCGTTGCGCAGGAGCAACTCCTCATCTACGGACCCTGAGATGTAGCTCAGCATGGTCTTCCAGTCCATCGCGACTCCTTCCGCTGAACTGGAATACGTATCCGACCACGATGGCGGATTCAAGCAGCCTTTGGAAAGGTGCAAACTGCTGACCCGCTGGGCGTTCGAGTATTTTGACCAGACGGCATCGCCTTGTTGAGATCTGCTCGCGTCATCAATCACCTGCGTACATGTTCCCGAGATACAGCTACGACCCGGCTTTGTTGAGGAAATCCACCACCGTCATCACCGGAATACCGTAGTCGCGCGCTTTGCGTGCTTTTCCCGACTGACTGGAGGAATCAGCCACCACCAGCAGATCACAGCCGTTCTTCGTAACGGAACCAACAGGTTGCATTCCGGACAGGGCGGCAGTTTCCTCCAGGAAAGATCTGGAGATCGAGTTCCCGGCGACGGTGGCCTCGCCCGTGAAGCAGACGCGCATCCCCTTGCGAAGGCTGGTTGTGTCCGGGAGGTCTGTCACCTCGGGGATGGTCACTCCGGTGACTCCCAGCGTGTCCGCGACCTCACTGATGAGGTGGTGCTCGGCTTCGGTGACAACGCCATCACGTTTGGCGGCAGCGATAATCGACGCCAGATAGGCACGGTGCGCTTCCCGGCGAACCTCGTTGGAGATGCCAAGTGTCGCGGCGAACTTATCAATGGCTGCGCGTTCCTGATCATCGATGTGGTTATCGTCCAGCGCCCAGTCTAGGGCGTCAAGGTACTGGAGTAACGCCTCATCCGAGGACGGGTAATAAGCGAGAGACACGACGCGTGCTAACTCGCTAATTCCGACATCCGTGCCCTCCCGTCGCAGAGTCCTTGGATTGGCAACTCCGGAGACATACCCGACCGTCGCCGCTTCGGAGTCAGACTCGTCACCGGCCAAGACCTCTCTGGCAAGGGCGGCGGTGGCGCGGGCGTCGGCGAGCGCTCGATGCTGGAAGTTCAGCGCGATCCCAAACCTGTGGCACGCGGCTACGAGTTTCTCGCCAGTGGCTCTGAGGGTGCACAGACCTGAGCCGACGTTGAACGCAACTCCGAGCCGGTCAAACTCGTACCCCAGCATTCGGGTATCGAAGGGAAGGTTATGCGCGACCAGGATCGAGCCATGGAGACGGCGGGCCAGTACAGTGGCAACCTCGGGAAAGGTGGGCGCGGCCTCGACCATTGATGCCGTTACTCCATGGATACCCACCGGGCCGACATCGCGCTCTGGGTTAATCAGGGTGTCGTACTCATCCGTCGGTTCCCATGTCAACGGATCGAGTGTAATCGCCGCGATCTCTACAATACGGTCATGTTGCCCTAGGCCAGTGGTCTCACAGTCAATGACGACAAGGCGGGGTATCGATACGGGCAATGCTCCTCTCCTCAACTGCCCCAATAATTCGAGATTACCTTTTCAACCTTCGCTGTCAACGTGACCTGACCCCGCAGTTAGTAGCACATCCTATCTCAGTAACTTGATACTGAAAAAGAGTATTGTCAAGTTGACGTTGATCGAGCGAACCTATCGCGCCGAACTGACTTCCTTATGCTCTCGTCAGGCGGCACACGTTACCCGTCGTGTCCGAAAATATGAACGGAGCCCGAAAGCTCGAATCCTGGAGGCGTTCTCAAAATTCGCAGAAACCAGCCGACGTGGCACTGGCTCTGTGATAGGTGCTCCCCAGCAGACCTCTCATTCTAGCTCCCATTGCCAACCAAGCCTAGCAGCCCGTGGAAGAAGTCTGTTCGCTGAGCCGGCCTGTTTCAGGCAGCTTGGCGATGAGCGATTGAGTTGACGAGCGCCGCCGGTGTCCCTTTGGACCCCGTCCTGTGCCAAAACTCGGCCCTTTTGAAATAGGCCATAAATCGGTGCTTCCGCCATTAAGTGTTGGTAAGATGACGCTAAGACTTTATGCTGCATTAGATTACAGCCAAAATAGCGCTCACGACCTTCGCCGCGCGCTAAATGGAGCGTAAGTACTTTTTTTGCAAAGAGATACGTACACATCACCAACAGCAAACAGCGCAAGCACCCACTCGATCGCCTCGCTTCTCGGGCTCGGTATCGAGATCCCGGACTACTCGACGTTGTGTCGGCGCTCGAGGTTGCTCCGCAAGAAGCTGCGGATTCCGAAAGCCGCGAGCACTCAACCCATCCACCTGATGATCGATAGCACGGGCTTGAGGATTCATGTTGGAAACGCTCGCAAACCGCCAAAGCAGCGCGCATGGCGCAAGTTGCACATCGCCGTTGATCGCGAGACCGGGAACATTGTTGCGTCCGAACTGACGGCGTCACGAGCTCGCGACGCAACCCGAGTCCTCACTTTGCTAACACAGATTCAAGCACCTGTCCCTTCCATAAACTCGAGCTGTATGAGATTGGCGAACTTCCGGTGCTTCCGCCATTAAGTGTTGGTGAGATGACGCTAAGACTTTACGGTGCATTACATTACAGCCAAAATAGCGTTCGTGACCTTCGCTGCACGCTAAATAGAGCGTAAGCGTCTTTTTTGCAAAGGGATGCGTACTTATCACCAACAGCAAACAGCGCAAGCACCGCGCGACGCGCGGCAGGCCGAGGGCGTCGAGGCCGTCAACGTCTACCGCACCCGCGCGGATCACGCCCGCGCCGCCCTCATCCGATCTCGGCGAGTGACAGCACCAACCGCACCAGGTCCGCCTGCCGCGAGAGGGAGTGCTTCTGGTAGATCCGCTGCAGGTGCCAGTAGATGGCGGCGTCCGTATGCCCCGTCGCCTCGGCGGGAATCAATGACTTACCTGTATTTGTGCACCAAGGCAACCCTCACCGCGCTCCACCCTTCGTGTTAGCCTTCGCCCCGAGGCCGTGAAAGCCCGGGGAGTAACCTGAATGCTAGGGAATCCCATCGTGGAAGTTTTGTCCCTCGGGGAGTAACCTGAACGTCCTTCCCCGTCATTCAGGAACTCCAAAACCTCCCTCATCAATAGCCGTGAACCCGCCCTTCCCCGTCTGGACGCCGTCATCTTTCAGAAAACATCTCCCGTGTTAGCCTTCGGAGCATGACGCCCGAGCAGGAAAACGCCCTTCCCCCGAGACTGGTGCGCGCCCTAGAACGATGGGCCAATCTCTGGAAACTGCCCAACCTGCCCAGAAGAAGCTCCATCGAATGGAGCTCCCGCCTAACGCGCAGCCTGGGGCGTTGCTACCCGCACAAGCGCAAAGTGCGACTCGCAGCGCGCCTCCAATCCGCAGAGCTTGGACTTCTCGAGGAAGTCCTTTGTCACGAAATGGCACATCTCGCCGCTCACGAGCTCCACGGCCAACGCATCCGCCCCCACGGCACCGAATGGAAAGCGCTCATCGAAGCCGCTGGCTATGAACCGAGAACACGCCTTCCCGTACCGAAAAGCCTCACCAAGGCTGCATCACCCAAAAGAAGCCGACACGACTGGCACTACATCCATCGATGTCCTGTGTGCCAACGCACTCACGTTGCCCGACGATCGATGCGCCGCTGGTGCTGCCGAGCCTGCGTCGACGCCGGGCTCGACGGCATCCTCACGATTACGCGACGCAAACGATGACCGAGCCCGCCTGCCCCTTCTGCACCCCGGACGCCGAGCGCGTCTTCTACCGGGGCGAGCGCGTGTTCGCTCTCTGGGACGCCTTCCCCGTCAGCGACGGCCACGCCCTCATCGTCACTAAAAGACACGTCGCGACATGGTTCGACGCGTCGCGCGACGAGCAGGCCGACCTTCTCACCGCCCTTGCCGTCGCCCGCGAGGCCGTCTCGTCCAAACACCTTCCCGACGGCTTCAACATCGGGGTCAACATTGGAGAAGCCGCGGGACAGACGGTGCCGCACCTTCACGTTCATTTGATCCCTCGCTGTGAATGCAGCACTAGCGTGAACGGCAGGGTTGAATGCGTACTGTGATTGTCGGCGTCGACTGCGCAACCGAAAGCGCGAAAGTGGGCGTCGCTCTGGGTACTTGGGAGGACGGCTCGGTTTCGGTGACCGCGGCGAAGACGTGCGGTCGGGTCCCACCAAGGGACGTCATATGCGAGTGGCTGGACATCGTCGACGACCGAGTGCTACTCGCCATCGATGCGCCGCTGGGCTGGCCTGCCGAATTGGGTGACACGCTGGTCGGGCATTCAGCTGGGGAAGAAATCCGCGTCCCGAAAAACGAAATCTTCCGACGCGCGACCGATCGCTTCATCCAAAAGACGATACACAAGACCCCGCTGGACGTAGGTGCCGACCGAATCGCTCGGACCGCACATGCTGCCCTACGGCTCCTTGGTGACCTTCGCCGCGCCCTGCAATCGCCGTTACCGCTAGCTTGGTCGCCGCAAGAGCTCGCGCATGTTTCTGCGATCGAAGTCTACCCAGCTGCAACTCTCGCTACTCATAGGATCCGATCGACCGCGTACAAGAAACCTACGAGCGTCGAAGAACGTCGGCAGATCATCAATGCCTTAACCGCATCGCTCCAACTGGAGGTTGACGTGAACAAACTAGAGGCTAGCGATGACGCAATCGACGCCGTCGTGTGCGTTCTTGCTGCCAAAGACTTCCTCGAGAACCGTTCGATTCACCCCTCAGACGCAACGCCCCCGGTCGAAATCGGGCAGGCGAAGCGCGAGGGGTGGATTTGGTGCGCGCCTCGGCAACAAGAAACGTGACCCTCCCAATGCCGTCACCTCGACACTGTCCGTGGACAAGATCTTGTCCGGGATCAAGGCGGTCCAGACGCTGTCGCGTCTCAATCGAGCGCACCCGCAGAAACACGACGCGTTCGTGCTCGACTTCATGAACGATGTCGACACCATCCAAGAGGCGTTCGCTGACTACTACCGGACGACGGTCCTGAGCGAGGAGACCGATCCCAACAAGTTGCACGACCTCAAGGCCGCGCTCGACGGCTATCAGGTATATGCCGACGCGGAGATCGACCAGCTCGTGACGCGGTGCTTGCGCTGTTTACTGTTGGTGATGTGTACGTATCCCTTTGCAAAAAAGGCGCTTACGCTCTATTTAGCGCGCAGCGAAGGTCACGATCGCTATTTTGGCTGTAACTTAATGCAGTGTAAAGTCTTAGCGTCATCTCACCAACACTTGATAGCAGAAGCACCGGAGAGGGCGTTGGCGATATTGCGCAGGAGTGTGCGGTCGACGGATTTCGTGGGGTTGCCCAGAACGAGCTTGGTCTCGATAAGAGACTCCTCACGGGATTACGGATATACTCAACCAGAACGTGCCCCCGGAGGACGTGCAGTACCTGGCCGGACGCTCCGACCCCAGGACCACACAGATCTATGACCGGTGTAGACGGCACGTCACTCGCAAACATCGTGGAGCGTGTCTCGATATGAAAGAAGGACCAGGGAAGAGAGACATCCTTTCGAGGCCTGCTAGCAAGAAAGCCGCCTCACGGCCTCGTTCGGCTCCCCTCAATGAGCCCAAGCTGGTGCCGGTTCCTCTGCCCGAAGGTGTCCGCCACCAGCGGGTGGGTGAAACGTCGGAACGTTCCACGCCCGCGCATCTCAAGAAACTTAAGCAACTCTTCGAGGCGGCCCCGATCAGCCGCTACCTGGGCATGACACTCGGCTATTGCGAGAACGGCGTGGCACGCGTGCGGTTGCCGTTTCGGGCCGCGTTCGAAGACGGGCATGGCGTCATCCACGGGGGTCTCATCGGTCTGATCGCCGACACGGCGGGCAACTTCGCGGTGGGTTCGGTCTCGTCGGGCTCCACGGTCAAGACGGTGGAGTTCAAGATGAGCTTGCTGGCGGGAGTCCAGGGAGACTTGCTCGCCATTGGAGAACTCGTACGTAAGGGACGTACGCTGGCCGCCTGCCGGCTCGAGGTCGTCGAGGGCAGCGACCGTGTGGTGGCGATCGGGCTTGCCACTTACGCCCTCCAGGCCGGTTAGCCATCTGCACCCGTTTGTTGCAGCCCCAGCCGTGGATCGCGTCGTGTCCAAAAACACAAACGATAGCGGCCTGTTGGTTACGCTGGAGCCAGCCAGCGATGGCGACGACCAACAAGGTTCAGGGCTGGCTCTGCCTCCTCATGACCGAGGATTCTAGCTTCCATTGGCCAACCAAGCCTCAGACGTCTCTGATCCGAAACGTCCCGGCGCGCCAGTTCTTGAGTTCGTTTGTGTTTTTGGACAGAAGGCGCATGAGTATTTTGATCTCGAGGACTTGGTGTCCATCGACTTCTTCACGTTGCCGACCGCCACCTTCCGGATTCTGTTCGTTTTCATCATTCTCCGTCACGATCGCCGGCGCATCGTCCATTTCAATGTCACGGAGCATCCTTCGGCAGAGTGGACCGCGCAGCAGATCGTTGATGCTTTTCCGTGGGATACGGCGCTGCGTTACCTGCTGCGAGACCGGGATGGAATCTACGGGCCGTACTTCAAACGGCGCGTTGCGGGACTCGACATCGAGCAGGTTCCGACGGCGCCGCGTTCCCGTGGCAGAGCCCCTACGTCGAACGGGTCATTGGAAGCATTCGGCGCGAGTGTCTCGATCACGTGATCATCCTCGACGAGCGACACCTCAGGCGAATGCTGCGCGGATACGTCGACTACTATCATTCCTGCCGGACTCATTTATCGCTCGAGAAAGATGCCCCCGAGCAACGACCTGTGCAGTGGCCTTCGATGGGGCGCGTGACAGCCATTCCGAAGGTCGGCGGCCTCCATCATTATTACAGTCGTCTCGCTGCCTGAGCTCGCTACGCTTGACGCGGTGTCCGTGGGACACGAGTCGCGGCGTTCTTGGGCGGGCTTCGATCCCGCGATCACCGTGATGCTGCCCGAAGCACTGACATGAACTCAGTCCGGGGCCGAGAAGACCTTGACGACCGGGGATCGAATTTATGGAAGGGACAACAGCTAGCTAATCGTCAACGTGGCAGTACCTGTTTAGGGAGTTGGGACGGGGTCGCGTTCAACGGCAGCATGGTAGACCTTAATGCCAAGTTCGCGGGCGTCGTGGGAGTCCACGTTCAGATTCGCCGGCACGAACATTCGGTCCACGGTGATCTGAATCTCGGCCCTGTCTCCATTTCCCAGCGCCGCTGAGGGGATGGGAATACGGCGGCGGCGCCGAGCGGACGCCTCGGCGACTAACAACTGCAGCAGTTGGCCGCCTACACTGACCGTGACCGCCTGATTCGCGAGTGCGGCGTAGTCGAGGGTGAATGTTGCGTCCGCTTTCGGGTTCAAAAACGACAACGTTGCGGTCTGATGGGTCCATCGCCACATCGATTCCGGAGCCGTTTCCTCCGGGTACCAGCCGCTGGTGTAGGCCAGTGAAAAGGGGAGGCGCCTTTTGTCCTCGGTCGTGACCAGCCACCCATCGTACTCGGCGTAGGCACAACACCCCGCGATGACCGGATGTTTTTCGCCAGGCGTTCGCGGCCAACGCCTAAACCCCCAGAGTCCCCAGACGAGCGTCGCGGAAGCGGCACCGCCGCCGACGCCCATCACGAATGTCCGTCGTGAGATGCGGCGTGTCATGTCAGGCACCTTCACCCTGACGTCGAAGCGTGTCAGCCAGTCGCAGTGACAGCGCGACAATCGTCAGCGTTGGGTTCGCGTACCCGCCGGTGGGAAACACGGACGAGCCAGCCACGAACAGGTTGCGGTACCCGTGCACCCGGCAGTCCCGATCGACCACCGAAGTCGACCGACTCGTGCCCATTCTGGTTGTCCCCATGATGTGCCCGCCACCGTACGCCCCCCGGTATAGGACATTATTGTGAATGCGTACCCGGCCCTTCTTCGACTCGATCAGCGATTCTCCGAGGAGCCGCAGCGTCGTCTCCACGTTGAGGAAGTCCCCGGCGTTGAAGACACATCGGACGCTGGGCCGGTAGAACCCAGCGGCGTCGCGCTCGCCGGTCAGCAACACACGATTACTGGCAGAGGGCAACATTTCGGATCGTACAGTGCTGATGTAGTGATAGAAGGGCTTCCCGTACTCCCTGGAGAGATATTCGACCATTGAATGATCGGTGGTCTGGTCGCGACACTCCACACTGCACCCGAATAGCCCGTGCCGCATTGTCAGCGCATCGTCCGGTACCATCGCATGGGTGATTCCCCCAAAGGCCGCAGGCCTGGGTTGATGGTTCAGGTCTTCATCAAGCACGAGTTCGGCCACATGAAAGAAATGCGGATGCTCCATCAGGAACTTCCCCGCCTGGTCGCTCTCGTTGCCGACCGGGACCGCACCGTCCGATCGAGGCTGAAGTAGCAGTTGCGCGTTGCTGATGCCGCCGCCCGCGAGGACGACCGGCTGTGCGGGATGGATGGCAAGCTGGTGCGTGGTGCCCGAAGAATGATGACAATACGTCAGCGTCCGTACCGCGGAGCGCGACGTATCGGCGTCGAGGCCAACCACCGAGAATCCGAGCGCAACGTGAATCGTCGAGGACTTCTCCAGTACATCGAGATACTTGAGGCCGAGGCGGGTCGGAGTAGCTCTTGAGAACGGTCGGTAGACGAACCCGGGCACCAGGGGTGTCTCGACATCGACGATAGAGGTGTCTCGGTCCAAGACTTCAGTCGCGCGCCGATAGTACGGCACCAACTCGGGGCGAGTAATCGGCCAGCGAACGCCGACGGCCGGGTTATCGAAATCCCGTTCCGTCAGCGTGATACACCAGCCCGTCCAAACCTTTGAGGTGCCACCGAGTGTGCGGATAGAGTGTTGATCCCACCAGCCGTCTGGGAGGTGTCCTTGGTTGATGGCGTTTGGCATGTCGGCCCGCGCATCGGTTGCAGTTCCAGACTCAAAGAGCAGTACCTTCTTATTTGCTTTGGCTAGCTCCAGGGCGAGCGTGATGCCCGCCGGGCCAGAGCCAATTACATAGCAGTCGTACACCGGGCGGAGCGTGCCGGAAGTAATCCACATTAGGTTGGGTAGAATACACTATGGTGAACAACGAATCTTCAACATCCTGAGTATTCCGCAGAAAACCCCCTGGGCCGAGTTTTACGAGAGCTTAGATTCTGCCCCGTTTTGACTTACGGCTCGCAGTCCGTCTTCCCTTCTCGAACGTGGGCTACAGGTACTTCTTGACGGCCCCGACTTCGGTGGCGGCACCGGCGGAGTAGTGGGCTACCATGCGGGCGGTTTTGCAGTTTCCGGACAGCATGGTCTTGAGCTTGGCGGAGCTGCCCCAAAGGTCTGCTCCCAGACCCGCCGTAAGCTGGCGAAGTCCAAACCGTCCAAAACGACGTTCCGGCCAACTCCTGTATCCTGCGGCATCACCGAACGTTCGCACTAAGGAGGCCCGGGCCGCCGCACCTGGACCAGAACGTGCTAGCCTGCTACGCCCCGGTAGCCCCGGCCTCTTTTCCCGCCACCCGCATGGCCCGGTCAGCGCCCGCTTCCCAATTTGGCGCAAACGTGGCACTCGAAAATCGAGATTAGAGACCAAAACCGAAAATGAGGCCAGTTCAGCCCTTCTAGCGCGTCTCTGGTGACACCTACCCCTGCAAAACCCCGCCAACCGCGCGGAAAATCTCACCCGTCTCTGCAGTGCCACAATTTGCAAAGACTGGGTGGCGGATGGTGCAGTCTCGAGCCATCCGGTCTCGGCAAAAGGTATTTTGGCAATTTTGGGAGTCATGATCGAACTTTGGGCCGTGCGCGTGGTTGGGGCAATGTAGCGAAAACTCAGAGAAGCTCTGATGCCCACAGCGTTCTATCCTGTTTTTGTACAGTGACTTAAAGGAAGCTACCACGTGCTGGTCCCCGTACATCTCATCGACGGGTGGTCGTTCGAGCCGGAATCGAATTTGCTTCAATCAAATTTTCTATACGGCAATCTCAACCTCCTGGACGCTTGAAAGAGGGCCGTGTGGTTCGACTTCAGGAGTCTCTGGATAAACAATGTCTTTAGCCCTAACCAGTCCGCTGACAATGTGAGACAAGAGAATGCTCTTCCCGGAACCGTTTGTACCAACTAGGACGACTGGTTTAGGGGTGTCGCCTTCGAAGGGACACCAAATATCTAGTGTCTCGACTGGTCCGTAATTGATTAGCTGGACGCGCTTCGTATACATCGCTTACATTCTGGGGATGTCCCGGCCGCTGTTGAATTTGGTCGGGTAGCGGCGGCACCTGTGAATACTCTTAGGCAGCAAACTCATCGCTGTCAAGAGATTTCTGTTTGCTTCTAAGCGCGTGAACGAGAGCGCCCATATGGCGATAGCCTTTGATACGCCGGAACTCTTTCTGATCCAGATTCCACTCGACGTGCGCGCGCACGTTGATGTAATCTCCCTCCCGCCAAACAAGATTGCGTGCGACCCGACGTCGGGTCACTGTCACCTGCGAATACAACACCCCCTTCCAGGGGGGGGAATAAGCGGGAACCTGCATCCAGCGCATGCAGTGTTGTTTATCACTTTAATCCGTAATCCACCGCGATGAAATATCAAGAACGGCCACCACTCCATGAGGGTACGGGAGTGCTCGACGGCGTCAAGGGTTCGCTCGCTACGCGAGCCGCTACGCGCCCTTGACCCCGTCTGCGCCTCCCGTCTTCTGCTCGTACGTGGTTGCCGGTCGAGGTGAATCACGAATGAGGATCGTGACGCTACCCTGGTCGTCGATGCCTCGCCGGTTGTGGCGTTTGAAATAATAATCGTATGTATATCCTGCGTACACGTGAGCGTCCACGACGGTGCTTCCGCAATCCAGTGTTGGTGGCTGCCGCGTAACCCGCTCGTGTGCTAGAGTTTGAGCCTGATTTCGAGAGACGCAGTTCTTTCGGCGATGCGGGCTGGGCTGACCACACGGTGCCTGACGTTCAGGGACGCCTTCGTGTGCACGCCGACATCCTTATTAATGGCGTTCGCCGACACAGGCAGGCCAGCTGACATTAGCATTCAAACACGGCGTAGCAACACTTGATGGCGGAAGCACCCGATTTTGGGTGTGCCTTCTATTTATTCATCCGCGCGCACCGAACTTGCTAAGCTGCTGATTTATGGTCTATTTCGAAAGATCCGAGTTTTGGCACAGGACGGGGTGCAGATCATATTGGTCAACCGATATGGGGAAGCCGGATGGGGGGCTGTGCGGGAAACGCTCAGAAAGAACCCGTCCGTGTGGTCGCTGGCACATCGCGGGAGGGCCGTTGAAATGATCGCTCCCCCTCCTCCTACTCTCGGAGGACTCCTCAAGCTGGCTCAGGAGCAAGCGCGGCGCGCGGCTCAGGGGGATTCTGACTCGTGACCCCCGTCGATCACCAGACTCTTCAATGACCACAACTGGGGAAAACTGGGTGACCCTTGATACCTCGCCACAAGGGGGGCTGGTCATGGACCACACCGCTGGGCGGCACCGCAGATCTTGGTCAAGATGCGGTCGCCGAGCGTTTCTTTGGTCAGGCCGGTTCGCAGCGGACCGTCTAAACCCGAGAGGAGGAGAAACGTGAAGTATCGTCATTCATTCCTGCAGGTACTCGCGGTTGTCTTCCTCGCTGGCACACAATATGCCTGCCGGGCGGATGCACCGAGCCAGGGGGATGCAGAGGACCAGATGGACGCGGAGCGCGCGCAGGGCGCAGCGACCGGCGAGGTTCACTGGAGCTACGAAGGCGACACCGGACCGTACCAATGGGGTGGGCTGGATTCGTCCTTCGCGGTCTGTGACAGCGGGGTCCAGCAATCTCCGATCGATCTGACGGATGCGATCTCGGCAGGCGGAGGGGGACTCGAAATCCAGTGGCAACCCGCGGCGGGCGAGGTCGTGGATAACGGACATACCATCCAGGTCAACATAGACGCCGGGAGTTCCATCACTCTGCAGGGCCGGCAATTCTCGCTCTTGCAGTTCCACTTCCATCTGCCGAGCGAACACACAGTCGATGGGGAAGAGTACCCGTTGGAGGTCCACTTTGTGCATCAGGCCGAGGAGGGTGATCTTGCGGTGATCGGGGTCTTCATGGACGTCGGCGGCGTGCACTCGGCCGTCCAGAGCATCTGGGATGCCATACCAGGCGTCGATCAGGCGCCCACACCGCTGGTCGACCTCGATCCGAACGCCTTCCTGCCCGGAGGCCGGAGCTACTTCCGGTACGCCGGCTCCCTGACGACGCCACCCTGCTCTGAGGTGGTCAACTGGGTGGTGCTTACCGAGGCAATTGCAGTTTCGCAGGCACAGGTCGATGCCTTCGCTGCCCTATATCCGACCAACGCGCGTCCGGTCCAGCCACTCTATCGGCGGTTCATTCTGACGAGGTAGCGAAGGGGAGTAAGAAGATGTATACGATGTTCATGGCCGCTCCGTAGTTGCGCGTTATCTGCAGCGCTGGGCCGAGCCAGCCGCGACCACAGCACTATCCCGTCGTGTCCAAAAATACAAACGGACTCAAGACCGGCGCGCCGGGGCGTTTCGGATGAGAGGTGTCTAGGCTTGGTTTGCAATGGGAGCTAGACTGAGAGGTCTGTTCGGGAGCACCGATCACAGAGTCAGTGCCCCGTCGGCTGGTCTCCGCGAATTTCGAGAACGCCTCGAGGATTCGGGCTGTCGGGCTCTGTTCGTATTTTCGGACACGACGCGATTGTAGAGCCTACGGCCCTTGGCACGGTCGCAAACACAGACTCTAAGCTGTTGATTTATCGTTTATTTCAAAAGGGCCGAGTTTTGGCACAGGACGGGGTCTGGTGCTCTGGGCAGCAGGCGACACGCGGAATCCGATGGCCGGGTTGCTAGTATTCGACGGGTACAGCGTCAAGGCTACGCCAGAGATACCACGAAGCGACAGACCGCCATGGTCGCCAAGGCTCCGCGATTGCGACCATCTCATCGGGACCTGGGCGAACGCCATCGTTGAAGTGACTGGCGATCGCCTTCTGGATACCGATGTCCGCAACGGGAAGCACGTCCGGTCTCAACAGGTGAAATATCAGGAACATCTCAGCAGTCCAACGGCCGATCCCTTTCATTTGGACGAGACGTTCTATCACCGCATCGTCGTCCATTCGATGCCATGACTCATGGTCGAGCGTGCCTTCGGTGAAGTGCTCCGCCAGACTCAGGAGATAGCGCGCCTTGGGCCGTGACAGTCCGCAACCGTGCAAGGCGTCCTCGGTCTGGCTGGCCACGGCACCGGGAGTCATTGCGCCGACATGCGCGATCAGTTTCTGCCATACTGCTTCCGCTGCGTGAACGGAAATCTGTTGAGCCACGATCGAGCGCGACAGCGAGAAAAAGGGGTCGTTTCGAGGCCGCAGAACAGATCCCCCGGCGGCGCGGATGAGTTTGCCAAGTATCGGGTCAGCCCGACCGAGCGCGTGCCGGGCCTCTGCCCAATACGGTGCCGCATCCGCGCTCGTTCCAGTCATGGGTCTGGACGACACGTCTTCCTGTCCATGCTTCGTAATATTGATAACTGAACCGCCCCGGGCTTTCCGGAGACTGTTTGAGTTGAGTCTCGCTATCTGGAGCGAGCCTTCCTGCGACCGATAATAGTTCATTGCTCGGGGACATTCGAGAGCCGCGGCTGTTTCACCGAACGGCGGAGGACGGCGATCTGCTGCCGAAGAGCGACATTCTCGAGAGCCAACTCGCGACGAGCCTTGAAGGCAGAGACGAGAGCGCGAACAAACGACGAAATCAGGCCGGCATGGTGCCGGCAGACCGGAGACTAATTAGGTTCGGTGCGTGCGGATGAATAAATAGAAGGCACAACCATCACGACCGCCAGACCGAGCACGAGTGCCATTATCAGATCTACACGAAGCACGATTCCCATCCAGTAGACATTTTTCGCGTGGCCGCATGGTACTCGCGAGACCCGACCGGATCAATCGTGCTAACCTCCCGGGACCAGCGTCAGGTATTGCTGGTCGCACTCCTCATCGGACGCTTGATGGAACACCTCGACACGTCGGGGCTCGCGGACAACACGATCGTCATCTACGCGCTTTCCGCTAGTGGACCTTTTCGAACATGTCCGCCACAGGTACGATCGAAACGCTCTCGATGGGAAGCTCGAAGACTTCGATGAGCTCGTCCTCCGCGAGAACCTCTTCCTCTGTTTGGGGAGTTTGATACGCAATCGGACTCTTGGCGTTGGACTCGATTGCCGACGCGAGCTCCTCGGCGTTCGCGGCAACGATGGCGACGGTGAAATCCCAACGGTCGAGATATTTCTTGACGGCTCGATTGACGTCCTCGACCTTCATCGCTTCGAGTCGTTTGTCGATTTCGTCGATGTAGAACTCCGTCTGGTAGAAACTCGAGTCCAGCTGGTAGCCCAGACGCCGGTCGAGGTTCTGCACCCAGAGATTCGAATAGCTGAGCACGTACTTTCGCATCGCCTCGAAATCCTCGACCGACATGCCGTCTTCGACGAGTCGACGCAAATAGAAAAGGGCGCCTCTGAGCGCGAACTGCGCGTTCGGCGCCGCGACCGGCCGTATCCAAATACTGAAGTGTTGCTGGCGGCGCGGAACGTTCGGGACCGGGAACGTGCTCCCTCCATCCTGGATGAAGTTCTCGACGTACGAGTAGTCGCCGTAGTTGAGACCGCGCTTGCCGCGGAGCTCGTTCATGAGAACTCCGTTGAAGCTGCGATGATCACCCAAGTAGATGCCCGCGACGAGCAGCGGGTAGAAATCATCGTCCGCGCGGGTGACGTCGATGGGAAACCCGAGGCTTATCGCGGTCGCGTCTGCCGCGGGCCTATCGACGATGGTGACCTCGAGACCTTTTCCGCGCCTGAGCTCGAAGTCGTCGGGAAGCGCCATCGAGCCGGCTTCACCCTTCGGGAGCGCCTTCTTGAAATCCTCGCGAACACGCTCGGGAAACCCATCCGGGAAATCACCCGCGAGCCCGATCTGCAGGTTGTCGAACGTGTAGCGAGCACGATAGAACGCTTTGGCGTCGTCGAGGGTAATCGACTCGACGCCTTGGACGGTACCTTCCACCGGGTGTTTGTAGGGATGGCCGTCGTACATCACCCACTCGAGTGAGTGTTTCCCCAACTCCTCGTCGTCAGAGCTCCGAAGAGATTTTTGTAGAAAGTTGAGGAGCGCGTCTTTGTTCCTCTCAAAATCCTCGGGGTCGAAACGAGGCTTCTGAAGGCGATCGCGGAAGACCGAGTAGAACTCCTCGAGATGGTCGCGATGGGCACGGCCGATGAACGTCGTGACCTCTTTGTCGGGCTGGGCCGAAACCCGCGCCGCCATCGGATAGAGAAACTCCATGACCTCGCGCATCGACATCTCTTCGGTCCCGCCCTGACTCAACATCTTGGCGGTGAGCGCCGCGAGCCCTTCCTTACCGGGCGGGTCCTGGCTCGAGCCGACGTGAAAGACGAAACGAAAGCTCACCAATGGATTTCCCGGGCTCTTCACGAGCACGGTATCGCGCTCGGCGCTGACAGCAATACGGGCGGCAGCGCCGAGAACACAAAGCACCAAGACGACCGCAAATCCGCGCACCATCTCTACTCTTCTCCCTTCACGTCCGCGCCTTGCTCCAGGGTCACGATGGTGCGGCTGTCGGCACGGAAGTATTTCTTGGCCAGCCGGCGCACGTCTTCGGCAGTGACGCTGTCGTACAGCTCGTAGACACGGTTCACCGTCTGGGGGTCGTTGGTCAGCGACAGGTAGTGCGCCATCGTGTTGGCCACCGCGTTCGCGGTGTCGAGCCCCATGAGGAACTGATATTTCATGTGGCTTTTGGTCGCCTCGAGCTTCTCATCCTCGGCAAGCTCCGAAGAAATGCGATCGACCTCCGCCAGGAGCTTCGCTTCGACCTCAGCGAGCTTGTCCGGCTCGCGCACGCGCGTGAGGATGGTGAACAGCGGCGGGTCTGCTTGATCGGTTGCTCCTGCCTGAATGAAGTCCACCCACTGCTTCTCGATCACGAGCTCTTGATAAATCGGCGACGTAGAGCCGAAATGTACTTGAGACAGCACGTCGAGACCCGGCATGTCGAGCTGGTCGGTGCTGAAAGCGGGCGCACGGTAAGCGATGGCCAGAATCGGTAGCGTGGGCGCGGGCCACTCGACGCTCGCTTCCCGGGGCGCAGTTTGCGGAGGCTCGGCCGGAATCTTCGGTACGTATCCGCCCCGCTGCCAATCACCGTACTTAACTTCAACGTCCTTCACGAGCTCGTCCCAGTCATAGTCCCCGACGACGAGAATCGTTACGTACTCCGGACGATAGTACCGATCGAAGAACTCGAGGCTGTAGTCGTACAACGTCGGCATCGCCTTGATATCCTCGAGAAATCCGATCACCATGTGTTGGTACGGGTGCACGTCGTACGCCGTGTCCTGGAGCTTTTCGTACAAACCCATGAACGGGTTCGCGGCACTCTTGTTGTACTCACCGAGCACAGCGCCTGCTTCTTTCTCGAAATCCGCTTTGGCGTATTTCAGGTTCTGGAACCGGTCCGCCTCGATCTCGATGATGCGAGGGAGCGAGCGGGAGCTCGCGAGGACGTGGTAGACGGTTCGATCCGAAGCCGTATAAGCGTTCGAGTCCGCGCCGATGTCGCGGAGGACGGCGTTGTACTCATCTTCGGGAAACGCCTCGGTGCCCCGAAACATCATGTGCTCGAAGAAGTGGGCAAACCCGCTTTTCCCCTCGTCCACTTCTTGTCGCGCCCCGACGCGGACCACGGTGTAGTACGCCGCGAGCCCGGGGCTATCGAACTGGACGCCCACGAGGCGAACGCCGTTGTCGAAATCGTGGACATCGATGGGATAAGGAAACACTCGGGCGGACGCCCCCGTCGCTACCGTCAACGTCATGAGCAGTATGCTCCCGAGAATTTTCATATGGCGGACCTCTTTAGTCGAAATCGAACTTCTTCAAATAATAGCTCAACGCGCGTTGGCTGATCCCGAGCGTTTCCGCCGCCGCTTTCTTGACGCCCTGGGCTTTTTCGAGCACGCGGTGAATGGACTCTTTTTCGACCCATTCTACGTTGTCGTGGAGCTTTGCCGATGGCAGCCCCCCTGGCTTCGCGACGCCGGCGTCGAGAAGGGAGACCGTCTCGAGCCCAATCACCAGCCCCCCGGAGAGCACGACGGCTCGCTCGATGGTGTTCTCGAGCTCCCGGACATTGCCGGGCCAGTCATAGGCGCTCAGCAGGGCGAGCGCGTCGTCCGCGACGCCCTCGATGTGCTTGCCGGCTCGCCGACGGTGTTTGTCGATGAAGTGCTCGACGAGACCGAGAATGTCTTCGCGCCGTTCGCGAAGCGGCGGGATCTCGATGGGGATGACACTCAAACGGTAGTAGAGATATTCTTGAAACTCCCCCGTCGCCATCATCTTCGGCAAGTTTCGATTGGTGGCGGCAATGACGCGAACGTCGACCTTCTCGGTGGTCTTCGCTCCCAAAGGCTCGAACTCCCGTTCTTGAAGTACCCGTAGAAGCTTGGCTTGAAGCGACAAGCTCATCAGCCCGATTTCGTCCAGAAAAATCGAGCTGCCGTGTGCCAGTGAGAACTTGCCTTTCTTGTTCGCGGTCGCGTTCGTGAACGCGCCCTTCAGGTGACCGAAGAGCTCCGATTCCAGAAGCGTCTCGGGAATCGCCGCGCAGTTCACTTTGATGAGGGGCATGTCCCGCTCCGCACTTCGATCGTGGATGGCCCGCGCCACGAGCTCTTTCCCGGTGCCCGTCTCCCCCATGATGAGCACCGTGCTCTTCGATTGGGCGACGCGGCCCAATTTGTCGATCACGTCGCGGATCTCAGTGCTCGAGCCCACGATGACATAGTCGTTGAATTGCGTTTTCTGCTCGTTCAGGAGGTATTGATGCTCGGTGCGAAGCTTTCGGTGCTCGAGAGCTCGTCGAGCGACCACGAGCAGCTCTTCCACGTCGAATGGTTTCTGAAGGTAATCGGAAGCGCCGAGCTTCATCGCTTCGATAGCACTCTCGACCGTGGCGTGGGCCGTCATCATCACGATGGCGGGACGTTGGGTGCTTGCGCTGTTTACTGTTGGTGATGTGTACGCATCCCTTGGCAAAAAAGGCGCTTACGCTCCATTTGGCGCGCAGCGAAGGTCACGAGCGGCTATTGTGGCTGTAACTTAATGTACCGTAAAGTCTTAGCGTCATCTCACCAACACTTGATGGCGGAAGCACCCCAAGCTGACTCAGCCAACACTGACTGAAGTTGGCCTCGTGTAGATGCAAAGTGCTGCCCGTGCGTTATGACCCTGTCGATTCCCGACTTATCGCTTGTCCAGGCTGTGTTCGCGATCGTTTCTCGATCCAGCTCAGGAGCCCTTCCGAGAACACGGGTGGCGGAGCAGAGACGGGTGACCTCGTGAAGCGTATCAGCCGAAACACCTGTGGTTGAGACGAGTTCGTTCGCCTCTGCGTTCCATCGGGCCAATCTGTCCGAGAGCGCCTCGAGCCGACTTACCAGGCGGTCGACGTCGCTCGGAAGCAAGGCGGGGACGCCCGCTCCTCTCCAGATATGCTCGTCTGGCTGTCCCATGTCAGCGATCAAGCGCGCCTGGTCCGCTACCATGGTCCTGCGCCTCGACATGTCATCAGGTGCCCATTCGATGGCCTTAGGAAGCCGGAACTCAACGTGAGGCATGCCGGAAGCTTTGAGCTGGATCAAGCGACCCATCGCACGGAAGGCCGAGATACCGGTGTTTCCCACCGGTTCATGCAAGACCTTGGCGTGGAGGTTGAGCCGGTCACGTTGCTCTCGAAGTGCATCCACGACTCGCTCTGCCGCCATCCGAGGTCTTCCAAGCTTGAGCGTCTGGTCAAGGTCTTCCAGGACAACTCTCTTCCTAGCCTTGTGACTATGCAGCTCCAGACACATATTGCCGAGATTGATGTGATCGAGTCGGCGCTTCACAACTTCCAGAGCCGCACGCTTCTCAGCCAAGAAGAGCACCCTATTCCCGTCCTTGACTCCGGAAGCAATGAGATTCGCGATCGTCTGAGACTTCCCCGTTCCGGGTGGTCCTTGAATGACAAGGTTTCGCCCATGGCGAACCTCCTCAATCGTGAGGGTCTGCGAGCTGTCGGCGTCAACGACGTGAAAGAGATCCGAAGGATCCGTAACCGCATCCACGTCCGCTTCATCGCCGTAAACTGGCTCACTGGTGCTTCCGCCATTAAGTGTTGGTGAGAAGACGCTAAGACTTTACGCTGCATTAAATTACAGCCAAAATAGCGCTCACGACCTTTGCCGCGCGCTAAATGGAGCGTAAGCGCTTTTTTTGCAAAGGGATACGTACACATCACCAACAGCAAACAGCGCAAGCACCGCGACCACTGCTCGCCCATCTCCGACAGCACCATCATTTCATCGATGGCCGCGGCCACCGATCACATCGACCACGTGCGCAGGCAGCTCCCCCTACGCACTGAGCGTCGCCGCCGTGTGCCTCGTTCTTTACACGATCCTCGGCCTGATGCTCTGAGCGCCACTATGTTTCATCGAGGCGGGCGATCAACATCAGTTCGCCATCGCTCGGACAGCGCTCACCAGCTCGTCGTAGGTCACCACGCCGCCGTGAACCGGCAGGATGCGGTCCACCCTCAAGTTGCGCTGTTCGATATTCTCCAGCAGTTTGGTCGCGAACGGCTGGTAATCTCGCCCCGGACTGAACGCATCGGCTTGAACGAGCAACCGTTCGCGAGGGAGGTGCGCCATTAGCAGTGTACCGGCGTGCGGGTTGTCTGCGATGTGATAGACATCTACACGCATCGTGTCGTCTTCGTAGCTCTTCTCGTCATCGACCGTCTCGAGCGTCAGCGCCTTGGGATTGCGGGCAAGGGCGTCTTCAGCGATCGTGCTCGTCCGCTCCGCCAGTTCTTCGTAAAAGCCGGCATTCGCGGCATGCGTCACGACGGTGAGCCCTTCCGCGATCGCTGCCCGCACCCCGCCTGAGTGATCGAAATGGTGGTGAGTGCTCACCAGATGTGTCAGCGGTTTCTCCGGAACGAGCTCCCGTGCCTTGGCGATCACGGCAAGCGTTCGAGCTTCATTCGGTGCCTCGATGAGCATCAAGTAGTCACTGAACTCAACGAGAACGCTGTGGTGGGACTGGCCAGCCAGAAACCAGACGCCGTCGGCCACTTCCTCGGCCGTCACGTTGGTCGGGGGCGGCCCGGTAATCGGCGCCGCCGACCTCGCCGCATCCGGTGCGGCAAGATCACCCACATCCGCTCCCAAGCTCTGAGCCGTCACGCGAAAATCCAGAATCTGGTAATCGTCCGTCGACACCGTCATGCCGGTCGGCAGCATCAACCCGTTCACTTCTTCGAAGTCTGCAAAGCTCGTCCGCTGCGCGACGTCACGCAAGTTCGTGTGGTTCAGCATGGATGTCACGTAGCTCGGTAGCTTCGTGGCAGCGTCCAACGCCAACGTGAGCTCGATGCCGTCCTCGGTAGTGATGTCCACGAGGCTCTCACCGTCCGTCATCCGCGCATTCGCCACCGTCGCGCCCGGCTTCAGCGCGGCATGCAGAAGCGTGAGCGGATGGTGGTAATACGCCGCGCGGCGTTCGGTCGCCGCGCCGTTCGGCACGCGGGTCGCACTGCCGTCCGGCGCCACGTTGTACCCTACAGTCCCATCGATGCCGAAGACCTGCTTCATAGGGTCTGGGCCACGAAAGTAGTTGAAGGTGGGCGTCCGGGTTTGCTCGACACGCATGCGTTCCATCGTGAGGTCGATAGATTGGGTGTAGTCACTGATCGTGAAAGTCTGCGACGTCGCATCGGGCGTCATGTCTTGGCCCAGGTTGCGCATCACCCCTTCGCCTTCGATCGAAAGGCTCTGAGCAGCCTCGAGGCCCTCGCGGCCGCCAAGCGCTGCGACGACATCGTCGAGAATCTGCTGCTCCGGCGTGGGCGCCGCGCAAGCTCCAAACGCGGCAACGGCGAACAGCGTCACCCATGTTATTGGTTTCATCTTCGATCTCCTATTCGGCATCTCCTATTGGGTTGGGTGTAACTCTCATACTAACACCGATCATTGCCAACTGCGTATCGGCACGACATTGTCGAGAGTCGTAACCTCCGCCGTATCTGTTTACCGCTGACGCTGGGGTAGGGGCGGCGTTGTTGCACCGCTCTGGCTGAGAGCAAATGCGCCTATGGTGGTGGCCGAGGTATGTTCGACCATGAAGTATCCCAAGCGCAGCCAGTACAAGCACGCGAAGCAGAAGAAGTACCACGTTCGCAACTGGGCGGAATACAACGAAGGGCTGCGCCGCCGAGGCGATTTGACGGTCTGGTTTGACGAGGAGGCAATCGCGAACTGGATGGCCGACAAGACTGGTAAGCCTGGCGGTCAACGGGTCTATTCAGACCTGGCGATTGAAACGAGCCTGGTTGTCCGCATGGTGTACAAGCTCGCCTACCGCCAAACCGAAGGCTTCTTGCACTCGATCGCCTCGCTTCTCGGGCTCGGTATCGAGATCCCGGACTACTCGACGCTGTGTCGGCGCTCGAGGTTGCTCCGCAAGAAGCTGCGGATTCCGAAAGCCGCAAGCAGTCAACCCATCCACCTGATGATCGATAGCACGGGGTGGCGTTGTTGCACGGCCCGGAGCCAATCGCTGACCTCCCTGTGCCGGTTGCAGAGTCACCCGGCGCAGTACGTATCGGGCATCCCGAGCGCAGCCATCTTGTTGAGTATCTCGCACCCAATTCGGTGTTCAACTCGTTGCCTCGCCAACGTTCGAGCCCGCATCTCCGGCCCGATGATCGCCTTGTAACGATAGACCGCGTTCTCCACCATGCTTCGCTTGGTGTAGCCTGAGAGCTTGTACCATTCACGTCGGCCGTGTCTTTCGATTGCACGAATATGGCGATCGCGCTCCTGCATGGCGGTGTTCGAATTCTGACTGAGCGTCGCGTTTCGTTGCGGCGGAATCACCACGCGCGTCCTTCGTCCAGGACTGTGCGCTTCGATGGCTTCGTAGACCGCTTCCTTGTCGTATGCACTGTCCGCCGCCACCGACACTAGAGGTGCTTGAATCTGTGTTAGCAAAGCGGGGACTCGGGTTGCGTCGCGAGCTCGTGACGCCGTCAGTTCGGACGCAACAATGTTCCCTGTCTCGCGATCAACGGCGATGTGCAACTTGCGCCATGCGCGCTGCTTTGGCGGTTTGCGAGCGTTTCCAACATGAATCCTCAAGCCCGTGCTATCGATCATCAGGTGGATGGGTTGAGTGCTCGCGGCTTTCGGAATCCGCAGCTTCTTGCGGAGCAACCTCGAGCGCCGACACAACGTCGAGTAGTCCGGGATCTCGATACCGAGCCCGAGCAGCGAGGCGATCGAGTGCAAGAAGCCTTCGGTTTGTCGGTAGGCGAGCTTGTACACCATCCGGACAACCAGGCCCGTTTCAATCGCCATGTCTGAATAGACCCGTTGACCGCCAGGCTTACCGGTCTTGTCGGCCTTCCAGTTCGTGATTGCCTCCTCGTCAAACCAGACTGTCAAATCGCCCCGGCGGCGCAGCCCTTCGTTGTATTCCGCCCAGTTGCGAACGTGGTACTTCTTCTGCTTCGCGTGCTTGTACTGGCAGCGCTTGGGATACTTCATGCTCGAACATACCTCGGCCACCACCATAGGCGGATTTCGCTCTCAGCCAGAGCGGTGCAACAACGCCGGTCGGAGATGCGAGCACGAACGTTGGCGAGGCAACGAGTTGAACACCGAATTGGGTGCGAGATACTCAACAAGATGGCCGCGCTCGGGATGCCCGATACGTACTGCGCCGGGTGACTCAGCTACCGGCATCAGGGAGGTCAGCGATTTGCTCCGGGCCGTGCAACAACGCCAACAAACGACGAAATCATGCCGGCATGGTCCCGGCAGACTGGAGACTAAGCAAGTTCGGTGGGCGCGGATGAATAAATAGAAGGCACACCCGGCAGACCGGAGACTAATCAAGTTCGGTGCGCGCGGATGAATAAATAGAAGGCACAGGTCCCGCTCGCCGACCTGGTGCGCAAGCACGGCATCAGCCGGGGGAGTTCAACTGGCGGGCAGCGACGCCAGGGCACCTTGGCCGCTCTGCGCGCAAAGAAAAGGGGTCGGAAGGCAGACCCGGTCAATCCCTTGGCTCCGCGTGTCGCGCAAGCTGAACTCCGGTGACGTCCAAGCTGCTGATTTATGGTCTATTTCAAAAGAGCCGAGTTTTGGCACAGGACGGGGTTCTTGAGCAGAATATCGAGTCGCCCACCAGAGCTTACGGCGCGCTCTTTCGTCACGCCTTCAAGTTCGCCGAGCCCAAGACAAGAAGGGCTCTCCCATATTTGGGCTTGCAACCAAGCCTCATCGAGCCCAACGGAATGAAGCGTCACGGTTTTCGAAAAGGGTATCGCGTCCATGTTTTTTCCTAGTGCTTGCACGGGAGTTTTTCTAGTTTCGCAAGGCTGTTTATACGCGCTCTCGGGTTTCAACTGTTCATTCCCACTTCCAGGCATTACGCGGCCATTCGTCTGGTCCACAGATGGCTGGTCGCGCTAGGCCTTGTTGGGTTTCGCGTCATAGACCAGCGCGAGCTTCGCTTTCCCGACTTGCCGGCGATACTCACTTCGGAGAGCACCGATCCTCTGCCACTCGCCGCTTGCGTCGCGGCAGTACCAGTAGTCCCACCCGTTCCCCGATTTGCTAGTCACGGCAGAAAAGGCCTTGCTCGGGCTTTCGTGGCACTCGTTGTTTACCTCCAGTTGTCCGTTGCTCTTAATGCGGCCCCGGACGACTTCGCCCTTGAACGATAGACGCCACTGGTCACCCTCACGGACGAGTCCGGCCTTCAAGAGATCCCCGATAGTAACGCGCTGGCCGTGCACACTGACCGGTCCCCCCTTGGCCCGATTGCCGCCTTCCGGCCCGCTGTCCTGGACAGCATCGTCGGTGTGAATTGCCTTGGCCCCGAGATCCACCGGGGTCCGGACCAGCGCGAGCTTCGCTTTTCCGACTCGCCGGCGATACTCATTTCGGAAAGCATCGATCCTCTGCCATTCGCCCCCAGCGTCGCGGTAGTGCCAGTAGTACCACCCGTTGCCCGGCTTGCTGGTCACGGCAGAGAAGGCTTTGCTCGGGTTACCGTGACCCTTGTTGTTAACCTCCAGCTGTCCGTTTCTCTCAATGCGGCCCCAGACGACTTCGCCCTTGAGCGATAGACGCCACTGGTCACCCTCACGGACGAGTCCGGTCTTCAAAAGATCCCCGATAGTAACGCGCTTGCCGTGCGCACTGACGGGCCCTCCCTTGGCCCGATTGCCGCTTTCCAGCACACTGTCTTGGACCGCATCGTCGGTGTGAATTGCCTCGGCCTCAAGATCCACCGGGATTCGGCCGGCTTCGTCTGAGATCGATTCCACATAAGCCTTGATGTGCTTCATGCTGATCTTGATCCCATCAGGCAGCCCAACTCGTTCTTCCTTGAACTCTCGCTGAATTGCCTTACACAACGTGTCGAAGGGAGTGCCGAGCAGGCTATCGAGAGCCAGTTTGATCCGGCTGTGAATCATGTGCTCTTCGTACGCGTGCTGGATCTCTTCGTTCTCCAGACACTCGCGTGACAGCAGGCTGGTTAGATGCTTGAGGAACTCGTCCATCGTGAACCCGCTGTCGGTGTCCACCGTCTTGATCTCTAGCGTGAGGAACGTCTGTTCCTCGTAAGACTTGCCGCCGCGGGAGTTGTAGAGGACGTACCGGTTGCCGTCAGATAGAACGCCCCATTGAACCCCCATCGCGCCGAGGTAGGAGGTGAGCTGCTTGACGTGGTTCTTGTGGCCGATGTTGCTACCGAGTCGCTTGGCCTCCAAGAGCAGGATGGGTTTCGCAGACTTTTTTTTCGAGCTGTAAAACGCGTAGTCGACCGGCTCGTTGAATTCGGGCGCGCGTAGCTCACTCTTGATAGAGTCAAAATCGGTAAAGTCCCACTGGAGCGCGCGAAACAACGGGTTGATGAGACCCTGTCGGGTGTCGGTCTCGCTGAGCTGCGCGTCGCCTGCCTCGGTCCTGATGATTTGTTTCTTGAGCTTGAGGATGGTGTCCTTGAGTACCGCGTAGTCCATAGCCTTTCCCCTTCCCGGCGCCTGCGAGCGTCGCAGTTCTTGAATTATATAACTTTCACGTTCCAGCGAAGGTGCCTGTTGGTCACGCTGGATCCAACCAGCGATGGCGACGACCAACCATGTCCAGGGCTGGCTCTGCCTCCTCATGACCGAGGATTCTAGCTTCCATTGCCCAACCAAGCCTCAGACGTCTCTGATCCGAAACGTCCCGGCGCGCCAGTCTTAAAGTTCGTTTGTGTTTTTGGACACGACGCGGTCGATAAGCAGTAATGTCCGCAGTGTTGAAGCTCACCACGATTTTATGCGTCCCCCTTTGCCGGAATCCTGAGCCGGGAATCACACTGCATTTACGAACCCCACCCGCGCTCTTCTTTGAGGAGAATCATCGTATCGAAACGCTGCAAGCTTTGCCGCCTCTTCCGTCATATATCGACGTTTTGAAAGCAATTCACTACCGGTGATGCGATCTGTGATCCTAGCACCCCATACTCCAGGCTTCCTTTGAAAGACGGCAATGTTCATTCCGTCCGTATTCAAATACGGATTTCCCTTCACTGAGGTCCTCCATCTACGACTAAGCCAACGGCTGCGGCGCTGAGCTGCATTCTTGAGTGCACGTTCTCGCTTGATAGGACGGTCGTAATCGCCTTCCATATTCCCGGCGCAGACACATCCGACACGAAGACTTTCTGGATATGCTGGATGCTCCATATGATGCACATACCGGATTTCCCGTGCGTCACACATTTCGCATACGGCGTCAAGTGCCCCAAGATCCTCGATATCAATACAGATCCACCCCTTATGAGGAACACCCGGCTGGCTCCACTTTCCAGTCATATCTGCCTTCTAGATTGCTCTCAAGCTTGGAGAGCATTTCCTCAGTTGCGGCGAGGCAAGATGGCCCTCTTCGACTTCATCGAGGTATTCTACAACCAGAGACGACGACACTCGACCCTCGGCCAGGTCAGTCCGGCCGAGTTTGAACGACGGATGATAACTTCGCCAGCTTAACTAAACCGTCTACGAAACCGGATCAAGCCCAAACCGAGTTCGATATCTCGTAGCTTCGCCGAAAGACGCCCCGGCTCGATAGGTCACATAACCCCGTCGTGTCCAAAAACACAAACGAACTCAAGACCCGCCTGGGCTGCAACAAGCAGGTGCAGATGGCTAAACAGCCTGGAGGGCATAAGTGGCCAGCCCGATGGCCACCACATGGTCGTTGCCCCCAACGACCTCGAGCCGGCAGGTGGCGAGCGTGCGTCCCTTGCGGACGACCTCTCCGATGGCGAGCAGGTCTTCCTGGACTCCCGCCAGTAAGCTCATCTTGAACTCCACCGTCTTGACCGTGGAGCCCGGCGAGACCGAACCCACCGCGAAGTTACCCGCCGTGTCCGCCAGCAGACCGATGAGACCCCCGTGGATGACGCCATGCCTTTCTTCGAACTCGGCCCGAAACGGCAAACGCACGCGCGCCACGCCGTTCTCGCAATAGCTGAGTGTCATGCCCAGGTAGCGGCTGATCGGGGCCGCCTCGAAGAGTTGCTTAAGTTTCTTGAGATGCGCGGACGTGGAACGTTCCGTCGTTTCACCCACCCGCTGGTGGCGGACACCTTCGGGCAGAGGAACCGGCACCGGCTTGGGTTCATTGCGGGGAGCCGAACGAGGCCGTGCAGCGGCTTTCTTGCTAGCAGGCCTCGAAAGGATGTCTCTCTTCCTTGGTCCTTTCTTTCATATCGAGACACGCTCCACGATGTTGCGAGTGACGTGCTGTCTACGCCGATCATAGATCTGTGTGGCCCGAGGGGTTGGAGTGTCCGGCCAGATACTGCACGTCCTCCAGGGGCACGTTCTGGCTGAGTATATCCGTGATCTCCATCACGCGGATGAATAAATAGAAGGCACAGCCGCCTCGGCTCGAAAGCGGAAGTACCCAACGGAATCGAAGCCAGGAGAATACATGAAAATCACTCGCCACGCAAGCCAGGTACGACAGGGGAACTTGCTTCTCTTCACCACTTCATTACGGGTCAAGGATTTACGGCTCCCTGGCTTCTACAAAATTGACACACTCGATTCGGCAGAAGGTGTGGGCTATCAGCGGTTGCTCAATGAGACAAGAGCCAAGCGCCTCGCCGACTACCTCCTGGATGCACACAAGGCTCTGGAAGCGTTCCTGCCAACCTCGCTCTTCCTCGCAACTGACAAGGTACTGCCGTTTGACGAGGCAAATAGCACGCTCACGATCGACACGGAGCAAGTCGGCCAGTTTAACGTCGTTGACGGCCAGCATCGGATCCGCGGTCTCGTCCTCGCGGCCGAGAAGGAGACGGACATGAACGAGTTCCAAGTTCCGGTCAACATCGCGGTCGGACTTGATGAGATTAGCCAGATGTGTCATTTCCTGATAGTTAACACTACCCAGAAGTCAGTAGACGCAGCCATCGAACAGCAGATCGTCGCCAGGCTTACAGACATGATCACCTTCAAGCAAACTCCCGCTCTGCCTCGCTGGATTCAGCGCCGGGTGGATCGGGGAGAAGATCACCGCGCACTCTTGATTGTGCAGCACCTGAACGCGATCGATAGCTCGCCGTGGAAGGGCAAGATACTGATGGCGAATTCAAGCGAGGACGAGGCGAAGTCCACCACGGTCAAACAGAAGAGCTTCGTCACATCCCTAAAGAGGCTTGTTCTCGTGCCATCGAGTCCCATCTCAGGGCTGACCTGGACTGTTGATAGGCAACAGAAGGCCCTCCTGAATTATTGGACTGCCATTAGTCACGTGCTGGCCGACGGCGACGACGAAGTGACCGTGCTCTTCAAGACAAACGGTTTGCATCTCTTCCATGCCGCGTCGCCTGCAGTCTTCCTCCATCTCGCCAATCGCCAAGACTTTAAGCATGACACCATTGTTGCGCTACTGAAGCACGGCTTCGACAACCTGCCGACTGAGTTCCTCGGAATGGCCCAGCCACAGTTCTGGCATCGTGGCGATACTGCATCCGGCCTCAACCTAGCTGCTCTTCGGAAGTACGCTCAGGCACTGGCCGCCGCGATCAACACACAGACTGAACCCGGGGAGATTCAGCTGTGAAAGTTGTTTCGCTCATTCCGTCTCCCACCTTCATCGGTGCCTTTGACTATCCCACGGCGGCGTCCCTTCCAGAAACGCCTGGCTGCTATGTGCTCACCAACGCAAGCTCGGACATCATCTACTTGGGACAAGCTGTGAATCTCAGGAGCAGAGTTGCGCAGCATCTTGATGCTGCTCGGCATCGAGAGATGACGCCATTGGGGAGGGCCTCGCTCCTGAGCGTATTCTGCATAGAGGACCCGCTGAGCTTGAGCGCCCACGAGAGAGGTTGGCTGAACCAATGCGAACTCTCCGACGGCGCCCTTCCGCCACTGAACAAGATTCATGCCCCTCTCTGAGCTGAATCAAGGCGTGATGCAAGACCGTTCTCGTCCCTCGATCTATAGGAGAGTCAAGAATTCATTTTGGTGGGCAGAAGGGGTACAGGAGCCGCAGGATGCAGGCTGCTGTCGACTTCGGGGAGCCCGTCGTGTCCAAAAATACAAACGAACTCAAGACCAGCTCGCCGGGACGTTTCGGAATAGACGTATCTACGCTTGATTGGCCAATGGGAGCTAGAATCCTCGGTCATGAACACGCCGCTCCAGCCCTTGACCTTGTTGGTCGTCGCCATCGCTGGTTGGCTCCAGCGTGACCAACAGGCCGCTATGGTCTACTTGCTCGAGGAGAACAGAGTCCTCAAAGCTCGGCTTCGCGGGAAGAAGCTTCGCCTGACGGACGCCGAGCGATGTCGGCTGGCGGTAAAGGGTAAGGCGCTTGGCCGGAAACTCTTGGCA
This sequence comes from Candidatus Marinacidobacterales bacterium, assembly GCA_965262245.1. Taxonomy (GTDB): domain Bacteria; phylum Acidobacteriota; class Vicinamibacteria; order Marinacidobacterales; family SMYC01; genus SMYC01. The sequence goes on along the minus strand of OZ253507.1, from coordinate 8,205,324 downwards.
GAAGTCGCCGGTATCGTCACACCAGAAACCCTGCTGGCTTGGCACCGAAGGCTGATTGCGCGGAAGTGGGACTACAGCGAGCGGCGGAAACAGCCCGGACGGCCCCGGGTCATGGCCGAGATTAGCAAGCTTGTCGTAGGGATGGCGAAGTCGAATCCGAGGTGGGGGTATACACGCATTCGCGGCGCCCTCTCGAATCTAGGCTCAGAACTCCTCCAATAGGGTCGCCCATCGTCGGTAACTGATTACGAGAGTTGGGTTTGGCGGCTTGCTGAATGTTAAATAATTAGCGCTGTTTCTAATGACTTCGATCATGCTTCCATGGGTAACACCGGTATTCACGGGACGTGCTTGTCTTCGAGGGAAGACGCCACAAGTCGACCAGTATCGACTTGTGCACGTCCATGGTCGCCAAGTTGGAGTGTCATCCTATTCACACTGACGGCCCAGTTACAGACCCCTAACAGAGGAGCTCTGAGGCTATACCGTAGCCAGGAGCACCATCGCCAATATTCTGCGAGAACATGGCATCGAGCCCGCGCCGGAGCGAAGTGAGCGGACGCCATGGCGCACGTTTCTCGCCGCCCATTGGCAAACCGTTGCGGCGACCGACTTCTTCACCGTCGAGGTCGCCACAGTGCGCAGGCTCGTGGCCTACTATGTGCTCGTCGTCATCGAACTCTCCTCGCGAAAAGTGCACATTGCCGGAATCACTCCGGGGCCGGATGGCCCGTTCATGATGCAGGTCGGCCGGAATCTCAGCGACCCATTCGACGGCTTTCTGCGCGGCAAGCGATTCCTCATCCTGGACATTTGTCGCTTGAGAAGGACGCGCCCGAGCCTCGCCGGGTAGAGTCACCGGCGATGGGCAAAGTCAGTGCCATTCCAAAGGTCGGTGGTCTCCATCATTATTACACTCGACGCGCTGCTTGAGCCGATCCGCTCGGAACGGCTGCCGGACTTCGGACTAGCTTACACCTCTACGCCTGAGTAGAGCCGACGCCGGCTCTCAAAACGTCCTACATGAAGACGACCGAAGCATCCTGATTGCAGGCAGTTCGCCAATCTCATACAGCTCGAGTTTATGGAAGGGACACCCATTCCAGGTCGAGAACCCGTCGTGTCCAAAAATACGAACGAACTCAAGACCTGCATCAGCCGGAGCGTTTCGTATAGACGCGTCTACGCTTGCTTCGCCAAGGGAAGCTAGAACGCTCGGTCATGAGCACGCCGACCCAACCCTACGGAAACCGGGACGGATCCGCGAGCCGGTCCGCAGAAACGGAGAAGTAGATCTTCAGGTCACTTCCCTCGGACAGCGCCCGGTGATGCACCTGCCTGTCGAGATCGAAAACGATTCGGGTGATCTTGGGGTTGGCGCTTTGAAACTGGGCTACGCGCGCGCGATAGACTCCCGCGGCATCGATCGGCACCCGCTGTCGAGGAACGCGGTTGACGGTTGCCGCGAAATCGAACACCAACCTTGGCGGATCGGCCAAGCGAAAGCTAGTGTAGTTGAGTCGGCCGTCCGCTCCCACCGTCACCGTAAGCAACCCTTCGGCGACGGTGTGCGAGACCGAGTCCAAGCTCGTTGCCGACCGTACGGGGACACTCGGCGCGCTGACCGGTGTCTGCTCGACAGGCTCGGTAGTAGGCTCGGACTCGACAGTTTCGGTGGCGACGGCATCATCGGTATCGACGATATCGTCAGTGGATGCCGACGTCGTGGTGGTGTCGGTTGGTACTGCCGAGGGGACGGCGGCGATCGGGAGTGCCTCAGCCGGCGAGCCCGCCCCTTCGAACAAGATAGTCAACGCGTGCTCAGTTGCCGAGATCTGATAGGGAACCAGCGAGGACAACCTGATCTCGATCCGCGACAAGCTCTTGTCCCCACCACCGTCCAATCGTGTCGCAATGATGGACTCGACTTCCTGACTTCTGACGACAATGCGATCCGAAATCGCCGTAATGTCGACGCCCGGGAAATCGATGACCAGAGTGAGCGGGTCGGGACTGTAGTGCGTATAGAACAGCGATCCGCTGGTTTCGAACCAAACCCAGGTCCGAGCCGTCTCCACGTGGTAGCGCACCGCCCGGATGACAGCAGGTTCGACCTCCAGCGGGACTTTCGCCTGGGCGCCGCCCAGGGCGACGCTCGAGAGAAGGATCGCAGGTCCCAGCACTGCGGCCCGAACCCATGACGACCAAGGTCTCATCATTGCCCCTCCTTCAACGGATGGAGCCACTTTTCAAGTCGTTGAAACTTCTCGATTCGCAGAGGGTCGTTGATTTCCTGGCGGAAAACGACCTTCTCCGAGTCAATGGCTTCGATGGTTCCGTCGTACATTCGCTCCCCAGACTGACTTCTTGGATGAGCATGCCGCCCAAGCCAGAAATCCTCTCCTCCGGAGACAAGATGTTCAGCCCCAACGCCAAGCTGATAAAAGGATCCCGCCCCGAGGGATGTGTCCCGAGGTCCGTGGAAAAAGAACAGCGCCCTCCACTCCGTCATCAGGGTATCATATCAGGCGGTAACCCTCCGCGTGTTCGAGAACCTCGCTCAGACGGTGCTTCCGCCATCAAGTGTTGGTGGCCGCCGCGTAACCCGCTCGCGTGCTAGAGTTTGAGCCAGAATTCTGAAGACACAGTTCTCTCATCGTCAGGGCCGAGCCGAAGTGAAGAATCGCAGATGTCTCAATCCCGCATGTGCGTTGCGGGGCAAAGTCAGTTCCGGAAACATCGTTCGCCACGGATTCTACCGAACCAGGTCTGGGAAACGCCGTCGTCGACGCCAGGATGGACTTCAAGCTTGAGACCTGCCACTCCGACGTGGACAGCGGTTGCGTCAAGTGCCAGCCCGAATGGGTCCAACTGTTTGCGGAGTTGCTAGGCGTTGTTGCACCGCTCTGGCTGAGAGCGAAATCCGCCTATGGTGGTGGCCGAGGTATGTAAGGAAGCGGTCTACGAAGCCATCGAAGCGCACAGTCCTGGACGAAGGACGCGCGTGGTGATTCCGCCGCAACGAAACGCGACGCTCAGTCAGAATTCGAACACCGCCATGCAGGAGCGCGATCGCCATATTCGTGCCATCGAAAGACACGGCCGACGTGAATGGTACAAGCTCTCAGGCTACACCAAGCGAAGCATGGTGGAGAACGCGGTCTATCGTTACAAGGCGATCATCGGGCCGGAGATGCGGGCTCGAACGTTGGCGAGGCAACGAGTTGAACACCGAATTGGGTGCGAGATACTCAACAAGATGGCTGCGCTCGGGATGCCCGATACGTACTGCGCCGGGTGACTCTGCAACCGGCACAGAGAGGTCAGCGATTTGCTCCGGGCCGTGCAACAACGCCGCCGAGACATGCGATCATGAGGTGAGGCTATCACGTCACTGATGAGAAACGCGTCGGATCGCGCGGTGGCGTGAACCCGCGGACGGCGTTACGGGTGTCGGCCGGTGCAGCGCATGCCCCGCGGCACCCGTCGCCGTCGCCTGCTAAGCGTTGACGTTCCGTCTCAAGGATCCGCTCGGGGGCGAACCTACGCCGTAGCCCGTCGTGTCCCCCAAGAAAAACAAACGAACTCAAGACCCGCGCCCGGCCCGTCGCCGAGTTCATCCATCATTAATCATGGAGAGCGCAACCATCAAGGGCTTGGCAACGCGTTTGTATTCTTGGACACGACGGTAAGCGATTTTTTTTGCAAAGGGATACGTACACATCACCAACAGCAAACAGCGCAAGCACCAGCACAGGACGGGAACGCGGCTCGACCGGCTCCCGCTCCGAGCAGTACGACGTACAGGCCATCTCGTACGCTCTTGGGCGAATCTCGTACCTGCTATTATCCAGCGAAGCCCGGCCGCATCGTACGCGGCCGGGGATGGGGCAGGGCTACGTTTTAGTGTCTCACTCGGGGACTCATCTGTTTCATCGGATAGAGGCGACACAGTCGAAAGCACGGAGGCAAATCGTGAGCGACATGACACCGGAAAAAATGAAGAAAGAACTGGAGCGCTTGCAAGCTGAGAATGAAACGCTCAAGAAGCGCAGTGAGAAAGAGCTCTCCCTCAAAGTCAGCCAGAAGGGCGGCGTCTCCGTTTACGGACTGGGCCGTTTCCCGGTGACCTTATACAAGGAGCAGTGGGAGAAACTGCTCGAGATGACAGATGACATCCGCGCCTTCATTCAAGAAAACAAAGCCCAGCTCAAGACCAAGGATTCGTAACTCGTCCTGTGCCAAAACTTGATCCACTTGTGCCTTCTATTTATTCATCCGCGCGCACCGAACTTGATTAGTCTCCGGTCTGCCGGCACCATGGCTGCATGATTTCGTCGTTTGTTCGCGCTCTCATCTGCCCGTAGCTTGCTGTCCTTTCTATTTACTCATCCGCGCGCTTTGCTATTGATCTTTCTCGCCTGCGCGCGTCAGTATCCCCGTCATGATCTGGTTGCTTCTGCGCTCCCTCGTCTCGACGTTCAAAACACGCCGCTCGCTGGCGCTCGAGAATCTCGCTCTTCGGCAACAGCTCGCCGTGCTCCAACGCTCGGTGAAACGGCCACGGCTCTCGAATCTGGACCGTGGCCTTTGGGTGCTCTTGCGCAGATTCTGGACCGACTGGGCGAAGGTCCTCGTGATCGTCAAACCCGACACCGTAGTGCGTTGGCACCGTGCCGGCTTCCGACGCTACTGGACGTGGAGGAGTCGGCGACTGCGGCCGGGTCGCCCATGCGTTGCCCCGGAGGTTCGCGAGCTGATCCGCAACATGTGCCGGGCCAACCCACTTTGGGGAGCGCCGCGCGTGCACGGCGAGCTAGCCAAGCTCGGCATCTCCATTTCTCAGGCCGCTGTTTCCAAGTACATGATTCGCCGTCGCAAGCCACCGTCCCAGACCTGGCGGAGCTTTCTCGACAATCATGTCGAGGACTTGGTGTCCATCGACTTCTTCACGTTGCCGACCGCCACCTTCCGGATTCTGTTCGTTTTCATCATTCTCCGTCACGATCGCCGGCGCATCGTCCATTTCAATGTCACGGAGCATCCTTCGGCAGAGTGGACCGCGCAGCAGATCGTTGATGCTTTTCCGTGGGATACGGCGCCGCGTTACCTGCTGCGAGACCGGGATGGAATCTACGGGCCGTACTTCAAACGGCGCGTTGCGGGACTCGACATCGAGCAGGTACCGACGGCGCCGCGCTCCCCGTGGCAGAGCCCCTACGTCGAACGGGTCATTGGAAGCATTCGGCGCGAGTGTCTCGATCACGTGATCATCCTCGACGAGCGACACCTCAGGCGAATCCTGCGCGGATACGTCGACTACTATCATTCCTGCCGGACTCATTTATCGCTCGAGAAAGATGCCCCCGAGCAACGACCTGTGCAGTGGCCTTCGATGGGGCGCGTGACAGCCATTCCGAAGGTCGGCGGCCTCCATCATTATTACAGTCGTCTCGCTGCCTGAGCTCGCTACGCTTGACGCGGTGTCCGTGGGACACGAGTCGCGGCGTTCTTGGGCGGGCTTCGATCCCGCGATCACCGTGATGCCGCCCGAAGCACTGACATGAACTCAGTCCGGGGCCGAGAAGACCTTGACGACCGGGGATCGAATTTATGGAAGGGACAGGCTGCCGAGGCACTATCATCATTAGTACCGGAACACAGCCCGTCTAAAAAGCGACGCACCGAGGCGAGCTCTTGCATCGTCGGAGTGCGGATCAACGAGGCCGAGAAGGTCGTGGTATCCACATGCTTTCGGATGAGATGCACGACGGTCTGTTCCAGCATCGGAGCGGGCAGCCGCCAGCCGGAGAGGTCCTTTTGGCCACTGTGCTGGATGAGGCGCCGGGAGACGTAGTAGCGGAGCCGTTGCCCGTTTTTCTTTTTGGTGTGGCTCGGCGTCAGCCGGTCGCCGGTCTCGTCGAAGAGCTTGCCTGCCAGTGGGGAACGGTCGACGCAGCCCTTCGTCGTGCGTCTCCTTGGTTTGGCAGCCCCTGCCTGCAGCTGCGCCTGGACCGCGTCCCAGAGCTCCGGAGCAATGATCGATGGATGCTGGCCCTCGTAGACACGCCTCTGGTGCCGGATGCGGCCGGCGTAGAGAGGATTGGTCAGCAGGCAGTGGAGGTGTCCGCGACGGAACGGCAGCCCGCCTGTCCGGGTTCCATCCGCGGCGAAGCGTTGCTTGGTGCGCAGTCTCAGACGGTCCGCCTCGGCCTTTACCTGCCGGAGCGTTCCGTGCTTCCGGTACAGCGCATAGAGCGTCCGGACCGTTTCGGCCTCAGCCTCGTTGATGCGCAGCGTGCGCTCGTCCTTCTCATAGCCGAGCGGTACGCGGCCGCCCATCCATAGTCCCTTGCGCTTGGAGGCAGCGACCTTATCGCGGATCCGCTCGGCCGTGACCTCGCGTTCGAATTGCGCGAAGGACAGCAGCATATGCAGCGTCAGTCGTCCCATGCTGGTCGCGGTGTTGAAGGACTGAGTCACCGAGACGAAAACCGCGCCGGCCGCCTCGAGCCGTTCGACGAGCTTTGCAAAGTCGGAGAGGGAACGGGTCAGCCGGTCGACCTTGTAGACCACGATCTGGTCGACGAGACCTGCGTCGATGTCGGCGAGCAAGCGCTGCAGGCCCGGGCGCTCCAGGGTTCCTCCCGAGAGCCCCGCGTCCTCGTAGACGGTTGGCAGCAGCACCCAGCCCTCCGCTTTCTGGCTCGCGACATACGCGGCGCAGGCTTCTCGCTGCGCATCGAGGGAGTTGAACTCCTGTTCGAGACCCTCTTCCGCGCTCTTTCGCGTATAGATGGCGCAACGGATCTTCTTCATGTTAGGCCTTGCGCTTGGGCGTCAGACCGAAAAAGCGTGGTCCTGACCAGTGGGTGCCGGTGATTCGCTTTGCGATGGTAGTGAGGGACGGATAGGTTTTGCCGTCGAACCGATAGCCGTTGTCGATTACCTCGACCTGGTAGGTCCGGCCATTCCACTCGCGGACGAGATGGGTGCCGGCAGAAACGGACCCTGCGGGAGCGGCGGCGCCGTTGCCTGGCGTCCCGTTCGCCATGGCAGCCAGAGCGCGCCGGGTTGTAGCCGAATGCCCGCCATGGGTCCGGCATTGGCGTTCGTACGCAAGAACGCGGCGCATGAAAACGCGCGCGAGCGAGCTTGGCGGAGCAGCCCCAAAGGTTTGCTCCCAGACCCGCCGTAAGCTGGCGAAGTCCAAACCGTCCAAAACGACGTTCCGGCCAACCCCTGTATCCTGCGCATCACCGAACGTTCGCTCTTCTGCTCGATAAAGTCCAGTCTAATGAGGGACTTCCGGGTGCGAAGCTCACTGCCCGTAGCTCGCCCTGCAGCCGATTTGAGCCAGCCGTGCGCACCCCCGGTGGGCCTGTCGCTCGCCACCCGCAGCCAGGAGTCGGAAGTCAGCCCTGCGGCGCGAAATACCCTCGATTCTGCGCGGATTCCAAGGGCGTCTAAGCTGTTGATTTGTGGTCTATTTCAAAAGGGCCGAGTTTTGGCACAGGACAGGGTATACACGAATTCGCGGCGCCCTGTTGAATCTCGGCCATACGGTAGCCAGGAGCACCATCGTCAGCATTCTGCGAGAACACGGCATCGAGCCCGCACCGGAGAGAGGTGAGCGGACGCCATGGCGCACGTTTCTCGCCGCCCATTGGGAAACCGTTGCTGCGACCGACTTCTTCACCATCGAGGTCGCCACGGTTCGCAGGCTCGTGACCTACTATGTGCTCGTCGTCATCGAGCTGTCTTCGCGAAAAATGCACATTGCTGGAATCACTCCCAGACCGGACAGCGCGTTCATAATGCAGGTCGGTCGGAATCTCACTGACCCGCTCGATGGCTTTCTGCGCGGCAAGCGATGGCTCATCCTGGACCGCCACCAGAAGTTCACCACGGAGTTTCGCGACTTGCTCGAGCACGCCGGAACAGATGTCGTTCGGCTGGCGTACCGTTCGCCGAATCTGAACGCTCACGTTGAAAGGTTTGTTTTGTCGATCAAGAGCGAGTGCTTGGAGCGGATGCTCTTCTTCGGTGAGCCATCGCTGCGCCGTGCCGTCGCTGAGTTCATCCATCATTATCACGGAGAGCGCAACCATCAAAGGCTCGGGAACACGTTGCTCGAAGCGGAAGAATGCGTCGGCAGTCCTCACGGGAAGGTGCGATGTCGTAAGCGATTGGGTGGCTTGCTCAGCTATTACCACCGTGCCGCCGCATAGGAGTTCCGGCGCGCCAGCTGGACGGAACGAATGGTTTAGAGGAGAACTCTGCTCGGGAACGCCTATCGCAGAGCCATTGCCGCGTCGGCTGGTCTCCGCGAATTTCGACATCGCCTCCAGGATTCGAGCGTGCGGCTCCGTTCGCATTTTCGGACACGACGGGGTTGATCGGGCCGTTTTTCCAAGCCAATTGCCCAGCCAATGAGAAGACGCTCTACGCCTAGATCTTCAGCTTCGAATCTCGACTCCTACCATTGTCCGGCAGAGAATAAGTCACAGCCTTCCCATTTGCACCTGCTGCCGGAAGCTCTTTGCGCGGCGGGCCCCATTTGTCAGGGAACCGACGCTCGAGCAGCCACATCGAACCCTGCAGTGTCGGTGGGTGCGTGCGAATCTCTCGCCTCACCGACTTCACCTTTCCAGGGCGGAGCTGCCTCTTCCCGTCCGGCAGGGTTACGACCTCGCCACCTTCGTACTCGATCACCTCTCGGGTACTCTGCGTCTCTTCCAACGAGCACCGCTCAATGGCTTGGAGGTGGACGTACTGGAAGTGGGCAAGAGCGGTCTCGAGTGAATCACAAAATTTCCGATGTGGCCCGCGCTTCACGTGTTTTCCTTTTTCGATCCACCTGTAAAGTGTTGTCTCACTTATACGTGCGACCATACACGCATCCTTGTTGGTTGATCCGTACCTGACGCACTCAAGGAACATCTCCATGCGGTCTGTGGTCAATTTGCTCTTTCGGCCGCGCTTGGCCCTCGGCTTTGCGGTATTCCGTGACCGACCGACAGGGTGAGCCTCGAAATCAACCACGTCGCCTTCCTTCAAGCTCACTTGCGAATCTCGACTCCTGCCATTGTCCGGGATATAAAGCACAATCTTTGCATATGCATTTGCATCTGCTGCCGGAAGCTTCGTGCGCCGCCGGCCCCATTTGTCAGGGAACCGATGCGCGAGCAGCCACATAGAACCCTTCGGCGTCGGTGGGTGCGTGTGAATCTCTAGCCTCACCGACTTCACCTTCCCAGGGCGGAGCTGCCTCTTCCCGTCCGGCAGGGTTACGACCTCGGCACCTTCGTACTCGATCACCTCTCGGGTACTCTGCGTCTCTTCCAGCGAGCTCCGCGCAATGGCTTGGAGGTGGAATTTCTCGAAGTGGGCATGAGCGGCCTGGAGTGAATTCCAAAAGTCCCGATATGGCCCGCGCTTCGCGTGTTTTCCTTTTTCTATCCACCTGTAAAATGTTGTCTCACTTATGCCTGCGACCATACAGGCATCCTTGTTACTCAATCCGCGCCTGACGCACCCAAGGAGCTTCTCCATGCGGTCTGCGGTCAATGTGCTCTTCCGGCCGCGCTTGACCCTCGGCTTTGCGGCATTCCGTGACCGACCGACAAGGTGAGCCTCGAAATCAACCAGCTCGCCTTTCTTCAAGCTCACTGTTCCAATCTCCATTTCTTTTCGGTTGTGGTACTCGGCAGATGATAAAACACTCCTGCACAACATAGCCAACGCCGTCGTGTCCAAAAACACAAACGCGTTGCCAAGCCCTTGATGGTTGCGCTCTCCATCATAATGATAGATGAAACTCGGCGACGGCCCGGCGCGCCGGTCTTGAGTTCGTTTGTGTTTTTGGACACGACGGGGCCGAGTTTTGGCACAGGACGGGGTATCGAGATATGGACCCGGCGGGTCTTCAGCTGAATCGCGAAGAAGACGTAGAACGTAACCAGACCCGCGGGAGTCCAGATTTCTGTGGTGAAGAAATCGGCAGCGGCAAGGGTAGTCGGCGCAGCCGCGACAGGAAAAGCAAGTCGAGCTGTTCGAGGAATCGCTCGCGTAGGCTGTAATGGGCAACAAAAACAGGTGATAGGTGCTGCATGAAGCGGGCGTCACCGAAAGGGGGTTTGCATCACAACTGTTTCACGCCCTTCCCGGCGAAACTCACGAGCTAGATCCTCGGCATCCGCCCGATAAACGAATTCTCCGACCCAAACACGATAGTAAAGCCGACCGCTCGCCCGGAATCCAGAGATCTCGACCGGACGATGTCCTTCCCGCTTGATCTCATCGGCGAGCTCTTTGGCGGCCGACTCGTCGCGGAACGAGCCGAGCTGGACTCTCCAACGGGTGGCCAGACGACTTTGATCTACTTGGATGACTTCAATCTGGACCGGCGCTACGCCCTTTTGGACCATGTCGATCGCCTTCGCCGCGCCGTAGGAAAGATCCAGGACCCGTCCGTCGATAAAAGGGCCCCGGTCGTTGACCACCACCACCACGCTGCGCCCGTTATCGGGGTCGGTGACCCGCAACACGGTGCCGAAGGGAAATGTTCGATGGGCTGCAGTGAACCGTTCAGGGTCCATCGGCTCTCCGCTCGCGGTGGCCCGACCTTCTTCTTCCAGCCCGTACCAGGAAGCAAGGCCCTCGAAAGTGGTTCCGCGAAGCGGAGCCGGGGCTGGCGTGCCGGAGGGTGTCGTCGCCGACGGTCCGCGGCTGGCACAGGCCGCGACAAAAGAGCAAAGCAGGATTGTGGGGAAAGTCCGCTTCACAAACTTTAATTATACCTGCTTTGCCGTCGTGTCCGAACAGGAGAACCCGACGTGGGGATATACGCGCCTGCGGGGCGCAGTGGCGTTGTTGCACCGCTCTGGCTGAGAGCGAAATCCGCCTATGGTGGTGGCCGAGGTATGTTCGAGCATGAAGTATCCCAAGCGCTGCCAGTACAAGCACGCGAAGCAGAAGAAGTACCACGTTCGCAACTGGGCGGAATACAACGAAGGGCTGCGCCGCCGGGGCGATTTGACAGTCTGGTTTGACGAGGAGGCAATCGCGAACTGGAAGGCCGACAAGACCGGTAAGCCTGGCGGTCAACGGGTCTATTCAGACATGGCGATTGAAACGGGCCTGGTTGTCCGGATGGTGTACAAGCTCGCCTACCGACAAACCGAAGGCTTCTTGCACTCGATCGCCTCGCTTCTCGGGCTCGGTATCGAGATCCCGGACTACTCGACGTTGTGTCGGCGCTCGATGTTGCTCCGCAAGAAGCTGCGGATTCCGAAAGCCGCGAGCACTCAACCCATCCACCTGATGATCGATAGCACGGGCTTGAGGATTCATGTTGGAAACGCTCGCAAACCGCCAAAGCAGCGCGCATGGCGCAAGTTGCACATCGCCGTTGATCGCGAGACAGGGAACATTGTTGCGTCCGAACTGACGGCGTCACGAGCTCGCGACGCAACCCGAGTCCCCGCTTTGCTAACACAGATTCAAGCACCTCTAGTGTCGGTGGCGGCGGACAGTGCATACGACAAGGAAGCGGTCTACGAAGCCATCGAAGCGCACAGTCCTGGACGAAGGACGCGCGTGGTGATTCCGCCGCAACGAAACGCGACGCTCAGTCAGAATTCGAACACCGCCATGCAGGAGCGCGATCGCCATATTCGTGCCATCGAAAGACACGGCCGACGTGAATGGTACAAGCTCTCAGGGTACACCAAGCGAAGCATGGTGGAGAACGCGGTCTATCGTTACAAGGCGATCATCGGGCCGGAGATGCGGGCTCGAACGTTGGCGAGGCAACGAGTTGAACACCGAATTGGGTGCGAGATACTCAACAAGATGGCTGCGCTCGGGATGCCCGATACGTACTGCGCCGGGTGACTCTGCAACCGGCACAGGGAGGTCAGCGATTTGCTCCGGGCCGTGCAACAACGCCGAGCCGATCGGAAATGTCCCCCCGGTCGAGTACGAGATGAACTACTATCGGTCGCAGGAAGGCTCGCTAGAGATGGCGAGACTCAACTAAAACACTCTCCGGGAAACCCGGTACGGTTCACTATCATGAAACCGATGACACGCACTCTTGACCTTGACACTCCACCCCCGCGAACAGAGAAGCTTGGGAACCACTGGGGCCACGCGGCGGTGGTGGCTTCGATCGCGTCGGCGGCGCTGCTCCCCGGAACGGCGGAGGCTGAAGACCTCTATCTGCGAGTAGGGATCGGCCTAGGCCGGTCGGCCGAAACCCAATTCACCGACGAAGACTGTTCGAGTATTTTTCCGGCTGCTCTCTATGGCTGCGGCACGGGCGGCGACGGCACGCCGTTCCGTTCGATTGGGAACTTCAGTACGGCGGCGAGCCTTGAGTTTGGGCTAGGTTACGCCGTTGCGCCCGCCGTGAGACTGGAGACCCTAGTTGAGTACTGGCCGCGATTCACTTTCGACGGTCGCGCCAACTTCCTGGACCCCGAACGCCTGCAATCGGTTTCCGCGGATCTATCCTCTCTGTCCGGGATGCTAGCCGCTTATGTCGATCTCCCGAAATTGGGTTTACGCAAGTTCAGCCCATTCATCGGGGGAGGCATCGGTGCCGCTCGAGTTGCAATCGGTGAGACGCGTATGACGTTCCCGAAGACGACGACCATCGTTCCGGGCACCAGCCGGACTGGTTTGACCTGGATGCTGACAGCTGGGCTGGGGATATCGTTGGCCGAGCAGACCACGCTCGATCTCGCCTGGCGTTACACGGATTACGGTGTCATCGAGACCGGCGAAGGCAAGGGCCGGGTCGAATGGCGCGATGGAAGCCGGGAACCGTTGGCGCTCGATCTGGCTCGGACAAGGGCGAAGTTGAGGAGCTACGGGTTTCGACTGTCCCTGCGTTACGCGTTCTGATTGGTTGTGATCTGCAAAAAGAAGATCTCGTATTGACGGGCAGACAGCCATGAAGAGGGAGATCCTGCGGCGAGGGTTCTGCGCGCGCGGCACGAAGATACGGTATTCCGGTGATGGCCGTGGCCGGCGCTGTTCGCCTGCGGTGGTGGGGACGGCGGGGGACACGAGGAGCCCGCTTCCTCATCGGCGCCGGTTGAGCCAGCTGAATCAGCGACCAACGCGATCGACGAAGCACCACAGCTCAAAGGCGAGGAGCTCGCGGCAGCGCTGAATGACGCGAAGGTCTTTCTCCTCGATGTACGAAACCCCGAAGAGTTGGAGGAGTTGGGTACGGTCGAAGGCTACACTAACATCCTGTGCCTTCTATTTATTCATCCGCGCGCCCCGAACTTGATTAATCTCCGGTCTGCCGGCACCATGCCGGGGCGTTGTTGCACCGCTCTGGCTGAGAGCAAAATCCGCCTCTTGTGCTGGCTGAGGTATGTTCGGCCATGAAGTATCCCAAGCGCAGCCAGTACAAGCACGCGAAGCAGAAGAAGTACCACGTTCGCAACTGGGCGGAATAACAACCAAGGGCTGCGCCGCCGAGGCAATTTGACAGTCTGGTTTGACGAGGAGGCAATCGCGAACTGGAAGGCCGACAAGACCGGTAAGCCTGGCGGCCAACGGGTCTATTCAGACATGGCGATTGAAACGGGCCTGGTTGTACGTTTCGGGCCGTGTCTACCCGGAGACCGGCGTCAACACTGGGTTTCACCCGGCCTCGCATCACGGCGAGCGAGAGGAGCGGATCGAGGAGTTCGCGAAGATCAACCGGTACCACGTCAGCACCATCCCGTACTTCCTCGAAAGGCTCCGTGACACACCCGAGGGCGACTCGAATCTCTTGGAAAAGGCGCTGATCCTCTACGGCTCTCCAATGGGCAACCCGCACGTTCACAACCACAAGCGCTGTCCGCTCTTTTTGGCTGGCCACGGCAATGGCCACTTCAAGGGCAACCTCCACGTCAAAGGCGCGGATGGTACGCCGATGGCGAACACGATGTTGACCGTGCTGCGCCGACTCGGGCTCGACGAGCTCGAGAGCTTTGGTGACAGCACGGGGGAGATGGCGATCTGACACAAAGGTCAGTGGAGCGACTTGTCCCTTCCATAAACTCGAGCTGTATGAGATTGGCGCACCTCCTGCAACCAGGATGCTTTGGTCGTCTTCATGTAGGACGTTTTAAGAGCCGGCGTCGGCTCTACTCAGGGGTAGAGGTGTAAGCTGGTGCGAAGTCCGGCAGCCGTTCCGAGCGGACCGGCTCAAGCAGCGGCGTGTCGAGTGTAATAATGATGGAGACCACCGACCTTTGGAATGGCTCTCAGGACGCTCTCCCAGTCAGTCCAGCTTCTGCGCAACAGCACCCAAAACCCGCGGTCGACATTCGAGAGCCGTGGCCGTTTCACGGAACGGCGGAGGACGGCGAGCTGCTGGCGAAGAGCGACATTCTCGAGAGCCAGCTCGCGACGAGCCTTGAAGGCAGAGATGAGAGCGCGAACCAACGACGAAATCATGCCGGCATGGTGCTGGCAGACCGGAGATTAATCAAGTTTGGTGCGCGCGGATGAATAAATAGAAGGCACAGGTCAGCGATTTGCTCCGGGCCGTGCAACAACGCCGCCCGTCGCTAAGATCGGCGACCGGTGGCGGCCTTCGGTATCGTTCTCCAGGGCGTGACACGCCTATGGAGCTGTCGGCAAAGATGTCGCTCGCGGCCTGTCGTCGCTGTTAGTCTCGCGGTTGAGCACGACTTGCACCAGCCCCCCACTTACCGGAAAGTGCACCCAACATTCCGCGCATTCGAGACCGGCGCCTCTTAGGATGCTCGCGTACGCGGCGAGTTGACCCGAATGTTCCAGTGCCTCGTCGGCCCACTCTGAGCGCGGACGCGGGGAGGACTTGTGGTCGATGACGATCCACCCCGCCCCGGTTTCGATGAGCAGGTCGATCCAGCCGTGGAGCACCTGACCATTGTCCTGGACGAGCTTCACAGGATGCTCAACTAGGATGCGGTGCGGGCCGAACCGGGCGTTAAGGACCGCCCTGAGGCGTCGTGCAGATTCGATTGCGTCGGCCGGGGCCATCGCCTCCTTACCAGCCGCATTTTGGATGACGGACGCGGCGTATTCGACTGCGTCGGCTCGGCCTGGGTTCACGAATTCCGCGGCAATTACTGCATGGAGCGCGGTGCCGATCCTCCCCATGTCATCGCCGTGAACCGCAAGGCGTGGCCCTACCTCGACGATGCTGCCTACGGCGGCGCCCTCCGCGGGCCCGGCGTCGGATGGGCTCAGCCGCTCGCGGAGTCGAAGCTCGGTCGGGGAGCGTTCAAGGAACCAGGTTGGCATGAACGGAGTGGGTGCGGGAACCGCGACCTCGGCCGCAGACAAGTCAACGACGGCCGACGGGATGGGCTCGCCACCTGGAAGCGGGTGTTCATCGCCAGCAGGAAGAAGATGGTCGGAAGTGAAGCTCTTGATCCAGGCACCTCCGCGCGGCTCAGACGCCGGCACGGCAATGATGATCGTGTCCCGGGCCCGTGTCATCCCTACATACGCCAAGCGACGCCCCTCGGCGTCGACTGCAGCAGCAGCCCGAACGCCCTCCTCCGACTCTATGATGCGATCGAGAACGGGAATGTTCTTGGTGTTTCTGCCGAAAACATTTGGGTAGAAGCGGATAGTCCGCCCCGTAAGGGGATTGTCAACGTCGAGCTCGTCCGAGGTCGACTCGACGCGAACGTCCCAGATCCGGGGGCGCCAGGTGTAGTGAAAGTCAGTCACCACGACGACTGGCCACTCGAGGCCCTTCGCGCGATGGTAGGTCAGGACGTGGACGGCATCGCCGCCGGTCACCACCGGCTGCAGATCGAATGCCGGGGATGTTGGGTTCTCTACCCAGAACAGAAAGCCGGTTAGGGTCGCCGCCTCGTGTTGCGATGCGCAGTGGTTCTCGTACTCGATCGCCAAATCGAGGAAGGCATCGAGGTTACGCTGGCGCTGGGTGGCGGCGATCACATCAGGTCCCCAGGCAGTCGCGATCGCGCGGACACCGACATAGTTGAGCACTCGCGCGATGATCTCGACCGGGGACTGGGTAATCGTCTGATCGCGCAAGTGTGCGATGCGCGATACGATCGGATCGTCGGTCTCGGCCCAGCTCCAGTCCTCCTTTTCAGCCTCGAGCCAGCGAAGTCGGTCTGCGAGCCAAACTTCCGGCTCCTCACAGGAGCCCAGAACCCGGATTTCTGCCGTGGCGATGGTGTCGGCGGGATCGTTCAGGCGGCACAGGCACGCTCTTGCAAGGCACACCTCGGGCGTCTCGAGAAGCCCGGCCAGGGTCATCTTCATGGGTACGCGTTGTTTGCGCAACGCTTTTGCGATGGTTTGCACGTGACCGTTGGTCGTGGCGAGCACCGCAATATCGCCGAAGGTGACAGCCCGCGTTTCTTTCGTCTCCGGGTCGTTTACTCGTCGTCCGGATCTCTTGAATTCCAAAATAGCGAGTGCCAAAGCGTCTGCCTGCTCCGCCACTTTCCTCGTTCTTGGGAGGGTCCAACGCACCACCGCTGGCGAGTCGTGAGTCTCCGGGTGCTCGGGTGACAGCTCGACCAATGCGCGTTCCATGCCGTCGCGTTCGAAGGCTTCACCAAATACGGCGTTCAGGTAGCGCACAATCGACGGCCGCGACCGCCAGGAGCTATCGAGCACGTCGAGCCTGCTGCCGCGGGCGGCAAGCGCATCGAGCGTGCCTTGCACGAGCTCCGGGTCGCTTCCCCGGAAACCGAAGATGGCCTGCTTCACGTCTCCGACGAAGACGACGTCGCGAGCAAGCCGCGCGAGCTTCATAAACAGCGCAAGCTGCATTGGGTTCGTGTCCTGGAACTCGTCGACGAGCAATAGATCCACCTCGTCGCTGAGACGTTCCGCCACGGCGGGATCGTCGAGGGCCCGGAGCGCCAGCTGCTCCATATCGTCGTAGTCGACGAGGCCGCGCTCGGTCTTGAGAGCCTGGAAGCAGGCAAGGGCTTCCCCGGCGATCGCGAACACGCCCTCGATATATCCGCGTATGTCAGCGTGAAAGCCTAAGTGGCGATCATAGGAAGAGGCGGCGGCCCGCACCGGTCTCGCACAGTTCTCGCTCCTCTTTGCCGGTGATCGCTTGCTGAGGGAGATCCCGAGCGTCCAACGGCGGTTGTCACGCCGGAGTTCGGCTGCGGCGCTACGTAGCTGGCTCACATAATCGCGCGTGGTTTTGGTGACATCGGACGCAAGGTCGATGTTCGCGATCGCTTCCTGAACGGCCGCCAGTAGCGCCTCCCGCGCCTCGTCGCCGCAAGTCACTTCCGGAAAGTAGCTGAGAAACCGGATCGCACTTTCGCGGCCCATCGTCGGCAAGGTGGTCGGGTCAAGGTCGTTGCTTCGTGTCTCCTCCGCGATCTTCCGCACGTGGTCCTGCCAGCTTGTTCCGACCTGGTCGTCGACGAGCCCAAGACGCTCGGCGCGAAGGTTCATCTCTCGAACACGGTCCGTACTCAGCACCTCGTCCAATGCTTGGTTGAAGAGACGCGCACCATCCTCGACGCTTACGACGTTGAGCTCGGGCGAGAGCCCGAGTTCAAACGCGAACCGCCGGAGCATGCGCCCACAGACGCTGTGCACGGTACCAATGACCGCCTGTGCCATCTGCTCGGACAGCAGGGGCCAGCCGCTCCTGATCAGTTGGGTCCGGACGCGGTCGTAAAGCTCTGTGGCTGCCTTTACCGTGAACGTCGTGCCAATCACGGCCGCGGGCATCACCCTGCCTTCGAACAGCGCTTTCTTAAGTTCCTCAGTCAGGTGATATGTTTTACCGCTCCCCGCTCCGGCACTGATGAAACGCACGTGCGCGAGATCTCTCTGACTGCCGCTCATCGGGAGTCCTCCCACCCCGTGAGGCGCACGTAGTCGTCGTACTGATCGCCACCGGTGACCGGACGGAGCCCCGCCTCCGGGGGAGTCGACTGTTCGTCCGGTACCGTGAGGTCCGTCACGACCTCGATCCGCCTGCTTTGCAACTGCGCCCATCGCCAGTCGTACGTGAGTCGAAGACGATCCCAAAGATTCACTACGCCTTCGCCGTCCTTCGACGAGGACACGATTGCATCCGGGAAACTTGATCCATCGCTCGCAAGGACATTGCCGGTGGATAGGATGAAGAACGCCCTAGAAGGCCATCGCTCGCTCCCATCCAGATTTTTCTGTAGGTAGGCGTAGGTGGCCAGCTGTAGGGTGCGGTTTTCCGAGAGCAAGTCCCGGCGGTAGCTTTCGCCTGCCCACTTGACGTCGAGAACGGCGCGTTGTCCGTTGCCGCAAGTCAATACCAAGTCGATGGCACCGGTCAGGTGGCGTCCCGCGAACGGCACTTCTCCGGAGGCTTCAGGCGTTACCTGCACGACTCCGGCCGACCGGAGGTGTGCCAGAAGCCGGACCAGGGCCCGCTCTAACGTGACGGCGATTCGCTGGCGGTCGACTCCGCGCCCGGGTCCGAGCAGCACCGCGCCTTCGCGTTCGACGAGTCCGGGCAATTCTGCGCGCACCCAGGCGAGCACGTTTTCGTCCTGCATCCGGCGCCAGTCGTCGCGCGTCCGAAAGAACTCTTCGAAGAGTCGGTGCCCAAGGGTTCCAAAGAGGCGGGAGCCATCCATTACCTCGACGGCGCTCCCGGCTCTGAGCCGCGCGGCGTACTGCAACACCCACTCGTGCGGATAGTCGCAGAGCTTCGAGAGACTGGAGTAAGACTCGACCTCACGAGGCACGACGGCGCAATCGTCCGGCAATGACCACCACCGTCGTGGCGCGGGCAGGACTTGAATCGGAAGTACTCGCGTCGGCACCTCAAGCGTTTCGAGTGTCATATCTCCACCGACCAGCGTGGACTCGATCTGGACTATCTCGATCCCATCGAAAAGGCTCTCGATCCGCGTCCATAACGGGTGCGCTCCGCGTTCGTCGTCGTGCATGACCAGGACACACTGTTCTGTGGCATGACACAGCGGTCTCAGCCAGTCTCGGCTGTGCCGGCGAACAATGTCCTCAACCTTTGGCAGTCGCACCCCGGACGCACGCAGGACGGCGAGTTCGCGCCACGACCATGGATACGAGACAGCGGTCGGCGCATACGCGAGATTCCACCAAACAACTATAGGCCAAGGACTTGTCACTGCGGCCGGTGAGGTCGTAGCTCGTGCGTGACCGGCCTCCTCGTACGTAGAAGGGTCCGGTGCGTCGGTCGTCACCTCGTCGACCCGTCGCTCGAGCGCAAGCCGTGCGATGCGCTCGGTACCATCCTTTCGAAGCCCTGCGAGCACCGTCAGGAGAGCCTCTGCCTGCGCATGAGCAGACGCGAACAGAGAAGCCTCGGCCTCACTCTCCATCGTGTGGAACTGCTTGCTCGCCCAAACCGAAACGCGCTGCGTGCGGGTAAGCAAGGCCTCAAGAGGAGCTCCGGCGTTGGGATCGTACCGTTCCCCCTTCAACCAGTATGCGATTTCGGCTCGAAGCTGCTCGATTTCCGCCTCCTTGGCCTCGTAGCGTTCTCGCTGCATCTGCCCGATCTTGCGAATTGCAGCGACCCATAACGGTCCGCCGATACCGGGGGACTCGGCCACAGCGTCGGCGAGTCGCGACCGTACCCACTTCGGGAGT
The DNA here is from genome assembly GCA_965262245.1 of Candidatus Marinacidobacterales bacterium. Lineage (GTDB taxonomy): Bacteria > Acidobacteriota > Vicinamibacteria > Marinacidobacterales > SMYC01 > SMYC01. Next base: position 8,185,683 of record OZ253507.1, on the reverse strand, counting down.
GGTCCGGTGGGATGCAGCAGGAACTGGAGTATTCGGTGCGGGTCGACCGGCTCCCAGACGAGCGCGAGTGAAAGCTTGAGTACTTGGGTGGCCGCCCGAAATCGGGTGTGTCGTCGGAAACCACAGCGCGGTAATCCGGCACGCTCAAGCGCGTTGTCGAGAATGATTCCTTCGTGTTCGGCGACTAGTAGCGTCTCACTGATCCGCCCGGATGACAGAAGGAATTCGGCGATCGCGTCCGCAGAGAGATCTCTCGATGCGGACTTCACGACAATGAACGACCTGTCACCCTGAAGGAGCTCGGAGTTTGCGATTCGGTCTTTGGCACGATTGACCATCGAGGGCAGTCTTGTTTGTACGAGCGCGAGATCCGATCCGTCCGGGCTGGCGGCCGTGGGCTCAAGACCGGCGGCCGGCACCCATGGCAGTGCATCGATCACCCGCTGCCAAACGTGTGGGAGATCGTCAAAGGGGGAGTGGAGTTCCACGCGCTCGAATTGAGTGCGGCGCTCCTTGAGGACCTCCGCTATCCGCTGCAGGCGCTCGCCGTGTGTGGGCGGTACTCGCCCCTTGGCGATGGCCTCGACGGCGGCCATGTCCGCAAGTCGTGCGGGTACATCGTCCGGGAAGGTGCCGTCCCAGCCCGCCTCGTACCACTGTTCCCGCCAATCGAGGAGAGTGCGCGCAACGTTGACAGGGTCAATTCAAATGATCCGTGGAAGAATCGGTCCGGCGATGAAGCCTCTCGCAGGCACTGGAGATAGCTGAAGGGCGCTTCGCTCGGGTGCAGGCTTGGCGTCGGCAGCCCGAGCTGGGTTTCTAGGACCCCCAGCAGGCCTTTTGGGCCGAGCGTTGTCGCCCCCGCCGCAGTCTGCGGAACCTCTGGCTTCAAGCCGTCCAAGTGGAGTCCGAAAACAATCTGCATGCCCTTTCCTCCAAGTAACCCGCCGCGCTGCTACCCTCGTCTTTGTTAGGTTCAGCACCCCGTCCTGTGCCAAACTCGGATCTTTCGAAATAGACCATAAATCAGCAGCTTAGCAAGTTCGGTGCGCGCGGATGAATAAATAGAAGGCACAACCGGAGGAGGCGTGTGGAAAACTACCGACGGCGGGGAGACCTGGTTCAACATCACCGACGGTCAGTTCGCTACCGGCTCGGTCGGTGCCGTCGGCGTTGCCGACTCCAATCCCAACGTCATCTACGTGGGGACGGGCTCCGCCTGCATCCGCGGCAACGTCTCTCCCGGCGTCGGCATCTACAAATCGACCGATGCTGGCAGGAGCTGGAGCCACGCCGGGCTCGACGATGCGGGCCAGATCGGACGCGTCATCGTCCACCCCACCGACCCCGATATCGTCTAGGCGCGCCAAGCGTGGACACCACGGAAGAACGGCCGCCGGGGTGGCCAGCCGCGCTACTCGAATCTCGCAATCGTGACGGCGTTGACGTTGCGCATGGTCTTTCACCTTCCGCTCCGACAGACCGAGGGATTCCTCGACCGTTGTTGCGGTTGATGGAGCTCGACCTGAAAGCACCGGACCACACTACGCTGTCGCGGCGGAACAAAGACGTCGACGTGCTTTGTCCCACCAGAGTGCATGATGGCGCGCTCGATCTGAGCGTCGACTCGAAAGGACTCAAAATCTCGGGTGCCGGTGAGTGGCACGCCCACAGGCATAAGAGCTCGAAGGCGCGTCGGCAATGGCGGAAGCTGATGTCGGCGTGGATGACGACGGCTCATCGTGGCGGCGGAGCTCACGAAGAGCAGCGAGGACGATCCGTCCACTGTCCCGTGTCTGCTCGAACAGGTCGACTCTCCGATCCGACGTTTCAGAGCCGATGGGGCCTACGATACTCGGTCGGTGTACGAGCTGCTCGGTGAGGTCGCCGCCGCGGACATCAAGATCGTGATCCCACCTCGAGGAGGGGCGGTGGCTTCGGACGGCGCCGAGGGCACGTGGGAGCAGCGGAACGCGACCCTCGAGACGATTCGCAAAGTCGGGCGCCAAGGCTGGCAGCGGGAGTCACGGTATCGGCGACAGGGCGCCGTCGAGAATCTTTTCTTCAGGTACAAGTGCACGCTCGAAACAGCCTTCGCGCGTGCGGCTGCGAATCGCAGAAGCGGGAGGCAAGGATCGGGTGCAACGTATTGAACCGGATGGCTGAGCTGGGCAAGCCTGAATCCCAAGCGATCGTCGGGGAGTAAGTTGAGCCGCCAATAGGATCCGTGCGTGTCCCGAACCGATTCATGCACCAACGCCCGTTAGTAGTATAGAGTAGCCACGGCTCCCCAACGTCCAGGGCCCGAGGAGTTGCCGGGATTATGACTCACAGGCTCGAGATCGTAGCGATTCTATCGTTCTTCCTTGTGTTTGGCCGTTTGCCGCTGTCCGCCGAGGAGGCCAACGCCCCCCTGCCACTCGATACGCTGCTCGAGATCCGCAGCGTGGTCGCAGACGAGACGCCGCAATGGGCTCCCGACGGCTCGAGAATCCTCTTCGCCTCCGGGTCGAGCCTGATGACGGTCCGCGCCGAGGGCGGTTCCATCCGACGACTCCCGATGGATCTCTCGGAGGCGGGACACTTTCTCGCCTCTCACATGCCGCGCTGGTCACCCACCGGAGAGTGGGTCGCCTACGTTTCCGACCGGACCGGGACGCCGGAGATATGGCTCTGGTCGGCCAAGGATGGCAGAGAGCGAGCCCTGACCCATCATGGGGCGAGGATCAACGCGTTCAGCTGGGCCCCGGACGGAAAGTGGATTGCTTTTTCCGGGGACCGCTACGGGAGCTACGACATCTGGAAAGTGTCCGTTCCACGGGGTGAGGCCGAGCGAGTCACCTCCCACGAGAGATACGAGGTATTCCCGTCCTGGACGCCCGACTCGAAGGAGATCCTCTACGTCCGTCTGGACGAGCGGTGGATCGACCACCACGTGATCGTGGTTCAAGCGGACGGCGAGAACGCGCGCGTGATGCTGGAGGATCGAGAGTTTTTCGACTACCGGGCCGGAGGTACATTCGGATTTCCCCTCGTTTCTCCCGACGGACGCTCATTCCTCTACCCCTCCTTGCGAAGCGGATGGATCAACTACTGGATCGCGCCCTTGGAAGGAGGCGAATCGCGCCCCATCGCCCCGGCACAGGCGGATCAAACCGAGGCGACCTGGTCGCCCGACGGTCGGTCGCTCGCCTTCATCGAGAACCACAACGGTACGCACGAGCTGCGGCTCGTCGATCCGTCGGGAGGCTCATCGGCAACGCTGATGGCACCCGAGACGGGAGTCGTCGCCGAGCCGGCCTGGTCGCCGGATGGAGAGCACATCAGCTTCACCCTGGAGGACTTCAATCGGCCCAAAGACCTCTACGTCGTTTCGGTCGAGTCAAAAGACATCCGTCAATTGACCTTCTCGATGCCGGAAGGAAACCTGGAAGAGCAGCTCTTGATACCAGAAAAGATCACCTACCCGAGCTCGGACGGTATCGAGATCGCGGCCTACCTCTACACGCCGCAAAACCTGGTGCCGGACGACAGGCTGCCCGCGATCGTCTGGACGCACGGAGGCCCTACCTCCCAGTACAACGATACCTTCAACCGCAACGCCCAGTTTTTTGCCCAGCGCGGCTACGCGGTGCTCTTGCCCAACATTCGCGGAAGCTCCGGCTACGGTCATCGGTTCGAAAAGTTGAACAATGGCTGCTGGGGGCACTGTGATCTCGAGGACGTCATCGCGGGTGTCGAGTACTTGAAGACCCTTTCGTACGTGGAGCCCGACAAGATGGGGACGACGGGCTCGAGCTACGGTGGGTTCATGACCTGTAGTGCCATCGTGTTCGCGCCGGGAGTCTTCCAGGCCGCCGTTGCCGCCTCCGGCTACTGCAATCGCGTGTCCTTTGTCGAAGAAGGGGAGCACCGGCACATTCAGCAGCTTGCCTACGAGTTAGGGTCTTTCGAGGAGAATCGAGAGCTCTATTATCGAAACTCCCCCTTCTTCTTCGTCAAGAACATCCGGACCCCCACGTTTGTCCTCCACGGAGAGGGCCGCTATCCGGGATCCCCCCAGATGCGGGAGTTCGCGCGGATGATGCAAAAAGAGTACAAGACATTTCGTTACAAGGCTTATCCGGGCGAGAACTACTACGTCCGAGGGAAGGCGAATACCCGGGCGATGCTCACCGACATGCTCCGATTCTTCGACTTCTACCTCAAGGACAAGGATCTCGAGCTCCCCGGAGTGGGGCACATTGAGGAGTTCACGCCAGCCAGCAAGTGAAACTGCGGGAGCAAGCTCGTCGCTTTCGCTCAGCACGTGAGCGACAAGCGACTGAGCTAAAGGAAAGGAGTAACCATGCGTTCCCTACGGTCGATGACGATGATTGCCGCCATGTTCCTGGCGGTATTTGTTCATTCGGTGGGCGAGGCTCAGACAAAAGCGTTGCCTACCGATCCAAGAGACCCGCTTCTCAATCAGGGGCCGAAAGAGGAAGAGATCGCGGAGAAGGCCATGGTCAGCACCCAGCTTCCCGCGGTGACCGAGGCGGCTCTTCAGGTGCTGAGAGAAGGCGGTAATGCCGCGGATGCTTTCATCACCGCGGTTTTCATGCAGCACGTCAACGACTTCCACCAGGTGTCTCTCTTCGGGGCCATGACCGGGCTCTACTACGAGGCGTCATCGGGAAAGTATTACGCGTTCAACGCTTTTTCGGACCGACCCCTGGCCGACCGAAGTGAAGTGGGCGACCCCAGCAAGGTGGCCATCGCGGGCACCGTTCGCGGTCTCGAAGCCCTCGCCAAGCGCTTTGGAACCCGTGCCTGGGCGAGCTACCTCGAGCCGTCGATCGCCTCGGCCGAAGAAGGTGTCCTCGTCACCTCCTTCATGTATGCCAGCAATTACTCGACGATGGAAAGAAGCCTGGCGGAGAACCGCGAAGCGAGAGAGTTCTACAAGCCGGACGGGCATCTCGTTCCCGTCGGGTTCCGCTGGAAGATGCCCAAACTGGCGGAGACGCTCCGCAAAGTAGCGTCGGAAGGGGCGGACTATATGTATACCGGTGCCTGGGGGCAGAAGTTCGTCGAGGAAGCAGTCGAGCGTGGAGGTCGCGTGACGCTCGAGGACATGGCGAGCTACGAAGTGCGGTGGATGGAGCCGGTGCGCTTCACGTATCGCGGACACGAGATCATTGGCGAGCCACCGCCCGGCACCGGCGGCCTGATTCAAGCCTACAGTATGAACATCCTCGAGAACTTTGACTTGAGAGCGCTGGGGCACTTCACCACCTCGCCGCGAACCCTCGAGATCATGGCGCGCACCTTTGGCCGTGTCGAGGACGAGCTGCGTTGGACGCTACGGGATCCGCTGAGTTTCCAAATCCCGAGCGAGGTCTGGCTTTCCAAGGAGTATGGACGAACGGGCGCCGAATTTGCGCGGAAGACCACGACGCACCCCGGGGTGAGTCTTGCCGGCAGCAAGGAAACGGCGGGCGCTGACGGCGGTGTCCCTCTCCTCGCACGTCAGGAGCGAGACGGGCTTCCGGTTCTGGGCAGCAATCACAACGTGATCGTGGACGCCCAGGGAAACTGGATCTCGTCTCTCCATACCGGCCACGGAGGCGCTCCCGGCGTCTTCATCGACGGTGTCCGTGCAACCGGGAGCGGGATGCGGGGAGAAACGACGGGGCCGGGGCGGCGCATCCTGGCCGGAGTGGGTGCGGTCATGGTGGCCAAGGACGGTGTCCCGTGGCTGGCTTTGGGCACGCCCGGCTGGCCGCCTCAACCCATCGTGGAAGTGCTCGTCAACATCATCGATTTCGACATGCACCCGAAGGACGCAGCCGACGCACCGCGCTTCTTTGCTTTTCTCAACAACGAGAACGTGGTGGAGATAGAGTCTCGGATCTCGGAGGAGGTGCGAGAAGGGATGGCCGCCGCGGGCATCAAGCTGAACGAGCTCGGAGACTACAATTGGCATACCGGCTCGATGCAAATCGTCTGGCGCGACGCCGATGGAAAACTCCACGGTGTCAGCGACCCCCGTCGCCTGGGATATTCGGCGGGCTACTAGACTCAGAGCTCCTCTACTAGGGTCGCCCATCGTCGGAACTGATTACGAGAGTTGGGTTTGGCGGCTCGCCGTGTGTTAAATAATTAGCGCTAGTTCTAAATGCTGAGATGATGCGTCCATGAGCACACTGGTATTCACGAGACGTGCTTGTCTTGAGGGAAGACGCGACAAGTCGACCAGTATTGAGTTGTGCGCGTCCATGGTCGCAAAGTTGGAGTGTCATCTCATTAACACGCAGGGCCCAGTTACCGACCCCCTAACAGAGGAGCTCTGAGACTCAGACCTCCTGACATGCCCTCCTAGATTTAAGTGCCTCTTGCGGCGCTAGACCTCGGTGCATGGGAGTTCCTCGCGCGCAAGCGCCTGTTGAACTAGTAGCTTGAGGCTTCGACGGTGCGGACCCAAAACTGTCCGGTTTTTTCTGTGCCGAGGAGAGATGAGAGCGCGAACAAACGACGAAATCATGCCGGCATGGGTGCCGGCAGACCGGAGACTAATCAAGTTCGGTGCGCGCGGATGAATAAATAGAAGGCACAGGTTTGAGCGCACGGCGTTGCCACTGTCTTGGGGTCGGATCGGCCCTGAATGCCTCAACTTGACAGCAATGGCACCGCCCGCGTGGGCGGAGGTCATCGGGGAGTGACCGAAATCGTTCGTTCACTCGAAAGTACCGTCGCGGGCATTCGGTCTCGAATGGTGCAGCGAGTGCTACGAGAGGATCGGGTGGCTGTCCGGGTCGAACGGAAGGAACGGTCGATGACCATGGAATATCGCAGAGGGAAGCCGAGTTCGCGCGCGTGCCGCCGTGTCCTGGCCGTCTGCGGCCTCCTGTTTTGTGGTCTAGGGCCGATCTGGGGATGCGGAAGCGACACGTCGCCGACTGCCCCGACGCCAACGCAAATTGCCGGCAACCGCGCTCCCGATCTAGGCGATGCGCACGGCAACACTCGAGACGCGGCGATGCCCGTAGGCTCGGCCAGCGATACAGGAGGATCCCTGGATACGCAGGGCGACGTTGACTACTTCAGTCTTGATATCTCCGCGTTGGCAGCGTTGACAGTTGAAACGACCGGCGGTGCCGACACCTTCGGCCAACTCGAGTCCCAGGACGGGCTAAGCATCGCAAGCGCGGACGGCGGCGGCAGTGGAGGCAATTTCCGAATCGAGCGGCAAGTACCCGCTGCTACCTACTACATTCGAATCAGCGGCGCCACTCGTACTGTTACCGGTCCCTACATGCTCCTCGTCAGGACATCCGGGGCCACCCCGTCGGGACCCAAGTCGCAAGACGCACCAGACCTAACGGTCTACGGGGTCTCGGTCGCGACTAGCCCTTCTGGTACGCCTCCCGGAGGGTCGCTCACGCTGTCGGCTGGGGTTCGGAACGACGGAGATGCAGCCTCGGCGGCCACGACGCTGCGCTACTACCGCTCGACAGATGCGACGATTACGACCGCCGACACCTCGATGGGCACGGACGCGGTGGGGGGGCTTGCGGCAGCGGCGACGAGCAGTGAGTCGATCGACCTGACGGCGCCGTCGGCGGCGGGTACGTACTACTACGGGGCCTGCGTGGAGGGGTGCTTCCGCTATTAAGTGTTGGTGAGACGACGCTAAGACTTTACGCTGCATTAAATTACAGCCAAAATAGAGCTCACGACCTTCGCCGCGCGCTAAATGGAGCGTAAGCGCTTTTTTTTCAAAGGGATACGTACACATCACCAACAGCAAACAGCGCAAGCACCCATCAGGCACACATCCTCTTCCACTCGCATCAGTCTCGCAACTTCCCGTTTTAGATCATCAATTTCTTGTTGTTGACGGGAAAATACTTCTGTAGTAACTTGGATTCGCATTGGAGTACGGTTCTTTCTGACCGCTGGTAACGGTCGGATTTAGTTTAAAACGCCCTAGGGCTTATTCCCCGGGGCGTTTCACTTTTCTAGGGCTCTATTCTACCTCATCCAAAGCTTCAGGCTCTTTAGGGCGGGTTAGTCCTTAGTCTGCTTGAGGCGTTCCAATATTGGATTTGGACCAAACTCTCGTTCGATATCCTTGTCCCTCTCCGCATCCCGCTCCGCTTCATCAAGCAACCTGTAGGGGCGTTCTCCATGGACGATTCCAATAAGATCGAGGTCGATTTGATCGACGCGTTCCTGAAGCACTTCGATACGTTTGGCAGACAAATACACCATCACGATTAGAAAGTAGAGCGCAACACCACCGATTCCGCCGGAGATCCATAACCACGCCATTGCTCATCCACCTTTAATGTCTCAGGGCTGTAGCGTCCGCGCAGTCCCGCATGGCCAGGCAGATATCGTGAAGAGACTCTTTCACCCACAGGTCAACGAAAGTTGAAATCTTCCCCTTGCTGTCTGTGTAAAACTTAGAAATCAAAGTTAACCCAGGATCTTGCTTAGAGGCGGAAGTCACAGAGAAGTGGTCCGCTTGGCACCGGTCTACCAAACGCAGCTCACCTTCTGGCCATGTAGCCGTTTTGGTCTCTCCTCCTATATTGTCTCTATCCTGTACTACGGTCACCAGCAACCAACGCGGCTTCGCGTCGCACGTCTCCTCTTGGGCGCTCGCCAGACTGGGCAAGGTAAGCAGTAGCAGGGTGAGCAGGGCTTTGTATGGCATGGCAACTCCTAGGAAACCCCGGCTGCCGAAATTGGTGCCGGGCCGGTTGCCAAACTTAGGCATGCGTTTGCATGCGGTTCCCCGCCTATTTCCCCCGAGGAGGTGTTGTATTCGGCAGGCGACCTGGCTGAGGTCGCACGCCTACGTTTGACAGGAGGGTTATCGTACGGATGGAGAGGCTATGTCAACACCACAAGATGTTGGGGCGTCAACTAATCTTTGTAAGTCCCTTTAGTTTGGGACCGGCGCGGACGGCAAGCCCAGGGCCGAAAGCCATAGTGGGTCGCAAAGGCCAAGAATCGCGTGTTGTAGATGGGCTGTTCACCATCCCAGCACTGTACGACCACTTTCATGTTGTCGTAGAGGCAAACTGTAGCCGCGCCCCCGAGATACTCGAAGGCCCGAACATGCTCGCGCACGGTACTGTCAAGTTTTCCACGGCCTGGCGGTCACCCCGAATAAATGAAACGCGGTAGTCTGTGAAGGTGGCACCGGCTCAGAGGTCGGCTTAACGTTGGTGCGACTGAGCCCGTTGTCAAGTTTGGCTGGGAGTCCTGCGCGTACCCCAAATTGCGTTTTCTATTCCAGCTGGGATAGTTGAGCGCGTCTATTAGATTACAAGTTCGTGGGCTCCACGCCGGTGCGACGTGAAGGAGGCTGCGATGAGAGTGGTTCATAAGCGATGCGCCGGATTGGACGTCCACTAGAAATCGATTACGGCTTGCGTGCGGGTAGCGTCGAAGCGGAAGGTGGTGCGCGAGACGCGTGTGTTCGGCACGGCCACGAGCGAATTGCTGGAAATGTTGGATTGGCTGGGGCAGTGCGGTTGCACGATTGTAGCGATGGAAGCGACCGGAGTGTATTGGAAGCCGGTGTGGCATGTGCTCGAAGGTCATTTTGAGTTGGTGTTGGCACAACCGGCCCACGTCAAGAACATGCCGGGTCGTAAGAGCGATATCAGTGATGCCTTGTGGATAGCGGATTTGCTTGCCCATGGTCTCATTCGAGCTAGCTTCGTTCCGCCAACGCCGATCCCGTCCTGTGCCAAAACTCGGCCCTCTTGAAATAGCCGATAAATCAACAGCTTAGCGTCTGTGTTTTGCGACCGGGCCAAGGGCGCTACAATCGTCTGGACCGAGGGTGTCATCTTCAGCTCCATGATGACGCACCACGTGCGATTCTTACTGCTCGTTGTGGCTGGCTGGGTCAACCGCCAGCAGCAGGATGTGATCGACTACCTGCGAGAGGAGGACCGTGTGCTCCGAGCCGGGCTTCGGGGCAAGCGTCTCAGGTTCTCTGACGACGACCGACGCAGGCTCGCCGTCAAGACCCAGGCTCTGGGCCGCGAGGCGCTGTCCCAAATTGCGTCCGTTGCCACACCCGCTACGCTTCTGCGCTGGTACCTTCGCGGTAGGGACCGCCCTTACGGACGGCCCCTACCGCGAAAGCTCAGTCCTGACGACGCGAGCTAGCTTCGAGTCGTTCAAACAAGCGACCTATGGCCTGCTCGGCTAGGACATCGGAACCCAACAGCGTTCCATTCGACTTCCAGCACCAGCCAAGTGCTGGAGACCGCTCGGGCTTGTAACGCACCTCGCTGATCACAGGAGGGTCTTCAAGGTAGTGGCGATTCTCACCTGGAAGAATGATGTTGCCCTTCATCTGCCTGACCGAGAGAAACGAGTGTTCCAGCGTGTTCACATAATTGACAATAAGCTGCACATATAATGAAGCCCGGGGCGAACGAATGCCGACTGCGCGATCTGCGGCCGCCCATTGCAGGCCAAGCCCTGGCGCTGCGGCAGCCGCTTCTTCGACAAGAGCTAGCAAGGCCGTCACCAGCCTTTCACTCTCTGCAGTCACTTGTTCAACTCCGCACCGATCTCTCCTAAGCGCCTCGGTTTCTGCGGCAAACTGCTGAGTCTCAGCAGCCCTTCTGGCTTTCTCCGCTATCGTCTCTTTGATTAAAACACCACCGAGCTCCTTCACTCGTAGCTTGATCGCGCCGACTGCTTGGTCGATTCCAAAATCCTCAAGATTGAATCTGATCTTTCGATCCGGTACCCATGGCGGCACCGTCGACGTTGAGTCGACCATGACGAACAACAAGAAATCAGGCCCATCATTCAAAAACCTGTCTGTGATGGCCTCCGATTCAATGCGCGTCCACGGCGTGTCTCCCCAGCCGTCCCGGTACAAGACGACAACGAGCCGCGCGGCGTCGCGAAAGGTCTTCTTGAAGGTTACCAGCCCGTCCGTACCCGCGATCTCAGTTTGACAGCTAGTGAATTCGAAGACGCGAAGTCCTGATGCCAACAAGTCTCTTAGCTCTCGAGCGAGGCCGTCGTCTTTGGCAAGAAAGGAGATTGCGACGTCGTACTCGTAGTTCACAGGCTGACCGTCTGAGCCTTCATAACTTAGCCGTTCGAGGAACGGGTGCAGCCAATTGGGCTGCAGCCGCTCTGGCAACGACGTATGCCCTAGAAGTAATTCATAATAAATGATGTGATGGAAATTTGCCTACTATTGTCCCCTGGTTGTACCCCGTCCTGTGCCAAAACTCGGCCTTTCTGAAATAGCTGATAAATCAGCAGCTTAGCGTCTGTGTGTTGCGACCGGGCCAAGGGCTGTGGCTTTACAATCGTCTGGCCCAAGGGTGTTATCTTCAGATCCATGATGACGTACCACGTGCAATTCCTACTGTTCGTTCTGGCTGGTTCAACCGCCACCAGCAGGATATGATTGACTACCTACGGGAGGAGAACCGTGTGCTCCGAGCCGGGCTCCGGGGCAAGCGTCTCAGGCTCTCTGACGATGACCGGCGCAGGCTCGCCGTCAAGGCCCAGGCTTTGAGCCGCGAGCCACTGGCTCAGATTGCCTCCGTTGCCACACCCGCTACGCTTCTGCGCTGGTACCGCTGCCTCATCACAGCCAAGTACGATGGCACTAACAACCGGAGTCCAGGCCGACCTCCCACGGCGAAGGACATCCGTGAGCTCATTGTACGCATGGCGCGGGAGAATCCGACGTGGGGATATACACGCCTGCAGGGCGCACTCAAGAACCTCGGACATGAACTCGCACGCAACACCATCAAGAGAGTCCTAGCTGAGCACGGTATCGCGCCTGCCCCGGAGAGGGGCAAGAGCATGTCGTGGAGCAACTTCATCAAGGCTCATTGGGGTGCTATTGCTGCGACAGACCTGTTCACCGTCGAGGTGGTGAACCCGTTCGGGCTCGTCCGCTACCATCTTCTGTTCGTCATCGATATCGCTACTCGCTGTGTGTGCATCGGTGGGATAACCTCAGACCCAAACGGGGGGTGGATGAAGCAGGTGGCAAGAAACCTCACTGACATGTGGAATGGTTTCCTCCTCGGCAAGCGGTACCTCATTCACGACCGGGACCCGCTATTCACCGAGGTGGTACGTGGGTTGTTGAGAAATTCAGGTGTGAAGCCCGTCTGGTCCAAATACTCGAACGCCCAGCGGGTCAGCAGTTTGCACCTTTCCAAAGGCCCGAGGTGGTGAGTTCGTTCGTGTTTTTGGACACGACGGGGTTGAGTTTAGGCGGCTTTTTTCATTTTCCTCCTTCGGTCTCTTGGGTTTTGGCAGACAGCGGACGAAGACCTCCGCTGGTGTCCTTCCCTGCATTTTAGAATGAAACGTTTCTCAAAGAAAAGTTGGGTTTCCGGCACGGTGGTCCGAAAGCTGTTTCCCGAAGTCGAACACCATTCGATCGATGCTTTGACGGCGGTCTGGGACGAAGTCGTCGATCGGATCATCAGTGAGATGATGACGCTGTCCAAAGCCAATAATGTCGAACTGCACATCAACGTCCGTGAGGACATGGTGATGGAACTTACCCGGCTTCAGTTCTGGCTAGCCGAGCGGGTCGTCGAGAAGCGGGTCACCGGCCGAGAATTGTCATCCATCGATCCCGAACAGGAACGGGAGGAATGTCTGGGCCCGGAAGGCGCAGACACCATTCGCGGCACGGCCCGGATGGTCCATGAGCGCATCTGGTCGAAACGCTTGGAAGAGCGATGGAAACCGAAGTCGGCTAAGGCGATCGAACGCGAGGCGAACCCCAAGCTAGCAAAGCTCGCGGTCAATCCGGTCGGCAAGAACCATTTCATTCCGCGCTGGTTCATCCGTGACCACTGGGCGACCGACGGTAAGGTTCTGCGGTGGCGACGAACACCCGACGGCTGGACATCGTCCAAGTGCGGATTCGGCGAGTGGGGCTATCGCCACAAACTCTACAGCGATCCGCTCGAGGCCTATTTCAGGTACTGTCAAGTTTTCCACGGCCTGATGGCCACCCCGAATGAATGAAACGCGGTAGTCTCTGGAGGTGGCACCGGCTCAACACGACGCCTGAGGGAGCTCGGTTTTGACGTCACTGCCCCCAAACGCTACACCCTGAGTTTCTTATTAGTTGAGGCATTCAGGGTCGATCCGACCCCAAGATGTTGGCAACGCGGTGCGCTTGAGCCCCATTATCTAGCGGTCCCTTCCGAGCTCGAGACCTCAACTTGACAGTACCCTCCAGACTGCTGTGATCCGCAAAAAAGAAAACCGGCCAGAAGCAGCCGACCATGTCAGGTCTAAAACGCGCAATCAACACTGGATAGACTTTTTGCGGAGCAACAAGGGTCACATGTCTGTCTTGACAAGCACAAGGCCTTCCCTTAGACTGTAAGGCGCGTCTGGGTTGAGTCGCTAAGCGTCTCATATCGGGGCTTTAAGCCCTGACTCCCAGTCGCTTTTTTTGTCCGAAACTAAAGTGGAGCGCGGTGGTGTACCTTTGTTACATTGACGAGTCAGGAACATCGACTGTACCGGGCAATACCTCACACTTCGTATTGGCTGGCATTTCTATGCCAATCTGGCACTGGCAAGACTGCGATAGGGAACTCCGCGTTGTCACTAGAAAATTTGGGATCGAGCATGCCGAGTTGCATACCGCCTGGATGCTACGGCCGTATCTTGAGCAGCGCAAAATCAAGAATTTCGATTCTCTGAACTTTGAATCCAGGCGGTTCGAGGTTGATCGATACCGAAGAGCAGAGCTTCTCCGTCTCCAGAAGACACCTGGGACAGCGAAAGCATATCGGCAGACGCGGAAGAACTACAAGAAGACCGAGGCATATGTCCACCTCACATACGCCGAAAGGCAGCAGTGCATTTCTGACGTTGCCTGCTGTGTCTCAGGGTGGGGCTTCGCAAGGGTTTTTGCCGAGTGTATTGACAAAGTCCATTTTGATCCTGGCCGTGCTCTTGCAACAGTAGATGAACAGGCTTTCGAGCAGGTCGTCTCACGCTTCGAGCGGTTTCTCCAGTTGGTCTGGACGGCGAGCCGTCAAAATTTCGGTCTTCTAATTCATGACAATAATGAAACCGTTGCACGTAAGCACACGGAGCTAATGAAGCGGTTCCATAGAACAGGAACACTTTGGACCGAACTCAAGCACATAATCGAAACCCCGCTGTTCGTTGACAGCGAACTAACCAGAATGGTTCAAATTGCTGATTTATGCTCCTACGCGATGCGTCGCTACTTGGAAAATCAAGAAACAGAATTGTTTCATTTAATCTTCGAGCGTGCAGATCGTAAGGACGGCCTTGTAGTCGGAGTCCGGCACTTCACGAATCCAACGTGCGCATGCCTGATTTGCGGAGCACATAGGAAGCACTGAACAAGGGGGCCTTCAGTGCTTCCAAACAGGCTCACATTGCTTTGAGCGTTGTGCCCGTCGTGTCCAAAAACACAAACGAACTCAAGACTCACGCGCCGGGAGGTTTCGGATTAGAGGTTGTGCTCCGCAAAAAGTCTATCCAGTGTTGATTGCGCGTTTTAGACCTGACATGGTCGGCTGCTTCTGGCCGGGTTTCTTTTTTGCGGATCACAACTAGCCCTCACGAGACCTGTGCCTTCTATTTATTCATCCGCCAGCCCATGGGTCGGAAGTCAGCCCTGCGGCGCGAAATACCCTGGATTCTGCGCGGATTCCAAGGGCGCTAAGCTGCTGATTTGTGGTCTATTTCAAAAGGTTCGAGTTTTGGCACAGGACGGGGAGAGCAACATCCGCCGCTGGATCATAGAGAACGACTGGCTGGAGGCGATCGTCGCCCTGCCGCTCAACATGTTCTACAACACCGGCATCGCCACCTACATCTGGGTGCTGACCAACCGAAAACCCGCTGTGCCTTCTATTTATTCATCCGCGCGCATCGGACTTGATTAGTCTCCGGTCGGTGCTTCCGCCATCAAGTATTGGTGAGATGACGCTAAGACTTTACGGTGCATTAAGTTACAGTCAAAATAGCGCTCGTGACTTTCGCTGCGCTGTGCCTTCTATTTATTCATCCGCCAGCCCATGGGTCGGAAGTCAGCCCTGCGGCGCGAAATACCCTGGATTCTGCGCGGATTCCAAGGGCGTCTAAGCTGCTGATTTGTGGTCTATTTCAAAAGGGCCGAGTTTTGGCACAGGACGGGATCCAGGCCCTGGGCCGCACCTGGACCAGAACGTGCTAGCCGGCTACGCCACGGTAGCCCTGGCCTCAATTCTGGACCCCTCGGGTGGCCTCTTTTCCGACGCTGCACGGCCCGGTCAGTGCCCGTTCTCCTACTGGGCGCAAACGTGGCACTCGAAAATCGCGATTAGAGACGAATCCCAAAAATGAGGCCCGTTCCGCCCTTCTAGCGCGTCTCTGGTGCCACCTACCCCTGCAAAACCCCGCCAACCGCGCGGAAAATCTCATCCGTCTCTGCAGTGCCACAATTGGCCAGACTGGGTGGCGGATGGTGCAGTTTGGAGCTATCCGGTCTCGGCAAAAGGTGGTCCAGCTTTTGGCGGAAATCCTCAAACAGAAAAGCCAGTGGAGAGTCAGGAGGGTTCGAGTTTTTCGAGTTTTTCGACCCGTACAAAGGTTTTGCGAAAAAGCTGTTTTACGTGATGCCAATTTCGTTCCATCCTCTTCCCCTACAGTGATTTAACGGCCGCTGTCACGTGCTGGTCCCCGCACGCATTATCGACGGGTGGTCGTTCGAGCCGGAATCGAAGTTGCTTCAATCAAATTTTCTATACGGCAATCTCAACCTCCTGGACGCTTGAAAGAGGGCCGTGTCGTAAACCCTCCGGAGGCGGCTCCGACCGTTACTCATTGTCGCAAAAGGCTTTACGTCTCATCAGCGAATGTTCGTCGACGGGAACATCTTTCCGGCTATCGCAGTCGGGAGGCTTGAGTGGAGCTTCCGGTTCTTGGCTGGAAACGATCAAAAAGAGAGCAAAACAGGTCCTTAGCGTGCAATTTGGGGCGATTTTGGGGCTTATCGTGTCGTTTTTCCACTTAATCGCGCAGACAATGAGAAGACGCTCTACGCCTAGATCGCGCCTGAGGAGAAGGCGAATAGCGAAATTCGAATTGGCCAAACCTCGAATTCATCCAGCGGAGTTTTATGGAGGAAACGAAGATGACTCCGCAGACGGTCCAGTACAAGGAGCTATCCGAGTCTGGAAACCATGACAGGGAATTTGGGCCGGTTTGAGTCTGATTGGTGGAGGCCAGTGTCGGAGAGCAGCTTGCTGCTAACCGAGCCCATTCACGGAGTGGGCGCTGGCAGGCTCACAGCGTTTTGACGAGCACTCGCTGTTTCTCCCAATCGTCGGGAAGCGGATGATGCAAGAGGTAGCTCGAGGTCAGCCCAACGGGCTGGCGGCCTTCGACAATGGCGCGGACGATGTCGGGAGCCAGGAAGGCATAGCGGATTGCCTTGCGCACGCGGTCCGTTGGGATGGCGTCTTCGGTGGCAATCTGCTCATAGGTTTTGCCTGCTTTGATTCGGTCGAGCCAGGAGAGGGCGTTGGCGATATTGCGCAGGAGTGTGCGGTCGACGGATTTCGTGGGGTTGCCCAGAACGAGCTTGGTCTCGACGCCGCGTCGACGCAAGCGGAACGGTGCGAGGATGCGGAGTGCATCCTCGCGAATGCGGGCAGGTCCCATAGAGAGGCAAGCAGCGAACGCATTGCGGTCGAGCAGGATGGACACAGAGCCGGGGCTGATGTCGACCCGCCGGATAAGACGGAGCAGGGGGGCTGCCGAGGCACTATCATCATTACTGCCGGAACACAGCCCGTCTAAAAAGCGACGCACCGAGGCGAGCTCTTGTATCGTCGGAGTGTGGATCAACGAGGCCGAGAAGGTCGTGGCATCCACATGCTGTCGGATGAGATGCACGACGGTCTGTTCCAGCATCGGGGCGGGCAGTCGCCAGCCGGAGAGGTCCTTTTGGCCACTGTGCTGGATGAGGCGCCGGGAGACGTAGTAGCGGAGCCGTTGCCCGTTTTTCTTTTTGGTGTGGCTCGGCGTCAGCCGGTCCCCGGTCTCGTCGAAGAGCTTGCCTGCCAGTGGGGAACGGACTGCGCGGCCCTTCGTCGTGCGTCTCCTTGGTTTGGCAGCCCCTGCCTGCAGCTGCGTCTGGACCGCGTCCCAGAGCTCCGGAGCAATGATCGATGGATGCTGGCCCTCGTAGACACGCCTCTGGTGCCGGATACGGCCGGCGTAGAGAGGATTGGTCAGCAGGCAGTGGAGGTGTCCGCGACGGAACGGCAACCCGCCTGTCCGGGTTCCATCCGCCGCGAAGCGTTGCTTGGTGCGCAGTCTCAGACGGTCCGCCTCGGCCTTCACCTGCCGGAGCGTTTCGTGCTTTCGGTACAGCGCATAGAGCGTCTGGACCGTTTCGGCCTCAGCCTCGTTGATGCGCAGCGTGCGCCCGTCCTTCTCATAGCCTAGCGGTACGCGGCCGCCCATCCATAGTCCCTTGCGCTTGGAGGCAGCGACCTTATCGCGGATCCGCTCGGCCGTGACCTCGCGTTCGAATTGTGCGAAGGACAGCAGCATATGCAGCGTCAGTCGTCCCATGCTGGTCGCGGTGTTGAAGGACTGAGTCACCGAGACGAAAACCGCGCCGGCCGCCTCGAGCCGCTCGACGAGCTTTGCAAAGTCGGAGAGGGAACGGGTCAGCCGGTCGACCTTGTAGACCACAATCTGGTCGACGAGACCTGCGTCGATGTCGGCGAGCAAGCGCTGTAGGCCTGGGCGCTCCAGGGTTCCTCCCGAGAGCCCCGCGTCCTCGTAGACGGTTGGCAGCAGCACCCAGCCCTCCGCTTTCTGGCTCGCGACATACGCGGCGCAGGCTTCTCGCTGCGCATCGAGGGAGTTGAACTCCTGTTCGAGACCCTCTTCCGCGCTCTTTCGCGTATAGATGGCACAACGGATTTTCTTCATGTTAGGCCTTGCGCTTGGGCGTCAGACCGAAAAAGCGTGGTCCAGACCAGTGGGTGCCGGTGATTCGCTTTGCGATGGTAGTGAGGGACGGATAGGTTTTGCCATCGAACCGATAGCCGTTGTCGATTACCTCGACCTGGTAGGTCCGGCCATTCCACTCGCGGACGAGATGGGTGCCGGCAGAAACGGACCCTGCGGGAGCGCCGGAGCTTGGTGTCCCGTTCGCCATGGCGGCCAGAGCGCGCCGGGTTGCGGCCGAAAGCCCGCCATGGGTCCGGCACTGGCGTTCGTGCAAGAGAACGCGGCGCAGGAAAACACGCGAGAGCGAGCTTGGAGGAGCAGCCCCAAAGGTCTGCTCCCAGACCCGCCGTAAGCTGGCGAAGTCCAAACCGTCCAAAACGACGTTCCGGCCAACCCCTGTATCCTGCGGCATCACCGAACGTTCGCTCTTCTGCTCGATAAAGTCCAGTCTAATGAGGGACTTCCGGGTGCGCAGTTCACTGCCCGTAGCTCGCCCCGCAGCCGATTTGAGCCAGCCGTGCGCACCCCCGGTGGGCCTGTCGCTCGCGCCACCCGCAGCTCAGGGGTCGGAAGCCAGCCCTGCGGCGCGAAATACCCTCGATTCTGCGCGGATTCCAAGGGCGTCTAAGCTGCTGATTTGTGGTCTATTTCAAAAGGGCCGAGTTTTGGCACAGGACGGGGTCGTCACCTAGGGCCAACGGTCTGCGTCTCGCCATAGGCCAGCATCGTTTCTTGTGCCTAGTCGGCTGCGCCCTGCTCTGGTGATGGTCCGGGGAGCTCAAGCAAGACGGCTCAGCATCGATCTCGACATTTCCAAGGCCTTCGCGGCACCTCTCTTGACTCTTCGGCGGAAAGGAAATTACTATACGTTACAGAGGCAGAGCGTGGAGAAAAGCGCTAGCAACATTCTGGATGATACCGACCGCGACATGGAGTCGACTGGGCGGGTTCCTACTTCCGTAATCATTTTCGAAAGACGCGGACTCGCCTAGAATCCGCGAAGGAGGCAGCAACGTGAAAGGTCCATGGAAGTGGTTGATAACCATAACTGCGTTCATTCTTTGTGGCTGTGACGGCGACAACATGACGACGTCGTCGACGTCGACACCAATGACGGCTGTACAAAGTCGAATCGTTTTTGGCTTTTCAGGCTTGCAACCCTTGATGGGCGGATTTCACTACGAAGGTTGGGCTATTGTAGGCGGTTCGCCCGTTTCGACCGGGAAATTCAATATTAGTGCAAGCGGAGAGGTCGCCTCGCTGGACGGCGGGACGCTCCCAGGCGGAGAGTTCACCGTCAATGCGGATCTAAGCTCGGCGACGACCGTTGTTCTCACGATCGAGCCCGCAGGCGACACAGACACTACTCCGGCCGCCACCAAAATCATGGGTGGCGAGCTCAACAGCGGCTCCGCTTCACTCGTTGTCAGCCACGGCTCGAGCTTGGGAAACAATTTCCAAAGCGCCACCGGAAATTTCATTCTGGCGACACCCACGAATGGTTCTGGCAACAATGAATTGAGTGGTGTTTGGTTCTTTAGCCTAGCCGGCGGTGGCCCCAGCGCCGGCCTTCAGCTCCCGACCCTTCCGGACGGTTGGGCCTACGAAGGCTGGGCGGTAAATCGCGGAGGGCCGATTTCTACGGGCACTTTTCTCGATGTTTCGGCGGCCGATGCCATGGCTCCTTTCAGCGGACCGGAAGCCGGGCCGCCTTTCCCGGGTGAGGACTTCCTCGTCAACGCTCCATCGGGACAAACGTTTCCGACGAACTTGGCGGGCGCCACGATGGTCATTTCGATTGAGCCGTCCCCAGACGACAGCCCGGCTCCGTTCACGCTCAAGCCACTCGTCGGCTCGGCCCCGGGTGACGCTTCAGGCCACTTAACGTACTCGCTGGCGAATAACAGCGCGGGATTTCCGACAGGAACGGCCACCGTTCAATAAGATTCCGGCTTGCCCGGCAAGCGCTGGAGCTTGCCGGGCTCACACTTCGGAACAACAAGTCTCATAGGCAGATATTCTCGCCAAGGTGCCGCACCATTGTGGCCATAGCCCAGGAGGTCGAAAGCGCGAGATACACGAGCGCCATCCATCGTGTCTTTTTGGTAAGGATGCGCAATCCCGCGCGACGGCGGCGCTGGTCACCCGATTGCTTTTTCGGGTGTCAAACAGTTGTCTGGCGGTCATTAGCTTAGTGGATAGTCCAAGACATCTTTGAGCACCACCGAGGCACGCTCTTTCGGTGGCAAAGATGTCACGAGGGTAGCGAAGGCTTCGCCGACGCGCACGCGGATCGCCGGCTCCTCAACAGCCTCGACGTCGAGCTCGTCCTCTTCGACTGGAACGAGCTCGACGCCGCGGTGTCGGCGCAGGTGATCGATGCACTTGTTATGCGCGATGCGAAATAGCCATGGGCGCAGTCGCGTCACGTCCTCGAGGGTCGGAAGCTTGTAAAACGCCTGTGCATCGTCAAAACTGCTCCGCCCACGAAATCAAGGACTTACGCTCCGTTTGAATTCCGGGCCGTAGACGGCGAAACTCCGCCGCTATGCTCGACGTTGTTGTCTTCCTCGTCTCACTTGGCGTCCGTGTCATTCGGGCGATGTGTCGGCGCCGCGCCGACCCGGTGTTGGAGAACGTCGCTTTGCGGCAGCAGGTGACAGCACTGAAGAAAGAGCGCCCACGCCCACCGCTCGACGACACGGAACGGGCTTTCTGGGTTGCCCTTCGAGGTTCGTGGCCCGTGTGGGCGAGCCGCCTGCTCATCGTCCACGCGGACACCGTGGCTCGTTGGCATCGCGACCGATTCCGACGGTACTGGGCAAGGATCTCGCAGCGCCGCCATCCCGGTCGACCTCGGATTGATGCCGAAATTCGTCGCCTCGTCCGCACGATGGCGCAAGACGGCTGGGGGGCGCCACGCATCCATGCTGAGCTCACCAAGCTCGGTTTCATCATCTCCGAGAGCACGGTGTCGCGATACCTGCCTCGGCGTCCCGCGGAGCCCGACCAGCTGAAGCGATGGATGGCTTTCTTGCGCAACCATAAAGACGATATCGCCGCTATGGATCTGTTCACCGTGCCCTGTCCTTTCTATTTACTCATCCGCGCGCTTTGCTATTGATCTTTCTCGCCTGCGCGCGTCAGTATCCCCGTCATGAACTGGTTGCTTCTGCGCTCCCTCGTCTCGACGTTCAAAACACGCCGCTCGCTGGCGCTCGAGAATCTCGCTCTTCGGCAACAGCTCGCCGTGCTCCAACGCTCGGTGAAACGGCCACGGCTCTCGAATCTGGACCGTGGCCTTTGGGTGCTCTTGCGCAGATTCTGGACCGACTGGGCGAAGGTCCTCGTGATCGTCAAACCCGACACCGTAGTGCGTTGGCACCGTGCCGGCTTCCGACGCTACTGGACGTGGAGGAGTCGGCGACTGCGGCCGGGTCGCCCATGCGTTGCCCCGGAGGTTCGCGAGCTGATCCGCAACATGTGCCGGGCCAACCCACTTTGGGGAGCGCCGCGCGTGCACGGCGAGCTAGCCAAGCTCGGCATCTCCATTTCTCAGGCCGCTGTTTCCAAGTACATGATTCGCCGTCGCAAGCCACCGTCCCAGACCTGGCGGAGCTTTCTCGACAATCATGTCGAGGACTTGGTGTCCATCGACTTCTTCACGTTGCCGACCGCCACCTTCCGGATTCTGTTCGTTTTCATCATTCTCCGTCACGATCGCCGGCGCATCGTCCATTTCAATGTCACGGAGCATCCTTCGGCAGAGTGGACCGCGCAGCAGATCGTTGATGCTTTTCCGTGGGATACGGCGCCGCGTTACCTGCTGCGAGACCGGGATGGAATCTACGGGCCGTACTTCAAACGGCGCGTTGCGGGACTCGACATCGAGCAGGTTCCGACGGCGCCGCGCTCCCCGTGGCAGAGCCCCTACGTCGAACGGGTCATTGGAAGCATTCGGCGCGAGTGTCTCGATCACGTGATCATCCTCGACGAGCGACACCTCAGGCGAATCCTGCGCGGATACGTCGACTACTATCATTCCTGCCGGACTCATTTATCGCTCGAGAAAGATGCCCCCGAGCAACGACCTGTGCAGTGGCCTTCGATGGGGCGCGTGACAGCCATTCCGAAGGTCGGCGGCCTCCATCATCATTACAGTCGTCTCGCTGCCTGAGCTCGCTACGCTTGACGCGGTGTCCGTGGGACACGAGCCGCGGCGTTCTTGGGCGGGCTTCGATCCCGCGATCACCGTGATGCTGCCCGAAGCACTGACATGAACTCAGTCCGGGGCCGAGAAGACCTTGACGACCGGGGATCGAATTTATGGAAGGGACAGGTCATCTGCATGGTGACGACCCGCCCGCCTAAGACGATTGTAAAGCCCACGGCCCTTGGCCCGGTCGCAAACACAGACACTAAGTTGCTGATTTATGGCCTATTTCAAAAGGGCCGAGTTTTGGCACAGGACGGGAACCTGCGTGCCCCCCACGGTGCGTGTCGGAAAAACGTTGCTGGTGGGCTTCGATGAGAACTCCTACGCGGACGTTCTGAGATAAGCCTCTAGGCGCTCGATGTGTCGAAACCAGTGGGCTGAACGACTTCCAAGAATTCCAAATCCGGCGAGCGCATAGGTGTGCTCCGCAAAAAGTCGATCCGGCGTTGATTGCGCGTTTTAGACCTGCTATGGTAGGCTGCTTCTGGCCGATCTTCTTTTTTGCGGATCACAAGGGGAGTATGTTCCTCGCTATTCCCTGTGGAGTCCCCTGGGTTGGCTTTTTGTGGAGGCTGCGTCTCCACCGCATCAGTTTGTCGTTTCGTGTGTCCCGTGAGTCCCCAAAAGTAGAAATTCCATTCTCGGATTGTCGGAGGTTTCATGAAAGTTGCAAAGATGAAGATGATGTGCGCCCTTTTCCTTGTGGGCGGGCTCGGCTCTTTCGCGTTTGCCCGGACGCAACAGAGCGACGATTCGGCGGCATCCAGCGCCTCGGATGAACAGCAAGCGCACGCAAGCGGTGAGATGGCCCCCGCTGCTTCGAGTATCGACTACATGGTGCTCGCGACGAGCAAGACATCGACGATGGATAAGGAGATGAACGAGGCCGCCGATGGCGGTTACCGTTTCCAAGGTGTGATGGGCGGGGGGACTTCGTTCGGAGGTTCGGAGGTGGTCGTGGTGATGTCCAGAGCGGCTGAGGCTCCTGTGGAGAACCGGTACCAATACAGGCTGCTGGCGACATCGAAGACCTCGACGATGCAAAATGAGCTACAGGAAGCAGCGGATGCCGGCTTCGACTACCGGGGCCAGACCGTGTTCAAATCCGCTTTTGGAGGGGAAGAGGTGGTCGTGATCTTGGAGAAGGATCTCGACGAAGAGTCTACTTACTATGCCTACAAGCTTATCGCGACGAAGAAAACGTCCACGCTGCAAAAGGAGCTGATCGAGGCCGGCGTTGAGGGATACGAGTTCGTCGGCTTCACCGTTTCCAAGAGCCGGTTCGGCGGGGCGGAGTTGATCGCCATTCTCCGGCAGGCCCTTCCTCAGTAGTGTCGTGTCGAAAATACGGGTTGAAGCCAAGACGCTCGTGGTTCTCTCGGTCGTCGCAGCTTTGTTGTTCCATGTCGTACCGCGCTCAGCCCAGGCTGATGGCGAAGGCAGCCAGCCCTCAGACGCCTACCTTGAGTGGACGGAGAAGCAAGCCGTTGACACCGGGAAGATGATGAGGAGTAGCGGTCGAGTGGGAGGCTGGTTGGACACGCGCATTCTAAGCACGGAGCACTCCTACAACTACAAACTGCGCGCTACATGGTTGACGCCGGAGGTGATCCGAGCGACGGCGCGGCTCGCCCAGGTTAGGAACTGGCTAAGTGTGGAAGAGACTCTAGCACTCGTCGCCGAAGCCGAAGCCGCCGGTGACACTGTGATCTTGGTGGAGATCGACCCGCGTGAAGGCTCGGGTGTCATACCCCGGGATTGGTTGTCTTTGCTTCGGCCGAAAAGGGAGCGGGAGACTTCTGCTCCCTCGTTGAGATCGAGAGGGGCGAGCGTCCCCAAGCTGCGCAAGCTGAAGGGGCTCGCAGGCGTCATGCCGCGTGACTACGACTACGATGTTTTTTGGGTCGTCTTTTCTCTGGTCTCAGCGTCGGGCGAAGCACTCTTTTTGAGTTCAGCGCGAGAAGCCGAGCTCGTCGTGCGCATCCGTGATAAGGAGGGCCGGGTTCACTGGCCGATTCCGGAATCGATTAGAAAGCGGTCTCGAGCCATTGCCGCACGCTCGAAGGACTAAGGCGCTTTCTTCGTACCCGATTCGCCCGCGAACTCGTCGAGACGGTGCGCGGCAAAGTCACCGGGCGATGGCTGTGCTCCGCAAAAGTCGATCCAGCGGTACGCGATCTTCTTTTTTTTTGGCGGGTCACAGGTAAGTAGCCCGGCTAGAACTTGATCCGGATACCGCCTCCTACCCGGAATCCACCAACATCGAAGGCGACGGGCTCACCCCCCTCTCGCAACGCCTCGATGTCCGCCTGACTGAAGCGCGTCAAGAAGGAAACTCCCACCGCTTCCGTCACGTAGTACGTCACACCAGCGCCTGCGTTGAAGCCGAGGGCGCTCTTGTCCAAGGTCACACGGCTTACGGCCGTGAGCGACTGTCCTTTCTCTTTACTCATCCGCGCGCTTTGCTATTGATCTTTCTCGCCTGCGCGCGTCAGTATCCCCGTCATGAACTGGTTGCTTCTGCGCTCCCTCGTCTCGACGTTCAAAACACGCCGCTCGCTGGCGCTCGAGAATCTCGCTCTTCGGCAACAGCTCGCCGTGCTCCAACGCTCGGTGAAACGGCCACGGCTCTCGAATCTGGACCGTGGCCTTTGGGTGCTCTTGCGCAGATTCTGTACCGACTGGGCGAAGGTCCTCGTGATCGTCAAACCCGACACCGTAGTGCGTTGGCACCGTGCCGGCTTCCGACGCTACTGGACGTGGAGGAGTCGGCGACTGCGGCCGGGTCGCCCATGCGTTGCCCCGGAGGTTCGCGAGCTGATCCGCAACATGTGCCGGGCCAACCCACTTTGGGGAGCGCCGCGCGTGCACGGCGAGCTAGCCAAGCTCGGCATCTCCATTTCTCAGGCCGCTGTTTCCAAGTACATGATTCGCCGTCGCAAGCCACCGTCCCAGACCTGGCGGAGCTTTCTCGACAATCATGTCGAGGACTTGGTGTCCATCGACTTCTTCACGTTGCCGACCGCCACCTTCCGGATTCTGTTCGTTTTCATCATTCTCCGTCACGATCGCCGGCGCATCGTCCATTTCAATGTCACGGAGCATCCTTCGGCAGAGTGGACCGCGCAGCAGATCGTTGATGCTTTTCCGTGGGATACGGCGCCGCGTTACCTGCTGCGAGACCGGGATGGAATCTACGGGCCGTACTTCAAACGGCGCGTTGCGGGACTCGACATCGAGCAGGTTCCGACGGCGCCGCGCTCCCCGTGGCAGAGCCCCTACGTCGAACGGGTCATTGGAAGCATTCGGCGCGAGTGTCTCGATCACGTGATCATCCTCGACGAGCGACACCTCAGGCGAATCCTGCGCGGATACGTCGACTACTATCATTCCTGCCGGACTCATTTATCGCTCGAGAAAGATGCCCCCGAGCAACGACCTGTGCAGTGGCCTTCGATGGGGCGCGTGACAGCCATTTCGAAGGTCGGCGGCCTCCATCATTATTACAGTCGTCTCGCTGCCTGAGCTCGCTACGCTTGACGCGGTGTCCGTGGGACACGAGTCGCAGCGTTCTTGGGCGGGCTTCGATCCCGCGATCACCGTGATGCTGCCCGAAGCACTGACATGAACTCAGTCCGGGGCCGAGAAGACCTTGACGACCGGGGATCGAATTTATGGAAGGGACAGGCCAAAATTGGTGGTGACAGGAGGGAGCACACTCTTTTTCCCTTGCAACTGTCTCGCCCCCAGCAAGTACCAAGACTGATGTGCTAGTGCGTCACAGTGCGGGCAGTTGAAGGCGGTTTTTCGAACCGAAGGGGCGACGTGTTCCATGGTGGGTCTCCGTTTTTTTCCGCGTCATCTAGGATAGCTGAGCCTGCGGTTACAATACACAGATGCGCTACGAGAGAACGCTTCTTGATCTGGAAAAAGCGTTAAAAGGTTAACTACCGCATGAGCACCAACAATCCGTTCCAGGGAAGTCTTTTCGCCAATGATTTCCTTTGCGAATCCATCGTCGAATCACCCGACTGGCGGGCGATCGACGACATGGCGCTCGACACTCTCGAAGCCTCCGTCCGGAACGTTTTCAACCTTTTTCCGACGAGGAAGACGCCCAATGAAAGCCAGACCGAAGAGGATTTGATCTGGCCTGTCCTCTTGCAGCTCGGGTGGACGGCGAGCCTACGGCAGCAAAACCTCTCCACCCGAGGCCGCGAGGACGTGCCCGACGGCCTGCTATTCACAGACGCTGCGGCGAAGGAACGCGCCAACAGCTTCACCGAGGAATGGAAGCGTTACGAGTTAGGCCTCGCGGTTGTCGAGTCCAAGCGCTGGCTGCGCCCGCTGGACCGCCGCGCCGAACGCCGGGGCGAGGAAAACGCACCCTCGACTCAGATGCTCCGCTACCTTCGGCGCGTGGACGATCTGACCACCGGCAAGCTGCGATGGGGCGTCCTCACCAACGGCGCAAGGTGGCGACTCTATTATCAAGGTGCGCGGTCCGTCTCGGAGCAGTTTTTCGAAGTCGATCTCGCGGTGCTTCTCGATCTCCCCGGCCACAATGACGGCCTGTTCGCCCTCACCGAAGCTGAGCGACACCATTGGCTTAAGGTGTTCATGCTCGTCTTCCGGCGCGAAGCTTTCCTTCCCGGGACGACCGATCCGCGCACGTTCCACCAGCGTGCTATCGAGGAAGGCCGGTTCTACGAAGAGCGCGTGGCCTCCAGCCTTTCCGGTTTGGTCTTCGGCCAGGTTTTTCCTGGGCTTGCTCGCGCCATCGCAGCCGCCGCGCCCGCGGCGCCGTTGCCGGAAGTGCGCGAAGCGGCCCTGATTCTTCTCTACCGCCTGCTCTTCATCCTCTATGCCGAGGACCGCGACTTACTGCCTGTCCGCGATGCACGCTATGACGACTACGCCCTTCGGGAGAAGGTCCGCGACGATATCAAACAGCGGAAGGATCGAGAGGACGTTTTTTCCGCCAGCGCCGCCCGATACTGGTCGGCCATCGACGACCTTTGCCGCGCCATTGACCAAGGCGATGCCTCCATCGGTCTGCCGCCCTACAACGGCGGGCTGTTCGACCGCGACCGCACGCCACTTCTAGGGCGTATTCGGCTTGACGATCAAGTCATGGCTGATGTCATTGATGCGCTCTCATTCGAGCAAACCCCTGATGGTCGTCGCTACATCAACTATCGCGACCTTGGTGTCCAGCAGCTCGGCTCTATCTACGAGCGTTTGCTCGAACACGAGGTCATCCGCGATAGCAAGGGGATTACTGTTCGTCCCAATGTTTTCGCACGGAAAGGGTCGGGCAGCTACTACACGCCCGACGATCTGGTCGGCCTGATCATCAAAGAAACGATCGAGCCCCTGGTCCGGTCGCGCATGGGCGTGTTCACGGCAAAACATTCCGAACTCGCCACGAGCGAACTTTCCAAGGAACGCCAGATCGGCCGATTAAAGCAGGTCGACCCAGCCGAAAAGCTGCTCGACCTGAAAGTCTGCGACCCCGCCATGGGCTCGGGGCACTTTCTGGTCAACCTTGTGGACTATCTCGCTGACCGGGTGATCACGGCCATGGCCGAGGCGGAAGCTTCGGTGGACGGCTACATTTCGCCGCTGACCGAGCGGATCGACGGTATCCGCAACACGATCATGGCCAACGCCAAGGACCGCGGCTGGACCATTGATGCAGACCAGCTCGACGACCGGCATATTGTCCGGCGCATGGTGCTCAAGCGCTGCGTCTATGGCGTCGACAAGAATCCCATGGCCGTTGAACTGGCCAAGGTCGCGCTCTGGCTGCACACGTTCACGGTGGGCGCACCGTTGAGCTTCCTGGATCATCACCTCCGTTGCGGCGATAGCCTGTTCGGTTCATGGGTACGCACCGGCATCGATCAGGCGAAGGAGCAAGGCGGCCCGCTCTTTTTGAAAGGGCCAGTAGAACGGGCCATGCGGGCGGCGGCTTCCATGCAGATTATCGAAGGACTGACCGATGCCGAGATTGCCGAGGCTCATCGTTCCGCGGAAGAGTTCGCCAAGATCGAGAAGATGACGGCGCCATTGAATGCCTTCCTTTCCCTGATCCATGCCTTCGATTGGCTGAACATCCGTAATCGCGACGACAAGGCGGCACTTTCTGCCTACTTCAACGGCGTCTTCGGCGATCCCATCGACGTTGCCTCGGGAAGACAAGAGATCTTTTTACCTGAAGTACGGGCGGGTGAGCGGTTTGCCGGATTGCTCGACAAAGCACAGCAGCTCCTCGACGACGAACGCTTCTTCAATTGGCAAGTGGCTTTTCCCGGTGTGTGGTCGGAGTGGGAAAGCGCCGGGCTGACCGGCGGTTTCGACGCTGTGATCGGCAATCCGCCCTGGGACCGGATGAAGCTGCAACAGGTCGAGTGGTTCGCGGCGCGGCGCCGCGAAATCGCCATGGCCCAGCGTGCGTCCGACCGCAAACGCATGATCACCGACCTGGAGAAGGCCGGAGACCCGCTTGCTCGTGACTTCGAGGAAGCCAGTGAGCGCACAACGGCCGCGGTCCGCATGGCTCGCGACGGCGGCGACTATCCCCTCCTGTCCGGAGGCGACGTCAACCTCTACTCCCTGTTCGTCGAGCGCGCCATGACCCTCGTAAGGCCCGACGGCATGGTAGGGCTTCTCACCCCGTCGGGCATCGCCTCCGACAAGACGGCGGCGCGGTTCTTCAAGGGCGTGGCGACCGGAGGCAAATTGAAGGCTCTGTACGATTTCGAGAATAAGAAGGTTTTCTTTCCAGACGTTCATGCGTCATTCAAATTCTGTGTCTTTGTCTCGAGGCTATCGCCAGTTGAAGATCCGGCAAAATGTGCATTTTATCTTCACAGTGTCGCCGAGCTCGACGACCCGGAGCGCTGTTTCCCGCTCACGGCGGCGGATTTTGCTCGCGTCAATCCGAACACTGGCACAGCACCGATCTTTCGCTCCCACCGAGACGCCAAACTGACCACGGCGGTCTACGGTCGGCTACCCGTGCTGGTCGATCGCTCATCGGGCGAGGAAGTGAAAGCGTGGCCGGTGAAGTATTCGACGATGTTCCACATGACCAACGACTCCAGCCTGTTCCGCACGCGCGAGGAGCTTGAAGAACAGGAAGGTGCATATCCCATTGGCGGCAACCGCTTCGCCAGCCCGTCCGGAGACTGGGTGCCGCTCTACGAAGGCAAGATGGTGCAAGCCTTCGACCACCGTGCTGCCAATATCGTCGTCAATCCCGAGAACCAGCACCGGCCCGCGCAGCCCGTCCCGGCCACCCCGGAGCAGCATCGGAATGCAGATTGGCTACCCGATCCGCAATTCTGGGTTTTGGAAAAGAAAACAGGGTTTTCCGGCATACCCTTCATCCTTGGCTTCAAACACGTGACTGCGCCTACCAATGTCCGCTCAATGATCGCAGCGTTGATCCCCGGTGTTGGTGCGGGAAACTCCCTCCCATTGTTGATGGGATCGAATGGACTGACGGCCAGTTTCGTTGCGGCTCTAGTTGCCAACCTAAATTCCGTACCACTGGATTATGTCGTCAGGCAGAAAGTTCAAGGCCAAAACCTCAACTGGTTCATCGTCGAGCAACTCCCCGTCGTCCCACCCGACTTCTACGAAACCATCCGCTTCGGCTCCAAAACGGCCGGTAAGATTGTCCAAGAAGCCGTTCTTGAGTTGACCTACACATCTCATGACATGGCGCCCTTCGCCCGCGATATGGGCTATGTCGATGAGGCGGGTAAGGTAAAGCCGCCCTTCACCTGGGACGAGGCCCGGCGTCTGCATCTGCGTGCCAAGCTGGACGCCGTGTTCTTCCATCTCTACGGTGTCACCGACCGCGACGAGGTCCGCTACATCTATTCGACCTTTCCCATTGTCGAGCGCCAAGAGATCGACGCTTACGGAAGCTATCGCTCTCGCGACCTTTGCCTCGCCTATATGAGCGCGTTGGCGGCAGGGAACCCAGACGCGGAGGTTGTTCTGTGAGAGGACTGCGGCCACACGCCTACGATGCCATGGTTGCCTGAAGGGCTCCGGCCAAATTTCGTTATACCGGACATAATCAGGAGGGCGTAGCGCGACGCGAAAGCTTGTGCGACGTTACAGAGAACCATCCCGGAGACGTCCTCCACTTGGCCGGAGCGTCTGGCACGAAGTAGCCAGCGTCTCTGGAACACCTGACCAAGCGGCCCTCGGACCCGGCTCCCTGTCGATTCTGCTCGACCGTGATGCGTTTGCCCGTCCTGTCCAAAAGCACAAACGAACTCAAGACTGGCGCGCCGGGCCGTTTCGATCGTCATCGACCCATGGCGAGCCCTAGATTTGGGGCGCGTCGGAGGCGATGTCGGCGATTCGGGTTCCCCGTACGCGCAGGGAAAACACCGTCCAGCAACGAGATGCCACGCTCCCGGGCGGAGACCTGGATCCAGGCCCGGGCCGCACCTGGACCAGAACGTGCTAGCCGGCTACGCCGCGGTAGTCCTGGCCTTGATTCTGGACCCCTCGGGCGGCCTCTTTTCCGACGCTGCACGGCCCTGTCAGCGGCCCACTCCCCCCTTTGGCGCAAACGTGGCACTCGAAAATCGAGATTAGAGACCAAAATCGAAAATGAGGCCAATTCAGCCCTTCTAGCGCGTCTCTGGTGACACCGACCCCTGCAAAACCCCGCCAACCGCGCGGAAAATCTCATCCGTCTCTGCAGTGCCACAATTGGGCGGACTGGGTGGCGGATGGTGCAGGTTGGAGCTATCCGGTCTCGGCAAAAGGTGGTCCAGCTTTTGGCGGAAATCCTCAAACGGAAAAGCCAGTGGAGATTCAGGAGGTTTCGAGTTTCGCGCATTTAATGACTTTTATGACGCGTACAAAGGTTTTGCGAAAAGGCTGTTTTACGTGATGCCAATTTCGTTCCATCCTCTTCCTCTACAGCGATTTAACGGCCGCTGTCACGTGCTGGTCCCCGCACGCATTATCGACGGGTGGTCGTTCGAGCCGGAATCGAAGTTGCTTCAATCAAATTTTCTATACGGCAATCTCAACCTCCTGGACGCTTGAAAGAGGGCCGTGTCGTAAACCCTCCGGAGGCGGCTCCGACCGTTACTCATTGTCGCAAACGGCTTTACGTCTCATCAGCGAATGTTTGTCGACGGGAACATCTTTCCGGCTATCGCAGTCGGGAGGCTTGAGTGGAGCTTCCGGTTCTTGGCTGGAAACGATCAAAAAGAGAGCAAAACAGGTCCTTAGCGTGCAATTTGGGGCGATTTTGGGGCTTATCGGGACGTTTTTCCACTTAATCGCGCAGACAATGAGAAGACGCTCTACGCCTAGATCGCGCCTGAGGAGAGGGCGAATAGCGGAATTCGAATTGGCCAAACCTCGAATTCATCCAGCGGAGTTTTACGGAGGAAACGAAGATGACTCCGCAGACGGTCCAGTACAAGGAGCTATCCGAGTCTGGAAACCATGACAGGGAATTTGGGCCGGTTTGAGTCTGATTGGTGGAGGCCCGTGTCGGAGAGCAGCTTGCTGCTAACCGAGCCCATTCACGAAGTGGGCGCTGGCAGGCTCACAGCGTTTTGACGAGCACTCGCTGTTTCTCCCAATCGTCGGGAAGCGGATGATGCAAGAGGTAGCTCGAGGTCAGCCCAACGGGCTGGCGGCCTTCGACAATGGCGCGGACGATGTCGGGAGCCAGGAAGGCATAACGGATTGCCTTGCGCACGCGGTCCGTTGGGATGGCGTCTTCGGTTGCAATCTCGTCATAGGTTTTGCCTGCTTTGATTCGGTCGAGCCAGGAGAAGGCGTTGGCGATATTGCGCAGGAGTGTGCGGTCGACGGATTTCGTGGGGTTGCCCAGAACGAGCTTGGTCTCGACGCCGCGTCGACGCAAGCGGAACGGTGCGAGGATGCGGAGTGCATCCTCGCGAATGCGCTCGGGCCCCATAGAGAGGCAAGCAGCGAACGCATTGCGGTCGAGCAGGATGGACACAGAGCCGGGGCTGATATCGACCCGCCGGATGAGACGGAGCAGGGGGGCTGCCGAGGCACTATCATCATTAGTATCGGAACACAGCCCGTCTAAAAAGCGACGCACCGAGGCGAGCTCTTGCATCGTCGAAGTATGGGTCAGCGAGGCCGAGAAGGTCGTGGCATCCACATGCTGTCGGATGAGATGCACGACGGTCTGTTCCAGCATCGGGGCGGGCAGTCGCCAGCCGGAGAGGTCCTTTTGGCCACTGTGCTGGATGAGGCGCCGGGAGACGTAGTAGCGGAGCCGTTGCCCGTTTTTCTTTTTGGTGTGGCTCGGCGTCAGCCGGTCCCCGGTCTCGTCGAAGAGCTTGCCTGCCAGTGGGGAGGGGGCTGCACGGCCCTTCGTCGTGCGTCTCCTTGGTTTGGCAGCCCCTGCCTGCAGCTGCGCCTGGACCGCGTTCCAGAGCTCCGGAGCAATGATCGATGGATGCTGGCCCTCGTAGACACGCCTCTGGTGTCGGATGCGGCCGGCGTAGAGAGGATTGGTCAGCAGGCAGTGGAGGTGTCCGCGACGGAACGGTAGCCCGCCTGTCCGGGTTCCATCCGCGGCGAAGCGTTGCTTGGTGCGCAGTCTCAGACGGTCCGCCTCGGCCTTCACCTGCCGGAGCGTTCCGTGCTTCCGGTACAGCGCATAGAGCGTCCGGACCGTTTCGGCCTCAGCCTCGTTGATGCGCAGCGTGCGCTCGTCCTTCTCATAGCCGAGCGGTACGCGGCCGCCCATCCATAGTCCCTTGCGCTTGGAGGCAGCGACCTTATCGCGGATCCGCTCGGCCGTGACCTCCCGCTCGAATTGTGCGAAGGACAGCCGCATATGCAGCGTCAGTCGTCCCATGCTGGTCGCGGTGTTGAAGGACTGGGTCACCGAGACAAACCCGGTGCTGGCCGCGTCGAGCCGGTCGACGAGCTTCGCAAAGTCGGAGAGGGAACGGGTCAGTCGGTCGACCTTGTAGACCACAATCCGGTCGACGAGACCGGCATCGATGTCGTCGAGCAAGCGCTGCAGGCCCGGGCGCTCCAGGGTTCCTCCCGAGATCCCCGCGTCCTCGTAGACAGCTGGCAGCAGCACCCAGCCCTCCGCTTTCTGGCTCGCGACATACGCGGCGCAGGCCTCTCGCTGCGCATCGAGGGAGTTGAACTCCTGTTCGAGACCCTCTTCCGCGCTCTTTCGCGTATAGATGGCGCAACGGATTTTCTTCATGTTAGGCCTTGCGCTTGGGCGTCAGACCGAAAAAGCGTGGTCCTGACCAGTGGGTGCCGGTGATTCGCTTTGCGATGGTAGTGAGGGACGGATAGGTTTTGCCATCGAACCGATAGGCGTTGTCGATTACCTCGACCTGGTAGGTCCGGCCATTCCACTCGCGGACGAGATGGGTGCCGGCAGAAACGGACCCTGCGGGAGCGGCGGCGCCGTTGCCTGGCGTCCCGTTCGCCATGGCGGCCAGAGCGCGCCGGGTTGCGGCCGAAAGCCCGCCATGAGTCCGGCACTGGCGTTCGTACGCCAGAACACGGCACAGGAAAACGCGAGAGAGCGAGCGTGGGGGAGCAGCCCCGAAGGCCTGCTCCCAGACCCGCTGTAAGCTGGCGAAGTCCAAACCGTCCAAACCGACGTTCCGGCCAACCCCTGTATTCTGCGGCATCACCGAACGTTCGCTCTTGTGCTCGATAAAGTCCAGTCTAATGAGGGGCTTCCGGGTGCGCAGTCCGCTGCCCGCAGCTCGCCCCGCAGCCCAAGGGTCGGCGGATTCCAAGGGCGTCTAAGCTGCTGATTTGTGGTCTATTTCAAGAGGGCCGAGTTTTGGCACAGGACGCGGTTCTCCTCTTGCTGGTAGTCGATCACATCCTGCTGCTGGCGGTTGACCCAGCCAGCTAGAACGAGCAGTAGGAATTGCGCGTGGTACGTCATCATGGATCTGAAGATAACACCCTCGGGCCAGACGATTGTAAAGCCTACGGCCCTTGGCCCGGTCGCAAACACAGACACTAAGCTGCTGATTTATGGTCTATTTCAAAAGGGCCGAGTTTTGGCACAGGACGGGGTGCCGCCCTGAATCTGCCACCCGGTGCGCAGACAACATCGCCTGTTCGCGGTAGCAACGAGGTCTTTGTCGACGACTTGGGAATGTTCCTGGGGTTCGTTCTCAGTCGGCCTGGGCCATGACCCTACGCGTCAATCCCGCTGCTACCATTCGCTCAATGTCGGGAGAGCTTAGAGGAAGACCAGTCTTGTTGACAGAGAACGTGCGGCTTCCTTTCACTCCGCGTACTCCATTCATTTCGGGTACTTGGTGGGTCTCCACTCCATTCCCGCTTGGCCCGATTGCGAAAGTAATACCCGACAAAGGCACTGTCACATTGATGCTGATAACAACGAAGCCGTCCGTCGTGATAGATACCTTGTGAATTGGGTCGCCAAACAACTCGCAGAGACGGATTAGAAGCGGCTCGGCGTAATATGCCGCGCTTGCCGCTTGCGCCCTTCTCTCCTCTGGCTGCCGATAGACGCGTTCCCGCAACGACCGAATGACGCAGGCAGTCATGTCCTCCGCGCCCGCCGGCGGTTCAGTACCAAGCATCTGTGGTCGGACCCCGACTGACGGATCGCTCACTAGAGCTAGAGGGTCTGGCAGCGCTGGCTCATGACTTGTGAGCTTCGGGAGTTTCGCAGCAGGCGGCAAGTCTCTTGGTACTTGGGGGACGTCCGGAGCTGAACTGTTGGGAGGATCGGTCTCCGGGTACGTCTCGCGGGAAGGCGTGATCAGCGGCAACATGGCCTCCTGCATTGCCAGCGACATCTTGAGATCCACGTGATCTTCGGCCGGTTCATCCTCCGACCAGATAACAAATCGATATTCCCGCTCGGCTTCGAAGCGCTTGTCCTTGATGAAGATCTTCCCGAGAAAAGCCTCAAACTCATTCCGTGGGCTCGTGAATCTGGCGAACTTGTCCTGCTCGTACACAACTGGACCGTAGAAGATGGTCTGGCTTCCGCGTCGATTGCTGGCATGGAGGTCTGCGATCCGAGCGTCCACCCGGACTTCACCGCCGCGGATACCGAACTGGTCCGCCAACATAGAACCTAGCGCCAACGCGAAGGCGCGCGGGCGGTAAATGTAGGACGTGTGGTCGTACTCGGGGGGCATCATCGCTTTCAGGTCACGCCATTCCTCATCGCTGGTCGGCTCAATTGCAGTGCAGTAGATCCAACCGCGGTTTCGAAGGTTAATTGTGGTGGTTGTCTTCTGACGGCGCGTTCGGCTGACGTGCATGCCATCCGCGGTGACTCTAATCCGCGAGTCCACAAGTTCTGCTGCGCGGTTCACCTCGGCGGCTCGCAGCTGGGCGAGGCCCTCTGGTTCGTCGATATCGTCGACGTGCTCCGTTGATTGCTGGGCGCGCGTCTCATTGGGATCCCGGCTGCGACGAAAGAGCTCCGGTTTGGAGATCCGGATGGTCCGCAGACACCCAGGCGCGAACTGAGACTCTCCAAGTTTGACCAGCGTCGAAACGGGACATCGATCCCTTGGTTCGCGAAAGTCCACTTGTTTACTCATGAGCATTCGATCTGCATCATCAAGCCAGTTCCCTTCGCCAACGATCAACGGGCGTTCACTTGGCATCTGCAACTCCAAGCCAATATGTCAATTTGGTGTGAAATCAGTGTAGTAGCGGTGAGGTGGGACCCCGTCCTGTGCCAAAACTCGGCCTTTTGAAACAGACCATAATATCAGCAGCTTAGTGTCTGTGTTTGCGACCGGGTCAAGAGCCGTGCTTCGGCTACCCACCCAACTTCTACCGGTCGGCAAGGGGTTCCGACAGCAACCGCCGCGCCGCTGCCAAGGAGTCGATCCTTCCAGGCAACGCGTTCCCGCCAGTGATCGGGGATGGCGTTCAGGCACACCGGCAGCGTTCCTGGCCACCCTAGCCGATCACATCCCCGACCGCTACCGGCACAACATCCGGTACTTCGGTCTGCTCGCGCCTCGCGTGAAGAGCGACACCCACGACGCGGTCTTCTCGCTGCTGGGTGGCGTTGTTGCACGGCCCGGAGCAAATCGCTGACCTCCCTGTGCCGGTTGCAGAGTCACCCGGCGCAGTACGTATCGGGCATCCCGAGCGCAGCCATCTTGTTGAGTATCTCGCACCCAATTCGGTGTTCAACTCGTTGCCTCGCCAACGTTCGAGCCCGCATCTCCGGCCCGATGATCGCCTTGTAACGATAGACCGCGTTCTCCACCATGCTTCGCTTGGTGTAGCCTGAGAGCTTGTACCATTCACGTCGGCCGTGTCTTTCGATTGCACGAATATGGCGATCGCGCTCCTGCATGGCGGTGTTCGAATTCTGACTGAGCGTCGCGTTTCGTTGCGGCGGAATCACCACGCGCGTCCTTCGTCCAGGACTGTGCGCTTCGATGGCTTCGTAGACCGCTTCCTTGTCGTATGCACTGTCCGCCGCCACCGACACTAGAGGTGCTTGAATCTGTGTTAGCAAAGCGGGGACTCGGGTTGCGTCGCGAGCTCGTGACGCCGTCAGTTCGGACGCAACAATGTTCCCTGTCTCGCGATCAACGGCGATGTGCAACTTGCGCCATGCGCGCAGCTTTGGCGGTTTGCGGGCGGTTCCAACATGAATCCTCAAGCCCGTGCTATCGATCATCAGGTGGATGGGTTGAGTGCT
This sequence comes from Candidatus Marinacidobacterales bacterium, assembly GCA_965262245.1. Taxonomy (GTDB): domain Bacteria; phylum Acidobacteriota; class Vicinamibacteria; order Marinacidobacterales; family SMYC01; genus SMYC01. The sequence goes on along the minus strand of OZ253507.1, from coordinate 8,148,715 downwards.
CGCGGCTTTCGGAATCCGCAGCTTCTTGCGGAGCAACCTCGAGCGCCGACACAACGTCGAGTAGTCCGGGATCTCGATACCGAGCCCGAGCAGCGAGGCGATCGAGTGCAAGAAGCCTTCGGTTTGTCGGTAGGCGAGCTTGTACACCATCCGGACAACCAGGCCCGTTTCAATCGCCATGTCTGAATAGACCCGTTGACCGCCAGGCTTACCGGTCTTGTCGGCCTTCCAGTTCGCGATTGCCTCCTCGTCAAACCAGACTGTCAAATCGCCCCGGCGGCGCAGCCCTTCGTTGTATTCCGCCCAGTTGCGAACGTGGTACTTCTTCTGCTTCGCGTGCTTGTACTGGCAGCGCTTGGGATACTTCATGCTCGAACATACCTCGGCCACCACCATAGGCGGATTTCGCTCTCAGCCAGAGCGGTGCAACAACGCCCTTTTCGTTTGCGGTCAGTATCGAGTTCTGAGGGCAACCCGTTCAGGCGCGAATCTTTTTTTGTCGTTTTTTAGATAGAATCGCTCCTCTGAGCTGAGGAGGAGCCATGAACGCGCGACACACACTCGCCTGTACTGCCATTCTGACGCTAACGGCCGTTTTTGCGGCCGCCCAAGAGAACGGGCCCTTCGACGGGCTCCGGTTCCGTGAGATCGGGCCCGCTACCCCCGCGGGCCGTATCGATGACTTCGCTGTGCTCCAGTCGAACCCCGCCGTCTTCTACGTGGGGACCGCCACCGGTGGTATCTGGAAGACGACGAACAACGGTACGACGTTCGAGACGGTGTTCGACGACCAGACCACTTCCTCCATCGGCGATCTCGCGATCGCTCCAGAAGACCCGAACCTCGTCTGGGTGGGAACGGGCGAGAACAACAACCGGCAGAGCTCTTCCTGGGGTGACGGAGTCTACAAGTCGACCGACGGCGGCAAGACGTGGAAGAACATGGGGCTCCGGGAATCGATGCACATCGCGCGCATCGTCATCGATCCGACCGACCTGGACGTCGTCTACGTCGCCGCTCTCGGGAGCCTCTGGGGCGCGGGAGGCGAGCGCGGTGTCTACAAGACGGCCGACGGTGGCGAGAGCTTCGAGCGCGTCCTGCACGTCGACGACGACACTGGCGCGACCGAGCTCGTAATGGACCCGAGAAATCCGAAGGTGCTCTACGCGGCGACGTATCAGAGGCGTCGGCGGAGCTGGGGATTCAACGGAGGCGGGCCGGGGACCGCCATCTACAAAACCGCCGACGCCGGCCGTAGCTGGACGAAGCTCACCGAGGGCATTCCGGAAGGTCCGAAGGGGCGGATCGGGCTCGACGTCTACCGCAAGAACCCGGACGTCGTGTATGCGCGCATCGAGCACGAGGACGAAGGCGGCGTTTATCGTTCCGACGACGCGGGGGCGAGTTGGACGAAGCTCTCGTCGGCGAACCCGCGTCCGATGTATTTCAGCCAGATCCGTGTCGACCCGTCCGACGACTCCCGTATCTACGTGCTCGGAACGCCGCTTCTCGTCTCGGACGACGGCGGCAAGACATTCCGGGAGGACGGCGCACGGCGCATCCACGTGGACTTTCACGCGATGTGGATCGACCCGAGCGACTCGAGCCACCTCATGATTGGAGGTGACGGTGGCGTAGGAATTTCGTACGACCGAAGCGAGACCTACGTCTGGCTCAACAACATGCCGGTCTCACAGTTCTACCACGTGAGCTACGACATGAGCACACCCTACTACGTCTGCGGGGGCCTCCAGGACAACTTCACGTGGTGCGGGCCGAGCGCGGTGCGCAGCTACGCGGGCATCACGAACGACGATTGGTTCATCATCGGTGGTGGCGATGGCTTCGTCGCCCTTGTCGATCCTGACAACCCAAGGATCATGTACGCCGAGTCGCAGAACGGTCGTATGCACCGCGTGGACCGGGTGACGAACGAGCGCCAGTCGATCCGTCCAGAGCCGCAGGGGGACGAGCCGGAGCTCCGATGGAACTGGGACACGCCGATGCTGCTCTCGCCCCACGACTCCGCCACCGTCTTCGTCGCTGCGAACAAGGTTTACCGTTCGCGCGATCGGGGTCACCAGTGGGCCGCAGTTAGCCCTGACCTCACGACGAACGTCGACCGGGATGAGCTCGAGCTCATGGGCGTCTACGGCAAGGACGTGACGATAGCCAAACACGATGGCATCGCGCACTTTTCGACGCTCGTCACCTTCGCGGAATCGGAGATTCGCGAAGGACTCTATTGGGCGGGCTCCGACGACGGACTCGCACACGTCTCCTCCGACGCTGGCGCCAACTGGTCGGACGTGACGAAGAACGTTCCCGGCCTCCCCGCTGGCGCCAACGTCTCGCGTCTCGCGCCGTCGCGCTTCGAGTCGAATCGTGTCTACGCGACGTTCGATGCCCATCGGGTAAACGACTTCGGGATCTACGTGTTCACGAGCGACGATCTTGGCGAGAGCTGGCGGTCTCTCGGGTCGAACCTGCCCGCAGGCGAGATCGCGCGCACGATGATGGAGGACCTGAAAAACCCCGACGTGCTGTACCTGGGGACCGAGCGGGGTCTGTACGTCACCGTGGATCGCGGCCGCGAGTGGCACCGGGTCAACGCCAATCTTCCCACGGTGCCCATCTACGAGATCGCGCTCCACCCGCGCGAGAATGACATGATCCTGGCAACGCACGGCCGGAGTATCTGGATTCTCGACGACCTCACGCCGTTTCAGGATTATGCCAAGGCGGCGGAGACCGACGCGCACGTTTTTGCGACCGCGCCCGCAACCCAGCACACCCCGGCCGGTAACCGGATTCCCGAGTTCGGGGGGGACCGCCGGTTTTTCGGCAAGAACCCGGAGGCGGGGATGCTCACCTACCGTCTCCGTTCCGACGTTGAAGAAGCCACGATCGAGATCCGGGACTCCAACCGAACGGTTGTTACCGAGATCGAAGCGATGACGTCGGCCGGCATCCATCAGGTCGGCTGGGACTTGCGCTTTGCCCCGCTTCCCGAGGTGAAGGGCCAACCCGACCGCCGGGGTTGGGGAGCGCGATACGACAGCCCGTTCGTTTCTCCCGGGATTTATAGAGCTCACCTGGTCGTCGACGGCAAGGACGGAGCGAGCGCGGAGATCGAGGTTTCTCAGGATCCGGACGTGCCGTTGACCGCCGCGGATCGGCGTGTCTACGACGAGGCCGCGCGTCGGGTATACGAGCTGAACCGTAGAGCCAACGAGGCGGCGAACACGCTGGTCGATCTGAACGAGCAATTCTCCCCGGTCGAGAAGGCCGTCGAGAAGCATGACCTCGCTGAAGTGAAAGAGATCTCCGAGCGTTTGGACGAGCTGCGGCGTCGCTTCGGTGTGTCCGGACGTCAACGCGGCCGCCCGGCGGCCGAAAACGTTCGCGGCAACATCTCGCGCTTGAGAGGAGCCATCCTCGGCGCGACAGCGGTTCCTACCGAAGCGCAGACGAGGCTTCTCGCGAAATTTGCTGGCGAGCTAGAGGAGGTTATTGCGGAGCTCAACGAAACCGTCTCGAGAATCTCCGATCTGTACCGCGATCTCGCCACGAAAGGTCTTTACCCCGCCACGCCGAGGGTCGTCTCGCCGTAGAACCATTCGGTGCAGGGAGACAGCAGCGTGACGGCAGCTCGTCCATTAGATTCCGGGCTCGTCTCCTTCCAGAATCTCGCGTATGGGACTTCCTATCGGTGCAGTTCGAACTAAGCGTGGTAGGCAGTTTGTGGAAACGCTGGGCCGATGCTAACGATCTCTACGATCTCGACCCCGCGTCATCCGTCGATTTTCTCCTTGAGAATCAGCTCTCTCCCTCGATGGCACTACGCCGAGGACGAACACTGAGACGCTGGCTCGATGAGTTCAAGCAGCTCGGAGCGCTCGCGGCGGAGCTCTGAAGGGAGGCAGCAGAAAAATGGACACGTCAACGGCTTTGAAGCCAGCCAGGAGTTCAAGCATGCGAACGGCGGCAGAGACGGAATGAACCACTCTGCAGGAGCTGAGACGAAGGATATACGTCAAGGCGGTTCTGGCGTTGACCTTAGGGTGGTTCTCATTTATTCACACTGAGTGGCGTAGAACGTGGTATCTCTGGAAAATTAGGGAAGTCGCTTGGCTGTACATCGACACCCTGAACGACTGGAACCATAAACGGCGAATCGATAGCAACGTTCAATTCCGACGAGTTCCACCAGGTGACTGATACAACAGCAGGCCAAGACAACAGTGTCAGTAGCCGCCGGAGCCCATACCGCCGAAAGACGATCCGTACTCCATCAGCAGCTACAAGGCACACGCGCCTGACACCGATTCTCGAACATTCCTCGCACAGGCCATCGTCAGGAATCTCTTGGTCACGCCCCGCACTATAACGCTCGTCAATAGCTCCCTGTCCCGTTTTAGTAGCCCCGACTAGAATCCTGCAACGCCTATCCAGGTGGAAGAGGCGACGTCCCTTTCCTCCTGTGCACGAGTATAAGATTCTCCCTTTATGCATCGGTCACATAAGATTCTGCTCAGAATCGAAGCTTACACCAACCAACGAGGCTTCCGAGCGGTATTGTCAAGTTGACGTTGATCGAGCGAACCCGGTAGGGTCGAGGGCTGGCGCGGTGCTCCGTAGGCGCGGCCTATCTGTTTCTCCCCGTTTCCTGTGGGAGTGCCTCACTAGCCGCACCGTAAGTCCGTTTCCCGTCCTGTGCCAAAACTCGGCCCTTTTGAAATAGACCACAAATCAGCAGCTTAGACGCCCTTGGAATCCGCGCAGAATCCAGGGTATTTCGCGCCGCAGGGCTGACTTCCACCCATGGGGCTGGCGGATGAATAAATAGAAGGCACAGGTTGGCCGGAACGTCGTTTTGGACGGTTTGGACTTCGCCAGCTTACGGCGGGTCTGGGAGCAAACCTTTGGGGCTACTCCGCCAAGCTCGCCGCTTGAAAGGTTGGGTCGCCGGTAATTGGTGACTTGGAGACGCGATTGTCGAACGAAGCCGCGGTGCCGGCGCTTGCGTTATCACCGGTGCCCGTCCAGCTGAGGTTGCCTCGATCCGGTTGGGGGAACGTGCCCAACAAGGTGCACCAAGGGCAACGCGAAGACTCGAATGTCGAGCGGCAACCAGGGGCGGATCGGCGCGAGGCGCCGCGCCCGGCGAATACGGGCGACCGAAAGACGTTGAGCGCCGACCAATCGGTGCGTCACCGAGGCCGGTCTTTTCCCAGGCTTTCTAGAAGTTCCACAAGTCTCTCGGTAAGGCCCTCGATGCCGTGTAGGCGCACGACCCGCTCGCGAAGGTAACGCCCCATGTGCAGCCGCTTTTCCTCAGGGAGAGTCAGCAGCTCCAGCAGGCGAGAGGATAAATCGTTCGGATCTCCTGGGCGGAAGAGTAGCTGGTCTGAGTACTGGCCGAGCGTTTCGCGGAAGTCCTCGTTGGCCGTGAGCGTAGGCCTCGCGCATGCCTGTGATTCCAGCGCGACCTTGTCCCCGAAACCCACCCCGGTCAAGTTCACATGCACAGCACACCGTCGATACCATGTCGGAAGCTCTGCTGGCGTCACGGCATCGTGAAAATGAACGATATCCTCAATGTCGAGATCACGCGCAAGTTCTTTCAGAGAGCTCCGATAGTCGACGTCCGAAGGCCTCGCCGGGTTGCCGAGAATCATCACTTGGAATTGCCCGCGAAAACGTTGTCGGAGCATCGCGACCGCTTTCAGCAGCGTCACGTGATCCTTCACGGGAGAAAGTCGTCCCGCGCAGAGGATCAGGGCAGGAAGCTGTGGCCTGGTCTCGTCGGGCGCGAACCAATCGGTATCGATCCCGTGACCGAGCACGCGGAGCTTGTCCGGGTCGTAGGGATAGCTGGAAGGGAGGCTGGTCACCATCTGAGCCGAGAGACGATGGGCGAGCCTCAACTGCAGCGTGAGGCTCGGGTGCGTGTACCAGGTGACGATCGGAACGCCTTTGGGCCGGAGCAGGGGCGCCGCTAGAACTGTAAAAAGTGGAAACATGTGCGAAAAACAAGCGTCAACCGGCTCGTTTCGGAGGACCTCTAACAGGATCCGGTAGAACTCCACGATGCGACGAGGCCGGCTATAACCCGCCTCCTTGCCGACGGAGTCACACCGGACGTTCTCAGGAAGCTCGATACGGCCTGCGCGCATCGTGATGACGTGAATCCGCTCGACCTTCGTCGCAACCGCCTGGATCCACCGACTGGTGAAACCCAGCACCGGATCGTCGACATCGGTGGCGAGATTGAACCACAAGAGTCGCACAAGTCAGTCGGTTGCAACGCCTGATTGGTGCGAATCGAGAGCCAGCGAGAAGGCCTGCCGGTACCCCTGGACATAGCGGTGGGTCGAGAAGTAAACCCGCGCGAACTTTCTGGCGTCTCGCCCCATCTCAACGGCGCGATCTGGGTGGGCAAGTACCCAGCTCATTCGGGCCGCGAGTTCTCCGACATCTCCGGGCGGCACCAGGAATCCGGTCTCACCGTCGGAGACGAGATCCACGAGTCCTCCAACGCGGCTGGCTACGACGAGGGTCCCGGCCGCCATCGACTCCAACACGACCCGCCCGAGGCCTTCGGACAAAGAAGGAAGGACCAGTGCTGCCGCTCGCGCCATGTATCGGGCCAGCTCGGACTGAGGCATAGGCGGCAGGAAGGTCACGCATGTCCGCAGATGGAGCTGCTCGACCCTGGCTGTGAGCAAGCCGACGTACTCGGGATCGTCGATCTGACCTACGATACAGAGTCGCGCCTCGGGTTCCTGCCGGGTAACGAGCGCGAAGGCTTCGATGAGCCGGTCCACCGCCTTCCGTGGTATGAGCATTCCCGCGAAGAGAATGAGCTTCGAATCCTTGGGATCCTGCGCGTAGGCTGCGAGGAACGTTGCCATGTCGGTCCAGGCGGGAAAGCTCACGATGGGCTTTCCCGGAGCCCATCGTGAAAGCTGTTCGCTGGTGGAACGCGAGACGGCGCGAAGTGCATCGGCACGGCGTAGCGCGAATCCGGATATTCGAAGAATGAGCCATCGGAAGAGTCCGGCGAAGCGAATCCGCCTCTGCAAAAAAGGTCCTGTTCGAAGTCACCGTGGCTTTCGACGAGAAGAGCTACACGTTTGCCAAAGAGCCGTGATATCTGCTTCGCAACCGCCCCGCAGAGACCTTCATAGGGGCCTTGCGTCACAATCACTGTTACCCCGTGAACGAGGATCCAATTCAAGGTGACAACAAGCCCCGCAGAATACAGCATGAGGTATCGAAACACGGGTGACGCAAGGGAAGGAAGCAGGAAGAAGGAGGAGGCTCCATCCTTAAACCACACGGGTCGAAGGCTTGTCGCGAACCCTACAACGAAGATTCTACCAATGGTCTCGAGTGATCGAAATTTCTTCGCGCTTGTCGCGTCCAGTGGCTGGCTGTAATGGACACTGCCGACGAAGCACACCTGGAACCGGGCGTCGGAAGCTTCTGCTTGTCCGTCCTCGCTTTCCACGAGGGTGGCCTCGCTGCAGGTGTGGTCGAGGGGGTGGTTGCTTTGAGGTGAGCCATCTCCTATCATATCGGCCTCGTTATGATACCATGTCCGACTCTAATGTGTCACTTGTGTAACTGGTTCACGAAACAGCTCAGTGAATACACGCAAGAACGTATACCAGAAGGCGCCCGTTTTTCGCTCTTTGGGTTCAGAGCTCCTCTGTTAGATACCGGCGACTTCTGCCAAGAGTTTCCGACCAAGCGCCTTACCCTTTTACCGCGAGCCGACGTCGCTCGTCGTAGCCCCGGCGCTGTAGTGGGCGACCAAGTGTGCCGTTCTCCAAGTACCGGCCAGCATAACCTCGGTGGTTAGCTTCTGATAGAAGTCCCTCAACGCCTTTCCGCGTCCTGTCCAAAGACACAAACGAACTCAAGACTGGCGCGCCGGGCCGTTTCGATCGTCATCGACCCATGGCGAGCCCCAGTTCTGGGGCGTGTCGGAGGCGATGTCGGCGATTCGGGTTCCCCGTACGCGCAGGGAAAACACGGTCCAGCAACGGGATGCCACGCTCCCGGGCGGAAGACCTGGATCCAGGCCCGGGCCGCACATGGACCAGAACGTGCTAGTCGGCTACGCCGCGGTAGCTGTGCCTTCCATTTATTCATCCGCGCGCACCGAACTTGATCGGTCTCCGGTCTGCCGGCACCATGCCTGCATGATTTCGTCGTTTGTTCGCGCTCTCATCTCTGCCCGTCGTGTCCCAAAAAAGAGAAACCAACTCCAGGCAGGTGCACCGGGACGTTTCGGATTAGAGGTCGTCTGGTCAAAATACTCGAACGCCCAGCGGGTCAGCAGTTTGCACCTTTCCAAGGGCTGCTTGAATCTGGCATCGCGGTCGGATACGTATTTCTTCCGGGTGCGCAGTTCGTTGCCTGCAGCTCGCCCCGCAGCCGATTTGAGCCAGCCGTGCGCACCCCCGGTGGGCCTGTCGCCCGCCACCCGCAGCCCAGGGGTCGGAAGCCAGTCCTGCGGCGCGAAATACCCTGGATTCTTCGCGGATTCCAAGGGCGTCTAAGCTGCTGATTTATCGGCTATTTCAAGAGGGCCGAGTTTTGGCACAGGACGGGGTCGGGTGGCATTGGCCGACCGCTGGTTTCCACCTATTCGTATTTTGCACCCGTACCCCGAACAACGACTGCGCGTCATGACCTGAGGTAGGAGCCCAGTGCGTTAGCAGCGCTCGCTGGGATCTGTGCGGGGGGCCGCCCGCAAGGGCGGTCCCTACCGCGAAGGGTTTTCGATGGGCTTGAGGCCAGATTGTGTACCGACCGGTTGTAGTCAGGACGCAGGTTTGAGGTTATGTGTGAAGCCAAGAAAGTCGAGGTGCTTGCGCTGTTTGCTGTTGGTGATGTGTACGTATCCCTTTGCAAAAAAAGCGCTTACGCTCCATTTAGTGCGCGGCGAAGGTCGTGAGCGCTATATTGGCTGTAATTTAATGCAGCGTAAAGCCTTAGCGTCATCTCACCAACACTTAATGGCGGAAGCACCCTTTGGCCTTGTTCTGCTTCGATTGCCCCAGTGCGTAACTGCCGACGTTGAGCTCCAGGATGATGCTGTGATGTACTAATCGGTCGATGGCCAATCATCTTGCCGCCAATCATCTTCAAGCTACCTCGCCAAGCAGTCCATCGTAGAAGCTCGCGGGCGTTTGATAGCCTAACGCTTTGTGCGGGCGCTCGTCATTGAAGAAATCGAAGTAGCAAGCGATGCCCTCGCGAGCCATCTGCACGCTGTCGTAGGCGTACAGGTAGACCTCCTCGTACTTCAGCGAGCGCCAGAGCCGCTCCACGAAGATGTTGTCGATACAGCGACCTTTGCCATCCATGCTGATCTTGATCTCAAGAGCAAGCAATACACTGGTGAACTCCTCCGAGGTGAACTGAGAGCCCTGGTCCGTGTTGAATATCTCTGGGCAACCGTAGCGTGCCACAGCTTCGTTCAGAGCCTCCACGCAGAAGGTCGTCTCCAACGTGTTGGACAAGCGCCAGGCGAGCACCCGCCGCGAATACCAATCGATGACCGCCACCAGGTATACGAAGCCTCGCGCCATCGGGATGTATGTGATGTCGGCGGCCCACACCTGATTGATCCGAGAAACCGTCAGATTCCTCAGTAGATAGGGGTATACCGTGTGTTCCGGCGCTGGCTTGCTTGTGTTCGGCTTGGGCGCAGTGCTCTCGAGCCCCATCAACCGCATAAGACGCTGCACGCGCTTGCGGTTGACGGCCGAGCCCTCCGCTTTGAGTGTCTGTGTCATCATGCGGCTGCCGAAAAATGGACGCTTCAGATGTAGCTCGTCCATCCGACGCATCAATGCGAGTTGCTCGCCATCCGGCTCGACAGGTTCGTAGTACAGGCTCGACCGATTCACGCCGAGCAGCTCGCACTGCCAGCGCATCGACAGCGGAGCGTTGGGTTCGACCAACTCCCGCCGGGGCGTCATCGCAATCGACCGAGCCCGTGTGATAAAAAATCGCGCTCCATCGTCAGTTCCCCGATTTTCTGAAGCAGTTCGGCCTCGCGCATCGAGGCATCGCCTCCGCCCACCTCTTCGGTCTCGAAAGCACGCGTGACGTTCTCCAAAAGCTGCCGCTTCCATTTGTAGATCTGGTTCGCGTGAACCTTGTGCCGCCGGGATAGTTCCGCCACTGTCTCCTGCTCGCGTAGTACCGCCAATGCAACTTTCGCCTTGAAAACAGGGCTGTGCTTCGTACGATTTTTCTTCACTTTTCTCTGCTCCTTTTTTTATTGAGCAGGCTTGTTTTACCACCTTAACCCCTGGTCTAAAAAATGGGGTCCACTTCACTCACATTGCATCGTCTCGGCGTGTACGGCGTGCTGGGCCGTTCGTTCAAGACGACGAACTGCCTTGAATCCGTCAATGCTCTCGTCGAGGAACGCTGCGCGAAGGTCGACCACTGGAAGAACTCCAGCCAACGCCAGCGGTGGCTGGCGACAGCCCTCGTGGACATCGAACCCCGCTTGAGGAGGGTGATCGGCTACCGCCATCTTCCGAAGCTTCGCGAAGCTCTCAAGCGGGAACTGAAGATCGAGACGAAGACATCAACGGTGTCGAAGAAGAAGGCCGCCTAATTTATGAGCCGTGGAGAGTTTCAACTAAGAATGGGCTTGACTCGCACGTTCACTTGCCGGACTGGGCGCCGGTCTGATAGCGGCTCTCGTCATAGCAGTTCATCCTTCTTTTGTGGCGACTTCTAGCCTTGCCTCAACAGACACTCCTTACACGACCGCAGCGCTGCTCAGCCTATGGCTCATGCTCATTGCACGAAATCCAATCCGCTTCGGATTGATTCAGATCAGCCTCCTAGCCGCACTCGTAGCGTTTTTGACTAAGTATCAAGCCCTTCCTCTGGTGGGCTTGCCCTTTCTCGTGATGTTTTTCGGCCGAAGCGATCCTCGATTCGGCAGACACTTGACCGCCGCAGTGATCCTCACAGCGGGCGTCGCGCTTTGGCTTCATTTCATCTATGACATCTATCAAGTCCAACAACAGCACGTATACAAATTCCCGGACACGGACACCCCCGGTCTTGTGACGAAAGACAATCTGCTCATTCCGATCTCGCTCGGCGAAGGTGTGACTCGATTACTCGTGGGGCTCGAACCTCCTTATTTACTTGTTACCGTGTTCTTTGGACTTCTGGCCGCTTCCATCCGGCCTCTGGAAAGAGGCCGGATGGATTGGATCGGTATCGGCCTGATCGGGCTGTTCGTCGCTTCCTTCACGCTTTTGATGTCTCTTTTCCGGCACATGGCATTGGTCTATTGGCAACCGGCGATCGTTTTCCTATGTATCCTCTGGGCCGTCGCGGTCGACTACGTAGCGAAACGCCTTTGCCTGATGGGTACCGAGCTGCTTCGGACGCGCGGTCTTCCTGAAAGCATTTCCGTCTGGACCGCAAGGCTCGTTCCTGAGGATGTCAAGGAATTAGTTGAAACCATCATAAGCGACTCGTGGTCATTTCCAGCTCTACGCCCCTGACCTTACGCGGCCTCAGGCATCTCGTCCTCTCGTTGGATCGCATCGATGGCCGCAACCTGTGCCTTCTATTTATTCATCCGCCAGCCCATGGGTCGGAAGTCAGCCCTGCGGCGCGAAATACCCTGGATTCTGCGCGGATTCCAAGGGCGTCTAAGCTGCTGATTTGTGGTCTATTTCAAAAGGGCCGAGTTTTGGCACAGGACGGGGTCATGTGTTTCGAGCCCTGCCCTATTGTGTGCACGTCGTGGGCCGGCGCATTGAGATTCTGGATCGACGGTACCGCCTAATTGTTGCGCTGTTGCTCACCCGGGCACCGACTGAGCAGCGACTAAAGAGCATCTCCCACTCTGGTGAGGTCCGTGACGACGACGATGGCTCGCGCAAGGTGTGGCTCTACAACGACGGCTGCACTCCAGAACTTGATTGGATTTCGTATGTTGCTCGACTGCGGAAGCTGGGACGGTGGAACGGGCGCAACGTTCGATAAGCGGCGTCAGTCGAAGACGGTCAGGGAGGGTTCGCCCGGTGAGCCACGCACGCGGCGCACGGGTGGAGCCGAGGCCGTAGGGTGCGCGCGCGTACCTGCAAAAGCTACTGTTGCTGCGCATCCCGGCTCTTGTGGTACTCGACACAGGCATACACGATTCCGTACAAGTCCATTATCGCTTCGTCTATTCTTACTTGTTCTCTTGCCTCCGTTAAGTTTCTCTCTCCATCTATCACATATCGCCACTGCGCAAAGTCGTTCTGGTGAACTTCCATGACTTGATCGACCGTTCTCATTGCACCCGTGATATCAAGTGCTTCTCGCCGTATCCTCTCTTCGCTTCTCCACGCCGCGTCTTCCACTCGTTTTCGTACTCTTAATCGCTCTACCTCGTCCAAGTCCTCCCATAATGACTTGAGATTATGTGTCCAGAGAAACTCGCCACCTTGCGATTTTATTCCCTTCAAACACAACTCAACCGCGAACGGCAGCATGGGGATCAATATGTAGTCTGTTCCTGCTTGGCACAGCTCCCTGTCCATTCCTCTATGCGTCACCATCGAGTTTGTGTATTGCTTTCCTATCTCTGTCGACCGTAGCCCCAATAGCAGGTTCGCTGTCGTTGCGATTGCCATTGCCGACCCGATCTCTTTTTTCTGTTCTTCTGTTGCCCAGCGACTCTTCTTCATTTGGCCTCCGTCGTGTCCAAATAGGATCCGTCGCGATTCCCGTGGAAATAAGAATGGCCTAACCTCCTATTAGCCAAAACAAAACTCGCTTGAAAGAGCGAGGGGAGGATTACGCCATGAGGAAGCCTGGATGTGTCCCGAGGTCCGTGGAAAAAGAACGGCACCCTCCACTCCGTCATCAGAGTATCAGATCAGGCGGCAACCTCCGCGTGTTCGAGAACCTCACTCAGACGTTGGTAGCCGTCGATGCGTCGTAGTTGAATCTGGCCAGAGGCGATAAGCCCAAACAGCAAAGCGACCGCAGACTCCTCGCTGGAGAACGACGCTTGGGTTTTCGTCCGGCGTCGAAACTCGCGGTTGAAGATTCTCCAGAGCATTGGTCGTTCGAATCGATTTCCACATGGCACGAGGGAATTCGTAGAAGGTCAGCAGCTGATTACCGGCCTCCTCTAGGCTTCGGACGACGGCCGGCGCGAGAGGCGTCCACTTGGCGACGAGCTCGTCATAGGCTTTGCGAGCATCGATCCCGTTCTTGGCGTAGACGATCCGGTTGTAGTCACGCCGGAGCTCACGGCGTGCGTGCGCCGGGTAATGTTGGAGCAAGTTGGCGCGCTTGTGCTCGGTACATCGCTGCAACCGGCACCCCGGCCACTTCTCCAGCGCTTTCGTCAGCCCCTTGTAGCCGTCGCTGATCACTAGCTTGGGAGCCCGGAGTCCTCGAGCCTGGAGTCCCTCCAGCACGGAGCCCCAACGCGTCGAGGCTTCGCTCACCGCCAGACGCAATGACAACAGACGTTTCTGCCCGTCTGGCGCGACCCCGAGCGCGACCAGTACGGGTACGCTGATCACACGTTTCGCCATCCGCACTTTCAGGTGGAAGCCGTCCAGGTAAACGATCGCGTCCTGTGCCAAAACTCGGATCTTTCGAAATAGACCATAAATCAGCAGCTTAGCAAGTTCGGTGCGCGCGGATGAATAAATAGAAGGCACACCCTCGGTGCGCTCGACCGGCGTAGCGTGGAAACAGCTTCAGGAAGACGTTTCGATATTCGCTCTCGACTAGGTGGTCATCTGCATGGTGACGACCCGCCCGCCCAAGACGATTGTAAAGCCCACGGCCCTTGGCCCGGTCGCAAACACAGACACTAAGTTGCTGATTTATAGCCTATTTCAACAGTGCCGAGTTTTGGCACAGGACGGGGTCCGGTTCGGGTCTCGGCGGCGTGACTCCATAGGCTCCGGCGTGAGCCGATACACGCTATAACGATCTCCGATCTGATGCACTTTCTCGAAGTGCCCGCTAGCCTCAAGGCTCTCTTCGTCGAACTCCCAGTAGATCTCGCGCAGGGAAGGATCTATGACCAGCCACGCTGCCCCGGCAGTGTCCATGGCATTGCGCATCAGCTCGGGCTCGCCACTGAGAAAGAGCTGTCGCAGGACGCGGCGTCGAGCCCGCGCTTCAGCTCGGTCGAGAACGCTGTCCACCTTGTACGCACGCCGTCCGGTGAGCGCAGCGATCCACTCCCCGGTATCGTCTCCCGTGAGAACGACATCGTTTGCCTCAGCGTGCTCGACCAAGAATCGTTCGAGGCGGACCAACGAGTGGTCCCACTCGTACGTGGACGGGTAATACATCGGGTCCACCATCAGCGGACGCCAAAGAAACGGTGCGCTCGTGGGTAAGAGTACGATGACGACGAGCGCGAAGCTCCAAACCGGGAGACGGGCGCTGTCTCGCGGCTGGCTGTAGCGACGCCGTATCGCCGAGAGAACATCGCGACCGAGGGACGCGATTCCTATGCCGGCGAGCAGCGCGATCGAGAACCTGACGAGATGAAACGATGTTTCTGACTCCGAGAACGGTCGAACGTGGTAGGCGAGAGCCGATCCAACCCAAACGAGGTAGCTCGCCGCCATCAATGCGGTGGCTCGAGCTACCAAGGCGCTCGGTTGGCGAAACCCGTACAGAGCGCCCGCGACCGCGAAAAAGAAGAGAAGCCCGTGCTGGACGGTGACGCCGAGAACGTCCACGAACGCGAGCCGAAATGCCTCCACCTCGCTGCTCGGCGGCGCTCGCACGAGGAGATCGTTCGAGAACCAGAGCGCCACGGCCGGCGCTGCCATCGCGACCGAGACGACCATCGCGATCCACTCGGTATGCCTCAGTGACATCTTTCTCGCACCGAGGATGAAGCCGAGGAAAGAGGAGATCATCGTCCAGACGAACAGCTGCCCGTCGAGCCAAGAGAGTGCTCCAAGAAGGATCCCGCCCGCGATCCGCAACGCGTTTGGCTTGCCCCACAGGAGCCCGAGCGCCGCGAGCCCGATCACGAGAGCTAGGGCGCGACGCGGGCTCACGAAGAACATCTCCTGGTGAAAGAGCCCGTAGGGAGCGAACGAGTCCAACGAGACCGCCGGAGCGAGAGCTCCGGCAAAGGCACCTCCGAGCGCCGGCCAGGGTTCGAGCGAAAGGCCAGTTCGCAACAGCCAAAAAATCACCAGCGGAAACACGATCAGCAGCACCAGCGGAAGAAACTCCATAATCTGTCGTGAGCGGGCGGGCGAGCCCGCGCTCGCGAGCGCCCCGAGAGCACTCCAGAGAGGGCGGGGGTTGCGCGTGTCCGTAAGCCATCCCTCTGTGATCTCTCCTCGGACGGCGCCGTGGCTCAAGAGAGCGAGGTCGAACGATGTCGTCGTCTCCGGCCTGAGGCCATAGGGTTGCACGAGCGGAAGGTAGCTGTACAGCCACATCAGCGCAGAGAGTCCGGCGGGGAGGGCGAGTGCGGCTTTCCGCGAGTCGAATCGAATCGCGACGAACAGCGCGATGAGTGTGAGTCCGATGACAGAGTAGCGATAGACGAGAAACTGGACCGTCTCTGTTGCGATCTCACTCACGAGCGGATGCGCTCGAGCACAAGAAGGCTGTACAGAAGGTGACCGTGATCGGCCTCTCCCGAGGCGTGCTCGGCCTCCAGCTGCCGAATTCCATTATGATCGAGAAACGCATCGAAGAAACCGGACCCGTCGTGGCGCAACCGAAAGACGTACTTGCGGAACCAACTCGCGAGCGGCACGTTGAAGCCCTTCTTCGGAACCCGCGCCAGAGCTTTGGGGTAGTGCACTCGTTCGTGGTTCCGGAGCAGTACTTTGCCTTGTTTCCAGTTCATCTTCAACGATGTCGAAGACGCCAGCAAAAAAAACTCGGCGAGTTCCCGATCCAAGTACGGTACGCAAGCCTGAAGACCGTGAGCCATGCTCATGTAGTCTACCTTCACGAGCATATCGTTCGGTAGATAGAAGGCCACGCCGACGTAGAGCCACGTGTCGAGCTTCGAGAGCCCTTGTCCTCGGCGCCTCATCTTCAGCCGTTTCGCCTAGTCTTCGATCTAGCCCCTCTACCGCTTCCACCATCAGTAACAGCTCTCGGTGTGGACCCCATTTTCCTTGCTCGCCTGCGGAGCGGTCTTTCCATTTGCAATCTGCACCTCGATCTGCGGCAGTATCTATACAATCTGTTCTGGCTATGAACTTTCTGATCGCCACGTCCAGTTTTTCTCCTTAGTGAGATTCTCTCTCGCTTCAGATCGGTGCAAAAATGGGCGGTCAGGTTTATACTGGCTCGCGTGGACATCCGAGCCCGAACGCAAGGGTCCACTCGACCGCTTGCATCTATGACATGAGCGTAGAGCGTTGAGGTAGATCCATGGAAGACGCCGCGGTGTCGCCCGACACGCTCTTCCTCGTGTTGCGATACGCGTACGTTTTTCTCTTCCTGGGGTGGCTTCTCGTCCTCCTCCGCTCGCCGCGTCCCTGGCTCGTTGCAGCCGGCTCTCTCGGGTTCGTCTGGTTCGCGTACTTCGCTATTCAATTCCCTTTGGCACGACCCTACGCGCTCTTTCCCGGCACCGACCGGATGTTCAACGTGGCAATGGCGTCGACGGCTTCGACGGGACACTCACCGTTCGAGAGCTATCGGTGCTTCCGTCATTAAGTGTTGGTGAGATGACGTAAGACTTTACGCTGCATTAAGTTGCAGCCAAAATAGCGCTCGCGACCTTCGCTTCGCGCTAAATGGAGCGTAAGCGCCGCTTTTGCAAAGGGATGCGTACATATGACCAACAGTAAACAGCGCAAGCACCAAGGATCTGCCTGCGCGCAGAGCGTCCGTCACACTCGACAGAGAGTTCTCGCGGAAGGAAATGGATCATATCCGCCAGGGAGTGATACCCGAGGTCATGGAAGACAAGTGGTTCATCTACTGGAACGATGACGCGTTGTTCTTCCATCGGAGTTGGACCGGGTTCTGCATTTACGTCGTACGTTTCGCCGCAGACGGGGCCACCTGGAGGATGATTCAGGCGGACGTGAATCGAGACCGTCGGCAGTACGAGGAGACGGATGACGACAGGGACGCGCGGTTGATTTCGTACCTGATTGACGTGCTGTTGCTTGGCAGACACGCGGAATTCCCACATGCTGGTTCGTCCGCTGGAGAATCGGCGATCGCGAACTGGAGTCTGGTTGGCAGGGCCATGGCGGGACGGCATCGACCCGACTGAGATATCGGCTTCAAACGGGAAGCCGCATGAGTATTTTGACCTCACGGTGCGCCGGCACAAACCGGTAAGTCTCGCGGGTGCAAGTCCCGCCTAATGAAGGAGTAGCGAACCAGATTGGCCCCGAGTCATGCGTTGTTGTTCGCGAGAGCAAAGGCGAAGCGTTGACAGGGAGACGTGCGGGCTGGATATTGAGCCGCGAAAGTAAAATAAACTTCGGGGGGCCGACGGCGTCGTATGGCACGGAAGGCAACACGGAGCAGATCGTTATCGCAAGAGCTGTTCCGCCCCCGCGTGGTCCGAGACCCTGCGCACGCACGCCAAGAGACAGACACGGGAGCCGGGAGGTCCCGCATCTGGTCCTGAGTGGCATCGGGGTCCGCGCTGTGAATCCGCAAGGAGCACGACAGCGACGTACGGATGCGGGAAGTCTGACAGCCCCATAGTAGCTGAGAAGCCTTTGAACAAAGGCTGGGGTGCGCCTCAGCTCGCGGAGGAGGTGGAGCCAAGGGGGCTGACCAAAGGAAATCCGTTACGGCAAATCAGGTCCCGGACACAGCGCCGGGCAGGGAGTGAATACGGACAACCCTAAACGGGCACGAAGCGAGAAACCGCGGAAACAGCCAAGGGAGTGCGCCTACGTTCGGTCCCCTGACCTGCAAAGCGCGCTGGAGCGGATACGGCAGGTTGCCTGCCGGGATAAAGGAGCACGGTTCACAGCGCTCTGGCATCATGTCTACAACGTCGACCGCCTCCGGGAGGCCTACTTTAGCCTCAAGCGGAATGCTGCACCGGGAGTAGACGGGGAGACGTGGCAGCACTACGGCGAGGACCTGGAGGGCAACCTGCAGGAACTATGCACGAGGCTG
Source organism: Candidatus Marinacidobacterales bacterium (assembly GCA_965262245.1). Classification (GTDB taxonomy): domain Bacteria; phylum Acidobacteriota; class Vicinamibacteria; order Marinacidobacterales; family SMYC01; genus SMYC01. The sequence goes on along the minus strand of OZ253507.1, from coordinate 8,130,553 downwards.
AAGCGCGGGGCGTACCGGGCGAAGCCGGTCAGGAGAGTGTACATTCCCAAGGCCGATGGGCGGCAGCGGCCGCTCGGAGTAACCGCACTAGAGGACAAGGTAGTCCAGCGCGCGGTGGTCAAGGTGTTGAACGCGATCTATGAGAGCGACTTCCTCGGCTTCTCCTATGGCTTCCGACCGGGGCGCAATCCGCACAATGCGCTGGATGCCCTCTACGTCGGAATCATGCGCAAGAGGGTGAACTGGATGCTCGACGCGGACATTCGCGGGTTCTTCGATGCCATCGACCACGAATGGCTGATGAAGTTCGTCGAGCATCGGATAGCAGACCAGCGTGTGCTGCGACACATCAAGAAGTGGCTGAACGCTGGTGTGATGGAGGATGGGAAGCGAACACAGGCGGAGAAGGGAACGCCTCAAGGGGGAAGTGTATCCCCTTTGCTAGCGAACGTGTATCTGCACTACGTGTTCGATCTATGGGTCCATCAGTGGAGGAAGAGGCATGCTCGCGGTGAAGTGATCATCGTGCGCTTTGCCGATGACTTCACGGTAGGATTCCAGTACCGCGAGGACGCCGAGCGATTCCTGGAGGAACTCAGGGAGCGATTCCAGAGGTTCCATCTTGAACTGCACCCCGAAAAGACGCGCCTGATGGTGCTTCCGCAATCAAGTGTTGGTGGGCAGGCAATAACCCATCTCCGTGCTAGAGTTTGAGCCCGATTTCGAGAGACGCAGTTCTTTCGTGGACAAGGGCGAAGCCGAATTGAAGAATCGAAGATGTCTCAATCCCGCATGTACGTTCCACGGAAGAGTCGGTTCCGGGAACATCGTCCGCCACGGCTTCTACAGAACGAGATCCGGGAAACGGCGTCGATACCGGTGCGTCAGGTGCGCAAAGACGTTCTCTTCGACCAAAGGCACGCCGTACTACCGTCTCCAGCATCGAAGGGCGACTTTCGACGCAGTGGTCGCTCTCAGAGTCGAGGGCGTCAGCATCTCTGCGGTTGCGCGCATCGAAGGGCTTGCCTGGAACACCGTCGCTCGATGGCTTGAGAAAGCCGCCGACGTTTGCCGTGGCTTCAACCAGAGACGGACTACCGGATTCGGCGTCGAGGAGCTCCAGGCCGACGAAATTCGCTCCTTCTCCGGCGGCAAGACGCGGCTGACGTGGATATTCGTCGCGATCGAAGTCTGGTCCCGTCTCTGGCCCTCGACCGTCGTCGGGCGTCGAAGCTACCGGAACACACTCGCTCTCTTGCGCGACGTGGCCAACCGGATGGATTGGGAGCGTCTTCCCCTGATCGTCACCGACGGATTCGATTTCTACGAGAGGGTCGTCCGACGCGTCTTTGGACCAGCTTGTCTCTATGGCCAGGTTCTCAAGACGCGCAGGAATGATCGTATCGTGAAGGTCGAACGAAGAGCGCTGGTTGGAGCCTCGTGGCGATTCGATGAAGCCCTCAATAACTCCGAGGACTCTTCGACATTGAATACGTCGTTTATCGAGCGGCTCAACCTCACAATTCGTCAAGGGTCGGCGTACTTGCGTCGGCGGTCGCCATGCCACGCCCGCGCGAAGGAGACACTCGAGGACCACCTGGAGTTGCTGCGCTGTTATTACAACTTCGTCCGACCGCATAGGGCGTTGAAGTTCGGGCGGGAAACCAGGACGCCGGCGATGCAGGCTGGACTGACCACGCGGCGGCTGACGCTCAGGGAGATCTTCGTGTGCACGCCGACGTCCCTATCAATATTAATAGAGCCCGACGCGATGGCGTTCGCCGGCACACGTAGGTCGGCTACCGCGGTTGTAGAAATGCCCCTGGCGGCGTAGTAACACTTGATGGCGGAAGCACCCAGAGGGCCGCCATAGGGTTCACGTACCAAGTCGAGTAGCCTTAGCACCGGCAATGTTGGGTCGAGCCAGTCGTCGAAACGGTCGGGAGCGATGATTGCGGGCTGTCGATGGTGAATGTCGGCAAGCTCTGGAGAGGCCGTCGTCGTGATGATGGTGAAGGATTCGAGGGAGTTGTTGCCCTTGCCCTGACCTTACCGTCCGGCTGCGCGCTCGAAGGTGCTTCCGCAGTCAAGTGTTGGTGGCCGCCGGGTAACCTGTTCGTGTGCTAGAGTTACGCCTGATTTCGAGAGGCGTGGTTTTTCGTCGATGCCGACTGGGCCGAGTTTTGGCACAGGACGGGGTAACGGAGTCGTCGAAGGTTGCTGCTGCCTGAACTTTTTTACACACACCTATTGACAAGAGCTCATAGGGTATTCCCATATTGAGTATAAGATAAGGATGACAGCCATGATCCGCGGTAAGAGTGAGCCTGCTATCCCTCTTGGGCCGCCTCCCTGGACGCCCGAGATCGCGGAAGAGACAGAGCATCTCTACGAGCGGTTGCGGGATTTCGTGCCGGCGCTTGAATGGCGCGTGCATGCGCCGTACATCCATGCCATCGAGGTATGGAAGCGCGAGCGTAACGCGATCGTCCTCGCTCACAACTATCAGACGCCGGAGATTTTTCACGGCGTTGCCGATCGGGTCGGGGACTCGCTGGGGCTCGCCCGGCTTGCAGCGGCGACGGATGCAGACGTGATCGTTCTTGCCGGTGTGTACTTCATGGCAGAAACGGCCAACCTTTTGAACCCGAACAAGACTGTCCTCATTCCAGATGCGGAGGCCGGTTGTTCTCTTGCCGCCTCCATCACCGGCGCCGACGTGCGGCTTCTGCGAGAACGCTACCCGGACGTTCCGGTTGTTACCTACGTAAACACATCAGCCGAAGTGAAGGCGGAGAGCGACATCTGCTGCACCTCGTCGAACGCTGTCAAGGTCGTCGAGTCACTCGGTACGGAACGCGTCATCTTTCTTCCTGACGAGTACCTCGGGCGATGGGTTAGCCAGCAGACGAACGTCGACGTCATCCTGTGGAAAGGCCATTGCGAGGTGCACGAGCGGTTTACGGCGGAGGAACTGCTTGGCGCACGCGAGCAATACGGCAAGATTACGATTCTGGCGCACCCGGAATGTCCGCCCGATGTCCTCGCGGAAGCCGATTTCGTCGGCTCGACGTCGGCGATGAGTGGGTACGTTTCGCAGCAGAAGCCCGCAAGGGTTCTCATGGTGACCGAGTGCTCGATGAGCGACAATGTCCAGGTCGACAACCCGTCAACGGAATTCATTCGTCCTTGCAATCTCTGCCCGCACATGAAGCGCATCACCCTTCCCAAAATCCTTCTTTCGCTTCAGACGCTGACGCATAGAGTGGAGATTGCTTCTGACGTTGCAGCGAGGGCGCGACGAGCCGTCGAGCGGATGCTCGAGTTATGAGACGTGTTCGATGAACCTGCCTCGCCCCGAGCCACCCCATACGATGATGACCGACCTCCTTGTCGAGCAAGCTCTGAGAGAGGACCTCGCAGCAGCGGGCGACATTACGACACAGGCTATCGTGCCATCGGAAGCGCAAACCACTGCGCGTCTCGTCGCAAGACAGTCAGGATGTCTTGTCGGCCTCTTCATGGCGCGGCGCGTTTTCGCTCAGCTTGATCCTGGCCTCACTTTCGAATCGATGATCGCTGAGGGTAGCGATGTCGACGCGGGTGAGCCCATAGTCCGCCTCTCCGGAAGCGCACGCTCGATCCTCACCGGCGAGCGCACCGCGCTCAATTTCGTTGGGCACCTTTCCGGCATCGCCACCTTGACGCGGACCTTCGCAAGCGCCATCGGCCGCAGGCCACCGGAGCTCGTGAGCACGAGAAAAACGACGCCGGGACTTCGCGCGCTCGAGAAGTACGCCGTGGCCGCGGGCGGTGGTGGGACCCATCGCTTCGGCCTCTACGACGCGGTGCTGGTCAAAGACAACCACGTCGCGCTCGCGGGCGGCATCCGTCAGGCGGTCACAAGAGCTCGTGAGAGCGTTGGCCCATCGGTCCCGCTGCAAGTCGAAGTCGACCGTCTCGACCAGCTTGAGGAACTCCTCCCGCTAGGCGTCGATGCCGTCTTGCTCGACAACATGGAGCTCGAAACGCTGCGACGCGCGGTCGAGATGTGTGCCGGGAAGCTCCTCACCGAGGCTTCTGGGGGCATCACACTCGAGAATATTCGCACGGTCGCCGACTCAGGTGTCGACCGAATCTCCGTGGGTGCCTTGACCCACAGCGCTCCCTCTTTCGACGTCGCTGTCGATGTTGAGCACCTGTGAATACTCTTAGGCAGCAAACTCATCGCTGTCAAGAGATTTCTGTTTGCTTCTAAGCGCGTGAACGAGAGCGCCCATATGGCGATAGCCTTTGATACGCCGGAACTCTTTCTGCGCGGTGACGACGCCAAGAGCGATCCATCGGCGAACCATGGAAGGACTCTTCCAACGCTTGACGTTTCTCGATACTCTGCGAATGAGACTCTAAGTTGCTGATTTATGGGCTATTTCAAAAGGGCTGAGTTTTGGCACAGGACGGGGTGGCGGATGGTGCAGTTTGGAGCTATCCGGTCTCGGCAAAAGGTATTTTGGCAATTTTGGGAGTCAGGATCGAACTTTTGGCCGTGCGCGTGGTTGGGGCAATGTAGCGAAAACTCAGAGAAGCCCTGATGCCTACAGCGTTCTATCCTGTTTTTTAACAGTGACTTAACGGAAGCCACCACGTGCTGGTCCCCGCACATCTCATCGACGGGTGCTCGTTCCGAGCCGGAATCGAATTTGCTTCAATCAAATTTCTTGTACGGCAATCTCAACCTCCTGGACGCTTGAAAGAGGGCCGTGTCGTAAACCCTCCGGAGGCGGCTCCGACCGTTACTCATTGTCGCAAAAGGCTTTACGTCTTATCAGCGAATGTTCGTCGACGGGAACATCTTTCCGGCTATCGCAGTCGGGAGGCTTGAGTGGAGCTTCCGATTCTTGGCTGGAAACGATCAGAAACAGAGCAAAACAGGCCCTTAGTGTGCAATTTGGGGCGATTTTGGGGCTTATCGGGACGTTTTTCCACTTAATCGCGCAGACAATGAGAAGACGCTTAACGCCTAGATCGCGCCTGAGGAGAAGGCGAATAGCGGAATTCGAATTGGCCAAACCTCGAATTCATCCAGCGGAGTTTTACGGAGGAAACGAAGATGACTCCGCAGACGGTCCAGTACAAGGAGCTATCCAAGTCTGGAAACCATGACAGGGAATTTGGGCCAGTTTGAGTCTGATTGGTGGAGGCCAGTGTCGGAGAGCAGCTTGCTGCTAACCGAGGCCATTCACGAAGTGGGCGCTGGAGGCTCACAGCGTTGCGACGAGCACTCGCTGTTTCTCCCAATCGTCGGGAAGCGGATGATGCAAGAGGTAGCTCGAGGTCAGCCCAACGGGCTGGCGACCTTCGACAATGGCACGGACGATGTCGGGTGCCAGGAAGGCATAGCGGATTGCCTTGCGCACGCGGTCCGTTGGGATGGCGTCTTCGGTTGCAATCTCCTCATAGGTTTTGCCTGCTTTGATTCGGTTGAGCCAGGAGAGGGCGTTTCTGATATTGCGCAGGAGTGTGCGGTCGACGGATTTCGTGGGGTTGCCCAGAACGAGCTTGGTCTCGACGCCGCGTCGACGCAAGCGGAACGGTGCGAGGATGCGGAGTGCATCCTCGCGAATGCGCTCGGGTCCCATAGAGAGGCAAGCAGCGAACGTATTGCGGTCGAGCAGGATGGACACAGAGCCGGGGCTGATATCGACCCGCCGGATGAGACGGAGGAGGCGGGCTACCGAGGCACTATCATCATTAGTACCGGAACACAGCCCGTCTAAAAAGCGACGCACCGAGGCGAGCTCTTGCATCGTCGGAGTGTGGATCAACGAGGCCGAGAAGGTCGTGGCATCCACATGCTGTCGGATGAGATGCACGACGGTCTGTTCCAGCATCGGGGCGGGCAGTCGCCAGCCGGAGAGGTCCTTTTGGCCACTGTGCTGGATGAGGCGCCGGGAGACGTAGTAGCGGAGCCGTTGCCCGTTTTTCTTTTTGGTGTGGCTCGGCGTCAGCCGGTCGCCGGTCTCGTCGAAGAGCTTGCCTGCCAGTGGGGAACGGGCTGCACGGCCCTTCGTCGTGCGTCTCCTTGGTTTGGCAGCCCCTGCCTGCAGCTGCGTCTGGACCGCGTCCCAGAGCTCCGGAGCAATGATCGGTGGATGCTGGCCCTCGTAGACACGCCTCTGGTGCCGGATGCGGCCGGCGTAGAGAGGATTGGTCAGCAGGCAGTGGAGGTGTCCGCGACGGAACGGCAGCCCGCCTGTCCGGGTTCCATCCGCGGCGAAGCGTTGCTTGGTGCGCAGTCTCAGACGGTCCGCCTCGGCCTTCACCTGCCGGAGCGTTCCGTGCTTCCGGTACAGCGCATAGAGCGTCCGGACCGTTTCAGCCTCAGCCTCGTTGATGCGCAGCGTTGCGCTCGTCCTTCTCATAGCCGAGCGGTACGCGGCCGCCCATCCATAGTCCCTTGCGCTTGGGCTTCCGGCAGCTTCGTCGTAGCCGTTTCGCTCGAGCCACGACACCAATGCCTGAAGTCGCTTGCGCGCCTTGTCGGCACTCTTGCATTTGTACGCTTCCTTCATTGTCTGGAGCACGTAGGCGTGACGGGACTTGGGAAGGTACGAGCGTAGATTTCGGAGTTTGTGGAGCTGGCATCTTTGGATAACCGCGAGATCCCCAAAAACGTCGATGAGTGCTTTGCGGATCCCTTTGCCTCCGTCCACTACGCAGAGAATCGATTCGTCGATCCGCAATCCCCGCTCGAGAAGGTTCTGCAACATCGCGGTGCACACCCGAGAGTTTTCCGTCGAGCCCAGCCATATACCCAAGGGCACCTTCGTTCCATCTATTGTGATACCGAGAGTTACGACGACGGTCTGTCCGGCCACCTCAAGGCCATCCATCTAGCCTCCGAGATAGGTATTCCTCGAGCTTCTTAGTCGTCTGGCTCACGAGGTGACGGCTGGCGGCACTCTTGCTCGTGCCACGAGACTTCAACTTCGCCGAGGGTTTGTCCAGACTCGATTCGTAATTTCGGGTCGATACCCCCACCAAGATCTGGTTCAGCACTCGCTCCGGAAGCGGGTCTTCTTCGCGGAAGGCTTCGAAGTGTGGAAGCGACGCCTCCTCGCCCGACTTCGAACGAACTCGAGGTCGCGACACTTGGATTCGACGACCGCCGAAGCTCAGCTCCCCATCCGTGCTCCCCCAGTGGTTATGAGTTCGCTCCTTCTCGTGCTTGCCCTTCGGCCCCGCGATCTTCTCCGCGTCCTCTCTCAGGAGTAGGTGCAATGCGGTCAGTCCTTGCTCGTACACCCATTCCGTCAGGTCCGCCTTCGTGGCCGCGATCCCAGCTATCATCGGTAGCAGTATCTGACCGCGTCCTGTGCCAAAACTCGGCCCTCTTGAAATAGACCACAAATCAGCAGCTTAGACGCCCTTGGAATCCGCCGACCCTTGGGCTGCGGGCAGCGGACTGCGCACCCGGAAGCCCCTCATTAGACTGGACTTTATCGAGCACAAGAGCGAACGTTCGGTGATGCCGCAGAATACAGGGGTTGGCCGGAACGTCGTTTTGGACGGTTTGGACTTCGCCAGCTTACAGCGGGTCTGGGAGCAGGCCTTCGGGGCTGCTCCCCCACGCTCGCTCTCTCGCGTTTTCCTGTGCCGTGTTCTGGCGTACGAACGCCAGTGCCGGACTCATGGCGGGCTTTCGGCCGCAACCCGGCGCGCTCTGGCCGCCATGGCGAACGGGACGCCAGGCAACGGCGCCGCCGCTCCCGCAGGGTCCGTTTCTGCCGGCACCCATCTCGTCCGCGAGTGGAATGGCCGGACCTACCAGGTCGAGGTAATCGACAACGGCTATCGGTTCGATGGCAAAACCTATCCGTCCCTCACTACCATCGCAAAGCGAATCACCGGCACCCACTGGTCAGGACCACGCTTTTTCGGTCTGACGCCCAAGCGCAAGGCCTAACATGAAGAAAATCCGTTGCGCCATCTATACGCGAAAGAGCGCGGAAGAGGGTCTCGAACAGGAGTTCAACTCCCTCGATGCGCAGCGAGAAGCCTGCGCCGCGTATGTCGCGAGCCAGAAAGCGGAGGGCTGGGTGCTGCTGCCAACCGTCTACGAGGACGCGGGGCTCTCGGGAGGAACCCTGGAGCGCCCGGGCCTACAGCGCTTGCTCGCCGACATCGACGCAGGTCTCGTCGAGCAGATCGTGGTCTACAAGGTCGACCGGCTGACCCGTTCCCTCTCCGACTTTGCAAAGCTCGTCGAGCGGCTCGAGGCGGCCGGCGCGGTTTTCGTCTCGGTGACCCAGTCCTTCAACACCGCGACCAGCATGGGACGACTGACGCTGCATATGCTGCTGTCCTTCGCACAATTCGAACGCGAGGTCACGGCCGAGCGGATCCGCGATAAGGTCGCTGCCTCCGGATGGCGGGCTTGCAGCACGCGAGCGTGCACCAGCCAAAGAACGGATTCGGCGCGAAGCCTGAGTCGGCTTTGAGGATGTACGCGTAGATACGCACTACAGCCAGCCTGGGCAGTTCTCTATCGATTCATTTTCGTGCATCGACTTGCGCGCGACTTTTTGGGCCTCGCGATTGTCACGGGATCCCGGAGCGACATCCGCACACGCGGTCTCAGGTTAAGAGAACTTGACTGAATTCTCAACGTGCGCCGGGAACTAGTGTCGAATTCATCCAGCGGAGTTTTACGGAGGAGACGAAGATGACTCCGCAGACGGTCCAGTACAAGGAGCTATCCGAGTCTGGAAACCATGACAGGGAATTTGGGCCAGTTTGAGGCTGATTGGTGGAGGCCAGTGTCGGAGAGCAGCTTGCTGCTAACCGAGGCCATTCACGAAGTGGGCGCTGGAGGCTCACAGCGTTGCGACGAGCACTCGCTGTTTCTCCCAATCGTCGGGAAGCGGATGATGCAAGAGGTAGCTCGAGGTCAACGGGCTGGCGGCCTTCGACAATGGCGCGGACGATGTCGGGGGCCAGGAAGGCATAGCGGATTGCCTTGCGCACGCGGTCCGTTGGGATGGCGTCTTCGGTTGCAATCTCGTCATAGGTTTTGCCTGCTTTGATTCGGTCGAGCCAGGAGAGGGCGTTGGCGATATTGCGCAGGAGTGTGCGGTCGACGGATTTCGTGGGGTTGCCCAGAACGAGCTTGGTCTCGACACCGCGTCGGCGCAAGCGGAACGGTGCGAGAATGCGGAGTGCATCCTCGCGAATGCGGTCGGGTCCCATAGAGAGGCAAGCAGCGAACGCATTGCGGTCGAGGAGGATAGACACAGAGCCGGGGCTGATATCGACCCGCCAGATAAGACGGAGCAGGCGGGCTGCCCTCGAAGAGGCTCGCCGCTTGATGGAACGATTCGTCGAATACGAAGACCCAACTCGGCGTCTTCTTGTTACCCGCGAACGTGCGAATCTCGTCGGCTTGAAGCTATGCGGGCTGGGCTGACCACGCGGTGCCTGACGTTCAGAGACACCTTCGTGTGCACGCGACATCCGTATTAATGGCGTTCGCCGACACAGGCAGGCCAGCTGACACTAGCAGTCAAACACGGCGTAGCAACACTTGATGGCGGAAGCACCGCCAGGAGGGGAAAGGCCCATTCGCGCCCAACCCACTCCACTCACAGGCCGGAGATACGAGTGCTAGGCTGACCTATCGCTGCCAACGACGACGAGCTCATCCCAAAGCGTGGAAAAAACTCCGTATCCGAGGGCCAACATTAGAAACCGTCTGCCATCGCCCCTTCAGTGAACCACGGTGCTCACGCGTGTCAAGGCTTCCCTCGCTTCGATCGGCGGCTGCGCCGGCCTGGACACGCGCTGCGCTCCGTGGTTATTGCAAGTATGGGCGATGGGCGAACGGGGGCTCCGGGCAATCGGGTTTCATTCGCTGCGGCGTTACGAGAGCCGCTCTGCCACTCGAGCACAGTGAAAAATCTTGCCCCGGCAAGATTTTTCACGGCTTTCTTGAGGTTCTACTGTGGAAGAAAACTCTTGACTAGCAGGAGGAGTCCAGATATGAGATTTTGATTTTCCTAAAGATTAAAGATCGAGCGATCTACAACGTAGTCTTCGCCGCCGGCGAGTGCTGCGCCATGCGCTCCTGCATCTGTCGGGTGAGATGCGGCACCAGACCGATCATGCGCTGAAGCAGCATGAGTTGACCGCGGTGGTGCATCTCGTGCTCCTTTGGCGACAGGAGCATCTCGAAACGCGTCTTGGTCGCAGGCTCCGCGCCGGGGGGCATCGCGACGGGTTCCGCAAGAAACTCATCCGACAGGCCCTCGAGGAACGACGCGAAAGCCTCTCCCTGTGATTTAAGGTAGGCGATCGTTTCTGCTTTGGTCCGCGGCTTGGCCTCTTCTGCGCTGAACTTCTGGAACAGCTCCATGAAGTTCACGTCCTTGAGGTCGGTGACCTTGTTGCGCTGGATATAGTCCTGAAACCCGGTGCTCACCGCGATGTGGGCCAGGGTGGCACCGATGCTGCGCGTGTCGGGACTCGCCTGGAATCCGTACTTGTCCCCCGGAATGTCTTCGGCGGTCTGAATGGTGTTGCCGCGAACCTGGCGAAAGCTTCGTGCCAGGTCCTTGCCTCCGTAGTGCGTCATTGCGATGTTTCCTCCGATTTCGATATCAGGACCTACTCAAGCTGGCTCGACAGCAGTCACTGTCGGGTCAGCTCGATGTGCTGCTCCTCGTCGTGGCTGGCGACAATCACCAGCTCGGGCTCGGTGCGTGACAGCTCGTTCAACCTGGATTTCCATTTTGGCCGTCCTAGTCGGCACCGTTATACACCAAGCGACCTTCCGCGTGGGCCGGATGTGTTCGTGGCCGTCTGGTCAAAATACTCGAACGCCCAACTGACACTAGCATTCAAACACGGCGTAGCAACACTTGATGGCGGAAGCACCACAACGCCGTCATCGAGAGCTGGTTCTCCACGGTCAAGCACGAGCTTGGGGAGCATTTCCTCAGTTGCGGCGAGGCCAAGATGGCCCTCTTCGACTTCATCGAGGTATTCTACAACCAGAGACGACGACACTCGACCCTCGGTCAGGTCAGTCCGGCCGAGTTTGAACGACGGATGATGACTTCGCCAGCTTAACTAAACCGTCTACGAAACCGGATCAAGCCCACGCGCGGCTACGAATCGCAGAAGCGGGAGGCGAGGCTGGGGTGCCATGTATTGAACCTGATGGTCGAGCTGGGCAAGCCTGAATCATAGGCGATCGGCGGGGAGTAAGTTGGGCTGCCAAAAGGTTCCGTGCGCGCACGAACGGATTCTTGCACCAACGCCATGTTGCTGAACAATCGGGAACTAGCTTCGCTCATCTGGCTCACTGTGGCTGCAGCCTGGGTCCTCTCGCACCGGGACCTACGGGTGGGAATCGCCGGCATTTTCAAGGGTCTGGCGAATCCCTTCCTGCTATTACCGTTGCTAGGGATGCTGGGCTGGATCGCGGTGGAAATTTGGGCCGGAGGGAAGCTGGCCCTGTGGAACGCAGGCCTCATCTCCAATACCGTCGTTTGGACTGTGGGCACCGCACTGGTGCTTTATTTTAAAGTCGACAAGGCCGCCGAAGATCCGCTGTTTTTTCGCAAAACCGCAAAGAGCGCGCTTGCAGCCAGCGTCTTCGTAGGATTCTTCATCAACCTCTTCATCTTTGGCTTGCTTGGGGAACTGATCCTCCAACTCGTTCTGACAATCCTCGTAATGATCGATGCATTCAGCGGCCAGAAGCCCGAGTTCCAGCAGGGGAAGAAAGTTGTGGACGCCCTGCTCACCGGAGCCGGCATTCTGTTTTTTAGCTACACTATCGTCCAGCTTTATGCGCAATGGGCGCATCTGGATCGGCAGGCGGTCCTCTTGCAGTTCGCGCTGCCAGTGTGGCTGACTATCGGCGTCCTGCCGTTCATCTATGTCCTCAGTCTCTACTTCGTTTATGACGGCGCGCTGCGTGGCATCAATTGGGCGACCAGCGACTGGCGCGCGCGCTGGCGCACTCGATTCGTCCTTGTTCGCGGTTTCCGACTGCGCAGGAACGAACTGCGCTCATTCACGCGGATGTGGATCAAGCGTGTCGCGGTGGCTCCGGACGTGACTGGCGCACGGGCCGTGGTCCAGCAGTTTCGTGACGAGCAACGGGCTGCCGAGCAAGCGAAATGGGACGCCGAAGAGCAGTTGCGGCGCTACACTGGATCGAATAAAACGGACACAGAAGGCCGCCGCTTGGATCGGCGGGAATTTAAGGAAACGACCGAAGCGTTGAGGTTCCTCGCCACTTGCCAGATGGGCTGGTATCGGAATCGGGGCGGGCGCTACCATCGTAAGAACCTGCTCAACGTCCTCGGCGACGGTTTCACCAGGTGCGGCCTGCCGAAAGATCATGGCATTGCCGTCCGCGTTGCGAAAGACGGCCAGGCTTGGTACGCGTGGCGGCGCACGGTCACCGGCTGGTGCTTCGCCATTGGCGCAGCCGGCCCCCCGCCTGACCAGTGGGAGTTCGACGGCCCTGAAACGCCAAACGGGTTCCCCGGTAAGGTATCTGAGTGGGGTGGTGGACCGTTTTTAGACGAGGTCAATCGTAATTGGCGCTGACAAGTCGGGCAGTCACGACCAGTGTTCCCAGTAGTCACAACAAAGGCGTTCATGAACTGGTCGTAGTGAGCGACCGGCCGAGTTTCCAAACGAGTTTTCGAAGAGGATGAACTCGTCGTGTCCAAAAACACAAACGAACTCAAGACCGGCTCGCCGGGACGTTTCGGAATAGACGTGTCTACGCTTGGCTGGCCAATGGAAGCTAGAATCCTCGGTCATGAGCACGCCGGTCCAGCCCTTGAACCGCCCCGGGTTTTCCGGAGACTCCAACTCTTGAGAGGATGGCGTCCTGTGCCAAAACTCGGCCCTTTTGAAATAGCCCATAAATCAACAGCTTAGAGTCTGTGTTTTGCGACCGGGTTAAGGGCCGTGGGCTTCACAATCGTCTGGTCCGAGGGTGTTATCTTCGGAGCCATCATGACGTACCACGTGCAATTCTTACTGCTCGTTCTGGCTGGCTGGGTCAACCGCCAGCAGCAGGATGTGATTGACTACGGAGCTCCGCCAGCTCGCGGGGATTCACCTCGCAGAAAAAGACGCTGTATTGTGCGCGGTCCCCATAGCCAGACAACGTTCTGAAGACCTGGTTGCGCCGCTTATCATCTGCGACGTCGTAAGCGACCAAGTACCGTTTTCGGCTCGTCATCAGCGGGTGACGATGCTTTGATAGCTGGGCACGTCTCCCCGCAACCAACGTGCCAGCAATCGGGCGTGAACTCGAATCATGCTCCGCCACGAGCAGCGATAGCCGAACACCGGATGAGTAACCACCTGGTCGAGCCGGGATTCATAGGCTCGGATCATGGCCTTGCGCGCGATTGGATTGAGCATGCATCCGGCCCTGCTCGTCGTGAAATCCTTGGCCTTTAACATTCCGGTGTTCACGGCACTCACGACGGCGGAGTCCGCGATCAAAGGGCGCAGTGGCTCCATCAAATCCAATGCGAGGGCTGGGCGTCCATGTCGAGGTCGGTGATAGAAGCCCCACCACGGGTCCAAACCTTCAGCCAAGAGGGCCACCGTGCACTCCTTGGTCAGTAGGGCGTAGCCAAAGGAAAGCAGCGCACTCAACGACAATCTCGTCGGTCGATCTGTTTGCTATTGTGCCTGGGAGTTGGAGAATCGAACGGAAAAAAGTTAACCAATCCCTGGGATCTTTGTAGTGCTTGAAGAAGCGGCGGGCCAGTAGGCGCTCGGCATTATAAGTGGCGATTTTGATGGCATTAACAAGGTTGCGTCGCTCGGTTCGCATCGTGGCTCGATAATTCTTCCCCGTCAGTTCACTCGCAGGAACTTTCGTCGGCGTGTGAGCCAATCGGTTGTCCAGTCGCGTCTCCTTCTCCTTGAGTTTTTTAAGAATCACTACGGCAGTCGCTCGAAACGCGGAACCGAAGTCGCCGCGCTCTTCTACACCTTGTGCGAGACCGCAAAGCTGCGCAACGTTGAGCCCAGAGCCTACCTGGCTCTCATCAGCGCGTTTCTCGCGCGGCGTGTACCGGAGGTTGTAGGCGCGCGGGTGTCGCGGCGGTCCTGCTTGTCTATGTCACGACGGCGGAGTATGCTTTATTTAGGTGGCGGTTCGAGAACGAATCACCGTGGCCAACTGGGCTAGCGCTGCCGCCTGAGATCACGCGCGCGTGGGTCGCGGTGCCGGTGACGGCGTCGCGCACGCCGTGTGGTGAGTAGACGATGGCGAATCGTGGAACCGTCTCGGGCTAGTCAATACCGACACTGGTGAAGCGAGGGAGTCGTCCAACCCAGTACTGCACACGACGCCCGCTGAGCTGCCGCTGGCGAGCACCGGTCGTTAGGCTGTTGGCAGCACGCTATTGAAACGGAGAAGCTCCCAATTGAAGAAAATGATCAGCTACAACGTCAAAGAACAAATGGTGAGGCTTGCCGGCGCTTGCTTCTGGTTCTGGAGTAGCTTTCATTACTTCCTCGAAAGCAGCGGTGTTCCAAGGTCGCCGAAAGGTGCATTCAACAAATACCAGGTCATGCGCAACATTCTTGACGTTCTCGAGGAGCAAGGCAAAATCGAAACGATCAATGCGCTGATCTCCAACTTCTACTGCCTCAAGACTGCCGTCGATCGTGACAAACTCGATACGGAGAAGGCCAAACGGCTGCTTCAAGAATTCCGTGATTCGGTCGGTAACGATCCGATTGAGGCAGCAATCAAACAGAAGCAGCAAGAGCAAGCAGGCGCTAATTACCAACGCTCTGTCGCGAACGCAACAGAAAAGAAGCGCGGTCTGTCGGATCTGAACACACGGTTTTTGGTATTGTCCGCAGCTACCGACCTTACTCCTCAACAACGTGGCTTTAAGCTCGAAGCTCTTTTTTTCGATCTGCTCTACTTTGCCGAGTTCGAACACACCAAACCGTACCGCACATCTAACGGCGAACAGATCGATGGCCATTTCAAGTACGAGAAGTTCGACTACCTCGTCGAGACGAAATGGAGTGCTGGTTGCCTAGCTTAGGGATCTGCCACATGCTGCCTGCCCAGAAAGGATGACTCCCGGATATGATTACCGCCCTCTTTTATGTATTTCTCGCCATCTTCGCTGCCACTGCAGTTGTTACGCTCCTCGGAGTTACAAAGATCCTCAGCATCGAAGACAAGTACCTTAAGGTACTGCTTGGCGCGTTCCTCTTAGAACTTGCCATCTCAGTCGTTGGGGTGTACAGGAGTGCGGACTTCTTTGGGACGAGCGCTGCTGACTTTATCGAGGCACTTCCTTCGTCGGTGAGGTCTGATTCAGTTGACGTAGTGGCGCAAAACATCACGGCCGTAGTAGATGAGCGTGAGCAGTACCGCAGTGAGGTAAACGAGTTACAGGAACAGGTAACACGCATGTCGGATGATATAGACCGATACTCGGAACTAGAGAACAACACGTTCCTGCTCTTCGCGCGCCTGAGTGCAGACATCAACAGACACGGTGAGTTCATCAACCTGACATACAGACCGCAGGAAAAACGCGACGAAGCCACTCGGATCTGCGACGCGTTACAGGTCGTATACGGCGCGACAGGATGTGCAGATTCAAACCCGCTTGCTGTTTCCCAGCGCCTTAGTGCGTATCAACGGGCATGGCAATTTCAAACTACGGCTGGACATTTCGGCCAGCAAACACTCGTTGCAATCATCAACGAATACCTACTTCTAGCCAGACAGGGATAAATGGCGAATTGCTGTCCCGGTGAATGTCAAGATAGTTGTCGCCTAAAAGAGGCGTTGTTGCACCGCTCTGGCTGAGAGCGAAATCCGCCTATGGTGGTGGCCGAGGTATGTTCGAGCATGAAGTATCCCAAGCGCTGCCAGTACAAGCACGCGAAGCAGAAGAAGTACCACGTTCGCAACTGGGCGGAATACAACGAAGGGCTGCGCCGCCGGGGCGATTTGACAGTCTGGTTTGACGAGGAGGCAATCGCGAACTGGAAGGCCGACAAGACCGGTAAGCCTGGCGGTCAACGGGTCTATTCAGACATGGCGATTGAAACGGGCCTGGTTGTCCGGATGGTGTACAAGCTCGCCTACCGACAAACCGAAGGCTTCTTGCACTCGATCGCCTCGCTTCTCGGGCTCGGTATCGAGATCCCGAACTACTCGACGTTGTGTCGGCGCTCGAGGTTGCTCCGCAAGAAGCTGCGGATTCCGAAAGCCGCGAGCACTCAACCCATCCACCTGATGATCGATAGCACGGGCTTGAGGATTCATGTTGGAAACGCTCGCAAACCGCCAAAGCAGCGCGCATGGCGCAAGTTACACATCGCCGTTGATCGCGAGACAGGGAACATTGTTGCGTCCGAACTGACGGCGTCACGAGCTCGCGACGCAACCCGAGTCCCCGCTTTGCTAACACAGATTCAAGCACCTCTAGTGTCGGTGGCGGCGGACAGTGCATACGACAAGGAAGCGGTCTACGAAGCCATCGAAGCGCACAGCCCTGGACGAAGGACGCGCGTGGTGATTCCGCCGCAACGAAACGCGACGCTCAGTCAGAATTCGAACACCGCCATGCAGGAGCGCGATCGCCATATTCGTGCAATCGAAAGACACGGCCGACGTGAATGGTACAAGCTCTCAGGCTACACCAAGCGAAGCATGGTGGAGAACGCGGTCTATCGTTACAAGGCGATCATCGGGCCGGAGATGCGGACACGAACGTTGGCGAGGCAACGAGTTGAACACCGAATTGGGTGCGAGATACTCAACAAGATGGCTGCGCTCGGGATGCCCGATACGTACTGCGCCGGGTGACTCTGCAACCGGCACAGGGAGGTCAGCGATTTGCTCCGGGCCGTGCAACAACGCCACCTTCGGAGGCAATTCGGAAGACGGCGTCAAATGCTGGCTTCACTTCCTTCAGCCAACCCGTGTGCTGCTCGGGGGCATAGTTCTGGGCCTCATCCAACACGATGAGCGTCGGGAAATTGCCGTCCGTTTCCTTGGCACGCCGAAAGACGTGCGAAAGGATCGATGCCGTCTTGCCAGCCCGTCCCACGAGGTCGTCCGTCAGTCGGAGGTCGAGGATGTAGAGCCCGGGTTGCTCCAAGTCCTCAGAGCCGCCGTCCGCTCGGACGATTTGGACCTCGTCCTCCGCTTTCATACAGAAGTCGTCCATGTCACGGAGGCGAACCAAGAGCTTCTTGATCTTGGAGGCGTGCTCCCCGCCCACGCTCAAATCCGTTTCGAGGGCCTCTACCAAGGATGCGATCGTTGCTGATTCGTCTAGGCGCCCGGCTACACCCGCAAGCCTCTTCACGGCTCCATCGGTGACTTTGGAGACGTCCAGAGCTTCCTTCATCACCTCCTCGTCGAGAATGTTCTGTCGAAGCTGGACATCCACGACCGTCGACTTCGGTGCAAGCGAGCTCGCTATCGGCGTGTACTCGCCGTGAGTATCCACGATGAGGACCCTCAAGTCCTCATACGCAGGGTTCGACAAGACGTTTCGCATCAGGATCTTCAGCGCGTTCGACTTTCCGGAGCCCGTCATTCCCAGAACGGCCAGGTGCTTGGACAAGATCTCATCGCCTTGCAGAGGGACCTCGACCTCAGGATGGTGGAGGACGGTCCCCATTGGGATATCGCCCTTGCCGAGGAGCCTCTCCAGGATCTCGCTCGAGGCCCGGGTGACATCCGCCCCGGGCCTCGTCGGCACGGTGGGCGACGTCAGCTTGTCCGCGTCCAGATGCTTCAGAACCTCCACATCCGCGATTCGAAACAGCGATTCGGGCTCAACAACCGTCTTGGTCACCAGAAACGCATGCTCTTTGGACGGATGTGAGAAAAGCGTCGGAAGGTCCTTCGCCCGAGACGACCCGGAGAACCCCGGATATCCCCAGCCCGGAGACTCCAGAGCGGGAAACGGGCGATTGTGAGCTGTAATGTTGCTTACACGGCCGATGGCAATGTGTCCCTCAACATCCCTCACGGTCGCGTACGCGCCCTGATGCACATCACGAATGGCCACGAAACTAAACCGCCGCACATCCGGCGTGTCCATAACGATGCCGAGGGTGTCTTCCGTCAGTGCGGTCGACGCATCCCAAATCTGGCCAAATTCCTTCTCTAGGTCCTGAAGTGCGGAGGGTTCCTTCTCCAACAGAATCCCGAGCTCCTCGTTTCGAGCCTCAATCTTGTGGTCGAGGCCGTAGCCGGCCGTAGCCGTCAAGTTCGACGACGACACGATGGCGGCGCGGTCGTCAATCAGCAAGAGTTTCGCGTGCAGCCGGTTCGAGAAGCGAACCTTGCATCCATCCGACTCCAGTGATTTCAAGGCGTAGAGGTCTGTGATCTCGAGGTCCGTAGGCTCCTTGACACGGTATACGATCCGAACGTCCAGCTCTTCGCGGGCTGCGATGCGCCGCAGAAGCCGGTCCACCGGGCCTCGCGTGATCCACGGAGACGTGATCCAAACCCGTTTCTTGGCGTCTCCAGTGAGTGCGAGCGCTTGCTCCAAGATCGTGTCTTGATTTATGATTCGAAGGGTCATATTTGGAAACTCGCTCGAAATCTCATTGCATGTATCATCACGCTACCAGCATAATGGTTAACCCTAATCGCAAATAAACGTCACCGTGTCTGAGGTCTTTGGCCCCGTGAATAGCACCTTTTCCAGGTTCTGCATACACCGTGCAGAATCACCTATAGTGGCGGCGAGCGGGTGCCCCAGCACGAGCTTCTCGCCTGCGCCCAGTGCGGCTGTTTCGCGTTTTTGTGCTTCGAAGATTTTGCGATTAGGGTTAACTACATAGTTTTCACTATTAGGACCCCGATGCCACAACCCGTCCCTCGGTATGAGGCCTTCACGCCGTCCTCGGAGACAGCATCACGCATCAAAAAGCGAAACAAGCGCAAGGACACGAAGTCCGAAGTCGTCCTTCGCAAGCTCGTTTGGCGTCTCGGCCTGCGTTATCGATTGCACCGAAACGATCTTCCAGGCAAGCCCGACTTGGTGTTTGCCGGCGACCACGTCGCCGTCTTCTGTGACGGAGACTTTTGGCACGGCCGGAATTGGGACGACAGGAAAAAAAAGCTGCGCAAAGGCGCGAACCCTGCGTATTGGATTCCCAAGATCGAAGCCAATATCGCCAGAGACAAAGAGCAGACCAAAGCTCTCACCCGTTCTGGCTGGAAAGTCGTGCGACTCTGGGAGACCGATATCCTGAAAGATCCGCCTCGAGCCGCGGAAAAGGTGCGCTCGGTCGTCTATAAGATACGAAAAAGCAGGGAGTCAGCTTGAAGCGACGTCGACCGAGAACCGTCGTGAGCTTGTTCACCGGCGCGGGAGGTTTAGACATCGGGCTCGAGGCCGCAGGCTTCGAGACGCGGGTCGCCGTGGAGATGGAGAGCGACGCCGTCCGAACGCTTAAAGCCAACTTCAACTGGCCAGTCATCGATCGGGACCTTCGCACCATCTCTTCAGCCCGCCTCCTGGACGAGGCTGGACTTCAGCCCGAGCAGGTTGACCTCCTTGCCGGTGGACCACCGTGCCAGCCCTTTAGCCGATCTCATTGGCGCGGCCCCAAGGGTATGGCCGACCCACGAGCCAGCACACTCAGGTACTACCTTCGTGCTCTCCGTAACATTCGACCCACGGTCTTTCTAATGGAGAACGTTCCGTGGAAATCGGGCGCGCGCGCGGAAGCTGTAGAGCTGGTTCGCTCGGAGCTTCGACGTATCAACCGTAAGTACGGAACAAAATACACCATAGCTTTGCAGAAGCTCGATGCCGCGGCCTACGGCGTTCCTCAGCACCGTGAGCGCTTCTTCATGATTGGGCACCGAGACGGCCACGAGCTCACGTTCCCAGAGCCCACTCATGGTGAAGACAAGGGGCTCAAGCCATTCCTCACGGCCTGGGACGCCATCGGCGATCTTCCCGATGAGACGGATGAGGAGCTCTTCTCCTCAGCCTACTGGGCGGATCTTCTCCCCTCGATTCCCGAGGGTCTCAACTACCTGCATCACACCGATCGAGGCCAGGGAAAACCGATCTTCGGATGGCGGACGCGATATTGGAGCTTCCTCCTGAAGCTATCGAAACAGCGCCCGTCGAGGACTCTCACCGCGAATCCGGGCCCGCTCACCGGTCCACTCCATTGGAAGAACCGACGCCTCTCAATGCGGGAAATGTGTCGCCTCCAAACGTTTCCCGACGACTTCACGCCCGAAGGCTCGCTCCATTCAATTCGCCGTCAAATCGGAAACGCGGTTCCTTGCGCGCTTGCCGAGATGCTTGGTCTCGAGATCCGTGACCAGCTCCTCGGAGAAAAGAGCGCACGGCGACAAAAGCGCAAACTTCTTCTCAAGCGTAAGCGCCCAACTCCTCGTGCCGAGCGCTCCAGACCCGTCCCAAAGAAGTATGAAAAGCACTTCGGCCAGCACGAGGCGCACCCAGGTACCGGACAGGGCCCGGGCGCCCGCGAGCGAACGCGAGCAGCTGCAGCATGACAACGAGCGCAACGAAACACGAGACTCTCGTCGACGTCCGGCAACTCCTCGAAGCGCGCCTCTGGGTCGCCCGACTTGGCGAAAGCGATACAAACCGCTGGTGGCGGACGGACGGCATCCTTGGTCCAGACGGTGCCTTCGTGGGACCCCGCGTCCTCCCCAAGACACACGGGACCGGCCGCGCCCGCATCGCGTTCGCCGTCGCACGCCACGCCTGTGATGAGCGCCATCCCGATCCCAAAGCGCATCACCTTTTCCGCCTCGACCCCGAGACCGAGGACCGTCTCGACCAGCACCTCGTCGACTCCCTGGACGATTTCGATTTCTGGGCCGCGATTCTGGCCAAGCTCGAGAAGCTAGATCGAGAGTCGAACTTAGAGGCAGAGCTGAAAGACGCGGGCGTCGCGATGTCAGAGGATCTCGGCTACGTCGAGAAGCGCAGCTTCGGCCCAGACGATAGGTCCCTGCCCCTCGAGATCGGCAGCTCTCCGGACCAGACCATTCGCCGCCTCGTAGCCGGATTCACCCGCTCAAAGCCCGGCGAGCTCACGGTCCCCTACATTATTAATAACGGGAGCGCCCCTTGAGCGAGCCCACCATCTCCACTTTCTCCGTCACCAAAGGCGGCAAGGTTGCGGAGACCTACGCGTGCTTCGCCGCGTGGGATCTCGACGCCTCGCTGGATGAGAACCTCGCCCGAATGCGCGATGAGAACTTGATCCTAGCTCCCACCGACGCATGGCTCAAGGAGATGCAGCGCATCTTCCGCGTGCGGTTCTCCGACATCGAGCGCCATCGCCCACTCATCCGTCTCGCTCAGGCCGGCCTCTCACAAGAGACTTGGGCCCCTATTCTCTTGTGGCACTTGTGCTTCCGGGAGCTGCTCCTGTCAGATTTCCTCGAGACTTGGCTCTATCCCCGGAAACAAGAAGGCCTCCTTCGCGTGCGCGCGGACGACGTGCGTGGTTACCTCGTCGAGCTCAAGCCGCGCGGTCTCCTCGACAAGGATTGGAAACGCAGCAGTATCGACCGCATGGCCAGCGGTCTCCCTGCATACGCCGCGGATTTCGGCCTCCTTCAAGGAAGAGCGGTCAAGGAGATCGCCCCTTTTCACCTCCCCGACGACGCGCTTCTCTATGTCCTCAACGACATCGCCAACGAGACGGCGAGAGCAGAGAAGATTCTGGACGACATCCGTTGGCGCCGTTTTCTCCTCTCTCGCGCCGAGCTAGAGCAAGAGCTCTTCCGCCTCCACCAGCATCGCCGACTCCGATACGACGTCGCCGGCAGCTTGGTCGCACTGGAGCTTCCCAACAAGAGCGTGGACGAATATGTTGAAGAGCTGGTCGGATAGCCGCTGGAAAGAGCGACTCCGCGACCGGCTTGAGCCGCTCCTTAAGTCGAAAGATCTTACGAAGGAGATCAGCACCTATCAAGGTGTGCCGTTTGCTCTGTTCGCGTATCCGCCGACGGCTGAAAGGGAGCTGAGACGCGAAGTCCCGATGCTCGCGACTCGAGTGGAGCACGAGGCGGCGCGGAACGTGGTCACGATCTCGATGGCTGATCTCCTATGGCAAGCTATCCGCACCGCCTATCCGCCGGATGGGAAGGCTTTGTTCGAAGCGGAGCGCAGCATGGGTGACGATGAGCCGGAGCGCCGACTCGAGCAGCTGCAGGAGACGATTCGGTCCATCGTCTCAGAAATATGTCCGATCCCGAAGCTCATCAAAGAGCGCGCTGATGCGCTGGACCCGAAGAAGAGTGTTCTTTTCCTGACACGCGTGGGTGCGCTCTACCCCGCGTACCGTGCCAGTGCGCTCCTTGAGAACCTAATGGGCGACGTCAAGGTGCCCACGATTCTGTTCTATCCCGGTACGCGCACTGGCACCAACACCCTCCGCTTCATGGACAGTCTCGAGGCTTTGCATGGATACCGGCACAAGATTTTCTAGCAGTGCTCACACGGATTGAGGACGTCGACATGAACAAGATTGGCGAGATCTTCCGCGAGAACATCCATCGCCCCATTGAGGAAGTCATCAAGGTTGACGCCCTCGACGACGCGACCCTTCTCGAAGAGATCAAAGAGTACCACCCGACTCCGAGCATCCAGGAGCAGATGGCCCAAGTGCTCGAAGCCTACTCGGACTCGCGCCACGGTGACACACATAAGATCGGCGTTTGGGTGAGCGGCTTCTTCGGCGCCGGCAAGTCCAGCTTCGCCAAGCTTCTCGGCGTTCTGCTCGAAAGTCGAAAGATTGGCACCCAGGACGCAGTGGACCTGTTCTCGAAACGGATCACAAGTGACAAGATCAAAGTACTCCTCCAACAGATACGCGAGCACTTACCGACACATGTCGTCATCTTTGACATTCTGAAGGACAACATAGCTGGAGCGAAGGAATATCCGGTCACTACAGTTATGTATAAGGCTCTGCTTCGGAGCCTCGGCTACGCGACAGAGCTCGACCTGGCCGAGCTTGAGATCGAGCTTGAGGAACGCAACGAGCTAAAAGCCTTCAAAGACAAATACGCTGAGCTCTACCCAGATCGGACATGGGATAACGCCAAACGGCTCACCATGACGGCCATCAATGAGGCGAGCCGAGTGCGACATGAGCTCGACGCCGCCACCTACAATGTTCCCGATTCATGGGCCCGCACGCGAGCCCATGCTGAGATCACTCCTCGCAAGCTTGCCGAGCGCGTGATGCAGCTCGCGAAGGCGCGTGCCAGCGGACGCAACGTGGTCTTCGTCGTTGACGAGATTGGGCAGTACACTGCGCGCGATCTCACCCGAATCGGCGATCTTCAAGGCGTGGTCGAGAGCTTCTCCCTTGTGGGCAAGGGCAAGATCTGGCTTATCGTGACTTCTCAAGAAAGGCTTCAGGATGTCGTCGATATCTGGGAGAAGGACAAGTCCAACCTCGTTCGTTTGAAGGACCGATTCGCGTTTCGTGTTGATATCAAGTCCACCGACATCCGCGAAGTGGCGAGCCACCGCGTCCTGGCTAAAAACGCCGAAGGCGAGAAGGCACTGCGCTCCCTCTATGACGCACACAACGGCAAGCTCAAGACCGCGACCAACGTGACGGCCGCTGTCCAGCTCCCCGAGCTCACGGAAGACGACTTCGTCCGCCTCTATCCACTGCTCCCGTATCAGGTGGATCTGCTGATCGATGTCGTGTCCGGTCTGCGCCGCCAGGGAACTGGCCCCCAGACGATGGGCGGGTCCAACCGAACGATCGTCAGCCAATCGCAGCAGCTTGTCATTCATCCAAAAGTCGGCCTGGCCGACCGACCTCTGGGCGCTCTGGTCACATTCGATAGCGTCTATGAGCTCATCGTCACGAATATCGCAACCGAGACTCAGCGTGAGATCGAGGAGATCGCACAAGGGATGGGCGAGATGGAGGCGCGTGTAGCGAAGGCCCTTGTTCTTCTTCAGTTCGCCGAGCGCGCGCACACGACCGAGGAGAACCTCGCGGCCGTCCTCCACCCGGCGATTGATGCGCAGAGCGTGCTCCCCAAGGTACGCAAGGCCGTCGAAAAGCTCATCAAAGCCCGCAAGATCCGCCGCACGGAGCACGGCCTCAAGCTCCAGTCCGCCTCCGAGCGTACATGGGACGAGGAACGAGACGCCCGCCAGCCCACACCTGGCGATCGCAGCCGTATCGTGAAGGAGATCATCGAGCAAATCTGGGGTAAGGGTGCCACGCAACAACCGAGCTACCAGCTCGGCGGATGGAAACGCTTCACCGCGGGCCTGCGCGTTGGCAGCGAGTCTCTGGTCGACGGCGACGTACCCTTCGAGATACGACTACTCGATCCGTCACGCCCTGCGGGCGACCAAAACCAAGAGGCCCGAGCCCTAACGCAGCAGCCGAGCCAGGATACTCTCGTCGTCTGGACCGCAGAGCTTTCGGGTGACGCCGAGGACGCCATCCGTGAGCGCTACCGAAGCGAGCGCATGCAGCAACGCGGCGCACGTACTAAGGAGGAGGACGGGCTCCTTCGCGAGGAGGGCCGGCGCCTGCGCGAAGCCAACGGCAAGCTGCAAGAGGAGGTCAAGCGCGCCCTCTGCCGCGGCCGCATCTTCTTCCGCGGCAACGACCGCTCACCCAATGACGAGGCCGGCGACCCCAAGGCCGAGGCCCGCCGCGTGCTCGGCCCAGCCCTCGAGCATATCTTCCACCGCTTCGGCGACGGCGACGTCAAGGTGGGGACGAAGGACGTCGAGGCCATCCTCAAGAACGAGAGCCTGGCGGGCCTGCCCGACTGCTACAGCGATCTCAAGGTCGTGCAGACCATCGACGGCCAGACCCGTCTCGTCACCGACCAGGGCGCCGCCAAGGAGATCCTCGACTGGATTCGCCTGCGCTGCGATGGCGGCCAGGCCCCGAGCGGCCGCGAGGCCGAGCAGCACTTCAAGGCCGCCCCCTACGGCTGGGGGCTCGAGTTGGTGCAGCTCGAAGTGGCCACGCTCCTGCGCGAGGGCCAGGTCACCCTCACCTCGGGCGGGCAGCAGCTCAAGCAGGCCCTCACCCCCGAGGCCAAGAAGGCGATCACCAACAACACCGCCTTCCGCGCGCTCACGGTGCGCGTACGCGAGGAAACCCTCGATCCGAAGAAGCTCCGCGAGGCCGGCAAGGCGCTCGAGCAGAGCTTCGGGAAGCACTGCCCGTCGCTCACCGCCGAGTCCATCGCCGGCACCCTGCGCGAGCACCTGGGTAGCGAGGTCCCGCTCCTTGAGCAGGCGCGCGACCTCCTGCGTGACCTGCGCCTGCCCGGCGACGGCGCCATCGAGCAGGGACTCAATACCCTGCGCGCCATCAAGAGCGGCGACGACGAGGACGCCGTCCAGTCCTTCCTCGAGAGCACCGACACCCTGAAGAAAGCGATCACGCGCGGCCGCGGCATCGAGCAGAGTGTCACCGAGCCCGCGCGCGTGGGCCTCGAGCGCGCACGCACCGCCCACCAGCTAGTGGGTCCCGTCCTTGAGCGCGAGACGGAGGCCGACGATCCGGCCCGCCAGGCCCTGGCCGAGCTGGACGACCACTTCGAGCGCGAGACCTTCTACGAGCACCTCCCCAACATCGAGAGTGCCGCGGCCACGGTGCTCGACCGCTTCCACGCGCTATACAGCGAGGCCTTCGCCGCGCGCCGGCAGACCTATGCGAACGCGCTCGAGACGCTCCACCGCGCCTCGAGCTGGTCGGATCTCAAGGAGGCGGAGCAGGCCGACGTGGCGCAGCGCCTGCGCGAGCGCAGCGCGGAGGAGCCGCTCGACGAGCCATGGAGACAGGCGGCCACCATTCTGGGCTCGCTCCGCGATCAGGCCGATGCGGCGAAGGGCCTGCTCGACACTGCGCTCGAGGCGTTGCGGAAGCTCGTCACGCCTCAGGCCGTCGAGGTCAATGTGCGGTCACTGCTCTCCGGACCCATTTCCAATCAGGAAGAGCTCGACGCCGCCCTCACCGCCATCCGCGAGGAGATCGAGAAGGCTCTGGCGGACGGCAAGCCCGTCGTGTTGGTTTAGGGAGCGCCATCTCGAATGGAGAAGGAACAGCGCAACGCCCTCCGCAACGCGGTCGTAAAAGCCCGGTGCCTCCTGGAAAAGGAATTCCAGGAGCAGCTTGAGGGCGAATACAACATCCTCCCCGATGGTAGCGTGTTGGAGAGCGCTCCCGGGGATCCTATCGTCCGCGCTCAGCTCCTTGACGTGATCCAGCACCACCGCTCAGGCGGGGTCACAGCGGCGGAGGCCCTCGAACGCACGATGCGTGTGGCGGCTTTCACGGTGTTGAACCGATTCGCGGCCCTGAAGATGGCTGAGCGGCGGGGACTGGTGCGGGAGTGCATCTCTCACGGCCTGCTATCCGAGGGGATGCGTGAGCTTGCGGAGTGTGCTCCGGGCCTGCGCGCGGCCCTCGAGGACGGTGGCTATCGCCTCCTTCTCGAGGCCGTGATGGACGAGATCTCGCTCGATCTGAAAGTCCTCTTCGATCGCCGCGATGCAATGGCGCAGCTTTGGCCACGCCCGAACGCGCTCGACGATCTGCTGGAAACGCTCAATGAGCCAGAGCTCGCCGATCTCTGGTCGCAAGATGAGACCATCGGATGGATCTACCAATACTTCAACGCGGACGACGTCAAGCAGATGCGCAAGGAGTCGTCGGCGCCGCGGAACAGTCGCGAGCTGGCCGTCCGCAACCAATTCTTCACCCCGCGTTACGTCGTCGAGTTCTTAACCGACAACACGCTCGGCCGGATCTGGTACGAGATGAACCAGGGCCAGACCCTGCTCAAGGATCAGTGCCGCTATCTCCTCCGGCGGCGCAACGAGGTCTTCTTTCAGCCTGACGAAACCGCCCCCGACCAGCCTCAGCGGGACGACCTCAATCAGGAGCAGCTCCTCCAGCAGACCGTCTACATCCCGTATCGCCCGCTGAAAGACCCTCGCGAGATCCGCATGCTCGATCCTGCCTGCGGATCCATGCACTTCGGCCTGTACGCCTTCGACCTCTTCGAGGTCATCTACGACGAAGCTTGGGAGATCAGCCACGGCACTGACGAAGCGCGGAAGTTGTCGGCCGGCTTCGCCTCGTTCGTCTCATTCGTCGTTCAATCTTTAGGAAAATCAAAATCTCATTTCTGATGCGCGCCAGAGCGAGCGCCACAGTCGTGCAGGGAGGGGACCTAACCCCGTTTTACCTGTGGTCTCCCCCCCTGGGGGGGCCGCACAATCCGCCTTTTTCTTAGATCCTGCTGAGGAGAGGGGGGATGATCCTGTATGGGCGGACGAATCGAGCGGTCGAGTGCGTGGGATGGCGGTCAAGATGACGCCACTTCCACGTCTCAAGTAGAGCCGTAAACCGTTTTGGGATCGGCAAGCCAGAGGGATATTACAGCGACCCCAAGGCCGGCTTCGCGAGTCCATGGCCTTGGGCTGGTGCCGGCGGTATTCGCCGATCCCAACGCATCTGCTGTCCATCGCGATCGAGGAGCGGGTCGACCCCGAAGCTCTTCTTTAGCGATGTGGCCCAACGTAGTCGCGGAGGCTTCCCCAGCCGTTGCTGGCCCAGCAGCGCGAAGACTGCGTCGTGTGTGTCGCTCTTCACGCGAGGAGCGAGCAGACCGAAGTACCGGATGTTGTGCCGGTAGCGGTCGGGGATGTGATCGGCCAGGACAGCCAGGAACTCGCCTGGCGTGTAGGTGGTCTCGACTATCTGTTTAGTGCGCGTGTCCTTCGTCACGAATCGGATTTCTTGACCGTCAATCTTCCGGAACCGGTGTTGCGCAATCGGGGGACGTCGGGCGTAGCGGCCTGCATATCCGAGAAACTGCTTCTTGTTTCGGAACCGCTTGATGTCGATGTTCCACCACCGTTCGTACTGTGCCGTGAGCAACCGCTGCAGCGCGCGGCGATTCATGTCGGTGTCGAGGACGCCGGCCCGAGCAGCTTCCCGCAAGAGCGTGATGACGGCGTAGCGCCACATCGGCATCAGCGCCTCGCCGTCGAATGAGGCGCTCTCATGCCATCTGGCTCCATCCTCGGAGAGACCGCCCTCGGAGACCAGGATGTGCAGGTGGCAATTGAAATTCAAGTGACGGCCGAAGGTGTGAGGGATCACGACAATCATGAGCCGGACGCCGTATTTTTGCCGAGCCCACTGCTGCAGCACCTGCGCGCCCAGGACGGGCAAATTATGTAAAAGATGGCGGTTCTGCTGGAACAGCGGCCAGAGCACATCCGGCATGGTCAGGCAGACGTGGGCGTAGGGGATATCGGGTAGCTCTCGCCACTGGTCGCGCTGCCAAGCGCGGGTCGCCTGATACCCGCAGCTGGGACAGGCCCTTGATTTGCAGGTGTGATAGACCACCCGCTCTTCACGGTCGGACGCAAAGACTTCCGCGCCGAGAGCCTCGGTGCCGCAGTCGATGACCTTGGAATATGCCTCCCTCACGTCGGGACGGATCTCGTCGCAATCCCACACCTCCCGATGCATCTCCAAGATCTGTCTGAGCGGGCGCGGGCTAGCGGAAGTCATCGTGGATTTTTCTCTAGCAGCTCGTTGTAGCACGCTCGCGTCACCACCACGGCGCGCCCTGGAACATCGACGACGGTCACGGTGATGTCGTCCGCGTCGAGCTTCGCGAGTCCGCCGAGCACGATGGGCGCCAGGTCGTCGACGGATTGAACGGAAGCACCAGCCTCGGCGTGCGCTCTGACCAACCGGGCGATTGTCTTCTTGAGGCTCCCTCGATGTAGATGGTCCCACAAGGCATCGCGCTGTCCCTTCCGGGGCCGCGTGCGCCACTGCCAGGCTCGGTGGATGCTGACCTCGCCTCGCAGGAGCCGTTCCCGAACTTCGAGAATCACGCTGTCCAGGATCTGCTTGACCTTGGTCACGTTGCCGGTCGAGACGCCGGCGACGTGGGCGATGTCCTTCCGGACGTCTCGGCGCGTGTCATTCGTCAAATTTGACGACGGTAAGTCATTGCTCCTCGCCAGCTGCTGTCGACGGCAGTGTTCTCTGAAGTACGGCTCTAAACGCAAGGCCAGCACGATCCGGCCATAGTCGTTCAAGCCCTCGTATGCTCGGTGGCGTTGGATGATGACCTGGAGGGCTTCGTCTTCGGTCACGTCGAGTTCGAGGCATGGGACGTTCGGTTGCGCCCGTTCGATCGCTACTTGCCACCGCGCGTGTCCGTCCAGAATCGTGCCGTCCGTGGTTGTCAATAACGGCTCCCGGATCGACCCAGTCTGCTGACCCACCCGCCGTGCCCGTGTTGCAGCGAGCGGCCCGCACAGCTCCAGATAGACCGGATGCGGGCGCAACGCCGTGGTGGAGCGATCGACCAATCGAGCCCGAGACGAGCCATCATGATGCTCGGGTGTGTCGGCAACGGCGTCGCGCCGAGTACTCCCGCCGTCCCGGCGCGCATCGCCCGGCAGGTTGGCGGGATTGGCCAGGCGTAGCGTTGAGCGCGTGGTCATGGCTGGGGTTGCTGTCCACTGGAAGGGGTCTTCCGGCGCTTGTCGAGTTGCGCGGTCAGCCAGGCGTTCACCTCGGCTCCGATCGGAGTCGACCAGGTCCGCCAGTGGCCCTGTCGTGTCCGCGGCCACCAGCGCTACGTCCCCGTCTGTGCGGAGGCACAACATCTAATGTGTCACACGCTCCTTGCGGTAATGTGGTGTCCAACGTCCCGCGCACTGCTCCACAATGGCCGCGAGCCGATGATTCGGATGAGGCATGACCTGAACCGCGTTGAATCAGCGGAGGCCTGCTACTAGCGGCCATCGATCGTCTGACGTTTCAGTTCGAGGCTCGCCACCAGGGCACGTATGTCATCGTCGGACTTGCCGGCGATCCGCGCGGCGTTGACAGCCGACACTTCGCCAGCCGGCCAGCCCACGGCGCGAGCGCCAAGGCTCACAGGTTTTGGCCACAGACCTTGGGCGATGCGGAGGTAGATCGTAGATCGCGAATAGCCAGATTCGGCCTGAACTTGCTTGCGGCGGAGGATTGCCAGCGTCGAGTTAGGGAATTGCGCCATGTGTTGCTCCTTGTGAGTGCTCCCGGCCCATCCGGGAAACGACATGGCGATCAGAGCATGGGCGAGGCGTGCGTGATCGCAGTTGCGGGAGCTTCTTCCGCAACTGCGGGAACTTCTTCCGCAATTGCGGAGCTAGTGGGAGGTCTTACCGCGTCGTTCGAGAGCGTCTGGGATGCATTTCAGGTGGTTTTCGATGGCGCGCGCAGAAACCCTTGCGCCAAGCTCAACGGTCAGCGCCTCAATGGTGTTACCCGCTTTAGACGCCTTGAGGATGTCAATGTCCGCCGCATGAGCAAGTGCGGCAATGATGATCGAGAGCGTTGTCCGCTCGCGCGTCATCAGAGGTTTGTCAAGAGTATCCGTGGCATCATCCGGTTTCGACGGTTGTTGTTCTTCGGGGCCGAGTGAAGGTGAAGCAAGGCTGGCAACGACCGCGTCGAGGGCGTGGGGTCGGACCCCGAGCAGACTGCCGACGGGCAATACTGAGGGGTTCCGACCGGACCCCCACAGCAAATTGAGAAATGGAAGTAGTTGATAGACCACACCCTCTTCTCCCGTGACGAATGCCCCCTCAGTGCCGAATGGCTTCTCACGGGGGTCGAGCTCGACGTGGGGCAGCCCACACGTCGCTCGGTACCGGTTTTCTAACTCAAGGCGAACAGGGCCTTGCACGAGGAGATCCCAGATCCCTTCAATCTGCGTCCTGTGCTCTTCCAACTCGGCTCCCTCACGGTATTGGATTGCTTCGATGGGTTTCAGGAAATTCAAAGACAGTTGAAGCTTGCCATCCAGGGCCAGTCGGAGAATGTTACTCTCGTCAACATCGAGGCCGGTCTTGGAAGACAGGTAATCCGCTGCCTCCTTGAGGGTCAACCACGCGCGGAGCTTCCAAAGGTCAGAAGTCATGCCCGGATCGCCATCGTACCAGCCGGTGTCGAGGTGGCAAATTTGGACCATGACTCCATCAAGTCTCGACGACGGTCAAACAGGTCCGTCCGGCGATACGCCGCCTCGGTCTTGTCACGTACGTGGGTCGGGTCCTGAGAGCGCTCCAGGCCCATGATGACCGCCTCGCTGAATCGCCGGCTAGCTTCATCAAGGTCTATGAACAAATCAAGAAGAACACTCCGGGAGGCTCGGGCGGTGGCACGGCTCACGAGACCGGGCATATCCAGCGCCAACTCGACCTGAAGGAAGCCGAGTAGGGGATCTATGCGTACATCGCCGCCGCCTCCGGACCGGGCAAGCCTGCAGAGCTGGTCGCCGACGAAATCGTCGATGCGGTCACCCGCGCAAGCGCCGTGCTCCAGGAAGAACAACGGGAGGCCCCGCTCGCAGAGGCTCTCGAACTCGTCCCGGAGGATGATGGTGGCGCACTTGACCGTAGCGGTGCGGCGGCTCGGGCTCCCGAGCTGGCTGACGAGGGAGGGTTTGCTAACTCCGGTAGAGATGGGGTTAAAAATGTGGGAATGGAACAACATTAATATATCCAACCTTTTTGTTATCAGTAGTTTACAGTATTTAAATGGCGGATGGTGCAGTTTGGAGCTATCCGGTCTCGGCAAAAGGTGGTCCAGCTTTTGGCGGAAATCCTCAAACAGAAAAGCCAGTGGAGATTCAGGAGGGTTCGAGTTTTTCGAGTTTTTCGACCCGTACAAAGGTTTTGCGAAAAGGCTGTTTTACGTGATGCCAATTTTGTTCCATCCTCTTCCCCTACAGTGATTTAACGGCCTTCATCACGTGCTGGTCCCCGCACGCATTATCGACGGGTGGTCGTTCGAGCCGGAATCGAAGTTGCTCAATCAAATTTTCTATACGGCAATCTCAACCTCCTGGACGCTTGAAAGAGGGCCGTGTCGTAAACCCTCCGGAGGCGGCTCCGACCGTTACTCATTGTCGCAAACGGCTTTACGTCTCATCAGCGAATGTTTGTCGACGGGAACATCTTTCCGGCTATCGCAGTCGGGAGGCTTGAGTGGAGCTTCCGATTCTTGGCTGGAAACGATCAAAAAGAGAGCAAAACAGGTCCTTAGCGTGCAATTTGGGGCGATTTTGGGGCTTATCGTGTCGTTTTTCCACTTAATCGCGCAGACAATGAGAAGACGCTTAACGCCTAGATCGCGCCTGAGGAGAAGGCGAATAGCGGAATTCGAATTGGCCAAACCTCGAATTCATCCAGCGGAGTTTTACGGAGGAAACGAAGATGACTCCGCAGACGGTCCAGTACAAGGAGCTATCCGAGTCTGGAAACCATGACAGGGAATTTGGGCCAGTTTGAGGCTGATTGGTGGAGACCCGTGTCGGAGAGCAGCTTGCTGCTAACCGAGCCGATTCACGGAGTGGGCGCTGGCAGGCTCACAGCGTTTTGACGAGCACTCGCTGTTTCTCCCAATCGTCGGGAAGCGGATGATGCAAGAGGTAGCTCGAGGTCAGCCCAACGGGCTGGCGGCCTTCGACAATGGCGCGGACGATGTCGGGTGCCAGGAAGGCATAGCGGATTGCCTTGCGCACGCGGTCCGTTGGGATGGCGTGTTCGGTGGCAATCTGCTCATAGGTTTTGCCTGCTTTGATTCGGTCGAGCCAGGAGAGGGCGTTGGCGATATTGCGCAGGAGTGTGCGGTCGACGGATTTCGTGGGGTTGCCCAGAACGAGCTTGGTCTCGACGCCGCGTCGGCGCAAGCGGAACGGTGCGTGGATGCGGAGTGCATCCTCGCGAATGCGCTCGGGCTCCATAGAGAGGCAAGCAGCGAACGTATTGCGGTCGAGCAGGATGGACACAGAGCCGGGGCTGATATCGACCCGCCGGATAAGACGGAGCAGGGGGGCTGCCGAGGCACTATCATTCTTGCTACCGGAACACAGCCCGTCTAAAAAGCGACGCACCGAGGCGAGCTCTTGCATCGTCGGAGCATGGATCAACGAGGCCGGGGAGGTCGTAGCATCCACATGCTGTCGGATGAGATGCACGACGGTCTGTTCCAGCATCGGGGCGGGCAGTCGCCAGCCGGAGAGGTCCTTTTGGCCACTGTGCTGGATGAGGCGCCGGGAGACGTAGTAGCGGAGCCGTTGCCCGTTTTTCTTTTTGGTGTGGCTCGGCGTCAGCCGGTCCCCGGTCTCGTCGAAGAGCTTGCCGTCCAGCGGGGAACGGACTGCGCGGCCCTTCGTCGTGCGTCTCCTTGGTTTGGCAGCCCCTGCCTGCAGCTGCGTCTGGACCGCGTCCCAGAGCTCCGGAGCGATGATCGATGGATGCTGGCCCTCGTAGACACGCCTCTGGTGCCGGATACGGCCGGCGTAGAGAGGATTGGTCAGCAGGCAGTGGAGGTGTCCGCGACGGAACGGCAACCCGCCTGTCCGGGTTCCATCCGCGGCGAAGCGTCGCTTGGTGCGCAGCCTCAGACGGTCCGCCTCGGCCTTCACCTGCCGGAGCGTTCCGTGCTTCCGGTACAGCGCATAGAGCGTCTGGACCGTTTCGGCCTCAGCCTCGTTGATGCGCAGCGTGCGCCCGTCCTTCTCATAGCCGAGCGGTACGCGGCCGCCCATCCATAGTCCCTTGCGCTTGGAGGCAGCGACCTTATCGCGGATCCGCTCGGCCGTGACCTCGCGTTCGAATTGTGCGAAGGACAGCAGCATATGCAGCGTCAGTCGTCCCATGCTGGTCGCGGTGTTGAAGGACTGAGTCACCGAGACGAAAACCGCGCCGGCCGCCTCGAGCCGCTCGACGAGCTTTGCAAAGTCGGAGAGGGAACGGGTCAGCCGGTCGACCTTGTAGACCACAATCTGGTCGACGAGACCTGCGTCGATGTCGGCGAGCAAGCGCTGTAGGCCTGGGCGCTCCAGGGTTCCTCCCGAGAGCCCCGCGTCCTCGTAGACGGTTGGCAGCAGCACCCAGCCCTCCGCTTTCTGGCTCGCGACATACGCGGCGCAGGCTTCTCGCTGCGCATCGAGGGAGTTGAACTCCTGTTCGAGACCCTCTTCCGCGCTCTTTCGCGTATAGATGGCACAGCGGATCTTCTTCATGTTAGGCCTTGCGCTTGGGCGTCAGACCGAAAAAGCGTGGTCCAGACCAGTGGGTGCCGGTGATTCGCTTTGCGATGGTAGTGAGGGACGGATAGGTTTTGCCATCGAACCGATAGCCGTTGTCGATTACCTCGACCTGGTAGGTCCGGCCATTCCACTCGCGGACGAGATGGGTGCCGGCAGAAACGGACCCTGCGAGAGCGGCGGCGCTTGGTGTCTCGTTCGCCATGGCAGCCAGAGCGCGCCGGGTTGCGGCCGAAAGCCCGCCATGGGTCCGGCACTGGCGTTCGTGCAAGAGAACGCGGCGCAGGAAAACACGCGAGAGCGAGCTTGGAGGAGCAGCCCCAAAGGTCTGCTCCCAGACCCGCCGTAAGCTGGCGAAGTCCAAACCGTCCAAAACGACGTTCCGGCCAACCCCTGTATCCTGCGGCATCACCGAACGTTCGCTCTTGTGCTCGATAAAGTCCAGTCTAATGAGGGACTTCCGGGTGCGCAGTTCACTGCCCGTAGCTCGCCCCGCAGCCGATTTGAGCCAGCCGTGCGCACCCCCGGTGGGCCTGTCGCTCGCCACCCGCAGCTCAGGGGTCGGAAGCCAGCCCTGCGGCGCGAAATACCCTCGATTCTGCGCGGATTCCAAGGGCGTCTAAGCTGCTGATTTGTGGTCTATTTCAAAAGGGCCGAGTTTTGGCACAGGACGGGGTCGCTGGCAACTTGAATGCGAGCAACCTGCCGCCAGCGGCCATGCAGGCATGGACCTCGTCTACCACCGGCTGCGTCGTCTCGTGGCCTATCAACCAGATGACAAAATCCGCCTCTTCAACCTTGCGGAGATACGCGTCAGACGGCGTTTCTGAACTCGCCGGCGTGAATTCGAACGCCCAGGGATGGACAGGACTCAATTCACGAAGGGTAGTGACGGCCGTCTCGCGTGCAGGCTCCAGATCGTCGGTCATGACGCTACTGATGAAGACCAGCAGATCGGATTCGCTACGAATCAAAACACCGGAACGCGGCAGGTCATCCATGGCGTCGAATCATCGAGAACGAGGTACGTCCGCTATCAAGTGTTGGCAGCCGCCGCGTAGCCCGCTCGGGGGCTAGAGTTTGAGCCCGATTTCGAGAGACGCAGTTGTTTCGTCGACAAGACACACGCGAAGTGAATGAGGCGATGCAGGCTGGGCTGACCACGCGGTGCCTGACATACGCCGACAGCATTAGACGGGTGCTTGCGCTGTTTGCTGTTGGTGATGTGTACGCATCCCTTTGCAAAAAAGCCCTTACGCTCCATTTAGCGCGCAGCGAAGGTCACGAGCGCTATTTTCGCTGTAATCTAATGCACTGTAAAGTCTTAGCGTCATTTCACCAACACTTAATGGCGGAAGCACCCACCGAATTGGGTGCGAGATACTCAACAAGATGGCTGCGCTCGGGATGCCCGATACGTACTGCGCCGGGTGACTCTGCAACCGGCACAGGGAGGTCAGCGATTTGCTCCGGGCCGTGCAACAACGCCCCGGCGATCCGAGAATGGCAGAGATTCATCCGTGAGTAGGGATTGGATTGGGTGTAGATCTTATATTTACAATGGTGTCAACAACTTACAGGCACACTATCGCTGGTATGTAACAGACTGTTTTTGAATGAGAAAAAAAGGGGCAGAGCTCGTATTCCTTGGCGAATTACCTGACGGAGAAGAGGTCATTGATTTCTACCATGCTGCCGGGCACCTCGACACAGCCCTCGCGGCTGCCTATGGCGACACCCATCCGAAGCGCCGTGCCCAGTTCGAGAAACAGCGACACGTGCTTCTTGAAGACTACAAGGGAGTGGAGAAAGTGATCCGTTCTCTCGTGCACCTCCGCGACACGTATCCGCGCCGAAAAAAGATTGCCCGAGAACTGAAGTATTTTCGGCGCAATCGGCATCGAATGCGCTACGCGGCGCTCAAGGAACAAGGTCTGCCGATCGGTTCAGGAGTCACGGAGGCAGCGTGCAAGACTCTAAGCAACGCAACGCATGAAGAGGTCAGGAATGCGATGGGGCGAGCAAGGCGGCCAAGCCATTCTATCCTTCCGCGCTCTCGTGCAGAGCAATCGCTTCGAGCGAGCCTGGACCCTGCTCGCACATACCTACAAGGCGGAGGTTACGACTCTCGACAATGTCGTGCCGATACGCAGTTGGCAATGATCGGTGTCAGTATGAGAGTTACACCCATTGGATTGGTAAGAAAGTAATAGGCGTTACTATTTTGGTCGCTTTTGTGCTAGGGTTTTCGCCATGACTACTACCAGTTGAGCGGGCCGATTGCGAAACTTGAAGTTAGAACATCTCGTGACCGGTATCGAGCTCGAATCCGCTATCTCGGCACGTCTTTAGGAGACAAAGCACTTAAGGTGGAGCCAAATGGACAAACCAAAGTTTGACAGAATCGAGCTCACTGTCCCGACGGGCCTTTTAGGATTGCTCGATGAGTTCTCCAAGCGTAAAGGATTGAAGGGCGGTCGAGACGATCTGCTCAAAGAGCTCTTGCTTAACTTCGGTGAATCGTGCGCCCGTGATATGGACGATCAAGACAAAGGGAAGTCGCTCCCGTCGAGACAAAATTGGTCCTCGCTCACTGTCTGGCTTCCACCGGAAGCCATTGAGATTATCAAGCGCTCTGCCGTGGAGCTCAAGACCGACGTACTAACGCTCGTAACTCAATGCTTGAGAGAGTGGACTGAACAACAAGCCCTGTGGCACAAGACCCTAGACGCCAGTCGGCCACCTCCGCCGAAGAAAACTCTCAACTAACCCGCTCGACCCCCATCCGAATCGACCTTAGCCTGGGCGCGCCCGGCACGATGCTCCGCTGGGCCGACATCTGCGCCGCGACCGCCGGCAATGGGCTCTTAGTCACCGTCCAAACCTCGAAGACCAACCAGAACGGTGCCAGCGCCGATATCCGTTACTTGAAAAACGGCGCCGCCGCTGCCGTCCGCAAACTTCGAGCGCACCGCTCACCCGAAGACAGCGACCTAGTTTTCGGCGGATTGACGCCACAGAGCATCGGCAACCGTTTCGGCGCCGCCGCCACGGCCGCTGGAATCGAGCCGCGCCTAACCGCTCACTCGGGCCGCGTCGGGCTCGCCTCCGAGCTCACCGCCCGAGGCGCATCCACCACCGAAACCATGCTCGCTGGGAATTGGAAGACGGCCCGCATGGTCGCTCACTACAGCGCGGGCGCCGCCGCCGAGCGAGGGGCCGTTAACAAGTATCTCTAAGGTCTGAGAGCCTGGATCACCAGAGCTGCCCGGCGGCACTGCATCCGACTTCGCTCTGCCACCTCGCGAGTGCACGAATAGCGTATGGCCGCTTAAAACGCTCTGCCCCTCTCACGCAGGATCTGGATGGCTTGGCCGAGATTGTTCCGCGTTGCAGCCCAGGCGAGGGGCACCCGCTCGCGGGTGCGTTCCTTGAGTGCCTCGGTGTAGGCAGCCACGGCCTGCTCAAGGCGCGCTGTCCCACTCTCCCGCTTGCCTAGGGTCGCAAGAGCGTTGCCGAGATTGTTCTGCGTCGCGGCCCAGTAGAGGGGCACCCGCTCGCGGGTGCGTTCCTTGAGCGCCTCGGTGTAGGCAGCCACGGCCTGCTCAAGGCGCGCTGTCCCACTCTCCCGCTCGCCTAGGGTCACAATGGCAGTGCCGAGATTGTTCTGCGTCGCGGCCCAGGCGAGGGGCACCCGCTCGCGGGTGCGTTCCTTGAGCGCCTCGGTGTAGGCAGCCACGGCCTGCTCAAGGCGCGCTGTCCCACTCTCCCGCTTGCCTAGGGTCGCAAGAGCGTTGCCGAGATTGTTCTGCGTTGCAGCCCAGTAGAGGGGCACCCGCTCGCGGGTGCGTTCCTTGAGCGCCTCGGTGTAGGCAGCCACGGCCTGCTCAAGGCGCGCTGTCCCACTCTCCCGCTCGCCTAGGGTCACAATGGCAGTGCCGAGATTGTTCTGCGTTGCAGCCCAGTAGAGGGGCACCCGCTCGCGGGTGCGTTCCTTGAGCGCTTCGGTGAAGGCGGCCACGGCCTGCTCAAGGCGCGCTGTCCCACTCTCCCGCTTGCCCAGGGTCACAAGAGCGTTGCCGAGATTGTTCTGCGTCGCAGCCCAGTAGAGGGGCACCGGCTCGCGAGTGCGTTCCTTGAGCGCCTCGGTGAAGGCAGCCACGGCCTGCTCAAGGCGCGCTGTCCCACTCTCCCGCTCGCCTAGGGTCACAATGGCAGTGCCGAGATTGTTCTGCGTCATAGCCCAGGCGAGGGGCACTCGCTCGCGGGTATGCTCCTTGAGCGCCTCGGTGTAGGCAGCCACGGCCTGCTCAAGGCGCGCTGTCCCACTCTCCCGCTTGCCCAGGGTCACAAGAGCGTTGCCGAGATTGTTCTGCGTTGCAGCCCAGTCGAGGGGCACCCGCTCGCGAGTGCGTTCCTTGAGCACCTCGGTGAAGGCGGCCACGGCCTGCTCAAGGCGCGCTGTCCCACTCTCCCGCTCGCCTAGGGTCACAATGGCAGCGCCGAGATTGCTCTGCGTCATAGCCCAGGCGAGGGGCACCCGCTCGCGGGTGCGTTCCTTGAGCGCCTCGGTGTAGGCAGCCACGGCCTGCTCAAGGCGCGCTGTCCCACTCTCCCGCTCGCCTAGGGTCACAATGGCAGTGCCGAGATTGTTCTGCGTCATAGCCCAGGCGAGGGGCACTCGCTCGCGGGTATGCTCCTTGAGCGCCTCGGTGTAGGCAGCCACGGCCTGCTCAAGGCGCGCTGTCCCACTCTCCCGCTCGCCTAGGGTCGCAAGAGCGTTGCCGAGATTGTTCTGCGTTGCAGCCCAGTCGAGGGGCACCCGCTCGCGGGTATGCTCCTTGAGCGCCTCGGTGTAGGCAGCCACGGCCTGCTCAAGGCGCGCTGTCCCACTCTCCCGCTTGCCCAGGGTCACAAGAGCGTTGCCGAGATTGTTCTGCGTTGCAGCCCAGTCGAGGGGCACCCGCTCGCGAGTGCGTTCCTTGAGCACCTCGGTGAAGGCGGCCACGGCCTGCTCAAGGCGCGCTGTCCCACTCTCCCGCTCGCCCAGGACCGCAAGAGCGTTGCCGAGCGCCATATGTAGGTCGGCGCGGCGCGCCGATTCGACCGCGCCGCCTTCGAGCAGGGCGGCGATCTTCTCGATGACGTCGTTCAGGCCCTTCTCCAGCACCCGGCCGCGCATTTCCGTTCTCGCGATCGGCGCCGCAACTCTCAGAGCCTCGGCGGTGAGCTGCGTGCAGATGTCGTCGTGGAAGTCATCTTGTAGCGTCACGTGAACCAACTTGTAAGGCTGCAGGTACCCACGACGGAGGGTGTCGTTCCCCTCGCGCGGCACGAACCACAGATTCAGGTCTTTTCCTGGGTCTTTGACAGCTCCGATAACCGCCACGTCAGCGTTCCATGTTTGCAACACTGCGAGGGCGTCCTTCCGGATGGCCGGACGCCAATCGTCCGCCGCGCCGCGTGCCGACACGACACGGGCGGAGCGAACCAATTCGATACCCTCAATGCTCGTGAATGCCTCCGCGACCGTGCCCGTGTCACGTCCTGCGCTATCGTTTTCCAACCAGCACAACACCAAGCGAAACCGCTTTTCGGGAAGCGGTAATCTGGCCTTAAAAGCGTTAGCGAGGGCCAACCACGCCCGTTGAGGCGCCGGCAGGAACTGTTTAAAGAACCCATTGAGCCAAGCCGCGAACGCCACCCCGACGATGCCGGCGATCCAGACGACTGGACCCATTAACAACTCCATTTGGCAGACTCTCTCACCTCTTGGCTCCGGTGTCCATGACACGGCTCATGAAGGGCCTTGACGAGCGCGACAAGGACCGGGGAGTGGAGCAGGAAGCCGATTCGCCGCCGCCAGTCGCGACACTTCACGCAGCTCGACCAGGTGACGCAGCTCGACGCCGCGAGTGAGGCCGACGCGTCCCAAAGACGGCTCCGGCTTCACTCCCATTGGCGACACCATGCCGTCCCTTGTCCTACACAGGCCCATTGCGCATCGAGGAACGGCTCATCAAGCCCGTTCTCGACAGTGCCGAAATCCTCTACCAGCGGTGCTTCCGCCATTAAGTGTTGGTGATGTGTACGTATCCAGTTGCAAAAGAGTCGCTTACGCTCTATTTAGCGCGCAGCGAAGGTCGCGAGCGCTATTTTGGCTGTAATTTAATGCACCGTAAAGTCTTAGCGTCATCTTACCAACACTTAATGGCGGAAGCACCCTGAATCGCCCCCCTGCATACTGCTGCCGGTCGTGCCGCCACATAGGTCAATCGGTGCTTCCGCTATTAAGTGTTGGTAAGATGACGCTAAGACTTTACGCTGCATTAAGTTAAAGTGACCCCCGGCAAAGCCGGAGGCCTATTCATAAGAGCCCCTCGAAGGGGCTGTTCATGAGCCCCCTAAAGGGGGCGATCTTGCTCCCCAACTACGAGCCCGACCAGTCCATATTCAGCTGGTCCAGACGTTGGTCCTCCTGCGCTTGGTCACGAATGTACTTGCGGACCATCTCTTCGTCCAAGCCTACGGTCGACACGAAGTAACCGCGTGCCCAGAAGCTTTCGCCGGTGAAGTTGCGTCTGCGTCCGCGGAAGTTCCGTGCCACCGAGATCGCACTCTTGCCTTTGATGAACCCCACCACGTTCGACACCGCAAACTTCGGTGGGATGCTGATGCACATGTGGACGTGGTCCGACATCAAGTGGCCCTCCAGAATCCGGGCCTCTTTTTGTTTCGCCAGCTCGTGGAGAATCTTTCCCAGATGCGTTCTGATTGCACCATACATCTTCTTCCTTCGGTACTTCGGGATGAACACAACGTGATATTTGCAGTCCCATCGTGTGTGGGATAGGCTCTTGTATTCTTTCACCTTGGTAGTCCTCCTTGTTTGGAAGTTCGCGCTTTCCAAGGAGGACTTTCTTTCCTACTTCCTTACACGGTCAAACCTCTGGGAGTCACCCCGGCAGAGCCGGGGGTTTACCTCAATGAATTACAGCCAAAATAGCGCTCGCGACCTTCGCCGTGCGCTAAATGGAGCGTAAGCGCTTTTTTGCAAAGGGATACGTACACATCACCAACAGCAAACAGCGCAAGCACCCCCCGAGTGGGGCACGGCGAGTACCTACGCTCAAGCGCGGGTACTGGAACCACGACCCCTTCTGCCGGGGCGTGCTAACGATCCAGGCCTAGCCGGCAGACCGGAGACTAATCAAGTTCGGGGCGCGCGGATGAATAAAATAGAAGGCACAGGCAAGGCCGTCCGCCCTGGCAGCTGGTCACCGACAAACTGAGAAGCTACAGCGCCGCTCACCGCGAGGTCATGCCGTCCGTCGTCCACGACACTGACCAGTACAGAAACAACCTAGCCGAAGTCTCGCACGAACCGACGCGACAACGGGAACGACAGATGCGGAAGTTTAAAGCTCCTGGGCAGGCGCAACGATTCTTGACCGTGCATGGACTCGTGCAAAATCTCTTTCGCGTCGGACGGCATTTGTTGCAAGCGCATCATCATCGGGAGCTACGAGACCGCGCTTTCATCGTCTGGCAGGAGGTAACCTGTGCCGTCCGATGAGAGCAAAGGAAGTCAGCTCGACGCGATAGGTTCGCTCGCTCAACGTCAACTTGACAATACCTGTCGAGAAGTTGACCAAAGCGCACTACGATTTGACAAAGAAATTCGACGGCTTGATCGGGGCCTACAACGAGAGCGTGGCGGCCTACAACGAACTCAAGAACGATTTGACAGAACTGTTGCGTTGATCCACTCCGAAGCGGAGCAGAAGCGGAAGGCAGGAAACCGGTGGGACCGCGTTGATGGTCTCATTGAGAGCTTTATCCAAGGCAGAGTGCGCAGCCGTGACCGGGGTGGACCGGATCTGTAACGTGGCCGAGATCGGCCTGCCCTTTCACGGTGTCCAGAGCCCTGGAGATGAGGACTTGAGCCACGACCAGCTCTTTTTCAAGATCGCAGTTTTGCAGTGTGTCTCACTTTTGCGCGCGTTGTCACGCTTCAGAACCCGTACTTGGAACGCCGCATCTCGAAGGCGTCCTTGCCCCCTTCGAGGATCTCTTCCACTAGCTCACAGACTGGCTTGGCGTCGATTGACCCCATATGCTGGGTAGATATTCTGGCATGTCCTTCCTCCCCATCTCCCGACGCGGCTAGGCCTAAGATCAACTCCGCATCGCCGAGGACTGGAATGTTCGCGTTGTGGGTCGAAAAGATGAATTGTCGTCGGCGCTTTTCCTGCCGCATGATCGGCACCACGCTCTCGGTAATGAACCGGTTGTCGAGGTCGTCTTCCGGTTGATCGACAACAATCGGCGTTTCGGACTCCAGCAGCAGAAGGAGCAACACAGCCGTTGCCTTCTGGCCGGTCGATAGCGCTTCCAACGTATGCCATGTGGTCGGAGCGCCTTCCGGTGCTGTGTTTAATTCGATCTTTGTCGTCGCCGGAAGATCCAGTTCCTCAATTTTCATGAACATGTCCGGGCCTGCTTGCGCTATCCGATCGGCCGAACCTGTCGGCAAAGAGTAATTATTCATCAGCGCCACTTTTCCTTCCCGGCACCGCTGTGCAAAGTCTGGTAGAGAAATTTGGTCCAGTGACCGCAGCCGATCCAGAGCGGCACTCAGGTTTCCACCAACCTCGCGTAAGAGTTGCTCCAGCGGCCCACGATTCCCAGCCATGGTAACTTCCACCCGGACCCGATCCCGGAGCTTGCGAGAGACCTTCTTCGCCGCACTTTGAAACTCACGATATTCTCTTGCCTTGGTGTCCTCCCATTCGGAAAGCAGCGTGCGGCGATGCGTCTCGTGACGGTCCAAGCTACGCTTCAGATCCTCTTTCTTCTCCCGCAACGGGCGAAGTTCTTCAATCTGCTTTCGCAGAAGGATGAACTCGGCTCCATCGATATTCGATTTCTGAAGATCCCGCAGGAGCTTCTCATAAGTGGCTTCGATGACCTTCCGTTTCTCATCCCATTGGGCTTTCGTGCTGGCAACAGCGCTGTCCGCTTCCTCTAACGCTTTGGCGAGCTGATCAGCGATCGCCTTGAGCTTTTTGATGAGCGTCCCCAGAATCACTCCGATCTCTGTCAGGATGGCCGCATTCGGGAGTTTCTCCAAAGCCTTTGGCGAAACGAAGGCAGTATCAAACAGAAGCGCCTCCTCCAATCCACTATGAAGCTTGCGGACAGGAGCAAGTCGGTCGCCGACACTCACGAATACTCGCTCTTCCTGAATGACGAGGCTCTTTTCCTTCAGGCGGTCTTCAAGTCCGGATTCCTGGAAACGCTTCTGCGTCTCTTCCAGACCCGGAAGAGCCGCAAGGCGCTCGTCGAGAGCGTCCATCTCGCGGAGCACAGCCACGATACTGCTTCGCGAGCGTTCGAGATCCTGTGCGAGCTCCGCCTTCCGCCCCGACAGTGTCGGATCGCTGTCAACAAACCGCGCCAGCAGCAGTGTCAG
The DNA here is from genome assembly GCA_965262245.1 of Candidatus Marinacidobacterales bacterium. Taxonomy (GTDB): domain Bacteria; phylum Acidobacteriota; class Vicinamibacteria; order Marinacidobacterales; family SMYC01; genus SMYC01. The sequence goes on along the minus strand of OZ253507.1, from coordinate 8,086,886 downwards.
CTTTTCCCGGCTTTTGGTGAGTTCCGATATCTCATGTTGTCCGAAGACCTCCACACCCGGCATCACGTCCTTCGGCGAGAGCGTCAGCACTTCCCCGGTTTCGTCCTTCACTATCGGCGGATTTGGGACCGATCGTTCGATGGTATAGCACCGCTCGGAAGGCTTATACGATCGCACCAGCAAGGAGACTTTAGTTCCGGAGCGAAGCACGTACCGGATAACACCTTCATGGGCCTTGAGAGCCTCTTCTCCGTGCGGTTCCAGCCCAAGCGCATAGCGCATGCTCTCGATCACCGTCGATTTACCTGTCCCTCTTCCACCGACTAGGACATTCAGATTGCCGTTGAAGTGAACGGATGTATCTCCGAGGAATCCACCTTCCCACGCCACGGCCAGAAACTCCGCGTGCGGTTCCAGTTGCGGATCGCTCATGAGGCGGATGCGCGATTCAGGGTCGAGGAAAGCCTGCCGCAAGGCTTCGACAGAAACGTTCGACATCTTGACGAAGCAGGATGCCCCTTTCTTTTTCAGATCCTCGGGGTTGGACACATCCGAGGCGTTTATCACGGCCATACGACGGCTGCGCTTGTGCGCCACGTCATTGTTTTCAAGAATAGGCCGGATGTTTTCCGGCGCATCCGCAATAGGACCGGCAAGTGCGCAGGCTAGCAGGTCCGGTGACTTCCACGCATTGGCGCGAGGCTGCCCGCTGAGCCTCTTCAAAAGCCCTCCCTCAGCTGCGACGTGTGCGGCCACGCAGATCGAACCCCACTTTTTCGCCTGAACGAGCAGTTCAGTAGAATCGAGACTTCCCGTCGGCGACACCGCTTTCGTATCATGAACTCCGCACTCGCCAATAAACCGTTCGAGCATATCGTCCTTGTCTGGATCGAACAGGCACAGGAAATGAACGCCGTCCTTGGTGACGGCCTCGAAGCCGCTGAATGCGAACAGCCCAGCGGCGCGGGCCGCCTGGACGAGGTCCTTCGATTCATTGACACGGTAGTGATCCGTAACACCGACAACCTCTATTCTCATCTCCAGGCACGCGGCAATGATCGCCGCGTTATACTCCGCCTCGGTACTGAACGTCGTTTGCTTGTTGAACCGTCTCAAATAGGCGAAAGGGTTTACCTGCAAGGCGCAACGGTAGAAACGCGCGCCGTTGGGAAGATTCAGCGCCTTATTTAAGCGATCCGAAATCGTTGTTCCCGTCATGCTTCTCCTAAAGCTCCGAGAGCTCTTCGATATCTTCAGGTGTCACCACATTCAGCCCTTGAAGCTCTAGTGTTATCGCTTTTGAACGATTCCGCAGTGTCGCGCGACCTTTGATTATCTTCTGCGTCTCACGGGCGATATTCGCCGCCATTTTCTTGTTCCTAGGCACCGGAATCAGAACCTCCGTAAACCGCTTGCCCAGCGTGTCAATGATGTCTTGCGTGAACTGTTTTGCCCGAATCTGCCTTTTGACGATCGGCGTATTCAGGCAAGCAAAAAACAGCCAAGGGCTGATCACCGCAGGCTTTAGCACGCGCACCCTGTAGATATGGCTCTGGAACAGCATCGGCAGGTCGGCTTCGGTCACAACCGCGCTTGTGCCTATCAGGTACGTGCCGTCCCGCACAAGCAGAATGTCTCCGCTCTTTACATCGACCTTGTGCTTGATCTCTTCGTAAATCTCCTTGCTGATTCCATGCTTGAAATCGGCCTTGATCTCCCAGTTCGACAAGTCCGATGTGCGAATGAACGGGATGGTCCCAGTTCCATATGCCATCTTTCCGATCTCCACCCCCGTATCGATCGACAGAACCTTGTTCTCTTGCAGATCTCCCAGTCTGGTTAGCTTATGTGTCTTCTTCAAGGCTGTCAGATCAGCCTCGATCTCCGGATCGTAGTATTTCGGAACGAGAATCCGGTTCTTTATCTCACTCGCCAGAAGCTTGAACCCGAGGCGATTTTGCGCACCGGGTACACTCTTCACCTTTCGGTATAGTTTTGGAACCAGCGGGACTTCGTCGAGCAATACCATCTGCCCTGTGGCGCTGTCTTTCCGCATGGTCGCGTTGCCCCGCGAATCGTGACCGCACCACTTCACATCGGACATGAAGGTCCGATAATCCTTCTTCGTTTTTCGCTTCTCCAGAAACAGCACCGCTACCTTTGTATGGGTGCCGCCTTTGCCGCTTGTTTTGAAGAGCGGCTCGGGCATTGTCACCACACCGCGAACAACTGTCTGCATCTGAATGAAAGAAATGAGGTATGCATAGGACGGGTTGCCCAGAATGCTCTCCGGCAGCACAATCCCAATCCTGCCCCCTGGTTTCAGAAGCTGTAGGCACCTTTCGAGGAATATGATTTGCGGCGACCGCTTGTCTTCCGGCGTCGCCGTCCGCACGTGCTCTTTTGTGGTTTTGTCGCGCACCCACTTGTACCCGAGGTCGTATTGCGACAACACCTTCGTGCCTTTGATCGGAATCTTCGCACCAAAGGGTGGGTTCGTAAGGACAACATCGAAAGTGCCGAGCTTTATCTTCGCCTGAGAAACCGGGTGCCATTCAGACGGCGGAAGCAGCGAGTTTTCACAGAACACCCCGCCGCGGCCGTCGCCAATCAGCGCCATATATGCTTTGCAGACCTTCGCCAAGAATGAATCCTTATCGATCCCCCGGAAGCAGTCTGTCGCGACCCCCAGTTCGCGTTTCAGTCGTTGCCTTTCCGACCAGTTTTTCCGCTTTGCTTCCTTCTGTACATGGTTCCAGACATGCCCCAACGCAGTAATGAGAAATCCACCTGACCCGCAGGCAGGGTCGATAATCTGTTCCCCCGGTTTCGGATCGAGGATATCGACCACCATCTTCACGACGTTCCTGGGCGTGAAGAACTGGCCTTCCGCCCCACGCAGCGCAGGGCCTATAAACACCTCAAAGGCATCGCCAATAGCATCCCTTTCAGCGTCCATCACACAGTAGTTCTGCAACTCCCCAACCACATACCGTACGCTCTCAGCGTCGAGGGTGATCGTTTCCGTCTTGTTGAACACATCGTCGTAAACGGTGGTCTTTACTGTGTCGAAAAGTCCCAGAATGCGCTTCTTTACATCCTTCGCGGTTTCATCCACCCCCGCACGAAAGGTCACGGTCTCTTTCGGTGCCGTCTCCTGTTCGTCGAGGATCTTGCAAAACAGAAGATTGATGATCTCCTGAGCGAGGGCCTCGTCCCGCGTGATGCCGGTCGTGGTTCCGGCCAGGTGATTCCGTATGTCACGAAACACCGCTTTCAGATTCGACGGAACGACGAGATCTTCCCGCTTGAAAAACCCGATATCCTCAATGCGTTGCCGATAGCGCGGGATGTTCGGAATCTCGTGGTATTCGCGCAGCCCATCCCGCTTATGAATTTTCCTCAAATAGAGGTGTTCATTGCCGTTGAACCACACCCCCAGTTCTGCTGGTGACATGTCCAAATACAGCTTGAGCTGTGCGACTCCGTCTTCTCTGTCTTTCCTCTTGCACTCGACGATCAGACGAAGTTCGTCCTCAGCTCTTCCCTTTCCCTCGAAAACCGCAATATCGATGGGGTAGGACTTTGCCTCGTCTGATGGGCGTTTCCTAACGCCATATTGCGGACGTGTTTGAAGACATCTTTTCGGGTAGCCGTAATCTTCCACGAGCCGTCGCGCAAAGACCTGGACTGACTCAATTTCTTCCGGGGTCGCCTTGACCTCAGCTCCGCTCACGTAATCGCGGATGTAACCGGGTTTCAGGTCTTTCCCCTCGTCTGCTTGTGCCACCTTGGTCACAGTGCTTTTCCGTCTCATGGCTCACCCCCAGCATCCTTGCTGGCCAAAGGCCCTTTGCCCTCGACGTACTTCTCCGTCGCCGCCCGAACGACCCAGGCTAGCGATACTTTCTGCCTAGCGATTTCTTCGAGAGTCTCGTAAAGATCGGACGGAAAGCTGATCGTCGCACGCTTCGCTGACACGTTGCTTTGAGGCTTCATGTTTTTCGTCCTACTCTTCCCTCTCTTCATCAAGGAGACCTCCTTAACATTCACCAGATTTCACCATATTGGTGAAACAAGCACAAGCTCCCGTCCTGTGCCAAAACTCGACCCTTGTGCTCCGCAGAAAGTCTATCCAGCGTTGATTGCGCGTTTTAGACCTGCTATGGTCGGCTGCTTCTTGTCGATCTTCTTTTTTGCGGATCACAGCCGGTAGGTGGCGCAGCGCCTCCGCAGCTACCAGCCCCGCAAGGGGGCCGATTTGCGCTATCATGAATCAACCCAAGGCCATCGACCCGACACAATTTCCTCATGAGTATGCTGCAGTTTTTTCAATGGTTGACGCTTGCTATCACCGCGGTCGGGGTCGTGGGTTGCAGTTCCTCCATGTCCCCATCCTCGACCACGGAACCCGAGTCATCTCCACCGGCCGAGACTGCTGAACCCGAGGCGAGAGCCGAGTACACCGTCACTTTCGATGCTTCCTGGAGTAAATCGACCCCGTCCTGTGCCAAAACTCGGCCCTTTTGAAATGGGTGCGGCTCTTTTGGAACGGTGGGTTTGGCATGTCTCATAGTGGTAAGGGCTCATCTCACTTGACGCGCTTGAGGTGGCGGCCTTTGACGGGGACGACCTTGCCGTCGGCGTAGCGCGAGGCGTGGTTGCGCTCGTACTCGCACTGCTCGTGGAAGCGCCAGTACTCATCGAAGTCTCCGCTGGAGCGGAGAGCGCGAAGCCGCAGCACGGCTTCGGCGCCAGCGAGGGACCAACGCGCTCCGGTGAGGTCCATGCGGTCCGAGACCAAGTGGCGGCAGGCGCCTTCGATCACGCCGGTAGCGATCGGGAATCCAGCGGCGAGGCACTCGTCGTAGTGCAGATAAGAGGCGTGATTGAGCAGATAGTCAGCACACTGATCCACATTCTCCCGATTGTCGGGCGTCAGCTTTCGTCGGGTGGCGCTACGTCTTATCCCCGCCGCCACCAGGCAGGCCTCACCGCGCAGGATGCGAAGCAACCGCTCTTGGACCCACACTTGGCGGGCGGGCTCGGTCTCCTCGTAGAAGCCTAGCGAAGCCTTCCACACGTACTCACAGACATGGATGAAGTCGAGCACGATGGCGAGCTCGACATGGTGCTGGCCAGCCAGCTTGTGCAGGATCTTCAGTTGGGTGGCGTTGCCGTCGACCAAGGCGACCCAACTCTTGCGGTGTGAGGGATCTCGTCGTTCGGCTTCCGCGAACGCCTCTTCGAGAACCTCCTCGGGCTCTTTGGCTAGGCTCGCCCAGACACGCTTGTCTTGGGGGCGAGGCCGTTTGTCTTTCTCTCGCTCGTCGCTTGGTGCCAGCACACGAACCACGTCTTCTGGTTGGCGCACGAAGGGCTCCACCGTATAAACGGCCGCGACCGTGGCCATCCGCTTTCGGTTCCGCTTCTCTCCCTTGGTCAGCCGCTTGCCTAGTCGCCGCGAGCCTTTCTCGGCCGCCTTCTTGGTGGCTTCACGCAGGTCTTTGCGTAGCATCACAACGCCCTTGCCGTCCGCCGTGATCGCCAGCACCGAGGCGCTGCGATCGCCTGCCGGTGGAGCGCGCTGCCCATAGAAGGCGTCGAAGTCCGGTGCTTCCGCCATCAAGTGTTGGTGAGATGACGCTAAGACTTTACGGTGCATTAAGTTACAGTCAAAATAGCGCTCGTGACCTTTGCTGCGCACTAAATGGAGCGTAAGCGCCTCTTTTGCAAAGGGATGCGTACACATCACCAACACTTCATGGCGGAAGCACCGGCCCGGGCGCTCCAGGGTTCCTCCCGAGAGCCCCGCGTCCTCGTAGACGGTTGGCAGCAGCACCCAGCCCTCCGCTTTCTGGCTCGCGACATACGCGGCGCAGGCTTCTCGCTGCGCATCGAGGGAGTTGAACTCCTGCTCGAGACCCTCTTCCGCGCTCTTTCGCGTATAGATGGCACAGCGGATCTTCTTCATGTTAGGCCTTGCGCTTGGGCGTCCGACCGAAAAAGCGTGGTCCTGACCAGTGGGTGCCGGTGATTCGCTTTGCGATGGTAGTGAGGGACGGATAGGTTTTGCCATCGAACCGATAGCCGTTGTCGAGTACCTCGACCTGGTAGGTCCGGCCATTCCACTCGCGGACGAGATGGGTGCCGGCAGAAACGGACCCTGCGGGAGCGGCGGAGCTTGGTGTCTCGTTCGCCATGGCAGCCAGAGCGCGCCGGGTTGCGGCCGAAAGCCCGCCATGGGTCCGGCACTGGCGTTCGTGCAAGAGAACGCGGCGCAGGAAAACACGCGAGAGCAAGCTTGGAGGAGCAGCCCCAAAGGTCTGCTCCCAGACCCGCCGTAAGCTGGCGAAGTCCAAACCGTCCAAAACGACGTTCCGGCCAACCCCTGTATCCTGCGGCATCACCGAACGTTCGCTCTTCTGCTCGACAAAGTCCAGTCTAATGAGGGACTTCCGGGTGCGAAGTTCACTGCCAGTAGCTCGCCCCGCAGCCGATTTGAGCCAGCCGTGCGCACCCCCGGTGGGCCTGTCGCTCGCCACCCGCAGCCCAGGGGTCGGAAGCCAGCCCTGCGGCGCGAAATACCCTCGATTCTGCGCGGATTCCAAGGGCGTCTAAGCTGCTGATTTGTGGTCTATTTCAAAAGGGCCGAGTTTTGGCACAGGACGGGGTGCTACGTTTCTACCATCTGGAAGCCGCAAGAGTATTTTGCCCTCACGGCCGGTCGCTGGTTCCAAGAAGTTATTCCTCCGTATCACCGCGGGTCTCCGGTGAGCTTCAACAGTCCTTGTTCGATGACCGATTGTAGCCAGGCGGTGAACTCTGGATGCGGGGCAAATCCAGTCCCGTACCGGTGCTTGCGCCGTTTACTGTTGGTGATGTGTACGCATCCCTTTGCAAAAGAGGCGCTTACGCTACATTTAGCTCGCGACGAAGGTCACGAACGCTAATTTTGCTGTAATTTAATGCACCGTAGGGTCTTAGCGTCATCTCACCAACACTTAATGATGGAAGCACCGCACAGGACGGGATCAAGCCCATGCCCGGCGCTCCCTATTTGTCTGCAGTTCCCCGCAGGGCATCGATGCTCCATATCCCCGACCCTCGGGCAGCCATGAAAAGGAACAGGAAGGCATAAAGCATTGATAGTTCACCCCGGTTTTGTATCGGAAAAAGGGTGTTGCCCGCGTGGGCCATGAAATAAGCAGCAGCCATCTGACCACTGCAGACAAAAGCCACCCAGCCGGTGAAGAGGCCGAGCATGATGAAAACACCGCCACCGAACTCGATCACACCGGCCAAGCCCATCATGGAGAACAACGCCGCGGTGTTGCCTGGCTCTCCACCAAAACCGCCCAGCACGCCGAATAATTTCTGCGCTCCATGGCACGCAAAGAGAAAGCCAGCGACGATTCGCAAGAGCGCGTAGATCTGCGGTGAGAATTTACCCAACATACGTTCCATGACTGCCTCCACAAATGAGTTGAAACAAGAAGGTCACTGTCGAAGCCAACCAGCCCCGAGCAATGCCCACCTTATACGGGAAGTTTCGCTCGCATGTCCAGGACCACCTCTAATCGGCGTTGTTGCACGGCCCGGAGCAAATCGCTGACCTCCCTGTGCCGGTCGTAGAGTCACCCGGCGCAGTACGTATCGGGCATCCCGAGCGCGGTCATCTTGTTGAGTATCTCGCACCCAATTCGGTGTTCAACTCGTTGCCTCGCCAACGTTCGTGTCCGCATCTCGGGCCCGATGATCGCTTTGTAACGATAGACCGCGTTCTCCACCATGCTTCGCTTGGTGCAGCCTGAGAGCTTGTACCATTCACGTCGGCCGTGTCTTTCGATGGCACGAATATGGCGGTCGCGCTCCTGCATGGCGGTGTTCGAATTCTGATTGAGCGTCGCGTTTCGTTGCGGCGGAATCACCACGCGCGTCCTTCGTCCAGGGCTGTGCGCTTCGATCGCTTCGTAGACCGCTTCCTTGTCGTATGCACTGTCCGCCGCCACGGACGCTAGAGGTGCTTGAATCTGTGTTAGCAAAGCGGGGACTCGGGTTGCGTCGCGAGCACGTGACGCCGTCAGTTCGGACGCAACAATGTTGCCGGTCTCGCGATCAACGGCGATGTGCAACTTGCGCCATGCGCGCTGCTTTGGCGGTTTGCGGGCGTTTCCAACATGAATCCTCAAGCCCGTGCTATCGATCATTGGTCGGGGCCGAGAGACCGCTCTTATACAAAGGAAAAGAGGTCGGGCACGTCCGCGCGTTCAGCGACCTCCTCTTGATGTTTCTATTGGGTGTAACTCTCATACTGACACCGATCATTGCCAACTGCGTATCGGCACGACATTGTCGAGAGTCGTAACCTCCGCCTTGTAGGTATGTGCGAGCAGGGTCCAGGCTCGCTCGAAGCGATTGCTCTGCACGAGAGCGCGGAAGGATAGAATGGCTTGGCCGCCTTGCTCGCCCCATCGCATTCCTGACCTCTTCATGCGTTGCGTTGCTTAGATTCTTGCACGCTGCCTCCGTGACTCCTGAACCGATCGGCAGACCTTGTTCCTTGAGCGCCGCGTAGCGCATTCGATGCCGATTGCGCCGAAAATACTTCAGTTCTCGGGCAATCTTTTTTCGGCGCGGATACGTGTCGCGGAGGTGCACGAGAGAACGGATCACTTTCTCCACTCCCTTGTGGTCTTCAAGAAGCACGTGTCGCTGTTTCTCGAACTGGGCACGGCGCTTCGGATGGGTGTCGCCATAGGCAGCCGCGAGGGCTGTGTCGAGGTGCCCGGCAGCATGGTAGAAATCAATGACCTCTTCTCCGTCAGGTAATTCGCCAAGGAATACGAGCTCTGCCCCTTTTTTTCTCATTCAAAAACAGTCTGTTACATACCAGCGATAGTGTGCCTGTAAGTTATTGACACCATTGTAAATATAAGATCTACACCCTTTTCATTGGGTGTAACTCTCATACTGACACCGATCATTGCCAACTGCGTATCGGCACGACATTGTCGAGAGTCGTAACCTCCGCCTTGTAGGTATGTGCGAGCAGGGTCCAGGCTCGCTCGAAGCGATTGCTCTGCACGAGAGCGCGGAAGGATAGAATGGCTTGGCCGCCTTGCTCGCCCCATCGCATTCCTGACCTCTTCATGCGTTGCGTTGCTAGAGTCTTGCACGCTGCCTCCGTGACTCCTGAACCGATCGGCAGACCTTGTTCCTTGAGCGCCGCGTAGCGCATTCGATGCCGATTGCGCCGAAAATACTTCAGTTCTCGGGCAATCTTTTTTCGGCGCGGATACGTGTCGCGGAGGTGCACGAGAGAACGGATCACTTTCTCCACTCCCTTGTAGTCTTCAAGAAGCACGTGTCGCTGTTTCTCGAACTGGGCACGGCGCTTCGGATGGGTGTCGCCATAGGCAGCCGCGAGGGCTGTGTCGAGGTGCCCGGCAGCATGGTAGAAATCAATGACCTCTTCTCGTCAGGTAATTCGCCAAGGAATACGAGCTCTGCCCCTTTTTTTCTCATTCAAAAACAGTCTGTTACATACCAGCGATAGTGTGCCTGTAAGTTGTTGACACCATTGTAAATATAAGATCTACACCCTTTCTATTGAAAGCCAAGCGGCCGGTGGTGTATCGCGACCGGGGGCTACCCACCCGTACCGAGCTTCCGGACGCCTCGGCATCTTCTTCTGACGCTGGGTTGCTGACGCGGATCAGCAGCGCCACATTGGAGAAGGCTCTTGCCGAAATCACCGACGCTTGAGGCACTGCGCGCCACGCTCCGCCCGAATGCGATTCGCGCCGAGCTCCGTCGGCGTGCGATGCCGATTACGACCAACGCGGAGCTCCTTCAGTACGTGGAGGAGACCTTCGGGGTTCGGATTCCGCAGGTTCGCTGTTGCGCGGGGCATCAGACACCCGCCGAGGCATTTTGCAACAGCTACTTCGCCCGGACAGCCGTCACGGTTTGGAACGCCTGTGCCAAAACTCGGCCCTTTTGAAATAGACCATAAATCAGCAGCTTAGCGACTGGGCCAAGGGCCCTTAGGCTCTACAGTTACCCAAAACCCGCGGTCGACGTTCGAGAGCCGCGGCCGTTTCACCGAACGGCGGAGGACGGCGAGCTCGTCGTGTCCAAAAACACAAACGAACTCAAGACCCGCCTGGGCTGCAACAAGCAGGTGCAGATGGCTAAACAGCCTGGAGGGAATAAGTGGCCAGCCCGATGGCCACCACATGGTCGTTGCCCCCAACGACCTCGAGCCGGCAGGCGGCGAGCGAGCGTCCCTTGCGGACGACCTCTCCGATGGCGAGCAGGTCTTCCTGGACTCCCGCCAGCAAGCTCATCTTGAACTCCACCGTCTTGACCGTGGAGCCCGGCGAGACCGAACCCACCGCGAAGTTACCCGCCGTGTCCGCCAGCAGACCGATGAGACCCCCGTGGATGACGCCATGACTTTCTTCGAACTCGGCCCGAAACGGCAAACGCACGCGCGCCACGCCGTTCTCGCAATAGCTGAGTGTCATGCCCAGGTAGCGGCTGATCGGAGCCGCCTCGAAGAGTTGTTTGAGTTTTTCGAGATGCGCGGAACGTTCCGTCGTTTCACCCACCCGCTGGTGGCGGACACCTTCGGGCAGAGGAACCGGCTTGGGTTCATTGCGGGGAGCCGAACGAGGCCGTGCAGAGGCTTTCTTGCTAGCAGGCCTCGAAAGGATGTCTCTCTTCCCTGGTCCTTCTTTCATATCGAGACACGCTCCACGATGTTGCGAGTGACGTGCTGTCTACGCCCGTCATAGATCTGTGTGGCCCGAGGGGTTGGAGTGTCCGGCCAGATACTGCACGTCCTCCAGGGGCACGTTCTGGTTGAGTATATCCGTGATCTCCATCGCGCGGATGAATAAATAGAAGGCACACCACCGTACTGTGCCCGCGCTACGGTCGGCCGGATCCGGGTCAGGCGTCTACCGGGCCGCCGGACGCGTCGTCGAGCGCGCCAGTCTTGAGTTCGTTTGTGTTTTTGGACAGGACGGCGTCTAAGCTGCTGATTTGTGGTCTATTTCAAAAGGGCCGAATTTTGGCACAGAACGGGGTGGCCGTCAGGCCGTGGAAAACTTGACAGTACCCATCGGTCCCGAGTTCGGCATCGAAAGGTGCTTCCGCACCTACGCTACCTCACGACTTCGCTCACCACCTCCCCCTCGATCACCGTTCCCACACAATGGCTCGTGTACTCGAAGGGGTCCCCGTCGTAGAGTGCAACGTCACCGTCTTTTCCCGCTTCCAGTGAGCCCACGCGGTCGTCGATCCCCAAGAGGCGAGCGGCATCGATGGTAATGGTGGCGAACGCCTCCTCAAAGGAGAGCCCGTTGGCTGCCGCCACCGCTGCCTCGAAGAGGACTACGCGCGTCTTTGGCACGTATGACTCGTATCCACTCTGAAGGGCAAAGAGGATGTTCGCGGCCTTCAAACGCGACGCCGCTTCCATGGTGAGGTTCTCGGTCTCGCCACCGGCACGATACATCGTGGGGTGCAGGATGACCGGGTAGCCGGATGCTCGGATCTGCTCGCTGACCAAGTAGCTTTCCGCGGCACCGTCCAAGACCAGCCGGAGGTCGAACTCCTTGGCAAGGCGGATGGCGGTCAAGATATCTTGAGACCGGTGCGCGGTGACGAGAATGGGGAGCTCGCGGCGTAACATCTTGGCGAAGACTTCGAGCCTCAGGTCGCGGTCAGGCTTGTTCTCGTCGCCACTCGCCTGCTTGTCGAGATAGCCTTGCGCCTTGACGAGTTCGGTTCGCAACATGGCGACCATCTTAGCGCGCGTACCCGGTGCCTTTCGGTCCTCCGCCCGGGCGCTGTCACCGAGCGTCGCGGCCACCATGGCGTCGGGAACCAGAACGGCTTCTTCGACGTTCGCGCCTCTGGTCTTTACGATCATCGTCCGGCCCGAGATTAGGGCTCCTGGAGCATGGCCAGTATGGATGGTGGTGATCCCGAACTCCCGAAGCCACTCCACTAATCGCGCGCGCGCGTCGTAGGCGTCCATCGCACGAAGCTCAGGCTGCATCGGTGCGGAAGGCTCGAGCTGCTCCTGGTCGTGCGGTTGATTGAGATAGCCGGCTATACCTACCACGGTGTGAGCATCGATGAGACCAGGGGTCACGACCTTCGCGGTAAGCACGCGAAAGCCATCGGGGATGCTGACCGAAGACGCGGGGCCCACGCGGTCGATCTTGCCCTCACGAATAAGCACCACGCCGTCTTTGATCGGAGCGCCGGCCATGGTATGAACCGTCTCCCCACGGACGGCGACTTGCGCCACTAGAACCGAGGGGACAAAGAGGACGACTGACAGGATGGAAACCAAAACAACGCTCTTTCGTTGCATCATCGTCCCTCGTCCAAGAGCTCTTGGAAGACCAGAGGTTGATCGTGACCCGCACCGTATCCGCCCACCGCGTACAAGCGATCCTGTGGAGTACTGCGATCGAAGACCATATCGCCTTCCACCCATGTTTGAAGGACCTTGGTGTAAACGCTCAATGGATCTCCGGAAAGAACGACAAAATCGGCGTCCTTGCCGCGCTCGAGAGAGCCGATGCGATCCTCAAGCTCCAACATCCGTGCGCCCGCCATGGTCAGTCCATAGATCGCGCCGGCGCGACTCATTCCCGCGCGCACCGCAAGTGCTGCCGAACGTAGGAAGAGCCGCGAATCGGTGATGCTGTCATCGGTGTGAAAACCAACCACGGCACCTGCTTTCTCTAGCGTTGCGCCGTTACCCTGCGAGAATTGTCCGTCCTTGGCCTCGATCTTTCCGCCAGGACTGTCGATGGTAATGATCGATACCGGCGCTCCGGCAGCAGCGATCTCTTCCGTGACCTTATGGGCGTCGCTCGCGTGTTGGAGCACGACGCGAAACCCGAACTCTTCCGCGAGTCTAAGGACGGTCAAAATGTCGTCGTAACGATGCGTGTGGTGGTGTACTATCCGCTTTCCTTCGAGAATTTCGACAAGAGCCTCCATCCGAAGGTCGCGAGGCGGCATCTTTTCCGGGTCACCGTCGGCGCGACGAATTTTTTCACGGTACTCCTGTGCCTTGACGTACTGCTCTCTTACCAACGCCGCCGACTTGGCTCTGGTGCCCGGAAACGGAGGGTCCCTTCGCGAGTTCGTGCCGTTCGCCATCTTCATTCCCGACGCGATGCTCCCGTCCTCTCTGCGCACCAAGAAGTCGTCGATGATGCGCCCCTCCCGAAGTTTGAGGTAGAGAGTTTGTCCGCTCATCAAATGCCCGGAGCCCGGCATGATATTGGCAGTGGTGATGCCGCCCGCCTGCGCCTTTTGCACCCTCGCGTCGCGCATATTGAGTGAGTCCAGCACGCGCGTGTCCGGTTGGATCGGCGCGCTGCGGTCCGCTCCCCGTGGTCCGGCAATATGGCTATGGGTATCGACCAGACCCGGCATAATGACCAAGCCCGCGACGTCGTGCCGCTCCGCGTCCGACGGGATATCGACTGAATCGAGGGGACCGACGGCAACGATCTTGCCTTGATGAATGACCAGGACGCCGCTCTCGATGTCGACACTTCCGTCCGGGCTTACCGGAATGATCCGGGCGCCGACGAACGCCAGGAGAGTCTCCTGGGTGAGCGCCGGTTTTGCGAGTGCGACAAGAAAGAACAAGATTGCGATGCGCTTGAACAAATCCTACCTCCTCACGTCAGGTCTAGTGACAGAACTTCATCAGGAGATTCTATTCGAGTCCCTCATGTTCGGTCCACATGATGGTAACTTTGAGCTACGCGCAAGAGTCGGGGTTCAGTGCCGCGCCTCCCAATATGCGGTCATCTGAGTCGATTATCCCACGTCCGACAGAATCTCCTCGTCTGCTTCCGAGTAACGAGGCTCGAATCCCGGCCCCTCTGCTGGCTCGGCGGTCAGGTCAATGACGCCCGGCCCGTACTTCTTGGCCAAGAATCGTTCTCGATAGAGGTGGTAGGCCGCGTCGCAGACCCTCGCCGTATAGTACGCGTTGAAACCGCCTCCCACAGCCGCGCCCATGATCGGGACAGCCTGGGCCAGCTTGACCTTCGTGAGACGTATGCCCAGTGCCCGCGCGATCTGCTGGACAACCTCTACAAATGCGTGCTTCTCCAGCGTCTTCCACGCTTTCTTCTTCGCGGCGTCAGCAGCGATTCTCGCCAACTGAGCCATCACAGGCGCTTTCGCCGCATCACTCGGGCTGGACGCCAAACCCAACACGTTCATGGCGAAGACGCGTTCTCGTTGAGAAGCAACGTCGAAACCGTAGTAGGTGGCGTATTCAGCGATCGCGCGAAGATTCAAGGTCACCAACGCTGGAATGTCGGCTATCAGTCCAGGAACTCCGGCGGCGCCGGCAGTCGCTCCCTCAGCGAACGCCAGCCCTGTGTACTTGGCGTCCAACCGACCGACCACCGCGTCGACCTGTTCCAGGTCGAGCTTGAAGACGTCTGCATGTCGATGAACGTCGTGCCCTTTTTCGCGAAACTCGACGTAGACAGCGTCGCGACGCACGGCCCAAGCGGCAGCGTCCCCGAGGACATGTAACGTGCCGGCGAGCGCCTTGGCGAGCACGTCATGCAGACCCGTTGCGGCGGCCGCTTTCCCGATCAGCGCCCGCACGCGGTCGACGGGCCAACCGATTTGGCGCATGGTCTGGCCGAACCAGCCCTGGTCGGGTTTCTTCCACTCGCCGATCTGCTCGCGCGCCCGGTTCTCGTAGTCCGACGGCTTTCCGCTCATACCGCTCTTGGTCGGAGTCATCCCGAGCCAACACCCACGAAACCAGCGGGGACGTCGCGGATCATACCATGTCGGCGGACGGCGCTCGCCAGCGCAGGAGCGCGGGTGCGGTCCACGGGCGGCCTCAAGAGTCCCGCCCTTGTCGTTCAGAACGAGGGGTACAAGAGTTCACGCCTATAGCATTTCACATGAATTGTTTGGTATCAATGGATTGGTGCTTCCGCAATCAAGTGTTGGTGGGCAGGCAATAACCCATCTCCGTGCTAGAGTTTGAGCCCGATTTCGAGAGACGCAGTTCTTTCGTGGACAAGGGCGAAGCCGAATTGAAGAATCGAAGATGTCTCAATCCCGCATGTACGTTCCACGGAAGAGTCGGTTCCGGGAACATCGTCCGCCACGGCTTCACCAGAACGAGATCCGGGAAACGGCGTCGATACCGGTGCGTCAGGTGCGCAAAGACGTTCTCTTCGACCAAAGGCACGCCGTACTACCGTCTCCAGCATCGAAGGGCGACTTTCGACGCAGTGGTCGCTCTCAGAGTCGAGGGCGTCAGCATCTCTGCGGTTGCGCGCATCGAAGGGCTTGCCTGGAACACCGTCGCTCGATGGCTTGAGAAAGCCGCCGACGTTTGCCGTGGCTTCAACCAGAGACGTACTACCGGATTCGGCGTCGAGGAGCTCCAGGCCGACGAAATTCGCTCCTTCGCCGGCGGCAAGACGCGGCTGACGTGGATATTCGTCGCGATCGAAGTCTGGTCCCGTCTCTGGCCCTCGACCGTCGTCGGGCGTCGAAGCTACCGGAACACACTCGCTCTCTTGCGCGACGTGGCCAACCGGATGGATTGGGAGCGTCTTCCCCTGATCGTCACCGACGGATTCGATTTCTACGAGAGGGTCGTCCGACGCGTCTTTGGACCAGCTTGTCTCTATGGCCAGGTTCTCAAGACGCGCAGGAATGATCGTATCGTGAAGGTCGAACGAAGAGCGCTGGTTGGAGCCTCGTGGCGATTCGATGAAGCCCTCAATAACTCCGAGGACTCTTCGACATTGAATACGTCGTTTATCGAGCGGCTCAACCTCACAATTCGTCAAGGGTCGGCGTACTTGCGTCGGCGGTCGCCATGCCACGCCCGCGCGAAGGAGACACTCGAGGACCACCTGGAGTTGCTGCGCTGTTATTACAACTTCGTCCGACCGCATAGGGCGTTGAAGTTCGGGCGGGAAACCAGGACGCCGGCGATGCAGGCTGGACTGACCACGCGGCGGCTGACGCTCAGGGAGATCTTCGTGTGCACGCCGACGTCCCTATCAATATTAATAGGGTGTGGCTCTTTTGGAACCGCGAGAATCGCCCATTTTCTCAGTGATCTAACCGTCCAACGGTCACTCGTCGTGAGGTTGGTCAGAGGATAACGGAATTTACTCTGGTTGTGGACCCTGAGCGGTGTCACTTTTTGCTGGACATTCGTCCCGGCGTTCGCTACGGTAGTTGTGGCAAGTAGGGAAATGGGTACGAGCGGAGCGAATTTCAGCGGCAGGCGATTCAGTTCATCGGAGCTGAGCTTGATCCAGGAATTGGTCGAGAGCTGTGGCGGTCTGAGCCGGATGGAACTGGCGCGAACGGTGTGCGAGTTGCTGGATTGGAAGAGGCCGACCGGAAAGTTGAAAGCGCGGGAGTGCCGGGAGTTTCTCGAGCGGCTGGAAGGCGAAGGTCGCCTGGAGCTTCCGGACAAACGCCCGGGTAAGCCGGTCGGGACACGAACCCGAATACCGCAAACCGAGCGTGGCGAGCCGTCTGAGCCGTTGGAGGGGGAGCTGAGCGAGATTCAGCCTGTGGTGTTGGAAGTGGTGCGGAGTGACGAGCAGCGTCTTTTGTTCCGGGAGCTGGTGGACCGGCATCACTACTTGGGCCACGCGGTTCCCTTTGGCGCTCATCTGCGCTATCTGGTGTACGCATCGGCACCGGCACGGGTGGTGGGCTGTGTGCAGTTGTCGAGTCCGGCGTGGAGGATGGCGGCACGAGATTTGTGGATTGGATGGGACGATGCCACGCGCGGGCGGAACCTGCAGCGAGTGGTTAACAACAGCCGCTTTCTGATCCTTCCCTGGGTGCGGGTGCAAAACCTCGCGAGCAGGGTGCTATCCCTGATGGCGCGACAGCTTCCATGCGAGTGGCACAGCCGCTATGGGGTGGAGCCCTTGCTGTTGGAGACCTTGGTGGATCACAGCCGCTACCGCGGCACCTGCTACCGGGCTGCGAACTGGATCGAGCTTGGAGTGACGACGGGGCGGGGGCGGATGGACCGCGAGCACCGTCGTCACGGCGCAAGCTCGAAAACGGTGCTGGTCTTGCCTCTGGTGAAGGACCCTCGCCGGGTGTTGCGGGAGAGCTGAGAGATGGCACTTTCTGCGTTCGAACTGTGCGAAGAGACGTTCGGGATGTCGAGGGACGATCTCGAGTCGATCATCGCGTTTCTACGTTCTGCCGAATCGAGGCAGATGAGCCACAGCGACGTGGAGAAGCTGGTGCGCGAGAGGAGCTACGAGCTTTCGCGTAAGTTGTTCCAGGCCCATGTCGACTCGCGCGGTCCCGGCGAGGCGGCGGCTCCGGTCCGAGGTGCGGATGGAGTGGAAAGGGACCAGGAGCGAATCCACGAGCGCGGCCTGACGACGATCTTCGGGGAAATCCGTGTCAAACGTTTCGGTTATGGAGCCGAAGGTGCAGATAGCCTGCATCCGTTGGATGCCGAGCTGAACCTCCCCCGTGAGCGTTACTCGTTCGAGCTGAGGCGGACGGCGGCAGTAGAGGTGTCAAAGGGAGCGTTCGACGAGGCGGTGGCGAGCCTTGGCCGCCACACTGGGGCGAAGGTTGGAAAGCGCCAAGTGGAGGAGCTGGCGGGTCGTGCGGCAGAGGACTTCGACGCCTTCTATGGGCAGCGCGCTCCACCGGCAGGCGATCGCAGCGCCTCGGTGCTGGCGATCACGGCGGACGGCAAGGGCGTTGTGATGCTACGCAAAGACCTGCGTGAAGCCACCAAGAAGGCGGCCGAGAAAGGCTCGCGGCGACTAGGCAAGCGGCTGACCAAGGGAGAGAAGCGGAACCGAAAGCGGATGGCCACGGTCGCGGCCGTTTATACGGTGGAGCCCTTCGTGCGCCAACCAGAAGACGTGGTTCGTGTGCTGGCACCAAGCGACGAGCGAGAGAAAGACAAACGGCCTCGCCCCCAAGACAAGCGTGTCTGGGCGAGCCTAGCCAAAGAGCCCGAGGAGGTTCTCGAAGAGGCGTTCGCGGAAGCCGAACGACGAGATCCCTCACACCGCAAGAGTTGGGTCGCCTTGGTCGACGGCAACGCCACCCAACTGAAGATCCTGCACAAGCTGGCTGGCCAGCACCATGTCGAGCTCACCATCGTGCTCGACTTCATCCATGTCTGTGAGTACGTGTGGAAGGCTTCGCTAGGCTTCTACGAGGAGACCGAGCCCGCCCGCCAAGTGTGGGTCCAAGAGCGGTTGCTTCGCATCCTGCGCGGTGAGGCCTGCCTGGTGGCGGCGGGGATAAGACGTAGCGCCACCCGACGAAAGCTGACGCCCGACAATCGGGAGAATGTGGATCAGTGTGCTGACTATCTGCTCAATCACGCCTCTTATCTGCACTACGACGAGTGCCTCGCCGCTGGATTCCCGATCGCTACCGGCGTGATCGAAGGCGCCTGCCGCCACCTGGTCTCGGACCGCATGGACCTCACCGGAGCGCGTTGGTCCCTCGCTGGCGCCGAAGCCGTGCTGCGGCTTCGCGCTCTCCGCTCCAGCGGAGACTTCGATGAGTACTGGCGCTTCCACGAGCAGTGCGAGTACGAGCGCAACCACGCCTCGCGCTACGCCGACGGCAAGGTCGTCCCCGTCAAAGGCCGCCACCTCAAGCGCGTCAAGTAAGATGAGCCCTTACCACTATGAGACATGCCAAACTCACCGTTCCAAAAGAGCCGCACCCATATTAATAGAGCCCGACGCGATGGCGTTCGCCGGCACACGTAGGTCGGCTACCGCGGTTGTAGAAATGCCCCTGGCGGCGTAGTAACACTTGATGGCGGAAGCACCGACGATTTTGGGGCTTATCGGGCCGTTTTTCCACTTGATCGCGCAGACAATGAGAAGACGCTCTACGCCTAGATCGCGCCTGAGGAGAGGGCGATAGCGGAATTCGAATTGGCCAAACCTCGAATTCATCCAGTGGAGTTTTACGGAGGAAACGAAGATGACTCCGCAGACGGTCCAGTACAAAGAGCTATCTGAGTCTGGAAACCATGACAGGGAATTTGGGCCAGTTTGAGGCTGATTGGTGGAGGCCAGTGTCGGAGAGCAGCTTGCTGCTAACCGAGCCCATTCACGGAGTGGGCGCTGGCTGGCTCACAGCGTTTTGACGAGCACTCGCTGTTTCTCCCAATCGTCGGGAAGCGGATGATGCAAGAGGTAGCTCGAGGTCAGCCCAACGGGCTGGCGGCCTTCGACAATGGCGCGGACGATGTCGGGAGCCAGGAAGGCATAACGGATTGCCTTGCGCACGCGGTCCGTTGGGATGGCATTTTCGGTGGCAATCTGCTCATAGGTTTTGCCTGCTTTGATTCGGTCGAGCCAGGAGAGGGCGTTGGCGATATTGCGCAGGAGTGTGCGGTCGACGGATTTCGTGGGGTTGCCCAGAACGAGCTTGGTCTCGACGCCGCGTCGACGCAAGCGGAACGGTGCGAGGATGCGGAGTGCATCCTCGCGAATGCGGTCAGGTCCCATAGAGAGGCAAGCAGCGAACGCATTGCGGTCGAGCAGGATGGACACAGAGCCGGGGCTGATATCGACCCGCCGGATAAGACGGAGCAGGGGGGCTACCGAGGCACTATCATCATTACTACCGGAACACAGCCCGTCTAAAAAGCGACGCACCGAGGCGAGCTCTTGCATCGTCGGAGTGTGGATCAACGAGGCCGAGAAGGTCGTGGCATCCACATGCTGTCGGATGAGATGCACGACGGTCTGTTCCAGCATCGGGGCGGGCAGTCGCCAGCCGGAGAGGTCCTTTTGGCCACTGTGCTGGATGAGGCGCCGGGAGACGTAGTAGCGGAGCCGTTGCCCGGTTTTCTTTTTGGTGTGGCTCGGCGTCAGCCGGTCCCCGGTCTCGTCGAAGAGCTTGCCTGCCAGTGGGGAACGGGCTGCACGGCCCTTCGTCGTGCGTCTCCTTGGTTTGGCAGCCCCTGCCTGCAGCTGCGTTTGGACCGCGTCCCAGAGCTCCGGAGCAATGATCGATGGATGCTGGCCCTCGTAGACACGCCTCTGGTGCCGGATGCGGCCGGCGTAGAGAGGATTGGTCAGCAGGCAGTGGAGGTGTCCGCGACGGAACGGCAGCCCGCCTGTCCGGGTTCCATCCGCGGCGAAGCGTTGCTTGGTGCGCAGTCTCAGACGGTCCGCCTCGGCCTTCACCTGCCGGAGCGTTCCGTGCTGCCGGTACAGCGCATAGAGCGTCCGGACCGTTTCGGCCTCAGCCTCGTTGATGCGCAGCGTGCGCTCGTCCTTCTCATAGCCGAGCGGTACGCGGCCGCCCATCCATAGTCCCTTGCGCTTGGAGGCAGCGACCTTATCGCGGATCCGACGAACGTTGGCGAGGCAACGAGTTGAACACCGAATTGGGTGCGAGATACTCAACAAGATGACCGCGCTCGGGATGCCCGATACGTACTGCGCCGTCATCGCGTGGATCGACGACGACAGCGACTACGACAAGGACGATGCGAAGGACGTGTTGGCGCAGTTCCGGCGGTTTGTGCGTTACCTCAAGCGCTGGCGCGACGTGCAGTTTAGCAACACGGTGGCCGCCAAGGTGTATTCGATCGGGCTCACCGTGATGGTGAAGAAAGAGTTCCAGCCGTCTTTCAGTATGGAGGGCGCTCGCGAGGATCTTGTGGCGCTGCGTGCGACGGTCAAGGCGATACTGGACACGGGCTACTTCAACGAAGAAGAGGCAGGAAAGTACCGGGTCCGCGTCGATCTTCCGGTGGAGCCCTATCGCGACATCTTCGACGGCTCGAGCCTCGACACGGGGACGCAGTTCTATAACAAGCTCAAGCACCTGAAGGACCAGCTGGAGAAGGCGGAGGGCTTGAGCGACGACCGCGAGCAGTGCGAGATCCTGAACAAGCTATTTGGCGATGACTTCAAGGTGTCGGATCCACCGACGGGAAGCTCGAAGGCCAGGAAGGCCGTGTATGCGACTCCGGGGCTGGTAGGGCACTCGCAAGGTGCATGAACCACGATCGCATCTGTAGCTATTTGGCTGAGGCGGGTTACGATGCCGAGCTAGCGCCCGACGGCTCGACGCTGACGTTGGGATTCGACGTTGGAGAACGGCGGATTTCGCTCGTTCACGCTTTCCCAAGCGAATTACTGCAGGTGCCGAAGTTCCACCTTGCGGGCGGTCACGCCGGCAAGCTGGCGCATGTCGGCGTGGATCGCAACGGGGAACAGGGGGAGGTCTGCGTTGGCGACCCGGGGTCTACGGCCGTCAATACCGACTGCCCAGAACGAGTGTATCTGCAGACGGTACATAAACACATCGAGGTGCTGACGCGTCTGATCGAGGATCCCGAATACAACCGGGTGGAGCAACTACGGGAATTCGATGCCCATTGGCAGATCTTGTGCCGCAATACGGCAGGTGGACTCAACGAACTCTTCGTGGCCTGGGACGGGCACGAAGTGGAGGGTCTACAGGTTAAGAAGCCGCTGGCGGAAGCGGCCACGGACCTCCAGAAAACGCACATCGCGTTGGCGAACGCCCAGCAACTGGAGTCGGTATGTAGAGCCGCGAAATGGAAATCGCGCCAGATTGTCGGGAAAGCGCTAGGCGTGCCACTGAGCGGGGTTGAGCCAGCGCCCGCCATCCGTGAGGAACTGTTGCCGTGGTATTTCAGTGCCGTCGAGCAGACGGACCGTGCAGGCCGCCATGAACTCCGGAAGCTGCAGAAGAAAAGCAGTGGTAACTATTGGTTGGTTTTCTCGGCCCCGATTCCTGACGGGAAGACGATGTTTGCGATCCGCTGGCACTCGCGCTCGGCGGCCCCTTTGCCGGCGTCAGGGGCAGAGGCGGAGGCCGGGCGCTGGACGCCTACCACCTACAGGGTCAGGTCGCTGTCGCGGGGGTCGGTGGTGCCACGGGGCGGCGGCTCCCTGGACCTGGGGAAGAAGTCCGTTCTGCTCATCGGTTGCGGGTCGGTTGGCGGCGAGCTCGCCATGCGGCTGACATCGGCTGGGGTCGGGCGGTTGACCGCCTCCGATCCCGACACGTTTTCGGAGGAAAACCTCTACCGCCATGTCCTGTCGGTGAAGGACATCGGCCGGCCCAAGACCGTGGCGCTCGTGCGCGAAATGGCACTGAGGCACCCGTGGGCGGAGGTGACATCTTGGTGCAAGCGGCTGGAAGAACTGCGGGATCCGACAGTGCTGAAGCGATTCGACTTGGTGGTGATCGCGATTGGTTCGCCGACGGTCGAACGGGTATTCGCGGAATACTGTCGGCAGGAAGACGTGGGCGTGCCTGTAATCAACTGCTGGCTGGAGGGCTACGGAATCGGCGGCCATGCGATCCTGGCTGTGCCCGGAGCGAAAGGGTGCTGGCATTGCGCCTACGTGGACCCAGAGACGTTTACGCGCGGCCTCACGTCGAACCTGAATTTCCTGAAGCCGGGACAGGTTGTGATGCGCAACCACGGGGGCTGCGGCACACAGTTCCTGCCCTACAGCGGGGTCGCGGCAAGCTGTACGGCGACGATGGCCGCCGATTTGGCTGTGCGCTTTCTCGCGTGTGAGGTGCCGGTGTCGTCGAAGGTGAGTTGGATGGGGTCCGACGCGGAGGCAAAACGGGCGTCCTTTGAGGTGACTTGGCGATTCCGGCATTTCGCGGAGTCGTTGCGGATCCTGCCACTGTACGACGGGAACTGCGACCTCTGTGGCGAGTGACAGCGTGCCACGCTTTCGGGGACACGGACGGCGGGTACACGTGAGCGATGAAGTGGCGGGCGTCTGGCATGCGCATCGGCAGACGGTGTCGGACGCAGCCGAATCGTTCGGCGTGTTGATGGGAACGACGTCCGTCGACCGGCGGGAGATCTGGATCGAGAGGGTCACTACGCCGATGGCGCACGACCGGCGCACGCGGTTTTCCTTCACGCTTCGCGACCCAGAGCATCAACGGATGGTGTGCGGAATGTTCACCTGCTCGGGCGGCCGGGCGATATATCTCGGGACTTGGCACACGCATCCGGAACCGGTGCCGATGCCGTCGAGGATCGACCGGAACGACTGGGCCGCGTGCCTGCGGGCGAATCCGGGGCGCCCGCTGGCTTTCGTGCTGGTGGGGACGGACCAGGTCCGCGCGTTCGTGCGGGCAAGATGGCGATTCAAGCCGCTGATCGAGGAGTGTGACGACCATGGTTGATCCGAAGGAGACCACCGTGGCGCAGACGCACGAACCGCAAATACCGGGCATTCAAGAGGTCCAGCTAGCCAGGTGACTTTCTCCCTGCCATGTTTGGGCATGACGAGAGCGGTGCTTTCTATTTATTCATCCGCGCGCACCGAACTTGGTGCTTCCGCAATTAAGTGTTGGCAGCCAGCTCCTAACCGGAGCTGCGTGGCGATTCGAAGACACGCTCAATAACTCCGAGGACTCCAGACCTTGAATCTCTGCCAACAACTGAAGAAGCTGGATCTCCTCTTCGTCCCGGGCGCGGTCTTTCCGTATCCTTCCAATCGACAGGCGTGGCGTCCGCGATCCTCTTCGCCAGTTCGAGGAGACGCTCGTTACGGTCGGGCACCCAGTTTCCTTTGTCTACGCACTTCGTTTCGATTTTGTTGGCCGGCTCGAATCAACGAAATCGCTGAATACCGCGATGGAAGCACCGCAAGATGGAGTTCACCTCCGACGGCTCTCGTGCTAGATTTCCTCCATCTTTATTTGCGAGATGTCCCGTGGTGAGGAATTGTGATCGCCTGAGCGCCGAGGAGCTCTGGCGTTTCCATAACGACGGATTCGTGGTGCCGGACTGCCGCCTGCCGCAGGACGTGGTGGCGGAGATGCGCGAAGCCTATGATGAGCTGCTGTCAGCCAATCCGGGTTTCTCCTCGGACTTCATGCTGGGGCCGCACCTGGAGACCACCGGCGCACAGGGTGTTCGGGGCTCACGACGGTGGCTCAGTTTCGTCACTCGACCCGAGCTACTCGACATGGTCGAGCAATTGATAGGGGAGGACATTATCCTCTGGGGAACGACCATCTTCGGCAAGCCGGCGCACGGCGGCAAGGCGACTCCCTGGCATCAGGACGGCGCGTACTATCCCATCCGACCACTCGAGACGCTGTCAATCTGGATTGCGCTCGACGACGCCGTACCGGACAACGGTTGCATGCGCTTCATCCCCGGCTCCCACAAGGACCGCAAAATCTTTTGGGTGTGGCTCTTTTGGAACCGCGAGAATCGCCCATTTTCTCAGTGATCTAACCGTCCAACGGTCACTCGTCGTGAGGTTGGTCAGAGGATAACGGAATTTACTCTGGTTGTGGACCCTGAGCGGTGTCACTTTTTGCTGGACATTCGTCCCGGCGTTCGCTACGGTAGTTGTGGCAAGTAGGGAAATGGGTACGAGCGGAGCGAATTTCAGCGGCAGGCGATTCAGTTCATCGGAGCTGAGCTTGATCCAGGAATTGGTCGAGAGCTGTGGCGGTCTGAGCCGGATGGAACTGGCGCGAACGGTGTGCGAGTTGCTGGATTGGAAGAGGCCGACCGGAAAGTTGAAAGCGCGGGAGTGCCGGGAGTTTCTCGAGCGGCTGGAAGGCGAAGGTCGCCTGGAGCTTCCGGACAAACGCCCGGGTAAGCCGGTCGGGACACGAACCCGAATACCGCAAACCGAGCGTGGCGAGCCGTCTGAGCCGTTGGAGGGGGAGCTGAGCGAGATTCAGCCTGTGGTGTTGGAAGTGGTGCGGAGTGACGAGCAGCGTCTTTTGTTCCGGGAGCTGGTGGACCGGCATCACTACTTGGGCCACGCGGTTCCCTTTGGCGCTCATCTGCGCTATCTGGTGTACGCATCGGCACCGGCACGGGTGGTGGGCTGTGTGCAGTTGTCGAGTCCGGCGTGGAGGATGGCGGCACGAGATTTGTGGATTGGATGGGACGATGCCACGCGCGGGCGGAACCTGCAGCGAGTGGTTAACAACAGCCGCTTTCTGATCCTTCCCTGGGTGCGGGTGCAAAACCTCGCGAGCAGGGTGCTATCCCTGATGGCGCGACAGCTTCCATGCGAGTGGCACAGCCGCTATGGGGTGGAGCCCTTGCTGTTGGAGACCTTGGTGGATCACAGCCGCTACCGCGGCACCTGCTACCGGGCTGCGAACTGGATCGAGCTTGGAGTGACGACGGGGCGGGGGCGGATGGACCGCGAGCACCGTCGTCACGGCGCAAGCTCGAAAACGGTGCTGGTCTTGCCTCTGGTGAAGGACCCTCGCCGGGTGTTGCGGGAGAGCTGAGAGATGGCACTTTCTGCGTTCGAACTGTGCGAAGAGACGTTCGGGATGTCGAGGGACGATCTCGAGTCGATCATCGCGTTTCTACGTTCTGCCGAATCGAGGCAGATGAGCCACAGCGACGTGGAGAAGCTGGTGCGCGAGAGGAGCTACGAGCTTTCGCGTAAGTTGTTCCAGGCCCATGTCGACTCGCGCGGTCCCGGCGAGGCGGCGGCTCCGGTCCGAGGTGCGGATGGAGTGGAAAGGGACCAGGAGCGAATCCACGAGCGCGGCCTGACGACGATCTTCGGGGAAATCCGTGTCAAACGTTTCGGTTATGGAGCCGAAGGTGCAGATAGCCTGCATCCGTTGGATGCCGAGCTGAACCTCCCCCGTGAGCGTTACTCGTTCGAGCTGAGGCGGACGGCGGCAGTAGAGGTGTCAAAGGGAGCGTTCGACGAGGCGGTGGCGAGCCTTGGCCGCCACACTGGGGCGAAGGTTGGAAAGCGCCAAGTGGAGGAGCTGGCGGGTCGTGCGGCAGAGGACTTCGACGCCTTCTATGGGCAGCGCGCTCCACCGGCAGGCGATCGCAGCGCCTCGGTGCTGGCGATCACGGCGGACGGCAAGGGCGTTGTGATGCTACGCAAAGACCTGCGTGAAGCCACCAAGAAGGCGGCCGAGAAAGGCTCGCGGCGACTAGGCAAGCGGCTGACCAAGGGAGAGAAGCGGAACCGAAAGCGGATGGCCACGGTCGCGGCCGTTTATACGGTGGAGCCCTTCGTGCGCCAACCAGAAGACGTGGTTCGTGTGCTGGCACCAAGCGACGAGCGAGAGAAAGACAAACGGCCTCGCCCCCAAGACAAGCGTGTCTGGGCGAGCCTAGCCAAAGAGCCCGAGGAGGTTCTCGAAGAGGCGTTCGCGGAAGCCGAACGACGAGATCCCTCACACCGCAAGAGTTGGGTCGCCTTGGTCGACGGCAACGCCACCCAACTGAAGATCCTGCACAAGCTGGCTGGCCAGCACCATCTCTTCTTTACACCCATCGCCTCAAAATCGTACTCTTCAAAGATCGTTCCGCTAAAGGTTTTGCTGCCAACTGGCGTTGTTGCACCGCTCTGGCTGAGAGCAAAATCCGCCTCTTGTGCTGGCTGAGGTATGTTCGGCCATGAAGTATCCCAAGCGCAGCCAGTACAAGCACGCGAAGCAGAAGAAGTACCACGTTCGCAACTGGGCGGAATACAACCAAGGGCTGCGCCGCCGAGGCGATTTGACAGTCTGGTTTGACGAGGAGGCAATCGCGAACTGGAAGGCCGACAAGACCGGTAAGCCTGGCGGCCAACGGGTCTATTCAGACATGGCGATTGAAACGGGCCTGGTTGTCCGGATGGTGTACAAGCTCGCCTACCGCCAAACTGAAGGCTTCTTGCACTCGATCGCCTTGCTTCTCGGGCTCGGGCTCGGGCTCGGTATCGAAATCCCGGACTACTCGACGTTGTCTCGGCGCTCGAGGCTGCTCCGCAAGAAGCTGCGGATTCCGAAAGCCGCAAGCAACCAACCCATCCACCTAATGATCGATAGCACGGGCTTGAGGATTCATGTTGGAACCGCCCGCAAACCGCCAAAGCAGCGCGCATGGCGCAAGTTGCACATCGCCGTTGATCGCAAGACGGGCACCATTGTTGCCTCCGAACTGACGGCGTCACGCGCTCGCGACGCAACGCGAGTCCCCGCTTTGCTAACACAGATTCAAGCACCTCTAGCGTGGGTGGCGGCGGACAGTGCATACGACAAGGAAACGGTCTACAAAGCCATCGAAGCGCACAGCCCTGGACGAAGGACGCGCGTGGTGATTCCGCCGCAACGAAACGCGACGCTCAGTCAGAATTCGAACACCGCCATGCGGGAGCGCGATCGCCATATTCGTGCAATCGAAAGACACGGCCGACGTGAATGGTACAAGCTCTCAGGCTTCACCAAGCGAAGCATGGTGGAGAACGCGGTCTATCGTTACAAAGCGATCATCGGGTCGGAGATGCGAGCACGAACGTTGGCGAGGCAACGAGTTGAACACCGAATTGGGTGCGAGATACTCAACAAGATGACCGCGCTCGGGATGCCCGATACGTACTGCGCCGGGTGACTTAGCTACCGGCATCAGGGAGGTCAGCGATTTGCTCCGGGCCGTGCAACAACGCCTGTGCGAGCTCGACGGCTCATCTTTCGCGCTCTGTCGAGATTCCGAGCTCCTCCCACAGAAAGCCCAAGTCGACGGGATCGCGTCTTTGCATCTCGGCCTGCTCGCGCTCGCCATACTCGTAGCTTCGCAGGAGCTCCACGACCTCGCGCCGGCCGGCTTTCGAACGGATGGCCTGGCGAGGCGTCTTGTCCTTCAACGCGGGAACGGGCTCGTCGGCCCAATTTGCGTAGTTCTGCCGGTAGAACTGTTCCAGGATCGCGGTGTGCGTTTCTGGCGGGATGGCGTCGCCGGGGCCGTCTCCAACATCCGGCTCATTCCTTGTTCGCGCGTGACGATCCTTCCACGCATGTCTCGGGTCGGTCGACTCGCGCGCGATGCGCTCCACCGCGTCGCCTAGAAGCTCCGAGAACCAGCTCTCGGCGGTATCGGCGGCGTCCGTGGTTGGGGCGAAAAGCTCGATACGATCGTCGGCCCTTCTCGAGATGGTGCAAAGAGAGCGACGCGAACCTTCGCGGGCTTCGTCTGGCTGGAACCGAACCCAATGGTCTTCGCCGTCCTCCTCCACGTCCGGTTCTTTGTCGAGCGCTTTGGCGAATCGCGGCCAGTCTTTCACACGGTAGTGGACCGCCGTCAACAGGATCGCCTCGCCCGTCGAAGCATCGATCAATACCGGTGGGGGTCCTACGAGGACCGACAACCACGCGTCGATGATGCAGCTACTCACCCAGTCCGAATCAAGTAGACCTCCGCTCCCTCGCGGTCCATCCAGAATGCGGCCGCGTAGTTCCAGATACTGAGGGCGGTTGAAAGCATACACCGCACCGCTGAGAACACTTGGCTCGCACGGGAGCACCCGCGCCGCGAAAATGTCGCCCTCCCGGAGGGATCGCGAAGCCGACCTCTCGCGAACCCAAACCCGCTTCGGCTCGTGGGCTAGCGTCGAAACGAGCCACAGCCCCTCGCCGGGCTCCGCTTCGACGACTTCGTAGAGATCAATGGGCTCCGTCGCGAGAAGTTGGAGATAGCGCCGCTCGTTGGCCTCCATCAGAGGTCCTCCTTCGCCGAGCACGAGCTCCATCACGGGCACGATGTCGTCCTCGTCTTCGGTGAGGCCGATTTCGCCCTCGGCGAGCACCCATTCGAACGCGTTCAAATGGACCATTCCCAACAAGTCATCGGGAAGCTCGTCCAACTCCTCGAATTGGTCCGGCGTCAGCGAGTCGAAGTAGTCGAGAGCGATAGCGCGTTCAAACTCATCCGGGTAATGATCGCGAAGCCACCCGAGTGCGCGTGCGACCGCGCCTTCGGAGACAGCGACCGACGCCTCCGCGGCTTCGTCCTTTGCGAGGCAGCACTTCTTGTACTTTTTCCCGCTGCCGCAGGGGCAGGGGGCGTTACGAGATGTTTTGGTCGGCATGATGTGAGCCCTCCGACGCGCGGTCCGAGCCTCCTCGTCGCATGTCGAGAAGCCGTTGGCGAAGGCGACCGCAGTCGCAATCTAGCACGTCATTGGCCGAGCTGGTGTTGTTTTTTACATTGAATCGCGGCGTTGTTGCACCGCTCTGGCTGAGAGCGAAATCCGCCTATGGTGGCGGCCGAGGTATGTTCGAGCATGAAGTATCCCAAGCGCTGCCAGTACAAGCACGCGAAGCAGAAGAAGTACCACGTTCGCAACTGGGCGGAATACAACGAAGGGCTGCGCCGCCGGGGCGATTTGACAGTCTGGTTTGACGAGGAGGCAATCGCGAACTGGAAGGCCGACAAGACCGGTAAGCCTGGCGGTCAACGGGTCTATTCAGACATGGCGATTGAAACGGGCCTGGTTGTCCGGATGGTGTACAAGCTCGCCTACCGACAAACCGAAGGCTTCTTGCACTCGATCGCCTCGCTTCTCGGGCTCGGTAGGCGTTGTTGCACGGCCCGGAGCAAATCGCTGACCTCCCTGTGCCGGTTGCAGAGTTCACCCGGCGCAGTACGTATCGGGCATCCCGAGCGCAGCCATCTTGTTGAGTATCTCGCACCCAATTCGCTGTTCAACTCGTTGCCTCGCCAACGTTCGAGCCCGCATCTCCGGCCCGATGATCGCCTTGTAACGATAGACCGCGTTCTCCACCATGCTTCGCTTGGTGTAGCCTGAGAGCTTGTACCATTCACGTCGGCCGTGTCTTTCGATGGCACGAATATGGCGATCGCGCTCCTGCATGGCGGTGTTCGAATTCTGACTGAGCGTCGCGTTTCGTTGCGGCGGAATCACCACGCGCGTCCTTCGTCCAGGACTGTGCGCTTCGATGGCTTCGTAGACCGCTTCCTTGTCGTATGCACTGTCCGCCGCCACCGACACTAGAGGTGCTTGAATCTGTGTTAGCAAAGCGGGGACTAGGGTTGCGTCGCGAGCTCGTGACGCCGTCAGTTCGGACGCAACAATGTTCCCGGTCTCGCGATCAACGGCGATGTGCAACTTGCGCCATGCGCGCTGCTTTGGCGGTTTGCGAGCGTTTCCAACATGAATCCTCAAGCCCGTGCTATCGATCATCAGGTGGATGGGTTGAGTGCTCGCGGCTTTCGGAATCCGCAGCTTCTTGCGGAGCAACCTCGAGCGCCGACACAACGTCGAGTAGTCCGGGATCTCGATACCGAGCCCGAGAAGCGAGGCGATCGAGTGCAAGAAGCCTTCGGTTTGTCGGTAGGCGAGCTTGTACACCATCCGGACAACCAGGCCCGTTTCAATCGCCATGTCTGAATAGACCCGTTGACCGCCAGGCTTACCGGTCTTGTCGGCCTTCCAGTTCGCGATTGCCTCCTCGTCAAACCAGACTGTCAAATCGCCCCGGCGGCGCAGCCCTTCGTTGTATTCCGCCCAGTTGCGAACGTGGTACTTCTTCTGCTTCGCGTGCTTGTACTGGCAGCGCTTGGGATACTTCATGCTCGAAACATACCTCGGCCACCACCATAGGCGGATTTCGCTCTCAGCCAGAGCGGTGCAACAACGCCGGTCAGACCTGCAAACGGTGCCCCCAATGTTCTAATGGAAGGAAATAAGAGAAGTTCTAAAGATCTTTCTTTTAAGGACAAAGCCAAATCTATAGATCCCGAGGAAAAAGAGGGTAATTCTTCTTTTTTTCCTTCCCGAGAAAAAACAAGGGCAAAAGCGCCACGAACGAAAAACCCGGTTGTCGTCTTCACCGTTCCAAAGCTCATAGCAAAGTGGTTCGGGATTATGCGTAGGTTCAGAGCTCCTCTGTTAGGGGGTCGGTAACTGGGCCCTGCGTGTTAATGAGATGACACTCCAACTTTGCGACCATGGACGCGCACAACTCAATACTGGTCGACTTGTCGCGTCTTCCCTCAAGACAAGCATGTCTCGTGAATACCAGTGTGCTCATGGACGCATCATCTCAGCATTTAGAACTAGCGCTAATTATTTAACACACGGCGAGCCGCCAAACCCAACTCTCGTAATCAGTTCCGACGATGGGCGACCCTAGTAGAGGAGCTCTGAGGTTAGGCCGTTACTGCGATGACAGGATGGCTGCCAAAATAGACAAACTCCCTCATCGTGAGAAGACAGTGATCCTCAACGGCCTGGAAGCCGAAGAGCAAGAGCAGGTCTACCTGGGCAAGGTGGCCGCGCCACCGCTCACGAGGCCGAAGGGATTTCTCACAGCGGAGGCGGAGGAAGGTCAACGTCTCGCGGCATGCGAGCACGAGCCAGCGCCAGACCTGCCCATCAACTGCGGCAAGTGCGGGGGATTCATCGGTGCGTAAGTGGAGGACAAGGACTAGCTGTATTCCCTTAGCTTACAGTGTGTGACGTTGTAGTATGCTCCTTATAGGGAGGATAGTGTGATGCAACTATCGTGTCGGTTGGACAAGAACGAGGAAAAAGCACTGCTTTTAATACAGAACGCTATGAGATTTTGGGGCGCTTCAGTCTCGAAAAGTGATGGCGTGAGGATGGCGCTCGTGACCGTTGCCAAGCAAATAAGAGAAGGTAAACTCGAGTTCATTCACAGTTGGCCTAAAGAAGAAAGTAGTGAGGAGAGCGCTACCGTCAGCCTAACGCTGCGCTCAACGACGGGTCCAGTACCAGTGAAGTGATGACGCGAGCGCAGGAGAACGATCTACGGTTGTTGGAGCCGTGCAGGTGAGCTGCTGCACGTCCCAGCACGGGGGCCGGGATGGTCCGTGCCCCCGCAAGAACCAGGCCGGAAGAGGTTTACATGGCGTTTTCTTCGTCCGGCCTTGGGTGCGCAGGCCTACCCCGGGCCGTGCGCACAGTGGAAGCGCGACGGCCGTTGCTCGTCGCCCTTGTCGGTCGTCGTTGCTTCCACATAAACAAGTACGAAAGGAACGAGCAATGGAACGGAAAGACAGAGATCTCCAAACGATTCTGAGTGAGGACGGCAAAACATCCATGTCTTCGACAAGGCAAGAGCAACGGAACATCGAGCGGCGTTGTTGCACCGCTCTGGCTGAGAGCGAAATCCGCCTATGGTGGTGGCCGAGGTATGTTTCGAGCATGAAGTATCCCAAGCGCTGCCAGTACAAGCACGCGAAGCAGAAGAAGTACCACGTTCGCAACTGGGCGGAATACAACGAAGGGCTGCGCCGCCGGTAATTGTCAATGATTTTGAGACACCGAGATCGTGTATTTAGTGAGCAACCGCTTATGTGTCGCCGTCCGTGAAGAGACCCATGGGCGGCGGACGGCGGACGAACCGTCACGCCGGGTTTCCCTGAGTTTGCGCGTGGTTGTGTTGCGTGCGGGTCACTGAGGCGGCCGAGTTGGAGACAACGGGTTCCCCGTAAATGTTGCAAATGAGGGGTACCTGGAGGTCGTCCGAGGCCTCGGACACGGCTTGTGCGCCAATCTGATGCGTCGTTTTCGTCGTCGGCGGATTGATCCACGCCGCTGAGGGTATTTCGGGCGGTTTCGGCGCTCCATTCACAAAACGCTCCGGATGGGCTCCGAAGAAGTCCAAGAGCACCTGCCGGCGACCTTCGACGATCATCGCCGCCCGGCCGTAGTGCACCGACTCAGGTGTAAGTAGACCGATGCCGGAGTGGTAGTGTTCGGTGTTGTACCAGCCGAACAGATCTCTACAAACGTCACGAGCGTGTTGGATCGAACCGAACCGCTTGGGGAACTCGGGACGGTATTTGAGCGTCTTGAACTGACTCTCCGAGTAAGGATTGTCGTTGGAAACTTGGGGGCGGCTGTGGGTCTTCGTCACCCCGAGGTCCGACAGGAGCATCGCTAGCGGCTTGGATTTCATCGACGTGCCGCGGTCGGCGTGAAGCGTCAGCTGTTCTGCAACGATACCCTGCTTCGAACAGGTCTCTTTGATGAGACGCTTCGCAAGCTCCGCACTCTCTCGCTCGGCGAGCATCCACCCCACGACGTAGCGGCTAAAAATGTCCAGGATCACGTACAGGTGGAAGTACACCCACTTCATGGGACCGAGAAGCTTCGTGATGTCCCAGGACCAAACCTGGTTGGGTCCCGTCGCCAGAAGGACCGGCTTTTCGTAGTTCGGGTGGCGGAGCTGATCGCGCCGCTCTCGCAGCTCGGCATGCTCCTCGAGGATGCGATACATGGTGCGCACCGAGCACAGGTACTTACCCGCGTCCAGCAGCGTCGCGTAGACCTCCGTAGGGGCCTGGTCCACGAATCGCTCCGAGTTCAAGGTGTCGTGCACCGTCTGGCGCTCCTTCGGCGCCAGGGCTCGCGGTGATGACGCTCGGCCAGATGACGGCTTCGAAGCGCTGGAGGACTGCCGGCGACGATAGAACGTCGCCGGCGAAACCTCCAGCGCCTCACAGGCCGCACGGACCCCTACCTTGCGAGATAGCTCTTGAGCCGCCGTCATCATTCGCTGCTTCAACTCTCCAGGCGACTCATCCGAACTCACACGAGCTCGCAAAGTTTTTTTTGGACATCGATGATCGTCTCGGCCTGCCGGAGCTTGCCGTGCAACTGCTGCACCTCACGCTCGAGCTCCGTGACCCGTCCCGCCAGAGGATTAACCTCTTGGATTTTGCGGCCTCGCCTTTTTGGCTTCAGCGCTGACAGCGTCCCTTCCTCCCTCTGACGGCGCCATTGCGACAGCGTGGACGAATACACGCCCTCGCGACGCAACAGCGCTCCGACCTTTCCCGGCTGGTGACGGTAGGCATCTGCCTTCTTGAGCAGCGAGAGTTTGTACTCCACCGTGAACCGGCGACGTTTCGGCTTGTCCGTCACCTCCGGGTCGGGTGCCGCTCCGCCGGAGGCCAGGCCACCAACCGACGACGCCGCGAATTTTGGAGAGGCCCCTCCGCTACGTTCAGTCTCACTACGTGAGACTGAACTCCCCTCCAGTTCCTCTCCAAAATTCGCATCCCCTGGGCCCATCCCGTCTCTCTCCCTCTCTGGAACCTTCATCCTTCACGCTACCTCCTCGCCCTCTTTAGAGTCTAATTTCTACCAGGCCAGGTGTCTCATCATCATAGGCACAGAGGGCGCCGGGGCGATTTGACAGTCTGGTTTGACGAGGAGGCAATCGCGAACTGGAAGGCCGACAAGACCGGTAAGCCTGGCGGTCAACGGGTCTATTCAGACATGGCGATTGAAACGGGCCTGGTTGTCCGGATGGTGTACAAGCTCGCCTACCGACAAACCGAAGGCTTCTTGCACTCGATCGCCTCGCTTCTCGGGCTCGGTATCGAGATCCCGGACTACTCGACGTTGTGTCGGCGCTCGAGGTTGCTCCGCAAGAAGCTGCGGATTCCGAAAGCCGCGAGCACTCAACCCATCCACCTGATGATCGATAGCACGGGCTTGAGGATTCATGTTGGAAACGCCCGCAAACCGCCAAAGCAGCGCGCATGGCGCAAGTTGCACATCGCCGTTGATCGCGAGACCGGGAACATTGTTGCGTCCGAACTGACGGCGTCACGAGCTCGCGACGCAACCCGAGTCCCCGCTTTGCTAACACAGATTCAAGCACCTCTAGTGTCGGTGGCGGCGGACAGTGCATACGACAAGGAAGCGGTCTACGAAGCCATCGAAGCGCACAGTCCTGGACGAAGGACGCGCGTGGTGATTCCGCCGCAACGAAACGCGACGCTCAGTCAGAATTCGAACACCGCCATGCAGGAGTGCGATCGCCATATTCGTGCAATCGAAAGACACGGCCGACGTGAATGGTACAAGCTCTCAGGCTACACCAAGCGAAGCATGGTGGAGAACGCGGTCTATCGTTACAAGGCGATCATCGGGCCGGAGATGCGGGCTCGAACGTTGGCGAGGCAACGAGTTGAACACCGAATTGGGTGCGAGATACTCAACAAGATGGCTGCGCTCGGGATGCCCGATACGTACTGCGCCGGGTGACTCTGCAACCGGCACAGGGAGGTCAGCGATTTGCTCCGGGCCGTGCAACAACGCCAGAGATCGCCGCGGGCCTCGAGCTCTTGCGATACGAGAAGACGTATTCGAGCATGCCGTTGCGTAGCTGGTAGCGGATTTCGACCGTTAGGCTCGGCATCCGTTTCAAGAGGTCCTGTTCCAGATAGCGGGGGCAAGGTCGCGCGCGCCCCTCCTGGATCTCGAAGGCGACGGTTTCCTCGTCTCGAACCCAGTAGTGCGACGGCCGCGGAGGCATTTCCTTCTGCATCCAAACGAAGGCAAGCATCGCCGTCCCCGGAACGAGAAACGGTTCGAGTGTCGTCATTAGAAGCTGGTGCTCCTGAGGCGTGAGATAGTTCAGAAGATCCCAAGCGAGAACGAGGTCGAAGCGCGTCTCGCGGTCGAAGTCGAGAAGCTCGACGAAGGCTTTGCGCTTGCGATCGTCATCCTGTGAGGTAGCTCGCAGTGGCCGAAGACCGCTGTAAAAATCCGCAACGGTGAGCTGGCCGCCATAGTTGGCGAAGAAATCGAGATTCGCCATGCGTGCGGCGCCGAGGTCGAGGACACGCAGGCTCGCGTCTTCCGATTGAGGAAGCAGCGCGCGAAGGCCGAGGCATCTTTGTGTGGCTTCTGAGATTTCGTTCCCGGAGACACCTTTGGTGCTTCGAAAGAGAGATAAACGCATGAGCTTCCTTCTCTAAATGCGGCGCGAAATACCCTGGATTCTGCGCGGATTCCAAGGGCGTCTAAGCTCCTGATTTGTGGTCTATTTCAATAGGGCCGAGTTTTAGCACAGGACGCCCAGATTGCGAATCACGCCCTAGTGGCTCTGTACGCTGGCGGGGCAGTTAGCTCAGAATCTCTGGCGACGATTAGGCGTTGTTGCACGGCCCGGAGCAAATCGCTGACCTCCCTGTGCCGGTTGCAGAGTCACCCGGCGCAGTACGTATCGGGCATCCCGAGCGCAGCCATCTTGTTGAGTATCTCGCACCCAATTCGGTGTTCAACTCGTTGCCTCGCCAACGTTCGAGCCCGCATCTCCGGCCCGATGATCGCCTTGTAACGATAGACCGCGTTCTCCACCATGCTTCGCTTGGTGTAGCCTGAGAGCTTGTACCATTCACGTCGGCCGTGTCTTTCGATGGCACGAATATGGCGATCGCGCTCCTGCATGGCGGTGTTCGAATTCTGACTGAGCGTCGCGTTTCGTTGCGGCGGAATCACCACGCGCGTCCTTCGTCCAGGACTGTGCGCTTCGATGGCTTCGTAGACCGCTTCCTTGTCGTATGCACTGTCCGCCGCCACCGACACTAGAGGTGCTTGAATCTGTGTTAGCAAAGCGGGGACTCGGGTTGCGTCGCGAGCTCGTGACGCCGTCAGTTCGGACGCAACAATGTTCCCGGTCTCGCGATCAACGGCGATGTGCAACTTGCGCCATGCGCGCTGCTTTGGCGGTTTGCGAGCGTTTCCAACATGAATCCTCAAGCCCGTGCTATCGATCATCAGGTGGATGGGTTGAGTGCTCGCGGCTTTCGGAATCCGCAGCTTCTTGCGGAGCAACCTCGAGCGCCGACACAACGTCGAGTAGTCCGGGATCTCGATACCGAGCCCGAGAAGCGAGGCGATCGAGTGCAAGAAGCCTTCGGTTTGTCGGTAGGCGAGCTTGTACACCATCCGGACAACCAGGCCCGTTTCAATCGCCATGTCTGAATAGACCCGTTGACCGCCAGGCTTACCGGTCTTGTCGGCCTTCCAGTTCGCGATTGCCTCCTCGTCAAACCAGACTGTCAAATCGCCCCGGCGGCGCAGCCCTTCGTTGTATTCCGCCCAGTTGCGAACGTGGTACTTCTTCTGCTTCGCGTGCTTGTACTGGCAGCGCTTGGGATACTTCATGCTCGAACATACCTCGGCCACCACCATAGGCGGATTTCGCTCTCAGCCAGAGCGGTGCAACAACGCCACAATGTCGTGCCGATACGCAGTTGGCAATGATCGGTGTCAGTATGAGAGTTACACCCAAACGAATTCTAAGACCTGCGCGCCGGGCCGTCGCCGAGTTCATCTATCACTATCGGGGAGAGCGCAACCATCAAGGGCTTGGCAACGCGTTTGTGTTTTTGGACACGACGGGAATCATCAAGGCAAGGAGAATCTGCTGCTGTTCCCAGCCAGCGACCAGTTACCTCAGTCCGAGCGCAAGGTACGCTCCCGTGAACGGCTTGGCGGGTTACTACGTTTCTACCATCGGGAAGCCGCATGAGTATTTTGACCTCACGGGCTCGATATCCGCTTTGAGCGTTCGCGCCGCACAGTTGGGCTCGATTTTCATCCGCTGGTCGACAATCGCGCGAGCGAGCCGAAGAACCTGCTTCTGCACGTGGGGCCCGGCTCCGGGCAGACCGATATTGGCCGCATGTATCCCGACGGCTTCCATCAAGTGAAGAATCTCTATCTTCTTTTCTATGGGGGGCGAGATCACCGAGGGGCTCTGCAGACCGTCCCGTAGCGTTTCATCGTCGAGCTCGATCGACTTGCGCGGAGCACGGTCCGT
This sequence comes from Candidatus Marinacidobacterales bacterium, assembly GCA_965262245.1. Lineage (GTDB taxonomy): Bacteria > Acidobacteriota > Vicinamibacteria > Marinacidobacterales > SMYC01 > SMYC01. Next base: position 8,049,416 of record OZ253507.1, on the reverse strand, counting down.
TGCCTCGGAAGCACGGTTCCAATCGTAGATCAGCTCCGTCTCCCTACTAGGCTTGCTAGACACTTGGTGCCTCCTCAATCGGTCGACAGGTCGCGCAAGAGCTTCTCGAGCCCGTACTCCGTGAGCTCACGGGCGCGATCCTCGCCGATGAGCTGATGCATCCAGCCGACGGGCCTGTGCAGCCCCGAAGCCTTACTGTCGAACACAATATAGACGTCCCAAGCCATTGTCGCTCGAAGGCCGAGAATTGGCGAGAGTGCCTCGCCAAGCTTCCCGGCGGAGTCCCAGTAGTGGCGAGCTCGCCGATCCCGAACCATCGTCCGAGCGTGATGGGTCTCTTCGTAATAGTCTCCGCGGACGACGGGAAGCCAGACGATGAAAGCGTCGATGGGCTGCCCCTCTAGTCTTTCGAGAACGCGCTGCACCACACGGGCGCCCGATTGGCACTTGGGTCACGTCGGAGACAGGAGCACCACCAGTCGGACTCGTCCATCACTACCCTCGAAATCAGAGAGAAACGGTTGGTGATCGTCACTCAGTTTCTCGACGGAAGAAGAGGCCGTTGCCAGCGACGAGAGCGTTGTGATGGCGGTAGCAAGATAACGCATTCCTTCTCACTAGCTTACACGATAAGGGAAATCACCCACCAGTTTCAGAAAACCGTGCTACCGGTCGCTTCGCGTGGGGCGGGCCGCGGTTTTGCCTGCAGCACGAGAGCCGCGGGAGAGATTCTCTCGACTGCGATTTCGACGGTGCCCCGCGAGCCCGACTCGATCGCAGAGGGAAAGCTTTCCCCGTCTCCAACATCGAAGAGCTACTTTCGATGTGGTCATCGCTCTCAGAGTCGAGGGTGTCAGGCATTTCCTCGATTTCCCGGATCAAAGGGATTGCCTGGAACACCGTCGCCCGCTGGCTCGAGAAAGCAGCCCAAGTGTGTCATCGATTCAACCACAGAAGGATCGCTGGCTTCGCTGCCAAAGAGCTTCAAGCGGTGCTTGCGCTGTTTACTGTTGGTGATGTGTACGTATCCCTTTGCAAAAAAGGCGCTTACGCTCTATTTAGCGCGCAGCGAAGGTCACGAGCGCTATTTTGGCTGTAACTTAATGCAGTGTAAAGTCTTAGCGTCATCTTACCAACACTTGATAGCAGAAGCACCGGAGAGGGCGTTGGCGATATTGCGCAGGAGTGTGCGGTCGACGGATTTCGTGGGGTTGCCCAGAACGAGCTTGGTCTCGATAAGAGACTCCTCACGGGATTACGGATATACTCAACCAGAACGTGCCCTCGGAGGACGTGCAGTACCTGGCCGGACGCTCCGACCCCAGGACCACACAGATCTATGACCGGTGTAGACGGCACGTCACTCGCAAACATCGTGGAGCGTGTCTCGATATGAAAGAAGGACCAGGGAAGAGAGACATCCTTTCGAGGCCTGCTAGCAAGAAAGCCGCCTCACGGCCTCGTTCGGCTCCCCTCAATGAGCCCAAGCTGGTGCCGGTTCCTCTGCCCGAAGGTGTCCGCCACCAGCGGGTGGGTGAAACGTCGGAACGTTCCACGCCCGCGCATCTCAAGAAACTTAAGCAACTCTTCGAGGCGGCCCCGATCAGCCGCTACCTGGGCATGACACTCGGCTATTGCGAGAACGGCGTGGCACGCGTGCGGTTGCCGTTTCGGGCCGCGTTCGAAGACGGGCATGGCGTCATCCACGGGGGTCTCATCGGTCTGATCGCCGACACGGCGGGCAACTTCGCGGTGGGTTCGGTCTCGTCGGGCTCCACGGTCAAGACGGTGGAGTTCAAGATGAGCTTGCTGGCGGGAGTCCAGGGAGACTTGCTCGCCATTGGAGAACTCGTACGTAAGGGACGTACGCTGGCCGCCTGCCGGCTCGAGGTCGTCGAGGGCAGCGACCGTGTGGTGGCGATCGGGCTTGCCACTTACGCCCTCCAGGCCGGTTAGCCATCTGCACCCGTTTGTTGCAGCCCCAGCCGTGGATCGCGTCGTGTCCAAAAACACAAACGATAGCGGCCTGTTGGTCACGCTGGAGCCAGCCAGCGATGGCGACGACCGACAAGGTTCAGGGCTGGCTCTGCCTCCTCATGACCGAGGATTCTAGCTTCCATTGGCCAACCAAGCCTCAGACGTCTCTGATCCGAAACGTCCCGGCGCGCCAGTCTTGAGTTCGTTTGTGTTTTTGGACAGAAGGCGCATGAGTATTTTGATCTCACGAGGACCGCGGCCCTTCAGACAAAGTAGTCCCTCAAGAGCGGAGGCGACCCATGTACGGAAGGGAGAAACGAGTGTTGCTGCGAGGCCGAAACGGTGGCGAGCAACCGACTGACAGAGTCTAGGGCACGGTACGCGTCGTCGCTTGAGAACGGATTTTGGTGAGCCCAACGATTCCGAACATCGCGTAACTCACTGATGATCGACCGGTCAGATTGGCCGAGTACCTTGCGGAACACCTTGTGCCATTGGTCCCACATAACTTTCAGAACCGTAGCGACGTCCCATCTCGGCTGATCCTCCGTACCGGCGAAAGAGAGTTGTCGCGATGTAAGGGAAGCCTTGAACTCCTCGAACCAGAGCTGCTTGTGCTGCTCCTTCAGTTCACGCTCGACGAACGGCTGCAGGCCATTCTTGAGAAGCTCTAGAGCTTTGCCGACACGTTCGTGATTGCTGATGGCCATGGGTTACTCCTGTTCGAATAGGTCGGCCTGCTCGTAGCTTTCGTTGCGTTGTCCAAGCTATCCACGGTCATGTGCGCCCAGAGACTGGACACGGGTTCGGCGGAGGCGTGCAGCACCAGCGTGAGGCGTCTATTCCTAGACTGACGCAGGAATTCCACTCTGACTGACGGGCCGTCGCACTGCCAATCGCCGACCGGCAGGGTACCGGTGCCCCAGATGAGCGAGCCCCAGCCCAGACACGCGATCATGTCGTGATTCTACTTGTGCTCCGCAAAAAGTCGATCCAGCGGTAGGCGATCTTCTTTTTTGCGGATCACAGCGGTGTGGGCGCTGCGAAACGACCGGATGAGAGAAGGGCCGAGTTTTGGCACAGGACGGGGTTTTGGTGGCGGTCAGATGGAGCCCGGACGCGCCGGCTTCCCAACGCGAATTCCTGAAGCAACCTTCATTCTTGGCACTACTGCACCTCCCGACGTCTGCCCCAAATCGGAAGGTCCTTGAGAAGCACGATCACCAACCCGATAATGTTGAGCCCCGCTTGCGAGTCGCGCACGCGATCAACGCGAAGCCAAAGCCCCAAACTCATTCCAAAGAGCCGGATGTGAGGCCCACAAGTCCGGTTCTGTGAGAGGGGTGGTGGGGCGACCTGCCATCCCTACTCGACAGATCCCGTCGGCCGCGATGCGGCGGGGGTCGAGGATCCCGAAGTGATTGAGCAAGCGAAGCGTCGCCGCTTTACCGCGGAGTACAAGCTGCGGATAGTACGCGAGGCCGATGGCTGCAAGGGTGACGGCGATGTCGCTGCCCTGCTGCGTCGAGAGGGCCTGTACTCGTCGCTTTTGTCGAGCTGGCGCCGCCAACGTGACGAGGTCGCCAAAGCGGGGTTGGCGTCGAGAAAGCGAGGCCGGAAGGCGAAGGCAGAGGATCCACGGGTCAAGGAGCTCGAGCGGGAGAACGCCCGACTTCAACGTCGCCTGGCTCGAGTGGAGACGATGTTGGAGATCCAAAAAAAACCTCCGAACTATTGGGGATCCTGTGCCTTCTATTTATTCATCCGCGCGCCCCGAACTTGATTAATCTCCGGTCTGCCGGCACCATGCCTGCATGATTTCGTCGTTGGTTCGCGCTCTCATCTCTACCTTCAAGGCTCGTCGCGAGCTGGCTCTCGAGAATGTCGCTCTTCGGCAGCAGCTCGCCGTCCTCCGCCGTTCGGTGAAACGGCCGCGGCTCTCGAAGGTCGACCGCGGGTTTTGGGTGCTGTTGCGCAGAATCTGGACTGACTGGGAGAGCGTCCTCGTCATCGTGAAACCTCAGACGGTCATCCGCTGGCACCGTTGTGGGTTCAGACGATATTGGACTTGGAAGAGCCGACGGCGTAGGCCCGGACGACCAGGCGTCGCTCCCGAAATACGTGAGCTGATACGGAACATGAGCAGGGCCAACCCGCTCTGGGGAGCTCCCCGCGTGCATGGCGAGCTGGCGAAGCTAGGCATCTCCATTTCCCAGGCAGCCGTCTCCAAGTATATGGTTCGTCATCGCACCCCACCGTCCCATACTTGGCGGAGCTTTCTTGATAATCATGCAAACGACTTGGTGTCGCTCGACTTTTTCACTTTGCCGACCGTAACCTTCAGAGTTCTGTTCGTCTTCATCGTCCTTCGCCACGACCGTCGCCGTATCGTTCATTTCAATGTCACCGAGCATCCTTCCGCCGAGTGGACGGCGCAGCAAATGGTCGATGCTTTTCCATGGGACACGGCGCCTCGGTACCTGGTACGGGACCGACACCAGACCTACGGAGCGTACTTCGATAGTCGCGTCGACGGTCTCGGGATCGAGCAGGTCCTTACCGCACCGCGCTCCCCGTGGCAGAATCCATTCGTCGAAAGGATGATCGGCTCCATTCGACGTGAGTGTCTCGACCACGTGATCGTCCTTGATGAGCGGCACCTGAAGCGAATCCTACGCAAATACGTCGACTACTATCATTCGTGCCGGACAGCAATGAGCGCATGGCCGGATTATAGGCGATCCGCGCCGGGCTGGCGGAAGGTGGAGATCAGACTGGCTGTCGTCCGCAATAAAGAAGATCGCAACTCGCTGCCCAGTCGGAAACACAGACACTAAGGACCGTGGCAGAAATTATTTCCCATTCTTGGATGGACGCAACGTGTAGTTCCACTTCGGCAGGGAAGAGGATTTTTTGATGTTGAGTAGCGCCATCGCAGGGTCCGAGATTTTGATGCCCTTAGGATACTGCTTCTTGACGAGACGGGCGTTAACCTTGAGCCCAGTTTTGGTCTTGGTGGTCCGTATGAAGTTCAGGATGGTTTCGTAGCTATCGAGCGGCCGGCCCGCCCAATTCTTGCTAATCTCGCTGAACAGGCGGTGCTCGATTGGGTTCCACTTGGACGCACCTGGTGGATAGTGTGGTGCTTCCGCCATTAAGTGTTGGTGAGATGACGCTAAGACCCTACGGTGCATTAAATTACAGCCAAAATAGCGCTGATGACCTTCGCTGCGCTCCAAATGGAGCGTAAGCGCCTCTTTTGCAAAGGGATGCGTACACATCACCAACAGTAAATAGCGCAAGCACCGGTCAGCCGGTCGACCTTGTAGACCACGATCTGCTCGACGAGACCGGCATCGATGTCGGCCAGCAAGCGCTGCAGGCCCGGGCGCTCCAGGGTTCCTCCCGAGATTCCTCCGTCTTCGTAGACGGTTGGCCGCAGCACCCAGCCCTCCGCTTTCTGGCTCGCGACATACGCGGCGCAGGCTTCTCGCTGCGCATCGAGGGAGTTGAACTCCTGTTCGAGACCCTCTTCCGCACTCTTTCGCGTATAGATGGCACAGCGGATCTTCTTCATGTTAGGCCTTGCGCTTGGGCGTCAGACCGAAAAAGCGTGGTCCTGACCAGTGGGTGCCGGTGATTCGCTTTGCGATGGTAGTGAGGGACGGATAGGTTTTGCCATCGAACCGATAGCCGTTGTCGATTACCTCGACCTGGTAGGTCCGGCCATTCCACTCGCGGACGAGATGGGTGCCGGCAGAAACGGACCCTGCGGGAGCGGCGGCGCCGTTGCCTGGCGTCCCGTTCGCCATGGCAGCCAGAATGCGCCGGGTTGCGGCCGAATGCCAGCCATGGGTCCGGCACTGGCGTTCGTGCAAGAGAACGCGGCGTAGGAAAACGCGAGAGAGCGAGCGTGGGGGAGCAGCCCCAAAGGTTTGCTCCCAGACCCGCCGTAAGCTGGCGAAGTCCAAACCGTCCAAAACGACGTTCCGGCCAACCCCTGTATCCTGCGGCATCACCGAACGTTCGCTCTTGTGCTCGATAAAGTCCAGTCTAATGAGGGACTTCCGGGTGCGAAGCTCACTGCCCGTAGCTCGCCCCGCAGCCGATTTGGGCCAGCCGTGCGCACCCCCGGTGGGCCTGTCGCTCGCCACCCGCAGCCCAGGGGTCGGAAGCCAGCCCTGCGGCGCGAAATACCCTCGATTCTGCGCGGATTCCAAGGGCGCCTAAGCTGCTGATTTGTGGTCTATTTCAAAAGGGCCGAGTTTTGGCACAGGACGGGGTCAGTATCTGGCTGCTACTCTGGCTCGAGGTTCAGGCCTTCGTTCTGATCATCCTCCTGCTGGTGATGGCCCGATTCGCGTACCTATTTCTCAAGGTGGTCTTCTGATGGTGGGGCACACAGCCGAGCCCGACCAGCCCAACGCCAACATCGACGACCCAACTGTCAACGGGAGGTAGCGGCACATGATGAAGGGAATTATAGAGACAAGTGACGAAAACCCGTTTGATATGAATAAACATATTCGCTCGGTAGTTCTAGAGTCCAACTCTCCTATGCTAAACTCCCTCTTGTGGAGGCCGATGAAGCCAAGAAACGAAACAGCTAAAAGGCGCAAACGGTCTCGACACACGAGCCACGATGGCCAAGACGAAGGCTTCTCTAGAGATACTGCTTCCGAAGGAATTCTCGCGGCCCCCCTCATCGGCGAAGACAATGAGCGCGAGGGATACATCAGCGATTTCATCTCTGGAAAGCTAGTCCGCGACACCCCAGAAGAACGCGAAGCTGTGCAGGTCTTCGCGATCGCCCTGGTCAACGACTACGGCTATCCCAGAGATCATATCCAAACTCGACCACAGTACCGCGTTAAAGCACGCCCGTCCGACCGTAAGAAGGAATATCCGGTCGATATCTCCGTTTTCTCTTCTGGGCAGCGGAGTGACCACGAAGCCTGCATTCTCGTCGAGTGCAAGAAGAAGACGCGCAAGGACGGGCGTGGTCAACTTGAGGACTATCTACGATTTTCCGTGGCCCGGCTCGGCGTCTGGTTTAACGGCAAAGAGCGCCTCTTTCTACTGAAGACCGAAAAAGCTGGCAAAGTCACGTTTGACGAGATCCCGAACGTCCCACGCTACGGTCAACGGATTGAGGACATTGGCCGTTTCACCCGCGCAGCCCTGAAACCCGTTGACAATTTGAAGCCCAGCTTTCGCGCCATCCGAAACTATCTTGCGGCTAAGGCTGTGGGCATCACTCGCGATGAGAAATTTGCGCAGGAACTCATCAACTTGATCTTCTGCAAAATCTATGACGAGAGGTTTAAGAAGCCCGACCAAATGGTTGAGTTCCGCGCTGGCATTGACGAGGAAGCAGCAGACGTTAAAGCGAGAATCGTGACGCTGTTCGAGAAAGTTAAAAAACAATACAAGGACGTCATTGAAGTCGCCGACTCAATTGATCTGGATGCGAACTCGTTACGCTACGTCATCGGCGAACTGCAAAGCGTCTGCCTGGTTGAGTGTGACCGCGATGCCGTGGGCGAGGCATTTGAAATTTTCATTGGCCCCTCGCTCAAAGGGCCGCAAGGGCAATTCTTTACACCGCGCAATGTCGTGAAGATGGTAGTGGACATGATTGATCCCGGACCCGATGACCGGATCATGGACCCGGCATGCGGCAGCGGCGGCTTCCTCGTCGAAACGTTGCGGCACGTCTGGAAAAAGGTGCAGGGACAAGGTGCCGCATATAAGTGGCCTGACCAAGAGATTTACGCGCAAGAACAAAAGGTAGCCATTGACAATTTTCGCGGTATCGATAAGGACGAATTCCTAGCCAAGGTCGCAAAGGCCTACATGGCGATCTTGGGCGACGGGCGAGGCGGCATCCACTGCGAAAACTCGCTCGAGAATCCCAAGAGGTGGAGTGGGAAAGCGCGGAGCTCTATCTCACGTGGCAGCTTCAATGTGGTTATCACGAATCCGCCATTCGGGAAGAAGTTGCGGATCGAAAGCGCTGAGACGCTTTCCCAGTATGAACTCGGGCATAAGTGGATCGAGGGCGAAAACTTCACCTTCGTGAAAGGCGACGTGCTTGAATCACAGACGCCTCAAATCCTATTTATCGAGCGGTGTCTCGACTTCCTCCAGGAAGGAGGCAAGCTCGGAATCGTCCTGTTGGAAAGCATTTTCGGGATGCCGAAGTATCGCTATGTCGTGGACTACCTGACTCGAAAGACGAAGCTGCTTGCTTTGGTCACGATGCCGGAAAACTTATTCCAACCGAATACTCATGCGAAGACATGCGTAGTGATTTGTGAGAAGACGATACCAAAGGGCCGCTATCCTGTCTTTATGTGTGAGGTGCAATGGTGCGGCCATGACAGCCGAGGCAATCCTACCTACCGAATTGACCAAAACGGCCAACGAGTTATCCTCGACGAAATCCCGAAAGTCGCTGAACTGTTTAAGCGCGGTCCAAAGAAATGATTAGGTTCTGGATTTCATCCGACAAGATCAGGGATCGCGTGTACATACCGAAATACTATGACCCCGATATCATCTCTCGCCTCGATTCACTTGCAATTACTCACGATCTCATCCGGTTCAACGAATTGATGAATGACGGAACAATTTCCATTGCAACGGGAGATGAGGTCGGCAAGGCTGCGTACGGAACAGGCGATATCCCGTTTGTTCGGACATCGGACATAGTGAACTGGGAAATTAAGGCGGCACCGAAACAAGGTGTTTCTGAGGACATTTACGAAGAGTACGCAAAACACCAGGACGTTGGTGAAGGTGATATCCTTCTCGTTCGTGACGGCACCTATCTAATCGGGTCGAACTGCTTTATCACCCGATTTGATAAACAGCTTCTTTACCAGTCTCATCTGCTGAAGTTGCGGGTGAACAACAAGAAGGCAATGGATCCACTCCTGTTGTTCCTTGCCCTGAATTGCCGGGTCGTTCAGCGACAAATCCGATCATTCCAGTTCACCGCCGATATTATCGACACGATTGGGCGTCGATTCTTTGAAACCATCGTTCCGATCCCTAAAGATGACTCATTGAGACAGTCGTTGTCCGCGCGCGCCGATTCTGCCCTGATGATTCGCATGAAAGGGAAGGCATTCATCAAACATTGTCCGACTCTAATGGAAGAAGTTCTGCGAACCGGTTCGGCACAGCCGCTCAAGAAGTTTGCGCGCGCAACGGAAGACGAGATTTGCGCCGCGCTACAACAGGAAACGATATCATCGGAATTCGGCGGATTTGAATATTTCTGGCTCTACAGTAACGAAGTTCGAAATTTGATCCTTGTTCCCAGGTATTATGAACCGTCGATTCGTGCCGAACTTGCGACATTGGAGCCACATTGCGATTTGCGCAGTTTCGGCGCGCTCCGGGAAGATGGAGTCCTCGGATATTACACTGGTGATGAAGTTGGCAAAATGGCTTACGGCACTGGAAACATCCCCTTCATCCGCACTACTGACTTCTCAAATTGGGAGATTAAGCACGACCCGAAGAAGGGAGTCTCGCGAGATGTATTTAACGAATATGCCCCTCATCAGGATGTACGGGAGAACGACATCTTTCTCGTGCGTGACGGAACATATCTTGTGGGTACGTCATGTATAGTTACCAATAACGATGAACAATGCCTTTACTGTGGAGGGTTGTTCAAGATTCGAACCTTAAGGCCGGACGAAGTGGACCCTTTCTTGCTCTTGGGTCTGCTTAACTCATATATCGTTAAGCGGCAAGTGCGAACAAAACAATTTACGCGCGATGTGATCGACACCATTGGCAACCGGATCGACGAGATCGTCTTGCCTGTACCAAAATCCCCAAGGGTACGCGGAGCGATCAGCGACACGGTGCGCCATGTCATCCAAACCCGCATTGATGCCCGCCACAAGATCAGTAAGTTAGCAGCAGAATACGAGGGTAACGCTCTTCCTATTTCTCCGTCTAGCGCTCGGGTGTAAGGGGAACAATATGGAAGAGGCGGGTCGAGGTAGAAGGAGTGATGCGCGGAAGCCCTGTCCCTTCCATAAACTCGAGCTGTATGAGATTGGCGAACTTCCTGCAACCGGAATGCTTTGGTCGTCTTCTATGTAGGACGTTTTAAGAACCGCGTCGTGTCCAATAACACAAACGAACTCAAGACCGGCGCGCAGGGACGTTTCGGATTAGAGGCGCCTAGGCTTGGTTCGCAATTGTCTATATCTAATTCCCTCGTCGTGCGTATGCCGAGGCTTGGAATGTTAAACAGGTCTGTGCGGCGCGAGGCGGTCGAGAAGCTCCGTAGTGCACTTCGGGACCACGAGAACCTCCGCAAGCAGGTCGAACGCGCCAGCGTGCGGCTGTTCGAACAAAGGCAGCGAGCCGTCGCCGAGGTGATCGAGCCGGTCGAGGAGTACGTGAACCGTCTGGCGCATTCGCCCAAGGAGTTCGACAAGTCGGTGCGCGAGTTCCGCATCGAAGTCGATCGGTTCTCGGAGACCATTCAGCGCATCGAGACTGAGGCCTACAGGTCCGAGACGGTCGGCGGCGCGGCCGGAGTAAGCGGGGCCGCCGCTGGCGTGGGCGTAGCCACCCTCGGCCCATCCGTAGCCATGGCGGTAGCAACGACGTTCGGCACGGCGTCGACGGGAACAGCCATCTCCACTCTGTCCGGCGCTGCTGCCGCCAACGCCGCCCTCGCTTGGCTCGGAGGCGGTGCCGTCGCGGCTGGCGGCGGCGGCATGGCGGCCGGAAAGGCGCTCCTGGTCCTAGTGGGACCGGTGGGCTGGACCATCGGTGGTGTCGCCTTGGCGGGGTCGGGCATCTATCTCCATTGCCGCAACGGAGAACTCGCGCGCAGAGCCGTCCGGGAGCGCGTCGAGGTCGAAGCGGAGATGCGTTCGCTGCGGACGGCCGACGGGCAGATCGAGGGGCTCGGCTCAAGCACGAGGACACACACCACGGGAAGCCTGGCTGAGCTGAATTGGCTTCGCGACCACGGCCCGACCGATTACCAACGGTTCGATCGGGAACAGAAAGAGCGTCTCGCGGGACTCGTCAATCACGTTCGCGCGCTCGGCGAACTGCTCAGAACGGAGGTTGCACTGTGAGGCGGTCTCCAGCCGAGCGGGCCAATCTCCATGTCGCGGCGCAGGTCGCGGCGGCATGGGCCAAGCTCGACGCCGCGCATCGAGCCGGCGAACTTGCCGGCGCGCTAGGCAGTCAGGACCGAACCTTTCTCGGTGCCATGCGGGAGATGCAGGCCGTACGGGACTTCGTCGGGTCGCCGGAGAACATCCTCGGCAGCACAGACACCAAGCACGGCGAGATCGCAGAGCAGGTACATGTGGGAGTCCGCCGTGCCCTGGACGTGCTGTATGGCCGCGTCCCGGCCGCAACGTTCGACGGTGTTCCGCGCACCGGTCCCGTGGACTACCGGGTGGACAGCGTGGAGCTCCAGTCCAAGTACTACAACGGCCTCCGCAATACGCTGGAAGGAGTTTCGAAGCATGCGGAGAGCTACCCGGACTTCGCCAGCACTCACGGCCGCTACCACATCCCCACCGACCAGCATCGGCAGTTGGACGAGTTACGCCGGACCGGGGAGATCGAGGGCTTGTCCGGCCGCCGCGCAGATGGAATCCGGGGCTCGCTGGACGACCTGGAGCAGGCAACGGGCCGATCGGCAGACGACCTGATCGAGCCGGGCGAAGCGACGTACGCCGAAGTACAACAGGGACGTGTCCACGACACCATTCGCAAACGCGAAGACGTGCTGGATCGGGAGAACAAGGAGCTGAAGCGGGCGGCGGGGGCCGAGCACGGCCCATCCCTGGCGGGCCTCGGTCAGGCCGCCGCTCTTGGCGCGACTGCCGGGGGCGGCCTCGGTCTGGCGCAGGCGATCTGGGTCAAGCACCGCGAGGGCAGGAGTCCCTTTCGGGGAGAGTTCTCGACGCAGGACTGGCGGGACGTCGGAGTGGTGGCGGCGCAGGGCGCCAGTGGTGGCGCGGTTGCGGGTGGCGCTCTGTACGTCGTGACGAACTCCACTGTCCTGGCGGCACCGTTCGCAGGCTCGCTCGTTAGCGGCCTGATGGGTATTGGCGGTCTTCTGCGGGATTACGATGCCGGGACGATAGACTGCGACCAGTTCGTCGAAATGGCGCACATCATCGCCCTAGACGCAGCCATCGCGGGATTGGCGACCGCGGCCGGCCAGACGCTAATTCCGATTCCGTTGCTCGGCGCCCTCATCGGCAGCCTCGCCGGCAAGTTCGTCGCCTCGGCCCTCAAGGACGGACTTGGGAAGTCGGAGTCGGCGTTGACCGCGCGGCTTGCCAAGTACGAGCAGTACGCCCTCGGGCAGCTCGACGAGGAGTTCCGCGCCTTCATGCAACAGTTGGACACTCGGTTCGGAAACCTGGAACGCCTAGCCGAAGCCGCCTTCGATCAGTCTGTGAACGCCTCGCTCCGGTTGAGGGCCAGTATTGTACTTGCGGAGACCGTCGGCGTGCCTGACGCGCGGATTCTCCGTACGATCGGCGATCTCGATATCCTCATGACGAAGTGAACATGGACCCGCTGAGCAATCCACTCGACGGGCTATCACCGGAGTTGTACGTCGCAACCCTGTCGAAGATCGCTCATGCGGACGGACTCCATCCGGCCGAACGGGAGCTGCTCGACCATCACGCCGCACACTTCGGTGTGGACCTCGACAACCTTCCCGTGGTGCCCGATGACTTGTCGGCGCTCCCGTGGGCCACGCGGGTTCTCGTCTATCGCGATGCCGTCACGCTGGCTCTTATCGATGATGAGATGAGCGCTGAAGAACGGCAGGATCTCGACGACCTGGCGGGGCGAATGGCGTTACCGGCCGCCACGGTCGAAGCGATCTCCTCGTGGGTGCGGGACTACGCAACACTGCTCGAGCGTCTGGACAAGTTGATCAGTGTACCGCCAGCGTGTTGATTCAAAGCCGGCGACGTCGTGCTCAGTTGTGTTGGCCAAACGGATCTGGGAGGCCATGGGGGACGAGCCGAGGAGATCCGCAGAGATCTTCACCCTAGCCCCCCACGGAGCACCGAATCGGCCGGTCATCCCGCCGATTCCTGACCAAGAACTTTTTCGTATGCCATCCGGACAGCCGGCTCGACGCAGACGAATAGCACTTGTTCGATCGAAGACTGCACGTCGAGGACCTGTTGTGTCTCGGCGACGTCGATCTCGGCGGCCTAGAGTGTCCGGTACCTGGGGCGGCACTACCGCTTGAAGGTCGATCCGCACGCGACCGGCGAGGCAAAGCTGCGCGGCGGATGGCTGCACGTGCCCGTGCTGGGGGAACCGCAGCAGACCGCCCATGTGCGAGCCGCTTTGGTGTCGTGGTTCCGCCGTCAGGCCGCCGAACGGCTCCCGGAACGGGTGGAGGCATGGCGCTCGAAGGTGGGTACTCCAATGCCCCGGGTCATCGTCGCGGACCAACAGAAACGCTGGGGAAGCTGCAACCACCGTGGCACGATTCGGCTGAACTGGCGCATCATACAGGCCCCCGATGCGGCTCATCGACTATGTCGTCGTCCACGAGCTGGTGCATCTCCTGCACCGCGGCCACGGCCGTGACTACTGGCAGGCGGTCGGACGGGTTATGCCGGACTACGAGCGGCGCCGAGAGGAACTGCGGCAGTGCGGAACCGGGTTGGCGTGGTAGGAATAACAGCGGCTTCCTGCTCCAGCGTGGTCATTAGCAAGTGTAACGTTTGGGCCGAACGGGCCTGAGCCGACGGTTGCGGAAAATCTTGCAATTTGGACAGAAGGGCTGATTTCCCAAAGAAAGGCCGATCAATAACGGGCCGAAGAGCGACGATGGATGGGATGCTCTCGAGCCTTGCCAGATCCTGGTTGATACAAAATCCGAGGCAAGTGAGGGCATCAATGAAGCCCAGGCACACCTGGACCAGAACGTGCTAGCCCGCTACGCCACGGTAGCTCCGGCCTCGATTCTGGATCCCTCGGGTGGCCTCTTTTTGGCGGCCGCACGGCCCTGCCAGCGGCCCACTTCCCCCTTTGGCGCAAACGTGGCACTCGAAAATCGAGATTAGAGACGAAAACCGAAAATGAGGCCAGTTCAGCCCTTCTCGCGCGTCTCTGGTGCCACCTGATCTCTGCAAAACCGCGCCAACGGCGCGGAAAATCTCAACCGTCTCTGCAGTGCCACAATTGGCCAGACTGGGTGGCGGATGGTGCAGTTTGGAGCTATCCGGTCTCGGCAAAAGGTGGTCCAGCTTTTGGCGGAAATCCTCAAACAGAAAAGCTAGTGGAGAGTCAGGAGGGTTCGAGTTTTTCGAGTTTTTCGACCCGTACAAAGGTTTTGCGAAAAGGCTGTTTTACGTGATGCCAATTTCGTTCCATCCTCTTCCCCTACAGTGATTTAACGGCCGCTGTCACGTGCTGGTCCCCGCACGCATTATCGACGAGTGGTCGTTCGAGCCGGAATCGAATTTGCTTCAACCAAATTTTCTATACGGCAATCTCAACCTCCTGGACGCTTGAAAGAGGGCCGTGTCGTAAACCCTCCGGAGGCGGCTCCGACCGTTACTCATTGTCGCAAAAGGCTTTACGTCTCATCAGCGAATGTTCGTCGACGGGAACATCTTTCCGGCTATCGCAGTCGGGAGGCTCGAGTGGAGCTTCCGATTCTTGGCTGGAAACGATCAGAAAGAGCGCAAAACAGGCCCTTAGCGTGCAATTTGGGGCGATTTTTGGGCTTATCGGGACGTTTTTGCGCTTAATCGTGCAGACAATGAGAAGACGCTTAACGCCTAGATCGCGCCTGAGGAGAAGGCGAATGGCGGAATTCGAATTAGCCAAACCTCGAATTCATCCAGCGGAGTTTTACGGAGGAAACGAAGATGACTCCGCAGACGGTCCAGTACAAGGAGCTATCCGAGTCTGGAAACCATGACAGGGAATTTGGGCCGGTTTGAGTCTGATTGGTGGAGGCCAGTGTCGGAGAGCAGCTTGCTGCTAACCGAGCCGATTCACGGAGTGCGCGCTGGCAGGCTCACAGCGTTTTGACGAGCACTCGCTGTTTCTCCCAATCGTCGGGAAGCGGATGATGCAAGAGGTAGCTCGAGGTCAGCCCAACGGGCTGGCGGCCTTCGACAATGGCGCGGACGATGTCGGGAGCCAGGAAGGCATAGCGGATTGCCTTGCGCACGCGGTCCGTTGGGATGGCGTCTTCGGTGGCAATCTGCTCATAGGTTTTGCCTGCTTTGATTCGGTCGAGCCAGGAGAGGGCGTTTCTGATATTGCGCAGGAGTGTGCGGTCGACGGATTTCGTGGGGTTGCCCAGAACGAGCTTGGTCTCGACGCCGCGTCGACGCAAGCGGAACGGTGCGAGGATGCGGAGTGCATCCTCGCGAATGCGGGCAGGTCCCATAGAGAGGCAAGCAGCGAACGCATTGCGGTCGAGCAGGATAGACACAGAGCCTGGGCTGATGTCGACCCGCCGGATAAGACGGAGCAGGGGGGCTGCCGAGGCACTATCATCATTACTACCGGAACACAGCCCGTCTAAAAAGCGACGCACCGAGGCGAGCTCTTGTATCGTCGGAGTGTGGATCAACGAGGCCGAGAAGGTCGTGGCATCCACATGCTGTCGGATGAGATGCACGACGGTCTGTTCCAGCATCGGGGCGGGCAGTCGCCAGCCGGAGAGGTCCTTTTGGCCACTGTGCTGGATGAGGCGCCGGGAGACGTAGTAGCGGAGCCGTTGCCCGTTTTTCTTTTTGGTGTGGCTCGGCGTCAGCCGGTCCCCGGTCTCGTCGAAGAGCTTGCCGGCCAGCGGGGAACGGACTGCGCGGCCCTTCGTCGTGCGTCTCCTTGGTTTGGCAGCCCCTGCCTGCAGCTGCGTCTGGACCGCGTCCCAGAGCTCCGGAGCGATGATCGATGGATGCTGGCCCTCGTAGACACGCCTCTGGTGCCGGATACGGCCGGCGTAGAGAGGATTGGTCAGCAGGCAGTGGAGGTGTCCGCGACGGAACGGCAACCCGCCTGTCCGGGTTCCATCCGCGGCGAAGCGTTGCTTGGTGCGCAGCCTCAGACGGTCCGCCTCGGCCTTCACCTGCCGGAGCGTTCCGTGCTTCCGGTACAGCGCATAGAGCGTCTGGACCGTTTTGGCCTCAGCCTCGTTGATGCGCAGCGTGCGCTCGTCC
Organism: Candidatus Marinacidobacterales bacterium; assembly: GCA_965262245.1. GTDB lineage: Bacteria > Acidobacteriota > Vicinamibacteria > Marinacidobacterales > SMYC01 > SMYC01. The sequence goes on along the minus strand of OZ253507.1, from coordinate 8,033,217 downwards.
TTCTCATAGCCGAGCGGTACGCGGCCGCCCATCCATAGTCCCTTGCGCTTGGAGGCAGCGACCTTATCGCGGATCCGCTCGGCCGTGACCTCCCGCTCGAATTGTGCGAAGGACAGCAGCATATGCAGCGTCAGTCGTCCCATGCTGGTCGCGGTGTTGAAGGACTGGGTCACCGAGACAAACCCGGTGCTGGCCGCGTCGAGCCGGTCGACGAGCTTCGCAAAGTCGGAGAGGGAACGGGTCAGTCGGTCGACCTTGTAGACCACAATCTGGTCGACGAGACCTGCGTCGATGTCGGCGAGCAAGCGCTGCAGGCCCGGGCGCTCCAGGGTTCCTCCCGAGAGCCCCGCGTCCTCGTAGACGGTTGGCAGCAGCACCCAGCCCTCCGCTTTCTGGCTCGCGACATACGCGGCGCAGGCTTCTCGCTGCGCATCGAGGGAGTTGAACTCCTGTTCGAGACCCTCTTCCGCACTCTTTCGCGTATAGATGGCACAGCGGATCTTCTTCATGTTAGGCCTTGCGCTTGGGCGTCAGACCGAAAAAGCGTGGTCCTGACCAGTGGGTGCCGGTGATTCGCTTTGTGATGGCGGTGAGGGACGGATAGGTTTTGCCATCGAACCGATAGCCGTTGTCGATTACCTCGACCTGGTAGGTCCGGCCATTCCACTCGCGGACGAGATGGGTGCCGGCAGAAACGGACCTTAAGGGAGCGCTGGAGCTTGGTGTCTCGTTCGCCATGGCAGCCAGAGCGCGCCGGGTTGCGGCCGAAAGCCCGCCATGGGTCCGGCACTGGCGTTCGTGCAAGAGAACGCGGCGCAGGAAAACACGCGAGAGCGAGCTTGGAGGAGCAGCCCCAAAGGTCTGCTCCCAGACCCGCCGTAAGCTAGCGAAGTCCAAACCGTCCGAAACGACGTTCCGGCCAACCCCTGTATCCTGCGGCACCACCGAACGTTCGCTCTTCTTCCCGGTAAAGTCCAGTCTAATCAGAGACTTCCGGGTGCGCAGTTCACTGCCCGTAGCTCGCCCCGCAGCCGATTTGAGCCAGCCGTGCGCACGCCCGGTGGGCCTGTCGCTCGCCACCCGCAGCCCAGGGGTCAGAAGCCAGCCCTGCGGCGCGAAATACCCTCGATTCTGCGCGGATTCCAAGGGCGTCTAAGCTGCTGATTTGTGGTCTATTTCAAAAGGGCGGAGTTTTGGCACGGGACGGGGTCACCGAGACGAAAACCGCGCCGGCCGCCTCGATCCGTTCGACGAGCTTCGCAAAGTCGGAGAGAGAACGGGTCAGCCGGTCGACCTTGTAGACCACGATCTGCTCGACGAGACCGGCATCGATGTCGTCGAGCAAGCGCTGTAGGCCCGGGCGCTCCAGGGTTCCTCCCGAGAGCCCCGCGTCCTCGTAGACGGTTGGCAGCAGCACCCAGCCTTCCGCTTTCTGGCTCGCGACATACGCGGCGCAGGCTTCTCGCTGCGCATCGAGGGAGTTGAACTCCTGTTCGAGACCCTCTTCCGCACTCTTTCGCGTATAGATGGCACAGCGGATTTTCTTCATGTTAGGCCTTGCGCTTGGGCGTCAGACCGAAAAAGCGTGGTCTTGACCAGTGGGTTCCGGTGATTCGCTTTGCGATGGTAGTGAGGGACGGATAGGCTTTGCCATCGAACCGATAGCCGTTGTCGATTACCTCGACCTGGTAGGTCCGGCCATTCCACTCGCGGACGAGATGGGTGCCGGCAGAAACGGACCCTGCGGGAGCGCCGGAGCTTGGTGTCTCGTTCGCCATGGCAGCCAGAGCGCGCCGGGTTGCGGCCGAAAGCCCGCCATGGGTCCGGCACTGGCGTTCGTACGCAAGAACGCGGCGCATGAAAACGCGAGAGAGCGAGCGTGGGGGAGCAGCCCCAAAGGCCTGCTCCCAGACCCGCCGTAAGCTGGCGAAGTCCAAACCGTCCAAAACGACGTTCCGGCCAACCCCTGTATCCTGCGGCATCACCGAACGTTCGCTCTTCTGCTCGATAAAGTCCAGTCTAATGAGGGACTTCCGGGTGCGAAGCTCACTGCCCGTAGCTCGCCCCGCAGCCGATTTGAGCCAGCCGTGCGCACCCCCGGTGAGCCTGTCGCTCGCCACCCGCAACCCAGGGGTCGTAAGTCAGCCCTGCGGCGCGAAATACCGTCGATTCTGCGCGGATTCCAAGGGCGTCTAAGCCGCCGATTTGTGGTCTATTTCAAAAGGGCCGAGTTTTGGCACAGGACGGGCTCGACTGTCTCAACTGGCTCGAACGGCTGGTATTCGAGAGAGTGTGAACGATGAATCGAAGCCAGCTGATTATCTTCCGGCGAATAGAGATCCATCTGGGCAAGCAAGCCGTCGACAGCTTTCGCAGTTTCGAAGAGGCACTCGTCACCGAAGACCAGGAGTACGACGTCATCGCGCTCCCCGAGCAGCGTCGTTGGCAACCGGTACCGCGAGACTAGCGAGTTCCAAGGACTCGCGCAGTCAGACTTGTCTCATCTCATCGCCGCCGCGTCTTATTGCTTCGCTGTCTTCTTCGCCTTCTCTGCCGCTTTGGCTTCTCGCACCTTTGCCTTCTCCGCCGCTTTGGCCTTGGCTTCCCGCACCTTTAGCCACGCCCGGACCTCCCGCAGACGGAATTGAGACGCCACGCCGCGCCCTCTAGTGTGGACCGGCATCCCAGACCGCTCCCATTTTGTTACCATCTTTTTATCGACGCCCAAATGCTCGGCTAGTTCCGACCTCGTCAACACTCGCGCTTTGGCCATAGTCCTCCTCCAAATGGCACTGCCCTCTTCTGCATTGAAAGACGCTCTTAGGGTACTACGGTTTCCCCTTGAGCGAAGGATTCCAATTACTTTACTTCATTTCCACTCCTTTTGAGGGTAGCTCGTGTCCGTCAATTCATGACACTGATGGTCTATTTCAAATGGGCCGAGTTTTGGCACAGGACGGGGTAGGCCAGCCCGCGCGGAAGCGGAAGCAGCCAGGCCGACCACCACGACGCCAGCAGCGAACAGACGCTCGGCCCAAGGTAGGCGACAAAGGCGGCGATGACCGTCGGCACGGTGACCCGGCCCGATCGCGCGCGTTCCACGTGGGCGCGTCTCAGCGCGATGAAACCGCCGGCGGCAAGAGAGGCGGCGCCGACCGCCACCAGAATCAGACCTCGCATCGCGCGTTCAGTATCAGTCCTCGCGTTCAGGTCGGGTTGTGCGTCGTCCTGTTTTCGCGGCGTTGCACACATCAGCGCGCAACGGCCGGCGTAGTCCTGTCGCTCTTCGCGTCGTGTCCAAGAATACAAACGAACTCAAGACAGGCGCGCCTGGACCCCGTCGTGTCTGAAAACGCGAAGGGAGCCGGAAGCGGCTACCAGCAGATGTCGGACTAAACCCTGAATCTCCAGACGCGCGAAGAGCGACTTTCCCGAGAGCTAGCTCGGGCCGAGCCTTGAGGGCTGCGATGAGAGCGCGAACAAACGACGAAATCATGCAGGCATGATGCCAGCAGACTGGAGACTAATCCAGTTCGATGCGCGCGGATGAATAAATAGAAGGCACAAGAGGCGGATGTAGGAAAAGGCGTTGTCTTGGGCCCGATACAAGGCGCGGAGCACATCGGCCCATTGCCGTTTGGACGCGTCGCCGCCGGGCGCGTCTTTTCTACGCGTCGCCTCCTGCGCCGCTTGCTCGAAGCGGGCTCGTGCCACCTTCACGAACGCTGTCCGTCCGGCGTCATCGAGCACTTCGGCGAGATCGCGCTCCATCTGGTACGCGTAGCCGTATTCGTCGGCATCGATCCAATGTACGAGGGTTTCGACCGCATCGCCCGCCGGGTGGCCACCCGATTGCCGCGCTCGCACCCAGTGGCAACAAAGCATCTGCATGAAGTTGCCGAGCTCGCCGCTCGAATCGTCAATCTCGTGGGTCTTGGCGTAGCAGCCCGCTAGAAAGGCCTCGTAGACGTCGGCTGCGCGCTCGGGATTGTCGTCGACGAGAGGCTCGATTTGCGTCACCAGCTCGTCGAGACCCTTTGCAAAGACGAAGCTGTCGCTGTAGCTGACGAACTTGCCCGGACGGAGGGCGGATTCGATGCGGCGCTCGAATGGGTCCGGTGTGCGAGCTCGACGGCTCATCTTTCGCGCTCTGTCGAGATTCCGAGCTCCTCCCACAGAAAGCCCAAGTCGACGGGATCGCGTCTTTGCATCTCGGCCTGCTCGCGCTCGCCATACTCGTAGCTTCGCAGGAGCTCCACGACCTCGCGCCGGCCGGCTTTCGAACGGATGGCCTGGCGAGGCGTCTTGTCCTTCAACGCGGGAACGGGCTCGTCGGCCCAATTTGCGTAGTTCTGCCGGTAGAACTGTTCCAGGATCGCGGTGTGCGTTTCTGGCGGGATGGCGTCGCCGGGGCCGTCTCCAACATCCGGCTCATTCCTTGTTCGCGCGTGACGATCCTTCCACGCATGTCTCGGGTCGGTCAACTCGCGCGCGATGCGCTCCACCGCGTCGCCTAGAAGCTCCGAGAACCAGCTCTCGGCGGTATCGGCGGCGTCCGTGGTTGGGGCGAAAAGCTCGATACGATCGTCGGCCCTTCTCGAGATGGTGCAAAGAGAGCGACGCGAACCTTCGCGGGCTTCGTCTGGCTGGAACCGAACCCAATGGTCTTCGCCGTCCTCCTCCACGTCCGGTTCTTTGTCGAGCGCTTTGGCGAATCGCGGCCAGTCTTTCACACGGTAGTGGACCGCCGTCAACAGGATCGCCTCGCCCGTCGAAGCATCGATCAATACCGGTGGGGGTCCTACGAGGACCGACAACCACGCGTCGATGATGCAGGCACTCACCCAGTCCGAATCAAGTAGACCTCCGCTCCCTCGCGGTCCATCCAGAATGCGGCCGCGTAGTTCCAGATACTGAGGGCGGTTGAAAGCATACACCGCACCGCTGAGAACACTTGGCTCGCACGGGAGCACCCGCGCCGCGAAAATGTCGCCCTCCCGGAGGGATCGCGAAGCCGACCTCTCGCGAACCCAAACCCGCTTCGGCTCGTGGGCTAGCGTCGAAACGAGCCACAGCCCCTCGCCGGGCTCCGCTTCGACGACTTCGTAGAGATCAATGGGCTCCGTCGCGAGAAGTTGGAGATAGCGCCGCTCGTTGGCCTCCATCAGAGGTCCTCCTTCGCCGAGCACGAGCTCCATCACGGGCACGATGTCGTCCTCGTCTTCGGTGAGGCCGATCTCGCCCTCGGCGAGCACCCATTCGAACGCGTTCAAATGGACCATTCCCAACAAGTCCTCGGGAAGCTCGTCCAACTCCTCGAATTGGTCCGGCGTCAGCGAGTCGAAGTAGTCGAGAGCGATAGCGCGTTCAAACTCATCCGGGTAATGATCGCGAAGCCACCCGAGTGCGCGTGCGACCGCGCCTTCGGAGACAGCGACCGACGCCTCCGCGGCCTCGTCCTTTGCGAGGCAGCACTTCTTGTACTTTTTCCCGCTGCCGCAGGGGGCGTTACGAGATGTTTTGGTCGGCATGATGTGAGCCCTCCGACGCGCGGTCCGAGCCTCCTCGTCGCATGTCGAGAAGCCGTTGGCGAAGGCGACCGCAGTCGCAATCTAGCACGTCATTGGCCGAGCTGGTGTTGTTTTTTACATTGAATCGCGAAGATTTCTCATTCGTGATTCACCTCGACCGGCAACCACGTACGAGCAGAAGACGGGAGGCGCAGACGGGGTCAAGGGCGCGTAGCGGCTCGCGTAGCGAGCGAACCCTGGACGCCGTCGAGCACTCCCGTACCCTCATGGAGTGGTGGCCGTTCTTGATATTTCATCGCGGTGGATTACGGATTAAAGTGATAAACAACAAACGCCTCATCGCCGAGAGCTGTCGCAAGCAGGACATTGAACCCGACCAGCTCACCCTTCACGCGGACCGTGGCAGCTCGATGAGGAGCAAGCCCGTGGGTCTGCTCCTGGCTGACCTCGGAGTGGCGTTGTTGCACGGCCCGGAGCAAATCGCTGACCTCCCTGTGCCGGTTGCAGAGTCACCCGGCGCAGTACGTATCGGGCATCCCGAGCGCAGCCATCTTGTTGAGTATCTCGCACCCAATTCGGTGTTCAACTCGTTGCCTCGCCAACGTTCGAGCCCGCATCTCCGGCCCGATGATCGCCTTGTAACGATAGACCGCGTTCTCCACCATGCTTCGCTTGGTGTAGCCTGAGAGCTTGTACCATTCACGTCGGCCGTGTCTTTCGATTGCACGAATATGGCGATCGCGCTCCTGCATGGCGGTGTTCGAATTCTGACTGAGCGTCGCGTTTCGTTGCGGCGGAATCACCACGCGCGTCCTTCGTCCAGGACTGTGCGCTTCGATGGCTTCGTAGACCGCTTCCTTGTCGTATGCACTGTCCGCCGCCACCGACACTAGAGGTGCTTGAATCTGTGTTAGCAAAGCGGGGACTCGGGTTGCGTCGCGAGCTCGTGACGCCGTCAGTTCGGACGCAACAATGGTGCCGGTCTTGCGATCAACGGCGATGTGCAACTTGCGCCATGCGCGCTGCTTTGGCGGTTTGCGAGCGTTGCGTCGTTTGGCGGAGGCCCCGCACCTTCGCCGCCAGGGCGTGGAGCTCACCCTCCAGGCAGGGAATCGGGCCGGCGAGATCGAGCGTGACGACGTGGAAGTGCTTTCCTGCATGGCGGACCCGATAGTCCAGCGTGGAAGACCCGCCTTCGGCGTTTCCCTCAGCATAGACCAGAAGTCCGCCGGGCAGGTCCAGCGCCGTGGCATAGGCCAGCATCTGGTACAGGTCTGCGTTCGGTACCCGCTCGTCCTTCGTCCGCTTGTACTTCGCATCGCCCACGAAGGTGCAGACCCGGTCGTCCCACCAGGAGAGGTCGGGCTGGAGACGGACGCGGCCCGCCTCGTCTAGGTGCACCAGGTACTCGCCGGAAAGCCGATTGTCGGAACGGAAGCTGTGCTCGGAAAGCTCCAGGCACTCCCGCAGCCCAACTGTCACGAACTCCTGGAAGACCTGGTTCATGTCCATCAGGAAGCCGGGCGCACGGACCTTGCCGCGACCGGCCTCGAACGCGCCGTGCCGCAGGACGAGCCGCGCGAGTGTCGCCACGCTGCGGTAATGTTCGTTCAGGCGATCGAACTTGACCTCTGGCACGGCGCTAGGCGGAAAGGCCGCGAGCGACACGTCCCTCAGCGATTCCGCAACCCAGGTGACGCCACTGCGCGCTTCCCGCGAGCGCAGCCGCAGGCTGCCAAGACACTGAGCGGCCGCCTTTACAAGGCGGTTCAGGAGGATGTCGGCCGTAAACTCGTCGTAGCGCACCTCGACCGGCAGTGGAATGCCGAACCTGCGGCGGACCTGGTCGTCGAACCGGATGCGCCCGCGCACGGCAGGCAGCGCATCCTCCTCGGCGCGGTAGCCGTGAAGCAGCCCGCGCGAGAACGCCCTGCGGGAGGCAGCGCTGAACGCGAGCGCCAGCGCGTCAGGCAGCGCCGAGCGCTCGGGGAAGCCTAACTCGCGCCTCTGGAGCTTGACCTTCCCTATTGCATAGCACGCGAGCGATAGCAGTTGCCGGATTCCGATCTTGGGCGCGATGCGCACCGACAGCCTACCCATCTCGACAGCGCCGACGACGCAACCGGGGGTAAGCCTGTATTCATTCGCCGTGCCGGGGACCGGCGCAATGGTGAGACCGGTGAGACCAAGGTTCGCCAGCGCGTCCCGTTCGTCCACGGAGAGGGGGAGCGGCATGCTCTCCGTGTACTCTCGAAGGTCAATCTCTCGCATCGCTCTTGCCGCCAGCATCCTGCGCGGCGTCACTATCTTCCTGCTCCCCGCCGCCCAGGGCGTCCGCGCCGCGGAGCTTGTCGAGCGCGAACTCACACAGCCGGTCGCGCTCTCCAAACAGATGCTCCTCCATGTACGGCAGGACGTTATGCTTCCAGATGCGCTCGACGGCGGCATCGTCGAGGTCCGTGCGCATAAAGTAGCTCGGACCGATGGCGGCGTGGTGGTCGTCCAGCTTCGCATTGGCGCGCTCCACGACACCCGCCACCCAATCCATATTGCCCAAGTCGTTCGCTCCCAGCCAGCGGCGGAGCAGACCCTTGATCGGCTCTTCGTTCATGGAGAAATCCACGAAGGCGAACCGCCGGCGCAGCGCGAGGTCAACCAGGGCGATGGATCGGTCGGCGGTGTTCATCGTCCCGACGATGTACAGGTTGTCGGGCATCGTGAACGTAGACTCTTCCCCTTCCTGATACATCAGTTTCAAGGGAGTTTCGCGGTACTCCAGCAAAAAGTAGAGTTCGCCGAACACCTTGGCGAGGTTCCCGCGGTTGATCTCGTCGATGACCAGAAAGTACTTCCCGTCCGGGTCTTTCTCCGCCCGCCTGGCGATCTGCATGAACGGCCCGTCCTTGAGCTCGAATCCTGGCTGCCGATTGTCAAGCAGCGTCGGGCGGTAGCCCCCCACGAAATCTTCGTACGAATAGGACGGATGGAACTGGACGAGCTGGCAGCGCTCCCTGCCTCCCGCGAGATGTCGGGCCACCTTCTGCGCGACGTACGTCTTCCCGGTGCCGGGCGGCCCCTGGAAGATGACCTGCTTCTTCTCCCGGATCAGCGTTTCGATGTTCTGAAGGAAGTCGACCGGGAGGTAAAGCTCCTTGGCGAGGGGGATCATGTCGGGGTCCACGACTGTCTTCACTGGTGGATTCGTATTCTCCTTCGCTTCCTCTTCGGGCCACCGCTGCATTACCCAGACGATCGACTGGGCTTCAAGCCGGTTCGCCGGCTTCTCGAGCCCTCGCTTCTTCGCTCTCGATGCGAGTTCATCGAGAAAGGCCAGCGCGTGCCAGTAGATGTCTTCTTCGTCGGCACCTGCGGGCGGACCGTCGTAGCTCAGCCGCCGGAAAGACGAGTCGTAAGCCTTCGCCATGTACGGCGGATATCGGTCCAGGCCGAGAGCCATGAGCAGTACGGAGATGGTCCTCAGGCGGCTCCGCAATCCCTTTGCTGCCCCCTCATATGGAAGTCGCTCCGAAAACGCCCGAATGTCGCCCGGCTTCAAGTCCCCGTCAGACCAAACCGTTCTGAGCGCCTCGCGCCCAGCCTTCCGGTCGCTGTCCAGCCAATTCCTGAGATTGTCGGCACCTCTCCAGTTCATCGGGTGGCCCTGCCGTCCTGACAGTGCCTGCTTGAGGAGATCGAACCACTCGTCCTTACCGGCCAAGAGCGCACTGCGAGCATCTTTCAGCTTCTTCCCGATCTCGCGCTTGTAGTCGATCTCGTCGCTGTCAAGCCTGTCGGTGGCGATATACCGCCGCACGCTCTCAAGGTACTGATCCCACTTCCCCTCGGTTGGCATCTGACCTAGCTCCTGGGTGAACCGCCCCGGGTTTTCCGGAGACTGTTTTAGTTGAGTCTCGCCATCTCTAGCGAGCCTTCCTGCGACCGATAGTAGTTCATCTCGTACTCGACGGGGGCGACATTTCCGATCGGCTCCAAGAGTCGTTGCGTGTTGTACCAATGCACCCCGTCCTGTGCCAAAACTCGGCCCTTTTGAAATAGGCCATAAATCAGCAGCTTAGTGTCTGTGTTTGCGACCGGACCAAGGGCCGTAGGCTTTACAATCGTCTGGCCCGAGGGTGTTATCTTCAGATCCATGATGACGTACCACGTGCAATTCCTACTGCTCGTTCTAGCTGGCTGGGTCAACCGCCAGCAGCAGGATGTGATCGACTACCTGCAAGAGGAGAACCGTGTGCTCCGAGCCGGGCTTCGGGGCAAGCGTCTCAGGCTCTCGGACGACGACCGGCGCAGGCTCGCGGTCAAGGCCCAGGCTTTGGGCCGCGAGGCGCTCCTGGAGCTTGAGCAACTCCTCCGCTCGCCGGTGCCGCCGGATGTAGTCGTCAAAGAGGAAGTTCTTGAACGCCCGGCCAAAGTCGGGGTCGTCGGTGATCCGCTTGTACAGTTCGAAGTTGGTCTCGACGATCTCCTGGATCTTGTCCTCAACCTTGGGGTCGAAGGTCAGCCGCACATTCTCGCGCGTGTTCACCCGGGCGCTGGCGTCGAGGCCGTCGTCGTCGTCGAGGGCCGAGCGGATGTGCTCAAGCGTGACGCGGTGCTCGGGGCCGAGGTTCAGACCGAATCGTTCGTTTAACGCCTCGATGATCCGCGAGAGCGCCTCCAGCTCCTGCGCGCCGACACCGCTCTGCAACTTGCTCCCGACGGGTTCGAGCGGCCAAACCTGCCGTTCCAGCGGGATCCGGCCGCGGCTCATCTGTTGGATACGGAAAGACTCCATGTCGATGTTCTGCTGGACCTCGTGAGGCAACTCCTCACGGCTGGCCGGCAGCAGGCGCCGGAGGTGTCGGGCGAAGACGTAGAGCTTTTCTAGGTCGGGGTCCACGAATCTCAGCACCTGAGAGAGGAAGACGTACAGGCGTACGTAGTCGGTGAACTGGCCGCGGAAGTCGCGCCCTTCAGCGGGGGCAAGCTCGACGAAGCGCTGGCGCGCGGGTTCCAGCGCGGCGTAGAGCCTGTCCTGGGTCGACTTGGGGTCAAAGTACACCCGCCCGAAGGTCTCGACATCGTCGGACATGAACACGCCAAAGTTGAGCAGTCTGCCCTGAAACTCGTAGAGGAGGTTGGGGTCGGTCTCCTCCGATAGCAGGGTGGTCTCGTAGTAGGGCTCGAAGGCCTTCCTGACCTCCTCGGCTTCGTTGGCGAAGTCGAGCACCGTCGTGCCATTTTTTCCGGGGTGCGTGCGGTTCAGGCGGGACAGCGTCTGGACCGCGTTCACACCGCCGAGCTTCTTGTCCACGTACATCGTGTGGAGCAGCGGCTGGTCGAAACCGGTCTGGAACTTGTTGGCAACCACCAGGAAGCGGTACTCGGGCTTGTCGAACTCGGCTGCCGTCTGCCGCTCGCCGATGACCCGTTCCTGCCCGACCGAGTTCATGCCAGACTCCGTGTAGGATTCGCCACTGTCTTTCACCGTTCCAGAGAAGGCGACGAGCGCTTTCCAGGGATGGCCCTTCTCGGCCAGGTATCGGTCCAGGGCGAGCTTGGTGCGCACCGCGTCCTGTGCCAAAACTCGGCCCTTTTGAAATAGGCCATAAATCAGCAGCTTAGTGTCTGTGTTTGCGTCGGGGCCAAGGGCCGTAGGCTTTACAATCGTCTGGCCCGAGGGTGTTATCTTCAGCTCCATGATGACGTACCACGTGCAATTCCTACTGCTCGTTCTAGCTGGCTGGGTCAACCGCCAGCAGCAGGATGTGATCGACTACCAGCAAGAGGAGAACCGTGTGCTCCGGCCGCAAACACAGACTCTAAGTTGCTGATTTATGGGCTATAGTGCTGTCGCGTGCTCCTACCATCGGGAAGCCCGTCGTGTCCAAAAACACAAACGATAGCGGCCTGTTGGTCACGCTGGATCCAACCAGCGATGGCGACGACCAACAAGGTCAAGAGCTGGAACGGCCTCCTCGTGACCGAGGATTCTAGCTTCCATTGGCCAACCAAGCCTCAGACGTCTCTGATCCGAAACGTCCCGGCGCGCCAGTCTTGAGTTCGTTTGTGTTTTTGGACAGGACGGGTGTCTAGGCTTGGTTCGTCAGCCGTGGGGCGCTTCTTAGTTTATGGAAGGGACACCCTATTGGGATTCACGAATCAGAAAAAAGCCCTCATAGATGAGCAAGGAGACCGCAAACGGCACCACAACCAGCCACAAGGTCCCGCTCTCCAGTCCACTGCCCGCCATCTTCGCCAGGTAATTGTAGGCGTATAAATGAACCAGCGCCCCCACCAGGACCGTCACCACGAGCCGAGGCCATTCGGTTTCGCCCCGCATCGAACCGAGGATTTTCTCGATGAAAACGAGTACGAGGGCGACGACTGCGAAAGGGTCGATCCAATCGAATATGGGCTTGGCCGCAGCGGGATTGACGGCGTAGAAGAAGTTGTTGAGTGTCAAAACGAAAGCTACGGCGAGCATGAAGTATCCTTTTAGTGACCGCATATTTCATCTTCTCCTATTCTTCTGTCGTGTCTAGTCATGGATATAAGCCTGTGCCTTCTATTTATTCATCCGCGCGCACCAAACTTGATTAATCTCGGGTCTGCCAGCACCATGCCGGCATGATTTCGTCGTTTGTTCCCGCTCTCATCTCTTGTGATCCGCAAAAAAAGATCGGCCAGAAGCAGCGGACCATCGCAGGTCTAAAAACGTCCAATCTGAACCGCCCCGGGTTTTCCGGAGACTGGATGTGTCCCGAGGTCCGTGGAAAAAGAACGGCGCCCTCCACTCCGTCATCAGAGTATCATATCAGGTGGCAATCTCCGCGTGTTTCGAGAACCTCGCTCAGACGTTGGTAGCCGTCGATGCGTCGTAGTTGAATCTGGCCAGAGGCGATAAGCCCAAACAGCAAAGCGACCGCGGACTCCTCGCTGGAGAACGACGCTTGGGTTTTCGTCCGGCGTCGAAACTCGCGGTTGAGATTCTCCAGAGCATTGGTCGTTCGAATCGATTTCCACATGGCACGAGGGAATTCATAGAAGGTCAGCAGCTGATTACCGGCCTCCTCTAGGCTTCGGACGACGGCCGGCGCGAGAGGGGTGCTTGCGCTGTTTACTGTTGGTGATGTGTACGCATCCCTTTGCAAAAAAAGCGTTTACGCTCCATTTATCGCGCAGCGAAGGTCACGAGCGCTATTTTGGCTGTAATTTAATGCACCGTAAAGCCTTAGCGTCATCTCATCAACACTTAATGGCGGAAGCACCAACGAACTCAAGACCGGCGCGCCGGGGCCGTTTCGATCGTCATCAACCCGTGGCGAGCCCCAGATCTGGGGGTCGGAGGCGATGTCGGCGATTCGAGTTCCCCGTACGCGCAGGGAAAACACAGTCCAGCAAGGGGATGCCACGCTCCCGAGCGGAAACCTGGGTCCAGGCCCAGGCTGCACCTGGACCAGAACGTGCTAGCCCGCTGCGCCGCGGTAGCCCCGGCCTCGATTCTAGGTCCTCTAGAGACGAGAGCGCGAACAAACGACGAAATCATGCCGGCATGGTCCCGGCAGACCGGAGACTAGTCAAGTTCGGTGCGCGCGGATGAATAAATAGAAGGCACAACCACCATAGGCGGATTTCGCTCTCAGCCAGAGCGGTGCAACAACGCCTCCATTCGACGTGAGTGTCTCGACCACGTGATCGTCCTCGACGAGCGGCACCTGAAGCGAATCCAGCGCAAATACGTCGACTACTATCATTCGTGCCGGACTCATTTGTCGCTTGAGAAGGACGCGCCTGAGCCTCGCCGGGTAGAGTCACCGGCGATGGGCAAAGTGAGAGCCATTCCAAAGGTCGGTGGTCTCCATCATTATTACACTCGACACGCCGCTGCTTGAGCCGGTCCGCTCGGAACGGCTGCCGGACTTCGCACCAGCTTACACCTCTACCCCTGAGTAGAGCCGACGCCGGCTCTTAAAACGTCCTACATGAAGACGACCAAAGCATCCTGGTTGCAGGAGATGCGGTGCTTACGCCATCAAGTGTTGCTACGCCGTGTTTGAATGCTAGTGTCAGCTGGCCTGCCTGTGTCGGCGAACGCCATTAATAAGGGTGTTGGCGTGCACACGAAGGTGTCTCTGAACGTCAGGCACCGTGTGGTCAGCCCAGCCCGCATCGCCGAAAGAACTGCGTCTCTCGAAATCAGGCTCAAACTCTAGCACACGAGCGGGTTACGCGGCAGCTACCAACACTTGATTGCGGAAGCACCGAGGCTCGCTCTTGCGACTGTTTTCGAATATCCGGGTCTGGACCTCGAGCGTCTATCTCTCGCGGTATCTGTGCCCGCGGTGCCAGCGGCAGCCGAACGCCTAGATGTGCTATAGGTAGCGGTGGAGGTGACCATGAAACGACTCTATTGGCTCCCCGCGGCAGCGCTGTTCGCCTGCGGTGGTGGGGACGGCGGGGGACACGAGGAGCCCGCTTCCTCATCGGCGCCGGTCGAGCCGGCTGAATCGGCGACCGACACGATCGACGAAGCGCCACAGCTCAAAGGCGAGGAGCTCGCGGCAGCGCTGAATGACTCGAACGTCTTTCTCCTCGATGTACGAAACCCCGAAGAGTTGGAGGAATTGGGTACGGTCGAGGGCTACACCAACATCCCCATCGACCAACTTGCCGATCGGCTCGACGAGCTACCGAAGGACAAACCCATCCTCACCGCCTGAAACGGCGGAGGACGAGCCGCGCGTGCCGCGGCCTTGCTGAAAGAAAATGGGTTCGAGGTCATCGGTTTCTGCGGGATGAGAGACTACGATGGCGAGAAGATCTATCCGAAGGCAAGCTCCGAGTGACCGAAACGCTCTAGTTTCCGGTTTCGCGGGTGCTTGCGCTGTTTACTGTTGGTGATGTGTACGCATCCCTTTGCAAAAGAGGCGCTTACGCTCCATTTAGCGCGAAGCGAAGGTCACGAGCTCTATTTTGGCGGCGCTTCCGCGTCCTGTGCCAAAACTCGGCCCTTTCGAAATAGACCATAAATCAGCAGCTTAGCGACTGGGCCAAGGGCCCCTTGGCTTTACAGTTACCCCACCCGCGGTCGACCTTCGAGAGCCGCGCCGTTTCACCGTACGGCAGAGGACGGCGAGCTGCTGCCGAAGAGCGACATTGTCAAGAGCCAGTTCGCGACGAGCCTTGAAGGCGGAGATGAGAGCGCGAACAAACGACGAAATCAAGCAGGTATGGTGCCGGCAGACCGGAGACTAATCAAGTTCGGGGCGCCCGGATGAATAAATAGAAGGCACAGGACTAGGAGGTCATCTGCATGGTGACGACCCGCCCGCCCAAGACGATTGTAAAGCCCACGGCCCTTTTGAAATAGATCATAAATCAGTAGCTTAGTGTTTGTGTTTGCGGACGCGCCAAGGGCTGAGCGCGAACAAACGACGAAATCATGCAGGCATGGTCCCGGCAGACCGGAGAACCGGCTACAGGCGATCACGGCGGTTTTCTCCTCCCTCTATCCTTTAGGGCCGACGGACCAGGCGATTTGGGAACGCGCCGGAGGTGATCTTTCGCGGCTGACACTAAGTGGGCAGGGGCGGGCAGATTGGTTTAGGGCCATCCAGTTGCTGGACCGCGGCGGCGGATCGCTCACGATTGAAGGGCTTTGCCGAGAGGCATTGTCAGACTACCCGCGAAATCACGATCTTGAGCACCTGTAACATTTCTTAGAAGGACTGCATGAATACACGCTAAGGACGCTTTTGCACAGAGCGGGGTCGCCTAGGATCACCATCGGCTCGTCGAGACCCGCGCTTTCGTCCCGGGCAATGACCCCGTCCTGTGCCAAAACTCGGCCCTTTTGAAATAGACCGCAAGAGCGAACCTTTCGACGTTTACAATGACGTCGGATCACCTCATCCGTTCGTCGCGAAACGGCCAATCCTGGCAGCTCTAAACTGCGGAATCAACGACGGATCGAGTTTTTGCGGAACACAGGTAGTTGGTTCCTATATGTTATGTCGTGTTCGCGAGGTCGTACTCGCGTACAAGCACGTCGGCAGGAAGGTTCCATCCGGTCGACAGGGCTCGGATCATCGGCAGAGTGAGCGGGCGCTGTCGATTGAGCACTTCCGAAGCACGTGGCTGGGAGCCAATCAGCGCTCCGAAGTCTTTCTGGCGCAGGCCACGGGCCTCCATGACGTGCTCAATCGCCGAGATCGGATCCGGTGCCTCTATCGGCCAGCGCTCGGCTTCGTAAGCTTCTACAAGGGTAACGAGAACCTCAAGTTTGTCGCTTTCGGGCGTGTCCGGCGCGGCGCCCATCAGGCCGTCGATCGCGGTTAACGCGGCGTCGTAGTCGGCTTCGCTCTTGATCGGTTTGATGTTCATGTTGCACTCCTAAGCAGTGGATGCATCGACCGCATCGTATTCGGCGTGCGTTCCCACGAAACGCACGAATCCGATCCGGCTCGCATAGTCGAAACGGACGACAAGCCGATACCTGTTCCCGCCGATATTAAATACAACCCGGTCGTTTCCAACGATGCTGGCATTTCCATAAACAGCCTTTACGTCCGCCGGAGAGGACCACTCGGCTTTCGCTGCGATCGCATACCATGCCTTCAGCGGTTGTTCTGCCCTGCGGTCCTTTTCCCAATAAGCGCGCAGTGTCCGCTTCGCGATGACCCGCATGAGGACAGTATAAGTATCCCTGAATGGGATGCCCAAGAGCAATACCGAACTGGGCTGTCCCCTTGTGATCCGCAAAAAAAGAAGATCGGCCAGAAGCAGCCGAACATAGCAGGTCTAAAACGTGCAATCAACGCCGGATCGATTTTTTGCGGAGCACAGGTCGAGCAGGATGGACACAGAGCCGGGGCTGATATCGACCCGCCGGATAAGACGGAGCAGGGGGACTGCCGAGGCACTGTCATTACTGCCGGAACACAGCCCGTCTAAAAAGCGACGCACCGAGGCGAGCTCTTGCATCGTCGGAGTGTGGATCAACCGCGCCAACCCTCGACCCTACCGGGCTTGAGCGCACGGCATTGCCAACATCTTGGGGTCGGATCGGCCCTGAATGCCTCAGCTTGACAGTACCCTCCTCAAGTTTGAGAAGATCCGCCACGAGAGGAGGGTTGAACAGTTCGGTTTCGACTTCGATGAGCACGCTTCGCCGTCGGACGGCTGGTTCGCGATCGACGAGAGTACCGGCGTTCCGGTCGAGGTTGCGTTCACCGATCCCGTCGGTGCTTGCGCTGTTTGCTGTTGGTGATGTGTACGTATCCCTTTGCAAAAAAAGCGCTTACGCTCCATTTAGTGCGCGGCGAAGGTCGTGAGCGCTATATTGGCTGTAATTTAATGCAGCGTAAAGCCTTAGCGTCATCTCTCCAACACTTAATGGCGGAAGCACCGATTTATGGCCTATTTCGAAAGGGCCGAGTTTTGACACAGGACGGGGTGCGCCGAGTACTTACAGTATGTAGAGAGCTTTCACGGGAAACTCCGGGATGAACTGTTGCACGTGGAAGTTTTCGATACACTGTGGGAAGCTAAGGTGCTGGCGGAGAGGTGGCGCCGAGGGTACAATCAGAGACGGTTTCCAGTGCCAGACCCGAGGCCCAGGCTCCGGGCCACTGGAGTGAACTCCAGATGGTCCCGAGCCTAACTTAGTGGGTGGAGGCGTTGGTGGGAGCAGGTCACAGTGTGCCAATGAGAACATGCCATCTTAAAGTAATTAGATGACCGCCGTACTGCCTCCGTGGCTGAAACAGTTACGCCGAACTGAGGTCACCGAGCGGGTGAGGGATGACCTTCGCTCCACCCAAGGAAAATTGCTCGGAGTAGATCTCCCCACCGCGAGGCGGGCCATCAATTGGGGGCAAGCCGCGTTCGACGAGCCTTGGGACGGCCTGTCGCCCGATGATCGGGTACTCCTCTATGCATACCTCAATCAGCTAGGGCACTTGGAAGAGCTCACGGTGGCGTTCCGTATGCTCTTCAAAGAAACGCCTCCCGAGGACACGCCCATCGTCGTCGACTTGGGGTGCGGGCCATTCACCGGCGGACTTGCCATCGCTGGTGTACTGGGTGCCAGTTCCGATTTCGACTACATCGGCATGGATCGGTCACATGGAATGTGTCGGTTCGGTGAAAGACTGGCGGCGGCAGCTACCTCGCTTGACGAGGTGCCGCGGATTGTCCGGCACTGGACTACTGACCTCTCCTCCGTTTCCTGGGAAGCAGCGCCCGGTTGGGCCTCGGTGATCGTCATCGTGTCCTACCTTCTCGCGAGCCCGACCCTGGATGCCACGACACTCATCGACGAGCTTGAAGGGTTGCTCGCAAAACTCGGACGTGGCCCCGTCACGGTTCTCTACACGAATTCGCCGCGGCCTGATGCCAATCAGGGCTTTCCGGCCTTCCGTGACGCGCTGCTGCACGCCGGTTTCAGACTATACGCCGACGACAAAGGAAAGATTGACATCGAGAGATGGACCGGCACGAAAGAACGCCATCTTAAATATGCTCTGTTTCATCGCCATCGACAAGGAAAACTTCACCTGGGAGACGAATGATGCGACTTCCAACATACGAAGAACTTGCCCAGGTGGAAGAACAACTCGATGTGCTGGAACATCCTCTCGACCAGGCGCTGTTTGTCGTCGGGCCGCCGGGTTCCGGCAAGACGGTACTGGCGCTACAGCGAGCGCAAATGGCGGCGGAACTCACTGCTCCGATTATTGTCATCACATATAACCGAATGCTCCGGCGACTGCTGGCGTTGATGAAGACAGTCGCTAGCGTAGAACCTCACACGATGCAGAGTTTTGTTTGGCATGACTATAAACAGAGAACAGGGCAGGATCCACCTCGCAACCTGCATGACCGGTACGTGTACCTGTGGCCACAAATGCTCAAATGTCTCGGGCAAGATCAAGCCCGTTTCAACAAGTCGGGTCTAGTCGTGGACGAGGGGCAGGATCTGCCAGAAGGGTTCTTCACATATGCTGCACGTCACGTCTCGCAGAAGATGACCGTGTTCGCGGATGAGGATCAAGCACTCGGCAACCGACGCACAACACTTAGGCAGATCAAAGAGGCGGCGGGATTGGACGATCCCATCATCCTCGTCAAGAATCATAGAAACACTCCCGAGGTGGCGCGATTGGCCGAGCACTTCCACAGCGGTCTATTGCCCGCTGCCGTTGTGCGTCGTTCGTCCACTGGGGAACTACCCCGCCTCGTCCACTCGCCGGGGACTGCGTTCACAGCCGACTTGATGTCGAATTGGTGCAAAACGCGAGGTGGCAGCGTCGGCGTTATCGTCGACAACAATAAAACTGGTGACGCCCTGTGTGACAAACTCGCCAAGCGACTGCCAGGTACACGAATTGATTTCTACAAAAACACTCTAGGAAACGAAGACTCTATCGATGTCCTCACTGACGGTGTGACAGTACTGAACAAGGAGTCCGTAAAGGGACAAGAGTTCGACGCCGTATTCATCCTGGAACTTGAGCGCTTCATCCCATGCTCAAACGACACCGCGCGGCGAGCGATGTACATGATGTGCGCTCGCGCTCGCGACAACTTGTTTTTAGTTCATCATGGTACCCTCGCAAGAGAGGCTGTCCGGTCACTGCCGGGCAAGGATATCTTGGAGCAGTCATGAGTCATGCCAACAAACGACCAGAGCAGCTGGATTTGCTGGATTGCAACGCCGGAAAGGGCGTGGAAGTAGCCGCCGCCGACTACAAAGAGACGTATTGGCTTGGATTGACCACTGGTCACAGGCGGCTGTTCGACGCGCTGCAGGATGGATGGCTGCGGCAGCTGCCGTCAAGTGCCGGCCAACTGCTTGGAGTGGGTGCCTTTCCCACCGCACAGGATACGAGTCGGGCCAGACACGCAATACGCGTTCGCATCAAGCTGGACGTTTCGATGCTGCCGGAGTGGGAAATATCTCTATTCCGTGGCGATCAGTGGATAAGTTCGTCCCTCGACGCAACCGGACCAACCGATACCGTACTGTATTGGCCGGGCGCGATTCCGACTTTTGCAATCTCCAGACTCGCGGTGGAAACGGAAGAAGAACGTGCACGTCTGATGGGTTTGGCAAAAAGCGTCTCGAATGTCGAACTCCCGGATGTTTCCGTTACGGCCGGAGTGAAAACCGATCGCGGCATTGCACCCCTGGCACCGCCAGTCGCAACAACCGCTAGGCTCGATGTTCCCTCCGAAATGGATGCTCTGCACGGCGCCATGAGCATGGCGATGTGGTCGGTTCCGCGGATTGATCCTTGGCTGGAAGTCCTCGTGGAGAGCCTATCTGCCAGGCACGAGCAACTACGGGAGCGCGCGGCCGACCTTAAGGCCGGTTGGTGGCAATTTCCGCCTTGGTTACCTCCACCTGGTGACCTGCCGCCGCTTGATCTGCACAATGCTCTCTGGCTAGCGGCCGTAAGCGCATTCAAAGACCATTCATCCAGCCCCGTTCCGCCTGGTGGTCTCGCGGAAGAGATTGCCGCCGGGAGTTTGCGCTTTGGTCCGCAGGAAGATGCAGTATCGGAATGGCTTCAGGCTACGCAGAGCATCTTGCGTGCCGAGTCCACCATTGAGCCCGACCGTTGTCGAGCTTGCCCCGTGGGTGTGGCCATTCAGCTGGTTCTAACTCGCCCGGAACCGATGAGGTTCAAGTCGTGGTTCAAAGAGATGCCCACTATGCCGCCAGCCGTGGCGTGGTCGGCGGCAGTGCTGTGCGGTCTCTATCACGGCTACCGAAAACTCGACACCCGGTTCCGCGGCAAGGCAAAGGAGGAGTGCGCATTCACTGCCGTCCACGCTTTGCGCGCGTGTGCCAGCAACGAGATTCGATGGCCGTTTCTTGCCGGCGAACCGAACTGGCGTAGAGAAGAAGGCGGTTTCGTTCTTCGCCAGGGCAACATCAAAATCGCGCACATGTCGGCTCGGGAGCGCGGACACTGGTACGTGGCGAACTTCGATGACGCGAAAACGAAGGGCGATGCTGAACGTGTGGCGAAGGACTTGGGGTGGCCCTGTCAAACGCTCAAACTCGAGAAAAGCAGTCGGGTGCCTTATTCCGGCAAGATGGAGAACCGGGATGGTGAACTCGTCACTCAGGGACCTGTCGCCATACAACTGCCGCCGGGCTATACGATTGAATTTGACATCAAGTCCTTCCGTCATCAAATCGCCGTGGGTGCCGGCGAACTGCCGGGACCACCGAAGCCGAAGGCATACGCAGTCGTGGCGAAACGATTAAATGTACATGAGGTTCCCGGCCTCACAGATATTCGTGACTTCCTCAGTGAAACCGAAGAAACGTATCTCGTGAAGCAGATCAACCAGTGCAAATGGAACACCGAACTCAGCCGGCGTGTGCAGCACTATGGTTGGCAGTACGACTACAAGGCTCGCCAAGTGGATCCGGCCATGCGTCTTGGCAGCCTGCCACCGTGGGCGGATAGTCTGGCCCGCCGCCTCTTCGCCGAAGGATTCTTGCAACACCTTCCGGACCAGGTGATCGTTAACGAGTATGTTGGCAAGCAAGGCATCAGCCCACACACGGACAGTGGGAGTTTTGCCGACGGCATTGCCATGCTCAGTTTGCTCGAATCGTGGGGGATGGTGTTCCGTCAAAGCGGCAGTAATAGAAGGTTCGAACATAAGCTCGAGCGGCGCAGCGTTGCAGTCATGGAAGGCGAGGCGCGATACAACTGGACACACGAAATACCGAAGAGGAAGACCGAACCGAGTCTGCCGAAGTCCGCTGCGGGAAAGTCGAACAGAGTGACCCGAAGGCGTCGCCTATCGCTTACTTTTCGGAAGGTGATCGTGAAGTCGTCACCGGACCAGCCGAGCCGCAAGTTGAACCCCCGGGGCCGGACGGTGCGTTCATGACGCAGGTCGGTCGGATTCTCACCGACCCCGTCCTGTGCCAAAACTCGGCCTTTTGAAACAGGCCATAATATCAGCAGCTTAGTGTCTGTGTTTGCGACCGGGTCAAGAGCCGTGCTTCGGCTACCCACCCAACTTCTACCGGTCGGCAAGGGGTTCCGACAGCAACCGCCGCGCCGCTGCCAGGAGTCGATCCTTCCAGGCAACGCGTTCCCGCCAGTGGTCGGGGATGGCGTTCAGGCCGTAGAGGGCGCCGGCGAGCTGCCCCGTCACTGCTGCTACCGTATCGGCGTCGTCGGCCAGGTTGGCCGCGAGCAGCACCGCGCCGCGGAAGTCTCCGGTGCGGGCGACTGACCAGATGGCGGCTTCGAGCGTGTGAACGACGTACCCGCTGGAGCGGAGCGTATCCCGTGTCCGTCCTCGCCAGCTGCCGGCTATGACCTGAGTGATTGCCGCCGCTCCCGTGAACCGTCTCGGAGCCAGAACGTCCGAGAACGGTGACCCGGCGATGGCGTCCGCTAGGAGCTCGCCGAACGCCCGGCAGGCGTCCACTGCTTCCTCGGCTCCGTGGGTCGTCCGGGACTGGTCGGCGGCTGCTGCGAGCAGGTGCGGCCGGTCGTGCCTGAACCGGAGCGCAACGGGGGCGAGCCGCATCAGCGAGCCGTTGCCTGCGCTCAAGGGATCGGTCGAACCTGCGACCGGGTCACCCGTCCGTAGGTACCGGGTGAGCGCTTGGCAGGTCGTGTTTCCGATGTCGAAGCAGTCTCCGCTCCACGAGTAGTCTCCGTCTCGCCACCACTTCACGAAACGGTCCATCAGGTCCCGGCAGTCGAGCGTCTTGGATTCCGCCAGGCTGTCGGCAAGGGCCAGCGCCATGGCCGTGTCGTCGGTCCAAGCGCCGGCCGGCAGGTCGAACGGGCCGCCACCGACCATGTCTTCTAGACGTGGCTGCGTATCGCGGGAGCAGAATTCGAGCGTCGTGCCGACCGCATCGCCCACCGCCAGACCGAGGAAGGCCCCGAGCGCCCGGTCGTGGATGTCGTCCGCGGTCCGGGATGGAACCGATGGTGCTTGTGCCGAACACTGCCTCACGTGAGCCAGCTGGGAGTCGTTCTCGATGGTCCCTTCGTGGGCGTCGCGCACGCGGCGGATCGCATCGTCCGGTTGCACGCCCAACTCCACCAGCAGGCGGGCTGCGATGGTCCCGGCGCGTCCCAGACCACCCCGGCAGTGGAGCAGCACGTCGAAGCCGAGCCGCAGCCGGTTCCTGATGGACTCGCCGGTGGCCTTCCAGGCGTGCTCGAAGTCCTGTTCCGGCGCCTCTCCGTCGGGAATCGGGGCATGCCACCACTCCATGTGCCGGTCTCGAACCGCCCTCGGGAGATCGTGCACCTTTAGATAGGCGATTTCTTCGTGGATGATCAGGCTGACCACCGCAGTCGCTCCCCAGCGCTGAATCGCGTCGAGGTCGGTGTCGAGATCCCGCTTCCAGGGCCCGGATATTGCGTAGCGATCGCTCCTACCGGGGCACTGCGAGAAGCCGATCCGGCCCCAGCCGTCGCCCAGGGTCATCGCCGTGATGCGCAGTGGGTGGCTCTCGCTGGTTCTTGCCGTCGGCATGGACTCTATTCGGTGCTTCCGCCATCAAGTGTTGCTACGCCGTGTTTGAAGGCTAGTGTCAGCTGGCCTGCCTGTGTCGGCGAACGCCATTAATGAGGATGTCGGCGTGCACACGAAGGTGTCTCTGAACGTCAGGCACCGTGTGGTCAGCCAGCCCGCATCGCCGAAAGAACTGCGTCTCTCGAAATCAGGCTCAAACTCTAGCACACGAGCGGGTTACGCGGCACCAAAACCAGCGGCCGTTTCACGGAATGGTGGAAGACGGCGAGCTGCTCCCGAAGAGTGACATTCTTGAGAGCTAGCTCGCGACGAACCTTGAAGGCAGAGATGAGAGCGGGAACCAACGACGAAATCATGCCGGCATGGTGCTGGTAGACCGAAGATCAATCAAGTTCGGGACGCGCGGATGAATAAATAGAAGGCACAGGCGATCGGGCTTGCCACTTACGCCCTCCAGGCCGTTTAGCTATCTGCACCGCGTCGTGTCCAAAAATACAAACGAACTCTAAGACCCGCGCCCGGGCCGTCGCCGAGTTCATCTATCATTCTACGCCGACATCCGTATTAATAGCGATGGCGTTCGCCGACACACCCGAGCCAACTAACACTAGCATTCAAATACTTCTACCGCGACGACCAAGAACGTCCAGGGTTGGATCGGCGTGCTCATGACCAAGCATTACAGCTTCTCTTGGCGAAGCAAGCGTAGACGCGTCTATACGAAACGCTCTGGCTGATGCAGGTCTTGAGTTCGTTCGTGTTTTTGGACACGACGGGTTTGCTCAGTTATTACCACCGCGCCGCCGCATAGGAGTTCGGGCGCGCCAGCTGGACGAAACGGATGGTTTGGAGGAGAGGTCTGCTCGGGATCGCCTATCGCAGAGCCAGTGCCGCGTCGGCTGGTCTCCGCGAATCTCGAGAACGCCTCCAGGATTCGAGCTTTCGGCTCCGTTCGCATTTTCGGACACGACGCGGAACGCAGATGGACGGTCCAGCGAGCTTGCGGCAGGCGCTTGTGAACCTTTCAGACACTTTTATCACGAGCTTCACCGAAAGCCTCATGACCTATGCGCTGGGGCGGAGAGTCGAGTATTATGACATGCCCGCGGTGCGTGCGATCGCTCTCGAGGCCGCGCACAACGGCAACCGCGTGTCCTCTTTCATTTTTGGCATTGTGAACAGCGCGGCGTTCCAGATGAAGAAGTCGGAAAACACCGAACCGACCACGGTGGTGGGAGAATCGGGTCCGCCTTAGAATACGAGCCGGCTCCAGAAGGCCTAAAAAGAATGTACATTACTAACAAGCATATCTCTCGCCGCACGATACTTCGGGGCATGGGCGCGGCGGTGTCACTGCCGTTGCTCGAAGCCATGGTGCCGGCCCGGAGCGCGTTTGGCAAGCCGACAGCTGACCCGGCTCGCCTGGTGTGCATCGAAATGGTCCACGGTTCGGCCGGCAGCACCAAATACGGGATAGAAAAGAACCTGTGGGCGCCGGCGGCCGAAGGCAGTGCGTTCGACCTCACCCCGAGCAGCTTGAGTCCGCTCGAGCCGTTTCGGGATTACTTGACGATCGTCAGCAACACGGACGTACGCAATGCCGAGGCCTTCACGCTGCCCGAGATAGGCGGCGACCATTTTCGTTCGAGCGCGGTGTTCCTGACGCAGTCTCACCCGAAGCAGACAGAAGGCTCGGACGTCCACGTTGGGACGTCGATGGATCAGCTCTACGCCCGGCGGTTCGGTCAAGACACGCCCATTCCGTCGATGCAGCTCGCGATCGAGAACGTGAACCAGGCGGGCGGATGCCAATACGGTTATGCCTGTACCTACACGGACGCGATCAGCTGGGGGTCGCCGACCGATCCGCTCCCGATGATCAGGAACCCCCGGGTCGTTTTCGACCAGATGTTCGGCTCCGGCGGAACGCCGGAAGAGCGGGCAGCCAGGCGCCGGACCGATCGCAGCATTCTTGACTATGTCACCAACCAGGTGGCTAGTTTGAAGAACGACCTGGAGCCGGCCGACCGCAACCGGCTCGACGATTATCTCGAGAACATTCGCGAGATCGAGCGGCGGATCCAGAGGATCGAGGCGCAAAACGCGAGCGGGGAGAAGAGAGAGCTACCCGATGCGCCCGTCGGTGTGCCGGACTCGTTCGATGAGCACGTCAAGTTGATGTTCGACCTGCAAGCGGCAGCGTTCGCGTCGGACATTACTCGGGTGTTCGCGTTCAAGATGGGGCGAGACGTTTCGGGCCGTGTCTACCCGGAGACCGGCGTCAACACTGGGTTTCACCCGGCCTCGCATCACGGCGAGCGAGAGGAGCGGATCGAGGAGTTCGCGAAGATCAACCGGTACCACGTCAGCACCATCCCGTACTTCCTCGAAAGGCTCCGTGACACACCCGAGGGCGACTCGAATCTCTTGGAAAAGGCGCTGATCCTCTACGGCTCTCCCATGGGCAACCCGCACGTTCACAACCACAAGCGCTGTCCGCTCTTTTTGGCTGGTCACGGCAATGGCCACTTCAAGGGCAACCTCCACGTCAAAAGCGCGGATGGTACGCCGATGGCGAACACGATGTTGACCGTGCTGCGCCGACTCGGGCTCGACGAGCTCGAGAGCTTTGGTGACAGCACGGGGGAGATGGCGATCTGACACAAAGGTCAGTGGAGCGACTCCTCGACATTGAACACGTCGTTCATCGAGCGGTTGAATCTGACCATCCGGCAAAGCGCGGCATACCTTTCGAGACGAACGCTTTCCCACGCTCGCTCGACGGAGAAGCTCGATGAGCACATGGAATTGCTCCGTTGCTATTACAACTTCGTCCGACCGCACGGAGCTCTGAAGTTCGGACGTGAGATCCGAACTCCGGCTATGCAGGCTGGTCTGACGACGCGACGGCTCACCTTTCGAGACATCTTCTTGGCGAGGCGTTGTTGCACCGCTCTGGCTGAGAGCGAAATCCGCTTATGGTGGTGGCCGAGGTATGTTCGAGCATGAAGTATCCCAAGCGCTGCCAGTACAAGCACGCGAAGCAGAAGAAGTACCACGTTCGCAACTGGGCGGAATACAACGAAGGGCTGCGCCGCCGGGGCGATTTGACAGTCTGGTTTGACGAGGAGGCAATCGCGAACTGGAAGGGCGACAAGACCGGTAAGCCTGGCGGTCAACGGGTTTATTCAGACATGGCGATTGAAACGGGCCTGGTTGTCCGGATGGTGTACAAGCTCGCCTACCGACAAACCGAAGGCTTCTTGCACTCGATCGCCTCGCTTCTCGGGCTCGGTATCGAGATCCCGGACTACTCGACGTTGTGTCGGCGCTCGAGGTTGCTCCGCAAGAAGCTGCGGATTCCGAAAGCCGCGAGCACTCAACCCATCCACCTGATGATCGATAGCACGGGCTTGAGGATTCATGTTGGAACCGCCCGCAAACCGCCAAAGCTGCGCGCATGGCGCAAGTTGCACATCGCCGTTGATCGCGAGACAGGGAACATTGTTGCGTCCGAACTGACGGCGTCACGAGCTCGCGACGCAACCCGAGTCCCCGCTTTGCTAACACAGATTCAAGCACCTCTAGTGTCGGTGGCGGCGGACAGTGCATACGACAAGGAAGCGGTCTACGAAGCCATCGAAGCGCACAGTCCTGGACGAAGGACGCGCGTGGTGATTCCGCCGCAACGAAACGCGACGCTCAGTCAGAATTCGAACACCGCCATGCAGGAGCGCGATCGCCATATTCGTGCCATCGAAAGACACGGCCGACGTGAATGGTACAAGCTCTCAGGCTACACCAAGCGAAGCATGGTGGAGAACGCGGTCTATCGTTACAAGGCGATCATCGGGCCGGAGATGCGGGCTCGAACGTTGGCGAGGCAACGAGTTGAACACCGAATTGGGTGCGAGATACTCAACAAGATGGCTGCGCTCGGGATGCCCGATACGTACGGTGCTTGCGCTGTTTGCTGTTGGTAATGTGTACGCATCCCTTTGCAAAAAGGGCGCTTACTCTCCATTTAGCGAGCAGCGAAGGTCGTGAGCGCTATTTTGGCTGTAATTTAATGCAGCGTAAAATCTTAGCGTCATCTCACCAACACTTAATGGCGGAAGCACCCTTTGCGGATCCAGCGGCTATTCGCGCCCGACAAGTAGGTCCCCAAGATCGCCTCGTCGACCTCACGAGTCCGGCGCGCGTACCGGGGCAACAGCTCGCTCCTGAACTCTGTCGTTTCTCCCGTTTCTTCGTCTCGCACGCGGGCTCGTGGCACCCGGAGCTCGCGAGTTCCCACCGACGTCGTCACGCGACGGGTTTCGGCTCCGTTGCGATATCCACGGCGGTCTTCCGCACGCTCGTAGCTACCACACCCCAGCGCTTGGTTGACTTCTTCCTCGAGCACGATCTCGATCGCCTCCAGTACCCGCTTACGCAGCCGAAGTTGGACGAACTCCCGGTACTCGCTTACAGACTCCTTCAATATGGTGGTAGGCCTCTTCATGGCGTAATCCTCCTCCTCGCCTTTCCAGGCGCGGTTTCGTTTTGCTTAACCGGAGGTTACGCCATTCTTATTTCCACGGGAAGCGGGACGGATCCTGCGAGCGGATGAACTTTCAGTGTTCCTCGTGCCAGCCCGGAACCGCGGCACTGTCAGCGATAGCGGGCAAGCAGCGAGGGTTGATTTCAAGGAGATTCCGGAAGATGTCTATCACGTTCTCGTCGCGGATGGGGCTGGACATCACTCTCTGCTTGAAGACAGGTCGGTAGCGGGAGCGACCTCTGAGCTGAAACCGGTCCCGAGATTCCCCGCGGAGGCTTCGGTAAGCGGCGTTGTGAAGCAACTGGGGGGAATGGATCGGTCGGGGACCCTAGGGCCCGAGTTTTGGCACCGGACGGGGTGCACTGGTACAACACGAAACGTCTGTTGGAGCCGATCGGAAGCATCCCCCGGTCGAGTACGAGATGAACTACTATTGGTTCAGAGAAAGCTCGCTCAAGATGGCAGGACTTAACTAAAATAGTCTCCGAGATTCCCGGAGCGGTCCAAAAGGCGCATGACAACGCATCTCTCCGCGCGACTGGCTTGGCACGACCGTGGTTGGGACGGCCGGATCTGTGACGCGCCGCACCTCAACGCCCACTGCATCGTCCACCAACACATCCGCGACGCTCGGGACGACGAGAAAGAGCGCAGGTTTGCGGGCACGGCACTTTCCGAGCTGGATGGTTGGCTCCCGCCTTGCTCGCGGGATCCGGCCGCTTACGCTGACCGCGGATTCTTCATCGTTCATCGGGATCCGCTTGAGTTCCGTCAGCTTCCCTCTGTTTCGGAAGACCTTCCCCCGTACTCCTCCTGTCCCGCCCCCTATCGCTGGATGCGCGAGGAGTTCTTCCAGGAGGTATGCGAGGCAGAGAATCTGACGATCCGAGGCCCGGATGAGGCCAGGAGCAACGGCTGGGTCTTCGAGCCAGATCGCCAGCGGGAACTCCTCAAGCGCTTCTGGGCAAAGCTCGAAGCCCACAGGTCCCTCATCTTTTACTACTGCAACCACGGCAATCCCATCGACGAGAACACCTCCCGCATCATCGTCGGCGTGGGCAGGGTTGCGGATTTGGGTCCGCAACTCTACTTCGGTACCACTCCCAAGTACCAGGACCAGTACCCCGTCTGGTCGCGGCGCATCACCCAGGCCTACCCCGACCAAGGTGTTCGGCTCCCGTACCAAGAGTACCTGCGCGACGGCCATCCGACGGAGCACATCATCTGTCGGGTTCCCCGGAACGCCCTGCTCCCCTTCTCATATGGCGGGGAACACGTCTCCGATGACGTTGCCGTCGCGATCCTCGAACGCGTCATTCAGTGCGTGGAGCGTGTCGGCGCGGACGGACATGTCGCTGGAAATTGGGAGCGCCGTCTTGCTTGGCTAAACGACGTGCTAGCCGAGGCGTGGAGTGGGCGCGGACCGTTCCCCGGCGCAGGGAGTGTGCTGCAGTATCTTGGGTTCTCGAAGGGCACCTCGTTCCAGCGGACCGTACTGACACCGATGGCGAAGGAGGCCAAGAACCCTTGGGACTACGTGTTGTCGATCCTCGAAGGAAGAATCGAGCCGGACGGGGGACCTTACCAAGCCGGACTTCTCAAAGCGCGTGAGCGGTGGGGCGCCCTCAAGTCTCGCCAGGCACTCCTGTCCAAGTTTGCTCGGTTCGAACTCACCCCGGGCCAAGTCCAGCGCATCGCCAATTCTGACCGCCGGGCAGCGAGCGGGATCGACGCCACCGAGGACGAGCTGGTTGCCAACCCATACATTCTGTTCGAAAGCGACCTCGGAGCCGTCGGCTCAGACCCCGTGGCGCTGGAGACGATCGATCACGGCCTCCGGCCCGAAGGGGACGCCGCTTTGTTTCCCGACGATGATGAGGTATCGCACGACGACAAGCGTCGGGTCCGCGCTGTCGGTGTTGCAGTTCTACAGGAAGCTTCCAACAACGGAGACACACTCCTTGCGTTCCGCGACTTCCTGCGTCGCATCCTCGAACGGTTCCCCGAGAGAAGAGCCTGCCAGCCGGACCGGGAGGTCGTGCTGGCCGAAGTGGACTTCTACCAGCATCTCCTGTGGACTGCCTTCGATGCTGATCCAAAGCTCGTTGCGCTCAAACACCTCCAGTCCCTGGAACAACGCTCCGCTTTGATGATCAAGCGGCGGGCTAAGAAAGTGAACCCCGCCGCCGATGCCCCGATCGACTGGCTTGCTGCACTCAAGAAGCTCTTCGGCAACCCGGAGTCCGACAGGGAGCATGTCGCGCTAAACGAGAAAGTAACGGCGCTGGACACGCTCTTCTCCCGGAGGCTGAGCGTCTTGACCGGGGGCGCCGGCACGGGCAAGACATCGGTTCTCAAGGTCTTCCTCCAGGAGCTGGCTCGCGCCGAGGGCCGCCATCCGACGCTCTTGCTGGCCCCGACCGGAAAGGCACGCGTTCGTCTCTCGACGAAGACCGAGCGCAACGCGATGACAATCCACCAATTCTTGCTAAAGCAGGGCTGGTTCGTGGCCGACATTTTTGCGCTCAAGCCGGAGAGCGACCGGAGCCCCTTCCAGGCGACGACGGTCATCGTCGACGAGTGCTCGATGATCCCGACCGACCTCTTCGGGACGCTGCTCCGCGCCCTCGACTCGGGACCGCTGCGTCGACTGATCCTGGTGGGAGATCCGAACCAACTTCCTCCGATCGGTCCGGGGAGGCCCTTCGCAGACATCATCGAGTGGCTGCAGAAGGAGCACGCCGACTGTATCGCTCCTCTCAGTGTCTGCATGCGCACCGATGATGAGGAGGGTGCTCCCGCCGAGGACAGCGTCGCGCTGGCCCTTGCCGACGGCTACCGGGCATCGGTCGTCAGCCCGGGCGACGACGAGATCCTGGCCGCTGTGGCTCGGGGGGAGTCGACCGGCGACCTTGAGGTCGTGTTCTGGGACGACCACGACGAGCTGCTCGCAAAGCTGAGGAGCCAGATGGCGGAGAACCTGGAGATCCGCGACGACGACTACAAGAGCTTCAACCGCTCGCTCGGCATTGACAGAGAGGATTGGGTAGGCAGCGAGGCCTGGCAGATCCTCTCTCCCACCCGTGCCCAGCACTTCGGCACGGACGACCTGAACCGCCTGATTCAGAAGGAGTACAAGGGCGGGCTCATCGCCCAGGCGAAGAAACCGTACTCCAGGTCCCCACGCCCCTTCGGGGACCAGGAGATCGTCTGGACGGACAAGGTGATCCAGGTCATCAACCGAAGCATCAATGGCTGGCCGCGAGACACCGGTCTGGACTACGTGGCGAACGGGGAGATCGGGATCGTTTGTAGGACAAACAAAGGGACTCGATCGTCCTACCTCGACGTCGTGTTCTCGACGCAAACCGACGTATCCTACCGGTACTTCGGGAAACAGGTCGACGACAACCTAGGTCTCGCCTACGCCCTGACGGTCCACAAGGCACAAGGCAGTGATTTTGAAGTCGTGTTCCTGATCATCCCGCAGAAGGCCTCGACCCTGTCGCGAGAGCTAATCTATACGGGACTTACCCGCTTCCGGCGCAAGCTGGTCCTTCTGATCGAAAAGGACATCGAGCCCTTGCGTCGCCTCCGCAGCCCGGACTGCTCGGATACTCGATTGCGCAACACCCATATGTTCACCTTGGCTCTCCGCTCAGACGACGTGAAGCGGGTTCATCTGGAGGCGCTTATTCACCGCACGCGAAAGGGCGTCGCGGTTCGCTCTAAGAGCGAGGTGGTGGTGGCGGATGTCCTTGACGCGCTAGAGATCAGCTACTCGTACGAGCAGCCCCTCTTCTCGCGCTCAAACCCGAAGGACTTCCGCTTGCCGGACTTCACCGCAAGCTTCGAGGGAGACACTTACTATTGGGAACACCTTGGAATGTTGAGCGTGCCAAGCTACCGCGAGGCGTGGGAACGCAAGCGCAAATGGTACAAAGACAACGGGTACGCGGACCGCCTGGTCACTTCGGAGGACGGACCGGACGGCAGTATTGACGCGGCTCGGATCGAGCGGATTGCTCGGGAGCGGATATTCGAACAATAGGAACCTGCAGCTGCTGAAGTCGAAGCCCAATGGCGCGCCCACGCGTGACGTGAAGCAAGTGGAGTTCCACTTCGCAACCGTTGTGTTTCGTTCGATGGAGGTTCGTGGAGCCCCGTATGGTGCAAATAGTACGTCGAGCTCGACATCGGCGTCGGAAGGTAGGGCTCGCCGTCCGGACTCCTTTCCATCACAACAGCAACGAACTTGTCTTGAGCTTGTTTGTCATACACCTCCTTGGAGACGATTTGTGTTTCGGTTCCTACCCCTCCTTCTCGACCGTCTGCCTTAGTGGCATATGTTTCGTCGCAAACAATGGCGACCTTTGCGACTTCTGGGTCGGTGACCATCCGTTCCATAAACGCGACGGCGTCGTGGCCCTCCTTCAGATCCCATTTGTCAAGGATCACGTCGACGCCCGACTGGCGAAGTTCGGTGGCCAGTTCTAGCACGCGCTGCTCGTGCGGTGAGTTGGACCAGCTATACGAGACGAAGAGTTTCGGATCACTCACGAGCAGCCACCTGATACGCAACCGAGAGAGTAGGAGGGGCCAGTCGCGATCGGCACCGCCGAGAGACACCCGTGGGGTGCGAAGCCGTCTTGGGGTGGATGCCAGTCGCTCACGCGAGCACCGATTTCTGGCCGGTTTTCATTGATGTTTGGTGCGCCGCGAGGCGATCAGCCAAGATATGGTGTTGCTTAGCACGCTCCTCAGCGATAAGCGCCTCAAGGGACTTCCGAGACAGAGCATGGTCTCCTTGGGCGCCAGTGCGTACGAGATCAAGTAGCAGATCGGCTCGTGCCATTAGTAACCCTCCGTCGAAGACCTGCTGGTGGCTTCAAAAGAAGATGAGGGCTCACAAAAATTAGTCATCAATAAAACCAAGTTCCCTGAGCGGTTTGAGGACGCCGTTCTTCAGCTTGCTTTTGTCGAATCTGCTCTTCGGTTTCGCTTTGGTGTCGATGGAGACTTCACCCGCCACGTCCGCAAGGTTGAACTGCCTGTGATCCGCAAAAAAGAAGATCGCGTACCGCTGGATCGACTTTTTGCGGAATACAGGGGTCGGTCAGTCGAGTTTTCGTTAACTTGACAATACCGTCATCTCTGACGGCTCGCCGCACCTTTATTGATTTAACGGGCCGCCGCGCCCTTGGCTCGGATGCATTCTTATCAAGAAATGTAGGAAGCGCGGGCGGTGTCGATGGTTTTCTGCTTCGGCATTTCCTAGATTAAGGTCTTCCATATTCAACGCTAAGAGGTTTCTCTGGTAATAGCTCTGACCATTCCATCTTGCACTCCGGGCAAACAAGTGACCAGTATTGCATGGGCCTAGTGCCTGGACCTGCATATTGACACCTAATGTGCATAGGCTTCTTTTCCTGGCAGTTGTTCGCCTTGCAGACGAACTCAAAATGTACGAATCCGTTTGTGGTGTCTGACATGTTCCTTACTTCTCTTGCTACTCACATGCCTTTTGGTTCACGGATGTGTTCCGAGGTCCGTGGAAAAAGAACAGCGCCCTCCACTCCGTCATCAGGGTATCAGATCAGGCGGCAACCTGCGCGTGTTCGAGAACGTCGCTCAGAACGTTGGTAGCCGTCGATGCGTCGTAGTTGAATCTGGCCAGAGGCGATAAGACCAGACAAGGTTTCCGGTGCCTTGGTGCACAACTCCGATAGAGGCCGAGAACTCGCTTGGCCCCGACTCCCATCATTCGATCATCTCGCTATCAGGCATCCCGAGCGCCGTCATCGTGTTGAGAATCTTGCACCCGATCCTTGCCTCGACTCTCTGTGCCGCCAGCCCTCTCGCTCGCATTGCTGAGCCCACGATAGCCTTGTAGCGATGGAACGTTGTCTCGACTTTGCTCCGTTTGCTGTAGCCCGATTCTGTGTGCCACTTTCGTTTGCCGAGCCGAGCTTCCCCGCTCTGGCCGAGGGTTTCGACTTAATCATCGGTAGAAGAAGGGTTCTATCCCCGCAGCGTTCGGGGGAAGAATCATATCCCCTGCCTCAGTTCTATGCCCTCCATTACTTTGCGCGGTCTTCCGGGGATTGCGAATCGCCATCGTCGACCTCTGGCTCGGCAGCCTCTGGCTCGGCAGCGTCCGGCTCGGCAGCGTCCGGCTCAGCAGCGTCCGGCTCAGCAGCCTCTGGCTCAGCAGCCTCTGGCTCGGCAGCCTCTGGCTCGGCAGCGTCCGGCTCGGCAGCGTCCGGCTCAGCAGCCTCCGGCTCGGCAGCCTCCGGCTCGGCAGCCTCCGGCGCGGCAGCGTCCGGCTCAGCAGCGTCCGGCTCAGCAGCCTTCCGGCTCAGCAAGAACAGCGGTGATTCGTGGAACTAGCTCATGCAGTAGCTTCTCCACCTACGCCTGACAAGACGGCCGTGTCGTAAACCCTCGGCGGCGGCACCTATGCCGCTCGCGCAGCGCCCTCGCCGCAGAGAACCTTTTCCTTCGGAAGCAGCTTACGTTCTTTGTCGAGCGTAAGCAGGCGCCTCGGCGCACGGATAACGCCACACGGGTCACGATGGCGACTCTCGCGAGGCTATTCGACTGGAAGGAAGCTGTGCCTTCTATCTTTCAATCCTCATTCAGTTGCCGACTCGAAAGTTCGAGTACTTGGCGCCGACCACGGACTCGCCCCTCTCGGCGATTCCGAGCTCGAGATAGTGGACGTCGGGGCGATAGGTGCGGTTGTAGCCCACATCGATCTCGACACCGCCGTCGACGTAAACCCGAACGCGATTCCCGTTACCGGAGGGGCCCCACTCGAGCCTGAAACGATAGGTGCGGTTCGGGCTCCACGCGAGGAAGTTCGATCCCTCGTCGTGTTGCTCACCGTTGGCGATCCATCGCAGACGAAGGTACGGCGGGTTGTGAGGATTCGGATGGAGCTTCTGAATATGTACACGGTAAGGATTCGCGCGGTAGGACCCCGCGGACGGATCCCACATCCCAAAGAGCATGAATTGGTCGGGTGAGCTATTGATCTCCCGAAGTCCGCTCACGTCGAACTCGACCCAGCCGCTTTCCATCGGAGAAACTTCGTAACGAATGTAGTTACCCGGACTCGTGACTTGCCAGCCGCCAGACGTAAACTGACCACCGCTCACTTCGCCGACGGTGCCGCCAATGAGCGGATCGGAGATTATCGTTCCCGCGGACGGCGGTGGGGCGGGGGACGGGCCCGGCGGCGACGTGGAGGTACCAAGTGTAAATTCGGCCGTTGCAGAGAAGTCACTATCAGTCGTGCCGGTGCGGGCCCGAACCCGCCAATAGTGGGTGCCTTGAGGGAGTGTGCGGTCGACGACCCACGTCGTCCTTCCGTCCGGTCCCTCTGGAACTTGGTTGGACTGCGCCAGGAGTACGGTGAAGGTCGACTCCGACGCGACCTGGAACAAGTACGTTGCGGGCTCGGCGCTCTGCCGTGCGGAGTTCAGCACCGTCAGAGCCGGCTCCGCCTCGCTCACCGTGCTTCCGGACAGGGGATCCGCGATAATGGGCGGTGTGACGACCGCGGATCCGGATTCTGTACTTCCCGATGTGAAACCCGCGGTGCCAGTGGGAAGGACGTCCTCCTCGATTTTGCAGGCGAAGGACAAGGGCAGGGTCAGGAGCGCGATGGTGAGGACTCTTCGAATGCTTTCCTGGCCCATGCTAACCCGTCCTGGTTGGTATCTAACCTCAGAGCTCCTCTGTTAGGGGGTCGGTAACTGGGCCCTGCGTGTTAATGAGATGACACTCCAACTTTGCGACCATGGACGCGCACAACTCAATACTGGTCGACTTGTCGCGTCTTCCCTCAAGACAAGCACGTCTCGTGAATACCAGTGTGCTCTCGGATGCTTTACCCACCGCGTGGGCGACGGGAGGTCCCGTAGTTCAAGAACTCCGTTTCGCGATTGGGCTTCGACCGATACTCAAAGGCCGCTATACTAGTGACGTTACACGAAGTTGTCAAATCAGAACAGCGTTGGGGGCGCACGTCATCAGTGTGCGGAAGCTCGGATCGTGCGGGATGTAGTAGTTTTGCGAACTCATCTCCTACGGCTATAATAGCCGTAGGAGATGAAGATGATGCCCCGAGAACCGATCCCCACAGTTGTTCGTAAGCTCGCTAAAGAACTGGCCGAGCCGACTCCGATGCGCCGCGGCTCGGTGTCCGAGCGGTTCATGAAGTGTGGTCAAAAGGAGTGTCGGTGCCAGCACGACCCGCAGGCGCGGCACGGCCCGTACTTCACTCTCACACGTAGCGAAGAGGGCAAGACGCGGTCCCGCTATCTGAGCGCGGAGCAGGCCGCATTGGCCCGCCAGCACGTGGAGGCAGGCCATGAGTTTCGCAAGCAGGTGGAAAGGTATTGGCAGGCCTGCGAGCGGTGGGGCGACACTCAACTGGAAGCCTCCCAGGCGGCCTCACAAGAGGCCGCCAAAAAAAGGGCTTCAAAACGGCGTTCGGGATCGAAATCGTCACCGAGATCGAAGCGCTCCTAGGCACGGTCGTCGACGACGAGTGGGACCTCGAGGCCATCGAGACGGCTGCGCGCCGCATGGCGATGCGTGTGGCGGCCCGCGTCGTGGAACAACGACTCAACGCCGATACCTCGGACCATGCCGGCCCGATGTTACCCTGCGCCTGCGGGCAGTCGGCGCGCTACGCCGGCCGGCATGGCAAGAACTTCGAGAGCGTGCTGGGGCCTCTGAGGCTGGAGCGCGCCTACTACCACTGCGAGCTGTGCGAAGCGGGTTTCTGTCCGCGTGACCGGGCGCTGGGACTCCAGGGTGGTTCGCTCTCTCCGGGCGTGCTGCGCATGGCTGGACTGGTGGGTGCCATGGTCAGCTTTGAGGAGGGCCACGAGTTACTGCACGAGTTGGCTGGGGTGGATGTTCCGACCAAGCACGTCGAGCGCGCGGCCGAGGCGCTGGGGCGTGAGGTCGCCGAGGACGAGAAACTCGTGGTCGAGCCGCCGGAGCCAAACGAACCACTGGCGCCAACGCTGTACCTTGGGATGGATGGTACAGGTGTGCCCGTACGCAAAAAGGAGTTGGTAGATCGCCCGGGCAAGCAGCCCGACGGCTCGTCGAAGACGCGAGAGGTCAAGCTCGTCACGATCTGGAGCGCCGAGGGGCGGGACAAAGAAGGCACGCCCGTGCGCGACGCCGGCTCGATCACCTACTCGGCTGCGATCGAAAGCGCGGCGCACAAAGACACTGACGCGACGCCGAGCGAGTTCGCGGCGCGCGTCGAGCGTGAGGCCACGCGGCGCGGCTTCGAGCGCGCGGCGCGCCAGGCCGTGCTCGGCGATGGGGCCATCTGGATCTGGAACCTCACCGACGAGCACTTTCCCGATGCGGTTCAGATCGTCGACCGCTTCCACGCCAAACAGCACCTCTCGGACGTGTCCAAGTCCATCTATGGCGCCGGCACTGACCTCGCACAGCAGTGGGCGAGCGAACGCCATGACGAGTTGGACGCCGGCGATATCGACGACATCCTCGACGCCCTACGACTACACTCGCCGCAGGATGACGAGGCGCGCAAGTGCATCGACTACGTCGAACGCAACCAAGAGCGCATGCGCTACCCGAAGTTCCGAGCAGCAGGGCTTTGTACCTCGACTGGGGTCGTTGAGGCCGGATGCAAGGTAGCGATCGGAACCCGGTGCAAGCGCGCCGGGATGCACTGGACCGTCGCTGGCGTTGACGCGATCATCGCGCTGCGCTGCTGCAAGTTGAGCGGACGCTTCGAGGGGTTCTGGGAGCGGCGCGCTCAGCGTCGAGTGGCATGATGATAGATTCTCATCTCACAATCCTGACGTGCACCCCAGCGTTGGTGCATGAATCGTCCCCGTACCCTTGCCGCCCTACGGGATGGGCTGCTGCCGAGGTTGGTTTCAGGAACAATTTCCGTCCGTCACTTGTGCACCTCGACCGGGTGGACGCAGACACGAAAGGCGACCTGTTCGAGCATGTGCTGCGCCAGATTCGGCAAGCGGGCGAACTCGGACAGTTCCGCACGCCGCGCCACGTGACCCGCGCCGTGGTCCAGCTTGTCGGCCCGGGGATCGGGGAGACGGTCTTCGACCCGGCGGCGGGCACGGCGGGATTCCTGGTGGGCGCGTGGGACCACATCCGGCTGGCGAATTCGTCCCCTGCCGGAATCGAAGAAGTCGAAGCCGACGGAAAGACGGTTCGGCGCGGCCTCGGCGACATGCTGAGCCCCGAGGCGGTCCGGCAACTGCACGAAGCGACCTTCTACGGGTCCGACGTGGACCCGCAGTTCGTTCGCCTTGCGACCATGAACCTGACCCTGCGTGGCCTGGACACGCTGCGCATCCTGCGCCGGGACGCATTGACCCGTTCGCTTGATCGCGCGGCGAAGGCGGAGCTTGGCCTGCCGACGCATGGGTTCGACGTGATCCTGGCCAATCCGCCCTTTTCCGGGCGGCTGGACAAGGACCGTATCGTCGAGGAAGTGAAGATTGGCCGCACGGCGCAGACCGAGCTCCTGTTCCTGCAATTCATGCTGCACCATCTGAAGGAGGGCGGCCGCTGCGGGGTGGTGGTTCCCGAAGGCGTGCTGTTCGGTTCCACCGGGGCGCACAAGGAACTGCGCCGCCGACTGGTCGAGAACAACACGGTCGAGGCCGTGCTGTCCCTACCCGGCGGAGTCTTCAATCCCTATTCCGGGGTCAAGACCTCGGTGCTGGTCTTTCGCAAGGGCGGCGCGACGGGGCGGGTGATGTTCCTGCACGCCGACCATGACGGCTTCAAGCTCGACGCCAACCACGACCAGCCAATCGAAGAGGACGATCTGCCCGGTCTGATCGAGGCGTTCCGGGACCGGAAGGCGCGCTGGCGGCAATGGAGCGACCGCGACCCGGAGGCCGACTGGACCGAAACGTGGTGGTTCGCCGAAGCCGACGCCATACGTGTGGCCGATTTCAACCTGAGCGCCGGTCGGTACCGACCGCAACACCGGACGACAGTGGACCACCGCGACCCGCTGGAGATCCTGGATGAATTGCGGGTCATCGAGACGGAGATCCTCGGAGAGATTCCATGAGCAAGCCCGCTCCTGATGATTATGTTCCCCCAAGTGATCACGTTGTCCGCCCTGGCGATCTCCTCATCAGCAGGGCAAACACTTCGGCGTTGGTTGGAGCAACCGCAATGGTAGACGATGTGGAATCACATTTCTTACTACCTGACAAAATATGGCGTTTTGTCTGGAGAGAGAATTCCGTCATCGATCCGGTTTTTGTTCACAATATTTTCAAGACGCGACTTATACGATCCCGCTTGAGCGCCATGGCTACCGGCACGAGTGGAAGTATGAAAAATATCTCGCAGGCAAAGTTGAAGACTCTACGAGTTTTGGTGCCGCCAATTGACGAACAGTGGCGATTTGCAGAGATAATCGCTTTCACTCGAACCCTCTCTAATCTCGGAGACTCCGGTTCCAACATCGCTTTGGCACTGAGCGCCTCTCTCATGGCCCGCCTGCTGGGAAACGCCGCATGACCGACATCGTAGACAAGGACAGAAGAAGCGAGTTGATGGCAAGGATTCGTGGACGCGACACGGCTCCCGAACTGGCGGTCCGCCGCATCGCTCACCGGATGGGCCTGCGCTTCCGCCTGCAACGCAAGGACCTCCCCGGGCGCCCGGACTTGGTGCTCCCGAAACACCGTCTGGCCGTCTTCGTGCACGGCTGCTTCTGGCATCGGCACGAAGGCTGCCGGTACGCCTCCACCCCCAAGTCCCGGGTTGCGTTCTGGACGGAGAAGTTCGAGGCCAATGTCGTCCGGGACGCGCGCCAGGAAGCGGCCTTGAGGGCGCTTGGCTGGCGGGTCCTCGTCATCTGGCAGTGTGAAACCAGGGACGAAGCGGTAATTGAGCGCAGGCTGGCTGCATCGATCGCCCGAGGAGGGATTGCAACTGAGAAGGAGAGCACCCCGTCGGTCGCGACCATGGAAACTCAAGCTTCGACATCGGGACTCGAATCACCGGTGCGAGCCCTTCCGCTGTCCGGTAGGCCGGACGCGGGCTTGTGCTCCTTAAGCGCGCTGGCGCCTAACTGTGGTGAGCAAACGTGACCCGTAGAAGTGACTCGACAACTGTTCAGGTATACGACTTTTTCGCGGGCTGTGGCGGCGCAAGCTGCGGTTTTCGGGCCGCTGGGATGAAGATTGCATTCGCGCTAGATCACGATGTGGACGCCAGGGCGAGCTTCGAAGCCAACTTTCCCGATGCACATTTCGAGTTTGCGGACATCCGCAAGGTGAGCATTGATGCAGTCCGATCCCGGGTAGAGGTTGAGCGATCGAACCCTGTGCTGTTCAGCGGATGCGCGCCGTGTCAACCCTTCACCAAGCAGAATACGACACGGCCGAAGCTGAATCAGGATGAGCGCGTCCCGCTGCTTGCCTACTTTACACGTCTGGTGGAACGTTGCCGGCCGGATCTCGTGTTTGTGGAGAACGTTCCGGGGTTGCAGAAGCTGGATGCAGACAGTCAGATTTTCGGCGGTTTCCTGCGGCGACTGGACGGGGCGGGTTACGAAGTGGACTACCGGCCAATCAAACTTGCCAAGTACGGGATACCGCAAAGCCGTCGGCGGCTCGTCTTGGTGGGGAGCCGCCACGGCACAATCCGCCTACCAGAAGAGACGCACGGGTCGGGAGCGCCGAACAAACGATATGCCTCAGTCCGAGACTGGATTGCCCATCTTCCACCGATTCGGGCGGGAGAGGAGCACGAAGAGGTGCCAAATCACAGAGCAGCGAATCTTTCGACGCGTAACCTGGAGCGTATCCAAGCGACGCCGGAAGGCGGTGGCAACCGGGACTGGCCGAAACACCTCAGACTCGAATGCCACAAGGGATTTTCGGGCTATAGCGATGTCTACGGTCGGATGTCGTGGGACGAACCTGCATCGGGACTTACCACACGGTGCACGAGCTACTCGAACGGGCGTTTCGGTCATCCAGAGCAGAATAGGGCCATCAGCATTCGAGAAGCGGCTTGCTTGCAGACATTCCCTGAGGATTTTGTTTTAAGGGGGAGCATGGCGTCGATGGCAAAACAGATCGGAAATGCAGTTCCGGTCCGTTTGGCAAAGCTCATCGGTGATCAGTTTATCGAGCATCTGAAGGATGTAGGAAGACTGTCCTGATGGCAACTTTCAAGACTCGCGCTCGCACACTCGACATGCTCGGGAGACAACAGATTGCCGGTATCCCGACGGCGATCAGCGAGCTGTTCAAGAATGCGCACGACGCCTATGCCGATCGTGTCGAGATCGACTATTACCGGTCCGATGGTTTGTTCGTCTTGAGAGACGACGGTGTCGGAATGAATAGGGATGACTTCGTGACGAGATGGCTGACAATCGGTACGGAAAGCAAGTTCGATCCCAATCGACGACCGCCGCAAGACCCCGACAAGGAACCGCGTCCGATGCTGGGGGAGAAAGGGATCGGAAGGCTTGCGATTGCGACCATCGGTCCGCAGCTCCTGGTCCTCACTCGTGCGAAAACAGACGACGGAGCATCCGACCTTACCGTGGCGTTCCTGAACTGGAGAATTTTTGAATGGCCCGGCATTAATCTGGAGGGCATCGACATCCCTCTGCGCTCATTCTCGCCGGGAACGCTGCCTTCGGCACAGGACGTGGCCGAGATGGTAGGAGAATTTCGTGCGATCGCCAAGAGTGTCGGTCGCGATGTCGAGCAGCGATTGTTGGAGAAGCTTGCGGGTGAATTGGACCGTTTCGACGTAGATCCGCAATACATCGACTCCTACCTGCAGGAACCATCGCTTGGCGGGAACGGCAGCGGAACGCACTTCATCATCAAGCCGGCATCGCCACTACTGACAGACGATATTGACGGAGACCCTACAGTAAGCAAGGTGGCCGCGCTGAAGAAGGCAACACCCTTGAAGAAGGCGTTGCTTGGGTTCGGCAACACCATGACACCGGGTTCGCAAACCGTGATCCATATCTCGTTCCGTGATCACAAGACGGACGAGTTGCCCGATGACCTAATTGTCGAGGATGAATTCTTCACACCGGATGAGCTTCAGAATGCAGACCACCGGATGCG
Organism: Candidatus Marinacidobacterales bacterium; assembly: GCA_965262245.1. GTDB lineage: Bacteria > Acidobacteriota > Vicinamibacteria > Marinacidobacterales > SMYC01 > SMYC01. The sequence continues at coordinate 7,991,455 of OZ253507.1, read as the reverse complement.
CGGATCGTTCGACGAGTTCGGCCAATTCCGCGGAGAGATTTCAATCTACGGTGAGACGATAGCCGATCACGTCATTCCTTGGAGCGGCGGACGCGGTGCGCGTACGCTCTGCGGTCCTTTCTCCATCGACTTCGCCGCCTTCGAGGGCGAAAGCAGGCACTCGACGATCCCCTACGACGAACACGCGAGACTGGCAAACAAAACCGAACAGTTGGGAGGACTGTACATTTACCGCAACGGGATTCGAATGCTGCCTTACGGCGACACCGACTACGACTGGCTGGACATTGAATTCAGGCGAACGAAAAGCGCTTACTACTATTATTTCTCTCATCGGAAGATGTTTGGGGCGGTGGAGATCGATGCGGACAGGAATCGAAATCTACTGGAAAAGGCGGGGCGCGAGGGATTCCAGGAGAACAAGGCCTATCGGCAGTTCCGGTCGATTCTTCAGAACTTCTTTCTTCAGATGGCGGCCGACTTTTTCCGCTCCGAAGGGGTACACGCTGAAGCATTCGATCTGCGAAAGACCGAGCTTTCAAGGGAAGACGAGGCCAGGAAGCGGCGAAAAAGACAGGTTATAGAGAGAAAGAGAACGTTCGAGGCCAGCCTGAAGAGTTTCTTCGACAAGCTCAAGAACGACGAACCTCAGAACGAAGCCTTGGCGTTGACGGAGCGTGTGGCTTCGGAGTTACGGTCGGCATGCAGTATAGCGGACAGCGAACTAGCGGCACGCAGGATCCTCGATCTCGAACGTCAAGCGCATGTGGACATCAGAAATCTTGAGGCTCGTTACCGTATTTCCCGTCCACGAGTCGGATTGAGCAAGGCCACACTTCGCGACTGGGGAGTGTACAACGCGGAGTTCGCTTCGCTTCAGGAGAACGTGTTCAGGCCGGCGCGGAATATGCTTGATGAGCTGATCGATGAAGAGGCCAGGAAGGCAGCGTTGTCGCTTGATCGTCGTGTCAGGACGGAAGCCGCACTCGATGGCCTTGGACAGAAAGCCCGAGAGACCACCGGCAAGTCGGGCCAAGCAGTGAGGGCGGAAGCGAACAAGGTCGCTTCGAAGGCGCGAGAGGTGGCAGGGCTGTCCCTGAAGACCGTCGAGTCGGAACTGCGGGAGGTGCTGAGCGAGTTTCAACGAATCGATCTTGCCGGAATGCCCGACGAGCTTTTCGTCGAAACTAGGGACGAGCTCGAGACCAGGGTTCTGAAGGTCACGGAGGAACAAGGAGCGTTGTTGCGGTCGGTATTGGAGCAGCTCCAGGCCGTGGACGTAACGGGTGAGAGCTCCACAGCTGACCAGCTGATGGCAATCGAGCAACGCAATCTTCTGCTGGAAGAGGAAGCTGAGGCCGATGCGCAGTTGGCACAGTTGGGAATGGCTATCGAGATCATTAACCATGAGTTCTCGGGAACGATACGGTCGGTTCGGAGCGGCTTGCGAAGGCTAAAGGCTTGGGCGGATGTGAACGAGGGGTTGGGCAAGTTGTACGACAGTATTCGAACGAGCTTCGATCACCTTGACGGCTATCTGACACTGTTCACGCCGCTGCAACGGCGACTCTACAGAAAGGCGGTGGAAATCCGCGGTTCCGAGATTCGGGACTTCCTGGAAGAGCTGTTCCGAGCGCGCTTGACGCGGCATGACGTATCGTTCACGGCGACCAGGGCCTTTGCCGACGCCAAGATTGTCGGGTTCCCGTCGAGCTTCTATCCCGTCTTTGTGAACTTGGTGGACAACGCGATCTTCTGGTTGTCGCAACAGAATCCCCGACTCGAGCGGAACATTGCACTCGATGAGCGCGGCGGCACACTACTCGTCGCGGATACTGGACCAGGAGTCAATGTCCGTGACCGGGAAGCAATCTTCGAGTTTGGTTTTAGCAGAAAGCCCGGTGGACGGGGGATGGGATTGCACATCGGACGTGAAACTCTGCGACGGGTTGGGTTCGATCTGCAGCTGATGGATGGCGACGGAGGTGCGATATTCGGCGTAGTACCGGTGAAGGGGTCATAGGTGAACGAGATGGGTTTGGCGGATAGCTTTGAACATCGGAGCCGCAAGTTGGCGCAGCGTTTTCTCCAGACGGCGGTGGTAGTCGACGACGAGGCCTATATCGAACTGAGTGGGATCGATGGACCACAGGCGGAAATAGTGGAGCCGAGTCGGGACACGCGGACGTCGAGCTTGGGCGATCAAGGCTCGGTTGATCGCAGGTCGATACACACACTGAACGCGAGTTCCATCATGGATTCGTTTTCAGCGCTTGGCGTCATCTGCGGTGTGGTCGGTCCCGCAGATTCTGCGACGGAAACAATAAGGCAAGCGGACATCGTGGTCCTCGATTGGCTTTTGCGGGACGGCGAGCCCCAATGCGCGCTCAAATTGCTTCGCGATTTGCTGGCAGGAGAAGTAGGTCGCAACTCGCTTCGACTCGTAACAATCTATACAGGCGAGGCACGGCTGGGGGAAATCTGCGCGGCCGTCGGCGAGGAATTGACGAAAGCTGAGCTAAATCCTGTGGAGGACGAGACCAAGACGATAATCTCGTATCGACACGGACGTGTGGTCCTTTACGCAAAGTCCGATGTTAAGCTGGCGGAGCCTTTGAAACATCGGAGCGTCGCAGAGGAGGATCTACCGGAGAAGTTGGTGGAGGATTTCGCGTCGATGATCGCGGGATTGCTCCCCGCCATTGTGCTCACCTCTGTGACTGCGGTTCGAGAGGGCGCGCACATGGTCTTGGATCAGTTTCGCGCGGATCTGGATCCGGCGTTTCTTGCCCACAAGGCGTGTCTTCCCAATCCAGACGATGCGGAACGGCAGATCGTGAACCATGTAGCCAAGGAGCTGCGCGGTCTCATGGACAATGCTGTTGCGGAAGAAGCTCCCGCTGGCGCCGATGCTGTCGAGTGTTGGATCCGAACCAGGGGCGATGGAGGTACAAGCTTCGTGTTCGGCGACCGGACTCTCGATCTGGAGCAGACCATCGCGTTGGCGAACAAAGGATTGGCGGCGAGTGAGTTGGGCAACAACGCCTTTGAAGGGCTCGCCACCGGGTTCTCGGGCAATGGCAATGATGTCGTAGAACTTGATGAACGGTTGGCCTGGATCATGAGCTTTCGGACGGTGTACAACGCGCCACCGCCAACTTTGTGGCTGGGATCCGTCGTCACCGAATCGTCCGGCGAAGGCGAGCGGTTGGTCTGCATGAGACCTCGATGCGATTGCGTAAGGTTGAATGAGGAAACTTCGTTCCTATTCCTTCCGCTTGTTGAGCCACAGAAGGTAACGGACCAGATTATTGTAAAGCTTGATGGCACATTCAGGCGGCTAGGCATCGACCTTGATCCGGCCAGTTGGGTTCGTCGGCAATTCAAGCCGCTGGAGGGTAGCGATGTGGTAACGGCGGCAAAGCGAGAACCCGATGGCAGCTTCGAGTTCACGGACACATGCGGCAAGCGATACACGTGGCGAGGCGAACTCAAGACCGAATACGCTCAACGGATTGTGCAGACCTTTGCGGCGACGCTGAGTCGCGTAGCGGTGGATGAGTCGGAGTGGCTCAGAAGAATTGCCAGAAGAGACCGTTGAGTGTTCCAGTGCGGTTTGTTTCGGATGATGGTCAAGGGCGGCTGCGGTGTTACGACCTGTACCTTCTATTTATTCATCCGCGCGCACCAAACTTGATTAATCTCGGGTCTGCCAGCACCATGCCGGCATGATTTCGTCGTTTGTTCCCGCTCTCATCTCTTGTGATCCGCAAAAAAAGATCGGCCAGAAGCAGCGGACCATCGTGGCGATCGTCGAAAACCCTGTAGCGAAACTTACCAACGCCAACACCTCACCGATGTTCTCGACCCGGGCCAGGCCGTCGCTTGATCTGATAGCATGATGATGAAGTGGAGGAGCGCCGTTCTTTTTCCACGGACCTCGGTACACATCCGGGGATGGGGATTATTTAGACTGTCAGAGGGAACGACATGGCTGCACACTCTGAGTATTTGGCAGGCCTGACATTAGAGGACCGCACTGCGCTTGAAGGTCGCCTGCTCGAACGGCAGTCCGGGAAATGCTTCATTTGTGACGACACCATCGATCCCGTACTCCACCAGGATCAACTCGACGTTGACCATATCGTCCCGCTGGCCGAACAAGGCGCAGACGACGAGCACAACTTTGCTCTGACTCATGCGAGTTGCAATCGGAGCAAGGGCGCGTCCGACCTGCGAGTGGCCCGCCGCATGGCGGAATTCGAGAAGCTCCAGCAGCAAGCCCTTGAGCGTGGCGAACGCGGAGCGAACCTGGGACACGTGCTTGCGGAGCATAGCGGGGCCAAGGCTGCTATTCGACTCCAGAATTCGGGTGGCCGGATCGAGTTCACTCTGTCGGCCACCGGTGACGAAACGATTCAGAGTGTTTCCCTGTATCAAGATCCACTGAGTGGCATGAGGTACTTCTTCGGCGTGTTTCCGCTGGAGTACATCCACCATGACGACCGTATCAACCCGCGTTCCATTGGGAGAAACATACGCCCGCTGATCGAGGAGTTCCTGCGGAAGCGACCCCAGCTGCACGTCGGCCTGGCGTGGTGGGCACCGGAAGAAGACGGCACAGGAAAGATCAAGATGTTCGACGGACAGCACAAAGCGGCGGCCCAGATTCTCATCGGCAGCCGAAAGCTTCCCGGCGAGCGGGTGCCCCAGCACGAGCTTCTCGCCTGCGCCCAGTACGGCTGTTTCGCGTTTTCGTGCTTCGAAGATTTTGCGATTAGGGCTAATTATGGTTGCTTCCGCAATCAAGTGTTGGTGGCTGCCGCATAACCCGCTCGTGTGCTAGAGTTTGAGCCTGATTTCGAGAGACGCAGTGCTTTCGGCGATGCGGGCTGGGCTGATCACACGGTGCCTGACGTTCAGATACACCTTCGTGTACACGCCAACATCCTTATTAATGGCGTTCTCCGACACGGGCAGGCCAGCTGACACTAGCATTCAAACACGGCGTAGCAATACTTGATGGCGGAAGCACCGCTGGATAGAAAACGCAATTTGGGGTACGCGCAGGACTCCCAGCCAAACTTGACAACGGGCTCAGTCGCACCAACGTTGAGCCGACCTCTGAGCCGGTGCCACCTACAGAGACTACCGCGTTTCATTCATTCGGGGTGGCCGTCAGGCCGTGAAAAACTTGACAGTACCGTCAGGTCAGATTCGCGGACGGCGATCAAGGAAGTGTTTTGAAGAGGATCCAGTGAGAAGCATTCAATTTTATGATTCCGTGAAGGATGCAGAAAATCATTTTCCGCTAAGACGTCTGCTGGAATGCGAGTACTTTAAAAAGTACAGATCTCTTGAGCTGAACCATTGGCGCAACTATCATACGTTGTTGAATTCACTAGCAGAGATTCATGACTACAACGAACAACATGCGAACTCATTCGCGAAGCGCTTTCGAGAAAACGCGACAGACTTTAAGAATTGCGAAGCGATATTTGCAGAGGTGATTGTCTATCATCATTACATTCGAGCCGTGCACGAAAAACTGGTGCGTAAGATATACCTCCGCAAATCCGAAGCTGACATAATCGTGGAGCGTTCTGATAGATCGGAGTTCTTCCTCGAAGTGTTCAGTCTCAACCCGGACTTTCCTACGGAGGCGGGGCAAGCGTACGACATCAAGACACATACTCAAGACGCATTGGGCTCGATTCGTCAGAAACTTCTGCACAAGATCAAGAAACAGAATCAACTGTGTGCACCGCGAGAAAATTATGCAGTCATTGAACTCAACAACACGACCATCGCGAATGATTTTTCTGTGCTTTCGTCTATGTCAGGCGGATTCAAAGTGCAAGTTGATAAGAACACGCTGCGTCCGATATCGTCCGGCTACGACTGGGAATCCTCTGTGTTCGACGATCCAGCCACCAAGTTCCTGACAGGCATCATCTGGTTCAAACTAGGCAACTACTACCATCAAGGGCTTGGCAACGCGTTTGTGTTTTTGGACACGACGGGCAACGGACGCAATCTGGGCCAGCGCCTCGCGGCCCAAAGCCTGGGCCTTGACCGCGAGCCTACGCCGGTCGTCGTTCGAGAGACTGAGACGCTTGCCCCTAAGCCCGGCTCGGAGCACACGGTTCTCCTCTTGCAGGTAGTCGATCACATCCTGCTGCTGGCGGTTGACCCAGCCAGCTAGAACGAGCAGTAGGAATTGCACGTGGTACGTCATCATGGATCTGAAGATAACACCCTCGGGCCAGACGATTGTAAAGCCTACGGCCCTTGGCCCCGGCGCAAACACAGACACTAAGCTGTTGATTTATGGCCTATTTCAAAAGGGCCGAGTTTTGGCACAGGACGGGGTGCGGAGCGCTGTGGAGGGCGCAAAGATTGGTTTGAACGAAACGAGTGGAGGCTCTCGCCGGTCTTACTTGCTCAAGGCCGGCACTCCGAGCCTCTTCAATCGCGCCGCGACATCCGCTCCCGCGCTGTGCGTGTTGACGCTTCTGTCGATGTAGAGGATCTTGCCTTCGGCGTCGACATAGTAAGTCCAGCGGTGCGGCAATTCACGCTTCGCCGTTACGACCCCATAGGACTTCGCGACGCCTTTGTCGGGATCGCTCAGGATCGGATAGTCGAGCGAGAGAGATTCGGCGAATTCCTTGTTAGTCTTGACCGTGTCACAGCTCGCGGCGAAGTAGTTGACCGCAAAAGCACGGATTTCGTCGCCGCTCTCACGGAGCGACTTGCATTCGGCCGTTCAACCACCGGTAAACGCTTTCGGAAACCACGCAAGGACCACAGCCTTGCCCCTTAGCTCGGAGAGCCGGTAGGACTTTCCGTCGGTGCCTTGGAGCTCGAAGTCGGGTGCCTCGTCGCCAACCTGTAGTAGTTCGGCAGCACCCAGGGAGCCTTCGATAAACATCACACCAAGAGCCCAGCCAGCGATTCGCTTCATTGACAACACTCCCACTCCAATATAAGCACCTATAACTCGTAGCACCAATTGGAACATAGCAATTCGCTTCAATGACAACACTCCCATTCCAATCGTCACAACCCAAAGCGGAATTCTAGACCCGGCCAGCGAGCATGGCAACCGACGGCGGAGTTTCCTGTTGGTTCAGTAGCTCAGGCATTGTGGACGTCGAAGCTCCCGCCTTCGAACCGAGGCGCCCGCGGGCGAAGAGCCCGGCCGGCCGAGCGAGCCGAGGAGGTGAGCGAAGGATAAATAATGCCTTCGCGGTAGGGACCGCCCTTACGGGCGGCCCCCCGCACAGATCCCAGCGAGCGCTGCTAACGCACTGGGCTCCTACCTCAGGTCATGACGCGCAGTCGCTGTTCGGGGTACGGGTGCAAAATACGAATAGGTGGGAACCAGCGGTCGGCCAAACGGTTCATGCGTTCCCCGGTCATCCGGTGTCGTTGGCTCCTCTGCCGTAGCGTACGGAGCCACAGACGGTACACCTGATACTTGAAAGCGCCGAGTTTCCGTTGGTTACGAGGCACCGCATAATAGTTGAAATGCCCCTGCATGACCGACCTTAGCCTTTGCCCCACCTCAGGGACCGGATGGTGCAGCCGTCGCTTCAGCTCGATTTTGATCTCGCGAAGTTTCGACTGCAGCCGTTTCCGCATCGTCTGCCGAAGCACTATGAATTTCCCATTCCTTGTCTTGTCACACGTATGTGTGAAGCCAAGAAAGTCGAAAGACTCGGGCTTCCCCTCGCCGCGCCGTTTGCGGTTCTCGGCAGCATAGCGGCCGAATTCCATCAGGCGCGTCTTTTCGGGGTGCAGTTCAAGATGGAACCTCTGGAATCGCTCCCTGAGTTCCTCCAGGAATCGCTCGGCGTCCTCGCGGTACTGGAATCCTACCGTGAAGTCATCGGCAAAGCGCACGATGATCACTTCACCGCGAGCATGCCTCTTCCTCCACTGATGGACCCATAGATCGAACACGTAGTGCAGATACACGTTCGCTAGCAAAGGGGATACACTTCCCCCTTGAGGCGTTCCCTTCTCCGCCTGTGTTCGCTTCCCATCCTCCATCACACCAGCGTTCAGCCACTTCTTGATGTGTCGCAGCACACGCTGGTCTGCTATCCGATGCACGACGAACTTCATCAGCCATTCGTGGTCGATGGCATCGAAGAACCCGCGAATGTCCGCGTCGAGCATCCAGTTCACCCTCTTGCGCATGATTCCGACGTAGAGGGCATCCAGCGCATTGTGCGGATTGCGCCCCGGTCGGAAGCCATAGGAGAAGCCGAGGAAGTCGCTCTCATAGATCGCGTTCAACACCTTGACCACCGCGCGCTGGACTACCTTGTCCTCTAGTGCGGTTACTCCGAGCGGCCGCTGCCGCCCATCGGCCTTGGGAATGTACACTCTCCTGACCGGCTTCGCCCGGTATGCCCCACGCTTCAGCCTCGTGCATAGTTCCTGCAGGTTGCCCTCCAGGTCCTCGCCGTAGTGCTGCCACGTCTCCCCGTCTACTCCCGGTGCAGCATTCCGCTTGAGGCTAAAGTAGGCCTCCCGGAGGCGGTCGACGTTGTAGACATGATGCCAGAGCGCTGTGAACCGTGCTCCTTTATCCCGGCAGGCAACCTGCCGTATCCGCTCCAGCGCGCTTTGCAGGTCAGGGGACCGAACGTAGGCGCACTCCCTTGGCTGTTTCCGCGGTTTCTCGCTTCGTGCCCGTTTAGGGTTGTCCATATTCACTCCTGCCCGGCGCTGTGTCCGGGACCTGATTTGCCGTAACGGATTTCCTTTGGTCAGCCCCCTTGGCTCCACCTCCTCCGCGAGCTGAGGCGCACCCCAGCCTTTGTTCAAAGGCTTCTCAGCTACTATGGGGCTGTCAGACTTCCCGCATCCGTACGTCGCTGTCGTGCTCCTTGCGGATTCACAGCGCGGACCCCGATGCCACTCAGGACCAGATGCGGGACCTCCCGGCTCCCGTGTATGTCTCTTGGCGTGCGTGCGCAGGGTCTCGGACCACGCGGGGGCGGAACAGCTCTTGCGATAACGATCTGCTCCGTGTTGCCTTCCGTGCCATACGACGACGTCGGCCCCCCGAAGTTTATTTTACTTTCGCGGCTCAATATCCAGCCCGCACGTCTCCCTGTCAACGCTTCGCCTTTGCTCTCGCGAACAACAACGCATGACTCGGGGCCAATCTGGTTCGCTACTCCTTCATTAGGCGGGACTTGCACCCGCGAGACTTACCGGTTTGTGCCGGCGCACTTCGCGGTAGGGACCGCCCTTGCGGGCGGCCCCCCGCACAGATCCCAGCGAGCGCTGCTAACGCACTGGGCTCCTACCTCAGGTCATGACGCGCAGTCGTTGTTCGGGGTACGGGTGCAAAATACGAATAGGTGGAAACCAGCGGTCGGCCAAACGGTTCATGCGTTCCCCGGTCATCCGGTGTCGTTGGCTCCTCTGCCGTAGCGTACGGAGCCACAGACGGTACACCTGATACTTGAAAGCGCCGAGTTTCCGTTGGTTACGAGGCACCGCATAATAGTTGAAATGCCCCTGCATGACCGACCTTAGCCATTGCCCCACCTCAGGGGCAGGATGGTGCAGCCGTCGCTTCAGCTCGATTTTGATCTCGCGAAGTTTCGACTGCAGCCGTTTCCGCATCGTCTGCCGAAGCACTATGAATTTCCCATTCCTTGTCTTGTCACACGTATGTGTGAAGCCAAGAAAGTCGAAAGACTCGGGCTTCCCCTCGCCGCGCCGTTTGCGGTTCTCGGCAGCATAGCGGCCGAATTCCATCAGGCGCGTCTTTTCGGGGTGCAGTTCAAGATGGAACCTCTGGAATCGCTCCCTGAGTTCCTCCAGGAATCGCTCGGCGTCCTCGCGGTACCGGAATCCTACCGTGAAGTCATCGGCAAAGCGCACGATGATCACTTCACCGCGAGCATGCCTCTTCCTCCACTGATGGACCCATAGATCGAACACGTAGTGCAGATACACGTTCGCTAGCAAAGGGGATACACTTCCCCCTTGAGGCGTTCCCTTCTCCGCCTGTGTTCGCTTCCCATCCTCCATCACACCAGCGTTCAGCCACTTCTTGATGTGTCGCAGCACACGCTGGTCTGCTATCCGATGCTCGACGAACTTCATCAGCCATTCGTGGTCGATGGCATCGAAGAACCCGCGAATGTCCGCGTCGAGCATCCAGTTCACCCTCTTGCGCATGATTCCGACGTAGAGGGCATCCAGCGCATTGTGCGGATTGCGCCCCGGTCGGAAGCCATAGGAGAAGCCGAGGAAGTCGCTCTCATAGATCGCGTTCAACACCTTGACCACCGCGCGCTGGACTACCTTGTCCTCTAGTGCGGTTACTCCGAGCGGCCGCTGCCGCCCATCGGCCTTGGGAATGTACACTCTCCTGACCGGCTTCGCCCGGTACGCCCCACGCTTCAGCCTCGTGCATAGTTCCTGCAGGTTGCCCTCCAGGTCCTCGCCGTAGTGCTGCCACGTCTCCCCGTCTACTCCCGGTGCAGCATTCCGCTTGAGGCTAAAGTAGGCCTCCCGGAGGCGGTCGACGTTGTAGACATGATGCCAGAGCGCTGTGAACCGTGCTCCTTTATCCCGGCAGGCAACCTGCCGTATTCGCTCCAGCGCGCTTTGCAGGTCAGGGGACCGAACGTAGGCGCACTCCCTTGGCTGTTTCCGCGGTTTCTCGCTTCGTGCCCGTTTAGGGTTGTCCATATTCACTCCCTGCCCGGCGCTGTGTCCGGGACCTGATTTGCCGTAACGGATTTCCTTTGGTCAGCCCCCTTGGCTCCACCTCCTCCGCGAGCTGAGGCGCACCCCAGCCTTTGTTCAAAGGCTTCTCAGCTACTATGGGGCTGTCAGACTTCCCGCATCCGTACGTCGCTGTCGTGCTCCTTGCGGATTCACAGCGCGGACCCCGATGCCACTCAGGACCAGATGCGGGACCTCCCGGCTCCCATGTATGTCTCTTGGCGTGCGTGCGCAGGGTCTCGGACCACGCGGGGGCGGAACAGCTCTTGCGATAACGATCTGCTCCGTGTTGCCTTCCGTGCCATACGACGCCGTCGGCCCCCCGAAGTTTATTTTTACTTTCGCGGCTCAATATCCAGCCCGCACGTCTCCCTGTCAACGCTTCGCCTTTGCTCTCGCGAACAACAACGCATGACTCGGGGCCAATCTGGTTCGCTACTCCTTCATTAGGCGGGACTTGCACCCGCGAGACTTACCGGTTTGTGCCGGCGCACTTCGCGGTAGGGACCGCCCTTACGGGCGGCCCCCCGCACAGATCCCAGCGAGCGCTGCTAACGCACTGGGCTCCTACCTCAGGTCATGACGCGCAGTCGCTGTTCGGGATACGGGTGCAGTGTTCGATGCTCGACGACTTTCATCAGCCATCCGTGGTCGATGGCATCGAAGAATCCACGGATGTCCGCGTCGAGTATCCAGTTCACTTTCTTGTGAACCGTGCTCCCTTATCCCGGCAGGCTACCTGCCGTATCCGCTCCAGCGCATTTCGCAGATCAGGGGACCGAACGTAGGCGCACTCCCTTGGCTGTTTCCGCGCTTTCCCGCTTCGTGCCCGTTTAGGGTTGTCCATATTCACTCCCTGCCCGGCGCTGTGTCCGGGACCTGATTTGCCGCAGCGGATTTCCCTTGGTCAGCCCCCTTCGCTCCACCTCCTCCGCGGAGTGAGGTACTCCCCAGTCTTTGTTCGAAGGCTTCTCGGCTACTATGGGCCTGTCAGACTTCCCGCACCCGTTCGTCGCTGTCGTGCTCCTTGCGGATTCACAGCGCGGACCCCGACGCCACTCAGGGCCAAATGCGGGACCTCCCGGCTCCCGTGTATGTCTCTTCCGTGCGTGCGCGGGGTCTCAGACCACGCAGGGGCGGAACAACTCTTGCGATGACGACTTGTTCCGTGTTGCCTTCCGTGCCATACGACGCCGTCGGCCCCCCAAACTCAATTTTTCTTTCGCGGCTCAATACCCAGCCCACACGTTGCCCTGTCAACGCTTCGCCCCTGCCCTCGCGGACAGCAACGCATGACTCGGGGCCAACTTGGTTCGCTACTCCTTGGTTAGGCGGGACTTGCACCCGCGAGACTTACCGGTTTGTGCCGGCGCACTTCGCGGTAGGGACCGCCCTTACGGGCGGCCCCCCGCACAGATCCCAGCGAGCGCTGCTAACGCACTGGGCTCCTACCTCAGGTCATGACGCGCAGTCGCTGTTCGGGATACGGGTGCAGTGTTCGATGCTCGACGACTTTCATCAGCCATCCGTGGTCGATGGCATCGAAGAATCCACGGATGTCCGCGTCGAGTATCCAGTTCACTTTCTTGTGAACCGTGCTCCCTTATCCCGGCAGGCTACCTGCCGTATCCGCTCCAGCGCATTTCGCAGATCAGGGGACCGAACGTAGGCGCACTCCCTTGGCTGTTTCCGCGCTTTCCCGCTTCGTGCCCGTTTAGGGTTGTCCATATTCACTCCCTGCCCGGCGCTGAGTCCGGGACCTGATTTGCCGCAGCGGATTTCCCTTGGTCAGCCCCCTTCGCTCCACCTCCTCCGCGGAGTGAGGTACTCCCCAGTCTTTGTTCGAAGGCTTCTCGGCTACTATGGGCCTGTCAGACTTCCCGCACCCGTTCGTCGCTGTCGTGCTCCTTGCGGATTCACAGCGCGGACCCCGACGCCACTCAGGGCCAAATGCGGGACCTCCCGGCTCCCGTGTATGTCTCTTCCGTGCGTGCGCGGGGTCTCAGACCACGCAGGGGCGGAACAACTCTTGCGATGACGACTTGTTCCGTGTTGCCTTCCGTGCCATACGACGCCGTCGGCCCCCCAAACTCAATTTTTCTTTCGCGGCTCAATACCCAGCCCACACGTTGCCCTGTCAACGCTTCGCCCCTGCCCTCGCGGACAGCAACGCATGACTCGGGGCCAACTTGGTTCGCTACTCCTTGGTTAGGCGGGACTTGCACCCGCGAGACTTACCGGTTTGTGCCGGCGCACTTCGCGGTAGGGACCGCCCTTACGGGCGGCCCCCCGCACAGATCCCAGCGAGCGCTGCTAACGCACTGGGCTCCTACCTCAGGTCATGACGCGCAGTCGCTGTTCGGGATACGGGTGCAGTGTTCGATGCTCGACGACTTTCATCAGCCATCCGTGGTCGATGGCATCGAAGAATCCACGGATGTCCGCGTCGAGTATCCAGTTCACTTTCTTGTGAACCGTGCTCCCTTATCCCGGCAGGCTACCTGCCGTATCCGCTCCAGCGCATTTCGCAGATCAGGGGACCGAACGTAGGCGCACTCCCTTGGCTGTTTCCGCGCTTTCCCGCTTCGTGCCCGTTTAGGGTTGTCCATATTCACTCCCTGCCCGGCGCTGAGTCCGGGACCTGATTTGCCGCAGCGGATTTCCCTTGGTCAGCCCCCTTCGCTCCACCTCCTCCGCGGAGTGAGGTACTCCCCAGTCTTTGTTCGAAGGCTTCTCGGCTACTATGGGCCTGCCAGACTTCCCGCACCCGTTCGTCGCTGTCGTGCTCCTTGCGGATTCACAGCGCGGACCCCGACGCCACTCAGGGCCAAATGCGGGACCTCCCGGCTCCCGTGTATGTCTCTTCCGTGCGTGCGCGGGGTCTCAGACCACGCAGGGGCGGAACAACTCTTGCGATGACGACTTGTTCCGTGTTGCCTTCCGTGCCATACGACGCCGTCGGCCCCCCAAACTCAATTTTTCTTTCGCGGCTCAATACCCAGCCCACACGTTGCCCTGTCAACGCTTCGCCCCTGCCCTCGCGGACAGCAACGCATGACTCGGGGCCAACTTGGTTCGCTACTCCTTGGTTAGGCGGGACTTGCACCCGCGAGACTTACCGGTTTGTGCCGGCGCACTTCGCGGTAGGGACCGCCCTTACGGGCGGCCCCCCGCACAGATCCCAGCGAGCGCTGCTAACGCACTGGGCTCCTACCTCAGGTCATGACGCGCAGTCGCTGTTCGGGATACGGGTGCAGTGTTCGATGCTCGACGACTTTCATCAGCCATCCGTGGTCGATGGCATCGAAGAATCCACGGATGTCCGCGTCGAGTATCCAGTTCACTTTCTTGTGAACCGTGCTCCCTTATCCCGGCAGGCTACCTGCCGTATCCGCTCCAGCGCGCTTTGCAGGTCAGGGGACCGAACGTAGGCGCACTCCCTTGGCTGTTTCCGCGGTTTCTCGCTTCGTGCCCGTTTAGGGTTGTCCATATTCACTCCCTGCCCGGCGCTGTGTCCGGGACCTGATTTGCCGTAACGGATTTCCTTTGGTCAGCCCCCTTGGCTCCACCTCCTCCGCGAGCTGAGGCGCACCCCAGCCTTTGTTCAAAGGCTTCTCAGCTACTATGGGGCTGTCAGACTTCCCGCATCCGTACGTCGCTGTCGTGCTCCTTGCGGATTCACAGCGCGGACCCCGATGCCACTCAGGACCAGATGCGGGACCTCCCGGCTCCCGTGTATGTCTCTTGGCGTGCGTGCGCAGGGTCTCGGACCACGCGGGGGCGGAACAGCTCTTGCGATAACGATCTGCTCCGTGTTGCCTTCCGTGCCATACGACGCCGTCGGCCCCCCGAAGTTTATTTTACTTTCGCGGCTCAATATCCAGCCCGCACGTCTCCCTGTCAACGCTTCGCCTTTGCTCTCGCGAACAACAACGCATGACTCGGGGCCAATCTGGTTCGCTACTCCTTCATTAGGCGGGACTTGCACCCGCGAGACTTACCGGTTTGTGCCGGCGCACCGTGAGGTCAAAATACTCATGCTGCTTCCCGATGGTAGAAACGTAGCAACCCGCCAAGCCGTTCACGGGAGCGCACCATAGACACTAAGCTGCTGATTTATGGTCTATTTCAAAAGGGCCGAGTTTTGGCACAGGACGGGATAGAGCATCGGTGAGCCCGGCGCGGATCACCTATAATCCGACCATGCGCTCATTGCTCAAGATTGCCGTTGGCATCGCTTCACTAGTCGTGATGTTCGGGGCCGGGTGGCTCGTTGCGATCACCGGCACCGGTCAAGCCATCCCCCTGGAGTCGCTCTCGGAACTCGAGCGGGGGTTCGCCGAGCGGATGCAGAACGTGGTGCTCACCGGCCACTACACGCTCGAAGGCCGTGAGCGTCGCGACGACAACCCGGAACGCTACGAGATCACCAGCTTGGCGAAGGTCGGCGAGCACCGGTGGCGGTTCGACGTTCACATGACCTACGGGAGTGTCGATGTGACGCTACCGGTTGTCGTGCCCATCCAGTGGGCGGGTGATACCCCCATAGTCACCATTACCGACATGGCTATCCCAGGGCTCGACGGCACCTTCACCGCGCGGGTCATGTTTTACGCGGAACAGTATGCTGGCAGCTGGCAGCACGGCGAGTACGGTGGGCTCATGTACGGCACGATCGCGCCGCTGAGCGACTAAGATGAACTTGCTGCTGCATTGAATGGACAAAACGCCGCAGTTGATTACTTGCGGGGGCTGTTCGACGTTCCCGACGCGCTGCGTCGTGCTCCCCTGCGAAGCATCACGCACCGCCGGCACCACGCGTCGGCGACCGTTTCGGGTCGCGAACTCAAGCGTCCAAGCCGGTGCCACGGTCGGGCGACTAGGCGTGCTGCGGGCGGACACGCTCGTCATGGACGGCGTCCTGTGCCAAAACTCGGCCCTTTTGAAATAGGCCATAAATCAGCAACTTAGTGTCTGTGTTTGCGACCGGGCCAAGGGCCGTGGGCTTTACAATCGTCTTGGGCGGGCGGGTCGTCACCATGCAGATGACCACCTAGTCGAGAGCGAATATCGAAGCATGTTCCTGAAGCTGTTTCCACGCTACGCCGGTCGAGCCCGTCCTGTGCCAAAACTCGGCCCTTTGAAAGAGACCACAAATCAGCAGCTTAGACGCCCTTGGAATCCGCGCAGAATCGAGGGTATTTCGCGCCGCAGGGCTGGTGCTTGCGCTGTTTACTGCTGGTGATGTGTACGCATCCCTTTGCAAAAGAGGCGCTTACGCTCCATTTACCACGCAGCGAAGGTCACGAGCGCTATTTTGGCTGTAATTTAATGCACCGTAAAGCCTTAGCGTCATCTCACCAACACTTAATGGCGGAAGCACCCAATCAACGCTGGATCGACTTTTTGCGGAGCACAGGGCACAATATTCGAGAGCAGACGCAAGACTGCACCTTTCCACGGTTACAATGACGTCGGATCACGTCATCCGTTCGCCACGAAACGGCCAATCCTGGCAGGTCTAAACTGCGGAATCAACGACGGATCGAGTTTCTGCGGAGCACAGGTACGTTCTGGCTGAGTATATCCGTGTTCTCCATCACGCGGATGAATAAATAGAAGGCACAACCGGGAGCGGAACCGGGACGGGATCTACCAGAGAGGCAGCGCTATCGGCTGCGTACGCTCAAGCCTGCGGACAACTCAATCTCGATAGCGCAACGGCCAGCGCTTGCCGGGCTGGGCAGGGCTTCAGTGTTGAGGGTGGAGGTTCCGGCAACGTGCGCCTAATCAGCCTGGTTGAGCGTTCCGTGCGATGCGCGACACAGTGAGCCAATAGTCTATTTCAAAAGGGCCGAGTTTTGGCACAAGGACGGGGTGCATTGGTACAACACGCAACGACTCTTGGAGCCGATCGGAAATGTCCCCCCGGTCGAGTACGAGATGAACTACTATCGGTCGCAGGAAGGCTCGCTGGCTGCCCTGACTCGTCGAATGGAGCGGTAGTTCTCGCGACTTCTTGAATTTGGAGTCTCGGACGAAGAGCACCGCGTTGTTGCAGTCGACGTCATCACGGTCGAGCCTGAGGGCCTCGCCAAGGCGCATTCCAGTGACAGCAAGCAGGCCAAACAAGGTGGTGTAGGTGGCGGCCATCAAAGGATGTGGAATCACCTGGGCTTCGCCGAGCAGAGCTGTAACGTCCTCATCCGAGTAGATATACGGCTCGTATCGAATCTTGCGGTACGGGATCAGCTCGGCAGGTGGAACTTCGTGCCGTGGGTCCGATGCGTGCAGATACCGCGCGAAACCACGCACGGCGATGAGGCGGTTAGCTTTCGGTGTGACGCCGAGCTCGGTGTCCCGCCATCTGGTCCAGGCGACGGCGAAGCAGCTGAAGCAGTTCCAGGAGCGCAGTCTCGAAGAGTTTCCGCTCTTCGCGATGTACCTAGACACGGTCCACCGCGGCGGTCAGGCGTTCGTGGTCGCGCTCGGCGTGGACCGTGAAGGGAAAAAGCTCCCCCTGGGCTTCTGGGAAGGGGCGACGGAGAACCACGAGATCTGCGAGGAATTGCTGGAAGAGTTGGAGCGACGGGGGTTAAAGCTCTCCAAACGGATCCTCTGGGTAACCGATGGTGGCGGGGGGATCATCAAGGCGCTCACGAGCGCTATTTTCGCTGTAACTTAATGCACCGTAAAGCCTTAGCGTCATCTCACCAACACTTGATGAGGGAAGCACCCGTTGATTCCGCAGTTTAGAGCTGCCAGGATTGGCCGTTTCGCGGCGAACGGATGAGGTGATCCGACGTCATTGTAAACGTCGAAAGGTTCGCTCTTGCGGTCTATTTCAAAAGGGCCGAGTTTTGGCACAGGACGGGGTCGAGCTCGGTATGGCGCCCCGATCGGAAACGCTGGAGCACGTGACGTACTCGAATGTAACGATTGGGGTGAGACAACCCTAAGGGGCCCGGCGCGGCACCCCGTCACCGACTCAGCTACTCGGGTATCGTCGAGCTCGGTGGCGGGGCACCACCGATCGTAACGACCTGGCCGGGGCTCACCCCGGTACGGGTCACTTCGACGCCATTCGGGAAGCGCACGCGTAGATCGAACGTGGCGCCTGAACCCCGTGAGGTCAAAATACTCATGCGGCTTCCCGATGGTAGAAACGTAGCAACCCGCCAAGCCGTTCACGGGAGCGCACCTTGCGCTCGGACTGAGGTAACTGGTCGCTGGCCTAGCTATGATTCCGAATCGTCCCGGCGCGTGGGTCTTGAGTTCGTTTGTGTTTTTGGACACGACGGGCTCCGTGCTGGAGGGACTCCAGGCTCGAGGACTCCGGGCTCCCAAGCTAGTGATCAGCGACGTCACGTGCTCGCGACGCAACCCGAGTCCCCGCTTTGCTAACACAGATTCAAGCACCTCTAGCGTCCGTGGCGGCGGACAGTGCATACGACAAGGAAGCGGTCTACGAAGCGATCGAAGCGCACAGCCCTGGACGAAGGACGCGCGTGGTGATTCCGCCGCAACGAAACGCGACGCTCAATCAGAATTCGAACACCGCCATGCAGGAGCGCGATCGCCATATTCGTGCCATCGAAAGACACGGCCGACGTGAATGGTACAAGCTCTCAGGCTGCACCAAGCGAAGCATGGTGGAGAACGCGGTCTATCGTTACAAAGCGATCATCGGGCCCGAGATGCGGACACGAACGTTGGCGAGGCAACGAGTTGAACACCGAATTGGGTGCGAGATACTCAACAAGATGACCGCGCTCGGGATGCCCGATACGTACTGCGCCGGGTGACTCTACGACCGGCACAGGGAGGTCAGCGATTTGCTCCGGGCCGTGCAACAACGCCGCCGGTTGTCAGGAAATCAGGCTCAAACTTAACCTCACGGGCAGCCGACGAACCGTCAGAACGAGACGGTGGCGGTCATCGAGATCGTCCGCGGCGCGCCGAGCCAGGCAGCGTTCTCGGTGATGGCAGAGAGATAGGCCTTGTCGAGCAGGTTGTTCGCCACGATCGAGAACTCCGTCGACCGAAGTAGATCGCTCAATGCCTCGCCTGAGAAACTGACGTAGGCATCCACCAGCCAATAGGCGTCCGCGTACCAGTCCGCCGTCAGGCTGACGCGCCGCGGCGACGTGTACTTGGCGCTCAGCCCCATGCCGAGGGGGCCGGTCCGGTCGAGTGAGACGACCCACAGCCGACCCGGCACGCCAGTGACGTCAGTCCCCGCAACGATGCCCTGGTTGGCGTCGACGAGCGGGTCGCCGCTTCCGATGTACTCCGAGTCGTTGAACGTGTAAGCGGTATAGAACGACGTCCGCTGCGGCATCTGTACCGTCGCGGAAAGCTCGACGCCGCTCGTGTCGATGCCGCCGGCGTTGAAGTAGGCGCCGCCTCCGGGGATGAGGTAGTTGGGACCAGCGGGCGTTTGCGGACCGAGGTAGAAGACCCGGTTCTCGAAATCGATAGTGTACCAGGTGGCACTCAATGCCACCCGCTCCCCCGTATACTGCAGCCCGACATCGATGTTCGAGGCGGTTTCCGGTTCGAGCAGGTCGAGACTCCGGCCCGGCACCTCAAGCAGCGTGCTGCTGATCGCCTTGAAGTTCTGGGCATAGCCTGCAAAAAAGTCGAGCCCTTCGACCGGCGTATCGTACGTGACGCCACCGGAGAAGAGCAGGTCGGAATCGGAATCGAAGGTCAGGTCCGGGTCGACATTGAACAGGTCCTCGCGCGACACGCCGACCAGGAACTGCTTGACGCCGCCGCTCAGAGCAAACGGCCCGGCGTAGAGCGTCTCCTCCACGTACCACTTGAAGACGTGCTGCGGGAAGTCCCACTCGTACTGGTGCCAATAGGCCTGCTCATCCCACTTGAAGCTGAGCGTCGGGTCCAGCATCTGGTGCCAGTCCCGGCCAAGGTCCCGCCGCGAGTCCTCGTACCAGATGCCGGCGCGCAGCGTGCTGCCGACGTCGCCGATGGTGGTGAACCACTCGTCGTCGAGCGTCACGCCGACGCGGTCTTTCCCGTAGTGGCTGTGGCGGTACGACTGCACCGCGGTGGCGCCCGGGTGGCACGCCGGGTCGACCTCCGGGCCGCCCGAGCCATAGTAGTTGAAGATGTAGGACGACATGCACCTGGGCTTCGGTCCGACGGCGACGCCCTCCTGGTTCACGAAGCGGATCAGCCCGCGCTGCGCGCCGCCTTGTACCGGTGTCCGGCCCATCAGCTCCGATTCCGGTCCGCCGCCGTCGTCGGTGACGTCGACGATGTAGGGAGGCAGCCAGTCGCCGCGGCCCCGGTTGCGATGAAAATAGGCGCCCGCGCTCAGCGAGCTGACGTCGCTGAACGACCAGTCCGCTTTCAGGTAGGCGAACGTGTTGTTCCTCCGTGTCTGCCAGCCGGGCCGGTAGAACTGGTTCAGGTACGGGACGCCGGGCCAGTCGCCGACCAGGCGGTCCCACCGCGGGTTGGCCAGGAAGTCGGCCTCGCTGTAGATCCGCTGGTAGGTATCCTCGTGGATGCTGTCGTACGAGATGTAGCTGGTGAGATCGAGGCGCCCGTGCGACGAGACCAGCTTGGCGGCAACGTGCTCCCGCTCGTTCCGCGCCGAACCCTGCACCCAGTCGGTCGCCTCCTGGCGGACTGCGGCGACCCAGGCGCGGGTCTCACTGCCGAACAGCGGCCCGGTGTCGACCCGCATGGAGAACCGCTTGCCGTCGTTCTCGCCGATGGTGGTCGACGCGGTGTAGGTCCGCTCGGCCGCCGGATCGTCCGTGATGAAGTTGAAGGTGCCGCCCAGCGCCTCGACCGACCGGGAGGCGATGTCGGCCGTCCCCTGCGACACCTCAACGCCCCCGAGGTTCATCGGGTCGATGAACCGGTTCGCCTTGGAGCCGCTCCAGTAGTCGGACGTACCGTTCGGGAATCCGTCGATGGTGGTGCCGATCTGCGCCTCGTTGATGGTCACCTGGAAGCCGCGCACGGCGACGTTGCTCGACCAGTCGTCGAAGCCGTACGCGTCCCCCTCCTGGACGGATACACCGGGGAGGTTGTCCACCACCGACGTCACGCTGGTGATGTTCGATTGCTGCAGCATCATCGGTTCGGCGACGACGTTGCGCGCGAAGATATGGGGCTCCTCGGCGACGACGCTGACCGTTTCGAGCAGCCGCGTGACCTGCAGGCTGACGTCCACCGTCGGCGCGGACGCGGCGGCCAGCTCGACGGTATGCGCCAACTCCTCGAAGCCTGGCAGTGTGAACGTGATGGTGTACGCGCCTGGCGGCAGCGCCTCGAACACGTAACTCCCGTCCCCATCGGTTACAACCACGCGCGTGCCGACGGCCAGCGCGGGTCCCGCGGCTGCGACGGTCACGCCGGGCAGCACACCGCCGGTTTCGTCGGTGACCGTCCCGGAGATCGTCGCGTCCTGGGCGTTGGCGACGCCGGGCGCGTACACGACGGCCGCGAAAACCAGCACCAGCAAGAGGAAAGCCTGTCTGTGATTGCGAGGTGTCAATATTTGTCGCTCCATTCTTCGCATCGCTAGAAAAGCTGAGCCTCGCAATGGCGTCCATCCAAACATTAGTTTCAGTTTCATGGTTTTACCCTTCATTGTGACAATTTCCGATCGTTGCTAGCGCTGGTACTCCCTCGCGGCGGGGAGTTTGCTCGTCAAGTGACGATTGCCTGTCGGTTGACCACCTCTCTCCTCCAAACCTCTCACTTCTACACCATTTCGTGTGATATTAGCGTGATTTTTAAAGCTGCGACAGTAATATTTTTATGAATTCTTCCGTGAATCGCTCGCAACCTATTGTGCTCCGCAAAAACTCGATCCGTCGTTGATTCCGCAGTTTAGACCTGCCAGGATTGGCCGTTTCGTGGCGAACGGATGACGTGATCCGACGTCATTGTAACCGTGGAAAGGTGCAGTCTTGGTCTGCTCTCGAATATTGTGCCCTGTGATCCGCAAAAAAGAAGATCGCGTATTGACGGGCAGACAGCCATGGGAGTTGAGGTCCTGCGAACTCGTGTTCGCCTCGGTGGAGGTTCTGCACTCTGTCGCTGCCGGGCCACCGACGCAATAACGTGCTCGAAAAAGAACGCTTTGTTCCCCGCGAGAAGCTAGGTCAGTCAGGCGACGCGTGACAACCGGTAATCGTGATGGAGCCCACCAAGCACCGGCCTCGAGGCAACGGCGCGCTGGGCGGGTAATTGATGCCGGTGCTGGTTCGGTTTCATCGGAAGCTCGACACAGGTGGTGGGAAGGCCTGGCCCGAGCGATGAATGCGGTCTCGCCCGATTGTAGTAGTCACGCCATTCGGTCAAGAGGCGGCGGAGATGTTCCTCTGACAGCGGTATCAGAAAATCCAAGCACTCCCGGCGTGTGGTGCCGATGAGTCTCTCACAATAGGCATTCGCCTGCGGTGCTCTGCGCGGCGTCCTCAACGGCCGAACACCCACCCCCCGGACGGAGCGGCGGAGGTCTGCTGAGAACTTATTATCGCGGTCCACGATGACGAATCGATAGTCGTGCTCGCACCCAATCGCCTTCTTCGACCAGTACAACCAGCCTGAGAATCGACTGACTCATGCGCTGGCCGTGTGTTTGAACGAAGATCGAAATCTTCTCCGAGGATTCCTCGCTTGGATGAGTGTGAAGGCTCCGGTCCACGAAACGAAGCTTCTGATTGCAGAGCAAAGTGTGCCCGGCGACCCGGCTGAATTCGATGAGGAGGAGGCGGGGCGCAGGGGTTTACCTGACTTCATCATTCATGATGGAGCCTCGTGGTGCCTTCTGATCGAAAGCAAGGTACAGGCTGCGTTGACCCAGGATCAGCTTGCACGTCATGAACGAACGCTACGGCGACGGGGTTTTGGGGACGTTCGCCGAGCGCGGTTCTCACCAAAGCCAACGTGAATGCCGAGGGAGCGATCGGCCTCACGTGGTCTGGATTGTACGAGTGGCTTGGAAAGAACGGCACGCGGAGCGAATGGGCCGAACGGCTCCGTAGCTATCTTCGAGCCGCCGAGGTGCGTTTGGCGCGCGAGAACTACCTGACGGAGGGAACGTTGACGATGTTCGATGGATTCCGATTCTCGGCCGACAACCCGTATACGTACGGTGAGGCTAAGCGTCTGCTGAACCTGGCGATGGCGGAGCTGCGGAAGGACAAATCGCTGCAGCGCTTGGGTATGGACCCCGCTGCTTTGGGACGGGGCGCGATCACAGGCCGCGGTGGGAAGTCTGTCTGGGACTTTCTGTCGCTGGCGGACCGGCCTAAAGAAGGGTCATTCACGAACTATCCCCACCTCACCTTGGGTGTCCACGCGGACCGTCTCCAAGTTGCCGTCACGATTCCCAATGGCGTGGTGCGAGCGGTGCGGAAAAGACTTAGGAACGAGATCGACCTGACTGCGGCAAGGCTGCGGGAGATCATCGCGAACCCGCCCGAGCAGATCGGCATAGGTTGAACTGTTGTTGCTGTTTCTGCAGGAGATGTATGACGGCGGGGCATCTCGGGCGGGACCCTGGAGCGCCCAGACCTGCGGGGGGCAAGTATGACAGTGTTTCAATGTTCGGTCGACGGACTTCGGTGAATCGCCCAGCACGAGCTTTGTCTCGACGCCAAAGCACGTTCGCAAGATGGTTGACGGGACGAAAATAACAGAAGTTACTATGGAGCACCGTACCCCGGAGATTAAGGGCGCATTGTGGTGGCTCGAACGGAGAGCGAAGGGCTTTGCGCGTTGGACCGAGCACTCGGGCGAGCTAAAGGAGCGATTCAAAATTGCAATCGTCGATCCCGTCCTGTGCCAAAATTCGGCCCTTTTGAAATAGCCTATAAATCAACAGCTTAGAGTCTGTGTTTTGCGACCGGGTTAAGGGCGTCGTGTCCCAAAATACAAACGAACCCTCGAAGACTCTATCCACCAAGGGCAGAGTTTTGGCACAGGACGCGTGGCAGGGTTAACTGACCCTGCCCACTGTGCTTGCGCGCAGCCCCTTCCAGGTGCTGTAGCACATGGCGACCAGCACCAGCGCGAAGGGGAGGCCGGTGGCGAGGGTGGCTGCCTGTGCAGCCACGAGGCCGCCGCCGAGCAGCAGCGCGATGGCGATGATCCCCTCGAGAACGCACCAGAACACTCGCTGGGCGACTGGCGCATCCAGCTTGCCGCCGGCGGTGATGGTGTCGATGACCAGGGATCCGGAGTCGGAGGATGTGACGAAGAACACCACAATCAGCACGATGCTGAGGAACGACGTGATGTTCGCAAGCGGCAGCGTCTCCAGCATCGTAAACAGGGCTATCTCCGGCTGCTGCGCCTGCACCGCCGCGATCACCTCGGGATGACCGTGGTCAACGTACTGCGATACCGCAGTCCCGCCGAAGGCGTTCATCCAGATCGCGGCAACCAGCGTCGGGATGATCAGCATGCATGCAGTCAGCTCGCGCACCGTCCGGCCGCGCGAGACCCGCGCGATAAACAAACCGACGAACGGGGACCATGAGATCCACCAGGCCCAGAAAAAGACAGTCCAGCCGTGCATGAAGTCGAGATCATCTCGGCCCACCCAGTTGCTGAGGGGGCCGATCGCCGCGAGATACTGGCCGAGGCTGGTCACGGTGCCGGTGACAATGTCGAGCGTCGGTCCGACCGTCAGCATGAACGCCAGCAGTAGCAGGGCGAGCAGCAGGTTGGCCTCGCTCAGCCGCTTGACCCCCTTCTCCATCCCGCTAACAACCGACGCCAGCGCCATGCTGGTAATGCCGACGATCAGCAGCACCTGGGTGGTGGTGGTGTTGGTCGCCGGCGCGCCAAACAGGTGGGCCAGCCCCGCCGCCGCCTGTTGGGCACCCAGGCCGAGCGACGTGGCCAGCCCAAAGAGCGTGGCAAAGACGGCGAGGGTGTCGATGCCGTGGCCGAACCGGCCCCACACCGCATCCCCCATGAGCGGATAGAACGCCGACCGTAGTGTCATCGGCAGGCCGAGGTTGTACGATGCGAAGGCAATCCCCAGCGCCACCACTGCGTACATGGCCCACCCATGGATTCCCCAGTGGTAGATGGCGCTGGCCAAGCCGAGGCGGGCTGCCGCCGTGTCGGTCGCCTTGAGACCGAGCGGCGGTTGCAGAAAGTGCTCCACCGGCTCCGACACCCCGAAGAACATCAGGCCGATGCCTACCCCGGCAGCGAACAGCATGGCGAACCAAGCAGAGCGGGAGTAGTCCGGCCGGGCATCCGCGCCTCCCAGGCGCACGCGGCCGAGCGGTGTTACCACCAACATCAGGCAGAAGAGCACGAAGAGGTTGCCCACGCTCATGAACACCCAATCGAAGGTCGACATGAGCCATGCGCGCAGCGCCCCGAAGGCGGCTGCCGCACCGGCCTGGAACACTAGCACGCCTGAAACGAACGCGATGATGGTCAGACTGGAGACGACGAAGACCGGATTGTGGATGTCGAGGCCGAGGAGTTGGACGTTGTCCTGACCCAGCTTGTAGTCGATCTTCGAGACCTCAGCCATATGGTTTCGTCAGTGGTGCTGCAGCACAGTCGGTCCACCGCCATCACGGCAGTAATTATCACAGGTAAACCCCCGGCTCTGCCGAGGTGACTCGCAGAGGTTTGACCGTGTGAGGCAGTAATAACAAAGTCCTCCTTGGAAAGCGCCAACTTCCAAACAAGGAGGACTCAATGAAAAACTACGAAATCCTATCGCACACGCGGTACGACTGCAAATACCATGTTGTCTTTATCCCCAAATACCGACGGAAGAAAATCTACGGGGCGATTCGGCGGCATCTGGGAGAGATTTTTCACGAGGTGGCGAAGCAGAAGGAAAGTCGCATCTTGGAAGGGCATGTGAAGGGCGGTCACGTCCACATGTGCATCAGCATTCCACCGAAGTTTGCGGTGTCGAGTGTGGTGTGCTTCATGAAGGGGAAAAGCGCAATTTCGATAGCTCGAAACTTCCTGGGGCGCAAGCGTAACTTCACGGGGGAGAGTTTCTGGGCGAGGGTGTGCCTTCTATTTATTCATCCGCGCGCACCAAACTTGATTAATCTCCGGTCTGCCGGCACCATGCCGGCATGATTTCGTCGTTGGTTCGCGCTCTCATCTCTACCTTCAAGGCTTGTCACGAGCTGGCTCTCGAGAATGTCGCTCTTCGGCAGCAGCTCGCCGTGCTCCGCCGTTCCGTGAAACGGCCGCGGCTCTCGAAGGTCGACCGCGGGTTTTGGGTGCTGTTGCGCAGAATCTGGACTGACTGGGAGAGCGTCCTCGTCATCGTGAAACCTGAGACGGCCATCCGCTGGCACCGTTGTGGGTTCAGACGATATTGGACTTGGAAGAGCCGACGGCGTAGGCCCGGACGACCAGGCGTCGCTCCCGAAATACGTGAGCTGATACGGAACATGAGCAGGGCCAACCCTCTCTGGGGAGCTCCCCGCGTGCATGGCGAGCTGGCGAAGCTAGGCATCTCCATTTCCCAGGCAGCCGTCTCCAAGTATATGGTTCGTCATCGCACCCCGCCGTCCCATACTTGGCGGAGCTTTCTCGATAATCATGCAAACGACTTGGTGTCGCTCGACTTTTTCACTTTGCCGACCGCAACCTTCAGAGTTCTGTTCGTCTTCATCGTCCTTCGCCACGACCGTCGCCGTATCGTTCATTTCAATGTCACCGAGCATCCTTCCGCCGAGTGGACGGCGCAGCAAATGGTCGATGCTTTTCCATGGGACACGGCGCCTCGGTACCTGGTACGGGACCGAGACCAGACCTACGGAGCGTACTTCGATAGTCGCGTCGACGGTCTCGGGATAGAGCAGGTCCTTACCGCACCGCGCTCCCCGTGGCAGAATCCATTTGTCGAAAGGATGATCGGCTCCATTCGACGTGAGTGTCTCGACCACGTGATCGTCCTTGATGAGCGGCACCTGAAGCGAATCCTACGCAAATACGTCGACTACTATCATTCGTGCCGGACTCATTTGTCGCTTGAAAAAGACGCGCCCGAGCCTCGCCGGGTAGAGTCACCGGCGATGGGCAAAGTGAGAGCCATTCCAAAGGTCGGTGGTCTCCATCATTATTACACTCGACACGCCGCTGCTTGAGCCGATCCGCTCGGGACGGCTACGGGACTTCGCGCCAGCTTACACCTATACCCCTGAGTAGAGCCGACGCCGATCCTCGAAACGTCCTACATGAAGACGACCCAAGCATCCTGGTTGCAGGCAGCTCGCTAATCTCACGCAGCTCGAGTTTATGGAAGGGACAAGGCCGAGAAGGTCGTGGCATCCACATGCTGTCGGATGAGATGCACGACGGTCTGTTCCAGCATCGGGGCGGGCAGTCGCCAGCCGGAGAGGTCCTTTTGGCCACTGTGCTGGATGAGGCGCCGGGAGACGTAGTAGCGGAACCGTTGCCCGTTTTTCTTTTTGGTGTGGCTCGGCGTCAGCCGGTCCCCGGTCTCGTCGAAGAGCTTGCCTGCCAGTGGGGAACGGGCTGCACGGTCCTTCGTCGTGCGTCTCCTTGGTTTGGCAGCCCCTGCCTGCAGCTGCGCCTGGACCGCGTCCCAGAGCTCGGGAGCAATGATCGATGGATGCTGGCCCTCGTAGACACGCCTCTGGTGCCGGATGCGGCCGGCGTAGAGAGGATTGGTCAGCAGGCAGTGGAGGTGTCCGCGACGGAACGGCAGCCCGCCTGTCCGGGTTCCATCCGCGGTGAAGCGTTGCTTGGTACGCAGTCTCAGACGGTCCGCCTCGGCCTTCACCTGCCGGAGCGTTTCGTGCTTCCGGTACAGCGCATAGAGCGTCCGGACCGTTTCGGCCTCAGCCTCGTTGATGCGCAGCGTGCGCTCGTCCTTCTCATAGCCTAGCGGCACGCGGCCGCCCATCCATAGTCCCTTGCGCTTGGAGGCAGCGACCTTATCGCGGATCCGCTCGGCCGTGACCTCGCGTTCGAATTGTGCGAAGGACAGCAGCATATGCAGTGTCAGTCGTCCCATGCTGGTCGCGGTGTTGAAGGACTGAGTCACCGAGACGAAAACCGCGCCGGCCGCCTCGAGCCGCTCGACGAGCTTCGCAAAGTCGGAGAGGGAACGGGTCAGCCGGTCGACCTTGTAGACCACGATCTGCTCGACGAGACCGGCATCGATGTCGGCGAGCAAGCGCTGTAGGCCCGGGCGCTCCAGGGTTCCTCCGGCGTTGTTGCACGGTCCGGAGCAAATCGCTGACCTCCCTGTGCCGGTTGCAGAGTCACCCGGCGCAGTACGTATCGGGCATCCCGAGCGCAGCCATCTTGTTGAGTATCTCGCACCCAATTCGGTGTTCAACTCGTTGCCTCGCCAACGTTCGAGCCCGCATCTCCGGCCCGATGATCGCCTTGTAACGATAGACCGCGTTCTCCACCATGCTTCGCTTGGTGTAGCCTGAGAGCTTGTACCATTCACGTCGGCCGTGTCTTTCGATTGCACGAATATGGCGATCGCGCTCCTGCATGGCGGTGTTCGAATTCTGACTGAGCGTCGCGTTTCGTTGCGGCGGAATCACCACGCGCGTCCTTCGTCCAGGACTGTGCGCTTCGATGGCTTCGTAGACCGCTTCCTTGTCGTATGCACTGTCCGCCGCCACCGACACTAGAGGTGCTTGAATCTGTGTTAGCAAAGCGGGGACTCGGGTTGCGTCGCGAGCTCGTGACGCCGTCAGTTCGGACGCAACAATGTTCCCTGTCTCGCGATCAACGGCGATGTGCAACTTGCGCCATGCGCGCTGCTTTGGCGGTTTGCGAGCGTTTCCAACATGAATTCTCAAGCCCGTGCTATCGATCATCAGGTGGATGGGTTGAGTGCTCGCGGCTTTCGGAATCCGCAGCTTCTTGCGGAGCAACCTCGAGCGCCGACACAACGTCGAGTAGTCCGGGATCTCGATACCGAGCCCGAGAAGCGAGGCGATCGAGTGCAAGAAGCCTTCGGTTTGTCGGTAGGCGAGCTTGTACACCATCCGGACAACCAGGCCCGTTTCAATCGCCATGTCTGAATAGACCCGTTGACCGCCAGGCTTACCGGTCTTGTCGGCCTTCCAGTTCGCGATTGCCTCCTCGTCAAACCAGACTATCAAATCGCCCCGGCGGCGCAGCCCTTCGTTGTATTCCGCCGAGTTGCGAACGTGGTACTTCTTCTGCTTCGCGTGCTTGTACTGGCAGCGCTTGGGATACTTCATGCTCGAACATACCTCGGCCACCACCATAGGCGGATTTCGCTCTCAGCCAGAGCGGTGCAACAACGCCGCCTGATTTCGAGAGACGCAGTTCTTTCAGCGATGCGGGCTGGGCTGACCACGCGGTGCCTGACGTTCAGAGACACCTTCGTGTGCACGCGACATCCTTATTAATGGCGTTCGCCGACACAGGCAGGCCAGCTGACACTACTAGCAGTCAAACACGGCGTAGCAACACTTGATGGCGGAAGCACCAGGGACTTCCGGGTGCGAAGCTCACTGCCCGTAGCTCGCCACGCAGCCCAAGGGTCGGCGGATTCCAAGGGCGTCTAAGCTGCTGATTTGTGGTCTATTTCAAGAGGGGCGAGTTTTGGCACAGGACGGGATGCCGCCACGCCGATACCGAAGCTTATTCGCCACCATCGGCAAATCGTGCAACACGCACGCGCTCCCCGCCGACCTGATCGTTGCGCTCCCCGCAGGCACGGCCTGAATCGAGCGTTCCCACCAGCGCCGATGCGTTCCCGTCACTCTAACCTCACTCCACCAAGACTGGTCTCCGCGAATGCGACAACGCCTCTAGGATTCGACATTTCGGCTCCGTTCGTGTTTTTGGACAGAACGGGCTTGAAGGCAGAGACGAGAGCGCGAACAAACGACGAAATCATGCCAGCATGGTCCCGGAAGACCGGAGACTAATCAAGTTCGGTGCGCGCGGATGAATAAATAGAAGGCACAGGCAGGTTGATAGGGTGTAGTGGAACATCACCTCACCGCCGCTCATTCTGGGCCATCCTGGCCGGAGATCTGCTGCCTTGGTGCACAACTCCGATAGAGGCCGAGAACTCGCTTGGCCCCAACTCCCATCATCCGATCATCTCGCTATCAGGCATCCCGAGCGCCGTCATCGTGTTGAGAATCTTGCACCCGATCCTTGCCTCGACTCTCTGTGCCGCCAACCCTCTCGCTCGCATTGCTGAGCCCACGATAGCCTTGTAGCGATGGAACGTTGTCTCGACTTTGCTCCGTTTGCTGTAGCCCGATTCTGTGTGCCACTTTCGTTTGCCGAGCCGAGCTTCCCCGCTCTGGCCGAGGGTTTCGACTTAATCATCGGGAGAAGAAGGGTTCTATCCCCGTAGCGTTCGGGGGAAGAATCATATCCCCTGCCTCAGTTCTATGCCCTCCATTACTTTGCGCGGTCTTCCGGGGATTGCGAATCGCCATCGTCGACCTCTGGCTCAGCAGCCTCTGGCTCGGCAGCCTCTGGCTCGGCAGCGTCCGGCTCAGCAGCGTCCGGCTCAGCAGCGTTCGGCTCAGCAGCCTCCGGCTCAGCAGCCTCTGGCTCAGCAGCCTCTGGCTCGGCAGCGTCCGGCTCGGCAGCCTCCGGCTCGGCAGCCTCCGGCTCGGCAGCCTCCGGCTCGGCAGCGTCCGGCTCGGCAGCGTCCGGCTCGGCAGCCTCCGGCTCAGCAGCGTCCGGCTCAGCAGCGTCCGGCTCAGCAGCGTCCGGCTCAGCAGCGTCCGGCTCGGCAGCCTCCAACTCGGCAGCGTCCGGCTCAGCAGCCTCCGGCTCAGCAGCGTCCGGCTCGGCAGCGTCCGGCTCGGCAGCGTCCGGCTCGGCAGCGTCCGGCTCGGCAGCGTCTGGCTCGGCAGCGTCCGGCTCGGCAGCGTCCGGCTCGGCAGCGTCTGGCTCGGCAGCGTCCGGCTCAGCAGCGTCCGGCTCAGCAGCGTCCGGCTCAGCAGCGTCCGGCTCAGCAGCGTCCGGCTCGGTAGCGTCCGGCTCGGCAGCCTCCGGCTCGGCAGCGTCTGGCTCGGCAGCGTCTGGCTCGGCAGCGTCTGGCTCAGCAGCGTCCGGCTCAGCAAGAACAGCGGTGATTCGTGGAACTAGCTCATGCAGTAGCTTCTCCACCTGTGCCACCAACTCCGATGTCAGCTCGGCAATCGTTTTATTGTCTTTCATTGAAACCTCTCAAATTCCTGGCATTTCTCAAGCCCGTAGACACGTTGCATCGGTTTCCGGACCCAAGAATCTATCACACGACAGCTTGATTTCGGTTGTGCTCCGCAAAAAGTCGATCCGGCGTTGATTGCGCCGTTTAGACCTGCCATGCTCAGCTGCTTCGCGCCAGTCGACCCGACTCCCGAGCGCCGTCATGGTGTTGAGAATCTTGCACCCGATCCTTGCCTAAACTCTCTGTGCCGCCAACCCTCTCGCTCGCATCGCTGAGCCCACGATAGAAATGCTCATGGGGAACCCGTCGTGTCCAAAAACACAAACGAACTCAAGACCCGCCTGGGCTGCAACAAGCAGGTGCAGATGGCTAAACAGCCTGGAGGGCATAAGTGGCCAGCCCGATGGCCGCCACATGGTCGTTGCCCCCAACGACCTCGAGCCGGCAGGTGGCGAGCGAGCGTCCCTTGCGGACGACCTCTCCGATGGCGAGCAGGTCTTCCTGGACTCCCGCCAGCAAGCTCATCTTGAACTCCACCGTCTTGACCGTGGAGCCCGGCGAGACCGAACCCACCGCGAAGTTACCCGCCGTGTCCGCCAGCAGACCGATGAGACCCCCGTGGATGACGCCATGCCTTTCTTCGAACTCGGCCCGAAACGGCAAACGCACGCGCGCCACGCCGTTCTCGCAATAGCTGAGTGTCATGCCCAGGTAGCGGCTGATCGGAGCCGCCTCGAAGAGTTGTTTGAGTTTTTCGAGATGCGCGGAACGTTCCGTCGTTTCACCCACCCGCTGGTGGCGGACACCTTCGGGCAGAGGAACCGGCACCGGCTTGGGTTCATTGCGGGGAGCCGAACGAGGCCGTGCAGCGGCTTTCTTGCTAGCAGGCCTCGAAAGGATGTCTCTCTTCCCTGGTCCTTCTTTCATATCGAGACACGCTCCACGATGTTGCGAGTGACGTGCTGTCTACGCCGGTCATAGATCTGTGTGGCCCGAGGGGTTGGAGTGTCCGGCCAGATACTGCACGTCCTCCAGGGGCACGTTCTGGCTGAGTATATCCGTGATCTCCATTACGCGGATGAATAAATAGAAGGCACAGGGAAAATCCGGAGGCTGCTGACAATCGCTGGCTGCGCGAGGCGTTCGAGAACCAAATACCGGTGATCTATTTCCTTGGCATCGCGCCCGGCCGCTACCAAGCTATGCTGCCAGCTTTCATTTCAGGATGGGACGCGGAGGCATTAAAGGCGCGTGTTGCGTTCGGAGTGCTCGATCAAGAAGCGCTAGCGCCACCGGAGAACGCCCTGGAACGGCGCTATGCTCTGCGTTTTGTCAAGCAACGATTGCACCAGGCATCGTTTCGAGAAGCTATCATCAGTGCCTATAATG
This sequence comes from Candidatus Marinacidobacterales bacterium, assembly GCA_965262245.1. GTDB lineage: Bacteria > Acidobacteriota > Vicinamibacteria > Marinacidobacterales > SMYC01 > SMYC01. The sequence continues at coordinate 7,959,114 of OZ253507.1, read as the reverse complement.
GCCGCTGCGCACTGTCGAGGATACCCGAACCACTGCTCCTGGACGCAGCGCATATTGTTGCGGACAAGGATGAACGACTTGGCCAACCGGTGATCCCCAACGGCATCCCACTATCGAAAATCCATCATGCTGCCTTCGATGCGCATCTGATTGGCATCGACCCGAACTACCGCTTGCATGTCTCTGATCGACTGCTCGGCCAGAGCGACGGCCCCATGCTCGAAGCCCTAAAGCGGCTCAACGGTGGAACCATTCACCTGCCTAGCCGCATCAAGGACCGGCCGGATCGAGACCGGCTTGCGCTGCGCTTCGAGCGCTTCAAGGCGGTGGCGTGAGATGCCCGCCTTCGCTCGATGAGTACGGTCAATTTAAACCAAGGTAAAGATGGTGCAGCGGTTGCTAGTCGACCTAGTTGTGCTCCGCAAAAAGTCGATCCAGCGCTGCGGCGAAGCAGACGATCGTTAGGCGCCATGCAGAAACGGGGTGCGTAGTGCGATCGATTTCGAAATCTTAGAGCGTGCAGATCAATCTGAAGCCGCGAACGGTGAGACCGTCGAACCGAAGCATGGGCTACCAACGACTGGTGTTCATTTTGGCGACTCATCAATGAGACCGGACGATAGTAACTCAATCCGCCGAACCGACTGCCAAAATTCAATACCTCTACCTTCAGACAAACGCTTAGCCAACAAATGCTTGAACCAAGTCGATGACCTTCAACGCGTGCGTTTGCTCCAGGTCGGTTGTTGTGTTGTCTGTTTGCCCGGCATTAACTAGCTTACTATACCGCTGAAACAGCGGCGACGATTCCAAAGGAACGTCTGACATCCTACAAGCGGCCACAATCATCGTTGCCTCAAAAAGAATCCTCTCGTTCCCATCTGGAAGAGTTTTTGCTTCAGGGCGTTCGAACATCCTGTTCACAACTTCAAGGTCCGAGACCTCGCCGCGAACAAACCGATGATAAAGGTCCGAATCGACCGTCCGAACGATAAGGGCCACCACAGCTGTTACAGCGAACGCCCGTTGATCGCTACGCAACAACGCGAACACCAATCCTATGCGGTGAATAGCTTGTGCAATTCGTCGAAGACTGAGATCAGGCGCATGAAAAAATCTCAGCAACAACTTTCGAACGGATTGCACGTCTCGTTGCACCTCCCGATCTTTCGTCCGCCTGACGTAGTCGTTGAGCCCTATCGCATCGAGCATCGCGTTGATAAACGCATCCCGTTCAGGATCGGGAAGTCGGAAGTCTAGATCGAAGAACCGGCGCAAATACCCCTCGGCGTCAAAGCCGCCCCCATAGAGGGCTCTGATTGAGTGCGTCAATTCAGTGCGATTGACCGCCAGTACAAAAACCATGTGGTCCACCGCGAAGAGGTGCTTGGCTATCTCAAGAAGCTCAGTGGCATACGAGGGGCGGCATCTGTCCAGCTCATCAATAACCACGATCAGAGGTCGATCTTCCCCGGATTTCGACAACGTGTCCGCCATGTCTTGCAGGACAACGGCGTTGTTGCACCGCTCTGGCTGAGAGCGAAATCCGCCTATGGTGGTGGCCGAGGTATGTTTCGAGCATGAAGTATCCCAAGCGCTGCCAGTACAAGCACGCGAAGCAGAAGAAGTACCACGTTCGCAACTGGGCGGAATACAACGAAGGGCAGCGCCGCCGGGGCGATTTGACAGTCTGGTTTGACGAGGAGGCAATCGCGAACTGGAAGGCCGACAAGACCGGTAAGCCTGGCGGTCAACGGGTCTATTCAGACATGGCGATTGAAACGGGCCTGGTTGTCCGGATGGTGTACAAGCTCGCCTACCGACAAACCGAAGGCTTCTTGCACTCGATCGCCTCGCTTCTCGGGCTCGGTATCGAGATCCCGGACTACTCGACGTTGTGTCGGCGCTTGAGGTTGCTCCGCAAGAAGCTGCGGATTCCGAAAGCCGCGAGCACTCAACCCATCCACCTGATGATCGATAGCACGGGCTTGAGGATTCATGTTGGAAACGCTCGCAAACCGCCAAAGCAGCGCGCATGGCGCAAGTTGCACATCGCCGTTGATCGCGAGACAGGGAACATTGTTGCGTCCGAACTGACGGCGTCACGAGCTCGCGACGCAACCCGAGTCCCCGCTTTGCTAACACAGATTCAAGCACCTCTAGTGTCGGTGGCGGCGGACAGTGCATACGACAAGGAAGCGGTCTACGAAGCCATCGAAGCGCACAGTCCTGGACGAAGGACGCGCGTGGTGATTCCGCCGCAACGAAACGCGACGCTCAGTCAGAATTCGAACACCGCCATGCAGGAGCGCGATCGCCATATTCGTGCCATCGAAAGACACGGCCGACGTGAATGGTACAAGCTCTCAGGCTACACCAAGCGAGGCATGGTGGAGAACGCGGTCTATCGTTACAAGGCGATCATCGGGCCGGAGATGCGGGCTCGAACGTTGGCGAGGCAACGAGTTGAACACCGAATTGGGTGCGAGATACTCAACAAGATGGCTGCGCTCGGGATGCCCGATACGTACTGCGCCGGGTGACTCTGCAACCGGCACAGGGAGGTCAGCGATTTGCTCCGGGCCGTGCAACAACGCCACTTGGTGATGACATTGACCACCCCCGCGGTCACGCCGCCGAACTCGGCATTGATGCCGGAAGTGACCACCTGTACCTCCTCGACGATCTCGTAGCTGATGTCGCTCGCCACGTTGACGACGAGGGCGTCATTCAGGTTGGCTCCCTCGAGGTTGACCCGGTTGTCCCGATTGGTGCCGCCGTTGATCGAGCTGGCACCGGGGGGTCAGCTCCCGATACTGGCCGTCCTCGACGCCGGGCAGCTGGTGGTAGATGTCCACATAGGTTCCTGTATCAGTGGATCGTTGCATAAAGCTCGAGGCCATTTTGTGGGCTGGCGAGGCGTGACGACGTAGTCATATCTAGATATTTCGAGGAGAAGCAACGAAGCCAGCGCGCAAAAGGGCCCAAGATTTATGTGACTAACTACTGATACAGGGCACTAGGGCACTAGCGACGCTTGACAACGTTGTGAACTACTGACATAAGGCGTCCTGGACAGACAGGGAGGGCGCCATGCGTGTCATCACAGTTTTCGTTGCACTTAGTTTCCTCGCGCTGGGGGTGTCGAGCGCAGAGCACCGTCGCTTCACTCCCCGGTTTACCCTCGAGCAGATCACCGAGACGCGAACGCTGGGACAGTTCACCATCTCGCCGGACGGGGCCCGGGTGGCTTACACGATCGCCGGCTACTATTATGGCTTTTCCGTCATCCCCCGGTTCGGTGAGGACAACAACATTCGGGTGGTATCGCTCGCGAGCGGGGAAATTCGGAAGCTGACCTCCGGACCATCTCCCAAGACGAATCCGCGCTTTTCGCCCTCCGGCGAGCGTGTTGCTTTCGAGGCGGAAGGGGATATCTGGATTGCGGAGGTGGCCACCGGTGCGGTGAAGCGGGTCACCGGGCACCTTGCCAACGATCGCAGCCCCACCTGGTCGCCGGACGAAACTCGGATCGCCTTCGTGTCCAACCGGCCCGCAGAGGGCAGATCCGCTCGGACCGATGTGTGGGTCGTTTCGGCGGAGGGCGAGAGCCACGAGCTGTTTCGGTTGACCGACGACGGAGCCGTCGAGGAGGACCCTCAGTGGTCTCCGGACGGAGGCGCCGTCGCCTTCACCGCGCGGCGACCCGACGAGCACTTCTACGCCAGAGGTATCTTCCGAGTGCCCGCCGCCGGTGGTACGGTGACTCGTCTCACATCCCCCGACGCCACCACCAATTTCGCTCCCCGATGGTCATCCGACGGACGGCGTTTGGCCTACCTTTCCGACCGTTCCGGCTATGTCCACGCGTGGACCATGAGTCCCGATGGTCGAGACCAGCGCGAGTTCGACACGGGACCACACGACTCGGTGTCGCCCCACTTTGCCGTCGCGCCGGTATGGTCCCCCGATGGTCGGGGGATCCTGGTCTCTTTCAATCGTGAGGGCAGCTTCGACCTCGCCGTCCTGGACGTGGAGACCGGAAGGGTAGAGACGATTGCCACGGGAGGCGGTCAATACCACGAGGTCGGATTTACGGCCGAGGGAGAGGTGGTCTACTCCTATGAGAATGCCTGGTCCCCTCCGGATCTCTACGTGCGGCCTCGGCTGGCTTCCGAGCCGCGCCAGCTCACGTTCTCGTCCCACGCCACCTTTCGCAAAGAGCACTTTGCCAACGTGGAGCGGGTCGCCCTGGAATCCTTGGACGGTCCGAAGCTGGGTGGCTTCCTGCTCACCCCCACCGGCTCGAGGCCGGGTGAGCGGCTTCCGGCCGTCGTCAACATCCACACCAACAGCTACGGCCAGTTCTACGATCACTGGGGACCGTTTTTTCACTATCTGGTGCAGTCCGGCTACGTCATGCTAATGGTCGACCAGCGGGGAAGCGCCGGCTACGGGCGGGCTTTCCGCGAAGCGGCTATCGGCGCCTGGGGCACCAAGACGCTCGACGATGTGAAGGCCATGGCGGCCTACATCAAGGCGTTGCCTTCGGTGGACCCGGAGCGGGTGGGCGTCATGGGATTGAGTCATGGAGGGTACATGACCCTTCTCGCGCTGACGAAGGTCCCCGAGCTCTTTCGAGCGGGGGTGGATTTGATGGGGCCGACCGATCGCCGCACCGCCTTTCTCAACAGAAACCGGCGGCTGCACATAGGGGAGCGAGCGACCGAGGAGGAAACTCTCGAGCTCTACAATCGCGTCTCGCCGATCAGTTCCGTTGCAGACCTGCGAGCGCCATTGCTGATCCTTCACAGCGACCGAGATCGCAACGTGGCGCCCTCGCAGACGTACGCTTTCGTAGACGAGCTGGAGCGCCATCACAAGCCCCACGAGCTGGTGATGTATCCCGACGAGGCTCATGGTCTCGCCGACCCCGAACACCAGCGGGACTCCTACCGACGGATTGTCGGCTTCTTCCACCGCTACCTGGGCCAGAAGCGCTGAGCGACGGGCGCTGCGGATCGGCCGGCCCGATCTTCATCTCGCATTCGGTGACGCGCCAGGCCCCCGTACCTCTAGCGATTCGTCGGCGCCCGTCGTTTCAGCTCCTCGAGCCAGCCGGTCGCGACTTTCAAGGGCGTTGTTGCACGGCCCGGAGCAAATCGCTGACCTGTCCTTTCTATTTACTCATCCGCGCGCTTTGCTATTGATCTTTCTCGCCTGCGCGCGTCAGTATCCCCGTCATGATCTGGTTGCTTCTGCGCTCCCTCGTCTCGACGTTCAAAACACGCCGCTCGCTGGCGCTCGAGAATCTCGCTCTTCGGCAACAGCTCGCCGTGCTCCAACGCTCGGTGAAACGGCCACGGCTCTCGAATCTGGACCGTGGCCTTTGGGTGCTCTTGCGCAGATTCTGGACCGACTGGGCGAAGGTCCTCGTGATCGTCAAACCCGACACCGTAGTGCGTTGGCACCGTGCCGGCTTCCGACGCTACTGGACGTGGAGGAGTCGGCGACTGCGGCCGGGTCGCCCATGCGTTGCCCCGGAGGTTCGCGAGCTGATCCGCAACATGTGCTGGGCCAACCCACTTTGGGGAGCGCCGCGCGTGCACGGCGAGCTAGCCAAGCTCGGCATCTCCATTTCTCAGGCCGCTGTTTCCAAGTACATGATTCGCCGTCGCAAGCCACCGTCCCAGACCTGGCGGAGCTTTCTCGACAATCATGTCGAGGACTTGGTGTCCATCGACTTCTTCACGTTGCCGACCGCCACCTTCCGGATTCTGTTCGTTTTCATCATTCTCCGTCACGATCGCCGGCGCATCGTCCATTTCAATGTCACGGAGCATCCTTCGGCAGAGTGGACCGCGCAGCAGATCGTTGATGCTTTTCCGTGGGATACGGCGCCGCGTTACCTGCTGCGAGACCGGGATGGAATCTACGGGCCGTACTTCAAACGGCGCGTTGCGGGACTCGACATCGAGCAGGTTCCGACGGCGCCGCGCTCCCCGTGGCAGAGCCCCTACGTCGAACGGGTCATTGGAAGCATTCGGCGCGAGTGTCTCGATCACGTGATCATCCTCGACGAGCGACACCTCAGGCGAATGCTGCGCGGATACGTCGACTACTATCATTCCTGCCGGACTCATTTATCGCTCGAGAAAGATGCCCCCGAGCAACGACCTGTGCAGTGGCCTTCGATGGGGCGCGTGACAGCCATTTCGAAGGTCGGCGGCCTCCATCATTTATTACAGTCGTCTCGCTGCCTGAGCTCGCTACGCTTGACGCGGTGTCCGTGGGACACGAGTCGCGGCGTTCTTGGGCGGGCTTCGATCCCGCGATCACCGTGATGCTGCCCGAAGCACTGACATGAACTCAGTCCGGGGCCGAGAAGACCTTGACGACCGGGGATCGAATTTATGGAAGGGACAGGTCGCTCTGGTCAGGTCGTCCTTCTCTCGTTGGTCACGGGTGTTTGAGGGACGGTGCCTTGGTGCACAACTCGCGATCTCGGTCCACAATTGTCCTGTACTCACGGATTCGAGGTTCCCCATGAGCATTTTCAAACGCACTCAGCGGAAGTATGTGAAGAAGGCCTATCGCGTGAGGAATTGGCGTGAATATGAGGCGGGTCTACGCAACCGTGGGAGCCTGACCGTCTGGATCTCGCTCACCGCCGGCAAGCTTGTGGTGCTTCCGCCATTAAGTGTTGGTGAGATGACGCTAAGACTTTACGCTGCATTAAATTACAGCCAAAATAGCGCTCTCGACCTTCGCCGCGCGCTAAATGGAGCGTAACCGCTTTTTTTGCAAAGGGATACGTACACATCACCAACAGCAAACAGCGCAAGCACCCATCAAAACGCCGACACGTCGTGTTTCGACGCATAACAGCAGCTCATCGTCCTGCGTGATGGGCCGCGCATGCATGGTATCCACCCGGATCAGATGCATTCTTTGGAGCGATTCCAGTATATCTTCCTTCCGGCCGAAGATTGGTTCAAACACGTTCCAGTTGTCACGCTTGCCAATGACTGCCTCATAGTCGGTGAAGTCTGCATAGTCGATCAGGGGGAATTCTCTGTCCCCGCGTTGCTTCGCCTTCTTTTCTTGCCACCGGCCGTACAGCTTGTTTGGCAACTTATGTTTTGGCCAGTCGGGACCGAAGGCTTCTGTCATCAACGCATCGATGAAACGTCGCATCTGAGTTTCCAGCTTGGTAATCCGGTAGTGCGCCCTGTTGGTGCGGGTAAGACCTTCTTCCTCTTTGTCAACGTCAGCGGCAGGTACCGGCGGCTCATACTGATCAAACAGAGGAGGAGGTTCCTGGCCTAAGTCCGCGATGTGCAGGATTTCATTGAAAGCCGGAGCCGGAAAATCAGTGAGCGCGGGATTGAATCCGAGGCTCACATAGAAATCTGCCCGTGCGCTGTGATCCGTGAATATTTCTCTCGGCCAGGTGATCTTGTCGCGCCAGTCTCCCAGATCAATGCGCAACGCGGCACCTAGATCATGCCCGAAAGCAGGCATCTCCTTCAGTGCGTGACCGATGCCCTGTAACGCTGCAAAGCCGCCCATTGAACGCTGGAACTCTTTGATATCTAGCCACGGCGTTTGCATGCTTTCCACCGTGCTCTGAAAGTTGGAGGTCTGCTTTGTGTAGCGCGTCAGCGCCTCCGATACCGGGCTCGCCCAAAATTCTGCCAGAAGGCCCGCCGTCTCCGCTATCTCCGGCAGACGGAAGCGTGCCTCAAAATCAGCCATGGCATGCCGCACCAGCTCCAGCTGGCGCGATACAAGCAACACCTGGTCGAATACCCCTTTCTTGCATAGTTCATCGAGTGGCCCAATTGCCGACCGGTGCAACTTCTGATATCGGTCGATGTTTTCCAACATGCGTTGAACCCCGGCATTCTTCTGGAGTACCCGCATAGCTTCGAGAGCTGCCTTTATCGAACTATCCGTCAATTTACATCCCTCCCCGCCGGTTCCGAGCTTACTTCAAGTTCTCCGGCGTTCCGTCTCACGCCGGAGCTTCATTTTGCACTGTGCTCGGCGTTGTTGCACGGCTCGGAGCAAATTGCTGACCTCCCTGTGCCGGTGGCAGAGTCACCCGGCGCAGTACGTATCGGGCATCCCGAGCGCGGTCATCTTGTTGAGTATCTCGCACCCAATTCGGTGTTCAACTCGTTGCCTCGCCAACGTTCGAGTCCGCATCTCAGGCCCGATGATCGCCTTGTAACGATAGACCGCGTTTTCCACCATGCTTCGCTTGGTGCAGCCTGAGAGCTTGTACCATTCACGTCGGCCGTGTCTTTCGATGGCACGAATATGGCGATCTCGCTCCTGCATGGCCGTGTTCGAATTCTGACTGAGCGTCGCGTTTCGTTGCGGCGGAATCACCACGCGCGTCCTTCGTCCAGGGCTGTGCGCTTCGATGGTTTCGTAGACCGCTTCCTTGTCGTATGCACTGTCCGCCGCCACCGACACTAGAGGTGCTTGAATCTGCGTTAGCAAAGCGGGGACTCGGGTTGCGTCGCGAGCTCGTGACGCCGTAAGTTCGGACGCAACAATGTTGCCGGTCTTGCGGTCAACGGCGATGTGCAACTTGCGCCATGCGCGCTGCTTTGGCGGTTTGCGGGCGGTTCCAACATGAATCCTCAAGCCCGTGCTATCGATCATCAGGTGGATGGGTTGACTGCTTGCGGCTTTCGGAATCCGCAGCTTCTTGCGGAGCAGCCTCGAGCGCCGACACAGCGTCGAGTAGTCCGGGATCTCGATACCGAGCCCGAGAAGCGAGGCGATCGAGTTCAAGAAGCCTTCGGTTTGGCGGTAGGCGAGCTTGTACACCATGCGGACAACCAGGCTCGTTTCAATCGCCATGTCTGAATAGACCCGTTGACCGCCAGGCTTACCAGTCTTGTCGGCCATCCAGTTCGCGATTGCCTCCTCGTCAAACCAGACCGTCAAATCGCCTCGGCGGCGCAGCCCTTCGTTGTATTCCGCCCAGTTGCGAACGTGGTACTTCTTCTGCTTCGCGTGCTTGTACTGGCTGCGCTTGGGATACTTCATGGTCGAACATACCTCGGCCACCACCATAGGCGCATTTGCTCTCAGCCAGAGCGGTGCAACAACGCCTCTCGGAGTTGAAGATTATTTCAGAATTTCACACAGATGTGCTCTCGACTCCGGTGGAGCAGCTCGTGCCGGCCTTTGACTACGTGAAGAACAACGTCTTTGGCGGGAAGTCATTCCAACGGAATGATCATACGAAAGTCGCTCTTGAGTTGAAAAAATTCTTGACGTCGAATATGGAGGAGAAACAGAAAGCCCTTCAAGCGGAAGCGATACGGCAGAAGAACGTGGCCGCCTCGGAACGTGCGAAGCGCGAACTCGCGGAACAAGAAGCAAAGGACAATCAGGCCGAAGTCTCTCGTTTAGAAGCGGAGGTCGCGGAAGCGATACGGCAGAAGAACGTGGCCGCTTCGGAACGTCCAAAGCGCGAACTCGCGGAACAAGAAGCGGCGGTTCAAAAAGCAGGCAGGCGTCAAGTTGTCGATACGCAAAGGGAAGGCCGCCTGCGCGCGGGCTTAGCAGTGCTAGGGGCACTGCTAACGGTGGGCATCTGGGCTTTCGACTCGGAGCTAGTAGCAACTATCCTGCGGGTTTTGAGTCTCGGAAGCAGCTTTGATGTCCTGTTGCGCCCAGGCGTGCGCCTTGTGGGTGCAGCAGTTCTTGTTTGTTCTTTTTTCCCAGCCGTCCACCCACTGAAACCGACCTACCGCATGGGTGCTCTCACAGTCATTATGGCCATCGCAGCTGGAGGGTTGGATCTACTAGGGCTAGCCCTGGTCACCAGCATATCTGGATACTTGGCGATTGGAGCACCGATAGCGTTGGCATTCATGATAATACTGGAGTGGTCACGAGTTGTCCGTCAGGACGAGACGTAAGGGTCCGGGACGCGCGCTTCATCAACCGCGCAGCCATTGCCAGCAGTCACGGGGACTGGTGCTTGCGCTGTTTGCTGTTGGTGATAAGTACGCATCCCTTTGCAAAAAAGACGCTTACGCTCCATTTAGCGTGCAGCGAAGGTCACGAACGCTATTTTGGCTGTAATGTAATGCACCGTAAAGTCTTAGCGTCATCTCACCAACACTTAATGGCGGAAGCACCCCCACTATCGCAGCTACGCCGATATGTTTCAATCCACTCCCCCCGCCGAAGCGAGGGGAGACTCCGGAGCCGCCGAGCAGCCCCACTTCTCCGGCCGGTTTCAATCCACTCCCCCCGCCGAAGCGAGGGGAGACTACATTCTTCCTGCGGCGTGGAACCCGCGAGTAAGGTTTCAATCCACTCCCCCCCGCCGAAGCGAGGGGAGACCTCGAATGTCTGGCGACTCGATCGGATAGGATTCGTTTCAATCCACTCCCCCCGCCGAAGCGAGGGGAGACCGCCGAATTCGGGTCGGGCAGCGTCGGCCTAATCGGTTTCAATCCACTCCCCCCGCCGAAGCGAGGGGAGACGCCCCGGCGCTCACCGCACAACGCCTAACGATAGCAGTTTCAATCCACTCCCCCCGCCGAAGCGAGGGGAGACATCAGCTTGGCAATCGACCAAACGAGCCCCTCAGCAGTTTCAATCCACTCCCCCCGCCGAAGCGAGGGGAGACCCCAAGGCCGACCACGTCGTCAACCTGTTGGTCCAGTTTCAATCCACTCCCCCCGCCGAAGCGAGGGGAGACCTGGCACCTGCTACGCGCTCCCCCCGCGATACCGGTTTCAATCCACTCCCCCCGCCGAAGCGAGGGGAGACAGCGTATCGTCGGGGGAATAGTTGAGCTCGAAGAGTTTCAATCCACTCCCCCCGCCGAAGCGAGGGGAGACTTGCCGCCGGTGCGAGCACGATGAGTTTTGACCTGTTTCAATCCACTCCCCCCGCCGAAGCGAGGGGAGACCTCGGCAGGCGACGCGACCAAGACATTCCACGGAACGTTTCAATCCACTCCCCCCGCCGAAGCGAGGGGAGACGGCAGTATGGGGGCTATACTGTACCCATGATTAAGTTTCAATCCACTCCCCCCGCCGAAGCGAGGGGAGACCGCCGACCCCGGAAGGCCGGATTCAACAGTAGTTTATGGGTCGTTTTCCGCGATACCCGCTTGGCAACTTGCTCCCATAGATCGAAGGAGAGCGAGAATATGTTGCTAACCGACTCGCTTTCAACACTTTCAAACGAATCGCGAAGCTCGCGGACTTTCAGTCCCACCTCAGGTTCGCGGCTCATACCAAGAGAATTCCTTGCGGGTCCATCGTCGCTTTTATTCCGTGATGCTCGATCCGGCGTGACGACTCTTCTCCAAGGTTGTAGAAGCGAAGACTGTCCTTCTTCTCGTCGATGAGACCCAAGAGCCGGCCCCGAAGTCTCACCCACTGCTCCTCGTTGACGGTGCACTCAAAGACCGAGAATTGGACCCGTTGGCCGCTGTCTAGACAGGCACGGCCCACTCTCCGCAGACGCGCGCGGCCCTCCTTCGTGGTTGTATCCACGTCGTAGCTCACCACCACAACCAATGCCATCGCGGTTCTGTCAGTTCATGATGTACGGCGCATACTCGGTCGCATCGCCCCGCAACACTCGTGCGAGGATCCGCGCCTGGACATGCGGCAGAACGCCCAGCGCGACCTTCTCTTCAGTCAAAGGGTGCCGGACGACTTCTTTGCGTCGCTCTTGCCAGTGGACCAGAGCAGTCCTGCGAGCCTCACTCTTCAACCTCAGCGCTCCCGAGCCATCCCTGTCGAAGTCCTTCGTACCGATCTGCTCCCGATTCAGCAGTGCAAGGACAGCGCGGTCTGTAAAAGGAGCGCGAAACTCCTCCATGAGATCAAGACCGAGCGAAGGCCGTCCGGGGCGATCTTGGTGGAGAAAGCCGACCGCCGGATCGAGTCCAGTCGCCAGTAACGCCGAGCAGACGTCGTTTAGCAGGACGGCGTAGAGGAACGACAGGAGAGCGTTGACGGGGTCCATCGGCGGGCGCCGCTGCCGCTTCTCAAAGCTCACACCGTTCGCTCGGTTGCGGAGCATCGAAGGGAAAGTTTCGAAGTAGACACTCGCTCCGTACCCTTCGAATCCTCGGAGAACATCTATGTCTCTCGCCTTCCGTGCGCCCGACAGCGCCTTCGAAAGCCCATCTGCTCCTCGCCGGAGAGCGCGGGCTGGCTCGGGCGGCGCGTCTCGTGCCGAGCGCATCACCATCTGGCGCTGGTTGGCGAGCTTCCCGAGCACGACGCCCTGAGCTATCTTGAGTGACTCCTTGGGAGAGTTCGCGGCCGCGTACTGGGCCTTGCGAAGCAGCGATCCACCCTGCCAACGCCCCTCCACTCGTCCGAGAAACTTCCCGCCCGCTGTCAGGAATGACACCTGGATGCCTCGCTCCGCAAGGACTCCAAGCGCGCCGATACTGGCAATCGTCCCGCCGAACAGAACAACGCTACCCACGTGGTGAAGAGGCACGCGGACACGCTCCTCCTGCTCGACCTTCACGACGAGATTCTCGTGATCCTTTGCCAGATACGCGCCCGGGAGCGTCACGAACAGCGTATTGAGTGGCTCACTGAGAATCATGGTCATCCCATGCGACGGCAAGGTAGTCCGTAATCTTCGTCGGTCGCTCAAAAACAGCGGGCAGACAGATTTGATTCAGCGAGCACGACTTGCAGCGCGCATCGAACTTCGGCTGCGGCAGGAGGCCCGTCCGACATATCTCGTGGAAGCGGCGAGCAGCCTTCGCTGTAGCCTCGCGGAGGTCATCCGTGATCGGAATCGTCAGCCGTCGCCGCGAGTTGATATAGTACAGCTTGCCTGACTCAACTACGACAGAGCGCATTTCCTCAAGCGCCATCGCTTGAGCGCAGAGCTGGATGCAATCGGCTCGGAGACTCTTACGGCGCGCTCGCTTCGACTCGACTGGCTGAACCCTTTTCTCTCCTGCGACCCTCCGTGTCTCGACTCGATCCGCCCGGCCCACAAGGCCGAGGCGCTCGGATCGCAACCAAACATCGGTCTCAACCCGAACGCCCTCCCGCACACGACCGCCGGGTGTCGCGACGGATTGGTGCAGGAGGCGCCCTTCGCTTGTGAACACGTTTTCTTCGAAGACTCGCTCCACATGGATGAGGGCCGCCTGCCGTTCACAGAAAACGAGATGCTGGATGCCTGACAGCGGTAGGAAATCGTCTTCGTGCACGACGACGTTTTCAGAACCCTTCGATCTCTTCCGGGAGCAAGCCAGAGAGGTCTGAATGATTGATCGACCCGTCAGAATTGACGGTTAGGGACCCGTGCACCTTCGCCGACGAGTACTGACCCGCCTTGCTTTTGTGCTTCCACCAAATCACCTTCAGCACCTGCATGCTTCCATCGGGGCGTGCTGAGGAAGCATCGTTTTCGAACAGCTTCGGTAGGATTGCCTTGATGACATCGGCGTCGGCGTCGGTGAAGCCTGTTCGCTCGGCGAGTTGCGGATTGATGCTGCCGTAGCATTCGTAGATGCCGCTGTCGACACGGTGTTTCATTCCCATCGTGTCGGACCCACGCTTAGTCCCATCGCCTTCTCCGCTAACGCTCTTTGTGATCTGAGTACTGGTAATACTCACGGGTTCCTTGCTAAAGGCGGACTGAATGGTGACCGGTCCTCGGATCGGAATGGAAACACCGCTCGCGTCGTCCCCCTTACTAAAAGCGAACACCTGCCCAAACGCGCGCACGTCGAACCACTTCGCGGCGGCAAGCTTCGCCGTCTCATCCTTCTTTGCGCTTTTCCCAAAGACCCTCTTCCCAAGCCCGTTGGTTTCAGATTCGGCGCGGGCGCGGAGACTTGGCTCTCCGTCCGTTTTCCGATCGTCCGACTGAACGAAGATCGCTTGCCCCGCCTTCTCTTTTTCGGGTAGGGCCGTGTGGCGCTCCGCAAGGCGATCACGCAGCTTGCGCTTGAGGCAAACGTCGGTGATCTCACCGAGACCGGCGTAGTCGGTTCGCGGCCGGTTCCCGTTGAGCGGGTCACCGTTTGGGTTGGCGCGGTTGACGCGAATGACAAGGGCAAAGTCGATCTTGTGGCTCAAGATGGTCATAGTGGTCTCCTGGGTTCTCATTCTTTGGTCGCGGTGGGCTCGTTCTCGGTTGGAGCAGTTGTCCTCAGGTGCAGCACCTGCCGTTGGCAGTGGTAGGCCAGCAGGAACTCCCCCGAAAGTTGGGTATCCCGCCTGAAATCCTCGGCTGCGAAAGCATTCATCACTCTGTCAAGGTCCTTCTCCATCTTATAGAGAAAGCCAGCACGCATGTTCCGCAGGCGAGTCTTATAGGGAGTGAGCGAAAGCTCTATCGTTTTCCAGGTGGAGTAGGGCCGATCCGCAAAGCGCTGCATCAGACGGGCAGCGGTCGTGTTGCGGTTTTCGCCGGCCACATAAAGGGCGTGTGATTCGATGTGCTCCGCTATAGCCAGAAGCCGACCATACAAATAGTCGCGAGTTGTTCGATTAGTTTCCAGCGTCATTTGATAATTCCTTTCGGTGAAATACCCTTTGAAGAGCGCGCAGGCGATGCCCAAACACTTCTCCCACTCCCAGTTTTCGAGGCCCACTCGATTGCTCGCTCGGCGGGTCGTTGACATGACCAACGCGTGCGGAATCGGCAGGCCGTCAACGATGCATGGCAGGAGTCGCTCGATGGTCGCCTTACCGAGTTTTTCGTCCAAACGATGGTAGGCGGCCTCAGCGATGTCCCGGGGTGAAGGAGCGCCAACAAACTTGCGCTCCTTGCCCATATTCTGTGGCCAGGCGCATCTCGCGTGCCACGCCTGGACTCGGTCGAGAAACTCGGATCCCTTGAGTTCTCGGTAGAACGTGATCGCCATGCGGCCTGGGGTAGCGGAATCCAACGCCATCACGACGACGACATCCGTTGGGTCAAGGCTCGCCCCGTAGCCTGCAATCGCCTTCTTCAGCCTGATCGCGAAGGCTTGATCCGTATCTGCGCCGTGGGGCGCTACCTCCAACGCTCCCCCGTCAAGGCCGCAAAGTTCAAGAGTGCTCGAGAACCAATCCGGGTGCGGCTTTACCGCAACCACCCAGCTGACCACAGCCTGCTTTCGCTTGCTGTCCACGTACCCTTGGCGAGCAATGAGCCAACGGAGAGCGTTGTGGGCCTTCTGAGAGACGTCAAAGCTAACGCCGGCGGCGTCATCGGCTTTGATGAACTTGCCTCGAAACGTGAAGCCGCTCGTGTCGTTGGAAGAGATCAGCTTCGCCTTGTCACCACTGCCCCTCAGCCTGGCCGGATGCTGGATGGCCAAGGGGGCCTCCTTGCCAGTCACCATGCAGTACCCTCGCTTAGTCTGGATGGCGTGATAGTAGTCAATCCAAGCGGAGGCCAACGTGGGGTCATTCCATGTCTTGGAAACGGCGTCTCCGGCCTGGCTCTCCACCTGCCAGCGTACAAAGGCATCCCCCGGCGCTTGGCTTTTCTGAATGACTCGAAAGATGGTCGGGGTGGAGCCACGAACACCGTCCCACGCCTTGAGCAGTTTTCCCTTCTTGTCCGTTGGGAGGACCCCTGCCTTCACCAAATCTGCGATGACCCGCCCGCCCACCACATATTTCCGGATGGCGTCCAACTTCGGATGGCCGTGGTCTGATTTCGCCCACGCCGTCAGTGACTTCACAAAGGCAGCGTGGGGCTCGGCCGGGTTTGACGCGAAGCCAGATGTGACGTCGCCTCCGAACTTGACGAAATCCGCAGCAACATACTGGAGCTTGTCGCAAAGGGGGTGGTTCACGGGCTTGCTGCCAGCACGGCCTCCTGACTCCTCGGTGCAAGGAATCATCGTGACTCCTGAGCCCTTCTCGATGACTGACGCCCGCCTGAAGGCGCCCTTGCCGTCCAACACGATCTCAATCTGCGCCTGTTGGGTTGTGTGGGCAACAGGCATCAGCAGTTCGGCGCCTTCGGGTTCATGTTCCGCGTAGTTCTCATAAGTCTCATACAGCTTGAGAAGCCAGTTCATTTCTCGGCCTCCAACTTAACGGCCTCGTGGTCCACGGAACGCTGGCTCTTCCCAATTCCGAAGGGCTTCACGCTCATTTCCCGAACTAGCCGTTTGACAGGGCATTTGTCTGGCCGAGCAAAGGTGATGACTCCATTAACAAGCTTCGGTTGCCAGAAGCGTGCATGCATCTCCCGCCCGCCGGTCTCGTCCGGGTAGTCGAAGCCATGAAACATCAAGCCGAAGGCCAGTTCTCCAGTCCCATCCAACTCCCCTTGCCCTGAGCCAAACTCACACGGTTCAACGTACCCTTGGCAATCCCGTGTGCCAAGGAAGATGTCTTGCCGCCCGCCTCGTTCCAGGAAACGCTTCGCCATGTTGTGGTGTTTGTTCTCGTTCTGGTCACCAGCCAGTTCTGGCCGCACGGTATTCCACTCGAAGTGCACACGTACCTGGTACTCGACATCCGCCAGGAATGTATAGATCGCCAGCGTGTTTCCGCCGCTGAACTCCTGGGGCTTCGTACCCTTGGTCTGGGTGCGAATGCGCTTCATGACCCTCATGTCGTCGATCACCCAGATGAGCGTGGGCTTCCAGTAGATCGACTTCACGATACCCTTGAGTGCTTCGTAGGTAGGCATGTGGTAAGAGCACTTCTCACCACCAATCCTGGTGAGCGGATCGGTAAATAGTGCGTACCGCCCCCATACCTTGAATTCGATGGCGTTGCGGTGTCCTTTAGACATAGAGCATCTCCATGGGCGACACAGTCTCAGTTGCAAGCCCGAACATCGAACTGTAGTAACGCTTGTCGAGGCAGAGAATCCGGGTGTCCGGCAGTTCGCGGACAGCCTTTGCAGCACCGAGCTGTCGGAGTATGTGAGGGAAGACGTTCACCGTATATTGCTGAGCTCGGCGCAACAGGCCGAACTCTGCCTTGGCATCGGGCGACCTCTCCAAATCAGCAATAAGTTCCGCGCCACCCCTCTCGTAGGGAACAATTACGCCCCGAGTCGGCGCGTCAATCGCCTTGAATGCCCTACCAGCTGCCATGAAGGCCTGATGCAGCAGACGGCCGGGCGGCACCTGATCATGTTGGCGTTGGGCGGCACTGGTTGCAGCATCGTTGTAAGAGAGCAGATTGAGAAGGGTGTCGTCGTGCCCGATCTCGCTAGCAGGGACCGGGTATTCCATCTCACCCTGCTGATCAAAGAAGTAGTACCTGTAGTACTCGGCTAGCGCCTCTGGACCAAAGAGATTGTCGGCGTAGCGAGCAGGGTCTTCACGAAAGTCATCCATCACGCGCTGGGCTTTGTCACGACCGACCGCGATATCCGGCAGGCGCCGGAGATTCTCATCGGTTGGGTTTACCACGTGCACGGTGCCGGGCGCGGGATTTCCGTTGCGGTTGCAGCGGCCCGCGGCCTGGGCGATCGAGTCAAGTCCGGCGCTAAACCGGACGACGGCGCCGAAGTCCACATCGATTCCCGCCTCTATCAACTGGGTGCTGACACAGAGAATCGGGACGCCCCGTTCCAGCCGCCCAATTACGGTGTTGGCGCTGGGGTCCCGCTTGCTCCCAAGCGTGTTCTTCCGGTGGGTTGGGCACATATCGGTGCTTAGGTGAGACACTTCCTCCTTCTTGAGGCGCTGGCTACAGATCTTATAGACGGCTCTCGCTGCTCGTTTCGTGTTCACAATCACGAGACAGCTTCCCGTCCGGCGCGTCTCGTCGAGGGCCAATTCCGCCACCTCGCCGTCGCTCCAGCCTCTCGGTTTCCTGCGATCACGCACTTCGACACGCTTCAGGGTCTCGAAGAGCGCCTTCGTGTCTGGCATCAGCTCATGCTCGGGAGCAAGGCGAATTGCGCCCTTCTCCGGTGCCACCCGATCCAAGAGCGGTTGCGTCGCCGTACATAGGACAACGGTGCTGTTGCACTGCTCGACCAGAAAGTTCACCGCATTGTTGAACAGATGCACACACTTGATCGGCAGGGCCTGCACTTCGTCGAACACCACGACGGTGTTAGCAAGCTGGTGCATCCGACGCGCCCCGCGTGTCCCGGCGCCGAAGAGCGACTCCAGAAGCTGCACCATGGTGGTGTAGACGACCGGAGCATCCCAGTTCTCGCTAAGAATCTTCTCTCGCCACGATTGTTGTTCCGGTGTCAAGCTAGAATGATGTTCGAGGACGACACGCCCCTGATCGGCGGGCGCGTCAACCGGCTCCAGGATCGCTCGAACTTCGCGCGCGTTCTGGTCGATGATGGAATTGAACGGAACGACGTAGATAATCCGATCCAGCCCCTGCCTCTTGGAGACGGGGGCAGCTTGAGGAGATCTCTGCCTTTGCTGAGCGTGATGCAGAGCGAAGCGGAGGCTCGCGAGGGTCTTGCCTCCGCCTGTCGGTACCGTAAGGGTGTAGACGCCGACGGGCCGCGATGCAGCGTTGAGGCAATGCTGCGAGATATTGCGGCGGATGGCGTCGATCGGTCGACTCGGCCGCAAGTCGGATAAATGTCGCTCTAGGCGGTCAATAAGCACCGCCCACTCAACATAGTCTCCGCTGGGACGATCCTGGCTTTTGAGATTTCGCTCAAAGTCGGCGGTGTCGATTCGATCTGCATCGATCAGACAGCTGAATAAAAAGCGCAGAGCCAGGCCGATTTGCAGAATGGGCCCAACCGATCTTTGGTCAGTAATCGGGGGATTCGCTTTCACTATTCGGTCAATAAGGACTTTCAATCCCTGAATGAGTCCTGGGTTCTCGAGGATCTCATCACACCTCGCCAAGATCCCTGCGTCTGCGGCGCCAGACGCTTCGTCCAGGTGGGTCTTCTCTTGCCCTTTCATCATTCGCCTTCCGAAGGAGTCTTCCCCATCCGGGTCCAGGCAGTCGATCAAGCCCGAATGATGCGACGCAATGCAAAGCGCGAGAAATTGACCAATCATGTGCTCCGTTGGTCCCTTGGCTGAAAGCGCCCGCCAAACGAACTGTGCGCCGGCACTGGAGTGATCGACCTTACCCCGCCTTGCCGCGACATCGACGTAGTCATCCTCGTCCGGGTTCTTGAGTCCAAGAGCGGAGCGGATGTAGTCCTGGAACTCCTTGCTGTACTTGCCCAGATCGTGAAGGAGGCCGATGAGTTCCCCAGCCTCGTCAAGCTTAAGCTTGGAAGCGAAGGCCGCGCTCAGCGCCCCAACGTCCTTCAGGTGGTCACGCAGATGGTGGGGGTGCTTATCCGAAGATCGCCAGTGGGCGATCGGTCCATCGACTTGAGGAGAGTGGGGGCTGTCGCTCACGAGCACTTTGGAAATATGGCCAGCGATCCTCTCACCGATCGGGGAGGTGGTCAAGATGTAACAGCCCGTATATGGACTCCTCCCGTCAAACAAGGGGAATTATATACTTGGAAAGCCGAAGTCTCTAGCAAAGTGGAAACGAGAGAGGAAGGCGGTAGGGTCGAGGGCTGGCGCGGTGCTCCGTAGGCGCGGCCTATCTGTTTCTCCCCGTTTCCTGTGGGAGTGCCTCACTAGCCGCACCGTAAGTCCGTTTCCAGCCCCCCTCTGTGCCAACATCGCACGCAGCGTGCGGCTTTCCCGCACTACGTGCTCCTGCACACTTCCCGCGAAGGGTTATGTGACCTATCGAGCCGGGGCGTCTTTCGGCGAATCTACGAGATATCGAACTCGGTAATCTGTGAACAGTCCGACAGTCGCGGGTGATGTCTTAAGATTCCTGTCAAAGAAAAACGATGTATGGTTCCCCAAGCTCAAACTCGTCCCCGTCCTGTGCCAAAACTCGGATCTTTCGAAATAGACCATAAATCAGCAGCTTAGCAAGTTCGGTGCGCGCGGATGAATAAATAGAAGGCACACCCAATTCGAGACAAGATAAGGGCATCAAGGAGGCCTAGGCGCACCTGGACCAGAACGTGCTAGCCGGCCACGCCAAGGTAGCCCCGGCCTGATCGGGCGGGGGCCTCTTTTCCGACGCTGCACGGCCCTGTCAGCGGCCCGCTTCCCCCTTTGGCGCAAACGTGGCACTCGAAAATCGAGATTAGAGACCAAAACCGAAAATGAGGCCAGTTCAGCCCTTCTAGCGCGTCTCTAGTGCCACCTGATCCTGCAAAACCCCGCCAAGCGCGCGGAAAATCTCACCTGTCTCTGCAGTGCCACAATTGGCCAGACTGGGTGGCGGATGGTGCAGTTTGGAGCTATCCGGTCTCGGCAAAAGGTGGTCCAGCTTTTGGCGGAAATCCTCAAACAGAAAAGCCAGTGGAGATTCAGGAGGGTTCGAGTTTTTCGAGTTTTTCGACCCGTACACGGGGTTCTTCGAGTTTCGCGCTCTCGGGTTTCAACCATGATGCCCACGTCGTTCTATCCGCTTCCCCTACAGTGATTTAACGGCCTCCGTCACGTGCTGGTCCCCGCACGCCTCATCGACGGGTGGTCGTTCGAGCCGGAACCGAATTTGCGTCAATTAAATTTTCTATACGGCAATCTCAACCTCCTGCACGCTTGAAAGAGGGTCGTGTCGTAAACCCTCCGGAGGCGGCCCCGACCGTTACTCATTGTTGCAAAAGGCTTTACGTCTCATCAGCGAATGTTCGTCGACGGGAACATCTTTCCGGCTATCGCAGTCGGGAGGCTTGAGTGGAGCTTCCGATTCTTGGCTGGAAACGATCAGAAAGAGAGCTAAACAGGCCATTAGCGTGCAATTTGGGGCGATTTTGGGGCTTATCGGGTCGTTTTTCCACTAATCGCGCAGACAATGAGAAGACGCTCTACGCCTAGATCGCGCCTGACGAGAAGGCGAATAGCGGAATTCGCATTGGCCAAACCTCGAATTCATCCAGCGGAGTTTTACGGAGGAAACGAAGATGACTCCGCAGACGGTCCAGTACAAGGAGCTATCCGAGTCTGGAAACCATGACAGGGAATTTGGGCCAGTTTGAGTCTGATTGGTGGAGGCCAGTGTCGGAGAGCAGCTTGCTGCTAACCGAGGCCATTCACGAAGTGGGCGCTGGCAGGCTCACAGCGTTTTGACGAGCACTCGCTGTTTCTCCCAATCGTCGGGAAGCGGATGATGCAAGAGGTAGCTCGAGGTCAGCCCAACGGGCTGGCGGCCTTCGACAATGGCGCGGACGATGTCGGGAGCCAGGAAGGCATAACGGATTGCCTTGCGCACGCGGTCCGTTGGGATGGCGTTTTCGGTGGCAATCTGCTCATAGGTTTTGCCTGCTTTGATTCGGTCGAGCCAGGAGAGGGCGTTGGCGATATTGCGCAGGAGTGTGCGGTCGACGGATTTCGTGGGGTTGCCCAGAACGAGCTTGGTCTCGACGCCGCGTCGACGCAAGCGGAACGGTGCGAGGATGCGGAGTGCATCCTCGCGAATGCGTTCGGGTCCCATAGAGAGGCAAGCAGCGAACGCATTGCGGTCGAGCAGGATGGACACAGAGCCGGGGCTGATGTCGACCCGCCGGATAAGACGGAGCAGGGGGTGCTCGTCCATCCAGGGCTAAAGGACCCTTTGGTGGTGTGGTGCGCTGGGATGCTTTGGAGTTTATCGCCCGCGTCACCGACCACATCCCCGAGCCCGGACACCAGCTCACCCGCAATTGGGGTTACTACGCAAACGCCTCCCGCGGCAAGCGCCGCCGTAATTCAGAGCTCGAAAGCCCCCATGAACAAGAAGGTACCGACCAGGAGGAGCAGGATGTCGACGGTTGGCGTCGCCGCCGCAAACTCACATGGGCCAAGCTTATCCAGAAAGTGTACGAAATAGACCCATTGCTCTGTCGCTTTTGCGGCACCGAAATGAAGATCATTTCATTCATTACCGAATATCCAGTCATCAAGAAGATACTCACGCACATAGATTTTGAATCGCAGCAACCAGAACCTCTCGCCCATTCGCCTCCCCTCTTCCAAGACACCGTCTACGTCCCTTTCTGAAGTCAGAAGAGCCCATCAGGGTCGTCACCTAGGGCCAACGGTCTGCGTCTCGCCATAGGCCAGCATCGTTTCTTGCGCCTAGTCGGCTGCGCCCTGCTCTGGTGATGGTCCGGGGAGCTCAAGCAAGACGGCTCAGCATCGATCTCGACATTTCCAAGGCCTTCGCGGCACCTCTCTTGACTCTTCGGCGGAAAGGAAATTACTATACGTTACAGAGGCAGAGCGTGGAGAAAAGCGCTAGCAACATTCTGGATGATACCGACCGCGACATGGAGTCGACTGGGCGGGTTCCTACTTCCGTAATCATTTTCGAAAGACGCGGACTCGCCTAGAATCCGCGAAGGAGGCAGCAACGTGAAAGGTCCATGGAAGTGGTTGATAACCATAACTGCGTTCATTCTTTGTGGCTGTGACGGCGACAACATGACGACGTCGTCGACGTCGACACCAATGACGGCTGTACAAAGTCGAATCGTTTTTGGCTTTTCAGGCTTGCAACCCTTGATGGGCGGATTTCACTACGAAGGTTGGGCTATTGTAGGCGGTTCGCCCGTTTCGACCGGGAAATTCAATATTAGTGCAAGCGGAGAGGTCGCCTCGCTGGACGGCGGGACGCTCCCAGGCGGAGAGTTCACCGTCAATGCGGATCTAAGCTCGGCGACGACCGTTGTTCTCACGATCGAGCCCGCAGGCGACACAGACACTACTCCGGCCGCCACCAAAATCATGGGTGGCGAGCTCAACAGCGGCTCCGCTTCACTCGTTGTCAGCCACGGCTCGAGCTTGGGAAACAATTTCCAAAGCGCCACCGGAAATTTCATTCTGGCGACACCCACGAATGGTTCTGGCAACAATGAATTGAGTGGTGTTTGGTTCTTTAGCCTAGCCGGCGGTGGCCCCAGCGCCGGCCTTCAGCTCCCGACCCTTCCGGACGGTTGGGCCTACGAAGGCTGGGCGGTAAATCGCGGAGGGCCGATTTCTACGGGCACTTTTCTCGATGTTTCGGCGGCCGATGCCATGGCTCCTTTCAGCGGACCGGAAGCCGGGCCGCCTTTCCCGGGTGAGGACTTCCTCGTCAACGCTCCATCGGGACAAACGTTTCCGACGAACTTGGCGGGCGCCACGATGGTCATTTCGATTGAGCCGTCCCCAGACGACAGCCCGGCTCCGTTCACGCTCAAGCCACTCGTCGGCTCGGCCCCGGGTGACGCTTCAGACCACTTAACGTACTCGCTGGCGAATAACAGCGCGGGATTTCCGACAGGAACGGCCACCGTTCAATAAGATTCCGGCTTGCCCGGCAAGCGCTGGAGCTTGCCGGGCTCACACTTCGGAACAACAAGTCTCATAGGCAGATATTCTCGCCAAGGTGCCGCACCATTGTGGCCATAGCCCAGGAGGTCGAAAGCGCGAGATACACGAGCGCCATCCATCGTGTCTTTTTGGTAAGGATGCGCAATCCCGCGCGACGGCGGCGCTGGTCACCCGATTGCTTTTTCGGGTGTCAAACAGTTGTCTGGCGGTCATTAGCTTAGTGGATAGTCCAAGACATCTTTGAGCACCACCGAGGCACGCTCTTTCGGTGGCAAAGATGTCACGAGGGTAGCGAAGGCTTCGCCGACGCGCACGCGGATCGCCGGCTGCTCAACAGCCTCGACGTCGAGCTCGTCCTCTTCGACTGGAACGAGCTCGACGCCGCGGTGTCGGCGCAGGTGATCGATGCACTTGTTATGCGCGATGCGAAATAGCCATGGGCGCAGTCGCGTCACGTCCTCGAGGGTCGGAAGCTTGTAAAACGCCTGCACCAAGACGTCCTGTACGATATCTTCACCGTCGAGAAGCGAACCACCCATGCGTGAGCAAAAGCGGTGAAGCTGGGGACGTATCCCCGCCATTTCTTCCAGGAAAAGTGCTCGGTGTTGCAGAAGCCGCGCGGGCAAATCGTCGAAAGAAGTCGACGTTGACTCTCGCTCGTCCACCATCGGCGGTCTCTGATGCTCGGCTAAACGGTGCTCGACGCTTCGACGGCGAGCGTCGCTGTGGGTTTGAGACCGAATTGGGCCCGCAGCGTTCCGAGCTGTCCGAGATGATAGGGCTCGTGCCACGCATAAAAAGAAAGGGCTTCGAGAACTGTTTTCTCCGCATGAGGTGAGTCGGCACCGGGACGGCGCTCTAGATCTTCGTCCGATGCGCTTTCGAGAGCGTGCAGCACCTGTGTGGACAGCTCCGACCAGGCGGCTCGAAGCTCCGCCATCTCAGGGTAGCCGCTCCCGTCACTGGCTCCCGTGCTACCGAACAGCCCATAGCCCATTGCTTTTCCGCTTGGCCGGCAAAAAGCTGTTGGTGGAGCGCAGCGGGGCGATTTTGAAGGCGAGCTCCGGTGCCAATCGTGTAGAACGTATGGGCGTCGTGAGTTTCAGGCGAGTGGCAGGCGAGAATAGTGCTAGAGCGCTGGTGTCAAAAAGACCGGTGGCGTTCCGGTAATTATCACAGGTAAACCCCCGGCTCTGCCGGGGTGACTCGCAGAGGTTTGACCGTGTGAGGCAGTAATAACAAAGTCCTCCTTGGAAAGCGCCAACTTCCAAACAAGGAGGACTCGCAAGCGTAACTTCACGGGGGGGAGTTTCTGGGCGAGGGGCTACTTCGTGTCCACGGTAGGTTTGGATGAAGAAGTTGTTCGTGAATACATCCGGCACCAAGAAAAGGAGGGTCAACGCCTAGAGCAGCTGAATCTGGTTTGGTCGGCCAAGAAGGCCCAATAGTGGTTCAGCCGCCTTCAGGCGGCTCATGAACCTGCCCCTTTGAGGGGCTAACAAAGATAAGCCCCCGGCTCTGCCGGGGGTCATTTAACTGTCAATGATTTTGAGACACCGAGATCGTGTATTTAGTGAGCAACCGCTTATGTGTCGCCGTCCGTGAAACGGCCCCATGGGCGGCGGGGGGCGGCCGAACCGTCACGCCGGGTTTCCCGGAGTTCCCGCGTGGTTCTGTTGCCTGCGGGTCACTGAGGCGGACCGAGTCGGAGACGACGGGATCCCCGTAAATGGTGCAAATGAGGGGTACCTGTAGGTCGTCCGAGGTCTCGGACTTGGCTTGTGCGCCCATCTGATGCGTCGTTTTCGTCGTCGGTGGATTGATCCACGCCGCTGAGGGTATTTCGGGCGGTTTCGGCGTTCCCTTCACAAAACGCTCCGGATGGGCTCCGAAGAAGTCCAAGAGCACCTGCTTGCGACCTTCGACGATCGTCGCCGCCCGGCCGTAGTGCACCCGACTCGGGTGTAAGCAGGCCGATGCCTGAGTGATAGTGCTCGGTGTTGTACCAGCTGAACAGATCTCTACAAACGTCACGAGCGTGTTGGATCGAACCGAACCGCTTGGGGAACTCGGGACGGTACTTGAGCGTTTTGAACTGACTCTCCGAGTAAGGATTGTCGTTGGAAACGTGGGGGCGACTGTGGGTCTTCGTCACCCCGAGGTCCGATAGGAGCATCGCTAGCGGCTTGGATTTCATCGACGTGCCGCGGTCGGCGTGAAGCGTCAGCTGCCCTGAAACGATTCCCTGCTTCGAACACGTCTCGTTGATGAGACGCTTCGGCACTTTTCGCGAAGACAGCTCGATGACGACGAGCACATAGTAGGTCACAGGGCTGACTTCCGACCCATGGGGCTGGCGGATGAATAAATAGAAGGCACAGGGAACTCTGGTGAACGATGAGGCGTGGACTCACTGGTGGCGGTTCATCCCCGCGCGTGCGGGGAACTCGATATTCCGTAGAGCGCACCCTGGAGCCCTGCCGGTTCATCCCCGCGCGTGCGGGGAACTCCGCACCGATGGCGTGAGCCGCGGGCCGGAAACCGGTTCATCCCCGCGCGTGCGGGGAACTCTCTTCCCGTCGATGGCGGATGGCAACTGACGACGGTTCATCCCCGCGCGTGCGGGGAACTCGTGGCCTGTACGATCTGGCCGCGCATGCGCTTCGGTTCATCCCCGCGCGTGCGGGGAACTCGCCCCGTTGATGAATCGACGGGCGGCTATGAGCGGTTCATCCCCGCGCGTGCGGGGAACTCTACTCGGCGATCCCCGAGGTATAGGCCATCTGCGGTTCATCCCCGCGCGTGCGGGGAACTCCATCGTCCGGCTCTGCGCGGTTCGTCTACGAGCGGTTCATCCCCGCGCGTGCGGGGAACTCAGCGTCACATCCGGCTGCAAATCGGACGTGATCGGTTCATCCCCGCGCGTGCGGGGAACTCCGAGAGGCAGTGGGCAAGGAGGCCCTGGTTGCCGGTTCATCCCCGCGCGTGCGGGGAACTCAGACGAACATCCTCAGTGCTGTGGTTGTCATGCGGTTCATCCCCGCGCGTGCGGGGAACTCTCGGCCTCGAGCGGAACCTCGGCCTCGGGCAACGGTTCATCCCCGCGCGTGCGGGGAACTCCGTCGCCGCCTCTTCCACGGCGGCATAATGAGCGGTTCATCCCCGCGCGTGCGGGGAACTCGGCCGAGACGGTTGTGGGCCACATCGAGGTCCGCGGTTCATCCCCGCGCGTGCGGGGAACTCCCATCGTCAACCAAAACAACTGCCAGTGCTGTCGGTTCATCCCCGCGCGTGCGGGGAACTCGCCCAGTTGGTCCAATAAAGACTCTGGTCCTCCGGTTCATCCCCGCGCGTGCGGGGAACTCCATTTCAGACGATCTCACAAATAGCCAGAGGGCGGTTCATCCCCGCGCGTGCGGGGAACTCTTCGACACTCGCGCCAGCGCTGTCTATCGTTCCGGTTCATCCCCGCGCGTGCGGGGAACTCGTTCATCATTTCTCCTGTTTCAATCCGCTCCCCGGTTCATCCCCGCGCGTGCGGGGAACTCGCTGTCGATCCGGTGGGCGAGAGCGTAGATGGCGGTTCATCCCCGCGCGTGCGGGGAACTCAGCGGCATCGGTTTCTCAACCGGCTGCGGATACGGTTCATCCCCGCGCGTGCGGGGAACTCTCCGCTGTCAATTATGAATCGCCCCTATACTCCGGTTCATCCCCGCGCGTGCGGGGAACTCAACGCGGTGGTCGCGTGGGCCGACAACGCAGTCGGTTCATCCCCGCGCGTGCGGGGAACTCAGTCCGGAGACTGGGCTGCATACTACGCACACCGGTTCATCCCCGCGCGTGCGGGGAACTCGCTGACGCACAACTGGAAACGGGAGCTACTGACGGTTCATCCCCGCGCGTGCGGGGAACTCGCGTTCGAGGTCGCGGTTGGCATCCTATCGGACGGTTCATCCCCGCGCGTGCGGGGAACTCTACCTGGCGCTCGTGGGCGATCCGAGCGACAACGGTTCATCCCCGCGCGTGCGGGGAACTCGGTCCACTCAGAGAGCAGGAAGCGGAGCCCCCCGGTTCATCCCCGCGCGTGCGGGGAACTCAGCTCGGCCGCGCGCGCGCGCGCCTTCTCCGTCGGTTCATCCCCGCGCGTGCGGGGAACTCCGTGGCGCTTCACGGTAGCACCACGCCTTGATCGGTTCATCCCCGCGCGTGCGGGGAACTCTACCGCGGCGTCCCGGTGTTTCTTCTGGGCGTCGGTTCATCCCCGCGCGTGCGGGGAACTCTTCCCCTCCGTCGTACTCAGCACCGCAATCAGCGGTTCATCCCCGCGCGTGCGGGGAACTCGCGCCGGCCCTCATCGTGACCCGCCGATCTGCCGGTTCATCCCCGCGCGTGCGGGGAACTCCATGGAGCGCATGCGCCCGTCAAGCTCTTTCACGGTTCATCCCCGCGCGTGCGGGGAACTCTCTTTCTACAAGGGCCTGATAATAAAGGGTTTTTTAGATGTCAAAGAGCGCACCAACTGATCCTAATATGTTCTTGGGTGGTGTGTGAGATGGCTCAAACCGGAAAAAGCTGATCGCCTAATTCCCCTGTTGATCGGCGTCGGACGGTAGAGGCGTAAAACGAACGAGCTTGAGACCGTCCAAATCCGTCGGGATGCGACGATTAATGCCGTAGGTGTCGAAATCATAACCCGCATCGTTGGGTGCCGCCCATGCGATAATGGCGTCGCCTTCGCCGATATGTGCCCTGACTTGTTCCCAGACCATCTCGCGCGTTCGCCGCGAATAATTGCCAACATAAACACCGGCTCTGATCTCCAGCAGCCATACGGCCAGGCGTCCGCGTAGCCTCGGCGGGGCGTTGTTAACCGCGATGACCAACATCGCCGCTCGTCCTCTCAGGAATGGCAACTGGTTGAGCTTCATCCGGCGGCTGTGGAAGCTCCAATCCACCCGCCGTCAGCATTTCTTCGATGCCAGGAACGAGCCTGTTCAGTAGCCCGGTTTTCCGGAAGCTGTCGCGGCAACCGCGCCTGACTTCACCCATCGGATCGCCGACCGCGGGCCGCTTTCCTCGTTGCGCTTCCCCCGCCACCCGGAACGCTATCGGGACCACGGTTTCAAACTTGAACACGTCCGCCACGTCATAGACAAAGGACTGAGGTTTGCCGGTATGCAGAAACCCGATGGCTGGCGCATAGCCTGCCGCCAGAATGGCGGCTTCGGCCAGCCCGTAGAGGCACGCGGTCGCCTGACTAAGACAACTGTTGGGCAAGTCCGCGGCATCCCAATTGCCGGGATCGTACCGCCGCCCCTTCCACTTCACGTCGTACTGCCGGGACAACAGCTCGTAGAGACGCTTCACACGCGCGCCCTCGATTCCGCGCAGTTGATCAACGGAGCGACGCTGCGGCGCGGCTTCGCCAAAGCGCATGTCGTACATTTTGCGGACGACATTGAGACGAGCGTTCGGATCGAGTGCCAGACGCGCCTGATGAAGAAGCCGGTCGGCGCGGGCTCCCCCCGGCTGGCCGGCGGAGTAAAGGCGAACGCCCGCCTCACCAATCCAGACCAGAAGGCAACCCACACGTGAGGCAAGCGCGACAGCAGCATGTGAGATGCGCGCGCCGGGCTCCAGCATCAGGCAGGCGAGTCCGCCCACTGGGATGTGCGTGCGCACACCCGTCCGATCGACCACGACGAATGCTCCGTCGAGAACGTCGAGTTGGCCTTTCTCAATGAATAGGATCGAAGCGCGATCCTTGATCGGAATGGGACGGGGCGGCGCAATTCCTGGCATGAGACTATGGCGATCAGACCCTGCGAATAAGCATCAGGCCGCCGCCGTAAGCTTTTGCGGCGCCGAATCCGTGCGCGATACCCGACAGGAAAGACGCCGGGTCTTGCACTTCCAACGTTCCGTCAAAGTCCAACATCGAGAACGTCATCACCGCCGACAACCCTTTTCGCGGAATCCTGTGTTGCCGGTAACCGTCGATTCTGACATCGCCCGGTCGAATCGCGAATCCGGCTTTGTTCGCCTGCCGTTCGAGCCAAGCAAAACCATGTTTATGGATAGCGGCGAAACGATGTTCGGCCCGCTCACCGATGGGGCAGGATCGCAACGCGTCCATAACTATGTCGTGCTTGACAGAACGGCTGCGCGAGGAGTCGCGGCGGCGGACTACCGGATTGGCGCGCAGTGAAAAGCGTAGCCGGTCTCCCACCACGAGTGCCGGTGTGAACGGCTTCGGCTCGTCGACATCGAACAATGCGTGTCGATCCACGGGCGGGCGCGCCGACAGGATCAGAAAGGCCCCATTTTGTTCCATCTCACGCCATAGAAAATCGCGGCGCCGCTCCGGCCCGGATGCGAAGAGGGACCAAACGAGATGATGTCCCGAATGTTGCGAATGGCCGTTGCGGCTGGTACCTCCTTGCAACAGCGGCAATAGCGTTGCCACCGAAGCATCACGTCTAAGCCGAGCGCGGGAGAGATAGAGAGGTCTTGTCATCCTTTGCCGCCTTCCGGCTCGACGACACCTTCTAGCCGGTCGGTGAATTGCCAGCGTCCGCGGTTGACGACTGCATCGCGCCGACGTTCGACTCTCGCCGTGGTTGGCGCTTCTGGGGCATCGTAGTCGAACGCGATCACGGGTCGCTTTGCGCCGTCGATGCGAATACGCTTCAAAATTACCGCTTCTTCGTCGTTTGGCAGCCGAGCCGCAAAAGCACTCATGAACGTATCGGCCTCGATAATGGCGGGGTTGAGCGGTAGGCCGAGAGGTGCCGACTTACGGCCGAGATAGAGAGCGAAACGGGGATGCTGTAATGCGTCAGCTATCTCTTTGAGATCAGTGGCTTCATCCCGACGCGACCACAGCGCAACGGTAAAAAAGGCATCCGACCGCCACTCGCGGCTGGACAGCACGGTATGGAGGGCGCCGGCTTCCAATTCCTCCCGGCGGGTCGCAAAAATCTGATTCCGTCGCGTCTTGGGGGTTTGGGCTGTGTGATAGTCGATGAATGGCCTGCCTGGCGCATCCGTTCTGACGGCGTAGAAGAGTCTCGTACCCAGAGACCGATGCGCGTCCTCGTCGAAGCGTTCAACACCTAAGGAGGCAGCAACGAGCCCAAGAATGGCGGAGCGGCCGGGCCTCGTCCAACTCATACGCCGCTCGCCAACGGCGATCTCACCGAGTGAACCCATCGGCGCATAAAGCGTGAACAGGAGGAAGCGCACGATGTTAACTCACTGCGAAGTCTATAAGGTCCGGCAACGCACCCGCGCCGGCTAGAACATTCACCGTGTAACGGTCCTCGGCGCAGGGTCCGTATGTTTTATCGAGCCGGTCGCGAAAACTTTCCAGCGCCGTAATGGAACGGCCACCGTAATCGTCATTTCCGGAAATCGGGTCGAGGAAGCCGGCGGCGAGGCTGCGCGGTTGACGCGAGCCTTTTTCGCATAGCGCGTAGAGGGCAAAGGCGCGACTCGCGAAACTCGCCTGCTTGCCCCTTGGCGCGACGGTGGCAGCGGCTTCCACCAGGGCGGCCAAGCTTGCGTTCCGCACAGCCCGCGTACCGTCGAGATTGCGGAGCAACAGATCGCGGTCGACGCAAATATAGAGATAGAAGACGCCAGCGCCGAATTCCTGCACGCCAATAAATCCGGCCCCGGAATCCTCAGCTTCACCGCGCGACTTGAGGTCGTCGACGGCGGTGTAGTAATCGTCCTCGGCGACCGCGCGATGCGTGGTGATGGCGTGCGCTACCTGCACGGCGGCTTCGCGGTTGAATTTCGGATTGTCGGCCAGCATCCGCCCGAACATGGCGATATCGGCGGCCGTGTCGGTCTTGCGCAACAGATCGGCGGCTTTGGGCTCAATGGTTTCTCCGGACAGCGCGCGGTCGGCGAGCGCCAGGGCTTCCGCCCGTTCTGCGGGCGAGACGAAGGCAAGCTGTTCGATGAAGGTAGGATCCTTGTCGCCTTCTTTGTGGATTTTGCCGAAGACACCGGCGATCACACGCGACACCTCCACGGCTTTGCCTTCATCCATCTCGCCGTTGAGCAAATAATCATAAATCTCTTTGCCCAGACGTTGCGTGCGGCTCGCGAGGTGTCCGTCGAGCTTCGCCTGGAACGCATTGGACTCTCGCCATGCCCGTTTCAAGCTTTGCGAGGACACACGCAGGCGTGGTGTGCCGCCGAAGACGGCGCTTTTCGGCCTACCGGTATCGTCCCGGTTTAGGTTGGACGGGCCGTAGGCGGTAAGAAGATGCAGTTGTAGGAAATCGGCCATGAAATACCTCCTATTCGGTCAGGTTGAAGGGGAAGCGGGTGAAGAATCGGGCATGGGCGCTTGCGGTCGCACACTCTCAAAAACGTGGTAGTAGTCGAATATCCAGCGCTTCCTCACGCTGTCACCCCAGTGTAAAACGGCGAAGGACAAATCACGAACATTGGCCTTTCCCTTGTTCAGACGAATAAGGCGACGCATCGCGTCCATGAGTTCGTCGTCGTCGGTTTGCAGCAGGCGACGAAAACGGCCTTCGGACATGACTGCCGATTCGTCATCGTCGAGCGAGATGCGCCCGATGGCGCGCGCGATGCCCTGGGTGTCGGACTCATCAACGAACGCCAGGACGCCAGCAAGGATGGCGACTCGCTCCGGATTTTCATTAGGCAGTCTTGCGATTAAGCGGAGCGCCTCGGACTCATACATGACCTCAAGCGGCGTTGCGGCCCGGCGCAGGTGCGCCCGCGACGCTCGTCGCCCCCCGCGCGTTGCGCGGCGTCCAGATTCGACCGATATCAGGTCGTGCCACCATCTTTCGGCAATGTCGGCGACGTTCCGTCGTTCCGAGTCGGTCATGCCACCTCCTTGCTCTTACGTTCTTGAGCTGTTTTGGGCGAGGCGATCCCAAGATCGCGGTCGAACAACAAACGGCCGGCTTTGCCGCGCCCACCCAATGCTAGCACTAGGAAAAAGCGCGCCTTGACATACCGATGCATGTCCCGGTCCTCCAGCCCGTCAGCCGGAGCGTATTCGTCGAACAGGCGTAGCGCGGCCTTCGACATGACAGGCGCCCAGTTCTCGCGCGCATGGATCGTTGGGTCATCAGCATCGGAATTACTCTCGACCAAACGCGCCGCCTCGCCGAGTGCGGCATAGAACTCTCCTTCGGTCTCGCGGTAGAACCTCTCCCCGATGAAGCCGTAATCGCCGCCAGCGTCGGCCGGCCGGTCATAAAGGGCCGATTTGACCGCGCCGGTGAGCAATCTAGCAACCGCCCCGGCGCCCGCTACCGCGTGCACAATAAATTGCTTGAGCCAATCGCGCGTTGCTGCGTCGTCCAAGTGCCAAAGCGGCATCTCGCTTTCGACCCAGGCGCGCGCCTTCATATTGTCCATGTCGTAGCCGAACGCGGTGAACCGCATCGTGTGCCCATGCGGCACACGCTCGTGCCAGTGTCGAACGACCTGGGCGGGCTCGCGCAGCATGTCATTGCTTTGAACAACAAGCCCGGGCCAGAGGCGATAGCTGATGCCGCCGGGCCGGGGATGAACGGGCAGCTTCGCGGCACCCGCCGTCTGCCGGTAATACGGCGTAAGCGGATGCTCGAAACCTTCCGAGTAATCGATGCCGTAGTTCTTGGTGCGATAGCTCCTCACGATGACAGAGTCTTCTGTGCCAGTGAGGCCGCAGGGTCGTCCCCGCGCATCTTCGAAGAGAAGCCGGATGCGCCGGGACATGCCCCAGTAGACCTGCAAGGGATGAACATCGTCCGGCGTCGTCCGCCTGCCGCCGGCCTTCGGATCCGACGCGCGTGTGGAAACCAGCCAAGGAAATATCAACCCGAGGTCGTCGCGAGGCGCTGTGTCGGTGGCGCGCCTTCCAATCTGTTCCTCGGTTTCAACGTTGGGCCAAAGACGACCCCACAAGGTATCGTTGTAAACCTCATGGCCTAAGACGATCAGCGTCGTGTACGGGCCTCCGCCGCGCAACGACGTCCGGTGGCCAGCGCCACCGGCAGGGGCGTAGGCGCTCAGGGTGTAGAGTGCCATCGCCGCTGCGGACCGACAAAGAATCGGCACTCCGCCACGCTTCACGAACAGGTCGGCGTTGTTGCGCAGGGTCTGCGCCCCCGGCGCGTCAATCAGCAATGCCGCAGCATCCGACTCCCTAGAATCGTCGAGCGCATCGCGGTCTTGCAGAAAGCAGGGACCGGGGCCGTCGAGGTCAAAGGCATAGGCGACACTATCGAGCCGTTCCTTCATCGCAGCCGGCGCGGGTGGATTCGACCACCAGTCCTCCCATTCATCGTCATCTTGCGGCGCGGCTGCTGTGGACAGCAGACCGATCAAAAACTCGTGCGCCGCGCCGTTGAAGTCGGGCCGAGGCCAGGCGAAGGCCACAACCGGATCGTCATCAATCCGTTCGGTGATTCTCCACGGCGGGATGGACTCGACAATGCCGCTCTGCCTCCGTACCGGAAGCCACGGTGCGTAGATCAAATTGAAAACGTCGCGAGTCGGTTCGCTGCTCATGATGTCACGCATACCTGCCGAGAAGCTTTCGTTAGTTCCCGCCGAGATCAACCTGAATATGCAACGCCAAACGAATTGTGAGCGGACGCTTCTTCTGAGGAGATCGGTTCAAGTGCTCGCCAAGCTCCCTCGATTAGTCGAGGAGTATGTGCGACTCGGATAGCTTTCTATATCGTATTGGTCGTGTGGCACGTTACAAAATCTCTGGCAGCTAATCTCAGAGCTCCTCTACTAGGGTCGCCCATCGTCGGAACTGATTACGAGAGTTGGGTTTGGCGGCTCGCCGTGTGTTAAATAATTAGCGCTAGTTCTAAATGCTGAGATGATGCGTCCATGAGCACACTGGTATTCACGAGACGTGCTTGTCTTGAGGGAAGACGCGACAAGTCGACCAGTATTGAGTTGTGCGCGTCCATGGTCGCAAAGTTGGAGTGTCATCTCATTAACACGCAGGGCCCAGTTACCGACCCCCTAACAGAGGAGCTCTGAAGCTAGCACGCCTGTGAGATACACACTTGTCCTCGCGACAGCAGCAAGGAACATCAGACCCTCAATGTCGTTCGTAGTCTAACACGGATCATCCCCGCTCCCGCAGGTAATACGTTGCTACATGGATCTATCAGCCAAACGTCAAGCCTCGCTCTTGGCTGTAAGTTATAGTGACTTCTTTCGAATTCCCTGTACCATCTAAGACGACCCCGGATAAAGCCGATTGTACGCTCTTTTCAAGTACGATCATTATCTTCTTCGCGTCGAAACGTGTCCAGTCCGCCTTGGCCGCACGGGCGGCCTCCGCATGATCCGGCGGCAGAGCTTCGCCGCTGACGCGCCGTCTAGTTACGTTAACTTCGCTGAGCCGCCAGGCACGCCACTGGTCCAGCCCAACCTCATGATCATGAGCGTATGGCTCGATGCGGCCGCCTTGGACTTGGGCAAGACGCAAGGTGACCTGTGGGTCGTCGTCGAGCCGGGTCGGTGTTCGCACATCACTGTCCCAAGCTCCACCATCCCGCACATAGCCCTTGGCAAACGCGAGAACATTGGTGGTGGCAATACCGCGCTCCGCGCCCGCCCGCCCCTCCGCGTCGAAGAGACTCGCCACGAGACCATTCGGAACGCGCACTTCCGCCTCGTCCCCATAGACCGCTTCGATGAGGGACCGGAGTCCCCCCGGACTCTCGATACCGCCCGTTTCCTCCAGCAACCTGGCGGTCAGCCAGAGGCGCGCATGATCCCTATAGACATAGGCCGCGCGGGGAAACGCGGTCTTGAACCAGTCCTCGTTCGCATCATCCAAGGGTGGCGGAGTCACCACTAGCAGTTCAGGGAGCCCTTTACGTTCCCGCCAGTCGTGCCGCCAAAGTCGGCCCGCACGTTGGATCAACAGGTCGACCGGCGCCAAATCAGAGATCATTGCGTCGAAATCGAGATCGAGCGACTGCTCGACCACCTGTGTCGCAACCAGAATTTTGCCCACCCGTTTTATAACTGGAGTGGTCACAGTAGGGTGTTCAACAGGCCACGTTCGATGATCGATGCCGCTGCCCTTGCCGAATGCCTGCACGATTCGATTCTCTTTCTTCAGACGGTCAGTAAGCGCGTATCGGGCGTGAAAGAGACAAGGACTGAGTCCTCGAGCCGTCAACGCCGCATGGGCGTCGAGTGCGTCGTCGACCGTATTGCGGATGTAGAGGGTGGCCTTGCCGTCGCGGGCTGCGTTTTCGACCTCGTCCAACGCCTCGTCCGTCGTCCGCAGAAAACGGACAGGGAGAGCTCGCGCCCGTCCAACTCTCCCTGGCACCTTGATGGAGGTTCGTACCCCGGTGGCACGAACCGTCGCCAAGGGGTAGTGCATGCTAGTGCCGTTCGTCTCGGCAACATTCGTGTGTTTGCCGAGGCCTTTCGAGAAGGCGTCGGCCAATCGCTTACGAAACGCCAGGGGCAGCGTCGCCGATAGCAGGATCGCGGACCCGCCCAGCCCCGCCTGGAATTCGAGCAGCGTCTCGATCTCGCGCTGCATATAGGCGTCGTAGGCATGCACTTCGTCGAGGACAAGGATACGTCGCATCAGGCCCAGAAGGCGTAACGATTGATGTCTGCTCGGCAGAACCGACAGTAGTGCCTGATCCACAGTACCGGCGCCTACGTCCGCCAGGAAAGCTCGCCGTCGGTCATCGGCAATCCAGGCCGCGCAGGCTGCCGACGCGGTCGTTTCGGACTCTTCTCCTTGTCCTCCGGCCACGGAATAGCTGTCTTCGGCGCGGCCGCCGCGCAACACCGCTGACCGGAAGCCCTGGTGCAAGTCACGCGCCCCGTGAGCCAGGGCGACAGAAGGTGCTGCACCCGCCGCGAACAGTTTGCGTTGCGCGGTGCAGAGGCGATCAAACATGGCGTTGGCTGT
This sequence comes from Candidatus Marinacidobacterales bacterium, assembly GCA_965262245.1. GTDB lineage: Bacteria > Acidobacteriota > Vicinamibacteria > Marinacidobacterales > SMYC01 > SMYC01. The sequence continues at coordinate 7,922,857 of OZ253507.1, read as the reverse complement.
GGCCATGGTGGGCAGTGCGATGTAAAGGCCCTCGGCTCGGCACGCTGCCATCAGTCGGTGAGCGAGCATCAGCGCCGTCTCGGTCTTACCGCTGCCAGTCTCATCCTCGATCATGTATAACGCTGGGCCAGCCGGCAATTCGACCTTCCGCGCCCAGTCCTGCATTGGGCTCGGAGTTTTTTCCGCACCAATTAACGCATCGTAGCCAAGACAATCACTTATGCTGGCCGGCAGCACGCCCGCCTCCGCGATAGCGCGGTTCGCTTGTTCTCGCGCATAACCAAAGTAAGTCTCAAGATCTTCGAAATCATCCCGCTCACGATAAGGAAACCATTCCTGCTTGGAGCCGATCCAATCCGCTAGCACTGCAAGGCCGGCGAGGGCGAAGGAAGCTCGGCGTGCATTGGCGCGGGTGGGCGGCGGTAACTCCGGCGGCAAGGAAAACAGTTCGTACACCTGACAAATGAACGCACGTGCCGCTTCAATACCCGGTGCACCAAAATCGCTCCGCAGCGTAACAATAGTCTCGTTCATCCTCGGTGCCGGGGGCGCTCCGTGATGGCCGGTTACGGCCGAGATCAGCGGTCGCCACGCGTTGGATCGAATTCCACCCAGCGGTTCGAAAAAGTCGCCTTCGGAGTCGAACAGTCGCAATCCGCCCGCACCGTGATCGTAAATACCTGCTAACCGTGCAGGATCATCATCGAAGCAGTCTAGATTAAGGTAAAGGTTCGGCACCTTTGCCTGGAACTTTTTGGCGAACTTGCCGATGTCGTGCAGACTAAGGAGAAAGCTAACCAGACGGAGGGCATGTTCTCCCGGCAGGCCGAGCAGGCATGGCAGGTGACTGCCCAGCCCGCGATGTCGGGTCAGCAGGACCTCCCCAACCGCGGCCACGTCGAGACAATGAAACGCCAACGGGTGCCATTTCGGCCCGCGGTCAGGGTCGCAAGGCTGGGCTTTTCCCCAAAAACTAAGAACGTTCATGCCCAGTCCACGCCTGCCATTCTACTCTGGTTTCAAGAACCGACCATGATCTGACCTTGCTTTGCTTCGGTGGACGGGTTGATTATGGCTTTGGTGCATGGACCCGAGAGGCGGTGCTTCTGCTATCAAGTGGTTTTGAGAACCGCTCGAGCAAGGGTGCCGGCGTCCTTATGACGGAGAGTTGTCTCGGCCCATTTTTGTAGTAGGGATTTCTTGCGGGTGCCGCCATTTGCGGTGAGCCATGCCCAGCTCAGGTGGTTGCCCGGGGCATCGGGATTGGCGGTGAACTTGACCTGCGTCAACTCGTAAAGGCCGTCGGGCGTGCAGGCGACTACGTCCTCGACTGATCGGAACGTCCGGTCTTCAACTTAGAGTTGCACCCAAGCGTAGAGGTTCCGTTGTCTATGAAAATTGATCAAAATCTCGACGGCGACGAGATCCTGATACTGGAAGCCCGCCCTGAGCAGGCCGGGCCTTTTGAAATCGTGTCCAACCATCCTTCGCGGTAGGGGCCGCCCGTAAGGGCGGTCCCTACCGCGAAGGTTGGCCCTGCTCATGTTCCGTATCAGCTCACGTATTTCGAGAGTGACGCCTGGTCGTCCGGGCCTACGCCGTCAGCTCTTCCACGCCCAATATCGTCTGAACCCACAACGGTGCCAGCGGACGACCGTCTCAGGTTTCACGATGACGAGGACACTCTCCCAGTCAGTCCAGATTCTGCAACAGCACCCAAAACTCGCGGTCGACATTCGAGAGCCGCGTTCGTTTCACCGAACGACGGAGGACGGCGAAGCTGCTGCCGAAGAGCGACATTCTCAAGAGCTAGCTTGCGACGAGCCTTGAAGGCAGAGATGAGAGCGCGAACAAACGACGAAATCATGCCGGCATGGTGCCGGCAGACCGGAGACTAATCAAGTTCGGTGCGCGCGGATGAATAAATAGAAGGCACAACCTACAACTGGACACGCTCATAGTGGCCATGGTAAGTAACCCGTCGCAATGTTCGGCTTTCTTCGACGGCAACCCCAGCCTAAGCCCGACCATAATCTCATTTTCCTAGACTTCGAGACTACTGGGCTCCATCCCCCAAAAGATGAAGTGCTAGAGGTCGGTATCGTGGACTGGCATGGTCACGTCATCATGGACCAACTCGTCAAGCCGGCCCACACCGCTACATGGGAAGACGCCCAGCGTGTTCACAAAATCTCGCCGGCAAAGGTGAAGGACGCGCCCTCTTTTCAGTCTATCGAGCCCGCCTTACGCAAAGCCCTGGCCGGAAAACTCGTAGCGATTTATAACGCTGAATTCGACCTCGGCTTTATCCCGCCGTACGTCGCGGAGAGTGCCGCAAGGTTCGTTTGTGTGATGCGCCTGTTCAAAGATTTCGTGCCGGATTCGAGGCATCGACTTCAGGACGCTCTGAAGTGGGCGCTCTCACTCTCATCAAACCGCGAGAAGAAACGCCGCCAGACACATCGAGCGATAGACGACGCACAATGCACCCGTGTCGTCTGGAACGCCATCGAACGAATGCACTCTACAAAAAGTGGTTTTGCCCAGGCAGTCGCTAGAGTGTACCAGGACGCCTCTAAATAGTTCAGACTTTCCCTGGCCTCGCAAGCACCCCAAGAACGGTTTTACTCACCGGGTTGATGTCGCGACCACGTTCATAAGACGCGGGTGGTGTCGTTGGGTCGACCGGCACGAAGCAGTCGATCATGGCAGGCCTAAACCGCGCAATCAACGCCAGATCGACTTTTTGTGGAGCACAACGCTCCCGTGAACGGCTTGGCGGGTTACTACGTTTCTACCATCGGGAAGCCGCATGAGTATTTTGACCTCACGGTGCGCCGGCACAAACCGGTAAGTCTCGCGGGTGCAAGTCCCGCCTAATGAAGGAGTAGCGAACCAGATTGGCCCCGAGTCATGCGTTGTTGTTCGCGAGAGCAAAGGCGAAGCGTTGACAGGGAGACGTGCGGGCTGGATATTGAGCCGCGAAAGTAAAATAAACTTCGGGGGGCCGACGGCGTCGTATGGCACGGAAGGCAACACGGAGCAGATCGTTATCGCAAGAGCTGTTCCGCCCCCGCGTGGTCCGAGACCCTGCGCACGCACGCCAAGAGACATACACGGGAGCCGGGAGGTCCCGCATCTGGTCCTGAGTGGCATCGGGGTCCGCGCTGTGAATCCGCAAGGAGCACGACAGCGACGTACGGATGCGGGAAGTCTGACAGCCCCATAGTAGCTGAGAAGCCTTCGAACAAAGACTGGGGAGTACCTCACTCCGCGGAGGAGGTGGAGCGAAGGGGGCTGACCAAGGGAAATCCGCTGCGGCAAATCAGGTCCCGGACACAGCGCCGGGCAGGGAGTGAATACGGACAACCCTAAACGGGCACGAAGCGAGAAACCGCGGAAACAGCCAAGGGAGTGCACCTACGTTCGGTCCCCTGATCTGCGAAATGCGCTGGAGCGGATACGGCAGGTAGCCTGCCGGGATAAGGGAGCACGGTTCACAAGAAAGTGAACTGGATACTCGACGCGGACATCCGTGGATTCTTCGATGCCATCGACCACGGATGGCTGATGAAAGTCGTCGAGCATCGAACACTGCACCCGTATCCCGAACAGCGACTGCGCGTCATGACCTGAGGTAGGAGCCCAGTGCGTTAGCAGCGCTCGCTGGGATCTGTGCGGGGGGCCGCCCGTAAGGGCGGTCCCTACCGCGAAGTGCGCCGGCACAAACCGGTAAGTCTCGCGGGTGCAAGTCCCGCCTAACCAAGGAGTAGCGAACCAAGTTGGCCCCGAGTCATGCGTTGCTGTCCGCGAGGGCAGGGGCGAAGCGTTGACAGGGCAACGTGTGGGCTGGGTATTGAGCCGCGAAAGAAAAATTGAGTTTGGGGGGCCGACGGCGTCGTATGGCACGGAAGGCAACACGGAACAAGTCGTCATCGCAAGAGTTGTTCCGCCCCTGCGTGGTCTGAGACCCCGCGCACGCACGGAAGAGACATACACGGGAGCCGGGAGGTCCCGCATTTGGCCCTGAGTGGCGTCGGGGTCCGCGCTGTGAATCCGCAAGGAGCACGACAGCGACGAACGGGTGCGGGAAGTCTGACAGGCCCATAGTAGCCGAGAAGCCTTCGAACAAAGACTGGGGAGTACCTCACTCCGCGGAGGAGGTGGAGCGAAGGGGGCTGACCAAGGGAAATCCGCTGCGGCAAATCAGGTCCCGGACTCAGCGCCGGGCAGGGAGTGAATATGGACAACCCTAAACGGGCACGAAGCGGGAAAGCGCGGAAACAGCCAAGGGAGTGCGCCTACGTTCGGTCCCCTGATCTGCGAAATGCGCTGGAGCGGATACGGCAGGTAGCCTGCCGGGATAAGGGAGCACGGTTCACAAGAAAGTGAACTGGATACTCGACGCGGACATCCGTGGATTCTTCGATGCCATCGACCACGGATGGCTGATGAAAGTCGTCGAGCATCGAACACTGCACCCGTATCCCGAACAGCGACTGCGCGTCATGACCTGAGGTAGGAGCCCAGTGCGTTAGCAGCGCTCGCTGGGATCTGTGCGGGGGGCCGCCCGTAAGGGCGGTCCCTACCGCGAAAGCACGCCATCCGTCACGAGATTAATGTCCGCGTGGAAGAGAACCCGGCCTTCTATAAGTCTCTGCGCGAGCGGCTGGAAGAGATCATTGAGCAGCAGCGACTGGAACGGCTCGATGCCGCCAAGCAGCTATCGCTCCTGAATAGCTTGCGCGAAGAACTGAAAGGTGAGGAGGCTCGGGCACAGGACATGGGGCTCGACGGGCGCGGCTTTGCCATCTACGGGCTACTGGAGCGGCAACGTCCGATGGCGGAAGGGGGAGATTCCACTTCGTACAACGCCGCCAACCACGACCTGGCATCGCTCATCGATGAGGCGGTGACACCCTTCACGGAGCTGGTCGACTGGTGGCAGAAGGATGACCTGCAGCGGCAGATGCGTAGCAAGATCAAGCGTCAGCTTCGTGCCAGCGGCATCGCCCCCGAAGCAGTGGAATCGCTGGCGGCGGAAATTGTGGACTTGGCCAAGGTGAGAACCGACAGATGACAGCCCCGGAGACCTCTGCTATCGTCTGGGGAAGCAGGCGAGTGTCCTACACTATATCCGCCGCAGCGCCCGTCGGAAGAAGACGGTGGCCGTGACGGTAGAGCCTACCGGGAGTGTCTTGGTGATCGCTCCGGAACGCCTCGCCACCGACCGACTCGATGCTATTGTGACCCACAAGGCGGAATGGATCGTGCGGAGGCTCCGGCGTGCCGGGGACCACACCCCGCCCGCTTCGCCACGCGAGTTCGTCAGCGGGGAGAGTGTCCTGTACCTGGGGCGTCACTATCGCCTGAGAGTCGATCCGCGCGCGACCGGTGACGCGAAGCTGTGCGGCGGATGGCTGCACGTACCCGCGCTGGGGGAAGTGCACAAGACCGCTCACGTGCGAGCCGCTTTGGTGTCCTGGTTCCGCCGTCACGCCGTCGAACGACTTCCGGAACGAGTGGAGGCATGGCGGTCGAAGGTGGGTACTCCAGTGCCCCGCGTCATCGTCGCGGACCAACAGAAACGCTGGGGAAGCTGCAACCAGCGTGGCACGATTCGGCTGAACTGGCGCATCATCCAGGCGCCGATGCGGCTCATCGACTACGTCGTCGTCCACGAGCTGGTGCATCTGCGCCATCGCGGCCACAGTCGCAGCTACTGGCAGGCCGTCGGACGGGTTATGCCGGACTACGAGCGGCGCCGAGAGGAACTGCGGCAGTGCGGAACCGGGTTGGCGTGGTAGGAATAACAGCGGCTTCCTGCTCCAGCGTGGTCATTGGCAAGCGTAACGTTTGCGCCGAACGGTGTGCTCCGCAAAAAGTCGATCCAGCGTTGATTTGCACGGTTTAGACCTGCCATGATCGGTTGCTCCGTACCCGTCCTGTGCCAAAACTCGGACAGCCACGACATCCCCAAGCGCCGGCCTACGGCCGTCCTGTCCAAAAACACAAACGAACTCAAGACTGGCGCGCCGGGTGTTTCGATCGTCATCGCCCCGTGGCGAGCCACAGATCTGGGGTGTGTCGGAGGCGATGTCAGCGATTCGGGTTCTCCGCACGCGCAGGGAAAACACCGTCCAGCAACGGGATGCCACGCTCCCGGGCGGAAACCTGGATCCAGGCCCGGGCCGCACCTGGACCAGAACGTGCTAGCCGGCTACGCCGCGGTAGCCTCGGCCTAGATTCTGGTTTCTCGGGTGGCCTTTTTTCCGCCGCCGGACGACCCTGTCAGCGGCCCGCCACCCTATTTGGCGCAAACGTGGCACTCGAAAATCGGGATTAGAGACGAATGCCGAAAATGAGGCCCGTTCAACCCTTCTAGCGCGTCTCTGGTGACACCTATCTCTGCAAAACCCCCCACCCGCGCGGAAAAATCTCACCCGTCTCTGCAGTGCCACAATCTGCCAGACTGGGTGGCGGATGGTGCAGTTTGGAGCTATCCGGTCTCGGCAAAAGGTGGTCCAGCTTTTGGCGGAAATCCTCAAACAGAAAAGCTAGTGGAGAGTCAGGAGGGTTCGAGTTTTTCGAGTTTTTCGACCCGTACAAAGGTTTTGCGAAAAGGCTGTTTTACGTGATGCCAATTTCGTTCCATCCTCATCCCCTACAGTGATTTAACGGCCGCTGTCACGTGCTGGTCCCCGCACGCATTATCGACGGGTGGTCGTTCGAGCCGGAATCGAAGTTGCTCAATAAAATGTTCTATACGGCAATCTCAACCTCTTGGACGCTTGAAAGAGGGCCGTGTCGTAAACCCTCCGGAGGCGGCTCCGACCGTTACTCATTGTCGCAAACGGCTTTACGTCTCATCAGCGAATGTTTGTCGACGGGAACATCTTTCCGGCTATCGCAGTCGGGAGGCTCGAGTGGAGCTTCCGATTCTTGGCTGGAAACGATCAGAAAGAGCGCAAAACAGGCCCTTAGCGTGCAATTTGGGGCGATTTTTGGGCTTATCGGGACGTTTTTGTGCTTAATCGTGCAGACAATGAGAAGACGCTTAACGCCTAGATCGCGCCTGAGGAGAAGGCGAATGGCAGAATTCGAATTAGCCAAACCTCGAATTCATCCAGCGGAGTTTTACGGAGGAAACGAAGATGACTCCGCAGACGGTCCAGTACAAGGAGCTATCCGAGTCTGGAAACCATGACAGGGAATTTGGGCCGGGTTGAGTCTGATTGGTGGAGGCCAGTGTCGGAGAGCAGCTTGCTGCTAACCGAGCCCATTCACGGAGTGGGCGCTGGCAGGCTCACAGCGTTTTGACGAGCACTCGCTGTTTCTCCCAATCGTCGGGAAGCGGATGATGCAAGAGGTAGCTCGAGGTCAGCCCAACGGGCTGGCGGCCTTCGACAATGGCGCGGACGATGTCGGGAGCCAGGAAGGCATAACGGATTGCCTTGCGCACGCGGTCCGTTGGGATGGCGTCTTCGGTTGCAATCTGCTCATAGGTTTTGCCTGCTTTGATTCGGTCGAGCCAGGAGAGGGCGTTGGCGATATTGCGCAGGAGTGTGCGGTCGACGGATTTCGTGGGGTTGCCCAGAACGAGCTTGGTCTCGACGCCGCGTCGACGCAAGCGGAACGGTGCGAGGATGCGGAGTGCATCCTCGCGAATGCGGGCAGGTCCCATAGAGAGGCAAGCAGCGAACGCATTGCGGTCGAGCAGGATGGACACAGAGCCGGGGCTGATGTCGACCCGCCGGATAAGACGGAGCAGGGGGGCTGCCGAGGCACTATCATCCTTACTACCGGAACACAGCCCGTCTAAAAAGCGACGCACCGAGGCGAGCTCTTGTATCGTCGGAGTGTGGATCAACGAGGCCGAGAAGGTCGTGGCATCCACATGCTGTCGGATGAGATGCACGACGGTCTGTTCCAGCATCGGGGCGGGCAGTCGCCAGCCGGAGAGGTCCTTTTGGCCACTGTGCTGGATGAGGCGCCGGGAGACGTAGTAGCGGAGCCGTTGCCCGTTTTTCTTTTTGGTGTGGCTCGGCGTCAGCCGGTCCCCGGTCTCGTCGAAGAGCTTGCCGGCCAGCGGGGAACGGACTGCGCGGCCCTTCGTCGTGCGTCTCCTTGGTTTGGCAGCCCCTGCCTGCAGCTGCGTCTGGACCGCGTCCCAGAGCTCCGGAGCGATGATCGATGGATGCTGGCCCTCGTAGACACGCCTCTGGTGCCGGATACGGCCGGCGTAGAGAGGATTGGTCAGCAGGCAGTGGAGGTGTCCGCGACGGAACGGCAACCCGCCTGTCCGGGTTCCATCCGCGGCGAAGCGTTGCTTGGTGCGCAGTCTCAGACGGTCCGCCTCGGCCTTCACCTGCCGGAGCGTTCCGTGCTTCCGGTACAGCGCATAGAGCGTCTGGACCGTTTTGGCCTCAGCCTCGTTGATGCGCAGCGTGCGCTCGTCCTTCTCATAGCCGAGCGGTACGCGGCCGCCCATCCATAGTCCCTTGCGCTTGGAGGCAGCGACCTTATCGCGGATCCGCTCGGCCGTGACCTCGCGTTCGAATTGTGCGAAGGACAGCAGCATATGCAGCGTCAGTCGTCCCATGCTGGTCGCGGTGTTGAAGGACTGGGTCACCGAGACAAACCCGGTGCTGGCCGCGTCGAGCCGGTCGACGAGCTTCGCAAAGTCGGAGAGGGAACGGGTCAGTCGGTCGACCTTGTAGACCACAATCTGGTCGACGAGACCTGCGTCGATGTCGGCGAGCAAGCGCTGCAGGCCCGGGCGCTCCAGGGTTCCTCCCGAGAGCCCCGCGTCCTCGTAGACGGTTGGCAGCAGCACCCAGCCCTCCGCTTTCTGGCTCGCGACATACGCGGCGCAGGCTTCTCGCTGCGCATCGAGGGAGTTGAACTCCTGTTCGAGACCCTCTTCCGCACTCTTTCGCGTATAGATGGCACAGCGGATCTTCTTCATGTTAGGCCTTGCGCTTGGGCGTGAGACCGAAAAAGCGTGGTCCTGACCAGTGGGTGCCGGTGATTCGCTTTGCGATGGTAGTGAGGGACGGATAGGTTTTGCCATCGAACCGATAGCCGTTGTCGATTACCTCGACCTGGTAGGTCCGGCCATTCCACTCGCGGACGAGATGGGTGCCGGCAGAAACGGACCCTGCGGGAGCGGCGGCGCCATTGCCTGGTGTCCCGTTCACCATGGCGGCCAGAATGCGCCGGGTTGTAGCCGAATGCCCGCCATGGGTCCGGCACTGGCGTTCGTACGCAAGAACGCTGCGCATGAAAACGCGAGAGAGCGAGCGTGGGGGAGCAGCCCCGAAGGCCTGCTCCCAGACCCGCCGTAAGCTGGCGAAGTCCAAACCGTCCAAAACGACGTTCCGGCCAACCCCTGTATCCTGCGGCATCACCGAACGTTCGCTCTTGTGCTCGATAAAGTCCAGTCTAATGAGGGACTTCCGGGAGCGAAGCTCACTGCCCGTAGCTCGCCCCGCAGCCGATTTGAGCCAGCCGTGCGCACCCCCGGTGGGCCTGTCGCTCGCCACCCGCAGCTCAGGGGTCGGAAGCCAGCCCTGCGGCGCGAAATACCCTCGATTCTGCGCGGATTCCAAGGGCGTCTAAGCTGCTGATTTGTGGTCTATTTCAAAAGGGCCGAGTTTTGGCACAGGACGGGGTCACCGAGACAAAACCGGTGCCGGCCCCACGTCGAGCCGCTCGACGAGCTTTGCAAAGTCGGAGAGGGAACGGGTCGGTCGGTCGACCTTGTAGACCACGATCTGCTCGACGAGACCGGCGTCGATGTCGGTGAGCAAGCGCTGCAGGCCCGGGCGCTCCAAGGTTCCTCCCGAGCTCCCTGCGTCCTCGTAGACGGTTGGCAGCAGCACCCAGCCTTCCGCCTTGTGGCTCGCAACATACGCGGTGCAGGCCTCGCGCTGCGCATCGAGGGAGTTGAACTCCTGTTCGAGACCTTCTTCCGCACTCTTTCGCGTATAGATGGCGCAACGGATTTTCTTCATGTTAGGCCTTGCGCTTGGGCGTCAGACCGAAAAAGCGTGGTCCGGACCAGTGGGTTCCGGTGATTCGCTTTGTGATGGCCGTGAGGGACGGATAGGTTTTGCCATCGAACCGATAGCCGCTGTCGAGTATCTCGACCTGGTAGGTCCGGCCATTCCACTCGCGGACGAGATGGGTACCGGCAGAAACGGACTCTGCGGGAGCGTCGGAGCTTGGTGTCTCGTTCGCCATGGCGGCCAGAATGCGCCGGGTTGTAGCCGAATGCCCGCCATGGGTCCGGCACTGGCGTTCGTACGCCAGAACACGGTGCAGGAAAACGCGCGAGAGCGAGCTTGGCGGAGTAGCCCCAAAGGTTTGCTCCCAGACCCGCCGTAAGCTGGCGAAGTCCAAACCGTCCAAAACGACGTTCCGGCCAACCCCTGTATCCTGCGGCATCACCGAACGTTCGCTCTTGTGCTCGATAAAGTCCAGTCTAATGAGGGACTTCCGGGTGCGAAGCTCACTGCCCGTAGCTCGCCCCACAGCCGATTTGAGCCAGCCGTGCGCACCCCCGGTGGGCCTGTCGCTCGCCACCCGCAGCCCAGGGGTCGTAAGTCAGCCCTGCGGCGCGAAACACCCTCGATTCTGCGCGGATTGGTGCTTCCGCAATCAAGTGTTGGTGGCTACCGCGTAACCCGCTCGCGTGCTAGAGTTTGAGCCTGATTTCCAGAGACGCAGTTCTTTCGGCGATGCCGGCTGAGCTTACCACGCGGTGCTTGACGTTCAGAGACATCTTCGTATGCGCGCCGACATCCTTATTCATGGCGTTCGCCGACACAGGCAGGCCAACTGACACTAGCATTCAAACGCGGCGTAGCAACACTTGATGGCGGAAGCACCGGCACAGGACGCCATCGCGGCGCTGCGACGGGAGGGATTTTGCTCGGCCGAGATTGCGCGGCGCCTGGGGCGCCACCGGAGCACAATCTCGAGAGAGGTCAGGAGGAACAGCTCACGTAGTGATTCGGATTCAGGAGGGAAAGATGGACGATCAAAAAATCCGGGAGGAAAAATTATTCTGTCTCGACCTGGTGCGTGGCACGTGACAACGGTGAAGCGTTCAAGTGGTACCGGCTGGCCGTCGAGCATGGAGACAAAAGAGCGCAGGCCAACCTCGCGCTCATGTGCATGAGCGAAAAGGGGGAGCCGGTTGTACGAGTCGAGGCCTGCCGCCTCGGCCGCAAAATCGATAACTTGGAAAAGAAAATGCCTTGGACCGCGGCGTCGGGAAAAACGTACAAGCTTTGTCTACTCGACACGAACGCGCTAAGCGAGATCGTCAAACGTCCCAGTCGTGAAGGTCGACACTTTGTGGAGCGCTTCGGTCCTGAGGAGCATGTGCCGTGCTTCACCATTTACAGTCTCGTCGAACTGCGTCGCAGGCCTGACGTTTACAGACGTTTCGTCGAAATGTTCTCGAAATACCCGTTCTTTCTTCTCAAACTATGGGAGGATATCCTTGCCCAAGAGCGCGATGCATATTCGACTGCGGCGTCGGTGAGCCCGCTGTTGCAGTCTTTCACGCCTTTAGCTTCGAACCGCACGTACGGTTTCGACGAGTTTGTAGACCGGCTTGTTGTTCAGGAGTGGTTTGTTGACCGAGAACGCAAATGGCGTATGGAGGAAGATCGGATTCTCGACTCGTGGCTTGCGAATCGGAAGAACTTCCAGCCGCGACGACAAGTTGCCAACGCGCAAGATGCTGAGCGTTACGTCTATGAGGCAGCCATCCAAACGCTGATATCGTTTTTCCCTGACTGGATTCCGTCGTTCAACGAGCGGAACGAAGTGCCCAACGTCTCGAGGTTCCCCGCATTACAGGTGATGCTTTATTCGCAATATTACAGACTGTGGGACCCGGATTGGAACCGTCGACCGCAGGAGGTTACAGATATCCGGATTATGGCAGCTGCCCCCTACGTTGATGTTGTGATAACTGAAAGGTTCCAGAACGAAGTTTTCAAGAAGATTCGCACTCGGGTGCCAGAGCTCAGAGAAGTCGAAAGCGTCCCGGTTCGACAACTCGCCGATAATTCAAATCGGTCTCCGTCCACCTAAAGTGAAGATGTTGAGACTGAATTCTGCCGTCCATATCGACAGAAGGAGAACGTGCTGGACCTCTATGCCTCGGTAGCCCCGGCCTCGATTCTGGGCCTCTCGGGTGGCCTGTGCTCCGCAAAAAGTCTATCCCGTCCTGTGCCAAAACTCGGCCCTTTTGAAATAGGCCATAAATCAGCAGCTTAGAGTCTGTGTTTGCGACCGGGCCAAGGGCCGTAGGCTTTACAATCGTCTGGCCCGAGGGTGTTATCTTCAGCTCCATGATGACGTACCACGTGCAATTCCTACTGCTCGTTGTGGCTGGCTGGGTCAACCGCCAGCAGCAGGATATGATCGACTACCTGCAAGAGGAGAACCGTGTGCTCCGAGCCGGGCTTCGGGGCAAGCGTCTCAAGCTCTCTGACGACGACCGGCGTAGGCTCGCCGTCAAGGCCCAGGCTTTAGGCCGCGAGGCGCTGGCTCAGATTGCGTCGGTTGCCACACCCGCTACGCTTCTGCGTTGGTACCGCTGCCTCATCGCAGCCAAGTACGATGGCAGCAAGAACCGGAGTCCAGGCCGACCTCCGACGGCGAAGGACATCCGTGAGCTCATTGTGCGCGTGGCGCGGGAGAACCCGACGTGGGGATATACGCGCCTGCGAGGGGCGTTGTTGCACCGCTCTGGCTGAGAGCAAATGCGCCTATGGTGGTGGCCGAGGTATGTTCGACCATGAAGTATCCCAAGCGCAGCCAGTACAAGCACGCGAAGCAGAAGAAGTACCACGTTCGCAACTGGGCGGAATACAACGAAGGGCTGCGCCGCCGAGGCGATTTGACGGTCTGGTTTGACGAGGAGGCAATCGCGAACTGGATGGCCGACAAGACTGGTAAGCCTGGCGGTCAACGGGTCTATTCAGACCTGGCGATTGAAACGAGCCTGGTTGTCCGCATGGTGTACAAGCTCGCCTACCGCCAAACCGAAGGCTTCTTGAACTCGATCGCCTCGCTTCTCGGGCTCGGTATCGAGATCCCGGACTACTCGACGCTGTGTCGGCGCTCGAGGCTGCTCCGCAAGAAGCTGCGGATTCCGAAAGCCGCAAGCAGTCAACCCATCCACCTGATGATCGATAGCACGGGCTTGAGGATTCATGTTGGAACCGCCCGCAAACCGCCAAAGCAGCGCGCATGGCGCAAGTTGCACATCGCCGTTGACCGCAAGACCGGCAACATTGTTGCGTCCGAACTGACGGCGTCACGAGCTCGCGACGCAACCCGAGTCCCCGCTTTGCTAACGCAGATTCAAGCACCTCTAGTGTCGGTGGCGGCGGACAGTGCATACGACAAGGAAGCGGTCTACGAAACCATCGAAGCGCACAGCCCTGGACGAAGGACGCGCGTGGTGATTCCGCCGCAACGAAACGCGACGCTCAGTCAGAATTCGAACACGGCCATGCAGGAGCGAGATCGCCATATTCGTGCCATCGAAAGACACGGCCGACGTGAATGGTACAAGCTCTCAGGCTGCACCAAGCGAAGCATGGTGGAAAACGCGGTCTATCGTTACAAGGCGATCATCGGGCCTGAGATGCGGACTCGAACGTTGGCGAGGCAACGAGTTGAACACCGAATTGGGTGCGAGATACTCAACAAGATGACCGCGCTCGGGATGCCCGATACGTACTGCGCCGGGTGACTCTGCCACCGGCACAGGGAGGTCAGCAATTTGCTCCGAGCCGTGCAACAACGCCGGCCTGAGATGCGGACTCGAACGTTGGCGAGGCAACGAGTTGAACACCGAATTGGGTGCGAGATACTCAACAAGGTGACCGCGCTCGGGATGCCCGATACGTACTGCGCCGGGTGACTCTGCCACCGGCACAGGGAGGTCAGCAATTTGCTCCGAGCCGTGCAACAACGCCGGTCATTGACGCTCAAAGCGATGACGCGGGAGCGATTGGCCACGGGTTTCCTCCTGGGAAAGTACCATGGCAATATTGACATGACTTACGATACTATGCACTAGAAGGCTAGACTAAAGGCGACTCCGCCCCAGAGTGTATCGGCTGAGTTTTTGGGATCGCCTGCCGTACCCTTGTAAACATCTCGGGGATCTAGATACTGGAGATAGCGGAACTCCCCGAGCAGGGCGCTGTAAGAAACAAAGGCGCTCGCCGACCACTCATCGTTCAGTGTGAACGGAACACTCACCGTCAGGTTGAAATCGTGAATGCCCGTTTCGGACGCGCCATAGTAGTACTCACCGAAACCGCTATTGGCCAGGGATAACGAAGCGGAGAGGTCGATGGCCGAGACCACATCGCTATTCGTGGCGAAGGAATGCCCGGCGGCGAGCAGGAAGTAGAAACCCGTGCGTCCCCCATCCTGTCCGGTTTCATTGACGTCGATGTAAAACGTTCCCGAGGGCGCCAGCATAATGTTGTCGAACGTCACGCCCGCGTATACCTCAGTGGTCGAGGGCAGCGAGGCGGACCGCTCGGGAAAAGTATAGAAGATGACTCCTCCATCGATAGAAACGGACTCGAGCGAATGAGAGTAGGAGAACGTGTAGTCGATCTCTGAAAACTTACCCTTCAAGCCGCTTGCACCATCAGGCGCGAACGGATTCTCGGGTATGGGAAGCGCATCCCCTTCGTTCACCGCCGTGATATCCAAGCTCCCCCACGCATTGAACGAGAAGTTGCCGATACCCACCGTCGCGGCCGGCTGGAGACTCCAGTCGTTCGTCAGCCTCTGACCCCGCCAGATGTACTTGCTCGCAAATGCCGCATCGCCACCGAACGAATATATCGAGTCTTGCGCCGGAGCCGCAGGGACGAGACTCAGAGAACCCAGGATCAAAGAAAAACTCACTAGGTATAGCCTTAACTTCTCGAACATAGACACATTTCTCCTCTCGATTCGCAGTCCAAACGAACCTATTGTGTTAAACGAACGTGCCAAGGCGTGCCCCGCGATGACTTTTCGGCTACTGGCTACTTGCTCCGCCCTAGATGTCGTAGTGAAGAGCGAAATCGGCCGGATGCGGACGCAGACGGACATAGTCGACTTCCCGCTCGCTTGAAAGAGTTGCACCTTCCCTAGTTCCACCGTCCATGCGATATAGGCGACGACAGGTCCGCCGCTCGAGAGCGACAACCGGGCCGATTGCAGCATAGCCATTGCGGCTTACCCTCCCAATGTGCAAGTCCACCCTTGTTTTATGCTGTCCCCCACCGGTCCCACTACGAGGTGTAGCCGCGCTCTCCGTGGGACTCGAAATCGAGACCTTCGGCTTCCTCCTTCTCACTGACCCTGAGTCCGACCATCGCACGCGTCAGGAGAACGATCAACCAGGTTGCCAGCGCCGACCATACGACCACCGCCACAACTCCCGTCGCTTGAGAGATAAACTGAGAAGCGATGCCGTTTTCGAGGCCCAATCCGCCAAACGTCTCGGCACCCAGCACCGCCACCAGGAGCGTGCCGAGTATTCCGCCCACGCCGTGGACGGCAAATACATCCAGGGAATCGTCCACTAATAATCGGCCCAGGACAAACCGGGTCGCATAGTAGCAAAGGATACCGCCCAGTATCCCGCAAACAAGGCCCCCGGCAGGCGCTACGTAACCCGCTGCCGGCGTCACCGTGGCGAGTCCCGCTATGGTGCCGGTTGCCGTTGCGATTAGACTGGGCTTGCCGGAGTGGCACCACTCCAGAGCCATCCACACGAGAGAAGCGGCGGCGGCCGCAATAAGGGTCGCCACTAAGGCTAGGCCCGCGTTGCCGTTCGCTGCCAACGCGCTTCCAGCGTTGAATCCAGACCAGCCGACCCAAAGCAGTGAAGCGCCGATCACGGTCAAGATGGGATTATGGGGCGGCGTTAGCTTATCCGGAAAACGGAGCCGTTTACCCAGCATCAAGGCGATCACGATCGCCGAAACGCCGGCCGTAGTATGAACGACAAGCCCACCCGCGAAATCGAGCACGCCGCGCGTTGCCAGAAAACCTCCGCCCCATATCCAATGGGTCACCGGCGCGTAAACTAGAATCCCCCATAAGCCGCTAAACAGCATCACGTGGGCGAACTTGATCCGTTCCGCGTAGGCACCTGCGATCAAGCCGAGCGTAATGATCATGAATGTCATCTGAAACGTGAAGAAGACCGACTCCGGGATCGTTCCGACTAAGGCATCGGCACCGACACCGGCGAGAAACGCTTTTTCCAGCCCGCCGATCCAGGCGTTGGCCTGCCCTCCGTCTCCGAACGCTAGGCTGTAACCGACAGCGAACCATAGTACCGACGCGAGGCATGCAATCGCGTAACAATGGATTGGGTGTAGATCTTATATTTACAATGGTGTCAACAACTTACAGGCACACTATCGCTGGTATGTAACAGACTGTTTTTGAATGAGAAAAAAAGGGGCAGAGCTCGTATTCCTTGGCGAATTACCTGACGGAGAAGAGGTCATTGATTTCTACCATGCTGCCGGGCACCTCGACACAGCCCTCGCGGCTGCCTATGGCGACACCCATCCGAAGCGCCGTGCCCAGTTCGAGAAACAGCGACACGTGCTTCTTGAAGACTACAAGGGAGTGGAGAAAGTGATCCGTTCTCTCGTGCACCTCCGCGACACGTATCCGCGCCGAAAAAAGATTGCCCGAGAACTGAAGTATTTTCGGCGCAATCGGCATCGAATGCGCTACGCGGCGCTCAAGGAACAAGGTCTGCCGATCGGTTCAGGAGTCACGGAGGCAGCGTGCAAGACTCTAGCAACGCAACGCATGAAGAGGTCAGGAATGCGATGGGGCGAGCAAGGCGGCCAAGCCATTCTATCCTTCCGCGCTCTCGTGCAGAGCAATCGCTTCGAGCGAGCCTGGACCCTGCTCGCACATACCTACAAGGCGGAGGTTACGACTCTCGACAATGTCGTGCCGATACGCAGTTGGCAATGATCGGTGTCAGTATGAGAGTTACACCCAATGGATTGACGTGGAAATTACGTTGACCGAGCGGACGAGACCAGCATAAAACAAGAGCAGCCCCGGCAACGTCATCATCAGCACCAGCGTGGAAGAGACGATGACCCACGCGGTGTCCCCGCTGTCCAGCCCTTCAGCTGCCAGTGATAACCGGGGGAACAGGCAAACGGCAAATGTGAGAATAAAAATCCGGCAACACCATCGGTTCAATATAGCACTCATTCGACTTCCTTTTCGATGTCGTTTCCACGCTCAGCACTGGCTCCAAGAGTATCAAAAGGGTGTGGCTCTTTTGGAACCGCGAGAATCGCCCATTTTCTCAGTGATCTAACCGTCCAACGGTCACTCGTCGTGAGGTTGGTCAGAGGATAACGGAATTTACTCTGGTTGTGGACCCTGAGCGGTGTCACTTTTTGCTGGACATTCGTCCCGGCGTTCGCTACGGTAGTTGTGGCAAGTAGGAAATGGGTACGAGCGGAGCGAATTTCAGCGGCAGGCGATTCAGTTCATCGGAGCTGAGCTTGATCCAGGAATTGGTCGAGAGCTGTGGCGGTCTGAGCCGGATGGAACTGGCGCGAACGGTGTGCGAGTTGCTGGATTGGAAGAGGCCGACCGGAAAGTTGAAAGCGCGGGAGTGCCGGGAGTTTCTCGAGCGGCTGGAAGGCGAAGGTCGCCTGGAGCTTCCGGACAAACGCCCGGGTAAGCCGGTCGGGACACGAACCCGAATACCGCAAACCGAGCGTGGCGAGCCGTCTGAGCCGTTGGAGGGAGAGCTGAGCGAGATTCAGCCTGTGGTGTTGGAAGTGGTGCGGAGTGACGAGCAGCGTCTTTTGTTCCGGGAGCTGGTGGACCGGCATCACTACTTGGGCCACGCGGTTCCCTTTGGCGCTCATCTGCGCTATCTGGTGTACGCATCGGCGCCGGCACGGGTGGTGGGCTGTGTGCAGTTGTCGAGTCCGGCGTGGAGGATGGCGGCACGAGATTTGTGGATTGGATGGGACGATGCCACGCGCGGGCGGAACCTGCAGCGAGTGGTTAACAACAGCCGCTTTCTGATCCTTCCCTGGGTGCGGGTGCAAAACCTCGCGAGCAGGGTGCTATCCCTGATGGCGCGACAGCTTCCATGCGAGTGGCACAGCCGCTATGGGGTGGAGCCCTTGCTGTTGGAGACCTTGGTGGATCACAGCCGCTACCGCGGCACCTGCTACCGGGCTGCGAACTGGATCGAGCTTGGAGTGACGACGGGGCGGGGGCGGATGGACCGCGAGCACCGTCGTCACGGCGCAAGCTCGAAAACGGTGCTGGTCTTGCCTCTGGTGAAGGACCCTCGCCGGGTGTTGCGGGAGAGCTGAGAGATGGCACTTTCTGCGTTCGAACTGTGCGAAGAGACGTTCGGGATGTCGAGGGACGATCTCGAGTCGATCATCGCGTTTCTACGTTCTGCCGAATCGAGGCAGATGAGCCACAGCGACGTGGAGAAGCTGGTGCGCGAGAGGAGCTACGAGCTTTCGCGTAAGTTGTTCCAGGCCCATGTCGACTCGCGCGGTCCCGGCGAGGCGGCGGCTCCGGTCCGAGGTGCGGATGGAGTGGAAAGGGACCAGGAGCGAATCCACGAGCGCGGCCTGACGACGATCTTCGGGGAAATCCGTGTCAAACGTTTCGGTTATGGAGCCGAAGGTGCAGATAGCCTGCATCCGTTGGATGCCGAGCTGAACCTCCCCCGTGAGCGTTACTCGTTCGAGCTGAGGCGGACGGCGGCAGTAGAGGTGTCAAAGGGAGCGTTCGACGAGGCGGTGGCGAGCCTTGGCCGCCACACTGGGGCGAAGGTTGGAAAGCGCCAAGTGGAGGAGCTGGCGGGTCGTGCGGCAGAGGACTTCGACGCCTTCTATGGGCAGCGCGCTCCACCGGCAGGCGATCGCAGCGCCTCGGTGCTGGCGATCACGGCGGACGGCAAGGGCGTTGTGATGCTACGCAAAGACCTGCGTGAAGCCACCAAGAAGGCGGCCGAGAAAGGCTCGCGGCGACTAGGCAAGCGGCTGACCAAGGGAGAGAAGCGGAACCGAAAGCGGATGGCCACGGTCGCGGCCGTTTATACGGTGGAGCCCTTCGTGCGCCAACCAGAAGACGTGGTTCGTGTGCTGGCACCAAGCGACGAGCGAGAGAAAGACAAACGGCCTCGCCCCCAAGACAAGCGTGTCTGGGCGAGCCTAGCCAAAGAGCCCGAGGAGGTTCTCGAAGAGGCGTTCGCGGAAGCCGAACGACGAGATCCCTCACACCGCAAGAGTTGGGTCGCCTTGGTCGACGGCAACGCCACCCAACTGAAGATCCTGCACAAGCTGGCTGGCCAGCACCATGTCGAACTCACCATCGTGCTCGACTTCATCCATGTCTGTGAGTACGTGTGGAAGGCTTCGCTAGGCTTCTACGAGGAGACCGAGCCCGCCCGCCAAGTGTGGGTCCAAGAGCGGTTGCTTCGCATCCTGCGCGGTGAGGCCTGCCTGGTGGCGGCGGGGATAAGACGTAGCGCCACCCGACGAAAGCTGACGCCCGACAATCGGGAGAATGTGGATCAGTGTGCTGACTATCTGCTCAATCACGCCTCTTATCTGCACTACGACGAGTGCCTCGCCGCTGGATTCCCGATCGCTACCGGCGTGATCGAAGGCGCCTGCCGCCACCTGGTCTCGGACCGCATGGACCTCACCGGAGCGCGTTGGTCCCTCGCTGGCGCCGAAGCCGTGCTGCGGCTTCGCGCTCTCCGCTCCAGCGGAGACTTCGATGAGTACTGGCGCTTCCACGAGCAGTGCGAGTACGAGCGCAACCACGCCTCGCGCTACGCCGACGGCAAGGTCGTCCCCGTCAAAGGCCGCCACCTCAAGCGCGTCAAGTGAGATGAGCCCTTACCACTATGAGACATGCCAAACTCACCGTTCCAAAAGAGCCGCACCCGTATCAAAAGAGGGCCACTGAAAGCGACTTTGCCGGGACCGAACGGGAAAGAGCACCGCGCGCCCACAAGGGCGTAGAAAACGGGTGCCGTTGTAAAGCGTGGGTGATACGAGCAACGCGCGGCGTTGTTGCACCGCTCTGGCTGAGAGCGAAATCCGCCTATGGTGGTGGCCGAGGTATGTTCGAGCATGAAGTATCCCAAGCGCTGCCAGTACAAGCACGCGAAGCAGAAGAAGTACCACGTTCGCAACTGGGCGGAATACAACGAAGGGCTGCGCCGCCGGGGCGATTTGACAGTCTGGTTTGACGAGGAGGCAATCCCGAACTGGAAGGCCGACAAGACCGGTAAGCCTGGCGGTCAACGGGTCTATTCAGACATGGCGATTGAAACGGGCCTGGTTGTCCGGATGGTGTACAAGCTCGCCTACCGACAAACCGAAGGCTTCTTGCACTCGATCGCCTCGCTTCTCGGGCTCGGTATCGAGATCCCGGACTACTCGACGTTGTGTCGGCGCTCGAGGTTGCTCCGCAAGAAGCTGCGGATTCCGAAAGCCGCGAGCACTCAACCCATCCACCTGATGATCGATAGCACGGGCTTGAGGATTCATGTTGGAAACGCTCGCAAACCGCCAAAGCAGCGCGCATGGCGCAAGTTGCACATCGCCGTTGATCGCGAGACAGGGAACATTGTTGCGTCCGAACTGACGGCGTCACGAGCTCGCGACGCAACCCGAGTCCCCGCTTTGCTAACACAGATTCAAGCACCTCTAGTGTCGGTGGCGGCGGACAGTGCATACGACAAGGAAGCGGTCTACGAAGCCATCGAAGCGCACAGTCCTGGACGAAGGACGCGCGTGGTGATTCCGCCGCAACGAAACGCGACGCTCAGTCAGAATTCGAACACCGCCATGCAGGAGCGCGATCGCCATATTCGTGCAATCGAAAGACACGGCCGACGTGAATGGTACAAGCTCTCAGGCTACACCAAGCGAAGCATGGTGGAGAACGCGGTCTATCGTTACAAGGCGATCATCGGGCCGGAGATGCGGGCTCGAACGTTGGCGAGGCAACGAGTTGAACACCGAATTGGGTGCGAGATACTCAACAAGATGGCTGCGCTCGGGATGCCCGATACGTACTGCGCCGGGTGACTCTGCAACCGGCACAGGGAGGTCAGCGATTTGCTCCGGGCCGTGCAACAACGCCGGTGCGGGCTGAAATCTTGCCCGCGCAAGATATCCGTCGCGACTGGACTCCTCCAAGAATCCTGGCCGCCGGCGCTTTGAAATGCGGCGACCGCGTCGCGATAACGCGGTTCCTCTCTTTTTAGCAGATCTTCGAAACGGGGCTGCGTTACCATGGGGCGCGGGACATGGTATACGCCGCGCTCGCTGACGTGACATTGGTGCTCCATCTCGCCTTCATCGTGTTCATCGTTCTCGGCGGCCTCGCGGTGGCGCGTTGGCCTCGCATGGCGTGGGTGCACCTGCCCGCAGCGGCGTGGGGTGTTCTCATCGAGCTCTTCGGTTGGATCTGCCCGCTGACCCCTCTCGAGAACTGGCTTCGCCTGCACACGGGCGAGGAAGGGTTAGCCGGAACCTTCGTCGAGCGTTATCTCTTGCCGATCGTCTACCCGGACGGGCTCACGCGAAACGTACAGTTCGTTCTCGCGGCCGTCGTGCTCGCGGTGAACGTCGCCGTCTACGCGTTCGTCATTGGTCGAGGTCGCCGTCGTCCCACTGCCGCTTCGGGTCGACGCCCTCGTGCGTCAACGTGACGGTTGATAGACTAGCTTCGTGATCGTTCGGAACGAGGGTCCAGGGGAGGTGCTTCCGCCATCAAGTGTTGGTGAGATGATGCCTTGGTGCATAACTCCGGACAACTCTAAAGGAATCAGCAGGTTACGTTTTTGAGCCAAAAATAGCAGAGTCAATGGAATCAATGACTTACCTGTATTTATGCACCAAGGCATCAACTTGACAGCAATGGCACCGCCCGCGTGGGCGGAGGTCATCGGGGAGTGACCGAAATCGTTCGTTCACTCGAAAGTACCTTCCGAAACGTCCCGGCGCGTGGGTCTTGAGTTCGTTTGTATTTTTGGACAGGCCGCGGGTCCGGGGCGACCCTGGGTGCCGCATATGGTCTCGAGAAAACGAGTTACGAATCCTTGGTCTTGAGCTGGGCTTTGTTTTCTTGAATGAAGGCGCGGATGTCATCTGTCATCTCAAGCAGTTTCTCCCACTGCTCCTTGTATAAGGTCACCGGGAAACGGCCCAGTCCGTAAACGGAGACGCCGCCCTTCTGGCTGACTTTGAGGGAGAGCTCTTTCTCACTGCGCTTCTTGAGCGTTTCATTCTCAGCTTGCAAGCGCTCCAGTTCTTTCTTCATTTTTTCCGGTGTCATGTCGCTCACGATTTGCCTCCGTGCTTTCGACTGTGTCGCCTCTATCCGATGAAACAGATGAGTCCCCGAGTGAGACACTAAAACGTAGCCGTGCCCCATCCCCGTCCGCGTACGATGCGGCCGGGCTCCGCTGGATAATAGCAGGTACGAGATTCGCCCAAAACCGTACGAGATGGCCTGTACGTCGTACTGCTCGGGTGCTTCCGCCATCAAGTGTTGCTGCGCCGTGTTTGAATGCTAGTGTCAGCTGGCCTGCCTGTGTCGGCGAACGCCATTAATAAGGATGTTGGCGTGCACACGAAGGTGTCCCTGAACGTCAGGCACCGTGTGGTCAGCCCAGCCCGCATCGCCGAAAGAACTGCGTCTCTCGAAATCAGGCTCAAACTCTAGCACACGAGCGGGTTACGCGGCAGCCACCAACACTTAATTGCGGAAGCACCAAAAAATGCTTCAATGGGGCCGCGTTCTGGCGTTGTTGCACGGCCCGGAGCAAATCGCTGACCTCCCTGTGCCGGTCGTAGAGTCACCCGGCGCAGTACGTATCGGGCATCCCGAGCGCGGTCATCTTGTTGAGTATCTCGCACCCAATTCGGTGTTCAACTCGTTGCCTCGCCAACGTTCGTGTCCGCATCTCGGGCCCGATGATCGCTTTGTAACGATAGACCGCGTTCTCCACCATGCTTCGCTTGGTGCAGCCTGAGAGCTTGTACCATTCACGTCGGCCGTGTCTTTCGATGGCACGAATATGGCGATCGCGCTCCTGCATGGCGGTGTTCGAATTCTGATTGAGCGTCGCGTTTCGTTGCGGCGGAATCACCACGCGCGTCCTTCGTCCAGGGCTGTGCGCTTCGATCGCTTCGTAGACCGCTTCCTTGTCGTATGCACTGTCCGCCGCCACGGACGCTAGAGGTGCTTGAATCTGTGTTAGCAAAGCGGGGACTCGGGTTGCGTCGCGAGCTCGTGACGCCGTCAGTTCGGACGCAACAATGTTGCCGGTCTCGCGATCAACGGCGATGTGCAACTTGCGCCATGCGCGCTGCTTTGGCGGTTTGCGGGCGGTTCCAACATGAATCCTCAAGCCCGTGCTATCGATCATCAGGTGGATTTGTTGATTGCTTGCGGCTTTCGGAATCCGCAGCTTCTTGCGGAGCAGCCTCGAGCGCCGACACAACGTCGAGTAGTCCGGGATCTCGATACCGAGCCCGAGCAGCGAGGCGATCGAGTGCAAGAAGCCTTCGGTTTGTCGGTAGGCGAGCTTGTACACCATCCGGACAACCAGGCCCGTTTCAATCGCCATGTCTGAATAGACCCGTTGACCGCCAGGCTTACCGGTCTTGTCGGCCATCCAGTTCGCGATTGCCTCCTCGTCAAACCAGACCGTCAAATCGCCTCGGCGGCGCAGCCCTTCGTTGTATTCCGCCCAGTTGCGAACGTGGTACTTCTTCTGCTTCGCGTGCTTGTACTGGCTGCGCTTGGGATACTTCATGGTCGAACATACCTCGGCCACCA
Organism: Candidatus Marinacidobacterales bacterium; assembly: GCA_965262245.1. Taxonomy (GTDB): domain Bacteria; phylum Acidobacteriota; class Vicinamibacteria; order Marinacidobacterales; family SMYC01; genus SMYC01. The sequence goes on along the minus strand of OZ253507.1, from coordinate 7,898,923 downwards.
CAAGAGGCGCATTTTGCTCTCAGCCAGAGCGGTGCAACAACGCCTCGCATACCTCAAACCCGGTGAGAAAGACTCTGCCGTCTTTATGTTCAGGGACGATAGTTCGCTTGAAGTGAAGTTGCCTTGGGAATTTCAGATGGCGGCGTGGCTCGGCTCCGATTGGATCCAGTTTAGGGAAGTCCCGACACGAGACTGCTGAAGAGCTGGCAGGAAAGTTCGACGATGTCTTCTCCTTCTCGCTCAGCGAGCGGGGGTGCGAGAGAATAACGACGTGGTGGCCCGCCGCGCTCCGCCTATCGCGGAGCGCCATTGGCCAAGTCACGACCAAGAGGAACGACGATGGAGCCTGATCAGAAGCCTGCTGCGTCGGGTCCGGTTGCAGCTCGCAGAGTTCTTCGGTGTCCACCCGGATACCGCGTCAGACTACGGGATCTGGTATCCTTACAAGGGAACGGGTTGCTCGTCGGCTGTATCTGATTTTTGGTAACAGACGAAGTACATGAGGGATAAACACGGCGATCGTTTTGGAAGTTCTCAATCGAGAATCAAGACTCCTGATGCCGGAAGAATTTCTCTCTAGTTGGAGGTTTGACTTTTTCGTCGGTTAGTTGGACCGGAAAGTGACGCATCTCATCATGCGTCACGGGGAAACCTATCCCGAGAGGTGGTAAAAAATGAAACTGCTCAAGGCCATTATTCGCCCAAGCAAAATCGACGACGTGAAGAAGGCGTTATTCGAGATTGGGGTCCAGGGCGTGAATATCAGCACGATCAAAGGCTACACCCGGGACGTGCGCAAGGAAGTCTACCTGACCAAAGAGTACGAAATAGATATGGTCGATATGACGTTGCTGCAAACCGTCATCGACGATGACGTAGCCCCAAAAGCCGTTGATGTCATCATCAAAACCGCTTCAACGGGCCATTTCGGGGATGGACGGGTTTTCCTTATCGACGTCGCGTTTGCCGCAGATATCCGCACCGGCGACACTGGATCGGCTGCGATCAGCCGCTAACTCCGGAAGGGGCTGACGGTCCGTCAGCTTGGGAACGCGCCGCGCGGGAAATTACAGGACTCGTAACGAATGCCGGCGTTGTTGCACGGCCCGGAGCAAATCGCTGACCTCCCTGTGCCGGTTGCAGAGTCACCCGGCGCAGTACGTATCGGGCATCCCGAGCGCAGCCATCTTGTTGAGTATCTCGCACCCAATTCGGTGTTCAACTCGTTGCCTCGCCAACGTTCGAGCCCGCATCTCCGGCCCGATGATCGCCTTGTAACGATAGACCGCGTTCTCCACCATGCTTCGCTTGGTGTAGCCTGAGAGCTTGTACCATTCACGTCGGCCGTGTCTTTCGATTGCACGAATATGGCGATCGCGCTCCTGCATGGCGGTGTTCGAATTCTGACTGAGCGTCGCGTTTCGTTGCGGCGGAATCACCACGCGCGTCCTTCGTCCAGGACTGTGCGCTTCGATGGCTTCGTAGACCGCTTCCTTGTCGTATGCACTGTCCGCCGCCACCGACACTAGAGGTGCTTGAATCTGTGTTAGCAAAGCGGGGACTCGGGTTGCGTCGCGAGCTCGTGACGCCGTCAGTTCGGACGCAACAATGTTCCCTGTCTCGCGATCAACGGCGATGTGCAACTTGCGCCATGCGCGCTGCTTTGGCGGTTTGCGAGCGTTTCCAACATGAATCCTCAAGCCCGTGCTATCGATCATCAGGTGGATGGGTTGAGTGCTCGCGGCTTTCGGAATCCGCAGCTTCTTGCGGAGCAACCTCGAGCGCCGACACAACGTCGAGTAGTCCGGGATCTCGATACCGAGCCCGAGAAGCGAGGCGATCGAGTGGGTGCTTCCGCCATTAAGTGTTGGTGATGTGTACGTATCCAGTTGCAAAAGAGTCGCTTACGCTCTATTTAGCGCGCAGCGAAGGTCGCGAGCGCTATTTTGGCTGTAATTTAATGCACCGTAAAGTCTTAGCGTCATCTCACCAACACTTAATGGCGGAAGCACCGGCTTTCAAAGCGCGGTGTGGAAGCTCGGAGGAGTACCGAAAGATCACCGGACGGACCGCCTGAGCGCAGCGGTCCACAAAGAAATTCACCCGGAGGTCTTCACGCAACGCTACGAGTCCCTTCTGGCGCACTACGGCGTGGAAGGTCGCCGCATCCAGGTTTCGAAGCCCAACGAGAACGGCGATGTCGAGCAGAGGCATTACCGGCTGAAAGAGGCGGTGGACCAAACACTGATGTTGCGAGGCAGTCGAGACTTTGAATCACGCGAAGACTACAAAAAGTTCCTGGAGCCCTCTGTGCCTATGATGATGAGACACCTGGCCTGGTAGAAATTAGACTCTAAAGAGGGCGAGGAGGTAGCGTGAAGGATGAAGGTTCCAGAGAGGGAGAGAGACGGGATGGGCCCAGGGGATGCGAATTTTGGAGAGGAACTGGAGGGGAGTTCAGTCTCACGTAGTGAGACTGAACATAGCGGAGGGGCCTCTCCAAAATTCGCGGCGTCGTCGGTTGGTGGCCTGGCCTCCGGCGGAGCGGCACCCGACCCGGAGGTGACGGACAAGCCGAAACGTCGCCGGTTCACGGTGGAGTACAAACTCTCGCTGCTCAAGAAGGCAGATGCCTACCGTCACCAGCCGGGAAAGGTCGGAGCGCTGTTGCGTCGCGAGGGCGTGTATTCGTCCACGCTGTCGCAATGGCGCCGTCAGAGGGAGGAAGGGACGCTGTCAGCGCTGAAGCCAAAAAGGCGAGGCCGCAAAATCCAAGAGGTTAATCCTCTGGCGGGACGGGTCACGGAGCTCGAGCGTGAGGTGCAGCAGTTGCAAGGCAAGCTCCGGCAGGCCGAGACGATCATCGATGTCCAAAAAAAACTTTGCGAGCTCGTGTGAGTTCGGATGAGTCGCCTGGAGAGTTGAAGCAGCGAATGATGACGGCGGCTCAAGAGCTATCTCGCAAGGTAGGGGTCCGTGCGGCCTGTGAGGCGCTGGAGGTTTCGCCGGCGACGTTCTATCGTCGCCGGCAGTCCTCCAGCGCTTCGAAGCCGTCATCTGGCCGAGCGTCATCACCGCGAGCCCTGGCGCCGAAGGAGCGCCAGAGGGTGCACGACACCTTGAACTCGGAGCGATTCGTGGACCAGGCCCCTACGGAGGTCTACGCGACGCTGCTGGACGCGGGTAAGTACCTGTGCTCGGTGCGCACCATGTATCGCATCCTCGAGGAGCATGCCGAGCTGCGAGAGCGGCGCGATCAGCTCCGCCACCCGAACTACGAAAAGCCGGTCCTTCTGGCGACGGGACCCAACCAGGTTTGGTCCTGGGACATCACGAAGCTTCTCGGTCCCATGAAGTGGGTGTACTTCCACCTGTACGTGATCCTGGACATTTTTAGCCGCTACGTCGTGGGGTGGATGCTCGCCGAGCGAGAGAGTGCGGAGCTTGCGAAGCGTCTCATCAAAGAGACCTGTTCGAAGCAGGGTATCGTTGCAGAACAGCTGACGCTTCACGCCGACCGCGGCACGTCGATGAAATCCAAGCCGCTAGCGATGCTCCTGTCGGACCTCGGGGTGACGAAGACCCACAGCCGCCCCCAAGTTTCCAACGACAATCCTTACTCGGAGAGTCAGTTCAAGACGCTCAAATACCGTCCCGAGTTCCCCAAGCGGTTCGGTTCGATCCAACACGCTCGTGACGTTTGTAGAGATCTGTTCGGCTGGTACAACACCGAACACTACCACTCCGGCATCGGTCTACTTACACCTGAGTCGGTGCACTACGGCCGGGCGGCGATGATCGTCGAAGGTCGCCGGCAGGTGCTCTTGGACTTCTTCGGAGCCCATCCGGAGCGTTTTGTGAATGGAGCGCCGAAACCGCCCGAAATACCCTCAGCGGCGTGGATCAATCCGCCGACGACGAAAACGACGCATCAGATTGGCGCACAAGCCGTGTCCGAGGCCTCGGACGACCTCCAGGTACCCCTCATTTGCAACATTTACGGGGAACCCGTTGTCTCCAACTCGGCCGCCTCAGTGACCCGCACGCAACACAACCACGCGCAAACTCAGGGAAACCCGGCGTGACGGTTCGTCCGCCGTCCGCCGCCCATGGGTCTCTTCACGGACGGCGACACATAAGCGGTTGCTCACTAAATACACGATCTCGGTGTCTCAAAATCATTGACAATTACCGGAGAGGCTCTTCGATGAGCTCAACTCCGGTCGACGGGAGCGAGTGCAGGAGGAGTTGAAGCGGCTTCGTCGTTTACCCGAAAGACGTCTGGAGTCTCATAAGCGAGTTTCGGTTGGCGTGAAACGAAGCAGTAGCACGATCCGGGTGGACGGCAATACCTATTCGGTGGACAGCCGACTGATCGGCGAAGATGTGGAAGTTCGTGTCCACGCCGACGAGCTTCAGGTGTGGTACGCCCAAGGCCAGGTGGACACATTGCCTCGGCTGAGAGGCTCGAGAAAGCATCGGATTCAGTATCGCCACATCATCGACTGGCTGATTCGCAAACCGGGAGCGTTCGAGAACTACCCGTTATCGCGAGGAGTTGTTCCCGACGACTCGGTTTCGGATGGCGTAATGGCGATAGCCTTTGATACGCCGGAACTATTTCTGCGCGCCGGTCTGGAACGCCCCCGGCCAGCCGCCGTGCTTTCCAATGACCTCGTCGAGTTTGACCATCAGACGGCGAGTTTCGGCAAGGGCGGCAATGATTTTTAGGTAGTGGTCGATGTCGTCCTCGGAAAGCGCGCGGCCCTTTCGATCCTTGAGCCACTTCTCTGCCGGGCGGTAACCGCCAATGGTGAACGCCCAGACTTCCGGCTCGACGCTCTCGAAATACTGTTCGCGATTGATCCATACGCGTCCCGGCAAACCACCGGTCGGGGGCGCGTAACGCACCTTGTCCACCTGGTTGCTGCCGGTGTCGGGGAACGCTGCCCGCGCATCAATGCCGTCGGCATCCATCAGATGCAGGCTGACGAGGCGCACGCCAAGGCGAACGAGGTCGGCGAGAAACGCACGGTTGCCCGGAAGAGGAATGCCTGGGAAGTCCAATTTGAGGAAGTCGGCGTAGCGGCGACGGTACTCGGGGCTGTGCAACACCGCATAGATGTAGTGGAACACATCCTCCGGCCCGAACGTCTTTTTCAGATCACCATTGCCGTCCGAGATAAACGGAAGCTTGATCCGTTTCTCAAGGTCGGCGATGAATTCAGGGTTGAAATTCGGCCACCTCCCACGGGAACTTGCAGGCCAGTGGGAGAGTGCCTCGCCGTCGGTGGCGGGGTATAGGTAAAGAGGAATCGTGCAGGATTGGGTCGTGGATTCTCCGCACTTGGTTTCCACGATAAAGCGCGAACAGAAAAAGTGGTCTGGATTCGACGACTTATTACTACGAGCAGTAACCAGTGCCACATTCCTTGCGAGATTCTCCCCCGCCAGCATATGTCGCATGACTTTTGGGCGAGGCATACAAATGAAACGGGTGCGGCTCTTTTGGAACGGTGGGTTTGGCATGTCTCATAGTGATAAGGGCTCATCTCACTTGACGCGCTTGAGGTGGCGGCCTTTGACGGGGACGACCTTGCCGTCGGCGTAGCGCGAGGCGTGGTTGCGCTCGTACTCGCACTGCTCGTGGAAGCGCCAGTACTCATCGAAGTCTCCGCTGGAGCGGAGAGCGCGAAGCCGCAGCACGGCTTCGGCGCCAGCGAGGGACCAACGCGCTCCGGTGAGGTCCATGCGGTCCGAGACCAGGTGGCGGCAGGCGCCTTCGATCACGCCGGTAGCGATCGGGAATCCAGCGGCGAGGCACTCGTCGTAGTGCAGATAAGAGGCGTGATTGAGCAGATAGTCAGCACACTGATCCACATTCTCCCGATTGTCGGGCGTCAGCTTTCGTCGGGTGGCGCTACGTCTTATCCCCGCCGCCACCAGGCAGGCCTCACCGCGCAGGATGCGAAGCAACCGCTCTTGGACCCACACTTGGCGGGCGGGCTCGGTCTCCTCGTAGAAGCCTAGCGAAGCCTTCCACACGTACTCACAGACATGGATGAAGTCGAGCACGATGGTGAGCTCGACATGGTGCTGGCCAGCCAGCTTGTGCAGGATCTTCAGTTGGGTGGCGTTGCCGTCGACCAAGGCGACCCAACTCTTGCGGTGTGAGGGATCTCGTCGTTCGGCTTCCGCGAACGCCTCTTCGAGAACCTCCTCGGGCTCTTTGGCTAGGCTCGCCCAGACACGCTTGTCTTGGGGGCGAGGCCGTTTGTCTTTCTCTCGCTCGTCGCTTGGTGCCAGCACACGAACCACGTCTTCTGGTTGGCGCACGAAGGGCTCCACCGTATAAACGGCCGCGACCGTGGCCATCCGCTTTCGGTTCCGCTTCTCTCCCTTGGTCAGCCGCTTGCCTAGTCGCCGCGAGCCTTTCTCGGCCGCCTTCTTGGTGGCTTCACGCAGGTCTTTGCGTAGCATCACAACGCCCTTGCCGTCCGCCGTGATCGCCAGCACCGAGGCGCTGCGATCGCCTGCCGGTGGAGCGCGCTGCCCATAGAAGGCGTCGAAGTCCTCTGCCGCACGACCCGCCAGCTCCTCCACTTGGCGCTTTCCAACCTTCGCCCCAGTGTGGCGGCCAAGGCTCGCCACCGCCTCGTCGAACGCTCCCTTTGACACCTCTACTGCCGCCGTCCGCCTCAGCTCGAACGAGTAACGCTCACGGGGGAGGTTCAGCTCGGCATCCAACGGATGCAGGCTATCTGCACCTTCGGCTCCATAACCGAAACGTTTGACACGGATTTCCCCGAAGATCGTCGTCAGGCCGCGCTCGTGGATTCGCTCCTGGTCCCTTTCCACTCCATCCGCACCTCGGACCGGAGCCGCCGCCTCGCCGGGACCGCGCGAGTCGACATGGGCCTGGAACAACTTACGCGAAAGCTCGTAGCTCCTCTCGCGCACCAGCTTCTCCACGTCGCTGTGGCTCATCTGCCTCGATTCGGCAGAACGTAGAAACGCGATGATCGACTCGAGATCGTCCCTCGACATCCCGAACGTATCTGCGCACAGTTCGAACGCAGAAAGTGCCATCTCTCAGCTCTCCCGCAACACCCGGCGAGGGTCCTTCACCAGAGGCAAGACCAGCACCGTTTTCGAGCTTGCGCCGTGACGACGGTGCTCGCGGTCCATCCGCCCCCGCCCCGTCGTCACTCCAAGCTCGATCCAGTTCGCAGCCCGGTAGCAGGTGCCGCGGTAGCGGCTGTGATCCACCAAGGTCTCCAACAGCAAGGGCTCCACCCCATAGCGGCTGTGCCACTCGCATGGAAGCTGTCGCGCCATCAGGGATAGCACCCTGCTCGCGAGGTTTTGCACCCGCACCCAGGGAAGGAGCAGAAAGCGGCTGTTGTTAACCACTCGCTGCAGGTTCCGCCCGCGCGTGGCATCGTCCCATCCAATCCACAAATCTCGTGCCGCCATCCTCCACGCCGGACTCGACAACTGCACACAGCCCACCACCCGTGCCGGCGCCGATGCGTACACCAGATAGCGCAGATGAGCGCCAAAGGGAACCGCGTGGCCCAAGTAGTGATGCCGGTCCACCAGCTCCCGGAACAAAAGACGCTGCTCGTCACTCCGCACCACTTCCAACACCACAGGCTGAATCTCGCTCAGCTCCCCCTCCAACCGCTCAGACGGCTCGCCACGCTCGGTTTGCGGTATTCGGGTTCGTGTCCCGACCGGCTTACCCGGGCGTTTGTCCGGAAGCTCCAGGCGACCTTCGCCTTCCAGCCGCTCGAGAAACTCCCGGCACTCCCGCGCTTTCAACTTTCCGGTCGGCCTCTTCCAATCCAGCAACTCGCACACCGTTCGCGCCAGTTCCATCCGGCTCAGACCGCCACAGCTCTCGACCAATTCCTGGATCAAGCTCAGCTCCGATGAACTGAATCGCCTGCCGCTGAAATTCGCTCCGCTCGTACCCATTTCCCTACTTGCCACAACTACCGTAGCGAACGCCGGGACGAATGTCCAGCAAAAAGTGACACCGCTCAGGGTCCACAACCAGAGTAAATTCCGTTATCCTCTGACCAACCTCACGACGAGTGACCGTTGGACGGTTAGATCACTGAGAAAATGGGCGATTCTCGCGGTTCCAAAAGAGCCACACCCAAATGAAACCGCGGGACCTTCCAGTGTAGTAGGTAAACCTTTGGTCAAAGGGGCGTTGTTGCACCGCTCTGGCTGAGAGCAAAATGCGCCTCTTGTGGTGGCCGAGGTATGTTCGACCATGAAGTATCCCAAGCGCAGCCAGTACAAGCACGCGAAGCAGAAGAAGTACCACGTTCGCAACTGGGCGGAATACAACGAAGGGCTGCGCCGCCGAGGCGATTTGACGGTCTGGTTTGACGAGGAGGCAATCGCGAACTGGATGGCCGACAAGACCGGTAAGCCTGGCGGTCAACGGGTCTATTCAGACATGGCTATTGAAACGGGCCTGGTTGTCCGGATGGTGTACAAGCTCGCCTACCGACAAACCGAAGGCTTCTTGCACTCGATCGCCTCGCTGCTCGGGCTCGGTATCGAGATCCCGGACTACTCGACGTTGTGTCGGCGCTCGAGGCTGCTCCGCAAGAAGCTGCGGATTCCGAAAGCCGCGAGCACTCAACCCATCCACCTGATGATCGATAGCACGGGCTTGAGGATTCATGTTGGAACCGCCCGCAAACCGCCAAAGCAGCGCGCATGGCGCAAGTTGCACATCGCCGTTGATCGCGAGACCGGCAACATTGTTGCGTCCGAACTGACGGCGTCACGTGCTCGCGACGCAACCCGAGTCCCCGCTTTGCTAACACAGATTCAAGCACCTCTAGCGTCCGTGGCGGCGGACAGTGCATACGACAAGGAAGCGGTCTACGAAGCGATCGAAGCGCACAGCCCTGGACGAAGGACGCGCGTGGTGATTCCGCCGCAACGAAACGCGACGCTCAATCAGAATTCGAACACCGCCATGCAGGAGCGCGACCGCCATATTCGTGCCATCGAAAGACACGGCCGACGTGAATGGTACAAGCTCTCAGGCTGCACCAAGCGAAGCATGGTGGAGAACGCGGTCTATCGTTACAAAGCGATCATCGGGCCCGAGATGCGGACACGAACGTTGGCGAGGCAACGAGTTGAACACCGAATTGGGTGCGAGATACTCAACAAGATGACCGCGCTCGGGATGCCCGATACGTACTGCGCCGGGTGACTCTACGACCGGCACAGGGAGGTCAGCGATTTGCTCCGGGCCGTGCAACAACGCCTCTGGAAGACGACGAACAACGGTACGACGTTCGAGACGGTGTTCGACGACCAGACCACTTCCTCCATCGGCGATCTCGCGATCGCTCCAGAAGACCCGAACCTCGTCTGGGTGGGAACGGGCGAGAACAACAACCGGCAGAGCTCTTCCTGGGGTGACGGAGTCTACAAGTCGACCGACGGGGGCAAGACGTGGAAGAACATGGGGCTCCGGGAATCGATGCACATCGCGCGCATCGTCATCGATCCGACCGACCTGGACGTCGTCTACGTCGCCGCTCTCGGGAGCCTCTGGGGCGCGGGAGGCGAGCGCGGTGTCTACAAGACGGCCGACGGCGGCGAGAGCTTCGAGCGCGTCCTGCACGTCGACGAGGCGTTGTTGCACGGCCCGGAGCAAATCGCTGACCTCCCTGTGCCGGTTGCAGAGTCACCCGGCGCAGTACGTATCGGGCATCCCGAGCGCAGCCATCTTGTTGAGTATCTCGCACCCAATTCGGTGTTCAACTCGTTGCCTCGCCAACGTTCGAGCCCGCATCTCCGGCCCGATGATCGCCTTGTAACGATAGACCGCGTTCTCCACCATGCTTCGCTTGGTGTAGCCTGAGAGCTTGTACCATTCACGTCGGCCGTGTCTTTCGATTGCACGAATATGGCGATCGCGCTCCTGCATGGCGGTGTTCGAATTCTGACTGAGCGTCGCGTTTCGTTGCGGCGGAATCACCACGCGCGTCCTTCGTCCAGGACTGTGCGCTTCGATGGCTTCGTAGACCGCTTCCTTGTCGTATGCACTGTCCGCCGCCACCGACACTAGAGGTGCTTGAATCTGTGTTAGCAAAGCGGGGACTCGGGTTGCGTCGCGAGCACGTGACGCCGTCAGTTCGGACGCAACAATGTTCCCTGTCTCGCGATCAACGGCGATGTGCAACTTGCGCCATGCGCGCAGCTTTGGCGGTTTGCGGGCGGTTCCAACATGAATCCTCAAGCCCGTGCTATCGATCATCAGGTGGATGGGTTGAGTGCTCGCGGCTTTCGGAATCCGCAGCTTCTTGCGGAGCAACCTCGAGCGCCGACACAACGTCGAGTAGTCCGGGATCTCGATACCGAGCCCGAGCAGCGAGGCCATCGAGTGCAAGAAGCCTTCGGTTTGTCGGTAGGCGAGCTTGTACACCATCCGGACAACCAGGCCCGTTTCAATCGCCATATCTGAATAGACCCGTTGACCGCCAGGCTTACCGGTCTTGTCGGCCTTCCAGTTCGCGATTGCCTCCTCGTCAAACCAGACTGTCAAATCGCCCCGGCGGCGCAGCCCTTCGTTGTATTCCGCCCAGTTGCGAACGTGGTACTTCTTCTGCTTCGCGTGCTTGTACTGGCAGCGCTTGGGATACTTCATGCTCGAACATACCTCGGCCACCACCATAGGCGGATTTCGCTCTCAGCCAGAGCGGTGCAACAACGCCCCCAGCCGTCGCGGCGGCGGCACAGGCGAAGGGCTCGGTCGTTCTTATTGACGGTCCTCGCTTGGCCACATTGATGGTAGAGCACGGCGTGGGTGTCAGCATCAAAACACTCGAGGTGCCACAGATCGACAGCGACTACTTTTAAAACGACTAGCCTGAACTACGGGTTTGAAGACCGGCAGGCGTCAGATCGATTCGCAGGAGGGGCTCGAAGCGCTCGATCTCGTCGGGGCCGAGTGTCTGCAAATAAGCGAGGAGGTCGTCTTGCCGAGGCTGGCCGAATACCATTCGATAGACGACGAGCGAGCGGCGCAGGTCCTCCAGCTGAACGCGATCGCGCGACAAAGGAAGTGCTGGCACGTGGCGCTCCACTCTCGCTCCCCCTTCCGGTGAAAACACCCAGAACGGAACAAGACCATGGTCGCCTTCGCCAAGCTCCTCATTCGCCAGCTCGAAGGTGCGCTGCCAAGGATCCGAATCTCCGTCCATGGCCGCCATCGCTGCTCGCCCGAACTCCCGCGCCACGTTCTTTCGGATGGCGTGGCCCTTGTAACGGTGGACACGCCCCTCCCGCTGCTCGAGGTCAACAGGATTCGACGGTAAGTTCCAGTGAACGACGGCGTGGCAATAGGAGTGGAAGTCTAGGCCTTCCTGGCCCACCGATGTGGTCGCCAACACGAAGGGCCAGAAGGGTGAGTTAAAGGCTGCGCGGACCTGGTCCGCGCGTTGTGCCGCCTCTTCGGCCTCCCTCTTGTCGCTACCGAAGCGCATGGCGAAGTGGGCACGAAGTGAACGGTTCTCGATACTTACTTCGCCGCGCGCTCGGTTCGCACGGATTTCGTCAACGTCGAGCCGAGAGGTACGAAGTGCGAGTGTGTTCCGCATGGCTTCTGCCAAGTCTTGCGTCGTTTCCTCAGAAGGCTCTCCAAACAAACCGAGCGAATCTCGCAACACGTGGGCGTACTCATCTAGCACAGCGCCGAACCCACCATTCGCGGCGTGCCGTACCACGAGCCGCCAGTACGGCCAGGACGCTTCTCGAGTACCCTCCTCGACGCCTCCCCGGATTAACGCCGTTGCCTCAGGCTGGCTGAAGAGGGTTCGGGAGCTCCATGCTACCCGCGCCGCCCCATCACGGACCACCGAGGAGGCCAAGCGTTCTCCTCCTCCGGCTACTCGGGCCAACGCACGCAAGGCAGTCGTACCTGGGCCGGCCAAGGCGATCTCTGCCAACACCTCGTGCAGGTCTGCCGGCGGTCGACCGAGCTGAAGCTCGTCGCGAACCACCTTACGCGCTTCGCCAACGTGGTCCTCCCAGCGCGACTCACTGTCTGTATCTTCGTCCTTTTGGTCCCCAGCCCAGAGGCTCGGCAGGTTGGTTCGCGCGAACCACGTCTCGGCGGCCTCGCGGTTGGCGCTCAGATCCAAGAGGATCGGCGCCGCCCAGTACCATTTCCCGTCTTCCGGCCCGGTCGTCGGGCTGGCGCGTGTCAAGGGCACCACGGCATCCTTGATTGTGTCTCCTATACGTTCGAGTACGGCCGCAAGTGTCAGAAGCGGGGCCGCCGAGTCGGCGCCGATATGCGCGAGCGGATCACCGAGTAAGGCAAGAGTGAAGCTGGGGTACAGGATGCCGAGCACAGGCATTCCTGTGAGCCGCTCGTTGGTACGCGCAAAACGCAATAGCGGTCGGCGCCGTCGGCGGGCCTCGATTGTGTTCTCGGGTTTGTTCTCGAAGCGCGTAAAGATCCGTCTCTCTACCTCGTAGCTGACAAGCGTCGCGAGCGCTTGCGGAACAACGGTCCAGGCTGAGAAAACGAGCCGCTTAGTCAGGCCGGTGTCTGCGGCACGTTTGTAGTCAGCGCCGAGCTGATAGCTCGGAAGTGATGGCGGCATCCAGAGGAGCCGCCAAGCACCAGAATTATCGAGCTCACGTACCAGGTTGCGCACACGCGCATTGCCTGGTTCCACACGTTCGTACGCCTCGATTCGATTCCACGGCAGGAGAAGTTCGTTCGCCTTTTCGAGCAACTGGGCGAGGTTGGTTCTGTTTTCGTGTGACTCAGCTTGCTCGCGAAATTTCTCCTTAAGTTTGTACTGACGCATGAAGTTCAGAAGAAAAGGGGCCGATTTCCAATACTCGACGACCTGCGGCTGATCGAGCGCCGACGCCACCCGCTGCAGCTGTGTAAAAGCGCGCACGTCCTCAGCTTTCAAGGTGACACCCTGTGCGGACACTTCCTTCAGCATGTCTCCGCGAGTGCCATCCTCACCTGGCTCGACGATTCTCTCGGTTCGCGACATCACGCGGCGAAGGGAGTCTTCGATCTCGTCTCGCAGGGCCGAGATCTCGTACTCCCCGCCCTCACCCAAGCGGTAGAGCTCTCGGCGAAAGTGTTTGAGCTGAAGCGCGAAGCGCGTTGTGCTCTCGGAAGACTGCTGCAAGAACTCGACCGTACAGAGGAAATCGGCGTGGTGATCGTCCTCATCTCGCTCGTGTCGAAGCGTGTACATCTTGTAAGGAGTGGCAGAGAGAAGGAGCATACGCACCTGACTGACATCATCGGCGTAGTTGAAGAGCTCACGCGCAAGCCGCCCCGCGTCGCTCTCTCCGGAGAGCAGATGCTTGAAGCGCTGGAATTCATCGAGAATGATGAGGTCCGGCTCTAGAGCCTCGAGGCAGACGGCCGCGAGCAGTGCGCGAAGCTCACCGATCAAGTGCGCACGCATCTTGCGATCTTCGCGAGGCCGCTTGCTCTTGCGAGCGTAGGAGAAGCGATCGCACAGCTCCTCGTACCGCGCACGGAGGCCCGGCCGTCCATCCCGAGTACCGCGGCACGCATCGCCGAGGGCCTTCGAGAACGCGACTTGGATTTCTTGATCGATCGAGCTTTGATCGAACGCACGAATTCGCTTCCGAAACCCACCGGCGTTGCCAACATTTCCCTGGAAAAGGTTCAGCGCTCCGGCGCCGTGGTTTCCCCAGACCTCGCGAATCATCCAGTAAAGGAGGATGCGTTCCCCGCTGCGGCCAAGGCTCGACTTCAGGTCGAATGAGGTCCCTGGCGTGAAAGAGACGAAGTTTAGTGGACTGTTTCGAAGGTCGTGCAGAATAGTCGGCAGCAGCGTGATCCGCGTCGCGAGCTCAAAACGTCGGTCCCTCGTCAGATTCAAGCGATTGATGTTTTGTCGAGCGATCTCCGCGTTCGAGCAGATGTAGAGAACGTCGATACGCTCGATGCCTTCTTTGCGGAGATGCTCCACCGCCTTGGCGATCACGCCGCGGGCCACGAGTGTCTTCCCAAGGCCCACTTCGTCCGCCACAAGGAAGCGACGACTCGAATCTTTAGCAAGGTAGAGGCGCTCGAAGGCGAACTCTACTGTATCGCGTTGAAAGCCCTTGAGCTGAGACAGGATCTCCTCGGTATCGGGCCACTTGAACGTAGCGGTCACTCTTTACCCCCGCCATCGCTCGCTGATTCCCGCGTCTGCTCCTCGCGCACGGCCCAAATGGGATCCCAGATGGCGTTGAGACCATCGGGCAAAAGATCTTGTCCTTCTGGTGTCCGCCGAAGATCTGCGATTAGCCGCGCCACTTCGTCCAGCCGTCCCGGATCGCGGCCCAGCGCCTTGAGGAGCGACTCGAGTAGTGGGAAATCAGAGTCACCGAAACCTCGTTGACCTGGACGGTTTCTACTCCCCCCCGCGGCAGCGACAAAGTCAGAGGCCGAGAGTTCGCCTTCCGAAAGCAGAATCCACAGGAGCCGCATAACTTGGTCGCGATTTTGCAAGAGCGCCCGCAACAAACCCTCCCGGCGGTCTTCGGGTGCTCCCTCGAGTGGAAGATTGAGTGCGAAGCGAACCTGCGCATCTTGATTCTTGTACGAGGTGTTTATTTCGAATGCAAAGAAGCTCGTCAACGCCGCGAACGAGAGCATCTCGAAGCGTGCGACGGCCCGGCGTTTCGACCGTGCTTCGAGAGCCACCGACGCGTCAAAACGAAGCGACGTCGGCCAGACACGCACACTACAACCCGCCGGGACAATAGCACCGGAAGAGCGCCGAACCAGATCGATGCTGTACGTGCGGTCGTCCGCATTCGGCAAAACCTTCGCCGTGAGCTTTGCTGCAGCGATCTGTGAGCGTGCCACGTTCAGCCGTCTTTCCAATTCAGCTTTCGCTTCGTCGGTGGAAGGGGGCACGTCCCCGCTCGGCGTGAAAGGTTGAAGGAGATCGCGCAATGTTGGAGCATTGTGTACACCTCCTTCTCCCAGCAGCACATCGATGCCGACACGGGTCTTCTTTCCTACGAGCTCGACCAGGAATTCGACGTTGCGCTGAAAAGCCGCAACGGTCGCGTTGGCGGATCCTGTCCACACACAAGCATTCCAACCATCGTCGATGACGAAGAGCTTGGCGTGGAGACCAGAAATGGTTGCTTCGTTACCCTCGGAGGCGAGATCGACTTCCGTTCCCTCGGCATCGGCATTTGCCTCTTCGGCGAGGGTGTAGACCTCGAGATCATGCAACGTCTCACGAGGAAGTCTTTCGAGCTCTTCTGGCCGGGACACGAGTACGACTCGCTTTCGCCTAGCCGCAATGCGATCAATCGTGCTCGAGGTCACAAAAGGTGAAACGATCACGCAAGGCCGCCGGTTCTTGGGGAATGGCCAGAGCGCGCGCGGATGCATCCCGAGCGGGTGAAACGCCACTTCTTCAAAACCTTCGGGCAACTCGAATTCCACACGCCGCACCTCGTCCTGCATTTGCTCGATCCCAGAGGCAACCTCCGCAGGCAGCGGATGAAGCGTCATCTTCGGGAGCGCGGAAAAGAACTCGCCCAGCGGGCGATTGACGCCGAAAGCATTGCGGCGTTTAGTGAGATGGCCGTCCAGAACCAAGGCCGTATCCCATGAGCGGTCGAACGTGAGGTTGCGCGATAGGCAGAGCAGCCGGTACCGAACGGGCTCCCCGTCGTCGGTGGCGACGTAGCGTAGCAGCCAGACCTTCGGATGGAAGACACCACCCTTGTGCGGCGCCTCGACTTCGAAGACTGAATCCTCAAGGTACGCGAGCAGCGTCTGCCCCGGAGCCGGAACCTTCACCCGTCCAGCCTGACAGAAAAGATGGATGCGCTGCGCATGGCGGCGGACTGCCTCGAGCAGTGCCAAGGGGTCTGCCATCGGTCGCCCTTTCTCATCCTCCCAATCAAAGAAAGTAAACGCCAAAGGTGCGGTCAGGAGAGCCAAGAGATCGAGGGTGTACGAAGTGCCCACCGCCCGGTCGAGCCGGTACCCTCCGGATGGCCGAAGCCCGTCGAGCAGGAGACGGCGACTACTCGGTTGTAGCATGTGGCGCCGCCGCTCCAAGCCCGTCGAGTATGTCCGAAACTATCGTCTGCACCGTACTCCATCGGTAGTTGAGCAGCCCCGCACCAGAAGTGCCGCCCCAGCGCTCTAGGTATTCGCGATGCGCAAGGCGGGCTCGCCCGCGCTTGAGTGCACGCTCCCTCACCTCAATCAACTGCCGGGCCGTTTCGCTCTCAACAAGTGCTCCGGGCTGGGAGGCGGCCTGCAATAGCTCAAACCAATCGTCTACGAATTGCCGGTGCGCGGGCGGGATCGGGCGGCCGTTCTCCATCTGGACCAAGTCCCAAAACCTCTCTCGATCCCACCCACGCAAAACTTCACTACGCTCCGAAACCAACGCGGCCCACCCGGCGAGCATCTCCCGATACTGTTCCACGCGCTCCGGCAAGGGAAATTTCTCGGCGAGCATCAAATTGTAGAGAAGTGCAGCTCCGTGGTGCGCCTCCGCGAAGTTGCGAGCGTGACCAAGCAACTCGCGTAGTCGCGGCGGAAGCTCGGCACAGACGGGATGTAACCATGGAAATGCCACACGCGGCCCCACGGCGCCCTCGTCTATGAGATGAGCGAGAAGCGATCCTCGCGCCTGCGCGCGGATACGATCCTGCAAGTATTCGACTTCCTCCCTGCCGAGCGCAAAGTTGACAGCGTCGGGGAAATCACTGGGCGGGTCTGGGATGTGAGGATGCCAGATGCCTGGTGGAGCCGATTGACCCTCGCGATCATGACCCGCTTCGCGCCACGCGCGTTGGTCTGCGTAGAGGCGATCGAGCGAACGATGGTAGCTGTCTTGTGATGCCCGAGATTGTCGGAGGCCCCATCGCTGGAGCCCACTCCAGTAGATCGCGGACGGAAGCCGCTTCAGGTGACGTCCCGCCTCTTTTCCAATCACACCGCTGGCATCCGCTTCGTTCTCTGCGAGACTCCGAGCCAGCCGAATCTCTTCTTGGCGAGCAAGCTCGGAGATCTTCGCGGATGGCACTCGTCGACGCTCGAGATCCAGGTAAATCCACGGGATGAAGAGAAAGTAGCGCGCCCGCGTTTGGATCGTGCTCGTTCCGGGAAACATCTGATCCGCGAGCGCATCACGGATCATCCCGATGCCCAGCTCATCCAGCGTGCCTGGCTGAGCAAAAAGGTCGATGACCTCTAGCGCGCGCCGGCGGTCGCTCTCGCTGTTATCGAGCCATGTGAAGGTAGAGGGCATCGGCGCCTCGTGAAGCCAAAAGTCGCACTCTATTTAGTCAAGAGCAGATATTAATTCCGTCGCCAACTCCACGTACCGACATAACGCGTTTGCCAATTGCATCTGCCTCGGGGTCCGACACTCTGGCTCGAGAAGGCTCGGGCTCGCCACAAGGATACAAACCCCTTGTGCGCGTGACGTCATACCTCGTGAAATAGATGGTTGTGATCCGCAAAAAAGAAAACCGGCCAGAAGCAGCCGACCATGTCAGGTCTAAAACGCGCAATCAACACTGGATAGACTTTTTGCGGAGCACAACGGCAGCCGAATGACGTCAGTTCCGGGGATGTGTCCCGAGGTCCGTGGAAAAAGAACAGCGCCCTCCACTCCGTCATCAGAGTATCATATCAGGCGGCAACCTCCGCGTGTTCGAGAACCTCGCTCAGACGTTGGTAGCCGTCGATGCGTCGTAGTTGAATCTGGCCAGAGGCGATAAGCCCAAACAGCAAAGCGACCGCGGACTCCTCGCTGGAGAACGACGCTTGGGTTTTCGTCCGGCGTCGAAACTCGCGGTTGAGATTCTCCAGAGCATTGGTCGTGCGAATCGATTTCCACATGGCACGAGGGAATTCGTAGAAGGTCAGTAGCTGATTGCCGACCTCCTCTAGGCTTCGGACGACGACCGGCGCGAGAGGCGTCCACTTGGCGACGAGCTCGTCATAGGCTTTGCGAGCATCGAGCCCGTTTTTGGCGTAGACGATCCCGTCCTGTGCCAAAACTCCGCCTTTTTGAAATAGACCGGTGCTTGCGCTGTTTACTGTTGGTGATGTGTACGCATCCCTTTGCAAAAGAGGCGCTTACGCTCCATTTAGCGCGCAGCGAAGGTCACGAACGCTATTTCAGCTGTAATTCAATGCACCGTAAAGTCTTAGCGTCATCTCGCCAACACTTGATGGCGGAAGCACCCAACGACTCGTGAAGACGGGCGGTCGGCTCGTCAAGCACGCGCGCTATTACTAAACCGAAGTGCTACTGAAGACGAGGGGGCGTCGCCGGAGCTGGGCGTTTTCCTCCTTCAGCAGGACGCTGCGTCGAGAGAGTCCAAAAACGAATCCTATTGTCAGCGTAATGCGCCTGTGCCTTCTATTTATTCATCCGCCAGCCGTCGTGTCCAAAAATACAAACGCACTCTAAGACCCGCGCGACGGGCCGTCGTCGAGTTCATCTATCATCATTATGGAGAGCGCCACCACCGAGGGCTTGGCAACGCGTTTGTGTTTTTGGTGACGACATGGCGATTGAAACGGGCCTGGTTGTCCGGATGGTGTACAAGCTCGCCTACCGACAAACCGAAGGCTTCTTGCACTCGATCGCCTCGCTGCTCGGGCTCGGTATCGAGATCCCGGACTACTCGACGTTGTGTCGGCGCTCGAGGCTGCTCCGCAAGAAGCTGCGGATTCCGAAAGCCGCAAGCAATCAACCAATCCACCTGATGATCGATAGCACGGGCTTGAGGATTCATGTTGGAACCGCCCGCAAACCGCCAAAGCTGCGCGCATGGCGCAAGTTGCACATCGCCGTTGATCGCGAGACCGGCAACATTGTTGCGTCCGAACTGACGGCGTCACGAGCTCGCGACGCAACCCGAGTCCCCGCTTTGCTAACACAGATTCAAGCACCTCTAGCGTCCGTGGCGGCGGACAGTGCATACGACAAGGAAGCGGTCTACGAAGCGATCGAAGCGCACAGTCCTGGACGAAGGACGCGCGTGGTGATTCCGCCGCAACGAAACGCGACGCTCAATCAGAATTCGAACACCGCCATGCAGGAGCGCGATCGCCATATTCGTGCCATCGAAAGACACGGCCGACGTGAATGGTACAAGCTCTCAGGCTGCACCAAGCGAAGCATGGTGGAGAACGCGGTCTATCGTTACAAGGCGATCATCGGGCCGGAGATGCGGGCTCGAACGTTGGCGAGGCAACGAGTTGAACACCGAATTGGGTGCGAGATACGACACGGTGTCGGCACTATCCTATAATTCTACCCATGAAGCACAACGGCCCAGGCAAGTCTTACCGCAAGGGAATCTCACTTGTCGCGCTCACGCGGATGTTCCCCGACGACGAAACAGCCGAACGGTGGTTCACTCAAACATGCTGGCCGGATGGACCGTCATGCCCTTACTGCGGATCGGTCAATGTTCAGTTCCCGATCCAGCACAAATCCATGACGCACCGATGCCGCGAGAAAGAGTGCGGGAAGCGGTTCAGCGTTCGTTCCGAGACTCCAATGCAGGCGTCGAACCTCGGATACCAAGTTTGGGCGATTGCCTTCTATCTTCTCACTACTAACCTGAAAGGCGTCTCCAGCATGAAGCTAAGCCGAGACTTGGAGATCACGCAGAAATCAGCATGGCACCTTGCGCAGCGAATCCGGCAAGGATTCTCCGATGGGACCGCGAGAATGCAAGGCCCGGTTGAAGTGGACGAGACGTTCGTCGGCGGCAAGGCTCGAAACATGCATGCGCACAAGCGCAAGCAAGTCATCAAAGGACGCGGGTCCGTCGGCAAAACTGCCGTCGTGGGCGTGAAGGACCGCGCGACCAATCACGTGAGCGCCGCCGTCGTCAAGAACGCCCAGCGGGTCAGCAGTTTGCCCCTTTCCAAAGGGCCTTATACGGCTAACTTGACAGTTTGTATGGTTATGCAGAGAGTGTGCCATTCTTAGTTGGAAATTGAAACGGCTCCCAACCCCGTGGTTTGATGACGTTGGCAAAAACAACATCAAGCCGCAAGAGAAAGGAGCCGAGATGGGAAGTCTGCTACGTACAGCCAAGAAACACAAGAAGTCACGTCGTTTGGGTAAGCCCGAGGTAATGGCGCGCGAGGAGTACGGGGAGCTCGAGGTGGACGTCAAAATAGAGATGATCCGTTCGCTAATCCCGCTTGGGTTAATGCACGTTCACGAGCTGCTCGACGACGAAGTGAAGGAGTTGGCGGGAGAGCGATACGCTCGTAAGGACGAACTGGAGCGTGGCCGCCGCCACGGAACCAACCCTGGCACGGTAGGGCTTGCCGGCCAGCGGGTACCGATCCGTGTGCCACGGGTTCGGAGCCAAGAGGGAGTAGAGATACCGCTTCGCTCCTACGAAGCACTGAACGACGGCGGAGAGGTGAATGATCTGCTGCTGAAACGAGTGCTCTACGGAATCTCGTGTCGCAACTACGAGGCTGCAGCGGAAGCGATACCGGGCGCTATCGGGCTGTCGAGCTCGACGGTGTCCCGAGGTTTCGTACAAGCGAGCGCAGCGAAACTTCGGGAGATGCAGGAACGGGATCTGTCCGGCGAAGATGTGGTGGCGCTGTTCCTGGACGGGAAATCATTCGCCGACGCAATGATGGTCATCGCGCTGGGCATCACACTTTCCGGGGAAAAACGCTTTTTGGGCTTCGTGGAGACGGACACGGAGAACGAGAAGGTGTTGACGCCGTTCCTGCGTTCACTGCTCGCGCGGGGACTCGACAGCTCCCAGGGTCTACTGGTGATCATCGATGGCGGCAAGGGTCTGAAAGCGGCCGTAAAGAAGGCGTTCCGAAAGCGGGTCCTGATACAACGGTGCCAGTGGCACAAACGTGAAAACGTCGTGAGCTATCTGTCCAAGGGCGAGCAGGCGTCGTTGCGCAAGCGGTTGCAGTCGGCCTACAACAGGCCGGAATATAAAGAGGCCCTCGCGGCCCTCGATCAACTGCACGATGAATTGGAGGAGCGGAACCAATCCGCAGCTGGGAGCTTGGAGGAAGGAATCGAGGAGACGCTCACATTGCATCGTCTCGGCGTGTACGGGGCGCTGGGCCGTTCGTTCAAGACGACGAACTGCCTTGAATCCGTCAATGCTCTCGTCGAGGAACGCTGCGCGAAGGTCGACCACTGGAAGAACTCCAGCCAACGCCAGCGGTGGCTGGCGACAGCCCTCGTGGACATCGAACCCCGCTTGAGGAGGGTGATCGGCTACCGCCATCTTCCGAAGCTTCGCGAAGCTCTCAAGCGGGAACTGAAGATCGAGACGAAGACATCAACGGTGTCGAAGAAGAAGGCCGCCTAATTTATGAGCCGTGGAGAGTTTCAACTAAGAATGGGCTTGACTCGTTATGCAAGTCTGTACCACAATGAAAACTGATCGTCGGGTCGCTTGGTGAATACAATACCTCTGCTCTAGAGGGAATAGCCGAGACCATCCAAACAGCGGGCTCTTTGCATAAGTATGATTCGCTAAGCCCTTTATTTTCAGCATGTTAGAGCCACGTCAAGTTAGTAGTATATGCCCCAAATCTTAGTGGAGGTTACTTGATGATTCGTCACGTTGGAATTTTGTGCCTTTTCCTGCTCGTCACCTCGGCGAGCCGCTCGGTGTAACGGATCGAGACGTACTGCACGCCGCGATCGCTGTGATGCACCAATGTATCTTCTGGGTTTAGTCGGCGCTCGTGCAGCGCCTGCTCCAACGCATCGAGAGCGATGCCGGCAGTCAACGATGTCGTCGCTCGCCAACCGACGATGAGTCGAGCGAAGACGTCGATGACGAAGGCGACATACACGAAGCCGCGCCACGTGGCAATGTAGGTCAGGTCCGAGACCCAGAGCTCGTTCGGGCGTGTGGCGTTGAAGTCGCGCTCCACGAGGTCCATCGGGCGAGCGCCGCTCGAATCCGGCTTCGTCGTCTTGAATCGACGTCCACGGACCGCGCCCTGGAGACCCATTTCACGCATCAGACGGGCCACCGTGCATCGAGCCACGTCGCGGCCCTCACGGCACAGCTGACGCCAGACCTTGCGCACGCCATACACGTCAAAGTTCTCTTGCCGTACACGACGAATCTCGCCGCGGAGTTGGACGTCGCACTTCGCTCTCGCTGGCAGGCGGCGAGAAGGAAATTCAGACCACCGGGTTCTTTGTCTTCGGCGCCCTCACTTTGATCGTGGCACTCCTTAAGCTGGCCGTTTTCAGCGACTGGTCGTGGTGGCGAGTATCACTACCCATCTTGATCTTTGTCGGCTTCAATATCGCTTACATAGTCACGGGCTTTGGCTATCTGTCCTTTGCTGAGGCCAGGGAAAGACCCTCCCGGGACGAAGTCAACCCACTCGGTCAGCATCACGGCCCGCTCTACTGGAGCTCGATGCTCTTCTTCGCGGCGTTTGCCGATAATCTGGTCCGATACCTGGAAGGCACCGAGGACTCATTCTGGTTTTGGGGTCTGTCTGGGCGCCTTGAAGCGGTGTTCATTTTCGGCAGTCTCAGTATCGTCGGCCTATTCCTGTATTGGTCGGCGATCACACGTAGCCTTGTTGAGCCGGAGTAATTCGTGTAACACGGCCGTGTCAACCCGTATTCGGGTCGTGCCACGCGATCGAAGTGACGGACGAATTTCTTGACCAAACGACGTCGGAGGAATCAGCAGCTTAACCGAGCGCGGGGAACCGTACGGAGATTTGACAGGAAAATTAAGACTTGACCCGAGAACGTCGAGCCTGTGTGTTTGTCCACTCGGTCTGGCCCACTTTGCTCATCTAATTTGGCCCACCCTAAGTTATTGATTAATAAAGACGAGCTGTAAGAAAGCCCCTTTCCTTATTCCGCGGCCGGAACGAAGTGCAGGCCGCGGCTAGTGAAACCCAACGAACTCATGCCTTTATGGTCTTTTTCTCGCTCTTCAGGGTGCGCCGGAACCGATAGGATTCGGTGCCGGTTTCGAGTATGTGCGCCTGGTCCGTGACTCGGTCGAGCAGTGCCTTGCACAGGCGGACGTTCGTGAACACCTGGGTCCACTCCGAGAAGGGCAGGTTGGTGGTGATCACGAGCGCCGCCCTTTCGCATCGTTCCGAAACCACTTGGAACAGAAGCTCGGCGCCGACATCGGCGAGTGGGACGTAGCCGAGCTCGTCGATGCACAACAACTCGTAGCGGGCGTAGCGACGGATCACTCGCGAGAGTTCGTGCTCCTCCCTAGCTTCAACGAGTTCGTTGACGAGTCTCGAGGCCGTCGTGAAGCGAACGCGGCGACGTTGCTGGCACGCCGCTACACACAATGCCGTGGCCAGATGAGTCTTGCCTGTGCCGGCATCGCCGAGAAACAGAACCGGCCGTGCATGGTCGATGTAGTCGCCTTCGGCCAGTTCTCGTATCCGACGGGCGGAGACCTTCGGCGATTGCGAGAAGTCGAACTCCTCGAGCGTCTTCGCTCTCGGTAGTTGTGCTTCCTTCAGTCGTCTTTGAACCGCGCGGTGTTCACGCTCCTCGACTTCGGCGCTGAGCAGCACGTCGAGGTAGCGGACATAGCTGTGCTCGTCGCGCTGCGCTTGTTCGGCAATCTTCTGGAACTGCGTTGCCACGCTCGGCATGCGAAGCGTCTTGCAATGCTGACGGATGCTCTGGAGCTCGATGCTCTTCGCGTTCACGAGTTCACCTCGCCGATCAGCGCGTTGTAATGGCCAACACCTGGCAAGGAACGTTCGTACTTCGTGAGCTCTCCGAGCTCCACATCGCCAAGAGCCTGCGCCTGCTCACGTCGAAGAACTGATGATTCGACGAGGTGACGGATCGCCTCAGCATCCGTACAGCCGAGTTCGAGCGCTTGACTCACCGCCTCACGCAGCTTGTCGTAGCCGTGCTCGCGGCCGAGCTGCACGAGCTCGACCATCTGGCGGGTTCCTTCGAGCTTCCCGTGACGTCGATTCAGCTTGGACCACAACTCGTCGTAGCTCGTGGGCCACCGACCTTTCTCCCGCCATTGAGCGAGCGGCGTCGAGCCGGCCAACGCTCCAGGCTTCCTGACCAGAACATCCAAGTAGTGCTCGAGTTCATAAATCGACTGGCTGCGGCCGTAGCAGCGCTCGTGGCGTGCCACGACGTGGCCCTCGTGCCAGATCTCAACTTCCAACGGCAGTAGCTTGGCACAACTCGCCGGTCCCGTTTCAACGGAGTCGAGTACCAGTTCGTGCCGACTCGAACGCAGCCTTTCTTGTTCACCTTTGCAAATCGTCGCTCCTCGATTTCGAACCCCTCGACGGTCAATGGCAACAGATGCTCCCGTTCAAGCTCCATCGCTGTTCCGACAGCATGCTCCTTGCCGCTAATGTGGCGCGTCGCATCCTTGAGACAGCACGAGAGCAGATACTCGTTCAGCTCATCCCAGTTCGAAAACTCCGGTACCGGCGTCAGATAGTTGCGCCGGAAGTAGCCGACTTCGCTTTCCACCCCGCCCTTCTCGTTGCCTCGACTCGGATTACAAAACTCCGAGTCGAATCCCCAATGGGAGCGAAACGCCACGAATCGCTCCGTCTGCTCTCGTTGATAACCACGCAGAATCTTAGTGACCGCGAGTGACAGGTTGTCGTAGCGCATGCGGCGGAACACGCCACCAAAGAACTCGAACGCATGCTCCTGCGCTTCGAAAAATGCTTGTTGCGTCGGACGCGGATAGCCGCGATGCAACGCGCCTCCTCCCGCCATGCTTCGGACTACGAGCGTGTGGACCTTCTCGAGCTCACCTCCGATCCGCGCGTACGCCTCGTACCAGTCCACTTGCCCTTCATCGCCCCACGCGTAGCTCTGCGGAACAAAAATCTCTGTGTCCTTCAGGCCGAGCTCGCTCTTCCGACGAGCGACGTAGCGACGTACCGTTGATTCGCCAATCTCATGCTCCGGATGCTCGGCGCGCAACCGGGACCAGATACGACGAGCCGTATGGCGTTGCTTCCGAGGCGCTCGCTTGTCCTCCTTCAGGACCGCGTCGATGAACTCGCGTACTTCCTCAAGCTTCGGACTCGCACGCTCCGCGACTTTACGCTCCGGCGGTACCGCGCTCTCCAGCGCCTGACGCACCATCCGACGGTGTACTCCGAACTCCTTCGCCACTCCCTTTATCGTTCCTACTCCGTGCTCGTACTCGCCACGGATCTGCTCGAACAATCGCACTTTCGCACCCCTTTTCAACCGACCCTCCTCTCCGGGTTCTTCCCCGGCTCAGGGTATCGGTCTCGATGGGGTGGGCCAAATCAAATGAGCGAAATGGGCCAATTCAGACTAGCGAACACATGCCTGGGGCGAAGGTGTATACCGACGACCACGGAGGCTACGATGGGCTGCTGAACCACGAGACCGACCGCGTGGCTGTTGACTTCAGGCGGAAATCGATATCTGCGGTAGCTCGGCGTGTCGCTTTTCATCCGCCCAGTCTGTCAGGCGCCAGCTTCATTTGACAGTACCTAAACCCTGAGTTCACAACAACTTCTTGGTGGCACGGCGGTATTTTTTGGGTACTTGCATCTCGTTCCGTGTCCACTTTTGTGTGGTTTTCCAAGTGGTTGTGTTTATCGTAATTTTTACTGAAATTTCCTCAGTCTTGTCGTCAATCCAAAAAGAAATCAAGGCGTAAGTGGAGAACCTGTAAACCAGATCAAACCAGTGAAGCGTATGCTCGATATCCAGATCGTTAGACCTGGAATAAAGCATCTGGTACATGCGCCCAGTGGAATGCTCAAACTCCTGGATGAACTCTCTCAGTACCGTAGCCAAATCTTGTTTCTCAAGATGCCGACGTTGTCCCAAGGTGCTGTTGAGAAACGTCCATAAAACGTCGCAATATTCTCGCCAACGGCGTAGTTCTTGGGAATCCTCATCCCAAAATTTGGCTCCGTCATCCTTCAAACGGCTTATCGCCGATAGTGCGTCACGAACGTGGGTCGAAGACGGATTCGCCTCAAACCGACCTATTAAATCCACTAGTTGTAGTTGACGTTCCTTGAAGCGCGGCATCGTGTCCTTTCTCCCTTTCTTCATCACCGCATTGCAATGGGCTTATTCTCCCATGCCCGTCAGACAAGATAGGGGAAGCGGGTGAGCCTCTTGGAACCCAAAAAATTTGATCCGGGAGGGTCAGTCTGAATTTCGATCTTCTGGCGGCTCGCCCTCCATCGGTAGAATCTTCTGCTTCTCCGATGGATTGGGTCTCACCCGCTGCGCCTTTTTGAAAGTCACATCGGTAGCCTGGGGATAGTCGATGCTCTTCCCACCCAAGAGATCTTCAATCGTGAGCAACTGGATGCGCGGATGCTTTCCCCAAGGAGATTCGTAGAAACCAGCTGAGGCTGCTTCTCTACGCATGGGTGAGGTTGGAGGTTCCAGGGATAGAAACGCTCCAATCTCAGCTTTCTCACGGCTGATAACACCCACCAGGTCGCGAATGTGTGACACCGTGACCTTTCCGGCCTTCACCGAGAAGATGATCTGCTTTGTCTTCCCGCCCCGCCCTTCGTCATGGAAATAGCGCCTTCCATCAATGCCCCGGTCGGCTCCCTTCTTCTCATCGGCTGGTCGGGCTTTAACCAGACCGAGAGTCCACCACTGGAATTGATAGGGGTCCTGCTCCGCCAGAGCGGTGGCATCCGGGAGGCTAGTCGGTTCGCCGATGACTTCAAATCGGCAGTCCTTGCCGAAGGAATCCCCCAGGCGGTAGCGGATGAGGGAAATGGCTAACTGGGTGATGTCGATCCCGATCCAGCGCCTATCAAGCTTCTGGGCCGCAGCGATGGTCGTGCCGCACCCGCAGAAAGGGTCCAGAACCACATCACCTTCGTTGCTGCTGGCCTGGATGATCCGCTCTAGGAGGGCGACTGGTTTCTGGGTGGGATAACCGAGGCGTTCAGCGGCCTGCGATCCTATCGGCCTTATGTCTCCCCACAAGTCTTGCAGGGGAACGCCCGGCATTTCATCCAGATAACGTTTGTAAGCAGGTACAGACCCCGGCTTCGTCTGAATGATTCTTCCTTGGCGAATCAACTCCTGCATTCGCTCCTTGGAGTAGCGCCAATAGCGGGTGACTCCCATCACTTCGTATTGCGGGTTCCCCTTCGCGGCACCTCCCGGCCCAGTGAGATCGCCCTTTCGATACTTGCGTCCCGTTCCCGGCTCAATAAAGCGATAGAAATTTTCGACGTACTCGCGGTCATATTTCGTGTAGACAGGATTCCAGTTCCAGTCATCGGTCTTCGTATAGAAAAGCAACACATCATGGATTCTTCCATGCTGCTGGCGTCCTTGTTTGGTGTCGCTGTGGGCGCTAGTGCGTTTCCAAATGATCTCCGTCCTAAAGTTAGTGGTGCCGAATACGGCGTCCATCAGCAGCTTCAGGTAGTGACTCGCCGTGGGGTCGCAATGCAGGTAGAGGCTCCCGGTCGGCTTCAGCACCCGCCGAAGCTTCACCAAACGGGGAGCCATCATCGACATGTAGGCCAGCATGTCGTTCGTCCCCAACAGCTTCCTGAAAGCTTGCATCGCCTCGGCCACCTGGTCGCCAGCCTCTACCGTCTCTTCATACGAACGCGCCGCTGTTTCATCCCAATGCCAGGTATCCCCGAACGCTTTGATCTGGGAAGCCGACTGCGTGCCGTCCTTCTCCTGAAACAGGATGTTGTAGGTCTGGTTGCTATTGAAGGGAGGGTCGAGATAAATCAGGTCAGCACTCTCGTCCTGGGCGTAGCGCCGGAGAATGTCCAGGTTGTCGCCGTAGTACAGAGAGTTGGAAGTCATACAAGGATTGCTCGTCAAGCTCGCATTTTTCTTGTCCTACCGGCGGTCATCACAAGCCCAGCGAATGCGCTATCGCGACCGCAACGTTGGCGACAGTCGCCAACGTGACGACGACGGTCAGCCAGAAAATCCACTTCGTAAAACCTTCTAGCTTGGAGGCAACACGCGACTGTTGTCGATATCGCAATTCGTCTAGGTAATGTCGAGTGCCGACTACCGTATTCTTAGCCGAGTCATCGTGTTCAGCAATGAGTTCGTTGTCGGACAGTTCCTTCAGACCGGCCCATGTATGCGCCATCATGCTTGTTTTCCTAATTTGCTTTCAGTTCTGCCCATTTGGTGCTTGCGCTGTTTACTGTTGGTGATGTGTATGCATCCCTTTGCAAAAAAGGCGCTTTACGCTCCATTTAGCGCGCAGCGAAAGGTCACGAGCACTATTTGGGATGTAACTTAATATTGCACCGTAAAGTCTTAGCGTCATCTCACCAATACTTGATGGCGGAAGCACCACCCGATTCGCTCATCACGGCCTTCAGGTTTTTCTCCGAATCGCTAAGAATGTCCACCATTTCAGCTGCAAGGTCGAGTTTGTCGAGCATATTGACCGCATGAAACTCTCGGGTGCCTCGCAGTGACTGCTTTCGCTTGCCAGTTGCCGATTTGGCTTCCGTCGGTTCACTCAGTGCCTCAGTCAGCTAGTTCGCTCTCCGTCTATCCCCGCTGCCGCGAGATCGCATGCTTCTCGATCACGGGTTCATGGTACCACAGGTGTTTTCGGGAACAGCTACGGCTGGCCGATGCAGCGATCAGGAGACAGAACCGCAAGGGGATCCGCCGGTGGTCGGTCTACAGACAGCCTCCTTGGCTTAGCGGAGTCCTGTTCAGAACGAGGGATGCGACGAGGGGAACGAGTGTCAGGTAACATGTCGACGCCGGTTAAGCGCTGGTGCCGGGGCCGTTTCGATCGCCTCCTGTCCAAAAACACAAACGAACTCAAGACTGGCGCGCCGGGCCGTTTCGATCGTCATCACCCCGTGGCGAGCCCCAGATCAGGGGCGTGTCGGAGGCGATGTCGGCGATTAGGGTTCTCCGCACGCCAGGGAAAACACCGCCCAGCAACGGGATGCTACGCTCCCTGGGCGAAGACCTGGATCCAGGTCCTGGGCAAAGATGGACATTAAGGAGGCCAGGGCCACACCTGGACCAGAACGTGCTAGGCCAGCTACGCGGCAGTAGCCCCGGCCTCGATTCTGAGCCTCTCGGGCGGCCTCTTTTCCCGCCACCCGCATGGCCCGGTCAGCGCCCTCTCCCCAATTTGGCGCAAACGTGGCACTCGAAAATCGAGATTAGAGACCAATACCGAAAATGAGGCCTGTTCAGGCCTTATAGCGCGTCTCTGGTGACACCTAATCTTGAAAAACCACGCCAACCGCGCGGAAAATCTCATCCGTCTCTGCAGTGCCACGATTGGCCGGACTGGGTGGCGGATGGGGCAGTTTGGAGCTATCCGGTCTCGGCTGGAAACCATCAAGAACAGGGAAAAACAGGGAATTTGGGCCATTTTGAGGCTGATCGGGCCGTTTTTTCATGTGGTAACCATCTGTATTTCAAATGGTTAGACGGCAATTCCCTGTTCCGAAATAACAGGGAATTTGAGATGACCGAACAGGGAATCTGAAATAGGCAAACAGGGAATCGCTCTGGAAGAACAGGGAATTAAGATCAACGAACAGGGAAATGTCACGAGCAGCACGTGAGGGGTTTCATTCGAGGACACGAATGGTTGTGTGCTCCGCCGGTCAAAAGAGTCTCCTCTCTGACCTAGGAGCAAGAATGTCCGGGTCGTCGTTCCGAACGCTGTTCACTCTAGTGTTAACGGCACGCTTTTCGTAAGGGCCGCCATAGGGTTCACGCACCAAGTCGAGCAGATTGTAGCGAGGCTGCAAATTCAGCGGGACCGTCGGTGCTGTCAGGTTGTAGAGGTCGTGAATCTGACGCCAGGTCAGCTTCTGCGTGAAACGACCACAACATCGTTAGAATGCTCTCCGCGTTCTCTGTCTCGAGTGGGGCCGGCAGCTCGGTAACAACAACATCATCATTAATAGTAACTGATAGAATAGGGCTCCTACTTTCGACCTGAATACGGGGTCGGGCGCCACAAGGAGCGACAAAGAGAGATGCCAAGGAAAGTCGACTGGTATTATCACCGCAACGGGTGAACAAGCTGTAGCCGAGCGTCCAAGTTCATGGACGCCAAGAAAATCGACGCGAAGGAAGTCGTCTCTGCATCGAAAAAGCTGAGCCGCAAAGACGCTGTGGCGCTCATCAAAGCCGCCAAAAAAGTCATCGTCGCCAAGGGCAAGAAAGTCCAAATTTTTCCCGGCGGGAAGGCGTCCAAGGAAATCGTGGATGCGCTCTTAGGACCGACGGGGAACCTGCGCGCCCCCACGCTGCGGGTTGGGAAAACGTTGCTGGTCGGCTTCGATGAGAGTTCTTACGTGGACGTTCTGGGATAGCCTCTTCGTCATCGACGTCTTCGCTCGACTCATCGTCGGCTGGCGAGCGACGACATCGTTGACTGCCGGCATCGCTCTCGATGCGTTGGAGCAGGCGCTGCACGAGCGCCGACTAGACCCAGAAGATCCATTGGTGCATCACAGCGACCGCGGCGTGCAGTACGTCTCGATCCGTTACACCGAGCGGCTCGCCGAGGCGGGCATCGAGCCGTCCGTCGGCAGCCGAGGCGACTCCTACGATAACGTGAATAGTGCAAAAATCGGGGTACCTGGGGTATGGGCCAAGCCGCGAGAGGGTCTACAGGGCCGCGTTTTGGCACAGGACGGGGTGCATTGGTACAACACGCAACGACTCTTGGAGCCGATCGGAAATGTCTCCCCGGTCGAGTACGAGATGAACTACTATCGGTCGCAGGAAGGCTCGCTCGAGATGGCGAGACTCAACTAAAACAGTCTCCGGAAAAACCCAGGGCGGTTCAGTCTGTTTCTGCCGGCAGACCGGAGACTAATCAAGTTCGGTGCGCGTGGATGAATATATAGAAGGCACAGGAGGGCTGGGTGCTGCTGCCAACCGTCTACGAGGACGCGGGGATCTCGGGAGGAACCCTGGAGCGCCCGGGCCTGCAGCGCTTGCTCGACGACATCGATGCCGGTCGGTCAGCGTGGGCACGCGTTGCATCAGATCGATGCCTGTGCTCCGCAAAAAATCGATCTAGCGTAACGGACGATGTTTCCAGGAACGACTTTTCATGCAGCGGACACTCGGGTGTGTGGGAGAATTGAGCCTCGCCCAATCGCCCGGCATTGGAGTGAGGGAAGGAAGTCGGCCTATGTCCAAGGCCAAGCATATCGGGAGGATCTGGGCATGGAGGGAAGCCGACTCAACTGGATCGCCAACTTCATCTGGGGCATCGCGGATGATGTGCTGCGCGACCTCTATGTCCGCGGCAAGTATCGGGATGTGATCTTGCCCATGACCGTGCTGCGGCGGCTCGACTCGCTCCTTGAGCCGAGCCAGCCGGCCGTGCTGGAGATGAAAACCTCTCTAGACAAGGCGAAGATCATCCACCAGGACTCGGCACTGCGTCAGGCCGCTGGTCAGTCTTTCTACAACACATCGAAGTTCACGCTGCGCGACCTCAAGGCCCGTTCCAGCCAACAGCAGCTCAAGGCCGACTTCGAGGCGTATCTCGACGGCTTCTCGCCGAACGTCCAGGACATCCTGGAGAAGTTCGAGTTTCGAAGCCAGATTCCCCGCCTGTCCAAGGCCGACGCCCTCGGCACGCTGATCGAGAAGTTCCTCTCGCCGGACGTGAACCTGAGTCCCCACCCGGTCCTCCATGGCGACGGGTCGATCAAGCACCCCGGCCTAGATAACCACGCGATGGGCACGATCTTCGAGGAGTTGGTCCGCCGCTTCAACGAGGAGAACAACGAGGAGGCCGGCGAGCACTGGACCCCGCGCGATGCCGTGACGTTGATGGCGAAACTGGTCTTCCTGCCTGTCGCCGACCGGATCGACTCGGGGACCTACCTGGTGTACGACGGCGCCTGCGGCACGGGGGGCATGTTGACGGTGGCCGAGGAGACGTTGACGCAGCTCGCCGAGCAACGCGGCAAGCAGGTCGCCACCCATCTCTACGGCCAGGAGATCAACTCGGAGACCTACGCCATCGCCAAGGCAGACCTCCTCCTCAAGGGCGAGGGGGAAGCCGCCGACAACATCGTTGGGGGGCCGGAACACTCAACGCTCTCCAACGACGCTTTTCCGTCTCGCGAGTTCGACTTCATGCTCTCCAACCCACCCTACGGCAAGAGCTGGAAGAACGACCTGGAGCGCCTGGGCGGCAAGGCGGGTATCAAGGACCCGCGCTTTCTGATTGAACACGGCAGTGATGCCGAGTACTCGCTCATCACCCGCTCCAGCGACGGTCAGATGCTGTTCCTGGCGAACATGCTCTCGAAGATGAAGCACGGCACCCTGCTGGGAAGCCGCATCGCCGAGGTCCACAACGGCAGCTCGCTCTTCACCGGCGATGCCGGGCAGGGCGAGAGTAATATCCGCCGCTGGATCATCGAGAACGACTGGCTGGAGGCCATCGTCGCCCTCCCGTTGAACATGTTCTACAACACCGGCATCGCCACCTACGTCTGGGTGCTAACCAACCGCAAGCCGGAGCATCGCCGAGGCAAGGTGCAGTTGATCGACGCGACAAAGTGGTTTCAGCCGCTTCGCAAGAACCTGGGCAAGAAGAACTGCGAGCTGTCCGAGGAGGACATCACCCGCATCTGCGACACGTTCCTGGCCTTCGAGGAAACCGAGCAGTCGAAGATCTTCCCGAACGCCGCCTTCGGGTACTGGAAGGTGACGGTCGAGCGACCCCTACGGCTCACGGGGATCGATCCCGACCGGGCCTACGCGGCGAAGGAGATCAAGGCGCTAAAGGAGATCGCCGAGCGGGCCGAGAGCGCCTCGCCCGTCATCAAGAAGATCCACAAGCGCGGTGTCGAACCCAACCCGCTGGCCGGCCTGTTCACGGCGACCGTCAGCGGGAAGCGATGCGTCGTCGAGTACGAGCCGGACAGCGACCTGCGTGACACCGAGCAAGTGCCGCTATTGGAGGAGGGCGGCGTCGAGGCGTTCCTGCGTCGTGAGGTGCTCCCGCACGCAGCCGACGCCTGGTACGTCTCGGAGAGTGTCAAGACCGGCTATAAGATCAGCTTCACCCGCTACTTCTACAAGCCGCAGCCGCTCCGCACGCTGGAGGAGATCCGCGCCGACATCCTGGCCCTGGAGAAGGAGACCGAGGGGCTACTCGGCGACATTCTCAATATCTCGGAGAATTAGCAATGACAGACGCGCCCAAGGTTTATCTCGTCAGAGCTGGCCGAAATGGTGAAGATGAGGACTACGCGCTAACGCATAATCTCGCCATAATAGGCTTTCAGAATGTGCCATCTCTAGAAGGGACGAAAGGCTATGATGAGGTAGCCAACCTCGTGAGCGAGGCGCTACCTGACCGGAAGCCACGTGCTGTCGGTAATTTCGCGCGACAACTCGGGGCCTTCGCGCTTGCAATGCAGGAAGGTGACATTGTCGTCCTGCCACGCAAGCTCACCTCGCAGATCGCCATCGGCCGTGTGACAGGACCCTACAGATATCAGCACGTGAACACTGAGTCGCGGCACACGCGGCCGGTGGAGTGGTTGCAACCCGACCTTCCGCGCACCACCTTCGAGCAGGACCGGCTCTATTCGTTCGGCGCGTTCATGACAGTCTGCAACATCTCGCGCCACGACGCCGCCAGGCGCGTCGTGGCCGTGCTCGAAGGCAAACCGGATCCAGGGCCTTCTGTCCCATTGAAGAGCCGGACCGTATCGCCGTCGCCAACCGACGAAAGCGAATCCATACCAGACCTGTCGCAGGTGGCCCACGACCAGATCGTTGCCCAGATCCAGTCGCGGTTCGCTGGGCATGCGCTGGCGCGACTCGTGGATGCCGTGCTACGGGCCGATGGTTGGGTGACAAAGATCTCCCCGCCCGGGCCAGACGGAGGTGTGGACATTCTTGCAGGAAGTGGTTCACTTGGGTTGGACGTGCCACGCCTTTGTGTGCAGGTCAAGTCGCAGAACACCCCCGTCGACGCAACCGTGTACCGGACCTTAAAGGGCACTATGCTTACCTTCAAAGCGGAGCAGGGGTTGCTCGTTTGTTGGGGCGGCTTCAACAAGAAGGTTCTGCAGGAATCGCAGCATAGCCACTTCATGGTGCGTCTGTGGGACAGCAACGATCTCGTGGGAGCCATCTATCGCAACTACGAACGACTGTCAGCGGAAATCCAGGCGGAGTTGCCGCTGAAACGGGTATGGATGCTCGTAGTAGAAGAACCCGCGGAATAAACGTGGATCTCAAACCCTACCCGACGTACAAGGACTCCGGCGTGCCGTGGCTCGGCGAGATGCCGGCGCACTGGGAAATGCGGAGGTTGCGCAATACGTCCGAAATGCGGGTTAGCAACATCGACAAGCACACGAAGGATGAAGAACAGCCGGTTCGCCTCTGCAACTATGTCGATGTCTACAAGAATGATCGCATCAGGTCCGGGATGGCCTTCATGCGTGCGACTGCGACCACGGACGAGATCGAACGGTTCCGGCTGCGTTCCGGCGATGTGCTGATCACAAAAGACTCTGAGGCGTGGAACGATATTGGCGTTCCAGCACTTGTCGAGGATACCCAAGACGACATCGTCAGCGGCTACCACTTAGCGTTGCTTCGCCCATTCCTTGAACGTGTCGATGGTGGGTATCTATTTCGCGCGCTGCAGAGCACGGCCGTCGCGTATCAGTTTCATGTCGAGGCGAACGGTGTCACGAGGTATGGGCTCTCACACAGCGCCATCAAGTCGGTGTGGCTGCCCCTCCCCCCCCTTCCTGAACAATCCGCCATCGTCCGCTACCTCGACCACGCCGACCGGCGCATCCGGCGCTACATCCGCGCCAAGCAGAAGCTGATCAAGCTGCTGGAGGAGCAGAAGCAGGCCATCATCCACCAAGCCGTCACCGGCAAAGTGGACATCCGCACCGGCCAGCCCTATCCGGCCTACAAGCCCTCCGGCGTGGAGTGGCTGGGGGAGGTGCCGAAGCATTGGGAAATGCAGAGGTTGCGCAATACGTCCGAAATGCGGGTTAGCAACGTCGACAAGCACACGAAGGATGAAGAACAGCCGGTTCGCCTCTGCAACTATGTCGATGTCTACAAGAATGATCGCATCAGGTCCGGGATGGCCTTCATGCGTGCGACTGCGACCACGGACGAGATCGAACGGTTCCGACTGCGTTCCGGCGATGTGCTGATCACAAAAGACTCTGAGGCGTGGAACGATATTGGTGTTCCAGCACTTGTCGAGGATACCCAAGACGACATCGTCAGCGGCTACCATTTAGCGTTGCTTCGCCCATTCCTTGAACGTGTCGATGGTGGGTTTCTATTTCGCGCGCTGCAGAGCACGGCCGTCGCGTATCAGTTCCATGTCGAGGCTAACGGTGTCACGAGGTATGGGCTCTCACACAGCGCCATCAAGTCGGTGTGGCTGCCCCTCCCCCCCCTCGCCGAACAAGCCGCCATCGTCCGCTATCTCGACAAGGCAACCGCGGACACTGACTCTGCCATTGATCGCGCTAGGCGCCAAATCGAGCTACTCCGTGAATACAGCACCCGCCTGATCGCCGACGTGGTCACCGGGAAGCTCGATGTGCGGGAGGCGGCTGCCCGGCTACCGGACGAGGTCGAGGAACCGGAGCCGCTCGACGAGACCGATGCTCTCACCGAGGGCGAGGAAGAGCCCACCGACGACCGCGACGACGCCACTGAGGAGGCCGCGGTGTGACGACCGACACCAGCGAACGCGGCCTCGAACGGCTGATCTGCACCGCCCTGACCGGTAGTTCCTGCGATGCCGCGTTGGCGCAGGCAGGCTTGGAAGACGAAGCCGCCGCCCCCTCGGGTGGGGCCGGCTGGGTCTGCGGCGCCCCCAAAGACTACGACCGCGAGTACACGGTTGATCTGGCGCAGCTGCTCGCCTTCCTCGTCGAAACGCAACCGGATGCGTTCGAGGGGCTACGCCTCGAAGACGATGGCCCAGCACGCCGGAAGTTCCTGGCGCGCCTACAAGGCGAGGTCAGCAAGCGCGGCATCATCGACGTGCTCCGCAAAGGGGTCAAGGACGGGCCACATCACGTCGAACTTTTCTACGGCACGCCGTCTCCCGGCAACCCCATCGCCGCTGAACGCTACGCCCAGAACCGCTTCTCGGTCACGCGCCAGCTCCGCTACAGCCGCGACGAGACCCAGCGGGCGCTTGACCTCGGGCTCTTCATCAACGGCCTGCCGGTTGCCACGTTCGAGCTGAAGAACAGCCTCACCAAGCAGACGGTCGAGGACGCCACAGAGCAGTACAAGCGTGACCGCGACCCCCGCGAGAAGCTCTTCGAGTTCGGTCGCTGCGTGGCGCACTTCGCGGTGGACGACCACGCGGTGCAGTTCTGCACGCACCTCAAGGGAAAGGGCTCGTGGTTCCTGCCCTTCGACCAAGGCTGGAACGACGGCGCAGGCAACCCGCCGAATCCGAACGGCCTCAAGACCGACTACCTGTGGAAGCGGATTCTCACCCGCGACGGGCTGACGAACATCCTGGAGAACTACACGCAGGTCGTCGAGACCAAGGATGAGAAGACAGGCAAGAAGAGGAGGAAACAGATCTGGCCGCGCTACCACCAACTCGATGTGGTGCGACGGCTGCTGGCCGACACGCGCCGGCATGGCGCAGGGAAGCGGTATCTCATCCAGCATTCGGCCGGTAGCGGGAAGTCGAACTCCATCGCCTGGCTCGCCCACCAGTTGATTGGGCTGCGGAAGGACGCTGCCGGGGTGTTCGACTCCATCATCGTGGTCACCGACCGCCGCATCCTCGACCGGCAGATTTGCGACACGATCAAGCAGTTCGCCCAGGTCGGGGCCACCGTCGGCCATGCCGAGCGCTCGGCTAACCTCCGCACGTTTATCGAGAGCGGCAAGAAGATCATCATCTCAACGGTACAGAAGTTCCCGTTCATCCTCGACGAGATCGGGAACGAGCAGCGGGGCCGGCGCTTCGCCATCATCATTGACGAGGCGCATTCGAGCCAGACCGGCAGGACCTCGGCAGCGGTCAGCATGGCGCTCTCCGAGGCGGGCGCCGTGGAGGAGGACGAGACCACCGAGGACACGATCAACCGCATCATGGCTGCTCGGAAGCTTCTTCCGAACGCGAGCTACTTCGCCTTCACCGCCACGCCCAAGAACAAGACGCTGGAGGTCTTCGGCGAGGCGTACGATGCGGGCGGGCAGACCAGGCACCGCCCCTTCCACAGCTACACCATGAAGCAAGCGATCCAGGAGAGGTTCATCCTGGATGTGCTGCGGCACTACACGCCGGTCGAGAGCTACTACAAGCTCATCAAGAAGGTCGAGGAGGATCCCGAGTTCGACACCAAGCGCGCCCGGAAAAAGCTGCGCCGCTACGTGGAGGGCCACGATTATGCCATCCGGCTCAAGGCCGAGATCATGGTGGACCACTTCCAAGAACAGGTGCTGGCGCTCAACAAGATCGGTGGCAAGGCTCGCGCGATGGTGGTGACGGGAGGCATCGAGCGCGCGATCCAGTATTACCATGCAATCCGGCAGTACCTTCTGGAGCGCAAGAGCCGGTATCAGGCCATCGTCGCCTTCTCAGGCGAGCACGAGTATGGCGGGGTGCAGGTCAGTGAGGCGTCCCTCAATGGCTTCCCGTCCGGGCGGATCGCCGACAAGATCCAGCAGGACCCGTATCGGTTCCTCATTTGTGCCGACAAGTTCCAGACCGGATACGACGAGCCGCTGTTGCACACGATGTATGTGGACAAGATCTTGTCCGGGATCAAGGCGGTCCAGACGCTGTCGCGTCTCAATCGAGCACACCCGCAGAAACACGACGCGTTTGTGCTCGACTTCATGAACGATGCCGACACCATCCAAGAGGCGTTCGCTGACTACTACCGGACGACGGTCCTGAGCGAGGAGACCGACCCCAACAAGTTGCACGACCTCAAGGCCGCGCTCGATGGCTACCAGGTGTATGCCGACGCGGAGATCGACCAGCTCGTGACGCTCTACCTGGATGGGGCCGACCGCGACCAGCTCGACCCCATCCTCGACGCCTGCGTCACGGTCTACAAGGAGCGGCTCGACGAGGACGGGCAGGTGGACTTCAAGGGCAAGGCCAAGGCGTTCGAGCGCGCGTACGGCTTCCTCGCTTCAATCCTGTCGTACACGCACGCCGAGTGGGAGAAGCTCTCTATCTTCCTGAACTTCCTCGTGCCGAAGCTCCCCGCGCCCGTGGAAGAGGATCTGTCCAAAGGCATCCTTGAGTCCATCGACATGGACAGCTACCGAGTCGAGAAGAAGGCGGCGAGACACGTCCAGCTGGAGGACAAGAATGCCGAGATCGAGCCGGTGCCGACTAACGGCGGCGGCCACAAGCCGGAACCCGAACTCGACCGCCTCTCGAACATCCTCAAGAGCTTCAACGACCAGTTCGGGAACATCCCCTGGACCGATGGCGACCGCATCCACCGACTCATCACGGAAGAAATTCCGAACCGCGTGGCAGCTGACCGGGCCTACCAGAACGCCAAGCAGAACTCCGACAAGCAGAACGCGCGGATCGAGCACGACAAGGCGCTCCGGCGGGTGATGACAGCGTTGCTACAGGACGACACGGAGTTGTTCAAGCAGTTCAGCGACAACGAGTCGTTCCGGCGGTGGCTGACGGACACGATCTTCGCGATCACCTACGAGGCCGCGTAGGGGGTGCGGGGCTCGGGCTCCCGAGCTGGCTGACGATGGAGGGTGCGCAGACCCTCTCAAGCATTGCCGGACCCTGATTGAGGCCGAATCCGAGGCAAGTAAGGACACCAAGGAGACCTGGACCAGAACGTGCTAGCACGCTACGCTGCGGTAGCCCAGGTCTCGATTCTGGGCCTTTCGGGCGGCCTCTCTTCCGCCGCCGCACGGCCCCGGTCAGCGCCCGTTCTCCTATTGGGCGCAAACGTGGCACTCGAAAATCGAGATTAGAGACGAAAACCGAAAATGAGGCCAATTCAGCCCTTCTAGCGCATCTCTGGTGACACCGACCCCTGCAAAACCACGCCAACCGCGCGGAAAATCTCATCCGTCTCTGCAGTGCCACAATTGGCAAGACTGGGTGGCGGATGGTGCAGTCTCGAGCCATCCGGTCTCGGCAAAAGGTATTTTGGCAATTTTGGGAGTCAGGATCGAACTTTCGGCCGTGCGCGTGGTTGGGGCAATGTAGCGAAAACTCAGAGAAGCCCTGATGCCCACAGCGTTCTATCCTGTTTTTGTACAGTGACTTAACGGAAGCCACCACGTGCTGGTCCCCGCACATCTCATCGACGGGTGCTCGTTCCGAGCCGGAATCGGATTTGCTTCAATCAAATTTTTTGTACGGCAATCTCAACCTCCTGGACGCTTGAAAGAGGGCCGTGTCGTAAACCCTCCGGAGGCGGCTCCTACCGTTACTCATTGTCACAAAAGGCTTTACGTCTCATCAGCGAATGTTCTTCGACGGGAACATCTTTCCGGCTATCGCAGTCGGGAGGCTCGAGTGGAGCTTCCGGTTCGTGGCTGGAAACGATCAGAAACAGAGCACAACAGGCCATTAACGTGCAGTTTGGGGCGATTTTGGGGCTTATCGGGACGTTTTTGCGCTTAATCGCGCAGACAATGAGAAGACGCTCAACGCCTAGATCGCGCCTGAGGAGAAGGCGAATAGCGGAATTCGAATTAGCCAAACCTCGAATTCATCCAGCGGAGTTTTACGGAGGAAACGAAGATGACTCCGCAGACGGTCCAGTACAAGGAGCTATCCGAGTCTGGAAACCATGACAGGGAATTTGGGCCAGTTTGAGTCTGAATTGGTGGAGGCCAGTGTCGGAGAGCAGCTTGCTGCTAACCGAGCCCATTCACGGAGTGGGCGCTGGCAGGCTCACAGCGTTTTGACGAGCACTCGCTGTTTCTCCCAATCGTCGGGAAGCGGATGATGCAAGAGGTAGCTCGAGGTCAGCCCAACGGGCTGGCGGCCTTCGACAATGGCGCGGACGATGTCGGGTGCCAGGAAGGCATAACGGATTGCCTTGCGCACGCGGTCCGTTGGGATGGCGTTTTCGGTTGCAATCTGCTCATAGGTTTTGCCTGCTTTGATTCGGTCGAGCCAGGAGAGGGCGTTTCTGATATTGCGCAGGAGTGTGCGGTCGACGGATTTCGTGGGGTTGCCCAGAACGAGCTTGGTCTCGACGCCGCGTCGACGCAAGCGGAACGGTGCGAGGATGCGGAGTGCATCCTCGCGAATGCGCTCGGGCCCCATAGAGCGGCAAGCAGCGAACGTATTGCGGTCGAGCAGGATGGACACAGAGCCGAGGCTGATGTCGACCCGCCGGATAAGACGGAGCAGGGGGGCTGCCGAGGCACTATCATTATTACTACCGGAACACAGCCCGTCTAAAAAGCGACGCACCGAGGCGAGCTCTTGCATCGTCGGAGTGTGGATCAACGAGGCCGAGAAGGTCGTGGCATCCACATGCTGTCGGATGAGATGCACGACGGTCTGTTCCAGCATCGGGGCGGGTAGTCGCCAGCCGGAGAGGTCCTTTTGGCCACTGTGCTGGATGAGGCGCCGGGAGACGTAGTAGCGGAGCCGTTGCCCGTTTTTCTTTTTGGTGTGGCTCGGCGTCAGCCGGTCCCCGGTCTCGTCGAAGAGCTTGCCTGCCAGTGGGGAACGGGCGACGCGGCCCTTC
This sequence comes from Candidatus Marinacidobacterales bacterium, assembly GCA_965262245.1. Classification (GTDB taxonomy): domain Bacteria; phylum Acidobacteriota; class Vicinamibacteria; order Marinacidobacterales; family SMYC01; genus SMYC01. The sequence continues at coordinate 7,858,116 of OZ253507.1, read as the reverse complement.
GTCGTGCGTCTCCTTGGTTTGGCAGCCCCTGCCTGCAGCTGCGCCTGGACCGCGTCCCAGAGCTCCGGAGCAATGATCGATGGATGCTGGCCCTCGTAGACACGCCTCTGGTGCCGGATGCGGCCGGCGTAGAGAGGATTGGTCAGCAGGCAGTGGAGGTTGTCCGCGACGAAACGGCAGCCCGCCTGTCCGGGTTCCATCCGCGGCGAAGCGTTGCTTGGTGCGCAGTCCCAGGCGGTCCGCGTCGGCCTTCACCTGCCGGAGCGTTCCGTGCTTCCGGTACAAGCGCATAGAGCGTCCGGACCGTTTCGGCCTCAGCCTCGTTGATGCGCAGCGTGCGCTCGTCCTTCTCATAGCCGAGCGGTACGCGGCCGCCCATCCATAGTCCCTTGCGCTTGGAGGCAGCGACCTTATCGCGGATCCGCTCGGCCGTGACCTCGCGTTCGAATTGTGCGAAGGACAGCAGCATATGCAGCGTCAGTCGTCCCATGCTGGTCGCGGTGTTGAAGGACTGAGTCACCGAGACGAAAACCGCGCCGGCCGCCTCGAGCCGCTCGACGAGCTTTGCAAAGTCGGAGAGGGAACGGGTCAGCCGGTCGACCTTGTAGACCACAATCTGGTCGACGAGACCTGCGTCGATGTCGGCGAGCAAGCGCTGCAGGCCCGGGCGCTCCAGGGTTCCTCCCGAGATCCCCGCGTCCTCGTAGACAGTTGGCAGCAGCACCCAGCTCTCCGCTTTCTGGCTCGCGACATACGCGGCGCAGGCTTCTCGCTGCGCATCGAGGGAGTTGAACTCCTGTTCGAGACCCTCTTCCGCACTCTTTCGCGTATAGATGGCACAGCGGATCTTCTTCATGTTAGGCCTTGCGCTTGGGCGTCAGACCGAAAAAGCGTGGTCCAGACCAGTGGGTGCCGGTGATTCGCTTTGCGATGGTAGTGAGGGACGGATAGGTTTTGCCATCGAACCGATAGCCGTTGTCGATTACCTCGACCTGGTAGGTCCGGCCATTCCACTCGCGGACGAGATGGGTGCCGGCAGAAACGGACCCTGCGGGAGCGCCGGAGCTTGGTGTCTCGTTCGCCATGGCAGCCAGAGCGCGCCGGGTTGCGGCCGAAAGCCCGCCATGGGTCCGGCACTGGCGTTCGTGCAAGAGAACGCGGCGCAGGAAAACACGCGAGAGCGAGCTTGGAGGAGCAGCCCCAAAGGTCTGCTCCCAGACCCGCCGTAAGCTGGCGAAGTCCAAACCGTCCAAAACGACGTTCCGGCCAACCCCTGTATCCTGCGGCATCACCGAACGTTCGCTCTTGTGCTCGATAAAGTCCAGTCTAATGAGGGACTTCCGGGTGCGAAGTTCACTGCCCGTAGCTCGCCCCGCAGCCGATTTGAGCCAGCCGTGCGCACCCCCGGTGGGCCTGTCGCTCGCCACCCGCAGCTCAGGGGTCGGAAGCCAGCCCTGCGGCGCGAAATACCCTCGATTCTGCGCGGATTCCAAGGGCGGCTAAGCTGCTGATTTGTGGTCTATTTCAAAAGGGCCGAGTTTTGGCACAGGACGGGGTGCGTTGGGACTGGCGATCGCGTTCCGGTGGACGACATGACCTTTACCCCTCTTGACTTCCCGTGAAGAAAGCGCGAATCTAGCGCTGACAATACGTCTAGGGGTGGCCGCGCGGCCTGAGAGCAAACCCTCAGAACCTGATCCGGTTCGTACCGGCGGAGGAAACGGCACCTGGCTTTTCCGACACCACGGAGCAAGCCAGCTCGGCGCGATTCGGCCATCTCCGGTTTTTGGGAGAATGACAGGTTCGCCAAGAACATCCACGATCGCCTTCCGCTCATCGGTGTCGCTCTTGTGATGACGCTCGTTGCAGTTTCCTCCAACGCCTTTGCGCAAGCCCCGATTCGGGTGCAGGGAGTCGTCCTCGCCCCCACGGGCGAGCCGGTGGCAGGAGCCCGCATCGAGATAGACGGGATGGACGGGCGAGAGAGCGTGGCCACCGACGAGATGGGACACTTCGAGATTTCGCTAACCCGCGGCGCGTGGGAGCTCAGCGTATCCCATCCCGCCTACCGGTTGTTGCACCACCGCGTGACGGTTTTGGATCAAAGTCTCGAGCTCGAGCTCCGACTCCAGTGGGTGAGCACGGTCGAAGAGTCGATCACCGTCGTCGGGATTCGAGCAGGAGAAGAAGTCCCGGTGACGAAGCGCAACATGGACCGTGAGGAGATCGAGAAATTCAGCTACGGACAGGATGTTCCGGAGCTCCTCGAGCATACTCCGTCGATGAACTGGTACTCGGACTCGGGCATCGGGTCCAACTACTCGTACTTCAGCATGCGCGGAATCCAACAGACGCGCATCAGCATGACCCTCGACGGGGCGCCCCTCAACGACCCCGCGGAGCACGCGCTGTTCTTCAACAATTTTCACGACTTCCTGAGCGCTGTCGACAGCATTCAAATCCAGCGCGGCGTGGGCACCTCGTCGGTCGGCTCGCCCGCCTACGGCGGTTCGGTGAACTTCGCAAGCGCGGCGCCGCCTCGAGACAACCAGGGTGATGCTCGGTTGGTACTGGGCTCGTACGACACCAAGCGCGCCTCGATCGGCTACGAGTCGGGCGTTTTCGACAACGGGCTCTACGTCTCCGGACGGTTCTCGTACGCCAAAACCGATGGATATCGCGAGCGCTCCGGCACCGAGCATCACACGTTCTTTGTGAACGCGGGTTGGCAGCAAGAGCGATCGTCCTTGTCGCTGGTCGCATTTTCAGGCGACGAGAAGTCGCAGCTTGCCTATCTCGCGGTCGACCCGGACGCCCTGAGCGAGAACCGACGGTTCAACCCGCTCACCGAGGAAGACCGCGACAACTTCGGACAGGATTTCGCCCAAATCAAGTATATGCGGGAGCTCGGCAGCGACTCGTTGCTGAGCGCGTCGTTCTATTACAACGGCGCCGACGGTTGGTTCCAATTATGGGACGATCCGGTAGCGCAAAACGACTTGCTGCGATTCGGCATCGACCAGGGATTTTTCGGCAGCATGGTCACGCTGAGTACAACCGTGGATAATCTTTCGGCGACGGTGGGTGTGCACTACAACGACTTCAGCGGCGACCATTTTCTCGATAGCGACACGGACACTCGTGTGTACAAGAACACCGGGTTCAAGGAGACAACGAACGCCTTCGGCAAGCTCGAGTACCGTCTGGGAGACACGCTCCTTTTCGGCGACGTCCAATGGCGCTGGGCCGGCTTCTCGTGCGAAGGTGACGTCGAGTTGGACCCGATCGACTGGAACTTTCTCGACCCCAAGATCGGCGTGAGACAAACGCTCTCTCCGGGTTTGAGTCTTTACACCTCTATCGGGAGAGCACAGCGCGAGCCGGCGCGCCTCGATCTTCTGCTGGGCGAGGACAACGCCACCGTGCCGCATGATCTCAAAGCGGTGAAACCCGAATCGGTGGTGAACTTCGAGGGTGGCGTCAATTGGAACACGCCCTGGCTCGGCTTACAGGCCAACGTCTATCTGATGGAGTTCCGGAACGAGATCGCCTTGACCGGCGAGCTGTCCGAAGTCGGTCTGCCGCTACGGCAGAACGTCGATCGCTCGTACCGGCGCGGTATCGAAGTCGATCTCAAGTGGATGCCGATACCGAACTGGTCCGTGTTGCACAGTCTGAACGTAAGCCGCAACCGCATCCGAGAATGGACACAGTTCTACGATGTCTTCGACGAGCAGGGGACGTGGATCGGAAGCGAGCCGATCACCTACCAGAACGTGCGGCCGCTACTCACGCCCGAGCTCTTGTTTAACCTCGGCGTCGAATGGTCGCATCGCGACACCAGCATCGGGCTCATGGGTCGCTATGTGGCTGAATCCCAGCTCGACAACACCGGACTCGCCGAATTCCGGACGCCGTCGTTCACCAACGTGGACGTGCGGGCGTCGCAGAGCCTGGGTCGCTGGTGGCAAGGTGTCGACGCGCGCGTCACGCTGTTCATCAACAACGTGCTCGACAACCGCGACCAGTTCCCTAGCGGCTACAGTTATCAATTTCTCGTTCGGAACAGTGCCGGCACTGGCATAGTCAGCCTCGACGGCATTCCCTTTTACTACCCGTTGGCGACGCGCAACTTCGTCGTCTCGCTTCAGGTCGGCTTCTGAGTCGACGTGTTGTCTCTCGAGTTAGTCGCTGTCGTCCTCACGCTGCTAGCGGTCTACCTGACGGTGCGCCAGATCATCTGGTGCTGGCCGCTCGCCATGGTCAGCGTCACACTGTACGCAGTCGTTTTCTACGATGCGCGGCTGTACGCCGATATGGGGCTCCAGGGTTTGTATCTCGGGCTCGCGGCCTACGGCTGGTGGGCCTGGTTGCACGGCGGTGATGATCACGGCGAGCTCGCGGTTTCGCTGACGTCGGGCACGACCCGCGTGGTGCTCCTGTTGGTCGCAACGCTCGGCGGGATTCTGCTCGGCCATACGCTGACCCGCTTCACCAACGCGTCGCTGCCATTCATGGACTCGACGCTCACCTCGTTCAGCATCGCCGCCCAGTGGATGCAGACCCAGAAGCTCCTCGAATCCTGGCTCGCGTGGCTCGCCGTCGATGTCTTCTACGTCGGCATGTTCTTGTACAAGGAGCTCTACCTCACGGCGGGACTTTACGCGGTCTTTCTTGTGCTCGCCGCCATGGGTTTCGCCGAGTGGCGACGGTCGCTCTTGGGTGGCGAATCGGCCGCGCCGGAGTTGACCTCGTGATCCGCGTCGCGGTGGTCGGCTCCGAATGTAGTAGCAAGACAACACTCGCGGCGGCGCTTGCGGCGCACTACCAGACCGCCTGGGTGCCGGAGTTTGCACGCCAATTCGTGATGGACAAGGGCGCCGCTCCCGACTACGAAGATGTCGAGGCCATCGCCCGCGGCCAAATCGTCCTCGAGGACGAGAAAGCCGACGAGGCGTCCCGTCTTCTTATTGAGGATACCGACCTATTCAGCACGGTCCTCTATAGTCGCCACTACTACGGCGATTGCCCCCGGTGGATCGAGGCGGCTTTGGAGAAACGAGCCGCAGACCTCTACCTCGTCGTGTCCAAAAATACGAACGGAGCCGAAAGCTCGAATCCTGGAGGTGTTCTCGGAATTGGCGGAGACCAGTCGACGCGGCACTGACTCTGCGATAGGCGCTGCCGAGCAGAGCTCTCCTTCCAGACCATCCGTTCCGTCCAGCCTAGCCTAGACACCTCTCATCCGAAACGTCCCGGCGCCCTGGTCTTGGGTACGTTTGTATTTTTGGACACGACGGCATGAAGAACAGAACGTAGTACGTCACCAACCCGCCCTGAGTCCACACTTCCGTGGTGAAGAAATCTGTCGCCGCGAGGACGTCCATGTGCGAGCGGATGAACTCCCTCCACGTCGTGGTCTTCCGACGCTCTGGTGCGAGCGGAATGCCGTGGCGTTTCAGAATGTTACCGACGGTTTGATCGGCCACTTCATGCCCAAGGTTGGCTAGCGCCCCCGCAATCCGGTCGTAACCCCAGGACTTGTTCTCCTTGGCGAGACGCACCACCAGCTCTTCGATGTCGGCGTCGACCCGCGGTCGCCCTGGATACTGACGGTTCTTGGAGCCATCGAACTTCTTCGCGACAAGCCTCCGGTGCCAACCTAGGATCGTGTCGGGGTTCACGATACTCGCGACCTCATCAAGGGCTTGCTTACCCAGACGCTTTCCGAACTCGGCCAGAGACCGCCGTTCGCCATCGGTCAGACGCAAGCGACCCTGGAGCTGATTGCGAAGAACTCGATTCTCGGCCACAAGATACTCGTTGCGCAGGAGCAACTCCTCGTCCACGGACCCTGAGATGTAGCTCAGCATGGTCTTCCAGTCCATCGCGACTCCTTCCGCTGAACTGGAATACGTATCCGACCACGATGGCGGATTCAAGCAGCCTTTGGAACGGTGCAAACTGCTGACCCGACGGGCGTTCGAATATTTTGACCAGACGGTGCGCCGGCACAAACCGGTAAGTCTCGCGGGTGCAAGTCCCGCCTAATGAAGGAGTAGCGAACCAGATTGGCCCCGAGTCATGCGTTGTTGTTCGCGAGAGCAAAGGCGAAGCGTTGACAGGGAGACGTGCGGGCTGGATATTGAGCCGCGAAAGTAAAATAAACTTCGGGGGGCCGACGGCGTCGTATGGCACGGAAGGCAACACGGAGCAGATCGTTATCGCAAGAGCTGTTCCGCCCCCGCGTGGTCCGAGACCCTGCGCACGCACGCCAAGAGACATACACGGGAGCCGGGAGGTCCCGCATCTGGTCCTGAGTGGCATCGGGGTCCGCGCTGTGAATCCGCAAGGAGCACGACAGCGACGTACGGATGCGGGAAGTCTGACAGCCCCATAGTAGCTGAGAAGCCTTCGAACAAAGACTGGGGAGTACCTCACTCCGCGGAGGAGGTGGAGCGAAGGGGGCTGACCAAGGGAAATCCGCTGCGGCAAATCAGGTCCCGGACACAGCGCCGGGCAGGGAGTGAATATGGACAACCCTAAACGGGCACGAAGCGAGAAACCGCGGAAACAGCCAAGGGAGTGCGCCTACGTTCGGTCCCCTGATCTGCGAAATGCGCTGGAGCGGATACGGCAGGTAGCCTGCCGGGATAAGGGAGCACGGTTCACAAGAAAGTGAACTGGATACCCGACGCGGACATCCGTGGATTCTTCGATGCCATCGACCACGGATGGCTGATGAAAGTCGTCGAGCATCGAACACTGCACCCGTATCCCGAACAGCGACTGCGCGTCATGACCTGAGGTAGGAGCCCAGTGCGTTAGCAGCGCTCGCTGGGATCTGTGCGGGGGGCCGCCCGTAAGGGCGGTCCCTACCGCGAAGTGCGCCGGCACAAACCGGTAAGTCTCGCGGGTGCAAGTCCCGCCTAACCAAGGAGTAGCGAACCAAGTTGGCCCCGAGTCATGCGTTGCTGTCCGCGAGGGCAGGGGCGAAGCGTTGACAGGGCAACGTGTGGGCTGGGTATTGAGCCGCGAAAGAAAAATTGAGTTTGGGGGGCCGACGGCGTCGTATGGCACGGAAGGCAACACGGAACAAGTCGTCATCGCAAGAGTTGTTCCGCCCCTGCGTGGTCTGAGACCCCGCGCACGCACGGAAGAGACATACACGGGAGCCGGGAGGTCCCGCATTTGGCCCTGAGTGGCGTCGGGGTCCGCGCTGTGAATCCGCAAGGAGCACGACAGCGACGAACGGGTGCGGGAAGTCTGACAGGCCCATAGTAGCCGAGAAGCCTTCGAACAAAGACTGGGGAGTACCTCACTCCGCGGAGGAGGTGGAGCGAAGGGGGCTGACCAAGGGAAATCCGCTGCGGCAAATCAGGTCCCGGACTCAGCGCCGGGCAGGGAGTGAATATGGACAACCCTAAACGGGCACGAAGCGGGAAAGCGCGGAAACAGCCAAGGGAGTGCGCCTACGTTCGGTCCCCTGATCTGCGAAATGCGCTGGAGCGGATACGGCAGGTAGCCTGCCGGGATAAGGGAGCACGGTTCACAAGAAAGTGAACTGGATACTCGACGCGGACATCCGTGGATTCTTCGATGCCATCGACCACGGATGGCTGATGAAAGTCGTCGAGCATCGAACACTGCACCCGTATCCCGAACAGCGACTGCGCGTCATGACCTGAGGTAGGAGCCCAGTGCGTTAGCAGCGCTCGCTGGGATCTGTGCGGGGGGCCGCCCGTAAGGGCGGTCCCTACCGCGAAAGTCAGAAACCGTCGTCCCCAGGCGCGCGGAAAATCGACCTATAGGAATGTTGAAGAAACGCCAAAGGCTGCGACCGAGGCAGCCACGATTCCAGCAAGAAGTTGTCAATCGCACTGACCACGACACCGGCGGCAGGAAGGAATCCGGCGCCGGTTGAAATGACGAAGCGCAGCGCCTTTCCCGGAGGTGTAGCGATCCATCTGCCGAGCTTGTGTCGAATTGCCTCCCAATGTTCTTTTAGTGTTGCAATGTCGTTAGGGCCTCGGTTCCTAAACCACTGCCGGAATTGCTGGCCATCTGGACTGTCACGAATCTCCAGAAACCGCTTGATGTCGACCCGTCCTTGATCAAGAGCGTTGGCGAGGTCCGGAAGTCCGGGCAACGCTAGGACAGTCGTCAGCGCGCGGTCGTGGTGTTCTGGAGCGAGTTCCGATAAATGGCGGAGTTTGCTCCCGAGCACGGGCAGGTCGCGGTACCAAAAGTCCGTCAAGGCGCTATAGCCGTTCATTTCCGCCAACCGCTGGTTAAGACCGCTGACGGCCAACAAAGATCGTTCTATCGCTTTATGACGTGCGAGCTCGTCTAGCGCGGTCACGCGGTGCAGGTTCGATTCAACTTGAAAATCACAAGGGCTGAATTCGCGTATTCTTAGCGACAAATCAGAAGGCTTCATAGAGATCGCATAGTTCCGCTTTAGTTCGATCGACAAGGCCGTGGAGAAGAGTGGCACGGAGGAGCGAAGATCTGACAGAAACTGGTCATCCATTTCCTGTCGGACGGTGTCTACGGGCTCGATGAGTCTACCCGCGATATCCTGCTTTAGACGTTTAGACTCTCTATATGTAAGTCTGGGCCCAGGCTTCACATTCTGGAAACAGTCGTGCAAATACTTCCTGCGATCGGCGCCCTGAAGAGATCGAAAGCTGTAGCTGCCGAGCGGTAGTGGTGCTGTACGACCGCCGATGTTGCTTTGGCCGGTCTGACCCGTCGTGAGCGCCTGGCAATGAACGCGGATGGCGCCGCTCTTGAGCAGAACGGACAGACTTGGGCCACCTAGCGTGGCGGCGAGGGAGCTAAACTCGCGTAGTCGTAGGGAGTGGATGATGACCTGGTCGAAGAGAAGGAGATGCCGAAGGAGTTTTGCTGCATCCACCGCGATCGTGTCGTTCGCGGAAACGGTGGCGATGTGGCCAATCCACGTCTGACCTAAATGCAACGATGCCTCCTTGTGGACCCCGTCCTGTGCCAAAACTCGGCCCTTTTGAAATAGACCATAAATCAGCAGCTTAGTTTCTATGGTGCGCTCCCGTGAACGGCTTGGCGGGTTGTTACGTTTCTACCATCGGGAAGCCGCATGAGTATTTTGACCTCACAGGCACCGACTAGTTCGATGCGTATTGCGTTGTCTTCCGGGAAAAGCTCAGTTCAGCGAGCAAGAACCCGGGCCTTGAGGGTCACCGCAAGATCCACAGGCCCCGGGTGCCTCAGCTGCAGCCGCCGCCCCGTTTCCACTACTGACCGCAAAGACTGAAGGCTGCTTTTCCAGCTTGCCGCTCTCGCAGGAAGGACAGCGCGGCGCGTCCTCGCTCGAACTCAGGACAAGCGACTCGAAGCGTTTGTCGCATTCCAAGCAGGCGTATTCGAAGATCGGCATGTCGAGATTATAGCCCGATTGGACCGGCTAGTTAATCGGAGCGCCACAGGCTTCCGCGATTCGCCGGACCTGCTCTCGAAGCGCGTCCATGGTGGTTCGCCCGGTCTCCGTCTGGACAATCACTTCCTGCTGCTGGCGGCTGACCCAGCCAGAACGAGCAGTAGGAATTGTACGGGGTACGTCATCATGGATCTGAAGATAACACCCTCGGGCTAGACGATTGTAAAGCCCACGGCCCTTGGGCCGGTCGCAAACACAGACGCTAAGCTGCTGAGTTATGGTCTGTTTCAAAAGGGCCGAGTTTTGGCACAGGACGGGATGTGGAGTGCATTTTGGAGCGAGCAAAGGAACTGTACCCCGACGCGCGGCCTCGAATCATCTCGGACAACGGTCCTCAGTACATCGCGAAGGACTTCAAGACGTTCATCCGCATCTCAGGGATGACGCACGTGAGGACCGCGCCGTACTACCCGCAATCGAACGGAAAGATCGAACGTTGGCACAAGACGATAAAATCGGATGCCCTGCGTCCTGCCAACCCCTCGAGCCTCGAAGAGGCTCGCCGATTGATGGAACGATTCGTCGAATATTACAACGGGGTTCGGTTGCACAGCGCGATAGGCTACATTGCGCCGCTGGACTTCATGGCTGGCAAGGCCCCAGAGATCTGGTCGGAGCGGGACCGGAAACTGGAGCAGGCACGAGAGGCGCGGCGTGAGCGGCGTAGTAACAAGGTGCCCGCATGAACACTCTGATCCCAGGAGCCCCACTCCGTTCCCTCTCGCCCACAACCAATGAGTACCAGAGAGCGCAGGGGGAGTCCAGGGCGGCGAAGCCGGCGCGCGCAGCGCGCTTTACCCTTGACGCGCCCGAGCACTCTGGTACGATCCCCGGGGCGAGAGGGGACATCCTGACGCCCGGCGTTGCGTTAACGTCCAACCTCGCTGTCATCTTCACGCTGAACCAACACACACCAACATTTGATTGCGGAAGCACCGAACCCTTCCTGGGTGCCCCTGTCGTTAGGGGTTTAGGGTGGCCCATTCGACTATGCCCTCGCGTGCTTCTGTCGGGCTAAAACCACCGTCACGACGCAGCATGACATACGCAGCAAGGTATCGTGCGCACTTTCGCGGGCTAGAGATTCGGTTGATTCCTGAGAACAGGTTGTTGCTCATTGCGAGGAGTTTTTCTTCTAGCCCCGCGTCGTTTAACTCGCCATAAGCAAAAGCGAGCATGTCTCCGGCCTTCGTCGCGGTCATATCGTCACATAGGTGCGCAAAGCGGGGGAGTCAAGCCCATTCTTAGTTGAAACTCTCCACGGCTCATAAATTAGGCGGCCTTCTTCTTCGACACCGTTGATGTCTTCGTCTCGATCTTCAGTTCCCGCTTGAGAGCTTCGCGAAGCTTCGGAAGATGGCGGTAGCCGATCACCCTCCTCAAGCGGGGTTCGATGTCCACGAGGGCTGTCGCCAGCCACCGCTGGCGTTGGCTGGAGTTCTTCCAGTGGTCGACCTTCGCGCAGCGTTCCTCGACGAGAGCATTGACGGATTCAAGGCAGTTCGTCGTCTTGAACGAACGGCCCAGCGCCCCGTACACGCCGAGACGATGCAATGTGAGCGTCTCCTCGATTCCTTCCTCCAAGCTCCCAGCTGCGGATTGGTTCCGCTCCTCCAATTCATCGTGCAGTTGATCGAGGGCCGCGAGGGCCTCTTTATATTCCGGCCTGTTGTAGGCCGACTGCAACCGCTTGCGCAACGACGCCTGCTCGCCCTTGGACAGATAGCTCACGACGTTTTCACGTTTGTGCCACTGGCACCGTTGTATCAGGACCCGCTTTCGGAACGCCTTCTTTACGGCCGCTTTCAGACCCTTGCCGCCATCGATGATCACCAGTAGACCCTGGGAGCTGTCGAGTCCCCGCGCGAGCAGTGAACGCAGGAACGGCGTCAACACCTTCTCGTTCTCCGTGTCCGTCTCCACGAAGCCCAAAAAGCGTTTTTCCCCGGAAAGTGTGATGCCCAGCGCGATGACCATCATTGCGTCGGCGAATGATTTCCCGTCCAGGAACAGCGCCACCACATCTTCGCCGGACAGATCCCGTTCCTGCATCTCCCGAAGTTTCGCTGCGCTCGCTTGTACGAAACCTCGGGACACCGTCGAGCTCGACAGCCCGATAGCGCCCGGTATCGCTTCCGCTGCAGCCTCGTAGTTGCGACACGAGATTCCGTAGAGCACTCGTTTCAGCAGCAGATCATTCACCTCTCCGCCGTCGTTCAGTGCTTCGTAGGAGCGAAGCGGTATCTCTACTCCCTCTTGGCTCCGAACCCGTGGCACACGGATCGGTACCCGCTGGCCGGCAAGCCCTACCGTGCCAGGGTTGGTTCCGTGGCGGCGGCCACGCTCCAGTTCGTCCTTACGAGCGTATCGCTCTCCCGCCAACTCCTTCACTTCGTCGTCGAGCAGCTCGTGAACGTGCATTAACCCAAGCGGGATTAACGAACGGATCATCTCTATTTTGACGTCCACCTCGAGCTCCCCGTACTCCTCGCGCGCCATTACCTCGGGCTTACCCAAACGACGTGACTTCTTGTGTTTCTTGGCTGTACGTAGCAGACTTCCCATCTCGGCTCCTTTCTCTTGCGGCTTGATGTTGTTTTTGCCAACGTCATCAAACCACGGGGTTGGGAGCCGTTTCAATTTCCAACTAAGAATGGCACTCTCTCAAGCGGGGCAGTAAATAGCGAAAGCGTTTTTTGGTTGTTTCGCGTTTGCCTCGTGCGGGAGACTCGATGATTGTGAGGTTTTCTACCATCTTGTCGAGGCTCGTTTGAGTTGAGGCGTCCTGGCTGCACAACCCGAGGGTTACAACGATAAGTATTGCGGTTCTCAATATTTCGTTCATGGGTTCTCCTTCCTGTTACCGATTGATATTGCTAGTGGCTTCGTCGGTGCTTCCGCCATTAAGTGTTGGTGAGATGACGCTAAGACTTTACGGTGCATTAAATTACAGCCAAAATAGCGCTCGCGACCTTCGCTGCGCGCTAAATAGAGCGTAAGCGACTCTTTTGCAACTGGATACGTACACATCACCAACACTTAATGGCGGAAGCACCGTTCGAGCAGGTCGGCAGTCTAATTGAACAGGAACCCAGACTGACCAGTCGACTTGACAGCCTCAAGCTCCAGAAACAGCAACTGAGCGAGAAGAAGGAGTCGTTGGCCGTCGACAACGCGATCCTCGGTCTCGAGAGCCGCATCGCCCAACTTAAAACTGCTCGTGCGCGCTATGTGACAGCAGCGGCTGATCTGCCCGAGCGGCACTCCAAGCTCAGCGAATACGATGGGACAATCAGGACCGTAACACGTCGTTTGAGTGAAGCGTCCGGTATTGATCCCACTTCTTTCGTCGTTCCCGCCGGGGTTGTAGGCTCATTAAATGACTTAATCGAACAGCGGTCCGGTCTTGATGAGCGGTTGAGTATGACGGCGGCCGAAATGGGGAAGGCAGAGGCAGCCGTCGGCACGGCGCGCCGTGCTGTCGAAAAAACTGGTACCGAGGCCGGTGATGGCGCCGGTGTTGCGTTTGATCGCCTGAATGCCGCGACCAAGGCCGTTCATGCGGGTGACCATCGTTCGCGTATGGCGATGCACATGCAGCGACGGAACGAGCTCAAGGCCACGCTCGATGCGCAGGTAGCGCAGCTTCATCCGTGGGATGGTGCCCCCGAAGTCCTCGTGGGGGTTAGCGTGCCGGAGCCAAGCGAGATGGATATCTGGCGATCCGCTCTCGACCAAGCTGTCAAAGACATCGACCGACTTGAACGCGAAGAGGCGCGTCTCCTGGCCGACCGGAACAGGCTTTCCGGTCTGATCGAGGCAAAGAGGTCTGAAACCGGAGTCATCGGTGATGAAGAGGCTGCGCAATTAAGGGCACTGCGGGATGAGGCGTGGCAGACTCATCGCGCGACACTCGATGCCGCCTCTGCCGAAAACTTCGAGGAACGGCTGAGGGACGATGACGACGCAATGGCCGCCCGTGTCGCGCACGCAACCGAACTAGCGGAGTTGAGGCAGGCGAGTGAGAGCCTGCGGGAGAAAACCTCGGAACTCGAGCGAAATGCGGGAGAACTCGCTCTGGCGCGCAAGCAACAACGGCAGGTCCTGGACGAGGTGTCCGCCGCCGTTCAGGTCATGGCGAGGACAGGTGCCGAAGTTCTGCCGGCCACAGTCACGGTTCCCAAGCTCACGACCTGGATCGATCGACGTGCGGAAGTCCTCAAAACGCTGGGAGACATCGGCCACCAGAACGCTGAAATCGCACGAGCGAGGGAGGATGAGAACCGACATCACGGGCGTCTTGCGAAAGCCATGACGACTGCGCGGGTCGCGCATGATCCGGCGTTAAATCTTGAGGATCTCGTCGAGGTCGCGCAAGCGGCCGTCGCGTCGGAGAGGGAACGACGCATCGCATCGAGGGCCGCGCAAAAAGAGGTTGAACGGACGCAGGCGGAGTTGGAGCGCCGACGGCGCGATGCGGAACAGGCGGGTCGAGCCGACACCAAATGGCATGCCGACTGGACCGCAACGCTGGCCCGTTGCTGGCTTGGGGGCGCTGATCCGGAGCCTTCTACCGCGGCGGTCCGGCGTATTCTCGAAGACGTGGCGGTTCTGGAGTCGACTCTCGAGAATCACGCCGCGATGGCCGATCGTATCGAGAAGATGGAGCAGGATCAGGCTGCCTTCACCGCCGCCGTGCGAACCATCGTAGAGCAGTTGGGCGACACTTTCGACGCCGGGCAGGTCGTCGCAATCAACGACGGCCTGAACGACCGTCTCGGCAAGGCAATCCATGATCGAAAGGCGCGCGGCCAATGTCTCAAGGAGATGGAAAGCGTCGCCAAAGACATTGCCGAGGTCGAGAATAGCCTCGTCGAATTGCGCGCCGTCGCTGACGAGATGTTCGAGGCATTCGAGGTGGATTCCCTCAGGGAGGTGGACGAGAGACTGAAAAAGGTGGCGCGCCGGACTACGGTTCGTAAGGAACTATCCAACTGCGAAACCAAGTTGGTGGAGTCGATGAAGGCGAGATCGTTGGAAAAGGCAGTATCGGCTCTTGAGAATACCGACTCGGACGAACTCGAACGGGAAATCGCCGAGATCAAGGCTCGACTCAAGGACGCGTCCGGACGCACAAACGAACTCTATCTGGCGCTTGGCCGTGCCGAGGATGCGATCAGTGCGGTGGGCGGTGACAATGCAGTGGCTAGGCTTGAAGAGCAACGTCGCACGGTTCTTCTCGATATCGAGGAAGGGGCGCTCGCTTACCTCCGGACACAGCTTGGTATCGAGGCCGCGGAGCGCGCCCTGAGCGCATATAGGGAAGAACATCGTAGTTCGATGATGAAACGCGCCTCGGAAGCCTTCCGAACGATCAGCCGCGGCGCCTATTCACGGTTGGATGCACAGTTGACCGACAAGGGCGAGGTGCTCATGGGTATCGGTGCCAGCGGCGGTGCGAAGATCGCTTCCGAGATGTCAAAGGGTGCGCGCTTCCAGCTCTATCTCGCGTTGCGTGTCGCCGGCTATTTCGAGTTCGTCGACCAGCATGGCCCTGTGCCATTCGTAGCCGACGATATTTTGGAGACCTTCGATGACTTCCGCGCTGAGGAGGCGTTTCGTCTGTTCACCGAAATGGCCGAGGTGGGGCAGGTCATATACCTGGGCCATCATCGCCATCTATGCGAAATCGCGCGCGCGGTTTGTCCCAACGTCACGATCCATGAGCTTCCCGAGCTTGTGTTGCCGGTGGCCGCCACGGAGGCTTACACCTGACGCGGTGCTGGCAAGGAAGGAGCCTGTGCTCTGAAAAAAGTCGACCCCGTCCTGTGCCAAAACTCAGCCCTTTTGAAACAGACCATAAATCAGCAGCTTAGCGACTGGGCCAAGGGCCCTTAGGCTCTACAGTTACCCAAAACCCGGGTCGACGTTCGAGAGCCGCGGCCGTTTCACTGAACGGCGGAGGACGGCGAGCTGCTGCGGCGTTGTTGCACGGCCCGGAGCAAATCGCTGACCTCCCTGTGCCGGTTGCAGAGTCACCCGGCGCAGTACGTATCGGGCATCCCGAGCGCAGCCATCTTGTTGAGTATCTCGCACCCAATTCGGTGTTCAACTCGTTGCCTCGCCAACGTTCGAGCCCGCATCTCCGGCCCGATGATCGCCTTGTAACGATAGACCGCGTTCTCCACCATGCTTCGCTTGGTGTAGCCTGAGAGCTTGTACCATTCACGTCGGCCGTGTCTTTCGATTGCACGAATATGGCGGTCGCGCTCCTGCATGGCGGTGTTCGAATTCTGACTGAGCGTCGCGTTTCGTTGCGGCGGAATCACCACGCGCGTCCTTCGTCCAGGACTGTGCGCTTCGATGGCTTCGTAGACCGCTTCCTTGTCGTATGCACTGTCCGCCGCCACCGACACTAGAGGTGCTTGAATCTGTGTTAGCAAAGCGGGGACTCGGGTTGCGTCGCGAGCTCGTGACGCCGTCAGTTCGGACGCAACAATGTTGCCGGTCTCGCGATCAACGGCGATGTGCAACTTGCGCCATGCGCGCTGCTTTGGCGGTTTGCGAGCGTTTCCAACATGAATCCTCAAGCCCGTGCTATCGATCATCAGGTGGATGGGTTGAGTGCTCGCGGCTTTCGGAATCCGCAGCTTCTTGCGGAGCAACCTCGAGCGCCGACACAACGTCGAGTAGTCCGGGATCTCGATACCGAGCCCGAGAAGCGAGGCGATCGAGTGCAAGAAGCCTTCGGTTTGTCGGTAGGCGAGTTTGTACACCATCCGGACAACCAGGCCCGTTTCAATCGCCATGTCTGAATAGACCCGTTGACCGCCAGGCTTACCGGTCTTGTCGGCCTTCCAGTTCGCGATTGCCTCCTCGTCAAACCAGACTGTCAAATCGCCCCGGCGGCGCAGCCCTTCGTTGTATTCCGCCCAGTTGCGAACGTGGTACTTCTTCTGTTTCGCGTGCTTGTACTGGCTGCGCTTGGGATACTTCATGCTCGAACATACTTCGGCCACCACCATAGGCGGATTTCGCTCTCAGCCAGAGCGGTGCAACAACGCCTGTTGAAATTGAGGTTGGTATTTTGTCGAGCACGCTCCTTGCCGGAGAGCTATCCCCCAAAGCCACGTATGAACCGACTACGCCCGGTACAGACGCTTCAAAACGGGTTCAGTCGTGAACTTCTTCGCACCGAGATGCTGCGCAGTCGAATGAAAACACGACTCTTTGCATTTAGACGGTGTCGTTCGTCAATGCGCTTGTTTAAGGTCTAGTGTCGGTGGCGGCGGACAGTGCATACGACAAGGAAGCGGTCTACGAAGCCATCGAAGCGCACAGTCCTGGACGAAGGACGCGCGTGGTGATTCCGCCGCAACGAAACGCGACGCTCAGTCAGAATTCGAACACCGCCATGCAGGAGCGCGATCGCCATATTCGTGCAATCGAAAGACACGGCCGACGTGAATGGTACAAGCTCTCAGGCTACACCAAGCGAGGCATGGTGGAGAACGCGGTCTATCGTTACAAGGCGATCATCGGGCCGGAGATGCGGGCTCGAACGTTGGCGAGGCAACGAGTTGAACACCGAATTGGGTGCGAGATACTCAACAAGATGGCTGCGCTCGGGATGCCCGATACGTACTGCGCCGGGTGACTCTGCAACCGGCACAGGGAGGTCAGCGATTTGCTCCGGGCCGTGCAACAACGCCCTCAAAAGGCCGGAGCGCCGTGGACCGGAACGCGGCGGACCGGAGCGGGACTATGGCCCCAGCCGTTAGTTGCGGGTCGGCAAGAGCCTGGGAGCCACCTCTACCAGCGCGCGGTGAGCCGGCCTAAAACACCATGCTCCGCAGTTCCCTGAGAGGGGCTTTCCCGGCGATTGGCGTAGACACCGAGATCGAAATGCATGGCGCCGCCTTGCGCCACCGTCAGGCCGTAGCCCAGCCGGTAGTCGCGCCCGTGCCCGGAGGCCCCGATGCCGAAGCTCGGCATCCCTACCAAACGGCCCCCGACCGGCATCCCGTAGCCGAGCTCGGCCTCCAGACGGCCGCCCGCTGCTGGACCTCCGTCCGCCATCCCCGCCATCGTGTCCCAGCCCCAGAGCGCCTGGGCGCCGCTTTCGGCCTGTCCGCCCCAGGACGGGGTCAGCTTCGCCATGAACCCGAGCGGGGTCGATGGCGTCGGGTTGTAG
Organism: Candidatus Marinacidobacterales bacterium; assembly: GCA_965262245.1. Taxonomy (GTDB): domain Bacteria; phylum Acidobacteriota; class Vicinamibacteria; order Marinacidobacterales; family SMYC01; genus SMYC01. Next base: position 7,840,441 of record OZ253507.1, on the reverse strand, counting down.
CCAAACGACACCGACATGCCCCGCTCCCGGAACTCTTCGTCCTGGTGCGCTAGCAGCATCCGGACCCTGAAGTCGGCCGACAGCCCGGTCAACGCGTCCGATACGATCAGGCCTCCGCCGATGTCCACGCCCGCGCCGGTCTCGGCGTCCCCGCCGTCGCGCCGCAGTCCGGCCTCCAGGCTGGGCTGGAGCGAGAGCCCGCGCTGGAAGCGATAGCCGCGCGAGGCTTCCAGCGCCGTACGGTAGCGGGTCACCGCCGCCGAGGTCGCTGCCAGATTTCCGCCCGGTCCTTCCACGCCGTCGGTAGCGGTGCCGACCCACAGCGCATCCGCCTTGAACGCCAGCCCGAATCCGGCCACCACCGAATCGGTCAGCTCGCCCCGCAGGCCGCCTGCCGCCATGGCCATCGACAACCCGCTCTCAAGCGCCGTTCCCGCGCCAGGCGTCAACGTCAGCGCTCCTTTGCCGTAGCCGGTCACGCCCCACACCGAGACCCGGTCCGACAGCGTGTAGCCCATCCACGGATACAGCCCGGTCACCGACGACGCCACGTGTCCCGACGATGCCGACGACAGCCCGTGATAGCCGCCCTGGCCGCGGCTGTGGGCCAGCGACAGCCCCACGACCATCGGACCCTTCGCGTAGTCAGCCCCGACCATCGTCGTGCGCACGTCGCCATCGAGCCCCAGCGGCCCCTCGCGCCCGGCGAACGAAGACCGCGCCCCCCGGCTCCAGAACGAGAGCATGCCGCCCTGGCGCGTCTCGCGGTTGAACGCGAAGGACGAGCCGGTGAGCAGATTCCCGCCGCCCAGGCCCATCGAGTGCAGTCCGCGGTCGAACAGCCCGCCGTCCGGGCCGGCCATACCGTCCATTGGACCCGCCGCCAGGCCCATCGAGCCGGACGCAGCGGCCACCGGGGAGCCGGACAGGGCCCCGCGGGCGCCCGGCCCCCGCCTGTCGGCAGACGCCCCGAGCTGGCTCAGGAAGTCGCGCCCCATGCCCGGCCGCAGCTGCCGTCCGGCAAATTGGGACTCAAAGCCCGCCTCGCGCGATGCCGCCATCCGCTCCTCGACGCGCTCGACCACGTGCAGCGCCGCCGTCCGCCCAAACCGCGCCATCAAAGCCTGCGGCAGCGGGTCGCTGTTCCTGATTGTTCCCGTCGCCTCGGCTCTCGTGATGGAGACCGTCTGGGATGCGTCATCGCACAGCCGTGCATTGCTGATCTTGACCTTCACGGTCTCGCCGTTGTCGTTCACCGAGTCGTCGATGATGCGGACGAAGGGCTTGTCCACCCGTTTTCCGCGCTGCATCCAGTACGTGGCTTTCGGGAACTTGAGGTAGTCCGTTCCTTCCGTGGCGGTGCCGCCCGAGATGGTCTCGAAGTCGTAACACACATATTCGTTATGCTTCCGCGAGAGCCTGACTCTGAAATCGAGGTGCTCGTCGTCCTCGTCCCCGGTCGCGTCTCGGATCTGAATGGTCAGCCCCGGCACGTTGGTCGTGGTGGTCGGCGGCGCGGTGATCGTTCCCGTCGCCTCGGCGTCCGTGATGTTGAGGTCCGCTTTCTTTTTGCCGCGCTTATTGATCAGGTGCGCGTTGCTGAGCCTTACCATCACCGTCTCCCCGGCGGCGGCGACCGTGTCCGCAATGAGCGCGAAGCCCATCTGCGCGGTCGTCTTTCCCGCCGGAATGACGTGGGTGTAGTCGCGCGCCCAGTAGTCGACGCCTTCGGTGGCGGTGCCTCCCGAAGTAGTCTCGAAGTCGACCTTCACCGTGTGCGGCGAAGCTCGCGAGAGCGTGACATCGAACAGGAGGTGGCCGGCGTTCTCGGCGGCGCTTGCGTCCTCGATCGAGAGGGTAGGTGCCGAGCTCCCCAACACGAGAGCTTGCGCGGGGAGGGCCGCGGCAAACAGCATGGCGAAAGCCAGGAGGAATGTGGCTGCTAGGGTGTGCAGCGCGCGGGACTCTGGCGGATTTACGCTCGGTCCATATACGACACGTACGTCGTCACGCATCTCCTTAACCAATCCAGGGTCGGCACTCCTGCGCGCGGGCGCGGTTTCATTGCTTCCGACATCAACACCCGTGTCATCCTGTTCGCGTGGCTGCATACTCAACGACCCCTCCGTGCTTGTAAAAAAAGAACCTGCTGTTCCAATGACCGCATTGGCGTCTCCGGCGGCGAGGTATCGGTCACCTCGACGATGCCGGTGCCCCCGGCACTCGTTGGATGTCAAGCCTTTTTTCGAGTTATCCATAATGTTTTCTCAGCCGCATTCAGGCCTGAGTCCGCCCTAACTACTAGGGAACTGTTAGCCCTAATCGCAAATAAACGTCACCGTGTCTGAGGTCTTTGGCCCCGTGAATAGCACCTTTTCCAGGTTCTGCATACACCGTGCAGAATCACCTATAGTGGCGGCGAGCGGGTGCCCCAGCACGAGCTTCTCGCCTGCGCCCAGTGCGGCTGTTTCGCGTTTTCGTGCTTCGAAGATTTTGCGATTAGGGTTAGTTAGCAGTAAATCGTTTGGGTGTGGCTCTTTTGGAACCGCGAGAATCGCCCATTTTCTCAGTGATCTAACCGTCCAACGGTCACTCGTCGTGAGGTTGGTCAGAGGATAACGGAATTTACTCTGGTTGTGGACCCTGAGCGGTGTCACTTTTTGCTGGACATTCGTCCCGGCGTTCGCTACGGTAGTTGTGGCAAGTAGGAAATGGGTACGAGCGGAGCGAATTTCAGCGGCAGGCGATTCAGTTCATCGGAGCTGAGCTTGATCCAGGAATTGGTCGAGAGCTGTGGCGGTCTGAGCCGGATGGAACTGGCGCGAACGGTGTGCGAGTTGCTGGATTGGAAGAGGCCGACCGGAAAGTTGAAAGCGCGGGAGTGCCGGGAGTTTCTCGAGCGGCTGGAAGGCGAAGGTCGCCTGGAGCTTCCGGACAAACGCCCGGGTAAGCCGGTCGGGACACGAACCCGAATACCGCAAACCGAGCGTGGCGAGCCGTCTGAGCCGTTGGAGGGAGAGCTGAGCGAGATTCAGCCTGTGGTGTTGGAAGTGGTGCGGAGTGACGAGCAGCGTCTTTTGTTCCGGGAGCTGGTGGACCGGCATCACTACTTGGGCCACGCGGTTCCCTTTGGCGCTCATCTGCGCTATCTGGTGTACGCATCGGCGCCGGCACGGGTGGTGGGCTGTGTGCAGTTGTCGAGTCCGGCGTGGAGGATGGCGGCACGAGATTTGTGGATTGGATGGGACGATGCCACGCGCGGGCGGAACCTGCAGCGAGTGGTTAACAACAGCCGCTTTCTGATCCTTCCCTGGGTGCGGGTGCAAAACCTCGCGAGCAGGGTGCTATCCCTGATGGCGCGACAGCTTCCATGCGAGTGGCACAGCCGCTATGGGGTGGAGCCCTTGCTGTTGGAGACCTTGGTGGATCACAGCCGCTACCGCGGCACCTGCTACCGGGCTGCGAACTGGATCGAGCTTGGAGTGACGACGGGGCGGGGGCGGATGGACCGCGAGCACCGTCGTCACGGCGCAAGCTCGAAAACGGTGCTGGTCTTGCCTCTGGTGAAGGACCCTCGCCGGGTGTTGCGGGAGAGCTGAGAGATGGCACTTTCTGCGTTCGAACTGTGCGAAGAGACGTTCGGGATGTCGAGGGACGATCTCGAGTCGATCATCGCGTTTCTACGTTCTGCCGAATCGAGGCAGATGAGCCACAGCGACGTGGAGAAGCTGGTGCGCGAGAGGAGCTACGAGCTTTCGCGTAAGTTGTTCCAGGCCCATGTCGACTCGCGCGGTCCCGGCGAGGCGGCGGCTCCGGTCCGAGGTGCGGATGGAGTGGAAAGGGACCAGGAGCGAATCCACGAGCGCGGCCTGACGACGATCTTCGGGGAAATCCGTGTCAAACGTTTCGGTTATGGAGCCGAAGGTGCAGATAGCCTGCATCCGTTGGATGCCGAGCTGAACCTCCCCCGTGAGCGTTACTCGTTCGAGCTGAGGCGGACGGCGGCAGTAGAGGTGTCAAAGGGAGCGTTCGACGAGGCGGTGGCGAGCCTTGGCCGCCACACTGGGGCGAAGGTTGGAAAGCGCCAAGTGGAGGAGCTGGCGGGTCGTGCGGCAGAGGACTTCGACGCCTTCTATGGGCAGCGCGCTCCACCGGCAGGCGATCGCAGCGCCTCGGTGCTGGCGATCACGGCGGACGGCAAGGGCGTTGTGATGCTACGCAAAGACCTGCGTGAAGCCACCAAGAAGGCGGCCGAGAAAGGCTCGCGGCGACTAGGCAAGCGGCTGACCAAGGGAGAGAAGCGGAACCGAAAGCGGATGGCCACGGTCGCGGCCGTTTATACGGTGGAGCCCTTCGTGCGCCAACCAGAAGACGTGGTTCGTGTGCTGGCACCAAGCGACGAGCGAGAGAAAGACAAACGGCCTCGCCCCCAAGACAAGCGTGTCTGGGCGAGCCTAGCCAAAGAGCCCGAGGAGGTTCTCGAAGAGGCGTTCGCGGAAGCCGAACGACGAGATCCCTCACACCGCAAGAGTTGGGTCGCCTTGGTCGACGGCAACGCCACCCAACTGAAGATCCTGCACAAGCTGGCTGGCCAGCACCATGTCGAACTCACCATCGTGCTCGACTTCATCCATGTCTGTGAGTACGTGTGGAAGGCTTCGCTAGGCTTCTACGAGGAGACCGAGCCCGCCCGCCAAGTGTGGGTCCAAGAGCGGTTGCTTCGCATCCTGCGCGGTGAGGCCTGCCTGGTGGCGGCGGGGATAAGACGTAGCGCCACCCGACGAAAGCTGACGCCCGACAATCGGGAGAATGTGGATCAGTGTGCTGACTATCTGCTCAATCACGCCTCTTATCTGCACTACGACGAGTGCCTCGCCGCTGGATTCCCGATCGCTACCGGCGTGATCGAAGGCGCCTGCCGCCACCTGGTCTCGGACCGCATGGACCTCACCGGAGCGCGTTGGTCCCTCGCTGGCGCCGAAGCCGTGCTGCGGCTTCGCGCTCTCCGCTCCAGCGGAGACTTCGATGAGTACTGGCGCTTCCACGAGCAGTGCGAGTACGAGCGCAACCACGCCTCGCGCTACGCCGACGGCAAGGTCGTCCCCGTCAAAGGCCGCCACCTCAAGCGCGTCAAGTGAGATGAGCCCTTACCACTATGAGACATGCCAAACTCACCGTTCCAAAAGAGCCGCACCCAAATCGTTTAGCCACGATAATCCCCCGGCTGTTGGCATATATACTTCCGATAACTGTAATTATAGTGAATTATTAAGGGGGTGTATCACATAAATGAGACTCCCCCGAGGGCATACCATTCCGCCCGAAACCTGGCTTTTAGGTTCGATCTTTTGGCCGTTGTCCAACTTTCCTGTACGTGCTCGCGCGCCGATCTCGCCCAGATGCTCGTCGAGCCCCACCTGTCCCTTACAGACGCACATTCGATACGACAGGCTCCGACGCCAGCAGCGCGCGGAGCGTTTTGAGACTGGGCAGGCCCAGCACTCCGGAGGGTATTGTCAAGTTGACGTTGAGCGAGCGAACCTATCGCGTCGAGCTGACTTCCTTTGCTCTCATCGGACGGCACAGGTTACCTCCTGCCAGACGATGAAAGCGCGGTCTCGTAGCTCCCGATGATGATGCGCTTGCAACAAATGCCGTCCGACGCGAAAGAGATTTTGCACGAGTCCATGCACGGTCAAGAATCGTTGCGCCTGCCCAGGAGCTTTAAACTTCCGCATCTGTCGTTCCCGTTGTCGCGTCGGTTCGTGCGAGACTTCGGCTAGGTTGTTTCTGTACTGGTCAGTGTCGTGGACGACGGACGGCATGACCTCGCGGTGAGCGGCGCTGTAGCTTCTCAGTTTGTCGGTGACCAGCTGCCAGGGCGGACGGCCTTGCCCCTTCAACAGCTTGCGGAAGAATCGTTTGGCGGCTTTCTGATCACGGCGAGGCTGGACGAGGATATCGATTACATCACCATCTTGGTCTACCGCGCGCCAGAGGTATTGGCGTTCACCTTGTATCTTTATGAAGACCTCGTCCAGGTGCCATGTGTCACCGAGACGACCCTGCCGACGCTTCAGTCGCCGAGCGTATTCCGGCCCGAACTTAATGCACCACAGTCGGACCGCTTCGTAAGAAACCGTGATGCCTCGCTGAGCGAGCAACTCTTCGACGTTTCGAAAGCTCACGCAGAATCGGTGGTAGAGCCAGACGGCGTGGCTGATGATTTCCGGTGGAAATCGATAGCCGTGGTAGCTTGGCGCATCGGTCTTCATTGGACCATTCTGTCAGTCACCAGCTCAATTTGACAATACCTTCAAATACTTCTACCGCGACGACCAAGAACGTCCAGGGTTGGATCGGCGTGCTCATGACCAAGCATTCCAGCTTCCCTTGGCGAAGCAAGCGTAGACGCGTCTATACGAAACGCTCTGGCTGATGCAGGTCTTGAGTTCGTTCGTGTTTTTGGACACGACGACGTCGATCATGTAGGCATGGTGCCGGCAGACCGGAGACTAATCAAGTTCGGTGCGCGCGGATGAATAAATAGAAGGCACAACCCTTTGCCCCGCAAGCCGGCCGCCGTTGACCACGACCATCTCGATACTGCTGGCGAACGGTCAAGCATCGTCGATCCGGGTTGCGGCGGAGCCACGCGTCGCGGCGATCGTGCGTCGACTCGAGACCGAGCCGACGCACGCCGCCCACAGTTCGTCGGACGGAGTGTGGGCTCACTTGCTCGTAGCCCCGACCGGCTTGACCTTAGATTCGTTGTTCACGTTCGCGATACGCAGTCTCGGCACCATCCAACCGCCCTCCGGCGCGAAATCGTAGATCACCAGCTCCGGGTGGTAGCTGTCAAACGACTGTCCAAAGAACACGCACGCCGCGTTGGACGCGCACGGTAGCACGTGCACTCGCCGAACACCGTGCTCGTCCCCCAACCGGTGCAGCAGCTCCTGCATCCGCTGCCGGAACGAGGCGCCATCGTCTGGGTGGCCTAGGGCGCCGTTGCCCAGGTACTCCGGGCGGGCAACCACCGACACGACGCGTGTCCCAAGGGACTGGGCCGTCGAACGCATCGCCTCCGGGACGGCCGTCAGCCCCAGCAGCAGGCACGCCTCGTCCCCCCGATCCGATAGCCGATCAATGCCCTCGATCGAGTAGAACTCGCCCCGGGGCTCGTTCACCGGCCAGTACCAAAGACCGTTCTCTCGGTACCGTAACATCGGCGTGATCTCGCACTTGTTCCCCAGCTTCGCGCCGAGCGCGATGAGGGAGGGCATCAGCCCCATCGCAAAAAGCGCCGCCCGGTATCCCTCCCCGTGTGCCTGCAGCAGGATGTCAGCCGCCGTCTGCTCTACCACCGTGCCCATCGCGTGCCAGAGGTCCTCGCCCTCCAACGATCGCAACACCGCTTCGTTGTCGTTGACCGTCCGGAGCTGGCCGTCCAGCCGCGCACCAATGGGTTTCAGCGCCCGCGCAACCTGCTGCGACGACGGCAGCGCGATCCTCTGCCGGTGCACGGGCCACGCCACGCAGAATGCGGGCGTCGGCGCTAGAGCCAAGGCGTCGAGCAGTGCGGTCGCCGCCTTGCAGAAGCGACTCTGCATCGCCGACAGTGTAGCCGCCGGATAGTCTGCCCTCGCGACCGTGTCCACTAAGCGGTGGTGTGTGTCGCAGAGCAGCAGGATGTTCTCAGGATCGTCCGCCAGCCCGCCAGACAGGTACAGAACTCCCCGGGTACCGCCCTCCGACGCCGCGACGTTGTGCGCCAGTGTGGCGAAGTTCCCTGGCACACGTGTCACTGGGTCTTCGGTCAGGTCGGCGCCGCAGCCCTCGAACATGCAGCGCCCGTGGGCGTCAAGCAGGACCTGATTGCGCGTCGGGCCCGTAATCCCACTGCCCCGTCCCTTCTTCCGCGTAACCCGTTCGATGTCCCCGAAGAACGTCAGCCAGCCCTCTCCCGCCTGCTCCTTGCGCTGACCCGACGACTCCCTCCAGATCGTTGTCAACTCGGCCAAGTTGCGCGTCTGCTCACTCGTCATCGCGCGGTCCTGCCAGCACCGCAACTCCATCGGGGCGACCGAACCTTCGTCGTATGCCCGCAGAGCATCGACGCTCTCCGACGCCGAGAGACAGAAGCGCGAAGCCGATACCACCGCGTCGCCATCCAGGAGCACAGTCACGATTGCCTGCGGTCCCTCGTCCATCAGTACGCCAACGCGGTCCCACGACACGAGTGCCCGCACGGCCGTCGCGTGGTCCTTCACCACGTCAAGCCCCGTCATCGGTGGTTCGTGGATCTGCGCCACGGTGGTCTCCTTCGGATCAACCATGGTCATCACACTCCTCACTCAGCGGCCTGAATCGCCATCTTGCGCGCACGAACACGCGGACTTTGTCCGTCCCCACCAGCACGAAGGCCAGCGGGCGCCCCCGGTTTGCCCGCTGGCACGCGACCCAGTCGTTCCGGTCGATCCCCGACGGTGTCGGCACCGGTTCCGGATGCGTGTGCCAAGTCCCGAGATATATCGCCCGCCCGCCCGAACAGGTGAACATTCCGCACGCCATCCGTTGATGCCCCGGGTCGCGAAGCGCGAAGGAAAACCGTGTGCGCCGGTCGTACGCCATCGGCGTAGTGACCCTCTCGATCCAGATCTCCCGCCGGTCGACGGATGTCGTTCCCATCAACACGCCGAACGATTCGGCTGCGTCCGGCGCCGTCTGCCGATGCACATGCCAGACGCCCGCCACTTCATCGCTCACGTGTACCCGCCGCCCGTACCCGTGAAGCCGTTGCACGCCGCTATCCACCACAGAGGTCGCAGTTCTCGTCGTGCAGCGGCAGGATCCGCAACGACTCGCCGAAACGCCGGTATCGCCACGTCACCTCAAGAGACGCGCGCATCGCTTCCGCGTCTCCCCCCTTCCAGCTCACCTTCGACGACATCGCCACCTCACCCGAGAGAAAGCGCACGGCCAAGTCCGCGGCCATCGTCGCCGTGCAGCTTGCCGCGATCCCGCTGTAGGGCAGGAACTGCGTGCCGCAGCCCCCGTGGTTGCGCATCGCGACCTGCCCCGGCTTCAGGAAGTTCAGGTTCGACGTGAGTCCGCGCGTGAGCGTCTTTGGGTCCACGTAGGCGCAATGCCAGCATCCTTTCGCCCCGGGCATCGCCAGGATCGCATGGCCGCCGATTCCGTGGCCCTCCAGCCAGCAGTTGATCACCGGCACGCCCAAGGCTTCCTGGCGACAGTATTCCGCGAAGACCCGTTCGACCGTCGGCGAACCGATCGCGATCACCACCAAGTCGAATCGCTGCAGCACCGCCGGATCCCGCAATTCTTCCAGCCGCTTGCACCAAGATGTCACTTCCGCCCACGGGTGCCTCAGGGCCATTTCGCGTGCGACCGCCACGGTCTTAGACCGGCCGATGTCCTTCACCGACAGGACATTTCGGTAGAGGTTCTCCTCCGAGAACGTGTCGGGATCGGAGACGGTCAACCGCCCGACCCCAGCCGATGTCAGCCGCAGCGCAAGCTCGCTGCCAACCGACCCGCAACCGACGAGCAGAACGGACTTCTTCCCCAGGTCCAGTGAACCACCGCCCCGTGGCACCACCGACCCCCGCGACAGCGACCTGACCCTGTAGGGGGTAGCCGTCCAGCGCCCGGCCTCCGCCTCCGCCCCTGACGCCGGCAAAGGGCCCTCCGAGCGCGAGTGCCAACGGATCGCGAACATCGTCTCCCCGTCCGGAATCGGGGCCGAGAAGACCAACCAGTAGTCACGACTGCTTTTCTTGCGCAGCCTCCGAAGTTCACGACGGCCCGCGACATCCGCCTGCTCGACGGCACGGAAGTACCAAGGCAACAGTTCATCGCGGCTCGTGGGTGCTGGCGCTGGCTCGAGACCGCTCACTCGCACGCCAAGTGCTTTCCCGACCACCGGGCGCGACTTCCATTCCGCGACTCCGCGTACCGACTCCAGCTGCCGGTGGTTGGCCAACGCCCCCGCCAACGCGATGGGCGTCTTCCGCAGGTCCGTGCCGGAATCGGCCAGCGCCGGCTTCACCTGCAGGCCTTCAGCTTCGTGCCCATCCCACGCTACGAAGAGCTCGTTGAGTCCCTTGTGTTCCTTCCGACACAGAATCTCCCAGTGCGCGTCGAACTCCCGCAGCTGCTCGGCACGGTTGTCCGCTGGGTTCTCGATCAGGCGCGTCAGCAGTTCGACGTGTTCCCGCACCGTCTCCCTGTATACGAGTTCCGGGCGGTCGGTATTGACGGTCGTCGATCCCTCGTCGGCGATGCACACCTCGCCCGGTCCGCCGTTGCGGTTCACGCCGACATGTGCCAGCTTGCCGGCGTACCCGTCCGCAAGGTGGAACTTCGGCACGCAAAGCAATTCGTTAGGCAGCTCGTGAACCAGCGAAATCCGCCGATCGCCGACCTTGAACCCCAACGTCAGAGTCGAGCCACCATCCGTCAGCTCGGCATCGAAGCCAGCCTCGACCAGGCAGCTACGGATGCGATCGTGGTTCATGCACCGTCCGAGTGCGTTACCAACCCCGGAGTCGCGTACACGGCCTTCCTGGCCTTCGAACTCCCATTCGGCGGCTCCGGAACCTTAAAGTCATCGCCAAGCAGCTTGTTCAGGATCTCGCACTGCTCGCGTTCATCGCTCAAGCCCTCCGCCTTCTCCAGCTGCTCCTTCAGGTGCTTGAGCTTGTTGTACAGCTGCGTACTCGTGTCGAGACTCGAACCGTCGAAGATGTCGCGCCAGGGCTCCGCCGGGAGGTCGACTCGGACGCGGTACTTGTTGTCTTCCTCTTCATCGAAGTAGCCCGCGTCTAGAATCGCCTCGACAGTTGCGCGCAGCGCCGCCAGGTCCTGGCGAGCGCCCTCCGTGCTGAAGGACGACACGAACTCTTTCTTCATCATCACGGTGAGCCCGATCGAATACACCTTGGCGGCCACCGTGTCGCTAAACTGCACGTCGCGCCATCGCTTGAGGTAGCGCACGAGCCGCCGGAACTGCGCCAACACGTCCTTCGCATCGTCCTTGTCGTAGTCGCTGTCGTCGTCGATCCACGCGATGAGGCCGAGCGGATCCGCAGCCGACCATTCCCGGTTGTGCTCGTCCGAGTTCTTCTTTCCCACCGCCAGATAGTGCTGGTCCCCCAACCGCTTGTAGACGATGAAGTCGATGTGAACGTTGTCGCTCGCGTAGTCCGCGGTCACGCACGGCTTCTTGATCTTCGCGTTCTTGAAGCCCCGATCCTCAAGGACGTCCAGTGCCTTCTTCTTCGGCGCAACCGGGTTCTCCGGTGCCTTTGCCTCGTCGATCACCAGGGCCCTGTCTATGTCGTAGTCGCCCGAGATCGGCACAATCCCGGTGTGCGTCTTCAACGAACCTTGGATGAAGTCCGCAATGACCGGATAGCCCGCCTCGCTGAACGCAGTCTTCACCTCCGTCTTGATACTGTCATCGCGGTCCCGCGCCTTCTTGTACGCGTCGTCCTCGCGACTGAGCTTGATCTTGTCGTGGAACTTGTCGAAGTGGGTCTGGATGCTCATGGTTCCTCCGTTGCCTGGGTTGACTGTCGTTGTTGCCTACGCGAAAGAGCTCCTGACCACGGTCACGGCTGGCCAGGTGCTTGCACTGTTTACTGTTGGTGATGTATACGCATCCCTTTGCACAAAAGGCGCTTACGCTCCATTTAGTGCGCAGCGAAGGTCGTGAGCACTATTTGGGCTGTAATTTAATGCACCGTAAAATCTTAGCGTCATTTCACCAACACTTTAATGACGGAAGCACCTCCATGGGTTGACATTACTCCCCGACACACCTGCCAAAGTGCGCTAATCGCCAGACACTCCCCTGCTGCGCCTCCACTTCCGTATGCCGACCTCGGAGCGCCTTCAGACATCGACGAAAATTTTTGGACGGCGCGTCTGCCAGCGACCCGTGGTCGGCAATTACCTGATAGGTGGCACGATCAGCAGCGATGAAGAAGCGACCTCCAACTGAACCGACGCAGGCCACTCAAGAGGAAATCGAAGAGGCGATCCAGGCTCTAACACAGACTCAGCTCATCCACCTCGAGAATATCTCGTGGTTCAGACACGGCACCCTCGGCTCGCGTGGTGCCGGCCGGAATGAAAGCGACATCCTCTCCGACGCAATCATCGCCGTTCTTGAGGGGCGGAGGAAGTGGATCAAGGACAACTGCGATTTCATGACATTTCTCAAGGGCGTAATGCGTAGCATCACGAGCCACATCCGCTCCGGAAAGGCGGTCGACACGTTCGATGAAATCGCCCCGAATCCAGTCTCAAAGCCCTGAGCCAAGAGGCACGGACGCTCGTCTAATTCAGAAACGGCTTGTTCGACGCCTCTGGCTTCCTTGGCGTTTTGGCTTCCGGTTGGAAGACGGCTATCGCAAAAGTTCGGATACTTGCACATTTTTCAATCGCAAAGTTTACAGCATTCGTGGACCGTATGCGGTGCTTCCGCAATTAACCCTAATCGCAAAATCTTCGAAGCACGAAAACGCGAAACAGCCGCACTGGGCGCAGGCGAGAAGCTCGTGCTGGGGCACCCGCTCGCCGTCACTATAGGTGATTCTGCACGGTGTATGCAGAACCTGGAAAAGGTGCTATTCACGGGGCCAAAGACCTCAGACACGGTGACGTTTATTTGCGATTAGGGTTAAGTGTTGGTGGCTGCCGCGTAACCCGCTCGTGTGCTAGAGTTTGAGCCTGATTTCGAGAAACGCAGTTCTTTCGGCGATGCGGGCTGGGCTGACCATACGGTGCCTGACGTTCAGGGACGCCTTCGTGTGCACGCCGACATCCTTATTAATGGCGTTCGCCGACACAGGCAGGCCAGCTGACACTAGCATTCAAACACGGTGTAGCAACACTTGATGGCGGAAGCACCGCACAGGACGCCGTCGGATGATAAGTTGACAGAACCCCTGCGAGAGGTGGCCGAGTACCTCAAGGTCAAGGACCGCACGATTTACCAGGTGGTCGCCAAGAGAGAGATTCCAGGTTTTGAGATTGGTGGTTCCTGGCGGTTCAGGAAAAGCGAGATCAACCAGTGGACAGCAGGGAACGCGGTCGGGCTGGATGACATAGGAGAGCCGGTGGAGCGGAAGCAATGACCATTCCAACGATATTCGAGACATGCCGGCCACGCGCGGATGTTCTCAAGGGAGCGATTACGGAGGCCGACTTTGCTGCGGATCTGGCCCAGGTCATCATTGGCACGGGCAATGCTGAATATCTTGACCCGGCCCGTTTCTTTGCCAACACCTATCCCACGAGGGGCCTTAAGAACCTGCTCGCCAACGTGTGCCGGCGGCTGGTGGGTACGGGCGGTGAAGTCGCGTCGATTTTCCGGCTCGACACCTCCTACGGTGGGGGCAAAACCCACGGTCTAATCGCATTGTGCCATGCCGCCCGGGGCATGCAGGGTGTGTCAGGTATTGCGGAGTTTGTCGATCCCTCCCTTCTGCCGCAGAGCCACGTTCGCATCGCCGCCTTCGACGGCGAGAACGCCGATCCGGCCAATGGCCGGAGGATGGAAGCAGGTCTTCTCGCTTACACCCCTTGGGGTGAGATCGCTTATGCACTTGCTGGCAAGGATGGGTACGCGCGGGTGCGCAAGAGCGACGAAAGCGGCATCGCTCCGGGTGCCGAGACCCTGCGCGAGCTGTTCGGTGGTGAGCCGACACTGATTCTGCTCGACGAGTTATCGGTTTACCTGCGCAAGGTGCGCAAGCTTGAGGACGCTCGCGATCAGCTGACGGCATTCTTGACCTCGTTGTTCAAGGCCGTCGAAAGCGCACCCAACGCCATCCTGGTCTATACGCTGGCGATCGGAAAGGATGGCCGGGCGACCGACGCCTACAACGAAGAAAATCAGTTCATCGCCGACCACATGGCGGAAGCGGAGAGCGTTTCCGCGCGCAAGGCGACGCTGTTGAATCCCACCGAGGAAGACGAGACGGTTCAAGTGCTTCTCCGGCGCCTGTTCGAATCCGTCGATACAACCAAGAGCCCGGCGGTGATCGATGCGTACCGGGAACTCTGGGGGGCTCACAAGGGAGCGCTGGCTGGCGATGCTGCCCGCACCGGGACCATCGAAATATTCCAGTCGAGTTACCCGCTGCATCCGGAAGTCCTGGAGACTCTTACGGGCAAGACAGCGACGCTCGGCAATTTTCAGCGGGTGCGGGGGATGCTGCGGCTGTTGGCGCGCACGATATCGCATCTTTGGGAGGAAAAGCCCGAGGACGCGACAGCGATTCATCTTCACCATATCGATCCAGGCTACGAACCGATCCGCCAGGAGATCGTGACGCGTCTCGGACAGTCGGCCTACGTGCCGGCGATTACTAATGATATTGCCGCCGGAACGATCGAGAAGAAAGCGTTGGCGCAGGAGATCGACGCTGGGCATCACGGCGGCCTGCCGCCGTATACGGTTTACGTTGCCCGTACCATCTTCATGCACACGCTCGCCTTCAACGAGCCGCTCAAGGGGATATCGCCGGAGCATTTGCGCTATTCGGTCCTGGGTCCGACAACGGATATCAGTTTTATCGAGGAGGCGCGCAAGAAGTTTATTGCCGAGTCCGCCTACCTGGACGATCGCCCCGGCGCGCCGATGCGCTTTCTGGCCGAGGCCAATCTGCGCCAGATCATCCGCCGCGAGGAACGCCACGTCGATGCTGAGGAAGCGCGCGCGGAGCTCAACGACCGCATCCGCCAGATATTCGGGGGCAAGCCGTTCGAGAGGGTGTCATTTCCAGGTGGGCCGTTCGACGTTCCCGACGAAGTTGGCGACGGTCGGCCGAAGCTCGTCGTCTTGGCCTACGACGGCGTGAGCATCGGTAGCTCGGTTGAGAGCGTACCGGAGTTGATTGAGCGGATTTACACCCGGAAAGGCTCGGAAGGTTCAGCCTTGAGGGTGCTTCGAAACAATGTGGTGTTCGTGGTCGCGGACGAGGCCCGCAAGGAGGAAATGCGCCGCAAGACCTATCATCGTTTGGCGCTACGGGAACTGAAAAAGCCTGAACGTCTCATCGATCTGGCGGAGCACCAGCAGGCCAAGGTGCGCGAATTGGAAGCTCGCTCCGAGCAGGAACTCGCGATCGCCATTCAACAGTGCTACCGACACGTTTTCTATCCATCGCGCAACCGAGTCGCCGCGAGTGATGTCGAGCTGGCCCACTCTGCGATCGATGTCCATTCCGCCTCCGATCAGCCGGGGGCGGGCCAGCGCCAGATTGTGCGTGCGTTACGTGACCTCAATAAACTGCGCCTGTCCGAGGACGAGCCGGACTCGCCCGCCTATGTGCGCGACCGGACACCGCTCAAGAAAGGTCAGATCACCACGCTGGCGCTGCGCGACGAGTTCAGACGCGATCCTGCCCTCCCAATCCTGATTGGCGAGGACATCTTCGTTCGTGGAGTGCGGCGCGGTATCGAGCAGGGTGAGTATGTCTATCGGCGCGGAGATTTGCTGTTCGGACCGGGCGATCCGTCGGCCGACATCAAGCTTGATGAGCAATCCGTGCTCTTCACCATGGCTTATGCAAAGAATGCCGGTATCTGGCCACGGGAAAAGCCCGAAGAACCACCGGAGCCGGACCAGGGTGGCGAGGAAAAGCCGGACCCACAGCCCGAGCTGCCCGGTGGTGGGTCCGGCGCAGATAAGGCCGTGTCATTCACCGCCGAGGGTGTTCTCAAGGAGGCATTGGTCCGGTTGTGGGAGCAGGCGCGGGCGAAGAAGGTCGAGAACATCGGGGTTTTGACCCTCCGTATGTTCGAGGCAGGTGACGCCTTCCGGCTTCTCGGCGCCGTGGGCGCCGTATCCGGGGCGGACAAGAGCGTCACGATCAAGGGTGGCTATGAAACCCGCGAGAGCGGGTCGTTCGAGTTTGAGTTCCGGGGGCCGGTGTCGGACGCCCAACCGGTGAAGGAGTTTTTGGAACCCCAGCTTCGGGCCGCAAGCTCCAAGAGCCTCGAGGGGGGGTTCCAGTTGACCTTCACCGAGGGTCTTTCTATGCAGGGGGACGTAGCGGAGAAGCTCACCGAGCGCCTTTCCCGGTTCGCGAGCGGTGCCGCCTATGTGTCGGCCACAGCGGAGGTCAAGGCTTAAGATGGCACGCCTTGAAAGAATTGCCCAGATCGAGACGCCGGAATCCGCACCTCGGTACGAGTTGCGGGTGCGCCGTCATGGGCCGGTCGACACCGAGTATGAAATCTGGCAGATACCCGCGCCAGCCACGCCGCAGGTGATATCGGCGCTGCGTGTTGCGGGGCTTCGTGGCCGCAACCTCGAATTGGTAGAGCATCGGGTGCTGAAGCGACTTCGGCAATCCGGCATCAAGCTGGGGCGAAGCGCAGACACCAGGAAACGTGGCTATGCGCTGACGGAAGACTTGGCGCTGACGCTAGGGCTGTTGTTCCGCACGCTGGCCCCGATGCGCAGCCGCGACAACATGCGGGCGGTGGCCGAGGGTATCGAGTTGATGGGACGCGAAGAAGCCGCTTATTGGCTTGGCATGGCGATGCATCGCAAGCATCCGCGCCGGGTGCTGACGGCATTACGGTTTCTTCTGACCGAGCCGAAGCGATGAGCGGGCTAGTCGGCATGCAAACGACACGGAGCAACTGCGCAATAGAAGCTCAACAATCTGATCCGCCAATCGGTGACGAAGAAACCGAAGGTCTGGATCCCGATGGTGCATCGCGGAGTGACTACTCCATCAACGCCATCCCAAAGAGCACCAAGCGGTGAAGCAACGAGGATGACAGCAGAACGCGACACATGCCCGATACCCGCCTGATCGAACGCTGGCTGCCCATTGCTGCTCTCGGCGAAGAGAGCGTCCGTGAGCGACGTTCATTGCAAGCGCTTCCCCCAACTTACTATCTCCACGTCTGGTGGGCACGGCGGCCGCTGGTGGCTTCTCGGGCGGCCGTTCTGGCGTCGTTGCTGCCTGCGGATGCCGACCGGGAGAAGTTTATGCATGTGCTGGGGATTCATGGGGATCCGGTGACCACACGACGGAAGATCGACACTGCCAAAAGAAATAAGATAAACCTCGGCCCCAACCCATATGGCTACAAGCGCGCTTTCTCTTACACACTCGATAGCAATGACAAGGAATGGATCGAACTCGCTCAGGGCAACTCTATTGAAACTTCATCGGTACTTGATCCAACTGCCGGAGGGGGGAGCATCCCCTTCGAAGCTGAGCGGATCGGTTGTACCTCCATCTGCAATGATCTGAACCCAGTTGCTGCTCTAATCCTCAGGGCTACAGTGGAGTGGCCAGCACGACATGGCCTAGCTTTGTATGAAGAGTTTGCCAAACTTGCGGAAGAGTTTGTTGGTCGTGCCGAACCGAAGTACCAGCATGTGTTTCCATCGGAAGATGAGGGCATACGGATTGAAGGCTTTCTCTGGGCACGCACGGTCACCTGCCCCCATTGCGACGGTCTTGTGCCGCTATCGCCCAACTGGCGTCTGGCGCCGGACGGAACCGGCGTCCGGTTGAAGCCCGAGCTCGGCTCCGGCCCGAGCTCCGATGGCCGCATCTGTTCATTCGAGATCGTTCAATCTGCCAAGGAACAATCGAATGGCACGGTGGTCCGTGGCGACGGCGCCTGCCCGTATTCCGATTGTGGCCGGGTGATCGACGGCGACGAGATCAAACGCCAAGCTCAGGCAGGCCAAATGGGCGAGCAACTCTTCGCAGTTGTTTACAAGGAACGCGTTGTAAAGATCTTGAAATCTGGAAAACGAGGCAAAGACAAATGGGTTCGCGGCTACCGGGCACCGCGGCCCGAGGACGACAACAGCGCCGAGATCAAAGCGCGGCTCGACGAGAAGCTGCCGGAGTGGGAAGCGCTGGACATCGTTCCGAGCGAGACAATCCCCGACGGCAACAAGACGACGGAACCACAACGCTATGGAATGAACATTTGGCGCGATCTATTTTCTCCGCGTCAGCTTCTTTGCCACGGCACGAGCGTGGAGGTTTTTCGAGAAATGCTCGACGCCGACCGGGCGGAGGGCAAGCTGAACGAAGTCCGGCAAGCGGCGTACGGGTACTTGGCTCTCTCCTTGGATAAATTACGCGACTACAATTCCCGCATGACCCGTTGGCACGTCAATCGTGAGGTTATGGTGTAATTGTTTACCGCTCTGGGTTGACCAAGGGGACGGGGGTGTTGTCGGGAGCACGAAGGATTGACGTGACGATGTCGATCACGCGGATCCCTTTGTGACGGCAGCTCTGGAGGACGCTCATGAGGATCGACTGGGCCTGTGCCCCTTTCGCGGTACGGTTGCCGCCTCCGCAGGTCTTGCGGTTGACCACGGCGATGCGAATGTCTTGTTCGGCGGGATAGTTGGTGGCCTCGACATCCGCACGGTCGAGGAACACAAAGAGGTTGTCCCGATAGCGTCGCAGATGTTTCGCGAATCGCTGGTTGGCAGGATTGGTGAATCGGCCGTGCAGCAGGCGGTTCATCTTCGCCTGGAGGAGTCCCTTGGCAACGCGCAGGCCATGCGGGCTGATCTCGCCAGCATCGCGCCGATCGCGCAAGGCGAGGGCGTGCCGGAGGATGGCCTTGACCAAGCGTGGGAAGCGCACCGCCCCGCGCGTGGCCGTCTCCAGTAGCTCGTGGCAACGGTGCAGCAGATGGTTGTAGCAGGTCTGTAGCGTCGCTTCCTTGAAGCAACGGTAGGGGGCCCAGCCGTCTACCCCGAGGGTGCCCGCGTAGTTTTTCCCCAGCACCGAGGCGGCCTGCTCGAAACCACGGCCCGGAAGTATCTCGTAGACGGTCTCGCGCAGGTTCGTGAAGACCCACAGCCAGACCCGACGACCTCCCTGCTTCCAGCCCGTCTCATCGGCGTAGACGACGGGGCTGGCCCGCAGCGCCTCCACCAAGGCATCTCGGGTGGGCTTGGCACGCCGGGCAAGACGCTGCATGGCACGACACAATGTGGAGCGCGCCACGGGGAAACCCAGCATCTGCTCGAATCCCAGGCGGATCTTGTCGTACGACACCCCGCAGATCATCTTCTGGAACGCGGCGAAGGCGAGCAGCCTGGGCCCGAAATGCACCGTGCCCACCTCGAACGCCTTCGAAATCAGCAGCGGATGCTGGCCACGGACACGCCGACCACACTCCTGGCAGTGGCCATGACCCACTACGAACTTCCAGGTCTCGGGTTGGATGGGCGGAATGTCGACCTGGTACAGATCGATGCTCCCTTCCGCTCCTACCTTACCTCCGCACGGGCACTGCTCCGGGCACGGAGCCTCGAAGGTCTTGTCGGGAACTGGGATCGCTCGGACGGCCTGCCGCCCGTACTTAGACCCCGGCTTGCGTCCGGGCTTCTTCGGGTCCCGTTTCGGCTTGTCCTTGGAGAAGGGTGCGGCTTGGCGCTTGCCAGCGCGCCGTGATTCCTCGAGCACGCTCTCGAGCTTGGCAATCCGGGCGTCCCGTTCCTTCAACTGACTCTTGAGATCCGCGTTCTCCATGTTCAGTCTACCCAGCTCGCCCTCAAGCCGTTCAACCCGTTCGCCCAGTTCGCGAACCGACTGCCTCCAGGACCTGAACATGCACTGTAGGATAGCCGGGGCGGCCGCTTTTGTCCAGCCCCTACCCCAGCGTCAGCGGTAAACAGATACGTTATGGTTAATACGTTCGATCGCCACGATTTCTCGTTCAAATGGTCCTACGCGGAGATGGCCCCCCTCATCGTCGGCCTGGGCTACGACTGGGCCATCGGACAGACCGCAAAATGCATCGACGAGCTCGTTGCGCTGGTTCGCTCCGAAGCGAAAGGCAACACAGGAGGCCTGTTCGACGAAGCCAACGCGGCGGAATACATCCCTCCGCCTGTCACGATCACATGCAAGCCGGGCGACAGCCTCGACCATATCGAGGACGGCAGCATCGACGTGGTCGTCATGGACCCGCCTTATTACGACAACCTCATGTATGCGGAGCTGTCGGATTTTTTCTACGTCTGGCTCAAGCGCACCGCCGGCCATGTCTTCCCGGAGCTGTTCCGCCGGCACCTGACCGACAAGGACAACGAGGCTGTCGCCAATCCGGCGAAGTTCCGGGGCCAGAAGGGCGCTCGGGCGCTTGCGGGACGGGACTACCAGGAGCGGATGGCATCGATCTTCGCCGAGTGCCGACGAACGCTGAAGCCCGAGGGCGTGATGACCCTGATGTTCACGCACAAAGCGACGGGCGCCTGGGATGCACTCACCAAGGGGTTGATGGAAGCGGGCTTCGCCATCACCGCGTCCTGGCCGATCAACACCGAGGCCGAAGGCAGCCTGCACATCAAGAACAAGGCGGCGGCCAACAGCACCGTTTTTCTGGTTTGCCGCCCGCGCATCGGTGATTTCGAGGCCGAACAGGATCTCTATTGGGAGGATGTGGAACCGCGGATCGCCAAAGCGGTGCGGACGCGGGTCAAGGAATTCCAAGTCGCAGGCATTACCGGAGTCGATCTGTATCTTGCTTCCTTCGGCCCCGCGCTGGAGGAGTTCTCGCGCCACTGGCCATTGAAGCGCGGCACGCCGCGAGAGATTCCCGAGGAACGTCGTCGGCGGAGCCAGCAGTCGCTATTCGAGGAGGAATGGGACCCCTACGCCGCGACCCCGGAGGATGCGTTGGACGCCGCCCGGCGCGAGGTCAAGAGGTGGCGTCTGGAGCAACTGACCCATCTCAAGGCCAATGCTGATCTTGACCCGGCAACGGCGTTTTTCGTCCTGGCGTGGGACGCCTTCAAGGCGCCGGTGTTTTCGTATGACGAAGCACTGAGGCTCGCCCGCGCCGTCGGTACCGATCTCGATAAAGATATCGTTCACCGGCTCGCGGAGAAGAAGGGCAGCGATATCTTGCTATGGGACAGTGCACAGAGGGCGGCCAAGGGGACACTCGGTCCGGTCGATGGCTCTCGGGGAATGATCGACGCCATCCACCATGCCGCCCACACGGCCCGTGTGCGCTCCCTCACCGCCGCCCAGGAAATGCTTGCCAAAGCACAGGTCAACCAGGAGCCGCGCTTCTTCGCAGCCCTTGAGGCCGTCCTCGAGATTCTACCGATGTCCCAGGCCTTCACCGGCATTGAACTCGAAGGTCCGGCTGCGGCCTCGGGAAGCGACTTCAAAGCCCTCTACGACCTCGCCCGTCTTGCCTACGGCGACAAGCTCGACGAGCCAGAGCAGCTCAAGCTTTGGCAGAACGATGATGTCTGACCATGCTTGGCGAGCGCACATGGAAGCTCAAATACACTCCTGATGACGGCGATCTCGTCAAGCTGTTCTATGTCCCCGCGCTCAAGGACGCCGAGCGCTACGACCGATTGACCGGATACTTCAATGCTCAAGCCCTGACGCTGGCCGTACGCGGTATCGAGGGGCTGGTCCGAAACCGCGGCCGCATGCGGCTCGTCGCGGGGTGCACCTTGGAGCCGCCCGAGATCGAGGCAATCGAAAAAGGTGAGCGGCTTCGCGACCTCGTCGAACAGCATTTGACAAATCTCCCTCTGGCCCCACCGGACCCGGCATCATCCGATGCGCTGGAGCTGCTGGCCTGGATGGTCGCACGGGGTTTTCTCGATGTGAAGGTGGCCGTCCCTTGCGATGCGAACAGGAAACCCATCCCGGCGGACGGCATCTTTCACGAGAAAGCCGGCGTGATCGAGGACCGGGGTGGTGACAAGATCGCCTGGAACGGCAGCCTCAATGAGACGGCGGCCGGCTGGAGGCACAACTGGGAGAGCATCAACGTCTATACGAGCTGGGGGTTGGAACCCAAGCGTGTTGTGGATGAGGAGGCCAACTTCGCACGCATCTGGGCCAACAGGGCGCAGCGTGTGATAGTGCTTGACGTGCCCGACGCCGTGCGCCAGAACCTGATGCGGTTCATGCCGGCAAGTGACATGCCCTCCCGCCTTAAGGAGCCCGAAAAAAAGCTCCCGAAGCCTTCTACAGAGAAGCCGAAGCCTGATGTGATCGAACCTGCAAAGCCAGTAGCGCTCCAGACCGGCAACCTGAGAAGCCGCGTCTGGTCGTTCATCCAGCAGGCACCCTTATTGCCACACGGGGGCGAGCGTGTAGGGGAAGCAACCTCAGCGGTCACCCCTTGGCCGCACCAGGTGCGGGCTTTTGAACGTCTTTATCGCGATTGGCCTCCCAGACTCCTGATCGCCGACGAGGTTGGCCTCGGCAAGACCATAGAGGCGGGCCTGTTGCTGCGCCAGGCGTGGCTTGCCGGACGGGCCAAACGGGTCCTGATCCTGGCGCCCAAGGCCGTCCTCAAACAATGGCAGGTCGAACTCCGCGAGAAGTTCAATCTCAATTGGCCGATCTACGATGGGCGGAAACTGGTCTGGTATCCCTCGCCGGCATGGCGTGGACACAACGAACGTGTTGTCGGTCCTCATCATTGGCATCGTGAACCCGTGGTGATTGCATCGAGCCACCTGATACGCCGGAGCGACCGCACGGCGCCGCTTCTGGAGGAAGCCGAACCCTGGGATCTGGTGGTGCTCGACGAAGCCCACCATGCGCGGCGGCGCGCGGCGGGAAGCCAGCAGGAGGGCGGGCCAAACAAGCTTCTCCAGCTGATGCAGGGACTGAAGGACCGCACGCAAGGCTTGGTTCTGCTGACGGGGACACCGATGCAGGTGCATCCCGTCGAGGTCTGGGACCTGTTGAACTTGCTCGGCCTGCCGCCGGAGTGGACGGCCAAGGCATTTCTCGACTTTTTCGATGACATGGAGCAGCCGAATCCGTCATCGGATGCGTTGGACCGCATGGCGCGTCTGTTTCAGTCGGTCGAACGCGTCTACGGCAAAGTCAAGACGGAGGACGCGCAATGTCTCGTCGACCTGTCACGCCTGAAGGTCAAGAAGGTCCTCCGTGCACTACGCGACGACGCCAGCATCCCGCGCCGACAGCTGGAAACAACGGAGCGCAGGGCGGCGATCAAGCTCATGCGGGTCAACACGCCGCTCCGCAGGCTGGTCTCACGACATACGCGCGAACTGCTGAGACGGTATTTCAAGGCAGGCATGTTGACCACACCGATCGCTGACCGACGGGTCGAGGATCACTTCCTCGAGATGACTTCCGCAGAGCGGGCACTCTATGATGCGGTCGAAGATTACATCGCCAGCACTTACAACCAGGCCAGCGCCAACGAGCGTACAGCGGTGGGATTTGTCATGACCATCTACCGCCGTCGACTCGCCAGCAGTTTTAGCGCCCTGCGCCATACGCTTCAAAACCATCTCGACGCCATAGCTGCTGGCAACCAGTCGCACTTGATGGATCTGGACGAAGACGCGCCGGACGATGAAGCCCTGGATGAAGTCCCGGATGCCGAGGAGCTAGCGGCACTCGAACGCGAGGCCCTCGCCGCCGAAGAGAAGGCCGACATCGAAAGCCTCCTTGTCCACATCGGCCAACTGCCACCGGACAGCAAGCTCGAAAGCCTGAAGAGCATCCTCGCCGAGCTTCACCAGGACGGCTACCAACAGGCGATGGTCTTCACTCAGTACACCGACACCATGGATTTCCTGCGTGAAGAGCTTCTGAAGGACGCTGGTCAAAGGTTGATGTGCTTCTCGGGGCGCGGTGGAGAAATCCCCTCCGCCGATGGCTCCTGGCGCCGGATCAGCCGCGACGATGCCAAACGGCGGTTTCGCGACGGCGAGGCCGAGATTCTGTTGTGTACGGACGCCGCCGCCGAGGGCCTGAATTTCCAGTTCTGTGGCGCCTTGATCAACTACGACATGCCGTGGAACCCCATGCGGGTGGAACAGCGCATCGGTCGCATCGACCGCCTCGGCCAGCAGCACGAAATCATCCGGATCGTCAACCTGCACTATGCGGGCACGGTCGAAACCGACGTTTACCGGGCACTGAGAAACCGCATCGGCCTTTTCGAATCCGTGGTCGGCCGCTTGCAGCCGATTCTGGCGCAATTGCCGCGCACCATATCCGCTGCCGTGTTGTCGGGCAGCGGGCGCGAAGACGCGGAACGCGCCCGTGTGGTGGACACGATCGAGCAACAGACGCGAGAAGCCGAGGGGCAGGGGTTCGATATCGATGCGGTGACAGAGAGCGACCTCGCTATGCCGGCACGCACACCATCACCCGTCACCATGGAGGACCTCGATAGGATTATCGGGTCATCTGACCTGATGCCGCCAGGAACCGATGTTCAGCCCATGGGACGTCGAGAATACGGCCTTTTGGCCCCGGGAATGACCGAGCGTCTGCGAGTGACCACCGACCCGGAGTATTTCGAGGAGCACGCCGAAAGCCTGGAACTGTGGTCCCCGGGCAACTCCCTGTTTACCCCTCCGGAGTTTACTCCGCAGGCGGACGAACCGCCTGCCGACAAAACACTAAAAGATATCCTGGACGGCTGATGCCGCTTGCGTCCGTTTCGCCGAGCCTAGAAGTTTCCAGGGGGATTTCTGGTTGTGTGCGTCAAGTTTTGAAAATTGGGATTTGGCCATCTCCGTTCGAGTTAGGTGACAATGTGATTGACCTAAACAGCACGCAGATGTGAATAAATATCGGAAGTCAGCGTAGCAACATTTGATGGAAGAAGCACTCGGAGATGGGCTGTGACGCTTCGTATTTCGGAAAACGGCCCTGAATTTCCGAGCGCCCTCGTCGATTCGGTTCTGGCCGGTGAGGTGGTTTTTCTCTGTGGCACTGGAATAAGTGCTCCACAACTCCCTGACTTCAAGCATCTGGTCGAGCGCACATACGAGGCTCTTCTAACTGTTGATAAAACGAACTCGGAGCAAAGCGCATTCAATCAAGGTCGCTTCGAGGAAGTGCTCGGGTCACTCAGTCGACGGATGTCTGACCCTGACGCCGTGAGACGCACGGTTTCGAATCTACTTGCAGTGCCTGAGCATCCCGCTCTCGATCAGCATCGTACAATTCTTCGCTTATCACGTGATCTCGACAACCGGATTGCGGTTGTGACTACGAACTTCGACACTCTACTTGAGCGGGCAGTACACGAGGTGATGCCGGAAGAAAAACTGCGCGACCTTAGCTTCGCCGGTCAAGCATTGCCCGCTCCGGGCAGCCCGTCGTTCTCGGGCATCATTCACATTCATGGCCGTCTAGCGGATCCTACACTTCAACTCGAACCGACGCCGTTGGTACTCACCAGCGCCGACTATGGCGATGCTTATATGCGCTCGGGATGGGCTTCGCGCTTTCTCTTCGATCTGGCGCGCTGCAAGGCGATCGTGCTTGTGGGTTACAGTGCGAACGACGCGCCGGTTCGCTACTTCCTCAATGTGCTTGAAGCGGACCGCGCGCGCTTCCCCGATCTTAAGCCAGTGTATGCATTCGATGCATACGAACACGCTCGCAGCGAGGCGGAGCTCTCGTGGGGCACGCTCGCCGTGCATCCGCTGCCGTACTGCAAAATCAATCCCGATACCGGCAACGTCGACCACTTCTCGCTTTGGCACGATCTTGCGGCATTGGCGGACATCGTCGATCACCCGAAGAGCTCGCGGCGGGAACGCGCCCGCGGCATTCTAGTACGGCCTGTTGCTGAGGTAGACGATGACGCTCGACGAGAGCTTGGCTGGCTCTTCGGCAGCCGCCACGACCTCTGGTCGGTCGCGATCGATGCGATTACCGATCCCAGATGGTTTACGGTATTTCAGGAGGAGAAGCTGTGGTCAACCGAGGACCCCTCTTGGGTGATCCCCGCTTGGATCGCCAAGAACTTCGAAGATTCGAACCGGCTTGAGTGCGCATCCGAGTGGCAACGCCGCCTTGGTCGGCCGTTCACCGAGAAAATCGAGCAGCGGCTGCTCCAAGCGGACGGCTTGAACGAAACGTGGATGCGCGCGTGGCGCCTCTTGTGCCTCGTTGAGCCGGATCGGTTCGAACGAACTGCCCATGTTGCGATGCGGAATCGGCTCAAGAGCGGCGTCGTACTAGACAGCGATCTACAAAAGGCTGTGAGTCTTCTCGCGCCCAAATTGGTCCTGAGTCAAAGTTATGGCGAACTACGTGAGGACAATGGCGGCCAACCGATCACACAGCTTGGCCCGCGCATGGCCGTCTTCTACAATCACGGCGCCTTGGATTTGATCGCTATTTTATGCGGAATGCCGGAGCGCGCCGGACGGATTGTCCACTTGGCAACCGCTCAACTGCAATGCGCTCTCGAACTGGAGGCCGAACTCGACCTGATCGCCGACGACTATGACGTTAACGATTTTCAAGTGCCCTCAATTGAAGGGCACGTTCAGAACGAGCACCACGAAGGTGTGAATTTTCTAGTTCGAGTGCTGGTGGATTCTTTGCCTCAGGCTTGGACTTTGGATCGAGATCGTACGAGAAGCCTTGTAACTGGTTTGAGGAGCCTACCCGGGCGCGTCGGGCTGCGACTTTGCCTCCATGCCATGCGCAATGCTGAACTCTTCGACGCAGACGAGACGATGACGTGTTTGCTGTCAACCTCTGACGTCCACTTCTGGAGGGTCGACAGGGAAATCGCGCTACTACTGCGGGATCGAGCGGGAGCTGCACATGCTGCACTTGTGGGCCGGGTCGAAGAGCGGATACTCAATAGTGGCAAAGCCTACTACGCCCGCTATACGATTGAACCCGGGCAGGTTGACTGGCGAGCGCATGCGTGCGACAGCGCTGTGTGGCTCCGCCTCAATATGTTGCAGGAAGCTGACGCTCTTTCTAAAACCGGCGTCGCAGAGCTATCCGCAATCAAGGAGCGCCGCGACTATCTTGACCGCGCAGTGGAAGACCGCGACTTTTTTGACTCCTATAGTTCTGGCGCCGCGGCGATCGTTGATGGCGATCCAGCACCGATCGCCGAGGCAGCGGAAGACGACCGCCTCCGAGTCGCACAGGAACTTACCCGCAGACCCGAACTAGATCTGCAGCTAGGTTGGTCGGCATACTGCCGATCCGATCCACAAGGAGCCTTCAGTTCGCTCGTTAAAGCAGCTCTCACGCCGTCGAACGGAGCCCTATGGAACGAGTTTCTCGGTGGGCTAGCGTTCGGCAACGAGGCAAGTAAGCCGATCTGCGACGATCTCGCAATCCGCGCGTTCGATCATTTAGCTGGTTTTGATCCCGATGTCTTGAAGCCAATGGCTTCCGGTCTGGCTGACCTGATCCGATCCGCACCACGGCAACGCGTTGCGGATCTGGAGGGCTGGCTCGAGCGTCTCTGGAAAATCGCTTCGGAGCAACCGGCTGAATCGCTGGATTTTTCGGCCGACATATATGAAAAAGCGATCAATGCGGCGGCCGGTAAGCTAACGAGGACATTGCTGCTTGAGTTCGATGCCAAACAGAAAGAAGGTGGCGCCCCTACAATAGCGCAACTCCAACGCATCAGAAAAATATCTGACTACGAGGGCACAGCCGGGCAGCTCGGACGCGCCGTGCTTGTGCATGATCTGGCGTTCCTGCTCACCATTGATCGGCAATGCGTGATCGACATCCTTGAGCCGCGCATAAGCGCCGCGGATGCTGAAGGCGCGGCGCTACGCGCCGTGATGCTGAGATATGGTTCGGTCACGCCAGAACTCACTCAGGTGCTCGGACAAGCGGTCATGAAGGGCGTGGTTGAAAGCGAGTCGAGCGATCACACCGCTGCTACCATTGCGTCGAAGATTCTCCGACCGGCTTTGGCCGATGTTCGAGGAGACAATTCGGTTCGCTGGGGTCTGACGGCATCGGACATTGCGCAGGTTATCCGTCAAGCTCCGCAAACCATTAGAAGGGGCGCATTAGAAGTGCTGGTGCACTGGTGCCGGCTCAGTCAGAACGAAGCGAGTGTCGAGGATGGGTGGCGGGTGATGTTCGGACCGTTTTTTAGAGAAGTTTGGCCAAAGGAAGGCAAATTCCGCGATGTGTCGCGCACCCAGCATTTGATTGCTTTGGCGGTTGGAGCGGGCAACGAATTTCCCGCAGCACTGGAGCAACTACGACCGTACATCGTCCCGTTTGATCAAGACTATGGAAGTCTTCATTCCATAGTCGCATCGAATGCGCCAGAGAACTTTCCCAGTGAGACGCTCAGCCTGCTTTGGCTGGTTTGCGGAACCAACAGCCGCGGGAACTTTTTCGAGATCGCAGAGATCATTGATCGGCTGATCGCTGCTGACGCCAACATCGAAATTGATCGCCGTTTGCAATGGCTCGAACATCGAGCCGAGAGATTCGGTTAGCAGCCAACGCCGTCGTGTTCGAAAAAGCGAACGGACCGAAAGATGGAATCCTAAAGGCTCTCGTCGTGTCCAAGCATGGTAGGGAGAAAGTCACCTGGTTAGCCCGCCCTGTCCTGTCCAAAAACACAAACGAACTCAAGACTGGCGCGCCGGGCCGTTTCGATCGTCATCGACCCATGGCGAGCACCCAGATTTGGGGCGTGTCGGAGGCGATGTCGGCGATTAGGGTTCCCCGTACGCGCAGGGAAACACCGTCCAGCAACGGGATGCCACGCTCCCGGGCGGAGACCTGGATCCAGGCCCGGGCCGTACCTGGACCAGAACGTGCTAGCCGGCTACGCCGCGGTAATCCTGGCCTTGATTCTGGACCCCTCGGGGGTCTCTTTTCCGATGCTTCACGGCCGGTCAGTGCCCGTTCTCCTACTGGGCGCAAACGTGGCACTCGAAAATCGCGATTAGAGACGAAAACCGAAAATGAGGTCAGTTCAGCCCTTCTAGCGCGTCTCTGGTGACACCTGATCCTGCAAAAGCGCGCCAACGGCGCGGAAAATCTCACCCGTCTCTGCAGTGCCACGATTGGCCAGACTGGGTGGCGGATGGTGCAGTTTGGAGCTATCCGGTCTCGGCAAAAGGTGGTCCAGCTTTTGGCGGAAATCCTCAAACAGAAAAGCTAGTGGAGATTCAGGAGGGTTCGAGTTTTTCGAGTTTTTCGACCCGTACAAAGGTTTTGCGAAAAGGCTGTTTTACGTGATGCCAATTTCGTTCCATCCTCTTCCCCTACAGTGATTTAACGGCCGCTGTCACGTGCTGGTCCCCGCACGCATTATCGACGAGTGGTCGTTCGAGCCGGAATCGAATTTGCTTCAATTAAATTTTCTATACGGCAATCTCAACCTCCTGGACGCTTGAAAGAGGGCCGTGTCGTAAACCCTCCGGAGGCGGCTCCGACCGTTACTCATTGTCGCAAAAGGCTTTACGTCTCATCAGCGAATGTTCGTCGACGGGAACATCTTTCCGGCTATCGCAGTCGGGAGGCTCGAGTGGAGCTTCCGATTCTTGGCTGGAAACGATCAGAAAGAGCGCAAAACAGGCCCTTAGCGTGCAATTTGGGGTGATTTTTGGGCTTATCGGGACGTTTTTGCGCTTAATCGTGCAGACAATGAGAAGACGCTTAACGCCTAGATCGCGCCTGAGGAGAAGGCGAATGGCGGAATTCGAATTAGCCAAACCTCGAATTCATCCAGCGGAGTTTTACGGAGGAAACGAAGATGACTCCGCAGACGGTCCAGTACAAGGAGCTATCCGAGTCTGGAAACCATGACAGGGAATTTGGGCCGGTTTGAGTCTGATTGGTGGAGGCCAGTGTCGGAGAGCAGCTTGCTGCTAACCGAGCCGATTCACGGAGTGCGCGCTGGCAGGCTCACAGCGTTTTGACGAGCACTCGCTGTTTCTCCCAATCGTCGGGAAGCGGATGATGCAAGAGGTAGCTCGAGGTCAGCCCAACGGGCTGGCGGCCTTCGACAATGGCGCGGACGATGTCGGGAGCCAGGAAGGCATAGCGGATTGCCTTGCGCACGCGGTCCGTTGGGATGGCGTCTTCGGTGGCAATCTGCTCATAGGTTTTGCCTGCTTTGATTCGGTCGAGCCAGGAGAGGGCGTTTCTGATATTGCGCAGGAGTGTGCGGTCGACGGATTTCGTGGGGTTGCCCAGAACGAGCTTGGTCTCGACGCCGCGTCGACGCAAGCGGAACGGTGCGAGGATGCGGAGTGCATCCTCGCGAATGCGGGCAGGTCCCATAGAGAGGCAAGCAGCGAACGCATTGCGGTCGAGCAGGATGGACACAGAGCCGGGGCTGATGTCGACCCGCCGGATAAGACGGAGCAGGGGGGCTGCCGAGGCACTATCATCATTAGTACCGGAACACAGCCCGTCTAAAAAGCGACGCACCGAGGCGAGCTCTTGTATCGTCGGAGTGTGGATCAACGAGGCCGAGAAGGTCGTGGCATCCACATGCTGTCGGATGAGATGCACGACGGTCTGTTCCAGCATCGGGGCGGGCAGTCGCCAGCCGGAGAGGTCCTTTTGGCCACTGTGCTGGATGAGGCGCCGGGAGACGTAGTAGCGGAGCCGTTGCCCGTTTTTCTTTTTGGTGTGGCTCGGCGTCAGCCGGTCCCCGGTCTCGTCGAAGAGCTTGCCGGCCAGTGGGGAGGGGGCTGCACGGCCCTTCGTCGTGCGTCTCCTTGGTTTGGCAGCCCCTGCCTGCAGCTGCGTTTGGACCTCGTCCCAGAGCTCCGGAGCGATGATCGATGGATGCTGGCCCTCGTAGACACGCCTCTGGTGCTGGATGCGGCCGGCGTAGAGAGGATTGGTCAGCAGGCAGTGGAGGTGTCCGCGACGGAACGGTAGCCCGCCTGTCCGGGTTCCATCCGCGGCGAAGCGTTGCTTGGTGCGCAGCCTCAGACGGTCCGCCTCGGCCTTCACCTGCCGGAGCGTTCCGTGCTTCCGGTACAGCGCATAGAGCGTCTGGACCGTTTTGGCCTCAGCCTCGTTGATGCGCAGCGTGCGCTCGTCCTTCTCATAGCCGAGCGGTACGCGGCCGCCCATCCATAGTCCCTTGCGCTTGGAGGCAGCGACCTTATCGCGGATCCGCTCGGCCGTGACCTCCCGCTCGAATTGTGCGAAGGACAGCAGCATATGCAGCGTCAGTCGTCCCATGCTGGTCGCGGTGTTGAAGGACTGGGTCACCGAGACAAACCCGGTGCTGGCCGCGTCGAGCCGGTCGACGAGCTTCGCAAAGTCGGAGAGGGAACGGGTCAGTCGGTCGACCTTGTAGACCACAATCTGGTCGACGAGACCGGCGTCGATGTCGGCGAGCAAGCGCTGCAGGCCCGGGCGCTCCAGGGTTCCTCCCGAGAGCCCCGCGTCCTCGTAGACGGTTGGCAGCAGCACCCAGCCCTCCGCTTTCTGGCTCGCGACATACGCGGCGCAGGCTTCTCGCTGCGCATCGAGGGAGTTGAACTCCTGTTCGAGACCCTCTTCCGCACTCTTTCGCGTATAGATGGCACAGCGGATCTTCTTCATGTTAGGCCTTGCGCTTGGGCGTCAGACCGAAAAAGCGTGGTCCTGACCAGTGGGTGCCGGTGATTCGCTTTTGTGATGGCGGTGAGGGACGGATAGGTTTTGCCATCGAACCGATAGCCGTTGTCGATTACCTCGACCTGGTAGGTCCGGCCATTCCACTCGCGGACGAGATGGGTGCCGGCAGAAACGGACCCTGCGAGAGCGGCGGCGCTTGGTGTCTCGTTCGCCATGGCAGCCAGAGCGCGCCGGGTTGCGGCCGAAAGCCCGCCATGGGTCCGGCACTGGCGTTCGTGCAAGAGAACGCGGCGCAGGAAAACACGCGAGAGCGAGCTTGGAGGAGCAGCCCCAAAGGTCTGCTCCCAGACCCGCCGTAAGCTGGCGAAGTCCAAACCGTCCAAAACGACGTTCCGGCCAACCCCTGTATCCTGCGGCATCACCGAACGTTCGCTCTTGTGCTCGATAAAGTCCAGTCTAATGAGGGACTTCCGGGTGCGAAGCTCACTGCCCGTAGCTCGCCCCGCAGCCGATTTGAGCCAGCCGTGCGCACGCCCGGTGGTGTGCCTTCTATTTATTCATCCGCGCGCCCCAACTTGATCGGTCTCCGGTCTACCGGGACCATGCCTGCATGATTTCGTCGTTGGTTCGCGCTCGGCCCTTGGCACAGCCGCAAACACAGACACTAAGCTACTGATTTATGATCTATTTCAAAAGGGCCGAGTTTTGGCACAGGACGGGGGGACATTTCCGATCGTCTCGATTTATGGTCTATTTGAAAAAGGCCGAGTTTTGGGCACAGGATGGGGTTCAAGAAGGCGTGGCAAGAGCGAGGACACTAAGCTGCTGATTTATGGTCTATTTCAAAAGGGCCGAGTTTTGGCACAGGACGGGGAAGGTGTCCAAGCAACTCCGTGTGAGTCGACCCAAGTTGGTGTCGTTTTTTGCCAAACAGAGCGCTGCCACCGTGCTTCTCGAAGCCTGCGGCTCTGCTCACTTCTGGGCAAGGACGTTCCGAAGGTTGGGACACGACGTCGTCCCATCATGATGGAGCTGAAGATAACACTCTCGGTCCAGACGATCGTAAAGCCTACGGCCCTCGGCCCGGTCGCAAACACAGATACTAAGCTGCTGATTGATGATCTATTTCAAAAGGGCCGAGTTTTGGCACAGGACGCGGTACGGTTCACCCCGCCAACTTGCCACGCCCTGTCATGGCAGACAGTAGTGTACCGTCACTTCTGGCCCTGAATTCTCTTCATCTCTGTCTGGTACAGATGCGGCCAGCTTCCCGGCTCAGTCTCAAGCAGGCGAATCACCTCGCGCACCTCGGGGATGTCAACTGCATTCCCAACTGGGGCTCCTGGCATAAGTTTGCCATGCTCCATGGTGAACTTTCCGTATTGCATGGCCTGACCGTCTTTCACCGTACCGAAAAAGTGGTTGCACGTTTGTAGCTCAGGGCCGCTACGCTTCAAGACCGTCATTCCTACGACGCCAACTAGTTCGAGCTTGTCGCGTGCTCTGTCAGGCAGAAGGCACACATTCCAATACTCTCCTGACTTAACAGATGGGTAACGCCAACCGTCTTGCTTAGGGCCTTCGTGCAGAAATTTCTTTGAGATGACCTGGGAAACTTGATACAGGTGTTCATATCCCGGCTCAACAGGCCGAGTGAATTCACTGTACAAGAATTCAAAAAGTACATCTTGTTTTTTTGCTTGTTCCTCGGTCAGGTATGAACGATGGACGCCAACACCAACCACTATGACCCTGATTCGCTTACTCACTCGATAAATAATGAGGGATACTGCATCCTTTGGCTTTGCTCCAATCTCATCCAGTACGACTTGGTGGTTCGACGGAGACGTGTACAACATGGACTCACCGCCTCTGTTTAGTCTGCTCGGTCTCACTTTGCTGGCCGGCGGATTCCAGCAATCGTCAATGCACATGGGGATCTTATCCTTGCGGCCGCGGTAAAAGAGGCTCCCAGGTTGATGATAATCGACCGTCCACGGCATCATGGCCATGTGGTCGCCGTTTGGGATTGACACGAAGACGACATCGCCTACCGCCTTGTGAACATCCTTATACGTCATCTGATCGAAAGGGAGCCTGCGGAACACGGCGATCCTGTTTTGGACTTCGCTGAGTGATACTCTGTCCAACAGTGCCTTGTGTGTACTTATTTCAATATCCTTTGCCTGCGTTTTGGTGAGTAAGCCCTTTCTCCCGGCCACGTGTTGTTTTCCAAGCCAGGATACATAGGTCAACAGCTTGTCGTCGCGGGCGCGTTTCGTACGGTCTCTTTTCTTGCGCGTCACTTGGTAAGTTTCCCCGTCAAGTAGACACGAGATATTGTCAAGAGTTTTGGATCAACTTTCTGAGTCATGCGGCGTTCCTCGCTTCTTCGCTTAATCTGTCGACGAACTTCTCTTCCTCAAGTATCCGAGCGACAAGTGCAGGCGCGTTCATCCGGCGCCATCGTTGGCTCGCCATGTCGAGTAACTTGTAGGTCATGAGGAGGGCTTTCGAACGAGAGCCTGCAGCATCTTGATCTGCTCCCAATATGCCTGAGTGTTCCCGGTCGCCCGGTCAAAGCGCTCCCCGAGCAGCTTACTCAGCATCTAAAAAAGCATCGGTAATAAGGAAGAGCTGGCTTGGTTTCGGTGGACCGTCCACCGGCAATCCGAGAGCGAGCCCGCTGCCGTCTGTGACAGGGCCGCCCTCCTTGGCAGAAAAACCTCCGTCCAACGGTCATCGAGTACCTGCGGACAGTCCGTGCGGATGATTTCAAAGGAACCACGCGCGAACCCCAATGTAGAGCTGGTCTGCTGGGTGTTTCCTGGTCGTGCGTCGGGGCATAACAAGTGATCGTAGCATCATCGCGAGGGCGAATAACACGCGGAGGCAGGATCGGTCATGACGTCGCAGCCGATTGCGGCTGCCTAGTCGCATGACTCCCAGGCAAGAGCGAAATCCCTGCTCCGGGTGAGGCCGACTCTCTAGAATCCCCGCAACCAGCCTTCCCGTGGCGCGACCTGACTGCTCCGCCCAGTGGAGCAGCCGCGACGGCGTCCACTCCAGGTGCTCCCGATGCGAACGTGGCATATGCTCCGGGTTCGTGGAGTAGTGCCCCTTTCCTTTCTTGCGGGGATGCGACGCGACGCGCTTTCCCTTGAACAGGACCTCCACCACCGAGGCCGTCACCCGTGCCTCGACTTTCTCGTGAATGAGCTGATAGGGAACGCTGTACAAGTTGTTCTCCACCTCCACGTGGTAGTCGATGTTCACTCTGCACCGCTTCCACGTCGATAACTCGTAGCTCTCCTGCGGTAGCGGTTTCAGTACGGGCCGGTCTAGCCTTTCGTACAACTCCCGCCGACTCACACCGAGCTTCTGCATCGGACGCGCATTCAGGACTTCTAACTTCTCCCAGATGGCTTCGTTCAGTTCCGCCAGGCTGAAGAACGTGCGATAACGAAGTGAAGTGGACCCCATTTTTTAGACCAGGGGTTAAGGTGGTAAAACAAGCCTGCTCAATGAAAAAA
Source organism: Candidatus Marinacidobacterales bacterium (assembly GCA_965262245.1). Lineage (GTDB taxonomy): Bacteria > Acidobacteriota > Vicinamibacteria > Marinacidobacterales > SMYC01 > SMYC01. The sequence continues at coordinate 7,805,505 of OZ253507.1, read as the reverse complement.
GGAGCAGAGAAAAGTGAAGAAAAATCGCACGAAGCACAGCCCTGTTTTCAAGGCGAAAGGTAATTGTTTACCGCTCTGGGTTGACCAAGGGGACGGGGGTGTTGTCGGGAGCACGAAGGATTGACGTGACGATGTCGATCACGCGGATCCCTTTGTGACGGCAGCTCTGGAGGACGCTCATGAGGATCGACTGGGCCTGTGCCCCTTTCGCGGTACGGTTGCCGCCTCCGCAGGTCTTGCGGTTGACCACGGCGATGCGAATGTCTTGTTCGGCGGGATAGTTGGTGGCCTCGACGTCCGCACGGTCGAGGAACACAAAGAGGTTGTCCCGATAGCGTCGCAGATGTTTCGCGAATCGCCGGAAGAGCGGGCAGCCAGGCACCGGACCGATCGCAGCATTCTTGACTATGTCACCAACCAGGTGGCTAGTTTGAAGAACGACCTGGAGCCGGCCGACCGCAACCGGCTCGACGATTATCTCGAGAACATTCGCGAGATCGAGCGGCGGATCCAGAGGATCGAGGCGCAAAACGCGAGCGGGGAGAAGAGAGAGCTACCCGATGCGCCCGTCGGTGTGCCGGACTCGTTCGATGAGCACGTCAAGTTGATGTTCGACCTGCAAGCGGCAGCGTTCGCGTCGGACATTACTCGGGTGTTCGCGTTCAAGATGGGGCGTGACGTTTCGGGCCGTGTCTACCCGGAGACCGGCGTCAACACTGGGTTTCACCCGGCCTCGCATCACGGCGAGCGAGAGGAGCGGATCGAGGAGTTCGCGAAGATCAACCGGTACCACGTCAGCACCATCCCGTACTTCCTCGAAAGGCTCCGTGACACACCCGAGGGCGACTCGAATCTCTTGGAAAAGGCGCTGATCCTCTACGGCTCTTCCAATGGGCAACCCGCACGTTCACAACCACAAGCGCTGTCCGCTCTTTTTGGCTGGTCACGGCAATGGCCACTTCAAGGGCAACCTCCACGTCAAAAGCGCGGATGGTACGCCGATGGCGAACACGATGTTGACCGTGCTGCGCCGACTCGGGCTCGACGAGCTCGAGAGCTTTGGTGACAGCACGGGGGAGATGGCGATCTGACACAAAGGTCAGTGGAGCGACTCCTCGACATTGAACACGTCGTTCATCGAGCGGTTGAATCTGACCATCCGGCAAAGCGCGGCATACCTTTCGAGACGAACGCTTTCCCACGCTCGCTCGACGGAGAAGCTCGATGAGCACATGGAATTGCTCCGTTGCTATTACAACTTCGTCCGACCGCACGGAGCTCTGAAGTTCGGACGTGAGATCCGAACTCCGGCTATGCAGGCTGGTCTGACGACGCGACGGCTCACCTTTCGAGACATCTTCTTGGCGACGACGATTCCTTTGTGGTCGCGGATCGAGGTTTTCCTGCTCACTGGGGCACGCAACCCGGTCTCTTCCGCGCCTGTACCACTTGCCCGCAGCCGCGTAGCAACATATCTGGACTCCTCAATCAACACCTTTCTCAAAAAAGTCTTCCTCAGAGCTGCTCGTCCAAATCGGTGACGAGTGGGTCAGACTGCAAACATATCTACGGCCTCAGTGAGGAGCGTCTTGGGTGCTCCGGGCCATGACGGAAAATCCGCGCGCGAGGAGCCAATCACTTTGAGCGACCTCTGAGGGCCAGTGTTGCTATCGGCTTGACCCCGCGCCGGTCCGACCGGTACGCCATCAGTTGGATGGGTATCGTCGCAGCCTCTGTTGGAAGGGAAGAAGGAAAACACGAAAGTGGAGCCTCTATGCGGCCGCGGGCACCGACTGGAATTCACTCTCGCGGGTGGAGACGGCCCAGACTATCCGGGCGAGTTTGTTGGCGACAGCAATCGCGGCTTTGTTGTGTCCCCGCGAGCGGTGGACCTTCCGCGCCCAGGCGCGGAGCTTGTCGGGCGGGCTCTTGCTGACGTTGGCCGCTCGGAGCACGGCGCGTCCGCGTGAGGTCAAAATACTCATGCGTGTGCTCGGCGTTGTTGCACGGCCCGGAGCAAATCGCTGACCTCCCTGTGCCGGTTGCAGAGTCACCCGGCGCAGTACGTATCGGGCATCCCGAGCGCAGCCATCTTGTTGAGTATCTCGCACCCAATTCGGTGTTCAACTCGTTGCCTCGCCAACGTTCGAGCCCGCATCTCCGGCCCGATGATCGCCTTGTAACGATAGACCGCGTTCTCCACCATGCTTCGCTTGGTGTAGCCTCAGAGCTCCTCTGTTAGGGGGTCGGTAACTGGGCCCTGCGTGTTAATGAGATGACACTCCAACTTTGCGACCATGGACGCGCACAACTCAATACTGGTCGACTTGTCGCGTCTTCCCTCAAGACAAGCACGTCTCGTGAATACCAGTGTGCTCATGGACGCATCATCTCAGCATTTAGAACTAGCGCTAATTATTTAACACACGGCGAGCCGCCAAACCCAACTCTCGTAATCAGTTCCGACGATGGGCGACCCTAGTAGAGGAGCTCTGAGCCTGAGAGCTTGTACCATTCACGTCGGCCGTGTCTTTCGATTGCACGAATATGGCGATCGCGCTCCTGCATGGCGGTGTTCGAATTCTGACTGAGCGTCGCGTTTCGTTGCGGCGGAATCACCACGCGCGTCCTTCGTCCAGGACTGTGCGCTTCGATGGCTTCGTAGACCGCTTCCTTGTCGTATGCACTGTCCGCCGCCACCGACACTAGAGGTGCTTGAATCTGTGTTAGCAAAGCGGGGACTCGGGTTGCGTCGCGAGCTCGTGACGCCGTCAGTTCGGACGCAACAATGTTCCCTGTCTCGCGATCAACGGCGATGTGCAACTTGCGCCATGCGCGCTGCTTTGGCGGTTTGCGAGCGTTTCCAACATGAATCCTCAAGCCCGTGCTATCGATCATCAGGTGGATGGGTTGAGTGCTCGCGGCTTTCGGAATCCGCAGCTTCTTGCGGAGCAACCTCGAGCGCCGACACAACGTCGAGTAGTCCGGGATCTCGATACCGAGCCCGAGAAGCGAGGCGATCGAGTGCAAGAAGCCTTCGGTTTGTCGGTAGGCGAGCTTGTACACCATCCGGACAACCAGGCCCGTTTCAATCGCCATGTCTGAATAGACCCGTTGACCGCCAGGCTTACCGGTCTTGTCGGCCTTCCAGTTCGCGATTGCCTCCTCGTCAAACCAGACTGTCAAATCGCCCCGGCGGCGCAGCCCTTCGTTGTATTCCGCCCAGTTGCGAACGTGGTACTTCTTCTGCTTCGCGTGCTTGTACTGGCAGCGCTTGGGATACTTCATGCTCGAACATACCTCGGCCACCACCATAGGCGGATTTCGCTCTCAGCCAGAGCGGTGCAACAACGCCCCTCACAGACGACGAGCGAGCCGAGCAAGCCATAAAGGATCATGGCTGACCGAGCCGAGGACGACATCGAGTCGTGATGAACGAGGCGAACCGGAGAGCATGGCTTCGCGTCTCCGTAATCTCGTCGCTTCATATTTACCCCTCTTTCCGCTGCTTCCGTACCGAACAAGCTCCCAGGAGTTCCGCGCGTTCGATGATTTCGGTGCGCGCAGATGAATAAATAGAAGGCACAATTAGTCGCAGTGCAACCAGTGACCTTCCATGCCGCCCGCGATCGGAAGAATGCTGCCGCTGAGGTGTCCGGCCAGCCCGGAAGAAGAGAGAAATACGATAGCGTTCGCCACATCCTCCACCGTCGCGATCTTCTCTAGGGCCATCGTCGCGGTGACCTTCCCAATCGCCTCGGGGTCCTCCATCGAGGCCGCCGTCATGGGCGTGTCGACCCATCCCGGACTGACGCAGTTCACCCGTCCGAGCGGTGCGAGTCGTACGATCTCGTTCTTCAGGCTTCGCGTCATGCCGTAGGCCATGGCGGCCTTGGCGGAGGCGTAGTCCGTGTGGTTCTCCTCGCCGAAGAGGGCCGCGGTCGAGGCGACGAAGACGATCGAAGCTTCGTCACGGGCATCGCTCTCCAGATGGCGCAGAAACTCCCGGCAAGTGAGGAAAGCTCCACTCAGGTCCGTTGCCATCGTCGTGTTCCACTGTTCAAGCGACATGCGATGCAGGGGTGTTTCTTCCGCGATCCAGATGCCGGCATTGACGACGATCCCATCGAGACGCTTCAGCGACGAGAGAGCGTCTCGGTACATCGTCTCGACGTCCTCTTCTTTCGCCACGTTCCCCCCGACGAGCACCGTATCGACGTCGATAGAGTGCGATAGCTCTTCGACGCTCTCTCGATTGGTGTGGTAGTGAAGTGCGAGGCGAGCGCCCTCCTCAGCGAAGGCCTGGGCAGTCGCTCGCCCGATGCCACCGGAGGCACCGGTTATCAGGAAAGCTTTGTTCATGAGTCCGCTCTTCATGGCTCTCTCTTCGGTAGCATCCGCTCAATGATGTCACGGCTGGTTCGGCTGCGTCTCGGCTCTTGTTAAACAGCAGAGGATGTGGCACGGAGACATCCAGAGTCCCGTCCTGCATGGTCTCAAGAAACTCGAAGCTCCAGCCAATCGAGAATCTAGGTAGGAGAGCGTACATCCCGCCGATCTCGAACGCAATACCACTTCCACCAGTGTAAGTCCTGCTCGTGGAGCCTTGCTCGAGAAACTGCGTGAAACTTCCGGTCTCGTCAAAAGTTGGAATCTCTTGGAGATAGTTCGCGTGGATGATTAACCCTAATCGCAAAATCTTCGAAGCACGAAAACGCGAAACAGCCGCACTGGGCGCAGGCGAGAAGCTCGTGCTGGGGCACCCGCTCGCCGCCACTATAGGTGATTCTGCACGGTGTATGCAGAACCTGGAAAAGGTGCTATTCACGGGGCCAAAGACCTCAGACACGGTGACGTTTATTTGCGATTAGGGTTAACTGTGCTCGCTTCTCCTTCTTCTCCTGGTCGTCGGTGTCCTGCCCATAAAGAAGCGCCGGAAGCACAAGCACCATCGCGACAGCAAGTCTCATTGGACACCGGCGTTGTTGCACCGCTCTGGCTGAGAGCAAATGCGCCTATGGTGGTGGCCGAGGTATGTTCGACCATGAAGTATCCCAAGCGCAGCCAGTACAAGCACGCGAAGCAGAAGAAGTACCACGTTCGCAACTGGGCGGAATACAACGAAGGGCTGCGCCGCCGAGGCGATTTGACGGTCTGGTTTGACGAGGAGGCAATCGCGAACTGGATGGCCGACAAGACTGGTAAGCCTGGCGGTCAACGGGTCTATTCAGACCTGGCGATTGAAACGAGCCTGGTTGTCCGCATGGTGTACAAGCTCGCCTACCGCCAAACCGAAGGCTTCTTGCACTCGATCGCCTCGCTTCTCGGGCTCGGTATCGAGATCCCGGACTACTCGACGCTGTGTCGGCGCTCGAGGCTGCTCCGCAAGCAGCTGCGGATTCCGAAAGCCGCAAGCAGTCAACCCATCCACCTGATGATCGATAGCACGGGCTTGAGGATTCATGTTGGAACCGCCCGCAAACCGCCAAAGCAGCGCGCATGGCGCAAGTTGCACATCGCCGTTGACCGCAAGACCGGCAACATTGTTGCGTCCGAACTGACGGCGTCACGAGCTCGCGACGCAACCCGAGTCCCCGCTTTGCTAACGCAGATTCAAGCACCTCTAGTGTCGGTGGCGGCGGACAGTGCATACGACAAGGAAGCGGTCTACGAAACCATCGAAGCGCACAGCCCTGGACGAAGGACGCGCGTGGTGATTCCGCCGCAACGAAACGCGACGCTCAGTCAGAATTCGAACACCGCCATGCAGGAGCGCGATCGCCATATTCGTGCCATCGAAAGACACGGCCGACGTGAATGGTACAAGCTCTCAGGCTGCACCAAGCGAAGCATGGTGGAAAACGCGGTCTATCGTTACAAGGCGATCATCGGGCCGGAGATGCGGACTCGAACGTTGGCGAGGCAACGAGTTGAACACCGAATTGGGTGCGAGATACTCAACAAGATGACCGCGCTCGGGATACCCGATACGTACTGCGCCGGGTGACTCTGCCACCGGCACAGGGAGGTCAGCAATTTGCTCCGAGCCGTGCAACAACGCCGCTCTGGGGTCGGAAGCCAGCCCTGCGGCGCGAAATACCCTCGATTCTGCGCGGATTCCAAGAGCGTCTAAGCTGCTGATTTGTGGTCTATTTCAAAAGGGCCGAGTTTTGGCACAAGATGCGGTGGCCTACTTCGTTATTACTATCGTGCGGTTGCCTGAGTAGATAAGTTCGAGTGCAGTCCAAGCCGCCCCGTGAGTTTCGTATCGTTCTGGCATTGACCTCGGATGGCGGCCCATCGAATCCTCGCTTCGGGCAGATCCGGTCATCGACCCTCTACAGGCCGACGTCGAGCTTGACGTACTATTTGCACCATACGGTGCGCCGGCACAAACCGGTAAGTCTCGCGGGTGCAAGTCCCGCCTAACCAAGGAGTAGCGAACCAAGTTGGCCCCGAGTCATGCGTTGCTGTCCGCGAGGGCAGGGGCGAAGCGTTGACAGGGCAACGTGTGGGCTGGGTATTGAGCCGCGAAAGAAAAATTGAGTTTGGGGGGCCGACGGCGTCGTATGGCACGGAAGGCAACACGGAGCAGATCGTTAGCGCAAGAGCTGTTCCGCCCCCGCGTGGTCCGAGACCCTGCGCACGCACGCCAAGAGACATACACGGGAGCCGGGAGGTCCCGCATCTGGTCCTGAGTGGCATCGGGGTCCGCGCTGTGAATCCGCAAGGAGCACGACAGCGACGTACGGATGCGGGAAGTCTGACAGCCCCATAGTAGCTGAGAAGCCTTTGAACAAAGGCTGGGGTGCGCCTCAGCTCGCGGAGGAGGTGGAGCCAAGGGGGCTGACCAAAGGAAATCCGTTACGGCAAATCAGGTCCCGGACACAGCGCCGGGCAGGGAGTGAATATGGACAACCCTAAACGGGCACGAAGCGGGAAAGCGCGGAAACAGCCAAGGGAGTGCGCCTACGTTCGGTCCCCTGATCTGCGAAATGCGCTGGAGCGGATACGGCAGGTAGCCTGCCGGGATAAGGGAGCACGGTTCACAAGAAAGTGAACTGGATACTCGACGCGGACATCCGTGGATTCTTCGATGCCATCGACCACGGATGGCTGATGAAAGTCGTCGAGCATCGAACACTGCACCCGTATCCCGAACAGCGACTGCGCGTCATGACCTGAGGTAGGAGCCCAGTGCGTTAGCAGCGCTCGCTGGGATCTGTGCGGGGGGCCGCCCGTAAGGGCGGTCCCTACCGCGAAGACAGCGGACGAATAAATAGAAGGCACAGGCATCGTCGGGTCGATCAGCGCGAAGCAGCTGATCATGGCAGGTATAAACCGCGCAATCAACGCTGGATCGACTTTTTGCGGAGCACTGTTGGTGGAGACAATAAATTCCCGCCACGGCATTGCGGTCCTACTGTGAATAAATTATAGTTTTAGAATATATCGTTCTGGTGCCAAGTAGCAGACACCCCCCGAGCAGCTTCCGTTATCGGAGTCGGTCCCCGGCGCTATGATCATAGCAAGACGTACCGACAGGCGTCAGGCGCGCCTCGCGAAGTCATTCGCACGGTTTGCTACTTGCACCAGCCAGCCGCAACGAACGATGTTGGCGACGAGGATGGGGAAGCATGATCTCGAGGCAGCTGATCGACCTACTCAACTCCGGCGAAGCCATGTCCATTGTGGGAAGTGGGATCTCTGCTGATGCTGGCATCCCTACGTGGAATAGCCTGTTCAACGCCGTAGCTGATGCGCTCGACCACGAGAAGCACGATACTCAAGCGGCGCGTGCAACCGCAACAGAAGGCAAGCTTCCAGAGGCCTTCGACCTTTTGGCAAGACAGACGAACAATTCAGACATTCACGAGCGAACTGCGGCGCTCATCCAACAAGTGTCTACCCCCGGGACTTACCACGTCCAGCTTGCCGACTGGCCGTTCCGGTTCCACGTCACGACTAACTACGATCATCTCATTGAGGAGGCCTCGTACGGGCGCCTGGTGCACGTGGGCAATCGCGGGTCGGAGCTTCATAAGGTCGCTGGAGGGAGTCGCGACTTTGTATGGCATCTGCATGGTGAGTGCAGGTTCGGAAGTGACATCAGCCAGCTGGTGATCACCAAGTCAGACTACGACGACTTCTACCCCAACTCCAATATGGTCGACAGGCTCAAGGCCCTCGCTACCGCACACCGATGCGTGTTCATAGGCTTCGGCTTCGAAGACGAGGATCTCACCTGTGTCCTCAAAGCGGTCGGTCGGCTCGCGCATTCAGGTCGGCCGAGCTTCGCCTTCATCGGATATGAGGGCAAGACTGCCGAAGCGAAGGAGCATCAAGACTCCCTTCGAGCAAACTACAACGTCGAGGTGATTCCTTATCTGAATCAGCACGGCAATCACGCGGACCTCAAGCGCGTGTTGGAGGGTTACGAGCCGTTCGTCGTGCGCCGCTCGGTCTCTCTCGGACACGCTCACCAGGCACTGCCGACATATGACTCGGTGGCATCAAGCTTGCTTATTCAGAGCAGCCTGGACATCGGAATGTCAGCTGCGAATGACGGTCTGAGGAAAACCCTGATTGGAGCGCGGGTAATAGCGCACATCAGGGCGAATCCGGGGGGGCACGATGACGACCTTGAGCCGCTCTACTGTTCGGGCAGTCCGAGCCGGTCGGAAGTCCTTGGGTGCGTCTCGACACTCCGCGAGAGCAACACGGTAGCGCCGTCTCCCACATTGGATCTCACGCCAGAGTACTGGACGAAGACCAAGGTGGCCGAAGCACAGCTCGATCTGACTAGAGACCAATTCTGCGGCTCCTTGCGGGCCCGGGTTCTCAAACGGAACCCGGACTTCGACGAATCTGCTTGGGAGCGCGTGACAGATGCAGGGTCTGCCTTTCTGGGTAAGCTATGTCGCGAGCGCGGCCTCGGGGTAGCCCAGAACCTCGCAACCTCAAGTGTCGACCAAGCGTCGCGCCGGACAGTCTCCCTCGTCCAGCATCTCCCTGATTGCCTCGCTGTATGCACGACGCGGGCTGAGGCGTTCGCAGTAGTGCATCTCGTAGCAGACATCTTGACTAAGCCGACCGAGGCCGAGGAGACGTTCTTGGGCCTCCTCTGTCAGGCCTACTTCGGCCAGCAGCTTGTCGGCGCTTCAGAGACGCTTGCCAAGGTTGACCGCGACTTGATCTCTGGCACCTGCTATGTGCTCGATGCCTCTGTGCTTGTCTGTTTTCTGTCGGAAGGCGGCGAGGTCCACGAGTTCGCGACGAACCTCATTAGGGATCTCGTAACCCATGGTGCGATCCTGACGACGACTTCCCTGTTCGTGGAGGAAACTGCGGAGCATGCTCGCTGGGCTGCTAATTTGATTGACCGCTACGGAGAACACTCTCGGCAAGTTATCGCTGTTCTCCGCGGTCTGGGAGGGTACCGTGGAAACCAGTTCTTTCGCGGCTACTTCCTAGGTTCGCTGCCGGATACCAATTTTACAGAGTACCTCAGGCGAATGCTCGGGATGGACAAGAGCGACCGCATCACGGGCGGGGTGGTTGCGGACCGCCTGAAATCACTGGGAATCGAGTCGCTCAGCTTCGATGACTGGGAGGGATTTGATCAGGACTGCTTAGTCAAGAGAGAGACGGTACAGCAGGAAATAGTTCGACGCCGCTCCGAGCAGGGCACCTACAAGCATGATCGTCAGGCTCAGGCTGAGGCGGAAGTTGCGATAATCGTGGATGGCATACGGCGCAGGCAGCTTCAGCCTCCTGGGGCAGAGGCAAAGGACGCGTTCTTCGTCAGCAATACGCGGGTCGTTGACCGACTACCGGACCTCGAACGCCGGATCTGCCTTTTCCCAGCAGGTCTGGCGCAGTGGCTTTGGAGTTCCCGAGCTACTTCGCCACGGCATGCCGAGCTCGTCTTCCAGCAGCTTCTTTGGGAATTGGCGCAAGGGGGAGTTGAGTTTGTAGACCGCGCAACACTGCTGAGTCGATTCAGTGGGGTTATAGAGGTCGCCGAGACGGAGCTGAAAACCTCTATCAGTAGCCGGCGTGAGTACCTCGTCGAGAAGTACGGACCCGACCCAGCTAAAGCGTTCAGTGATGCCGATCCGCTCGACCTCCCGAGACTAGCAGACGAAGTGCGGCAGGAAGTACTCACAAAGATGGAGAGGAAGCTGAAGGCGGCAGAGAAACGAGCGCGTGAGGCGAAAGCTATGGAGAGAATCAGCGAGAAGGACCGAGACGAGCTAGCCAGACTGCGAGCGAATCAGAAGGAGAGACGGCGCAAAGCTCAAAGCAAACGACGGGCTACTCAGAGTAAGCCTAGCAAAAAACGAAAGCGCCGAAAGAAAAAAAGGTGATGGATGCACCGCTCGTTCATCCGCCGGAGAAAGCCGATCCTCCGATTGGGATCTTCACTCCGGCTTTTTCAAAACCGAGGTCAAGCCCACGTCTGGTCAAAATACTCGAACGCCCAGTGGGTCAGCAGGTTGCACCTTTCCAAAGGCCTGTCGTCCGCAAAAAAGAAGATCGCAACTCGCTGCGACAGAACCGGGAGGGCGATGCTCGTGAAATCGGACCCTAGGCGGTCGTGGAGATCCTCGCCTCTTCGAACGAGGTGACACCAATGCCCTGGGAGGGTGACGTTGCGGCCGGCGATTCGGGTCCCGTCCTGTGCCAAAACTCGGCCCTTTTGAAATAGGCCATAAATCAGCAGCTTAGAGTCTGTGTTTGCGACCGGGCCAAGGGCCGTAGGCTTTACAATCGTCTGGCCCGAGGGTGTTATCTTCAGCTCCATGATGACGTACCACGTGCAATTCCTACTGCTCGTTGTGGCTGGCTGGGTCAACCGCCAGCAGCAGGATGTGATCGACTACCTGCAAGAGGAGAACCGCGTCCTGTGCCAAAACTCGGCCCTTTTGAAATAGGCCATAAATCAGCAGCTTAGTGTCTGTGTTTGCGCCGGGGCCAAGGGCCGTAGGCTTTACAATCGTCTGGCCCGAGGGTGTTATCTTCAGCTCCATGATGACGTACCACGTGCAATTCCTACTGCTCGTTCTAGCTGGCTGGGTCAACCGCCAGCAGCAGGATGTGATCGACTACCAGCAAGAGGAGAACCGTGTGCTCCGAGCCGGGCTTCGGGGCAAGCGTCTCAGTCTCTCGGACGACGACCGGCGCAGGCTCGCGGTCAAGGCCCAGGCTTTGGGCCGCGAGGCGCTGGCCCAGATTGCGTCCGTTGCCACACCCGCTACGCTTCTGCGCTGGTACCGCCACCTCATCGCAGCCAAGTACGATGGCAGCAAGAACCGGAGCCCAGGCCGACCTCCGACGGCGAAGGACATCCGTGAGCTCATTGTGCGCGTGGCGCAGGAGAACCCGACGTGGGGATATACGCGCCTGCGAGGCGCACTCAAGAACCTAGGACATGAACTCGGACGCAACACTATCAAGAGGATCCTCGCCGAGCACGGTATCGCTCCTGCGCCGGAGCGGGGCAGGAGCATGTCGTGGAGCACCTTCATCAAGGCTCATTGGGGCGCCATCGCTGCGACAGACCTGTTCACCGTCGAGGTTGTGAACCCGTTCGGGCTCGTCCGCTACCATGTCCTGTTTGTCATCGATATCGCCACTCGCTGCGTGTGCATCGGTGGGATAACGTCGGACCCCAACGGGGAGTGGATGAAGCAGGTGGCAAGAAACCTCACTGACATGTGGGATGGTTTCCTCCTTGGCAAGCGATACCTCATCCACGACCGGGACCCGCTATTCACCGAGGCGGTACGTGGGCTGTTGAGAGATTCAGGCGTGAAGCCCCTTCGCCTTCCCGCTAATAGTCCGAATCTGAACGCATATGCGGAAAGATTCGTTCTCTCCATACGTCGAGAGTGTCTCGACCGCTTCGTACCTCTCAGTGAGCGACACCTGCGCACAGCGGTAACCGAATACGTAGTGCACTATCACACAGAACGGAACCACCAAGGTCTCGGCAACGAGCTCCTCACACCTCTGCCGGCAAGCGCGAATGACGCTGGCCCCATCGTGTCGCGAGAGCGACTTGGGGGCATTCTCAACTACTACTGCCGTGCCGCGTAGATGGTCGCCGGCGACGGTAGCCCCTCGGCGGGCTCGACCGGCGTAGCGTGGAAACAGCTTCAGGAACACGCTTCGATATTCGCTCTCGACTAGGTGGTCATCTGCATGGTGACGACCCGCCCGCCCAAGACGATTGTAAAGCCCACGGCCCTTGGCCCGGTCGCAAACACAGACACTAATCTGCTGATTTATGGCCTATTTCAAAAGGGCCGAGTTTTGGCACAGGACGCCGTCGCCACGAAGGCAACCTTCGGGTTCGACTCGACGACCGCAAAATCGTTGATGCGGCCGCCCATAATCGCCGGGCCGATATTGCGCCATTCGAGGTTGTCGAGCACGGAATCAACGGCGTCGTCCCCGAATGCGGTTGACGCGCTTACGGTGAGGGCCAGCAACGCAAGGAGAAAAAAGCATTTCATGCTATATACCTCCCAAATCGAAGCATCCTACCCGACGTGAGACCAGACCGCTCCCGTCAACACGATTAAGAGGATGACGACATCAATGGCAAAGAGGGCGTAGGACATTCTTGCTTTACAAAAGCTTAGCACGCATTGTGACGGCGTTGACGTTGCGCCTGGTCTCGAATCCTGATTTCCAGGGGGAGCGTTTGCGCTGACGGAAGAGCGGGGCGCGGACAGACGCAACTGGCTCGCCGAAACAACGCCGTGAAGCAGGATCGTGCGCATGCCACCAACGCTATCGGGGCATCACCCTGAAAGACCAGGATTTCTGCACCGGACGGAATTTATAGGAGTGGGCGCTGACCGGGCCATGCGGGGGGCGGGTAACACCCTCGGGCCAGACGATTGTAAAGCCTACGGCCCTTGGTCCGGTCGCAAACACAGACACTGAGCTGCTGATTTATGGTCTATTTCAAAAGGGCCGAGTTTTGGCACAGGACGGGATATGGATGGAAAAGTGCTTGTACCGATGTACGAGAGCGCGTGGCTCGCGAGAAACGCACCACGTTACGCCGACATCGATACAACGCTCGAGAGCGAAGCGGACGTCGAGACCGAGGCTAGCGAAGACGCGCTCGAGCAGCTTCGTGCCCTCGGCTACATCGAGTGACGCACGAACGAGCCGTCAATGATACTTCCGCTTCGTGGAACACGAGAAAGAGCTGCGTGGAGAGACGATGGATTGGAAACGCCTGCTGGCCCATATCACCGGCTCAGTGGATCAAGAGCTCCTGCTGCGCAACGAGTATCTCACTGCCTCTCTCGAAGCTGATCTTGTTCGGCGAGGCCGCACTGAGGCAGTGTTTGATTTCCTATCTCGCTCATTATCATGGAGAACGAAACCATCAAGGCAAGGAGAACGTCATTCTCTTTCCGTCAGAGTCTGTAGAAGGCAGCGATCGCGGCGAAGGGCCAATCCGCTGTCGGGAAAGCCTCGGCGGGCTGCTGAAATATTACTACAGGGACGCCGCATGAGTTTTTTGACCACGCGGTGCGCCGGCACAAACCGGTAAGTCTCGCGGGTGCAAGTCCCGCCTAATGAAGGAGTAGCGAACCAGATTGGCCCCGAGTCATGCGTTGTTGTTCGCGAGAGCAAAGGCGAAGCGTTGACAGGGAGACGTGCGGGCTGGATATTGAGCCGCGAAAGTAAAATAAACTTCGGGGGGCCGACGGCGTCGTATGGCACGGAAGGCAACACGGAGCAGATCGTTATCGCAAGAGCTGTTCCGCCCCCGCGTGGTCCGAGACCCTGCGCACGCACGCCAAGAGACATACACGGGAGCCGGGAGGTCCCGCATCTGGTCCTGAGTGGCATCGGGGTCCGCGCTGTGAATCCGCAAGGAGCACGACAGCGACGTACGGATGCGGGAAGTCTGACAGCCCCATAGTAGCTGAGAAGCCTTCGAACAAAGACTGGGGAGTACCTCACTCCGCGGAGGAGGTGGAGCGAAGGGGGCTGACCAAGGGAAATCCGCTGCGGCAAATCAGGTCCCGGACACAGCGCCGGGCAGGGAGTGAATACGGACAACCCTAAACGGGCACGAAGCGAGAAACCGCGGAAACAGCCAAGGGAGTGCACCTACGTTCGGTCCCCTGATCTGCGAAATGCGCTGGAGCGGATACGGCAGGTAGCCTGCCGGGATAAGGGAGCACGGTTCACAAGAAAGTGAACTGGATACTCGACGCGGACATCCGTGGATTCTTCGATGCCATCGACCACGGATGGCTGATGAAAGTCGTCGAGCATCGAACACTGCACCCGTATCCCGAACAGCGACTGCGCGTCATGACCTGAGGTAGGAGCCCAGTGCGTTAGCAGCGCTCGCTGGGATCTGTGCGGGGGGCCGCCCGTAAGGGCGGTCCCTACCGCGAAGTGCGCCGGCACAAACCGGTAAGTCTCGCGGGTGCAAGTCCCGCCTAATGAAGGAGTAGCGAACCAGATTGGCCCCGAGTCATGCGTTGTTGTTCGCGAGAGCAAAGGCGAAGCGTTGACAGGGAGACGTGCGGGCTGGATATTGAGCCGCGAAAGTAAAATAAACTTCGGGGGGCCGACGGCGTCGTATGGCACGGAAGGCAACACGGAGCAGATCGTTATCGCAAGAGCTGTTCCGCCCCCGCGTGGTCCGAGACCCTGCGCACGCACGCCAAGAGACATACACGGGAGCCGGGAGGTCCCGCATCTGGTCCTGAGTGGCATCGGGGTCCGCGCTGTGAATCCGCAAGGAGCACGACAGCGACGTACGGATGCGGGAAGTCTGACAGCCCCATAGTAGCTGAGAAGCCTTCGAACAAAGACTGGGGAGTACCTCACTCCGCGGAGGAGGTGGAGCGAAGGGGGCTGACCAAGGGAAATCCGCTGCGGCAAATCAGGTCCCGGACACAGCGCCGGGCAGGGAGTGAATACGGACAACCCTAAACGGGCACGAAGCGAGAAACCGCGGAAACAGCCAAGGGAGTGCACCTACGTTCGGTCCCCTGATCTGCGAAATGCGCTGGAGCGGATACGGCAGGTAGCCTGCCGGGATAAGGGAGCACGGTTCACAAGAAAGTGAACTGGATACTCGACGCGGACATCCGTGGATTCTTCGATGCCATCGACCACGGATGGCTGATGAAAGTCGTCGAGCATCGAACACTGCACCCGTATCCCGAACAGCGACTGCGCGTCATGACCTGAGGTAGGAGCCCAGTGCGTTAGCAGCGCTCGCTGGGATCTGTGCGGGGGGCCGCCCGTAAGGGCGGTCCCTACCGCGAAGTGCGCCGGCACAAACCGGTAAGTCTCGCGGGTGCAAGTCCCGCCTAATGAAGGAGTAGCGAACCAGATTGGCCCCGAGTCATGCGTTGTTGTTCGCGAGAGCAAAGGCGAAGCGTTGACAGGGAGACGTGCGGGCTGGATATTGAGCCGCGAAAGTAAAATAAACTTCGGGGGGCCGACGGCGTCGTATGGCACGGAAGGCAACACGGAGCAGATCGTTATCGCAAGAGCTGTTCCGCCCCCGCGTGGTCCGAGACCCTGCGCACGCACGCCAAGAGACATACACGGGAGCCGGGAGGTCCCGCATCTGGTCCTGAGTGGCATCGGGGTCCGCGCTGTGAATCCGCAAGGAGCACGACAGCGACGTACGGATGCGGGAAGTCTGACAGCCCCATAGTAGCTGAGAAGCCTTCGAACAAAGACTGGGGAGTACCTCACTCCGCGGAGGAGGTGGAGCGAAGGGGGCTGACCAAGGGAAATCCGCTGCGGCAAATCAGGTCCCGGACACAGCGCCGGGCAGGGAGTGAATACGGACAACCCTAAACGGGCACGAAGCGAGAAACCGCGGAAACAGCCAAGGGAGTGCACCTACGTTCGGTCCCCTGATCTGCGAAATGCGCTGGAGCGGATACGGCAGGTAGCCTGCCGGGATAAGGGAGCACGGTTCACAAGAAAGTGAACTGGATACTCGACGCGGACATCCGTGGATTCTTCGATGCCATCGACCACGGATGGCTGATGAAAGTCGTCGAGCATCGAACACTGCACCCGTATCCCGAACAGCGACTGCGCGTCATGACCTGAGGTAGGAGCCCAGTGCGTTAGCAGCGCTCGCTGGGATCTGTGCGGGGGGCCGCCCGTAAGGGCGGTCCCTACCGCGAAGTGCGCCGGCACAAACCGGTAAGTCTCGCGGGTGCAAGTCCCGCCTAACCAAGGAGTAGCGAACCAAGTTGGCCCCGAGTCATGCGTTGCTGTCCGCGAGGGCAGGGGCGAAGCGTTGTACGACCAGTGTCACGCCCATCTGTTTGAGCGTTTGCTCGAAACACTCCCGGATAGCATGAATCTCGCGTGGCGGCGAGAGTTCCGGTTTGGCCTTGATCAGACCTCCGGACGTCGTGAAGGCATCGGCAGTCAGTTCCTCGGCGCCTTCCGCATCACCTTCAGTCAGATCACCAGAGCGCGCCTTCTTACCAAAAGCGACGGCCTCGCCGATCAGCCCGGTCGGTGGCAGTCCGAGGGCCAGCGCAAGCGCGGACCCAGCCCCCAGCTTGGCGGCACGAAGCCAGTTCACACGCTCCAGAAGCTCTTTGGCCTTGTCGGTGCCGGTCTTTCGCTTTTCACTCTCTTCGTTGAGCTTTGTTGCGATGACTTCGAGTAGCGCGGCACGAGCGTCATCGTAGCCCTGATACAGCCAGGCATTGAACTCTACATAAATGAACTGCTCGGGATCGGTCTGGTCCTTCTCGGCAAGCGCTGCACGCACAAGTTTGATCATCGAGGACTTGCCGGCACCCCAGGAGCCTGATATCCCGATCGAGGTCGGCTGCCCGGTCGCCTGCGTGATGATCTCAGCGACCGTATCGGCAACACCCGAGAAATTCAGAAAGTCCTTTTCCGTTTCGTTGTCAGGCCACATTTCTCATGACTCGCAGGGTGCTTCCGCCATCAAGTGTTGGTGAGATGACGCCAAGACTTTACGGTGCATTAAGTTACAGCCAAAATAGTGTTCTTAGAATTCGTTGTGTATAATTCTTCTGGAACCGGCTTTCTCATACGACGGACATGCGGGATTGAGACATCTGCGATTCTTCACTTCGGCTCGGCCCTGACGATGAGAGAACTGTGTCTTCAGAATTCTGGTTCAAACTCTAGCACACAGACGGGTTAGGGGCTGGCCGCCAACACTTAATTGCGGAAGCACCGGGGCACGTTGAACGACGATTCCTTCCGGGCCAGATATGCATCATCCATGGACCAGAGGATAGCAAAAATCGCTTATATATTAAGCTAAATAATGTAAAGCTATAGGGGTGCTACTCGCCATGTTTGCAATGCCTTGCTGGTACGTTCCATCTATTAAAGGAGTTCTGAGGCTGGTGAAGCTCGCGATGGATACCGGCGAGGCGGAGAGCCTCGAAGACGCCGAGAAGCTTTTCATGGGTTATCGTCTCGCGGTTTCTGTGGGCGACGATGTTGAACAGTCGCAGACACACCAAGCAGGGCTCCTGACTATCGTGAATTCTGCCAGACGGTGCCTGCTCGGTGGCGTCGAAGTCGAAGGCATTGCCGGCATGGATCTGCTGGTGCCGGTCCCCGCCTACCGGTCGCTTGAGGGTGTCGTTGCCGGTTTGGGGGGACAAGTAGTCGAATCGGTGAGTCCGGATGCACCGTTGGTGGTGATTGGCAATGCAAGGGTGAAGAATCGACTCCACTTTGCGATCCGCGCAACGTTCAATGGTTGGTCCGGCGGGATTCTTCCGCTGAGGCATGACGAGATGCGGCTTGGCGAGAACCAGGAGTTCACTACCGCTGGCGTGCTAGCGGGTGCTTCCGCGATCAAGTGTTGGTGGCTTCCGCCAATTTCTTCTTCATAGGCCAAGAACGTCGAAACGACAACTCATCTCATCCTGGTGACCTGTCCGTGAGGTCAAAATACTCATGCGGCTTCCCGATGGTAGAAACGTAGCAACCCGCCAAGCCGTTCACGGGAGCGCACCTTGCGCTCGGACTGAGGTGCTTGCGCTGTTTGCTGTTGGTAATGTGTACGCATCCCTTTGCAAAAAGGGCGCTTACTCTCCATTTAGCGAGCAGCGAAGGGAGCAGCGAAGGTCGTGAGCGCTATTTTGGCTGTAATTTAATGCAGCGTAAAATCTTAGCGTCATCTCACCAACACTTAATGGCGGAAGCACCCAAACGCTAAGCCGCTGATTTATGGTCTATTTCAAAAGGGCCGAGTTTTGGCACAGGACGCCGTATAGGAATTCGGGCACGCAAGCTGGACGGAACGGATGGTCTGGAGGAGAGGTCTGCTCGGGATCGCCTATCGCAGACTCAGTGCCGCGTCGGCGGGTCTCCGCAAATGTCGAGAACGCCTCTAGAATTCGGGCTTTCGGGCTCCGTTCGTATTTTCGGACATGACGGGAGCTACGAGCCCAGCCTCTAATTTTCTTTACTCGGTGCACCCAAGGTCGGGTAGCAAGGTGGCCGGGCCGGTCCCAAGCTCGTTCTGTTGTGCCGCTGTCAGAGCATGGAAAAAGTTCAGGCCGGTTTTGCTCTCAATCATGCGCACGCTGGTGACAAACCTTTCTTCACAGAAATTTGCTTTGCGATCAGTTTCCTGGTCAAGAAGGAAAGCGGCAATCTTGATGACGCCGTTCCTTTCCGTGGCGATGATCTTCCAATAGCTGCTGGGAATCCGGTGGCTTTCAGCGGCGTTCGGCAGGGCGGGCATTTCCCGTTCGTACATGGGTCCCGTTGTGACAAAGACAGCCTCGGTGGTCGGGTTTTTGGCCGATGCGCGCACCGCGCTTTCTAGCTTGACCCATGCGCCCTGGTTAAGCGCACTTTTCTGTGGCGTAATATTGGAAAGATAGTTAGTCGCCTCCCAGTTGGGTGTGCTGGTGAAGCTGGCCAGCGGGGCCTGATGCCCGCGGTCGGTTTTCAAGGCGGCGAATGCTCCCGTGTAATCCTTGGGTTCCAGGGTTTCATTGTCGGCTAGCCATGGGTCCGGCTTCCAGACACGTCGCGCCGTCGCCCCAATGGTGCTTTCCGTGACCCGGTACGCCACCCAGTCGGCGAACTTGGTCGTGTCGTTGGAACTGAGGATATAAATGTCGCGGATGACGACATCATTGGTTGCTGGTGAACCGCTTGGACAACCATGCAGACACAGATCAGCATGAAGTTCCTGCGCGTCGGCGGGGGTGGTGAGAATCGTCATGACCATCGCAACGCCTATGGCTACCCGCAAAGGCATGAGGCATCCCAGCACAAAGCAGAGACGTGATCGCCCGCCAGAACGAAATTCTGATCCGTTTGAGTGTGTCAGAAGCGAGGTGTTAGTAGTCATGTCTCCTACGACTTCGGCGTCTTCTCAGCGAATTTCTGTACTGCCTTCGGCGCAAACGTGACAGCCGCTACTGCCAACAACGTAAAACGGTTTACGGGACTTCTGATCATCGAAGTTGTCAACTCCAATCCCAACGGCGACCCGGATCGCGAGAGCGATCCACGGCAGCGCCCTGACGGTCGAGGCGAGATTTCTCCCGTTTCGTTCAAACGCAAGGTGCGCGATTTGATTGATGCGAAGGATGGACCTGTCTGGAAAGCGATGCAAACGGAAATGAACCTGAGCGACGCTCAATTCTTGATTCTTGAGTCGCGTGGGCGGGACCGTAAGCGGATTGAAAGAGAATTGAAAGACGGGTCATTTCAACGCAATTACTGGGATGGTCGCGTGTTCGGAAACACTTTCCTAGAGGAAGGAGCCGCTGCCACGATCAAGACGGGTGTCGCTCAGTTCGGTCTCGGACTGAGCGTGGCCCCGATCGAAATTAGCCGCCACACCAACACAAACAAGGCTGGAGTGCAAAAAGGCAAAGACCGTGGTATGGCACCCATGGGGTACCGCTTTGTGCCACACGGCGTTTACTGCATGCCGTTCTTTGTGAACCCCTCCATGGCTCACAAATCGGGATGCACACAACAAGATATCGACGTGCTGTTTAAGGTCATCCCATACGCATACGCGCATACTCGGTCTCATGCGCGGCCCTTCGTCGATCTGCGTCACGCCTGGGTAATTGAACATAAATCAGCGCTGGGATCGTGCTCCGATTTCTCGATTATTGACGCTTTGACGCCAACCAAGAATGGCGATTCCACTACATCCTCGAACGCATGGACTGATTACACCGTGCCGACAAAATTGCTAGACGATTTGACCACTCGTGTCGCGACAGTTCGGGATTTGATGGCGGAATGATGTTGCTCGCGCGCAGTCCGCGACCAAAGAACGAAATTCCCGCTCAATCGTATGCCGAACACATTGAGAACGTCATCGCGTCGGCAGGTCGGCATACCGGTGAGCTGGCTCCCTATGCGACCGACGGTCGTTTGCTCAAGTTGGCCGTTCAGTCGGCAGCCGAATTTCACGACCTCGGCAAACTTGACCCGGAAAACCAAGCCGTTCTTTCGGTATGTGGCGGCGGTCGTCTGCCAGTGAATCATGTCGATGCGGGCGTTGCACATCTGCTGAAAGCTTCTCCGCAACTGGCCGCAGAACTGGCTGCAATTCTCGTCTTCTCGCACCACCGGGGCCTGCCGAATATCTCAGAACATCGCACGCGAGAAGCCGGGCTTCCATTCCGCGATTTGGCGCTGGGCGAATCTGGAAGCGTAACGAAAGACCACACTGACAAACAGCTAACAGAATACTTGTGTATGCACCAATCCGTCGTTTCGAGCACGGGGCAATCGACGTGCTCGAATGAGCAACGCCGCAGCAACATGTCTGTATTGCTCCGTTTGACTCTGTCCTGTCTCGTTGACGCGGATCACTTTGACGCGTCGCGGCATGATGGACAAGCCTTTTCCGTTATGAGTCCAGAACTCGATCCGACCGCACGACTTGAACTTCTAGATCGATACGTCGCTGTGTTGGCGGAGGGCAAAGACGACGAACGTACGCGGTTGAGACAGGACGTTTATCGCGATTGCAGCAATGCTGATCCGTCAGGTGAATCGTTGTTGGCTTGTGATTCTCCGGTTGGTTCTGGAAAGACAACGGCCATTATGGCGCACCTGCTGAACGTAGCCGCTAAGCGGAAACTGCGGCGAGTTTTTGTCGTCCTGCCGTATACCAATATCATTGATCAATCGGTAAGCGTCTATCAAAAGTCCCTCGTCAGAACAGACGAGGATCCCGACCGCATCGTTGCAGCCCACCATCACCGTGCGGAATTCGACAGCCTTGCGGCTCGACATCTGACCCACCTGTGGAACAATCCTGTCGTCGTTACGACTGCCGTTCAGTTCTTTGAAACGCTCGCCGCCTGTCGAACTGGGGCGCTGCGAAAGCTCCATCAGGTCGCTGGCTCAGCGATCTTTATCGACGAGGCTCACGCCGCGTTGCCAGCACACTTGTGGCCGATCGCATGGAAGTGGCTTCAGGAATTGAAGACCGATTGGGGCTGTTACTTCGTTGTTGGGTCGGGGTCGCTGAGCCGCTTCTGGGAGCTGCCGGAGTTCGTCGATTCACCCCCGACCGTGCTTGATCTTGTGAACGTGCGCGTGCGGGACGAAAGTCTGGACCACGAAGCGGCGCGCGTCACCTATCAATCGCATCCGGATCCCATGAACCTTACGATGCTGGAGCCGTGGTTGCTTCAACTGCCGGGTCCGCGACTACTCATTGTGAACACTGTGCAATCGGCTGCGGTCATTGCTCGACATCTTGCCGACTGGGAGAGCCGAGACAACTGGCAATCGAATCATCCTCAAGTCGAACATCTCTCAACTGCACTCACTCCGACTCACCGTGCGATCACTCTGAAACGAGTCATTGAGCGGCTCAAAAACAAGGACGATCGAAATTGGACGCTCGTGGCAACCTCCTGCGTAGAGGCTGGTGTTGACTTTTCGTTTCGGACAGGTGTCCGCGAACGCGCCTGCTTGAACAGCCTCTTGCAAATCGCCGGCCGGGTGAACCGTGGAAGCGAGTATGAAACTGCCGACGTTTGGGACATTCAATTGGTGCATGACTCCTGGCTCCGACCCCATCCGACATTTGAGCATTCCTCCATCGTATTGGGAGAGCTGTTTAATGAAAGACGAGTTGGGGTGAGTTCCTGCACCGAGGCCCTACGACGTGAGATTCGCCGCTCGCGGATGAAGAAGGATGAGTTGCTTAAGGCCGAACGCGCCCTGAACTTTCCGAAGGTTGCCGAATTGTTCCGGGTCATTGACTCACGAACACTGACAGCCGTGGTTGAGGAGACGATTAAAGATGCGATTGAATCGGGTCAAGGTGTTCCAAGCATCCCGTGCGACTGCGTCCCTCTGCTTCCTTTTCTCGGCGTTTTCCGTAGCCAGCAGGCGATCGTTTACTCTGTCCTGAACGACCGGATGGTTGGCTGAATAAGCAAACTGCGATTGGTCCAAGAGTTCTAAAACGATCGCGATTTTCTTTGGCGTCTTCCCCGAATGAAAGAACAAAACATCCATCCATTCAGCGGCTTCGGGCGGCTTGAGCTTCATCTCGTGCATCGTGATCTCTTTCAATTGCTCATGTAGGGCAGCTCCATTTGTCTGCTGGGCACGGCGCAGCAACTCCACGAATGATCTTGATTCATCTGTACCCTCACCTAGCATCGTCGTCAGATCTTGAGTGATTGAGGACAGGCAATCATTCAATTTGTCCATTTCGTCTTTGCCACGTGCACTCTTGCCAGGTCGAACCCAGCCCGACGTACTGATCGAAAGCAGATGTATAAGTTCTTCATCACGCATCGATGCCTCCGGAGGGGTCTTCGATCCCAGCGCCTTTCTAAACTTGGCCGCGCGTTCCTTTTCCTGATCGCTCGCGAACTGCAGTAACGGCGGCACGTTGAACGATGGGAACGAGTAACCAGCCGCCTTTTCGTATTTTCGCAGTCCGACTCGAATAGCCTGGTCGGTGATGGGAGACACTTTCCCGACTCTCCCTTGGTCGTCAAGTTCTACAGAGAATGCCTTTCCGCCCTGGGGACATTCCTTGAAGTGCCGGTGCCAAGAGCGAAGAGTGACCTGATTCCGTTTTAGACTCTCGGAAAGATGAAAGAGCTCGTTAAGCATAGATTAATACTCCGTTCTCGATCGCGACGTTCTGTCGAAACGTTGGCCGATAGGTGCCGAACTTCGACTCGGAAAAGACGGAGTACAGCATGCTTGGAACGACAGTGTTGATCTTTCGACAGGTCTCGGTCTCGTCACGAAACGGGCCTACGTAGCTTGGCGTAAACTCCTTCCATCCCAGGCAAGGAACGGAATGCCATTGGCCGTGTGTCAGTCGGCGTTTGAAGATATCTCGATATGCGTGCGCCCCGTTTCGAGAAAGGATCGGCGATTGCTTGGCGCGGTCCGACAGCTGACGCATTCTGGAATCTGCGGTGATCACCTCCGCGTACAATCGATAGCTAACATTGTTCAACACGGTCGCCAAGAGTTGGTAGCTGCTTCCTTTCCCCATTATCTTGCTCTTGCGCAGAGGTCCTCCGTAGTTTGTCGAGTACGTGTGGAACACAAGTGGTGCACAGATTTCAACCTTAACGGGCACGACGTTCGCTGACTTGAGCCAGCAGATAGATTCGAACATCCCCTTGGCCGCTGAAAACGTTGGCACTGGATAGCTAACTGGCGCATCACCAGTATCAGGCCGAGTCCACATGGCCGTTGGACCGGCGATTTCGAATTGGACTGTGTAGAATTTCATTCTCTTCTCCAGGCTTACTACCAGGCGTTCCTCAGACTTGAAGCCATTTCGCGCAGATCTTCTACCAGAGACTGGTCTTAGTGTGCGTAACATTATTGTACCAAGACTGCGAGAGAAAGCCCCCACTTCTTCGGGAACCGCCGCGCGAGCAGCCACATCGAACCCTTGATTGTGGGCGGCTTGCCTTCGGATAGATCTTCTCGCCATCGTAGTCTCTCATCCCGCAGAAACCGATGACCTCGAACCCCGTCCTGTCCAAAAACACAAACGAACTCAAGACTGGCGCGCCGGGCCGTTTCGATTCGTCATCGACCCATGGCGAGCCCCAGATCTGGGGCGTGTCGGAGGCGATGTCGGCGATTCGGGTTCCCCGTACGCGCAGGGAAAACACCGTCCAGCAACGGGATGCCACGCTCCCGGGCGGAGACCTGGATCCAGGCCCGGGCTGCACCTGGACCAGAACGTGCTAGCCGGCTACGCCGTGGTAGCCCTGGCCTTGATTCTGGACCCCTCGGGCGGTCTCTTTTCCGACGCTGCACGGCCCTGTCAGCGACCCGCTCCCCCCTTTGGCGCAAACGTGGCACTCGAAAATCGCGATTAGAGACGAAACCCGAAAATGACGCCAGTTCAGCCCTTCCAGTGCGTCTCTGGTGCCACCTACCCCTGAAAAACCCCGCCAACCGCGCGGAAAATCTCATCCGTCTCTGCAGTGCCACAATTGGGCAGACTGGGTGGCGGATGGTGCAGTTTGGAGCTATCCGGTCTCGGCTGGACATCATAAAAGACAGGGACCGGCCTGAGCTGATAATGTCACGTCGTAGTGGAGGAGCGCCGTTCTTTTTTCCACGGCATTGAGTGCGCATCCCCGCGTAACCCGCTCACGTGCTAGAGTTTGAGCCTGATTTCGAGAGACGCAGTTCTTTCGGCGATGACCGGTTGTCACGCATTGGAAGAAAGCCCCGTGATGTGGGATGACCGTCCGTCTGTCAACCGGTTTCCCGATCGGTTGAAATCCATTGAGGACTCTCAGCTACTCCTAGGGTTCCTGATGGCACTCACGTCGAATGGAGCCGATCATCCTTTCGACCAATGGATTCTGCCACGGGGAGCGCGGTGCGGTAAGGACCTGCTCCATCCCGAGACCGTCGACGCGAGTATCGAAGTACGCTCCGTAGATCTGATCTCGATCCCGTCCTGTGCCAAAACTCAGCCCTTTTGAAATAGACCATAAATCAGCAGCTTAGCGACTGGGCCAAGGGCTGTGCTCCGCAAAAAGTTGATCCAGCGTTGATAGCGCGTTTTAGACTCGCGTCGTGTCCGAAAATACGAACGGAGCCGAAATCTCGAATCCTGGAGGCTTTCTCGAAATTTGCGGAGACCAGCCGACGCGGCCCTAAGTCTTCGACAGTCGCTCCCGAGCAGAACCCTCCTTCAGAGCATCCGGCGCGCCGGTCTTGAGTTCGTTTGTATTCTTGGACACGACGGGAGGAGCCGATGAGGAATCTGGAGATGTCGTTGTCCGTGGCGTCAGGCCGGAGAGTGACGTCGCCGATGCGGATTAGGGTAACGGCGATCTGCTATGATGCTCCTGTTCTTGTCATCCTCACCCTCAAGCAAGGGGATACAGGTAGAAGGGGCTGATACTTGAAGTGATGTAATGTCGCAACCGAACATCTCGCAACTTGCCTTCGACCAGTGCGCCTTGTGTGCCGGGTCCTCGGATCTGCAAGCGAGCCACATAATTCCAGGATTTGTCTTCGACTGGTTTCGGGAGACCTCAGCCACCGGTCATTTCCGTTTCTCGCAATTCCCCAACCGGCGTGTCCAGGACGGCTTGAAGCCTCGAATGTTGTGTTGGGATTGCGAACAACGGTTTTCTTCTTGGGAAGCGAAGTTTGCCGAGAGGTGTTTTGTCCACATCAACAATGGCCGCGTTAGCAATATCAGCTATGGACCATGGATGCTGAAGTTCGCGACATCCGTATCATGGCGGGTGCTACGAGTTTTTGCTGCTACTGGTGGCCTTTCCGGATTCCCCGATCACATTTTGACCAAGGTGGATGATGCCCTTCAACAATGGGCACGCTTTCTTCTGGGTCATCAGCCCGACCCCGGTCCTCACGAACAACACATGTTCTTGGCAGATGTGGTCGAGGGCAGTTCTATCGCCAATGTGCCTCCCAATATCAGCCGATATCTCGCTCGTGCGATTGAGTTCTACGTAGCTCACAGTCAGGACTCGGCGATTTCCTATGCGAAGATGGGCAGATTCGTTCTGTTTGGCTTTGTCGCGATGGAGTTTCCGCGCCGCTGGAAAGGAACGAGATTGAACGTTCAGCACGGGCGGTTTGGCCAACGCGACATAGAGCTACCGTCGAATGTTGGAGATTTCATCTTCCAACGTGCCCGATTGGAGGCAGAGCAATACTCTCAAATTTTGAAACGGCAACAAACGAATATTCGGCGATCTTATGAGCGGAGCTCTGACCGTGCGGCTCGAAGTGAAACTCTCCGAGCCATGCATCACGACGTGTCGATGTTCGGAACGGACGCCTTTCGGGCCACGCAGCCGACTATTCTGGATAGCACCAAGAAGAATAAGGAATAGGGTCAACACTGAACGACCGTAATCTGATCAACCACTATAGGCAAGCCTGCACAACCTACATAGACTTGAACTGAGGAGGTGTAACGATGGCAAGCATCACCATCCGTAATCTCGACGACGATGTGAAGTCCAGGCTACGCGTACGTGCGGCGGGTAACGGCCGTTCCATGGAAGAGGAGGCGCGCTTGATCCTCCGGGATGCGGTCGAACGCAGGCCGAGTTCCAATAACCTCGCAGACATCATCCGCGCGCACTTCGGGCCATCCAAGGGCGTGGATCTGGAGTTGCCACCGCGCGATGCGGGCCGAGAGCCACCGTCCTTCGATTGAGGGAACGACCATGTTTCTCCTGGATACCAACGTCGTATCCGAGTTGATGCGTACGTCGCCGGACTCCGCAGTCGAGGCATGGATTGCCGGCCACCCCGTCAAGGACCTGTTCTTCTCGGCGATTGGCGAATCCGAACTGCGCTATGGAGCCGCGATCATGCCGGTAGGCCAGCGCCGTGAAACGCTCGTCTCTGATATCGAGACGATGCTGCACGCTGCCTTCGAAAACCGCATATCGCCGTTCGACAGCGGGGCGGCGCGTGCTTATGCGAATATCGCCGCCAAGCGCCGGGGCGCAGGACGTGCCGTCGCTCCGGCGGACTGCCAGATCGCAGCGATTGCCCGGGCACGCGGCATGGCGGTGGCGACGCGCGACGTTCGAGACTTCGAGGATATGGGGGTCGAACTCTTCAATCAATGGGACGGCGCATGAGCAGAACGACGGAAGTGTTTTCCCGCGTCAAAATCGACGCTCAAAAGCAGGAATTGCTGGCGAAACTTGAAGTGATGCAAAAAGAATTCAAAGCCGCCAAAAAATATGCGGTGAAGAAAAAGCTGGGGAACGAGATCGCCCTGACCATGGCGAGGCTGCGGGAGATCATCGAGAACCCACACGGGCCGCTCGGCATAGGTTGAACTGTTGTTGGTCCAGCTCAATTTGACAGTACCGTTCGGAGGCTCTTCAGCAAAAAGTCGATCCAGCGGTACGCGATCTTCTTTTTTGCGGATCACAACTAAGCTGCTGATTTATGATCTATTTCAAAAAGGCCGAGTTTTGGCACAGGACGGGGCCTGCTTACAAGTTTTTGGAATCGCGGGTCTTGAGTTCGTTTATGTTTTTGGACACCACGGGATTGGAAACATGCCGACCTTCTCCGGCTGAACCAAGGTAAGATTGTCAGTGCCGTAACCGACGAGGAGGTCGGAGTCTACAACTTGGTCCATACTCCCTATCGGCCGGCGTAGCCTTAGAGAGCTCCCCCTGAGAGTCTGAAATCAAGGAAGGTCCCACCCGGTGGCAAGGAAGAAGATCGATGCAGAGATCATGAAGCTCGGCCCAGACCACATCATGAAGTGGCTCGACCGTCTCTACGATCTCGTGGTGGAGGACAGTCCCATCCTAGAGTCGGCACAGGATATCGGGAACCACTACGCAGCGGGCACGGGCTCCCTGGAAGAGCGTGCCCGTCGATTGATTCGATGGCAGGTCACGAAGGCTGGCACGTCTGGATTTCTATCGGGACTCGGGGGCGTGATCACGATGCTGGTTGCGATTCCGGCCAACATTGCGAGTGTCATGTACGTTCAGATTCGCATGATTGCGGCGGTCGCACATCTAGGGGGGCACGATATTCGGAACGACCAAGTTCGGACTCTGTGCTACGCCTGCATGTGTGGAAAGGCGGCGGGGGATGTCGTCAAAGGCGCCGGCATCAGTCTCGGCACCAAACTCACCGAGCAGGCCATCAAGAAAGTCGCCGGCAAGACGCTCAAGAACATCAACAAGAAGGTGGGCTTTCGTCTCGTTACCAAGTTTGGGGAGAAAGGCATCATCAACTTGGGCAAGATGGTCCCGATCGCTGGAGGTGTCGTAGGTGGATCTCTCGACGCTTCCAGCACCTACGTCATCGGGAAGATCGCCTGCACGACTTTTGTCGGAACCGGAGCGGATCCTAAACGATATGAACGATTTATTCTTACTCCAGAACAAGTAAGAGATCCTAATGTTGGACCTTCTCCAGCTGAAATAAATAGAAAAGCAATAGAAATTGCAGCTAGAGCTAGAGATATCCCGGAACCGCCGCATGGCGACTATGTTAACGGCAAGGGCTACGGTGATGTTGGCGATGGCACCGCGAGCACGAGGCGAGTAGGCGGGGCCACTCCCACTAAAAACACGAAAGAGAGCATTCAAGCGGTCCTACACGAAGCAGCCGAGCGTCTCGGGGCGAAAGAATTCCTTGAGGAGGTGGCAAGCTTCATAGAGGCTCGAATGCCCAGCTACCGATGGCCCCATGAGACTGGCTACTACTCCTTCACCCTGCACGAGCGGAGCGAGGGAAAGCCCACGGCGCGACGACGTTACGCAACCCTCTACCTCGACTTAAAACAGCCCGGCTCTCTGCTCCTCACTCTGACGCCGAGGGCAGTAGAAGTTGCATGCGATGATGCCGTAAACGAGTTCTGTACAGATGTGCCAGCGGCTTTCAGGAACCAGAAAAGTCAGAAAAGCTACAGCGCCATAGTTGTCGGTATGTCCAGAGACGAATGGACAACGATGTTGAAGCCTCTCGGGCAGCTGCTTTCAGCGATAGTCGATGGTTGGAAGCGAAGCGCGGCCGACGACAAGAAAAATGTACCCTCTGATGCTGACTCCCGCTCTCGCAACAATAATGACTAGTCCCTAGCTGGCACTTCCATTGAGCCCCTCATACGCCCTGCTAGATGATCGAATATGTGCTGAAGCGTTCAACGCGAAACTTGCGTCTGATAGCCCTTACCGAATCGAGATTGAGGCTGTGATCCCGGAGCCTTTCGTCGGTGCGGTCAAGACTGCTCCGGTGGTCGTTCTCCAGCTCAACCCTGGTTTCGGTCCTAAGGACGCCGCGTCGCATGCAGATCCGGAGTTTCGTACCCGTCTGGTCAAAATGCTCGGACGCCCAACGGGTCAGCAGGTTACACCTTTCCAGGATCGACGCCGACATCGAAGATCGGGAAGCCGCATGAGTATTTTGACCTCACGAGTACGTCGTCTACCATCACCACGAGAGGAATCATCAAGGCAAGGAGAATCTGCTGCTGTTCCCAGCCAGCGACCAGTTACCTCAGTCCGAGCGCAAGGTGCGCTCCCGTGAACGGCTTGGCGGGCTGCTACGTTTCTACCATCGGGAAGCCGCATGAGTATTTTGACCTCACGGGTAAATCTAGATGCTGCAGGGATTGATATTGGAGCGGAGTCAATCGTGGCGGCAGTCCCGAAGGGGCGCACTCCTGAGGGCGAACATGTCCGCACGTTTCAGAGCTTTGTATGCTCGCTGCGAGAGCTGGCCAATTGGCTGAAGGCGTGCGGCGTGTGCACGGTGGCGATGGAGTCGACCGGAGTTTATTGGATTCCACTGTACGAGTTGTTGGAAGACGAGGGATTTGAAGTCTATCTGGTCGATGCTCGCAAAGTGAAAAACGTATCTGGGCGCAAGTCAGACGTGTCGGATGCGGAGTGGCTGCAACAGCTGCATACATTCGGGCTACTCCCAAAAACCTTTCGGCCGGAATCGGCGATTTGCGAGCTAAGGGCATACACCCGCCAACGAAGCTCGCTGGTGGAGTCAGCGGCTCGCCACATTCAGCATATGCACAAAGCGCTCAACCAAATGGGGCTCCAGCTACAACACGTCCTGCGCGACGTGACCGGAGTCACCGGCCTTGCGATCATCCGAGCGATCTTGAGAGGAGAGCGAGATCCTCGTGACCTAGCAAAACTGAGGCATGAACGTTGCCACAACGATGAGGCCACGATCGCGAAAGCCTTAGAAGGTAACTATCGGAGCGAGCATGTTTTCGCTCTTCAACAGTCGGTGGAGTTGTACGATTTCTATCAAGAGAAAATGGAAGACTGTGACAAGCGGATCGAGAGATGCCTGTCCAAATTGGAGACCCGGCCTCAGGACGCTCGGCCTAAGCCGAAACCACGGACACGGCGAGCGCGTAGCGGCAACGGGCCGCGCTTTCCGCTCGCTGAGTCTCTATTGGGACTCACGGGGGTGGACCTAACCAGGGTTCCCGGCTTAGGTAGCTATGCCGTTCTGCAGCTCGTAGGAGAAACCGGTTGCGACATGAGCCCGTGGAAAAGTGACAAGCACTTCACCTCATGGCTAGCTCTCGCACCGAATAATAAGGAGTCCGCTGGTCGAATCTTTCGCCGGGCCACCCCAATGAGCTCCAGTCGTGCTGCAAAACTCTTTCGCCTCGCCGCGTGCGCTGTCCGCAATACCCAAACCGCGCTCGGCGCTTTCTATCGACGAATCCGATCGCGACGAGGTGCTCCAAAGGCCATCACAGCTACCGCCCGTAAAATAGCGACCATCTACTTCCGCATGCTTGCGACTGGAGAGGAGTTCATTGAGCTCGGTCAGGACGCTTATGAAAGGCAATACCAGCAACGCCTCCTGAGTAATCTCCGACGCAAAGCTACCCGACTCGGCTTCAGCCTCGTTCCCGATCAATCCATATCATGAAAAATGCCTTCGGCCGGGAGTGTCAGTCGAAAGTACCTTCCTAGCCGTTCTTCGAACGCACGCGGGGTCGCTCAACTTGGATGCGACGACCGCCGAAGCTCAGCTCGCCCGTCGTACGGCCCCACCGGTAGTGCGTTCGATCCTCTCGATGCTTGCCCCTCTTGCCGGCGAGCACTTCCGCTTCGCCAAGCAAGAGTGTGTTCAGTGCTTCGAGTCCTTGCTCATGGAGCCAACTCGTCAACTCCAACCTCGTCGACGCGATCCCGGCCATCATCGGCATGAGCATCTGGCGCAGATGCTCCACCACCCCCGGTTCCGAGCTTCCTCTCCCTTGATTCCTGACCTTCTTTGGTTTCTTATTCATCAGCGGCTCCTTGTCCCCCTGCGGAGACGGTTGTTTTTTTTGGGCAGACCTATTTTCAGGCCGGCCAAGGAGCCGCTGCTACTTCAAATTTTCAACATGGGCTGGGACATCCCCAATGAGAGGGCCTGCAATGATTAAAACGAATCGAAATCGTATCGGAAACCTTGCTTTGCTAACAGGTATTCTGCCTTGCCTAATTTGCTGGCAGAGCAGCTATCTCTTCGCTCAGCACGTTGATTTGAATGTCAGTACAAAGACAGAGAGCTCTGACAAGCCTGTTGAATTGAGCGCGCCATCGGTAACGGAGCACACCATTACAATGGATGGAGAATCCATAAACTACAGCGCTACTGTAGGTTATATGATTCAAACGGATGCAGATAACAAGCCCATTGGCTACTTTTTCTACACCGCATACACAAAGCAGGATGAGGATTCCGTTTCTCGTCCGTTGACTTTCTGCTTCAACGGCGGACCAGGAAGCTCCTCGATCTACCTCCACATGCTGAACGTCGGGCCCCAAAAGGCCGTGCTTCTGAAAGACGGCAATACTCCGGCACCACCACCCCGTATGGTGGACAACGTAGATACATGGCTTGCCTTCACCGACCTCGTATTCATCGATCCAATAGGCACAGGGTTCAGTTTTCCTCACCCAGGAGCGGACACGAAGCAATTCTGGGGTGCTGCAGCGGATGCCGAATCCGTTAGCGATTTCATTCGCATGTACATCACCGAGAACGCTCGCTGGCTGTCGCCGATTTTCGTGGCCGGTGAGAGTTATGGTGGCATCCGCGGTGCCCTGGTCGCGGAAGAGCTACAGAAAAATCGTCACATCAAATTAAATTTAAACGGTCTCATCTTTATCTCACCAGCTTATGATGGGCAGAGTCTGGCAACGAGCAAGCACAATCCTACGTACCTCTCACAGTATTTTCCGACTTACGCCACGACTGCCTGGTACCACAAGAAACTGGATGACGACTTGCAGGGTGATTTCGACAAACTGGTCAAGGAAGTGACGACATGGGCTAGCGAAGATTATCTGGTGGCGCTCATCAAGGGCGACAAGCTCGATGATTCCAAAAAGGAAGAGATTGCCAGCCAGATGGCCCGCTACACCGGATTGTCCGAAGACTTCATTCTGGAGAAGAATCTTCGAATCACTTCCGCGGAATTCAGAGCAGGACTCTTGCGCGATGAGGGCATAAGTCTGCACCGCGCCGATGCTCGATTCGAAGACGGAGCCTATGACTTGGCGAGGACTCTATCTCCACTATTTAACCACTACATCAGGAACGTCCTCGGGTTCGAAACGAACAAAGCGTATGTCACGGGATGGTGGGCGTGTGTCGAGCGAAAGATAGAGTTCAATGAGCCGTGTTTCTCTAGCAGTGGTCTTCGTCCATGGCCATACACCGGAGGTACTGCTCCTTTCTCGGTCGTTCCCAACCTGAGTGAAGCAATGAAGAACAACAGGAATATGAAGGTCCTCGTCGCTGCGGGATACTACGATTATGCCTGTCCCTTTGCGACCATAGACTATGCGATCGATCAACTACTCCTGAAACCTGAGTTGCAAAAAAACCTCGTTCGTCGCTACTACCAGGGAGGTCACATGGTCTATATATCTCAGATCGAGATGACGAGATTCACCAAAGACGTGAAGGCATTCATCGTGAATTCCACAACTTCCGATTGATCAGTTAGCCTCTAACCGGTCAGAAACCGGGGATTTTGTTCACACTTTTCTGCTGGCGCGAGGTAAGTGATTTCGTTTCAACAGCTTTCAGGTTTACCTGGCTAGAGTTAGAGTGCACGCTACTGAAAACGAGACCAAGGGCCTGGGAAGGCATATGGTCTATTTAAGGTGCTTCCGCCATCAAGTGTGGCTACGCTGCGAGAGGCATCTGACTGCTTGTGTCTGTTGGCCCCCTACGAGCGCCACCGAACGTGATCACGATCGTTCCTTCTCGTCTTGACGACCTGACCATAGAGAGCTGCCGGGCCGAAGACACGACGAGCGACCTTCTCGTAGAAATCGAATCCGTCGGTGACAATCAACGGAAGACCCTGGAAATCCATCAAGAAGACGAGCCCACCATGAGCCCCGCACGAAAGCAGGCTTTGCGGCGGCGATGGGCAGATTTGATAAAACGCGTCTTCGAGCTCGACCCCCTTCGGTGTCCTTGCGGTGGGACGATGCGCGTGGTCGCTTTCATCACTCAGCCGCGGGTCATACGCAAGATACTCGGACATCTCAAAAACAAAGCAAACCGCGACCGAGCTCCTCCTGAGCCGTCCTCCTAATTCAACATCAACGTCGTCTCTCCGATACCGGTGTGCCTCGACACCCTTCGGGCCTCCCCACTCAACACCCGCCGATACGTTTCGGAGCTTCTTTGACGCATTTCTCGCTACCCTGCCTGCGGTCTTGCCACGCCCGTGCGCCTTTCTCCACAGGCCTCATGCCCGTTGCTCGCTCAAAGTTCCTGATATGTATTGAGCTGTCTAGCCCATGCCCAATCCTTACTTACGGCATCCAACCTCCCCGCTCATCTGGTCAGGGCACGAGCAGCTTCATGCGACGGTGGATCAACCTGATATCCGCGTGTTGGTTAACGCCTGACATGCCTTCGTGGCGTTGTTGCACGGCCCGGAGCAAATCGCTGACCTCCCTGTGCCGGTCGGAGAGTCACCCGGCGCAGTAAGTATCGGGCATGCCGAGCGCGGTCATCTTGTTGAGTATCTCGCACCCAATTCGGTGTTCAACTCGTTGCCTCGCCAACGTTCGAGTCCGCATCTCGGGCCCCATGATCGCCTTGTAACGATAGACCGCGTTCTCCACCATGCTTCGCTCGGTGCAGCCTGAGAGCTTGTACCATTCACGTCGGCCGTGTCTTTCGATTGCACGAATATGGCGGTCGCGTTCCCGCATGGCGGTGTTCGAATTCTGACTGAGCGTGGCGTTTCGTTGCGGCGGAATCACCACGCGCGTCCTTCGTCCAGGGCTGTGCGCTTCGATGGCTTCGTAGACCGCTTCCTTGTCGTATGCACTGTCCGCCGCCACCGACGCTATAGGTGCTTGAATCTGTGTTAGCAAAGGGGGGACTCGCGTTGCGTCGCGAGCTCGTGACGCCGTCAGTTCGGACGCAACAATGTTGCCGGTCTTGCGATCAACGGCGATGTGCAACTTGCGCCAGGCGCGCTGCTTTGGCGGTTTGCGGGTGGTTCCAACATGAATTCTCAAGCCCGTGCTATCGATCATCAGGTGGATTAGTTGATTGCTTGCGGCTTTCCGAATCCGCAGCTTCTTGCGGAGCAGCCTCGACCGCCGACACAACGTCGAGTAGTCCGGGATCTCGATACCGAGCCCGAGAAGCGAGGCGATCGAGTGCAAGAAGCCTTCGGTTTGGCGGTAGGCAAGCTTGTACACCATCCGGACAACCAGGAGATGAAAGCTTGGGCGATCCCTCCTGATGGACCAAAGCGCACGCTCCTGCACATTAAGCAGTGGGACTTCAACTGGCAGGACGAGTACCGCTTCGCCGAGCGCGTCGCGCTTCCCGCGGGCACGACGCTCGCGATGGAATACACGTACGACAACTCGTCCGATAACCCGCGCAACCCGCATCGTCCGCCGCGGCGCGTGTTGTACGGCCCGGGATCCTCCGACGAAATGGGCGATCTCTGGATCCAGGTGGTGCCACGACGCGGCGAAGATCTTCAGACATTGGAGGTGGATTTCGCGCACAAGGAGACGGCGGCCCGCCTCGCCGGCTACACGTTCAAGCTCGACGTCGATCCGGACGATGAAGAGGCTCACTACAGCTTGGCAGGGATGTTGGCCGAGCTTTCGAGGACGGGCGAGGCCATCCGTCACTACCGGGAAGCTCTTCGCATTCGAGGGGACTTTGCCCTCGCGCTCAACGATCTCGGGAGGCTCTACCTGCTCGAGGGTGACGCGGAGAAAGCGAGCTCACTGTTTCGTGACGCCATCGCTTCGAGCCCCGACTTGCCACAAGCCTCGAGCAATCTGGGCACGATTCTTCTCGATCGTGGTCGAACGGCCGAAGCCGAGGAATATTTCCGCCGAGCGCTTCGGGCGTGGCCCGATTTCGCCGAAGCTCACTACGGTCTCGGCCGAGCTCTGGAAGCCCGTGACCAGATCGACGAAGCTCTCGGTCACTATCGGCACGCCGTGTCGGTCAGGCCGGATTTCGCGCTCGCGCATTTCCGGCTGGGGAACGTCCTGGCGAGAACGGGCGACGACGATGCGTCTCTTCACCATTTCGACGCCGCTCTCGACGCTCAACCGGACTTCGTCCCTGCTCTGTTCAACCGGGCCGCCGTGCTCGCCCGTCAGGGAAAGCTCGAGGAGGCGAGGCGTTGTTGCACCGCTCTGGCTGAGAGCGAAATCCGCCTATGGTGGTGGCCGAGGTATGTTCGAGCATGAAGTATCCCAAGCGCTGCCAGTACAAGCACGCGAAGCAGAAGAAGTACCACGTTCGCAACTGGGCGGAATACAACGAAGGGCTGCGCCGCCGGGGCGATTTGACAGTCTGGTTTGACGAGGAGGCAATCGCGAACTGGAAGGCCGACAAGACCGGTAAGCCTGGCGGTCAACGGGTCTATTCAGACATGGCGATTGAAACGGGCCTGGTTGTCCGGATGGTGTACAAGCTCGCCTACCGACAAACCGAAGGCTTCTTGCACTCGATCGCCTCGCTGCTCGGGCTCGGTATCGAGATCCCGGACTACTCGACGTTGTGTCGGCGCTCGAGGTTGCTCCGCAAGAAGCTGCGGATTCCGAAAGCCGCGAGCACTCAACCCATCCACCTGATGATCGATAGCACGGGCTTGAGGATTCATGTTGGAAACGCTCGCAAACCGCCAAAGCAGCGCGCATGGCGCAAGTTGCACATCGCCGTTGA
Organism: Candidatus Marinacidobacterales bacterium; assembly: GCA_965262245.1. Classification (GTDB taxonomy): domain Bacteria; phylum Acidobacteriota; class Vicinamibacteria; order Marinacidobacterales; family SMYC01; genus SMYC01. The sequence goes on along the minus strand of OZ253507.1, from coordinate 7,769,244 downwards.
TCGCGAGACCGGGAACATTGTTGCGTCCGAACTGACGGCGTCACGAGCTCGCGACGCAACCCGAGTCCCCGCTTTGCTAACACAGATTCAAGCACCTCTAGCAGCCCGGTGAAAAAGTCCAGATTCTGCTCACGGAGAAAGTTTGGTGGGCAAGTTCAAGGAAGATGTGATTCGGCGGAACGGCCAAGTTGAGACGCCCGATGGATTGCAGCGGGGCAAAACGTGCGCCTATGGTCGAGACGAAGCGCAATAAAGCAGCGATCAGACTGGCGTTGAGCTCCGCGTATTCCTTCGGCGTGGCCTTGCCGATGAGATTGCGCATCAGAATCCCGAGATTGAATCCGGCCACGTGCGTGAGGAGGCGCTTGAGTATATTTTCGTGTCTTCGCAAATGCGTTCGTCGCATGCCTCCCGCTTCGAGGTAGTGCGCGAAAGGTCGTTCGAGTAACTCGCCGCGACGGCGTATTAATCGCTTACCTCGAGTCCCGCGAATGCGACGTCGGTTCGCGTAGGTGGCGGCTTGCTCGGCCTGTTTGTCCTTCCATTTGCGGCCACCTCGCTCTGGCTCCGAAATGTAGCTCCGGTATTCTTGTTCGACCAGCTCAACCAGGATGTCGTTGCCGTGATAGCCCTTGTCCCCGACCACTTCGCGACCCGCGTCTTCATGTATTCGTTCACAACATTCCGCGTTGTTCGCGAGCTCTTGCAGATTTGACTGCGCTTTTTCCAGCGTATCCGGTAGGCTCTTTGTGTCACCCTTCGCGCCTCCGTGAAGCGTCACGGCAATTACCGCACCTTCCCCGCTCATGTCCACAGCATGCTCGGCTTTGTGCGCCATATCCGTGCCCCCGCTCTTCATTTTCATGATCTCCGCATCCGGCTCGTTCGGATTCACCCACTCCTTGTTCGACCCTTTCTTTGGCCGCTTCTTGTCCAACTTTGCAATGTCCGCTCGGCTCGGCTCTTCGATACCACTCTTGCGCGCAAGCTCCTTCAAATACGATTCGTAGCTTTCCCCCGTGTCTCGACGAACGATTGACCGAAGCGCCGCATTCGCTTCCAGCGTCGTCGCGTCCACACCCAGTGTCTTGCCATCTATCATCCCTCTCGACGCTAGAACTTCTAGCACCCATCCAAATACAGATTCGTGAACTTCCAGCGGAAGTCGATTCCGTATCCGAGACAGCGACGAATGGTCCGGCGTTCGCTCTTCCATTCCAAGGCCAAGAAACTGGCGCAAAGACAGTGAGTCCGAACACCGCCAGCAGATCCCGCGCTCTGAATCGATGCGCTCAAAGTAGCCGATCAACAGCATTCGAAAATACACACCCGGCGGTATGCTCGGCCGACCTTGCTTCTTCGCGTAATACGGCGAGCATTTCGACTCCACAAACGAGTCAAACTCTTCCTCTCGAAGTACCCGCTCGAGTTCCTCATAAAAAGGATGACCAGGACTCGACGCAACCGCATCGTGTGGAATCCATAAAGTCTCTTGGCAACTTTTCTTTTTCTTCTTCATCGACATGCGATGCAATTTTACATCGTCATCGAATGAGTCTTCAGAGAAATATCGACCGGATACGACTTTTTCAACGGGCTGCTAGTGTCGGTGGCGGCGGACAGTGCATACGACAAGGAAGCGGTCTACGAAGCCATCGAAGCGCACAGTCCTGGACGAAGGACGCGCGTGGTGATTCCGCCGCAACGAAACGCGACGCTCAGTCAGAATTCGAACACCGCCATGCAGGAGCGCGATCGCCATATTCGTGCAATCGAAAGACACGGCCGACGTGAATGGTACAAGCTCTCAGGCTACACCAAGCGAAGCATGGTGGAGAACGCGGTCTATCGTTACAAGGCGATCATCGGGCCGGAGATGCGGGCTCGAACGTTGGCGAGGCAACGAGTTGAACACCGAATTGGGTGCGAGATACTCAACAAGATGGCTGCGCTCGGGATGCCCGATACGTACTGCGCCGGGTGACTCTGCAACCGGCACAGGGAGGTCAGCGATTTGCTCCGGGCCGTGCAACAACGCCGCCCTGGTTGGAGCATTCGCTAACGGTGGAGACGTCTGGCAACGGCTGCTGGTGGTCCTCCTGCACCCTCTTGGCGCCACGGGATTACTTCTGCTCGTGCTGCGGCCCCGCCTCGCCACGACGAAGATCCTCGCCATGATGGCGCTCCTGACGGCGAACGTGATCACCGACCTGTGGGTTGCGCAGATGATTTCCGCGGGAAGAGTGCGAGGAGATTGGGAGCTTGCGCTGGCATTTTCGGTGGTTCCGGCCATCGGGATTGTCTACGCGTTGGCGCTGCTGCGAACTGCCCGCTAGCGGTCGGGTAAGGCTCCGTCCGGAACCGGAGACGCACAGGAAGTAGCCGTTGTACTTCTGGTCTTCCAGTCAAGGTTTTCCAACCGGGCGCATCGCTCGGTCGCGATCGCCTATGTCTGGGATGAGCCCGATTAACGGGGCCAATGACTCGTGTTTGCGGGTGTCCCATTCGAGGCTGGAGAGGCGGGTTCCCGAAGAAGTTCGGACGCCGAGTCGAGCACGCCAGACCGGAGACTAATCAAGTTCGGTGTGCGCGGATGAATAAATAGAAGGCACAACTGCTCCGGGCACGGAGCCTCGAAGGTCTTGTCGGGAACTGGGATCGCTCGGACGGCCTGCCGCCCGTACTTAGACCCCGGCTTGCGTCCGGGCTTCTTCGGGTCCCGTTTCGGCTTGTCCTTGGAGAAGGGTGCGGCTTGGCGCTTGCCAGCGCGCCGTGATTCCTCGAGCACGCTCTCGAGCTTGGCAATCCGGGCGTCCCGTTCCTTCAACTGACTCTTGAGATCCGCGTTCTCCATGTTCAGTCTACCCAGCTCGCCCTCAAGCCGTTCAACCCGTTCGCCCAGTTCGCCCAGTTCGCGAACCGACTGCCTCCAGGACCTGAACATGCACTGTAGGATAGCCGGGGCGGCCGCTTTTGTCCAGCCCCTACCCCAGCGTCAGCGGTAAACAGATACATCAGATCAAGCGGCGACCTCGCCTTGAGCAAGAACGTCGGCGAGGTGCTGGTAACCATCGATGCGTCGTGGTCTGATCTGACCCGAGGCAACGAGACCAAACAAGAGAGCGCGCGCGGCGAAGGTCGCGAGCGCTATTTTGGCTGTAATTTAATTCAGCGTAAAGTCTTAGCGTCATCTCACCAACACTTAATGGCGGAAGCACCCGCGGATTCCAAGGGCGTCTAAGCTGCTGATTTGTGGTCTATTTCAAAAGGGCCGAGTTTTGGCACAGGACGGGGTGTCATGGGTGCCGTCTGGAGCACGCGCTTTCTTACAGGAATGCTCTACGGGGTGGCGCCCTCCGACCCGTGGACCCTCCTAGCGATTAGTGTCGCGCTCGGTGGCGTGGCTTTTGGGGCGTGCTTGCTCCCGGGATTGCGCGCGACCCGAATCGACCCGCTCATCGCCCTTCGGGATTCCTGAGGATCCGGATCTTGTTATAATAATGGGGAGGAGTTTGCTGACGATGCTGAAGAAGAGTCTTTGCCTTGTTTTTGTGCTGGCGTTTCTAGCCCCTATCGCGTCGGCCGACAGCGTTCTCGAAGTCGTGGAAGCCGAGTATGTCTGCATGGTCAACGACGCGGCCTACGACAAGGAGCAAGTGCGCGTGGACGTCGAAGGCAAGACCTATTACGGCTGCTGCGAGATGTGCAAAGCTCGTCTCGAGAACAACGAGCAACTGCGCGTCGGCATCGACCCCGTCAGCGGCACGAAAGTGGACAAAGCCACAGCCATCATCGCCGCCGACGCCTATAACCGCGTCTACTATTTCGAGAGCCAAGAAAACCTCGCCAAAGCGAACGCGAAGCTACAAGAAAAGTAGTTCGTCAAGGCTTCGTATTCAGCTCGAATCGAGCGCCTCCCAACGACATCCCCAGCCCGGCTGTCAGCATCCAGGTCAAACCAGTCCGGCTGGTGCCCGGAACGATGGTCGTCGTCTTCGGGAACGTCATGCGCGTCTCACCGATTGCAACTCGAGCGGCGCCGATGCCTCCACCGATGAATGGGTTGAACAGGCCGAGCTTGCGTAAACCCAATTCCGGAAGATTGACATAAGCGGCCAGCATCCCGGACAGAGAGGATAGATCCGCGGAAACCGATTGCAGGCGTTCGGGGTCTAGGAAGTTGGCACGACCATCGAAAGTGAATCGCGGCCAGTATTCAACCAGAGCCTCCAGACTCACGGTGGGCGCAACGGCGTAACCTAGCCCAAACTCAACGCCCGCAGCCGTACTGAAGTTCCCAACCGAACGGAGCGGCGCGCCGTCGTCGCCGGTACCACAACCATAAAGAGCAGCCGGGAAAACGCTCGAACAGTCCTCGTCGGTGAATTGGGTTTCGGCCGGGCGGTCTAGGCTGATCCCTGCTCGCAGGTAGAAGTCTTCAGTCTCGGCCGTTCCGGATAGCAGCCACGCCGCGGCCGCCGCGTAACCCCCGCGCGTGAGCATGTTCCGCCTGTCACATCTCGAAGATCGTGTTCCCATCGTCGTCTCGACGGACAAACAACGTCCCAAGGTCATGTTTCACCCCGCACTCCGGACAGGTCGTCGTCGACGCTTGTTCCAGGTAGTCGGCATCGAAATCATCGAGCGCCAGGTTGATCGACCCGCGATACCAGTCCTTGTAGACGTGTCCGCAGTCCGGACAGGTAACCGTGATCTCTTCCACGGGCATCGTCATGCGCTACTCCTCGCTACTGCTCCGCCGCGATCTCGCCGTAGAACCCTGGAATGCTCCGACGCATGAACAGCCCGTTCTCCGTCGTGGTCCAGGGTGCTTCTGCCATCAAGTGCTACGCCGCTAGAGGTATTTGAATGCTAGTGTCAGCTGGCCTGCGTGTGCCAGCGAACGCCATCGCGTCTAATAAGGATATCGACATGCACACGGACAAATCCCTGAACGCGTCGTGTCCAAAAATACAAACGAACTCTAAGACCTGCGCGCGGGGCCGTCGCCGAGTTCATCTATCATTATCATGGAGAGCGCCACCATCAAGGGCTTGGCAACGCGTTTGTGTTTTTTGAACACGACGCGGACCTAGCTTCTCGCGGGTGCTTGCGCTGTTTGCTGTTGGCGATGTGTACGTATCCCTTTGCAAAAAAGCGCTTACGCTCCATTTACCGTGCGGCGAAGGTCGTGAGCGCTATTTTGGCTGTAATTATCACAAGTAACCCCGTCCTGTGCCAAAACTCGGCCCTTTTGAAAGACCATGGCTGTAATTTAATGCACCGTAAAGTCTTAGCGTCATTTTACCAACACTTAATGGCGGAAGCACCCATGAGGTCCGTGTGAACAGCAAGGGCTGCCCGATCGAACAACGGCCGCCTGACCAACAGTAGGATTTGCACATGGTACGTCATGATGGATCCGAAGATAACACCCTCGAGCCAGACGATTGTAAAGCCCACAGCCCTTGGCACCGTCGCAAAACACAGACGCTAAGCCGCTGATTTATCGGCTATTTCAAGAGGGCCGAGTTTTGGCACAGGACGGGATAGCTCTCCGGCAAGGAGCGTGCTCGACAAAATACCAACCTCAATTTCAACATCGCATCGTTGTGGCGAGTTGGTCGAAGCCTCGAAGAAAAACCGGTTGCCAAGGGTTCCACGCGAGCAGGCGGTAAATGGTTTTTCTTCCCTGGCGGATGATCTGAGCGGGGACGCGGATAAATGCGTTTACGAACGATTTGAACTCCATCCGGATAACGGCTCGTTTCTCGGCCGTGTACTTGCTCGCCCACCGTCTCTTTTCAGGGAGTAGGAGCCCGAACCACGCTTTGAGGCTCCAAGCAAGCGACGCCATCACCATGTATGCCCAGTTGCTCAATAGATTGTCGAGCGGTGTCTCGAGCGCATGAACCCCGCTCTTGAGCTGCGCGATTAGGTTTTCTTGATTGCAGCGCTCGTTCGATTCCCACACGATCTCCTCGACCGGAACATCCCGCTTGTTGGTGAGATAGAAGAAGTAAACGATGTCATCAAACAAGCGCTGCTCACCTTTCTCCACCGACAGGTTTTTCCGGAGAACGACCGCGCGGTAGTTTTTTTGCATGCGACGGGCGCGTACTCAAACTCTGCCACATCTTCCGACACGGTGTGGATGTTCTTGTATTCTCGTTCTCGAACAATCGCCTGTTTCACATTCTTCGGTCTCTGCCGAAGCAACGTCTTCACCTCATACTTCGGACGCCGTTTGAGTCGCTTCCAGGCCCGCCTGGGAAGGCTTTCCGCAATCCTCTTCACATTCGGCATCGCGTCCATTCCGAATACGAACTCGACCTCTTGCTCATCCCAGCGGTCCAGGTGCTTCGTTTGCGTAAAGTCTGTGTCACCGCGTAGCGTCACTTTCTTGAAGCCGCTTCGTCGACACAACTCGATCGCTTGGTCCAGTCGTTCGCTCGCCCTTTCACTCGACGGACGGTTGCCCCCTCGATTCACCAGAAAAAGGGGCTCCTGCGTATTCGCCAACGACACCAACAATGGGTGAAAGCCCCATGTCCCCTTGTACGAAATGTTCATCCCTTCCTTACACTCTGCCAGTGTTTCCACCAGTGTCCCGTCCGCGTCAATCTTCGCTTCGTCAAAAAACTCTTCCGGTTGCTGTGACCACATTCGCGGACGCACTTCGTTGAAGGCCTCCATCAACGCGTTAATGTCTTCCTCCTTTAATCGACGACAAAAATCTCCCGCCGTCGTCGGGTCCGGAATCCGCTGAGCCCCGAGCGCATCCAGATACACTTCGTCATTTCTCAACAACTCGATGTCCTCTAGACACGTCCCGCCCGACAGTATGTTGTATGCGATGTTCAGCACATGATCCGACTCGTGGTAGGGCAGATGAACTTTCAGAACATCGACTCTCTCGTCGATCGCTTTCACCAACCCGCTCGCCAACGCGAATTTGTGGACCGCACCGATCCCGCCAACCCCAACGCCTCGCGTTCGCTCCGACAACTCGTAATGGATGTTACTCGCGCTGAACATCGGCTCGTCTTGTGCGGGCCAATTCTTCCGTCCCAGACGACGTTCGATGCAACGTTTGCGATTCCGTTCTTTCTGTTGCTACTCTTGCTCACTCGAAATGCCCTCCTCGGCGATTAAAGTTTGGCTTTGCAACTTTCTTTATACGCCGGAAACACAGGGCATTTCGAGTGCTTTTTTCTAGTTCAAACTATTTTTCCATCCAATCGCGCTTGTTATAGGTCTAGTCAGGCGAGGGCAACCTCAGAGGAGGAACAGAATGAGTTTGACAAAAAGGCTGGGCGTGACGTTCGTTTTGATCGCAGCAGTCGCGGCTATTGCTGTGGGCTCCGTCAAAGCTGCCTCTGTCTCAGTCCGTGTGGGAGTGTACGACGACACGGAGAGGAGACCAATGCCGGAGAAGGCAGAAATCTGGATTCGAGGTCTTGGATCTTGGTGGATTGTCCGGGAGACCGTAAAGAACGTGCCCGAACGGCAGGTCGGAGCAGTGGATACTATCTTCGTCTATCCCGATGGCCGCTCTGGTAAGGAGATTAGTGTGAGGTTCAAGATCACCACAGATATGTGTCCGCAGGGCTGTGCCCGAGACCTCATTTCCGTTGCCATTTCCGACACCGAAGTGAGTGTTCAAGGAACTCCCATCGATGCTGCCAACGACGAGTTCGAGGTGATTCTAAAGCGCCGTTAGTGACCCTAATTCGAGACCGCTGCATCGCGTCGGAACTGGTGTCCGAAGGCTCATAGTGGTAGAACCTTCCAGCGTGTTTCACATCGTGTTGGGAATCAAAAGAAATGGACTTGGTTACCCGTAAAGTTCTTGAGACGGCTGTAAACTCTATGGCCGACTTCAAAAACACGTTCGGGCGAGATTTGTCAGTATCGATTCTTGCGGAATTGTACGTTGCATTGGAGTTGGATTTGTCAATTGTTAGCGAACCGAACACACCCGGTTTCGATCTTCTTTCAGAGGACAGGACGCGTTATCAGATCAAACATCGCAGCGCCTGTGCCTTCTATTTATTCATCCGCGCGCCCCGAACTTGATTGGTCTTCGGTCTACCGGCACCATACCTACATGATTTCGTCGTTTGTTCTTGCTCTCATCTCTGCCTTCAAGGCTCGTCGCGAGCTGGTGCCCGCGGATGAATAAAATAGAAGGCACAGGTGAACGAGCTATCTGCAGCGCTTATCAATCGAACTCGCGAACACCTCTGGTGCTTGCGCTGTTTACTGTTGGTGATGTGTACGTATCCCTTTGCAAAAAAGGCGCTTACGCTCTATTTAGCGCGCAGCGAAGGTCACGAGCGCTATTTTGGCTGTAACTTAATGCAGTGTAAAGTCTTAGCGTCATCTCACCAACACTTGATAGCAGAAGCACCGGAGAGGGCGTTGGCGATATTGCGCAGGAGTGTGCGGTCGACGGATTTCGTGGGGTTGCCCAGAACGAGCTTGGTCTCGATAAGAGACTCCTCACGGGATTACGGATATACTCAACCAGAACGTGCCCCCGGAGGACGTGCAGTACCTGGCCGGACGCTCCGACCCCAGGACCACACAGATCTATGACCGGTGTAGACGGCACGTCACTCGCAAACATCGTGGAGCGTGTCTCGATATGAAAGAAGGACCAGGGAAGAGAGACATCCTTTCGAGGCCTGCTAGCAAGAAAGCCGCCTCACGGCCTCGTTCGGCTCCCCTCAATGAGCCCAAGCTGGTGCCGGTTCCTCTGCCCGAAGGTGTCCGCCACCAGCGGGTGGGTGAAACGTCGGAACGTTCCACGCCCGCGCATCTCAAGAAACTTAAGCAACTCTTCGAGGCGGCCCCGATCAGCCGCTACCTGGGCATGACACTCGGCTATTGCGAGAACGGCGTGGCACGCGTGCGGTTGCCGTTTCGGGCCGAGTTCGAAGACGGGCATGGCGTCATCCACGGGGGTCTCATCGGTCTGATCGCCGACACGGCGGGCAACTTCGCGGTGGGTTCGGTCTCGTCGGGCTCCACGGTCAAGACGGTGGAGTTCAAGATGAGCTTGCTGGCGGGAGTCCAGGGAGACTTGCTCGCCATTGGAGAACTCGTACGTAAGGGACGTACGCTGGCCGCCTGCCGGCTCGAGGTCATCGAGGGCAGCGACCGTGTGGTGGCGATCGGGCTTGCCACTTACGCCCTCCAGGCCGGTTAGCCATCTGCACCCGTTTGTTGCAGCCCCAGCCGTGGATCGCGTCGTGTCCAAAAACACAAACGATAGCGGCCTGTTGGTTACGCTGGAGCCAGCCAGCGATGGCGACGACCAACAAGGTTCAGGGCTGGCTCTGCCTCCTCATGACCGAGGATTCTAGCTTCCATTGGCCAACCAAGCCTCAGACGTCTCTGATCCGAAACGTCCCGGCGCGCCAGTTCTTGAGTTCGTTTGTGTTTTTGGACAGAAGGCGCATGAGTATTTTGATCTCGAGGACTTGGTGTCCATCGACTTCTTCACGTTGCCGACCGCCACCTTCCGGATTCTGTTCGTTTTCATCATTCTCCGTCACGATCGCCGGCGCATCGTCCATTTCAATGTCACGGAGCATCCTTCGGCAGAGTGGACCGCGCAGCAGATCGTTGATGCTTTTCCGTGGGATACGGCGCTGCGTTACCTGCTGCGAGACCGGGATGGAATCTACGGGCCGTACTTCAAACGGCGCGTTGCGGGACTCGACATCGAGCAGGTTCCGACGGCGCCGCGCTCCCCGTGGCAGAGCCCCTACGTCGAACGGGTCATTGGAAGCATTCGGCGCGAGTGTCTCGATCACGTGATCATCCTCGACGAGCGACACCTCAGGCGAATGCTGCGCGGATACGTCGACTACTATCATTCCTGCCGGACTCATTTATCGCTCGAGAAAGATGCCCCCGAGCAACGACCTGTGCAGTGGCCTTCGATGGGGCGCGTGACAGCCATTCCGAAGGTCGGCGGCCTCCATCATTATTACAGTCGTCTCGCTGCCTGAGCTCGCTACGCTTGACGCGGTGTCCGTGGGACACGAGTCGCGGCGTTCTTGGGCGGGCTTCGATCCCGCGATCACCGTGATGCTGCCCGAAGCACTGACATGAACTCAGTCCGGGGCCGAGAAGACCTTGACGACCGGGGATCGAATTTATGGAAGGGACAACCCCCTGCTGTCCCATCTGGGCAAGCAAGCCGTCGACAGCTTTCGCAGTTTCGAAGAGGCACTCGTCACCGAAGACCAGGAGTACGACGTCATCGCGCTCCGCGAGCAGCGTCGTTGGCAACCGGTACCGCGAGACTAGCGAGTTCCAAGGACTCGCGCAGTCAGACTTGTCTCATCTCATCGCCGCCGCGTCTTATTGCTTCGCTGTCTTCTTCGCCTTCTCTGCCGCTTTGGCTTCTCGCACCTTTGCCTTCTCCGCCGCTTTGGCCTTGGCTTCCCGCACCTTTAGCCACGCCCGGACCTCCCGCAGACGGAATTGAGACGCCACGCCGCGCCCTCTAGTGTGGACCGGCATCCCAGACCGCTCCCATTTTGTTACCATCTTTTTATCGACGCCCAAATGCTCGGCTAGTTCCGACCTCGTCAACACTCGCGCTTTGGCCATAGTCCTCCTCCAAATGGCACTGCCCTCTTCTGCATTGAAAGACGCTCTTAGGGTACTACGGTTTCCCCTTGAACGAAGGATTCCAATTACTTTACTTCATTTCCACTCCTTTTGAGGGTAGCTCGTGTCCGTCAATTCATGACACTGATGGTCTATTTCAAAAGGGCCGAGTTTTGGCACAGGAGGTAGTCCAGATATGTTGCTACGCCGTGTTTGAATGCTAGTGTCAGCTGGGCTGCCTGTGTCGGCGAACGCCATTAATGAGGATGTCGGCGTGTACACGAAGGTGTCTCTGAACGTCAGGCACCGTGTGGTCAGCCCAGCCCGCATCGCCGAAAGAACTGCGTCTCTCGAAATCAGGCTCAAACTCTAGCACACGAGCGGGTTACGCGGCACCAAAACCAGCGGTCGTTTCACGGAATGGTGGAGGACGGCGAGCTGCTCCCGAAGAGTGACATTCTCGAGAGCTAGCTCGCGACGAACCTTGAAGGCAGAGATGAGAGCGGGAACCAACGACGAAATCATGCCGGCATGGTGCTGGTAGCCCGAAGATCAATCAAGTTCGGGACGCGCGGATGAATAAATAGAAGGCACAACCCGACGACGAGCGATGTCGGCTCGCGGTCAAGGGTAAGGAGGCCTGCAGACCGGAGACTAATCAAGTTCGGTGCACGCGGATGAATAAATAGAAGGCACAACCACCATCGGCGCATTTGCTCTCAGCCAGAGCGGTGCAACAACGCCTCGGTGGCCCGGCAGCGACAGAGTGCAGAACCTCCACCGAGGCGAAGACGAGTTCGCAGGACCTCAACTCCCATGGCTGTCTGCCCGTCAATACGCGATCTTCTTTTTTGCGGATCACAAGTACGTCGTCTACCATCACCGCGAGAGGAATCATCAAGGCAAGGAGAATCTACTGCTGTTCCCAGCCAGCGACCAGTTACCTCAGTCCGAGCGCAAGCTACGCTCCCGTGAACGGCTTGGAGGGCTGCTACGTTTCTACCATCGGGAAACCGCATGAGTATCTTGACCTCACGCGGTCAACGAAGGTTCAGCCGATATCCTTCAGTTTGGGCTGGGCGGCCCGGCATATCTCTGTAGCAGCGACGGCCGCGCGCTCAGCCATGAATTGGCCAATCTGAACTACACTCACGTTCTCCGTCGCCTTGTTGATGAGAATACCCGCGGATAGTCCAACCAACAAAGCCACGCCCGCCGGACCACCGACAACTCCGACCTGCGAGACCGCCACGAGCGTGCCTCCCGCGCCGATGCCACCTTTGAGACTACCGTCAACGAAGTCGGTATAGTCACCCGTATGATGTGCCTTGTGAAACGCCTTGGCCAGAGCGACGACCGTGACGATCAGCAGTAATGGATTCGCGCTCATGACCGCGGACACGCCCATCCCGCCGACGAGCTTGGAGAAGCTCTCGGTGTCGGCACGATTCCAACGCAGTGCCGTAGCGACAACACCAATGACTCCGCCGAGCAACTCGGAGGCATCGTAGCTGTTGAGATCGTAGAACCAGTCTCTCGGGATGCGGAATTGCGCTTCCAGAAATCCGGCGACTTGGTCATATGTTGCCTTGTCCCAGTTCGCCAGCGGCAAACCCTTGACGGTCGTCATGTCCCGGAAGATCCCCTGGAGGAATCCCATCGCCTCCTCAAGGATGGTGTCCTCGGGCGATGCATCCCGAACCGCCTTGATAGCCCCCGCGATAGTGTGTCCTTCGTCGAATAATCTGTGGTTGCCGCCGCCAATGTGGGTCGCGTTGTACACGGCATCCATCGCCTTGTCGTAGATGGTCGCCGGTCCACTTACCATGTCTTGCAACAGCCCATTCAGGTCGCTGGAGAGAGCACTGGCCAACAGCGCCTGCGTTGTCGTCAGCAACCCGTCGGCGAGGGAGATTGCCGAATCCCGAGCCTTTCTGGATCCGGCCGTTACCCCGCCCAAAACCGCACGGGCCGCTTCCGAGGTCCTCTTCGGGGCGGCCTGAATGGACCCCAACACCGACGATGTCGCGTCCTTGATCTTCAGTGGACTGACCGTGTTCTTGAGCTTCCTCATACGACGCCGTCGTGTCGAGAGCAGTTCGGCAGCTCGCCGAAGAATGGCGGTTATGTGACCGGACTCGAACATTGACGCAAGATGACCTTCACAGAATCGGTCCTTCCGAACGTGGACCGTCAGTAATCTCCCCAGAGTTGACAGTCGGGCGCGTCCAAGCGCTTTTGGGTCGCGATACAGCCGTTCGGCAGTCGATTGCCAAGCGACCCGGTTGAAAGGGCGTATGACCCCGGATTCATGGAGAATCTCCAGCACTCGCATCGCACCGGGGTCGAAGGCGTAGAACGGGAAAGTGTCGGGTTCGGAGCACCACGAGCCTGCCCGAAAGTCGGGTGCTTCGAGAATGGGCAGTGCTGTCAAGGCCAGCTCCCAATTGGCCTCCTTCTGAGACTCAGGTTTCATCGCTATCCCGTCGTGTCCAATAATACAAACGAACTGGTGCTTCCGCCATTACGTGTTGGTGAGATGACGCTAAGACTTTACGGTGCATTAAGTTACAGCCAAAATAGCCCTCGTGACCTTCGCTTCGCGCTAAATGGGTCGTAAGCGCCTTTTTTGCAAAGGGATGCGTACACATCACCAACAGTAAACAGCGCAAGCACCGCTCCGTTCGCATTTTCGGACACGACGATCAAAAGGGCCGAGTTTTGGCACAGGACGGGGTTACACGCGGCACGAATCGCTCAACGAAGGCCGGGGCATCAACCCCGGCGACACGTGTTCAACAATCCACGAGTTGCCGCAGCCTGCTTCCCCGCTCAACGAAGGCCGGGGCATCAACCCCGGCGACACCGCCCGCGCTCCGTGGCGTCATTGCCCCCCCAATCTGACGCTCAACGAAGGCCGGGGCATCAACCCCGGCGACACCACACTTGGCCAGCGCCCCGATTACGGTGCCCGGTGTCTGCGCTCAACGAAGGCCGGGGCATCAACCACCTGACCCGCGACGTGGCGGAAGCCATCTATCGCAGCGACGCTCAACGAAGGCCGGGGCATCAACCCCGGCGACACCAGCAAGCTTGACTACTACCGTCAGGCTCAGCGCGTCCGCGCTCAACGAAGGCCGGGGCATCAACCCCGGCGACACTCGAAGGATTCGATCCAGCCTTCGGGCCTGGCAGCCTCGCTCAACGAAGGCCGGGGCATCAACCCCGGCGACACGCGAAAGCTCCAGGCAGCGACCTTCCAGGACCGCCCACCCGCTCAACGAAGGCCGGCGCATCAACCCCGGCGACACCCACGAGCGTAGCCGCGCCCGTCGCCGTGCTGATGCTCGCTCAACGAAGGCCGGGGCATCAACCCCGGCGACACCGCGCCTTCCGCGCGCGCGCCTGCTGACCACCTCGAAATCGCTCAACGAAGGCCGGGGCATCAACCCCGGCGACACCTGCGAATCTCATGTACCACTGGAGCACGGACGGACGCGCTCAACGAAGGCCGGGGCATCAACCCCGGCGACACTCCCGCTCCCTCGCCGCTCGCGAAGAAGCTCGACAACGCTCAACGAAGGCCGGGGCATCAACCCCGGCGACACCGCTCTTCATTTTCTCGGAGTGCTTCGCAACTCGCGACGCTCAACGAAGGCCGGGGCATCAACCCCGGCGACACGCAGCGACGCGGGTTGTTCAAATCGTCGGGATTCCCGCTCAACGAAGGCCGGGGCTTCAACCCCGGCGACACTCGAACGTGGCGCGATACGAATATTACGACCACGGGCGCGCTCAACGAAGGCCGGGGCATCAACCCCGGCGACACGTCAGTTTGGACCTCCGTCCGATCTGTTTGGCGGCCCGCTCAACGAAGGCCGGGGCATCAACCCCGGCGACACCACCACGTCCTCGACGCGGCGCCCAGCGGCTATCCGCGCTCAACGAAGGCCGGGGCATCAACCCCGGCGACACGAGCGGACGCTGCGTCTCCGCGTGTCGGATCCGAGGGCGCTCAACGAAGGCCGGGGCATCAACCCCGGCGACACAGGGGCTGCGACTCTTGCCTAGCGCCAATTTCATGACCGCTCAACGAAGGCCGGGGCATCAACCCCGGCGACACCTGGCGGCCGAGGGCGCAGGCTACCCCGACTGGCACGCTCAACGAAGGCCGGGGCATCAACCCCGGCGACACACAACGTCTGGTACCTGGCGCGTAACGGCGGCGACGCGCTCAACGAAGGCCGGGGCATCAACCCCGGCGACACCTCTCAGGTGTTTGATCTGGCTGTGCGGCCCGCGCTCAACGAAGGCCGGGGCATCAACCCCGGCGACACTTTTCTTGTATGCGTGGGTCACGTCATGGAAGTGAACCGCTCAACGAAGGCCGGGGCATCAACCCCGGCGACACCATATCTTGGTCGGCGCGAAGTTCGACGGCGCAACCTCGCTCAACGAAGGCCGGGGCATCAACCCCGGCGACACCCCTTCGCCAGGGCATAAACGCATGGCCCACGGAGACGCGCTCAACGAAGGCCGGGGCATCAACCCCGGCGACACGTTGCTGTCTGCATCCTCATCCTCCTCATGGTGGGTGCACGCTCAACGAAGGCCGGGGCATCAACCCCGGCGACACGCCTGGCAGCGCCAGGCCGCGGTGTAGGCGTGGGCCGCTCAACGAAGGCCGGGGCATCAACCCCGGCGACACGAGCGCCTTGGCTGCGAGTGCGCGGCAAAATTGAACCGCTCAACGAAGGCCGGGGCATCAACCCCGGCGACACGTCCTCGATTCCGCGCGTGCCCATTTGTTCGTGCCACGCTCAACGAAGGCCGGGGCATCAACCCCGGCGACACTTTCATCCTCCTGAAGAGCCACGCTGGAGGCGACTGGCGCTCAACGAAGGCCGGGGCATCAACCCCGGCGACACTCGGCGGACTTCTCGCGGAAGCGGGACCGGGTGAACCGCTCAACGAAGGCCGGGGCATCAACCCCGGCGACACGCGTGCATCGCCTCGGTCGTACAAGCGGTCAGCAACGCTCAACGAAGGCCGGGGCATCAACCCCGGCGACACGCCGCTCTCGTACTCGATTACCTCCTTCGTCGTTTGCGCTCAACGAAGGCCGGGGCATCAACCCCGGCGACACTGGCTCCGGGAATCCGCTTGCGTGCCTTCGAGTCCCACGCTCAACGAAGGCCGGGGCATCAACCCCGGCGACACTGTTGGTTCGCTCATCCTGTTCTCCGCAACCACATCGCTCAACGAAGGCCGGGGCATCAACCCCGGCGACACTTGCCACTGCCGCAGGGACGGCGGAACCGACGACCGGCGCTCAACGAAGGCCGGGGCATCAACCCCGGCGACACGCTAGGCGCGTAACCAATTTGAGTCCCTTCGGCGATCGCTCAACGAAGGCCGGGGCATCAACCCCGGCGACACTCGGTTCTTGGGCTTCGCCGCCAGCCTGGACGGAGCGCTCAACGAAGGCCGGGGCATCAACCCCGGCGACACACGCGGATGGCATTCGACAACTATTCATAAAATTGACCGCTCAACGAAGGCCGGGTGGATTATACAATGGCATCATGGCAAGGGATTGGGAAAGCACCTTTAAGTTTTGGGCTCAGTCGCCGAGCAAGACTGAAGAGCAACGCTCTGAGAACGCCATTGGGGCTATCGGTAACGCTGTTCGGAGCAGCTCAAAGCTGAACCATCGAGGAATCTATGTCTTCACCCAGGGCTCATACCGCAATCGCGTTAACGTTCGCCAGGACAGCGACGTCGACATCGGCGTGATGCTTCATGACTTTTTTCTTGAGCAGTACCCAACAGGAAAGACTCGTGCTGACTTCGGCATCAGCGCCGGGAGCTACGAATACTCGCGATTTAAAAATGAGCTTGAAGAAGCCCTGGTCACCCATTTTGGTCGCGCCGCTGTGAAGCGTGGAAACAAGGCCTTCAACATCAGAGAGAACACGTATCACGTCGAGGCCGACGTGGTGCCGGTCTTCGAGTTCAGGCAGTACTGGGAGCACGGAGGATATCGAGCTGGTGTCGCTCTGGTGTCAGACCGGGGTGTTCGGATCGAGAATTACCCGGAGCGCTTACTCAGCTACTGGCCTTCAACGCCCTTGCACTACGAGAACGGCAACACCAAGAATACGGCCACTAGTCGGCGTTACAGAGGGCTCGTTCGTATTCTGAAGAAGATTCGCAACGAGATGGACGACGCCGGTTCTTCATCAGCGAAGGCGGTTCCGGGTTATCTGCTCGAATGCATGAGCTGGAATGTGCCGAACACCGCGTTCACCGGGGCCACTTGGGTTGCGCGGTTTCAAGCGGTGCTACTTCATCTCTGGAGCAACACCAAGGATGATTCGACCTGTAAAACTTGGTGCGAGGTCGACAACATCAAGTTCCTCTTTCGCGGCTCTCAGCCATGGACGCGCGCAGCCGCGAACGCCTTCATTCTTGATGCGTGGTCCAACGTCGGGATTGGATCGTCGTGAAACTGGAGCGTCTCCATATCAGTGTGTTCTTGGGCTTAGCCGGCTTGGTCTGGTGGCTTGTTCTGGGGGCTCCGCGGGTCAGTTGGGAATACTTGCAGCCGTTCGGTACGGTCGTCGGTTTTCTTATCGCTCTCGCAGCGGCATTCGAGTTCCTGTTGTGGCGTTTGTCTTGGCTCCACGGATGGTTCGTGAAACGCCCGGACCTGCGCGGCACTTGGCGGGTGGCGCTGGATTCGGACTGGATTGATCCAACGACGAAAGTAGGCGTACCAACCATCATCTGCTACATGGGCGTTGCTCAAACACTGTCCACTCTCCAGATGCATCTGATGACACCAGAATCAGAATCCTGGTTCATCGCGGAACGAATCAGCCCCTCGCCAAGCGGTGTGGGATATCAGGTGGCCGGTGTCTACACCAACAGGCCGCAAACGCATCTGCGCGGAGAGCGCAGCGAAATGCATTTCGGGGCACTCCTTCTGGACGCGCACGGCCCGGCCAATCGGCCGAACACTCTCACGGGTGAGTATTGGACTGACCGAAAGACGAAGGGCCGCATGACATTCACCGAGCGACGGCCCGAGGTGTTCACGCGCTTCAAAGACGCAGCAGAGGATTTCGCTGAACCGTGACTTGCGTACCGAGACACTGCGGTGAGACGTCTCTTCGGCGTTGGTGAATCTATGTAGCAAGCCCGAAGTCGCGTAGTCTGCGACTGGTGCTCGAACCGAAAGGAGGCTTGCTATGCGGTACGTCGGTCTGGATGCTCACCTGAGGCAGTCGACCTTCTGTGTATTGAATGACCGGAGGCGCAAGATTGTGACGCGGACCGTCAAGGGCACGTGGGCCTCGGTGTTCTATCTATCATTCTCATGGAGAGCGCAACCATCAAGGGCTTGGCAACGCGTTTGTATTTTTGGACACGACGCCAACGGAATGAAGCGTCACGGTTTTCGAAAAGGGTATCGCGTCCATGTTTTTTCCTAGTGCTTGCACGGGAGTTTTTCTAGTTTCGCAAGGCTGTTTATACGCGCTCTCGGGTTTCAACTGTTCATTCCCTGTGCCTTCTATTTATTCATCCGGGCGCCCCGAACTTGATTAGTCTCCGGTCTGCCGGCACCATACCTGCTTGATTTCGCCGTTTGTTCGCGCTCTCATCTCCGCCTTCAAGGCTCGTCGCGAACTGGCTCTTGACAATGTCGCTCTTCGGCAGCAGCTCGCCGTCCTCTGCCGTACGGTGAAACGGCGCGGCTCTCGAAGGTCGACCGCGGGTGGGGTAACTGTAAAGCCTAGGGGCCCTTGGCCCAGTCGCTAAGCTGCTGATTTATGGTCTATTTCGAAAGGGCCGAGTTTTGGCACAGGACGGGATCCAGCGTGACCTCGACCGCTTCTTGACTCACTACAACCTGAGATACCATGAAATGATAAAGGCAATCGCCAAAAAGATCCCAGTATGCACCGGGCCTCGCCTGTAACTTCTCCACGCGCCACCCAGTACGTCGTGAACCGCCGCGATGACGCATAGAGCGTCCGGACCGTTTCGGCCTCAGCCTCGTTGATGCGCAGCGTGCGCCCGTCCTTCTCATAGCCTAGCGGTACGCGGCCGCCCATCCATAGTCCCTTGCGCTTGGAGGCAGCGACCTTATCGCGGATCCGCTCGGCCGTGACCTCGCGTTCGAATTGTGCGAAGGACAGCAGCATATGCAGCGTCAGTCGTCCCATGCTGGTCGCGGTGTTGAAGGACTGAGTCACCGAGACGAAAAGCGCGCCGGCCGCCTCGAGCCGCTCGACGAGCTTTGCAAAGTCGGAGAGGGAACGGGTCAGCCGGTCGACCTTGTAGACCACAATCTGGTCGACGAGACCTGCGTCGATGTCGGCGAGCAAGCGCTGCAGGCCCGGGCGCTCCAGGGTTCCTCCGGCGTTGTTGCACGGCCCGGAGCAAATCGCTGACCTCCCTGATGCCGGTAGCTGAGTCACCCGGCGCAGTACGTATCGGGCATCCCAAGCGCGGCCATCTTGTTGAGTATCTCGCACCCAATTCGGTGTTCAACTCGTTGCCTCGCCAACGTTCGTGCTCGCATCTCCGACCCGATGATCGCTTTGTAACGATAGACCGCGTTCTCCACCATGCTTCGCTTGGTGAAGCCTGAGAGCTTGTACCATTCACGTCGGCCGTGTCTTTCGATTGCACGAATATGGCGATCGCGCTCCCGCATGGCGGTGTTCGAATTCTGACTGAGCGTCGCGTTTCGTTGCGGCGGAATCACCACGCGCGTCCTTCGTCCAGGGCTGTGCGCTTCGATGGCTTTGTAGACCGTTTCCTTGTCGTATGCACTGTCCGCCGCCACCCACGCTAGAGGTGCTTGAATCTGTGTTAGCAAAGCGGGGACTCGCGTTGCGTCGCGAGCGCGTGACGCCGTCAGTTCGGAGGCAACAATGGTGCCCGTCTTGCGATCAACGGCGATGTGCAACTTGCGCCATGCGCGCTGCTTTGGCGGTTTGCGGGCGGTTCCAACATGAATCCTCAAGCCCGTGCTATCGATCATTAGGTGGATGGGTTGGTTGCTTGCTTGCGGCTTTCGGAATCCGCAGCTTCTTGCGGAGCAGCCTCGAGCGCCGAGACAACGTCGAGTAGTCCGGGATTTCGATACCGAGCCCGAGAAGCAAGGCGATCGAGTGCAAGAAGCCTTCAGTTTGGCGGTAGGCGAGCTTGTACACCATCCGGACAACCAGGCCCGTTTCAATCGCCATGTCTGAATAGACCCGTTGGCCGCCAGGCTTACCGGTCTTGTCGGCCTTCCAGTTCGCGATTGCCTCCTCGTCAAACCAGACTGTCAAATCGCCTCGGCGGCGCAGCCCTTGGTTGTATTCCGCCCAGTTGCGAACGTGGTACTTCTTCTGCTTCGCGTGCTTGTACTGGCTGCGCTTGGGATACTTCATGGCCGAACATACCTCAGCCAGCACAAGAGGCGGATTTTGCTCTCAGCCAGAGCGGTGCAACAACGCCGATCATTCGCCGGAGCAGGTTCCTGAATGTTCGCTGGCACTGGCGCTCGATCCCTACCGCGTGGGCTAGATCTCTAAGTCCAAATCAGCCAAAGCCTTTGCGATGCCATCGGAGCACGGTCTCTGGCTTGACCATAACGACAGCATCCAGGCAGCGCGGCCATATGCGGCAGAGAAGAACTCAGAAAGACCGGTCCAGTCGGGACCATCGCATTGGGGTTCGCTGGTTGCGCTGGAGGACGTCCAGTTGATGACGAAGCGCGAGGAGCTCGCCAAGAAGGAATAGCAGGAAGTCACCCCTTGAAGAAACGAGAGTACTACACGTCGTAGACGGAGCGCATCCACTTGAGCGTTCTCTCGATGCCGTCCTTGAGCGTCACCGTCTCGATCAGACCCAGGTCTCTTTCCGCCTTCGTGATATCGACGCGCTTGTGTCGTGTGGTGAGCTTTTCCGCTTCCTTGTAGGTCACCAAATCTTCGCTCGCGCCAGTATGCCCGAGCACGATATCGGAAACGGTCTTGATGTCGTGAATTGTCTTGCCGCCGATGTTGTAGACCTTTCCCGCGTTGAAATGATTGGCGATCTCCGCGAGAGCACGCACCGCGTCTTCGATGTAAGTGGAGGTGCGAGTGTGGTTCAAATACACCGTGTAGGGAAGCCCGTGGAGCGCGCGGTAGCAGAACAAACAAATGACACTTCGGTAGCTGCTGTAGTGCTCGCCCGGTCCGTAGGTGTTGAACAGGCGCACCCGAACCGTTCGGGTTTCGTTGAGTAGCTCCGAGTTTCGGATCTGCATCTCGTTGACCCACTTCGTCATCGCGTAGTCGTTCATCTGCTGGATGGCGACTTTGTCCATGACGCCTTCTTCCATGACGCCGTCGTAATCGCCGTAGACTTCGGAGCTCGAGAAGTGGACGAGCCGGAAGCCGCGCTTCTCCTGGAGCCGAATAAGGTGCTTCGTCCCGATCGCGTTGGTGCGCCACAGGGTCTCGTAGTAGTCCTCGCCGTTCCACCGACCGAACTCGGCGGCAAGGTGGTAGACGCAATCGATCGGGTGCTCGTCCCCGTGATCATCGAAGATGCGTTGGAGCTGCCGGTACTCGCCGACGTCGCAACGGTAGTACTGAGGGTCGTGGTGATGGGGCAGATCGCAAAGGAGGACATCGTGGTCGCGTGCCCGGAGTTCCTTGACCAAATGGTTGCCTACCGTCCCCAGGCCGCCGGTAATAAGAATTTTCATGAGAGTTTTTCTGATGAGGTTGGAGGTTTAGAGTTTCTCCGCAAGAAGAACGATGTGCCTTCCGAGACCGGGCGTGACTCTCGAAAAAAGGTGCTCCAGCGCAACGAGGGGTCCTCGTGTCCACGGCATGCGCTCGAGAAATCCGGAGAGCACGACGTCGCTCCACGGGCCATCGAGATGGGAAACAGTGCGTATTTCAAGGGCTCGGTAGCCGTAGCTTTCGAAGAGCTCCCGTAGCTTGCTCTGCGAGAACTCGCGGATGTGGGCGTCTCCATGGCTCAAGATCTCTTCCATGGAGAACTGTTCCAAGGGACGGAAGCGTCGAGCCCCGACGAGACGCAGAAGCCGGCCCCACCACGTACCGTCGGCGTTGAAGTGAGGCACACTGACAACGGCGTGGCCGCCGTTTCGCAATCGCTCGGTAAGTGCGTTCACGGCCTCGTCCAGTTCGGGAACGTGCTCAAAGACCTCGCCGCAAAGGACGACGTCGAAGCTTTCGTCGGGTAGATCGTGGAACGTGGCGACTCGGAAAGAAACTTTGTCGACACCCTGAGCCTGTCTTTGCCGGTCGCACTCGTCGATGAAGCTCTGAGCGATGTCCACCCCGACAACATTCTCACAGTAAGGAGCGAGGGCAAAGACCTGCCGGCCGGAGGCACATCCGATGTCGAGCACCGTCTTGGGCTCGACGGAGAGCACCATACGCAGCAACGCCTCCTCGCGGATGAAGTTCGTGAGCCCAACGCGGTTGATGGGTAGGAACTTTCGCTGGTTGTAGCGCTCGGCTTTTTTCTTGCCGAACACCTCCCACATGTCGCGGTAGGCGTTTTTGAACGAATGAGTCTGCGGCATGATGGGCCAAAGTGACTGTATTGCATCCTGTGGCGGGCGCGCAATAGCGTTAGCTGCTATTTATAAGGTCTGCAGGAAGCCGAACGCTCTCTCTGTGAGGACATCCCAGTCGAACTCGGCGCACATGCGCTCGCGGGCACGCTTGCCGTATTGGTCGCGCTCGTGAGCCGAGTGGAGCGCATGTTTCAGCGTGGTGGCCAACGCCTCCGCGTTGCCAGGCGGTACCAGCCACCCCGTCTCCCGGTCGGAGACGAGCCGGTAGGCGTCTCCTACCTCGGTGGCCACGACCGCGGTGCCCGACGCGAGGTACTCGGGAAGCTTTGACGGCAAGGCGTAGCGGGTGATAGGGATGTCGGGGCGAGGGACCACGGCGATATCGGCAGCCTTCAGATGTGCGAAGACCTCGATTTGATCCAAATCCTGCTTGATCGCCGCCCTACCGGTGAGTCCGTGGATCTCAAGCAGCCGCCTCACCTCTGCCTCTCTCGAGCTCAACACGAGGAGAAGTTGCCATGGCTCTTTTCGAATCTTCGCGAGCGCGGCGAGCAAGACATCGATGCCCTGGTACCGTCTCGCGTTGCCGCAATAAGTGATGACAGGTCCAGCGCTCTTGTCGATCGCAGCCGGGGTCACTGCCTCCATCGCCTGCCCGTCTACACCGCCGTGGAAGGTAAAACCCGATGCGGCGTCACCGCGGTAGAAGCGAGTCAATGGGTCGCACACGGCGGTGATACCCGTGAGCCTTTTGGTGAGTATGCGATGCCAGCCTGCCGTGGCCCACTTGTGGACACCCTGAAGGCCGAGTTCGTGATGGTACAGGCTGTGCAAGTCGACACAGGTTTTGGCGTGGCGGCCCGCCGCAAGGAGCAACGGGAGCATCGCCAAATGGGTATGACCGTAGAAAAGATCGGGCCGAAACTCGCGCGCCGCACGCCGCAGAACGCGGGTTTGCAGAAGCCAATCGAGTCCTTTCCTCGGCGGCTCCAGCGCCATCGAGCACTCCCGCGCATCCTCGGGCAACTCACGGGCGACGAGGTAGATGTCGGCGAGCTTTCGGAGCGACTTGTAAATGGCGTACACGCGAAGAGGCGTACCTCGCCGTCGGTTGCGTAGCTGGCCCGGGTAGTAGAAGAGGATTTTCATTCCGGGATTTGCTCGATCGTCGTCAGAATGGTCTTGGCTCGGTGGTCCCACGTGTATGAGGTTGCGTCGGCCCGCACCTGTCTGCCGAGCCGCGCGGCCTCCTCTCGGTTGTGGAGGAGGTGCGACAACCACGAGACCAATGCTTTTGCGGAGCTGGGCTCGACGAGCCAAGCATTCTTGTCGTGTTGCAATACCTCACGTACCGAAGGCAGGTCGGTCGCCAAGATGGACGTCTCGACCGCCATATACTCGAAGAGCTTCAAGGGAGACATCGACTCCGCGTAGTGCGCAGCGTCGGGAAAACGGCATGGCCGCGAAGTCGGACACGCGGATCCAGCGCGGTACTTCGCGGTGGGGAACACGGCCGAGAACTCAAGACGTTCTTTCGATACTTGGTGCGATCGAGCGACCTCAAGGTATCGGTTCGACGGCGCTCATGGGGTGCTTGCGCTGTTTACTGTTGGTGATGTGTACGCATCCCTTTGCAAAAGAGGCACTTACGCTCCATTTAGCGCGCAGCGAAGGTCACGAGCGCTATTTTGGCTGTAACTTAATGCACCGTAAAGTCTTAGCGTCATCTCACCAACACTTGATGGCGGAAGCACCCATTCTTCACGCATAAGCGCTCTCTTTACGTTCCGCGGTCCGTCGATAAAAGTGAGTACACGCTAACGATGGAGCTCGATGACAGAGCGACGAAGGCTGCTCTACCCGCGTTTAGCTCCAATGGTCGCCCCCTGGAAGGAGAGATCCAGCTCGGCTCCATCACGATAAACTGATAGAGTACTCAAATCCACATTGGAGATGCCGTGGAAAGAACGTGCAGTAAGAAAAGGGGAGGTCGGCGAACCCCCGGGCAGCACCTGGACCAGAACGTGCTAGGCTGCTATGCTCCGGTAGCCCCGGCCTCGATTCTGGGCCTTTGGGGTGCCCTCTTTTCTGTCGCCTTGCGGCCCCCGGCCAGCGCCCGCACGTCCATTTGGCGTAAACGTGTCCCTCGGAAATCGAGATTAGAGACGAAAACCGAAAATGAGGCCCGTTCAGCCCTTCTAGCGCGTCTCTGGTGACACCTACCCGTCGTGTCCAAAAATACAAACGAACTCAAGATCGGCTCGCCGGGCCGTTTCGGAATAGACGTGTATACGCTTGGTTGGCCGATGGGAGCTAGAATCCTCGGTCATGAGGACGCCGATCCAGCCCTTGACACTGTTGGTGGTTGCCGTCGCTGGTTGGATCCAGCGTGACCAACAGGCCGCTATCGTCTACTTACTCGAGGAGAACAGAGTCCTCAAGGCTCGGCTCTGCGGGAGGAAGCTTCGCCTCACAGACGACGAGCGACGTCGGATGGCGGTAAAGGGTAAGGCGCTTGGCCGGAAACTCTTGGCAGAAGTCGCCGGAATCGTCACACCGGAAACCCTTCTGGCTTGGCACCGAAGGCTCATCGCGCAGAAGTGGGACTACAGCGAGCGGCGGAAACAGCTCGGACGGCCTCGGGTCATGGCCGAGATTAGCGAGTTCGTTGTGGGGATGGCGCAGTCGAATCCGAGGTGGGGGTATACACGAATTCGCGGCGCCCTGTTGAATCTAGGCCATATCGTAGCCAGGAGCACCATCGCCAATATTCTGCGAGAACATGGCATCGAGCCTGCGCCGGAGAGAGGCGAGCGGACGCCGTGGCGCACGTTTCTCGCCGCCCATTGGGAAACCGTTGCTGCGACCGACTTCTTCACCGTCGAAGTCGCCACGGTTCGCAGGCTCGTGACCTACTATGTGCTCGTTGTCATTGAACTCTCTTCGCGAAAGTGCACATTGCCGGAATCACTCCCAGGCCGGACGGCGCGTTCGTGATGCAGGTCGGTCGGAATCTCACCGACCCACTCGACGGCTTTCTGCGCGGCAAGCGATGGCTCATCCTGGACCGCGACCAAAAGTTCACCACCGGTAGCGCAACCGCTTCCCGTCGCCAAGCATGAAGCTAGCTAGAGTCCGATCGAAGTTGCCCGCGAGCCCCGTGTATCACGCGGTCGGATGCCTTCCTGGAGCGATGCGCTACAGCCCAGTTCGGCCCATATTCGTCGTCGGGACCGGCCGGTCGGGCACGTCGCTACTTGTCAAGATCCTCCAAAGCCACCGCGACCTGGTCGCGTACCCGACCGAGGCTAACGAACTCTGGCATCCGAACTCTTATCCCTACGCCAGGTGCAAGATCGACACACCACCGCTATTGTTCAATCCGGCGGAGTTCACGAAACGCTCGCTCTCTAGCTGGAAGCCTGCGCATGACCAAGCTATCCGCCGGACGCTAGCTGGCTTCATGCTGGCCCGAGGTCAGGGTAGGCGGCTGGTGATCAAGAGCATGATGGTGAGCTTTATGCTGGAACAGCTCACACAGATCATCCCCGATGCTCTATTCGTTCATGTCTACCGCCGCGGTCCGTCGGTTGTCTCCTCACTCGTCAGGAAAAGATGGCCCAGGTATCGAGGACAGGCTGACGAAGCCGCGATGCGGTTGCACTGCGCCCACTACTGGAGCCGTTGCCTGCTAGCGCTATATCGCACCAGCGAAGCACTAGGTCTGAGCGCACGAGGACAGTGGTTCGAGTTCTCTTACGAGCGGTTGTGCGCAGAGCCCCGACGGGTGCTGCGCGAGGTGAGTGACTACGCCAGAATCGACCACGAAGCGTATACCTTCGATCTATCTACCATCCAGAGTCAGAACGCGAAGGTAGGGGATGTCACGTCGGACCCGGCGTGGAAGCCGGCGATCGAGGCCATGCGTGTAGCCGCGATGCTAAAGGGAATGGTAGAATGAACTCGCTGGTTCTAGGAGTTGTCTCTTCCATAAACTCGAGCTGCATGAGATTGGCGAACTGCCTACAACCGGGATGCTTGGGTCGTCTTCATGTAGGACGTTTTTGAGGGCCGGCGTCGGCTCTACTCAGTGGTGGAGGTGTGAGCTGGTGCGAAGCCCCCCAGCCGTTCCGGGCGGATCGGCTCAAGCAGCGCGTCGAGTGGGCGTTGTTGCACGGCCCGGAGCAAATCGCTGACCTCCCTGTGCCGGTCGTAGAGTCACCCGGCGCAGTACGTATCGGGCATCCCGAGCGCGGTCATCTTGTTGAGTATCTCGCACCCAATTCGGTGTTCAACTCGTTGCCTCGCCAACGTTCGTGTCCGCATCTCGGGCCCGATGATCGCTTTGTAACGATAGACCGCGTTCTCCACCATGCTTCGCTTGGTGCAGCCTGAGAGCTTGTACCATTCACGTCGGCCGTGTCTTTCGATGGCACGAATATGGCGATCGCGCTCCTGCATGGCGGTGTTCGAATTCTGATTGAGCGTCGCGTTTCGTTGCGGCGGAATCACCACGCGCGTCCTTCGTCCAGGGCTGTGCGCTTCGATCGCTTCGTAGACCGCTTCCTTGTCGTATGCACTGTCCGCCGCCACGGACGCTAGAGGTGCTTGAATCTGTGTTAGCAAAGCGGGGACTCGGGTTGCGTCGCGAGCACGTGACGCCGTCAGTTCGGACGCAACAATGTTGCCGGTCTCGCGATCAACGGCGATGTGCAACTTGCGCCATGCGCGCTGCTTTGGCGGTTTGCGGGCGGTTCCAACATGAATCCTCAAGCCCGTGCTATCGATCATCAGGTGGATTGGTTGATTGCTTGCGGCTTTCGGAATCCGCAGCTTCTTGCGGAGCAGCCTCGAGCGCCGACACAACGTCGAGTAGTCCGGGATCTCGATACCGAGCCCGAGCAGCGAGGCGATCGAGTGCAAGAAGCCTTCGGTTTGTCGGTAGGCGAGCTTGTACACCATCCGGACAACCAGGCCCGTTTCAATAGCCATGTCTGAATAGACCCGTTGACCGCCAGGCTTACCGGTCTTGTCGGCCTTCCAGTTCGCGATTGCCTCCTCGTCAAACCAGACCGTCAAATCGCCTCGGCGGCGCAGCCCTTCGTTGTATTCCGCCCAGTTGCGAACGTGGTACTTCTTCTGCTTCGCGTGCTTGTACTGGCTGCGCTTGGGATACTTCATGGTCGAACATACCTCGGCCACCACAAGAGGCGCATTTCGCTCTCAGCCAGAGCGGTGCAACAACGCCGCGTTTCGTTGCGGCGGAATCACCACGCGCGTCCTTCGTCCAGGGCTGTGCGCTTCGATGGCTTCGTAGACCGCTTCCTTGTCGTATGCACTGTCCGCCGCCACCGACACTAGAGGTGCTTGAATCTGTGTTAGCAAAGCGGGGACTCGGGTTGCGTCGCGAGCTCGTGACGCCGTCAGTTCGGACGCAACAATGTTCCCTGTCTCGCGATCAACGGCGATGTGCAACTTGCGCCATGCGCGCTGCTTTGGCGGTTTGCGAGCGTTTCCAACATGAATCCTCAAGCCCGTGCTATCGATCATCAGGTGGATGGGTTGAGTGCTCGCGGCTTTCGGAATCCGCAGCTTCTTGCGGAGCAACCTCGAGCGCCGACACAACGTCGAGTAGTCCGGGATCTCGATACCGAGCCCGAGAAGCGAGGCGATCGAGTGCAAGAAGCCTTCGGTGGCGTTGTTGCACGGCCCGGAGCAAATCGCTGACCTCCCTGTGCCGGTTGCAGAGTCACCCGGCGCAGTACGTATCGGGCATCCCGAGCGCAGCCATCTTGTTGAGTATCTCGCACCCAATTCGGTGTTCAACTCGTTGCCTCGCCAACGTTCGAGCCCGCATCTCCGGCCCGATGATCGCCTTGTAACGATAGACCGCGTTCTCCACCATGCTTCGCTTGGTGTAGCCTGAGAGCTTGTACCATTCACGTCGGCCGTGTCTTTCGATTGCACGAATATGGCGATCGCGCTCCTGCATGGCGGTGTTCGAATTCTGACTGAGCGTCGCGTTTCGTTGCGGCGGAATCACCACGCGCGTCCTTCGTCCAGGACTGTGCGCTTCGATGGCTTCGTAGACCGCTTCCTTGTCGTATGCACTGTCCGCCGCCACCGACACTAGAGGTGCTTGAATCTGTGTTAGCAAAGCGGGGACTCGGGTTGCGTCGCGAGCTCGTGACGCCGTCAGTTCGGACGCAACAATGTTCCCTGTCTCGCGATCAACGGCGATGTGCAACTTGCGCCATGCGCGCTGCTTTGGCGGTTTGCGAGCGTTTCCAACATGAATCCTCAAGCCCGTGCTATCGATCATCAGGTGGATGGGTTGAGTGCTCGCGGCTTTCGGAATCCGCAGCTTCTTGCGGAGCAACCTCGAGCGCCGACACAACGTCGAGTAGTCCGGGATCTCGATACCGAGCCCGAGAAGCGAGGCGATCGAGTGCAAGAAGCCTTCGGTTTGTCGGTAGGCGAGCTTGTACACCATCCGGACAACCAGGCCCGTTTCAATCGCCATGTCTGAATAGACCCGTTGACCGCCAGGCTTACCGGTCTTGTCGCCCTTCCAGTTCGCGATTGCCTCCTCGTCAAACCAGACTGTCAAATCGCCCCGGCGGCGCAGCCCTTGGTTGTATTCCGCCCAGTTGCGAACGTGGTACTTCTTCTGCTTCGCGTGCTTGTACTGGCAGCGCTTGGGATACTTCATGCTCGAACATACCTCGGCCACCACCATAGGCGGATTTCGCTCTCAGCCAGAGCGGTGCAACAACGCCAGTACGACCTGCTCCGCGCACTGTCTGTCAACGCCGGACGGGTCTTGACGCACGAGTACCTGCTGCGACGGGTCTGGGGACCACAGAACAGCGGTGACGCCCGCCTCGTGCGCGCCTTCGTGAAGAAACTCCGCCGCAAGCTGGGCGACGTTGCCACCAGCCCCGCCTACATCGTGACCGAGCCTCGGGTCGGCTACCGCATGGCCAAAGCCGTGTCCAGTGAACCGAGTGGCTGCTGAAAGAGAAAACCCGGGCGTTGGCGTTGCAGGCGCCGACCGCCGAATCGGTGTTGTAGATGATCCGGTCGGCCTGGGCCAAGAAGGGAGATGCCCTGGTCCAGACCTTGCGGGCCTACCGGCATTTGAAGCCCTGAAGGTTCAAACTGCTGGCCCGTTGGGCGTTCGAGTATTTTGACCACGTGAAAACAGCTTCAGGCACACGCTTCGATATTCGCTCTCGACTAGGTGGTCATCTGCATGGTGACGACCCGCCCGCCCAAGACGATTGTAAAGCCCACGGCCCTTGGCCCGGTCGCAAACACAGACACTAAGTTGCTGATTTATGGCCTATTTCGAAAGGGCCGAGTTTTGGCACAGGACGGGGTCAGGTCATGTAACCTCCCGTATTCCTGCAACCTCGAATGACGGTTCATCCTGCTCGAACTTGGTCGATGTTGCATCTGCAAACTGTTCCCAGCGTAACTCGTACTGAGTACGAGCCATAAGGTTGAGATCGTCGGTCTCGTCCTCCTGGCCATCGTCCAAGCCAATGCCAAATATCACACCCCCTATGTCCGTCAGGATGTATCGATTGTGAAAAGCCTCGCGAGCCTTTCCTTGGCTTAGCCTACGAATGATGATGTGAACACCCTTCGGAATGCAGCTCGGTAGCCGTGCGACACATTTGCTTCGAAAGAACTCTAGTGTGCCGGTGGTTTTGATGCCTGTCAGGATCTCGATGCGGTCCGGCAGAGCACCGGGTCGTTCACGGACCATCCTCTCCAGGAACGCCTCGAGGGGGCGGCGAAAGCGGGGCCGTTCTGGCCCAAAGTGAGGATCGACGAAGACTACGACCGAGCTACAACGCAGGACGGAGGCCACGGAGTTAGCCATCTCCCCAGCGCGCCGCTCAACGGATTTCCCGTGAGGCGCAGCCCACCTTGGCTCAGAATCCTCGTCGACGTCAGCAGCAACGATTACTGAAGCATGCGCGCGTGGGTTCGCACGTGCCAGAATTGCCCGGAACGCGACGCGCCAATCCTCACGCTCGACGTTCTCCAGCCAACTCGCGTTGCTGTCCCACTCGATTCCGGTGCGCCGCACCATTCTTTCTGACAGCCGCGAAACTAGTTCCTCAAGGCGCTTGCGCTCAATCTCACTAGCGCCCGTGAAGCTGCTCCATACGAGGCGAGCCCATCTCTTTGGGAATCGCGAAACGATCCTTCCCTGGCCGAGACCAAAGCGCTCTACGAAGTAACGGTAGTCGTGCCGATCAGTCCAGGTCGCTACCAACTCCGGTTCTAGCGCGTACTCGTAAATCATCCTTCAGAAGAGTTCTTTCGCGCGCTCAGCGAAGAAGCCTTCTGGCCACGGATGCGCGAAATCGCCGTCGGAGGTGACTGGGATGTGTACGATCTCGGCCCCGTTGCTCCCGGGCCGAACGTAAAGGACGGAAACTTGTTCGGGTCGCACTGGAGTCACGCCTTCCGGAAGCTCACCGTCCGTCGTTTCACGGACTCGGCGAAGGATTCGCAGGATCAGATGTTCACTGTGGGTCTCTAGGAGAAAGGTGTTCTTTGCCTCCCCAAGGACAGACTGCAGGAACACGTCGCCGAGTTCGGCCTGTAGGGCTGGGTGCAGGTGAATCTCGGGTTGCTCGATGGCGAGAAGGCGTTCGCGTGCAGCGTAGGCAGCGACCAGCACCGGTAGGACCTGGCTAACGCCGATACCAACGTCCCGGTGGCTGACGACAGTACGGGTGCGGAGATCACGAAGGATGAGCTCCGTAATCCGTTCGACGTTGGATTCCGCTATCGTGTCCATGAGTCGACCAACCTCGGCTTCAGGGTCCTTGATTATCGGCACCATTCCTTCGGGTTGGTTGGGGTCGTCGTCATACTGTGGTTCGAGATCGAGCCCATCCTCCAGTAAGCCCTGGAGTGCATCCTCAACCGGGTTCTGCAGCTGATCCAGAGCGACCAAATCACGCACAACCAGCTCATATGGGCTCTTCAGCCGACTAGACCCCAGCCACTCGTTGATGCGTTCTCGCACGTCGCGTCGCTGCCGCACCACGTCCCACGCGTAGCCTCCACCGGCGAACCAGTTGGTGTCGTGGTGCTGCGAAAAGGCCAGATGGCGTGGTGGATAGGACCGAAGGGGACCCAAGTATTGAAGCCTGCGGATCTCCGCCTCCGCAGCCTCGACAGCCCCATTTACCAGCTGCCGGAGGGTGCGGGGGAAGAAGGCACGTACCGCGCGCGCCAGGTCTTCTCCTCTGCGGCCCCGGCTCACGGCCAAGAACTCGGGGCTATCCTCTCCCTCGCCACTTGAAGCGGCGTCCTGGAGATGTGGTAGCAGTCCCGAAACGCGGGCGGAGATCTCAGGCACGAGTTCGTCCAGCGCTCGCGCGACAGCCTCGAAGTCCTCGGGTCGCAGCTCCATGGTTGTGGTAGAGAGCGCCAGCAGACCAGTGACGATCTCGCGCAATACCGGATGCTCGTGCTCGAGCCTGTCTAGGCGAAGTAGCCCATCGCGCCGAGCGCTCATGGCAAGAAGCACCTCTCCGTCGACTCGCAGCGTGAAACCCTCCGAGCGCACGGCGACCTCACGACCGACTTCGCGGGAGGCGTCGCCGAAGAGTGTCGGCTGTTCGGACGTGAAGCCGGCGCCGATGGAGACCTCGAGGGAGAGTTCACGGGCCGATCCAAGTAGCTGGGCCACGCGCCCCTGGAGCTGCGTCGGGTCGAGCTCCAGCACCAGGTCTACCCGACGTTCGTGCTCGTGCCGGTGCACGTACTGCCGGAAGCCACCGAGATCAATTGACTCCCCACCCACCGTGGTGCGCTGAACGTCCAGGTCACCCGTCTCCAGCGCGTGGTGGGCGAGTGCTAGCGCGTGGATGACGCTCGATTTTCCGGCGCTGTTCGGACCGAAGATCAGAGTTATTGGGCGAAGCGGAATACGCTGGGATTCCGCGAAGGCCTTGAAGTGAGCGAGACGCAACGCCCTCAGCGTCACGACGATTCCTCCGCCGCCTCGGATGCTGGCTCGGCCAGCGGAGGATCTATGATGTTCGGACTGATGCGAGAATGACCGAGTGCCCGACCACGAACGGCGCGGAGCTTCCTGTTGTGGAGTTGCTTGACGTGCATGAGCTATTGCACCTCTTGTAAAGCCTCTGCTTGAGCCTCGTGTTCCTGCCTAAGTATGCTCAGATGCAACTGTCGCCACGATTCGGTCAGCCTACCGGAGAAGGCTCGGCCAAGCAGGATGTGGAACAAGTCCTCCAATCGATCCTCCGACACAGAGCTCGTCTCAAGAGTGTCCCGCATTCGAGCTACTCGTTCCTGAAATTCGCGCTGGAGAGAAATCGGTGGCAAGGGAATTGGGATCTGGCTGAGTCCAGCGGTGCTGATATTCGATTGTCCCGCTGTTGTCCTGATGAACGGAGCCATCGTGATGCGACCCATCGGTGTAGATAAGAACCCTGCTACGTACCCTGGCTCGACTTGATCAGCGTCTAGCCTCGCGCGGATCAGGTAGGACGCAAATGCATATTCATCGGTGGCGTCGAACACAGCGCAGCGGCCCACATAGTCCGGGTTCCCGTTGGTCCGCACAAGAAGAAGATCTCCCGGCCTGAGTCTCAGTCTCTCGATTTCCTTCTCGTCCAGGTGCGCGAATCTCAGATCCTCAAGATCGATCGAGCCGGAGACTACATTTGGGATTCTCAGAACGGGAACGCCCTCACCATCTGCATCGCAGCGAGATGATGTACCGTACTTCATGTCGGTAGAGATCTCACCGAGCGCGCCACGAGACCAACCCATTGGGTTTGTGGCTGGATCGCCGAACATCTTGAGGAAGAGGGCCGGGAGGATGCGCTCGGCCTTGGTATTGGCCCGGACGCGGAGGCGGCGCAGGTGATCGATCCGTTCGAGAACCTCGACTATTCGGCGTTGCTCGGAGAGCGGCGGTAGCGGCACACGTACGCCACTGAGCTGATCCCGATTGATCGCAGCTTGACTTACCCACTGCGTCACGAGACGGTGCTTGCGCTGTTTACTGTTGGTGATGTGTACGTATCCCTTTGCAAAAAAGGCGCTTACGCTCTATTTAGCGCGCAGCGAGGTGCTTGCGCTGTTTACTGTTGGTGATGTGTACGTATCCCTTTGCAAAAAATGTACTTACGCTCCATATAGCGCGCGGCGAAGGTCGTGAGCGCTAATTTGGCTGTAACTTAATGCACCGTAAAGTCTTAGCGTCACCTCACCAACACTTAATGGCGGAAGCACCCCTCGCCTCAATCCTGCCGTACACGCACGCCGAGTGGGAGAAGCTCTCTATCTTCCTGAACTTCCTCGTGCCGAAGCTCCCCGCGCCCGTGGAAGAAGATATGTCCAAAGGCATCCTTGAGTCCATCGACATGGACAGCTACCGGGTAGAGAAGAAGGCGGCGATACACGTCCAACTGGCGGACGAGGATGCCGAGATCGAGCCGGTTCCGACTACCGGCGGCGGCCACAGGCCGGAAGCCGAACTCGACCGCCTCTCGAACATCCTCAAGAGCTTCAACGACCAGTTCGGGAACATCCCCTGGACCGATGGCGACCGCGTCCACCGACTCATCACGGAGGAAATTCCGAACCGCGTGGCGGCCGACCGGGCCTACCAGAACGCCAAGCAGAACTCCGACAAGCAGAACGCGCGGATCGAGCACGACAAGGCGCTCCGGCGGGTGATGACGGCGCTGCTGCAGGACGACACGGAGTTGTTCAAGCAGTTCAGCGACAACGAGTCGTTCCGGCGGTGGCTGACGGACACGATCTTCTCGATCACCTACGAGGCCGCGTAGGGGGCTCGAGCTCCCGAACTGGCTCACGAGGGAGGGCGCGAGTACCCGCTCAAGCATTGCCGGACCCTGATTGAGGCCGAATCGGAGGTAAGTAAGGACACAAGGGGGCCCAAGCCCACCTGGACCAGAACGTGCTAGCCGGCTACGCCACGGTAGCCCTGGCCTCGATGCTGGACCCCTCGGGTGGCCTCTTTTCCGATGCCGTACGGCCCGGTCAGCGCCTGTTCTCCTACTTTGCGCAAACGTGGCACTCGAAAATCGCGATTAGAGACGAAACCCGAAAATGACGCCAGTTCAGCCCTTCCAGTGCGTCTCTGGTGCCACCTACCCCTGCAAAACCCCGCCAACCGCGCGGAAAATCTCATCCGTCTCTGCAGTGCCACAATTGGCCAGACTGGGTGGCGGATGGGGCAGTTTGGAGCTATCCGGTCTCGGCTGGAAACCATCAAGAACAGGGAAAAACAGGGAATTAACAGGGAATTTGGGCCATTATTGAGGCTGATCGGAGCGTTTTTGACGTGGTAACCATCTGTATCTCAAATGGTTAGATGGCAATTCCCTGTTCCGAAATAACAGGGAATTTGAAATAGGCGAACAGGGAATCGCTCTGGAAGAACAGGGAATTAAGATCACGCGCTCGCCGATGCGGCCGCCGCGTAACCCGCTTGCGAGCTGGAGTTTGAGCCTGATTTCGAGAGACGCCGTTCTTTCGGCGATGCCGGTTGGGCTGACCACGCGGTTCCTGACGTTCAGGGGCATCTTCGTGTGCACGCCGACATCCTTAATTAATAGCGATGGCGTTCGCCGACACACCCGGGCCAACTAACACTAGCATTACGTCGATCATGTAGGCATGGTGCCGGCAGACCGGAGACTAATCAAGTTCGGTGCGCGCGGATGAATAAATAGGGGATTACATACTAAAGTCCCCAAATGGTGCTTGACATTCTGGGGACTTTGAGGTAGAATTGCGTTGTACATAGGAGACAGGGAATGGCTTACAACGCACCAGGAAAGCACTTCAGGAAGGGGATTTCGACCCGCGAGTTCTACCGGCTCTTTGACGAGAGGAAGGCCGAGGAATGGTTCATTGCCCAGCGGTGGCCTAACGGGATCTGCTGCATCCACTGTGGCTCGACAAAGGTGAACCTGAAGGCCAAGCACAAGGCCATGCCTTACCGCTGCCGGGAGCGGGAGTGCAAGAAACACTTCAGCCCGAAGATGGGGACGTTCATGCAGTCCAGCTCGCTCGACTATCTCGACTGGCTCTACGTTCTTTACCTCGTCGCTACAAACCTGAAGAGCGTTTCTTCGATGAAGCTTCATCGTGAACTTGGCAAAACGCAAAAGACAACGTGGCACATGGCGCACCGCGTCCGCCGCGCACTGGCCCAAGGTGACCAAACGCTATTCGCTGGTCCTGTAGAAGTGGACGAAACCTACTTCGGCGGCAAACGGCGCAACATGAGCAAGTCGAAGCGCAAGCAGTTGACAGGGCGCGGGCCTTCTGGTAAAACCGCCGTCGTGGGTGCGAAGGACCGCCGGTCCAACCGCGTGTCGGCGAAAGTCGTAGGCGATACGACCGCCGAGACTCTACAGGGCTTCGTACACCGCAACGTCAAGGCCGATGCTCCGGTGTACACTGATGACGCCAGAGCCTACGAAGGGCTCCCTAATCACGAATCCGTCAAGCACTCGGTCTACGAATATGTGAAGGGCGACGTTCACACGAACGGCATCGAGAGCTTTTGGAGCATGTTGAAGCGTGCGCACAAAGGCACGTTTCACCGCCTCTCGCCCAAGCACCTTCACCGATATGTCGATGAGTTTGTCGCCCGCCACAACTTCCGCGAGCTAGACACGCTCGATCAAATGGCGTTCATCGCGTCCAAGATGGAGGGGGCGCAGCTTCGATACAAGGATCTGGTGGCGTAGATGCCGCGTAACGAGAAAGACTTCGCCACGGGTAAACCGATCGATCTGTCAAAGCCAGAAGAACAGGTTCGCCAGGAATACGAACGGCAGTTGATTCAGGACTACGGATATCCGCCTCAATGCATGGATATCGAAGTCTCGATCAAGCGTGGCAGTGGTTCTCCAGAGCGGGCGGACATTGTGATCTATTCCACTCGGGATGCCTCACGCAGGACTCAGCACGCTGATATTGTTGGGATCGTAGAGACGAAGCGACCGAACAGACGAGACGGAGTTGGGCAGTTAATGAGCTACATGACTGCGACATCTTCTGTATGGGGCGTATGGACCAACGGAAAAGAGATCGAATTTCTCTACAAGTACCCTGATTCAGGGCGGGTCGCAGAGAACGTCATCTACGGTCTACCTCAGTTCGGTTCCGATGTGCGTTCGATTGGAACACACACCTACAACGACCTGAAGAAGGCGAGCAATCTCAAGCTGACGTTCCGGCGCCTGCTGAACGAACTCTACACAAACACAAACATAAGCCGGAGAGAGAAACTTGGCAACGAAATGACGAAGCTTCTGTTCTGTAAGCTTCAGGATGAGGCCGGTGGTACGACAGGAACCCCGAGGTTTAGCGTAGGGATCGACGATCACGAGAACGGATTTGTTGCCGTCAGAGATCGGATTGACGGACTTTTCGAAGAAGTCAAAACCGAACTGTCACAAGAGGGGGTTTTTGACAGACACGAGAAGATCGTTTTGGAAAACAAGTCCATAGCCTACGTCGTCGGCGAGTTGCAGAAATATTCCCTGACCCAGACGGATGAGGATTCGGTCGGGAGTGCCTTCGAGGTCTTTGCCGAGAGCAAGTTTGCGGGCGAAAAGGGCGAGTTCTTCACCCCCAGGGAAGTTGTACGGATCGCGGTTGAATTGATCGATCCGCAACCGGGAGAAACCGTAATGGACCCCGCTTGCGGTAGTGGTGGATTCCTGATTTGCGCCCTACAGCACATCTGGAGAATCATGGATGAGTCCCAGCCGTGGGGAGGGATGACGGTCGGGCGGCGCGAACGCGAGAAGCGTCTAATTGCCGGACGGACGATTTACGGTCTAGATAAGGAGATGGATCTCGTCAAGATTGCGAAGGCGTACATGGCAATTCTCGGAGACGGGAAAAGCCGGATCGCACACGCCAACTCCCTTCACGCCTTGGGGGATTTTGATGGACAGGCCAACGACCTGTTGACGGCCTGCGACCAGTTTAGGCAATACGATGTAATCCTGACCAACCCTCCGTTCGGAAGTAAACACACAAAGGTATCGGAGTCCGAGTCCCGCCAGTTCGACCTCGGCCACAAGTGGAAAAAACGAAAGAGCGGAAAGTACGAAAAGCAGACCGCGACTAAGAGCACTCCGACACAAGAGCTATTTATTGAACGCTGTTTGGACTGGCTCAAGCCCAATGGCAGACTGGCGATAGTGCTTCCAGAGACAATCGCGCACGCACCCACGAAGAAATACATCGCGCAATACATCGAAGACCGTGCCACGATCAAGGCGATCATTGATCTGCCTCACAATTCATTTCGACCACACTGCAACGCCAAGACGTTGCTATGGATCATTGAGAAGCGGAAAAGCCGATCCGATATTGTTTTCGGGGTAGCCCTTGAAATAGGGCGCGATCACTTGGGGAAGGAAAAGTACCGGATTCAGGACGGACAAATCACGGATGAACTGTGGGATGACACAATTCGCATTCGTGAGGAGCTAAAGTCCCCGCATCGGCCAGAGAATCAGAACGTCTTCGTTGTCAGGCAGACGCAGATTCGAGACTCCATTTATGTGCCAAGGTATTACTGGTCATCCGATGAGCAGTCGGCCATGATCGAGGGTGCGCAGGCAGGATGTGAACTCGTATCATTGGGTACACTCATCGATTCCGGCGCGGTCCAGTGGTTCCGTGGACACGGTTCTCCACCGAATGAGTACAAGGGGATGGGGACAATTCCATACGTTCGCGCCGGTGATATAGGGAATCTGTCGATCTACAAGAATCCGACAGCCTGCATCCCCGAATACATTTACAACTCTGTCAAGGGCGCAACGGGCGTAGACCTTAAGGCCGGAGATCTGGTTTTCGTGAAGGAAGGGAGCTACCGCATTGGTGACGTTGGAGTTGTTCTCCCAAGCGATACACACATCCTGCTCAATAGTCACTGTCTCGTGTTCCGAGTAGCGAATGAGAGCAACGCCTACGATATAGATTCGATGTACCTCGCATATTTACTAACCCACCGGATAACGAAAAAGCAGATTTACTCGAAGGTGTTCATTGACACGACTCTCCCTAACATCGGGAATCGGTGGCGTGACTTGCTGCTTCCTGTTCATGCCGACAGGTCCGAGAGGTCCAGGGTGAAGCTCAATATGCGCCACATTTTCGACAAGCGTCAGGAAGCGGAGCGTATGATCGGCGATCTGTTTCAGGCCGGACCAAAGGAGCAACGATGAAGGAAACGCGAAAGAGACCTAAGACGGTCGAGATCGTAGACTCGGCCTACACGCCGACGAAGGCCGAGATGGAGGAGGAGTTCGCGCTCCGCTCGGATGGCAGCGTTGACTTGAACGACCTCGATACTGTGATGAGCGAGCTCGGAAAGGCCATGACCCAGCGGGTCAACTTCCGGCGCATCAAGAAACCGCGCTCGCGCCAGTCTCCCTAGGCGGGGACCTAATTCCCCAAAGTAGAGGAAGACATGGAAATATATGTGATCCTATCTCTCGACGAACCCGTCGCGGAGTCGGTTGCGAGCATTTTCCCTGACGCGGACCGCATATTGGTATTCACGGGCGTGTGGATTGTGCGCTCCGAATTAGTCACGACTTCAGATGTGATGAAAAAACTGGGTATACAGGTTGGTGGAAACAGCGGGGTAGTGATAGCGGCCAAATACTACAACGGCGTAGCTAGTCGCGATCTAGTTGAAAAGATAGCGGTGTGGGAACACGCAAAATGAAGGAGAAAGAGAATGTGCGTGAATTCCCAAAAAGCACCATGCAAAGCAATGGTGGCAACGGAACAATCGAGGGGCGTCTTCGCAAGGTAGAAGAAGCGGTAGTGCGCATTGAAGCCCACATGGAACATTTGGCGTCTCGTGAGTTTATCTACAAGGCGATTCTTACAGGGTTTATTACAGGGCTTGGACTAGCGGCAACGATAACCATAATGATCACCAGGCTACTTAAGTAGACAAGACTCCAATGTATGGGACTACCTTCCCGGCGGGGACTTTAGTATATAATTCCCAATAAATAGAAGGCACACGCTGTCGCCGCCAGACCACCGACGCAATAACGTGCTCGAGATGGCAAGACTCAACTAAAACTCGCTCCGGGATACTCGGCGCAGTTCAGCATCACAGTACGGGGCCGCCTGCGCGTCCTGGCCCTGTCCTACCGACGCGACCTATCTCTAGGCTGAGCGCACCAGAAAATGGGTGAGGACCTTCGACAAATGCTATGCACGAACGATCAGATTTCGGGCTTGGCCCAGTCGCGAACACAGACACTAAGCTGCTGATTTATGCTCTATTTCAAAAGGGCCGAGTTTTAGCACAGGACGGGAACGCGGCTCGGCTTGGCTCCCGCTCCGAGCGGTACGACGTACGGGCCATCTCGTACGGTCTTGAGCGAATCTCGTACCTGCTATTATCCAGCGAAGCCCGGCTGCATCGTACGCGGACGGGGATGGGGCAGGGCTACGCTTTAGTGTCTCACTCGGGGACTCATCTGTTTCATCGGATAGAGGCGACACAGTCGAAAGCACGGAGGCAAATCGTGAGCGACATGACACCGGAAAAAATGAAGAAAGAACTGGAGCGCTTGCAAGCTGAGAATGAAACGCTCAAGAAGCGCAGTGAGAAAGAGCTCTCCCTCAAAGTCAGCCAGAAGGGCGGCGTCTCCGTTTACGGACTGGGCCGTTTCCCGGTGACCTTATACAAGGAGCAGTGGGAGAAACTGCTCGAGATGACAGATGACATCCGCGCCTTCATTCAAGAAAACAAAGCCCAGCTCAAGACCAAGGATTCGTAAACTCGTTTTCTCGAGACCGTAGGCGGGCACCCAAGGTCGCCCCGGCTTGATAGGTCACATAACCCTTCGCGGGAAGTGTGCAGGAGCGCGTAGTGCGGGAAAGCCGCACGCTGCGTGCGATTGTGGCGGGGGCTGGAACGGACTTACGGTGCGGCTAGTGAGCCACTCCCACAGGAAACGGGGAGAAACAGATAGGCCGCGCCTACGGAGCACCGCGCCAGCCCTCGACCCTACCGCGGAACGCAGATGGACGGTCCAGCGGGCTTGCGGCAGGCGCTTGTGAACCTTTCAGACACTTTTATCACGAGCTTCACCGAAAGCCTCATGACCTATGCGCTGGGGGCGGAGAGTCGAGTATTATGACATGCCTGCGGTGCGTGCGATCGCTCTTGAGGCCGCGCACAACGGCAACCGCATGTCCTCTTTCATTTTTGGCATTGTGAACAGCGCGGCGTTCCAGATGAAGAAGTCGGAAAACACCGAACCGACCACGGTGGTGGGAGAATCGGGTCCGCCTTAGAATACGAGCCGGCTCCAGAAGGCCTAAAAAGAATGTACATTACTAACAAGCATATCTCTCGCCGCACGATACTTCGGGGCATGGGCGCGGCGGTGTCACTGCCGTTGCTCGAAGCCATGGTGCCGGCCCGGAGCGCGTTTGGCAAGCCGACAGCTGACCCGGCTCGCCTGGTGTGCATCGAAATGGTCCACGGTTCGGCCGGCAGCACCAAATACGGGATAGAAAAGAACCTGTGGGCGCCGGCGGCCGAAGGCAGTGCGTTCGACCTCACCCCGAGCAGCTTGAGTCCGCTCGAGCCGTTTCGGGATTACTTGACGATCGTCAGCAACACGGACGTACGCAACGCCGAGGCCTTCACGCTGCCTGAGACAGGCGGCGACCATTTCCGCTCGAGCGCGGTGTTCCTGACCCAGTCCCACCCGAAGCAGACGGAAGGCTCGGACGTCCACGTTGGGACGTCGATGGATCAGCTCTACGCCCGGCGGTTCGGTCAAGACACGCCCATTCCGTCGATGCAGCTCGCGATCGAGAACGTGAACCAGGCGGGCGGATGCCAATACGGTTATGCCTGTACCTACACGGACGCGATCAGCTGGGGGTCGCCGACCGATCCGCTCCCGATGATCAGGAACCCCCGGGTCGTTTTCGACCAGATGTTCGGCTCCGGCGGAACGCCGGAAGAGCGGGCAGCCAGGCGCCGGACCGATCGCAGCATTCTTGACTATGTCACCAACCAGGTGGCTAGTTTGAAGAACGACCTGGAGCCGGCCGACCGCAACCGGCTCGACGATTATCTCGAGAACATTCGCGAGATCGAGCGGCGGATCCAGAGGATCGAGGCGCAAAACGCGAGCGGGGAGGAGAGAGAGCTGCCCGATGCGCCCGTCGGTGTGCCGGACTCGTTCGATGAGCACGTCAAGTTGATGTTCGACCTGCAAGCGGCAGCGTTCGCGTCGGACATTACTCGGGTGTTCGCGTTCAAGATGGGGCGAGACGTTTCGGGCCGTGTCTACCCGGAGACCGGCGTCAACACTGGGTTTCAC
Organism: Candidatus Marinacidobacterales bacterium; assembly: GCA_965262245.1. Classification (GTDB taxonomy): domain Bacteria; phylum Acidobacteriota; class Vicinamibacteria; order Marinacidobacterales; family SMYC01; genus SMYC01. Next base: position 7,727,577 of record OZ253507.1, on the reverse strand, counting down.
CCGGCCTCGCATCACGGCGAGCGAGAGGAGCGGATCGAGGAGTTCGCGAAGATCAACCGGTACCACGTCAGCACCATCCCGTACTTCCTCGAAAGGCTCCGTGACACACCCGAGGGCGACTCGAATCTCTTGGAAAAGGCGCTGATCCTCTACGGCTCTCCAATGGGCAACCCGCACGTTCACAACCACAAGCGCTGTCCGCTCTTTTTGGCTGGCCACGGCAATGGCCACTTCAAGGGCAACCTCCACGTCAAAGGCGCGGATGGTACGCCGATGGCGAACACGATGTTGACCGTGCTGCGCCGACTCGGGCTCGACGAGCTCGAGAGCTTTGGTGACAGCACGGGGGAGATGGCGATCTGACACAAAGGTCAGTGGAGCGACTTGTCCCTTCCATAAACTCGAGCTGTATGAGATTGGCGCACCTCCGGTGCTTGCGCTGTTTGCTGTTGGCGATGTGTACGTATCCCTTTGCAAAAAAAGCGCTTACGCTCCATTTACCGTGCGGCGAAGGTCGTGAGCGCTATTTTGGCGCAGCCCTTCGTTGTATTCCGCCCAGTTGCGAACGTGGTACTTCTTCTGCTTCGCGTGCTTGTACTGGCAGCGCTTGGGATACTTCATGCTCGAAACATACCTCGGCCACCACCATAGGCGGATTTCGCTCTCAGCCAGAGCGGTGCAACAACGCCTCTACATGGCCAAGGACGAGGACATCATCCATGAACATGCACGCCGAAGTGGATTCCCTGCGACGAAGATTACCGAGATCCGCAAGATAATCGACCCAACGACCGAGCACGAATAAGACAAGTTTATTTGCGCGCGCGCGGCGTCAGCGTCGTTTCCTTGCGTTCTCCGTCCCGTTCGTAAACGACTTTGATCGGCTCGCCGATTTTCACCACGTCGAGAGCAAAAGTGTAATCGTAGATATTCGTGATCGCTTGCTCCGCGAACTCGACGATAACATCACCGGCGCGAAGCCCGGCTTCCTCGGCAGGGCCGCCTTCGATCACACCGCTCAAGAGCAAGCCCTTCACTTCGGTGGCGTAGTCGGGAATCGTTCCGGTGAACGCACGCACCGTGTCGCGGCTGCCACCCTCTTGCTGTGTCCGGGTGACCTTGACGAACACAGGGCGCTCGTCGAGATTCGCAAGCTTCTCGGTCAGAATCGCACCGAACTGCGCAACCCTCTCCAGATCTTCGAAATTGATGAGCTCCGCCCGATCCGGGGATGTCCCGCCGGATGTTGAATTTTGGGTAGCGGCGGCTCCTTGGCCGGCCTAAGAATAGGTCGTGCCAAACAACCGTCTCCAGAGGGGGACAAGGAGCCACCATGCCAAGGAAATCAAAGAAGCCAGTAAGAAAGCAAACGCAATCGCCTACGGGCGAGGTAGTCGGCCAAGTCGGTCAGATACTGCTACCGATGATAGCGGGGATCGCGGCCACGAAGGCGGACTTGACGGAATGGGTGTACGAGCAAGGACTGACAGCTCTGCACCTACTCCTGAAAGAGGACGCCGAGGAGATCGCCGGGCCCAAGGGCAAGCACGAGAAGGGGCGAACTCATAACCACTGGGGGAGCACGAACGGAGAGCTGAGCTTCGGTGGTCGTCGAATCCAAGTGTCGCGACCTCGAGTTCGTTCGAAGTCGGGCGAGGAGGCGTCGCTTCCACACTTCGAAGCCTTCCGCGAAGAAGACCCGCTTCCAGAGCGAGTGTTGAATCAGATCTTGGTGGGGGTATCGACCCGAAATTACGAATCGAGTCTGGACAAACCCGCGGCCAAGTTGAAGTCTCGTGGCACGAGCAAGAGTGCCGCCAGCCGTCACCTCGTGAGCCAGACGACGCAGAAGCTCGAGGAATACCTGTCTCGGCGGCTGGAGTCGTTTGAGCTTGCGGCACTGATGATGGATGGCCTTGAGGTGGCCGGACAGACCGTCGTCGTAACTCTCGGTATCACAATAGATGGGACGAAGGTGCCCCTGGGCATATGGCTGGGTTCGACGGAAAACTCTCGCGTGTGCACCGCGATGTTGCAGGACCTTCTCGAGCGGGGTTTGCGCGTCGATGAGTCGATTCTCTGTGTAGTGGACGGAGGCAAAGGTATCCGCAAGGCGCTCGTCGACGTTTTGGGGGATCTCGCGGTCATCCAAAGGTGCCAGATCCATAAACTCCGAAATCTTCGCTCGTACCTTCCAAAATCTCGTCACGCCTACGTGCTCCAGACGATGAAGGAAGCCTACAAGAGCAAGAGTGCTGACAAGGCGCGCAAGAAACTTCGGGCACTGGTGTCGTGGCTCGAGCGAAATGGCTACGACGAAGCTGCCGGAAGCCTTCGCGAAGGGATGGAAGAGACCCTCACGGTTGTGAAGCTCGCTCTGCCCGAGTCACTTCGCAAATCTCTGGCCACGACGAACTCCATCGAGAATCTCAACGGAACCATCCGCAGAGTATCGAGAAACGTCAAGCGTTGGAAGAGTCCTTCCATGATTCGCCGATGGACCGCTCTCGGCGTCGTCACGGCGGAGAAGAAGTTCCGGCGTATCAAAGGCTATCGCCATATGGGCGCTCTCGTTCAAGCCCTTAGAAGCAAACAGAAATCTCTTGACAGCGATGCGTTTGCTGCCTAAGAGTATTCACTGGTGCCGCCGCTACCCGACCAAATTCAACAGCGGCCGGGACATCCCCCCCGATCCGCCGGACGGTGATACTCCGTGTGAGAGCCGGTAAAGAAGTTGATGCTCGGGACCTCGGCCTGGTTGAAGCTCGTCACGTCCGTGGGTAAGTAAGGATCGTCGCTCGCCTGAATAGCGAAGCCGACGGGAACGTTGGTCTGCTCGATGAGGCGCGGCCAGATCGAGCTCGTACCAACCGCCTGGAGGATGAGCTTGTTGTCGCGCATCCGTCCTACCATGTCGTAGTTCACATAAGCGATGAGCGCTTCCGGGGCGATCACTTTCGACGCAACGAAAGCACCGGAGCCGAGGAGGCCCATCTCCTCGCCGGACCAGAACGCGAAGGCGACGGACGCTTTCCGCTCGCGCGTCTTCAGACGCTCCGCGGCGGCGAGGACCGCCGCGACACCGGACGCGTTATCGTCAGCGCCGCCGTGTGTCTCGCCCGTTTCGTCTTTGCCCGCAAGCGAGTTCCCCTGCCGGCCTTTCCCCAGATGATCGTAATGCGCACCGAGAAGGACGAACGCCCCCGCATCTCCCTCGTCGTCACTCGGAGGAAGGTAAGCGGCCACGTTGTAGCCTGTCCCCTTCTTGCGCTCGAGCTGGACGCTCAGGCGCAAGGTCACGTCCGAGATCGCGAACCCGGCAACGTGAGGGTTGGCGGTGTCGAGATCGGCTTGTGCTTGATCGAGCGTCTTGTCAGCGACATCCTCGAACAGCTTCGCGGCCACATCCCCGTTGATGCTCGCGGCCACGATCCCCGATCCGGATGCGGCGCTATCAAAGTTCAGAGGAGCGAGCTTCCCCGCATTCGGCGACCGTGGCCCCGTGACCACCAGGAGGCCTTTCGCCCCGCGCTCACGCGCGTTGAGCGCTTTGTAACGAAGCCCGGAATAGCGGGCGAGGACAGTCTTGACCTCCGCCGAAGCGTCCTCTGGAAAATAGCGAAGCACGAGCACCAATTTGTCTTCGACGTCGAGACCGAAGTAACTGTCATAACCAAAGTCCGAGCTCTCGGGAACGGTGATGCCGTATCCGGCGAAAACCACCGCACCTTCGACCTCGCCCGTCTCCGAGAACGAGAGCCCGCGAAGCGCGTCAGAAGGAGCGGACCACTCGCCTAAGGAGAGCGAAGAGCCCGTGTCGCGCACACCGGCCGTGAACTCGAAAGCCAGTTGGAACGAGCTTCGGCCGGGTAGAGGCGAAGCACCGAGCCGATCGAGCTCTTTACTGATGTAGTCGGCCGCCATCCGGGCGCCGTCCGAGCCCGTGAGCCGTCCGCCCATGGCTTCGGAAGCGAGGGTCGTCACGTGGGTCTCGATGTCCTCGGCGACGGATGGCGACGCCGCGAGCAAACATAATACGGCAACACTTCGTTTCATTATTCTTCCTTCGAGGCGCGGAGAGGCGCCGCCTCGAGCGCATCGAGCGCTTTTTCGTGGTTCCAGTTCGCGAGATAGATCTGCCCGCCGCCACCACCATCGCGGTTCGACGTCCAAGCAAGCTTGCTCCCGTCCGGCGACGGCACGGGAAGCCCATCGAAGCCGTCCGTATAGGTGACCCGAACCGGCTCTCTCTTTCCTTCAAAGTCGACCATGAAGACCTCGAAATTGGCGAAGCCGAGCTTGTTGGTCGCGAAGAGAATGTACTCGCCCGAGGGATGGGTATATGGCGCCCAGCTCATCGAGCTGAAGCTCGTGATCTGTTGCTGGTCGGTGCCATCCGGATTCATCGTCCATATATCGGCAATGAGCCCTTCCTCGTCGAACCGACGCCACACGATGTGCTCACCGTCCGGGCTGAAAAAAGGCCCCCCGTCATAGCCAAGGACATCGGTGAGCCGAGTTTGCTCGGAGCCGTCCGCGCGCATGATGTAAATCTCCGCGAAATTAGACGGGTTCAGCTCGAGCATCTTCTGCTCGTCCGCGCTCAGCTCGCGGCCATAGGCGTTGCGCATGGAGGAGAGAACGATCCACTCGCCATCGGGAGAGTAGCTCGCTTCCGCGTCGTAGCCGCGCACGTTCGTCAAACGTACCAGCTCTCCGGTGTCGCTCTGGAAGACGTAGATCTCCATCTCCGGATCGTAGTCCCAGGAATAGCGTCGCTCCTGCCCCGAAGCGCGGAAGTCGAGCTCTTCTTTTTGAAGCTCCTCAGACCGCGGGTCGTGATGCGTCGAGCCGAAAAGGATGTTTCCCGTCCCGAACTGAACGAACGCGCACGTCGTTTTTCCATGGCCGGGCGAGATGCGCCGGGTATCGCCGTTCGTCAGGTCCAGCTCGTAGATCTGATAGAACGGGTTGCCGGACTCGCGCTCGCTCTGAAACACCATGCGGGCGCCGTCCGGAGAGAAATAGCCCTCCCCGGCGCGACGCCCTTCGAACGTCAGTCGCCGCGTCCGTGTCAAGAGATCGTTCTCCGTGTAGTCCTGCGCACCGAGGCTAGCGATGCTCAACGGAAACAAAAGGAACAATACCGTCTTCTTCGTCTTCACCAGCGCCATTCTACCCGAAGGCTCGATTCGAAGGGCACGGTGTTTCCACTTTCGATTGGTAGATTGCTGCGTCCGGCGATCCGAATTACACGATCTCCACTTTCTCGATCATTTTCAAGAGCTTACTACGGAGCAATGAGACACGCTTTCGAACGGGGCGTTGTTGCACCGCTCTGGCTGAGAGCGAAATCCGCCTATGGTGGTGGCCGAGGTATGTTTCGAGCATGAAGTATCCCAAGCGCTGCCAGTACAAGCACGCGAAGCAGAAGAAGTACCACGTTCGCAACTGGGCGGAATACAACGACGGGCTGCGCCGCCGGGGCGATTTGACAGTCTGGTTTGACGAGGAGGCAATCGCGAACTGGAAGGCCGACAAGACCGGTAAGCCTGGCGGTCAACGGGTCTATTCAGACATGGCGATTGAAACGGGCCTGGTTGTGGCGTTGTTGCACCGCTCTGGCTGAGAGCGAAATCCGCCTATGGTGGTGGCCGAGGTATGTTCGAGCATGAAGTATCCCAAGCGCTGCCAGTACAAGCACGCGAAGCAGAAGAAGTACCACGTTCGCAACTGGGCGGAATACAACGAAGGGCTGCGCCGCCGGGGCGATTTGACAGTCTGGTTTGACGAGGAGGCAATCGCGAACTGGAAGGCCGACAAGACCGGTAAGCCTGGCGGTCAACGGGTCTATTCAGACATGGCGATTGAAACGGGCCTGGTTGTCCGGATGGTGTACAAGCTCGCCTACCGACAAACCGAAGGCTTCTTGCACTCGATCGCCTCGCTTCTCGGGCTCGGTATCGAGATCCCGGACTACTCGACGTTGTGTCGGCGCTCGAGGTTGCTCCGCAAGAAGCTGCGGATTCCGAAAGCCGCGAGCACTCAACCCATCCACCTGATGATCGATAGCACGGGCTTGAGGATTCATGTTGGAAACGCTCGCAAACCGCCAAAGCTGCGCGCATGGCGCAAGTTGCACATCGCCGTTGATCGCGAGACAGGCAACATTGTTGCGTCCGAACTGACGGCGTCACGAGCTCGCGACGCAACCCGAGTCCCCGCTTTGCTAACACAGATTCAAGCACCTCTAGTGTCGGTGGCGGCGGACAGTGCATACGACAAGGAAGCGGTCTACGAAGCCATCGAAGCGCACAGTCCTGGACGAAGGACGCGCGTGGTGATTCCGCCGCAACGAAACGCGACGCTCAGTCAGAATTCGAACACCGCCATGCAGGAGCGCGATCGCCATATTCGTGCAATCGAAAGACACGGCCGACGTGAATGGTACAAGCTCTCAGGCTACACCAAGCGAAGCATGGTGGAGAACGCGGTCTATCGTTACAAGGCGATCATCGGGCCGGAGATGCGGGCTCGAACGTTGGCGAGGCAACGAGTTGAACACCGAATTGGGTGCGAGATACTCAACAAGATGGCTGCGCTCGGGATGCCCGATACGTACTGCGCCGGGTGACTCTGCAACCGGCACAGAGAGGTCAGCGATTTGCTCCGGGCCGTGCAACAACGCCGCACCGAAATGAAGATCATTTCATTCATTACCGAATATCCAGTCATCAAGAAGATACTCACGCACATAGATTTTGAATCGCAGCAACCAGAACCTCTCGCCCATTCGCCTCCCCTCTTCCAAGACACCGTCTACGTCCCTTTCTGAAGTCAGAAGAGCCCATCAGGGTCGTCACCTAGGGCCAACGGTCTGCGTCTCGCCATAGGCCAGCATCGTTTCTTGCGCCTAGTCGGCTGCGCCCTGCTCTGGTGATGGTCCGGGGAGCTCAAGCAAGACGGCTCAGCATCGATCTCGACATTTCCAAGGCCTTCGCGGCACCTCTCTTGACTCTTCGGCGGAAAGGAAATTACTATACGTTACAGAGGCAGAGCGTGGAGAAAAGCGCTAGCAACATTCTGGATGATACCGACCGCGACATGGAGTCGACTGGGCGGGTTCCTACTTCCGTAATCATTTTCGAAAGACGCGGACTCGCCTAGAATCCGCGAAGGAGGCAGCAACGTGAAAGGTCCATGGAAGTGGTTGATAACCATAACTGCGTTCATTCTTTGTGGCTGTGACGGCGACAACATGACGACGTCGTCGACGTCGACACCAATGACGGCTGTACAAAGTCGAATCGTTTTTGGCTTTTCAGGCTTGCAACCCTTGATGGGCGGATTTCACTACGAAGGTTGGGCTATTGTAGGCGGTTCGCCCGTTTCGACCGGGAAATTCAATATTAGTGCAAGCGGAGAGGTCGCCTCGCTGGACGGCGGGACGCTCCCAGGCGGAGAGTTCACCGTCAATGCGGATCTAAGCTCGGCGACGACCGTTGTTCTCACGATCGAGCCCGCAGGCGACACAGACACTACTCCGGCCGCCACCAAAATCATGGGTGGCGAGCTCAACAGCGGCTCCGCTTCACTCGTTGTCAGCCACGGCTCGAGCTTGGGAAACAATTTCCAAAGCGCCACCGGAAATTTCATTCTGGCGACACCCACGAATGGTTCTGGCAACAATGAATTGAGTGGTGTTTGGTTCTTGAGCCTAGCCGGCGGTGGCCCCAGCGCCGGCCTTCAGCTCCCGACCCTTCCGGACGGTTGGGCCTACGAAGGCTGGGCGGTAAATCGCGGAGGGCCGATTTCTACGGGCACTTTTCTCGATGTTTCGGCGGCCGATGCCATGGCTCCTTTCAGCGGACCGGAAGCCGGGCCGCCTTTCCCGGGTGAGGACTTCCTCGTCAACGCTCCATCGGGACAAACGTTTCCGACGAACTTGGCGGGCGCCACGATGGTCATTTCGATTGAGCCGTCCCCAGACGACAGCCCGGCTCCGTTCACGCTCAAGCCACTCGTCGGCTCGGCCCCGGGTGACGCTTCAGACCACTTAACGTACTCGCTGGCGAATAACAGCGCGGGATTTCCGACAGGAACGGCCACCGTTCGATAAGATTCCGGCTTGCCCGGCAAACGCTGGAGCTTGCCGGGCTCACACTTCGGAACAACAAGTCTCATAGGCAGATATTCTCGCCAAGGTGCCGCACCATTGTGGCCATAGCCCAGGAGGTCGAAAGCGCGAGATACACGAGCGCCATCCATCGTGTCTTTTTGGTAAGGATGCGCAATCCCGCGCGACGGCGGCGCTGGTCACCCGATTGCTTTTTCGGGTGTCAAACAGTTGTCTGGCGGTCATTAGCTTAGTGGATAGTCCAAGACATCTTTGAGCACCACCGAGGCACGCTCTTTCGGTGGCAAAGATGTCACGAGGGTAGCGAAGGCTTCGCCGACGCGCACGCGGATCGCCGGCTGCTCAACAGCCTCGACGTCGAGCTCGTCCTCTTCGACTGGAACGAGCTCGACGCCGCGGTGTCGGCGCAGGTGATCGATGCACTTGTTATGCGCGATGCGAAATAGCCATGGGCGCAGTCGCGTCACGTCCTCGAGGGTCGGAAGCTTGTAAAACGCCTGCACCAAGACGTCCTGTACGATATCTTCACCGTCGAGAAGCGAACCACCCATGCGTGAGCAAAAGCGGTGAAGCTGGGGACGTATCCCCGCCATTTCTTCCAGGAAAAGTGCTCGGTGTTGCAGAAGCCGCGCGGGCAAATCGTCGAAAGAAGTCGACGTTGACTCTCGCTCGTCCACCATCGGCGGTCTCTGATGCTCGGCTAAACGGTGCTCGACGCTTCGACGGCGAGCGTCGCTGTGGGTTTGAGACCGAATTGGGCCCGCAGCGTTCCGAGCTGTCCGAGATGATAGGGCTCGTGCCACGCATAAAAAGAAAGGGCTTCGAGAACTGTTTTCTCCGCATGAGGTGAGTCGGCACCGGGACGGCGCTCTAGATCTTCGTCCGATGCGCTTTCGAGAGCGTGCAGCACCTGTGTGGACAGCTCCGACCAGGCGGCTCGAAGCTCCGCCATCTCAGGGTAGCCGCTCCCGTCACTGGCTCCCGTGCTACCGAACAGCCCATAGCCCATTGCTTTTCCGCTTGGCCGGCAAAAAGCTGTTGGTGGAGCGCAGCGGGGCGATTTTGAAGGCGAGCTCCGGTGCCAATCGTGTAGAACGTATGGGCGTCGTGAGTTTCAGGCGAGTGGCAGGCGAGAATAGTGCTAGAGCGCTGGTGTCAAAAAGACCGGTGGCGTTCCGGTAATTATCACAGGTAAACCCCCGGCTCTGCCGGGGTGACTCGCAGAGGTTTGACCGTGTGAGGCAGTAATAACAAAGTCCTCCTTGGAAAGCGCCAACTTCCAAACAAGGAGGACTCGCAAGCGTAACTTCACGGGGGGGAGTTTCTGGGCGAGGGGCTACTTCGTGTCCACGGTAGGTTTGGATGAAGAAGTTGTTCGTGAATACATCCGGCACCAAGAAAAGGAGGGTCAACGCCTAGAGCAGCTGAATCTGGTTTGGTCGGCCAAGAAGGCCCAATAGTGGTTCAGCCGCCTTCAGGCGGCTCATGAACCCGCCCCTTTGAGGGGCTAACAAAGATAAGCCCCCGGCTCTGCCGGGGGTCATTTAACTGTCAATGATTTTGAGACACCGAGATCGTGTATTTAGTGAGCAACCGCTTATGTGTCGCCGTCCGTGAAACGGCCCCATGGGCGGCGGGGGGCGGCCGAACCGTCACGCCGGGTTTCCCGGAGTTCCCGCGTGGTTCTGTTGCCTGCGGGTCACTGAGGCGGACCGAGTCGGAGACGACGGGATCCCCGTAAATGGTGCAAATGAGGGGTACCTGTAGGTCGTCCGAGGTCTCGGACGTGGCTTGTGCGCCCATCTGATGCGTCGTTTTCGTCGTCGGTGGATTGATCCACGCCGCTGAGGGTATTTCGGGCGGTTTCGGCGTTCCCTTCACAAAACGCTCCGGATGGGCTCCGAAGAAGTCCAAGAGCACCTGCTTGCGACCTTCGACGATCGTCGCCGCCCGGCCGTAGTGCACCGACTCGGGTGTAAGCAGGCCGATGCCTGAGTGATAGTGCTCGGTGTTGTACCAGCCGAACAGATCTCTACAAACGTCACGAGCGTGTTGGATCGAACCGAACCGCTTGGGGAACTCGGGACGGTACTTGAGCGTTTTGAACTGACTCTCCGAGTAAGGATTGTCGTTGGAAACGTGGGGGCGACTGTGGGTCTTCGTCACCCCGAGGTCCGATAGGAGCATCGCTAGCGGCTTGGATTTCATCGACGTGCCGCGGTCGGCGTGAAGCGTCAGCTGCCCTGAAACGATTCCCTGCTTCGAACACGTCTCGTTGATGAGACGCTTCGGCACTTTTCGCGAAGACAGCTCGATGACGACGAGCACATAGTAGGTCACAGGGCTGACTTCCGACCCATGGGGCTGGCGGATGAATAAATAGAAGGCACAGGTGGCCGTTCTTGATATTTCATCGCGGTGGATTACGGATTAAAGTGATAAACAACAAGGGAGCCCGGAGTCCTTAAGCCTGGAGTCCCTCCAGCATGGAGCCCCAATGCGTCGAGGCTTCGCTCACGGCCAGACGCAATGACAACAGACGTTTCTGCTGTGCCTTCTATTTATTCATCCGCGCGCCCCGAACTTGATTGGTCTTCGGTCTACCGGCACCATACCTACATGATTTCGTCGTTTGTTCTTGCTCTCATCTCTGCCTTCAAGGCTCGTCGCGAGCTGGTGCCCGCGGATGAATAAAATAGAAGGCACAGGTCGGAAGACAGCCCTGCGGCGCGAGATACCCTCGCTTCTGCGCGGATTCCACGGGCGTCTAAGCTGCTGATTTGTGGTCTATTTCAAAAGGGCCGAGTTTTGGCACAGGACGGGATCGAGTTTTGGCACAGGACGGCCACGTCGGCTGGTCTCGACGAATTTCGAGAACGCCTTTAGGATTCGAGCTTTCCGCTCCGTTCGCGTTTTAGGGCACGACGAATACGGGGCCTAATTCAACGAGGGAGGTAACTCTGGACGAGATGGCCTAAATCAACTGTATCTGTTTACCGCTGACGCTGGGGTAGGGGCTGGACAAAAGCGGCCGCCCCGGCTATCCTACAGTGCATGTTCAGGTCCTGGAGGCAGTCGGTTCGCGAACTGGGCGAACGGGTTGAACGGCTTGAGGGCGAGCTGGGTAGACTGAACATGGAGAACGCGGATCTCAAGAGTCAGTTGAAGGAACGGGACGCCCGGATTGCCAAGCTCGAGAGCGTGCTCGAGGAATCACGGCGCGCTGGCAAGCGCCAAGCCGCACCCTTCTCCAAGGACAAGCCGAAACGGGACCCGAAGAAGCCCGGACGCAAGCCGGGGTCTAAGTACGGGCGGCAGGCCGTCCGAGCGATCCCAGTTCCCGACAAGACCTTCGAGGCTCCGTGCCCGGAGCAGTGCCCGTGCGGAGGTAAGGTAGGAGCGGAAGGGAGCATCGATCTGTACCAGGTCGACATTCCGCCCATCCAACCCGAGACCTGGAAGTTCGTAGTGGGTCATGGCCACTGCCAGGAGTGTGGTCGGCGTGTCCGTGGCCAGCATCCGCTGCTGATTTCGAAGGCGTTCGAGGTGGGCACGGTGCATTTCGGGCCCAGGCTGCTCGCCTTCGCCGCGTTCCAGAAGATGATCTGCGGGGTGTCGTACGACAAGATCCGCCTGGGATTCGAGCAGATGCTGGGTTTCCCCGTGGCGCGCTCCACATTGTGTCGTGCCATGCAGCGTCTTGCCCGGCGTGCCAAGCCCACCCGAGATGCCTTGGTGGAGGCGCTGCGGGCCAGCCCCGTCGTCTACGCCGATGAGACGGGCTGGAAGCAGGGAGGTCGTCGGGTCTGGCTGTGGGTCTTCACGAACCTGCGCGAGACCGTCTACGAGATACTTCCGGGCCGTGGTTTCGAGCAGGCCGCCTCGGTGCTGGGGAAAAACTACGCGGGCACCCTCGGGGTAGACGGCTGGGCCCCCTACCGTTGCTTCAAGGAAGCGACGCTACAGACCTGCTACAACCATCTGCTGCACCGTTGCCACGAGCTACTGGAGACGGCCACGCGCGGGGCGGTGCGCTTCCCACGCTTGGTCAAGGCCATCCTCCGGCACGCCCTCGCCTTGCGCGATCGGCGCGATGCTGGCGAGATCAGCCCGCATGGCCTGCGCGTTGCCAAGGGACTCCTCCAGGCGAAGATGAACCGCCTGCTGCACGGCCGATTCACCAATCCTGCCAACCAGCGATTCGCGAAACATCTGCGACGCTATCGGGACAACCTCTTTGTGTTCCTCGACCGTGCGGATGTCGAGGCCACCAACTATCCCGCCGAACAAGACATTCGCATCGCCGTGGTCAACCGCAAGACCTGCGGAGGCGGCAACCGTACCGCGAAAGGGGCACAGGCCCAGTCGATCCTCATGAGCGTCCTCCAGAGCTGCCGTCACAAAGGGATCCGCGTGATCGACATCGTCACGTCAATCCTTCGTGCTCCCGACAACACCCCCGTCCCCTTGGTCAACCCAGAGCGGTAAACAATTACAATCAACTTAGACGACCGGGTGTCGGAGAATTTCTCAACTTGTACAACTATTGCCATCTTGGCCGGAACATCTTCTTGTGAATGTGGCTGTATGACTGCAATATCTGCGACAGTTGTGGATGATGATGCAGACTAGACTCGCTGCTCAAATTACGCTCACCCCAGAAAATCCACGCTATCGCTTGACCCGTGCTCTTGAGGTACCGACGGACTAGGCTCTTGCGAAGGTACAGCAAGTGCGAACTGAACGCTTCATTTGTATCCGTCCATTTAACATACAGGCTGGCCTTTCTACCTCCTCTCTCGCAGAGGTCAAAGTCTCGTCCGCGGTTTCTCAAATCTAGCGCCTCGCACAATGATGGAGCTGGCACCGTTACCGAGCCTGCTTGATTCAGCGTGCTGTGATGTCTTTCCCAAGAAAACCCATGAACAGGCACTTCAACTTGTATGCCGTGTTCTCTCATACCGCGGTCACTGGATTCGAAAGCCTTCTGTAGGTTCCGGCGTGCACGACCCCTGGCATTACGCAGATCTGCACCAAACTGCTTGGCCCAGGGGATTTCGCCAGCGAAGGTATAGTAATCATCGTACGCTTCAGGAATCTTATGGTTTCCAGGATATTGAGTCTTCTCTAGAGCTTGGTGCAAGGAATCCACTAAGTGTGGCTGTAACATCAGTCCTCTGAGGAAGGTAAACACCGTTCTTGGATCTCGGCTTGCAGACTGTTCAATGAATCCGTCAAGGAGAACCCAGGGACCGCGAAGACCGTTTATGGACGCCCGCTCGACCAAGTGCTCATATCTCGGCTGACGCTGTATCCGAAGCCACTGAGCGGGATCCGTAGGAGCGCCACGGAACGGATCTGGAAGCGGTGGCCTCCATGCACCATCCACTTCTGGAAAACTCGGATCGATGTCGCAGTCCGCCGTGCGATGCTCGAGCCTCCATTCAGATAGCCGCCCAGCGTCCTGCTGGAGGGCAAACAACTCGAAATACGCAATCCATGAGTATTTCTTTCCGTACCGGTCCACCTTGCTACCCTCGTTCTGTGTCTGCCACGTCATACTTCCCAGAACGGAATCGATGTCGCCGAATTTGGAGTTCGCATATCCGAGGCGGTACATTCGGAGAAGGAGTCGAGCCTTCAGATCCCGATACTCGTTGTGGTTGAAGTCGTAGTTACTTCGGTTTCCAACAAGACGCCCGAGGGTGTAGTTTGAGAAATCCATGTGTAGCGCTGGTTCAACTTCAGCTTGCTGCCTGTCGGTCAAGACCTCATCGGCTGGTATCGGAGATGGCACATGGTGCATAGGAACACGTAAGTATCGACGCCACCGCCTTGGGATGGCCCTGGGTTCGATCCGAGAGCCCAGGGCAATTGTGCCGAGCGCATAGTCTCTCATTAATACGTGATTCGTTGGGCAAGGCGCACCAGGAAGAAACATCCGCTCAGCCAAACGTCTCACAAAGCGCACGAGGGCTACCTGCACGTTGGTGTTACGAGTCTCTGCCCACGACCACATCGCGACCCCGTAGCAAGCAGCCAACATTCTCTCCGGTACGTAGGGATCGTTGAACGCAAGCGTTCGGTCGGTATGGGCAAATAGTTCAGATGCAAAACGCCTTCCAAGAAAGGCCAGTGCGCGAGTCACCCGGTCGCGCAGCGGTCGCTGCGTCGACGTTAAGCATAGTGATAGTAGCGTGGTGCTTCCGCCATCAAGTGTTGGTGGCTGCCGCGTAACCCGTTCGTGTGCTAGAGTTTGAGCCTGATTTCGAGAGACGCAGTTCTTTCGGCGATGCGGGCTGGGCTGACCACACGGTGCCTGACGTTCAGAGACACCTTCGTGTGCACGCCGACATCCTTATTACTGGCGTTCGCCGACACAGGCAGGCCAACTGACACTAGCATTCAAACACGGCGTAGCAACACTTGATGGCGGAAGCACCAACGTGGTACTTCTTCTGCTTCGCGTGCTTGTACTGGCAGCGCTTGGGATACTTCATGCTCGAACATACCTCGGCCACCACCATAGGCGGATTTCGCTCTCAGCCAGAGCGGTGCAACAACGCCGCCGCCAGACGTAAACTGACCACCGCTCACTTCGCCGACGGTGCTGCCAATGAGCGGGTCGGAGACTATCGTTCCCGCGGGCGGCGGTGGGGTGGGTGACGGGCCCGGCGGCGACGTGGAGGTACCAAGTGTAAATTCGGCCGTTGCAGAGAAGTCACTATCAGTCGTGCCGGTGCGGGCCCGAACCCGCCAATAGTGGGTGCCTTGAGGGAGTGTGCGGTCGACGACCCACGTCGTCCTTCCGTCCGGTCCCTCTGGAACTTGGTTGGACTGCGCCAGGAGTACGGTGAAGGTCGACTCCGACGCGACCTGGAACAAGTACGTTGCGGGCTCGGCGCCCTGCCGTGCGGAGTTCAGCACCGTCAGAGCCGGCTGCGCCTCGCTCACCGTGCTTCCGGACAGGGGGTCCGCGATAATGGGCGGTGTGATGACCGCGGATCCGGATCCTGTACTTCCCGATGTGAAACCCACGGTGCCAGTGGGAAGGACGTCCTCCCAGATTTTGCAGGCGAAGGACAAGGGCAGGGTCAGGAGCGCGATGGTGAGGACTCTTCGAATGCTTTCCTGGCCCATGCTAACCCGTCCTGGTTGGTATCTAACCTCGGTGAATGCTCTTGCCGAAGAGTCCATCCACCGCAACTTCGAACTGTACAGGAAAGATCTCTTGTTTGAAATAGTTTTTGACAGATTTGCTTAGGAATTACTTTAGGTCTATTTCAAAAGGGCCGAGTTTTGGCACAGGACGGGATGCCACGCTCCCGAGCGGAAACCTGGGTCCAGGCCCGGGCCGCACCTGGACCAGAACGTGCTTTAGCCCGCTGCGCCGCGGTAGCCCCGGCCTCGGTTCTAGGTCCTCTAGAGACGAGAGCGCGAACAAACGACGAAATCATGCCGGCATGGTCCCGGCAGACCGGAGACTAGTCAAGTTCGGTGCGCGCGGATGAATAAATAGAAGGCACAACCAAAACCAGCGGTCGTTTCACGGAATGGTGGAGGACGGCGAGCTGCTCCCGAAGAGTGACATTCTTGAGAGCTAGCTCGCGACGAACCTTGAAGGCAGAGATGAGAGCGGGAACCAACGACGAAATCATGCCGGCATGGTGCTGGTAGACCGAAGATCAATCAAGTTCGGGACGCGCGGATGAATAAATAGAAGGCACAACCCGACGACGAGCGATGTCGGCTCGCGGTCAAGGGTAAGGAGGCCTGCAGACCGGAGACTAATCAAGTTCGGTGCACGCGGATGAATAAATAGAAGGCACAACCGGGCAGCCTGAGTCAGCTTGGTCGCTCGCGTTAACTCGGCTGGTCGCCGAGAAGTTCGTCCTCAGCACCTTCCCTCGCACGCTGACCACGCTCTCCAGCATGTGCTCGAGGGCGGTCCGGGCCCTAGAGTCCAGTCCCGGACTAATAATGATGATGGACAACCCACCCTGGCCTCGAATCAGGCCGCCGTCTCGGGGTCGGGCGCGCTCGCATCGACGAGCGCCCAGCTAATGCAACGTTCCGCGTCATCAAGACAACTAGCCGCGCCGGAATCCTTAAGGAATGCTACTCCAGGCTTGACCAGACAGCAGGGAAACTCTAGAGTCAGATCCGCCGGTAGTGTCGCCGCCAACCAGGCCAAGCCCTTCGTCACGCCCCCGCCCGTCCAGGCGGTCACGCAACGAACCAGGACGCGCCGCTCGGCTCCCTCGATAAGCCAGCCCACCGCGCCGGTCCAGGTGTTCCTGATGCTGAGCGCGTAATAGGGGAATCCTGGCAATGGCACCGCCTTGCCACCGATGGCTACCTCGACGGTAGAACGTAATGCGGCCAGCGTCTCGAGTCGTACATCCGAGCGTGGCGTCTTCTCTGTGTGGCAGGTTGATAGGGTGTAGTGGAACATCACCTCACCACCGCTCATTCTGGGCCATCCTGGCCGGAGATCTGCTGCCTTGGTGCACAACTCCGATAGAGGCCGAGAACTCGCTTGGCCCCGACTCCCATCATCCGATCATCTCGCTATCAGGCATCCCGAGCGCCGTCATCGTGTTGAGAATCTTGCACCCCGATCCTTGCCTCGACTCTCTGTGCCGCCAACCCTCTCGCTCGCATTGCTGAGCCCACGATAGCCTTGTAGCGATGGAACGTTGTCTCGACTTTGCTCCGTTTGCTGTAGCCCGATTCTGTGTGCCACTTTCGTTTGCCGAGCCGAGCTTCCCCGCTCTGGCCGAGGGTTTCGACTTAATCATCGGGAGAAGAAGGGTTCTATCCCCGCAGCGTTCGGGGGAAGAATCAGGGGATGTCCCGCCGGATGTTGAATTTTGGGTAGCGGCGGCTCCTTGGCCGGCCTAAGAATAGGTCGTGCCAAACAACCGTCTCCAGAGGGGGACAAGGAGCCACCATGCCAAGGAAATCAAAGAAGCCAGTAAGAAAGCAAACGCAATCGCCTACGGGCGAGGTAGTCGGCCAAGTCGGTCAGATACTGCTACCGATGATAGCGGGGATCGCGGCCACGAAGGCGGACTTGACGGAATGGGTGTACGAGCAAGGACTGACAGCTCTGCACCTACTCCTGAAAGAGGACGCCGAGGAGATCGCCGGGCCCAAGGGCAAGCACGAGAAGGGGCGAACTCATAACCACTGGGGGAGCACGAACGGAGAGCTGAGCTTCGGTGGTCGTCGAATCCAAGTGTCGCGACCTCGAGTTCGTTCGAAGTCGGGCGAGGAGGCGTCGCTTCCACACTTCGAAGCCTTCCGCGAAGAAGACCCGCTTCCAGAGCGAGTGTTGAATCAGATCTTGGTGGGGGTATCGACCCGAAATTACGAATCGAGTCTGGACAAACCCGCGGCCAAGTTGAAGTCTCGTGGCACGAGCAAGAGTGCCGCCAGCCGTCACCTCGTGAGCCAGACGACGCAGAAGCTCGAGGAATACCTGTCTCGGCGGCTGGAGTCGTTTGAGCTTGCGGCACTGATGATGGATGGCCTTGAGGTGGCCGGACAGACCGTCGTCGTAACTCTCGGTATCACAATAGATGGGACGAAGGTGCCCCTGCCCTCTGTGCCTATGATGATGAGACACCTGGCCTGGTAGAAATTAGACTCTAAAGAGGGCGAGGAGGTAGCGTGAAGGATGAAGGTTCCAGAGAGGGAGAGAGACGGGATGGGCCCAGGGGATGCGAATTTTGGAGAGGAACTGGAGGGGAGTTCAGTCTCACGTAGTGAGACTGAACGTAGCGGAGGGGCCTCTCCAAAATTCGCGGCGTCGTCGGTTGGTGGCCTGGCCTCCGGCGGAGCGGCACCCGACCCGGAGGTGACGGACAAGCCGAAACGTCGCCGGTTCACGGTGGAGTACAAACTCTCGCTGCTCAAGAAGGCAGATGCCTACCGTCACCAGCCGGGAAAGGTCGGAGCGCTGTTGCGCCGCGAGGGCGTGTATTCGTCCACGCTGTCGCAATGGCGCCGTCAGAGGGAGGAAGGGACGCTGTCAGCGCTGAAGCCAAAAAGGCGAGGCCGCAAAATCCAAGAGGTTAATCCTCTGGCGGGACGGGTCACGGAGCTCGAGCGTGAGGTGCAGCAGTTGCAAGGCAAGCTCCGGCAGGCCGAGACGATCATCGATGTCCAAAAAAAACTTTGCGAGCTCGTGTGAGTTCGGATGAGTCGCCTGGAGAGTTGAAGCAGCGAATGATGACGGCGGCTCAAGAGCTATCTCGCAAGGTAGGGGTCCGTGCGGCCTGTGAGGCGCTGGAGGTTTCGCCGGCGACGTTCTATCGTCGCCGGCAGTCCTCCAGCGCTTCGAAGCCGTCATCTGGCCGAGCGTCATCACCGCGAGCCCTGGCGCCGAAGGAGCGCCAGACGGTGCACGACACCTTGAACTCGGAGCGATTCGTGGACCAGGCCCCTACGGAGGTCTACGCGACGCTGCTGGACACGGGTAAGTACCTGTGCTCGGTGCGCACCATGTATCGCATCCTCGAGGAGCATGCCGAGCTGCGAGAGCGGCGCGATCAGCTCCGCCACCCGAACTACGAAAAGCCGGTCCTTCTGGCGACGGGACCCAACCAGGTTTGGTCCTGGGACATCACGAAGCTTCTCGGTCCCATGAAGTGGGTGTACTTCCACCTGTACGTGATCCTGGACATTTTTAGCCGCTACGTCGTGGGGTGGATGCTCGCCGAGCGAGAGAGTGCGGAGCTTGCGAAGCGTCTCATCAAAGAGACCTGTTCGAAGCAGGGTATCGTTGCAGAACAGCTGACGCTTCACGCCGACCGCGGCACGTCGATGAAATCCAAGCCGCTAGCGATGCTCCTGTCGGACCTCGGGGTGACGAAGACCCACAGCCGCCCCCAAGTTTCCAACGACAATCCTTACTCGGAGAGTCAGTTCAAGACGCTCAAATACCGTCCCGAGTTCCCCAAGCGGTTCGGTTCGATCCAACACGCTCGTGACGTTTGTAGAGATCTGTTCGGCTGGTACAACACCGAACACTACCACTCCGGCATCGGTCTACTTACACCTGAGTCGGTGCACTACGGCCGGGCGGCGATGATCGTCGAAGGTCGCCGGCAGGTGCTCTTGGACTTCTTCGGAGCCCATCCGGAGCGTTTTGTGAATGGAGCGCCGAAACCGCACGAAATACCCTCAGCGGCGTGGATCAATCCGCCGACGACGAAAACGACGCATCAGATTGGCGCACAAGCCGTGTCCGAGGCCTCGGACGACCTCCAGGTACCCCTCATTTGCAACATTTACGGGGAACCCGTTGTCTCCAACTCGGCCGCCTCAGTGACCCGCACGCAACACAACCACGCGCAAACTCAGGGAAACCCGGCGTGACGGTTCGTCCGCCGTCCGCCGCCCATGGGTCTCTTCACGGACGGCGACACATAAGCGGTTGCTCACTAAATACACGATCTCGGTGTCTCAAAATCATTGACAATTACCGGGCAGCGTGTAGACCTCACTACCCCTCATGGGGATCAGAAACTCGCCCTTGATCCTCTGGCCTTCAGGGCCTACGACGTACTCACTACCCCTCATGGGGATCAGAAACTTTCCAAGAGAACCTTTGATGAAGAAGGCGTAACCGGCTCACTACCCCTCATGGGGATCAGAAACTAGGCACGTTGAAGGCGCGAAGCTGACACAGGTGATCTCACTACCCCTCATGGGGATCAGAAACAGCGCGGCCCTTCGGGTGCTGTGACTTCGGCGTGCTCTCACTACCCCTCATGGGGATCAGAAACTCGCGATCGCCGTTCCAGATGATGAGCCAGATATTACGGACTCACTACCCCTCATGGGGATCAGAAACCACTGCGCGTCGCTCAGTTGGACGGCAAGAAACTTAGCTCACTACCCCTCATGGGGATCAGAAACTCACAGCAGCGCTCGCCGGAGCCGCCATAACATCATTCATCTCACTACCCCTCATGGGGATCAGAAACTTCCCGAACTTCTCCGCGTCATCCTTCGCTTTCCGCAGCTCACTACCCCTCATGGGGATCAGAAACTCTCGTTTTTGCCAGACTGGGCAAGGTACTCTTTGACCTCACTACCCCTCATGGGGATCAGAAACTCCAGGCGAGGACGGCTTGGCCACTCCGCGATGCCAAAACTCACTACCCCTCATGGGGATCAGAAACCGCCCGCGAGCCGCGCAGTCTCATGCTCGTCAATCAACTCACTACCCCTCATGGGGATCAGAAACAGGCCGGAACTTGTGATGACCCGCCCGCGCGCTATGACTCACTACCCCTCATGGGGATCAGAAACGGCCGCGTGGTCGAGCACCGGATCGAAGGTTGTATGCTCACTACCCCTCATGGGGATCAGAAACAGCTCCTCGGCATCATCCCAGATACCGCCCTCCGCCGTCTCACTACCCCTCATGGGGATCAGAAACCTCTCGCGGCAACCGAGTACGCACCGCCGGATACATGCTCACTACCCCTCATGGGGATCAGAAACTCGTCTCGATGTCGGAGTCCAGCGTGCGGTCCTCGATCTCACTACCCCTCATGGGGATCAGAAACGTCACTCATTCGCATTACTCCCGTTGTTGCAACACTGCTCACTACCCCTCATGGGGATCAGAAACATCCTAACGTGGTCGCGCCGGGCGCGAGCATCGGCCAACTCACTACCCCTCATGGGGATCAGAAACCGCCATGCATGCGACGATGTGCCGGCCGTGCGCCCGTCTCACTACCCCTCATGGGGATCAGAAACCACAAAAGTACTCGACGGAGCCGTCCCCGAGCTGATCTCACTACCCCTCATGGGGATCAGAAACATCCTCTCTAGCGAAGCTAGGACCGGCGGTCGATGATGCTCACTACCCCTCATGGGGATCAGAAACCCCCCTTATTCTATGCTGCTTTTCACATATGAATGGTCTATAAGAAAGCGAAATGCCGACGCAAGGCCCCCAAACTGCGCTTGGCCCCCGGCTCAGGGGTAGTTTTGCCCCCAGGCGCAACAGAGGACTGGAACTCCGTTGAAACCAGCGGCTCCTTGGAATCTCTAGTCTCCGCCTTGGCCTGAACTGCAGGCGGTCGGGGATGAAGGTTGTCGGGCACCGGAAGTTTACCTTCGGCCACCCAAAAGAACCGAGCCACCCAACGCTCCAATTGATCGCTGCGGTCGGCCAGATCCGCGAACAACTCCGCGACAACCACCGAGTTCTCCGTCGCTCCCTGACGCATACCCAACACGACCTTTGGCCCATCGTTGTTGACTCCCAGCGCCACGACCAGGTGTTGGCTTGTCGAACTCGACGCCATCGACGTAGATTTGCGCGGAAACTCGTATGGGGGAACAAGTCGGTTCGAGCAGTTTGCGCACTTTTGCGCGCCGACACCCGAATAAAATGCTCGCTGACCGCCGACATCTCGATTACCGTACGACTCGGCGAATGCGTGTACGGCTCTGCCATAGTTGCGCGTCGAGAGCCCGAGCATGAGCTTGTTCCAACGGCTTCATCGAGTGGCTCGGCGCGACAGAAATAGCTCGCAGCTGCCCAATTCTTGTTCGTGCCCGTCGCTCGAGCGCACGCGCGGTCGTCCGGCCTTCGTCTTCTGACCATCGACGACCTCACACCGCGATAGCCCGGCTTGGCGCATGGGCACTCCGACGCCCTCCTGTAGCGCAACGTCTATCTCCTTCAGCGGTAAAGTATAGTTGGATCTTCGCGAACGCCCTTTCTCGACGCCTACGCGGAATCAGGCGGACCGCCTTCTCGCGGTTGATCTGGTATCTTCTCTTCACAGTGACTCTCTTCAAATACTCACCTCGAGCCTACTTCAGACCCGCGCTGGAGAGTCGCTACTTTGTCTACGAATTAACGGGAATTCCTCGGCGCACGCATGCGGGAGCTTCAGACAAGTGCCCAGTTCTTACCATGCCAATTATCCTCGTCCTGGCGCATCTGACCTCCCAGCGCTTCCTTGCTAAGTCTGCATACCTTGATGTTGTGCCGATTCCTGCAAACGAGCTTCAGTACTCGATCATCGGGGCCGATCGTCTGCGAGATTTTCGCGACCAGCTTGATAATCTCGGATTCTGGCAGGTCGCCCATGAATACTGACGCCTGCTCGTGCATGAGGAATTCCTTAAGAATCTTCTTGTAGATCTCCGTTCTCTTGGACGGGACGTCGTAACAGACCATCACGAACACGGGGGGCTCATCCTCTCCAAACGAACGGCTTGAACTGGCCGATGCCGAGCGCTTCCCGTTCCAGGGACAGGCATTGCCGGTGAATCGTCTGGCGGAACGTCAGATTTCCGAACTGTTCCTCAATGCGCGACCAGAAACGCTCGGTTGTCTTGATCCTCCCCTTCTCGCTGAGCAAGCACACACCGGGAGTTCTGTTAAACCAGGACCCGTCGAGTTGACCACGCCGGAACACAGAAAGGAGGAGTGCGTCCGATAGCACTGGCCTGAAGGTCTCCGCCATGTCGATGGAGAGGGAACGCCGCCCCGTTCCAGGCGCATGGAGAAACGAGACACTCCGGTCAAGGTGAGTCTTGGCAAGTTCGTTCGCGCATGCCGAGTAGAGCAACATGTTGAAGAAAGACATCAGGCAATTGACGGGATCGGGCGGTGGGCGCCGCACTCTGCGTTCCAGCTTTGCGTCCGGTGAGATCCGCCCGAAGGCATCATGCAGGAAAGCTCGTGCGTGCCCTTCAGCGCCCATCAAAACCTCAATACTAGTTGCTCCATCGACGATGTCGCTCGCGCGCTCCAGTCCCTCCAGAGAAAGACCGAGAGCCGCGGTGCCGTTGCGACGGTAGCGCTGCAGCAATCCGCGCATGGACTTCACTTGCGCGCTTACGATTGCCCTGGCAATCCTCAGTCGTGCGGCCTCGTCTAGAAATAATCTGGCTTGGCCGATGCGTACCCTTCCGGATGGCATTTCGTCTTCCGGCTCGAAAGCTCCAAGGAATCTCCCGCCTGCATCAAGGACCGTAAAACGGATTCCTCTTCGCCCCATGTCCTTGAGCAGGCGAATGGAAATAGAGCCCTCACCCATGCACACGACGTGTTTGACGCCGTTCAGCGGGATAGACTTGCGCCCCGCATTGGAGGTCACGACGAGCGCGTTTTCATGGCGGTTGAGACGCGCATCGCGTGGGATGATCACCACGTCCATGTCATTCCTCGTCCCAGCACAGCATGTTGCAGCTACAGGCGTTGCACAGAGGAATGCGGCGTGCCGGTGGAGGGGTTCCATCCATCAGGGAACGGCTGTTCTGCGCGTCGCGGATGAGCTGATCAAGCATGCTTTCCGTCAAATCGTAGGTCGTCTTTTTCCGTGAACCGTACACCTGCACTTCGGCACGCCAAAGCTCACCGGTGGCCGCCGTCATGAACGCCGCGTAGAACAGGGCTTGCCGGGTGACCGCTTCGCGCGCCCCAGCGCCGCCTTTCCTCTCCATAACGATACGCCGCGCGAAATCGATTCCGTCCGGCGCAATGCCAAGCCCCTTGGGCATGTCGGCGGGTTGCTTCTCCGTTTGATGAAGCGCTAACCCCCTGCGCACCCTCGCGTCGCGCATGGCGTGCGTGGCTCCCACGAGATGGAGCCACGCGCGTCGGTGGCACAGGGCGACATGCTGGAAGTAAAGCCCGTGAAGGCCGATTTCCTCGGCCAGCTCACGCAAACATTGCGCTTTCTGTAGGATCCTCAAAATCTTCATCCAGGGGCGGCCTGCCGAGACATTTCACCAGCGCGGTTGCGGCCGCCATAACCTTCTGGCGCGGGTCGTCGTGCTCGTTTCCTTGAGCCGGGATGAAACGGGCAAACCGGTTCCGCCACTCTTCCACTAAACGCACGTTAAGCTGCTCGGTCCCCTTTTCCCTTTCAAGGATCGAAAGCGTGAAGCCCCCTTCATCTATAGGCGAGCGAACGTACCACGTCATCCGTTGGATACTCGGCTTACCGGTGTGTGCTTGGATCTCTTCCTCAAGCGTACGCGATATAAGCCTGATGACTCGTTCTCCATCCTCTTCGGAGAGAATGATGGAAATATTCGTTGCCCGACGCAGGAAGGATTCCGTTACGGTATGCCGTGTGCCGTCCGGGTCAACGACCTCGATCGTCGCACCGATGTCGCGGTAGACGAGGGCACTTGTAAGCAGGGCCTCGACCCAACGCTTGTGCGGCTGGTCCTTCCGCGGCACACAGTCGTTCACGACATCGACAGACAATATCTCGCTGATCTTGGCCGTGATGAAGACAACAAGCTTCGGCGAGATCTCGCGCAACCGTTTGTTCGCTTCCTTCTGAACTGTCATCTTCTGCCGTTGTATTGCGACGATAAACAAGGCTGCCCAGTACGCCCCACGCCAAGAAGCACGCCGATAGAACGGAACGTTTGCGCTGTCCGCCGCCACGTCCGTATCCGCCTCCTTCGGGGTCGGCTCAAGACGTCGCCGCACGTCACTGAGGATCTCATCCGTGAAAGTCTGGACGTCTAGTTCTTCATAGTTTTTGATGACCTCCGCGATGGTCCGAGTCCATGCATAGCGATTGCGCCGGTTTTCAGACAGCGACACTATGACATGCCCGTTCTCGGCACCACGCGAAACTCGCCCGACACGCTGTACGAAGCTCGCGAGCCCGTGGCCGGGCTCCACAAACATGAGGGAGCTGCGGAATGTAACACCGATCTCGACCGTGGACGTACACAACAGCACGCTGTACTCGCGGGGATCCGCATACCTGTGTCCGCGGCGCGGCTCGCCCGGCTTCCGTTCCGAGTCGTCGATTGAGTTGATCGGAAGAATTCTGGCGCCCTGGAGACCGGCTCCAATTAGGGCCCTCCGTATCTCGGGCTCCTCTTCCTTGAGCCGTTCCAAGGAATCGTAGATGACGATGACGGTGCGGCCGCTGTCTATCGACTCGCGGACCGCGTGGATGCTCAAACCGAACGACTCGGCGAGGGAACACTCGCGCAGGGAAAGCACGACATCTCCATGGATGGGACGGTGTCCGGGCGGGTGCCCGGTGACGACCTCCTCGGCAATCTTATCGACATCTTTCGCTCCAACGCCCAGTCGTTCCAGGACTTTGGTGACGTCGATCGGCGTCGCCGACAGAAACGATACCTTCCCACGTCGCTCCGCGACGGCCAACAGCGAAAACAGGCACGCCAATCCGAAGGATCGATCATCGATGGTGTGGAATTCGTCGAAGACGATATGATCGAAGCGGCGCAGGTAGAGAAAGGGGTTGACCGCGCTTGCTCCCCTGATGCGGATGCCAGAGATCAGCCCCACCACCACTTCGGGAATTGCGAAGATGACCCTGCCATCCGCATGCGATCCGACGGTGAGCACCTGCCCGGCTCGCGTAGCCAAGAGACTTTCGTGTGTAGCTTTGGCTTGGTTGCCCGACCACTCGATGACCCGTTCGTCGATCCAAGCCTCGACCTCAGTTTCTCCCCAACCGCGCGTACAAAGGCGTTCCCGCGCCTGCTCTCGGGCATCGTCGATCAGATTCTGCAACAGCCGTTTGGTGGGAACGATGAAGAGCACGTGCGCGCCCTCGTCGAGCACCGCCCGCATGAACGCGTAGGACTTACCGGAGCCGGTCGGCGCCGACACGAGGCGCACGAGCCTCTCGGAGCGAAGCAGGCGTTCCTGCATCGGCGATAAGCCGTTGGCCAGTATCGGCACTGAGTGCCCCCGAATAATCATCGGGCTTCCCGTTACGACCAGCCGGCGGTGAGCCGCAGCGCCTCATCCGGTTCAACCATGCGGCTGGGTTGAATCGTGTGGAGGCGGTACGGTCCTGCTTTAAGAGCGACGTCCGGATCGAACATCCGGGCCGTATGCAGGTTGAGGTAGATGTCGTGCTGCAATGGGCAGCGATCAAGGACTCCGACGCCGGTGCGGCCGAGCCCGAGCCTGACGACGAGCCTGTCGAGCCGCTCGCCATAAGCTTCGTGTGCGATATGGAGCGGGTCCGCGTGCAGGAAACAGCCATAGAAGACCGAGCCCACGGCAACCTCCTGGATGTGATAGTAATCCTTGATGTTACCGCTATTACGCGCATTGTCGATACTCGCCGGCATGCCGCATTCGGCGTCCAGGTTGAGGCGGCGCGCCAACGGTCGGTTGAGCCGGTTGTCGTGCCCTAGAAACAGCGAGGTCTTGAATGGCAGGGCGGCCAGATGGCCGCGATAGTCGGGCATGACTGGCAGACACGGCGAACGCGGCGCCATGCCGAGCACGGCAGCCGTCGCGAACGCCATCGCCGTATCGGTCACGACATCGTTAAGGGTCGCCGTGCCCGAGGGCACGGCAAGTCCATGCCACGCCCAGGGCGCCAGCGCGGTCAGCTTGTATGTGAAGACCCGTTGCGGCATGAGTAAGTTATGCCCTCTTGGGTGTGAAGTATTTCTCGAATAGGTCGGCGACTTTCAGCGCGGCTTCCTCGTATCTTTTTCGCAAGTCGGGATCGTCATTCTCAAACGCCTCGACGAGGCTACGTTGGTACGCTGACGCTTCGTTCGTATCGGCGTGAGCCCGGTAGTGTACAGACATCGCCTGCCCGATGGCAGATGTAAGTTCGTCGACCGAGCTGGTCTCCGGGAGTGATCGCAACAACTCGTAGGGCGAGGAGATTGGCGTCTCGAGGCGTGCGGCGAAGATCCCTGCGATGTGGGTGCGCACGTTGACGCCCGTGACCGAGGTCTGTCCGCCGTAGGAGCCGGCGAGGCCGAGGCTTAGCAGCAGATGATCGAAGCCGATCAGAGGGAGCTGGCGGCCGTTGCTGGTGAGGATCTGTACCAGCAGGGTGCCCGGCAGGACGTAGTGGCGGGTAAACAGTTTCTCGGTGTTCTTCTTCCCTTCAGCGTCCCACAGTGTTCCGGTCTCGTCTCCGCGGTGGTGGAAGCTTTCTCCTACTCCGTCGCGGTACCGTACCGTGCTCAGTGCATCGGAGTACTGCACCGCAGCCTTGACCGGTAGGACACGGGTCCCCCACATGGCGGAGTCCCCGAACACCAGCGTGTTCAAGTCGAGCGCTTCGCGAATCGGCATCCGTTCGCCGACCGCGGTGCGGTTCTGCGGAAGCCGGCCGCCGACTTCCCACGACCGCAACACTAGCAACCCCCGCCCGCGCTCGCCGAACTTGAACTTGCTCGGCGTCGCCCGCACCCGGCGTACGTTGGCGAGGTCCTCTACGTCCGTGATCTCCTCTTCTGCATTGCGGAACACTGTGGGGGCCACGATCTCACGGATCACAACGATGGCTACGTGTCCCGCGTTGCGGCGCGACGGCATCAAGTAGGTGTCCTTGCCGTTCGCCGCGACCACTTCCTCGACGAGCTCACCGTCGTTGAGGTATTGCATGAACTTGTCGATCATTGCTGTCTCCTTTGTTTCTTCGTTGGCCATCGTCAGACCTCCAGAGTGTTATCGTCGGTTGATGAGCCGTTCTCAGCTTCGGAGATGCCGCGCTCGCGGTACGCCTCTAGCAAGGCGAAGCGGTAGATTGCCGCCGCCCGGCGCTGCTCCTTCGAGGCCGGCTCCTTCGATTGGAAGACCTTCGCCCAAACCTCGTCCACGAAGTGGGTCGCGAATCTGATGCAGGCCTCACCGAGCGGTTGACTGTCCCGATGCTTTTTTGCCGCAGCGGCGGTCTTGCGCGTGAGCTCTTCCTCAAGCGTGCCGGCAAGTCCTAGAATCAAGGCGGTCCGGTCCGTGGTAGTTGAGCGTTGTGCCCCCGGGTAGAAATCCACCGCGGTCTTCCAACAGAGAAGCTGCTTGTTGGCAGAAGCGCCGATGCCGATGCGCTTCTGGATTCGGGTCGCGAGCCACGCCAGCCGAATCAGGGGGTCCTGATTGTCTTTCAGGTTCACGGGTTTACCTCCAGTGTTTCTGATGCGCGCGAGCGCCTGCTCGCGCGTCCTGTTTTCGATTAGTGACCATGCAAGGTTCTTGTCTCCGCCGCCCTTTCGGTCGGCGGCCAGTGCCCAGGACACGCAAAGTGCGCCGAGCACAGTGCGCGGATCGGGATCGGCAAGCTGTTTGGCCCATTCAATTCCCAACCCGACTGCCTCCGCCAGTTTCGTGAAGAGTTCTAGCTTGGAGAGGGCGTCGGGGAGCTGCTCAATACGCAGGGAGTTTCCGCCGAGCAGTCTCTCCAGCCATGCGGGCAGAGCATCGAAGTAGAAGATCGCCGGATGCCGGCGCGGCGCCCCGCGGAAGATGTGGATCGGACGCCCGAGCCGTCTGGTCGCCTTCAGCGCCATGTAGAGGAAGGCGACGAGATCCGCGTCCCGGTTCGGTAGCGTTTCCAGCCGTACCATGCGAATGCGCCGCATCTGGCAATCGAGCCCCCCGTAGACGGCGCCCTTCTTGATTTCGAGTCGGTTGAGGTCGTACAGCCCCATCGACGTTTCGGCATCCTCGCGCTCGAACGCAATCCCGCCGAAGAGCCCAGTAGTCACCGGCGAGGAGATGAGTGGGGGCAGCTTGCGGCTTCCCCGGAACTCGTCCTGCGCGTTCTGACGCAACTGCAACTCGGCAAGGCAGACCGGACACAGATGCGTATCGCCGGACGGCGACGCCAAATGGTCGTTGCGCCCGTCGCGGCCGGAAAACGCCGACGCTTTGATGCCATGCGCCTTGGACGAGGTATTGATGCGCCGTGCAGCGTCGACCGGCTCGTTACACAGAATGCAGCGCTTTGAAGAGTCTCCGGCATCGAACGGCAGTACGGGAACCCCCGACAGGTACGCGGAGAAGCGCTGGCGCAGCGCGTTCACGATGTCGCTTGAAACGTCCTCGATTTGACCTGAAAGACCGGCGAGGTCGTCGGTCCCCTCCAGCCAGAGCCCGACGAGGCCTTCGCGGCCGAGGATCGCGTCCAGCATCTCCTGACCGCTGTCCGGGTCCTCCTCGGCACGCCGCCAGACTTCTCCAACCGCCCACAGCGCCAAGAGAACGCGGCGCACACGCGCGTCCTTTTGAGGAACCGCCCTGACGATCGCCGGCGGTTCCGTGCCTTCAACCAGCAATCGATCCACCAGTTCCCGCTCGCGGCAGTCCGCACCCGGCGCCGCCGTCTTGCCCGTGGCATCCTTATGATTGAGGACGATCGTGAGAAACGCGAGGGCGTGCGCCGGCTCCATCTCCAGGTCACGGAAGTCTCCTCCCGGGTGTTCGAGTGCCGGCTTCACGGTCGCTCCGAGGGCGCTGTCGTCGAGCGAGCCCCAGGAAGCCGTCATACCCGCAGCTTCGAACAGCTCATCAATTTCATCACGGTGTACACGTGCGAACGCTCTGGGAAGCGCTAAGAGATTGGCGAATTTGCTATCCCAGTTGCCTTTGGGATCCATGACATTTCGACATATCTCCCACGATGCAGCTCCTCCGACGAACTCACACGCCAATCGGTTGTTGACCGCGAAACGCAAGCCGTAGGGAAGATAGCCGAGGAAGAGGTCGAGGGCGTTCTTCCTCACTTCACGCGCTCGTTCTTGTGGAATCAAGCAAAGCAGCCGTCCGTCGTGGACGATCTCGATCAAGGGCAGGCGGCCGGTGATCTTCTTGCAGGTTTTGGAAAGTGCGCGCTGGAAGCGGTCCAGCAGGAAGACATGGAGATGGTCGTGAATTTCTACCTTCTCCCATTGCTTCAACTCACTGTCCTGAAGCGCGGGCCAGCCACCGAGCAGGTAGAGCGCACCATCGACTCCCTCACCTCTTTCTCTGCCGGTGAACGCCCCCTCAAGCTTGTCGGCCAGCTCGACGTATCGGCAAGTTCCAGCGATCCGTCGATCGTAATCAGGCGCTGCGGGGCTCCTGGCCGCCTGGGTGCCTTCTACTTCTTCGACGTAGTTGAGCATCGCGGCAGGCGAGATATGGATGCGTTGGCTTGCTAGAAACTCGTCGATTCCGTAGCGCCGCATCCGTTCGCCCACGTCGGCAACGTCCATCTTCTCTCCACGCTTCAATCCAAGGTCTTTGTCGATATCATGGAGGAAGGAAACGCAGACGACCGCATAGGCAAGCCGTTCGATCTCTTCGAAATCCGTCTCGCTCGACCAGGGACGGGGGGCGTCTGCAAGCCAGAACATGAGAGCTCCGCGGGCCACCGAGAGCAGATGGTCCAGCAGGCTGATGTTGTCGTTGCATCTCCAGCGCTCCGCCAGCTCGGGGTCTGGCGACCATCCTCCCTTGCCACTTATCGTCACCAAGCGAACCGGCCGGCCATCGATCTTGGCGCCTGATACCTTCCCCTTAGGGCCATCGCGGTCTTTGCTGACTCGTTCAAGCACGCACTTGTTCAGGAAGGCGTGGTAGACATTGACGGCTGTTTGGTGCGCGAAGTTCGACGCCTGGGCGCTCATACGCGTCCCCCTGCGTGCCCGATGCAGCCGAAGCCGTAGCGGTTCTTCTCGCCGATGCCGAGATTCCAAGCCGTCCGCAGGTCTTCGAGCTGGCCGCTGATGGACAGCGGGCACATCAGCCCGATCACGAACGCAGGCCTGCCTCCGGGGACGGAGCGCGTTCGAACCAACGTGGAGTGCTTTGGATTGGCGCGGAGGTACAATCTGTCGGGATCGATCTTCAATTTCACGTCGCGGCCGGTCAGGCGTGACAGGCGGACGTTCACGGCTTCCTGCAAACCGGACCCGGCCTTCGTCAAATCGTCGTGCCAACGTCCCTTTTGCCCGCGCACCGAAAGGGCGATCGGCGAGAGCATGATCGTCGGCAGCGTCGCTGTTTCTCCTGGTCCGCAGACGACCGGAACCTCCTCAACGGCTTTGTCCCAGGTCGACAGGTCCACCACGTCGCCGTTGACTGAGGTCTTGCGGATGGCTTCGGGAACTAGATGGCCTAGCACAGGTTCGAGCGGACCCCCTTCCGTGCCGATCACCACGGCCTTCAGGACGAAGCCCTTGGAGGTCGCCGTGCCGACCGCACCAAAGGACCAGTTGCTGGAGGTGCGACCGATTACATCCTTGCCCCGAGCGCCGCATCTCGTCCATGCGTTGATAAGCGCGCCGTGCAGGCTGTCCAAAAAGCGTACCCTCGCTCGTTCGCCGCACGGAGCCGAAAGTCTCACCCTCATACCGTTCATCCTTCGATCTTCGATTTCTGACTGTACGCAATTATTATGATACCATCCAAACTAAAATGTAACTTGCAGATTTTGCAGGTATTAGCTATTTAATAATAGTCTATGAGATTCGGTCAAGAGATCGCCCGACGTTTCGCCGAAACAATGCTCTATTGGCGTGGGCACCTGCGAGCAAGGGAGGTTCAGGAATTTCTGGACGTGTCCGAGCGCACGGCGCGCACCTTGATTCACGATTGGCGGCGCTTTGACGGAATTCTGCCACTCTACCGGCCGAGTGCCGAGCGCCGCCTTGTCCCGACGGAGGATTTCGATCCCGGCCCCGCCGTGACCGATCCCAACGTTGCGTTGTCGCTGCTCATGGTGGGGGATCTCCTTCCCGGGAATCCGTTTTCATTGGTCGCCCCGCTCGGCGGCGTCCACGATCTGGCGATCTCAGCGCCGATTCCGTCCAGGTCCATCCGTGAAGTACTTGCCGCGTGCCTGGACCGCCAAGCTGTCAGGCTAATCTATGCCGCTAAGGCAGGCTGCCAGGATTTTGTCTTCCATCCATCAGCCCTCATTCGCTCTCGCGGCCGCTATCACCTGCGTGGCTTTCGCACCGAGGGGCGTGACTCTACCGGCCGGCAGCTAGATCACCGCTACGTCGATGTGGTTTCTGCCCGCACCATCGAAGCTTGGCGCGCAGAGCAGACACCCTTCATCGAGCTGGACGAGGATATCGACTGGCACTCGTTTGAGGAACGACAATTCGTCCTTGCGTCCAAACTCTCTGAAGAGGAAAGGCTTTGCTATGAGCACGAGTACGGCATTGCCGATAGTGGTGTCCTCAAAGTCAGGCAACGCCGTGCGTTGATGCCCTACGTGCTGCAGGAGTTGTCGGAGCGGAGATGTTGGCGCCGCGACGGCACGTCGCTACCGATTTGGACGGTGATGGACCCCGTCCTGTGCCAAAACTCGGCCCTTTTGAAATAGACCACAAATCAGCGGCTTAGACGCCCTTGGAATCCGCGCAGAATCGAGGGTATTTCGCGCCGCAGGGCTGCCTTCCGACTCCTGGGCTGCGGGTGGCGAGCGACAGGCCCACCCGGGGGTGCGCACGGCTGGCTCAAATCGGCTGCGGGGCGAGCTGCGGGCAGCGGACTTCGCGCCCGGAAGTCCCTCATTAGACTGGACTTTATCGAGCACAAGAGCGAACGTTCGGTGATGCCGCAGGATACAGGGGGTTGGCCGGAACGTCGTTTTGGACGGTTTGGACTTCGCCAGCTTACGGCGGGTCTGGGAGCAAACCTTTGGGGCTGCTCCGCCAAGCTCGCTCTCGCGCGTTTTCCTGCGCCGCGTTCTCTTGCACGAACGCCTGTGCCGGACCCATGGCGGGCATCCGGCCGCAACTCGGCGCGCTCTGGCCGCCATGGTGAACGGGACACCAGGCAACGGCGCCGCCGCTCCCGCAGGATCCAGGCCCGGGCCGCACCTGGACCAGAACGTGCTAGCCGGCTACGCCGCGGTAGTCCTGGCCTTGATTCTGGACCCCTCGGGCGGCCTCTTTTCCGACGCTGCACGGCCCTGTCAGCGGCCCGCTCCCCCTTTTGGCGCAAACGTGGCACTCGAAAATCGAGATTAGAGACCAAAATCGAAAATGAGGCCAATTCAGCCCTTCTAGCGCGTCTCTGGTGACACCGACCCCTGCAAAACCCCGCCAACCGCGCGGAAAATCTCATCCGTCTCTGCAGTGCCACAATTGGGCAGACTGGGTGGCGGATGGTGCAGTTTGGAGCTATCCGGTCTCGGCAAAAGGTGGTCCAGCTTTTGGCGGAAATCCTCAAACAGAAAAGCTAGTGGAGATTCAGGAGGGTTCGAGTTTTTCGAGTTTTTCGACCCGTACAAAGGTTTTGCGAAAAGGCTGTTTTACGTGATGCCAATTTCGTTCCATCCTCTTCCCCTACAGTGATTTAACGGCCTTCATCACGTGCTGGTCCCCGCACGCATTATCGACGGGTGGTCGTTCGAGCCGGAATCGAAGTTGCTCAATCAAATTTTCTATACGGCAATCTCAACCTCCTGGACGCTTGAAAGAGGGCCGTGTCGTAAACCCTCCGGAGGCGGCTCCGACCGTTACTCATTGTCGCAAACGGCTTTACGTCTCATCAGCGAATGTTCGTCGACGGGAACATCTTTCCGGCTATCGCAGTCGGGAGGCTCGAGTGGAGCTTCCGATTCTTGGCTGGAAACGATCAGAAAGAGCGCAAAACAGGCCCTTAGCGTGCAATTTGGGGCGATTTTTGGGCTTATCGGGACGTTTTTGCGCTTAATCGTGCAGACAATGAGAAGACGCTTAACGCCTAGATCGCGCCTGAGGAGAAGGCGAATGGCGGAATTCGAATTAGCCAAACCTCGAATTCATCCAGCGGAGTTTTACGGAGGAAACGAAGATGACTCCGCAGACGGTCCAGTACAAGGAGCTATCCGAGTCTGGAAACCATGACAGGGAATTTGGGCCGGTTTGAGTCTGATTGGTGGAGGCCAGTGTCGGAGAGCAGCTTGCTGCTAACCGAGCCGATTCACGGAGTGCGCGCTGGCAGGCTCACAGCGTTTTGACGAGCACTCGCTGTTTCTCCCAATCGTCGGGAAGCGGATGATGCAAGAGGTAGCTCGAGGTCAGCCCAACGGGCTGGCGGCCTTCGACAATGGCGCGGACGATGTCGGGAGCCAGGAAGGCATAACGGATTGCCTTGCGCACGCGGTCCGTTGGGATGGCGTCTTCGGTGGCAATCTGCTCATAGGTTTTGCCTGCTTTGATTCGGTCGAGCCAGGAGAGGGCGTTTCTGATATTGCGCAGGAGTGTGCGGTCGACGGATTTCGTGGGGTTGCCCAGAACGAGCTTGGTTTCGACGCCGCGTCGACGCAAGCGGAACGGTGCGAGGATGCGGAGTGCATCCTCGCGAATGCGGGCAGGTCCCATAGAGAGGCAAGCAGCGAACGCATTGCGGTCGAGCAGGATGGACACAGAGCCGGGGCTGATGTCGACCCGCCGGATAAGACGGAGCAGGGGGGCTGCCGAGGCACTATCATCATTAGTACCGGAACACAGCCCGTCTAAAAAGCGACGCACCGAGGCGAGCTCTTGTATCGTCGGAGTGTGGATCAACGAGGCCGAGAAGGTCGTGGCATCCACATGCTGTCGGATGAGATGCACGACGGTCTGTTCCAGCATCGGGGCGGGCAGTCGCCAGCCGGAGAGGTCCTTTTAGCCACTGTGCTGGATGAGGCGCCGGGAGACGTAGTAGCGGAGCCGTTGCCCGTTTTTCTTTTTGGTGTGGCTCGGCGTCAGCCGGTCCCCGGTCTCGTCGAAGAGCTTGCCGGCCAGCGGGGAACGGACTGCGCGGCCCTTCGTCGTGCGTCTCCTTGGTTTGGCAGCCCCTGCCTGCAGCTGCGTCTGGACCGCGTCCCAGAGCTCCGGAGCGATGATCGATGGATGCTGGCCCTCGTAGACACGCCTCTGGTGCCGGATACGGCCGGCGTAGAGAGGATTGGTCAGCAGGCAGTGGAGGTGTCCGCGACGGAACGGCAACCCGCCTGTCCGGGTTCCATCCGCGGCGAAGCGTTGCTTGGTGCGCAGCCTCAGACGGTCCGCCTCGGCCTTCACCTGCCGGAGCGTTCCGTGCTTCCGGTACAGCGCATAGAGCGTCTGGACCGTTTTGGCCTCAGCCTCGTTGATGCGCAGCGTGCGCTCGTCCTTCTCATAGCCGAGCGGTACGCGGCCGCCCATCCATAGTCCCTTGCGCTTGGAGGCAGCGACCTTATCGCGGATCCGCTCGGCCGTGACCTCCCGCTCGAATTGTGCGAAGGACAGCAGCATATGCAGCGTCAGTCGTCCCATGCTGGTCGCGGTGTTGAAGGACTGAGTCACCGAGACGAAAACCGCGCCGGCCGCCTCGAGCCGCTCGACGAGCTTTGCAAAGTCGGAGAGGGAACGGGTCAGCCGGTCGACCTTGTAGACCACAATCTGGTCGACGAGACCTGCGTCGATGTCGGCGAGCAAGCGCTGCAGGCCCGGGCGCTCCAGGGTTCCTCCCGAGAGCCCCGCGTCCTCGTAGACGGTTGGCAGCAGCACCCAGCCCTCCGCTTTCTGGCTCGCGACATACGCGGCGCAGGCTTCTCGCTGCGCATCGAGGGAGTTAAACTCCTGTTCGAGACCCTCTTCCGCACTCTTTCGCGTATAGATGGCACAGCGGATCTTCTTCATGTTAGGCCTTGCGCTTGGGCGTCAGACCGAAAAAGCGTGGTCCTGACCAGTGGGTGCCGGTGATTCGCTTTGTGATGGCGGTGAGGGACGGATAGGTTTTGCCATCGAACCGATAGCCGTTGTCGATTACCTCGACCTGGTAGGTCCGGCCATTCCACTCGCGGACGAGATGGGTGCCGGCAGAAACGGACCCTGCGAGAGCGGCGGAGCTTGGTGTCTCGTTCGCCATGGCAGCCAGAGCGCGCCGGGTTGCGGCCGAAAGCCCGCCATGGGTCCGGCACTGGCGTTCGTGCAAGAGAACGCGGCGCAGGAAAACACGCGAGAGCGAGCTTGGAGGAGCAGCCCCAAAGGTCTGCTCCCAGACCCGCCGTAAGCTGGCGAAGTCCAAACCGTCCAAAACGACGTTCCGGCCAACCTGTGCCTTCTATTTATTCATCCGCGCGCACCGAACTTGATTAGTCTCCGGTCTGCCGGGACCATGCCGGTATGATTTGGTCGTTTGTTCGCGCTCGGCCCTTGACACGGCCGCAAACACAGACACTAAGTTGCTGATTTATCGTCTATTTCAAAAGGGCCGAGTTTTGGCACAGGACGGGGTCGACTTTTTGCGGAGCACAGGTTACCCAGCTTCTTCAGAGTATCCTGCGCGGTGTTTCTCGCTTTGATTCGCTCTCCTTCCGCGCCGTCGCGTACGTCGCGTGTTGGGTTCCCGCGACAAGAGTCACCCGCACGGATCCCGTCACGACCACTCTTCGCGAGTGAAACGGAGTGCGCCGTCTCCGGATTCCAGTCGAGAACGCGGCTAGTTGGACTCGATCAGAGCGATCAGGACGTTGGTCCCCCACATCAGCTTGATCTCGCCGCTGTTGCCGGAGCCGGACAGCTCGATCGTGAGCTGTTCCGTCGCGTCTCCGTCCTTCTTCCACGTAAGCTGGGCTTCGCCCACGTCGCGGCTGGCGTCGTGGGACGTGCCCCACTGCCCGGTCTGGGAGTTGAACACTAGGTGCCACGTGTCTTCGCTCACTCGTTTCGTGAACAAGCTGTACGCGCCCTTCGCGATCGCAGTGCCGGAAACGGTGATGTCGGCCCCGGTCGTGAACGTGGTGGATTGATCCGCCCCTGTGCGCCAAACGGTACCCACGGGGGCTTGGCCGAGCATGTCGCGTCCCCGGAGACTCGGCCGGCCGTAGTCCACGGAAACCTCGCTTCCGCCTATGGTCGCTTTGGATGCGCCGCGGGGAGACTGAGCCCACGCCACAACGCTCACCGCAACGGCAGCGATCGCGACAAGAACAACAAAACGAGTCACTTGGCTGTGCATCGAAGAGAACCTCCTTTATGCCATGCGTAGACGCACGGCTGGCAACCCAGGCATGTTAGACCGGGGTGCGGTTCGGACCAAGCGCGGGGTGAAGTCTGGAGCGCGTCGTGTCCAAGAACACAAAGGCGTTGCCAAGCCCTTGATGGTTGCGCTCTCCACGATAATGATAGATGAACTCGGCGCCGGACCGGCGCGCGGGTCTTAGAGTTCGTTTGTATTTTCGGACACGACGGGAAGGGACAGGCGACATCGTTGAGCGTTGACATCGTCCTCGATGCATTGGAGCAAGCGCTGCATGAGCGTCGACTCGACCTCGAGGATCCGTTGGTGCATCACAGTGATCGGGGCGTGCAGTACTTCTCGATCCGTTACACCGAGCGGCTCGCCGAGTTCGGCATCAAGCCCTCTGTCGGAAGCCGAGGCGACTCCTACGATAACGCTTTGGCTGAATCCATCATCGGCCTCTACAAGACCGAGGTGACCCGTCGACGCGGGCTCTGGCGTGGTCTCGAGGACGTCGAGTTCGTCACCCTAGAGTGAGTGCATTGGCACAACACGCAACGACTCTTGGAGCCGATTGGAAATGTCTCCCCGGTCGAGTACGAGATGAACTACTATCGGTCGCAGGAAGGCTCGCTAGAGACGGCGAGACTCAACTAAAACAGTCTCCGGAAAACCTGGAGCGGTTCAAACAGTTAGCGCAGCGAACTTCGGTTAACGGTCACTCAAAGGAGTACTGATCGATGCTGGTTTATGCGAACCATCTGCGTGTCCAGGGGGTCGATGCCGAGTGGGCCGTATTCAAGGCCATCGGCGGTTGGCTCAAGCAGCAACTCGGGTTCGGCCTTCGTCCGGATCAATTGAAGCAGGGTGGAGAGCACTACGGCCATCGTGGTGAGAACCAGGCGCGGCTGCGGATCCACAGTTGCTATGACGGTGAGCCGGCCCTGTGCGCATGGGTGCTGAAGCACGGCGACGACAACATCCACGGACGGCAATGGATTGTGGAGGTTGGGGTCAAGAAGTTCGCAGGGACGTTGGAAGTCTCTTGCGTCGTGAAGACGGATGAACGTAGCACACTCGTATCAAGCCCTGTCAGTGCGTCGCAGCCTCGTGTTATCCAATTCATCACCAAGAACGTTCTTTCCGCTAAGGGTGCGGACTTCGCAGACGCCTGGCCCGGCGAGATCTTAAGGACAGTCGGCCAGGACCGGGATTCGTACCGGGCCTTTGTCGCTGAGGTCGAGCGGCGTGACCGGGACAATGCCATCGTGCTAGTCAGCGCCATGCGTGACGAGGAGTACCTCGTCAACCCAACCAAACTTCAGAGGACGCTCGTGGGCCTGGCGCACGTTGTACGGGTCCTACCGGGATCAAACAGTTATGAGATGGCAGAGGTCCTAGGCCAGTCATGGTCCGCATGGGACGGAGCCGTCAACGTGCTGGCCATCCCGTCGATGTCGGGCGTGCGGTCGCGGTACTTCCTCCGCGACGAAGTCCGAGCTTGGGGCGAAGAGCAGCAGCGCATTTCGCGGGTACTGGCTTGGGTCACCGCGAGCACCAACATTCCGAGGCTGCGGCTGCATGTGCGGCCAGAAGGCGTTATGCAGC
Source organism: Candidatus Marinacidobacterales bacterium (assembly GCA_965262245.1). Taxonomy (GTDB): domain Bacteria; phylum Acidobacteriota; class Vicinamibacteria; order Marinacidobacterales; family SMYC01; genus SMYC01. The sequence goes on along the minus strand of OZ253507.1, from coordinate 7,689,118 downwards.
TTTCGATGCGGCGGCGCATGGAGAAGGTGCACGCGACCAGCGCCAAGATGAACGCGGAGCAGCTACGTCAGGTGCTGGATGAAGCGTCGAACCGCGCGGACGAGCAGGAGCGCTACTTCAACGAGATCGTCGATGAAAACGCAAACCTCGAAACTGAGCTCTCACGCTACAAGGAGGATCTCGAGGAGACGCAGAAGGAGCTGCGGACGAAGAAGTTCGAGCTCAAATCTCTGAAAGATGGGTTTTCCCCCGCCGACGTCGGCGCCTTCAATCCAGAGCCGCTTCTGGAATGGATTGTGCGCAAGGAGGAACCGAGCCCATTGGATTGCATCGAGATCATCGAACAATTCTATGGCGATAGGTGTACGGTCTTAGATAGTGCCCGGGCTAGCGCGATCAAGATGACGCGATTCATCTATGGGCGCGACTTGCTCGACTTACTCATGCGGCTGGTAACGACCTACCGCGACCAGCTGATGGATGGAGGTGACAGCAAGGCACGTCGGGTGTTTGGGAAGAGCGAGTACGCAGCTAAGGAATCAGAAACGGTCATGACGAACAAAGCTATGCGCCGTCAGAGAACCTTCGACTATGACGGGACGCAGGTGGAGATGTTCCGGCATCTCAAGATCGGTGTAGACGATGACTCGACGCAGACGATACGCGTTCATTTCCACTGGGATGGAGACCGCCAAAAGATCGTGATCGGGTATTGCGGCGAGCATCTTCCGGTTTCCAGCCATTGAGGCTCGTTAGGGAGTTCGACGAAGTAGCGAGCCTTCGAGTCGAGGGCGTGAGCATTTTTGCCACGGCCCGTCTCACTGGTCGTTCCCGCAACACGGTTGCACGCTGGCCGAACGGGGGAGGACGGCGAGCTGCTGGCGAAGAGCGCGTCGTGTCCAAAAATACAAACGAACTCTAAGACCCACGCGCCGGGCCGTCGCCGAGTTCATCTATCACTATCATGGAGAACTCAACCATCAAGGGCTTGGCAACGCGTTTGTGTTTTTGGACACGACGGCGTCAACCTCCTCGAGCATTGCCCAGTTCATGCGAGGCGTGAGCTCAAGCGTGACTACAACCGGATCGTCTGCGCGAAGGATGGCATCGAGGCCCGCAAGGCTTACGACGAGTTCGTAACCAAATGGAACGCGCTGGCGCCGGCCATCGTTCGAAGCCTGGAGGAGGCAGGTAGCCACCTGCTCACGTTCTACGAGTTCCCGCGTGCGATGTGGAAGTCGATCCGCACAACCAACGCCTTGGAAAACTTGAACCGCGAGTTTCGCCGCCGGACCAAGACCCAGGCGTCGTTCACCACCGAGGAGTTCGCCGTCGCTTTGCTTTTCGGACTCGTAGCTTCCGGTCAGATCAAGCTACGTCGTATCGACGGCTACCACCTGTGCCTTCTATTTATTCATCCGCCAGCCCATGGGTCGGAAGTCAGCCCTGCGGCGCGAAATACCCTGGATTCTGCGCGGATTCCAAGGGCGTCCTGTGCCAAAACTCAGCTGTGCTCCGCAGAAAGTCGATCCAGCGTTGATTGCGCGTTGCGACTGACGAGCGCCGCCGGCTTGGCCGGATTGGTGCCGTCCGAGTCATTGGCCCCGTAATCGGGCTCATCCCAGATATAGGCGATCGCGACCGAGCGATGCGCCCGGTTGGAAAACCTGACTGGAAGACCAGAAGTACAACGGCTACTTCCTGCGCGTCTCAGGTTCCGGACGGAGCCTTACCCGACCGCTAGCGGGCAGTTCGCAGCAGCGCCAACGCGTAGACAATCCCGATGGCCGGAACCACCGAAAATGCCAGCGCAAGCTCCCAATCTCCTCGCACTCTTCCCGCGGAAATCATCTGCGCAACCCACAGGTCGGCGATCACGTTCGCCGTCAGGAGCGCCATCATGGCGAGGATCTTCGTCGTGGCGAGGCGGGGCCGCAGCACGAGCAGAAGTAATCCCGTGGCGCCAAGAGGGTGCAGGAGGACCACCAGCAGCCGTTGCCAGACGTCTCCACCGTTAGCGAATGCTCCAATCAGGGCCGTGAATCCTGCGAAGACCGCGTGAATCACAGCGAGAATCGTCACCGAAATCCGGAAGCTGGTCATGGAGATATGATATGTCCCTGCTGGGGATCTACCTAATTGCCGGCCAAAACAGTCGGCGGCTCGGGATGAGTAGGCGACGAGACGCGGTGGTAGACGTTGTGGTTTTGACCGAGGCACACGGGCTGTGCGCCGGGAAAGAACTGCAGGAGGTCAGTGCAGAGTTGAGGCTAAATCCGAGACAAGTAAGGACATCAAAGAGGCTCAGTCACACCTGGACCAGAACGTGCTAGGGCAGCTACGCCGCGGTAGCCTCGGCCTCGATTCTGGCCTCTCGGGTGGCCTCTTTTCCGCTGCCGAACGGCCTGTGCTCCGCAAAAACTCGATCCGTCCGTTGATTCCGCAGTTTAGAGCTGCCAGGATTGGCCGTTTCGCGGCGAACGGATGAGGTGATCCGACGTCATTGTAAACGTCGAAAGGTTCGCTCTTGCGGTCTATTTCAAAAGGGCCGAGTTTTGGCACAGGACGGGGAACAACGCGTTCTTTCTCAAGCACGTTATTACGTCGGTGGCCCGGCAGCGACAGAGTGCAGAACCTCCACCGAGGCGAACACGAGTTCGCAGGACCTCAACTCCCATGGCTGTCTGCCCGTCAATTCGCGGTCTTCTTTTTTGCGGATCACAGGTCGCTCGGCGTGTCGCTTTTCATCCGCCCAGTCTGTCAGGCACCAGCTCAATTTGACAGCAATGGCACCGCCCGCGTGGGCGGAGGTCATCGGGGAGTGACCGAAATCGTTCGTTCACTCGAAAGTACTATCGAACTTCTTCGCGACAAGCCTCCGGTGCCAACCTAGGTACACAAAGCATGTTACAATCCCGTCAGAAACCTTACACGTCGTTGAACTCGGTGAAATCGTCAGATCCATTGGACTGAATAGCGTAGCGGAATCGGAGTTCGTCCCGCTCATCGCTTCGGCTGGCATCCTTAATCTCAAGCACGTGCGCTGCGGCGTAAAAGGGTGCTTGCGCTGTTTACTGTTGGTCATATGTACGCATCCCTTTGCAAAAGCGGCGCTTACGCTCCATTTAGCGCGAAGCGAAGGTCGCGAGCGCTATTTTGGCTGTAACTTAATGCGGCGTAAAGTCTTACGTCATCTCACCAACACTTAATGACGGAAGCACCTAGCTTTTCGTCAACTTGACAGTACCGTCCGAATTGACGGACGATAGCCCTGATAGGTATAAGACCTATTAGATGGATTACAAATGATGCCGCTGCTCAGGACAGAAGGGATGACGACGAAGCGACTCCTTGAAATCACCGGAATATCGGAAGCAACGCTACGTCGATGGCTAAAGGAGGGCCAGCCGGTGCCAGAACTCGCTGATTGCAGACGCGATTGGCGGGGCTGGCACATATGGGAGGAACGCCACGTGGAGGCAATCCGCCGCTACCAAGAAGAGAAGCGTAAGCAGCACGAGTCTGGTGAGTTAGGCAACTGACTCCCGTTCCTCACCAGCAGACGCAACAAGTAGAGTTGGAGGACACGGACCGAGAGAGAGGCAACTACTGTTCTCAAGGCAGGGTGAACGTTGGAAACTCTGAACCACACTGGAGAGACGAAGATCAATGAACCGAGCCCAAACCAAGAAACATGACTGTTCGATAATCGCCTTGGACAAGTTCATCCAGGCGACGCGCGATTCCGGATACAAAGGCACGCCAAGCGCGGTCTCGGAACTCGTCGACAATGCGATTCAAGCTGAGGCGTGTAACATTGAGATTGCCGTTGAGGCAGCCGGCGATGACGCTTCCATCGTGGTGTCGATCCTGGATGACGGCTGCGGCATGGATCCCTTCACGCTTCGACAGGCCCTGCGATTTGGGGGTAGCACGCGGTTCGACGACAGGACTGGCCTGGGGCGCTACGGGATGGGTTTGCCGAACAGTTCCTTGAGTCAGGCTCGCCGCGCGACTGTTTTCACGTGGCAGACAATCGGCAACGGGAAGCCGCTCAGGAACGGGAGCCGATTACGAAGCAAGTCTTTCACGCCGGAACGAGTCTACACTTCGTATCTCGATGTTGACGAGATCGTCGGCGGGGTCATGCAAGAAGTGCCGAGGCCGCGTGTTGTGAAGTCCCTACCTCAAGAGTGTAGGGGCGCTTCTGGCACGCTGGTGATCTGGGAACGGTGCGACCGCCTCGACAACCGACGCGTCTCTACGATCACTCGAAAACTCGCAGCTGAACTAGGGCGACGTTTCAGACACTTTATCTGGAAGGGTGCTCGTATCCGAATCAACGGGCGAACAGTACAGGCGATCGATCCTCTTTACTTACACGCCGACACTCATGCCAACGGCGCCCAACTGTTCGGCGAGGAGCTTCGTTATGAGATTAGGGCTGAACTTGCCGAGACGCCGAACGCTACGGGGTGGGTGAGCGTTCGTTTCTCCGAGTTACCCGTCCATAAGTGGTCAAAGCTGAGCAACGAGGATAAACGGAGGCTTGGTATCTCCGAGGGGGCAGGCGTGTCGATCGTACGCGGCGGCCGCGAGGTCGACTACGGTTGGTTCTTTATGGGAGGCAAGCGCCGTGAGAACTATGACGATTGGTGGCGATGTGAAATCCAATTCGATCCCGTCCTTGATGAGGCATTCGGAATCACGCACACCAAGCAGCAGATACGGCCCAAGCCGTACCTGCTCGAGGCTTTGTCGCTAGATCTTGAGGCGATGGCTCGTGTCTTAAACGCGCGGACTCGGAAGGCGCATCTCGCTGCCAAAGCTGGAGAGCGGTTCTCGAAGGCAGAGAAACTCGCTTCTGAGCGAGATCACCTTTTGGAGCCACTGCCTTCGAAGCCGAACCACAAGGCAAAAGCTCTGATGACCGAGTTGAAGAAGCAACATCCAGTTCTTCGGAAGAAGAATGGTGAGTCTAATGGTTCGCGCTACCGGATTATAGAGGCCTCGGTTCGAGATACGTCCTTCTTCAGCTTCGGTGTCGACGGTGACCAACTTGTCCTCGTACTGAACCCGCAACACCCATTCTACCGAGAGCTCTACAAGCCACTCGTCGAAGGGGAGTCGCCACAAGAGCAAGAGCTTCGAGCGAAGTTGGAGTTGTTGCTGCTTGCGGCGGCCCGCAGTGAGGCGGCGTGTCGGAGCAAGACCAAGGGAGACACCTTGGCCCAACAACGAATTGACTGGAGCAACGCGCTTGCAACGTTCTTGAACGGCTAATGAGTGACAACCCGAAATCGTGGACTCCACTGGCACCGCGTTTTCGTGCACCACGCTACTCGAAGCCCCTTTTCGTGGAGTTCGCGAAGCAACTCGCTCGGGCCGCACCGGTCGATGACGTGGACTGCGAGGACAGAGTCGACGACATTAATGATGCGTTTGTCGCATGCCGTGACTCGTGGCCCCCGTCTGATCGCCAGACGCTCCTCGCGGCGGCTCTCGTGCTGAAGGACTTGGTCTCACAGCAGTGGGGCATTCGGGTGCGGAATGGCATCGTCTGCGTTTCTCCGCCAGAAGAGATCGAAGCCGAACTTGTTTTGGAGAAAGAACGTGTCCGCCAGCAGGAACTTATCAAGCGCGACGCTCAGTTGCGAAAACCCTCTGTCCAAAAATTTATCCGTTCAATGGAACGGCGGCGACTGCACGATGGGCAGTTCGTTTCGATCTTCTCTTTGATGCGAGACGGCAGGGAGCTTGCCGATTCTCTGCTTCGCGTGCGGGAGGGCTGCAACAGCGGGGCGGTCCATCTAATCGACACTGTAATTGATCCCTATCTGCAGTTTGTCTCTCGCGATGACCGCTGTACAGAGACGGGGCTTCGTCTCATGGATGTCTGGCGTTATTTCCGCCACACATGGACCAACTACTATACGAGCGTACCGGGACGCTGCATGATGTTTCTGGTCCGCGATTGCGCCGCCGCATTCCACCCGGTTATTGGCATTGGGGCCCTCAGCAGTCCGATCATCCAAATCGGTAAACGGGATGCTTGGATCGGATGGCACCCCGATACTTTCATCTCCGAAATCAAGACTCGGCCTACGGCGGCGGTAGCAAAGTGGCTCAAGAAAGTCGTCGCTGATGCCATGAATGAGACCTACATTGATGACTTCCTCGAAGATCGCCTCCTCTCCGTCGACGCGATTCGAAATCCGACTGACGAAATCGTCAACAGCCTAATGGCTGACAGCGCTGAGCAGCGACGTCTTCATCATCGATACGCGCGCTCCCAGGACCATAAGCGGAACGCGGAGCCCAACCACGACACGAACGACTACTGGGTAAAGCGAGCTCGAACGCATCTGTTTCGTAGCAAACGAGCTCTTGCGCTTGCCGAGTATCTTCGGGCGCAGATGCTTCTGAATGCACACATCGGTCAGCAGCCCAGTGCTAAGGGGCTGGCCCGGCTCCTTAGCACTGGGGCAGGTGTCAATACGGTTCGTAAAATCGTGAAGAAGGCCAAGGCGGACCGAGTGGGTATTGCGATGGCCGACATCTCGGTCTGCGGCGCAATCCAGCCTTACAATCCCTTGCTCGGCGGAAAACTTGTCAGCATGCTGGTGGCAAGCCCAGAAGTGATCCGTGAGTACGAGCGGCGCTACGGGGCATCTGCAAGCGAGATCGCTTCGTCGATGGCGGGACACTCCATCGTGCGCCCTGCCCATCTTGTGGTTCTCGCAACTACCTCACTATATGGTGTCGGCTCCAGTCAGTACAATCGAGTCAAGATCCCGTGCGACGTTCTAGGTGGCGAGCGTGGAGAGGTGATTCGCTACCGGCGCCTCGGGCACTCTGCGGCCTTTGGTACCTCTCACTATGGTGAGCAAACCGTCGAAGCGCTCGTGGACCTTGTTCAGCAGAAGAGTGGTGGGCAGCGCGTTAACAGTATCTTCGGTGAAGGCGCGAGTCCCAAGCTCCGCAAGGTTCGCGAGGGACTTGACCTCCTTGAGTTTCCATCCGAGCTCCTGTTGCGCCACCATCGTCGTCGGATCGTTTACGGGGTCACGCTGGTTCGAAACGCGTACGAGTTCCTTCTTGGGATGGACGATGTTCCGAACTACCTAGTGCCTATTGTTCCTGGAACTAACTCCACTCGATCCATTGCCGACTGGTGGAAGGAGCGCTGGCTTTCTCGACGCATCCAGTCGGATGAAGTACTTGAGCAAGTTGAAGGGCAAACCCTTGTACACCCCATTAAGCACGGGGCGCGCGTACCGCAACTGAACTTCGATGCGGGCCAGACGTTTCTGTTTCCTGATCTGACGAAGGACATCGGAGCGAGATGAGTCTGGCGTCCTGGCAGTGCAGGCTCGACTCCCACTTTGAACAACTGTGCCGGAAGCGCACCGCACCGGCGGTGCCAAGGCCGCTGTTCGGCCTTGAGCATGGACTCAATGCACTGGAACTGGACCAGTTGAAGGAAGACGTTCGAACTCATATCGCTAAGTCCCCTCCCTCAAGAGAGCACCCACTTCCGTGGATGGTCTACGCATGCGAGATGGGATATCGCTACGCGGGGGACGAGTACTGGCAGACCTTCGAGGAGAGGACTGCGGGATGGGAAGTTAACGGGAGCAGAGACTGGATTCGCAGCTGCTTCCGCCGATTCCACGACAGGTTTGGTGGCGCGCGGCCCACCGGCAAGTGGGCAGAACAATTCTCGATCATCTGTTGGCCCATCACGCACGCGATCCTTCCGAAGGATCTGCAGAGGCAGCTTGCACGCATTCTCTATGACGCAAGGCACGCCTTTACCGCTGAGCACTTCGAATCCCCTGAGGCACTGGGGAATCTGATCGCCGCGCGCGGATGGAACGCCACGTCGAGATTTCGGCAACTAGCACAGGAGCCAGTCCTCGTCGGCCAAATTGCGGCGGCGCTTTTGCTGCCGGAAGAGCGAGAGTCCAACCGCCTGATTCTCTCGACCACGCTCCTGCGTATTTGTACTGACCTCGATCGCGAAAGGCTTGCAAGGGACTGGCTTCGAGGAGCGCAGCGCCTAGCCCAGCAACGGATTCAATTGCGAGGTCTTGCCATCGGGCAGACGCTTCGACAAACGCAACGGACACAGGACACTGATGTTACGGAACGGGCGCGTCAGCTTGGAATTGAACCTCGAGTCGTACTTCGCCCCGCCGGTGAGGCTTCGTGGGACGCTTACCTCGAGATACCCGATCTCACACACATAATGATCAAGTTTCCGAAAGTACGGCAGGTGTTAACAGGTTCCCGATGTGTGGTGGCCGGTTCAACTCGCCGCCCCATCGCCAGATGCGGCTTCTTGCATGGCGCACGGCAGGTGCGACTGCAGGAATGGCCATCACCTGGAAATGCTTTACTGTCCTTCGAGCGATCGACACCAGAATTGGACGCTCTGCTTGACACGGAGTGCTTGCTTCGCCCCGGTGACGTTTGGCTGTTCCGAGTCGCCTCGGACGGGCTGGCCTACGAGGTTCGGGGACGCAACGTTCGTCCGGGGCAGCGTTATGTCTTGATCAGCACTGGGCAACCTTTCCCAAAAGGATCTGTGGGAGTGCCGGCGACCGTATCTTGTGCAGGCATATCCGCGGCGGACCTTTCTCTCGATAACGCCCTAAACCTTGAGACCACTGAGTACCTCCAGCAATTCGGGATTAGTCAATCCCGCAGCGTCGATGTTTGGCCTGCGGGGCTGGCCGCATCGAGGTGGGATGGAGAGGGCGCCGCTGACTGGCTGTCTTCGGAGGCACCCTGTATTGGCATCCGCTCTGACTATGATGTCGAGAGCTTCGGTCTTGTTTTGGACAACGACGCGAACACATGGACGGAAGTTAGGCCGACTTCAACCGGCCAGGCGCTGTTTATCGAGTTGCCAGAATTGCCTTTGGGTCCACACGAACTGGGAATCAAGACCAAGGCCAGAGGGGACGACGGTCTGGACGCGACCGGCCACCTGCAGATCCTTGTGCGGGAACCCACACCATGGGAGCCAGGGTTCGGGAGCCAAGGCGCGATCCTCATTGTGGCGGACCCAACGACGCCTTCAATGGAGGACATGTGGGAAGGCAAAGCGACGGTCGAAATCCACGGCCCCCCCTCACGGAGAGTTCGATGCTCCGTGGTGTTGTTCGAGCGACGGAAGGACGAGCCGTTCCTACAACGAACACTGCCGCCCCTCGGACTACCAGCCACCGGACCCGAGTGGCGGGACTACTTTGAGCAACATTTTCGACGGGTCCGCGACTGCCAGAACGGCTACGACTTGGCGCAGTCCTTGGCGATCCGCTTTGACGGAGAGGAGCTTGGCGCGTTTACGCTGACCTGCGAGCGGGAGTTCACACCGCTACGCTGGGTCGTTCGTCATTCTTCACAGGGATATAGAATTCGATTGCTCGACGATGTTGATGCCGCTGATGAGGCCAGCCTGAAGCGATATGACTTCACGGATCCGGAACGAGGGCTGGAGTTGGATGCCCGTGAGTTCCGCAGGTTCCGTACGAAAGCAGATCCTGGACTGTACGTTGCCGAGTCTGGTGGGCATCGCCGCGCTGTCGTGATTCCCCCCCTAGCCGTAAAGACCTTCAGTGACATGCGCATTTGTCCGCAAATTCAGGTTAGGGACCGCTCGCCGCGCCGTGTTGGCGAACTGCTGAACGCTATCAGCATCTGGGGTAACTCGCAACTCCCAGGCGACTTGTTTTCGAGGATGATGCGGCGTCAGGTTGTGTCGGCCCTGCTGCACAAAGTCCACGAACTCTTCGGTGGGGCACGCTGGGGGCGCGTCGAGCAGCGATTCACTGAGCGTGAGCGACCACAGGATGATGCTGCACTGGCTGAGTTGAGGTGGGAAATCTCGAAGAAATATGAAACGGGCTTGGGGGCGAGTCTCCTTGAGAAGCTTCCAGAGTTCGTGGACGCACCCGTACCGCAGCGGGTCGTAGACTTCTCCTCAACCGTGGCCCGATTCTTACAGCTGCCAACATCTGCATCGCCTTCCATTCATAGAAGTGGTGGTAGCTCTGTCATTCAAGGGTCCAGCCGTGTGCAGGATCCAGTGTGGTTGTCCGAGTTCGCGCTACGGCTTGCCAGCGATCCGGAGTCAGCTGCAGCGTGGGCTGGCGATCACTTGGAGGCGGCGGTTGGTAGTCTCTTCGAACTACCGACACTCGCGCGTGCGGCACGGTTTCTCGTCCTCACAGTCGCCAGTAGAACTCCGCGAGCGGATGTCAACGAGGATCTCTTGGTCCCAGGGTGGGAGTGGGTATGAGGACGCTCTCTGTCGAGGAAGTCCACGCCCGCATGGTTGAACGCTTGGGGCTCGATCCCTCTGCAGCCGATCTCTCGTTTCCGGAAGCTCTTGCATGCGCCGTCCGGCGTGCGGCCGGCTTGGTCTGTCCAATCCCACCGCGCAGCCTCGTGCGAGCGGTCCTTCGGCCATTTCGTGGTCTTGTGGAGGATGACGGTTTGAAGGAGCGCGTGGAAGAAATGGTTGAGACCCTACTCGCGCACGGAGATCTGCTCGAACTCGAACGGTCAGAAATGGGAGGCGATGAGGTTGTTGTCCAGATCTACGCGGCCCCTCCAAGCTTCGTGCGCCGAGATAGCGGCGCGGTGATACTGTTGGGTGTGGCGCCGGACGACGTTTTCCCGTTGCCCGACGAACTCCAAGAATTGGTGGAGCACGCGAACCACATTCGGAGCCTCCCCGGGAACGCTGCGACCGCGCTCCCTGAGTATCTGCGGCAATCTGGCTTGGTCGAACTCAGTCTTGATGCATGGCTCAAGGCACCGCCGCAGAGCCTCCCAGAGCAATATCTGGCGGAGTTGGATCGTCGGCTCGGTTCCGCGAGTCCGTCGGGAGAGGTGCTCGGCCTTTTAATCCTCGATCCGGCTAGGCCAGTTCGTTACTATCGCGGCCGGTGGGTCGAACCGAAGGATCATACGGGCAAGTTTGTTGGCCGACGTACTCAGGCGTTCGGAGCGGACCTGTGGTGCTATGTCGAACTCGCAGAGGGTCGTCCAGTGCGGCTTCTCGACCTACCACTCGGTCGTTCCAAGGAGCGCGGCTGCGATCAGGCCTGGCGAATCCAGGCTGCGATCGACTCAGTGCGAGGGGATCCGCAGCGCTATCGGATTCGACTTGGACGCGACGATCGGAGTGTGTTCGACCTCTTCTCGCCGGTCCCCATGTGGGCCCGACGTCGCTGGGATTGTTTTGGGGAGCCCGTTGTGAGTACGGGATGCTTATTCGCGCACGCATTTTCTGCAAACGAAGTCGACGAAGAAAGACGGTTCGCAGCTGAGCGCCTTTGGCTTTCCCAACTCTGATATGCGGTGTGCGCGTCTACAGCACACGTAGGGGTTACCAGTGCCAATCACGATAGGCGAGACCATCGAACAGTTGCACAACTCCCTTGCGGACTACATCGAGGCCACGTACCACATCAGCGATTCTGTATTGGTCGGCCTGCGGCGCAAACTCCTCCATGAGTACGGAGTGATTCACCAACGCCCGTTTCTCGAAAGCACCCCCCGCTACAAAACCGGCAAGCCCTTTGCTGAGCTTGGCTTGGACTCTGCTGCACTTGACATCTTCTCAGCAGTTTCAGCAGAGTCAGAAGGCCTCCCTCTGTTGCTCCATGACCCGCCGTATCAGCATCAGGCGGCCGCCGTACAAAAATCGCTACGAGATGGTCGTAGCCTCGTTGTCACGACGGGAACCGGATCCGGCAAGACCGAGTGCTTTCTGCTTCCGATCCTAGGCAAGCTAGCCCAAGAGGCCAGTTCTAAGGGAGAGGAGTTCGGGCGGACATCAGCGATGCGGGCGCTTGTCCTGTACCCGATGAATGCGTTGGTGAACGACCAACTGGGTCGTCTCCGACTTCTTTTTGCTGACCCAAGGATTGTTCGAAGATTCACGCATTGGTCTGGTAGGCCCGCGCGCTTCGCACGCTACACAAGCCGCACACTCTACCCGGGTGTCCGGAGTGCAGACAAAGACAAAGATCGACTTGCTGCCATTGGTCGGTATTACGTTCGAAACCTCGAAACAGCGGCCGAAGCCGCTTCTGATCGCCAACGAGTTGCGAGAGCCCTAGTGGATGCACTGAAAAAACGCGGCAAGTGGCCGGCCAAGCCAGATCTTCTCGCGTGGTACGGTTCTAAAGGGTCGAGGTGGAGGGACTCGAAGACTGGTGCATTCAAACGTTGCGTAACTCTTTCAGAAGATCCGGAACTCTTAACGCGTCATGAGGTCCACCAGGCGCCGCCGGATGTCCTGGTAACCAACTACTCAATGCTCGAGTACATGTTGATGCGTCCCCTTGAGCGTCCGATCTTCGACCAGACCAGCGCTTGGCTAGACGAGAACCCTGACGAAACACTGTTGCTGGTTTTGGACGAAGCCCACCTCTACCGGGGTGCGGCCGGAGCTGAGGTTGCCCTGCTCGTTCGACGGCTCCGCACTCGGCTTGGCATCGCACCAGAGCGTCTTCGAGTGATTTGTACGAGCGCGAGTTTCCAAGATGCGTCATACGCTGCAGAGTTTGGTGCGCAGCTCACAGGGAAGGACCCTGCGGACTTCGATCCAGTGACGGGCGATCTGCTACTTCGAGATAATGCCGGTCAAGGCTCAGTTGATGACGCCGAAGCTCTCTCGAGTATCGACCTCGACGCCTTCTATGGGGCGGAGACTGAGGAGGCACGCCTTGCTGCTGTGGGCAGCTTTCTCGAGTTTCGCGGTGTGGGTAGATCAACAGATCTGCAATGCAGCCTATTCGAGGCGTTGAACGAGTTCCCCCCTATGGGACACCTCATCAACTTGACGATGCAGGAGGCCCAGCCTGTGAATACGCTGCGGCGTAGGATCTTCGAGGGGGTTGAGCCCGGTATCGCAGACATGGCAGTTACTGTCCTAATAGCACTCGGCAGCCTTGCCCGCCGTGAGCCCTCAGAACCTGGACTTCTGCCCTGCAGAGTTCATTCGTTCTACCGCGGACTCGCGGGGCTCTGGGTTTGCATGGATGCGGAGTGTTCTGAATTGCCGGCAGAAATGCGGGGCAAGGGACCTGCTGGAAAGCTCTATAGCCAGCCGCGTGACGAGTGCGGCTGTGGTGCGCGTGTTCTTGAACTCTATACCTGTCGGAACTGTGGCAGCGCATACGCTCGAGCATACACGGACGACGTTGAGGAGCCTGATTTCCTCTGGGGTGAGGCGGGGCGTGCGTTTCGTACGTTGTCAGGGACCTTCGACGAACTTGAGCCCCTCGACCTCCTTTTGGAAACGCCGGTCGTCGTTGACACTGAGCCGGCGGAGTATAACCTTGTCACAGGGCGTCTGAATGCCAGCGCGCTAGGCGCGCGCAATCGTCAGGTTTTCATACGCAAGGATCGAGCAGTAGATGCCGTCGGCGCCGAGGACGGAGGTCATGGCAGGCCCGGGGAGTTCCGCCCTTGTGGCATTTGTGGAGAGGGCGCCGCTTCTGGTCGATCATCTGTCCAAGATCACCAAACCAAGGGTGACCAGCCCTTCCAAGCGCTCGTAACAAAACAGATTCAGTTGCAGCCTCCCAGACCCGTTGTGGCAACGAGGTTTGCTCCGCTGCGCGGGCGAAAAGTACTCGTCTTTTCGGACTCCAGACAGATAGCAGCGCGCTTGGCACCCAACCTGCAGACTTATTCAACCCAGGATGCTATGCGACCACTGTTGGTTGCAGGCTTTGACCGGTTGCAGCGGTCCGCCGCTTTGGCCCCCCAACTCACACTGGAGGACATGTATCTCGCAGTTCTGATCGCCGCCGAGGAACTGGGCGTCCGCCTGCGACCGGAACTTCGCGCTGATGAGAGTTTCACCGAGGAGCTTACCGTCCGCCAAGCAATCGGAGAGGGCGCACTCGAAGATGACACGAAGATGCTTCGGCTGTTCAGGCGGATAGGTCAGACGGAACCCCCACAGTCCCTTCTTCGTGCGATGACGAATTGTTTGACCGACCGTTTCTATGGTCTCGAATCTCTAGCTCTCGCGTCCGTAGTGGAGTGTGAGGATTACACAGACGATATTAAGGGCCTGCCCGACATCGCCGGGCTCGCTACCACGGATGATGAAAAACTCGCCTTGGTACGAGCCTGGATCCGCTGTTGGCGTGGTCCGGGTTTCTGGCTAAGTCGTATGCCCGGTGCGCTTTGGCTAGCGCCGCGGAGCGAAGGAGGAGTGCGACCACACTCCGGATCTTTCAACGATCTGAAACGTTTCATTACAAACCAAAAGGCACGCCGAGCGTTTGATCGAGAATGGCTGCCGAAACTCCGCCAATGGTTCACGGAAAGGATGTCGGAAAAGAAGTACCGCCTGCTTGGCCGTGAATTGTCGCTCCGAATCCAAAGGGATTGGGCATATTGCCAATCGTGTCGGACGACACAGCGACCGTATCCAGGAAAGCAGACTTGCATCAATTGCGGCAGAGACACAGCCGTCGTTATTGACCCGAATATCGACCCCGTGTTCAGCGCACGCAAGGGGTACTATCGCGCGAGTACAATCGACGCCCTTGGCCCCTCGCGCGTTTCCCCAATGGCCATCATCGCAGCGGAGCACACTGCTCAGCTCAACGCGGCGCAGATAGATGAGGTATTCTCGAAGGCCGAGGAGCATGAACTCTTGTTTCAAGACGTCAATCTTGGGATCGACGACGACGACCGCGATCGTGCGGCGATTGACGTGCTGTCGTGCACGACCACGATGGAGGTCGGGATCGACATCGGAAGTCTGTCCGGGGTTGCGCTACGCAACATGCCACCGGCTAGAGCAAACTATCAACAGCGGGCCGGACGAGCTGGACGACGCGGCAACGCCGTGGCAACCGTAGTGGCTTTCGGTAGCGCCGACAGTCATGATGAACACTACTTCACGAACCCAGATCACATGATTCGAGGCGCCGTTGACGACCCGAAGCTGACAATGGACAACTTTGAAATAGCGCGTAGGCACGTCACTGCTTTTCTTCTGCAGCGCTATCATCAGGAGCGTCTGCCGCACATAGCGCCAGAAGAGCAACCGCATCTCTTCGACGTTCTAGGTACCGTTGAGAACTTCAAGAAACGAGATCAGCTTCTCAATCGCGAGGATCTGGCGAAGTGGCTGCGCGACAACGAGCAGTCGCTGAAAGGAGAAGTATCATCGTGGCTCCCAGCAGAGCTTTCGGAACGTGAGAAGACGCATCTTCTGGAACATCTGATCAAGGAGACCCTGCGGCCTATTGACGACGCGATCGAGTACGACGCGGCAAGGCAAGCTGAGATAACGGTGGTAGAGTCGGGTTCCGACGACGACGTGTCTGATGCAACGTCTCTCGAAACGTCAGAGGAGACGGGCGAAGAGCGACCGGGCCGAGATCCGGCAGCAAAGAGCCTTCTGGATCGGCTGCTCTACAAGGGAGTGCTTCCGAGATACGCATTTCCAACAGACATCGCCACCTTCCATGTCTTCGACGCTAATGAATCTACTCTCTATCGACCGGTGTTTCAATTTGCGCCGTCCCAGGGGTTGCCTGTCGCTTTGTCGCAGTACGCACCGGGCAAGGAAGTGTGGATTGGCGGCAAACTCTGGACGTCTGGAGCGATCTATTCACCGATGAGAGGGGACCGCTATGTGGCGTGGCAGAACAGGCGTCTCTATTATGAATGCAGCTTTTGCCATTACGCACACACTGTTCCTCTCAGCCAAGGATCTCGTGGAGAGAAAAAGGACTGTGAAACCTGTGGCACTATAGGAACGTTTGGCCCAGCGCGGCATTGGTTACGACCACCAGGCTTTGCACACCCTGTCTTCAAAGAGGAAGGGACTTCACCTGACGACCAGCCAGCTCGTAGCTATGCCACTCGGGCCAAGCTGACTGCGCCCACACCCGTCGACGAGGAGAAGTGGTGGCGACTTAACCCGCGGATCCGCGTGCATTATGCCCGCCAACACCTCTTGGTTACCAACCGGGGGCCCCGTGAGGAAGGCTACACGTACTGTACCAAGTGCGGGCTGATCGAGCCCACAGCAGCCCCAACTGGGTCGGTGGGAGCGGCGCATCGTAAACCGTTCCCGCAGGAGCGCGATCCGGACTGTCCTGGCGGGGGGGCTACCAAGGGTCTCGTGCTCGGGACCGATTTCATCACCGATGTTCTGCTCGTTTCCATAACAGTGGAGCCACCTCTTTCTCTCGCGCCGGGTTTCCTTGCAACCGATGTGGCACTACGCACGCTGAGCGAGGCGATCACTACGGCGGCATGTAGCGAACTCGGCCTTGAAGCTCAGGAACTGCAGGCTGAGTACAGACCTGCACTGACGCTCGGAGGCCGCAAGGGGTTGGAGGCTGAGATCTACCTGTACGATACACTCCCGGGAGGCGCTGGGTTCTCTCGTCGTGTTGGTGAACTCGGCCTGCCAGTGTTCGAGGCTGCCCTCCAGCTACTGGATGGTTGTCCAGACGGTTGTGACCGCTCCTGCTACCGCTGCCTGCGGAGTTACAAGAACAAGTTCGAGCATGACCTACTGGATCGCCATCTCGGTGCGAGCTTACTTCGCTTTTTGTTGAACGGCGACGCCCCGCTGTTAGATCCTCTTCGTTTGAGGCGTTCAACAGAACTCTTGCTTGAGGATCTACGGAGACAGGAACTGGACGACGTAGCTTTCGAGCGTGAACAAGAAATCATCGTCACGGGCCTAGGAACTGTGGTGGCTCCGATTCTTGCAACCCGAACAGACGGGGAGCGCTTCGTTATTGGCCTGCATGGTCCGCTTACGCCCGATGAGCCACCCACGGATCCCCTGCGCGATCTAAAAGAATACTCGACTACAGTGCCGGTAATTCTCAAAGACGAGTTGGTTGTACGCCGGAATCTTCCCAGTGCGACTCGCGACGTGATTGCGCAGATTCGGTAGGAGACAACCGTGACCTCGTCCACAGGCGAAATTCAGAACGCTGTGGGCCCGACTCGTTGGCCCTCTCCACCAGTGGATCTCAGTATCTCGTCCCTTCGCGAGTTGGAAGCCTGCCCACGGCGCTGGGCACTTGGTGTCGCCAAGTATCCGGAGATTTGGGATCGCTCTGGATATCCGGGGAAGCTCAACCCCTTAGCTCTTCGCGGGACCGTCGTCCATCTCGCTCTGGAGAAGGTCACGAAGCGGCTGTCAGAGGCGGGCTGTCCCGCTGTAAATGACGTCTCTGCTATCGAAGTCATGAAAGGTCTGGGTGGCTACACCGTGCTCGCCCGATCATGTATCGAAAGCGCTTTGCAGCGCTTTGAGAGCAATCCTCGGGCTGCAAATGTCCTGGAAGCGGCCCGAGGCCGCCTTGAGGCTTCCATTCCGGAGATCAGAACTCGGGTCCAGAGCCAACTGTCGAGGTTACAACTCCAGCCCAAGGAAACAGTGGCTGATTCTCGTTCGCGTCCGGAGATATCGATACGCCGGCCACTCGAGACCGGGTCGTACGCAGAAGTCACTCTGCGAGATCCAGAACTCGGATGGTTCGGAATCGCGGATCTGATCAGCCTTAGTGAGGAGCATTGCGAGATACGTGATTTCAAGACAGGCCAGCCGAGTGATGACCATGCGTTTCAACTCCGCGTCTACGCCCTGTTGTGGTGGCGTGACCCTGAGCGAAACCCAACTAGGCGGCGCGCTACAAAGCTCGTCCTGACATATGGGAATAAGGACGTGTCAGTAAGTGTTCCGGAGAAACCAGAACTTGAATCGTTAGCCCGCGAACTCGCGACGCGTGGTCGCGCGGCGAGGGCATCGGCGAGCGTAACGCCGCCTGAAGCTCGACCTGGCCCTGAGAAGTGCCGGTACTGCAGTGTGCGTCACCTGTGCGAGGCGTATTGGCGACCGTCGACCCAGAGATTGCTAGTAGCAGAGGCCGACGAACAGGACGTTTTTGGAGACGCGCAAGTTGTTGTGGAGTCGCGACACGGCCCTAGGAGTTGGGATGCGCATGTTGAGGTCTCCAAGTCAGTGCCAGCAGGCGAGCCACTTCTCTTACGCACAAAGGTCGAAGCGCCAGGGTTCGGAGTAGGCGATCGTGTTCGCGTCCTAGATGTGCAGTTCGCACGACCAGAGGTTGATGATGTGGGCAGCAAGGAGCCTGTTGTGGCGACCATGGGTGCCGCAAGCGAGGCCTTCGTCGTTCCAGGTGGCGGATAGGGCCGTGATCACTAGGTTAACCCTAATCGCAAAATCTTCGAAGCACGAAAACGCGAAACAGCCGCACTGGGCGCAGGCGAGAAGCTCGTGCTGGGGCACCCGCTCGCCGCCACTGTAGGTGATTCTGCACGGTGTATGCAGAACCTGGAAAAGGTGCTATTCACGGGGCCAAAGACCTCAGACACGGTGACGTTTATTTGCGATTAGGGTTAAGTCATGGCGCGGCCCGGTAGGGTCGAGGGCTGGCGCGGTGCTCCGTAGGCGCGGCCTATCTGTTTCTCCCCGTTTCCTGTGGGAGTGCCTCACTAGCCGCACCGTAAGTCCGTTTCCAGCCCCCGCCACATCGCACGCAGCGTGCGGCTTTCCCGCACTACGCGCTCCTGCACACTTCCCGCGAAGGGTTATGTGACCTATCGAGCCGGGGCGTCTTTCGGCGAATCTACGAGATATCGAACTCGGTAATCGAACAGTCCGACAGTCGCGTACATCCATCGCCTACTCCATCGCTTCCAGCCGAAACCTTGGCGCAAGAAGCGCCAAGACTTCTCGGCCGTCGCCTTGACGTATATCCTTCGTCTCAGCTCCTGCAGAGTGATGGGTGATTTTGTCATCTCACCCCTGCCTCGCTTGTTGACGAAGGAGTTGTGTGCAGCAGGGCCCCTTTGCTCCACGGGCGTTGCCCCGTTTCAACGCTACTACGGACCCAGCCGCCACCGTCTCGTCTTCGACCGTTTTCCCGGGGTGTGCTTCTATTTATTCATCCGCGCGCACCAAACTTGATTAATCTCCGGTCTGCCGGCACCATGCCGGCATGATTTCGTCGTTGGTTGGCGTTGTTGCACCGCTCTGGCTGAGAGCGAAATCCGCCTATGGTGGTGGCCGAGGTATGTTCGAGCATGAAGTATCCCAAGCGCTGCCAGTACAAGCACGCGAAGCAGAAGAAGTACCACGTTCGCAACTGGGCGGAATACAACGAAGGGCTGCGCCGCCGGGGCGATTTGACAGTCTGGTTTGACGAGGAGGCAATCGCGAACTGGAAGGCCGACAAGACCGGTAAGCCTGGCGGTCAACGGGTCTATTCTGACATGGCGATTGAAACGGGCCTGGTTGTCCGGATGGTGTACAAGCTCGCCTACCGCCAAACCGAAGGCTTCTTGCACTCGATGGCGTCCTGTGCCAAAACTCGGCTGTCCCTTCCATAAACTCGAGCTCGTCGTGTCCAAAAATACAAACGAACTCTAAAACCCGCGCGCCGCCGGGCCGTCGCCGAGTTCATCTATCACTATTGTAGAGAGCGCAACCATCAAGGGCTTGGCAACGCGTTTGTGTTTTTGGATACGACGCGAAGGCGCTCAAGACGAGCGACGTCCGCAGGGCGGGTAGCCATCGCCCATCCGACGATGCGTCGGCTGAGCTGGTCGGCTGTCTTGGAAGACCCCCGACTTGATAGAATGTGCAGGTATGGAAAAGCTCGACACCGAAAAAACCGTCAAAATACTAAATACGATCTTGGAGCAGGAACTCGCGGGGGTCGTTCGCTACACCCACTATGCGCTCATGGTGACCGGCCCCAATCGGCTGCCGATCGTGGAATTCATGAAGGCACAGGCCTCCGAGTCCTTGGACCATGCTCAACAGGTAGGTGAGATTCTGACTGGCCTCGGTGGCCACCCATCGCTCAGTGTGGCGCCCCTCGAAGAGACCTTTCAGCATTCGCTCAAGGCGATTCTCCAGGAAAGCGTGAACCACGAGAAGAACGCTGTGAAGCTCTATGTCGACCTCCTCGACGCGGTAGAGGATGCGAGCATCTACCTGGAGGAGTTCGCGCGCACCATGGTTGGGCAAGAAGAGCTTCACCAGATGGAGCTCAAGAAAATGCTTCGCGACTACAGCGAGGTGTCCGGCGCCGACTAGCAATCTTCTCATTTCGTCGATGTCCCTGGCTCGAAGCCTCTTCTACGCGTGGCGTTGTTGCACGGCCCGGAGCAAATCGCTGACCTCCCTGTGCCGGTCGTAGAGTCACCCGGCGCAGTACGTATCGGGCATCCCGAGCGCGGTCATCTTGTTGAGTATCTCGCACCCAATTCGGTGTTCAACTCGTTGCCTCGCCAACGTTCGTGTCCGCATCTCGGGCCCGATGATCGCTTTGTAACGATAGACCGCGTTCTCCACCATGCTTCGCTTGGTGCAGCCTGAGAGCTTGTACCATTCACGTCGGCCGTGTCTTTCGATGGCACGAATATGGCGGTCGCGCTCCTGCATGGCGGTGTTCGAATTCTGATTGAGCGTCGCGTTTCGTTGCGGCGGAATCACCACGCGCGTCCTTCGTCCAGGGCTGTGCGCTTCGATCGCTTCGTAGACCGCTTCCTTGTCGTATGCACTGTCCGCCGCCACGGACGCTAGAGGTGCTTGAATCTGTGTTAGCAAAGCGGGGACTCGGGTTGCGTCGCGAGCTCGTGACGCCGTCAGTTCGGACGCAACAATGTTGCCGGTCTCGCGATCAACGGCGATGTGCAACTTGCGCCATGCGCGCTGCTTTGGCGGTTTGCGGGCGGTCCCAACATGAATCCTCAAGCCCGTGCTATCGATCATCAGGTGGATTGGTTGATTGCTTGCGGCTTTCGGAATCCGCAGCTTCTTGCGGAGCAGCCTCGACCGCCGAGACAACGTCGAGTAGTCCGGGATCTCGATACCGAGCCCGAGAAGCGAGGCGATCGAGTGCAAGAAGCCTTCGGTTTGTCGGTAGGCGAGCTTGTACACCATCCGGACAACCAGGCCCGTTTCAATCGCCATGTCTGAATAGACCCGTTGACCGCCAGGCTTACCGGTCTTGTCGGCCATCCAGTTCGCGATTGCCTCCTCGTCAAACCAGACCGTCAAATCGCCTCGGCGGCGCAGCCCTTCGTTGTATTCCGCCCAGTTGCGAACGTGGTACTTCTTCTGCTTCGCGTGCTTGTACTGGCTGCGCTTGGGATACTTCATGGTCGAACATACCTCGGCCACCACAAGAGGCGCATTTTGCTCTCAGCCAGAGCGTTGCAACAACGCCTGTCCGCGCGGTCGTTCTTGCTCCCGCGTCGATACGGCCTTACGAGGTGAGGTGGGAGCAGGACGACGACGTGTCCCAACCGTCGCAACGTCCTTGCCCAGAAGTGAGCCGAGCCGCAGGCTTCGAGAAGCACGGTGGCAGCGCTCTGTTTCGCAAAAAACGACACCAACTTGGGTCGACTCACACGGAGTTGCTTGGACACCTTCCCCGCTTCGCGCGAGATGGCAATCTCGAAGACGTTCTTTGCGAGGTTCGAGTACTTGCGTTGACGGCCCGGTTTCCTCCTCCTCGGCCGGGGCGCGTCCCAATTCACAAGCTTGCCGGCGGTGAGCGAGATCCAGACGGTCAGGCTCCCACGGTTGCGTAGACCCGCCTCATATTCACGCCAATTCCTCACGCGATAGGCCTTCTTCACATACTTCCGCTGAGTGCGTTTGAAAATGCGGTGCTTCCGCCATCAAGTGTTGCTACGCCGTGTTTGAATGCTAGTGTCAGCTGGCCTGCCTCTGTCGGCGAACGCTATTAATAGGGATGTCGGCGTGCACACGAAGGCGTCCCTGAACGTCAGGCACCGTATGGTCAGCCCAGCCCGCATCGCCGAAAGAACTGCGTCTCTCGAAATTAGGCTTAAACTCTAGCACACGAGCGGGTTACGCGGCAGCCACCAACACTTAATTGCGGAAGCACCCAAATAAGTCTTTGCTTCAACGATTGCGGTGTGCGCACCTCGGTTAGGACGGAATCCGTGACTGCTCTTGTGGAAGACCGGTTCGAAGATGGGTTCGAGCACTTGCAACATCGCTTGTTGAACCCACCGGTCGATCACATTAGGAATGCCCAACCCGCGCTGACCTCCTCCGGCTTTGGGAATCCAAACCCGTCGAATGTCCCCAGGTCGGTAGCTACCCTCGAGCAGTGCACGACGTAGTCGTGGTAGCAGGCGGTGGGCGTTATCCACTACCTCTTCCACGCTCTCCCCGTCCACACCGGGTGCTCCCTTATTACGCGCAACGTTTCGTAAAGCCGTTGCCAGATTGGCCGGATGAGTCATCGACTCAAGTAGCCGCTCGGGCTTCGACTCCGTGGTGGTGGAGCTTGTCGCGGTCATGGCCTTCGCTATATGCAGCAGGTACGGTCGTCCTCGGGATTCGTCCCGTTTTCGGCTGCCCTTGCCCCCTTCCGGGCTGTCGGCGAACACAAAGGTCAGTTGGCGCGGCTCCACTCTTCTCATTCCATCTCCCCCTTGGCTCCGCCGGCTTTCACCGGTTTCATCGCTACTATGAGGAGATCCGACTTCTTCTCGGGCATGGCGTCGTTGTCGTTGCCTCCTTCAACACTTCCACTTTCGTGGACCCGAAAAGATCTCCCTGGGTAAGGATGAATGACTTCCCGCCGGGTGCTTCCGCAATCAAGTGTTGGTGGCTGCCGCGTAACCCGCTCGTGTGCTAGAGTTCGAGCCTGATTTCGGGAGACGCAGTTCTTTCGGCGATGCGGGCTGGGCTGGCCACACGGTGCCTAACGTTCAGGGACACCTTCGTGTGCACGCCGACATCCTTATTAATGGCGTTCGCCGACACAGGCAGGCCAGCTGACATTAGCATTCAAATACGGCGTAGCAACACTTGATGGCGGAAGCACCCTAGGCGAGGCTGATGAGAAGAAGATGTTACAAGTGCGGTGATGATCAGGAGCTCGTAGAGAACACACCGCGTGTGCTATTCCATGCGCTGCCGCAGTTGAAGTCACCTGTTCAGATCGAAACATCGTTTACGTGCCCGAATTGCGGTCGCGAAGTTTGCAGCAACTTTCGGTATGTCGCAACGGATAAACAAAGGGTTCGATTTAAGGCAACGCAAGGTCAACCTGCTGCAGAGCGGCGAAATGGCAGCATTTGGGGGTTCGACGGGACAGCCAGGACGTCGCTGCAATACCCGGGCGTTTTGCGCGCTGGGGAGAATGTGCTCTTCCCTGCGCACGAAGGCAGATTGAGTAGCGGTCATGCCATAGATCGTCACGGCGATCCTGACCTTATGGCCGAGTTCTCGGCGGAGTACCTGAAGCAGTATCGGGCAATCCTTCCGAAAGGCCGATTGCCGCGAACGGTGAGCGAGATGATGCCTGCGCTGCATCTGCTGATGAACGCCGCCGAACTCGCAATAAAGGCGGACCTGATTCGGTCGAGCAAGGAGAGCAGGAGCCACACACTGCTAACCCTCTATCGGCTTCTCGATTGCGAACACCGGCGAGAGATGGAAAGGCGGTTCGCTGACGCGGATCTGAACACCAACCTGAAGGCTTTGGGGGTCGAGGATCCCACAGCGGAAAGCGTATTGGGCCTGTACGGGGACGGCTTTGGATGGAGTTCGGTCTACGGAGACACGCGGTACTTGGCCGAGCCGACGACGATGATGAAGTCAGACTCCGTGAAAGGGGGCAATCTAGTCAAGGACACACTGTACCCGATCTTCCTTCCGGTTCTTGTCCAGACGATGATCGACACATACGCGTTCTTCTCCGGCGCCGAGCGGCTGAAACGGCTAGGGGCAGAGGTCGGGCATCGCTCGCGCGATCCCGGGAACGACAATCACGGAGATTGGGGATTCGTACCGTCGTCCGTTGGCCTCGTAGTTATTCGCGTCGCGCAATTTGTCGCCACGGACAAACAAGGGATTGACCGTCCTGTCTTCAACAGGTTCAAGACGGCGCATCCGCCAGGGTACTGTACGTCATGGATGTATGGGGGCAACCGGCTTTTGTTCTATCGCGTCGGCGAGGAGCACCCGGAGGACGGTGAGACCGTCATCGATGGCCTGGAGTGCAAGGTATGGTGCACTGGGAGACTGGGCATGCACGACCGTGATCTCTATCTCCTTGCGGACGCTCTCGAAGCCCCGGGTGATTTCGACGTATTCCAATGGGCGAATGCGCCGAAGAGCTGACATTAAGAGTAGGATTGACTGGGTATCCGCTGTTGCGGCACAGAAGTGCCAGCAGACGATCCGCCGGGCAAAGACATCGATGACCAAAAGGTGCGATGTCGTAGCGATTGGTAGGTACTCGCCGTGCTGTGCCTTCTATTTATTCATCCGCGCGTCCCGAACTTGATTGATTTTCGGTCTACCAGCACCATGCCACACATCTGCCGGCAAGCGCGAATGACGCTGGCCCCATCGTGTCGCGAGAGCGACTTGGGGGCCTTCTCAACTACTACTGCCGTGCCGCGTAGATGGTCGCCGGCGACGGTAGCCCCTCGGCGGGCTCGACCGGCGTAGCGTGGAAACAGCTTCAGGAACACGCTTGGATATTCGCTCTCGACTAGGTGGTCATCTGCATAGTGACGACCCGCCCGCCCAAGACGATTGTAAAGCCCACGGCCCTTTGGCCCGGTCGCAAACACAGACACTAAGTTGCTGATTTATGGCCTATTTCAAAAAAGGCCGAGTTTTGGCACAGGACGGGATACAGCGGGCACTGAAGAAGAGTGCTGCCCGGGACAGCGACGACTATGCCACGCTCCCTGGCAAGCTCGAGTTCTGCGACCTGCGGGAGCTCCAGGACATCATTACCAGCAGGTCACTTTGGCCGCAGTTCTCTGAACGCTTCTCCAAGAAGGAGACGCTGGTCGGAAAGTTCGGACAGCTGGCAGAGCTTCGCAATGGTATCCGGCACGCGCGAAGGGTTGACCAGGTGACATGCAAAGAAGGCGAGGCCGCCATTCTTTGGTTCGAAAAAGTGCTTGGAACGTGACCGTTGACCCCGGGCAGGGCTTTGGTCGTCGTGTCCTTGTTGGCCACGCGGACGTTGCCCGCGCCTTCCGGACCGAGCGGAACGACGAGTGCCTCACGGTGGATCGACAAGGCGTCCGCAATCTCCACGGTGAGGGAGAGATCGGGAGCGATGTTCGGAGCCCCTGGGGCGCTGCCAGGACCCCTCGGCGGTGCTATGCTGTGGCGTGCGGCAGCGGCGTTCGTCGGCCGGAGCGGAGAGTGCGTATGCACCGAAGCGCCATTTCCACTGCGCAGCAGAAGACCGCAGCCGTTATCTTTCGGCGTCGTGAAGGCATTTTGAAGGGTTCGCGGTTCACCGAGGGGGTCACCGGGAACGACGTTCGGACCGTACCAGCCGCGTCTGTCGGAGAAGAAGTGAGTCTGAGATTCGCCGAAGAACTGCTTCTGCTACTGCATAGCCAGGAGACTGGGTACTTCATCCCCATTCCCGAGTGGAGGATGTCGTTTGCGCTCGCGGGCTTCCGTATGTCGCTGGCTACCTTGCGGTTGCACCACGCTCTATGACGGCCTCGGGCAGCGAGTTTGTAGTCTACCTGCTGTGCTGGAGACGGCATGGCGGGTTGCAATACATTGGCCTATCGCAGGACGTTGACCGCCGAGTCAACGAGCACCGAAAGGCACGGCGACTGCCGTTTGCGCAGTTCGGTAATCCTGTGGTTGAAGTCTTACATTCCGGCCTCGACCTGTACACCGCCTGCGCAGTCGAACGCCGCGAGATCATAGCGCGCCGGACCATGACGCCTCACGGCTACAACGAGTCGTTGGGCGGTGAGTACGCGGGAGCGCGGCGCGATGCCCGGTTCAATCCGGATCACTTGGAGCGACTATCTCGCGCGGCTATCGGGGTCGAGCACATGAATGGGGCCGCGCACGAAGAGGAGGCGGGGAATCTTGCTGCGTCCGGTGTCAACGCTGTGATGGATCGGTACTGGGACGCGTGCTCAGTTGTAGTCGCGCTTCGGGGCCATGGTGCTCCGATTGCGCAGATCGCACGGCGCGCGGGTCTTGGACACGGCTACATCTACGGTATGCTGCGGGATGCCGAAGGCAAGATCGGCGTTGACAAGTCCGGAGACCGCTGACGCTTAGTGCTCAGTCCGAAGGTCATCGACGGACAGACCTGATCTCGGGCCAGGCTCGTACCGTCGGCTCGTCATCCCTGTACGGAATGTGAACGCCTATGGGTGCTTCCGCCATTAAGTGTTGGTGAGATGACGCTAAGACCCTACAGTGCATTAATTTACAGCCAAATTAAGCGTTCGTGACCTTCGCTGCGCGCTAAATAGAGCGTAAGCGCCTTTTTTGCAAAGGGATGCGTACACATCACCAACAGTAAACGGCGCAAGCACCCGATGATCGAGTTCAAGCAGATCATCGGACGCGGCACGCGGCTGTATGACGGGAAGGATTACTTCACGATCTACGATTTCGTGAAGGCGCATCACCACTTCAACGATCCCGAGTGGGATGGCGAGCCGCTGGAACCGGAGCCGTGCCCGAAGTGCAATTGCCAGCCTTGCCAGTGCGAAAAGCCACCGCAAGAGCCCTGTCCTAATTGCGGCAAGCGGCCCTGCGAATGCGAACGGGAGCCTTGCCCCAAATGCGGCCAGCGTCCTTGCGTCTGCAAGAAAAAAGCCAAGGTGAAACTCGCGGACGGCAAAGAGCGCACCATTCAGCACATGATAGCAACCAGCTTCTGGCATCCCGACGGGACGCCCATGCACGCGCAACAGTTCCTGGCGGCGCTCTTTGGCAAGCTGCCGGAGTTCTTCAAGAACGAGGCCGAACTGCGCGCCCTCTGGAGCGCTCCCGATACGAGAGCCAAGCTGTTAGAGGGGCTGGCTGAGAAAGGCTTCGGCAGGGAGCAGATGGCTGAGATGCAACGGATTATCGACGCCGAGAAGAGCGATCTTTTCGACGTTCTGGCGAATGTCGCCTACGCCCTGCCACCGCTCACCCGCGAGGAGCGGGCCACCAGAGCTAAAGTAGCGATTCATGCCCACTTCAACAGCAAGCAGCAAGCGTTCCTGGAGTTTGTGCTCGCTCAGTACGTGAAAGTTGGCGTGCAGGAATTGGATCAGCAGAAGTTGTCACCCTTGCTGAAGCTCAGATACAACAATGCCATCGCCGACGCGGTGGCAGACTTGGGCAGGCCGGAAGAGATTGGACAAGTTTTCTCCGGGTTCCAGAAATACCTTTACCAGCCAAGTGTGATAAATCAGCCCTATGCTTAGAACTAAAGCCGAGCACACCGCCATCTGCCGCTCCATCCGGGGCTTTTGTTTGACCTGCCCCCGTTTGTTAGATGACTCGCTTATTCGAACGAGGTGACACCAATGCCCCTTGGAGGGTGACGTTGCGGCCGGCGATTCGGGTTCCCCCGTACGTGGCAGGGAAACACCGTCCAGAAACGGGATGCCACGCTCCCGGGCGAAGGCCTGGATCCAGGCCTGGGGAAAGATGGACATCAAGGAGGTCCGGGCCGCACCTGGACCAGAACGTGCTAGGGCAGCTACGCCGCGGTAGCCTCGGCCTCGATTCTGGTCTCTCGGGTGGCCTCTTTTCCGCCGCTGGACGGCCTTGTCAGCGGCCCGCCACCTTATTTGGCGCAAACGTGGCACTCGAAAATCGGGATTAGAGACGAATGCAGAAAATGAGGCCCGTTCAGCCGTTCTAGCGCGTCTCTGGTGACACCTGATCCTGCAAAACCCCGCCAACCGCGCGGAAAATCTCATCCGTCTCTGCAGTGCCGCAATTGGCCAGACTGGGTGGCGGATGGTGCAGTTCGGAGCTATCCGGTCTCGGCTGGAAACTAAGCTATGGAGCGTCAACGCGGCGAGTTGGTTCCCATTGCCGAAGCCTTGGCCGACCTGCCCGGTCCCACCCAGGCGCTCATACCCTCGCCCCCGACACAACGCCACTTCACCCGCGCCGATCAGGTGAACCAGCTTGTCTCGGCCAGCGAAGCGGACCCCGATCTCGGATTCATGGCGCGGCTGATGTCTGATCTTGAGTTCGTTCGTATTTTTGGACAGGACGCGCGCGTAGTCGCTCTGATAGACTCTCATGATCAGGCGAGCGGTTCGTGAAGATGGATCACAATCCAGCCTTGAGCGGAGGTGAGGTGCCAACCCATGGCGACAGCGAAAACGCCGAGCATGCCAAACGGACTTCCCGCCCGGTTCGCTGATCCGGACACCGGATTCCCGCAATTGTGCGAGTTCCTGGAGATCATCAACCGCACACAACGGCAGTCCATACTCAATATAGAATCCGTGAGGCGCGCCGTACGTTCACGGAAGGCCGCAGGACGGAAGTTACCGACGGCGAAACGCTTGCGGATGCTACTCACCGCGTTTTACAGCCTGGCCAAAGAGCGCCGCGAACTTTGGCAACACACCCACAATGAGCCGAGCGACGTACCGTCTATTGAATACCATGCGTTGCGCGGCTATAACGCCAGGTTCACTGAGCGCAACCTAGACGAAGAGCGTGTGGTCCAAGCGCTCGCGGAATTTCCCGGCGTCGTGAAGTCGATCGCCGATGCGCCCGAGTGGCAACGCCCTGCTCTGACGATATGGCCCGATCTTTTGCAAGACCTGTTCGAGTGGGACTCGCTTGAGACTGACCGCCAAGACGCCGCAGCGATCGCCGTATTCGCGGTCGCGACGATTCTCGATGACAGCCGGTTTCTCCACTGGGCTGCCGCTCGTGTGGACGCGCTCGCGGACGAATGGGCGTTCGTCCTTGCGGTTGACGCGAGAGAGCCCGAGCAAGCTGCAACGGAACGTGACGGTCGGCGTTCTGACGCAACCGAGCCGCAAAAGACCGATGGGGACGCCGTTGAACCGACTAGGGTAACGCTAGGTGGTGAAGTGAGCGATGTCGTCCAAAAGTGGACACAGACGTGCTCAGTAGTGGCCGAGTGTGCCTCCACACTGGGCGGCGATCCACCTCAACCTGAACGCTTGGGAGATCTACGCGAGCACGTAAAGGTTCTCGAGCAACTTCATGATCCCGTAGTCGCCTTTCTTGACGTGAGTCGCCGGAAGCATGTCGTGGCGGCCATAGCCGACATCGTAGCGACCCTTGCGGACGACCGTGACATTCCATTGCTTCGCAAGGCAGTCGACCAGATCCACGCGCAATGGAAACTGACGTACCTGACCTCTGAAGACACTTCTGCAGAACAACTCCGCGCAGACGTCGCACGCGTTGAACGCGATTTACCTAGCGTTGTGGGCGATTGGCTCGGATGCGAGGACGAATGTAAGAACCTGCACGCTGAGTTGCTGGAGATCCGAGCGCAACCTAAGGCAGACCTGACGAGCCGGTTGAGCGCGGCTGGTCGGGAAGCAACGTTGCAGGCAGCCGTCGCCGACGCGACAAAGCGCACACGCGAAGGCTTGCTGAGTGTTCTCCGCGTGGTTGCTCCCGAGGGACACGAGTTTAGTCCGTCCAGGGACTACGTGCACGAGTGGCTGGATGGGACGTCTGGCAGGGATTCCGTGCCTGCGGAACTCACGCCGTGCACAACGGAACCACACGCAGTCCTGGAACTCGCCGCCGACTCGAACGAAGTCGGGAGTGTCACGGAAGTGGACACCGTCAACGATCAAGAATCCCCTCTGGAGGATGCTGCATCTATTATCAGGCTGGCACCGTCATCCGACGGCGGTGCGGCCTCAGCCGATGAACATCGTGAAGTGTCAGCGGAAACGCCGAGCGCATCGGCTGCCGTAGTGCCGGAGGTTGAAAGCCTCACTTCGCCCGGTGCGCAGTTTAAGAATGCTATCGCCGCCCTGTGGCAATCGGTCGACGAACGACCTGGCATTGCCTACCACATCGCGCGTTTGCTCGCTGATCAGGAATGTCAGGATCCATCACTGCCTCCTACCGACCTCGTCGCCGCGGCGATTCTAGCCGAATCCGTGCAATCTGCCGATGACGCGGTCGTCGCGGCGCTCCGCCCGATCCTCGCGCGCATTGAGGTTCTTGACCTGTCGCGCGAAGATGTGCGGTTTCAGGATGCGCTCAATCTGATGCTGTTCTGCGCGACGTTCCGTCCTGCACTGTTCGCGCCGGTAACCGTCGCCGCACCTCTGTTGCGGCGAGTGAGTCTGTCCGGCAGCCTTGCACCCGTCGCCAAGCTCGCGGATGTGGTCGCTGGCCATGCGGAAGGTCTGCACGGGGTTCACCTTGATGGGGCTCTGCTGGAGGCGGCATCCAGCAATACGGCGTGGGAAAAAAAGTTCAACGATCTGTCGGAGCGCGTTGAAAAATGGCGCGACAAGGGGAAAAAGCTACACATCCTCTCCGTTCCTGCGCATCGCGTATGGACACGCTGGCTGCGGAAGGACGGCTGTTTGGGGCGTTTTGCTGGACTGATCGAAACAAACGATCCGAGTGTGAAGGGCGAGATCATGCAACACCTGGAACGATTCAGTGATCGGAAGGAGTTGTCTGCTTTAGTCAAGGGAACCGATTGCGGGAATGTTTCGGGCAAGGTGCCAGAAATCATTGGCAGAGCATTGACGCAGCTTCAGGCCCATGTCCGGCCGGCGTGTGACCTTGGTACCGAATGGCTACGGCTGATGGATGCAAGGCCCAACCCCAAAGGGTTCGTTGACAGGG
Organism: Candidatus Marinacidobacterales bacterium; assembly: GCA_965262245.1. GTDB lineage: Bacteria > Acidobacteriota > Vicinamibacteria > Marinacidobacterales > SMYC01 > SMYC01. Next base: position 7,658,415 of record OZ253507.1, on the reverse strand, counting down.
TCATCGCCCAACTGCGCCGCGATCTCGGTCGATACGGCCAACCTGCGTTGAAGGCGCTTGACCAGTGTTGTACGGAGAGCGTGGCACCGCTTCGTTCCACTGCGGTACAGGCCAGGCATTTCGTTGACGGTCTCCTTCGAAGCCTTGATAACGACAGACTTAACAAGGCTACCGGAACCGACCGTGTTAAAGCGACGCCCGAGACTCTCCTCTTGCGTGACTTGCTGTACGTCACGACGTTGGATCTCGACTTGGAGGGCCAACCCGCGAACGGCCTAGGCTCGGAGGAGTTGGTTGATTTGCTAGCGGATACCGGAGCGCATGCACTAACAATGTCAGTGGCCTGCGACCGTCGGTTGCAACAGGGGAACGTTGCTGGCGCACGTCTTGCTTGTGACGATATGGAAAATGCGGCCGATCCCGAGTTCGACCGCTGCAGATCTGAACTTGACAGAAAGCTTAGCGATCTAAAGAGCGGGTTGATCAGAAAGTTGGCTCAACTGAAGGAAGATACCGAGCAGGCTTTCTGTTTCGGCCAATTGTCAGACCACGAGCGAAACCGTCTCAGCGATCGAATCGTAAAGGCGGAGTTGGCGCTTGATGGAACGGAATTCGTGGAGCGTGCGCAGGTAGATGTTGGTGAGATCAAACGATCGATTGAGTCGTCTCGCGCAAAGTTGATCGCACAAGCGCGGAAACGCTTCCAGTCCGTGTCCGACAACTGCAGCGACGACGCGCGCGACTACATCGAAAAATGCATCGATGACGGCTACCTTCTTGCGGCAAACGAACTAATTTCCAAAATCTACAACAAGGGAACGATTGAATCGTTCTCCGCTGCGCTGGACGATCCGTTCCAAGAGTTCATATCGACTGTTGGGAAGGGTAGCGAGGCCGACGATACCGCTGACGATCTGAAACCCGATGCTGTCGTTAGGGCTGTTACCGGGCGGCAACGCGTGGCGGGGATCAGTTTCGAATCCCTGTCGCGAGAAGAAGCAGCCGAGGCGGAACACTTGCTTACCAAGTGGTATCACCTGTCCACGACTCGACGCATTGATGACCCTAACAATTTGAACGAACTGCTGCTGTTGTTCGGCTTCCAGGTACGCAAATTGAAACAGTTGGAAACTGGCCGCGGATGGGCCGAGATGTCAGTGGAAACCGACGCCATCCGAGATCGCTCCATTTGCTCGCTGCCACACTTCGGATCCGAAGCCAAAGGGCGATATCGATTGCTGTTGAATTGGGTGCGGCCGGTATCGGAGTCGATGGCACGCATCATCGGCGGAGGGGCAAGCGAGCCGACAATCATCATACACTTCGGACGGCTCGGACGGGACCGGGAAAAGTTGCGGCGGCTAGCGATCACGAAGCAGCGGTCGTTCTTGGTTATTGACGAGTCATTGGTGTGGTATCTGGCGGCTCGTAGCACCGAGCGGCTGGCTGCGCTATTCCGCTGCACGTTGCCTTTCTCGGCGGTAGAGCCCTACGTTACAACGTCTGGCCTGGTACCGCCCGAATTGTTCTATGGTCGCGCGCGCGAGCGGCGTTCGATTATGGATCGGCACGGCACCTGTTTCATTTACGGTGGCCGACAACTCGGCAAGACGGCGCTTCTTCGAACGGTCGAGCGAGACTTCCATAACCCAAGGAGCCGACACTTGGCCAAATGGATCGATCTCAAAGTCGGAGCGATCGGATCCGCGAGGGGGCGCGCCGACGAGATCTGGTCGCTACTTTGGCATGAACTTCGTGATCTGCCTATCCTTGCGACTATACGAAAGCCGAATCCGGGGAACCAAGAGCAAATCGATGCGATGATCGGTGAGATCGAACAGTGGGTTAACGCCAGGGACGACAATCGGTTCTTATTGCTGCTTGACGAAGCGGATGACTTTCTCGCCACGGACGCGCTGACCGATTTTCGTGAATCGACTCGCCTCAAGGGATTGATGGACCGGACTGAGCGTCGATTTAAAGTAGTACTGGCAGGGTTGCACAACGTCCTGCGTGCGACGGAACAGTCAAACCATCCGCTGGCACACTTTGGAGAACCGATCTGCGTTGGCCCGCTGTTGACAAATGGAGAATGGGAACAGGCACACAAACTAGTATGTGAACCGTTGTTGTCCGTCGGCTGCTACTTTGAGCAAGATGCGCTCGCGACTCGTATTCTGGCGCACACCAACTACTATCCGTCACTTATCCAACTCTACGGCGCAGAACTGGTTCGCCAGCTTCGCGATTCGAACAAGCCGTTTCCGTACGTGATTACCAGCAAGGACATAGATACGGCGTATCGAGACACTGGCCTTCGGAACGCGATACGGGAACGTTTCCTCTGGACTCTACAGCTTGATCAACGATACGAGGTGGTTGCGTATACGTTGGCGCACGAATTGTTGGGACATGGCTTGGACATCAACGACAGCGTGGAAGGTTCAAAAATTGCGATGTCGGCCAGAGACTGGTGGCCCATCGGTCTCCACAAGACTACGGATGCGCAGTTCAACGTGCTGCTCGACGAAATGACCGGCCTTGGCGTCTTGCGATCCGTGGATGAAGGTAGACGCTACACGCTTCGGAACCCGAACATCCTGCTACTACTCGGGAACATTGATGACATCGAAAGCGCGCTGCTGGAGGATCGTGAAATCCAGGACAATTTCGATCCGTCCACCTTTCGCCCGCAGTACAGTCCTCCTAAGTCGGCTACGAGATACGCGCCGCTGACGCACGAACAGGCGGGGCAACTGATGGGGCGTGGCGGCGTCACGGTGATTGCCGGCACCATGAATGGACATGTGGATCTCGTGCCGGAGTACTTGGCGGTGCGCGGAGGCGCACTGTTCACGAAGCTCTCGCTCACTAAGAAGATCGACGATTTCAAGCACGCGCTCGTCGAGTTTCAGCCGAAGTCATCCAACGTCACGCACATTGTTCTCGTACCGCCGGAAACGCCTTGGACCGGTGAGTGGCTGAAAGAAGCGAGAGGAGTTCTGAAGCGGAAGAAGCACGGGCGGTGGGTCAGGCTCGTCTTATTGGTGGATCCGGAAACCCTCTGGCGTGTGTTGCGAGAACCAGGTCTATTGGATGCGACCGACGTCAACTGGTGCGTGATTCGGCCTTGGCAGGACGGGTTCGTACGTTGCTGGCTTGATGACAACACGCTTCCGTGCGCTCCTGAATACCGGGCACAGCTTCTGAAAGTGACTGGCGGCTGGCCCGTTCTACTTGAAAGGTTCATCAGGCGACGACGGAACAACGAGTGGAAGAAACGGATCGAGAGCATGCAGAAAGAGTTGGCAAAGCCGAGTGAGAAGAAGAATCTGCTGCGAGGTTTCGGCATTACCTCTTCTGACCTAGCGGGGGAGATGCTGAATTTAGGCAGCCTCACGTCGGAGTATAGTGAGGAAACTGTACAGGACATCGCGGACGCAGCACAGATGAACGCGGGGGCAATCCGGCACCGGATGGAATGGAGCGAGCGACTCGGTCTCGTCACGCGAACTGGGGCTGGATGGATGTTCGACCCGTTGGTCATGCGGTTGCTGACCGACTAACAATCAACGGTAGTGAATATATGGAGTCTTCCCGGCCCGGCGGATTTTCTCGAAGCGGTCGAACGCTCGCTGCGGGACGGGGCAAGCGTGGTCGTGCGCTTTCCGCGAAGGATGACGGTACGGTTCGACGACGCTGTTCAGGAACGTTGCGATTTCATCAGGTGGACTGTTTTCCGTCCAGATGGCTCAGGGGCACCGTGCGAGGAGCTGTTGGAGCGTTTTGCACCCAAGGGCGCCAGTCTTCCCGACTTATGTGAGGCGCCAGAGTTTCAGGGGCGACTGATTTGGATCGACGTCCTGGATCCAGACGCTTGGCCTGAGTGCAAGGAGTTTCTCACTGACTACGCGCAGTTCAGTCGGAACGTGCCTCAGCTTGGCCGGACCCGCTTCATCGTCTGTCTTGTGGGTGCGCCACCCGAAAAACCGCCGCCGCGAGACGCCGCTCTGGACGTTCACGAGTGGAAGGGCGTCGTCAATCAGATGGACCTGTTGTTCTTGGCGTACGGCCGACTGGGCGAACGAGACGGGAGCGATGCGATGCGATTGTTGCTCGCAACCACGGTCGCGCGCGTGGCGATGTGGGATCTCGATGTTGCAGAGCGACTGCTCAGCGAAGACGATGATAGGATCATTGATCCTGTGCGGTTGTTGCGATCCATCGCGCGGGAGGCAGGCTGGACGTGCGCAACGCCAGCGGACTGGGCGCTTGGTACGGCGTCAGCAACGGGCGCGATTCATGCGGCGCTGGCGGCGCTCGATGAGCCGCCGCGCGAACTCCATCGGCGTATCTGGAGCGCTCAGGCATCGGTGTTGCTACCGATTATCGATGAGCGACGATACGAGATCGTACGGGAGAACCACGGGCAGATCTCCACGCATCTGAACATGGACGGCGACCTTACCGATCCTTTTGACCTCGACATCGGGCGCTTGAAGAGAATGGTCCAGCAGCCAGGATTCGGCCCCCACATCTCTAACGTGGTACGGCGCCTCCACGAGGCGAGGAACGACCTCGCCCACCTGAGACCGCTAGGTCTCAGTGCCATCCGCACGCTGGTCCGCGCCTAATAGCGAACAGCCCTTATGGTCGTCTGGTCAAAAAACTCGAACGCCCAGCAGGTCAGCAGTTTGCACTTTCCCAAATGCCGCTTGAAATCGGCCATTGCGGTCGGATACGTATTCCAATTCAGCGGAAGGAGTCGCGATGGACTGGAAGACCATGCTGAGCTACATCTCAGGACCCGTGGATGAGGAGTTGTTCCTGCGCAACGAGTATCTTGTGGCCGATAATCGAGTTCTTCGAAATCAGCTCCAGGGTCGTTTGCGCCTGACCGATGGCGAACGGCGGTCTCTAGCCGAGCTCGGAAAGCGTCTGCAGCACCAGTTACCTCAGTCCGAGCGCAAGGTGCGCTCCCGTCCTGTGCCAAAACTCGGCCCTTTTGAAATAGGCCATGAATCAGCAGCGTAGTGTCTGTGTTTGCGCCGGGGCCAAGGGCCGTGCTGAACTCTGTCGTTTCTCCCGTTTCCTCGTCTCGCACGCGGGCTCGTGGCACCCGGAGCTCGCGAGTTCCCACCGACGTCGTCACGCGACGGGTTTCGGCTCCGTTGCGATATCCACGGCGGCCTTCCGCACGCTCGTAGCTACCACACCCCAGCGCTTGGTTGACTTCTTCCTCGAGCACGACCTCGATCGCCTCCAGTACCCGCTTACGCAGCCGAAGTTGGACGAACTCCCGGTTGTGCCTTCTATTTATTCATCCGCCAGCCCATGGGTCGGAAGTCGGCCCTGCGGCGCGAAATACTCTGGATTCTACGCGGATTCCAAGGGCGTCTAAGCTGCTGATTTGTGGTCTATTACAAAAGGGCTGAGTTTTGAGGATGTCAAGGAATTAGTTGAAACCATCATAAGCGACTCGTGGTCATTTCCAGCTCTACGCCCCTGACCTTACGCGGCCTCAGGCATCTCGTCCTCTCGTTGGATCGCATCGATGGCCGCAACCACTACGTCGATGGATGCGTGCCCCTTGACTCGTCTGAACTGTTGTTCGCAGTGCAGCAGCACAGCGGCGAGCCATCGCTGGCGCATTTTGCTGTTACGGTAGCGTTTGATGTTGCGCTCGCAACTACGAACCATGGAGAACATACTCTCTATAGGATTCGTCGAGTGCAGGCTCTGGCGCAGTAGAGCGGGGACCTTCAACTTGTGGAGCATCAGCACCTCCTCGAGTGCCTCGAGGAGTGAGTCTGCCGCCGACTCGTTGATGTCGCGAAGCCAGCGCTCGAACTCCTGCAACATCTTCTTCGCGTCCTTGTAGCTGTTCTGCTCCGCGGTAATTGTCAATGATTTTGAGACACCGAGATCGTGTATTTAGTGAGCAACCGCTTATGTGTCGCCGTCCGTGAAGAGACCCATGGGCGGCGGACGGCGGACGAACCGTCACGCCGGGTTTCCCTGAGTTTGCGCGTGGTTGTGTTGCGTGCGGGTCACTGAGGCGGCCGAGTTGGAGACAACGGGTTCCCCGTAAATGTTGCAAATGAGGGGTACCTGGAGGTCGTCCGAGGCCTCGGACACGGCTTGTGCGCCAATCTGATGCGTCGTTTTCGTCGTCGGCGGATTGATCCACGCCGCTGAGGGTATTTCGTGCGGTTTCGGCGCTCCATTCACAAAACGCTCCGGATGGGCTCCGAAGAAGTCCAAGAGCACCTGCCGGCGACCTTCGACGATCATCGCCGCCCGGCCGTAGTGCACCGACTCAGGTGTAAGTAGACCGATGCCGGAGTGGTAGTGTTCGGTGTTGTACCAGCCGAACAGATCTCTACAAACGTCACGAGCGTGTTGGATCGAACCGAACCGCTTGGGGAACTCGGGACGGTATTTGAGCGTCTTGAACTGACTCTCCGAGTAAGGATTGTCGTTGGAAACTTGGGGGCGGCTGTGGGTCTTCGTCACCCCGAGGTCCGACAGGAGCATCGCTAGCGGCTTGGATTTCATCGACGTGCCGCGGTCGGCGTGAAGCGTCAGCTGTTCTGCAACGATACCCTGCTTCGAACAGGTCTCTTTGATGAGACGCTTCGCAAGCTCCGCACTCTCTCGCTCGGCGAGCATCCACCCCACGACGTAGCGGCTAAAAATGTCCAGGATCACGTACAGGTGGAAGTACACCCACTTCATGGGACCGAGAAGCTTCGTGATGTCCCAGGACCAAACCTGGTTGGGTCCCGTCGCCAGAAGGACCGGCTTTTCGTAGTTCGGGTGGCGGAGCTGATCGCGCCGCTCTCGCAGCTCGGCATGCTCCTCGAGGATGCGATACATGGTGCGCACCGAGCACAGGTACTTACCCGTGTCCAGCAGCGTCGCGTAGACCTCCGTAGGGGCCTGGTCCACGAATCGCTCCGAGTTCAAGGTGTCGTGCACCGTCTGGCGCTCCTTCGGCGCCAGGGCTCGCGGTGATGACGCTCGGCCAGATGACGGCTTCGAAGCGCTGGAGGACTGCCGGCGACGATAGAACGTCGCCGGCGAAACCTCCAGCGCCTCACAGGCCGCACGGACCCCTACCTTGCGAGATAGCTCTTGAGCCGCCGTCATCATTCGCTGCTTCAACTCTCCAGGCGACTCATCCGAACTCACACGAGCTCGCAAAGTTTTTTTTGGACATCGATGATCGTCTCGGCCTGCCGGAGCTTGCCTTGCAACTGCTGCACCTCACGCTCGAGCTCCGTGACCCGTCCCGCCAGAGGATTAACCTCTTGGATTTTGCGGCCTCGCCTTTTTGGCTTCAGCGCTGACAGCGTCCCTTCCTCCCTCTGACGGCGCCATTGCGACAGCGTGGACGAATACACGCCCTCGCGACGCAACAGCGCTCCGACCTTTCCCGGCTGGTGACGGTAGGCATCTGCCTTCTTGAGCAGCGAGAGTTTGTACTCCACCGTGAACCGGCGACGTTTCGGCTTGTCCGTCACCTCCGGGTCGGGTGCCGCTCCGCCGGAGGCCAGGCCACCAACCGACGACGCCGCGAATTTTGGAGAGGCCCCTCCGCTACGTTCAGTCTCACTACGTGAGACTGAACTCCCCTCCAGTTCCTCTCCAAAATTCGCATCCCCTGGGCCCATCCCGTCTCTCTCCCTCTCTGGAACCTTCATCCTTCACGCTACCTCCTCGCCCTCTTTAGAGTCTAATTTCTACCAGGCCAGGTGTCTCATCATCATAGGCACAGAGGGCCAAGGCAGTCGCGAAGAGGTGGTGTGCCTGCTTGCGGTAGCGTTTGGGCAGGTGGCGCTGGATGTTGCGGTCTTTGTGCAAAGTACACCGCTGGTGGATGAGCTTCTTACCGTATCGGTCTTTGAGCGCCTTGATGATCCCCCCGCCACCATCGGTTACCCAGAGGATCCGTTTGGAGAGCTTTAACCCCCGTCGCTCCAACTCTTCCAGCAATTCCTCGCAGATCTCGTGGTTCTCCGTCGCCCCTTCCCAGAAGCCCAGGGGGAGCTTTTTCCCTTCACGGTCCACGCCGAGCGCGACCACGAACGCCTGACCGCCGCGGTGGACCGTGTCTAGGTACATCGCGAAGAGCGGAAACTCTTCGAGACTGCGCTCCTGGAACTGCTTCAGCTGCTTCGCCGTCGCCTCGACCAGATGGCGGGACACCGAGCTCGGCGTCACACCGAAAGCCTTGCCTGCCGCCGTCACCGTCTCTTCGTACTTGCGAGCAGACATTCCCCGAAGCACCTCCGACAGGAGTTCCTCCGAAAAGCCCCCGCGATTCTTGAGCTGCTCGTAGGTTCTCAGCCCGACCTCACCCTCCGGGCCCCGCAATCGAGGGTGCTCGACAGGGAGCTTCTGGTCACCGACATAGATCGACCCACGTTGACTCGCCCATTTGCGAAGCCCGGACGACGTAGGATGGTAGTCTGGCCCAGATCTCTCTTCGCGCTCCATGTACATGAGCGTCTCAGCTACCAGGCGTCCGACATCGAGCATCGCGGCGTCCAGCGCTCGCTTGCCCTCCAGCATCACATGCACAACTTGATCCGCCCACCACTCTTGCTCCTGCGTCGCCCTCAGCATCTGTGTTGCATTCTTTCTCTTCTTCGTATCTGCTCTCACCGGGTGGCTCCTTTCTTTTTGATCGCCAGCTTTGACACCGACGATCTTGAAGGGAGTCACTCACCGATTTCAACTAGATTCAGGATATCCTCTGAGTTTTGGCACAGGACGGGGTGCCGAGTGTGCAATTTACAGCCGCTGCTAACACCCTCGAAGTCCGAGAACACATATGGGGCGACGACGAGCTGCAGTGCCACAATTTGCCAGACTTGGTGGCGGATGGTGAAGTCGGGAAGGCCTGGCCCGACCAATGAATACGGTCTCGCCCGATTGTAGTAGTAACGCCATTCAGTCAAGAGTCGGCGGAGACGCTTCACCGGGCGGCCGAGATCGTGTTCGCTCCGCTCGGCCGGAGGTCGGAATCGTCGCTGCCCGCACGGTGATTTCCTTGGCAAGACGCCCAAGCTCAGCCTCGATTTCCGAAGGATCGCCGTCGAGTCGAACCGACCAGGTCCGCAGGCGCGGACCGCCATGGCGCACCTGGACCTCACGCGGAAGAGTCTTGCCATCATCCTGACAGTAGATCAACAGGCCCTCACGCAGGTTTAATGCCGCCGCGTAAGCGTTTAGCTGGTAGTAGTCTACCGCCCGGCCGAAGCCATCGGTACTCAGCTTGTACTTGCAGTCAGCCACGTACGCTCGCCTGCCGGCCAAGGTATCGAACAGAAAGTCTGGCCTGATGGACACATCCCCGTTGACGTCCAGGCGATCGGTTGGCTGCCTGTGAACTCTGAGGTGCCCTGAAAGGTAGCGGACGAGCCGGGATCCTACAAAGTCCTCGAAGACCGTGTTCATGTCGACCAGGAACACGGCTGCTCCGACGGTGCCGACGGTGTCGAGCAGGCTCGAATTCTCGAGCACTATCCGGGCAAGCCGCTCCGCTGGCCGGCAGTGCTCTGTCAGCCGGGTGAATGCAACCGGAGTCTGGAGGTCCGCGGGGTGCAGGTCGGCGACCTCCTCAAGACCGCTTGCGTGTCGCCGGAGTCGTCCGCGCGTGGCGACGGCGACACCGGGTAAGCGTAGGAGACGCACCGTCGCAGCCCTGAGAATGCGATTGAGCAAATTGTCCGCGGTGTACTCGTCGAACCGGCACTCGAGAGGCAGCGCCAGGCCCGTGTGACGTCGCTGCGCGGAGACGGCGACGCGTCCTCGAACGCCCATCACCGGTTGTTCCAACTCAACGTAACTGCGCGGTACGCCCTTCGCACGCACTGCGTCCAAATGCTTGGCGAAGAACGTCGCGAAAGAAGGAATCAGCTCGGATGTTCGTTCATACTCGAATATTTCGTCGCCCACCGTAATCGGACGTCCGCTCGCCTCCAGCAGGTAGTACAGGTTCGCTATTGGAACCTTTGGTCGAATCAGAATGCGGACATCCGGCGTCACGATCGCGCCAACGCACGAAGACACTTTGATCCGCCAGCATCCGGTGCCGTCACCGGGCTGGACGGTCAGCCTTCCGCCGCAGAGGCGGCGAAGCGTTTGGGCCTGGGTAAGGGTCAGCTCGATGTCGGTTTCTTCATACTCGCCGAGAACCACCGGCGGTCGATCAGCCTGCATTGTCACCTGTACTGGCAAGTTCGGCGGCGAATCGCTCTCTCACCGCTTCCCATCGCCACCTGTCGATTTCCTGGACGTTGCCCCAGAGCTGTTCCTCTATGAGTGGGAACACGTTATATGTCCAGACGCGTTCCAGCGCCCGATCCGACAGATCCGCCCGCATGAAGTGACTAGGACCAATCAGCAGGTGCTCGCCAACAAGGTCGAGGAGTTCCGCGTTGACCGCGTCGAGGAAAGCTGCCACCCCGATTCTTCCACCGCTCGTTTTAAGCCAACTGTGCAGCAGGTCCTTCATGGGTCCGGCGTGGGGGAAGAATGGAACGAAATGGAAGCGTCGGCGCATGGCGGCGTCAATCAGCGCAACCGACCGGTCCGCGGTGTTCATGGTGCCTATGAACCAGAGATTCCGAGGCAATAGAAACGGTTCACCGGGGCGGTACAGCGTCTGGACTGGTTCATGTCGGTACTCCAGCAGGAAGAGGAGTTCTCCAAACACCTTTGGGAGGTTTGCCCGGTTGATCTCGTCGATCACCAGAACGTAGCGCCTGTCCGGGTCGGCTTCCGCCCTGGCAGCGATGGCAGCCAGCGGACCAGCGGTGCGCTCGTACGTGACCTGTCCCGTGGCCGTGACCCGCGGCCGCAAACCCTCGAAGAAATCCTCGTACGACGTCGCGGGATGAAACTGCACGCGTGCGGACCGTTGCTGGTCACCTTTCAACAGAGCTTTAGCGAGCCGCAACGCGAAGAAGGTCTTGCCCGTGCCAGGAGGTCCGTAGAGCACTACCTGGCCCTTGTCCTTGAGCAACTCCACTATCTCGTCGATGGTCGCCCGGTCGACGTGCAAATCTTGAGCCGCCGCTGCGAGATGGTCGGTATCGGTTGGCGGGGGGGTTCCGCCATTTCGCCAGGCGACGAAGGTATCCCAATCCTCCGTCGGCCACCCGCCCGGCTTGTTTTCGCGCTTTGCGAGAAACCAGACGGCGCCCTGTGCGTCAAGGCGGTCACGCAAGGGGGTCGGCCAGCCGGCACCGTCTCCAGCGAGCTCGTCCAGGAACCGAAGGATCTCTCCATAGACCGCGCTCGGCTCCGAACTTGTCGGCCCGCCACCTTGCCCCGCCAGTTTCCAGGCTTTGCGGAATGGGCTGATCTTTACCGGCGGCAGCCGGCCCGGGTCCTCCGCCATCATCAGGAAAGACCCGATGTTCAGACGCTCGCCGAGCGATTTAAGAACGTCTCCGGGCACTTGCTCGAAGAAGCCTCGTAGGCGCTCTTCCGGTGGGGGAGGCGGCCCAGTGGTCGACCACAAGGCCTGCAGCGCGCCCTTGCACGTGTCGGATTCGCGTTCCATCCACTCAAGAAATCTGGAGTGCGTCCGCCATCCCGTCAGATTATTGTCCTTGTCGGTGAAGGCACGGCGAACCGCGTCCTCCCAATCTGCCTGTCCCGATCGGATGCGCTTGCGCGCCTCGTTGACTCTGGCGGCAAGTGCCACTTTGTACGTCCGTTCCTCTTTCTCGAAGTCCGGATCTGCCCGAAATCGCTTGAGCCAGTGCAGCAGCTCGGACCACTGCCTTGTCCGATTAGATAAACGTGCCATCCAGCGGCCTCCCCATGATAGTCAACGATATTCTCTTAACGATTTACGCTGAACGCGTTGTGCGCGGTTTTTTCCACTACACCGGTAGGATCCTCAGCCGGTTGTTCGCTGCTTCCGCAATCAAATGTTACCATGCCGCTTTACTCAGCTGACTTGTCAGATATGATGACCATTCCATCCTCGAAACCGTGCGCTCCTATCGCGATTTGAGCCACTGACACGGTCTCGTGAAAGACCTTCTTAGCGTCTCCCGAAATGGAATCGTGGTCTTCCGACCAAACGTGGAGGTACTTCCTCCTGGTTTCCCGAATCGCATCAAATGAATCTTTGGTCTTCTCGGAGATTTGCTTGTATGCCAATAGAATCTCGACCCCGCGCTCCTGACCCAGGCGCTCGAACGTCCGTCCGAACACTAGCCGCTCATTGAGTTTCACGTCGGCAAGCTCCCACAGGAATGGTCGGGAACTACCTCGCCGTAATCGCTCTTTCCGGTATGGTCGCCGAGATGGTGGCGATTCGATCGCGTGCCGATGCGGCTCGCCGTCGTCCCTGGTGAACAAAGGATTCTCGACAAGATCGTTTAGCGTTTGCGGCATGCAAAAGCGTCCTACAATCTATTTCTCGGTATCTCTCGGCCAAGCTCCCTATGTCCGATGGTGTCCCCGGTGGACAGAGGAACTTCTCCGTTTGGTCCATACTCCCATTGTCGGGCGGTGTGAATATAATAGTAGCGAAGCGTTTCTCAGGAGCTTCCCCTCCCGCTTGTCGCCCCCGCCGAACGTTACCGGGTGAGCTCACCCTCCACGCGGATCGCGGCAGCTCGATGCAAAGCAAGCCCGTAGCCTTGCTCCTGGCCGACCTCGGCGTGACCAAGACTCACTCGCGTTTCGGTTCCATCGAGGATGCTCGCCTGTTCTGCCGTAACTTCTTCGGCTACTACAACCACGAACACCGGCACTCGGGAATCGGTCTCATGACTCCAGCCGTCGTTCATCATGGGCGCGCGGAAAAACTCACCACGGCTCGACGCCAGACCCTCGTCCAAGCTCAGCGGGCTCACCCCGAACGATTCGTTCGCGGAACCCCTCAACCTCCCGTTTTGCCTCCTCAGGCCTGGATCAACCCTCCGCCGGAAAAAACAACGCACCAGGAGGCTGAAACAGCGACTTGCTCGGGGTGGTCCATACCTGAGCTACCCCCCTGTTTCCACTCCTTGTGGCGCGTTCGCGATCGAAGCGGACGTGGACCGCGACGTCGTCATGAGCCCGGCGACACCAATCGAGGCTCACTAAATGCAACACGCGGGTGTCTCAATGTCGTTGACACGTTCCGCGGTGCCACCTCCAGAGACTACCGCGTTTCATTCTTTCGGGGTGGCCGTCAGGTCGTGGAAAACTTACAATAACTCCGCATGTCGGACAGGGTTGCCGACCGCAGGAACCGGCCCACGTTTGCCATTTTCACCGCCTGATAACGAGCCTCCGAAGTGAAAAAAGGATTCCGAACAGTATTGTTGTCGCTCCTCGCATTATTGCTGACGGTTTTCGTCTCGACGTGGTGGACGGGGTTTCTCAATGAGTATCTTCCGGGCCCCGAACGAGTCATGCTCTCGCTTGAGAACGTTTGGCGAGGCAAACCACAACCCGCCGAGGACCGTTTCCGCGTCGTACTGTGTTGGCTAGAGAACGATCCCGATGGGGACAACATGAGAAACGTTGCGCAGGCTTTCACTAGCATCGAGGGCGTCACGCTGGTTCGTTCTGCCGACATCGTGGCGGCCTCAGGGGCGGCGGACGATTGGCGTGAAGCCATGCAGAGAGAAGCTCGGTCAGTGCTGGAACGCTGGGATGCCGACTTGGCCGTTGTCGGTCTGGTCAAGCAGCCCGGAGAGGCATTAAGTCTGTGGTTTGTGCCACGCTCGGGCCAAGGCACGCTCACTCGCGGAGACGAGCCCTATGAGTTGGATAATGCGGCTTTGGGCCAGGATTTTCGGGACGATTTCCGTGCCGAACTCACTGCCGCGGCGCTGGTGGCGGTAGCCCCGCTCGCAGAAACCGAGACACGCGGGCGAGTACTGGGGAAAGGACTTAGGGACGCCACAGAAAAGCTCGCCACCCTGCTCGACAGTCCCACCGCGATCAAGCCTGATGAACGGCGTGCTCAGTTGCAACTCTCACTCGGTAATGCCCTTCAGACCCTGGGCGAGCGGGAGAGCTGTCCCGAGCGCCTGGAAGAGGCTATCGACGCCTATCGAGCTGCCCTCGAGGAATACACCCGCGAGCGCGTACCGCTCGATTGGGCCGCGACACAGAACAACCTCGGCAATGTCCTTCAGATCCTGGGGGAGCGGGAGAGCAGCATCGAGCGCATGGAAGAGGGCCTCGATGCCTATCGAGCCGCCCTTGAAGAACGTACCCGTGAGCGCGTGCCGCTCGATTGGGCTGCGACGCAGAACAACCTCGGCAATGCCCTTCAGACCCTGGGCGAGCGGGAGAGCGGCACCGAGCGTCTGGAAGAGGCTATCGACGCCTATCGAGCTGCCCTTGAAGAACGTACGCGCGAGCGCGTGCCGCTCGATTGGGCTGCGACGCAGAACAACCTTGGTAATGCCCTTCAGATCCTGGGCGAGCGGGAGAGCGGCACCGAGCGTCTGGAAGAGGCTATCGACGCCTATCGAACTGCCCTTGAAGAGCGTACGCGCGAGCGCGTGCCGCTCGATTGGGCTGCGACGCAGAACAACCTCGGCGCCGTCCTTCGGAGGCTGGGCGAGCGGGAGAGCGGCACCGAGCGCCTGGAAGAGGCAGTCGATGCCTATCGAGCCGCCCTTGAAGAACGTACGCGCGAGCGCGTGCCGCTCGATTGGGCCGCGACGCAGAACAACCTCGGCGTCGCCCTTCGGAGCCTGGGGGGGCGGGAGGGTGGTACCGAGCGCCTGGAAGAGGCTATCGACGCCTATCGAGCTACCCTTGAAGAACGTACGCGCGAGCGCGTGCCGCTCGATTGGGCTGCGACGCAGAACAACCTCGGCGTCGCCCTTCAAGTCCTGGGCGGGCAGGAGATTGGCACCGAGCGCCTAGAAGAGGCTATCGACGCCTATCGAGCCGCCCTTGAAGAAACTACGCGCGAGCGCGTGCCACTCGATTGGGCTGCGACGCAGAACAACCTTGGCAATGCCCTTCAGACCCTGGGCGAGCGGGAGAGCGGTACCGAGCGCCTGGAAGAGGCCATCGACGCCTATCGAGCCGCCCTCGAGGTGTTCACTGACGAAGGAAACCACGCCATCGTGCAGGACAATCTTGCCCGTGCACTCAACAGGCTGCGTGAGCGAGGCTCTTAGCCATAGTCGCCGCAGGACGGGGTGCATTGGTACAACACGCAACGACTCTTGGAGTCGATCGGAAATGTCGCCCCCGTCGAGTACGAGATGAACTACTATCGGTCGCAGGAAGGCTCGCTAGAGATGGCGAGACTCAACTAAAACAGTCTCCGGAAAACCCGGGGCGGTTCAGCCCGTCGATACACAATCTTCTTTTTCACAGGTCTGTCTCCTCGGCCGCCCAGTGCCGGAAGCTCGAACGTAAGCTGTGCGTCACGGCCGCGAGCTGCTAGTAATGCACAGGCGGAGACCAGATCAGGCTTGATCGGAGGAATCCGGGTCGAGAGCAGGAGAGTCCCACTGCGGCGAACCCGACCAGAGGTGGTAGACCGAGCGGCGTCGTCGGTTCCTCGGGACGTCCGACTTTCCCACAACGATCATCTCATGGGTGGCGTTGACAATGCGTGCGCGCAAGACGAGGTCGGTGCGGATGTGCCGAATCGAGCGCTCGACGGGGGAGGCATCCACGCCCGCAAGCGTACTGGCGGACTTAGCAAAGAGCTGCTGCATTTGTCTCGTGAGGTACAACGCCGTGTAGAGAGCGACTACGTGCACGTACGACAGGCATCCGAAGTACACCGAATTGACCAAGGGGTACTTCATGTTTCTGCCCTTGTCGATGTCTTCGGGATTGACGCCGACCGCAACCCAGGCGGGTAGTTCGTTCGCGTGGGCGCCTTCGTAGTCGGCTACGAGCCGTAACGCGTCTTTGACGGTGTAACTGACAGAGTTGACCTGCAGTGCCCCGGCGCCTAGCCAAGCATCCAATGGAACGGGGCGCGCCATGAGATCGAAAGGGCTTTGAATTGTGCACCACCCATCTTCGAGGAAGTCGACGCCGTACAGTCTTCCGATCTCGATTTCGTGCTTGGTTTCGGGGACGACGACCGTCTCCTTCTTCCCGTTCGCGTAGGTGAAGACCGCTTCTCGGCGTTCCGAGCGCCACGATATCGTTGCGCGGCCGTATCGACTCTTTTCGCCGCCGAGGGGAGGGAAGGTCGGGCTGGCGATGGTCTTCTTGAGTAAGGCGCCTTCGCCGTCGAGGCAGAGCTTGCGCAACGGAACTGAGATCTGGCGGACGACGGCCTGGAGCACGCGCCAGCCCCCATCCGTATCGAACAGCGACTTCTTGTCAAGCAAGCCTTCCGCGGCGGAGCTGAGGTCCATCACGGAGTCGAGAAGGGTGCCCACGGTCATCGGATGCGCATTGGGATGCAACTGCCACGATGGGTCGGACACTTCAACGCTCCTTGTCGTGTTCTCGTGGGTGCGGCTGCTCATCTGTAGCCAGCAGTTTACGAGGATATCCTGAATCTAGTTGAAATCGGTGAGTGACTCCCTTCAAGATCGTCGGTGTCAAAGCTGGCGATCAAAAAGAAAGGAGCCACCCAGTGAGAGCAGATACGAAGAAGAGAAAGAATGCAACACAGATGCTGAGGGCGACGCAGGAGCAAGAGTGGTGGGCGGATCAAGTTGTGCATGTGATGCTGGAGGGCAAGCGAGCGCTGGACGCCGCGATGCTCGATGTCGGACGCCTGGTAGCTGAGACGCTCATGTACATGGAGCGCGAAGAGAGATCTGGGCCAGACTACCATCCTACGTCGTCCGGGCTTCGCAAATGGGCGAGTCAACGTGGGTCGATCTATGTCGGTGACCAGAAGCTCCCTGTCGAGCACCCTCGATTGCGGGGCCCGGAGGGTGAGGTCGGGCTGAGAACCTACGAGCAGCTCAAGAATCGCGGGGGCTTTTCGGAGGAACTCCTGTCGGAGGTGCTTCGGGGAATGTCTGCTCGCAAGTACGAAGAGACGGTGACGGCGGCAGGCAAGGCTTTCGGTGTGACGCCGAGCTCGGTGTCCCGCCATCTGGTCGAGGCGACGGCGAAGCAGCTGAAGCAGTTCCAGGAGCGCAGTCTCGAAGCGTTTCCGCTCTTCGCGATGTACCTAGACACGGTCCACCGCGGCGGTCAGGCGTTCGTGGTCGCGCTCGGCGTGGACCGTGAAGGGAAAAAGCTCCCCCTGGGCTTCTGGGAAGGGGCGACGGAGAACCACGAGATCTGCGAGGAATTGCTGGAAGAGTTGGAGCGACGGGGGTTAAAGCTCTCCAAACGGATCCTCTGGGTAACCGATGGTGGCGGGGGGATCATCAAGGCGCTCAAAGACCGATACGGCAAGAAGCTCATCCACCAGCGGTGTACTTTGCACAAAGACCGCAACATCCAGCGCCACCTGCCCAAACGCTACCGCAAGCAGGCACACCACCTCTTCGCGACTGCCTTGGAGCAGAACAGCTACAAGGACGCGAAGAAGATGTTGCAGGAGTTCGAGCGCTGGCTTCGCGACATCAACGAGTCGGCGGCAGACTCACTCCTCGAGGCACTCGAGGAGGTGCTGATGCTCCACAAGTTGAAGGTCCCCGCTCTATTGCGCCAGAGCCTGCACTCGACGAATCCTATAGAGAGTATGTTCTCCATGGTTCGTAGTTGCGAGCGCAACATCAAACGCTACCGTAACAGCAAAATGCGCCAGCGATGGCTCGCCGCTGTGCTGCTGCACTGCGAACAACAGTTCAGACGAGTCAAGGGGCACGCATCCATCGACGTAGTGGTTGCGGCCATCGATGCGATCCAACGAGAGGACGAGATGCCTGAGGCCGCGTAAGGTCAGGGGCGTAGAGCTGGAAATGACCACGAGTCGCTTATGATGGTTTCAACTAATTCCTTGACATCCTCCAGTTTACCGTGCTGGCGCCGTGTCCAAAACACAAACGAACTCAAGACCCGCGCAAGCTGCTGATTTATGGCCTATTTCAAAAGGGCCGAGTTTTGGCACAGGACGGGGAGAAACAGATAGGCCGCGCCTACGGAGCACCGCGCCAGCCCTCGACCCTACCGGGCACAGGGCGAATGACCAGCCAGACGCCGAGCGATCACGGTTATCGATTTCCGCTCGGATGGATTAAATGGAAGGGACAGGCGGATGGTGCAGTTTAGAGCTATCCGGTCTCGGCTGGTAACTATGAATAACAGGGAAAAAACAGGGAAAAACAGGGAATTTGGGCCATTTTTGTGCCGATCCGGCCGTTTTTTGACGTGGCAACCTTCTATATTTCAAATGGTTAGATGGCAATTCCCTGTTCCGAAATAACAGGGAATTTCTGATGAAATAACAGGGAATTGGAAATCGGCGAACAGGGAATTGCTCGGGAAGAACAGGGAGTGGGCGGAAACCGAGGACCTCCTTCAGTACCCTTCCGCAAACGGTTCGCGAGTCCGTCTCCACTGACATGATCAACACTTCAAACTCTCGGCGACCGCGAGAAGGTCGACCGAGCATTTCGCGCCATGAAAGATGCCAACACAAGACTCGTTTATGACGAGGGATTGTCCGGAGGGCGGGCAGAGTCGCCGGGAGTTCAACTACTACTGCCGTGCCGCGTAGATGGTTTGCTGGCGACGGTAGCCCCTCGGCGGGCTCGACCGGCGTAGCGTGGAAACAGCTTCAGGAACACGCTTCGATATTCGCTCTCGACTAGGTGGTCATCTGCATGGTGACGACCCGCCCGCCCAAGACGATTGTAAAGCCCACGGCCCTTGGCCCGGTCGCAAACACAGACACTAAGTTGCTGATTTATGGCCTATTTCAAAAGGGCCGAGTTTTGGCACAGGACGGGGTCGGCAGCTGCCGTCGCGAGCTCCTTGAGCACGTGGTGGTTCTCGGCGCATGTCATCTCATCCGGCTCGTGCGAGCTTACATCAGCTACTATCATGAGGACCGTTGCCACTTGGGGCTGAACAAGGACACACCGAGCTTGAGAGCGGTCACGCACCGACCGTCTCCTACGGCGAAAGTATTCGCACTGCCGCGAGTCGGTGGACTGCACCATCGATACGAATGGCGAGAGGCAGCCTGAGTCAGCTTGGTCGCTCGCGTTACTCGGCTGGTCGCCGAGAAGTTCGTCCTCAGCACCTTCCCTCGCGCGCTGACCACGCTCTCCAGCATGTGCTCGAGGGCGGTCCGGGCCTAGAGCCAGTCCCGGACTAATAATGATGATGGACAACAACCGCGCCAGCCCTCGACCCTACCACGCACTCCGCATCCATGCTCCGTTTCACTTACGTCGGCGCGGCGTCGAGACCAAGCTCGTTCTGAACAGCTGTAGTCCTTCAGACTGCTGTCATACCGGCGGTTGAAGACAAAATCCTTGCGATCTCATTCAATAGCGGGGCAAGAGTTCTGTGATCTGTCTCCGAAATCGCTTGCTCAATTCTCGACGACCAGTGTCCACGCCCTGGGAACCTTTTAGCCCTCTTGCGGATCTTCCTTGCCGCGTGTTCTAGCATTTCCTGCTCCGGCGCACGGTCACCTTGAACTCGCGATCGGATCTCGGATTTAAGCGCGTCAACGTCGCCATCCTCTCTCATCAATGCGAATACCGCACATGCGCACAACCCTTTCTCAAGCACTCCCCATCCTGTCATGTATCTCCCACCCTTGAACGTCCAGGAGAGAAGGTATCTCTCAATTTTTTTGGCGATTTCATCGCAGCCGTGATTGCGCGCGTTCATTGCGGATTCAAACAAGGTCTCGGTCATCTGGACATTCTCAACGAGCGTCACCGATTCCTTGTCATCGGGAACCCAGGTCAAGGTCGCGATCAACCAACCCGCATGATTTCGTAGTTCCTCTTGGCTGTGGTCGTCACATGCAGGCGTATTTGACACTGCCAATAGGATTTCCGTCACGCCCGTTATCCAGTGGATCATGTCGAACGCGAAGTGTGACTTCGCCTTTATGGCTTTGAGAAGTAACTCCTTCTCCGTTTGGTAAAGGCCATCTGCCCACCGTTCGATGTTTCGTATGACCGATTGGGCGTTCGCATTATCCGGTTGTGCTTTGGAGAGCTCGTTCAACAATGCCGTAAGCCGTGCGCTTAAGCTCTGCGTACTCGTCAACGAGTAGTATGGCCCCAGGCATGTGCTATGGCTGCTCAACAGCGGTGTGTCGGCCACGTTAAGAAACAACTTCGCAACCAAAGCAACATCTCTTCGAACTTTCTCGACCGCGACATGGATGTCGTGGCTCGTGGAGCGAAGTAGATCGAAGGTCAGATTCGCAAGCTGCGTCATGCCTTCCATGGTGACGGGGCGGTACTCTTCTTTTGCAAATCCGGTGCACGCGACCAAAGCAATCTTCTCGCCGAGTAGTGCTATTTCGTTCGGATTCCCATAGGCGATGATATATCGCGCGGACTTCCCCATAAGCCGTTGCCCTTCCAGCAGAACATCAGCCATATCGTGAGGAACCACGGCCTGTACCGCGCTTGCAAGATATCCTGCAGCAAGCTGCGCGTGGCTCTTAGTAGCAGATGGACTCGAGTAATCGATGCCGAGAAATACTCGGACAAGCGCAGCCATGGTTTGCAATGTCTGCTCGGTCTGTTGCTCATCCCGGCGCGCAATCCCACTCTGCATGTTTTGCCGGAGGCACTCCAGTGTGTCGTTGATGAAGCTGTCGCTGGAAAGAGGATGGTCAACAAATAGGTTGTTGGCGTAGAAAGTCTTCCCTTTTGCGTCAATGTATGCAGCATTGATGCCGACGACAGCATTCAGCGCCTCGGCAGAAATTTCATAGTCTCCCTGCTCTGCATAGCGCCGAGCAAACGACATTGCATGTCGGACGCCTCGTTTTGCACCATCTGCCCAACGGTTGTATATCTGGAAGTAGGCTATGCGGGCCAAATCGTGTGTGGAGTCCGTGGGTGACGATGCGGTACTTGCACTTTCTTCGTACTCGAGGAGAGGCATCGCCCGCTGAGCTCGTCGAGCCCAGGTCCGCAAATCCTTACGAGTGTCGTGAACGAGTATTCTCAGTTGCCTCAATGGATTGATAAGAACCAAGGCGCGTCGATAGGCGTACATGAACGTGAGCAGTATGAATACGACCGCCCATGAGGCAGCAAGCACGACGTGAGCCAGCCGCGCCGGATTTACGAACGTCGACAGAGTCGTGACGCCGATGGCCAAGAGGAATGCCAACGCAAACGCGCCGAGCAACTTCAGATCCGCACTCAGACGACGAAATAGGCCGTGAGGCATGCGCTCGATGTTTACTTGCATGGCAAACAGTACGAGCGACGTTACAATGGCAGCAGCACCTATCAGCGCGCTTCCCGTGTTCAAAATCAGGGTACGCAGGCTCTCGATCGCTCCTTCTGTCGTGTAGTGGGGCTCAAGCGTGGCCTGGAGAGTGGGCGACAGATAAGCGCTCGCGGTTACAAGAAAAAGGAGAACCGTAGAAAATGCGATGCTGCGGTAGCGAAGCCCCCATGGCAGAGGGCTATATTGGATCCTATACGCGTACTGCCACAGTGCTGCGATTCTTCGCCGAATAGTCTTTCTCGTGAACGCGACAACGGAGTCTGTCGCATTTGGCAAGGGCATTAGCGATTGTCACTGTCCCGGATGCAAGCGCACAAACTGGTTAGCGACCTGTGCTCCGCAAGAACTCGATCGGTCGTTGATTCCGCAGTGTAGACTTGCCAGGATTGGCCGTTTCGCGGCGAACGGATGAGGTGATCCAACGTCATTGTGAACGTGGAGAGGTTCGCTCTTGGGTCTGCTCTCGAATATTGTGCCCGCTTTCGTCAACATCCTCGCGTTCGCTCGGAATCTTGTCCGTTCACAGGGTGCCCTCGCCGCCGAGAATCGCTTTCTCCGTAAGCAGATCACCTTTTTTCGTCGAGCGTGAGCAGACGCGCCACACCGACAACGCGACGCGGTTCGGATGCGTACCTAATCTCGTGGAAAAAGAATGGCGCTTCTCCGCGTCCTCGTGATGGTATCAGATCAAGCGGCGACCTCGCCTCGAGCAAGAACGTCGGCGACGTGCTGGTAACCATCGATGCGTCGTAGTCTGATCTGACCCGAGGCAACGAGACCAAACAAGAGCGCGACCGCCGACGCCTCGGTCGTGAACGACGCCTGGGCGTCGTGTCCGAAAACACAAACGAACTCAAGACCAGCTCGCCGGGACGTTTCGTAATAAACGTGTCTACGCTTGGTTGGCCAATCGGAGCTAGAATCCTCGGTCATGAGCACGCCGGTCCAGCCCGTGACCTTGTTAGTCGTCGCCATCGCTGGTTGGCTCCAGCGTGACCAACAAGCTGCTATGGTCTACTTGTTCGAGGAGAACAGAGTCCTCAAAGCTCGGCTTCGCGGGAAGAAGCTTCGCCTGACGGACGCCGAGCGACGTCGGCTCGCGGTAAAGGGTAAGGCGCTTGGCTGGAAACTCTTGGCAGAAGTCGCCGGTATCGTCAGACCGGAAACCCTGCTGGCTTGGCACCGAAGGCTCATATTGCGCGGAAGTGGGACTACAGCGAGCGGAGGAAACAGCCCGGACGGCCCCGGGTCATGGCCGAGATTAGCAAGCTTGTCGTAGGGATGGCGAAGTCGAATCCGAGGTGGGGGTATACACGCATTCGCGGCGCCCTCTCGAATCTCGGCCATACGGTAGCCAGGAGCACCATCGCCAATATTCTGCGAGAACATGGCATCGAGCCTGCGCCGGAGCGAAGTGAGCGAACGCCATGGCGCACGTTTCTCGCCGCCCATTGGGAAACCGTTGCGGCGACCGACTTCTTCACCGTCGAGGTCGCCACAGTTCGCAGGCTCGTGACCTACTATGTGCTCGTCGTCATCGAGCTGTCTTCGCGAAAAGTGCACATTGCCGGAATAACTCCCGGGCCAGATGGCCCGTTCATAATGCAGGTCGGTCGGAATCTCACCGACCCATTCGACGGCTTTCTGCGCGGCAAGCGATTCCTCATCCTGGACCGCGACCAGAAGTTCACCACGGAGTTTCGCGATTTGCTCGAGCACGCCGGAACGGACGTCGTTCGGCTGCCGCACCGTTCGCCGAATCTGAACGCTTACGTCGAAAGGTTTGTTTTGTCGATCAAGAGCGAGTGCTTGGAGCGGATGATCTTCTTCAGTGAGCAATCGCTGCGCCGTGCCGTCGCTGAGTTCATCCATCGTTATCACGGAGAGCGCAACCATCAAGGGCTCGGGAACGCGTTGCTCGAAGCGGAAGAATGCGTCGGCAGTCCTCACGGGAAGGTGCGATGTCGTAAGCGATTGGGCGGCTTGCTCAGCTATTACCACCGCGACGCCGCATAGGAGTTCGGGAGCGCCAGTTGGACGGAACGGATGGTCTGCAGGAGAGGTCTGCTCGGGGTCGCCTATCGCAGAGCCAGTGCCGCGTCGGCTGGTCTCCGCGAGTTTTGAGAACGCCTGTACCTTCTATTTATTCATCCGCCAGCCCATGGGTCGGAAGTCGGCCCTGCGGCGCGAAATACTCTGGATTCTGCGCGGATTCCAAGGGCGTCAAGCTGCTGATTTGTGGTCTATTACAAAAGGGCCGAGTTTTGGCACAGGACGGGAAGCCCTATGTTGGCGTGCCCACTCCCAGACAGCAAGAGTGGAACTCCCCCAAGTTGACTGGGTCAACTGGATCAGCCAGGCTCAAGTCCGAGCGAAATCGCAGTTGTGACACTCCTGGGGGACAGTCCCCCGACGGACGCGGAATGTCCGCCACCTGGTAGAACGCGAGCGACTCGACGGCAACGTTCCAATCACCGGAAAATGTTCGACCCGCGCCAAGATCCTGACCGAGGGACTGGGCGCAAACCCGTTCGACCTTTAGGCGGGCCTCTGCGTTTGGAGCTGCATCGACTACTCTGTCCCATAGGTATCCAAGAGATCTTCCATTAGTCTGTTCCTCGACATGTACCGAAGCAATGAGAACAGATGCCCCGCTAGGCGGATACACTTGTTCGAAACTGAACATGTGCTCACGTGACCGCATGGACGACGACTTGACCTCAAGGCGCTCGGTTCCTCGACTGAAGTCGAAGTGCTCCATTGACTGGCTGTGCCACGCGTCGATCATCATAGCTGGATCGCTCGCGGAAAGGATGACGCAAAGCTCTGCCCACAGCCCATGAATAGCCCGTTCCCGTGGTTTTCCAACAAGCCTGAAAAGCACAACCAGTCGATCAACAAGGTCAACCAAATCCTTCGCTTTTACGTGCCCGTCCAATCCCACTAACACACCGCCAATTGTGCGCAGAAAGCACGCCTGCACGGCCGAATCGCTGCTAAGACACTGGATAATCGAGTACCTCGCGATCTCTACGCTACCGCCCTGTCGAGAAACACTGCAGCGCACGTTGTGCTCCACTCGCAGGTTTGCCAAATCCACTCCCAGCGGTCGGTCACGCCCCACCGGCGCATCCACGGCGACAAGTACGGCGGGCAGCCCGCTCTCGCTTTTCGCAATTCGCCATTGATCTCGACCTGGAACCGGTCGCGCATCGAACGTGTCCACACAAGCCGAATCAGCCTGCGGAGCGTTTAGCTGCTCGAAGATCGCTGGCAAGTCCTCCATGGTATAGAGTTCCGGTCAGTCCGTGCATTGCGGCTGCACAATTAGGTCTTGCAGCACTTGCGGAGCCATCCATATAGTTGCGAACTTCACCTCCTCGGCGACGATTGGGCTGTCCGCCTGGCGGCCTGCGCGAAGCGTGACCGTGTGAAGTTGCACTGTCACCGGTGCGGCTCGCAACTCGCGATCTCCGGGATACACATCCCGTGTATCCACAGGATAGGCGCCCTGAAACAATTTCACGATCCGACCGTCCCGCACCAGTCGCCGTGTCGCTGCGGTCGGACGCATTCGGTATACCGTACAACACGCCCCATGCTGGTTCTCCGCAACGTAGCGGTCAATCAGAATAAGCGCCAACGTCCAAGTCTGGCTATCCTCGATGTTCACTTCCAGACGCGTCAGGAGTTCGTCGTATACCACACTGAGCGGAACTCCACGCGCGACCAAATGCCTCTGGTGATTCTGCCGCTCAGGGTGGCCCTCGTCGGGCACAAACGTGGCCGCATTGCGTTCCACAAAGGCCTCGACAATATCTCGGTTCGCAGCGACATCCGCGTCATGCGGCTTACTTGGCACGCACCAGCCAGAGCGAAAAGTTGGCCGCGTATAGTCGATATCAATAACGGACTGCCGTGTTGGCCGAAACGCTCGGTCGAGCAAGAACACGCGCCTGAATTCCGACAGTGGCCGTCCGCTATCGATGTGGGCTATCAACCGGGCGCGCATGTCCTCCTCGTGGCGCACATAGCTTCTGTATAGGTGCACAACGCTCGGTTCAAGAAAAACCCGGCAATACCCCAGATACAGTCGCTTGTATCCCAAGAATCTCGCGCGCTGCTGGATCGTGTCGGCGTTTCCCACGCCCGGGCCGCGCGGCATGTACGTCACCGTCAGTCCTTCAACGGTGAAACCGCGGTCGAGAACCTGCCCACCGACCAAGATCCATGAGTAGTTTCGCCTCCAGTGAATGTTGCGGTCTGCGTCCGCAAGCGAGTTCACCAGTCTCACATCCGTCCTGCGAATCGCCCGTAGCAGGTGCCCGGCGATTTTATCGAAGGTTTCCAAATCGTTGACTGTATGAGCAAGGTCCGCGTGCGCTTCGCGAAACTCCCCCAAGAGTTGCTGCCGATCCGGATCGTTCTCCGGTAAGGACAGGGTGTCCATCCACAGATTTCGAACCGCCTGCACCCAAGT
Organism: Candidatus Marinacidobacterales bacterium; assembly: GCA_965262245.1. Lineage (GTDB taxonomy): Bacteria > Acidobacteriota > Vicinamibacteria > Marinacidobacterales > SMYC01 > SMYC01. The sequence continues at coordinate 7,632,575 of OZ253507.1, read as the reverse complement.
GTGGTATTGCACATGGCTGACGGTTTCCCGCGCCGGGTGGACCATCATAGATCGATTCGGCAGCCGCCCATCCTGCCGGATTTCTCCGGACGCTACGCCAACAAAGAACAGCCGCAAGGCTCGGAGGAGACTTTCCGGCGGCTCAAGAACTGCATTCTCGGCGGTCCGAATCTCATCGGGGGGAATATCGGCGATATAGGTGGCTTGATCGGAGAAGAAGTCGCGCCCCCCAACATAGTCCGGTCCGGGATCAAGGACAATCGAGAAATCCGGAGATAGCACGTCGATCAGGTTGATCAGGATCGGCGCTTGTGGAGTTGCCGTGTATTGAAGAAACGTATGCAGCGGAAGCAACTTCCGCAGTTCCCGTAGCCGCTTATACGTAGTGCTCAGATCCCCGCTACGCACTAGGTTGTTCAAGCTTGCTTGATCCGCCTCATCGTCGATAACCAGCGTCGGAACATGTGCTGCATCGCCAAGCTCAGCAAACACGTCGACCAGGTTGTGGAGATGCACGTGGTTCTTCTTCAAGGTGATTAGCACAGTCTGGCGCTCGCGAGGTGGCAATTCATCGTCCCGCGCGTCTGCCAGAACATCTCGAATTCGGGCCACATCGTCCAAGGTCGGCTCAAAAAACTCCGCCCAGCTGCTAAACGGTTCTTCTACGCCAAGGTCACGCAGAAGCCTCCTGTGGGACTGTCGGGACAACTCATTCGTCATTCCCGCAATCACAACTATAATTCCGAAGCCGTTGTCATTCGCGAGGGCTGCGACCGTGGTAAACGAGAGAGTCTTACCACTCTGGACGTAGCCAACAACCAAGCCAGTTCTGCTTCCCGCTTCGGCGTGCGGGCTCACGCACTGCGAAAGAATCCTCACAGACGTCTGAATGACATCCTGACGATTCTGATCGTCAAGCCCAGTTCGCTCGCCCGCGGCGGTCGTCTCCTCTCCCAAATCCGGTTCCCACGATGTGCCTTGGCTGCCGTTGTCTCCAAGCACGGTGATGTGTTCGTTTGTACACATCTAAAAGACAACCCCTTTCATATGCGAGACAAAGCCAGCGTGAGGATCTTGTTCAGCTTCCTGCGAATCGCACCAGCCATCGCCACACCCGCATCCCGCGACACCTTTTCAGCCAGTCCCAACGCCGTGGCGACACGAAGTAACGGCTCCAATTTCCCTGCGTCGGCTCCAACAAATCGATCCATGAATGGATGCCGCAACGAAAGGCGCAGTCCCAAAAGTTCCCTGCCATCCGCCTCCTCGTGAGCAATCACCGCCTCGCTGATTTCAAACCATTCACCGATCGCCGGATCGTCGCTCAATTCCAGCACGACACGCCAGCGACGGTCCTCGAAATTCAGATCCACAACGCGCCGCGATGCGAGGTTCGCGGGCGACAGCGTCGGCAGTATCTCAGCATGGATCGGGTCCGCCGCCGCACTCGCCACGGCGCTGGCTCCATGCCGTTGGAGAGAACGCGCCGTTCTCGCCGACGAAGTTTCAGCGGCCTTCTTGAGAGCCTGTTTGGCGGGCCGTACACGGTATTGTCGCGCCTGTCGGATCAACGGTTTCCCGGGATCGTTGAGGCGTTCCTTTAGCAACTCGAGGAATGGCTCTTCGTTGTCGTCCCACCTAAAGCCGTCCTTGGTGTGAGACACGTCAAAGCCCTCAAGATGCAACTCTCCGAACAGCCGTTGGTACACGAAATCGTTAGGCATACCGAAAATAGCCTGCGGCCGGTACTTGTCGTCACCACTTCCCTCTATGAGCCTATTCCGCCGAAATAGAGAAAAGCCCGCGTACTTCGTGCTCGCCGTCCGTCGCAACGCAGCAAAACCCCTAACCCGAAGGCCCTGACCAAAGTCGAAGTCTTCGAGATCCAGCCGCCATTCGATAGGATCGCCCACGGGTTCGTGATTCTCGTCGTACTCCGGAGCCACTAATACTTCCGGCTCCGTATAGGTTAACTCCTCGCCATTAAAGCGAAGGACAACTAAACCTTCTCGGGTATACACACGGTAGATATCGCTGAGGTGTTCCTTGATCTTGGAGATAGTTCTTCCGGCAAGCATCTTGTGGAGTTTCAGCAGAGAAATTTCTGTGAAGTGCGTGTCCGTGTGCGCCGACGTCTCGGCGACCCGAAGCTCATCAATTTTATCAACTATGATTTGATCTATCTCGAAGTTGACCTGTCGCTCAACAGTCTCGCCAAGCGCAGAGGTTCGTACCTGCCAGGATGGTGAAAACCAGCACGCGGCACTCTTCATCCCCATGCCGAACTCGGCTAGTCCTGTTCTGTCTGACGGCAATTGTGCAGGCCGGAACGCTCGTACATAGTCGTTTGTTTGTATGCCGCCGGCGTTGTCACGGACACTAATCCGTCCACCGTCGTGTTGTTCAACATCGATGTCGACACGCAGAACGAACTGACCACCGGAAAGTTGAAGCAAGTCGTCGCGGTTCGTTAGGAAACTCTGGATCGAGTTGTCCACAAACTCGGCTAGAGCGAACCATGGACGGTAGTTTAGGTGGCGCAAGACGGATAAGATGGCCACACCGGGACGAATGGTTATCTTATTGATCGATCGCGTTGTACCGGTGTTCATGGTGTGCATTCTTCCGGCGATCGCCCGTTGTCTTGGTCGTGGCTACCGAGTAGTCCTTCGGCAACAGCCGTGGCCACCGCTACGTGAACAGCATTGCCAAGCGCACGAAATACGTGCGCTCGCGTCTTCGGAAGAAGGTGCCGGTCAGGAAAGCCCTGGAGGCGCAGGCCTTCTATGCGGGTTAGGAATCTCCGTTCCGGGCCAAGAACAGGAATCTGAGTAGTAGTCATGGCAACGAGCGCCGGACACGCCACGTAACGTTTCGCTCTGAGTCCGGATGGCCGAAACTGTAAGACGCACTGCCATAGGTCGCGTCGTTCACCTTGACAATTCCATTCCAGCTTCCTGTGAGACGGCACAAAGTCACGAAGTGTTCGAACCCAGCCCTCTGGGAAGAAAGGCTGTATATTGCGAAACCAGCGGCGATTCTGTCGGAGATACGCCTGTTTCCATTTGGGAAACCTCGCAACCTCCGACCGTACGTAGCTTGGTAGGAGAGAAAGAAGCTCCTGCTTAGTGTGGCCGCGGTGCTTGCCATTTAGCCTTAAGGCAGACAGGAGTTCGTCTTTGCTACAGGCAAAAGGGGTCTTGCCCGCGAACGGATATCGAGCGTAGATTTCATCTCCCCAGATGGGAAATGATGGCAGCGGCTGCTCGTCTGGGATGTTTCGCAGCAATAGATTCCAGTGATCTATGCACGCGACTTGACCTTTCGACAGGCCCACCTCCGCGTGATCTTGGGCGGTCAACTCCTTTCTTGCTTGGACGAGCCCCAAGAGCGTCGTTCTACGCCGACGATGGCGCGGGGGGAATGGGTCTTCCGGCAAAGTACGCGAGGAAGCGACTATGAAGAATCTCTCCCGCGTATGCGGATAGCCAAGATGGTGGGGAGACACTAGACCGTGTCCGTTGCTCTTCACATGCTCGGTTGCCCTTACTTGGTACCCCAGTTCCAGCAAGGTGTCTCGTACAATGCGCCACGTGCGGCCGGCATCGTGCAATTCGAAGTTTCCAACATTCTCCAGAATCACGAACGGGGGTTGACGCGCAGCAAGGATGTTGGCGATTTCGTGGAACAGCGTACCGCGAGTCTTGTCCCTTAACCCGGATTGCGTTCCTGATTTCGAGAAGGGCTGGCAAGGAAATCCGGCACATAGGATCTCGTGCTCCGGTACCGCTTCTTTGCAGTCGCGGATGTCGCCGTGAACAGAGCGGACGTTGGGATAGTTCAACCGATAGAGTTCACGGAGTTCGGGATCGGAATCGCAGGCAAAGACACACTCGTGACCGAGACTGCTCAGAGCCTCGTGAAATCCACCCAGCCCCGCGAAAAGGTCGACGAATCTCAAGGCCTTGTGCTCCGTTGGCGTGACCACTGCGGGCAGAAGGTCGGAGACTTCAAGCTCTTGCATGACGCGCGAGGAGCGAGCGCCGGGAGGAGGACGTTCGTGGACGTAGACCCGGGGGCTGCGGCAGCGGGTCGGTCGTCACTGTGGTCTAGCGAAGATGCAGGTTGCACGCGAAGATTCTAAAGGCAGAGGGACGTGGGTGTCGAGCGTGCTGCCGAGTCGATAGGGCAACTCCGTCGGGATCCGCCGGCGGCAGGCGCATGGGCCAATGACGCGGGCACATGATTGAGGGTGATTCCTCCGATCAGGCCTTTGGGACCGAGCCTTTCGGCGTCAACTGATCACCCTCGTGCGGTTGATCGGCGTCTGCGCGAGCATCGCGCCGGCGAATCGCCACATCAGACGCGCTTCGAGGGCTGCGAGGTTCGCTAAGTGGATCCTTTTGACGACGCCCTGTTCGACTCGTATGCGCGCCGTTTCGCCAAATCCACGGCGTCTTCTCTTGTGGCTCTTGTCGACGCAAGTGGAGCAAGGCGGTGGGACTACCTGGACGCCCATCCTGCCTCACTCTTCGGAGAATCGTTGCTTGAGGCTATTGGGCACGTGCGTACAGTCAGCATCGATTTTCCATCTCCTATGGCGACCGAGTGAGCCTGAAGACGACGAGCTGGAGTTGCTGGACGATAGTCATGCCGACGCAATAGCCGACAGTCGAGTCCGTTGCCTATTTATTTGGCTGACCGATGAGCGCGAAGGGAAGGTGCTTGCTCTGGACAGTCGGGTCCTCGTTGGAGGCCGGTGAGCACGCACGCGAGAAGCCAGGAACCGCATCATGCCAGAAGATCGTGTCATCATCGCGGCGGGTGCGGGGCGATGGTTGCCAGCGGAGGAGTTCACTGAGGCCGTAATCGGAGCCATGAAGTCGTCTCACCCTAGTCTGGTTCGCGACGTTAGGGAGTGGCCCCGAGGACTGAAGCAACTCCGGAAGGCTCGCGGCTGTTCCACAAAGGATCTCATCGACCAGCTTCGACTAAAGGTGCAAGTGCACGAGGTCGATATCATCACCTTCGGTGAGGTACCGGAATCCATGCTGGGTTGTTGGGTGACTCCCGAACTTGCTAAGCGGCATAGCTCGGAACGATTTGATGTCAATGATGACGAGCATGAGGATGAAGGCGACAAAGATGTCTGAGAGATCAGGCGCCAAAATCACGTAAACCGAAGAGCAGCAATGACTTCGTCGGCGATCTTATCCGAGTGCGCAAGTACATCGGTCTCCCAGAATCGCAGTACCTTCCATCCTGCGGCCTCGAGCGCACGGTCGTTCTCACGATCGCGTTCCGCGTTGCGTCGCACCTTGGCAACCCAGTACGCAGAGTTGTGGCCTTGGCTGAGCATCGCGAGACGGCGTTCCAGGTCACGTCCATGCCAGAAGTCGCCGTCGCAAAAGACCACAAGGCGATCGCGGGGGAACACGATATCAGGGCGGCCGGGCAGCCCGGGAACATGGATGCGGTATCGAAAACCTCGACGCCAGAGTTCACGCCGCAGGGCGAGTTCGCAGCGTGTGTTCTTTCTCAGGCTCGCGCCTCGTGCTGCTGCGGATGCTCTTTCCGAGGCTGGACGCAGTCCGGTGAAGGAGGGCGTCTTACGCTTGGTCGACCTCATAAGGATTGCATTTTACTCAACGTTCCACCGAAGTAGTAGCTGCACGGCCCTGTCAGCGGCCCGCTCCCCCCTGTGGCGCAAACGTGGCACTCGAAAATCGAGATTAGAGACGAAAACCGAAAATGAGGCCAATTCAGCCCTTCTAGCGCGTTTCTGGTGACACCTACCCCTGCAAAACCCCGCCAACCGCGCGGAAAATCTCACGCGTCTCTGCAGTGCCACAGTTTGCCGGACTGGGTGGCGGATGGTGCAGTCTCGAGCCATCCGGTCTCGGCAAAAGGTATTTTGGCAATTTTGGGAGTCAGGATCGAACTTTGGGCCGTGCGCGTGGTTGGGGCAATGTAGTGAAAACTCAGAGAAGCTCTGATGCCCACAGCGTTCTATCCTGTTTTTGTACAGTGACTTAAAGGAAGCTACCACGTGCTGGTCCCCGCACATCTCATCGACGGGTGGTCGTTCGAGCCGGAATCGAATTTGCTTCAATCAAATTTTCTATACGGCAATCTCAACCTCCTGGACGCTTGAAAGAGGGCCGTGTCGTAAACCCTCCGGAGGCGGCTCCGACCGTTACTCATTGTTGCAAAAGGCTTTACGTCTCATCAGCGAATGTTCGTCGACGGGAACATCTTTCCGGCTATCGCAGTCGGCAGGCTCGAGTGGGGGCGACTGGAGCTTCTGGTTCTAGGCTGAAACCGACCAGAAACAGAGCAAAACAGGTCCTTAGCGTGCAATTTGGGGCGATTTTTGGGCTTATCGTGTCGTTTTTGCGCTTAATCGTGCAGACAATGAGAAGACGCTCAACGCCTAGATCGCGCCTGACGAGAAGGCGAATAGCGGAATTCGAATTGGCCAAACCTCGAATTCATCCAGCGGAGTTTTACGGAGGAAACGAAGATGACTCCGCAAACGGTCCAGTACAAGGAGCTATCCGAGTCTGGAAACCATGACAGGGAATTTGGGCCAGGTTGAGGCTGATTGGTGGAGGCCCGTGTCGGAGAGCAGCTTGCTGCTAACCGAGCCCATCCACGAAGTGGGCGCTGGAGGCTCACAGCGTTGCGACGAGCACTCGCTGTTTCTCCCAATCGTCGGGAAGCGGATGATGCAAGAGGTAGCTCGAGGTCAGCCCAACGGGCTGGCGGCCTTCGAGAATGGCACGGACGATGTCGGGGGCCAGGAAGGCATAACGGATTGCCTTGCGCACGCGGTCCGTTGGGATGGCGTGTTCGATGGCAATCTGCTCATAGGTTTTGCCTGCTTTGATTCGGTCGAGCCAGGAGAGGGCGTTGGCGATATTGCGCAGGAGTGTGCGGTCGACAGATTTCGTGGGGTTGCCCAGAACGAGCTTGGTCTCGACGCCGCGTCGACGCAAGCGGAACGGCGCGAGGATGCGGAGTGCATCCTCGCGAATGCGCTCGGGCCCCATAGAGAGGCAAGCAGCGAACGTATTGCGGTCGAGCAGGATAGACACAGAGCCTGGGCTGATGTCGACCCGCCGGATAAGACGGAGCAGGCGGGCTGCCGGGTCACTATCATCATTACTACCGGAACACAGCCCGTCTAAAAAGCGACGCACCGAGGCGAGCTCTTGCATCGTCGGAGTGTGGATCAACGAGGCCGAGAAGGTCGTGGCATCCACATGCTGTCGGATGAGATGCACGACGGTCTGTTCCAGCATCGGGGCGGGCAGTCGCCAGCCGGAGAGGTCCTTTTGGCCACTGTGCTGGATGAGGCGCCGGGAGACGTAGTAGCGGAGCCGTTGCCCGTTTTTCTTTTTGGTGTGGCTCGGCGTCAGCCGGTCCCCGGTCTCGTCGAAGAGCTTGCCTGCCAGTGGGGAACGGTCGACGCAGCCCTTCGTCGTGCGTCTCCTTGGTTTGGCAGCCCCTGCCTGCAGCTGCGCCTGGACCGCGTCCCAGAGCTCCGGAGCAATGATCGATGGATGCTGGCCCTCGTAGACACGCCTCTGGTGCCGGATGCGGCCGGCGTAGAGAGGATTGGTCAGCAGGCAGTGGAGGTGTCCGCGACGGAACGGCAGCCCGCCTGTCCGGGTTCCATCCGCGGCGAAGCGTTGCTTGGTGCGCAGTCTCAGACGGTCCGCGTCGGCCTTCACCTGCCGGAGCGTTCCGTGCTTCAGGTACAGCGCATAGAGCGTCCGGACCGTTTCGGCCTCAGCCTCGTTGATGCGCAGCGTGCGCTCGTCCTTCTCATAGCCGAGCGGTACGCGGCCGCCCATCCATAGTCCCTTGCGCTTGGAGGCAGCGACCTTATCGCGGATCCGCTCGGCCGTGACCTCGCGTTCGAATTGTGCGAAGGACAGCAGCATATGCAGCGTCAGTCGTCCCATGCTGGTCGCGGTGTTGAAGGACTGGGTCACCGAGACAAACCCGGTGCTGGCCGCGTCGAGCCGGTCGACGAGCTTCGCAAAGTCGGAGAGGGAACGGGTCAGTCGGTCGACCTTGTAGACCACAATCCGGTCGACGAGACCGGCATCGATGTCGTCGAGCAAGCGCTGCAGGCCCGGGCGCTCCAGGGTTCCTCCCGAGAGCCCCGCGTCCTCGTAGACGGTTGGCAGCAGCACCCAGCCCTCCGCTTTCTGGCTCGCGACATACGCGGCGCAGGCCTCTCGCTGCGCATCGAGGGAGTTGAACTCCTGTTCGAGACCTTCTTCCGCGCTCTTTCGCGTATAGATGGCGCAACGGATTTTCTTCATGTTAGGCCTTGCGCTTGGGCGTGAGACCGAAAAAGCGTGGTCCTGACCAGTGGGTGCCGGTGATTCGCTTTGCGATGGTAGTGAGGGACGGATAGGTTTTGCCATCGAACCGATAGCCGTTGTCGATTACCTCGACCTGGTAGGTCCGGCCATTCCACTCGCGGACGAGATGGGTGCCGGCAGAAACGGACCCTGCGGGAGCGGCGGCGCCGTTGCCTGGCGTCCCGTTCGCCATGGCGGCCAGAGCGCGCCGGGTTGTAGCCGAAAGCCGGCCATAGGCTCGGCACTGGCGTTCGTACGCCAGAACACGGTGCATGAAGATACGCGAGAGCGAGCTTGGCGGAACAGCCCCAAAGGTCTGCTCCCAGACCCGCCGTAAGCTGGCGAAGTCCAAGCCGTCCAGAACGACGTTCCGGCCAACCCCTGTATCCTGCGGCATCCCCGAACATTCGCTCTTGTGCTCGATAAAGTCCAGTCTAATGAGGGGCTTCCGGGTGCGCAGTCCGCTGCTCGTAGCTCGCCACGCAGCCCAAGGGTCGGCGGATTCCAAGGGCGTCTAAGCTGCTGATTTGCGGTCTATTTCAAGAGGGCCGAGTTTTGGCACAGGACGGGATCGAGTTCTTGCGAAGCACAGCCTGCCGGAGCTTCGTGACATCAGCAGCACGCACAAAGTGGCTTGCCACCTCGTCTGACGGCGCGTCAACGGGCGAGCGCGAGTAGCTCCATCGGATTGACTCGGGCATCTCCGAGTCGTACACCCCAGTGTAGGTGTGGCCCGGTGACCCTTCCGGTGGCTCCGACTTTGCCGATGACGGTACCACTCTGGACGTTCGTTCCCGGCTCGACACGGCGTTGTTGCACCGCTCTGGCTGAGAGCAAAATGCGCCTCTTGTGGTGGCCGAGGTATGTTCGACCATGAAGTATCCCAAGCGCAGCCAGTACAAGCACGCGAAGCAGAAGAAGTACCACGTTCGCAACTGGGCGGAATACAACGAAGGGCTGCGCCGCCGAGGCGATTTGACGGTCTGGTTTGACGAGGAGGCAATCGCGAACTGGAAGGCCGACAAGACCGGTAAGCCTGGCGGTCAACGGGTCTATTCAGACATGGCGATTGAAACGGGCCTGGTTGTCCGGATGGTGTACAAGCTCGCCTACCGACAAACCGAAGGCTTCTTGCACTCGATCGCCTCGCTGCTCGGGCTCGGTATCGAGATCCCGGACTACTCGACGTTGTGTCGGCGCTCGAGGCTGCTCCGCAAGAAGCTGCGGATTCCGAAAGCCGCAAGCAATCAACCAATCCACCTGATGATCGATAGCACGGGCTTGAGGATTCATGTTGGAACCGCCCGCAAACCGCCAAAGCAGCGCGCATGGCGCAAGTTGCACATCGCCGTTGATCGCGAGACCGGCAACATTGTTGCGTCCGAACTGACGGCGTCACGCGCTCGCGACGCAACCCGAGTCCCCGCTTTGCTAACACAGATTCAAGCACCTCTAGCGTCCGTGGCGGCGGACAGTGCATACGACAAGGAAGCGGTCTACGAAGCGATCGAAGCGCACAGCCCTGGACGAAGGACGCGCGTGGTGATTCCGCCGCAACGAAACGCGACGCTCAATCAGAATTCGAACACCGCCATGCAGGAGCGCGATCGCCATATTCGTGCAATCGAAAGACACGGCCGACGTGAATGGTACAAGCTCTCAGGCTGCACCAAGCGAAGCATGGTGGAGAACGCGGTCTATCGTTACAAAGCGATCATCGGGCCCGAGATGCGGACACGAACGTTGGCGAGGCAACGGGTGCTTCCGCAATCAAGTGTTGGTAGCTGCCGCGTAACCCGCTCGTGTGCTAGAGTTTGAGCCTGATTTCGGGAGACGCAGTTCTTTCGGCGATGCGGGCTGGGCTGACCACACGGTGCTTGACGTTCAGGGACACCTTCGTGTGCACGCCGACATCCTTATTACTATTACTGGCGTTCGCCGACACAGGCAGGCCAGCTGACATTGGCATTCAAATACGGCGTAGCAACACTTGATGGCGGAAGCACCGAATACGGGTGGCTTAAGGCGCTGGAGAATGCCAGTGCCGGAGAAAAAGACAAGAGCGCAGAAGGCCGATAGCGAATGATTGTGGATCAACTGACCGGCATCGAGCAGTTCGAGGCAGACCTCTGGAAGGTCGCGAACAACCTGCGGGCGAATTCGAACCTCGCGTCAAACGAGTATTTCATGCCCATACTAGGCCTGATCTTCCTGAGGCACGCGACGAACCGCTACTGCGAAGCGATGGCGGCGATCAAAGAAGACAAGGCCGTAGGCAAGATGCCGGAGCGCCCGCTGATCGAGGCCGATTTCACCCGGCGCCGCGCTCTGATGCTGCCCGAAGCAGCGCGTTATGACGTTCTGCTCGAGACTCCTAAGGACGGCAATCTCGGTGGCGCCGTGACCACAGCCATGGAAGCCGTGGAAGACCACTTCTCGCCGCTGGCAGGCCAACTTCCGAAGGACTACGAGCGCTTTGAGGACGATGTTCTGGAAGAGATGATGCGGACCTTCGATTCCGAGGCGCTGCGCACAGCCTCGGGCGATGTGTTCGGCCGCATCTATGAATATTTCCTCACGGAGTTCTCGAAGCAGGGCGCACACGACAGCGGCGAGTTCTTCACCCCGCCTTCGATCGTCCAGACCATCGTCAACGTCATCGAGCCCGATCACGGGGTCGTCCTCGACCCCGCTTGCGGCTCAGGCGGCATGTTTGTGCAATCGAGCCATTTCATCGAGGAAGAGGGCGAGGACACGATGAAGCGGGTCACATTCTACGGCCACGAGAAGAACGAGACCACCGCGAAATTGGCCCAGATCAATCTCGCCGTTCATGGACTTCAGGGCACCATTCGAGCCGGGAGCGAAGCCATCACCTACTACAAGGACCCGCACGAACTGGCCGGCAAGTGCGACTTCGTCATGGCCAATCCACCGTTCAACGTGAACGAAGTGGACGCCGAGAAGGTCAAGGACGACAAGCGCCTGCTGTTCGGCCTGCCCGGAGTGAACAAATCGAAGAAGGTCTCCAACGCCAACTACCTGTGGCTCTCCTATTTCTACAGCTACCTGAACGAGAACGGCCGAGCCGGGGTCGTCATGTCGTCGCAGGCCTCCAGCGCCGGGCGGGACGAGGCCAAGGTCCGCCAGAAGCTGGTCGAGACCGGCGCCGTCGAAGTGATGATCGATATCCGCGGCAACTTCTTTTACACCCGCACCGTGCCTTGCCAGCTCTGGTTTTTCGATCGGGCGAAGGAGCGCGACCCCGAGCGAGCCGATTACGTCCTGATGCTCGATGCGCGCAATATCTATCGCAAGATCTCGCGTGCCATCTTCGACTTCTCCCCCGAGCAGCAGAAGAACATCGCCGCCATCGTCTGGCTCTTTCGGGGACAGTCTGATCGCTTCCTGAAGCTGGTCAAGAGTTACCTCGCTCAGGCCGTCGCGGAAGGACAGGCGACCGGCGAGCCGCTGGCGGCGCTCGAGGACGCCCTCGGTAAGCTGATCGATTTGGGCGAACACTTCGTGACTGAGAAGCGCGATCCCAACCCGCTGGCCGAGACCTGGGAGGAGCTAACCTCCGCACAGGCCACATTATCGGCCGACATAGAGGCGTTAGCGGCCGAAGTTGCAGCGCGAGCCGCCAACTGGAACGAGAGTGGGAGCGAAGGAGGGAGGGACAATGCCGCCCTCCATGCGGTACGTGAAGGTCTGCGCGACATGGCCGAACGCTGCCGGGACCTGACCAAGCAGATCGATCTAGCGGTGAAGCTCGCGGGGCGCGTAGTCGATATCGCCGTGAAGGAACTTGACGCGGGGGAATCGGACCACTGGGACAGTACCGACATCAACAAAGCGCGCAAGGCGCTGGAGGGCGTACGGGCTGGGGCCGTCGAATCGATGCGCCAAGCGCGCTACTTCGTCCGCCAAGCTGACTGGCTACAGGAGCGGTTTCCCGATGCCGAATTGCGGGATGTCGAGGGGCTGGTGAAGCTGGCCGACCGCGCTGAGATCGAAGCACATGACTGGAGCCTGACGCCCGGCCGCTATGTCGGAGTCGCGCCAGACGACGCGGACGAAGATTTCGATTTCGAAGAGGCTCTGCGGTCCATTCACATCGACTTGAAGGGGCTGAACGAGGAAGCGGCGGAACTCGCAGTGCGAATCACAAGGAACTTCGAGGAGTTAGGGGCGTGAAGGTTCACGAAATGACGCTGGATCAGCTCGGTAGTGTTTCACGCGGACGGTCCCGCCATCGTCCGAGAGATGCAGAATTCTTGTATGGTGGGCCTTATCCGTTCGTGCAGACCGGAGACGTAAAGAAGGCGGGCCTATACTTACGCGATTTCGAGCAAACCTACAGCGAAGCTGGGCTCGCCCAAAGCAAGCTTTGGCCTGTCGGTACACTATGCGTCACCATCGCGGCGAATATCGCGGAAACCTCCATCCTAGACATCGAAGCCTGCTTCCCGGACAGCGTTATCGGCTTCATCGCTGATCCGGAGAAGGCGGACGCGAGGTTCGTGAAATACCTCTTCGATGCTGCTCTGAAGATGCGTTTCCAGTCATTCACGCAGGGCGCCGCCCAGGATAATTTGAGTCAAGCGAAGCTCCTATCGATCAAGTTCCCGGTGCCGGAACTGGTTGTACAAACAGAGATCGCCGATATCCTGTCCTCCTGCGACGACCTGATCGAGAACAATCGGCGGCGGAACGCGTTGTTGGAGGAAGCGGCGCGGCTGCTCTACCGCGAGTGGTTCGTTCACTTCCGCTTCCCCGGCCACGAACACGTCAAGATCACCGACGGCCTCCCCGAGGGGTGGGAGCGGCGGACGCTTGTTGAGCTTGCCGAAGTCGTCATGGGGCAAAGCCCCAAATCGCAATTCTACAACGAGGCAAGCGACGGCCTTCCTTTTCATCAAGGCGTAACCGACTATGGCTTCCGCTTCGTTTCGCATCGCATCTACTCGACGGCAGTTACGAAGCTCGCAGAGGCGGGTGACATTCTGGTCAGTGTCCGCGCACCTGTCGGCCGGATCAACATCACGCGAGACAAGATTGTTCTCGGTCGAGGCCTCGCGGCGGTTCGGTCACGAACCGAGCACCAATCTTTCTTGTTCTACACACTGAGGAACCACTTTTACGCCGAGGATATCATTGGTACGGGGGCAATTTATGCAGCAACTAATAAGAAGGAGCTTGAAAGCCAAACCTTGATTAAACCAACGAGAATAGTTCTGGCCGAGTTCAACGAACAGGCACGAGATATCGATCAAAACATCGCAAATCTTACGACCCAAAATGAGAAACTTGCACAAGCCCGCGACCTTCTTCTGCCGCGACTGATGAACGGGGAGAGCGCTGTCTGATGGGGGCGACGGGCACCGGCACAGAAGGACGCGCACGGTGGCGGTAACCCCCATCAACAGCGAGGACCGGTTGGTGCAGGCGACCTTCGCCGAGCATCTTGAACAGGTGCTGGGATGGGACAGCATCTATGCCTGGAACGAGGAGTCCTTCGTGCCCGATGGCACCCTCGGCCGTGCCGATACCAAGCAAGTGGTCCTAACCCGTGACCTGCGAGCGGCGCTGGAACGGCTGAACCCCGACCTACCGGCCTCTGCCATCAACGACGCCATGCGGGACCTGACCGTATACGACGTCAGCCGATCGATGGTGCAGCACAACCGCGATTTCTATCGTCTGCTCCGCAGCGGCGTACCCGTAGAATACCGGGACGCCCAGGGGCGCCGGAAATCCTCCCGCGCGCGGGTAATCGACTTCGACAACGCGCCCGGTTCAAACCGCTTCCTTGCCGTGCGCGAGCTGAAGCTAACCGGCATCCGCACACCCAACTACAACCGCCGCGCCGACCTGGTCTGTTTTGTCAACGGCTTGCCGTTGGTCTTCATCGAGCTGAAGGCAGTCTACAAGAACATCCGCGAGGGCTTCGACAACAACCTGTCCGACTACATGGACGAAAACGTCATCGCCCAGGCCTTCCATCACAACGCCTTCCTGATCGTTTCGAACGGCGACCACGCTCGCTACGGCTCGATCACCAGCGAGTGGGGGCATTTCGCCGAGTGGAAGCGGCTCGACGAAGCGGACAAGGGCAGCCTGGAAGCCGAGGTCCTGTTGAATGGCATGCTGGCGCATGATCGGCTGCTGGACATTGTCGAGAATTTCATCCTGTTCGACGAAAGCAAGCCGGGTGCCACGCGCAAGGTAATTGCGCGGAACCATCAAGTGCTGGGCGTCAACCGGGCGGTGGCGTCCGTGTCGCGGCAGGAAGAGTTGAAACTGGAGTTCCCGCCGGAGCAGCGCCTAAGGCACCGCGTCGTCGAATTGCCGCTTGAATCTGGAGAACTAGTCCAGGAATCACCAGCCCGAGGCCGGGCGACTGCGCGGTCGCCGTTCATTCCCGAAGGACCGGTCGACATCATCGAGCGGGCGCATCCCGACCTCGGCCGGCTCGGCGTATTCTGGCACACCCAGGGCAGCGGTAAATCTTATTCCATGGCCTTCTTCGCCGAGAAGGTGCGACGGAAGCTGGAAGGCAATTTCACGTTCCTGCTGATGACCGACCGCAACGATCTCGACGGCCAGATATACAAGACTTTCGTCGGCTGTGGCATCGCCGACGACCAGACGCCTCGGGCCGCGTCGGGCGACGATCTGGAAAAGCTGTTGAAGGAGAACCACCGCTACGTCTTCAGCCTGATCCACAAGTTCAACAAGGATGTCGATCCAAAGCAGCCCTACAGCGAGCGCGACGACATCATCGTGATCTCGGACGAGGCGCATCGTACTCAGGCGGGGCGGCTGGCACGCAACATGCGCCTTGCGCTGCCGAACGCGGCCTTCATCGGCTTCACCGGCACTCCGCTTTTCAAGCAGGAGGAGATCACTAAACGCATCTTCGGCGATTACGTCTCTCGATACGATTTCAAGCGGTCCGAGGAGGACGGCGCGACCGTCAAGCTGGTCTACGAGAACCGGGGCGAGAAGCTGGGCGTGGCGCGGACGGATCTGAACGACCGCATCGCGGCAAAGATCGAGAACGCCGAACTCGATCCCGACCAGGAGGCGCTGCTGGACAAGCTGCTGGGTCAGGACTACGAGGTTATCACCGCGGACGAACGGCTCGACAAGATTGCGGCCGATTTCGTCGAGCACTGCGCGACCCGCTGGGAATCGGGCAAGTCGATGCTGATCTGCATCGACAAGATCACCTGTGCCCGGATGCTCAAGCGGATCCTACCGCGATGGCAGGCGAAAGCGGTGGGGGTCCGGGCAGCGTCCGCAGCGAAACGCGCGGAGGCGCAGGCGGCGAGCGACAAGACCCTTCGCGCCGCGCTTGAGGAGGAGGCGCACAAGCTGACAGCCCAAGCCGCTTGGCTCGATGAGACAATCGTTGAGATCATCATCAGCGAGGCGCAGAACGAGGTCAAAGACCTCGCGAAATGGGGCTTCGACATCATCCCACACCGTGCTCTGATGAAGCAGGGCTTCGAGACCGCCGACGGTCAGCGTGTAGATGTAGAGACCGCGTTCAAAAACCCGGCCCATCCCTTCCGCGTCGCCATCGTCTGCGCCATGTGGATGACTGGTTTCGATGTCGAGTGTCTTTCGACGCTCTACATCGACAAGCCGATGAAGGCGCACACGCTGATGCAAGCGATCGCGCGGGCGAACCGGGTGTATCCTGGTAAGGATTTCGGCCTGATCGTGGACTACAACGGCTTGCTGAAAAGCCTGCGGGAGGCGCTGGCGCAGTATGCGCTCGGCGATGACGGCGCCGGCGACGAGGAGATCGTCGCCCCGATCGAGGAGCGTGTGCAGGCCCTGATCGAGGCCATCGAGGCGACAGAGACGCATCTGCGCGGGCTCGGCTTCGACCCAGCGACGCTCGTCGGCTCGACCGGTTTTGCGCGTATCAAGAGACTGAAGGATGCGGTCGAGGCCGTCTATTCCAGCGACGAGGCCAAGCGCCGATTCGAGATCCTCGCGCGAGAGGTGTTCGTCCGTTTCAAGGCATTGCTGATGGAGCCATCGGCGTTTGCGTTTGCCGAGCGGCAAGACAATATCGAGGCGATCTACAAGAAGCTGACAGAGCGGCGCGATACTGCGGACGTGACAGAACTCCTGAAGGAGCTGCACCGGATCGTCAACGAGGCGATCCGCACACAGATGCCGGGCGACGATCAAGCCGAGGGTCTGACCTTCGACCTCAGCCAGATCGACATGGAAAAGCTGCGCGACGAGTTCGCAAAGAAGGTCCGGCACAAGGCAACGGCGCTTCAGGACATCCGCGAGATCATTGAGAAGAAGCTTGCCGAAATGCTAGCGCGCAACCCTTCGCGCATGGACTATCAACAGAAGTACGAGGAGATCGTCGACGACTACAACCGCGAGAAGGACCGCGTCAACATCGAGAAGACCTTCCGTCAGCTGATGGAACTCATGGACGAGTTGGATGCGGAGCAGAAGCGCGCAATCGAGGAAGGCCTCAATGAGGACGAGCTCGCGCTGTTCGACTTGCTGAAGAACGACAATCTTGCAAAGGCTGAGCGGGAGCGCGTCAAACAGGCGAGCCGCAACCTGCTGGCGTCTATAAAGGCGCATCTCTCCGAGATCGACCGTTTCTGGGAGAAAGAGCAGACCAAGGCGGATGTCGAGGTGTTCATTCTCGACGAGGTGTACGCTAGCCTGCCGACGCCGCCATTCACCGCCGAGGAGAAGAAGGTGGTCGCGGCCGAGGTCTATGCACATGTCTGGCAACAGGCCGTCAGCGGTGAATTTACAAGGGTGGCGTGATGATTCCGGACGTCCATCAGAAGTACTCAGCAGAACAAAAGGCGCGGGTGTAATGGAAAAGCTGCAACGTGAAGGGAACATCGTAGCCCTTTGCCGGCGTTGACACGAGAACATCCGCTCCGGCAGAATCGAGCCCGCTCCGGAGAGAGGTGAGCGGACGCCGTGGCGCACGTTTCTCACCACCCATTGGGAAACCGTTGCTGCGACCAACTTCTTCACCGTCGAGGTCGCCACGGTCCGCAGGCTCGTGACCTACGATGTGTCGTCATCGAGCTGTCTTCGCGAAAAGTGCACACTCACTCCCAGGCCGGACGGCGCGTTCATGATGCAAGTTGGTCGGAATCTCACCGACCCGCTCAAGGGCTTTCTGCGCGGCAAGCGATTGCTCATCCTAGACCGCGACCAGAAGTTCACCACGGAGTTTCGCGACTTGCTCAAGCACCGACGACGGCGCTGCAACGACGATGGCTTTGGCTTTCTTGCGGAGAAGAAGCTCTCTGGCGATCAGGCCGGCCTCGATCGTTTTGCCCAGACCCGTGTCGGCGGCGATGAACATAATTCACGCGCAGCAGGCACAGCGCCTTCCAAGCGGTTCCATCTGATAGGCGTCGATCTTGATGCCCTCGCGGAACGGAGACTGGAACAAGTTCGGGTCGGTAGCGGTGATACAGTTCCAACGGAGTGTATGCAGAAAGGCCGCGAAATAGCGAGGTGAGTCGAAGCCGTCCTGTCCAAAAACACAAACGAACTCAAGACTGGCGCGCCGGGCCGTTTCGATCGTCATCGCCCCGTGGCGAGCCCCAGTTCTGGGGCGTGTCGGAGGCGATGTCGGCGATTCGGGTTCCCCGTACGCGCAGGGAAAACACCGTCCAGCAACGGGATGCCACGCTCTCGGGCGGAGACCTGGATCTAGGCCCCATCACAGCGAGCATCGTGGGCCGTTCTTCAGCTAGCTCGTAGCTAACGTGCCGGGTGCTTCCGCAATCAAGTGTTGGTGGGCAGGCAATAACCCATCTCCGTGCTAGAGTTTGAGCCCGATTTCGAGAGACGCAGTTCTTTCGTGGACAAGGGCGAAGCCGAATTGAAGAATCGAAGATGTCTCAATCCCGCATGTACGTTCCACGGAAGAGTCGGTTCCGGGAACATCGTCCGCCACGGCTTCTACAGAACGAGATCCGGGAAACGGCGTCGATACCGGTGCGTCAGGTGCGCAAAGACGTTCTCTTCGACCAAAGGCACGCCGTACTACCGTCTCCAGCATCGAAGGGCGACTTTCGACGCAGTGGTCGCTCTCAGAGTCGAGGGCGTCAGCATCTCTGCGGTTGCGCGCATCGAAGGGCTTGCCTGGAACACCGTCGCTCGATGGCTTGAGAAAGCCGCCGACGTTTGCCGTGGCTTCAACCAGAGACGGACTACCGGATTTGGCGTCGAGGAGCTCCAGGCCGACGAAATTCGCTCCTTCGCCGGCGGCAAGACGCGGCTGACGTGGATATTCGTCGCGATCGAAGTCTGGTCCCGTCTCTGGCCCTCGACCGTCGTCGGGCGTCGAAGCTACCGGAACACACTCGCTCTCTTGCGCGACGTGGCCAACCGGATGGATTGGGAGCGTCTTCCCCTGATCGTCACCGACGGATTCGATTTCTACGAGAGGGTCGTCCGACGCGTCTTTGGACCAGCTTGTCTCTATGGCCAGGTTCTCAAGACGCGCAGGAATGATCGTATCGTGAAGGTCGAACGAAGAGCGCTGGTTGGAGCCTCGTGGCGATTCGATGAAGCCCTCAATAACTCCGAGGACTCTTCGACATTGAATACGTCGTTTATCGAGCGGCTCAACCTCACAATTCGTCAAGGGTCGGCGTACTTGCGTCGGCGGTCGCCATGCCACGCCCGCGCGAAGGAGACACTCGAGGACCACCTGGAGTTGCTGCGCTGTTATTACAACTTCGTCCGACCGCATAGGGCGTTGAAGTTCGGGCGGGAAACCAGGACGCCGGCGATGCAGGCTGGACTGACCACGCGGCGGCTGACGCTCAGGGAGATCTTCGTGTGCACGCCGACGTCCCTATCAATATTAATAGAGCCCGACGCGATGGCGTTCGCCGGCACACGTAGGTCGGCTACCGCGGTTGTAGAAATGCCCCTGGCGGCGTAGTAACACTTGATGGCGGAAGCACCTCTCGCCCACAACCAATGAGTACCAGAGAGCGCAGGGGGAGTCCAGGGCGGCGAAGCCGGCGCGCGCAACGCGCTTTACCCTTGACGCGCCCGAGCACTCTGGTACGATCCCCGGGGCGAGAGGGGACATCCTGACGCCCGGCGTTGCGTTAACGTCCAACCTCGCTGTCATCTTCACGCTGAACCAACACACCAGTACCATCAAGGCGTCCGGGTTTTTGGCGGACAACTCGTGTGGCAGAAGCAGTCCGGGTTGGTGCTGTCGGCAACCGGCAACATCTACGAGGCTGTCGATGTCGGCGTGACCCCAACTCTCACGGTTGCCGAGGCGGAAGCGCGTGTGCTCGCACTTGAGGGAGGCGTTGTTGCACCGCTCTGGCTGAGAGCGAAATCCGCCTATAGTGGTGGCCGAGGTATGTTCGAGCATGAAGTATCCCAAGCGCTGCCAGTACAAGCACGCGAAGCAGAAGAAGTACCACGTTCGCAACTGGGCGGAATACAACGAAGGGCTGCTTCGGGGATGTCCCGGCCGCTGTTGAATTTGGTCGGGTAGCGGCGGCACCTGTGAATACTCTTAGGCAGCAACCTCATCGCTGTCAAGAGATTTCTGTTTGCTTCTAAGCGCGTGAACGAGAGCGCCCATATGGCGATAGCCTTTGATACGGTGAAACTTTTTCTCCGCCGTGACGACGCCAAGAGCGGTCCATCGGCGAATCATGGAAGGACTCTTCCACCGCTTGACGTTTCTCGAGACTCTGCGGATGGTGCCGTTGAGATTCTCGATGGCGTTTGTCGTGGCCAGAGATTTGCGAAGTAACTCGGGTAGAGCGAGCTTCACAACCGTGAGGGTCTCTTCCATCCCTTCGCGAAGGCTTCCGGCAGCTTCGTCGTAGCCGTTTCGCTCGAGCCACGACACCAATGCCTGAAGTCGCTTGCGCGCCTTGTCGGCACTCTTGCACTTGTAGGCTTCCTTCATCGTCTGGAGCACGTAGGCGTGACGGGACTTGGGAAGGTACGAGCGTAGATTTCGGAGTTTGTGGAGCTGGCATCTTTGGATAACCGCGAGATCCCCCAAAACGTCGACGAGTGCTTTGCGGATCCCTTTGCCTCCGTCCACTACGCAGAGAATCGATTCGTCGATCCGCAATCGCCGCTCGAGAAGGTTCTGCAACATCGCGGTGCACACCCGAGAGTTCTCCGTCGAGCCCAGCCATATACCCAAGGGCACCTTCGTTCCATCTATTGTGATACCGAGAGTTACGACGACGGTCTGTCCGGCCACCTCAAGGCCATCCATCATTAGTGCCGCAAGCTCGAACTCCTCTAGCCTCCGAGATAGGTATTCCTCGAGCTTCTTAGTCGTCTGCCTCACGAGGTGACGGCTGGCGGCACTCTTGCTCGTGCCACGAGACTTCAACTTGGCCGCGGGTTTGTCCAGACTCGATTCGTAATTTCGGGTCGATACCCCCACCAAGATCTGGTTCAGCACTCGCTCCGGAAGCGGGTCTTCTTCGCGGAAGGCTTCGAAGTGTGGAAGCGACGCCTCCTCGCCCGACTTCGAACGAACTCGAGGTCGCGACACTTGGATTCGACGACCGCCGAAGCTCAGCTCCCCATCCGTGCTCCCCCAGTGGTTATGAGTTCGCTCCTTCTCGTGCTTGCCCTTCGGCCCCGCGATCTTCTCCGCGTCCTCTCTCAGGAGTAGGTGCAATGCAGTCAGTCCTTGCTCGTACACCCATTCCGTCAGGTCCGCCTTCGTGGCCGCGATCCCAGCTATCATCGGTAACAGTATCTGACCGACTTGGCCAACTACCTTGCCCGTAGGCGAGTGCGTTTGCTTTCTTACTGGCTTCTTTGATTTCCTTGGCATGGTGGCTCCTTGTCCCCCTCTGGAGACGGTTGGTTTGGCAGACCTATTCTTAGGCCGGCCAAGGAGCCGCCGCTACCCCAAATTCAACATCCGGCGGGACATCCCCCTGCGCCCGCCGGGGCGATTTGACAGTCTGGTTTGACGAGGAGGCAATCGCGAACTGGAAGGCCGACAAGACCGGTAAGCCTGGCGGTCAACGGGTCTATTCTGACATGGCGATTGAAACGGGCCTGGTTGTCCGGATGGTGTACAAGCTCGCCTACCGACAAACCGAAGGCTTCTTGCACTCGATCGCCTCGCTTCTCGGGCTCGGTATCGAGATCCCGGACTACTCGACGTTGTGTCGGCGCTCGAGGTTGCTCCGCAAGAAGCTGCGGATTCCGAAAGCCGCGAGCAATCAACCCATCCACCTGATGATCGATAGCACGGGCTTGAGGATTCATGTTGGAAACGCTCGCAAACCGCCAAAGCAGCGCGCATGGCGCAAGTTGCACATCGCCGTCGATCGCGAGACAGGGAACATTGTTGCGTCCGAACTGACGGCGTCACGAGCTCGCGACGCAACCCGAGTCCCCGCTTTGCTAACACAGATTCAAGCACCTCTAGTGTCGGTGGCGGCGGACAGTGCATACGACAAGGAAGCGGTCTACGAAGCCATCGAAGCGCACAGTCCTGGACGAAGGACGCGCGTGGTGATTCCGCCGCAACGAAACGCGACGCTCAGTCAGAATTCGAACACCGCCATGCAGGAGCGCGATCGCCATATTCGTGCAATCGAAAAACACGGCCGACGTGAATGGTACAAGCTCTCAGGCTACACCAAGCGAAGCATGGTGGAGAACGCGGTCTATCGTTACAAGGCGATCATCGGGCCGGAGATGCGGGCTCGAACGTTGGCGAGGCAACGAGTTGAACACCGAATTGGGTGCGAGATACTCAACAAGATGGCTGCGCTCGGGATGCCCGATACGTACTGCGCCGGGTGACTCTGCAACCGGCACAGGGAGGTCAGCGATTTGCTCCGGGCCGTGCAACAACGCCTAATCAACCCGAAAGAAAGAGAGGGCGCATTTACTAGTTTCTCGCTTTGCGAGAAACTTTCGTGCTACGCTCATCCTGAAATGGCGATCTTCCACCTGACGGTCAAAACGGGATCTCGCTTGGGCGGACAATCGGCCCGCGCCAAGGCCGATTACATCGAGCGAGAAGGAAAGTACGAGCGCGAGGATGACGAACTCGCCCACCGGGAATCGGAGAACATGCCGGAGTGGGCCGAGGATGACCCGCGCTCCTATTGGGAAGCGGCGGACGAGCATGAGCGGGTCAACGGGCGGCTTTTCCGGGAAGTGGAATTTGCTTTGCCCAGGGAGTTGAACGAGGGCGATCAGGTTGAACTGGCGCGGGAGTTCGCGTCCAAGTTGACCAGCGCGGGCGGCGAACGGTTGCCCTATACGCTGGCCGTGCATCGCGGCAAGGGGGAGAACCCCCACGCCCACTTGATGATCTCGGAGCGGGCCAATGACGGCATCGAGCGGGACGCGGCGCAGTGGTTCCGGCGCTACAACGGCAAGGACCCGGAGAAAGGGGGGGCGCGCAAGAGCATGACAACGAGGCCGAAGGATTGGCTGGGGCAGACCCGCAAGGACTGGGCCGATCAGGCGAACCAGGCGCTTCAGCGGGTGGGGAGCCGGGAGCGGATTCATGAAGGAACCCTGGATCAGCAGTACCGGGACGCCCTGGAGAGCGGTGACGAGCTCGCGGCCAAGCGGTTGAAGGACCAAGTGCCGGGGGTGCACATTGGCCCGCACAACGTCGCCAGAGCCGAGCGCGGGGTGGTGTTGGAGAGGACCGCGACCGCGCGCAGGCGGTAGAGGGTGGCAACCAGGAGCTTAAGAGCGACCGCGAAGAGGTCGAAAAGATGGAGGGGATGCTGTGGCGCGCCAGCGCTATGGTTGTCCAGGTCGCCAAGCAGCTCGCCGTCAAGGTGAGGGAGCGCTTCGAGCGCAGTCGCGGGCGTGACGGCCCTGATCACGGGTGGAGCCGGTAATGGCGAGGGCGCTAGACCGGGTGAAGGCCGCCGAAGCGAAGTACGAGGCGATGGCTGCAACTGCTGAAAAGTTAGAGGCGACCCTCAAGGAACTCAAGAGCACCGCTAAGTCTTGTCAGTGGAGCATAGATGAACTGCGCCGGGTGGCTGATCGGGAGCGGGAAGACGAGAACACGGATTTCTGGATGTTTGTGTTGATGGCCGGGATCATGGGCGTGGTCGGGGGCCTCCTCGGGAATTTTGGTGATGTCTTAAGATTCCTGTCAAAGAAAAACGATGTATGGTTTCCCAAGCTCAAACCCGTCTCCGTCATGGGGACAGAAAAGGAGAACCATACATCATGGGAAAGGTACTACCGAGTCAGCGATTGCTCAAGCAGTTCGAGGAACGACTGGTATTTGGGGAGATGAATCTCTCGGAGATCGTCCGGTCGGGAGCTCAGATGATGCTTCAATATGCGTTGGAGCGCGAGATGACGGAGGCGTTGGGTCGAAACTACTATGAGAACGCTCCGGCAACGACGAAGGAGAAGGGACGACGCAACGGGTATGAGTCGCATCGGGTCCTCACGGGCGAGGGAGCGGTAACGGTGCAAGTGCCGCAGGTACGAGAAACAGAGAAGGTGTTTCAGTCAAAGATTCTCGACGCCTACGTGAGCCGGACCGAGAAACTCGATGAACTGATCGCGCGGATGTACGTCCACGGGATGTCGACGCGTGACATTGAGGCGACGTTCGCGGACGTGCTGAGCGGCACGGGTGTCTCGAAGTCGGTGGTGAGCCGGGTCACACGGTGTCTGTCGGAGGATTTCGAGGCGTTTCGAAAACGGGATCTCTCGAACGAGAAGCTGTTGTATCTCGAGCTCGACGGCACGTACCTGCGCTACCACCAAGGAGCGGAGAGGAAAGAGCCCATCCTCGTTGCTACCGGCTATCGCGCTGATGGGACGCGAGTTCTTCTTCATATCGGTGTCGGCAACCGAGAATCCTACGAGAACTGGAAGGGGTTCTTGCAGGAGATGGTGGCCCGAGGAATGAGGGAGCCGTTGCTCATCGTGACGGACGGGAATCCTGGAGTGCTCAAAGCGATCGCAGAGGTCTTCCCTCGAAGCCTCAAGCAACGTTGCCAGAAGCACCGCCTCGAGAACATCCTGGGCAAGGCTCCGAAGGAAGTGCGCGACGAACTCAAGGCGGCCATCCTTGAGTCGTTCCATGCGAACAGCTACGAGCAAGGGCTGAAGAAGGGTCGGGAGGTGATCGCTCGGTACCGTCAACGATTCCCGAGCGCGATGAAGTGCATGGAAGAGACCCTCGAAGCGTGTCTTCAGGCGCTACGCCTTCCTGCGGCGCATCACAAAAGGCTTCGCACGTCGAATCTACTTGAGCGCACGTTCGGAGAGCACAAACGTCGCACAAAGGTCATTCCTCACTTCTTCACCGAGGAGGCCGCGATGAAACTCTCGTTCGCTGTGCTCTTGGCCGTCGCAAACAAATGGCGCGGCGTGAGGATGGATGTCTTCGCCGCTAGGAAAGTCGAGGAGCTTCGCAACGAGCTTCTCCCGCAAGGCACGTCGGAGGAATCAGCAGCTTAACCGAGCGCGGGGAACCGTACGGAGATTTGACAGGAAAATTAAGACTTGACCGGAATTTTTTCCGGGAGATTATCGTGCGAATCCTTGATGCCCTAGGGGGTTGGTGGGGAAGCTGATGCAAATCTCAGCGCCGCCTGTTGGTCTTGCTTAAAGAGGGCGTGGGAGAATGGGCAGCTCGATGATTTGGAGAAAACGCTAATGGATTCCAACTCTCTGTACTACGGCGACAACCTGGACATTCTCCGGCGCTACGTCCAAGACGAGAGTGCTGACCTGATTTATCTCGACCCTCCCTTCAATAGCAACCAGACCTACAACATCTTGTTTCAAGAGAAAGACGGCTCGCAGTCAGCTTCCCAGATCAAAGCGTTCGGGGATACCTGGCATTGGGATGAAACAGCGGCGCGTTCGTATGAAGAGACGGTCGAGGCTGGCGGCCAGGTATCCGAGGCGATGCAAGCCTTCAGGAAGCTACTGGGGACGAACGACATGCTGGCCTACATGTCGATGATGGCTCCCCGACTGTTGGAGCTTCGGCGGGTGCTGAAGCCGACCGGCAGCCTCTACCTGCACTGCGACTCCACGGCGAGTCACTACCTGAAGCTCCTGTTGGATTCGATCTTTGGGACTGTATATTTCAGAAATGAGGTGATCTGGAAGCGAACCAGCGCTCACAATGACCCCAAGAGGTATGGGAGAAACACGGATACCCTTTTCTATTTCAGTAAAGATGAGAAATGGACATGGAACAAGCAATTCACAAAGCATGACGAAGATTACTTAGCTCGTTTCCGTCACACAGACGAAGATGGAAGAATCTGGACCGATGACAATTTGACGGCTAAAGGTCTTTCCGGAGGCGGCTACGAATACGAATATAAGGGCGTGAAATCGTTGTGGCGTTGTCCCAAGGAGACGATGAAACGGCTTGATAAAGAAGGGCGTCTGCACTTTACCAGCCGGGGTGGTATTCGTATCAAACGTTATTTGGAAGAGACCAAAGGAGTCCCTCTGCAGGCACTATGGGACGACATCTCGCCTATAAACTCTCAGTCCCAGGAACGCCTCGGTTATCCCACCCAGAAACCAGTAGCTCTCCTAGAGCGGATCATCCAGGCTAGCAGCAACGAAGGCGATGTGGTTCTGGACCCCTTCTGTGGGTGCGGCACGACCATTGCTGCGGCCCAGAAGCTTGGTAGGCGCTGGATCGGGATCGACATCACCCAGCTAGCCATTTCCCTCATCCGCTACCGCCTGGGGGATTCCTTCGGCAAGGACTGCCGATTTGAAGTCATCGGCGAACCGACCAGCCTCCCGGATGCCACCGCTCTGGCGGAGCAGGACCCCTATCAATTCCAGTGGTGGGCTCTCGGGCTGGTCAGAGCCCGACCTGCCGATGAGAAGAAAGGAGCCGACCGGGGCATTGACGGCCGACTCTATTTCCATGACGAGGGAAAAGGCGGAAAGACAAAGCAGATCATCTTCTCGGTGAAGGCCGGAAAGGTCACGGTGTCACACATTCGCGACCTGGTGGGTGTTATCAGCCGTGAGAAGGCTGAGCTTGGAGCGTTTCTATCCCTGGAACCTCCAACCTCACCCATGCGTAGAGAAGCGGCTTCAGCGGGTTTCTACGAGTCTCCCTGGGGGAAGCATCCTCGCATCCAGTTGCTCACGATTGAAGATCTCTTGGGCGGGAGGGGCATCGACTACCCCCAGGCTACCGACGTGACTTTCAAAAAGGCGCAGCGGGTGAGACCCAATCCATCGGAGCAGAAGACTCTACCGATGGAAGGCGATCCGCTGAAGCCAGGGGATCGGTGACGGCATGAGGAACATATCAGCGGCGCTTGCTGTACTAACAGCTTTGATATTCGCCGCATCGGCGGCACGAGAGTGGGCGTACTATCATGTGATCGGCGCGGATTTTGTTTCTCTGACCTCTCCGGCTGACTACACAAGCGGCGCCCTACACTGGTTGCCTACGTTTGTGCTGGCAGGCACGGTCATTGCTGTCATTGAAATGTTTCTCTCGCGTACAGAGGGGTTCCAGTCTGAGGAAGAGATCGCTCAGAGCTCTCCAAACCCCAAGCGCACAATGTTCCTTCGCGCTCTTCCGTGGCGAACACTTTCCGTACTGATGATCGTGGGTGGGGTATTGAAGACGGCAACTCTGGTGTGGCTTGTTCTTAATCCCACAGCCATGGATTGGGTAACTTCTGTTGGTCTATTCTGGATAGTTTTCAGTGGGTGGTTCACCAGACACCCGCTCATATTTGACAGGCTAAAAAGTACAGGACGGGTGTTGTTGGTACTCGGTCCATTTGGAGCCGCATCCATCATCGCGGGCGGGTACGATGAGGCGCAGGGTGTTTTGGCGCTGCCGCACGGAGAGTACCGCATTGTCCACTCGGACGGTTTGGTTGAAGACGACGTTCAGCTACTAAGGGCAGTATCTAAGGGGGTACTGATCCTGCGGGTGCCGACTCGGGATGTCTCGTTTTTAACCTATCCGTCATTCAATCGCATAGATCGGATCGGCTCATCGCAGTAGAGGCTAACTTGATAGGCACATTTCCGAGGTTGTCTGGGACGAGTGGGAGAATGAGCCATGCAGGAGAACCGGAACAGCTTAGTTTCACGAGGAAGTTTTTAACGGCCTGGGAAAGCGAAGAACGCAGCAGGATATCGAATCCAACTGACGATGAAAAATATATGCTTACGAAAGATGTCCTTCGGATCATCGTGGCTCCCGTGGTCGATAGGCCGCCGAAATAATATCCCCAACCATCAATATGCAACGGTTTAGTATGTGCTACCTGCTTACTTTCTCGTTCGGTACGCCTCAATACGAACCGGCCTCGACTGAACCAAGAGCCGCCTGTGGACTAATCTAGAGCGGAATTCGGTTCGCGACGGTCGGCTCCTTGGCCGAGTAGTCTCGGCACCGGTGACGTTGGGTCGAACCAGTCTGGACCGATGATGGCTGGCTGTCGATGGTGAATGTCGGCAAGCCCTGGAGAGGCCGTCGTCGGGTGCTGTCAAGTTGAGATTTTGAGCTCGGAGCGGCCCGCTCAGAGTTCGAGACCTCAACTTGACAGCAATGGCACCGCCCGTGCGGGCGGAGGTCATCGGGGAGTGACCGAAATCGTTCGTTCACTCGAAAGTATCCTCCAAGCGCAAGGTGCGCTCCCGTCAACGGCTTGGCGGGTTGCTCCGTTTCTACCATCGGGAAACCGCATGAGTATTTTGACCTCACGGTGCGCCGGCACAAACCGGTAAGTCTCGCGGGTGCAAGTCCCGCCTAACCAAGGAGTAGCGAACCAAGTTGGCCCCGAGTCATGCGTTGCTGTCCGCGAGGGCAGGGGCGAAGCGTTGACAGGGCAACGTGTGGGCTGGGTATTGAGCCGCGAAAGAAAAATTGAGTTTGGGGGGCCGACGGCGTCGTATGGCACGGAAGGCAACACGGAACAAGTCGTCATCGCAAGAGTTGTTCCGCCCCTGCGTGGTCTGAGACCCCGCGCACGCACGGAAGAGACATACACGGGAGCCGGGAGGTCCCGCATTTGGCCCTGAGTGGCGTCGGGGTCCGCGCTGTGAATCCGCAAGGAGCACGACAGCGACGAACGGGTGCGGGAAGTCTGACAGGCCCATAGTAGCCGAGAAGCCTTCGAACAAAGACTGGGGAGTACCTCACTCCGCGGAGGAGGTGGAGCGAAGGGGGCTGACCAAGGGAAATCCGCTGCGGCAAATCAGGTCCCGGACTCAGCGCCGGGCAGGGAGTGAATATGGACAACCCTAAACGGGCACGAAGCGGGAAAGCGCGGAAACAGCCAAGGGAGTGCGCCTACGTTCGGTCCCCTGATCTGCGAAATGCGCTGGAGCGGATACGGCAGGTAGCCTGCCGGGATAAGGGAGCACGGTTCACAAGAAAGTGAACTGGATACTCGACGCGGACATCCGTGGATTCTTCGATGCCATCGACCACGGATGGCTGATGAAAGTCGTCGAGCATCGAACACTGCACCCGTATCCCGAACAGCGACTGCGCGTCATGACCTGAGGTAGGAGCCCAGTGCGTTAGCAGCGCTCGCTGGGATCTGTGCGGGGGGCCGCCCGTAAGGGCGGTCCCTACCGCGAGGTGCGCCGGCACAAACCGGTAAGTCTCGCGGGTGCAAGTCCCGCCTAATGAAGGAGTAGCGAACCAGATTGGCCCCGAGTCATGCGTTGTTGTTCGCGAGAGCAAAGGCGAAGCGTTGACAGGGAGACGTGCGGGCTGGATATTGAGCCGCGAAAGTAAAATAAACTTCGGGGGGCTGACGGCGTCGTATGGCACGGAAGGCAACACGGAGCAGATCGTTATCGCAAGAGCTGTTCCGCCCCCGCGTGGTCCGAGACCCTGCGCACGCACGCCAAGAGACATACACGGGAGCCGGGAGGTCCCGCATCTGGTCCTGAGTGGCATCGGGGTCCGCGCTGTGAATCCGCAAGGAGCACGACAGCGACGTACGGATGCGGGAAGTCTGACAGCCCCATAGTAGCTGAGAAGCCTTTGAACAAAGGCTGGGGTGCGCCTCAGCTTGCGGAGGAGGTGGAGCCAAGGGGGCTGACCAAAGGAAATCCGTTACGGCAAATCAGGTCCCGGACACAGCGCCGGGCAGGGAGTGAATATGGACAACCTTAAACGGGCACGAAGCGAGAAACCGCGGAAACAGCCAAGGGAGTGCGCCTACGTTCGGTCCCCTGACCTGCAAAGCGCGCTGGAGCGGATACGGCAGGTTGCCTGCCGGGATAAAGGAGCACGGTTCACAGCGCTCTGGCATCATGTCTACAACGTCGACCGCCTCCGGGAGGCCTACTTTAGCCTCAAGCGGAATGCTGCACCGGGAGTAGATGGGGAGACGTGGCAGCACTACGGCGAGGACCTGGAGGGCAACCTGCAGGAACTATGCACGAGGCTGAAGCGTGGGGCGTACCGGGCGAAGCCGGTCAGGAGAGTGTACATTCCCAAGGCCGATGGGCGGCAGCGGCCGCTCGGAGTAACCGCACTAGAGGACAAGGTAGTCCAGCGCGCGGTGGTCAAGGTGTTGAACGCGATCTATGAGAGCGACTTCCTCGGCTTCTCCCATGGCTTCCGACCGGGGCGCAATCCGCACAATGCGCTGGATGCCCTCTACGTCGGAATCATGCGCAAGAGGGTGAACTGGATGCTCGACGCGGACATTCGCGGGTTCTTCGATGCCATCGACCACGAATGGCTGATGAAGTTCGTCGAGCATCGGATAGCAGATCAGCGTGTGCTGCGACACATCAAGAAGTGGCTGAACGCTGGTGTGATGGAGGATGGGAAGCGAACACAGGCGGAGAAGGGAACGCCTCAAGGGGGAAGTGTATCCCCTTTGCTAGCGAACGTGTATCTGCACTACGTGTTCGATCTATGGGTCCATCAGTGGAGGAAGAGGCATGCTCGCGGTGAAGTGATCATCGTGCGCTTTGCCGATGACTTCACGGTAGGATTCCAGTACCGCGAGGACGCCGAGCGATTCCTGGAGGAACTCAGGGAGCGATTCCAGAGGTTCCATCTTGAACTGCACCCCGAAAAGACGCGCCTGATGGAATTCGGCCGCTATGCTGCCGAGAACCGCAAACGGCGCGGCGAGGGGAAGCCCGAGTCTTTCGACTTTCTTGGCTTCACACATACGTGTGACAAGACAAGGAATGGGAAATTCATAGTGCTTCGGCAGACGATGCGGAAACGGCTGCAGTCGAAACTTCGCGAGATCAAAATCGAGCTGAAGCGACGGCTGCACCATCCTGTCCCTGAGGTGGGGCAATGGCTAAGGTCGGTCATGCAGGGGCATTTCAACTATTATGCGGTGCCTCGTAACCAACGGAAACTCGGCGCTTTCAAGTGTCAGGTGTACCGTCTGTGGCTCCGTACGCTACGGCAGAGGAGCCAACGACACCGGATGACCGGGGAGCGCATGAACCGTTTGGCCGACCGCTGGTTTCCACCTATTCGTATTTTGCACCCGTACCCCGAACAGCGACTGCGCGTCATGACCTGAGGTAGGAGCCCAGTGCGTTAGCAGCGCTCGCTGGGATCTGTGCGGGGGGCCGCCCGTAAGGGCGGTCCCTACCGCGAAGTGCGCCGGCACAAACCGGTAAGTCTCGCGGGTGCAAGTCCCGCCTAACCAAGGAGTAGCGAACCAAGTTGGCCCCGAGTCATGCGTTGCTGTCCGCGAGGGCAGGGGCGAAGCGTTGACAGGGCAACGTGTGGGCTGGGTATTGAGCCGCGAAAGAAAAATTGAGTTTGGGGGGCCGACGGCGTCGTATGGCACGGAAGGCAACACGGAACAAGTCGTCATCGCAAGAGTTGTTCCGCCCCTGCGTGGTCTGAGACCCCGCGCACGCACGGAAGAGACATACACGGGAGCCGGGAGGTCCCGCATTTGGCCCTGAGTGGCGTCGGGGTCCGCGCTGTGAATCCGCAAGGAGCACGACAGCGACGAACGGGTGCGGGAAGTCTGACAGGCCCATAGTAGCCGAGAAGCCTTCGAACAAAGACTGGGGAGTACCTCACTCCGCGGAGGAGGTGGAGCGAAGGGGGCTGACCAAGGGAAATCCGCTGCGGCAAATCAGGTCCCGGACTCAGCGCCGGGCAGGGAGTGAATATGGACAACCCTAAACGGGCACGAAGCGGGAAAGCGCGGAAACAGCCAAGGGAGTGCGCCTACGTTCGGTCCCCTGATCTGCGAAATGCGCTGGAGCGGATACGGCAGGTAGCCTGCCGGGATAAGGGAGCACGGTTCACAAGAAAGTGAACTGGATACTCGACGCGGACATCCGTGGATTCTTCGATGCCATCGACCACGGATGGCTGATGAAAGTCGTCGAGCATCGAACACTGCACCCGTATCCCGAACAGCGACTGCGCGTCATGACCTGAGGTAGGAGCCCAGTGCGTTAGCAGCGCTCGCTGGGATCTGTGCGGGGGGCCGCCCGTAAGGGCGGTCCCTACCGCGAAGTGCGCCGGCACAAACCGGTAAGTCTCGCGGGTGCAAGTCCCGCCTAATGAAGGAGTAGCGAACCAGATTGGCCCCGAGTCATGCGTTGTTGTTCGCGAGAGCAAAGGCGAAGCGTTGACAGGGAGACGTGCGGGCTGGATATTGAGCCGCGAAAGTAAAATAAACTTCGGGGGGCCGACGGCGTCGTATGGCACGGAAGGCAACACGGAGCAGATCGTTATCGCAAGAGCTGTTCCGCCCCCGCGTGGTCCGAGACCCTGCGCACGCACGCCAAGAGACATACACGGGAGCCGGGAGGTCCCGCATCTGGTCCTGAGTGGCATCGGGGTCCGCGCTGTGAATCCGCAAGGAGCACGACAGCGACGTACGGATGCGGGAAGTCTGACAGCCCCATAGTAGCTGAGAAGCCTTCGAACAAAGACTGGGGAGTACCTCACTCCGCGGAGGAGGTGGAGCGAAGGGGGCTGACCAAGGGAAATCCGCTGCGGCAAATCAGGTCCCGGACACAGCGCCGGGCAGGGAGTGAATATGGACAACCCTAAACGGGCACGAAGCGAGAAACCGCGGAAACAGCCAAGGGAGTGCGCCTACGTTCGGTCCCCTGATCTGCGAAATGCGCTGGAGCGGATACGGCAGGTAGCCTGCCGGGATAAGGGAGCACGGTTCACAAGAAAGTGAACTGGATACCCGACGCGGACATCCGTGGATTCTTCGATGCCATCGACCACGGATGGCTGATGAAAGTCGTCGAGCATCGAACACTGCACCCGTATCCCGAACAGCGACTGCGCGTCATGACCTGAGGTAGGAGCCCAGTGCGTTAGCAGCGCTCGCTGGGATCTGTGCGGGGGGCCGCCCGTAAGGGCGGTCCCTACCGCGAAGTGCGCCGGCACAAACCGGTAAGTCTCGCGGGTGCAAGTCCCGCCTAATGAAGGAGTAGCGAACCAGATTGGCCCCGAGTCATGCGTTGTTGTTCGCGAGAGCAAAGGCGAAGCGTTGACAGGGAGACGTGCGGGCTGGATATTGAGCCGCGAAAGTAAAATAAACTTCGGGGGGCCGACGGCGTCGTATGGCACGGAAGGCAACACGGAGCAGATCGTTATCGCAAGAGCTGTTCCGCCCCCGCGTGGTCCGAGACCCTGCGCACGCACGCCAAGAGACATACACGGGAGCCGGGAGGTCCCGCATCTGGTCCTGAGTGGCATCGGGGTCCGCGCTGTGAATCCGCAAGGAGCACGACAGCGACGTACGGATGCGGGAAGTCTGACAGCCCCATAGTAGCTGAGAAGCCTTCGAACAAAGACTGGGGAGTACCTCACTCCGCGGAGGAGGTGGAGCGAAGGGGGCTGACCAAGGGAAATCCGCTGCGGCAAATCAGGTCCCGGACACAGCGCCGGGCAGGGAGTGAATATGGACAACCCTAAACGGGCACGAAGCGAGAAACCGCGGAAACAGCCAAGGGAGTGCGCCTACGTTCGGTCCCCTGATCTGCGAAATGCGCTGGAGCGGATACGGCAGGTAGCCTGCCGGGATAAGGGAGCACGGTTCACAAGAAAGTGAACTGGATACCCGACGCGGACATCCGTGGATTCTTCGATGCCATCGACCACGGATGGCTGATGAAAGTCGTCGAGCATCGAACACTGCACCCGTATCCCGAACAGCGACTGCGCGTCATGACCTGAGGTAGGAGCCCAGTGCGTTAGCAGCGCTCGCTGGGATCTGTGCGGGGGGCCGCCCGTAAGGGCGGTCCCTACCGCGAAGTGCGCCGGCACAAACCGGTAAGTCTCGCGGGTGCAAGTCCCGCCTAATGAAGGAGTAGCGAACCAGATTGGCCCCGAGTCATGCGTTGTTGTTCGCGAGAGCAAAGGCGAAGCGTTGACAGGGAGACGTGCGGGCTGGATATTGAGCCGCGAAAGTAAAATAAACTTCGGGGGGCCGACGGCGTCGTATGGCACGGAAGGCAACACGGAGCAGATCGTTATCGCAAGAGCTGTTCCGCCCCCGCGTGGTCCGAGACCCTGCGCACGCACGCCAAGAGACATACACGGGAGCCGGGAGGTCCCGCATCTGGTCCTGAGTGGCATCGGGGTCCGCGCTGTGAATCCGCAAGGAGCACGACAGCGACGTACGGATGCGGGAAGTCTGACAGCCCCATAGTAGCTGAGAAGCCTTCGAACAAAGACTGGGGAGTACCTCACTCCGCGGAGGAGGTGGAGCGAAGGGGGCTGACCAAGGGAAATCCGCTGCGGCAAATCAGGTCCCGGACACAGCGCCGGGCAGGGAGTGAATATGGACAACCCTAAACGGGCACGAAGCGAGAAACCGCGGAAACAGCCAAGGGAGTGCGCCTACGTTCGGTCCCCTGATCTGCGAAATGCGCTGGAGCGGATACGGCAGGTAGCCTGCCGGGATAAGGGAGCACGGTTCACAAGAAAGTGAACTGGATACCCGACGCGGACATCCGTGGATTCTTCGATGCCATCGACCACGGATGGCTGATGAAAGTCGTCGAGCATCGAACACTGCACCCGTATCCCGAACAGCGACTGCGCGTCATGACCTGAGGTAGGAGCCCAGTGCGTTAGCAGCGCTCGCTGGGATCTGTGCGGGGGGCCGCCCGTAAGGGCGGTCCCTACCGCGAAGTGCGCCGGCACAAACCGGTAAGTCTCGCGGGTGCAAGTCCCGCCTAATGAAGGAGTAGCGAACCAGATTGGCCCCGAGTCATGCGTTGTTGTTCGCGAGAGCAAAGGCGAAGCGTTGACAGGGAGACGTGCGGGCTGGATATTGAGCCGCGAAAGTAAAATAAACTTCGGGGGGCCGACGGCGTCGTATGGCACGGAAGGCAACACGGAGCAGATCGTTATCGCAAGAGCTGTTCCGCCCCCGCGTGGTCCGAGACCCTGCGCACGCACGCCAAGAGACATACACGGGAGCCGGGAGGTCCCGCATCTGGTCCTGAGTGGCATCGGGGTCCGCGCTGTGAATCCGCAAGGAGCACGACAGCGACGTACGGATGCGGGAAGTCTGACAGCCCCATAGTAGCTGAGAAGCCTTCGAACAAAGACTGGGGAGTACCTCACTCCGCGGAGGAGGTGGAGCGAAGGGGGCTGACCAAGGGAAATCCGCTGCGGCAAATCAGGTCCCGGACACAGCGCCGGGCAGGGAGTGAATATGGACAACCCTAAACGGGCACGAAGCGAGAAACCGCGGAAACAGCCAAGGGAGTGCGCCTACGTTCGGTCCCCTGATCTGCGAAATGCGCTGGAGCGGATACGGCAGGTAGCCTGCCGGGATAAGGGAGCACGGTTCACAAGAAAGTGAACTGGATACCCGACGCGGACATCCGTGGATTCTTCGATGCCATCGACCACGGATGGCTGATGAAAGTCGTCGAGCATCGAACACTGCACCCGTATCCCGAACAGCGACTGCGCGTCATGACCTGAGGTAGGAGCCCAGTGCGTTAGCAGCGCTCGCTGGGATCTGTGCGGGGGGCCGCCCGTAAGGGCGGTCCCTACCGCGAAGTGCGCCGGCACAAACCGGTAAGTCTCGCGGGTGCAAGTCCCGCCTAATGAAGGAGTAGCGAACCAGATTGGCCCCGAGTCATGCGTTGTTGTTCGCGAGAGCAAAGGCGAAGCGTTGACAGGGAGACGTGCGGGCTGGATATTGAGCCGCGAAAGTAAAATAAACTTCGGGGGGCCGACGGCGTCGTATGGCACGGAAGGCAACACGGAGCAGATCGTTATCGCAAGAGCTGTTCCGCCCCCGCGTGGTCCGAGACCCTGCGCACGCACGCCAAGAGACATACACGGGAGCCGGGAGGTCCCGCATCTGGTCCTGAGTGGCATCGGGGTCCGCGCTGTGAATCCGCAAGGAGCACGACAGCGACGTACGGATGCGGGAAGTCTGACAGCCCCATAGTAGCTGAGAAGCCTTCGAACAAAGACTGGGGAGTACCTCACTCCGCGGAGGAGGTGGAGCGAAGGGGGCTGACCAAGGGAAATCCGCTGCGGCAAATTAGGTCCCGGACACAGCGCCGGGCAGGGAGTGAATATGGACAACCCTAAACGGGCACGAAGCGAGAAACCGCGGAAACAGCCAAGGGAGTGCGCCTACGTTCGGTCCCCTGATCTGCGAAATGCGCTGGAGCGGATACGGCAGGTAGCCTGCCGGGATAAGGGAGCACGGTTCACAAGAAAGTGAACTGGATACCCGACGCGGACATCCGTGGATTCTTCGATGCCATCGACCACGGATGGCTGATGAAAGTCGTCGAGCATCGAACACTGCACCCGTATCCCGAACAGCGACTGCGCGTCATGACCTGAGGTAGGAGCCCAGTGCGTTAGCAGCGCTCGCTGGGATCTGTGCGGGGGGCCGCCCGTAAGGGCGGTCCCTACCGCGAAGTGCGCCGGCACAAACCGGTAAGTCTCGCGGGTGCAAGTCCCGCCTAATGAAGGAGTAGCGAACCAGATTGGCCCCGAGTCATGCGTTGTTGTTCGCGAGAGCAAAGGCGAAGCGTTGACAGGGAGACGTGCGGGCTGGATATTGAGCCGCGAAAGTAAAATAAACTTCGGGGGGCCGACGGCGTCGTATGGCACGGAAGGCAACACGGAGCAGATCGTTATCGCAAGAGCTGTTCCGCCCCCGCGTGGTCCGAGACCCTGCGCACGCACGCCAAGAGACATACACGGGAGCCGGGAGGTCCCGCATCTGGTCCTGAGTGGCATCGGGGTCCGCGCTGTGAATCCGCAAGGAGCACGACAGCGACGTACGGATGCGGGAAGTCTGACAGCCCCATAGTAGCTGAGAAGCCTTCGAACAAAGACTGGGGAGTACCTCACTCCGCGGAGGAGGTGGAGCGAAGGGGGCTGACCAAGGGAAATCCGCTGCGGCAAATCAGGTCCCGGACACAGCGCCGGGCAGGGAGTGAATATGGACAACCCTAAACGGGCACGAAGCGAGAAACCGCGGAAACAGCCAAGGGAGTGCGCCTACGTTCGGTCCCCTGATCTGCGAAATGCGCTGGAGCGGATACGGCAGGTAGCCTGCCGGGATAAGGGAGCACGGTTCACAAGAAAGTGAACTGGATACTCGACGCGGACATCCGTGGATTCTTCGATGCCATCGACCACGGATGGCTGATGAAAGTCGTCGAGCATCGAACACTGCACCCGTATCCCGAACAGCGACTGCGCGTCATGACCTGAGGTAGGAGCCCAGTGCGTTAGCAGCGCTCGCTGGGATCTGTGCGGGGGGCCGCCCGTAAGGGCGGTCCCTACCGCGAAGTGCGCCGGCACAAACCGGTAAGTCTCGCGGGTGCAAGTCCCGCCTAATGAAGGAGTAGCGAACCAGATTGGCCCCGAGTCATGCGTTGTTGTTCGCGAGAGCAAAGGCGAAGCGTTGACAGGGAGACGTGCGGGCTGGATATTGAGCCGCGAAAGTAAAATAAACTTCGGGGGGCCGACGGCGTCGTATGGCACGGAAGGCAACACGGAGCAGATCGTTATCGCAAGAGCTGTTCCGCCCCCGCGTGGTCCGAGACCCTGCGCACGCACGCCAAGAGACATACACGGGAGCCGGGAGGTCCCGCATCTGGTCCTGAGTGGCATCGGGGTCCGCGCTGTGAATCCGCAAGGAGCACGACAGCGACGTACGGATGCGGGAAGTCTGACAGCCCCATAGTAGCTGAGAAGCCTTCGAACAAAGACTGGGGAGTACCTCACTCCGCGGAGGAGGTGGAGCGAAGGGGGCTGACCAAGGGAAATCCGCTGCGGCAAATCAGGTCCCGGACACAGCGCCGGGCAGGGAGTGAATATGGACAACCCTAAACGGGCACGAAGCGAGAAACCGCGGAAACAGCCAAGGGAGTGCACCTACGTTCGGTCCCCTGATCTGCGAAATGCGCTGGAGCGGATACGGCAGGTAGCCTGCCGGGATAAGGGAGCACGGTTCACAAGAAAGTGAACTGGATACTCGACGCGGACATCCGTGGATTCTTCGATGCCATCGACCACGGATGGCTGATGAAAGTCGTCGAGCATCGAACACTGCACCCGTATCCCGAACAGCGACTGCGCGTCATGACCTGAGGTAGGAGCCCAGTGCGTTAGCAGCGCTCGCTGGGATCTGTGCGGGGGGCCGCCCGTAAGGGCGGTCCCTACCGCGAAGTGCGCCGGCACAAACCGGTAAGTCTCGCGGGTGCAAGTCCCGCCTAATGAAGGAGTAGCGAACCAGATTGGCCCCGAGTCATGCGTTGTTGTTCGCGAGAGCAAAGGCGAAGCGTTGACAGGGAGACGTGCGGGCTGGATATTGAGCCGCGAAAGTAAAATAAACTTCGGGGGGCCGACGGCGTCGTATGGCACGGAAGGCAACACGGAGCAGATCGTTATCGCAAGAGCTGTTCCGCCCCCGCGTGGTCCGAGACCCTGCGCACGCACGCCAAGAGACATACACGGGAGCCGGGAGGTACCGCATCTGGTCCTGAGTGGCATCGGGGTCCGCGCTGTGAATCCGCAAGGAGCACGACAGCGACGTACGGATGCGGGAAGTCTGACAGCCCCATAGTAGCTGAGAAGCCTTCGAACAAAGACTGGGGAGTACCTCACTCCGCGGAGGAGGTGGAGCGAAGGGGGCTGACCAAGGGAAATCCGCTGCGGCAAATCAGGTCCCGGACACAGCGCCGGGCAGGGAGTGAATATGGACAACCCTAAACGGGCACGAAGCGAGAAACCGCGGAAACAGCCAAGGGAGTGCGCCTACGTTCGGTCCCCTGATCTGCGAAATGCGCTGGAGCGGATACGGCAGGTAGCCTGCCGGGATAAGGGAGCACGGTTCACAAGAAAGTGAACTGGATACTCGACGCGGACATCCGTGGATTCTTCGATGCCATCGACCACGGATGGCTGATGAAAGTCGTCGAGCATCGAACACTGCACCCGTATCCCGAACAGCGACTGCGCGTCATGACCTGAGGTAGGAGCCCAGTGCGTTAGCAGCGCTCGCTGGGATCTGTGCGGGGGGCCGCCCGTAAGGGCGGTCCCTACCGCGAAGTGCGCCGGCACAAACCGGTAAGTCTCGCGGGTGCAAGTCCCGCCTAACCAAGGAGTAGCGAACCAAGTTGGCCCCGAGTCATGCGTTGCTGTCCGCGAGGGCAGGGGCGAAGCGTTGACAGGGCAACGTGTGGGCTGGGTATTGAGCCGCGAAAGAAAAATTGAGTTTGGGGGGCCGACGGCGTCGTATGGCACGGAAGGCAACACGGAACAAGTCGTCATCGCAAGAGTTGTTCCGCCCCTGCGTGGTCTGAGACCCCGCGCACGCACGGAAGAGACATACACGGGAGCCGGGAGGTCCCGCATTTGGCCCTGAGTGGCGTCGGGGTCCGCGCTGTGAATCCGCAAGGAGCACGACAGCGACGAACGGGTGCGGGAAGTCTGACAGGCCCATAGTAGCCGAGAAGCCTTCGAACAAAGACTGGGGAGTACCTCACTCCGCGGAGGAGGTGGAGCGAAGGGGGCTGACCAAGGGAAATCCGCTGCGGCAAATCAGGTCCCGGACTCAGCGCCGGGCAGGGAGTGAATATGGACAACCCTAAACGGGCACGAAGCGGGAAAGCGCGGAAACAGCCAAGGGAGTGCGCCTACGTTCGGTCCCCTGATCTGCGAAATGCGCTGGAGCGGATACGGCAGGTAGCCTGCCGGGATAAGGGAGCACGGTTCACAAGAAAGTGAACTGGATACTCGACGCGGACATCCGTGGATTCTTCGATGCCATCGACCACGGATGGCTGATGAAAGTCGTCGAGCATCGAACACTGCACCCGTATCCCGAACAGCGACTGCGCGTCATGACCTGAGGTAGGAGCCCAGTGCGTTAGCAGCGCTCGCTGGGATCTGTGCGGGGGGCCGCCCGTAAGGGCGGTCCCTACCGCGAAAGCAACCTCATCGCTGTCAAGAGATTTCTGTTTGCTTCTAAGCGCGTGAACGAGAGCGCCCATATGGCGATAGCCTTTGATACGGTGAAACTTTTTCTCCGCCGTGACGACGCCGAGAGCGGTCCATCGGCGAATCATGGAAGGACTCTTCCACCGCTTGACGTTTCTCGAGACTCTGCGGATGGTGCCGTTGAGATTCTCGATGGCGTTTGTCGTGGCCAGAGATTTGCGAAGTAACTCGGGTAGAGCGAGCTTCACAACCGTGAGGGTCTCTTCCATCCCTTCGCGAAGGCTTCCGGCAGCTTCGTCGTAGCCGTTTCGCTCGAGCCACGACACCAATGCCTGAAGTCGCTTGCGCGCCTTGTCGGCACTCTTGCATTTGTACGCTTCCTTCATTGTCTGGAGCACGTAGGCGTGACGGGACTTGGGAAGGTACGAGCGTAGATTTCGGAGTTTGTGGAGCTGGCATCTTTGGATAACCGCGAGATCCCCCAAAACGTCGACGAGTGCTTTGCGGATCCCTTTGCCTCCGTCCACTACGCAGAGAATCGATTCGTCGATCCGCAATCGCCGCTCGAGAAGGTTCTGCAACATCGCGGTGCACACCCGAGAGTTCTCCGTCGAGCCCAGCCATATACCCAAGGGCACCTTCGTTCCATCTATTGTGATACCGAGAGTTACGACGACGGTCTGTCCGGCCACCTCAAGGCCATCCATCATTAGTGCCGCAAGCTCGAACTCCTCTAGCCTCCGAGATAGGTATTCCTCGAGCTTCTTAGTCGTCTGGCTCACGAGGTGACGGCTGGCGGCACTCTTGCTCGTGCCACGAGACTTCAACTTCGCCGAGGGTTTGTCCAGACTCGATTCGTAATTTCGGGTCGATACCCCCACCAAGATCTGGTTCAGCACTCGCTCCGGAAGCGGGTCTTCTTCGCGGAAGGCTTCGAAGTGTGGAAGCGACGCCTCCTCGCCCGACTTCGAACGAACTCGAGGTCGCGACACTTGGATTCGACGACCGCCGAAGCTCAGCTCCCCATCCGTGCTCCCCCAGTGGTTATGAGTTCGCTCCTTCTCGTGCTTGCCCTTCGGCCCCGCGATCTTCTCCGCGTCCTCTCTCAGGAGTAGGTGCAATGCGGTCAGTCCTTGCTCGTACACCCATTCCGTCAGGTCCGCCTTCGTGGCCGCGATCCCAGCTATCATCGGTAGCAGTATCTGACCGACTTGGCCAACTACCTTGCCCGTAGGCGAGTGCGTTTGCTTTCTTACTGGCTTCTTTGATTTCCTTGGCATGGTGGCTCCTTGTCCCCCCCTGGAGACGGTTGGTTTGGCAGACCTATTCTTAGGCCGGCCAAGGAGCCGCCGCTACCCCAAATTCAACATCCGGCGGGACATCCCCTTAGAGAGGGCAAACGAGTTTCGTGGGAATGGAATCTAGGCAGGACTTGGTCTGACGCCTGGTACCGAGATCCTACTTCTAATCAAATCAGACTGGCTTGGAACTCGGCAGGCGAATTCGTTGGCCGTCACTATGAGGACTTGTAGTGGATGTGTTGCAACTTTCAAAAAGAAGCAGGAGAGCGATGGGTCGGGTCGACAGGGCGCCGTCTCATGCAGCCACCCCGAACAGCTTGTTGATGAACTGAACCTGTCGCCGAACATCCGAACTGCTCACCCATCTCGCCTGACCGGTAGGGTCGAGGGCTGGCGCGGTGCTCCGTAGGCGCGGCCTATCTGTTTCTCCTCGTTTCCTGTGGGAGTGCCCGTCCTGTCCAAAAACACAAACGAACTCAAGACTGGCGCGCCGGGACGTTTCGGATCAGAGACGTCTGAGGCTTGGTTGGCCAATGGAAGCTAGAATCCTCGGTCATGAGGAGGCAGAGCCAGCCCTTGACCTTGTTGGTCGTCGCCATCGCTGGTTGGATCCAGCGTGACCAACAGGCCGCTATCGTTTGTGTTTTTGGACACGACGAGCTCAGCATGGTCTTCCAGTCCATCGCGACTCCTTCCGCTGAACTGGAATACGTATCCGACCGCGATGGCAGATTCAAGCGGCCCTTGGAAAGGTGCAAACTGCTGACCCGTTGGGCGTTCGAGTATTTTGACCAGACGGCCACGAACACATCCGGCCGGCGTTGTTGCACGGCCCGGAGCAAATCGCTGACCTCCCTGTGCCGGTTGCAGAGTCACCCGGCGCAGTACGTATCGGGCATCCCGAGCGCAGCCATCTTGTTGAGTATCTCGCACCCAATTCGGTGTTCAACTCGTTGCCTCGCCAACGTTCGAGCCCGCATCTCCGGCCCGATGATCGCCTTGTAACGATAAACCGCGTTCTCCACCATGCTTCGCTTGGTGTAGCCTGAGAGCTTGTACCATTCACGCCGGCCGTGTCTTTCGATGGCACGAATATGGCGATCGCGC
The DNA here is from genome assembly GCA_965262245.1 of Candidatus Marinacidobacterales bacterium. Lineage (GTDB taxonomy): Bacteria > Acidobacteriota > Vicinamibacteria > Marinacidobacterales > SMYC01 > SMYC01. Next base: position 7,590,315 of record OZ253507.1, on the reverse strand, counting down.
TCCTGCATGGCGGTGTTCGAATTCTGACTGAGCGTCGCGTTTCGTTGCGGCGGAATCACCACGCGCGTCCTTCGTCCAGGACTGTGCGCTTCGATGGCTTCGTAGACCGCTTCCTTGTCGTATGCACTGTCCGCCGCCACCGACACTAGAGTTGCTTGAATCTGTGTTAGCAAAGCGGGGACTCGGGTTGCGTCGCGAGCACGTGACGCCGTCAGTTCGGACGCAACAATGTTCCCTGTCTCGCGATCAACGGCGATGTGCAACTTGCGCCATGCGCGCAGCTTTGGCGGTTTGCGGGCGGTTCCAACATGAATCCTCAAGCCCGTGCTATCGATCATCAGGTGGATGGGTTGAGTGCTCGCGGCTTTCGGAATCCGCAGCTTCTTGCGGAGCAACCTCGAGCGCCGACACAACGTCGAGTAGTCCGGGATCTCGATACCGAGCCCGAGAAGCGAGGCGATCGAGTGCAAGAAGCCTTCGGTTTGTCGGTAGGCGAGCTTGTACACCATCCGGACAACCAGGCCCGTTTCAATCGCCATGTCTGAATAGACCCGTTGACCGCCAGGCTTACCGGTCTTGTCGGCCTTCCAGTTCGCGATTGCCTCCTCGTCAAACCAGACTGTCAAATCGCCCCGGCGGCGCAGCCCTTCGTTGTATTCCGCCCAGTTGCGAACGTGGTACTTCTTCTGCTTCGCGTGCTTGTACTGGCAGCGCTTGGGATACTTCATGCTCGAACATACCTCGGCCACCACCATAGGCGGATTTCGCTCTCAGCCAGAGCGGTGCAACAACGCCGACCGTGGTTGCGGTTGGACCGCAATTCCAGATCAGCTAAACTTCAAGAACGTTTCTCTTCTCGTAGCATTTCGTTGCGGTTGGACCGCAATTCCAGATCAGCTAAACTGAGCGCCAACGACTACTCCGCGTGGCCGCCGTTGCGGTTGGACCGCAATTCCAGATCAGCTAAACTGACAACGGAGCCAAGAAACGCATCAACTCCGTTGCGGTTGGACCGCAATTCCAGATCAGCTAAACTCCATGCCCAGCACCATATCACAAAATAGGTGTTGCGGTTGGACCGCAATTCCAGATCAGCTAAACTAAACTTCACGCTCTTTCCAAGGTGATATGTGTTGCGGTTGGACCGCAATTCCAGATCAGCTAAACTGTAACCAAGAACAACCCCTTGATAAATCAGGGGGTTGTTCTTTTACGTCCGATGAAAAAAAGGAGGAGGATGCCATAGGAACGCTCGTCGACGTCAAAATAAGACGAACTGTTCGGGATTTTTTTTGATTGCGCCTCGCTCCCGTCCGCGGAAACTGATGATCGTTTCGTACTGCTTGTCGGTGAATTGAAGGATATCCACTTTGCCGCTCGACGGCAGGGACACCTCCACTTTCCGGGTCATTGCTTCCACTGCCTCCTTGCCCGACGTATGACGCACATATACTGAGAATTGTGCCATCTCAAACCCCTGATCGAGTAGAAAATTTCTGAAACCGGTTGCAGCCTTGCGTTCTTCGGGTTCGGTCACGGGCAGGTCGAACAGTACCATCATCCACATGATCCGGTATCCACTCAGACAGCACATTTCTAATTCATCGGGGTGAAGAGGCCCCAGGTCGGGCCGGCAATACGAGTTGACCTTTTTTCTCCATGTAAATCAGAGCTAGCGATGTCGCGAGACGGTCCAGACAGGTTTGTAAGGGGGACACGCCTCTCGGGCCTTCGAGGTCAAGTGTCGTGACACTGACGAGGGCTGCCTTGGCGTCGCGATCAAGGCCGCCCCCTACAGTTTCCAGCAACCGTTTGACGATGCCGTCGACAAAGGGACGGAACGGTTCCATCAGGTCGTCCGCGAGCCGCAACGCGGTGCCGCGACTCTGGTGGTGGATGGAAAGAGACGGATGCAATCCCGCCGCCAGTATTGACCGCGCGGTTGCGGCGCGTAGAACCATATATCCGTAGTTCAGTAGAGCATTGGCTCCCCCCGCGCCGCGATCGCGCCGGAAACCATCTCCCATCATCTGAGTCCAGTACCGTCGGGCGGCCATGCCCTCGATATTGTCGGGGTCGCCAGAGCGCACTTTCCTAGCCAAATCCCGGAGTGCGCTGGAGCGATGGCCGACCATATCCAGCGCGTCAGCCTGCGCTGATATCTTGGCTTTCACGAGTGTTTTCCACAGGCGTTTGCGGGTCGGCAGCGATGCTTCGGCCTGGGCCTGCATGCGCCGACCCTGCTCGTAATGACCGTCTATAGGCCAGACCAGTGCGATAGGCGCGTGATTCGAGCCGCAAATGACCATCGGCGCACCGCGCTCCGATAAACGGGCGGTCAAATTCGCCGACCACGTTGCGCCATGACAGTTGATGACCAGGGCAGCGATGTCGTCGAGGGCGATCTGGCTTGTTTTCTCTCGATCCCGGCTGACGGTCATGAACCCCCGGTCGACGGCAAGATGTACCCCGTCGGAGGCGACTTCGACGATCCGGCCGATCATTCCAGCGGTCCGGAATCGAACAACCGTCCGGCCGGACTGACGAAAACCAGTCGCGCGCCTGATCTCTGCATGCTGGCGGGGGACATGGTTGTGTAATTGAACGTATCGTTATTGTCAGCGTCGCGAGTCTTCAACGCGCCAGCTTCAAAATGAGCGGCCATGACTATCTGTCCGGAGGAGAACTTGACGATGCACATGATCCGCCGTTCATGTCCGCTGCCGATTGCGATCATGTCGCTCCTCCTTATCCGCATGATCAGGGGCGTTCCGTCCGGTAAGGCATGGAGGTCTGGGTCGAATGCCTTTTGGTTGGCATCGAAACGGGAGACGACATGCCCGTCCCATATACCCTTGTCGTTTAGGAAAATGTCGTAACAATAGTTCGCGTCGCCCTTGTAGGCTTTCAGAATCCGACCGTTTGTATCGGTGACGGTCGGGACCACACTTAACTGTTCAACAATGCGGACTTTCCTGACCGGCGGACTCATGCCCTCGCCGGCGTTGACCAGCGCCTGGGTTAATTCTTTCCCGTCGAGGCCGGCCGTTTTTGCCTTCAGGTGCGCACGGATCAAAGGGTCGCGAATGCTACAGATTTTTTGGGGATTCTTCAGGGCATTGAGCGGAACGCGGTGGACCACCGTGGAGACTCCCTTGGTGTCTGCTGGTTTCACAGTGCCATAAGCGGTGTCGTTGTGCAGGGCGCCTTGAACGCCGTGGTCGGGTTTATGGCTGACGACAATCCGTTCGATCCTTTTGCGCACCGAGTCCTGGAAACCGGGCCACGGATCTTCAATACCGGCCAGGTAGCGTTTGTTGAAACGTTTTTCCGTCCTCCCGGCAAGGGTGGCAACGTGTTGCAAAGTTCTGCGGTCGGTCAGCGCGACCACGACCGCGTCGATGGCGTGATGTCGGTGGTCGTTACGGTTCTTCGCTGGAGCGATTGTTGCGTCACGGTTGTGTCCGGCGAGGACGGAATCAAGCCCCCAGGCCCAACGCAGGTCGGCCGTGAGTCGGCCCGGCGTCACCCAGACATCCGCGCCTGTTCGCTTCAGATAAAGGGTGGCGAGGCGGCTCATATACCGGGTATCGGCAAGTTGCCGGGCCAGGCGAGGTCGTGCTCGAGGACTCTGGCGCCCTCCGGGGTGCATCAGAAATGAGATTTTGATTTTCCCAAAAAATAAATTTAAAAATATGGTAGTATCCATGCCGAAAGATGGCCCCGATGCTCTGGTTGATTCTGATACTCGTCATAGCTTTTGGCGTCGCACATATTTACGACGCCGGGGTATTCGGAAGGTACATTCCCAGGTACATGGAGAACATCGTCGAGACCCAGCAGACGAGTTCAACGAGCATAAACGAGCGCCTAGAGCTCATCGAGGCGAACCTGGTTCGCTTGGACGAGCGCCTTGGGCACATAAACGAGCGCCTGGAGCAAACAAACATGCAGAACCTGGAAAAGGTTGCTATTCACGGGGCCAAAGACCTCAGACACGGTGACGTTGATTTGCGATTAGGGCTAATGAGACCAATTACGTTTGTATTTCTGTGCCTACTTGCTGTCGCGGGATGCGGTGCTGACGGCTCCTCGCCATCAGCACCTCAACCCCTGTCGCTCGAAGGCACCTGGACGGGCAGGATTGAGGACAGTTTTGCTGGGCGGGGCTCAGCACGTGCAACGCTCGCTCATTCTGGGTCCACCGTTTCCGGGATCTGGGCCACCATGTTCTCAGATCCTACGTTCAACAACGGAGGCAGACTAAGCGGTACGTTTAGTGGTTCTTCACTAACTCTGGTCTTGGGCCCGAGCGATCCAGATAGTTGTCCCTTGAACGTAACCGCAACGGTTTCTCCCAACGGCAACCAAATAACCGGCTCCTATGCTTCCTTTGAGTGTTCCGAGGCGGTGACTGGCAGCCTCAACTTGATGAAGCAGTTCTTTGTGTTCCTCGACCGTGCGGACGTCGAGGCCACCAACTATCCCGCCGAACAAGACATTCGCATCGCCGTGGTCAACCGCAAGACCTGCGGAGGCGGCAACCGTACCGCGAAAGGGGCACAGGCCCAGTCGATCCTCATGAGCGTCCTCCAGAGCTGCCGTCACAAAGGGATCCGCGTGATCGACATCGTCACGTCAATCCTTCGTGCTCCCGACAACACCCCCGTCCCCTTGGTTGGGACAGGGTCTTGACCAGCAGCGGAACACACCATCGCGATAACAAGCAGCAGATCATACGCAAACAGCGGTGGTCGAATCGTCGCGTCTCTCAAGTGAAACGTGGCTATGAATCGGCGGCACAGCACCGCGCAGGCTTTCTCAGAGTCAACAAAGACCGAGATACAGGGCGCCCTGTCTGCCGTCGGTGCCGACCACTCGACCAAGGTGGGATGACGTCGGATCAGTCGGCGAAAACGCAGGTGATGTCTTAAGATCCCTGTCAAAGAAAAAGATGTATGGTTCTCCGAACTCAAACCCGTCCCCAGAATTGGGGGCAGACAAGGAGAACCACACATCATGGGAAAGGTACTACCAAGTCAGCGATTGCTCAAGCAGTTTGAGGAACGACTGGTATTCGGGGATATGAATCTGTCGGAGATCGTTCGGTCGGGAGCGCAGATGATGCTTCAATACGCACTGGAGCGTGAGGTGACGGAAGCGTTGGGTCGAGGCTACTACGAGAACGCTCCGGAGACGACGAAGGAGAAAGGCCGTCGTAACGGGTATGAATCGCATCGAGTTCTCACCGGCGAAGGAGCGGTGACGGTCCAAGTGCCGCAGATTCGAGAGACATCGACAGGTTTTCGTTCGAAGATTCTCGATGCGTATGTGAGTCGGACGGAAAAACTGGATGAGCTGATCGCTCGAATGTACGTGCACGGGATGTCGACGCGTGACATCGAGGCGACGTTCGCGGACGTTCTGAGCGGCACGGGCGTGTCGAAGTCGGTGGTGAGTCGGGTGACGCAGTGTCTGTCGGACGATTTCGAGGTGTTTCGTAAGCGAGACCTCTCGAGTGAGGAGCTGTTGTATCTCGAGCTCGACGGGACGTTCTTGCGCTACCACCAGGGAGCAGAGAAGAAAGAGCCCATCCTCGTTGCCACAGGCTATCGTATTGATGGGACACGAGTTCTTCTCCATATCGGTGTTGGTAACGGAGAATCCTACGCGAACTGGAAGGGGTTCTTACAGGAGATGGTGGCTCGTGGCCTGAGAGAGCCGTTGCTCATCGTGACCGATGGAAATCCTGGAGTGCTGAAAGCGATCGAAGAACGCTAACTATTTTCTACATTCGAGATTCACGTACCCGCAGCTGCACGCCGCGAGAATTTGCGTTGGTGATAACCACAGACGAAGATTGCATTGTGGACAGTATGCAACGCTCTTTCCCTCAAACAATTTACGTGAAGTCGAGCTACCTCTTGCGTCATCCGCTTCCCGACGATTGGGACCAAGGTATCGTCTCTCCCGATCTGCGCCTCGACGGCGTAGTCGCGCAAGGACCAGTAGGGAGGAGAGGTCACCACCGTCTGCACACAGCCATCCGGCAGCAGTCTCAACGCGCGGCATGCGTCCCCGCAGACGAGCACTGACTGACGGAGCGACAGTGAGGAGACATGGGTCTCGTTCACTCTCACGTGAGTGGTAGCAGCGGTCGGCCGCTTGCGGAAGAGGGCGCGTTGACCAGCGTCCGCGCCATCACCAGCGCGGGGCGCCTGTACCTTCACGACCACACCCCGCTCAACAGGCCGTTGTCGACGATCAGTTCCCGGTAGCGCAACCTGTGCCTTCTATTTATTCATCCGCCAGCTCATGGGTGTCGGAAGTCAGCCCTGCGGCGCGAAATACCCTGGATTTTGCGCGGATTCCAAGGGCGTCTAAGCTGCTGATTTGTGGGCTATTTCAAAAGAGCCGAGTTTTGGCACAGGACGGGGTATGATGCAGCAACTCCTCACCGGCCGAGTGCGGCTGGTTCAATCGGAGTAGCCATGGCGGTCACCTACCTGGACCAAGAAGTCGAGTCGTTGGTACAGGAGCGCAAACCCCTGCCCGCCGATTGGCATAGCCGGATTCGCCTGAAATCTAAGCGCGGACATCAGGAACAGCAACTGGATCTGACGGGTGAGGCTGGGAGCGAATTCCGCCTTATCCTCAGACAAAACAAGATCAATTTGCTCGACTTCTCAATCATCCTGGCCGTTCGAGTTCCCCAGTCGAATCAGATTTTTCGCCTCCGGCGCTACAACGGCAGGAGCCATCAACACACCAACCACATCGAAGACGTGACGTTCTACGACTTTCACATTCACGTCGCAACGGAACAGTATCAAGAGATCGGAACGCGAGAGGATGCTTACGCGGAGCCGACTGAGCGTTACGGAGACTTCCAGGGCGCCTTTGGCTGTCTGATCGAAGACGCGAATCTCGCTGTCCCGCCCGATCCACAGATCGGCCTTTTCGAGGAGGTGTAAGCGATGTCCATCGAGACCATGGAGCGAGATTTTCACCAAAAGGTTTCGGCGAAGGTTCGGCTGGCAGCCGAGGGTATGGAACGCTTTCGCGTGTTTACGCCGTTTCTGTTCGACGACGGCGACCACCTTGTCATTGTTCTGAAGAAGGAAGGAGCACGGTGGGTGCTGTCCGATGAGGCACACACGTACATGCACCTCACTTATGACATCGATGAGAAGGATCTTCATGGCGGAACGCGCCAGAAGGTCATCTCGAACGCGCTTTCCACATTCCGAATCGAGGACCGCGATGGCGAGTTAGTGCTCGACGTGCCGGACGAGCGTTACGGTGACGCACTGTTTTCCTTTGTGCAGGCGCTGCTCAAGATCTCCGACGTGTCGTACCTGTCGCGGGAACGGGTTCGGTCCACTTTCATGGACGATTTTCGGACGCTGTTGAGTGAAGCTGTCCCGGAAGAGCGCAGGAGCTTCGACTGGAGCGATCCCGAACATGACCCCCGCGGGATGTACACCGTGGATTGCCGAATCAACGGCATGTCCCGACCGCTTTTTGTTCACGCTCTTACCGGCGACGGCGGGACTCGCGATGCCACGATCGCGCTGCTTCAGTTCGAGAAGTGGGGGATTCGGTTCCGTTCACTGGCCATCTTCGAGGATCAGGAGTCGATCAATCGCAAGGTGTTGGCGCGCCTGAGCGACGTTTGCGAGAAGCAGTTCTCGAGCCTCACCGCGAACCGCGAGAGGATCGTGCACTTTCTGGATGAGAGCATCTCAGTATGAAATGCTGGGTCGGAGCGCTTGCCGAAATCGCCGCTCTTGAGCAGCGCTGCAACAAAAACCGCTTCGTTAGGCAGGGCATGATGCGGCAAGTCCTCACCGGTCGGATGTGCCTGGTCAAGCGAACTCGCACTACGGGAGCCTCGTTATGCTGAACGTCGTTGCCAAGTGCCTTCTGGTCTCGACATCCCTGTCCCCCGTGCTAGGCGCCGTGGCCGTAAGTCAGTTCGAGCATGGCGAGCCATGGACAAGTTGGATATGGTGGCTGGCTGCGGCAATTTTTCTAGCGGTTCTCTGCTGGTTACTGTTGCGATACGCCGCCAAGAATGCGCAAAAGAATTTATTCTATATCAAGGACTTCGAACGCAAAGACCAAGAGATCCTAGTATTCCTGTTTATCTATCTCTTGCCGTTTATTCGATCAGAAAACCCTACGTTCGCCAGTGAGTGGCTCACAAGTGCTTACGTGTTAACCATCATTATTATAGCCATTGCACAGGTCGGCGCATTCCACTTCAATCCGGTGATGCGTCTCTTCTTTGCCTATCGCTTTTATTCTGTAAAGAATCGTGAGGGAGTATCCAATCTCCTGATCAGCAAGAGGGCCCTGCGTCGACCAAGAGAGGAAGTTCAAACAGTAAGGCTCGCTTGGAACGTCTATCTGTACATAGGAGAGTCTGATGCTTGAAAACTTCCATCTTGCGGCAATCGTCAAAGAGCGCACCCAAACGCGCTTGTTGCAGATCCCTCTCCATCAAGCGTTGCAGGGCAGCCTCGCCGAGAGCTGGGAAGACCAAAAATAGATTCCTAGATGGGACCGAGGAGATCAATTTCGACGCCGGTTACAGCCCGGAAAAGCATGAGCGTTTTCGCTTGCCGGACTACGAGCCACCCAACTGGCTAGCAGACGAAAACAGCCAGACCATCGAGAACCTCGACACGATAGCCAGCCACGAGGAGTTGTTCGACTCCATCACAGGTACCGTGGCGATGGCCCGAAACGACCAGGACGAAGAACTGGTCCTGTTCCAGAACTTCACTCGTTCCAGAGTGATAAGACCTGGTGGCTTTCTGTTCCTCGAAGGCAACACCTACAAGAGCGCTGAACGCCGAGGGCTGACACTCGATGTGGATTTGAACGCCGTATATCAGCCCACGGAACGTAAGTTGCTGTTTCGTAACTTCCGTACCGTCAACACCTTCCTACCGTTGGCCGAGTTCTATAGGGAGGTGTCGGAACAAGAGATACGGGAGGTTCTGGATCACCCGTTGTTAGCGGCCGAAGACCCGGACGAATCGGTGGCCAGTGCCAATGAGTGGTTCCGCAAGCGAATCGCTATGCTCAAGGATTCAGGTTTGCTCGATCAGTTTTCCGCACGTCAGATTGAAAAGCGTTCCATAGGCTATGATGTTTCAGTTGGCGTTGCGGACGGCAAGATAGTCTTTCCCTCGGATAAGCTCACTGCAAAACGACTCCTACAATTCGTCAACGAGGAGTTATATCGGGGAGCAATCACTGAAACACTTTACGAAACGAATTCGAAGAGGGAAGCGGGCTAATGAGGTGCTTCCGCCATCAAGTGTTGCTACGCGGCTGCTGCGGGGGTCAAGTCCTAATTTTCCTGTCAAATCTCCGTATGGTTCCCCGGGCTCGGTTAAGCTGCTAGTTCCTCCGACGTGCTTTTGGGGGATGTCCCGGCCGCTGTTGAATTTGGTCGGGTAGCGGCGGCACCAGTGAATACTCTTAGGCAGCAAACGCATCGCTGTCAAGAGATTTCTGTTTGCTTCTAAGGGCGTGAACGAGAGCGCCCATATGGCGATAGCCTTTGATACGCCGGAACTGCTTCTCCGCCGTGACGACGCCGAGAGCGGTCCATCGGCGAATCATGGAAGGACTCTTCCAACGCTTGACGTTTCTCGATACTCTGCGGATGGTTCCGTTGAGATTCTCGATGGAGTTCGTCGTGGCCAGAGATTTGCGAAGTGACTCGGCGTTGTTGCACGGCCCGGAGCAAATCGCTGACCTCCCTGTGCCGGTTGCAGAGTCACCCGGCGCAGTACGTATCGGGCATCCCGAGCGCAGCCATCTTGTTGAGTATCTCGCACCCAATTCGGTGTTCAACTCGTTGCCTCGCCAACGTTCGAGCCCGCATCTCCGGCCCGATGATCGCCTTGTAACGATAGACCGCGTTCTCCACCATGCTTCGCTTGGTGTAGCCTGAGAGCTTGTACCATTCACGTCGGCCGTGTCTTTCGATTGCACGAATATGGCGATCGCGCTCCTGCATGGCGGTGTTCGAATTCTGACTGAGCGTCGCGTTTCGTTGCGGCGGAATCACCACGCGCGTCCTTCGTCCAGGACTGTGCGCTTCGATGGCTTCGTAGACCGCTTCCTTGTCGTATGCACTGTCCGCCGCCACCGACACTAGAGGTGCTTGAATCTGTGTTAGCAAAGCGGGGACTCGGGTTGCGTCGCGAGCTCGTGACGCCGTCAGTTCGGACGCAACAATGTTCCCTGTCTCGCGATCAACGGCGATGTGCAACTTGCGCCATGCGCGCTGCTTTGGCGGTTTGCGGGCGGTTCCAACATGAATCCTCAAGCCCGTGCTATCGATCATCAGGTGGATGGGTTGAGTGCTCGCGGCTTTCGGAATCCGCAGCTTCTTGCGGAGCAACCTCGAGCGCCGACACAACGTCGAGTAGTCCGGGATCTCGATACCGAGCCCGAGAAGCGAGGCGATCGAGTGCAAGAAGCCTTCGGTTTGTCGGTAGGCGAGCTTGTACACCATCCGGACAACCAGGCCCGTTTCAATCGCCATGTCTGAATAGACCCGTTGACCGCCAGGCTTACCAGTCTTGTCGGCCTTCCAGTTCGCGATTGCCTCCTCGTCAAACCAGACTGTCAAATCGCCCCGGCGGCGCAGCCCTTCGTTGTATTCCGCCCAGTTGCGAACGTGGTACTTCTTCTGCTTCGCGTGCTTGTACTGGCAGCGCTTGGGATACTTCATGCTCGAACATACCTCGGCCACCACCATAGGCGGATTTCGCTCTCAGCCAGAGCGGTGCAACAACGCCGCTTTGGGCCGCGAGGCGCTGGCCCAGATTGCGTCCGTTGCCACACCCGCTACGCTTCTGCGCTGGTACCGCTACGTCATCGCCGCCAAGTACGATGGCAGCAAGAACCGGAGCCCAGGCCGACCTCCGACGGCGAAGGACATCCGTGAGCTCATTGTACGCGTGGCGCGAGAGAACCCGACGTGGGGATATACGCGCCTGCGGGGCGCACTCAAGAACCTCAAACACAGACACTAAGCTGCTGATTTATGGGGCTATTTCAAAAGGGCCGAGTTTTGGCACAGGACGGGGTTAGGTCCCCTCCCTGCACGACTGTGGCGCTCGCTCTGGCGCGCATCAGAAATGAGATTTTGATTTTCCTAAAGATTAAAGATTAAAGATCTAGGGTCGACTTCGACGGGGTCGGCTCTATGATGCCTAGCTGGCAAAACGTCCGATAGCTTCGAGAGTCTGCCAAGTGAAACGCCAGCTCCCGATAGCTGAACTGATTCAGCTGCTTGACCAACAACGCCCGGAGAACCCGTCCTGTGCCAAAACTCGGCCCTTTTGAAATAGGCCACAAATCAGCAGCTTAGACGCCGTTGGAATCGGCGCAGAATCCAGGCTATTTCGCGCCGCAGGGCTGACTTCCGACCCATGGGGCTGGCGGATGAATAAATAGAAGGCACAGGTCGTTCGAGCCGGAATCGAATTTGCTTCAATTAAATTTTCTATACGGCAATCTCAACCTCCTGGACGCCTGAAAGAGGGCCGTGTCGTAAACCCTCCGGAGGCGGCTCCGGCCGTTACTCATTGTCGCAAACGGCTTTACGTCTCATCAGCGAATGTTCGTCGACGGGAACATCTTTCCGGCTATCGCAGTCGGGAGGCTCGAGTGGAGCTTCCGATTCTTGGCTGGAAACGATCAGAAAGAGCGCAAAACAGGCCCTTAGCGTGCAATTTGGGGCGATTTTGGGGCTTATCGGGCCGGTTTTCCACTTAATCGCGCAGACAATGAGAAAAAGCTAGCGGAAGTCATTTACGGCTGCGGAAGATGACCGGCTGTGCTTTTGCACCATAAGCCAATTAAGAGGGACAGGTCAGAAGCGCCTGCCTGACCCTGAGAAACATCTCGAATAGGGGCCGGAATCCTTCGAAGTCGACATGCTCCAAGGGGCTCTGTCGCCTGCGCACGAGTTCAGCGAACGACGTCTTACTGAGCGCGACGTTCTTTTTCGGGTGCTTGCGCTGCTTACTGTTGGTGAGGTGCTTCCGCCATCAAGTGTTGATGGCTGCCGCGTAACCCGCTCGTGTGCTAGAGTTTGAGCCTGATTTCGAGAGACGCAGTTCTTTCGGCGATGCGGGCTGGGCTGACCACACGGTGCCTGACGTTCAGAGACATCTTCGTGTGCACGCCGACATCCTTATTAATGGCGTTCGCCGACACAGGCAGGCCAACTGACACTAGCATTCAAACACGGCGTAGCAACACTTGATGGCGGAAGCACCCCTTGCGCCGCTGGGTGCTGGCCGAGATTGCGTCCGTTGCCACACCCGCTACGCTGCTGCGCTGGTACCGCTACCTCATCGCAGCCAAGTACGATGGCACCAAGAACCGGAGTCCAGGCCGACCTCCCACGGCGAAAGACGTCCGTGAGCTCATGGTACGTGTGGCACGGGAGAACCCGACATGCGGATATACGCGCCTGCAGGGCGCACTCAAGAACCTCGGATATGAACTTGGGCGCAACACCATCAAGGGGCCCTCGCCGAGCACGGTATCGCGCCTGCCCCGGAGCGGAGCAAGAGTATGCCGTGGAGCACCTTCATCAAGGCTCATGGGGGCGCTATCGCTGCGACAGATTCAGGAACACGCTTGGATATTCGCTCTCGCCTACGTGGTCTTCTGCATGGTGACGACCCGTCCGCCCAAGACGATTGTAGAGTCTGCGGCCCTTGGCACGGTCGCAAACACAGACACTAAGCTGCTGATTTATGGCCTATTTCAAAAGGGCCGAGTTTTGGCACAGGACGGGCTCGTCGAAAAATCCGCTTGCCGTGAGGTGGCGGGTCGATTACTCTAGACTCAGAGCTCCTCTGTTAGGGGGTCGGTAACTGGGCCCTGCATGTTAATGAGATGACACTCCAACTTTGCGACCATGGACGCGCACAACTCAATACTGGTCGACTTGTCGCGTCTTCCCTCAAGACAAGCACGTCTCGAGAATACCAGTGTGCTCATGGACGCATCATCTCAGCATTTAGAACTAGCGCTAATTATTTAACACACGGCGGGTGCTTCCGCCATCAAGTGTTGCTACGCCGCGTTTGAATGCTAGTTTCAGTTGGCCTGCCTGTGTCGGCACACGCCAAATAAGTATGTCGGCGTGCACACGGAGACATACTTGAAGGTCGGGCACCGCGTGGTCAGCCCAGCCGGCATCGCCGAAAGAACTGCGTCTCTCGAAATCAGGCTCAAACTCTAGCACGAGAATGGGTTACGTGGCAGCCACCAACACTTGCTTGCGGAAGCACCCTTTTTTGCGGATCACAGGACGACGAAGTTACCGAAACAAATGCTGAAGTCTCTGCCAATCGACCTCAGGGTTAATAGTACTGAGACTGAAATCTGAATCCTCGAGCTTTCTAAGGGTGTGTGCATAACGGGAAACAAAAAACTGCCATGCGGCTTGGTATTTCGCACGAACCTTCGGTCTTGGTTGCGTTGTCATATGGTGGTGAATACGTTCCAGCATCCTCACGTCCGAAACGATTGACCACAGGTCATCAGTTTGCTCCAGAAAGAATCGATCAACGGGGAGCTGCTCGCCGAGTAGATCGTATAACCTCTCAAGAGAGCTGTTCAGGTATACAAAACTCAAACTATGGTCATAGCGTGCGGTTGGAAAAAATCTGTTCCGCTGTCGACAGAACTCGTCGATGAAAAGGCCGATACACTGGACGCTTCGCTCCTTCCGATACGCGTCGATCAGTGCAGTTCCGTAGAAAGCATCGAGATGTTCAAGCTTTAAGTGGTCGAAAGCACCGTACGTCAATACTGCACGAAAGTACACGTCTTTCGCAATCGTTCGGTACATCAGGTCTTGCGCAAACTCGCATGCGTACATTACAAAGTACTGGTGATCGTGAGACGTTGACGGTTCAACGGAGCTGAATACTAGGATTGTGTCAGAAAATACTGCTGTCCGAAAGGCATCGTGGCGATGTACATTGAGGTCGTTAATAGAAGCGTAGAGTTCTGGCACAAACTGAGGCTGATCTCTTACGAGATCAGAAAAACCTAGTATGTCAATTAGCAGCAGATAGCGTTGTTCGGTCATGGCTGGATGCGTCCCTAAAGCCGTGGAAAAAGCACGGCGCTTCCTCCGGTTCACCGTGACGGTATCAGATCAAGCCGCTACCTCGCCTCGTGCGAGTACGTCGGCTAGATGCTGGTAGCCGTCGATGCGCCGTAGCCGGATTTGCCCGGAGGCGACGAGGCCGAAGAGCAAAGCGACGGCCGACTCCTCGGTCGTAAACGATGCTTGCGTATTCGTTCGACGGCGGAACTTGCGATTAAGGTTCTCCAGGGTGTGCCTTCTATTTATTCATCCGCGCGCCCCGAACTTGATTAGTCTTCGGTCTGTCGGCACCATGTCGGCATGATTTCGTCGTTGGTTCGCGCTCTCATCTCTGCCTTCAAGGCTCGTCGTGAGCTAGCTCTTGAGAATGTCGCTCTTCGGCAGCAGCTTGCCGTCCTCCGCCGTTCGGTGAAACGGACGCGGCTCTCGAATGTCGACCCCCTCTGTGCCAACATCGCTGAGACACTTCGCCCCTTGAAATTAGTGTAGAGGGTGGAGGAGGATCAACGCATGAGTATTTTGATTGAGAGAGAGACCTCGGCGGGATCGGCAGGAGCCCGTAGGGCGACTAGGTGCGCCTGGCATGGATGAATGGCGGCGGGTGCAAGTCCCGTATGGAGCCAGCTGGAGGCAACCATAAATCGTAGGCAACTGCATGAGGCCGGAACCGGCGAGAGCCTGAACCGACCTTTCCCGTGAGGGCGTGTGGGATGGAAGCCGAAGAGAAACCGCAGCACCGAGCGAAAGCGAAGCCTTGTAAGGCCGGCGTGTCTGGGCGAACGTGCTTGTCAACGCGACGCCCGATATCCAGTCGTGACATGACGGTATTGAGGACGGGAGCGGCGGGAAGCCATTCATCCTTACCCAGGGAGATCTTTTCGGGTCCACGAAAGTGGAAGTGTTGAAGGAGGCAACGACAACGACGCCATGCCCGAGAAGAAGTCGGATCTCCTCATAGTAGCGATGAAACCGGTGAAAGCCGGCGGAGCCAAGGGGGAGATGGAATGAGAAGAGTGGAGCCGCGCCAACTGACCTTTGTGTTTGCCGACAGCCCGGAAGGGGGCAAGGGCAGCCGAAAACGGGACGAATCCCGAGGACGACCGTACCTGCTGCATATAGCGAAGGCCATGACCGCGACAAGCTCCACCACCACGGAGTCGAAGCCCGAGCGGCTACTTGAGTCGATGACTCATCCGGCCAATCTGGCAACGGCTTTACGAAACGTTGCGCGTAATTACACGCCGTGCAACTGGTCTCGGGTCAACTTTCTCTGTTTGACCATGAAGAACTCATTCCAAAGAGCCGGATGTGAGGCCCACAAGTCCGGTTCTGTGAGAGGGGTGGTGGGGCGACCTGCCATCCCTACTCGACAGATCCCGCCGGCCGCGATGCGGCGGGGGTCGAGGATCCCGAAGTGCGCGAGCAAGCGAAGCGTCGACGCTTTAGCGCGGAGTACAAGCTGCGGATAGTGCGTGAGGCCGATGCCTTCGGCAAGGGTGACGGTGACGTTGCTGCTCTTCTGCGTCGAGAGGGCTTGTACTCGTCGCAATTATCGAGTTGGCGTCGCCAACGTGACGAGATCGCCAAGGTGGGAATGACGTCGAGAAAGCGAGGCCGCAAGGCGAAGGCAGAGGATCCACGGGTCAAGGAGCTTGAGCGCGAGAACGCCCGGCTCCAACGTCGCCTGGCTCGGGTGGAGACGATGTTGGAGATCCAAAAAAAAACCTCCGAACTACTGGGGATCCCCCTGAATCCACTCGAGAGCGACGAGAACGACTGATCGTGGCGGCCGAGGAGCTGGCGGGGCGGATTGGGCAAACGGCGGAAGCCTGCGAGGCTCTGGGTGTGGCTCGTTCCACGTTGTATCGCAGGCGCCAGCCGGTGACGCCCAAACCGAAGCGTCGTCCTCGGCCGCACCGAGCTCTCGACGAAACTGAGCGCGAGGAAGTCCTCGGGGCCTTGCACTGTGAGCGGTTCGTCGACAAGGCGCCCGCTCAGGTGTGGGCTACGCTTCTGGACGAGGGAACCTACCTCTGCTCGATTCGCACGATGTATCGGATTTTGGAGGAGCACGGCGAGGTCCGAGAGCGCCGGAACCAACGGCGCCATCCGAACTACACCAAGCCGGAGCTGTTGGCCGAAGCGCCGAACCAGGTTTGGTCGTGGGATATCACGAAGCTTCGTGGCCCCGTCAAGTGGACCTACTACTACCTCTACGTCATCCTCGACATCTTCTCCCGCTACGTGGTTGGCTGGATGCTGGCTCACCGAGAAAGTGCCGCGCTCGCCCAACGCCTCATCGCCGAGAGCTGTCGCAAGCAGGACATTGAACCCGACCAGCTCACCCTTCACGCGGACCGTGGCAGCTCGATGAGGAGCAAGCCCGTGGGTCTGCTCCTGGCTGACCTCGGAGTTACCAAGACCCACTCCAGGCCTTACGTCTCGAACGACAATCCCTACTCCGAGTCCCAGTTCAAGACGATGAAGTACTGTCCTCAGTTTCCGAGCCGCTTTGGTTCCGCCGAAGACGGCCGGCTATTCTGCTGCGGTTTCTTCGACTACTACAATTTTCACCACCGGCACTCGGGAATCGGCCTTATGACACCGGCCGACGTTCACTATGGTCGCGCCGAACAGCTCACCACCGCTCGGCGCCAGATCCTTCTCGAAGCTCAACAGGCTCATCCCGAACGCTTCGTTCGCGGAACGCCGCAACCGCCCGTTTTGCCTCCGCAGGCCTGGATCAACCCGCCGCTGGAAAAAACGACGCTCCACGATGCCGCACAAGCCCCTCTCGCGGCGGCGTCCATACCTGGGGTACCCCCTTTTTCTGCTTCACGCAACGAGATCTTGATCGATGTTGACGTCGATCGCGCCGACCTCACGAGTCTCCCCACCATAATCGAGGCTCACTAAATGCAGCTCGCGAGTGTCCCAAAGTTGTTGACATGTTCCGACCGCGAGTTTTGGGTGCTGTTGCGCGGAATCTGGACTGACTGGGAGAGTGTCCTCGTCATCGTGAAACCTGAGACGGTCGTCCGCTGGCACCGTTGTGGGTTCAGACGATATTGGGCGTGGAAGAGCCGACGGCGTAGGCCCGGACGACCAGGCGTCGCTCCCGAAATACGTGAGCTGATACGGAACATGAGCAGGGCCAACCCTCTATGGGAGCTCCTCGTCCTGTGCCAAGATTCTGGTCTCTCGGATGGCCTCTTTTCCGCCGCCGGACGGCCTTGTCAGCGGCCCACCACCTTATTTGGCGCAAACGTGGCACTCGAAAATCGGGATTAGAGACGAATGCAGAAAATGAGGCCTGTTCAGCCCTTCTAGCGCGTCTCTGGTGCCACCTGATCCCGCAAACCCCGCAAACCCCGCGGAAAATCTCACGCGTCTCTGCAGTGCCACAATTGGCTAGACTGGGTGGCGGATGGTGCAGTTTGGAGCTATCCGGTCTCGGCTGGAAGCCCTGAAACAAAGGCCGGAACCTCCGACCTGGCGGGGGTTTTACGAGTTTTGCGACCATATCGCCTCGGTTTAGCCGTAATCTCCCTAAATTATATAGAGTCAATTGAACGTTCCATCTTTGAAATTACGGATCTCGGCAGTTTTGCGGGCAGATCTGCTCGGTTGGGCCAAGCATCGCGAGGTAGATCCGTGCTTCTACGCACGCCGGATCCCCTTATTTGTGCTCGAATGTGCTCGAAATTCGACAAAATCGGCCTTGGCGCGATGGTCTCGACCAATATTCGAGCGCCTCGGAGGGGGTGCGGGTCGTGGGACCCGACCCCGAAGGGGGGCTCAGCGCCCCTGCTTGGGAGTCTCCTCGAGGGCGCCAGCGGCTGGAAGTGCCATGTTGCCAGTCTGATCCCCGGCACTTTCGTTGGAGACCGGATTGGGATCGACAATGACTACCTCGAAACGGTCACGGGCACAGTCATGGCGGTCGACCTTGCGGCCGAAGCCCGCGAAGCGCCGCTCAAGCCACCACATAGCGCCCGTGATGTCGGGTGGATGACGCTCCGTGATGACGTCGCGAATGATGGAGCCGTCGGGGAGCTGTCGGACACGTTCCTTGGTGATAACTCTCTCTTCTACGATGGATCGCCTGATAGCCTCCAGATACTCTACACCGAGTTTTGCTTCAGCTGCATCGATCCGCTTGCAAAACGCGCGAAACTTCCCGCTCTTCGCCGTGCGCCCGCGCGCCCGCCACCGGTAATAGGTGCACGGATGAATGCCCGCGGACCGGGCGGCCTCGTCGTAAGAGTTTCCGAGACTAACCGCTTTCTCGATCCGTTCGACGACTTTTGGAGTCAACTTGGTCGGTCGCATGACTGTAATTATATGACGACATGCTCCCCTGCACCTCATGACCTCCCCTGCGATTTGAGCCGACAACCCTACGTCATCCCATCCGTCTTCAAAGAATTCGGTTCCGTTCACCTCGCAGCCCCCAGATAACGGGCTCGTGAAGCTGAACCGCATGCTCTCGGGCCAGATCCGCCCTCCTTGCGTCTCCACCGAGCCCTTGTTAGCGGCGACTGTAAATTGCACACTTGTGGCGGACGAAAATTGCACACTCGGCACCCCATGACGAACCCTTAGATGATGGCGGTCGGGGCTCTAAATTCATTTGGATCAATTAAATGGAAGGGACAGGATGCGGTGTGGGCGCTTCCGACACAACGGGACGACCTGCCCGCGCTCCCATCACAGTAAGGCCGCCCCCGGCCGGCATCTCCCGGCGCAACCAACGGTTATCAGCGTTAGAACCTCCGGACGCCGACACTAGGCGACTCAGCGTCACGCGGCGCGACTGGTAGCGCGATCATCAGCCTCAGGGCTTTGGCTCCAGCGCGTCGAGTAGTTCCCGAAACGCCGCATCGGGGTCGTACTCGGCCTGCTGGCGTGCTCTGTCGTGGGCTCTGATAAGCGCCCCACATAGATCGTCGAGCGCGCCACGGCCGGTCGTAGAGTTCCCGATGACACCGTTGTCAGCACCAGGACCGGGCATCACCTTCCACGCGAAGGCGTCGGCGACAGAGCCAAGTTCCTTGACCGTCGAGATACGGCCGACGAGCTCCTTGTAGGTCATCGCGACGTAGCGATCCGCGTTGTGGGTGGCCCATTGGCATGTTTCGCCCGCGTACTTGTGCTCGCCAACCTTGTCGGGTTCCTCCTGTGCAGCAGCAATGCCGGTCGCGAGAAAGACGACTGCAGCAACCTCTCGGATTCTCATGGCAGGTTCTCCCCCCCAGGGGTACGGCGTTCGAGAGCGTTGAGTCGTTCGTCCGACCGTGCGGCGTCAGTTTCGACCGCCCGCAGCCGCTCGTCGAGACTGTTGATGCGGGCGTTGAGCCCATCGATACGGGCGTTGAGCAACAGAGCCAGCATTACAACGAGAACGGCTAGCGCAACCCCCGTAGTGACTGTCCATTTGGCGTCGCTGCTCATCATGGCACGGACGCGACCGTAGAGACGGCCACCAATAGGTAGGATCGCTCAGGTCGCATTCGTGTCGCGAGGCTGCCAGCCCCTTCCCGTATTGTCGCATGAGAGCCGGGGACGCCGCAAGGCCTAGAGTGTCTCAGTTCGAGATATAACCAGAAGTTGTGGATCGCCAAACTGAGAAAGGCGGCGTATCCTTCCACGTAGTGAAAAACCAAAACCGGTTTTAGCGAAACCGGAGGAAGGAAACGCCACCAATGCTGAGGATACAAGATCCACCGGAAGAATCGAAACAGGAAGAAGTGAGAATGACACTAGACGGACTCGCCCAGGAGGGGGCACGTCAACTGCTGATGACGGCGCTCGAGGAGGAAGTCTCGGACTATATCGAACGTCACGTCCAGGAACGAGACGAAAAGGGACACGCGCTCGTGGTTCGCAACGGGCGGGCTCAGGCGCGGAAGCTAACGATGGGCTGTGGAACCATGGAGTTGGAAGCCCCGCGAGTGAATGACAAGCGAGAGGTGGAAGGAGAACGGCAGCGATTCACGAGTGGGATCTTACCGCCTTACATGCGTCGTTCTCCGAAGGTAAGCGAGGTGCTGCCGTTGCTGTACCTTCGCGGTTTGTCGACGAACGATTTTCGTCCTGCGCTGAAAGAACTGCTAGGCGAGGACGCGTCGGGACTATCTCCGACGGCAATCACAAGGCTGACGGGGAAATGGCAGTCAGAGTACGACGAGTTTCACAAGCGTGATCTGAGCAAAGATACCTTCGCGTACATCTGGATCGATGGCATTCATTTCAATGTCCGCCTGGAGGACGATCGCCTGTGCACCCTTGTCGTTCTTGGGGTTCGGGCCGATGGGACGAAAGTGTTGCTCGCGGTTGAGGATGGTTACAGGGAGAGCGAGGAAAGCTGGGCGTACGTACTCAGGGACCTCGAACGCCGCGGACTGGAGGTTCCGCTTCTCGCTATCGGAGATGGCGCATTGGGGTTCTGGGCCGCGGCTCGAAACGTGTGGCCGGCGACGCGCCACCAGTTATGTTGGGTGCACAAATTGAAGAACGTCCTCGACAAGTTGCCGAAGCGTCTCCACGGCCGCGCGAAGAGCGCTCTGAAAGAGATCATGAAAGCTGAGACCAAGCAGCTGGCGGACGTGGCGGTCAAGCGATTCGACACCGACTTCGGAGCCAAGTATCCCAAGGCCGTCGCTTCCCTGACCAAACATCAGGACGAGCTTTTGACCTTCTATGATTTTCCTGCCGAACACTGGGACCACATTCGTACTACCAACCCTATCGAGTCTGCGTTCGCCACCGTGCGCCTTAGACAGCGCGTCACAAAGGGCGCAGGTTCTCGCTCCAAAGCGCTGCTGATGGCTTACAAGCTACTCGACATGGCCAGCCTTCGGTGGCGACGAGTTAAAGCACCCGGACTCGTAGCTCGCCTGATGCAAGGAGGGAAATTCGTCGACGGAATCGAAGAAAACTTGAAGAGGAGCGCCGCCTGAATCAGAAAGGGGATCCACAACTCTTGACAATACCTCTCTCAGTTCGCCTGGCAGCCCGACCCCGTCCTGTGCCAAAACTCGGCCCTTTTGAAATAGACCATAAATCAGCAGCTTAGTGTCTATGGTGCGCTCCCGTGACCGGCTTGGCGGGTTGCTACGTTTCTACCATAGGGAAGCCGCATGAGTATTTTGACCTTACGGTGCGCCGGCACAAACCGGTAAGTCTCGCGGGTGCAAGTCCCGCCTAACCAAGGAGTAGCGAACCAAGTTGGCCCCGAGTCATGCGTTGCTGTCCGCGAGGGCAGGGGCGAAGCGTTGACAGGGCAACGTGTGGGCTGGGTATTGAGCCGCGAAAGAAAAATTGAGTTTGGGGGGCCGACGGCGTCGTATGGCACGGAAGGCAACACGGAACAAGTCGTCATCGCAAGAGTTGTTCCGCCCCTGCGTGGTCTGAGACCCCGCGCACGCACGGAAGAGACATACACGGGAGCCGGGAGGTCCCGCATTTGGCCCTGAGTGGCGTCGGGGTCCGCGCTGTGAATCCGCAAGGAGCACGACAGCGACGAACGGGTGCGGGAAGTCTGACAGGCCCATAGTAGCCGAGAAGCCTTCGAACAAAGACTGGGGAGTACCTCACTCCGCGGAGGAGGTGGAGCGAAGGGGGCTGACCAAGGGAAATCCGCTGCGGCAAATCAGGTCCCGGACTCAGCGCCGGGCAGGGAGTGAATATGGACAACCCTAAACGGGCACGAAGCGGGAAAGCGCGGAAACAGCCAAGGGAGTGCGCCTACGTTCGGTCCCCTGATCTGCGAAATGCGCTGGAGCGGATACGGCAGGTAGCCTGCCGGGATAAGGGAGCACGGTTCACAAGAAAGTGAACTGGATACTCGACGCGGACATCCGTGGATTCTTCGATGCCATCGACCACGGATGGCTGATGAAAGTCGTCGAGCATCGAACACTGCACCCGTATCCCGAACAGCGACTGCGCGTCATGACCTGAGGTAGGAGCCCAGTGCGTTAGCAGCGCTCGCTGGGATCTGTGCGGGGGGCCGCCCGTAAGGGCGGTCCCTACCGCGAAGGCACTCCCACAGGAAACGGGGAGAAACAGATAGGCCGCGCCTACGGAGCACCGCGCCAGCCCTCGGCCCTACCGCCCGTGCCTCGTCGGCTGGTCTCCGTGAATTTCGAGAACGCCTCCAGGACTCGAGCCTTCGGCTTCGTCCGCGTTTTCGGATACGACGAAGGCAAACAGGCTCAGGCGTTTTGGGCGAAAGAAAGGATGAGTCCTCCGCTGCTATCCTTCTCCATTACTCTTGGCCTCCGCCATGGTTTTAGCGTGGGCAGAAATGACAGTTGAGAACGTATTCAGGAGAGGTCGAAAACCATCGAAATTGATTGACTTCGCATCGCGTTCGACGACGCTATACGCGAAGATCTTCTTTCCGTAGTGCTTAGTCGAGTCGAAGTCCTTCGCGTTGCTAAAGGTCTTGCCCCCAATAATGGTTTCCTTTGTGGTCGTATCGAAGAAATCTTCAATCTCGGATTCGTTAGCGTCGGTAAGCACGGGCGTTGGCACCACGTAGAGATTTCGTACAACTCGCAAATATTCTCCATCAGGACTCTTCCCGCACGCGTTTTTCACCGCGCTGCGAATACTCTTTGCGCCAGAATCTCTATCGTAAAGGACGATAACGGGGTGTTGCTGCCCCTCTGCTCCGAACTTACCTGTTTCTTTCTTGTATGTATGGATGAATCTAGCAATGTTGGAGCTGCCGCCACCGCAAAGACCGATCACCCCGGAGGTACCGGGCCTGTATTTGTATAGCCGCACTTGCAAATGGACAGCACCTTCGGCGTTGATCGTGGCGAGTTTTGGGTATGTGGCTGCAAGACTGCGGATCGCGTGTGTCAAATAGACGACGTCTGTCGGACCCTCGCAAAGGACGACAGGTTTTTCAATTGCAAAGAAGTAACGATAGAGGAGAAACCTCCGATAATAACGCGCTTTATTTTTGTGTAATTCATCGATTGATACCGGCGCGTAAGACGTCCGGGTGTTGTAGACGTCGATGCTGTAGATGAAACCAAGCATACCTTGGAGTTCGTTCAGCGTGCCTGGGCGTCTTTCGATTGTCGACACCCCAAGGGAGTCGGTGACGCCGTATGTCTCGAATGCCCCGGTCTTAAGCAATCGATGAACCATCGCGCGCACGGTGTGACGGTACTCACGGCGGACGTTGATTTTCTGATTCACTATAAGGCCGGTCACAGTCTGACGCGCCGTGCGATATTGCATACGTGTCTTGGCACGATTGATCGCAAATCCAGAGCCAACTACAAGGCGTTGTAGTTCCGCACCTGGGCTCCAACTATGGGGTTCGTCATTTGACGCCGTCGCGATCTCTGGAGGAAAGTCCTTCTTGTTTGTCGAGAAGGTTAGATCATCGGCGTAGCGAGAGTAGGTGCAACCGACGCGTGAGGATAGCCGCACCAAGTGTATATCCATCACATGGGCGATCAGGTTCGAAATGACCGGGGAGCAAGGGCTACCTTGTGGCAGAGCGTTGTCGTGGCACGCGATCTGCGCAATTATGGTTGAAACTTTTTCATGCAGTGAAAACTGATTGTTGTGGATGAAGTATCCGCGCACGCGGCCGAAGTTGATTGAAGGAAAGAAGTCCAACAGATCAATGTTGAAGACGTAGCGACGGTGACGGTGCTGCTTCGCGTTGCTGACAATTGATCGTTTGCGCTTGAAGCCGTGCGCGATACGATCCTTTCGCTTGCGGCTGCTGTTTACTTCATCGAGACAGTCCTGCAGGAGTTTGGACAGTCGTTGCTGTGCAACTTTTAATGGTTTGGTAGGTGCCCTAATCGTACGCATGCCCCCGTTCCGCTTTGGGATCTCAAACGTCTGGTACTTGGTCTCTGGCTCTAGCTTGTACAGCATGTAAGAAAGCTTAGCTGGCTTAAAACCCAATAGGCGGGCGAGGTCCCGCAAACTCGATGCAGATTGCAGCGTACTCAACCGCGACACGGTTATATGAGGAAATACAAGGACCCAGCGGCACTCCTTCGCGAAGACATCGGCATCATGCGGAATTGGAAAATCGCTAATCGCGACTAGTTCAGCATAGGTTCTGACGTTTGTTTCAAATGCCACGATACATGGCACAAAGTCTGCCGCTGAGTCGTCAATAGTGTAACAGAGGCTGGCGAGCCTCTGCAAGGTCAAGTCTTAATTTTCCTGTCAAATCTCCGTACGGTTCCCCGCGCTCGGTTAAGCTGCTGATTCCTCCGACGTGCCTTGCGGGAGAAGCTCGTTGCGAAGCTCCTCGACTTTCCTAGCGGCGAAGACATCCATCCTCACGCCGCGCCATTTGTTTGCGACGGCCAAGAGCACAGCGAACGAGAGTTTCATCGCGGCCTCCTCGGGGCGTTGTTGCACGGCCCGGAGCAAATCGCTGACCTCCCTGTGCCGGTTGCAGAGTCACCCGGCGCAGTACGTATCGGGCATCCCGAGCGCAGCCATCTTGTTGAGTATCTCGCACCCAATTCGGTGTTCAACTCGTTGCCTCGCCAACGTTCGAGCCCGCATCTCCGGCCCGATGATCGCCTTGTAACGATAGACCGCGTTCTCCACCATGCTTCGCTTGGTGTAGCCTGAGAGCTTGTACCATTCACGTCGGCCGTGTCTTTCGATGGCACGAATATGGCGATCGCGCTCCTGCATGGCGGTGTTCGAATTCTGACTGAGCGTCGCGTTTCGTTGCAGCGGAATCACCACGCGCGTCCTTCGTCCAGGACTGTGCGCTTCGATGGCTTCGTAGACCGCTTCCTTGTCGTATGCACTGTCCGCCGCCACCGACACTAGAGGTGCTTGAATCTGTGTTAGCAAAGCGGGGACTCGGGTTGCGTCGCGAGCTCGTGACGCCGTCAGTTCGGACGCAACAATGTTCCCTGTCTCGCGATCAACGGCGATGTGCAACTTGCGCCATGCGCGCTGCTTTGGCGGTTTGCGGGCGTTTCCAACATGAATCCTCAAGCCCGTGCTATCGATCATCAGGTGGATGGATGGGTTGAGTGCTCGCGGCTTTCGGAATCCGCAGCTTCTTGCGGAGCAACCTCGAGCGCCGACACAACGTCGAGTAGTCCGGGATCTCGATACCGAGCCCGAGCAGCGAGGCGATCGAGTGCAAGAAGCCTTCGGTTTGTCGGTAGGCGAGCTTGTACACCATCCGGACAATCAGGCCCGTTTCAATCGCCATGTCTGAATAGACCCGTTGACCGCCAGGCTTACCGGTCTTGTCGGCCTTCCAGTTCGCGATTGCCTCCTCGTCAAACCAGACTGTCAAATCGCCCCGGCGGCGCAGCCCTTCGTTGTATTCCGCCCAGTTGCGAACGTGGTACTTCTTCTGCTTCGCGTGCTTGTACTGGCAGCGCTTGGGATACTTCATGCTCGAACATACCTCGGCCACCACCATAGGCGGATTTCGCTCTCAGCCAGAGCGGTGCAACAACGCCGCGATAGGTTGAAGATCGCACCAATCGGCACTAAGCCGCATGCAATTGGTGCTGTATTGTTCGCAGTGATTAACCCAAGTATCGTCGAATTGGTGTATGACCATCCGATACGAAAGACTGAACGCACTCAAGGGGCAGCTCGATTGTTGATTTACCATGTCTCCGACTTTGCAGACCGCTAAGCCACAACGCAGCAGAGACCCGTTCTACACTCCCGAGCACGTCGCGACGGACCTCATCCAACTCGATGCACCGCCCCGCGAAAAAAGGAATGCGCTCGTTGCCGACTTCGCTGCGGGTGAGGGCGATCTTCTCCGGCTCGCCGCAGTAAACTGGAAGAACGTACGCCTGTTTGCGACGGATATTGACCACCGGATCGTTACACGAACTCAAGCGAAGACAGCCTCAATGGGGAGTCGGATGTGTTGACTTTCTTGCTGATCGCTCCCGCCGTGGAAGTCGGCTACTCAAGCGACTCCGGGGAAGAATTGACATAGTTCTTTTGAATCCCCCGTTCTCGTGCCGTGGCGGAACGCAATTCGCAGCCAACTTTGAGGGCATGCAGAGGTAAGCCTGGCGGTCAACGGGTCTATTCAGACATGGCGATTGAAACGGGCCTGGTTGTCCGGATGGTGTACAAGCTCGCCTACCGACAAACCGAAGGCTTCTTGCACTCGATCGCCTCGCTTCTCGGGCTCGGTATCGAGATCCCGGACTACTCGACGTTGTGTCGGCGCTCGAGGTTGCTCCGCAAGAAGCTGCGGATTCCGAAAGCCGCGAGCACTCAACCCATCCACCTGATGATCGATAGCACGGGCTTGAGGATTCATGTTGGAAACGCTCGCAAACCGCCAAAGCAGCGCGCATAGTAAATAGAAAGGACAGGACATTTATCTCAGTATAGTTCTTCGGCGATTGGACAAAACTTTGACCACCAACTTGCGACCTTGTTGCATGGATCATTCCGTAAGGCGTCGTCCATCCCCACCAGTGGTACTACCCTCTAAGTTAAAGCCGGAATCGTGTGGAGTCCAGCCCACCGGTGCACTCTCGGCGCTGTCGGCTTGGTCACAAAGGCTTCCGGCGCCATCAGAATATAGTCCACGTTATCGTCAGGGCTTCGAACCCTTCGCCGTCCATTGGTCATCCGCGCGCTTTGCTATTGATCTTTTTCGCCTGCGCGCGTCAGTATCCCCGCCATGATCTGGTTGCTTCTGCGCTCCCTCGTCTCGACGTTCAAAACACGCCGCTCGCTGGCGCTCGAGAATCTCGCTCTTCGGCAACAGCTCGCCGTGCTCCAACGCTCGGTGAAACGGCCACGGCTCTCGAATCTGGACCGTGGCCTTTGGGTGCTCTTGCGCAGATTCTGGACCGACTGGGCGAAGGTCCTCGTGATCGTCAAACCCGACACCGTAGTGCGTTGGCACCGTGCCGGCTTCCGACGCTACTGGACGTGGAGGAGTCGGCGACTGCGGCCGGGTCGCCCATGCGTTGCCCCGGAGGTTCGCGAGCTGATCCGCAACATGTGCCGGGCCAACCCACTTTGGGGAGCGCCGCGCGTGCACGGCGAGCTAGCCAAGCTCGGCATCTCCATTTCTCAGGCCGCTGTTTCCAAGTACATGATTCGCCGTCGCAAGCCACCGTCCCAGACCTGGCGGAGCTTTCTCGACAATCATGTCGAGGACTTGGTGTCCATCGACTTCTTCACGTTGCCGACCGCCACCTTCCGGATTCTGTTCGTTTTCATCATTCTCCGTCACGATCGCCGGCGCATCGTCCATTTCAATGTCACGGAGCATCCTTCGGCAGAGTGGACCGCGCAGCAGATCGTTGATGCTTTTCCGTGGGATACGGCGCCGCGTTACCTGCTGCGAGACCGGGATGGAATCTACGGGCCGTACTTCAAACGGCGCGTTGCGGGACTCGACATCGAGCAGGTACCGACGGCGCCGCGCTCCCCGTGGCAGAGCCCCTACGTCGAACGGGTCATTGGAAGCATTCGGCGCGAGTGTCTCGATCACGTGATCATCCTCGACGAGCGACACCTCAGGCGAATCCTGCGCGGATACGTCGACTACTATCGTTCCTGCCGGACTCATTTATCGCTCGAGAAAGATGCCCCCGAGCAACGACCTGTGCAGTGGCCTTCGATGGGGCGCGTGACAGCCATTCCGAAGGTCGGCGGCCTCCATCATTATTACAGTCGTCTCGCTGCCTGAGCTCGCTACGCTTGACGCGGTGTCCGTGGGACACGAGTCGCGGCGTTCTTGGGCGGGCTTCGATCCCGCGATCACCGTGATGCTGCCCGAAGCACTGACATGAACTCAGTCCGGGGCCGAGAAGACCTTGACGACCGGGGATCGAATTTATGGAAGGGACAACTCCTTAAGCTGGCCGTTTTCAGCGACTGGTCGTGGTGGCGAGTATCACTACCCATCTTGATCTTTGTCGGCTTCAATATCGCTTACATAGTCACGGGCTTTGGCTATCTGTCCTTTGCTGAGGCCAGGGAAAGACCCTCCCGGGACGAAGTCAACCCACTCGGTCAGCATCACGGCCCGCTCTACTGGAGCTCGATGCTCTTCTTCGCGGCGTTTGCCGATAATCTGGTCCGATACCTGGAAGGCACCGAGGACTCATTCTGGTTTTGGGGTCTGTCTGGGCGCCTTGAAGCGGTGTTCATTTTCGGCAGTCTCAGTATCGTCGGCCTATTCCTGTATTGGTCGGCGATCACACGTAGCCTTGTTGAGCCGGAGTAATTCGTGTAACACGGCCGTGTCAACCCGTATTCGGGTCGTGCCACGCGATCGAAGTGACGGACGAATTTCTTGACCAAACGACGTCGGAGGAATCAGCAGCTTAACCGAGCGCGGGGAACCGTACGGAGATTTGACAGGAAAATTAAGACTTGACCCGAGAACGTCGAGCCTGTGTGTTTGTCCACTCGGTCTGGCCCACTTTGCTCATCTAATTTGGCCCACCCTAAGTTATTGATTAATAAAGACGAGCTGTAAGAAAGCCCCTTTCCTTATTCCGCGGCCGGAACGAAGTGCAGGCCGCGGCTAGTGAAACCCAACGAACTCATGCCTTTATGGTCTTTTTCTCGCTCTTCAGGGTGCGCCGGAACCGATAGGATTCGGTGCCGGTTTCGAGTATGTGCGCCTGGTCCGTGACTCGGTCGAGCAGTGCCTTGCACAGGCGGACGTTCGTGAACACCTGGGTCCACTCCGAGAAGGGCAGGTTGGTGGTGATCACGAGCGCCGCCCTTTCGCATCGTTCCGAAACCACTTGGAACAGAAGCTCGGCGCCGACATCGGCGAGTGGGACGTAGCCGAGCTCGTCGATGCACAACAACTCGTAGCGGGCGTAGCGACGGATCACTCGCGAGAGTTCGTGCTCCTCCCTAGCTTCAACGAGTTCGTTGACGAGTCTCGAGGCCGTCGTGAAGCGAACGCGGCGACGTTGCTGGCACGCCGCTACACACAATGCCGTGGCCAGATGAGTCTTGCCTGTGCCGGCATCGCCGAGAAACAGAACCGGCCGTGCATGGTCGATGTAGTCGCCTTCGGCCAGTTCTCGTATCCGACGGGCGGAGACCTTCGGCGATTGCGAGAAGTCGAACTCCTCGAGCGTCTTCGCTCTCGGTAGTTGTGCTTCCTTCAGTCGTCTTTGAACCGCGCGGTGTTCACGCTCCTCGACTTCGGCGCTGAGCAGCACGTCGAGGTAGCGGACATAGCTGTGCTCGTCGCGCTGCGCTTGTTCGGCAATCTTCTGGAACTGCGTTGCCACGCTCGGCATGCGAAGCGTCTTGCAATGCTGACGGATGCTCTGGAGCTCGATGCTCTTCGCGTTCACGAGTTCACCTCGCCGATCAGCGCGTTGTAATGGCCAACACCTGGCAAGGAACGTTCGTACTTCGTGAGCTCTCCGAGCTCCACATCGCCAAGAGCCTGCGCCTGCTCACGTCGAAGAACTGATGATTCGACGAGGTGACGGATCGCCTCAGCATCCGTACAGCCGAGTTCGAGCGCTTGACTCACCGCCTCACGCAGCTTGTCGTAGCCGTGCTCGCGGCCGAGCTGCACGAGCTCGACCATCTGGCGGGTTCCTTCGAGCTTCCCGTGACGTCGATTCAGCTTGGACCACAACTCGTCGTAGCTCGTGGGCCACCGACCTTTCTCCCGCCATTGAGCGAGCGGCGTCGAGCCGGCCAACGCTCCAGGCTTCCTGACCAGAACATCCAAGTAGTGCTCGAGTTCATAAATCGACTGGCTGCGGCCGTAGCAGCGCTCGTGGCGTGCCACGACGTGGCCCTCGTGCCAGATCTCAACTTCCAACGGCAGTAGCTTGGCCACAACTCGCCGGTCCCGTTTCAACGGAGTCGAGTACCAGTTCGTGCCGACTCGAACGCAGCCTTTCTTGTTCACCTTTGCAAATCGTCGCTCCTCGATTTCGAACCCCTCGACGGTCAATGGCAACAGATGCTCCCGTTCAAGCTCCATCGCTGTTCCGACAGCATGCTCCTTGCCGCTAATGTGGCGCGTCGCATCCTTGAGACAGCACGAGAGCAGATACTCGTTCAGCTCATCCCAGTTCGAAAACTCCGGTACCGGCGTCAGATAGTTGCGCCGGAAGTAGCCGACTTCGCTTTCCACCCCGCCCTTCTCGTTGCCTCGACTCGGATTACAAAACTCCGAGTCGAATCCCCAATGGGAGCGAAACGCCACGAATCGCTCCGTCTGCTCTCGTTGATAACCACGCAGAATCTTAGTGACCGCGAGTGACAGGTTGTCGTAGCGCATGCGGCGGAACACGCCACCAAAGAACTCGAACGCATGCTCCTGCGCTTCGAAAAATGCTTGTTGCGTCGGACGCGGATAGCCGCGATGCAACGCGCCTCCTCCCGCCATGCTTCGGACTACGAGCGTGTGGACCTTCTCGAGCTCACCTCCGATCCGCGCGTACGCCTCGTACCAGTCCACTTGCCCTTCATCGCCCCACGCGTAGCTCTGCGGAACAAAAATCTCTGTGTCCTTCAGGCCGAGCTCGCTCTTCCGACGAGCGACGTAGCGACGTACCGTTGATTCGCCAATCTCATGCTCCGGATGCTCGGCGCGCAACCGGGACCAGATACGACGAGCCGTATGGCGTTGCTTCCGAGGCGCTCGCTTGTCCTCCTTCAGGACCGCGTCGATGAACTCGCGTACTTCCTCAAGCTTCGGACTCGCACGCTCCGCGACTTTACGCTCCGGCGGTACCGCGCTCTCCAGCGCCTGACGCACCATCCGACGGTGTACTCCGAACTCCTTCGCCACTCCCTTTATCGTTCCTACTCCGTGCTCGTACTCGCCACGGATCTGCTCGAACAATCGCACTTTCGCACCCCTTTTCAACCGACCCTCCTCTCCGGGTTCTTCCCCGGCTCAGGGTATCGGTCTCGATGGGGTGGGCCAAATCAAATGAGCGAAATGGGCCAATTCAGACTAGCGAACACATGCCTGGGGCGAAGGTGTATACCGACGACCACGGAGGCTACGATGGGCTGCTGAACCACGAGACCGACCGCGTGGCTGTTGACTTCAGGCGGAAATCGATATCTGCGGTAGCTCGGCGTGTCGCTTTTCATCCGCCCAGTCTGTCAGGCGCCAGCTTCATTTGACAGTACCTAAACCCTGAGTTCACAACAACTTCTTGGTGGCACGGCGGTATTTTTTGGGTACTTGCATCTCGTTCCGTGTCCACTTTTGTGTGGTTTTCCAAGTGGTTGTGTTTATCGTAATTTTTACTGAAATTTCCTCAGTCTTGTCGTCAATCCAAAAAGAAATCAAGGCGTAAGTGGAGAACCTGTAAACCAGATCAAACCAGTGAAGCGTATGCTCGATATCCAGATCGTTAGACCTGGAATAAAGCATCTGGTACATGCGCCCAGTGGAATGCTCAAACTCCTGGATGAACTCTCTCAGTACCGTAGCCAAATCTTGTTTCTCAAGATGCCGACGTTGTCCCAAGGTGCTGTTGAGAAACGTCCATAAAACGTCGCAATATTCTCGCCAACGGAGTGGTGGCTGTTCTCGATATTTCATCGCGGTGGATTACGGATTAAAGTGATAAACAACACGCCGGTGGCATCATCGGACCGACCAGCACGAAGCAACCGAGCATGGCAGGTCTGAACGGCGTTGTTGCACGGCCCGGAGCAAATCGCTGACCTCCCTGTGCCGGTTGCAGAGTCACCCGGCGCAGTACGTATCGGGCATCCCGAGCGCAGCCATCTTGTTGAGTATCTCGCACCCAATTCGGTGTTCAACTCGTTGCCTCGCCAACGTTCGAGCCCGCATCTCCGGCCCGATGATCGCCTTGTAACGATAGACCGCGTTCTCCACCATGCTTCGCTTGGTGTAGCCTGAGAGCTTGTACCATTCACGTCGGCCGTGTCTTTCGATTGCACGAATATGGCGATCGCGCTCCTGCATGGCGGTGTTCGAATTCTGACTGAGCGTCGCGTTTCGTTGCGGCGGAATCACCACGCGCGTCCTTCGTCCAGGACTGTGCGCTTCGATGGCTTCGTAGACCGCTTCCTTGTCGTATGCACTGTCCGCCGCCACCGACACTAGAGGTGCTTGAATCTGTGTTAGCAAAGCGGGGACTCGGGTTGCGTCGCGAGCTCGTGACGCCGTCAGTTCGGACGCAACAATGTTCCCTGTCTCGCGATCAACGGCGATGTGCAACTTGCGCCATGCGCGCTGCTTTGGCGGTTTGCGAGCGTTTCCAACATGAATCCTCAAGCCCGTGCTATCGATCATCAGGTGGATGGGTTGAGTGCTCGCGGCTTTCGGAATCCGCAGCTTCTTGCGGAGCAACCTCGAGCGCCGACACAACGTCGAGTAGTCCGGGATCTCGATACCGAGCCCGAGAAGCGAGGCGATCGAGTGCAAGAAGCCTTCGGTTTGTCGGTAGGCGAGCTTGTACACCATCCGGACAACCAGGCCCGTTTCAATCGCCATGTCTGAATAGACCCGTTGACCGCCAGGCTTACCGGTCTTGTCGGCCTTCCAGTTCGCGATTGCCTCCTCGTCAAACCAGACTGTCAAATCGCCCCGGCGGCGCAGCCCTTCGTTGTATTCCGCCCAGTTGCGAACGTGGTACTTCTTCTGCTTCGCGTGCTTGTACTGGCAGCGCTTGGGATACTTCATGCTCGAACATACCTCGGCCACCACCATAGGCGGATTTCGCTCTCAGCCAGAGCGGTGCAACAACGCCGCGCACAGTCCTGGACGAAGGACGCGCGTGGTGATTCCGCCGCAACGAAACGCGACGCTCAGTCAGAATTCGAACACCGCCATGCAGGAGCGCGATCGCCATATTCGTGCAATCGAAAGACACGGCCGACGTGAATGGCACAAGCTCTCAGGCTACACCAAGCGAAGCATGGTGGAGAACGCGGTTTATCGTTACAAGGCGATCATCGGGCCGGAGATGCGGACTCGAACGTTGGCGAGGCAACGAGTTGAACACCGAATTGGGTGCGAGATACTCAACAAGATGGCTGCGCTCGGGATGCCCGATACGTACTGCGCCGGGTGACTCTGCAACCGGCACAGGGAGGTCAGCGATTTGCTCCGGGCCGTGCAACAACGCCATCACCATACGAGCTTTGCACCTCGGTTTAGCTCACCGGCGTACACTTAAGCTCTTGATTTATGGTCCATTTCAGAAGGGCCGAGTTTTGGCACAGGACTAGGTGGCCATCTGCATGGTGACGACCCGCCCGCCCATGACGATTGTAAAGCCCACGGCCCACGGCCCTTGGCCCGGTCGCAAACACAGACACTAAGTTGCTGATTTATGGCCTATTTCAAAAGGGCCGAGTTTTGGCACAGGACGCCGTTGCTGTCCGTGGCGTCCGTTACGTCTCGCGTCGTGTCGGGTGCACGTCAGGATTGTGAGATGAGAATCTATCATCATGCCACTCGACGCTGAGCGCGCCGCTCCCAGAACCCCTCGAAGCGTCCGCTCAGCTTGCAGCAGCGCAGTGCGATGATCGCGTCAACGCCAGCGACGGTCCAGTGCATCCCGGCGCGCTTGCACCGGGTTCCGATCGCTACCTTGCATCCGGCCTCAACGACCCCAGTCGAGGTACAAAGCCCTGCTGCTCGGAACTTCGGGTAGCGCATGCGCTCTTGGTTGCGTTCGACGTAGTCGATGCACTTGCGCGCCTCGTCATCCTGCGGCGAGTGTAGTCGTAGGGCGTCGAGGATGTCGTCGATATCGCCGGCGTCCAACTCGTCATGGCGTTCGCTCGCCCACTGCTGTGCGAGGTCAGTGCCGGCGCCATAGATGGACTTGGACACGTCCGAGAGGTGCTGTTTGGCGTGGAAGCGGTCGACGATCTGAACCGCATCGGGAAAGTGCTCGTCGGTGAGGTTCCAGATCCAGATGGCCCCATCGCCGAGCACGGCCTGGCGCGCCGCGCGCTCGAAGCCGCGCCGCGTGGCCTCACGCTCGACGCGCGCCGCGAACTCGCTCGGCGTCGCGTCAGTGTCTTTGTGCGCCGCGCTTTCGATCGCAGCCGAGTAGGTGATCGAGCCGGCGTCGCGCACGGGCGTGCCTTCTTTGTCCCGCCCCTCGGCGCTCCAGATCGTGACGAGCTTGACCTCTCGCGTCTTCGACGAGCCGTCGGGCTACTTGCCCGGGCGACCTACCAACTCCTTTTTGCGTACGGGCACACCTGTACCATCCATCCCAAGGTACAGCGTTGGCGCCAGTGGTTCGTTTGGCTCCGGTGGCTCGACCACGAGTTTCTCGTCCTCGGCGACCTCACGCCCCAGCGCCTCGGCCGCGCGCTCGACGTGCTTGGTCGGAACATCCACCCCAGCCAACTCGTGCAGTAACTCGTGGCCCTCCTCAAAGCTGACCATGGCACCCACCAGTCCAGCCATGCGCAGCACGCCCGGAGAGAGCGAACCACCCTGGAGTCCCAGCGCCCGGTCACGCGGACAGAAACCCGCTTCGCACAGCTCGCAGTGGTAGTAGGCGCGCTCCAGCCTCAGAGGCCCCAGCACGCTCTCGAAGTTCTTGCCATGCCGGCCGGCGTAGCGCGCCGACTGCCCGCAGGCGCAGGGTAACATCGGGCCGGCATGGTCCGAGGTATCGGCGTTGAGTCGTTGTTCCACGACGCGGGCCGCCACACGCATCGCCATGCGGCGCGCAGCCGTCTCGATGGCCTCGAGGTCCCACTCGTCGACGACGACCGTGCCTAGGAGCGCTTCGATCTCGGTGACGATTTCGATCCCGAACGCCGTTTTGAAGCCCTTTTTTTGGCGGCCTCTTGCGAGGCCGCCTGGGAGGCTTCCAGTTGAGTGTCGCCCCACCGCTCGCAGGCCTGCCAATACCTTTCCACCTGCTTGCGAAACTCATGGCCTGCCTCCACGTGCTGGCGGGCCAATGCGGCCTGCTCCGCGCTCAGATAGCGGGACCGCGTCTTGCCCTCTTCGCTACGTGTGAGAGTGAAGTACGGGCCGTGCCGCGCCTGCGGGTCGTGCTGGCACCGACACTCCTTTTGACCACACTTCATGAACCGCTCGGACACCGAGCCGCGGCGCATCGGAGTCGGCTCGGCCAGTTCTTTAGCGAGCTTACGAACAACTGTGGGGATCGGTTCTCGGGGCATCATCTTCATCTCCTACGCCTATTATAGCCGTAGGAGATGAGTTCGCAAAACTACTACATCCCGCACGATCCGAGCTTCCGCACACTGGTGACGTGCGCCCCGTCGTGTCGGGAGTGTCGCAGTTTGAAATTATGCGCGCGCAATTGCGTTGAATTTCAATCGGGTACCTGATAAACTCACACTTGAGTTTATCAGGTATGCATTAAAGGGGATACGCCCATGAGAGGACCGAAAGGGGAATGGCGTCCCGCAGGAATCGGCGCTCTCGCCATCCACATCTGCAAGGTCGCCACAGGCGAGACCGAAGAGACCTACGAGCCGCCGCCTTCCGAGAAAGATCCGGTAGCCAGCCAGCAGGCTCGCGCCAGAGGCCAGGCTCGCGCCGCGAAACTGACACCAGCGCGCAGGTCGAAAATCGCCAGCGAAGCCGCGAAGGCTCGCTGGAACCGAGACTCAAGCTAAGCGACATTGTTCGCCGACAGGGGGGTGAGGACTGATGACATCAGAGGATGTTGAGATGTTGGCGGACACTATCGCCAAGGCGATCCGCGAAGGCTTCGCGGACTTGGGAAACAGAATTGCACAAGGCAATGATCCCGAGAATGTCGCCATGTCTCTCAAGATGATCGCTGACAGCTTTGGCGAGCTTGCTGAGGCGATACGGGAACTGGGTGAGCCGGAAGGGTGATGATGGAAATGTTTGACACGCTCGCCACCGCACAGACTCTCACAAAGGCCGGCATCGAACGCGCTCATGCCGAAGCCATCTCGACGGCCGTCAACCAAACATCCGAACTGGTTACACGAAGCCATCTTGACGCGAAAATCTCCGCGCTAGAAGTCCGGCTCATCAAGTGGACAATCGCCGTGGGCATTAGCATCGTGGGATCGCTGGCGGCCTTAATGTTCGGCATCGTCCGATTTCTCCACTGAGAATCTCGACCCGCCGGGGTAGTATTAGCTGCGCAGTAAAAGGCGAAAACCCTTGACATGAATGCTTGATTCATGTATCATTCTGAATATGAGGCAGCTAACGGTTTCCAAGCGAGCACAGATTCTCCGACTTCTGATTGAGGGCATGTCGCTTCGTGCGATCGTCCGCACGACCGACGCCTCGATCAACACAATCTCGCGGCTCTTGGTGCAAGCGGGCGAGGCTTGCGCCGCCTACCACAACGCGACGGTCCGGGACGTGAGCTTGAAGCGCGTCCAGGTCGATGAGATCTGGTCGTTCACTTATGCGAAAGCGAAGAACGTCGCGCGGGCGAAGGCCGCCCCCGAGTACGCGGGCGACACCTGGACATGGACGGCGCTCGATGCCGACTCCAAGCTGATCGTCTCCTGGCTCGTCGGCGGGCGTGACGCCGGATACGCCACCGAGTTCATGCAGGACGTGGCTGGTCGTCTTGCCAACCGCGTGCAACTCACGAGCGACGGCCTCAATGTGTACCTCTCGGCCGTCGAGGATGCGTTCGGTGCGGA
The DNA here is from genome assembly GCA_965262245.1 of Candidatus Marinacidobacterales bacterium. GTDB lineage: Bacteria > Acidobacteriota > Vicinamibacteria > Marinacidobacterales > SMYC01 > SMYC01. Next base: position 7,553,507 of record OZ253507.1, on the reverse strand, counting down.
TATCGACTACGCCATGCTGATCAAACACTTCGGAGACGCGCCGGAGGGCCAGCGGCGATACAGCCCCGCCGTCTGCACCGGAGCGACGAAGAAGCGCGTCACCGGCGACCCCGACGAGTCGCACATCAGCACCAGCTACGTCGAGCGGCAGAATCTAACGATGCGGATGTCGATGCGTCGGTTCACGCGGCTGACGAACGCTTTCTCGAAGAAGCTGGCGAACCATGAGCATCACGTCGCGCTCTACTTCGTGTACTACAACTTCTGCCGTATCCACCGGAGCCTTCGTGTGACACCGGCGATGGCGGCCGGAATCACGGGCACGCTTCACGATATGGAGTGGATCGTCGGTCTCATCGATGCGCGGGCACCGAAGCCAGGCCCACGCGGACCATACCGGAAGCGCCAGCAGGCAGCATAACCCAAGCTGCCGCTAGTTCGCCGTACCAGAAATATTCAAAGCCTCTAGGATTGCATCGAGCTTGGCATTGTTGTCATCGATCTTGGAATTTTGGGAGGTTTGGACAGCGAAAAATTCGTTGATTTTCTTTGTGAACGCCTGTGTCGTTTGAGCCAGCATGAGCACGGCGTTCTTGAGATCTTTTTCAATCGCTTCTGTTTCTTCGCGAAATAACTCTTGCCGCCTGCTCGCCAGGATGCTCTCTTCTTCGCTTTGTGTCATGGCTTATAGGATGAGTCAGAAGAACAGGTGCTCAAGTGCCTTTTTGATGACCTGCCAGCGAAGATATTCGCCCTCGTAGGTTCCGGCCTCACCTTTCGCCGTTTGGTATCGGCAGTCGCCTTCGGCGTTTAAAGTGATGGGTAATTGTTTACCGCTCTGGGTTGACCAAGGGGACGGGGGTGTTGTCGGGAGCACGAAGGATTGACGTGACGATGTCGATCACGCGGATCCCTTTGTGACGGCAGCTCTGGAGGACGCTCATGAGGATCGACTGGGCCTGTGCCCCTTTCGCGGTACGGTTGCCGCCTCCGCAGGTCTTGCGGTTGACCACGGCGATGCGAATGTCTTGTTCGGCGGGATAGTTGGTGGCCTCGACATCCGCACGGTCGAGGAACACAAAGAGGTTGTCCCGATAGCGTCGCAGATGTTTCGCGAATCGCTGGTTGGCAGGATTGGTGAATCGGCCGTGCAGCAGGCGGTTCATCTTCGCCTGGAGGAGTCCCTTGGCAACGCGCAGGCCATGCGGGCTGATCTCGCCAGCATCGCGCCGATCGCGCAAGGCGAGGGCGTGCCGGAGGATGGCCTTGACCAAGCGTGGGAAGCGCACCGCCCCGCGCGTGGCCGTCTCCAGTAGCTCGTGGCAACGGTGCAGCAGATGGTTGTAGCAGGTCTGTAGCGTCGCTTCCTTGAAGCAACGGTAGGGGGCCCAGCCGTCTACCCCGAGGGTGCCCGCGTAGTTTTTCCCCAGCACCGAGGCGGCCTGCTCGAAACCACGGCCCGGAAGTATCTCGTAGACGGTCTCGCGCAGGTTCGTGAAGACCCACAGCCAGACCCGACGACCTCCCTGCTTCCAGCCCGTCTCATCGGCGTAGACGACGGGGCTGGCCCGCAGCGCCTCCACCAAGGCATCTCGGGTGGGCTTGGCACGCCGGGCAAGACGCTGCATGGCACGACACAATGTGGAGCGCGCCACGGGGAAACCCAGCATCTGCTCGAATCCCAGGCGGATCTTGTCGTACGACACCCCGCAGATCATCTTCTGGAACGCGGCGAAGGCGAGCAGCCTGGGCCCGAAATGCACCGTGCCCACCTCGAACGCCTTCGAAATCAGCAGCGGATGCTGGCCACGGACACGCCGACCACACTCCTGGCAGTGGCCATGACCCACTACGAACTTCCAGGTCTCGGGTTGGATGGGCGGAATGTCGACCTGGTACAGATCGATGCTCCCTTCCGCTCCTACCTTACCTCCGCACGGGCACTGCTCCGGGCACGGAGCCTCGAAGGTCTTGTCGGGAACTGGGATCGCTCGGACGGCCTGCCGCCCGTACTTAGACCCCGGCTTGCGTCCGGGCTTCTTCGGGTCCCGTTTCGGCTTGTCCTTGGAGAAGGGTGCGGCTTGGCGCTTGCCAGCGCGCCGTGATTCCTCGAGCACGCTCTCGAGCTTGGCAATCCGGGCGTCCCGTTCCTTCAACTGACTCTTGAGATCCGCGTTCTCCATGTTCAGTCTACCCAGCTCGCCCTCAAGCCGTTCAACCCGTTCGCCCAGTTCGCGAACCGACTGCCTCCAGGACCTGAACATGCACTGTAGGATAGCCGGGGCGGCCGCTTTTGTCCAGCCCCTACCCCAGCGTCAGCGGTAAACAGATACAGTGATGGTTGCTCGGAACATCTCATTCTCTACGTTATCTTCGACCAGGATATGGCTCGGTTTGAGCATGAAGTAAACTGCCCTTGAATCCTTTGGATTGCAGGAGGCTGTGACGTAAAACATCCCATTCTTCTCCCTCGACTGGAGCTCACAGTGGACGTTGTCCCCCAGCTTATTGCGGGCGGCTACGTCGCCCTGGACCGCTGCCTTCAGCCGCTCGAATTCAACAGCCAGGGAGCACTCGGCCCTTACCTCCACCCAATTGAAGCCATCTTGCTTCGGGCTCATTCCCAAAATCCTCCCCAGGCGCAGGTTAGCAGCGCAGGCGGAAATGATCAAACTGCGGCTACCCTGGAAATCTGCCGACCCCCTAGAATTACCTGGACTTGCGCGCGCAAGTTGATGTAATCTCCCTCCCGCCAAACAAGTCGTGCGTGACCCGAGCGTCGGGTTGCCCACTGAATAGAACACCCTCTCCCCAGAGGGAAATAAGTGGGATCCCGCACTGTCACGTGCGGCTTGTTTGGCGACTGGCCCGGCGACCAATCAAGGTCATCGGGTGTTATCAGACGAGGAGGAACCGATGATACCCAAAATCGTTGCGAGTGTTTTGGTCTTAGCTGCGCTCGGGATCGCTGGCTGCGACATTGAGGATACATGGCCGTTGACAGTCAAGTCAGGAGATGTGGTTTGCGAGGGAAATCCAAACTGGCACCTAGTCTGGTTCAAAGATCGGGATGGTCGCTACTGGCCTTTGAACGGTTTGGCTATGTCGGCTGGAGAGAAACGCGGCGGACCGTATCAGCCAAACATCAGGCCGATCCAGCGAAGGGACGAAGCCAATCCAGGACTCTGGATGTCAGTCGATTTCTTGAGGGTAAAAGCCGCGAAGCTTTGCAAGTGAGACTGGTTCCGATCGCCAAGCCGGGCACCTCGCCCGGCTTTTCTACGTCATGAGAATCGTATCACGGCTGCGGGGCTTCGGGAGCTATTTCAAACTGAGACACTACCGTCGTGTCCACCGTGTTGACAACAGCTCCGGCAACATCTACAATGTTTAGGACTCTTTAGTGTTTGAGACTTTTGGAGTCTCTGCGTCGGGCGATTCGCCGGACCGAGTTTTGATTGGTAGGGTTTATTGGCACGTGATGCGTGGGTCTTCACGTGCCCCTTCGGTTCACGCGAAGACCCACGCATCACGTGCCGCTCTCTAAGGTAAAGAGTCCCCAACAGTGAGGTATTCCCTTGTCGACTTTGCGAAATCCCTGAGGGTCGACCGCTGCAAGATCCAAAACACACCAAACTTTATTTTCGTCTGTGGTGGTCCCACCGCGGTACAGGCTTCATACCGATCAGCACGAGATTTCTTCAATCGACATCTACGGAGCAAAAAACCTGCTTGGGCGGAACGAGTCAAGCTAGCCGAAGATGTGAACGCCAGGTTTCACACGGATAATGCGTTTCCAGATCTTCTCGAACTCGAAAACTATCTAGCCCATCTCGCCGCAGCGATCGTGCTCTTTGTGGAGAGTCCCGGCTCGATTGCGGAACTTGGTGCTTTCGCAGCTTCGGATGCGCTGCGACCAAAACTGCTGACGGTGCTCAACACCTTCTACAATTCGGATCAGAGCTTTATTGCGGACGGTCCCATTCGAAAGATTAGGAATGTAAATGAGGAGTCTGTTCAGTCCTACTACTGGAATCCGAAGCAACTGAACACGGTCGAAACCAAGAGAGAGTTCGATGAAGTAACGAATCGCCTCACTGAAGTTCTAGAGCAGCACGAGAGCCGGAGATCACGGCAGCTTGCCTTTAAGACCACGGAGACCAGCCACACCCTCCTGTTGGTAGCTGACTTGATTCGAATCTCTGGTGTGGTGTCGAAATCTGATGTTGTTAATTGCTTAAAGGAACTCAGCTGCGAAGATGCTCTCGCGTCTCTGGGTCATCACCTTTCGGTTCTTCAGAGCGTCGATTTCATCAAAAAGCACCGTCGTTCCGATCAGATCTTTTACGTGAGCCATTCCTCGAAACCTTTCATTCGATATGCCTTCGTTGACCGCCCCGGCGTAATAAAGGATGCGACGCGTGTTCGAACGGTGGTTCGTCAAAATCTAGACGCGATGAGACGGGCGGTCCTCAGAACATTTCTTCCAAAAGGAACCGTTTAAGGGCAAGCACCGTGTCTGAGCTTTTGAACAGACTCAGCGCTGCAGCTCTTCTTACACAAGATGAGTTCATGACGCTGGTCCGCTCCGCCCCTCACCGGTACAAGGTATTTAAAATACCGAAGCGAGCACCCGGTCAGTTTCGGACGATTGCTCAGCCGGCCCGGGAAGTGAAAGTGCTGCAGTACTGGGTGATGAAGCAGATTCTCAGCAAGTTTGAAATACACGCAGCGGCGAAAGCGTACCGTCAGGGTCTGTCGATCGTGGACAATGCAAGCCCTCACACGAGGGGGAAATTCCTTTTAAAGATGGACTTCAAAGATTTTTTCCCTTCGCTGAAGGCGCACGATTTCAGGATGTTTCTTAGGAGAATCCAGTCGGATCTCGATGTGGCGGAGATCGCAGCGCTTTGCCAGGTCCTCTTCTGGACGCCGAAAGGCACCCGTGATCTGTGCTTGTCTATTGGCGCTCCAACATCTCCGATGCTCTCAAATATCTTGATGATGGAGTTCGATCGGGAAATTTCAGCGTCTTGCGCCGCCCGCAACGTGACCTACACCAGATATGCCGATGATCTGACGTTCTCAGCCGATCGGTCCAGCACGCTCCGGGTAGTAGAGGAGGCCGTCCTGAAACTCTGCCGCCGATCGGTTAGCCCAACTCTTGCTGTCAATCAGGACAAAACGGTTAGGGTCTCAAGAAGGGATTCCATGCGCGTGACAGGGCTCGTATTAACCAATGACCGAAAGGTCTCGCTTGGTCGCGAGGAAAAACGTCGGATACGAGCGCAGATGCACCATTTCCTGAGGGACAGATTAGAGGGGGAGCAGATTCTCCAGCTACGAGGAATGCTTGCCTATGTCCATTCCGTTGAGCCTTCGTTCATGCAGCGGCTCTGTAAGCAGTACGGAGCCGAAGCTATCAAGCGCTGTCTTAAGTGGACTGCCGGGTAAGAACCGTGAGCTAAAGCGGGCGAACGAGATCCTTCGCCCCGGTTCCACAACACGGGTCGAGCACGCGCGTGCGGGGAACTCCTGTACCGCCGCAGCTGTAACGTCTCCGTAGCCGGTTCATCCCCGCGCGTGCGGGGGAACTCCGGAACTCCTGTTGTGCTCCGCAAAAAGTCGATCCGGCGTTGATTGCGCGGTTTAGACCGGCGTTGTTGCACCGCTCTGGCTGAGAGCGAAATCCGCCTATGGTGGTGGCCGAGGTATGTTCGAGCATGAAGTATCCCAAGCGCTGCCAGTACAAGCACGCGAAGCAGAAGAAGTACCACGTTCGCAACTGGGCGGAATACAACGAAGGGCTGCGCCGCCGGGGCGATTTGACAGTCTGGTTTGACGAGGAGGCAATCGCGAACTGGAAGGCCGACAAGACCGGTAAGCCTGGCGGTCAACGGGTCTATTCAGACATGGCGATTGAAACGGGCCTGGTTGTCCGGATGGTGTACAAGCTCGCCTACCGACAAACCGAAGGCTTCTTGCACTCGATCGCCTCGCTTCTCGGGCTCGGTATCGAGATCCCGGACTACTCGACGTTGTGTCGGCGCTCGAGGTTGCTCCGCAAGAAGCTGCGGATTCCGAAAGCCGCGAGCACTCAACCCATCCACCTGATGATCGATAGCACGGGCTTGAGGATTCATGTTGGAAACGCTCGCAAACCGCCAAAGCAGCGCGCATGGCGCAAGTTGCACATCGCCGTTGATCGCGAGACAGGCAACATTGTTGCGTCCGAACTGACGGCGTCACGAGCTCGCGACGCAACCCGAGTCCCCGCTTTGCTAACACAGATTCAAGCACCTCTAGTGTCGGTGGCGGCGGACAGTGCATACGACAAGGAAGCGGTCTACGAAGCCATCGAAGCGCACAGTCCTGGACGAAGGACGCGCGTGGTGATTCCGCCGCAACGAAACGCGACGCTCAGTCAGAATTCGAACACCGCCATGCAGGAGCGCGATCGCCATATTCGTGCAATCGAAAGACACGGCCGACGTGAATGGTACAAGCTCTCAGGCTACACCAAGCGAAGCATGGTGGAGAACGCGGTCTATCGTTACAAGGCGATCATCGGGCCGGAGATGCGGGCTCGAATGTTGGCGAGGCAACGAGTTGAACACCGAATTGGGTGCGAGATACTCAACAAGATGGCTGCGCTCGGGATGCCCGATACGTACTGCGCCGGGTGACTCTGCAACCGGCACAGGGAGGTCAGCGATTTGCTCCGGGCCGTGCAACAACGCCGGTCTTGATTTCGTTTGTATCTTTGGACACGACGCGATCACCGACCGCTCACCGTGGACATCGACGCCGAGTAGCAGTCGAGACCGATGGATGTGTTGCAATCTTCAAGAAGCGACAAGAGCGCGAGCGCCACCTCGATCTCGACGAACTCTTTAACAGCCTGCTCCGTGCGCCCCGCCCGATCGTCCCAGTCGCCCTCCAAGCCCCGACGCGGTAGAATCACTAGGTGCCGCACCCGCCAAACGAAGACACTTGGGCCAACGTTGTGATCGGACCGCCATGATCGCGGCCCTATCAGGGACGCACGCCGCATTTGGGACCTACGCATGACAACAGATAATGACCTGTCTATTCTTCGCACAAAGCCTTTTTCCGACGCGGTCAAGAAATTCGAGGATCTCCTGGTCCAGAGTGGGCGTGCTTTCTTGCTCGGTGCCGGTTGCAGCAAGTGCGCCGGACTTCCCCTGACCGCCGAACTCACGGCTAAGGCGATCGAGAGCGACATACTCGACGCAACCAGCAAGGTGATCCTTGCGGCTATCGAGAGGCTCTTCGATGGGGCGACGACTTCCCACATTGAGGACTACCTGAGCGAGTTGGTGGACCTACTTGCAATTGCGGAACGTAGAACTGAGCGCGGAGCCTCGCAAGCGCAGGTGCAAATAGATGGGAAATCATACTCCAATGCACAATTGCGAACGGCCGTTGAGCAAATCAAACAAAGCATTTCGAATGCCGTCAATAAACCAGTCGAGATCAAAACCCATCGAGCATTTGTCCACGCAGTGCATCAACCCATCCGTGTCGGAAAGGCTGCCCCAGGTTCGATTGTTGATTACCTTGTGCTCAACTACGACACCCTCGTTGAGGATGCCTTGGCAATCGAGTGCATCCCGTTCTCCGATGGTATTGACGGAGGTGCGACGGGTTGGTGGAACCCGGAGACATTTGATCGTGACGATTTGGAGGCACGCGTTCTGAAGCTCCACGGGTCCGTCGACTGGTGTGAAGTAACCGAAGATTCTCTCCCGAGACGAATAGCACCGAACCTGCAGGTCCAAGGCATGCAGGATCGGCGCATCTTGATCTGGCCAGCCTCGACGAAGTATCGCGAAACGCAGTTGGACCCCTTTGCTCAACTAGCAGACCGAGCACGTCGCGTGATGCACCCTGTTCGCGGCTCTCAGCGCGTTCTGGTCATATGCGGATACTCTTTCAGCGATGCACATATCAATGTCGAAATCGACAGAGCACTGCGCGAGTCTACAGGAGACTTAACCGTGGTCGCGTTCAGCAACGAGAACGAACCCGTCGGCCGGTTGAAGGAATGGAATCAGACTGCCGAGATACGAGACCAAGTACTCATCTTCGCACAACGCGGTTTCTTTCATGGAGATACGGCACACCGCACGGATCACGAGCTGCCATGGTGGAGATTTGAGACCGTCGTACGGCTGCTCGGGGGCGAGCGATGAACACTCAACATCGGAATCCCGGCGATCCGATCCAGAACTTGGCCATCGGCAAGATCATTGAGGTGGACGGCTCCCACATCATCGCGGAGCTAGACCCCGGCCTGGCGGAGTTGTCTCGTGTCTATGCAGGGGAGACATATCCCATCGGGCAGTTCGGATCGATCGTGCGGATTCACTTCGGTCGCAAACTGATCTACGCCCTCGTGGGGCGTCTCCGGATGAAAGCGGAGCACGACGCAGAGCATGGAATGATACCCCGCGCCGCACAGGACGAAAGGATCGTTGAAGCTGATTTGTTCGGGGAAGGAGAGTGGACATACGACGAATCCGGTAACGGCGAGCTTCGATTCGAGCGTGGAGTCGCGACGTACCCCTTACCTCAGCAAACGGTCTACCTTACGCCGAATGTGGAACTGCGATTCATATATGGCCATTTTAAAGGGACGGTGATCCGAATTGGGGAACATGTGGGGGCGGGAGGAGCGCCGTGCTATGCAAATCTCAACGAACTACTTGGCAAGCACACCGCCATACTTGGCTCAACTGGTGCCGGGAAGTCGGCCGCGGTCGCAGCAATCATCCACAGCGTGATCCAGCACGGGACGGACGAGACTTACGGCACGTGGAAGCCACAGGTTGTGATCTTGGATCCGCACAACGAGTACGGCAAGGCCTTCAAGGGGCACAAGAGGCTGTCGACAGACGAAGGGACGCTCTCGTTACCCTACTGGCTTCTGGATCTTGACGAAACGATTGGCCTCCTAATCGGGAAGACCGAGTATGCAGCGACGTCGCAAGCCAACATCGTCAAAAACGCATTACTGTCGGCCCGATCCGATGCCGCACAAAATGTCCTTGGACTTGATCCCAACAAGTTAACAGTCGATTCGCCGGTTCCCTACGTTCTTGGTGACCCAGCAGGGCTGAACGAATTCGGCGAGTTGGACGGAGCGAAGTATGACATTGGTCTCGTCGGTGCGATCAACGTACAGCGGCCGATCAACAAAAACAAGAAGGATCACGAAGACTACAACAAAGTACTTAGAAAACTCGATTCATTGATCAAGGATGACCGACTATCATTCATGATGAAGAGTTGGGATGGTGGCGACGACCCAATGCCATCCATCCTCGCTCAGATTCTGGGTGACGACGCGGAAGTAAGAATCGTTGATTTGTCTGGTGTGCCGAATGAAGTAGCCGGCACTGCTAGCGCAGCAGTCGCCCGGACCTTGTTTTCTGTGAAGATCTGGCAAAGCGTGGTGGAGCGTGAGGCAAGTCCCGTTGTGCTCGTGTGCGAAGAGGCACACCGTTATGTCCCCAACAGTGGCGAGGCCCAATACGAGGCGGCACAAAACGCGATTAAGCGGATAGCAAAAGAGGGTCGAAAATACGGAATCGGGCTCTTCCTTGTCTCGCAGCGCCCAAGCGAAGTCGAGACAACCGTACTCTCGCAGTGTAATTCTTGGATTGTCCTGCGTATCACTAACGAAGCGGACAGAGCACATGTTCGTGGGGTACTTCCCGATTCGATGGCAGGGTTGACGAAGATGCTCTCCGGACTCCGGCGACAGGAGGCCATCTTCGTTGGGCAGGCGGCGATGCTCCCGTCCCGAATCATGATTCGAGATCTCGACAACGACCAGCTTCCGAAGTCGAGTGACATTGACTTCGACAAGGGCTGGCAGACCGACGGGATGTCGGAGCAGGAACTGAAAACGGTATCTGATCGCTGGCGATATCAGAAGCGATGAGCTTCACGTTTGCCAAATCCATCGTCGCGCAGGTCGCCCTGGTGTGGTCTTGAATCGGCGGCTGGCAGATAATAGACGGTGCCGAAACCGCCCCGGACGAATCCTGGTCCGACCCGCGTGCCTTTGCTCATCATCGACGCCTTCGGCATGCGCAAGCTGCCACACACCGCCGAGAGCATACTCGAGTTCATCATGCGCCGTTACGAACGGGCCTACATAGTGCTCACCTTCAATCGCCCCGTCGAGGACTAGGGAAAGCTGCTCGGTGGCCCGCCGCCGTCCCGGTGTTGCTCGACCGCCTCCTCCACCGCCACCACTCGCACGTGCTCAAATGCTGGCCACGCAACTGACGCATCAAGGTCCACACAACCTTGCGAACACACGACACCGTGAAGTAAAACTCAACTCCCGTCTCGGGACGCCGAAAATGGTCGGATTTATCCCGTCCACCGAGGGTTCCTGGAAGTTCCTTGGTGAGCCACCTCCGCTGTATAGTGTTCGCGCAACGACCAGGAGACACTGGCGAACACGGCTCGGGAACACACCTCACTCTGGGAATCGGTACAGCCGGAGGCCGAAGTGGGACGGAATCGAGTGCTGAACCTAACAAATGCCAGTGTGTTAGCACGACGAAGTGCTTTGAGGAAGGGGCATGCAGATCGTTTTCGGATTCCACCTGGACGGCTTGAAGCCAGAGGTCCCGCAGACTGTGGTGGGGGCGACAACGCTCGGCCCCAAAGGCCTACTGGGGGTCCTAGAAACCCAGCTCGGGCTGCCGACGCCAACCCCGTACCCGAGCGAAGCGCCCTTCAGCTATCTCCAGTGCCTACAAGAGGCTTCATCGCCGGACCGATTCTTCCACCGCTCACTTGAAATCGACCCGGTTAATGTTGCACGCACGCTCCTCGATTGGCGAGAACAGTGGTACGAGGCGGGCTGGGACGGCACCTTCCCGGACGATGCACCCGCACGACTCGCGGACATGGCCGCCGTCGAGGCCATCGCCAAGGGGCGGGTACCGCCCACGCACGGCGAGCGCTTGCAGCGGATAGCGGAGGCCCTCAAGGAGCGCCGTACTCAATTCGAGCGCGTGGAACTCCACACGCCTCTTGACGATCTCCCACACGTTTGGCAGCGGGTGATCGATGCACTGCCATGGGTGCCGGCCGCCGGTCTTGAGCCCACGGTTGCCGGCCCGGACGGATCGGATCTCGCGCTCGTACAGAGAAGACTGCTCTCGATGGTCAATTGTGACGAAGACCGAATTGCAGACTCCGAGCGTCTTCAGGGCGACAGGTCGTTCATTGTCGTGAAGTCCGCATCGAGAGATCTGTCTGCGGACGCCATCGCCGAATTCCTTCTGTCATCCAGACGGATCAGTGAGACACTCTTAGTCGCCGAGCACGAAGGAATCATTCTCGACAACGCGCTTGAGCGTGCCGGATTACCGCGCTGTGGTTTCCGGCGACACACCCGATTTCGGGCGGCCACTCAAGTACTCAAGCTTTCACTCGCGCTCGTCTGGGAGCCGGTCGACCCGCACCGATTACTCCAGTTCCTGCTGCATCCCGCCGGACCACTCCCGAAGTGGGTACGGTCGCGACTCGCCGACGCTGTGGCCGAGTCCCCCGGTATCGGCGGACCGTTATGGGTCGCTGCAATTCGCAAGATCGGGCAGATGCAGCGAGAACGCTACGAGGCCGAGGAGTCGGAAGTCGAGCAGGTTCGAGCCGAAATCGCATACTGGTTGGAGGGGGAACGGTACGATCCCGGCGCCGGAGCGCCGCTTGAGGCCTTACTTACCCGCACGCAGAGGGTCTCGGCATGGGCGAGTACGCAACTCCACATGGTGGAGTGTGAGGCCGAGGCTTCGCTGTTCTCGTCTGCCCGTGCGCAGGCGGAGGCGCTCCTGATAGAGCTCGCAGGGCTTCGAAAAGATGGTACCGAGCGCATCGCACGGCTTGCGCTTGAGCGACGGATCGACGAGGTGACGACCGACGCACCGGATCCTTCCACGTACGAGGAGGCCGGTCACGCACGAGCGGCGACCTCACCGGCCGCAGTGACAAATCCGTGGCCGACAGTGATCTGGTGGAACCTCGCGTACGTGCCGACCGCTGTCTCGTACCCCTGGTCGGGGCGCGAACTCGCCGCCATGCGTGTATCGGGGGTGCGACTGCCAGAGGTCGAGGAAATTGTCCGCCGGCAAAGTCGGGAGTGGCTGAGACCGCTGTGCCATGCTACAGAGCAGTTTGTCCTAGTCGTGCACGACGACGAACGTGGAACGCACCCGTTATGGACGCGGATCGAGAGCCTTTTCGACGGGGTCGCGATAGTCCAGATCGAATCCACGTTGGTCGGTGGAGACATGGCATTCGAAGCGCTTGCGGTGCCGACGCGAGTACTTCCGCTTCAGGTCCTGCCCGCGCCACGACGGTGGTGGTCACTGCCGGACGATTGCACCGTCGCGCCTCGTGAGGTCGAGTCCTACTCCAGTCTCTCGAAGCTCTGCGACTACCCGCACGAGTGGGTGTTGCAGTACGCCGCGCGGCTCCGAGCCGGGCGCGCTGCGCAGGTGATGGAGGGCTCCCGCCTCTTTGGAACCCTTGGGCACCGACTCTTCGAAGAGTTCTTTCGGACGCGCGACGACTGGCGCCGGATGCAGGACGAAAACGTGCTCGCCTGGGTGCGCGCAGAATTGCCCGGACTCGTTGAACGCGAAGGCGCGGTGCTGCTCGGGCCCGGGCGCGGAGTAGACCGCCAGCGAGTCGCCGTCACCCTAGAGCGGGCCCTGGTCCGGCTTCTGGCACAACTCCGGTCGGCCGGAGTCATGCAGGTAACGGCTGAAGCCTCCGGAGAAGTCCCGTTCGCGGGTCGCCACCTGACCGGTGCCATCGACTTGGTGTTGACTTGCGGCAACGGACAACGCGCCATTCTCGACGTCAAGTGGGCACGCGAAAACTACCGCCGTGGCTTGCTCTCGGAAAACCGCACCTTACAGCTGGCCACCTACTCCTATCTACAGAAGAACCTGGATGGGAGCGAGCGATGGCCTTCTGGAGCATTCTTCATCCTATCCACCGGGAATGTCCTTGCGAGCGATGGATCAAGCTTCCCAGATGCAATCGTGTCCCCGTCGAACAACGGCGAAGGCGTAGCAAATCTCTGGGACCGTCTCCAACTCACGTACGACTGGCGATGGGAGCAGTTGGAAAGTGGGCGGATCGAGGTCGTGACGGACCTCACAGTACCGGACGAGCAGTCGACTCCGCCCGAGGCGGGGCTCCGTCCGGTCACCGGTGGCGATCAGTACGACGACTACGTGCACCTCACGGGGTGGGCGGACTCCCGATGAGCGGCAGTCAAAGCGATCTCGCGCACGTGCGCTTCATCAGTGCCGGAGCGGGGAGCGGCAAAACATATCACCTGACCGAGGAGCTTGAGCAAGCGCTGTCCGAGGGCAGGATGACGCCCGCAGCCGTGATTGGCACGACGTTCACGGTAAAGGCCGCGACAGAGCTTCACGACCGCGTCCGGACTCGACTGATCAGGAGCGGCCGGCCCCTGTTGTCAGAGCAGATGGCACAGGCGGTCATTGGTACCGTGCACAGCGTCTGTGGGCGCCTGCTCCGGCGGTTCGCGTTTGAGGTCGGGCTCTCACCCGAGCTCAACGTCGCAAGCGCCGAGGATGGTGCGCGTCTTTTCAACCAAGCATTGGACGAGGTGCTGAGTGCGGACCGTGTTCGAGAGATGAACCTTCGCGCCGAGCGTCTTGGGCTCGTCGGCGACCAGGACGGAACAAGCTGGCAGGACCACGTGCGGAAGATCGCGGAGGAGACGCGAAGCAACGACATTGACCCGACCTCCCTGCCGACGATGGGCCGCGAAAGCGCGATCCGGTTTCTCAGCTACTTTCCGGAAGCGACTTGCGACGACGAGGCGCGGGAGGTGCTACTTACGGCCGTTCAGGAAGCGATCGCGAACATCGACCTTGCAGCAGACGCCACCGCCAAGACGCGCGACTACGTCGAACGGCTTCTCGGCGCTGTAGCCGAACTCCCGCGTGACGACTGCAAATGGACGCTCTGGATCTCCCTCAGCAAGCGATCACCGGCAAAGAGGAGCGAGAACTATGCGATACCGGTGCGGGTCGCCGCCTCTTCCTATGATCGCCACTTAGGCTTTCACGCTGACATACGCGGGTACATCGAGGGCGTGTTCGCGATCGCTGGGGAAGCCCTTGCCTGCTTCCAGGCTCTCAAGACCGAGCGCGGCCTCGTCGACTACGACGATATGGAGCAGCTGGCGCTCCGGGCCCTCGACGATCCCGCCGTGGCGGAACGTCTCAGCGACGAGGTGGATCTGTTGCTCGTCGACGAGTTCCAGGACACGAACCCAATGCAGCTTGCGCTGTTTATGAAGCTCGCGCGGCTTGCTCGCGAGGTCGTCTTCGTCGGAGACGTGAAGCAGGCCATCTTCGGGTTCCGGGGAAGCGACCCGGAGCTCGTGCGAGGTACGCTCGATGCGCTCGCCGCCCGCGGCAGCAGGCTCGACGTGCTCGATAGCTCCTGGCGGTCGCGGCCGTCGATTGTGCGCTACCTGAACGCCGTATTTGGTGAAGCCTTCGAACGCGACGGCATGGAACGCGCGTTGGTCGAGCTGTCACCCGAGCGCCCGGAGACTCACGACTCGCCAGCGGTGGTGCGTTGGACCCTCCCAAGGGCGAGGAAAGCAGCGGAGCAGGCAGACGCTTTGGCACTCGCTATTTTGGAATTCAAGAGATCCGGACAACGAGTGAGCGACCCGGAGACGGGAAAACCGCGGGCTGTCACCTTCGGCGATATTGCAGTGCTCACCGCGACCAACGGCCACGTGCAGGCCATCGCAAAGGCGTTGCGCGAACGACGCGTGCCCATGAAGATGACCCTGGCCGGGCTTCTCGAGATGCCCGAGGTGTGCCTCGCAAGAGCGTGCCTGCGGCGCCTGAACGATCCCGCCGACACCATCGCCACCGCCGAAATCCGAGTCCTGGGTTCCTGTGAGGAGCCGGAAGTCTGGCTCGCAGACCGGCTTCGCTGGCTTGAGGCTGAAGAGGGGGACCGGAGCTGGGCCGAGACCGACGATCCGATCGGATCTCGCATCGCGCATTTGCGCAGCCAGACGATTACCCAGTCCCCGGCCGAGATCGTCGCGCGAGTGCTCAACTATGTCGGCGTACGACGGATCGCGACCACCTGGGGACCTGATGCGATCACCGCCACCCAGCGCCAGCGCAACCTCGATGCCTTCCTCGATTTGGCGGTCGAGTACGAGAACCACTGCGCGTCGCAACACGAGGCGGCGACCCTAACCGGCTTTCTGTTCTGGGTAGAGAACCCAACGTCTCCGGCGCTCGACCTGCAGCCGGTGGTGACCGGCGGCGACGCCGTCCACGTCCTGACCTACCATCGCGCGAAGGGCCTCGAGTGGCCTGTCGTCGTAGTGACTGACTTTCACTACACCTGGCGCCCCCGGATCTGGGACGTTCGCGTCGAGTCGACCTCGGACAAGCTTGACCTCGACAATCCCCTTAAGGGGCGGACCATCCGCTTCTACCCAAATGTTTTCGGCAGAAACACCAAGAACGTTCCCGTTCGCGATGTCATCATGGAGTCGGAGGAGGGTATTCGAGCGGCTACTGCAGTCGACGCCGAGGGACGCCGCTTGGCGTATGTAGGGATGACGCGGGCCCGGGACACGATCATCGTTGCCGTGCCGGCGTCGCCGCCGAGAGGAGATGCCTGGATCAAGAGCTTTACTTCCGACTACCTTCTTCCTGCTGGCGATGAACATCCGCTTCCAGATGGCGAACCCATCCCGTCGGCCGTCGTTGACTTGTCTGCGGCCGAGGTCGCGATTCCCGCACCCACTCCGTTCACGCCAACCTGGTTCCTTGAACGCTCCCCGACTGAGCTTCGACTCCGCGAGCGGCTGAGCCCATCCGACGCCGGGCCCGCGGAGGGCGCCGCCGTAGGCAGTATCGTCGAGGTAGGGCCACGCCTTGCGGTTCACGGCGACGACATGGGGAGGATCGGCACCGCGCTCCATGCAGTAATTGCCGCGGAGTTCGTGAACCCAGGCCGAGACGACGCAGTCGAATACGCCGCGTCCGTCATCCAGAATGCGGCTGGTGAGGAGGCGATGGCTCCGGCCGACGCAGTCGAGTGTGCACGACGCCTCAGGGCGGTCCTCAACGCTCGGTTCGGTCCGCACCGCATGCTGGTCGAGCATCCCGTGAAGCTCGTCCAGGACAATGGTCAGGTGCTCCACGGCTGGATCGACCTGCTCATCGAAACCGGGGCGGGGTGGATAGTCATCGACCACAAGTCCTCCCCGCGTCCGCGCTCGGAGTGGACCGACGAGGTGTTGGAGTACTCGGGCCAACTCACCGCGTACGCGAGCGCGCTAAACGGAGCCGGCCTCGAATGCGCGAAATGCTGGGTGCACTTCCCGGTGAGCGGGGGACTCGTGGAAGTCGTGCTCAACCGGGAGGCGAAATAAGTGGCCGTTTGCAAGAAAGTAGTCATTCGGGACCGCGTCCTCGTCTGGTCAAAATACTCGAACGCCCAGCGGGTCAGCAGTTTGCACCTTTTCCAAAGGCTGCTTGAATCCGCCATCGTGGTCGGATACGTATTCCAGTTCAACGGAAGGAGTGCGATGGACTGGAAGACCATGCTGAGCTACATCTCAGGGTCCGTGGATGAGGAGTTGCTCCTGCGCAACGAGTATCTTGTAGGGTTGTGCCTTCTATTTATTCATCCGCGCGCACCAAACTTGATTAATCTCCGGTCTGCCGGCACCATGCCGGCATGATTTCGTCGGTGGTTCGCGCGCTCATCTCTACCTTCAAGGCTCGTCGCGAGCTGGCTCTCGAGAATGTCGCTCTTCGGCAGCAGCTCGCCGTCCTCCGCCGTTCCGTGAAACGGCCGCGGCTCTCGAAGGTCGACCGCGGGTTTTGGGTGCTATTGCGCAGAATCTGGACTGACTGGGAGAGCGTCCTCGTCATCGTGAAACCTGAGACGGTCATCCGCGGGCACCGTTGTGGGTTCAGACGATATTGGACTTGGAAGAGCCGACGGCGTAGGCCCGGACGACCAGGCGGCGCTCCCGAAATACGTGAGCTGATTCGGAACATGAGCAGGGCCAACCCCGTCCTGTCCAAAAACACAAACGAACTCAAGACTGGCGCGCCGGGCCGTTTCGATCGTCATCGCCCCGTGGCGAGCCCCAGATCTGGGGCGTGTCGGAGGTGATGTCGGCGATTCGGGTTCCCCGTACGCGCAGGGAAAACACCGTCCAGCAACGGGATGTCACGCTCCCGGGCGGAGACCTGGATCCAGGCCCGGGCCGCACCTGGACCAGAACGTGCTAGCCCGCTACGCCGCGGTAGTCCCGGCCTCGATTCTGGGCCTCTCGGGTGGCCCTCTTTTCCGCCGCCGGACGGCCCTGTCAGCGGCCCACCACCCTATTTGGCGCACACGTGGCACTCGAAAATCGGGATTAGAGACGAATGCCGAAAATGAGGCCAGTTCAGCCCTTCTAGCGCGTCTCTGGTGACACCTACCCTGTAAAACCCCGCCAACCGCGCGGAAAATCTCATCCGTCTCTGCAGTGCCACAATTGAGCAGACTGGGTGGCGGATGGTGCAGTTTGGAGCTATCCGGTCTCGGCAAAAGGTGGTCCAGCTTTTGGCGGAAATCCTCAAACAGAAAAGCCAGTGGAGATTCAGGAGGGTTCGAGTTTTTCGAGTTTTTCGACCCGTACACGGGGTTCTTCGAGTTTCGCGATAAGGCTGTTTTCCGCGCTCTCGGGTTTCAACCATGAATGCCAACGTCGTTCTCTCCTATTTCCCTACAGTGAGTTAACGGCCGTCGTCACGTGCTAGTCCCCGCACGCCTCATCGACGGGTGGTCGTTCGAGCCGGAATCGAATTTGCTTCAATCAAATTTTCTATACGGCAATCTCAACCTCCTGGACGCCTGAAAGAGGGCCGTGTCGTAAACCCTCCGGAGGCGGCTCCGACCGTTACTCATTGTCGCAAACGGCTTTACGTCTCATCAGCGAATGTTCGTCGACGGGAACATCTTTCCGGCTATCGCAGTCGGGAGGCTCGAGTGGAGCTTCCGATTCTTGGCTGGAAACGATCAGAAAGAGCGCAAAACAAGCCCTTAGCGTGCAATTTGGGGTGATTTTTGGGCTTATCGGGACGTTTTTGCGCTTAATCGTGCAGACAATGAGAAGACGCTTAACGCCTAGATCGCGCCTGAGGAGAAGGCGAATGGCGGAATTCGAATTAGCCAAACCTCGAATTCATCCAGCGGAGTTTTACGGAGGAAACGAAGATGACTCCGCAGACGGTCCAGTACAAGGAGCTATCCGAGTCTGGAAACCATGACAGGGAATTTGGGCCAGTTTGAGTCTGATTGGTGGAGGCCAGTGTCGGAGAGCAGCTTGCTGCTAACCGAGCCGATTCACGGAGTGGGCGCTGGCAGGCTCACAGCGTTTTGACGAGCACTCGCTGTTTCTCCCAATCGTCGGGAAGCGGATGATGCAAGAGGTAGCTCGAGGTCAGCCCAACGGGCTGGCGGCCTTCGACAATGGCGCGGACGATGTCGGGGGCCAGGAAGGCATAGCGGATTGCCTTGCGCACGCGGTCCGTTGGGATGGCGTCTTCGGTGGCAATCTGCTCATAGGTTTTGCCTGCTTTGATTCGGTTGAGCCAGGAGAGGGCGTTGGCGATATTGCGCAGGAGTGTGCGGTCGACGGATTTCGTGGGGTTGCCCAGAAAGAGCTTGGTCTCGACGCCGCGTCGATGCAAGCGGAACGGTGCGTGGATGCGGAGTGCATCCTCGCGAATGCAGTCGGGTCCCATAGAGAGGCAAGCAGCGAACGCATTGCGGTCGAGCAGGATGGACACAGAGCCGGGGCTGATGTCGACCCGCCGGATAAGACGGAGCAGAGGGGCTGCCGAGGCACTATCATCATTACTATCGGAACACAGCCCGTCTAAAAAGCGACGCACCGAGGCGAGCTCTTGCATCGTCGGAGTGTGGAGCAACGAGGCCGAGAAGGTCGTGGCATCCACATGCTGTCGGATGAGATGCACGACGGTCTGTTCCAGCATCGGGGCGGGCAGTCGCCAGCCGGAGAGGTCCTTTTGGCCACTGTGCTGGATGAGGCGCCGGGAGACGTAGTAGCGGAGCCGGTGCCCGTTTTTCTTTTTGGTGTGGCTCGGCGTCAGCCGGTCCCCGGTCTCGTCGAAGAGCTTGCCTGCCAGTGGGGAACGGGCTGCACGGCCCTTCGTCGTGCGTCTCCTTGGTTTGGCAGCCCCTGCCTGCAGCTGCGTTTGGACCGCGTCCCAGAGCTCCGGAGCAATGATCGATGGATGCTGGCCCTCGTAGACACGCCTCTGGTGCCGGATGCGGCCGGCGTAGAGAGGATTGGTCAGCAGGCAGTGGAGGTGTCCGCGACGAAACGGCAGCCCGCCTGTCCGGGTTCCATCCGCGGCGAAGCGTTGCTTGGTGCGCAGCCTCAGACGGTCCGCCTCGGCTTTCACCTGCCGGAGCGTTCCGTGCTTCCGGTACAGCGCATAGAGCGTCTGGACCGTTTCGGCCTCAGCCTCGTTGATGCGCAGCGTGCGCTCGTCCTTCTCATAGCCGAGCGGTACGCGGCCGCCCATCCATAGTCCCTTGCGCTTGGAGGCAGCGACCTTATCGCGGATCCGCTCGGCCGTGACCTCCCGCTCGAATTGTGCGAAGGACAGCAGCATATGCAGCGTCAGTCGTCCCATGCTGGTCGCGGTGTTGAAGGACTGAGTCACCGAGACGAAAACCGCGCCGGCCGCCTCGAGCCGCTCGACGAGCTTTGCAAAGTCGGAGAGGGAACGAGTCAGCCGGTCGACCTTGTAGACCACGATCTGGTCGACGAGACCGGCATCGATGTCGGCGAGCAAGCGCTGTAGGCCCGGGCGCTCCAGGGTTCCTCCCGAGAGCCCCGCGTCCTCGTAGACGGTTGGCAGCAGCATCCAGCCCTCCGCTTTCTGGCTCGCGACATACGCGGCGCAGGCCTCTCGCTGCGCATCGAGGGAGTTGAACTCCTGTTCGAGACCCTCTTCCGCACTCTTTCGCGTATAGATGGCACAGCGGATCTTCTTCATGTTAGGCCTTGCGCTTGGGCGTGAGACCGAAAAAGCGTGGTCCAGACCAGTGGGTGCCGGTGATTCGCTTTGCGATGGTAGTGAGGGACGGATAGGTTTTGCCATCGAACCGATAGCCGTTGTCGATTACCTCGACCTGGTAGGTCCGGCCATTCCACTCGCGGACGAGATGGGTGCCGGCAGAAACGGACCCTGCGAGAGCGGCGGAGCTTGGTGTCTCGTTCGCCATGGCAGCCAGAGCGCGCCGGGTTGCGGCCGAAAGCCCGCCATGGGTCCGGCACTGGCGTTCGTGCAAGAGAACGCGGCGCAGGAAAACACGCGAGAGCGAGCTTGGAGGAGCAGCCCCAAAGGCCTGCTCCCAGACCCGCCGTAAGCTGGCGAAGTCCAAACCGTCCAAAACGACGTTCCGGCCAACCCCTGTATCCTGCGGCATCACCGAACGTTCGCTCTTGTGCTCGATAAAGTCCAGTCTAATGAGGGACTTCCGGGTGCGAAGTTCACTGCCCGTAGCTCGCCCCGCAGCCGATTTGAGCCAGCCGTGCGCACCCCCGGTGGGCCTGTCGCTCGCCACCCGCAGCTCAGGGGTCGGAAGCCAGCCCTGCGGCGCGAAATACCCTCGATTCTGCGCGGATTCCAAGGGCGTCTAAGCTGCTGATTTGTGGTCTATTTCAAAAGGGCCGAGTTTTGGCACAGGACGGGGTCACCGAGACAAAACCGGTGCCGGCCCCACGTCGAGCCGCTCGACGAGCTTTGCAAAGTCGGAGAGGGAACGGGTCAGTCGGTCGACCTTGTAGACCACGATCTGCTCGACGAGACCGGCGTCGATGTCGGTGAGCAAGCGCTGCAGGCCCGGGCGCTCCAAGGTTCCTCCCGAGCTCCCTGCGTCCTCGTAGACGGTTGGCAGCAGCACCCAGCCTTCCGCCTTGTGGCTCGCAACATACGCGGTGCAGGCCTCGCGCTGCGCATCGAGGGAGTTGAACTCCTGTTCGAGACCTTCTTCCGCACTCTTTCGCGTATAGATGGCGCAACGGATTTTCTTCATGTTAGGCCTTGCGCTTGGGCGTCAGACCGAAAAAGCGTGGTCCGGACCAGTGGGTTCCGGTGATTCGCTTTGTGATGGCCGTGAGGGACGGATAGGTTTTGCCATCGAACCGATAGCCGCTGTCGAGTATCTCGACCTGGTAGGTCCGGCCATTCCACTCGCGGACGAGATGGGTACCGGCAGAAACGGACTCTGCGGGAGCGCCGGAGCTTGGTGTCTCGTTCGCCATGGCGGCCAGAATGCGCCGGGTTGTAGCCGAATGCCCGCCATGGGTCCGGCACTGGCGCGCTCGTGTGCTAGAGTTTGAGCCTGATTTCGAGAGACGCAGTTCTTTCGGCGATGCGGGCTGGGCTGACCACACGGTGCCTGACGTTCAGAGACACCTTCGTGTGCACGCCAACACCCTTATTAATGGCGTTCGCCGACACAGGCAGGCCAGCTGACACTAGCATTCAAACACGGCGTAGCAACACTTGATGGCGTAAGCACCGACCGGTGCCGTAAGTCGGTAGACTTTCAGGCAGAGTGGACGGTCGCTTCGCCTGGTGGAAATATCTGGACACATCGTTGTGGGACGATGAAGTCGAGTTCGGCTTCTTCCTGCGTCGTAAGCAATAGTAGATGAAGAGGAAAACGGGTACAGAGACTTTGGAGTTCACGTCGAACGAGTGCAATAGATTCATGAGTGTTGCACAAGATTAGAACGTCGATGTCGGTGGCCTTGCCGAACGCCCGGAGTGTCGAGCCAAAGAGATACCACGTCGCATCCGGCGCGAGTTGCTCAATGCGCCGTGCTTCAGAGCAAAGCAACCTCACTGGTTGGCGCGCGTTGTCAACGAGCAAGCTCACTGAGAAACTCACCCCACATGAATATGCGGGCTCCCATCGAGTTGGCGGCTTGGTGGGCCTCCGAGGTCGGCCGGCCGTTGGGGTTTGTCATCAGGACTACCATGAATTGACCGTAGCGATCTCCCGCTGTACGGACGTGGTCGGCACCGAGATCATATTCGTTGATCAGCACCACGGCCACGTCTCGACGGCCGGATCGCCTTACCAAGTACTTCCGATCATGCACACGTTTGAGGTCCACTACCTTGGGGTGCTGCCGCAGGCCACGTTCCACAAAAGCGAATTCTTTTTTCTCGTAATCACTTGCATTCGGCATCGCAACGGCCGAAAAAAGGTCTCCCATTCCTCCGAATGCCGCGGAGTGAGCCGCGGCGAACTCTATCGCCTCGCCTGTCCAAAACGATTCTGGCGGAATATTCGCGATGAATTCTACTCTGAACGATCCGTCCAGCAAACCTCTGAGCGTGGCTGGCTCCACACGCTGTGATGCGATCGTGCCAGCCAAGAAATCACTGTGCTTCTTGCGGAAGATGCGCAGGACCTGGGGTGTCTGAAGGTCTACTCGCACGACTTCATCGTGCTCCCGAAGCCGACCCGCGACCCACTCTCCAGTCCACTCCACGCTGTGTTCAGGCATCACCGTTCGGCTCCAATATAGTATTCATTTCAACCGGGAATCGGCGGCCGGCGCCAGTGGCGGAAGTTCCCAGGTGGCGTGCTTCCATGTCGTTGACATGCTGTCTGAATTGCTCGAGTGTGCGCACTTCGGAACCGGCAAGGTGGCAGCGGTTGGCGTCCAGTATAGCCAGCAACTTACGGTTATTGGGCAGGATTTGCGACAGCACCTTTAGTCGCCACATTTGGGCCAGTTCGCTCTCAGGATTCGCCCGGTACTCGTTGTCCGGGCCATATTCTTCGAAGATTAAGCGGTTCTCTGACAAGGCAGGTTCAATAGCTTCGCGGACGGCTCGACGATTGGCGTACTTCACAGCGCCGAAAATCTCGGCAACGCGCGTGACATGGTCATGCTTCCATCTCTTCATCAAATCGGCCGGGTGTTTATTCGGCTGCTTGTCGACGATCGTATGGCATGTTGGACACAGAAGAATGAGGTTGTGGTAGGTTCTTCGCTCTTCTTCCGAGAGACTGCTCTTGGCCCGCGGCCCCGTGTCGTTGGCGGCGAATATGTGCGCGATCTCAGCGATGTGTGCGTTGGAATCTCCAGCATCAACGAAAAGCGTGCAGTGGCAGGCTGGACGCTGGCAGAACCCCGCCGAGTCTGCAAAGAGGCGGAGCTTCGTCTGCTGATCAGGAAGGGCCTTTCCTTGTCGGCAACTCATCTTTCATCATTATAGGAGGGATTGTCGCCCCGCAGTCCGTCATGGCCTGCAACCTAGCATCATTGGCGCCCGGCGGTCTCAGAGTTGCCTTACCTCAGCGACCAGATCAACGTCGCCAGACTGCACCATTTGGGAACTTCAGCACGCGTCCTGGCCGCCTACTCTCGCGAGAGTTCGCGCGGCATCAATCTTGTCGAAACAGAGCGTGGCCGTGAACCGGAACTCGGATCCAGTGCGTTTTCGGGCAAATTGGCGGTGCTTCCGTCATTAAGTGTTGGTGAGATCACGCTAAGACCCTACGGCCGTCGTGTCCAAAAACACAAACGAACTCAAGACCGACTCGCCGGGACGTTTCGTAATAAACGTGTCTACGCTTGGTTGGCCAATGGGAGCTAGAATCCTCGGTCATGAGCACGCCGGTCCAGCCCTTGACCTCGTCCTGTTCCAAAACTCGGCCCTTTTGAAATAGGCCATAAATCAGCAGCTTAGTGTCTGTGTTTGCGCCGGGGCCAAGGGCCGTAGGCTTTACAATCGTCTGGCCCGAGGGTGTTATCTTCAGCTCCATGATGACGTACCACGTGCAATTCCTACTGCTCGTTCTAGCTGGCTGGGTCAACCGCCAGCAGCAGGATGTGATCGACTACCTGCAAGAGGAGAACCGTTCGGCTGGTCTCCGCGAGTTTTGAGAACGCCTCTAGGGTTCGACCTTGCCGCTCCGTTCGCTTTTTCGGACAGGACGGGTACGGACCGAGCAGCAGTAACTTCCCTCGTCCAGAGGTGCTTGCGCCGTTTACTGTTGGTGATGTGTACGCATCCCTTTGCAAAAAAGGCGCTTACGCTTCATTTAGCATGCAGCGAAGGTCACGAACGCTATTTTGGCTGTAATTTAATGCACCGTAGGGTCTTAGCGTCATCTCACCAACACTTAATGGCGGAAGCACCACCGCTTGCGCAACGACGCCTGCTCGCCCTTGGACAGATAGCTCACGACGTTTTCACGTTTGTGCCACTGGCACCGTTGTATCAGGACCCGCTTTCGGAACGCCTTCTTTACGGCCGCTTTCAGACCCTTGCCGCCATCGATGATCACCAGTAGACCCTGGGAGCTGTCGAGTCCGCGCGCGAGCAGTGAACGCAGGAACGGCGTCAACACCTTCTCGTTCTCCGTGTCCGTCTCCACGAAGCCCAAAAAGCGTTTTTCCCCGGAAAGTGTGATGCCCAGCGCGATGACCATCATTGCGTCGGCGAATGATTTCCCGTCCAGGAACAGCGCCACCACATCTTCGCCGGACAGATCCCGTTCTTGCATCTCCCGAAGTTTCGCTGCGCTCGCTTGTACGAAACCTCGGGACACCGTCGAGCTCGACAGCCCGATAGCGCCCGGTATCGCTTCCGCTGCAGCCTCGTAGTTGCGACACGAGATTCCGTAGAGCACTCGTTTCAGCAGCAGATCATTCACCTCTCCGCCGTCGTTCAGTGCTTCGTAGGAGCGAAGCGGTATCTCTACTCCCTCTTGGCTCCGAACCCGTGGCACACGGATCGGTACCCGCTGGCCGGCAAGCCCTACCGTGCCAGGGTTGGTTCCGTGGCGGCGGCCACGCTCCAGTTCGTCCTTACGAGCGTATCGCTCTCCCGCCAACTCCTTCACTTCGTCGTCGAGCAGCTCGTGAACGTGCATCAACCCAAGCGGGATTAACGAACGGATCATCTCTATTTTGACGTCCACCTCGAGCTCCCCGTACTTCTCGCGCGCCATTACCTCGGGCTCACCCAAACGACGTGACTTCTTGTGTTTCTTGGCTGTACGTAGCAGACTTCCCATCTCGGCTCCTTTCTCTTGCGGCTTGATGTTGTTTTTGCCAACGTCATCAAACCACGGGGTTGGGAGCCGTTTCAATTTCCAACTAAGAATGGCACACTCTCCTCCGACGCTCGGCGCGAGATACTTCTCGACGCTCAGCGGGCTCATCCCGAACGTTTCGTTCGCGGAACGCCACAACCTCCCGTTTTGCCTCCTCAAGCCTGGATCAACCCGCCGCCGGAAAAAACGATGCGCCTGGATGCTGCACAAGCCCCTCTCGCGGCGACGTCCATACCTGGGGTACCCCCTTTTTCTGCTTCACGCAACGGGATCTTGATCGATGCGGACGTCGCTCGCCCCGACCTCACGAGTCTCCCCACCATAATCGAGGCTCACTAAATGCAGCTCGCGAGTGTCTCAAAGTTGTTGACACGTTCCGGGCGCGGGCACAAGCTCCTTGCCTGAGGTGGACCCTGTTGTTTGGACAGCTTCCGGGGCAGTGGAAGTTAAGGTTGCACCGCACCCGGTGGACCAAGGAACCGTACCTGCCCGTCGGCGCTAAACGGTGGGGCCCACACTTCGTCGCCAACCTGCAACTGCGTCTTCAGATCCGCCACCGAGAAGACGACCTGCACACGGCCTGGATACCTCGCTGAGATCATCTGGAGTCGGTCTGCGTAGGAATCAAAGTCCTCCTGGTTCAGCTCGTGCTGTTTGGGAGCGTCGAACAACAGCCACCCGGGATGATTTCCACCACGCGCGAGCGCCACCTCCAGGAGCGCCGCGTGAAAGGCCAATACAATCCGCGTACGCGTACTGCCGCTCTGATGGGTGGTGGTAGCGAACTTTGCGCCATCCGCAAATAGAATGAAATCGTCGTCAAAGTGAGCCGTCTTTGTGTTGTGCGTTCCAAGGGCAATCAGCCATTGCTGCATTGCATCGCTCAGCATTTGGCGAGCATCGTCTGCCGCGCTTGCACCTCTGCCTCTTGTCGGCCGCGTCTCGGCAACAAGAGCCACTGCCTGCTCGCGTTGATCAAGAAGCCTCTCGAACTTCTGTTGCTCCGCTGCGTACTGCTCGAACTTCGCGAGCCTTAGCTCAACCTCAACCAGTTCCTTTGCGAGGGTGTTCAATTTGGAGAGCACTTCCCGTTGCGGAGATGCGTTGACCGCTTGCTCCCTCTCGTGTCGCTTGGCTTCGATTGCACTATCTAGCTTGGCGATCTCCTTATCGGTCGTCTCAACGTCGCGGCTCAACCCGCGGTCCGATGCTCGTAGGTCTTTGATCTGGTCCTTGAGAAACAACAGGGATCGGCCAAAGGACCGTTCCGATGTAGCGAATATTTGACAGTCTTCGCGTCCACAGAACTGTCTCAGCAAGTCAGTGGCCTGCACGTTCGCGGTAAGAGTGTCCTCCTCCCCATCTAACTCCGAAAGGACCAAACTCAGCTGCCCACGTTGCTTGTTGAGCGCACCAACGCGCCCCACCAACTCGTCTCGCTGCGCCTCAAGCGTGGACAGTTCCCGGTCGTAATACGCCGTGGTCGACCGAATGGCCTCGATAGCTGCACTATTAGCCTGGACTTCGGAGCGAAGCCGACCACGTCGCTCGACAAGAGCTGGTTTCTCGTGGTCGGACAGATCCTCGTTCGTTCGCAGCCTGTCCACAACGAACCGCTGCATTTCAATGGTGCGCTCAATCCGGGCAAGTGATTCCTTCGCCGCATCGAAGTCGGTGCGCGCACGAAACGGATGACGCGGAGGGAGCCCTAGAAGAAACCGAACAACTTCCTGCCGCTGATCTTGAATGAAGTTGCGGTTTGGCGGCGTCCAGTAGTCCGTGGTCCACCCATGGTCCTGATCGACCCAGAGCGCTGGCAACAGGACAGATGGGTACAGCCCAGTCTCCTGATTGTGCTTGGTAGTCAGGATTGGCGGGTCTGGGGCAAACAGCCCAATGAGCCATTTCGCGTAGTCCGCTTGGCTCGTAAACATCAGCAGGTCATCACCGTCATCGACTCGGATATCGAACTCTTGCCCAAGGCGTCGCGTCAGCACCACTGGCCGCCCGTCGACCCTGACTGTCGTGCGAGCACACTCACAGCGTGCGACGATATCGGGAGGCAGCTCGGCCTCGTGGCCGAGGCCCTGAATGACTCCTTTCATAATTGGAGTCTTTCCGGTTCCGTTCGCCCCCTGAACGGCCGTAAACATCTCCCCAAACTGCAAGAGCGAAGACGTCCATCCGTCAGCTCCGCGCGGAAGGTACTCAAACGACTGCAGCCTAACGCCCATCGTTGCCTACTCTTGCCTTCACGCGTTCTTGGCTCTGCATTAACCCTCGAATAAGCAGGCCAAGGTCAGTTGACTCACGCGCAGCATGATCAAGATGACGTGTTCCCACTGGCGACAAGGCCACCTCCCGGCGCGGATCGGCCGACACAGTGACAAGACCGGCCGCCTCAAGAAGCGCAAGGGCGTCAGCACATCGCTTGCGAAGCGTCAGCGACGTCTCCAGCCCGTGCGGCGAACGCCTCAAGGCACTGAAGTGTTCCGCGAGCAGCATCGCGACGCCGCGGCCGAGCGCAACAGTTCGGAACGACGTCCGCCGGGCGATCACCATCACAGCCAACGCCAGTAGCGGCAGATCGAAGAGCGCATCCACAGCTTCGGGTGCTCGTGCCCGCAGCGCCCCAGCACCGGCCGGAGCGAGCCTCCAATCAGCGGCGAGAACGCTTTCCCGGAACGCGTCAATGTCCATCGACTATCTATCCTCGCGGCTCACAGGGCTTCCGACTGCGCAGCGATTGAGAAGATCAGGCCCATCACATCTTCCGGCTTGATTGGTGTTACCCCGACTCCCGCGAACTGTTGGGCAATGTCCTTGGCCTCATCAACCACGCGCTCGAGGGTCATCTTGCCCTGCAACACCTCATGCGCCCTCTGTTGCAGCAACAAGAAGTCCATACCCTTGGCGTTGTGGCGCTCGATCGTCCGCCAAATGTCCCATTGAGCCTTGAATCCTGACACCGCAACGATCAGGTGGTCCATGTTGTGCCTGTCGCAGAACCGCTGCAGGCGCGAGAGGGTCTTCACTGTGTCCGTCCCGGTACCATCTCTAAGCGCCTCATACGCGTCCGTCGAGAGGC
Organism: Candidatus Marinacidobacterales bacterium; assembly: GCA_965262245.1. Taxonomy (GTDB): domain Bacteria; phylum Acidobacteriota; class Vicinamibacteria; order Marinacidobacterales; family SMYC01; genus SMYC01. The sequence goes on along the minus strand of OZ253507.1, from coordinate 7,525,162 downwards.
TGAGAACATTCAGTAACTCCGTGATAACAATTCCCTTGTTTCGACGCAATTGCCCGTCCGACACAGGCACGACCGTCGTGGTGTGTGCGACCTTGCGACGCACCTGATCGATAATTTCGCGCGCGATCTGCTTGGCTTGGCGTTGACCCAGCTCGATTTCGCTGTAGTCAAAGACAACGTCGGCGATCTCAAGGAGGGCGGCATCAGCGCCAGCGATCTGACCCTGGTCCGTATGGACAACGAGATTGCGAAGCCACACATACAGGTCCGATGCACTCTTAAGCAACGGCGGGGCACTCGCCGCATAGGCGCGAGCTACATGATCGAAGGCGATTCGTGCATTCTCGGGTAGGTTGTGAATATCACCGGCGCGTGCGACTGCCTCGAGAAAGTCCTTCAGAGTGCCATCTAGACCTGAGTTGGTGACAAACGAGAGACCCCCACAACTCGTTCTAAAGTTTGCGTAGTGTAAGAGCATCCGCGGAACTATCGCCTTGCCATTGACCTTCGCGGCTTTCTTCGACGGCGTTTTCGACTTCTTGAACTGCACGCCGAAGAATTCGGCAAATCTCCATGGTCCCTGCGACGAGGTGCGGCCCTTTACCTGGTGGAAGAAGTAGCGTGTCGGTGGATCGCCCGCCTCGATCACGTAGTCGTCGTGCCAGTCGCAGTAAACGCAAACGTGTTTCTCGTTCTCGGTGAGCAGATCAAGTGCTGCGCGAGCGGTCCGCTCGTACTGGTACTCATACTTGCGGGCAGTCTGCGCACCCACCCGCTCTCTCGGTTCGACCTGTCCGAGCCGTGGCCCCCCGCTCACCATTCGAAGATGGCGTCCAACGCCGACAGTGAGGGATAGCGAAATGGGGCGACTAGCCTCATCCCGCGACCGTCACAACGGTCAGCGTATCGATCTGGTTGACGGATGACGTCGATCGCGCGCGACCAACTCTCACGGCTGAGCTGCAGGTTGTGGCGGCACGAGTAGCGCGAAAGTGGAACATCAACCCTCCCTGAAATGGCTCGCTTAGGCCCCTAGCTCGCGACGCGCGCAAGGATAGCATGCGCTCGAAGCACCTGTCTTTCTTGAGTTCGTTCTTGTTTTTGGACACGACGAGTTGACCGAGGCTTTCCCAAGAGCCTTTTGATGTGAAGTTGGAAGGAGACGTTGCTTTTGGAGTATCGAGACGAGTCCGAGCAGGAGTGGCCCGACGGACTTCACTTGTTCAGGAGCGACGCCATGTCAACAATGAGAACCGACGACAGCACCGAGCGAAGGGCCACCAGCGCATCGCGCAGGACTACGGCCTCACTCTGACGTATTTCTGCAGCGTCCCCCTCTGTGCCTATGATGATGAGACACCTGGCCTGGTAGAAATTAGACTCTAAAGAGGGCGAGGAGGTAGCGTGAAGGATGAAGGTTCCAGAGAGGGAGAGAGACGGGATGGGCCCAGGGGATGGGAATTTTGGAGAGGAACTGGAGGGGAGTTCAGTCTCACGTAGTGAGACTGAACGTAGCGGAGGGGCCTCTCCAAAATTCGCGGCGTCGTCGGTTGGTGGCCTGGCCTCCGGCGGAGCGGCACCCGACCCGGAGGTGACGGACAAGCCGAAACGTCGCCGGTTCACGGTGGAGTACAAACTCTCGCTGCTCAAGAAGGCAGATGCCTACCGTCACCAGCCGGGAAAGGTCGGAGCGCTGTTGCGTCGCGAGGGCGTGTATTCGTCCACGCTGTCGCAATGGCGCCGTCAGAGGGAGGAAGGGACGCTGTCAGCGCTGAAGCCAAAAAGGCGAGGCCGCAAAATCCAAGAGGTTAATCCTCTGGCGGGACGGGTCACGGAGCTCGAGCGTGAGGTGCAGCAGTTGCAAGGCAAGCTCCGGCAGGCCGAGACGATCATCGATGTCCAAAAAAAACTTTGCGCGCTCGTGTGAGTTCGGATGAGTCGCCTGGAGAGTTGAAGCAGCGAATGATGACGGCGGCTCAAGAGCTATCTCGCAAGGTAGGGGTCCGTGCGGCCTGTGAGGCGCTGGAGGTTTCGCCGGCGACGTTCTATCGTCGCCGGCAGTCCTCCAGCGCTTCGAAGCCGTCATCTGGCCGAGCGTCATCACCGCGAGCCCTGGCGCCGAAGGAGCGCCAGACGGTGCACGACACCTTGAACTCGGAGCGATTCGTGGACCAGGCCCCTACGGAGGTCTACGCGACGCTGCTGGACGCGGGTAAGTACCTGTGCTCGGTGCGCACCATGTATCGCATCCTCGAGGAGCATGCCGAGCTGCGAGAGCGGCGCGATCAGCTCCGCCACCCGAACTACGAAAAGCCGGTCCTTCTGGCGACGGGACCCAACCAGGTTTGGTCCTGGGACATCACGAAGCTTCTCGGTCCCATGAAGTGGGTGTACTTCCACCTGTACGTGATCCTGGACATTTTTAGCCGCTACGTCGTGGGGTGGATGCTCGCCGAGCGAGAGAGTGCGGAGCTTGCGAAGCGTCTCATCAAAGAGACCTGTTCGAAGCAGGGTATCGTTGCAGAACAGCTGACGCTTCACGCCGACCGCGGCACGTCGATGAAATCCAAGCCGCTAGCGATGCTCCTGTCGGACCTCGGGGTGACGAAGACCCACAGCCGCCCCCAAGTTTCCAACGACAATCCTTACTCGGAGAGTCAGTTCAAGACGCTCAAATACCGTCCCGAGTTCCCCAAGCGGTTCGGTTCGATCCAACACGCTCGTGACGTTTGTAGAGATCTGTTCGGCTGGTACAACACCGAACACTACCACTCCGGCATCGGTCTACTTACACCTGAGTCGGTGCACTACGGCCGGGCGGCGATGATCGTCGAAGGTCGCCGGCAGGTGCTCTTGGACTTCTTCGGAGCCCATCCGGAGCGTTTTGTGAATGGAGCGCCGAAACCGCCCGAAATACCCTCAGCGGCGTGGATCAATCCGACGACGACGAAAACGACGCATCAGATTGGCGCACAAGCCGTGTCCGAGGCCTCGGACGACCTCCAGGTACCCCTCATTTGCAACATTTACGGGGAACCCGTTGTCTCCAACTCGGCCGCCTCAGTGACCCGCACGCAACACAACCACGCGCAAACTCAGGGAAACCCGGCGTGACGGTTCGTCCGCCGTCCGCCGCCCATGGGTCTCTTCACGGACGGCGACACATAAGCGGTTGCTCACTAAATACACGATCTCGGTGTCTCAAAATCATTGACAATTACCGTCCGGGGGCGGGGCTCCCCGCTGTACAGGTTGCCGTCGCGATCCACCGCAACGAACTCCGCCCCATTCCCCGTGGTCTTACGCGGATCCCCCCACGGATAGAGAACGAAGGCGTTCACCCAGCCGGTTCGGGCGTCCCCAATCCTGATCCCCATCTCCCAACCTGGATTCTGCACATCGTCCGACTCCGAGTCGGCCACATAGATCTGGTCGTTTCTATCGAAGAAGATCCCGCTCGGTCGCCCGAATTGCGTCCAACTGGACAGGAAGTTCCCGTCCTGGTCGAAGATCTGGATCCGGTTGTTCGACCGGTCGCCCACGAACACCCGCCCTCTGGAATCGATGGCGATGGCGTGCAGCGTCCGGAACTCGCCCGGCCCGTAGCCGGTCTGTCCCCAGGTCTTGATGAACGTCCCGTCACTCGAGAACTTCACCACGCGGTTGTTTGTATCGTTGCCATGGCCATCCGCGACGAAAATGTCACCATTGTCAGCCACCACGACAGCGCTCGGGGCGTTGAAGCTGGACGGACCGTCTCCGGGAACTCCCGGGGTGCCGAGGGTCATCAACACCTCTCCGTCCGGGCTGAACTTGATGACCTGGTGTCCTCTTGTCCCCTCTGGCGTTCGCGCGGCGCTCACCGCGTCGGTCACCCACACGTTTCCGTCCTGGTCCACGTCGATCCCGTGGGGCCATATAAACATCCCGCTCCCGAAGCTCTCCACGACATTGCCTTCCAGGTCGAACTCGAGGATCGGGTCCAGATCCGAATCGAGACACTCGTTGCCGAACCGGGCCGGCCAGTCGGTCTGGTAACATCGCACCACCGCCCAGATATGCTCGCCCTCACGGTCGACCGTCACCCCGCCCACCGCTCCCATCTTCCTCCCGTCGGGAAGCTGGGCCCAGCCATCAACAGCGCGATACGGATTCGGGAGGACCTGGGCGAAGGCCTCGACTCCAGTGCCGAGCCCTGTGACGAAGACCAAAGTTACCGCCAACCTCATTCGACTTGCAGTCGACATAATCACACCTCGCCTCGAAAAGAATGACCAATCCGGGATTTCCATTGTGGCCGGCTCGAATCCCACCATTTAGTGTACGTGGAGACCTGAGTCAAGCGCTTTCTCCTAAGAAACTACCGCCTGAACGACGTCGCCCGTTTGAGTGTCGATGAGAGCGAAACCGAGGTCAGCGGCGCGTTGGGTCAGGCGGCGCACGGCACGGGAGCGATCTTGAGCGTTGTAGGCGGCGGCCCCGGGGTCTTGATAGACGAGCCCATCCTTGAGAGTGCGGTAGACGAGAATGGCGAGCTTTCGAGCGGTGGCGGTGATGGCTTTGGATTTACCGACGCGATAGGCGAGACGTCGATAGTAGGCGCCGAGAGCGGTCTGTGTACGCCCGAGGCTGAGTGCGGCCATGCGGAGAATGCCAGCGGCGCGGTTTGCAGAGGGTTGTGTTTTCGAGCTGATGAGTCGCCCGCCGGAGGCCCGGTCGCAAACACAGACACTAAGTTTCTGATTTATGGCCTATTTCAAAAGGGCCGAGTTTTGGCACAGGACGGGGTTTGTGTCTTTGGACACAACGCCCGCCACTATGCCAGCAAGATGCTAACCCCAGCGATCTGACTGATACTCGACCATGTCGTCTCCGTGCAGTTGCTTGGTGGCATTACCGATGCGAACCCAGAACTCGTGCGGCTCCTGTCCTCCTTCGAGCGCCTTGGCAAAGACTGGCTTACCTGAGGCTGCCACCGTAACGGCGCAGATCTCTCGATTGCTCACTTGCTCGAAGTGGATGCGAACAGTTCCGACCGACCGGGTCGACAGGCTGTTGTCGAGATGCTGCCGGAGGAACAGTTCGTAGCCATCTCGATTGGCTTTATTTCCTAAAGTGCTCATGTCGTTGGTGAGGCCGATCGGTACACCGCTGTCATCGACACCGATGAGAAGTGTTCCCCCCTCGGCATTCAAGAAGCCGCACACGGTCTTGACGATGACATGTTCCATCTTTTTTTCGGCTTGACCTGTATGGAGATTCCACCTAGCGGTAGACTTGAACTCAACAGTCTGGGACTCGCCAAGAGTCAACAGGTCGGCTACCGATGATTGAGGAACCGGTACTCGGTCCTCCCATAGTGTATTGAACCCGTCCCGGACCACCAGGGCGATAAGGTTCCGCCGTCGTTCAAGGAATGTCCCGTAGTCGAGTTGGTCCCAACCAACCGGGAGGGCGTGCCAGTACAACTGGCGCTCAAGGCGTTCCTTACTCACCGTGGCCGCCATAGTTGGCCAGTAATCCTGTGGCGATTCCTTGCCGATTGTCGTGTTCTCCGGCCAGTCAAGAAACGCCATGTTGGCAGTGGCGTTGACTTGCCGCGTCGCGGTTATACCGCTCTTCGCCAAGTACGCCTTGGGAAACAGGTGATGTCGTTCAATTGAGCGAGGAGCCGTCACCTGAGGATCGAGAAGCTCTCGGATCTTCAGATCGCTAAAAAGCAGCTCGGCATCGAGCAAGTTGAGTGCAGCCCAGTAAGCAAATAGCACCGGCGAGCGTGCCGATGATGTGTCCAACCGATTTGGGAGCGAGATTTCCCAGTAGTCTCTGGTGAAATTCGACCGGACGATGCGGTCGAGTTCAGCGCAAAAGGCGACTCCATCCCCTTCTTGAAGTGATGCGACCCGGCCTAGATCTGCCTCGATCTGACTCTCGGGGGACGTAGTGTAGCGGCCCGTCGTATGGGCCATGAAGAACCAGCGGGCGATAACACTTCTGAGAACCTTATGATCCAGACCGAAGTCGCGTTTGCCGATGAGCCAGAGGACGTATGTGTAGATTAGGGCGTTCTCGGAGCTGACCATCCTTCGCCCTCGAAATCCTGAGTAACCTAGGCACTTGAGAAACTCGTGCCAATTGGTTAGGTCGGTAACCTCATCCTGCGCGCGGCGCAATATCTCAAACTGATGCGTCCGACGCTCCGGCGAGACCTGACCGGACTCAAGGTCTTTTCCGCGGAGGATGTTGTAAACGTGCTGGAGGCGCCCACGTCTGAAGGCCAGGCCGACGCCAGCGCGGAGGAGCTGGTCTGGTCTAGCGTCGATGAACGCGTTCTTCGGTGACGGTCCAATCACTCTCGGATCCATGGCGTTTCGACAAAACGACTCCAGCTGCCGACGTCCCTGATCCCAGTGAACAGACATTAGCGTCAGGATGAAATCGGCCTGGTTCAGTTTCACGCCTTCCGAATTGATCCGGACGAATATTTCCGCAACCTGCTCCTCGTCCGCGCTCGTATTGAGCTCGATCACCTGGAACCGAAAGTCCCGAAGGTCTCGGACTCGATCGATGCGTTCCTCAAGCCGATCCTCTTCTACACGACCAGGTCTCTTGTCACGGCCCCTTCCAAGCCGACTCACGAAACCGCGTACGGTCGACTTGTAACTTCCAGACCACAGCACAGTGATGTCTGGAATAAACTCAGGATCCCGCTCTATTGCGGCATCGGTCACCTCGAAAGTTTCGTCCATGGGTCGAAATGCGATGCGGATTCGTTTCTTTTCGAAGGCTTTCGTGAGAACCGACGTCCCCGTGAGAACGGCATACAGGGAAGTCAGTCTCTGCTGACCGTCAACAATGAGCAGCTTGGCGACCTTGTCGACGTCACCGCCGCCCACCTGTTTCGTTCCAACATCTGAGCCTGTTTCCCAAAACAGTAGAGTACCGACTGGGTAGCCCCGATACATCGAATCGAACAGGGCTCGGATCTTCGTGGCCGACCACACGAACGGCCGCTGAATCTCAGGGAGGGCGATATTGCCATGCTTGATGTCTTCGATCAGATGGGTCAGTGAGTAGCCGGTATCTCGGTAAAGCGTAGGCATTATCGCTCCTTCGTCTTCATCGCGAGCAGCTTCAAGTCCTATGATGTGCGAGCCACATCGTGCCAAGTGGACCTAGACAATCGTGTTTCTCAAAAGAGGTCACGTGCGCTGCACATTTCGGTTCGTCGAGTGTTGTTTATCACTTTAATCCGTAATCCACCGCGATGAAATATCAAGAACGGCCACCACTCCATGAGGGTACGGGAGTGCTCGACGGCGTCCAGGGTTCGCTCGCTACGCGAGCCGCTACGCGCCCTTGACCCCGTCTGCGCCTCCCGTCTTCTGCTCGTACGTGGTTGCCAGTCGAGGTGAATCACGAATGAGAAATCTTCGCGATTCAATGTAAAAAACAACAGTCGAGAGATATTCTATGCCGTGCCACAACGCTCCACCAAACTTCCGAGAGGATATGTTCGGGTCTGAGAGCCAACCGGCGTTGTTGCACCGCTCTGGCTGAGAGCGAAATGCGCCTCTTGTGGTGGCCGAGGTATGTTCGACCATGAAGTATCCCAAGCGCAGCCAGTACAAGCACGCGAAGCAGAAGAAGTACCACGTTCGCAACTGGGCGGAATACAACGAAGGGCTGCGCCGCCGAGGCGATTTGACGGTCTGGTTTGACGAGGAGGCAATCGCGAACTGGATGGCCGACAAGACCGGTAAGCCTGGCGGTCAACGGGTCTATTCAGACATGGCGATTGAAACGGGCCTGGTTGTCCGGATGGTGTACAAGCTCGCCTACCGACAAACCGAAGGCTTCTTGCACTCGATCGCCTCGCTTTTCGGGCTCGGTATCGAGATCCCGGACTACTCGACGTTGTCTCGGCGGTCGAGGCTGCTCCGCAAGAAGCTGCGGATTCCGAAAGCCGCAAGCAATCAACCAATCCACCTGATGATCGAGAGCACGGGCTTGAGGATTCATGTTGGAACCGCCCGCAAACCGCCAAAGCAGCGCGCATGGCGCAAGTTGCACATCGCCGTTGATCGCGAGACAGGGAACATTGTTGCGTCCGAACTGACGGCGTCACGTGCTCGCGACGCAACCCGAGTCCCCGCTTTGCTAACACAGATTCAAGCACCTCTAGCGTCCGTGGCGGCGGACAGTGCATACGACAAGGAAGCGGTCTACGAAGCGATCGAAGCGCACAGCCCTGGACGAAGGACGCGCGTGGTGATTCCGCCGCAACGAAACGCGACGCTCAATCAGAATTCGAACACCGCCATGCAGGAGCGCGATCGCCATATTCGTGCCATCGAAAGACACGGCCGACGTGAATGGTACAAGCTCTCAGGCTGCACCAAGCGAAGCATGGTGGAGAACGCGGTCTATCGTTACAAAGCGATCATCGGGCCCGAGATGCGGACACGAACGTTGGCGAGGCAACGAGTTGAACACCGAATTGGGTGCGAGATACTCAACAAGATGACCGCGCTCGGGATGCCCGATACGTACTGCGCCGGGTGACTCTACGACCGGCACAGGGAGGTCAGCGATTTGCTCCGGGCCGTGAAACAACGCCACATTTACGGGGAACCCGTTGTCTCCAACTCGGCCGCCTCAGTGACCCGCACGCAACACAACCACGCGCAAACTCAGGGAAACCCGGCGTGACGGTTCGTCCGCCGTCCGCCGCCCATGGGTCTCTTCACGGACGGCGACACATAAGCGGTTGCTCACTAAATACGCGATCTCGGTGTCTCAAAATCATTGACAATTACCGATTATCCCTGTTCTATTGTTGCCCACGAAGCTACCCTACAGTCGGCCCCTCTTGAGAAAACGCCGGAAAAGTTGGCGTCTATGCTCCAGATTTATGAAGCCCCCCCTCGCTCTAGTCGTTTAATAGCCGACACGTGTACCGATCCTTTGGAAACTCCGGCGTTAGAAGCGCCACCGCGGCGTCTTCGCATAAGTCCAGATCATCGGCCATGCCGTGAAATGTGGCAACATGCTCCCATTCCGAGGCTATGTTGTATTTGTAGAGCCCGGCGTCCGGAGAGAAACCGAATTTCCCCCGCTTGAAAAAATCAACAATGTCGTCGGGATCGCGCTCCCCGACGTAAACCCACAAGCCAAAAACAACCAAGAGCCCAAGCACGATTAGCAATAAACCCCTCGTCGTTCGGTTCGTCATCATTCCTCCCATCCATTAACCACTCTCATCCCAATTTCGCGCCTCCTTTCTATTTAGGCGCGCTCATCGCCGAACACCGCGCAGGCGCAGACGCTTTCCTCGTCCGGCCCACACCATTGATGCCCGCTCTTACATGGCGAGCCCGGCCGCCGCCGTTTCGAAGCCTCGGCCGGAGTTCGCCTCGTATTCTTAGGCGCGCCCTCGCCAAAGTTTAGACCCGGCCCGCTGGGGTATCGATTCGAAGATCGCCGCCTCTTTGTCCCACCGCGCTTGGTTGATCCTTTAGCCTTTGACTCGGCCCGGTCATCACAGGGGTGATCTTACCCCGGTCTTGCCCCCGGCTTCTGGAAGGCATCGAGGAGCGCCGGCTGGTACTCCAAATGAGCAGAAAGCGAGAGAGAAGGACCCAAGCCGCCAGCCAGCGAGAGCGAAGCGCGACGTCCAACTCTGCGGCGAGATTCGTCGTGTGCGGCAAGAGAACTTTGACGTGTATGGCGTGCGCAAGGTCTGGCGTCAGCTTCGCCGTGAGGGCCGCGACGTGGCTCAATGCACGGTGCCCGTCTGATGCGTGAAATGGGCCTCCAGGGCGCGGTCCGTGGACGTCGATGCAAGACGACGAAGCCGGATTCGAGCGGCGCTCGCCCGATGGACCTCGTGGAGCGCGACTTCAACGCCACACGCCCGAACGAGCTCTGGGTCTCGGACCTGACCTACGTTGCCACGTGGCGCGGCTTCGTGTATGTCGCCTTCGTCATCGACGTCTTCGCTCGACTCATCGTCGGCTGGCGAGCGACGACATCGTTGACTGTAGGCATCGCTCTCGATGCGTTGGAGCAGGCGCTGCACGAGCGCCGACTAGACCCAGAAGATCCATTGGTGCATCACAGCGATCGCGGCGTGCAGTACGTCTCGACCCGTTACACCGAGCGGCTCGCCGAGGCGGGTATTGAGCCGTCCGTCGGCAGCCGAGGCGACTCTTACGATAACGCTTTGGCTGAATCCATCATCGGCCTCTACAAGACCGAGGTGATCCGTCGACGCGGGCCCTGGCGTGGTCCTGAGGACGTCGAGTTAGCCACCCTCGAGTGGGTGCATTGGTACAACACGCAACGACTCTTGGAGCCGATCGGAAATGTCTCCCCGGTCGAGTACGAGATGAACTACTATCGGTCGCAGGAAGGCTCGCTAGAGATGGCGAGACTCAACTAAAACAGTCTCCGGAAAACCCGGGGCGGTTCACTCGACGACTCCGTTACCTTCTTTCCATCCTCGAATCGAACGTCTAGTCCACTGTATCAGAAGACAATAGACACAAAAGATCTTGCCGAAACCCTTCTAAGTGCATGAATCTTATGAATCTTATGGGCTGGCGAAAAGCCTAATTTTGTATAGTAATCAAAGATCCAGGGGGCTAGGTGAACCTCTCGTATCAGCTCCGGTGCGTTGAGCCGGCGGAACTGCTTTTCGGCAACGAGAAGCAGTTTAACGATTGTCGCAGTGGCTGACTCGACCTCGTCGGGTCAAGTGAAATTTTTACTGTAAAGGTCCGGGAGGCGCTGGTCCCTCTCACCATTGTGCAGCCTCGTTGAAAGTACTCGGCGTCCTCTCGGCACGACAGCCTCGTCACACCCAACCGTTGCGTCGCCCTCACCGGAAAGGCTCAAACTACGACAAGATCATCGCAAGATTTGAGATTCAATCGGGTGCTTCCGCAATTAAGTGTTGGTGGCTGCCGCGTAACCCGCTCGTGTGCTAGAGTTTGAGCCTGATTTCGAGAAACGCAGTTCTTTCGGCGATGCGGGCTGGGCTGACCACACGGTGCCTGACGTTCAGGGACACCTTCGTGTGCACGCCGACATCCTTATTAATGGCGTTCGCCGACACAGGCAGGCCAGTTGACACTAGCATTCAAACACGGCGTGGCGGAAGCACCATTACTGCCAAAATAGCGCTCGCGACCTTCGCCGCGTGCCAAATGGAGCGTAAGCACTTTTTTTGCAAAGGGATACGTACACATCACCAACAGCAAACAGCGCAAGCACCTCGCTTGAGACTCTCAGCAGTGGATGAGTGGGTGAAGCGGTGGGAGCGATTCAGAGACTCTCCCATCTAGCAAGGATGAAGGGAAGCGCGGCCGAAAAGAGGCTCCAGCAGGAATGGCTGAGAACAGGAAATATCCGTTGAGTGCTGAAACCGCGCTCCGGGAAGGACAGGTTCTGACCGGCCCGCTGTTCAGCGAGCCGATGCGGGTGGAGACCGTTCGTTCAAACGGTTCCGATGTCTGGGTCGCGGGTCTCGTCGGCCAGCAGTCGGAACAGTTCCGTCGGGTCACGCTCACGTTCGATGATATTTCCAGCCTGACCATCGCCGATGCTGCTCTTTCCTATGAAGGCGACGGGCGGCTTCTGCGCATCGGGCTCCATGCCTATTCGCTCGGCATCGCCTACGAGTTCGACCCTTATTTTGGACTTTCCATCTCGCGCGTGGACCCGCTGCCACACCAGCTCGAAGCGGTCTACGAGCACCTCCTCAAGCTTCCCACCGTACGCTTCCTGCTCGCCGACGATGCCGGTGCGGGCAAGACGATTATGGCGGGCCTGCTCATCCGCGAGCTCAAGCTCCGGGGCCTCATCGAACGGGTTCTCGTCGTCTGCCCCGCGAACCTTGCATTTCAGTGGCAGCGGGAACTCAAGGAAAAGTTCGACGAGAAGTTCCTGGTGCTCAAGGGCAGCGACGTCCGGGACCAATTTGGTGTCAACCAGTGGCTGGAGCAAAAGCAGGTCATCACCTCGCTCGACCTCGCCAAGCGCACCGAGATCTTACCCGGACTACAGCAGGTGCACTGGGATCTGGTGATCGTCGACGAGGCGCACCGCATGTCGGCCCGTGACGAGACCCATAAGAGCCAGCGCTACCGGCTAGGGGAACTGCTGCGCGACAGTGCCGATCACATGCTTCTGCTGACCGCCACGCCCCACAAGGGCGACCCGCAGAACTTCACACTGTTTCTACAGCTTCTCGACCGGGATGCCTACGCCGACGTGAAATCCATCTACGAGGCCATGGAGCGGAGACGGGCACCCTTCTACCTGCGCCGCACCAAGGAGACGATGGTCTACTTCCCGGAACTTCAGCCAGACGGAAAGTGGGACGCGAAACCGGTTTTCACCAAGCGTATCCCGCGCACGGCCAACTTCTCCATCGATGGTCCCGAGTTAGAGCTGTACCAGAAGGTCACGCGGTTCGTGAAACGGCAGAGCGCCCGGGCCGCTGCACAGGGCGACGACCCTCGGGCTCGGGCGGTTGGTTTCCTGATGTCGTTGTATCAGAGGCGTCTTGCCTCGAGCACGTACGCCTTGCGGCGGTCGCTTGAGAAACGGGCCAAGCGTCTGAAGGATGGCCTCAAGCACGCCCAGGAACTGGTGCGGACAGCACCACCGAACCTTCCCGATTGGGAAGAGCTCGAGGAGTTCGAGGACGCCGAGCGCGAGCGCCTGGAGATGACGCTGGAGGCGATCACGCTGACCGGTAACACAGAGCAGGTACGTAGAGAGATTGCCGAACTTCTGGAACTTACCGAAGAGGCGAAGGCAGTCGAAGGCTCAGGCAGCGAGGCGAAACTCGGACATCTTCGGGAGATCATGCAGAAGGAGGGGTTCTTCGACCGTTCCGACCAGCGACTGCTACTCTTCACGGAGTTCAAGGATACCCTCGACTATCTGATGGAGCATCTGAAAGCCTGGGGCTTTAGCGTTGGCTGCATCCACGGGGGCATGAAGCCCGGCTCACGTGACGCACGGGGAAGCCGGCTCTATGCCGAACAGCAGTTCCGCGAAGGCGCCATCCAGGTTCTGGTGGCCACCGAGGCAGCCGGCGAAGGCATCAACCTTCAGTGCTGCCATATCCTCTTCAACTACGACATCCCCTGGAACCCGAACCGGCTCGAACAGCGCATGGGCCGCATCCACCGCTACGGACAGTCGGAGGATTGCCTAATCTTCAACTTCGTTGCGACCAACACCATCGAGGGACGGGTGCTCCAACGCCTGCACCAAAAGCTCCAGGAGATCAGGGACGCCCTCGATGACGATGCGGTGTTCAACGTGGTGGGAGAGGTCTTGCCGTCCGCCCACGTGGAGCGCGTGCTCCGTGACTACTACGCAGAAAAGCTGGGCGAAGTGGATCTCGAGGAGCGGCTCATGAAGGATGTGGATGAGGGTCACTTTCGGGAAATCTGCCAGACGGCTCTAGAAGGTTTGGCTGCCAAGAAGCTCAACCTCGATATGCTCACGGAGCGACGGGCCCGGGCACAGGAGCGGCGCGTAGTGCCAGAGACCATCGCACGGTTCATCAAAGAGAGCGCCCAATATGCAGGTTTGGCTCTGAAGCCGTTGAGCAGCATGGCGCATACTTTCGAGCCGGGTCGGACACCGTCTGGCTTGAAAAAGTATGAGCGCGAGCAGGGCTGGAAGCTCCCGGAGCTGGCGATTCGCTATCCGCGCCTGTCGACGGACCGCAAGACAGCAGAGGAGAACAACCTCGAATGGGTTACTCCCGGGCATCCGCTCTTCGAAGCCCTGCGTCGTCACAGCCTCGATCTTGGCCGGGATACCTTCGTCAAGGGGGCCTGCTTTCATTCCCTGGTGCACGAAGCGCCGGCACGTCTTGATTTCTACCGGGCAAGGGTCGTAGATGGTCTCGGACACGTCATCCACGAACGGCTGTTCATTGTGGAACTGACGGAGGAAGGCGACCCGTGCCTTCGCGAACCGGATATCCTCGGCAACTTCAGCCCCGCCATGGTACCAGTCGACCTGCCTTCCATCGCTTCTCTTCCGGAAGCGACCACTTGGCTCAACGAAAACGCCCTGGTGCCCTTTATCAACGATGTTCGCTCGGAGCGCTTGTCTGAGGTCGAGCGCATCGAGAAGCACGTCGAACTCTCCTTGACCGAGGTTCTCCAACGGATGGATGATGAGATCGGCCGCGCCGCAGAGGAAGTGGACAAGGAGGTCACTGGCGCCGAGGGCCGTTTCACGCAAGCCGAAACCCGCCACGCCGAGGTGCTGGAGCGGCGCGAACGCCGGCGCAAGGAACTTAAGCGGCAGCGGGCGGTGACCCTGCAGGGGGTCGAGCGGCTGGCAAGCGTGCTCGTCTTACCCCACCCCGACCGCGAGACCCTGGACGTCCGGCGCCTGCGTCCGAATCCCGAAACCGAAGTGACGGCCATGCAGGTGGTCATGGAACACGAGACCGCCCAGGGACGTAAAGTTGAGGACGTCCACGAAAAGAACCTCGGCTACGATATAACCAGCTTCGATCGGCAAACGGGCGAGCTGCGCCTGATCGAAGTAAAGGGTCTCGCCGGCGCCACCGGCAGTATCTTGCTCACGCCAAACGAGCGTCGCGTTGCCGAGGATCGCCGCGATTGCTTTTGGCTCTACGTGGTGACCCACTGCGCGAGCTCCCCGGAACTCCAAGAGCCGATCAGAGACCCTGCCCGGTTCCCGTGGCACGAGGTCACACAGGTGCAGCACTACTGGCTCGAAGTAAACGCGATAACCAAGCCGATGCAAGTTAGAGAGAATCCGCCAAGGTGAGGTCGAGGTCACCATAAGGGATCGTGTCTTTCTCGTAGACCTACTTCGTGAGATGGTCGAGCGGTTCGAACAGTTGTGTAACCCTAATCGCAAATAAACGTCACCGTGTCTGAGGTCTTTGGCCCCGTGAATAGCACCTTTTCCAGGTTCTGCATACACCGTGCAGAATCACCTATAGTGGCGGCGAGCGGGTGCCCCAGCACGAGCTTCTCGCCTGCGCCCAGTGCGGCTGTTTCGCGTTTTCGTGCTTCGAAGATTTTGCGATTAGGGTTAAATGTATCAATGAATCAATGCCTGGGTTCGAAGATGTGCTTGTTTCAGGAAAAACGAAATGATTCCCAGAGAATGTAAGCGGCTGGCCGAGGCGGACTTCCCAATTGCCGAGGTCTCGAAGCATGCGGCGCGGGAGAAGTCGATCCGGCATGGGCATCCCTCGACGCTGCACCTATGGTGGGCGCGGCGCCCGCTGGCCTCGTCTCGGGCGGTGCTGATGACGTTGTTGCTGCCGGACCCTTGCGATGAGCACTGCCCGGAGGCGTTCAAGAAGAAGGCCCGCCAGATTCTCCTCGGCATGCATGGGCGACCGCTGGGATGGGGGGAGGCTATCGAGACGGATGCGGGATTGCGGCAAATCATCCTCAAATTCATCGCTGACTTCGCCAACTGGGACCTTGCCGCAAACTGTACCTATCTCGATGTGAGTCGCGCGCTGGTGAAGGCGGCACATGGAGAAGAACCGCCCCTGGTCGTGGACCCGTTCGCGGGTGGAGGGTCAATCCCTCTGGAGGCGCTACGGCTCGGCTGTGAGGCGTTTGCCAGCGATCTCAACCCGGTGGCGTGCTTGATCCTGAAAGTGATGCTGGAGGACATCCCGCGCCATGGACCTGAGCTGGCCGAGGGATTACGCAAGGTCGGAGGCGAGATCAAGCGGCAGGCCGAGCAAGAACTATCCGATTTTTATCCGGCTGGCTCGGACGGCGCGACGCCGATTGCCTATCTCTGGGCGCGTACGGTGCGGTGCGAAGCGCCCAACTGTGGTGCGGAGATTCCGCTCATGCGTTCGTTTTGGCTGTGTAAGAAGCCGAAGCGCAAGCGGGCGCTGCGGCACCGGGTCGTGCGGCCAAGGGGCGCGCCTCCGCGCGTCGAGTTCGAGGTGTTCGAACCAAAGTCAGGGAAGGACGTGCACGGAGGTACTGTGACGCGCGCCAAGGCGACCTGTGTTTGCTGTGGCGCGGTCCTGCCGCCAGAGAGAGTAAGACCGCAACTCGCCGCCCAACGGGGCGGAGCGGACGCCGTCTTCGATAAGAAGGGCTGCCGGACGGGCGGAGCGCGTCTGACGGCAGTGGTGACGCTGAAGCCTGGGCAGACCGGGCGGCATTATCGGCTTCCCACCGACAGGGACTACGAAGCCGTGCGCAAAGCGCAAAAGCGAGTGGAGCGGATCTTGGAAGAGTGGGAGCGGGGTGGCAAGCAGGGTCTTTGCCCGGTGCCGGATGAGCCGTTACCACCGATTGGAACGCTGGGCTTCCGCGTGCAGCGCTACGGCATGCTCCAGTGGGGCGACCTCTTCACGGCCCGGCAGAAGGCGGCGCTGGTGGAATTACTCGATATTATTAGGGCCATCGAGTTTTCGGGAGTCGAACCCGTACTCGCGTGCGCAGTGAATCGCGTGGCCATGAGTAACATGTCTTGCACTCGGTGGAACGCCGTTGCAGAGAAGATGCAACACACATTCGGTCGCCAAGCTCTCCCCATTGTCTGGGACTTCGCTGAAGTCGTGGTGACCGCCGAAGCACCCGGGAACTGGAAGAGCGGATACAAGCTGATCGCTGATGTGGTTGACGCGGTTCGCAGCGTAAGGTCTGGGCAAGTACAACCCTGCGATGCAACGGACCACCCGCTCCCCGACCAAGCCGCCGACATTTGGTTCACCGACCCGCCTTACTACGACGCAATACCTTATGCCGACCTTTCCGACTTCTTCCTGGTCTGGCTCAAGCGGACATTGCCCGATTACCCGTTGCTGCGGGATCCGTTCGATCCGGACAATCCACTTTCGCCCAAGACTCCTGAGGCGGTACAGGACGAAACCAAGCAAGACGGTGGTCGTCCGAAGGACCGTGAGTGGTTCGAGGAGACGATGGCGAAGACTTTTTCCGAGGGTCGCCGTGTGCTGCAAGAGGATGGTGTGGGCACCGTGGTCTTCGCCCACAAGACGACCGAGGGATGGGAGGCGTTGCTCTCCGGGATGATTCGTGGCGGCTGGACGATTACCGGCTCCTGGCCCATCGCCACCGAGATGGCCTCCAGGCTGCGCGCCCGCGACTCCGCCGCTCTCGCTACCAGCGTCCACCTCATCTGCCGCCCACGGCCTGAGGACGCTCCGGTCGGCGAATGGGCCGATGTCCTGCACGAGCTTCCGAACCGCGTCTCTGATTGGATGGAGCGGCTTCAGGGCGAAGGCATCCGTGGCGCGGATCTGGTGTTTGCCTGTATCGGGCCTGCCCTCGAGATCTTTAGCCGCCACCGCGCAGTCGAGACCGCCGAGGGCCGCGAGGTCAGCCTACCGGAGTACCTGGAAAAGGTCTGGGAGGTTGTTGGCCGCGCCGCGCTCGAGCAGGTGCTGGGCACGGCGGAAGCGAAGGCGCGCAACGGCTTGGCCGACGCGCTGGAAGAGGATGCCCGCCTGACCGCACTGTTCCTATGGACCCTCCAGAGCACCGAGACCTCCGAGGAGAACGGTAAGAACGAAGAGGAGGAGCGGGAAGCAATCGCCAAGGCAGCGGCCAAGGGGTTCAACCTTCCTTTCGATGTTGTGCGTCGTTTCGCCCAACCCATGGGCATTGACCTCGACCGCTGGACAGGCCACATCATCGGGCAGGAAAAGGGCGTAGTGCGCCTGCTGCCGGTGGCAGAGCGCGCCAGGGAGCTCTTCGGCGAGGACGGCGCCGGTGCCACCGCCAACTGGCTCGAGAGCGACCCGCGCGCCACCCTGCAGCAGACGCTCTTCCCCGAAATGGACCCCGCGCCGAAGACAAGGAACCGCCCTCGCGGAAACAAGGCGCTCCTCGACGGCGATGCCGAGCTGCAGACAATCGACTTCACTGTACTGGACCGCGTGCACGCAGCCATGCTGTGGCAGGCTAACGGCCAAGCCACTGCATTGCGGAAGCTGATTGGCGTCGAGCAAGAGCGCGGTCCCCAATTCCTGCGCCTTGCCAACGCGCTTTCTGCCCTGTATCCGCGTGGCAATGAGGAAAAGCGGCTCCTCGACGCGATGCTGTTGGCGGTACCACGGTAACGGCATGGCATTCGAAGAGAGCGGTCGCGCAATTTGGCAAGTATCTGCTGGCCCCTCCAACCGGTCTTACGCTGATCAGTTTTTAAACCACGGGGTAGCGCTGATCGGTCCCGGAGATGCAGGGCCGTGGCGTTTTGATCGGTCGGACGAGGAGTTTGCAGGCGGATTTGTTCGACGATTTGCCGCCGAGCTGAGCAGTGGCGACGTATTGCTCCTTCGGACCGGCCTTTCGACCATTCGTGCGGTTGGTTTGGTGGCATCCGAGTACCAGTATCTGGCGCAGTTCGACGACGTAAACGGCTGGGACTTGCAGCACGGCCGACGCGTGCGTTGGTGCCCGCTTCCCGAACCGTACGACTTCCGGAAGCGGGTTTTTGGCGCTAATCCGACTCGGGTTTCGCGTGTTCAGGCAGAGGACATCGTTGAGTATGCTAATCGTTTTGTCCGATCACCCCCCACGGATTGGCAAACTAATGCCTTGCCGAGCCTGCCGAAGGAGGAAGCGGAGCTCGAGGCACTGCCGCCCGAGTTACAGGAGATTGTCGCTCAAGTCGAGGACCTGTTGAACCGCTATTGGGATGTGGAAACCTTCGGGGAGCGACCATCGGAGGACGAGATGGTTGCGCACTACGTCGTTCCTTTCCTGCGTGCCCTGGGCTGGCCCGTTGAGAGGATTGCGGTGGAATGGCGCAACATCGACCTGTGTATGTTCTTAGAGCTGCCAAGAATCCCGGAGCATTGCCACTACTTGATCGAAGCCAAGCGACTGGGAGCGGGCGTCGAAGGTGCTCTCGAGCAGGCAACCGGCTATGTCTCAGCCCTCGGCGTGTCCTGTGACATAGTTGTTACCGATGGTATCCGTTACCGGATGTACGAGGCGAGCAAGGATTTCGCTCCTGTCGCCTATGCAAATCTGGCACGCCTGAAACAGTCATCCCTGGAATTGTTCGCACGTATGCGAAGACCGTAACCGGAGGAAAAAGTGGACCCTTGGTACAGGATTGTAACGCTTCGAAAGGAAGTGCGGGAAGGCCGCTCGTTCAGCCCCGACGAGTTCGCTATCGCCCTTGAACAGGTACTTGCTAAAACTGCGCCCGAGGACTACAGCGATCCGGCCCAGTTCTTTTCGCGGACCTGTTTCACGCGCGCGTTGAACGAGCATGCCGGCATGGTCCTCCGGCGACTTTCCGGCAAGACCGAGAACACGGCGCCGGTCCTCACTTTGATGACCCAATTCGGTGGTGGTAAGACCCACACCCTCACCGCGCTCTACCACCTCGCCAACGCCGGCACGGACGCCTCCAAGTTCCCCGGCGTTGCAGATCTTCTGACCGAGGCAGGGATAGCGGAAGCTCCCCATGCCCGTGTCGGCGTGTTCGTCGGCAATGCCTGGGACCCCACAGAAGGCCGGGAGACGCCCTGGATCGATCTAGCTCGCCAACTCGCGGGCGAAAAGGGTGTTGCCGCCCTTGGCGCAGCCGCACAGACCACACCGCCGGGAACGGATTCACTGGCCAAAGTGTTTGCTGCTGCGGGCTCGCCCGTGCTGCTGCTATTCGATGAAGTCCTGAACTTCGTCAACCGCCATCGCAACATGGCCGATAGCTTCCATGCCTTCCTTCAGAACCTGACCGTCGCCGTTACCGGTACCACCCAAGCCGCGGCGGTCATCAGCCTCCCACGCAGCCAGATCGAGATGACCGATTGGGATCAGCAGTGGCAGGACCGGCTCACCAAGGTGGTTCGCCGGGTCGCCCGCGACCTGATCGCCAATGACGAATCCGAAATTAGCGAGGTGGTGCGCCGGCGCTTGTTCGAGGATCTCGGCAACGTGCGCATTCGGAAGAGAGTCGCCAAGACCTACGCGGACTGGTGCTTCGAAAGGACTGCCCGCCTTCCCTCCGAATGGCTGGCGGTTGACACCGCGACGACGGAGAACAAGGCAAGAGAGTTTCTGAGGAGCCGGTTCGAGGCATGCTATCCATTCCATCCTACGACGCTGTCGGTGTTTCAACGGAAGTGGCGTGCGCTCGCTCAGTTTCAGCAGACTCGGGGGGCTCTAGCCATGCTGGCGCAATGGATTTCGTCGGCAGCTCAAGAGCACTTCCAAAAGGCACGGACGGAGCCACTGATTACGCTGGGCTCGGCACCCTTGGATGTATCCGAGTTCCGCGCTGTAGTCCTTGGTCAGTTAGGTGAGGCTCGGCTCGACGTGGCCATCGACGCTGATATCGCTGGGCCGATGGCGCATGCCAAAGCCCTGGATGTGGACGCCAAAGGGGCTCTGCGCGACATCCACCGTCGAGTGGGCACGGCCGTCCTGTTCGAGTCCTCCGGCGGTCAGGTGGACAAAGTGGCCCACCTGCCCGAATTGCGTTTCGCACTCGGTGAGCCCGATGTCGATACCACGACCATCGACAACGCTGCGACAGTCCTTGAGAGGTCAGGGTTCTTCATTCGCAAGGTTGGGACAGATGGCTATCGCATCCACCACCAAGCAACTTTGAAGAAGGTCGTCAGTGACCGACGAGCATCGCTTGACGAAGAGACGGACATCAAGCCAGCGCTCCGCAAACTCGTTGAGGGCGAGTTCAAATCGGGTGCAACCCTTCCGGTTGTTTTCTTTCCCGAGGACAGCGCGGCGGTCCAGGATTCTCCGCGTCTCGTCCTGATCGTCCTCGACCCCGAGACGGAATGGATGGGCGGCAACCCAGTGATCGATCGCGTCGGCCATTGGACGAAGGAACGGGGCAAGTCGCCACGGCTCCACCCGGGCTCATTGGTTTGGTGCGCGCGGAAACCGGGGCGGGACCTTCGCGAGAAGGTGGAGTTGTGGCTCGCCTGGCAGCGCGTGGCGCACGAGGTAGCCGAGGGTGTCCTCGGCACGGAATACGACCGTGCCAATCGCTCCGAGGTTCAGACCCGTGTCCGGGACGCGGAGCAAGCTGCCAAGGACGAAGTGTGGGCCGGCTATCGTTTCGTCGCACTGGCGGATACCCAGCAGGAGCACGGGCTTAAGATCATTGACCTCGGCGCCGGCCACTCCAGCGCGAGCGAAACGCTTTGCGGGCGGATCCTCGGCGCGTTGAAGGCCGAGGCTCTGCTCAACGAAAACGTGGGTGCCGGTTACATTGATCGCCAATGGCCACCCGCGTTTAAAGACACTGCCGCTTGGCCGCTTAGGAGTCTACGTCTGAGCTTTCTAAACGGCGCATTGACGCGCCTGATCGACCCAGACGCGATTCTGCGCCGGCAGATCGTCGAGTTCGTGTTGAAGGGAGACTTCGGATTGGCGTCCGGCACCAAGAACGATGGTAGCTACGAACGGCTGTGGTACGCAGAGCCGCTCCACGCCGAGGAGGTAGCGTTTGAGCCGGATGTCTTCTTGGTGACCAAAGCCAAGGCTGAAGCACTCAAAGCGATACCTGTAGATCCACAACCCAAACCGGAGCCCGGGCCAGAACCCGAGCCAGAGCCAGAGCCTGAACCCGGACCCGGGCCAGAACCGAGTCTAAGCCCTCAAGAAACAACGCTTCGACTGGCCGGTACCGTGCCCCCCGAAGTCTGGAATCGACTAGGAACCAAAATATTATCCAAACTGCGGTCCGGGAACGACCTTAGCGTGGGCGTCAACTTCTCGGTGAGCATCAGTTCGCAGTTTGCACAGAACATGGAGAAAGATCTGCAGCAGATTCTGGATGAGCTTGAACTGAGCGACCGGGTCCGTGTCGAAAGATCCTCCCGGTGAGGGTGAAATCAGGATATGGCCGCGCAAAGAAACTGAGCGGGAACAAAAGCATAGGCCCATGTGTCTCTAAAGGCAACATGGAGGGTAACTGTAACGTGTTCGATGTCTAGAGCCAGAGGCAGGATGCGTACTTAATCCTGTGGAAAAAGGAACGGGCATTCACGCCGTAGGTCTTGTAGATCCGCACCGCGCGCGCCGTACCGATGCCATGGCTGTGCAGGAACACCATGATCTCGCGAACGACCTTCTGCTCGGCCCAGGCGTCGGTGATTCGCTTGGCGCGCACTCGGCCGATACCGGTCACCTCGCGCAACCGTTCCGGCTCGGCCTCGATGATATCGAATACTTTCTCGCCGAACGCCCTGACCATCTTCCCAGCATAGACCGGCCCGATGCCGTGGATCATGCCGGAGCCAAGGTATTTCTCGATGCCGTCCTGTGCCAAAACTCGGCAGTGTATCACTTTGACTTTCCGCAACCGGGAACCAAGCCGGACGCTATGCTATAGTCCACCGCTGGAGGTGCGCAATGCCAAAAGGCCCGAGAGGTGAGTGGCGGCCGACATCGACGGTTGCGGCGGCCGTGCATGTCGCCAAGCTGTCGACCAGCGAAAGCCAAGAAACCTGCGACGCTCCCAGCCGTCCGGACCCAGAGGCGGACCACCAACGCGCCCGCAAGGGCGGCAAGGCCCGCGCCGCATCCATGACACCACAACAGCGCTCCGCTCTCGGGAAAGCCGCCGCCGCCAGATGGTCCGACAAGCGGGCGAAACGCACCGATACCTGAGTCAGTCCACACCGCATCAGCCCCTAGAATTGTCTGGACACGCCCCTTCTTTCTCTCTATCGCGTAACCAGGCGGAGATGCGTATCTGGCGGAAGATATTCACGACGGAACTCAATCTCGGTCATTTGTGTAATTTCGCAAAGCTCAGCCACAGAGTAGTGTAGTTCCTTCTGATGCTTTCCTACAATCTTGCGCAGAAGCTGCGGAGATTCAGTCGGGATCGCGTCTTCCATAGGCTCTGTTCTTCTGTAGCCCGCTTTTGAAAGACGGATGTACATTCGCCGTTCTTCGTTCCGAGTGATCCTGTTTAGCTTGGCCGCGTGCGTTACAATGGCTTGCATTGATGCTTTCCAGTAGACTTTGAGATCCGCGAGCTTGGGAATGGAAAGGGTATGTAATTGCGAGCGGATTTCCATCGAAGGCATTAGAAACTCAGCGGCAAATCGGTTTGCCTCGTCTTCGAGTGACTCGCTCAATACGTCACCCCCATGCATAACGAGATGCCCTAGCTCGTGAACGAGAGTCCACCTATAACGTGACGGCTTAGCTGTGACGTTCAAGAAAAAGACCGGGCCAGGAAATGACGGTGGCCATACGCTAACCCCATCGATGTGCCGTGAGTCGAAATCCATGTTCACAACGATTCCGCCGACACCTTCAATCAGGCCAACCAGGGAATGAATCGGTCCCTGAGGCACCATCCAGCGGGCGCGTACGGCTCGAGCAATATCGGCAACTTGGTTGCCGTGATCCTCGATGTTGAAACGAGGAATCCTGCAATCGACATCGATTGAGCGCAGAAGGTTCTCGATCTGTAGTAGCTTAATGCTTATTCGGGCATAGGTTTTCTTGAGCGCCTTCGCGGTCGCAGCGTATCTCTTTCGGTGATATAGAGGCGACAAGCCGAGGCCATAAATGGTTTGCCGATCAAGTAAAAATTGTCGCGGGTAAGCTAGTGCGGTGGCGAGAGAATCCAGTAAGCCATCACTGATTCCGACAAGGCCAGATTCCACCTTCGAAATAGTGCTCTGTCTTACGTTCATTTTCTCCGCGAGGGCTATCTGCGTTAGCCCCCGCGCTTCCCGCGCAATGGTGACGCGTTGCGGATGCACTATTTGTTCCATCCATCTCCTTCTTCAAAACTCTCTTACCCATCCTCTTCTTGACCACCCCGTTTTGTTGGTTCCTCTGAGTCCTTGACGTTTCCGATTTCTTCCAGAGCTGGTGGGGTTTCCTGCGATGGAAACAGCGCCACCTGCGGCGGTGAAGCGATTCCAGTAGCTAGGATCTCTGATACGAAGAGTGGCTCCCACAACATGGTCGCACCATATGGGCAGGTAACGAGTATTTCTGTGATTTCTGTCTTGAGATCGTCTAGCTGGTATCCGACAATGAGATTCGTTCTTTGTGCCGGGAACCCAGGAAGAACGCCCTGCATGTCAAACCGGATCGATTGCTGCGTGGGATAGTTGCGCGAAAGGCCTCTAGAATCTAGTTTTTTGAACTTGAGAAGGATTTCTTTCCCGACCCCTAGAACGATCAGGCCATTCTGCTCGTGGAACTCGACCCCTCTGACATCCTCGAACCGTCCATGCGCTTCGTCAATTATGAGGTCATAAACAATATTCGCGCGCGTGCGGTCTGAGAAGATTGGCCGAAATCGCTCATACGCCTTGCTTCTGTAGCAACTCCACGCTGCCTCAATGCATTCTTGGATGCTCTCTAAATAGGGTGTTAGTAAATCGGCCGCCTCTCTGCGCGATAGCATCATCGAAGAACTCCTTGTCTCCATAACCTCCTACAGCTGATGAGAATAACAGGATCGACCGGCTAATTCAACAAAATTATTCCTAAAAATATTCCTAAGTATCCCCAAATGGGTCGGGCGTGTCAACCCCGTCCTGTGCCAAAACTCGGTCCTTTTGAAATAGACCATAAATCAGCAGCTTAGTGTCTGTGTTTGAGGTTCTTGAGTGCGCCCCGCAGGCGCGTATATCCCCACGTCGGGTTCTCCTACGATGTCTGCGATTCGGGTTCCCCCGTACGCGCAGGGAAAACACCGTCCAGCAACGGGATGCCACGCTCCCGGGCGGAGACCTGGATCCAGGCCCGGGCCGCACCTGGACCAGAACGTGCTAGCCGGCTACGCCGTGGTAGCCCTGGCCTTGATTCTGGACCCCTCGGGCGGCCTCTTTTCCGACGCTGCACGGCCCTGTCAGCGACCCGCTCCCCCCCTTTGGCGCAAACGTGGCACTCGAAAATCGAGATTAGAGACCAAAACCGAAAATGAGGCCTCTTCAGCCCTTCTAGCGCGTCTCTGGTGACACCTACCCTGCCAAACCCCGCCAACCGCGCGGAAAATCTCATCCGTCTCTGCAGTGCCACAATTTGCAAGACTGGGTGGCGGAGGGAGACAGATTCGAACCCCCGGACCTTTCGCTGAAACCCTCCGGGAAGTAGGCCTTTCTTCTCGGCTCAATTTAAGCGGTGTGCTCGCCGTCGGGCAAATCGTTGTCAACATCGAGGCCGGTCTTGCCTCCCCGAGATCAGAGCTATAAAAGACCAGAAATCACGCCCGGATCGCCACGACATCGGCGGGTGTTGAGGTGGCAAATCTGGACCATGACTCCATCAAGTCTCGACGACGGTCAAACAGGTCCGTGCGGCGATACGCCGCCTCGGTCTTGTCACGCACGGTGTGCGCCAGGGCTGCCTCGCATACGGCGCGTGGAAAATTGGTCCGTTCCTCCGTCCAATCCCGAAAACTAGAACGGAACCCATGGGCAGTGATGTCACGAAGCCCCATTCGTCGCAACATCATCAGGAAGACCATGTTCGAGAGCGGTTTTGTGGCGCTGCGGGCTGGAAACACATATTCTCCACCGGCAGAGAGGGCCGTGGCTCGGTCCAGGATCTCCAGGCACCGGGGTGATAGAGGCACTCGGTGTTTGACCCCTGCTTTCATACGGCTGCCTGGAATTGTCCATGTATGTGAGTCGAACTCGATCTCGTCCCACGTCGCGCGCAAGATTTCGCCGGTCCTAGCAGCGCAAAGAATCATGAACTCGAACGCCAGCTTGACGCTTTCGCTCGCGTCTGAGCCTTGGAGTGCCCGGAGGAATGCGGGCACCTCTTGATACGGAAGAGCCGGATGATGTTTCTGGCTACCCCGGTGCCTCGGGAGAACCTTGGTCAGGCCCTGTGTGGGGTTGTCCCCAGCACAGTAGCCCTGGGCCTTGCACCAGTCGAAGATGACGCGCAGACGCTGGAGGACCCGGCGGGAGGTTTCGGGCTTCACGAGCCACTGCGGACTCAGGACCGAGAGGATGTCGGCGCTCGTGATGGCGTCCACGCGCTTGGTGCCGAACGCCCCAACCGTTCCCGAGAGCGACGAAAGCCACTGCTTGCGGTGTTTTTCGTTTCGAAAGCCCGCCGCGTGGGAGGCATGAACCTGTCGGGCGGCTGTCTCGAAACTCGGGACGTGACGGCGCTCACGGCGACGCTCGTCAAAGGGGTCGCCTCCAGCTCGCGCTATTTTACGTAGCCTTATCGCTTGCTCGCGCGCCTCGGCGAGTGAGACAAGTGTAACGCCGCCGAGGCCGAGGTCGCGCCGTTTGCCCTGGATCACTGTGCGCAGAACCCAGCTCTTCGAGCCGCTCGGGGACACGAGCAGATACAAGCCGCCCCCATCGGCGATCCGTCTGGTGCGGTCCCCAGGTCGAGCGGCTTGGACGGCGCGTACCGTGAGCGCCTTGTGTGGGTGCCGGCGGCGTTTTTGTTCCCCCATATATTCCCACATAATTACTTGGATTTCGTAGGAAGTCAAGAGATAGTCGGAGACGAGTAATCCGCTATAACCTAAACAACTAAGTTACTTAGTGGAAGTCATTGGACGTAGCTGGACGCGTACTAGGCGGACTCCCTCTCCGCCACCCAGTCTGGCCAATTCTTGGGCTGCGGGGCGAGCTACGGGCAGTGAACTTCGCACCCGGAAGTCCTTTATTAGACTGGACTTTATCGAGCACAAGAGCGAACGTTCGGCGATGCCGCAGGATACAGGGGTTGGCCGGAACGTCGTTTTGGACGGTTTGGACTTCGCCAGCTTACGGCGGGTCTGGGAGCAGGCCTTCGGGGCTGCTCCCCCACGCTCGCTCTCTCGCGTTTTCATGCGCCGCGTTCTTGCGTACGAACGCCAGTGCCGGACCCATGGCGGGCATTCGGCTACAACCCGGCGCATTCTGGCCGCCATGGTGAACGGGACACCAGGCAACGGCGCCGCCGCTCCCGCAGGGTCCGTTTCTGCCGGCACCCATCTCGTCCGCGAGTGGAATGGCCGAACCTACCAGGTCGAGGTACTCGACAACGCCTATCGGTTCGACGGCAAAACCTATCCGTCCCTCACTACCATCGCAAAGCGAATCACCGGCACCCACTGGTCAGGACCACGCTTTTTCGGTCTGACGCCCAAGCGCAAGGCCTAACATGAAGAAGATCCGCTGTGCCATCTATACGCGAAAGAGCGCGGAAGAGGGTCTCGAACAGGAGTTCAACTCCCTCGATGCGCAGCGAGAAGCCTGCGCCGCGTATGTCGCGAGCCAGAAAGCGGAGAGCTGGGTGCTGCTGCCAACCGTCTACGAGGACGCGGGGCTCTCGGGAGGAACCCTGGAGCGCCCGGGCCTCCAGCGCTTGCTCGACGACATCGATGCCGGTCTCGTCGACCAGATCGTGGTCTACAAGGTCGACCGGCTGACCCGTTCCCTCTCCGACTTTGCAAAGCTCGTTGAGCGACTCGAGGCAGCCGGTGCGGTTTTCGTCTCGGTAACTCAGTCCTTCAACACCGCGACCAGCATGGGACGACTGACGCTGCATATGCTGCTGTCCTTCGCACAATTCGAACGCGAGGTCACGGCCGAGCGGATCCGCGATAAGGTCGCTGCCTCCAAGCGCAAGGGACTATGGATGGGCGGCCGCGTACCGCTCGGCTATGAGAAGGACGAGCGCACGCTGCGCATCAACGAGGCTGAGGCCGAAACGGTCCGGACGCTCTATGCGCTGTACCGAAAGCACGAAACGCTCCGGCAGGTGAAGGCCGAGGCGGACCGTCTGAGGCTGCGCACCAAGCAACGCTTCGCCGCGGATGGAACCCGGACAGGCGGGCTGCCGTTTCGTCGCGGACACCTCCACTACCTGCTGACCAATCCTCTCTACGCCGGCCGCATCCGGCACCAGAGGCGTGTCTACGAGGGCCAGCATCCATCGATCATTGCTCCGGAGCTCTGGGACGCGGTCCAAACGCAGCTGCAGGCAGGGGCTGCCAAACCAAGGAGACGCACGACGAAGGGCCGTGCAGCCCGTTCCCCACTGGCAGGCAAGCTCTTCGACGAGACCGGGGACCGGCTGACGCCGAGCCACACCAAAAAGAAAAACGGGCAACGGCTCCGCTACTACGTCTCCCGGCGCCTCATCCAGCACAGTGGCCAAAAGGACCTCTCCGGCTGGCGACTGCCCGCCCCGATGCTGGAACAGACCGTCGTGCATCTCATCCGACAGCATGTGGATGCCCCGACCTTCTCGGCCTCGTTGATCCACACTCCGACGATGCAAGAGCTCGCCTCGGTGCGTCGCTTTTTAGACGGGCTGTGTTCCGGTACTAATGATGATAGTGCCTCGGCAGTCCCCCTGCTCCGTCTTATCCGGCGGGTCGATATCAGCCCCGGCTCTGTGTCTATTCTCCTCGACCGCAATGCGTTCGCTGCTTGCCTCTCTATGGGACCCGAGCGCATTCGCGAGGATGCACTCCGCATCCTCGCACCGTTCCGCTTGCGTCGACGCGGCGTCGAGACCAAGCTCGTTCTGGGCAACCCCACGAAATCCGTCGACCGCACACTCCTGCGCAATATCGCCAACGCCCTCTCCTGGCTCGACCGAATCAAAGCAGGCAAAACCTATGAGCAGATCGCCACCGAAAACGCCATCCCAACGGACCGCGTGCGCAAGGCAATCCGCTATGCCTTCCTGGCACCTGACATCGTCCGCGCCATTGTCGAAGGTCGCCAGCCCGTTGGGCTGACCTCAAGCTACCTCTTGCATCATCCGCTTCCCGACGATTGGGAGAAACAACGAGTGCTCGTCGCAACGCTGTGAGCCTCCAGCGCCCACTTCGTGAATGGCCTCGGTTAGCAGCAAGCTGCTCTCCGACACTGGCCTCCACCAATCAGCCTCAACCTGGCCTAAATTCCCTGTCATGGTTTCCAGACTCGGATAGCTCCTTGTACTGGACCGTATGCGGAGTCATCTTCGTTTCCTCCGTAAAGCTCCGCTGGATGAATTCGAGGTTTGGCCAATTCGAATTCCGCTATTCGTCCTCTCCTCAGGCGCGATCTAGGCGTAGAGCGTCTTCTCATTGTCTGCGCGATTAAGTGGAAAAACGTCCCGATAAGCCCCAAAATCGCCCCAAATTGCACGCTAAGGGCCTGTTTTGCGCTCTTTCTGATCGTTTCCAGCCAAGAATCGGAAGCGCCACTCGAGCCACCCGACTGCGATAGCCGGAAAGATATTCCCGTCGACGAACATTCGCTGATGAGACGTAAAGCCTTTTGCAACAATGAGTAACGGTCGGAGCCGCCTCCGGAGGGTTTACGACACGGCCCTCTTTCAAGCGTCCAGGAGGTTGAGATTGCCGTATAAAAAAGATGATAGTGCCTCGGCAGCCCCCCTGCTCCGTCTCATCCGGCGGGTCGATATCAGCCCCGGCTCTGTGTCCATCCTGCTCGACCGCAATGCGTTCGCTGATTGCCTGTCTATGGGACCTGACCGCATTCGCGAGGATGCACTCCGCATCCTCGCACCGTTCCGCTTGCGTCGACGCGGCGTCGAGACCAAGCTCGTTCTGGGCAACCCCACGAAATCCGTCGACCGCACACTCCTGCGAAATATCGCCAACGCCCTCTCCTGGCTCAACCGAATCAAAGCAGGCAAAACCTATGAGCAGATTGCCACCGAAGGCGCCATCCCAACGGACCGCGTGCGCAAGGCAATCCGCTATGCCTTCCTGGCCCCCGACATCGTCCGCGCCATTGTCGAAGGCCGCCAGCCCGTTGGGCTGACCTCGAGCTACCTCTTGCATCATCCGCTTCCCGACGATTGGGAGAAACAGCGAGTGCTCGTCACAACGCTGTGAGCCTCCAGCGCCCACTTCGTGAATGGCCTCGGTTAGCAGCAAGCTGCTCTCCGACACGGGCCTCCACCAATCAGCCTCAAACTGGCCCAAATTCCCTGTCATGGTTTCCAGACTCGGATAGCTCCTTGTACTGGACCGTCTGCGGAGTCATCTTCGTTTCCTCCGTAAAACTCCGCTGGATGAATTCGAGGTTTGGCCAATTCGAATTCCGCTATTCGCCTTCTCCTCAGGCTCGATCTAGGCGTAGAGCGTCTTCTCATTGTCTGCGCGATTAAGTGGAAAACCGGCCCGATAAGCCCCAAAATCGCCCCAAATTGCACGTTAATGGCCTGTTTAGCTCTGTTTCTGATCGTTTCCAGCCAAGAATCGGAAGCGCCACTCGAGCCACCCGACTGCGATAGCCGGAAAGATGTTCCCGTCGACGAACATTCGCTGATGAGACGTAAAGCCCTTTGCGACAATGAGTAACGGTCGGAGACGCCTCCGGAGGGTTTACGACACGGCCCTCTTTCAAGCGTCCAGGAGGTTGAGATTGCCGTATAAAAAATTTGATTGAAGCAACTTCGATTCCGGCTCGAACGACCACCCGTCGATAATGCGTGCGGGGACCAGCACGTGACAGCGGCCGTTAAATCACTGTAGGGGAAGAGGATGGAACGAAATTGGCATCATGGTTGAAACCCGAGAGGGCGTAAAACAGCCTTTTCGCAAAACCTGTGTACGCGTCAAAAAAGTCAATAAATGCGCGAAACTCGAAACCTCCTGAATCTCCACTGGCTTTTCTGTTTGAGGATTTCCGCCAAAAGCTGGACCACCTTTGCCGAGACCGGATAGCTCCAACCTGCACCATCCGCCATTTCCACCCGACCTACCGACCCGCTAGGAATGTTCTTTTGACAAAGAGCACGGAGGCCGGTAATCTGGCCGGTACTGGGACTGGGAAGTCGTTCAATGGTAGGACACACGGCTCTGGACCGTGGAATCGGGGTTCGAGTCCCTGCTTCCCAGCCAACCTTTTTACACGGGTGGAGTTTGCCGGCTGGAAGCGAGATGAACGTGCTCGACGAGGGCTGCGACTTGGTCCACGTTGGTCTGCGGCAGAATGCCGTGGCCAAGATTGAAGATGTGGCCCGGCCGCCCCGCGGCTTCCGCGAGCACGGCGTCCGCTTTTTCGAAGAGCACGTCCTGCGGTGCGAGAAGCGCCAGAGGGTCTAGATTCCCCTGGACGGCGACGTCGTGGCCGAGCGAATTCCACGTTGGGCCAAGATCGACGCGCCAATCGAGACCGACAACGTCCGCGCTTTCGCGCATCGAGCTCAAGAGACCCGCTGTGCCTGTGCCGAAATGGATGCGAGGCACACCGCACGCCGCGAGCCCGTCGAGGATCCGAAGCGTATGCGGAAGCACGAGCTCGCGATAATCTCCCGGAGCAAGCGCACCGACCCAAGAGTCGAAGAGCTGGACCGCTTGGGCGCCCGCTTCGACCTGCGCCAACAGATAGTCTCTGACGCACACCGAAAGTTTCTCCGCGAGCCGATGCCATGAAGCCGGATCCTCATACATGAGCGCCTTGGTGTGCTCGTAGTTCTTGGAGGGGCCGCCTTCGATCGCATAAGACGCCAACGTGAACGGAGCGCCGGCAAAGCCAATCAACGGAACGTCGAGCTCCTTGCGCAAGAGACGGATCGTCTCGAGCGTGAAGGATAGGTCGTCCTGGGGCACGACCGGACAGAGCGCGTCGATATCGGCGGTCGAGCGTATCGGGTTGTCGATGCGCGGCCCCTCGCCTTGAACGAAGTCGAAGCCGATGCCGAGCGGGTCGAGGGGAATCAGCAAATCGGAAAAAAGAATCGCCGCATCGACTCCGAGACGCTCGACCGGCTGGAGCGTCACTTGAACGGCAAGCTCGGGTGTACGGCAAATCTCGAGGATGGGATGATCCTTGCGTATCGCCCGATATTCCGCCATGTAGCGGCCCGCTTGCCGCATGAACCAGACCGGCGTCTGGTCGACGGGCTCACCCCTGCAGGCTTTCAAGAAACGATCGGTTCGGGGGCTCAAAGTCGACAAATTAATGCGACGGGCGCACGCGCAGCCGGATGAGCTTGTTCGCAATCAGAGGGTAGAGAAGCCGGCAAGCGTGAAATTCGGAGATCCCCGCCGTTCTAGCGATCTCTTGAAGATTCCGCTCACCATCGATTTTCGAGAGCACCACCCACTCACTCGTGTTGAGCGTGATCTGTTGCCCAGTATCGTCCTCGTCGGGCAGGACGAATTCCGGGATCATCGTCATGTCGGGGATATGTTTCGACAGAACGCCCCACTCGTCTTTCCGCCGCGCGCCTTCGAGCAGTAGATTGGTGCTGCTCTGTCGGACGGTTTTCTCCACGGATGGAGCGTCCGGCTCGAACGTGAACTGGCCCTCATCCCACACCATCAGCTCGAAAAACGCCTCTTCTCCTACCAGTTCGTCGACGGCAGCATGCACGACCGAGCCGTCCACGAAAGCGATCCCGCCTTCACGGTCCGTATCCTGCGCTTGCATCTGGAGCCGGCCGGTCTTTCTCGAACCGCTCAGAAACTGCACGACGTCTGATAGAGTGAATTCCTGAATCGAGCCTTCGAGCTCTGCCATGAATCCAGAACGCTAGCACAGCAACTTGTTTCAGGTCAACATCTTGAAACTCGGCTCGGCCGAATCCCGCGCAAGTCCTTTGTGATCTATAATGTCGGCGGGGATACACAGGTGCATCCTCGGAAATGAAGTGGAGAATCGTCATGCGTAACAGGTATCTGTTGTTTCACGTCTTGGTCCTCGTGGCGGTTGGCGCCTCGGTGGCGCTCGCCCAGATGGGCACGGGGCGCGTCATAGGCTCGGCCGAAGACACCAGTGGGCAGCCCATCGAAGGGGCGCTCATCACCGCGACGGGCTCAGAAGGCAAAACCTTGGAAGCTACGAGCGGAAGCGACGGGAAATGGGCGATTCTTGGCTTTCGCTCTGGTATGTGGGATTTCACCGTCGTCGCGGACGGATATACCGCGCAGGCCTACGAGCAACAGATCAAGGGGTCCGGCCGCAACCCGCCGATGTTCTTCGTGCTCGAGCCGGTCCCGGAAGCACGAAGTGGCGGCGGCTTGATGCTCGGCGAAGCGAACCAGATGGTCGAGAACGGCCAATATGCCGAAGCGTTGGTGAAATACGAAGAGTTTCTCGCCGCCGAGCCAATGACTTATCAGATCCACTATTACATCGGGACCGTCTATCTCAGGATGGAGGAATTCGAGAAGGCCATCGCGTCGTACGAAAAAGTACTCGTTGAAGAGCCCATGCACGCCGGCTCGCTCATTGCGATCGGCGACGTCAAGGTCCAACAGCAAAAGTTCGACGAAGCCGTCGTCTATTTCGAGAAAGCTATCGACCAAACGGAGGATGAAATCGTCCCGTTCAACGTCGCCGAGATCTATTTCAACCGGGGAGAGATCGACAGAGCGATTGAGTTCTACAAGCTCGCCGCCGAGCGCAAACCCGACTGGCAAGACCCCCTGCTCAAGCTTGCCTATGCCAACTTGAACAAAGGTGACATGGCTGCCGCGAAGACTGCGCTCGAGGCCTGCGTCGCTGTCGCGCCAGACACGGTCGAGGGGCAAACCGCAGCGCAGATGCTGCAGTCGCCGGCTTTCGCGAACTAGATATCAAGGATAGTAGATAGCGTCCTCGCCTAATTCCGCTGCGAGGGAGGCGGCGAGATCGACGAGCAAATCGCGTCGCGCGAGGACCGCCTGTATCTCGATGTTCTGGAGCCAGGGACCGAGCTTGGCGCTTAGCGTCGGCGCGTCGAGCGCTTTCAAGCTCTCGAGAGCAGAGCGCGAGAATCGGCGCAGGCCGCTCTCGTTGGCCAGTGAATGAAAGTGGCGGAAGCTTCGCGAGTTGTCGATGCAATAGACGCGAAAGCTGGGATCGTAGATGACGTTCCGGATGTTATGCGCATCGTCGTTGTAAGTGAGCTGCTGGAGCAAACGTAGCTTGTATTGCTGGTTGCTCCAAGTGACGTAGTCGTCCGTTTCGAGATTCTTTTCCCGCCGGTCGAGCTCGGTGAAAGCACCTTCGACCCAGAGCTGCAGAGAGCCTTTCTTGCCGTCGATCTCACGCTCGACCGTCGGCGGAACTAGGTCGAAGCCGAGCATCTTGTCAAGCTCATAAGCCGCGATTTCATACTTGTAGGAATCCTTGAAGGCTGCCTGGAATCCGCCATTGCGGCCTTTCACCACTCCGTGACGGACTTCGTCAATGCTCTTCCAGACGGCGTGATGGGTACGCTCTCCATCGCTCAGCGTGACCTTCATCGGCTTGGTGACGCCGACGCCGATAGGCTTCATACCGACGATCCTTGCGTCGCGCAAGAAGATTTCGGCCTCGTCGCCCGTCATCGGAAGTCCGTAGCTTCCTTCGAGCATCATCGGAACGAGACTCACGGAAGCCGCAAGCATCAGACGCACTCCAAGCATGAAAATCTCGCCTCCTCCGATTTTGCGGGTCCTAAGGGCCCGGGCGCTCGTGATGGGATACGAAGTTTTGAAAAAGAAGTTCCACTCTTTTTCTTCAGTACAGAAGGCTCAAGCGGAAAGAAACTGTTCGAGGATCTTTCTGAGCTCGGGCTCGATGGTCTTCGGCTTCATGCTGTCGAGATCCACGAGGACCGTGCTGATATCCGCGTGGAAGCACTTGACGCCGTCGCGCTTGCGGCGGATGTCGTAGCCGAGCTTCAAGAAGGAACGTCCGATCTCTCGAACAGTGAGCTCTACGATGGCAATGTCTCCATAGGTTAGAGGTGCCTGGAACTCGCTCGAGATCGCCACTGTCGGAAACCCGAGACGCTTTTCGCACACGAGCTCGGGATAAGAGACAGGGGCGACGGTGTCGAAAAAGTCTTCGAACGCGGCGTGACACAAGTGAAAAAACTGCGGGAAGTAGACGATACCTGCTCCGTCGACGTCGTCGAAGCGTATTTTCTGAACGCTCGTAAACGCCATCAGCGAAGAAACAGGTTCAGTTTTTCTCGGCTTGGGCGTTCAGAGAAGCGAGCCGCTCGCGCACGGTAGGTTGCTCGCTGTCGAGCTGGAGAGAGCTCTCGAAAGCTTCGCGTGCTTTGTCACGATTACCGATGTGCTCGTAACTGTCGCCGAGAGCGTTCCACAGCATAGCTTCGGGCGGGCGGATGTCGCGCGCTCGGCTCAGATAGGTGGCCGCGGTCTCGTAATTCCCTTTCAGGTAGTGGGCGAGTCCGAGCCCAGCCACAACTTCGAACTGGTTCGGGTAAGGCTCCTCGAGCGGCTCGAGAAGAGCGAGCGCATCGTCGGGATGTTCTTCCTTCAAGTGCACGTTGGCCAGCATCCATCGAGCCGGCACGAGCCGGTCGTTGGATGCGAGGGCCTCTTCGAAAGCCACTTTAGCGTTTGCGACTTCGTCGAGCTTCCATAGCTGCTCGCCGCGCATGAAGCTCAGAAGGCCCGGGATGCGAGTGTCCAGCCCACGGCGATAGACGAAGCCCGGACGGCTGGCTACCGAGCGCGGAGAGACCGTTATCTCGGCCCTCTCGGTCGACACGGTCTCGCACGCCGGAGAGACGAGACGGGCCACGATGGGAAACTTGCCGCCGACCATATTCTCGAGCTTGAGGTGATCCACGACGACGCCATTGGCCGTTACCGAACTTTCCAACGACTTCAACAACGCGGCGCCATCCCAGAGCTCGAAGACGACTTTGTGATCCGGCGTCGCTCCGAAGGCCTGCGTCACCAGATGGACAACGTCTCCGATGACGAAAAGGTTGTCGGCCGCAGGCTGCAAGCGCAGTTTCCCGACTTGGTAGGTTCGCACGAGCGTGTCGTCCAACGTGCCACCGACGAGGCTGGAATCGAAGGCGAGGATGATATCTGTCAGCGCCGGCTCTTCTTTCGTGAATCGCGCAATGTGAATTTTCGATTCCGCCACCGTGTATTGGGTGACGACGCGGTTTCTCACGATCACGGTAACGTCGAAGTCTCCCGGAACGAGCGGAAAATCGTCTTGGTAGGCAAATGGCCGGCTACCGAGCTCTCGCATCTGGCTCGGCGTGAGCTCGACATAAGCCTCTTTGTCGGTCGCGACCACGAGCTCCCCGTCCGCGCTGATCGCCTCGATGGAAAGGTCCAGAGTCGTGTAGAACTTCGACTTTTGTTCGTCGGTCTCGAGCGTAAAGTTTTGGGGGTCGATCTCGAGACTAAAATGGACGAGGGCCATCCCCGAAGAATCGGCAAAGACCGAGAAGACGCTCCTCGACGGCACGTAGTTGAACGAATAATCCGCCGAGACACGATTGCCGTACCTCATCCACGCATCGGCGTAATCGGTCCGGATCGCTCGACGGGGAGACTCTTCGATCCGCGCGATCATAATCTGGCTTCCCATGGAGGCGCGGCCTCTCCGAACATCGCCAGGTTCGCTCGGGTCGAACGACAGCGAGGCCGACGCGAGCTCTCCCGAAACTTCGCGAAGCGTCTGAACGGCGGCACGCTCGTTTCCTGCCCCGGGGGTGTACGCCGCCGCGTTCAGAAGAGCTTGCGGCCCGTCTATCATGGGGTTATAGAGTCTGTACTCTCCAAAATCGTTCCGCTTGAAAAACAGCAGATAGAAGAAGGCCGGCGTGCCCGAGCCGGGCTTTCCTGCAAAGAACCAAAGGTGCGACGAGACGACCTCCGAATAGCCGTCGAAACGCGTGATGCTTTGAGGCTCACCGAGAATGATGTAGTAGCGTCCCCGATCGGTGCGCCATCCTTCTCGAAACGTTTCCCTACCAAGATGGCTGTTGGCATATTCGAGCCGGCGATAATGCTCGATCTTGAACTCGTTCTCGGGGGTGGCGAGATTGGGATCTCTTTTTCTCCAGAAGGCCTCAATGAAGCGGTTGCGCTCTTCGAGCGCGCCCAGCGACAAGAAAACCTCTCGTTCACGTTCGGTGATGATGTAGATGACGTCGCGCTCGATCCAGAGCTTGTGCTCGGGGGGGAGCTTGTCGATGCGCTCATCGGCGGAAGCGAGCGGCGCCAAGACCGCGAGCGTTAGAAGATACCATCACGAAAGCACTTCCTGTCAGCGCGTGGACGATGGCTCTTTCCTCTCCAAGCTGATGTTATAGCGCTTGATCATCTCATTGAGCGTGGTTGGCTTCAAGCCGAGCAAGTGCGCAGCCTTTTTCTGAACCCCGCCCGAAGTCTCGAGGCTCGATTCAATCAGCCTCTTCTCGAAGCCAGTGATGACATCACGAAAGGAGATGCCCTCTTCCGGCATGACGATTCTAGGCAAGCGGAAGACCGGGCCGGAGCTGACGTGATCGGGAATGAGACCGCGGCCGATGAGCGGACCGGAGGCAAGCACCACCGAGCGCTCGATAACGTTCTCGAGCTCGCGCACGTTCCCAGGCCAATCATATTCGAGGAGTGACTGCACGGCCTCGGGAGAAAGGCGCAGGTCGCCGCGCCCGTTCTCCTCGCCATATTTTTTGAGAAAGTGCTGGGCGAGCAGAGATACGTCTTCGTTTCTCTGCCGGAGCGGCGGCAAGAAAACGTTGATCACATTCAGCCGATAATAGAGATCTTCGCGGAAGTTGCCCTCTTCGACGAGGACCTTGAGATCGCTGTTCGTCGCCGCAATGATCCGCACGTCCACCCGGATATTGTCGATGCCTCCGAGTCGCATGAACTCTTTTTCTTGAATGACACGCAGCAGCTTGGATTGAGTCTCGAGGGGGATCGTTCCGATCTCGTCCAGGAAAATACTACCGCCATCGGCGATCTCGAAAAGGCCTTTCTTGGGGCTGACCGCACCGGTAAAAGCACCTTTTACGTGGCCGAAGAGGTTGCTCTCCAACAGGTCCGGGGGAAGGCTCCCGGAGTTGACCGTCACGAAAGGCTTCGCTTTCCGCGTGCTGTGATTGTGGATCGCCTTCGCAACGAGCTCTTTCCCGGTCCCGCTTTCGCCAGCAATCAATACCGTGCTCTTCGAAGGGGCCACTTGTCGGATGAGCGCGTAAACAGCTTGCATGCGCGGAGACTTGCCGACGAGAACGTCGAAGCGCTGCCGGTCGCTCAAAGCCGCTTTCAACGTACGGTTCTCGTCGACGAGGCGCCGTTGCTTCATGCCGTTCGCCACAACGAGGCGCACTTCGTCGTTCTTGAACGGCTTCGTCACGTAGTCGAAAGCACCCCGCTTCATCGCTTCGATGGCGGTCTCGACCGAGGCGAAAGCGGTGATCATGATCGCGACGAGCTCGGAGTCCACGCGCTTGAGCTCATCCAAAACGTCGATTCCGGACTGATCGGGAAGCATGACGTCGACGATGGCCAAGTCGATCGGCTCACGCGACGCCACGGCGATACCGTCCTCGCCCGTCGCCGCGAGCTTGACGCGATAGCCCTCCGACGTGAGAAGCGATTCGAGAATCTCCCGCATCACCTCCTCGTCGTCGATGACGAGAACGGTTCCTTTTTCAGTCATACCAACCTATTGTGGCGCGACTCATTCGCAAGTCCAAGACGAT
The DNA here is from genome assembly GCA_965262245.1 of Candidatus Marinacidobacterales bacterium. GTDB lineage: Bacteria > Acidobacteriota > Vicinamibacteria > Marinacidobacterales > SMYC01 > SMYC01. Next base: position 7,486,736 of record OZ253507.1, on the reverse strand, counting down.
GTAACACTTCTCGGCTCGAAAATTCCGATACCTTCGCACTCCTCACAGCGCGACGGAGCGAGGTAGCACGGCGTCAGAGAGCTTGTTGGGCCCGCTGTATGGTGCTGTCTTCGTCCGCAGCGTCAGAAGCCTTCATGAGACGTACGAGGAAGCTCGTGCCCTTGCCGAGCGAGCTCTCGACATTGATGTGACCAGAATGTTCCTGAATAATCTCGTACGTGATCGAAAGCCCCAACCCAGTTCCACTCGAGCCCGCTCGCTTCGTCGTAAAGAACGGATCATAGATACGTTTGACATCCTCGAGGCCGATGCCCTGGCCGGTATCCGCCACGGTCGCAACGACCTCGTCGCCGCGCATCGCGGTCGTCATCGTTAGCCAGCCCCCTGACGGCATCGCATCCTGCGCATTGAGAATGAGATTCAAGAAAACTTGCTGCAATTTGTTCTCGTCTCCCATGACTCGGGGGAGAACTTCCGCGAGCTCGAGTCGAACTTTGATACGCGAGCGCGTCAGTTGGTGCTCGAGTAGCGACAAGACGTCGCGGATGACATCGTTGAGCTGAACCGCGACAAAGCCCGAGCGGCCTTGCCGGGCAAAGTTCAGGAGGTTGTTGACGATCTTGGAAGCGCGCTCGGTTTGGCGCTCGATTTTCTCGAGAAGCTTCGATTTCGGATCGTCCGCACCGGTCTGCTCTTGGAGCATTTGGGTGAAGCTGCTGATCCCGGTCAAAGGCGTGTTGACTTCGTGGGCGACCCCGGCGGCGAGAAGCCCCAGAGAAGCCATCTTCTCCCGCAGCCTGAGCTGCGTTTCCAACTCAACACGTGCGGTCACATCTTCGAAGATGACGATCGTGCCCTCGGGATCTTCCTTGTCGGTGAGAAAAGGCGCGACTTGAAGCTTCACGACTTTCTCTTCGTCTCTGAGATTCGTCAAGTTCAGGCGCGAGATCCCGCTGGTCTCTGCCCGGCCCCACCACGCCTTGCCCATCGAGGCCTCGAGGGTGTCACATAACGAGCGAGGAAACAGCTCTGCGAAAGAGCGTCCTATCGCTTCTTGTCGCGTCAAACCGTAGAGTCCTTCGAGCGCTCGGTTGAAGCGCACCACCCGACCTTCCAGATCGAGCACCAAAATTCCGGCGTCCAGCGACTCGATGGTGTGCTCGCTGTGCTCTTTGAGCGCTTCGAACTCCTTCGCCTTGCGCTCGAGAGATTGGTACAGCCTGGCATTTTCGAGCGCCGTCGCGGCCTGCCCCGAGAGCATCATGAGCAAATCCATATCCTCGCTCGATAACGCACTTTGATCCCAGCGCCTCCCCAACAAGATGACACCCACGACTTTGTCATGCGAGCGGCATGGGATGGCGTATTGCAGGTTATCGATGGCGAGCCCATCGCCCGCTTCACCTTTGGCAAAATTCCTGACAGGGTCCCAGTCGAACTCCCCGTAATAGACGGCCTCCCCCGAAGCGAGCCGATTATAGAGCGGCGAGTCTTCGGCAACCTCGACGCTCTTACTCTCATCGTCGGTGAGACCGTGGCTCGCTTGTACGCGCAGCGCATGGGCAGACGGCCCAGACAGCCCAGACTGGACGAGGAGAGCGACTTTCTCTACTTCGAACGTGTCGCCGATCCGCTCGACGAGGCGCGAAGACAGACGATCGAGGTCGAGATGAGCATTCAAATCCCGTGAAAAAGCAAGAAGCGCGCGGCGGTAGTCGTAACGCTCACGGTAGAACAATCGATCGATGGCGTTTTGGATACGGCTCTTGATGGGCGTAAAGAGCATTACGACGACGATCGCGGATAATAGAGCAAGAATGGTGCTGTGCTCGTCGCCCACCATGTAGTTGGCGCTGGCCAAGAAGATCGCGAGGTAGAGGCCGCCGACGACCGCCGTTGCCAGCGTCAAGACCATCCCGCGCTTGAACAGCACCTCCACGTCCATCAAGCGATACTTGACGATCGCATAGGCAAAAGAGAGCGGGATGAACGCAAGCGGCACGACGGAAAGCTCCATCGTGAGCGTCGGGGTGACGCCAAACAAGTAGGGCACGGCGTAAAACAGCGCGAAAGGCAGAGAGCCGAATCCAGTGCCCCAGACGATCCACTTGGTCTGTTTCTTTACCGTAATGCTGCGCGAGCGCCGATGCGAGCTCACGAAGGCCGCGAAGGCTAGCAGCGACATGACCGAGCCAAACGCGGGGATGATCCGGTCAAGGAAGCTGTTCGTGCCCACGAAGAGTTGAACACCCCAGGTGAAGCTCGAGAAAAAAACTATCTCGGCGGTCAGGCTCGCATAGAGAAGAAACACCGAGGGGAGATAAAGCGCCCACAGAACCGACGGACGCTTCTCGACCATCGCTTGCTTGGTCGGAAAGCAAAGAGCGAAGTGCAAGAAGATGGGCGGGAAGAACAATAGTCCCACACGGTCAATCCAGAAAAACGCCGTGTCCCAACCGTCGAGTGCCCCGGTAAACGAAAAGCCGTAGCCGAGAAACCAGAACAAACAGAGCAAGTAAAAGTGCGCTGTCGCCGCAACGCCGCGGCGGCGCACGTAGACGACCGTCCCGACGCCGAGCGAGAAAATACCGACGGCCGCGAGGAAAAAATAAGCGGGAACGTTGCCTCTCGGAAGTGGCGCTACGATCAGCGCAAGCGCCTGTCGCTCTTCTTCGCGAATGATCTGATAAGCGAGCTCCTCACCGTCGCGCGAAGCGTCGAGCGCCCGGCGCACGTCTGACGCCGCTGCCACCGGCTCGTTCGCGAGAAGCACGAGAACGTCACCGACACGAACCCCGGCACGTGACGCCGGGCTGTCCGGATCGATTCGTTTCGCATAGACGCGGCCTAGATGGTCGTCCCAAAAAACGCCGTCATCGAGACTCTGGAAACGGGACTTCAGCTGGATGTTGTGGATCGATAGCGCGAGCAAAATCGCGCTCGTCAGCAAGACGAGCGGTTTCTTCCACGATCCAGACTCACGCTGCGCCACGTCGGCCATCCACCTCTCGATACGATTATTCGTACGCTGTATCTACTTCTTAGTAGCAAGTTCTATACCGAGTTCCCCTAGACTGCCGATGATCTAAATCACTCAATTAGAACAAGTTAACTTTCGTACCGAAGGCAGCCCTAACGCACTAATCCATAACAATGGATTAGCGATCCAAAAACAAGGATCGCGGGATGTCGTGTGAAACCGGGTTAGAAGCGAACCGTGACGCCGCCCAATACCCGCCGGGGCGCTTGGATAACGGCCATCTCGTCCAGAAAGGACGCGCTTTCGAAGTTCTCGTAGAACAGGTTCCGCACAGCCACCATGACCTCCCAGCTCGTACCGTCCCAACCGACGAACGGAAGTAGCTGATAGACCTGAATGTTGAAGCGAGAATCGAGCTTCGAGCCCGCCGCAAATCCCTGGCCGCCCGGCGCGAAGATCGGGTGGCTGATGAATCGATAAGCAGCTTGAACGCGCGTCCGCGTTCGGTCGATGGACGTAGCCACCTGCGTCGTCAGGTCGTGGATTTCCTCGTCGGGTAAGGCCGCGGCGAAGTGCAGCGGCTTTGACGCGCTTCCGATGCCGAAAGTGTAGGCGACGGAGCCTTCCGTGGCGCCGAAACGCTGGGACACGGACAGGCCGACGCCCCGGGTGCGGAAATCACCGTGGTTTCGGACCGTGAAATGCCCGGCACCCTGCAAGTTCGCGTGGTCTTTCGAATATAGCTTGACGATCTGATCGGCAGCGTTTTCCTGGAACATACGGACAGCCACACGGGTTCGCTCGCTCAGCTGCCGCTCGAGACCGAGCTGGACACGCGCCGTGCGCTGACCCTCGAGAGACGAACGCCTCGCCGCCTGTGGACCATAGACATCCGAAAAAGCCACTCGCGATAGCAAGCCTATGTCCTCGCCGCCCGGTGCAAGCACGCGATAGTCAACCAATCCGCGAAAGACCGTCTTCGCACTGGAGCCAAGGGGATAGGTGAGCTCCATGCGCGGAGACAAATACCCCGACTTGTCCAGAAAACTGTAATGCTCGTACGCGACTCCCGCGTGGATCGAGGCGGAGCCGATGTCGAAACTATCCGAGACATAAGCCGAGCCGAACCACTCGATAGCACGCGCGCCCATCTGCCGAAACGAGAGCGCCGCCTCCGGCGGCCGGAAATCCTCGAGATCACCGTAGAGGTAGTTGCCGTAGGTTACGCCGGCCAGAAGCTGATGGTTACCCGCGGTCGCTTTGGAGTACTCGGCTCGGCCGGCCCACGACGAAAGGGCCGACTCGAGCACTTGCGCGCTGACGAGCCAGTGACCGTCCTGATTCTCGTTAGGGATGAACAGACGTGCGTAGGCGAGCCGGCCGTCCAACCCAGCGCCGGCGCCGGGAAATTCGTTGAGCCCATCGTCGAAGGCGGCCACGCGCACCCCGAACTCACCTCCTATCGAGGCCTCGCGCAACGCCAGATCGGGCCTCTCCTCCGCCAGCTCCGTGTTGTCGAGCCCGAGCGCGACAGCGGGAATGGACCATTCCTCGTCTCGCAATACGTTGCGATCGCCATGCTGCAACAGCCAGCGCAGCTCCGCTAGAGCACGCTCGCGGTCGTCTTCGACCGGGACGGTCAACTCGCTAGGCCCATCCGTTGTCGTCAAGCTCATCATGAGCGAGCCGACTTGCTCCATCCCCTCTTTGATCACGACGCGGGCATAAGCGGAAGGCAGAAAACCCGAAAGGTAGGCGCGCAGCTGATAGATACCTGGAGGCATCGCACTCAATTGGAACTGTCCGGCCTCGTCACTAACGGCGATCAGGGCCCCCTGGACCAGGTTCTTGCCGAACACCGAGATCACGGCGCCGACGAGAGGGTCGCCGACCTCGTCCTGGACTTGGCCTTGGAGCTCGACCGTGAAGCTCGACGGGGCTTCCGCAGGAACCGCGGTCGCAAAGGCCGACGGCAGCAAGCAAAGCCCTAGAGAACTGCAGAAGAACAGGGCGCGGGCGTTCGTCATGATCGCATCCCCCTGGCGGGCGCCTCTACCGATGCTTTGGGTAAGGGCCTCCGAAACATGAAAAGATATGAAGGCAGACCGGCCCGTAGAGACACTTCCGTCGTCATTCGATAAAATACCCCACTGCTGACCTGTTTTGATATCACAGGACGTTGAACGTGTCAATATTGGGATCCCCCCACATAGCCGGCGGGATGGATAATACGAGGATTCAAGATGACCACGATCATAGCAATCGAAGCCCGGCAAATCCTTGATTCGAGAGGAAATCCTACTGTTGAAGCGGAGGTGACCCTGGAGGGGGGAGGTTTCGGACGGGCCGCCGTTCCGTCGGGCGCCTCGACCGGAGCGCACGAAGCCATCGAGCTGCGGGACGGTGACCCCGAGCTCTATGGCGGCAAAGGCGTGGGCCGAGCCGTGACCCACATCATGGATGAGATCGCCCCCGAGCTCGTGGGAGAGGATGCTCTCGAACAAGTGCTCGTCGACCGCCTTCTCCTCGAGCTCGACGGCACCCCGAACAAGAGCCGCCTAGGCGCCAACGCCATCCTCGCGGTCTCGCTCGCTTGCGCCCGAGCCGCTGCCGACGCTCTCGAGCTTCCACTTTATCGCTATCTCGGCGGTCCCATGGCGAGTGTCTTACCCGTTCCGTTCATGAACGTCGTCAACGGAGGCGCGCACGCCGACAACAATCTCGATATCCAAGAGTTCATGATCGTCCCCGCGGGGCTCCCGAGCTTCAGCGAAGCGCTGCGTGCGGGTGTGGAGACGTTCCACACGCTCAAAGGCATTCTCGAGAAACAGGGACTCGCCACCTCCGTCGGCGACGAGGGCGGTTTTGCCCCGAGCCTCAAATCGAACGACGAGGCGCTCGATCTGATGATGACCGCGATCGCCGAAGCTGGGTATGAGCCGGGCGAGGAAATTGGGCTCGCGCTCGATGTCGCGGCAAGCGAGTTTCACGATTCGGGTCGATACGTCATGGCGAAATCCGGCGGCGACCGCTTATCCGCAAGCGATCTCATTGCGAAATACACCGAATGGGTGGACCGCTACCCCATCGTCTCCATCGAAGACGGTCTCGACGAAAATGATTGGGAAGGGTGGCGGGAGCTCACGACGGCGCTCGGCTCACGAGTGCAGCTCGTGGGAGACGATCTTTTCGTCACCGATGAAGCGCGCCTGAAGCGCGGCATCAACGAAGGCGTGGCCAACTCCATCCTCATCAAGCTGAACCAAATCGGGACGCTGACCGAGACGATGGAAGTGGTCGAGCTAGCCCACCGAAACCGGTATACGTCGATGATCTCGCATCGCTCCGGAGAGACCGAGGACACGACGATTGCGGACCTCGCCGTCGCGACCAAAAGCGGCCAAATCAAGACGGGCGCGGCCAGCCGCACCGATCGCATCGCCAAATACAATCAGCTGCTGAGAATCGAAGAAGAGCTCTTCGACGTCGCTCACTTCGCTGGAGCCGAGGCCTTCACGAGGTAGGACTTGAAGAACGAAAGGCCTACTTCCCTTCGTCCACCGCAATTTTGAGCGAGCGGAGAAATTTCCGGTCGAGCGTACTCATCCGAAATTCCGAGTCGCTTTCATCGAAAACGCCGGCGACTTTCTCGACCTGTTTTTGATCGAGCTCGCCGAGGGGAGCGAAGGCAAGGGTCGCCTGCAACACGAGTGAAAGCTCATAGCCCTGATCGCGAACGCGCGTCAAGCATTCTTCGACCTGCGGCGAGCTCGAAATGGCCTGTTCGATACTCTTCTCGAGGTTCTGAACCAGACGCAGGAGCTTTTCGTCACCTTGTTGCAAGAATTACCCTCGCTACAGACACATACGCCTAAGCCGAATCATATCAAACAACAAGCGCCGACGCATGCTCCGTGCCTCCGTTGCCGACGCGGCCCGTTCAGAACAGGAGGGCTTCAACGTGGTCCTCCACGTGCCACACATAGGTGAAACGCGGGAAGAAATTCAGGAACAGCTCGTAGCGAACGTCGATAATCGTTTTGCCCTGCCCCTGGTCGCGCCTGACGTGGACATTCTCCAAGACCACAACGATGCCGCGGCCCGCGGCAGCGTCCAGAACTTTCCGACGCAGGACAAAGGCGTCCTCTAGAACGGGAGAGTTCGCGATGGCCGTGAGCTCGTTCAGGAAGCTCACGCGCGAGATGACCGCTGGCGCGGCCTGAAACGCGAGATAAGCGACCAGGGCAAGGACGGTGAGCTCGACCATGGTTCTCGCCCTGATAGCGCCCTCTTGACGGCTACGACTCCATGCGCGCAAACGCTTCATTCGCCCGCTTGGCGCGTCGCCCGTGCAGATGTACTCTTCCGCCAGCCTGCCAGCACGACTCTGCATCTCGTCCCTCTCCCCAAGCAACTCGTCGATTTTTTGGAGCTACTTTGATTCTAGTAGTCAAAAGGGGCGAGGGAAAGCCCTTTTAGGGCGGCGTGGTATCGTCAAGCTCGGAACCAAAGAGCCACGGGTTCCGTTAGAGTCTGTAGTGAAGACAGCATGACGTTACTGCGCGCGCGAGACCTCACCGTTCGCTACGGAAACAAAGAGGCACTCACTTCACTCTCGCTCGATCTCGACGCGGGTGTGATCGGCCTCTTGGGACCGAACGGAGCCGGAAAATCCACGCTGCTCAAGACTCTCCTCGGCTTTCTCGAGCCGAGTCGCGGAAGCGCCGAGGTTCTCGGGCTTCCGATTGGCAAGAGCGGCCACGCGCTCCGCCAACGCTTGGGCTATTTTCCGGAGCGGCCCGTCTTCATCCCCGGTTTGAGCTCGATCGAAACGGTGGCGCTCGCGGGCGAGATCGGCGGCCTCACGCGGACGGATGCTCTCGCGCGAGCGCATGAAGTTCTTTGGTTCGCGGGGCTCGGCGAAGCCCGCTATCGCCTCGTCGAGGAATTCTCGACGGGCATGCAACAACGAACGAAGCTCGCGATGTCGCTCGTTCACGATCCGGATTTCGTCCTGCTGGACGAACCGACGAGCGGTCTCGATCCGGTGGGACGCCGGCAGATGCTGGACCTCGTGCGAGAGATCGGTGAGCGCGGCGTCTCCGTCCTGCTTTCCACCCACCTTCTTCATGACGTGGAGAGCGTGTGCGACAGCGTCATGCTCCTCGACAAGGGTAAACTCGCGCTCCAGGGCAAGCTGTCCAAGCTGAAACAGCAACCCGGGTGGGTCTACGAAATTCGCGTCCGGGAGGACGAGCCGGGCGCTTTCCGAGACGCGCTCGCACAACGCGGGCTGACGATCGAAGAAGACCGGGACGGACAGCTACGCATCACGCTCGAGGAGCGCCCCACGCGCTTTCTGTTCGAGGTGGCGCACGCTTCCGGGGCCGAGATACGCCACCTCCGCCGATTCGAGCGAAGCCTCGAGGAACAGTTCCTGAGCGCTGTCGACAGAGGCGAGCCGCGAGCCTCCTGATGCCCCTCCACGATCTTTCCTATCAGCGCTTCCAAGGCGGACGCACCCAGCGCCTCGCTCGTAGCTTGGCGATGGCGCGCACGACGACGTTGCTCCTTCTGAAGCGGCGATCTTTTCTGCTCCTGCTCTGCGCGTGTTGGATACCGATGATCGTCCGCGCGGCACAAATCTACATCGCGCGCCACGTGCCCCAGGCGTCTCAATTTGTCACCGTCGACGCACTCTTGTGGCAAAATTTTCTCACCCAGCAAGTCGAATATTTGCCCGTTCTTTTGGTGGCCCTTTATGCCGGCGCGGGAGCTATATCGACCGATTTGTCGTCGGGTGCTTTCGTCGCCTACCTGTCGAAGCCGATCTCTCGCGTCGATTACTTTCTCGGCAAAGCGATCCCGGTTCTGGGTGCGATCCTCGTCGTGACGCTCGTCCCAGCCCTTGCGCTTTTCGCTGTCCAGCTCTCGGTGGCCAACGATTTTGGCGTTCTCGAGACCGCGCCGCTTCTTCCTTTGTCCGTCATCGCCTATAGCCTTTGGATGGGGTTCTATTTCACCGTTTTTGTGCTGGCGATCTCCTGCCTCTCACGTAGCGGCCGCGTGGCCGGAGCCGGATTCGTTGCGCTCGTGCTCGGAAGCCGCATCGTGCTCTCGGGCGCGATATCGAGATTACGGCTCCCGTCGCCGCCGAAATTTTTCAGCATGATAGACGCGACGGTCGATTCGGCTCACGTGTTCTTCGGGAACGTCTCGTCGGGCGACGCACCCTATCTCTCGATCGTCGCCATGACGTCCCTCATGCTGCTCAGCGCGATCGTGCTGCAGCGTCGTCTGGGCTCCGCCGAGGTGGCCTCGTGAGCGCGATAGCACTCGAGGCCGTTTCGAGGTGGTACGGTAACGTTCTCGGCTTGAGCCGCGTCAGCCTGGAGTTCGAGCCCGGCGTGACGGCGCTTCTCGGACCGAACGGCGCCGGAAAATCCACGCTACTCAAGCTGGTCACGGGCCTTCTTCGCCCGAGCTCGGGAACCGTGTCGGTGCTCGGTGAACCACCGTTCGCGAATCCCACGATTTACGCGCGGATCGGTCTCGTGCCCGAGGAAGAAGAGTTTCGTGCGCGGGTGAGCGCCGTCGACTGGCTCGAATACCTCTTGCGCCTTCACGGTTTCGGTGAGGGAGACGCGGCGCCGCGAGCGCGGAAGGCGCTTTCGGAGGTGGGTCTCGAGAGCGCGGCCGAAAGCCGGGTGACGTCGTTCAGCAGAGGCATGAAACAACGGCTTCGCATCGCGCAAGCGGTCGCGCACGACCCGGATATCCTCGTCTTCGATGAGCCGTTAACGGGCCTCGACCCCGTCGGGCGCCGCGACGTCATCAACTCGATCCGCAGCTGGGGCAGCCAGGGCAAGACGGTGCTCGTCTCGAGTCATATCCTCCACGAAGTGGAGCTCATGACCCGCGAAGTTGTGTTGATGAATGCGGGCAAAGTGATGGCAAGCGGCAACATTCACGAGATCCGTCGCTTGATGGACGCGCACCCGCATCGAATCCTCATCGCCACACCGGATCCGAAAACGCTCGCCACTCGCTTGATCGACCAAGACGGCCTCCACTCCATCTCTTTCTCCGAAGAGCGTTCGCAAGTGGAGCTCGAAACGCGGGAGCCGGACCGCTTCTATGCTTTGCTCGCCGAGCTCGTCCTCGACGACATGGCGACGATTCACGAAATCTCTTCACCGGACGACAATCTCGAGGCAGTTTTTCACTACCTGGTCGGAAAATGAGCACGAGCCGGCTTTTTCTCGTTGCGCAGTGGAATTTTTCGCAGCTTCTGTGGTCGTCGCGAACTCTGGCCATGGGCGTTCTCGCAGTGACACCCGTTGTGATAGCGCTCGTCTATCGCGGCGCGGTGCTGTTCGAGATCGCTCCGAAGGGGACAGGCTTCGCTGTGTTCGCAGCAATCACCGCAACCGTGAGCTTTCCCTTCGTCGCGCCGATGCTGTCGCTCTTCTACGCGAGCGGTGTCACGAGCGACGACGTCGAAGCAGGTACGATGCGCTACTTGCTGACGCGTCCCGTCGCCCGTCCCGAGCTTCTCGCGGGCAAGATGCTCGGGATGCTCACGATGGTGCTGTTCCTCTTCCTGCCGCCTTTCGTCGTCGGCTACTACCTCACTGTGGCGCCGAGCGGCTGGCAGGAGGTGGGCACACGCTTTCCGTCCCTGCTACGGGACATCGTAGCGGGGATCTTGGGGTTGTTCGCCTATAACGGTTTGTTCTCTCTCGCGGGAACCGTTCTCAAACGGCCGCTTCTCTTCGGTCTGTTCTTCGTGTTCGGCTGGCAAGCGGGTGCCGCCATCGTCCCGGGGACGGCGCGCTATCTCACCATCACGCATTATCTGAACTCGCTCTTGCCCCATCAGAGCTTCCAGGGAACGCTCGCTCGACTGATGGGTCAGCCTTCCTCGAACACCGAAGCCATCTTGGCTCTTCTCGCGATCGGCCTAGGCACCCACGCCCTGGCAATCTGGGTATTCACCCGAAAAGAGCTTTAGCTAGGATCGCAGCTCGATGATGCTACCGGCTACCTGCCGCCTGCCGCCTGCCGCCTTGGCGCTCGGCGTAGCGGGTAGCCGGTAGCCAGATCGAGACGCGATGGGTTGGCGAGACGACGCGGCGAGCGGCATAATGGAACTTGAGCCGTCGCAATTCCGTTCTTCTTGGCGAGTCGCTTTTTCGCCCCGATCGACTCGCGGCGGACGAAGCATCACCGGAAAAGGAGCTGCCAAAATGAAGAAATCCCGCTGGACCGTTACCTTCGCCGCCGGCCTCGTCGTGGCCGGGATCGGGATCGGCGCTGCCGCCTATCTCGCGAGCACCCAGGTCGAGGCCCAATCCACCGGGCTACCGGCTACGCTCGCCTATATGCCAGCGACCACCACGGTCGTCGGCCATATTGATTTCACATCCCTAATGAGCAGCCCGCTGAGAGAGAAGTGGGAAGAAGAGCTCGAGCGAACGGGGCTCAACGAATTCCGCGAGAAGACGGGGCTCGATCCGTTCAACGATCTTTATGGTGCGAGTTTCGCCGTTGTGACGCCGAAAGATACGAGCGCGGACGCCCCCCCATCGATGTCGATACCGGAGCGCTGGGGGGTGGCTATCCACGGCGCGTTCGACGCCGAGCTGCTGCTCGCGAAGGTGCGTGAGAACGCAACCATCGAGACCGAGACCTACGAGAGCACAACCATTTACCGCGTCACGCCGAACCTAGGCACCGAGAGCGGGGACGCCTCATCCCGGTCGAACCCTGCCTTTGCTTTCGCGGGTATCGATACGCTCTTGTTCGGCGAGCCGGAATATTTGAAAGAAATGCTGGACGCCGGCGCGGGCCGGGCTCCTTCCGCGGGGGCCTCGATTGCCGATCGCTGGGGCGAAGGTCACTTCGCGCAGGACACCTTTTGGGTTGCGGCCTCGCCCGAGCAAGGCCTCGGCCAGGTGATCCCGCAAGGGGCCAACATCCCGCCGATCCAATCTTTCGCATTCTCCGGTCGGCTGGACGCGGAGCTCGCCTTACGCGCGAAGGGCCAAGCGGCAGACAGCGAGGCAGCGACCAAGCTCGCCGACGTGGTGCGCGGGTTCGTCGCACTCGGGAGCCTTCAAAAGGGCGAGAACCCCGATCTAGGAGTCATCCTCGATTCAATTCAGATCGAACAGGTCGATAACGAGGTGGCTGTCTCGCTCAGCGTTCCCTACGAAACACTCGAGCGGCTATCACAACGCGCACAGACACAAGCCGAAGACAAGAACTGAGCCCTCGCTCGAGCGCGACGGCAACAAAAAAGAAGATCCGGCAGCAGGTAGCCGGCAGCCGCAAGCAGCGGTCACGTCATCGCTTGCCCCACTAGTCCACAATGAGCCCAGGCACTTCGTTGACAGTATGGTGGTGCTGGGCCGTCTGGGCCGTCTGTATTGGCTGAAGGCGGACGAATTCTGGCGTCGGGCGGGCAAAGAGAAAACCCTGCCCGTAGGGTATGCCGAGATTGATGAGCGTCTCGAGCTCTTCCACGCGCTCGATGCCTTCGGCGATGACGGCCGCGCCCACGTTATTGGCGAGTGAATGGATAGCTTTGAGCATTTCTCGTTTGACGAAGCTCGTGTCAATATCGCGCACCATCATCAAATCGAACTTGAGATAATCCGGCTTCATGTGGACGATTTTCTCGAGACCTGAACAACCCGCCCCCATATCGTCGATCGCCATCTGGAAACCGAGATCGGTGAATGTCTTGATCGCCTCAAGAAACAGGTCGTAATTCTCGATGGCAAGCCTTTCGGTGATCTCGAGAACGATGCTCGATGGTGAGAGTTTGTTGGCCTCCAAGAACTCGAGCATTTTCTGACCTTGAAACTCGGGGTCACGAATGGTCGTCGGCAGCAAGTTCACGAAGAGTTTCTGACCTTTATCAAGGCGGCCCGCTGAAGTTATGGCGTTGCGACGACAGAGACGATCGAGCTCGAAAACGAGGTCCGACTCCGTCGCGATGTCGAAGAGCATGTAGGGGCTCTCAAATTCGGTGCCCTGCGGACCGCGGGAGAGGGCTTCGAAGCCCAGAGTCTCGCGTGTCTCTAGATTGAGTACGGGCTGAAACAGCGTCCGCACATCCTCCTTCAAGATGATCTCCTGAAGCACTTCTTTGCTCTTGCATGCCAGACGATATTCCTGAATCTGCGACATGCGCTTCGCGTCGTCGATGAGCTGCAAAACGAGACGGTCCGGGTTGATGAGCGGGTTGTGCAGGACGAGACCATAGCCAATGCCGAGCATGAGCCTCCGTCGAAGATAGGAGCTGGTCATGCGCGACAATCGTTTGGTCAAATATTCATGGACGCGGTCCGCCATCGCCTCGAGGTCACCGTGGCCGAAAGGACGTTCTTCGCGCTTTTTAGAGAGGAAGATGAGAAAGGTGTCCCCATAAGACTCGCTGACGGTAACGAGATCGTCCTGGCGGGTCTCGACTCCTCTCATATCGAGAACGAGATTCGTCAGGATCGCCCGAACTTGGTCATAGATCGCTGCACCGTAGTCGTGCTCGACCGCCGCGAGATTCGTGGCGTCGACATAGAGAAGCGCGAGCGAGCGGTTCTGTTCGAGCCGGGAGTGAATCTCATCCAAGCGCTCCCGGTAGCAAGGGACCTCGACCGCCGCACCCGCATTCGCCATGGATGGAAGGGTGGCAACGATCGTTTTCGGGACGATCCGGCCGATCGGCTTCGCACCGATCTGTTCCTTGACGACGGTGTCGTTCGCTGATGTTTCGGTTTCCTCGAGAGCGTCGTCCATATCGCGCGGTTCCCCCACTAACCCACAGCGCTCATATCCGTAGACTTATAGCAAGGTCCGTGCCTGAAGCGCCCGCGAAGGAAGCGCCTTAAGTGTATCATTCAATTTAAGTTATGTCTGGCTGTGATCTTGTCCTCACACATTCTCGGGGTATCCCCCCACACTCCTGTGGGGATTCGACCAACTAGTGAGCACCTGTCAGCAGCCACAGTTATAATGCTCGCTGCCCATGCTCTCCGTGATGGAAGTCATCCTCGCTCTCAAGAGCGCCCCTCTGTTTCAGGACGTTCCCGGCGAGGGCTTGAAGCGACTCTCGGACTTCATCCAAGAGAAAAGCGTCCGGGCGGGAGAGGTAATTTACAAAGAGCAAGACTTGGGCGACGAGATGTATCTCGTCCGCTTCGGGAGAGTGACCGTCCAGCAGCAAATCGCCGATCAAAAAACGACGATCGACAGCGTGACGGCAGGAGGTCATTTCGGAGAGATGGCCATCATCGACGACCGGCCCCGCTCGGCGACGGCCATCGCCGAGGAGAACACGAGCCTACTCATTCTCCACAAGAACGATTTTCGCGCGGCCGTCCAGGATTACCCTGATATCGCGTTCGAGGTGTTCCGAGAGCTCACGAGGCGCCTGCGGCAATCGGACCGCCGCTACCGAGAGCTGATGGAGCAAGCCCAGCGGCTGGGACTTGAAGCTCGTTAAAGCTCTAAACGTCCTCGAGGCGGACCGGCGGCTCATCCTAACACTCGGGTCGCTTCACTTCCTCGTCGCCGCTGCCCATAGCTTCTTCGACATCGGGGCGACGGCTCTTCTCATCATTCATCTCGGGCCCGACACGTTGCCTCAGGTCTATCTGGGCAGCGCCGTGCTGCTCATTTTCGTCGGGCTCGTTATCATCCCGCTCATCGACCGCCTCGACCGAACGCGGTTGTTTCGCGCCATTCTCGTCATCTTCGCCGCCGTCTTGCTCTTGTCGACGCCGTTCTCGTCGCGAGCCCCCGAGCTCATCTATCGCGAGCTCTACATCCTTTGCTATTTGATGAAGAGTCTCGTATTCCTCCAATTCTGGCTACTGGCAGGCGACCTTCTGGACATTCGTCAGGCGAAGCGCTTGTTCCCCGTGCTGCTCGGTTTCAGTCTGATGGGAGGGCTCACCGCGTCCATCGCGGCATCGATTTTTCCTCGGTGGGGCGTGGCCCCGGAGACGCTGCTGACGATGGCGGGTTTCTTGTTGATTGCCGGGCTCGTTCCCGTTCAGCTCGTCTCGCAGCGCTGGCGACGCCGGTTGACGGTGCGCCGAGAAGCGCCTTCGCGGCTGACCGCGGTCTGGAGCGGGCTGAGGGGCGATATTCGCATCGCTCTGAGCTCCGGGCTGATGCGGACGCTTTCGCTGTGCGTCTTGCTCTTGGCGCTGCTCGCGCAAGTGCTCGACTTTCTGATGGGCAAAGCCGCTCATGCGACGTTCTCCGACCTCGAATCGCTGACCGCGTTCTACGCTATCTTGAACGCCGTCGTCATCGGTGCCGGAACGCTCATACAGTTTCTTCTCGCGAACCGAATCCTGTCATCTCTCGGCGTGACCCGAGGCCAGCTCCTAGCGCCGGTCACTTTCCTCGCCGGTTTCACCGCCACTGTCGGCGCTTGGATCGCGACAGGGGGTGTCCTGACGGGAGGTTTTTTCGTCGCGGTGCTCGCCTCGCGCACCATCCAGAAAGTCTCGCGCATCTCCATCGTTCGCACGTCGAGCGATCTCATCTTCAATGCGTTCCCTCGCGATCGTCGAGGCCGGGCGAAAGCCTTCAAGGAAACCGTCATAGAACCCAGCGGTGTTCTGCTGAGTGGGCTTCTCTTGATGCTGGGCGCGGCACTGCCGCTCCAGTACCTTCTCGGCGGGGCGGCCCTGCTCTCCATCGTGTTTTTGTTCGTGACGCTGGAGCTCAAAGATGACTATCTCGAAAGCCTCGTTCACGTATTGAAGGAGAGAAGCCGTTTCCGCTTCGCCCTTCCATCGATCATGATGCGGGCGGCCTCGCTCAAAACCCCGGAAGCCGACGATAGCGTACTCCGGCGAGCTCTCGACGACGACGAGGCCTCCGTACGCTTGCTCGCCGTCGAGGTGGCGGCGGAGCTCAAAGAGCCGGAGGCCGCCGCGCTTCTCGTCGATCGATTCCGCGAGGAGAAAAATTCCGACGTGCGTGCGGGGATGTTGACGGCGCTCGGCAAAATGGTCCATCGGAAAAGCGTTGCTCCGGAGGCGGAAGGCCTCGAGGATCTCGACCCGAGAGTACGCGCGAGCGGGATGGCGTCGATAGCCGAGAGCGGCATTTCTCGCATCGACGAGCTGATGGAGCCGCCGGCACCCAAACAGCCGTCTAGAGCGGCAAGGCCCGCCGAGCCGGAGCCGCCGCCGGTGACAACCGAGCTCACGAAAACAGTCAAACGGCGACACTTTCTCGGGCTTGCTCGCTCAGGGGAGAGGAACGCGCTCGAGAAGCTCGTACATTACTTGGAAGATGGCGATGGGGCCACACGCCACCTCGCGGCGCGGGCCCTCGAGACGTGCGGTGAGCCCGCGGTCGATCTACTCACCCTCGCATTGTGGAGCACGGATGTCGAAGGACGGCGCTACGTGATCCGCGCGCTCGGACGTATCGGAACGGAACGCGCCAAAAAGGCGCTCTTGCCGATACTTTCGCTCGAAGCCGAAGAGGCCTATTACGACCTCCAGCGGGTCGAAGCCGTGGGTCATCTGCCGGATGACCCTTCGGTCTCGCTTCTACGAGATTCCATCATCCAGCGAACGGAGCGCGCCAAACGCAACGCCCATCAAGTCCTCCGCTCGGTGTTCATGGGCGAGCCCGGCATGCGCCTCATCTTGAGCAACTTGAACCACCCGGATCGCTATGTGCGCTCGAGCGCCATCGAGGCCCTCGAAGTTCGCGTGGATCCATCCGTGCTCGGGGGCATCCTGCCGCTGTTCGAGCATGAGAACACGCGCGTCATCGCCGAGCATGGCGGTTCGCAATTCGAGCTTCCAAAGCGCAGCCCGCGCGAAGTGCTCGCTGAGCTGACGCGCCACCGCTCCCCCTGGGTACGCGCCTGCGCGATCTTTGTCGTGGGACGGGCCGGAGACACCGAAGGACTGAAGCCGCTCGAAGCGCGCTTGGACGACCCGTATGAGCTCGCGCGGCTCAACGCCATCGAGGCCATCGGCCGGCTAGGCAACGAGGAAAGCTTGAGGCGGCTCGAGACCATGAGCTCCGAGAGCGCGGGGACGGAAAAGAACTATGCCGACGCCGCGATCGACGAAATCCGCGCCCGACTCTAGTGTGTCACGCTCAGAGACGAGGATAATTCTTTCGGTCCACGCGCAGCTTGCCGCCGCAACCAAAGGGGTTGGCCGCAGAGGCACAGAGGCACAGAGAAAGCGAGAGCGAGCGAAGAGCACTCGGCGGGCTCTATTGTTGCCTGTTCGACGCTGCTAGCAGCATCCCAGCGGACGATGACGTCGTTGCCAGCCGAAACGATAACTGTTCTGGAAACTCTGTGGCTCTGTGGCTCTGTGGCCATTCGTAGGCCGCCTCATATTGAGGAGCGGCCGAGTTTCAGGTTTACCTGGGTCAGCCATTGTCCCGGGAAAGTTGCGACGCCACCGCGTGCGTGGCCTTCGCAACTTTCTCGGGATCTCCCAGATAATAATTTTTTAAGGGTTTCAGGTCGTCCTCGAGCTCGTAGACGAGTGGGATGCCGGTGGGGATGTTGAGGTCGACGATCTCCTCTTCCGATACGTTGTCGAGATATTTCACGAGGGCCCTCAAGCTATTCCCGTGTGCCGCAATCAGGACTTGCTTCCCCGCCGCAACATCTGGAGCGATCGTGTCGTTCCAGTAAGGCAGGAAGCGGTCGACTGTGTCTTTCAAGCACTCAGAGAGCGGTAACTCACTCTCGGACAGGCCCGCATAGCGGCGGTCGTGGCCCGGGAAGCGATCGTCGTCGCGTTCCAGGTCCGGCGGCCGGATCGCATAGCTGCGGCGCCAAATCTTGACTTGATCCATGCCGTGCTTTTCCGCGGTCTCGGCTTTGTTGAGCCCTTGTAGAGCTCCGTAATGCCGCTCGTTCAACCGCCAGTCGCGTCGCACCGGGATCCACATGAGATCCATCTCGTCGAGCCCGAGCCAAAGCGTTCGAATGGCGCGCTTGAGAACCGACGTATGAGCGATGTCGAAGCTATAGCCTTCTTCCTTCAGGACACGTCCTGCCTCGCGAGCTTCGGCGATACCTTGCTCGGTCAAATCGACGTCCGTCCACCCCGTGAATCGGTTCTCTTGGTTCCAGACGCTCTGGCCGTGACGAAGAAGAACGAGCTTTTTCATCTAGATGGTGGCTGGGGCCGCCGCGCGGACCTCTTCGGAGACTTCTTCGCGAAAGGTCTCGAAGTTCTCGTGGAACATCCCCGCGAGCTTGCGCGCTTGCCGATCGTAAGCTTCCGCATCCGCCCACGTGCTGCGCGGGTCGAGCACCTCGGTGGGAACGTCTGGACAGAAGCGCGGCACGTGGACGCCGAAAATCGGATGCGGCGTCGTCTCGACTTCGTCGAGGGCTCCGCTCAAAGCCGCTCGCACCATGGCGCGGGTGTGACTCAGCTTCATCCGCTCGCCTTCGCCGTAAGGCCCGCCGGTCCAACCCGTGTTGACGAGCCAGACGCTCACGCGTTCCCTCTCGATGTTCTCGCCGAGCATTTTGGCGTAGACCGCCGGCTTGCGAGACATGAACGGCGCGCCGAAACACGCGCTGAAGGTTGCCTGCGGCTCCGTCACCCCGCGCTCGGTTCCGGCCACTTTGGCCGTGTAGCCCGAGAGGAAGTGATACATCGCCTGCTCGGGCGTGAGCTTCGCTATTGGCGGTAGAACGCCGAAAGCGTCTGCGGTGAGCATCAAGACTTGTTTGGGCGGGCCGCCCGAGCCGGACGGAGCGGTGTTCGGGATGTGGCTAATCGGGTAGGACGCTCGCGTATTCTCAGTGAAGACGTCGCTGTCGAGGTCGAGCCGCCGGGACGTCGAATCGATGACGACGTTCTCGAGGATCGTACCGAACATGCGCGTCGTCTCGTAAATCTCGGGCTCGCCTTCCTGGGAGAGCCGGATGACCTTCGCATAGCAGCCGCCCTCGAAGTTGAAAACGCCCTTCTCGCTCCATCCATGCTCGTCGTCACCAATCAAGGTGCGTTCCGGATCGGCGGAGAGCGTCGTCTTGCCGGTACCCGAAAGTCCGAAAAAAATCGCGAGATCGTTCTCGTCCGCGCCGTAATTCGCCGAGCAGTGCATCGGGAGCACGTTTTTCGGCGGCAGCAGATAGGTCATGACGGCCAGGATGGATTTCTTGATCTCTCCGGCGTAGTCCGTGCCGCCGATGATCACTTCCCGGGTCTTGAAGTTCAAAACGACGAACACTTCCGAGCGTGTTCCGTCTTGCTCGGGAACGGCGTTGAAAAGCGGGGCGTCGATCACAGTGAACTCGGGGACGTGATTCGCGAGCTTTTTCGGATCGTGCTCGCGGATGAACATGTTGCGGGCAAAAAGATTGTGCCACGCGCGCGTGTTCACGACGCGGATGGGGATCTGATAGTCCGGGTGGGCGCCGGCATAGCAATCCTGCACGAAGAGGTCCCGACCTTGGAGGTAGGCCGTAAGCCGCGCTTTGAGCCTCTCGAAGTTCTCCGGCTCGAACGGCTTGGCTGCATCCCACCAAATCTCTTTCTCGCTTCCAGGCTCGCGGACGATGTATTTGTCGTTGGGCGAGCGGCCCGTGTACTGACCCGTTTGAACCACGAGCGGGCCGCGATGCGCGACGAGACCCTCGCGTCTTTGGACGGCGTGCTCGTAGAGCGCCGGAGTCGAAAGGTTCCACCAAACTGAGTTCGCGTTGATGATTCCGTGATTTTCGAGACCGTAATGGCTCCGGGATTCTCCGTGCTCTTCCATATTCGTGATTCTCCCTCGATTTCCTTGCTTGATCGCAGGCACTAGAGACCTACAAATGCGGCCAGAACACGACAATCTACACTAGATCCGAGACCACCAACAAGCCTATCGGCACCGAGCTCCCTAAGAATACGTGAACCCCTTGTGGCTGATACCGTAGAGCAGCGAGTACATGAGCGGGACGAAGCCGAGCGTGAGCGCGGTCGAGAAAATGAGGCCGAACATGATCGCGATGGTCATCGGCTCCCACTGGGTCCACCTCCAAGATAGAGCGGGATCAAGCCCCCGACGGTCGTTACCGTCGTCAGTAGGATCGGGCGAAGTCGCCTCTGAGCGGCTTCGATGACCGCCCGCGCCGGCTCGAGACCGTTCTCTTCGATCTCGATCTGGATCCGATCGATGAGCACGATGGCGTTGTTGATGACGATGCCGGCGAGCGAGATGATGCCGAGAAGCGTCATGAAGCCGAAATAGGAGTCCAGCAGAAGAAGCCCGACCGTCACGCCGATGAGACCGAGCGGGATCGTCATCAGAATGATGGCCGGCTTGCGAATGGAGTTGAACTGAGCGACGAGCAGCATCACGATGATGAAGGCGGCAATGGGGACCTTGGCCGCGATGGACGCGTTGGCTTTTTCCGAGTTTTCGTAATCGCCTCCGAGCTCGTAGCGATAACCGAGCGGCCAGCCCTCGCTCGCGCGTCGAAGCCAATCGTCAATCGCGAAGCTTACTTCCACCGGGCTCGTGCCTTGCTCCACATCCGCCTGAACGGTCACCGTCTTGAGGCGGTTTCGGCGATAGATCACGGCCGGCTGCCACACGATTTCGATATCCGCGACTTGCATTAGCGGGACGGAGTCTCCCGTCGCCTGCGAAAAAACGTTGTGACTCTCGAGCTTGCCGATATCGTTCCGCTCCGACGCTACCGAGCGAAGGGTCACGGGGATGACTTTGTCGTCTTCCCGATACTGCGTCGTCTCATAGCCAGTGAGCACCGTTTGGAGCGAAAGCGCGACGTCTTGGCTGGAGAGCCCCGCTCGTTGAGCACGCGGTTGATTGATATTCACGAGGAGCTTCTTCGTCCGGAGGCCCCAGTTATCCCGGATGTTCTTCGTGCCGGGAATCTTCGCGAGCTCTGCTTTCACCTCGTCCACGAGCCCGAAGACGGCGTCTTCCTCCCGTCCGCTGACGCGCACTTCCACGGGCGCCGCGGCCGAAGGCCCGAGTGGCAGAAGCGCCATGCTCATCCGGAGGTCGGGAAAGCGCTCGAAGCAAAACGCTTCCATTCGGGGGATGATCGTGTTCAATACCACGTCTTGAGACGTCGCGTTCACGATCAAGATCGCGTATTCGGGCTTCGGCGGCTCGGGGTTGATCGACAGCATGAAACGCGGCGACCCCTCGCCGATGAAGCTCATCCAGTTGACGATCCCTTCTTCGCGCTCTGGACCCGCCGTAAGCTCGTCCCGCATGAACGCTTCGAGCTCGCTGACAACTGCCTCCGTTCGAAGGACCGGGCTTCCAACAGGGAGGGAAAGCTCGGCCGTCAAAATAGCCTTGTCATTCTGGGGGAAGAAAATGTTGGGCACGAAGCCGAGCCCATACATCGCGGTCACGAACGCGCCGAGTACAAGGGCGACGGCCAAGAGGCGGTGGCGCAAGCCGAAGAGGAGCAAGCTGCGATAAGTCCGGTAGAACCGGGATTCGAAACCCTTCGAGTCAGAGGACGGTTTCACTTTCAGGAAGTGAACGCAAAGAAGCGGCGTCATCGTGAGCGCGAGGAGCCAAGAGCACATGAGCGTGATCGAGACCACCTTGAAGAGAGGCGCCGTATATTCTCCGGTCGCGGATTCTGCAAGATAGATGGGAAGAAAGGCGGCGGCTGTCGTCGCCGAGGAGGTGAGTAGCGGTACTTGAAGCTCGCGCGCCGAGTCGACCGCCGCGGCGAGTGGCTTCTTCCCCGACGCCATCTGCACCATGATGGATTCCGACATCACAATGGCGTTGTCGACGAGCATTCCGAGCGCGATGATGAGCGCCGCGAGCGACATTTGGTCGAGGCCGATCTCGAGAAAAAACATCACCAGGACTGCCGTGATCATCGCCATCGGCACGAGGGAAGCGACGACCAAGCCCGTCCTGATGCCGAGGCTCACGAGCATGACGGCGAGCACTAGACTGAAGTTCCTTTCCAGAAAAACCGACATCCCGTGTTAATCCAGAGGCATAGGCTGATTGGAAGGTACGCGCTTCTGTCTACACGGTGATACCCTTCAGCAGTTCGTAGGCCCTACGCTGTTTGGAGTCCGGTGATGTAGTCACGTCAAAGGTCATGTCGCTCGATGCCGCCCCCGGGGTCCGACATTTGTTTCGGACGATGTTGCTGAGAAGGCGCAGCAGCGTGCGGAAGCTGGAAGCTGGACTCCCATCGTCAAGCTTCTTGGTCTGTATCTTGCGCATGGCCGCCTCGGAGCGCTTCGCGGGAGCAACGGGGTCACGCTTTGCCTTCGCCTGCTGGTCCTCGTCAGCGAATAGCAAGGGCCGCCAAGCCTCCATCATGTGCCACAGGACGTAGTAGGACAGCATACACAAGAAGATGTGCGCCCGGACTCGGTTTTCGCGCCGGTGACGAATGGGCCGCACCTTCAGGTCGATGTTCTTGAAGGAACGAAACGCCCTCTCGACCTGGGTCAGCAACTTGTAGCTGCGCACTAAGTCATCTGTTTTCATCCGCTGTTCAGCAAGACTGGTGCGGATGACGTAGAAGCCGTCAAATGCAGCTTCCGCAGTGACCTTTGTGTCGTCGATTTCGAAGCTAAAGCTGTTGTCGCGAATGTCCAGTGTGAAGTGCTTGCCGACTTTGTACTTGTTGAGAACTTTGCCTACCCGCACACCGATTTTATCTTTACCATGCAGCTGACCCCGCCCGATCCGTTGGCGAATCTGGTCCAACTGCTTAGCGATCGTCTCCACGTGTCGCTTCCACCGCTGGAGCCGTTTGTTGGCGAGCTCTGAGTTGCCGCTGGCGAGGCGCGAGGCGTCGGCATCCATCGTTGTCTCGTCTAGCTCGAAGTCGAAACCGTCGTCACGGATATCGAGTCTGTAGTAGCTGCCGACTTTGTACTTGTTGAGGAGCTTTTTCACTGCAGCACGGATGTTCTCCTTGCCCTGCAAACGTCGCCGCTCGACCATCCGACAAACCTTCTCAAGCTCCTTGCAGGTCGCTTCGAGCAGAGCACGACGCTTGTGACGCCGCCTCTCGGCCAGTTCCGGATTGCGGCAAGCGACCAGCCTCTCGTTGGGAAAATCCGGGTGCGTCACCTCAAACAGATTCCGCTCGTCGAATAGCCCCATCTGGAGCAGCCCATCGTTGATGAGCTTGCGAATCGCCTCGGGTCGAAGAGCGGTAATCCAGTCGACACCGTCCATCTCTCGCAACGCGTCGATCTGGGTCTGGGTGATCATCCCGCGGTCGCCCACCATCACAAACTGCTCGATTCCGAACCGCTCTTGCACCTTTTCTATCTGAGGCAAGAGCGTTTTGGGATCGCCCGAGTTGCCCTCGAAGACGGATACAGACACAGGGATACCGCGTTCGTTGGTCAGTAGACCGTAGTTGACCTGCAGCTTGCCTTTCTTGCCGTCACGGTCGTATCCGAGCTTGGCGATCGGACAACTCACACCCTCGAAGTAGCTTGAGGTTAGGTCATAGAGCGCGAGGCCGTCGTTTTGGAGATGGCGCGCCGCGAGTTTCTTTTCGATGACCTCCTGGCGTTCGAGAACCCAGTCCATGGCGGCATAGAGATCGTCTTCGTCGGCGTCGCTCACCCCAGGATTTCGGGCAGTGTGGTTGTGTGCCACCACAGGCTAGTCGCCAGCTTCGACTGCGGTTCGAGGATCCGCGCGGCTACCATGGCCATGACCAAATCCCGCTCTCGTGAGTGTCGAGAGCCAACGAGTTTTTCGAAACCGAGCTGTCTCATGGCGCTGAGCACCGCATCGACGTGGCCATGGAGCCGGGAGCCGTTCTCGACGATTTCGAAGGCGTCTTCGAGCGAAACGAGCTTCTCCCCTTTGAGAATGCGTTTAATGGCGTCGACTGCGTCCATGGGCAATTTGGACAAGTTAGCAAGCGTGCGCTTGCGGACGTTTCCACCCACCCGATAGGACTCACGCAGCAGGACGGCAGGCTTAGAGTTGCGATTGGGGATGATGTGGATATGCATGCCCACTATAATAGCATTAACAATGTTAATAACCTACGGCTATTCTATTAATTACATGCCTATATATTGTCCGCCAAAATTAGCCCCCGACGTCCCTAAAGACGCGTAATCATTGGGGATTCAAACAGTCAGTGGTTCTTTCGACCAGGGAACTTCAGTCTAGAAAAATGGCTTGGAGAAGATTCCCGACGAAGTCGTCCACTTTCCGGTTCACGTGAATCGACTGGAGCGCGGCGAAATCGAACGTGATCCCGTAAGGGAATTGACTCTCGAGATCCGCGACGAGCGTTTGAATCTTTTCGCCCAGCAACGAGATATTGCCGCCTTCGCGCAAGCTGACCGCGAGCGCCAGCCCGCGCGTCCCGCTCGCGTGCATGCGCGTACGCGGCGGGTCGATATATCCGCGATAGACGTCGGCGAGATCGCCGAGATACATCAAGTCGTCCCGCCCAGGCAGACGGATAACCGTGCTCGAAAGCCCCTCGACAGACTCGAAATTCCCGGACGGCTCGAGAACTATCTCTTCGTAGGACGTCCTCACCGTCCGCTTCGTCGAAACGAAAGGATTGCTCCTGTCGGCCATCGTCCTGCTCATAGGCGTCGGCGTTCTCGTCCGATGGAACACGGTGGAGCAGCGCGAGCGCATGGCCGAGCGGCGGATGGATTTGGCGCGGCAAGAAAAAAGCGGCGCGAAGCCTGACGACAAGCCATGGAGGCTCGTCGCGCGCTCGCGTTATCTCTCGATGATAGCTGCCCTCATCGTTCTTACGACGATGACCTCGACACTCGTGGACTATCAGTTCAATACGGCTGTGGAGCAATCGTTTCAAACGACGGACGCGATGACGAGTTTTTTCGGCACTTTCTTTGCCGCAATCAACATCGTCGCCTTCGTGCTCCAGTTGCTCGTTGTCGGAAGGCTTCTGAGCCGTCTCGGAGTTGCCGCAGGGTTGGCCATTCTGCCGCTCGCACTGCTCTCGTCCTCGATCGCATTTCTTCTCTTTCCGCGGCTCCTCACCGCGGCGCTCATCAAGACCTCGGATGACGGGCTCAGCAACTCCGTCAACAAGTCGAGCGTCGAGGTGCTCTACCTCCCCATCTCTCTCGCCGCGAAGAGCCGGCTCAAATCCTGGCTCGACATGTTCGTCGAGCGCACGAGCCGCAGTCTCGCAGGCGTCACGATTCTCATGGTGACCGGTGTCTTCTCGCTCTCGGTGAACGAGATAAGCCTCGTCGTCATTGCGCTACTCCTGCCGTGGCTCGCCCCGCTCCTTGCCGGGTCAACTGCGTTGGATTGCCCGAGGCCGGATGAAGCATCCAGATTTCGTTGCGGCCCGTGCGATGAGAAACGTAAGCGATCTTCTTCCCGTCGGGGGACCATTGGGGTCGAGTGTGATACAGGGTTTCTTCCTTCAACAACCGTTTGAGTGTCTTGTCGGCCACGTTGATGGTCCAGATGTCGCCGGTGCCGTAGAAAGTGTCGCGGCTGCTGAGAAACACAATCTCTCTTCCGTTGGGCGCCCAGCTGGGCTCGAGATTCTGGTGCTCGTCTTCGAGCAAGGGCTCGGGTGCTCCCCCCGCTGGCGAGATCAGCCACAAGTTCAGGCTCTTGCCGTCGGCCATGGAAGCGTAGACGATGTTTTCACCGTCCGGCGACCAGGCTGGATTCACGTTGATCTCACCCGCGCGGGTGAGCTGACGCGGGTTCGCGCCGTCGGCATCGACGACCCAAAGGTGAATCGCATGATCATCGTCTCGAGTAAAGACGATTTGCCGGCCGTCCGGCGACCAGGACGGCTCGGAGTCGTATTGGGGGGCGGATGTCAACTGCTTTGCCTCACCGAGCTCAACAGAGACCGTCCATAAGCTCCCCCGCATCGAGAAGGCGATCTCGCGGCCGTCCGGCGACCAGGACGGCGACCATGGCCCTGTCGTAACCGGCGGCAGAAAAATCATTTCCATGTAACCGCGCGCGCCGGGGTAGACGAACTGGCTGTGGGGAAAGGCCGCAGAGGAGAGGGCGAGCAACATCGGCAGGAAGGATAGGCATCGTAGTCTATGAGCTCTCATTCATTGCCTCCTTGGGTTTGGAATGGGAGACCGAGCAGGTGTTCCCACGGTCGTTTCCGGTCTCGGAGCCGGAGATCCTAACACGATGAATCTGTCATCGTTCTCGACACCCACGATCGAGTGCCGCGCTCTTCGGGTGCTCCCCCAGATGGTCTTCATCGACGGGGAGCTCGTGTTCAGCAGTCGTACAGGACATGGTACGCTAGGGGGGGACTAATTCTGGAGGGCCAGGGCTTTGAAGACCGAGACGCCGAATTCCGCAGTCGTCATCCGTTCCGATAGATTGATCGATGGGGCGAGTCCCGAGCCCATCTCGGGAGGCAGCGTCCAAATCGACGGTGACCGCATCGTCAACGTAGGTCCTGATCTTTCCATCCCATCCGGTGCTCGCGTCATCGATCTGACCGGCTATACGCTGCTCCCTGGTCTCATCGATGCGCACACCCATGTCTGCTACGCGCCTCTAGACGGCAAGAATCCTGTATTGGAAAAGTCGATCGCCTTTCGAGCATTGGAGGGAGCGGCGGCGGCACGGGCCAGCTTGAACGCCGGCTTTACGACTCTGCGCGACACGGACTCCGAGGGCGCTCAATTTGCCGATGTCGCGGTCCGGGACGCCATTCGCCTCGGACTCATCCCCGGCCCCCGGCTCTTCGTCTCCACCAGGGCTCTGACCATCACCGGTGGTCACTTGAACCAGACCGGTCTGGCTCCGGAGATCAATGAGCGCGTTCCCCAGTTGGGGGCCGTGGCGGACACTCTCGATGAGATGATCAAGGAAGTGCGGCGTCAGGTGAAGTACGGTGCGGACTGGATCAAGGTTTACGCCACCGGCACCACGCGACACATCGATCAAAAGAGCCTGGAAGTCCTCCCACAGTTCGACGAGGAGAAGATCCGGGCGGTGGTCACCGAGGCTCGACGGTGGCGCAAGGACGTGGCGGCGCATGCTTACGGAGGTGAGGGCGCCCGGGCCGCGGTACTGGGAGGGGTCCGCTCCATCGAGCACGGCATGCTTCTCGACGAAGGCATCCTGAAACTCATGGTGGAGCGAGGCACCTACTTGTGTCCTACTCTCTCGAACTTTACTCCCACCCAGGCGCTCGTCCAGTACTCGGACCCCTTTATCAAAGCGATCATGGCGCGCCACACGGAAGCCTTCCAGATGGCGTTGAGCTTGGGGGTCAAGATCGCCTTCGGCACCGACGCCGGCCGGGTGCAGCACGGAACCAACGCGGGCGAGTTTGCTCTGATGGTTGACCGCGGTATGGACCCGATGCGTGCCATCCAGGCCGCGACCTCGGTGGCCGCGGAGTTGTTGCGGATGGAAGACGAGATTGGGACCGTGAAGAAGGGACTGCAGGCCGATCTGGTAGCCGTTGTCGGAAACCCCCTCGAGGACGTGACCTTGTTGCAGGACGTGCCGTTCGTCATGAAGGGCGGCCAGGTTTTCAAGAGCCCGGACGGGCTCGGGTGAGCCGGTATCGACTGCCGCGCCTTTGCACACTGGCGGACGTAGCTTAGTTCGGGGGGCGGGCCGATTCACTCGTGAGCCAGTTGGTCACCACCTGAACACATCTATCCTTCTGGTCCGTGAAGAGATGATGCCCGGACCAGGGAAGTAAGTGCATCTCGGCGCCGGGGACCCGGAACCTCGAGATCCTCGCCCCACTCCGAGATATGCTTCCCCTTGTAACTCAAGGTTTCATTATAGTTTCCCTTTGTCGAGCGCGAGATCGCCCGACTTCTCTTTTCGAAGTTTTCGTAATTTCTCTGGTAAATGTCGTGTACGAGTTTGACCCTTTCCTCCGTCACAAGGTCTTTGTGCTGATAGTAGCGTTCCAACATACTTCTAATAGTTAGTCCCGTTCCGATAGACGAGTCCAATTGATTCTGTTTGGGACCCCATAAGCGAGAGTCACTGTAACCCCGCTCACATGCCAAGAGCGTCTTAGCGGTTAAGAATCCAAGAACATGGATTCGATCTCCGCTGAGGACGACGAACTCGGGCGTTCGAAACGTATTATGTTGGGGGCAGCGCAAGCGGCTCATACGCTTCGAACAGCGGAAGCCCGGCCGCTTCGACAGCTTGTTGGTACCCGCGCATGGTTTCCTCGAAGAAGCGATTGACGTCGGTAACCAACTGTCGGAGTTTCGTCTCGGCGTGGCCTAGGTTGGTGCGCTGGGGCTGGGTGGGCGCTTCCCAACTGGATTGAATCGAGCGAAAGACCGAGCCGAGGCGCACGCTGAGGAGCTCCGGATCCCGTCGGCTTCCTTGAATCGGGGGTGGGTTGATCCGCGCGATCAGCTCATCGATGGACTCCTTGAGCTCTTTCTCCCGGCCGCGGATATCCTGTGCCGCGGGATCCTCTCGGTCTTCGATGCGCTTCGAAATCCCGTCGACCGCCTCGCGGGCGCTCCGAAGATCTTCCACCGCCTTGGCCGCAATCTCGAGCTGCCTGCCGACGCGCAGAACGATCTCTTCTTTGGCTCGCATGTCGGCTGCTGAAATGTTCTGCCGCGGATCGGGCAGGACCTCGACCGACTTCGTGGCTGTTTGATCACCGTAGCGGACGCGCACGGTGTAGGTACCGGGCAGCACCCGAGGACCGGCTGGTTCCTCCGCGTCCGGACGAGGTGCATCGGCTGAGGGACTGCGGAACGCCTTTCGCTTGAGTCCCCAGGACGCCCGATTGATGCCAGGCTCGGCCGGCCCCTTTCGGGTTCGAATCACGTCGCCGGCCGGATTGAGAATCTCCAAGACGACTTCGTCTTGCGCTTCCGATCCCTCGGTCTCCGGAGCATTGACCACGTACGTGATCTGGGCCCCGTAGGCCCGGTTCTCACCTTGAAACTCAGCATGGCCCGGACCGCGTAGTCCTTTAGTCTCCCTGACGACATACTGGATAGCATCGGGTACGTCGAAAAGATGTAGCTGCTGGTCG
The DNA here is from genome assembly GCA_965262245.1 of Candidatus Marinacidobacterales bacterium. Classification (GTDB taxonomy): domain Bacteria; phylum Acidobacteriota; class Vicinamibacteria; order Marinacidobacterales; family SMYC01; genus SMYC01. The sequence goes on along the minus strand of OZ253507.1, from coordinate 7,457,727 downwards.
AGGATCTCCACGCCACTTCGGGCTAGCGCTCGGAGTGGACTAATGTCGTCCAGCACGTAGATCGCGCGGCCGTGGGTTGCCACGACGAGGTCGTGGTCCCTCGGATGAACGATCATGTCTTTCGCCGAAGCAGTAGGGAACCCATGAGTCCATTTGGTCCAATGGGCTCCGGCGTCGACGCTCACGTACAGACCGAACTCGGTTCCCAGGAACAGAAGATTCCGCTCGACCGGGTCCTGTTCGATGACCAGAGCGTAGCCCCAGAGATCATCCGTGGCGAGACTCCGCCACGTTCGACCATAGTCGGACGTCTGGTACACGTAGGGCGTCCAGTCGCTTCTACGATGGTCGTCGAATACGACGAACGCTTCCCCGCTATCGAACTTCGACGCCTCGATGTGAGGAACCCAGCTATTGCGAGGCACGCCCTGGATATTGTCGATCACGTTGTTCCAGGTTTGCCCCCCGTCCCTGGTGAGCTGGACGTTCCCGTCGTCCGTGCCCACCCAAATGACGCCGCTCTCCACGGGTGACGGAGCAATGGTGATGATGGTGGTGTGGTTTTCGGCGTTCGAGGTGTCGATGGTGAGCCCTCCGCTGTCCAACTGCATCTGCTTTTCCGGATCGTTCGTCGTCAGGTCGGGACTGATGATCTCCCAACTGTTGCCCTGGTCGGTGCTACGGTGAACGAACTGGCTGCCGTAGTAGACCGTCCTCGCCTCACGGGGGTTGGCGGCGATAGCCGCATTCCAGTTGAAGCGCAAGTGCACGTCCTCGGGATGCGCCGGCTTGATGCTCTTCCGTTCACCGGTTTCCAGGTCATAACGAACCAGGTTGCCACCCTGTGACATGGCGTACCCGTATCGCGGATCAACCGGGTCGGGCAGAACCTCGAACCCGTCCCCCGTATTCAACCGGTCCCAGTAGTAATTGAAGATCCCCCGCAGCGCCCAGGATTGGCTCGGCCCGCGCCAGCAGCCGCTGTCCTGCACGCCGCCGTAGACGTTGTAGGGCGTCGCCATATCCACATTGACGTGGTAAAACTGGGCCAGAGGAAGGTTCTGGACGAACCGCCACCGCTCTCCCCCATCGCGGGTTATCGCCAATCCGCCGTCGTTTCCCGAGACCATGAACAAGGGATTCTCGGGGTGAATCCACAGATCCTGATAGTCGCCGTGAATCGTCGCGGAGGGAACGACGCTCCGAAAGGAATTCCCTGCATCCTCGCTCATCATGAGCCGACCGTGCAGTGAGTAGATACGGTTCTCGTTCTGCGGATCCACTCGGATGTCGGCATAGTAAAAGGGTCGCGGATTGATGTCGTCCGAATCATTAACCAGGCGCCATTCGTACCCACCATCGTCCGAGCGGTATAGGGCGTTCTTCTTCGCCTCAACTAAAGCGTAGACGACTTGCGGACGACTACGGGAGATGGCCAGTCCGGTGCGCCCCAGGTCCCCTTCGGGCAAACCGTCTTCATGGCTCCGTTGTGTCCAGGTTTTACCGCCATCGACCGTCAGGTGAACGCCGGAGCCCGGTCCCCCCGACTTGAAAAACCATGGCCAGCGACGGTGTTCCCACATGGCGGCGATGAGTTTTTTGGGATTGGTCGGATCCATGACCAGATCCACCGCCCCCGTCTTCTCGTCAACGTAGAGGACCTTGTCCCACGTCTGGCCACCGTCGCTGGTCTTGAAGACACCCCGCTCAGGATTCTCATCCCAGCTTTTTCCCAGGGCCGCCACGTAGGCGGTATCCGGGTCATGCGGATCGATCCGGATACGGGCAATGCGCTCGGTCCTGTCCAGCCCGAGGTGAGCCCACGTTCTTCCACCATCGGTGGTCTTGTAGACGCCGTTTCCCACCGAGACGGTATTGCGCGGGTTCCCCTCTCCCGTCCCCACCCAGACAATATCGGCATTGCCGGGATCGACCGCAACGGCGCCGATCGAATGGACCGGCTGATCGTCGAAAACCGGCTGCCAGGTGATGCCTCCGTTGATGGTTTTCCAAACCCCGCCGCTGGCCGCGCCCACGTAGAGCATGTCCGGGTTGCTGGCCACGCCCCCGATGGCGCCGATGCGACCACTCATGCTCGCCGGACCAATGGAGCGCGCCTTCATCCCCGAGAGCTTCTCGCCCGCGAGTTGAGCCATCCCGGGTGTGGCACCGAGGATCAGGAAGACGGCAAGCGAGATGGACCGCTGCTGCCAAAGAAATGAGCTCGAGTGTATCCGACCCGAATGACCCAACCGATCCGTCATGGCTTTTCCTCCGATTTTACTGCGAGGACGACGTCCTCTCCGGTACCCTTTCCCACTCGTACTCGCGCCCCATCGCGTGTTTCTCGAACCACTCCAACTCCGCATTCATCTTGAACAGGCGGTGGCGAAGCTCGCGCCAACCATGTGGCTCCCGCGGTGCAATGTAGAGACGGGTGGGAACGCCGTTGAACTCGAGAGCACGATAGAGCTCGATCGACTGCTCCGGGGGCACCCGAACGTCATTCTCTCCTACGAAGATGATCGTAGGCGTCTTGACGTTTGCGATGTCACTGAGCGGCGACTGCTCCCAGAAGTTGTCGATGGGAGGATCCTTCTGCCACGGCGAGCCCCCCAGCCAATCATCTCGAAAATGACGGATATCGCTTTGCGAGTAGAACGAGACCCAATTCACCATCCCCGCGCCGGAAGAGGCCGCCTTGAAACGGTCGGTGAAGGTGATGATTTTGTTCGTCATGTAGCCGCCCGCGCTCCATCCCCTCTTGATCAAACGGTCGGGGTCGGCGATGCCCAGCTCGATTACGTGGTCCGCGCCCGCCATGACGTCCAGGTGCGACTTGTTGAAGTAGCGCCCGATCATGTCACGCTGGAACTCGTCTCCGTATCCACCGCTGCCGCGATAGTTGGTTCTCAACACGGCATAACCACGGGCGGCAAGCACCTGAATGTAACTGCTCCAACGCCCGAAGCCAAATTGATCCGAGTTAGCCATGCCGCCGTGGGACTGCACGACGAGGGGATAGGTTTCTCCCTCGTCGAAATTCAGTGGATAGTCGAGTAACCCTTCGACGGTTACGCCGTCGACGCTCTTCCATTCGACCTTCTCCTGCCGTGGTAGCTCGAAATCGCGTGCGAGGTAGTCGAAGACGTGCGTCACTCGAGTCGGAGATGCCTCGCTCTTGCCCACCGGTAGCAGCCACACGTCGCCGGGGTTGTCCGGCTGGGCGATAGTCAGCACGTGTCGGTCAGAAGAGAGCTCGAGGGCCCACGACCTGACCGAATGCTTCCCGTCGGTGAGCTGTCGTAGCTCTTCGGTGGCCACATCGAGCTCAAAAAGCTCACTGTGCACGCCCATGTTCGCCAGGAGAAAGATAGTGTCTCCATTCTCCGACCAGCGCGCCGCCCGAAGCTCATAGGGCAGGTCCGGGAGCAAAAGCCGTGCCTCACCGCCCGAGGCGGGGACAAGGAATAAACTGCTCTTATAGTAGTACTCGAACCCCTCGTTGGCCTTCGCCAGGAACAAAACTTGCTCGTTGTCCGGAGAGAGCCGTGCTCCACCGGCGCCGCAGCAGGAAGAGCTTTCGGGTACCTCGTTGTCGGTGAGCTGGAGCGCGTTTTGTCCATCTGCGCCCATCACCCACACTTCGCTCCGATGCGGATCCTGGTAGAGCGGAGTCGGTCCGCGGTGATGAGCGATCTTCTGCCCGTCCCGAGATAGCTGATAGCTGAGCACGGAGTAATCCCCATCGGTAACCCGTTCGACTGCCCCGGTGGGAATCGCCGCCCTAAAGAGGTGCCATTGCTTGTAGTTCCTGTTGAACGCAAAAACATCATCCCCCAAATCGGCGAGCCGCTTTTCTTCGTCGCTCGGCGGATCGGGAGCGAGGAAGTAAATCGCGGAGCTATCCGGCGCCCAAGTTATGTTCGAGATCGAGGGGGAGCGTGCCGCGACCCATCCGACGACCGAGAGTAAGGACGGCCTCGGCGACGCGAGCTCCAGGTCGGTGATGGGCTCGCCCCCCTCGCTCCCGAGAATTCTCTCCAGGAAGCTCGGCTCTTCACTACTCATGAGATAAATCTGGGTTTCCCCGGAATCTTCGGGTCGGGCCAGATAGGCGATCCATTTTCCGTCGGGAGACCACCGAGGGCTCGACTCTCCCGACCCATGGGTCAGCTGGACTGGTGGCGAGCCGTCGACGTTCCCCCGCCAAATGTGGCGGGCATTGCCGTTGGCCTCCCAGTCGACCTGCGCCAAAACGAATAGCAGTTCCTGGCCGTCGGGCGAGAGCTGGGCGTCGCTCAAGGACGGGATTTCCAGAAGATCGACCATGGTCATCGGTCGTTTAGCCTGCGCAAGCGCGAACGCGCTCCCTAGGAGCACGAAGGCGAGCCCCCATCCGAGAAGGGTCCATCGCTGTTCGTTTTTCATTGCGCTCTCCTTATCGCCCGCACGTTTCGGCGAGACATAGGCGCTCGTCGGCGACCTCGCTTATTCGACCCGGCGCCTGCTGGCTGAGGCGATTGAATGATGTGGGACATTTATCTCTGCGTGCAGGGGAATAGACCGATCTGCGAGACCTAAATCCCGGCCTCGCTCGCACGGCACACTCGAACCCCTCGATAACCTATGGTCTCCTACTGCGGGAGTCCAATCGATAATTCTTTTGAAGCTATAACGCTTAATTATTGTCATTTTGAGTCATTTCCTGGAATGCTTGGGCGGATACCATGGGCAAACGAATCAAAAGCGGCAGGCCAGTCATCGCCCGGTCTATGCTTCTTTGTTCGACCCGTTTCACATTCACGAAGCATTGCACTGGATTGACACGGAACTGAAGCTCTTCCGTCTGCCCAGAGAGGAGTGCTCTGATGGCGCTGATACTGAAGGAACGGGAGATTGTCGAGCTCCTGACTATGGCCGATGGCGTGCGGCTGGTCGAAGAATCGTTCCGATTGTACGCAACAGGGTCCGTGGGGCTTGCCCCTCGTTTCCTCTTGAAGCTCGGAGGAGACGCCGGCGCCTTTCGAGTGATGGCCGCGAGCATGCCTGAGCTAGGCGGGTTCGGGCTCAAGACGTTGACGGGTATTCCGGGTAAAAGGCAAGGGGGTAAGACTTATTTTGCCATGCTGCTTTTCGACGCGACTAGCGGTGCTCTCTCGTGCCTGCTGCCGGGGAGGCACGTGACGGGAGTGCGTACCGGTGCGGCGAGCGCGGTGGCAGCGAAGTATCTCGCCCGTCCAGATGCACGACCGGTCGGTCTTTTCGGCTCTGGCGTGCAGGCCCGTGCCCAGATCGCGGCGCTCAAAGTGGTGCTTCCCGTGACGAAGATCAAAATCCACGATATCGATCGGACGCGGGCCGAGTCCTTGGGGCAGGAACTGGCCGATCAAGGAATGGAAGTCAGCTTGTCCGATAGCGCCCGCGAGACGGTCGCCGACGCCGACGTCGTCATAACCGCGACGACCTCGAGCCAACCCGTGGTTCTGGGTGAGTGGCTCGAAGAAGGAATGCATGTCAATGCGGTTGGAGCCAACTCTCCTGCGAAACGCGAGCTGGACGCGGATGCGTTCCGGAAATCCCGCGTCGTGTTGGACTATCCGGATCAAGTCCTCGAAGAGGCAGGCGACGTTCTGCACGCGGTTGCCTCGGGAGCCATCTCTCCAGAGAAAATCCACGCCGAATTGGGGAATATCGTTGCCGGCAAGAAGCCCGGCCGCGAGTCGTCCAAGGACATCACGATCTTCAAGTCCGTGGGAGTCGCGTTCGAGGATGTGGGCGTTGCCCTCTGGGTCTATCAAGAGGCAACGAAACGAGGATTGGGGACCGAGATCGATCTCGAAGAACTGGGTAAGTCTCACTTGGCGGCTACCGTTGCATCAACAGACGCCTCAGGCGCGTCGGGTCCGACGGGAAGAAAACGTCAGACGCATCGCTGAGCTCGCGCCAGGAGTTCGTAGCCGCCTGCGGCGGAGCCTGATGATCCGTTCGGGCGCTGCCTAACCGATTGGTGGGGGGGTGCCACTTCGGAGTTCTTGCAGAAGAGTCTCGACGGATTCCTGCTCGGGATCCAACTCCAAGGAATCGTTCAGGTACTCCACCGCCTCGTCGGAATTCCCGAGTCTCATGTGCGACACCGCGAGTGCATTGAGCAGATACGAAGTGGGCCGCCGAAGGATCAGGGTAGACTCGAATAGCTCCACCGCCCGAGGGTAATTCTCGACTTGGAAATAGGCGTCACCAAGGGTCAGGGATATCTCCACATTGTCCTCGTGTCGGGGTTGGACGGGCTCGAGAAGCTCGACCGCCTCCTTCGGTCTTGCTTCGTCGAGGTGAAAGCGGGCGAGAAGAAGTCGGGGCACCAGCAAGCTCGGGTCATCGCGGATCGCCTGTTCGCAGAGCTCCATGGCCCTCTGCGTCTGGCCTCTCTGAAGGTGCTGCTTTGCAAGCTCAACTCTTATCAACCCCTCTTCCTGCCCGTCGACGTTCTCCCGGAGGGCCCAAGGGCGCTGGACGATGTTTCGGGGTGTAATATCGAAGTCTTCCCACCGGCTGGCAATGGCCTGGCCCGACAGATCGAGAAGATCCACGATTAGCCGATAACGTCCTCCCTCGGCACCTTCCAAACTCAGGGTTTCCAGGACGGGAGCGTCCTGGTAGGTTCCCACTGGAGTCACTTTCGAGCCCATCACCTTGGAGACGTCCTCCCGATTCACGACACGCAGGGAGAGCTGAAGCTGCTCGCTAGCGTTCTCGAGCGGAACATGAGCGATCAGGTTATTCCCTATAGCGTAGACGCGTTTGGCGTTGGGCTCGAGCATCAAGGGGCCGACGTGATAGGTGCTGTAAGTGAGCGGTGCTTCCGGGCTCGCGTCGGTCACGGCACCGTATAAGAGGACCGGCCTGCCGAGATAAACCGCCTCTTCGCTTCGATCGCGCACGAGCAGTGACGTTTCGAAGACCGTATACTCACTGCGTGCCCGGTTCTTCAGCACTAACCGGAGGCGATACTCACCGCTCACGAGCGCGAACATGTTCTGATAGGCGAAAGGACGGTGCTTGACTTCTTGAAGCTGGGATTCGGTCAGTTGAAGGTAAGGCTCCTTGGAGAATTGTAGAACGACTTCCTCACCATTCTCCGAGATCACCTCACCCTGCAATTCGAAGCTCGTGTAATAGGCGTTATCATCCTTGGCCAGTGTCAGATGCTGAGGTTCCAGCTCGATACTGTAATGCACAAAGCTAGAGTTGGCTGGCCCGGGAAGCACATTGGCAATTCCGTAACTCGGCACATAGTTGAAAAGGTACTCACTCTCGACCAGCCCTCGCGCTTCCATCGCCGCGTCTACATAGCGCGTGTCCACTCGACGATAAGCAGAGAGCTGGATATCGCTTAAAAGCACCTGGGTATCGAGAGCGGAACGGGCCGACTGGACAATGCCGGCGTAAGCGCCCTGGCCCGCTCGCATGGTGATGGTCGCGTGCGCTAGCTCAGGTGAGATTTCCTGAAGCATCCGATACGCATCGAGCCGGTAGCTCTCGCCATCGAACCGCTCGCCGGGCATGAGTGTCTCCGGCCCATCCAGCCCATGGTTGAAGAGGCGGTAGGACGCAGCAAAACCGTCCCGGAAGAAGAGAAGATTGAGAGCAGGCAGGCCCTTGTCTCGATCGGGTGGGTAGAACCACACTTCCGAAGCGTAGAGGAATGGCACGGCCAGGAACGATTCCCGGTCGCGCGGCTCTCCGAGGATGATGTACATCTTGCCACGGTCGGTCATCCACCCGGGAACAGCGGACTCACGTCCCAACTGCCCGTTAGCGTAGGCGAGTCGTCGGTAGTGCTCGTCTTTGAACTCATTGGTCGGTGTCAACGGATCGGGATCTCGCCTCCGCCAAAAAGCCTCGATGAGCACGTCCCACTCGCCGACCGACTCTAGATTCAGAAAAGCTTTCCGCTCCCGGTCACTGATGATATAGACGACCTCCTTCTCCACCCATGCTCGGTACTTCTCGGGAAGCTCTCGAGCTGCTTGCGGAGGCGGACTCGCCAGGAGGACGGCGGGTAAAACGAGCGCTAAAAGAAGCAGAAGAAAGCTGACAAACTCAGACACGGCCGCTCGCGCTTTCTCGGTGGACGCAACATGCTTCATTTTCCGGCTCCCTGTTACCTCGCCAATGGTAGGCAGTCGCTTCTCCCAAAGTCAAACGCATGACGTCAACAAACTGCCTAAGCGCCAGTAGCAAAATTTATGGAGCGATAAATCGAACAATGTTGACCCATCGATTTGAACAAGCGTAGTATCGAGGCCGCGATGAATTGGCAAGGGTGGGCTAGAAATCGCACCAGATTTCTAAACGTCTTCGACAATGGCTAACTAACTAACCAGGGTCGAGTCAAAAGGAGGTGCTGCCGTATTCACGAACGACCTCGACCCTACCAAGCTTCGGCGCGACTCCCACGATAGGAGAGGAGAAACCCCGATGGAACGACAACGGAAAAACACGCAAGCACGGCTGCTGACCGTGTTCCTGGTAGCCCTGGTAGCCAGTCCCGTGGCCGCCACTGCGGAAAAGAACAACCTCATTTCGCTGCTCCGGGCACACTGGCATCTCGGTGAAACGTGTGCGGTCAGCACATCACGGACGATGCTCGAGGAAACCAAGCCGAGAAAGCCTTGACGGCGATGAGAAAGGAACAGCTCGCATGGATGATCTGGCAACTCTAATTCACCGCAATCTATCAGGCGAGATGGCTCAGGCGACCACCACCGCCATTTGCCAGTTTTATCGCTCACCCGGCTCCTCCGGTTATCACGCCGCTACCGATCTCGTCGCTGCCCGTTTCGAGGAGTGTGGCCTCGAGGATATTAGCGAAACCTCCTACCCCCTGGATGGCGAGACCGTACTACTGAATCGCACCATGCCGCTGGCTTGGGAACCGCAACGTGCCGTCGTGCGCGTTGTCGAGCCGACCCAGGAAGACATCGTTGACTTTGACGCCACCCCCTCCTGCCTGGCTTGGTGGTCCCAGCCGACTCCCGCCGGGGGTCTCACCGCCGAGCTGGTCGATGTCGGCACCGGTGAGTCCGAACTGGATTTTGCAGGCAAAGATTTGACCGGCAAAATCGCTTTTGTCAGCGGCACAGACCGCCCCGCGGGCTGGGGCCATGCTGCCGTAGAGGCCATGAAACGCGGAGCCAAGGGGCTCCTGACAGACTACCTGTATTACGCGACTCCCCCCTTCCGCACCAGAGAAAACCTACCCGACGCAGTTCAGCTTTTGCGCCTGCCCAACCAAGTGGGAGAATTCGACGCCTGGGCCTGTGCCATCGCTTTCCCGGCGGCTCAACGGCTACGGGAGCTATTGCGGACGGGGCCGGTCACCTTGCATGCCGATATCCACTGTCGCCTCTTCAGGGGCGAGGGTCGAAATCTCCTGGCTACCATCCCCGGACGCGAGCTGCCGGACGAGTCGGTTTTCTTCATTGCCCACGCCTCGGCGGGCACGCGACCCGGAGCAAATTGTGCTGCCGGCCCGGCCCTCATCGTCGAGATCGCTCGGACCCTCAACAGCTTGATCCAGCAAGGCCGAATCCGCCCTCCCCGCCGCTCGATAAGATTTCTAATCATTGCGGAAGGTCTGGGATCTCACGCCTATATTGCGGCGAACCGGGACAAGCTCTCTCAGATCAAGACAGCCTTCTGCCTGGATAGCGTCGGGCATCATCAGGAAAAGCTGCAATCCAATCTGCTTTTCTACCGCCACCCAGACTCGTCACCGTCTTTCATCAATGACTACTTCGCCGGAATCATGGAGCGAGCCCCCAAGGATGGCAGCTGGGTCTTCAAGAACGATACCGATATCTCACCGGTCCAGTTCATTCAGGCACCCTATACGGTTTGGAGTGACAACCACGTCTGGACGGCGTTTGGTGTACCGAGTCCCTTGATCATGTCCTGGCCCGACAAATACTTCCATACCCAATTGCTGTCGCCCGACAATACGGATCCGCGAGTTTTCCGCATCGCTGGAGTGACCACGGCTCTAGCAGCCTACGAGATTGCCGACGCCGGCCTTGATGAAGCACTGGCTATTGCCGACGAGGTAGCTGCCCGCAGCCGCTTTCGCCTGGACGGCCTGGCGAGCCGGACGGTCCAACGCATCTTGCACACCCGACAATGGACCAACGGCTCTGATGATGTAGAACGGTTGGCCCGGCGCGCTCACAGGGAACGGTTGTATTACGCCGACCGGGATACCAAAGCGATCGCTTCTGCACTCTCTTTGATTCCCGGTGACGTACCTTTGCCGGCTCGAGCCAGGGTAGCCGCGCATGGTGAAGCCTTGGCCCAGCTGTTGGAACAGCTAGAGTCTCGAGTCGAGGAAGCCTTGACGGCAGTCAAAGGAAAGGTAGGGTGATGGCGGCTTCCTTGAACGCGGTACCACGCAAGCTCGTACAAGACATACCCCCGCCTGGCCTGGTCGGAATATCCTATCCGGAAACCGTTGCTTTGGTTGAGACCATGGCAGCCCAAGATGCTCGGATCATTTTTGACACGATGCGCCCGCTAGGCGATGAGTTTTGGAATCTGATCGATGGTCGGCGCAGTATCTCTGACATTGCCGAATCGCTTTGTATACAGTTCGACCTCGAATTAGACCTGGAGCTGTTTCTTCCTATCGCCGAGGGGTTGATCAAAACTGATTTCATCACCACTGGACGAAACACGAGGCTGACTGAATGGGCTCGAAACGCGAGATTCTCATTTGAATCGTGAAGCTATTTACCGCTACATCGATCATCATCTAGACGAGCACATCTCTCATATCCAGCAATGGGTACGACAGAAAAGCGTCAGCTGGGACAATCTGGGAATGCGCGAATGCGCTCAGCTTGTCGCCGACTCTTATCGGAGCCTGGGTTGTCAGGAAGTCGAAATCATCGAAGGACGGTACCACCCGGGTGTGTGGGCTTACTACGATGCCGGTGCGCCGCTCACGGTCCATAATTATTGCATGTTTGACACCCGAACCGTCCAACCGGCTGCCTGGCAATATGATCCCTGGGGGGCGGAGCTCATCTCGCTCGAGTCTTATCCAAAGGTGCTGGTTGGCCGGGGGGCGATGGGGGCGAAGGGACCCTACGTGGCCTGGCTCAATGCGCTGGCCGCCATGATTGCCGTCGAGGGGCGGCTGCCGGTCAATATCATGTTTCTGGCAGAAGGTGAAGAGATCATGGGTAGTCCCAGCTATACCGATTTCGTGGAGCGCTACCGTGATCGTCTCGAGCAGGTGCACGCCAGTTTCTGCCCGGCCAGCACGCAGGATGTCGCCGGAACGGTATCCATCGGTTTGGGTTTGAAAGGCATGGTTGTCGTCGAGCTTACGGCCAGCGGCAGGAGCTGGGGCCGGGGCCCGCTTGACACCGTGCATAGTATGGTTGCTTCTCTGGTAGATTCCCCGCCTTTTCATCTGGCCCAGGCCCTGGCTACCCTGACCGACCAGGACGGGCGGGGTTGCAAGGTAGAAGGGTTGGAAGAGCTCTGGAAGTACCGCAAGCCTTTGACCGACGAGGAACAGGAGTTGCTGGACAAACTGGCGGCTCGCTTCGCCGGCCGGGATTGGCGGGATACGCTTCCCATGGGGGGGGTCGATAATGTTCCTCCCGTGACCGGCGGCGCCGAGGGGATGGATCCCTTGATCCAGTTCCTATACGGACCCACCTTGAATATCGCCGGCCTGCGGAGCGGTTTTCTGGGTCCGAAGACGTCCACGATCCCTTACATCATTCCCGATCGAGCCACGGCCACGCTCGACATGCGGCTGGTGGTGGACATGCCTCCGGAGGAAATCGTCGGCTGTCTGCGTCGCCACTTGGATAAACGCGGCTTCTCGGACATCGAAATAGAAGTGTTCGCTGCGTTCAGTCATTCTCAAACGCCCCTCTCGGACCCGGGCGTCCAATCGGTACTCAGAACGCTGGAGGATTGGCAGGTGCAACGTGTGATCTGGCCGATTCAAGGCGGTGGTGGCCCCTGGACCGTCGTACCCAATACATTCGGGGTGCCATGCACCCGAGGCGGAGTCATTGGCGGCGGCGGGCGTGGCAACGTCGATGAGTACATGGTCATCGAAGGTGACGGCAAAGTCGCCGGGCTGGCCGATGTGGAAAAGTACCTGGTCGATATGCTGGATAACTACGTCGAGGCGACGAGCCAACAGAGCCTGTAGGATGTAGTTTCGTGGCGAGAGAGCCGATCCGACATCCGCTGACTTTGTTGACCGAAGCCGTACCTGCTCTCGATCTAAGCCGGGAAAATGTCTGTCTGCTGTTACAGGACCTGCATGCTCCTTTCGCCGACCCAAAAGGCGGGTGGCTTGCCGCTCGTGCCAAATCAAAGGTGCTGATATCCGAATTCAACGAGTACTTCGACGCGCTGGACTCGACCCTGGCGAACACCACCCGTATCTTGAGTGTCGTCCGCGACCTGGGTTTGCCCGTCGTCTATAGCTGTCTTGGTTATCGACCACCCGAGAGTCCATCCGAGTTTCAACGGGCTACAGGCTGGACGTGGAATCTGGATGGTCCTGATGGAGCATTTACGGGAGCCGTTGAGCCAGTCGAAGGCGAATTGGTTTTTACCAAGCCCGGGTGGGGCGCCCTGGCAAACCCCGAGCTCGAGCATTTCTTGCAAGAGCGTGGCATCAAATATGTGATGCTCGCCGGCGTCCCGTTTGATTTTGGCATTCGCCAGACGTGCGGGGAGCTGGCCGACCGAGGCATCGGCAGCCTCGTCGTCTCCGATGCCGTGGCCTCGATCACCCAAACCGGTCAAACCTATAGTCGCGGTAACGTGGCCCATGGGCTCACGAAGCTGAGGTCCACCGGCGAGCTGCTCGGCTTGTTGAGTGACCTCGAAGCCACGGGCAGCGTACGTATTTGAGCCCTCACCCGATGATTCAAACCGTACTGGGAACGATCCAACCCGACGAGCTAGGCGTCTGTTTGCCTCATGAGCACATCTGGTGTGACCAACGGCTGGCCCCCAAAGCCGAACTGTTCGATGTCACGCGTTCCGCAGGGTCTTTCATGTGCCTCAACAACTACGATCGCATGGTTGCCGAATTGATCGGCTATCGACAGGCCGGCGGTCAGGCCATCGTCGAGGTCACGTGCGACGGCTGGGGACGGGATCTGGAAACACTGGCTCGGTTGTCCGAGGCGGCGGAGGTTCACATCATCGCGACAGCGGGTTTTTATACCGAGCCTTGCATGCCCCTGTTTGTCGCGGAGTGGTCCGTGGCAAGGCTGGCCGACCATATCACCCGCGAGATCGAAGAAGGTGAAGGCCCAAACCGCCGCCGGTGTGGCGTGCTGAAATCGGCCATCCATCGGGCTCGGGCTGAGGGCCTCGAGCTCAAAGGGCTCGAGGCAGTTGCGATCGCCCAGAAGAGAACCGGGGTGGCCATTACAACGCACACCACCGGCTCGCGTCGCCAGGAAATCCCTGGCGGTACGGCCGGCGTGGAGCAGCTCGAGCTCTTGAAGGCTCAGGGGGTGAGTCCGACGCGCCTCATCGTGGGCCACGTCGACGAACGGCCGGACATCGACGTTCTGTCAGCCCTGGCCGATGAGGGCTGCTTCATCCAGTTCGATGTCATCGGTAAGGAGCACTGGCTCCTGGATCGAACGCGGGCCAAATTGATTCAAGCCCTCATCGAACGAGGCCATTTGGAGCACTTGCTGTTATCCCAAGATAGAAATCGTGATCACGAGATGCGATACAGCGGTAACACCGGATACTGCCACATTTTTGAGTCTTTCTTGCCTCGTCTGCGTCAACTGGGTGTAACCACTGAGCAGATTCGAGCGATGATGGTGCACAATCCTTCGAGGGCCTTGGCCTGCGCTTGAGCACGCTCTCCCGAGAGCTCAGCCAGGCACCCAGCCTTTCATGAGCATCGCGACGAGGAAGCCCCAGTAGTTCCCCACCGCGTAACCGAACAAACCCGCCGCCACTCCCGGCAGGATACATTCGGTGTAACCGCGGGCACTCGCCATCGCGAGGGCCGTGGCGGGGCCACCAACGTTCGCCTGAGAAGCCACAACCAGAGTCGAAATCTCGAGCTTGACCAAGCGCCCAAGACCGAAGAGAACGATACCGTGGACCGACACGGTGAACGCGGCGTAGTAGAAGACTCCTGGGCCCACTTGGAATATGTTCGCAATAACCGACTTGGCGCCGTTGCTTGCCAGAAAAAGCAGCAAAATGTAGTTGCCGAATACGGCACTTCCCGCCAGCCCGCGAACGACGGGTAGCTGGGCGGCAACCAGCGATATCGTCGTCAGCCAGAGGACTTGCGGGACTTGAGGAATGTACGAGGCGATTTGACCTGAAATCCAGACGGCTCCTACGGCAATGGCTACCAAAGCGGCCACATCGGCGATGGGAACCGAGCGCCCGCTCTCGTAAAGGGAATGCTCCAGGGTTATCTTTTCTTCGCCAGAGGATGGAGATGGAGTGTCAGTGGCCGCGGTAGGCTCCTCGGTCCGCCTCGGCTTTCCCAGCAAAACCGAAACCGCCAGACACGCGCTAAACCAGAGGGTGCTCACCACGACGTCGGCGGCCACCGCGGAAGTGAACAGACTACTGCTGGTTCCCAGCGCTTGCGCCAGCGCCGCGAAGTTCATTCCGCCCCCGGTATAGGTGCCGGTTAACTGCCCCGCGAGCTTCCAGGTCTCTGGTCCCACCTGTCGGAAGAACAGCAATCCACCAATGATCGAGCCGACGGCGGCACCGAAAGCGCCAAGCGCAAAGGCGGCCAGCATCTTGCCGCCCGCCTTGAGGACGGAGCGCACGTCGACGGCCAGGAGGATGAGGGCGATGGCGATACGAACGCCGGTCCCCATGAGTAGATCGTAGGTGGCAGAGGTCCCCGGCAAGACGCCGGCGTTGGACAAGACGAGGGCGAGAACGATTCCAGTCAGCGCGGCTCCAAAGGAACGAAAGACCGCAAAGCGTTCCTCCAGACGAAGCGCGACATAGACCACCAGGGCAAGAACCACGAAAATCGCACTCGGATCTGAGATCATCACCTTACTCTAGCACCACCTCGAGCGTGTCCACATCAAACGGCACGGCCAAGAGAGTTCCATCCAAGACGTAGACGACGTGTCCCGTGGGTACGTAGCGGGCGTCTCTGCCGCCATCGATCAGAACCTTTCTCTCACCGGTCTTGAGAGAGTACACCACGATCTGCGCGTCGTCCCAGTTCGTGCCGTCCGCGAGCGTAAAGAGCACGGCTTTTTCGCCCGGCAAGACCTGCGGGCCATGGCCGATTTCTTCCGTTCCCGTAAGCGGGATGAGAACTTCGGGCGTGCCTCCATCGGCGGACACCTGCATGATGCCAGCCCCACGTTGCCCGAAAACAATGGTGTCATCGGCTCCCCAGCGAGCGCCTAACAGATTCTGAGCCGCACAGAGATTCACGGGTGCACCACCACGGACGGCGACCTTCTTGAGTTGGCCGTCTAGAATAGAGTGGAATCCTACCCACTCACCGTCGGGAGAGAAGACGTTCGCGGGCTTGAGGTCACGGTGGATGACACCAGCCTCGTGACCTGCTTCGAGAGCCGCCGTAATCTGCCGAGAGATGGCGAGCGTTTCCTCGACCGAGATAGGGCCTTCCTGGATTCTCTCTGCCAGCGTCGGTCCCTCGACCAACTCGAGGACGAGCGCCTTCACCCCGTCCGATTCCTCTAATCCATGGATGCTCGCGATGTTCGGATGATTCAGCGACGCGAGGAGCTTGGCTTCACGCTCGAACCGCGCGAGTCGTCCTTCGTCGTTCACGAACGGCTCGGGAAGGACTTTGATCGCCACGTCTCGCTCGAGCTTCTTGTCACGAGCGCGGTACACCTCGCCCATGCCGCCTTTGCCGATTGGGGCGAGGATCTCACAGGGGCCTAGGCGGGTTCCGGATGTGAGGGCCATGGGTATCCTTATTACTGACACAGGAGTCTACGGGCCAGGGATGTGGGAATCAACCGAGGGGGAGGGCGGGGGTCTTTGTTTGAGCGTCTGGCGGACGAATGCCGGCGGACTTTTCCGTTGTTTCGGGAGCCACGGAGTGCACGGCTGGAGGTGTCTTGTCGAGGAAACTCTTACCTTCAGCGGCGAGGAGGGATTCGACTTATTTGCGGAGGTTGGGGGCCAAGAGCGTCAATCAACGATTGCCGATGTTCGGGCTCGGCTGCGCGAACCCGTCTGGTCAAAATACTCGAACGCCCCGCGGTCAGCAGTTTGCACCTTCGAAAGGCGGCTTGAAGCCACCATCGCGGTCGGATACGTATTCCAGTTCACCGGAAGGAGTGACGATGGACTGGAAGACCATGCTGGCGTACATCACCGGGGCGGTCGACGAAGAGCTGCTGCTGCGCAACGAGTATCTTGTGGCCGAGAATCGAGTCTTCGAAATCAGTTCCAGGGTCGCTTGCGCCTGACGGATGGCGAACGGCGGTCTCTGGCTGAGATCGGAAAGCGTCTAGGTAAGCAAGCCCTTGACGAGTTCGCGAGTTTCGTGAAACCCGACACGATTCTGGGTTGGCACCGGAGGCTTGTGGCGAAGAGCACGCGCCGTTTTTCGTCGCCTCGAAAAAGGTTTCTACCGCGAGGCGGGCTTCGACATCCGCATCTTGCCGTCGACGGGGAGCGGCTTCCCTCTGTCTCCAAAACGTCTCGGTTCAACTGGAAGATGACGTTCGTCGCTGGCTTCGTGCTTCGCAACGTGAGTGAGCCTCCCTAGGCCGGCAAGAATAAGTTGTGCTCTAGGTCGGGGCGGACAAAGGCAACATCCAGAGCATGATCTACGGCCTCTGCTCGCGCTTCGAGTGGTCCCGAAGGCTCGGTGGAGGGGCCGTGCGCGGTCATCATGCCAGAGTAGCAGGTGCGCGCATGAGCGGGGACCGCCTCTAGAAGATTCACGGTAGTGGCGAAGCTCGGCGTTGTTGCACGGCCCGGAGCAAATCGACCAGACCGTCAAATCGCCTCGGCGGCGCAGTCCTTCGTTGTATTCCGCCCAGTTGCGAACGTGGTACTTCTTCTGCTTCGCGTGCTTGTACTGGCTGCGCTTGGGATACTTCATGGTCGAACATACCTCGGCCACCACAAGAGGTGCATTTTGCTCTCAGCCAGAGCGGTGCAACAACGCCGCTTCTTTCTTAGCGGCTTCTTCCTCTTCTTCGATCTGCATCCGCTCGGCGTCCGTCAAGACATCCATGAGCTCCCAGGCCTGCTTCTGCGGGCCGGGAACCATCCCGAGCAGATCGGGGTCCTCTACAGATGCGTCCAATTTGACACGGTCCGTATTCCTCTGGACTCGCCTCTCCGCTTTGATCCGCTGTTTCTCCTGACGTGCGCGTTCTTTTTGACGCTTGATGAACGTCTGTCGACTACGATTCGCCATAGGCAAACCTCCTCGTTTGAGCTGTTCTCCGGCCGCGGCGGATTGAAGGTACCTTTCAAAACCCACCGAACAAAGGCGTTAGCCAAAGATGTATTTTAGTACAGTAGAAACGCCCGGGCAAGGGAGCAACACGGCATCAATCCGTGGGCGATCCGTGGCGTTGTTGCACGGCCCGGAGCAAATCGCTGACCTCCCTGTGCCGGTCGTAGAGTCACCCGGCGCAGTACGTATCGGGCATCCCGAGCGCGGTCATCTTGTTGAGTATCTCGCACCCAATTCGGTGTTCAACTCGTTGCCTCGCCAACGTTCGTGTCCGCATCTCGGGCCCGATGATCGCTTTGTAACGATAGACCGCGTTCTCCACCATGCTTCGCTTGGTGCAGCCTGAGAGCTTGTACCATTCACGTCGGCCGTGTCTTTCGATGGCACGAATATGGCGGTCGCGCTCCTGCATGGCGGTGTTCGAATTCTGATTGAGCGTCGAGTTTCGTTGCGGCGGAATCACCACGCGCGTCCTTCGTCCAGAGCTGTGCGCTTCGATCGCTTCGTAGACCGCTTCCTTGTCGTATGCACTGTCCGCCGCCACGGACGCTAGAGGTGCTTGAATCTGTGTTAGCAAAGCGGGGACTCGGGTTGCGTCGCGAGCACGTGACGCCGTCAGTTCGGACGCAACAATGTTCCCTGTCTCGCGATCAACGGCGATGTGCAACTTGCGCCATGCGCGCTGCTTTGGCGGTTTGCGGGCGGTTCCAACATGAATCCTCAAGCCCGTGCTATCGATCATCAGGTGGATTGGTTGATTGCTTGCGGCTTTCGGAATCCGCAGCTTCTTGCGGAGCAGCCTCGAGCGCCGACACAACGTCGAGTAGTCCGGGGTCTCGATACCGAGCCCGAGCAGCGAGGCGATCGAGTGCAAGAAGCCTTCGGTTTGTCGGTAGGCGAGCTTGTACACCATCCGGACAACCAGGCCCGTTTCAATCGCCATGTCTGAATAGACCCGTTGACCGCCAGGCTTACCGGTCTTGTCGGCCTTCCAGTTCGCGATTGCCTCCTCGTCAAACCAGACCGTCAAATCGCCTCGGCGGCGCAGCCCTTCGTTGTATTCCGCCCAGTTGCGAACGTGGTACTTCTTCTGCTTCGCGTGCTTGTACTGGCTGCGCTTGGGATACTTCATGGTCGAACATACCTCGGCCACCACAAGAGGTGCATTTTGCTCTCAGCCAGAGCGGTGCAACAACGCCTCTCGCGGTCGAGCCGGTCGAGCTCGGAAAGAGGAACTCGCTGCGGCTCTTGAGCGAGCGGAAACCCTGAGCTCAGCTCGAATGACGCGAAATTCAATAAGAAGGCCCTAACCAAACATTCGTGTCATGAGGGGCAAAGTAGCGGTTCAAGCAGCCTCGATCTCAAGCCGTTCCTCCATGTTCAAGCGGAATACGATGATGAGCCACAGCCTCTGACCCATGTGGGGATTCTGGCTCCAATCGCCGGATCTCATTCGGGCGATTCCTACGTCCTTTCGTGGGGGGGGTGGGGCTGCGCTTCCCTGAATAGATGTGCCGTCAGACGTATAGGTGCATAACGAGGAGGTGCGAGCAGATCCTGTGAAAGGATTCACAGGCCCCGGCCGTGTTAGTCTGGTAGAGTAGCGTCATGCGGCGCTCGAGCTCGGCGGTCGTGCTCTTCACGCTGACGCCGGAGGCGGAAGGGGTTAGAAAACCCCTCGGGCTCCACGGGTCGCAGCGCGCCACGGCTCTTTTTGCAACCCTGATCGAGCACGTCCAGACGGTGTGCACGGGTCTGAGCGGCGCCGATCTCCTCGTCGCCAGCGAGGCACCGGTCGATCTCCCGGCGAGAGCTCAGTGGCTCCGTCAACGAGGGAGAGACTTCGGAGAATCGCTCAGGCTTGCGGTCGAGGAGGCGTTCGCGCGCGGCTACCGGCGGGTCGTCGTCATCGGGAACGATGCGCCGGAGATCTCTCAGGATTACGTGAAAACCGCTCTCGACGAGCTCTCACGAGGAGAACGAAAGGCCGTCGTCGGTCCGGCGACCGATGGAGGCTACAACCTTATCGGCCTGACGGAGCCGTGCTTCGCGGCCTTCGAAACGATGCCCTGGGGCTCGGCCGAGGTTGCGCAACTGACCGTGGAGCGGCTTCGGGAAAGCGGCTTCGAGGTGGCGCATCTTCGCAAGCTCGAAGACATCGATAGCGCTCAGGAGCTCGTGCGCTTTTTGAACCGCATCTCGAGCCATGGACCGCGGGCCCGAGTCGCTCTGAAGAGGCTCGTCTCTCGGATTCGACGACTTTCCGCACCGGAACTTTGGACCATCGAAGAGGCTCATCACTCTCACAAGCGCCTCTCACCCGCCGCCGCCCACCGGCTGCGCGCTCCGCCCCTGCCTTCCTGCACGACGCTCTAATCCTTGTGTTCGAGATCCGCGAAAGGCGGACCGGGAGTATATCCATGGAAAGGCCCATAGACTTGCAAAGACTAGCCATCATCGGCGCTGGCCCGATCGGAATCGAGGCCGCGCTCGCCGGGCGCGAGCTCGGATACGACGTTCGCGTCTATGAGCATGGAACCGTCGGCGGGAACCTGCGGCGCTGGGGACACGTGCGGCTCTTCTCTTCCTTCGAGCTCGATCACTCGGGGCGGGGTGCGCGTCTTCTCCAAGCCGAAGGTTTCAAGCTTCCCGAGGCCGGGGAGTATCTCACCGGGGAGGAGCACCTGGAGCGCTATGTCGAGCCTCTGTCGCGCACAGCCCCTCTGTCGGGATGCATCCACGAGAACACGCGCGTGGTCTCGGTCGGCCGCGACGGCATCGGGAAGGGGGACCTCATCGGCGGTCCGCGGGAGCGGTATCCGTTCCGGCTTCTCGTTGAAAGCGAGGCCGGCGAAGAGGAGCTCGTCGAGGCAGACGTCCTTTTCGACTGTTCGGGAACGTACGGAAACCACAATTGGATGGGAAACGGGAATGTACCGGCTCTCGGAGAGCGCGCGCTCGAGGAGCACATTGCCTACGAGCTCGAAGACGTCACCGGGACGGATCGCGCGAGATACGAGGCAAAGCGTGTTCTCCTCGTCGGCGACGGTCACTCGGCGAGCACGGCGCTCGACGGTTTGAGGGCCCTTCCCGAAACGACGGTCCACTGGGTCGTGCGAAAACAGAAGCCGCCCGCCGTCATCGCCGACGATCCGCTTCCCGAGCGCAAGAGGCTCTCCGAGCTCGCAGGTGAGCTCGCGGCGGGAGGCGACGCCCGGATCCACTTCTATCCAGAGCACACCGTCGAGTCGGTACGGCGTGAGAGCTCCGCGTTCGAAGTCGAGCTTCGCTCGTCGCGGGCAACCAAGCTCGTGACCGTGGACCGGATCCTTGCCCACGTCGGGTACCATCCGGACCGAAGCCTCTATCGAGAGCTCCAAGTCCACGAGTGCTACGCCTCGCTGGCTCCGATGAAGCTTGCCGCAGCTCTTCTCGGCGAAAGCCCGGTCGACTGCCTGGCGCAGACGTCCAAAGGTGCCGAGGTTCTCAGAAATCCGGAACCGAATTTCTTCATTCTCGGGGCCAAGAGCTACGGCAAAGGCTCGAACTTCCTGATCCGCATCGGGCTCCAGCAGATCGAGGAAGTGTTCGGACTGCTGGCCGCCGAGAGGCGGAAGGAGCGAGCCTCGTGAGCGCGAGCGCCCGGGTCGAGCTTCGCGCCCTCGACGATCTCTGGTTCCAGATCTCGGGAACGCTGTGCAATCTGACGTGCCGCCACTGCTTCATCTCGTGTGGTCCGACGAACCACACGTTCGAGCTCCTCTCCCGTGAGGCCGTGCTCCTCGCACTCGAAGAGTCTCGGGAGCTCGGCGTCAAGGAGTACTACTTCACTGGGGGAGAGCCTTTCATACACCCGGACATGGTCGAGATTCTCGAGCGCACCCTGGAACTCGGTCCGGCGAGCGTGCTCACGAACGGAACGTTGTTGAAACCGGAGGCCGCCGCCCGGCTGGAGCGGTCCGAAGCACGATCGCCCTACAGCCTGGAGTTTCGGGTGAGCATCGACGGCTACTCGAGCGAGACGAACGATCCCATTCGCGGGGACGGGACGTTCGTGCGCGCGATGGCCGGTGTGCGGCTTCTTCTGCAGCACGGCTTCCTCCCGATCATCACCGTGGCGCAAACCTGGGACGACGATCGCAACGACGACGTCTTCGCGCGTTTCGTGAGCGTGCTGCAAGATGCAGGATACGAGCGGCCCCGAGTGAAGATCATTCCGACCTTGCGGATCGGCGCCGAGGTCGAACGCAATCGCGGCTATCACCCGTCGGAGAAGGTGACCATGGAGATGCTCGAGGACTTCGACGTCTCTCAGCTCGTCTGCACCCACTCGCGGATCGTGACCGACAAGGGCGTCTATGTCTGCCCCATCCTCATCGACTTGCCGGAAGCCCGCATGGGAAAGACCCTGTCCGAGTCGCTCGGCTCCTATCCGCTCGCGCATGGAGCCTGCTACACCTGCTATGTAGGCGGCGCCATTTGCAGCAACGTGAGCGCGGGAGGCGGCGATGCAACCTGAGCGCTTCGAGAGAATCGCCGTTCTCGGCGGCGTCTACAGCAACCATATCGCCCTCGAGGCCGCCATTGCCGACGCCCGCCGGCGCGACGTCGACGCCATCTTCTGTCTCGGGGATCTCGGCGCCTTCGGGCCGCACCCCGACAAGACGTTTCCTTTGTTGCTCGAAGCGGGCGTACAGGTGATGCAGGGGAACTACGACAACTCCATCGGGCGCGGACTCAACGACTGCCAGTGCGGGTACACCGACCCCCGCGACAACTTCTTCGCGAAGATCTCCTACGGCTACACCTTCGACCAGACTTCGGACCGATGGAAGTCGTGGATGCGATCGCTCCCGGAGTCGATCCGCATCGAGCTCGGCGGCTACCGGGTGCTCATGAGCCACGGTTCGCCTCGAAAGATGAACGAGTTCCTCTGGGAGTCCACGACCCCGACGCATTTTCTCGAGAAGATGGTGGACTCGCATCAGGCCGACATTGTGCTGGCCACGCATACCGGTCTTCACTGGAAGCGCGAGCTTCCCGGCGACCGGCACTTCGTGAACGTCGGGGTGGTGGGGCGGCCTGCCAACGATGGACGGACCAACGTCTGGTACACGATTCTCGACGCCCGCAGCGGCTTCGACGCCGAGTTCGTCCCCGTGGACTACGACCACGAGAGCCTGGTGCTCGAGATGAAGCAGGAGGGTCTCCCGGTGGAGTTCATCGACACAATCCGGCACGGATGGTGGACCACCTGCCTCGAGATTCTCCCGGCGAAAGAGCGAAAGAGAGGAAGCTTCTGATGGTGACAACCGAGATGAACCCCGAACGAGCCGTGAAGTCGCGCTACTCGCAGGCGGCAACGGCGCGAGAGCGAGAGCTCTGCTGTCCCGTGGACTACGACCCGCGATACCTGTCGGTGATTCCTGAAGAGATCCTCGAGCGGGACTACGGCTGCGGGGACCCTTCGAAGCACCTGCGTCCCGGAGAAACGGTTCTCGACCTTGGAAGCGGTGGCGGCAAGATTTGTTATATCGCGTCTCAGGTGGTGGGGCCGAAAGGCCGCGTCATCGGCGTCGACATGAACGACGACATGCTCGCGCTCGCGCGCAAGTACCGGCAGAGCGTCGGGGACGCGCTCGGCTATCACAACGTCGAGCTCCGCAAGGGCAAGATTCAAGACCTCGCTCTCGATCAAGAACGGCTCGAGGCCCATCTCGAGTCCCATCCCGTATGTACCGTCGAGGGAGCTCGAGGCCGTGGGCCGCTGGAAAGAGAAGGAGCGGAAGGAGAACCCGATGATTCCGTCGGCCTCGATCGACGTCGTGGTGAGCAACTGCGTGCTCAACCTCGTCGACCCGCAGTCGAAATCCGAGCTCTTCCGCGAGATGCATCGTGTCCTGAAGAAGGGTGGACGCGTCGTCATCTCGGACATCGTGAGCGACGAAGACGTGCCCGAGCACCTGCAGGCCGACCTCGATCTCTGGAGCGGCTGTATTTCCGGCGCGTTTCGTGAAGACCTGTTCTTGAAGGCATTCGAGGAGGCCGGCTTCTACGGTATCGAGATCCTCTTGCGGGACGAAAGACCCTGGCAGAGCGTCGAGGGCATCGAGTTCCGCGCGCTCACGGTCCGCGCCTTCAAGGGGAAGGAAGGCCCGTGCCTCGAGCGCCATCAAGGCGTTATCTACAAAGGCCCGTGGCGGAGCGTCACCGACGATGACGGGCACACGCTTTTTCGAGGCCAACGCATGGCCGTCTGCGACAAGACTTTCAACATTTACAGGCGTTGTTGCATGAATGCTGGTAACTCACTGATTCCATTGATTCTGCGTTTTTGCCCCAAAAACGTAACTTGCTGATTCCTTTGGGGTTGTCGGAATCATGCAACAACGCCGGTCGAAGGCGGGGTTGTGAGAGCCTTCTTCGATGAACACGCCGATCACCGCTAGTGACCCGTCGGAAGCGGTATGCACCATGTGCATCTCCATCGGGAAATGGTTGCCCTCGAGTGTGTGCTCACTCGGGCTATGGAAATGATACGGGTGTGGCTCTTTTGGAACCGCGAGAATCGCCCATTTTCTCAGTGATCTAACCGTCCAACGGTCACTCGTCGTGAGGTTGGTCAGAGGATAACGGAATTTACTCTGGTTGTGGACCCTGAGCGGTGTCACTTTTTGCTGGACATTCGTCCCGGCGTTCGCTACGGTAGTTGTGGCAAGTAGGAAATGGGTACGAGCGGAGCGAATTTCAGCGGCAGGCGATTCAGTTCATCGGAGCTGAGCTTGATCCAGGAATTGGTCGAGAGCTGTGGCGGTCTGAGCCGGATGGAACTGGCGCGAACGGTGTGCGAGTTGCTGGATTGGAAGAGGCCGACCGGAAAGTTGAAAGCGCGGGAGTGCCGGGAGTTTCTCGAGCGGCTGGAAGGCGAAGGTCGCCTGGAGCTTCCGGACAAACGCCCGGGTAAGCCGGTCGGGACACGAACCCGAATACCGCAAACCGAGCGTGGCGAGCCGTCTGAGCCGTTGGAGGGAGAGCTGAGCGAGATTCAGCCTGTGGTGTTGGAAGTGGTGCGGAGTGACGAGCAGCGTCTTTTGTTCCGGGAGCTGGTGGACCGGCATCACTACTTGGGCCACGCGGTTCCCTTTGGCGCTCATCTGCGCTATCTGGTGTACGCATCGGCGCCGGCACGGGTGGTGGGCTGTGTGCAGTTGTCGAGTCCGGCGTGGAGGATGGCGGCACGAGATTTGTGGATTGGATGGGACGATGCCACGCGCGGGCGGAACCTGCAGCGAGTGGTTAACAACAGCCGCTTTCTGATCCTTCCCTGGGTGCGGGTGCAAAACCTCGCGAGCAGGGTGCTATCCCTGATGGCGCGACAGCTTCCATGCGAGTGGCACAGCCGCTATGGGGTGGAGCCCTTGCTGTTGGAGACCTTGGTGGATCACAGCCGCTACCGCGGCACCTGCTACCGGGCTGCGAACTGGATCGAGCTTGGAGTGACGACGGGGCGGGGGCGGATGGACCGCGAGCACCGTCGTCACGGCGCAAGCTCGAAAACGGTGCTGGTCTTGCCTCTGGTGAAGGACCCTCGCCGGGTGTTGCGGGAGAGCTGAGAGATGGCACTTTCTGCGTTCGAACTGTGCGAAGAGACGTTCGGGATGTCGAGGGACGATCTCGAGTCGATCATCGCGTTTCTACGTTCTGCCGAATCGAGGCAGATGAGCCACAGCGACGTGGAGAAGCTGGTGCGCGAGAGGAGCTACGAGCTTTCGCGTAAGTTGTTCCAGGCCCATGTCGACTCGCGCGGTCCCGGCGAGGCGGCGGCTCCGGTCCGAGGTGCGGATGGAGTGGAAAGGGACCAGGAGCGAATCCACGAGCGCGGCCTGACGACGATCTTCGGGGAAATCCGTGTCAAACGTTTCGGTTATGGAGCCGAAGGTGCAGATAGCCTGCATCCGTTGGATGCCGAGCTGAACCTCCCCCGTGAGCGTTACTCGTTCGAGCTGAGGCGGACGGCGGCAGTAGAGGTGTCAAAGGGAGCGTTCGACGAGGCGGTGGCGAGCCTTGGCCGCCACACTGGGGCGAAGGTTGGAAAGCGCCAAGTGGAGGAGCTGGCGGGTCGTGCGGCAGAGGACTTCGACGCCTTCTATGGGCAGCGCGCTCCACCGGCAGGCGATCGCAGCGCCTCGGTGCTGGCGATCACGGCGGACGGCAAGGGCGTTGTGATGCTACGCAAAGACCTGCGTGAAGCCACCAAGAAGGCGGCCGAGAAAGGCTCGCGGCGACTAGGCAAGCGGCTGACCAAGGGAGAGAAGCGGAACCGAAAGCGGATGGCCACGGTCGCGGCCGTTTATACGGTGGAGCCCTTCGTGCGCCAACCAGAAGACGTGGTTCGTGTGCTGGCACCAAGCGACGAGCGAGAGAAAGACAAACGGCCTCGCCCCCAAGACAAGCGTGTCTGGGCGAGCCTAGCCAAAGAGCCCGAGGAGGTTCTCGAAGAGGCGTTCGCGGAAGCCGAACGACGAGATCCCTCACACCGCAAGAGTTGGGTCGCCTTGGTCGACGGCAACGCCACCCAACTGAAGATCCTGCACAAGCTGGCTGGCCAGCACCATGTCGAACTCACCATCGTGCTCGACTTCATCCATGTCTGTGAGTACGTGTGGAAGGCTTCGCTAGGCTTCTACGAGGAGACCGAGCCCGCCCGCCAAGTGTGGGTCCAAGAGCGGTTGCTTCGCATCCTGCGCGGTGAGGCCTGCCTGGTGGCGGCGGGGATAAGACGTAGCGCCACCCGACGAAAGCTGACGCCCGACAATCGGGAGAATGTGGATCAGTGTGCTGACTATCTGCTCAATCACGCCTCTTATCTGCACTACGACGAGTGCCTCGCCGCTGGATTCCCGATCGCTACCGGCGTGATCGAAGGCGCCTGCCGCCACCTGGTCTCGGACCGCATGGACCTCACCGGAGCGCGTTGGTCCCTCGCTGGCGCCGAAGCCGTGCTGCGGCTTCGCGCTCTCCGCTCCAGCGGAGACTTCGATGAGTACTGGCGCTTCCACGAGCAGTGCGAGTACGAGCGCAACCACGCCTCGCGCTACGCCGACGGCAAGGTCGTCCCCGTCAAAGGCCGCCACCTCAAGCGCGTCAAGTGAGATGAGCCCTTACCACTATGAGACATGCCAAACTCACCGTTCCAAAAGAGCCGCACCCAAATGATACTGGTTGAGCTCATAGTTCTGGTCTCCGACGGAGAGGGTATCGCCTTCCGAATAATTGACTTGAATCGTGTGCCCGTTGTTGATCGCATCGGCCATGTGCTCATGGTGCGCGACTTTCAACGATGCCGAGGGGAACCGGGCGCTCAGCTCCGCGAGGCTCTCCGCCGTCGCGCCGGTGATGTCGATCGGAGACTGGCTGCGGCCTTCGCTGCACGCTGAGAACGCCGGATTGAGCTCGCCCCAAGAGCTCGGCCCTGAATCCCCTTCGTAGCTCCAATGAAGCTCGGCAGGCGCAGGAGGAACGGGACAGGCCGTGGCCGACGGCGTGGCCGCGGCAGTCGACGGTTCGGGCGGCGGAGCTTGTCCAGAAGAGATAACCATCGACATGAAGGCGAGCACGGTGAAAAAATATCCAAAGAGTGGTTTTGTCACAACAATCCTCCTTATAGAACTCAGTTGTCGTCCCGTCCCAGCGCCAAACTCACGGCGTGTACCAAATCGGAGACGTATAGGCGCGTTCCTGCGTGATCATCGGCACATTTCCGTGTCCGTCTCCACGAAGCCCAAAAAGCGTTTTTTCCCGGAAAGTGTGATGCCCAGCGCGATGACCATCATTGCGTCGGCGAATGATTTCCCGTCCAGGAACAGCGCCACCACATCTTCGCCGGACAGATCCCGTTCCTGCATCTCCCGAAGTTTCGCTGCGCTCGCTTGTACGAAACCTCGGGACACCGTCGAGCTCGACAGCCCGATAGCGCCCGGTATCGCTTCCGCTGCAGCCTCGTAGTTGCGACACGAGATTCCGTAGAGCACTCGTTTCAGCAGCAGATCATTCACCTCTCCGCCGTCGTTCAGTGCTTCGTAGGAGCGAAGCGGTATCTCTACTCCCTCTTGGCTCCGAACCCGTGGCACACGGATCGGTACCCGCTGGCCGGCAAGCCCTACCGTGCCAGGGTTGGTTCCGTGGCGGCGGCCACGCTCCAGTTCGTCCTTACGAGCGTATCGCTCTCCCGCCAACTGAAGTGGACCCCATTTTTTAGACCAGGGGTTAAGGTGGTAAAACAAGCCTGCTCAATAAAAAAAGGAGCAGAGAAAAGTGAAGAAAAATCGTACGAAGCACAGCCCTGTTTTCAAGGCGAAAGTTGCATTGGCGGTACTACGCGAGCAGGAGACAGTGGCGGAACTATCCCGCCGGCACAAGGTTCACGCGAACCAGATCTACAAATGGAAGCGGCAGCTTTTGGAGAACGTCACGCGTGCTTTCGAGACCGAAGAGGTGGGCGGAGGCGATGCCTCGATGCGCGAGGCCGAACTGCTTCAGAAAATCGGGGAGCTGACGATGGAGCGCGATTTTTTATCACACGGGCTCGGTCGATTGCGATGACGCCCCGGCGGGAGTTGGTCGAACCCAACGCTCCGCTGTCGATGCGCTGGCAGTGCGAGCTGCTCGGCGTGAATCGGTCGAGCCTGTACTACGAACCTGTCGAGCCGGATGGCGAGCAACTCGCATTGATGCGTCGGATGGACGAGCTACATCTGAAGCATCCATTTTTCGGCAGCCGCATGATGACACAGACACTCAAAGCGGAGGGGTCGGCCGTCAACCGCAAGCGCGTGCAGCGTCTTATGCGCTTGATGGGGCTCGAGAGCACTGCGCCCAAGCCGAACACAAGCAAGCCAGCGCCGGAACACACGGTATACCCCTATCTACTGAGGAATCTGACGGTTTCTCGGATCAATCAGGTGTGGGCCGCCGACATCACATACATCCCGATGGCGCGAGGCTTCGTATACCTGGTGGCGGTCATCGATTGGTATTCGCGGCGGGTGCTCGCCTGGCGCTTGTCCAACACGTTGGAGACGACCTTCTGCGTGGAGGCTCTGAACGAAGCTGTGGCACGCTACGGTTGCCCAGAGATATTCAACACGAACCAGGGCTCTCAGTTCACCTCGGAGGAGTTCACCAGTGTATTGCTTGCTCTTGAGATCAAGATCAGCATGGATGGCAAAGGTCGCTGTATCGACAACATCTTCGTGGAGCGGCTCTGGCGCTCGCTGAAGTACGAGGAGGTCTACCTGTACGCCTACGACACCGTGCAAATGGCTCGCGCGGGCATCGCTTGCTACTTCGATTTCTTCAATGACGAGCGCCCGCACAAAGCGTTAGGCTATCAAACGCCCGCGAGCTTCTACGATGGACTGCTTGGCGAGGTTGCTTGAAGATGATTGGCCATCGACCGATTTGTACATCACAGCATCATCCTGGAGCTCAACGTCGGCAGTTACCGACTGGGGCAATCGAAGCAGAACAAGGCCAAAGAGGCCACGGCGGTAGAAAGCCGGGAAAAGGAATGAACCTTGCCATGAGTCCACAAAACGAATGCGAGAATCGCCGCAGGAGACCCTCTCGCGGCTTGGCCCATACCCCAGGTACCCCGATTTTTGCACTATTCAGGTGGACCAGCGAAAGGGCGGCTTCGATCCGGTGCCCCGACGGAGGGAGCGGACAAGGAAGCTTCGCATCTTTTTTTAAGGGTCCGCTCCCTCCGTCGGGGCACCGGATCGAACATGGGACACTTTGCTGATAAGTGACGGAGCAAGACCGGTAGGTACCCGGGAATTCTAACTTGTTGCTGAAGAGAAATAATAATTGCCGCTAGACACAATGATGGCTACAGCGAAAAACAAACTGTCCCAGATTTTCAATCTGCCATAAACTGTGTTCCCGAACGCTCCCTTCTAGGAGCCTTCGGGAAACAACATCACGACTATGACCACGACGTGTTCAACTCGGCAGGCTCCACCTTAGCTACCCCCCATTTTGGTCCAGAGAATGGGGTCCACCTCAGGACTCACGGAGCAAAACGGCGGGTTTGGAGTTGCGGTTGGGCACAATGTCGATGTGCATGGTTACTATATACTCTTTAAAGTTATATTACAAGAGTTATATGCGTTATTACATGGCTATAAAATGCAGGCGAAGTTCGTATCTTCTATCGTTGTAACTCCTTGCAACTAAGGGTGCTTCACCGAAGAAAGAGAGGTTTTACCGAGGGGAACTTCAGGCTAGTGGCCTCGCTACATCAAATGACTGAGATCGCAGGAGGCGATCCTGTTACTGAAATCGCAAGAGAGTATCCCGGCGTTCCCACCGTCGTCATGTTGGCGGCCGGCATGGGTTCCCGTGTTGCTCGTCTGGGCAATGGCCGCCCCAAGCCAACGATTCCCGTGCTCGGCCTGTCTCTTGCCGAACGGATCATCCTCACCTATCAGGCATCTGGGGTCCATCACTTCGTCGTGGTGCTGGGTTACCGAGCGGACGAGGTCCGCGAGCACGTCCTCGACATAGCGGCTCGCCGCGGCTGCGAAGTGGAGTGCGTCGTCGCCAAGGA
This sequence comes from Candidatus Marinacidobacterales bacterium, assembly GCA_965262245.1. Taxonomy (GTDB): domain Bacteria; phylum Acidobacteriota; class Vicinamibacteria; order Marinacidobacterales; family SMYC01; genus SMYC01. The sequence goes on along the minus strand of OZ253507.1, from coordinate 7,427,608 downwards.
CTGGCGGCTGGGAAACGGCGCCAGCGCTCTCGCGGCGTCCAGTGTCTTATCGGAGGAATCCTTTCTGCTAACCATGGCCGATCATCTGATCGACCCGTCGCTGGTGGAGCAGGTGTTGCGCTTCCCTCCCGCGGAGGAGGAAATTTGCCTTGCCGTGGACTCGAACAAAGAGGGTCTCCTCGACGTCGAGGACGTGACCAAGCTACAGGTCGCAAACGGACGGGTGGTACGGATTGGAAAAGAGCTGAGCGAGTGGAAGACAGCAGACACGGGGGTTTTCTACTGCACGCAGGCACTCTTCGAGGGTATCCGGCGGGCATCGGCTAAGGGACAGTACGGGCTCTCGGATGCGGTCAGGGAGCTAGCAGCCCGGTGAAAAAGTCCAGATTCTGCTCACGGAGAAAGTTTGGTGGGCAAGTTCAAGGAAGATGTGATTCGGCGGAACGGCCAAGTTGAGACGCCCGATGGATTGCAGCGGGGCAAAACGTGCGCCTATGGTCGAGACGAAGCGCAATAAAGCAGCGATCAGACTGGCGTTGAGCTCCGCGTATTCCTTCGGCGTGGCCTTGCCGATGAGATTGCGCATCAGAATCCCGAGATTGAATCCGGCCACGTGCGTGAGGAGGCGCTTGAGTATATTTTCGTGTCTTCGCAAATGCGTTCGTCGCATGCCTCCCGCTTCGAGGTAGTGCGCGAAAGGTCGTTCGAGTAACTCGCCGCGACGGCGTATTAATCGCTTACCTCGAGTCCCGCGAATGCGACGTCGGTTCGCGTAGGTGGCGGCTTGCTCGGCCTGTTTGTCCTTCCATTTGCGGCCACCTCGCTCTGGCTCCGAAATGTAGCTCCGGTATTCTTGTTCGACCAGCTCAACCAGGATGTCGTTGCCGTGATAGCCCTTGTCCCCGACCACTTCGCGACCCGCGTCTTCATGTATTCGTTCACAACATTCCGCGTTGTTCGCGAGCTCTTGCAGATTTGACTGCGCTTTTTCCAGCGTATCCGGTAGGCTCTTTGTGTCACCCTTCGCGCCTCCGTGAAGCGTCACGGCAATTACCGCACCTTCCCCGCTCATGTCCACAGCATGCTCGGCTTTGTGCGCCATATCCGTGCCCCCGCTCTTCATTTTCATGATCTCCGCATCCGGCTCGTTCGGATTCACCCACTCCTTGTTCGACCCTTTCTTTGGCCGCTTCTTGTCCAACTTTGCAATGTCCGCTCGGCTCGGCTCTTCGATACCACTCTTGCGCGCAAGCTCCTTCAAATACGATTCGTAGCTTTCCCCCGTGTCTCGACGAACGATTGACCGAAGCGCCGCATTCGCTTCCAGCGTCGTCGCGTCCACACCCAGTGTCTTGCCATCTATCATCCCTCTCGACGCTAGAACTTCTAGCACCCATCCAAATACAGATTCGTGAACTTCCAGCGGAAGTCGATTCCGTATCCGAGACAGCGACGAATGGTCCGGCGTTCGCTCTTCCATTCCAAGGCCAAGAAACTGGCGCAAAGACAGTGAGTCCGAACACCGCCAGCAGATCCCGCGCTCTGAATCGATGCGCTCAAAGTAGCCGATCAACAGCATTCGAAAATACACACCCGGCGGTATGCTCGGCCGACCTTGCTTCTTCGCGTAATACGGCGAGCATTTCGACTCCACAAACGAGTCAAACTCTTCCTCTCGAAGTACCCGCTCGAGTTCCTCATAAAAAGGATGACCAGGACTCGACGCAACCGCATCGTGTGGAATCCATAAAGTCTCTTGGCAACTTTTCTTTTTCTTCTTCATCGACATGCGATGCAATTTTACATCGTCATCGAATGAGTCTTCAGAGAAATATCGCGGCCGGATACGACTTTTTCAACGGGCTGCTAGCGGCCGAGCGGCGGGTTCGCGTGGTCGATGTCACCGGCGAGAAATGGATCGATATGGACAACGCCTTCGCGTTCCGCCACGCGAAGCGGAGGCTTCTCTCCTCGGTCGTCAAGAACACGGACGATGGCTACATCTCGCAACATCTCAACCGTCCCCTCTCCTTACGGCTCTCGAGTCTGCTGGCGGGGGCGCGGATCTCTCCCGACGGCATCACCGTCGCCGCCTTTGTGCTATCGCTGGCCGGGGCGGCTTTCCTCGCCCTACCGAGTTACCTGGCCGGGCTTTTGGGGGGACTCTTGGTACAGTTCTCCTCAGTCGTGGACGGCTGTGATGGTGAAGTGGCTCGTCTCAGACAGATCGCCAGCCCCAGGGGAGGGTGGCTCGATACCATACTCGACCGCTATGCGGATCTTGCGGTGGTGCTGGCTATCACCTTTGCTTACTCGTCTTCCTATGCTGGCCATCCGGGGCATCCGGGGGCTCTCGCCTGGATGGGGTTTCCTTTCCCTCTCCGGCTTCTTCATGGCGAGCTACGTGACCAAGGAGTACGCGCTCCGGCACGGCAAACCCTACCCGGCCGATTTCCTGAACCGAATCAAACGCCGGGCCTTCGCCTGTTGGGGATTTCAGTGGGAGCTGTTTTCGGTGTCGCGTTTCAGGCTATGGTTGCGCTTGGCGTTCTGAGTCACCTCTGCGTGGCAGGAATCTTGGCTCGCGGCTGGCAGCACGGGCGCCGTGTCCGGCCAGCCGCACCATTGGAACCCACACCCGTCCTGAAAAAGACACCCGGCTCGGCGGTCGTATAGATTGCTCTTCTAGTCGCCTAACGCGCCACGGAAGATCGTCTAGCGCCGCGGCTTCGTCGAATGGCCGGGGGCTGAAGCCACCGGTCCACTGCGCGGTCGCTTCTTGGGCGAGCTTGGGGAGATCGTCTTCACCGACGCCGTGTCATTCATCATTATTAATCCGGACGGGACTGCAGGCTCACGCGGCCCGTCGACGAACGATGAAAGCGGGGTCGCTGAGCGCGAGCAGTTGGCGCAATCACACGAGCGGCGGGTTCAGGCGGTTGAGAACGCAATTGTCGAGGGCGCCAGCCAAGCGACGTGCGGCGACGAAAACCTATCCAGGATTGGCGGGAGTCCGTCGAGTGTTTGCTCAGTGAGATGTGACGGGAAGCAGAAGTGACGACCTACTCGTTCTTTTTCGCCGTTTTCTTCTCGTCTTCTTCTCGTCTTCTTCCGGGAAGTCCTTGACGACGCAGGTGGCGGCTCGGCAGTGAGCCGAGTCTTCCGAACCGAGATCGATGAGAAACTCAACGGTCTCGGGGTATTGAAGATTGTGTGGCCTCGGACCGTTTGCCATGTCTGCGACCGAATCTCCCATTGCCCCGTCGACGTCCCGGTCCGTTTCGCCGATGCCGCCGAAAATCATCGCGGCCCGGGCTTTGACGTCGGCGCCCGTAGCGATGAGGTAGAGCATCACGTCGCGGTCTTCGGTCAAGGCCGCACCATGGAGCGGCGTGTAACCTTGTTTGTCCGCCTGGTTCACGTCGGCACCGACCTCCTCCACCAGATATCTCACCGCGTCGAGCCGAGCATCCGGAACGACATTACTCGTCTGCGGCTCGAGGCCAAACCCCGCGGCAGCTTGAAGGGGCGCCGATCCGAGGAAGGTCGCTATGGTGGGATTCGCGCCCGCGGCGACCAGAAGCTTCATCGCGGCGACGTCATTCGATTTCGCGGCGCGCCAAAAAGCGGTGGCGCCCTCTTGCTTGATCCAGTCTCCGTGGAAGGTCCGGTACCAAGGTTTTTTCAAAAGCCGTGCGTCTACGTTGGCGCCGGCGTCCACGAGGGCCTGCATCAGATCCAGATAGTGGATTTTCTCCTCTGATACGCTTGGTGGCGGATACCACGTCCGGGCCGCCCATTTTCCATCGATGGTCGCATAGAGCGGAGCCAATCCGGTCTTGCTCGCCAAGCTCGGATCGGCTCCGTGGTCAACGAGGAACTTCGCCATGTCGAAGTTGCCGTTGATGATGGCCGATGTGAGCGCGCTCATTTCGTCCGCCGCATTCACCTGATTGACGTTTGCTCCTCCCTCAACGAGCTCACGCACGACCGCGAGATGCCCCTCGCGCGCGGCAAAATGGAGCGCCGTCATGCCGCCCATGACGGGAGGATTCTTCGCCCCTTCGTAGCGTATGTTCCGCTCTTTTTGCTTCTCGATGTACCGGTATTCTCGCTTGATGATCTCGGTCACGTTGGTGACGGCGTCCAAATCGGCGCCCTCTCGTGAGAGCATCCGGACCGCCAGAACACGCCCGAGGGCCGAAGCAAACATGAGCGCCGTTTGCCCGTTCGTTTTGTCTTTCGCGTTCACCTCAGCGTCGTGATCCAGCAGGACTTTCACCGCATCCATGTCCCCGGAAGCGGCTGCAAGCATCAGAGGGGTCGTGCCGTTCGTGTTCGTCGAGCGCGCATCAGCGCCTGCTCTCAGCAAGAGCTCCACGACAGCAGCATTACCGTTTTTGGCAGCCATGAATAAAGGAGTGAGCTCGCCCAATCGGGTCGTGGCTCGGATGTCTGCGCCCGCATCGAGGAGCAGTCGCGCCATTTCAGGATCGTTGCGATAGGCAGCCCAGTGAAGCGCCGTGCTCCCATCGCCTTGGGCAAGGTTGACGTCCACCTGCTGCTCGAGCAAGGCGCGAACAGCCGCTCGGTCGCCCTGCATGGCCGCGTCGGCGAGCGACACTTTCGCCGGGGCGGCTCCGAGAGCGCCAATCGGCACGAGCACCAGGAGCAAGCACGAGCCAGCAACTATGTATTTGGCGAACATGTCATCACCCATCACGACGCGTTAGATCGAAAGCGGCTCCGTGCTGTCACCAATGCTTTCGACGTTCATCCCGAGTTTCTGTAAAGACGTCAACAGGATATTGGCTTGTGGCGTCTCGTCCGGGCAGCGCAAGTGCAAGTTCCCTTCGAGGGTTCCGGCAGCATGCCCCAAGAGGAGCATCGGTACTTGTTTGTGACCATGAATGTTGCCGTTGCCCATCGGGCTTCCGTAGAGGACGAGGGTGTGGTCGAGCAAATTGCCGTCGCCGTCGGGCGTGTTCTTCAACTTGTCCAGGAAGTACGTCATCATCTCCACGTGGTAACGATTGATCAACGCGTTGTCCTCAATGAGCGAAGGCTTCTGCTGGTGGTGGGAGGCGGTATGGAAGGGTGTCTCGCTGCCGCTCACGGAAAAGACGCGGTTGCTCGTGTCGCGGCTGAGCTTGAAAGCGGATACGCGCGTCACTTCCGCGGCGAATGCCAACGCCTGAAGGTCGTACATGAGCTTGACGTGCTCTTCCCAAGAGTCGGGGACGCCGACCGGAGCGGTTGGCAGCTCTCTTTCAAGACCACGCGCCGTGTTGTACTCTTCGATGTTTTGAATCCGCCGCTCGATTTCCCGGATGTTGTCCAAGTAGTCATTGAGCCGTCGCCGGTCTACCGGGTCTAAATCGGCGCGCAGCCGAGCAACATCTTGGGTGATGCCGTCGAGAATGCTCCGGTTGACCCTTCGCCGGGCCGCCCGGTCCTCGGGCGAGCCGCCCGAGCCGAATAGCTCCTCGAACGCGAGGCGCGGGTCTCGTGTCATGGGAAGCGGTGTCGTTGGCGAAGACCAGGAGATCGTGTCCATATAAACGCAGCTATAGTGATAGCCGCAGGTGCCGGAAGAGTCGAGATTCTCGATGCTCAACTGAATCGAGGGCAGCGGGGTGTCCTGCCCGAGCTCTTGGGCGTAGATCTGGTCGATGGACGTGCCGTTCTCGACGTCGGAGCCTTCTGTCTGCTTGGCATGCGTGCCGGTCAGAAAAACGGCACTGGAGCGGAAGTGGTCGGCCCCGACTTCCTCGGCGTTGACGGCGTCGGCCTGGGCGCAATCGGTGTCGCTGATGATTGTCGTGTATTCCCGGAACGGCTCCAGCGGCTTCAGGATCTTGGTGAGCTCGAAGTCGGACCCTTCCTCTGGCGGAGACCAAAGGTTCTTCTTTTTCCCGTACACCGTGCTGCCAGCCGAGCCGTGGACGATCTCGATGGCCGCGAAACGACTTCGCGGCGCCGCCGCGGTCTTGCGCAGCGGCGTCAGAGCGGGCACCATCGATTCCATAAAGGGCAGGGCAATCGTGGCTCCCATACCGTGCAACACCGTCCGCCGCGAAAGGTGTTTCTTTGTGATGAACATGGTCACGCCCTCCCCAAATCTCGATACGTTGCTTACTGATCTTCAGCCTCGTCCGAAGCCGAATGGAATGTCCTCATCTGGAACGGGGCACTCTTCACCACGCCCAGAACGAATGACGAAAAACGGTTGTCCTGCTCGGCCGCCGCTCGTTGCACCGAACGGACGGTCGGCATATCACGATAATCGAGCACGCGGCCGACACCATAGGCAAGAAGATTCTCGGTGAAGCTGCCGAGCAATGCGCTCGAGCGGTTCAGGAGGGCATGGCGCAAGCTGGCCGGCCCTTCAAGCTTGGTCCCGTCGACCATTTCGGCGGACGGATCGATGGGGAGTGCACCGTCATTGACACGCCAACGTCCGATCGCGTCGAAGTTCTCGAGCGTCAGGCCGATAGGGTCCATGATCTGATGACAGGCAGAGCAAGCCGGGTTGGCCCGGTGCTGCTCGATGCGCTCGCGCACGGACAAGATCTTCGCGTTGTTGACGGTTTCCGGAAAGGGCGGCACCTCTGCCGGAGGATTGGGGGGAGGCGCCGCAAGCAGAACCTCCAGCACGTACTTGCCGCGAGCCACCGGCGAAGTCCGCTTGGCCAAAGACGTCAAGGTCAACACTGCTCCTTTGCCCAGTAAACCATACCGGTTGGGATCCTTCAACTCGACGCGTCGAAACCGGTTGCCCTGGACGTTCGGGATCCCGTAATGCTCGGCGAGAACCTGGTCGACATAGGTGTAGTCCGCGGTGAATAACTCCAATACGTTGCGGTCCTCGCGAACGATGCTGTCGAACAAAAGCTCGACCTCGCGCCGCATCGATTCCGCCAGATTTCTCGTATAGTCGGGGAAGATCGTGGGCTCGGGATGGATTTCCTCGATACTGGCCAGACGCAACCACTGAGCCGCGAAATCGGTCGCCAATACCTCCGCGCGCGTGTCCGCCAGCATGCGTTTCACTTGCTGTTCGAGGACTTCCTCATCCCGCAGCCTTCCCTGACTGGCAACTCGAAGGAGCTCTTCATCGGGCGCCGTGCTCCACAGAAAGTAGGACACGCGAGACGCGAGCTCGATGTCGCTTACCCGATACGTGTCTCCGGTCTGCACATCTCGCGGGACGCGCTCGAACCGAAACACGAATTCCGGTTTCGCGATGAGGGCCTGGAGAGCCGTGCGGATCCCGATCTCGAACGCGCCCTCTTCACGACCTAGCTCATACATCTCCATGAGCCCTTCGAGATCCTCGGTCGTCGCCGGCCTTCGAAAAGCACGCGCGGCTAGATTCAAGAGGATCTCGTGCGCGCAGGCGCGCTCTTCGTCGGAGCTTTGTGGATAACAAGTAAAGATCTTCTGACGGCTGGGCGTGTCGGAGACGCCGGTAACGTTGAGAGGCCCGGTCACGGTCAGCGTCTGAAGGTGAGGCAGCGACGTCATGCCCGCATGAAGCGCGATGCTGATGTCCATCAATGTCTGCTCGACGAGACGGTACTGGTCTTCGACCGGCCCGTCGAACGTGGAGACGAACGCGGCCGCAACGCGCCGCGGACCCGCTTTGATCGCGATGGGCGGCGTCTGCATGACGGCCGACGATTCCTCTTGGAGCGGGTCGATCGTAAAGACCGCGACGCGTTCGCCATCAACGGAGACCTCGATTTCCTGGCCTTGAAGCGACTCCGGAAGGTTCGAGCCGATGAGCTCGCCAGTGTAGTAGTAATGAAGTTCCACCGCGAAGGTGTATTCTCCGTCGGCGGGGAAATTGTGAACGTTCGACGTCCCGCCGCGGGTCCCGAAGGGTGTGCCGTCCAAGTGCCGCATCTGGTTGACGACTTTGGGGACCTCGTATTTCGTCATGGCGGTCGGCGCATCGGGATCGCCGACGGCAAGACGGGCGATCTTGTCGGCGGCCCGGATATAGGCCTGCATCAAGGCCGGGGTCACCGTCAAGGCGTCCGCCATATTGTCGAAGTTTCCCGTGCGCCCATCAGGCGGCAACAGCGCGTTCACGTCCACTTCGATCGCGAGCAAGTCACGGATCGAGTTTTTGTACTCTCTACGATTGATGCGGTGAAGGGCCGGCGGGGCCGCATGAGGGCGGGAAGCGACCGCCCGATCGACCCGTGTCTCGAGCGACAGGGCCACGGCTTCGAGCGCTTCGGCCTCGGGGCGCGGCATGCCCGCGGGAGGCATCATCCCGGCGCGCAACTTTCGGATGATCTTCTCCGCCTGCTGCGCATTCTGCTCAGGATGCGCAACGTCCACCGTGGCCCAAGAGAAATTTCCAAATTGCGTGTCGACCCCGTGGCACACGACACAATACTGCTCCACCAACTCACGCTCTTGCTCTACCGTCGCCCGATCGTTAACGTTTTGGGCGAGCGCTACCTCGGGGCCTGCGTGAAAAGCGAACCAGGCCCCTAGAAAAAGGCGCACCCATCCCGTCGGATTGTGGGTCAACTGAGACGCGCAGGTCATTCTTAGCCCTTGGGTACCTGGCTGTGCCATGCAGTGTAAGCGATCGGACGAGCCGCGACAACCGGGGCGAGGATCGCGACAAGGGACGAGACAGGGGTAAAATCGACCTTTGCAAGCAAGCCTCTTATGCGGAAAACCGGGAACCTAGGGCGTGTCCTCGTTCTGGGGGCGTTCGCGCTGCTCCGCCATTCAGCCACCTTGTGCGCCCAAGAGTACCTTCCCAACTTGCCTGTCGCTCACCCCGCCATCCGTTATGCGGAGCGAGCGGTGGATGACCCCATCGCGCGTCTTTCCCGGGACCTGGAAAACGGATCCGTCGAGCTCGACGGCGGAGAAGAGGCTCTTGGCTATCTGTCCGCCCTTCTCGAATATCTGGACATTCGCACGGATTCTCAGGCTCTCGTCTTTTCGAAGACGAGTTTCCAAGCGACGAAGATTGCGCCGGACAACCCGCGCGCGATCTATTTCAATGATGACGTGGCGCTCGCCTTCATACGCGGCAGTGACATGATCGAGCTCGCGTCGATCGATCCCGAGATAGGACCCATTTTCTACATGGCGGATATTCGTCAGTTGGCTACGGAAGGATTCGAACGGCGTCAAATATGCTTGAAGTGTCACCTAGGCGCCGCGACGTCGGGGGTGCCCGGCTTGTTCGTGGGCTCGGTCTTTCCCGGACCCACCGGTAGACCAGCGCGCGAAGACGCGATCATTACGGATCACCGCACCCCATTCCAGGATCGATGGGGCGGCTGGTACGTCAACGCGACCCGCGGACAACAAGAAGACCGGTCCAATGCCGTCGCGAGAAATCCCGCGCAGCCCTTGCTCTTGGATGAAACCCAGGGCCGAAACCAAACGCATCTCTACGGAAAGTTCGATCCGTCCGGCTACCTCGCTCCCGTAAGCGACATCGTGGCCCTGATGACGTTCGAGCACCAGACGCAGATGTTGAACTACCTCACGAGAGTGAGTTGGGAGGAGCGCATTGCACGCCGCGAGAACGATGCGGCCCCGCTCGAACGCCCGCAGATCGCTTCCGATATCGAGGCGCTCGTCGCGTACATGTTCTTCGCGGGCGAAGTCCCACTGCCCGAGCCGCTCGAGGGCGTCTCCACCTTTACCGAAACATTCCCAGAGCGCGGCCCGCGCGACACGAAAGGACGGTCGCTTCGCGATTTCGACCTCGAGCGGCGATTGTTTCGTTATCCGCTGAGCTATATGGTGTATAGCCGCTCCTTTGACGCTTTGTCCGAGGACGTCGAAGCAGAAATTTACCGAAGGATGTACGACGTGCTTACCAACCCACAGCCCGGCGCCCGGTTTTCTCATCTGAGAACGGAGGACCGCGGCGCGATTCTAGAGATCCTGCGCGAGACAAAGCCTTCATTGCCGGACTACTTCAAAAAATGACTCGACTTCGGATTTGTCTTCTGTTTGGTTTTCTCGGTTGGCTGGCGGCGCCGTCACACGCCCGCGAAGAATTTCTGAGGAAGCTTCAAAACGACCCTTTCCTATTGAAGGAGCTCGCCGTCTGTGCGACTTGCCACGCAAGCGAGACCGGTGGCGGAGCGTTGAACGCATTCGGTAGCGCCTTCGATGACGCGGGCCGGACCATCACCCCCATGTTGCGGGCGAGTTTCCCCGAGCATTTCGGCTTCTACTCCACGAAACTAGCCGACGGTTCTACGTTTCACTTCTCGGATCCCAAAAACCAACACGTGGTCTTCGAACGTGAGGAAGAGAGATATCTCATCGACCTGGCAGCTCTCACCGAGAAGCCGGAAGCCATCATTCCGCCGGCCGCCAATCGCATGTCGTTCTTTCTCACCAGCGTAGGGAAAGGCAATGGCGGGCATCTGGAAGGTTTGGCCGGTGCGGATCGACATTGTCAGGAGCTCGCCGAGGCCGTCGGCGCCACAGATCAAACCTGGCGTGCCTACCTCAGCACGAGCTTTTTGGAGCGGCCCGCCGTCAACGCCGGCGACCGTATCGGGACCGGTCCCTGGTTTAACGCCAAAGGGCGGTTGGTAGCCCGCGGGGTGGCGGATCTGCACGCGAATAACGGCCTCGAAAAGATGACCGCGCTCAATGAGAAAGGAGAGATCGTGAACGGAAGAGGCGACGAGCCCAACCGTCACGATATCTTGACGGGCTCCCTGCCGACCGGTACCGCAGCGGTTGGCCAAAACTGCAACAACTGGACGAGCCCCGGTGACGGGGTGGCGATGGTCGGCCACCACGACCGGGAGGGGGGTGGCGAGAACGGCACATCGTGGAGCTCGGCGCACGCGTCTCGAGGCTGCAGCCAGGAAGACTTTCGAGCCTCTGGCGGCGACGGCTTGTTCTACTGCTTCGCAATTCGGTAGAACGGGTATCGCCGAACACGCGAAGGTGGGCGCTCCACCGTTTTAATTGAGTATCGCCGTTCGGAATGAGGAAAGGAGGATATGTCGAGGACCCATCACTCATTATTTCAGTATTCAATCAATTGAGGAGATCAGCCTTTCAAGACCGGAATTTCTCTAAATCAAGCGGGGGGGGTCGGTCAACCGACGCCCCCCGCCCTAACCTATCGGAAGACTGTCTGTCTGTCGAGGAGAGCGGGTGTTGGTTCCACCATCAGCATCTTTGCGGACGCGCAATGCCGCTTTTCTCGAGGATGAACAGCTGGCTCTTGATCAGGACTGTGAGCGTCCGGAGCATGTTGGGCGAGCCGTTCACACTAACGGCGCGCGTGGTCGAACGCGCGGGCCATGCGTTCCTGCTCGTCTCTAGAAATGCCGTGCGCTGCCGCGACATCTCGCCAATGGGCGACTACCCCAACGAGGAGGTCGATGATCTCTTTGGCCCTCCCGTCCTTGACTCGAAAATAGGGGGCGACCTCCCTTGCCAGTTCTAGGTCCTGTGTGTTGTCGGTCTCGGAGATATTGAGCCTCAGCCCCGCGCCATGATGGTTGGGATTCATGTCATAAGCCGGAGCGAGCGACCATCCTGAAGGCTCGAGCAAGAATCCGTGGTTTCGCAGATGGTCGTCTGTGTTGGAGATGCAAATGAAGAAGACGATACGTAGCCACAGCTCTTCGAGATCGGGCGCCGTCTGAGAACCCGACTTGATGATTAGCTCCGCCAATTCCAAGTAACTGACGCCAGACGCAGCGTCATCGCCGTCGCTGCGCTGCAGGAGCGTCATGGCTGACACGAAATGCAGTCGACCGCCTTCGGGTGTCCGATCGAAGCGCTGCGCCAGAAACGTATGGTGCTCGCTGCCAAACGTGCGCGTCTGGGCTGTGGCGGTTTGCACGCCTGCGCGCGTGGCCAGCTCATGGGCTACACCCTCCCAGGCGCCCACGTCATCACCATCTCGCCGACTCGGGAACTTGGCGATCCACAAAGAGCCCTTCTCATCCACAACACTCGCTTTGGGTCTTGCGCCGCCGAGCGATCCCCCTGGTGCGATGAGCATCCGGAGCCACTTGCCGTAGTTGGGATCGTCGGCGGCATCCTCCCGCTCTAGCTGCAGACTGATGTGCTCGAGCTCGCGCAGCGATGTCCAGGGTGGGGAGGCCATGTGTTGGTTGTCATCGAGAAAGGGCCCGTCTCTGGTGGTGCGAAACCTCAGAGCACCCATGCGATGACTGTCGTGGACACCCAGAAGGTAGTCCGACTCGAGGAGTTGTCGCTCCTTGCGCTTTTCGGCCCGGGCAAGTTATGCCTCACGCCGACGCATGAGGCCGCGCCCCCAACGATCCGGACACGAGTCCAAGAACACGCCGAAATTGTCTTGGCTGGTCGGTGCATATTGAGCACCGGAGAACAGGCCCAGAGCTGGATCGAGACTTTGCGCGTGCACTCCCGCCAGCCAATCGGCGTCGTACTCGAACGAGAAGATCTCTCTGCCTCGAGAGGGCCTCGCGAAGAGTGCCCCCATGAATATGGGGCCATCGAGTAGAACCCAGTCCGCCCAGACTTCAATCATGCGTTCGGCGTTCTTGCTCATGATCGAGGCCTCTTTGGAGCGCGTGCTCTCGCGGGAAGCCCAGCGTCTTGAAGCTTCCGACCGAGGACGTCATCGCGAGCCATGAGGGCCAGGTCCTTCTCGAGCCCAAGACAGTGCAGCACGTTGGCGTAGGCCCCTAGGGTCACCCCGGCCTCGCCTTTCTCGATGGCTCGAAGGGTCGTTCGCGACATACCGGCACGCTCAGCGACAATCTGGGCTGAGAGACGCCGACGCAGCCGGGCTAGTCGAATATTCTCCCCCAACTCCTCCAGGAGGCGTTTCAAGGCGGGGACTTGGACGGTGGTTTTGCGAGCCATAACTAGCTATATTATATCCAATAATTACATTTTATGACTATAATAATGAACGTTCGTAGGAATGAAAAGACAGATTGGATCTTGTGCCCATATCTCCGCCTCCCTGCCCCTCCCTGCCCTTAGGACCGCTTGGCTAAAACCGCTCTCGAGCGAAAGGCTCGGCAAGTTTCTCCGCGCCGGATCGAGTAGACTCTGCGCGTGGCGGAGCCTGGAGGCGCGGTATGGAAAGACGTTCTGACCGGCGCATCCTTGGGACTCTTGGCCGGCATCCTCATCAAAGAGCTCGACTTGACCACCATCGTCTCCTTTTGGGGCGATCGCAGTCTCGTTGCAGCAAGCGCCGCTCTCGTCGGCGCGGCCCTTTGGCCGACACGTCTTCGAGGCTTGCTCGGATGCGGCGTGGCGGCACTTGCCATCTTGTGGGCCGCGGCCGCGTTCACACCGTTGACGACGTGGATGGCGCGAGGCCTCGAGCGACGTGACCCGCTGCGAAAGGCCGATGCCATATTCGTCCTCGCGTCTAGCTTGCAGGAGGATGGTGAGCTTTCGACGCCGGCGATGAGCCGCTTGCTCAGAGGGCTCGAGCTCCTCGGAGATGGCTGGGCTCCGCGTCTCATCCTGTCCGAGCTGCCTCAGGGGCCGTCCTACCGAAACGCCGCCTGCGAGCTCATGAATCGCTTCGGGCTCGACCACGAGATCGTGAGCGTGGGCCCGGTCCGCAACACCCACGACGAGGCCGTCGCCGTTGCCGAAGTCGCGCGCGATTTCGGGTTCGAGCACCTTCTCGTCGTCTCGTCACCGAGCCACACGCGTCGGGCTGCAGCGGCCCTCGAGGCTCAGAACCTCCGGGTGATTGCGGTCCCCGCGCAGGAAACGACGTTCGACTACGGACATCTCGAAGACGATTGGGGCGGCGACCATCGTCTTCGGGCCTTCCCCATGCTTCTGCACGAGCACCTAGGTCTTTTCGTGTACCGGCTCAGAGGATGGATCGAGTGAGCGAGCTCAAAACGCTACGCAAGTATTTCCCTGTCATCATCGAGGTCCCGATCGCCTGGGGCGAGATGGATTCGTTGGGGCATGTCAACAACATCGTTTACTTCCGTTACTTTGAGAGCGTTCGGATGGCTTATTTCGAGCGGGTCGGCTTTCTCGAAGAGATGAAGAAGAGCGGTGTCGGGCCCATCCTCGCGACGACCACTTGCCGCTTCCGCATCCCCCTCACCCACCCCGATCGCGTCTACGTCGGGGCGAGCGTGCGCGACGTGAAAGAGGATCGCTTCACGATGCGCTATGACATCGTGAGCGAGACATACGAGAAGACGGCCGCGGACGGCGAGGGGCTCATCGTCGCCTACGACTATCACGCGAAGAAGAAAGCGCCCTTACCGGATGGCGTCCGCGACGCGATCGCGGCACTCGAAGCAAACGAACAAGACTAAGCCCAAGATAAAACCCAAGATTAAACATGACGCGTTGGCTCGAAAGCCTCGGCCTTCACCGCAAGGAGCTACGAGCCTGGGCGTCTTATGACTGGGCGAACTCCGCTTTCGCTACGACCATCATGGGCGCCCTTCTGCCCATTTACTACTTGAGTGTCTCGGGCACGACACTTCCCGAAGCCGACCGCACCGCCTATTGGGGCTACACGCAAGCCGTAGCGCTTCTCATCATCGCGCTCACGTCACCTTTCCTCGGCGCGGCAGCGGATTTTCTCGGCGCGAAGAAAAAATTTCTCGCGGCGTACGCTCTCATCGGCGCGACCGGGTCGTTTCTGCTCTTCTTCGCTACCGAAGGTAACTGGCTGTTCGCTTCGGCCGCATTCGTCATCGGCAATATCGGCTTCGCCTCGGGCAACGTCTTCTATGAGTCCCTGCTTCCCCACGTGGCGCGCCCGAGCGAGATCGATCGATCGCGTTTCCACCGCGGGCTACGCCATCGGCTATATCGGTGGCGGCCTTCTTCTCGCGCTCCAGCTCGCCTGGACGATGTGGCCCGAGAGCTTCGGCTTCACCGACGCGGCCGAGGCGACGAGGTGGGCGTTTTTGAGCGTCGCACTCTGGTGGGTCGTGTTTACTATCCCCATCCTGCGCGGCGTCTCCGAACCGAAGCGACGCCTCGAAAGAGGCGAGAGCGCGGAGATGAATCCCCTACGGGTCGGTTTTGCACGCGTCTTCGATACCTTCGCCGAGATACGGCAGTACAAGCACCTTTTCGTCTTCCTGCTCGCCTTCTGGTTCTATAACGACGGCATCAACACGATCATCAAGATGGCGGCAGCCTATGGAACCGAGATAGGCATCGGCTCGTCCCATCTCATCGGAGCGTTGCTTCTCGTCCAGTTCATCGGCATCCCGGCGACCTTTGCTTACGGCACGCTCGCCGCTCGCATCGGTGCCAAGAACGGAATCTACTTGGCACTCCTCGTCTATACGACAATCTCGATCTTCGGCTACTTCATGACCGAGCCCTGGCATTTCTGGGCGCTCGCTACGGCACTCGCGCTCGTTCAAGGCGGAAGCCAAGCGCTCAGCCGCTCGCTCTTCACAACAATGGTGCCGCCATCCAAATCGTCCGAGTTCTTCGGCTTTTATAGCGTGAGCGGAAAGTTCGGCAACATCATCGGGCCACTCGTCTTTGCCATCGTCGCTGACTGGACCGGCGGCGGCCGTCTCGCCATTCTCTCACTCGTGTTCTTCTTCGTCGTCGGCGCGGTACTGCTCACTCGAGTCGACGTCGAAGAAGGCACGGAGGCCGCAAAGCGTGCCGAAGCCCTCCCATGAGTCTTCGCGACGCTTCCGATCTGAGCAAGACGCTCCGACAGATCGACGGCCGGGGTTACAAAGCCTATAAGCAGCTCACGGGCGCCTATGGCTTCGACACGTGGACGCTGTTCATCGATCACGTGCAAGGCGACCCCTTCGCCGCGCCATCCAAGATGCGCCTTCGGCTCGCGCAATCGGTCGCGGAGATCCCGCCCCATCTGTTCGACAATCGCGTGCGGCGGCTTGCGCTCGAAGATTTTCTCGAGCGCGCAGTATCGATGGTAATCCCGAGGGGCACACGTCGCGGCACCGGCAAAAGCGGGCTCATCACCATCGACGCTGGCGCTCAAGAAGTCCTCGAGCGCACCGCAGTCGTCGTCACGCCAGAATGGGTCGAAGCCCGCATCGAGCTCGGCCTACCCGCCGCGGGACGCACCGTCTCAGGAAGGCACGCGGAAGAGCTCCTGCTCAGCGAGCTCCCGAAGATCGTCGACGCCTCGCTGCGCTGGCAAAACCTCGACAAAAGCCTGGCGATAGCTTTCGTAGACACGGTCGAGAATTACGAGCACTTGCGCACAGCGCTCGCCGAGAGAAAGCTCGTGGCTTTCGTCGCCGACGGTGCGGTCTTGCCGCGCGAAAGCGGCGCCTCCGACTGCCCGATGCGCGACGCGGTTCCCTTCCGGGCCCCTAGCAGCCCGTTGAAAAAGTCGTATCCGGTCGATATTTCTCTGAAGACTCATTCGATGACGATGTAAAATTGCATCGCATGTCGATGAAGAAGAAAAAGAAAAGTTGCCAAGAGACTTTATGGATTCCACACGATGCGGTTGCGTCGAGTCCTGGTCATCCTTTTTATGAGGAACTCGAGCGGGTACTTCGAGAGGAAGAGTTTGACTCGTTTGTGGAGTCGAAATGCTCGCCGTATTACGCGAAGAAGCAAGGTCGGCCGAGCATACCGCCGGGTGTGTATTTTCGAATGCTGTTGATCGGCTACTTTGAGCGCATCGATTCAGAGCGCGGGATCTGCTGGCGGTGTTCGGACTCACTGTCTTTGCGCCAGTTTCTTGGCCTTGGAATGGAAGAGCGAACGCCGGACCATTCGTCGCTGTCTCGGATACGGAATCGACTTCCGCTGGAAGTTCACGAATCTGTATTTGGATGGGTGCTAGAAGTTCTAGCGTCGAGAGGGATGATAGATGGCAAGACACTGGGTGTGGACGCGACGACGCTGGAAGCGAATGCGGCGCTTCGGTCAATCGTTCGTCGAGACACGGGGGAAAGCTACGAATCGTATTTGAAGGAGCTTGCGCGCAAGAGTGGTATCGAAGAGCCGAGCCGAGCGGACATTGCAAAGTTGGACAAGAAGCGGCCAAAGAAAGGGTCGAACAAGGAGTGGGTGAATCCGAACGAGCCGGATGCGGAGATCATGAAAATGAAGAGCGGGGGCACGGATATGGCGCACAAAGCCGAGCATGCTGTGGACATGAGCGGGGAAGGTGCGGTAATTGCCGTGACGCTTCACGGAGGCGCGAAGGGTGACACAAAGAGCCTACCGGATACGCTGGAAAAAGCGCAGTCAAATCTGCAAGAGCTCGCGAACAACGCGGAATGTTGTGAACGAATACATGAAGACGCGGGTCGCGAAGTGGTCGGGGACAAGGGCTATCACGGCAACGACATCCTGGTTGAGCTGGTCGAACAAGAATACCGGAGCTACATTTCGGAGCCAGAGCGAGGTGGCCGCAAATGGAAGGACAAACAGGCCGAGCAAGCCGCCACCTACGCGAACCGACGTCGCATTCGCGGGACTCGAGGTAAGCGATTAATACGCCGTCGCGGCGAGTTACTCGAACGACCTTTCGCGCACTACCTCGAAGCGGGAGGCATGCGACGAACGCATTTGCGAAGACACGAAAATATACTCAAGCGCCTCCTCACGCACGTGGCCGGATTCAATCTCGGGATTCTGATGCGCAATCTCATCGGCAAGGCCACGCCGAAGGAATACGCGGAGCTCAACGCCAGTCTGATCGCTGCTTTATTGCGCTTCGTCTCGACCATAGGCGCACGTTTTGCCCCGCTGCAAGCCATCGGGCGTCTCAACTTGGCCGTTCCGCCGAATCACATCTTCCTTGAACTTGCCCACCAAACTTTCTCCGTGAGCAGAATCTGGACTTTTTCACCGGGCTGCTAGAGCACTTCGGGTAAGCCTCCCGCTGCTGCACGCGCGCGACGACGGTGCCACGGAAATCGAAGGCATGGGTGTTGCCGAAGGCGTAACCCTCATCGTCGGCGGGGGCTACCACGGCAAGAGCACGGTCCTGAAAGCGATCGAGCGCGGGGTCTATCCACACATCCCGGGCGACGGGCGCGAATATGTAGTATGTCGCAACGACGCTGTCAAAATCCGCTCGGAGGACGGTCGGCGGGTGGCGAATGTCGACATCAGCCCGTTCATCCAACACCTTCCGTTGGGCCGGAGCACTTCGTCTTTCTCGAGCGAGGATGCGAGCAGGAGCACGAGCCAGGCGACCAATATCATGGAAGCTCTCGAAGTGGGCGCACATGTGTTGCTGCTCGACGAAGACACTTCCGCGACTAACTTCCTCGTGCGTTACGCCCGCATGCAGGCGCTCGTGACCAAAGAGCACGAGCCGATCCTTCCCTTCCTCGATCGGGTGCGCGAGCTCTATCTACGCTTGGGCGTGTCGACCATCCTCGTGATGGGCGGCTCCGGGGATTACTTCGAGCCCGCCGACACGGTCATAAGAATGATGGACTACCTCCCCGAGGACGCTACCGAGCAAGCCAAGGACATCGCGGCTCGCCAGCCGACGGGCCGCACGTTCGAATCGGAGTCGCCGTTGAAGCTCGGGCACTCCCGACGCTTCGTCCCGGCTTCTGTCGATGCATCCAGAGGCCGTCGCGACCTCCGTATCGAGGCCCGGGGACGCGCTCAACTGGTTTTTGGAGAGGAGACCATCGATGTGCGCGCCTTGGAGCAACTCGTGGACGTCAGCCAGACCCGCGCCGTAGGATATGCCATGGTTCTCGCGGCGAAGCGCCTTCGATTCGACGCCACCCGCTTGAGCGACATCTTGGACGCGCTCGATGCGCTCCTTGACGAGGAAGGGCTCGACGCGCTCGCTCCTTTCGAGCGCGCGTTCGAGCATCCCGGAAACTTTGCCCGCCCGAGCCGTTTCGAGATCGCCGCGAGCTTCAATCGATTACGCATGATAGAAATGGAGACGATATGACGGCACCCCTCCTCCTAGCTCTTTTTCTCGCGGCGGCGCAGGAGCCGGTTGACATACTCATAACAGGCGGCACCATCGTGACGATGGACGGTGACATGCGGGTTGTCGAAGGCGGTGCGGTCGCGGTCCGGGGCCGTGAAATCACCGCGGTGCTCTCGCCTCAGGACCAACGGCCGCACGCGCGGCAAACCATTCACGCGGACGGCCATCTTGTCATCCCGGGGCTCGTCAACGCCCATGGCCACGCGGCGATGACGCTTCTTCGGGGCATCGCCGACGATCTGAGCCTTCTCGAATGGCTCCAAGACTACATCTTTCCCGCCGAGTCGAAGAATGTCTCTCCGCAATTCGTCTATTGGGGAACCATGCTCGGCGCGGTCGAGATGGCGCTCAGTGGAACGACGACCTATGCCGACATGTATTACTTCGAGGAGGAGGTCGCGCGCGCGACGGAGACGGTAGGGATTCGCGGTGTTCTCGGTCAATCCGTCATCGGCTTCCCCGCACCAGACTACGAGACGCCCGAAGAAGCCCTTGCCGGCGCGGAGGCCTTCATCGAACGCTTCAAGGACCACCCGCTCATCGTCCCATCAGTGGCGCCGCATGCTCTCTATACGACGCCGCTCGACGTCGTGAAGAAAGCGCATGCGCTTGCGGTCAAGCATGGCGTACCGCTTCAAATCCACGCCGTCGAACCGCCCGAGGAAAACGATCAAATGATCGAAAAGCTCGGCAAACGCACGATCCACGTTCTCGACGATGCCGGTATTCTGACGAAAGAAACCATCTTGCATCATGCGATTTGGCTCACGGACGAGGACATCGCAAGGATCCAAAAAGGCGGCGCCGGAACATCGCACAATCCCGAGAGCAACATGAAGACCGCGTCGGGTCTCTCACCCGTTCCCGAGATCCTCGCGGCGGGCATTGCCGTCGGCCTCGGCACGGACGGGGCCGCGAGCAACAACAATCTCGACATGTTCGAAGAGATGGACAGCGCAGCCAAGCTCCACAAGCTCATGCGCAAGGATTCGACAGCGATGCCGGCGCGGACCGTGTTCGCGATGGCAACAATAGGTGGCGCGAAAGCTCTTGGGCTAGGCGATCGTATCGGCTCGCTCGAAGCGGGCAAGCTCGCCGACATCGTGCTCATCGACATCCGCAAGCCGTCCTTGACACCGCTCTACGACGTTTATTCGCACCTCGTCTACGCGATCAAAGGAAGCCACGTCGATACGGTGCTCGTAAACGGCCGCGTCGTCGTTCAAGGCGGCCGTGTCCGAACCGTGAACACCGAAGAGATCCTAGAAAAGGCGAACGCGATCCAAGCGAAAATATTAGAAAGCCTGGAGAAAAACTGATTCAGCGCTTTGTTGATCCTCCGATGTAGCCGAGGCTTCGCAACAGCTCCTCGTCCGCGTTGGACGGCTTTTTCGGACGCGTTCCTTCGAGCACTTTCGCGAGGCGGCGGCGCTCGGCGCGGAAGCTCTCCGCGGCTCGTTTGAGCGGCTCCGGGTTGTGCGGGCCGGGGTTTTCGAGAAGGTTCTCGGTCTCCCAAGCGTCTCGCGAGACATCGAAAGCAATCCGCGTGAAGGAGCGCCTCCATACCCACTTGTACGGCCAGTGATAAGACGCCATGCCCGTCAGCCCCCGTGTTTCATGGGTCAAGCCATAAGACCACCACGGTACGGTCTCGGGGCATGCGTCGCGCTCCCAACAAGCCGCCCAGGACTGCCCTTCCATGTTGCCTTGCGGAAGACCCAGCATGTCTAGAATCGTGGGGGCGACGTCGGTAATCAGGCCGGCCCGATCTCGTATGACCTCGCCTCGCGGGAGACCTGGGCCGCGCATCATCCAGACGATGCGCAACTGGTCTTCGTAGACATGCGTCGCGTGGCCCAGGATGGTGTGGTTGTACAAACCTTCCCCGTGATCGGAGACGATGATGAACAACGTGTCGTCGCGGATGCCATGAGTCTCCAAAAGGGCATCGAGCTCACCGACAAAGCGATCGGTATAGGCGACGTTCGCCTCGTAGGCGGGGAGCACGTCGTCCACGGTCGGCCGAACCAGATTGCCCGCAAAGACGAGCTCGATCTCGACCGTCTCGCTTTCTCCGCTCAGCTTCACGTCGAAAGAAGGCGTCAACGGGATGCGTTCCTCCGTCAATATATCGGCGGTGTGAGGCCGGAGAGCATCCAGCGAGAGGAGCAGCAGGTTGAGCGCGGTCTCGGGACGATCGTTTTCTCCGGGCTCGCGCAACGAAACCCAGCGCAGCCTGTGCTCTCCCGGAGGCAACGACACGCGAACCGTATGCTGTTCGACGTTTTGCAAGTTATAGCGCCCGAGAAGCTCGTCATCGAGCCACAGCTCGCAATCGGGAGGTGCGTCGGCCGTTACATAGGGCTCGTGCGGATCGGAGAAATGAACCCATAGAAAGAAAGGCTCGCCGCGGTTCTCTTCGAGCCATTTCTTCGCGGGACCAAAGATCTCATGTGCCCAGCGATACCAGCGCACCGGGCCCTCGACGAAAGGTTCGTGATAGTTTTCGAAGCCCTGTTGCATTCCGAATTGAGATTGAAGCACGCCGAGAGAGGTGAACCCCGCGGTGTGATAGCCGTTTTCTCGCAAGATTTCGGCTAGTGTGATCGCTTCGTCCGGCAGATAGTCGCCATTCGCCATCACGCCGAGGGTCGGCGGCGTGACACCCGTCATGAGCGCGGCATGAGATGGAAGCGTTATTGGGGTTTGTGTATAAGCGTGCTCGAAACGAATGCCCTCCGCGGCGAAGCGATCGAGAAACGGCGTCGTCTCCACATCCGGATTGTACGGCCCGGTCCAATTCACGTGGAGCGTGTCGATAGAGACGAGAACGATGTGCGGCAGTTTCGATTTCGCGCGGGCGGCGCGGTACTGCGAGCAGGCAGAGGCGAGAAGGAGCGCGCTCAGGACAGCGGCTATGCGCTTCATGCCAAAAGCTCCTCGAGCGCCCGAGAGACCAACCCATTCGTGCTGATGGCGCTTCCGCCATAGATGGTCGCGCTTCCGCTCCAGTCGGTGAACGTGCCGCCGGCCTCTTCGAGAATCGGCAAAAAGGGCGCACAGTCCCAAGGGTTCATGACCGGATCGAGCATGACTTCGCACCGTCCGGTAGCCACGAGACAATGTCCATAGCAATCGCTATAACCTCGGGTGACGCGCGCCGATGCCTTGAGCCGCTCCCAGAAAGCTCGATGCTCGGCGTCGAGGCTTCCGGGCTCGGTCAAGCTCACGAGCGACTCTTCGAGTCTCGCCACCGACGAGACCCGAGTCTCGCGACCGTTCCACCAGCAGCCTTCTCCGCGCCCCGCTGCAATCATCTCGTCGAGTGCCGGCAAATAGCAGACCCCGACGACCATCTCGCTTTCGATCTCGAGGCCGACGAGGACGCCGTAAAGCGGCACACCGCGGATGAACGACTGCGTCCCGTCAATTGGATCGATGATCCAGCGGTGTCTCGAATCGCTCTCGGACGCGCCCATTTCTTCGCCGAAAATACCGTGATCGGAAAAGCGCTTCGCGATCAGCTTGCGGATGAGCTCTTCCCCGCCCCGGTCGGCCACCGTCACCGGTGATTCATCAGCCTTGCGGTCCACGACGACGCCGGTCTGAAAATGAGCCAACGTGAATCGGCCCGCCTGAAAAGCCGTGTCGATAGCGAAGTCGAGATACTCGCGTGTAGAAACCATGCTGCCCGCAGGATTATAGCAATCTGCCCGAGAACCACCGGTGTGCGTAAAAGACGAGGAGAGGTGGGGATAGGAGGAGAGGTGGGGATAAAGAAAAAGCGAATCAGATTCTTTGCTTTTATCCCCACCTCTCCTTTGCTTTTGTTTTTCTCTCGCCTCTCCTTGTGCAGCCACTCAGCGGACGAGGCGCATCGTCACTTCGGCGAATCTCTTTCCGAAGCTTCGTGCTTCATCGAGCTCTTGCACGCTCAAACCCGGGTCGGCCTCTCCCGTCGTCGCTTGTGCGCCGAGCGTTCCGAACCCCTCGGCGTCCACCGCGCCCACGATGACGAAGCGCATATTGACGAAAGCGGTCAAGATCGCGATTCGGGCGAGCTCTTTTCCCGAAGAAACGCTGCCGCCGGTCACGAAAGCACCGGCCGCTCGGTGATGCATCGTCGCGTCAGGGCCGAGCTCCTTCCGCGCGACGAGCAAATTCGCGACGCGATCGAGAAACACTTTCGTATCGGCCGACAAGTTTCCCCAATGGACCGGTGAGCCGACGAGAATGCCGGCCGCGGCCGCGATCTCTTCATCGCTCACGTCGCCCTGCGCGCGAAGTACGGCCCGAGCGTCCTCGACCGACACAATACCTTCGACGATCGCGCGCGCCATGCTCTCTGTGTGGCCCGTGCGCGTGTCGTAGGCGACCAAGATGCTCGTCTTTTGCACCTCTTGCCGGTCTTCAAAAACAGGCGTCGAAGTCGCCCCTACGAGCGACAAGAAGAAGATCCAGATCCGGAACAAAGCCCACCTCCTTGAAAAACCTACATCATAAAATGAGCGCAATGACAACTATGACTCGGAACGATTTGAGATTCCATTTCTTCTGCCCGGTTGATTTCTCGAATCCGACTCGCTAGTATCGGCGGCACTTCAGACCCGAGAGAGTGACCCCGTGAGTTTCCTGAATGGTTCCATCGATTTCACCGACAAGAAAATCCTGTCGGCATTGCTATCCAAAGGCAGGAGCACCTTCGCCGAGCTGGCGGCACAAGTCGGCCTGACGGCGCCGACGGTGCACGACCGTGTCAAGAAGCTCGAGCGAAGTGGGGTCATCGAAGGCTATACCGCGAATATCAATCCGGCGTCTCTCGGATACGACATCACCGCGATCGTGCGCATCACGACAGACGCAGGCGTATCGTCTCAAGACTACGAAAACTATCTCGCGAATATCTCCGAGATCCAGCAATGTTTCAGTGTCGCCGGCGAAGAAGCCTATATCGCCCAAGTGCTGACGCGCACGCCCAAGACGCTCGAAAAGGTCCTGCAGCGCATCAAGAGCATCCCCGGCACCGCGTCGACGAAGACGTCGGTCGTGCTCTCCGCGCCCATAAACCGTCACACCTTGCCCCAGGAAGACGACGTGCGCGAGTTCCCACCGGCCCAGTCGAGCACGTCGGCCACGATGGCACGTTAGTCCGACCTCTAAACGTCGCGGGCGAGAGTGTTTAGCGCCACCAGGAACGGATTCCACAACGCGCCGAGGGGCGGGACGTAGCCCAGATCGAGCTGAGACGCTTCGTGGACCGTCATCTTGGCGGTCAAAGCGGTCGCCGCGACATCGATGCGCAGGGCGGCCTCGTCGCTCCCCACGATTTGAGCTCCCAGAAGCCGGCCTGAGTCTCGGTCTGCGATGACTTTCACCGTTCCTTCAGCGTCGCCGAAATAACGCGCCCGAAAGGTGCCTTCGATCGTCGCCTCCGCAACCGCGAAACCTGCTGCGAGGGCTTCCGCCGAGCTCAATCCCGTGCGCGCGGCGGCGATGCCGAACACTTTGACGATACTCGTTCCGACAGCGCCTCGAAAATGGCTCCGGCGGCCGGCCAGATTTTCTCCCGCCACACGGCCTTGTTTGGCAGCGACGGTTCCGAGCGGCATGATCGTCGGCCGTCCGCTCACCAGGTGCAGCGTCTCCGCGCAATTCCCCGCCGCGTAGATTCCAGCGAAGCTCGTCTCCATCCGCTCGCTGACGGCGATGGCGCCGCTCCGACCGAGCTCGATACCCGCATCAGAAGCGAGCGCCACGTCGGGGTCCACGCCGATATCCACGAACACGAGCTCCGCCGGGATGCGCAGGGCGCCTTTCACGAGCTCTACCACCTCAACCGAACCGCTGCGGCTCCCTTCGAGGCGCCGCACTCGCCGGCCCGTCATGACGCGGACACCGTCGCGCACCAGCGCATCCTCGACACGATGAGCCATATCGGGGTCGAGAGCGGCGAACAATTGCGGCGCCGCGTCCACCAGCGTGACTTCGAGGCCGCGTTTCGATAGCGCCTCTGCCATCTCGAGGCCGACATAGCCGCCCCCGACGAGAACGGCGCGGCGCGGCCTTCGCTCGTCGAGCCAGGACTGCACGGCCTCGCCATCCGCGAGCCGGCTTGCCGTGAACACACCCTCGAGGCCTACACCTTCGATGTCCGGCTTTCTCGGCCGGTACCCTGTCGCCAAGAGCAACTTGTCGTATCCGAGCGTCTCGCGACTTCCCGAGCCCAGCTCCTCGACTTCAATCTTGCGTTGCGTCGGCGAGATAGCCGTCACCCGCGTTTGAACCCGCGCTTCGATCCCTCGTTCGTTTCGGAGAGTCTCCGGAGTGAACAGCTCGAGCTCGCTAATATCGGGAACACGCCCCTCCAAGTAATAAGGAAGACCGCAAATACTGTAGGCGATGCGCGCGCCCGCCTCAAGCACCGTAATATCCAAGCCGGGGTCGAGCCGCTTCGCGCGAGAAGCGGCCGTCATCCCAGCGGCATTACCTCCGACGACCAGGATGCGCTCTGCGCCCGTCACGCGATCACTCCGCCTCCGCTCCGTGCTCCCGCACGTAGTCTTCGATCCGAGCCTTCATTTCCGCGCTCAAGCTTCCGCTTCTGTGAAGGTGCTCGACCATTTCGCTCACCGTCACAATCGGGAGCACAGGAATCTTCAAGCTCTCTTCGAGCTCGGACAATGTCGTTTGCGTTCCTGATCCTCTCTCCTCGCGATCCACCGCGATGACCGCACCGATGACCTCCACCGAAGCCTCTCTCAGAAGCTCGACCGAATAGCGGATCGAGGCGCCCGACGTGATCACGTCATCCACAACGACCGCGCGCATGCCGCGTTCCGGCTGCGTGCCGACGAAGCGGCCGCCTTCACCGTGGTCCTTCACTTCCTTGCGGTCGAAGGCGAATCCGATATCCTGTCCGCGCTCGCCGAGCGCTATCGCCGTCGCGACCGCAAGCGGCACACCTTTGTAGGAGGGGCCGAAAACAAAATCGCAAGGCAGCTTCTGGTCGAGGATGCACGCCGCATAGGCGCGGCCGAGACCGGCAATCGCGCTCCCCGTTCGCAGCTGGCCAGCGTTGATGAAATATGGCGATTGGCGGCCGGACTTCAGCGTGAACTCCCCGAAGCGGATCACGTCGTGCCGAGCGAGTAGCTCGGTGAAAAGCACTTGGCCCTTGGTCACGGGCGGGAGCATAGCGCATCTTGTGAGGCGACATCCATTTCTGATACAACCTGCTCAGATATGGATTTAGTACACCGACCTCGCAGGCTCCGCCGCAGCGAGCCCATCCGCACCCTCGTGCGGGAGACCGAGCTCAGCGCGGGAGAGCTCATTGCACCGCTCTTCATCAAGGAAGGCCGCGGGCTCCGAGAGCCTATCGAGACGATGCCCGGGCAGTTTCGGCTTTCCAGCGACGAGCTCGTGCGCGAATCCGAGAAGCTCTGGGAGCTGGGCGTGCGGGCCGTTAACCTCTTCGGCTATTCGACAGAGAAGGACGACGGTGCGAGCGAAGCCTACAACCCGGAAGGCGTCATTCCGCATGCGGTCCGAACGCTAAAAAAAGCACTCCCCGATATCTGCGTCCAAACCGACATCGCGCTCGACCCCTATTCCATCCACGGCCATGACGGGCTCGTCATCGAAGGCGAAGTCGCGAATGACGAGACGGTAGACGTCCTTTGCCGGATGGCAGTCGTGCATGCAGAGGCGGGGGTGGATTGGGTCGCTCCGTCGGACATGATGGACGGACGCGTCGGAGCCATCCGCGACGCTCTCGACGAGTCGGACAACCCGCAGGTCGGGATCCTGGCCTATTCGGCCAAATACGCCTCCTGCTTCTACGGGCCGTTCCGCGGCGCTCTCGACTCCGCGCCGCGCAAAGGCGACAAGAAGACGTATCAGATGGACCCCGCCAATCAGCGCGAGGCGATGCGCGAGATCGCTCTCGACATCGAAGAAGGCGCCGACGTCGTGATGGTCAAGCCAGCACTTCCCTATCTGGACGTGATTGCGCGCGTGCGCGCCCAATTCGACGTCCCCGTCGCAGCCTATAACGTCTCGGGAGAATACGGGATGATCGTCGCCGCGGCCGAGCGCGGTTGGATCGATCGCGACAAAGCCGTCCTCGAGGCTTTGACGTCCATCAAACGTGCCGGCGCCGACATGATCCTCACCTATTTCGCTAAAGAAGCCGCGGGCCTCCTCGGCCGACGAGGTCTTGAACCGTCTTTATGAGGGCGAAGACTCTGCGTTCCACCAAACAGCTTCTTCCAAATACTCCGGAAAACAAATTGGCGGCTGGAATTACTTACGCGCCGGACGGGTGGAACTTTTCGTTCGACGTGCGCTAGGTCGACGAGTTTCGCTGGGCTGCGGGGCCATTTCAGGTACAGGTGGAGAGCTACACGACCGCGGACCTCGCCTTGAACTACGACCTCGCCGAGCGGTTCACCTTGGGCCTCAACGCCACCAACCTCTTCGACAAAGCTCATTCGCAGAGCTTTGGCGGCGACCTTCTGGGAAGGCGCATCCTGGGAAGCGTCATGGTCCGCTGGCAAGCAAACCCGGCGTCAGCCTCCAGATCGGCGTTCAAGACCTCGAGCTCCCCGGCCCGACCCTTCGACAGCGCTGCTCCGGTCGGAATAATTGCTTTTGTTCACCCCCGCTGTTTAGATTAGTTACCATGTGTAAGACTGCGCTGAAGAGAAAGCTCCAAGCAACTCTTCTCATCTTGATGTTCGTGGCGTGCCGCGGTGCTCTCGTCCTAGGCAGCGAGACTCCCGCGGCAACGACACGGGTCGCGGAAGCGGCCAAGACCCCCGAAGCTCCCGTCATCAATGGACGGGTCGACGACGATCTCTGGCAAAAAGCCACGGTCATCACCGATTTCGTCCAAGCGGAGCGCTACGAAGGACAAGCGGCCACGGAGAAAACCGAGGTCCGGATCCTCTACGACGACAAGAACATTTATATCGGCGTCATCTGCTTCGATTCGGAGCCGAACCAGATCATCGTGACGGACGCACGCCGCGATTCGAATCTCGACGACACAGATTCATTCCGCATCATCTTCGACACTTATCACGACAAGCAGAACGGGTTCGTCTTCGGCACCAACCCGGCCGGCATCGAATACGACGCCCAGGTGACGAACGAAGGCGAGGGCGGCGGCGGAGGCCCCGGTCGGGGAAGCGGGCGACGTTCCCAAGGGGGGGCCGGCGCTGGATTCAACTTGAACTGGGATACGAGCTTCGCCGTCGCGACCGCGCGCGGCGAGTACGGCTGGTCGGCCGAGTTCGCCATACCCCTGCGCACGCTACGATATGAGTCCGAGAAACCCCAGACCTGGGGTTTGAACTTCCAGCGCAACGTGCGCCGGAAACGCGAAATCGTGTACTGGTCGCCGGTCTCGCGCATCTTCAACCTCAACCGCGTCTCCTCCGCGGGCGTTCTCGAAGGTCTAGAGCTGTCGACGCCACGGAACTTCAAAGTGACGCCCTATGCCTTGGGCTCGGGCGATCGTGACTATACCGTCGACGAATCCGCGAATACCGACGCCGAGTGGGGCGTGGACGCCAAATTCGGCATTACACCGGCTTTGAATCTCGACCTCACCTATAACACCGACTTCGCCCAAGTCGAAGTCGACGCGCAACAAGTCAACTTGACACGCTTCAACTTATTCTTTCCGGAAAAGCGGCCCTTCTTTCTCGAGAACGCCGGGAATTTCACGATGGGTCAGTCCCAATCGGTGGAGCTGTTCTTCAGCCGCCGCATCGGAATCAGTGACGAGGGCGAGATCGTGCCGATCCTCGGCGGTGCCCGCGTGAGCGGCAAGCTCCGAGATTTCGACGTCGGCGTCATGAACATGCAAACTCAGGACAAAGCCGGGGTGGCGGTAGCCAACAACTACACCGTCGCGAGCGTGATCCGAGAATTCCCGAACCGCTCCCGCATTGGCGCCTTGTTCGTCAATCGAATTGCGACGGGGGACTTGGCGGGCGAGAACGACTGGAACCGGACCTTCGGCCTCGACGGCAAACTCGGCATCGGAGAAGCGTTTACGCTAACCGGCTTTGCCGCACGGACCCAAACACCGGGCCTCGAAGGCGACGAGCATGCGCTCAATGCTCGTGCCGAATATCAGACCACGAGAGGCCGCGTTTGGCTGGGAGTCGCAGAAGTCGGCGAAAACTTCAACCCCGAGGTGGGTTTTCTGCGACGCGACGACTACCGCAGTATCAACACAGGGGTTTTCATGAACCTACGCCCCGACATCCAATGGCTGCGGGAGCTCCGACCTCACATCACCTATCGCGGCTTCTGGAACCTCGATGGATTCAAGGAGACCGAAGACCTCCACATGGATACCCACATCGATTTCGAGAACGGTGCTTATTTCAGCCCAGCCGTCAACCGATCGGTTGAAGGATTGAAAGAGCCTTTCGAGATCGCCGAGGGGATCATCGTGCAGTCCGGAGCCTATCAAAACTGGGAAATGGCATGGCGGTGGAACACGAACCAAGCAGCGCCTGTGTCTTATACAGGCGAGTTGCAGAATGGCGGCTTTCTCTCGGGTAGCAAGACCACCGTCGACACGACGATCAACTACCGCTACAAGTCGAAGATCATCACGTCAGCGACATGGTCCTACAACGATGTCGATCTCGTCGAAGGAAGCTTCATCACCAATCTCGGCCAGTTCCGCATCAGCTACAACTTTTCCCCGCTCATCTACCTGCAAGCGTTCGTCCAATATAACGACAACCTCGACTTGTGGACGTCGAACATCCGCTTCAGCTGGCTCAACACAGCCGGAACGGGCCTGTTCATCGTCTACAACAACGCAAACGGTTTGGGGAACGAGCGCTTCGGACCGCAGAATCGAAGCTTCATCGTAAAATACAACTATCAATTCGACCTGCTGCACTAAAGAAGTCCAAGCCCAAGCACAGACCGACGTAGTACGATAAGGGATCGTGAAACGTTTCGCCGTTCTTTTGCTCGCCGTCGGGCTCAGCGGGTGCGTCTCGCGCAGGGTGGCTGTTGTGCCGTTCTTGGCGCCGACGAAGAACGCGACGCTCGACCAACTCGTCGCGCACATCAACGAGTGGCGCAAGATCGACTCGTTAGTGCTACGGGTCGATTTGCAGTTCGAGACTGTTGAAAAAGCGGAAGAGGGCGAGGGCCGTCAATACCGCACCGCGCAGGGGCGCCTCCTTCTGCAGCGGCCGAGCCGCATCCGCCTGAACATCGAGGCCCCGATCCTGAGCGCCAATATCGCGGAGATGGCGTCGGACGGCGAGCGTTTCCAGCTCTTGATCTATCCCCCCGAGTACCGAGCTCTGATCGAGGGACGCAACGACGCGAGCTATGGCGAAGAGGTCGAAAAGCTCGACCAGGACCCGGAGCTCAAGAAAGCGGGGCCTATCGTCAACATCCGGCCACAGCACTTCACGGATGCGTTTCTTCTCTCCACCATTCCCATCGAGGATCCCTACACAGTCGCGTTCCTTCAAGAAGAGTACGTCATCGAGGTGGACCGTCGTCCCGGGGCCAAGAAGAACGGCCAAGTCAAGAAGAGCTACTATGTGGTCACCGTCCTGCGCCTCGGTGAAGACGCGCCGCGAGCTCGCTATTGGTTCGACCGCACCTCAGAGCTCTTGGTGAAACGCCATCAGGTCTACGACACGGACGGGCGCCTCGTCGCCGATATCGACTATGCCGATTACTTTCCGCCTCGAGGCGAAGACGGCCCCCGATTTGCCGCTCGCGTCCGCATCGAGCGTCCTTACGACGACTACGCGCTCGTCGTGAACGTGAGACCTGACGGCATCATGATTAACCGCGATCTTCCCGATAGGGCTTTCGTGGTCACAGCGCCTGCCGCTTGGGGCGACTCGCTGCGCCGCATCGACCTCGAGAAGCGCAACGCTGCTTCACCCTGAAGATCAGCGACGCCCGATCCGGACGTTCCGATAAATGACGCCCACGATGCTCTCCGCGCGCTCCGCAACACCGAGCTCGATCCAGTGGTCTCTCGGCGAGTAGTTCGGGCCGTAACTGGTGTGCATGATGGCGCGCCCGTCCAGAAACACCCGTGCCTGGTTGCCGCCGCCCCCGGGGCCCCACTCCACGCGCCAGCGATAAGTGTGGCTCGGATCCCAGTCGCGAAAATCCCAACCCACGTCGTGCTGATCGCCCTTCGCAATGAAACGCATCCGAACATAAGGCGGGTTGTGGCCTTGGGTGTCGAGCTTGCGAATATGCACCCGGAACGGGTTCTCGCGATAGGCGCCCCGTGACGGATCCCACATCCCCAAGAGCGAGAAGGCATCGCGCTGTGGATTGAAGGGCGTCAGATTGCGGTTCTCCCATTCTACGAAACCGCTACTGATGGTCGGCACGATGTATCGGATGTAGTTTCCGCGATGGGTTACTTGCCAGCCCGAGCCGGTGAACCTACCACCGGCGACTTGGCCCACCGAGCCGCCATGCGTGAGCGGATCGGAAATCTCCGACGGGCCTGACGGCCCCGGCGGGCTCGGCGAGGGGCTCGGGCCCGTTCCGATGAAGACATCCGAAATGGGCGAGAAGGGGCCGGGCCCTTGCGCGCCGGTCGCGCGCGCACGCCAGAAATATCGCCCCGCTCCGAGCGCCGGAGTCACTTCCCACGTCGTCGTTCCGCCAGCCCCTGCCGATCCTTGAGGGAGGCCGGAAACTTCAGCGGCAACTTGAGTGAAAGCGTCGTTGCTCGACACTTGAAACGCATAGGTGAGCGTCGATCCATCTGACGCGCTCGCATTGCGCACCGTCAGCGGGGGCGTGGTATCTGCAGTGGACTGAAGTGGACCCCATTTTTTAGACCAGGGGTTAAGGTGGTAAAACAAGCCTGCTCAATAAAAAAAGGAGCAGAGAAAAGTGAAGAAAAATCGTACGAAGCACAGCCCTGTTTTCAAGGCGAAAGTTGCATTGGCGGTACTACGCGAGCAGGAGACAGTGGCGGAACTATCCCGGCGGCACAAGGTTCACGCGAACCAGATCTACAAATGGAAGCGGCAGCTTTTGGAGAACGTCACGCGTGCTTTCGAGACCGAAGAGGTGGGCGGAGGCGATGCCTCGATGCGCGAGGCCGAACTGCTTCAGAAAATCGGGGAGCTGACGATGGAGCGCGATTTTTTATCACACGGGCTCGGTCGATTGCGATGACGCCCCGGCGGGAGTTGGTCGAACCCAACGCTCCGCTGTCGATGCGCTGGCAGTGCGAGCTGCTCGGCGTGAATCGGTCGAGCCTGTACTACGAACCTGTCGAGCCGGATGGCGAGCAACTCGCATTGATGCGTCGGATGGACGAGCTACATCTGAAGCATCCATTTTTCGGCAGCCGCATGATGACACAGACACTCAAAGCGGAGGGGTCGGCCGTCAACCGCAAGCGCGTGCAGCGTCTTATGCGGTTGATGGGGCTCGAGAGCACTGCGCCCAAGCCGAACACAAGCAAGCCAGCGCCGGAACACGCCGTATACCCTTATCTACTGAGGAATCTGACGGTTTCTCGGATCAATCAGGTGTGGGCCGCCGACATCACATACATCCCGATGGCGCGAGGCTTCGTATACCTGGTGGCGGTCATCGATTGGTATTCGCGGCGGGTGCTCGCCTGGCGCTTGTCCAACACGTTGGAGACGACCTTCTGCGTGGAGGCTCTGAACGAAGCTGTGGCACGCTACGGTTGCCCAGAGATATTCAACACGGACCAGGGCTCTCAGTTCACCTCGGAGGAGTTCACCAGTGTATTGCTTGCTCTTGAGATCAAGATCAGCATGGATGGCAAAGGTCGCTGTATCGACAACATCTTCGTGGAGCGGCTCTGGCGCTCGCTGAAGTACGAGGAGGTCTACCTGTACGCCTACGACACCGTGCAAATGGCTCGCGCGGGCATCGCTTGCTACTTCGATTTCTTCAATGACGAGCGCCCGCACAAAGCGTTAGGCTATCAAACGCCCGCGAGCTTCTACGATGGACTGCTTGGCGAGGTTGCTTGAAGATGATTGGCCATCGACCGATTTGTACATCACAGCATCATCCTGGAGCTCAACGTCGGCAGTTACCGACTGGGGCAATCGAAGCAGAACAAGGCCAAAGAGGCCACGGCGGTAGAAAGCCGGGAAAAGGAATGAACCTTGCCACGAGTCCACAAAACGAATGCGAGAATCGCCGCAGGAGACCCTCTCGCGGCTTGGCCCATACCCCAGGTACCCGATTTTTGCACTATTCAGGTGGACCAGCAAAGTGTCCCATGTTCGATCCGGGGCCCCGACGGAGGGAGCGGACAAGGAAGCTTCGCATCTTTTTTTTAAGGGTCCGCTCCCTCCGTCGGGGCCCCGGATCGAACATGGGACACTTTGCTGATAAGTGACGGAGCAAGACCGGTAGGTACCCGGGAATTCTAACTTGTTGCTGAAGAGAAATAATAATTGCCGCTAGACACAATGATGGCTACAGCGAAAAACAAACTGTCCACAGATTTTCAATCTGCCATAAACTGTGTTCCCGAACGCTCCCTTCTAGGAGCCTTCGGGAAACAACATCACGACTATGACCACGACGTGTTCAACTCGGCAGGCTCCACCTTAGCTACCCCCCATTTTGGTCCAGAGAATGGGGTCCACCTCAGACGTTCCCGGTAGAGGATCCAGGATCGTCGGAGCGCTGACACCATTCACCGGAGCGCTCGGAGGTGGCGCCGACGTAGGTCCCCCGGTGGAAACGGTAGAGCCCGGCTCGACCGTGGCGACACTCGACGAGCCTACGAGCGGCACGGGGTCCGGATCGTCGAGGCTCTTGCAGCTGGTCGTGATCGACGCCGCCGCGACGAGCGTCAAGAGAACTAAAGCTGTAGCGTTTGGTTCATGCTGGTTCATTCGGTCGACTCGCGATAGGGTGGACGAACGCCGACATGGAGCACCTCGACATGGGTGCGGGACGGCGTACGGTCTTCGGCCAGCGGCCGAACACGTTCGGCTGCATTAGATTTCTTCCAACTTATTATTGGGTATGAGAAAAGATAATTATAGGGGATTATATACAATAGTAGCGAAAAACAGGTTGACATAGACGCTACTATTTGGTAAGATTGCGTTGTACATAGGAGATAACGCAATGGCTTGCAACGCACCAGGAAAAGCGCACCGCAAAGGCATAACGGCCAAACAGTTTTACCGGATGTTCCCCGACGATGAAACCGCCGAACGCTGGTTCATCGCTCAGCGGTGGCCGGACGGTATCAGCTGCCCACGCTGCGGCTCTGAGAACGTGCAAGTCGATGCCAAGCATCCGACTATGCCGTTTCGGTGCCGAAAAAGTGTAAAGCGTGGTAGCTGCGGTAAGTACTTCAGCGCGAAAACCGAGACGTTCATGGACTCGGCCAACATCGGCTATCAGGACTGGCTCTTTGCGCTCTACTTAGTTGTGACCAACCTGAAAAGCGTTGCGAGCATGAAGTTGCACCGCGAACTCGCGATAACTCAGAAATCTGCATGGTTCATGGCTCACCGCATCCGCAAGGCGTTCGACACTGATGATGGTCCGTTCGGTGGCCCGGTCGAAATCGACGAGACTTTTTTCGGCGGCAAAGAGCGGAACAAACACGCTTGCAAGAAGCTGAACGCCGGGCGCGGCCCAGTCGGTAAGACGGCGGTAATCGGCGCGAAGGACCGCAAGACGAACCGCGTGAGCGCGAGGGTCATCAAGGACACCGGCCAGCTCACCCTACACGGCTTCGTCGCCGAGAACGTCGAGCCTGGCGCGAAGGTGTATACTGACGACCACGGAGGCTACGTCGGGCTGCCGAACCACGAGACCGTCCGCCACTCCGTGAAGGAGTACGTCAACGGCATGGCGCACACGAACGGGATCGAGAGCTTTTGGAGCATGTTGAAGCGGGCGCACAAAGGCACGTTCCACAAGATGAGCGCGAAGCACTTACAGAGATATGTCGATGAGTTTGTCGCCCGCCACAATATCCGAGAGCTCGATACGCTCGACCAAATGGTGGCGGTCGCAAGCCAAATGGAAGGCGCGCAGCTTCGCTACAAGGATCTCGTGGGGTGAGGTCACGCAAGCACGAAGCTCTAACTGTCTCTAGGCTGATACATGAGGTTCTTGTCGGACAGTTGAGCATTCCCTTTCGCCAGATCGTTAATGATGCAACATTTTATAATTATACAGGATCGACGCGTCCAGACCTCCTGATATCAGAATTCGAATTCGACGGTTCCAATGACGGACAGTTCATCGAAAACCTAGTTGCTTACGCAGAAGTCAAAGATGATTGTTCGTTTGACGATAGAGACTGGAAGGATGCGCTCAAGCAGGGAAAACAGAAAGCACCGAAGCTGAAGCTTCCATATTTTATCGTCACGAACTGCAAGATGTCTGTGTTCTATAACGCCAAGACGCTGAAGGAAATAAAACTTAATAAGAACCCGATTCGTGAGTTTCAGACTATCGACATTCTGAGGTTGATCAAGCATCGCCTTACGAAGAGTCCGCAGCTTACGAACATCTACACCAATGTGGATTCGATATCTACGGTATCCGAAGCGATCTTCAACAAAAAACTGTGGGAATTAGCTGCCGTATACAGGGGAATCAATTTCAAAAACAATCAGCAGAAGATAGATTTCACTATCGGCTTCATATCGCTGGAGTTTTACGAAGAAAAAGCCATCTTGGAAAGCCGAAAGGACAAACGTAAGATCTACTGGTCAGAATGCGAAGATGAGAGTGACGAGAAGCTTGTTGCAAACATAGAAGCGTATGTGCGCCGACTGTCAGAAGAAACAGACTTTAAGGAGTTCAAGAATCTCATTGACACTCTGAGAAGTGCAATTATCGGAAGCCTGAATCCCCTAGTTCCCAAAGAGGACGTTCGACGCATTTACGCAATCACCAATTCAATGAGGCCACTTCATGGAGCCGGGTTTGACCTCTTCGGGTCCGTCTATGAAATGTTTGCATCCTCCAAGGAAAAGAAGGAGTTCGGAGAGTACTTCACACGTAGGCATTATGCTCACCTTTTTGCCAAGCTGCTTCTTCTGAAGGAGCAGTTCTGGAATCCCAACAGGGAATTCACGGTCTTGGACCCCGCGTGTGGGACTGGGGGCTTTCTCACTGAAGGCTACAAGGTTCTGAAGAATTACTACGATAGAAACAAAGCCAATGAAAATGAGGCTCGCGCATTCCTGGAGCACCGTTGTTTTTATGGTGTTGACGTAAGAGAAGATAATATCTCACGAACACGGCTGAACATGTTTCTTGTTGGCGACGGGCACACCAACATGAAAGACGCGAATTCTCTGCACGCGAAGAAGCATCCGTTCCCGATCAATACATTTGATTACGTCATCACCAATCCTCCGTATGGAACAGGCACGATACGTGCGGACACCTCAGCGGTGTCTACCATAAGAACTGAGATCGCTTTTCTTTGTAGGATTCGTAAGTTGCTTAAGGTTGGAGGGCAAGCGTGCGTGATACAGCCGGACGGAGTGCTTGAAAACCCGTCGTTTGCGGCGTTCCGAAAGGAACTACTCGAAACGTGCAACATAACTGCTGTCATTTCTTTACCGAAGTTTGCTTTCGCCCCCTATACGAAAGAGAAGACATACGCTCTCTTCTTGACTAAGCGTAGCGATAATCCTGCCCGCACACAGAAGAACACTGTGTGGATGTACATCATTGACAATGATGGACTAGCAAATTCCGATAAGCGTTTTCCAACCAAGCTCAGAAACAACCGCAATGGATGGCTTCACGACGAGATCTCTGGTTGGGTTACCACCGACGGCGAGGAAATGCCTGGAATTCTAGAAGAAAGATGGCTCAAGTTTGATGACTCTGAATCCGGCGGGACAGAATGGATAGATGAAAAGGGATCTAGGGTGAAGATGAGGAAGGGGTGCCACCTACCAATCGATAAGGTTCTTTCTGACAAATACCTGACTTTACTCCCAGAGTACTATTTGCGAGCTTGGAACCTCCACAGAGATTCCAAGCTATACGACTACAAGGAATACCAGGTAAAGGATCTCCCGGTATCAAAATTGTTTGAGATTTCTGGAGGCAATTCCGGGCTGACGGAGGAGTATTTGTACTCGCTGCTCTTCCACAAGGGAGAGAAAAGATACCGTCTGCTTACAGGAAGCGTAGACCTCGGCAACACAACTTGTATCCACCGTTGCCAAGATCCTAAAAATGCCGACCGTAAGATCAAAGTTATTTCAGACGAAGGCATTCACATTGTGAGAAAGGGAAAAGCAGGCTGTATCAATCATCTCCCGGACGGAAATTATGCCATGACAGACGATGCGTATGTCCTGACTAGGAAGAAGGACAACGGCTACCAAGTTTCTCTGAAATGGGTTGCCAAAACTCAAGAGGGAATGTTCCGAGAGTATGCGTCTAACTCAGATAACGCAACGTGGAATAAGAGTGGATTCCTCAAACACGCCAGATTGTCTCTTCCGTCTTATGAAGAACAGTTAGAAGTGGTTGAAGGAGGAAAATAGAGAAGAGCAGGGGGTCTGATAAACAAATGAGCAGCAAAAAAACCAAGCCAAAAACAGTGGAGCTAGTCCGCTCGACCTACCAGCCGACGCGAGCCGAGCTTGAAGGGACGGAAGCGATTCTCCCAGACGTTCCCAAGGGCACAACGCTAGAGCAGCTCGCTCGAGCACTCCTTCGGCCCGTCAACATCCGGTGGGTTGACAAGCCGAGGGGCCGGCGCTGAGTGCCGGATCTCGCTACTATTGTATATAATCCCCTAATTATAACATTCTCCCTGGATAGGTAAAGGGCAAATACGCATGAGCTCGATGTGGATTGATGGGGCTTCGGTGGCGGCGGCGGCGAAAGAATCCTTTGCCGTGGAGAATGCTCATAAATGGTAGTGTGGTGCCTGCAGTAGATGCGGAGGGACAAATGAAACGTCGCGATCGAGAGCTCGGCATGGATCGCGCCATTACCCGTCGCGATTTTTTGAACGGCGTGAGCATGGCCGTGGGGGGGAGCCTCCTCGCCGGCCCGTACGCCCCGTACAGCAATGCGGCCGGGGCCTATCCTCCAGCGCTTACAGGAATGCGCGGAAGCCACGACGGATCCTGGGAGGTCGCGCACAGCC
This sequence comes from Candidatus Marinacidobacterales bacterium, assembly GCA_965262245.1. Taxonomy (GTDB): domain Bacteria; phylum Acidobacteriota; class Vicinamibacteria; order Marinacidobacterales; family SMYC01; genus SMYC01. The sequence continues at coordinate 7,389,479 of OZ253507.1, read as the reverse complement.
TGCGGGACGGCCGCGCCTGGGAAGGGGTAGACACGGGCGAGCCCTACGATCTCGTCGTGGTGGGCGGCGGCATCAGCGGCTTGTCGGCCGCCTATTTCTATCGCAAGGCGATGGGAAACGACGCCCGCATCCTCGTCATCGACAACCATGACGACTTCGGCGGGCACGCGAAGCGGAACGAGTTCGTGCACGAAGGCCGCACTTTCATCGGCTAGATCGCAAGGCAGCCCTTCGGTAGAATTCACATCGCGAACTCGGATGCGGAGGCTTACGCTTATACGGACGCCGCCATCAATCAGGGCTACCGTGCGGTCCGCGAGATCGTCGCCTAGACGACGTGAGCCACACAAAAAGAGCGATAGGGCCGGCGAGACCGTTGATTACAGCAAGCAGCGGAAAGACCCAATCCTTCTGGTAGACGAATCCGAAGGACAGCAGAAACGTCTGGACGGCAACGAATAGGAGCGTCGCTTTCGGCATTTAATCCCGTCTCAGCAAAGCGAAGAACACAGCGCCGCTGAAGAGGAACGTCGCGAAGTTCGAGGGGATGTCCCAGCGTGGAGCGATGAAAGCCTGCCAGCCAACATAGAACGTGAGCCCGAGGACCAGCGTTAGCCAGCCAGAGCGCTCACTGCGCCGGGCTGTGACGAGGCCGCCTACCACGGGAAAAAGAACACCGCGGCTGAGAACCCGCCGACGTAATACCACGCACGCGCAACGCCCTCCTCGAACAAGCGTGTGAAAAGTACGAGAAAGCCGCAGAGGATCGGGATCGCGATGCGGTTCGCGCGGACCATCCGCTCTTCGGTCATCTCGACGCCGAAGATCTCGTGCACGATATTCTTGACGATTACGGTCGAGCCCCAGAGCAGGTCGGTGTCACTTGTCGTAGCTGACACTGGCGGAAGCAACGGCGCAACCCGCCGTGCATGGAAACACGGCATCCAGCACAAGCTGTGCAACGAGCACGGTTTGGACGTCACGGTCGCACACTATCCACCAGGTGCGTCCAAGTGGAACCCAATCGAGCACCGCCTGTTCAGCGAGATTAGCAAGAATTGGGCGGGCCGGCCGCTCGATAGCTACGAAACCATCCTGAACTTCATACGGACCACCAAGACCAAAACTGGGCTCAAGGTTAACGCCCGTCTCGTCAAGAAGCAGTATCCTAAGGGCATCAAAATCTCGGACCCTGCGATGGCGCTACTCAACATCAAAAAATCCTCTTCCCTGCCGAAGTGGAACTACACGTTGCGTCCATCCAAGAATGGGAAATAATTTCTGCCACGGTCCTAAGCCAGGTTCCAGGTGTAACAAGCTTCGCGAAGATGGACGAGGATGCGAAGCCTGATTTTAAGGTGGAGTTCAAGAGGCGGCGACCAATACGCATCGAGTGCAAAAACGTATTGAGAAAAACAGTCGCTTCTGGAGCTGCCATCGTGGATTTCCAGCGTACGCGAGCCTCGAAAGGTAACCCTTGCAGCAGGTACTACCATCCGAGTGACTTCGAAGTACTTGCAGCATGTCTACATCCCGTGAAGCACCGTTGGGAGTGTTGTTTATCACTTTAATCCGTAATCCACCGCGATGAAATATCAAGAACGGCCACCACTCCATGAGGGTACGGGAGTGCTCGACGGCGTCAAGGGTTCGCTCGCTACGCGAGCCGCTACGCGCCCTTGACCCCGTCTGCGCCTCCCGTCTTCTGCTCGTACGTGGTTGCCGGTCGAGGTGAATCACGAATGAGAAATCTTCGCGATTCAATGTAAAAAACAACAAGGAGTATAGATTCCGTTCGACGGCTTCGATGAAACTTGGCCCAAAACGAGAGTGTCCTGAACATCTGCACCACCGACCGAGAGGATATCCTGAATCTAGTTGAAATCGGTGAGTGACTCCCTTCAAGATCGTCGGTGTCAAAGCTGGCGATCAAAAAGAAAGGAGCCACCCGGTGAGAGCAGATACGAAGAAGAGAAAGAATGCAACACAGATGCTGAGGGCGACGCAGGAGCAAGAGTGGGTGGGCGGATCAAGTTGTGCATGTGATGCTGGAGGGCAAGCGAGCGCTGGACGCCGCGATGCTCGATGTCGGACGCCTGGTAGCTGAGACGCTCATGTACATGGAGCGCGAAGAGAGATCTGGGCCAGACTACCATCCTACGTCGTCCGGGCTTCGCAAATGGGCGAGTCAACGTGGGTCGATCTATGTCGGTGACCAGAAGCTCCCTGTCGAGCACCCTCGATTGCGGGGCCCGGAGGGTGAGGTCGGGCTGAGAACCTACGAGCAGCTCAAGAATCGCGGGGGCTTTTCGGAGGAACTCCTGTCGGAGGTGCTTCGGGGAATGTCTGCTCGCAAGTACGAAGAGACGGTGACGGCGGCAGGCAAGGCTTTCGGTGTGACGCCGAGCTCGGTGTCCCGCCATCTGGTCGAGGCGACGGCGAAGCAGCTGAAGCAGTTCCAGGAGCGCAGTCTCGAAGAGTTTCCGCTCTTCGCGATGTACCTAGACACGGTCCACCGCGGCGGTCAGGCGTTCGTGGTCGCGCTCGGCGTGGACCGTGAAGGGAAAAAGCTCCCCCTGGGCTTCTGGGAAGGGGCGACGGAGAACCACGAGATCTGCGAGGAATTGCTGGAAGAGTTGGAGCGACGGGGGTTAAAGCTCTCCAAACGGATCCTCTGGGTAACCGATGGTGGCGGGGGGATCATCAAGGCGCTCAAAGACCGATACGGTAAGAAGCTCATCCACCAGCGGTGTACTTTGCACAAAGACCGCAACATCCAGCGCCACCTGCCCAAACGCTACCGCAAGCAGGCACACCACCTCTTCGCGACTGCCTTGGAGCAGAACAGCTACAAGGACGCGAAGAAGATGTTGCAGGAGTTCGAGCGCTGGCTTCGCGACATCAACGAGTCGGCGGCAGACTCACTCCTCGAGGCACTCGAGGAGGTGCTGATGCTCCACAAGTTGAAGGTCCCCGCTCTACTGCGCCAGAGCCTGCACTCGACGAATCCGATAGAGAGTATGTTCTCCATGGTTCGTAGTTGCGAGCGCAACATCAAACGCTACCGTAACAGCAAAATGCGCCAGCGATGGCTCGCCGCTGTGCTGCTGCACTGCGAACAACAGTTCAGACGAGTCAAGGGGCACGCATCCATCGACGTAGTGGTTGCGGCCATCGATGCGATCCAACGAGAGGACGAGATGCCTGAGGCCGCGTAAGGTCAGGGGCGTAGAGCTGGAAATGACCACGAGTCGCTTATGATGGTTTCAACTAATTCCTTGACATCCTCCCGACCGAGAGTCGAGGGATCTGGCTGGACGGAGCGCCTCCACGATCTACTAGAAGTCGTAACCGCATAGGGTGAGGAGCCATAGCACGCTTATGAACCATCTGGGCTTGATCCAGTTTCGTAGACAACCCGAGGCTTCTTAGTCGTCGCAGGTTCTGCATCGATTCTCAAGCTACGCCGGGTAATTTCCGGGTCCACAAAGTGCAGCCCCACCCCCTGCGGAGCCTTTTTAAAACGGCGATTTCTGTGGACGGCTAGTGGCAATCTCTTAAGCATCGTGATTGCGGGAGGTCTTGACGAGCCGGACCGCCGCCGATTGACGCTCGTTCCGTTTATCGAAATGGAGGCGAGCTGGATCCTAGAGAGCGAGCTTCGTCAAAACGGATCCGCAGATTTCTGCTTGAAGGCTCTCGTAGCGGTTGCGAAACTCACTCCACTCCTTTGTTGTGTGGAAATGCAACTCCGCCCATGCCAAGCATACGTTCTTGGTGATGTGAATTGTGAGGTGGACCCCATTCTCTGGACCAAAATGGGGGGTAGCTAAGGTGGAGCCTGCCGAGTTGAACACGTCGTGGTCATAGTCGTGATGTTGTTTCCCGAAGGCTCCTAGAAGGGAGCGTTCGGGAACACAGTTTATGGCAGATTGAAAATCTGTGGACAGTTTGTTTTTCGCTGTAGCCATCATTGTGTCTAGCGGCAATTATTATTTCTCTTCAGCAACAAGTTAGAATTCCCGGGTACCTACCGGTCTTGCTCCGTCACTTATCAGCAAAGTGTCCCATGTTCGATCCGGGGCCCCGACGGAGGGAGCGGACCCTTAAAAAAAGATGCGAAGCTTCCTTGTCCGCTCCCTCCGTCGGGGCACCGGATCGAAGCCGCCCTTTCGCTGGTCCACCTGAATAGTGCAAAAATCGGGGTACCTGGGGTATGGGCCAAGCCGCGAGAGGGTCTCCTGCGGCGATTCTCGCATTCGTTTTGTGGACTCGTGGCAAGGTTCATTCCTTTTCCCGGCTTTCTACCGCCGTGGCCTCTTTGGCCTTGTTCTGCTTCGATTGCCCCAGTCGGTAACTGCCGACGTTGAGCTCCAGGATGATGCTGTGATGTACAAATCGGTCGATGGCCAATCATCTTCAAGCAACCTCGCCAAGCAGTCCATCGTAGAAGCTCGCGGGCGTTTGATAGCCTAACGCTTTGTGCGGGCGCTCGTCATTGAAGAAATCGAAGTAGCAAGCGATGCCCGCGCGAGCCATTTGCACGGTGTCGTAGGCGTACAGGTAGACCTCCTCGTACTTCAGCGAGCGCCAGAGCCGCTCCACGAAGATGTTGTCGATACAGCGACCTTTGCCATCCATGCTGATCTTGATCTCAAGAGCAAGCAATACACTGGTGAACTCCTCCGAGGTGAACTGAGAGCCCTGGTCCGTGTTGAATATCTCTGGGCAACCGTAGCGTGCCACAGCTTCGTTCAGAGCCTCCACGCAGAAGGTCGTCTCCAACGTGTTGGACAAGCGCCAGGCGAGCACCCGCCGCGAATACCAATCGATGACCGCCACCAGGTATACGAAGCCTCGCGCCATCGGGATGTATGTGATGTCGGCGGCCCACACCTGATTGATCCGAGAAACCGTCAGATTCCTCAGTAGATAGGGGTATACCGTGTGTTCCGGCGCTGGCTTGCTTGTGTTCGGCTTGGGCGCAGTGCTCTCGAGCCCCATCAAGCGCATAAGACGCTGCACGCGCTTGCGGTTGACGGCCGACCCCTCCGCTTTGAGTGTCTGTGTCATCATGCGGCTGCCGAAAAATGGACGCTTCAGATGTAGCTCGTCCATCCGACGCATCAATGCGAGTTGCTCGCCATCCGGCTCGACAGGTTCGTAGTACAGGCTCGACCGATTCACGCCGAGCAGCTCGCACTGCCAGCGCATCGACAGCGGAGCGTTGGGTTCGACCAACTCCCGCCGGGGCGTCATCGCAATCGACCGAGCCCGTGTGATAAAAAATCGCGCTCCATCGTCAGCTCCCCGATTTTCTGAAGCAGTTCGGCCTCGCGCATCGAGGCATCGCCTCCGCCCACCTCTTCGGTCTCGAAAGCACGCGTGACGTTCTCCAAAAGCTGCCGCTTCCATTTGTAGATCTGGTTCGCGTGAACCTTGTGCCGCCGGGATAGTTCCGCCACTGTCTCCTGCTCGCGTAGTACCGCCAATGCAACTTTCGCCTTGAAAACAGGGCTGTGCTTCGTACGATTTTTCTTCACTTTTCTCTGCTCCTTTTTTTATTGAGCAGGCTTGTTTTACCACCTTAACCCCTGGTCTAAAAAATGGGGTCCACTTCATCACGGAGTCGGATCGGAATCGATTGGTCTGGGCGTTGCTCGTCACTCTTGGCTTCAGCCGCCACCAGTACGTTCACGTGAGTTTCTCTCAGAAGCTGGACGTCGTCATCGATGGACTGGAAGAGGCGTGGGAGTTTTTTGGCGGTGTGCCTTTGCGGGTCGTCGTCGATAACATGAAGACGGCAGTGGTGAAGTCGGACCGGTATGAGCCTATCTTTCAGCGCACTACGGAGCAGTATGCAGAGCATCGAGGCTTTGTCATCGACCCGGCAGTCGCGCGCCATCCGACGGGCAAGCCGATCGTCGAGAGAGGCGTGCAGTACGTTCGAGAGAGCTTTTTCCGCGGTGAGCAGTGGCTCGACCTGGCTCACGTCCAGCGGGAAGCTCGGCGTTGGTGCATGGAAGTCGCGGGCCGGCGTATTCACGGAACCACCCCCAAACGCCCTCTCGTCGTCTTCGAACAAGTCGAGCTTGCTTGCCTTCGGCCCGTGAAAGGGCCTCGATTCGATACGCCTCAGTGGGCCACCCCGACCGTTCATGACGACCACCACGTGAAGTTCCTCAAGGCCCTGTACTCGGTTCCCACGCACTATGTGGGAAAGCAAGTCACGGTCCGAGGCGACAAAGCGCTCGTACGCATCTACTACAAAAACGAGCTCATCAAAACCCACCCCAGAAAACCAGCCGGAGGAAGAGCGACCGACTACACAGACTATCCCCCAGAGCTCGAGGCCTACGCCAGGCGCGACCCGGAGCGTATGGTGCGCCAAGCCAAGAAACTCGGCAACAACATCGGCCGTTTCATGAGCCTGCTCCTCAGCGGCGTCTTTCCATGGGCCAAGCTCCGACAGGCTCAGAAGCTCATGCGCTTGGCCGACAAGTACGGCCATGCTCGCGTGGAAACCGCTTGCCAGCAAGCGCTGGGCTTCGATCTCATCAATGTGCAAAGGGTGGAGCGCATTCTCAAGAATGCCATTGCGCCGTCGGACGAACCACCACAAACAGGAGAGCTCGTCTCAATGCCCCTGAGATTCCTTCGTCCCAACGAAAGTTTCTCTCATGAACCCAAACGAAAGGAGAATACAGATGGAGATCAAAAACTCACTGAAAACGATTCTGAAGCGGCTCAAGCTCTCGGGGATCCTTGCGACGCTGCCGGAGAGGATCGCCTACGCTCAAAAGACAAAACTGCCGAGTGAAGACCTCCTGGAACTTATCTTGCAGGACGAAGTCGACCGACGCGACCAAGTCAGTCTGCAACGGCGTCTCAAACGCGCCTCCTTTACCGAGGAGCAAATCTTCGAGAATTTCGACTGGGATGCCCCGGTGGGCTTCGATCGCCATCGCGTTCGCGACCTCTTCTCGCTCAGTTTTCTCGAGGCCAAGCAGGACGTTCTCTTCATGGGAAGCGTGGGCGTCGGCAAAACCTTCCTCGCTTCTGCTCTAGGCCATGCAGCCTGCCGGGCCGGATACGACGTGCTCTTCATCCGCGCCGACCAGATGTTCCTCGAGCTCAAGCAGTCTCGTGCCGACTACTCGCACGAAAAGGCGCTCCGACGCTTTCTCGCCCCCGACCTGCTCATCCTCGACGACTTCGCGCTACGTCGGCTCGATACCACACAGTCCAACGACATCTACGAAGTCGTCATCGAGCGCCATCGCCGCTCATCAACGATTCTCACTTCAAATCGACACGTCGACGAGTGGATTCCTTTGTTCGATGACCCGATTCTTGCCCAGAGCGCTCTTGACCGTTTGTCCCACAACGCCTACCAAGTCCAGATCGAAGGCGAAAGCTACAGGAAGGGACAACGTCCCGACCTCTTGGCCTCGAAACTCGAAAGTGTCCACCAACCCTGAAAAGGAGTGAATCTTGCGAATCCAACAACCGAAGCGCGAAAACAAGCCCCACCATCGCCCGACAACAGCCTCCCGTGGACCGGCCCATACCTGCGGTACCTCCCTCGGCGACGACATCCGGGCTGTCTCCGGGAGCCCCGCCGCATCGCGGCCGGCGGGATCTCCAGTCGCCCTACGGGCTCCTTCCGATCCCGCCGAGGTCTCTCTCTCATTCAACGTACTCATGCATGTTCATACAGAGGAGCAACGACAGAGATCTATTACAGATCCGAGGAAGTTGTGGTATTGATTATCGGGTAGGCCTTTGACCCCGGGGGCATGTTTATGAAAAAGGTGGGGTCATGATTCTGAAAAATGACAGATCGTCCCTGAATGCCTCAACTTGACAGCAATGGCACCGCCCGCGTGGGCGGAGGTCATCGGGGAGTGACCGAAATCGTTCGTTCACTCGAAAGTACCCTCCGCTGGATTGCCCTGAAGTTCGCCAACTCGAATTCTGCCTTAGCCCGTATGGTGCAAATAGTACGTCGAGCTCGACGTCGCGTCTGGTCAAAATACTCGAACGCCCAGCGGGTAAGCAGTTTGCACCTTTCCAAAGGCCCGCTTGAATCCGCTATCGCGGTCAGATACGTATTCCAGTTCAGCGGAAGGAGTCGCGATGGCGGTAGGGTCGAGGGCTGGCGCGGTGCTCCGTAGGCGCGGCCTATCTGTTTCTCCCCGTTTCCTGTGGGAGTGTCTCACTAGCCGCACCGTAAGTCCGTTTCCAGCCCGGCCCTGGCCACACCGCTCACCGCTCGCAGACCACCCCGTCCCCGTCGGCATCCCGCATGTAGGGGTACGCGGGATGGCCGCGGCGCACTGGCGCGATCCCGTGGCGCCGTGCTTCAGCGCAGGTGATGCGCCCGTTGCCGTTGTCGTCGTATTGACGGAGCGTGCTGCTGCCGCGTGTCGCAGATGCTGGCTCTTGGTGCGCAGTGCCGCCCTTGGTCTCACTGCCACCGGCCTCGCAGACAATCCCGTCCCCATCACCATCGCGCATATAGGGGTAGGCTGGATGGTCACGGCGCACCGGGGCAATCCCATGCGCGCGGGCCTCGGCGCACGTGATACGGCCGTCGTCGTTGTCGTCCCACTGAACAAGCATCTCATGCACATCGGCGGCCGTCGAGGTGATGTCCTGAGCGACTGGTGAGACGCCGTGGGCCAACACGACCAAGTCGGTCGACTGGCAGCCAGACAATACGCCCTCAAGGGCGTCTGCCTCCCGTTGGTCTATCGTCAGACCGTACTTTCGGCGGACCGCAAGGCTACGGTCCGCAAACCAGCACCGGTTCCGGTCCGGTAGCCACTCCGCGGCGTCGCGAGCACGCTTCTGGTTCCGGTTCACGCCGGGACTTGCCAGCGTCAGATTCAGCAGATCTGTTGCAAAGCGTCGTCGAGTTGCCTCATCCGCCGCACAGAGCCCACTGTCGTGCGCCTCGGAGCGTGCGACGATATGCTCAATGTCCGTCTCCCGTTTGTTGGCGAACCAGCGGCCCGTATAGGGACCATACACGCCGCCAAGCTCAGCTATGATCCGGTCCTCCACGGACTGCGGATACCGATAGTCGTCCGCGTCGTACGGGGAGCAGCGAGATTCTGGGGCAACCACCAAGCCCCGCCACAATGTCTGGGTCGCTGCGAGGTCGTCCCAAGGGCCCATGGCGAGCACGGCGACCCATACAGGAATGGAAAAACGTCGCATCCTTATGCCTCCCCTTTTCAGACTGGCCGCCGCGTCGGGATGATGCGGTCGCAGCCAGTCGGCCTACGCCCACCCGAGAATCAGTGGCCGACTGAGAAATCGTTCCGTCCCGAGCGGTCGCGCCCGCGCAGGAGGAACAAGGCCCGCTTGCCGTAGTCGTGGGCCTTGTGCGGTTCTGCCAATCGGAGGCCCAGCTCGTGGTCGTAGTGGCAATGGCCGGGCATGAACCGCCCCACCAGTGCCGCGCGCCGGCGGCCCGAGGGGTTGGCGCGCGAGCTGTGGATGATGTAGACGTCGTGAAACGAGATCTGGCCGGCCGCGAGAACTAGATCGCGCGCCGACGCCTCGTCGAAGTGCTCCGAGTCGCAGACCCGGTTGATCGTGAGATCCTGATCCTCTTCCCAATGATGAGAAAAGATTTTGCGGTCCTTGTGGGAGCCGGGGATGAAGCGCATGCAACCGTTGTCCGGTACGGCGTCGTCGAGCGCAATCCAGATTGACAGCGTCTCGAGTGGTCGGATGGGATAGTACGCGCCGTCCTGATGCCAGGGAGTCGCCTTGCCGCCGTGCGCCGGCTTGCCGAAGATGGTCGTTCCCCAGAGGATAATGTCCTCCCCTATCAATTGCTCGACCATGTCGAGTAGCTCGGGTCGAGTGACGAAACTGAGCCACCGTCGTGAGCCCCGAACACCCTGTGCGCCGGTGGTCTCCAGGTGCGGCCCCAGCATGAAGTCCGAGGAGAAACCCGGATTGGCTGACAGCAGCTCATCATAGGCTTCGCGCATCTCCGCCACCACGTCCTGCGGCAGGCGGCAGTCCGGCACCACGAATCCGTCGTTATGGAAACGCCAGAGCTCCTCGGCGCTCAGGCGATCGCAATTCCTCACCACGGGACATCTCGCAAATAAAGATGGAGGAAATCTAGTCCCCTGGGTCTTTGATTACTATACAAAGTTAGACTTTTCGCCAGCCCATAAGATTCATAATATTAATGTACTTAGAATGGTTTCGGCAAGCTCTGCTTTGTCTAGTTTTTTCTGCTACAGGGGACTAGCACGAGAGCCGTCGGAGGTGAACTCGGGTCTATTCAGACATGGCGATTGAAACGGGCCTGGTTGTCCGGATGGTGTACAAGCTCGCCTACCGACAAACCGAAGGCTTCTTGCACTCGATCGCCTCGCTGCTCGGGCTCGGTATCGAGATCCCGGACTACTCGACGTTGTGTCGGCGCTCGAGGCTGCTCCGCAAGAAGCTGCGGATTCCGAAAGCCGCAAGCAATCAACCAATCCACCTGATGATCGATAGCACGGGCTTGAGGATTCATGTTGGAAACGCTCGCAAACCGCCAAAGCAGCGCGCATGGCGCAAGTTGCACATCGCCGTTGATCGCGAGACCGGCAACATTGTTGCGTCCGAACTGACGGCGTCACGTGCTCGCGACGCAACCCGAGTCCCCGCTTTGCTAACACAGATTCAAGCACCTCTAGCGTCCGTGGCGGCGGACAGTGCATACGACAAGGAAGCGGTCTACGAAGCGATCGAAGCGCACAGCCCTGGACGAAGGACGCGCGTGGTGATTCCGCCGCAACGAAACTCGACGCTCAATCAGAATTCGAACACCGCCATGCAGGAGCGCGACCGCCATATTCGTGCCATCGAAAGACACGGCCGACGTGAATGGTACAAGCTCTCAGGCTGCACCAAGCGAAGCATGGTGGAGAACGCGGTCTATCGTTACAAAGCGATCATCGGGCCCGAGATGCGGACACGAACGTTGGCGAGGCAACGAGTTGAACACCGAATTGGGTGCGAGATACTCAACAAGATGACCGCGCTCGGGATGCCCGATACGTACTGCGCCGGGTGACTCTACGACCGGCACAGGGAGGTCAGCGATTTGCTCCGGGCCGTGCAACAACGCCGGTCGAAGAGCGGTAATCCAGTCGACACCGTCCATCTCTCGCAACGCGTCGATCTGGGTCTGGGTGATCATCCCGCGGTCGCCCACCATCACAAACTGCTCGATTCCGAACCGCTCTTGCACCTTTTCTATCTGAGGCAAGAGCGTTTTGGGATCGCCCGAGTTGCCCTCGAAGACGGATACAGACACAGGGATACCGCGTTCGTTGGTCAGTAGACCGTAGTTGACCTGCAGCTTGCCTTTCTTGCCGTCACGGTCGTATCCGAGCTTGGCGATCGGACAACTCACACCCTCGAAGTAGCTTGAGGTTAGGTCATAGAGCGCGAGGCCGTCGTTTTGGAGATGGCGCGCCGCGAGTTTCTTTTCGATGACCTCCTGGCGTTCGAGAACCCAGTCCATGGCGGCATAGAGATCGTCTTCGTCGGCGTCGCTCACCCCCAGGATTTCGGGCAGTGTGGTTGTGTGCCACCACAGGCTAGTCGCCAGCTTCGACTGCGGTTCGAGGATCCGCGCGGCTACCATGGCCATGACCAAATCCCGCTCTCGTGAGTGTCGAGAGCCAACGAGTTTTTCGAAACCGAGCTGTCTCATGGCGCTGAGCACCGCATCGACGTGGCCATGGAGCCGGGAGCCGTTCTCGACGATTTCGAAGGCGTCTTCGAGCGAAACGAGCTTCTCCCCTTTGAGAATGCGTTTAATGGCGTCGACTGCGTCCATGGGCAATTTGGACAAGTTAGCAAGCGTGCGCTTGCGGACGTTTCCACCCACCCGATAGGACTCACGTAGCAGGACGGCAGGCTTAGAGTTACGATTGGGGATGATGTGGATATGCATGCCCACTATAATAGCATTAACAATGTTAATAACCTACTGCTATTCTATTAATTACATGCCTACATATTGTCCGCCAAAATTAACCCACGACGTCCCTAAAGACGCGTAATCATTGGGGATTCAAACAGTCAGTGGTTCTTTCGACCAGGGAACTTCAGTTTAATAAGTGGAGGCGGCGGGAATCGAACCCGCGTCCGAAAATCTTCTTTCGAGGCATCTACATGCGTGTCCGGTTCCCGTTGAGCTTCACTTCCATCAGTTAGGAGCCGGCAAGGACCTGATAGTCGCTATCCCCTAAGTTTCGCTGGACACGCGGGGCGAATGTCCGGCTAGCCCACCTGAATGACGTTCTTCCCGAGCACGGCGGGCGAAACCCGGGAGAACGTAGCCGGCTTACGCGGCTAAAGCTAACTCTTGGTCAGCAATTGTGTGTTTTCCCACCGTTTAACGAGGGATGGGAGCTCGGCATGCCACCTCGAAATCAATTATCTCCGTCGAACCCAGGGCGCCCCCTTCAAGTTCTTCTTCACATACATTTTAGACCGATCACCGATTTTTGGCAAGGAGGCCGTTGTACACCGCAACGTCTTTGTTCGTGTTGACTTATGTGGAAGTACGACACATAATGATTTACCGATTGAGGGACAAGTGTATTTGGCCGTTTGGTCGGCCATAGCTGTCTCTCGCAGCAGGACTTACACGAAAATTTCCGATGAGTGACGACCAACTCCGTGCTAAGTCGCTAGCCGTGTTTCACGCGCTCGTGTCGACGTGGTCGAATGATCTCCGCAAGGAGGTCTCCGGTCTTCAAGACGAGCTCCTCAAGAGACTCGATGCTCTTCAAGATCAGATGTCGAACTACGATGAGAACATCGACGAGGAACGCATTCTCACTTTCATGCGCGAGGTCTCGAACTTGGCGGGCGGAGGCGGCGGTGGTGGTGACGGAGGAGGGAGCTCGCTCAAGATCCTGCGTCAGTCGCTCAGAAAGATCGACGACGGCACGTCGCTGACCGAGGTTTTGACGCTGCTTCTCGAAGAGCTTTCTCAGTTCGCCCCGCGCGTCGCGCTCTTCATCCTCAAAGGCGGCTCTTGCATTGGTTGGAATGGGCGCGGCTTCAACGACAGTCCAGGCTTCAACGACGAAGGCATCAAGCGCATCTCGGTTCCCACAACGGCCGATACCGTTTTCAGCGATGTCATCAAGTCCCGTTCGTCTTTTGTTGGTGAGAGCAACAAGCACCCAGATAATATCCAACTGCTCTCGCGTGTCGGCAACGTATTGCCTTCGTCCATGTTTGCTACGCCCCTCGTCTTGCACGATCGTATCGCTGCGATCGTCTATGCCGATAGCGGTGATGGTCCGGATCCATTGCAGGAGACGGAGGCGCTCGAGATCCTCACCGCTTATTCCTCGAAACTTCTCGATGCTCTGAGCGCGCAGAAATCTGCTGCTGTGAAGACCGGCGAGCACATGGCGCTACCGGCAACCCCTCCGCCGCCTGCGGCACCAGAACCAGTTCCGGGCCGGCCGATTACTGAACGGCCCGCGGTTCCCTCGCCTGACGTTGCCAACACCGGGGACGGAGAATCCGGGACGATCATGTTCAATAGCGCGGATCTCGCTGCTCTCAGGCCCGTGACGGACGCCCCGACGCCGACCGCCGTCCCGGACGCCACACCGGCGCCCGACTTGGACTCGATGGACTCGGATACCCGCAAGAAGCACGAAGAGGCCATGCGGTTCGTGCGCCTTTTGGTTTCCGAGATCAAGCTGTACAACGAAGCGAAGGTTCAAGAGGGTCGGTCGGGGCGCGGTATCTACAGATTGCTCAGAGATGATATCGAGCGCAGCCGGCAGCTCTACAAAGAACGCGTCCCCGAGCCTGTCCGCTCTCAATCGACCTATTTCAACAACGAGCTCATCCGCATTCTGGCTGACGGCGACTCCGGGGCGATGGGGCAGGGGTTGCCAGGCTAACGGCTACCCTAAATGGCTATTTGAGCTTGCTTTAGCGGTTTCCGTGCATTGCTTTTGACGCTCTTTGCCTCCCTTTTGCTACAATCGAAGAATACAATTCAGGGGAGGCTGCCGGATTCGGCCGTCTGATATAAAGAAAGGGGCCACGGGGAATCTGATGTATCTAGGGTCGGGGAAGGTCTTGGCTCCCATTTTCTTCCTCGTGTTCGCTTCCGTTCTTCTTGGTCTTCTCGCTGCCCAGCCCCCTCTGCTCCCGCGTCCCGGCCCGAGGCGCTGGTTTCCAGCGATCTTCCGTGGGCGCCGTTTCGTGACCCGTCTCCGGCGCTCTTGGAAGTCTCAACATTATTAAATAATGCCCCTCGCAGCGAGAAGCTCGCTCGGCTCGAAGAGCTCTCGAACGACCGAAGCCAGTCGCCGCGCACACGCGGTCTCGCCGCTTTTGCTTTGGGCGTCCAGCAGCTCGAGAGGAAGCGGATCGCTCCGGCTGTCGCGTCGTTCCGCAGGCCGGAGATTGATGCGACGGAGCTCAGAGGCTTTGCGCTCTTCTACATCGCTCGAGAGCTCGAAACCTCGAGGCCCGGGGACGCGCTCAAAGCACTCGCCGCGCTCGAGGCTTCCCATCCGGATTTCCCTTTGATGGACGAGGCGCGCCTTCGCAGCGCCCGGATTTTGAACGCCAAGGGTGAGCGTGAGGAAGCCATTCGAATGCTCGGTTCGGTGACCCAAAGCGCCGAGGACGCGGCGCGCGGGGATGCGCTCGATGAGTTATCGAAGCTTTTCATGAGCCTCGGCCGGCATCAGGACGCTGTCGATGTGCTCGAGACGCTCTACTACGAGCTCCCCCGGCACAAGCGAGCGAATAATGGCGGACGCCGCCTGACGGGCCTTCGTAAGAAACTTCCTGAAGTCGCGCCTGCTCGTTACTACGAGCTCGGCGTGAAACGCGCCGAGATTCTCATGGAGCAGGGGCATTATCGCGACGCTTATGACGGCTACGCTTCCTTGCTGACGCGCTACCGCAAAGTCGCCGATGTCGATCGCGTCCGGCTGCGCATGGCGATCAGTCAGTATCGACGCCGTCGGCTGACGGCGTCGGTCGCGAACTTCAAGCGTGTCACGCGCGACGAGCTCGCGCCCGAGGCGCTCTACTATCGAGCACAAGTCGCGCGGCGGCTTCGACGCCAGAAGACACAACTCGCGCGTGTCTCGGAGCTCGAGACGCGCTTTCCCCACAGCAAGTGGACGGCGGCGGCGTTGGTGCGGCTCGCAGACAACCACGAATCGAACGACGAGATCGACGAAGCGCTCGCTCGCTTCAACCAGGTCATTAAGCAGTTCCCTCGGGGAGAGCATACGATCGACGCGCGGTGGCGCGTGCACTGGAACGCCTACCGTCGTGGCCGTTTCGACGAGGCGGGACGCGGCTTCGAGGAGACGGCGCGCGAATGGCCGCAGGCGCGCGAGCTTGCGCGACTTCTCTACTTTGCTGGACGTGCCTACCAGAAAGCCGGAGAGCTCGAGCGTGCGGACGCGTTGTACCGCCAGGTCATGCTCGGCTACCAGAATACGTATTATGGCCGGCGCGCGCTGGAGCATCTCTCTGAAATGCAAGGGCGGCGAAGCTCGATCGCGAGGCTCGAGGAGGCGCGAAAAGGGATTGACCTTTCCGACGCCGATGAGCGTTCAACGCGTCGAGCGTCAGCAACGGATCGCTGAGCTTCTGGCGGTTGGTCTTCCAAAAAGAGCACTCGAGGATGCCGAGGCCGCCGGCAATAGCAAGCGGGGCGAGCGAGCCAACCAGGCCAACCAGGATGATACCGCCTTTCTCATGATGGCGGCCTGGATCCACTACAGCGAGGGACGCCCGCTTCAAACGATCATTACGATACGCGAGGCGTTCCCTTTTCACGCATCCGCGACGGGCGACTTGCTGCCGCGCGCCGTGTGGCAGCTCTTCTATCCTCTTCCATATCGCGAGCATGTCGAGCACTACGCGCACGCGCGCGGTCTCGATCCCTATCTCGTAGCCGCGCTCATTCGCCAGGAATCTACGTTCAATCCTCACGTCCGCTCTCGCGCCGGAGCTCGCGGCCTGATGCAGCTCATTCCATCGACCGGACGCCAGGTCGCAAGACAGGAGCGCCGCCGCTACAGGACCCGGGACCTCTACGATCCAGAGATCAACATCCGTTACGGCACGCGCTATTTCAAAGACGTTCTCGCCCGCTTCAACGGGCGTGTGGACTACGCGCTCGCGAGCTACAACGCCGGTCCTCATCGCGTGAAGCGCTGGACCGGGATGGACATGTCCATCGACCCTGAAGTCTTCATCGAAGAAATTCCTTTCGACGAGACGCGCAGATATGTCAAGCTGGTGCTCCGAAACGAGATGCTGTATCGTCGCCTCTACGGTGGGGCGGAGGTCGCCGCGGCCGCGGCACCCTGAAATCCTTCGTTCTTTCCACCGCTTCTGAGGTAACGACAAAGCGATGCCCGAGTCCCGAACCCGTCCGCGAGCGTCCAGAAAAGCCCTTCAATTTACCGAGTCCGTCATTCGAGAAATGAGCCGGCTTGCGGCGAAGCACGATGCCATCAATCTTGCGCAAGGCTTTCCGGACTTTGCCGCGCCGTCCGAGATCAAAGAGGCCGCTGTCGATGCGCTGCGGCGCGACGTCAACCAATACGCGATTACGTGGGGGGCGAAACCGTTTCGTGACGCCCTCGCGGAGCGCTATCGCGACGTCTATGCGATGGACGTGGATCCGGAGCGTCATCTGACGGTTACCTGCGGTTCGACCGAAGCGATGATGGCGACGATGCTCGCGGTCGTCGACCCCGGTGACGAGGTCGTCGTGTTCGAGCCGTTTTACGAGAACTACGGCCCGGACGCGATCCTCTCGGGCGCGGTGCCGCGCTACGTCAAGCTTCACGAGCCGGATTGGCACATCGACACAGACGAGCTCGAAAAAGCCTTCAACGACAAGACCCGTGCGATCATCATCAATACGCCGAACAACCCCACGGGCAAGGTCTATTCGCGCGCGGAGCTCGAGGCGATCGCGGCGCTCTGTCAGAAATGGGATGTCATCGCGATCACAGACGAGATTTACGAATACATCATTTACGGAGGGGCTGCGCACGTTCCGTTGGCGTCGCTCGACGGGATGGCCGATCGCACCGTCACCATCAACAGCCTTTCGAAGACCTATTCGGTGACGGGGTGGCGCGTCGGATGGGCGGTTGCTTCGGAGGAGCTCTCCGGCGTCATCCGCAAAGTGCACGACTTTCTCACTGTAGGCGCTGCCGCGCCTCTTCAGGAAGCCGCAACGGTGGCGCTTCGCCTCCCGCCTTCGTATTACGACGAGCTCGCCGCGGGTTACGAAGTGCGGCGCGATATACTTCTGATGAGCCTCGAGCAAGCGGGCTTTCGTTGCTACCCGCCCGGAGGCGCTTATTACATCATGACGGACATCTCGGGCTTTGGCTTCGCCGATGACATCGGTTTCGGCCGTCATCTCATCGAGAAGGTCGGTGTCGCCGCCGTTCCAGGCTCGAGCTTCTACCACCTTCCCGCTGACGGCGCTCAAAAGCTTCGCTTTACGTTCTGCAAGAAGAAGGAGACGCTCGACGCGGCGGCGAAGCGTCTGGCGAAGCTAGTGGAGGAAGCATGAATACCCTCGTCGTTCTGGCGCTTCTCGTTCAAGCCAGCGCTGATACGGCGTATGAGAATGCGCGCCAGAAACTCGAAGCTTCAGACGCGGCGGGTGCTGAAGCCGCGGCGCGCGAGGCGCTCGCGCTATCGTTGAGCTTCCTCCCCGAGCTAGAGCTCGAAGCGCGTCCCGACAAAGGCCTCTTGTTCGAGGACATGATTCTAGAAGCACGCGAGTCCTATCGCGAGCGGCGCGCGGCCTATTTTCGCACGCTGGCTGATGCGTTGGCCGCCCAGGAAAAATGGCGCGCTTCGCGCAAAGCCTATAGGCGCGCGGCGCAGATGGAGCCTGACCCCGAGATCTTTCTCTTGATGGCGGACGACGAAGACTTGGACGGTGCCGAGCGCGTCGCGCTCGTGCTCGATGCTTATCTGAGCTCGGGTGCGGACCGCATCGGCCTCGAAGAAAGACTCCTCGAGTCGGGCTTGTTCCGCTCGCGCAATGCGCTCAAAGCGAGCCTCGACGCCCGACGTTTTCCCGAGCTCCAGAGCAAGTTCCCCGACCTCGAGCTCCTACCAGGCGCTTTTCCCTCGTTCCAAGTGGTGACCGATGCGGGAAACCTGAACACAGGCGAGCTCTACGCTCGCGGAGGGCGTCTTCTCGTCTACGTTCCTGTGGACACCTGCGCTCATTGCAGCGAGCAGCTCGATGGTCTCACGATCCCCGTGACCGAAGCTCGAAAGCGTGATGCGCCTTTCTTTGTGGCTGCTTTCGTGCCCGAATCGGAGCTTCCGATCGCCCGGCGCATCGTTCGTCTGCTTGCGATGCAGGTGGGCGTTGGGCGCCTCGAGGGGGTGCCGCCGAGCGTCGGGTTTTACGGGGATGGCGAGCTTCGGGTCGTCGCTCGCGGCGGGATCACGCAGATCCGCATTCCCATGTATCCGGATCTTCGCGCTAGCGAGATCCGCCGGCGGGTGGAAGCGATCTTTGAGTTCCTCGATGATCCGGACTTGCCGACCGAGGAGAGGCCGGAGCATGCAAGCATTCCTATCGTGACGCTCGAGCGGCACGTCAACGAGCAGCGCGCGCTATATGAGTGGATCGACCAGATCGAGAAGCTCGAGGCGGGACCTGCGCCGCTCGACGATCTTTACGAGCAGCTGCGGCGGCTCGCTCTAAGCATTGCGCGCGGGTCGCGAAGCCGCGACGTAGGCTTCGAAGTCATGGCCGCGCTCTCCAAGCTCGATGGCGCCAGCGCGTCGAAGACCCGGACGCTCGCGCTCCTCGGGTCCGATATCGGCGATCGGCTTCTCGCAGCGGTGCAGAAGATCGACGCGAACGTGCGCCGCACGGCGCTGTCCGGTCGAGGCTTTTCTTTCGTGCACGTCATCGAGAGCGAGCCGCGACGGGTTTTGTTGCAGCGACCGTTTCAAACCATCGATGGGCTGCGTCACTTCAATTTCGTGCTCGAGGATGATGGTCACGATTTGAAGCTCGTCTTTCTCGCCCCCGAGGACGACATTCCTCGCGGTGTCGAAGCGGTGGGCGCTGATGATGACGCTGCGTTTCACTTCGCCTCGGGAGAGGACTGCAGCGGACTTCGTCTCGTCCGCGGCGGCGAGCTCGTGTACGAGAATTGTGCGGCGGCCGTCCTCGATGGCGAGCTCGTGGAAGTGCGGAGCGCCCTCGTCGATCCGTTCCCGGGCGGGCCTGTTTATTTCAGAAGAAATGTTCTTTTGGAGCATGAAGACACCGCCCTCGAGCGCGGCCTTCAGCTTTTCGAGCGGGGCGATTTCGCGGGTGCGGCCGCCGCGTTCGAAGAGGCGTCGGGAAACGTCGACCCGGTTGCGCCCTATGACGCTTCTGAGCTCGTTTACAACAGGGCGCGCTCTCTCGAAGAGCAGGGCAAGCGTCGAGAGGCTCTCGCTCTCTATCGGAGCCTTGGGGATGTGGGGTATCAGAGCCTCGTCGACGAAGGAGCTGGCCGGATTGAAGGGGCGCCGCGTTAGGGCCCTTAAGGAAAGTTCTTGGATTTGCGCGGGGGCTTGGGGGTTCGGTAAAGTGTTTGCCTGGTTTACGGAGCATGTTGAGTGGCGTCGAGGAGGTTTGCGATCGCTCATTCTGAGCGTTTTTGGGAGCAGTTGACCCAACTCATTGAAGAGGAGTCGGTGGTCCCGGTGGTGGGGCAGGATCTTCTTTTCGTGGAGCACGAGGGGAGGCGGAGGCTTTTTTATCCGTTTCTCGCAGAGCGGCTCGCGGAACATTTGGGTGTGTCGGCGCAGGATTTGCCTCGCAGGGAAGAGCTCTTCGAGGTGGCGCGGCGCTATCTTGCCGGGTCGAACGAAGTTTCCGACCTCTACCACGGTCTTCGCATCGTGTTGCGGGAGCTCGACGGGATTGCGGTGCCCGAGCCACTGTTGAAGCTTGCTCGGATCACGAGTTTCAAGCTTTACGTCACGACGACATTTGACTTTTTGATGGAGCGGGCGCTCAATCAGGAGCGGTTCGACGGGCAGCGGCAAACGCTCGTTTTTACCCACGCGCCCACAGACAAGCAGGATCTTCCTCGGGAGTTCGACCGCGTGAGACGGCCCGCGGTGTTTCATCTTCTCGGCCGTCTCTCGGCGACGCCGCAGAGCTACGCTGTTGCTCGGGATGATTTTGCCGAGTTCGTTCGGCTGTTGCAGTCGAAAGACGAGGACGCCCCGAATCGATTGCTCGACAAGCTCAAGAGAAGCAACCTTCTGGTCCTGGGGAGCCATTTCGACGATTGGCTCACCAGCTTCTTCGTGCGTCACACGAGGAGCGGCCGCCGCCTGGAGACCGAAGTCGACTTGGTCCCCAACCCGGGGGAGAATACAGCGCAAGGAGGCGTTTTTTTGCTGCAGCATTTCGGAGGGGGCGCGAAGATCACCCGCGCTAGCGGCGCTTTGGGCTTCATCGACGAGCTCTACCGGCGGGTCCACGATGCCAGGCGGGTCAAGGAGTCCAAGACACCCTCTTCCATTTTGGAGTTGGTCTCGTCGACCGGTATACAATCCGGGGCGGTGTTCGTGAGCTATGCGGAGGCCGATCGCGACGCGGCCGAGTCGATTCGGGACGCTCTCGATCGCGCCGGGGTGGATGTCATTTTCGGCAATGACGATTTGGATATGGGCGGCAAATGGGAGCGCAAGCTCCGAGACGTGATCAGCAGCTGCGCGCTCTTTGTGCCGGTGCTCTCGCGGCGGGCTTCGAGCGCGCAAAGACGTTTTTTTCGCCCCGACTGGGTCGAGGCTATTTTGGAGGCTAAAGAGCTGGTTCCTTCGGGACCGTTCATTCTTCCGGTTGCGGTCGATGATGTCCGGACCTCTCGAGATGTGCTCCCGAGCGATTTTGGCGCGCCCGCGTGGGAGAGCCTTCCGCTTGGCGGGCCGAGCTCTGAGTTCGTGGATAAAGTCGTACAGTTTCAGCGTAGTTATCGCAGCGCGAGTCTTGCATGAACGTCGAATCCTCCTCTCTTCCGGCCGGGGTCGGGCTCAGCGACGAAAATCCGTGGCCCGGGCTGCTGCCCTTTGGCGAGGAGGACTGGAAGTATTTTCACGGGCGCGGGTTCGAGTCCGAGATGCTCGTCCGCCGGGTGGAGCGCGAGCGTCTAACCATCCTCTTCGCGCCGTCGGGGCTCGGCAAGTCCTCGATTCTTCAGGCCGGACTCTTCCCGCGTCTTCGCCGCGAGAACGTGTTCCCCGTTTATATCCGTCTCGATTATTCGTCCAGTAAACCCGATCTCATCGCTCAAGTGAAGAATGCCGTCGTGCAGGCGACGGCCGATGCGCGCGTCGAAGCACCCGAGCCGCTCGCGAAGGAAACGCTCTGGGAATATTTTCACCGTAGCGATGTCGAGTTTTGGAGCCCACGGCATCATGTCTTGAGGCCCCTTCTCGTCTTCGACCAGTTCGAAGAAGTCTTCACGCTCGGAGCGCGCGACCCGACGCGCTCTCAAGCGACGAACGCGTTCATCACTGAGCTTGCCGACCTCGTCGAAGGGCGGCCGCCGGTGCAGCTGAAATCACGTCTCGAGATGGAGCTCCCGAATCAGGAGAAGAGCGAGGCAGAGCGTTTTACTTTCGACCGCCACCGATACAAAGTTCTTTTGACGCTCCGCGAGGATTTTCTTCCCGATCTCGAAGGTCTCGGGGAGCGCATGGGCAGAATCGCTCATAACCGTTTTCGTCTCGGACGCATGAACGGTGTGGCCGCCCTTCAAGTGGTCAACCAGGCGCCGCACATCATCGCTCCTGACGTCGCCGAAAGCATCGTGCGTTTCGTCGCCACTGGAAAAACAGACGAGCAGCTCGTCGACCTCGAAGTCGACCTCGAAGTCGACCTCGAAGTCGAGCCCGCGCTCCTGAGCGTCGTCTGCCAGGAGCTGAATAGCCAGCGCCAGGAACGGCGCGAGTCCCGGATCACGGGCGAGATGGTCGAGGGTTCGCAAGAGCAAGTCCTCCGCGATTTCTACGAGCGTAGCATCGCGGATCTCAGCGAGTCGGTGTGCACTTTCGTCGAGGAAAAACTTCTCACCAGACGCGGCTTCCGCAATCTTGTCGTATATGACGAGGCTTTGAGCGTCCCCGGAGTGACGAAGGACGACATAGAAGAGCTGGTCCGAAGGCGGCTCGTGCGTCTCGAGGAGCGGGGGCGCTTGCAGCTTCTGGAGCTAACCCACGACCTTCTCACCGGAGTGGTGACGACAAGCCGGGACGAGCGCCGCCGTCGCACGCGAGAAGCCGCAGCGGTGCGCGAAGTAGAGGAGCGTCACCGAAAGAGCGTGAAGACCGCGGCGGGCTTATTCCTTGTTTTCGTGCTCGCGCTCGGTGCACTCGGCGGCCTGGCCTGGGCGTATTTCGCGCAACAACAGGCGGATGCGCTCGCGGCGGCGAGAGATGAAGCCGAGAAAGCTGCCGTGGAAGCTTCGGAGCAACGCGGCATCGCGGAAGCCGAGCGGCAGGAGGCCGAACGGCAGCAGCGCGAGGCGGAGGGCACGCGCGAGCTTGCCGAGCAAGCTGCTGCCGAAGCGTCCCGCTTGAAGGGTATCGCCGATGCGCAGCGTGAGGAGGCTGTTGTTCAGCGCCAAGGCGCGGTGAGCGCGCGGGCGGATGCCGAGAGCGCGGCCGAGGACGCGCGACTCCAGAGAAATGTAGCGGATAGGCAGCGGAGTCTTGCAGAGGAACGTCAAAAAGAGATCGAGGAGAGCGAAAAACAAGTTCAAGAGACCAACAACGCTTTGGTCGAGGCTCTTCGGATACGTCTTTCCAGCGCTGAGCCGGGGGAAGTCGTGGGAGCTTTGGATATCCTCGTGAGGGGAAGCCAGGATTCGAACGCTGTTTTGGCGCGTGTCGACAAGCGATGGTTTGCCTCCGCGAGGGAGTTTGTTCCGCTTCTCGTCGCTTTGGACGCGTTGGGACGAGAGCCGTCGAGAGAGCGGCAGCGGGAGCTTCGCCGCATGCTCGTCCAGCGGTTCTGCGAAGAAGCGGGTTACGCGCCACCGCCCCAAAGCGCGGCCGGAGTTCGGCGCGTCTCGTTCGCGGGCGGCGCATTCGACTTGGGGATGACCGCGGATGACGGTGGCTGGCAAGTGCGGGTCTCTCGTTTCTCCATTCAACGCAACGAAGTTACGAATGCCGAATACCGTCGATTCGATCCAAAATATGAGCCCGAAGCGCCCGACGACCATCCGGTAACGCGCGTGAGCTGGTACGAAGCGATGGCCTATGCCGCGTGGCTTGGCGGCAATTTACCCACCGAGGCACAGTGGGAGTTCGCGGCTCGCGGCCCGTTGGGGCGGCCTTATCCTTGGGGGGAGCGGGCGCCCACCGCCACCACGGCTAACTTCAACGTCAATCGCACGCAGGACGGCGGCACGAGTCCCGTCGGCTCTTTCGAAGGTGGCGCGACACCGGAAGGGCTCTACGATATGGCGGGCAACGTGTGGGAGTGGTGCCAGGACGGCTCGACGCCAACACGGCAAAATACGACGGCGGTCGATCCCATGGGCCCCTTCACGACGGCCACGCGTGTGTTGAAAGGCGGGTCCTATTTCAACGACGAGCGCTATCTGTCGGCGGCGGCCCGTAATTTTCTGCATCCCGAGGCGCAGGAAAGCGTCGTCGGGTTTCGTGTCGCATGGCAAGAATCACCCTAGTCACCTCAATCAGCGTTGCTCTCTTGGCCGCGGGGTCGCCGGGCCTCGCGCAGCCTATCGAGCACAACCCCGCCCCGTGCATGGACACCGAAGCGTTTCCTCTAATCGAAGCTCGGGCGTCGAGTGCGGAAGCGGCACGGGCGATTCGCGGACTCAAAGTTCGATTCAAGGCGGAGACGGACTCGGGTTGGTACGAGGTCGCGTTCCGGGCTCCAAGCGGGGCTTTGTTTCAAACCGCTCTTCCCAAGCCGTTGCCCGAAGCCGCCCGTGTGCTCTATGTCATCGAGTCGAGCGCGCCCGAATTTCAATCGCCGGAACACGTGGTCAACGTGTTGATGGGGGGCTGCCCCGGCGCCCGAAGCGCCTCGAGTGCGGTCACCGACGACGTTCGTGTCGAACGCACGGCGAGCGACCAGAGCGAGTTCCCGAACGGTTTCAGCTCCGACGGGATCCGAGCCGGCGGCGCGTGGTCAGGCACGACCCTCGGAGTCATTGCCGCTGCCGGCGCGGGGGCGGGTGTAGCCGCGCTCGTGATCGCCGGAGAAGAGCCACCGCCGGATGGCGGAGAAACACCCGGCCCTCCGGGCGCGATTCGAGCTTGTTTCACGCCGGACCCGATTCCGGACATCGAGTCCGGAGAAAGGATCCTATTCGATGCATCGTGCACCATGCCGGCGAGCGTCATGGCCTATGCCTGGGATTTCGGAGACGGGCAGACCGCATCGGGCTCGAGCGTGGAGCATCTCTTTCGGCCGGGAGGGATCTACACGGTCCGGCTCACCGTGAGTGAGGGGCAAAGAACCGACAACACATCACGCGTCATCCGTGTGCTCGCGACCCCGGTCGCCTGTTTCACCACGACGCCAGACCCCCCGCGCATCGCGGCCAACGAATCCATCAACTTCAATGGGGAGTGCTCGGTTGGCGATCGTGACGGCGGAGCCTCACCTATCGCGACTTATGAGTGGGACTTCGGCGATGGCCGTCCACACGCCGAAGGGGTCTTTGTCTCACGACAATTTGCACAGCCCGACATTTACGGCGTGACGCTGACGGTGACCAACGGACAGGGAAGGCAAGATACGACGACGCAGTTCATCGTGGTCGAAGGCCAAAGCGTCGCTGCGACAGAGTCGAGATCCAAACGCACCGAAGTCTCGTTCACGAGCCACCTAGAGCTCCCAAAAGGCACCCAAAATCACCGCGCTCAAATTTCTCTAAACGACTCTACCTCTGAAACCACGAGTGGGACCACACCGCACCAACACCACCTGAGCGCACGACCTGGCGAAAACATCGTAGAAGCCCGCTTGCTGAGCGCGTCAACCGGCCCCGGCCGTTGGCATTTCAATTTCCAGACCACCCGAAACCTGATCCCGGGCACCCTAAGAATAGAAAGCGGTGAAGTCCTAACCCTGGACCAAAGACGAGTAGTCTTCCGAGTCCCCGCCAAAACCACCATCGTAATCCGCTTCCGCTTCACCCTAACAAAGTAAAAGAAACAACACCGAAACACGGTCCTGAATGCTGCATGCTAAATCCTGAACGCTGAGCAAAGCGCTATACTGGTTTCCTCAGCGCTTTGCCAAAATGAACCGCCTTTTCCCCTATATCGCGCGCTACCCGAGACCGATGGTTTTCGGGATGATAGCGCTCGTCCTCACGAAAGCCGCGTCGGTGCTGACGCCGCAAGTGCTCAGGCTGACGATCGACGACCTCACCGTCGGCGTCACGGTACAAAAGCTTGCCTTCTATGCCAGTGCGATCATAGCCCTTGCCGTTTTCGGAGGGTTCTTTCGTTTCTGGATGCGGCGTCTTCTTATCGGCGTTTCCCGCCGCGTCGAGTACGACCTCCGCGGAGATTATTTCGAGCACTTGCAGACTTTGAGCTCGTCCTTTTATCAGCGATGGCGTACGGGCGATTTGATGTCGCGCGCTGCGAACGACATCGGCGCTGTGCGCATGGTGGTCGGCCCTGGCATCATGTACCCGGCCGAGACCCTGATCGTCCTCATTGGCGCGCTCGGCTTCATGTTCGCGATCAGCTGGAAGCTCACCCTGATAGCACTCGCTGTTCTGCCGCTCGTTTCCTACGCGGTGAAGAAATTCGGCTCTGCGATCCACAAACGCTTCATGGCCATTCAAGAAAAGATGAGCGATATCTCGGCGCTAACGCAGGAAAATTTGTCCGGAATGCGCGTCGTGAAAGCCTATGCGCAGGAGGACCATCAGCGGAGACTGTTTGCGGGAGAGAACGAAGACTATTTCGCGCGCATCATGGGGCTCGTAAAGATCGCCGGAGCTTTCAATCCTCTGCTCGCCTTGCTCATTGGAATCGGGACCGCGCTCGTTCTCTGGTGGGGCGGCGCTATGGTTGTGGGTGAGGAGATCACGCTCGGGGAGCTCGTCGCGTTTTTCGCCTATCTCAACTTGCTGAGTTGGCCGATGATCGCCCTTGGCTGGGTCGTCAATATCTATCAGCGCGGAGCGGCGTCGATGAAGAGGCTCACGGCCGTTCTCGATGAAGAGCCCGTCTTGCGCGATGGCCCCGAGCGATTCGAAGCGCCTGTCTCGGGCGGTATCGAGTTCCGGGATGTGAGCTTCAGCTATACTGGGAATGGCAATGGCGCTCGCGTGCTGCGCGACATCGATCTCGTCATCGAGCCTGGACAAACGGTGGCGTTCGTAGGGCGCACCGGCTCCGGCAAGAGCACTTTGACCCGGCTCGTCGCAAGGCTTTACGACGTGACGGATGGCGCGATCCTCGTCGACGGCCACGACGTGCGGCGCCTCTCGCTCAAAGCACTCCGCTCCGCGGTCGGCTTCGTCCCGCAGGAAAGTTTTCTCTTCTCCGAAAGTGTCGGAGAGAACATCGCTTTCGGCCGCGCCGAAGCGAGCGATAACCAGATCGCCGAAGCCGCGGCTTTGGCGGGCCTCGACGGCGATATCTCCGATTTTCCCGAATCCTACGCCACGATGGTCGGCGAGCGCGGCATCACTTTATCGGGCGGCCAGCGCCAACGCGCCACCATCGCAAGGGCGCTTCTCGTGGACCCGCCGATCCTGATTCTCGACGACGTTCTGTCCGCGGTCGACACCGAGACCGAAGAGCGCATCCTGTTTCAGCTGGCAAGCGTCATGAAATCGAGAACGACGCTACTAGTGTCCCATCGCATCAGCACCGTGAAAGGCGCCGACCAAATATGCGTCCTGGACGAAGGCCAAATTGTCGAAAGAGGAACCCACGAACACCTGATAGAACAAGAAGGCCTCTACGCCAGCCTGCACGAAAAGCAGTTGCTGGAGGAGGAGCTAGACCGCATCTAGAAAGTTTTAATATTCCTGAATGCTGAATGCTGAATCCTGAATGCTGCACGAAGAACAGACCTTAGGCAAAGTATATGACGCTCGCTTGATGCGCCGTCTCTTGGCCTATCTCGCGCCCTACAAGATGCGGGTCGTGGTGTCCTTCGTTCTGGTTCTCGCTGCTTCCGCACTCAAGCTCGTCGGCCCCATCCTCACCAAAATCGTCATCGACGATTACATCGCGGTCGGAAACCTCTCCGGGCTCAACACGATAGCGGCTATCTACGTTCTAGCCCTCGTCCTCCAATTCGTCGTCTCATATTTCCAAATCTACATCATGAACATGGCCGGCCAACGGGTGCTGGCCGATATGCGCGCCGAGATCTTCTCGCACCTGCAGAAGCTCCAATCGTCATTTTTCGACCGCAACCCCGTGGGGCGCCTCGTGACGCGCGTCACCACTGATGTGGATGCTCTCAACGAGCTCTTCACTTCGGGCGTCGTCACTATCTTCGGCGATATCTTCATGTTGCTCGGCATCATGGGTGTTCTCGTCTACCTCGACTTCCGGCTCGCGCTCGTGACGTTCGCGGTGCTCCCGGCGCTCTTCGTGGTGACGATGATTTTCAAGCGGCGTGTTCGGATTGTCTATCGAAAAGTGCGCACCCGTGTTGCCATGCTGAACGCCTTCATCCAGGAGAACATCGTCGGGATGCAGGTCGTGCAGCTCTTCGGTCAGGAAGAGCGCAAGTTCGGTCAATATAGTGAGCTCAACCGGCAGCACACCGAAGCCAATATCGAGTCCATCCTTCATTACTCGATCTTCTATCCGGTGGTGGAAGTCTTGAGCGCCGTCGCGATAGGACTCATCGTTTGGTACGGTGGCGGACAACTCCTGCTCGGGACTCTGACGCTCGGCGGCCTCGTCGCGTTCATCCAGTACTCGGAGAAGTTCTTCCGCCCCATTAGCGATCTTTCGGAAAAGTTCAATATTCTCCAAGGCGCGATGGCGTCCTCGGAGCGCATCTTCAAACTTCTCGATACCGAAGTCGAGATTCGAACGCCCGCCAATATTGGCAATATTGTCGGGCCGGGGCGCGACGATGGAAGCATCCGTTTCGACAACGTCTCATTCGCCTATGAAGGTGAGGACTGGGTCTTGAAAGACGTCGATCTCACTGTTCGCCCGGGTGAGACCGTCGCGGTGGTAGGGCATACCGGGGCGGGGAAGTCGACGCTCACGAGCCTTCTCATGCGTCTCTACGATGTCCAAAAGGGACAGGTGTTGGTGGGCGACGTGGATGTGCGTGATTGGGATCTGAAGAAGCTCAGGCGCCAGTTCGGGATGGTGCTTCAGGATGTCCATTTGTTCTCGGGGACCATCGCGTCAAACATTCGTTTGGGGGACGAGACCATCTCGAATGAAGCCATTGTCGAGGCCGCCCGGGTCGTCAATTTGAACGAGTGGGTGGCGACGCTGCCGCGTGGACTCGACGAGGAAGTCGCTGAGCGGGGCGCCTCGATGTCCGCGGGGCAGAAACAACTCGTTTCCTTCGCGCGCGCCCTCGTCCACGATCCCAAGATCCTGATCCTCGACGAAGCGACGTCGAGCGTCGATACCCACACAGAGATCCTCGTCCGTGAAGCTCTGGAGCGCTTGCTCGAGAACCGAACGAGCCTCGTGATCGCTCACCGTCTCTCGACCATCCAACGAGCCGATCGGATCGTTGTGCTCCACAAAGGGCGGGTCCGGGAGGTCGGCACCCATCAGGAGCTTCTTGCCGAGCGCGGCATCTACTACAAGCTCTATCAGCTTCAGTACAAAGACCAGGAAATCGAAACGCCTGCCTAAACTTCGGTAGTTTTGATCTGCGGGCTGATCGGGATAAGATGGCGCCCTAGTAATAATGACGGAAGACGAGAAAGCGCCCACCCCAAACACTCCCGAGTCGTCACCGGCACCGCCCGAGCTCGACGACGACCTCGATTTCGGCAAAACGGCTCTGCAGTTCTTCATCATCCCGGCTTTCGTGGTCGCGTTGTGTGTGGGTGTCTTCGTTTTCTTTGCCTGGCTGGTCTCGGATGAGAAAACGGGAGTCGACTATCTGAACGAGGTCCGCGCCGGCAGCACGAGCCGGCGTTGGCAGGCTGCGTTCGAGCTTTCCAAGATCATCACGATGGACGACGAGAAGCGCCGGATGGAAGGCCTCGTCCCAAAGATGGTCCTTGCTTTCGAGGAAGCTGAGACCGACGACCCCAGAGTGCGGGACTATCTTGCTTTGTCCCTCGGACATCTCGCCGACGCGGCTGCCGTTCCGGCGCTCGTTGGAGCGCTCGGCGACGAGGAGCCGAGCACACGACTCTATTCGGCGTGGGCGCTCGGCTCGATTGGCGATCCCCGGGCGCTCGATCCCGTCCTTGCGCTGATGGGGGACAACGATGTGGGTGTGCGGAAAATGGCGGTCTACGCGCTCGGCGCGCTAGGCGACGACCGAGCGATCCCGCGGCTTCGAGTGGCGCTTTCGGATCCCGAGCGCGACGTGTCCTGGAATGCGGCGATAGCACTTGCGCAGCTTCACGATACCTCCGGAGAGGCGCAACTTTTGCAGATGCTGGACGAGTCGTTTCTCGAAGGGCTCACGGATATGAATGCGTCGCAAAAGCTCCTCGCGACCCAGAGCGCCATCCAAGCCGCGGCGATCGTCGGTGGCGAGACATTGACGGCGAAACTTCAAGAAGTAGCGGACGCGCACGCGAATCTCGTCCTTCGCGAGGAGGCTCTTTCTGCTTTGGCTGCTCTGGCGACTCTCGTCGATCTCGAGAGCGCTCAGGCGCTCGCCGAGCCGTGACACGGCTGTTTTTTCGGTGTATTGGGTGGGACGTCTAAAAACGCTTTCGAGCCTTGACAGCTTTTGCCAGTGGCGAATACAATCGTTTGTTGGCATGGAATTCCTTCCGAGCTACCAACGTGTGGCCGTTTAACACATTTCGAGTCAACTTGTCCCTGAGAGACCCTCAATCTAGGTAGACGTATGGCTGCAGAGACAAAAAAAGAAGCGGCCGGTGAAGAAAAGCCCGCCGCAAAACCGGAAAAGAAGAAAAAGGAAGTGACGCGACGCGAGTTCAACTGGCTTGCTCTCGGCTGGACGTTCTTCGCGGCTGCCACCGGCGCCGGCCTCACTGCCATGGGTCGTTTCATGTTTCCGAACGTCCTGACCGAGCCGCCGTCCAGTTTCAAGGCCGGCTTTCCCGCCGACTTCGCCATCGGCATCGTCGACACGCGCTTCAAAGAACGCTACCGCGTCTGGATCGTGCGAAACGAAGAAGGCATCTATGCGCTTTCCACGATCTGCACCCACCTCGGATGCACGCCGAACTGGCTCGAAGCGGAGAACAAGTTCAAATGCCCCTGCCACGGCAGCGGCTTTTATATGACCGGCATCAACTTCGAGGGCCCCGCGCCCCGGCCTCTCGAGCGCCACCGGATCGTCATGGCTGAAGACGGCCAGGTGCTCATTGACAAGAGCCGCATCTACAAGCAGGAAGCGGGGCAATGGAGCGATCCGGAGTCATTTTTGAGTCTCACCTGATTCATTCCCGAACAACGAACTGATGAGGAGTTATAGGTGCAGAAGGTTTTAAACGCATTTAGCGGCGCGTGGGACGCGATGACGGATTCCCAGGTGTGGAAGTCCGTTTTCCGCCACGGGGCCATCACCAGTAATCGCAACCGCGTGCTCGTGATGATGTCCAACGTGTTTCTTCATCTTCATCCAGTGAAGTCTCGAAAAGCCGGTATCAAGCTGCGCTACACGTGGTGCATGGGCGGCATCACTTTTTTCCTGTTTCTCGTCCTGACCTTGACGGGCCTGCTCTTGATGTTCTACTACAGGCCCACGGTCGAATACGCTTATGCCGACATCATCGATCTCGGCGAACATGTGCCTCTTGGTGTCATGCGCGAGCTTCATCGCTGGGGCGCGCATGCGATGGTCATCACCGTGTGGCTTCACATGTTCCGCGTCTTCATGACGGGCTCCTACAAGCCGCCGCGCGAGTTCAACTGGGGCGTGGGCGTCATCCTTCTCGTGCTCACCCTCCTGCTTTCGTTCACCGGCTACCTTCTTCCTTGGGATCAGCTCGCTATCTGGGCCATCACCGTGGGCTCGAACATGGCTCGAGCGACACCGCTTCTGGGAACGGAGGGGCCGCTCACTGCGGCCTTGAAGCTAGGGGACATCAATCTCATCAACTCCGGGAACGACGCTCGCTTCGCCTTGTTGGGTGCTCGTTCGGTGGGCGAGAACACGCTGCTGCGTTTCTACGTGCTTCACTGTGTCGGGTTACCGCTGATCGCGGCCGTTTTGATGGCCGTGCACTTCTGGAGGGTGCGCAAGGACGGCGGTATCTCCGGTCCCATGTAGTCGCTTTCGCTTCTCGTTCGAAACCCAGGACTGAGCGTTATGGATTTCATCAAAAACATTATCAATTGGTCTTCCGGGCCGACGGTGCTCTTTACGTTGGCGACGATCGCCTTCGGGCTGTCGCTGAAATATCCGCAAATCTGGTCGAAGAAGTTTGCGTATATCCTGTTTGGGGTGATGGGGTTGTTTTACGTGTCGAGCATGTTCGACCCTAATTTCCTCCTCATCGTGGCGAAGCCGGACAATGTGCCGATTACCTTCATGCTGTTCCTGGTGGCGTTCTTCACTTGGTTCGCGTTGTATCAAGGTGTCGAGAACGACAAGCGTGTCGCTGCGGGCCAAGAGCCCATGGAGAAGCAGGAGCGGGACAAAGTTTGGGTCTGGCCGGACTTGGTCTATGTCGAGCTTTTGTGCATGGTCCTTCTCACCATCGGGCTCGTGGTCTGGTCGATTTTGCTGCCGGCGCCCCTCGAGCAGCCCGCGAATCCCGCCGATTCGCCGAACCCGTCGAAAGCGCCCTGGTACTTTCTCGGCCTTCAGGAAATGCTCGTCTATTTCGACCCGTGGCTCGCGGGCGTCGTCTTTCCTACGCTCATTGTCGTGGGGCTCCTGGCGATACCTTTTATCGACACCAACCCGAAAGGGAACGGCTACTTCACTTTCAAAGAGCGTCGCGCGGAGATCGCCATTTTTCTCTACGGCTTTCTCGTCCTCTGGATACTCCTCGTGATTTCGGGGACGTTTCTGCGCGGACCGAACTGGAACTTCTTCGGGCCCTATGAGTATTGGGACCCCCATCGCGTCGAGCCCCTTCTGAACGTCAATATCTCGGATTTCTTCTGGGTGCGTGGTCTCGGCCGGCCGCTTCCATCGAACCCCATCCTCCGAGAATTTATCGGCATCGGGATGCTCCTCTTCTATGTCGGCGTTCTTCCCGTGATCCTGGCATGGCCAAAGGAGAAGTTTCCCAAATTTTTGCAGTGGATGAGCCTTCACGGCTATTACGAGAAGATGGGGCCCGCTCGCTACTACTTGGGCGTGTCGCTATTTCTGCTCATGATGAGTCTTCCCATCAAAATGTACATGAGATGGATGTGGGACCTGAAATACATCGTGGCGTTCCCAGAGATCTTCTTCAATATTTAGTTAAAGGTGGAGTGAAACGTGGCGAAACCGGCTCCTGGACACGCTTACGACATCAGCGGGCTCAACGTTGTTTTTGGGATTTCATCCATCCTTTTGTTTGTGACGACCCTTTGGATGATTTGGGCGGACTACTCCCGCGAATGGAAGGGCTACCAGCGGCAGTTCTCCCAAATGGAACGAGAGATGACCGGACGGCAAATCCAAGAGGCGGACGCGGCGGTCAACCAGCGTGAGCTTCAGAGGATCGAAGGCGAGCTTGCGACGGCGGAACAAGAGCTCGACGCGCAGCAAGCCGCGATCGCACAACGGGAGGACGAGCTAGAGGCGCTGAACGATCGGTGGACTTTGGCGGACATCGGCGAACGCAGTCTCAAATCCGTCTATGATTCGAAGAAGTTTTTCTTCGAAGAGAGCGAGCATGAAGGGACGATAGCGCCCTATGGAAAGCGTGTCAGCCCCGAAGAGTTCCAGGCGCTCGATAACGAGTTCTTCGCCGCTCGTGACGACCGCATCGCGATCGAGTTCGATCGCGACGCTGTTCAGAGGACGATCCGTGACGCGCAGGCCCGTGTAGGCGAGCTCAATGGCGAGCGGGACGCCTTGATCCAGTCCGCGACACTCTTGCGACGCAAAGCGAGTGCTATCGCGCAGAACTTGCCGAACACGTTCCGGAACCTTCCAATGGTCGATTTCATCGACCCGAGCATCGAAGTCCAGCAAGTCCTCGTGACGAACGTCACCGAGGATATCAACTTCGCGGTCGTGCCGCGTATCGATCGCTGCAAGACGTGTCATCTCGGGATCGACAATCCGGACTACGCCGATGCCGATCAGCCGTTCCGGACACATCCGAATCTCGACCTGTATGTCTCGGGTGAGGCCGTGCATCCTCGCGACACCTTCGGCTGTACGTCCTGTCACGAAGGGCGCGGCCGCGCCATCGACTTCGTCGGTGTGAACCACACGCCGCAGAGCGAAGAGCAGGAGCACGAGTGGGTCGAGAAGTACGGCTGGAAAGAGGACCACTACTGGGACAAGCCGATGTATCAAAACGGCATGGCCGAGGCCGGGTGCCAGAAGTGCCACGGCGACCAGGTTCTTCTTCCGGGCGCCGAGAGCTTCAACCTCGGCCGCCAGCTCTACGAAGCGGCCGGCTGCTGGGGTTGTCACAACACGGTGGGTTTCGAAGACACACGCAATGTCGGGCCCAAGCTCGAGCATATCGTCGCGAAGACAACGCCGGAATGGGCCGCGCGCTGGATCAAGAATCCGAAGAGCTTCAAACAGTCGACCTACATGCCGCGCTTCTGGGATCTCGAGAACAATCTCGATGCCGATATCGGCGCTCGCAACCAGACGGAAGTCGCGGCTATCGTGGCTTACATCTTCGATAAAGCGAAGCCGCTCGACTACGACATCGTTCCCGCTGGAAACGACGAGCGCGGCCGCGAGCTCGTCGAGAACGTCGGTTGTCTCGGCTGCCACATCACCGACGAAAGCAACCTCACGGAAGTCGATTGGTACCGTACGCGCGGCGCGAGCCTCGCGGGCGTCGGCACCAAAGTCAATCGCGAGTTTCTCTATAACTGGGTGAAGGATCCCAAACACTATTGGGAAGAGACCTTCATGCCCGATCTGCGGCTCACCGATCGCGAGGCCGCGGATGTGACGGCCTATTTGATGACGCTCCGGAACGAGACCTTCGAGCAGCTCCCGGTACCGCAGATCGATAACGCCGCGCTCGACGAGATAGCCCTCGAGTTCCTCCGTGCGGGACTTCCCATCGCGCAGGCTGAAGAGCGGCTCAGTTCTATGTCGGCGGAGGAGAAAACGCTCTATAGCGGTGAGGGTCTCATCCGTCGTTTCGGCTGCTTCGGCTGCCACGAGATCGCAGGCTTCGAGGAGGCGCAGAAGATTGGCGTGGATCTTTCGACGTGGGGCTCGAAGATGGTCACCCGCCTCGATTTCGGCTATATCGACATCCCGCATAGCAGGCAGGAATGGTTCGAGAACAAGCTCAACCATCCTCGAAGCTACGACCGTGGCAAAGTGAAGGGCGCACCCGAAAAGCTTCGGATGGGCTATTTTGGCTTTACCGAAGACGCGGTCGAGGCCCTCGCCACCAAGGTGCTCGGTCAGACGCGGACCGCGCTCCCAGCTGAAGCCCAGAAGAACCTGAGCGCTAACGAGGCCATTGGGGAGAGAGCGCGCGTTCTCATCCACGAGTACAATTGCCGCGGCTGCCACCTCGTGGACGGCTTCGGCGGAGGCATCTACGAGACGGAAGTGATGAGCGAGGATGTCGGCTTCCGGCCGCCGAACCTCAATACGCAAGGCGCCCGCACGCAGGCCGCCTGGCTTTTCGATTTTCTGCAGGATCCGTCTGAGGTCCGTTTCTGGCTGAACGTGCGGATGCCAACATTCCACTTCGACGACGAACAGCTCAACACGATCGTATCGGGCTTCATGGCGATGGATGAAACGCATCCCTTCGCCACGTCGGCCGCGGCGCCGGTTGACGCGGCTACGCTAAGAGTTGGAAGCCAGCTCCTGGACCGCTTGCAGTGCGAGCGTTGCCACTTGGCGGAGGCGGCGGGAACGATGGAGGCTTCTCAGCTCGCGCCGAGCTTCCGCTTGACGGGCGCACGGCTGCGCGAGGAATGGCTCGTCGACTGGATGAAGGATCCGCAAACGATTACTCCAGGCACGCAGATGCCGCAGTTCTGGCCCTTCGACGACGACGGCAATCACATCACGCCGCTCCCGGCCGTTCTGGAAGGCGACTCGGTAGCGCAGATGCGCGCCGTGGCGGCGTACCTAATGAGGTATGCGGAGTAGCTGACAAAGCGAGATTTCGACGAAGAAGTTAACTCCGTCTGACGCACAGCCGGCAGCCCGCTTGCTGCCGCTCTATAAGGACGACTCATGGCAGAGAATATCCAAGCAAACCGAGACGCAAAACACGGGATGGCTTTGGCCGTCACCCTCTGGGCTATCGTGCTCGTCTCCGTCGCTTTCTTTTTCAAATATGACCTCCCCGAGCTCGCATCGAATCGCGGGTCCCAGGACACGCTCTATTACGTAATCCTGGGCATCACGGGGGTCGCCTACGTTGTCGTCCACTTTATTTTCGCGTTCTACATCTGGAAGTACCGCCACCGCGACGACGCCGAGGGCAGCTATTGGCACGACAACCACAAGCTGGAGGTGACGTGGACCATCGCCACGACCGTCATTCTCGTCCCGATCGTGTTCGCCGGTCTCGTGATTTGGGACGACGTCAAGGCCGCGCCGCCGGAAGATGTGTTCACGATCGAAGCGGTCGGCGCCCAGTTCCAATGGGACATGCGCTATCCGGGGCCGGACGGTGAGTTCGGCGCGTGGCGGCCCGAACTCTACTCGCTCGAGAACTATCTCGGCATCGATCCGGATGACGCCGCCGGAAGCGATGACCTCCATCTCATCAACCAGATCGTGCTTCCCGTCGACCAGCCGGTGCGCATCATGCTGCGCTCGAAGGATGTGCAGCACGCCTTTTTTCTTCCGAACTTCCGCGTGAAGCAGGATGTCATGCCGGGCATCGAGACTTCGGTATGGTTCACACCGACGAAAATCGGGGAATACGAGATCGCTTGCGCCGAGCTTTGCGGTCTGGGGCACTACCGCATGCGTGCTTTTCTCAGCATTCGAAGCCAGGCCGACTACGATACGTGGCTCACCGAGCAAAGTCAGGCCAATTGATCTAACGTTCTCGGATTCATAAGCAAGAAGGAGAAGATGGCATGAGCGAAGGTCACGACGACCACGGCCATGGCAAACAGAGCTTCATCAGCAAGTACATCTTTAGCTACGATCACAAGATGATCGCCAAGCAGTACTTGACGCTGGTCATGTTCATGGCCGTCGTTGGTGGATCGCTGGCCATGCTGGTTCGCCTCCAGCTCGGCTGGCCGGGGCAGCATGCTCAGTTCTGGGAGACGCTTTTTCCTGCCGGAATGGCGTCGGGCGTGATGACGCCCGAGTTTTACGTCATGCTCTTCACGATGCACGGCACCATCATGGTGTTCTTCGTGTTGTCGCTCGGGCCCGTCAGCGGATTTGGAAATTTCCTCATCCCGCTCCAAGTCGGCGCCCGCGACATGGCCTTTCCGTTTCTGAACATGATGTCGTTCTGGACGGCGCTTCCGGGGGCAATCATCATCTTGATCTCCTTCTTCGTCGAAGGCGGCGCCGCCGCTTCCGGTTGGACGGCCTACCCTCCGCTCTCCGCCATCCGATCGGCCATTCCGGGATCGGCGATGGGTCAGACGCTCTGGATCGTCGGCATGATCTTCTTCATCGCGTCGTTCACGATGGGCGGCCTCAATTTCGTGGTCACGATCCTGAACTTGCGAACCAAGGGCCTCAAGATGATGCGGCTCCCACTGACCACGTGGGCGCAGTTCCTCGTCGGCATTCTCGGGCTTCTCGCCTTTCCTGCGCTCGCGGCGGGCTCGATTCTGCTTCTGTTCGACCGCGGCCTGGGAACGAGCTTCTATCTGCCGGCGGGCATTTTCATCGGTGACACGCTCTTCCCGCATTCGGGCGGCTCGCCGCTTCTGTGGCAGCATCTCTTCTGGTTCCTCGGTCATCCCGAGGTCTACATCATCATGCTGCCGGCGCTCGGCTTCACGTCCGACATCATCAGCACCTTCACGAGGCGTCCGATCTTCGGCTATCGCTCGATGGTCTACGCGATCGTCGCGATCGCCATGCTCAGCTTCGTCGTTTGGGGGCACCATATGTTCGTCTCCGGGATGAGCCCTTTCCTCGGCACGGCGTTCACGATGACGACGCTCTGTATCGCGGTGCCATCCGCCGTGAAGGTGTTCAACTGGCTCGCCACCCTGTGGAGGGCGAAGATTCAATTCACGACGCCGATGCTGTTCGCGCTCGGGATCGTGTCGCTCTTCGTGACGGGCGGGCTGACCGGTATTTTTCTCGGCACGAACGCCGTCGATATCCAGCTGCACGATACGTATTTCGTCGTCGCCCATTTCCACTTCATCATGGCGGGCGCCGGCCTCTTCGGACTCCTCGCGGCGGTCTATTACTGGTTCCCGAAGATGTTCGGGCGCCACATGAACGAGCGGGCCTCGAAAGTGCACTTCTGGTTCACGTTCATCGCGTATTACGGTGTGTTCTTCCCGATGCACTATCTCGGCATCGCGGGAATGATGCGGCGCATCTACGATCCCAACACTTACGACTACTTGAAACCGTTCCAGAACGTCAACACGTTCATCAGCATCAGCGCTTTCATTCTTGGTCTCGCCCAGGTCATTTTCCTTGCCAATTACTTCTGGAGCATGTTCAAGGGCAAGAAGGTCGAGTCCGAGAACCCCTGGCATGCCAACACTTTAGAGTGGTCCACGCCGATCGAGCCCGGCCACGGCAACTGGCCCGGCGAGATCCCCGAAGTTCACCGTTGGCCCTACGACTATCAGAACCCGGATGAAGAAGGGGACCACGCGCCGCAGTGGCAGCCGCCGGCCAAAGTGAAGGCGGCCAAATAGGTCCTATCGATGTCCGTGAGAGGCGACGTGCAGCTGGTATCGGCCGGGTGGAGTTTCGAGATCCGCGAGAGGTTGCGGGACTATGTCCAGCTCGGCAAAGCGCGTCTTTCTTCGATGGTGTTGATGTCGGCGCTCGTCGGCTACTGGCTCGC
This sequence comes from Candidatus Marinacidobacterales bacterium, assembly GCA_965262245.1. GTDB lineage: Bacteria > Acidobacteriota > Vicinamibacteria > Marinacidobacterales > SMYC01 > SMYC01. The sequence continues at coordinate 7,351,104 of OZ253507.1, read as the reverse complement.
GTCGAGCGAGCTCGTGCTCGGGCATCTTCTCTGGTTCGCCATCGGCACCTTTCTCGTCGTCGCCAGCGCCAACGCGTTCAATCAAGTCGTCGAGCACGAGTCCGACTCCCGCATGAAGCGGACGGCCGAGCGTCCGATTCCATCGGGCCGCGTGCGTCTGTCGGAAGCTTTTGTGGTGGCGAGCCTTTGCTCGATTGCCGGACACGCGATTTTGTTCCTCGAGGCGGGCCTGCTTTGCGGTGTGCTCGCGCTCTCCGCGACAGTGATTTACGTTCTTGTTTACACCCCGATGAAGTCGCGCTCGGCCTGGTCGACGGTGCCAGGCGCCATTTCGGGCGCCATCCCTCCGCTCATGGGTTTTAGCGCGGTCCAAGGCAGTCTCGGCCCGCTCGCGTGGAGCTTGTTTGCCATCCTCTTTTTTTGGCAGTTCCCGCACACATGGGCCATCGCGGCGGCCTATCGCGACGACTACGCGAAGATCGGCTACCGCGCGATGCCGATCCGCGGCACCCAGCTTCGCACCGTCGCGGCTTGTGTGCTGTTGCTTCTCGTGAGCCTCTTGCCGGCGATGGGCGGGATGGCCGGCGTCGTTTATCTCGTGGGTGCTTCGCTGCTCGGCGTTCTGCTGGTGGTCTTCGCTGCGCGCTTCGGCGACGGTACCGCCCGAGCGCGCGCGGTGCAGCTTCTCGTTGCGTCGCTTTTCTATTTGCCGCTGGTTCTTGCCTTGCTTTCCTTCGATGGGAAGGTGGTTTGACGTGGCAGAAACGCTAACGGTACCGAAGACCAAGAGCGGCGGTGGGGACGGCGGTGATTTCGTCGACCAAGGTTTCGGTGATTACGGCTCGGGCGGCGAGTCCGTCACGCGCGCGGATACCGCCAAGCTCGGCCTGCGGGTAGCACTCGGCTCCGTCACGATGCTCTTCGCCGCCTTCACGAGTGCCTATATCGTTCGAAGCGCAGGCGAGGACTGGGTCCCGCTCGCCGCCCCATCGCTCATTTGGGTCAATACGGCGATCCTTCTGTTCTCGAGCGTGACGATGGAGCTGGGAAGGCGGGCCTTTCAGAACTGGCGGCCGGTCGCGTTTCGCAAGTGGATTGCGGTGACGGCGGTGCTCGGCGCTCTATTCATCGCTGGGCAGATTGCGGCTTGGAACCAGCTCGCGAGCCAGGGGATTTATCTTCAGAGCCATCCTCATAGCTCGTTTTTTTACGTGTTGACGGGAGTTCACGCGGTGCATCTGCTCGTGGGTGTTCTCGCGCTTTTTTATGTCTTTGTGTTGGCGACGCGGTACGAGCTGACGCCGGGCTATTCCAACTCGCCTGGTATCTGTGCGACTTATTGGCATTTTGTTGGCGCCATTTGGGTTTATTTGATTGTGGTTTTGTTTTATTTGTAGCCCCGCCGTCGCCGCCGCGGAAAGCGGGGGCTATGGCGGGCTTCGCCGAAGTTTTTCGGCGCAGGAGGAAACATGAGCGATAGCCAGGCTGCACCGGCAGCGGGTTCGCTTTTCGGCGAAGGCAGTCTCCCGTTCGACATTGGCTGGCAGAAGTTGATGATGTGGATCTTCATCATCACGGATGCTCTGCTCTTCGCGGGCCTTCTTGTCAGCTACGGTGTCGTCCGGGTGGCGAGCCCTGTTTGGCCGGATCAGAACGTCGCTTTCGACATGAACTACATCACGCTCATGACGTTCACGCTCATCGCCAGCAGCTGGACCATGGCGTGCGCCGTCTCGGCTTCCAATGCGGGCAACAAGAAGCACGTCTCGACGTTTCTATGGCTCACGATTTTCGGGGGCGTGTCCTTTCTCGGCATGCAGGTCTATGAGTGGAGCCACTTCATTCACGAGGGTGCCAGGCTCACGAGCAATCCGTGGGGCGTCGCGCATTTCAGCGCGAGCTTTTTTGTCATCACGGGCTTTCACGGGATGCACGTCACCACCGGGGTCATCATTCTCCTCATCGTCGCCATCCGCTCGGCTAAGGGGAAGGCTACGGCCATGGGCGTCGAGAACGCCGGACTCTATTGGCATTTCGTGGACCTCGTATGGGTCTTCGTCTTCGCTCTCTTCTATTTGGTGTAACGAGGCAAGGAGTAATCAGCGATGTCCGAACATCCGGCTGAATCAGGAAAGAAAATCTACCTCCAATATGCGAAGACCCTGGGCGTTCTTGCAGCGCTCACCGTCACGATGATCTTCATCGGAGAGTCGGCGCTATCGCAGGCGCCTAAAGTGATCTTGCTGCTTCTTGGATCTTGCACCAAAGCGACGCTCATCTTCTTCTACTTCATGCATCTGCGCTTCGAGCACAAAGGTTTGGTGCTGACCGTCGTCGTCGGTATTTTTGTGACAAGTATTTTGATGTTCCTCGTCCCCGCCTATGACGGCGGCCATATTCTCGAGAACAGCCTCTTCAAATGACGGCCCGTAGGCTCTTGACGCTATTGGCCGTCCTCTCGGCGGTCGTGCTCGCGCCCGAGCTCGCGCAGGCCCAATGCGCGATGTGCGTGGCCGCGCTCGAGCAAGGTGGAGGAGAGATGGCTGCGGGCTTCAACCGCGGCATTCTCTTTCTGCTCGGCATGCCCTACTTCGTTTTCGGAATCATCGGAGCCTCCTGGCTCTTCAAGCGCCACCAGAGAGAAAAGCAACTTCGCCTCATAAATAACCGCACCTCTCCCGCGTAGCGGAGAGGTGCGTTGTGAATCGTCGATTAGCCTCGGCCGCTTGGTATCTGCTCGGCTACACCGTTCTCGTCATTCTTTGGGGTGGGTTCGTGCGGGCCACGGGCTCTGGGGCGGGTTGCGGGAGCCACTGGCCGCTTTGTAACGGCGAGCTCATCCCGCACTCGCCGCGCGTCGAGACCATCATCGAGCTCGCCCACCGTCTCACGAGCGGCCTTCTAGGCTTGCTGGTGCTCGGTCTCGTTGTGGCGGCCTTCCGCGTCTACCCGCGCGGCCATGCGGTGCGAAAAAGCGCTATCTGGACGCTCTTCTTCATTGTTACGGAATCGCTCCTTGGCGCCGGTCTCGTGACCTTCGAGTGGGTCGCCGCGAATGATTCCGTCGAGCGGGTCTACGTGATGGCCTTCCACCTCGTGAACACGTTCCTTCTCCTCGCTGCCGTGACCCTCACCGCATGGCTCGCGAGCGGCGAACGCAAGCTCCTGCTCCGTGGTCCGGGCGTGGTGCCTCTGACGCTAGCATTTGCGGGTGTCCTCCTCGTAGGCTCGAGCGGCGCCGTTACCGCGCTTGGGGACACGCTGCTCTTGACCGAGGGACTCCACCCCGACGAGTCCCCTGTCTTGGCGCGCTTGCTGGCAACCCGCCTGTACCATCCGAGCTTCGCCGTCGTGGTCGCCCTACTCGTCGCGTGGGTGGCCTGGAGGGAAAAACCATACGGCCGCCCCCTGGTAATGATGTTGACCGCCCAACTTGCCTTAGGCGCTGCAAACGTCTACCTCAAAGCCCCTGTGTGGATGCAACTGACCCACTTGGCAGTCTCCGACGGAATCTGGATCCTGCTCGTCTTGCTAGCTGCCACAGCCCTGACCCGAGAGCAGGTAGCAGGCGGCCAGTAGCGGAACAAAAAAAGCCCCTCGCCCGGTCCGGGCGAGGGGCCTTTTCCAGCTAGCTTATTCCCCGCTGAACGCGAAATTCGCTTCCACGGTCTCTTTCTCGCCGACCGTGATGTTCATCTCTTGCGTTCCGAGCCGCTCGTGCCACACTTCGACGACATAGTCGCCGGGGGGCAGGTCCGGAATGTTGAACGAGCCGTCGGCGCCGGTCACCGCGAAGTACGGGTGGTCGAGAACGCCCGCGTAGCTGTTCATCCACTTGTGCACGTCACATTTGAAGGGAACCATGACCTCGACATTGTCGAAGGTCTTGTCCGTTTTCAAGCCTTTGATGGGCTGGCCGATGTTGAACTCTTTGTTGTTCTTCGGCATGGCGTGGATGTTGTGGAGTGTCTCGTCGCTATTAATGACCTGAAGCGTCTGGCCGACTTGAATGCCCATGACGTGAGGCGTGTAGAGGCAGCCTTCCTGGTTGAGCACAACGGGCTCGCTCGGCGGCTGGAAGTTTCCATCAATGCCGCTTTTGACGTACACGAACGCGTTGGCGAGGGTTCCGCCTTCGCCGACAACGACGAACTCGTTCGTGACCGTCTCGGAATGCAAGCGAGCGCAGTTCGGGTCGGCGGCCATCTGGATGGTGCTCATTTCTGGCGCATCACCTTCGAGCGTGACGGTGCCCGTCATGGCGCCCGCTGTCGCGGGGTCGAAGGCTGGAGCGGCTGCCACCGCTGCCGGAACCGAGGCCTCTTCACCGCCGCCGCAGGCGGCCATGAGGGCGAGAAATGCGATCAGGACTAGCGTTTTCATTCTGGTGTTTCCTCCAATTTTCGAAATGAATGTGAACTGCTCGCTGAGTCCACACGGGGACGCGTGAGGGCCCCTGTTGTTTTATCAACAGGTTGCGGCGAGCGAGCGAGAGCCTCGATCAATTTGCAACCAATCTTACAGTCTTGCGGTGGGCCCACGCAACTGCGAGCGCGGGCTCGCTTCGCTGACAAATAGCTGGCGAAGCAAGCTGGATTCCCGCCGGTAGAAGCCCTCCGTGTGAAAGGAGTCTCGGAGCCGGAACTTTTGATAGTCGAGGTGGTGGCCGAGCTCGTGCAGCATCGTGCGCAGAAAGGTCTTGAATTTAACGACTTGCTGTCGCTGCGCGGTGCGCATCCAGAGCGAGACCTTGTAGTGGCCTGTTTCATCCGCCTCGTAGAGCCCGTGCAGCTCGCCCGTCTGCCACGACGGCGGCGCTCCGCGAGCTGAATCGAAAGCCTTGGCACTCCGAGAGCCTCTGTGAGCCCGTCCGCAAGCTCCTGCGCGGCTCGCTCGGTCGCGGCTCGCTCGCCGCTCTCGAGCGCTGCTTGAAGCGCAAGGACGCGCTCACGCTGCAGCTCCGGGCGGTAGAACTCGATAGAACGCGTCACGATGCGATCGCTCTCGTCGTAGATTCTTTTCTTGGCTTTCGTTAGGCGATGGTAATACGCGAACGGCAAGAGCTTGCTCGACGCTTCGCTATTGAGCCGGGTCGCTCTTCAGCGAACGGCGGCCCCCAAACCCCGCCTCGATCTCGTGCCAGTGACCGACCTCGGACTCGCCGAGCTTCCAGCAGAGATAGACCTCCCGGCCTTCCCAAAGCGTGGGAAAATCGACGAGACCGGACTCGAGGTCCTTCAAGTAGCAGCCTGCGGAGCAGATATCGTCAACGAGGGTTTGAAGCCGCGTCAGGAGCGCGACGTATCGAGGGGCGGCCAGCATGCCGCCAGTGAGCGCGATCTCTTGCTGCGAAGGCATGTCCTCAGACCACACTTCGAGCTTCTGATACGCGCGGCGGAGCTCCTCCAACTTGTTGCTGAGAAAAGGAATCAGCTCGTTCGCTTCCCGAACGGTGAACAGGTGTTTGTCGTCCATCGCCTCGACCAGTGTAGTCAAAATCCTCGAAGTGAACAAATCGCGAGGCCGGTCAGTTGAGCATCGGGCGATTGTGTTAAACTAGCCGCGGAAAGCGGCCCCTTGCGGGCTGCACGTCGACGTACGAATCCTCCATTAAGACGCCGGCGGGGGGAGGCGAATTCATGAATCATCGTCTTAATCATCGCGTCCTGGGCATCGTTGTCTTTCTCATTCCATTATTGTTCGCTGGATTTCTGGTGCCTTTGCAAGTGAACGCGCAACAACAACAAGGGGATCGGTTTCAGTTTCGGGCCGCGGTCCAGGCCATCAATTTGAGCGTCGTCGTGACGGACAAGAAAGGCCGCTTCATACCGGGTCTCGAAGCGTCCGATTTCGTCGTTCTCGAGGACGGTGCTCGGCAGGAGGTCGACTTCTTCACCTCCGAGGTCACGCCAGTCACGCTTCTGATCCTGCTCGACGCGTCGACGAGCATCCGTCCCAGCGTGGACGGGATCAAAGAAGCGGCGTCGAACTTCGTCAGCAAGCTCTGGGACGGCGACAAAGCCATCATCGCCGATTTCAATGAGCGCATCCGCTTCAGCTCGCATTTTTCGGACGACGTCGACCGCTTCATCCAGACCATCCAGGCGCTTTACCCGTCCGGCTGGACGGCTCTCTACGACTCGATCCTCTACTCACTCGACAAAGTCTCGGAGGCCGAAGGTCGCAAAGCGCTCCTTGTCTTCACCGACGGCGACGACTCGCGCTCGGTCGGCCAGGGGAGCGAGGCGACGTCCAAAGACGCCATCGAAGGCGCTAAATTCTCGGAAGTCTCGATTTACACGGTCGGTTTTCGAGGGCGGGGTTCCCGCGGCGTGAACAAAGGCTTCTTGAAGAAGCTCTCCCGGGAAACGGGCGGCCAAGCTTTCTTCCCAAAGGGAATCGGTGATCTGAACCAGAGCTTCGAGCAGATTCAAAACGAGCTTCATAGCCAGTACCGACTCGCTTACATTCCCTCGAATCTCGATCAGAACGGGAAATGGCGTACGATCCAAGTGCAGATCAAAGGCCGCGACGATCTCGTCGTGAGAACGCGCCAGGGTTACTACGCGTTTCCTCCACAGCCCACAATGTAGCTCGGGTAGCTGCCACTTGCTATCGGCTACCTCATAGCCTGTACTAGGCGTTCGGGCGACAAGTGCGGCCAGGATGCAGGTAGCTGGAAGCCGGTAGCCACCCGAATTACGGGAGCCCGTAGGGCTTTCTCAGATAGCGGTTTGCTCGCTTGTTGGTGAGGTTGTCGACGTTCAGCGTCAAGGTGCGGCGGTAGTCTGCGCGAGCGCGGTCGCGACGGCCGGTGGCGTCACTGGCCATTCCGCGGCGCAGAAAAATTATGGCCTTGATGCGGTCGGGAATGTCTGGAACCTCGAGCGCTCTACGTAGGTTGTCGTTCGCCCGCCGGAAATTTTTTGCGAAGAGATAGCTCTCCGCGATCTTCAGGAGTACGAGCGAGGGCTCGACGGCGTCGAAATTTGGCTTTCCTGCCGCTTGGGTTCTCCACACCTCGTCGAAAGCCCGTCTCGCGGCGGACCAGTCCTTTCGCAACAAGTGAACTGAACCGCGCTCGAACGGAAAAAGCGGGTTCTTGGGGAAGGCCGTCTCGAGCTCGCGCAGCACGGCTAAAGAGCGCCGGTATTTCTTCTCCCGCTGCTCCATCACGGAGAGGGAAAGCCGTGCGACCCAGCGTGTCCGGTCTCCACTCTCCACCGCCTTTCTCACGAGCTCGAGCCCTTTCTCGCGCGAGCCGCTAATCCCCATGAGAAACCCTATGAAGCGGAGCGTGCGTGGAAGCGTGGCGACCGTATATTCGTAGATGCCCGGAAGAAGACACGCATCCGCATATTCCGGGTCTACTTCGAGGAGCCTCTCGTGATACTTCTTGGCGCGCTTTCCGGCTTTGTAAGAGCTGTAATAGCTGCGTTCGATCATGGCGAGATAGGCGCTCAGCACGCCCTCGGCAGCTCCGCGAAAGTAGAGCGCGTCCGCGTTTTCGGGCTCCTGCGCGAGCGTCGCGTCCGCGCGCCTCACGGCTTCGGCCACGAGCTCTTTGAACTCTCGATCGAGCTCTGCCGTTGGCGGCTCGTGACCGTTGTCGCTCCAGTAGCGGCCCGTCCGAAACGTGGAGCCGGTCATGCCGCCGCGCCTGGTGAACTCTTCCATCCAAATCGTCGTTGCCCCGTAATACGGGCCGACGGGCGAAGTGGGTGCGCGCTCGCCGAGGCTCGAGAAGACCGTACGGGCATCCTCGTAGTCGAGATTATAGAGGTGTGAGCGGCCTTGCTCTTCCAGCTCGGCGAGGGCTGGGCTCGAAGCGGCGAGCAACCACAGCAAGAGCGCGTTCATCTTCATTGAATGTACCAGACAAGAGCGCGTGTTAGAATCGCGAACGTGAGTGGCGACGGCAAAGCGCGGCTCCTCGAGCGCCGACGTATCTTCGAAGGGCGACTCGTGACGCTCGAAGTGGATCGTGTCGTGGAGCCGTCGGGCATGGAAGTCGAGCGCGAAGTCCTGAGGCATCCAGGCGCCGCGGTGCTCTTGCCCGTGACCCATGATGGACGGGTTGTGCTCGTCCGACAATATCGTTATGCCGCTGGCGATTTTCTTCTCGAGGCGCCGGCGGGAACGATCGATCCCGGTGAGCGTCCCGAGCAAACCGCGAGCCGGGAGCTCGTCGAGGAGACCGGCTATTTCCCGAAGCGGCTCGAGAAGCTCGTCGAGTTCTATCCGTCGCCCGGCATTCTGGAAGAGAAGATGCACCTGTTCGCTGCGACCAATCTCGAAGAGAGAACGCAGTCACTCGACGAGGACGAGAGCCTCGAGGTCGTGGAGCTTCCATGGGAGGAAGCGATGGCGCTCGTCGCTGGTGTCGACGTTCGGGACGCGAAGACGATCATCGCCTTGTCCTACTTCCGTACCCATCCGGCCTTCGCGCAATACAACGCGCCTTGAAATCTTCCTGGATCGCGGTCGTGGCGGGCATGGCGCTCGGCCTCGCATTAGCGATGCGCACGACCCTGCGCTTCCCTGTATTCCCGGTCTTCGGCCGGGATCCGTGGCTCCTCAGCTCAAGCCCTAACCTCTTGGTTGTCGCGGCGCTCGTTGCGCTCGGGGCCGCACTTGGCTTTGCGGCCGACCGCGCTGGGAAAACGAGCTGGACCACGCCGTTTCTCCCGGCCGGTCTGGCGGGCGCCGTGTTCGTCCCGTCGCTCTTCTCCGTGGCGCCGTTCACGGCTCTATTCTCCGGGCGACTGCTCGACTTTCTGCTCGTGAGCGCCACGTTGTTGTGGCTATGGCGTGCGCTAGCGCCGCGCGGGCTCAGCCGCCACATTGCCACGACGCGTCGCATCGCTTTTCTCGGTTTTTGCGTTCACCTCGCCGTCGGGGTGAAGATATCGCACGATGTCGGCCTCTCGGGCGACGAGCCCCACTATCTCCTCATCACGCATAGCCTCGTCCACGACGGCGATCTTCGTGTACAGAACAACTACTTTCAGGAGGACTACCGCAATTTCTATCTGGGAAAGATCGGGCCGCATCTCGCCGCCAACACGCCGCACTCCATTCACGGGATTGGACTGCCGATCCTTCTCGTTCCCGGCTACGCGCTCGCGGGACTAACGGGCTCTCTCGTTACTCTCGCGCTCCTGGGTGCGATGCTGTGGCGTGGGATCTACCTTGCTGCGCTCCTTCTCACCGGAAACCAGGAGGCGTCGGTCCTCGCGGCCTGCGTTTTCGGGCTGACTTCGCCGGCGCTCTTCCTCTCCGTTTCCGTTTATCCCGAGCTTCCCGCCGCGGTAATCGTGACGCTCGTAGCGGTGCGACTTCTCCGGAGCGAGCTCGAGGAGACACCTCTCGTTGCGCTCGGGTGGGCGCTTTTGGTCGCGACGCTTCCTTTCTTTCACATGAAGTTCATCCCGCTCGCCGGCGTTTTGTGGGGCGCTTTGGCCTTTCGCTCTCCGCGCAGTCGCGCCCCGGTTTTGGCCGCTGCTGTCATGGGTGCTCTGGCGCTCATCGCGTTCTACTTCGTCACGACTGGAAGCTTCGATCCCACCGCTTCGTATGGGCGCCAGCGCATTTTCTTGTCCGCTATCCCGATAGGTCTTCTAGGCTTGTTCTTCGACCAAGAGTTCGGGCTTCTCCCTGTCGCGCCCGTTTATCTCATCGGCCTCGCGGCGCTAGTCCCATTGCTGAGGCGCCATTTCTTTTTTGGAGTCGTTTCGCTACTCGTGCTCGCTGTCGTTGCGCTTCCGGGGGCCGCGCATCCGTTATGGTCCGGGGGCAATTCACCCGCCGCGCGTTTTCTCTTCCCAATGCTCCCGCTGCTCGCTTTGGCGGCGTCGCGTCTGTGGGCACGGGAGCGCCTCGAGGGCGTGACGTCGTGGCTGCCGCCGCTTGTCGCATTCAGTCTCTCGGTCTCGCTCTTTACTCTTTTCCTGCCGGGACAACCTCTTTACTTGAACGCCAAAGACGGCACGGGGCGGCTTTGGGAAGCCCTCTCTAGCTCGTGGGACCTCACGAGCTATCTGCCATCGCTCATTACCGCGGACGCGTCGGCGATCGTTCTAGCTAGCATCGCGCTCACGCTGGCTCTGCTTGCTCTCGTGCTGCAGTTTCTCTCTCGGCCGGTGCCGCTGCCGCCTTTCGTTCTCCTTCTGCTCGCCGCGGCCTGGGCTCAGGACCTGACAGGAGCGCAGCACTCGCCCCGGCTCGAAGGCCGTTGGGTGACGGAGCTCATGAGACAGCTCAGCGAAAGCAAAGCCGACGCTTTTCTCGCGTTTCCATCGGGAGAGCGCTTGAGCGGCGACGAGGTCAAGGCGCGCGTCTCGCTGCGCCTCCGTCCTTTCCGTCCCGACGGCGACCCTCTCCACTGGTGGAGCTTGCCGTACCACATCCCGGCGGGACGTTATCGCGTGTCAGGAGTGGCCCTCGAGGGCTTCGCACCCTGCAGCGATCGGAGCTGCTTCGAGGCGGACGGCGCCCACTTCGAGTCGAAGGTCGAGCTCGGCCGTTTTCGCGTGCGTCTGCGAAGTTTCAAAGACGGTGGTCCTCCTCGCCTTCATTGGGACGAGCTCTTCGAGCCGCGACCAGTCGTGAACCGAACTCTCGTCGTTCCCGGCGACCAGCGTCTTCACAGTTTTGATGACGGAGCCTATCTCGATCGCCGCGGCTTCTGGGTGAAGCGAGGTACGCGCGCGGCCTTTGCGCTCGAATCCATCACGGGCGACGTGCTCGAGCTTTCGAATGGCGGCTCGGAGAACTGGGTGCGCGTCGAGACCGAGACGGATCGCAAGCGGTTCCGCCTCGGACCTTGGGAGAAGAAGCGCGTTCGCATCGCCATCGAAGACGGTCTCACCGCCTTTGCCGTTTTCAGTGAAGGCGGTTTCCGGCCTTCGGAGATCGACACGAAGAATCCCGACCGCCGAGAGCTAGGAGTCTTTTTGCGCATACCCGCCTTTGACGAAACGCCGTAGCGTCGGGATAATAGAGATATAAACATTGTTTCCCGCAAACGGGTCAATCGGTGCTTCTCTTTCGATGCGCCTTTAACGACAAAAACACTAGAAACTCGACAATTTCAACGTGTCGTCAAATAACGGCTTCTTCTCGGGTCCTTCGCCGAGGCTCTTCGGCCACCGCGGCGCCTGTGCCCGGGCGCCCGAGAATACGATCGAATCCTTCAAGCTTGCGTGCCAGCACGGGGCGTCCTATCTGGAGATGGACGTCCACTTGACAGCGGACGGCGTGCCCGTGATCATCCATGACAATTCCGTGTCCAGAACCACTGGCCGCCGGGGACGCGTCGAGAACATGTCTCTGGCTGAGTTCCAAAGGCTCGATGCGGGATACAAATTTACGATGGATTACGGACGCACCTTCCCGTATCGCGGAAAAGGCTTGACGATGCCGACGCTCGACGAAGTGCTGACCAAGTTTCCCGATGTGGGTCTTACCTTGGAGCTCAAGAAGACCCGTTCGGGTGTCGAGCAGGTGGTCGCCACCTGTCTGCGCCGCCGCGGCGCTGAGCAACGCGTGATCGTCGCCTCGCACCATCACGATTTGCTACAGCGCTTCCGGGGCGTTGCGCCGGACGTGGCCACGAGCTTCAGCAAGGACGAAGTGCGAGATTTTCTCGGCCGTCTGCGAGGCGGAGGCCTTGCCGGCTATCGACCACCGGGCACCGCGTTCCAAGTGCCGGAATATAAAGGCTTGAGACGGGTCGTTTCGAAACCCGTCATCGACGCCGTTCATGAGCTCGACGTGGAAGTGCACGTTTGGATCGTGAACGAGCCGATCCACATCACTCGTCTTCTCGAATGGGGCGTCGACGGTATCATGACCGACGACCCAGCTTGTGCCGTGGCCAATGTCGAGGCGCTCAAGCCACTCGCCCATGTGCGAAATACCCCTCATGTCAGCTAGTTCCCGTACCGCGCTGATCTTTACGGCCCTTTTTGCCTGTGCGTCGATATCGTGCAAGGGAAATGCAGGAGCGCAACCAGGGCACCCCGTACCCGGCTTCACACTTCCAGACCTCGAAGGCCGGATGCACGCGCTCGACGATTTGAGAGGGAAAGTCGTCGTTCTCAACTATTGGGCGACCTGGTGCCCTCCTTGTATCGAAGAGATGCCGTCACTCGAAAAACTGCACGAGGCGCTCGCGTCGAAAGGGCTTGCTGTCGTGGCCGTCTCCGTGGACGAGCGGTTCAGCGATATCAAACGGTTCGTCGATGAACGGAATTTGACATTCACTATTCTTCACGACGAAGGCATGAAAGTCTCCCGCTCCTATCAAACCTTCAAATATCCCGAGACCTACATCATTGATCGAAGCGGTCGCCTGAAATCGAAAGTCGTTGGCGCTCGCGACTGGGTAGCGCCTTCGGTGATCCGCGACCTCGTAGCACTCTTGAACGCAACGAGCAACGAGAGCTGAGCCTCGGCGATATGCATATCAGCCGGCACATCGTCCAAGAGCTCGTATACGAGTTCGGCGCGCCCATCATCGAACGCTGGGACGTTCCGTTGACGGAGCCCGAGTTTCACGAGGTAGAGAAACATCTTACCCGGGGCCGAGCACATGACGTGAGCCTCCTCATTATGAAGGGGGCGCAGGTGGCCGTGGTGCGCAAACCGGGCGATCTTCCCGACGCGTTTCGAATACCCTCGGGAGGTATCCACCCCGAAGAGTCTTTTGTCGACGGCGCGGCCAGGGAAGCGCTCGACGAGACCGGCCTCGCGGTGCGCGTTCAGGATTATCTGCTGCAGGTTCATGCGGACTTCACACTCGACGACAAGAGAACGTCGTGGACGACCCATGTCATGCTCGCCCATGCGGAGGACGGGTCGATCGGACCCCAAGACGGGTCGTTCGAAGCCGCACGATGGGTCGCTCTGGATGAGCTCGTAACGAAGGTCAACCCGGTGCTCGAGGCGTCTAAGCTCGGCGAGCTTCGCTATCGGGCGCGCATTCATCAACGTCTCGCCGAGCTTCTGGAAGAGCGCGAGCACGAGAAAAGAGACCGCTGATGAACAAGACTTCAGAGCTCAAAGTCGCGGAGCGTTATCGCGGAAGTGGCGACCTCGACCGCGCGGTAGCTGCCCTTCGAGCACTCGTATCGGAAATACCGGACGATACCGGCATTCGGCGCCGCCTTGCCGACGTTCTCATCGAGTCAGGGAATCGTGACAGCGCTATTTCCGAGCTCGTAAAGATTCAGGAGAGGCTCGCCTCGGCTGGCGATATCCTCGGTGCTATCGCTGCGGGTCTGAAAGTCGTCGAGCTCGATCCCCGCTTCGAGAACCCGCTCGCCTATATCGCCAAGGTCACGGTCGAAAGCCTCAGAGACGAGCAGAGGAGGCAAGAAGCGCAAACCGTGCCGGTGCCTATATTGACGCCTCTCAACGACATCCCTCTTCTGTCCGAGCTGACTCCCGAGGAGCTTTCGGGTGTGGCGGGCGCGATGAAACGGCATGAGCTCGAAGAAGGCAGCGTCGTTTTCGAAGAAGGCGACGCGGGCGGCTCACTTTTCTTCGTCACCCAAGGGCTCCTCGAAGTGCGAGCCGACAATGCGAAGCTCGGTGTCGTTTCAGCCGGACAATGTCTCGGAGAGTTCTCGTTTTTGACGGGAGCCCCCCGGACCGCCAGCGTTCGTTGTCTCGAGGCGAGCGAGCTGCTCGAGCTTTCCGCCGACAGGATGCGCGGTGTTGTCGCGAACCACCAGCGCCTCAGGGAAGTGCTCTTCGCCATGTACCGGGACCGAGCGCTCGTCAACGTGTTATCGCAGTCACCCCTCTTCGAGATGCTTCCTTCGAAGGACCGCGCACGTCTTGCGCCGCGTTTCAAGCTCGTCACCCTCGCCGAGGGTCAGGCCGCTTTCGAAGAAGGCAAACACGAGGGCGCGCTCTATCTCATCAAGGAAGGCACGGTCGTGGTCGAAATGACGATTCGCGACGAGATCATAGAGCTTGCTCGGCTTGGCAAGCACCAGTTCTTTGGTGAGGTGTCGTTTCTGACCGGCGTGCCGCGCACGGCCACGGTGCATTCGCTCGAGGACGGAACAGAGCTCCTCAAGATCGAGGAACATGAGCTCAAAGAGCTATTGCGCCACCATCCTTACATGAAGGATGTGCTGTCGCGGTACCATCTCGATCGGGTAACCGCGACCGCCGACACGTTGAAGAGCTTTCTCAGGAACGAGAACGTGGAAGGGATTGTGAGCTAGAGCTCGTCTTCTGAATCCTCTTCGGCGAGCCCTTCTTCGGGAGGATCCGGAAGCTCTGCTGGCGTAAACGCTTCGAGCTCACCGCCTTCGAGCTCTTGGATCGCGATCGCTGCGGGCTTGCGGGAGCTACTTTGAAGTTTCGGGGGTGCGCCCTGCATGATCTGCCGCGCTCTTTGTGCGGCGATGTTGACCCTTATGAATAGACCGGCATCATCGATATCCAACGGTGGTTCCTCCTCAATGTCGAAAACTCCTTATTCTAACACGTTGCCACCCAGATTGGCCGACAGAACGTCCCTGATACTGACTCTTTACTTACACCAGAAACAATCCGTGGTGCGCCGGGCCGCGTTTCATGCTAATGTTCCTTGAAATTGATTCTTTTATTGTCTTTTTGACAGGGACAAAGGAGGTTCCATGCACGCGGAAGTCGGGCAGCGTATTCGTGAGCTGCGACAAAAAAGAGGAATGCTTCAAGAGGAGCTTGCGCGAAAAGCGGGTTTATCGCCTTCGGCTCTCTCGAACTTCGAGCAGGGTCGCCGGCGCACGTCGCTCGATTGGCTCAAGAAAATCAGCAAGTCGCTAGACGCGAAGGTCTCGGAACTCATCCCTGACTGTCACACCCGCAAACCGCTTGCCGAGAACAAGGAAGAACAAAAACTTCTCGGTCATTGGCGGAAAATTGGAAATCAGGACTTGCAGGATCAGCTCCTCGAGGTCATCGAGCTTTCGGCGAGCAGCATTTCCCGTTAAGTTTCGCAAAAAGTCCTATCCAGTCGTGCGTCGGGGCCTCTCATTTCAAAAAGCCCCTCGTAAACAGCTTTGTGAGCTCGCTCGCCAGCTGTTCTTCTGCGAGAGGACCATCCACTTTGTACCACTGATAGATCCAGTTGAGGGAGCCGAGCAGAAAGAACGTCGCCGCGGTCGGGTCTAGATCTTGCCGCGCCTCTCCTCGTTGTTGCAGCCGGACGAGTAGACTGCGCACGTAATTGATGTACTCTTTCTTCCGCTGCTGTATCTTTTCGCGGTAGACGCCGGTCAGTGCCGTTCGCTCGTGGAGGATGATCGTGACCTCTCTCGGACGGTTCAACACCATGTGGGTATGGAGCTTGATGAGCTCGGTGAGGAAGTCTTTGGGGTCTTCGAGCTTTTTCAACGGTTGCACCACGGTCTCGTCGAGAAGGTCGAGACCGTAATCCGTAATCAAGTAGAGCAAATGCTCCTTGCCCTCGACGAAGTAGTAGAGGCCCGCTTTGGTAATGCCCACTTCGTCGGCGATGTCGCTCATGGAAGTGGAGTCGTAACCTTTGACGCAAAATAGCTGCGCTGCTTTTTCGAGAATTTGCGCCCGCCGCTGATTCACTCGAGCCGGCCGCCCCGGTTTCTTGCCTTCAGTTTCGCTTTTGCTCAAAGACCCACTCCTCAAGAAGCGCGATTCTGTCAGTTCCGGACTTCCCAAGCAACTGCTCGCTGCTATAGGATCCCGCGCAGATCAAAAAGAGCGCTTGGAGTAGACCATGAGATTCTCGATTGTCGTTACCCTCTTGTCCTTTTTCGCCGCCTCAGAAGTTCTCTCGCAGGAAGCGCGCCGACGATGGGAGCGGATGTGCCAGATCCGGCACGAGAAATTCGACCGCATTCTTCCTGAGGTGATGAATGAGAACAATATCGACATGTGGATCGTGATGCAGAAGGAAGGACTGCGCGATCCTCTTTACTACGATCTCGGGGAAGGCTATGTTGGGAATGTCGGTTATTACATTTTCACCGACCTTGGTGACGAGAGAATTGAGCGTGCGGCGCTCGGCGTGGGCGGACACAGGCTCGAAGCTTGCGGTGTCTACGACATCGTGAGCGGAAGTTTCGACCTCGCGGCTTTCGTCGCCGAGCGCGACCCCAAGAGCATCGGCCTCAACATGTCCGAGAGCATCGGCGCGGCGGACGGCCTGTCCCATACGGGCTTCGAATATCTCGTGCGCACGCTCGGAGAGGACTATGCGGAGAGGTTTACGTCCGCGGAGAAGCTCGTCTCTGACTTTCGCTCGCGCCGCGTGGCGAGCGAGATCGTTGCCTTTGGAGAAGCCGGAGAGATGTCACGCGAGATAGCCGAGCGTGCTTTTTCGAATGCCATCATCACGCCAGGGGTGACGACTCTCGAGGACGTCTCGTGGTGGATGACGGAGCAGCAGTTCGAGCGAGGGCTGAAATCTTCCTTCGGCATGCCGTCGGTCTATGTGACCGGCCCCGAAGGTATCGTCGCGAGCTCGGACGAGCACATCATTCAGCGCGGCGAGCTCCTCATGATCGATTGGGGTGTCGGCTATCTGAACTTCTTTACCGACATGAAGCGCATCGCTTACGTCCTGAAGGAAGGCGAGACAGCGGTGCCGCCAGGAATTCAAAACGCGTTCGACCAGGCACTGAAAGCGCGCGACGTCGTGCGGCGGAGCATCAAGGCCGGCCCCACCGCGGGTGAGATGCTCGAGCAAGTCAACCGCGCTCTTCAGGAAGCGGGCTTCTCTCTCATCGAGTTCAATCAGCCCACGGACGGTGACACGACCGATGTCGTCATCGGTTGTCATTCGGTCGGCAATCTCGGCCACGGAACTGGGCCTTCAATCGCGTGGTTCAACCCGACGCGTCTCACCTACGAGATCAAGCCGTCGAACATGTTCTCGATCGAGCTTTTTGCCTATACGAAAGCCGATGAGTTCGGGGGCGCGAAAGTGCGGATCCCTCTCGAGGACGACGCGATCGTGACCCATCGAGGGGTCGAGTGGTTCTATCCGGTGAACCAAAGGATTCTGTTGATCAAGTAGCTTCGAAGATCTCGCCATCGAGTGTCTGACGTCGCGCCGCGTCGATGCCGAGGGTGCCGGCGAGCTCGGTGAGCCACGCTTTTTCGTCGTCGCTCACGTTGTCATCCGCGAAACGCGCGAAGAACGTGCCCTGGAAGCTCGGTGGTGGGATGCCCCTTTTCGTAGGTGACCTTTCCGTTCACGAGTACCGTCTCGATGCCTTTCGCTTTTTGGCGCGGCTGCTCGAGCGTGGCTTCGTCGTGGATCGCGGCGGCGTCGAAGATGACGAGGTCGGCAAAGGCGCCTTTCTCGATCCGGCCGCGACCTTTCTGGCCAATCGTATCGGCCGGCAAAGACGTCATTCGGCGAATCGCTTCCGGAAGGCTGAGGATGGACTCCTCGCGCACGTAGCGTCCGAGCACGCGCGGAAAGCTCCCATAAGCTGCCGGGTGGGGTTTGCCTTTGCCATAGTCGTTGGCGTCGGTGATGAACGCGATATCCGGTTGCCGGATGAGCTCGCGCAGACCCGCTTCGCCGGTGATGTCGAGAACGAACTGGCCGACATTGCCGTCTTCTTCGACCATGAGGGCGGAGATAGCGTCGAACGGCGTCATCTTGCGCTTGGCTCCTAGCTCCTTCAGCGAGAGCCCCGAAGCGGCCCGGTTCGTCTCCGAGCCCACGGTGGAGATATGAATGCGGTCCCATCCGACGGCCATTACGAGGTTGTGCGACCAGCCGCCTTCTTTCCACGACGGCCATTCCGGAGCTACCGTCTCGATGTCGCGTCGGATGCGTTCCCGTGTGGCGGGGTCCTGTAGGCGCTCGAGAAGACGCGGCAGCCCGCCTTCGAGCGACCATGGGGGGTAGATCGCGAGCATCATCGTCGCCGCCACGGGATAGGGAAACATGTCCGCAGTGAGATGCACGCCTTCGTCGCGGGCGTCTTGCTCCATGCGCAGCAAGGATTCGAGCTTTGGCCAGTGCGCCTTCCCGACCGCTTCGGCGTGTGAGTGGTGCACGTGAACAGAGGCGTCGCG
Source organism: Candidatus Marinacidobacterales bacterium (assembly GCA_965262245.1). Taxonomy (GTDB): domain Bacteria; phylum Acidobacteriota; class Vicinamibacteria; order Marinacidobacterales; family SMYC01; genus SMYC01. Next base: position 7,333,029 of record OZ253507.1, on the reverse strand, counting down.
GCCGATCGCGATGAGCTCGCGGACGGCGTCGAGAAGTGTCTCGCTCGAGCCTCGGAGGTGACAGGTGAAGGTGCGGTCGCGAGAAGCCAGACGGCGGGCCAGCAGCGTCAGCTCGTCGGTCGATGTGTACATGCCCGGCGGGTAGATGAGTCCGGCCGACAAGCCAAAAGCGCCTTGTTCGAGCGCGCCATCAAGCGCCGCGGTCATCTCGCGCCGGGTGTCGTCGTCGGTCTCTCCGGGGGCGAGACGGGCGGCGCCGAGTCTCAGCGCGCCGTGAGGGACGAGGCTAGCGACGTTGACGGGAAGGCCGAGCGTCTCCAGATGCGTGAAGTAGCTGTCGAGGTCGCGCCAGGTCCAGTCGAACGGCGCCGGCGTCATCCAGCTGTTGATTTGAGGAAGGAGCTCGCCGCCATGGCCGAAGAGGGGCGAGGCGCCGAGGCCACAATTGCCGATCACTTCCGTCGTGATGCCTTGAGCGATGCGGCCCAGGAGGAGCGGGAGCCTTTTCTCGGACGGCCAAGCGAGCACGAGATCGCCGTGCGAGTGGATGTCCACGAAACCGGGTGCTACGACTCGACCGGAAGCCTCGATCACATGTTGCGCGTCGATGAAGGGTTTCGCGTCGAGTGCGACGTCGATGAAGGGCTTCGCGCTGAGCGCGGCGTCGATTAAGGGTGTCGCGCTGAGCGCGACGATGCGCCCGTCCTCGATAGCGACGTCGCCCGTCCGCTCCGGCGCACCGGTCCCGTCGATGATCCGAGCGTTTCGGATAACGGTGTCGACGCTCACGAGGAGGACAGATGCTTGACGATTTTCTGCCCGTGAAAGCGGCCGTTCTCGATAAAGATCTTGTTCGTTTGCCGTCCCGCGACGATGCCGCCCGCGAGATAGATGCCGGAGACGTTGGTCTCGCACGTTTCAGGATCCGTGTGCGGCTTGCCGCTTTCATTGTCGATCGTGATGCCCATCGATTCGAGGAACGTGTAGTCCGGTCGGTAACCCGTCAAAGCAAGCACGGCATCGTTCGGGATCGTGTAGCGCTCGCCCTTCTTGTTCTTCAGCTCGAGCTTGTCGGGCAAAATCGCTTCGACCTCCGTTTCGAGATGCGCTTCGATCTCGCCGCGCGAGATGCGGTTATTGATATCGGGGCGCACCCAATATTTGATGTGCGTCGACATTTCTTTGTTGCGATGGATGAGGCGCACCTTGACACCGGAGCGAAAGAGGTCGAGAGCCGTCTCGGCCGCGGAGTTCCCGCCCCCGATCACCGCAACATCGAGCCCATAGTAAGGGTGCGCTTCGACGTAATAGTGCGACGCTTTGGGAAGATCTTCGCCCGGGATGCCGAGATAGTTCGGGTTGTCGTAATAGCCGGTCGCGACGACGAGTTTTTTGGCGGTGATGGGCTCGGGGGTGCCGACTTGACCGCGCATGAAAGAGCTCTCTACTTGAAAGTGGCCGTTTATCCTTCGCACCGCGTCGACGCGCGCATAGAGCTTCGTGCGCAAGCGATAGAACTCCGCGGCCCGGCGGTAATATTTGAGGGCTTCGAGGCGTGTCGGCTTCTCCCTGGAGCAAACGAGCGGCAGCTCTCCGATCTCGAGCAGGTTCGGTGTCGTGAAGAACACCATATTGATGGGGAAGCGGCGGATCGCATCCACAATCGACCCTTTTTCGATCACCACGTAAGAGAGGTCGTTCTTGGTGCATTCGATCGCAGCCGCGAGCCCGCTCGGCCCGCCGCCGATGATGGCGACGTCTATGTCAGGCATAAAGCGTGTGTCTCTGCATCATCGTGGCATCATATCGCGCGGGCCTCTTAATGTTCGTCTATTTGCTCGATGCGGACTTTCGTGAGCTCGACGCGCTCGAGCGGCGCTTCGTTCTCCGCGGGCACAGCTTCGATCTGCTGGACCACGCTCATGCCCTCGACGATGCGGCCGAAGACGGTGTACAAGTTGTCGAGCGGCGACGCGGGGCCGGTGACGATAAAAAAGGAGGAGTTGGCGCTTGCGGGATCTTCGCCGTGGGCCATAGAAACGATGCCCGCCACATGCGACGTGTCGTTGAACTCCGGCTCCAAGTTTCCAAAATACTTCATTAGGCGTTCCGACGGGGGCTCGGCGCGGGTCTCGACGAACCCGGTCTGGATCACGAAGCCCGGGACGACGCGGTGGAACCTGACTCCGTCATAGAGGCCGATCTTCGCGAGACGCAGAAAATTCCGCACGTGATTCGGCGCGAGGTGGGGGAAGAGCTCCATGGTGATCTCGCCGAAGGACGTCTCGAGCACGGCGCGATAAGTCGCAAGCTCCTCCACCGTCTCTGTCGAGAACGGCGGGATTTCCGGCGGCGGCCTGTCGCGCAGCGTGACATTCGTGATCTCGATGCGCTCCGTGGGGAGGCCATTCTCGTCCGTTGGGGTTTCCGAGATCGTTTGGATGAGGTTGATTCCTTCCACAACGCGGGCGAAGACGGTGTACTGGCCGTCGAGAGCTGGCTGATCGGTGACGACGATGAAGAACTGGGAACCGGCGCTGTCCGGGTCGCCGGGGACTTGGACAGCGGAGAGGGCGCCCCGTATATGCAACGCGTCGCTGAGCTCGCGCTTCAAAAAACCCAGACCGCCGGTGCCATATTCGGCGACGGCGTCCACGTCCTTGGTTTTCGGGTCGCCGCCTTGAACGATGCCGTACTTGATGAGCCGATGGAAGGCGGTGCCGTTATAAGCGCCTTCCTCGATGAGCTTCATGATGTAGCCGACGTGATTCGGGGCCTTTTCGGGCAAAAACTCGATGATGAACTCGCCCCGCGACGTCTCGAAGACTGGCTGCCGGTCTGCCATCTCCTCGGGCGTTTTCGTGGCGGTGAAAAACTCCTGAGATAGGGCAAACCACGCTAAAATGGCGAGCTTCATATTGCCTCCCGAAGCGGTATTATATAGAGAGCCCGCATTTAGAGAAAAACTCACCACACTGGAAGGAGTTTCGTTGAGCCAGGAAAAGAAAGCTGGCACCAAAGTTGGTATTGTTCCCCGCATCGATTTCGAGACCTACCGACTCCCGAACGGCCTTCAAGTCATCCTGCACGAGGACCACAAGCTCCCGGTCTCGCACGTCAATCTTTGGTACCACGTGGGCTCGAAGAACGAGCAGCCCGGCAAAACCGGGTTCGCCCATCTGTTCGAGCACATGATGTTCGAAGGCTCGCGCAACGTGAAAGGCGAGTACGTCTCGCTCATGGAGCGCGCCGGCGCTAATATCTCGCAAGGCGGTATCAACGGCACGACGAATTTCGATCGGACGAATTATTTCGAGACGGTTCCCTCCGGCTCGCTCGAGCTCGTGCTCTGGGCGGAGTCCGACCGGATGGGCTATCTGCTCGACGCGGTGACGCAGGAGAACCTCGACAACCAGCGCGACGTCGTCAAGAACGAGCGGCGCCAGAGCATGGACAACGTTCCTTATGGGGCTGCCGTCGAAGTGCTCTTCCAGAACCTCTTTCCCAAAGGCCATCCTTATTCGTGGCACATCATCGGGAGTATGGAGGACGTTTCGAGCGCGTCTCTCGAGGACATCCACGCCTTTTTCAAGAAGTTCTACGCGCCGAATAACTGTGTGCTCACCGTCGCGGGCGAATTCGATGGCGAGGCGACCAAAGCTCTCATCGAAAAATACTTCGCGCCGCTTCCTCCCAGCCCACCGCTTACGCGTCCCGAGCGCTACGAGGTGACGCTCGACAAGGACCGGCGCGTTACCGTCTACGACCGCGTGCCGCAGGAACGGGTTTACATGGCTTGGCCCGCGGTCGCTTACTTCCAGCCTGATGATGCCGTGCTCGACCTCGTTTCGACCGTGCTCGCGGACGGCAAGAACTCGCGTCTGTACAAGCGGCTCGTTTACGACGAGCAATTGGCGTCGGACGTGAGTGCTTTCAACTACAGCCTCGAGATTGCCGGTCTCATCGGCATCGTCGCTACCGCTCGACCTGGTACGGGTCTCCCGAAATTGGAAGAGCTCATCGAAGAAGAGATACGCCGCCTCGCCAAGGACGGGCCGACGGATGACGAGATGGAGCGCATCAAGGCGGGGCAGGAATTCGATTTCCTATCCGGGCTCGAGCGCATCGGAGGCTTCGGCGGGAAAGCCGACCGTCTCGCAATGTATCAAACCTTTCTCGGCTCGCCCGATTTCATCGAAGCGGATTACGAGAGATATCAAGAGGTCCAGGCCAAGGATATTCGAAAAGCGGCCAAGCGTTACTTGCTCAAGCCGCGGCTCGTGGTCAGCTATCTCCCCGAGACGTCGACGAGCGAGGCTCGCGATGAGCCGGATCGTTCCAAGAGCCCGGTGCTCAAGGAGAGCCCCGCCTTTCACGTGCCCGCAGTCGCGTCGACCACGCTTTCGAACGGGCTCAAGCTGCACGTCGTCGAACGTCGCGAGATTCCAAAAATTGCGACTGCGCTGGTGGTGAAAGTAGGCGCCACCGCCGAAAGCTTTGAAAGACGCGGTCTCGCGTGCATGACCGCCGAGATGCTCGAAGAAGGGACGACGACCCGAACGTCGCTTCAAATCGAAGCCGAGCTCGATCGCATCGGAAGTCATCTCTCGACCGGCGGAAGCCGTGAGTGGAGCGTGGTGTCGCTCGACGCGCTGAAACGTCACTTGCCCCAGTCGCTCGAGTTGATGACGGACGTACTCCTCCATCCGAGCTTTCCCGGTGAGGAGCTCGAGCGCTGTCGCAAACAGCGGCTCGACGGTTTTCTCCAGGACCGCGTGAGCCCGGGCGCGATTGCGGGAAAGACGATCCGCAAGGCCCTTTTCGGCAAGAGCCACCCCTACGGTTGGCCAATCTCGGGAGAAGAAAAATCCATCGAAGCGATGCAGCGCACCGAGCTCGAGCAGTTCTATTTGACGCACTACGCGCCGAGCAACGCGGTGCTCATCATGGTCGGTGATATCGGTCTCGAGGAAGCGGAATCGCTCGCCGAGGGCGCGCTCGGCCATTGGGAGGTCGAGGCTTTCGGTGAAGCAAAGGTCGAGAAAGTCGTGCCACCGTCGCGCGTCACCTACCTCGTCGACCGCCCGGGCTCGGCGCAATCCGAGCTCCGCCTTGCCAAGCTCGCGCCGCCACGCAACACCAAGGACTATTACGTTCTCGAAGTGCTCAACAACATCCTCGGCGGCGGCTTCTCCGGTCGTCTCAACTTGAACCTTCGTGAAGACAAGGGCTTCACCTACGGCGCTTTCTCGTCCATCCGCTTCGCGACGCTTCAAAGCATCCTCGTCGGCTCGGCGCCCGTGGAGAGCTCGGTCACCAAGGACGCTCTCGAGCAGTTGATCGCAGAGTTCGACGCGCTCGCCACGTGGGATCGGCCGGTCACGGATGAAGAGCTGGCACACGCGAAGGAAAATCTCGTGCGCGGTTTCGCCCAGCGCTTCGAGACGCTAGCGCAAGTGGCGGGGGAAGTCGCCGAGCTCGACGGCTACGGGCTTCCGCTCGACGAAATGAGCCGCTACACGGACGAGATCGAGTCGATCACGAAGGATCAGCTCGAGGCCGCTGCGTCCAAGTATTTGAGCACGGAAGACGCGATTCTGCTCGTCATCGGTGACGCTGAGAAGGTTGCGGCAGGTGTGGCGTCGCTCGAGTTCGGCGAGCTGACCCGCCTCGACCCGGACGGCGAGCCCATCGTCTAAGTCCTAGCCAGCTAAACCTGTAGAGCGTTTGAACCGCAGAGGCGCAGAGGACGCAGAGGAAAATCCGGGATTAGGCTGGATCTGATTTTAGGGATGCCTTTTCTTCTCCGCGTGCTCTGCGCCTCTGCGGTGAGTTTTTCCTACTCCAAACGTGAACAAAACCCACGATTCTGACTGGTTGAACTGAGCGTCAAGAACCCAGCATCTTCGTCAGGCGTTCGAGCCCCATCACCATATTGTCCATGGGTGGGCCGAAAGAAAAGCGCATCCACTTCTCGTAAGGAGAAGGCGCTTTTCGGAAGCCTCCCGGGTTGACGTCGAAGAACTGTCCCGGGACGGTCATGACCTTGTGGTCGAGCGCTTTCCAGAAAAAACTCATCGCGTCATCGAAAGGCTCGGGCAAGCTCTCGAGGCTCCCCCAACAATAAAACGTCCCGAGCGGCTCGTGGGCGAAGCGGACCCCTAGATCTTTCAGCGTTCTCAGCATGAGGTTTCGCTTGCGCGAGAAGACCTCGCGCAGCGCGGTGGTTTCTTGGTCGGCTCGCTCCGGCTCGAGCGCTCGAAGCGCGGCGCGCTGCGCAAAGCGCTGAGGCGGTGCGGGCGAGGCTCTCGATGATAGCGGGAGGCCCGAGCGCCCAACCGATGCGCCAGCCGGGGTAGCGATAGCTCTTCGTCAGCCCGTCGAACAAGAGAACGGGCTCACGGTTCACGTCTTCGATATACGGTGCCGCGCTGACGGGCCCGTCTTCCGGCGCGCCGTCTGCCGTGTAGATGAAGTGGCTGTAGAACTCGTCGCGAAGCAACGAGAGACCGAAGCGGCGCGCGATCGCGATCCATCGCTCGAGCTCGTCGCCTTGGAGAGGCGTTGTTGCACGGCCCGGAGCAAATCGCTGACCTCCCTGTGCCGGTCGTAGAGTCACCCGGCGCAGTACGTATCGGGCATCCCGAGCGCGGTCATCTTGTTGAGTATCTCGCACCCAATTCGGTGTTCAACTCGTTGCCTCGCCAACGTTCGTGTCCGCATCTCGGGCCCGATGATCGCTTTGTAACGATAGACCGCGTTCTCCACCATGCTTCGCTTGGTGCAGCCTGAGAGCTTGTACCATTCACGTCGGCCGTGTCTTTCGATGGCACGAATATGGCGGTCGCGCTCCTGCATGGCGGTGTTCGAATTCTGATTGAGCGTCGAGTTTCGTTGCGGCGGAATCACCACGCGCGTCCTTCGTCCAGGGCTGTGCGCTTCGATCGCTTCGTAGACCGCTTCCTTGTCGTATGCACTGTCCGCCGCCACGGACGCTAGAGGTGCTTGAATCTGTGTTAGCAAAGCGGGGACTCGGGTTGCGTCGCGAGCACGTGACGCCGTCAGTTCGGACGCAACAATGTTGCCGGTCTCGCGATCAACGGCGATGTGCAACTTGCGCCATGCGCGCTGCTTTGGCGGTTTGCGGGCGGTTCCCAACATGAATCCTCAAGCCCGTGCTATCGATCATCAGGTGGATTGGTTGATTGCTTGCGGCTTTCGGAATCCGCAGCTTCTTGCGGAGCAGCCTCGAGCGCCGACACAACGTCGAGTAGTCCGGGATCTCGATACCGAGCCCGAGCAGCGAGGCGATCGAGTGCAAGAAGCCTTCGGTTTGTCGGTAGGCGAGCTTGTACACCATCCGGACAACCAGGCCCGTTTCAATAGCCATGTCTGAATAGACCCGTTGACCGCCAGGCTTACCGGTCTTGTCGGCCTTCCAGTTCGCGATTGCCTCCTCGTCAAACCAGACCGTCAAATCGCCTCGGCGGCGCAGCCCTTCGTTGTATTCCGCCCAGTTGCGAACGTGGTACTTCTTCTGCTTCGCGTGCTTGTACTGGCTGCGCTTGGGATACTTCATGGTCGAACATACCTCGGCCACCACAAGAGGTGCATTTTGCTCTCAGCCAGAGCGGTGCAACAACGCCACTTTGATGTGGCCCTCATGTGTGATCTTGATGTTCGAAGGCTTCAGGTCGCGATGGATGACCCCTTTGCGATGCGCCTCGCCGACCGCTTCCGCAATTTGTTCCGCGAAGTTCAAGAGCTCGAAAAGCTCCAGCGGTCCGCGAGCGATACGCTCGGCGAGCGTTGGGCCTTCGGCGAGTTCCAGGATCAAGTACCGCTTATCGTCGACGCGCAGCAAATCGTAAATGGAAGCGATGTTGGGGTGATTCAAGCTCGCGAGAAGCTTGGCCTCGCGCTCAAAGCGGCGGAGCGTCGAGCTATCGGCGGCGAAATCTCGCGACAGAACCTTGATGGCGACTTCGCGCTCGAGGTCGGGATCTTTCGCACGGTAAACACTTCCCATGCCCCCGCGGCCGAGCAGATCCAGGATTTCGTATGGGCCGATGTGATCTCCTGGGACGATAGTCGCGTCGTCGCCGCCCTGGAGCTCCCGCGCAACTTCTTCCCAAATCGGCCCTTTCATGGCTCCGCTCGGGAAGAGCGAATCCTCTTTGGCGCTCAGCTCGAGCAGCTTCTGCACTTCCTCACGGAGCGCCGCGTCACGGGCGCAAGCTTCGCCTAGAAAGCTTGCGCGCTCCTCCGGCGGCTTGTCGAGCGCCGCATCGAAAAGCTCATCGACTCGGGAAAATTGCTTGCGATCGATCACGGGAACCGGTGCCGAGGATATGCGGGAGCGCTGCCAAAAGCAAGATTGCGGCCAGGCTGTCGACTCACTTCGCGCACGTGCGGAAACCCGCGAGCACATCGGCGCGATCCGGCAAGAAGAAGTTTCGATAGCTGTTGTTGATGAGACGCGACCGCGTCGCCCACGCGCCGCCTTTGAGCACTTTGTGATAACCGAACCACGGAGCCGAGTACTCTCGATAGGGGTGATCGACGAGATAACCGGGAAAAGGATAAAAAGCCGACGCGGTCCACTCCCAAACGTTGCCGATCATTTGACGACAACCATAGGCGCTGTCGGATGCCGGATAGGCGGCCACGTCCACGGTCCCGAGGTGGCGCGAGTCGAGATTGGCGAGCTCGGCGGTAGGCTCGGTGTCGCCCCAAGGGTAGCCGCCGCTCGACGCAGCGCTCGCCGCCATGTCCCACTCGGCTTCGCTCGGCAAGCGACGGCGCGCCCAACGGCAATAAGCCTCCGCCTCGAACCAGCTCACATGGCTTATCGGGGCGTGAGGCTCGAGGCGCACGTAGCGGTCGAAATTCCTTCTCAGCCAACCCTGCGCGTCACGCAGCCAGTAAGCGGGGTGCTGCGCACCCGTGCGCGAGCGGATGAGCCAACCCTCGGGGCTCCAAAACTCACGCTGCCGATAGCCACCATCGTCGACGAAGGCAGCAAACGCTGCGTTCGTGACCGGCGCGCGCGCGATGCGAAAGTCCTGAACTTCGACAGGATGGCCCCACTTCTCGTTGTCGAAGAGAAACGATGCGTCTTTGGAAGCGCCGAGCTGAAAGCGCCCGCCGGGAATCTCGACGTCGCCGGGCAAATCGCCTTCTCCTGCCGCGGCGGGGGAGGCGCCCAGCCGGGGCGCGGGATATTCCAGGGTCTGGCGAGTATGAGTGAGCGCTTCACCGTGCATGTCTTCGTGAAGGGTGCAAAGAAGCGCGAGATAAGTCTCCCGCGGGTTGGCTTCGCCGCTCCCCAAGCGCTCGGCGAAGGACTCGAAGACATCGTTCATATAAGTGATCGTCTCGTCCCGCGACGGAAGCGGGAGCGACCAGCGAGTGTCATGTGCGACGTGAAAGGAATCGAAGAGCTCGTCGGCGCCGCGAAGCAGTTGCGGGTCGCAGCCGAGCTCGCGCAAGAAAAAGACTTCGAAGAAAAACGCGATGTGCCCTAGCTCCCAGCGCGGGGGATTCACGTTCGAAAGTTGCGGGACTTCGAGCTGTTCGTCATCGAGGTCGTCCAGGAGCGCAATCGTTCGCGCCCGCGCGTCGCGGGCTTGGTCGATGAGCGTCGCGGCCGGCAAGCGGTGGTGTTTGTCAGAGAGTGGCACATCAGCAATCTATCAACGATTTCGGGGACGCGCTATTCTCAGCTGTTCAATATTGCGGCGCGGCGCTCGATATCAACATCAGCGGCGGCGATTTTCTCGGCTGACATGACGCTCAGGTAGGTTGGGGGGCCACATCCATCTCGCTCGCAAGCTCTCGAAGGCGATCGAGATAAGCTCGGATTTTCTTCTTCTCGGATTCTGGGATGCTATCGAAAGCGAGTCCCACCCCGCGCTCTCCTTCGGTCGATTCCGAGCGGGCCCAGGCCACGCGCACTTCGGTCGACACGGTCCCCTGGCCGCGAAGCTCGAACCGTAGCGCGCCGACGCGATCGACTTCCGGCAACGCGTCGCCTCGGAAACAAGCTCCGCCGACGCTCAAGTTCGTGAGATAGCCCGACAAAGAGGACGAGCCCATAGAGATTCGTGCCTCGATCAGTGTCGGCGTATAGCGTTCATCGGCGCGATAATGAACATGAGGCCCGTCTGGAGGTGGCGCCGCGTCTTTTTTGTCGACGAGCGTCGCGATCACAAGGAGGAGCTCCGCCGTCGGAAAGGGGGGGGAGGCATAAAACGGTCTCAAGCTCACGCCGGCGAGCTCGTCGGGGGGTGTCTCGTGCTTCGTGAATCGGAAGACGCCCTTTCGGAGAGAAAGTATCTCGGTCAAGCACGCCATTGCCTGCACACGACGAAAGGCGCGACGGCTCTGAGGCTCGACCTCTCTCGACGCCTTGGCGAGCAAGAGACGCGTCGACGAGGACTCTCCACACACGATAGCGCCCTCGGCGAAGATGATGGTACCGGACGTTTCCGGGCTCTCGACAACGAGGGCTCCTGTCTGCTTCGAGTAGGCCAACACTTGAAGCACGTCAAGAAGAGGGACGTTCTCTAACTCACCGCTGACGATCATGGATTTTAGGGATTGGAAGGAGCCGTGCCCCAATTGTCGCACGAATCGAAAGCCCTGTCTCTGGGCAGGGGACTAGGCGGCCAGGCTACGGGCTAGGTGGGGGTGTTGACACTCGAGGAACGCTCGTCGTAGGAGAGCCGGATCTTCGCTTCCACGTGAGGGTGCCGGCCGCAAATTTCGCGCAAGTGCTCTCGGCTCAGCTCGAGGATCTCCGTATTCTTTACCGCCGTCACCGTGGCGGTGCGCGGCTCTCCGGAGAGCGCGGCCATCTCGCCAAAGAAATCGCCGTCACGTAGCGTGGCAACGGGAAGCTGCTGGCCATCTTTGTTGACGGTCGCCCGCACTTCGCCGGTGCTGATGATGAACATCGATTCGCCGGGGTCGCCTTCGTTCACGATGACTTCTCCCGCTTTCGCGACCCGTCGCATGAGAAGAAGGGCGACATCCACAAATTCCGCCGTCGTGAGATCCGAAAATAGCGGGATATGGGTTGGCGGTTCGTGCTCGATTTCCTCCTCGCCCTTGGCCGAGCTGCCGACGTCGTCGATGATCGAGTCGATCAGCGAGTCGATATCTTCCCCGAGAGCACCAACCAGGGACTCGATCATGTCGGCCGCCATCTCGGGCTCCGAATCGACTTCGACGATCTCCAAATCCTCGAGAGACGGAATGTCGGTCTCGCCAATATCCTCGGGCTCGCTCGAAGCGTCGTCCACGTCGAGCACCATCTCGGGTGGATCTAAAGGCGGCGGTTCGAGACCGTCCAATGAGAGCTCGAGCTCCGCTTCGCCCGATGGCTCCTCGAGCGTCAGCTCGATCACCTCGTCATCGCTTGGAGCCGGTGCGATATCGCCAAGCCCCACCGGCTCTTCTTCGAAGGCAAGAGGCTCGTCGAGCGGCACTTCACCGGGAGCCTCGGTCTGATCCATCAAGTCGAATCCGCCCAACGAAACAACTTCAGCGGGCGGCTCTTCCGCAACCGGCGCAACCGGCGCAGCCGGCGGTTCGTCGACGGCCGGCGACGCCGGCGGTTCGTCCAATATCCCGCTCGAGGTGCCGAACTCCATCTCCATGCTCTCTTCGAGACTGAGCGCAGGAAGCGTGACGGGCGGCGAGGCCTCGACTGGAGGCGGCGGGGCTTCTGCCCGGGCCGGAGGGGCTTGCACCGGAGGCGGCGGCTCAACACTCGCCTGCTGGATCGGCGCGTCGGGCTGGGTCAAAGCTTCCGCCAGAGACTGACGGTTGCTCGAGGTCGCGGATCGATTTTCCGTCATCGCCGCCAACTTCTCGTGAACCTCGGTCTGGCGCGGATCGATCTGCATTATTTTCTTGTTGATGGCTATCGCGCGGATCATGAAACCCTTGTCAGCGAGCTCGTCCGCAACGATCCGAAGCTGCTTGACTGCTTCGTTCTTGTTCCCCGCCAAGACGAGCGTGTCGGCAAAGCGCAAACGGATCTGCGTGTTTTTCTTGTCCTTCCTCAGGAGCGTGATGAACCATTCCAAAGCGCCCTTGTAGTCCCGCTTTTGAAGGCATGACTGGATCTCTTTGAACGGATCTTTGTGCTTCTTACGGAAGGCCATCAGCCGTGTCTCAAACGATTCGGATTTCTTGGATTGCCGGGCTCCGAGCAAACCCCCCATTTTTGATCTTACCACGAACCCTGCTTGCTTCATCGTAGCAAAGCGCGCCACGAAATCCGAGCCCCCGTCACGAGCTCGCACATAACGGACCTCCCACTTGCCGGCCTTCCAAACCCTCTGTTACACTTTCCGAGCGGGTTTCTCCGTTCGAACAGCATGCAACATTGTTCTCCAGCGAAGCTCGATGACCATCGGTTTCTAGCATGAGGTTTCCCGGCAGCAAACTACTCTCCCAAGACCTCTCCACCGAAACCAGTTCTTTCGACAGCATCATCCGTCACTGCGAGAACGTCAACCTCTCCGGCTACATGGAGGTGACTTTCGGTGACGCCGAGGGACTTCTCCTTTTCTACCTCGGCGAACAAATCAACATCATCTATCGCCACACCAACAAGATTTTTCTCGGTGGCGAGGCGACGCTCAAGCTCCGCAACACCGCCCAAATGCGCGAAGGCAAGATCTCGATCTACGAGCTCCCCTTGGACATGGCGCACATGCTGCGAGGGCTCTCCAACCGAAAAGAGATTTTCGGGCAGATCTTCGCCGCGGACCCGTTGAAAGATTTCATCAAACAGCTACATAGCGACGGCCATACAGGATCGCTCGAAATCCTCACCAATCAAGGTACCGGGATGATCCTGCTAGTCCGTGGACGTTTTTCCACGGCCTATTTCGAGACTGAAGGCGGCGTCACGTTCGAGAAAAAAGAAGCGCTCAACAAAATCTATGCGCTGCTCGAGCGCGACGACACTTCAGCGCAAGTATTCCAGTCAGAGTTCTCTCCCGATATCTGGAAGACGCGCCAACAGGGCAGCAAGGGTCGTTCGAGCCGCCTTCAAGAGCTCCTCGAGCAGCGCCGCGATGGGCCGACGGAGCCGGGTGAGCACGCAACGCAGGATGATACGCGCAAACCGACAGGTCCCACGACCGAGCGCGTGGCCACCATTTCCGAAGTCGTGCCGCCGCCCGAGCCTCCCCCGAGCTCCGATCGAAGGCCGCTCCAGGAGCAAATTCTCGCCGATATCGGGGAGCAAACGCCCGCTCTCCTCGCCGCTTTTTTCTTCGATCTCGGAAGCGAGGAAATCAATGCCGAGCTCGTCGCCGCCCCCGACGAGACCGCGGACCGCCTCATCATCGACAAGTTGCCGGCCTTCGTGAAATATCTCGAGAACCTCGCCGCGATGCGCGGCGACGATCACGTCGAGATTCTCTCGATGAGCACGGAGAATTTCTATCTTATCGTCAAATGCATCCCGGAGACCGAGGAAGGGATCGCCATGATCACCGACCGGGGCCAGCCGGTCACCCTCGCAAGCGCACTTCTTCTGAACAGCGCACACCGCTACTTAGCAATGCTCGCGGGAACCGCCGTTTGATCAGCATTCAGCATTCAGTTGTCAGGTCTGAATTCGGTGATGGTATCCTCTAACGCAGCCCATGCCCCTGAGCTCGAGAGCTTCACACGAAATCCAGACCTGAATGCTGAATGCTGAATGCTGACAAATGGAGGTTTATTCGTCACGCTCGAGGGGATCGAAGGATGTGGTAAGTCGACGCAAGCCCCGCGTCTCGCCCGCCGGCTTCGTCAGGAAGGCTACGGCTGCCTTCTAACCCGCGAGCCCGGCGGCAGCGCGATTGGCCACCAGATTCGCCAGGTAATCCTCAGCCCCGCGAACCATCGCATGTGCGCCGAGACCGAGCTCGGTCTCTATTTTTCCGACCGTGCGCAGCACTTGCGCGAAGTCGTTTGGCCGGCGCTCGAGGCGGGCCGCATTGTTCTGTGCGACCGCTTTACCGATTCGACCATGGCTTACCAAGGATATGGTCGCGGTCTTTCGCTGCGACAGATCCGCGCACTCGATCGTTCAATGACCGGAGAGTTCAGGCCCCACGTCACCTTGCTACTCGACTTGTCCGTCGAAGAGGGCCTCGCGCGCGCGCGCAAGCGGAACCGAGAAAGCCCGTCGCACGGCGATGAAGGGCGGTTCGAACAAGAAGAGCTCAACTTTCACCGGCGGGTGCGCGCCGGCTATGCGAAGATGGCGCGCAAAGAGGGCGAGCGCTACGTCATCGTTCCTGCTTCGGGAAAACCCCGAGATGTGCACGAAGCCCTTTGGATGGCTTTGAAGAAGACTCGAAAGCTCCCGCGAAAGCATGTCGTTCGAAAAGCTCGTCGGTAACCGGGCACTCGTGTCGAGGCTCGCACGCATGGTGCGCTCGGGTCGCGTCCCGCCGAGCCTTCTCTTTTGCGGCCCGTCCGGCGTCGGCAAGCTGCAAGCGGCGATGACGCTCGCCAAGGCGCTCAATTGCAGCCAGTCCAAAACCGATGCCTGCGGCGCATGCCCCGCCTGCCTCCGTATCGATCGAGAAGAGCACCCCGATGTCCATATCGCGCGGCCAGAAGGTGCGGGGCGTCAGCTGCGCGCGGACGCTGTAAGGCAGATCGTTCGCGAGACACCTTTTCGCCCGTTCGAAGGGCGACGACGCGTATCGATCCTGGTCGATGCTGATCGCATGAACGACACGGCCGCCAACAAGCTCCTCAAAACACTGGAAGAGCCGCCGCCCTGGGTTGTCCTCATCCTCATCACTTCGAACGCGGCGTCGCTTTTGCCAACGATCCTCTCGCGCTGTCAGATCTACCGTTTCGCGCCACTCGCGATCGAAGAGCTCAGCGAGCTGCTCGTCAGCGAGCACGACGTCGATCGCGACCAGGCCACGCTGCTCGCGGCGCTTTCCGGCGGCCGCCTGACCGAAGCGCTTTCCTATAGGGACGAGCCTCTTACCGACCTCCGCCAAGAATCGGTGCGTCTTCTTACCGTCGTCGCTCGAGGAGGCCGCGCGCAGGACCTCGTACCTTGGGCTGACCGGCTGGCCAAAGACAAGAGTCTGATCCTCTTGCTGCATCTACTCATGGGTATGGCCCGCGACGTCGCGGCAACCTTGGCAGGTGGTGCGATCGTCCATCGGGATTTGAAGAACGAGCTCGACGAACTGTCCCAAGAAGCGCCTCTCGAGGCCTGGCTCGCCGCCTATCAGCTCACCGAAGTAGCCGTCGAAGATCTTCGCGATCGCTATCTCAACAAACGGCTTACGGTCGCCCGGCTTCTTGCCGAGCTCCAGGGGCTCCCGCGCTCCGGGCAGCTCTCCCCGGCTCCAAAGGGTCTGCGTCATAGAAGTGGGGTAAATCATGCCACACGGGACTCCCAGTAATCCTCAAAACGACCGGAAACAAAGATGCACCGGAGAGAGGTGATGGCATTGGCGCCTCTGACGGACCACTCCATGCCAGATTGTTTCAGCCGCGTTCCGATGACGGTCTTGCATCCTGCCTCAATCACTCCGGAACCTACGAAGAGTCCTTGGGCACGGAACTCCGCGTATCGCATCCGTTCCTTGTTCTTGGTTAAGTAGGCGATCTCCTTCTCTGCGTTTTCCTTTTTCTTTGGGTCATCGGACATTCTTTTCTGCGCTTCTCTAGCAATTCTTTCTACGTTTCCCTCGTCCAGATAGTCCCACCACCGGATACGGTATTTCACCACCTCGTCAACGTCTGGGGCAAACAGGATTTGCAAAGGTCAGAAACGTGTTCACGTGTGTGGTACAGGTCGACGATCTGGATTGCCTCTGGGAAATGCAGTTCGGCCAGATTCTTGATCCATTCGGCGCCATCGCCTAACACCACAACCTTCTCAGCATTCGGCAAACCTCGGCGAACAGCCTCCGCATAAATTCTTTTGCCAAACTGCTCTGCTGGCTCAATGGCTCCAACAAAGGTCGTTGTTTCGGGGTCTCGAATAGGAAATCCCTCTGGGTCGGTTGTTGTTTGTGTACATACGCAACCGAGTTTCATCTCGCGGGTTTTTGAGCTTCCATCGGGTTGCTTGCCCTTTCTACCTTCTAATTCGGACGCAATCATGGGGACGCCCGTGCCGTCGTAGGATATGTACATAATGGGAATCGTCTTTTGAGCTTGCACCGGAATATCCGGTTCGATAAGGGCTTCGCGCTGCTTTTGAGACCAGTGCTCCATATCGGCACCGATCCTTTCGGCCACGCGTTCAATGTCTTTGGCGCTGACTTCGATTCCGGCGTAGATCTTTAGGTCGTCGTGACCATCCTTGAAAGTGGACCTACTTCCGGCACGGGCCATCATGCGACGGGTCCCAGGCGAACGTGTGGTGTCGACCACATCCAGTTGCTCGTCCCCGGGATAGCGCGTCTGGTTACAGGCAGGACATTGAAACAAAGAACGTTTGTAGTCCACCGGGCCGAGAATCGTCAAAAGCGGCTTCGACTTCAAGCCGTGGCTCTCCATCCGGGCACCACAATTGCAAACTATCGCTTCGTCTTGCCGGCCACAGCCCACCCCATCTAGCAGACTGGCTAGAGCCTTGGCGCCAGCTGACAGAACGGCTGCCCTCAAGGAATTTTCCCAGGCCTCCAAATCGGCATGCCTCGCGTGGGCTGCTCGCTCCAGGATGCGTCCTACCTCTTGGTCCTGCTCGACCGCGATCTCGGCCGTTTTTTTTCCGGCGAAAGCACAGCATCTACTTCGACGTCGCCAAAACGCATGGTGAGAGTCTCGAACTCCTTACAGAGTGCAACAAACTTCCTGTGGGCCTCGATGTCCTTTGTGACTTGCTCCGCGTCTTCCCGGCTCAGTCGTTGTCCGACCGTCTTTCCCGCTTCCTTCCGGGTGTAGACCCAATACGGCCCCCGCATAACGGGCTTCCGCTTGCCCTTATGCGTTACCTTCAGATATTGCTCGGTCACCGACCCTGGACGCATGGAGCGGATGGCCCGCATCTGTTCGAGGACTCGCTCCCGCTTTTCTTCCAAAGTTCGCGCAGTATCCATGAGATCGCCTCCTGTTGTTGCATATATACAACAATACTGAGACCAAAAAAAGGAGCATAAGTACAAACCCACTCCTGTGACGCAAACCCGGCTCCAAACCACCGATAGGCGGGCAGCAAGTTCCTGTGGTAAACTCAAAAGTAATTAACGCCAGTTTTTCAGTATTGTTTCTCTGACGAGCCTACCCATTTGGTTCCAGCGACCAATTCTCGGTCGGCCAAACGTCCAGGCGGGTGAACGCGAACCCGCAGCGCCGCCGACGGGTGGGGAGCAAAGGAGCGAGGTACTTCGTGAATCGCAAGCTGATTCGGCCAAACTTGACGGACCTCAAGGAACAGATGGGCCCGAAGGGCGGAACGCGCCCGAAGCGAGTGCCTCCGGAACAGACGAACGCGGAGAGCTTCTATTACCTAAAGCAAATGAACAGCAAGACGCCCATGGTGGTGGTCTTGCTCGACGGTGAAGAAATCCACGGCATCATCGAGTGGTACGACAAGAACTGCCTCAAGCTCAATCGCACCGACAAGCCGAATGTGCTGCTCCCGAAGCACAACATCAAATATATTTACAAGGCGTCTGAAGAGTCTGAGTAGAAGTGCGCCCCCGAGTCCGCCGGGCCGTTTTCTTCCTCATCGCCGTTCCTTGAGCGCCGCTTCCACGTCGCGCTCCATGTCACGCTCGCGAGCAGCGGCTCTTTTGTCGTGCTGCCGTTTGCCACGGGCAAGCGCCAGCTCGACTTTCAAACGTCCTTTTTTGAAGTACATGCGAGTAGGCACGACCGTCAGCCCTCTCTCGGTGATCTTGCCGATGAGGCGCCGGAGCTCGCGCTTTTTGACGAGAAGCTTGCGCGGGCGCAGCGGTTCGTGGTTTTCATTCGTCCCGAAGCGGTAGGGGCTGATGTGCGCTTGCAACAGATAGAGCTCCCCGTCTCGAACCGCGGCGTAGGCATCCTTCAAATTGACTGCCCCCTCACGAGCCGCCTTGACCTCCGTGCCCACGAGCACGAGCCCTGCTTCGAGCCGGTCGAGCAGCTCGTAAGTGTGCGACGCCTTCCGATTAACGGCGACGACCTTCTCGCCCGACTCAGACCGCCGAGAGGCAGCAGACTTATTACCCACGATACAATTACCTTCGAAGAAATTCGAGACGTCCCTATCGCTCGTCCTTTGTTGCCGGGAGAGCCCCGAAACGAACTAGCGGCCGACCGAAGTGAAACGCCCCGATATGCTATACTACACGGTGACTTTTTGCCCCGTAAACCTACGGCGGACTGGACCTTACGGCCATCGACTCGAAGCGTCGTCTGTCCAGAATCGCCTCTTCAGGGGCCCCGGGAGAGTTGCGAAATGACGCAGTTCCTCGCCAAAGTGGGCACGCTCGCCGGTGACATCGAGGAGCTTGCCATGACCGCGGACACCGAGAGCGTCCTGCGCGATGAGCTTCGAGAAAAAGGTTACCACATCTTCTGGGTCCGGCGAAGCTTCGGCCTCGGCGGGATTAAAAACCCTTTCAGCCGGAAGCAGCGCATCACCCAAACCGAGTTCACGCTCTTCAACCAGGAGCTAGCGGCGCTTCTCAAAGCCGGGCTGCCTTTGCTGCAATGCCTCGACATCATGCTCGAGCGGAGGAGCAACCCGCTGTTCAAACGGGTCCTCACCGATATCCGCGACAAGGTCAAATCCGGGATGGCGCTCTCCGATGCGTTCCGCTCGCATGGCGATCTCTGCCCGCGCATCTACGCAGCCTCGCTTGTCGCGGGCGAGAAGAGCGGCGGACTCGAGACGGTGCTAAAGGCTTATGTGCACTATCTCAAGCTCAGCGAAGCCACACGCAAGAAAGTCATCGCCGCGCTCGTCTACCCAGCCTTCCTTCTTGTCACGCTCGCCGGCGCCGCAGCTTTCTTACTCCTCTGGGTGATTCCCCGTTTCGCCGGCTTCTTCGAAGGTTTCCACGCCGATCTCCCGATCCTCACCGTCGTTCTCATGACCGTCGCGACGACGTTGCGCGATCACATCGTGATCCTCACGACCGTCGCGGTCGCGGGAAGCGCTTTCTTCCTATTGTGGTCGAAGCGCGAAGGCTCAAAAATCATGATCGACCACTTCCTGCTGAAGCTCCCGTTTCTCGGTCCCATCTATCACCTCTTCGCGACTTCACAATTGACACGCTCGCTCGGGACACTGCTTGCCGGCGGCATCCCTCTAGTCCAGGCCATCGACATCTCCGCGGGCTCGATCAGCAATCGTCATGTTGGCAGCGCGGTCATGCCCGTTGCCGAGCGGGTGCGTGAGGGAAAAGCTTTCTCGAGCAGCCTGGACCAAACCGGCGCGTTCTCGAATCTCACCATCGAGATGGTCAAGGTGGGCGAGAACACCGGAGACCTCGCGGAAATGCTCCAAAACGTCGCGGACTTCGCCGACGAAGAAATCGACAACCGCTTGAACCTCATGCTCTCCTTGCTCGAGCCCATCGTGCTTCTGTTTATGGGCGGCCTCGTGGCCATGATTCTTCTCTCCATTTATTTGCCGATGTTCGACCTGATAAACGCGGCGCGGTCGGGGGTGTAGGACAGAGCCATGGCGACACCCAGCGACGCGAACAATTTTGTGCCCGAGATCGATCCGGAAGGCGCTGCCCTCACCCCGGAAGAGGCGCGCGACAAAGAGGACAATGACGCGAAACGACTCGCCGAGCGTTGCCGGCTCGAGTTCATCGACCTGACGAGCTTTCAGCCCGACCAGGAGCTGTTCCAGAGCGTTCCGGTGGATCTCATGTTTCGCTACAACTTCCTTCCCTATCGGAAAGAGGACGGGAAGCTCGTGGTCGTCACAGCCGATCCGACCAACGTAGTCGCGATGGACGAGGTCGCGTCGTTCTTGAATATGCCGGTGCGCGCCGCGGTGGGCACCGATACCGCCATCCAGGAGCTTCTCAAGAAAAGCCAGAGCGCGCAGCGCGTGCTCGAAGAGGCCTCCGAGAGCTTCCACATGGAGATCATTCGCGAGGACGAGGAGGGCGAAGAAACGCTCTCGATCGACCGCCTCACGGACACGTCGAGCCCTATCATCCGGCTCGTCGACTCCGCCGTCTATAACGCGTTGAACCGGCGTGCTTCCGACATCCACATCGAGACCCGCGACGAAGAAGTCGTGATCAAGTACCGCATCGATGGCGCCCTGACGCGCGCGATGAAGCCCATACCGAAAGCCCATCATTCGGAGATCATCAGCCGCATCAAAGTCATGGCGGAGCTCGACATCGCCGAAAAACGCGTCCCCCAGGACGGACGTTTTCGACTCAAGATCAAGGGGCGCCGGATCGATTTTCGCGTCTCGATCATGCCGAGCATCCACGGAGAAGACGCCGTCATCCGTATTCTCGACAAAGAGTCCATCAGCGAGCGCTTCACCGAGCTGAGTCTCGACATCCTGGGAATGGCAGAGGCTGAAGTCAAGCGCATCCGTCGTTTCATCCACGAACCCTACGGGATGTTCCTCGTGACCGGGCCTACCGGTAGCGGCAAGACGACGACGCTCTACGCTGCGCTTTCAGAGATCTACAACGAAGAGGACAAGATCATCACGATCGAAGACCCCGTCGAATATCAGCTCGTAGGCATCACGCAGATTCCCATCA
The DNA here is from genome assembly GCA_965262245.1 of Candidatus Marinacidobacterales bacterium. Classification (GTDB taxonomy): domain Bacteria; phylum Acidobacteriota; class Vicinamibacteria; order Marinacidobacterales; family SMYC01; genus SMYC01. The sequence continues at coordinate 7,312,300 of OZ253507.1, read as the reverse complement.
ACGAGAAAAAAAGCCTCACTTTCTCACGCGGTCTACGCTCGATCTTGCGTCACGATCCCGACAAAGTCATGGTGGGAGAGATCCGGGACGCGGAGACGGCGCAGATAGCCATCAACGCCGCGCTGACGGGACATCTCGTGTTCACGACGGTCCACGCGAACAACGTCATCGACGTTATCGGGCGCTTCCTGAACATGGGTGTGGAGCCTTACAACTTCGTTTCGTCGCTCAACTGCATCCTCGCGCAACGGCTCATCCGCTCGATCTGCGCGTTCTGCAAGAAGCCGTACAGGGCCGATGCTGCCCTTCTCGAGGACTCCGCGCTCGATCCGATACGCTACCGCGAGCACACGTTCTATCGCGGTGAAGGCTGCATTCAATGCGCGGGCTCGGGCTACAAAGGACGCCAGGCTATCAGCGAGCTCCTCGGTTTGAGCGACGAGTTCCGCGAGATGCTCATCGAAAGGCGGCCCGGTCGAGATCAAGAAAGCCGCTAAGGACTCGGGCATGGCCTTTCTCCGAGAATCGGCCGTCGAAAAAGCGCTTTCAGGGCAATCCACGCTCGAGGAGATCAACCGCGTCACTTTCGTGGCGTCTTGAGACGGGATTACGACAGAGTATGAGAAGACGTAGCTCTTGGATGCGCTGGCTCCTCGACCCCGAGCCGCCGGGCCTCGGCCTGGATTTGCGCACCGGTGAGCTTTCGCTCGCTCGCTTGTCGGCGAAACGCGGCAAGCCCGAGCTGGATTTGTGCGTTACCGCGCCGCTACCGCCGAACTGTCTCGCGTTCAGCATGCTCGAGCCCAACATTCTGGATCCGAAAGCGCTCGGCCACGCGATCGAGAGCGTCATGCCCCGCGCGGGCGCGAATGGAGCGAAGCGCGTGGCGCTGACGCTCCCCGACCATGTCGCACGCATCTCGGTCGTCGACCTCGCCGAAGCTCCCCGTTCGACGCAGGAGACCATCGACATGCTCAAATTCCGACTCAAGAAGTCTTTGGGCTTCGATAGCGCTCAGGCGCGGCTCGCGTTCGAGCGGATTCCCGGCATCACACCCGCCTACCTCACAGGGGTCATGCACGAATCGGTCGTCGGGCAATATGAGGACTTTCTCGCCGAGCTCGGTTTCGAGGTTGGGCTCGTGATCCCGGCAAGCGTGAGCTTGCTCCAGGTCCTCGCTCCCGTTGCCAGCAGCAATTTGGCGCCCGGTGCGGATTATTTCTTCATCAACGTCGAGCGGGAATATTTCACGGTCAGCCTGGTAAGGGATCGAGAGGTTCCTGTTTTGACACGAACCTTGGGGCTGCGCTCGAGCAATGGTGACGGCCCGCCCGTGATCTACAGCGAAGACGATCTTCTGCGGGAGATCATCCCGACCGCCATTTACTACCGGGAGAAGCTCAAAGGTTCTTCTCTCGAGCGGGTTTATTACCGCTCGCTCAGGCCGGATCTGATCCACCTGCGCGAGCTCTTGGAGGAACAATTCGAAGCGCCGACCGAGCCGCTCAATCTGAGAAGTGCTCTGGGAGTCGCGGAGGATTTGAAAATGGACGCGGCCCTCGCCGATTCGGTGTCTGCCGCGGCCGGAGCCGCGCTAGGTAGCGCTGCCTGAGGCCTGACGGACGATGTCGAACCATTTCAATTTCGCGCGCCGCCCTTTCGTCAATGAAAGGCTGCCGCGATTGGTTTTCGTCGTGGCGGCGACGCTCGTCATCGGCCTCACGCTCGTGCACGGTTTCTTCCTCGCGCGCTACCTCGTCCGCGAGCAAGAAGAGCTCGACGTGCAAGTCGCCGAGATGCGCGACGAGCTCGCCGGCACTAACGCGCGCATCGCAAGCGCCGCGGCGAGCGTCGCTCAGGGGCAAACAGCGCTCAGCAACGACAAAACGCTGTTTCTCGCGCACCTCTACCGGCTCAAAAGCTTTTCCTGGACAGGTCTTTTCAACGAACTCGAGACGATCACGCCGAGAGCCGTGCGCGTCACCTCCATCGCGCCGGTCGAAATCGATGGCGAGATTTCGGTGACGCTGACGCTCGTAGGGCGCACGCTCCAAAACGTGCTCGAGATGGTGAGCGCGCTCGAGGGGAGCTCGTTCTTCGCGACCGTGTTTCCTCTGGACGACGTCGATTTGGCCGATCTGGATGCCGGCGCAGGCAGCGGCATCGCGGCCACGCTACAGCTTCGTTATGTGGATTTCGAGCCGAGGACGCCGGAGCCAGAGCCAAAATCTGAGCCGGAGCCTGATCTGGACAATGCCACGACGGATGATGACGCGGCGCCGGCCGAGCTCGACGTCATCGAAGACGACCCAAGACCGAAGGCGGAGCGTGAACCATGAACGCGTTTCGCGCTTTTCTCGAGAGCCTGAAGAAGAAGCAGAAGTCGTTCTCCTACCTCTTGATTCTTCTCGTCGTGAACGGTGTGCTGTTCGCCGCCGCGACCTACCGGCTCGCCAACAAGCAGGAGCTCCTCGCTGACGAACAAGCGCGGCTGAGACTCGAGCTCGGGCAGAAAAAGACCGCGCTCGAAGGGCTGTCTTTTGAGGAAGCCCGGGTAACTGCCAATGACAACGCGGTCACCGGTTTTTGGACCGATGTCGTAAAGACACGCGTTCCGGGACTCACAGAAGCATGGGAGGAAATCGACCGCCTCACCAAAGAGTCGAACGTCATCAAAGGCCGCACCGCTTTTAACCGGGACTTGATCGATGCCGGCCTCGAGCAGATTACGGCCACGATGCCGGTCGAGGGCACCTATTTCGACCTCGTGCGCTTTATCAACCGGCTCGAGCGTTCGGAGCGCTTCTTCCTCGTGGAGAAAGTGCGACTCGCGCCGCGGGAGAATCAGGGGACGACGACGATCCGCCTCGATTGCAGCATTTCGTTCTATCTCAAGGCGGGGACGACACCCGCCGAGGAGGCCGGCCCGTGACGCGTCACCATCGAAAGCCCGCGAGGGGGTTCACCTATATCGAGCTCATCATTGCGACCATGATTCTCGTCATCCTCGCTGCCGCCATCATCCCCGTGGCAACGGTGAGCTCGAAGCGGGCCAAGGAGATGGAGCTTCGGCGCGGGCTGCGGATAATGCGCACCGCCATCGACGAGTACAAGCGAGCGGTCGATCTCGGGATGATCGGCGGTATGGATATTCAGCTTGGGAGCGAAGGCTATCCCGAGGAGCTCGAGGTGCTCGTCGAAGGCGTCGAGCAAGTGGGAACGCCGGGCAAGAAGCTCAAATTCTTGCGCCGCATTCCCGTGGACCCGATGACGAACAGCACCGATTGGGGCCTCCGCTCCTATCAGGACCAACACGATTCACGATTTTGGGGCGGGCAAAACGTTTTCGACGTTCATTCGAAGAGCACGGGCGTCGCCCTGGACGGGACGAATTATCGTGATTGGTAAATTCGAGTGCGGGCCGTGGCCGCGAAAGACCGGCGGGTTTACGTTCATCGAGATGGTCATCGTCATCGTGATGTTGGGCATTCTGATGGCGATTGCGGTACCGGTTTACATGGCGCAGCTGCGGAGCACGCGCGAAGGCGTCCTCAAGAACAATCTCGCCACGATGCGCGAGCGGCTCGACCAATACCGCGCCGATCGCAACAAATATCCGTCGAGTCTTCAGCAGCTCGTCGAAGGTGGTTACCTGCGCGACCTCCCCGAGGACCCGATGACAGGCGCGAACGAGTGGGAAGAGGTCTATAGCGACTACGACCCCAACGAGCCCGATGCGGAGCCCGGCATCTTCGACATCCACAGCCGCTCCGCCGAGACCGGATCGGATGGAAGGCCTTATAGCGAATGGTAGGGATGCGCAGGATACTCTACGGAGCAGCGCCTCTTGCTTTTGTTTTGCTGGCGCTCGCCTATGGCTGCTCCTCCGAGCCGGCGCCTAGTGCTGAGCCATCTGAACGGCGCGCGCCGCGACGTGGAGGCCGCGCGGCGCCACCCGTCGAGTCCGAGCTCGACTTGCAGGCCATGCTCTCGCCCGTACCCGAGTACGAGGGTCAGGGGCGGAATCTCTTCATCTACGGTCCGGAGCCGACGCGCACTGCGGCTCCGGCTCCGCCACCGCCACCGCCGCCACCGAGCTCACATAGGCGTCCGCCTGCGCCGCCGACCGCTCCGCGTCCAGCGCCCCGTTCCAGCAGCAATGTGAGCGTGAAATATGCGGGCTTTGTCGAGAAGATGACATCCTCGGGCGACAAGGCCAAATATGCCATATTTCTCGACGGCAACGAGATTCTCGCGGGCGCCGAAGGCGAGACCGTCGCGCACCGATTCACGGTGATTGAGATCGGCCTCGAATCGGTGACCGTTTCCGCGGAGGGATCGAGCGCCACCCAGCGCATTCCGCTTCAGGCCAACTGAGGAACCATGAGAAGAACCCCACAGCATGCACTGCTCCTCGTGTCGATCACCGCGATAGCTCTCGGCGTTCTCGCTTGCAATGCCGGAAGCAGCGCTCATCGAAAAGGCCGCGACGCTGCCCAGCGTGGCGACAGAGACGCTGCCGTCGTGTTTTACACGCGCGCCGTCAACGAAGACCCGAGCAACATCGAATATCGCCTGGGACTCGAGCGCGCCCTCGTGGACGCCGGCGCCTATCACGTGCAGCAAGGTCAAAAACACATCGCCGCCGAAGAGTTGGAACAGGCGGTCGAAGAGCTCCAGTTTTCCGTGCAGCTCGATCCGTCGAATCGTTACGCCGTCGGCCTTCTCGAGGAGACGCGCGAGCGGCTCGCCGATCGCAGAGCCGCCCAAGAAGACGCCATAGATTTCGAAGAGCGAAGGCGGCGCGCGCGCGAGCTCTTCGGCCAGCGCCCCATTCTCGAGCCGTCTTCGACCGCACCCATCCAACTGAAGTTCGCCGAAGATACGAGCCTTCAGAAGATCTTCGAGGTCCTCTCGAAGCTCTCGGGCATCAACGTCCTCTTCGACGAATCGTTCCGCGACAAGCGAGTGACCGTGGACCTCGTGGACGTATCTTTCGAGGAGACACTCGACAAGCTCGTTTTGATCAACCGGCGGTTTTACAAAGTCGTCGACTCATCGACGATCATCATCATTCCCGACAACGCGCAAAAGCATCGTCAGTATGACGACCTCGTTCTCCGGACGTTCTTCATCGTCAACGCCGAAGTAAACACCATCGCGAATATGCTTCGCACCATTGCCGGGATCCAGCGCGTGCAGCCCAACCCCGAGCTGAAAGCGATCACGGTGCGGGCCACGCTGGATCAGGTAGCCGTGGCCGACCGCATCATCGAGCTGAACGACAAGACCAAATCCGAGATCCTGCTCGACATCGAGATCCTCGAGATCAACCGCAACAAGATGATCGAGTACGGGTTGGCGCTCGCGGAGCACTCGATCGGCCTCGGCTTCTTGCCGGCGGGAAGCGGCACGAGCACGGATGCGGATGCGGATGCGGGTACCTCGGCGACCGGTATCCGGCTCAACCGCCTCACGTCGGTGAACGCCTCCGACTTCATCCTCGCTTTCCCAACGGCGGCCACCTTCCAATTGTTCAAGAGCAAGTCCGAGGCCCGGCTTTTGTCGGCGCCGAAGCTTCGCGCGAGCGAGGGCCAACCCGCCGAGCTCAGGCTCGGCTCCGAAGTGCCCATTCCCGTGACATCCTTCGTCTCGCAGTTCGGAGGTGGAGGCGTTCCCACGACACCCGTGACCTCGTTCCAATACCGAAATATCGGCATCAACATATCGATCACACCGAAAGTCTTCGTCGACGGCGAGATCGAGCTATCTCTCGAGACGAGCACGCAGCTCGAAACACGCATCATCGGCGGTATCGAGCTTCCTGTCTTCGGCACGCGAAACGTGACCAACGTGGTGCGTCTGAGGGACGGAGAAACGAATCTCATTGGCGGACTCTTCCAGCAATCGGATCGTCGGGGCGTCTCGGGTATTCCCGGCCTCACGGATATACCGCTTCTCAGCCGCCTGTTCTCGAATAACGACGAGGAATCTTCGAGCAACGACATCGTCTTTTCTGTCACCCCGCACATCGTGCGAGCGCCGCGTGTCACGGAGAGAGACCTAGCGCCCCTCGCGATGGGAACGGAACAACAGATCAAAGTTCCCGGAACGCGGCCAAACATCTTCGACCCCGCGCGAGATGCCGAGCCGCCGCCGCCCGAAGAGGAGGTCGGCGCCCCCGATGAGGTCATCCGGCAACCCGAGGTCAACGAGCAACCCGTCGACGTCGAACCTGCGCCGGAAACGCTCGGCCCTCAGGACGATGTCGCCCCTGCGAGCGAGCCTCCCGACGAGCGCGCGAGGCCCATCTCGATACTCTTCAGCCCACCGACCGCTACGATCGCGGTCGGCGAACAAGTCGACGTCGTTGTTCTAGCGGGCGGTGCACTAGGGTTGTCCGCCGGAGAGCTCACGATCACCTATGATGCATCCGCGTTCCGTCTCTTCGATATCAGGCCGGGCGCCTTCTTGACCATCGACGGCAAGCCCGTCGATTTCACGCCCACCTTCAACCCCGGCGAAGTGCGAATCGCCTTTGCGCGACAGAACGACACGACCGGGCTCCGCGGCTCGGGACATTTGGTCCGGTTGAGCTTCCAAGCGCTGACGCCCGGTCCGGCACGCGTCATCAGCGCGCGCGGTTCCCTTCTCGACCCGGATGGAACCAGCATCCCCGCGAGTTTTTCTTCCTTACGTATCGAGGTCCAGTAATGTTTCGAATACGCCTCCGAATCCCCGTTGTACTGATCGTCGCGGTCCTAACGCTCGTCCAGTGCACGCCCGTGCCACTCACGGCGCCCGGGGGAGCGACCTTCACCATCACCGCCAACCCCACATCGATTCCCGCGGTTGGCGGAACCTCCACGATTACTATCGTGATGTTCAAGGCCGCCGAAGATGGCGGTGGCACCGTGGCCGACGGCACACAAATCTTTCTGACGGCGAATCTGGGCATCATCGAAGAACGGGTCGCGACCACGGTCGGTATCGCGCGCGCCACGCTCCAAAGCAACGGCCGGGCGGGCACGGCGACGATCACCGCGGCTTCGGGGACGGTCACAGCGGAACCCGTCATGGTGGAAGTCGGCGCGGGCATCACTATCCTGCTCACCGCCAATCCACCCACAGTGACCCCGCCCAACGTCACGAGCGAGTTAATCGCAACTGTTTTCGACAGCGACAACAACCGCGTGGCAGACGTACCGATCATCTTCACTACGTCTGCGGGCGCTTTGGCATCACAGGGCGCGAGCCTCAGGACCAACTCGAGCGGTCAGGCTTTCGATCGCTTGACGCTTCTGACCGAAGGGACCGCCTCGGTAACGGCTTTCTCTGGAGCCGTGGCTTCGAACGCAGCCACTGTGAGCCGGGGCACCGTACCCGGGCCGAACGTCACGTCGATCTCCCCGACATCCGGTGAGCCAGGAGCGACGCTCAGCGTAATCATCAACGGGCTCGACTTCCAGCCGGGAGCCGTCGTTAGCTTCGGTGAAGGCATCTCCGTGAACTCGGTACAGTTTGCCAACTCGAACCAGCTCGTTGCGAACATCACGATCGATTCAGACATCCAAAACACTTCCGCCTCCCGTACGGTGACGGTAACGAATCCAGACGGCGGCAGTGGGAGCCTGGCGGGCGCTTTTCGTATCAGCACGCCGAACCCGGCACCCCTGATTACAAGCCTCAACCCGACGTCATCGATCATCCGCGGTGCGGGTACGAGTATCCCCGTGACGATTAACGGGTTGAACTTCCTGACGGGAGCCCAAGTCACCTTCAGCTCTAGTGCCGGGTCCGTGAGCGTCCTCGGCACCGCAGTGAATAGCGCGACTCAGATCGTGGTAACCATAAACGTTGATGATTCAGCGGCAGCAGGAGGCACCGGCCCACCGCTTGGAACCCCTTTCGCGGTACGAGTCATCAATCCCGACGGCCTTCAGAGCAATTCCGTGACCTTCATCACGAACTGACATGCGAGGCAAAATGCATTTCTCGGTTAGGGTGCTTCTCGGCTTCTTCATCCTCCTCGGGGTCGTAGGCTGCAACGACCTAAACGAGCCTCTGCCCACCGCTCCCACGCCGCCTCCGCCACTCGGCTTCAGCCAGTTTCGAATCGTGGGGCATTGGGAGGCCGTTACCGAGCAGGGGCGCCGTATCGCGTTCAACGTCACGGGTGACGGACGCGTCGTGAACGGGCGCCTCAACTTCCATCACGAGTGCAACGTCGGCCGCTGGCGGGCCACGATCGACGGATTAACTGCGGAGATCGTCGACGACGCGTTCCTGACGTCCTTCGACTGGAAAAGAAGCGGCAACGGGTCCATTCTCGCCGGGCTCACGCTCTCTGGGACTTACACCGTCTCGGGAAAGTTCGATTCCGATGGTCGGATGCGCGGCGGCCTCATCGACGCCGTGACCGACATTCGCGAGAGCGACGAGCAGCCGACGGGTGTGATCTGCCAGACGATCCACGTTCCGTTCGACGGAGAAAAGGATCCGTGAGAGCCCGCGGGACACTTCTCGTCTTCTTCACCGCCGGTCTGGTTTCGTCCGCGAGTGCGGACATCGCTGTCATGTCGAGCGGGAAAATCCTCTACATCGAACGCTTCGAGCGGGTCGATGAGCAGATTACCCTCTTTCTCGAAGGTGGCGGCGAAGTGACGATCCCTTCCGAACTCGTCACGAACATCGTGCCCAACGAGATTGTCGAGGATACGGGCCAAGCGCCCCAGGAGATACGCTTGCTACCCCTTCTCGGAGAACTGATAGCACCCGCCGCCGCGAAGTACGCGCTCGATCCGAATCTCGTGGCTGCCGTCATCTGGGCCGAGTCGAGCGGGGACCCGAAAGCCGTCTCGACGAAAGGCGCTTCAGGGCTCATGCAGCTCATGCCCGGGACGGCGCGCGATATGGGGGTGTCGAACGTGCTCGACCCGAGCCAGAACATCGATGGCGGCTCTCGCTATTTGCGGGAGATGCTAGACCGCCACGACGGGGATCTCTCCCTCGCGCTCGCGGCTTATAATGCGGGCCCGGAGGCCGTGCGCAAATATGGCGGCATCCCACCTTTCGAAGAGACGCAGAATTACGTCGGTAAAGTCATGCGCGCCTACGAGCGCACCCGGGAGACGGACGAGTGAATCGCCACGATGACCGCGAACGTGGTTACGTGCTCTTCGGCATCGCGATCGGGCTCGTGATTCTCGGTATCGCGATGACGTCGGCGGTGCCGCTTTGGCAGAAGGTCATGCAGCGGGAGCGGGAGCGGGAGCTCATCTTTCGCGGCTATCAGTACATGCAGGCCATCGAGCTCTACCAGCGAAAATATCCAGGCGCCTACCCCGCTGACATGGAGGTACTCGTCAAAGAAAAATTCTTGCGAAAGCTCTATACCGATCCGTTCTCGGAAGACGGTGACGGCGAGTTCCGCGTTCTCCGGCAGATGTCGCCCGAGCTCCAGCAAGGCGGGCTCGAGCAACAGCGCGCGGCGGGCGAAGCGGCGGGCATCACGGGCTTGAACCGTAGCCAGGCGCGCATGCGCACCCCGGGGGGCCAGTCTCTGTCGGGCTCGGGTCGCCCGGCGGGAGGAGGGTTTCGATCGACTCTAGGACGTGGCGCTTCGGATGCGGGCATGGGCGGCATCGTTGGCGTTGCGAGCGCGAGCGACGAAGAGACGTTCTACAAAGTTCCGGGTAAAGAAATGTACAAGGATTGGTTGTTCGTCTACGGCGCCCAGCAAGCCGGTATCGGACAGGTGGGACAAGTTGGACTCGGCCAAATCGGACAGGCTGGACAGGCTGGACAGGCTGGACAGGCTCGACAGATGGGACAAGCTGGACAGATGGGACGCCGACAACAGCGGCAGCCCACGAGCCAGTTCGGACAGCAACCGGGACAGGCTGGGCGGAGTGGACTGCTCGGGCGAGGACAACAACGCCTTCCGGGCCAAAGCCAACAGAACGCGAGTCCCTTTCAAGGACTGCCGCCTCCGCCCGGTTTCACGAGCTTTCGTTTCGGCGGATCGGGCGGGACCATGCCGGGCCAACCGGGAACGGGCCTGCCGGGTCAACCCGGCTTTGGAAATACAGGAGCCAACGCTCCCGGACAAAGCAGCTTCGGTCAGCCGAGCACCGGCCAGTCTACCTTCGGCCAACCCGGCTCCCAACAACGGCAACCACCTCAGCGACAGCAACGGTAGCGGAACGCCCTGAAGCGATGCGCATCGGCATCGACGCCCACCACCTGAACGGCAAGCCGCAAGGCAGCCGAACGTATTTGATCGAGCTCATCCGTGCGCTCGTGCCGCTAGTCCACGCCCCCGACGAGCTCGAGGTCTATAGCTTTCAGCCGAGCGCAACCGAACGGCTGTTGGACGTGCGGGGGCCGAGACATCATCGGGTGTTCCCGAAGACGGCGCGAGTGAGGCTTCCCCTCGTCGTCCCGGCGCTCGAGCTCGTCCACGGCCTCGACCTTTTTCACTCGCAATACATCGCGCCCCCAGTCTCCTTCGTCCCCGAAGTCGTGACCATTCACGATGTTCTTTTCGAGACGCATCGGGAGCTGTTCGAAGGAGCGTTCTCGGAGCGCTCGGTGCGCCTCATACGCCGCTCGGCCCAGCGCGCTTCTGCCGTGCTCACGGTTTCGGCATTTTCCAAGCAGGCCATCCTCGAGGCCTACGGGCTTCCTGAAGAGCGGGTTTGGGTGACCCCGAATGCGGTGGACCACGAACGTTTCCACCCATTCGAGCCGCCGTCGGATTTGCGCGCACATTACGGGCTCGAAGGCCCGTTCGTTTTGTCCGTTGGACGGCTCGAGCCTCGCAAGAATCTGGAGCGGCTCGTGCGCGCTTTCTCGGCCCGACCTCGCGATGTCACCTTGGCCATCGTCGGCATTTCCGATTTCCGCTTCGACAGGATCCTCGACGCGACGAAAGACCTTCCGGATGGAACCGTGAAGCTTCTCGGCGCCGTTCCCGACGCACACCTCCCCGCGCTCTACAACCTCGCGGAAGCGTTCGCCTATCCGTCTTTGGCCGAGGGGTTCGGCCTGCCTGTCCTCGAATCGATGGCCTGCGGAACCCCGCTTTTGACATCGGATCGAGGCGCGCTTTCCGAAGTGGCCGGCGATGCCGCGCTCTATATCGATCCGGAAGATGTCGATTCCATCGCGGATGGCCTCTCACGAATCCTGACCGACAGCCTGCTACGCGAGAAACTGACCGCCGCGGGGCTCGCCCGTGCCAGGAGCTTCACTTGGACGGAAACGGCGCAAAAAACGCTAGCCGCCTACCGGAGCGTCCTTTGACAGCGTCCTGTCCAGGGTGCTATCTTGAGGCTAGTGTGGAGAAAACTCTGATTCAGAGACGCTTTCCTCTCCTTTTTGCAGCGTTTTTCGTGCTCGCTCCGCTAAATTTGGGAGCCCAGCCTGTGGCCGTGACCTTCGACGCGGGGCTCGTTAGCATCAGCTGCCAGAACGCGCCTCTTTCCGCCGTTTTTGACTTGCTCGAAGAAGTGACGGGCATCGAGCTCATCCTGGAAGACGCGGTCAAATCAACGAAACTGAGCGCCGATCTCACCGACGTCCCGCTCGCAATGGCGCTGCAGCGGCTATTGGAAGGCAACGGCGTGAACTACGCCGTGATGATGGACCCGCGGGACTGGGGTCGCGTCGACAAGGTTTACGTCGGTGCCGGGGGCGGCGCTCCCGCACGGCGGGCGGCACCGCCGCCGAGACGGGCGCCCCAGCCACGACCGCAGCCGGTCGAAGAAGACTACGACGATTACGACGACGAGTTGGACGAATTCGAAGACGACGTGGAAGAGATGGACGACGAAGAAATGGGGGACGACCAAAACGCGTTCCCGCCGCCGGGTAGCTCTCCCGTACCGAGCTATCTGCCGCCACAGCAGAACTTTCCACGGAGCAGCTTTACGCCCGGCGCCGCGCCGCAGCAGCAGCAACCTCTGCAACCATCTGGCACGAACGCACCGCCGCCCGCGACTTTCCCGTTCTTGGACGCGTTCGGACGCCCCATCCCCGTCCCGCCGAACCAGCAACAGCGGCAGAATCAGCAACAGAACTAGCAACTCTAGCCCTCGGAGCACGGCCATAGCGAGAGCGTCCGCGAGGCTGCTATCCTGCAGCCGTGGCGAAGCTGCCAAACAAATCGACGGATAAATCAATCGACGCTTACCGGGATAAGCGTGACTTCGATCGGACCCCCGAGCCCGCACCGGAAGCGCCCACCGACACCAGCTTCGCGTCCTTCGTCGTCCATCGGCACGAGGCTCGCAGGCTTCACTACGACCTCCGCTTGGAGATGGAGGGGGTCCTCAAATCCTGGGCCGTACCTCGCGGATTCTCCTACGATCCGACGGTAAAGAAACTCGCGGTCCGCACGGAGGATCACCCGCTCGCCTATACAGAATTTAGCGGCGTCATCCCGAAAGGCGAGTATGGCGGCGGCACGATGACGATCTGGGATCGCGGCAGCTACGAGCTCTTGAAAGCCGACGACGGACCCGAAGCTGTCGAAGTCGGCAAAGTCGAGATAAGGCTGCGGGGCACAAAGCTGCGCGGCGAATGGCACCTCGTTAAAACGAAGTCCGAAAAACAAGAATGGATCCTCTTCAAAGCGCGGGACCACTACGCACGCGACGACGCCGAGAAGCAGCCTTTCTTCGACCTCGCGCGCGCGAGCGAGGCGCCGGTGCCCGAGCACATCGCGCCCATGACGGCGGGAGAGGCGTCCACGCGCTTTTCTGACGCGGCGTGGCTGTACGAAGTCGAGTTCACAGGAGAACGAGCGGCGCTTCGCATCGCGAGCGAGAAAGCGACGAGCGTCGGTGCGAACGGGGACCCGCTCGGAGACGTCCTCGAGGACGCCGAGCGTTTGCGCTGTGAGCACGCCTATGTCGACGGCGTACTCGTCGCGACCGACAAGAACCAACGACCATCCCGCGCCGAGCTCGATCGCCGTTTCCGCGGAGAGTCCAACGCGAAAGTGGTTTTCTACGCTTTCGACATCCTTCACTACGAGGAGTGGGACATACGCGCGTTGCCGCTTCTCGAGCGAAAGGGAATATTGCGCACCGTCTTGCCCAAGCTCCAACATGTTCTGTTCGTCGACCACGTCGCGGCGCGCGGCGAGGAATTTTGCGGGGTCACCGAAGCCGCCGGACTGCCCGCCGTCATCGCAAAAAAAGCGTCGGCGCCTTACGCATCAGGACCGTCCGGGGACTGGCGCCGCATCGCAACGATGGACGTGATAGGGGCCAACGACAAAGATCTCGTCGAGGCGATACGCGCTCGCAAGCCGAGCACGCGCAAGATCAAGTTCACGAACCTCGACAAGATCTTCTGGCCGGAAGAGGGCTACACTAAGGGCGATCTGATCCGTTATTACGAGCAAGTCGCTGAGACGCTACTTCCCTATCTTCACGAACGCCCCTGCCACATGTTGCGCTATCCCGACGGCATCCACGGCAAAGCTTTTTATCAAAAGGACGCCCCCGACCACGTACCCGACTGGGTCGAGACCGAGAGCATCTCCTCGAGCAGTAAGGGCGAGGCCATCCGATATATCGTTTGCAATGACCGGGACACTCTCGTCCTCATGGCCAACCTCGCGAGCATCGACATCCATCCTTGGTTCTCCCGCCGAAACTCGCAGGACACCCCAGACTGGGCGGTTCTCGACCTCGACCCGGACGGGTCGCCCTTTCCCGATGTCGTGAAGATTGCGCGGACTTTGGGGAAGGTCTTGCGAGGTATCGGGCTCCGGCCCTATCTGAAAACCTCGGGTGCGACCGGCCTTCACATCTACGTTCCGGTCAAGCCGGGCTACACCTATGAGCACACGCGCCAGTTCTGTGAAGCGGTCGCAATCCACATCGTCAAGGAGCACAAGGACATCGCAACGGTGGAGCGCGTCGTGAGCCGCAGGCGCGGGAAGGTCTATATCGACTACCTGCAAAACCGCAAAGGCCAGACGATCGTCCCTGCCTACAGCGTTCGGCCGCGGCCGAAAGCGCCCGTTTCCGCGCCACTCGATTGGGACGAGCTCGACCTCGATCTCGAGCCGACGGTCTTCAACATCAAAACGATGCTCCCGCGACTCGCCAAGCTCGGGGATCTCTTTCAGGGAACGCTGCGCGACCAGCAAGACTTATTGCCCGCGATCGAAGCGTTCCAGAAGCACTATTTGGACAGGCGCGACTAGTCCCCTGTATGTCACATGTGCAGGACATGTGCAAATATTTATGGATAAAACGGTGCGAGCTTCTCGTAGATGGCGGCCGTGGCGTGGCAGTCTTGAAGGCAATAGCTCACGATCTCGTCGAGCCGGCCGTCCTCATAGGCCTGGCCAACGGAGGCGCCATCCATCTTCGACTTCGGCGATGCTACGCCGAAGACGGCGCAAAAATAGTCGAGGCTTCCGCGGCGCCGCCGGTCGTTCCCCTCGAGCGCTTCACGCAGGTCGAAATGGGGGCGCGTGGTGAGCGGCTCGGACGGGATCACGACCCGCGGTCTCAAGTCGTGAATGGCGCTGCGGACGTTGAGATAAGGGATGTCGAACCGCTTTCCGTTGAAGGTCACGTAGCGCTCCGGCTCGTTTGCCGACAACCAATCCCAGAAGCTCTTGAGGATCGCTCGCTCATCCCCCTCCCAGAAAACATGCTCGGCTTCTTTGTCCGTGTCCACGAGCCCGATCACGATCACACGCCCCGTGGTCGGGTCGAGCCCGAAGCGCGACACCAAGTCCTCACGTCGCTTCTCGAGCTCTTCGGGCTCCGGGCTGTCGCGCTCGAGACCACGAAACAAATAGTCGAGCGCGCGCTCGGGGACCGCGTCGATCGACTGACCGACGGTCTCGATGTCGAGGACGAGCGCCATTAGTCGAGCCCCGCCGCGCGCGCCGCGATCTGGGCTGGGTGGTACGCATGTCGCCCGGTAGCGTCCGAGATTTGATGTCGGCACGAAGTGCCGGGCGCGACGAGGACGGTGTCCAGAGGAGCGTCCCGAACCGCCGGCAAGAGGCGGCGCTCCGCCATCTGAAGGGAGATGTCGAAATGCTCTTGCTCGTAGCCGAACGAGCCCGCCATCCCGCAGCAACCCGCGTCGACGAATTGAACGTCGCTCCCCATCCTTTTCAGAAAAGCCATGAGAGGCTCGATGCCCACGATCGCCTTCAAGTGACAATGGCCGTGTAGAAGAAGTTTCGCGGGCGCTTTGGGGAAATCGAGCTCGAGGCCTTCGAGCTCTTCGAGCAGGAAGCTGTGCTCAGCGAGTATCTTCGCGTCGTCGCCCGGAACGAGATCCGGATACTCGTCGCGAAAACTCAGGATACAGGACGGTTCGAGACCCACGATGGGAACGCCGTCACGTGCGAACGCAGACAGCACGCGGACGTTCTCGGTCGCGAGCGAGCGCGCGCGGTCGAGCATCCCTTTCGAGAGCGCCGGCCTCCCGCAGCAGACTTTCTTCGCGAGCTTCACGTCGAACCCGCTTGCTTCGAGCACGGCGACCGCCGCTTTGCCGATTTCAGGCTCGTGGAAGTTCATGAAGGTGTCGTGAAACAAAACGACTTTCTGTGTCGCGCGGGGGGGGGCGTCGCGGCGGGCGAACCAGGTCTCGAACGTCTCCGCGGCAAACGGTGGAAGGCTTCGCCGGCGATCGATCCCTGCGATCGATTCGAGCAGGCCGCGAAACCAACTTTGGCGGATGAGCCAGTTCGCGAGCGGGCGGGTGGCGACCCCGAAGCGCCCGGCCGCATCCGGGCGGGTGAAGAGACGATCCCGCAGTGAATAAGGCCGGTCGCGATGGTAGAGCGCGAGAAACTCCGATTTGATCTTCGCCATATCGACGTTGGATGGACATTCCGCTTTGCAGCCTTTGCAGGAGATGCAGAGGTCCATCACTTCGTAAAGGCGATCGCTCGAGAAGTCTTCCGGCGGCAAACGGCCGTCGAGAACCGCGCGGAGCGCGTTGGCGCGGCCCCGCGTCGAGTGCTCCTCATCGCCCGTCACCATGAACGAAGGACACATCGTGCCTTCGAGGTTTTTGCGGCAAACGCCGGCGCCGTTACAAAGCTCGACAGCGCGGGCGAAGCCGCCTTCGTGTGCATAGGGAAAATGAGTTTTCGGCTCGCGCGCTCGGTAGGCCTCGCCGTAGCGCAAATCCTCGTCCATCGCGGGCGCGTCGACGACTTTCCCGGGGTTCATGACGCCTTGGGGATCGAAGGCAGCCTTGAGCTCTTTGAACGCCCCATAGATCTGCTCGCCGAAAAGACGCTCGTTGAAGTGGCTGCGTGCGAGCCCGTCGCCGTGCTCGCCGCTCATCGAGCCCCCGTACTCGACGACGAGATCGAAGACCTCTTCCGCGATGGTCGTCATCTTGGTCACTTCGGAGCCGTCTTTGAGATTGATGAGCGGGCGGATGTGCAGACACCCCGCCCCGGCATGGGCATAGAACGAGCCGACCGTTCCGTGGCGGCCGAGAATCTCTTCGAAGCGGAGGATGAAATCGGGAACACGCTCGGGCGCGACCGCGGTGTCTTCGACAAAGGCGATGGGCTTGCGATCGCCGGGAAGGCCGAGAAGAAGCGGCAGCGCCGCCTTGCGGACCTTCCAGACATTGGCCTGGGCCGCAGCATCGACAACGCGCACCATCGGCTTCGCCGACGCGCCGATGCGAGCTTCGAGCGCGTCGAGCTTCGATAAGACCTCTTTCTCGCTCTCGCCCGAGAACTCGACGATCATGAGCGCTTTGGGCTCGCCCTGAACGAAGTGCATGCGGCGCGAATATTCGAGCGATTTGCGCGCGAGGTCCATGACCATTTCGTCGACGAGCTCGACCGCGGACGGCTCGAGCTCGAGAATCTCTGTGCCGCACTCGAGTGCTTCAAGCAGCCCGTCGAAGTGGAGCACCGCGAGCACCGAGGCCGGAGGCAGTGGGACGAGTTTGATTTTCACTTCCACGACCGTCGCGAGCGTCCCTTCGGAGCCCACGATGACCTTGGCCAAGTTGACCACATCGGGATGCAGGAGCTCGTCGAGGTTGTAACCGCTCACCCGCCTCGGGATCTTCGGGTATCGGCGGTCTATCTCGTCGCGATGGTGGTCGCCAAGCGCCACCGCCTTGAGGTAAATGGCGGCCTCGATCCCGTCCCCTTCGGTCTTTTTCGGAAGCTCGCTGCGCGGCACCGGGCCAAACGTGACCGGCGTTCCGTCCGAGAGGATCGCTTTGACTTCCAAAACGTTCTCGACGGTCTTCCCGTAAATGAGAGAGCGAGCCCCGGCGGAGTTGTTCCCGACCATGCCACCTAGGTTCGCGCGATTGCTCGTCGCCGTCTCCGGACCGAAGCGCAGCCCATAGGGCTTTAGATGCGCGCCGAGAACGTCATGGACGATCCCCGGCTGTACCCGGGCCCAAGACTCTTCGGGACAGATTTCGACGACGTCCCGCATGAACTTCGAGTGGTCGAGGATGAGCGCCTCGCCGACGGCTTGGCCCGCGAGCGACGTCCCGCCGCCACGCGGAAGGATGGGGACGCCCTCGCGCGCGGCGATGCGGACGGCTTGCTCGACATCGCCGGCGTGACGGGGCACAACGACGCCAATCGGCTCCTTCTGATAAATGCTCGCGTCGGTAGAGTAGAGCATCTTCGTATAGCGGTCGAAGCGGACTTCGCCTTCGATATGCTCGCGGAGCTCTTCGGCCAGACCCATGGCGGGCGATTCTATCATTGTGCTAGATTTGGGCCCCGTGAAGCGCTTCTTAGCCCTCTTATCGCTCCTCCTGCTCACTAGCTCCTGCGCCGGTACGGATAGCGGCAAGCTCGTCATCCGCCTCGGACATATCGGCTTTCCCGAGTCCCCCTTCGACCGCGGCGCGCGGAAGTTCAAAGAGCTCCTCGAAGCGCGCTTCCCCGAGCGCGTCGAAGTACGCATCTTCGGCTCCGCCCAGCTCGGTGAAGATAAAGAGATGCTCGAAGGGCTGCGCCTGGGAACACTCGAGATGCACGTGCCCTCGTCGGTCCTGCATTCCGTCGAGCCCATGTTCGGTGTTTTCGACCTACCGTTTCTCGTACAGGATCGCGGCCAGATCGAGCGCATCGCGGAGGGTCCAACCGGCGAGCGCTTCCGACAAAAGCTCCTCGAGCACGACCTCGTTCTTCTCGGTTTCTGGGAGAACGGCTTTCGGATGATTACGAACAACGTGCGGCCGGTCGTGCGGCCCGAAGATCTCGAAGGCATCAAGATCCGAACCCCCAAGGACCCCGAGCGGGTGAAGCTCTTCAAAGCGTTCGGAGCCAACCCGACCTCGATGAGCTTCGGCGAAGTGTTCTCGGCGCTCAAGCAGGGCGTCATCGACGGCCAGGAGAACCCGTTCTCGCAAATCGTCCCCGCTCGCTTTCACGAAGTACAGAAATATCTCTCGGTCTCGCGCCACGTTTACTCGCCGGCCTACCCGCTGATGAGCCGGCAGTTTTTCACGTCTCTCGACGAAGACATCCAAGTCGGGATTCGAGACGTCGCCGAGGAAGTCGGACGCTTCCATCGCGAGCTCGGCAAGAAAGAAGACGCTCGCTATCGCATCATGCTCGAAAACGAGCTCGAGATCACGGAGATTGACTTCGAAGCCTTCGCCGCCAAAGCAGGGCCCCTATACGAAGAGTTCAACGTGCATTACGGCCCCGAGCTCGTCGAGAGGATCCAGTCTTACAGGACTGACAACTGAGCAGAGCGATGAAGTTGGGTGATCCTTCCGGCTACCGGCTACCTGCTACCTGGACGCATCGCCTCGCTCGTGCACGGAATGTGCACTGATGACGTTGACGTTGACGTTTATCGCTGCGCTGCCGGATCGCGTCGAGACTATTCTTCGCACCGTCCTCTCCGTCGCCGTGGCGCTCGTGCTCGCCGCCATTGCCGTCATCTGTTTTCTGGAAGTGCTGCGTCGTCCTTTTGGCGGAAGCTTCGTCTGGTATGACGAGTTCGTCGGCTACTTGCTCGTGTGGCTGACCTTTCTCGGGGCGGTTCTTGCCCGATCGCACCACCAGCACATCGGAGTCGAGAACCTTCTCGAGAGAGTCTCGGAAGGCGCCCGCCGCGCCATCGAGCTCGTGGGCCACGGCGTCATGATCGCCGTGCACATCGTGCTCTTGCTCTATGGCGCGCAGCTCGTCTCTCGCTTCCTGACGGAGCGCGCGATCACCGTGGATATCCCGGTAGGGCTCATCTACGCGATCATCCCGCTTTCGGCGGCGCTGATGCTAATCGTGGAAATCATCCACGCCGCACGGCTTCTGAGCTCTAGGGAGTAGCCCGGCAACATGGAGTTTCTGCTTCTCCCGCTCATCCTCGTTCTCATCGCTATTGGCATTCCCATCGGCTACGCGCTCATCGCCGCCGGCATCGTCATCATCGCGCTCACGACCGCGACGCCGCTCGTCGTCGTAGCTCAGCGTCTATTCAACGGGTCCGACAGCTTTCCGATGGTCGCGGTGCCGCTCTTCATCCTCGCGGGTGCCCTGATGAACCACGCCGGCATCTCCCGGCGGCTCGTGGATTTTGCCGCGAGCCTCGTCGGCTTCGTCCGCGGCGGGCTCGCGATGACGACGACGCTCTCGAGCATGTTCTTCTCCGAAGTCTCGGGCTCCGCGGTCGCGGACGCTGCCGCGCTCGGAAGCGTGCTCATCCCGGCGATGAAAGAGCGCGGCTACCCCGCCCGCTTCGCCGCCGCCGTGCTGTCCTCATCGGCGACGATCGCGATCATCATCCCGCCATCCATTCCAATGATCCTCTTCGGCGCCATCACGGGAGCGTCGATCGTCAAGCTCTTCATGGCCGGTGTGGTCCCAGGCATACTTGCCGGCCTCGCCATCATGGGAACGAGCTACTGGCTCGCCCGGCGCGGTGGCTTCGCCGAATCCGACCCCTTCGACATCAAGAAAGTGTGGATAGGATTTCGCCGCGGGTTTTGGGCGCTCAGCCTCCCGATCGTCATTCTGGGTGGCATCTTCGGCGGCATCTTCACGGCCACGGAAGCCGCCGCAGTCGCGGTGTTTCTAGCCTTGGCGCTAGGACTGTTCGTCTATCGGGGCATGAAGCTAAACGCCCTTGGTACGATCTTGGTCGAGTCCGCCCGTCAAACCGCGGTGGTCATGATCTTGGTGGCGGGCTCCGCCGTGCTCGGCTGGTACCTCGCGAACCAGCAAGTCCCGGCGCGGCTTGCCACGTTCATCCTCACGAACGTCACCGGAAATGCAGCGGCGCTTCTACTCATCGACGCCATCCTGCTCGCGGCGGGGATGATCCTGCATAGCGCCGCAGCCATCGTGCTGCTCGTTCCCATCCTGCTGCCTTTGACGACAGAGCTCGGCCTCGACCCCATCCACTTCGGATTGATGGTGACGGTGAGCCTCGCGATCGGTCAGCAAACCCCTCCCGTCGCGTCGGTCTTGATCACTACGTGCTCCATCGCCGATGTCCCGATGTGGGAGGTAATGCGGGTGAACATCTACTTCATCCTCGCGCTCGCGGTCGTGCTGTTGCTCGTGACGTTTTTCCCGAGCTTGAGCCTCTTTTTGCCCGAGCTCTTATCGGCCGAGCCTTAGCTGCTTCGGCAGACGCGCGAGGCGAACGACGGTAGCGCCCCAGCCGCCGCGCTCCGGCGTAGCCTCCTCGAAAGCCTCGACGATCGCGCTCTTCTCGAGGACACTCCGCACCCGTTCTTTCTGAACCCCTATGCCGCGGCCGTGGATGATCCGGACCTCTTCGAAACCCGCTTCCTGCGCCGCTTCGAGATAGGACGCGACGACATCGGGGACGTCCCGGGGCGCAAACGTATGAAGGTCGATGCTGTCCTCGATAGGGAGCTCGACTGGCTGTTCGTCTTCAGTCATTGCGATTGGCGGAAGTGTGTGGGAATCGAATTTCTAACGGTCGGCATCGGGTCGGGTTCTCGCGTCGATCAGGCGAAGCGTTGACCGTCGAGGGCGACGTCGTAATGCCCCGGAACGTGACCGATCACGACCGAAATAGTATCGACGCGGCTGACTTCCGTCAATCAATGCCGGCTGGCTCTACTTGTCCGAAGAGTGTCGCCGTCGTTTCGGGAGGATGGACATTCCCCTCACGCTAGCAAGTCGAGACGACAGACGGCGCAATCGTCGTACAAATGAGAGGAGGGCATGATAGGTCTCGCAAACTTGCGAGCTGTCGACAAACGCCGCGCGGAAAGGTAGCTTTGCGTCCGTATTCGGGATGATGTAGCCTGAATTGTCAGGATTTCGAGATTCTTTGAGGGAAACGAAGCAAGTAATGAGCGGTCGAACAAAAGTCTCAGTCGAGGGTAATTCTGTTTCAAGTGGAACAGACACTCTGACTCAATTCATCACGAAATGCATGTCTGACCTGACTCAGGTAGAGCGCGTCTACGTCAGGTTCGACGGCCGGGTTTTCTACACGTGGATCGTTATCGAGCAGCGAGATCGTGAAGTCCAAAACGCCGTCTACGCAAGAGAGCAAAAAATCATCGACCGCTTCCACTACTACAGCTTTGACTTTTACGTTGTTTACCGATCCGGTACTGACATTGACTCGTTGGTCGCAGGAGACGTCGAGTTAGTCTACAGCAAGTAGACACCTCCCCTCATGCCGTCTAAGGCGGAACACATTTCCAAAGCTGAGCACAACGAGAATTTTGCCACAACGCTAAACAGTGACGGCTCGTACCCGGATTATCGAGACTGGGTAGTCACGGCGTATTTCTATTCTGCCGTTCACTACGTGGAAGCGTATCTGGCGACGTTGGGAAAGCACTCACCAGATCACCGAATCCGCGACGCCGACATCGGTTCTGATGCCAGTCTTCAGCCAATTTACAACGACTACCGCGCTTTGAAGGACGACTCCACCAATGCTCGTTATTCCATGTGGAACCCGACCCCTCTCGACGTAACCAACTCCATAAAGCCCGGCCACGAGGCCATAAAAGCCCACTTGCTCAGCATTATTTCGTAAAAATCTCGGCTCGAACCACATGTCTTGGCGGAAGTGTGTGGGAATCGAACCCACCGTCCCCGGGATTAACCGAGGACCATCGGATTTGAAGTCCGAGGAGGCCACCAGACCCCAGTCACTTCCAGATGAATGGATACAAAGGTTGCAACGTGATTTCTTATCGCACGTCAGCACGCTGCGAGGTCTGTCGGGCGAGCCGCCGCCGTTTCTTCATGAGCGTCGGCACGGGTGGAGTGTAGCATCATTGGGCGAGCGGCTATCGCGATCCTCGGCCGCTCACCATTCCGTCTGGGGCGTGTAGATGAACGCGTCATCGGGACTCTCCCGGTGTGCTCGCCCAAGGCAGCCTTCATGCGGAGGACCGGGACCAAACGCCACCGGACTCCAAGTCCTAGCCCGCGCGAGATTGTTGAAGAGATACACGATCGGCGAGCCGTCCACGATCGTTCGCCTCGCACATGTGATGAGCTCTTTCTCCGAGGGTTCGGCATCAGCGCCGACGAAGGCGACGGTGTTCTTTTTTCCTATAGAGCGTGAACGTTTTCACGAGCTCGCAGGTGCCGATTTCATCGTCGGACCCGATCGGGACCGTGGCCATTAGGAGCACGATCAAGCCGACAGAAATCACGCTTCACGCCCAGAGCGTTCCATCATCGCGTTTCTGCTGCATCTCGCCATGACTAGGGAACCGCTAGAGCTAGACCAAGGCCCCGGGAAATTAAGTTGGTGGAGCTGACGGGGATCGAACCCGTGGCCTCCTGAATGCCATTCAGGCGCGCTCCCAGCTGCGCCACAGCCCCACAAAAGGAATCTCTTATCCTAGGCCAAGCCGATGACTGGAGTCAACAAAACGAAGCGTTTGGCGAGAGGAGTGAATGGAAGCGAGGGCTAATTAAAGGAGGGTAAAACCAAGGAGTGTTTTTAAGGAAGTACGCCGCCCGAAGGCGACTGGTGGTCCCAGTCTCATCAGTATTTATTGGGTATGGGCCCTCGCCCCACTCAAACCATAGTAGGCATGGAGCTCGCCATAATGCAAATTTCGCGTATCAACCTGTCAATTAGGAATTAATTCATGAAGAGCCGCTTCGCATAAAACATCGATCAAGCGTTTTAGCTGGATAGCTGAGCCCGGAGAGTCAACCCGGCCCCGCGATCCATGAGTTTTTGCAGCGATGTTTGCTGCGCCTCCGTGAGCTCGACGAACTTTATGGCCACGCGATACTTGACCGCCGGCTGACCGGCGTTGCCATGGTCGAATCCGTGCACGTAGCTGCGAACGACCTCGATCTCGGCTTCGAAGGCCTCTGCAGTGTCCGACCCTTCGACCGTTAGGCGGTAGCGAGTGTTGGCGGCAAGTGCCGAGGGCATCTCGAGGAGCGCGCCAGAAAGCGAGACGTCCACGAGCGGCACATCGATCGTCGCCTCGATCTTGCCCTGCATCTCGCCTGCGATGGGAACACGAGCGTGGTCTCGCCGTTCATTTCCTTGCCATGCATCCGACATATGCAGCTCCCTTCCAGCGTGGAAGACGTCGCGTTTGAGTGTTAGTGTCTGTAAGGCTCATGATACTAGTTAGATGCAGCGATTGCAATTCAGCATTCAGCATTCGGCAGAGGTACGAGGTCTGGTTCGGCTCACGGCGGGCTGTTATTCTTTGCCTCGAACGGAGGATGCCGGCTTTGGTTGTCGTCCTATGTCCTTGTGACGTAGATCGAAGGAGGCGATATGATCCGGAGTTATCGGGACCTCATTGCTTGGCAAAAGGGAATGGACCTTGCGGAGGCGGTTTATCAGGTCACGGCTGAGTTTCCAGCCGTCGAGCGCTTCGGCTTGTCGAGTCAACTGCGGCGGGCCACAGTCTCCATTGTCTCCAATATCGCCGAAGGCCGGGGCCGGCGGAGCACAAAGGACTTCAAGCGATTCGTCGATATCGCCTACGGTTCCCTTTGCGAGCTAGAGACCCAGCTCCAACTGGCAGAAAGACCGCATTTCGTTTCGAAAGAAGAGCGCCAAAAGACCGGCGCGCTCGCGTCTGAGACAGGCCGACTTCTCAACGGACTACGCGGAGCGCTAGTCTCAAGGATGTGACCTGAATGCTGAATGCTGAACCCTAATGAATCTTAGTCGTCTTCCGCTTCACGTAGTCCATCAGCACGTATTGCCCCAGTTGGGCGGGGGTCGTGAAGTAGGCCTTGCCTTGAACGATCTCGGTGACTTTCTTCACGAAGCCCACGAGGGAGTAGTCGCGGGCGAGCATGAACGTGTTGATCATGATCCCTTTGCGGCGGCAATCGACGACCTGTTTGAACGTCTGGTCGAGGATGAGCGGGTCGAGGCCGAAGGGATTTTTGTAAATGCGACCGTCTTGGAGCGTGAGCGCCGAAGGCTTGCCATCCGTAATCATGATGATTTGCCGCATGTCGGAGCGTTGGCGCATGAGGATCTCTTGTGCGAGCCGGAGCCCCTCCGCCGTGTTCGTGTGGAACGGGCCAACTCGAACTCTGGCGAGACGGGACAAAGGCACTTCCTCGGCGCTGTCGTGAAACAGCACCAAGTGCAGTTTGTCGCCTGGAAACTGAGTGCGGATGAGGTGTGACAGCGCGAGCGTGACACGTTTTGCCGGCGTGAAGCGGTCCTCTCCGTACAGGATCATGCTGTGGCTGCAGTCCAGCATGAGCACGGTCGCGCACGAGCTTCGGTACTCCGCCTGGTGCACGTGCAGGTCGTCCGCGGCCAGGTTGAGAGGCACACCGAGTCCTTCGCGCCGCACCGCCGACAGAAGCGTGCGCGAGACGTCCAAGTTCAATGTGTCGCCAAACTCGTAGCGTTTCGAGCTTCCTATGACTTCGACACCTGTCGAGAGCTCCTGGGTCTCGTGCTGGCCGAGGCTCGCGCGGCCCAATCCGCCGAGCAAGTCTTTGAGGGCTTTGAAGCCGAGGAAATCGACCGACTTGTCTGTCAGCTCCAAGCGCGTCGAGCGCGGCTGCGACACATCGCCCATCTCGTCGGTGTCAGCCGTCTCAGGATGACCCGCGGCCGTGAGGTTCGGATCCGGGGGCGTGATGTTCACATAGCCCTCGTCCTGCAGGCGCTGGATGATCTCGTCAAGAATCTCGCGCAGGCGCGAATCCTCGAAGCTCTCGGCATCTCCCATGAGCCGCTCGATATCCGCCTCCGTGAGCCTTCCTTGTTCGAGGAGCGCTCTCAGAACGGCCTCACGGAGCGACTGCATCACATCGTCCGATAGCTCGTGGAACCCGTACATGTCCTGGAATCCGCTATCGAGGAAGTAATCCGAGAGCCCTTCGAGCAAGTCGGCGATATCGAAATCGTCGAACAGGTCGGGGCGATATTTACTGTACTTGGTCGTCGACATCGGCCCAGTCCTAGTTCCTAGTTCAAATGGGACTTGGTGTGATCGAGCGGCTCCTCAGAGCCGATCTCTGGCTGCCGCTCGTCGTTGCGATGGTAGCCGCGCTCGTCGTTTCTCGAAATTTTCTTTACGCCGGCCAGCCCTTCTAGGAGAAACTCGGCGGCGGAAACACGCTCGGGCGTCGAGGATCGCTCGGTGACTTGAACAACGGACGTACGGGCGAGAAGCCCTGGGATCTCCGAGAGCGCTTGCAGCACCTCTTCCGAAGACGCGGTCTCCGGCACGCGGCAATAGCCGCCGCCGTCGAACCATTCGACGACGCTGGTAAAATCCTCTCTCGAGGCGTATCTCTGAAAGGCTTCGCCGACAGCGCGCTTGATGAGGTCACGAGCAACGGCGTCCGCACCTTTGAGCTCCCCTTCATATTCGAGCTCGAGCTTCCCCGTGATCGCAGGAAGCGACTGATAGACGTCCGAAACACGCAGTGCGGTGGCGGCCTCGCCCCGCTTGAGCGCGCGCCGCTCAGCGTTCGAGATGACGTTCTCGAGCAGCGAGATGGGGAGCCGCTGGCTGACCCCCGACCGCTTGTCGACGCGCCGGTCCGCGCGCGCTTGGATGGCAACTTCCTCCACGATTTCCCGAACGTAGCGCGGAATGTGGAGACCGTCGCGTCCCGCGCGATCGGTCCAAGCCTCGTCCTTCGTAATCGCGATGGACTCTTCGAGCGTCGCTGGGTAGTGGGTGCGGATCTCCGATCCGATGCGGTCCTTGAGAGGAGTGATAATCCGCCCCCGCGCCGTGTAGTCTTCAGGATTCGCGGTGAAGACCATCAAGATATCGAGCGGCAAGCGTAGCGGATAGCCTTTTATCTGAACGTCCCCCTCTTGAAGAATGTTGAACAAACCCACCTGGATCTTCCCCGCGAGGTCGGGGAGCTCGTTGATCGCGAAGATGCCGCGATGCGCGCGGGGTACGAGGCCGTAATGGATCGTGAGCTCATCGGAAAGGTCGAGCCCGCTTTTAGCGGCACGGATGGGGTCGAGGTCGCCGATCATGTCGGCGATGGTCACATCGGGCGTCGCCAGTTTCTCGACGTAGCGGTCTTCACGATGGAGCCACCGGAGCGGCGTCTCAACGCCTTTTTCCGCGACGAGCTGCTTGCACGCGCTGCAGATGGGGGCGTGAGGATCGTCGTGGATCTCGCAACCGTCTATGACCGGGATCTCCTCGTCGAGGAATCGGGTCAAGCCTCGGAGCAACCTCGTTTTGGCCTGGCCGCGGAGCCCCAGGAGAATGAAATGGTGCCGCGACAAGAGCGCGTTCACGAGCTGGGGAATGACGGTATCGCCGTAGCCGACGATTCCGGGGAAAAGCTCTTCGCCCGAGCTCATCTTCCGGATCAAGTTGTCGCGGATCTCGTCACGCACGCCGCGCGTTGGACGATCCTGCAATTCACCTAGGGTCTGGGCTTTGCTCATGCTCGGATTATAGCCTGATGCCATCTCGGAGACGCCAGTCCCCTGACTAGTCGGTGGTACGCTGAGCCGGCTTGAGTTAAGCTTCTCGCGAAATGTTTCGGTTCGTTTTCCGTTTGGTTGCCAAGGCTATTACGCTCGTGATACTCGCAGGCGCGGCCTTCGTTGTGTACCACCTCTACGAATCGGGGCAGCTTCCTTTCATCCAGCACGCGATCGAGGATACGGCCGTGACCGCCTCGGTCCGCGCGGGGTTCGCGATCCACCGGGATCTGGCCGATCGGCCGATCCATGTATCAACAGCCGGGAGGGTCGTTACGCTTTCGGGGCGCGTCGCGTCCGAAGAAGAGCGGTCCGAAGCCGAGGCGATCGCGTCGACGATCGAAGGCGTCGACGCGATCGCTAATCATCTCGAGACCGGTCTCGAAGAAGCCGTCGCCGAAACGCACGGCAAAAGCCTCGGTGAGCGGCTCGATGACGCCGCGCTTCTGGCGAAAATACGCACGGCCCTTCATCTCGACAGAGACGTACGTAAGCTGGATGTCGATATACGCGTCTCGTCGGGCCAGGTAATCCTGAGAGGTGAGATCCCGTCCGAGGCGCTGATGGAGCGCATACGGACGCGGGTGGCGAGCGTCCGCGGTGTCGAGCGTCTCGAGGACGAGCTCGAGCTCAAACAGTAGCCTCGCCGAAGCCTGAAGGGCGAAGGCGGGCTAGTCTTCTTTGAGTCGGGCGACGAGCTCGTCCGGGTCGAACGGTTTTTCCAAATATCCGTGGAGAGCAAGCTCGTTCGCCTGTTGGCGGATCGCGCTGCAGCCAAAGCCCGTCATGAGCACCGAGCGCATGTCCGGATGGAGCGCTTTCGCCGTATGGACGAGATCGAGCCCCGTTCCGCCGGGAAGGTCGAGGTCGGTGACGAGGGTATCGAAGAGCTCGCCACGAATGAGCTCCAGCGCGCGCTGAAACTCCGCGACCGCGACGACATCGAACCCGGCGTTTTCGAGGAAAATCGTCAGCGTTCGCCGCATCGGGGCGTTGTCTTCAACGATGAGAACACGTCGTGGGTCGGTCATTGCTTCGTTTTGAAGCAAGACACGTACCAATCCGGGCCCAAAATGTAAGCCGCAGCACATGAACAACTTGAAGAAACTAGCTTGCGGGACAGCGTTTAAGACTGTCATGCAAAGCCAACACACGAGCCACTTTTTGCCACCCGCCTTCGCCCTTCGGGCTTCGGCGGGCAGGCCCCGTTACTCCTTCGGGGTTCGGAGGGGGAGGCCCCACTACGGGTTTGGGGTTCGGGGGGGGTTGGGCGATTAGGGGCGGCTCGAGCGCTCGACATCCTCGGCGAGGATGAGGCCCTTGTCGATCAGGACGATAGCGCGCCGCTCATCACCTTCATCGAGAGCCCGTTGCGCCTGAGCGACGAAGCCGCGGGCCGCCGCGAATTGCTGTCGCTGGCTATCGGAAAGCTCGCGCGCGCTCAGCGAGCTCATGAGTGAGCTCGCGCGCTCGAGCTTCGTCAAAAGCTCCGGGTCGAGACCCTCGTTCCCGACGCGCTCCCGCGAAGGCGGCTCCGGCGCTTGGTTGGGAGGCTCGGGTGGTGGCGGAGCCGGAGGCGCGCTCTTGGGCCCCTCGTCGGGGCGGGGCTCGGGCTCTTCGACGGGCGGCTCGGGCTCCACCTCCAAGACAGGCTCTTCAGCGCGACGTGTCTCTTCTGGCGCTTCAGGCTCCGGACGGTCCTCGCCCGCTGGAGTCGCTGCTGCCGCCGGCGGGCGCGGAAAATCCGCACGTGTCCGGCGCCAACATCCGGCCAAGACGCTGAGCCCGATCAAGAGCAGGACGCTTCGGGGAAGACTCCTCATTTGACGTGGCTCTCGGTTCCCATCACGCGGGTATCTGCGGAAGGTGGATGGTGAACCGCGTGCCGTCCCCCTTCTGTGATTCTACCGCGATTTCGCCGCCGTGGAGTTGGACGATCCGATAGACCATGGAGAGTCCGATCCCGCTGCCCTTTTGCTTCGTCGTCACGTAAAGGTCGAAGATCTTCTCGAGCATTTCCGGCTCGATGCCCACCCCGCTATCCGCGATGACGATCTCGACCCCGTCCTCCGTGCGCGACGCTTCGAGATGGAGCCGCCCTCCGTGAGGCATGGCTTCCTCGGCATTCCGGACGAGGTTCAAGAATACCTGCTGTAGCAGCTCTCGGTCGCCATGAACAGGCGGGAGCTCCTCGGCCAACTCGGTCTCGATCTCGATGCCGCTCGCTTTTGCCTCTGCCGAGACCAGTCTTTCGACCTCATCGAACAGCTCCCGCAACGGCACCGAGGTCAACTGCAGGTCCTCAGGACGGGTGAAGCGCAAGAATCCCTGGATCACTTGATCGAGGCGGCGAATTTCCTTCTCGAGCGTATCGAGCGAGGCTTGTGTTTCCGGAGAGGCCCGCCTCAGCCTCTCCCTCAAGAGTGCGACATGGATCACCATGGCATTGAGCGGATTCTTGATCTCGTGCGCGACACCCGATGTCAGCTTTCCGAGCGCGGCGAGCTTTTGCGCGTACGAAAGCTGAGAGCCGAGACGCGAGAGCTTCTCCATGTCGCGGGCACTCACCATCACGCCGGAGACGCCGCTCTCGTCGCGCAGGACTTGCGCGCTCAGCGCATAGACGACGGGACGCTTCCCGTTCAAGATCGTTCTGTCGACGGGCCCGACGGGCTCGTCGCGTTCGAGCGCCGTATTGACGATTTCCGACACCGGATGCTCTTCCGGAAAAGTCCGCGAAGAGTTTCCCCTGAATCTCGTCTCGCCCGCGACCGAGAAGGTCCGCGGCGCGATCGTTCAACGACAAGATGCGCCCTTCGCTGCTGACAACGAGAACGGCGTCTGAGAGCCCCCCGAGCATCGTCGACAGCCAGCTCGCGTCGTTCTCGCGGGCGCTCCTTTGGTCATCGAGCCTTTGACTCATGTTTGCGAAAAACTCCGCTATGCGGCTCACATCCGCTTCGCTCTGAAGATCGAGGGGTGGTTCGCCGTCCACGGGGTTGGAAGCGGCCGAGCTCGCGGCGCGGAGCGTTTCGGCCAGAAGTCGAGCGCGGGACTCGGTCTCGGCGACCGAGAAGCGCACGAGCGCAGTCAAGTTGACGAGGCTCGTCGCCAAAGCGACCGTGGCCGCCACGAGCGTCAGGCCCGCGATATGTTTTCTACGAAATCCCACCGGGTTGAAGCTCCCCCTCTATCGGGCCGGCTCAAGACGTCTCGCGATATTTCTTGACTTTGTTGTGAAGCGTCTTGAGGCTGATGCCCAATATCTCGGCGGCGCGCGTCTTATTCTGCCCTGTAGACTCCAGGGTCTTCAAGATCAAGTTCTTCTCCGCTTGCTCCACTGTCGTTCCGACCGGAAGCTCCACGCCGCCTTTCGGCGCCGGCGCTTTTCTGGGCTCGAGGACCGGCGGCGGCAAATCCTCTCGTCGCAACACGTCGCTCTTCGCGATGATGACGGCGCGCTCGATGACGTTGCGAAGCTCGCGGACGTTTCCCGGCCAATGGTAGGCCTTCAAGCTGTCGACAGCTTCGTCATCGATGCCTTTGAGCGCTTTTCCGGTTCGCCCATTGAAGTCGTGCACGAAAGCGTCGACGAGCATCGGGACATCGTCGATCCGGTTGCGAAGCGCCGGGAGCTCGAGGGTGAACACGTTCACACGGTAATAGAGGTCCTCGTGCAAGTCGCCAGCGTCGAGCGCCTCCCGTGGGTCGCGGTTGGTCGCGGCAAGGATGCGCACATCCACGCGAATCTCCTCATTGCCGCCCAGACGACGGAAACTGCGCTCCTCGAGAACCCGCAGAAGTTTGGCTTGCGTCGCGGGAGCCATCTCGGCCACCTCGTCGAGAAACAGCGTGCCGCCATGCGCCTGCTCGAACAGACCGCGGCGCCGTCCCTCGGCTCCGGTGAAAGCCCCTTTCTCGTGTCCGAAAATCTCGCTCTCGAGAAGCGTTTCTGGGATGGCGGCGCAGTTCACCGCGACGAACGCTTTCTCTTTTCTCGCTGAGAGCTCGTGGAGCGTCCTCGCCACCATTTCTTTTCCGGTACCGGACTCGCCAACGATGAAGACCGAGGCCGCTGAAGGAGCGACTTGGCTGATTAGCTCATAGAGCTCTTTCATCCTATCGCTCGCCCCTACCATGCTCCCGAACCGCCCGCTCGTTTCGAGATTCCTCTTGTAGCGCTCGACCTCCTCGCAAGCCGCGTTGCGCTCGACGGCCCTTTCGAGCACCTGGCGTAGCTGCTGCGTGTCGACGGGTTTGGTCAGGTAGTCGAAGGCACCTATCTTCATCGCCTCGACCGCGGTCCCAATGCTGCCTTTGGCCGTCAGCATGACCACCGCGAGGCGATCGAGCTCGGAGACGAGTCCGGAGAGAAGACCTAGGCCGTCCATTCGCGGCATCACGAGATCGGCGATGACGACTTGAGGGCGGAAGCTCTCGGCCCGTGCAAGACCTTCGACGCCATCCGATGCCGTATCGGTCTCGTAGCCCCAGCCGCGCACGAGTGTTGTTTTTTACATTGAATCGCGAAGATTTCTCATTCGTGATTCACCTCGACCGGCAACCACGTACGAGCAGAAGACGGGAGGCGCAGACGGGGTCAAGGGCGCGTAGCGGCTCGCGTAGCGAGCGAACCCTTGACGCCGTCGAGCACTCCCGTACCCTCATGGAGTGGTGGCCGTTCTTGATATTTCATCGCGGTGGATTACGGATTAAAGTGATAAACAACAACGAGCTCAGAGAGACCCTGTCGGGAGCCCGCTTCGTCGTCAACGATGAGAACGCGTGTGATCAGCATTCAGCATTCAGCATTCCGGTGCGACGTGGCAGCTTGCTTGAACGCTACTTCTTCTTCAAGCGTATCTTCAGCAATAACTCGATTACCTGCTCGGCATCGTCAACGCTGCCGTCGAGCTCGATGGTGACCGGGACTTCGATTCGCTGGTTCGCTATGGGCCCGGACACGCTCACAGGAGGTACGGTCGTGATTTGATCGCGAGGGATCGGGGCCTTCGTTTTGATGAGCTCGCTCAGGCTTTCGGCCGCGCTCGCCCCTTGCTCCAAATCGAGCTCGCCGCCGAGGAGGTCGGATTCGAGGTCGCGTGCGACGTCTTCTTCGACGGACGGCTCGCTCGCAATCGACGCTGTCAGCTCATCGCCAGCGCCCTCATCGAGCAGTCCGGAGAAAATCGAGTCCTCCGGTGCCGCAAGATCCTTGGACTTCGCGGCTTCGGACGTCGTATCGTCCAACCTCAAAGCGTCGTCGAGGATACTCTCGATGTTGAGGTTCTCGAACGCGTCTAGATCTAAGGGATTTTCGTCGTGTGAGGCCACGTTCTCTGTCTCCACAGCGGACGGCCAGGTGCTGGCAGCCTTGGCTGAAGCGTCCTGGCTGGACGGACTTGGCTCAACTGAGCCTTTTCTCCGGTACTCTCAATGACGCTGGCGGAGACTAGAGACGCGGGGTCGGTCTCCGCCAATTCTTCGGCTGGTTTTGCAAGCTTGCCCATCGGCGACATCGAACGGGCTCCGCCATAACGGTCGATGACCGACTTCAACACGAGGCCACTGATCGCTTGGAGCGTCTCCTCGACGCCGATGCCGTCTTTGGCGACGGCCTCGTAAAACGGCGCGTTCATCGTATTGAGCGAGGCGTTCATCTCCTCCACCGTGCAAACGTCCTCGAGATCACGCTTGTTGAACTGCAGCACCATCGGCAGCGCCTCGAGCTTCAGGTCGTGAGCGGCCAGATTTTCCCGCAGGTTATCGAGACTCTCCTTATTAGCCTCGGGCATGCCCGGCTGTGAATCCGCGACGAAGACCACCCCATCCGCACCTTTGAGGAGCATCCTCCGCGTAGCGTTGTAGAAAACCTGACCCGGCACCGTGTAGAGCTGGACCCGAGTCTTGATCCCGCGGACGACGCCGGCATCAACGGGAAGAAAATCAAAGTAAAGGGTACGATCCGTATCCGTCGCCAGCGTCAACATCCGGCCCTTGTTCTTGATTGGAAGATCTTCGTAAATGTATTGCAGATTGCTCGTCTTACCAGACAACCCAGGCCCCGTAATAGACAATCTTGGCGGTCAACTCCTTCAAAGCGTAGTTAAAAAGGACCATAGGCTTAGCTTCCGGCCAGTTTGGGCTGGATCATATAGTGTAGCAGTATTCAGCATCCAGCATTCAGCATTCAGGAACTCTCAAGACTGCCACTCTGAGCTGGGCTGCAACGGTCCTGAGAGCATGCTGGATGCTGAATGCTGATAAACTCCCAGCACACGATGTCGCAGATTCTGGCGCCGGCGGATAGAGGCCACGCTCTTCAGAACGTCATTGACGAGCTGAAAGGAGGGGCGCGACAGCTGCCGACGGTTACAGCCCTGAGGCACTTTCCGGCACTCCCAGCCCATTTTGCAGATTTTCCGGACGAGCTCCGGCCGGAGATCGTCGAAGCACTCCGGCGGCGCGGCATCGAACGGCTCTATTCCCATCAGAGGGAAGCTTTCGAGAAAGCCTCCGAAGGCGACAACGTCGTTATCGTCACACCGACCGCATCGGGAAAGACTCTTTGCTATAACCTTCCCATATTGAATCGCGTGCTCGAAGAGCCCGAGACGCGCGCTCTCTATCTATTCCCAACCAAGGCACTCTCGCAAGATCAACTCGCGGAGGTGCATGGGCTCATCCGAGACATCGGGGCCGACATCCGCACGTTCACCTATGACGGCGATACGCCCCAGGATGCACGCAAGGCGATACGCTCACGCGGACACCTGGTCGTAACCAACCCCGATATGCTGCATAGCGGCATCCTGCCTCACCATCCAAAATGGGTGAAGCTTTTCGAGAACCTGCGCTATATCGTCATCGACGAGATTCATGCCTATCGCGGCGTCTTCGGCTCGCACCTGGCGAATATTCTCAGGCGCCTCCGGCGCATCTGCCGCTTCTACGGAGCGGACCCGCAATTCATTTGCTCCTCGGCAACGATCGCGAATCCCCGGGAGCTCACCGAAGAGCTCATCGCGAGCCCGGTGCATCTCATCGACCGAAGCGGGGCGCCGAGAGGCGAGAAATATTTTGTCTTCTACAACCCGCCGGTCGTGAACCAAGAGCTCGGCATACGCCGCTCCTATATCAACGAGACGCGCCGCATCGCGGGGTCGTTTCTCAAGCGCGGGCTCCAGACGATCGTGTTCACGACGAGCCGGCTGAACACGGAGATTCTCGTCACTTATCTCAAGAAGGAGATCGAGCAAGACGTGACGCGTCGCGATCTCATCCGCGGCTATCGCGGCGGCTATCTTCCGAAAAAACGCCGCGAGATCGAAGCTGGGCTTCGCGAAGGCACCGTGCTCGGCGTCGTCTCGACCAACGCGCTCGAGCTCGGGATCGATATCGGCGCGCTCGACGTCGCCGTGATCTCGGGCTACCCCGGAACCATCGCCTCGACATGGCAGCAAGCAGGACGGGCGGGACGGCGCACCGGCACCTCCGTCGCGATCCTCGTCGCGAGTAGCAGCCCGCTCAATCAATTCGTCATCAATCATCCGGATTACTTCTTTTCGGGCTCGCCCGAACACGGACTCATCAATCCAAACAACCTTTCCGTGCTCGTCGATCACATCAAGTGCGCAGCCTTTGAGCTTCCGTTTCAGGACGGCGAAAGCTTCGGCGCCGAGAACCTCCCCGAGATCCTCTCTTTTCTCGAAGAGCACAACGTGGTTCACCGTTCGAACGAACGTTGGCACTGGACGAGCGACTCCTATCCGGCCAACAATGTCAGCCTGCGCTCGATAAGCTCCGACAATTTCACCGTTTATGACGAGACCCGCGAGCCCAAGATCATTGCTGAAGTGGATTTCGTCAGCGCGCATTCTACGCTCCATCCGAAAGCCATTTATATCCTCGAAGGCCAGCAGTTTTATGTCGAGAGCTTCGACTATGACGAGAGGCGTGCAACCGTCCGGCAATGGGAGACGGACTATTTCACCGACGCCATCACCCATACGAAAGTCAACATCCTCGAGAAGTTCGAAAACTCGACTGTTTTGGAAGGTGAGAGAAATCACGGCGAGGTTCACGTGGTCTCGCAAGTCGTGGGCTTCAAGAAGGTCAAGTTCTATACCCTCGAGAATCTAGGCTCGGGCGAGCTCGACATGCCAGAGCTCGAGATGCACACGACATCGTATTGGCTGACGGTGCCGAGAGAAGTCATGGCCTCGCTCCCGGCAAGCTCGGAAGAGCGCCGAGACGGCGTCATCGGGCTAGCTAATACGCTCAAGACGGTGGCGATGCTCTTCCTCATGTGCGACCGGTCAGACATCGGCGTGGCTCTCGGCGACAACTCGCAAGGGACCGCCAAAGTGGAGCGCGGCTTCAAACGGCTCGGACCCGGCGGACTCCCCGCTTCCGCGCCGATGGACCCGTCCTACGAGCCCAACATCTTTCTCTACGACAACTATCCGGGGGGTATCGGCTTTTCGCAGCCGCTCTACGAGCTCCACACGCGCCTCGTTTCTGAGGCCAAGACGCTCATCGAAAGCTGTCCTTGTCACGAAGGCTGCCCCTCCTGTGTCGGTCCCGTGGGCGAGGTCGGGCTTCGGGGAAAGGTCATCGCACTCGCGATTCTGGAGCGGCTGGCCGCTTCATGAACACGCGCACGACTCGGGAAAAGCTCGACAGACTCTTCCCTTCGCCTCAAAAACGCACGCCCCAGACTCGCGACCCCCAGATTCGCAACAAAGACTCGCTCTGCCGCCTCGAGAAAGAGGTCCTCGGCTCCGAGACAAGCTCCGTGGGCGAGCTCTCCATCAAAGAGCGGCTCGAGCGTCTCGTCGCCGTCACGAAGGCCCATCCCCGCACGCTCCCGTCGCCGCCGATAGCGAGGCGGCCAGCGCTCGAGCTCGGCGAAGTTCTCGACGGCGAGGAAGTCTCGAACGACTTCGGCAGCTTCTACAGCGTCGACCGCATCTACCCGCTGGCACATTTTCAGGGTCGGATCCAACTCGCGCGGCTCGCGAGCGTACCGAAAGAAGCGTTCTCGATGCTGTCGCGCGGCGACGACGCCCAAGAGATTGACTTGGAGAAGGCACTGTTTCTCGACACCGAGACGACCGGGCTCGCGGGCGGCGCCGGCACGTGCGCCTTTCTCGTCGGCTTGGGGTGGGTCGAGAACGAGAGCTTCGTACTGCGGCAGCTCTTCATGCGCGACTACGTTGAAGAACCCGCCATGCTCCATGCTCTCGGTGAGATCCTTTCGCGCTTCGAGCTGCTCATCAGCTATAACGGAAAGTCGTTCGACATCCCCTTGCTCGAGACCCGCTTCATTCTCACGCGACAGCGCCTGTCCTTCGAGCGTCTATTACATTTCGATTTGCTGCACCCGGCGCGCAGTCTGTGGAAGGCCCGCATCGAGAGCTGTCGCTTGATGGAGCTCGAGCATCGTTTACTCGGGCTCGAACGCGAAGAGGACATCCCGGGCCATATGATTCCCGACTTGTTTTTTCGCTTCCTGCGAACGGGCGACGCAGCCCGACTCGACCACGTCTTCCATCACAACCGGCACGACATCCTCTCGCTCGCCGCCCTCACGATATGCGCCTCGGACTTGCTCGACGAAAGCCATGTTCCAGAGGATCCTCTCGACGATCTCAGCCTCGGCCGCTTGTTCGAACGCTCTCGGCAGCCGGAACGCTCCATGATGCATTACAGCCGCGCCGTCGAGGCCGGCCTGTCGGGCGACGGGCGCCGCCGAGCCCTCATAGCACTCGCGGACCAGCACAAGCGCCGCGGCGATATTGATGATGCACGCAAGCTATGGGAGGAGCTTGCCGGCGGCGAGTCCGTCGAGGTGGTCCACGCGCTGCACGAGCTCGCGATGCTGAGTGAGCACCGCGAGCGTGACTTCACGGAAGCGCTCCGCTTGTGTGAGCGCGCGCTTTCCTACCTGGACGACAATTACGAGCTGACGCTCTCTTTTCGCTTCAAGTGGCGTGACGCCTTCGCCCATCGTCGCTTACGTTTGAAAAAGCGGCTATCCAAAAGCTGATAACCGAGCTCTGTCACCGCCTCGTGATCGATCGCAGTCGCTTTTCGATCTCGGCGCCTTCACTGTTGCTGCTGCAGATGATCAAGATGGTATCGTCCCCGGCGATGGTTCCCAGGACTTGCGGCCACGCGACTTCGTCGAGGCCATGCGCGACGCCTTGCGCGTTTCCCGGAGGGGTTTTGACGACGATCAAATTATTCGCCCGCTCGATGGTGCTCACGAAAGCGACCAGGGGTGAGAGGGGACCATCTCCCGAGAGGCCAGCGGTGTAACGATAGCCGCCCCGCCCGTCGGGCCCTTTTGCGATACCGAGCGCTTTCAGCTCACGCGAGAGCGTCGACTGCGTCATGGAAATACCGGATTCGGCCAGCGCTCCGATGAGCTCGCTTTGATTTCGGAGGGCTCGATCGCGAACGAGAGACAGGATGAGCTCTTGCCGCGTGGTGCGATCCGACATCAGCCGCCGCTGACAGGAGGTAGAAAAGCAACTTCGTCGTCCGGCTGGAGCTCCGTTTCTTTGCTGACGAAATCGTGGTTCACCGCGAATTGAAGCGCGGCGCCGAAAGGCTCGAGCCGAGCCTCGTCGCTCACGAGCCGCTCCCATAGACCTGTTACCGTCGTACCCGAGGGCAGCTCGACTTCCAGCTCTTCCTGGTCTATGACCTCGCGCAAAGCGGCAAAGACGCGCACCCGTACCTTCAAGGCATGTCCACCGTTTCCACCGGGCCTTCGACCCAGACTTCGCCGTCCTCGAAGACCTCTTTTTTCCAAATGGGAACGATACGCTTGAGACGATTGATCGCGTATTGGCATGCGGCGAAGCTATCGTCGCGATGGGGCGATGAGACGACGATGACCACGCTCGTCTCACCAACATTCAGCCGGCCAATACGATGCTGGATGCGCAGGCTCTCGAGACCCCAATTCGCTTTGACCTCTTCCCCGATGCGCTCCATCATTTTGACAGCCATCTCCGGATAGGCCTCATATTCGAGGAAGAGCACTCTCTTTCCTTTGTTGGTCCCTCGCACGATTCCCGAGAACGTCGCGATAGCTCCGTCGCCATCACTGGCGATGCCTTGTGCGAGCGTTCGCAAGTCCAGAATATCGTCCACGATTTCAAACATAGTCGATGAAATAGTAGCCTGTCCCGCAGGGTCGAACAAGTTCCTGCACGGCTGCACTCAACGGCTTTGCCGATCTTATCCCCACATCTCCAAACATCCCCACCTCTCCTTGCCTTTGCTTTTTCAAGCGGCCTGGCTAGTCGCTCTCAGGCCACACTTTTTGGCCGATGAAGTGGTCGACAGGCCCGTGCCCTCGCCCGAGCGGGAGCCCGTGTTCGAGGGCTTTTGTCAGATAGGCCTTGGCGATCTCGACGGCTTTTTCGAGTGTTACCCCAAGCGCGAGCTGGGCAGTGATGGCGGCGGAAAAGGTGCAACCTGTGCCGTGTGTATTGCGGACGGAGAGACGCGGCGCAGTAAAGCTCGTGAATCGCCGTCCGTCATACAGCCAGTCCACACACATATCTCCCGTCGCGTGTCCGCCTTTGACGACGACCGCGCGTGCTCCCATTTCCACGATCCGGCGAGCCGCCGCGTGGATCGAGGTCTCGTCCCTAAGGGGGAAACCCACGAGCGCCTCGGCCTCGGGGAGGTTGGGCGTCACCAGAAGGGCACGAGGGACGAGCTCGTTGCGGAGGGATTTTACCGCTTCCGGCTGAAGTAGACGATCACCGCTTTTCGACACCATGACTGGATCCACAACGACTTTGTCGACCCGGAGCTCTCCCAGTTTCCGGGCAACCACCTCGATGATGGGCGACGTGGCTAACATTCCCGTCTTCACCGCGTCGACGACGATATCTTCGAAAACGGTGTCGACTTGAAGACCGATCATCTCGGGGGTCAGCTGAGAGACGCCAGCGACCGTCCGTGTATTCTGCGCCGTAATCGCCGCGATGGCGCTCGTCCCATAGACGCCGTGGGCGGCGAAAGTCTTGAGGTCCGCTTGAATTCCAGCACCGCCGCCCGAATCGGAGCCGGCAATCGTCATCGCCACCGTCGGGCGAGCTTGCTCGTTTGCCATGGAGGTCTTATAGCACGGCGACCTTGACGACGGGGCACGGTTCTCGTATTCTGTTGGCAGAAAGGGACTTGCCCGTTGTGGCTCGTCGCAACACCCTCTAGGACCACAGCCCATGACGAAGTCGAGCCTTCGCTCCCTTCCGGGTGATCGACCGGAATCGCGCTGGGACTTTCGCGGGGCGTTCGACCGAGCGCCCATGGCAACGTTTCTGTTCGATGATGCTACCCGCGCGTGCCTCGAGGCAAACAACGCCGCCGAGCTTCTCACGGCGTTCAGCCGCGACGAACTCCTCGATCGCTGCATCGAAGACCTCCACCCGCGCGAGCGCCGGGGTCGGGCGCTCGAATACTTCGAGAGGTTTCGTCGCGAGCCCGGATTCACCTACGACGATTTGAACCTCGAGACGAAGGACGGACGCGTCGTTCCGGTGGAAGTCCGCGGAACGAGCCTGGGGTTCGACGAGCGTAAGATCATTCTCGTCTACGTCCGCGACATCACCGAAGAGCGACTCTTGCAGCGTGAGGTCTTGTTTCAAAACCACAAGCTCACGACGCTCAACGCGCTCTCCTCGGCGATCCGAAACTCGATGGAGCTCTCCGAAATTCTTTCGGGATCGTTGCGTGTGATCATGGATGCGAGTGGGAGCGTTTACGGAGAAGTTCTGATTTACGACGAAGAGAGCGCGATGTTCCAGATCGCCGCGCTTCGGGGAGAAGGAGCCTCGGAGCCGCCTCGAAAACCCCTGAGCGGTACAGAATGCGAGCTCGCGAGACACGTTCTCGTGAAGGGCGAGCCGATCCTTCTCGAATCGTTGGCGCACGAACCACGGCTATCCGAGCTTCTGAAGGGACGACCGGGCATCGGCGCGGCCGCGGGCGTCCCGCTTCGCAACAAAAACCGCGTCATGGGGGTCATGCAGCTCGCCATCGCGACCGACCAACTATTCCCAATGTTCGATTTCGAGCTGTTCACCTCGATTGGTGTCCAAATCGGAATGGCCGCGGAGAACGCCGTGCTCTTTCAGCGGACGGCGCGCCAGGCGAAGCAAATCTAAGTCCTGAATAATATCGCCCGCATCAGCAGCAGCAGTCTGCAAATCGAGGAAGTCTTCGACTCGTTCGCCAACGAGATGGAGAAGCTCTTCGACTTCGACCGTCTCTTGGTGGCGTTTCTCGACAGCTCGGGAAGCTATCTTCGGATTTTCGCTTCGGGCGCGCGAACGGATTCGGGATGGGGCATGGAGTCGCTAATCCCTCTCGTTGGGACCGGTCCCGGCTGGACGGTCCTGAACGAGACCCATTTCATCCATCCGGACACGAAGGAAGAGCAGAAGTTCATCGAGGACCAGTTTCTGCACGAAGACGGGATTCGCTCCTACATATTGCTGCCCATCCACTCACGCGGTAAGATCGTCGGCACTTTCGGACTCGGCTCACGCAAGCGCAGCGGTTTTTCAGAGAAAGATCTCCCTCTTCTCACGCAGCTCTCGAAACAGATCTCCGTCGCGATCGAGAACGTCAAGCTCTATCAGCAAACGAAGGAGACGTCGATCCTCGACGATGTGAGCTCTCTCTTCAATTTTCGCTACTTTCACCAAGCTCTCGACCGCGAGCTCAAGCTCGTCACACGGCACAAGTCGCGTTTGAGCTTGATCTTCATGGACCTCGACAAGTTCAAGCAAATCAACGACGAGCACGGACATCTTAGGGGGAGCAAGGTGCTGCGCGAGGTGGGATTCCTGCTGCGTGCCGCGATCCGCGAGACCGATATCGCTGCCCGCTACGGTGGCGACGAGTTCGTCGTGATCCTGCCCGACACGGATCACCCGGCGGCCAAACGGCTCGGAGAACGCATGCGCCAGCTCGTCATTCGAACGACATACCTCAAAGAGGAAGGCATCAATGCCCGCATCGGGGCGAGCATCGGCATAGCCACCTTCCCCACCGAAGCTCCCACCAAGGACGAGCTCATCAGCTTGGCCGATGAGCGGATGTACCAGGACAAGAGAGAAAATCACCGACGAGCCGCGTCCCCGCCCCAACGTGAATAATCGTCCGCATTCGGGCTCCTTCGAAGAAACCGAGATGTGAGTGCGAAGCGCGAACAATCGTTCGCATTCTAGCTGCGCGCGGTTCTGAACGAGATGATCACGGCAGCGCCGGGCTCGCAGTCGGCAGCGCCGGGCTCCGCGACGATTTTCTGTCCATCCTCGTCTTCGATAGCGTCGTAGAGGATGAGCTCAATCTCTTTACCCGGCTCGAGGCGTTTGTTCGGCCGCACCGTGAGCGTGCGCGAATCGCGGTCATAGGAGACCTCGAGCTCGGGGAACGGATTACCGATACCGTCATCGTCGGCGTAGAGAAGGTCCACGTTGCGGTTGAAGGTCCCAGCCTGCATTGGGTTCGAGAACTGAACGTGGAACTCGCTGTCGAGAGGGATGTCCCGCTCACCCGCGAGAGGGAGCGAGAACGTGACTTCCGGCGGCGGATCGAGGATCTCCTCCTCGGGCCGGACGACTTTGACAGGCTCCAAGTCCTTGTCTTCGGGTTTGTCCGCAAGCTCGATCTTCTCTGCTCTCAAGTAGTAAGTACCGCTACCGTCGTGCTGCCAGGCCGTGCCGATGACATTGAGCCACTTGCCCGTATCCCGTCGCTTTTTGGGATCGAGCCGAAAGCCGTCGCCGCGCGGCCTGCGTCCCGTGACCCAGATGGCGGCGTCCGCGAGCTTGATGATGAAATCGCGCGGCGTGCGCTTGTCCTTGATGGACAAGTCCCCGTAGAGGTTGTTTCCACGGAACTTTCCGTAGACGACGATCTGTTCGTCGACATAACTGGCCGGATCCTTGACGAGCTCCCTCAAATCAACGCCGTTCACACCCGACGCCTCGATGTCGGGATCGACGATATCGGGCTCATCCTCCGGCTTGTCCGGGTCCAACACGTTCTCGATCGGGACGATGACGTCGACGCTCGAGACCGCGATGAAATAGTCCTTGTTGAAACTCTCCCCGTCCTGGCGCTTGGCGCCGGGATAGTAGCGAAGGACGGGGTGATATTGGGGATCCATGACGAAACTCATGTCGAAGAAAATGCCCGAGATATCGACTTCCTGCCCGGACAAGAAACGGAGATCCTCGAAGCCCCCCCGCCCACCGGTGCCGATGCGGACGGCGTTGAGGGTCATCATCTCTCCCTCGAGCTCGAAGATGTTGAATTGCTGGTCTTTCATGTCGCCGTATTTGACTTTACCTCTGGTGATGATGGGACGGTCGTTGTAGCGCGAGCCCATCGAGGCGAGCTCGTCCACCGAGACCCGAACGGGCTCCATCCCTTGATATTGTGCGGCCAATAGGCCGACCGCTGCAGTGAAGAGAAACACCGACACAAAGGAGAACCCCACTCCACGCATAGCCTCATCCTAGCCAGGCGTCACGCCCAGAGCAAGTCCTAGCACATCTAGCAAAGACGTGTAGAATGCGAAAGGTGGCCAGGCAATCTTCCTCTTCCGGGCATCGCCCTTTCGAGGTCCTCGAGAACATGGTCAAAGGCGGAGAGCTCGAGCTCGCGCCCGAGACCGACAAGCTCGTCTCACCCCCGTCAAAGGTGGACGAGACCCTCACTGACGAAGAAGCGTTCGAGAGCGCGATGGAGGAGGTGCGGCCGCTTGGCTGGAGCGCGACCCCTTTGAACCTGCCGCAAGCGTTCGAGATCCCTGTCTGGTCCGATAGCGAGCTCGAAGCGCTCGAGGAGCTCGAATCCTTCGTAGCCGGAAGGGGCGAGATGGATCCCTTCGCCACGGGCGAGGGGGTCGAGGGCGCTTCGAGCCATCGGAACGAGCGCTACCTTTCGCGCCTCAAGAACGGCGACTTCTCCGTTCAGGGCCATCTAGACCTTCACGGACTCGACGCGGAGGGTGCGCGAGAAGAGCTCGCCGCCTTCTTGCGACGCGCGCAGCACAAGGGCTATTCTTGTGTCCGCATCGTCCACGGTCGGGGAAAGCATTCACCGAGCGAGCCTTCGATTGTGAAGCGCGCCGTGACCCAGTCTCTCTCATCGCGCAAGATGCGCCGCACCGTAATCGCGTTCGCTTCGGCGCGCTGGAAAGACGGTGGGAGTGGCGCGGTCTATGTGTTGCTCT
The DNA here is from genome assembly GCA_965262245.1 of Candidatus Marinacidobacterales bacterium. Lineage (GTDB taxonomy): Bacteria > Acidobacteriota > Vicinamibacteria > Marinacidobacterales > SMYC01 > SMYC01. The sequence continues at coordinate 7,269,103 of OZ253507.1, read as the reverse complement.
ACCGCAAATGGCGGCCGGCTCAGCGGTAGCGGCGTGAGCGTCTGAGGGCTCCGGCCTCACCGAGCCGAAGCTCGACATCCGGCTCGAGACCGAGATCGGAGAATTCTTTCCGCTGGTACTTTGCATATCCGGCCGCCGCAATCATCGCCGCGTTGTCGGTCGAGAGCTCGATGCTCGGGAAAATAACGGGGATATCGAGGCGGCGTCCCAGCTCGCCGAAGCTCGCTCGAACCTCGCGATTCGCCGCTACCCCGCCGGAGACGACAATGGCGCGCACGCGTAAGCGCTTGGCGGCTCGTTCAACGCGCAGTACGAGGATCCTGACGACCGTACGTTGAAACGCCGCAGCCAGGTCGCAAATATCGGCACGTTTTTCAGCGGCTTCGGGCGCCTCATCCTCGCCGAGCCGCTCGATCGGGCCTCTCTGAACGGCACGCAAGACGGCGCTCTTCAACCCGCTGAAGCTGAAGTCCTCGCTTCCATCTGAGAACTTGGGCACGGTGAAGCTGTGGGCGTTCGCGTCGCCGAAAGCTGCGAGGCGATCCAGTATCGGTCCGCCCGGATAGCCGAGACCGAGCCGCTTGGCAACTTTGTCATAGGCTTCACCCGCCGCATCGTCACGCGTCTTGCCGAGGAGCTCGTAGCTCGATGCTTCCTTCATCAGAAACATGCTCGTATGTCCGCCCGAGACGACGAGAGAAATTGCGGGGTGGCCGATCGACTCCGGGTTTTCGATATAGGCCGCTCGGATGTGGCCTTCGAGATGGTCCACCGCCAGAAGAGGGACATTGCGGGCGAAAGCGATCGATTTCGCGAACGAGAGCCCGACGAGGAGCGAGCCGATGAGCCCCGGACCTTTTGTCACTGCCACCGCGTCAATCGCCTCGAGCCCGAACCCCGCTCGAGTCAGAGCGCTGTCGACGACCGGTCCGATCTGCGTCAGATGCTGGCGCGACGCAAGCTCGGGAACGACTCCACCATATGGGCGATGGATTTCGTCTTGCGACGCAACGACGTTCGAAAGGATCCGTCGACCGTCCTCGACGACGGCGGCCGAGGTTTCGTCACAGGAGCTCTCGATGCCGAGAATGAGCATCTACCCAATAGCGCTCAGGCAGCCCGGTGGATCTTCGCGAGCGCCCTGAGCGATTCGCCGTACGGGGCTCGTGCCACACCGTTCTCGCATACGATCGCGGTGACGAGGCGCGACGGCGTCACGTCGAAAGCGGGATTCCGGATGCGTACGCCTTCAGGAGCTATGCGGACGCCTTGGATGTGGGTCACCTCGTCGGGCGAGCGCTCTTCGATGGGGATCTCTTTGCCCGAAGCAATGGAAAGATCGAAAGTCGACGTCGGCGCCACCGCGTAAAAGGGGAGCCCGTGCTCCTTGGCCAAGACCGCGATCGAGTACGTGCCAATCTTGTTGCAGACGTCGCCATTCGAAGCGATCCGATCGGAGCCTGTGATCACCATGTCGATCTCGCCGCGCGCCATCAAGTGGCCCGCCATGTTGTCGGTGATGAGCGTGACGGGAATGTTTTCCCGGACGAGCTCCCAGGCGGTGAGGCGCGCACCCTGGAGAAACGGGCGGGTCTCGTCGGCGAAGACTTCGAACGTCTTCCCGGCCTCGACCGCGGCACGCATGACGCCGAGCGCTGTCCCGTACCCGGCCGTGGCGAGCGCGCCCGCGTTGCAATGGGTGAGGATGCGCGCGCCATCCGGCACGAGCGCCTCTCCATGCGCTCCCATGCGGCGGTTGATCTCGATGTCCTCCATCTGGATGGTGATCGCTTCCCGCTCCATCCCGGCGAGCACGGCTTCGACGCCGCTACCCATGAGCTCTTCGAAGCGCTTTTTCATCCGATCGATGGCCCAGAACAAATTGACCGCGGTCGGTCGCGTGCCTGCCATCAAAGCTGATAGCGATTCCATCGACTGACGGAGAGTCTCGGCATCCTTGGCGCCGGACTGTTTCAAGCCGAGCGCGATTCCGAAGGCCGCGGTCACACCAATCGCCGGCGCGCCGCGGACAACCATTTCTGTGATGGCCGCGGCCACCGCCTCGGCGTTGCGGCAGGAGAGATAGTCCTCCTTGGCCGGCAAGTATCTCTGGTCGATGAGGGCGACGGCGTCGCCGTCCCAGCGAATAGTTTCGAGCACGAATCCTCCAGTTCAGCATTCAAGAATATCAAAGCACCGAGTTTAACGGTCATCGCATCGGAACTGCAACGGCCATGGTAGATTTGTCGGTCTCCGACGTGTTGCGACTCATTTTTCTTTCATTCGTCAGTGCCGGGCTGTTCGCGTTGCTTGCAGTTCGGAGCGATGTGGAGCGGTCCGGGCTCTTCGAGCAGAGTGTCGAGTTCTACGTCCTTTGGATCGGGCTCTTCATCGTTTACGCCATGGCCATTCATGCGGCCTGCTCAAAAAGCAGCGTTTCAGTCACTGCGGTTATTTTTTTGGCCGCCGCCGGTTTTAGGGCGACACAGTTTCTTGGCAGCGGGCTCGACCATTCGGAGGCCTCCGTCTTTTTGCACGGCGCCACGCCGTGGTCGATGCTTTTCGACCACATCGAGGCCTCGCTCGACGCGAGGCGCCTCGCCGCGACGGCCGCCGATTTGGGCTCGCTTCTGCTCGCGCCTTCGTTGCTGCGCGCCGCAGGTCTTCCTGTCGGCGCGGCGCTCATTCACGGGTGGAACCCTTTCATCGTCAAAGAAGTGGCAGGGAGCGGCAGACTCGACGCCGTCGCGATTTTCTTCCTGATCGCGGCGCTCAGGCTCGCTCAGACATCTCGGACATCTCGGTTCAGGGGCGCCGCCGCGGTCGCTTACGGAATCAGCCTCAACGGGCCGCTCATGTTGGCAGGCTCTCTGCCGCTCATGGGACGAGCGCTGCGTGGCTGGGTGGTACCCTCACTCGTCATCGGGTTGCTTGGGTGGACGCTCACTATCCCCGTTTCCTGGCTCATGCGCGCCGGATGGCCGCCAGAGAATTCTCTGGGCGGAAGCCTCACACCTGCCCTTCAAACGTTGGCAGGACTCTTCTTGACCCGCCATGCGACGATACCGCTTTTTGCGACCCTGGGGCTTTGGCTCGTCTGGTCCCTTGCGAGGGCTATGCGATCTCAGGACTCGAAGGGTTGGCCCTTGGAAACCCTGGTCGCGCTCGGCGGATTGATCTTCGTGATGCCTCAGGTGCTGCCATGGGCGTTCCTCCTCGTCGGCACACTGGCGCCATATTCGGAGAATCGAGGATGGCTCCTATTCACCGCCACCGCGCCGCTGACTTATCTGGCGTTCGGCGACAGTTCCTACGGATTTTGGCTGGGCTTCACTCAGTACTTCGCGGCTTACGCCGTGCTGATCTTCTTCGGGCTCGCTAGTGCTCGAACCCGCTAATCCTGCCGGCGGAACGTTCCGGGTCCTTTTCGGCGCTGGCTGCGTTGCTGCATAGTTTGCAGTTCGGCCTACGGCCTAGCCCTCTACTCGACAGGCTCGCTGCGGAAGGCGGCTCGGAATATCTAGATATGAAATCGTCGGAGCGCCTTGCCAGCACCAAAAATGACCTCGGAATTTGCCGACAGGATTAGCAGGTTCAAGCACAAGCCCGCCGCGCTCGGCGGCGGACTGAAGACCCTAACGGCTAGGCGCCCCAGAGCACCAGGAAGATGATGAAGGCGATGAGCAGCACGTAGATAACGATCGACTCGATGAGAGCGAGACCGAGAATCAGTGCGAAGCGGATCTCTCCGGAAGCGCCGGGATTGCGAGAAATCCCATCACAGGCGGCCGCGATGGCGCGGCTCTGGGAGTAAGCGCCCGCGGCCGCGGCAATCCCAAGCGCAAAAGCGCCCGAGAACAGAGCCCATTTGTACATTTCCGACGACCAGCCATCTATCGGTTGGTGCCCTCCCTGAGCAAAGGCGGGCACGGCCAATACCAAAAAGGCGACGGCTGAGAATGTCGCCAGCATAACTTTTCTAATCACCAGGTTTCCTCCTTGGGAAATTTAGTGCTCCTCGGAAGCGACAGCGCCACCAAGATAGACCATGGTCAGCATGATGAAAACGAAAGCCTGCAACACTCCTCCGAACACACCGAAGAGCATCATGGGCACGGGAACGAGGAAAGCGACCATCACGCCGAGCGCGGCGATGACGAGCTCCTCACCAAAGATGTTGCCGAACAGGCGTAGTGATAGAGAGACGATACGGCTGAAGTGGCTGATGATCTCGATCGGCAACATGAGGGGAGCAAGCACTGGAAGAGGTCCCAGGAAGTGCTTGAAATAGTTCCCGGCGCCTTGGGCACGGATGCCCTGGTAGTTGTAATAGAGAAAGGCTACCAGTGCGCAACCGAGCGTCATGTTCAAGCTGGTTGTCGGCGACGAAAAATAAGGCACGAGGCCAATCAAGTTGCTCATCAAGATGAACAAGCCCAGCGTGCCCACGAGGCCCAGAAACGGCCTTCCTTTGGCGCCGATATTGTCGACCAGCAGCGCCTGGAGCGTGCTCACGATCGCCTCGAGCACCAGTTGCAGCTTTCCAGGGTTCTCGACGCTGATACGCCCGCGGAACCAGATGGCAAACCCGGCGAGCACCATCGCGACGAACACCGCCATAATCAGATGGTCCGGCACCACTTCGTGATGAAAGGTGTGCTCGAGCCAATGATAGATGAACGACTTGTGCTCTAGCTGTTCCATAACTACATGTTAGGTCATTCGAGAGATCCGAATGCCCACACCAAACGCCCTAGATGTGTTTCCGTAAATAGGGGAAGCGGTCGACGAACCGCAAAGTATCATGCCGTGGGGGGGTGATCTCTACTGACCTTCTTTATGCTCCGCCTTTATGCTCCGCTTTCGACTCCCGGCAAGCCCGGCGAGCATGTCCGCGAAAATATGCGCTACACTCGACGAAAACCGCGGCTACTGGCACAGAAAACCCGAGAGCCAGGCCAACAACGTTCGCTTTCCAAACGCTGATTATAACAAACAGGGCGATACTCAACAAGATGTAGCGGAAGAGCACGCCGAACAGCCCCAGCCAGGACACCCGAGTCGGCAGCTCTGCCGTGAGTTTTTTAACCAGCCGGGCGAGAATATCGAGATTCGCCATGGCCAAAAGACCTCCAGAAAGCACTCCGAGAAAGAACCGAGATCCAAAGATCGAGCCCAAAAGAGAGAAGATCGCGGTCGCCCACCACGCGTGGCGCCGAAAGCGGGCCATCGAGACATCAGGGTCGAGTTTCAATCGACTTTATCGAAAGCTTTTACGGCCTTGAGGAGGTTGATGAAGCCGGCAGCAACGCCAAAGAAAAGACCGAGCAGCGTCAACCAGGGAAAGGTCGCAAGTTTTTGGTCCAGGTAGTGGCCGGAAAATCCGCCCGCAGCAATGGAGACGGGAAAGATGAAGGCAAGACTCGACAGCAGCGCCAAGCGCGCCCGGGGAGCGACGGGGGGCGGCTTCCGCTCCTCCTCCGGGCCCTTCTGGGACATAGACCTCGTCTAGTCTAGTGCTAGTTGCCGACCGGCGTGGCCGCCGTAGCGGGTTCCTCAACAGGCACACTTGCCGCTTGCGTGCCGTTGATCCGCGCCATGATCGCCTCGACGGGCACCCGCAGCGGCGCGAGAAACGGCTTGGGATAAACGCCAATCCAGATGCAGAGAACAACGAGCGGGACCAACGTAGCCTGCTCACGCAAGCTGACATCCTTGAGCTTCTCGTTCTCCGGCTTGTCGATTTTCCCGAACATCACGCGCTGATAGAGCCAGAGCAGATAGGCGGCGCCCAGCACGATGCCCGATACGGCGAACAATGCGTAATACGGACCGGCGAACTCGCTCGCGAACGTGCCTTGAAGAATCATGAACTCGCCGATGAACCCGTTCAAGAGCGGCAGCCCCATCGACGCCAGGGCGATGATCAAAAACAAAGCCGCGAAAACGGGGACCACTTTCGCGATACCGCCATAGGCCGCGATCTCGCGCGTGTGGGTCTGCTCGTACATGATGCCCACGATGAGGAAGAGCCCGCCAGTCGCCAAACCGTGATTCACCATCTGCAGGATGCCGCCTTGAAGCCCGAGCTTGGTGAGAGCGAACACGCCGAGCATGACGAAGCCGAGATGGCTGACAGAGCTATAGGCCACGAGCTTCTTCCAGTCCGACTCGACGAGCGCAACGAGAGCTCCGTAAATGATACCGATGACTGAAAGCGCGAGGACCCACCACACCGCGTCCTTGGTCGCATCCGGCAAAAGCGGCAGTGAGAAGCGCACGAAGCCGTAGGTGCCCATCTTCAGAAGCACACCCGCCAGAATGACGGAGCCCGCCGTGGGCGCTTCGACGTGCGCGTCCGGTAGCCAGGTGTGAAACGGAAACATGGGAACTTTGATGGCGAAGCCGACGAAAAAAGCAAGGAAGACCCAGAATTGCATGCCCGCCGGGTAGTCGATGCTCCAGAGTCGCAGAAGGTCGAACGTGTAGACGCCCTCCTGATTGAAATACTCGAAATAGAGGGCGAGGATGCCGAGGAGCATCAAGACACTCCCCACGAGCGTGTACAAGAAGAACTTGATAGCGGCGTAGAGCTTCCGTGGACCGCCCCAGATGCCGATGAGGAAATACATCGGGACGAGCATGACTTCCCAGAACACGTAAAACAGGAAGAAGTCGAGCGTTACGAACACGCCGAGCATACCCGTTTGCAGGAACAACAAGAAAATGTAGTACTGCTTGACGCGGTCCGTGATGCTATTCCAGGACGACAGGACGGCGATGAAGCCGAGAAGCGTCGTCATCATCACGAGAAGCAGGCTGATCCCGTCCATGCCGAAGCTGTAGCTGACCCCGAGACTCGGTATCCATTCATATGTCTCGCGAAACTGAAACTGCGGTCCGTTGTTGTCGAACCTGAACCAAAGAGGCAGCGAGAACAGAAAGCCCAAGAACGTGATGATGTTCGCGGCCCACTTGATCTGGGTCTCCTGGGTTTTCTTCATGCCGAACAGGATGACGAGCGCGCCCACGGTGGGAAACCACACCACGAGCGACAGGATGGGAATGCCGAACAATGTCTCCATGAATCGTTCCCTCGTAGATTATGTCCAGAGGTAAAAGTAGAAGAACCCGATGAGTGCCCCGACGCCGATGAGCATCATGAGGGCATAGTTCTGCAAGACGCCCGTCTGCAGCCGGCTAAAAGAGCCGGAGACGCTCGCCAAAATTTTCCAGACAGCGTTGACCGCGCCGTCCACGAGCCCCGCATCCGCGAGGTTCGATACATCCGCGATCACGAGTGTCGTCTTGGCCGCGCCGTTGACGATTCCGTCCACGACTTCGGCGTCGAAAGCGTGAAGCGCGCGAGCGCTGGCAAGCGTCCCGCCGACGACCTTCGCGTCGTAAACCTCGTCCACGAAATACTTGTTGTAGAGAACCCGGTGCACGCCTGGCCAAGCTGCGGTAACGGCCTCGTCGCCCTCGGGTTTGTTCCAATACATCTTGTACGCGAGAAAGATGCTGAAAAAGGCCACGCTGACCGAGACCGCCATGAAGGCGAGCTCCACCGCGACCGAGGCGTGATGGGCCTCCTCGAAAACCGCAGTACCTGCGTTTAGCGCGGGCTCGAGAAAAGGACCAATCTTCGAGAGGCCAAACGGAAGCCCTACATAGCCCGCAAGGATGGAGCCGACCGCGAGGATAATGAGCGGCACCGTCATCGTCGCGGGCGATTCATGAAGATGTGATTCCATCTTCTCGCCGCCGCGGAAATCGCCGAAGAAAGTCAAGATGACTTGGCGCGTCATGTAGAACGCGGTCATCCCGGCCGCGAGCACGCCGACGATCCAGAAGAGGCTCACATGGCCGCCAAGGGTCGCCGACCATAGAATTTCGTCCTTGCTGAAAAAGCCCGCGGTAAGGGGGATGCCGGCGAGCGCGGTCGTGGCAATGATGAACGTGTAGCCGGTCTTCGGCATGTGCGCTAGCAAGCCGCCCATGTTGCGCATGTCCTGCATCGCGTTGTAGTCGCGATGGCCGCCCGACGCATGCTCGGCATGCTCCATCGTATGGATCACGCTGCCGGAGCCGAGGAAGAGACAAGCTTTGAAGAACGCGTGCGTCATGAGATGAAAGATCGCGGCGGCATAGGCCCCGACCCCGAGACCAAGAAACATATAGCCAAGCTGCGAGACGGTCGAGTAAGCGAGAACCTTCTTGATGTCGTTTTGGAAGAGACCAATCGAAGCGGCAAAGATCGCCGTGGCGCAGCCGACCACGGCAACGACAAACATCGCGTTCGGCGCGTGCGAGAACAAGACAGAAGTGCGCGCCACCATGTAAACGCCCGCCGTGACCATCGTCGCGGCGTGGATGAGCGCCGAGACCGGGGTCGGACCTTCCATCGCGTCCGGAAGCCAGACGTAGAGCGGGATTTGCGCTGATTTGCCCGTCGCACCAACGAAGAGCAAGAGCCCGATGAGTGTCAGGACGCCCCAACCCGCTTCAGGCGTCTCAAACTGCGTCGCTACAGCTTGCATGACTTCGTAAAAATCGACCGAACCGAAGTGGAAGAAGATGAGAAAAATCGCCAGGAGGAAGCCAGCATCCCCGATCCGGTTGACGATAAAAGCTTTCTTGCCGGCTTGGGCCGCAGCGTCCCGCTCGAACCAAAACCCGATCAAGAGATAGGAGCAAAGACCGACACCTTCCCAACCAATGAACATCAAAAGGAAGTTGGCGCCGAGCACCAAGTTCAACATGAAGAAAGTGAACAGGTTGAGATAGGTGAAAAAGCGCCAATAGCCCCCGTCATGGGCCATGTAACCGACCGAGTAGATGTGGATGAGAAGCCCAATGCCCGAGACGACGAGCACCATGATCATCGATAGCGAGTCTAGGCGGTATTGCCATAGAGCGGTGAAGTCAGCCGTCGTGCCGTCGGCCTGGGCCGCGCTCATGCCGGGGATCCAAGTAAAGAGTGTTTCCTCGAGAACGGTCTCGCCGCCTCCCGACATGAACGGACCGAAGAGGCAAGCAAGAGCGATCAGAAAGGAGAGCGCGACGGCCCCGACCGCGACGATGTTGATGACGGATTTGGAGAGACGCTTCCCGAAAAGCCCGTTGATGATGGCCCCTACACCAGGGATAAGCGGAATGAGCCAGAAATATTCACTCAGCATCGAAGCTCGCTATTGGCGAAATTAGGATGAGACGAACAGAAAGGGGAATGAGGTTCCTTTCTGCGTTTAACAAAACGAATCGCATTTTATAGCACTCAGCCGATATTGTTGTCAAGGTTTCTGGGCCGGGCAAGTCGCTCGTTATTCGCTGAAAGACAAGAAGTTACCCGGCTCATGTCGCTATCTGCCACCAGCCACCCGCTACCCGGTACCGGTTTCCCGCGTGGCCGCGCGTAGCTAGAGGGCGGCAGGTAGCCGGTAGCTGGAAGCAACAGCGAATAACAGTCGTGGCTAGAACACACCCTTCACGGCTCCGCCGTCGATTTGAAGGCAAGTGCCCGTCACGTAGCTGGACCGCTCCGAGCAGAAAAACGCAACTACAGATGCGAATTCTTCGGGCTCCCCCAGGCGGCCCATCGGGATTTGGTCGGTCCATCGTTTCAAGACGGCGTCCTTCGGGATCCCATCTAGCCGGCTCATGCGCTCGGCGAGATCGACGAGGCGGTCGGTTCTCGTATAGCCCGGGCAGGCGACGTTCACGCCGATCCCGTACGGCGCGAGCTCGTTCGAAAGAGATTTCATCAATCCGACAACGGCCGATCGGGCCGTATTCGACAAGATCAATCCGTCGACGGGCTGCTTCACCGAAATAGAGGCGATCGCTACGATCCGGCCCGAACGTCGTTCTCGCATGCCGGGAACGACCGCCGGCACAAATGGATCGTCGAGAGCAAATTGAGCTCGAGCCCCTGGCGCCAGGCTTCGACGTCCGTCGTCTCGAAACGACTCGCGGGCGGCCCCCCTGCATTGGCTACGAGGATATCGATGTGCTCGAAACGCTCGGTCGCGGCGTCGACGAGCCGGCGGACGTCCTTCTCCTTCGTGACGTCGGCAGGAACCGCGAGCACGTCACCCTTCGCTGAGCTCCGGATATCCTCCGCGGCCGCTTCGAGGACCTCCTGGTCTCTCGAAGCGACGACAACGTGCGCGCCTTCCGCGGCGAGGGTCTCGGCCACGGATTTTCCGAGGCCCCGGCTCGCGCCCGTAACGAGCGCGACTTTGCCCGCGAGACCCAAGTCCATAGCTATAGGGGCTGTGAGGTTAAGTGAGCTGGTGCCCGAACCCGAGCACTAGGAGTACTGCTTCTCTTTGCAGCCGATGCAGACCTTGGTCCAGGGAACGGCTTCGAGCCGCGCGGCAGAGATTTCGTCTTCGCAATCCACGCAGACACCGTAAGTGCCGGCTTCGACGCGGCTGAGCGCGTCCTCGATGGCGCGAAGAAGCTTGGCGTCCGTTTGTTTCAACTGGATGCTGATTTCTTCTTCGTTCGCGGCCGCCGAGCGGTCCGCGAAATCGCCGTGCCCGTCCGCTCCCGATCTGCCGGTTAAACTTTTCTTGCCGATCGAGCTTTCGAGGCCGTGCTTCTTTGCCAGCAGGGCTTTCTTGTGCTGAGTTAGCTCAGATTTCTTCATTCTGCAACGCTCTAAGGACTCCCGAAAAACCAGTCATATTAGCACGCTCTCGTGAAGCGGGCAATTTCAACGTTGCCAGGGGGCGCACGTCACCAGTGTGCGGAAGCTCGGATCGTGCGGGATGTAGTAGTTTTGCGAACTCATCTCCTACGGCTATAATAGGCGTAGGAGATGAAGATGATGCCCCGAGAACCGATCCCCACAGTTGTTCGTAAGCTCGCTAAAGAACTGGCCGAGCCGACTCCGATGCGCCGCGGCTCGGTGTCCGAGCGGTTCATGAAGTGTGGTCAAAAGGAGTGTCGGTGCCAGCACGACCCGCAGGCGCGGCACGGCCCGTACTTCACTCTCACACGTAGCGAAGAGGGCAAGACGCGGTCCCGCTATCTGAGCGCGGAGCAGGCCGCATTGGCCCGCCAGCACGTGGAGGCAGGCCATGAGTTTCGCAAGCAGGTGGAAAGGTATTGGCAGGGCCACGAGTTACTGCACGAGTTGGCTGGGGTGGATGTTCCGACCAAGCACGTCGAGCGCGCGGCCGAGGCGCTGGGGCGTGAGGTCGCCGAGGACGAGAAACTCGTGGTCGAGCCGCCGGAGCCAAACGAACCACTGGCGCCAACGCTGTACCTTGGGATGGATGGTACAGGTGTGCCCGTACGCAAAAAGGAGTTGGTAGATCGCCCGGGCAAGCAGCCCGACGGCTCGTCGAAGACGCGAGAGGTCAAGCTCGTCACGATCTGGAGCGCCGAGGGGCGGGACAAAGAAGGCACGCCCGTGCGCGACGCCGGCTCGATCACCTACTCGGCTGCGATCGAAAGCGCGGCGCACAAAGACACTGACGCGACGCCGAGCGAGTTCGCGGCGCGCGTCGAGCGTGAGGCCACGCGGCGCGGCTTCGAGCGCGCGGCGCGCCAGGCCGTGCTCGGCGATGGGGCCATCTGGATCTGGAACCTCACCGACGAGCACTTTCCCGATGCGGTTCAGATCGTCGACCGCTTCCACGCCAAACAGCACCTCTCGGACGTGTCCAAGTCCATCTATGGCGCCGGCACTGACCTCGCACAGCAGTGGGCGAGCGAACGCCATGACGAGTTGGACGCCGGCGATATCGACGACATCCTCGACGCCCTACGACTACACTCGCCGCAGGATGACGAGGCGCGCAAGTGCATCGACTACGTCGAACGCAACCAAGAGCGCATGCGCTACCCGAAGTTCCGAGCAGCAGGGCTTTGTACCTCGACTGGGGTCGTTGAGGCCGGATGCAAGGTAGCGATCGGAACCCGGTGCAAGCGCGCCGGGATGCACTGGACCGTCGCTGGCGTTGACGCGATCATCGCACTGCGCTGCTGCAAGTTGAGCGGACGCTTCGAGGGGTTCTGGGAGCGGCGCGCTCAGCGTCAAGTGGCATGATGATAGATTCTCATCTCACAATCCTGACGTGCACCCGTTGCCAGCTCGAGAAAAGGAGTCAGCGCAAGAGAAAACCGCGCAGGGAATCGGCGTCCTCGAGGGAGATAGACGTGAACTTCAACGCCGCTTTGCATTCGCCGTTGGTCTCGTCGGCGTCGAGTAAACGGAGGACTTTCGCCTCCACAATCGCGACTTCACCGCCCTCGAGAAAGAGCTTGACGAAGTAGGTCGAGCCGAGCGTCAAGGCGCGTTTGAGCCGAAGGAGCATGCCCCCCACGCTCAAATTCATGACCGATCCTTCCCATCCGCCACCGAGTTGAACGAAACATCGCCCCAAGGCATTGACCCGCTTGTGCCGACGCCGCGATGCCGTAACCATATCTAGTGTGCCCATCAGAGCGCGCTAAGCCTTTGGGACGATTCCCCCTGACACCCTTTCCCCACACGATCGTACCGCCAAGCCGCCCGCGTGACAACTACCGATGCTGGGTGCGGCCGGCCAGCACGTCCAGCGCATGCGGAAGGGTGGGCCCGAGCGCCACGAGCCCCTGCTGCACGGCTTTGGGGCTCCCCGGCAGGCAGACGATCAGAACGGCTCCCAAGCTCCCAGCCAAACTACGGGAAAGCACCGCCATCGGCGTATGACGCAGGCCGTCCGCGCGCAAAAGCTCCCCATATCCGGGGATTTCGAGGTCTAAAACCTCTCGGACGGCCTCGGGCGTCACGTCGCGGGGACCGAGCCCCGTGCCCCCTGTGGTAACAATGAGCGCAACCCCGTTGCCGTCGACAAAGCCACGGATCTTCTCGACGATAAGCGCCTGCTCGTCGGGAACCACGGCGCGCTCGAGCACGACAAATCCGAGCTTCGCGAGCTCTGTGGCCGCGACCTCACCCGAAAGATCCTCGCGCGTGCCTGACGCGACTCCGTCACTGACTGTGAGCACAGCCGCTCGCTTCGCTCGCTTTTCTTTGCCCGCAAGATTAGCCACAAGAGAAGTATAAGGCTATATTGGAGCTCGAAGCGCCATGAACAAACCTCTTCGCACTTTAGGCTATGCTGCTCTCCTGGGATTCCTGGTGCAGAGCCCCGGGTTTTCGCAAGTCGACAATTCTCGCTACCAGTTTCGGGTCACCGTCGACTTGATTTCGCTCAACGTCACGGTCACCGATACCCGGAACCGCTTCATCACCGACCTCCTGCAAGAAGAGTTCTCCGTGTACGAAGACGGCATCTCGCAAGAAGTTTCGGTGTTCTCGCGCGAGGATCTCCCCATCCGCATGGTGCTCCTGATCGACGCGAGCGCGAGCATGGACGAGAAGATGACCTTCGCACAGGAAGCTGCGGTCAACTTCGTGGGGGAGATGAAAGACGACGATTTGACCGAAGTCGTCGACTTCGGAAGCAGAGCACACGTCCTGCAGCCTTTCACCGCCGACGTGGAGAAGTTGAACCGAGCGATTCGCATGACACAAGCTGGGGGCACGACGAGCCTCTATAACGCTCTTTACATCGCCCTCAAAAACCTCAGCCGACGTCGACAGGATATCCGGCGCCAGGCCATTATCGTCCTATCCGACGGCGAAGATACGAGCTCGCTCGTCACCTTCGATCAAGTGATGGAGCTTTCGAAAGACACCGACGTCACGATTTACACGATCTCGCTTCGAAAATCCGGTGGGCGCCGCAGCCGGGCATTTTCGCGAGCGGAGCATGTCTTGAAGAAGCTCGCCGAAGAGACCGGCGGTCAGTGGTTTTTTCCGGGTCAAATCCAAGAGCTCGACTCGGTCTATGCGCGTATCGCAACGGAGCTCAAGAGTCAGTACAACATTGGCTACGTCTCGAACAACCCGAAACGCGATGGGTCCTGGCGCCGCGTGGTCGTTCAGACTTCGATCGAGAATCTACTCGTGCGTACGAAGCTCGGCTACTACGCACCTAAAGAGCAGTAGCGCCGCGGCATTAATCAGTTCCAGCCGTCCAAACCCAAGTCGATCGCTTTTTGCTGCGCCTGGCCGAGCTGGTTTCTCAAGCTCACGGTCGTCGCAAAAGTCTTGCGAAGATGGGTGTCCTCCGCGGCAAAGACTCCCGGGCTCCCGCCTCGAAGGTTCGTGCTTGCGCTGCGACCGGAGACCGAGACTCGGACGCGCGTGATGAAGCTCTCGGGGTCACGTCCCATCGGCACGAGTGACGGCTCGTCCTCGTAAAGCTCCGACATGCCCTGAGCATATTGAAGCTGCAAGTTCTCGATATTGCTCGAGACCGGGATCCATTCTTCACTGAGCGCGAGATCGCGGCGCTCGAGGGTCGGATGGGCGGCGGGAGGGAGCGGGTTCACGCGATATTGCGCGATGTGGAATCGACCGACGACCGCGCAGGCGAGGCTGACATCACTTTGAAAAATGCCCGTCGCTTGGATCGAAGCCGCTTCGCTCCGGCTGTGCTTCAAGCTGAGCGTGCCGCAACGATTTGCCGCGCTCGTCGCACGGCCCACGCCTGAACACTTGGGCGGCTTGACGAGCTCGAAGCGTGTGATGCCGGGCTCGACGTTATCGCAGGCTGGATCGCCGTTGGGACCCTGGAGCGCAAAAAGCGTCATGCCTTCCTGATAGGCCGACTCCATGACGAGCGGCATCGGATTGAAACTCGCTGGGTCGATCTGGAGCACGCTCGAGGCGCCAATCGTGTCGCACGCCGCGGCGTCGTTGGACACGCAAGAGAGCGGCCGGGACACGGGAATTTCCGGGTCGGCGTAGACGATGGTGAGCTCGTCGGGATTCTTGTCTCCGCCGTCGAGCCACATCACCGCCATGTTCGCGGGCGTGTTGAAGCCCGCGACCATCAGGTCCTGGCTGACGCGCCTGAGCCCGGCGCGCGCGCTCGCCGTCATGTCGATGACTTCCGGCTCGCGCTGAATGCTGTCTTGGCCTTTCTTCAGAAGCATGAAGACCGAAGCCATCACGACCATAGCAATCACGAGCGCTATGAGGATCTCGACAACCGAGAACCCGCGTACGTCGCGCTCACTGTTGCTGCCACTGGTGCTACTGGTGCCACTGGTGAATGTAACGCCGTTCATTGAGGTAGCCTCCCGCATCGAGAAAACATCTGGCTCGAACGACCACCTACTTAGCAAGCGCCATTCCACCTGGGTGGAAAGCTCCTAAACCTAGCAGCCCGGTGAAAAAGTCCAGATTCTGCTCACGGAGAAAGTTTGGTGGGCAAGTTCAAGGAAGATGTGATTCGGCGGAACAGCCAAGTTGAGACGCCCGATGGATTGCAGCGGGGCAAAACGTGCGCCTATGGTCGAGACGAAGCGCAATAAAGCAGCGATCAGACTGGCGTTGAGCTCCGCGTATTCCTTCGGCGTGGCCTTGCCGATGAGATTGCGCATCAGAATCCCGAGATTGAATCCGGCCACGTGCGTGAGGAGGCGCTTGAGTATATTTTCGTGTCTTCGCAAATGCGTTCGTCGCATGCCTCCCGCTTCGAGGTAGTGCGCGAAAGGTCGTTCGAGTAACTCGCCGCGACGGCGTATTAATCGCTTACCTCGAGTCCCGCGAATGCGACGTCGGTTCGCGTAGGTGGCGGCTTGCTCGGCCTGTTTGTCCTTCCATTTGCGGCCACCTCGCTCTGGCTCCGAAATGTAGCTCCGGTATTCTTGTTCGACCAGCTCAACCAGGATGTCGTTGCCGTGATAGCCCTTGTCCCCGACCACTTCGCGACCCGCGTCTTCATGTATTCGTTCACAACATTCCGCGTTGTTCGCGAGCTCTTGCAGATTTGACTGCGCTTTTTCCAGCGTATCCGGTAGGCTCTTTGTGTCACCCTTCGCGCCTCCGTGAAGCGTCACGGCAATTACCGCACCTTCCCCGCTCATGTCCACAGCATGCTCGGCTTTGTGCGCCATATCCGTGCCCCCGCTCTTCATTTTCATGATCTCCGCATCCGGCTCGTTCGGATTCACCCACTCCTTGTTCGACCCTTTCTTTGGCCGCTTCTTGTCCAACTTCGCAATGTCCGCTCGGCTCGGCTCTTCGATACCACTCTTGCGCGCAAGCTCCTTCAAATACGATTCGTAGCTTTCCCCCGTGTCTCGACGAACGATTGACCGAAGCGCCGCATTCGCTTCCAGCGTCGTCGCGTCCACACCCAGTGTCTTGCCATCTATCATCCCTCTCGACGCTAGAACTTCTAGCACCCATCCAAATACAGATTCGTGAACTTCCAGCGGAAGTCGATTCCGTATCCGAGACAGCGACGAATGGTCCGGCGTTCGCTCTTCCATTCCAAGGCCAAGAAACTGGCGCAAAGACAGTGAGTCCGAACACCGCCAGCAGATCCCGCGCTCTGAATCGATGCGCTCAAAGTAGCCGATCAACAGCATTCGAAAATACACACCCGGCGGTATGCTCGGCCGACCTTGCTTCTTCGCGTAATACGGCGAGCATTTCGACTCCACAAACGAGTCAAACTCTTCCTCTCGAAGTACCCGCTCGAGTTCCTCATAAAAAGGATGACCAGGACTCGACGCAACCGCATCGTGTGGAATCCATAAAGTCTCTTGGCAACTTTTCTTTTTCTTCTTCATCGACATGCGATGCAATTTTACATCGTCATCGAATGAGTCTTCAGAGAAATATCGACCGGATACGACTTTTTCAACGGGCTGCTAGCTATCAAGTCACTTAGATACCATGCCGAGAGGATTGAACCTCTCAAGGGTGGGGGGCTTTCGCAGCGAAAGGCAAGCACCCGGCGAGCCCAAAAGGCGGGCGCACCCGTCTAACGCACACGTTTTGAATCGATTGAGGGCAGCGCTCTCTTTCCGGGAGGCCGTAGTGAAAACCCCCGGGACGTCCAACAGGGCCCGGAAGCCAAATTTCTTTCGGGCTTCACGAAAGAAAATTTACATTCGAGCTCTGGCGGTAATCGGGAGCACAAACGTAACCCGCTATAATAAAAGCACTTACTAAAATTTGGCTTGTGGCACACGACTTGCTTTTGTGAGCAGCGTCTACTAACCGGACGCTCACGCGTTGGGAAAGGGCCTGGCTCGGGAGCCCGAGCTCCCTCCTATCGTAGGCACGAAAAGGGGCCGGACCTGGGCAGGTTCGGCCCTTTTTTTCTCGAACACCGTTTTGACAGACGGCAGAGCCAGCAGTTACTGTCAATTCATGCCGGACCGTCGCTTCTTCGAAAAACAAGAACGGCAGATCCTCTCGCCCTGCGCAGCGTTCAGCGGGAGCTCACGCGGCAGACACCACGACGAACCGGAGCACCCATTTCGTACAGCTTTTCAGCGCGACCGCGACCGCGTGGTTCACTGTACCGCGTTCCGCAGGCTCGAATACAAGACGCAGGTCTTCGTCAATCATGAGGGCGACCATTACCGGACGCGGCTAACCCACTCGCTCGAGGCAGCTCAGATCGCGCGGACGATTGCGCGCTTTCTTCAGCTCAACGAAGACTTGACCGAGGCCGTCTCGTTATCGCACGACCTCGGGCACACACCTTTCGGACACGCGGGCCAAGACGCCATGAACACACTCATGGCGGAACATGGTGGTTTCGAGCACAACTTACAAGCCCTTAGAATCGTGGACCACTTGGAAAAACGCTATCCGCGGTTTCGGGGTTTGAACTTGACCCATGAAGTCCGAGAGGGCATTTTCAAACATTCGCCCAAGCGGAACGACGAGATTCCCGACGCGTTCGACAGCCGAGAGCCCGTCCTCGAAGCACAACTCGTCGACCTCGCGGATGAGATCGCCTACACGAATCACGACCTCGAGGACGGGCTGAGCTCGCGCATCCTCGAGCTGAGCTCCCTCGATGATGTCGAGATCTGGAAGGAGCATTTCGAGAGCGCGCAGACGAAGTATTCGGGGGAGTCCAACAAGATACTGATCCGTGTCACCATTCGGCGCATCATCAACGAGCTCACTACGGATCTCATCGACGAGACGAAGCGCCGGCTCGAAGCTCTATCGATCGAGACCGTGGAGGACGTTCGCGACGCCGAGCGCCTGGTCCTGTTCACTCCGAGAGTCGAAGCCAGGAAAGCGGCGCTCAAGCAGTTCTTGTTTCAAAACATGTACCGCCACTACCGGGTGGTGCGCATGGCCGAGAAGGCGAAGCGGGTCATCTCCGAGCTCTTCGAGGTCTACGTCGCGAACCCCAAGCAGCTTCCGCCCCATATCTCCGAGCGCGTGGACAGGGAGGGGCTCTACCGCGTCGTGTGCGACTACATCGCGGGTATGACCGATCGCTTCGCCCTCGACGAGCACCGAAAGCTCTTCGATCCACACGAGCGACTGTAGGCAGAAAGCTACACCTCGCTGCCTGTCACGACCTAACCTGAAGTTCCTGTCCCCTGGAAGGCTGTTTCCGGCTTTGTTTCAACAAGTTAGGTAGAGGGAAGGGTGCTCTGTTCTGGCTACAACGTGATTGTTTTGAGGAGGTCGAAGGCCCTTTGCTGCTTTGGATTTGGGGCCGTGGTCATGTCGAAGGTCGCAGTGGTGGAGCCAAGGCCTTTTCGGCGACATGAGTTTCGTACGATAGAGGCAAGGTGGCGGAGCAGAGTTCTGAAACTGTAAGCGGGGCTTCCGTCCTCCAGCTTTTTGGAGCGCACTTTTCGAAGAGCGGCCTGCGAACGCTTGGCCGGTGCCACAGGGTCGCGGCTTGCCTTGGCATTCTGATCTTCGTCAGAAAAAAGCACTGGTCGCCACGCCTCAAGCATGTGCCATTCAACGTAGTAGGCCAGCATACACAAGAAGATGTGTGCCCGGACTCGGTTTTCGAGACGGTGGCGAATAGGCCGCACCTTGAGGTCCATGGTCTTGAATGAACGAAACGCACGCTCGACTTGGGTGAGCAACTTATAGCTGCGGACGGTATCCTCAGTGTTCATCTGCTGTGCACTGAGACTGGTGCGAATCACATAGATGCCGTCCAGTGCGGCTTCTGCCTCGACCTTCTTTTTGTCGATTTCGAAGGAGAAGGCATCGTCACGAATATCTAGTTTGAAGTGTTTTCCGACTTTGTACTTGTTGAGAACTTTGCCTACCCGCACCCCTATAGTGGCTTTTCCATGGAGCTGACCGTGCTCGATTCGCTGACGCAGTTGCTCCATTCGCCTGGCGATAGTCTTCATATGCTGTTTCCACCGGGCGAGTTGCTTGTCAGCTAACACACTATTGTCTTTAGCAATGTGCGCAGCATCGACAGCCATCGTCGTCTCGTCGACCTTGAAGTCGAAGCCGTCGTCACGGGTCTCGAACTTGTAGTACTTGCCCACCTTGTATTCAGCAAGGAGTTTTTGCACTCGGGCATTGATGTCTTCCCTACCGTGCAAGCGGCCGCGTTCGACCATCCGGCAAATCCTTTTCAGTTCTTTGCTGGTCGCTTCGAGCAATTCCTGACGCTTTAGGGCTCGGCGCTTCGCCAGTTCGTGGTTGCGACAGGCCACGAGACGCTCGTTGGGAAAATCCGAGTGTGTCAACTCAAACAAGTTGCGCTCGTCAAACAGCCCCATCTGCAGCGCCCCTTCGTTGAGGAGTTTGCGAATCGGCGCGGGTCGCAGGGCTGTAATCCAATCAATGCCCTCGAAGTCCTGTAAAGCGTCAACCTGTCTTTGGGTGATCATTCCGCGGTCGCCGACCATCACAAACCGCTTGATGCCGAACTGCTCTTGCACCTTTACTACTTGAGGTAGAAACGTTTTCGGATCGCCGGTGTTGCCCTCGAACACCGATACCGAGACAGGGACGCCCCTTTGGTTGGTCAAAAGGCCGTAGTTGATCTGGAGTTTGTTTTTCTTACCGTCGCGGTTGTATCCGAGGCGGGCCAGGGGGCACTTTTCTCCCTCGAAGTAGCTTGAGCTCAAATCGTACAAACCAAGTCCACCGTTTTCGAGGTGACGCGCCGCCAGTTTTTTCTCAATAACCCTTTGGCGCTCGAACACCCAGTCCATAGCGGCATATAGGTCGTCCTCGTCGGCATCACTCACACCGAGGATTTCGGGCAACGTTGTGCTGTGCCACCACTGGCTCGTTGCCAACCTCGACTGGGCTTCGAGTATGCGGGCGGCCACCATAGCCACCACCAGGTCACGTTGGCGTGAGCGTCGGGATGCGACGAGTTTGTCGAACTCAAGGCGTTTCATCGCGCTCAACACGGCCTCGACGCCACCGTGGAGTCGCGACCCGTCGGGCACAACCTCGAAGACGTCCTCGACCGCGACGAGTTTTTCTCCCTTGAGAACCCGTCGAATGGAGTCGACCTGCTCGCTTGGCAGTTTGGACAGGTTGGCAATTGTGCGCTTGCGCGGTTTCTTGCTTTTGGCGTCGCGAAAGGACTCACGGAGCAAAACGGCGGGTTTGGAGTTGCGGTTGGGCACAATGTCGATGTGCATGGTTACTATATACTCTATTAAAGATTATGTTACAAGAGCTATATGCGTTATTACATGGCTACAAAATGCAGGCGGAGTTCGTATCTCTATCGTTGTAACTCCTTGCAACTAAGGGTGCTTCACCGAAGAAAGAGAGGTTTTACCGAGGGGAACTTCAGCCTAAAGCCCGTGACCACGCTGCTCCCGTCACGGGAGTCAAACTCTTTCCCGCGAGGGGTTTCGGGCGATCTCACCCAAGCCTCTCCAAGCCTCTCCAAGCCTCTGGCCCAGGTCTTGCTTTCTTATTGAGCAAAACAATTTCCGCGAGGAGAGTTCCGAATGAGCCATGCCATTGCGACCGACCATCGAGAACACCGCCGACTCCAATTAGCGCCGACGATCGTTCGAACCGAGATCGAACAAGACGGCAAACGCCGCGAAGGTTATCTCATCAATGTGAGCCTCGGAGGCGCGTTTCTGAGCATCGCAGACCCGCCCGCCACGGACACCACCACGGATTTACACATGGTGCTGCCCTGGGGCATCGGGGATTGCCACGTTCAGGCATGTGCTGTTTGGGAGCAAACCGACGATAAAAAGCGCGCTATCGGCGCAGGATTATCGTTCAAGGACCTCTCAGAGGACGCGAGAGACCAACTACAGAGCTACCTCGATCGCTTCAAGGAGCTGTCCGCCGAAATTACCGCCTGAGACAGCGCCGAGCAAGCGGTGACCGGGCTATTTCAAGAAGCGCGCTTGCGGACCTTCTTGATTCCCTTCGCACGGCCGAGATGCTCGAGCAATTGAAGGAAGTCGTCGCGAAGCATTTCGTTCTTCGACAAGTGGCGCCACGCTGTCAACAGACGCCGCTCCCGAGGGTCTCCCGGCGTAGCACGCGACTTGTCACTTTCGTCGGGCAAAAAGTACGCGACGGGCGTATCCAAGGCCTCGGCGATCTTGTGCAACCAGTCGAGCGAAATTCGCCGGCGGCCTTTCTCGAAATTGGTCAGCGCACCTGGCGAAATCCCCACCATACGCGCTAGAACTTTTTGACGAATTCGCTTCGACTTGCGCACCTCGCGAATCGTCTCTCCGACATGCATTTCTCGACTCGATTTCACTTTTGTAATCACCTCTCTTAGATGGGCTGAGTGTTCGCCCCACAGGCATTGCAACCGCCATTTCGGTCCCCGGAACCATAATATCTCCTTATCATGCCCAAATTGAAATCCGGTAGCTCCTGAATTTTTCCAGAACATAACACTAGAAAAGCAACGGACACAACTGGGAATTTCTCTAGGGGCGCAAGATTTTTTTCTGCAGGAGAAAAACCCGTCCACCTACGAGTTCGGGGAAACTGTCGTATCTTCTGATGTGTCGGGACTTTAGAAACTTCTCGAGCCCGGGAGCCCCGATCTGTTTCGGCACCTGCATTTGGCCGAGATTCTGCCAGCTCGATGGGCCGACGCGGACGAAAATCTCGACGGTGACCTCCTCCCATTTCTCATTGACAAACATTTGCGCAGGCGCATCTTTGGAAATTACATTCTTGTCTGAACGAAGGGTGACCAAGTCGGAAGCTTCGCCGGGTTTGATGGGCTCGTCGGAGACCGAGTAAGTGAAGGCGTTACCCCAGGGCTCGTCGGGCAAAAGCTCCCGCTTGAACACGGCCATGGCCTGAATGTAGCCGACTTCTTGCTCCGCACCGTTCGCCACGCGGAAGCGAACGACGGGATGAATAAAATTGTCTCCCTCCTCGTTCTTGCCAATCACCGCCCAATAGGACGTGAAGTCCTCGAGAGACAGACTCGCAAGAAGTGCCTCACTCTCGGCATCCGTGCACGACACGGCTGAGACCAAGAGGACCCCCGCCAAGCACGCCAAGCACGCCAAGCACGCCACGCCCGACAGGCCCGACAGGCCCGACAAGAATGGACCGAGCACAACGCGCTTCTTTAACATTCCACGGCTCCAGCGAGACGTAGACGTATAATAGCTGCGATTAACCCGATGGTCGCCCGCCTCATTCGGCCGATTATACTCCACAGCTGCAGCGGAAGGTCTCGCGAGTGATCGAAGTCGAGAACGTCACCAAAGAATACGGGTCTTTTACGGCGGTCAAGGACCTAAGTTTTTCAGTGGGCCGGGGCGAGATCCTCGGTTTCCTCGGCCCCAACGGCGCAGGCAAGACAACGACCATGCGCGTGCTGACCGGATTCTTTCCGCCCACGACCGGCGCGGTCCGCGTCGCCGGACACGACGTTCTCGAAGCGCCTCTCGAAGCCAAAGCGAAGATCGGCTACCTGCCGGAAAATCCACCGCTCTACCCCGAAATGAGCGTGCTCGCCTATCTGCGCTTCGCGGCCCAAATCAAAGGCGTGGCAAGGAAAGTGCTGGCTTCGCGGGTCGACGCGGTGGTCGAGCGGTGTCAATTGCAGGAAGTCCGCAACAAGCTGACGGGGAATCTGTCGAAAGGCTTCCGCCAGCGAGTCGGGATCGCCCAAGCCCTCGTCCACGAGCCCGAGGTGCTCGTCCTCGACGAGCCCACGGCGGGGCTCGATCCGAAGCAAATCGGCGACACGCGGGAGCTCATCAAGACCCTCGGCGGCGATCACACCGTCATCTTGTCGACCCACATACTTCCCGAAGTCGCCATCACTTGCGACCGCGTCGCCATCATCAACCGGGGCCGGCTCGTGGCCCACGGAACGCCCGAAAGCCTCACCGAGCAGTTTCGCACCACGAGCGTGGTCGACATCACCGTGCAAGGCGAGCCCGCGAGTGTCGCAGACGTGCTTTCGGGCTTCACAGACATCTTGAGTTTCGAAAGACAGGAGCGAGGCGAATCAGGAGCGACCTCATGGCGCCTCGAGATTGCCAAAGGTGCGGATGTGCGACGCTCGCTCTCCGAGCAGATCGTCGCACGAGGGCTCGGTCTTCTCGAGCTTCGTCAATCGGGCGTCAGCCTCGAGGAGATCTATCTCCGCGCCGTCAGCGCGCCAGATCCAGTGGATGATCCATAGGATGGGCAATATCTGGGCTCTCGTCCGCCGTGAGCTTCACGCCTATTTCGCTTCCCCGATAGGTTACGTGGCGCTCGCGCTGTTCTTGTTCTTCTACGGTTTCTATTTCTACGGGGAGCTCGAGATTTTCATGGACCCGAAGCGCGCGTCGCCGGGGCAAGTTCTCAACGTCAACCAGGACATGATCCGGTGGCTCCTGCACACGACGGCGTTCATCATCTTGTTTCTCCTCCCCCTCGTCACGATGCGATCCTTCTCAGAAGAGCTCCGCTCTGGCACCATCGAGCTTCTTTTCACTTCGCCGCTCACCGACCTCGAGATCGTGCTCGGTAAGTTCTTCGGCGCGCTCGCCCTCTACGTCATCATGCTCGGCTCGACACTCGTCCATATCGGCATCCTCTTTTATTTTGGCGACCCCGAATGGAAGCCCATCGTCGTCGGCTATCTCGGGCTTTTTCTACTGGGCGCGGGCTATATCGCGTTCGGTCTCCTGTTCAGCAGCATGACAAAAAACCAGATCAATGCGGGTTTCATGGCGTTCCAGTTGTTCGTTTTTCTCTACTTGATCGAATTCGCCGAGTCGTGGGGCGGCTGGGCGGCGAGTGTCGTTCCCTATCTCTCCGTCAGCCGTCATCTCGCGGAGTTCGCGAAAGGCGTTCTCGACACGCGCGATATCGTCTACTACCTCTCTTTCATCGGGTTCGGGTTGTTTCTCACGAAGCAAAGCATCGAGTCCTATCGCTGGCGCAGTTAGTGAAAAAACTCACGCCTTATGTCGGCGCGCTTGCCCTCGGCTTTTTGCTCGCGGGCGTGTTGCTTCTCGCGATGCAGCGGCAAAGCGAGAGCTACTGGGCGAGCTTTCTCATCACGGGCCTCGTGTGCTCCGCGTTCTACACTGCCGGTCGCTTCTCGGAGCTCGCCGGCTTGTTGGGGCGCCGAAGCACGAAACGGGGCGCGAATGCGCTGCTCCTCATCGCGATCGTCGCGGGGATCGTCGTCCTCGTGAACGTCATCGCCAACCAGCAAGCCACGCGCTGGGATTTCACCTCCGCTCGGCAATATTCGCTCTCGGAGCAGACGGCGAAGATCTTGGGGGAGCTCGCGGCGGATAGCGATATCGAGATCGTGCTGCTCGACCGCCACGGGACGGAGCAGCAGCTGCGCGCAAGCGAGCTGCTGCAACTCTACGACGACGCGAGCGCGCGCGTGCGCTTCGACGTCATCGACCCCGAAGCGGAGCCCGAGCGAGCCCGCAACTATACGAGCCCCACCGAGCCCGGTGTCACCCTGGGAACGATTATCGTAGCCGCAAAAGGACGCACGCAACGAGCCACGATCGCCGCCGAACCGGAAGTGACCAACGCGATCATCCGGGTATTGAAGTCTGAGACGAAGAAGATCTATTTCACGTCGGGGCATCAGGAGAAAGATCCGCTCGAGACCGACGCCAACGGAATCTCGGGGATCGCTTCGAAGCTCGAGGATTCCGCCTACGCGATCGAGCCCCTCGTCATCGCTCGCTCGCAATCGGAAGACGCGCTTCGAATCCCCGAAGACGCCGCGGCCATCGTCGTGGCAGGGCCGCAAACGGATTTTCTCCAGGCGGAGCTCGACGCTCTTCAGGCTTATCTCGACGGCGGCGGGAGCGCCATATTCCTCGTCGACCCGGAGACCCAAGGCCTCACGCCGGAGCTCGAGGCCTTTCTCGTCGAGCAAGGCATCGTTCTCGGAAACGACGTCGTCGTCGACGCCCTCGCTCAGCCCCCCGTCTATCCCGTCGTTCAAAGCTACGGGCGGCACCCCATCGTCGAGAGCTTCGGAAGCGCGATGAGCATCTTTCCTCTCGCGCGGAGCGTCACGACCGCCTCTGAGCGGCCCGAAGGGGCAGAGATCCGCGAGCTCTTCACGACCGCCGACGAGAATAGTTGGGCGGAGACGCGACTCGAAGAGCTCGCCGAAAGACGCGGCCCGTCCCCGGAGCAAACGCTCGGACCCATCGGGCTGGCCATGGCCGCGACAATTCCACGGGGTCCACGGGGTCCACGGGGCCCACACGGCCCGGGCGGCGAGGAGACCGTCTCGCGCATCGTTGTCGTGGGGGATTCGGATTTCATCGCCAACGAGCTCACTTCGGCGCCGCTCCTGAACGCCGACTTGTTCCTGAACATGACCAATTGGGTCGCACAGGACGAAGACCTCATCTCCATTCGTCCGCGCAAGCCCGAGGACCGCAGGATCGCTCTCAGCGCGCGAGAGCGCACCAACGTCTTTTTTCTCTCGCTCTTCATCATCCCCGGTGTCGTTGCCGTAACCGGCATCTCCGCCTGGTGGGGACGGCGCTGAGCGCCTAGTGATGAAACGCTCGACCCTGGTCGCGGCCGTCCTGCTCTTTTTGCTGGCTGGCTATGCCTATTGGGCCCAGCACCACGGCGCGCGCGACGAAAGCATCGAGACCGTCTTCGACGTCGAGATGGACGCCATCGCGCGCGTCGAGATTCGGCGGGAAGGCGAGGATGGCGTCGTCGTCGCGCTCGAAGACGGAACGTGGCATGTCGTGTCCCCCGTCAACGCCCTTGCCAATACGAGCGAAGTCGAGCTCGTACTCGAGAACCTGGCGACGATGGCGCTCGAGCGCGTGATCCCTATCGAAGTCGCAACGGACCGCGGCGCCTTCGGCATCGAAACACCTCGCCTCGAAGTGAAGTTCTTTACCACAGCCGGCGCCGAGCACGGCCTTCGTTTCGGAAAGGACACACTCACACTCGCGAACCAATATGCCGAGCGCATCGACGACGGGGCCGTGCTCGTCGTCGCCTCCGTGCTCTCGAGCAACTTGGGAAAGACCGCGTGGGACCTTCGCGACAAAGCCATCTTCACCATAGGTGAAGACGTCGCAGCAAAGCACATCCTCGTACGCCGCCCCGAAGACAGCCTCGTGCTCGAGCGCGAGGGCGCGCATTGGATGGTGACAACGCCTCCCCGAGCGCGCGCGAATCGCTTTGACGTCATGGGCTTCGTGTCCCGTTTTCGGCGCGCCGAGATGATCGATATAGCGGCGGAGACCGCCGGAGATCTTTCAGAGTACGGCCTCACCTCGCCCCGGCTAACTCTCCATATCGAGCTCGATGACGGAGAGCCCATCGTGCTCGAAGTCGGAAACAAGAATGTGCTCGACTATTTCGCCCGAACCCCGTCGCGGCCGCACGTCTTCTTGCTCGAAGCGGGACTCGTGGAAGAGCTCGAACAAGACGCGCGCGAGCTCTGGTCGACGAGGCTCTTCGATGCGCCGGCATATGAAGTGACGCAGTTTCAGATCAACGATCGCCGGGTGGAACAGGCGGCAACGGATGGAGGCGACGTATGGCGCGAGGCGGGGACCGAGCTAGACAAGAAAACCGTGGACGAGCTCCTCTTGAAGCTCACGGCTATCGAAGCCCTCGAGATGGATATTCGAAGCGATGCGTTTCCGTTCGAGGCCATAACCACCATCACCCTCTGGACCGAAACAGCGGAGGAGCAGATCGAAGTGGGCAAGGAGAAAGACGATACCTTGATCGCCCAACGACGGGGCGACGCCGTAACCCTCACGCTCGACGCCGAAACGTGGCGCGAGATAGAAGCGCTCCTGAAGCTCGACCCTCTCTGAATTCGCTGTTTTGACGAACAGCGCCGTTGCGACGCGAGTTGAACCCCGTATCTGTGCTCAACTCCCATTGCAACCTTACAGTCGAGCTCCTCTTTTGCTCTTTTCTTTTCTTTGCCGTTGCGCCTTTGCGTTTACGCTTTTCTTATTTTTGATCGCTTTTTGCGCTGTCGGTAAAGAGCTCTTTTGCGCGCTCAGCAGCTTTTACCACCGCCTTGATCAGGGTGACGCAGAGCTTACCTTCTTCGAGCTCTAATAGGCCGTCGATGGTACAGCCTGCCGGCGTCGTGACTTCGTCTTTGAGGAGCGCGGGATGCGCGCCGGTGGCAAGCACTTGCTCGGCCGCGCCTTTGGCCGTTTGAGCCGCGAGAAGCGTTGCCGTCTCGCGCGGAAGGCCGAGCTTGACGCCCGCTTCCGCGAGCGACTCGAGGATTACATAGATATAGGCGGGCCCGCTTGCCGAGAGGCCCGTGACGGCGTTCATGTGCCGCTCGTCCATGACGACGGTGCGGCCGACCGTATCGAACAAACGCTCGGCCAAGGCAACATCGTCGTCTCCGGCCCCGGCGCCGCGGCAAAGCACGGTCATGCCGCTTCCGACCGCACATGGGGTGTTCGGCATGGCACGGATGACGGGAACCCCGGGAAAGAAACGCTCGATGGCCGCGTTGGGGACCCCGGCAAGTATCGAGATGATGAGCGTCTCGTTCGAAACACTCCCGCGAATCGTCTCGCAGACACCCTCCATGACCTGCGGCTTGACCGCGAGAAGTACGATGTCCGCACCGGATGTCGCAGCCTCGTTGTCGGTATGGACCGGGAACGGGTGCTTCTTGTCCAAGATTCTGGCGCGCGCGGCGTGGCGTACGGTGGCCACGATCTCTTCCGGTAGAATCAACCCGCGGGCGATGAAAGCCTCCGCGAGAAGCCCGCCGAGCTTTCCGAGCCCCACAATGGTCAGCTTCTTGTTCAATGTTTCCATGCGCTCATTGTACTTACGATTCGCGGTCAATTGGCGGCGTATCGATGAGGCTCGCGCGCTTCACGCTGCCTTTGCCGAAGCGTTCTTCGAGACGATCCTTGGCGCGAGAGAGACGTTCGCTCCTGTTATCCTTTGGCCCTCCAAATAAAGAGAGCTGGCGCGACGCGCCGGGCTTTTCGAGCTTCGAGAGACTGATCCCGAGTAGACGGATCTTTTTGCCTTTGCCGCGAACGCGCTCGACTTGCGCTATCGCGACGTCGAAGATTTCTTTGGCGTCGGCAGTAGGCTCCGGCAGCGTGCGCGAGCGCGTCTCGGTCACGAAATCGGCGTCGCGAAATTTCAACGTCACCGTTTTGCCTCGCACATCGTGCTTGCGCAGCCGGGTGGCGACCGCTTCGGCGAGATTCAGAAGTGTTTTGCGCATCACTTCAGGATCGTCGGTATCTTCGAGAAAGGTCGTCTCGTGTCCGATCGACTTCGCTTCGTGATGCGGGATCACTTTTCGCGCATCGATACCACGCGAGAGCTTCAGGATGTGGTCGCCGTGTTTTCCCATCGGCAGACCACCAGGCTCGATGCGCCAAAGATCTCGGATCGCGCGACAGCCGAGCTCGTGGAGACGCTCGGCCGTCTTCGGCCCGACACCCCAGAGTCGTTCCACCGGGAGGGGTCCGAGAAAATCGAGCTCCTCACCGGGTGCGACAACGACGAGACCGTCGGGCTTATCGACGTCGGAGGCAATCTTCGCGAGAAATTTGTTGGGAGCTACTCCAATCGAAGCTTTGAGCCGCACTTGCTGAAAGATGTTCTCTTTGACTTCCTGCGCAAGAACCTTTCCTTTCTCCGGGCGGCAAATCACCGAGACGTCGACAAAAGCTTCGTCTATCGAAAGCGGCTCGACGAGGTCGCTGTAGCTTCTCAAGATCGACATGATGCTCTTCGAGACCGCGCTGTACTTCTTCATGTTTCCGCGAAGATAAACGCCTTGCGGACAAAGCCGATAAGCGCGCGATATGGGCATCGCGGAATAGACTCCAAACTGCCGCGCTTCATAGGACGAGGCCGCCACCACTCCCCGCCCCGCACCACCATTGGGATCGGCCCCCACAATGACCGGCTTCCCCCGAATCTCCGGATGGTCCCGCTGCTCCACAGACGTGTAGAACGCGTCCATATCTACATGCAAGATCAGCATTCAGGATTCAGGTATTCAGAATTACGTACTGTGCCCACTTGCCACTCTCGAGACAGGTGAACGTCAGGAGTATATCAGAGATCGCTAGCCGGACGGATCGTCTTGCTGCTTCCGGATCGCGGAAAGAAGTTGCCGGAGGACCGGGAGAGCGCGGTGGTCTTTCGGGCGGTCCGCGGCTTCCTTGGAGCGAATCACATCTTCTAGTGCTGCGACTGCGACCGACGAGCCTTGAATGACCATCTCCACTGCATTCCGAGCAAGGTCGTCGAACCCGTCGGTTCCGGCAGGTACGTATGACAGATCGAGATCGCCAAAGCGCGTTTGCATGTTCAACAGCTCGACGCCACCGAGGAACTCGGCGTCACGTGGAAAGGGAACGCCGTCCGACGCGTCCGCCGTTCTGATGCGCGCATCCATACCGTCCAACGCGGCAGCCAAACGTTCCAAGTTCTCCGGCTCCCGCGACGGGCAAATGTCTATGTCGAGGGTAGGAAGCGGCGAGCCATGAAGCACCGCAGCCAGGCCGCCAATCAGAACGTACCGGACTTTATGCCGATCCAGGCACCCGAATATCTCCTCAGCCTGCAGCGGGGTCATTCTACTCGCGGATCAACGGGCCGTCAGGTCGGACGCTCAGATAGAAGCGTAGAAAAGCCGCGTGGGCGGCAAGTCGTTGCTCCGGTGTCCAGCCTAGCCGTTCCACGATCAGGCTTTGGTCGTGCGCACCCTCCTCGCTCTGCTGTTTCAGCGCCTTCCGAATGGCGTCCGCCTCCTCGGTAGTCGGAATGAAACGCACCATAGAAACTCCCCTCCCAGAAGTATACACCTCCGAAGTCCAGACCTCTCTGCGCAAGCGGTCCGTGATGGCCACGGGCCGTCCGCCGAGCGCGTGGTATTCTTCCGCGCCAGGAGGCACTCTTGTACGATATCCGAGCCGCTATCCATCGCGCGTTCACGATAGGCGTCGTCGCGATGGCGATGGTCGGTTGTGAGCCTGTCGACGAGACTTTTCCGTCCAAGCCCGTGGATGTCGTCACCCACGCTTCGCCCGGCGGCGGCACGGACGCAACAGCACGCGCGATGTTGGTGGGCGCCCGGGATGCGCTCGGGGTCGGGATGGCCGTCGTACCCAAAGTCGGCGGCAGTGGGCTCGTGTCGATGAGCTATGTGAATGGCCGGCCTCGGGACGGTTACACGGTGATGGGCATCACGCCGACACATCTTTTCGCGCTGGCGCGCGGCCAGGCGAAGCTGAGCATCGACGATTTCGTCGGGGTCGTGCGCGCCACGGACGACCCGATCGTCGTGATGGTGCGCGCCGATAGCGGCATCGAAACGCTCGGCGAGCTCATCGCGCTCGGTCGGAAGCGTCCCATCAAATGGGGAGCGACGCAGATCGGAAGCGTCGACCATGTGGCGGGGGCCATGCTCGCCAAAGCAGCGAATACCAAGCTCAGCGTCGTCCCGTTCGGCGGGGGCGGAGAAATCGTGACGAACTTGATGGGCGGCAACATCGACGCTGCAGGCTTGAACCTCACGGAAGGTCTCGGGCAGTTACGCCGAGGTGATTTCCGCGCGCTCGCGGTCATGGCGCGCGAGCGCATGGAAACGATCGCCGAAGTCCCGACGACGGTCGAGCTCGGCTACGACGTCATTTACTCCACCGTGCGCGGCTACGTGGTTTTGAAGGGGACGCCGGAAGATCGCGTGCGCCTTCTCGAAGAAGCTTTGCTCGAAGGTCTGTCGCATCCCGCTTATCAGAGTTATTTGACGGGCGCCGGGCTCGACTCCAGCTCGGTGGCGGGGTCGACGGATTGGAACGTCCAGATCCGACGAATGTACGAGCAAGCGCGACAGGCGATGCTGGAGCTCGGCATCGTTCAGAACTGACGTGCGGCTTTCTCGAGACGTCGGCGCCGGGCTTGCGCTTCTCTCGTTCTGCGGAGCGCTGCTATATGCCACGACGTTTTTTCCCGACGTTCCGGCCGCGCTCTCACAGAACGTGCCGCCGACGTTTTTTCCACGCGCCGTTCTGGCGGCCATCGCAGTCTTGAGCCTCGCGCTCATCGCGTCGGTCCGGCGAGAGCGCGACGAGCCCAAGCCCGGTCTCGAGCCGTCGGTATGCGTGACCGCGGGCATCTTCACGAGCACCGTGGCGCTCGTGCCATATCTGGGCATGCTCGGCGCGGTGGGTCTCGTGTCGATCGTGCTGCCCCTATACTGGGGCGAGCGACGCGCGCGCCGGATCGTGGGTCTCGCGCTGGGGCTTCCTCTGGCCGTGCACGTCGTTTTCGTTCTCGCGCTCGGGATGCGCTTTCCGAGCGGCGTTCTCTGGTAGACGAGCGTGCCGGATCTGGGACTCGCTCTGGCGCTCGTGACGGACCCCGTCATCCTCGGTCTCATTGTTGCCGGAACGCTTGGCGGTGTTCTCGTGGGCGCGCTTCCCGGGCTCTCGTCGTCCATGGCTGTTGCGCTTCTCCTGCCGTTCTCGCTCTACCTCGAGCCCGTCCCCGCGATTGCGCTTCTATCCGCTCTGTATTGTGCGGGGACGTTCGGCGGCTCGATTACAGCCATTTTGATCAACGCGCCGGGAGCGCCTCCAGCGGTGGCGACGGCCTTCGACGGCTATCCCATGGCGCGTCGTGGAGAAGCGGGGAGAGCTCTCGGGATGGCGGCGTTCGCTTCGTCGGTGGGCGGCATCTTCAGCGCGGCCGTCCTGCTCTTTGCCGCACCCCTTCTCGCCCGCGCGGCTTATCGGTTTGGACCACCGGAATACTTCGCGCTCGCGGTGTTCGGGCTCTCGATGCTCGCGTCGATTGGCGGCGGGGCTCCGATCAAAAATCTCATCGGCGGATGTTTAGGACTACTCATCGCGACCGTGGGCGTCGACTTGACCACCGGCGTCGAGCGGTTCGTCTTTGCCGTCCCAGAGCTCTATGACGGCATCCACTTCGTTCCCGTGCTCATCGGCTTGTTCGCCGTCACCGAGGCGCTCGGCCAAGCACAAAACCTCGATGCGAGCCTCGACAGCGTCGGCCTCTCCGCGACCCGCCTTCCGTCGCTCGAAGACTTCCGCAAGGTCAAAGGGACCATTCTGCGCTCGAGCATCATCGGCACGTTCATCGGCATTTTACCGGCGGAAGGTAGCACCATGGCCGCGATGATCGGCTACAACGAAGCCAAGCGTTGGTCGAAGGAGCCCGAGGCCTTCGGGAAGGGCGCTCTCGAAGGCATCGCCGGTCCGGAAGCCGCGAACAACGCAGCGACGGGAGGCGCCATGGTGCCGACGCTGGCGCTCGGTATTCCGGGGAGCGCGACCGCGGCCGTCATCATGGGTGGCCTCCAGGTCCATGGTTTGCGCCCGGGCCCCCATTTGTTCGAAGAGCAACCGGGCCTTCTCTACGGGATCTTCATCTCCATGCTGCTCGCGAACGTGCTCTTTCTCGTCGTTGGGCTCGCGGGGGCGAAGCTCTTCGCCCGCATCAGTCTCGTGCCGAAGGCGCTCCTCTGGCCGAGCGTCTTCGTGCTGTGCGTCGTGGGGGCCTACGGTGTCGAGCAGTCCATGGTCGATGTTTGGATCATGCTCGCGGCGGGACTGCTCGGCTTCGCGCTCAAGCGCTACGGCTTTGGCGCGGCCCCCATCATCATGGGGCTCGTTCTCGGGGGATTGGTCGAGACTTCGCTCGCGCAATCGATGATTCTTTTCGACCAGGATTGGACAGGTTTCTTTTCGCGCCCCGTGGCCCTCGCTTTGTTCCTGCTCGCGGCAGGCAGTATCCTGTTTCGTCCCATCCGCGGGCTCTTGCGCACAGAAAGGTAGCAATGGCATCGAAAATCGAGCATTTCACTCCCGATATCGACTCGCGGCGTGGAGAGGGTCTCACGAGGGAAGTGTGCGGGTTCATCACGGCAACCGAATACGGTGACTTGCCTGAGGAGCTCCTCGAGCTCGGCCGAAAATCGATCCTCGACGGGCTTGGGCTCGCGCTATCGGGCTCCGTTGCCGCGAGCGGACGCCTCGTTCAGGAATATCTGAGCTCGCAAAAGCTTGCGGGAGACGCGACGGTCATCGGCACCGCGCTCAAAGTGCCGCCTCGCTTTGCGGCTTTCGCGAACGGCATCGGCATGCACGCGGACGATTACGACGACACGCAGCTCGCGGTCGGCGCCGATCGCGTCTATGGTCTCTTGACGCATCCCACCGCACCTTGCTTGCCCGCCGCGCTCGCCATCGCGGAGACGGCCGGGCTTTCCGGACGAGAGCTCGTGCTGGCGTACCATCTCGGCGTGGAAGTGGAGGCCAAGGTCTCCGAAGCGATGTCGCCGCGGCACTATCAACATGGGTTCCACTCCACAGCGACCTGCGGCCCGCTCGCAGCTGCGGCGGCGGCGTCCAAGCTCTACCGTCTGGAGCTCGAGCCGAGCCTTCACGCGATCGCGATCGCCGCAAGCCAGTCCGCGGGCTTACGTGAAAATTTCGGCACGATGACCAAGCCGTTTCACGCGGGCCGCGCCGCGGAATCGGGCGTGCTCGCTGCCGATCTTGCTCGGAGCGGCTGGACGGCGACAGATCGTATCCTCGAATCGCCCCGAGGATTTTTCCAGGCTCACGGCGGCGGCTACGCGCTCGAGGCCATTGAAGGAAAGCTCGGCAAGCCCTGGACTTTCATCGACCCTGGTATCTCCATCAAACCGCACCCTTCAGGCTCTCTCACCCATCCGGGTATGACGAAGATGCTCGAGCTCATTGACGAGCACGATATCGATCCCGCGAACGTCGAGCGTGTCGACGTCGGCACCAATCACAACATGCCGAACGCGCTCATCCACCACCAGCCCGAGACGGAGCTCCAAGCTAAGTTCTCGATGGAATTTTGCCTGTCGATCCTGCTGCTCGAGCGCCGCGGTGGTCTGAGCGAGTTCGTCGACGAAGTCGTCCGACGGGCGGATGTGAAGGAGATGATCCGGAAGATTCATTTCTACGTGCATCCGGAAGCCGAAGCGGCCGGCTACGACAAGATGACGACGATTCTCGACATTCAACTCACGGACGGCCGTCGCATCAGCGGGCGCGCCGACTTCGGCAAAGGGAGCCCCTCGAACCCGATGAGCTACGGCGAGGTCGCCGACAAGTTTCGCGAATGCGCACGCTTCGCCGGATTCGCCGCGGAACGGATCGAGCCGATCGTCGAAACGGTCCGACGTCTCGAAGAGCTCGCTTCGGTCCGTGAGCTGACCAGACTTCTCGCGGGCGGAATCGAGTGAAATGGGCGTCGATGTCGAGCTGAGCGGTGAAGTCGCGCTCGTCACCGGTGGGAGCCGCAATATCGGGCTGGCGATCGCAGAGGCGTTTCGGGGCGCGGGTGCCCGTGTTTGTATCGTGGGACGCGCCGATTCAAAGCAGCTCGAAGCGGCCCTCGAGCATCTCGATCGAACCGGTGTCGGCGTGATGGGTGCGCTCAGCGACGTGAGCGACGAACGCGCGGTCATCGAGCTCTATGAGCGCATCGCAAACCGTTTCGGGCCGCCTTCGTTGCTCGTGAACGGTGCCGCGTCGAGGCCGCACGAGCCTTTTACCGAGCTCGGCCTCGCGTCGTGGAGGTCCGTGATCGACACCGTGCTCACGGGAGCTTTTCTCACATCGCGGGAGCTCTTCCGGCGGCTCCCGGAGGGGCGGCGGGGCGCGATCGTCAACATAGGAGGTTTGAGCGCCCACCGGCCGAGAAAGAACCGGGCGCACGTGATCGCCGCCAAGAGCGGGTTGATCGGTCTCACCCGCGCGCTCGCCGAGGAGGGGCTCGGCCGTATCCGTGTCAACGCCGTCGTGCCGGGTCTGATCGATACCGAGCGGAGGCCCGGCCAATCGAACCCGCATCTCGGGGAGCGTGAGAGCAGCCGTCCCGCCGGTACGAGCGAGGATGTCGCCCGCGTCGTGCTCGGGTTCAGCGATCCGCGGGACGTCTATGTCACGGGGCAGACGATTCACGTCAACGGTGGACGTTTCATGCCGTGAGCGCCTACGGGTCGCGCAGCGGTGGGGTGCTCGCGGGTGCCCGCCGGTGTTGCGTCTCGTGCTCGAAGGCCGAGGCGAGACGGATCAAGATCGGTTCGGTGAACGGGCGTCCCAAAAACTCCACGCCGACGGGGACGCCGAGTGGTGCGCTCGCTGTCTTTGGCGAGAAGCCGCCGGGAACCGTGATCGCCGGAAAGCCGGTGATCGCCCCGAGCACACCGTTGCGGTCGACCTGGTCCTCGCCGAGGGGCACGACGAGTCGTTTTTGGTGCGGGTAGACGATCGCGTCTAGCCGATGATCCGCCATCAGTTTCATGACCTGGTCGCGGAGCGCCCATCTCGCGACGAGCCGCTTCTCGTATTCGGGATCATCGACGCTTCGCCTGAGGGCGCGCTCGTAGAGTCCCTCGAGCATCGGCTCGTACTTGCCCGAGGCGAGGACGTCGCTAAGCGAGGCGACCGATGTGCCGCTCGCGCGTAAATAGGCGCTCAGGTGGGCGTCGAGCTCGTAGCCCGAGACGGACACTTCGGAGATGAGCTCGTCGGCATCGATATCGGCGTCGAGCTCGACCAGCTCGGCGCCGAGCTGCCGCATCACTGCGAGCGCCTCGTTCGTGACGCGGGTGACGTCTCGATGAACGTCGCCGCGACCGAAGAACGAGCGTAGAACTCCGATCCGTGCCTCTCTCAAGCCGTCGGTGCCGACGGCGCTCGCGTAGCTCTCGATCCGGCCAACGCTCCACGCGGTCGTGGGGTCGTCGGGGTCGTAGCCGGCGATGGCATCGAGCACCCTCGCGGCGTCATCGACCGTGCGTGCGATCGGCCCCGCCATATCCTGAGTGAGCGCGTAGGGGATGACACCCGAGCGGCTCACAAGCCCGCGCGTCGGGCGGATGCCGACGAGATTGTTCGCGGAAGCAGGGGAGCGGATGGAGTTGACGGTATCGGTGCCGATACCCGCGACCCCAAAATTCGCGGCCACCGCCGCACCGGTACCGCCGCTCGAGCCTCCCGGTGTTCGCGTTAGGTCGTAAGGGTTGAGCGTCTGTCCCAAAAGCGAGCTTCGAGTGATGCCGGAAGCGGCAAACTCGGTCAGGTTCACTTTCGCGACGATGACCGCGCCTGCTTCCCGCAGCTTGCGCGCCAGAAAGGCGTCAGCTTTAGGCCGGTAACCTTCGAGGGCCAGCGAACCTCCCGTCGTCGCCATGTCGCCCGTCTCGACGTTGTCCTTCAATAGAATCGGGATGCCGTGAAGGCTTCCCGACAGGCCAGAGCGCGCGAGCTGCTCATCGAGCGATTCGGCTCGCGCGATCGCGTTCGGGTTGACGAGGATGACGGCGTTGAGCGCTGGGCCGCTTCGATCGTAGGCGGCGATGCGCTCGAGATACATCTCGACGAGACGACGCGCGGTGAGCTCTCCCGATACCATCGCAGCGTGTATCTCGGAGATCGTGGCTTCTTCGAGGCGAAAGGCTGCACTCGCCGTCGCCGCGTTGAGGACGAAGCTCATCGTGACGAGAACGCGCAGCGTTATTCGAGGGATGGTCCTCTGCATCCGTCCGATGGTAGTGGCCCGCGGCCCCAGCTTTCAAGCGTCAGGGACGAGGACAGGCTCAGTGAGATTTCGTGGGCACGAGGGGCAGAACGATGTGCGACGCGCGCACGCGATCGTGATAGATGGCGTTCTCAGCGACGACCTTGCGCCGGTGCTTCCCGAGCGGCTCTCCTGTATTCGGATTCGTATCGAAGCGCGGGAAGTTGCTGCTCGAGATGTCCACGCGGATCCGGTGTCCTTTCTTGAACACATTCGCGGTGGGAAAGGGCTCGACGGTCAGCTCGTAGACTTCGCCTGGAGTCATGAGAACTTGCCGCTCCGGCGTGTCGCGATAGCGGGCGCGCAAGATGCCGTCGGTGAGGTTCATCGCGAATCCCGAAGGGTAGTCCGCGGAAGGCGGATAGACATCCACGAGCTTGGCTGTGAAATCGGTATCGACGGCGCTCGATGAGACGACGAGCTTGACCGTCACGCTACCGACGATCTCCACCGGCTCTTCGAGCGGCTCCGTTTGGAAAACGACGACGTCCGAACGCGCGTGAAGCGGGAGATAGGGCGGTTTGGATCCGTAGAATTCCTCGCGTTCGGATTGATCATACGCGCCAGACTCGAAGACAGGGCTCGTGCTCGAGAAGGCGCCTCCCAAGGTCGGGACGGGGTCGTCAGGGTCATAGAGATAGCTCGTTGCGGGAGCGTCATGCTGCGGCGCGTCGAGGCGTAAGCTTCCATCCGCGTGGAAGAAAAAGCTCTTCCATTCCGTCTCGGGTAGCGGCCACGACATTTCACTCCGCCAATAGCCTCCATGGAACATGCGTCCCTCGGAGTCCCGATGGCCATCGCCGGTGCCCATTACGAAAATCCGCACCGGGGCCTCGGGCTCCTCTTCGACGTGCGAGGATTTGAGATGGCGGTCGAACCAGCGAAGGTGAAACTCGCGATAGAAATCGTCGAGGGCGGCTTCGGCGCCGAACTCTACTTCGCCGGCATAGGAGCGCGTGTTTCCTCCATGGGTCCAGGGGCCCATCAAGAGATGGATAGGTTCGTCGTGATAACGCGAGAGCCCGAGGTAATTCTGGACCGTCCCGCCCGCGTAGGAATCGTACCAGCCCGAGACCAGCAGCATCGGGATATCCGCCGTTTGCTCGTAATATTCGACCCAGTTCACATCGGGATGCATGAAGTAGTCGGAGTAGTCCGAATCCGTCAGCATGGTCAAGATGAAGTCTTCGAAGTTCGGCGCGACCGAGAGAGGATTGAGGCCTTTGCGCAGCGGTAGCGCGGTGAGCCAGTCTTCGACACGTTCCTGTTCGAGCATGCGCCGGATGACGGGATCCTTTGTTTCGGAGGCGAGATTTCGGAACGCCCAGGTGAGCTGCTGCATCTCGAAAGCGCCGTGATTCCGGATCTTGTGATCCCAGCCGTTCGAGAGGCCACCCATGTTGACGACGATCGTCTCGAGGTGAGGCGGACTCAACTTGGCGGCATTGGCCTGGGCGTGCGCCGCGTAGGACGTCCCATACATCGCGACCTTCCCGTTTCCATACGGGAGCGTCGCGAGATATTCGACCGCGTCGTAACCGTCCTCGCCTTCGCCGATATATTTCGTGAAGACGCCTTCGGAGGCGAAGCGGCCGCGCGCGTCCTGAACGACCGAGACGAAGCCGTGGCTCGCAAAATATTCGGCCGACGCGACGGAGCTCGGTCGCTTCTTGTCATAGGGCGTTCGGTGGATCACTATCGGAAGCGGCTGGGTGACGAGCGCTCCCTCTCGACTGGGGCGGTAGATATCGGTTGCGAGCCGTACGCCGTCTCGCATGGGCACCATGAGATTCTCCTCATGGAGCATGACATCATAGGGCGCGGCGGCCATCAGAAACAAGACCGGCAGCGCTACCTCTAGCAAGGATCCCTCCGGCCGGATCCTGCGCTATTACGTGCGAGACGTCAAGAAGCGCAATATGTACGACGCGGAGCGCCAACCAAATCATCGACAGCGAGGGCTGCATCGCCTTGCCGGGTTTCATCGACGAGCAGCGAGCACTTGATCTCGGCCCTGAAAAGCTATCACAATGCGAACCGTGCGGGTCCTTAGGGTCGGGGCAAGAATAACTACCAAGTCTTTGTCGTAATTCATCTGCTGCAGGGATAACGATCCGAGCCGGCGGGAAGCGGATCGCCTGGCGGGGCCGCGTCAAATGGAGCTATTTGCAGCTCTTTGAGAGCTTGCCCATGGAGACGTAGGCCATTGTGTGTTAGAGTTACGAATTATGATTCGTAACTCTGATATTGACCGCCTGCGGGGGTTGTTTGCCAAACGTCTCATCGCCACCATGGACATGCTCAAGAAGACAGTGGGGACTGTCGCTGACCTGACGGTGTTCCGGAAACTGAGAGAGCTCGACTACTGCACCAGCTATTCGCACCGTGGACGTTTCTACACGCTCCGAGAGCTCGCGGAGTTTGATGAGAACGGCTTGTGGTGGATTCGGTCCGTCGGCTTTTCAAGTCGAGGGACACTCGTCGCCACGGCCGAAGGACTGGTGAACGCCTCCGAGGCTGGCTACGCGGTGGAGGAGCTTGATGCCATTGTTAGGGTTGGGACCAAAGATGTGCTGCCGAAATTGGCCTGGGAGAAAAGACTTCGCCGCACTCGGATTAGAAATCGCAATGTCTACTTCTCTCCGAAGAGGAGCATTCGTGAACAGCAAATAGCCAGCCGACGTGTTTGGGAAGCGCAACCCTCTGTGTCCAAGAGTATTGCTGCTCAAGACGTCCTACCCGATGAGCTCAAAGCAGCCATCATCCTTTTCTTTAGCCTGCTCGATGAGAGAGAAAGGCGTGTGTATGCGGGGCTTGAATCTCTCAAGTTAGGTTATGGCGGTGACCGCCAGATGGCGGAGATCCTCGGGCTCGACGTTAGCACTGTGGCTCGGGGCCGTCGCGAGCTACTTGAGCATGATGTGAATGTGGAGCGGGTCCGAAAAGCGGGTGCCGGCCGCAAAGCTGTCGAAAAAAAACGCCAGAAGTCATCGCGGCGATCGAAGAACTTATGAAGTACGAGGTCGCTGGCGATCCCGTCAGCGGTCTGAGATGGACTCGCAAGACCACGAAAAAAATAGCTGCCGAACTCTCGGCCTTGGGCATTCGCGTCAGTCGCAAAACCGTCGCGAAGCTGCTTAAACAGATGAACTTCTCACTCCGGACCAACAAAAAGAAGATCTCGAATGGCTCTCCTCCAACTCGCGACGCCCAGTTCGCCAACATCACACAGCTACGGGAGCGCTTTAGCCGACGTGGCAACCCCATATTGAGTGTCGACACCAAGAAGAAAGAGTTGGTCGGACGCTTCAAGAACCCAGGACGCGTCTGGGCTCAAAAGAGCGATGCCGTCAACGACCACGACTTTCGCTCCATGGCAGATGGGGTCGCAATCCCATACGGCATCTATGATCTCCAGAGTAATCGAGGCACCGTGTATGTCGGAACATCTTACGACACGTCGCAATTCGCAATCGAATGCATCGAGAAGTGGTGGCGCTCTGAAGGTCAGAAGCGTTTTCCCGGACGCAAACATTTACTTGTCGTAGCGGCGTTGTTGCACCGCTCTGGCTGAGAGCGAGATGCGCCTCGTGTGGTGGCCGAGGTATGTTCGACCATGAAGTATCCCAAGCGCAGCCAGTACAAGCACGCGAAGCAGAAGACGTACCACGTTCGCAACTGGGCGGAATACAACGACGGGCTGCGCCGCCGGGGCGATTTGACGGTCTGGTTTGACGAGGAGGCAATCGCGGACTGGAAGGCCGACAAGACAGGTAAGCCTGGTGGTCAACGGGTCTATTCAGACATGGCGATTGAAACGGGCCTGGTTGTCCGGATGGTGTACAAGCTCGCCTACCGACAAACTGAAGGCTTCTTGAACTCGATCGCCTCGCTTCTCGGGCTTGGTATCGAGACCCCGGACTACTCGACGTTGTGTCGGCGCTCGAGGCTGCTCGGCAAGAAGCTGCGGATTCCGAAAGTTGCAAGCAATCAACCCATCCACCTGATGATCGATAGCACGGGCTTGAGGATTCATGTCGGAACCGCCCGCAAACCGCCAAAGCAACGCGCATGGCGCAAGTTGCACATCGCCGTTGATCGCAAGACCGGCAACATTGTTGCGTCCGAACTGACGGCGTCAGGAGCTCGCGACGCAACCCGAGTTCCCGCTTTGCTGACGCAGATTCAAGCACCTCTAGCGTGGGCGGCGGCGGACAGTGCCTACGACAAGGAAGCGGTCTACGAAGCCATCGAAGCGCACAGCCCTGGACGAAGGACGCGCGTGGTGATTCCGCCGCAACGAAACGCGACGCTTAGTCAGAATTCGAACACCGCCATGCAGGAGCGCGATCGCCATATTCGTGCAATCGAAAGACACGGCCGACGTGAATGGTACAAGCTCTCAGGCTGCACGAAGCGAAGCATGGTGGAGAACGCGGTCTACCGTTACAAAGCGATCATCGGGTCCGAGATGCGGACTCGAACGTTGGCGAGGCAACGAGTTGAACACCGAATTGGGTGCGAGATACTCAACAAGATGGCGGCGCTCGGGATGCCCGATACGTACTGCGCCGGGTGACTCTACGACTGGCACAGGGAGGTCAGCGATTTGCTCCGGGCCGTGCAACAACGCCTCCCAAACCCCGTGAGAGGCGAGGCAATGCGGCGGACCACAGGTGGTCGAATCTGTGATTTGATAAGCTAACAAAGCGGAGGACCTAATGCGCTATACGGTGATCTTGGAGAAGGAAGCTGATGGTGGTTATGTGGCCACGGTACCTGCTCTTCCTGGCTGTGTGTCTCAAGCTGACACGCGAGACGAGGTCATGGCTAACATCCGTGAAGCGGCGGAGCTGTATATCGAGGATTGCGTCGAAAGTGGCGACCCGGTTCCCCACGAAGCTGGGAGAGAATATATTGAGCTTCAAACTGCAACGTAGATGGCAAAACTGCCAACAGACCTCTCCGGACAAGACCTGCGAAAAGCATTGGAACGATTTGGATTCTATTGCAGCCGTCAGCGTGGCAGCCACATGATTCTGAGGCGTGACGAACCTCCGACCCGAGTCGTTGTTCCCGCACACAAACGGTTACGCCCAGGCACACTCCGTCAAATTCTCAAGGACGCGGGACTCACCATCGAGCAACTAATAGCATTGTTGTGACCGCTCCGTCTCTCGGAGGTTCAGCTCAACCGCAAGGCTCTGAGAACCGCTCGAGACAAGACTCAATCCGGCTAGGCGTGGGTGGTTGCCGGATTACCGTCCGCCTTTGGATTTCACGGGTAGAGCCATCGCTTAGCGCGCGGCGTCATGGTTTGGAGCGCCGTTCATCACCTCGTTGACCAGGACGTCCGTATCCACGCCGATGATCAAGGCGACAACATCTCATCCAAGAGCTCTGACCGGTTCCAGCTCTTTAGCATCCTGCCACTAGGATGAGGCACGAGATCGAGCACCGACGCGCCGGTCTTTCGCTCTCGAGCCAAATATTCTTCCATCGCCTGACGGATTAGCTCTGCAACAGGTCGGCCCCGCCGGGATGCCAGAGACTTCATTTCTTCATAGGCTGTCCCAGAAAGATAAACCGATACCGCTTTCATATATTGATTTCGGGGATGTCCCGCCGGATGTTGAATTTTGGGTAGCGGCGGCTCCTTGGCCGGCCTAAGAATAGGTCGTGCCAAACAACCGTCTCCAGAGGGGGACAAGGAGCCACCATGCCAAGGAAATCAAAGAAGCCAGTAAGAAAGCAAACGCAATCGCCTACGGGCGAGGTAGTCGGCCAAGTCGGTCAGATACTGCTACCGATGATAGCGGGGATCGCGGCCACGAAGGCGGACTTGACGGAATGGGTGTACGAGCAAGGACTGACAGCTCTGCACCTACTCCTGAAAGAGGACGCCGAGGAGATCGCCGGGCCCAAGGGCAAGCACGAGAAGGGGCGAACTCATAACCACTGGGGGAGCACGAACGGAGAGCTGAGCTTCAGTGGTCGTCGAATCCAAGTGTCGCGACCTCGAGTTCGTTCGAAGTCGGGCGAGGAGGCGTCGCTTCCACACTTCGAAGCCTTCCGCGAAGAAGACCCGCTTCCAGAGCGAGTGTTGAATCAGATCTTGGTGGGGGTATCGACCCGAAATTACGAATCGAGTCTGGACAAACCCGCGGCCAAGTTGAAGTCTCGTGGCACGAGCAAGAGTGCCGCCAGCCGTCACCTCGTGAGCCAGACGACGCAGAAGCTCGAGGAATACCTGTCTCGGCGGCTGGAGTCGTTTGAGCTTGCGGCACTGATGATGGATGGCCTTGAGGTGGCCGGACAGACCGTCGTCGTAACTCTCGGTATCACAATAGATGGGACGAAGGTGCCCCTGGGCATATGGCTGGGTTCGACGGAAAACTCTCGCGTGTGCACCGCGATGTTGCAGGACCTTCTCGAGCGGGGTTTGCGCGTCGATGAGTCGATTCTCTGTGTAGTGGACGGAGGCAAAGGTATCCGCAAGGCGCTCGTCGACGTTTTGGGGGATCTCGCGGTCATCCAAAGGTGCCAGATCCATAAACTCCGAAATCTTCGCTCGTACCTTCCAAAGTCTCGTCACGCCTACGTGCTCCAGACGATGAAGGAAGCCTACAAGAGCAAGAGTGCTGACAAGGCGCGCAAGAAACTTCGGGCACTGGTGTCGTGGCTCGAGCGAAATGGCTACGACGAAGCTGCCGGAAGCCTTCGCGAAGGGATGGAAGAGACCCTCACGGTTGTGAAGCTCGCTCTGCCCGAGTCACTTCGCAAATCTCTGGCCACGACGAACTCCATCGAGAATCTCAACGGAACCATCCGCAGAGTATCGAGAAACGTCAAGCGTTGGAAGAGTCCTTCCATGATTCGCCGATGGACCGCTCTCGGCGTCGTCACGGCGGAGAAGAAGTTCCGGCGTATCAAAGGCTATCGCCATATGGGCGCTCTCGTTCAAGCCCTTAGAAGCAAACAGAAATCTCTTGACAGCGATGCGTTTGCTGCCTAAGAGTATTCACTGGTGCCGCCGCTACCCGACCAAATTCAACAGCGGCCGGG
This sequence comes from Candidatus Marinacidobacterales bacterium, assembly GCA_965262245.1. GTDB lineage: Bacteria > Acidobacteriota > Vicinamibacteria > Marinacidobacterales > SMYC01 > SMYC01. The sequence continues at coordinate 7,225,134 of OZ253507.1, read as the reverse complement.
ACATCCCCTTGATTTCATACATATATTGCAGACCGATCTCGTAATTCCCTTGGCGACCTCGTAGTGTGCCAAACTCGATCGACGAGAGGCAGAGCGGCGTTGGGTGACGTTTTTCAAAAGCTAGAGTAGCGCCGGTGCCGCGAACGGCTAGAATGCGGCCTATGCAGCCCCACCTATGGCAGTTGCTCGCGTTGACCTTCGCCCGGGTGGGTCAGCCGGTCCCAGCAGGATCTAATCGAATACCTGAAGGAAGAGAATCGAGTGCTCCGGGAGCAGATCGGTGCTCGTCGCCTACGTTTCACGGATGACGAGCGTCGGCGCCTGGCAGCGAAGGCGAAGGCCATGTGTCGGGAGAACCTGAAGGAAATCGCTGACCTCGTGACACCTGACACATTGTTGCGCTGGTACAGAGAGCTCATCGCGGCAAAGTACGATGGGACAAAGCGCCGCCGTCCAGGGCGACCTCGCGTGATGGAAACGATAGGTGAGCTCGTGCTCACGATGGCGAAGGAAAATTCAAGCTGGGGCTATACGAGGATTTGTGGGGCTCTCGCCAACATGGGCCATGAGGTCGGCAGAAATACCGTGAAACGCATCCTCGTGGAACACGGTATCGAGCCCGCACCCGCGAGGGACAAACGCACCCCCTGGAGCACCTTTCTGAAAGCCCATTGGGGAGCTATAGCTGCAACGGATTTCTTCACTGTGGAAGTGCTCACCGCCCGTGGATTGATTCGCTATTTCGTGCTTTTCGTCATCGACCTCGAGACCCGCCGCGTCGAGATCGCGGGCATCGTCCACCAGCCCTACGAGGATTGGATGAAGCAAATCGCGCGAAACTTGACGGACGCGATCGATGGGTTTCTACGCACCACGCGATTTCTAATCCACGATCGAGACCCGCTGTTCTCGGCGTCGTTCCGCGCCACGCTCTCGCCTGCCGGCGTGGAGACCGTGAAACTACCCGCAAGGAGTCCGAATTTGAACGCTCACGCGGAGCGATTTGTTCGTTCGATAAAGCACGAGTGTCTCAACAGGATCGTTCCGCTCGGAGAGAATCATCTTCGCACCGCGGTTCGCGCTTACGTCGCTCATTACCATATGGAAAGAAATCACCAAGGTCTCGACAACAGGTTGATCTCCGAACTGCCCGACAGTCCCGGCAATGAGGGGAGCATTCAGTGTCGGGAACGTCTTGGCGGGATTCTCCGATATTATTATCGGGAGGCAGCGTAAGCGGAGTCACCGCGTTTCACGGCCGAAGATTGAAGGCTTCCAGAAACGCGATGGTGGGTCCTGAGGGACCCCGTCGCTGACCTATCCCACCTCCACGTCTCAAGAACCGCAACGTTGAGCATGGCAGCGGCGAACGTCCCTTTTTCCCTCTTTCAAGCGGAGCAGAGTTCTAATCTGAAGTTCCCTGGTCGAAAGAGCGTCTTTAGGGACGTCGGGGGCTAATTTTGGCGGACAATATATAGGCATGTAATTAATAGAATAGCAGTAGGTTATTAACATTGTTAATGCTATTATAGTGGGCATGCATATCCACATCATCCCCAATCGTAACTCTAAGCCTGCCGTCCTGCTGCGTGAGTCCTATCGGGTGGGTGGAAACGTCCGCAAGCGCACGCTTGCTAACTTGTCCAAATTGCCCATGGACGCAGTCGACGCCATTAAACGCATTCTCAAAGGGGAGAAGCTCGTTTCGCTCGAAGACGCCTTCGAAATCGTCGAGAACGGCTCCCGGCTCCATGGCCACGTCGATGCGGTGCTCAGCGCCATGAGACAGCTCGCTTTCGAAAAACTCGTTGGCTCTCAACACTCACGAGAGCGGGATTTGGTCATGGCCATGGTAGCCGCGCGGATCCTCGAACCGCAGTCGAAGCTGGCGACTAGCTGTGGTGGCACACAACCACACTGCCCAAAATCCTGGGGTGAGCGACGCCGACGAAGACGATCTCTATGCCGCCATGGACTGGGAGTCAAGCCCATTCTTAGTTGAAACTCTCCACGGCTCATAAATTAGGCGGCCTTCTTCTTCGACACCGTTGATGTCTTCGTCTCGATCTTCAGTTCCCGCTTGAGAGCTTCGCGAAGCTTCGGAAGATGGCGGTAGCCGATCGCCCTCCTCAAGCGGGGTTCGATGTCCACGAGGGCTGTCGCCAGCGGAACATGTCAACAACTTTGGGACACTCGCGAGCTGCATTTAGTGAGCCTCGATTATGGTGGGGAGACTCGTGAGGTCGGTGCGATCGACATCAACATCGATCAAGATCTTGTTGCGTGAAGCAGAAAAAGGGGGTACCCCAGGTATGGACGCCGCCGCGAGAGGGGCTTGTGCGGCATCGTGGAGGGTCGTTTTTTCCAGCGGCGGGTTGATCCAGGCCTGCGGAGGCAAAACGGGCGGTTGCGGCGTTCCGCGAACGAAGCGTTCGGGATGAGCCTGTTGAGCTTCGAGAAGGATCTGGCGCCGAGCGGTGGTGAGCTGTTCGGCTCGACCATAGTGAACGTCGGCCGGTGTCATAAGGCCGATTCCCGAGTGCCGGTGGTGGAAATTGTAGTAGTCGAAGAAACCGCAGCAGAATAGCCGGCCGTCTTCGGCGGAACCAAAGCGGCTCGGAAACTGAGGACAGTACTTCATCGTCTTGAACTGAGACTCGGAGTAGGGATTGTCGTTCGAGACGTAAGGCCTGGAGTGGGTCTTGGTAACTCCGAGGTCAGCCAGGAGCAGACCCACGGGCTTGCTCCTCATCGAGCTGCCACGGTCCGCGTGAAGGGTGAGCTGGTCGGGTTCAATGTCCTGCTTGCGACAGCTCTCGGCGATGAGGCGTTGGGCGAGCGCGGCACTTTCTCGGTGAGCCAGCATCCAGCCAACCACGTAGCGGGAGAAGATGTCGAGGATGACGTAGAGGTAGTAGTAGGTCCACTTGACGGGGCCACGAAGCTTCGTGATATCCCACGACCAAACCTGGTTCGGCGCTTCGGCCAACAGCTCCGGCTTGGTGTAGTTCGGATGGCGCCGTTGGTTCCGGCGCTCTCGGACCTCGCCGTGCTCCTCCAAAATCCGATACATCGTGCGAATCGAGCAGAGGTAGGTTCCCTCGTCCAGAAGCGTAGCCCACACCTGAGCGGGCGCCTTGTCGACGAACCGCTCACAGTGCAAGGCCCCGAGGACTTCCTCGCGCTCAGTTTCGTCGAGAGCTCGGTGCGGCCGAGGACGACGCTTCGGTTTGGGCGTCACCGGCTGGCGCCTGCGATACAACGTGGAACGAGCCACACCCAGAGCCTCGCAGGCTTCCGCCGTTTGCCCAATCCGCCCCGCCAGCTCCTCGGCCGCCACGATCAGTCGTTCTCGTCGCTCTCGAGTGGATTCAGGGGGATCCCCAGTAGTTCGGAGGTTTTTTTGGATCTCCAACATCGTCTCCACCCGAGCCAGGCGACGTTGGAGCCGGGCGTTCTCGCGCTCGAGCTCCTTGACCCGTGGATCCTCTGCCTTCGCCTTCCGGCCTCGCTTTCTCGACGTCATCCCAACCTTGGCGATCTCGTCACGTTGGCGACGCCAACTCGATAATAGCGACGAGTACAAGCCCTCTCGACGCAGAAGAGCAGCAACGTCACCGTCACCCTTGCAGGCATCGGCCTCACGCACTATCCGCAGCTTGTACTCCGCGGTAAAGCGTCGACGCTTCGCTTGCTCGCTCACTTCCGGATCCTCGACCCCCGCCGCAGCGCGGCCGGCGGGATCTCCAGTCGCCCTACGGGCTCCTTCCGATCCCGCCGAGGTCTCTCTCTCTACCAACATACTCATGCGTTGATCCTCCTCCACCCTCTACACTAATTTGAAGGGGCGAAGTGTCTCACCGATGTTGGCACAGAGGGCAGCCACCGCTGGCGTTGGCTGGAGTTCTTCCAGTGGTCGACCTTCGCGCAGCGTTCCTCGACGAGAGCATTGACGGATTCAAGGCAGTTCGTCGTCTTGAACGAACGGCCCAGCACGCCGTACACGCCGAGACGATGCAATGTGAGCGTCTCCTCGATTCCTTCCTCCAAGCTCGCAGCTGCGGATTGGTTCCGCTCCTCCAATTCATCGTGCAGTTGATCGAGGGCCGCGAGGGCCTCTTTATATTCCGGCCTGTTGTAGGCCGACTGCAACCGCTTGCGCAACGACGCCTGCTCGCCCTTGGACAGATAGCTCACGACGTTTTCACGTTTGTGCCACTGGCACCGTTGTATCAGGACCCGCTTTCGGAACGCCTTCTTTACGGCCGCTTTCAGACCCTTGCCGCCATCGATGATCACCAGTAGACCCTGGGAGCTGTCGAGTCCCCGCGCGAGCAGTGAACGCAGGAACGGCGTCAACACCTTCTCGTTCTCCGTGTCCGTCTCCACGAAGCCCAAAAAGCGTTTTTTCCCGGAAAGTGTGATGCCCAGCGCGATGACCATCATTGCGTCGGCGAATGATTTCCCGTCCAGGAACAGCGCCACCACATCTTCGCCGGACAGATCCCGTTCCTGCATCTCCCGAAGTTTCGCTGCGCTCGCTTGTACGAAACCTCGGGACACCGTCGAGCTCGACAGCCCGATAGCGCCCGGTATCGCTTCCGCTGCAGCCTCGTAGTTGCGACACGAGATTCCGTAGAGCACTCGTTTCAGCAGCAGATCATTCACCTCTCCGCCGTCGTTCAGTGCTTCGTAGGAGCGAAGCGGTATCTCTACTCCCTCTTGGCTCCGAACCCGTGGCACACGGATCGGTACCCGCTGGCCGGCAAGCCCTACCGTGCCAGGGTTGGTTCCGTGGCGGCGGCCACGCTCCAGTTCGTCCTTACGAGCGTATCGCTCTCCCGCCAACTCCTTCACTTCGTCGTCGAGCAGCTCGTGAACGTGCATCAACCCAAGCGGGATTAACGAACGGATCATCTCTATTTTGACGTCCACCTCGAGCTCCCCGTACTCCTCGCGCGCCATTACCTCGGGCTCACCCAAACGACGTGACTTCTTGTGTTTCTTGGCTGTACGTAGCAGACTTCCCATCTCGGCTCCTTTCTCTTGCGGCTTGATGTTGTTTTTGCCAACGTCATCAAACCACGGGGTTGGGAGCCGTTTCAATTTCCAACTAAGAATGGCACACTCTCGGGACTGGGTTCTCGAACGCCAGGAGGTCATCGAAAAGAAACTCGCGGCGCGCCATCTCCAAAACGACGGCCTCGCGCTCTATGACCTAACCTCAAGCTATTTCGAGGGTGTGAGTTGTCCGATCGCCAAGCTCGGATACGACCGTGACGGCAAGAAAGGCAAGCTGCAGGTCAACTACGGTCTACTGACCAACGAACGCGGTATCCCTGTGTCTGTATCCGTCTTCGAGGGCAACTCGGGCGATCCCAAAACGCTCTTGCCTCAGATAGAAAAGGTGCAAGAGCGGTTCGGAATCGAGCAGTTTGTGATGGTGGGCGACCGCGGGATGATCACCCAGACCCAGATCGACGCGTTGCGAGAGATGGACGGTGTCGACTGGATTACCGCTCTTCGACCCGAGGCGATTCGCAAGCTCATCAACGATGGGGTGCTCCAGATGGGGCTATTCGACGAGCGGAATCTGTTTGAGGTGACGCACCCGGATTTCCCCAACGAGAGGCTGGTCGCTTGCCGCAATCCGGAACTGGCCGAGAGGCGGCGTCACAAGCGTCGTGCTCTGCTCGAAGCGACCTGCAAGAAGCTTGAGAAGGTTTGTCGGATGGTCGAGCGGCGACGTTTGCAGGGCAAGGAGAACATCCGTGCTGCAGTGAAAAAGCTCCTCAACAAGTACAAAGTCGGCAGCTACTACAGACTCGATATCCGTGACGACGGTTTCGACTTCGAGCTAGACGAGACAACGATGGATGCCGACGCCTCGCGCCTCGCCAGCGGCAACTCAGAGCTCGCCAACAAACGGCTCCAGCGGTGGAAGCGACACGTGGAGACGATCGCTAAGCAGTTGGACCAGATTCGCCAACGGATCGGGCGGGGTCAGCTGCATGGTAAAGATAAAATCGGTGTGCGGGTAGGCAAAGTTCTCAACAAGTACAAAGTCGGCAAGCACTTCACACTGGACATTCGCGACAACAGCTTTAGCTTCGAAATCGACGACACAAAGGTTGAGGTGGACCCCATTCTCTGGACCAAAATGGGGGGTAGCTAAGGTGGAGCCTGCCGAGTTGAACACGTCGTGGTCATAGTCGTGATGTTGTTTCCCGAAGGCTCCTAGAAGGGAGCGTTCGGGAACACAGTTTATGGCAGATTGAAAATCTGTGGACAGTGTGTTTTTCGCTGTAGCCATCATTGTGTCTAGCGGCAATTATTATTTCTCTTCAGCAACAAGTTAGAATTCCCGGGTACCTACCGGTCTTGCTCCGTCACTTATCAGCAAAGTGTCCCATGTTCGATCCGGGGCCCCGGATCGAAGCCGCCCTTTCGCTGGTCCACCTGAATAGTGCAAAAATCGGGGTACCTGGGGTATGGGCCAAGCCGCGAGAGGGTCTCCTGCGGCGATTCTCGCATTCGTTTTGTGGACTCGTGGCAAGGTTCATTCCTTTTCCCGGTTTTCTACTGCCGTGGCCTCTTTGGCCTTGTTCTGCTTCGATTGCCCCAGTCGGTAACTGCCGACGTTGAGCTCCAGGATGATGCTGTGATGTACAAATCGGTCGATGGCCAATCATCTTCAAGCAACCTCGCCAAGCAGTCCATCGTAGAAGCTCGCGGGCGTTTGATAGCCTAACGCTTTGTGCGGGCGCTCGTCATTGAAGAAATCGAAGTAGCAAGCGATGCCCGCGCGAGCCATTTGCACGGTGTCGTAGGCGTACAGGTAGACCTCCTCGTACTTCAGCGAGCGCCAGAGCCGCTCCACGAAGATGTTGTCGATACAGCGACCTTTGCCATCCATGCTGATCTTGATCTCAAGAGCAAGCAATACACTGGTGAACTCCTCCGAGGTGAACTGAGAGCCCTGGTCCGTGTTGAATATCTCTGGGCAACCGTAGCGTGCCACAGCTTCGTTCAGAGCCTCCACGCAGAAGGTCGTCTCCAACGTGTTGGACAAGCGCCAGGCGAGCACCCGCCGCGAATACCAATCGATGACCGCCACCAGGTATACGAAGCCTCGCGCCATCGGGATGTATGTGATGTCGGCGGCCCACACCTGATTGATCCGAGAAACCGTCAGATTCCTCAGTAGATAAGGGTATACGGCGTGTTCCGGCGCTGGCTTGCTTGTGTTCGGCTTGGGCGCAGTGCTCTCGAGCCCCATCAACCGCATAAGACGCTGCACGCGCTTGCGGTTGACGGCCGACCCCTCCGCTTTGAGTGTCTGTGTCATCATGCGGCTGCCGAAAAATGGATGCTTCAGATGTAGCTCGTCCATCCGACGCATCAATGCGAGTTGCTCGCCATCCGGCTCGACAGGTTCGTAGTATAGGCTCGACCGATTCACGCCGAGCAGCTCGCACTGCCAGCGCATCGACAGCGGAGCGTTGGGTTCGACCAACTCCCGCCGGGGCGTCATCGCAATCGACCGAGCCCGTGTGATAAAAAATCGCGCTCCATCGTCAGCTCCCCGATTTTCTGAAGCAGTTCGGCCTCGCGCATCGAGGCATCGCCTCCGCCCACCTCTTCGGTCTCGAAAGCACGCGTGACGTTCTCCAAAAGCTGCCGCTTCCATTTGTAGATCTGGTTCGCGTGAACCTTGTGCCGCCGGGATAGTTCCGCCACTGTCTCCTGCTCGCGTAGTACCGCCAATGCAACTTTCGCCTTGAAAACAGGGCTGTGCTTCGTACGATTTTTCTTCACTTTTCTCTGCTCCTTTTTTTATTAAGCAGGCTTGTTTTACCACCTAACCCCTGGTCTAAAAAATGGGGTCCACTTCAGGTCACTGCGGAAGCTGCACTTGACGGCTTCTACGTCATCCGCACCAGTCTTGCTGAACAGCGGATGAAAACAGATGACTTAGTGCGCAGCTACAAGTTGCTGACCCAGGTCGAGAGGGCGTTTCGTTCCTTCAAGAACATCGACCTGAAGGTGCGGCCCATTCGTCACCGGCGCGAAAACCGAGTCCGGGCGCACATCTTCTTGTGTATGCTGTCCTACTACGTCCTGTGGCACATGATGGAGGCTTGGCGGCCCTTGCTATTCGCTGACGAGGACCAGCAGGCGAAGGCAAAGCGTGACCCCGTTGCTCCCGCGAAGCGCTCCGAGGCGGCCATGCGCAAGATACAGACCAAGAAGCTTGACGATGGGAGTCCAGCTTCCAGCTTCCGCACGCTGCTGCGCCTTCTCAGCAACATCGTCCGAAACAAATGTCGGACCCCGGGGGCGGCATCGAGCGACATGACCTTTGACGTGACTACATCACCGGACTCCAAACAGCGTAGGGCCTACGAACTGCTGAAGGGTATCACCGTGTAGACAGAAGCGCGTACCTTCCAATCAGCCTATGCCTCTGGATTAACACGGGATGTCGGTTTTTCTGGAAAGGAACTTCAGTCTAATAATGATAGACCTCGCCTTTGGTCCGAGTTTTGGCACATTACGGGTGCGTGATGGACCTCGAATTGGGTTGAAGGCTCGACTCTCGCCATGGACTCGACTAGGTAGAACGTCAGGATTTTTGACAGATCGAGCCTACGGCACACGCATACGCTAAACACTGAGTTCATGGTCCCTTCGTGCTACTACGTCCTTTTCCCAACTGAAAGTGTCGATTTTCCTTACAGTGCACGAAGGCCGTTCGTTCGTAAGTCTTTACAAACACACGTATTGGCGTTCGGTATAGTAATTGCCGCAAATGCCGGTAAGCTCGTCCCACCGACGGGGGTTTCGAACTTCTTTGTCTCGTCTGCATCGCAAGCAGACGCCCTTGAACCGGAGGCTAGAATCATGCACACCCCACTCGAAAAATCGGTGAAGAGGCCTTATCTCATCACGCGGGTTCCATGGCTCGCGGCTATCGCGGTAGCCTTTCTCACGCCTGACGTTGATGCCGTACCGATCGTCGGAGTGGGCCCGATCGGCGGCGGTGGAGGTGGCTCGTCGCCGGGCAGTTGTGCGTCATCAATATCTGTCCGCTCCTGAAATCAAGAACTTACGCACCGTTCACGCCTCGGCCAACGAGCGCATCTCCCGCTTGAGATCCAGGTCTTGAGACGGCAAACTCTGCCGCCATGCTCCGTGTCCTCATCTTCCTCGTCTCTCTCGGCGCCCGTGCGATCCGGGCGATGTGTCGGCGCCGAGCCGACCTCGTGATTGAAAACCTGGCCCTGCGGCAGCAACTTACGGCGTTGAAGAAGGAGCGCCCCCGGCCACCGCTCGAGGACACGGACCGAGCATTCTGGGTTGCGCTCCGAAGCTCGTGGCCAGCGTGGGCGAGCCGGCTCGTTATCGTGAACGCCGACACGGTCGCCCGGTGGAATCGAGATCGGTTCCGCCGATACTGGGCTCGAATCTCCCGTCGGCGCTATCCAGGTCGGCCTCGGATTGATGCCGAGATTCGTCGTCTCGTCCACACGATGGCCCGAGACGGCTGGGGTGCACCTCGTATCCACGCCGAGCTGACGAAGCTCGGATTCGTTGTCAGCGAGATGACGGTGTCGCGATACATGCCGCGCCGCCGAGCCGAACCCGACGAAGTGAAGCGATGGATTGCGTTCTTGCGGAACCACAAGGACGACATCGCCGCGATGGATCTGTTCGCCGTACCGACCGCGTCGCTACGGCTGCTGTACGGCTTCTTCGTCATCGAGCACGGCCGTCGCCATATCTTGCACTTCAACGCGACGTACAACCCCACGTCAGCGTGGGTGATTCAACAATTGCGCGAGGCGTTCCCATACGACACGGCACCACGATACTTCGTCTTTGACCGCGACGCGATCTTCAGCCCTGCAGTGGTGGAGTTCATAAGGGCCATGGGCACAAAGCCTGTTCGCATTTCTTATCGCAGCCCTTGGCAAAACGGTACCGCCGAGCGCTGGATCGGAAACTGCCGCCGCGAGATGTTGCAGCATGTAGTTGTCCTCAGTGAGCGGCATCTCGTCCGGCTCATGCGCTTGTACATCAGCTACTACCACGAGGACCGTTGCCACTTGGGTCTCGACAAAGACACCCCGAACTCAAGACCCGTCACGCCGCGACCATCACCGACCGCAAAAGTCGTCGCATTGCCGCGAGTGGGTGGGCTCCACCACCGCTACGAATGGCGCGACGCCGCCTGAGCCAGTTTAGTCGCTGCGCGTCGATTGCTGGGATCCCTCGGCGATTGCGTTATCCAGCTCCGCGGCCCATTGATCGTCTGATCTCGGCAAAGGGCCCGCGCGCGCCGACCCGGGTCTCTTCGTTCCTCGTAGGGCCACCAGCGGTACCATTCCCGCTAGATCAATAATGATGAAGGACAACCGTCAAAGAAGCCATGCTTCGCGACGTCGGCTCTCGCGCTGCGGCGTTCATCGAGATTTCTACCGATGGCTCAGCGACCGAGGCCTCGTCATCTACCCGGGCAAGCTCACCGATGCGTACGGCTTCCGCGTCGGTACCATCCCTATGGATATTCTAGCAAGGGCGATTTGCTCGCCGGCGGCGGCCCTTAGAGCGCGTGGATATCGGTTTGCGTCGTTCGCCGCCGTGGGTTTCTTGGTGCGTCGAAGGATCGGACTGGCTGCCTCCCAAGGAACAGTTACGAGTAGCTGGTAGACCCCAGTGGCCCCGGTGGTGATAATGTGCGGTAATCATGTCTAGCTCACACTACCGATGCGTTTTTTGGCTCGTCCTCCTTTCGGCGGGAGTCAGCGAAGCCCAGTGGACCCACCGTTATCCACAAGTCGCAGGCTATCGTCACCACGTTTACCTCGAGGGCTTCGAGCTGCCGGTCATGGGCGCGGGGCCTACGGATCCGGCGCCGTCGCCGGATGGCAAGAGCCTCGCCTTCGCCGCTCGCGGCTGGTTGTGGCTTCTCGATCTCGAGAATGGTGAGGCCCGGCGGCTCACCTCGGGCCGCGCGATCGACGCGCGCCCGGCGTTCTCGGCGGACGGAAGCCGTCTCGCTTTCATCCGTGACGACACCGAGGATACGGACATCTGGTCGTACGACCTCGCCACTGGAGAAGAGACCGCGCTCGTCGAGACGCCGGCGATCGAGCTCGACCCGGCCTATTCCGCCGATGATAGCTTTCTCTATTACAGCTCGGCCGAGAACGGCGACCTCGACATCTGGCGGCTCCAGCTCGCGACCGGCGAAGCTATGCCAGTGACGTCCGCGCGCGGTATCGAAGTGAGACCGCTTCCGCATCCGGACGGTGAACGCCTCGTATATGTGGCGAAGGGCCCGCGCTCGCCCGATCGGATCCTCGATCGCAACCTCGAGCTCGAGACCGAGCGCACGCTGATGTCTCAATCGATCACGTCGCAGACCCATCCGGGGCTCAGCCCGGATGGAAAAGCGCTCGTCGTGAACTGGCCGGGGCCCGACTTTTACGAGCTGTCGCTCATCGACCCCGTGAATCTCGACCCCATTCGGTTGAATCGCGGGCCGGGCCTTCCACTTTCGCCCGTGTTCAGCGCGGATGGCCGATTCGTCTGGTACGTCGAAGCGAACGAAGCGCTTCAGTTCGAGCTCTTTCGCATCGCCGTGACCGGGGGAGAGCCGGAGCACGTTCCCATCCGCACGTGGGATTGGGGCGTGCGCACCGCACGGGTCCAGATCCGTTCGCGCCTGGGCGAAAACGAAAAGCCCGTTCCGGCGCGGCTTCACATTCTCGACGAGGCGGGACATCCCGTGGTTTCCGATCGAGGCATGCCGCGGTTCGACTCCTCGAGTGGAAAGGTTTACGTCTTCTCGCCTGGCGTCGCGAGCTACGAAGTTCCGGCCGGGGAAGTTCGGGTGCTCGCCACACATGGCTTTACCGCTCCCGCGGTTTCCGCGAGTGTGACCTTGACGCCCGGAGATCACGAGACGCTCGACTTGCGTTTCGAGCCTTTGTGGAATCCCCGCGAGAAGGGCTGGTACGCTGGGGACCATCATTATCATATGAACTACGGCGGACCTTACCGTCTTCAACCCGAGGACTTACTCCTGGCACTCGAGGCCGAGGACTTGGATGTCGGTACGCCGCTCATGGCAAATCTGCAGCACCGCTTCAACGACCTCGAGTTCTTCGATTGGAAGCGCCTCAGCGAGCGGCCCTTTCTTGCTTTTGGGCAGGAAGTGCGCTCGCACTTTCTCGGTCATTTGGGACTTGTGAATATCACGTCACCTTTCTGGCCCTGGTACTGGGGTCCAGGCTATCCGATCTATTCGGAAGACGATCGTCCCAACGACGAGGCGCTGCGCCACGCTCGTGCCCAGGGCGGTATGACGAGCTACATGCATCCCGTCTCGGTTCCGGATCCCTTTACGGATGAAACGACGCTCCGGTCGATTCCGTTGAACCTCATCCCCGATGCGGTTTTGGGCGAGCTCGACGCGCTGGAAGTCGCTTGTCTCTGGACGAGCGAGCTCGGCACGGCCGAAGTCTGGTACCGCTTTCTGAATATCGGGGTGCCCATTGCCGCATCGGCCGGGACGGACTCCTTTGCGGATTACTACCGAAGCATGGCCGTCGGATCGACGCGGGTTTACGTGAAGCTGGACGGTCCCTTTAACTTGGAGAGCTATCTCGACGGGCTCAAAGCTGGCCGGAGCTTTTTGAGCACCGGGCCACTTCTCGAGTTCCAAGTTGAAGGGCGTGAGGCGGGAGAAGTTCTTCCACGCGACCAAGAGGTTGCGTGGGAACTTCAGCTCTCTTCGCCCACCGCGGTAGAAGATGTCGAGATCCTCGTCAATGGAAAAATCGCTTGGAGCGGTGCCGGGCTCGAATCGTCTGGCCGGAAGAGCTTCGAAGGCACGCTGAGCCTACCGGATGGCGGCTGGATTGCGGCGCGTGCTCATGGCGGACCCAACCTCTGGCCGGCGATGAACGGTTATCCTTTTGCGCACACCTCGCCCATATGGATTTCTGAACGAGGAAGCACCGACTCGGCTGTCGCGCGTGAGTCGGCGCGCGATCTCTTGCGAGCTCTGAACGTTGCCGATGAGCGTTTGGCGGAAGGATATGGCGCGGCGCCTATCCCCGAGCTCGAGTCGCGCTTTGCGGCAGTGAGAAGCCAGCTCGAAACCATCGCTCAAGCTGACGTGCCTTGAACGATGAGGAGTCCTCAACCCGAGCGCAGCGCGAGCAAAGCGAGTCGCGGAGCGAGGAGCCGTGGGGGTGGGGGTGGGGCCCCGCGGCACTAATAGAAGTCCTATTCGAGCTCGAGGAGGATCGTGCGCGCGTGTTCAGCAAGTGGCGAATCGGGGTCGAGCTCTATGGCCATGTTGAAGGCCTCGACGCATTCTCGAAATTCTTGCTGGCGGTAGTGCGCCAAGCCGAGGTGATACAGGATCTCGGCGTTGTCCGGGCGTGATATCGCGGCCTCCTTGATGAGGCCTAGCGCCCGTTCGTAATCACCACGTTTGTAGGCGACCCAGCCGAGGGTATCGGCGATGTCCGGGCTGTCAGGCGCTTCGGCTCGAGCGATTTCTGCGAGCTCGAGGGCTCTATCGAGCATCCCCTCCTGATCCCGGTAGATGTAAGCGAGATTATTCGCCGCCGGTGCCATGCGTGGATGGAGGCCCAGAACTTTTTCATACGTGTCCTGCGCAGCGTCCACCTGGTCGGACACCTGCTGCACCATGCCTTTGAGCATCATGATAGAGACGTTGTCTGGGTTTTCCTCGAGGCTGCGCTCGATCGTCGCGATAGCTTCGTCCGCCCGGTCGCTGGTGACCAACAAACCGGCAAGTTGGGCGTAGGCGGCGTTCAAATCGGGCTGAAGCTCCACCTGTGCGTCATCAATATCTGTCCGCTCCTGAAATCAAGAACTTACGCACCGTTCACGCCGCGACCATCACCGACCGCAAAAATCGTCGCTTTGCCGCGAGTGGGTGGGCTCCACCACCGCTACGAATGGCGCGACGCCGCCTGAGCCAGTTTAGTCGCTGCGCGTCGATTGCTGGGATCCCTCGGCGATTGCGTTATCCAGCTCCGCGGCCCATTGATCGTCTGATCTCGGCAAAGGGCCCGCGCGCGCCGACCCGGGTCTCTTCGTTCCTCGTAGGGCCACCAGCGGTACCATTCCCGCTGGATCAATAATGATGAAGGACAGGATCTGGACGGACGCGGAGCTCACCGTGACCGAGCCGGATCGCCGCACTTAATTCCGCTATCGGGGGGAGCAAATATGAAGTATGTACTCATACCGCTACTTTTACTATTGGTGTACGCACCGGTGTCTGTTTCGGTTGGGGCTCAGAATTCTTTCAACAGAGCTTCCTATGAAGAAGCGAACTTTGACAGATACTCCAAAGCCAAAGTAGAAAGCGTTCTGCAACAGCGTAAAGATGCCGGTGTGCCTTCCAAATTGGGATTTAGCTACAACACCAAGCCTGGCCAAAAGATTCAAGTGGCGGCGGAATTCATCAGCTGTTCTCCTCTTTCAAAGGGCAATAGCAATTTTTGGCGAACCGGACTCAAGATGAAAGTGTTGCCCACGGCCTTAAAGGATCTAGTGAAAGAGCAGTGCAGTTTCAGGATTGGCGGCAAAGAGCAAACTCTTTTCGCCCAAGCTACGGTGGCAGAATACATGATGGGCCGTATCGAAAGAATCTCCGATACTAATTGGCAAGGCCTATTTATTCTATCTTGGGGTTTCCAATGCCAAGGCTGAGTTTGTCCTCAATGATTTTAAACCCAAGTCACAGTAATCAATGTACCGCTGCCGAAGACATCACCGTCGACGTAGGCTCGAAGCCCACCCGCCGAGTCGTCCGTGCGCATGTCGAAGCTCAACCGGGTCTGCGTCTTCTACGGGGATCTCGAACAAGCCTCATCGAACGTGCTGGCCACGCGCAAAACGCCTGCGAGAGTCCGGCTTTGAAAATTCTACTGAAGACAACCTTAACGGCCAAGATAGCAGCGACGCGCACCGACAACGCAGGCTCAGTTGGGCCAAGTCGAGTAGCGGAGGGGAATCGCACCCCTCCGCGCTCACGGATCCGGACGTGAACCTCTCAGCTCATACGGCTCTTATTGTCCAGCCTATGGCCGAGTGAGCGCCCAGTGGGCGAACAGTTCAGGCTGCCGCTGGGTAATACCTCGCAGCCACCGTCGTGCTCGCCTGCGGTGCCCTCGCAGCCGTTTGTACTTCCGACAGGCCCAGCGGGCCAAACGGAGATTGAGATACTGAAACGTCGGGGTCAGAGCCGAGGGACAGTAGTGGCTGTAGTAGTTGATCCAACCCCGCAGAACGGGATTGAACGTGCAAGCCAACTCATCCAGGGAGGTGCCGGTGCGGCGATGGAGCCGCCAGCTCCGAATGGTGTGACGGATACGTTGGGAAGCTTTCGCGCTCACCGCAGGACTGAAGGTGACGAAGAACGCACCCCACCGATTTTTCGCCTCTCGAGTCCGAAACGTGTACCCGAGAAAGTCGAACTTCGTGCTGGGGTAATCACCTCGTCGATTGTCATCCTTACAAAAGACCACGTGGGTCTTCTCGGGATGCAACTCCAGCCCACAGTCGCTCAATCGCTCATCCAGCTTCCGCCGCAACCACAGAGCCCGTGCTTCACTTTTGCAATGACACACGGCATCATCCGCGTAGCGTTCAAACGGAATGGTCGGGCAATACCTGGCCATCCAACAGTCAAACGCATAATGCAGAAACAGATTCGCCAACAAGGGGCTAATGACTCCCCCTTGAGGCGTCCCCTTTTCCCGAGGGACAAGCTTGCCGTCTGGCATCTGTACCGGCGCTGTCAACCAGCGCTCGATGTACAGCACGACCCACTTCTCGTCAGCATGCTTGCGCACCGCTCGCATCAGTAGCGCATGGTCGATGTTGTCAAAGAAACCACGGATGTCGAGATCGAGCACCCAGTCGTAATCCCAACATCGCTGCCGAGCTTGACCGACTGCTTCGATTGCCGATTTCCCTGGTCGATACCCGTTGTTGTTTTTTACATTGAATCGCGAAGATTTCTCATTCGTGATTCACCTCGACCGGCAACCACGTACGAGCAGAAGACGGGAGGCGCAGACGGGGTCAAGGGCGCGTAGCGGCTCGCGTAGCGAGCGAACCCTGGACGCCGTCGAGCACTCCCGTACCCTCATGGAGTGGTGGCCGTTCTTGATATTTCATCGCGGTGGATTACGGATTAAAGTGATAAACAACACCCGTACGAGTCTGGATGAAAGAGCCTGTCCAGATTCGGTTCGAGGCATCGTTTGACCACCATCTGAGCGATGCGGTCCGCCACCGTCGGTATTCCCAACGGTCGCGTGCCGCCTCCGCTCTTGGGTATTTCGACCCGGCGCACCGGTGGAGGAAAGTAGCTTCCCGACGACAACCGATTCCAGAGCTTGTAGAGATTATTAATAAGATTCTCCTCAAACGCGGCAACCGACTGCCCGTCTACTCCAGCAGCACCGTGATTGGCCTTTACCCGTTCGTACGCATCCCAAACCTCCTGTTTGGAAATACAAAATGGTTTCGCCTTATCCATCAGATTCCTCCCTGGTTAGGTTGACCCATGGGTCAAGCAAGACAATGTCACCCCTTCGCTCCCAACTCCATTACAGAGCCTTCATCACTACTACGAGTGACTCCGCCCCTGTGCTCCGCATCGGTACTCTCCCTCTAATGGGGGCCTCCCACTTGAGGTTCTCCCTTCACATCGGAGCGACAGGTT
Source organism: Candidatus Marinacidobacterales bacterium (assembly GCA_965262245.1). Lineage (GTDB taxonomy): Bacteria > Acidobacteriota > Vicinamibacteria > Marinacidobacterales > SMYC01 > SMYC01. The sequence continues at coordinate 7,208,348 of OZ253507.1, read as the reverse complement.
CCCACGTTCCGCACAGAAGCCTGGATCAGGCTCACGCCACCTTTACGCCGGACATCACCCACCCCGTAAGCAGGCTCCTGGTGAGCTCTTCCCAGGATAATCATCCGACCCTGGTTTTGATGCCAACAATTCTTTTCGACGCGTCATCAATGGTTCACTTGCGTTCGTCTTCCTGACCCGTACCTGACGCTTTAACGAGCGCCTTTTCCCACAACGCTCACCACCCTGGCTTTTGACCAGCGCAGCTTGGGGCGGTTTGGGACCTGACCCTGCAGCCCGATCCCGAGGGACCTACCCTCATCTTCCATGCAGCATTGCTTCCATCTTCCCTCCTTTCTGAGGATGCATTCGTGGCACACGATGATCCAAAAAGTTTACGAAATTGACCCTTTGCAAGATTACTTTCAAAGGCCGATTCACAGGTCAAATCGGTGAGACCGACTACACCGTCACGGGTGATCTGACGATCCGCGGAATCACACAGGCAATCGTCATGGACGTGGACTACCTCGGTCGCTGGGCGACGCCGTTCTGGGTTGGCAACGAAGACAAGGGACCCAAAACCCGAGCCGGCTTCACCGGCACGACCAAAATCAATCGCCAGGATTTCGACATGAGCTGGCAAGGAGATTTGGAGCAGGGCGGCGTCGTCGTCGGGAACGAGGTTTTTATCACCGTCGACGCTGAAGCGCTTCTTGAAGATGGATAGGCCGCCGCGGGCCCCAAGCGCTCGCGTGCCTCACGTGAGACACGATTTCCACAGCTTTTCCACAGATTTTTGTCGCCGTTTTCCACAGTGGACGGACAACGCCGACTTCGACCAAAGTGCGGCTTCAGTGGCCCAGTTTCTTGCAGTAGCCGCTGTTTGTGCAGGGGCGATCAGGCTCGATGACGCACGGTATTCGCGTGGGGGAATCCAGGTCCTCATTACATCCCGGGGCAGGGCCTTGGTAGATCTCGAGAAGCGCCGCATGAACACGCGCCGGTGGGGGCTCGTCCAGCCGCTTTTCGAGCTCGGCCCGCACCAGCGCTCGAACCCGCGCGCGGTCGAGGCTCATTCGAGCTCCACCGCGTCCACAACCGCCACGATGGCCGCGTCGAGCGGACTATCGGCTCGGCCCGAGACCATCGAAGCGCACTTGCCTTCCTGAACGACGAGCACGCGGTCGCCTTCGCCAGCACCGACGCCATCGACCGCGAGTATCTGGACTCCGCGCACATCCCCTTCAGGCCCGATGGGCTGGACGAGGAGAAGCTTGCGGCCTTCGAGCTTGTAGTGCTTCGCGGTCGCGACGACGGCGCCTGTGACGCGTCCCAGAATCACGAAGGCCTCTCTTCGATGCTGTCGACCTTCCCGACAATCCCGGCATCCGCAGGAACGTGGTCCGGGAGAAACAAAAGGGAAGCTTCCTTGCCTCGTACGTAGAACACGCGCTCAGAAACCCCGACGCCCACGGCGTCGAGAGCGACGAGGGGCGGTCCGTTCGACTCACCCGACGGCGTGAGCGGCTGGATCACGAGAAGCTTCTGGCCCACGAGACCGGGATCTTTGAACGTGGCGACGACGGTGCCGACGACTTTCGCGAGCAGCATGAGCTTCAACCGCCTTCGCTCGGCAGCAGATCGATCTCATCCACGATCCCCGCGATCGCAGCGTCGACCGGCCGGTCGGTGCAGCCGCACACCATTCGAGCAGAGCTCCCCGAGACCACGAGAACGAGCTCACCATTACCGGCGCCCATCGTATCCACCGCGACGACGAAGCTGTCTTTCAGCCGGCCATCCGGCTCGACCGCTTGCACGACGAGAAGCTTGAACCCCTCGAGGCGCTCGTCTTTTTGGGTGGCGACGACGGTGCCAGCCACTCTCCCGAGAATCATACGCTAAGCGAGAGCAGCGTTACTCGCTGTTGGACTTGCCGATCGGAAGCCGATCTTCGAGGCTCGAATGCGGCCGCGGGATGACGTGGACCGAGACGAGCTCGCCGACACGACGCGCCGCGGCGGCGCCGGCATCGGTTGCCGCCTTGCATGCCGCGACGTCGCCGCGGACGATTGCCGTAACGAAACCAGCGCCAATCTTCTCGTAACCGATGAGCGTAACTTTCGCCGCTTTGACCATCGCGTCCGACGCTTCGATCATCGCCACGAGTCCTTTCGTCTCGATCATCCCAAGAGCTTCACCAAAAGAATCCGCCATGAATCCTCCTAACTAATCAAATGATTTCCTGAATGCTGATTGCTGAATCCTGAATCCTGAGCACTAACTCCCCCCGACCTCACGAATAGCGTCCGAGATGAGCTGAATCAATTCGTTCCGTGTCATTTGTACGACCTCGTCGCCGTTTCCGGCCGCTTCCGCAGGTACCGGACAAGCTTCCCCGCCCGGTGGCCCTTCGAGGTTGTAGACTTTTTGACGCAGGTCGAGAAGGCGCGACACTTCCTTCCTGGGTAGGAGCCGCTCGCCGCCGAGCTGACGCGAGATGAGCGAGATCTCGGCGAAGTGCTCGATGACTTCCAGCTTGAAATAGGCGTCGTAGACCTCTTTACCCACGGTTAGTGCCCCGTGGTTCGACAAGAGCAGCCCGTCGGAGGTGCGGATCAAACGGTCCACCGAATCGGCGAGCTCCTGGGTCGAAGGCGTCCCGTAGTCGGCGAGCGGCACGCAGCCGAGGGTTACCACGACTTCAGCGAGCACCGCACGGTCGAGCGGCACGCCGGCGACGGCAAAGCCCGTGCATTTCGGTGGATGGGCGTGAACGACGGCTTGGACATCGGGCCGCGCCTTGTACACGGAGATATGCATCTGGATCTCGGTCGAGATGCGCGGGCCCGAGAGCGTGTTCCCTTCCATGTCGCAGGTGGAGATCATCTCCGGGGTCAAATAGCCTTTGCAGGCGCCGGCCGGCGTTCCCATGAGCTCGTTCTCGGAGAGCCTCAAGCTGATATTGCCTTCCATCGCGGCAATGTAGCCGTTTTGGTACATACGGCGACCGACTTCGCAAATATCTTCTTTAAGTCTTTCAGGTTCGAGTCTTTCGCGCGACATCATTTAGCTGGCGCTCAGAAAGCTGTCGCGGCAACGCTCGGAGCAGAAGTGATAGCGCTGACCGGACCGCAACTCCGTAAGGGCACGTTGCTCGGGAAGATGGAGGCCGCAGACGGGATCGCGCACCATCAAGCCTTTGTGGATCACCCGCCTTTGCGAGCTATGACCGGGGGTAGCGTTCATCTGGCGGCGCGCTTGCACCGTGAGCCAACCGGCCACCGCGTTCCACGCCATGCGCACGAGAAAAGCGACGAGAAGAAAGTAGAGAAAGCGCGCCAACATCAACTCCCGGGATGCGCCGACTTCAGCGCATCGAGCTCGTCCCTTACGCTCTGCGCTTCTTCGGAGCTCGGCGCCACCGCCATCAACTTTTGCCACATCGCCAAGCCGCCATCGATGTCCTGCTGCAGATAGAGCTTGATGCGTCCGAGACCGAGCAAGCTCGGCGGATGATTCGGATCTATCGCTAGCGTTTGCTCGAACGAACCGACGGCGCCGTCCATGTTCCCCTGATTGAGATAAGAGAGGGCGAGATGATTACGAACATGCACGTCTCGGGGCCCGAGCTCGACAGCCTTCTCGAGCCACGGGACGGCGTCGGCAAACTGTCCCGCATCCATATAGACCTCTCCGACACGGGCCGCGAGCTTGGGATCGTCGGGGCTCGCGTCGGCGCCGGCTTCGAGCTCTCTGACTTGGCTCTCATCGAGCGGCGGAAACTCCGACTCACTATCGAGGCCGATGGTGGACGCCGTGCTCGTACGTGAGCTCGCCACCACTTCCGCCGGGCTTCCCGGGGGCAACACCGCGCGAAACACGAAATAGCCCGCCGCGACACCAAAGCACAGCCCCGCGATGAAAAACCCGAGATCCCGATTCACGCGCAAAGTGTATCAGCATTCAGCAGTCAGCATTCAGGAATCTCTCAGTCAGCATTCAGGAATCTCTCAGGACGGCCGCGGCTTGGCTCGGTGGCCGTAGCACTGGAGAGTATCGTGAATGCTGAATGCTCATCGCTGAATGCTGGATCTTCTGCGAGCGACAGCGCGCCGGTATAGAGGAAGCCCACTTGGAAGAGCACGAGGACAGGGAGCGAACCGTAGATGTGGTGGGCAGCCGCGTAGGCGACACTCAACGTGAAGTAGAGGCCTAGGCCGAGCTCTAGATAGGGCTGCAGGCTCCGGCGGCTTCGGTACCGCTTTTTGCTCCACTGGTCGCCCGACGACTCGATCCTGTATTTGGGTGTGCGCACGAAACTGGTCTCGCGGCCCAAAAGGGCCTCCATGACCGCCTTGGCATTGTTCAAGCACATGCCGATGCCGAGCGACAAGAGCATCGGGAGCACTTTGAGACGCCGTCCCCAATCCTTGTAAATCTCCCGTTGCGAGACGACGTAGAAGCTCGTCACGGACGCCGTCGCCGCGAGGAACAACGGCAGATCAAACAGAAGCATCTCGTGCCAACCCATGTTGAAGCGCACGAGCAAGCTCGGAAAAATGAGCAGCGAGAGAAGCACCATCAACGGATAGGCCAGATTCGCGGTGAGGTGGAAAACGGCCTCGACCTTCACGCGCAGCGGGAGCGGGCTCGCGAGAATCTTTGGAAGGAGCTTGCGCGCTGTTTGAATGGAGCCTTTCGACCAACGATGTTGCTGGGTTTTGAACGCGTTCATCGAGACCGGGATTTCCGCGGGCGCAACCACGTCTGGCGCGAACACGAAACGCCAGCCTCGTAGCTGGGCGCGATAGGAAAGGTCCATATCCTCGGTCAGCGTGTCGTGCTGCCAACCACCCGCCTCCTCGATGGCCTGGCGCCGCCAAAGCCCTGCCGTGCCGTTGAAGTTGAAAAAACAACCGGAGCGATTGCGTCCCCCGTGCTCGAGAACGAAATGCGCGTCGAGCAAGATCGTCTGCACCCGCGTGAGAAGCGAGTAGTCGCCGTTGAGATGCCCCCAACGCGCCTGGACCATACCCACACCCGGATCGACGAAATGATGAACGGTCTGTTTCAAGAAACCTGGCCGGGGAACGAAATCTGCATCAAAGATGGCAACCAGCTCACCTTTCGCGACCTTCAAGCCCGCAGCGAGGGCGCCCGCCTTGTAGCCGGTCCGATCCTCGCGGCGGAGGTAGTGAATGTCCACGCCGAGGCCGCGGTGATGAGCCACACGCGCTTTGGCCACATCCGCCGTCTCGTCCGTCGAGTCATCTAGAACTTGGATCTCGAGTCGCTCCTTCGGGTAGTCGAATTGGCACACCGCGTCGATGAGTCTCTCGACCACGTACCATTCGTTATAGACCGGTAGCTGGACCGTGACCCTCGGAAAGTCTTTGAGCGGCCCTGCGTGAGACTGAGGCTGGCGATAGCGATAGTAAAGAAAGACCATCCAATAGCGATGCATCCCGAAGACCGCGAGCGTGAGGAGGACCGCGAAGTAGGTCGTCAGAAGAAATGTATCCACGGAGACCATTGTCATATCCTAGACTGCGGTTTTACAAGGCCCAAATGAACTACGCCACAGGCATTAGAGAGTCCGCGCCACTTTGAAAAAAGAGCACGCCGTTCTCGCAACGCTCGGCCTCATCGAGCTCGCCCTCACCATCTTGGCCTCCCGGGTCGTCGACCGAGAGACCAACTATCCCGTCTATTTGTGCCTCTACTTCGCGATGGGCCTTCCGTGGCTCCTCGCGAGCTACTACGCAGTGCGGCGCGCGTCGGATAGTACCGCAAATCGCGTTCTCGTTCTCGTTTTCGCGATCGCGATGCGCGTGCCCTTTCTCGCCACCGAGCCCATCCTGTCCGACGATATCTTCCGCTACGTTTGGGACGGCCGCGTCCAGCACGCCGGCATCAATCCTTATATTTATGCGCCCGACGCCGAAGAGCTCGCGTTTCTGAGAAACGACCTCTATCCCGGCATCAATAACAAAGATATTCCGACGATTTATCCGCCCGCCATGGAATGGGCCTTCTATGGCATGATCGCTATCTCGGAGAGTCTCTTCTTCATGAAGGCGTTCTTCGTGCTCTGCGATTTGGCGCTCATTTTTGTGTTGAGCGGGATTTTGCGCGCGCTCGGCCTCAATCCCGTCCGCGCCGTTATCTATGGGTGGAGCCCTCTCGTGATCGTCGAGGTTGCCGGCAGTGGGCACAACGACGCTCTCGCCGTATTGGGACTCTTCGCCGCGCAGTGGGCGCTCTTGCGCCACCGCGACGTGCTCGGGATGGCGCTTCTCACGCTTTCCGGCCTCGCAAAGGTTATCGGCTACGCGCTCGCGCCTCTTTTTCTCCGAGCTGTGAGGGCGCGCGCACTCATCGCGATGGGGCTCGTCACCTTCGTTCTTACCCTCCCTTACGCAAGCGCGGGCGGCCTGGCCTTTCGCGGCCTCACCCAATATGGGCTCCGCTGGCGTTCCAACGACAGCCTGTTTCATGTCCTCTTCGCCCTCACGGGGTCGCTCGACACCGCGAAGATTATCGTGGCCGCGACGCTCGTGACCATGGTCCTCGTGCTCGTCTTTCTGAACGCGAGACCGCTTCGAAGCTCCTACCTCACGGTGGGCGCGATCCTTCTTCTCACACCGACGGTGCACCCTTGGTACCTGTTGTGGGTAGCGCCCTTTCTCGCCATCTACGTGAGCCCCGCATGGATCTATCTCTGCTTGAGCGTTGGCTTGAGCTATCACTCGGCCTATCTCGCCGTCCCGGGCGAAGCGTGGGAGGACGTTGTCTGGGTGAAAGTGCTGGAATATGTGCCGTTCTTCGTTCTCGCTATCTCGAGCGCGGTTCGCGAGCTCCGCGCCGGCACCCGCGCGCGGCGCGTGTTTTTTGGGCTACACTCTCCGCCATGACTCCCGAGCGCTTGCGCGAGATCCTCGCGGCCGTCGAGCGCGGTGAGCGCTCCGCAGAAGAAGCCGTCTCCGATCTCAAGCTCCTCGCCTTCGAGGAGCTCGGCTTTGCCAAGATCGACCACCACCGAGCATTGCGCCGCGGCTTCCCGGAGGTCGTCTTCGGCCCTGGGAAGAGCTCCGAGCAGATCGCGGCGATCGCGAAAACGCTCTCCAGCACGGGCCAAACGGTGCTCGTGACCAAGACGAGCGAAGACGCCTTCGAAGCCGTCTCGGCAGTGGCGAAAGGCGCAACGTGGCACGCGGCCGCAAAGGCCATCGTTATCGGTGCGCCTCCGAAATCGAGACACGGAAGAGCTTCGGTGCTCTGTGCAGGCACGGCGGATATCAACGTCGCGGATGAAGCGGCTCTCACCGCCGAGCTCATGGGTTGCGAAGTCGAGCGTATCTTCGATGTCGGCGTCGCGGGCCTCCATCGCTTGCTCGCGCATCGCGAGGCTTTGACGGAATCCAACGTCCTCATCGTCGTCGCGGGTATGGACGGCGCTCTCCCGAGCGTCGTGTCCGGTTTGACCGACGCTCCTGTCATCGCCGTCCCTACGAGCGTCGGCTATGGGGCCGCATTTGCTGGACTCGCACCGCTGCTGACGATGCTGAACGGATGCTCGCCCGGGGTCGCCGTCGTGAACATCGATAACGGCTTTGGCGCCGGTTACATGGCAGGGACCATCTGCAGCGCGATCCACTGAAAACCGACAGGGTGCACGTCAGGATTGTGAGATGAGAATCTATCATCATGCCACTCGACGCTGAGCGCGCCGCTCCCAGAACCCCTCGAAGCGTCCGCTCAACTTGCAGCAGCGCAGTGCGATGATCGCGTCAACGCCAGCGACGGTCCAGTGCATCCCGGCGTGCTTGCACCGGGTTCCGATCGCTACCTTGCATCCGGCCTCAACGACCCCAGTCGAGGTACAAAGCCCTGCTGCTCGGAACTTCGGGTAGCGCATGCGCTCTTGGTTGCGTTCGACGTAGTCGATGCACTTGCGCGCCTCGTCATCCTGCGGCGAGTGTAGTCGTAGGGCGTCGAGGATGTCGTCGATATCGCCGGCGTCCAACTCGTCATGGCGTTCGCTCGCCCACTGCTGTGCGAGGTCAGTGCCGGCGCCATAGATGGACTTGGACACGTCCGAGAGGTGCTGTTTGGCGTGGAAGCGGTCGACGATCTGAACCGCATCGGGAAAGTGCTCGTCGGTGAGGTTCCAGATCCAGATGGCCCCATCGCCGAGCACGGCCTGGCGCGCCGCGCGCTCGAAGCCGCGCCGCGTGGCCTCACGCTCGACGCGCGCCGCGAACTCGCTCGGCGTCGCGTCAGTGTCTTTGTGCGCCGCGCTTTCGATCGCAGCCGAGTAGGTGATCGAGCCGGCGTCGCGCACGGGCGTGCCTTCTTTGTCCCGCCCCTCGGCGCTCCAGATCGTGACGAGCTTGACCTCTCGCGTCTTCGACGAGCCGTCGGGCTGCTTGCCCGGGCGATCTACCAACTCCTTTTTGCGTACGGGCACACCTGTACCATCCATCCCAAGGTACAGCGTTGGCGCCAGTGGTTCGTTTGGCTCCGGCGGCTCGACCACGAGTTTCTCGTCCTCGGTGACCTCACGCCCCAGCGCCTCGGCCGCGCGCTCGACGTGCTTGGTCGGAACATCCACCCCAGCCAACTCGTGCAGTAACTCGTGGCCCTCCTCAAAGCTGACCATGGCACCCACCAGTCCAGCCATGCGCAGCACTCCCGGAGAGAGCGAACCACCCTGGAGTCCCAGCGCCCGGTCACGCGGACAGAAACCCGCTTCGCACAGCTCGCAGTGGTAGTAGGCGCGCTCCAGCCTCAGAGGCCCCAGCACGCTCTCGAAGTTCTTGCCATGCCGGCCGGCGTAGCGCGCCGACTGCCCGCAGGCGCAGGGTAACATCGGGCCGGCATGGTCCGAGGTATCGGCGTTGAGTCGTTGTTCCACGACGCGGGCCGCCACACGCATCGCCATGCGGCGCGCAGCCGTCTCGATGGCCTCGAGGTCCCACTCGTCGACGACGACCGTGCCTAGGAGCGCTTCGATCTCGGTGACGATTTCGATCCCGAACGCCGTTTTGAAGCCCTTTTTTTGGCGGCCTCTTGCGAGGCCGCCTGGGAGGCTTCCAGTTGAGTGTCGCCCCACCGCTCGCAGGCCTGCCAATACCTTTCCACCTGCTTGCGAAACTCATGGCCTGCCTCCACGTGCTGGCGGGCCAATGCGGCCTGCTCCGCGCTCAGATAGCGGGACCGCGTCTTGCCCTCTTCGCTACGTGTGAGAGTGAAGTACGGGCCGTGCCGCGCCTGCGGGTCGTGCTGGCACCGACACTCCTTTTGACCACACTTCATGAACCGCTCGGACACCGAGCCGCGGCGCATCGGAGTCGGCTCGGCCAGTTCTTTAGCGAGCTTACGAACAACTGTGGGGATCGGTTCTCGGGGCATCATCTTCATCTCCTACGCCTATTATAGCCGTAGGAGATGAGTTCGCAAAACTACTACATCCCGCACGATCCGAGCTTCCGCACACTGGTGACGTGCGCCCAAACCGACACCGGAATTGGCGTCTGCCGGCGTGGCATGGTAGTGTAGCTGGATCGGGTCGAATCGGGAACACGGAAGTGGTGCATCTCTGCATGTTGTTCAATCTTATGAGCTCCGCTGTCTTGCGCGAGCTCTTGACGGCTCGTAAACCATGAACATCCGTGTCTACGAAGCCTTGGAGTTCGACCGCATTCGCGAGCAGCTCGCAAATCTGGCCGAAACGAAGCCCGGAAAGGCGCGCGCTCTAGCGCTCGAGGCCTCCTGCGACAAAGAGCGCGTCTTGCGCGAGCTCGGCGAGACCTCCGAAGCGCGTCGCCTCGACGATGAAGGCGAAGGTGTAGCGCTTCACGAGCTTCCCGATGTGCCTCCTTTTCTGGACGCCCTCGGCATCGAAGGACGATCGCTCGCGGTGGCGGATCTCATGGCGCTCTTTGCTTTTGCGGGTATCACCAAAAACGCCCGAGGCCGCCTCAGCGCCAAACAAGACGACCTCCCGAGGCTTTGGGCGCTAACCGAGAAGCTTCCCAATCTGCAGGAGCTCGAAGCGCAGCTTAGCCGCGTCCTGGACACCGAAAAGCACGATCTGCGCGACGATGCGAGCGCCGAGCTCGCGAAGCTTCGCGCCTCGCTCGGCCGGTTGCGACAAAAGCTCCAAAAAACGCTCGACCGAACGCTCGCCTCGCGAGATAACGCCAAGCTTCTCCAGGAAATGATCGTGACCACGCGCAACGGGCGCTCCGTTTTGCCGGTCAAAGCAGAGTGCAAGTCGCAATTTCGGGGAATCGTGCACGGCGCCTCGGCGAGCGGCGCCACGCTTTTTATCGAGCCCATGGCGACCGTCGAGCTCAACAACGAGATCGCGTCCGTCTTAGATCGTGAGCGGCAGGAAGTGCGTCGGATCCTCGCGGCGCTCACCGAGCGCATCCGGCCGAGCCGCCCGGAGCTCACGGAGGCATTCGAGATCATGACGGAGCTCGACCTGGCCCAAGCAAAAGGCCGGCTCTCCACCTCATATCGCGCCGCGGAGCCTCGGATCGAGGAAGGCCTCGCTCTCGTCGATGCCCGCCACCCTCTTGTAGACGACGCGGTCCCGGTAAGCTTCCACGTGTCCGGCAAGCGCCGCGGCCTCGTCTTCACCGGCCCCAACACGGGCGGCAAAACGGTCGCGCTCAAAACGGCCGGCCTTCTAAGCCTGATGGTGCAGGCAGGCCTGCACGTTCCTGCGAGCTCACAAAGCTCTTTTCCCGTCTTTCGAACTTTGTTCGCGGATATCGGCGACGATCAATCCATTGCATCCAACCTGTCCACGTTCTCGTCTCACTTGGCGAAAGTCGTCGCTATGGAGAACGAGCTCGAGCTTCCGTCTCTCGTTATCCTCGACGAAGTGGGAACGGGCACCGATCCATCGGAGGGGGGCGCTCTCGGGACCGCGCTCGTGGAGCACTTCCTCGCGCGCGGGGCACTCGTGATCGCGTCCACCCATCACGGCCTCCTGAAAGCTTATGCGAGCACGACCGAAGGTGTCGACGCGGCGTCCTTTCAGTTCGACCCAAAGACCTATGCGCCGACCTACACGATCGTAGAGGGGGCCGCGGGCAGAAGCCTTGCTTTCGAGATGGCGGAGCGCCTCGGCCTGCCCGCCAACATCGTTACGCGCGCGCGCGAGCTTCAAAGCGAGCGCGAGCGTCAAGTCGGAAAGCTCGTCCAGAGGCTCGAAGCCGAGCGCGTCGAGCTCGAGGCTCAGCAGGCGCGGCTCGCGAGCGATCGCCGCGCCGCCACCGCCGCGCGGGCGCGCATCGAAGCGGAGGAGGAAGAAGAGCGCCTCGGGCGCCGCAAACGCTTGACGAGCTTTCGCCGCGATCTCGAGGACGAGCTCGACAGCACGCGGCGAGAGCTTCGTGAGCTCGTCGCCGAAGCACGCCAAGCCAGCAAAGAGCAGAACACGCGCCTGAACGAGCTCGAGAAAACGCTCTCTGCAAAGCTCGAATCGGTGGCGTCGCCGCTCATCTCGAAAGTCGAAGCCGAAACACAACCTCTTGAAACCTCTGCAACAAGAGACAGGGAGCTCGGGCCCGGCACGCGCGTTCTGGTAGCCTCCTTCGGAATGGAGGGCGAGATCCTGCGCCTCATGGGGAACGGACAAGCCGAAGTGAACGTCCGCGACAAGAAGCTCCGGCTCCCGCTCGAAAAGCTCGAGCCGCTCCCCAACCGCCCGCCGCCCGTGCCGCGCAGAACGAGCTCGGAATATGGCCTCGAGCTCAAAGAGGCACCAAATGTGCCGAGCGAGCTCAACCTGATCGGCTGCACGGTGGAAGACGCGCTCGATCGCGCGGACAAGTTCCTCGATGATGCCTTCTTGAGCGAGCACCGCGAGGTGCGCTTGATCCACGGCCACGGCACAGGACGGCTGAAGCGAGCACTTAGGGAATGGCTCACGGGACACCCGCAAGTCGCGAATCAGAAGAGCGAGAATCGTGGTGGGGTTACCGTAGTAGAGCTCAAAGACTGATGGCAATCATCCCGCAGGATTTCATCGAGCTCGTGCGCTCCTCTACCGACGTCGTTTCCGTGATCGGCGCTTACGTGCCGCTCAAGCCCTCGGGAAAAAGCTTCAAGGGCCTCTGCCCGTTCCACAACGAGAAGACCCCGTCGTTCCACGTCAACCCCGAACGCCAGATTTTTCACTGCTTCGGATGCAACGAAGGCGGCGACACGTTCAAGTTCTTGATGCTCTACGACAAGCTCTCGTTCGTCGAAGCCGTCGAGCAGCTCGCGGGGCGCGCCGGCCTGCAAGTACCGAAAACGTCCGAAAAAGCGCGGCGAGAGAACCAGGAGAGGAGCAGCCTTCTCGAGATCTACGTTGAGGCCCAAAAATATTTTCAGACGCAGCTGCGTGACACATCGGATGGCGCCAAAGTCATCGCCTATCTGAGAAAGAGAGGCCTTCTGGACGACACCATCAAAGATTACGGGCTAGGCTTCGTGCCCGATCAGTGGAGCGGGCTGCTCGATCATCTGAAGCGGCGCGGCGTACGTCCAGAGAACGTCGAGCGGGCGGGCTTCGCCATTCCCCGCAAGAGCGGTGGTGGCTTTTACGACCGGTTTCGCGGGCGGCTCATGATCCCTATCGCGTCCGAAATGGGCAAAATCGTGGCCTTTGGGGGGCGGATCCTTCAGCACGGCGAGCCGAAATATCTCAACTCGCCCGAAAGCCCCGTCTACAACAAGAGCAACGTCCTCTATGGTTTCCATCGGGCCAAGGACGCGATTCGCAAAGAAGGCTTCGCGATCCTGATGGAAGGCTACATGGATTGTCTTCAGGCCTATCAAGCAGGCGTTCGCCAAGCGGTCGCCTGCTGCGGCACCAGCTTGACCGCCGCCCACGCGCGTCTCTTGAGACGCTATACCGAAAAAGTCGTCGTCAACTTCGATTCGGACGACGCCGGCATGCGGGCCGCGAGGCGCAGCATCGACCTCCTGCTCGAGGAGAGTTTCGACCTCCGGGTCCTCGTGCTCCCCGACGGGCAAGACCCTGACGACTTCATCAGGAGCCAAGGGGGCGAGCGCTATCGTGAGTTGGTCTCGAACGCTCCGTCTTTCCTTAGCTTCTTGATCGAAGACACCTCGAAGCGCTACGATATGAAGACCCCTAGAGGCAAAGCGGCGTTCTTGAATGACGTTTTGCCTGTTTTGGGAAAGATTCCGAACCGAGTGGAGCGCATTGGCTATGTAGGCCCCCTCGCGGAGTACGCTGGTATCGAGGATGGAACCGTCCTCGATGAGCTAAAGCGACACGTCGAGACGAGAGCCCACCGGTTCAAGCTTCCCGCTATGGAAGCGCCAGCCGTCAAGCTGGCGGAGCGGGAGCTCATTCGATGGATTCTTTTGAGTCCGGAGGACTCTGCCATCCTCGACGAGATCGAGGAGGAGGATCTGGAAGGACTGAGGACGGCTCCTATTTTGCGAGTCATGAAGGAAGAAAAGACTTTGGGAACACTCAGCACCGAGAAGCTTTTAGACCGGCTCTCGCCCGATGCGCTCACAACCGAGCTGACGCGCATCCTGAGTGAGCCCTCTCCGCTGGGCCCGAGGCAAAGCGCTCGCGATTGCCTCAATAAGCTTCGCAAAGAGCGCTGGCAAAAACAGCAGTCGCGCCTCAGAGCTAACAAGGCTCAGGACGCCGACGAAAACAAATTACTTGCCGAGATCAATTCGCTAGCTCGGCGCATCAACACGTTGGAAGGCTAGAGACGAGAGTATGACGGAGACCCGGGTCGGTAATCTGGCTATCGAAGAAAAGTACGACGAGGTTAAGTCCCTCATCGCCATCGGGAAGGAAAAAGGCTACCTCCTCTATGACGAGGTGAACGAGAACCTGCCTTCCGAGGTGAGCTCGTCGGAGGAGCTCGACGAGCTGTTCGACGTCTTTGGCACCGCCGGGATCGATATCGTCGAGTCCGAAGAAAAGTACAAGCAGATGAAGGCGGCCGGCCTCGCCGGGCTCGGCAAGCCGAGCCGCGATGTCGAGCTCGACCTAACGCCCGGAGCGCTGGAAAAGACGAACGACCCCGTCCGCATGTATCTCCGCGAGATGGGCACCGTGCCCCTTCTCACGCGCGAGGGTGAAGTCGTGATCGCCAAGCGCATCGAGCGCGGAAAAAACATGGCGGCGCGCGCCATCACGCGTACATTCATCGTCTCGAAGACGGTCACGGCGCTTCACGAAAGCCTCAAAGAAGGTGAGATCAACCTACGCGAAATTATTATTGTCGTCGCGGACGAGCTCACCGAAGCGAAGATCGAGAAACACCGCAAGAAGACTTTGAAGATCATCCTCAGTATCGAGGCGGCCTACAAACGCCACGGCACCTATTGCAAGCGTTTCGCGAAGCTCAAGAAGCGTTCGCCGAGCTACGTCAAAGGCAAATGGAAGCTCGGGCGGCTCCGTTTAGCGCTCGCTAAACAAGTGCGGCGGCTCAACTTCACAGAACGGTTTCGCTCGCGTCTGCGGGAGCGGGTGCGCTCCGGCTTCGAGAAGAGCCAAAGCTTGGAGCGTCGCCTCAACCGCTACGAGTCGAAGCTGAACGGCGTCAAAGGCCGCGGCAAAGCGAAGGACGAAGAGCGCAGCAAATATCGCTCCGAGATCCGGAAGGTGCGCGCAGAGATAAGAGCGCTCCAGGAAGAGTACGAAGCCACCTATCAAGAGCTCAAGAACACGATCTACACCGTTCGGGAAGGCGAAGCCCAGGCGCAGCAAGCGAAGACCGAGCTCGTCGAAGCCAATCTCCGCCTCGTCGTCTCCATCGCGAAGAAATACACGAATCGCGGACTCCAATTTCTCGACCTCATCCAGGAAGGGAATATCGGGCTCATGAAAGCCGTCGACAAATTCGAGTATCGCCGCGGCTATAAATTCTCGACCTATGCTACGTGGTGGATCCGGCAGGCGATCACGCGCGCCATCGCGGACCAAGCCCGCACCATCCGCATCCCGGTCCACATGATCGAGACGATCAACAAGCTCATCCGCACTTCGCGAAGCCTCGTTCAGGAATATGGTCGCGAGCCGACTTCGGAAGAGATCGCGAAGCGCATGGACATCTCGGTCTCCAAAGTGCGCAAAGTGCTCAAGATCGCCCAGGAGCCCATCTCGCTCGAGACCCCCATCGGCGAGGAAGAGGACAGCCATCTCGGCGATTTCATCGAAGATCGCGGGGTTGTCTCTCCGGCCGAACAAGTCATCAATACGAACTTGAAAGAAATGACCGAAGCGGTGCTGAAGACGCTGACGCCGCGGGAAGAGAAAGTCATCAAGATGCGTTTCGGCGTCGGCGATGGCAGCGAGCATACGCTCGAAGAGGTGGGCCAGAGCTTCGCCGTCACCCGCGAGCGCATCCGGCAGATCGAGACCAAAGCGTTGCGCAAGCTCCGGCACCCTTCGAGGAGTCGGAAGCTGAAAGCGTTTCTCGAGGGTTCGCGGATATAGATGAATAGAGGGCCCATAGCTCAGTGGTTAGAGCCACCGGCTCATAACCGGTTGGTCCTAGGTTCAAGTCCTAGTGGGCCCACCAAAAT
Source organism: Candidatus Marinacidobacterales bacterium (assembly GCA_965262245.1). Lineage (GTDB taxonomy): Bacteria > Acidobacteriota > Vicinamibacteria > Marinacidobacterales > SMYC01 > SMYC01. Next base: position 7,192,775 of record OZ253507.1, on the reverse strand, counting down.
GCCAACAATGAACGTCCCGTCACGACAAGTCATGGGAGCGCGGAAGACGCCACCCGGTCCCGCGCGGCCGGGGCAGTCAAACGGCCGTCTTCGCGAAAGGTGCCCACCGCGGCACCTTTTTTTTGCCTATCCCTCGGTGAAAGAGGCCATTGAATGAAAGTTGAAATCACCAACCTCGTGAAGTTACAGAAGGTCGACGACGTGATCCGAGCGCTCGAATCCCGGCTTGCGGAGATCCCGAAAGAAGTCGAAACACTCGAAAAAGAGATCGCGACCGAGAAAGAGAATCTGAAAGCGGCTGAGGACGGCCTCGCAGAAGCCCAGAAAGAGCAGCGGGCCGCGGAAGGCGAGCTCTCGAGCGCCGAAGAGAAGCTCGGTAAATATCAAGTCCAGCTCATGAGCGTGAAGTCGAACGACGAGTACAAAGCGATGCAGCGCCAAATCGAGGTCACCAAAGGCGATATCAGCAACGTCGAGACCAAGATCCTGGAAGGGCTCGATGTTATCGAGGAGCTCGAGGGGAAGCGGGCGACGCGGGAGCAAGAGCTCGAAGAAGGACAAAAGAAAGTCACGGGGATGGAAAAAGAGCTCGACGCCGAAAAGGCCAAGCTAGAGGCCGAGCTCGCGACAGAGAGCAACGGGCGCAAGGTTGTGCTCGGCATTATCCCCGAGAGTCTGCTCGGCGAATATCAGACCATCGCGAAAACGCGCGGAGGGATCGCGATGGCCGCAGCGCTCGAGGAGCGTTGTCAAGTCTGTATGGTGCGCGTCCGACCACAAGTCTTTCACGAGCTCCGCTTGTTCGAGAAGCTTCATCGCTGTGGGAGCTGTGGCCGCATTCTTTACTTCCTGGAAGAAGAGCACGCTACTTAACGGCAATGACCCCCATGAGACGGCCCACCCCCTTGCCTTCCCGCCGATAAGAATAGAACCGGTCGTTCTCGCACATCGTGCAGCGGCCGCTGTCGTAAATTCGTGATTCCGGGATTCCGCATGCGACGAGCTGATCGCGATTATCGGCGATCAAATCGACGTGGCGCCGTCCGCGCGGACCCGGCTTCGAGATACGCTCGGGGTCGCGGCCTGATGCGCCGAAGGCTTCCACAACTTCGTCCCCTACTTCGAAACAGCATGCGCGGATCGAAGGGCCGATGGCGACGTGCATCTTCTCCGGGCGGCCGAGAAGCGCGCTCACCGCTTCCTGCGCCACACGCGCTAGAGTCCCGCGCCATCCAGCGTGGACGGCCGCGACCGCGTTCACGTCCGAAGCCCAAAAGAGCAGCGGCACGCAGTCCGCGCTGTGCACGACGAGGCCGAGGTCCCGCTCTGTCGTCGTAACACCGTCGCATTCGAGCACGCCGCCACTGCCGTCGATCGACCGTATGGAACGGCCATGAACCTGCTTCATATAAGCGAGGCGGGTAAGGTTCAACGCTCGCGATAACTGCTCCCGATCGTGCTCACCCCGATCGCGGGCGCCGAAACCATGAGTGCGACTGGTGAAGCCGTGCGGCACGCCCTCTCGAGAAAGGTGCTCGGAGAGCAGAAGCTCGACGCCGCCGTGAGCCGCGGAAACGAACATCGCTCGCTGGCTAAGCGGGTGCCAAGGCCGCGGCCTGGGCTTTGTGGTACTGGCTTTCGAGAAGCTCGGGCTTCATGCCGTTATCGATATATCCCCACGGAAGGGGATCACCAGGCGAGCGCTCGGAATAGATATAAGCATCGAGGTCGAGCCCGGCCTCCTTCATTGCGAGCTTGAGATCCGCTTCGCCGCGGGCCACACGGATCAGGACCGGCGCGACATGCTTGTCGCCAACGGATAGGAGCGCTTGCAGCGTCTCGAGGCGCGCGGATTTGAAGTTGGCTTCGACGTTCGGCATGCGCGCGAAAGCCTTTTTCAGCTTCTGCATCTTGCGCGCAAGCAAGGACGGCTTCTCCATCGCGTGCCATTGAAACGGCGTCCCCGGCTTGGGGATGAATGGGTTGACGCTCGGGATGAGGCGGCCGACGCGGCCGCGCCTACGGCCATGGGCTAACAGTTGCTCGCGGATACGGCCGACGAGATCGATGATGCCGTCAATGTCTTCGTCGCACTCGGTGGGAAGGCCGACCATCAAGTAGAGCTTCAAGTTCTCGATCCCGCGGCCGAAGATGAGCTCGGTTTTCTCGAGAATCTGTTCGTTGGTCACACGCTTGTGAATCGCGAAACGCAAGCGATCGGTGCCGACTTCCGGCGCCACGGCCAGCGTCTTCTCACCGCTCTTCGAGATCGGGTCCAAGAGCTCGGCGCGCAAGTCCTCGAAGCGCAGCGACGAGACACTAATGCGGTAGCCCATCTCTTGGAGCGCTTCCATCAGCGGGACGATCTCTTTATGTGCGCCCACCGCGGTGGAGACGAGGCCAATCTGCTCGGTGTGCTGGCGCGCGCCGCGCGCGACGTCGAGGATTCTCTGGACTTCGAAAGAGCGCTTCGGCAGATAGTTGTAGCCTGCCCAGCAGAATCGGCAGAGCGTCGGGCAGCCGCGCGAGACCTCGACGAGAAACTTGTTGGACATCTCCGTCGAAGGAGTGAGCACATAGGTGGCCGGCGGAGGAAAGTCCGCGCGCTTTCCCATTTTCGCGCGCACGAGCGTGGAGTCCCGCCGCAGCGATGGGACGTAGAAGCCCTCCTCCTCGCCGAGGCGTTCGAGCATCGCGGCTCGCTCGCTCGCGGCTCGCTCGCTCGCGGCTCGCTCGCTCGCGCTTCGAAGCACGTCGGTGAGCGTCGGCAAAAGAGCTTCGGCTTCCCCGATCGCGACGAGGTCGAGAAGAGGCGCCATGGGCTCGGGGTTCAAGAACGTGATGGGACCACCTGCAAGCACGAGTGGATCGCGCCCGTCCCGCTCGGATGCAAGAGCGGGAACCCCGGCGAGGTCCAAGATACGGACGAGGTTCACTTCGTCGGGCTCGAAGGTGATCGAAAACGCCAGGACGTCGAAGTCGCGCACGGGCGACTGCGTCTCGAGCGAGAGAAGCGGGGTGCGCGAGCGGCCATATTCGTCGAGCTCGTCCGCGTCGGGCAAGAACACGCGCTCGCACACGACGTCGGGAATCTCGTTCCAGAACTTGTAGACCGCTTGGAAGCCGACATTCGACATTCCAACGTGGTAGCGGTTCGGGTAGGCGAGTGCTATGCGGAGCTTGCCGCCATGCGGCTTGACGATGGTGCCGACCTCGGACGCCAGGCGCTCTTTGTGACGGCCGACAAGAAAGTGATTCATGAACTTACCATTATAGACAGGATTCAGGATTCAGGGCTCAGGATTCGGGGACGCCGCCCATTCGGTGGTAGCCGGAAGCAGCCGCAACCCCACCACTCTTCTTCGGTTGTCAAACCATCAGTATCTCCAGCTCGTCAAATCCGCCCCCTCGGGCGCGGTCTTCTCCATTCTCTCGACCGCTAGCGGGATGAACATCTGGTTGTAGCGGAGCCGGGACAGCGCGTTTGCGCACGTGTGGTCACCGTTCCAGCAATGCTCGGCACAGTCGCCGTAGTCAACGAGACCCCCGTAAGGAGGGGCGGTCGTTCCTTCGAGAAAATCTTCAATGAGATAGACGGTATTGTTGAGGTAGTAGTTGTCCATGTCGCCGACATAGATATGGATCTTGCCGGCGAGACTTGGGCCGAGCGTCGCCCAATCGCGCTCGAGGATGTGGGACAGATCGTAGTTCTCGCGCCAATGCTGGGCGACTTCTTCGTCGATATTTCCAGTCTGTTTGTCCCAGATACGCATCGGGTAGCCTTCCGGACCACGGGAGAATAGACAGCCTCCCAAATGTCCCACTGTTGCCCAGAGCGGCTCTTCGTTCCCAGCACGAGCTCGCGTCGGTTCATCTCTTCGAGGGTCGAGCTCACGTGGCCGAGATAGTCCCGGTGGCCCGGTCGCGGGGTCTTTTTGAAGTCGCTGTCGAGATAGTAGGCGTTCTTGTCTTCGTAGAGATCGACGACGGTGTAGGCGCGAAAGTCGATGGGGTCCGGGCACGCCGCGAAGCAGCCATTATAGTCGTCCGGGTAGAAAACCTGGACTGCGAGGGCCTCCCACCCGCCGGTCGAGCCGCCATACAGAAAGCGCGACCAGCCTTCCCCGATGCCGCGAAATTTCTCCTCGATGAACGGGATCAGCTCGTGCGTTATCGCATCGCCGTAAGGGCCCAAGTTCGCCGAGTTCACCGCGTAGGAGTCGTCGTAATACGGGTTCGCATGCTGGACTTGGATGATGAGCACCCGCGGGTAATCAGGCCCGGTCCACTGTTTGTAGAACTGATGGGCTTGCTCCTCGACGATGCGATTATAGCCCTCGAGGTCGAAGCGGGCACTGTACTCGGACTCCAAGTCGGGATCCGGCGGCTCCTCGCGAAATCCGCCAAAGGTATAGGGAAAGTGCCCGTGGAAGACCATTAGCGGGTAGCGCGCTTCTGGATGCTCGTCGAAGCCTTCCGGAACGAGGACGTGCGCCCCGAGATGCATCGGCCGCCCCCAAAATTTGGTGAGGAGCTTGCTCTGGATACGCACGTGTTTGATGTATTTCGTAGTCGGCGGATCGGCGATTGGCGGGATCGTCTTGTCCATGACCACGCGGATCGTCCCTCCTTTGGCGGGATCGATCTCGACATCGACGGGGTCGTTGAGCAAATTTCCCGGTGCGCGGTTCCACTGCTGGCCTTCGCCGCGATCCATCGGAAGCTTCACGACGTGCCCGTCGGCGCGAGAAAAGGTTTCGTATTTGTGAAGAAGCGCCTGGACGCGGTAGCGGCCGGGCGGGATGTCGTCGATGCTGTCGATGGGCCAGCCCCGAACGCCGCTGTCGAAGATCGCTTCTGTTCCGGGCGCGAGTCCGTCGACGTCGATGCCGAACGCGATCTGAGTCGCCGGCCCGTCCGCAATTTGGAAGCGCGGCTCTCGGCCGGGGTCTTTCGAGATCATGAGCAGAAGCCGGCCGTCGAGTGGCGTAGCACTCGTCTCCGCGGTAAAGCTCACAGCGAAGCGAAATTCCTGGGCGAGACCGGACAAAGGGACAAGAAGCACAAACGTGCACAAGAGCGAGCGAAGCGAGCGCCTTTTCATACGGAACCTCATCCATACAATAAAACTATGAGGCGCGATCTTACTGCATGGGCTCTCATGGCCGCAGGATTGGCGCTCCCGCTCGCCGCGCACGCCGCGGGTATCTCATTCATCGTCCGCGACGTGGATGGCGGACCCTACTTCCTGTTCTCTCCGCTCTGGTTTCTCATCGGGCAGCCGCTCCTCTTGTTGGGATTCCTGCTCCAGGAGCGAACGCTCTTCGCCGTTGGCGCCGGATTCAACGCCATTCTTGGCCTGAGCCTGGCCCTCGGGAGCATCGTTCAACTACCGGCCGCGCTCATCGCCCCGAGCGCGGGAATCGAAGAGATGTCACGCCTCGAGATTCTCCTCGCCCATGTCACCGCCATTCTCATCGGCGCAACCGGGACAGGTCTCGCAGCGTGGACGACGAAGAAGTAGAGCTCGGCCTCCGCGATCGGGTCATCGTCATTCCCTCGCTTCATAGCGGGGGAGTTTCGCCACGGGCTGTCGCCCCTTTGCGACATCGGCGTAACCGTTGTCCTCATTGAGTTTATCCCGTCATAAAGCTCTGGACCCAATCGGAAGTGCTCGAGGTTGTCGATAATTTCCCCACAACCGAAAGAACGGCCAGCAAAGTGGCGTTCGTAATCAATTGATTCAAATGCACTTAAACGCATCGGCAGGCGCGGTCAAGATTGGAATGCCATTTGCTTAATGGAACTGGTGGTGCGCCTCAAGCAGGGGTCGCATAACGTTTACACATTGGGAGATCGTCATGACACCACTGCTCAATCGGTCCCGGTCCAACCAGGGATTCACGCTCATCGAGATGCTCATCGCGCTTGGAATCACTGTCGTGGTCATGGCCTCCGTGTTTCAGCTACTCCACCGCGGACAGGAAAGCTTCCAGCGAGAGCCCGAAGTGGCGGAAATGACCGCCAATGCGCGCGCGGGGCTCTCGATGATCGGCCGCGATCTCAATCTCGCTGGCGCTGAACCACTTCCGGCGATGAGCATCGCATGGACGGATGGCGGGGGGATCATCCCCGATACCCTGACGATCGTCTATGCGGAGCCAGGTATTCCTTTCTCCGAAGCGGGATGTCCCGGGGCCGGCAAAAGTTGCTCCCTTAAGAAATCGTCCACTATTTTTGTTGATACTACGACGTTCTATCCTGCCGAACACCAGAACGATCCGGAGCAGGCCTATCACTTTGAACAGCATTTATCCGTCATCGAGATCTGCAATCCACCGCTCAACGTCATTCCCTTCGAGCTCACGCAACCACCCAGCATGGCCGGTGGAGAATTGAGATTGAATCACAACCCGAGCAGCGATATCAATCCGCCGCAAGGTTTCGACGGCGATATCGCGCCGGGATGCGGCATGATCGGCGCGTTTCACGTCGTTCAATATCGGGTCAACCCGATTCCCCCCGCGGACAACCCAGCCCTCGAAAGGCGCGAAGTCACGCTCGGAGAGCCATGGACGCCCGTCGCGGCCAATATCGAGAACCTCCAGTTTCAATACAGCCAGGGAACCTAACTGATTTTTAGAGACGTGCCAAACCCGTTACCGGTCGCGAACAACCCGGAGACCTGGATCACTGGGGTGCGCATTACCATCACCGGAAGAAGCGCGAGCAAAAACTTGAGCGGGGGTACCACTGGTGTCTTCGCCGCCGAGGACACCCATTTGAGAAAAACGTTCACGACGTCGATCGTCCTCCGCAACCAGCTCGGAAGCGCGGCGATCTGGAACGAGCAAAATGACGTCACCGGCTGGAACTAGCAAACCTCCGGCGCATCCCAACGACTGCTAGTGTTGCGGGAGCGATCGCGATATGTTCACCACGCATGACCCGTTCTTGATGGGTCGGCGAGGTAATGGATGAAACCACGTGATCGTAAGCTGGGCTTGGGCCGGGCGATAACCCGGCGCGATTTCGTAAACGGCGTCGGGCTCGGATTGACGGGCTCTCTCCTCTATCCCTGGGCGGAAGCCTACGGCGCGCCGGGCTACCCCCCGGCCGAGACGGGCATGCGGGGAAGCCACGTCGGCTCGTTCGAAGTGGCCCATGCTTTGACGCACGGTGAGCGTTGGGACGAGGCCGGAACCGGCGAGAGCTGCGACCTCGTCGTCGGAGGCGGTATCAGCGGGCTCTCCGCCGCCTATCTGTATCAAAAGCAGGTGGGCAAAGACGCGCGCATCCTCATTCTCGACAACCACGACGATTTTGGAGGACACGCCAAGCGCAACGAGTTCCGCCACGAAGGAAGACTCCTGCTCTCGAACGGCGGCACCGTCTATATCGAAGACTTCGCTGAATATGGCGCTTCGGGTCAGACGATGTTGCGCGAGCTGGGCGTCGAGATCGAGCGTTTCCCTGAATTCGTGGACTGGAGCATCTACGAATCCCGAAAGATGCGCCGCGGCGTCTTCTTCGACAAAGAGACCTTCGGTCGCGATCATCTAGCCCTTGGACGAGGCGAGCTCCCTTGGGCCGAGCTCCTCGCGAAGGCACCGCTCTCGGACCGCGCGCGCCGGGACATCGTTCGGCTCTACGAAACGCGCGTCGACTATTTGTCCGGGCAGTCACTCGAGCAGAAGAAAGCCAGCCTGGAGAAGATGAGCTACAAGGATTTCCTCATCGACTGCGCCAAAGTCGATCCGGACGCCGTGCCGTTTTTCGACTCCCAGCTCGGCTACTGGGCTATCGGCGTGGACGCCCTACCCGCCTGGGTCGCTCTTCGAACCGCGTCCTGGGCAAATTGGAACGCGGGCTATCCAGGGTTTGGCGGGCTGGGTTTCGAAGCGTCCGCGAGGGAAGCGAGCCCACAATATTTTCGTTTTCCCGACGGAAATGCGAGCCTCGCGCGCCTTCTCGTGCGTGAGCTCATCGATGGCGTCGCGCCAGGCCGCGGCATGGAGGACATCGTCACGGCACGTTTCGACTATGGCAAGCTCGATCAAAAACGGGCCCCCGTACGATTGCGCCTGAGCAGCACCGCCGTTCGCGTGAAGCATATGGGCGATCCCGAAACGGCGAGGCAGGTCGCAGTCACCTACGTCAAAGACGGCAAGGCGCAAAGAGTCGAGTCCCGCCACGTCATCCTCGCTTGCTACAACGCGATCATTCCTTACCTCTGCCCCGAGCTTCCCGAGCAGCAGGAAAAGGCGCTAGCACGTGCGATCAAAGCGCCTCTCGTCTATTCACGCGTGCTCCTTCGCGACTGGAAACCGTTCGCGAAGCTCGGCTTGCGAGGAGCGAGCTGTCCGGGGAGTTATCACAGTCTTGTCGCGCTGAGCGATCCTCTGAGTATTGGAGACTACCGCTGCTCGCGCTCACCGGACGAGCCGATGGTGCTCGAGCTTTTGCGCGTCCCGCGGAGCCCGGGCCTTGCCGCGGCGGAGCAGTTCAAAGCAGGACGCTACGAATTGCTGGGCACTTCGTTCGAAACGTTCGAGCGGAAGATCCGCGACCAATTGTCGAGGATTCTCGCCGGCGGAGGCTTCGACCCCGCGCGGGACATCGAGGCTATTACAGTGAACCGCTGGCCGCACGGCTACGGGTACGACCCGGTCGATGAACGAGTTGCCTTTATTCCGGACGAGTGGCCCGAAGCCAAGCGCTCTTGGCAGATCGGCCGCCCGCGCTTCGGCCGGATCGCCATCGCTAATTCAGATGCAGCATCGAACGCAATGACCGAAGCGGCGATCGGCCAGGGCCACCGCGCGGCCCAGGAAGTCCTCGCGCGCGACTAGTGGACGAATGATGATGAAAACGATGTGGAAACGTATTGCTGTATTCGGCGCGCTCTGCGCGTGCCTGTCCTGCGGAAGCTCCGAGGAGCTCGACGTTTGGATTCAGGGCGGCAACTTGATCGACGGCACCGGGACTCCCGGCCGCGTCGGCGATGTGGGCATCAAAGACGGCCGTATGGTCTTGGTCGAGCCCGGAATCTCTATCGACGCGACGCAAGTCATAGACGCGTCGGGTCTCGTCGTCGCTCCCGGCTTCGTCGATGTCCACAACCACACGGATGTTTTCATCGCGAACCGCGCCGCGCGCCTCAACGAAGGCTTCATCCGTCAAGGGGTCACCACCATCGTCGGAGGCCCTGACGGCGCCCATACGCCGAACCAAATACGAGATCTCATCGCCGACTTCGAAGACTACGGCGTCGGAACGAACGTGGCGTTCTACGTCGGTCACAACGGCGTGCGCCTTCAAGTCATGGAGCACGACCAGCGGCGCGCGCCGACGGATGAAGAGCTCGCGGAAATGAAAGCGCTGGTGAAAGAAGGCATGGAGCTCGGCGCGCTCGGCTTGTCGACGGGCCTCATGTACGAGCCCGGACTCTTCAGCAATACCGAGGAAGTCGTAGCGCTCGCTCTCGAAGTGAAACCGTTCGCCGGCGTTTACGACTCCCATATCCGAAATCCCGTTCATGCGTGGATTGCCTCGAACGAAGAAGCCATCACGATTGGCGAGCGCACCGGCATCGGCGCCAAGCTCGGCCACATCAAAGAAGTTGGCCTCCATAATGCGGGGCTCGTCGACGAGATGATTGCGATCATCGACGCGGCGCGAGCCGGCGGGCAAAATGTCGTTTCCGATCAGTACCCTTACGACGCAGCCGCCGGAAGGCTCACGCTTACGGACATTCTCGTGTTCACGGGGGATCCGAGGCGGGACGCAGAGATGCGCCTCGATCCGGATTTCGACATCAAAACCAAGCTCCGCGCCCCGATGAGCGCGCCAAGCTGAAAGAAGCAAGCGAGAACGGTGTCGATGGCGGCTTTGCCTGGATCAAAGCTATCGGCTATTCGAGCCTTCGCATCGTGAGCAGCAAGGATTACCCACAGCTCGTCGGAAAATATATCTCGGAGCTGGCCGAGGAGCGCAACACGGGCGGCTTCGAAGTGCTCGCGGATCTCGTGCTCGAAGCCGACCATTCTGTCGAAGTCAAAGGCGGCATTCAAGAAGAAGCCGTGCAAAAGCTTCTCGTCCAACCTTGGAACATGATCGCGAGCGACGGCGCCTATGCCGATAGCACCACGACGGCGCAGGGACACCCACGATCGACAGGCACCTTCCCGCGCGTTCTCGGGCATTACGTCCGCGAAAAGAAGCTCTTGAGCCTCACGGAAGCCATCCGCAAAATGACGTGCTTCCCGGCGGATTTCGTCGGCCTACGGAGCCGGGGCCGGCTCGCCGAGGGACTTCCCGCAGACATCACCATCTTCGATCCCGAGACGATCATCGACCGCTCGACCTATGAGGAGCCGAACTTGATGCCCGAAGGTGTGGTGCACGTTTTCGTGAATGGTGTGGCGGTGTTGCAGGATGGAGAGCTCACCGGAGAGGCGCCCGGCAAGTTCCTTCCGCGAGAGATGAGACGTTAATTTATTGAGGTCTGCTAACGTTCCTTTCGTAGCGCTCGCCCGGGGCGGGCGCCAGTCATTTCACCGTCGAGAAGAACCGCGACGCCGTTCACGATTACGTGGCGCGCACCGGTCGCATAGTGGTGGGGATCGCCGAATCGGGCGCTGTCGCGGACGTCGTCGAGGTCGAGCACCACGATATCAGCCATGGCGCCCTGGCGAAGCACACCGCGATCGCTGAGGCCCATGCGCGACGCGGGCAAGCTGGTCATCTTGCGCACGGCTTCAGCAATGGACAGGACGCCTTCGTCACGCGCATAGTGGCCGAGCACTCGGGAGAAGGTCCCATAATTTCTCGGATGGGGAACGCCTTCGCCGGGCGCAACGATACCGCCATCCGAGGCGACCATCGTATAGGGATGAACGAGGATGCGGCGCACATCCTCCTCGGCCATGGCGTGGAAGATACCGCTGAAGCCGCCCTTTTCCTGCAGCTCGAGCGCGAGCTCTGCCGCTTCGTGGATGGTGACGGGCCGGTTTTGGTCGCGCAGGATGTCGGCGAGACTTTTTCCCTGAAGCGACGGATCCCATTCGCAGCGCGAGACGACGACGTTTTTGGGGTCACCGCCCCCTCGGTCGTCCTCGAGATTGCGCACGATCGCCGATTTGATGCGGGCGCGCTGGGTGGGATCGCGCATACGCGCCAGTTGGTCGGGCCGCTCGCCTTCGAGGCTCCAAGCGGGGAAGAGAATCGAAAGCGACGTGCTCGAAGCGGTGTAGGGATATTGGTCGATCGTGACGTCGACGCCGCGCGCGCGCGCCGCGTCCACCATCTCGAGTGTCTTCACGCTCGAGCCCCACATGGGTGCCCCCACAACTTTGTGATGGGTGATCTGTGACGGAAGCCCTGCTTCCTCGCCGATACGGATGGTCTCATCGACGCTTTCGAGCAGCAGCAGACCTTCCTCGCGCATGTGGCTCACGTAGTAGCCGTCGTACTGCGCGGCGACGCGCGAGCTCGATGACCTCCTCGGTTTTCGCAAAAGCACCCGGAACGTATTTCAGACCACTCGAAAGACCAAAAGCTCCTTCGACCATGGCTTGCTCGACCATGCCTCTCATGCGGGTCAGCTCCGCCGGCGTCGGGTCGCGATCTTCGTTCCCCATCACTAATCGCCGCACCGTGCCATGCCCGACCGTCAACGCGAAGTTGATGGCGGCGGGCTCGAGGTCGAGGCGCGCAAGAAACTCGCCGATGGGAAAGGGCGAGCCTCCATCCGGCCCGCCCACGGCGAGGGTTACTCCTTGCCTGATGTAGTTCTCAGCGAGCGGGTGGCGGAGAACGCCGCGAACAGCGTGCGAATGGGTGTCGATGAAGCCGGGCAGGACCGCAAGTCCTTTGGCGTCCAAGCGCCGCCCGGCACGCATCCGGCTCAAATCACCGACTGCGACGATGCGGTCGCCGAGAACCCCAACATCCGTGACAACGGGCTCGCCGCCGAGTCCGTCATAAACACTGCCGCCTTCGAGGATCACACTAAGGGTCGGGGCAAGAATAACTACCAAGTCTTTGTCGTAATTCATCTGCTGCAGGGATAACGATCCGAGCCGGCGGGAAGCGGATCGCCTGGCGGGACCGCGTCAAATGGAGCTATTTGCAGCTCTTTGAGAGCTTGCCCATGGAGACGTAGGCCATTGTGTGTTAGAGTTACGAATTATGATTCGTAACTCTGATATTGACCGCCTGCGGGGGTTGTTTGCCAAACGTCTCATCGCCACCATGGACATGCTCAAGAAGACAGTGGGGACTGTCGCTGACCTGACGGTGTTCCGGAAACTGAGAGAGCTCGACTACTGCACCAGCTATTCGCACCGTGGACGTTTCTACACGCTCCGAGAGCTCGCGGAGTTTGATGAGAACGGCTTGTGGTGGATTCGGTCCGTCGGCTTTTCAAGTCGAGGGACACTCGTCGCCACGGCCGAAGGACTGCTGAACGCCTCCGAGGCTGGCTACGCGGTGGAGGAGCTTGATGCCATTGTTAGGGTTGGGTCAAAGATGTGCTGCCGAAATTGGCCTGGGAGAAAAGACTTCGCCGCACTCGGATTAGAAATCGCAATGTCTACTTCTCTCCGAAGAGGAGCATTCGTGAACAGCAAATAGCCAGCCGACGTGTTTGGGAAGCGCAACCCTCTGTGTCCAAGAGTATTGCTGCTCAAGACGTCCTACCCGATGAGCTCAAAGCAGCCATCATCCTTTTCTTTAGCCTGCTCGATGAGAGAGAAAGGCGTGTGTATGCGGGGCTTGAATCTCTCAAGTTAGGTTATGGCGGTGACCGCCAGATGGCGGAGATCCTCGGGCTCGACGTTAGCACTGTGGCTCGGGGCCGTCGCGAGCTACTTGAGCATGATGTGAATGTGGAGCGGGTCCGAAAAGCGGGTGCCGGCCGCAAAGCTGTCGAAAAAAAACGCCAGAAGTCATCGCGGCGATCGAAGAACTTATGAAGTACGAGGTCGCTGGCGATCCCGTCAGCGGTCTGAGATGGACTCGCAAGACCACGAAAAAAATAGCTGCCGAACTCTCGGCCTTGGGCATTCGCGTCAGTCGCAAAACCGTCGCGAAGCTGCTTAAACAGATGAACTTCTCACTCCGGACCAACAAAAAGAAGGTCTCGAATGGCTCTCCTCCAACTCGCGACGCCCAGTTCGCCAACATCACACAGCTACGGGAGCGCTTTAGCCGACGTGGCAATCCCATATTGAGTGTCGACACCAAGAAGAAAGAGTTGGTCGGACACTTCAAGAACCCAGGACGCGTCTGGGCTCAAAAGAGCGATGCCGTCAACGACCACGACTTTCGCTCCATGGCAGATGGGGTCGCAATCCCATACGGCATCTATGATCTCCAGAGTAATCGAGGCACCGTGTATGTCGGAACGTCTTACGACACGTCGCAATTCGCAGTCGAATGCATCGAGAAGTGGTGGCGCTCTGAAGGTCAGAAGCGTTTTCCCGGCCGCAAACATTTACTTGTCGTAGCTGACACTGGCGGAAGCAACGGCGCAACCCGCCGTGCATGGAAACACGGCATCCAGCACAAGCTGTGCAACGAGCACGGTTTGGACGTCACGGTCGCACACTATCCACCAGGTGCGTCCAAGTGGAACCCAATCGAGCACCGCCTGTTCAGCGAGATTAGCAAGAATTGGGCGGGCCGGCCGCTCGATAGCTACGAAACCATCCTGAACTTCATACGGACCACCAAGACCAAAACTGGGCTCAAGGTTAACGTCCGTCTCGTCAAGAAGCAGTATCCTAAGGGCATCAAAATCTCGGACCCTGCGATGGCGCTACTCAACATCAAAAAATCCTCTTCCCTGCCGAAGTGGAACTACACGTTGCGTCCATCCAAGAATGGGAAATAATTTCTGCCACGGTCCTAAGGACATCGATATCGACGTCCGCGTCCGTCACAGATTGCGGCGCGAGCGTCGCTGTCAGAACAATAGCGAGAATGGCATGCATAGTGCGCCTACGTTACGCCAAACACGCGCTTCGATGCGAGCCCGTTTCAAACGCGGAGCCAGAGTCAAGCCCATTCTTAGTTGAAACTCTCCACGGCTCATAAATTAGGCGGCCTTCTTCTTCGACACCGTTGATGTCTTCGTCTCGATCTTCAGTTCCCGCTTGAGAGCTTCGCGAAGCTTCGGAAGATGGCGGTAGCCGATCACCCTCCTCAAGCGGGGTTCGATGTCCACGAGGGCTGTCGCCAGCCACCGCTGGCGTTGGCTGGAGTTCTTCCAGTGGTCGACCTTCGCGCAGCGTTCCTCGACGAGAGCATTGACGGATTCAAGGCAGTTCGTCGTCTTGAACGAACGGCCCAGCACGCCGTACACGCCGAGACGATGCAATGTGAGCGTCTCCTCGATTCCTTCCTCCAAGCTCCCAGCTGCGGATTGGTTCCGCTCCTCCAATTCATCGTGCAGTTGATCGAGGGCCGCGAGGGCCTCTTTATATTCCGGCCTGTTGTAGGCCGACTGCAACCGCTTGCGCAACGACGCCTGCTCGCCCTTGGACAGATAGCTCACGACGTTTTCACGTTTGTGCCACTGGCACCGTTGTATCAGGACCCGCTTTCGGAACGCCTTCTTTACGGCCGCTTTCAGACCCTTGCCGCCATCGATGATCACCAGTAGACCCTGGGAGCTGTCGAGTCCCCGCGCGAGCAGTGAACGCAGGAACGGCGTCAACACCTTCTCGTTCTCCGTGTCCGTCTCCACGAAGCCCAAAAAGCGTTTTTTCCCGGAAAGTGTGATGCCCAGCGCGATGACCATCATTGCGTCGGCGAATGATTTCCCGTCCAGGAACAGCGCCACCACATCTTCGCCGGACAGATCCCGTTCCTGCATCTCCCGAAGTTTCGCTGCGCTCGCTTGTACGAAACCTCGGGACACCGTCGAGCTCGACAGCCCGATAGCGCCCGGTATCGCTTCCGCTGCAGCCTCGTAGTTGCGACACGAGATTCCGTAGAGCACTCGTTTCAGCAGCAGATCATTCACCTCTCCGCCGTCGTTCAGTGCTTCGTAGGAGCGAAGCGGTATCTCTACTCCCTCTTGGCTCCGAACCCGT
Source organism: Candidatus Marinacidobacterales bacterium (assembly GCA_965262245.1). GTDB lineage: Bacteria > Acidobacteriota > Vicinamibacteria > Marinacidobacterales > SMYC01 > SMYC01. The sequence goes on along the minus strand of OZ253507.1, from coordinate 7,177,674 downwards.
GGCACACGGATCGGTACCCGCTGGCCGGCAAGCCCTACCGTGCCAGGGTTGGTTCCGTGGCGGCGGCCACGCTCCAGTTCGTCCTTACGAGCGTATCGCTCTCCCGCCAACTCCTTCACTTCGTCGTCGAGCAGCTCGTGAACGTGCATCAACCCAAGCGGGATTAACGAACGGATCATCTCTATTTTGACGTCCACCTCGAGCTCCCCGTACTCCTCGCGCGCCATTACCTCGGGCTTACCCAAACGACGTGACTTCTTGTGTTTCTTGGCTGTACGTAGCAGACTTCCCATCTCGGCTCCTTTCTCTTGCGGCTTGATGTTGTTTTTGCCAACGTCATCAAACCACGGGGTTGGGAGCCGTTTCAATTTCCAACTAAGAATGGCACTCTCTCCGGAGCCAACTGTCGGGCCACTAACGTCCGTGGTAATCTGTAGGCAACGTGAGCACGGTCTCGAGTCCGCCAGAACAAAGCGTTGTCCTGCACGACGTAAGCTGGCGGACCTATGCCGATCTCCTCGAAGATTTTGTCGACAGCAGCACGCCTCGCTTGACCTACGACAGAGGGACGCTCGAGATCATGAGTCCTACTGCACAGCACGAAGAGCTCAATCGCACGCTTGCCCTTCTCGTGGAGATCCTAGCGCTCGAGCTGGGACTTCACATCCGAAGCCTCGGGTCAACGACTTTCAGGCGGGAAGATCTCGAACGAGGCTTCGAGCCAGACTCATGCTTCTATATTCACAGCGCCCCAGCTCTGCAGGGGAAGACCCGACTCGACCTCGCTTTCGACCCACCACCTGATTTGGTTATCGAGATCGACATCACGAGCCCCTCCATTCGAAAGGACCCGATTTATGCACAGCTCGGTGTTCCCGAGGTGTGGCGCTACGACAGCGGCAAGCTTCGCATGAGCAAGCTCGAAGAACACCGCTACGTTACTTGCGAGAATAGCGTCGCGTTTCCCCTTCTCGGGGCACGAGTTTTGTCCGAGTTCTTGCACAAGAGCCGCAGCACGACGCGTCCGAAGCTGGTCGAATCGTTCCGACAGTGGATCCGAACGGCCAGAGCTCTCTGAGTTTCGTCGGTTCGTTGAAGAGCGGGTTCAGACGTTCGGCGACGCGCTTGGCGAGCTCGCTCTTCAAGTCGGCCAGCGCGGCATCCGGCTCGACCACGACAAAGAGCATGAGTCGATCCGCTCCCTCGCAGCCACGCTGGCTGGACCCGCGATGGCGGCGCTTTCATAGACGGATGGATTGGTCGTGGACGACGCCGCGCTCGATCTCGAGCGAGCCAATCTTGATGCCGCCGAGCTCATCGTGTCGTCGGCGCGGCCCGGAAGGACAGCTTGCCTCACTACGCTTCTGAGTACGCATTCTCATAATGACTGAGAGGCCGGAGGCAGCGCTCGAGCGACGACCGCGTTGAGAACGAGGTGCGCCGGGACGCAACAAGTAAATCGATCGGCCTCAACTGGCTCGAAGAGCTGAGACGGCTCGTTCGACGCGAATCAGTGAGACGACTGATAGGTCCTCTGGGGCTCGACGGTCGCATCCCGCTCACGCGTGAACTCCGCATAGCCGCGGAAACGTTTCCTGACCGAATCTGTGGAAAACTGCGGAAACAGCTGTGGAAATCCTGTGGAAAGCTTGACTCACGTGAGTCGGACGCAGCCAACCCGCTTTGGAGATGGAGGACTTTCCCGCCATCTTCTGATTGAACGTCGCGCAGGTTCTACAAGGCAGGGAACATCTGGTCGCTTTCCTGGGAAGATGGGAGCGAGCATCAGCTCACGGATTTTGCGACAGTGTCGGCATCGAACGTTATAGCCGCCACGCGACGGACGGGGAATACTTGTATATCGCGCTCTAGCGGATGATGTCGGCGACATCTGGGTCATGAACGTCGTGACGGACGAAAGCGAATGATCGGCCAAACCCTCGCCTACTTACAAGATCCTGGGGAGGATCGGCTCGGCGTAATGCGCGACGTCTATCCGGTCGAGGGATACGAAGCTTGGCCGCAAGGTCGCTCTCAAAGTCCTCCCGCCCGAGCTCTCCGAGAGTGAAGAGCGACGGGCCCGTTTCAAACACGAAGCCAAGGCGTTCGGATCATAGAGTCCGTAAGTGTTAGCATCGCGCGCGTGGAGGTCACCATGACAAAGCGCGCACGTGCAAGCCTTACTGAGTTGGCGGTGCCGTGACCCAGGATCTCCGCCGGTTTCTCGATACGATCGAAGCGCGCCGTCCCGAGCTCGTTCTACGCGTGAAGCAAGAAGTGAGCGCCAAGTGGGAGCTCTCGGCCATCCAGAAGCGTCTCGAAGCCGACGGCAAGCTTCCCATCATCATTTTCGAGAAGGTCACCGGGTACGCGATGCCCGTCGTCGTGAACTTGTTCGCAAGTAAGGAACATCTCGCCCTCGCGCTCGACACGACAGCCGATCAAGTGGTGACCCGCTTCGCCGAAGCGCAGAAGAAGCGTGTCAGCGTTCCGCCGCGCGAGGTCGCGTCCGGTCCCGTGAAGGACGTGATCTTGACGGGTGAGGACGCGACGCTCGAAGCGCTTCCCATCGTGACCCATTGCGAGAAAGACGCGGGGCCGTATTTGACCGCCGGTATGACCATCGTCCGCGACCCGGAAACCCGCGCACTCAACGGGGGCATCTATCGCAATCTGCGCCTGTCGAAGCAGTCGCTCACGATGAACATGGCACCTCTGTGCCACGCTTCAACTGTCGCGCAAAAGGCGGAAGACGCGGGCGTCCATGTCGATGCCGCGATCGTTCTCGGACACCACCCGGCGATGGGAATGGCTTCGCAGCAACGCGGCGAGCTCGGCGAGTTCGAGCTCGAGACGATGGGCGCGCTTCTCGGCGAGCCCGTGGACGTCGTCCCGGCGGAGACGGTGGACGTGCTCGTCCCCGCCGATGCCGAGATTGTCCTCGAAGGGCGCATCCGCACGGACCTGTGGGCAGACGACGGCCCGTTCGGGGATTATTGGCTCTACTACGCGCCGCCCAAGCCCGCGCGCGTTTTCGAGCTCACCGCGATCACCCATCGCCGCGAGCCCATCTTCCACGATATTTTCCCCGTCGGCCCCGAGCACCTCGTGCTCTTCTCGCTCGGAATGGAAGGCGTTGTCTTTTCGAGGCTCAAAGAGCTCGTCCCGCAAGTCACCGCCATCAATGTCCCCGTGTCCGGCTCGGGGAATCTCGTCTACGTTCAAATTCGAAAGGACATGGAAGGTCTCGGGGTGAACGCGGCGCTCGCCGCTCTCGGCGCCTATCGCTTCAAGTGCGCGATCGTCGTCGACGAAGACGTGAACATTTACGACGACCAAAGAGTGCTCTGGGCGGTGATGACCCGGACGCAGGCGGACCAGTCTTTTTTCACCGTCCCCGGCTCGTATATCTCCAGAGTGGACCCGACCGGCTATCCGCCGTGGCATTCGGGAAGCGGCGCGCCCATCTTGAGCACCCGCCTCGGCGTCGACGCGACGAAGCCGCTCGACCTCGGTTTCCCTGAGGTCGCCGAGCCGCCGCGCGAGCTCTGGAGCGGCCTCGATTTGAACGACTACCTGAAGTAGACAACCCCTCCACATGAAACGCGCAGGCCTACTGCTCCTGATCGCCGCGAACGTCTTGGGCGCGCCGCAGAAAGCACCCAAGCAGGTGGTCTTCCTCACAAACTATGTCTTCCTCGGCCGGCACGCGCCGTTTTTCGTGGGCCTCGAAAAAGGTTTCTATCGCGATGCGGGCTTCGACATCCGCATCTTGCCGTCGACGGGGAGCGGCTTCGTCATCTCGGCGCTCGAAGGAGGTCAAGCCGATTACGGGATCGCGGAAGCCGCGCCGGTGGTGCAAGCGGTGGCGAAAGGCGCCAAAGTCCAGGCCTTCGGGGTCTTCATGGATGAGAGCACGAGCGGGCTCGCGTCTCTCGAGCCTTACCCTACGCCGCAATCCGTCGCGGAACAACCGGTTGCCGCGGCCGTGACCGACAGCGCGCGTGTCATCTTGCCCATCATCTTCGGCCTCGAAGGTCTCGACCCGGCGACGCTCGACTGGGTCGCCGCCGATCCAAGCGTTTATTTTCCGCTTCTGTTACAGGGAAGGGCGCGGCTCATTACCGCTTCGATCGACAGCGACGTCCCAACGCTCCGCCATCGTGCTCGAGGCAAGACCATCCATTTCTCCTCGTTCGCCGACTGGGGCTATGACGTGTTCGGCTACTTTCTCGTGGCACGCGCGGACCACATCGAAGCCGCGCCCGATGAGGTGCGGGCGTTCGCCTCGGCGACCGCGAAGTCGGTCCGCTACGCGATTGACCATCCGGAGGAAGCCGCGCGCATTCTCGTCGCGCACAATCCTACGCTCGACCCCGAGCTCATGCTCGGACATTGGCGGCAATCCATCCGCGCCATCGAGACCGCCTATGTCGCCGAGCACGGCTATGGTCACGCGACGCCCGATCGGCTGCAACGCAGCATCGATCTCGTGAAGAAAGCTTTCGAGCTCGAAGAGGCGTTGACCCCAGACGATATTTTCGCCGACGGCTTCATACCCCGCTAGGGCTCCGTCAATACCAGAAACCTTCCACTAGACACACTAAATCATGTCTCAAGCGCAGCGAGAAAGGACCTGAGATCTGCGGGCTGTAGTTCGTCATTATTAATCGGCGCGGGACTACGGGCTCGTGCGCCCCGGCGACGACGAGAAAGCACGGTCGACGCCCGCGAGCCCGTGCCGGCTGTCGCGTGTAACGTAGAGTCTTGTCAGCTCCGCAGGCCTCGTCGAGGGAAATGCTCCCGCACGGAAAGGTGTCGTGCGAGCGCCTCGACTCGCTCCCAGCGCTCGTCGCTCATGATGCCGCGCTGTCCTAGGTTCGAGGCTTTTTTGCCCCCGACGGGCCCTATTCAACTTGCCGCGTTGAGCGCGCGTAAGAGCCAGAGCTTTGCCACTTTCCAATCTCGTTTTACGGTGGGCACGGAGACGTCGAGCACCTCGGCGATCTCCTTGTAATCGAGCCCGCCGAAGTAGCGCATCTCGACGACGCTGCACCCGCGCGGGTCCGCCTCTTCGAGCTGCGCGAGGGCTTCATCCAATGCGAGGAGATCCACCTCCATCGGCTTTCCTGCGTCGCCGCGAGATTCAGACAGGCTGACCTGGGTGGCCGAGCCGCCACGCTTGAGCGCTCGTTGCTTCCGCGCGTGATCCACTAGCACCCTTCTCATGATGCGGACTGCAACAGCGAAGAAGTGAGCGCGGTTCTGCCAGGAGATGCGCTCGTAGCTTCCGAACCTGAGGAACGCCTCGTGGACGAGAGCCGTGGGCTGCAGCGTATGCGCGGGCCGCTCGTTGGCGAGCTGGACTCGAGCCAGCCGGCGTAGCTCTTCATAGACGGCCGGGATAAGCTCATCCAGGGCGTCCCCGTCTCCCGCCCCCCAGCGCAAAAGAAGCTCGGTGAGCTGTGTCGATTCTGGCATCGAACGGGCTTTCGGCTAAAGCACTCCATTGTAGTCTAACCCTTCTCGGTCGCGCGTAGGTTCGCACCCGATCTTTGCGCCCGATGGGGATTCGATCGCCTTCATCCCGCGCGGCGGAGCGCAACATTCGTCGCGACATTTACTGGACGGACCTGAAGGGCGAGGAAGAGGTTTCTTTGACGTCGGAGAAGGCGTTGAGCGTTACCTGAAGTAGACAACCCTCCACATGAAACGCGCAGGCCTGCTGCTCCTGATCGCCGCGAACGTCTTCGGCGCGCCGCTAGCACCTAACGTTGCCGCGACGGCCGCCACCCTAGGAAAAGCTTCTCGAAAAGTATCACGGCACTCGTCCCCGCGGACGTGAAGATCGTGATCGACAAGAGGCTCGCGAAGACGAGCGGCGTGTCCAAGTTGGACTGCGCGCTCAATATCAGATAGCCCACACCTCGATTGCCGCCGATGAACTCTCCGACGATCGAGCCCACGAGCGCGAGCGGGAACGCGACTTTGACGGCGTCGCTGAGATAAGGAAGGGCGTTCATGAGGCGCACTTTCCAAAAGATGCGCAGCTCCGTCCCACCGAAGAGCCGTGCGAGGTCGAGGACGTCGGGCTGGATCTCAGAGAGCCCCGTCGCCGCGTTGACGAAGACCGGAAAGAGCGCGAGCAGAAACGCGAGGAGGACCTTCGGCTCCGCGCCGAGGCCGAGCCACGTCACCAGGAGCGGGGCGATCGCAATCTTCGGGATGCCGTTGAACGCGGCGAAGAGCGGCAGGATGACGGATTGCAGGGGCTTGACGTAGGTCACGACAAGGGCGAGCACGACGCCCGCACCGAGCGCCATGACGAGCCCCGCGAGCGTCGTTCCGGCCGTCACCGCCAAGTGCTCCATTTGCACGGGAAGTGTCTGCCAGAACTTCTTCAAGATGACGGAGGGGGCCGGCAAGAGATATTCGGGCATCTCGGCCGCCTCGACGCCGAGCTCCCAAGCGAGCAGCGCGGCTAGAACAGCGGCGAGCGAAAGAGCGAGCTTCAAAGCGCCTCCCGAACGGTGGCGCATAAGTCCACGAAGGCCGGATCCCTCAACGTTCCTGCGTCCCGGGGCCGTGCCAGTCCGACCGGGACCACGGCCTTCGCGCGTCCCGGCCGCGGCGTCATCACGATGACTTTGTCCGACAGGAGCACGGCCTCGGTGATGCTGTGAGTGACGAAGAGAACCGTGTTTTTGGTCTCCGACCAAATACGCTGCAGCTCGAAGCCCATCTTCTCCCGCGTCATGACGTCGAGCGCCCCGAAAGGCTCGTCCATCAGAAGAAGCGTCGGGTCGAGCAATAGAGCGCGACACATCGCGACGCGCTGCTGCATCCCTCCGGAGAGCTCGTGCGGATAGCTGTGCTCGAAGCCGTCGAGTCCGGTGAGTGCTATGAGATCCTGGGCGCGTTCGCGAAAAGCACTGGGCCGCTTGCCGCGCATCTCCGCGGCGAAGAGCACGTTCGAGAGCGTTCGCCTCCACGGCAGTAGCACGGGCGCTTGAAACACCATGGCGGCGTTTCCGATAGACCCGTCGACCATCTCACCGGAAGCGCGGACCGTCCCCGAGCTCGGGCGCTCGAGGCCCGCGACGATCCGTAAGGTCGTGGACTTGCCGCAGCCGCTCGGTCCGACGATAGCAACGAACTCGTTGCTGTCGACTTCGAAGGACAACCCGTCGATCGCGATCTGTCGCTCGAACGTTTTTTGTAAAGACTGGACGCTGATGGCGGTTGGCATCTCGCGCGCCTCGCCTCAGCCTCGCCCTAGATTCGCGAAGCGTAGTCCGCACGAAGTCGTCTTCGCATGATCTTGTTGGACGCGGTGCGGGGGACGGACTCCGCGACGACGACGTCGTGGATTTTGAAGAGCGGGTTCAAATATTCGGCGATTCGCTTGGCGAGCTCGCCCTTCAAGTCGGCCGGCGCGGCCTCCTCTTCGACAACGACATAGAGCACGAGTCGGTCGGCTCCCTCGCGGTCCGGCTGCACCGCGATGGCGGCGCTCTCATAGACGGACGGGTGCTCGTCGACCACGCGCTCGATCTCGAGCGAGCCGATCTTGATGCCGCCGAGGTTCATCGTGTCGTCGGCACGGCCTTGCGCCTTGAAGTAGCCTTTCGCGAGGCGCGCGAGCTGGTCGCCGTGGCGGCGAAGCACTTCGCGGGCCGGCCCGGAAGGACAGCCTTCGTAGTACACGCCGTGATGATCTTTGTTCAAGAGCTCTTGCGACAGGCCAATGGAGGGAGGGACGAGGAAACTCTCTCCGGTCTCGCCTTCGCCCACAACCTTTCCTTCGTCGTCGAGAACCACGACTTCGATGCCGAGAGCCGCGGTCGTGAAGGTCGACGGTGAAGCGGGGTGCAGCACGGTACCGGCGAGATGGCCACCACCTATCTCGGTGCCGCCGAGATATTCGATGACGGGTGCCCGGTAGTCGGTGCGACTCATGAGCCACAAATAGTCTTTGCTGTTGGACGCTTCACCGGTCGAGCTGAACACACGGAGCTTTGGCCAATCGCCCGGCGATACGCTTGCGCGCGCGCGCCAGTTCCTCACCATCGCGGGCACGACACCGAGCATGGTGGCGCCGGCATCGCGCACGAATCGCGTAAACCCTGCTCCCGCGGGGGCGCCTTCGTAGAGCGCCATCGTCGCCCGGTTCAGGAGACTCGCATAAATGAGCCACGGTCCCATCATCCCGCCGATGTTCGTTGCCCAGCACAGAACGTCGCCGCTATGGACGTCCTGATGAAAGTGCGCGTCCATCGCGCTCTTTATAGGCGTAAGCTCGCTCCAAGGTATCGCCTTGGGCGTAGCCGTGGTGCCCGATGAGAAGAGCACGTTCGTCACATGATCGGGGTCCGACACAAAGGCAGGCGTCTCGGTCCGTTCGGACAAAAAATTACTCCAAGCGAGATCGCGAGACTCGAGCTTTCCCCCCTCGACCTCAATCACAATCGCGAAAGGCGCGAATGGGGCGAATGGGGCGAATGGACGAGCTTCGAGCTGCTCGATAGCGTCGCGGACTTTGGGATAAAGCGCGATCTTGCGGCCGGCGCGCACATAGCTCGCGACGGTCACCACGGCCCGGGCCGAGGCAATCTCCATCCGGCTCGAGAGCTCTTCGGGCGAGAAACTATCCGCGACCGAAACGACGCGGCAGCCCGACCTGACAGTGCCGAGATAGGCGACCACGCATTCGGGCGTCATCGGCATGTAGAGCGCCACGCTGTCGCCGGGCACGAGCCCGTTCTCAGCGAGTCCGTGTGCAAACTGATTCACGCGCTCTTCGAGCTGCTGGTAGCTGAGTCGCTCGAGGGTCCCGTCCTCTTCGCGTCCGTAGAGGATCGCGGACGTGTCTCCCGGCGCTTGGAAGCAGCTTCGCGTTATCTCGAGCGTTGCACCCGCGAACCAACGAGCATGCTCCACGCCATCCGAAAGGTCGAGTACCGTGTCCGAGCTTTTCTCGAAGAGAATCCCGAGCCGGGCGACGACCCGCTCCCAAAACTCCCCACGATGGTCGATGGTGTAACGATGGAGCGCCCCGTAATCGTCGAGACCCAGCTCGGCCGCAAAGGACGCTAGATTCGAACGCTCCTGAGTCGCAGGACTCGGCCACCATGCGGGGGGCGGCCCGTCGTCAGTTGGCCAATCGCAATATGCGGTTTCGAACTCGAGCCAATGTTCTGAAAATGGCAGTTTCTCACCGCCTTGGACGCGCTCGACGAAGCGCCTCCATCTTTGCTCGCCCGCTCGCGATTGGTTATCCATCTAAAACATTTCGAGGAGGAAAGTGCTCGGCCAGCGGAGGCGGTCGGTCGGGAAGAGAGGGCAGGGAGGATCCCGACCGCCGCAACTGAAAGCTGATAGGTGATAGATATTTGACTAAGACTTTCCCCTTCTCAGAAAAGCCGGGACGTCGAGGTCTTCTCCATTCTCTGTCTCGGCGGTGTCGAAATCGAGGTCGGCTGCGAGGTTTTCCGCGCCTTTGCGATAGAACTCCTCCTCACTTCCCACTGCCATTTCCCTCGGCGGCTTGTAGTTTTGGATATCGACCGGCGTCACCGTCTGACGCTTACGGCTACCTTCGAAACGGTTGAAGCCTGTGGCAATGACGGTGATTTTCATCTTGCCGGCCATCGTCGGATCGACGACAGCACCGAAGATGATGTTCGCATCAACATCGGCCGCTTCGTAGATAATCGACGATGCGTCGTTCACTTCGAGAAGGCTCATATCTTCGCCTCCGGTAATGTTGATGATGACGCCTTTGGCGCCGTCGACCGAAGCGTCCTCGAGGAGCGGGCTGCTGATGGCCATCTTGGCGGCATCTTCCGCACGCTTCTCGCCTTCCGCGATACCCGTCCCCATCACGGCGTCGCCCATACCGCGCATGATGGTGCGCACATCGGCGAAGTCCAGATTGATGAGACCCGGCACCGTGATCAGATCGGAGATTCCCTGAACGGCTTGACGTAGTACATCGTCCGCGGTGCTGAACGCTTCCGAGAGCGATGTCGTGCGCTCGACAGTCTGCAGCAGACGATCGTTCGGGATCGAGATGAGCGTATCGACCTGCTCTCGTAGCTCGCGTACACCTTCTTCCGCTTGCTGCTGCCGGCGACGCCCCTCGAAGGTAAAGGGCTTGGTGACAACGGCCACCGTGAGCGCCCCGAGCTCGGTTGCGAGAGAGGCCACGATGGGAGCACCCCCGGTACCCGTTCCCCCGCCGAGTCCCGCGGTGATGAACACCATGTCCGCGCCCTCTATGGCTTCGATAATCTTCTCGGTATCCTCGAGCGCGGCTTGACGGCCGATCTCGGGATCCGCACCGCAGCCGAGTCCTTTGGTGAGCTTCGCACCGAGCGTGATTTTGTCGGGTGCATGGCTCGCCGAAATCGACTGCTGATCGGTGTTCGCCGCGATAAACTCGACGCCCGCAATTTTGGACGCGATCATTCGATTGACGGCGTTGCTCCCACCGCCCCCGACCCCAATGACCTTGATGCGGGCTTTGGTCTCGCTGCCTTCACCGAAAGACATTCTCGTAACGGGCGTGTCGTCTTCGAAACGAATCCTCATCCCTGTACCCTCCCTTGCTTCTACCATTGCTTCAACCTCCCGAGATAGAAACGTTCACCAGACGGCGAAACCGTTCCCAAAATTTCCACCACGGACCCGAACTGCTCGACGGGATCAGCTTGTTGCCCCGGATATGGTGGGCGTAGAGCACGAGCCCTACCGCGGTGGCGTAAGACGGATTGGCCACGACATCGACGAGGCCCCCTACACCAGTCGGCGTGCCGCAACGGATCGGCATGTCGAAGATACGGTCTGCAACTTCGGCGAGCCCCTCGAGCGCCGCGCTCCCTCCCGTGAAAACGATGCCTGAGTTCAAGACACGCTCATAGCCCGCGCGTTGGATTTCCTCGTAGACGAGGTGGCATATCTCCTCGGCCCGCGGTTGGAGGATGTCGGAGAGAAGCTGCCGCCCGAGAATGCGTGCTTTGCGCCCGCCGACACTGGGCACTTCGATCGTGTCCTCCTCGGAGACCATCGTGGCGAGACAGCAACCATATTTCTTCTTGATCTTCTCGGCCTCGGCGATCGGCGTCCTCAGACCCACAGCGACATCGTTGGTGAAGTGGTCGCCGCCTGTCGGAAGAACCGACGTGTGCCAAATCGTGCCTTTGTCGAAGATCGCGAGATCCGTCGTCCCGCCGCCAATGTCGACGAGCGCCACCCCGAGCTCCTTCTCGTCCGGCGTCAGTACCGCTTCGGCAGCCGCGAGCTGCTCGAGCACGGTCTCCGTCACCTCCATCCCGGCGCGGTTTACGCAGGTCACGATGTTCTGCGTCGCCGTCGTCCCGGACGTGATGATGTGGACGTTCGCCTCGAGACGCGATCCTGTCATCCCCGTTGGGTCATTGATACCGTCATGGCCGTCAACAACGAATTCCTGCGGGAGCACATGAACGATCTCGCGATCATTGGGAAGAGAAATCGCTTTCGCAGCGTCGATGGCACGAAAGACGTCTTCCCGCGTGATCTCTCGATTTTTGTTCGTTATGGCGATCACGGCTCGGCTGTTGAAGCCTTTGATGTGACTGCCCGCCAGGCCGACATGCGCCTGCTCGATCTCGACGCCGGCCATGAGCTCGGCCTCATCCACGACCCGTTTGATGGAATCCACAGTCTGCTCGAGGTTGATCACCACCCCCTTGCGCAGTCCCTTGGATCCGGTGGAGCCGATACCGATGATATCGATGCGCCCCTCTTCGGTCACTTCGGCAACGACAGCGGTGACCTTCGTCGTGCCGATATCGAGGCCTACGATGTATTTGTCTCTTTTGCTCAGAATGACGCACCTCCGGGGACGAATGTGGCCGCGGTATAGATCTCGCGTCCTTTGAATTCTTTGGCCGCCGCGACGTCTCTCAGCCGCAGATAAATCCTTCCGTCGAATCGCAAATCGACAACGTCGAGCGCCTGGTAGCGCTTCTGTAACCCGCCCAGGAGCGGGACGAGCCTCTCGAGGCGCGCGACCATCGTCGCGCTGTGCAGGAGGAATGTGACCGCCGGCTCCCGAAGTCGAACGGTCACCGAGCCGTCGCCCTCAGAAACGTCGAGCTCCGAAACCAGAGCCGCGAGCGATTCCCGCTCCATGAGCGCTGCCGCCGTTCGCCCTGCGAGCGCGGCGCGTGCGGGGACGACGCCGTCCGCGTTGCGCAGACCACGTATCAAAACGAGCTTCTCGATGTCGTAATGCGGGGCCAGTTCGTCGAGCATCGTGCCGTCCGCAGCCAACAAGTAGAGCTCGCCCAAGACCGCGATCGCGACCGGCGAGCGCTCCGCGATTCTTAGCGTCAGCGTGCGCGGCAATACCCGCTGGATCTCGACCTCGCGCACCCAAGCGGAGCGAAGGAGTCTCTCGCGCACGTCTTCGAGATCGAGCGTCAGAATATTTGCCCCTTCGGAGAGCTCGAGCAGCTCCAGGATCTCGCCATCCGAAAGACGCTCATTGCCCTCTACGAGAACACGGGCCACGGTGAGCTCGGGGGCGTGTCCCGCGGTGGTCACCGTCCAGAAGAAAGCAGCAGCGAGCCCCGCGAACGCCGCGAGCATACCGAACCACCGGAGCACGAGACTGCCGATCCGGCGTCCCGGCCGGCCACGTTGCCTCTTGCCGCGGAGAAAGCGCTCGGGCGGAGACGGCGTCTTCTTCAGTTCCACGTCATGATCTCCGGCTCAAGCTCAATCGACCTCTCTTTTCGGACACGTGTTCTCACAACGTCGATGAGATCGAGAATCTCCAACGCCCGGGCCGCGCCGTCATGTACGATGAAGTTCGCATGCACCTCCGAGATGCGCGCTTCCCCTAGGCGGAATCCTTTCAGCCCGAGCTCGTCGAGAAGCTTTCCCGCCGAGCCGCCTTCCGGGTTCTTGAAAATGCATCCAGAGCTCTTGACACCGACGGGCTGCGTCTCCTTGCGAAAGCGCATGTGCTGATCCATGTCGGCGCGGACGGCCCGTGGATCGTCAGCGGCAAGCACGAGCCGTACATGCGCGACGATCAAGTCTCCACCGAAAGAAGACGCGCGGTAGCGAAAATCGATCGCGTCCCCGCGGAGGTGAAAGGGTCCCCGACTGGGCGAAATGGTGATAACTTCATCGACGAGGGGACCGATCGAGAACTGGTAGGCCCCCGCATTCATCGTCAACACACCGCCGAGCGAGCCTGGGATGCCGACGCCGGCTTCGAGCCCACGCAAGCCTTTGGCGGTGGCTTTGCGCACGAGCGTCGGGAAGTGCACGCCGGCCCCCGCTTGCACCACGCCACCTTCCTCGAAGCGAATCTCGTCGAGCGACCGCGTGTGCACCACGATGCCGCGGACCCCTTCGTCGCTCACGAGCACGTTGCTACCCGCGCCGAGAACGCGTAGGGCTACATCCTCTGAGTGTGCTAGGTCGATGACCGCTCTCAACTCCTCCGCCGTGCGCGGGCGAACCAAAAGCTCGGCGGGTCCGCCGATCCGAATGGTGGTATAGCGCGCCAATTTTTCTTCACGGAAGCAAGCTATCCCCCGTGCTTCGAGCTCACGCGCGATCGTGTGAGTCGTGTCATTTGTGTCATTCATGTCATTCATGTCAGGCGAGCTCACGCACAACCTCCGCAAGCTTGTCCGAGACGCTCGTCACACTTCCCGCTCCGAGCGTCAGGACGAGATCGCCCTCCTCGAGCGTGTCGCGGAGCGCTTCCGGCACATCGTCGATCTCGGAAACGAAGCGCACGTGCCGATGCCCGTGCTCCTTGATCCCTTCAGCGAGCCGCTCCCCGCTCACACCCGGCCGAGGCTCCTCGCCCGCCGGATAGATTTCCGTGACGACGAGCACGTCCGCCTGATGAAAAACTCGGCAAAACTCTTCGAAGAGAGCCTCGACACGCGAATAGCGGTGAGGCTGAAAGATGACGACGGTACGCCGTGCGAAAGCGTCTTTTGCCGTCGCGAGCGTCGCGCGAATCTCCGTGGGATGGTGCCCGTAATCATCGACGACGAGAATCCCCGCCGCGTCAGCCTTCACTTGAAAACGACGGTCCACGCCCGAAAAAGATTCGAGCCCGGAGCGGATCTGGTCGAGCTCGAGGCCGAGCTCGAGACCGACGCCGATCGCGGCCAGACTGTTCAGGACATTCACACGTCCCGGAATCTGAAGGCGCACCTCACCGACGGACTTCCCGGAAAGCTTTAACTCGAAACGCGAGGCCGCGCCTTCGAGCCGCACATCTTGTGCCGAGATATCGGCCTGCGAAGAAAATCCATAGGTCACGTGACGGCGGCGAACCCTCGGCAAGATGTCCTGCACCCGCTCCTCGTCGAGGCAGAGAATGGAGGCGCCGTAAAAAGGCACTTCGTTAACGAAGTCGACGAAGGCCGTTTCGAGATCGTCCATGTCTCGATAGGCTTCCATGTGCTCGTAATCGATCCCGGTGACGATGGCGAGAACGGGAGACAATTGCAGGAAGCTTCGGTCCGATTCGTCCGCCTCGACCACCATGAGATCGGAGCCCCCGAGCTTCGCGTTCCCGCCGAGCGCCGCGATGCGCCCGCCAATGACCATCGTGGGGTCGAGGCCCGCGCTGTCGAGAAGCACGGCAATCATCGACGTGGTCGTCGTCTTCCCGTGCGAGCCCGCGACCGCGATACCGTATTTGAGTCGCATGAGCTCCGCGAGCATTTCCGCCCGAGGAATAATCGGGATTTGCAGCCGTGTTGCTTCCACCACTTCCGGGTTGTCGTCACGCACCGCTGAAGAAATGACGACCACGTCCACATTTTGCACGTGCTCGACACGGTGAGAGACGCCCACTTTCGCTCCGAGCTTCGCGAGCCGCTCGGTCGACGGTGAGCTCTTCAGATCACTACCGCTCACGGGATAGCCGAGGTTCAGAAGCACTTCGGCGATACCGCTCATGCCTATTCCGCCGATGCCCACGAAGTGAACCCGCGTTTTTTTCGAGAAAAGAGCGCTCACGACGGCGCTCCTTCAGAAAGTCCGGCCCCGCCAGAAAGCCCGGCCCCGCCAGAAAGCCTGACGAGCCGCTCGGCAACTCTCTCGGCGGCGTCCGGCCTCGCGAGCGCCCGCGCCGCAGCCGCCATCACGAGACGCTTTTCCGGAGCACCCAAAAGACTCACGAGCTCCTGCGTCAGCCGTTCGGGTGTGAGCTCGCTTTGTAAGATGCTGCGCGCGGCGCCAGAACGCTCGAGCAAGCTCGCGTTCGCCTCTTGATGGCCGCCGGCGAGAGGCAGCGGCACGAGCAACGCAGGACGGCCGCAAGCCGCGAGCTCCGCGCACGTCGTCGCGCCCGCGCGCGAGACGACGAGGTCGCTCGTCGCATAAGCTTCGTCCATCACATCGATATAGGGAGTCACGTGCCCATTCACCGGAGAGTCTTCATAAGCTCTTCGCACGCGCTCGAAATCGCTCGGTCCCGTCTGGTGCACAACGTGGAGCCGCTCGGAAACGCCCGCGAGAAGGGGCAAGCTGTCGATCATGGCGCGATTCAATAGCGAAGAGCCCTGGCTACCGCCAAAAAGAAGCACGCGCATGACCGGCCCTTGTGCTCGTTCGGTGAGCGGCGCGACGTCGACAATGGCCTGTCGCACAGGATTTCCGGTGACGACAGCCTTCGCGCCAAAGTGGTGGGACGTTTGCTCCCAGGCGAGCGCCGCTTCGTCGATGAACGGGCCGAGCCACCTATTCGCGAGCCCGGGCTCGGCATTGGGCTCGAGGATCAAGGTGGGGATCCCGCGAAGCGCCGCCGTCAAGAGCACGGTTCCCGAGACATAGGCGCCGAGACCCATGACGACGCTCGGCCGCAGCTTCTTCAAGATGCGTCTCGCGTCGATCATTCCTTGCAAGAGGCCGAGGACGCCTTTCAGTTTTTTTAACAGAGAGCCGCCCCGCAGCGGATGTGCCCGCACATATTCGAGCGGGAAGCCCGCCTTCGGCACGATCCGAGATTCGAGCCCTCGTTCGGTGCCGATGAACGTGACGCGGGCGCCTTCGAGCAAGTCGCGGAAGCGCTCCGCGACCGCAAGGGCGGGATAGAGATGGCCACCGGTGCCTCCTGCCGCGACGACCAGGTGCTCATCGCGCATGCTGAGACACCGACAAGAGAAGCCCGATCGCAATCATGCTCGTCACGAGCGATGTGCCGCCGGAGGAAATGAACGGAAGAGGAAGCCCCGTCGTCGGGAGCATGCCGAGCGTCATGCATATGTTGATGAGCGCCTGCCCGACAAGGAGCATCGTGAGACCGGTCGCGACGAGCGAGCCGAATCGGTCCGTGGCACGGCTCGCGATGAGAAGACCACGCCAAAGAAGCACGCAAAACGCGGCGACGACGCCGAGGGCGCCGATGAGGCCGAGCTCCTCACCGATCACGGCGAAGATAAAATCCGAATGAGGCTCGGGGAGATAGAAGAGCTTCTGCTGGCTTCTCATGAAGCCCGCCCCGAAAAGCCCGCCGGAGCCCACCGCTATGAGTGATTGGATGATTTGAAAACCCTTTCCGAGAGGATCGCGAAACGGGTCGAAAAAGATCAGTAGCCGCTCGCGCCGATAATCCTCGCTCAGCACGAGTCCGAGAAGCACCGGCGCCGATACGGCCGCGAGCCAGGCGAGCTTTCGAACGGGAACCCCGGCAGCGAAGAAAAGGCACGCAGAGGTGAAGACGAGACAGAAAGAGGTGCTGTAATCGGGCTCGATCAGCACGAGAAAAGCGAGAAAGCCCGTGGTCAATAGTGAGGGCAACCAGCCGGAAACGAGCTCGGACAAGCGCTCGTAGCGGCGGTCGAGTTGATAAGCAAGAGCGATAACGAGCGTGAGCTTCGCGAGCTCGGACGGTTGGAACGACAGGAGCCCGACGCGAATCCAGCGATGAGCATTCTTGAGGGGCGGCGTGAACAGCACCCCAACGAGAAGGGCCACCGTGACAGCGAGCAGACCGTAGATGACGACCGGATGTTTGAGCCTCCGATAGTCGAACCGCGTCAGCCCGAGCATCAAGAGAAGTCCAACGCAAGCCCACATCGACTGCTTGACGAGAAAAAAATACGAGCTCCGATGCGCATCATGCGCCACGACCGCCGAAGCGCTGTAAAGCATGACGAGCCCAAACGAAACGAGACAAATCGCCGCTACAAAAAGCGTCCGGTCCGGCGAAAGCTTTACCGCCAAAGGAAACCTCCGGAGGTAGCCGGTAGCCGATAGCCGGTAGCGACAGTGAGCGTCATGACTAAGATTCCGCCTGCAACTGATGAACGATTTGGCGGAATCGCTCCCCGCGCTCGCGGTAATCTCTAAACATATCGAAGCTCGAGCCCGCGGGTGAGAGCAGCACGACGTCTCCCTGCTCCGTATGGCGGTGGGCGTCGCGCACGGCCGATTCCAAGTCCTGGCAGAGCCGAACCGTGGTCACATCATCGAGCGCGTCTCTCACGAGCTCGCGACTCTCTCCGATAGCGAAGGCGAGCTTGACCCGTCGCGAGACCACGTCGCGCAGGTCGCGAAAATCTCCGCCTTTGAAGCGTCCCCCGAGAATCAGCACGATCGGCCGGTCGAAGCTTTCGAGCGCGGCCCGCACCGCCTCGATATTGGTCGCTTTGGAGTCGTTGTAAAAGCTGACGCCACGCAGCTCGCCGACTTTTTCGAGCGCATGCGCAAGTCCCTCAAAATGCTCGAGAGCGTCTCCGAGGGCTTCGGCCGAGACGCCGAGAAGCGATGCCGCCGCCGAGGCGGCCATCGCGTTCGAGCGGTTATGGGCACCCGGCACGTTGAACTCCTCGAGCGAAGCAAGAGCGGTCGTCTCACCGTTGTCGTGTCGGACGATCCACGGCCCTTCTTTGTGCACGTGTGGGTAGAGCTCACCGAGACAATCAAGGTCGAAATACAACTTCTTGGACTTCGCTTTTCGCGCCATATCAACCGTCATCGTATTTCCGCCGAAGACGACGGCCCAGTCGTCCTCGCGCTGGTTCTCGAAAATGCGCGCTTTGGCCTTCAGGTAATCCTCGAAGCTCGGGTGCCAATCGAGATGGTCGGGGCTTATGTCGAGCAGCACGGCCACGTCCGGCCGAAAGCTGTGGATGGTCGTGAGTTGAAAGCTCGAGACTTCGATGACGA
This sequence comes from Candidatus Marinacidobacterales bacterium, assembly GCA_965262245.1. Taxonomy (GTDB): domain Bacteria; phylum Acidobacteriota; class Vicinamibacteria; order Marinacidobacterales; family SMYC01; genus SMYC01. Next base: position 7,159,476 of record OZ253507.1, on the reverse strand, counting down.
AAACCGTCGCATCTGTCGCGTTCTCGAGCTCGGCAGTGAGAGGCGCACCGATGTTCCCCGCGAGCCTCACGTTTCGTCCAGAGGCCGTAAGCATCGCGTGCAACAAGGTTGCGGTTGTGGACTTTCCTTTCGTGCCCGTGACGGCGACGATCGGTCCGGACACCTCTCGAAACCCGAGCTCGAGCTCTCCCCATATCGGGATCGATTGCCGCCGCGCTTCGACGAGGACCGCCAAATCCAAGGGAACTCCCGGGCTCAGGACGACCAGGTCGACACCCGTTGCGAGCCTTGGCGGATGCGAGCCGAGAACGAGCTGAACGCCGCTCTTCTCGAGCGCCAACGTGTCGGAATCGAGCTCCTCGCGACGACGTCGATCGTTCGCGACAACCTTGGCCCCTTTCGAGCTCAAAAAGGCGCAGGCGGCGCGACCACTCCGGCCGAGCCCGATGACCAGGACCCGCCGATTTCGGTAGTCTTCGCTCATGAGAGGTCAACCCGTTCCTCCTCACCTCAGCTTCAACGTCGTCAAGCTCGCGAGAGCGAACATGATCGCGAGGATCCAGAACCGGATGATGATCTTCGGCTCGCTCCAGCCAGCGAGCTCGAAGTGGTGATGAAGAGGCGCCATGCGAAAAACTCGCTTGCCGGTGAGCTTGAACGACGCGACTTGGATGATCACCGAGAGCGCTTCGAGCACGAAGACGCCGCCCACGAGCACGAGCAGAAGCTCTTGCTTGATGAGAAGCGCGACCGTTCCGATGGCGCTTCCGAGCGCCAACGAGCCAACATCACCCATGAACAATTGAGCGGGATAGCAGTTGAACCACAAAAAGCCGAGGCTCGCGCCAACCATCGCGCCGCCGAAGATGGTGAGCTCCCAGATGCGCGGGATTCGGATCAAATCGAGATAGGAAGAAAACTGCGCGTGTCCGGTGACATAAGTCAAAACGGTAAAGGCGGCCGCAGCAATGAGCACCGTTCCAATGGCGAGCCCGTCGAGCCCATCCGTCAGATTCACCGCGTTCGAGGCGCCGACGATGACGAGTATCGCGAAGGGAACGAATAGCCACGACAGCTCGGGACGCAACTCTTTGAAGAAGGGAAAAAGAAGCGCCGTGCTGTAATTCCCTTGACTCGACATATCGAAGAGCGTGAAGCCGACCACGAGAGCGCAAACAGTCTGCAGAAGAAGCTTCGCGCGCGCCGACAATCCTTTGGACTGCTTGCGCACGATCTTGAGAAAGTCGTCCGAGAAACCGATGAGGCCGAAGGCGATGGTCGTTCCGAGCGCGATCCAAACGAACACGTTGGTCAAGTTCGCCCACAGAAGCGTCGGCACGACGATGGCGGTGAGAATGAGCACGCCGCCCATGGTAGGGGTCCCCGCCTTGGAACGATGAGCCTCGGGGCCGTCCTGGCGGATGTGCTGGCCGATTTGGAACTGTCGGAGTCGCGCGATGAGCCACGGACCGAGCAGGAAAGAGATCGCGAGCGCCGTTAGAGTCGCCGAAGCCGTGCGAAAGGTGACGTATCGAAAAACGTTGAAGAACGAATAATCCGTGTGGAGCGGATATAGGAGATGGTAGAGCATCAGTGCGTCTCCTCCATCTTTTTCCGAACAGTCTCGATGGCGCTTTCGAGCCCGATGCCGCGCGAGGCCTTGAACAAGACGACGTCATTCTCGCGCAGATGGGCCGCGAGGTCGCGGCCGACCTCGGCGGCGTCCGCATAAGCCAAGAGATTCGCGCCGGCCATCCCCGCCTCACGCGCCGCGTCCACGATGATGCGGCCGAGAGAGCCCACGCCCACAACGAGGCCGAGCCTGCGGGCAGCGACGTCGCGACCGATCTCGCGATGAAACGCTTCCGCCTGTGGACCGAGCTCCAGCATGTCGCCGACGACTGCGACGTGGCGCGCCCCATCCTCCTCGGTCAAAGCCGCGATGGCACAGGCGAGCGCACGGGGGCTCGAATTGTAGGTTTCGTCGATGACGAGCACGCCGTCGGGGAGCAACAGGCGCTCTCCGCGATGGCGCGCAGGCGCGAGCGTGTGAAGTGCGGCCGCGGCACGATCGAGCGGAACGTCGAGGGCACGCGCCGCCGCGAGCCCGGCGAGCAAGTTGTAGATATTGTGCCGTCCATGGAGCGGCGACGCGACTTCGACACTGCGCTCACCCTCTCGCGCGAGAAAACGAAGCCCAGCGGCGGTCGTTCGAATGTCGCGCGCTTCGAGATCCGCGGAGGCATCGATGCCAAAGGAAAGCTTCATCCCGGCGAACTTCCGAGCCTGCTCGAGCACGAGGGGATCGTCCGCGTTGACGACGGCCACCGCGTTCTCCGCGAGACCGACGAGAAGCTCGCCTTTGGCTTCTGCAATCGCGGTAACGGATGGAAAGAACTCGAGATGAACCGCGTCCACATTGGTGAGCACGCCCACATCAGGCTCTGCGATCTCCGTGAGCCTCGCGATCTCTCCGGGCTCCGACATACCCATCTCGAGCACCGCGACGTCCTCGTCTCGCAGCTTCAGCAAAGAAAGCGAAAGCCCGAAGAGGTTGTTGAAGTTCCCCTCGGATTTGAGAACGCTGTACGCGGATCCGATGGCCGTCGCGGCCGCGTCTTTCGTCGTGGTCTTTCCCATGCTTCCGGTAATGGCGACGATTCGCGCGCTGGAGCTTCGGCGGACGCCATGAGCGAGCTCTTGGAGCGCCTTGGACGTGTCAGCGACGCGGACAACAAAGGCTCGCGCCAGCTCAACCGGTATGTCACCTGGCACGATGTCGGCTGGCGGCTCGGAGACGACGACGCCGCTCGCGCCGCGCTCGAGCGCACTCGCGACGAATCGGTGACCGTCATGATGGGGGCCGCGGATCGCGATGAATAGCTCGCCCGCCGAAACCGTGCGGCTGTCGATGGAGACGCCTCCTATTTCCGCGTCGTCCACGCCCGAGAGGAGCTCGCCTTCGGTCAAGCGCGCCACCTCTTTCGCCGAAAGTTTCACGATTCTAGGTCCTCGACGGCAACGGAGAGCCCACTCGCAATCTCTCGAGCCACCTCGCGATCATCGAAAGCCAACGCCTCGTTCTTGACTATCTGACAAGGCTCGTGCCCCTTGCCTGCTATCACGACCAAATCGCCGGCATGAGCCCCGGTCATCGCCAACTCGATGGCGCGGCGACGATCCGGCTCAACTTCGATATCGGCGCCCTTGGTGCCGAGCTGAATTTCGTTAATAATGGCAATCGGGTCTTCGCCCCGCGGGTTGTCCGAGGTCAGAACGACACGATCGGCAAGCCGGGCGGCGACGTCGCCCATCAAAGGCCGTTTCGTGCGGTCCCTCTCGCCACCGCAACCGAACACGACCGTGAGCTTCGCGTCAGTCAGAGGGCGTGCCGCTTCGAGAAGCTTGCGCAGAGCGTCATCGGTATGGGCGTAGTCGACGACGACATCGAACGGTTTTTGAACCGCGACCCTCTCGAATCGCCCGGGGGCTCCACTCACCTCGTGCAGCGTCTCGAGCACGCGCGCGGTCTCGAAGCCGAGCGAGCGCACCGCCGCGAAAGCAGCCACGAGGTTCAACCCGTTATAGTGCCCGAGAAGAGGACTTTGGATCGCGTGCGCCGCCTCGCCTTCTCTGAAGCGCACATGGATGCCTTCAAGCGAGGCTTCGATGTCCCGGACCGAGAGATCGGCCGTTTCCGAGCGCCCATAGGTCACGACTTCCATTGGAAGCTCCGCCGCCAAGCGCTCGCCATAGGCGTCGTCGATGCAAATCACGGCGGTCCCACCCGGGCGCAAATAGCGATTGAAGAGCCGCCTCTTGACCTGGAAGTAGTCTTCCATGTCACGATGGAAATCGAGGTGATCGCGAGACAGGTTCGTGAAGACCGCGACTTGAAACTCCGTGCCTTCGAGACGCGAGAGAGCGAGCCCGTGAGACGAAACTTCGAGAGCCCCACGTTCACACCCTTCCCGAGCCGCCTCAGCAAGGAACGCCTGAATCACGGGAGCCTCGGGCGTCGTATGCCGCGTCGGCCGGCTAGTGGCACCGATTTTCGCGACGACCGTCCCTCTCATTGCCGACGGCGGCGATAGACGCGAGAGGATTCCGTCGACGAGATAGGCCGTCGTTGTTTTTCCGTTGGTTCCCGTAATACCCACGAGGTTCATGCGGGACGCCGGGTTGCCAGCCGCTTTGGCGGCGAGAACACCGGCGGCCTGGCGCGCGTCAGGTGTCTGGATCCAAGTGACGTCCTCTCTCTCGGGCCTCTGCTCGCTCACTACCGCCACGGCGCCGCGCTCGATGGCATCGTCGAGATAAAGGTGCCCGTCGGTCGTCTCACCCCGAATCGCGACGAAGACGAATCCTTCTAGAACAGCCCGCGAGTCCGCTGTAACACCTTTGACCACGAGCTCCCTCGGACCTTTCACGGTCTGAAGAGGAATGAGGCGCAGAAGCTCCGCGAGTTCGACCTTTCTCTCCTGCCGCCTCTTGTCCACGGGAAAACTCCCTGAAGTTGTCTGGATATCAATCAACGATTTCATTCCGTCGTACCGAGCTACTTCTTCGCGCGCTTCCTCTTGCAATTCCCCATCCTTCGTAAGAAAACGTTGCCACCTTGACGGCATCCTCCCGCTGAAGCCCAGGCATGGCAGGCTCGACCGGAACCGGACTGAGAACGAGTCTCGCCCTCGTTCCGGGCTCGAGGGCGTAGCCGGCCCGCGGGACCTGCTCGAGCACCCAGCCCTGGCCGAGAATCTCCGGCACCATGCCGTGCGCCACAAATCGGGCGAGACTGTCTCGCGCCGACAGCCCGATGACATCCGGAGCGCCCCCTGCAAAGTCGCTCAGCGCATGCTTGGGCGACCACGTCTCGTAAACGGTCTGTCGGCGAAGACTTCGCGCCTTTTGTGCGCCGGAGGCGGCCGCTCCCAGAATAGGCCGCATTTGTGGCCAAACTTTGGCGATGCGAACGGGCGCCTCACCGCTGGATGGCACCGCGAGATATCGGAGCGCGCGACGCATGATCCGTGCGAAAACCCCCGCTGCCCTCGAGCCCGAGTGATCGCCTTCGGGAGAATCGAGGATGACGAGCGTGGTCAAAGCGGGCCGATTCGCCGGAGCGAAACCGACGAAAGAAGCGATGTAGTCGGTCTTGGAATAGCCACCACGGACGGCCTTCTGAGCGGTTCCCGTTTTACCCGCCACGAGGTAGCTCGGAAGCTTGGCGCGTTGCCCGGTGCCGCGTTCCACCACGCCAACGAGCACGTCGGTCAACCGGCGCGCGGTCTCCGTGTCGATGACCCGGCGACCCGGCTCAGGAGAAACCGGCGCTTCGAGGCTGCCATCGGCGCCCCCGAGGCCAAGCAGGAGACGCGGACGCATCAAGTAGCCTCCCGCCGCGATCACATTGGTCGCCGTGACCATCTGGAGCGGCGTCACTCCGATCTCTTGGCCGAATGACATGGACGCGAGCGTCACCGGCCCCCAAGTTTTCGACGGGCGAAGGATGCCACGGCTCTCTGCCGGAAGCTCGATGCCGGTCGTCTCTCCGAAACCGAAAGCACGAATGTACTTCTCGAAGCGCTCTTTGCCGAGACGTTGGCCGATCCGAATCATCCCCACATTCGAGGATTGCTCGACGACTTCCCTGAAAGTCAAGAAATCGAAAATGTGAGAGTCCCTGATGATGCTGCCGCCCACGCGAATCATCCCGCGACCGCAATCGATGCGCTCGTCCTCAGTCGTGACGCCTTGCTCGAGCGCGGCCGCAGCGGCGACGAACTTGAACGTCGAGCCGGGCTCATAGACATCCGTGACCGCACGGTTTCTCCAATGTCCTTCGGGAGAGTCGCCGTAACGATTGGGGTTGAAGCTCGGAAACGATGCGATAGCGAGAAGCTCACCCGTCTCCGGGCGCATCATGATCGCGATACCGCTCTTCGAGTTGCTCTCGCGGATGGCTTGCTCGAGCTCCGATTCGGCGATGTGTTGCAGGTTCTCGTCGATCGTGAGAAAGGCCGCGCGGCCCGGCCGCGGCTTGGCCTCGATGCGGCTCGCCGCGCGTCGGTTGCGCGCATCGGTCCAGATGATGCGGCGTCCGGGCTCACCGCGGATTTCGTCTTCGAGCGCATATTCGACGCCGCTCATCCCTGCATTGTCGAGGCCGACATATCCGAGAATGTGCGCCGCCAGGCTGCGCTTCGGATAGTAGCGCCGGCTCTCGTTGAGAAAGCCGATGCCCGCCAAGTCGAGCTCACGAACGCAGCGAACCACACGTGGCTTCGCCTTGCGCTCGAGCCACACGAAGCTCCTCTCACCCGCGAGGCGCGCGGAGATTCTCCTCGCCGAAGCGGAGAGACAGGTCGAGAGTCTTTGCGAAGCGTCGGTGAGGAGCGCATCGGGGAAAGCTTTCGGCACCGCGTAGACCGATTCCACCTCGACGCTGGTCGCGAGCTGACGCCCGTGGCGATCGCGAATCGTGCCGCGTCGCGCCTCCAGTTTCAGCGTGTACTGGTGCTGAATATCCGCGCGCTCTTGAAGCGTCTCGCGCATCGTCACCATCAAGTAGAACAAACGCCCGCCCACCGCCACCACGCACAAGGACGTCAAAAGGCCAAGGAACAAGAGCCTCATTTGGAACGGCGTGAGGGCTCGGTTCTCGCTCATGTTTTTCACTCAGACGGCCTCGGGAGCCGCTCGAGCAATGTGCTGGCCTCGTGGGGCTCCAGAATCACCGTGTGCTCCCGATCGGGGTAGACCATGCCGAGCTGCTCCCGCGCAATAGCCTCGATCCGCGCCGGCGCCATCTCCGTCGCACGCTGCAGCTCGAGATGGCGTGTTTCCTCGAGCAAGTCCTCGCGTGTCTGTCTGAGCTCCTCCATGCGATAGCCGAGCCGGATCAGCTCGAAGTGAGGCCATGCATAAGCGATGATGGCGGCGGTCAGCGCCAACCCGGTGAGCGCGACCATAAAGAGCTCGCGATGGCGCTTGCGATCGAGCTGGCGCACGAGCTGCTCGTTTCGCACTTCCTTGCTCATGCGAAATTCGCCCCGACTCATGAGACCCTCATGAGCGCACGGAGCTTGGCGCTCCTCGCGCGGGGATTGTCCGCTATCGCCTCGGCGTCCGGGACGACGGGTTTTCTCGTAAGCACGTCATAGCTGATATCGGCGGCTGACGAACGGAACGAGTGTTTCACGGCACGGTCCTCGAGCGAGTGATACGAGATGACGACCACGCGTCCGCCCGGACGCAAGCGTCCGGGCGCTTGCTCCAAGAAGAGATCGAGTGCAGCCAGCTCCTGATTGACAGCGATACGAAGCGCTTGAAAAGTGCGCGTCGCCGGATCGATCCCCCGGCGCCTGGGACCGAGAACCGAGACGACGGCGGCGCGGAGCTGTTTCGTCGTATGTATGGGCCGCCTCTGCACGATGCGCCGCGCGATGGCTCGCGAGCGGCGCTCATCGCCATATTCGTAGAGGAGGTCCGCGAGCTGATCGTCAGGAAGCTCGTTGACGAGATCCGCGGCCGTAGGTCCCTCACCGCTATCGAAGCGCATATCGAGCGGGCCGTCGAGCACGAAGGAAAATCCTCGGTCGGGATCGCCGAGCTGATCGCTCGAAAGCCCCAGGTCAGCAACGATGCCATCGACTTCCTTGGTTCCTTCTTCATCCAGACATGCCGAAAGCTCTGCGAAGGAGCCCGAGATGAAACGCACACGATCGGCCTCGTCCGCAAGCTTCTTCGAGGCCCGGTAGATCGCCTCCCGATCGCGATCGAATGCAAGGACCCGTCCGTTAGGAGCGCTCGCGCGCAAGATGGCCCCGGTATGCCCACCGCCACCGAGCGTCGCGTCGACATAGATGCCGCCGGATCGCGGATTGAGAAACCGGATGACCTCGCCGAGCAGAACCGGCCTATGTGTCGAGACGTCGCGTTCCATCACAGATTCGCTCTCGGCTGCGAACCAAGCGCCTACTGCCAGCTTGCCCACGGCCAATCTTTCTTTCTCTGCTCCATATCAGATGTCGAACTCCGCCATGGCACGTTGATCGTCCTCACCGAACGGCTCACCGTGAATCTGATCCGCCAGATAGTCGTGATTCCAAACCTCCAAGTGGTCCTGCATTCCCAGTACGTCGACACTTCCCTTCATCTGGGCGGATTCTCGAAGCTGCGTGGGGATGACGAGCCGACCCTGCTTGTCAAGTGTGGTAGCCTGACCGAAGAAATGAACGCGTTTCAAGAGCTTCTGTTTCGTGGGGTGGAAATCGGGCATCCCGCCGAGCTTTCGCTCGAACTCGGCCCAGGACTCCATGGGGTAAATCCGAACGTTGTCGCCGCCCAAGCTGGTAACGAAAACGTCCAACCCAAAATTCGTTTCGATGAACTGCATGAAGCTCGTCGGAATTTTGAGTCGACCCTTTTCATCGACCCGAGCAGGATGATTACCCCGGAGCAATGTAAAGACCTCCCCCCGGCCCTCGTCGAAACTTCCACCGACGGGCCAGATTTCTTATTTTTAGACCATCCTATTCCACTTTGATCCACTACGATCCTAAAATAACCACTACCCTAAAGTCAATAAGCATTTAAGGGGCTTCAGATCCACTGATCCCCCATATCTAGCGTGGTATTTTCCCCTCATTGGAGTCGCGCAGTCTCCAATCGTGTGTTGTAGTAAGATTCGTGAGGATCCATGAAAGCAGGCATCATCGGCTTCGATGGAGTAGGCAAGCGCACACTCTTTGCGCTTCTTACTCAAGTCACGGGTGCGGCCACGTCGCGCGCGGAGCAAATGGGCATGCTCCGCATCCCCGATGAGAGGCTGGAGCAGCTAACGCAGCTCCATGAGTCGAGGAAGACGACGGCGGCGACCATCGAGTTCGTTCTTCTTCCGAGCCTCGTCAAAGGTCGCTCGGACAAGCTCGACGTGAGCAGCCTGCGCAACGTCGATGTGCTCGTCCACGTCGTGCGCGCTTTCGAAGAGCCTTCCGTGCCCCACCCCGAGGGAGGCGTCGACGCCGCGCGCGACGTCGAGCTCATGGAGCTGGAGCTCACCCTCGCCGATCTCGCCGTCGTGGAAAAACGCTACGAGCGGATGAAAGCAGACTCGCAGAAAGGCCGTTCGACGGATGCGCACGAGCTCAAAGCGCTCGAGGAGGCCACGAAAGCGCTCTCTGATGGCCGACCGCTTCGCGCAGCACTCTCGGTCGAGGATCGCGACCGGCTCCGAGGCTACGCGCTCTTGACGGCGAAGCCGCTGCTTGCGGTCGTCAATGTCGGTGAGGGCGAAGCCAACGATTCCGCTCTCACCGACAAGCTCGGTTTGACCAGCTGGGGAGAGGCCCCTGGTTTCGCGCTGACTTACGTCTCGGCGCGCATCGAGAGTGAGATCGCGGAGCTTTCACCCAACGACGCCAAAGCGTTTCGCGACGACCTAGGCCTCTCCGACGGGATGGCCGAGCGCGTCGTTCGCGCCGCTTTCGATTTGCTCGATGTCATCACGTTCTATACGGCGGGAGACACCGAATCACGGGCGTGGATCATTCCGCGCGATACGAAAGCGGTCAAAGCGGCAGGCACGATCCACAGTGATATGGAACGCGGCTACATTCGAGCCGAAGTGGTTCACTACGATATTCTCGTCCGCGAAGGCTCCTGGAACGCTTGCCGCGACAAAGGTCTCTTGCGCCTCGAAGGTAAGGAATATCCCATCGCCGAGGCAGATGTGGTTTACTTTCGGTTCAATGTTTGAAGGCTTTAAGAGCGACTTTGAGTTACGCTTCTGAAACATGAAACTCATTATTCAGATTCCTTGCTTGAATGAGGCGGGGACGCTTCCGGAGATGCTTGCGGAAATTCCGCGGCATATCGAAGGCGTCGACGAGATTGAGATTCTGCTGCTCGACGATGGATCGACGGACGGATCGGCGGAGGTTGCGCGGCAGCACGGTGTGGATCACGTCGTGCGTTCTACGAGGAGTCGGGGGCTGGCGGCGACGTTCAAGGCCGGGATCGACGCGGCGCTCGAGCTGGGGGCGGACATCGTCGTCAATACTGACGGCGACAACCAATATCCTGGTTCTGCGATTGCGGCGCTCGTTGGGCCGATACTGCGCGGTGAGGCCGACATGGTGGTGGGCGACCGGCAAGTGGCGAGCGTGGAACATTTCTCGTTCACCAAGAAGAAGCTTCAGACGCTGGGAAGCTGGGTCGTGCGGCAAGTCTCGGGGACCGACGTTCCCGACACGACGAGCGGCTTCCGCGCTTTTACGCGCCAGACGGCGCAGCGTTTGAACCTCGTTTCCGACTACACCTATACGCTCGAGACGATCATCCAGGCAGGGAAAAAAAAGCTCGCAATCGCGCACGTCCCCATCGAAGCGCGGCAAACCCGGCCGAGCCGTCTCATCCGCTCGAACTGGGACTACGTGAAGCGGTCGGCTTCGACCATTATCCGCATCTACGCGATGTTCGAGCCGCTCAAGTTCTTCAGCTATGTCAGCGCCGCCTTCATCGTGCCCGGCATCTTTCTCGGGCTTCGCTATCTCTACTTTCGCGAAGTCCTCGGTGAGGGACAAGGGCACATCCAGTCCGTCGTGCTCGCCGGCGTTTTTCTGATCCTCGGTTTCATTATCTTCCTCATCGGTCTCGTAGCGGACATCAATGCGTCATCGAGGCGGCTCCTCGAAGAAGTGCTCTATCGCCAGCGCGTGCTCGACGACCGGCTGAATGCGGAGGCGAAAAAGCGGGAACGAGAGCATCAGGAAACCCATCGATGACGATCGTCGAGCGGACGAGCGTTCTCATCCCCGCCTTCGAAGAAGAAAGCGCCATCGCCAGCATCATCGCCGAGATCCAAAGCCTCGGAAACTGGAAAGAGATCGTCGTCGTCGATGACGGCTCCTCCGACGAGACCGGGGCGCGAGCCGAAGACGCAGGCGCTAGAGTCGTGCGCCACCCTTACAACAAAGGCAACGGCGCCGCCGTCAAGAGTGCTCTGCGCGCCGCGGAGGGGGAGTTCGTCCTGCTCATGGACGCCGACGGACAGCACCCGCCGAAAGAGATCGAAAAACTGTTGGCGAAGCTTCCCGAATACGACCTCGCTGTCGGAGCGCGATCTTTCGGCGACCGGGCTACGCTTTCGAGAGGCCTCGGAAACGGCGCGCTCAACCGCTTCGCCACGATGCTCTCGGGCTTCAAGATTCAGGATCTCACTTCCGGTTTCCGCGCGGCGCGGCGCGATCGAATCCGCGAGTTCATCCACTTGTTCCCGAACGGCTTCAGCTATCCAGCTACGAGCACGCTCGCTTTCATCAAAGCCGGCTACAGCGTGTGCTTCGTCCCCATCGAAGGCAAGCAACGAGGGGGCAAGGAAAAGAGCAAGATGCGTCCCGCCCGCGAAGGCTGGCGTTTCGTCATGCTCATCCTGCGGATGATCACGCTCTTCAGCCCTCTCAGAATTTTCTTTCCCGTAGCGCTCACATTCTTCATCCTCGGCGCGGGCTACATGGGCTACACCATCATCGACGAGATGCACGTCACCAATACGTCGGTGCTTCTATTGACGGGCTCGGCGGTGCTGTTTCTGTTCGGCCTTCTCTCGGAGCAGATCGCGGCACTTCGCTTCGAGAAGACCCACCGGGACTGAGATGGCCCACCGGCTTCTCCCACGTTCCGGAGACGGATTTTCCCCACACTTCGAGCTCGAGCGCGCCTTCGAAATCGATCGACCCTGTTAGCCAGCTACCGTCGAGAAGAATCTAGCCATCCGCGATCGCGATCGTGACTTCGTCGGCCTCATGGGCGTTTCCGACGAGGCCGAGCACTTCCCAGAGCGGCGCGTCGTCGAAACGGCCCTCGGGGATCGCGAGGCGGCCGTCGCCCGTGAGGTTCTTCGGGTCGAGGCCGAACCCCGCCACGTCCAAGCTCACGACGCCCGGGACGCCGGCGAGCCGGCCCTTCAGGGAGATCCGGTGGCGGAAGGGCAAGGAATTGAAATCGAGATGGACGCTCCCGCTCACGATGCCCAGCTCCAGAAACACCTCTCCCTCCAAATCGATACGCCCTCCGGTCATCGAGAGCGCCGCCGACGCGTCTCGCACCTCCACATCACCGACGCGCAGCTCACGTGCAGCGAGAAGACCCGAGGCGGTGATCGCATGCAGAAGGGTCAAAGCGCCGGTCGCGACTTGCGGAGCGTTCAGAGCAAGATCGAGCCCACTTACCGTGACGCCCTCGCCTGGACGGCTGGCGTCCCTCAAGCGGATCGTTCCGTCACGGATCACGAACTCCGACGGTGTCATCGACAGCTTTGGCGGCGGCGCTTGCGCCGGGGCCCGCTCCTCGGCTTCAGCGGCGGGCGGGAGCGACGGGCACTTGACGGAGCTTCACTCTCGATAGGAAGGCCATAGACGAGCGTAACGAGCGGCTCTTTCATGACCACGCGTTCGATGGCGACCTCGCGACGCAGAAGCGGTAGAAGGCGATGTTCGAACCGTGCTTCCGGGATCACGAGCTCGTAGCGCACGCTCGGATAAGACGCGCCGGCCTCGACGCCCTCGATCCGAAGGCCTCGGAGCAGATTGAAGTGAAATTGGGAACCTTCTAACCGGATCCCGGTTCTGGCGCTCGCCTCCCTCAGCGCGCTTCGCCCCATCGCGGTGGCGTCGACATCGACCGAGCGCGCGGCAACGAGGCCGAGCAGCACGAGAGCAAGAACGGCCCCGAGAGCAGAATTCCTCGAGGGCTTCACAGGCCGATCCTACACGTCGAGCTGCTCCGCCGTGACGGCGCGCTCCATGATGAAGTTGAAGCGCGCCGAAGGATCTTTGCCCATCAAATCGGAGATGACGCGGTCGGTTCGGAGCGCGTCCTCGATGCGGACGCGTTGAAGGCGGCGCGTCTTGGGGTTGAGCGTCGTCTCCCACAGCACTTTGGGCATCATCTCACCGAGGCCTTTGAAGCGCGTGATATCGACGTTCTTTCCCTTTCCGTGTCTTTCCATGATGCGCGCCCGCGCGGCTTCGTCGGCCGCCCAAAACGTTTCTTTGCCGATATCGATTCGGTACAAAGGCGGCTGCGCGATGTAGATGCGCCCGGCGCGGATGAGCTCCGGCAAGTGCCGATAGATGAAGGTCAAAAGAAGCGTCGTGATGTGATGGCCGTCCGCGTCTGCATCGGCCAGCAGAATCACGCGCTGATAGCGAAGCTTCGACAAATCGAAGCTATTGCCGAGGCCACATCCGAGCGCTTGCACGAGATCGGCGAGCTCTTTGTTCTCGAGGACTTTCGCGAGTGAGGCCTGCTCGGTGTTCAAGACTTTGCCGCGAAGGGGCAGCACCGCTTGTCGCTCGCGGTCCCGGCCTTGTTTGGCGGAGCCGCCGGCCGAGTCGCCCTCGACGATGAACAGCTCCGTATCCGCCGAGCGGCTCGCGGTGCAGTCGCTGAGCTTTCCTGGCAGCATCAGCCGCGCTGTCGTCGCACTCTTGCGGGTCACCGCCGCCGAAGCCGCGCGCGAGGCTTCACGGGCTCGACCGGCGAGGATGATGCGCGCGATGATGGCTTCGGCCGCCGATCGATTGTGGTTGAGCCAGTGTTCGAGCCCGGGCCGCACCGCTCCATCGATATATTGCTGGACTTCAGGATTGTTGAAGCGGTCTTTCGTCTGGCCCTGGAACTGCGGATCGGTCACGAAGACGCTCAGCACCACGACGAGACCTTCGCGTATGTCTTCCGAAGAAAGCGTGACGCCTTTCGGCGTGAGCTTGTGCATTTCGATGTAGTTGCGGATCGCCTTTCCGAGGCCGGCGCGGAGGCCGTTCTCGTGTGAGCCTCCGGAGGCCGTCGGGATGCCGTTGACGTGGCTTCTAACGAGCTCGTCGGTCGACTCCGTCCATTGACCAACGAGCTCGATCCGCGTGCCCTCCCCGTTTTGCGCACGCTCGATCACGAAAGGCGCTTCATGGACAGGCTTCCCGCGCCGGTCAGAGAGTATGCGAGCGAGATAAGCGCGGATTCCCTCCGAATGCTCGAAGACCGTCTTCGTCTTGTTGACCTCGTCGATGAACGTGATGCGGAGACCTTTGTGCAAATAACTCGTCGTCTCGAGCCGCTCGCGGATGGTGCTCGGGTTGAAGCGGGTCTTCGGAAAAATTTTCGGGTCGGGATGAAAGCTGATCGTCGTCCCCGTACCGCGCCCCGCACCTTTTTTTCGGAGCTTGGTAATGGGCTTTCCCGCCTTGAACTTCATCTCGTAGACGCTTCCATCCCGCTTCACGGTCGCGACGAGCTGCGACGAGAGCGCGTTCACGACGGAGGCGCCGACACCGTGGAGTCCTCCCGCGGTCTTGTAGTTCTGACCTTCGAACTTGGCGCCCGCATGCAGCGTCGTGAGGATGACCTCGAGCGCCGACTTTTTCGCGCGCGGGTGCTTGTCGACCGGGATCCCGCGTCCATCATCCGAGATGGTGACCGAGGAGCCGTCAGCATGGAGCGTGAGCTGAATCGCGCTCGCATAGCCGTTCATCGCTTCGTCGACGCTATTGTCGAGCACCTCCCAGATGAGATGGTGAAGGCCGTGCGATGAAACGCCTCCAATATACATACCGGGTCGCTTTCGCACCGGCTCGAGACCTTGAAGAACGGTGATGTCCTTCGCGGTATAAGACGCCATCAGCTCGAGGTCTCCTTGATCCTTGCAGCTTCTTCAATCTCGAGCGGCTCAGGAGCCGTCACCTCGCTAAGCACCACCTGCGCAAAGGTTCCGTTCTTGAGAAGCTCACGGCCGCGGCCCGCGCGCGACGTGACGCCGTAGCGCCCGCGGCTGATGATTTTCTTGGCGCCACGATTCGTCAACACCGTCAAGGCGTCGCTACTTTCGGCCGCGGCGATAAAACCGAGGACGCGGTCTTGTTTGGCGAGCTTGATGAGAATCGTGCCCCGCCCTGGGCCCTCGAGATAGTTCACGTCTTCGGATTTGCAGAGAAGTGCGCGCGCTTTTACCGTCGCGGCGATGACGACTTCGTCCCCGTGGATAGGAAGAACACTGACGACTTCCGCTCCGGAGCCGAGCCTGGCGAAGCGTCGGCCATTGCGGGTGCTCGGCTCGACAAAGTTCTCCAGACCGAAACGGAGGGCGTAGCCGTCGCTCGCGACCGCGATCGCGTGCGTCTCGGGCGCATAGTCGGGATGGGCCTCGTCGACAAAGATGTTCCCGATAACCCTCGGATCCAAGCTAAAGGCGCTGACAATCCGCTCCCCGTCGCGGAGCTTGAAGAGCTTTTGGATCGGATCGCCGTGGCCCGTGGTGGCAGGAAGGTCGATGAGGCGCGACGTATAGATCGCGCCGAAATTCGACACGAAGGCGCAGGTGGCGCGCGTGCTCCCTGCGAAACAGGCCATGATCGAGTCGCCTTCGCGAAGTCTCGTCTTGGCCGGGTCTTTGATCTCGCGCTGACGCTTCAGCCATCCATCCGAGGTGACGAGCACATGGTTGTCCTCGGCGACGATGAAATCGTCCGCGGTAAAGGAAGGCTCGTCTTTCACCGCTTCGATGATCGTGCGCCTCGGATCGGGAGCACCGTAAGCTTTTTGAATCTCGACGAGCTCCTTGCGCACGAGCTTCCAGCGCGCTTCCTCGTTCTTCAGGAGTTTTCGGATCTCGGTCGCGCGCTTTCTGCGCTCGCCGAGCTCCTTCCGGACCATGAGGATCTCGAGCTTCGCGAGACGATAGAGCTTGAGCTCGAGAATGGCATCGGTCTGCTCCGCGTCGAGCGGGAACTTGGCCATGATCTTCTTCGCGGCGTCTTGCTTGCCGTTCGAGCGACGTATCATGCGCAAGATCTCGTCGAGAGCGTCGAAGACCGTCTCGAAACCTTGGAGGATGTGAATCCGCCTCTTGATACCTTCGAGCTCGTTCTCGAGCCGGTGGGTGACGACTTCCATCCGGAAGTGAAGGAAGTGCCACAGCAGCTCGCGCAGCTCGAGCCGCGCCGGGCTCCCGACTTCGGGATTCTCCGTCGGCACGAGGCAGGTCAAGTTGATGCTGAAATTGGATTGAAGCGGCGTGTGTTTGTAGAGATAAGCAAGAACTTTCTGCTCATCTGCCTCCGCTTTGAGGCTCAGTTGGATGCGCACATCATCGGTCGAGACGTCCTTGACGTCGACAAGAAACGGCATCTTCCGCGAAAGGACGACATCGGCGATGCGCTGGACGAGCTGCGCTTTGTTGACCATGTAAGGGATCGAAGTGACGTAGAGAAACTTGGTGCCACGCTTCGTCTCACCCGGCTCGACGGTGGCGCGCACGCGAATGGTGCCACTGCCGCTCGTATAGAAGCGCTTCATCTCCTCGGCATCGTTCAGAATTTGGCCGCCCGTCGGAAAGTCCGGACCCTTGATGTAGCGGCACAATTGGCGCGTCGAGAGCTCTTTGTCCGCGAGTTGGGCGTCGAGCATCTTCACGAGCGCCGTCATGACCTCGTCGAGATTGTGCGGCGGGATGTTCGTCGCCATCCCTACCGCGATACCCGTCGCGCCGTTGACGAGAAGCACGGGAATCTTGGTCGGCAGGACCACCGGCTCTTCGCGGGTGTTGTCATAGTTCGGGCGAAAGTGCACCGTGCGCTTCCCGATCTCGCCGAGGATCTCGTCGCACGCGCGGGCGAGGCGGCATTCGGTGTAGCGCATTGCCGCTGCTGGATCGCCATCGAGCGAGCCGAAGTTACCGGAGCCTTGGACGAGCGGCAGCCTAGTCGCAAAAGGCTGAGCGATTCGCACGAGAGCATCGTAGATAGCGCTGTCGCCATGAGGGTGAAACGAGCCCATCACGTCGCCGACCACCTTGGCACACTTGCGAAATTTGGAATCCGCGGTCGAGCGCTGCTGCCACATCGTGTAGAGGATACGCCGTTGCACCGGCTTCAGCCCGTCGCGCACATCCGGAAGCGCGCGCGACGTAATAACCGACAACGCGTAATTCAAATAACGCGTTTCTGCCGCTTCGTGAAGCTCGACCACCGACCCGTCCGCGCTGTCGAAGCTGTCGAAGCTGTCGAAGCTGTCGAACGTGGCCCCAACACCAGTGGAAGGAACAACGTCATCAAAGGAAAGCTGCTGCGGGCGCCGCACCGCTTTCCGCGTGCCGGCTGTGGAAACGGAACCCTTCGCGTTGCCGCCGGGTCGAGTACCTCTAGACGACTTCGCCTTCTTTTTCGTGGACGCTTTCTTGGCTTTCTTCTTCGCCAACGGGCCCGTTGCCTCCTATCTCCGACACTACGGTAGAGAAAAGAACCAAAAGACGCAAGATTTTTTCTCGAGGGCGCAAACGGTAGATCAATCTGCGCCCGCGGATGCTGCTTGCCTCCTGCTATCCGCTACCGGCCGCCTCATGCGGCGACGTCGCTCAGGTGGGCGGGTAGCTGAAAGCAGGAAGCAGGTAGCAGGTAGCCGCTTGGAAGCCGTTAATCAGATTTCTTCCAAGCTCAAGAAAAGAGCGCACGGAAGAGCAGAAGCGAGCCGACCATTGCGAAGAACACGAGAAAAAGAAATAAGCTGATGCCTGCGAGGAGTGCTACGACGGCTGCGGCTCGTGGACGTGAGAGTCTGCCTACGGATTCGAGCGTGAGCCCGGCAATAACCGCTAGGTAGACGAGCGCGAAAAATCCTAGGAAAGGTCCGATGATCGGAACGGCTTGCACCCACAGAACCGGTGCGGCCAGCCCGAGCGGACGATAGAGATCGAGAAATCTCGCCGTGCCACCGAATAGTCGCGAGAGGATATTTAGAAGACCCACGAAGACGAAAGACAGTAACGTTACGAGGATTGGTCCAAAGATGAGTGTTTCGAAACTATAGCGGCCGGCACCGATCGCGAGTCCCGACACGGCAAAGAAGATCAGCGCTGGGAGGAGCGCGTCTTCGTCTTTGGAGACGTCCCGAATCGCGTCGCTATCGAGCTGCAAGACTTGGATACTTTGCTGAAGATAATGACCGAAATTCATGCGCTCGCCTTGCTCCGATTCAGACGACGTCTGTTCAGCAATCATAGTTCCTTTTTCTCTCCATCCCGTCACAGGTTCCGGAGAGCTTAATTTGCGCCGCCATCGACGCACAGTAGTTGCCCGCAATATAACTCGCTTCGGCGCTGGGCTTCTGTTCACACAAAAGGGCGGCCACCCGTAGTCACGGCTGTCTTGCCCGCAATGCGCATGTCTGAAAATCGGCCTCCAAAATTTTGGGAAGGCCTATCCTATCAGAAACGTAGCACTCAGCGGTTATCGAAAAGTGCATAAAAGATACACGAGGCGCCGTTTAGGTGTGTCTTATGCGAGACACCCTGTGACGTCGAAGATGCGATACACTTCTAAAAGGTTCTATAGCCACTGTTTGAGCGCGCACGGCAAGCTCACCGCCTGGCATGACAATTGCTTTAATGAGGCCCCGGAACGTCAAGACGAATGCAGAAGCAGACAACCCTCAAAGAAATCACCAGCTGCGTCGGGATTGGCCTTCATTCCGGCCGAAGAGTCGAGCTTACACTCAAGCCCGCACCCGCCGATAGTGGCATCGTCTTTCGACGCCTGGATGTGCCTGACATGCCTGACATGGATGTCATGGATGTCATGGACATCCCCGCCACGGTGGAACATCTTTCCCATATCAATCACGCCACGTGCCTCGCGCGAGGCAACGTGCGCATCGAGACCGTCGAGCACCTGCTAGCCGCGTTTTGCGCGCTCGGCGTCGACAACGTGATTGTAGAGCTCGATGGCGCCGAAGTGCCTATCATGGACGGTAGCGCGGCGCCGTTCATTTACCTCATTCATGAGGCAGGCATTCGCAAGCTCACGACGCCCCGTTCCGTCATCAAGCTCAGAAGCCCAATCTCCGTGACGGATGGAGCGCGCTCCGTCGCTGCCTATCCTTCGGATGGGTTGAAGCTCAGCTACACGATCAACTTCGCGCACCCTCTGCTCCGGCACCAGGAATATTCGACGGAGATCGATGAAACCAGCTTCGTCGAAGAAATCGCTCCCGCGCGGACTTTTGGATTTCTGAAAGACGTCGAGCTCATGCGGCAGAGCGGACTCGCCCTAGGCGGCTCGCTCGATAACGCTGTCGTTCTCGGTGAAACCGGCGTTCTGAACAATCCGTTGCGCTACCCGGACGAGTTCGTACGTCACAAGGTTCTCGATTTGCTCGGCGATCTCGTATTGCTCGGCAAACCACTCCAAGCCCATGTCGTCGCGATGCGCGCCGGCCACGAGCTGCACACGAGGCTCGTCAAGGCTATCCTCGATACGCCGGATAACTGGGAGCTCGTCACGGAGCCGGCAAAACCACCGATCGCCCCCGAAGTCGCACAGCCGTTACTCGCCCGCACGTCCCGCTAATTCCGCAATTCGAGTAGCTACCAGCTACCTGGTCTTCGACTGCCAAAAACCGTCGGTTCTGATAGACAGGTTGCAACAGTTTAGCGACAAGAGCATTTCCTCTCATCTTCTTTTCTTTTCTTTGCGCCTTCGCGTTACGCTTTTCTTAATATTGATCTAGCTCTAACCCGCCCGAATCGCAATGTCAGGCAGGCTAGTGCAGCTCGGGCACTTCCACAAACGCTTTCACGCGTATCGTGTGCACGCGCGCCGGGTCGTTCGACGCCACGGAAACACTCTTTTCGATGACGCCCTTGTACTTGCGCGTCTCGAGCGTCACTTCGAGTATCGTGGATTCGCCAGGGCTCAAAACGCGTTTCTTCGCGATTGCCGCTGTGCAGCCACAGGAGGTTGAGATGCGACGAATCTCGAGCGGCTCGGTACCTACATTCGACACCGTGAATACGTGCAGCAACTCTTGATTAGGTTTGACGCCGCCAAAGTCGTGCTCGCTCGGCTCGATCTCCATGCGCGGGCCGCTCTTGTTCTTGCTGCGCTGCGCCGCCCCGGCAAAGGCCGTCGCTGCCGCCGAGACGAGTATCAGAATGCCGATGAGGTGGCGGGCTCGGTAGCGTTTCATCACTTCGACGCTTTGTCCTCACCCACCTGACCGCTCAGCTTTTTCATGTAAGCGCCTAGGCGTTCATTCTCGTAAGTCACCGTGTTCAGGAAGAGGCTTTCGATGAGGTACTGTTTGCGCGTCTCTTCGTCCATGCCCTCTACGATGTTCACGATCTCGCTCATCATGTCGTCGAACGTCGCTCTGAGCTCACGTTTGAGCGCAACTTCGCGATAGAGCGACTCCAACACAAAGAGAAGATCCCCGTCGAGAGGAATCTCCTGTCCCGTCAACATTTTGACTTTCTTCATCGCTTCCGTCCCGTGCTCGCTATCCACTTCTCAAAAACTCTCGAGGGCGGTTTTCTCGTCCCGGAAGATCTCCATAAAATTGTGAAGACCCGTCATGCTCACCATGGTCTCGACGCGCTCTTGAAGCCCCACGAGTTTGATCGTGCCGGAGCCCTCGGCCACCGAACGATAGATGTCCATCAGACAGCCCACGGATGCGCTGTCAATATAGTTGACTTCGCTCAAGTCGATCACGAGCTTCTTGGCGCCCGATTCGACGACCGCCGAGACCTCCGAGAAGAAAGAGCTCAGCATCGCGTAGACGAGCCGCGCCTCCTTGACCCGAACGATTTTGATGTCATCTTGAGTGTCGATTCGAAGATTCATAATAGGTTACCCGTTGATTCCGTTCGCCCTTTCGAACGGTTTCTTACCGCGACCAGAGCCCTGCCGAGCTCGAGTCGTCCACGATTGATCCGGCTCTTCACGGTACCTTCCGGAAGCTCCAACTGTTCCACAATCTCTTGATAAGTCAGTTCTTTGATGTCCCGCAGCACTACAGCCTCCCTCAGCTTGTCGGGTAGACCGGAAAGCGCCTTTAGCAGCATTTCTCGCTTGTCGCGGACCTCGATGGCGCGATGAGGGTCGAAACGCCCGGACGCCAACTCCTCGAGATGAACTTCGTGCTGGACGAGGGACTCTCGTTCGCGGCGACCGCTGCGATAGTGGTCGATGCAGTGATTGCGGCTGACGGAATAGAGCCACGTTCCGAAATCGGCATTGGCGTCGAACTTGTCCAGCGAGCGGAAAACCCGAAGAAATATTTCCTGAGTCAGATCCTGAGACTCCTCGTAGCGTCCCGTGAATTTATACGCGATCCCGAAGACACGGCGCCGGAAACGCCGGACGACTTCCTCCCAGGCCTGCTCTTTGACACTTCCGTTGCCGCGGCAGAACTTTATGACTTCCCGATCCTCGAGCTCGCTGAGCGAAACAGACTCGCCGTTATCTGGCAATCCGATATCCTCTTAGTGCTTACGATCTTCTTCTATTTGGCCGAGCGTCAGACTATTTCTTTGGGAGCTCAGGCCGCCGCGCAGCGACCCATGCGGTGTACCAGAAACATGCAGTATCGAGCGCGGCGCCTTCGAGAAGCTCCTCCAACAAAGGCTCGGCCCGAAGAAACATTCCCTCGTAATAGAAACGGTCGTAGCTCTTTACGCCCAATCGTGACAAATAATCGAAATAGAGCAGGTTGTCGACCCAGATATAGCTCTTGCGAGGTATCGAGATCGCATATTCCTCCGGATAGTCGAGATAAAGAGCGGAAGGCGTGTCTACGTCGATCTTGTTCGCATAAAACTCGACCAGGCGTGAATCGAACCGCTCGCGCAATCCGTGCTGCCCTGTCGGCTCGCCATCGCCGTCTTTCGAGACATTAACCGGAACATACATGGCGCCGACATAGTGAGCGATCTCGGCGGAATGCAGGACGGCGGCGTCATAGTCCGAGCTCTTGAACGCCTCCGTGAGCGCGCGGTAGCTTTCGATCAAACGCCAGGGCAAATCCCCGGATTCCTCGAGTGCTTCCTCACCATATTTGCGAACCGCAAGCTTGCGGTCGGTGGGGAGATCGGCAAACGGAAACGGCTCCAGACGGTCCACTTCGAAGAGCAGCCGTGGAGGGAATATCGTCGGATCGCTCGCAGTCTCCACAATAGAGTGTTCGCGATCCTCATAGAACCGTTTGAGGGGCTTGTCGAGGCTGTCAATGGCCTTCTCTAGAAAGAGCTTGACCCCCTCCTCGCTCCAAGGAAGCCCGATGTCAACACTGCCGAGAACGAACCAAGCCGTCACCGTCAGCGCAAGTACACGTGTTGTCATTGACCACTCCTCGGTCTAATCCGCCGCGCAGAACCGCCGCAAGCCTCTCATTCTACCAGCTGTGCCCGCAGTATTAAACGCCACCAACCGCAAGCGGGGGGGCCTGCCCCGCCGAAGCCCGAAGGGCGAAGGCGGGAACCCGCGCGATCGTAAGAACATCCACGGTGCCCGCACCGGCTCGAAGAAGCGCTCGAGCGGCAGCGTTCGCTGTGGCACCCGTTGTCATAACATCATCGACCAATAGAAGTTTGCAACCGGCCATCCTCCGCGGAATACGGCTGCGGTAAACGCCTGACACGTTGGACTTTCGCGCGGATGCCGAAAGCCCCGCCTGAGGCCGGTTGTCTTTCGTCTTCACGAGCAGGCGCGGGCGCATCGGTGCACCTGCAATCGCCGCCACTGCGCGGGCCGCGATCGCCGCTTGATTGAATCCGCGCGCACGCCGCCGCCTCGAAGACAGGGGCAGCAGTATGACGGCGGCGTAGCCCTCGAGCTCTCCCGCCCGGCACCAACGCTCGGCAGCCATTCCGCCGAAAAGCGTAGCGAGACGCGCTCGCCCGCCGAATTTCAACGCAAGCATGAGGCGCCGAACGCGATCCTCGTAGAGGAGTCCGGCGCGCGCCTTGTGAAAGACCCGCTCGCCTCCGCGACACGGCCCACATAGCCCGGGGGCTACGCTAGACGCATAGGGAAGACCACAGGATTCACAAAACGGTGGCTCGATGCGAGGCAACGCCTCAGTGCAGCGCTCGCAGAGCGGGCCCCGAAGCGGCTGCCGCAAGAGCTCGCGGCACAAGAGACACTCCGCCGGAAACGCGAACGCGCCGAGCCCGTGAACACAGGCGCGCACGAGCCGCTCCAGGCGAGCGTATCTGGCAGTCATTGCGGACACCACGATAGCGAAAGCTCGCGCTCCAACAAAGCCGCGGGCTCTATGGGGTCGACCATGTCGGTGACGGTGCGATCACGGGCACGGGCGTGTCGACAGCTGGAAGATGAAGCCCCACCGTATCCCAGTGCCCACAACGCGCGCAGCGCTCCGTCCATTCCGACGTGCCCCACTCGCAGCTTTCGCATGCATAATCCATCATCAGCCCTTTGACCTCGGCGACGAGCATCTTGGTCTTGGCGAGCGCGGCAGAGAGCTCTTTCTTGCTCTCCAGGATTCGAGCCATATAGAGATGGAGCGCGGGCAGACCGCTTACGCGATCCTCGATCATGTGGAACTCGCGGAGCGCCTCATCGAGCATGAACAGGCGGTAGTGAAGCTTTCCCAAACAGTAGCGGAGCGGAACCTCGCTCTCGCTGAGAACCAAAGCTTGCTTCCACACACCTATCGCTTCTTCCGGCTGCTCGGCGCGCAAATAGAAATTCTGGAGCGAGGAGAGGGGCTCCGTCGAGCCGGTGAGCTCGTAGCCGCGGTGCCACGTGCGTATCGCCTCTTCCGCCTCGTCGTTCGCGGCAAGCGCCTCTCCCAAACGGACATAGGCGGGGACAAAGCTCTCATCGTCGGCAAGTATCAAACGAAAGACGGCGATTGCCTCCTGAGATCGTCCAGCCGAGAGCTGCGCGACGCCGAGGCCGAGCTGAACGCCTTTCGCCATGTCCCGCTCGAGCGCGCGCTCTTCGTCGGACGAGACCATGTCCACGAGACGGCTCTGCAAAGCACTCGCCTCTTCCCACTTCTGACCACCGACCAAGAGATCGCGCAGCTTCCGATGCGCCGAGACCGTCGGGGCCGGCCAGCCTTGGATAATTTGCTCCAGGACGGTCTTGGCGCGGTCCTCGGCGCCGGCGGCGAGATAGACATCCGCGAGCGAGTAGAGCGCCACGAGATTACTCGGGGCCACACGCGTCGCGCGCTCGAGCGTATCGGCAGCCTCCCGGAAGCGCTTGAGCACTCGAAGACTATCACCTTTCTTGACGAACGCGTGCTCGTGGTCTGGTTCGCGCTCGAGGACGGAGTCGAAGCGCTGGAGCGCTTCTTCATGATGACCGTTGACCATGGCGTCGAGCCCGGCCATGTAGAGCTCCTCGACCGCTTGATGGGCCTCGTGCACGCGACGCCGGCGGCGATCGCGGGTAAAACGCCGCACTCCTCCCGCGAGGTCGAAAAACAAAATGACCCCCGCGCCGACGCCGAAAGCTGCAAGCATGACCATCCAAAGCTCGAGCGCGACCGGCTGGAAGAACGCAAACTGAACCGACACCAGCGCCTCATTCGAGCGAATCGTCGAAACCGAGAACCAGACGAACGCAAAAACAAGAAGCATGGTGAGAAGAGTTCGGGCCCGCATGAGAATCTAGTCTACCTCCCGAAGCGGCCGGCCGAAAGTCGCCGGCAGGCAGCAGGTAGCCGACAGCAGGTAGCGAAACCGAAACTCAGTCACGCTCATACCTCTTGCGACGCTGCCAAAGCGACTTGCGGCTAATTCCGAGAATCTCCGCGGCACGGGTCGTGTTCCCACCCACATCCCTCAGAACCCGCTCGATATAGCTCTTTTCGACCGCACCAAGGGTGGGACGCCTAGCTCCCCACGCGATGGACGGGCTCTCGAGAACGTAGGCGGGGATATCGGTCCTCTCGAAAGTCTCACTTCTCGACAGAATCACCCCGTGCTCGACGACGCCCTTGAGCTCCCGTACGTTTCCCGGCCACGCATAAGTCGCGAAGACCTGTAGCGCATCTGGGGAAAATCGACGCGGCGCCCGGCCGCGGCGCGCGACTTCTTTTTCAAGGAAGAGCTCCGCGAGAGGAACGATGTCGTCGAGCCGCTCCCGAAGAGGTGGAAGCCGAATCCAGAAAACACCGAGACGATGGAACAAGTCGCGGCGAAAGAGCTCGCGCGTAACAGCCTGTTCGAGATCGGCGCTCGCGGAAGCGATGAGGCGCGCCTCGAGCTCGACGGGCTCTGTCCCGCCGAGCCGTTCGAATCGACGCTCCTCGACCGCGCGCAAGAGCTTGGCCTGGTGGAGCGGAGAAAGCTCGCCGATCTGGTCCAGAAACAACGTGCCCTTGCCGGCAAGCTCGAACTTTCCTGCTTTGCGTTGAGTCGCGCCGGTGAACGCGCCACGCTCGTAGCCGAAGATCTCGCTCTCGAGCAAGCTCTGGGGAATGCTTGGAAGATCGACCGTGACCATAGGGAGCGCGGACCGCTCTCCCCACAAATGCAGCGCATGCGCGGCGAGGTCTTTTCCCGTACCGCTCTCCCCGCTCAGAAAAACATTGCTCGACGCTGTCGCGAGACGCTCGAGAAGCCGGACGATCTCCACCATCCGCGGGTCGTGGGCGATGATCGTGGCCTCGAGACCCACCTTCGCATCAGCCGACTTCGCCCTCGGCGCCTCGGGCATGAGCTCAGCTGGCGACGGCGAGCTTTTGGGCGTCGCCCCAGAGGCGTTCGAGGTCGTAATATTCGCGGCTCGTCGGCGTGAAAACGTGCACGACGAAATCCATATAGTCCATCAAGATCCATTCCCCGCGCGGATAAGACTCGACATGCGAGGGCCGCCGCTTCATCGATCGGAGAGACCTCTCCACCTCGTCCGCTATGGACTTGATCTGGCGGTGGCTGTTCCCAGTGACGATCAGAAAGTAATCTGTAAAGCTCGCCAACCCGCGTAGATCGAGAACCAGAATATCGGCGGCCTTTTTTTCCTGCGCCGCAAAAACCGCGCTTTTGAGCTCGGGGTCCAGCGAGTTCAAGGTCAACGTAGTCTCGGTCAAGTTTTTCGTACCTCTTTGGACTCTTACCAATAAGAATCGTGGATTTTGTTCACACTTTCGAGCTCTGTCCAGGCCATTCTTAAGGGCGCCTCATGCCGACGACGATGAGAATGAGCGGCACCAAGACGGCCCCTGATGTTCACGTCAACCGCTCCCTTTGCACGAGGCCGTAGAGCTCACGAACCATCTTCTGACAACCGTCACCCGTCGCTGCCGAGACCGCGAAGAACGGAAGCCCCAAGCCTGCGGCCGCGTCCTCGAGAGCGGCGCGCCGAGTCCGATCTTCGAGCGCGTCCATTTTGTTCGCGGCCACGGCTCCCGGCTTTCCATCCATGCCTTCCCCATAAGCCTCGATCTCGTGCCGGAGCGCCTCGAGGTCGTCGACGGGGTCTCTTCCGGAGCCTTCGGATACATCGATGAAGTACATGAGACAAGCCGTTCGGCTCAAGTGGCGCAAGAAGCGATCGCCGAGCCCAGCGCCTTCGCTCGCTCCCGGGATCAGACCGGGCACATCGGCCAAGACGAAGGAGCTCTCTTCGGAAATCTCCACGACGCCGAGATGCGGCACGAGGGTCGTGAAGGGATAATCCGCGATCTTGGGTCTCGCGCCGCTGACAGCAGAGATGAACGTCGACTTCCCGGCATTCGGAAAGCCGACGAGGCCGACATCCGCGAGCAGCCGCAGCTCGAGCCGAACGCGACGCCTCACGCCCGGGCTCCCCGCTTCGCATTTTCTAGGCGCCCGATTCGTCGCAGATGCAAAGGACGTATTCCCTCGTCCCCCGCGCCCGCCCTGAGCGACGAGCAGCCTCTGATCTTCGTCGGTCAAATCTCCGAGGAGCTCTCCTGTTTCCGTATCGTGCACGAGAGTGCCGAGGGGAACTGAAAGCTCCATATCCTCTCCGCGACGCCCAGCCCGCCTAGCGCCTTCGCCGTTTCTGCCACGCTCGGCGCGGTAGTGCGGGCGGTAGCGGTAGCCGGCGAGCGTGTTCTGGGCCCTGCTCGCCAGAAACCAAATGGAGCCTCCTCCTCCGCCGTGCCCACCATCGGGTCCGCCGCGCGGGACGTATTTCTCTCTCCGGAAGCTGACCACCCCATCGCCGCCCCGCCCCGCCTCTAGCTCGAGAACGGCCTCGTCAATCCACATCAACCCATTATATGAACGAACCGGCCCGATGAGGAAAACGCGATAGGATCGAGAAAACCTGACAACTATCGGCTAGTAGGTAGCCGGCCGCAGACAGCAACCCCGGGCGCAAGATGAACTGAAACGCGCCCTCAGAAACGCTTACGTGGCACCCGCAGGGTCGACGTGGATGAATCGTCCCTTCTGACCGCGTGTCTGAAAATCCACGATCCCCGTGATCTTGGCGAAAAGCGTGTCGTCCTTGCCCCGGCCGACATTGCGGCCCGGCTTGAAGCGCGTGCCACGCTGCCGAACGAGGATGGAGCCTCCGCTCACGTTCTCGCCGGCAAACGCCTTGACCCCGAGCCTCTGCGCATTGCTGTCGCGTCCGTTGCGTGAGCTGCCTTGACCCTTTTTGTGCGCCATTTCTTGCTACTCCGACTATCCGTCGATCGCTTCGACCTTCACCGCGGTAAACGACTGCCGGTGGCCGCGCGTGCGCCGATACTGCTTGCGGCGCTTTTTCTTGAAAACGAGAATCTTCTTGCCGCGCCCCTGTTCCATGACCGTGGCGGTCACGGCGGCGCCATCGACATAAGGCTTGCCCAGCGCGACCTCGCCATCGCGATTCACGAGCATGACTTTGTCGAAGCGAACGGTATCCCCAACTTTGGCTTCGAGCTTCTCGATTCTGAGCTGCTCACCGGGAATCACCTTTTGCTGCTTCCCGCCCGTCTCGATGATTGCGTACAATTTTGAGATCCTCCTACTGCTTGCGCAGATCCAGCTATTCTAGTAACAGACGAAAATAAAGTCAACGCTTTCCACGCGGCTACCTGCCCTCCGCCACGAGCTGCCTGGGCTGTCTACGAGTAACGTTGCGGTGACAAGGGACGGGTAGCAGATAGCCGAAAGCAGGCAGCGTCCGTGGGCGCCAAATTGAGCTACAGAGCGCCCTCAGAAATTGAGTCCTATCCAGAAATCCGTCTTCCAGCCTTCTACCGTCGTCGCGAAGTCCGTGAGCTTCGACCAGTTGATGTTCATGGGCATCCCGAAGAAATTGAACGAGAGGCCAATGCCGTAGGATGCCAAAGCGTCCTGGAGTCCGAATCCCTCGGAGATGCAGGGAGCGTTGCCGCCCGGGCCACAGCGGGCTCCAAGCGAGGAAAATCGCCGCTCACTCGAGAAGAGACTAAACGGCTGGTCGACATAGCTGGTCCCACCCATATCTACGAAGAAGATACCCCGCAGCGGTCCGAAAAAGCCGATGGGCGTAATCGCGGCGTCGATGATTGGGAAGCGAAGCTCAGCATTGGCGAAAAAGCCCTGGTTGCCGACAAAGGACTGATATTCGTAGCCGCGCATATCGCCGTTGCCGCCGAACCAGAACAAATCCGGATTTTCTCCGTTGCTCCAAAGACCGCGGAGCCTAAGGGCTAGCAAGCTCGCGCCGCCGATTTGGAGATATTTCCGCGCGTCGAGGTTGAACGTCTGCCGCGAGAGAAACGGACCGGACGGCGAAATAGATACTCCCGCCAACACGGTGCTGCCCGCGAGGGGGCCGAAATTTCGAAACCGCGTCGTTTCCTGAACGAATGTCGCCGATACGGGCAAAGCCGTGCCGTTCGGGTAGCGTCGACTCAGCGAGTCCTGGAACTGATCGAAGTCGCCCCCGAAGACGATGCCCCCTGGATTGAGGAGCGGGTTCAGGGCCGGGTCTTCGAACCCCGTGCTCTGGCGGACGATACCCGCGGACATCTCGAGACGGCGGAAACGGCTCAACGGATAAACGGCCGAGGCCGTGGCGCCGTATTGCCGGATGGTGGAAAGAGCATCGTCACGGGTAAAGACGTTGCTCCCGGCGAAACCGAAAGGATTCGCGAAGAAGAAGCTGGTAGTGTCGAACCCTGTAATCGCGTATTGAAGCCTTCCGGCCCGATTGGTATAGCTCCCGAGATAGCTGCGGAACTGGCGCACCGATAACGCGAAGAAGGTGAAGTTTTGATCGCCGAGCACATCGGAGAAGCTGATGCCCGTACCGCCGAAGAAATCCCCGCCGGATGTGACACCGACGTTAATCGGCGGCGCGCCGTCGATGTAGAACTTCTCGAACGTTCCTTTCCGGCGCTTGTTCTCGGAAATGATCTGGTGGTTCACCGGCGGCACGAAATCAATCACGGGTCCTTCGGTACGCACGACGAGATCCGAAGAGAGCTCTTTCACGGGCTCGTTCATTGGCAGCTTGTACAGGCCGTAATTCCCCTTGTAATAGCTCGTGAACAAGAGGATGTCCTCGTCCGAGCGTGGGCCGCCCTTGATGATCGCCGGCGAGAAATTGCCGCCGAGCACGTCGGTATATTGAATGATGTCGCCCGTTTCGACATCCATCGAGCGCAGGTTGTAGATGTCGTCGTCCTCGTTCGATGTGTAGAACATGACGCGCCCGTCATCGGAAAAAGTGGGCGAGGCGTCGTCGTGGGTTCCAAAGGTAATCTGCTCTTTTTTCGACGTGTCGCTGAGCTTGAGACGGTAGATCTTGTCGTAGCCGCTGATACGCCGGCTGTAATAGAGCCACTCGCCGTCCGGGGTGACCGTCGGAAACTTGTCGAAGAAGTTGTCGTCCGTGACATTCTCGAACTCCTCCGTCTCCATGTTGACGCGCCAAACGTCGCTGATCCCGTCCCGAAGCGCCGTGAAATAGGTGTATTGGCCCGTGGGGCCGACATGCGGGAAGTAGGCCCGGTCGACCGGGACCTGAATGCGTTTCACGACTTTCTCGGTGAGCACGTCGACGACGATGAGCGCGCGTCGTTTGTGATAGCGGCCGAAGAACACGATGTGATCGCCGTCCGGCGTCCAGGAAATGTTCCGTCCGATGAGCGAGTCCTCGCCCACGAGACCGACGATGGTCTCGAACGCACCGGTATATCCCGGCGTCAAGTTCTTGATGATGGAGCCATCCGCGGCCGAAAGAAGAATGATGTCGAACTCGCCCTCTTTGCGGTTGACGCTCATGACCGCGATGATCTCTTTCGAAGGCGACGGCGCGGCCGATAGCGCGGCAACGAAGTTCCCGCGGCGCGGGTCAGGCGACATGTCCAAGCTGTAATCGTCCGGGATTTCTTTGTCGCGGAAGGGCTTGTACTTGTCGACGAGCCAACGCTTCCATTCGCGATAGAACTCTTCCGGCGTCAAGCGAAAAGCTTGTTGATAGACTTCCTCCCCGACACCGCCGACAACGGCCCGGCGCAAGGCAAAGATGAACTGCCGGACGCCCTCTTTGCCGAAGCGTTCTTCCATGAACGTGAAAACCGACGCTCCGAAACTATAGGCCGCGCGGGCAAAGCCGACGTTCAGCGCCTCGAAGCTCGGGATTTGATCCGTCACCGCCGCGTCGCGAATGACCATGAGGTCGAGCGGGTCCCACTCGTCCTCCATATAGGTCGCCATCCCCTCGTCGATCCATACGGGAACGGAACGGCGGACGAGCGAACGCGGGATGATGTCGAACTGAAAGATATGGGTCAGTTCGTGGATGAACAATTCCTGGAGCTCGTCCGGAGGGTTGTCGATCGGGATCACCATGCGGTCGCGCGACGGTTCGGCGAAGGCGCCTACGCCCTCCGGAATCTCGAACGGCAACAGGTTCGTCTGAGCGAACTCGGAGAACGTCTTATAAAGGATGAGCGGAATGGCAAAGGATATTTCGTGCTTGAGGTCGTTCGAGACCTTTTCGTAGGCGCTCTCGGCATAGCTGACGAGACGGCCGAGCTCCTGCTCGAACTCGGGATAGTAGTAGACCTCGAAATGCGGAGACCTATAGACCTCCCAGCGATGCTTGTCGTACTTGACTTTGTTCTTGCCGTAGAACGACGTGAAGGCTTGGCTGAAGGCCACGACCGTGAACGCCAAGAGCGCAATGACAACGAGCGCCGCTCTTCCTATGATTCTGTTATAGCTTTTCCTCATCGGTTCCCTCGTATCGTTATCAGTCCCGAAGCTACGCTTCAGTGTTGCCCGACGACGCAAAGCTCAGCGGCGAAAAAAGCCCGGCGCTCGTGAGGCGCAGTGTTCTCCCGTTGTGTTCACAAGGATGTAACGACCACCACGTCTTTCTTCATTCATGTTCAGGCATTGTTCATTTCAAGAGAATCCTCGTGCCCCGAAACGTTTGAGGCGAAAGAATGCTCAAGAAATTCGGCAAGAGCCGATCCATCAGCTCGAAATAGGACGACAGCGCCGAAGTCTGCTCGTCACGGCCGTAGATAACTTCTTCGGTAAAGCGCTCACGGTGAATGGTGCGTCCCGTTTCGCCATCGATAAAGAAGAACTCGGCATTCAAAGTAAAACCCGTCCGCTCCTGAAACTGCTGGCTGCGCTGTAGCTGGGGCCGGTTGAACGCGTCGCGCGTATAGCGATCGCGGCGCGTGAAGCCCGATCGAGACTCGGATCCGAAACTCAGCTTTCCCGTTACGATGAGCGGATTCTGATATTCCTCACCGAGCTGCATCCAATAATCCTCATCTTCGAGAAGCTTGTCCTGTTCGAGATCGATCCACTCTTGCTGAGAAATCTCCTCTTCACCTTCCGCGCGCGCCTGCTCCTCGAGCTCTGCGAACTCGATGAGAAGGCCGGCATCCTCGAGCGCCTCTTCCGAGAAGTCGCCGAGAGGCTCGACTTCCGCGTCGAGCACTTGCAGGTTGGAACGCATCCGGAGCTGGTTCCGGAGCAGGCGCACGGTCTCGGAGTCGAGGTCGAGACGCTCGTTTGTCTGCGTCGTGAAGCTCGCGACGAGAATGCGGTTGAACCGCGAGACGTCGAGCTTGGCGTCGATGGGAACTTCGATGGGAACTTCGTAATACGAAGTGCAGGAAGCCAGAAAAAGGCCCACCAAAAGCCCCACTGACAGGCCGATTAGACGTAAGAAAAGCCGGGGGGACCGACGCCGATCAGTTCCGGCGCGCCCGCCTGTCGGATCTCTTTTTTCTCTCATACGCTTCCCTGAAGAGCTCATAGTTCTGGCGGATATATAAGTTAGCGGAATCGAGCTCGAGCGCCCTTTCGTATTCCTCGTTCGCTTCGTCGAACTTGCCCGACTGCTCGAAAGCCACCGCCAAATTGTTCCGGGCGCTGGAATTGTCGGGATCGAGCTCGACGGCCTTCTCCCAACGATAAATCGCCTCCCGCCAAAGTCCACGTTGGGCGACTTCGATACCGAACGCGACCTGGGCACGGGATACTTCCTCGCGATCCTGAGCGAGCAACAAACCGGTAGAAAGCGTGATGAGAGTTAGGATTGCGATGACAGGCCGAACACGTAAGGACAAATCTACCTCTAACTTACAGAGAATCGCGAGGTTCCATCACCCCTGTGATGGTGGCGGCTAGGCTATGGTAGCCCACCCCCAGAGGCTGCGCAAGCAACTTCGCAAGCCGAAGGAGGGTCGAGAGCTCGTTTCTCGTCATTCTATTCAAAGGTGTCGGACCGCACTTCCGAAAGGGCCCAAATGGCCCGGCGGCCCGATTGTCCGCCGGAGAACTATTAATGTCTGTGAAACGCACCACAATTGACGAGGACGAGCTCATCGCCGCGCTCGCGCTGGCGCGCACCGAGACGACGCCCTGCCGGGATCGCGTCGAGCTCGTCCGCCGCGTCGGCTCTTGCAAAAAAGCGCTCCATAAACTCATCTCGCGTCCGGATTCGTTGCTCGAGCGCGCGCGGCGCGAGCTCGACGCGCTGCACGCCAAAGGCTTCGAGGCGCTGGCGCTCACCGATGCGAGCTACCCTCGCCTGCTGAAGATGGCGCCGGATCCTCCATTGGCTCTGACCCTCTGGGGTCAGCTCGTTCCGAGCGATGGGCTCTCGCTGGCAATCGTAGGCTCGCGGCGCGCGACGCGCTACGGGCTCGAAATGGCGGCACGGCTCGCGGGCGAGCTCGCCTGGGCGGGTCTCACGATCGTGAGCGGACTCGCACGCGGGATCGACGGCGCCGCACACCGAGGTGCGCTAGAGAAGCAAGGAAGGACCATCGCGATCCTCGGCTCCGGCTTGAGCCATATTTACCCGAGCGAGCACCGCCGGCTCGCCGAGCGAATCGCGGAGAACGGCGCCGTCCTTTCGGAATTCGCGACGGGCGAGCCCCCCCACGCTCGAAACTTTCCACGGCGCAATCGGATTCTTACAGGGATGACGCTGGGCACGATCGTCGTCGAAGCCGCCCTCAAGAGCGGGTCGCTCATTTCCGCCCGACACGCTCTCGAACAGAATCGTGAAGTCTTCGCGGTACCCGGCCCGGCGCGCGCCGAGAACAGCGCCGGCGTGCACGCGTTGATCCGCGACGGCGCGACGCTGGTGACGGATGCTCGAGACGTCGTGGAAGAGCTGCGACCGGAGATACGCAAGCTGCTTCGCGAAAGACGCCCCGCTGCCGCTTCGGCGCCGCCCGAGCTCGACGAGCACGAGCGCGCTGTTTTCACCGAGCTCCGCCGAGCGCAGAGCGCCGTGGACGTCGACGCGCTGCTCGAGCGTGTCGATATGCCTACCGAGCGCGCTTTGTCCGCTTTGTGCGCCCTCGAGGTCAAAGGACATATCTGGAGGCTCGGATCCGAGGATGTCAAGGAATTAGTTGAAACCATCATAAGCGACTCGTGGTCATTTCCAGCTCTACGCCCCTGACCTTACGCGGCCTCAGGCATCTCGTCCTCTCGTTGGATCGCATCGATGGCCGCAACCACTACGTCGATGGATGCGTGCCCCTTGACTCGTCTGAACTGTTGTTCGCAGTGCAGCAGCACAGCGGCGAGCCATCGCTGGCGCATTTTGCTGTTACGGTAGCGTTTGATGTTGCGCTCGCAACTACGAACCATGGAGAACATACTCTCTATAGGATTCGTCGAGTGCAGGCTCTGGCGCAGTAGAGCGGGGACCTTCAACTTGTGGAGCATCAGCACCTCCTCGAGTGCCTCGAGGAGTGAGTCTGCCGCCGACTCGTTGATGTCGCGAAGCCAGCGCTCGAACTCCTGCAACATCTTCTTCGCGTCCTTGTAGCTGTTCTGCTCCAAGGCAGTCGCGAAGAGGTGGTGTGCCTGCTTGCGGTAGCGTTTGGGCAGGTGGCGCTGGATGTTGCGGTCTTTGTGCAAAGTACACCGCTGGTGGATGAGCTTCTTACCGTATCGGTCTTTGAGCGCCTTGATGATCCCCCCGCCACCATCGGTTACCCAGAGGATCCGTTTGGAGAGCTTTAACCCCCGTCGCTCCAACTCTTCCAGCAATTCCTCGCAGATCTCGTGGTTCTCCGTCGCCCCTTCCCAGAAGCCCAGGGGGAGCTTTTTCCCTTCACGGTCCACGCCGAGCGCGACCACGAACGCCTGACCGCCGCGGTGGACCGTGTCTAGGTACATCGCGAAGAGCGGAAACTCTTCGAGACTGCGCTCCTGGAACTGCTTCAGCTGCTTCGCCGTCGCCTCGACCAGATGGCGGGACACCGAGCTCGGCGTCACACCGAAAGCCTTGCCTGCCGCCGTCACCGTCTCTTCGTACTTGCGAGCAGACATTCCCCGAAGCACCTCCGACAGGAGTTCCTCCGAAAAGCCCCCGCGATTCTTGAGCTGCTCGTAGGTTCTCAGCCCGACCTCACCCTCCGGGCCCCGCAATCGAGGGTGCTCGACAGGGAGCTTCTGGTCACCGACATAGATCGACCCACGTTGACTCGCCCATTTGCGAAGCCCGGACGACGTAGGATGGTAGTCTGGCCCAGATCTCTCTTCGCGCTCCATGTACATGAGCGTCTCAGCTACCAGGCGTCCGACATCGAGCATCGCGGCGTCCAGCGCTCGCTTGCCCTCCAGCATCACATGCACAACTTGATCCGCCCACCACTCTTGCTCCTGCGTCGCCCTCAGCATCTGTGTTGCATTCTTTCTCTTCTTCGTATCTGCTCTCACCGGGTGGCTCCTTTCTTTTTGATCGCCAGCTTTGACACCGACGATCTTGAAGGGAGTCACTCACCGATTTCAACTAGATTCAGGATATCCTCTCGGATCCGGTCTCTACCAGGTAAAGCCGTGACGCCCGTCGGGCGAAACGCCGGAGAGATGGGATAGGCGGGGAGGTCGCAAAAGGCAACGGAGAGGAGGGGAAAAAGACAGAACAGTTCTTATCGCTTCATCCCCATATCCCCGCTTTCATCCCACATCCCCCCGCCTTATACAGGAGCTCGTTGGGCACCGAAACTGGCACGAGTTTGCGGATCTCGATTCTTTAGCTACACTATTCCCATGGCGAAATCACTCGTGATCGTGGAATCGCCCGCCAAGGCGAAGACCATCAACAAGTTTCTAGGGCGCAACTACATCGTCCGGGCTTCCATGGGACATGTGCGCGACTTGCCGAAGAGCAAGCTCGGCGTCGATGTCGAGACCGGCTTCGTGCCGGACTATGTCGTCATTCCCAAGAAGAAGAAGATCCTCTCGGAGCTCAAGATCGAGGCGCGCAAGGCCGACGCGATCTACCTTGCACCAGACCCCGACCGCGAAGGCGAAGCGATCAGCTTCCACCTGGCCGAAGAGCTCCGAGGCAAGGACGGCAAAATTTACCGCATCCTCTTCAACGAGATCACCAAAAAGGCGATCCAAGAAGCCATCAAGAATCCTCTCCAGATCGACCAGGACAAAGTCGACGCGCAGCAAGCCCGGCGAGTTCTCGACCGCCTCGTGGGCTATCAAATCTCCCCTCTCTTGTGGGAGAAGGTCCGCCGTGGTCTCTCAGCGGGACGCGTGCAATCCGTAGCTCTTCGCATCGTGTGCGAGCGCGAGCGCGAGATTCAAGCCTTTGAGTCCGAAGAATACTGGTCGGTCCACACCGACCTCGAGGGCGGGAACCCGCCTTCGTTCGTCGCCAAGCTCAACAAGTTGGACGGGAAGACCATCGAGCTCAAAGACGAGAGCTCGACCCAAGCCATCGTCGACGAGCTGTCGAAGAACGATTTTTCAGTGAAGAAGGTCACCGCGAAAGAGCGGAAACGCAACCCTGTCCCCCCTTTCATCACGAGCAAGTTGCAGCAGGAAGGGGCCCGCAAGCTCGGCTTCACGGCGAAGCGTACGATGATGGTCGCTCAAAAACTCTACGAGGGCATCGAGCTCGGCAAAGAAACCGTCGGCCTCATTACTTACATGAGAACCGATTCGACACGGATTGCGGACGAAGCCATCGCGGAAGTCCGCGAATTTGTCGGCGAGCGCTATGGCGCGGAGATGCTCCCCGAAAAGCCAAACGTGTATAAGAGCAAGAAGGGCGCGCAGGACGCACACGAAGCCATCCGTCCCACCTCCGTCCTGCGGGACCCGGAATCCATCAGCGCTTATCTCGGTCGCGACGAGCTCAAGCTCTACCGGCTCATCTGGAACCGGTTCGTTGCCTCGCAAATGCGGCCAGCCGTGTTCGACGAAACGATCGTGGAGGTCGAAGCCGGCCGCTACGGCCTCCGGGCGCGCGGCTCCGTTCTCAAGTTCAGAGGCTTCCTGACGATTTACGAGGAAGGCAGGGACGAGGACCAGTCCCAGAAAGACGGCGAAGGAACCGCCAAAGCCGACGGGTCCAAACAGCTTCCGGCGCTCACGGAAGGTGAGGCGCTCAAATTGCTGGTAGTCAAGCCCGAGCAGCATTTCACTCAGCCGCCGCCGCGCTTCACCGAAGCGTCGCTCGTCAAAGAGCTCGAGGAGAAAGGCATCGGACGTCCGAGCACCTATGCGAGCATCCTCTCCGTTCTAATCGATCGCGAATACGTCAACAAAACCGAGAAGAAGTTCATGCCGACCGAGCTCGGCTTTCTCGTCACCGACCTCCTGCTGGGAAGCTTCGCCGACATCATGGCGATCGAGTACACCGCACAGATGGAGGAGCTCCTCGACAAGATCGAGGAAGGGAGCGCCAACTATCTCACGACGATTGACGGTTTCTACGAGAAATTCAAAAAGGATCTCGAAGACGCCAAAGAGAACATGACCAACGTGAAGGCCATGGAGCTCGAGACGGAGGAAGTCTGCGACAAATGCGGGAAGCAGATGGTGATCAAGTGGGGCCGATTCGGCCACTTCCTCGCATGCTCTGGTTATCCCGACTGCCGCAACACGCGCGAGATCCAGAACTATCAGGACAAAGACTCCGCCGATCCGGACGCATTCCAAGACGAAGATTGCGAGAAATGCGGACGCGCGATGGTGCTGAAGAAAGGCCGTTACGGTCAGTTTCTCGCCTGCTCGGGATATCCCGACTGCAAGAATACGCGCCGCATCTTGAGAGGCGCCGATGGATCGCTCGAGACGAAGAAAGATCAGCTTCTCGAAGAGAAGTGTCCGAAGTGCAAGAACCAGCTCGTCATCAAACACGGCCGCTATGGCGAGTTCACCGCGTGTAGCGCCTATCCCGACTGCAAGTTCATCAAGCAGAAGGAGGTCGGCGTCGCCTGCCCGCAAGAGAACTGCCCAGGACAAGTCGTCGAGCGCCGCTCGCGCCGCGGGAAGCTCTTCTACGGTTGCAGCGAGTACCCGAATTGCGACTTTACGAGCTGGTACATGCCGGTGAAGGAGCCTTGCCCCGAATGCGGCTTTCCCGTCATCTTCGAGAAGAAAACCAAGCGCGACGGCCCACATCTCGCATGCACCCAGGACGGCTGCAAGTACAAGAGAATGACCGAGCCCGAGCCCGAGCCTGAGCCCGAGCCTGTCAGGGCTTGATCAGGAAAGATACCCGCTTCCTGCTGCCTGATACCCGTCCGCCAGCCCAGCAGATAGCCGGTAGCCAGCCAAAGAACGTGCCTTCTTGGTCGGTTTGCGCTTAAATAGAGGTCGTGGAGATTCCCGAAGTCACGATTATTGGCGCGGGGCTTGCGGGGACGGAAGCCGCTTGGCAGATCGCAGTTCGGGGCGTCTCGGGGCGTCTATTCGAGATGCGGCCTCACAAGCCGACGCCGGTCCATCGCACCGATGGCTTTGCCGAGCTCGTTTGCAGCAACTCGCTGCGCTCCAATGACCTGACGAACGCGCACGGTCTTCTCAAAGAGGAGATGCGGCGGCTCGGCTCCCTCGTGATCGAAGCAGCCGAAGCGAGTCGTGTTCCCGCAGGCCAGGCGCTCGCCGTCGACCGCGACCTTTTCTCGCACACCATCACCGAGCGGCTCGAAGCTTCGCCCGCGATCGATATCCTACGCGAAGAGATCCCGGCGATCCCCGAGGACGGGATCGTCATCGTCGCAACCGGCCCGCTCACTTCGGACGCGCTCGCGTCATCCATTCATGCTTTTACCGGCAGCGATTACCTCTATTTCTACGACGCCGTGAGCCCCGTCCTCGAGCTCGAGCTCGAGTCGATCGACTTCGACAAGGCGTTCCGCGCCTCGCGCTACGGCAAAGGCGGAGATGATTACATCAACTGTCCGATGAGCCGTGAGGAGTACGGTGTTTTTTACGAAGCCCTGATCGCGGCTTCGACGATCGACCTGCACGAGATCGACAAGCGTCACTATTTCGAGAGCTGCCTTCCCGTGGAGGTCATGGCGGCGCGCGGTGTCGACACGCTCCGGTTCGGCCCCATGAAGCCGGTCGGCCTCATCGATCCGAGAACGCAAAGACAACCTTATGCCGTGGTGCAGCTGCGGCAGGACAATCTCGCCGCGACGCTCTACAACATCGTCGGCTTTCAGAACCAGCTCAAATGGGGCGAGCAAAAACGCGTGCTTCGCCTCATCCCTGGTCTCGAACAGGCCGAGTTCGCCCGCTACGAAATGATCCATCGCAACACTTACATCAACGCGCCGTCGATTCTGAAGCCGAGCTTTCAAACCAAACGGCGCGACAATCTGTTCTTCGCCGGACAGATTTCGGGCGTCGAAGGCTATACCGAATCCGCCGCGTCAGGCCTCATGGCGGGCCGCAACGCCGCGGCGCTTGCTCTCGGAGAGCCTGTCGAGGTCCCGCCTCGCGAAACTGCGCTCGGCGCGCTTTCCCACTACATCGCCCACGCGGACCCCGAGAGCTACCAGCCGACGAACATCGCTTTCGGGCTCCTGCCGCCCATGGACCCTCCGGTGAAAAACCGCCGCGCCCGCAGACAAGCGATGGTGGAGCGGGCGCTTTCGGAGATCGACACGTTCATCTCCGACCGCGATGTGGTAGTCTCTTAAGGACACGCACACACTTCAAGAGGGTCCACCAAGACTGGCAATAAAGCCTCGCCCTGTAGGCTCAAGGCCTCCAGGAGGACTCTCGGGACGAAAGCGAAGGAGGATGAATCCATGAAGTCACTCTTCCAGCTCCTCGGTGCTCTGGCCATCATATCTTTCGTCGCGCCGACCAGCCTCGAGGCCCAAGCAAAAGTCCGCATCGCCATCTGGGACTTCGAGAACAACTCTGCGAGAAGCTGGTGGTTCTACAACGAGCTCGGGCCCGCCGCGCGGAACCACATCGACACGGCGTTCTCGGAAAATGAGGAGCTCTCGTCGCGCTTCAGCGTGATCGAGCGGGAGAAGCTCGACCTCGTTCTGAAAGAGCAAGGCTTGGCCACATCGGGCGCGCTCGATCAACAGACAGCCGCCAAAGTCGGCCGTGTGCTCGGCATCAAATACATCATCACCGGCGCCATCGATAAATTCGCCATCAACACAACCAAAGGCGGCTTTGGCGGGTTCGGCGGAAGCTACACCAAGGCGGAAGCCGAAATCAATTTGCGGCTCATCGACACGACGACCGCCGAGCGCGTGATCGCGGTCTCAGCCGACGGCAATGTGAAAAAAGGGGGCGGTTTCGCGGAAGGCGCCACGCTCAGTCGAGAGAACGAGTGGGGTATCGCGAGCGAAGCCATCGAGAAGGCATCCGAGAACGTCGTCGAGGCGTTCGCCAGGCATAAAGGTTTGAAGAAGCTCGTCGCTTCTGGCGCGATGGGCGGCAGCGAAGGAAAGATCATCAAAGTAGAAGGCAACCGCGCCTGGATCAATATGGGCTCGGCGTCCGGCATCCAGGTTGGCGATCGTTACGTCGTGCTCTCTGTCGGAGAGGCCCTCATCGACCCCGACACCGGACAAGTGCTGGGTGTGGACGAGAGCGAGACCGGTGAAGGCGAAGTGGTGGACGTGAAGGATCGTTTCGCCATCATGACCTTCACGGGCACGGCGAATGCTAAGGATGTAGTTAGGAAACGGTAGTGTTTTTTTGCGTACCGTTTCGGCTTCCTGCTTACGGCTACCGGCTACCCGGGCGGTCACGAAACTGAGGGCACTGCTATCCGTACGCGTCACTGCCTAGTTCCAGCGAACTAGGGAACGCGGTTGGACCAGTACGCTTTTAGAGCGTCGACGACGTCGGACGCGAAGAGCCGGGTTTGCTCTCGCATTTTTTCGCGGCCTAGTCGGGCGTCGAAGGTGAACATGTGCGGCTCCAGCGTCATCAGGTCGTCGAAGTGGGGTGATTCACCTTCCGCTTCGACGGCATAAGTGCGCAGGACGAAGGTCGTGCCGAACTGCTCTTCTTGGCGCGCTTCGATCTCTTCCACGGCGAGCCGCAAGTGAACGTCAGAGCGAGCGGGGCGTGCCATTCGGAGTCCGTTGCGGCGGCAAGTCTCAATGATCGCGAACCGGAGCGCCGCGCATCCATCCCGAACGCCTGTGCACACGATGCTGACCAACGGCTTGGCCGGTAACGCCACCGCAGTCGGGGGCTCGGGGGGTGGCGCGGCTTCGCCGCGCGGTGGGGGAGCGAGCGGCGGTGGGTCGATCGGGCCTGTCGACGAGCCCTGCGGGTATGACGCGAGAGACGGTGACGGTGCCGTCTCTGCAACCGGAGGTGCGGGCGCCGCGGCAGCGGCAACCGGTGCTGCCGGCGGCGCGGATGTTTCACCCGCTTCGGGCGGCACAGGCGTCGATCTCGCTGGTGGCGGAGCTTCCGCGACGACCTCGACGACCTCATCGGGGCTTCGCCCCCGCAGGAAGAGGAGGGCAAGCGCAACCAGTGCGCCGACTGCAATGACGAGCGCCAAGACAGGAATCATCCCGCGACGTTTCGGCTCTCCGGAGACTTCATGCGCGCGCAAGGTGCCCGTCGCAGCGCCGCCAGCCAGGGTGACATCCCACGTGGGCGCCGGAACGGCAATGGTGGGCGCCGCGGCGATTTCGACAGCAATATCCTCTACGCCGTCGAGCGCCTCGATGAGCTCCTCGGCGTTTTGATAGCGACGGTCGGGATCCTTCTCGAGCAAGCGAAGCACGATCGCCTCGAGTCCCGGCGGGACTCCCGGATTGACCGAAGACGGTGGCAGGGGCATCTCGGTCAGATGCTTGATCAGAATCTGCGGGATCGAGGCGTCGTCGAACGGGACGCTTCCTACGAGCATCTCGTAAAGGATGACGCCGAGCGCGTAGAGATCGCTGCGGCGATCCGCAGGGGCACCCTTTGCCTGCTCTGTCGACATGTAATGCGGGGTGCCGAGCACCATCACGGTGGAGGTGAGCGCCGGGCTCGTCGGCTCGAGCGTTTTCGCGATACCGAAATCAAGAAGTTTTGGGATTTTGTTTCCGTCGCTGTCGCGTGTCACCATGATGTTCTGCGGCTTGAGATCGCGGTGCACGACATTGTTTCGATGGGCGACGCCAAGGGCGCTCGCGATGGCCTTCACGAGCCGCACGACCCGCTTCGCTTCCCACGCCCCCTCGGCCTGGATCACTTCCTTCAAGCTGCTACCGGGCACGAGCTCCATCACGATGTAGAGCATCCCGTCCGGGGTCTGGCCGAGGTCGTGAACGGTGACGATATTGGGATGGCTCAAATGGGCCGCCGCGCGGGCTTCGCGGAGAAATCTCTGCACGACTTCGCTCGACGAGACGAGCTCGGGCTTGATTAATTTAATCGCAACGGGCTTGTTGAGCATCAAATGCGTGCCGCGATAGACAGCACCCATCCCGCCGCGCTTCAAGAAGCCATCGATCCGATACTTGCCTTCGAGCGTCTTCCCGACCGCCCGCTTCTCGAAGCTCACCCCACCTTCCAGAATCGCGCCGTCATCGGGGCAAACGGTCTCGTTTCCCTCGAACTGGCGCCCACACTTCGTGCATTGACGCATGAAACGATGTTAAGTGGCTCACACGGACGAATCAACTCCCCGCCCGTGCGGGGTGTTGGCTTCGAGCGAAGACCTGAGGGACAATGCAGTCTTCCCATGACAATAGTGGCACCGTCTCGCGCTCAATCGTCATCGGAAACGATAGACTCTTTTCTCGAAGACCTGACGCATCGCCGTGGGCTCGCCGCGCATACCGTAAAGAATTATCGTTCGGATCTTCTTCAGTTTCGCGCTTTCGCCGAAGCGTCTCTCGACATCAAAGCTTGGAGCGGCGTCGACGTTCTGACCATCCGGGCTTTTCTCGCCGAGCTTCACAAAAACGGTATTGCCCGCGCCTCCATCGCGCGCAAGCTCGCCTCGATCCGGACCTTCTTCCGCTATCTGACGCGGGAAGGCAGAGTCGACAAGAACCCCGCCCGGCTCGTGGCCACGCCGCGGCTCGACAAGAAGGTGCCCGCGCGGCTCGAGCAAAGCGAAGTCGAGAGACTTCTGGACGCTCCCGATGCGAGCACCGCGCTCGGACGGCGCGATCGCGCCATGCTCGAGCTTCTTTACGCGACAGGCCTACGCGTGGGAGAGCTCGTCTCTCTCGACCTGGCAACGCTCGATCTCGACAACAGGCTGGTGCGTGTCCACGGCAAAGGCAACAAGGAGCGCATCGTACCGTTTGGCGAGCTCGCCGCCGACGCACTCCGCGTTTACCTGCAGGATCGACGAGAGCTCGTGCGCGCTGGACGCGGCACCGACGCGTTGTTTCTGAACGCGCGCGGCGGCCGTCTCACATCACGCTCGGTGCGACGGCTTACAGATCGCCATCTCCAGCTGGCCGCTCTTAGTGCCAGCTTGTCCCCTCACAGCCTGCGACACGCTTTCGCGACGCATCTGCTGGAGCGAGGCTGCGACTTGCGCTCGATCCAGGAGCTCCTCGGCCACGAAAGCTTGTCGACGACGCAAAAATACACAACGCTGTCGACACAGATGCTCTTGGACGTCTACGAGAAGACCCACCCCAAAGCGTAGGCGCTCTTTCGAAGGGCGGGTTCGAGGACTAGTCGTCCGATTCGAGAGCGGTATCCGCGCCCACGATGATGAGGCACGGGATCTTGACGCCGTTCAGGCGCGCGGGGTGGAAACGCGTTCGTATGATGGTCATCACCATCGTCGGCGCCCATTCGCCCGCGTCCGGCGTCACGTGCACGGCAATGATACGGCCCCGGTGATCGATCAGCACCCCGAAGCCGCCGCGGCTCCGGCGTGAGCGTATCGTGCTCGGCATCTTCACGGCGCCGTCAATGATTTTGGGCGGAACGTAGTCAATGCCCTCTTCCTTGAGCGCGAGCGCGTAAGGCGTCAGGTCGTGCAAGAGATAGTCGAAGTTCTCGCGGAACGCGGTTCTGAAAGCCTCCTGCGCCAGCTCGTTCTCGGACCCGAGCGCATATTCATAGCCGATATGAACGCTCGCCTCGGCATCGCGAGGAACGGCCTCGGCGAGCGCGCGAAAAAGACTCAAAGCGTCTTCGCGGTGGCCTTCCATCGCGTGGGCGCGCGCTAACAGACGGAGGGCCCGCACTTTTCCGGGCTCGACGAGGAGCACATCGCCCAGCTCCTCGATGGCCTCGATGTACTGCTTGTCCGCGAGAAGGGCTTCGCCGATGAGAAGCTGCACTTCGATACGCTCGTCATCGGTCGTGGGCAAAAAGGTCGCAAGCCAGCTCAACGCCTGGTCAACTTGCGATCGGAGATGTAATCGCGCG
This sequence comes from Candidatus Marinacidobacterales bacterium, assembly GCA_965262245.1. Lineage (GTDB taxonomy): Bacteria > Acidobacteriota > Vicinamibacteria > Marinacidobacterales > SMYC01 > SMYC01. The sequence goes on along the minus strand of OZ253507.1, from coordinate 7,115,591 downwards.
CTTGGTTCAAAGGAGAATGAAGCGAAGCTATCTCGAGGGGGGATTGTTCTGCCTGGGGCTCGAGAAAAAAGTAGCGTGTTGGCTCGATGCCGAGAGGCCAAAGCTCGGTTGCAACAGTCCTGAGAGAATCCTGAATGCTGAATCCTGAACGCTGAGATCAATAGCGGATCGCTTCGACGTGCTCATGATGGTGACCGAAAATGCGCTTGAAACGCTTGATGTCTTCCTGGCTGCCGGTGGCTTTGGCCTTGTTGTCGCTGAGCTTCACCGTGCGAAGGCCGGCCGCTTCCACCGCTTTGACCACGATCGAGACGGGTTCGAATCCTAGATCGTTCGTCAAGTTCGTGCCCCAGCCGAAGCTCAGCTTGATCCGTCCGTGGAAACGCTCGGACAATTGGAGGATCTTGTCGAGCTCGAGCCCATCGCTGAAAATGAGAAGCTTCTCCTTCGGATCCACGCCGTGCGACTCGTAAAAATTCAAAGCGCGCTCGCCGAACTCGAACGGATCCCCTGAGTCGTGCCGGAGTCCCTTCCAGGCCCGCGCTTGAGCTTCGGTCATGTCGTGAAAGAAAAACTCCGAGCCGTAAGTATCCGTCAACGCGATGGAGAGCCCCCAGCCATAGAGCTCCCACCAATCCTTCAACACCTGATTGTGTGAAGCGCGGATGCGGTCGTCCGATTCGTGCATGATGCTCGACATCACCATATAGAGCTCGTGCGCGGAGGTCCCCATCGGGACGAGCCCGTGCAGCATCGCCGACTCGGTGGCCGAGGTGCCGGCGAACTGGCCAGGGAGCTCGTCGGCGAGCACGCGGTCGACATAGTGTTGCCACTCACGACTGAAGCGACGCCTCGTACCGAAATCGACGAACTCGACCTCGGGATGCTGGCGCAGAGACCGAATCTTTTCCGCGAGCCTGAGCCTGCCTCGGGCATAGACGAGGTCTTGCTCGAAGGGCGAGAGCTTGCGCAACAGGCTGCGGTTATAGAGCTCGTTCAAAAGAGCGAGTGCCACCGTTTCCCAGTAGATAGCTTCGGACCACAAGCCTTGAAACTGCATCTGAAAGCTGCCGTCTTTCTCTTCGAGCTCGTAGTCGGGAAGACGCAGCTGGCGCAAGAACTGAAGGTAATCCTCGCTGAACATCCGATCCCCGTATTCGTTCGTCCCACGAAGATAGTGGAGCTCGCTATTGTTGAACCGGAGGCTCCGCGCGTGGTCGAGCTCGGCGCGAAGCTCGTCCCGATCGACGATGTCCGCGAGCCGCACGTGCCGCGTCCGGTTGGTCAGAGCATAGGTAACCGCAACCTTCGGGTAATGCAGAAACACCATCTGCCCCATGGTGAACTTGTAGAAATCGACGTCGAGCAAAGATTCGATGATCGGCATGGCTACCGCCTTTCCTTTTCGAGCGTCGCGGGGAGCTCAGGCCAAGCGTCGATAGGCTCGGTGCAGAGGACTCGATGCATCCCGGCCCGTTCAAATTCTAGAAAAACAGCATCGGCCGCGTCGGTGAAATCGGCAACGCCCGGGGCGACAACCGGTGACGTCGCGTCCTCCAGCAGATAAACCTTTCGCGCGAGCGCGGGATCGCGCTTTTCGATCTCGGCGAGCAGATCGGCGATCGTCCACGCGACGCAGTGACTCTTCGCTTGACCGGTCACGATGAGCGCGTCGTAAGCGAGAAGCTCCTCGACGAAAGCGTCGTCTTTGGGTGGTGCTAGCCCACCGGACTGCGTCGAGAGCTCGGGCCGAAGCGCCGAGTAGCTCTCCGTCAAAGGATGATCGCCTTTGATCTCGAACGCCGTCTGAGCACCGCGCACGATGTTGTGAAAGAAAACGGCCTCTTCCACGGACGAGACGAGCGCGTGGCCGACGCCTCCAAGCATCGCGTGGTAAGGCCACACCATGAGGGAGTACTTACCCTCTCGGCTGAGGCTCCGGCAATATTGCTCCAGGTATTCTTGGTCGCAGCCCGGGATCGAGTCGGCGGCCCGCGGGCTCACCTTCCACCGGCCGGAGGTGACGTCGTCGAGGGTTACTACCGTCATCGGCTCGGGGTGCTCCCCCGCCGCATCGACGAGAAAGCCGCTATGGAAGATCTGCATCGCTTTGTGGGTGTCGAGCGTCGCATGGATGCGCGTGATGCGATCGAGATTCTCGTATATGAATCGACAAAGCCGTTTGTTGTCGTCGACAGCGGCCATCCCCGATCGCCCGGCAACAAAGAGCTCGAATTCAGGAATGCAAAATGTGTTCTGGACATCCACGAGCAGAAGCCCGATACGAAAAGCATCACGTGAGGACGGTGCCACGGCATGCTGTTCGCGCCACCGGCGAGCCTCGCGGGCCAGCTTCTCGTAAGGGACGCGATAGATCTCACCCACTTTTTCGGGATCGAAATGTTCCGGTATCATCGAAACACCTCCGCGATTTCGGGCTCGTGGCTCGTGAAGCGATAGAGCATCGCCGGCCGGTGACGCCCGCCTGTCGATTTCTCTCCGGAGGCCTCAACGATACCGAGCGACGAGACTTTCTTGCGGAAGTTCCGCTTGTCGAGCCTTCGGCTCAGCACCGTTTCATAGGCCGCCTGGAGCTGGCTGAGGGTGAACTTCTCCGGGAGCAGGGACCACATAACGTTCGTGTATTGCACCTTCGCGGTCAGTCGCGCCCGGGCGTAACCGAGAATGGTCTCGTGATCGTAGGCAAGTTTCCCGGGGAGGCCTTCAACGCTCCAAAATCGCACTTGTCGATACTTGTCGGTCGTCCGCAGTTCGAAACCGTGGCGCTGGACGAGCGAGAAATAAGCGATCGAGACGACCCGGCCGCTCGGATCCCTCGACTCGTCGTCGAAGCTATAGAGCTGCTCGAGATAGACGTGGCGAAGCCCCGTCTGCTCCTCGAGAATCCGCGCCGCCGCACCATCCAGCCTTTCGCCGTCGTCAATGAGGCCTCCTGGCAGCGCCCACACACCGTCGAAGGGTTCTTGTTTCATCTGGATGAGCAGCACGTCGAGCCTGCCCTCGGCGACCGTGAAAATGCAGTTATCCACAGCGACTAGAACTTGCTGCGCTTTGTTCGTCATCCCGTGTTATCCCCCGCCCAGATGTTAGTGTACATATTACACCATCAATCGTATGCAAAAGGTCGTCGCGCGTCAAATGAAGTTGGTCAGAAGTTGGTCGGAAGTGGCCGGAGAGTGGCTAGCAGCCCGGTGAAAAAGTCCAGATTCTGCTCACGGAGAAAGTTTGGTGGGCAAGTTCAAGGAAGATGTGATTCGGCGGAACGGCCAAGTTGAGACGCCCGATGGATTGCAGCGGGGCAAAACGTGCGCCTATGGTCGAGACGAAGCGCAATAAAGCAGCGATCAGACTGGCGTTGAGCTCCGCGTATTCCTTCGGCGTGGCCTTGCCGATGAGATTGCGCATCAGAATCCCGAGATTGAATCCGGCCACGTGCGTGAGGAGGCGCTTGAGTATATTTTCGTGTCTTCGCAAATGCGTTCGTCGCATGCCTCCCGCTTCGAGGTAGTGCGCGAAAGGTCGTTCGAGTAACTCGCCGCGACGGCGTATTAATCGCTTACCTCGAGTCCCGCGAATGCGACGTCGGTTCGCGTAGGTGGCGGCTTGCTCGGCCTGTTTGTCCTTCCATTTGCGGCCACCTCGCTCTGGCTCCGAAATGTAGCTCCGGTATTCTTGTTCGACCAGCTCAACCAGGATGTCGTTGCCGTGATAGCCCTTGTCCCCGACCACTTCGCGACCCGCGTCTTCATGTATTCGTTCACAACATTCCGCGTTGTTCGCGAGCTCTTGCAGATTTGACTGCGCTTTTTCCAGCGTATCCGGTAGGCTCTTTGTGTCACCCTTCGCGCCTCCGTGAAGCGTCACGGCAATTACCGCACCTTCCCCGCTCATGTCCACAGCATGCTCGGCTTTGTGCGCCATATCCGTGCCCCCGCTCTTCATTTTCATGATCTCCGCATCCGGCTCGTTCGGATTCACCCACTCCTTGTTCGACCCTTTCTTTGGCCGCTTCTTGTCCAACTTTGCAATGTCCGCTCGGCTCGGCTCTTCGATACCACTCTTGCGCGCAAGCTCCTTCAAATACGATTCGTAGCTTTCCCCCGTGTCTCGACGAACGATTGACCGAAGCGCCGCATTCGCTTCCAGCGTCGTCGCGTCCACACCCAGTGTCTTGCCATCTATCATCCCTCTCGACGCTAGAACTTCTAGCACCCATCCAAATACAGATTCGTGAACTTCCAGCGGAAGTCGATTCCGTATCCGAGACAGCGACGAATGGTCCGGCGTTCGCTCTTCCATTCCAAGGCCAAGAAACTGGCGCAAAGACAGTGAGTCCGAACACCGCCAGCAGATCCCGCGCTCTGAATCGATGCGCTCAAAGTAGCCGATCAACAGCATTCGAAAATACACACCCGGCGGTATGCTCGGCCGACCTTGCTTCTTCGCGTAATACGGCGAGCATTTCGACTCCACAAACGAGTCAAACTCTTCCTCTCGAAGTACCCGCTCGAGTTCCTCATAAAAAGGATGACCAGGACTCGACGCAACCGCATCGTGTGGAATCCATAAAGTCTCTTGGCAACTTTTCTTTTTCTTCTTCATCGACATGCGATGCAATTTTACATCGTCATCGAATGAGTCTTCAGAGAAATATCGCGACCGAATACGACTTTTTCAACGGGCTGCTAGAGAAGCTCGGCAGCGCCGGCGAAGAAAAGAATCTCACCGGCGGTCTGAAAGCGCTCTTCGGGTCTTTTGGCGAGGCACAGAAGAACGAGCTCTTCGAGCTTCTCGTTGATCTCGGTGCGTTTTGGCCGCAGCGGCGGCGGCGGCGTATGCAGGTGGTGCATCAAGATGTTGCCCTCGGTAAACGGTGCGCGACCGATGAGAAGCTCATAGAGCGTGGCGCCGAGCGAGTACACATCGGTGCGCGGGTCGGTCGCCTTTCCCTGAACCGCCTCAGGGGAAATGTATTTCGGTGTCCCCGACATCGAGTAGGCCCAACTCTCCCCGCTCTTCTCGTCTTCGGCAGGGCGGGCGAGTCCGAAATCCAGGATCTTCACACGATGATCGGCGGTGAGCAGAACGTTGGACGGTTTCATGTCACGATGGATGATCCCGCGGCTATGCGCGTGGTCGAGGCCTTGACAGACTGAGACCAACCAGTGAAGCGCGTCCGGAATGTCGAGCCAGGTTTGTTTTCGAAGGATACCTTGATAGGTCTCCCCTTCGATGAGCTCCATACAAATGAAAGCGTTGTCACCATCGTAGCCGAGATCGTAAACAGTAACGATATTGGGATGGTTGAGCGCCGCGGCGGCGCGCGCTTCCGCCAATAGCTGTTCGCGAGCCGTCGGATCTTTGGCGAGCGACTCTGCGAGTACCTTGTAGGCGACTGACCGCTTGAGCAAACGGTCGAATGCTTTGTACACAGACCCCATGCCGCCTTTGCCGAGCATGCCGGTGATCTCGTAGCGCGCTTTATCGTGATGCGTCACGATCGGCTTCGCGCTCTTGATCGTCTCGGCGCGTGTCTGCTCGTCTTCGATCTGCTTTTGAAGCCTCTTATAGCGTTCGTTGGCGCCACGATAGTCGTAGCGCACGACAATTACGCGGCGCAAAATGTCGGCGGCCTCATTGAGGTTCCCTTCCGATTCTTCGGCGCGCGCGAGCTCGTCCCAAAGCTCGAGAGAGTCCCCGGTCACCTCCCGCCCCGCGAGCACGGTGCGAAGCTTGTCGCCCGCGAGCGAGGCCCAGCCCCGCCGCACGAAAGCACGCGCGAGCTGTACCACGGCGACAGGATAATTCGGGTCCGACGCTGGTACTTGCTGAAGGAACTCCACCATCTTGGTCTCGGAGTTCGCTTCCGCGGCGGATTTGGCGGCGTCGAAAAACCGGTTGGAATTGGCGAAGAGAAGACTAGCTAGTACCCGTCCTGAAGCCTGTAAGGGATTGAGAAAAAAGGAGAAATCGCAAATTTAGGGCTAGTCTTCTGAGGGGGTGTCGATTAGGATCGTGTCGTTGAAAACATCCGATTCTAAATGACTTAACTCCAAAGGAGACCAGCCCTAAATGCGAAAAACGATCAACCCACAGCCAAATCTACGTGAGCCCTGGCTGGAGCTGGAGCACGCACGCGAGCTCGAAACGATCTCGTCGCTACTCGATGCCCATCCTAAGCTCAATGAGCTGGTACTGCAAGACCTAAGGTCGGTCACCCCACCGGCAGGGAGCGATGTTGGTCGTGGGGGAATGAGCGCGGAGCAGGTTCTCCGGGCGTTGTTGGTGAAGCAGCTGAATCAGTTCACCTATCGGGAGCTGGCGTTTCACTTGGCAGACTCTCGAAGCTATCGGACGTTTTGCCAGCTCGGCATCATAGAGCCGACCCCGTCGAAGTCGACCCTAGCAGCAAACATCAAAGCCGTGAAGTTCGAAACGCTGGAGCAGATCAACCGAGAGCTGGTGAGCGTTGCCGAGGATGCTGGGATCGAAAAGGGAAGAAAAGTACGAGTGGACTGCACGGTAGTGGAATCAAACATTCATCCGCCTACAGACTCCGAGCTTCTTTATGACTGTGTTCGGGTTCTCACTCGCGTGATGTGCCGAGCTCGCGAACTGCTGGGTACAGTAGTGGTCTTCAGCAATCGAACGCGTCGAGCGAAGAGACGTCGACTGGGAGTTCTGAACGCGAAGGATAAGCAACAAAGGCGTCGCGTCTATCGAGATCTACTGAAGGTGACGGAAGAAACCTATCGCTCCGCTCAACGCGTTGCAGCACAGTTGGAAGAGTCGGGCTTGACCGAGCCGGTGAAGCGAGCGAGCGCGGAGAGGATCGCCGCGGATTTTGAGCACTTTCTCGTCCTCACCAAGAAAGTCATCAACCAAACCCAACGCCGAGTGATCGACGAAGAGCGTGTGCCTGCGGAGGAGAAGGTCGTTTCTATCTTCGAAGAACACACCGACATTATTCGCAAAGACCGGCGCGAGACTCTCTACGGCCACAAGGTGTGTATGACTGGTGGCTCGTCCTCGATGATTTTGGATTGCGTGATCTTAGATGGAAATCCGTCCGATTCAACTCTCGCGGAAACCATGATCGACCGTCAAGTCGAACTCTACGAACGGGCCCCGCGCCAGGTTGCCTACGATGGCGCGTTTTCTTCAAAGGCAAACTTGGAAGCCATCAAAGGCAAGGGAGTTGAAGATGTTGCCTTTACCAAGGCTCATTTCGCGGTGACCGATATGGTCAAGAGTTCCTGGGTCTATCAACGCCTGCGGCGATTTCGCTGCGGAATCGAAGGCGTCATTTCGTTCTTGAAACGAGTCTTTGGCCTCGACCGATGCACATGGCGCTCATTGCCTTCTTTTAAATCGTACGTATGGAGTTCCATCATCACCTGCAACCTACTGATGATGGCAAGACACCTATTACGATAACAACTATTACTCTTCCGCCCCTTATAGCCATGGATTGCTAACAATTCGCCTCTCGTTTCGTCCAAGATTTTCATTCGCTCTCAACCCCACGAAGCCCCTTCCGAAAACGTATAATACCCACATCTTCGATAGGTCTCTCGCACACCACAAGTTATGGTGTTTCTGGACAGGAACTAGCTAGTTCGAAATCGCCGAGCTCGAAATAAAGCTCGGCGGACTTTTCTTTGTTGCCCGCCTTGAGGAATAGATCCGCGGCGCGTCCCTTCGCATCCGCCTGGAGTGCGGCGCTCGCGGCCTCATTGTAAGCGCCGGCTTGTTCGTAGCACTCTGAGGCGCGCTCGAATCGTCCTTCTGTTTCGAAGATCTCAGCGGCACGGATGTGATCGCCACCTTTCAGAAAGGATTCCGCTGCCGCCAGGGCGTCGCCGCCCGAGAGCTTTTCGTCGCCGAGGAGATTCGCGGCCTCGCGCACATCACCCGCTTTTTCGAAGAGCTCAGCGGCTTTGCGCGTCGAGCCGGCCTTTCTCCACAGCTCCGCGGCGCGGCGGGTCTCGCCATTTTCTTCCGCGAGTGCCGCCGCGAGGCGCAATTGACCACCGAGCTCGTAGATCTCGATCGCGCGGGCCGTCTCGCCCGCTTTTTCGAAACAGCGGCCCGCGCGATGGCTCAGCCGGGCGAGCTCGGCCACTTGGCTCGCCGCGCCGTAGTGGCTGCTGCGCGTGTTGATCTCCTGGACTTGACGGGCAAAGCTCTCGCCGGCTTTCTGGAGATCGCCGCCGCGCTCATAGGCCTCCGCGGCGCGTATATGGTTGTCGGCGCGTGCGTAGATTGCCGCCGCTTTCTCGAAATCTCCTGATTCGAGGAACTCCGCCGCGGCTTCGAGAGACGAACCTGCTTTCACAAAAGCATCCGCAGCGTTTTCATGCTGACCGAGCTCTTTGTAGAGTTGCGCGGCGCGAAGCTTCTCGTCCGAGAGCAGAAACCAATCCGCGGCAACTTCTTTGTGTCCGAGACGAAGGCACATCTCGCCGGCAAGGTGATACTCCCCGGCTTTCTCATAGCAATCGAGCGCCTTGTCGAGATCGCCGAGCTGGTCGTAGTGAAGCCCGGCGGTGAGCCAGTCGCCGGACTTCTCCGCCGCCACGGCCCCGCCCTTCACCTTGAGCCCCTCGACTCTAGAGCCGAGCAAACGCTCGCCCAAGCCGCCGACGAGCGCGAACACGCCTATTTTCTCATTGACGATGTGGATCGCCCAAACGACGCCGAGCGTGACCGCGAGAATTTTGACGTTACCCCAAGAGAAATAGCTCGTGAGCCCGCTCAGGTGTCCAAGAACAATTTCTACGAATTCTGCCACGGCGCTCTACCTCTAAAGGTCCAGCTCTTTCAAATAGTCGCGAAACCGCGCGCCGAGATCGGGCCGTTTCAACGCATAATCGACGGTAGCCATGAGAAAGCCCAGCTTGTTGCCGCAATCGTGGCGAGTGCCCTCGAACTCGAAACCGTAAATCTCGGACTCACCGAGCATAGACTCGAGGGCGTTGGTCAGCTGGATCTCACCGCGCTGATCTCTCGCCGTCGCCTTCAAATGATCGAAGATCCCGGGCGTCAGGATGTAGCGGCCGATGATGGCAAGATCGGAGGGCGCGTCCGCCGCCGCCGGTTTCTCCACGAGCTTCTTGACTTTGTGAAGCCCATCGCCAACCGGCTCCGCGGCGATAACGCCGTAGCTCGAAATGTCTTCTTCAGGGACGCGCATCACCGCGAGCACCGGAGCCTGGACTTTTTCATAAACGTCGACCATCTGCCGGATACAGGGGACGTCGCTCGCGACAAGGTCGTCGCCGAGAAGCACCGCGAAGGGCTCGTCTCCCACGAGGGGCTCCGCGACCGAGACCGCGTGGCCGAGCCCCAAGGCTTCCTTCTGCCGGACATAGGCCACTTTGACGAGATCCGAAATCGCCTTCACGATCTCGAGCTCCTCGCTCTTTCCTTTCTCTTCGAGAAAGCGCTCGAGCTCGAACGACACGTCGAAATGATCTTCGATGGCCGTCTTTCCCCGCCCGGTCACGATGATGACGTCGGTGATGCCGGAAGCGACGGATTCTTCAATCGCGTATTGGATCAGAGGCTTGTCGACAAGAGGCAGCATCTCTTTCGGCTGCGCTTTCGTCGCCGGAAGAAATCGCGTCCCAAGCCCGGCGGCAGGTAAAACGGCTTTACGGATACTCATGAGGTCGATCGAGTCCTTTTCCGAGAATGAGCTCAGAGTGGTGTGACGGGAAGCTAGTCAGATAAGATAGGCTCGCATGCATCACGCCGGCGCGCAAGCAGGAATTCCGGCAATGCTACAATGCGTCCGTGCTCGACGTTAAATTCGTTACCGAAAATCTCGACTTCGTGACCCGCAAGCTCCGCGAGCGCGGGGCCGAGGTCTACCTGGAGAGCTTCGAGAAGTTGACAGGCCTGAACACCGAGCGGAAAAGCCTCCAGACTGACGTGAGCACGATGCGTCACGAGCACCAGACAGCATCGAAGAAGATTGGAGCGCTGTTCAAGGAGGGCAAGAAAGCAGAAGCAGAAGCGCTGAGGGGACGTCTTCGCTTGGAATCCGACGCGATCAAAGCCAAAGAAGACAGGCAGCGCGAGGTCGGCGAGGCGCTCGACGAGCTACTGTCCGCGGTCCCAAACCTCGCCCATGACAGCGTCCCTGTCGGGCCGGACGAGTCCGCCAATGAAGAAACCCGGCGCTGGGGCGAGCCGGCCCACATGGACTTCGCACCAAAGCCGCACTGGGAGCTCGGCGAAGCGCTCGGCATCTTGAATTTCGCGCGCGCGGCAAAAATCTCGGGCGCGCGCTTTGCCGTGCTCGACGGCCTCGGCGCCCGGCTCGAGCGAGCCCTCATCAACTTCATGCTCGACATCCACACGAAGGAGCACGGCTATCGCGAGATGCTTCCGCCTTTTCTCGTCGGCCCAGCCGCACTCTTCGGTACTGGCCAGCTTCCGAAATTCGAAGACGACCTGTTCAAGGTGCGGGAGCACGACCTTTATCTCATCCCGACAGCCGAAGTGCCGCTCACCAACTTGCATCGGGACGAAATTCTCGAAGCGTCCGACCTTCCCCGCTGTTATACAGCCTTCACGCCTTGTTTTCGAAGCGAAGCGGGCTCCCACGGAAGGGATGTGCGTGGGCTCATTCGCCAACATCAGTTCAACAAAGTCGAGCTCGTGAAGATCACCGACGCGGAAAGCTCCTATGACGAGCTGGAGAAGTTGACGGCGGATGCCGAGTCCATTTTGAGAAAGCTAGAGCTCCCCTATCGCGTCATGACCCTCTCGACGGGCGACATGGGGTTCTCGGCTGCGAAAACCTATGACCTCGAAGTGTGGCTGCCGTCTCAAGACACGTATCGCGAGATCAGCTCGTGCAGCAACTGCACCGATTTCCAAGCGCGGCGCGCCAAGATCCGCTACCGGCCCGGCCCGAAAGCGAAGACGCGCTTCTGCCATACGTTGAACGGATCGGCCCTCGCGATCGGCCGCACTTGGCTCGCGATTCTCGAGACCCATCAGAACGAGGACGGCTCGATCACGATCCCCAAAGCGCTGCGACCCTATCTGGACGGGCTCGAGGTGCTCACGAAGAACGGGTGAGCGCCGAGGCTCCGGCCGACGACACCTGTAGAGGCTCTACAGCCTCTACAGCCTCTACAGTTTGTCCCCCGGCGGCGAGTACCACATGCGTGCTCTCGGCCTGCTCGTCTCGCCACGCGGGTGGCGCGGGTCGGCCGAGAAGGAATCCCTGGCCGTAAGTGATGCCGAGCTCGAGAAGCGTCTCGAGCTCCTCGCGGCGCTCGATCCCTTCGGCGATGATCGTTGAGCCCATCTTATCGGCGAGCGCTTTGAGCGCGCGGACCATTTCCCGGCGCACGAAACTCGTGTCGAGATGGCGGATGAGACCGATGTCGAACTTCAAGCATTTCGGGTTCAGCCAAGCGATGCGCTCGAGTCCCGAATAGCCGGCGCCAATATCATCAATCCCGATACTGATGCCGAGCTCGGTGAGCTGATTGACAGCGTCGCCGAACAAGGTGTAGTTCTCGATGACATAGCTCTCGGTCAGCTCGAGCACCAACTGGTGCGGCTCGAGCCCAGCTTCTTCGAGAAGACGCAAGAGGCTGTCCCCTTGAAGCGCCGGATCGTAGATGGACGTGGGGAGCACGTTGACGAAGAGCTTGGTTTCGCTCGGGAATCCTTTGGCATTTCTAAGAGCTTTGCGCCGGCAGAGTCGATCGAGCTCGAAAGAAAGCTTCCCTTCCTCGGCCATCGAGAAGAGGTCGAGCGGGCTGGCAAAAGGCGAATCCGCCGGTCCGCGGCTCAATGCTTCGAAGCCCATGGTCTTGCGCTCTCCCATGTCGACGATCGGTTGGAACACGGTACCGAGCTCCTCGTGCATGAGAAGCTCTTGTAGAAGTCCGCGACCGCAAAACTGCCGGTCGGCCTGAACGAGGCGCACGCATTCCCAAGCGTCCTGGACGAGACGCGCAACGAGCCGTTCTGGCGCGATGAGCGGGTTGTGAAGAACGAGACTGAAGCCCACCGTGATGCGGGTCCGGCCACTGAGATAAGGCGAGGCGATCCGACCGAGGCTGGCATTCAAGGAGCTCTCGACCCGCTTCGCGACGGCCTCGAGCTCGGCCAGCCGCGGAGCGACGCCGCGCTTCGGCGGGCTCAGGAAAACGAGAAAGCCGTCGCCGCTGCGATCGTTCGAAGCAAAGATGTCGCTCGCGCGAACTTCCCTGCCAGAGAGCTCGAGAATCAGGTTGGTGGCGCGGTCGAGGACCTCGCTGTAGATCGTGGAGCCGTAGCTCGTCTCAACTTGGTTGAGCGAGGTGAGGTCGACGAGGATGGCGCCGAGACCTCCTTGCTTTTTCAGAAACGGCAGGATTTGTTCGACGCAATCGAGATAAGGCGCGGGCTTCGATGGTTCCATGTGAATCACTCTCGGGTCGGGTGTAGGCGTTGTCGGTCTGTGTAACTGCAAGAACCATGCTTGGTTTCTCCAAACGGCCACCACGCCGGGCGCTGGCCACAAGTGCATGATAGAGAACAGGTTCTATGGACGAGCCCTCCTGGCGCCGTTCTACAAACGTTGGGAAATCCCCACGCGACAGTGAGAATACCCACGGTTCGATCCTTTCTCTGAGGATTCGGCGGTACAATGATTCCCCTGGCTGGAGGGATGGCCGAGCGGTTTAAGGCGGCGGTCTTGAAAATCGTTGACCGAAAGGTCCGGGGGTTCGAATCCCTCTCCCTCCGCCACCCAGTCCGGCAAATTGTGGCACTGCAGAGACGGGTGGGATTTTCCGCGCGGTTTGCGGGGTTTTCCAGGATTAGGTGGCACCAGAGACGCGCTAGAAGGGCGGAACGGGCCTCATTTTCGGATTTGGTCTCTAATCGCGATTTCCTAGGGACAAGTTTGCGCCAAATGGGGAGCGGGTGCTGACCGGGGGCCGTACGGCAGTGGAAAAGAGGCCATCCGAGAGGCCAGAATTGAGGCCGAGGCTACCGCGGAGCCCGCTCGCGTGCTAGAATTTGAGCCTGATTCGAGAGACGCCGTTCTTTCGGCGATGCAGGCTGGGCTGACCACGCGGTGCTTGACATTCAAGGATATCTCCATGTATACGCCGATGTGCTTAATTGGACGCGATAGCGTTCGTCGGCACAGGCAGGCCCACTGACACTAGCATTCAAATGCCTCTAGCGGCGTAGCAACACTTGATGGCAGAAGCACCTGCACAAGTACAAAAAAGATCCACTTCCATAGTCCGGCAGTCTCGACTGCCATCGCAATCCCGAGCCACCGCTGGGTCAGTGATCGATCTGTTCTGCGGGGTCGGCGGATTGTCGCATGGATTTCTGCAGGAGGGATTCTCAATAGCATGCGGTTATGACAGCGATGAGGCCTGTCGATATGCTTTCGAAAGGAACAACAAGGCTCCGTTCGTCCGAAAAGATGTCACGCTGCTAAAAGGAGAGGAGATCAAGGAGGAGTTTTTTAGCAGCCTTCCGCGAATACTGATCGGTTGTGCTCCGTGTCAACCGTTCTCCACTTACACTCAAGCGCTTGATGATCCGAAGTGGGAGCTTCTTGCGGAGTTCGCGCGGCTGATCAAGGAGACGAAACCGGACGTCGTGTCAATGGAAAACGTCCCGCGTCTTGTCAGGTTCATGGACGGGCGGGTATTCGATTCGTTTGTTCGTGGACTTCGCGGTGGTGGCTATCGGGTGGTCTGGGACGTTCTTTTCTGCCCGGAATACAGCATTCCACAATCAAGGTCGCGGCTTGTATTGATCGCCTCAAAGCACGGGGTCCCAACACTGCCTAAGCCGACTTGCGAGCCCGAGTCGTATCGAACCGCGCGCGACGCGATCGGTGACATGCCGGCCTTGGAAGCGGGTGCTATTGATCCGGTTGACTCACTTCATCGTGCCAGCGAGTTGTCCGAAAGGAATCTTCAGCGGATTCGGGCATCTGCACCTGGGGGCACCTGGCGCGATTGGAGGGACGATCTGGTGACCGATTGCCATAAGCGGCGAAGTGGCAAGGGATACTCTTCGGTATACGGCAGGATGGTATGGGATGAACCAGCGCCGACTATGACGACTCAATTCTACGGATTCGGAAATGGTCGGTTCGGCCACCCCGAACAGGACCGTGGGTTGTCGCTTCGCGAAGGGGCATTGATACAGACCTTTCCGAGGTGGTATGCATTCGTTCCACCGGATGGGGACGTCGAGTTCACGACGATCGGGCGCATGGTAGGCAACGCGGTACCAGTTGAACTTGGGCGGGCCGTCGCGACGGCTATCAAGTCGCACCTAAAGGAAGTCGAGTTATGACCGAAGCGCCGTACGAAATGCATTTGAGCTTGAACGTGCTAGAGCATCTCGGGATCAATTTATACAGCAACGTGCCCTCTGTACTCTCCGAAGTGGTTGCGAACTCGTGGGATGCCGATGCGACCGAGGTTATCGTGACGCTCGACAAAGCAGTCGACCGAATCACGATCCAAGACACCGGAATCGGGATGACGAAGGAGCAAGTGAACAAACGCTTTCTTCTGGTTGGATATCGCCGTCGCGACGAACAACCCGGACCGACCGCGCGCGGCCGACACCCGATGGGTCGCAAAGGTATCGGCAAGCTCTCGCTTTTCTCCGTTGCGGATAATGTCAGGGTCGAAACCATCCAAGAGGGTAAGAAGAGTGCGCTTCGAATGAACTTGTCCTCGATGCGCGATGCAATCAAAGAAGGCAAGCGCGTTTATTTGCCGGAGGCACAATCGACAAGTGGTATCGACTTCGATCGCGGTACGCGTATAACGTTATCCGGCCTCAAAAAGAAACAGACGATCAGCACGACGCAGGGGCTTCGCAAACGGCTCGCGCGCCGGTTCTCTATTATCGGCCCCGCGTATAAATTCGAGATCAAGGTCAATGGCGAGCCCATAAGGCCAAAGGATCGCGGCTACTACGACAAGCTGCAATACATGTGGACATACGGCGACCAGTCGGACGTCGAACCGTTGTGCACGAACGTCGCTAAAACTGAGGCGCGAGGGAATGAGTGCCATAGCGATATCGGAAGCGTTACTGGTTGGCTCGGTACGGTGGAGGAAAGCAGGCAACTCAAGGATGAGCTAGGTGAGAACCTGAACAGGATTGCAATCTTCGTGCGCGGCAAAATGGCCCAGGAAGACATATTGGGAGAATTCACGGAGAGAGGCGTCTATGCGAGCTACCTCGTCGGCGAAATTCGTGTTGATGAATTGGACACCGACGATGGGCCGGGGACAAAGCGGGATGAGGATGCAGCGACCAGTAGTCGGCAAAAGATCGTCGAGGAAGATCCGCGTTACGTGGCCTTGAAGGCGTTTCTCGTGGGGGAACTCAAACATATCCAAAACCGGTGGAGCGAACTGCGAGCCGAAACGGGTGCCAAGAAAGCGATGGAGAACCCGGCCGTGAAGGACTGGATCGAAAAACTGCCTACGGAGTACCAGTCCAAAGCAAAAAAATGGATTGGAAAGGTTCACCGAATCAGCGTCGATGATGTCAACGAGCGGAAGCAACTCGTGAAGCACGCCGTGTTGGCGTTCGAGTTCTATCGATGGAACGAGAATCTCGACCGCCTTGAGAGCATCGATGACAAGAACCTGGATGCAGCGATCAAGGTTTTTCACGAGCTAGATGGACTCGAGGCGAATCTGTACGGTCAGATCGTGCGGCAACGTATCTCGGTGATTCGAACGCTGAAGAATAAGGTCGATTCGAACGCAAGAGAAAAGGCTATTCAGGAGTACATCTTCGACCATCTTTGGCTTCTGGATCCCTCGTGGGAACGGGTTGAGGCATCCGAGCACATGGAAACGCGGGTGGATAAGCTCTTCGAAGGAATAGATGCGCGACTCACGAACGAAGAAAGGCAGGGGCGGCTCGATATTCAGTATCGAAAGACTGCGGGGAAACACGTCATCATTGAACTGAAACGTCCCGAGCGTCTTATCAGCGTCTACGAACTAGGACAGCAGATCGAAAAATATCGTAGCGGTATGGTGAAAATTCTCGAGGCGATGGAGACGCCTCATGAACCCGTCGAGTTCGTCTGCTTGCTCGGACGTCCACCTCGGGAGTGGGATCACCCGAATGGGAAGCAACTGGTCGAAAATACATTGAGTGTTCAGGGGGCCCGCTACGTCCACTACGACGCGCTCTTGGAGAATGCCTTTCAAGCATATAAGGATTACCTGAAAAAGGCGAAGGTCGTCGATCGCCTGGGAGAGGTCATCAGGGCCATCGACGACTTCGGGAAGTGATATCGCCTGATCCGCCACCGAGTCGAGAACGGGGCCTGAACGCCATCCCCGACCACTGGCGGGAACGCGTTGCCTGGAAGGAACGACTCCTGGGAGCGGCGCGGCGGTTGCTGTCGGAACCCCTTGCCGACCGGTAGAAGTTGGGTGGTTAGCCGAAGCACGGCTTTTGACCCGGTCGCAAACACAGACACTAAGCTGTGCTGATATTATGGTCTGTTTCAAAAGGCCGAGTTTTGGCACAGGACGGGCTGCGCACCGTGGGTCTGAACCCCCTTCACCGTGGCTTTGAAGTGGTCCACTGCAGCCAAGGCG
The DNA here is from genome assembly GCA_965262245.1 of Candidatus Marinacidobacterales bacterium. Lineage (GTDB taxonomy): Bacteria > Acidobacteriota > Vicinamibacteria > Marinacidobacterales > SMYC01 > SMYC01. The sequence continues at coordinate 7,098,939 of OZ253507.1, read as the reverse complement.
GGGCCTTCTGTAAAGCCGACCTGGCCCACCGGTAGGTTCGCCAGCGCGTGAAGACCGAACCCCGTCCTGTGCCAAAACTCGGCCCTTTTGAAATAAACGATAAATCAACAGCTTAGAGTCTGTGTTTGCGACCGTGCCAAGGGCCGTAGGCTCTACAATCGCGTCGTGTCCGAAAATACGAACAGAGCCCGACAGCCCGAATCCTCGAGGCGTTCTCGAAATTCGCGGAGACCAGCCGACGGGGCACTGACTCTGTGATCGGTGCTCCCGAACAGACCTCTCAGTCTAGCTCCCATTGCCAACCAAGCCTAGACACCTCTCATCCGAAACGCCCCGGCGCGCCGGTCTTGAGTCCGTTTGTATTTTTGGACACGACGGGATAGTGCTGTGGTCGTGGCTGGCTCGGCCCAGCACTGCAGATAACGCGCAACTACGGAGCGGCCATGAACATCGTATACATCTTCTTACTCCCCTTCGCTACCTCGTCAGAATGAACCGCCGATAGAGTGGCTGGACCGGACGCGCGTTGATCGGATATAGGGCCGCGAAGGCATCGACCTGTGCCTGCGAAACTGCAATTGCCTCGGTAAGCACCACCCAGTTGACCACCTCAGAGCAGGGTGGCGTCGTCAGGGAGCCGGCGTACCGGAAGTAGCTCCGGCCTCCGGGCAGGAAGGCGTTCGGATCGAGGTCGACCAGCGGTGTGGGCGCCTGATCGACGCCTGGTATGGCATCCCAGATGCTCTGGACGGCCGAGTGCACGCCGCCGACGTCCATGAAGACCCCGATCACCGCAAGATCACCCTCATCGGCCTGATGCACAAAGTGGACCTCCAACGGGTACTCTTCCCCATCGACTGTGTGTTCGCTCGGCAGATGGAAGTGGAACTGCAAGAGCGAGAATTGCCGGCCCTGCAGAGTGATGGAACTCCCGGCGTCTATGTTGACCTGGATGGTATGTCCGTTATCCACGACCTCGCCCGCCGCGGGTTGCCACTGGATTTCGAGTCCCCCTCCGCCTGCCGAGATCGCATCCGTCAGATCGATCGGAGATTGCTGGACCCCGCTGTCACAGACCGCGAAGGACGAATCCAGCCCACCCCATTGGTACGGTCCGGTGTCGCCTTCGTAGCTCCAGTGAACATCGCCGGTCGCTGCGCCCTGCGCGCGCTCCGCGTCCATCTGGTCCTCTGCATCCCCCTGGCTCGGTGCATCCGCCCGGCAGGCGTATTGTGTGCCAGCGAGGAAGACAACCGCGAGTACCTGCAGGAATGAATGACGATACTTCACGTTTCTCCTCCTCTCGGGTTTCGACGGTCCGCGGCGTTGTTGCACGGCCCGGAGCAAATCGCTGACCTCCCTGTGCCGGTCGCAGAGTCACCCGGCGCAGTACGTATCGGGCATCCCGAGCGCAGCCATCTTGTTGAGTATCTCGCACCCAATTCGGTGTTCAACTCGTTGCCTCGCCAACGTTCGAGCCCGCATATAAATCAGTAGCTTAGTGTTTGTGTTTGCGGACGTGCCAAGGGCTGAGCGCGAACAAACGACGAAATCATGCAGGCATGGTCCCGGCAGACCGGAGACCGATCAAGTTCGGGGCGCGCGGATGAATAAATAGAAGGCACAGCCCTTGGCCCAGTCGCTAAGCTGCTGATTTATGGTCTATTTCAAAAGGGCTGAGTTTTGGCACAGGACGGGATGTCGACGCGAGACATCGAGGCAACGTTCGCGGATGTGCTGAGCGGCACGGGCGTTTCGAAGTCAGTGGTGAGCCGGGTCACGCGATGCCTGTGGGAGGATTTCGAGGTGTTTCTAAAACGGAACCTCTCGAACGAGGAAGTGTTGTATCTCGAGCTCGACGGCACGTAGGGTGAGAAGACGAAGAGCTTCACGGGTTGCGGTCGGGCCGAGGGCTCTTGCGTGCTTCGAGCAAGATGATGTCCTCGAGGTCGACCCGGACGGGAAGAGAGGCGAGCCCGAGCCGCTCGGCCGCCCATCGGGCGGAGCGGGCCACCGGACCGAACATGCCGCGGGAGCGGTCCAGCAGGTAGCCCAGCTTGAGCGTCTTCGGCTGCGTGGACAGACGCAGCACGTCGAAGCCGGAGCAGGCCACTATCTCTGTCGCACTGTTTCGCGTGAAGTAGTGGAGATGCATCCGCATGAACCAAGGCCAACGGGCGCGAAAGAGGCGCGCTCCGAGACCCCGTCCTGTGCCAAAACTCGGCCCTTTTGAAATAGACCATCAGTGTCATGAATTGACGGACACGAGCTATCCTCAAAAGGAGTGGAAATGAAGTAAAGGAATTGGAATCCTTCGTTCAAGGGGAAACCGTAGTACCCTAAGAGCGCCTTTCAATGCAGAAGGGGGCAGTGCCATTTGGAGGAGGACTATGGCCAAAGCGCGAGTGTTGACGAGGTCGGAACTAGCCGAGCATTTGGGCGTCGATAAACAGATGGTAACAAAATGGGAGCGGTCTGGGATGCCGGTCCACACTAGAGGGCGCGGCTTGGCGTCTCAATTCCGTCTGCGGGAGGTCCGGGCGTGGCTAAAGGTGCGGGAAGCCAAGGCCAAAGCGGCGGAGAAGGCAAAGGTGCGAGAAGCCAAAGCGGCAGAGAAGGCGAAGAAGACAGCGAAGCAATAAGACGCGGCGGCGAGGTGCTTACGACGTCCAACTCTGCGGCGAGATTCGTCGTGTACGGCAAGAGAACTTTGACGTGTATGGCGTGCGCAAGGTCTGGCGTCAGCTTTGCCGTGAGGGCCGCGACGTGGCTCGATGCACGGTAGCCCGTCTGATGCGTGAAATGGGCCTCCAGGGCGCCGTCCGTGGACGTCGATTCAAGACGACGAAGCCGGATTCGAGCGGCGCTCGCCCGATGGACCTCGTGGAGCGCGACTTCAACGCCACACGCCCGAACGAGCTCTGGGTCTCGGACCTGACCTACATTGCCACGTGGCGCGGCTTCGTGTATGTCGCCTTCGTCATCGACGTCTTCGCTCGACTCATCGTCGGCTGGCGAGCGACGACATCGTTGACTGCCGGCATCGCTCTCGATGCGTTGGAGCAGGCGCTGCACGAGCGCCGTCTAGACCCAGAAGATCCATTGGTGCATCACAGCGATCGCGGCGTGCAGTACGTCTCGACCCGTTACACCGAGCGGCTCGCCGAGGCGGGTATTGAGCCGTCCGTCGGCAGCCGAGGCGACTCTTACGATAACGCTTTGGCTGAATCCATTATCGGCCTCTACAAGACCGAGGTGATCCGTCGACGCGGGCCCTGGCGTGGTCCTGAGGACATCGAGTTCGCCACCCTCGAGTGGGTGCATTGGTACAACACGCAACGACTCTTTGGAGCCGATCGGAAATGTCGCCCCCGTCGAGTACGAGATGAACTACTATCGGTCGCAGGAAGGCTTGCTAGAGATGGCGAGACTCAACTAAAACAGTCTCCGGGAAACCCGGGGCGGTTCAAGCACCACGCTGTGAGCCAGCCCGCTTCGTCTGACCGCGCCCACTTTGTGAATGGGCTCGGTTAGCAGCAAGTTGCTCTCCGACACTGGCCTCCACGTTGGAAAGGAAGTCCGCTCTGGCTCAAGGACTTGGCAGCCCACCCTCAGCTCGCTCGGCTCTCCCGGCGGCGCCACGCTGGTGCAACGCTTTCCGGGGGGGTTCGGGTCTGTCACCGGGTCGCCGCTTGATCTGATACCGTCACCATGATGTGGAGGTGTGTTGTTCCTTTTTCCACAGGATTGGGTACGCATCCAGCCTTAGGCACTTCTAATCTGAAACGTCCCGGCGCGCGCGTCGTGAGTTCGTTTGCGTTTTTGGACACGACGGGCTCAGCAGCGATGCCAGGGTTTCGTGATCGGCGCCGCCCTTGCCGAGCGGACCGAGGTGCGGCTTGTTTGGCGACTCCTCAATTATTTAGTATAGGTTTCTAATCAAAAGGATCGAGCATGGTACAGGCCTCACAAATCGAGTGGACGGACGCCACTTGGAATCCTGTGACTGGCTGCACGAAGATCGGGCCCGGGTGCGACAACTGCTATGCGCAGAGGTTTGCAGAGCGGTGGCGCGGCATTGAGGGACACCCTTATGAGCAAGGGTTCGACCTACGCCTGTGGCCGTTGCGTCTGCACCAGCCGTCACAGTGGAAGAAGCCGCGCATGATCTTCGTCAATTCGATGAGCGATCTGTTCCACAAACGTGTGGACCGTCAGTTCATCGACAAGATCTTCGATGCGATGGAGGTGGCGGATTGGCACGTCTATCAGGTGCTAACTAAACGCAGTTCACTAATGCGCCGCTATCTCCGTGAACGCTACCGTGATGGCGAAGTCCCTAAACACATCTGGCTTGGGGTCTCCGTCGAGGACACGGTCCACAAGGGTCGCATCGACCATCTGCGACAGGTCAATTCACAGGCGCGCTTCATATCGTTCGAACCGCTTCTAGGACCAATCGGCCCGGTCGATCTGTCTGGTATCCCATGGGTAATCGTAGGTGGTGAGAGCGGGCCTAAGGCGCGTCCAATGGCACCAGCATGGGCAACCGAGTTGCGGGACCGATGCGAAGCGGCTGGCATCGCCTTCTTCTTCAAGCAATGGGGCGGTGCGCGACCGAAGTCCGGCGGCCGGCTTCTTGAAGGCGAGGAATGGAATGGATTCCCCTGGCAGATTGTGCCCAATGCGATATCCGAGTCGTTGCAGAAGTAGGTACTCAATTTGACAACTGAACGAGATAGGTATTTTGGGCGAGAACAGTCCTATATTAAGCATCTTTTCCTAACGCAATATCTTCAGGCGGCCGGATACAAAACGCTCCAAGGGCGTTCACCCACATTCAATTTTGTCGATGCATTCGCTGGTCCTTGGCGCGGCTTGGACGATACAAACCACTCTGACGCATCGTTCGACCAGGCATTGCGAACGCTGGAAGCAGTGCGCGCTAATCTCCACAAGAGCGGTATCGCTGGTTTAAGAATCCGTTTCTGTTTTTGCGAGAGGCACGCCCAGGCTGTAGCCCAACTTCGTCGATACGCCGAGCAGAACAGACGCTTTGAAATTAACGTCTTCCACGGAGCATTTGAGGATCATCTGGACGGCATCACCGCCGCCTGTCGAGGCGGTTTTACCTTCACGTTCATCGACCCGACCGGCTGGAACATCCAGTCAGGACCTGTGCTGGAATTCTTGCATGGGCAGAATGGCGAATTCCTGCTGAATTTCATGGCCGAACACGTCAATCGTCACGCCAAATACTCGAAAGTCGCCGCTTCATTTGGTCGCTTTCTCGCAGATCCAGATTGGGAGAGCGATTTCGACGTTCTGCCGTCCGATTGGAGCAACGAGAGGCGGGTAATGTACCTTCTAAAAGCAAAGATAAAGGCGAAAGGCGCCGCAACTTACCTGCCGGATTTTCCAATCCTGAAACCCCGCGAGGAACGTGTTAAAATGCGGCTCGTCCTCGGTACCCACTCGTCTAAAGGCCTTGAAGTATTCCGCGACGTTCAGGCGAAGGTCGAGCGCGCGGAGACCGAAACGCGGAACCAATTGCGCGACCCGAGTGGTCATCAGTTCGGTTTATTTTCCGACGAGCAGATCGCGGAGATGCAGCAGGATGCGGCAGGTGTCGGATGCCCCAGATTTCAGCGAGAAGCTGAAGCCCGCATGAAGGATTTTTTGGCTGGTCGCCGCTTCGCCCCCTTCAGTGCAATAGCAAGCGAGGTTCTTGAAGCTATACCGATACGGGCGACGCAAGTTAAGAACCTCGCCAATGCGATGAAGAAACGGGGCATCATTGCGTTCGACCTGCCGCCGCGAAAACGTGTTCCGCAACAGGAAACACGCATATCGCTGATAGTGCAAGTCAATTGACTGTTGCATTAAGCTGTGCCTTCTATTTAATTCATCCGCGTGCACCAGCTCGCGACGAGCCTTGAAGGCAGAGATGAGAGCGCGAACAAACGACGAAATTATGTAGACATGGTGCCGGTAGACCGAAGACTAATCAAGTTCGGGGCGCGCGGATGAATAAATAGAAGGCACAGCTGGATCAGAGGTAGCCCGAAGTCTCGAAGAAACGAATCACCGTCGCTCTGTCGAGGATCCGGTTCTGGAACTCACAGCTGGTCTCTGGAAGTAGCGCGCAGGCATGACAGGCAGCCAAATTCAGAGAATCAGGCCCTTGACCGCTACTTTCCGTGCAGATGGGATCGGAGCTGCACCACCGGGCATCTTCGAGTGCTCCCGCGATCACGCGCTCCAAAACACCCGCACGACCAAGGCTCACGAGCCCGCCTAGAGTCCCATCTGCGTCGCCGGCTGCCGTGTATAGCAACATTCCACCCATACTGTGGCTACCCTCGGGCGCGGAATAGATCCGCTCACGTATCGACGCCGCTCCGTAGCCGGCCTCAAAACTCAGCCGCTTGATGAGTAGGTGAGCAAGCGTATGCAGGAATATCAGTCGAGGAGAAACCGGCAATGGGCTGCGATCTACAGCTTTTGCCTGCCCGATGAGCGCCGCCAGGCGCGAGTCTGACCGGCCATCGAGTTCTGCCAGACGAACTGAATCGATTCCCAAGAACAACCCTTCACCTCGCACACGGAAAGCTGGCAACCAGCGAACATTATCCACACTCAAAGATCGTGAAGTCGTGGAACCTGGCTTGATCCGCGAGAAACCAGTCAATGCTCGTGTTTCAGTCAGTCGCTCGACGAGGGTAACCGTCTGAAAATAGTCGCGCACGATAGGACTGTAGTGGGCGAGTTCCTGAGGTCGGCAAGCAAGTGCGTCCTCCCTGTCGCGACGCTCCTGGTGTAGCGCCACGAATTCGGCATGTCGGAACGCCGATTCGTCCATCGGTGAACCATCATCCCCACTGTCGACCTGAGCGTAGTAGGCTTTCTTCAGCTGCCCTGGATTCACACGATGTAGCTTGGCTACTGCCCGAAATGCAGCCTCGGAGATCTCTCCATCCTCCTGCGCCGATTCAAGAGCTACCGTTACCCGCCTATCGCGAATAATTTGTTGTATTCGTGACGAGTGCGGCGGAATCAAGATCGCACTGGCCACCTCCGGGAAGTACAGATTCGAGGCACCGCGCTGGAGACAGAGCATCGTTGGCTGACCACTCGGACCGGGCGCTGCCCTGCAGGGCTCCGACGCGTCCTTGCCAAGCCATGGACGATTTCCGCTACAGATCCAACCCTTCAGCCCATCCTGGCTCGTGGCACCGAGCAAGTTGCGTTTGCTTTCACACTTGCCGCAAGCAACCATGAGGCCAGACAGCCCGCCCCGTTTCGTCGGATAGAAGTACAGCCCTTCCTCGCCGCATTTGCTCGATGCCTGAAGATCCTTGCCACGGGTGGTGTGCGCCCACCCCGACCAAGGAAAGTCCTCGATGTGCCCAGCGGGGCACACCGCTACAAACCGCAGCGGGACCATGATCGGGCGAGAACGTTCGGACCGAGAGGCACAGGGCAGCCTACCGCCCAGCCTCGGGGACAATAGTGCATTGTCGCACCTCGGTCTCATCGCCGCGAACAGATCAGCCTTCTTGAGTGCGCGGCACCGAGGGCAGAAGTGCCACTGTGGGAACCTGACGTACGGAAGCGGCGCCATTGTTCCGGGGACGCCACCCTTCTCCGGCTTGGGAGGGGGAAGGCGAAAGGACTTCACGCCAAGTCGTCGGGCCAGGCGGTCATCGAAGATTCGCTCCTCCTCCAGCTCAGGCCATGCGTCCAGCCCCGCCGGCATAAGCGCTTCGTCTTCGAACTCAACGATAGATCCCACACCAAACGGAACAACCGATTGAGCTCGGCGTGTCACCCTCCTCGCCGTCATACTCTCCCGCGCGCCACAATGTATCGAGGTACGATGTCGGCCCGACATTCCACATCGACGGTCCGCATAGACGTTGGGACCTCCCAGCTGTACAGGTCACTTTCTGTGGACGCCGTCCCGGATGGTCTCATCAGTGCGGGTTCATCACGGGTGCCGATAAGGCTCCCCCAGACAGTTGAAGAGCGCTCTTCCCACTCGTCCAATCGCTCCCGAAGCATGTCCTCGAACTCCTGAACGTGATCTGGATCGACACGGCGAAGTCGCTCACGCAAGAACTCGACGAAATTAACAAAAGCTGGGTCCTCTCTATCGAAGTCGCTGGGTCTCTTCCAGCCGGCAACATGGCGGCCAGCGATGACAAGCACGGCGTGAAGTGCTCTCTCCATCGCCGGTGGGGCAAACGGAGTTACGCTCGTCGGCTCGACGAATCGATAGAACTCTTCGTGATAACCCCGAAAGTGCTCATAGTGAGACCGATCACGGGGTCGCGCCGCGTTGAAGAGTGTGAAGACTAGGCCGGGCCCTTTTGTAGAACGGCCCACTCGGCTACTTGCTTGAATGTACTCGGATGTACTCTTTGGCTGAGTAACGATCATCATGAGGCCAAGCCGGTCGATGTCTACGCCAACGGAGATCATGTTGGTGGCGAGAACTGTGTCGAGCGCTTGGCCGTCATACTTCGCATCCTTGTGATAAGGCACTTCCAGGCGCTTGAGAATCCTGGGGATCTCTTCCTCGTTCTTTCGGCTCGTCAGCTCTTCACTCGTTCGCATCCACCGTCGTCGGTCGCCCTCAACGTCAAAGCGGCGATGCATGGTTGGCAAGAATTCTGGTATATCTGCTAAGAGAAACGTCGCCGCTCGTCCAAGTTCCTTCAAGCTCCCGAAGTACTGCACCAGGGTCCAGTAAGGATCCACTGCCTCTGCGGGCGTATTCTCTTCGCTCACCACCAAGACACCCTGTTGCAACGCCACAACACTGCGAATCTGCGCTGTGAGCGGCGAAGAAGCCGCGGTCGGCAGGAAGCCTACGTACAAACGCCCGGAAGCATCCTTGTTTTCGACTGCAAAGAATGAATCAGACGCATCAAGCCCCGGCGGGGGAAACTGGAACATTCTGCGGTTGTAGAGAGCCCTGCACTGACGTTCGGCTTGGCGAGTTGTGGCGGTCGACGCGATGATCTTCGGCCTCCGACCACTCGCGCTCGACAGGTACTCGATAACGCCTTCGTAAAGCCCGACCATCGAGCCCAGAGGCCCGGCAATCAGGTGTAATTCGTCCTGGATGATGAGTTCAGGACCACCTCCAATCGTTAGAAGGTCGGTCGCCTGCCCTCTCCACGCTAGCATCGCAAACTTATCAACGGTTCCAATGATGAGAGTGGGCGGCTCTGCATAGATAGACTCGTCTACGACGCATACTGGGAGGTGCGCTCCAAGCTCCGAGAAGGGGCAACCCTCGTGATCTTGGGTCTTGCGCGCAGGGCACTGGAACACTAGGCGTCGCTTGCGTTCTGCGTAGCCGTACCGACGCGGGTTATCGAGCTCAGTGCCGCACCAAGGGCAAGTGAGGAGCTGAAACAGATTCTTGGCCTCTGCTCCTTTCCGTTCCAGTTGAGCCAGAGCCTGCAATGCTGACTTCTCCTCGTTTGGTGTCAGCGACATACCGACCCAGAGTCCGATCGAGATTCGCCGCGAACCAAACCGTTTTTCGTTCGCACGACGTATCACTTCGCACGCGCATATCAGGGAGGCAGCCCGCTGGAACTGCTGGCTGGTGAGGAGCCGCAGCGTGTATCGCATCAGCACTTTGCAACCAGAACTATTCGAATTGGCCAGCCGCGACCGGAAGATTGTAAATGCCGTGAGGCCCAGGTAGGCTTCGGTCTTTCCACCGCCCGTCGGGAACCAGATGAGGTCGACGAGGTCTCGCGATGAGACGTGCTCGTCTTCCATATCCACCGGAGCGTCGTCCGATGTCAGACTTGGCAGCGTCATGACGATGAAAGCGATCTGAAACGTTCGCCAGTATCCTCTACGCTCATTCCAGTTCGAGCCGTAGTCGTTCGGGTCTTGCGCCAACGTGGTCCACGGTTCGTCAAGTGTTCGCCGAAGCTTCGAGTGATGCTGCTGCATCAGCATCGCGTGGTTCGTGACCATGAATGCTTCGAGACTCAGCGGATCCTTGATCAGAAGCTCGACGCCTGCTCTAATCCGACGCATCGCAATTCGGCAAAGAGCTATGTGCCGCCTAGCGGCCGGCCGGAAGCGCTCCTCAAGAGATTCGGATTCGGCGACCCGAGCATCGATCCACTCTCCGTAGGTACGGCAAAGCTCCTTGAGCGCCCGCGGAATGTCACGCTTCGGGTTCTCACAGTCTCCACGTAGGAACTGCATGCTTAGGTACTCAGAGTTCCCGGAGACTGGATCAACCTGCGGAACGCTCACGTGCGGAAAGACTTCTGTAGCGACACTGCTTGCGCGCTCAGTGTCGGCTTCCTTCCAATCAGCGGCACATCCGTGACCCACGGCGAAGATTCGACGATTCCGGTAGAGCATCGCCAGAGCGTTCTCTTCCTCGTCCTGGCGTATGCCCTCCAGCATCTGATACTCGACAAAGGGTGCAGACCCGTCGGCCGCCTCGACGGTAAAGCCGACCTGGTAGAAAGTCTCCGCGGCATGTTCGTGCTCGCGGGTAGTGTTGTAGAGACTGAGTGTGACGATATAGCGGCCCTTCGGCCTCTGACGCACTACCTGCCGCAGATGGAGCCCGGGCAACAACTTCTTATCCGATTCAGCCCCTTGACTCAAGGCTCCGAGATCTATCTCCACCGGATCGCACGAGAGAGCATCTCTTTTCCAGAGCCTTTGATTAAACTTTCTAGCCGCGTCCTTTTCCGTATGACTGCGGTATCGAGCGCCACGCACCCGAACGACGAGATGGCACCCGGCAGGCTCGGCCATGAAGCTGAGGCCAATCGCCGAAGGCCGATACGTGTTGGCGAGCGTTACAACGTCGTCGTGGTCCGCGTCGGGAGACGTTTCTCGCTTTATCGCGGAAGGAGTTACTTCCCGCGCGTCCGCCGATGCGATCGGTTCATTTCCTGCCGAGCTATCCTCACCTCCTTCCACCCCGCCAGCGGCCTCAGATTCGTTTCGTTGCGACTCTTGCGGGAACAAGACTCCCGCTGCGTAGCGGATCCTCGGCGATTCCTCAAGCAAGACCTCTTGCTGCCCACCCGCTGGACCGATGAGGTCACGCTGCAAGAAGTTCAGCAGCTCGTTGCGAAGGTCCTCAGGTGTCATGGCGTCAGCTCATCAGGATCTAGTCGGCGGACAAGTTCGTGCTCAAAGCGCTCTTGTCTGACAGGATCCCCGTCAACATGGCTAATCACGTACAGGCCACTCGTGCTCAAGACATCCCGACGTAGGTGACGACCTGCCACATCAAGCGTCGGATATTCATGATCATTCGGGCTGCACCGGAATCTTACCATTAGATGTGTCTGCACTCGCTTGGTGTCGCGCGTCGCCACTCCGAACTGAGGAATGAATCGTCGAAAAGGAAGCATCCTAGTCACGACGCCTCCTCCCGAAGCCGGTTGAGTGCGCTCCGAGGAACCTTGGCTAGTTCAGAATCGACGGAATCGACCGTTAGGAGGACTAGTCGTTCTTCGACCTCCACGAGCTGGTCTGGCGGTGTGTCGATGTCGAGCCACTCCCTCGTGCGATCCAGCACTTGAGTGGCAAGCCGAAACGCAACCGCGAAGTGAGCACTGCGAACCTGATGGATCGCCTCTTTGCAGGCTTCAACCTTCTTTTGAAGTTCATCGTCCTCTGTCGCTCGTTGGATAGCTTCGAGTGCGCCGTCGAGGGCGTCCTTGGGACCAATGAGGCGGTCGTCCTTGAGCCAGCTTCGGACCGTCACCGCTGTGCGATGACAACCCTCTCGTGCAAGTCGCCTTCGGAGCTCCGTCGGTGAGTGTCCTGCCTCCACGAAGCGGCGAAGCGCGGCTCTCCACACTGCGGCAGTCTCACGCGCACCCTCGGGCAGCTCCTGATCTGCGGCATGCCTTAGCGCGTCCCGGTCAGAACCACGGACCATGAACACTAGGTCACCGGTGCGGAGGTCAGATACCGTTACACTTCGAAGTGCATCTTTGGCGTCGGCGATCTCTACGCCCCTCAGGTGCGTAACTGTGTTGACGGAATGGTCCGGGCCAAATGGAGCCCAGTGTCCACCTGTGAAGTAAACCAACCGCGCGGCGACTTCTTCACCAGGTTCGCCAGTGCCGAGCCGGCGCAGTATCTGTGCCCGACGAACCGAATCCACGATCTCGTCCACCAATGGCTCCTCGACTCGAACAACCGGCGGTGAAAGATCTGGGGCAGGCGCCGAGGGTAACGGAATTGGCGACCGTTCTCGCACCATCTGTCGGGTGCGAGCACTCACTCTGCTTTGTCTACCGATGAATAGCCGGTACCAATCACGTTCCGGACCGTAGAGGGCTAGAGTCGTGCTTTGAACCGTCGGTGGAACGAGGAGCCGCTCCATTGTGGGCCGGCCCATCCAGGCGGAGATCAGCAGGGGGCCCTCGAAGGCCGAAGGCGGACGCCCCTGAATCCAGTTAACCCCCGACAGGGTGGGCACACTGGCCGAGGCATCGAGTTCGCGGCGACGCACAACAACACCCGCGGGATTGTCGGCTGCCCACGACACGAGGAAATCGTGCTTAGGATTCACCTTACGGAGGACTTCCAAGACTGCTTCAAGCGACGCCTCGGCCGATTTGGAAGCCGCCACCACATCGTCGGACCACCATTGTGCCCCGCTGCGGGCATGGATTCGGAATCTTTCGAGACTCTGGATTGAATCCTCCATGGAGTTGCCACATTTTCGACAGAGAGCAACGAGCAACGTGAAGCCCTCTCTCACCGCCGCTTCAAGAACTTCATCTTCTCGCTCGTGCCGGAGTTGGTCGAGGCGATCTAGCGATCGCTTCGCATCATCCAAAGGCGGAAGGTCGAGGTCCACCACGGCTACACTGGCGGACGCCTGCTTGCGCAATCGATGTTCACAAGCAGCAACAGGATGGCTGGGCAGCTTCGTCCCTCGCTGCGGCCAGCGCAGATAGCTGAGCCACTCCTCGTCCCATGCCCAGAATCTGAATTGCCCCTTTTGGAATGTTGCTAGAGATTCCTCGTCCAAAGCTTCGGCCACCGCGAGAACTGGAACGCCGTCCGCGGCAAGCCGTCGGAGGTTAACGGCATCTGTATGCCTTGGCCTTATGCCACTAACGACCGCTAAAATTGGGCGTTCAGCCCTCTCCACGAGCTCGACGGCTTCGGCACTTGAGCGAACTACGCACAGTAGTGGATCTCCCCCGGGGCCGCCTTTTGTCCACTCAGTTGAGACGATCTGGTCCTCATCTACACGCGCCTGTCCCATCGGTAAGGCGTCGGTCAGGGGCTTGCCGTGGAGCGTCAGCGACCTGGCGAGCTCCTTCGACGTCTTGAGCGGAGCAACCACAATCACCTGCCCATGACTTGGCGGACCCACAATAGGCAAAACGGAGCTGAAGGTCTGTTCAAGAGGACCCAACTTTGTCGCGTCAGCTTCGAGCGTCAACGAGCCTCCCCGCAAGGGGCCGGAATCCTTGGTCGACCGTCTCAAGGAAAGGAGATCGCGAATCGGCTTCGTCCTCAAGATGTCGAAGCCTCCTTTCCCTGGCTGGAGCACTTGAAAATAACTCGCCTCTCCGGGCCCACAGGTCTTGAAAGCGGAGCCCTCAAGTCGTCCGTAGCTATGAAAGACCACCTCAGCCCCACTCTCGCGTTCAGCTAGACGCTCCCCTTGCCTGAAGGCAGGCCGCCTGCTCTCGTCGATGAAGCTGTGGACCTCGGCAAGAGCTCGGATGAACCCAACCAGGAACGGGAGCGGACCGGATTCCGAGGTGACCACGACGGACCCTCGGGAATCACCAGGGTTGCTCTCAGACTCCAGTAAGACCAGACCTGTGTTGATGATCATGAACTCGCTGAGCCGGTGAAGCTCACCGTTTGCACCAAGGGCCAAGTCGCTCAGGAACGGCCAGTCACGAACGACCGTGTCAAGATGCGAACTGATGATCGAGCGCCGGGGTTGGATCTGCTCGATTGCGCGTCGCACAATAAAGGCGTCGTCCAAGAGGCCGACGGGGCCTATGTCGTCGGAAATAGCGTCGGAAGGGTCGACGAAGTAGACCAACGCGGCGCGGGCTAGATCTTGATGAGTCTCAATGGTTGCAGGATTCGTGAGCACGTCCACGAGGATCTCAAGATCCTGGGCAAAGCGCCCGAACAAGTCCCCGCTGTTCTCGTGTCTCTGGATGAAGTTGTCTGTCTTGGTGAGTAGCGTTTCGTCCGAGTACCGAGTGTCGGTTCGTGCAACGTCAAAGAGCTCCTTGGCCTCTTCAGCTTCGACGTGGGGGATCGGGAGGCCGCTCCAACCGAAGTTGCTTCCGGTCAAGACGCATATTCGACGGAGGGCAAACCTCGACACAAAGCGCGCGCGATCTGCATGTTGCTCGGAGTCGCGTTTAAGAACGGTCAGGGTGCCGGTCGCCAGTAGGCGAACCTTCTCATCCGTCGATGATCGGGCGACCTCACAGAGGTGCGCGAAGGTCTGTCTATCGAGAATGCCTTGCGGCTCAGCTTCGTTTTCGTACCACCTCGCCGCGTCAGCAAGCAAACTACTGCTGGAGTCTCTCAGCTCTCTGCCAACCTCCAGCAGCCTCTCTTCCAGACCTTCGACGTCTCGAACCGTTACAGCCATTGGCCCTGAGCCTCAACAGCTCCCGGCCGATGTGAGGCCCGTGTGTGGTTGCCGAATGCAGCGGAGTAGCTTCGCTGAGAGATGGTCGACGCGGTCACGGAATCTCACTCCTTCCCGAGCAAGGCGTGGCTAGCGAACAAACGCCGAGCGGAGTCGCGCGCGATGAGAGGGCGAACCAGGGCAGTGATGGGCGTGATTGATCTTCGGATCTCAAAGGCCGGGCTCCTTTTCGCGCTAAGTCCTATCGATTGCGTTCCGAGAGTTCACAGCCGTCGCAACTCGGTCGGCTGCCTTGGCTGGAGTCTCGTGTTCCCACACGCGCACGACGCGCCATCCAGACGCCCTGAGGCGACGGTTCGTGTCCGAATCCCGACGCCGATTGGTTTCTAGCTTTGAGGCCCACCACTTGGCATTCGCCTTCGGTCGGGTTCCATGCCTCGGACAGGAGTGCCAGAAGCAGCCATCGACGAACACCGCAACCTTCGATCCAGAGAACACCAAGTCCGCACGTCGCCTCAGACCTGGAATCACCGGGCGATCTACACGGTAGCGGAACCCTCGCGCATGAAGGACCCGCCTAATCGCTATCTCCGGGGTCGTGTCCCGCTGTCGCGTCGATTGCATGCGACGGCGCGCCTGGAGCGATGAGGCTGGCGGCATTGCCTTTCTCCTCACTTGGCCAGTCGCAGCTGCGTCGTAGCACCACGGAGCAGCGGAATCATTCGCTGGCCAAGCGCAACCATCAATAGGGGTGGCACTGCGTTCCCGATCGCTCTAGCCATTACTCCTCGCTGGGCGTTTCCGAAATCGAACCAGTCGGGGAAAGTCTGAAGCCGCGCAGCTTCGTGAGGTGTAATGGTTCGGCGCCTCTCAGGGTGGACGTACCGGCCCTGCCCCATGGACCCGAAGCCCGTGGTCACCGTCTGGGCCGGCAGATTCCACCGGAGCCTTCCATAGACCGAGGTATAACTGTGGCCTCCTTCACGGTGGCACTCCGGTCGCTGACTGTTGGGGAGATCGTACAAGTGTTCATCGAATAGGAAGGCAATCCGTTTTTGATTCTCATTACTTCGCTGACTGGGCGTGTCGAAAGCCGTCTCAGGCTTAGTCTTGAGGAGATCTCGAATCGCCCACCCAACCGTTCTATTCCGATGGCCAAACATACTCATGGCAATGTCGTTCAACAGAGTCAATGGGTCGAGGCCCTTGACGGCTGACGCTAGAAGCAGGTGGCGATGCCTTCGCTGCGGCACGCCAACCCTCAACAGATCGAGAACTAGACTGTCCACTGAAAAGCCAGCGTCTCTCAGCGCGTGGGTTGTGACCTGGACTATGCTCGACTTGTCCCACCGGACCGTCGCGACATTCTCGACAACCACGACCTTCGCCCCGAGGACCTCGGCCGCACGTGCCATTCTTAGGTAGAGACCATTCTTGGGATCATCCCGCCTTGTCCGATTGTTCAGATCTGAATGACCTTGGCACGGTGGACCACCCAAAACCACATCAACTGGACCTAGTTTCTCGACTAGGCTTCTTTCACTCTCTGTCAAAGCACCACCGATGGCACCGTCGAACAGCTGCGTCACGTCCCTGTCTTGTATTTTCAAAGCGGGGACGTTCCTCTTGTAGATCTCAAGGACCCTCGGGTCGGAATCGACCGCTAGCGCGACTTGAACTCCACGACCGGCACGTCTTGCCGCTTCGCGAAAGCCAACACTCATAGCCCCGCAGCCAGCAAACAACTCGACCACCGCTATCGGTGTTCGGTCCGTTGGCTCATCTGGGGGCCGCCGCTGTCTGAGAAAGTTCTGGTCCGACTTACAGACGTTGCAAGGTTTGGCTGTGGAGCACTTAGCAGCTCTCGTCAAACTGGGTTTCAGCAACGACACCTGTGACGTGTCTTGACGTCGTTGTTCCGCTGCGTCAAGCACCGAGGCTTGGTGGACGGTTCGGCGTAACATCAAGTCACCTCCATTCTACCATGTGTCTGCCAAATTTCGGCGGACCGAGTTACCTAAGCAGCCGTTCGTACCGAGAGGTCTGACTTCTTCCAGGATGACCGGTACGTCGAAGTGCCCTCGGAGGGATATTTGGTTGTGCCTTCTATTTATTCATCCGCGCACACCAGACTTGATTAATCTCCGGTCTGCCAGCACCATGCCGGCATGATTTCGTCGTTGGTTCCCGCTCTCATCTCTGCCTTCAAGGCTCGTCGCGAGCTGGCTCTCGAGAATGTCGCTCTTCGGCAGCAGCTCGCCGTCCTCCGCCGTTCGGTGAAACGGCCGCGGCTCTCGAACGTCGACCGCGGGTTTTGGGTAACTGTAGAGCCTAAGGGCCCTTGGCCCAGTCGCTGGGCTGCTGATTTATGGTCTATTTCAAAAGGGCTGAGTTTTGGCACAGGACGGGAGATTCCACTTCGTACAACGCCGCCAACCGCGACCTCGCATCGCTCATCGACGGGTGCTTCCGCCATTAAGTGTTGGTGAGATGACACTAAGACCCTACGGTGCATTAAATTACAGCCAAAATAGCGTTCGTGACCTTCGCTGCGTGCTAAATGGAGCGTAAGTGCCTCTTTTGAAAAGGGATGCATATACATCACCAACAGTAAACAGCGCAAGCACCGCCTGATTTTGGCCAAATGGTTCGAGGACGAATACCCGCCCGCCGCAGCAAGCGTGCGCTAAGGACGCGGCCAGATCGATGACCGGCTGAGTTTTTGCACCATAAGGGGTTCATCCATGACGCCAGGATTCATAGCCGTCCTAATCGCCCATTCCGCGTTCCTGTGTCTTCGAGTGTGTTTTGTGCTTCTTTTCGCTGTGGAATTGCCCCCGTTCTTGAAAGGGGTGTTGCTCGTGCCGATAGCGCTGTGTCTGATCCTCACCTGGGTGCCGCGGCCGGTCGGGCGCGTTGCCGGGATCGCCTACCACTTCCTTGAAGTAATCTTTAGTACGGTCGGAGCCATCG
The DNA here is from genome assembly GCA_965262245.1 of Candidatus Marinacidobacterales bacterium. Lineage (GTDB taxonomy): Bacteria > Acidobacteriota > Vicinamibacteria > Marinacidobacterales > SMYC01 > SMYC01. Next base: position 7,081,307 of record OZ253507.1, on the reverse strand, counting down.
TGTCAGCGTTCTCATTTGCTACCGCAATGGGGGCGGGCGTCGTGGCGCTGTTATGGGGAGCGTACTTCCTGCGAGGCAAGGGGCCGAGACGGGCTTACGGCTCGCTGGCCTGCCTGTGGCGTCGCGAGCTCGAACCCGAAGAAAAGCAGGTTACGACCCTAACGGGAATTACCGAATGAGAAACTTCCTGATTTTGTACCGCGAAATGTCATCGCCGAAGCCCGGAACCTCGCATGAAAAATATGTGCGCACCTTGGCACCAAAAGAGTTTTGAGCATCGACGTAGGAGTTCACCTGATGTACGACACGGTTGAGAGAGGTCACACCGTAGAGACCCCACGGAAAGGAAGCCGTGGCAGGAGCTATAAGCTCAGACTCCTGTGATCCCGGTGGGTCGGGGGCTGGCGCGGTAGATAGAGGTAAGGGGAGTAGCTGTTGCCGGCGGCTTTCGCCAAGTGCCGGTGCCTCAGTCCTTACCATGTCCCCGTTTCCAGCCCCCGCCGCATCGCACGCAGCATGCGGATTTCCCGCACTACGCGCTCCTGCACACTTCTGGTCAAGGGTTATGTGACCTATCCTGCTGGGGCCACTGTCGACGAAGTGGATTGAAACTTTCCCTTCCCTATTTAGTCCATCCTCGAACTTTAGTCTCCCCTCGCTTCGGCGGGGGGAGTGGATTGAAACAGCTTCTCCGCGCACACCTACGCCGGGGCCAACGTGGTCTCCCCTCGCTTCAATTGCCGAGCTCCGGGTTCTGGTGAATCTGATGCCGGAACGTGAGCGTCTTCGCCACGTGACGCTTCACCGCCGGTTCGATTTTGTCATCGACCATGCCCGATGGCGGGACTCTCTGGGCATCTGCGGTAGAGCCCATCGCCAGAATGAGACTCAGGGTAACTGCAAAGATGGTGTCATGGGCTGTCATGTGGCGGATTGTACGGAGAGGCCCACGCTAAGGCCTCCATCATCATTAAATCTTTAGGAAAATCAAAATCTCATTTCTGATGCGCGCCAGAGCGAGCGCCACAGTCGTGCAGGGAGGGGACCTAACCCCGTTTTACCTGTGGTCTCCCCCCCTGGGGGGGGCCGCACAATCCGCCTTTTTCTTAGATCCTGCTGAGGAGAGGGGGGATGATCCTGTATGGGCGGACGAATCGAGCGGTCGAGTGCGTGGGATGGCGGTCAAGATGACGCCACTTCCACGTCTCAAGTAGAGCCGTAAACCGTTTTGGGATCGGCAAGCCAGAGGGATATTACAGCGACCCCAAGGCCGGCTTCGCGAGTCCATGGCCTTGGGCTGGTGCCGGCGGTATTCGCCGATCCCAACGCATCTGCTGTCCATCGCGATCGAGGAGCGGGTCGACCCCGAAGCTCTTCTTTAGCGATGTGGCCCAACGTAGTCGCGGAGGCTTCCCCAGCCGTTGCTGGCCCAGCAGCGCGAAGACTGCGTCGTGTGTGTCGCTCTTCACGCGAGGAGCGAGCAGACCGAAGTACCGGATGTTGTGCCGGTAGCGGTCGGGGATGTGATCGGCCAGGACAGCCAGGAACTCGCCTGGCGTGTAGGTGGTCTCGACTATCTGTTTAGTGCGCGTGTCCTTCGTCACGAATCGGATTTCTTGACCGTCAATCTTCCGGAACCGGTGTTGCGCAATCGGGGGACGTCGGGCGTAGCGGCCTGCATATCCGAGAAACTGCTTCTTGTTTCGGAACCGCTTGATGTCGATGTTCCACCACCGTTCGTACTGTGCCGTGAGCAACCGCTGCAGCGCGCGGCGATTCATGTCGGTGTCGAGGACGCCGGCCCGAGCAGCTTCCCGCAAGAGCGTGATGACGGCGTAGCGCCACATCGGCATCAGCGCCTCGCCGTCGAATGAGGCGCTCTCATGCCATCTGGCTCCATCCTCGGAGAGACCGCCCTCGGAGACCAGGATGTGCAGGTGGCAATTGAAATTCAAGTGACGGCCGAAGGTGTGAGGGATCACGACAATCATGAGCCGGACGCCGTATTTTTGCCGAGCCCACTGCTGCAGCACCTGCGCGCCCAGGACGGGCAAATTATGTAAAAGATGGCGGTTCTGCTGGAACAGCGGCCAGAGCACATCCGGCATGGTCAGGCAGACGTGGGCGTAGGGGATATCGGGTAGCTCTCGCCACTGGTCGCGCTGCCAAGCGCGGGTCGCCTGATACCCGCAGCTGGGACAGGCCCTTGATTTGCAGGTGTGATAGACCACCCGCTCTTCACGGTCGGACGCAAAGACTTCCGCGCCGAGAGCCTCGGTGCCGCAGTCGATGACCTTGGAATATGCCTCCCTCACGTCGGGACGGATCTCGTCGCAATCCCACACCTCCCGATGCATCTCCAAGATCTGTCTGAGCGGGCGCGGGCTAGCGGAAGTCATCGTGGATTTTTCTCTAGCAGCTCGTTGTAGCAGGCTCGCGTCACCACCACGGCGCGCCCTGGAACATCGACGACGGCCACGGTGATGTCGTCCGCGTCGAGCTTCGCGAGTCCGCCGAGCACGATAGGTGTCACGTCGTCGACGGGTCGGACGGTAGCACCAACTTCAACGTGCGCTCTGAGCAGCCGGGCGATCGTCTTGTTGATGGCCCCTCGATGTAGATGGTCCCACAAGGCATCGCGCTGTCCCTTCGGGGGCCGCTTGCGCCATAGCCAGGCCCGATGGATGCTGACCTCGCCTCGCAGGAGCCGTTTCCGAACTTCGAGAATCACGCTGTCCAGGATCTGCTTGACCTTGGTCACGTTGCCGGTCGAGACGCCGGCCAGGCGGGCGATGTCCTTCCGCACGTCTCGGCGCGTGTCATTCGTCAAATTTGACGACGGTAAGTCATTGCTCCTCGCCAGCTGCTGTCGACGGCAGTGTTCTCTGAAGTACGGCTCTAAACGCAAGGCCAGCACGATCCGGCCATAGCCGTTCAAGCCCTCGTATGCTCGGTGGCGTTGGATGATGACCTGGAGGGCTTCGTCTTCGGTCACGTCGAGTTCGAGGCATGGGACGTTCGGTTGCGCCCGTTCGATCGCTACTTGCCACCGCGCGTGTCCGTCCAGAATCGTGCCGTCCGTGGTTGTCAATAACGGCTCCCGGATCGACCCAGTCTGCTGACCCACCCGCCGTGCCCGTGTTGCAGCGAGCGGCCCGCACAGCTCCAGATAGACCGGATGCGGGCGCAACGCCGTGGTGGAGCGATCGACCAATCGAGCCCGAGACGAGCCATCATGATGCTCGGGTGTGTCGGCAACGGCGTCGCGCCGAGTACTCCCGCCGTCCCGGCGCGCATCGCCCGGCAGGTTGGCGGGATTGGCCAGGCGTAGCGTTGAGCGCGTGGTCATGGCTGGGGTTGCTGTCCACTGGAAGGGGTCTTTCGGCGCTTGTCGAGTTGCGCGGTCAGCCAGGCGTTCACCTCGGCTCCGATCGGAGTCGACCAGGTCCGCCAGTGGCCCTGTCGTGTCCGCGGCCACCAGCGCTACGTCCCCGTCTGTGCGGAGGCACAACATCTAATGTGTCACACGCTCCTTGCGGTAATGTGGTGTCCAACGTCCCGCGCACTGCTCCACAATGGCCGCGAGCCGATGATTCGGATGAGGCATGACCTGAACCGCGTTGAATCAGCGGAGGCCTGCTACTAGCGGCCATCGATCGTCTGACGTTTCAGTTCGAGGCTCGCCACCAGGGCACGTATGTCATCGTCGGACTTGCCGGCGATCCGCGCGGCGTTGACAGCCGATACTTCGCCAGCCGGCCAGCCCACGGCGCGAGCGCCAAGGCTCACAGGTTTTGGCCACAGACCTTGGGCGATGCGGAGGTAGATCGTAGAGCGCGAATAGCCAGATTCGGCCTGAACTTGCTTGCGGCGGAGGATTGCCAGCGTCGAGTTAGGGAATTGCGCCATGTGTTGCTCCTTGTGAGTGCTCCCGGCCCATCCGGGAAACGACATGGCGATCAGAGCATGGGCGAGGCGTGCGTGATCGCAGTTGCGGGAGCTTCTTCCGCAACTGCGGGAACTTCTTCCGCAATTGCGGAGCTAGTGGGAGGTCTTACTGCGTCGTTCGAGAGCGTCTGGGATGCGTTTCAGGTGGTTTTCGATGGTGCGCGCAGAAACCCTTGCGTCAAGCTTTTCGGTCAGCACCTCAATGATGCTACCCGCTTTAGACGCCTTGGCGATGTCAATGTTTGCGTCTTTAGCAAGTGCGGCAATGATGGTCAAGAGCGTTACCCGCTCGCGCGTCACCAGAGGTTTGTCAAGAGTATCCGTGGCATCATCCGGTTTCGACGGTTGTTGTTCTTCGGGGCCGAGTGAAGGTGAAGGAAGGCTGGCAACGACCGCGTCGAGGGCGTGGGGTCGGACCCCGAGCAGACTGCCGACGGGCAATACTGAGGGGTTCCGACCGGACCCCCACAGCAAATTGAGAAATGGAAGTAGTTGATAGACCACACCCTCTTCTCCCGTGACGAATGCCCCCTCAGTGCCGAATGGCTTCTCACGGGGGTCGAGCTCGACGTGGGGCAGCCCACACGTCGCTCGGTACCGGTTTTCTAACTCAAGGCGAACAGGGCCTTGCACGAGGAGATCCCAGATCCCTTCAATCTGCGTCCTGTGCTCTTCCAACTCGGCTCCCTCACGGTATTGGATTGCTTCGATGGGTTTCAGGAAATTCAAAGACAGTTGAAGCTTGCCATCCAGGGCCAGTCGGAGAATGTTACTCTCGTCAACATCGAGGCCGGTCTTGGAAGACAGGTAATCCGCTGCCTCCTTGAGGGTCAACCACGCGCGGAGCTTCCAAAGGTCAGAAGTCATGCCCGGATCGCCATCGTACCAGCCGGTGTCGAGGTGGCAAATTTGGACCATGACTCCATCAAGTCTCGACGACGGTCAAACAGGTCCGTCCGGCGATACGCCGCCTCGGTCTTGTCACGTACGTGGGTCGGGTCCTGAGAGCGCTCCAGGCCCATGATGACCGCCTCGCTGAATCGCCGGCTAGCTTCATCAATGTCTATGAACAAATCAAGAAGAACACTCCGGGAGGCTCGGGCGGTGGCACGGCTCACGAGACCGGGCATATCCAGCGCCAACTCGACCTGAAGGAAGCCGAGTAGGGGATCTATGCGTACATCGCCGCCGCCTCCGGACCGGGCAAGCCTGCAGAGCTGGTCGCCGACGAAATTGTCGATGCGGTCACCCGCGCAAGCGCCGTGCTCCAGGAAGAACAACGGGAGGCCCCGCTCGCAGAGGCTCTCGAACTCGTCCCGGAGGATGATGGTGGCGCACTTGACCGTAGCGGTGCGGCGGCTCGGGCTCCCGAGCTGGCTGACGAGGGAGGGTTTGCTAACTCCGGTAGAGATGGGGTTAAAAATGTGGGAACGGAACAATATTAATATATACAACCTTTTTATTATCAGTAGTTTACAGCATTTAAATGGCGGAGAGGGAGGGATTCGAACCCTCGACACAGGCTCATCACCCGTGTAACTGCTTAGCAGGCAGCCCTGATCAGCCACTCCAGCACCTCTCCGCTTTGGGACCACGGGGCTTTCTGACGCGCGTTCATACTACAATGTCTGGCGCTAAGCCGTCAAAAGCATGAAGGATTCACTTCCTCGATTGCGCCGTGACATAGATGTCATGCCCTCGCCGATTGTCGAGCAACCAGGGCTCTTGTTGCGCGATCCGTTTCGCTACACCGACGATGTGCTCATCATCCCGCCGGCATGGGTCGCTTTTCTCCGCTGTCTCGACGGCGCTCATTCGATGCTCGATGCGCAGGTCGTGATGACGCGCCTCGCGGGCGGAAGATGGTTGCGCAAAGCGAGCTGCAGGAATTCGTGACCATCCTTAGCGATACGGGATTCCTCGACGACGAAGCGCTTGCGCATCGAGTCGAGCGATCGCAAGACGCCTTTCGCGCGTCGCCGGTGCGCGAGGAGACCCTTGCCGGCTCCGCCTACCCCTTGGAGAGAGAGGCGATCGAGAGCTTGCTCGATGCGCGCATCGATATCGATGGCGCTCGGCGGAAGTCGGATGATGCGTGGCCGCTCGCGATCGCGGCGCCTCACGTCTCACCGGAGGGCGGCTATGCGTCTTACGGCGCGGCCTATGCGTTGCCCGAGAGCCCAGACGAGGACATGAAGACGTTCGTGATCCTCGGCACGTCGCATTACGGCGCCCCAGAGCGGTTCGGCGTGACGGCCAAGCCGTTCCGTACGCCGCTCGGCACGGTCGAGATCGACCGAGACGCGCTGGCGTTTTTCGTGGAACGAGGCGGAGACGCGGTGGTCGAAGAAGATTACTGCCACCGAACCGAGCACTCCATCGAGCTTCAAGTTCTCTTTCTGCAATATCGACTCGCCCAACCGTTCCGCATACTTCCCATCCTGTGCGGCCCGTTCGTCGATAGCCTCGTCCGAGGTGTTCCGCCGGAGACACTCGACGGCAACGCCCGTGTGTTGGACACCCTCACCGAGCTCGCGTCGAAACGGCCCGAGCTCGTGTGGGTTCTCGGCGTGGACATGGCGCATATCGGTGTACGCTACGGCGACAACGCGCCCGTTCGCGCCTATGAAGGACGCATGCTAGAGGTGCGCGAGCAAGACGAGCGACGCTTGGAGCGCGTTGCGGCGGGCGATGCTGAAGGATTCTTCGAGCTCGTGCACCCCGAAGGGGACGTGCTCAACTGGTGCGGTTACGCACCTATCTATACGTTCCTTCGAGCCATGCATGCGAGGCGGATAGAAGCCTCGGTGTGCTCCTACGAGCAGTGGAACATCGACCCAGGCTCCGTTGTCTCGTTTGCTGCGCTCCACTTCCGGGAGAAATGAGAAAGTGTTACCGTTCACGGAGTCGCGGGTTTTCGGTAATCGAGCGGCGGCGCACGATCACCGACGAGCGACTCATAGACGAAATCGGGTCCCACGCGACGATCTCTTTCGCGATGGGCTTGCTGCACGATCTCCGGATTCGAGAAGACATCGATAGCGGTGAGCGTCAACGTCTTGGCCGCAACGATCATCCCCTTGTTGCCGATAGACGTTCCGCCCGCGGCGATGGCTATGAGTGGGCCGGAGTGCCCGGCACCCACGTCGCCGTGCGAAGCCCGGCCGTGGGCACCACCCAGCTCACATCCCCAACATCTGTGGACCCGCCGCTGCCTTCCTCGGTAACGAAGAACTCTTGCACTTCCGCGGCGGAGGACAAAGGAAGCACGTCACCGGTGAAAGATTGCTGGAGCACTTCGCCGAAATGGCGCTCTTCTTCCGTGTATTCCACGCCGCCGACTCGCTCGAGACTCTCGAACATCCTCCGCGCGAGCGCCTCATTCGGTAAGAGCGCATAGATGCCGTGAATCACTTCGAAATCCATGCGGGTGTCCGTCCCGAGCGCCGCGCCCTCCGCGGCCTTCACGACGCGATCGAAAATCGCGACCACGTTTTTGGGATCGGGGTTTCGGACGTAGTAATACACTTCGGCAAAGTCGGGGACAACATTTGGCGCCGCGCCGCCCGAGGTGATCACGTAGTGGATGCGCGTTTCTTGAGGCACGTGCTCGCGAAGCATGTTGACCATCGCGTTCATCGCCTCCACGCCATCGAGCGCCGAGCGGCCTCTCTCGGGTGCACCGGCCGCATGGGCGGACAATCCATGAAACCGAAACTTCGCGGACTTGTTCGCGAGCGAGCTGCTCGCCGAAGCACTATTCCTGTCACCGGCGTGCCAATGAAGCACGGCGTCCACGTCGTCGAACAAGCCCTCACGAACCATATACACTTTGCCGGCGCCGCCTTCCTCGGCCGGCGTGCCGTAGAGCCGAATCGTGCCCCGGGTTCCCGAGCGGTCGAGCCACTCTTTGACGGCGATGGCCGATGCCACCGAGGCGGTGCCGAACAAGTGATGCCCGCAAGCGTGCCCAGCGCTTTTGTCGCCGATCGCTTGTCTGTCCGGCACCCGATCCTGCGAGATTCCGGGCAGCGCGTCGAACTCCGCGAGAATACCGATGATGGGCTCACCTGAGCCGTAAGTCCCCACGAACGCGGTGGGCATCCCAGCGACTCCTGCTTCGACGGCGAACCCTGCGTCTCGAAGCGTACTTTGCAGGAGCTCCGAGCTTCGCGTCTTCAGATAGCCGACTTCCGCGTAGTCCCAAATCTGCTGAGCGATGCCGGCATATTCTTCAGCCAAGGCTTCGATGCCGCGGATCACGTCTTCGTCGGGCTGCGCCGCCACGGGCTGGGCCAACGACACCGACGTCGCAGCAAAGACCAAAAGCGACCACACTCGAATATGTTTCACCAACACACTCCTCTCGAAGGATGCGATTCTAATCGACGAGCCTGTACATTGGGTAGCGCCGTGTTCTTTTCTCGGCCCATGTGTGGGCTCCTATATAATGGTCCTGCCTGTTCGAGCCGGCTGGACGGTCGCTGGCTTTCTTCGGAAAGCGAGAGGAAAGTCCGAACTCCACAGGGCAGTGTGCTGGCTAACGACCAGTCCGGGTGACCGGAAGGAAAGTGCCACAGAAAATATACCGCCTCTTCTTAGCGCCTTGGTGCTGAGGAGCGGTAAGGGTGAAAAGGTGCGGTAAGAGCGCACCGCTTGGGTGGTGACATCCAAGGCAGGGTAAACCCCACATGGAGCAAGACCAAATAGGGGGGCGTTCGAGAGTGGCCCGCTCGAAGCTCTCGGGTAGGTCGCTCGACCGGACGAGCAATCGCTCGGCTAGATAAATGATCGTCGCTTCTCGGAGGGTGACCGACGAGAAGAACAAAATTCGGCTTACGGCCGACTCGAACAGGCTTTTTAACAGCTATCAGCTACTAGGAATCTAATCTAGACACTGCCGCAGCAAGGCTCTGCTGCCCCGGTTTCGAGAGTATCTGAATGCACGCAGCAGAATAGCAGGTAGCAGATCTCATCCCTTCTTGCGGCTGAAAATGTTTCTTAGGCCGCTGAGGCCTCCGCTGGCTTCGCCCTTTTTGCTGCCGACCTTCGCTTGAATTTCTTCGTTCTCAGGGTCGTAGGTCGCGGCTTGTTCGTACATCTTTTGAGCGCGGGTCGTCATGCCTCTGTCTTCGTATATCTGCCCGAGGCCGAACAGACACTCCGCGTCGAACTGATCCATCTGGAGAGCTAGTCGAAATTGTTCCTCCGCTTCTTTTGCCCAGAGCGGGTTCTTCATCAGCGAGTGGGCGAGGAGCTTGTGGAAGCTTTTCTTCGGGTAGAGACGGATAGCTTCCCGCAGCGACTGAATGGCATCGAAGAAGTGCATCTTGTCGAAGTGCCTTTTTCCCTCGCCGTAGAGCTGCTCAGCTTGTCGTTTGAGCGCCGCTTGCGACGCGTGCTCCGCTTTGCGCGCGTTCTCGCCGTCGCTGTTGGCGGCCGAAGCCTCTTCGCCATCGCCGTGCTTCAGCGTCTGGTCGTAGCGATGCCGATCGGCGGTGGACGAAAGCGTCTGATAGGCATGGGTGACTTTGCTGAAGAGCTCTTCGAGTAAGCCGTGAACTTCGCTCAGATGAGCTGAATGATGGCGGTCGGGGTGATACTTCTTCGCCATCGCGTAATACGCCTTCTTGATCTCATTCTCACTGGCGTTGAGCTTCACTTCCAGCAGAGTGTAGAGAGTCGCGTCTGCCAGTGAGGCGTGCTTGAGAACGATATCCGCGCGCACGGCAATCTCTTCGGGCGTCGGCGCCGGCGGGGCGTCCGGCGGCGCGGCGGGGGCGGGCACCTTTGCCGGAGGTGTTGGAGACTGCGGCTTCGGTGCACTCGCAGCCGGTGGCGGCGCGACAGATGGCGCGGGTTGTGGCGGTGGAGTCGTCGCGGTTGGCGGAGGCACCGGCGGTGGTTCGACGCGCGGAAGGTCCGACCGTGGCGCACCGGCTGCCTCCTCGCGGGAGGCCGCGCGCGATTCACCCTGAAGCACGAGCACACCGGCGGAGATGAGACCGTAGATACATTTCAACGTCTCGTCTTCTCCGAGCGGTGAGACCGCAAAGATGTCCTCGACGGAGCTCATGCCGTCGACGCGAGACAGAATGAAATATTCCGACTGGCTCAAAGTCGACATCTTCTGATACAGAAGTAAAGGGTTTTCGTTCTGCTCGAGAATCCGGCTCTGGTCCCCGAGAGCTCGCCGGATCCGGTCCATATCGTCCATCCGGCGCGTGCCTTCGAGGATGATGTCGGCCGTCGAAAGGTTCAGCACGATATCCTCGTCCACGGGATTCTCGTGCTGCTCGACGCGGTAGGAGCCTTCTTTCCATTCAAAGAGGGAGTAGATGATGGTCTGGATCTGCTCAACCACCTTCGCTTGCATCTCATCCGCGGTGCAGTAGCCGAGCTCGACGACGGTCTTCCCGAATCGGCGTCCCGTGTCCTTCATCATGTTCGTCGTCTTTTCGAAGGAGGTGCGGTCCAAGACTTGCTGCCGGATGAGGAACTCGCCGAGGCGGTCGGACTCGACGTCGGAGTTCGCGAAGATCATGGAGCCCTTGCGGAAATAAATCCGCTTGCTGACCTGCTCGTGGCTGAGATGCAGGATGCCGCTACGTCGGTTTACGTAGAGAGTGCGGATCGCGTCGGCAAGCGTTTCGCGCGTCAGATCGCCCTGCAATCGAGGTCGCTCCGGGAAATTGGAATCTAGATCCTGTGTTTACGTGAACTGATAACTCCTTCCATTTTAACATATTCTGGGTCTTTGCTGCGAGCCCAGATGACCACTCGGGTTGACGATTGTATCGCCCCCCCCATAAACTGGATTGTTCAAGCGTTAGTGGGGGATGTAGGTGAGTTTGTATTTGGTAACCGGGGGGGCTGGATTTATCGGGTCCTATCTTGTGCGCTTTCTGTTAGATCGGGACGAAGATGTTCGTGTTCTCGACAACTTTTCGACGGGCAAGCGAGAGAATTTGACCGAAGTCGAGCGCCGCATCGAGGTCGTCGAAGGCGACCTCAATGATCCGGCGGCCCTGTCGCGGGCGGTTTCGGGCGTCGACTACGTTTTCCACGAGGCCGCCATTCCATCCGTGCCACGTTCGGTCGACGAGCCCGTCGAGTCACATGAGGCGAATGCCACGGGAACTTTGAGCTTGCTATGCGCGTCCAAGGAGGCAGGAGTTCGGCGGCTCGTCTACGCGTCCTCTTCGTCGGTCTACGGCGCCAATCCCGAGCTTCCCAAAATCGAGACGATGCGTACCGAGCCGCTTTCGCCCTACGCAGTGGCGAAACTTGCCGCCGAGCACTATTGCAGCGTTTTCCATAGGCTCTATGGTCTCGAGACCGTGTCTCTTCGATATTTCAACGTGTTCGGACCTCGCCAAGATCCGAACTCGCCTTATTCCGGGGTCGTCAGTCGTTTCATCGACGCCATCCTTTCCTCGACGGCGCCGACCATCCACGGCAAAGGCGATCAAACGAGGGACTTCACCTATGTCGAGAACGTCGCGCAGGCCAACTTCGCCGCATGTCACGAGAGTTCCGCCGCCGGCGGCGTGTACAACATCGGCTGTCAAGCGCACATTTCGGTGAATGAGCTGTGGACAACCATGGCGGAGCTCACGAGCTCGAAGCTCGAGCCGTCCTACACTTCCACCCGCTCGGGGGATGTCCCTCACTCGCTCGCGGATATTTCAGCGGCGCGCCGTGACTTGCGCTTCGACCCACAAATCGATGTGCGCGAAGGTCTAAAGCGCACCCTCGAGTTCTACGTTCCGGTGACATGACCCGAGGCTCAGGGCGGCAGGCATGGAGCAGCCTTGCTCTGTGGCTTCTACTATCCGTTGCGAGCTGGGCTGTCGTCACATGGTGGCTGGGTGTTCGTCACATCGGCGAGCTGCCTGCGGTGGCGGCGCCCCGCGCGGCCGAGCGCGCCGCTTCGCTGGTGCCGGTGGCGACGTGGACCCCCGATCGTCTGCGGCGCGGCGAGACGTTGTCGACCGTCCTCGCGCGCAACGGTTTTTCGAGCGGCGACGTCTACGAGATCGCACGAGCCCTTTCCGCCATCATGGATGTGCGCCACCTGCGAGCGGGTGACGAGTTCGAGTTCCACTACGACGTTTCAGGGGCGGCGAGCAGGATCCAGATCCATCGCACGGAGTTGCGACAGATCGCGCTGACGCGCTCCGAGCTCGGCTGGCAATCGGAGTCCGAAGAATTTGAGCTCACACGACGCACGGTCTCGATTGGCAGTGTACTCGACGACAACCTTTTCGCGAGCATGAGCCGACTCGGCGAAGGAGCGCTTCTCACGATCGCCTTCGCCAACGTGTTCGCCTGGGATTTCGACTTCCACACGGAGAGCCGCAACGGGGACCGATTTTCGCTCGTCGTCGAGAAGCTCTACCACGATGGTGAGTTCGTGGGATACGGCGATCTGCTCGCGGCGAGCTACGTGTCTTACTCGTCGAGAGAGCGCGTTTTCAGCGCCTTCTTATACGAGGGTCCGGCAGGCAATCGCGACTATTACGACCCGGAAGGTCAGTCGACGCGAAAAGCGTTCTTGAGAGCACCGCTCGATTTCGAGCGCATCAGCTCCGGATTCTCTCGCTCTCGGCTCCATCCGATCCACAAAAGAAGGATGTCGCATCTCGGCGTGGACTACGCGGCGCGATCGGGCACCCCCGTTTACTCAGTGGCTGCCGGTGTCGTCACCGGCCGCAACTTCACGAAAGGAGGCGGCAACACGGTGACGGTCCGTCACGCGATGGGCTTTACGACGAAGTATCTTCACCTGTTACGCTTCGCGCGTGGCCTCGGGGTGGGACAACGCGTCGAGCAGAAGGAAGTGATTGGATATGTGGGCATGACAGGGTCCGCAACCGGACCGCACCTCGATTTCCGGCTCATCCACCACGGAAAAGCGGTCAACCCGGTGACACAAATCTTCCCCCCGGGCCCTCCGGTGGCGGGGGAGTATCGCGCCGATTTCGAGTCCCGAAAAGAGAAACTCGCGCGCCAGCTCGAAGCGCCTCGCCGGGCCGGCCGCGCCGTCGACGATTCGTAGCGCGCCAATTTCATCGCGCCCTTAAAGCTAATATTCCGGGCTGCAACGGACGGGCGCTACTCGCTCGCCACCTTGTCCGCGAGCAAAGCGTCGACGGCGGCCTTCAGGTTCGCGAAGGGCTGGTCGACGCTTGGCGCCGGGCGCAGGTTCCCTTCGCGGTCAATGAGGAAGTTCGCCGGGTAGCGCGCGGTGGCGCTGAAAATCTCCGGCACCTCTCCTTGGATCGTTAGCAGCGGATAGCTTACGGTGACTTCCTCGGCGAACGTCAACTGAATTTCGACTTCCTCGGTCGAGAGACCGAAGATCATGAGCCCGTCGCCTTTTCGTGATTGGTAGAGCCGTTCTAGATCCGGCATTTCCCTGCGACATGGCCCGCACCAGGTTGCCCAGACGTTCACGAGAACGACTTTGCCGTCGTGATCGGCCAGGCGGTGGCGCTTCCCATAAATGTCGACGGTGTCGAAGGGTGGCGCCTCGACCCCGCTCAAGGCGAGGTTCGTCGCCTGTCGTTGGCGGCTCAGCGCGCCTCGAATGGGGACCCACGTGAGGGCGAGCGACAAGACGGCGAGCGTCAGGCCCACCTTCGCGGATTTGCTGAAGGCCGCGCGTCGTCGGTCGCCGAGCGCCATGAACAGCGTAATCACGAACGGGACGACCATCACGAGCGCCGTCATCGAGAGTCGAAAGACGAAGTCGGCGTCGCGGTTGGTGCTCGCACGGGTGAGCGTTGAATAAACGAGACCGCCGAGCCCGGCTCCGAGCGCCGGAGACAGGATGCCTGCGACTAGCGTGCGGTATGTAGAAAGTCTTGACATGGCGTCCCAGCATAGTACAAACGAGAGACGCGCGGAATTTCAGTGGGCGCTCGGGCGAAAGCGCTTCAGGTCCGCTTCCCATGCCATCTGGAATTCTTGGTAGTCGAGGCCAATGACCGTTTTCAGCGCCTCGTTCATGGTGTGGGAGCCGCCAAGAAGCCTTAGAATTTTCCGCAGCGATTCGCGTCCGCGACGCAGTTCGAGATATTCCGTAGCGGCGAGCGCCTCCGTGTAGACGAGTCGCGCTTTCTCTTTCGAGTAGTTGACGAAGAGGCCTTCTAGGCTCCATAGCGGCAAGAGATTACCCTCTGCCTGCGCCATGCGAAGCCTCGGATAGGGGTCCATCCGGTCGCTCCCTGCGCGCAGCTGCGCGAGTCCTTCATGAAACCACGAGGGGCAATTCCCTTGCGTCATGGCGTTGATGAAGCTGTGGGTTAGCTCGTGGCGAATGACCTGTCGAAGCTTCGGCGTGATTTCAGTGAGCCCCTCGACGGGTATCCTTATCTCCCCATTGTTCAGGGCGGACGCCCAGGCAGGCGCATGCGTCACGTCGCGAAACTCGCGGTCTATATAGAGGGTGACTTTGATGGGGTCCGTGGGCTCGAAACGAAACTCTTGTCGGAGGGCGGCGTACTCGCTGTCGAGGGAAGTTGCGATGAGTTGGCCGATGGTCTCGTTGATGTGCCCGTCGTAGCGGATCACATAGTGAGGACGCCGGACTTCTTCGAAATCGATATCCTGATCGTTTTCCCGGAGCGCCTGCTTCAACTTGTAGAGCAGTTCGGGGGACGGGTCGATGCTGAGTGCTAGCTGCCACTCGCGGATGGCGAGCGCGCTGCGTCCGAGCCCCGCATAGACGTCTCCGAGAAGCTCGCGCATTGACGATGACGCGTTGTCGTGGTCGCGCCGCTTCGCTTGCTCGAGCACCGAGCGCGCGGCGCGCAGGTCGCCGCGCTCGAAATGGACTCTGGCGAGCTCCATGCGGACTTCGTAGTCATCGGGAGCTTTCGAGATCGCCTTCCCGAAGAGCTTGGCCGCGCTCTCGAGATCGCCATCGGCGACGGATTGTCGTGCTTGATCGACCTCCTCCATAGTGAGTGCGTTTCGGAATCGAGATGTGGGCGTCTCCGCCTCGTTGACGGGGTCTGTTTGGGCCGTCTCGTCCAAGCGCTCGTGGACCCGCTCGAGAAGGTGTTGCGGGAAGCCGAAAGTGCTTCCGTTTTTCTCGTACAGGACCTGATTACCTTCTTTCCAATATCTTTCGACGGTAATCGACCGGCCGTTCGTGAGAAATAGAACGACTTCTGCCTCCACGAGCGAGCCCCACAAGGTAGCGAGGACCACGGCAATGGCTCTAATCCGAGGAGCGCTCGTCATCACAGGGGCGGTGGATCGGGTCAGCGAAGAAGGCGGGTGAGCGGTACGGCGGCTGCGTCTCCGGCGCGAATTCCGTTGGGAAGCGACCCCATGCTGCTAGTGGCGGCCTGCCGCGTATCGAATAGGCCCCACATGATGCGGTAACAGCTTCGACCTTGCACCGTCGTGGGTAGTATGAAGATCTGTTCGGATCCGCTGGCGCTCGTGACGATGCGGCCGGCATTGTCTTCGTCGCAATAGAGACCGACAGCGATTGTGAACTTGTTCGCGCTAGAGGCGCGCAGCTGAGCGAGAAACGACCGGGCGGCTCCATTGAGGTTCCCTGCTGCGAGTTGTTGACGCGCGTTCCCTGACGAAGGCGAACCCGCACGCGTTGGCGGAGGCGGCTGCGGAGGCGGCGTGCGCCGGGTGGTGGTGGTGCTCGGCGACGGTGGCGCCTCCTGGGCTTGCCTGGGCGGGGGGGTCGGAGTGGGCCGCGGCGGTGACGTCGCGGTGGGAGGCGGCGTCGTCGCGCGTGGATCCCTCGTCGGCTCGGCGGTCCCGGCGCGCGGGTCGGCCGCCGCTCGTGACGGTGGCGGCGTGGTGCTGGGCGGCGGATTGGTCGTTGCTACGGTGGTTTCCGCGCCGGCTTGAGTACCGGTCGCTTCGCTTCCTCCCATCACGAGAGGCAAGACGAAGTAATAGACCGAGAAGGCAGCCGCGGCCGCAAGCGCGACGACCGAGGCGATCTTCAGAATTCCACTGAGATCACGTGATGGCGCGGCCCCGCCTCGGCGACCTTTGGGCTTTGGCGGCCCCCGACGCGAGCTGTCGTCTTCGATATCTGGCTCGGGCTCGTCGATGATGAGCTCGGAAGCCGTAGCAGACATCGGCTCGGGCTTGTTGGCGGAGGTTGGCTCGTTTGCCAGGCTCTCGATTGCGGGCGGGGTCTCGAAGACTGTTTTCTCCAGCTCTTGTGGCGGCTCGAAGACCGTGTCGTCGGGCGGCTCGAAAATAGGGTCCGCCTCTTGCTCGGGCGGCGGTATCGGGAGCCCAACCGTTTCGACCTCGCCCGACGCAGGCAGTTCGATGGACGGTGAGCTCGAAAAAACGGGGTGTGACGCTGGGGCCGCTTCGGGGTCGTCGGTCGGAAAAGCGAAAGCGTCTTCGGACGCAGTAACGCTCGCGCCTTTCGTCATCGCGCCGACGACCACTGCGGCTGCGAGAATCTTGCAGACCTCGAATTCGCCCAGATTCGATAGCGATGCGATTTCCTGAACCGTCTTCGTGCCATCGGCTTGACGTAGGACATCGATCATTTGCGCGTCCGCCTTCGTCTCGTTGATGAAGGTGTCCAGGATCTCGCTCGGTGTCAATGCCGTTTCGAGAGAGCCGAGCTCTCGGAGCACCCAATCGCGATCTTGGATGCGTCGAATGCTCGCGGTGATTAGGTGTGGTGTTGATAGATCGAGATCGATGGCCCCTTTGGGGAGGGACTTGGTGGCAAACTCGAAGTTTCCCTCGGTCCACATATAGAGGTCCGTGAGAATTCTCGCGACTTTGACCCGAGCGGCCTCAGCGAGCTCGCGTTGGGAGATATAGCCGAGCTCGGTGAGCACCTTGGCGAGTGGGTTCCCTGAGGACACGCGCGCCTGCGCCACCTGCATTTGATCGGGGCCGAGCTTGCCTTCCTCGACGAGGATTGAAGCGAGCTGGTCCTTTGGATCATTGGATGCTGCGAAGAGGATTTGGCCGTCGCGGAAGTACACGGCTTTTTGGAGCGGGGTGCGCTCGAGCTTCAGCGAGCCGGTTACGCCGCCGTGATACAGTTCGAGGATGAGCTCGAGAGCCGGTTTTTGCTCTAGGCTCCCGCGTTCTTTGTCTTCCATGGGCTAATCAAGCGAAGCGATGTTTCGAGTCTGGGTGCGAAATGTTCGTTACTGGAGCGCAGGGAGCACCCATGAACCTCAAGCACCACTTTAGATAGTAACATAAGAGCCGGCGTTCAGCTATCTCCCGGGGCGGCGTCGCACACTCGTTTCAACGTGTCCGGGTTACAGACCACCGTCAACGCCCGTTGACGGCTCTATCTCGTTCCTTCTAAAGCCCTCTCTGCACGGGCAAAAGATAACTGTCAACTGGCGTTGACAGTTCGGCGGTCGAGGCGTTTGAGCCCCTCGGCGACTTTGGCGTCTCAAGTCGTTGTCTCTGAGGGCTTTGTCCCTGTGTATGGCAAGGTCGCGACGCGGCTGGAACGGAGTTTGCCTTAGACCACCTGTGAACGTGAAAGGAGGTGGGACACCGACTAGACAAGCCCTTGGTTTTGACGAGCGGATTCAGACTCATTACATAAATCGAAAGGAAACAAGCTATGAAAACGAAATGCATCCTTCTCGCGATCTCCTTCGCACTCGCTCGGCCCATGACCGCCGCCGCGTTCGGTTCGATTACCGAAAACGCCGAGCAACAGGAGCTCAAGGTGGATCTCAATCAAGCGAGCGCCAGTGAGCTCCAAAAGCTCCCGGGCGTTGGAGAGAAAGTTGCCCAGAGGATCCTCGAATACCGTGAAGCGAATGGACCCTTCGGAGCCCCGGAGGAGCTCATGAACGTCCGCGGCATTGGGGAGAAGACGTACATGAACCTCGAAGCTTACGTGACGCTCTCGAACAAGACGCAGAAGAAAAAATGATCGACGGTGGGACGGTCGGAGGTGAACCGTCGACGGGTCAGGCGGGCCTCGCGCCCGCCGACCCGTGCCGCCTCCGGGGGTTCGGGCTCGTCGAGCTTCTCGTCGTTCTTGCGATGGCGACGGTGTTGTACGCCACCGCTCTTCCGCGATTGGCCGCGACCGTGCACGAGCACCGGCTGCGGGGCGCTGCCATCCATTTTCGGGGGCTCTTCCGCCAGGTGCGCGCCCGCGCGGCCGCCGAGGCGAGGTATATCGGCGTCGTGTTCGACGAAGTGGATGGCGACCCCGTCTACTCGATCTACGCCGATGGCAATGCGAACGGCATTCGCCGCGCCGACATTCGTCGCGGCATCGATGTGCGGATTCGCGAACCTTACCGCATTAGTCAAACGTTTCCCGGGGTCCGCTACGGGAGCCTTCCGGCGGGTGCGGAGGAGCCGTTTTTTCCAGGGCTGCGTATTGGACGCAGCAAAATCATTTCGTTCTCTCCGATTGGCGCTTCGACTTCGGGCACCGTGTTCTTGAGCAACCAATACGAGATCGTGTACTGCGTCGTCGTTCTCGGATCGACGAGCCGCGTCCGTATCGCTCGGTATCGAGGCAATGGTTGGGAGAGCGTGTAAGAGAGGACTCAATGATGGAAACGAAGTTCTACCCACCGACTATCAAGGACGGAAAGATTCTGGCCTTCGCGGATGTCGATATTGTCGAGGGCATCACAGTAAGAGGGTTCCGTATCGTGAATGGGGATAACGGTTTGAGGTGGACCCCATTCTCTGGACCAAAATGGGGGGTAGCTAAGGTGGAGCCTGCCGAGTTGAACACGTCGTGGTCATAGTCGTGATGTTGTTTCCCGAAGGCTCCTAGAAGGGAGCGTTCGGGAACACAGTTTATAGCAGATTGAAAATCTGTGGACAGTTTGTTTTTCGCTGTAGCCATCATTGTGTCTAGCGGCAATTATTATTTCTCTTCAGCAACAAGTTAGAATTCCCGGGTACCTACCGGTCTTGCTCCGTCACTTATCAGCAAAGTGTCCCATGTTCGATCCGGGGCCCCGACGGAGGGAGCGGACCCTTAAAAAAAGATGCGAAGCTTCCTTGTCCGCTCCCTCCGTCGGGGCCCCGGATCGAAGCCGCCCTTTCGCTGGTCCACCTGAATAGTGCAAAAATCGGGGTACCTGGGGTATGGGCCAAGCCGCGAGAGGGTCTCCTGCGGCGATTCTCGCATTCGTTTTGTGGACTCGTGGCAAGGTTCATTCCTTTTCCCGGCTTTCTACCGCCGTGGCCTCTTTGGCCTTGTTCTGCTTCGATTGCCCCAGTCGGTAACTGCCGACGTTGAGCTCCAGGATGATGCTGTGATGTACAAATCGGTCGATGGCCAATCATCTTCAAGCAACCTCGCCAAGCAGTCCATCGTAGAAGCTCGCGGGCGTTTGATAGCCTAACGCTTTGTGCGGGCGCTCGTCATTGAAGAAATCGAAGTAGCAAGCGATGCCCGCGCGAGCCATTTGCACGGTGTCGTAGGCGTACAGGTAGACCTCCTCGTACTTCAGCGAGCGCCAGAGCCGCTCCACGAAGATGTTGTCGATACAGCGACCTTTGCCATCCATGCTGATCTTGATCTCAAGAGCAAGCAATACACTGGTGAACTCCTCCGAGGTGAACTGAGAGCCCTGGTCCGTGTTGAATATCTCTGGGCAACCGTAGCGTGCCACAGCTTCGTTCAGAGCCTCCACGCAGAAGGTCGTCTCCAACGTGTTGGACAAGCGCCAGGCGAGCACCCGCCGCGAATACCAATCGATGACCGCCACCAGGTATACGAAACCTCGCGCCATCGGGATGTATGTGATGTCGGCGGCCCACACCTGATTGATCCGAGAAACCGTCAGATTCCTCAGTAGATAAGGGTATACGGCGTGTTCCGGCGCTGGCTTGCTTGTGTTCGGCTTGGGCGCAGTGCTCTCGAGCCCCATCAACCGCATAAGACGCTGCACGCGCTTGCGGTTGACGGCCGACCCCTCCGCTTTGAGTGTCTGTGTCATCATGCGGCTGCCGAAAAATGGATGCTTCAGATGTAGCTCGTCCATCCGACGCATCAATGCGAGTTGCTCGCCATCCGGCTCGACAGGTTCGTAGTATAGGCTCGACCGATTCACGCCGAGCAGCTCGCACTGCCAGCGCATCGACAGCGGAGCGTTGGGTTCGACCAACTCCCGCCGGGGCGTCATCGCAATCGACCGAGCCCGTGTGATAAAAAATCGCGCTCCATCGTCAGCTCCCCGATTTTCTGAAGCAGTTCGGCCTCGCGCATCGAGGCATCGCCTCCGCCCACCTCTTCGGTCTCGAAAGCACGCGTGACGTTCTCCAAAAGCTGCCGCTTCCATTTGTAGATCTGGTTCGCGTGAACCTTGTGCCGCCGGGATAGTTCCGCCACTGTCTCCTGCTCGCGTAGTACCGCCAATGCAACTTTCGCCTTGAAAACAGGGCTGTGCTTCGTACGATTTTTCTTCACTTTTCTCTGCTCCTTTTTTTATTGAGCAGGCTTCTTTTACCACCTTAACCCCTGGTCTAAAAAATGGGGTCCACTTCAGTTTGTTCGCGGCAGTGCCATCACGACCCGTGAACGTGAAGGGCGAGACACGCTATTTCAACCAGGTCGCCTTCGCGGATAGCTCGAAGCGAGACGCGTTTCTCGAGAAATTGCTCGAAGCCTACGCATGCTGGAAGAAGGAGGGTGCGGAGATGAAACAGGGAGATCCCTAGCAGCCCGGTGAAAAAGTCCAGATTCTGCTCACGGAGAAAGTTTGGTGGGCAAGTTCAAGGAAGATGTGATTCGGCGGAACGGCCAAGTTGAGACGCCCGATGGATTGCAGCGGGGCAAAACGTGCGCCTATGGTCGAGACGAAGCGCAATAAAGCAGCGATCAGACTGGCGTTGAGCTCCGCGTATTCCTTCGGCGTGGCCTTGCCGATGAGATTGCGCATCAGAATCCCGAGATTGAATCCGGCCACGTGCGTGAGGAGGCGCTTGAGTATATTTTCGTGTCTTCGCAAATGCGTTCGTCGCATGCCTCCCGCTTCGAGGTAGTGCGCGAAAGGTCGTTCGAGTAACTCGCCGCGACGGCGTATTAATCGCTTACCTCGAGTCCCGCGAATGCGACGTCGGTTCGCGTAGGTGGCGGCTTGCTCGGCCTGTTTGTCCTTCCATTTGCGGCCACCTCGCTCTGGCTCCGAAATGTAGCTCCGGTATTCTTGTTCGACCAGCTCAACCAGGATGTCGTTGCCGTGATAGCCCTTGTCCCCGACCACTTCGCGACCCGCGTCTTCATGTATTCGTTCACAACATCCCGCGTTGTTCGCGAGCTCTTGCAGATTTGACTGCGCTTTTTCCAGCGTATCCGGTAGGCTCTTTGTGTCACCCTTCGCGCCTCCGTGAAGCGTCACGGCAATTACCGCACCTTCCCCGCTCATGTCCACAGCATGCTCGGCTTTGTGCGCCATATCCGTGCCCCCGCTCTTCATTTTCATGATCTCCGCATCCGGCTCGTTCGGATTCACCCACTCCTTGTTCGACCCTTTCTTTGGCCGCTTCTTGTCCAACTTCGCAATGTCCGCTCGGCTCGGCTCTTCGATACCACTCTTGCGCGCAAGCTCCTTCAAATACGATTCGTAGCTTTCCCCCGTGTCTCGACGAACGATTGACCGAAGCGCCGCATTCGCTTCCAGCGTCGTCGCGTCCACACCCAGTGTCTTGCCATCTATCATCCCTCTCGACGCTAGAACTTCTAGCACCCATCCAAATACAGATTCGTGAACTTCCAGCGGAAGTCGATTCCGTATCCGAGACAGCGACGAATGGTCCGGCGTTCGCTCTTCCATTCCAAGGCCAAGAAACTGGCGCAAAGACAGTGAGTCCGAACACCGCCAGCAGATCCCGCGCTCTGAATCGATGCGCTCAAAGTAGCCGATCAACAGCATTCGAAAATACACACCCGGCGGTATGCTCGGCCGACCTTGCTTCTTCGCGTAATACGGCGAGCATTTCGACTCCACAAACGAGTCAAACTCTTCCTCTCGAAGTACCCGCTCGAGTTCCTCATAAAAAAGGATGACCAGGACTCGACGCAACCGCATCGTGTGGAATCCATAAAGTCTCTTGGCAACTTTTCTTTTTCTTCTTCATCGACATGCGATGCAATTTTACATCGTCATCGAATGAGTCTTCAGAGAAATATCGCGACCGAATACGACTTTTTCAACGGGCTGCTAGGCTGCCTAGCCAGGTAAACCTGAATGCGTTTGAACCGTAGAGACGCCGAGGACGCAGAGGAAAACCGGGATTACGATGAAACCGAGGCTAGGGATACTTTTTCATTGCGAGGTAGGACGCGCCGAGATACATCCCTTCATCGTGACCGAGATCCTCCACGACGTAATTCGCGAAGGTCGCGAAAAGCACGCCCCCGAAACAAACAGCAAGAACGAGCCGCCGAGCCCTGAATGCTGAATGCTGGGTGCTGAAATCACATTCGCCAGCGGAGGAACTCGTCGAGAGACATCACGCCCGCCGTCACTTCTTTGAGGCAGCGTTCACGCAATGTTTCCATCCCGGCGATCCGTGCCGCGCCTTCGATCTCGGCGAGCGTCGGCTGTCCCTCGAGCTTTTTGCGAAAGCGATTGTTGGCGACGATGAGCTCGAACAAACTCTTGCGCCGCCGGTAGCCGAGACGATTGCAGCTCGGGCAGCCTCGGCCTTGATAAATCCTGAGCGCTTTGCCCTCGCGTGAGCTGATGCCGTAATTGCCGAGCTTCGCCGGGTCCACCGCCGAGCCTTCGTCCCGGCACGTCGGACAAATGCGTCGCACGAGTCGCTGATTCATTACGAAAGACAGGCCTCTTGAAAGAAGCGCCGCCGGGACCCCGAGCTCGAGGAATCGGTAAATGGACTCCGCGGCCCCGAAAGCCGGGAAAGTCGTGATGACGAGCACCGTCGTCGCGAGCTGACAGGCGAGATTGGCGGTCGCTTCGTCGTTGATCTCGAACAAGAATACGACGTCGGGTTTGACCGCCGAGACCGAGCGAAGCGCCGCCGCGAAATCGAGCCCCTGGTCCGGGTTGATTTCCATCTGGTGGACGTAGGGGACCTCCCATTGGATGGAGCGCTCGATGCTGACGACTTTGCGCTCCGATTTAGCGATGTGGTCCATCAGCGAGTACGACGACGTCATCGCGCCGTTATAGGGCGGCGACGTGACCATGATTAAGCCTGCACTCGCGTCGAGCGCCTGGACGAGAGAAAGCTGCTCCGGCGGCGTGAGTCCGAGAGCGGTGAAGTTCTTCAGGAAGAAACGCCGATCCACGAGCTTGATGGTGATGCTCGCGCCGTGCCTCGTCGGTAGGGCATGGACGAGCAAGTCGTAGTCGTGACCATCGATGTCGAGTTGAGCCCGGCCCTGTTGCGGCAAGTCCTCGCGCTCGGGGTCGAGCGCGAACAGCTTGCGGATGCAGGTCAGCATCGGAACGAGCGCGGTCTTCGTCAACGGCTTGATCTTGTAGAAGAGACCGTCGACCCGTAATTTGATGGACAGCGCCTTCGGCGTCGGCTCGAGGTGGATATCCGAAGCGCCCTTTCGCGCCGCCAAACCGAGCAATTTCTCGAGGATTTCGTTGGGATTGCTCACCGCGTCTGTGGGAGTAGTGGTGACTTCGAAGGCCTCTGATTCCACGAGAGGCTGATAGCCTTGATATTTGAGCGCGTTGTCGATATCCGGCTGGCTCACGCAGTTGTTGTCGATCAAGATCTTTCCCAGAAGCTCGCCGCTGCTCTCCTGCTCGCGAAGCGCTGCGAGGAGCTGCGGTGTCTTGAGCTTCTGATTGCGGATGAGGATCTCTCCGAGGCGTTCGAGGCTCCGCTCGAGTATGGCGACCTCGTCCTTGAGTGATTGCGGTGCCGCGTCCCAGAAGTCTCTCTTATAGGCGGCATCTGCCGGGCAGAAGCAGCTCAAACAAAACGGACAGAGCTTCGACGGGTGTTTCGGGTCGCAGTTGCACCAAACCGCCTCGATGGCTTCGAAATCGTTTTGGCAGTTCCAGCAACTGACCACGTAGGTTTCGGCCATCAGCCTTTGTGGGTCTCTCCCGTCTCCCTGGATTCAACTCCGCAAATAGAGAGCGCTGCGCCTATATGTCGCCGTGTAGCTCGGCTTACCCGGCCACACGAGTCCTCCGGTTAATCTGATTCTGAACAGTATAGTGGCGCCGGCGCGGCCGCGGCAACCGCAATCCCTTCAACCCCTTCAATCATTGACACCAAAGTGACCATCATGGTAATTTTCACGGCGATTTTGCTAAACCTCACCGAGAGCCTACCTAGGCATGACTAGCCCCGCGCTGCCCAAACGAACGCCGCTCCACGCTCTTCACAAAGAGCAAGGTGCGCGCATGGTGGACTTTGCTGGCTGGGAAATGCCGGTCACCTTCGCGGGCGTCGTGGCGGAACATTTGAACGTCCGCAAGCGCGCGGGTCTGTTCGACGTCAGCCACATGGGGGAATTTCTCATCGAAGGGAAGGATGCGGAGGCGCTATTGCAGCGGCTGACGCCAAACAACGTCTCGCGACTCGCCGACAGGCAAGCGCAATATTCCGCGCTCACCACTGAGACCGGCTGTTTTGTCGACGATGTGCTCGTCTACCGCCGAGGCGAACAGCGTTATCTCATGGTCGTCAATGCGGCGAATATCCAGAAAGATTTCGAATGGATCGAATCGAGAGCCGAGGGCGACTTGGAGCTCACGAACGCAAGCGACGATTTCGCGCTCTTGGCGCTTCAGGGGCCACGTTCGGCGGAGATTCTTCAGCCGCTCACCGATATCGATTTGTCAGAAATCAAATATTACCGGTTTGCCTATGGAGAAGTGCTCGGCGAGAAAGCTATGGTCTCGCGGACAGGCTATACCGGAGAGGCTGGTTTCGAGGTGATGGTGGCCCCGGAGCTCGCGGAGAAAACAGCGCGCGGGCTCCTCGAAAAGGGTGCGGCGCACGGTCTTGCCCCGATCGGGCTCGCGGCGCGGGACACGCTCCGGCTCGAAGCAAAAATGGCGCTTTACGGGAACGACATCGATGACGAGCACACGGTGCTCGAGGCCGATCTCGGCTGGATCGTGAAGTTGAACAAAGGTGATTTCGTCGGGCGCGACGCTCTCGAACGGCAGAAGGAGCAGGGGGTCGAGCGCAAGCTCGTCGGCTTCGAGATGGTCGATCGAGGCATCGCCCGCCAGGGCTATCCTGTCTTCGTGGATTCTGACGCCGTCGGGTCCGTTACCAGCGGGAGCCACGCACCCTATTTAGAGAAAAGCATCGGCCTCACTTATCTTCCCATCGCAGCCTGCTCGGACGGCACGGAGTTCGAGATCGAGATTCGCGGCCGGCGGGCCAGCGCGCGTGTCGTGCCCACGCCGTTTTACAAAAGAGAAAAATAGCGCGGCCGGCACCGCCTTACACGAAAAACGTGGAAAGCGGCCGCCGCGCTCTTGGAGACACAAATGGTTCCTGAAGACTGCAAGTACTCGAAAGAACACGAGTGGATCCTAGTCGACGGTGAGAACGGAAGAATTGGCATCACCGATCACGCGCAAGGTGCGCTCGGCGACGTCGTCTATGTCGAGCTTCCCGAAGTCGGTAAGACGGTGACCGCCACGGAAGTCTTCGGCGACATCGAATCCGTAAAGGCTGTCTCTGAGCTTTTCTCCCCTGTCTCCGGCGAAGTGGTGGAAGTCAATTCGAAAGTCGTGGACAGTCCGGAGATGGTGAACGCCGATCCTCATGGCGATGCCTGGCTCATCGTGGTGAAGATGAGCGACTTGTCGGAGCTCGAGGGCTTGATGTCCGCGCCGCAGTACCAGGCCTATCTCGACGAGGAGAGCGAAGGTTGAGTCGAGACTCGAAGCTCGATGCTCTCCGCCCCAGCGACGATTTCACTCCGCGCCATATCGGCCCCCGTCCAAAAGACGTCGAGGCGATGCTCGAGTTCTTGGGCTATGGCGACATCGAGACACTCGTTCAGGACACGATCCCGGACGACATCTTGATGAAGCAGCCGCTCGATGTTCCCGAGGCGAAAGGCGAATTTGCGCTCATTCGGGAGCTTCGAGAGCTCGCGTCGAAGAACGAAGTCTATCAGTCGTTCATCGGGCTCGGCTATCACGACTGCATCACGCCGCCTGTCATCCAGCGAAACATCCTGGAAAACCCCGGCTGGTATACCCAGTACACGCCGTATCAAGCGGAGATCAGCCAGGGTCGCCTCGAAGCGCTATTGAACTTCCAGACGATAGTCTCGGACCTCACCGGGCTGCCGCTGTCGAACTCGTCGCTTCTCGATGAAGGCACGGCCGCTGCCGAAGCAATGAGCATGTCGCTTGCGATCACGCGCCACAAGAAGAACGGCTTCTTCGTTGCCGAGGACTGCCATCCGCAAACGATCGCGGTCATCGAAACGCGCGTGAAACCTCTCGACCTCGACCTTACGGTCGGTCCTGTCGACGCGATCGACCTCGAATCTGGCGATCTATTCGGCATCTTGCTTTCTTATCCGACGACGGATGGCCGCATCGAAGACTACGAAGATCTCTGCCGCCGCGCAAAGGACGCTGGAGTCGTCGTCACGATGGCGACCGATCTTCTCGCGCTCACGCTTCTGCGTCCGCCAGGCGAGATCGGAGCGGACATCGCGATTGGAAACTCGCAACGCTTCGGCGTACCCCTGGGGGCCGGTGGACCCCATGCCGCGTTTCTCGCGACGGGCGACGAGCATTCTCGCCGCATTCCCGGCCGTTTGGTTGGTGTCTCGAAAGATGTGCGAGGAAACGCTGCATTCCGGCTCGCGGTCCAGACCCGTGAGCAACACATCCGGCGTGACAAAGCCACGAGCAATATCTGCACCGCGCAAGTCCTCCTCGCGATCATGGCGAGCATGTACGGCGTCTATCATGGCCCCGAGGGCCTCCGCCGGATCGCGCGCCGTGTTTCCGGTCTCACCCATGTGCTCGCCGAGGGCTTGAGAAAAAACGGGCTCGATGTCGGCGACAAACCTTTCTTCGACACCCTTCGTGTCGCTTCTCCGGGCGAGCGGGCGCTCACGGATGCGGTGCGCGAGGGGATGAACCTCCGCGCTTACGACGACGGCGCCGTCGGTGTCTCGCTCGACGAGACGACAACGATCGACGACGTGGCCAAGCTGTTGAAATTGTTCGGCGCCGACGGCGCCGTGTCCGCTTTGGCCGAAGCCATCGATTTCGACGTGGGGTCGCCACATCGGCGCGAGAGCGATTTCATGACGCACGGCGTCTTTCACCGCTACCGATCCGAGCACGAGATTCTGCGCTACATCCACCGGCTTCAAGCGCGGGATCTTTCGATGACGACGTCGATGATCTCGCTCGGCTCTTGCACGATGAAGCTCAACGCGACGACCGAGATGCTTCCGGTGACGTGGCCGGAGTTCGGCGGGATACATCCTTTTGCGCCCGAAGATCAGACGAAGGGCTATAGCGAGCTCTACCGGGGACTCGAGGACTGGCTGAAGGCGATCACGGGATTTGCCGGGGTCAGCTTGCAGCCGAACGCGGGCTCGCAGGGCGAGTTTGCCGGTCTTCTCGTTATCCGTGCCTATCACGAGAGCCGTGGCGAAGGGGGGCGCAAGGTATGTCTCATTCCCGTCTCGGCGCATGGAACCAACCCGGCTAGCGCTGTCATGGCGGGTTTCCGCGTTGTTGTCGTCGCCTGCGACGATCGCGGCAACGTTGACCTTAGGGATCTCGAGAAAAAAGCCGAACAGCACCGGGGTGAGCTCGGTGCTCTCATGATCACCTATCCCTCGACCCACGGCGTCTTCGAGGAGCGCATCCGAGAGATTTGCCAAATCGTCCATGACGCGGGCGGACAAATCTACATGGACGGCGCCAACATGAACGCGCAGGTCGGCTTGACCTCGCCGGGGTTGATCGGCGCCGATGTCTGCCATCTCAATTTGCACAAGACGTTTTGCATCCCTCACGGTGGCGGTGGTCCGGGCATGGGCCCCATCGGAGTCGGGGAGCACCTCGTCCCGTTTCTTCCGGGTCATCAATTGGCCGCAACGGCAGATAGTTCGGGGCAAGCGCTCGGCCCGGTCTCGGCTGCACCGTACGGGAGCCCGAGTATCCTTCCGATCTCGTGGTCTTACATTCGCCTCATGGGCCCGGAAGGCTTGACGGACGCGACTCGTATCGCAATCTTGAGCGCGAACTACATGGCGAAGCGTCTCGAAGAGCACTACCCGGTTCTCTATACCGGCGAAAAGGGAAGAGTCGCCCATGAGTTCATTCTCGATTGCCGCCCAATCGAGAAAGTCAGCAACGAGGACATCGCGAAGCGCCTCATGGATTACGGCTTCCACGCGCCTACGATGTCCTTTCCCGTGGCGGGGACGCTCATGATCGAGCCGACAGAGAGCGAGTCCAAAGAAGAGCTCGATCGGTTATGCGACGCGCTCATCTCGATCCGTAAGGAAGCGCGCGCGGTCGATGATGGTGAGGTCGACGCCGAAGACAACGTGTTGAAAAACGCGCCGCACACCGCGGCGATGATCACGTCGAACGTGTGGGATCATCCTTACACACGCGAGCAAGCGGCCTATCCGGCGCCTTGGCTTCGCGAGCACAAGTTCTGGCCCCCGGTGGCGCGCATCGACAACACCTATGGGGATCGGAACCTCGTCTGCGTTTGTCCTCCCATAGAAGACTACGCGTAAACGAGGCTACTCGGAGGCGATCGGGTTTTCCAGCCTGCCGATTCCGGAAATTTCTATCTCGATGACATCCCCGTCGTGGAGCCATTCCGGAGAGGTACTTTCGACCGCCGAGCCACCAGGACTGCCGGTCGCGATCAGATCGCCGGGCTCGAGGCGTGTGAACTTCGAGATATGAGCGATGAGGAACGGGATGTCGAAGATCATTTGCTCGGTGCTGCCGTCTTGCACGACGCGCCCGTTGCGGCGGGTGATGATGCCAAGATGCGTCGGGTCCGGAACTTCGTCGGTGGTCACCATAAAGGGCCCAAGGCCACCCGATCGGTAGAAATTCTTCGCGGGCAAATTCTGTGTTCCTTTGTTCATCCAGTCCCGTACGGTTCCTTCGTTCATGCACGTATATCCGGCGACGTAGTCAAAGGCTCTCTCTTTTGAAACGTGGCGCCCCGCCTTGCCCATGACCACCACGAGCTCGCCCTCGTAATCGAGCTCGTCCCCCGCTTTGGGCTTCAGTATGGCCTGGCGATGCGCGCTGAAACTGCTCGCGAAGCGGCCGAAGATGCTCGGGTATTCCGGCATTTGCCGGCGCTCGGCGACTTCGTGATAAGCGCGATAATTGCGGCCGGCACACAGGATCTTCTGCGGCGCGCGAATCGGCAGTGCAAGCACGACGTCATCGAGCGCGTCATCCGGCCCGGCGCCCGACGTGACGTCGCGCACCTCTTTCAGGCGATCCTGTGCGAGGATGTCACGCAACGTCTCGGCTCCCTCGATGCGCGCCGACACATCAATGATGCCGACGCCGTCAGGCGAAACGACACCGAAGCGCTCTTTTCCGCGCGCGCGATAGCTGACGAGCTTCACACCTCGGAGACTAGACCACAGGTCTCGCCTTGTCGAGTGTTTGACACCGTTCGCTCATTGTTCGATCATGCGACCCGACCATGCGAAGAAGGAGAAGCTCGAGGTGAGCGGAGGTCTCGTTGCGAGCGTCGTCGCGTCGCATTCGCCGCGTATGGGTGTTGAGCAAGAGGCGCCCGAGTTCATTCGAGGCCTCATCGGTGGGCTGAGAGAGCTCGGTGAAGCCATGCGCGCGCTCGAACCGGACGCCATCGTTCTTCACTCGGCACACTGGGTCAGCACCTTCTTGTGGCTCTCGCCGCTGCACGAGGTGCACAAGGGTGTCTGCGTTGCCGATGAGGCGCCGGATCTCATTCCGGGCTCGCCCTATGAGTGGCCGGGTGAGCCAGCCCTCGCCCAATCGGTCGCGGACAAGCTGAACGCTGAGAACATCGTTTGCCGAACGTTCGACACCCCCCATTGGAACTGGGATTACGGCTGCTACGTTCCTCTCCAGTACATGGATCCGCGCTCGGAGATCCCAATCGTGCTACTTCCTACCGTGCTGTGCTCGGATGTGGACGAGAACCGCAGAGTCGGCCGCTACGTTCACGAGGTCGGGAAAGACACCGGGAAGCGCATCGTTTTCGTGTCGAGCTGTGCGCTGTCGCACGACGTGCTGCGTGGGCCCGAGCTTTGGCCAACCGCCGAGCGGCAGGAGCTCGATCGGAGATTTATCGAGCTTGCGACGGAGGGGCGCGCCGGTGAGCTCTCGGCGTGGATGCCCGAGTTCATTCGGGAGGGCGTTGCCGAGATGGGAGGCCGCACGATCTCGAGCATGGTGGGGGCTATCGAGGCTATGGCCAAAGACCACGACGAGCTCACTGGCAAGCAGTTCGGACCTTACGCGCAGAGCTCAGGGAGCGGAAACACGCACGTCGCCGTGTTCCCGAAGACAGGGCACTAGTATTTGGCAGCAAACCTATTGGGTCGTCGTATCGTTGTCGCCGCACTGAGCCTCACAGCACTTCTCGCCTTTGGCACGTAGCGCGTCAGATCGCGTCCCGCATAGGCTCGCCGCTCGATTTCGACGTGGGCCCGAGCACCGGTCCCTACCTCGACGGATTCACCGAGAGTGAGGAGCGGCTGCCGGTGACCTTTCGTTGGACGCGCGAACGAGCTTCCATCGCCTTGCCTCTCGAAGGCGCTTCGAGCGAAGCGCGCTTGAAGCTGCGGCTCGCCCGCTTCTTGCCGGGCAGCGCTCAAGTCCGTGTCTTCGTGGACGGCGCACCCGCGGGCGCCTTCTCCGCGCGCTCGGGACGCTTTCGCACGGTGGACCGTCCGATTGTGCTACCCGCCGGATCGTCGACGCTATCCTTTCTCGTGGAAGACCCCGACCCCGAACGCCTCGGGGTCGCCATCGATTGGATACGCATCGAGAACGTTCGCTGGCGCCTGCCGCGCGGCGCCCTAGCGCCGCCCTTGCTCCTCTCCGGCGTCTTCGTGCTCGCGCTCGCCTTGGGCTTTTCCCTGCCGCGCGCGCTCGCGATCGGCGTTTGCCTCGCTTGCGCCCAGGCCATATGGTTCGCGCGAGACCCTTTCGCGATGGTCCACGTCCATCACGAGATTACCTTCGGCGCGCTCGCGACAACAGCTCTTCTCGCCGCCGCTTTGAGGAGCGCTCGCTTCGTGCCAATGCTCTATCTGCTCGGGCTCTTGTTGAAGGGCTCCGTGTTGTTTCACCCGAGCTACTTCTTCCCGGATGTGCGCCTCCATCGCCGCCACCTGGAGGTCATGCGGACGAGCGAAGGAAGTCTCGTCGAACGCGGTATCGCCGCTCAGAAAGCGTCAGGCACGGCTTACCCTCGCCGCATCGCGGGGCGGGATTACGCGTTTCCCTATTCCCCGATTTTCTACGTGCCTTTTCTCGGTATCGAACAGGACGCGCGCGGCATCGAATCGATCATGAAACATGTGGGGCTACTGCTTGCGGCGCTCGAGTTGCCCCTCGTGTTTCTTTTGGCGCGCTATCTGTTCGACGGGAGGGTCGCGACCTGGGCTGCATTTCTCACCGTGTTTCTTCCGCCCATGATGAGCCGCGTTCTCTACGCGCAGTGGCCGACACTCGCGGGACATGTGCTCGATATTCTCGCCATCTTTTTCGCCGCTCGGATGATCCGACAGCCAGGCAATGGGCGCGCGCTCGCGCTCTACGGCGCCTCAGGTTTGGCTTCTTCTCTCGTCTATGTTTCGAGCCTCATCAACTTGAGCCTGTTGACCTCGTTTCTCGCCGCTTCTGATTGGCGGCGCGCGCCCCGGCTCCTGGCAGCTTGCCGAGACGTCGAGTATCGAGACGCACGTGTTCGACGCGTTGAACTTCGAGTTCACGCCGCCCGTAGGATGGGCCTCCTTCGACGTCTCGAATGTCAGCGCGACGGCCAAAGTCGGCTATCTTAGAAACGACCCCCTCGTCGCGTTCATGATCACCGCGGAGGATGGCGGGAGCGACGATGCAGACATCACGAGTGAGCTGGCGGCGTCGATCGTGCGCGCCGGTCTCGAATCGACGGTGCGTCACTTCGAGCTGCTCTCAGAGAAGCCCTATCCTTTGTCGGGGATGGACGGCTTCCTCGTCGTTTCGAATGCTCAATCGGCGAACCAAGACTTGTATTATATGCAGTGGGTCTATGTGAATAACGGTATTTTTTACCAGCTCGCCGCGTGGGGTGCCAAAGGAAGTCACGATCTCGCATCGCTCGAAAAGCACGCGCTCGAGGTTTTCTCGGGGTTTCGACTCCTCGAATCGGAGCGCGGCGCCCGAGCGGTGGTCGCCACGAACCTCCTTACAGACATCCGCTCGGAGGAGCACGGCTTTTCCCTTGCTTTAGCGGGGACCCGTTGGTCGGACTGGCCCAGCGTGAAAGAGTCGGTGCCGGAAGCGGCTGTCGGCGGTCTCCATGGCGACGTTGCGGGCTTCGTTGTCGTCCAGCTATATCTGGGAGAGCTCACGCCGTCCCACGAAGTTCTTGCGAGCGCGATGTTGTCCGTCATGGGTATCGAGTGGTCGGACGTCAAAGCGAGCCAACGCCGAGTGACCTCGGAGGGCTATGAAATCGATTTCGAGCGACACGTCAACGACGCGGACTACGTCTACCGCATTCACGTATCGAGAAACGACAGCGCCGGCTACATGCTAGCGAGCTGGGTGCGCCGAGGGGAGAATACGGCGATGCTCGACGCCGTCTTGTCTCGTTTCGAGCTCGCGCCGGCACCTCCTTTTGGCGGGGACAGCCCTCACCAGGGATCGCTTCTCAACGAAATGGGGCTTACCTATTACCAGAGGGCTCAATATGCGCAAAGCGCTCCGTTTTTCGAGGCCGCCTCGAGAACGAGTCCGACCGACCCCGTCCTGCTGGAGAATCTGGTTTCGGCGCTCGCGGGAACGGAGCGTTACGGCGAAGGATTGAAGCGGCTCGACGAATGCGGTGGCCGTTTCCCCGACACGGTCTCACTCCACTCCTATCGCCCGTTTTTCCTCGCCAAGCTCGGCCGCTACGACGAGGCGGCGGACGGGTATCACGAGCTCTTTGCGAGCGGCTATGAGAACGATAGCGACCTTTGGGACTACGCTGACGTGTTGTGGGAGCTCGAGAGAGAGCAGGACGCCATCGATGTCGTGGCGGTCTATCGGCGCGACTCCACGCGCTCTTGCTGCGCCGCACGGACGAGCACGATCGAGCGATCGCGATCCTCGAGAAAAAGCAAAGGGCGCATCCGTCTGATGTCGGCCTCGCGGGCGCGCTTCTGGACGCGCAATACGAAGCGGAGCACTACGACGACTCCTTGGAGCTGGCACGCAAGCTGATTGCCAAAGGCATGGCCTCGGAGGAGGTCCACTTTCGAAAAGGGCGATCGGAGCTTGCCCTCGGCCGCTACGAGAAGGCCCAGGCTTCTTTCGAAGCCGCGCTCGACGTCAATCCGAGCGACGCCGACGCCCGCGAATATCTCGACTATGTGACGGGCCAGCTCGGACAAGGGGAGCACGACTCCGTCCGCCGTCCGATCGAAGCCGTGGCCGTGCCCGAGCACCTACTGACGTCGAGCGCAGCGCCCAACGAGCGCGCTTTCGAAGATTTCGGTGCGTATTACACGAGCCGCGTGAGCGCGATCTCCTTCCGCGCAAACGAAGAGTATCGCCGCACCGAGCGCTACGTTATTCATCTCACGGATCAGAAAGTCGTCTCGACCTTCAGCTCTTTCGAGTTCGATTTCAACCCGCGTCACGAACGGATCTACGTGAACGAGCTGAGGGTGCTTGACGAGAACGGCAAGACGGTGTCGAGCGGAGATATCTCGACCTACTACGTCACCGACGATACGTCTGACGACTTGGCCACGAGCGAGAAGATTCTGAACATTCCGGTCGCGGGCCTGGAGCCGGGCCGCACGCTTCGTCTGACCGTGACTCGGCAATACACATCGCCGCCCGCGACGATGCCGTTCATCCGGCACATGTTCTCGCTCAGCTATCCAACGCTCAAGAGCAGCCTCTATGTGAGCGGGAGCATTGACCAACTACGCCACCGCACCGCGCATCTCGAGCCCGCGAGCGTCACTTCTGACGCTATCAGCTGGACCATCGATGGGCCGCCTATCTACCGTGTCGAGAGCCTATCGGAGTCGGTGGAACGTTATATGCCGTTCGTTTGGATTGGCGATGACACGGAGAGCTGGGAGACGCTGGCCCGGGACTATCTGGCGCGGATTGAAGACCGCCTCGTGCTCGACGACGAGACGAAAGCGCTCGCCCTGTCCCTCGTCGAGGGCGCCGCGACGAGTGAAGAGCGCGTCGCCGCCTTATCCGATTACGTTCAAGACAACTTTACCTACAAAGCCATCGAGTTCGGGAGCCGTGGACGGGTGCCGAACTTCACGATGGAGATCGTTGGCAATCGCTATGGCGACTGCAAAGATCACTCACTGCTCTTCTATCAGCTCCTGCGTGCGGTCGACGAGCCCGCAGACCTGGTGCTCGTGAGCACTCGTAATGAAGTGCAGACCGCGGTGCCGTCCGTCGATCAGTTCAACCATATGATCGTCTATGCGAGCGGGCATCGCGGCGGGCATTTCTTCGACCTTACCGACAAGAACCACAATGTCGCGTCGCTGCCTTCGATGGGGCTCGGTGGTGTCGAGGCGCTTCTGCTGGACCCTGCGGCTCCTCGATTCGTGCGCCTCCCGGAATATCCCGAAGACGGCAACCGCCTCGTCTCACATCGCAAGCTCGAGGTCGATGGGTCTCGCGATCTAGTGGTGGACGAGACGCTAACGCTTCATTGCTATTACGCGGCCTGGCTGCGCTCGGCTTTGAAGTCCAGCGACTCGGCGACCCAGAAGCGGCAGATCCAAAGCTACATGCGCGCCGAGGCCAACGCCGTCGTCCAAAGCCTCTCGGCGGAAAATCTCGCCGACCCACGAAAGCCGCTCGTGCTGCACGTGCGCTATCGCTTGCCCGGCGCGCTCTACGAAGCGGACCAAACACTGGTCGGGAAAGTGCCTGCGATTTGGGAGCGAACGTTTCTCGACGTCACTCCCAGCGAGGAAAGGCTGACACCGTTTCGCATCGAGTACCCCGTACGCGTCGAGAGCGAAGTGACCGTGACGGTGCCGGAAGGCTACCGCGTCACCTCCGCTCCGAAAGACGTGCAGACGATGAGCGCTCGCGTGGAGTGGGAAGTCAGCACGACGCAGTCGGGGCCGAGCCTCGTCCTGCGCTCGCGCAGCTGGCGGCCGAGCGGACGCGGTTCGGCAGAGGAGTTCCCCGAGCTCGTGTCGACGATGTCGAGCTTCCTGGCGTCTCTCGAGGGCGCCTTCGTGCTCGAGAAAATGCACTGAGTGCTGCCGGCTGCATTCCGTGATAAAAAGCGCGAATGAATCGTGCGTTTTCACCGGAGGCTGCCGACGCCTTTCAGCGGGATGGCGTCGTGCTCATACGTGGCGCCTTTGGGCCCGAGTGGCTGAGTCGTCTTCGCGCCATCGTCGACAGCATTCTGGAAGAGCCCGGGCTGTGGACGAGCGATACCGGTGACCAGGGGCGCGGCGCCGGCCGCTCACTCGACGCGCGCTATTTGTGGCGCGGGAACGAGGCCGTTCGATCGTTCGTTTTCGATTCCGGTGTGGCCGATCTCGTGGGCCAGGCGATGGGCTGCGAGGAGCTGCGCTTTTATTTCGACCACTGGTTCGTCAAGGAGCCTGGTGCGAAGACGTCGACGCCGTGGCATCAGGACGTTTTCTACTGGCCATTCACCGGCCAACAGATAGCGTCGCTCTGGCTGCCCTTGACCGAAGTCGATCGCGCGTCGAGCGGACTCGAGCTCGTCAAAGGCTCTCATCGCGGGGGCCAGTGCTACAAGCCGCGGCGATTCGTTGCTTCCGACGAGAAGAGTGATTGGATTCACGACGCCGATGGCGAGACCCTCCCGGATATCGAGGCGGAACGTGATCGCCACGACATTTTTTCAGAGCCGATGCAGCCGGGAGATGCGCTGATCTTTTCCGCGTGGATCATCCATGCGGCGCCGAGCAATACTTCCGAGCGCACACGGGCGGCCGTCTCGACGCGATGGGTAGGCGACGACGTGCGCTGGCGCCCGCATCCCGCGGCCGACCCTACCGTTCGCCAGGAGGACGTCTCGATCACCCCGGGCGAGCTCGCGCGGGACGACGATGCCTTTCCCGTGGTCTGGATGCGCCGCTCGGGATTTGATAGACATAGCTAGAAATCGACCGGAGGAAGCGAGATGAACCTAGAACGACCGATCGTCGCCGCCGCGGCGCAAATAAGCCCCGTCTTCATGAAGAAGAAAGAGAGCGTCGAGAAATATGCCGAGTGTATCCACGATGCGGGCCGCCGGGGCATCGACTTGATCGTCACGCCGGAGACAGGCATCCCTACCTACCCTTACTGGCGAAACAACTTCGGCTACACGACCCCCGAAAGCGCCGCCCTTTGGAAGGACACCGTCGTGTCGTTCTACGATCAATCCATCCGCATCCCGAGCCCGGAGACGGATCTGCTGGCCAAAGCCTGCGCGAGCGCGGGCGTCGTAGCCGTCGTCGGTTTGAACGAGCAAGACGATCGCGAAGGCTCCGCGACGCTCTACAACACGATGCTTTTCATCGATCGCGACGGCACCATCATGGGACGCCACCGCAAGCTCATGCCGACCCATCAAGAGCGTTTTTTCTGGGGCCGCGGGGATGCGTCGGACCTACGCGTCTTCGACACGCATTTCGGAAAGCTCGGCGGCCTCATCTGCTTCGAGAACCACATGACGCTCATGAAAGCGGCGATGGCCGTCAAAGGAGAGGAAGTGCACGCGGCGTGCTGGCCCGGCTGGTGGAGTTATGGCGGTAAAGGGAACGCCATTCGCGACATGACGGGCGACGTGAGGCCTCTCTATCTTTCCGACCAGGACTCGGCAATCCGAGAATACGCTTTCGAGACGCAGAGCTTCGTGGTGAGCGCTTCGATGTACATGAGCGAGGACGACGTTCCCGACGACTTTCCGTACAAGAAGAGCGCGGCGTGGAAGTGGGCGATGGGAGGCAGTGCCATCGCGAATCCTTTCGGGGCCTATGTGAAAGAGCCGGTATTCCACAAAGAAGAGCTCGTTGTCGCGGAGCTCGATCCGAAGGATCGGATCGTCGCGAAGAACGTCTTCGACTGCATGGGCCATTACAGCCGCTGGGACGTCGTGTCGTTGCGCGTCCGGGACGAGGACTTCACGCCGACGGGCCCAGCACTCCCGCCGCGCCGGATCAAGCTGGAGCACCTCGAGTCGGTGGCCGCCAAACACGACCTCGCGCCCGAAAAGGTCGAGACCATTCTTCGCGAGCTCGAATTACTCGCGGTAGAGGTGGAAGACTAGCGGCCTTACGGCTCCTACGTCGTGGGACCGACGAGCTCGCGCTGGAAAGCGTTGACGACGGTGTTCTGCTTGAGGAGGTAATAGCCCTCGACCAGGAATGCTACCAGGCTATAGACGAGAGCGAGATAGCCCAAGCCCCCGTGGATCCAGCTCGGGATCGCGCGCGTATGGGCCGCCCCGCCCAGGATGAACGCGATCATCAAAAGGAACATGCCGCCGAACGCCCAGGGGAGCACTTTGGACTTGATCCGCCGGCTCTCGAGCAGGCGTTCTTTGCCGCGCCCATGCTCCTCCACCGCGCGTTTGAGGTTGCCGCTCATCCCGACGAAGTAGAAATAAGTCATCGTGTGAGTGAAGACCGCGAGGAGGGCGGAGATGAGTGCGAGCATGAAATGCCGGCCGAAAGCCCCTCCCCCATCGGGGATATGGATACCGTAGAATACAGTCACGGCAAGGATGCCAATGGATATTATGTGCAGAGTGAGGAGGGCAATCGTCATGAGGCGCGCTCATTATAGGGCAAAATGGCTCGCGGTTTGGCTGGTCACGATTCTCGGCGCCAACGCCGGCCTGGCTTCGGATGCGCTCCGGGTCGTATCCCTGAAATCGCCGGCCCCTGAGCAAAGCATGACCCCGTTCTTGACGGCGACCGAGGACGGCCTTTGGTTGAGCTGGCTCGAGCGCGTGGAGGACGGCCACGCTCTGCGCTTTTCGACGTGGGACGGCGAGGGATTCGGCCCGCCGAGCACGATCCACACCTCGGACCACTTCTTCGCGAACTGGGCGGATTTCAGCTCGATCTTGAGCTTCGGCGACGGCCGCTTGGCGGCCCATTGGCTCGAGAAAGCGGCCGGGGGCACGTACGAGTACGACGTCTTCATAGCGCTTTCCGGGGACGGTGGAAAGAGCTGGGGGAAACCCGAAAGGCCGCATCGGGACGGCACTTTGAACGAGCACGGCTTCGTCTCGCTCGTCGCGGATGACGCTTCCGGATTCTCCGCGGTATGGCTCGACGGCCGCGGGTTCAAGAAGGGCGCGAGCGACAATGAGATGACCCTCCGCACCACGCGCTTCGACGGCAAGGCTTTCACCGAGGACGTACTGCTCGATGGGCGCATATGCGAGTGCTGCCAGACCGGGATGGCCCGCACCGAGTCGGGCCTCTTCGTCGCCTATCGCAATCGCTCGGACGACGACACCGAGATTCGGGACATTAATTATGTGCGCCAGGACGCCGTTAGTGGCGAATGGACCGAGCACAAGTCGCTTCACGACGACGGCTGGGAGATTCCCGGCTGTCCCGTCAACGGTCCGCAGGTCACCGCGTCCGGGAACCGCCTCGCTGTGGCGTGGTTCAGCGCCTCCTCGAGCGAGCCCAAAGTTCAACTGCTCTTCTCGGAGGATGGCGGCGCGAGCTTCGGCGAGCCCATCCGAATCGACGATGGCCGTCCGGTCGGCCGGGTGGACGTCGAATGGATCGGCGAGGACGTCGCGGTCACGTGGCTCGAACGTGGCGAAGACCGCCAGGGGGAGATCCGCGTGAAACGCGTCGCTCCGTCGGGCGACCCTGCGCCCGCGGTCGTCGTCGCGCGCACCGCTTCGGGCCGTGCGAGCGGCTTTCCCCGCATGACGCGCTTCCATGACGAGATTTACGTCACGTGGACGGAATCCTATGAGCGCCGGGGACCTTCGCAGGTACACGTCGCGAAGCTCGTCAACGAGGCACCCCTTCTGGACGAGCCCGCTTTCGATTTCGAAGCGGAGGATGTCGACGGCAAGGCCTATACGCTCGGCGAGCTCGAAGGCAAAGTCGTCCTGCTCAATTTCTGGGGCATCTGGTGCAAGAGCTGCCGGGAGGAGATACCGCACCTCGTTACGCTCGACGAGCGCTTGCGCGAGCGGGGCCTCGTCGTGCTCGGCGCCGACTATGGCGATGAGCCGGAGGATCTGCCGGCCTACATCGAAGAGATCGGCATGAGCTACCCCGTTCTTCTCGATGACGGTCTCGCGGACGACTACGAAGTCCTCGTCTTTCCGACGAGCGTCGTCATCGATCGCAACGGCCGCGTTCGCTACCGCGTGGAAGGATTCCGCGAGAAGAGCTTTCGCGATCTCGAGCGTGTCGTGGAACGGCTTCTCGCCGAAGACGGGTGAGCGTCCTTCGGGTTACGCGGACCAAAGCACCGTCGTAGTATCATCGCCTGTGTCTCTTCGAGCGGGTCAGAAGCTCAACCACTACGAAATCGTCGAGCCCATCGGCAAAGGCGGTATGGGGCAACCTGGCAATGGTTGCCTGTCTAGGGGGAGCCCACAGTAGCGGGTAGGCCCCCCTGAGTAAGGCCTAGTCAGCCGCTCAGTAGTGTAACGACTGAAAGCGAAAGCAAGAGGGAGGACAAACGAGAGCAGCGAGGTGAAGGGTGTTGCCCTGAATCTGACACAAAGCCCCGAGAACCTTGAATATTGGGAACGTGCCGATCCTTTCCATGCGGGCGCAGGCCAAGCGGTGAGCGCGTTAAAGACGAGTGCGAAGCCGACACCCCGGGGTCCCAGACAGCATCGAGCTGCCCAAAGACAGGCAAGTAACCAGGCGAGCGACGTTACCTAGCAGCCCGGTGAAAAAGTCCAGATTCTGCTCACGGAGAAAGTTTGGTGGGCAAGTTCAAGGAAGATGTGATTCGGCGGAACGGCCAAGTTGAGACGCCCGATGGATTGCAGCGGGGCAAAACGTGCGCCTATGGTCGAGACGAAGCGCAATAAAGCAGCGATCAGACTGGCGTTGAGCTCCGCGTATTCCTTCGGCGTGGCCTTGCCGATGAGATTGCGCATCAGAATCCCGAGATTGAATCCGGCCACGTGCGTGAGGAGGCGCTTGAGTATATTTTCGTGTCTTCGCAAATGCGTTCGTCGCATGCCTCCCGCTTCGAGGTAGTGCGCGAAAGGTCGTTCGAGTAACTCGCCGCGACGGCGTATTAATCGCTTACCTCGAGTCCCGCGAATGCGACGTCGGTTCGCGTAGGTGGCGGCTTGCTCGGCCTGTTTGTCCTTCCATTTGCGGCCACCTCGCTCTGGCTCCGAAATGTAGCTCCGGTATTCTTGTTCGACCAGCTCAACCAGGATGTCGTTGCCGTGATAGCCCTTGTCCCCGACCACTTCGCGACCCGCGTCTTCATGTATTCGTTCACAACATTCCGCGTTGTTCGCGAGCTCTTGCAGATTTGACTGCGCTTTTTCCAGCGTATCCGGTAGGCTCTTTGTGTCACCCTTCGCGCCTCCGTGAAGCGTCACGGCAATTACCGCACCTTCCCCGCTCATGTCCACAGCATGCTCGGCTTTGTGCGCCATATCCGTGCCCCCGCTCTTCATTTTCATGATCTCCGCATCCGGCTCGTTCGGATTCACCCACTCCTTGTTCGACCCTTTCTTTGGCCGCTTCTTGTCCAACTTTGCAATGTCCGCTCGGCTCGGCTCTTCGATACCACTCTTGCGCGCAAGCTCCTTCAAATACGATTCGTAGCTTTCCCCCGTGTCTCGACGAACGATTGACCGAAGCGCCGCATTCGCTTCCAGCGTCGTCGCGTCCACACCCAGTGTCTTGCCATCTATCATCCCTCTCGACGCTAGAACTTCTAGCACCCATCCAAATACAGATTCGTGAACTTCCAGCGGAAGTCGATTCCGTATCCGAGACAGCGACGAATGGTCCGGCGTTCGCTCTTCCATTCCAAGGCCAAGAAACTGGCGCAAAGACAGTGAGTCCGAACACCGCCAGCAGATCCCGCGCTCTGAATCGATGCGCTCAAAGTAGCCGATCAACAGCATTCGAAAATACACACCCGGCGGTATGCTCGGCCGACCTTGCTTCTTCGCGTAATACGGCGAGCATTTCGACTCCACAAACGAGTCAAACTCTTCCTCTCGAAGTACCCGCTCGAGTTCCTCATAAAAAGGATGACCAGGACTCGACGCAACCGCATCGTGTGGAATCCATAAAGTCTCTTGGCAACTTTTCTTTTTCTTCTTCATCGACATGCGATGCAATTTTACATCGTCATCGAATGAGTCTTCAGAGAAATATCGCGGCCGGATACGACTTTTTCAACGGGCTGCTAGGCTCTTGGGCCATCGCACGCACCATGCCCGAGTACCGGGCCCAATGTAAAAAGAGGGTGACGGGATGGCCGCGTCGCAAGTGATGGGGACCGGAGTGCCGCAATGGCCTAGCGATGAAGCGACTAATGACCGCCGAGCGAAGGTCCCCACGGAAGGTTGACCGTGAAAGGAGAAACATCGACGCTATGCAAGGAGTGACAAACCGGTGGGCACAAACCTGACACGGATAGGCGAAAAGGCTCGCAAAGACCCCAAGCTGGTGTTCACCAGCTTGTATCACCACATCACAGATATTGACAACCTGCGAGCCAGCTACGACAAACTGCTTGCCCACAAGGCGAGCGGGATCGATGGAGTAACGAAGGAGGAATACGGCAAACAACTCGAAGAGAACCTTCGGGACCTATCGTCGCGTCTGAAGCGCATGGGCTACCGTCCATCGCCGAAACGTCGTACGTACGTACCGAAGCCAGGCAGCGAAAAGGGAGGACCGCTAGGAATCAGCAATTTTGAAGACAAGATTGTTGAGGAAGCGACGAAACGGACGCTGGAACCCATCTACGAAGCCGTATTCGAAGACAGTAGCTATGGCTACCGTCCGGGGCGCAGCCCACATCAATGTTTGGATGCCCTCGGCCGGACGCTGCAACAGAAACGAGTCTACCGAGTGGTGGAGGCCGACATCAAAGCGTTCTTTGACACGGTCAATCACGCCTGGCTGATGAAGTTTCTGAAGCATCGAATAGGAGACGAGCGTGTGCTCCGACTGATCGTGCGGATGCTGAAGAGTGGCATCCTGGAGGATGGACTGGTCCATGCGACTGATCAGGGGACACCCCAAGGCTCCATTCTTTCGCCACTGCTGTCGAACATTTACCTGCACTACGTGCTGGACGTGTGGTTCAGTCGACGGGTGCGCAGGCAATGTCAAGGCGAAGCGTACTACTTCCGATTTGCTGATGACTTCCTTGCCTGCTTCCAGTACAAAGGCGAAGCAGAGAGTTTTCGCCACCAGTTGGAAGACCGCCTCGAAGGATTCGGCCTGAAGCTGGCGATGGAGAAAACGCACTGCCTCGAGTTCGGGCGCTATGCCCGTGAGAATGCGTATAAGCGGGGCGAGAAGCCGAAGGAATTTACCTTTCTAGGATTCACGCACTACTGCGGGAAGACGCGAGAGGGATATTACAAGGTCAAACGCCGCACCAGCCGTAAGAAGCTGGGACAAAGCTTGCGCCGGTTCACGGATTGGGCACGCAAAGCCCGGAGTGTACTGAGGAAAGGTGACATGTTGCGGCTGGCCCGCTCCCGCGTGGTCGGCCACCTGAGCTATTACGCCATCACGGATAACTCGGACCGATGCCGGTACTATGTCCGCCGCAGCGAACGCATCCTGTTCCATTGGCTCAACCGCAAGAGCCAGCGGCGGGCATACACGTGGTCCTCTTTCGTCCAAGCTCTTACTCACGTTGGATGGCCCACGTCGCGAATCCGCGTAGACCTGAACCCTTGTCGTAGAGCGGAGGCTCGCTGAATGACCGACCGATGAGCCGTATGTATGGGAAATCCGCTTGTCCGGTTCTATGAGGGGTAGGAGTTCAACTGGAGTATGGACGAGATAAAGTGGCACCGCCGCGAAAGCAGGCGGCAAACAGAGAAAACAAACATCGTCCTGTAGCTCCGGGAGACTCCTACCTACTCGAAGCGAG
Source organism: Candidatus Marinacidobacterales bacterium (assembly GCA_965262245.1). Lineage (GTDB taxonomy): Bacteria > Acidobacteriota > Vicinamibacteria > Marinacidobacterales > SMYC01 > SMYC01. The sequence continues at coordinate 7,038,066 of OZ253507.1, read as the reverse complement.
GTTTATCGAGCACGCGATACAAAGCTCGATCGCGATGTTGCGATCAAGATCCTCCCCGAGGCATTCGCAAGAGACAAGGGGCGCTTGGAACGTTTCCAGCGAGAAGCGCGGCTCCTTGCCCAGCTCAATCACGAGAACATCGCCACCATCCACGGCCTCGAGGAACATGACGGCCACCAGTTCCTCATCATGGAGCTGGTGGGTGGTGAGACGCTCGCCAAGCGCATTGCGAACGGCCCCCTATCCATCGATGAGGGGCTCGAGCTTTTTCTGCAGATTGCTGATGGACTCGAAGCCGCGCACGCAAAAGGGATTCTCCACCGCGATCTGAAGCCCGCGAATATCAAAGTTGCCGAAGACGGCAAGCCAAAAATTCTGGACTTTGGGCTAGCGAAACTCGTCGAAGCGGAAGCGGATCGGTCTGCGGAGGGAAGCTCGCAATCGCCGACCTTGACCAAAGGCACTGGGTTAGGCGTGATCCTGGGTACGGCAGCCTACATGAGCCCAGAGCAACCCCGCGGCAAGCCGGTCGACAAACGGATGGATGTCTGGGCGTATGGATGCTGTCTTTACGAGGCCCTGACCGGCCGACGCGCGTTCGACGGCGATAACGTCACCGACGTGCTCGCGGCTGTGGTGAATCAGGAGCCTGACCTGGCCCTTCTTCCCCGGCAACTTCCGCCGGCTGTCTCGAAGCTCATCCGCAGATGTCTCATGAAGGATCCGAGACAACGCGTTCCCGATGTCGGGATGGCTCGGCTCGAGATCGCGGAGGTTCTGAGCGCGCCAGCCGAGGCGATTGAAAGCCCACCGCAGACCGGCCCGCGGCTCTCGGCTCCGATCTTTGCTACAGCGATTCTCGTGGTGGCCGTGGTGGCGGCGTTGAGCGCACTCGCTGGTCATCGCTTCGCGAGGCAGGGGGCCGGGGGAGCCCTGGTGTCTCGCACGGCGATCGTGCTCCCAGACAACCAGCGGATCGCAAGCGTTCTCGACGAAGGCGTCGGCGTCCAGGGACGAGACACCTCGCTGGCCATCTCATACGATGGCTCGACCATCTACTTCGTTGGAGAAGGGGACGGGGAGCGGCTCATCTATCGTCGCCCGATCGACCGTCTCGACGCCGAAGCGATACGGGGTACCGAGGGCGCGGGTTTCGTCTTTCTCGCACCGGATGGCGAATGGCTCGGCTTCTACGCCCATGGAGAGCTGCAGAAGATGCGGCCCGACGGCGACGCGCGGGTCGCGTTCCATCGCGGCCGGGTGTTGGCAGCAGCTTGGAGTGTTGACGACACCGTCGTCTTCACCGACGGCGCCGACTTATGGACGATCGATACGGTAGGGGGCGAACCGAAAAGAGTCACCACCGAAGGTCGCTATTACGGTCAGCCGTCTTTCGTTCCGGGTGCGGTTCTTACCAGCGAACACATTGGAAGGGACATCGTTGTCATCCGTCCGGCCACGGGCGTTCCGGAGGTCTTGACGAAAGGCACGGCACCTCGCTACGTGCCCAGCGGGCACATCGTCTTTCGGCGAGAACAATCGCTTTGGGCCATTCCCTTCGACGCAGATAGGCTCGAGGTCACGGGTGTGGCCGTGCAGGTTCTACAGGGCGAAATTCAGCTCGGGACGACGCCGAATTTCGCCGTCAGTATGACGGGAACGCTCGTCTACGTGCCCGCTGCCGGGGTGGCGTCTATGCAGCAACGGCAACTCGTGTGGGTCGATCGAGCCGGGAACGAGGTGATCCTGACGCCCGAGCCTGGCTCGTTCCGGGTTCCGCGAATTTCTTCGGATCAATCTCGTATCGCGTTCGACAGTTGTTGCCGGACGTTCCATCCTCCCACCGCCGACATCTGGACTCTTTCGATAGCAGACGAAAGCTCGAGGCGCCTCACCTTCGATGCCATCGCTCAGGCTCATCCAGCATGGACACCGGACGGTACGCGGATCGCTTACTTCGCCTATGGGCGAAGCATCGACTGGAAGTCGGCGACAGGCGCCGGCGATTCCGAAAGCCTCGTAGAGTTTTCTACTGCCTCGCTGGTTCCCCAGGCGTTCACGTCGGATGGCCGGTACCTGGTCTTCAATCAAGATAACGATATTTACTCTCTATCTCTCGACGGTGACGGGAAGCCGGTCCCGCTCGTCGCGTCTCCCGCAAGGGAGAACGGCGGGTTCCTCTCGCCCGACGATCGATGGCTGGCCTATGCCTCGGACGAATCCGGCCGCTGGGAAATTCACGTAAGACCGTTTCCCGACATTGAGTCGGGAAGGTGGCAGGTCTCTACCGCGGGGGGTACCGAGCCCGCCTGGTCGGTCGACGGTCGCGAGCTCTTCTTCCGAAACGGCGACCAAATGTTGCGTGTCGCGATCCAGGCCAGCTCGACCTTTGCCCACGAGCCGCCGGAGCTCTTGTTCGAGGCGAGCTATGATACGCAGCGTTTTAGAAATTACGATGTCGCTCAGGACGGCAGATTCCTGATGGTCAAAGACGTCACGCCGGCAAGACCCCTCTTCCAGCATCTCGTGCTCGTTCAAAACTGGTTCGAAGAGCTCGAGCGCCTCGTACCTACGAACGACTAGACGGTTCACAAAGCGGTTCCGCGAGCTCACTCAAGCGCTGTTAGAGAAACGCGGTGAGCTCTATCGCCGCTTGGCGAAGTGATCGAGTACGTCTCACTTGCTCAATTCCTCCATCTCCACGAAGCTCTGATCGACACATTCGGGGGGCGGGTGGCACACGGGACAAAGGCGCGGTGGAATCTGCGGTAGCACGCCCCACCATGACGTTCCCCTCTGTGCCAACATCGGTGAGACACTTCGCCCCTTGAAATTAGTGTAGAGGGTGGAGGAGGATCAACGCATGAGTATGTTGGTAGAGAGAGAGACCTCGGCGGGATCGGAAGGAGCCCGTAGGGCGACTGGAGATCCCGCCGGCCGCGCTGCGGCGGGGGTCGAGGATCCGGAAGTGAGCGAGCAAGCGAAGCGTCGACGCTTTACCGCGGAGTACAAGCTGCGGATAGTGCGTGAGGCCGATGCCTGCAAGGGTGACGGTGACGTTACTGCTCTTCTGCGTCGAGAGGGCTTGTACTCGTCGCAATTATCGAGTTGGCGTCGCCAACGTGACGAGATCGCCAAGGTGGGAATGACGTCGAGAAAGCGAGGCCGGAAGGCGAAGGCAGAGGATCCACGGGTCAAGGAGCTCGAGCGCGAGAACGCCCGGCTCCAACGTCGCCTGGCTCGGGTGGAGACGATGTTGGAGATCCCAAAAAAAACCTCCGAACTACTGGGGATCCCCCTGAATCCACTCGAGAGCGACGAGAACGACTGATCGTGGCGGCCGAGGAGCTGGCGGGGCGGATTGGGCAAACGGCGGAAGCCTGCGAGGCTCTGGGTGTGGCTCGTTCCACGTTGTATCGCAGGCGCCAGCCGGTGACGCCCAAACCGAAGCGTCGTCCTCGGCCGCACCGAGCTCTCGACGAAACTGAGCGCGAGGAAGTCCTCGGGGCCTTGCACTGTGAGCGGTTCGTCGACAAGGCGCCCGCTCAGGTGTGGGCTACGCTTCTGGACGAGGGAACCTACCTCTGCTCGATTCGCACGATGTATCGGATTTTGGAGGAGCACGGCGAGGTCCGAGAGCGCCGGAACCAACGGCGCCATCCGAACTACACCAAGCCGGAGCTGTTGGCCGAAGCGCCGAACCAGGTTTGGTCGTGGGATATCACGAAGCTTCGTGGCCCCGTCAAGTGGACCTACTACTACCTCTACGTCATCCTCGACATCTTCTCCCGCTACGTGGTTGGCTGGATGCTGGCTCACCGAGAAAGTGCCGCGCTCGCCCAACGCCTCATCGCCGAGAGCTGTCGCAAGCAGGACATTGAACCCGACCAGCTCACCCTTCACGCGGACCGTGGCAGCTCGATGAGGAGCAAGCCCGTGGGTCTGCTCCTGGCTGACCTCGGAGTTACCAAGACCCACTCCAGGCCTTACGTCTCGAACGACAATCCCTACTCCGAGTCTCAGTTCAAGACGATGAAGTACTGTCCTCAGTTTCCGAGCCGCTTTGGTTCCGCCGAAGACGGCCGGCTATTCTGCTGCGGTTTCTTCGCCTACTACAATTTCCACCACCGGCACTCGGGAATCGGCCTTATGACACCGGCCGACGTTCACTATGGTCGAGCCGAACAGCTCACCACCGCTCGGCGCCAGATCCTTCTCGAAGCTCAACAGGCTCATCCCGAACGCTTCGTTCGCGGAACGCCGCAACCGCCCGTTTTGCCTCCGCAGGCCTGGATCAACCCGCCGCTGGAAAAAACGACGCTCCACGATGCCGCACAAGCCCCTCTCGCGGCGGCGTCCATACCTGGGGTACCCCCTTTTTCTGCTTCACGCAACAAGATCTTGATCGATGTTGATGTCGATCGCACCGACCTCACGAGTCTCCCCACCATAATCGAGGCTCACTAAATGCAGCTCGCGAGTGTCCCAAAGTTGTTGACATGTTCCGTTCGGGGGTGAGGATCTTTGTCCGGATGTCGCCGCGAAAGCTGCTGCGCTCATGCATTCGCTTGTTTTGAAACCATCCTTTTGTAGATGGCACCAAGCGCGTCGGGGGTGGCGCGGCTGAGTTTAGGGCTCTCTTGAACGGCTTCGAGCTCAATGCTTCCGATGACGAGCTCGAGGATTTGACTCTTGCGGTGGCGAAAGGGGGGCTGGATATCGAGCCTCTTACGATCTGGCTGCGCCAGCGCGTCGTTCGCGCGATCGAATGCGTGGGCGCGTCGCCCGCTTCTGTGGCGTCGACGTTAGAAGATAGGGGCGCTTCGTATCGTGGAGCACGATCCCGAAAGGTGCTCGTTTCTGATAGTCGCCGAGAAAAAGCTCGAGATGACGGAGCTGGGCCACCCGTACGCGTTTCGCCGTGGGTAGCAGACGCCCTGCGCTCTCGATAACGAAGTCGACCTCGGCGCCGCCGGCCGTGCGCGGATAGAAAATCGCTGGGGCTTATTCATCCCATGAATGACAATCATTCATGATGCGAATAGACGACATGCCCGCGGGCGCGATCGGCGTTTCGCATCCTTGACTCGACGAACCCTGCGAGAGCGGAGCCGCTGTTTCTCCAAACGAATACTAATGTAGTATAATGTAAACGTGGCGGAACTCGTGCTGGATAGCGAGGCGATGGAAAAGGGTCAGATCTCGTACTCGAAAGTGCGCGCTGTCACTCGCGTCGCCACGCCGAATAACGAAGAGCAGCTTTTGAGGATCGCACTCGCCGGCACCGCGGGACAGGTGGAGCGGCTCGTCCGCGCATGGCGCAAAGTCGATCGCGTCGCGGAAGAAGAGCAGATTGATTACCAGCAAAAACACGCGAGCCTGACCACCTATACAGATGAGGACGGGATGCTCGTCATCCGAGGACGGCTGCCCGCGGAGATCGGCGCGGTATTCGTGAAAGCCCTCCAAGCGGCATCCGACAAGCTGTACCAAGACGACAACGAGTTACCGCCGGAGCGTCGCCGCGGCGAAGCGATGCAACTCATCGCTGAAGCGGCGCTGAACGCGGAGCTCGATCCGGGCACGAGCGCCGACCGCTATCAAGTCGTCATCCACGTCGACGAGCCGGTGCTCGCGGACCCCGAGAACGAGGGACAGTCGGTGCTCCAAGGGGGGATCGGCGTTTCAGCGGAAACGTCTCGGCGGTTTTTGTGCGACAGCTCGATCGTGGTGATGACCCACGACGCGGAAGGGAACGTTCTCGATGTCGGGAGGAAAACGCGAAAGATATCGCCCGCGCTACGGCGCGCACTCGACTTTCGAGACCCCACTTGTATCTGGCCGGGGTGCGATTGCACTTTTATGCAAGCACATCACGTCAAACCCTGGATGGAGGATGGAGAAACGAAGCTCCCAAATCTCGCCAATCTATGCAATTGGCATCACCATCGAGTTCATGACGATGGCTACCGCATCGAGCTTCCGCCGAACGGCAAAGCGCGGGTATTTCATCCCAACGGCTGGGAAATCCTCGGAGTCCCGCCGCCATCGAATCTGCCCGACAAAACGGACAGGCCGCTCGCCGAGTTCGAGCTCGAAGGTTGGGAAGGCAAACCGAAGCGGGGCTACGAACCTATCGATATGAACTTGGTGATGGAAACGATGTGGAGGCCGAAAGTCGAAGGTGGCGAGCCTCGAATGTGGAAACCCGGGTGTTTGTGATCCGAACGAATTAGGAGGATGTCCTGAGGGGGCGCTCCGTACCGAGCAGCAAGCGGTTGCCTAGCTCGACGACGCCGTATTTTGTGTTCGCGAGGACGACGACACCGCGACTTCCGTCCATGAGGAAACCCACGAAGGCGCGGTAACCATTGGCGGTGCCGAAATGGGAACGATCCTCGAAGTCTTCGGTACGGTGCCAGGCTAGCCCGATGAGCTCGTCCTGATCCCGCACCGGGTGGGTCAGCTTCATGGCTTCATAGAGCGGTGTGTCGATCTTTCCCATGTTGGCCTTCACGTAGACGAGCATGTCGGCGAGCGTCGAGAACAACGACCCCGCGCCCTGGAAGGCTCCCTGATCCATGTACGGCGCCACATTGCCTTGCGGATCGTAGCCGGTCGCCAACCATCGCCGTTGCTCGAAGCTGGGCTCGATCACGGTGTCCTCCATACCGAGCGGATCCGTGATGTGGATACGCAACAGCTCACCGAAGGAATGCCCCGTGTGCAACGAAAGAACTTGGGTCAGGATTCCGTAGCCGAAAGCCGAATAGCTATGCTCCTGGCCCGCTCGCCTACGCCGTTCGTGATCTGGGCGGGCGAGTCGGACGACGCGTGGCGATGCCGGGCGACGTCCTTCCCGGAGACGGAGAGCATGTCCGGGCGGATGAGCTCGAAAGCGGCGGAGTCAGTCCACCTTCAAGACGCGCATCGGTTCGACCCTCGCTGCGCGCCGAGCGGGGAGGTACACCGCCATCGCAGCAACGAGGATAAGCATCAGCGGAACGGTTCCGAAGGCGACGGGATCGATGGCGCGCACGTTGTAGAGCATGCCTTTGACTAGCTGAGCCGCACCGGCCGCGCCGGCGAGTCCCAAAACGATGCCGATCACAGCGAGCGTGAGCCCTTCTCGCAGCACGAGCTGGACCACTGTGCTCCGGTCCGCTCCGAGCGCCACGCGAATACCCAGCTCCCTTTGTCGCTGCGCCACCGAATAGGCTATCACGCCGTAAATCCCCACCGCGGCGAGAAGCAACCCCAAGACGCCAAAGATACCTAGAACCGAGCCTCCCAAGCGCGCCGGAAGGAGTGCGATGCCCATGTGATCTTCCATCGTCCGCACATCGAAGAGAGGCATGTTCTCGTCTAGCCCGCGAACGGTCTCGCGAACGCCTTGGAGCACCGCTTGGGGATTGGTAGGCGTGCGCACCACCAAAGTGAGCCCGGACCGAAAGAGCTCGCGCTCGGGCAGATACATGAATTCGGTTGGCTCTTCGCCCAAGCTGCGGTACTTCCCGGTCTCGACGACACCGATGACTTCTCGATCTTCTCCCGCTGTCTGGACGATCTTGCCGAGCGCCGACTCGTCGGGCCAGAATCGCTCCGCGAAGCGGCGGTTGATAATGATGACTGGAGCTCCGGTGTCGTTGTCCAGACGCGTGAAGGTTCTTCCCTCGAGCAGGTCGACCCCCATCGTCTCCAAATAGCCGTCGGTGACGATGGAGTAGTGCAGGCTCTTGCGCTCTCCCTCCGCGAATTCCTTTTCTCAGCGAGACACGCCCCGACGAAACGGCCCTCAAAGGCGCCACAGGCGAGAGCGTCATCGAGGGGACAGTCTCATATATGTTCACCCGAGCAAGCGCGCGGGGGGAAAGTCGACGCGCGAAGCGATATCTTCAGCTTTGGCCTCTTGCTCTTTCACGTGCTGGGCGGACGGCAACCGTTCGAAGGCAAAAGCCGCATCGACACCCTCTACGCCATCCTGCGTGACCCGACCCCGAAGATCCCCGGTTTGAACGGGGAGGAGCGGCAGATTCTACAGCCCATCATCGACCGATATCTCGAAAAAGAGCCGGACAAACGCTACCAGAGCATGGGTCGGGTACTCGAAGATTTGAAGCTCGCTCGACTGCGGCTCGCTTCCGGCGGGAGCGCGACGCGTTTGAAACGCCTCGCCGTTGCCGCCGGAATAGGCGTTGCGGCGCTCGCGCCCATCATGGCGTTTCTCCTGACGCCACCCGAATCGCCATCCGAACCCATGACACCGAGCGCGACACCATCGCTCGCAGTGTTACATTTCGAGAATCTGTCCGGCGATCCGGAGCTCGAGTGGCTGCGGATGGGACTCACCGACATGCTGGTGACGGATCTCTCGCAATCGACCGAGCTCGAGGTTCTTGGCACCGACCGCCTCTATCAGATCCTCGACAAAATGGGCCGCCTTCACGGCGGCCCCATGTCTTCGGAAGCCATCGAAGAGCTCGCAGAGCGCGCCTCCGTAAAGCACCGTTCTCCGCGGAAGCTTTGCAAAAGCAGGCGATTCGATCCGCATCTCGGCCGCCTCGAAGACGCGCATAGCGGCAAGGTCCTGTTCTCTGAGAAGGCCGAAGGGAAAGGCGAGGAGAGCATCTTTCGCCTCGTCGACGAGATCAGCGGCCGGATCAAAGCCAATTTCTCCATCGTGGCGCTCGAAGGCGAGCTCGACCGCGATCTGCGAGACGTGACGACCGCTTCCGTCGAAGCCTATCGGTATTACGCCGAAGGCATCCGTCTACACGAGCGCTACCGCGAAGAGGAGGCTCTGCCGCACTTTCAACGCGCGGTGGAGCTCGACCCGGGATTCGCGATGGCGCTCGCGAAGCTCGGCGTCGTGCACAACAACCTAGGCCGGCAAAAAGAGGCCGACGAATTTGCGATAGCGGCGCTCGAGCATATCGAGCGACTCTCTGCGAGAGAGCGACACTACATCGAAGGCTGGCACTACTCCCGAAATCCCGAAACGGTTGATCGCGCGCTCGAAGCCTATCGCATGGCGATCGAGCTCTATCCCGACCACGTATCGGCACGGCACAACCTCGGAAACTTGCTCGTCGGCCTCGAAGATTACGCCGCCGCCATCGAGCAATTCGAAGAGCTCGAAAGCCGCGGCATGGTCTTTCCTGCCACCTACGAGAACCTCGCGAGGGCCTACCAGGCGCGCGGCGACGTTGCCCGCGCCCGAGCGGTGCTCGAGGAGTTCAACGAACGAAACCCGGATGACTGGATGACACTGGTCTCGATAGCTCAGCTATCGATCGAAAGCGGCGAAATCGAACGTGGTCTCGATGAGCTCGAGCGTGCTGAAGAGTTGGGTGCGAGCCCATTCCGCACCGCTCCGGTCCTCTGGGAGGCACACATCCTCGAAGAAGAATGGGACGACGCCGCAGAGGCCGCAGCCAGCATGCTGGAGGCGGAAGGGATGATTGAGAAGTTCTATGGTGGCCGTCTCGTTGCGATTACCGAGCTCTACAAAGGGAGCTATACGCCCGTGATCAACGGTATCGACGCGTTCCTCGCGGCCGGAGAAGGGCGGTTCAAAAACCAGCCTATCTTGTACAAAGCGCGTGTTCTGCTCGATGTCGGTGACAACGAAGGCGCCCGAGAGGCTGCGCTCACCATCGAAGGGCTAGCAGCCCGTTGAAAAAGTCGTATCCGGTCGCGATATTTCTCTGAAGACTCATTCGATGACGATGTAAAATTGCATCGCATGTCGATGAAGAAGAAAAAGAAAAGTTGCCAAGAGACTTTATGGATTCCACACGATGCGGTTGCGTCGAGTCCTGGTCATCCTTTTTATGAGGAACTCGAGCGGGTACTTCGAGAGGAAGAGTTTGACTCGTTTGTGGAGTCGAAATGCTCGCCGTATTACGCGAAGAAGCAAGGTCGGCCGAGCATACCGCCGGGTGTGTATTTTCGAATGCTGTTGATCGGCTACTTTGAGCGCATCGATTCAGAGCGCGGGATCTGCTGGCGGTGTTCGGACTCACTGTCTTTGCGCCAGTTTCTTGGCCTTGGAATGGAAGAGCGAACGCCGGACCATTCGTCGCTGTCTCGGATACGGAATCGACTTCCGCTGGAAGTTCACGAATCTGTATTTGGATGGGTGCTAGAAGTTCTAGCGTCGAGAGGGATGATAGATGGCAAGACACTGGGTGTGGACGCGACGACGCTGGAAGCGAATGCGGCGCTTCGGTCAATCGTTCGTCGAGACACGGGGGAAAGCTACGAATCGTATTTGAAGGAGCTTGCGCGCAAGAGTGGTATCGAAGAGCCGAGCCGAGCGGACATTGCAAAGTTGGACAAGAAGCGGCCAAAGAAAGGGTCGAACAAGGAGTGGGTGAATCCGAACGAGCCGGATGCGGAGATCATGAAAATGAAGAGCGGGGGCACGGATATGGCGCACAAAGCCGAGCATGCTGTGGACATGAGCGGGGAAGGTGCGGTAATTGCCGTGACGCTTCACGGAGGCGCGAAGGGTGACACAAAGAGCCTACCGGATACGCTGGAAAAAGCGCAGTCAAATCTGCAAGAGCTCGCGAACAACGCGGAATGTTGTGAACGAATACATGAAGACGCGGGTCGCGAAGTGGTCGGGGACAAGGGCTCTCACGGCAACGACATCCTGGTTGAGCTGGTCGAACAAGAATACCGGAGCTACATTTCGGAGCCAGAGCGAGGTGGCCGCAAATGGAAGGACAAACAGGCCGAGCAAGCCGCCACCTACGCGAACCGACGTCGCATTCGCGGGACTCGAGGTAAGCGATTAATACGCCGTCGCGGCGAGTTACTCGAACGACCTTTCGCGCACTACCTCGAAGCGGGAGGCATGCGACGAACGCATTTGCGAAGACACGAAAATATACTCAAGCGCCTCCTCACGCACGTGGCCGGATTCAATCTCGGGATTCTGATGCGCAATCTCATCGGCAAGGCCACGCCGAAGGAATACGCGGAGCTCAACGCCAGTCTGATCGCTGCTTTATTGCGCTTCGTCTCGACCATAGGCGCACGTTTTGCCCCGCTGCAATCCATCGGGCGTCTCAACTTGGCCGTTCCGCCGAATCACATCTTCCTTGAACTTGCCCACCAAACTTTCTCCGTGAGCAGAATCTGGACTTTTTCACCGGGCTGCTAGAGGACCGTTACGAGTCGGGCCAACAAGCTCGTCTGATCGCCGCCATCGCCTCGGCACGTCTGGGGGAGCCGACGCGGGCACGTGAGCTCGCGGAAGCCTTCCGCCAGCGGATAAGACCTTCATTTGGGCCCGGACCCGAACGCATGCACCAATTTCTGGAAGGCGAGCTCGCGCTCGCATTAGGGGACTTTGCGTCCGCGATCTCGCATTTGAACGACGCTGAATCGATGCTGCCTCCCCGAGGCGTCGAAGGTCTCCATACGGTCATCTGGTACGCGATCGCCAACGCTCATCGCGAGGCCGGCAATTTCGGAGAAGCAACGATGTGGTACGAGCGCATCGTCAACTCGACGGAAGAACGTATCTTCGAGCCCGTCCGCTACGTTCGGAGCTTCTATTTCCTCGGCAGGCTTCGCGAAGAAAGGGGGTACGAAGAAGAGGCTTTGGCCGCCTACGAACGCTTCTTCGACCTCTGGAAAGATGGCGAGATGGATCGCGAGCGCATCCGCGAAGTCGAGCGCAAGCTAGACTGACCCGCATCGAAGCCTTCCAAAGGAGTGAACATCCTACGGACGTTCGTCGCGGATCGAAAAGAGATGGTGCTGGGTGCGAATGAGCAGTTGCCCTTCCGCAGCGGCCGGAGTCGCCATCGTGACCTCGCCCATGCGGTTCGTCTGCAGAAGCTGGTATTCCGGACCCGCGCGCACGACGTAGATCTCCCCGTCCTCGCTCGTGATATAGAGCTTGCCGTCGGAGGCGATTGGTGACGCGCTGAACGCTCCCGACGCGACGCGCTTCTGATAAACCCGCTCACCGCTCGACGCTCGGTAGCACGAGAGGACGCTGTTGTTCTGGCACGTGTAGAGATAGTCGCGATAGACGATGGGCGTCGTCATGTAAGAGCCGCCGCTTTCCGTGCTCCATGCGACCTCACCACCTTGGCGCAGAGCGAAGATCGGCTTGATGCGGTAGCCGCTCGTGATGTACACGCGATCGCCCGAAACCACCGGGGTCGGCGTCGTGTTTTTCGAGCTTCCGAAAAGGCGCCACAGCTCGACGCCGGTGTGCGGATCGTAGCCATGCATCCACTCGGCGCCATTCGTAACAAGCTCTACGCCGTCCGGTCCTTCGAACAATGCCGGCGTCGAAAAGGACGAGATGACGTCGCGGCCGATGCGCCAAACGGGCTCGCCTGTCTCCACATCGAACGCCGCCATGAACGACCTTCCTTGCTGTTGATCGACGAGAAGGATTACGAGGTTTTGGTAGATGACGGGCGAGCTGGCGGGGCCCCAGTCATAGGTATCGTCGTAGGACGCACCGGCATCGACCGTGCCCAGATCTTGCTTCCACAGCAACGCGCCTTCGAAGTCATAAGCATAGAGGCCCTCGGAGCCGAAGTAGGCGATCACGCGTTCACCGTCGGTTGTGGGCGTCGAGGACGCATAGCTATTTTTTCGGTGCCGCTGAATCGCCGGGACGCCGCTCGACGCTTCGCGCTCCCACAAAACGGCGCCGCTTCGCCGATCGAGACAATAGACTCGGAAGCTGTGGCGCGACAGGTCCGTCCGGCGATCGATACGGCCGTCGAGCCCATGAACGAAGATCGAGTCCGCGTTGTCGCTGACCGCTGTCGTCAAGAAGATGCGATCGTCCCAAAAGATCGGGCTCTAATGTCCGAGGCCGGGAATGCGTGTTTTCCACTCGACATGGGCCGAGCTCTCACCGTCCCATTTCTCGGGGAGGTCGAGCCCGTCCGCGAGACCCGAAGCGTTCGGGCCTCTAAAGCCCGGCCAATTTCTCGCGGCGCGCTCGACGGACACGGTGAAGTAAACAACGTTCGCGGAACCCGAATTCGCGACAACGACGTCGGGATAGCCGTCGCCGTTGACATCGCCGAGCGCAAGGCCGTAGCTCGCGTCGGCCGCCTCGCCGAAGCGATGCTCACCAAGGCTCTCGTTGAAATAGGCGGCATTTGGCTGGCCGTTATTCGCGACAACGATATCGAGCGATCCGTCGAGATCGAGATCGGCGAGCGCGACCGCGTAGCTCTTGCCATCCTCCCGACCAAAAAGGCGTTGTCTTGGGAACCCGCCCGCACCGTCGCCATAATAAATCCCATTCGGCTCGCCGATATTCGCTGCTACGAGGTCCAGATGACCGTCCCCATCCATATCGCCTACGGCAATCCCGCGCGTTTCGTCCGAGCCTGTTCCGAACACGACACGCTCGTCACCGAGGAGCACGAAATTTCCCTGGCCGTCGCGATTGGCGAGCGCGAGCTCGAGCGTTCCGTCGCCGTTCAGGTCAAAAGCAGCCACCGCGATAGTCGCGTCGCGCTCGGAGCCGAAAGTGGCGCTCCGCGCAAACGACCCACGTCCGTCGTTGAAATAAATGAAGTTCGGAGCGCCGCGGTTCGTGACGAGAATGTCCGGGGTGCCGTCGCCTTCGATGTCGGCCACCACCAAGTTCCGCGTCGGTACATCGGCGCGCCCAAAGCTCCCGCTCAGGGAAAAATGCCCATCGCCGTCATTTTCGAAGATCGTCTTCGTCGCGCGGTCATTTCCGACAGCGACATCCAAATCGCCGTCGCCATCGAAATCGGCGAGGGCCGCGCGGTAGCTCATGGCAAGCTCTTCGCCGAGCCGACTGGCCGTACGGAAGAAGCCGTGGCCGTCGTTCAAGAACACGTAATTCTGCTGCGCCCAGTGCCGGCCATTGGCGACAACGGCGTCGAGGTCGCCGTCACCATCGACATCCGCCAAGCTGATCGAAGCGGTGAGGTTCGCTTCAGCACCCAGCCTCGCATTGGGATAAGTGACCAGCCGCCGCTCTTCGGCCTCGCCGGACCAGGCAAAGAGTAGACAAGTCAGGAGGAGTGTCGGGCGCTTCATCCGACGGAGTCTACACCTTTTTTTCTTTCCACTTGCCTCGACGGAACAATACGATGCCAACGACCGCCGAGAGAGAGTAAGAAAGCGCGATGGCGACAAAAACGCCGGCAGGGCCGAGACCGAGGGGCATCGCTAGCAGCCAGGCCAAAGGGATTTGGAAGAGCCAAAAGCAGAAAAAATTGATCCACGTTGGTGTCACAGTGTCCCCAGCGCCGTTGAAGGCCTGCATCATGACCATGCCCCAAGCATAGAAAACGTAACCATAGCTAATGATGCGAAGGCTCTCGATGCCGACAGGCGCCACCTTCGGATCGGTCGTAAAGATGTGGATGATTTCGGGCGCGAGCCAAACGAAGACCACCGTCACGACCGCCATGAAGGCTGTATTCCACAAGCCCGTGAGCCAGACAGCACGCTCGGCACGCTCGGGTTTTTGCGCGCCGAGGTTCTGGCCCACGAGTGTCGCCGCCGCGTTGCTCAGACCCCAAGACGGGAGGATGACGAAGATCACGATCCGGATGGACACGACGTAACCCGCGAGGACATCGCTGCCGAAGCTTGCGAGAATTTTTTTCGCGTCGAGGAGCTTCGCTAGACCGAAATCAATGAGCTTGGGGTGGCCATCGCTCGTGAGCACGACGTTTGCGGGCTTGACGTCACGATGCACGATCCCATGTGCGTGTGCGTAGGCGAGCCCCTGAGCCACGCCGCTTGCGAGCTCCAATCCTTCGCGCAGCGGGAGCCGCTCTTGGCTCGCGTTCAAGCGATCGGCGAGGCTCTTCCCGCGCAGAAGCTCCATGGCGATGAAAATCATGCCGTCCGCTTCGTCGATCTCGTGGATGACGGCGATGTGAGGGTGCTCGAGCGCCGCGGCTGCAGCAGCCTCCTGCACGAAGCGTTGGCGGCGCTCACTCTCCTTGACCAGTTCCGGCGGTAGGACTTTGAGCGCGACCTCGCGGTGGAGCTTTTCGTCACGGGCGCAGTAGACGGTCTGTAGCTCGCCTCGAGTGATTTCCTCGAGGATTGTGTAATGTGAGAGCGTTTTACCGATCATCTAGTCAAGACACATGTCCGCGGACATACCCCCTAAAAGGAGATTACGGGCGTGGATCGGTAGAAGTTCCGTGAAGCGCCGGGCTTTCCAGACGAACCCAAGTCATAGCAAGCGTGGTGCCGGAGGAGGGAATCGAACCCTCACAGCCGCGAGGACCGCGGGATTTTGAATCCCGTGCGTCTACCAATTCCGCCACTCCGGCAAGCGTAGGCACGTGCCTGAGCGGGCAGGCTCGTTGCCGAAAACGAAAGCGCAGTGTAACAGATTGGAGGTCCTCGCCAAAGACCCTTCCGTTTCCTGGGCAAAAACTCCTTATTGCGCAGCGCTTTGACTCGACCTTCCGGGTGTGGTTCAATCGCCGCAGGGATGCGGTTCGTCCCCAACACCGTTCTACCACCCTTTAATAAGGGCTGCGCCGAGTTGAAATCACAGCTTGTTAGGAGCTAACGCGTTTGAGACTAACATACAATTGGTTGACGTCGTTTGGCATCGAAACGATCGCCCTCTAAACTCCTGTTAGCTCATTATTTAGTAGCTTCGCCGCTCGAATTATGTTACAATTCTGATCGCCCTTTTACTTTAGAAAGCGAGGTGTGAATGGCCTTTCAAATCGGGGATAAAGTCGTTTATCCCAATCATGGCATTGGAGTTGTCGAGGATATTCAGTCGAATCAAACTGAGTCGACCGAGCCGGACCGGTTTTATAAATTGCGTATCCTAGCGAACTCTACCGTCGTGAAGGTTCCCATCGCGAACGTCGAGGGCGTCGGCGTACGGCGGGTAATCTCAAACAAAGACGTCGCGCGGATCTTCGACCTTCTGGACAATCGCAAGATCGAGACCCACGCGAACTGGAAAGGACGCTACAAGGACAATTCAGACAAGATGCGCAGCGGCTCGATTTATGACGTTGCTGGCGTACTCAAAGACCTTTCCTTCTTGAGCAAGAAGAAGAGCCTCTCTTTCCGTGAGAAACGCATGCTAGACCGCGCGCGGTTTCTCATCGTGAGTGAGGTTGCGGAAGTTGCTGCAGAGCCCCAGGACCTCGTAGAGCAGAAAATCGATATCGCTCTCTCGCGAGGCATGGAGACCAAGAAGAAAGGCCGTACCAGCCTCAAAACGCTCCTCAAAAAGACCACCATGGCCGCGATGGCCGCGAATGGTCGTAGTGAAGGCGTTGCTCGCAAGCCTCGCGCGCGCGCGTCGACGAGAGTCAAACAAGGCAAGGGAAAACAGCCAATTTCCATTTCAATCAATCGCTACTGCTAGAAGCCACGGCTGGTTCTGATACCATCGTAGCCCCTCCGGCCTTTGGGCTGGAGGGGCTTTCCTTTTATGCTGACGAGTCTCTTGCTTCTGGTGGTGTTACCCCTCTATACGTTTCTCGCCGGGCTCGTCGGCATCCCGTATACGCTGCTTACCGGCGATTCGCGTCCACTCTACTGGCTCGGGCGCTTGGGCGTGCGCATCGGGTTTGTTCTTGCCCGCGTCCGCATCGTGGTGCATGGCCGCGAGCGGCTAGGGGATGCACCGCACTTCATCTACATGATGAACCACAATTCCAATCTCGATGCGCCAGCGGTCTGGCTGCACCTTCCGGGCGAAGTACGGGCGCTCGGGAAGATGGAGTTGTTCAAGCTCCCTGTGCTCGCGACGGCAATGCGTCTCGGAGGCTTCGTGCCAGTGGACCGCAGCAATCGGGAGCGCGCTATCGCGAGCGTGCGCCACGCGGCGAGTCTTGCGGCCGCAGGCGCTTCGTTTCTCATCGCGCCGGAAGGGACGCGCAGTCGCACTGGGAAGCTCCTACCCTTCAAGAAGGGAGGCTTCCATATGGCGACGGAGTCAGGCGTGTCGATATTCCCGATTACGGTGGTAGGTGCTTTCGAGCTCATGCCTCCGGGGAGCAACTGGATCCAGTCCGGGACGATCGAGATTTTCTTCCAGGAGCCGATTGAGACCGAGGGGCTCGGCGCGAGCGATCGCGTGCGTTTGATGGAGCGCGTTCGCGTGGGAATGGAAGACATACTCGCGCAAAAAGCACCGAAGCTTCCCTAGCTCTTTTCCGCGACCCGAAAGTGCTCTAGAAGGCTAAACCTTTTTATGTCAATGCCATAGCCCCTGTGCGCGGTGACAGGTCATACAGAGGGCTGTTACCATGGAGCGAAGGTTTTCTGTCGCGAAAACACGACGAGTTGAATCGATCTTGAAAGAAACGCAAGTAGCTTCCAAACGCCCGGCGCCGGCCTTGGCCGTTGCGCCGGATATCGCGTTGCAGCGGGACACCTTCAGGGACCATCACGACGAGCTCAAACGGAGACTCTCGCGGGACGGCTTCTTGGCGCTGCTCTTGGTCGACGTCTCGGAAATCAACGAAGTCGAGCGCGCCTATGGGAGCAGCAAGTACGAAGACTTGATGGACATGGTCCGCAAGGTCGTGGCCGAGTTCAAGGGCGACCAACTGCGCTCGAACGACATCGTCACGTTGAACGAAAAAGCCGGCGATATCTTTCTGATCTTCTTGGCGCCGCGAAAAGAGAACGAGCATCTTCTCGCGGAGGACATCGAGAAGATTGGAGAGCGGGTGGATATCGAGCTCTCGCGCCGGATCCGCCAGACCGCGTTCGCTATTCTTCGCAAGCGGCCCGAAGTCTTTGTCGGGACGTCGCTCGTGCTGCAGAATCCTTTGATTCGCGGCGAGCGCCTGGTGAAGCGAGCGATAGAGGAGGCTCATCAAGCAGCGCGACTGAACGTCCAACGTCGGCATCTCCGCAACAAGCAGGAGCTCCAGCGCATCATTCTCGAGCGCAAGATCACGACCGTCTTTCAGCCGATCTGGGATTTGGACGCCAAGGTACCTCATGGCGTCGAGGCGCTCTGCCGCGGGCCGGCCAATACGGAGTTTCGCAGCCCGTTAGCTCTTTTCGATGTTGCCCGAAAGGCTGACCTTCTTTTCGAGCTCGATCACCTGTGCCGGCGCAAGGCCCTAGAGGGCGCGGGTGGTCGCGCGAAGCTCTCGCGCGAGTACAAACTGTTCATCAACACCCTGCCTTTTTCGATCCGAGACCCGCGCTTCCAGGGCAAGGACCTCATCGATATTTTCGACGGGATTAATCTCGCGCCCGAGCAAATCGTGCTCGAGGTCACCGAGTCCGACGCGATCGATAATTTCCCGCTCTTCGTGAACGCGATGAAAGACTTCATGGATCTCCGATGTCTCGTCGCCATCGACGATATGGGAGCGGGCTATTCCGGGCTCGACAAGATCGTCCATTTGCGGCCCAACTACGTGAAGCTCGATATGGGCCTCGTGCGCGACATCCACACGAGCTTCGTGAAACAGCAGCTCGTCCAGACGTTCAAAACGCTCGCGGACAAAATCGACGCCAAGCTCATCGCCGAGGGCATCGAGCACCCTCTAGAGCTCGAGGTCGTCCGCAAGTTGGGCGTGAACTACATCCAAGGCAACTTGCTCGCCAAGCCGTCCCAGGCTTTCCAGACCACCTCCAGCTACCCGCTGTAAACTCCTCCGATCCGCCAGGATCCGAGGATTGAGTCTGTCATTCGTATTTTGTTCTCTATTGCTGTCCTTGTGCATATCTGTCCGAATCTAGCTGTCAATTGTATGAATACAAGTTCATTTTGACGAACTGCGGATAACAATTGGCCAATTTTGCACGATTGTGTTGACACAGCCTTGACTCTTCTTTATCCTTGGTTCTATCGAAAAAGGAGAGGACATGGCTACAACCGTTGAAGCAAAGCCTGGCTATGAACCAAAAAAGACGTGGACAAAATCCGAAGTCCTGAGCACCACCAAGGAACAGGACATCCGATTTCTTCGACTCCAGTTCACGGATATCGTGGGCGTGAACAAGAACGTCGAGGTGCCAACCAACCAGTTCGAAAAGGCGTTGGACGGGCATATTATGTTCGACGGATCGTCCATCGACGGGTTCGTGCGCATCGAGGAATCCGACATGGTCCTCGTGCCCGATTTGAACACTTTCCGTGTGATGCCGTTCACGCAGTCCAATGGGCACGGCAGCGAGCCCGACAAGGTCGCCCGTGTCATCTGCGACATCTATCATCCTGACGGAAAAGCGTTCGCGGGATGCCCGCGCCTCGCGCTCAAGCGCATAACAGCCGAGGCCAAAGAGATGGGCTACACCTTGATGGCCGGCCCGGAGGCCGAGTTCTTCTTGTTTCAACGTGGTCCCCACGGCCGCCCGACGACGGGCTCAACGGACCGAGGCGGCTATTTCGACCTCACGCCGGTGGATGAAGGTGAGGTGGCACGGCGCGACATCGTCAACGCGCTCGAAGCGATGGGATTCGAGGTCGAAGCGGCGCATCACGAAGTCGCGCCGGGGCAGCACGAGATCAACTTCCGCTACGAGGACGCAGTCACGACGGCGGACAACGTCGCGACGTTCCGCTTCCTCGTCCGCCATGTGGCGATGCAGCACGGACTCTACGCGACCTTCATGCCCAAACCTGTCTTCGGCATCAACGGCTCGGGGATGCACACGCATCAGTCACTGTTCGAGGGCGACGAGAACGCGTTCTTCGATCCAGATGCCGAATATCAGCTTTCAGAGGTTGCGCTTCAATATATCGGTGGCATCCTGCGTCATGCGCGGGGCTTCTGCGCCATCACGAACCCGCTCGTCAACTCCTACAAGCGGCTCGTCCCCGGCTATGAAGCCCCGACCAACGTCGCCTGGTCGATGAAGAACCGAAGCCCGCTCGTGCGTGTCCCCGACAAGCGCGGCAACGGCACCAGGTGCGAAGTGCGGATGCCGGATCCGTCGGCGAACGCTTACCTCGCCCTCGCGGTGATGTTGAAGGCAGGTCTCACTGGGATCAAAGAACGCATCGACCCGGGGCCTCCCGTCGAGAAGAACATCTACACGATGAGCCAACGCGAGAAGAGCCGTCTCAAGATCGCCGAGCTCCCGGGCGATCTCCGTGAAGCCGTCGATGCGCTCGAGAAGGACAAGGTGGTGCAGTCCGCGCTCACGCCGCACATCCTGTCCCACTTCATCGAAGCGAAACGCGCCGAATGGCACGACTACATCGCCCAAGTCCACCAGTGGGAATTGGATAGGTATTTGTCCGTATATTAGTGGATGCTGGTCACATCTCCAACACCACGAATCGCAGCTCGCCGTGGCGTTCGACCAGGAGTACCATTGGGTCGCCTGGTCCGTAGGGAGCGATCGTATCTTTCAGCTCGGGGAGAGTCGCTACCGGCGTGCGATTGACGGCGTAGATGACGTCGCCCGGTAGGAGGCCTTGGCCTTGCCACGAGGTCGCGTCGAGGGCGCGAGCCGCGACGATGATACCGGTATTTCTCTTGAGCCCCGTGAACATCTTGACGAGCTCCCGGTCGAGCTCGATGCCAAGAATCCCGAGCTCGGGGATGAGGGTTTTGTCCGGGTGGACCATGCTTGCAAATCGGTTCGGGTTTTCGCGTCGCTCGACCACCGCCACGGAATAGACGCGTTTTTCGGTGCCGCGGAGTATCTCGACGGCGACCCGTTCACCGACGCGCCGTTGATAGATGTTGACGGCGAGCTGGCGGCCGTTCTCCATCACTTTGCCGTCGAGGCTCAGCACGATATCGCCCGGCTCCAAGCCAGCTGCAGCTGCGGGCCCCGTTTGTGCGACGTCGGCGAGGATGACGCCCCATTCCTGCGAAAGGCCGAGTCCGCGCGCCATCAGAGGTGTTACCGTTTGAGCCGCAATGCCAATCTCGCCGCGATGAACGCGTCCGGTGGTGCGGATTTGCTCGAAAACGTTTCTCACGATGTTGGCCGGCGCCGCGAAACCCAGCCCCTCGTTCCCGCCGGATTGCGACAAGATGAGCGTGTTGATGCCTACGACGTTGCCGGCAGCATCGACGAGCGGGCCGCCGCTATTACCCGGATTGATCGACGCGTCCGTCTGGATATAAATCATCGGGTCCTCGGGCTCGAACTGCCTTGCGATAGCGCTCACGATGCCCATCGTGACGGAGTTCTCGAGGCCAAGGGGACTCCCGAATGAAAGCACGATCTGGCCTCGAAACACGCCGTCTCGCTGAATCGAGCCGAGCTCGAGCTCGCCGCTTCGCAGCATGAGGTCGACGTCTCGCGCGAGCGCGGGAACATCCGCGATGTCACTCGCCCAGACGGTTCTCGCGCTCTGCAAAGTCTGGGCGTCGGAAAAGAGCGGCAGGAAGCTGAGCCCGCAGGTGAAAAGAGCCAAGAAACGAACGGTCATCGTCTGGCAACCTCGGTCGTTGAGTAAGTTAGTTATTTCCGTGACGAAAAGTAACTCTATGATGGCCCTTGCCGTTTGTCAATAGAAATTATTACTCAAGGCGCTCTCCACCGCCTCGCGCACAATTGTTGAAGGGTGCTCCGAGAGCGACGCGAGCTCGGCCTCGAGCGGAGCACCTTCGAGCTCGCCCGCAAGTGTTGCTGCGCTCGCGGCGACCCAATAATCACGGTGACGGAGGAGCCGCGCCAAGGCTTCAGTGAAATCGAGCGTGCTCGTGCCCAAGAATTTCTGGCGAAGCGCGGCTGTGGGAACCGTACGTGTCTATGTGCACAGCGGCTCCACGTTGAACTACGGGGACTACATCCGCGGACTCACGACGGGCCGGACATTCGTCACGAACGGGCCTTTGCTGTTCTTACGAGTCGAAGGGCGGGAGCCGGGTGACGAGCTGCGCCTGCCCGGAGGCGGCCCCAGCCCGGTCCGAGTTGAAGCCGAAGCGCACTCGGTGGTTCCCATGCAAAAACTCGACATCCTGCAAAACGGCGAGGTCGTGCTGTCGGTCAGCGCCGACGATCCGTATCACGTGAAGCTCGACCGGAGTCTCGCGGTCGACCGAAGCGGTTGGCTGGCAGCGCGCGTGACCGGACCGGAGAGACAGCACCTGGTCATGGACGGATACGTCTACGCCCACACCAGCCCCGTCTACGTCACCAAGCGGGGCGCGCCGGCACGATCACCCGAAGATGCTCGGTACTTCGTAGAATGGATTGACGAGATACTCCCGTTGCTGGAGGAAGCTGCTTGCCGCCAGGATGTGGGTTCGTCGCCGCTATTCACCAACGTCTGCTTTGACAACCCGGAGCAAAAGTAGGAGGTCCTCGGAATCTGGCGGGAAGCCCGCCGCTTGTACGAGGACCTGACCAAAGAGTGAGCTGGGCGCGCGGCCTGACCTACCATTAGACCTAGCCGATGTCGAACCCCTCTATTACTCTACCAACTGACCGTCACCGTCCACCCTCACCACGAGAAAAGGACCCGTTCGAGAACTGAGATCGACATTCGAGAGGCGGGCGACCTTGCGCCCCTTCTCGGTCATTGTGGTGATTTCCACGTCAACCACCCGCTCATCTGCCAATCCGAAGTGAAGGGGCACGACGTTCTGGGAGCCGTAACCCGATCCGGTCTCGACAAGACGGGTTCCGAGCAGCTTCCTCGTACCGGCCGAGTAGAGCCGCACCTCCGAGCCGGCATGCGTGTAGTGCCCCTTGGCGCTAACCACCATGATCTGCAAAGAGCCCTGCGCGCCCTCTTTGGACAGCAAGTTCCGCAAGAGGTAGTGGTTTCTGCCCGAAAAAGCGAGGTCCATATCTCCATCACCATCGAAATCCGCCGACTGGTTCCCATAACCTCCGACGTTTTCCGTTATCACCGACGGTGTGACATCGCGGAACCGGCCCCCCTCGTTGCGATACAGAGTTCCGTTCGCGTATAGGTCGATACGTCCATCGTTGTCAAAATCCGCCCATGAGGCGGTGCCCCGCCAGCCGTCATTGATCAAACCGACTTTGGCGGCGACGTTTGCGAACTGGCCGTCGCCGTCGTTTCGATAGAGCGCGTCCACTGCACCCAAATTGGTGACGTAAATATCAAAGTCGCCGTCGTTGTCATAGTCGATGAGGTTCGGTCGGATGCTTCCTGGCGCGTGCAGGGTGCCTGGTTCATCCTGTATCTCGCGTCCCCCGGAGTCCACGCCGAGTCGCTGGGCGATTTCCGCAAAGCGGGCGCCGTCATTTCGGTACAAGCGGTTTGCGTGACCATCCATGTTGCAGAGGTACATATCGAGGTCTCCATCCTCGTCATAGTCGAACCAAACAGCTCCCATGGAAGCCCCGGTCTGAGAAACCCCCATTGCTTTCGTGACATCGGTGAATTTTCCATCATCATTGCGAAACAACAGGTCGCCACGATCTCGAAAAGACACGGAGAGATCTACGTCGCCGTCGTTGTCGAAATCGACCCAGCTGACCTGCCTGCTTAGTCCACCGGCCGGAATCGTGAGACCGACCGACTGGGTCACATCCGTGAAACGTTTGCCGTCTCCATCGTTCCGGTACAATCGATTGGACGTGAAGGAAGGCCCAGTCTGGGATCCACCGGAGAAGCCGACGTACAGGTCCAGGTGACCGTCGCTGTCGAAATCACCCCAAGCGGCGGATCGAGTCTGCTCAGTATCGGCCACACCGACCTTCGCCGCTACATCGGTGAATTTCCCGTTGTCATTCCGATACAGGGCGTTCGGGCGACTCGGCTTGCCGCCGAAGCCGACGTACAAGTCCAAATCTCCGTCATTGTCGAAATCAGCCCAGGCGTTGGCATGCGAGCCTTTCTCCGCGAAGAGCTTCGGCTGGTGAAGCTCGAAGCTCACGCCGCTTGGTTCATGTGGCGCCGGCTTCTGCGCTTTTTGGGAACCGCTCCCTCCTTGCGCGTACGTGATCGCCTGGCAAAGGATTAGACCCCCCAACAAGAATAAAGATTCGAAAGTACTAAATAGCAGTTTCATAGCGCAATCCTTTCATTTCTTAGCGTCCTAACGCGTGTTATCAAACTGAATGACGACGGAGGAGTGCGACGTCTCGGCTGTCACAGCTTGGGCGCTCCGGACGTCGTCTCGGGGCCTCCATGCCCCGGATGACCGCTGAACACCAGCTCGCCGTCGATGAAGACCATCTGGGGAAGCACCCGATAGTCGAAGGGGTGTCCTTCCAGGACCATGAAGTCCGCGTCTTTGCCAACGTCGATGCTGCCGATCCGATCCCCCATATCGAACATCTCGGCAGCGTTGAGCGTGAACATTTTCAAAGCCTCCTGCTCGGGAGTGCCGTTGCGGAATGCCCATGCTGCGTTGAGAGCGGGCTCACCACCGAGCCTTCCAGTGTGCATGACCCGGCGACTGCCGCTGGCGCTAAAGAAAGCCACTTTCACCCCCGCTCGGCTCAACAACAAGGGGCTTTGCTCGTTGTAGCCGTCTCCACCGCCACGGATGGATTCGTATTCGCCGATATTGCTTCCCGAGTTGCCCAGAATGACGCCGATGTCAGCTCGAGCCAGATCGCTCGCCATTTGGTGCGCTTGTACCCCCCCCCGCGACGACGAGACGGAATCCGTAGTCTTCAGCCAGCTTCATCGCCGCGCGAATCTCCTCCACGGTGTTGGCCTGAACGATGGCCGGGACTTCTCCGGCCATCAACGGACGCAAGGCCTCGAGTCGCTGGCTGTGCTCCTCCGGCTCTGACTCCTTCAGGTACTGCTTCGCGCCGTCCAGGGTGGTCCGGATCGCCGCCACCGCGGCCTCCAGGGTGACCGGAATCTGGGAGTCCGTGGACCAATGGCGGATGGAACGGGGCGTCAAAGAAAATACCACCGAGCTCGGGGACTTAGGAATCATCGGACTCGTGGGGTCGAAGTGGTCGACGGCTTTCCACTCGGCTGTCACCGGCCCGCTGGGACGACCCCGGTTCCCCCCGCTCCTATCGAGCGCCATGTGGGAGTGGGCGTCGATCATGCCGGGAATGACGACCTCGGCGCTGTAATGGCGAGCGTCGGCCGGCGCATCGACCTTGGACCCCACCTGTTGGATCTTCCCCGCCTCGATGAGAATCTCGCCGTTGTCGAGAGTGCCTCTCGTCACCGTGTAGATCTTCTTGGCTTTGATCACCGTGGGCGTTGACTGGGCGACGGCCCGAGTGGGGGCCACAACCACCAGCGAGATCGACGCAAGAAGCGTGCTCCAGATCAGTTTCGCTTTCATTTCAAATCCTTTATCACAGGCACTAATGCTGGGTGGACTCCTTTGCTTTCTCGTCTTCCCCGGTTTCGACGGGCGCGCCCTCCCATTCATAGTCGCGATCCATTGCGTATTTCTCGAACCAATCCAGCTCTGCGTTCATTTTGAACAGTTGATGGCGCAGCTCTCTCCAACCATGTCCTTCTCGAGGCGCGATGTACAGGCGCGTCGGAACACCGTTGGACTCGAGGGCTCGATACAGCTCGATCGACTGAGGAGCCGGCACCCGTACATCTTCCTTTCCCACCAGAACCAGCGTCGGCGTCGTGACATTGGCGATCTCGCTGAGAGGAGATTGCTCCCAGAAGAAATCGGCGGGCGCGTCTTTCTGCCACGGTGTACCTCCGAAATACGCGGTGCGAAAAAAGCGAAGGTCGCTCTGGGAGTAAAAGGAAATCCAGTTGACCGCGCTCGCCCCGGAGGAAGCCGCCTTGAACCGGTCCGTGAAGGTGATGATCTTGTTCGTGAGGTACCCGCCACTGCTCCAGCCCCTCACCACCATACGCTCGCCATCGGCGACACCCATTTCGATCACATGGTCTGCGCCGGCTATGACGTCGAGATGTGAATTGTTGAAGAAGTGCCCCATGATGTCGCGCTCGAACTCACTACCGTAACCGCCACTGCCCCGATAGTTTGGCTCCAAGACCGCATAGCCCTTGGCCGCCAAGAGAGGGATGAAGGCGCTCCACCCACCGAAGCCGAATTGATTCGAACTGCCCATGCCACCATGGAGGTGCATGACCAACGGGTACTTCTTGCCCGGTTCGTAATTCAAAGGATAGTGGAGCATTCCCTCGACCCGTACTCCGTCGACACCCTTCCACGCGGTCATCTCCTGTCTGGGAAGCTCGAAATCCTGTGCCAGATAGTCGAAGCGCCTCGTTACCCGACTAGGAGTTCCTTCCCCGGTGGCGGGGAGCACCCAGAAGTCTCCGGGATTCCCGGGCTCGTCGATCGCGAAGGCATGAAGGTCGGCCGATGGCTCGTAGTTCCAGTTGTGAACCCTGTGTTTTCCGTCGGTTAGCTTCTGGACCTCTTGGGTAGAAAGCTCGAGCCGGAACAGCTCGCTGTGAACTCCCATGTTTGCCACGAAATAGATCGCGTCTCCCTCCTTCGACCAGCTCGCTTGTTTCACCTCATGGGGGAAGTCGGGGAGCAGGAGCTCGGCCGCACCGCCTCTCGCCGGCACTACAAAGATGCTCGACTTGTACTGAAACTCGAATTTCTCGTTCGACTTTGCCAAGAACAGAATCTGCCGGTTGTCGGGAGAAAGCCTCGCCCCGCTTCCTCCGCAGCAATTCGGTGATTCGGGAACGTTGTTGCGAGTGATCTGGACGGGCTCGGTTCCGTCGGGATTCATCACCCAAACCTCGGCGCGATCGCTCTGGTCGTGACGCGGGCTCGGCCCCCGATGGAGAACCATCTTTTTGCCGTCGCGGGACAGGACGTAGCTCAGAATCGAGAAATCTCCCTCGGTGAGGCGCTGCTCGACGCCGTCGACGCGCGAGATCTTCCAAAGATGTCTCTGCTCGTAGTTCTCGTTGAAGGCGAAGACATCGTCTTTGCTCTTCTCCCGCTGCTCCTCTTCCGGCGAGGGAGCATCGAGCGCCAGGAAGTAGATCCAGTCGCCGTCCGGCGACCAGTGGATTGCGGACAGCGACGGATAGTGAACGTCCTCGACCGGACGTGCCGCCGCATGTTTGCTCAGCTGCCGGGCCTCGCCCCCGCCGTTGTTTACTAGATAGACTTGAGGGGACCGGGATTGGCCGCGCTGCGCTAGAAAAGCGATGGACTTTCCGTCGGGCGACCAACGCGGGCTCGACTCGCCACCGGGTCCATTCGTCAACTGAATTGTGGCACCGCCATTCAGATCGGCGCGCCAGACGTGTCTCACCCGCCCGTTCATCTCCCAATCGGGCTCGGCCAGAACGAAGAGCAAGTGACGGCTGTCGGGAGACAGCTGAGGATCACTCACGCTTGGAACTTCCAAGAGATCGACGAGTGTCATCGGGCGCTTCTCTGGCTGTGCGGAAAGCGGAGCCACCAAAAGGCCAGCTAGGAGCATGGCATGACTAACGTGATTCGAAATTGGTTTCATGGGGCACCTATCCCTGACGATCGATGGCAACGGCGAGCCGACCCGCGAGTGGACATTCGCCAACTCGTGGGCGGGAGGCTCATTGTTTCGGCACATTCGCCACACCAGATGGTAACGCTAAATCGCGCCGAGGAGCAGGTCCAATTGATTACGCTTCTGGGCCCATAAGTGGAATTGTTGAGCCTGGCATGTATGGTGAGACGTTTTCATTGATTCAATCTTCGCTGGAAGAACTATTATCTCTGCACGCCTCGTCCTATTCCCTGGAGGTGCGCAATGGCGTTCGAAATCAGACCGATCAAAGGTGACTTCGTCGGCGAGGTGCGCGGGGTCGACCCGGGTCTCGAGGTCGACGACGAGACGCTTCGGGAGCTCGAGGCTGCATGGTATCGGCATTCGATTCTGGTGTTCCGCAGCCTCGCGATGTCTCCAGACCAGCACATAGCGTTCACGCGCCGGCTCGGCAAGCTCCACATCATGGAACCCCTCGAATACAACTTGGAAGGTCACCCCGAAGTCCTCGTCGTCTCGAACGC
The DNA here is from genome assembly GCA_965262245.1 of Candidatus Marinacidobacterales bacterium. Taxonomy (GTDB): domain Bacteria; phylum Acidobacteriota; class Vicinamibacteria; order Marinacidobacterales; family SMYC01; genus SMYC01. The sequence continues at coordinate 7,010,200 of OZ253507.1, read as the reverse complement.
GCGGACCGAGCGGCGCCCGCTCGGCCTGCGTGGCGCCGGCATGGGTTTCCACACCGACGGGGAGGACAAAGCTATCCCGAACGCCGGCTCGTTCCTCTACGCACTGAAGATTCCACCCGAAGGGGGCGACACGCTGTTCTCGGATCTATATGCCGCCTACGCTGCACTTCCCGATGATTCGAAGCGCGCGATCGCGGGGAAACGAGCGAGATTCAGCCGCATCTCACTACACAACGTCAACTACCCGCATCTACCGCCCCTCACCGAGGACCAGAAGCGCGATCGCCCCGACGTATTGCACCCGCTCGTCCGCAGGCACCCGCGCTCGGGCCGCACCGCTCTCTTCATCGGTCGGTGGGCGTGCGACATCGAAGGGCTCCCGCGCGAAGAAGGCGAGGATCTCGTTCATTACCTGCAGGAGTTCACGCATCGCCCCGAGTTCGTCTACCGGCACCGATGGCACGAGGGCGACGGGGTGCTATGGGACAACCGGTGCACGCAGCACTGCGCGACCCCGTTCGACGAATCGAGATACGTTCGTCACATGTATCGTACGACGCTTGACGGTGAAACGCCGGTAATGGCGAGTGATCCGCCGTTCGAATGAGCTGGCCTGACGACCCCGCTCTCAACCGCCCGCTACCATGCCCACCGGATGCCCGACCCACCGGCACGCCTATGCCATCACTGCCGGTCGGCGGTTCGCGCCGGGCCCATGTCGTCCTGACCGATGAGCGCCGAGACCTCCTTGGTGAGAATATCTTCCAGCTGGCTCAGTTGCTCGGTCACCTGCCCCGACAGATCCTCGAATACCCCGTAAGCTTGCTGGGTCGGTCTCTCATCTGCCCCCCCCACATATCTGGTGAGCGCCGCCAGCCGATTGTTCAACCCTTTAGGAGGAAGGTTGAACGATGGCTTGGGACCCGCGGTGCGGGTCAAAGAGCCCTCGATAGCGCGGAGCTTGTCCTTTGCCGCAGCCACCGCGGCATCGTCACCAGCGGCGTCCTCCCGTTCTTCCAACTGCTGTAGCGCTTCGCGGAGCTGATCCACCGCGTCGGTTATCTCCGTCACGCGTTCTCGTATCTGCATCATTAGCTCGAACTGTGCCTCGAGATCCGTGTCGGTCGCGGTGACCCGCGGATCTTTGCGAATCTCGAACGCCCGTTCATACTCCTGCCCCTGAACCGACAGCCGTGCGACGTAGCGGCCTGGCAGCGCGGTCGGCGCCCGCGGGCGAGGGTATTCCACCGGCAACAGGGGCCCGGGGGGCAGCTCGCGTGCGTTGGGATAGCTCATGTCCCAGACGAACCGGTTCGTCCCCGCATCGGACGGCATCCACCCGTTGTCTGTCCTTTGACTCGAGAACTCCTTGATGAGCTCGCCTTCACCGCTCAGGATCGTCAGCGTCGCGTCGTCCGTTTGCTGCTTCAGGTAGTAGTCGATCATCACGCCTCCGGGTGGGTTCTCACCCGCGTTGAGCACGAACCGTTTGACCCGGCCGTCGGGACCTCGCCGATCCTCGAAGCCGACGATCGTTGCCCCGCCGCGGGCAAACTGGATGCCAGTACGGAACGGCCGCATCGGAGACAGGGCCCGCACGGGTAGATAGCGATCGGTGGGCGCGACGTCGAACAGATGCACCGAGGCCGTCGTGACCTCCTGGGTGATCTGACGCAAAGCCGTCACGTTATCCATGATCCAGAACCCTCGGCCGTGCGTGGCCAGGACCAGATCGTTGTTCTTCACGAGCATGTAGTAGACGGGAACCGCAGGCAAGTTACGCTGAAGCGACTGCCAAGACGAACCGGCATCGAAGGACACGTAGACACCGGTCTCCGTCCCGGCGTACAGCAACCCCGGGCGAATGGGATCCTCGCGAATCACTCTCGCGAAATCCTCGTCACGAATCCCGTTCGTGATTTTTTGCCAGGAGCGGCCGTAGTCCGTGGTCTTATAGAAGTAAGGAGCCCAGTCGCTGAGCTTGTGGCGGTCCGCTGCAAAATACGCCGTGCCGCGATCGTGCGGCGAAACCTCGATGGAGTTGATGGTCGTCCACTCGGGCAAGTCTTCCGGCGAGATGTCCTCCCAGTTGTTCCCGCCATCTCGGGTCACCTGAACCGTGCTGTCGTCCGTGCCGACCCACAGCTCGCCTTGCTCGAGCGGCGATTCCGCAAGGGACTGCGCCACGCTGACCCAGTACAGAGAGGACCACATCGAGGTGAGGGGTCGGCCCGGCATGTCCTCCATTTTGTCCACCCGGTTGCGTGAGATATCCGGACTGATGGCCTGCCAGGAGTCACCCTCATCTGTCGAACGAAAGACGTAGTTGCCCGCCGTGTAGAGGACGTCTGGATCGTGAGGCGACAGCATGAGCGGGGAGGTGTAGTAAAAGCGGTACGTCACGTCCTTGGGGACCAGGGTGAACTGGTCGTCAGGCCAAACGGTGATGTTTCGGGCCTGTCCCGTTCGCCGGTCGTAGCGCGCAATGGCCGTCCGATCGGCGGCGTACACGACGCTGCCGTCGGGCTTTACGGCCGTCTGCCCACCCTCACCGCCCGGAATCGCTTCAAAAGGGATGGCCCCACCATTGGTTCGGCTCGGCACTGAGACGTGTGAGTTGTCGTTTTGGGCGGCGTAGAGCCGATAGGGCACCTGGTCATCGATGGCAAGGCCGAACAGTTCGGCGGTGGGTTGATTGTGTATGTTCGACCAGGAGGCGCCGCCGTTCAGTGTCACCGTGGCGCCGCCATCGTTCCCCTGGATCATCCGCTGCGGGTTGCGAGGGTCGACCCACAGCGCGTGGTTGTCGCCGTGAGGCGTCGGCACTTGCCTGAACGAGTTGCCGCCATCCGTCGATTTCCAGAACCGGTACGACGGGAGATACAACGTGTCTGGGTCTTGTGTGTCGGCGGTCACATGCATGTACGACGCCGCCCAGCGCCGGAAATCGCGCCTCTCGTTGATTCGCTGCCAAGTCTGTCCGCTGTCGTCCGAACGGAACAGGGCCCCGTCATCCGCTTCAATGAGCGCCCACACGCGGCTCGGACGCGGCGGCGAGATCGCGACGCCAATCTTACCGACCACCCCCTGCGGCAGACCGGGATTGCGCGTAATGTCCGTCCAGGTGTCACCCCCGTCGGTTGTCTTGTACAGGCCGCTGTCGGGTCCCCCGCTGATCTCGTCCCAGGGAAGACGCTGCAACTGATTGAGCGAGGCGTAAAGCACGTTGGGATTGGTCGGATCCATCGAAAGGTCGACCGCGCTTGCCCGCTCGCTTTTGTACAAGACCTGCTCCCAGGTCTTGCCGCCGTCCTTGGTACGATAAACACCCCGCTCGGGGTTGGTTCCGAAGATATCGCCCACCGCCGCCACGTAGACGATGTCCGGATTGGTGGGATGAATCCGGACCTTCGCGATGTGCCGGGTCTCTTTTAGCCCGACGTGGATCCACGTAGCTCCACCGTCGGTCGACTTGTACACACCATCGCCGGGTGTCAGGTTCTGCCGGGTGATCGATTCGCCCATGCCGACATACACGACGGCGGGGTTCGACAGCGACACATCGATCGCCCCCACGGGGGCCGTCTTGAAGAAACCGTCGGACACGTTCCGCCAGTAGGTGCCCGCGTCCGTGGTCTTCCAAACCCCGCCATGTGTCGCCCCGAAGTAGAAGACCAGTGGATCCTGCGGGTCTCCCACAACTGCGAGCGTCCGGCCCCCTCGGTGTGGACCAATCGACCGCCATTGCAGCGCAGCCAAAAAGCCGGGTTCCACGCTCGGATAGTCGGCTTCCCGGACAGCGGCTCCCGAGGCATCATCTCTGGAAATCGGAGAACAGCTCCATACGGCTGAGGCGAGCAGACTCACCGCGGTTAACAACGCGAAACCGAAATCGGTAGTTCGGTGTTTCATGGCACGCTCCCTTTTCCGGAGGGGCATCCTGCAGACAAAAGCCTTCCCGGACCTTCACCACGAGGGTCCGTAGAAATCGGTTCGCTCGGGCCTTGACCCACGTACTAACCGAGACCTACGCGCGAGCAGACGGCTGCACCATCCCCGGGGCGCCACGCTAGATCCTCTCGGTTGGGCGAGTCCAATTAATTATGTTTTTGATCCTATAAGTGAGACCGTTGAGTCCGAGCGGACCAGTATACGAGGGGTTTCAGAACGAGTTGGAGCTTACCCAACGGTCGCGGCCCAAATTCGCGGCCGAACAACCGCTCTAGTGCGCGACGTCCTAAAGCGCTAGTGGAACTCCGGGCGAAGACCAGCTCCACCCCACGAGCCGGTTTCCATCGAATTACGGAAGTGCTTGCACAGCTCTCGTGCCGGGGGCGACAAATAAAGCTCGTCCCTACTTATCAGGTAAGTGCGCCGGTCGATATCGAGGCCTTTCAACGGAATCTCCACAAGCGTCCCGTCGCGCAATTCTCGAAGAGCCGTGAGACGTGGGACAATCGCCATCCCCCCGCCGTGCTGAACGAAGTTTTTTATGGCCTCAAAGCTCGACAGCTCGGCAGCGACTCGGCAGGATGTGTTGTTCTGGCGGAATAAGTTCAACATCATGCTGGACGTGGTCTTGCAGCGGTCGTGAACGACGAATGGTGCGTGTTCGAGGTCCTTGAAGCAAACGTTCCGCCGTTTCACTAACGGCTCATCGGGAGTAGCGATCAGAACTAGAGCGTCCGCGTAAACGGGTATCGAACGAAGCTCATGGAAAGCGGGTTTCTCGAGCGCGAAGCCCACGTCGACCTCTCGGTCCAACACCTTCTCGGCGATCTCACTGAGCGAACTGCAGTGAAGCCCGATTTTGATTTTCGGAAACCGCCGAACATAGTCTCGCAACGCAGCCGGCAGAAGATAACACGCGACGGACTCGTGCGAGGCTATCGTGAGCCCACCTGCGTCGAGGCTGTCCAGTTGTGCCAACTTGTCGAACACCTCGTCGCGAAGCTGGAGCATCCGCTTTGCATAATCAAGCAGGACTTTGCCGGCCTCGGTCAAAGCGAGCTCAGCCGCGTCCCGCGCAAAGAGAGGAGTTCCAACTTCGGCTTCGAGTTTCTTGATGCTCTGGCTGACCGCTGGCTGCGTGCGGAAGACCTTTTCCGCTGCCCGAGAGAACGATTTCTCCGTGACGACCGCTAAGAAGTGCTCAAGGGGAAGGAGATCCATTTTGTCCTCCTCGGACTGTTTCCCAGGGGATGAACGCTAGAAAGTAAATCGACGACTCCCCGACTTCGTTTGGGGGGTCCCGTCCTGCCCCCTCTGGACTACATCGAGCGCTTTTCCGAGCTCTGCTGCACGAGCATTCTCGCCGTTCTGGACGCACAATGCAATCTGAATATTCTACCGGCAAAATCTGTACCGCACAGTTTTTAGAGGCAGCGGGTGTATTAGTGCTTACGCAGCTACTTCTTACCGGGCAGGATGACATTCACGGTCTAGACAGTTATCCGATTGTCTGGATATGTCATCCAAGTGTTTGGATTTCGGTGTGAATTGTCCCCTTAATCTCATTAATACGTGTATTAATGAATTTAATATCACGAGCAGGAGCGTCTGACCTAAGATTGGCTTTGTGACCGTGTGCCCCCCGTTTGAGGGCCCCATGAAACCCTGCACGAAGTCCGGCCTCTTTCTACATGTCGCCGCCGCTGCGGTCGCCTGTTGCATCGTCGCCGGGCTTGGCTGCACCGAGTCAAGTGCACCGGACGCGACCGATACTCCGTTGCCTGACCAGGTGACGTTCAACCACGACATCGCGCCGATCATGTTTGCCCGTTGCGCGGCGTGTCATCGTCCGGGCGAGTCGGCGCCTTTTAGCTTGCTGAGCTATCAGGACGTCAAGCAGCACGCCGAACAGATCAAAGACGTAACAGCCAGCCGGTTCATGCCGCCTTGGCTGCCCGAACCGGGGGTTGTGAAGTTTTCCCACGAGCGGCGCTTGAGCGATCGGGAGCTCGAAACGTTGCGGCATTGGGTGGATACCGGGACGCCCGAGGGCGACGCCGCGGACTTGCCGGACCTGCCACAGTGGCCTCGAGGTTGGCAGCTTGGCGAGCCAGATCGGATCGTGACCCTTCCCGAGCCCTTCACTCTCCCAGCGGAAGGGAACGACGTGTATCGCAATTTTGTGATACCGAGTCCATTCACCGAGATGCGCTATGTGAAGGCCGTCGAAATACGCCCGGGCAATCCCAGAATCGTGCATCATGCTTTTTTGCGGATCGATCGGACGCTGGCCTCGCGACGGCTAGAGCAGGAGGACTCCGAACCCGGCTTTTCGGACATGAGGACCAGCAATGCCCTTTCTCCCGACGGTCACTTTCTCGGTTGGACTCCCGGAAAGGTACCCTTCCAAAGTGAGGAGGACATGGCATGGCGGTTGGAACCGCGTACCGACATTGTGCTCGAGCTACACATGCTGCCGACCGGCAAACCGGAGAAAATCCTTCCGAGAATCGGATTCTTTTTTGGGGATACACCGCCGAGCCGTATTCCTTTCGTCGTTCGGCTCGGTTCCGAGGCCATCGATATTCCCGCGGGCAAGAAGGACTACACGATCGAGGACGAGTACGAGTTGCCGGTCGATGTCGACGTGCACGGCATCTACCCACACGCCCACTATCTGGCCAAGGAGATGCAGGGGTACGCGATTCTTCCCGACGGCGCGCGGCGTTGGCTGATTCACATCAAAGACTGGGATTTCAATTGGCAGGACGAGTATCGTTACGCGGAACCTTTTTCGCTGCCCAAGGGCACGAAGCTGCGGATGGAGTATACCTACGACAACTCTTCGGAAAACATCCGGAACCAGAGCCGGCCTCCGAAGCGAGTCATGTTTGGCCCGAAGTCGTCTGATGAGATGGGCGACTTGTGGATTCAAGTGGTGCCGCGCAATCAAAGGGACCATGCGTGGCTGGAGGAAGATTTTCGGCGCAAGCAAACCGAGATCGAGCTACTGGGTTACGCCCATTCGATTCAGATCGACCCGGACGATTTCGACAAGCGCACGAGCTTGGCCACCTCCCTGACCTCGTTGGGTCGCCATGAGGAAGCGCTGCAGCATTTTCAGATAGTTTTGGATCAGCGACCCGACTTCGCCCCCGCCCTCACCAGCCTGGGAATGCTCCACATGGAGCAAGGTCGCCTCGAAGAGGCGGCGGTCCATTTGGAGCGGGCGGTCCGGCTCGAGGCGGATGGCGTGATGTTCCTCAGTTTGGGCGTGGTGTACGGACAGCAGGGCAAGCTCGACCAGGCGATCAGGCGACTCGAGCAGGCCGTGGCCATCGAACCTGATCTTGCCGAGGCACATCTCAATCTCGGGTTCTTTCTTTCGAGCCAGGGTAGATTGGAGCGGGCGATCCATCACGTCCAGCGGGCGATCGAGATTGTCCCCGGGATGGCCCAGGCGCACTTTGTCAAGGGCACCATTCATCGACAGCAGGGCCAACTCGATAAGGCCACCGACGCACTGGCCCGTGCCGCACAGCTACAGCCAGGCTTGGCGCCGGCCCATTACGAGCTGGCGGGCGTTCTGCTCCAGCAGGGAAAAAGGGCTGCGGCCACCGCTCAGTATCAACAGGTGGTGAGATTTCAACCGCAAAACGTGGACGCCGTCTTCGAGCTCGGCCGATTGCTCGCCGCACAAGGCGAATTGGCCGGGGCGATAGCCCATTGGCATCGGACGCTCAAGTTACAATCCTACCACGCCGGAGCCCACTACCAGCTGGGGCTGATGATGCAGCGGCTGGGAAGGGACACCGATGCCGCCCAGCACCTTCGCGCGGCCAGCCTCGGCGCTCCCACGTCGCTACCGATCCAAGGCGCCCTGGCGTGGCTTCTCGCCACCAGCCAAGATGCGGCGGTCCGCGATGAGAGCGAGGCGCTCCGTTTGGCCGGGCAGTGCGCCGAGTCGAAGTACAACCGCCGGGCCACTTTTCTAGAAGCGCTCGCTGCGGCACATGCCGAGCTGGGGCAGCTCGACGAAGCCGTGGGCCTCCAACAGCGGGCCATCGAGAAGAGTATCGAGGAGCTATGCAAAGCCCGTAGGTGATTCTATCCGTCGGCGGTTCTGAGCAATCTCCGAAGTCAGGACGCGCGGACAGCCTTCCCGCGCCACCGCGGCTGCGTTGAGCTGGCTCCCCCGGACCACAGAGTCGCGCGTCGCGCTCTGCCGACAGATTGCGACCCTTCGCATCGGGTGCTACGATAGCCGCAGGATGCGCTCGGTAACATACCTGCTGTTTTGGGCAGTCGTGGCCTGTCATCGAACGCCGACGCAAGGCGTGTTCGACCTCGATGGTCGTCCCATCGACATCCTCGATTCGGACGCGCGCGCTAGCGTCGTTGTCTTCACGCGCAGTGACTGTCCTATTGCCAACCGGTACGCGCCCGAGCTGGCCCGGTTACACCGGGAGTTCTCGACAAAAGGCGTTGCCTTCTGGCTCGTTTATCCCGAGGACCGCGAGGATCCAGTGTCGATCCAAAAGCACGTGGACGAATTCGGCTCTCCCTTCACTCCCGTACGTGACCCGGAGCAAATTCTCGTCGAGCAGATCGGCGTGACGATATCTCCCGAAGTCGCCGTCTTCGACTCCCGAGGCCAGCTCGTCTACCGCGGCCGTATCGACGACCGTTTTCCGGCGTTGGGGATCTCGCGAGATCCTGTGGAGCGGGATCTCGAGAATGCGATCGTCGCCGTTCTCGAGGGAGTCGCGGAAGAGCTCGTGACGACGCAGGCCGTCGGCTGCTACCTATCGGACCTGCATCTCAGACTAGAAGACTAGATACTAGAGTTTCTTTACCTTTACTCCGCTCTTCCTCGAAGCGTGTCTCCGGGATGTCATCGCTCCTCACTTGCCGTCGTGGGATATCAAGACATGGCGACGGCCTGGGACGCCTCGGAGCGAGCACGCCTCGTCGCCGCGGGCAAGACGCCTTCGTTCGTGGGCGGACAGGTCGCCGCCATTGCGCGTGTCAACGCGCTCGTCCTGGTGACGGCGAACGTTTCGGACTACGAGGGGTTCGAGGGGCTTACGATCGCAGACAGGGTTCTCGCTAGTACCAACGAGGCTCCGCCTCAGACCGACCAGGCATGTTGCCCTGCTGACCGGCTCATCGGTGAGATTCTCGCGGGACCGAGATGAGCTCTTGTTTGGGGCTGCCTAGGCGGGTCAACTCGACATCAGAAATAGGCTAGAGATGCCCGTATTTCTCCAGCGCATCCAGTAGCGCGAGGCCGGTTCGAATCTCCTCTCGTGCTCCGGATTCCTTCTCCGACCATTCTTCGACTCGTGCGGTCACGTCTGCCAGCAGGCGCGCCGGCACGACGATGACGCCGTCGTCATCGGCCACCACAATGTCATTCGGATGCACAGTGATCCAATCTTCGAGTGCTCCTCGCACGCGGATCGGAACCTGGTGATCGGTGACCCGCCACCGTCCGATAGCCTGAGCGGGTGTGCGGTAGCGTGCTATCACCGGTAAGTCCATTGTTCGGAGGTGGGCCACATCGCGGACACCCCCGTCGACCACCACGCCCGCGCACCCCCTGCTCTTCATCGCTTCAGCAAGGAGATCGCCGAAGCAGCAGACGCCCTGAATATCAGTGCCCGCCCAAACGGACACAACGCCTGCGGTCATCCTATCGATAGCGCTCAGCTTGCTCCGATCGCCGCCACTTGACCAGCTCTGGGTCTCACCTGTAATGGTGTAGGCTGGGCCAGCGAGGCGGACTCCCGACTCGCCAATCGAGAGCAGCCGGTTATCCAGCACCGGCGGCAACTGGCCCAACGTGTCGAGGACATCGGCGAGGACGGCTGATCCAGCATCTTGCAATGTTTTGAGTTTGGGTTTCATTCTCCAAGTCCTTTCACATTGAGTGGCGCTACAGCTTTAGTAGGTTGGCAGCCAGCCTATTCCCGCTCCCTGATTGTCTGCTGGCCAGTTCTTACGATAAATCCATGCTTGCGCGCAAATCCAATTGATTGTGCCTGTCAACCCAATAAGTCAAGGGATCCGGCCTGCCGCAAAGACAGATAGGAGGGTTCTATCTTGGGACGAAGCGGAGAAACGAAAGAAATCTTCCGGGGACGAGAGGGAGTCACGTCGAGGCTCGGCCAACCAGGAGATAGCCAGACACCCACGGTCGATCGTAAAAGGAACTGGGGCTGTTTCGCGGGTTTGGGACACTCCGGAGCGTGTGATTTAAGGTAGAGATCGTTGAATGAGCTGGCAAGGAAGAGAAGGAGCAGGCGTGCGAACCGGGTTCCTCCGCTATCTCCTCCCCCGGTATCCAGACCAAGTTCCGGGGCGACCTCCACGAAACGCCCGTCATCGTTTCGATAAAAGCAGTTTGCGTATCCGTCCATGTTGGCTCTCGAGAAAGCTTTCGAGGCTTTGCGGTTTTGGTTCGCGCCAAGCGACCGAGCGCATCATAACTGCGCCGACGCCCTGCCGCAATGAGGCGTTGTTGCACGGCCCGGAGCAAAACGCTGACCTCCCTGCCGGTAGCTGAGTCACCCGGCGCAGTACGTATCGGGCATCCCGAGCCCGGTCATCTTGTTGAGTATCTCGCACCCAATTCGGTGTTCAACTCGTTGCCTCGCCAACGTTCGAGTCCGCATCTCAGGCCCGATGATCGCTTTGTAACGATAGACCGCGTTCTCCACCAAGCTTCGCTTGGTGCAGCCTGAGAGCTTGTACCATTCACGTCGGCCGTGTCTTTCGATGGCGCGAATATGGCGATCGCGCTCCTGCATGGCGGTGTTCGAATTCTGACTGAGCGCCGCGTTTCGTTGCGGCGGAATCACCACGCGCGTCCTTCGTCCAGGACTGTGTGCTTCGATGGCTTCGTAGACCGCTTCCTTGTCGTATGCACTGTCCGCCGCCACCGACACTAGAGGTGCTTGAATCTGTGTTAGCAAAGCGGGGACTCGGGTTGCGTCGCGAGCACGTGACGCCGTCAGTTCGGACGCAACAATGTTGCCTGTCTCGCGATCAACGGCGATGTGCAACTTGCGCCATGCGCGCAGCTTTGGCGGTTTGCGGGCGGTTCCAACATGAATCCTCAAGCCCGTGCTATCGATCATCAGGTGGATGGGTTGATTGCTCGCGGCTTTCGGAATCCGCAGCTTCTTGCGGAGCAGCCTCGAGCGCCGACACAACGTCGAGTAGTCCGGGATCTCGATACCGAGCCCGAGAAGCGAGGCGATCGAGTGCAAGAAGCCTTCAGTTTGTCGGTAGGCGAGCTTGTACACCATCCGGACAACCAGGCCCGTTTCAATCGCCATGTCTGAATAGACCCGTTGACCGCCAGGCTTACCGGTCTTGTCGGCCTTCCAGTTCGCGATTGCCTCCTCGTCAAACCAGACTGTCAAATCGCCTCGTTGTATTCTGCCCAGTTGCGAACGTGGTACTTCTTCTGCTTCGCGTGCTTGTACTGGCTGCGTTTGGGATACTTCATGGTCGAACATAGCTCGGCCACCACCATAGGCGGATTTCGCCCTCAGCCAGAGCGGTGCAACAACGCCTAATCAAGCCGCACGCACGCGCGTGCGGCTTGAAATTGACTATCCTTTGACTATCCTTTAATTTGACAGCATGGCTGATATTGCATAGTATGTCCATTAAAGTTAGACATACTGTGCAGTGGTATAGAATGATTCCACGAGAGCTCATCTCCCATCTGCGGCAAAAGATCGCCGCAGAAGTCTTTGACTACCAGGTTCTCGCAGATGCGCTCTCCGGCTACCGCAAACCCCGGGACGCGATCACCAGGCTACTGGCCAGCGGGACGATCGTACGCATCAAAAAGGGACTCTACTGCTTTGGCGAAGCCTTTCGCAAAGAACCGGTCAGCCGCGAGTACGTCGCCAACCTGATATACGGACCGTCTTATGTCAGCCTCGACTACGCACTGGCTTATCACGGCCTAATCCCGGAGAGGGTGGAAACCGTCACCTCTGTGACCACGGGACGGTCGCGCGAATTCGATACACCCTTTGGGGCTTTCTCCTATCGCATGCTCATTCGGCCTCGCTACTCGGTGGGCGCCCTACTGGAAACGGCAGACCATCTGAGATTCCTGATCGCATCACCCGAAAAAGCTCTGGCAGACAAGGTCTGGACCGACAAGCGGTTCAGCGGGCATCCAGCGTCCGACTTCGACGCCTATCTTTCGGAGGACCTTCGCATCGATCCGGAAGATCTGGCCGCGCTCGACCGGACCCGGCTCCAATCCATCGCGCGTTCCTATGACTCTGCCAAGATCAAAAACCTCGTCGCGTATCTAGAGAGGCTCGAGGTTCCGGCCCATGCATGACGCCATTCACAGCATGATGGACCGCTACGAGTGTCGGAGCCGCACCGACTATGTCAACGCTCTACGCGAGATTCTGCAGGACTTGGCTCTGCTCGGATTGTGGCGCAGCCGGTTCTTCGAGCACGCCGCATTCTACGGCGGTACCGCGCTTAGGCTCCTATACGGTCTGGATCGCTACTCGGAAGACCTCGACTTTTCGCTGCTCGAGCCCAAGGCCTCCTTCTCGTTAAAACCTTTCGGAGAGTTTTTAGAGCGCGAGATCAGCAGCTTCGGATTCTACGTAGAGTTCGAGGCTCGTCGGAATCCCCGGGCAAGTACTATCGAGTCGGCATTTCTCAAGGCAAACACAATCAAACAGTTGATTGTGATTAATGCTGATCAGGAGCTACTTCGCGGTCTACAGCCGGCAAAAAAACTCAAAATCAAGCTGGAGGTGGACACCGATCCTCCAGGCGGCTTCGAGACGGAAACGCAATTTGTCTTACAGCCGATCCCCTTCTCCGTCCGTGTCTACACTTTGCCAAACCTCTTTGCCGGAAAGCTCCACGCTGTCCTTTGTCGGAAGTGGCGCACCCGCGTGAAAGGACGGGATTGGTACGACCTGGTTTGGTACGCCGCTCGGCGTCCTGAGGTACGCCTCAACCACCTCGAGACCAGAATGCGACAGTCCGGTGACTACCGGGAAGAACAACCGTTGACGCCCGAGAAATTACAAGACCTTTTGAGCCAAGCGGTGGACGACCTGGATGTCGAACAGGCGCGTCGCGAGGTTGCCCCCTTCGTCAGAGACCCGCGCGCCTCGGACGTATGGTCACGGGAATTTTTCAGGCAAGTCATCGCTCGTATTGTGGCCGTGTGACTCAGCTATTCCGCGGTGACGAGCCGCTTCAAGTGGCATTGTTGCACCGCTCTGGCTGAGAGCGAAATTCGCCTATGGTGGTGGCCGAGGTATGTTGGACCATGAAGTATCCCAAGCGCAGCCAGTACAAGCACGCGAAGCAGAAGAAGTACCACGTTCGCAATTGGGCGGAATACAACGAAGGGCTGCGCCGCCGGGGCGATTTGACGGTCTGGTTTGACGAGGAGGCAATCCGCGAACTGGAAGGCCGACAAGACCGGTAAGCCTGGCGGTCATCGGGTCTATTCTGACATGGCTATTGAAACGGGCCTGGTCGTCCGGATGGTGTACAAGCTCGCCTACCGACAAACCGAAGGCTTCTTGCACTCGATCGCCTCGCTTCTCGGGCTCGGTATCGAAATCCCGGACTACTCGACATTGTGTCGGCGCTCGAGGCTGCTCCGCAAGAAGCTGCGGATTCCGAAAGCCGCAAGCAATCAACCAATCCACCTGATGATCGATAGCACGGGCTTGAGGATTCATGTTGGAACCGCCCGCAAACCGCCAAAGCAGCGCGCATGGCGCAAGTTGCACATCGCCGTTGATCGCGAGACAGGGAACATTGTTGCGTCCGAACTGACGGCGTCACGAGCTCGCGACGCAACCCGAGTTCCCGCTTTGCTAACACAGATTCAAGCACCTCTAGCGTGGGCGGCGGCGGACAGTGCGTACGACAAGGAAACGGTCTACAAAGCCATCGAAGCGCACAGCCCTGGACGAAGTACGCGCGTGGTGATTCCGCCGCAACGAAACGCCACGCTCAATCAGAATTTCGAATGAGGGCGACATAGCTCGCCGTCGAGATGAGCATCTGCCCGACACCGCCAGCGGAGAGACGCAACAGCTTCGTGATCACACCGGGCTCGAAGCGGAGGTCAGCACGGGTGACCTTCATCCGCTTCGCACGCGTCAGACACCAGAACTGATAGAGCACCCCGATGCCGCGGCCAATCGTCGTCGCTACGGCGGCGCCCATGAGGCCGAGCTCGGGAAAAGGCCCGAGGCCAAAGATGAGGCAAGGGTCGAGCACGATGTTGATGCCGTTCGCGAGCCACAAGGCACGCATGGCGGTAGCGGCATCGCCCGCGCCGCGGAAAATGGCGTTATTGAGAAAGAGCAGAAAAATCGTCGCCACCCCCCATACATGACGCGGGTATAGCTCGCCCCGGCGGCGACCGTCTCCGGACTAGCATCAGCACGAGCAGATCAGCGGCGAACACGAAGCCGGCCACACCGAAGATGACGGCCGTTGCGATACCGATGACGATGGCCTGCACCGCAGCTTTCGCAGCGCCCCGTTCGTTCTTCTCACCGATGCGCCTTGCTATGAGCGCGGTCGTCGCCATGCTCAACCCCACGGCAACGGCATAGATGATCTCGAGCAAGGATTCGGTGAGCCCGACCGCGGCGAGCGCCTCAGAGCCCAGGCGCGCGACGAAAAATGCGTCGGCAACAGCGAAGACGGACTCGCCCGCCATCTCGAGCACCATCGGTACCGCGAGAAGACCAACGGCACGATTGAGGCTCCCTTCGGTAAAGTCCTGCTCACTTCCGTGAAGCGACTCTTTGATCGAAGCCCATATTCTTTTCGCGCTCGAGCGTTCGTCGGTCGAGCCGTCTTCGCGATTCATGGCTGGCGGTCGGGTAGGCGTGGGTCCACAGCTCAGTTACCGAGACGATATTCGAGGCGCGTGATCTCGCCATTCCTCACCTCGATCTCGAAGTCGATAGGCGCGCAACAGTTCTGACAATCCTCGACCAGAGACTGGCGCCCGCGCGCCAAGCTCACGGTCAAAGCGGAGTCTTGCAAGCACGACGGACAGCAGAACGTGACGACTTCTTCCATCGAGCGACCTCAGCTTCCGGCGCCGCTCGCGACCGCGGCAACGAGCGCTAAGTCTTGCTCGCGAACGGTGCTGACGTTGAACCCGCGCGCCGACGCGGCCATCCGTGTCAGCGCAGCCCCCATTGCCATAGCCGGCTCGCTCTCGCCCTTCTTTGCTCGATGGAAACGCACCGGATTGATTCGGGCTACGACGTAGGTCCTCAAATAGGGCGATTTGAAGCCGCGCTCCTTGAGGGAGGTGACGATCTCTTTCACGCGCTCGTCGATCCCCGCGAGCCGGGCGGCCCAGCCTTCGCGCTGCCGGAGGCTCTTCAGCAGCGTGCCCGCGGCGAAACGGTCGACTTTGCGTAAGAACGAAAAATAGGGGCTTCCCGCGAAGCGGCCTTGCTCCGCATAGATGATACCGAGGGTGAGAAGCGCCGGCTCGTCGAACTCCACGGCGTAGTCCTTTTCCTTCGAGCGAGGCTTGCGCACTGCGAGCTCGCGTGCCATCCGGATGACTTCGAGGCTTCGGTCCTTCAAGTTGTGTGCCTTTTCGGTATTGAGCGCCAGGATTTTGAAAGCGAGATCTTCGTCGGGAGAGATGAGCGCCGTCACCGTTTGGAGCCCGAGCACTTTGGCAGCTGCATGCCGGTGGCGGCCGTTCGGCGTCCAAAGCCGTCCATCGGGCGCTTGCACGACGATGAGCGGGTCGAGAAAAACACCCGCCTCCTCGATTTTTTGTGCGAGGCGCTTCGTGTGCGTCGGCGAGAGGTCTCGCTGGAAGGGCGTCGGCTCGACCGCATTGAAGGGGATGACGGCCACAAGCAGGGGCTTTCCGGAGAACGGCTCACGGTAAGCGCCTACCGGCGTGCCGCCGAGCTCACGTACGCGCTCCGAGAGGCTCGCGAGCGCCGGGTCGTCGATACTCAAGAGCACGTCCGTGCCGACGGGTCCCCGCTTCTCTTTTCTCGGCGTCAGCCGTTTGCGCGCGGCGCCAGTTTTGGCCTTCTTTTTCTTGACGGTCTTGGACTTCTTGGACGCTTTAGCCACTCTCCACCTCGAGGTGGATTCTACGTGGCTCGCGCCCTCGCGACAATGGCCGCCATGGCCATGACCATGTAGGGAACGAGCAGAGGCTCCGATTCGAACCGAAAACGCATGTTGACCGCAAAGAGCGCATAGACGAGCGACAAGAACGCCCATGTGCCCAGGAACAGAAGCGGGCCCTCAGAAGATGCGTTGCGTTTCGCTAAGCAGGCGCCGGCAAGCATCGCGGGAAGCGCGAGGAGCCAAATTCCGAGATAGAGGACGGTCCAGCTTCGCGCATAGAGGCCGCCGACACCCGGACGCCAGGTCAAGAGGTAAGCGAGCTTCCTCATATAAAGGCTAATCGTCTCGCTCGGGTGCTCGAGCCAGAACGCGAGTGCTCGATCGCGCAACAGGCGATCCCGCTCCGGCTCGGGGCGAAACCAAAGCTCTCGCGGCAACTTTCCCATGGCCCAGCCGAGCGACGCGTCATCGAGGACACCCGAAGCGCCGGGATGATTGCCTGAGAGCGCCATCAGCCCCGACGTCGTCGTGCCCGGCACCCACGCATCCAGCACGAGCCGGTTTCGCACGATCCAGGGTGCGACGACGAGGGCCGCCACGCCCAAAGCAAGCGCAGCGTGGCGATAGCGCCGCCCCATGGCCCACGGGAGCAGCAACACGGGCAGCACGTAGAACGTCGCCCGCGTGAGCGCGGCCATTCCCAAGGCCAAGCCGAAAGCGACCGCGCGCCTTCCCGATGGTTTTTGTCGATAAAAGAAAGCGGCGCTCAACGCGAGCACCAGACAGGACGAGCGCAAAGTGAGCGGGTGATAGCGCAGCACGTAAACGACGAGCGGCGGCCACAGCGCGACGGCGATGGCCGTCCAAGCTTCGGGCGCGCCCACGAGACGATGAGCGAGCCATGCAAGTAGCCGCGCGACAGACAGCCACAGGATGACCTGGATGACGAGCATCCACTTTCCGAGTAGTGCCAGGAGTAGCGGGTAAACCGGCTCTTGATTCGCTGTCGCTTCGGCCGTCCCGCCCGCGCCGATGAGAGCATAGCCGTCCCCAGCACGAAGACGTTCGGCAATGGCGCCAGGCTCCCACATCTCGGGGTCGCGATCCGGTCGGAGGACGGTGAAAGCCAGAAGGTAGACGGGAAGGGCGACGAAGAGCAGGAGCCGGGCGGTTCTGCTGGGATGCAACAGCACGTTTCCAGTATCGAGGACGGATTCTGGGTCGTCCATCGCGATTTCAGTCTCTTTCCCGGTCGAACTTCGCAACCTGGTTGACTGGACACGTCTCTCGTGATTCGATGCGCCCCCACCATCCTATTCAGGGAGGACTCTATGGATCTTTCGACGCGCAGGGTTTGGTGCGAAGTGCGGAAGGAGTCAAGGTCATGACGGTGTTCCGTTTGGCGGCCACATTCGTGGCTGTGAGCGTTATGGTTGGATGTGGCGCTGAACGAAGCGTCGAGCCCGTCGACGGTTTGTTCGTGTTCGAGGGGGCACGCTTGATTACGGGCGATAGCAGCGCCCCCATCGAGGACGGAACGTTCGTCGTGCGCGACGGAGTGATAGAGGAGGTCGGTGCGACGGTTACGATCGAGCCGCCGCGCGGCGCGTCCTCGATCGATCTCAGCGGCAAGACCGTCATGCCGTTGATCGTGAACGTGCATGGGCACGTCGGCTACATGAAGGGGCGCCGCCACCGGAGCGGAGCACTACAGCCGCGAGAACGTGGTCGACCATCTGAAACGCTACACCTATTACGGGGTGGGCGTCGTCCAATCGCTGGGTATCGATCGGGATGGCGTGGAGATTGCGATCCGCGACGAGCAGCGAGGAGGTACTTTGGCCGACCCCGAGCTCGCCGTTTTACTGTCCGCGGCTAACGGGATCGTCGTGCCGACGCCCGGATCGGTGAATGGCGGACCGTTTTTCGCCACCGACGTCGTTCACGAAGCGAGCGACGCGGACGACGCGCGCGCCTATGTGCGCTCGATAGCGGCGTCGAAGCCGGACATCGTGAAAATCTGGGTGGACGATCGCAACGGCACGAAAAGCAAGATGCCGCCCGAGATCTATCGAGCCATCATCGATGAAGCGCACGCGCAGGGTCTGCGCGTGATCGCGCACGTCTATTACCTCGACGACGCCAAGGACCTCGTCCGGTCGGGGGTAGACGGGCTCGCCCATATGGTGCGCGCGGAGCCGGGCGTGGACGACGAGCTCGTTCAGTTGATCAAGGTAAACGACGTCTTCGCCTGCGCGACCATGAGCCTTCAGAAAGGCATCGTGGACGGCCCGTCGTGGCTCGACGATCCCGCGCTCGCCGAGAGCGTGGAGCCCGACGCCATCGCCGAATGGAAAGCCCGCTTCGAGAATGCTCCGTCGGAAAGGGTAGAGCGAGCCAAAGCGAACTATGCTCGACTCGAAGAGAGCTTGAAAAAACTCAGCGACGGTGGCGTCCGCATCGTTCTGTGCGCAAACACGGGGTTTGCCAGCCAGGCTCCTGGTTTCACGGACCACCGCGAGCTCGAAGCGATGGCTCGAGCTGGGATGGCGCCGCTCGAAGCAATCCGCGCCGCCACGCAGGTCGGAGCCGCGGTTGTCGGCCTCGACGACCGCGGGACGCTCGTGCCGGGCAAGCGCGCGGACTTCATCGTTCTGAATGCGAACCCACTCGAGCGGATGGCGAACACGCGAGACATCGCGTCGGTTTACCGCGGCGGCGGCGCTATCGATCGACGTGCCCTACGCGCGAGCTGGACGGCAACCGTCGAGCCTTGAGTCGGCTAACGTCAAGGTGAGAGATGAGCGAAAAGCGTGCCCGGCATGGAACAACCTATTGCCAGGAATCTCTCACATCGCCTCGGATATCGCCAGTCGCAATCGGGAGCGAACACCCCAGATAGCCGCGGCACTTGACGTCCTCGACCCCAATGACTGATGCTGCCGGATCATGAGGCGTCGCATCAGCTCTCTCTTACTGTCGTGGCTCATCGTGGGATCCCTTGGCTCGGCGACCGCCCAACCGGCCTCGCCTCCGACCCTCGTTGTTGTCGTCGTCGTCGACCAGATGCGCGCCGACTACGTTGAACGATTTCACCATCAGTGGACGTCGGGTCTGCGCCGACTCGTCGACAAGGGCGCCTGGTTTCGGCAGGCGGCCTATCCGTACTTTCAAACCAACACGTGCGTTGGCCACGCGACGATTGCCACCGGGAGCCTCCCGGAGACGCACGGCATCATCGGCAACAATTGGTATGACCGCACCGAGGGTCGCTTGCGGGCGTGCGCCGACGATGTCCCCACGCTCGGCGATGAGCTGTACGCACAAGGCGCGACCGAAGCTCGGGTCGTCAGCCTCTCGATGAAGCCACGGGTGGCCGTCATGCTGGCTGGCTACCGGGCCAACGCCGTCGTCTGGCAGCAGGATCGCACCTGGGTCACCTCGACCGCTTACTCCGACGCGACGATTCCCTTCGTCGCACGGTTCTTGGAGGCAAATCCGATCGAGCGCGATCACGGCGCAGTTTGGGCCCGAACCCT
Organism: Candidatus Marinacidobacterales bacterium; assembly: GCA_965262245.1. Lineage (GTDB taxonomy): Bacteria > Acidobacteriota > Vicinamibacteria > Marinacidobacterales > SMYC01 > SMYC01. The sequence goes on along the minus strand of OZ253507.1, from coordinate 6,990,560 downwards.
ACCGAACGAGGCGTATCTCTTCGAGAGCAACACGCCGACCAGCCGGCCACTCGAGGGATGGACGGGTCGTTCCCACATTCCCTCCTCGGCCGGGGCGGTGCGCCCGACCTGCTGTTCCGGCAGCAGTGGACGGAGAGTCCGTTTTCGAACGACCACCTCGGCCGGCTGGCGGCCGCGGCGATCGACGCGCTACAGCTTGGCCAGCGTCGGGCGACGGATTATCTCGCGGTCGGCTTCTCGGCCCTCGATTGGACCGGACCCCATTTCGGTCCGCGCAGCCACGAGGTACAGGATGCTCTGATCCGGTTGGATCGCACCTTGGGCACTTTGCTCGACCATCTCGATAGGACGGTAGGGACCGACAGCTACGTCGTCGCTTTGACGGCCGATCATGGCGTGATGCCGATTCCCGAGCACCGTGTGACTCAGCGGCTCGACGCGGGACGCATTGCGGTCGATTACATCGTCGCAGCCGCCGAGGAGGCCACGCGTCGGTGGCTCGGCCCTGGGCCACACGTCGCTCAGCTCGAAGAGCAGGATTTCTACTTCGCGCGGGGAGTCTACGACCAGCTCCTCGCACGGCCCGACGCGCTCGAGGACGTCATGAGCGCTATCCGATCGATCGAAGGTGTCGCGAAGGTCTTCCGCGCGGAGACGATCTCGCGTAGCGGCCGCACCGGCAGCGCCCTCGAGCGAGCGCTCGCGCACAGCTACTATCCGGGTCGTAGCGGCGACCTGCTGGTCGTCCCGCGGACTTATTGGACGACGTCGACCAATGCCGCCGGCCACGGTACCAGCTACGGCTACGACACGCGGGTCCCGCTCCTGCTCATGGGCCCCGGCATCCTTCCCGGCCAATACCTTTCCCAGGCCACACCGGCCGACATCGCCCCGACGCTCGCTCATCTCAGCCACGTGACCCTCGCACATGCCGATGGGCGAGTACTGCTCGAGGCGCTCGGGGAGCGAAAGAGGTAGCGCTCGCCCATCAAGATTTCGCTACACTTAGAAACAAATCCTTTGAAGCCCCAGACCCTTGAGCGATTCTCCGGCGGATCCGATCGGCTATCTCGCCTCGTGCTACGAGGCCGACAATCGCGAGTCCTCCATCTTCGATCTCTTCCATAAAGAGATTCAGAACCGCCACTTCGCCACCGAAACTGAAGTGCTATCGAGCGGGCTTCAAGCCGGTCTCGCCATTCCCGTGAAGCGCGGGCTCGCCGCGCTCAAAGCGGCCGCGACCTACAAACGCGAGAAAAGCCTCATCTATGGCAATTTTCCGATCGTCGGAAAATACACGTCGAGCGACGGCACCGAGCGCAAGCTCGCAGCACCCGTTCTGTACTACCCGGCACGACTGCGCCAAGCGAACCTCGACGAGGGGGAAGAGATCGTCTATCTGTCCATCGAGAGCGCCGAGCAACGCATCAATTTTCCCGTCTTCGCCGAGCTCGTCGGAGAGAAGGACGGGGGCTCCGACGTGCTCGAGAAAATCATGCGCCGCATCCCGGAGCCTCCGTTCGGAGCAGCCGAGATATCCGAGCTCATGCAGATCTTTCGCGACTTCTTCCCGGACGTGCAGGTGGACGAGCTCTATCGATGGCCGAAGCTCGTTTCGGAGAAAGCTGTGCGAGCCGCCGCCAAAGAGTCGGGTGTCAGCCTCAGTTGCCTCCCGGCAGCCGCGATGGCGCTCGTCCCGAACCCACGAGCCGCGCGCGGTGTTTTGTTCGAGCTTCCCGAGATAGCGCGCAACTTCTCGCCACCGATGCGTGCGCTCTTCGGCGACGAGGTCCCGGAGGGCGAGGCGTCGCACGAGATGCCTGTCACGTCGGCAGTGCCTGCCGTGCTCAGCGGCGCGCAGCAAAAGATCCTTCGCTCCGCCCGCCGACGGCCCTTGACGCTCGTCGTGGGCCCGCCAGGAACAGGAAAGTCCTACACCCTATCGGCCGTCGCCCTCGACCACGTCGTGCGCGGCGAGTCGGTTCTCATCGCTTGCCGCATCGACCGTGCGCTCGATGTCATCGAAGACAAGCTGCAAGCCATGCTGGGCGAAACGACAACGATCCTGAGGGGAGGCTCACGAGACTACCTGAGAGATCTCAAAGCTTTCCTCAAGCGCGTCTTGAGCGGACAGGTCACCGACGAGACCAAGCGCGCGCGGAAGCTCGAGCGCGATCTTGCTCGCCACGTCAAGACGATAGGCTCCTACGAGCGGCAGCTCCTGCGGAGAACGACGCTCGGGCATCGATACGGCGAGCTCGCGTCGGCCGAGTCCACGAGTCTCGGGACGCTCGACGGCATTCGGCTGCGTTGGCTCGCCTGGCGCGTCGGGCGCGCCACACCGCATTGGGAGCTCCACGCGCACATGGGGGCGCGTCAAGAAGAGCGGATCGCCTGCGCCACCGGACTCCTCGCAGCCAGGCGATCCAGCCAGATGGCGCGCCTCCTGGCAACCCATCGCCGCGGCTTGAAGCGTTTCCTCGACGCCATCCGGGCCCGCACGTCTTCGCGCCAGGAGAAGCTCTTCGCCGAAATCGACTTGCCATCACTGACCCAAGCCTTCCCTCTTTGGATGTCGACCTTTCGCGATCTGCACCGGCTCGTTCCTTTCGAGAAAGAGCTTTTCGACGTCGTGATCGTCGACGAAGCCACCCAAAGCGATATGGCGAGCCCGCTGCCGGCGCTCTATCGCGCCCGCCGCGCCGTTGTGACCGGGGACCCCGAGCAGCTCTGGCACGTGTCGTTTCTCTCCCGCGCGCGCCAAGGCGCTCTCGCCGACGACCATGCGCTCCCAGAAGCCATGCGAAGCTCGCTCGACTACCGCGACAAGAGTCTTCTCGACCTCGTCGACGACGCGCTCGAATCTCAAGATCAAGTTGCATTTCTCGACGAGCACTTTCGGAGCATGCCGCAGATCATCGCCTTCAGCAATTGCGCGTTCTACGGAGGGGCTCTTCGGGTCATGACGGCGCGTCCCGAAAGCTGCGCGAGCGCGCCGTCGAGATCCGGAACGTGAGCGGCCGTCGCGACGCAAACGGCGTCAACACCGTCGAAGCGGACGCGCTCGTCGACGAGCTGGCACGCCGAATCGAAGCTCAAGCGGCGCTCGGCTCATCGCTGAGCCATACAATTGGCGTGTTGTCTCCGTTTCGCGACCAGGTCGAGCATCTCGCAAAGATCATTCACGACCGCCTCGACGTCGCCGCAATCGACAAACACGACATCGTCATCGGGACGGCCTATAGCTTCCAGGGAGACGAGCGCGACGTCATGCTCCTTTCGTTCGCCGTCGATGCCGAGAGCCACCCGACATCCTTGCGCTATCTCAGCCAGCCCGACGTCTTCAACGTATCCATCACGCGTGCCCGAAATTATCAGATTCTGTTCACCTCGTTAGCCGCCGAGGCCGCCCCCAAGAACAGCCTGCTCGCGCGCTATCTGAGCGAGATGCAAAAAGACCCCGAGGAAGCCGCGCCGACGACCGCTGACGGCCCGCACGACGCCTTCCTCGAAGACGTGACGGCTCGTCTCGAGAAGCACGCGTTTTGCGTGTGGCCGCGCTATGCGGTGGCCGGCCTCACGGTTGACCTCGTTGTCGAGAAGAATGACAAAGCCTTTGGCATCGACCTCATCGGCTTTCCCGGGGATCTCGCCCCTGCCATCGATCTCGAGCGCTACAGAATGTTCAGACGCGTCGGCTTGTCGCTCTTCGCGCTTCCCTATTCGGCGTGGCAAAAGGACGCGGAGCTCTGTGTCGACGCTATCGAACGCCACGGTCGCCGTGTCGTCGGCTGACTTCCTGACGCGTCGCGACCGTGCCCTGCGATCGTAAGAACGTGATGAGCGCCTCGGCGCGAGTCCGTGCACCATGAAGCTCCAACAGATCGAGCCGCTTCATAGGGTCCATCTTGTGGTACTGCGCCAGCATGTTGACCAGCATCTCGTCGGGTAGATCCTCCGGAGTAGGCGGCGAGCCCGGTGAGCGCGAGGCCAGTGCCTCCAGAAGCCGTGGTCGATGCCGGCGCAAGGCCTCGCGGTCATCGTCGCTCAGAGTTTCAGGAATCGCTTCCACATCGGCCAATCGATAAGCGCGGCTCTGATCCTCGCTCTTGACGCGAAACTTGCTGATTCCATGCAGCACGACGTTGTAGCGACCGTCGGGGAGCTCTTCGACGTCCGCGATCACGCCCGCGCAACCCACCGCGTAGATCGGCGGACGACCGAAGTAATCCGCCTCGTGCCCTGCTTGCAACATCACCATCCCGATGATGCGATCGCCTTCGAGCGCATCGGCCAGCATCTCGCGATACCTCGGCTCGAAGATGTGCAAGGGTCGATGGACATGTGGAAACAACATGACTTCCTGGAGCGGGAAGAGCGGGATCGTCGAAGGGAGCGTTTGTGCAGACTGTGCGAAGGCACCGACGTGTCCGCCCATGAAACACATCGACAGGATTGCGACATTAACGTTACGTAGAAGCATGGTTACTCGCGGCGTCCCAGCCGCGCAGATGATGATACACACGTCCCGCACAGTCGTCACCCCCTCGGCCGCCGTTGCGTCCTCGGTCTCGCCCCACTAGGACTCCACCCCCATGCGCATATTGTTGCAGTCCGTCCTAGTGGTGACCTTGCTGTCGTGCGCCGGCACGAAGGAGAACGCCGTCGTCAGGCTCGTTGACGAGTTTCCATCCGCCTCGATCGCTGGAATGGTGGAGGTGTCCGCGACGGTCGAGCCGACGGAGTGGCGCTTCGACGCGGACGAGGAGCATGGCTTCACCGCTGGCTCCGGGGTCACCGGATTGACGCTTCGCGACGGCCGCCTCACCGGCCGCTCGAGCACAGGCGTTCCCGTCATCCACGTCGAAAGAACGCACGGTCTCGACGATCCCGACGTGCTGCACGAGGTCGTCATTCGCGCCCGCATCTCCGAGGGGACCAATTTATGGGTGACCTTCGGCGGCGGCGAGGATCCGGGGATCGAGCGCGCCGTCAACTCGGCCAATGATTTTCCTTGGCCGCTCACATCGCCCATCGTTGCCGGTGACACCGTACAGACGTACACGATCAGCGCCGCTTCCGCCGCGCGCGCATCCTTCCCCTCCTCGAGAATCCGCCACATCCTGCTGCGCCCGACCGATGTCAGCGGCGCGGATTTCGAGATCGAGTCCGTGCGGCTTGTGTTCAGGAAGGAGCACCTAGCGAGCATCCCGGCGGGCGTCGGCTGGCAGGGGCTTTCCGAGATCTACCGCGAGACTATCGTGACGCGCGCCCCGGAAGAAGCAAGCTTCGAGCTGAGCTTTCCGTCCGAGGCGTTTTTCGATCTGGCAGTCGGTACGCTCGAAGAAAGCCCGGTTACGTTTCGCGTTTCACTCGACGATGAACCCCTTCTAACCCACACCGTCACGACGCCGCATCGCTGGGAACCGGTGCCGATCGATCTCACCGCCTTCGGAGACCGTCAAGGAACGCTGACGTTGAGTCTCTCGGCGGAACAATCCGGCGCCATCGGTTTCTGGGGGGCGCCCGTCCTGCGTCAACGGAGTGTCCAGTCCGCCGACGCCCCCCAGGGGTGTCATCGTCGTTCTCATCGACACACTCCGCAGCGACCATCTCGACGCTTACGGCCACGATCGCGAGACGGCGCCTCATATCCGTAGCCTCGCCGAGAACGGCGCATTGTTCAAAGACGCGATCGCGCAGGGAGCTTGGACGAAAGTATCCGTCCCCTCGATGCTGTCTTCGACTTACCCGACCTCCAACGGCATTTACGAGATGTACCACAAACTGCCGGCATCGGCAGATACGATGGCCGAAGCATTCCGCGCCGCGGGCTATGCCACCTGGGCGGGCTCGGGGAACGGTTTCTCGGGCCGAAGCACGAATCTCCACCAGGGAGTCGAAGTGCTCCACGAGAACGGCTCGCTCCAAGTTCCGGAAGGACAGAGCCGCAGCAAGAGAGCGCGCGTCCTCGTCGACCGACTCTTGCCCTGGCTCGAGAGCCATCACGACGTGCCGTTTTTCGTTTATCTCCACCCAATCGATCCGCACAGCCCTTACGAGCCCTACCGACCCTACGACACCGAAGGGGGCGCGCCCGGCGGAAAAGAGCGCCACGATGAGCGCGTGGAGAAAGTACGGCCGTTTATCGAGAGCGACTTCCAAAAGCGCATGGGCCTGCCGCTTCGTGGCGAGCTCGAGGAAGCGGGCATCGACGCCGAAGCTTTCGTCAAGCACGAGCTCGATATGTATGACGGCTCCATCCGGGCCGCCGATGCTGAAATCGGCCGCGTCCTCGAAAAGCTATCGGAGCTCGGGCTCGAAGAGGACACGCTCGTCGTTTTCCTGAGCGATCACGGCGAGGAGTTTCTCGACCATGGCGGGCATTTTCACGAGGAGAACGTCTATGGTGAGCTCACCAATGTACCGCTCTTGATGCGCTGGCCGCGCAGGATCGCGGCGGAGACCGTGATCGAGGACACCGTCGAGATCGTCGACGTCGTACCGACCATCCTGGATCTCGTGGGGCTCTCGGTCCCAGAGCAGATGCAAGGGAAGAGCTTGAGGGCCTTGCTCATGCCCTCGAGCGGCGAGCGGTGGACGCCCAAACCGGCGATCACGGAATGGACGCGACGCACCGACCAGAGAGACGAGGAGATGGTGGACGCGCGGAGTATCATCCTCGACGGCTACAAGCTCATCCACAATGTCGAGCGCCCCGACGGGTTTCCGGAATACGAGCTCTACGATCACGGGAAGGACCCGCTCGACCAGAACGACATCGCGGCGGACCACGCCGAGATCGTGGAGCGGCTCGCGAGCCAGCTAGCCGGTTGGCACGAATGGGCGCTTGCGAACGCGCTCCCCACCGACGCCGAGTCGATGGAAGCCCTCGACTCCGAAGAGCTCGAGCAGCTCAGAAGCCTGGGCTACGTGCAATAGCCTGGACGTAGAGGGAGCCAAGCCGTAGCATAGACGGAGTGACCCCTTCTCACGTCCGGGAGTGCCTCGCTTCTCTTCGGGACGAGCTCTACGAGCTCGCCCTCGACCTCGTTCGCACGCCGAGTGTCACCGGCGACGAAGACGCCGCGCAGGAGACCCTCGCAGCGCGCTTTCGGGATTGGGGTCTCGACGTCGATCTTTGGACGGTCGAGCCATCGCTCACGGCGCACCGCGCCTATTGCGACGACGGGCTTCCCGTCGAGCGACAAAACCTCGTCGCACGCTGGGGAGAGCCTCGAGAAACAGCGGCGCTGATCCTGAACGGACACATCGACGTCGTTCCGCCCGGCGAGCGCGAGCGGTGGGACGCCGACCCCTTCGACGCCCGCATCCATCAAGACGTGCTTCACGGCCGCGGCTCTTGCGACATGAAAGGCGGGCTCGCCGCTTGCTGCATCGCCGTTCGCGCCGCCATGAAGCTCGGTATCACGCCCAAGCGGCCGATCCTCATCCAGAGCGTCATCGGTGAAGAAACGGGAGGGTTCGGGATCCTCGCCGCGATCGAGCGCGGCTATCGCGCCGACGGCGCCGTCATCGCGGAGCCGACGAGCTTGCACATGTGTCCCGTGCAAGCCGGTGCGCTATCGTTCACGCTTCACGTTCGCGGTAAAGCCGCGCATGGTGCGATGCGCGGGTGGGGCGTGTCAGCCGTCGAAAAAATTCGAACACGGCTATGCAGGAGCGAGATCGCCATATTCGTGCAATCGAAAGACACGGCCGACGTGAATGGTACAAGCTCTCAGGCTGCACCAAGCGAAGCATGGTGGAGAACGCGGTGTATCGTTACAAGGCGATCATCGGGCCGGAGATGCGGGCTCGAACGTTGGCGAGGCAACGGGTTGAACACCAAATTGGGTGCGAGATACTCAACAAGATGACCGCGCTCGGGATGCCCGATACGTACTGCGCCGGGTGACTCTACGACCGGCACAGGGAGGTCAGCGATTTGCTCCGGGCCGTGCAACAACGCCGCGTGAAGCAAAAGGGTTCCGTTGAAACACGATCATGAACTCTTCTTCCGTTTCGCCGAGCGCTCACTAGCCGCACGAGCGTCCTTGCGAGCGAATCGTTCTCGTACCGACGCAATGGAGCGAGTTCGACCCTTCTTACGCCGCTCCTCAATCATTTCCCAAAACGGCGGATCTGCGATCGTCAAAACATCCTCGATCTCGTACCCCTCGCATCCGATCAAGATGCAAACGGGCTTGCCGTGCTTCGTAATGACGACCTTTTGTCCCTGACTGTCCTCGATAGTTCCGCTCAGAGTCGCTTTGGCGTCGCGAACCGTGACGAACTTCATGACTTACGTACTCCTACAATATCTGGTCCGTTGTTCGATGCGCGGGCTTCTCCCGCACGGCACGAACGATGACGAGCTGGTCCTCTTCGACAATGTCGTAAAAGCCGCGGAAATCGCCCACGCTTAGTTGCCACACCGGTCCGACCTGATCCCAAGGCGGCTCGACCGCTTCCAGCACTTTCTTCCGTCGTGTCACGCCGCCCGGCTCGAGCGACAGCTGCTCTTCGATCTCATCGAGAATGCGGTTGCGGTCATACGGTCGCAGCGCATCGAGCTCCTGTTCGGCAGCCTCATGGATCTCGATCTCGTACACTTGACACTATAATTGTAGTCACATAAATTACCATATGCAACTACTTTTATGGTCACAATACTAAACGCCTGATGCACGTAAACGTTTGAGCCGACTTCCTTTCCTTGTGGTCCGCAAAAAAACAAAGTCGGCCGGTCGAACCGGCAACGGCGTAGTGTGCCAAAACTCGATCGAACGCGAAGCAGAGCGGCGTTGAGTGACTTTTTCTAGAAGCGAGAGTAGCGCCGGTGCCTCGAACGGCTAGAATGCGGCCTTATGCAGCCCCACCTATGGCAGTTCCTCGCGTTGACCTTCGCAGGTTGGGTCAACCGGTCCCAGCAGGATGTAATCGAATACATGAAGGAAGAGAATCGAGTGCTCCGGGAGCAGCTCGGTGCCCGCCGCCTACGTTTCACCGATGACCAGCGTCGGCGCCTGGCAGCGAAGGCGAAGGCGTTGTGCCGGGAGAACCTGAAGGAAATCGCTGACCCCGTGACACCTGACACATTGTTGCGCTGGTACCGAAAGTTCATCGCGGCAAAGTACGATGGGAGCCAGCGCCGCGGTCCAGGGCGAGCTCGCGTGATGGAAACGATACGTGAGTTCGTGCTCACGATGGCGAAGGAAAATTCAAGCTGGGGCTATACGAGGATTTGTGGGGCTCTCGCCAACATGGGCCATGAGGTCGGCAGAAATACCGTGAAACGCATCCTCGCGGAACACGGTATCGAGCCCGCACCCGCGAGGGACAAACGCACCCCCTGGAGCACCTTTGTGAAAGCCCATTGGGGAGCTATAGCTGCAACGAATTTCTTCACCGTGGAAGTGCTCACCGCCCATGGATTATTCGATATTTCGTGCTTTTCGTTATCGACCTCAAAACCCGTCGCGTCGAGATCGCGGGCATCATCCATCAGCCCTACGAGGATTGGATGAAGCAAATCGCGCGCAACTTGACGGACGCGATGGAGGGATTTCTTCTCACCACGCGATTTCTAATCCACGATCGGTAGCACGGACCCGCTGTTCTCAGCGTCATTCCGTGCCACGCTCTCCCCTGCCGGGGTGGAGACCGTGAAACTACCTGCAAGGAGTCCGAATCTGAACGCTCACGCGGAGCTGTTTGTTCGTTCGATAAAGCACGAGTGTCTCAACAGGATCGTTCCGCTCGGAGAGAATCATCTTCGCACGACCGTTCGCGCTTACGCCACCCATTACCAACTGGAAAGAAATCACCAAGGTCTCGGCAACAGGTTGATCTCCGAAGTGCCCGACAGGCCCGGCAATGAGGGGAGCGTTCAGTGTCGGGAACGTCTTGGCGGGATTCTCCGATACTACTATCGTGAGGCAGCGTAGGCGGAGCGGCCACGTTTCACAGCCGAAGATCAAAGGCTTCCAGAAACGCGATGGCGAGCCTGAGGGACCTCATCTCTGACCTATCGCGCCGCCACGCCCTCAAGAAACCGCAACGAAATGCTGGCCGAGAACATCCTCTTTCACCCGATTCAAGTGGGGCAGGTCTTTAATAATGATGGCCTTCGCCTTCCGACTGAGTTTTGGCACACTACGACGTCGTCCACCATCACCACAAGAGAAATCATCAAGGCAAGGAGAATCTGCTGCTGGGGTTTGCGTCACAGGAGTGGGTTTGTACTTATGCTCCTTTTTTTGGTCTCAGTATTGTTGTATATATGCAACAACAGGAGGCGATCTCATGGATACTGCGCGAACTTTGGAAGAAAAGCGGGAGCGAGTCCTCGAACAGATGCGGGCCATCCGCTCCATGCGTCCAGGGTCGGTGACCGAGCAATATCTGAAGGTAACGCATAAGGGCAAGCGGAAGCCCGTTATGCGGGGGCCGTATTGGGTCTACACCCGGAAGGAAGCGGGAAAGACGGTCGGACAACGACTGAGCCGGGAAGACGCGGAGCAAGTCACAAAGGACATCGAGGCCCACAGGAAGTTTGTTGCACTCTGTAAGGAGTTCGAGACTCTCACCATGCGTTTTGGCGACGTCGAAGTAGATGCTGTGCTTTCGCCGGAAAAAAAACGGCCGAGATCGCGGTCGAGCAGGACCAAGAGGTAGGACGCATCCTGGAGCGAGCAGCCCACGCGAGGCATGCCGATTTGGAGGCCTGGGAAAATTCCTTGAGGGCAGCCGTTCTGTCAGCTGGCGCCAAGGCTCTAGCCAGTCTGCTAGATGGGGTGGGCTGTGGCCGGCAAGACGAAGCGATAGTTTGCAATTGTGGTGCCCGGATGGAGAGCCACGGCTTGAAGTCGAAGCCGCTTTTGACGATTCTCGGCCCGGTGGACTACAAACGTTCTTTGTTTCAATGTCCTGCCTGTAACCAGACGCGCTATCCCGGGGACGAGCAACTGGATGTGGTCGACACCACACGTTCGCCTGGGACCCGTCGCATGATGGCCCGTGCCGGAAGTAGGTCCACTTTCAAGGATGGTCACGACGACCTAAAGATCTACGCCGGAATCGAAGTCAGCGCCAAAGACATTGAACGCGTGGCCGAAAGGATCGGTGCCGATATGGAGCACTGGTCTCAAAAGCAGCGCGAAGCCCTTATCGAACCGGATATTCCGGTGCAAGCTCAAAAGACGATTCCCATTATGTACATATCCTACGACGGCACGGGCGTCCCCATGATTGCGTCCGAATTAGAAGGTAGAAAGGGCAAGCAACCCGATGGAAGCTCAAAAACCCGCGAGATGAAACTCGGTTGCGTATGTACACAAACAACAACCGACCCAGAGGGATTTCCTATTCGAGACCCCGAAACAACGACCTTTGTTGGAGCCATTGAGCCAGCAGAGCAGTTTGGCAAAAGAATTTATGCGGAGGCTGTTCGCCGAGGTTTGCCGAATGCTGAGAAGGTTGTGGTGTTAGGCGATGGCGCCGAATGGATCAAGAATCTGGCCGAACTGCATTTCCCAGAGGCAATCCAGATCGTCGACCTGTACCACACACGTGAACACGTTTCTGACCTTTGCAAATCCTGTTTGCCCCAGACGTTGACGAGGTGGTGAAATACCGTATCCGGTGGTGGGACTATCTGGACGAGGGAAACGTAGAAAGAATTGCTAGAGAAGCGCAGAAAAGAATGTCCGATGACCCAAAGAAAAAGGAAAACGCAGAGAAGGAGATCGCCTACTTAACCAAGAACAAGGAACGGATGCGATACGCGGAGTTCCGTGCCCAAGGACTCTTCGTAGGTTCCGGAGTGATTGAGGCAGGATGCAAGACCGTCATCGGAACGCGGCTGAAACAATCTGGCATGGAGTGGTCCGTCAGAGGCGCCAATGCCATCACCTCTCTCCGGTGCATCTTTGTTTCCGGTCGTTTTGAGGATTACTGGGAGTCCCGTGTGGCATGATTTACCCCACTTCTATGACGCAGACCCCTGCTGCTGTTCCCAGCCAGCGAGCAGTTACATCAGTCCGAAGGCAAGGTACGCTCCCGCGGGCGGCTTGGCGGGTTGCTCCGTTTCTACCATCGGGAAGCCGCACGAGTATTTTGACCTCACGACGACGCGCGGGAGGTGATCGCAGAGCGACGCATGAAGAGCGATGTCGACCGCGATTGGGCGCGCGCGGCCGAGCTCGGCGTGACCGGCGTTCCGACATTCCTCGTGGGCGACCGGGGCGTCGTGGGAGCCCAGCCATACGAAGCACTGGAACAGCTCGTCACCGAGGCGGGCGCCGAAGCGGCGCGGCGGTCAAGAAAGTTCGCGATAGCGCGGCGCGCGGGAAGCGTGTGACGCCTACTTCTTGTAGGCGATGGCGTCGATTTCCACCCGCAGGCCCTTCATCGGAAGCGCTCCGGCCTGCACGGTCGTACGTGCCGGTTTGTGCCCATCCATCATGCGCTCGTAGACAGCGTTCATCTTCGAAAACTCATCGATATCGGCGAGGAACACGCCGCAGCGTAGAATGTGTTTCAGGTCGGAGCCGGCCGCGATCAGGATGGTCTCGAGGTTCTTGAACACTTGCTCCGTCTGAGACGTCATGTCGGGCCCCGCGAGCTCGCCGGTCTTGGGGTCGACAGCGCCCTGGCCCGAAACGAAGATGAGATCTCCGAGGGTGACGCCCGGGGAATAAGGTCCGAGAGGGCTCGGAAGGTCCTCGCTCGTCACGAAGGTGTGCTTTTTGTCACTCATGAGGAATCTCTCTTTCTGCGGCAATAGACGCGGCGCTTCAATAGGCTGTTCTCCGGGTCGGGCTCGAACGGCCCCGCTTCCCAGATCGCCTCGTCGATCTCGGGAAAGTACACCGCGCCCGGCGCCTCGACGCGGTCGGGCACATAGGTCAAGTCGATAAAGTCGGCAAAGCGCATAGCGTCTTCATAGATGCGTGCACCTCCGATGAACCAGACGTCGCCCTCGCAAGTCGCGAGCGCCGAAGCGATATCCGGAAAGCACTCGACACCTTCGATTTGACGCCACGTGATCACGACGTTTCGGCGATCCACGAGCGGTTTCTGTGGCAGCGACTCCCACGTGAGGCGTCCCATGATGATCGTGCTCCCGAGCGTGAGTCGTTTGAACCTTTTGAAGTCCTCCGAATAGCGCCACGGAATGCCACCATCCACGCCGATCACGCCTTCGGGTGAGACCGCCGCGATAATGCCGTGGCTCAAACAGCCACCTTGAAGGCGATTGCAGGATGCGGGTCGTAGCCGTCCAGCTCGAAATGGCGCATCACGGTATCGGTGTTTTCATGCAGAAGCGCTTCGATGTCGTCGAGCGATCGCAAGTCCGGCGAGATACGAAGTCTCGGCAAAGAGCGCGGCTCGCGGGTCAGCTGCTCTCTCAGCCCGGGAACGTGATCGTAGTCGGACATCGAGCCGTCCGCCTTCGCGGTGTAGATGTGGGCGTCGACGAGCGCATGGCCGAAAATACCGGGCCGAATTCCGGTGAAATGCGAGAAGAGCTCGAGGAGAAAGCTGTAGCCGGCGATGTTGTAAGGAATGCCGAGCCCGATATCATTGCTTCGCTGCGTGAGGTGAAGATTGAGCCGGGGCTCGTCCGTGTGATTCTGCACATTGAACATGAAGAGGCAGTGGCAGGGCGGCAGTTGGCTCGTCTGAGCGTTTCCCGGCGCCCACGCGGTGACGACGAGGCGCCGCGACATCGGGTTTCGCTCGAGCTCCGCGAGGACCCACGCGATTTGGTCGTTGAAGCGGGCCTCCCCCGATTCGTGCACGGGAAAATGACGCCAGAAATTGCCATAGGCGCTCGGCACGCGACCGTCTTCATCCGCCCAAGGATCCCAGAACTTGCAGCCGTGTTTCTTCAGAATCCCGATATGGCGGTCGCCCGACAGAAACCACAAGTTCTCGACGACGATGTTCTTCCACGAGATCTTCTTCGTCGTCAGGAGCGGGAAGCCCTCGGCAAGATCGATCTCATAATTGATGTTGAACGTCGAGAGCGTATCGACACCGGTGCGGTTTTCCTTGCGCGTGCCGGTCTCGAGGACTTTACGGACGGCGTCGAGATAGACCTTCATCGGATGAACAATATCTTACAAGACCTCTTCGAGCGCGGCCAATAGACGGTCCGCGTCGCGCGCGTCGTTGAAGACATTCGGCGTAACGCGAATCGAAGCGCCGCGCACGCTAACGTAGACACGGCGGGCGGCCAGCTTCGCCAACAGATCGGTCGGGAGGACTCCGTCCATCTTCAAGCCGAGATAATGGCTCGCGCGTTTGTCCGCCCGCATGGAGTCGAGCCCCAGGTCACGCGCGCGCTCGGCGATCGTTTCCGTCAAGCCAGAAAGCGTCTCGGCCACGTTCTCGACGCCCCACTCGAGGATCTGTCGAATCCCCGCTTCGGCAGCAGGGACGAGCGCGAAGTTCGAGCGTTCGCCGACGTCGAAACGCACCGCGCCCGGCTCGTACTCATCCTCGTAGTCGACGAGCCGTGCGAAATTCTCCGAGTTCTTGCGGTGGATCCAATTATGCTCGACGGGCCGACCCTCTTCTTGCCAGCGCTTCGAGACATAGAGCAGGCCGAGCGAGTACGGACCCATGAGCCATTTGTAAGTCGCCGCTGTCATGAAGTCGGGCTGGATGGCTCGAACGTCGATGGGGTAGGCCCCGGCGGACTGTGTCACGTCCAGCGCGAGCCCGATGCCCTTCTCGCGGCAAACGGAAGACAGACGTTCGAGGTCGAACAAGCCGCCATCGGTCCAATGACATTGAGGGAGCGCCAGAACGGCCGTCGTGCTGTCGATGGCCGCGAGCACGGTCTCGTTCCAATCGTCGTCCGTCGGCCGCTTTAGCGTGCGGACCTCGGCGCCGACTTCCTTGGCGCGCTCCCGCCAAGGATAGACGTGCGATGGGAACTGGTCCTCGACAACGATAACACTCTGCCCTTTTGAGAGAGGGAGATTCTTGGCGGCCGTGGACATCCCGTAGCTCGCGGACGGCTCGATGGCGATGTCTTCAGGCTCGGCGTGCACGAGCGACGCAAACGCATCCCTGAGAGCGTCCGACCCGGTATAGAAATCGCGCGACGAGATCATCCAAGGTTGACATTTGCGCGTCAGCCCGGCGATGCCCGCGTCCCGGACGGCATGCATCAGCGGCGACATATAGCCGCAGTTCAAGTAAGTGATGTCATCGGGGATGTCGAAGAGGTGGCGCTGGCTGTCGAGTTTCATAAGTCTTCTATTCTACGCTTCGATGAGTCGCAGCAGATCGTCTTTGGTCAGAGACGCACCCTGAGAGCCCGCGGCCAATTCCGCGAGCGCGCGCTTCTCGTTTTGGAGCTCGAGGATACGCTCTTCCACGGTATTCGAAGCTACGAGACGATGGACGAAAACGGGTTTGTCCTGCCCTATTCGGTGCGCGCGATCGAACGCTTGCTGCTCGACGGCCGGGTTCCACCACGGGTCGAAGAGAAACACGTGATCGGCAGCGGTCAGGTTCAGTCCTACTCCTCCCGCTTTGAGAGAGATGAGAAAAACCGAGACGGCGTCCTCCTTTTGAAACCGGTCGACGACGGCCCCGCGGTCCCGCGTCGAGCCGTCGAGCCGCACATAGGAAAGGCCGCGCGCTCTCATATGCGGTTCGAGCAAATCGAGCATCGAGGTCCACTGAGAGAACACGAGCGCCTTGTGCCCTTCAGCCGCCGCGGTCTCGAGCGTTTCGGCGAGAAGCTCGGTTTTGGAAGAGGTCGTTGCTTCTTGTCCCGGAACGAGCGAAGGATGGCACGCGGCCTGGCGCAGCCGCAGAAGCGCTTCGAGAGCCGCGAGCACATTCCCCTTCTTTCCGAGCGCGGAGAGAACATCGCGGCGCGCCGCGAGGAGGACGGCCTCATAGATTTTGCGCTCGTCCTCGCTGAGCTCCGCGTGCAAAGTAATCTCGGTGCGTGGCGGAAGCTCCGGCGCGACTTCGCTCTTGAGGCGGCGCAAGAAGAACGGCCGAATGCGCTCGCGCAGCCGGACGAGAGGCTCCGGCTCGCCGCGCTCGACCGGGCGCACATAGCGCTCTTCGAAGTCGGATAGCCCTCCGAGAAGTCCAGGATTGAGAAAGTGGAGCTGACTCCACAAATCGACGAGCCGGTTCTCGATCGGTGTTCCCGTCAAGCTGACGCGAAAGCGCGCTTCGAGGCCGTAGGCGGCGCGGGCGAGCTCCGTATCCGGGTTACGGATCGCTTGGCCTTCATCGATGATGACCGTGTCCCACACGACAGCACTGAGACGCTCGCGATCGAGGCGCAAAAGCGCATGGCTCGTAACGGTGAGGTCCGCGCTCGGGTCTAGCTCCCGGGACGGGCCATGGAAAAGGCAAACGGAGAGGTCGGAGCGGAAACGCGCCGCCTCGTCTACCCAGTTGCGTAGCACGCTCGTCGGCGCCACCACCAAGCATCGACCGGTGAGAACGCTCAAGGCCTGGACGGTCTTGCCGAGCCCCATATCGTCCGCGAGGAGCGCACCGAAGCCGATCTCCCGCAAGAATGCGAGCCAGTTTGCCCCGCGCCTCTGGTAGTCACGAAGCTGCTCTCGCAGAGCTTCTCCCATGGCCGCTTCGGGAAGCCCTTCGAAATCCTCGACGACTTTCCGAAGCGCGTCGAAGCCCCGAGGGGGCGGTGTGCCTAAATCGTCGCAGAGCCGAGCGAGATCCGGAAGTGCGGCGCGCGGAAGCTCACCCGACGCTTGTTTCGCCGCGAGCAAGTCCGCGACCGCGTCCCCGTATTGCTCGAGCCAATCGATGGGAAGAGGCGCGTAGCCGCCGCCCTGGAGCGGGACGAGCGAAGCGCCGTTGCGCCAAGCGCGCAGAACTGCCTTTGGGTCGGCGTTTCCAAAGCGAACGTCAAAGCGATCGTTCTCCGCCGAGAGCTCGGCGCTGAGCGCTGGGTGCAAACGAAAGGCGGCGAGTCCGTCGCCTTCGATGTAGCCGTCGAACCGTGCGAGGGTCTGCGCCATTTCGATGGCGGTCTCGGTATCGAGCTCTTCGCCGCGCCCTACTTTTAGACCGAGCTCGTGGTGAAATCTCTCCGTGAGCGCATGTTCCGCGTCGAGGTCGCGAATGGGAACGTCACCGCCAAGCGCCACGAGCCGGTCGCCTTCGACGCGCCCCGTCGGCGGATCGCCGTAGACGATGCCGGGAAGCAAGTAGAGATGGTCGCCATCGCGTTTGCAGACGAGCGACATCCGCGGCCGTGCGCGCACTGTCGTCGGAAGCTTCTTCGTGCGGATGTCGAGTGTCACGCGGTTCTTCAACGACGGCAGTACCGCGCCGACGAGTTCCCCGAGCTCGTCCGCCCGAAAGACACGTCCTTCTTCGAGGCCGCGGCGCTCGTGACCCGAGAGCGACGGCTCCGACGCCGGATGAAGAACACCGTCCGCGAGAACGACGGGTTGGTCGAGAATGCCACGCGACGAGAGACGCAGCCTGAAGCCCCCAGGCACATCCTCGACAACAACCGAAGGGGCGACCGCCTCCCCCGAGATCCGCACCGGGTCGCCATCGAGCTGAACCTGGTCCACCCGCGCGAGAGCGCGAAGGACGCGCGCAACCGCGCCACGAGGAAGAACACCATGCCTTTGACCGTGAAGTGCGGTCTCGATCTCCAAGTCCGCCGGCGTCGCATCGACGCTCGGGCCATGAAAGCGTCCGGACGCGAGCGCGTCCAAAGGCACGTCGATAATGTGAAACTCAGCATCGTCCGATACGCCGCGCTCGAAGAAGAGCCCTGCCTGCGTGCGGCGGAGACGATATTCGATACGCCGTGCTTCGCTTTTCTCGTGCGTCCCTTGCCGGAGGGCAATGAGGGTCGCCGCGACGTGCTCGCAAGCCTCGAGCGGGCTCGAGCAGTCACAATCCCACTCGACGTCCTCGGGATAAAGCGAGACATTCGGCGTCAGCGGCGCGCCGAGAACGGCGACGCGTGCTGCAATCTCTTCGTCGTCCCGATGGTCGATGGAAACGGCGCCCGCGCGAGCTAGCGAGACCCCGCGCGACCACGCCTCCGCGGGACACTTCCCCCGGACCGCTTCGAAGAGTTTGTCTATCTCGACGCCTCCGCCTCGGCAATCATCCTCTTGATCTGGCGGAGGGCGGCCTCGACCTTCAACGCGATACCTTTCTTGCCGTACTCCGCGGAGGCTTTGGATGGGTCGCCGGTCACGCCGCTGCCTTCGAACCCGCCGCCCGGCTTTCGCTCATCGAGGCGGATATGCTCGGGCGCCACCGCGAGGAGCTGCGACGTGTCGGCGTGACGACCGACAGACTCCGCGGTCTCGCCCTGCGATTCGAGCCATTCGCGGAAACCGTTATTCGAGTAGTAATCCGCCACGAAAAATACGCGCGTCGGCCCACCGCGCCACTCCTCGTTGAGCACTTCCGCTACTTCTTTCATGCCGCGCTGATTGCCACCGCTATCCCCGATGAACACGATCTTCGTAAAACCGCTCGCTTTGTGGCTCCGGGCGGTGTACTCCACGACTTTCTTGAAATAGGGGTTCGGAAGCGTGATCGCGCCCTTGTAGCGCATGTGACCCGTGGGCGGATCGAGACCGCCTTCCGGAACGTGCGTGATGACCGGCGAGACGAGCGTGTTCCCGAGCTCTCGCGCGATCTTCTCCGATGTAGCACGGATGATGAACTTGTGCTTCCCGAGCACCATGTGCGGACCGTTTTGTTCGGTTCCCGCGGTGGCAACAATGATCGTGTCCGTACCGCTCTCGAGCTTGTCCCGGACTTCGGTCCAAGTGAGCTCATCGAGAAACACCGTATCGGGCGCTTCCGCGAGCGCCGTTGCGGCGACTAACGTCAGTAAGAGTACCAGTGCAGACTTCATGAGATTGCCTTTCATTTCGGTTCGAGATCCTCGCGATGCCCCAAGAGCGAGGATTGTAAGGGAGACCGCGATAAAAGTCATTCGGGCGGTAGCCGCCAGCAGCGAGACGGGTTCCGAGCTCGTACGCGTCGGACGCTTCAATGCCGGAATTCGCTGACCCTTGCGTTCGGGTTCGCCACCACCTCACGCTTCCTTTCTTCGTAGGCGGCCGTCGGGACTTCCCATCGGCCCGGAGCGGCAGCAACGGTTCCCGCTATAGAATGCGGCATGGCGAACGACATCCCCGCGACTCTCGAGAGCTTGGTCGTCACGGACCTTCCGAAGCAAGTTGCGGTACCGGGCCACGCCGAGCCCGCACCTTTTTGGCTCGCGCCCGGGATGTTCCCCGGCGTCGATCTCCGTATCGCGGGCCTGGATGCGAGCCGATGTGTCGGACACCCGCATGCCGAGCCTCACGTGCACGACCGCCCCGAAATTTATTTGGCGGCTTCCGAAAAACGCGGGAGCGTCGTCGTCCGCGTCGAGATGGATGGTGAGACGTTCGACGTCGAATCCCCCTTCGCCGTCTTCATCCCGCCCGGTGTGCGGCACTGCTTCGAGGTGCTCCGGTGCGACGAGCCCAACTACGTGTTCGGTATCCTGCTACCGGACTGGACGCCGCCTGCCCAGGCCGAGGGGCCAACCGAATGACGGCAACAACGACGCTTCCCACCGTGGAAACCTACGCGAAGAAATACCCGGACATTCCCAAAGAAGTCATTCTCAAAGAAGACCTCCTGCGTCTCGGGCTGAACATCACCAAGGACGCGATGGAGCTTTCGAAAGGTTGCCGCGAGCAAGCCTACTATCTTTTTTCTTACAACATCTCATCGCATGACGAGTTGGCGGACGGTGTGAGCACCGCGGCGCCCGAGGACATCCGCTTCCACGGAGGCCCTTATGGTCTGCGTCCGACTTCGGTGCGGGTCGTGCTCTCGGCGAAATCTCCTTACGCGATCGATGTCGTCGGGGGCAAGCCGACGATTTGCGAGAACGGCACGCCCGTAGCGGAGGCGAGTTTTCCCGAAAAGCCGCCTTATTACGGCAAGCAATGCGGGGACGGAACGCTATACGAGCAGGTCATCCCGCTTCTCTACAATCACTACGCGTTTATCACCACTTTCCGCGTCTGCCATTACTGGGGTGACCAGGAGGAGTGCAAGTTCTGCGACATCAATAACCACGTCCGCGAGCTGCGCAAGCTCACCGGCGATCACGTTACGGCCGACGCCATCAAGGACCCATCGAAAGTCGTCGAGGTCATTGGAGAAATGGCGCGCGAGGCCCGCCCCGAGCACCGTCTCATCACCATCATCATGACGGGCGGCTCGATCCTTCGAAAAGTTCAGCGGGGGGCCGACAACGCGACAGACTTCAATATTCCCTATATCGAAGCCATCCGCGAGCGCATCGGCAACCGCATCCCCATCGTCATGATCACGGAATCGCAGCCGATCGAGAACGTCAAGCGACTGCGGGACGTGGGGGTCACGGTTCATAACGCCAATCTCGAAGTTTGGGACGAGAGGCTTTTCAAAGTCATCGCGCCCGGGAAACAGAAATATATCGGCTACGACACGTGGGTGCGGCGGCTCGTCGAGGCCGTGGACATCATGGGCGAAGGCAACGTGACGCCGAACATGGTGTCGGGGGTCGAGATGGCGCAGCCCTGGGGCTTCGACCGCGTGGACGACGCGGTGAAGTCGGCGCAGGAGGGTTTCGAATATTTGATGTCGCACGGTGTCATCCCGCATCTCGATACATGGTGCGTCGAGCCGGGCTCGCCGCTCGAGGGCCATCCGCCGGTCCCACTCGATTTCCTCATCCGGGCCGACATCGCTTGGTACGAGACGTGGAGGAAGTACAGCCTGCCGCCCTTCGAGGGGTACGGCCCCATGGGTAGTCCGGGGATCGCCGTCTACGGGAATACCGCATCGGTGGATATGGGGACTTGAGATCGAACTTCTCGAGGACCCGGCTCGTTCTATTCCTAGACGCGAATGTCTACTAACTACAGAAATCGGGGCTCAATCCGTGATCGGTAACGTAATCAAAGACTTACAGTACAGCCTGCGCATGCTGGTGAAGAGCCCGCTCTTCTCCATCATCGCTATCACGACCTTGGCGCTTGGCATCGGCCTCAACGCGGCCACCTTCTCAGCCATCCACGGACTCCTTCTCCGCCCGTTGGGTGGCGTCGCCAGTCCTGAAGAGCTGGTGCAGGTCTATCGCCAATGGCCCGGCATCATCTACGGCTCCAACTCCATTCCGCACTACCAGGACGTGCGCGACCGCTCCGATGAAGTGTTCGAGAGCACGGCCGCGTGGTTTTTCTCGCCGATGTCCCTCTCCGCCGACGGGCGCAGCGAGCGCATCTTGGGAGTCGTCGCAAGCGCCAACTTGCTTCAAACCTACGGCGTCGTTCCCGCTCTCGGACGGCCCTTCCTCCCGGGAGAGGAAGACGGCAGCCCGGGCGCGCACGCCGTCACTTTCCTCGGTCACTCCTTTTGGCAAGCAAGGTTCGGAGGCGATCCGGGCGTCATCGGCCGAACCATCGACATCAATGGCCGTCCGTTCGTCATCGTCGGCGTCGCCCCGCCCGCGTTCAAGGGACCCATGGCAGTTCTCGACGTCCCGCTCTATGTGCCCATCATGATGCAAGCGGAGATCATGCCTGGCAACAACCTCTTGGAGTCTCGCGGAAACAACATGATGAACGTGGTGGCTCGTCTTCGAGACGGAAAGACCTTCGATCATGCCCAGCAGATGATGGACGCGATGCTCCTTCAGCTTCAAGAAGAGCTACCGGATTCCTACGAAGGTCAGCGCGGCACCACGCTCGTCTATCAGTCGGAGTCGGGCATCCACCCCAGCTTCCGAAACGCGCAAGTCGGCATGAGCTCGGTCATGATGGCGGTCGTCTCTCTGCTCTTACTCATCGCTTGCGTGAACGTCGCCAATCTGTTCCTGGCGCGCGCCCGTGAGCGTCGCCGGGAGATGGGGATCCGCATGAGCATGGGCGCCGGACGAGGCCGCATCCTACAACAGCTCTTTACCGAGAGCGTCGTCTTTAGCTTACTGGCCGGTCTTGCCGGCGTGGGCTTGGCCTATCTCGTCACTGGAATTCTGTCCCGTGTTCAGCTTCCTATTGACGGCCCATTCGACTTTGAGGTCGGCATCGATAACACCGTGTTGTTATTCACCCTGGCTGTCTCGATTGCAGCCGGATTGATCTTCGGTTTGGCTCCCGCTCTTCAAGCGGCGCGTTCTGACTTGGTGACCGCTATGAGGGGGGGATCGAGTCAGACGGGCGGACGTTCTCGCGTGAGCGGCGGTCTCGTTGTTCTTCAAATGGCGCTATCCATCATCTTGCTCATCAGCTCGGGGCTCTTCATACGGGCGCTGAAATCCGCCACCGAGATCGATCCCGGTATGGATGCGCCCAAGAACTTGGTGATGGCCTCGCTGGACCCCGGCCTGCAAGGTCTCGACGAGCCGCAGACCCGGCAGTTCTACGATCGGCTCGCCGAGGAACTGGCCGCTCGTCCCAATGTGACCGCGGTCGGATTCACGAACTCCGTTCCTCTCGGCTTCAGTAATAGTGACCGGGGCGTGGACATTCCCGGCTACGAAATGCTGGCCTGTCTTCAGGGGTCTCGAAGCGTTCGAAGAAAAGCGCCACGAAGGTTTCGAGCATCCGTTCTACGAAGCCGGTCAGCTCGTCGCACCGTTGAGCGTCGGGAAGATACAGGCGGGCAACTGGCCCTCCACGGTTCCCGAAGAGTTGGTTGCCGAAGGACGCTTCGGGATTTTTCCTGGCGAAGACTGCGACGAGGCGCGCCGTGCCTTCGAGACCGTCGTGAAACAAGTGAGCGATCGCGACGACTGGCTGGAAGACAACCCGGTGCGCGTCGAGTGGTTCGAAGGTCAGTTCGAGCCCGGAGAGACCGACGCGAAAGCTCCCGTGCTCGAGGATTTGAGTACGTGCCACAAAGAAGTTCTCGGCGAAGCCCCCGTGTCCCACGGCGTTTCCTACGGAAGCGATCTGCGCTTGTTCACCCGCTACGCGGATATGCCGGCCGTCTTGTACGGTCCGGGTGATGTCGCGCTCGCGCACGCGGCCAACGAATGGCTCCCGCTCGACGAGCTCGTCCAAGCCGCGGAAGTCCTGACCCTTCTCATTGCGCGCAAGCTAGATGCGTAAGATCATTGCACTTACCTTCCTGATGCTCTGGGGCTGCCAAGAGCCAGAGAATGCTCGCCGTGACAGAAGCCTCGCGCTGGCGCCGTGCCAGTTGAGCGCCCCCGGACACATCGCGCGCACCGCGGCGGAGTGCGGCACGTTCACGGTTTACGAGAATCGTGGCGAAGGCACCGGCCGCACCATCGATCTGCGCGTCGCCGTCGTGCCCGCTATCGACCGCGCTCCCAAGCCTGACCCACTCGTGTTTCTCACCGGCGGCCCGGGACAAGCCGCAACGGAAAGCTATGTCGGCGTGCAGAGCGCTTTTAGGCTCATCCATCGCGAACGTGACATCGTGCTCGTCGACCAAAGAGGCACCGGCGCTTCGAACCCACTTCGCTGTCCCAAGCCCGACGACGCCTCTGCGCTTTGGCTGCTCGAGGACGAAGCGATGGAGACGTGGGTGGCACACTGTCTCGAGGAGCTCGACGCGGACCCGCGCTTCTATACGACGGCCATCGCGATGGAAGACCTCGACGACGTGCGCGAAGCGCTGGGCTACGAGCGGGTGAACCTCTACGGCATCTCCTATGGGACGCGCGCCGCCATCAGCTACACGCGCCAATTCCCCGATCGCGTGCGAAGCGTCATCCTGGACGGCATCGCTCCACCGACGGAAGTGC
Source organism: Candidatus Marinacidobacterales bacterium (assembly GCA_965262245.1). Taxonomy (GTDB): domain Bacteria; phylum Acidobacteriota; class Vicinamibacteria; order Marinacidobacterales; family SMYC01; genus SMYC01. The sequence goes on along the minus strand of OZ253507.1, from coordinate 6,966,742 downwards.
TCGGCGTGGATGTGGCTCGAGACGCGCAACGCGCGTTCGATCTCTTGGTCAAACGCTGCGCGGAAGACAACGGCTGCGCGAAAGCGTTCCCAAACTCCGAAGGCGACCTCGAAGTACTGATGTCCGAGCTCTCGACGTCGAAACCCGTCGAGCTCCGACATCCGAGGACCGGCGCGGAAGAGACCTTCACGCTCTACCGCTCGATGGCCGCCTTCGCGATCCGCCTCTTGAGCTATGGGCAAGAAACGTCGTCGCTCGTCCCGCTGCTCCTGCATGCCGCCGCCGAAGGCGACTACCGGCCTCTCGCCTCGCAGTTTCTGATGACGAGCGGCCAGCTCGAAGAAACGATCGCCGACGCGATGGGATTCTCGGTGATCTGCAGCGAGGACTTTCCGTTTTTCGACGACGCCGAGATCGAGCGACAAAACGACGGCACCTATATCGGAACGGTCCAAGTCGATAGCTTGCGCGAGCTCTGTCCGCTCTGGCCGCGCGGCGACATCCCCGCCGACTTCAAAGACACGCTTCGCACGGACATACCGGTCTTGCTACTCTCGGGCGAAGCCGATCCCGTCACGCCGCCTTCGAACGGGGAGCTCGTCCTGTCCACGCTCGAGAACGCACTTCACCTCATAGCACCTGGGCAAGGGCACATGGTCGTCCACCGCGGGTGCATCTCCGGCCTCGCGGCCAGTTCGTCGAGGTAGGACGCCACGATGCACTCGAGACTGCCTGCGTCGAGGACATCCAACCGATGTCTTTTTTCACCTCCTTCGCGGGGCCCGAGCCGTGATCGAGCTCGTCGACGTCAAGAAATCCTTCGGCGATGTGCGCGCGCTCGACGGCGTCAGCTTCAAAGCCGAAGACGGAAAGATCACCGGTCTTCTCGGACCGAACGGTGCGGGCAAAACAACGGCGCTCCGTATTCTCTACACCGTGCTCCAGCAGGACACCGGCCACGCCCGCATCGACGGCTTCGACACTCGCGAGACACCGCGCGAAGTGCAAAAGCGCATCGGCGTGCTTCCCGACACGCACGGGCTCTACCCGCGACTCACGTCACGCGAGAACATCGCTTATTTTGGACGGCTCCACGGTCTCGAGGGTGAGGAGCTCGAGCGCAATATCGACGAGCTCATGGCACTTCTCGACATGGAGGAGATTGCCGACCGACGCACCGAAGGCTTCTCGACGGGACAGCGCATCAAGGTCCTTTTGAGTGCCTATAGCCAGCAAATCGGCGCGCTTCGCCTCCAAGCGCGCGGGGTGGATCCTCGTATCATCGACGCGATCGCGATCGAGCTCGCGGACGTTTCGACGCCGCAAAGCCAAGCCGCGCGCATTCTCTCGATGGCGCCCTATCTCATCCTCGTTTCCCTCTTCGTCGGGGGGATGTATCTCGCCATCGACTCCACCGCCGGTGAGAGGGAGCGCGGCTCGCTCGAGCCGCTCCTCATCAACCCCGTGAGCCGCTCGCAGCTCGTGGCCGGAAAAGCCGCCGCGGTGTTGCTCTTCACAGCCGTAGCACTCGTCGAAACGCTCGTGGGCTTCGCGATCATCCTCAACTACGTGCCGATGGAGCGCTATATCGGAGTGCGGATGCAGCTCACTCCCGACGCGCTTCTGTCCATCTTGCTGCTCTGCCTGCCCCTGATGGTCGAGAACGACCTCCATCAGCTTGCCGCCGCGCAATAGCTTGACGCGGATATGGTCGTGTTGGCGGATCTGAGACGCGGATTGAACCAGGCACGCGGCATGGCAGGCCTCTTGGCCCCCCATCTCGAGTATCAGATCGCCGCCGAGCAGAAGCTCGCGCCCCGCGATTTCGGCAGGTACGGTCCCGCCTCGAATCCCGGCTTTGTCCGCCGGGCTTCCTCGGGCGACGCGCTGGACGAGCAAACCGCCCTCGTAATCCAGGTTGAGAAAGGTCGCGAGGCGGTCGCGATCGAGAAAGATGGAGTCGAGGCCCGTCCACGCACGGTCTTCGAGAGCCAACAGTTGTTTGGCCGTGTTGATCGTGACGACGAATCCAAGGCCCTGAAATCCTCCCGATTCCGTCAGGATGCGCGACGAGATGCCAATCACTTCGCCCTTCGAGTTGAACATCGGTCCGCCGCTATTGCCCGAGTTGATGGCCGCGTCGGTCTGGATGAACTCCGCGAGGATCGTGCCGTCATAGAGCCGGTTGAACTCGCGAAACCCGCTGATATTGCCGAGCGAGTAAGAGTTCTCCAGCCCATAGGGTGCGCCAATGACATAGACGGCCTGTCCGACAGCGAGCAGGTCGGAATCGCCGAGCGCGGCGTGCGGGAGGTCGGGCGCGGGCGCCTTCAGTAGAAGCAGGGCGATGTCAGCGCTCCCTTCGCTGAATAGCAGCTCGGCTTCGTGCATCGAGCCGTCGTGCATCTTGACGACGATGACATCCGAGCCGTCCACGACATGGGCCGCCGTCAGAACGTGACCGTCGGAAGAGATCAAAACGCCGCTTCCCATGCCGCGTTGAGCTTCCTCGCCCACCTTCGTAAAAACCTACTGGCTGGTAAAGATCGTGACGACCGTGGGTACAACCTGCTCGTAGAGCTCGGCGGCGTTTCGTTCCCTGCCTTCGAGATAGCTCGGGATCTGGCGGACCTTTGGTTCAGTGTGCTCTTGCGCGTCGGCAAGGGCCACCGAGAATAGGATAGCCGGGCACAGAAGGACCCGCATGACGTTCCTCCTTCGAGCTCATCCTAGTCGCTTCGTACCCCGCACCGCCATGAAGCACTTCACGGTACGGTGCCTTCAAGCAGCATTCGTCTTCGCTCACTGCTTTGTGCTAGCTTTACAGCACCATGATTGACTCGGAGCTACTCGAAATTCTCTGTTGCCCAGAGACCAAGCAACCCATCACACTTCTCGAAGGCGAGGCGATCGACCGCGTCAATGAGCAGATCGCGTCGGGCGGCGTGAAGAACCGGGGCGGTCAGGCGGTCGAGAAAAAAATCGACGCCGGGCTATTGAGAGAAGACCGCAAGTTTCTCTACCCGATCCGAGACGCGATCCCCATCATGCTCGAAGACGAGGCCATCCCCTTCGAGGCCTTCGACCAGAAGAGCTAATCCTTCCTTGCTTCCCCGCCTCGTCATTGTCGCGGGGAACGTCCGCATCACTCGCAATCGTCGCGCTCGCCTCATCACGGAACCTTTTGACGACCCCAGCCATAATCGTGTATAACTACTACCCGTACATAGGTACTGGGTGAATGAAGACGATGCAACATAGAGCTCTAGGAAATGCCGCTATCGCCGTCTTGGCCGCGCTCGCGAGCGGGTACAAATACGGCTTTGACATCATGGACCACACCGGCCTCAAGAGCGGGTCCGTTTATCGCGCGCTGAGCCGCCTCGAGGAGCTGCGCCTCACGAGCTCCAAATGGGAAGGCGCGCGCATCGCTGTGCAAGAAAAGCGCCCGCGCCGCCGCTACTACGAGATCACCGAAGCGGGTCACGCGGAGCTCGCGGCCACACGCGAGAATCTAGCCGCGTTGGTGGACAGGCTCGCGCCGGAGCACCGCTAGCAGCCCGGTGAAAAAGTCCAGATTCTGCTCACGGAGAAAGTTTGGTGGGCAAGTTCAAGGAAGATGTGATTCGGCGGAACGGCCAAGTTGAGACGCCCGATGGATTGCAGCGGGGCAAAACGTGCGCCTATGGTCGAGACGAAGCGCAATAAAGCAGCGATCAGACTGGCGTTGAGCTCCGCGTATTCCTTCGGCGTGGCCTTGCCGATGAGATTGCGCATCAGAATCCCGAGATTGAATCCGGCCACGTGCGTGAGGAGGCGCTTGAGTATATTTTCGTGTCTTCGCAAATGCGTTCGTCGCATGCCTCCCGCTTCGAGGTAGTGCGCGAAAGGTCGTTCGAGTAACTCGCCGCGACGGCGTATTAATCGCTTACCTCGAGTCCCGCGAATGCGACGTCGGTTCGCGTAGGTGGCGGCTTGCTCGGCCTGTTTGTCCTTCCATTTGCGGCCACCTCGCTCTGGCTCCGAAATGTAGCTCCGGTATTCTTGTTCGACCAGCTCAACCAGGATGTCGTTGCCGTGATAGCCCTTGTCCCCGACCACTTCGCGACCCGCGTCTTCATGTATTCGTTCACAACATTCCGCGTTGTTCGCGAGCTCTTGCAGATTTGACTGCGCTTTTTCCAGCGTATCCGGTAGGCTCTTTGTGTCACCCTTCGCGCCTCCGTGAAGCGTCACGGCAATTACCGCACCTTCCCCGCTCATGTCCACAGCATGCTCGGCTTTGTGCGCCATATCCGTGCCCCCGCTCTTCATTTTCATGATCTCCGCATCCGGCTCGTTCGGATTCACCCACTCCTTGTTCGACCCTTTCTTTGGCCGCTTCTTGTCCAACTTTGCAATGTCCGCTCGGCTCGGCTCTTCGATACCACTCTTGCGCGCAAGCTCCTTCAAATACGATTCGTAGCTTTCCCCCGTGTCTCGACGAACGATTGACCGAAGCGCCGCATTCGCTTCCAGCGTCGTCGCGTCCACACCCAGTGTCTTGCCATCTATCATCCCTCTCGACGCTAGAACTTCTAGCACCCATCCAAATACAGATTCGTGAACTTCCAGCGGAAGTCGATTCCGTATCCGAGACAGCGACGAATGGTCCGGCGTTCGCTCTTCCATTCCAAGGCCAAGAAACTGGCGCAAAGACAGTGAGTCCGAACACCGCCAGCAGATCCCGCGCTCTGAATCGATGCGCTCAAAGTAGCCGATCAACAGCATTCGAAAATACACACCCGGCGGTATGCTCGGCCGACCTTGCTTCTTCGCGTAATACGGCGAGCATTTCGACTCCACAAACGAGTCAAACTCTTCCTCTCGAAGTACCCGCTCGAGTTCCTCATAAAAAGGATGACCAGGACTCGACGCAACCGCATCGTGTGGAATCCATAAAGTCTCTTGGCAACTTTTCTTTTTCTTCTTCATCGACATGCGATGCAATTTTACATCGTCATCGAATGAGTCTTCAGAGAAATATCGCGACCGGATACGACTTTTTCAACGGGCTGCTAGGCCATGTTGAAACTTTCCGCTTGGTTCATCGAACAGTCCAGGTGGCTCGTTCCCGCGAGACTTCGCGACACGTGGTGTGAAGCGTGGCTCGCGGAGCTTCGTCATCGTGCAGAGGCGCTCGAAGCCGAAAGGGCGTTCGGTCGTACGGAGCAGGTCGATCTGCTGCGGCGGAGCCTCGGTGCTTTTTCTCACGCGCTTTGGCTAAGAAGTCGCGACTGGAGGATATCTCTCGTGTATCAAAACCTCGTCTATGGCCTTCGTAGCTGGCTTCACAAGCCGCTTTTTACGCTCATCGCACTTCTGACGCTCGGGCTCGGCATCGGTGCGAACACCTACATCTTCAGCGTCGTCGACGGCGTGCTCCTGCATCCGTTCCCTTATCGCGACGTCGACCGGCTCGTGGCCCTCGGCGCAACGTTCCCTCAATTCTCACCGGCAGAGCGCTTCATCGAGTCGATTTCCGTTCCCGACTATCAAGAGGTCGCCGAGAGAAGCCGCACGCTGACGAGCTTTCTCGCTTTCGAACTCGGCAATCGCGACCTCGGCGGCATCGACGAGCCTCAGCGGCTCTTCACCGCCGCGTTCTGGGGTGACCCCTTCGAAACGCTCGGCATGGATCGCGAGCTGGGTCGAAGCTTCACGGAAGAAGAGATCCGAAAACGAGAGCCGGTCGCGATCGTGAGTCACCGAGTCTGGCAGCAATATCTCGGAGGCGATCCCGCGGCGGTGGGAAAGCCGATCATCGTAAACGGCTCGCCGCGAACGCTCGTCGGTGTGATGCCGCCGCGCCTGCTTCTTCTCGACTCGGACCTATGGCTTCCCATGTGGTACACGGCAACCGAGATGCCGCGCTCGCGGCGCGTGCTCACCGTGCTCGCGCGCGTGCGCGACGGCGTCGAGCTATCCGAGGTGCGCAGTGAATTGGCGACGTTCGCGGGCCGCATCGAAACGGACCAGAAGGCCGAGTCTCCCGAATATACGGGTTGGCGACTTGCAGCGACACCCTTCGTCGACGTGTGGGCGAGCTTCGTCGGACCCGCCGGCCCCATTCTTCTGGGCGCCGTCGGCTTCGTTCTGTTCATTGCTTGCGCCAATATCGCGGGCTTGCTCCTGGCGCGCGCCGCATCGCGCCGCCACGAAATGGCCGTGCGGATCGCCATCGGTGCCGGGCGCGGACGCTTACTCCAACAGCTCCTCACGGAGTCGAGCCTACTTGCGGTAGGCGGCGGGCTCCTCGGCGTTGGGATAGCCGCCATAGGCCTCGAGCTGACGCGCGCCAACATCCCCGAAGGCCTTCCGCTCGGTGGCATCGAGCTCGGCATCAACGCTACCGTCCTCGCCTATACGTCGCTTCTCTCCGTGGCGTGCGGACTCTTTTTCGGTCTCGCACCATCGCTACAGAGCACGCGGGTCGACGTGCAAGCCAATCTGGCTTCCGACGGAGCTCGCTCAACGGGCTCCGGAGGGACTTTGTTCACGCGACGCGTTTTCGTTACATCCCAGATCGCGCTCTCGGTCATTCTTCTCGCCGGCGCCGGCCTTCTCATCAAGAGCTTTACACGCCTCGCGAATGTGGACCCAGGCATCTCGGTCGAGAACGTGTTGACGATGCGCGTGACGCTCGCATGGGAGCGCTACGAAGGAAAGCTCCAAAGCTTCTACTCTCAGTTGCTCCAAGAGGTCGAGCAAATTCCAGGCGTGCAATCGGCTGCAGTGGCGAGCCAGTTCCCGCCCCAAGTGCTAAGGGATCAGCCATTCCAGATCGAAGGACGCCCTCTGACAACCGAAGGCGCTCTTTCGACAGCAAACGTCACCGTCGCGAGCCCGCGTCTCTTCGAGACGCTAGGAATGACCCTGGTGCGCGGACGCCCTCTCACCCAGCAGGATACGCGGGAAACGCCGCCGGTGACGGTCATCAATCAGATCGCGGCCACACGCTACTTCCCGAACGAGGACGCCTTGGGAAAGCGCATCAAGACCGGTGGAAAAGACTCGGAAGCCCTGTGGACAACGGTCGTCGGTATTGTCTCCGACGCGAGAAATCGCGGCGTGGATCGAGACGTTGCGCCCAAGCTCTTCCATTCCTCTGCAAGCCGGGCAATGGTCGAACCAGATGTTCTTGCTCGTGCACACGGCAGGCGATCCGATGGCCGCTCTCCCCGCCGTGCGCGCGGCGCTCCGGAGCATCGACCCTCACCAGCCGATCTACGCCATCGACACTCTCGCGGCACGTTTCCAATCGACGGTGATGATGAGGCGTATGGTGAGCGCGGTCTTGCTCGTGCTCGCCGGCGTGGCGCTGCTCCTCGCAGCCATGGGGATCTATGGCATCGTCGCCTTCATGGCTAGCCAGCGCGAACGCGAGTTCGGCATTCGCTTGGCGCTCGGCGCCTCCGCGCGACAGCTCGTCATCGAGCTCTTGCGCCGGACATCTTCGCTCGTCGCGATCGGCATCGGCTTCGGACTCCTCGGCGCGATCGCCCTCGCTCGTGTGATGGGAACGATGGGAGGCTTTATCTTCGGCGTGAGCCCACAAGACCCCACGACGCTCATCGCGACCGCAATGCTGTTGCTTGCCGTCACGCTCGTCGCGAGCCTCGTCCCCGCTCGCCGCGCGGCAAAAGCGGATCCGATGACGGCATTCAAGTAGAGACGCCGTGCAGCTAAAGCTTTCGTCAAGTTGAAAGCGTATTCCTAACGCGAACCCAAGCGGTCGTCTCCGCAGAGCGATAGAGCGCAACGAGACATTCCAGAACCCTCACGCCCTCCTGTCCATCCGGTTTTGGATCGCGCTCGTCTCGTATTGCGCTCGCGAACGATTCCAGGGCGACGACGAACCGCCGCTCCGGACCGCTCGGGAAGTGCTCTTCGCTCGCGCCGCGCGCGAGGGTGACCCCTTGGCCGCTGACGATCGTGATGGCGCCCTCGGTGCCGAGCACACGCGTCTCCCAGACACTGCGCGCACCGGGCACGTTCGATTTGTGCTGGACGAGATTCGCGAGGCTGCCATCCTCGAACCGAAGGGTCGCGACCGTCGTATCTTCGAGAGACTCATGGAAGCTGAACCGGCCCAGGCTAGCCGAAACCATCTCGACGGGCTTCTGCGAGAGCCACATCAAGTGATCGAGGACGTGAACGCCGTTATAGGTCAACATGCCGCCTCCCGAGATGTCCGCATCCCAGACCCATGGCGGGAGTGGCCCGGCGGTCGCGTACATCGACTCGGCAAAAAGCGTAGGGCGACCGATGCGTCCCTCCCGAAGCAGACGTTTCGCCGTCTGATATTCGTCGCGGAAGCGATGATTGTAGTTCACCATCAGTCGCACCCCGGCTGCCTCGGCCGCTGCGACGACACGCCGTGCGTCTTCGAGCTTCGTGGCCATCGGCTTTTCGAGGAGCACATGCAAACCGGCGTCGAACGAACGGAGCGCTGCGTCGGCGAGAAACGCGTGCGGCAACCCGACGATGACCGCGTCCGGTCCGAGCGCTATCAGCGCGTCGAGGTCCTCGACGACCGGCACCCCCGTATTTTCCGCCAGACGCGCGCGGACCTCGGGCGCGCGGTCCGCGACGCCGACAACTTCCACGAGGTCCACTTCCTCTGCGGCGCTCAGGTGTCGTATTCCGGCCTTGCCCATCCCGAGCACAGCGATTTTCAACGTCATTGGAGCCACGCGCGAAGCAAGTAAGCGCAAGCAAAGCCGAGATAGTTCCCAAAGGCGTAGCCGAAAATACCGATGATGATGCCGGGCGTCACGAGGCGCGACCAGTTCATCGACATCGAAAGCGCGAGCGCCGAGCCCGGACCGCCGACGGCGGCCTGGCTGGCCACGGAGAGCGTACGGATGTCGAAGTGCAGGAGCCATCCAATCCCGAACAGAACGACCGCGTGCGTGACGATCACAGTCACCATGAATGCGAGCACCGCGGGCCCCGCATTCAGAACTTCACGCAAAACCGACTGCGCACCGATGACGATGAAGAATAGATGCATCGCGAAGTAAGAAAAAAAGGCGCTCCCTCGCAACTTTCTCAGCTGGGGAATTTGGGCGAGGACGAGCGCGAGCGTCGTCACCCACAGAACCTCGGGAAAACCCTCCGAAAGCGTTCGGAGCTGCCGCGCGGCCCACAGGATCGCGAGCGGGATAGCCGCCAGTAAGGCGACTTCGGAGAGCGAGACCGAGGCCGTCACCCACACTCGGCGCGGATCGTGATCCACCGGAGTACTTTCCGCGTCTCCGTCGTCGACCGGTGGCGCGAAGCGCCCACCTAGCTTGTTCGCGAGCACCATCTGCAACAAGAGCCAGGGCACGGTCGTCAGGTTGATGGCGACGGCACCGGCGGCAAAGAGGCTCGACGACACGTCGAGTCCTTGTCCAATCGCGGCGAAGTTCATCCCACCGCCGAAGAAGGCTCCTACGAATTGCCCTCCGAGCTTCCACGTCTCGTCGCCGACCCAGCGCGCGAACATCACGCCGCCCGCGAGACTCCCGAGAAACGTTCCCAGACCGGCGAGCGCAAAAGCGATGACGAGCCGCGGGCCGGCGCGTTTCAACTCCGACAAGCTCGAAGCGAGAACGACGAGGGCAATGGCATAAGGGATGGCATATTCGAAAACGCTCGCGTAGAGCGGCGAGCTATGTGGAATGATCCCGATATTGGCGAGCGCGATGCCCGTCAACGTGCACAGCACCGCCGAAGTGATCTTCTTCAAAACGGCAAAACGGTTCTCGAGCCAACGGGTCGCAGCGATCACGAGAAACAGAAACGCCAATAGAGCAATCGGGTCTTCAATCATCGTGCCGTTGCTTACCGTCGTAAGGATTTGGGTAGTAGCGGTTCAGCACGATTTCGCCGTTATTCACGATCACGAGAGGCTCGTAGATGACGCGAAAGTCCTTTAGCGGATCGCGGTCGAGCACCAGTAGATCGGCCTCGAGGCCCACGGACACACGCCCGGTGCGATCCGAGACGCCGAGAAGATCGGCGCCGGTGGCGGTCGCCGCGGTGATGGCTTCGAGAGGCGTCATCCCGATGGAAACGAGCTCCTCCATGTCGTGCTGCAAGCGGACGCGCGCGGTGTCGTTGCCATCACCATAACTTCCATCCGTGGATGCCGCTATCGCAATGCCCATTCGGTGCGCTTTCTTGACGACTTCGCGGAGCGCGGTTTGCATGTGCCATGTGCGGATGCGGAGCGCGATGTCGTTCGCGTCGTCGGTGCGCGGGTCGCCAAGGGGGCTCATGATCGCGAGCGTCGGCACGAGATAAGTTCCTTTTTCTTTCATGAGTGCCAGTGTGCGATCGTTCATGTAGGTCCCGTGCTCGATGCTTCGCACACCCGCACGCACCGCCCCCTCGGCTCCGACTTCCGCATGCGCGTGCGCGGCCACGAACTTCCCTTCGGTAGCGGCCTCACGCACCGCGGCTTCGATCTCTTCTTCGGTGAGCTCCTGCCGGCGCGGCTCGGTCGTGGCGAGCCCCGCGCGCTCGCTAGCGCCCACTTTGATCAAGTCCACACCACGGTCGAGTAGAGCGCGCACGACCGCGGAGACGTTCTCTGCACCGGAGAGCCGCTGGTCCAAATAGCGCCCGAATTCAGGAAACGGCAGAATGAAGAACTCGCCTAGGACCGGACGCACGATGCCTCCGGCACAAAGAAGCTCTGGGCCGCGCACATGCCCTCCCCGTATCAAATCGCGCGTTCCCATGCCTCGCAAGTAGCGGTCCCCAGGCACGCGCGCGGTCGTGACCCCGGACAAGAGCGCGCGCTCGGCGGCATCGGCCGAGAGTATGTGAGTGTGCGCATCGACGAGACCCGGCAGAACGAAGCGCCCTTTCAAATCGATCGTCGTGTCGCCCGTACGGGCCCCATCCGCGATCTCAGCGATTTTGCCGTCGCGAATGATGACGCTGACGCCCGCGCGCGGCGGCGCTCCCGTACCGTCGATGACGGTCGCGTTCGACAAGACGAGATCCTGGGCGGATGTCATACCCGCAACCGAGAGGCTAACGAGCGTGAGAGCCAACCAACTAGCGCTACGAAACATCGGACCAACCTTTCCTGATGGGTGCGCCATGGTACATCGCTTTTTGGCCTGGGCGACCGAGAAAGCTTGGACGCGGGGTACTGTCGAGCTCAGAGCGTTCGCGGTTAGAATGCGCCATGCGCTACGTCATCGCCGCTTTTCTCGTCTTGCTCCCAGCCGTGCTGCATGCGGACGAATACGACATCTGGATCGCAAATGCCCGTGTCGTGGACGGTACCGGCAATCCATGGTTTCGCGCCGATATCGGCATTCGCGACGGGCGGATCGTCCTCGTCGGCCGAGACGAGGAAGCCCGCGCCGACATCACTATCGATGCGGAGGAGCGTTTCGTCGCCCCCGGCTTCATCGACGTGCACACGCATGTCGAGTCCCGCTCCGGACGCCGCGGACTCGAGGCGACGCCGCGCGGCGACAATTTTCTGCTCGACGGTGTCACCACCATCATCACCGGCAACTGCGGGGGCTCCGAGATCCAAATCGGCGCTTGGTTCTCGAAGCTCGAAGAGCTCGGGCTGGGATTGAACGTCGCGACTTTCGTGGGGCATAACTCGGTGCGGCGGGAAGTGATGGGGACCGCGAATCGTCAAGCACGCCCCGAAGAGCTCGAGCACATGCAGTCGCTCGTCGATGTGGCGATGAAAGAAGGAGCCATCGGCTTCTCGACGGGGCTTCTCTACATTCCAGGTACCTATGCGAGCACGGAAGAAGTCATCGAGCTCGCCCGCGCGGCCGCGCGCCACGGCGGGGTCTACGCAACCCATATTCGAGAACAAGGCGGCGAGCTCCACGCTTCGATCGAAGAGGCGGTCACCATCGGACGTGAAGCGTCCATGCCGGTTCAAATTTCGCATTTCAAAATCAAAGGAAAAAAGCGATGGGGGTCAATTGGCGACGCGATCGAGCTCGTCGAGCAGTATCGCCGCGAAGGCGTCGACGTCGTCATCGACGCCTATCCCTATGATCGTGCAAGCACCGGACTATCGGTGAACCTTCCTAGCTGGGCACTCGCGGATTCCGACGACGCGGTCCGGGCACGGCTCCGCGACCCGGAGACGCGGGCTCGCATCTTGAAGGAGATGCGGGCGAAGCTCGACGACCAGGGTTACGATGACTATTCGTTTGGGACGATCGCGCGCTTCACGCCCGATCCGTCGCTCGAAGGCATGACGCTGAGCGAAGTCAATCTTGCGCGAGGGCGTCCCGCGAATATCGACGCGGAGATGGAGACCATCCTCGAGCTCATGGAGCAAGGCGGCGCGTCGCTCGTGTATCACTATATGAGCCTCGCGGATGTCGAGACCATCTACCGCTATCCCAATGCGGCCGTCGCAAGTGACGGTGGCGTGCAACAGATGGGTGTCGGCAAGCCGCACCCTCGCTCTTACGGGACGAACGCGCGCGTTCTCGCCGAGTTCGTACGCGAGCTCGAGACGATGCGTCTCGAAGACGCCATCCGCCGCATGACCTCGCTTCCGGCCCGCACGTTTCAGCTGAAAGATCGTGGTCTCGTCCGAGAAGGGCTCGCCGCCGATCTCGTCGTGATGGATTTTCCGAACGTGCGTGACCGCGCCACGTTCGACAAACCCCACCAATTCAGCGAAGGCTTCGATTTCGTGATCGTGAACGGTGAGCTCATGGTCGAAAACGGCGCGCTCACCGACGCACGCGCGGGTCGCGTCGTGCGCGGCGCGGCCTTTGCCCGCTCGCGCTAGTCCCCTGGAACAGCTCGGGTTCACGATTTGGATCTTTGGAGACGCCGCCGAGATCCGGCTAGCATCGCGGCGCTCCGCAACCGACAATAGACGCTGAACATGATGCGTCTCGGACGGAAGTCGAAATGGGTCCTCGCGATCCTCGCGGGCCTCGTTGCGCTCATCGCCCTGCTCCATACCGGAGCGGCCAAAGAGCTCGCTCGTCGCGGCATCGAGAGCGCCGCGGGATCTCTTCTCGACGGACGCGCTACCTTGGAGGCGCTCGACTACCGCTTGTGGAGCGGCGAGGTCGAGCTCTCCGGGATCGCGCTCGAGCCCGACATCTCGGTGCTGCCATTCCGCTTCACGTCGGAGCGCATCGTGTTGATTGTGAGCCCATCCCTCGCATTCTCCGGCACCGTCGAGGGCGCCGAGCTCGTCCTCATCGATCTCTTCGATCTCGTCGATCTCCGCGAAACAGGGGCATCCGACTACACGCCGCTACTCACGCGGATCCACTCGCTCGTCGTTCGTGATCTCGCGATCCGCTTCCAAGATCACGACGAGTCTGGCGGGCTCGCGGAGTGGCTCGCGGCCGAGGACATCTCGCTCGAGATTCTCCCATCGCCCGAAGGACATCGTGTCGCCTTTCACGCCGGCACGGGCCACGCTCTCGACGAAAGCTTCGGCGCCATTGACGCGGATCTCTTGATGCAGCCGGGCCGGATGCAAATTGCTTCTGCTACGGTCTTGAAGGACGACTCGTTCGCGCGTGTTACGGGTGAGATCGATTTCGCTTCCGCGCTCGAAGGCTCGCTCGATGTCGACTTTGTTCTCGACGGCGCTCTAGCCAGGCTCGTCGACGACGAGCTCGCGGTCGCCGGTGTGGTGGCGGGCGCATCTCACTTGCGTCTCGAGAACGGCGAAGCCCGCGTCGACGCCGAGCTTCGCTCGGATTCTCTCACTTGGCGAAACGTAGAAGCGACGGATATCGAAGCCGAAGCGAGCTTCGTCGACGGCGCGCTCCGCGTTGAGCGGCTCGAAGCCCGCGCCTTGGGTGGTCGCGCGACGATGGGCGCCGAGATCGCATTGCGAGAGGATGCGCGGCGCGGAGCTCTCCACGATCGCCACTTATGCCGCACTTCGATGCGGAAGTGAGGACGAGGCCGTTCGGCACGCCCTCGAGGCGATCGAGCTGGGAGACGTGCTGGTGCGCCACAACCCCGATCTGGAATCGCTTCTCCAGATCTCGGAGATCAGAGTTGCCCTCGAGCGAGCCGGCGCTCCGTTGCCTTGAGACGAAACAAGGGCCAACCCGGCGTCACGAGCGTTTTCTGGGGATGCGCCCACCCCCGAGAACCAGCGTTCGCTGCTCGCCAGTTGGGAGCTCGATGTGCACTTCGTAGTTCCCCTCTCCGGGTCGAACCGTTGGCGCCGCGACGATAGTGGCGCCGTCGTCACCGATGGTCGCTTGGAACCGGCTCTGCACATTCCGGTCGAGAGAGAAGGGGTCGAACTTCTCGTTGAAGCGAATCGTGACGATGGTGCCTTTCGCACCGAGCAAATGCCAGGTGACGGTGCCTTCGATTCCGACAACGAAATGGTACGGCCAGACCCACGGATATCCCTTCGGTCCTTCTACTTCCGGATCGGCGATCTCCTTTATATCGAAGCGCTCCTTGGGAAGGATGGCACGATCGACCATATCTGTTTTCAAGCGTTCCTCGTCGTCCCCTTTCAGGTCATGACGCGTCGAAACGAGATCTTCAGCGATCACCGCGATGTTGACAGACATGGGGGTGCCGATCTTGACGGCCGCATATAGAAAGAGAAAAGCTCCCGAGGCGGCGGCCGCGGCGAATCGAGCGAGCACGGGGCGCTGAACGGATCGCCTGGAACGAACTGGCGCGCAGCGAGAATGAAAAGCAGAGCGCCGGTGAAAGTAACGAGGATTCCTGGCAAGAAATGGTGCCGGCGCGGAAGAGACCAGAAGAAGAAGCGGTCGAGTAACGCGTAGACGATGATGGCTACAACCAGGGCGGTCAGCAGCAAGCGTCCGTCGTTATTCAGAGCTTCGCCTCATGGGTAGCTCAGAATGCTATAGAGTCCCGCAAGGATAGCAAGCAGAATGAAATCAAAAATTAGGACGTCTTTGGGCCAGAACAACGAGCGCATTGCCGTCTCCTTACTTGGCGAGTATCGAAAGGGTGAGAGGGCCGTTCCAAAGCGGTATAGCTAGAAGGCTTGTACAGCAAGACCTGAGCCGGTGTCAATCGGCAAAGGCCCCGAGGGCGCACGTCACCAGTGTGCGGAAGCTCGGATCGTGCGGGATGTAGTAGTTTTGCGAACTCATCTCCTACGGCTATAATAGGCGTAGGAGATGAAGATGATGCCCCGAGAACCGATCCCCACAGTTGTTCGTAAGCTCGCTAAAGAACTGGCCGAGCCGACTCCGATGCGCCGCGGCTCGGTGTCCGAGCGGTTCATGAAGTGTGGTCAAAAGGAGTGTCGGTGCCAGCACGACCCGCAGGCGCGGCACGGCCCGTACTTCACTCTCACACGTAGCGAAGAGGGCAAGACGCGGTCCCGCTATCTGAGCGCGGAGCAGGCCGCATTGGCCCGCCAGCACGTGGAGGCAGGCCATGAGTTTCGCAAGCAGGTGGAAAGGTATTGGCAGGCCTGCGAGCGGTGGGGCGACACTCAACTGGAAGCCTCCCAGGCGGCCTCGCAAGAGGCCGCCAAAAAAAGGGCTTCAAAACGGCGTTCGGGATCGAAATCGTCACCGAGATCGAAGCGCTCCTAGGCACGGTCGTCGTCGACGAGTGGGACCTCGAGGCCATCGAGACGGCTGCGCGCCGCATGGCGATGCGTGTGGCGGCCCGCGTCGTGGAACAACGACTCAACGCCGATACCTCGGACCATGCCGGCCCGATGTTACCCTGCGCCTGCGGGCAGTCGGCGCGCTACGCCGGCCGGCATGGCAAGAACTTCGAGAGCGTGCTGGGGCCTCTGAGGCTGGAGCGCGCCTACTACCACTGCGAGCTGTGCGAAGCGGGTTTCTGTCCGCGTGACCGGGCGCTGGGACTCCAGGGTGGTTCGCTCTCTCCGGGAGTGCTGCGCATGGCTGGACTGGTGGGTGCCATGGTCAGCTTTGAGGAGGGCCACGAGTTACTGCACGAGTTGGCTGGGGTGGATGTTCCGACCAAGCACGTCGAGCGCGCGGCCGAGGCGCTGGGGCGTGAGGTCACCGAGGACGAGAAACTCGTGGTCGAGCCGCCGGAGCCAAACGAACCACTGGCGCCAACGCTGTACCTTGGGATGGATGGTACAGGTGTGCCCGTACGCAAAAAGGAGTTGGTAGATCGCCCGGGCAAGCAGCCCGACGGCTCGTCGAAGACGCGAGAGGTCAAGCTCGTCACGATCTGGAGCGCCGAGGGGCGGGACAAAGAAGGCACGCCCGTGCGCGACGCCGGCTCGATCACCTACTCGGCTGCGATCGAAAGCGCGGCGCACAAAGACACTGACGCGACGCCGAGCGAGTTCGCGGCGCGCGTCGAGCGTGAGGCCACGCGGCGCGGCTTCGAGCGCGCGGCGCGCCAGGCCGTGCTCGGCGATGGGGCCATCTGGATCTGGAACCTCACCGACGAGCACTTTCCCGATGCGGTTCAGATCGTCGACCGCTTCCACGCCAAACAGCACCTCTCGGACGTGTCCAAGTCCATCTATGGCGCCGGCACTGACCTCGCACAGCAGTGGGCGAGCGAACGCCATGACGAGTTGGACGCCGGCGATATCGACGACATCCTCGACGCCCTACGACTACACTCGCCGCAGGATGACGAGGCGCGCAAGTGCATCGACTACGTCGAACGCAACCAAGAGCGCATGCGCTACCCGAAGTTCCGAGCAGCAGGGCTTTGTACCTCGACTGGGGTCGTTGAGGCCGGATGCAAGGTAGCGATCGGAACCCGGTGCAAGCGCGCCGGGATGCACTGGACCGTCGCTGGCGTTGACGCGATCATCGCACTGCGCTGCTGCAAGTTGAGCGGACGCTTCGAGGGGTTCTGGGAGCGGCGCGCTCAGCGTCGAGTGGCATGATGATAGATTCTCATCTCACAATCCTGACGTGCACCCAGGCCCCGATCGGGGCTCGAGGCTCAGGCGGGAAGCTGAGGAATATCGTAGCTCGGATCGATCTTGGTCACCTGATCGAAGATCTTGTCGGCTCTCAACTGAAGACCGTCGGCCTGATAGAGCGAGGCGAGTTAAGCCGAGGTAGAGCGGGTTGTTCTCGTCGAGCTCGACGGCCTTCTTGAGAGACACCGCGGCTTCCTTCCGCCACTTCTTGTTCCGGAGAGCAACGCTAGGATAAATATCAGGAAAAGCGTAACGCATAGGCGCAAAGGATCCCTTATGGTAAGCGTCGCCATTCCGTTCCTTCTGTTCGGGGGCATGAAGCTCATGGCCACCACCCTGCGTGCTCCCATGATGGCGTTGTTTGGCTCCGATGCGCGTGCTAGCGAGCTTTGTCGGCTCGCTGTTCGGTCGCTTCCTGCTCATCGGTATTTGTGGCCTCGACTTTGCGCCGGCGGGTGGCCTATGATGATACTTCGTCCTCGAACGGAGAGGAAGGAGCTCATGCGTCGCGAAGCTTCGATCGTTCTCGTTCTTTCAATGGCCGTAACGCCTTCGGTTGCAGCGGAAGATTGGCCCGAGTGGCGGGGCAAAGGCCGTCTCGGCGTCTGGTACGAAGACGGCATCCTCGACGAGTTTCCCGATGACGGATTAGAGATTCAGTGGCGCACCCCGATTGGCAGCGGCTATGCGGGCCCGGCCGTCGCTGACGGCCGCGTTTTCGTCACCGACTTCACGCCCACCGAGCGTAATCAAGGCTTCGAGCGCATTTTGTGCTTGCGTGAGGAGACGGGGGAGATTCTGTGGGAGCACGCATGGGAGGTCGACTATACCGGGCTCCAGCTCGTCTACGCGATCGGACCGCGGGCGACGCCTACGGTGGACGGAGATCGCGTGCATGTTTTGGGTGCGATGGGCCGGCTCGTCTCCCTAAAGGTTGAGACCGGCGAGGTTCTCTGGGAGAAAGACTTCGTGCGGGACTACGAGGCGGCGGTGCCCGTGTGGGGGATGCCGAGTGCGCCGCTCGTGGATGGCGAGCGCGTGATTGCGCTTGCGGCGGGTGAGCGGAACGCGAAGGTCGTCGCACTCCATCGCGATACCGGGCGCGAGCTGTGGCGCGCTCTCTCTTCGGATTGGGAGCCGGGCTATAGCCAGCCGATCATCTTCGAGCCGGGCGGCAAGAGACTCCTCACGATTTGGCACCCACGCGCGCTCAGCGCTCTCG
The DNA here is from genome assembly GCA_965262245.1 of Candidatus Marinacidobacterales bacterium. Taxonomy (GTDB): domain Bacteria; phylum Acidobacteriota; class Vicinamibacteria; order Marinacidobacterales; family SMYC01; genus SMYC01. The sequence continues at coordinate 6,948,581 of OZ253507.1, read as the reverse complement.
ACCCCGTCACCGGCGCGGTCATCTGGGAAGAGCCTTTCATCGTCAGCATGGGCATGACGGTCTCGACCCCCATCCTGAGCGGACGTCATCTCTTCGTGTCATCGTTTTACGACGGAGCACGGATGTGGAAGCTCGCCGAAGACAGCTCGTCGGCGACGCTTCTGTGGGAGAGCTCGGGTCAGAGCGAAGTGAAATCGGACAAGATCCACACGTTGTTGAATACGGCCGTCATCCAAGGCGATTATCTCTATGGCATCGACAGCTACGGACAGATGCGCTGTCTCGAGCTCGAAACAGGCGAACGTGTTTGGGAGAGCATGGAGGTGACCGGGGAAAAGCAGCGATGGGTGGCCGCGTGGTTCGTCAAAAACGGCGATCGCTATTTCATCAACAATGATCGCGGTGAGCTCATCATCGCGAAGTTTTCGCCCGAGGGGTTTCACGAGTTGAGCCGGACACAGCTGATTGAGCCCACATCGCCGACCGTTCGGCGCCGCCAGCTCGGCGCAGTGCAGTGGTCACACCCGGCTTACGCCAACCGGCACATCATCGCTCGCAACGACAAGGAGATCTTACGCGCGTCGCTCGCGAAGTGATGCGCTCGCTCGCATTCGCCACAGTCGCGGTCCTCGTTCTGACGCCGAAGGCACAGGCTCAGTCGGAGCGGCTCACCGTGATCGTGAGCGATCTTCACTTGAGTGAAGCGAGCTCGCTCGACGCTCTTGTTCCGTTTCTAGCCGCGATGGCCGAGCGCGCCGATGGCGCGGGCGAGCTCGTGTTGAACGGAGACATCTTCGCGCTCGGTGCCGTCGCAGAGGCCGAGGCGGGGATAAAGCTCGAATCCATCTTGGTAGTGCAGACGTTGGTGCTCCAGGCGATCGCGTCCTTCGCGCGCGCGAACCGGGTCGTGCTCGTCCCGGGTCACGATGACGCCGCCCTTTTGTTCCCGTCCGTCGCCGCGCGGCTCGAACAGCGCCTCCCCGGTGTTAAAGTGGCGACCCGCGGACTCTGGATCTCTGGAGACGCGCGGATTCTCGTGGAGCACGGTCATCAGCTTGCGGGCGACCCCTATCGCTGGGAACGCTGGCCGAGTGACGCGATCGATGGAAAAACGAGCTGGGGCCAGCGCGAGCTCGACGCTTTGTACGCAAAAAAAGCAGCCGAGTTTCCGCTCGTCGCGAGCTTTGCAGGGCGTGTCGCCGGTCTCAAATACGCGCTATCGATTGAGCGTCAGCCGCAGATCTCGAACGAGCTTCTGAAGCTATTTCTATTGGAGGTCTCGTGGCAACAATTTCGCCGCGATCTCGAGCTCGAAGTGGAGGCGCCTGAATGGGATCTCGTTGCCACGCGAGCAGCGGGCGACGCGTTGTTGCTCCAGTCGATTCCGGAAGACGATCCCCTGTACGACGCCTGGCGCGATAGCGAGCTCGTTGCGGAATCACTCACGGACGCGGAGCTCCGGCAAGTTTGCGACTACCGGGCGGCAGTGCGACGAGCGCGGCGACGCATGGAGCGGGGGCTTACCCAACTGGCGCGTGTCGGCCCCGTGGTCGCGGAGTGCCCACGGATCGAGAGCTCGCGAGATCCGTCCTTTTCGTATTTTTGGAGCGCGCGCGACGCGCGCTACCAAGATCGCTTAGCGAGCTTTGCGGTGTCCCCCGACTTTTACATTCATGGCCACACGCACCTTCCTGACCGTGGCTTCAACGTGGGTACTGACCAAACCGGCCCGCATATCTCGAACGCGGGTGCGTTCCGGCGCGTCGTGACTCCCGGAGCGTTCGAGGTGATGAAGGAGGCGACGAAGCAATCGCGCGAGGAGCTTCTTCGGACGCTGAGACCGGATGAGCTCCCTGAGAGTGCTATAGCTTCGTCGTGATCGAGCCGTACGAGGACGAGCCTCGGCCCGGGCAGTGGTATTGGACTCGCGGGGATGACGGGAGCTGGGAGACCGCGCGTCGCTGCGAATTTTGAAGCTTCTTGATTCTGGCGGGTTAGAGTTAGAGAGGCTAACGAGCCGCCGTCATCCGGCAATGCCGCCGCCGTCGACCACGAGAGCGGTGCCGGTTATGAATGAAGAGGCGTCGGTTGACAGGAAAAGCACGGCGCGGGCGATCTCCTCGGTGGTACCGATGCGGCCCATCGGGCGGTCGGAGGCTCCCTTCAGGTAGCTCTCCCAAGAGATCCCGCGCTGTTTGGCGTCGTCCGGCAGCATCGGCGTATCGACATCCCCCGGGCAGATGCAATTCACTCGGATGCCCTGCGGCCCGTGATCGATTGCCATCGCTTTGGTCAAGACGACGAGGCCGCCTTTGGCGGCGCAGTAGGCGGCCGCGTGATCGCCGCCCTGGATCCCCCAGCCGGAGCTGCAGTGGATGATCACGCCGCTGCCGCGCTCGATCATCGACGGCAGGGCGTATTTGGACATCAGGAACGCGCCCTTCAGGCTGGTGTCGATGGTGAGATCCCACTCGCTTTCGGAGCACTCGGGCACTGTTTTCGGGTAGTACACTCCGGCATTGTTGAACAGGACGTCGATGCGGCCATAGCGCTTCAATGTCTCGTCGACCGCTTTCTCGCACTGGTCGGCGAAACGCACGTCGGACACCATGAAGGTGGCCTCGCCGCCGGCTTCGTCGATCTCTCGGACGGCCTCGCGGCCGCGCTCCTCGTTGCGCCCGGTGATCGCCACACGAGCGCCCTCGCGTGCTAACAGAATGGCGCTCGCCCGGCCGATGCCGGCGCTGCCGCCGGTGATCAACGCCGTTTTTCCTTTCAGGCCTTTCAGGCCTTCCATCTCTGCGCTCATCGCTGACTCGCCAGTCCGCCGGTGGTCTCCGCTCCATCCATGACGTAGACGTGGCCGCTGGCAAAGGCGGCGTCGTCGGAGGCGAGAAAGGCGAAGAGCGCGGCGATCTCCTCCGGCTTCGCGTGCCGTCCCAGCGGGATTTTGCTGTTGACTCGTGTGAGCATCTCGTCGGTGTACTCCGCGCGCTGCATCGGCGTCAAGCAATAGCCTGGGGAGATCGCGTTGACCCGCACGGTCGGCGCGAGCTCGAGCGCCATCGACTTCGTCAGGGCGATCACTCCGGCCTTGGTCGCGTTGTGGTCCGCGTAATAGGGATAACCGTGCGTGCCGCCGGTCGACGCCGTGTTGAGGATCACGCCGCTGCCCCGCTCCATCATGTGGCGCGCCGCCGTTTGCGCGACGTGAAAGACACCGGTCAAGTTGACCGCCAGCACGTCGCGCCACTCCTCCGGGGTGATGTCGAGGAAAGTGTGCCGGATGCTGATGCTGGCATTGTTGATCAGCACATCGACCGCGCCCATGTGCCGCACCGCTTCAGCGAAGGCGGTCTCCACCGCGCTGCGATCGGCGACGTTGGCGTCGAGGATCCCGGACAGGCCCGGCAACTCGTTGCCGATCCGCTCACGAGCTTCGGCGCTGCGATCGAGCACGCAGACAGCGGCGCCTTCTTCAAGGAACCGGGTGGCGGTGGCGGCGCCGATGCCGCTTGCGCCGCCGGTGACCAGCACCCTCTTGCCTTGCAGCCCACGCATTCCTGCTCCTCGTCACCAGGTCTCGTCTGCAGCCGGCGATTAACATTAATATGATGCGGTTAGCGCGGAATCAATAAACCACGACAAACCCTTCACCCGTCGCTCGTCCTCTTTGTCGAATCTGCCAGCATGCCAGACGAGGTACACATTCCCGCGGCCATCTGCCGCAATCGACGCCCCAGCCTCCACGCCCTCGGCATGCTCGGTGACGAGATTGCGCTGAGGCTCGAATCCTTGCCCGTCATCCCTCGAGGCGGAGTAAAAATATTTGGGCGGTCGCATGTTGAACCAAGTGACATGGATGCGACCGTCCTTCCCAAGGGCGAGTTGGGAATGGCTGATGGCGCCGTTTCGACGGGCGCTCCCTTTTTCGCTGTTGACGCGGATTGGGTCGGACCAAGTGGATAGGTCGGCATCTCGCTTGACGTAGAAGACATTTCCTCCCTTGGCCGCGCCCGCGAAATAGATGAGGTGGAGGGTTCCGTCAGCATCGATCGCGGCCTGCGGTTGTATGCCGCCATTTGCGGTGCGGAGAATCTCGACCTTTACCCTGACGCCCTCGGTTCCTAAGGCAGGGTGGACGAGAAACAGGGATAGGAGCAAAACGTTCTTCATCGATGTACCTCGCGACAAACTAGCATGCTACCTCAGATCTCCACCTAGGAAAAGAAATCGGTGTGTCTGCCTCAAAACGGAACGGAGTAAAATGTCAGCTTCACGAGCAGCTCGCGGTGCGTCAGCATTGAGCGCGGTCCGGCGACATCCCGGTCTTCGTTATACACGACGAACAAATCGCTTCCTGGGCGGTACGTGTAGCGAAAGAGCACGTTGGCGAGCGACTCCTGAGAGTCGTCGTTGAACTGGATGAGCGCGCGCACGAAAGCTCTCGGTGAGAACGCTACGACACCTCGTAAGATGAGGAGGTTGGTCGTGAACTGACCCCCTTCGACGGGAAGAGAGACGTCGTTGCGGGAATAGAAGGCGTTGACGCGCACACGGTTGTGAAGCTTGGTCTCGACACCGAGGCTTATCGAGCGCAGCGTGCCGTTATAGAATTGGCCATCCGAGTAGAACACCGAAGGCGCGATGCGCCGGCTCTGATCGAAGGCGAAACTCGCTTTGACCCGGTTGAAGCGATACTCGCCTACGGGAATCTCGACGTCGTCGCGAATCTCGAACGGCTCCTTCAGGCCTTCGGCATTATATTCTCAGCCCCCGAACAGAAAGGAACCATTGTTGAAGAGAACGTAAGGCGCGAGCGAGTTGGTCTGGGACTCCAGGTTCCCCTCGCGATCCGTAATATAGACGTGGTCATTGCCCATGAAAATCTGGCGTATGCCAAGCGCCTCGGGGCGCGGACTATAGAAGATTTGATTACGATATTTGCGGATGCCCGTCCGGGGGGACGAAGCCCATCTCCGAATTGAAGTCATCGCCAATGTCAGCGTAGTTGCCATAAACACTGAGGCGATCGGTGACCCAATCGGCGTGTACGTTGATCGCGTGGTCGGAGCCTTCGAGCCCGGGCGTGCGGCTCTTCGCAACAAAAGCGTTCACCGTGCCTTTCTGGCTATAGGCGAAGTTGAGGTCTGCGACCGCGAGTTGGGTAGATCCTCCTTCATCGGCCGGCGTCTTGTTGAGAAACATGCCGCCCAGGGAGCTGCGCGCGAGGATGTCTTGTTTCACCCGCACCGCGGAAAAACCCGTCTGCGGAACGACTTCGTCTTCGAGAACAGCATCTGCCGTCACGATGTGAAAGGTGCCGAGCTCGGTACCGCCCAGCTTTCCCGTCAACCGCGCACCGCCGATGATGGGGATTTCGTCTCCGTCTTCGGAAAGCCCGATGCGGCGGCTGAAGAACAAGAGGGCTCCCGGAGGCTCGAAAGGTCGCGTGACCTCTCCGATGCGGAATAGGCCCGCGTTCTCGAGAAAGAACTCGCGCTTCTCGGGAAAAAATAGCGGGAAGCGGGTGAGGTTCACTTGCTGCTGGTCCGATTCGACTTGTGCGAAATCCGTGTTGACGGTCAAGTCGAGATTCATCGAGCCACTCAACGCGATCTTGGCGTCGAGGCCGCCCGTTAACGAGAGGTCCGTGTCCGTCGACGTTTCGAAGTCTTGCTCGGCGCCGCTGAGCGCGTAGGGCTTCAGCTTGAGCCGGCCGCCGGGCCGCGCCCGCTCGATCCCTGTGAGCTGACCATAGCGCGCCGCGCGAAACTTCGCGTTGAACCCCCATTCCGGAGAGATGAAGGCCCAATAAGCCTCCTCGCGCTTGCGCGCGATGCGCCGGCCGAAATTGAGACCCATCCTTCAATGCTTCCGGGAACGAAGCGCAGCGTGTTAAAAGGGATGGCGATCTCCACCGTCCAGCCGGCCTCGTCAATCGTGGCCGCGGCTTGCCAGACGCCGTCCCATTCGAAGTTCTGGACCGCGCCCTCGTTGCTCATCACCCCGTCGAGCCGCGCGCCCACGGGGTTGGTCGCGAAATAGAAAGCGTTGCGTCCATCTCGGAACGTGTCGAAAAAAATCTCGAAACTGTCCTCGGCCTCGAGAAGCGCGTCGCGGCGATACTCCGTTCCAACGATCCGGTCGGGCTCGGTGTCGAAGAGACGGGCGCCGATCAAAAGGACGTCGCGCGTGTAGAGGATGCGGACTTCGGTGCGCTCGGTGGCGGGCTCTCCGGCGCGCGGCTCCGATTGTACGAAGTCGGTGATGTCGGTCGCGCTTTGCCATAGCGGCTCGCTCAGCATGCCGTCGATGCGTGGGAGCTCCTCGACCTCTCGCGAGCTCACGGCGAGGTCTCGGCCGTCGGGGGTCTGACTCGCGAGGAGGGTCGTGGCAAGCACGAAGGATATCAGCAAGCGTAGGCTACTCTTCCAGCACGTATTCGAAAACCATCCAAGATACCGCGAGATAGGACGTCGCACAGCCGGCGAGAAGCGTTATCCACGTGCCCGGGCCCGACAAAGGGTCGACATCGAAGAGAAGCCGCGTGGCCTCCGCCGCGGCGATGACGATGGGAATGGCGAAGCTGAACAGAAGCATCGGAAGGAGCACGTCGCGCATCGTTGTACTGGCGGCGACCGCTGCTAGGATGGTGCCGAGCGCGGTATAGCCTAGCGTTCCGAGAACGAGGACGAGGCCGAACCACGCCAGGTCGGAGCCCGGAAGGATTTCCCAGACGTTCAAATTGAAGAAGACAACGAAGAGCGGCAGAACAAAGATCTCCATCACGAGTATGAAGAGAAGGTTCGAGAGCAGCTTCCCGAAATAAATCGCGCTCCTATCGACGGGCGCGAGCATGAGACCGGAGAGGCTCTGATTCTCGCGCTCTGCGGCGAAGCTTCGGTTGAGCCCGAGCGTCGAAGCGAAGATGAACGCGGTCCACAGAATACCGGGGCCGAGCTCGAGCGCCCGCGTCTCGTCGAGCGCGAGCGTGAAATTGAAGACGACGAGCACGAGCACCGCGAAGACGAACATCGAGGAGACGATCTCTTTCGTGCGCAGCTCTTTGCGTACGTCTTTGCGAAGGATGGCGAGCACGACACGCAGATAAGGACTCAACTCAGCTCCTGGGCGAGCTCGTCTCGAGAAGAAGACGGCGGATCTCGTCGACCATATGGCCTGTGGTGTTGGTTGCGCCGGTCGCATCGAAAACGATACGGCCGCCGTCCATGAGCAAGACGCGATCGGCGATGGCGACACCGCGCTCGATGTCGTGCGTGGCGAGGAGCACGGTGACCTCTCGGCCCTTGATTTCGTTCAGGAGATTGTTGAGCCGCTCGGAGGCGACTGCATCGAGACCCGTAAAAGGCTCGTCGAGCAAGAGCAGCTTGGGCTCGTGCGCGAGCGCGCGCGCAATAGCGAGGCGCTGCTGCATACCGCGCGAGAGGCTTCGCGCGGAAGAGCCCGACCGCAGCGTGAGGTCCGCCCATTCGAGAAGCTCGTCGACGTCGCGCGACGCGCCGTAGAGCGAAGCATAGAACTCGAGGTTCTCGCGGACGGTTAGATCGGCATAAACGAAGCTCTGATGGCTCACGAGCCCGATCTTGGCCCGCATGGAGCTCGTGAGCTCGGCGAGCGGCTTGCCGTCGTAGAAGAGCTCTCCGGAAGTCGGGTTCATGAGGGTCGCCGCCACGTGGAGAAGGGTCGACTTTCCGGCGCCATTTCTACCGAAGAGCACGTGGCAGCGGCCGCGCGCGAGCTCGAGATCGACTTCCTTCAGGACCGGGATGCGTCCAAACTGCTTCGTCAGACGTCTGGCCTCGAAAACGGCTGCTCCCGAGGTTTCCGTCAACCCCAAAAAAACCTCAGTCGGCGCGTCGCGTCGAAGACGGAAAGAGCGCGGCTAGAAGGCCGTAGCCGAGAGCCGCGGCCATCAAGATGACCAAGACCCATTTCGACGCAAGGGTGGGATCGGTGAGGCGCATCACGGTGCCGCCCGTGCCGCCCGTGCCGCCCGTGGTTGCAGCGGGCGCTGCCGCGGCCCCGCTGCTCCCGCTCCTAGAAGGCACGAGATCTGGTGCAACTGGGCTACCGCCCGAGAGCTCGAAACGGATGGGATCGCCGGCGGCGACGTCGCTTTTGCGAATAGCGGAGAAGCGCCCTTGCGGCTCGACCCCGAGAATCTCCCAGCCCTCGGCCTCGATATTCATGTCGGGGGGTGCCAGGAAAACGAGAAGCTCCGGGACCACGAAGAAGCTTTGCATGTCCACGGCGTAGTGGCCGCCGGCATAGCCCACTTCATACGAGATCGCTATTTGCGTCTCACCCGGCTTGAACGCGGTCTTCGTCACATAGCCTGGGCCTGTCGCGATGGGCGAAGCGGGCTGCGGCACGGGCATCCCGCTCGCACCCGACGCCGAGACCGAATGGAGCGACAGAAGATCGTCCGTCGGCAAGTTGAAACGGAACGTGCCGTCCGGGTTGTGATAGGTGCGGGGTGGAGAGCTTCGATTCTCGACGACGAAAACCTTGTCGACGAGGAGCTTGTCGCCTTCGCGGCGGTAGAGAAATCGCGACGTCGTGATCTCGAGAACAGCGTCGTCCCACTCGTGGAAGGCATCGTACACGGTAATCTCGGCCTGCGCTTCGTAGCCGCGACCGAAGTCGATCGTCTGGTTGTAATTCACGCCCGATGAAGTCACTTGCAGAAGCATCGGCCGCTGGCCTTCCAGTTCGATTTCGGTGATCTCGAAGCGGCCCGAGACGGCGCCGAGCTCCTGGACCGGCGTCATCTCCCCGGCGAGGCGATAGAGCGTCACTTTTTCGCCCGAGCCCGGGCCCCCGGTGGTGCCGTTTACGAGCTCCACGGTCAAAATGCCGCCACGCGGCTGCGGCACTGCCGCAGCCGCTGTGATCACCATGGCGAAAGTGAGCGCTCCAAGCTTCATGCATTCACCTTTTCGCCGCAAGCGTTACAGAACTTGGCCTTGGGCGGCAGTGTTTCGCCACAAACTCCGCATTGGGCTTCGAATGGGCGCCCGCAACCGAGACAGAACTTCGAGCTCTTCGGGTTGGCTTCGCCGCAGCTCGCGCAAGCGATCGTCTCGGCCTTGCTCTCGGGCGCAGCTTTTTTGGACTTCGCCGATTTTTTCTTTTTGCGCTCTTGCTCTCGTTGTGGCGCGAGCTCGTCGATTCGGGTGATCACTGCCGAGACTTGAGCGACGTAGTCGTTGCGTGAGGATTCGTAATCCGCGTCGGACAGTTTGCCGGAAGCTTTCTCGAAGTCCAGGTCTTTGATGTTGCTCAAAATCTGATTTTTTTTCTCTTCGAGGTCTCGGAGCTCGCTTTGGGTGTCGTCGAGCCCGATCGGCTCGGGGGCTTCGCTCGCGAAGACAGGGTAGAGAACGAACGCGACGACAACGGCGCCGAGAGTAGCCAGAAGGGCGAGTATCAACTCAGATCCTGGAGCTCTTTCTCGATGCGGGCCCGGTCGGCGGCGCTTATGGGCGTGACCACCGCGGCGGCGACCGTCTGCTGTCTCCACGCGCGCAGGACGCGGCCGATGACGAGGGCGCCGAAGACAAACGCCACGATCGGCATGAACCAGGCCGTCAAATGAAAGCCTTCCGTGGGCGGCGCCGACAAGATCACGAGGCCGTAACGCTCTTTGAACATCTCGACGATGCCTGCGATGCTCTCGCCTTTGCCGAGCCGGTCCCAGATCTCTTCACGAATAGGCTCGGCCGAATGGCAGTGCTCCATGGAGCAGGACGAGATCGTCTGATTGCAGCCGCATTGGCACATGAGCGCGGCGCCTGCGGCACGAAACTCCGGACCGTGAGCGCGTTCTACCTGGGCGAAGGCGCTCGAGGTCGAGAGCAGGATGACGGCAATGGCGCTAAGGACCCTAAGCGACTTCATATTTCTTCTTGACCTGAGTGGCCACTTTTTTCTCGGACTCGGCTTTTCTCGCGAGCTTCAGCTCGCGTTTATCCGGCACGAGAGTCACTACGGTTCCCAGGAACATCACGATGCCGCCCATCCAAACCCAGCGCACGAGCGGCTTGACGTAGACTTGCACCGTGGCCTTGTTGTCGTCGGTGAGGCTCGCGAAAATGAGATAGACGTCCTCCACGAAGGTCGCGTGCCGCCGCACTTCGGAGGTCGGCTGCTGGCTCGCGAAGTAGAAATGCTTTTGCGGGTCATAGGTGCCGACGAGCTTGCCGTTCTTGCGGAGCTCGAGTTCCGCGGAAAACCACTCATAGTTCGGCGTGCGACCGTCGTTCAAAGCCACGAGCTTCACGTCGTAGCTCTTGATTTGGATCGACTCGCCCGTGGCGAGATCGGCCTTCATGTCGGTGTCGAACGCCAGGCCGGCGATGCCGACGAAGATCAACACCATCCCGAAATGGACGATGTAGCCGCCGTAGCGACGCGTGTTCACGAGCGTGAGGTCGACGAGCGCGCTCCTATAGCTTCCGCCTCGATGGGTCTGTCGCGCCCGCGCCCCTTTGTGAAACTCCAGCACGATCGTCGTGGTCACGAAGGTCGAGAGAGCAAAAGTCATGAGCGGCGCGGGCTGTCTCATGCCGAGTGCGAGAAGGCTGACAAACGTCGCGACACCGACAAGGGACGGCCAGGTGAAATTTCTTCTGAGGCTCTCGAACGATGATTTCCGCCAAGCGAGGAGCGGCCCGATGCCGGTGAGGGCAAGAAGCGCGAGGCCGATAGGGATGTTGACCTTGTTGAAATAGGCCGGGCCCACCGTCGCTTTTTCGTCGTAGAGCCATTCTGACAAGACGGGGTACATCGTGCCCCATAGCACCGCGAAGGAGGCGATCAGGAAGAGCAAGTTGTTGAACAAGAAGCTCGATTCCCTGGAGACGACGGAGTCGAGCTCGTTCTCGGACGTGAGCTGTGGGAGCCGGTACAGGATGAGGGCGGCACAGACCGCCGCGGCCACGATGATGAAGAAGAGGAAAGTTTGCGCGAAATCAGATTCGGCGAAGGCATGCACCGAAGCAACCACGCCGCTGCGCGTGAGAAACGTTCCGAAGACGCAGAGAAGATAGGTGATCACAACGAGCGTGACGTTCCAAATCTTGAGCATTCCCTTGCGCTCCTGGATGATGACGGAGTGCAAGTAAGCGGTGCCTGTGAGCCAGGGCAAGAGCGCGGCGTTCTCGACCGGGTCCCATGCCCAATAGCCGCCCCAGCCGAGCTCGACATAAGCCCAGCGCCCACCGAGGATGAGGCCGGTTCCGAGGAAGAACCAAGCGACGAGCGTCCAACGGCGGGTCGACGTGATCCATTCGGCGCCGAGGCGGCCCGAGGCGAGTGCGGCGACGCAAAACGCGAAGGGGATAACGAAGCCGACATAGCCGATATAGAGAATCGGCGGATGGATCGCCATGAGGGGATGCTGCAAGAGCGGGTTGAGGCCCCGACCATCGAGGGGAGCCCAAGACTCCGCGCCGGCCGCGGTGACGACGCCGAGCTCCACGAATGGGTTACAGAGCCAATAGTTCAAATAGGTGAAGAACAGCGTGATCATACCGAGCGTCGCGACGACATAAGGCATGAGCTCGCGGTTTTTCTTCTGGTTGGTCAGGATCGTGATGGCGGTGAAAATAAAAATGAGCCAGCTCCAGAACAGAAGCGAGCCATTATTGCCTGCCCAGAGCGCAGAGATCTTGTAGAAGAAAGGAAGATCTCGGTTCGAGTAGCTCGCGACATATTCGAAGCGAAAGTCGCTCCTGAGAAGAAGTGTTACCAGCGCGAAGCACGCCACCGTCGAAAGCGCTGAGCATGTCAGAAGGGCGCGCTCGCCGCTCTTGATGAGGCGCGAGCTTTCGCGGCGAGCCCCGAGGATGGAGGCGATCACCGCGTAGGAGGCGAGCACGACGATCGCCATGAGTGAGAAATTGCCGAGATGCTGCATCGAGTTCGTTTATGAAATAGTGCTAGCCGAGATTGGGTTATTCAGCGACGGTCGAACCTTCTTCGAAGGCAGCCTCGTATTTCGATGCGCATTTCGCCTGCACGAGCGTTGCCTCGAACGTTCCCGCGGGGGTCATCGTGCCTTCGGCGACCGCTTGCGCGCGATCGACGAGCGTGTCCGGAAGCGGGCCCCGTCCGATATATTTAACTGGAAGCGTCTCACCTTCGTAGTCGATCACGAACGCGACGACGCCCTCGCCGTGATGCTCGATCGAGCCGACGACTACATTGCCCGCGACGCGCAGCCGGCGACCTTCGACCCTTTGGCCCATCGCTTTGAGCTCCGGGACGGTCTGATAGTAAGCCTTGCTCTCCTCCATACCCGTGATCGCGAGGGCGAGAACGGCGCACAGAATGACAGCGGTGCCAACAACAAATTTGAGTTTTTTCGTGATCATGGCTCGAACTCTCCCTTGCATTATACTGGCGCCCCCTCTGCCACCGCAAGGAAAGGTCGAAGTCTTATCTTGTTGTATTAGTGAAAGTTAAGGCGCGAGACGGAGATTTCGGTCAATTCCGTTTTCGAAAAGGCGTCTCGATCGGAATAATCGAGCTCCACTTTGCAGCACCGCCGGCACACCGGGAAAATGCCGTGCTCCAGGAGCTTCTTGCGGAGCTCGACATAACGCGGGCTGTTCCAGATCTCGGATAGGCTTTGCTCCCGCAAATCCCCGACCTCGACGCGGATGAAAGGGCAGAAATGCACTTTGCCGTCATACGTGATGCGCCCGCCGAAGAACGGGTAGAAGCACTGGCCTTTGAGGGGCCGATTGGGTGTGTAGTAGTGCTCGAGGTCCTCGGTTTTCTGCCCGGGGCGCCAGTTGATGGTGATGCCTTTGGCTTCGGCGTAGGCCACCGCCTTCGCGAGCACGACCGGCACTTCTTTGGGGTCGAGGCCCGGGTCGTCGGTAATGTGCGTGCTGATGACGCTCGCGTCTTCTTCGCCGATGATGTCGAGGGTCTCTTGAACTTCCTTCGCGGTCGCGAACATCAGCTGGTTGAGCCCGATGAGATTGACCCCCAGCTTCTCGGCCTCGTCCACGGTTTGCTCAAGCAGGTGGAGATTGCCGGAAGTCAACGTTGTGTTGATGGAAAGCGGCAGAGCGACCCCTTCTTCCGCATAGGCCTCTCGCAGCATCTCGATATTGTCGGCGGACTTCGTCATGGAATTCGGGCGGACCGTCGATGGATACGCTGATGTGTCGTAAGAACCCGCCCTTGGTGAGCTTGGCGAGCTCCCGGGCCCGGTGTCGTTTGATGACGGATCCGTTTGTCGTGATGTAGTCGCAGTACATGCCTTTTTTTCGAAGCAAGTCGAAAATCTCGAGCAAGTTCTTGCGCACGAAGGGCTCGCCGCCCGTGATGTTGTAGGACTTCACGCGGCCCGCGTCGCCATCGTCCCCGTCACTAAAGATGCGATCGAGCTCTTCGAGCGAGAGCTCTTTCGCTCGCCAGTCTTCCGGGTTGAGGATGTCCGCGACGTAGCAAAAATTGCAATGAAGGTTGCAAAGCAGCGTGGGCTCGTAAACAACGAAGTGAGGCAGCGTGTCCGCGACGCCGTCCCCTCGCTCCTTGAGCTTGTTGGTCTGCCACGCCCGCCGCGTCCGCGTGACACGGTTCCTGAGCTTGCGGACCAAGCTTTGATGCGGCGCGGCCATGGCTCGATTATATCGCTAAGTTACAGATGGCTGCGGCAGGCTCGAGAGCGCTTCCAGATAGTCGGCCACCATGGCGTCCGGGCTGTGCTCGCGCTCGACGAAGGCGCGCGACCCGGAGGCGAGATCGCGGCGGCGTTTTTCGGAACGGATCAAATCCTTCAAATCGCAATAGAGGCCGTCTTCGTCGCCTTCGAGGCTCGAGCGCGCGACGACCGAGCTCGGGAAATCTGCGGCGTGGATTTGGTCCGTGACCATGACGGGCCGGCCGCAAGCGAGAAGGCGGAGGAGCGTTGCCGAAGTTTCGCCTGCGGAAGGGTAGCGGAGATTCAAACAGATATCGGCGGCGAAGACGTGGGGCCAAAAATCTTCGTCCGAGACGCGACCGGCGAAATGAACGGCGTCCGTTACGCCGAGTGCTTCCGCTTCCGCGGCCGCGTCGTAGTGGTCCACGGCGCCTCCCACGAGCATGTAGCGCGCGTCGACGCCGCTCGAGCGCAGGCGCGCGAGGGCTTTGAGCGCCATCCCAATGCGCTTTTCGGGTGTCACGAGTCCGAAGGACGCCAAGAGCAGCCCGTCACCGAGCCCGAGCTTCTTGCGTGCCTCCTCGCGGCTCATCAGGCCCGGCAGTGGCATCCCCATCCGCACGCGCGCGACCTTTGCGTCATTGACGTCCGGGCAGCGCTCTAGAATTTCTTCGCGCGCGGTCGAGCTGTGCACGAGTGTCAGTGAGCTCCGGCGAACGAGGTGCTCGTATAGAGGGTAAGCATAAAGAAGCCGCCCGCCGCCCATGCGGATCGCGATCTCCGCGACCGTGTCGCCTTTACCGGGATAGGCCTCGATGACTTCCTCGCGATAGGCGTCGAGCGTGGCGAGAGCTAGCTCGCGTTTATCGCGATTCCCCAAATCTTCGCGATAAGCGCGCATCGCGGGACTCTGGAGATAGCCCCTCAGGCGCGCGTGGTGGAGCACGAGGTCGTGGAGCACGAGTACGCCGGGCCGCGCGAGCATATGGGGGTAGAGAAAATTGTGATGCGCGCTATTGCCGACATGGTACATCGCGAGCCCGGCAGCGCCCGCGGTTGCGGTTGCGGTCGCCGCATCGTAAACCGGGAACGGCTGCTTGCGGGTTTCGCCTTCGCAGAAAGCTTCGACTTCCCAGTCGCTCGCTTTCTCGAGCTCGCGCAGCAAGAGCTCGCTGTAATCCGCGATGCCGGTCGGCGCCGGCGGCAGCGGCGTGTAAACCGAGAGCTTCAACTTTCGGGCTTCCGGGCTTCGATGAAAAAGAAGTGCGGGCTCGCCGGCGCGTCAGGAGCTGAGGGCATTCGAACGTTCCTCGAATTCCTGCGCGACCCGTTTCCGGTCTCGACGGGCCCTCCAGAGCGCGCCGAAGGTCTCGAGGATGTATCGGATCGAGCTCCGGATGTTCACCGAAGACGACTCCTCCGTGTAGCGCGTCGGGATCGCCACTTCTTCGATACGGAAGTCCAGGAGCACGGCGCGGATGAGAAGCTGTGAATCGAATACGAATGCGTCGGAGAAATCCTCGTAGCCGACCAGCTGGAGGAATCTTCGAGAATAGGCTTTCATGCCGCTGTGAAGCTCGCTGAAGTTGGTTCCCAGGAAGAAGTTCTCGACGCCGGTCGTGAGGCGGTTGCCGACATAACGATAGAGCGGCATGCCGCCATCCATGGGACGACCGCCATCTTTGAACCGCGACCCGAAGACGAAATCCGCCCGGCCGGAAGCGATGGGCTCGGTGAGCGCGGGCACGCATTCAGGCGAATATTGGTAGTCGGGGTGAAGGAGGACCACGATGTCGGCGCCTTCCGAGAGCGCCCAGTCGTAGCACGTCTTCTGATTGGCGCCATAGCCGCGGTTTTTGGAGTGCCGGCGGGTCGGAAGCCCGAGTCCTTGCGCGACCTCGACGGTGTTGTCGGGGCTCGCGTCGTCCACGACTAGGACCGCGTCGTAGCAGTCCTTCGGGATGTCCCTATAGGTCCGCTCGATGGTCCTGGCCGCTTTGTGGGCGGGCATCGTTATGATCCTGCGCATTTTAGGGGCTTCTTTCGAGTCGTTCATGTTATGCCACGCCTCGCGGTGTTTCAAACAGATTTCGTGTACCCTTAAAGGCGCGATGGCGCCAAAGATTCCTCTCGTGGACCTCGAAGCGCAGCATGAGCCGATCCGTGCCGAGCTCGTGGACGCTCTCACGCGCTGCCTCGACAGCCACAACTACATCCTCGGAGAATCCGTCGAAAGGCTCGAGGTGGCGATCGCGCGGCGTTCGGGCGTGGACTTTGCGGTGGCCACTTCTTCCGCCACCGACGCGCTCCTGATGGGCTTGATGGCCCTTGGCGTGGGCCGGGGCGATGAAGTCGTCACCACGGCCTATTCCTTCTTCGCCACCGCGGGCGTCATCGTACGCTTGGGCGCGCGGCCCGTTTTCGTCGATATCGACGAGTCCACGTATAACATCGATAGCGCAGCGATCGAGAGGACGCTCACGAAGGCAACGAAGGCCATCATGCCGGTCCATCTCTACGGACAATGCGCGGACATGGACCCGATCCTCGAGCTGGCTGAAGCGCGCGGCCTCCCGGTTGTCGAGGACGCGGCTCAAGCGATCGGCGCGCACGCGCCCGACGGGCGGCAGGCGGGGAGCTTGGGTACGGTTGCCGCGTTCTCTTTCTATCCTTCGAAAAACCTCGCCGCGATGGGCGATGCGGGGATGGTGCTGACCCGAGACGTTGGACTCTCGCATACGCTCCGACTTCTGCGCAATCACGGCGCCCAAGAGAACTACGTTCACGAGATTGTGGGCGGCAATTTCCGGATGGACGCGGTCCAAGCAGCGGTGCTCAACGTCAAGCTCCCTCATCTCGACGCTTGGACTGAGCGCCGGCGGGATCGAGCGCGCCGCTACAACGAGCTCTTTCTCGAGAGCGGGCTCGTGGACCAAGGCCGCGTCCGGATTCCCACAGCCTTGGGCGACCACGTCTATCATCAGTACGTCATCCGCGTGGAACCGCGCGACGCGCTCCGAGAATATCTCGCAGGAGAGGGAATGGCCTCGGGTGTCTACTATCCTATTCCTCTTCCGCTCCAGCCTTGTTTCGATAACCTCGGTTACGCGCCCGGGGACTTTCCGGTGGCGGAGCGTGCGTCCCGCGAAACTTTGGCGCTCCCCGTTTATCCCGAGCTCCGCGACGACCAGCAATGTCTCGTGGTGAACGCGGTCGTACGTTTTCTTTCGGCGAGAGCGCGCTAGGATGGAGATAATGCACATCGCGTGGATTCTAATGTCGCTGCTGACGGACGGCCATCCTCAGGTCGAGCCCGTCCCGCAGTCGAAGCTCGTCGTCGAGAAGCAGGAAGCGAATGAGCAGATGATCGTCACCTATAGCGTGGGTGAAGCCAGGCGGCGCAAACGCGTGGGCGGCCCGTACTGGTATCTCGAATACAACTTGCCTTACGAGGTCGAACGCCCGGCCATCATCGACCACTTCAAAGCCGAGAGCGAGCGCCTCAACGGCACCATCCGCCAGGATGCGGGCAACCGCCTCACCTTCAGCGTCTTGAGGGAAGATGGCGGCGATACCTGGTGCCGCGTCTGGGCGACGGACGGCGAGTACACGCTCGAGATCGTCGAAGACCAGCCTCCCGATCATACGTCGTTCGACGAAGCACCGACACCGAGCGCGACGATCGTTTTCACCCGCGGCGAAGATTCCTTCGACCGCGGCGCGCGTGGGGCGCTCGATGCGATCGCGCAGTGGCTCGAGGCGCGTCCCGAATATTCAGCGGAAGTCCGGGGCCATCGAGGGCCGCTCGAAGACCCGGAGCTTCCTGAACGGCGGGCTCATGCCGTGATGCAGGCGATTCTGGAGCGCGGGATCGCAGAGACGCGCGTGAGCTTGTCGGAAGACGCTGCCGAGACGGGCTTCGAAGTCACGGTCGTCGCCGTCGAGCCGTAGACCCGCTCCCGGCGCCGGTTCCGATATGATGGCCCACGATGGGCTCCCGAACGCGCGATCTCGCGGCGCTCTTGTTTTTCGTCGCGGTGACATCTTGGTTGACTTGGCCGCTGACGTCGCGGCTTACAACGGGTCTCAGTGCCAGCCCGGACGCGCTCCTCAATTACTGGGCGCTCGCTTGGAACTTCCACATCCTGCCGCAAGCGCCCCTTGCCTACTTTGATGCGAACATCTTTGCGCCGCGTCCCGACACTCTTGCCTACTCGGAGCATTTATTCGCGGTAGCACTTCTCGCGTGGCCGTTTTACCTCGCAACGGGAAGCGTCGTCCTCGCCTATAACGCGGCCATGTTCCTGTCGTTCGTGCTCTCCGGGCTCGGGATGTATCTGCTGGCCCGCGACCTCACGGGAAATCGTTGGGCCGCCGTCGCCGCCGGAACGGTCTTTCTCGCCGCGCCTTATCGTTTTTTGCACGTCGTCCATATCCAGCTTTTGACGCTCCAATGGTTTCCTTTCGTGTTCTGGTGTCTCTTGCGCCATCTGCGCGAGGGTCGCACGCTTTGGCTCGCGGGTGTCGTCGGGTTCTCGTTGCTGCAGATATTGTCCTGCAACTACTACGGGGTTTATCTGGCTTTTGCGATCGTTGTCTTCGCAGCGGTGCTTTTCACCTTTGGCCGCTCGCTTCTGAGCCGAAAGTGTGTGCTCGGCCTCGCGGCCGGCGCGCTCCTCGTCTCCGCCCTCGCGCTTCCGTTTTTCCTCCCCTATCAAAGAAACCGTGACGAGGGTTTTTATCGGCGCTACGAAGACGTCGTGCAGTTCTCGGCCAAGCCGTCCGACTATTTGCGCCCGAGCACGTTCAACAAAGCGCCCCATTGGACCTGGCTTCCGCGCCAGGAGCGATCCGAAAAAGCGCTCTTTCCCGGATTCGTCGCCCTCGTTCTCGCGGTGTTCGGACTCCATTACGGACGCCATGCAACCAGAGGCGATCCGTTGTCGCGTACGATGTGGATTTTCTTCGTTGGGGTCTCGGCGGTAGCGGTCCTCTTGTCCTTGGGACCGGAGCTTCGCCTCGGTGAGCGCGTCGTGAACCTTCCTTACCGGTTCTTTTACCGTCACGTCCCGGGCTTCAATGGGATGCGGGTGCCGGCGAGGATCTCGGTGCTCGCGCTACTCGGAGGCTCGGTACTCGTCGCCTGGGGTGTGGCCGGCCTACTCGAAAGCCGCCGGCGAGCGAATCTAGTCGGTGCGGCTCTCGTCGGGCTTCTGCTCTTCGACTATCAGACCTATACGCTCGACCGCGCGATGCCCGAAGCGCCCGCCATCCCGGCCATCTATGAGGCGCTCGCGAAAGAGCCCCCCGGCGCTGTACTCGAGCTTCCCATCCACGAAGGTGAATCGATCACTCGAGAGTCGCTCTACATGTATTACTCGACGGTCCACTTCAAGCCGCTCGTGAACGGCTATAGCGGCTGGTGGCCGAACGACTATTGGCAGCTCGTCGGCCGGCTCCGCCACTTTCCCACATCGAGAATCCTTCGCTTTTTGCTGGAGCGCGCGCCGGTGCGCTATATCGTCATCCACTACGATAGGATTCCTGAGCCGCGGCGGCGGCGACTCAAAGCCGAGATGGATCGATACCGGGAAAGAATGCCGCTCTTGTCCCGCATAGGAAACGACGCGGTCTACGAAATCGTCGATCCCTCATGAAGCTCGTCTACCTTGCTGATATCCGCTTTCCGATGGAGCGCGCGAACGGCATCCAGACGATCGAGACGTGTCACGCGCTCGCTCGCCGAGGCGTCGAGGTCGAGCTCGTCGTACGGCGCACCGATGCACGCACGGACGCGGAATGTCTCGCCTATTTCGGGCTCGAGCCCCATCCGAAGCTGAGGCTCCGCCGCGTGCGCGCGCGCGCACGCCTCGGCTTTCTGTTGCGCGCGGCGGGGCTCATGCTTGCCTCGGAAGCGAGCGACGTCCTCTATACGCGCGACCTCATCCTTGCCGACCTCGCGACGAAGCTTGCCGACGCCGCGCTCGTCTACGAAGCCCATACCGTCGCCGCGGTCTTCGCCGAAGAACGCGGCCGCATGTACGAAGATGGCTCGCCGCCGACACCGAGAAAGCTCGCCCGGCTCGATGCCCGTGAAAAACGCGTCTTTCAGAACGCGACCAGCATCGTCACCATCACGGCCGCGCTCCTCGAAGCGCTCGAAACGCGGCACGGCGCGATCCCGAACGCGCTCATCGCACCCGATGGCTGTCATGTCAACGAAATGATTCTGCGCCCCGCGCCGTCGGGCGGCAAAGTGATGTATGTCGGACAGCTCTATCCGTGGAAAGGTGTCGACGTCCTCGTGCGCGCGATGCAGGACGTGCCGCGCGGCGAGCTCACCGTCGTGGGCGGGTTGCCTCCCGAGCCCGACCTCGAGCGCGTGAAGCGTTTGGCCGCGGAGCTCGGCCTCGAAGAGTGCGTGCACTTTCGCGGCTTCGTCCCGCCGCCCGAGCTCGACGCCGAGAAACGGCAGGCGAGTGTTTTCGTTATCCCGAACTTGGACTCGACGACGGCGCGCTTATTTACTTCACCGCTCAAGCTCTTCGAAGCGATGGCCTGCGGGCGGCCCATCGTCGCCTCGGACTTGCCGTCCATAGGCGAGGTGCTCGAAGACGGCGAAAACGCGCTTCTCGTCCCGCCCGGCGATGCCACCGCGCTCCGCGGGAGCCATCACGAAGCTGCTCTCGGAGCCCGAGCTTGCGGAACGGCTGGCGTCGCGCGCTTTCGAGGACGTGAAGGCCTATAGCTGGGACCGGCGCGCGGAACGTATCGAGAAATTTCTGCGCAGCTGACCACCGTGCGTACCCGACGCGACGAATCAGTCGCTTCTGGGGGTACAGTCAGGACGTGCCGATCAGGCACGGAGTTGACATTTGGTTGCGGTGACATATGGTTGCGCTGGAGGAGGTGAGTCCATGGCCACCGCGGATCTCGGACGGCTCGACCCGCTGGAAGTTGCCGAGAAGCTGCTCGAAGCGCATCGAGACGAGCCCGGCTGACGTGCACTCGCGAACAGGCGTCGCCACGGTGGGGATGCCGGCTTCCTATCCGCTCGACGCCTTCGGGAAACTCGTGCCCCACCCCCAATGTCAGAGGATCGGCCAGCAAGCGAAAGCGAGACGGCTTCGCGGCGCTCGGTGCCGCTCGGCTCGGGCTCCCGATGGCGCCGGCCGCGAGCTGGCATGGTTCCCAGCGACCGCTCGGAGCAGAGCACGGCGAAAGACGACTCTGCCGTTCGAAACGTGGTTCTGGAGCTAGCAGCCCGTTGAAAAAGTCGTATCCGGTCGCGATATTTCTCTGAAGACTCATTCGATGACGATGTAAAATTGCATCGCATGTCGATGAAGAAGAAAAAGAAAAGTTGCCAAGAGACTTTATGGATTCCACACGATGCGGTTGCGTCGAGTCCTGGTCATCCTTTTTATGAGGAACTCGAGCGGGTACTTCGAGAGGAAGAGTTTGACTCGTTTGTGGAGTCGAAATGCTCGCCGTATTACGCGAAGAAGCAAGGTCGGCCGAGCATACCGCCGGGTGTGTATTTTCGAATGCTGTTGATCGGCTACTTTGAGCGCATCGATTCAGAGCGCGGGATCTGCTGGCGGTGTTCGGACTCACTGTCTTTGCGCCAGTTTCTTGGCCTTGGAATGGAAGAGCGAACGCCGGACCATTCGTCGCTGTCTCGGATACGGAATCGACTTCCGCTGGAAGTTCACGAATCTGTATTTGGATGGGTGCTAGAAGTTCTAGCGTCGAGAGGGATGATAGATGGCAAGACACTGGGTGTGGACGCGACGACGCTGGAAGCGAATGCGGCGCTTCGGTCAATCGTTCGTCGAGACACGGGGGAAAGCTACGAATCGTATTTGAAGGAGCTTGCGCGCAAGAGTGGTATCGAAGAGCCGAGCCGAGCGGACATTGCAAAGTTGGACAAGAAGCGGCCAAAGAAAGGGTCGAACAAGGAGTGGGTGAATCCGAACGAGCCGGATGCGGAGATCATGAAAATGAAGAGCGGGGGCACGGATATGGCGCACAAAGCCGAGCATGCTGTGGACATGAGCGGGGAAGGTGCGGTAATTGCCGTGACGCTTCACGGAGGCGCGAAGGGTGACACAAAGAGCCTACCGGATACGCTGGAAAAAGCGCAGTCAAATCTGCAAGAGCTCGCGAACAACGCGGAATGTTGTGAACGAATACATGAAGACGCGGGTCGCGAAGTGGTCGGGGACAAGGGCTATCACGGCAACGACATCCTGGTTGAGCTGGTCGAACAAGAATACCGGAGCTACATTTCGGAGCCAGAGCGAGGTGGCCGCAAATGGAAGGACAAACAGGCCGAGCAAGCCGCCACCTACGCGAACCGACGTCGCATTCGCGGGACTCGAGGTAAGCGATTAATACGCCGTCGCGGCGAGTTACTCGAACGACCTTTCGCGCACTAACCTCGAAGCGGGAGGCATGCGACGAACGCATTTGCGAAGACACGAAAATATACTCAAGCGCCTCCTCACGCACGTGGCCGGATTCAATCTCGGGATTCTGATGCGCAATCTCATCGGCAAGGCCACGCCGAAGGAATACGCGGAGCTCAACGCCAGTCTGATCGCTGCTTTATTGCGCTTCGTCTCGACCATAGGCGCACGTTTTGCCCCGCTGCAATCCATCGGGCGTCTCAACTTGGCCGTTCCGCCGAATCACATCTTCCTTGAACTTGCCCACCAAACTTTCTCCGTGAGCAGAATCTGGACTTTTTCACCGGGCTGCTAGGGGCCCGGGCAAGAATAACTTCCCATTCTTGGACGCCGATGCATCCCGCCTGGCTTCGTTGCAAGTCGTTCATATATCTAGATATGTTTCGCGCTTTGCGCCTCGCCAGACGGGCGCCCTTTATTAAATTAAACGGGGCCCAAGAACGGGAATTTATTCTTGCCCGGACCCTAAGGGCCCACCAATCGTCCACTCTTTTCACGGTATAATCGCGACTGAGGAGGGGTCGACCATCGCCGTTGGCAGTAACATAAGTGCCACCATGCGAACACGCTGGCTCCTCGCCATCGCCATCGGCATCGCTTCGATGCTGGGCTGCGTCCGTGGGGACCGAACCGCGCCGGCTCACAGCGCTTCGTTTTCTCTCGTCGAGCGTGTGGAAGAGGCGGAGACGAGTTTCGACGAGACCTTCTTCCGATCCGTGCGTAAAGACGGTCGACTCGTCAACGCCGTCACCATGGAAGGCCGCACCGAGCTTTCCCTGACACCGCCACTTCCGTCCCGTCTACGCTACCGGCTCCGTGTACCGGATGCCCCCATCCTCCGTTTCGCCACCGGTGCGGCCACCCTGGGCGACGAGACACTCGCCGCCCCCCTCGAGCTAAGGACCGTGGCAGAAATTATTTCCCATTCTTGGATGGACGCAACGTGTAGTTCCACTTCGGCAGGGAAGAGGATTTTTTGATGTTGAGTAGCGCCATCGCAGGGTCCGAGATTTTGATGCCCTTAGGATACTGCTTCTTGACGAGACGGGCGTTAACCTTGAGCCCAGTTTTGGTCTTGGTGGTCCGTATGAAGTTCAGGATGGTTTCGTAGCTATCGAGCGGCCGGCCCGCCCAATTCTTGCTAATCTCGCTGAACAGGCGGTGCTCGATTGGGTTCCACTTGGACGCACCTGGTGGATAGTGTGCGACCGTGACGTCCAAACCGTGCTCGTTGCACAGCTTGTGCTGGATGCCGTGTTTCCCTTGGAAGAATTGCTTCGGGAAGTGCGTCGCCAACGACCGGAGGCCGACATTCTCGTGGTGGATGACGGCTCGACCGACGACACGGAGGCTCGTGCTCTAGGAGCTGGCGCTTCGGTAGCGCGCCACCCTTTCAATCTTGGCTACGGCGCTGCTCTCGAGACAGGCTACCGTTATGCCGCACGCGGGGGCTACGCGCTTCTCGTCCAATTGGACGCGGACGGTCAGCACGACCCCGCGTCTCTCGAAGCGCTCATCGCTCCCATCCTGGAGGATCAGGCGGACGTCGTGGTGGGCTCGCGCTTCTTGGCGCCGTCGGATTATCGGTCATCTTGGATGCGCCGCGGCGGGAGCTTCGTATTCGGCCGTCTCGCCAGTTGGTTCACGGGACGCCGTATCACCGATCCCACCTCCGGTTTGTGGGCCATGAACCGAAAGGCCCTCTCGGCGCTCACCGGAGGCGTTCTGCCTCATGATTACCCCGACGCCGACGTTCTCATAGGCATGCACTACGCGGGCTTCCGCCTTCTCGAAGTGTCGGTCCGCATGCGCTCAGCCGTTGGCGGGAGCTTGATGCATCGCGGCTTTCGACCCTTCTACTACATTTTCAAAATGCTCCTCTCCATGCTCCTGACCGTCCTGGGGCGACGGCCCCAGGACGCTTGATGCCCTTTCGCCAGCAGGTCGTCGCATTCGCCATCAGCGTGGGGCTGCTCCTGCTCATCGTAGAGCTCATCCGTAGGCGCAAGCTACGCGAGGAATATTCCGTACTTTGGTTTCTGACGGGACTCGGCATCCTCGTCCTCGTGGCCTGGTACGATCTTCTGCTCTGGATGACGAGCTTCATGGGATCGGCGCTCCCGACCTCGACGTTGTTCTTCTTCGCGCTCGTATTCCTGTTCCTCGTCTGTCTCCAGTACTCGGTCCGGATCTCGTCGCTCGACAACCGCGTCAAGGATCTGGCGCAGCAGTTCGCCTTGAATCACGTGAAAGCGCCTGCCGAGCGTGAGTCCCTGCCGAGAATGTCGAAAGAGGACGGCTGAGCCTACCTCTTACTCCGGGGCGGTCGGGGTGTAGCCGGGGCATAACCAAAGATACGCACCCAGCGGCGAAGACGGAACTGCTGTTCGAAGTCGCTGCTCTTCTCGAAGAACGTAAAGTCGAGACCGGGTCCGTTCTCGTCACTGCTTGGCTGGTCGAGCCTTCCCCAAGCCAGATGGGTGAGACCCCACGCCGCCGCCGCTGAGGCTATCGCGTCGGCATCTTTGGAGAACGCGAAAGCGCGCTCGGAGGCTTCGCGCGCGAGACGATCCGGCGGCTCCCCCCCGGCGAGGAGCACGCGCCGTCCAGAGAGCGCCGGAATCCAAGGAGCGTAGCTTTCGCCCGCTACGAAAACGGCGTCCGGCTCGGTCGTCTCTCGGATCGCTTCCGACATCGCGAGAAGGTTCCCAGATATCGGTGCGACGCTCGCCACCCAAATCCGATCCATGCGAACGGGCATCCACCAATAGGGAAAACACCAAGGAAGGGAAAGAAGAAAGAAGGCCGACAGCATGAACGGTGCCGTTGAGCGCCGGCGCAAGCTTCGAGGCACGAAGCCCCACTCTTTTGGAAGCTCCGGGTAAAGCGATCCCACGTGCGCCAGCCCTTGATAGAGTCCATAGGCTGCTGCCACCGAGAGCAGCATATGCACCGACGCGTTGAGCGTGCGGGGACCTAGCGTCTGCGCCATCGCGGGAACACAAGATGCGAGGGTCCATAGCGCGAGAGCGGCGAGAGTGCATGTTCCGAGAAGAGTTTCTCGAGGCCGGCCGGAGCGCAACAGTAGCCAGATGCCCGCGACGGCAAGCACAAAAACGAGCCCGAGATCCACAGTGACGGATAGGATGCGGCTCACCGCGTCGTACCAACCACCAAAGGCGGCTGGCAAAACGACGCGAGGAGGCGCGGCGCGAAAAAGAAGGAATAGGACGAGGCCGGACGCCAAAACGAGAATCTGGCGCCACCTTTTCGCCACGACCATCCAGGGCAGAGCACCGACCGCGAGAAGCAGAGCGAGACGAGGGTCCAACCAGCCCACGAAAGCAAATGAGAGCGCCGCCGCGATCGATGAGGAAAGAGAGTTGTCGGCGAGCCAGCGCAAACACAGACAGAGGCCCGCGAGAGCGATACCCAGCTGAGGCGTGCTCCAGAACGACTCTGACCAGAATGTCGACTCCGATTCGAGGAAGCTCAGACGATGAGAGCTCAGAAACAAGACAAAAAAAGTGGCGAGGCCCGGCAGCGTTCCTCGAGGTAGTTGCTCGCGCTCGTCGAGGGCGCCGGAGAAGAAGGCTACGGCGCAGCCAAACAAAGCAGAGAGAAGAAAGGCACGAAACGGTACAGCCTCCACAAGCGCTCTCCATCGAATCCAGACATGGCAGCCAGAAGCCATCCCCACAACGGATGCGGATTCGCCTCTCCGACCAGCCGCCCATCGCCGGCGGCACCGCCCGTGGCTGTGACCATAACGTGACCCAGCGCTTCGAGACCGCGTCCTTCTTCGACGACACCGTATGGCCGCCCGAGCGGCCGATCGAAGCTCGTGAAGGCGACGGACGCCAAGACGAGCGTAGCCAACAGAACCCAGGGCCGGCGAGGCAAAAGGAAGGAGACCAGGGCAAAGACGGCGAGCAAGAGCGAGAAAAGATATTTGACGTAGACGAAGTAAGTACCGAGAGCTATCGATGGCCCCCCCGGCCACAACTGGATAATCTCACGCAGCACAACCTAATTACATATCACATCACCCGCCACGCCCCGTGCTATTTCAGCGCAACACCCACGCTAGAGCTAGAGAGTACCGGCAAGCGCTCACGGCGGTGGGCGCGGTGGACCGCACGGAAGCTCGCGACGGCGACGGAAACCTTCTCGTCGAGGGCCATATCGCGTTTTTCAACGCGATGCGCGCGCCTTGGAGATCGACGTAGAACCAACATACAAAAAGGGGAGTCTCATGATCGACCGTCGCGGATGAGAGCTCTTGCCCATTCAGAGTCGGCGGGACCGAGCGGCGGAGTTGACTCTCGTTCGTAACCGATGCGGAGATCGTAGCTTGCCCGATCGTATAGAGCGTGCAAGATGTTTCCGAGGTCCACCGTCGGCTCGTCCTCCCCGTGCCGCAGCGGCAGCGGAAACGGCGGTATCGGATCGCGCACACCGAATGGGATGAGGTCCGCTTTCGGTCGCCGGTGGCCCCGGCTGACCAAAGCGCTGTAATCCGAGCGAACGCGGGGTCGAACGGTCGGCATTGGCTCTCCAGCGCGAAGCAAATCGAGCTCCACAAGACTCGTGCGTGTGGAGAGAATGAGCTCGCGCTTGTCGAGATACATCCGCCGTCCCGTGCCGGAGCGTTTGTTCGCGGGCGAGAGAAGCTCCAGGACCGTGACGACCTCACCGTCGCCCGCCGTTCGTACCTCGAGAAATGTTTCCCGCACTTCCGCTCCAACGGGTAGCTCCACCTCGACCACCGTTGGGGTACGGCTTCGCTCTGGCGTTTGCTCCGACGCTCCCCGGTCCACGACCGTAAGGTCGGGACGCCCGACAAGCACGAGCTCTCCCGGCTCCTCTAGGTACGTACGCTCCTCCAAAGCTACGTAGTAGCTAGGCCTCAGCCGGGGAGATAGCTCGTCACGCAGTGCAGCGATCAATCCATTGTGCACATCCGGCCACAGCTCGGGACTCTCCAAGTATGGGTCCATTCCCGGAAACGGCGATGGCAAGCGAGTCACTCCTCTTGGAATCGTAGCACGGCGATGGAACGAGCGGCAGTCCTACTCGGACTAAGGAGGACTAGGAGACTAGGACGCCACAGCCAAGGTACGAAACGGTACAGCCTCCACAAGCGCTCTCCATCGAATCCAGGCATAGCAGCTAGAATCCATCCCCGCAACGGATGGGGGTTCGCCTCCGCTACCAGGCGCCCATCGCCGGCTGCACCACGCGTGGCCGTGACCATGACGTGACCCAGTGCTTCGAGACCGCGTCCTTCATTGATGATACCTTTTATCCTTCAGTCACCTGCTCAATCTGACATTACCTGTCGATAAAATGCCAAAAAATCACCATATTTTGTTGACATGTCGCCGGTGTAAACATATGCTGAGCATGTGTCGATAAAAAGTAATTATGCGAACATGTCTGACCCGGCCTGGCGCCCCGACCGACCCTACGACACCCTGCCCCCAATTCCAACGGCGGAGGTATTGGAGACCAAACCCGTGTTGCGTGTGTGCATCGAAGCCCGAGCGGCCTTGGCGGGCTTGAATCAGGCGGCTCAACTGATCCCCAACCCGTCAATGCTCATTAACACCCTGCCAGTCTTGGAAGCCCAGGCGAGCTCAGCGATCGAGAACATTGTCACCACTACCGACAAGCTGTTCGAGAACCTTGACGCAGAAGAGAGAGCCGATCCGGCGACAAAAGAGGCGCTGCGCTACCGCCGATCCTTGATGGAGGGTTATTTGGCTCTGGAGAAATTTCCCCTCTGCACTCGAACCGCTGAAACCGTTTGCAGCAGGATCAGAGGTATGGACATGCAGGTGCGAAAAGTACCCGGCACGAAGTTGGCAAACGCCGTGACCGGCGAAACCATCTACACGCCTCCGGAGGGAGAAAGCACGATCCGGGAACTGCTGTCCGGTTGGGAAAGGTTCATTCACCAGGACGATGGTCCGGACCCCCTGATTCGAATGGCCGCCGGCCACTACCAGTTCGAGGCCATCCACCCTTTCACCGATGGCAATGGCCGGACCGGCCGCATTCTCAATCTCTTGTTTCTCATTCAGGAAGATCTGCTGACACTGCCCATCCTTTATTTGAGTCGGTACATCATCCACCACAAGGAAGAGTATTACAGCCTGCTCATTGATGTGACGCGCAACGAAGGCTGGGAACCTTGGCTGCTATACATGCTGGAGGCGGTTCGGGCTACCGCAGAATGGACTCTCGCCAAGATAGAAGCAATCCGCAATTTATCGGAGATCACCGCGGCGGATGTCCGTGCGAAACTGCCGAAGATCTACAGCCGTGAACTCGTAGACGAAATCTTTGTCCAGCCGTATTGCCGAATTGAGAATCTGGTGCGGGCGGGAGTGGCCAAGCGCCAAACGGCCTCACGCTATTTGAAACTGCTGCAAGAATTGGGTGTGTTGGAGGAAAGGAAGGTCGGTCGTGAGAAGCTGTTTGTCCATCCGAAGCTGTTGAGCCTGCTGACCGATGAGAGCCGCCATCTTCGGTGATCATCCCCTCTGGGGGGTATTGTCAAATTGAGGCAACGCTCCACAATATTGTGTGGTCAGGTTGGGTGTAGCTACGACTATATCTTGTGGTCCACGCTCCCAACTTGACAGCACCCACCCTGTTGATACTTCATTACCTAGCTCGTCTCGTGAAGACATGCACCTCGGAGATCGTCCAGGGCATCTCGAAGGGGTCCGTCTTCGTGATGCGAATCCTTATTTCGCGGACCGGGGGCGGATCGAGCTCGACCTCGAGCGTCGCCTCGAGCGGCAGCTTCAAGAGTTTCGCGACGAAGCGGTCATATGCCACGTCGCGCTCGAAATCGAGGGATTGCCAAGCTCCGGACTCCAATAATCCCAGAATCTCGAAGTGCATGGGAAACTCGAAGGGCGGTCCCACGAGCATCGAGACGAGGGCTGGGCGGGTGCTCTCCGCGAAACGGATCGCGTAGAAATCGTGCTCCTTTTGGAATTCGACCGTGCTCCAAGACGTGCCAGGATCGCGGTCCTTGGCTCGCTCCGCCCCCGGCGTCGAGCCGTGGACTCTAAAGCGCGTCGGATCGAGCTCGATGAGTGGCTGGCTTCTTCTTTTATCGGGTGGCTCGAAATTCAGGCCTCGCGCTTGCTTCAGGCGCAGCGCCACGTGCCCTTCGGGGAAAGGACCTTCGAGCTTCCATGCCCTGTTGCCAGCGAGCTCGTCGAAGTCCAAGTGTTCGGGTCGTACGACGACCGTATCGACTCCTAGTTTCTCGAGAAACGAGACGCTTTCGCGATCAGGAAAGTGGAACAATCGCCAGCGACTGTAGTTGTAGGCGGGCGGAAAATAGCCAGTAAACCCCTGGACCGTCCTTCTCCAATGCACCGTCGAGAAGTACATGGGGTCGGCATCGGCTCGTTCTCCCCCATAGCGGGTGGTGGGTACTTCGGCGACCACGTTCACATCTTGCTGTTCGGCCATCCAGCGATAGATCTCCGGAATCGTTTCACCCGTCGGCAACGGCGCGAGTTTTAATGGCACCGAGAGATGCTCGATAAAAACGAGAGCACCGATCGCGACGACCCCGAAGCCGCCCACGATCGGCCGAACCCGGGCCAGCCCCCTCGCGAGCAGCGGTGCGACGCCTAGCATCATGACGAGGGAAAAACGCTCGGGATAGCGAACGCTCTGAAAACCGGGGAGCCAGTGAAAGAAGGCGGCGTAGGGGCCGGCTCCCAGCCGGCGCTCTCCCATCCAGATTTCGGGTCCGAGGCTGAGCAGAAAACCGGCGAGGACAAATAGCAGCCAAAGGAGTCGCAAGTCGGCGCGAGCCGGCGATCGAGCGAAAAGGCCCACCATTGCGATGAGCATCGTAGAGAAGCCGAGAAAATGAGCCGCGTTCTCGTTGGGGCGCGCCGTGCCCAGGGAATCCTCATACAGCCAATTGCCTGGAAGCACGTCAAAATAGCGGTCGATGGAAACGGAGTTGGGCAGTTCTCGTTCGAAAGAAAACTCTTGCCTGTTCTGAAGGTAGGGAACGGCGAATAAACCGGTCAAAGATATCGCCAGGCTGAGTGGAAGCCCGAGAAGAGCAAGGCGCCGCCATTCCAGTCGGTGACGCCACTGAAGGAGAATCAGTGCCGGCACGGCCACCAATGGGAGGTAGAGAGCCCAGTACATGCAGCTCAAACCTTGCAGTGCGTATGCGGCGCCGACCGCAAGAGAGCGCCGCGTCGACGGGCTGCGAAAATAGCGTATCAGCGCCAGTAGGAGGAAGGGGAACCACTGGTTCGACAATATCTGGATTCGGATGAGCTCGTTGATGTTCCAAGTGTGAAACGCGTAGATCAACCCTGCCGCGAAGGATGCGGTCTCGCTTCCCGTGAGCTCGCGGCAGAGAAGGTACATGCCCAAGCCGGCGAGCCCAAGCTCAAGAGCGCGACGGCATTGTGCGCTAGAACGGGGTTTCCGGTAACCGCGAGCCAGGGCGCGGCCATGAGAGAAGGCACGAAGAGATGTTCGGAGAAGGCGAGGCTTCTTGCGTACGGATAAAAGGCGTTGGCGTCGAACAGCGAAAGTGGATCTCGCGGCAACTGGTGGTTGACCCAAGCCATCGCCCAGATGTTGAGAGGTGGTGTGCCCAGCCCAAACACGTGATCGGCAGCCCGAAAGGCGAGAGGGTAGGTTGCAACGACAGCGAACAGCAAGAAACCGAGGAAAATCAGGATCAATTTCGTCGTGCGCTGAGGCTCGTTCTCACAATCGACCACGCGGGGGCATTGTATCCCACTGGTCCGTGCTCACAGGTGAGGATGGGTGCGCGGCTCGGTCACAGAGCGTCCAGCTCGGCGAGCTCTCTAACGAGTCTCTCCGCCAGGTACGCGTTTCCCGCTGGACTGAGATGCAGCGTGTCGATGAAGTAGTGCGCATTGGTGTCGAGCGGACTCTTCAATCCCAGGTCCCCAGGATCGATCACGGGAACGCTCAGCCGGCGGCCAACTTCTGTGAGCACTTCTGAGTACGAAGATCCCGTCGTCTCCTCTCCCGCTCGTTTGCGCCGAGGTAGGTCGATGAAGAAAGGAGCGATGTTCCGGGATCGATACTCCTCGACGAGGGCCGCGAGGTTTTTTCCGTAGTCCACGAGCGAGACTCTCGGTGTTTCGGGCGGCGTTTCCCATTCGTGCTCGAAGGAACGAAGGTAGAGCGTTTTCAGAAGTCCATGAACGTAGGAGTAGCCCGAGATCCAATCGGCCGCCGTCGATAGGCGGAACCGCCTTGCGTAGACCTGATCATTGACGGGGCGCAACGTCCCGTCGTTCCACCCGACGAGAAACAGGGCGATGTCGGGTTCCAGAGTTCTTGCCAGTCTACGTGCCAATCGTAGAACCTGATGGCTGCTGTAGCCAGTGACACCGGCGTTGACGACTTCCGCCCCGCGTGGGCTCAATAGTTCACCCAAGAGGTAGGGATAGCTCTCCCGATCGCTCACTCCGTAGCCGAACGTGATGGAGTCGCCAAAGCAGAGGATTCTCTTCTTCGTGGTTGGCTTGGGGATTGCGATCTCGTGGCCCCGAAGACCGAGTGCGTTGATGGTAATTTCTTTCCCGCGAAACTGATCTTGGAATCCGGGTGAAGGTGCCCAGAATAGCTCGCGGTCCGGCTGCATGAACGGGTATTCGATGTCGACATCGATATCGCGGAGAATGAGAATGGAGCTGCGTGGAGGATCGATCCCAATGATCCGGAGCGCCACTTCCCCAGCACAAAGAATCCGACCACGGTCAGGCCAGCAAAGAGAAGCTTACGCCGGAAAGAATTGCGAGGCATCGTCGTCATCGGGTTCCTATGATAAAGGCATAATGGGGCAACCTGGCAATGGTTGCCTGTCTAGGGGGAGCCCGCAGTAGCGGGTAGGCCCCCCTGAGTAAGGCCTAGTCAGCCGCTCAGTAGTGTAACGACTGAAAGCGAAAGCAAGAGGGAGGACAAACGAGAGCAGCGAGGTGAAGGGTGTTGCCCTGAATCTGACACAAAGCCCCGAGAACCTTGAATATTGGGAACGTGCCGATCCTTTCCATGCGGGCGCAGGCCAAGCGGTGAGCGCGTTAAAGACGAGTGCGAAGCCGACACCCCGGGGTCCCAGACAGCATCGAGCTGCCCAAAGACAGGCAAGTAACCAGGCGAGCGACGTTACCTAGGCTCTTGGGCCATCGCCCGCACCATGCCCGAGTACCGGGCCCAATGTAAAAAGAGGGTGACGGGATGGCCGCGTCGCAAGTGATGGGGACCGGAGTGCCGCAATGGCCTAGCGATGAAGCGACTAATGACCGCCGAGCGAAGGTCCCCACGGAAGGTTGACCGTGAAAGGAGAAACATCGACGCTATGCAAGGAGTGACAAACCGGTGGGCACAAACCTGACACGGATAGGCGAAAAGGCTCGCAAAGACCCCAAGCTGGTGTTCACCAGCTTGTATCACCACATCACAGATATTGACAACCTGCGAGCCAGCTACGACAAACTGCTTGCCCACAAGGCGAGCGGGATCGATGGAGTAACGAAGGAGGAATACGGCAAACAACTCGAAGAGAACCTTCGGGACCTATCGTCGCGTCTGAAGCGCATGGGCTACCGTCCATCGCCGAAACGTCGCACGTACGTACCGAAGCCAGGCAGCGAAAAGGGAGGACCGCTAGGAATCAGCAATTTTGAAGACAAGATTGTTGAGGAAGCGACGAAACGGACGCTGGAACCCATCTACGAAGCCGTATTCGAAGACAGTAGCTATGGCTACCGTCCGGGGCGCAGCCCACATCAATGTTTGGATGCCCTCGGCCGGACGCTGCAACAGAGAGGATATCCTGAATCTAGTTGAAATCGGTGAGTGACTCCCTTCAAGATCGTCGGTGTCAAAGCTGGCGATCAAAAAGAAAGGAGCCACCCGGTGAGAGCAGATACGAAGAAGAGAAAGAATGCAACACAGATGCTGAGGGCGACGCAGGAGCAAGAGTGGTGGGCGGATCTAGTTGTGCATGTGATGCTGGAGGGCAAGCGAGCGCTGGACGCCGCGATGCTCGATGTCGGACGCCTGGTAGCTGAGACGCTCATGTACATGGAGCGCGAAGAGAGATCTGGGCCAGACTACCATCCTACGTCGTCCGGGCTTCGCAAATGGGCGAGTCAACGTGGGTCGATCTATGTCGGTGACCAGAAGCTCCCTGTCGAGCACCCTCGATTGCGGGGCCCGGAGGGTGAGGTCGGGCTGAGAACCTACGAGCAGCTCAAGAATCGCGGGGGCTTTTCGGAGGAACTCCTGTCGGAGGTGCTTCGGGGAATGTCTGCTCGCAAGTACGAAGAGACGGTGACGGCGGCAGGCAAGGCTTTCGGTGTGACGCCGAGCTCGGTGTCCCGCCATCTGGTCGAGGCGACGGCGAAGCAGCTGAAGCAGTTCCAGGAGCGCAGTCTCGAAGAGTTTCCGCTCTTCGCGATGTACCTAGACACGGTCCACCGCGGCGGTCAGGCGTTCGTGGTCGCGCTCGGCGTGGACCGTGAAGGGAAAAAGCTCCCCCTGGGCTTCTGGGAAGGGGCGACGGAGAACCACGAGATCTGCGAGGAATTGCTGGAAGAGTTGGAGCGACGGGGGTTAAAGCTCTCCAAACGGATCCTCTGGGTAACCGATGGTGGCGGGGGGATCATCAAGGCGCTCAAAGACCGATACGGTAAGAAGCTCATCCACCAGCGGTGTACTTTGCACAAAGACCGCAACATCCAGCGCCACCTGCCCAAACGCTACCGCAAGCAGGCACACCACCTCTTCGCGACTGCCTTGGAGCAGAACAGCTACAAGGACGCGAAGAAGATGTTGCAGGAGTTCGAGCGCTGGCTTCGCGACATCAACGAGTCGGCGGCAGACTCACTCCTCGAGGCACTCGAGGAGGTGCTGATGCTCCACAAGTTGAAGGTCCCCGCTCTACTGCGCCAGAGCCTGCACTCGACGAATCCTATAGAGAGTATGTTCTCCATGGTTCGTAGTTGCGAGCGCAACATCAAACGCTACCGTAACAGCAAAATGCGCCAGCGATGGCTCGCCGCTGTGCTGCTGCACTGCGAACAACAGTTCAGACGAGTCAAGGGGCACGCATCCATCGACGTAGTGGTTGCGGCCATCGATGCGATCCAACGAGAGGACGAGATGCCTGAGGCCGCGTAAGGTCAGGGGCGTAGAGCTGGAAATGACCACGAGTCGCTTATGATGGTTTCAACTAATTCCTTGACATCCTCGCAACAGAAACGAGTCTACCGAGTGGTGGAGGCCGACATCAAAGCGTTCTTTGACACGGTCAATCACGCCTGGCTGATGAAGTTTCTGAAGCATCGAATAGGAGACGAGCGTGTGCTCCGACTGATCGTGCGGATGCTGAAGAGTGGCATCCTGGAGGATGGACTGGTCCATGCGACTGATCAGGGGAGACCCCAAGGCTCCATTCTTTCGCCACTGCTGTCGAACATTTACCTGCACTACGTGCTGGACGTGTGGTTCAGTCGACGGGTGCGCAGGCAATGTCAAGGCGAAGCGTACTACTTCCGATTTGCTGATGACTTCCTTGCCTGCTTCCAGTACAAAGGCGAAGCAGAGAGTTTTCGCCACCAGTTGGAAGACCGCCTCGAAGGATTCGGCCTGAAGCTGGCGATGGAGAAAACGCACTGCCTCGAGTTCGGGCGCTATGCCCGTGAGAATGCGTATAAGCGGGGCGAGAAGCCGAAGGAATTTACCTTTCTAGGATTCACGCACTACTGCGGGAAGACGCGAGAGGGATATTACAAGGTCAAACGCCGCACCAGCCGTAAGAAGCTGGGACAAAGCTTGCGCCGGTTCACGGATTGGGCACGCAAAGCCCGGAGTGTACTGAGGAAAGGTGACATGTTGCGGCTGGCCCGCTCCCGCGTGGTCGGCCACCTGAGCTATTACGCCATCACGGATAACTCGGACCGATGCCGGTACTATGTCCGCCGCAGCGAACGCATCCTGTTCCATTGGCTCAACCGCAAGAGCCAGCGGCGGGCATACACGTGGTCCTCTTTCGTCCAAGCTCTTACTCACGTTGGATGGCCCACGTCGCGAATCCGCGTAGACCTGAACCCTTGTCGTAGAGCGGAGGCTCGCTGAATGACCGACCGATGAGCCGTATGTATGGGAAATCCGCTTGTCCGGTTCTATGAGGGGTAGGAGTTCAACTGGAGTATGGACGAGATAAAGTGGCACCGCCGCGAAAGCAGGCGGCAAACAGAGAAAACAAACATCGTCCTGTAGCTCCGGGAGACTCCTACCTACTCGAAGAGAAAAGGTATTTCGAAAGCCGCGGTTGGATGTTCGACCGTTGGGTCACACTCGAAGGTCATGAGTGAGCCGTCCTGGAGCACTTTTTCGAAAGAGGAGGCCGAGTACCAGGAACAGATCGCGGATTGGAGGATCAAAGATAGAAGAAGTGCGCGCGCCTTCCGCTTTTGGACGTCAACGACGTGATGAGCGAGCACTTCGACATGCTTCGTGGTGGTAATAGTTGAGCACGCCGCCAATCGTTGGCGGCATCGCACATTCCCGTCGAGACCGCCCACCGCTCGTCCGCTTCGAGCGAAGCGTTTTCCAACCCCTGATGAGTTCGCTCTGCATGATAGTGACGACCAAAGTTCGACGACGGCCCGCCGCAGCGATTGAACCAGCGTTGGCGACGACCAACAACGTCAAGGGCTGGATCGGCGTGCTCGTGACCGAGGATTCTAGCTTCTATTGGCTAACCAAGCGTTGACACGTCTATCCGAAACGTCCCGGCGCGCGCGGGTGTTGAGTTAGTTTGTGTTTTTGGACACGACGATGTCGGTGGAGTTTCCCCTTTCGTCCCACAACGCAAGCAGGCTGTAAGTCCGTGATTTCACGGGGCTGACGAATATTGACGAGAACAGGAGGCGAGGCCCAGGAAATGGCGCGATTGATGGCGTGATTTTGAATGAAATCTCGCCATTTATGCTTTTTTATTGAGTTAACATAGTTAAATATCAATCACTTATACGAATTGTAGTCCTGGCGTGATTCGGTTAAAATCACGCCAATATGGTCAGCCCGCGACGCAAACAAGAAAGCGAAGAAATCGTCGGGATCGTCGCCAGACACCCGGAAGGGCTTGGTGCAGGAGAGCTCCACTCGGTCTTGAAACGCATCAGCCGTAGGACGCTCGACCGACGGCTGGCCGACTTGGTTGCGGGCGGACGTTTGCACCGAAGAGGCAAAGCCCGTGCCGTGCGATATTTTATCGGAGAGGTCACTTCACCGCACGACTCTCCGAACGTGGTTCCGGCGCCGGAATCCGAATCCGCTCACCGGATGCTCCCGCTGACTGAGGATTACGTTCCCGTATCGGAAGAGGGCCGCGCCATACGGGACTATGTTCGTAGATCTCTCGGCGATCGTCGCCCGGTTGGCTATCAGCGTGAGTTTCTGGACGACTATGTGCCTAACGAGACCAGCTATTTGCCGGACGTCGTCAAGAAGAACCTCGAGCACATCGGTCGCTCCCCGGTTGGCAACGACTTTCCCGCCGGCACTTACGCGCGGCAGATCCTGAGCCGTCTGATCATCGACCTCTCCTGGGCGTCATCTCGACTCGAGGGGAACACCTATAGCCGCCTGGATACGGAACGACTCATCCGCTTCGGCCAGTCGGCCGACGGCAAGGATGCTGTCGAGACTCAGATGATCCTCAACCACAAAGCGGCGATAGAGTTTCTTGTCGACGCCGCTAATGAGGTGCGCTTCAACAAATATACGCTCTTGAACCTTCACGCTCTGCTTTCGGACAACCTTCTCGCGAATCAGGACGCCGTCGGTCGTCTGCGGGAATCCACCGTTGAGATCTCGGGCTCGGTTTTCCACCCCATGGCGATCCCGCAAGTGCTCGCCGAGTGCTTCGCCCAGATTCTAGACACGGCAGAGGCCATCCGCGATCCCTTCGAGCAGTCCTTCTTCGTCATGGTGCATCTCCCGTACCTGCAACCGTTCGAGGACGTAAACAAAAGAGTGTCACGCCTGACAGCCAATTTCTCGTTGATCCGCCGAAATTTGTGCCCCTTGTCCTTCGTCGACGTCCCCGAGCGCGCGTATATCGAAGGTACCCTCGGTGTCTACGAGCTCAACCGCTTGGAGCTCTTGCGCGATGTTTTCGTTTGGGCGTACGAGCGGTCGTGCCAGCGATATCTTGCCGTTCGCCAGTCGATGGTGGAGCCGGACCCTTTTCGTCTCCGATATCGCGAAGCGCTCATTGAGGCGATTGGGCGGGTGGTGCGAGATCTCACCGTGCGGCCCGAAGTGGCGCTTCGCGACTACGCGGTCCATCATCTGCCGGCAAGTGACAGGGAACCTTTCGTCGAGTTGGCCGAAAGGGAGATCGAACGGCTTCACGAAGGAACTATCGCGCGGTACCGATTGCGCCCTTCCGAGTACGATGCATGGCAGCGCCGTCGTTTGTACCTCAGATGAAACTCCCATCGTCGGATTTTGGACAAATACCGTGACCGTTGAGCCTCGTCGAGCGGTTCGCCCTCGACGACTCTTCCTGTCACAACGCGCATATCCCGTTGTACCTCGGATCTTCGAAACGGGTTACGCGGCGAGCAGAGGCAGGCTTTAGATCGGAAGCGTCGAAGGGCTGGAAGCCGTAGTCTTCGAGAACGCCGTTTATGGCTTCGAGAGTGACGAGTTCCGGGGGCACGAGCTCGATACCGATGAGCTTTCCTTCCGCGTGTCGTAAAAAGTACGTTGCCTAAAGCTCGCGATCATTTCTGTGCGCTGGCGTGGCGTGCCGTATCCTTTCACATCAACCGTCACGCCCCTTGCTATTTTCAAGACCGACTCCTACGTTATGATCGCGAGCCAGTGACGAAGAGCACGATCGACGGGGCCGAAAGCTTCAAGCACGAGAAGCCATGAGACACCGTCGACTGCTCGTCTTTCTGACTGTCTACTGTGTGGCGGCGCCCGCTTTGTTCCTCTTCGCGTTCCGATCGAGCGGTGCCTTTCGTATTGAGCTCGGAGCCGCGGATGACGAGGTCTATCGTGTCGGAAACCCGTCCGCCTGGGGCCGTCCCTACGAGGACCATGGACCGTATCGCGAACGACGAGGCGTTCGGTGGATGACGTATTTCGCGGCCCGCATGGCGTTTTTCGACGCCGGTCTTCGTCTCCCTCTCGTCATCATCGGTGGTGACGCGGAGCTCAGGCTCCGGATGCACCGCTACGCACAGCCGGGAGTGGTGCGCGTCTTCGCGAACGGCATCGAGCTCGAAGCTCTCACGTTCGAAGAAAACTCCTACCCTTGGGACGTCAGACGTCTTCGGGTCCCCGCGAGATTTCTCGACACGGACGAGCTCATCGTGGAGCTCAAGCTCGAAGAGACGGCGCGCGAAGTGAAT
This sequence comes from Candidatus Marinacidobacterales bacterium, assembly GCA_965262245.1. Taxonomy (GTDB): domain Bacteria; phylum Acidobacteriota; class Vicinamibacteria; order Marinacidobacterales; family SMYC01; genus SMYC01. Next base: position 6,909,951 of record OZ253507.1, on the reverse strand, counting down.
CTTCCTCCCGGCGCCATCGCCACCTTCGACTGGGTGGAGCTCGGCCCTCTCCAAGAGGCGCGCCTGTGGCCCACGAGGGCGCAGTGGTTCCTCGCGCTGCTTCTCCCGCTCCTCGTTTACGGCGCCCTTGGCTGGTCGCGGACGAGAGCCTTGTTTCGCGAAATAGGAGCGTTCGTCACCTTCCTCGCGATCGCCCTCGCCTACGCCTTCGCGTCTGGCTCTGCGAGCGCCGCCCTCGGGCACCTCTGGCTCGCTTTCCCTTTGGGAGCTCTGGTTTGGGGAGCTCAGAGAACGTTTCTCCGAGTGCCTCCGGAGACATCGCGCCGGCTGAGCGTCGCCTTCATTCTGGTTCTTCTCTCTCACTCGACCGTGATCTTCTGGCCACAGCACCTTCCGCCTGACGTGCGCGCTCACACGCGGCAGCTCCGGCGGCTCGCCTCTTCGCCGTGGACGGCCGAGAACCTCATGGAGATTTCTTCGTCCTATGGAAAAGAGGGGCGCACGCTCTCCCTGGGCCGGCGTCATCCCGAAGCAGAATACGCCGCGCCCTACTCTCCGGTGAGCTATTTCGGCATCCATGGCGTGAGGAAATTTCTGGACCGGCCGTGTTTTCTCCTGGAGTACCTCGCGATCGTTGCGGGTGCGATTATGGTGCTTCTCGCCTTCGCCATCGCCCGCCACGTGGCCCGCGAGCCGAAGGCGGCGGGCTACGCTGCAGCGCTCATGGCGATCGAAATCTCCACCTGGCACCACGCTTCCAGAGCCCACACCCCAGCCGTCGTGGGGCAAATGCTGTTCATGGCGGCCGCCGCCTACCTCCTGGCCGGCCACCTTCACTTCGCGCGATTTCGCGTCGCGGCTACATTCGCTCTGTTCTCCCTCGCCGCCACGCTGGCCTACTCGGCGACGTTGGTCCATTTCGTCTTGTTCATGGCGTGGCTCGTTTTTCTGGAGCTCTGGGAGAGAAAATCCATCTTGCCGGGCCGGCAAACGTGGGCGATGTTGATTGCGTCGGTGACGGGAGTTTTGGGATCGGTCGCCCTTTTCTATCGCCACTTTCTCGGAGCATCTGCGGGAAGCTCACTCGCGAGCCTCGCCCCCTCGGGCTACCGCGCACCCGCCACGTTCGTCTTTCTCCGGAACCAGGCCCGCGACACGGTGCGCATCCTGAACCACGGCTACCCCCTCTGGATCCTCGTCGCGCTTCCCGCCTACGTGAATCTTCGTTCCTGGACGAGCGGTCCCTTCGCGCGCCGCGTCGTCCGGGCTTGGACGGCGACCTATCTCTCGCTCCTCGTCTTCAAGGATCCTCTGCTCTTTCCGGAGCTCTTCCTTCAGATCAAAGAGGACCTTTTCTTCGCCGGCCTTCTCTGCGTTCTGGGGGGCATCACGCTCGAGTGGTTGTCGCGTCGCTTTCCAAAAGGAAAGCTCATGGTCTCGCTGGTGCTCTTGGCCTTATTCGCTTTTGAAGTCAATGATTATCTGTATAACGCCGACACGATCCATCCTCCAGCCGTTGGACAGAATTGATTCGACCCACTCCGCTTGTGGCGGCGTAAGACGGTGAGAGCCGGCTAGAGCCTCTTTCTCGCCGTCCGGTTTGCGATCAGATGATACGATGCCGCCAAACGACTGGGCGAATCGCTGGTGAACCTCTTTGGAGTCGAAGTAACTCATCTCGATATAGAGGCCTTTTGCGTTTTGATACGCGTTCTCGCCGTGCTCGTCGGAATCGGAACCGGGCTCGCCTTCTACGTGTGGCGCAAGAGCTGGATCGGCCTTGCAGGTACGCTCCTGCTCGTTTCACTCGCTTGGCTCGGCGCCAACTATCCACTGCAGCGCCTGTACGGAATTTGCGGGCCACGACGAGCGTGAGCTCATGGTTCCGGAAGATGCCGGGTGTTGTTTATCACTTTAATCCGTAATCCACCGCGATGAAATATCAAGAACGGCCACCACTCCATGAGGGTACGGGAGTGCTCGACGGCGTCAAGGGTTCGCTCGCTACGCGAGCCGCTACGCGCCCTTGACCCCGTCTGCGCCTCCCGTCTTCTGCTCGTACGTGGTTGCCGGTCGAGGTGAATCACGAATGAGAAATCTTCGCGATTCAATGTAAAAAAAACAACTGGTGTGTCTCGCGGTTGAAAACCGAAATGCTGATGGAGTGCCATTCCGTCTATCAAACGGAAAAACACCAATGCGTGGAGTATGTGGTCCACGAGAGGAGATGGCGCCGTGATCACTAGATGCCCGCCGGGCGTCAGATACCTCGAGCAGGCCCGAGCCAAGCCTTGCTGGTGCTCGGGTGGTACGTGCTCGAGGACAGCGAGCATGGTAATGACGTCAAACGCAAGACGATCACGGAGATCCGGGGGGAAGGTACCTGGTACCAGGTGATAGTGCCCCATCTCCACCGGCTCCTCGAGCCCAGGGTCAATGCCGATTCCCTCCCCAATGAGTCCGTCGAGTTGTCTGAAAAGGACCCCGTCCGAGCATCCGATGTCCAAGACGCGTGCCCCTCTTGAGATGTACGGTTTGCTCTTTGTTATCCTCCAAGATTGCAAGAAGCGGTCCAGCGCCTTCATAGGTCGTACCCTGGATGGCGACCTAGCCCCAATACACTGAGGAAGAAGCTCGAAAACACGATGTGACAGCCGAGAGCGAGCGCGAGGACGGAGGGTATAACGATCCGAAACGTCCGGGACGTGTCTAGAGGTCCGAAAGAACGGGCGCCCCAGTCGCTGAGCGCCCAGATCGAGCCCGCTAGGCCGACCACCGCTAAAGCGAGTCCAACGAGGATTCCGACTTCGAGTCTTATCAAGCTTGTGAATCTGTTGAGTCTGGGATCTTGAGGAAGCAGGCCCTCGTTTGCTGTGAAAATCTTCGCAAAAATGGCGTAGCTGACGGACAGGTAGCCGAGGAAAACCGCCGCCGAAGCGTACAACAAAGTGTGTACGTCGAAAGTGACGCCACCCACGGTCCGCGGACCTGATAAGATCAAAATGCCTACCAAAAGTCCCGTGAGGCTGAGCAGCAAGCCCGGGTACAGGAACAGCCAACGCGGACTATAAAGCAAAAGGAATCGAAGATGGCGCCAGCCGTCTCTCCAGCTTCGCAAATGGGACGGGCGGCGGGCGGCTCCGGCCATCCATAGACAGCGTGGTCGGGACCTCGGCAATTTTCATCCCGAGTAAGATGGCCTTGACAACCATTTCGGAGGCGAACTCCATGCCCGTTGTCCGCAGGGCCATCCGTTGGACGGCTTCTTTCCTAAAGCCCCTCAGCCCGCAGTGAAAGTCGCCGCACTGCCTTCCAAAAAAGAGGCGTCCGATGCCGGATAGGACCGGATTGCCGAAGTATCGATGCAGCGGTGACATGGCTCCTGGTTTTATGGTGCCCTTGAAGCGATTGCCCATGACTAGATCGTGGCCTTCGCGAAGTTTGGCGATGAACGGCATCAAGTTTGAAAAGTCAGCCTCTCCTGTCATTTCAGTGGATCCTCTCAAGGGTGAGACCGCCGCAGTTTAGGTAGACGAGACTGATGAGGGCTTCGGCAGAGTGGAGCCCGAAGCTGCGGTGGCTCAGCAGTCGGATTTTGTTGTTCATTCCTTCCAGTCGGCCGTTGGTGAGTCTCCACGTGACCCGCCCCACAACGCCATCGAAGTGTCTGCGAATCATCTTCGCGACTTTTTTGATGGGCTCAATCCTCGACCTCATAGCGCGGCGGAACCATCCTCGGAGAAACTTCTTGGCCCAGGTCTCGGTTTTGTAGGTGTAGAGGTCCATGAAGTCGTCGCGCAAAAGCATGGCGCGGTAGAGGGGGCGATTGGCTCGCACCTGCTCGCGGAGCACCCGTTTGTCTTTCGCAGTGCGGTTGTGCTTGGCTTTGAGAAGGGGAAACTTGGTGTTCTCGAGCTCCCGCCGTGCAGTCCCTTCGAGCTCGCGCACGAGGTTGCGACGGGTCTTATCCACAGCCTCGTTCAGGTGTTTGACGATGTGGAAGCGGTCAAAGATCACCCGTGCCTGAGGAGCCTTCTGGCCGACGACCGTTAGGTACGGCTCCCACATGTCCATGGTCACCGCTTCGAGCTTCGCTGCTCTTTCTGGTCCGAGCTTGCGGAAAAATAGCAGCAGCGTTTTCGCCTTGCGCTCCTTTCCCGCCCATACGACCCGACCCCTGAGATGGTCCACCACCACTGTTAAGTACTTGTGGCGCTTGCGGTAGATAATCTCGTCCATCCCTATCACTCGCAATCCTTCGAGCTCGCGCCGCTCATCTCGTTGCTCGGCGACCACGCGTTGGATGATCCGTCGCACCGAACGCCACGTCACACGGAAATATTCCGCTACCGCGCTGAAGTCCACCCTCTGGGCCATCCACGCCACCTCTTGCTCGAAAGCGGTAGTAAAGCGGCTCCCCTTGTCTGCCCAAGGCACCTTTTCCTTGACCGCACCGCACCGACGACACACCACCCGTCGGATCGAGTAGCGAAGATACGTCCGGACTCCGAACAGATCCAAGTGTCGCCAGTAGCGCGTGGCGCGATCTTTGTTCTTGCGGACCTTTCGTCCGCAAGACCCGCACCGAGGCCTCCTCCTACGGGGCACCACATCCACCACCACTGTGGCTTTGTCCGCCTGGAAGTAGAGCCCTCGAACCCATAGCCCTTGCAAACCGATGAGCTTGTTGATTAACGTAGCCGTCTTGCTGCTCGCGGTGCCCATGGTCCTCGAGATGGTGATGCAGTCGGTCTTCGCTGTGGTCGACATGTATTTCATCGGTCGGCTCGGCCGAGACGCCGTGGCGGCGGCGGGGATGACCGACTCGATGCTCACGCTCGTCTTCTCGATCGCCATGGGGCTGAGCATGGCGGCCGCCGCGATGGTCGCGCGGCGCATCGGCGAGAAAGATCCGGAACAAGCGTCGCTCGCGGCGGTTCAGGCCATAGCACTCGGGATCTTTTTGTCCGTTCCGATCGCTATCGCGGGCGTCGTTTTGGCGCCTGACTTTCTCAGATGGATGGGAGCAACGCCCGGGATCATCGAGACAGGGCGAGGCTTCACCGCCATCATGCTCGGGACTAACGTCACCGTGATGCTGCTCTTTCTGATCAACGCGATCTTTCGCGGCGGCGGGGACGCGATGATCGCGATGCGCGTTCTCTGGCTCGCGAACTGGATCAACATCATCCTCGACCCGATCTTCATCTTCGGCTGGGGGCCCATTCCTGCAATGGGGATCGAAGGCGCGGCTATCGCGACGGCGACCGGTCGAGGTTTGGGCGTTTTGTACCAGCTTCGAGCCCTCGGCCGCGGGTGCGGTCACGTGCGGGTCCAGAAGCGTCACCTACGTTTCGATCTTCCCGTAGCGCGGCGCCTCCTTCGTATATCGGGCTTCGGGATGCTTCAGTTCTTGATTGGGACCGCGAGCTGGCTCGCGATCTTTCGCATCCTAGCGCTCTTCGGAGGCGCCGCTGTCGCCGGCTACACGATCGCCGTGCGCGTGATCATGTTCGCATTGCTGCCGTCGTGGGGGATGGGGAACGCCGCCGCGACACTCGTGGGTCAGAATCTAGGCGCGCGGAAACCGGAGCGGGCCGAGCGCTCGGTTTGGATTGCAAGCTTCAGCAACTTGGTTTTCTTGAGCTCCGTGGCGCTCTTGTTCCATTTCTATGCGAAGAGCTTCGCAGGGATCTTTAGCGACGACGCCGAAGTCGTCGCCGTGGCCGCGCTCTGTCTCGAGATCATAGCCTATGGTTATCCGGCGCTCGCGTTCGGGATGGTCATGGTGCAAGCGTTCAACGGAGCGGGGGACACCACGACGCCGACATGGATCAACCTCTTCTCCTATTGGATCATGCAGATCCCTCTTGCTTACGTCTTGTCGACGTCGCTGGGGCTCGGCCCGAGTGGTGTCTTTACCACAATCGCGATCGCGCAGACGACGCTTGCGGTGGTGGGCGTGCTCTTGTTCCGCCGCGGCCATTGGAAAGAGCGGTCGATCTAGAGCTCGATGCGGTCGCTTCCCGTGTAGACGTTCATCGACGTGCCCCGCACGAAGCCGACGAGCGCCATCCCGCAGGATTGGGCGAGCTCGACGCCGAGGCTCGACGCGGCGGAGACAGCCGCAACTATCGGGATGCGGGCGATCAGCGCCTTTTGCACGATCTCGAAGCTCGAGCGGCCGCTCACCATGAGCACGCGCCCCGACAGTGGAAGCTCGTCCGCGAGAAGGGCGGTGCCAATGACTTTGTCCACGGCGTTGTGGCGGCCGATATCTTCCCGGAGGATGAGGAGATTGCCGTCGGGGTCGAAAAGCCCGGCGGCGTGGATGCCACCCGTCTCGTCGAAGCCCGCTTGCTCGCCGCGCATCTTGTCGGGAAGCGTGCGCAGGAGCTCGGCGGAAACGTGAAGCGTGTCCTTCCGCACCGACGGAACGTGAAGACGCACCGACTCGATCGTGAGCTTCCCGCAGAGCCCGCAGCTCGAAGCCGAGACGAAGTTGCGCTGCCAGCCGCGATTCTCGAGATTGATGCCCTCGGCGGAGGTGACTTCGACGACGTTCGCGAGCTCGGGATTCTTGGGGTCCTGTTTGAGCTCCACGCGGCCGAGCTCGTCGTGGGATTTTAGAATGGCTTCGGTATAGAGAAAACCGACCGCGAGCTCCTCGTCGTTTCCGGGGCTGCGCATGACCACGGCGACGTTTTTCCCGTCGAGGCGAATCTCGAGCGGCTCCTCCACCGCGAGCTGGTCCTCGAGGGACTCGCGGGAGCCGTGGGCGACGTCGATGCGATCGATCGTGAAAGGCGTCGATCGATGTCGGCGGTTCGGAATATTAATGGGCCTCCTCCTCTCGGTCCGATTATAACAGCGGACTCGCATCCGTCCGGAGCGTGGTGCTATCCTCGCGCGGTTTCATGTTCACTCACCGAGTTCGGGAAGGCGCGCTCTACCTCTTTGTCCTCGTGGCCTTCGGTGCGAGCGAGCTCTTGAGCCGCGCTCTCGGCATCCGCTTCGCCGCAGAGACGCTCGGCACGCTCTATCAATATCTCGACCCTTCCATCCTTCAGGACGACCTCTTGCGAGGGATCTACTACCTCCACGCGCAGCCGCCTCTTTCCAACGTGTTTCTCGGAATCGTCGTGAAGGCGTTCCCGCAATCCTACCCCGCGGTCTTTTCCTTTCTCTTCGGCGCGATGGCGCTCGGCATTCTTCTCGGGATGGCGTGGCTCATGCGCCGACTCGGAATCGCCGACGCGATCACAGGCACCGTTGTTCTCGCCTTCGCACTCACGCCGAATTTTCCAGTTTATCGCAACTGGCTGTTCTACACCTTGCCGATCGCGTTCCTGTTGCTTGCCTCCGCCGTCGCGCTCCTGTTGTTTCTCGAGCGTCGCAGCCGGGCCGGGCTTACCCTCTTCCTCTCGCTCGTGACGCTCGTCATGTTGACGCGTTCCGTGTTCCATCCTCTCTGGCTCGTTGCCATAGCGCTCGCTTTGACGCCTTTCGTCGCGGGGCGACGCCGCTTCCTACTCGCCGCCGCGATCCCGCTCGTTGTCGTGAGTTTGTGGTCTCTCAAGAACTACGCTGTCGTCGGCAGCTACGCTTCGAGCAGTTGGCTCGGCCTAAGCTTGACGAAGCGGTGGCCGCTTTCCCAAAAGGAAATCGCCGAGCTCAAGGAGCGGCGCGTCATCCCGGCCTATTGGCAGCGACGACCGTTCCAAGAGCCCGACTACTACGAGGCCTTCGGTTTTTTCAAAGAACCACACAACGAGCACCCGGCGCTCGACGCGCTCTACAAGTCGAACGGTGAGCCGAACTTCAACCACCGCGACTACGTCACCATCTCCGATGCGCTGTTCCAAGCCGATATCGAGCTCCTCTTGAAATATCCCGAGCGCTACTTTCGTCGGGTGACGACGGCACTCCTCCTCTATCTGCAGCCGGGGCCGAACTCGGTGCACTTTCTCGTCGATTACGATTTCGAGCCCGTGCATCGCTACCGCGCGGCGTGGACCCGCTATTTGTTCTGGGGTGGTCCCATCGAGCGGCCGATCCGCATGTTCGCGCCGCCTGCCAACCTCTGGCTCGTGCTCTTCCCCCTCGTCCTTGGCCTCGGGGTGCTCGGCGCGACGCGGGAAGGCCCAAAAGGGGTCTTTGTCTACATGGTGCTCACGATCTCGTGGGTCACCGCGATCACGAATCTCGTCGAGATCGGCGAGAACGATCGCATGCGCTGGGAGGTCGAGCCGCTACTCGCGATCCTTTTCGGCTACGCGCTCAACCGGCTGCTACTATTTCTGCGGCGGTTGAAACGGGCGTAGCTCGATGCGGCTCGCGAGCGCTCGATGGTCCTGCGCGAGGATAGACATCACGGCGTCGGCGACGTCTTTCGAGCTGAGCCTCCAGTCGTCGCCGTCTCCCGGCGCTCTCCCGGCGAAGTCGGTCGCGACGCTCCCGGGCATCACGTAGGCGACTTTGATGTTATCGTAGCGGAGGTCGAGCATCATCGCTTCGCTCAGGCCCTCGAGGCCGAACTTCGACGCGTTGTAAGCGGTACCGCCTCGGAAGGCGTTCTTGCCGGCGAGACTGCTGATATTGATGATCGCTCCGCCGCCGCGCTTTTTCAGCAATGGAATCGCCGCGTGCGCGCAGTTGAATACCCCGGTCAAGTTGGTCTCGATGACTTGATTCCAGCTCTCAGGAGTGAGCTCGGAGATATGTCCGAACAGACCGACCTCCGCATTATTAATGAGGATGTCGAGCCCCGAAGCTTCGTCGGCGATGAACTTCATCAGGCTGGCGACTTCCTCGTAGCTCCGGACGTCGCAGGCTGAGCCGAGGGCCTGAAAACCTTCGGATCGCAACTGGCTCACCGCCTCGGCGACGTCTTTTTCGCGCCGAGCGGAGATGACGACCGTGGCGCCCGCTTTCGCGAGCTCTTCGGCGATGGCGCGCCCGATCCCGCGGGTCGAGCCGGTGACGAGGGTGACTTTCTCGGATAGAGGATCTTGGGTCATGCCGGCCCTACTATAGTCCGCTCCCGTTCGATGTTGATCTCGATCGTGCTTTGCCGGCCGTAGACGATGCGACTTCGAGCGTCGTCGGGCCGCGCTCAAAGCGTCTCTTTCCTGGCGAGCCAGCTCTCGAGCCACTCGAGGAAACCGCCGCGCGTGCGCGAGCTCTCGTGATACGCGTCGAAGAATGCGTGGTCCCGGCCGTAATAGTCCGGGCATGGCGACGGGTGACACCCGTTCGGCGCGTGGGCCACGGCGGTGACGAGAAAGCCCGGGATGACGGTGAGGTTCGGATCGCTCCGGATCACTTCCGGCTCGACGATCTCTTCGGCGAGCACGATCACTTTCTTCGAGGCCCGGGCCGCGTCCGGGATGACGCCGAGGTTGCCCCATACATGCGCGTTCCCGCCGCGATCGGCGCGCTGGACCGGCAGGATCGCGACGTCGGGGGTGAGGGCTTCGACCGCAACGAGCGGCACGCCGGTGAACGGGCACGTCGTTTCTTTCAGGTGGGGGCTCTGCGCCAGTAAGTCCGTCCCGAGCGCGGTGCGCGTCGGCAAGTAGGGTGCGCCGAGAGCGGCGGCGTGGAGCGCGAGCGCGAGCGTGAAGTTCGTGTGGTCCACCATCTGGAGCGGCGCAGGGATGTCTTCTTCGATCGCGCGGCGGAAGTTGTAGCCTGAGCCCGCCGAGACGTTGCCGACCCAGGAAGCGATGACGCCTTTTGCGATGCCGGCGCCGATGAGCACGTCGATGAGCATGTCGGAGATCGGGGCGATGAGAGTCAGCGCGCGCCGTTTCTGGCGGATGAGCTCGCGGCCTGCGGCGAAAGGCACGAGAGCTTCGAGCCCGGCCCCCACGAGCACCGAGTCACCGTCTCGAACGTGCAAGCGCAAAGCTTCATCTAGTGGCAGGAGCGTCATGATGTTCCCAGCCAAAAACCTTCCGGATCGAGAGACCGTAGGAGATCGAGCTCGTCCGCGCTCGGAAGCTCGGTAGGACCACAGTCGGGATGGATGCGGAGCGCCCATCCGGTCTCGGCGACGACGCGCTCGGGCGAGCTCTCGGCGGTGAGCGGGTGGAACGAGGCGAGCGCGGCTTCTTTCGTCTCGGGGTCGAATCGAAGGACGCCGAGATCCGTGATGACCGCGGACGGCCCGCCCCGAACGAAGCCGACCCAATCGCGCCAGTCGGGGCCATCTCCGTAGCCCGGTGAGGTTACGTAGTGAACTTTTTCTACGAGCCGGCGCCGCGTGTGTTTGAGAAGGACCGCGAGCCGCGCGGACATGGACGCGATATCGCACGCGCCGCCGCTTCCAGGAAGCCGGGCGCTCTCGACGCGGGTCGTGTTGAGGTTCCCGAAGCGGTCCACTTCCGCCGCCCCCACGAAGCCGAGCCCGACGCGGCCGGATTGGAGGAGCCCCATCACTTCGAGCATTTCGCCGGTGCGGGTAGCGCCTTCGATGTTCGCAGGATCGCTCATCGTGTAGAGAAGCGAGCGCGCCGCACGGGCTCGGATCACGCCGTTCTCGTAGAGCCCTACGGCGCTCTGGGCGTGGGTGGCCTGGGCGAGCATGAAAGCGAGAAGCGGCAAGCGCATCCCGACGAATACGAGCTCGCCGTCCCGAATCTCGCGGGCCGCCGTCGCCACCATCAGCTCTCTAGCGGTGGGGGCTCTTTTCGCACGGGCTTTCATGGTGTGGCCGACAACGGTTACAATAACAGGTTCGGCTCAGGCCGTTGTCGATCGTAGACCATTGTCGATCGTGGACCGTTGTCGATCGTGGACCGCTGTCGATCGTGGAAAAGAGGAGAGAAAAAAATCATGGGCGACACGCTCAGCATCACCGATAGCCGGACCGGCAAAACCTACGAGATAGCGATCGAGGACGGCGCCATCCGCGCCATGGACCTGAGGCAGATCCGCGTCGGCGACGACGATTACGGTCTCAAGACCTATGATCCCGCCTTCAAGAACACGGCCTCTTGTAAGAGCCGGATTACCTATATCGACGGTGAAAAGGGGATTCTGCGCTACCGCGGCTACCCCATCGAGCAGCTAGCCGAGCAGTCGAGCTACATCGAAGTGGCCTATCTCATCTTGAACGGGGAGCTGCCGACGGCGTCGCAGCTCGACGCCTTCGATCACGAGATCACGCATCATTCGATCATCCACGAATACATCAAACGGGTCATCGAGGGCTTTCGCTACGACGCGCATCCGATGGGAATGTTCGTGAGCATGGTGGGCGCGCTCTCCACGTTCTATCCGGACGCGAAAAAAGTTCACGATTCTCAGTCGCGGCAGCTCCAGACCTATCGCCTCATCGCGAAAGTCCCCACGCTCGCGGCGTTCGCCTACCGGCACACGATCGGGATGCGTTTCAATTATCCGGACAACGAGCTTTCCTACGCGGGCAACTTCCTCAAGATGATGTTCTGCATGTCGAATAGCTACACGCCGGATCCCGTGCTCGAAAAAGCGCTCGACCAGCTCTTCATCTTGCATGCGGATCATGAGCAGAACTGCTCCGCCAATGCGATGCGGGCCGTGGGAAGCTCGGAAGCGGATCCTTATTGCTCGACCGCGGCGGCGGCGGCGGCGCTCTACGGCCCGCTCCACGGCGGCGCCAACGAAGCCGTTCTGCGCATGCTCAACGAGATCGGCTCGAAGGAGAACGTCCCGAGCTTCGTCAAGCGGGTGAAGGAAGGGGAAGTGCGCTTGATGGGCTTTGGCCACCGCGTGTACAAGAGCTACGACCCGCGCGCCAAGATCATCAAAAAGACCGCGCACGAAGTCTTCGAAGTGACGGGGAAGAACCCCTTGATCGACATCGCCCTCGAGCTCGAGCGCATCGCGCTGCAAGAAGACTACTTCGTGAAGCGGAAGCTCTACCCGAATGTCGACTTCTATTCGGGCATCATCTACGAGGCCATGGGCTTTCCAGTGAGCATGTTCCCCGTGCTCTTCGCCATCCCGCGCACTTCGGGATGGGTCGCGCAGTGGGTGGAGATGATCACCGACTCCGATCAGAAGATCGCGCGCCCGCAGCAGCTCTATTTGGGTGAGGACGAGCGGGACTTCGTCCCGATGGGCGACCGTTAGCCGGACGCGGTGCCACAGCTCGAGCAAAACTTCGCGCCAGGCGTGAGCGGGGATTCACACTTGCTGCAGGTCGAGCTCTGCCGCGAGCCGCAATTGGGGCAGAACTTTGCTTCGGCGGGAAGCTTCGTCTGACACTTGCCGCACGTCGAGCCTTGGGGCGTCCCGCAATGCTGGCAAAACGGCGCGCCGTCTTGGATCGGCTGCGAGCATTTCACACAGGACGCCGTGGCGGGGGCGCCCGCCTGAGGTTTTGCGAGAGAGGATGCCATCGCGTTTCCCATGGCCATGCCCGCGCCGAGCCCGATCCCGGCGCCCGCCGCGCCTCCTGAGTTTTTCGCGGCCGCTTCCATTGCCTGGGCTGCATGAAACGGAGTGAGCTCGTTCAGATCGCCGACTACCCCCATGCTCGTGCGCTTGTCGAGCATCTTCTCGACTTCGGGCAGTAAGGAGATGTTCTCGACATAGAGCTTCGTGAGCTCGAGACCGTGGGTCTCGAATTCCTTGTCGAGCTTTGTTTTGGCCGTGTCGGAGAGCTCGTCATATTTCGTGGCCAAATCGAGAGCCGGGATATTCGACTCGGCGAGCAGATCGCTGAAGCCGGAGACGATGAGCCGGCGGAGTTGCCCGGCAATTTCGTCCGTGGTGTAGTGCCCTTCAGTGCCGACGATGTCGGTCATGAAGCTCGCCGCGTCGCGCACTTTGAACGAGTAAATGCCGGAAGCACGCAGCCGGATAGGGCCTAGCTCGGGGTCGCGCATCATGACCGGGTTCGATGTTCCCCATTTCTGGTCCGTGAACTGGCGTGCCGACACGAAGTAGATTTCGGCTTTGAATGGCGATGTGAAACCGTGCTTCCACGAGAGCAGCTTGGTCAGGACGGGCATGTTGCGCGTCGCGAGGCGGTGGCGGCCCGGCTCGAACGTGTCCGCGATGCGCCCCTCGTTCACGAAGACCGCCAACTGGCCCTCCCGCACGGTGAGCTGGGCGCCCATCTTGATTTCTTGCCCCGCGACGGGGAAGCGGTAGACGAGCGTGTCGGTCGAGTCGTCCACCCACTCGATGACCTCGACCAGCTGCGATTTGACGAAATTCTTCAAAACCACGGAACGCCCCCTGGATAATGTTAAGTCTCGTTCTTGGAATCGGTTACTTTCGAGTCTAGCATCTTGCTGGTGAGCTTGCGCGCGTAGACCTGGCGGTCCTCGCGGTCGAAGGAGCGCTTCATCAGGAGGTTCAACCGGAGTACTTTGGCGTTCAGCTCGCGGGCGAGGCGACAGTGCTCGTCGTCATCCCCCTCCGTGACGGCCTGGAGAAGGTCCGTGAGCGTCGCGATCTGCTTCCGGAGCTCCATCTCGGGGGGCAGGAACCCCGCGTCTTTGAGGAGTTTGTAGGCGAGTCTCAGATCTTCAGGCACGAGGCCGCGAGGCTCGAGCCGGAGGGGCTTCCCGGAGAGCGGAAGATTATCGAGCTCGCCCCGCTCTAGGGCGGCCCGGATCTTCTGTTCGGCGAGACGTTCGAGAAAAGACACCTCGAGACGCGTCTACGTGAGCCGTTCGAGCTCAGGCGAAGTCCTCGAAAAACTCCGAGCAGCGGGTCAGCGCGTTCTCGAGCTTCTCTTTGTTGTACCCGTAGCCTAGACGCATGTAGTGGTCCATCTCGAAGTGGTCCCCCGGCACGATGAAAACGCCCTTCTCATCGCGAAGCCGCTCCATCAAGGTTGTGGAATTGATATCCCAGCTATAGCGGATGAAGGCGATGGCGCCGGCTTTCGGCTTCACCCAAGACATGTGGTTGCCGTGCCGTTCGACAAACGCCGCGAGAACAGGCATCTGGTCGTTCAAGATCGCGCGCGTCCGCTCCAGGATCTTCGTCCGGCGCGCCGGCTCGAGTGCGTGGGTCGCGAGGCGGTCCGAAAGGGCCGAAGGCGCTATCGTCGTGTAGTCCTTGTAGGACCACAGGTGGTCCGCGTGATCCTTATCGGTCACCACCCAGCCCATGCGCAAGCCCGGAAGCCCGTAGGCCTTGGAGAGGCCCGCGGTCACCATGAGCTTGTCGTACCAGCCCCAATAGGTCGCGGAGGGCTTGCCGTCGAGCTCGGCGCCGAGATAGACCTCATCGGAGAGGATCCAAGCGCCGACGCTTCCCGCGATCTTCGCGACGTCGCGCATGGCGTTCTCGCTCATCACCGCACCTGTCGGGTTGTTGGGATTGCATACGGCAATGAGCTTCGTCTTGTCCGTGACCATTTTTCGAAACTCGTCGGGGTCGATCGCCCAGCCCAGCTCTTCGTGCAAAGGGAGCGGCTTCACGTTGGCGCCCATCGAACGGGCGATGCCCGTAACCTGCATGTAGTTCGGGGTCATGACGACCGCTTCGTCGCCGGGCTCGAGCGTGCTCAAAACCGAGATGTAGTTCGCTTCGGCCGTGCCGTTCGTCGCGAGAATATTCTCCGGGCCCGAGCCCGGATAGAGATCGCTGATCGCGTCGCGCAGCTCCAAAGTGCCATTGGTCTGGGGGTAGATGAGCTTCGTGTCGTCGACAGATGCGCCGTCGAGCAGCTCCCCGAGCGTGAGCGGGGTGACGCCGCTTTCCGAGATGTTGAGCTCGACCTGGTTCTCCCAGATCGATTGGGTGCGCTCCATGACGAAAGGTACTACTTTCATTCGAGGGTCTCCTGATTTCTGATGCCTAGTGCTCGAACGTCCGTCAGCTCGTGGGAGCGAGAGAGTCGATGGCGCGGTAGAGCTTTTCCTGAGTCTCGTCGTCGAGGTTGCGGAACACGAGGCCGTAATGGTCGGTCTCGTCCTCGGGTGAGACGGCGTGCCAGCGGATGGAGGCTTCGAGCGTGAGTGGCTCGTCGAGAGTTTCGAGGTCGATGATCAGCTTGACGCGGTTGATGCCGAAGTCGCTGCTGGATTCGAGAAGTGCGCCCCTAGGGGAGATATTGTGGATTTGGCCCTCTTCCCGGCCCTTTTCCCACTCCACCAGACATTTGATGGCGCCGTCCGGCCTGAGGCGAGACTCAGAACGCTTCTCCATGGGTGCTCCTCCGCTCTCATGCTATGCCGAGTGGAGCCTCTTAGTAAAGTCCGAAATCGTAAGATTTACCGTCGATCCATGGTGCTCGGGGAGCCAGGGACACTACAATAAGGAGGATGACCTTACGGAGAAGCCCGACGCGAAGCGTCGCTGTAGGAAGTCTCACGATCGGTGACGGGTCGCCGGTGGTCGTACAAAGCATGTGTGCGACCAAGACCCAGGATGTCGACGCTACGGTCGAGCAGGCGGAGCAGCTCCGGCGGGCTGGGGCCGGCGTCGTTCGTATCGCCGTCGACAGCGTCAAGGACGCGGAAGCCGTCGCGGCCATCCGCGAGCGCACGAGCGCGAACCTCGCTATCGATCTTCAGGAAAACTACCGTCTCGCCGAGAGAGTGGCGCCCCACGTGGACAAGATCCGCTACAACCCGGGCCATCTCTACCATCACGAGCGGGAGAAGCCCGTGCGCGACAAAGTGGCCTTTCTCGTGGACATCGCGGGTGCTTCGGACTGCGCGATGCGGGTTGGCGTCAACTGCGGTTCGATCGACCCGGCCCGCGCCGATACGTTTAACGAGGACTCGGTGGGCGCGATGGTGGCTTCCGCGCTCGAGCACGCTGAAATGCTCGATGCGCTCGGCTTCACGCGCTACTGCGTCTCTCTCAAGGATTCCGATCCCGCCAAGGTCATCGAAGGCAATCAGCTTTTCGCGGCCGAGCGTCCGGACGTGCCGCTTCATCTCGGGGTCACGGAAGCCGGTCTGCCGCCGGACGGCATCATCAAGACCCGTATCGCTTTCGAGCAGCTCTTAACGCAAGGCATTGGTGACACGATCCGGGTCTCGCTCACGCTGCCGAACGCGACCAAACACGAGGAGGTTGAGGTCGGACATCAAATCCTCGACGACATCGCTTCCGGCCGGTTTCGCTCGGTGCCCAAGACGTTGAGCCACTCGCTCAACATTATTTCTTGCCCGTCCTGCTCGCGGGTCGAGAACGAGGAATTCGTCGAGCTTGCGCAAAAAGTGCAGGCGATGACACGTTATGCGAGGGACCACGCGATCACGATTGCGGTGATGGGCTGCCGCGTGAACGGGCCGGGCGAGACCGACGACGCCGATCTAGGCCTGTGGTGTGCCCCGCAATACGTGAACTTGAAGAGAAGAGGGACCGGCCTCGGCGCGTTCTCCTATGCAGAGATTCTGCCTCGGCTCAAAGAGGAGCTCGACCGGCTGATCGAAGAGAGAACAGCCGTCAGCTAGTGCTCTTTTTTCCCGGTGGAGGTCGCGCCGGATGCCTTTTTCTTGTTCTTTGGCTTGGGACGGGTCTTGCCGTTGGTGCCTTGGAAGATCTTGCCCTTCTTGGTTCTTCGATCGCCTTTACCCATAGGAAGGCTATTTTAGCGCTTTCGGCGCGCGAAAGCGAAGGATGATACAATCGCGCCATGCGGATCGACCTGAACTGCGATATGGGGGAGAGCTTTGGCATCTACCGCATCGGCGCCGACGATGACGCGATGCTCGAGCTCGTGACGTCGGCCAACGTGGCCTGCGGCTTTCACGCCGGTGACCCGAGCATCATCGACCGCACGGTCGGCCTCGCCGTGAAACACGGGGTTGCCGTGGGCGCTCATCCGAGCCACCATGACCTCCGCGGCTTTGGGCGGCGGAACGTGGATGCGAGCCCGGATGACGTGGAATCCGATATCGTCTACCAAGTGGGAGCCGTTTTGGCCTTCGCGAAAGCGCACGGCGTCCCGCTCGTCCACGTCAAGCCGCACGGCGCGCTCTATCACCAAGCCGTCAGCGACGAAGAGCTCTCCGGTGCTATCACGCGCGGGGTGGCGCGCGTAAGCCGTGACCTCATCTTCGTCGGTCTCGCGACCTCTGCGGCGATGCGCGCGGCGGCCGAGTCGAATGAGCTCCGCTACGCGGGCGAAGCCTTTGCCGACCGCGTCTACAACCCGGACGGAACGCTGCAATCGCGGAAGATCGAAGGCTCTGTCATCACCGATCCCGAGCGAGCCGCCGCGCAGGCCGTATCGATTGCAGTGGAAAAGCGCGTCACCGCTCACGACGGCACGGTGGTGCCGCTAGATGCGGAGACGCTTTGCCTTCACGGCGACAACCCTGCCGCGCTAGATAATGCGAGGATCGTGCGGCGCGCTCTGGAGAAAAGCGGCGTCGATGTCCGCCCCGTCGGGTGATGTCGCTTCGCTTCCTTCGGGCGGGTGACGCTGCCGTCGTCATCGAGCTCGGAAACGCCATCGACCCCGGCTTGAATGAAAAAGTTCGCGCGCTCGACCAAGCGATTCTCAAAGCACCCTTCGATGGTTACATCGAAGCGATACCGACCTACCGCTCGCTGCTCGTGTTCTACGAGCCGGCGAAAGCGAGCTTCGAAAGCATAAGGGCGCACGTCCAAAACCTAGCCCAAGAGTTATTAAAGACACTCGACGCCTCGACGACGCAACTGCCGACGCGATCGCACGAAGTTCCCACTGTTTACGATGGAGAGGATCTCGATGACGTCGCGCGGCTCGCCGGCGTCACGAAGAAAGACGTCATACGGCTCCACAGTGGGACGGAGTACCTCGTCTACGTCGTCGGCTTTACACCTGGCTTCGCATATATGGGAATGACGGACGAAAAGCTCGCGCTCGGACGCCGAGCCTCGCCGCGCACGCGCGTGCCGGCGGGCGCGGTGGCGATCGCAATGGGGCAAACGGGCATCTATCCGCAATCGACGCCAGGTGGATGGCATCTTCTCGGCCGCGCGGAGCACCGAACGATGTTCGATGTTGCTTCCGATCCGCCGAGCCGCTTTCTCCCGGGCGATCGCGTTCGTTTCGTGCCTGTCAAAAAGCTTCCGGCATACGAGCCTCCATCGGCCCCGAATCCGAAAGTTCCAACGTCGAGTCCGAGTCTCGAGGTTGAAGACGGTGGCCTCTTGACGACGGTGCAGGACCTCGGCCGCGTCGGCTACCAGCGCTACGGGGTCCCGGTCGCGGGTGCGGTCGATGCTTCAGCGCTTCGTGCGGCGAACCAGCTCGTGGGGAACGAGCCCGGGGCGGCCGCGCTCGAATGCACCGTGAGCGGGCCGAGGCTCCGATGCCTCAAAACGACGATCGCTTCGGTGACGGGCGCCGACTTGGGCGCTATCGTCGAACGCCGCGACCTCGGCCGCTGGCGCGTCCCGCCGTCGAGCTCCTTTCGGCTCCGAGCAGGCAACGTCTTGACATTCGAAGGCCGGCGCTCGGGTGCGCGCGCCTACGTTGCGTTCGCGGGCGGCATCGATGTTCCGCCCGTGCTCGGCTCGCGCTCCACCTACGTTATCGCTGAGATGGGCGGTTACCAAGGCCGCGCGCTTCAAGCAGGTGACGGCCTAACGTTGCGAGACGCGGAAGAAATCGCCGTTGGCTGTGTCTCGTCCTTGAAGGGGCAGCCCGAGTCGAGGGAAGCTGACGTCACGCTCCGCATCGTCTGGGGCCCGCAAGACGACTATTTCACTGACGAAGGACGCGCGAAGCTCGTGACATCGGTGTACATCGTTGGGCCGTCCTCGGACCGCATGGGCTATCGGCTGAAAGGGCCGACGCTCGAGCACAAAGATGTTCAGGAGACCATTTCCGACGGGATGATGCTCGGCGCTGTCCAAGTGCCCCCGAACGGCCTTCCCATCGTGATGCTGGCCGACCGCGCCACGACGGGCGGCTATCCGAAGATCGCCACTGTGGTCGGCCAGGACGTCGCGAAGCTCGCCCAGCTTCTACCTGGCGAGCGCGTCCGTTTCCGGGCTATCGAGCTTTGACGAAAACGTTGTGCTGAGCTTCTTTGTAACGATTTGCTCGTCCGGCGGCGATACTCTATTCTTGGGCGCCTATTGCCCGAAGCAGCCGACGTGAATCTTGTCGCGATCGGCTGTGCCCGCTGGGGCCTACAGATCCAGCAACGAAACGGGGCCAGAATGAAAGCGTTTGCAACGGTGCTGCTTCTTTTTCTCTTTCACGCCCACGTGGCGGGCGCGGCGGCCAAGCTCGACGTGGCCTATGCGTCTGTCGAACGGATCCTCTCGTTGAAGATTTTGACCGAAGGTGGCCGGCATTATCTCCAGGGAGGTCCGGACGACACGTGCGCTTATGCGTTCATCCAGGAGCCCAGGGTCAGCGCGCTCGGAGAGCGGCTCCAGATACGGTTTCTTTTCGCGGCACGCGCGGGTAAAGAAGTGGCGGGCAAGTGCGTGGGGCCCGGAGACAATTTCGACATCGTCGCGAGCGGCGTTCCGAGCTATGGGAACGGAGAGCTCTTTCTCGACGAGCTGAGATTCGAAGCCGAGCACAAGCTGTTCGACCTCTTTTCGAAGCTCATCGAGGGCCAGCTCACTCCGCAGATGAAGGTCCGGGCGAAGCCTTACATCGAGAGCTACATCGCCGAGCTGACGGCGCTCGGGGCGGGCCGCGTGAGCCTCGAAACGCTGAGCCTCCAGAATATCGAGCTCGGCTCGAGCTCCGCCGTGATCGAGGCGGACTTTCTCATCAACGTTCAGCCGTGACGTGCCGATTTGAGGGTTATCGGCGACGCGGACCCCCCAGTCGATCCGCGCCGCCGCATGGGGAATCTAGTTACCTGCGGTTGGTCCGTGCTCGTCGAGGGCCCGTTTTGCTGCCGCGGCTACCTCCGAATAGGGGTCGAGTCGAAGTGAGCGTTCCCAGTAACGTGTTGCTCTTTCCGAATCCGCGAGCGCCGCGCGAATACATCCTGCGTGATACAAGAACTTCGCGTCCTGGATGCCGGGTGCGAGTGCGGTCTCCATCTGCTCCCACGCTTCCTCGGCGCTCCCGGAGCGGAATAGCGCCCAGGCATAGGCATCGAGAGTGAAGACGTCCTGGCGGCGCCCCGACGCCAGACGCGCTATTCCGAGCGCGGCGGATGAGTCGTTGGCTACATCGGCATAGTAGAAGACGAGCTCGCGGTTGGCATTGTCGTTGGCCTCGGACTCCCGTAAGGCGAGTCGCTCGAACTCGGGAAAGAGGTCCACCGCTTCGCGGCGTCGTCCCGCGCGGCGCTTGGCCTTCGCCAAGTCGTATAGGTTCTCCGGATGGGGCGCCAAGCGATAGCGCGCTTCGAAAAGAGACACGGCTTCGTCGGACTTGCCCTGACCCATGCGGATATGCGCGAGCTCCGCGAGCGCGTAGTGGTAGTCGGGGAAGAGCTCGAGGGCGTTCTCGGCGGCTTCCTCGGCCGCTCCAATCGCTCATCTCGACCTTTCGAGATGAGCGACCTGTGTCAGTAACCACGCGCGCTCCTCGTTCTCATTGAAGTAGGTCTGCTCGTAGGCGCGCCTCATCCACTCGAGGGCGCCGTCGATATCCCCGAAGAGCTCTCGGAGGTAAGCCCCGCGCGTGATGCCGGGCAAGTTCCCCGGTCGCAAGTCGAGCATCCACTGGGCAGCCTCTTCGGCGGCCTCGTAGTCACCGAGCTCGACATGGGCGTCCGTGAGAAGCCCGTAAACCATCACGTCGTCCGGCGCGCGACGGTTCAAGGCTTTCGCTTTCTCGAGCGCGCGCTCGAACTCGTGCTGGCCCAGCAAGATCCATATTTGGATCTTCTGGCCCCCGAAATTATCGGGGGCGAGTTGGAACGACATCTCGAGGGCATCGGTAGCTTTCGCGTAGTACTCCGTATCCGCGGTTTCCCGCGCCCGCCGCGCGAGCGCGAGCGCGAGCGCGTTGTAGCCTTCAGCGGCGTCCGGGCTCTTTGGATTTTTACCTGCGCCGCATCGATGCGCTTGGCAGCGGGCGAAGGCAATTGGGTGAAAGCGGGCGGCGCGGCCGCGCTCAGAGCGAGCAGCATTGCGAGATGAGCTCCCATGCGCCTCGTCCTTATGATATGGGACCGCCGCCCGGCTCGCCGGGATCCACGTGACGACGGTTGCGGCCGTCGGGCGCGGAAGCAAGATAGGGAAACGTCTCGCGGTACGCGGCGTCGTTGACGTTGACGCCGTCGCCGAGACGTCCATTGACGTCGGCGACGAAGCCCGGGAAGCTTGGCGCGAGAACGCCGCCGATAGCTACGCGGAGCGTGATGTCGACGACGTCGTCGAAGACACGCCGGCCGTTTGGAAAGCCTGCCCCGTCGCCGGCCAGCAGTCCCAGCCGGCTGGCCATGGCCGGTGGCGTCGCGGGAACGCCGGTATTCAAGCGCAACAAGTCAGCAATAGGGCCAGCTTTGGTTCCAGCAGCGGCAATGGGTGGCGCGTAGGTTACGAGCGGCAGGAGGTCAAAGCGAGGGGCATCCGGAACGGCAAGCGCGCCGCCGTAAATAGCTTCGACGATGCTCACGATCGGCGGGTCCAGAAAAAAGCCTGCAAACTGAGCGTCGTTTCGGGGCTCGTCCAGGCTGAATCGATCCTTCGAGCCGATGCCGATGAGGAGCTCGTTGATGAGCGGGTTCCCCATCCTCTGGACTTGACGCCACGGGCCCTTTTCCCTGGCCTCTTTCACGGAACGTCGAATCGTCATGCGGCGTCGAGACGTGGTGGCCCAGACGCCAATGGTGGCATCGGGGGAGCCTGCTGGCTCGATGGCGCCGCTACGTGTGAGCATCTCGATAGGAACTTCTATCGCGATGGAGTTCACCGCGAAGCCGGACACGGTGTCGCTCGCGAAATTCATCGACGCGCCATCTTCGTCCTCGGTGAGAACCCCCGGAACACCGCTCCCCAGAGTGCGAAAGTTCGCGGTGTCGAAAGCGGCTCCCAAATCGATCCAGAACGCATCGTCAGTGGTGCCGGCAAATAGTGAAATGCCCGTCGAAAGACCGTAGGTACCGGCGCTGAACAGAGCTTCGTAGTCCATGGTTCTCGGCCCGGCATTGCCGGGCACGACGAAGAAGGGAGAGCCGTCATCGTTCCGGAGCTCGGTCTTCTTGCTCTTCTTGCTTTTCTTGCTCTTTCCTTCCGTCAACATCGCGACGCGATAGGTCTGGCGAAGGTTGAGTCCGGGATTCGAGAAGTCGCGAATCTGCGGCGGCACGACGAGCGCGCCGGTGTCGGGATCGAAGGCGCCGTGCTCGCCGATGCCCGCGACGGCCGTATAAACGCCGGGAAGTTGGAACTCCGTCTCGAACCGAAATTGAAAGGTAACGTCGGCGCGCGCGTCATGATCGTTATCGACATGAAGCTCGTAGAGAATATTGGGGTCAAAGGGAAACAGCGTGGGGCCGTTCGCGGGCTCGAGCAGCGGATCGACGCCCATAATCAACGTGACGTTGGAAGGCGGTGTGTCGGCAGCTTGATCGGCGGTGTAGCTGACAAAGGCATAGACGTCAGTGATGTCCGCCTTGTGGTCGAGCGCGGTGATTGGGGCTTCGCGGTGGTTGGAGGACCATGCTACGGCAGCCGCCACGGCCAACCCAACTACCACGATAATCGTTTTGGTTTTTGTGTTCTTCATCCAGCGCTCCTCTTCATCTAAGAACGTTTGCTGGTGGTACGCCGCCGGGACGTTCTTGGATGAGCGATGAAGAAAGAAAGCTAGGATCCGAGGAGCACCATGGGACCGGTTGGCTGCGGCACTCCGCCTTCGGGCTCTACAGTAACGGCCACGGTCACGGTACCTTCGAAGCCCGGAAGCGGCTCACCGTTCAGCCGAGCGCTTCCGTCCGGTTGGACGTCGAAGATGCCCGCGCTCACGGGCGTACCGTCGACGATGAGCCAGATCTGATACGTCTGTCCCGGTGGGAGTGGGTCGAGGTTCTCGACGTAAAGGAACAAACGTCCGTTCTGTGAATCGAGAAAGGCGCTCGCACGCGCGCGGGGCGCCGCGGGCTGAGCATCGAGAGACACCGCTCGGTTTCGAGGTGAGCTCAAGGCCTCGAAGATCTCGGTGACGCCGGCAAGCTCCTCCTCGAGCCGGAGGCGGCTCGACGTCTCGGCATCGAGCGCGCGCGCGCGGGAACGTGTCTGAATGAAGAACCCGGTCGCCACAACGAGGCTCGCGGCCGTTGCGAGAGCTGCCCAGTAGACGTAGCTATTTCTTTTTGGCCCGGTAGGATTCGCAGCTTTGTCCGTGTCGTTGCGCACCTTTTCGAATAGGCGCTCGCGGACCCGCGCGGGCGGATCGACAGGGTCGATCGACAAAGCGAGCTCGTCGGAAACGTCGCGTGCTTCTCGAACAGAGCTCTGGCAGGCCGCGCAGCCTGTCGCCAGGTGAGCCTCGAAGCTCTCTCGCTCGGGCATGTCCAGAGCGCGGAGCGCGTAGAGCGCCGCCAGCTCCTCGTATTCTTCGTGTTTCAAGATCCGAGCTCTCCGGAAGATGTGAGGCCGCGCTTCAGTTTGTCGATGCCCATTTTGATCCGGCTCTTCACCGTTCCCAAAGGCTCGTCCAAGCGCGCGGCCACCTCGCGATGCGTCATCCCCTGGAAGAAGCAAAGCTCGACAGCTTGCTGTTGTTCCGGTCCGGATGAACGACGGCCTGGAAGCCGTCGCCGTTCGAGACCTCCCGCCAATCCGCGTCGAGGATACCGAAGGGCTCGCCGTTTCGGCTCGGACCGATCCCCGTGGCGTTGTCCTGCATCCCGCCGCCCGTGTAGTAGAAGGGCTCGCGGTTGTCGACGAAGATCGCGTAGTACTGGCTGATGGGAAGCACGTCGATATATTCCCAGCTCTCGCCCCGGCTATAGGTCACGCCGATGCCGCCATCTTGGGTCTGCCACATACGGTAGGGGTCTTCCGGATCGATCCAGAGGCCGTGATAGTCGCTGTGCATCGAGCCGGAGATCCGCTCGAAGCTCTTGCCTCCGTCGATGGAGACGCGCAGCGCGCCCGCGAGCGCGTAGAGGCGATTCTCGTTCGTCGGGTCGATACGCAAATCGGCGAAGTAAAAGCCGCGCGAAACGACGGCGATCGCATCCGAGACTTTCGTAAAGCTCTTCCCGTGATCGTCGGAGCGAAACAGCGTGCCTTCTTTCGACTCCGCGAACACGTAAACGACGTTCGGAGCGGAAGGTGCGACGCGAACGCCGA
Source organism: Candidatus Marinacidobacterales bacterium (assembly GCA_965262245.1). Taxonomy (GTDB): domain Bacteria; phylum Acidobacteriota; class Vicinamibacteria; order Marinacidobacterales; family SMYC01; genus SMYC01. Next base: position 6,885,771 of record OZ253507.1, on the reverse strand, counting down.
TCCGGCCAACGAGCTCGGGAAGCCCGTCCTCGAGTTTTTTCCACGTCGAACCGCCATCCACCGACTTGTAGACGCCGCCTTCCTCGCTGCCGCTTTCGAGCGTCCAGGGCTTCCGCTCGAAGTGCCAGAAGGCCGCAAAAATAATGTTGGGGTTCTCCGTGTCGATCGCGAGATCGGAGACACCATGCCGCTCGTCGACATAGAGCACTTTCTCCCAATGCTCGCCGCCATCCACGCTGCGAAAGACGCCGCGCTCTTCGTTGGGCCCGAAAGCGTGGCCCAGAGCGCCGACGTAGACCCGCTTCGGCTCTCTCGGGTCGATGACGATGCGGGAGATGTGGCGCGTATCCGCGAGCCCGAGATGCGTCCAGCTCTCGCCGCCATCGGTCGATTTGTAGACGCCGTTTCCGAAGGAGATGCTGTTGCGAAGATTGGCCTCGCCTGTTCCTACATAGAGAACTTCGGGATTCCCCGGCTCGAGCGCGATGTCGCCAATCGATGCGACCGGCTGCTCGTCGAATATCGGATGCCACTTGACGCCGCCATCGGTGGTCTTCCACACACCGCCGGAAGCCGCCGCGGCATAGACGATGCGCGGATCGCCCGGCACGCCTTCGATGTCGGAAGCGCGGCCTCCCATCACGGCCGGGCCTATATTGCGTCACTCGAGCTCGGCGAAGGGCGAGCTCTCAGCGGCGAGGACAAGAAGAAGCATCCAGTTCATTAGGGTCTACCTTTCGAAGAACGCGACGAGCTTCGCGCGGATTTGATCGCGCACTCGGCGGAACGATGCGAGGATTTCTTCGCTCGACCCGACGACTCCCGCGGGGTCTTGGTGCGGCCAATGGAGCTTTTCGACTTCGCCCGGGAAAACCGGGCAGACCTCTTCGGCGCAGAGCGTGATCACGGTCGCGACCTCCTCTTTGGGAATGTCGTCGACCGACTTGGACTGAAACTGCTGCGCCGAGAGGTCGATACCGATCTCGCTCATGACCTCGATAGCGTAGGGGCTCACCTGGGTCGGCATCGAGCCGGCGCTCAAGATCGCGATCCCTTCGGGCGCGAGAGCGCGAGCGAGTCCTTCGGCCATTTGGCTCCGCGCCGAGTTGGCGACGCAAAGAAATAGAATGGCTGTTGGTGTTTCGCTCATGCGGTAATGTAACCGTTTCCCGCTGACAATCGTAGCGTTGTGTGGTCGTGGTAGATTGATGGCAGAGGTGTTCGCAATGCCGGTTTTTGCTTTCGCTTTGCTGCTCGCAGCTGCGCCTTCGCCGTTCACGGTCGGCGCGTCGGCACCTGCGCTGACGCTTCCATCGATCGAGGATGGAGCTCCGCTCTCGCTTCGGGATTTTCGCTGCCAGAAGGTGATGCTCCACGTCTGGGCCTCCTGGTGAGCGGGCTGCCGCAAGCACGTGCCCGGGTGGCACGAGAGAACGAAGACGCTTCAAGACGAGGGCAAGCTCCAGATGGTCGGCATCATCGAAGAGCAGCATCCCGACCGTACTCGCCTGTTCATGCAGTGGAAAAAAATGGACTGGCCGCTTCTCATCGATTCGCTGAACTTGCTCGACGTCTTGGCGGTGCCGCTTACCTACCTCATCGACGAAGCGGGCATCGTGCGCTACGAACGGCCTAGCGACGAGGACCACGAGGTTTTCCTCGCAACGGATTACACGCATGCGCCCGAGCGGGGTGAGACGCTGGACGTTGCCCCCGTTACTCCCGCCGGCCCCGTTTCGGAAGACTCGCCGGAGCACGTGCTGCTCTGGGGCGGTGACGTGAGCGACGCGATTGCCCGTCTCCTCCGGCGCGTCGGTGCCGAGCCCGACAATACGCACACTCACTTTCGTCTCGGCGTGGCCTATCGTAAGCGCTACGACTCCGACGCGCGGGAGCCCGAGGATTTCGCGAAGGCGGTCGAGCACTGGGCGCGCGCTCTCGAGCTCGACCCGAACCAGTACATCTTCCGCCGACGTATCCAGCAATACGGACCCCGGCTCGACAAGCCCTATCCTTTTTACGACTGGGTTCCCGAAGCGCGCGCCGCGATCGAAGGGCGCGGAGAGACCGCGTTGGCACTCTCGGTCGAGCCGAGAGGCTCCGAGTTTGCCAAGCCTGTGAAGGCGTTCGTGAGCTCAGGGATTGAGACCGAGCCGCCCGATCCGGACGGGCGCATCTTCCGAGACGAAGCGCCGCTCATCGCCGTCGAGACGGTGACGGTCCCCGCAAAGGTACCTCCCGGCGGGAGCGCGAGGGTGCACGTTGTCCTGCGACCCGACCTATCGAAAAAAGCCCATTGGAACAACGAAGTCGACGACACTGTTTTCTGGGTGGACGTTCCGGAGGGCTGGCAAGTGGATGCCCGGCGCCACACCGTCTCCATCCCGCCCGAGCCCGTGAGTCAGGAGCCGAGACACATCGAGTTCGAGCTGCAGACGCCTTCGGACTTCACCGGAGACGTGACGATTCCGGCTTACGCTCTCTATTACGTTTGCGAAGATGTCGACGGGACGTGTCTTTTCCGACGACAGGACGTTGAAGTCGTGGTGGCGGTGCGATATTGACAGGATAGAATTCTAGTCGCGCTCGCTCAGCTCGCGATAGCGGACCATCGCGGCCTCCTCTTCGGCCGTGTTCCCGAGGGCCGCGTAGGCGGAAGCGAGGTTCAGCTGCGTCGTGGCATTGTTGGGCTCGAGCGCGGCCGCTCGCGAGAAACATTCCAGGGCTCGTTCCGGGTCACGTGAATCCATCAAGATGGAGCCGAGAAGCGACCACGCATCCGGGAAGGTCTCGTCGAGCTGAACGGCGCGCTCGACCGCGAGCTTCGCTTCCGCAAGGTTTCCCGCCCGCATGAGAAAGAGCGCGGCGAGATAGTAGAACTCACCGACGCGGTCGTCTTTTTCGATGGCTTCAGTGATCCAGTCATAGGCGGCTTGGACGTCGCCTTTGGAAAAAGCGATCTTGGCGAGCATCGAGCGCGCGTGAGCGTGCTCCGGGTCGATATCCAAGACGCTCGTAAAAACGCTTTCGGCCTCGCGCATGTTCCCTCGATTGAGAAGATCGACGGCGCGTTTGTAGGTCGCCGCGCTGCGAGCCTCGCGCTCGTCTTTGGCTTGCTCTTCTCGGCTGAGCTCCTGGAACCGCGCAGCCGCCTCCTGGGCTTCGTCGAGTCGGCCCGCCCGCCGATAAGCCGTCGCGAGGTTGTAATAGACCTGGGAGGCTTCCGGATGGTCCTTCCGTGTTCTTTCGAGCTCCGGGAGCGCTTCCTCATAACGCTCGCTGCGCTCGAGAATGCGCGCGAGAAGAAGCCGTGCTTCGAGCATCTCGGGCGAGATTTCGAGCGATTTGCGCACTTGTGCTTCGGCTTCCGCATAGCTCTCGCGATCGCGACTCAAGAGATTGGCAGCGTGGTAGAGCAGCACGGGATCGTCCGGGCCGCCCCTGCCACCCCGATATGTAACGAGTGCGTCGTCGTAGCGCTTTTCCGCCTCGAGCTTCTGGCCGAGCATACGCCGCGCGCTTTGGTCTTCGGGCCGGAGATCGAGATAGCGGCCGAGCGCCGAGAACATCGCGTCTTTCGGCCCGAGCTTCTCGTAGATGGCGGCGAGCAGGATTAGCGATTCGGGAACGTCTGCGGCCTTTTCGAGCGCTGCTTTGGCTTCCTCGAGACGCTCGCTGCGGTAGAGAAGGTCTCCCTGGGCGTAGGCGTAGGACGTGTCGTTCGGCGCGAGCGCCACCGCGCGCTCGATGTGCTGGAGGGCCTCCTCGACCCGTCCACCGGCGGCGTAGAGCACGCCGAGCGCGTGCCGAATGGTCGCGTCCTCCGGGCGCGCGCGCGAGGCCTCCTCGAGCACCTGGAGCGCTTGCAGGCTACGACCTTGTTCCACGAGCGCACGGGCTTCCTCCACCGGATCTTGGGCGAGAGTGCCCCATAAAAAAAGCGCCGCAAGGACGTTGCTCACGGCGTTTTTCCCAACGCGCGGAGGTTGTCCCGTGCGGCGTCGAGGCCGGGGTCGATCGCGAGCGCTTTTCGAAAAGCCGCTTCGGCCTCGTCGTTCCGTCCTCGTCGTGCCATGGCGATCCCCAGACCATTGTAGGCCTCGTACGAGCTCGGCGCGAGAGTAACGGCTCTCGAAAACAGCTCGACCGCGGCCGCGAGCTCGCCCATCTGCATGCGCACGCTGGCGAGGTTCAAGACCGCGGGTGTGTAGTCGGCGTCGATCGCAAGCGCCGCCTCGTAGTGACTTCTTGCGGTGTCAACGTCGCCTTGCCGCTCGAGAACGAGGCCGAGCGAGTTCGTCGCGTCGACGTTTCGTGGGTCGAGCTCGAGAGCGCGTGCGAAGCCGCGACGGGCGTCGTTCCACATAGCGTCCCGGGCGCGCTCCCGTCCGGCTGCGAGCGCGGCGGTGAGCGCCCGCTCGCGAACCTCGTCCGACGGCGCGCGCGCGAGTGCGTCTTCGAAGGCGGCTTGCGCTTCGACTGGGGTTCCTGCTTCGAGCTGCGCCTCACCGAGGCTCATCCGAGCGCCGACGTGCTGCGGCGCGATCCTGAGGCCGGCTGCAAAAGAAGCGGCGGCCTCGTCGAAGCGTTCTTGCTCGAGAAGCTCGGCGCCGAGGAGGAAGTGGCTGCGTGCGCTTTCAGGTGACGTGTCGACCGTTCGGCGAAAAAGCGTCTCGTTGTTGCGCCAGTCGTGATTGCGCGCCACGACGCGCACCGTGCAAGCGACGAGGAGGGCCACGAGGAGCACCGAGCGGCGCGGGAGCGCATTCAGCGCAAGGGCTATGAAAAGGGCCGCGCCGAGCATCGGAAGATAGGTCAGCCGTTCCGCGAAGAGAGATCCGAGCGGAAAGACGATGTGAAGAAATCCGACGAGCGGCAGAAGAAATGCCATCGCCGCAAACGCGACCGCTCCGCGCCGCTTCCACGCCAGCACCGAAAGCCCACCGACGATGGCGAGCCCGAGCAGGACGCGGAAGTCGAGCTAGCAGCCCGTTGAAAAAGTCGTATCCGGTCGCGATATTTCTCTGAAGACTCATTCGATGACGATGTAAAATTGCATCGCATGTCGATGAAGAAGAAAAAGAAAAGTTGCCAAGAGACTTTATGGATTCCACACCTACCGGTCTTGCTCCGTCACTTATCAGCAAAGTGTCCCATGTTCGATCCGGGGCCCCGACGGAGGGAGCGGACCCTTAAAAAAAGATGCGAAGCTTCCTTGTCCGCTCCCTCCGTCGGGGCCCCGGATCGAAGCCGCCCTTTCGCTGGTCCACCTGAATAGTGCAAAAATCGGGGTACCTGGGGTATGGGCCAAGCCGCGAGAGGGTCTCCTGCGGCGATTCTCGCATTCGTTTTGTGGACTCGTGGCAAGGTTCATTCCTTTTCCCGGCTTTCTACCGCCGTGGCCTCTTTGGCCTTGTTCTGCTTCGATTGCCCCAGTCGGTAACTGCCGACGTTGAGCTCCAGGATGATGCTGTGATGTACAAATCGGTCGATGGCCAATCATCTTCAAGCAACCTCGCCAAGCAGTCCATCGTAGAAGCTCGCGGGCGTTTGATAGCCTAACGCTTTGTGCGGGCGCTCGTCATTGAAGAAATCGAAGTAGCAAGCGATGCCCGCGCGAGCCATTTGCACGGTGTCGTAGGCGTACAGGTAGACCTCCTCGTACTTCAGCGAGCGCCAGAGCCGCTCCACGAAGATGTTGTCGATACAGCGACCTTTGCCATCCATGCTGATCTTGATCTCAAGAGCAAGCAATACACTGGTGAACTCCTCCGAGGTGAACTGAGAGCCCTGGTCCGTGTTGAATATCTCTGGGCAACCGTAGCGTGCCACAGCTTCGTTCAGAGCCTCCACGCAGAAGGTCGTCTCCAACGTGTTGGACAAGCGCCAGGCGAGCACCCGCCGCGAATACCAATCGATGACCGCCACCAGGTATACGAAGCCTCGCGCCATCGGGATGTATGTGATGTCGGCGGCCCACACCTGATTGATCCGAGAAACCGTCAGATTCCTCAGTAGATAGGGGTATACCGTGTGTTCCGGCGCTGGCTTGCTTGTGTTCGGCTTGGGCGCAGTGCTCTCGAGCCCCATCAAGCGCATAAGACGCTGCACGCGCTTGCGGTTGACGGCCGACCCCTCCGCTTTGAGTGTCTGTGTCATCATGCGGCTGCCGAAAAATGGACGCTTCAGATGTAGCTCGTCCATCCGACGCATCAATGCGAGTTGCTCGCCATCCGGCTCGACAGGTTCGTAGTACAGGCTCGACCGATTCACGCCGAGCAGCTCGCACTGCCAGCGCATCGACAGCGGAGCGTTGGGTTCGACCAACTCCCGCCGGGGCGTCATCGCAATCGACCGAGCCCGTGTGATAAAAAATCGCGCTCCATCGTCAGTTCCCCGATTTTCTGAAGCAGTTCGGCCTCGCGCATCGAGGCATCGCCTCCGCCCACCTCTTCGGTCTCGAAAGCACGCGTGACGTTCTCCAAAAGCTGCCGCTTCCATTTGTAGATCTGGTTCGCGTGAACCTTGTGCCGCCGGGATAGTTCCGCCACTGTCTCCTGCTCGCGTAGTACCGCCAATGCAACTTTCGCCTTGAAAACAGGGCTGTGCTTCGTACGATTTTTCTTCACTTTTCTCTGCTCCTTTTTTTATTGAGCAGGCTTGTTTTACCACCTTAACCCCTGGTCTAAAAAATGGGGTCCACTTCAATCCGAACGAGCCGGATGCGGAGATCATGAAAATGAAGAGCGGGGGCACGGATATGGCGCACAAAGCCGAGCATGCTGTGGACATGAGCGGGGAAGGTGCGGTAATTGCCGTGACGCTTCACGGAGGCGCGAAGGGTGACACAAAGAGCCTACCGGATACGCTGGAAAAAGCGCAGTCAAATCTGCAAGAGCTCGCGAACAACGCGGAATGTTGTGAACGAATACATGAAGACGCGGGTCGCGAAGTGGTCGGGGACAAGGGCTATCACGGCAACGACATCCTGGTTGAGCTGGTCGAACAAGAATACCGGAGCTACATTTCGGAGCCAGAGCGAGGTGGCCGCAAATGGAAGGACAAACAGGCCGAGCAAGCCCGCCACCTACGCGAACCGACGTCGCATTCGCGGGACTCAAGGTAAGCGATTAATACGCCGTCGCGGCGAGTTACTCGAACGACCTTTCGCGCACTACCTCGAAGCGGGAGGCATGCGACGAACGCATTTGCGAAGACACGAAAATATACTCAAGCGCCTCCTCACGCACGTGGCCGGATTCAATCTCGGGATTCTGATGCGCAATCTCATCGGCAAGGCCACGCCGAAGGAATACGCGGAGCTCAACGCCAGTCTGATCGCTGCTTTATTGCGCTTCGTCTCGACCATAGGCGCACGTTTTGCCCCGCTGCAATCCATCGGGCGTCTCAACTTGGCCGTTCCGCCGAATCACATCTTCCTTGAACTTGCCCACCAAACTTTCTCCGTGAGCAGAATCTGGACTTTTTCACCGGGCTGCTAGGGATGGGGATTTGGTCATAGGAATAGTCCGCGGAGAGCGTTCTCGGCCAAAGCACGAGCTCGACATATTTTGTGAGAAGAGCAGGTGCGGTCAGCACACGACTCGCGAAGGGCGCGCCCGCGATGGGGTTGTCAAGAAATCCAATCTCGCGGGAGCCGATGCCAAATCCTCCGAGCGCGCTCACTCGGAGTGCCACATAGACGATGACGGCACCCGCCACGGGGAGCAGATCGCGACGCTCGAACAGAAGCCAGTAAAGCGCGAAGAGCGGGAGGGCGAACGCCGCACTCTCCTTCGAGCACAGTGCAAGAAAAAAAAGCAGGCCGACCCAAAACGCGTGCTTTTTTTGCACGTAGAGCAGAAAGGCGCCAATTGAGAAAACGAAGGCGAGGATCTCGCCGCGCCCCACGATCGCGTTGACGGCCTCGGTTTGGAGAGGGTGAAGCGCGAAGAGAATCCCGGCCGCGAAAGACACGAACCGGCGCGCACCGAGAGCGCGCGCGACCAGCAGGACCAGAACACTCGCGCCGGCATGCAGGAGGTTGTTTACGAGGTGAAAGCCAAAGGCGCTTACTCCTAGCGCCCGGTTCAGACCGAAGCTGAGGAGAGTGAGCGGTCGATAGAGTCCAGCATCGACGATCTCGCCCCAATAGCTTGCCGTGAGGAGTCCCCACCAATCGAGGTTCTGGACGAGCGGATTCTGTTCGACGATGAAACGATCGTCGTACGTGAAGCCGTTTCCGAGATTGTTGATGTAGACGAGAATCGCGACGCCGGTAACGAGGATCCAGTCGACGTCACGTTTCATCGAAAAAAAGGCCGGACCCGCCTCAGAGGCGAGCCCGGCCGAAAAAGCTACGCCCAGCTCTAGCTAAAAGCGGTACCGGACGCCGAGCTGAATCTGGCGCGGGGGGCCGACGATGTTCAGGAATCCGAAGTTGTCCGAGCCCAGGCTATCGTTGGTGGTCAACCGGTTCGCTGTATTGAAAAGGTTGAACACCTCGAACAAGAGCTCGAGGTTCCCCGGACGTCCGAAGTCGAAGACCTTGCCGAAGCGGATATCCATCACGAACGCGCTCGGCTGGCGCGCGGTGTTGCGGGGCTGGAGCCCATCCGCGAGATCTTGTCCCGCCGCCTGGGCGAGCGCCCGATTCGAATCGTTGACGATGGCACGGTCTTCATCTTTCCCGTCTCCATTGTCATCGCCGCCCGAAAGCACATTGTACGGACGTCCCGTGTTCACCGAGATCAACGTGCTGAACACGAAGTCTGCCGGCAAGTTGAACACGGCGCTCGCAACGAGGCGGTGGCGGATGTCGAGCTCGCTGTCGGCGTAGTCGGCGTCCAGGTTCTCCGGCTGCGAGTTTCTACCGGCGCCCGTATCGCGCTCGTTGTCGTCGTCCGTCTTGAGATTGGACAGCGTGTAGAACGCTTGGAATTGGAAGTCGTCTGCGAAACGCTTTCTGGCCGAAAACACGACGGAGTTGTAGCGCCGTCGTGCCGTGGACTCTTCGGTCTGGAATGCAGCGTATGCAGGATCCACTCGACTTCCGTCGTAGATGCCGCGACCCATCTCGTCAACGCCGACGGGCGGGTTTAGGTTTCGATCGGTCCGCCGATGGCCGTTCACCGTATCGGCGAACACGTAGTCCGCGCCCAGGGATAAATTGGGTGCGACCTCGTGCTCGACCCCGATGTTGAACCGCGTGGTGCGGGGATTGTTGAACACATCGTCGTAGAAATTTATTTCTGAGGCCGGTAACTCGAGGCCACTTTCAGGCGGCAGTCCGTCTGGAAGCCCCTCTTCCGGGAAGGTCTGCGGAAACGGAAGAGGTATAGCATCGAAGGCGAGGAAGAAGTTGGCCTGCCGGTAGCCGTTTACAGTCATTGAATTAGCCATGGTGAGAAGGTTGGCGCGGGAGTAGAACATGCCCGCGCCGCCGCGGACGACGGTCTTCCCATCGTTGCCTGGATCCCAAGCAAAACCGAGGCGGGGCGCTAGGTTGTTCAGGTCGTTCGGGACATCGCCCTGCACGAGCCCGATGGTGTCGAGTCCCGGCTGATCGGGGTTTCTGGACAGTTTGCCGTCGGTCTCGACGGGTGCGTTCGGGTTCCACTGACCTTCCCACCGAAGGCCAAGGTTGACGGTAAGACCCGGTGATGGCCGCCACGTATCTTGTACGTAGAGGGCGAGCTCCTTTTGCCCAAAGGCGATCGTCCCGGATTCTCGCGTCGTGAAGCCGTTCAAACCCACTTTTTGGATGAAGAGGAACGGGTTGTTGTTCACATAGTCGTCGAGCGTGAAGAATTGGTACACGCCGCTGCTCCAACCAAAAAAAGCCTGGCTGGTGTCGGTTATGTTGGCGTCGACGCCCATTTTCAGGTCGTGATTTCCAAACAAGTATGTGAAGTTGTTCGTGAGCTGGATGCGTTTGTGATCCGATGTGATTGGGAGAAAAAACCGCTTGCCGAAACTCCCGGTGTCGAAGATGTCGATGCTCGGCGAATCGTCGCTCTGGCCCAACCGAGGCCTCTGTTCGAACGAGTATTGAAAGCGGAGCTCGTTGAACTTGTTGGTTCCGATGACCGTGGTGTTGCTCGCGACGAACGAGTGCGCGGTGTTTGCCTCGAGATTCGTCCCGTTCTCCGCTGTCGACTGGATGCTTCCGGCGACGCCGCCCGCGGTCGAGAAGAAATTCTCGCCGGTGAAGTCGCTCCAGTTATAGCGGAGAGAGAGAGTGTTGTTCGTGGTGAGCTGGATGTCCACCTTCGCCAGAATCGCGGTATTGTCGAGAAGCTCGGCCGTGTCTTTTTCCTCATCGCTCAAGCAGTCGACGCCGGCGATGGGTCCGCCATAGATTGCGGAGTTGCAGACGCCGCTGACGTCCTGGTTGAACTGGATGCGCACCGGACGGTCGAATCCCTGGCGGTCGACCGAGACGAAGAAGTGAGCCTTGTCCTTCACAATGGGCCCGCCGATGCTGCCGCCGAACTGGTTCTGCGAGAACGCGGAGTTGTCGAGGTCGTTTCCCGTTCCGTCGGTCAACGTTCCTCGGCCCCAATCACCGCGCCCGAAGTAGAACCCGCTTCCATGAACGTCGTTGGTGCCCGATTTCGTCACCACGTTCAGGAACCCGCCGCCGGAGCGCCCGAATTCGGCCGAGTACCCGTTGGCAAGCACCTGGAATTCCTGGACCGCTTCCTGGGAGACGACGAAGTACGGGACTTCGGGTTGACCGGTGGCGGATCCGAAGAACGTGTTGTTGAAGTCGGCGCCGTCCACCGTGATGTTGGTATCGATGCCCTTCATGCCTCCCATGGAGATCGTCGTGCGCCCGCTGCTCGGATCCGGCGCGACAACGTTGGGCGTGTTCAGCGCGAAATTCTTGAAATCTCGACCTTGGATCGGAAGGTTGTCGATGGCCCTTTCGTTGAAGGTCGCGGCGACCACTGGGCGGGAGGTCTCGATGAGAGGCGACTCGGCCGTGACGGTGATAATCTCCTCTACCGTCGCGACCTCGATGGTCATGTCGCCAAGACTCTGGATGGCACCGACCGTCATGACGAGCCCTGAGCGCTGCAGTGTCTGAAAACCGCTCAGCTCTGCGGTGAGTGTATACGGGCCTACCGGCAAGGACAGAAACGTGAACCGGCCGCTCGATTCCGTGATCGCGGTTCGGGTCAAACCGGTGTCCAAGTTTTGCGCCGTGACGGTGACGCCCGGAAGCACGGCCCCGGTGGCGTCAACCATACGGCCGTCCATGTTGCCGGCACCGATAACCTGGGAGAACGCCAGCGTAGCGGCCAGTAGTAGTACCGCCAGCACCGTGGCCAACGTTCGTGATCTCTGCATGTGACCCCCTAAGAAAAAAGAATGTAGGCTTAGCTCTCTCATCGAGCGGCATTCCAGAGTCAAGCCCATTCTTAGTTGAAACTCTCCACGGCTCATAAATTAGGCGGCCTTCTTCTTCGACACCGTTGATGTCTTCGTCTCGATCTTCAGTTCCCGCTTGAGAGCTTCGCGAAGCTTCGGAAGATGGCGGTAGCCGATCACCCTCCTCAAGCGGGTTCGATGTCCACGAGGGCTGTCGCCAGCCACCGCTGGCGTTGGCTGGAGTTCTTCCAGTGGTCGACCTTCGCGCAGCGTTCCTCGACGAGAGCATTGACGGATTCAAGGCAGTTCGTCGTCTTGAACGAACGGCCCAGCGCCCCGTACACGCCGAGACGATGCAATGTGAGCGTCTCCTCGATTCCTTCCTCCAAGCTCCCAGCTGCGGATTGGTTCCGCTCCTCCAATTCATCGTGCAGTTGATCGAGGGCCGCGAGGGCCTCTTTATATTCCGGCCTGTTGTAGGCCGACTGCAACCGCTTGCGCAACGACGCCTGCTCGCCCTTGGACAGATAGCTCACGACGTTTTCACGTTTGTGCCACTGGCACCGTTGTATCAGGACCCGCTTTCGGAACGCCTTCTTTACGGCCGCTTTCAGACCCTTGCCGCCATCGATGATCACCAGTAGACCCTGGGAGCTGTCGAGTCCCCGCGCGAGCAGTGAACGCAGGAACGGCGTCAACACCTTCTCGTTCTCCGTGTCCGTCTCCACGAAGCCCAAAAAGCGTTTTTCCCCGGAAAGTGTGATGCCCAGCGCGATGACCATCATTGCGTCGGCGAATGATTTCCCGTCCAGGAACAGCGCCACCACATCTTCGCCGGACAGATCCCGTTCCTGCATCTCCCGAAGTTTCGCTGCGCTCGCTTGTACGAAACCTCGGGACACCGTCGAGCTCGACAGCCCGATAGCGCCCGGTATCGCTTCCGCTGCAGCCTCGTAGTTGCGACACGAGATTCCGTAGAGCACTCGTTTCAGCAGCAGATCATTCACCTCTCCGCCGTCGTTCAGTGCTTCGTAGGAGCGAAGCGGTATCTCTACTCCCTCTTGGCTCCGAACCCGTGGCACACGGATCGGTACCCGCTGGCCGGCAAGCCCTACCGTGCCAGGGTTGGTTCCGTGGCGGCGGCCACGCTCCAGTTCGTCCTTACGAGCGTATCGCTCTCCCGCCAACTCCTTCACTTCGTCGTCGAGCAGCTCGTGAACGTGCATTAACCCAAGCGGGATTAGCGAACGGATCATCTCTATTTTGACGTCCACCTCGAGCTCCCCGTACTCCTCGCGCGCCATTACCTCGGGCTTACCCAAACGACGTGACTTCTTGTGTTTCTTGGCTGTACGTAGCAGACTTCCCATCTCGGCTCCTTTCTCTTGCGGCTTGATGTTGTTTTTGCCAACGTCATCAAACCACGGGGTTGGGAGCCGTTTCAATTTCCAACTAAGAATGGCACACTCTCGCATTCCACAATCCATGCGCGGCACGATATTCCCGTCGCGTACAAAATGTACGCGAGCAGGGCCGCGCCTGTCAAGCCGAAACCGACCTCTGACATCGCTATTAACACCGTTCTCATAGGCACTTAACCCAGTGGTAACATGTGAGACTATGGCGCGGGCTCTGCTGATCGTAACCGCTCTGCTCGGCTTCAGCGAGATGCGCACGCGAAGCGGCATCGGCTTCGTGAACGTCAGCGGAGATATCGACAAGCATTACATCGTGAGCTCGCTCGGCGGCGGCGCTGCTCTGTTCGATTACGACGGTGATGGCGACCTCGATATCTACTTCGTCAACGGGATGAGGCTCGCCGATGGCATCCGCGTTCCCGAGGGAGGCAACCGTCTCTATCGAAACGAGGGCTCCTGGCAGTTCCTCGACGTGACGGAGAGCGCTTCAGTCGGGCACACCGGATGGAGTGTCGGTTGCACGATCGCCGACTACGACAACGATGGCCTGCCCGATCTCTATGTCACGAATATCGGGCCGAACGTCCTTTATCGGAATCGCGGCGATGGAACGTTCTTCGAAGTCTCCGAGGCCTCTGATAGCCGATTCGGCACGAGCGCGGCTTTTTTCGACGCGGACGGTGACGGTGATCTCGACTTGTACGTTGCGAACTACGTCGATCCCGACCTGGCCAAGATCCCGGCGCCCGGCTCGGATCCGACCTGCGTTTGGCTGGGGCTGCCGGTGATGTGCGGGCCTCGCGGCTTGGACGGGCAAAGCGACGTCTTCTATCGGAATGAGGCTGGCCGCTTCGTCGAGGCCACGAAATCTGCCGGTCTTCACGATCCGACTCGAGCCTACGGGCTGGGTGTCATCGCGGCCGATTACGACGACGACGGGGATGTCGACCTCTATGTCGCCAACGATACATTGCCGAACTTCCTCTACCAGAACGACGGCCGTGGACGCTTCCGCGAAGTAGGTCTGCTCTCGGGGGCTGCCTACAACGCCACCGGAGACGCCGAGGCCGGAATGGGCGTCGATTTCGGCGATCCCGATGGCGACGGCCGTCTCGATATCGTCGTTACCAACTTTTCTCACGAGACCAACACCCTCTATGAGAGCTCGGGGGACGGGCTTTTCACCGATGCCACCGATGAGCTGGGTCTCGCAACAGCTAGCCTGGGAAAGCTCGGCTGGGGGACACATTTCGTCGATCTGGACAATGACGGCGACGAAGATCTCTTCGTGGCGAACGGCCACGTCTACCCGAGGGTGGCCGAGGTTGACGACACGACGACCTATCGACAGGCGAACCAGATCTTCTTGAACCGCGGAGATGGCACGTTCGAGGAAGAAACGGCTTCTGCAGAAGCGGCTCCGAGCCGGGGCGCAGCCTTCGGCGACATGGACGACGATGGAGACGTCGACGTCGTGGTCGTCAATATCGACGAGGCGCCGTCGCTCTTGCGCAACGACGCCGTCGGTCGGCATTGGGTGAGTCTCGAGCTCGTTGGGCGTGAAAGCAATCGCGACGCCGCCGGCGCGCGCGTGTGGCTCGAGAGCGGAGGGCGAACCCAGGTGAAGGAAGTCCACGCCTCCGGAAGTATCTTCTCGTCGAGCGATCCGCGCCTGCATTTTGGACTAGCCGCTTCGACGGTCGTCGACGCGATCCGCATCCGCTGGCTGAGCGGAGAAAAAACAGTGCTCGTGAACTTACCGGCCGATCGCTACCACGTGGTTAAAGAAGGACAACCGAGGACAATGAGATGAGGTTGGTTGTTGCTACCGGCTATCTGCTACCGGCCGCCTGGTTGGGGGGACGCCGGTAGCAGGGAGCGGCTTCGAACTGCGAGCTCAGGAAAGACTCGCAGGCACTTCGACGTCACCATAGGCGACGTCATCGGACGCGGGGCCGCGCTCGATCTTCTGGCCCCGGAGGTTCTCGCAGATGCGGACCGTCGCCTCGGGGCGATTCAGCGTGTAGAAGTGGATACCCGGGGCGCCGTTTCTGAGAAGCTCCTCCGACTGGGTCACGGCGACTTCGACGGCGAACTCGAACTGGGATTTGGGATCGTCCCCATAGCCTTCCATGCGCTTTCGGATCCAAAGTGGCACATCGGCGCCGCACTTCCCAGAGAAACGAACGACTTGCTCGTAAGGCCAGATGGGCATCAAACCGACGACGATTGGGATGTCGAGGCCGCGCCGGCGCACTTCGTCGACGAAATGGAAGTAGCCGGCATTGTTGAAGAAATATTGTGTCACGGCGGCGTCCGCCCCGGCTTCGACTTTCCGGATGAAGTTGTCGATATCGGCCTGCAAGCTGGGCGCCTCGGGATGCCCTTCGGGGTAACAGCCGACGAGGATGTGGAACTTACCGCGGCTCTTGATGAAAGAGACGAGCTCGCTGGCGTAGCGGAAACCGCCGGGCGGGAACGAAACTTCGGTGCTTTCGGCGTCGACGGGGACGTCGCCTCGGAGCGCGAGAATCCGTGTGAAACCTGCGTCTTGGAACTCTGCCAGATGTGCATCAATCGAGTCGCGCGTCTGGGCGATACAGGAGAGATGGGGCACGACGTCCGCCGCGAGCACGCTCTTGACGGCGAGGCATGCTTCCAAAGTTCGAACGTTGCCGCTTCCGCCGGCCCCGAACGTTACGGAGGTGAAATCCGGTTCGAACTCGGCCAGATTCGCGGCGGTCTCTTTGAGCTTGTCCCAGCCTGCCGGGGTCTTCGGAGGGAAGAACTCGAACGAGACATGGGGTGGCTGACGCGAGACGAAGGAGCGCTTCGATGAAGGTAGTCCGCTAATGCTCCCACCGGTGCCCACCAACTCATCCTATAGCGCCTCCGATGGCTCGCGCAACCACCAGAGTCCGGTGCGCCGCATTGATCGGAGCGTGAGGGAGCGCTAGGCTTACGGGATGTCGTTCACTATGGCGATCGTTTTGGCTAGCCTTGCCCTGCAGGCCGAGGAGCCCGCGCCGCAACTGCCCGAAGAGATCGCGGGCAAGGATCTGAGCGAGATCCTCGAGGACTGGCCAAGGGAGTATGTCGGGTGGATCATCACGGATGCCGAGCAGGAGGTCTACAAATCCCTTCAAACGGACCACGAGAAGCTGGGATTTATCGAGTTTTTCTGGGCGCGTCGCGACAACAACCCCGAGACCGTTGACAACGAGTACCGCGCGGACTATCTGGAGCGCTACGCTTTCGTCGCGAACTACATGAGCGCGGGCCGCCCCGGGTGGTCCACCGATCGCGGCCGCCTTTATCTGATCCTCGGTCCGCCGCATGCGCTTCAGCGGAATCCTTTCGGTAGGAATCCCGGCGAGCGGCCGAGCGAGATCTGGACCTATAACAACCTCGATATCCCGAACTTTCCGGCAAGCATCGACTTCAATTTCGTCGACTTCAAGGGGACGAGCGACTTCGAGCTCGTCCAGGACATCGACACCACGGCGCCGCTCTGGAATCAGTTCGGCACCGTGAACAATGCCATCGACGCGCTCGCCCAGAGGCGGCTCGTCATCGGCGAGGTCGATCCCAATACGGGCCTCGACCGTTTCGACAATGTCGACAACACGCGGCTCGTCATGCAGGAGTTCGAGCTGCAGCGACAGATGATCGACGTGATGAAGAGTCCGATGCGCAACCTTCCGGACCTCGATGGAGCGGTGCGCTCGCGAGCTTCTTTTGGAAACGTCTCTGTAACTCTTTCCGGCGGTGCGATACGGGGCGACGGCGAGCGAGCTCGCGTCCCGGTGAATTTGACGGTGGCCTATAAAGACCTCGGATCGCGCCAGCAGGATTCAGAAATCTTTTATGAGCTCGACTACGTCGTGGTGGCTTCGACCGAAGACGGCGAGGAAATCTCGCGCGCTGAAGACGGCTTGACCTTGAGCTTCGCTGCCGACCAGAAAGACGGGCTCGTGGCTCAGCGCTTGTCGATCCAGGAGATGCTCTCGGTCCCGCCGGGAAGCTACCAGCTATTTGCCTATGTACGCGACCGGAGACGCAACCGCATGGGAAGCGCGCAGCTGCCGCTCGTCGTGCCCGCGAACGAGCCCGAAGCGTTGAGCTTGAGCTCCGTATTCCTCGCGAGCGATATCTTGCAAGGCGACTTGGACCGACCGCGACCGTTTCAGTTCGGTGCGGTGCGCGTCATCCCGGTGCTTCAGCCCGTCTTTACGCAGGAAGAGAGCTTGAAGCTCTATGTCGAAGCTTATGGCGCGGCGGATGACGAGGATGGACGCAAGCGCCTGCGCGTGGACTTTTTCGTCATGCAATTCGGGCGGCTCTATATGGGCGTGCCCGCGGCGCATCTGCGGCCGGACGCGGATCCCGTGGGCATCACGAGCCAGATACCTCTGCGAAAATGCGAGCCCGGTGCTTATGTTATGCGCGTGCGTGTCACGGATGAGGTCACGGGGGCGAAAGCGGAGTCGGAGACGAGCTTCGCGGTCTTGTCCCGTGAATCTCGGTAGCGTCAGCGCGCCGCGACCGCTTCCACTTCGCGCATGACGCGCAGTGTGTTCTCGCCGAGCACCTTCCGAATCGTCGCCTCGTCGTAGCCGCGCTTCAGAAGCTCGTAGGTCACGTTCCCGAGCTTCGAGATGTCCTCGAGATCGACGGGGGCCGGGGCGGTATAGCCGTAGTCGAGCCCGATGCCGACGTGATCGGCGCCTGCGACCTCGATGGCGTGATCGATGTGATCCAGGAAGACCGAGATCGGCGTGTGCTCGCGCTCGATTGGGTCGATGTATTTGATGACCGCGTTGATTTGGATGACGCCGCCGTTTTCCGCAAGGGCGCGGAGCATCTCGTCCGACATGTTGCGGGCGTGCTCCTTGACGCCGTCCACCGACGAGTGCGAGGCGATGACGGGAGCTTCCGTCACTTCGATGATGTCGAAAAACGTCGCATCCGCGACATGCGAAACGTCGACCACCATTCCGATGCGGTTCATCTCTTTGATCACTTCCACACCGAAAGGGCTGAGGCCGCCATGTCGCGGCGGAACCGGCCGTCCCGTACCCGAGGAGTCGGCCCAATGGATGTTGAAGGCGTGCGTCGGCGCCATGTAACGCACACCGAGCCTGTGGAACATGCGCAGGACTCTGAGGTCGTCCTCGATCATGTGGCCGCCTTCGAGACCCATCAACGCGGCCACGCGCCCCGAGGCAGCGATGGCCCGCACTTCGTCCGCCGTGGTCGCGAGCGCGATGTCGCCGGGATATTTTTCGCACAGGGCGTGGACGGACTCGATTTGCGCGAGTGCTCTTTTGACCGCCATCCCGGGGCGCGGCTCCCGCTCCATGTAAATGGCGAAGAACTCGGCATCGAGACCGCCTTCCCGAATCCTTGGCAGATCCATGTAGCCGTCGCTATGCCGTTCGGTAAAGCTCCAGCCGCCGGGTGGGAAGCCTCTCATCCAAGGGCTGCGGATCGGTGCATGCAGGAGGTCGTCCTTCGGAAAATACGCGTCACCCGCCATGCCTGCGTCCGTGATCGTCGAGGGTTTGGTGTCCTTCATGATGAAGGCGTCAAGTCGGCATGGGTATCCACGACGATGGCGTCTTTGTGCAGCCGGGCGGCCCGGGCACGGAGCTCGTCGTCGGATTCTTGAGACGAGCAGAGCGGCGCAGCGGCGAGTGTTACGAACACCCAGACGAAAAGACTCGGTCGCGTCATGATGCCTCCATCGCGGCGATGATATACCGCTCTGGCCCGCGAGATCTCGCCCGGACCCTAAACTTTCGCTTGGCGAAAAATCTCCGCCACCTTTGGTGCGACCACACGCGCCGAGTAGCGCGTCTCGACGGTCCCGCGCGCTTCGGCGCCGAGCCGACGCCGCAGCTCCGAGTCGTGCATGAGGGTTTTCAAGTGGTCGATCCAGGCTGCGTCGCTGTTGGCGACGAGACCATTCTCGCCGTGGGCGACGATCTCGGTGTTCACCCCGACCGGAGACACGATTGCCGGGATGCCGAGACCCATATATTGAAGGGCTTTGAGCCCGCACTTGCCGCGTGTCCACGGCTCGTCTGGAAGCGGCATGAGCCCGATGTCGATATCGCTCAAGTCCTCGACTTCCGTGTCCGCGGTCCAGCGGCGCGACACCACTTCCGCGCCGGGCACGTCGGGCGCTCGTGCGCCTATGACGACCAAACGAAACGGGTGGGTGCGGGCAAGCTCTGCGAGCGCCGGGACGAGACGCTCGAGATGTTGCAACGTGCTATGGCTTCCGGTCCATCCGATCGTGACGGGAGCGTCGGTGCGCGGGCGATAGATCTCCGTATCGATCGTCGTTGGGATCACGGTGACCGCGTCGCTCAACCGGGTGGCGTAGTCAGCGAGGTAGCGGTTACCTACCATGACTTGACGGGCCCGCCGGCAGATCGTCGCGGTCTTGCCTGGAAATTTGAGATAGCTCAAATAGCCGTTGGCCCGGCTTTGGTAGCGAAGGAAGACGGCGTCGTCGAAATCGAAGACGATCGGCGTGCCGCCCGAAGCAATGCGCCGCTCGATGAGCGCTGGTCCGATGATCGCGGCCTCACGAAAGATGTAGACGAGATCGAAATGGCGTGATTTCGAAATCGCGCTCAGCTGCCGCCAAAAAGCCGATGTGACCCCCGCGACTTTTTCGAACATGCCTCCCGATTGATAGAGAAGCGAGCCAAGACCACTCTCCATGAAAGGCGCGTGGGTAAGCGCGATCCCTTCCGAGCGCAGCAGGGGCTCCCACTGCTCGATACGGTAGCGCTGTCCAGGCGAGACGAATCTCGGCCCCGGCGTCAAGGCTAAAACTTTCATAGAATGCGGTCGATAAGAAATTCTAACGCGAAGCCGCTCCGAATTCGACCGCTGGCTCGACCGCTGGCCCGAGATGGTGCATTCTGGAACCATCCCATGCAGCCCATCCTCGTGTACTATTGGTTGACGCCCGCCTTTTGGCTCGCCGACGCGTTTCTCGGCGCGAACTTCAGGACGGCGGCGCTCGAAGGCCACGCGTTCTGGAAAGCCGCCTATTACGTCTTCTGCATCGGGCTTGCTTTCGCCGGCTCGGTCTTTCCCGACTGGATGGCCCGACTCGGGCTCCTCGAAGCACGGATCAACATCGCGCTCCTCGTCATCGGGCTCTTCGTACCGCTCTATGGGTTCATCTACGAGACCGCGGGCGGCGGCATGCCGACGGAGCCGCCGATCACGATGGCCAAGATGGCGAACTTCATCCTTGCGGCGGTAGTCTGGGGCATCGCTCTTCGAATGCGAAACCGCAAGTGATGTAGGCTGCTAAATGACATGACCCGAGAGCTTGCCGCGCTGAGACGCCACCAAAGCCGCTTGAGCCGATGCACCCGTTGCCCCGAGATGCAAGGACCCGTCGTCATCGGCGGCCCGGTGTTCTCGCCGGTGCTCCTCGTCGGCCAAGCGCCCGGCGACAAAGAGATCGTCGTAAGAAAGCCTTTCGCGTGGACGGCCGGCAAAACGATGTTCAAGTGGTTTCACTCGATAGGGCTCGCAGAAGAGGCGTTCCGAAGCGGGGTCTACATGGCTGCGGTTTGCCGCTGCTTTCCCGGGAAAAATCCCAAGGGCGGAGACCGCGTACCGGGACTCGAAGAGATCGCGAATTGCTCCGGGTGGCTCCAGAAAGAAGTCGAGCTCTTGCAGCCGGAGCTCGTCCTGCCGGTGGGGAAGCTCGCCATTGCGCAGCTGATGGCCTTCGATAAGCTCGTCGACGTCGTCGGCGCGAAATTTCGGCTCGACGTCCACGGTGTGGAGACGGACGTTATTCCGCTCCCGCATCCCTCGGGGGCGTCGACGTGGCATCGCATGGAGCCTGGCAAAACGCTTCTCGGCAAAGCGCTGGCTCGGATCCGGCGCCACCCGGCGTGGAAGCGCGTGCTGGCTTCCGCTCGACGAAGTACAGGAGACTAACCTCAGAGCTCCTCTGTTAGGGGTCTGTAACTGGGCCGTCAGTGTTAATAGGATGACACTCCAACTTGGCGACCATGGACGTGCACAAGTCGACCAGTATCGACTTGTGCACGTCCGCGTACTCGAAGCTCCCTCGTTGTAGCCGGGGTCCGGGATGGCACTCGTATCGAGGTAGGCGACGTTACCGTCTCGGCTCAGCGGAACAAGTGGGCGCGCGAAGCCGGAGATATTCACAGGAACCCGGCGTGCGTGCTCCCTGAAATCGCCCTCTGAATATTCCTCGACGAAGGCGCGAATAGCTCTTTCGTAATCGTCGAGTAGCTCGGCCTTCACCGCGTCGGGGACGAAGGCGAACTCGAGACTATAGCGGCCGATGGTCACGAGCTCGTCCCAGCTCAAGTTGAATGCGGTAACCGCGCTGAAATATTCGTCGGTCATGTTCGAGTTCCACATGCCGCGATCGTCGGTCGCGAGTGTGACGGGGATTCCCAGCCGAAGATATTCGGCGAACGGGTGCTCTTCGGCGCGCTCGATATAGTCGAGAAGCAGGTTGCTAACGAGGCTGACCTCGACCGCGAACTTGCCGACCCGCATGAGAAGAAGCGTCTCCGGATCGGTGATCAAGTTCGTCCCGTGGCCGATGCGATCGGCGCCGAGGAGCAAGGTGTCTCGCACGTGATGGTTGGGCTCGTCGACTTCGCCGCCGTGGATGGCGAGAGGGATGCGCGGATAGAGCCGGCGCATCTTACGAAAGGTGGGGAGAAAGCGCAGGGGGTAGCCTTTGTCGTTGTCCTCGCGGCCGACGAGGTTGACACTCGACCAGAGATCGCGATGGCGGTCGACGAAAGCAAATCCTTGCTCGACCAGCGCTTCGGCATTGGGGAGAAAGCGCACGACGTTCGGCTGAAATCGGACGGTGACGCCGGTCGCTTTGGCGTCCTCGCGCGCGAGTCTCGCCGCCACGATGTCGTGGAACTCATCGTCGGTGAGAGCGCGGTTTCCGTCGTGCCGGTTCCACGGGCTGATTTGAAACTCGACGTAGCGGACGCCTTCAGCGGCGAAGAGCTTCATGTTCCGGACGGCGATCTCCGCGACGAGGTTGGCTTGATCGAGAACTTCACCGATACGCGGCCAGATGGTCTCGAAGAACTCGGTGCGGCCTTCGTCTTCCTCGTCGATACGCGTCGACGAGAGCCAGGCTATGCGCTTCGCCGCCGAGAGATCGGTCAGAGGCTCGTACTCTTCGCGGCAGCACTCAGGAAGCGCTTGCCAGCTCGCGGCGCCGATTGTGTGAAAGTAGATGAGCGGCCGGGGGCACGTGCGCTCGCATGTGTTCATCCGCACGCGTGTGTGGAACGTCTGATCACCGTTGACGGATGTGTCGGTCGCAAGCTCCCACAGCATCTCGTCATAAGCGGCGCCGCCGAGGTGGTTGTGGAGATCGCCGCCTTTGGGAACGCGGTAGAGAATGCGGTAAAGCTCCTCGGGTGTGGCTTCGCGCTTGATGGTCTCGAAGCGCTCGGAAAAATTCTGCGCGAGGGCCGGCGAAGCCGCAAGAGCCAGGGCCGCGACGGCTAAGCCGAGGCGTTTCATTTGCCGGACCACTTCGGCGGGCGCTTTTCGCGGAAGGCGCGCACGCCTTCTTCGGCATCTTCCGAGCCGAGCGCTTTCATCACCGCGGGGAGCCGCATCGCTTGCGCTTGCTCGGCCGAGAGCGCCGCGGTCTGCTTCACCGATTGCTTGATCGCGCGCAGGGACAGGGGCGCGCAGGCCAGCATTTGCTCTATCCAGCGATCGACGGCCGCATCGAGCTCGGCGCGCGGGGCGACCTCGTTCACGAGCCCGACCCGCTCGGCTTCCTCGGCGCTGACACGGCGGCCCGTGAGGAGCACGCCCATCGCCCACTTCTCGGGCACGAGCCGGGGAAGTAGCGTCATGCCCCCGTCTAGAGCGAGCCGACCGACGAGGGGCTCGGGAAAGCCGAACTTGGCCTCGTCGCACGCGATCACGACGTCGCAGCCGAGCACCATCTCGAAGCCGCCGCCAAGGGCATAGCCGTTCACGCGCGCGATGACGGGGATGTCGAAGCTCGTCCGCAAGGCGATGCCGCCGAAGCCGCCCGGGCGCGGCTTCGCCCAATATTCGAGCCCGGTTGCCGCGTCTTCCGTGCTCTTCATATCCGCGCCCACGCAAAAAGCTTTCTCTCCGGCACCGGTGAGCACGATGACGCGCGCGTCGGGCTCGTTCTCGAGCTCGCTCCAGATTTCCAGGAGCTTGGTCTCGGTGCTCGCGTCGATCGCGTTCAAGACATCGGGCCGGTCGATGGTGACCCGGGCGATGTGGTTGTGCAGCTCGTAGCGGACGCTCAAGAGATGACGCCTTCCTCGCGCAGCGCGCTGATGGCGTCGTCCGCGTAGCCGAGCTCTTTCAAGATGTCTTCCGAGTGCTCGCCGAGACGAGGCGGCGTGTGCCGGAGCGTAAACGGCGCTCCCGACATGTGGATGGGGGCTCCGACCATCTTGAGCAGCTCGCCGCCATTCTGCGCTGCAACTTCAATGAGCATACCGTTCTCGATCGTCTGAGGATCCTCGAGCGCGTCGCCGAGCGAGCAAACCTTTGCGCAGAGCAAATCCTGCGCCTCGAGCCGCTCGATCCAATGAGCGGTTTCCTCTTCACGAAAGCGTTTGCGAAAGGTCGCTTGAAGCTCGCCGCGATGCTCGCGCATGCCTTCCATCGTCGACAGACGCTCCTGTTGCGAGAGGTCCTCGATATCGAGCGCGGTGCAAATATCACGAAGCGGGTTTTGCTTGAAAGCGCCAACGAGCACAACCGCGCCGTCAGTCGTCTCGAAAACACCCGTGAGCGGCATCGCGGCCCAGTTCAACCGTTCCCGGCGCATCATCCACATCGACGCTTCTTGCGTCTGCATCGAGAGCATCGAATCGTAGAGCGACACGTCGACTTGCTGTCCCTTGCCCGTTTTGCCGCGGTGGATGAGCGCTAGGAGGATGCCTTGCACGAGGTGCATGGCGGCCGAGTAATCGGCGAGCGCCGTCGCGTAGACGGAGAGCGGCTGCTCAGCATCGGCCTTTTGCGCCATGACCCCGCTCATCGCTTGGGCGAGCACGTCTTGGCCGCCTTTGTGGGCGTAAGGCCCGCTGCGGCCGAAACCGGTGCCGAAAGCGAAGATGATGCGAGGATTGATGGCCTCGAGCGTTTCGTAGTCGAGCCCCATCCGTTCCATGACGCCGGGACGGAAATTGTTGACGATGACGTCGGCGTCTTTCGCGAGCGCACGCACGATCTCGCGGGCTTTTTCTGACTTGAGGTTGAGCGCGATGCTGCGCTTGTTGCGATTGAGGCTCACAAAGACGGGGTTGTCGAGGCCGGCGGGATCGGGCACCGACCAGCGCGAGAGGTCTCCTTGGCCGGGCCGTTCGATCTTGATGACGTCCGCGCCGAAATCACCGAGGAGCTGCGTAGCGCAGGGGCCGAGCATGACCTGCGTCAGATCCAAAATGCGGATCCCATCAAGGGGCTGGCTCACGGTTGGCTCACGATTTCGCGACCTCGCGGAGGGGGCGGAGGGTCGCATTCGCCGAAGGGACGTCGCCGGGATCGGCGCCTTGCGCGCGAAGCTTTTTTTGGAGCGTCGGCACATCCACGTTGCGGACGAGCGTCCCCGCGTCGAGCGCCATCGCGGCCGCGACGCCGACCGCCTCGCCCATCGCCATGCAAGGCGGGATCTCGCGCGACGTTTTCTGCGCGGTCGATGTGGCCGAATAGTGCCGCCCGGCGACGAGGAGCTGCTCGACGTTTTTGGGAAGGAGCGCCCGGTACGGCGTGTAGTAATCCCGCCCACGCGCGACGCTGTCGGGAAAGTGCACGCGTTCCTGCACGTCTTCTTTGGTCACGACATATTCGCCTTCGAGGAGCCGGGTCTGGCGCACGCCGAGCTGGGGCGCGAGGTCGACGATGTAGCTCTTTTCGAAGCCGGGCCAGTTCTCGCGCACAAAGGCGAAGGTCGCGTCGATGCGCTTTCGACCCTCGGCTTGCGCTTTGGTCATGTCTTCGACTTTGGCGCCGTCATAGCCGCGCATGTGCGGGCAGTTGCACCACACGATGCCGGGAAGCGGTGTCTTGAGCCACCATTTGTCCCACGAGCCGCCGAGAAGCTCTTTGGCTTTTTTGTCGACTTCGAGACATTGCTCGGGCGCTTCGTGCTCGAAAGATTCGGCTTTGTCCGTATCCACGCCGCCGAGGCGGAAGACGGTCGTCAGGAAATAGGAGCCGCCGATGAAGGGTGCGCCTGCCCGGGACGCCACGTCAAGATCGCCCGTGCAGTCGACCACGATATTTCCGCGGATGGCTTGACGGCCCTCTTTCGTCTCGCAGATGACGCCGGAAATCCGATCGTCTTCGAGGATCGGCTCCGCAAACCAGGAATGAAGTCTCAAATGGATGTCGTTGTCGGCGACGAGATCTTCTGACGCCCGCTTGAAGCCTTCGGGGTCGAAAGCGACGGCGTAGCAAACCGGCGGGGGTTTCGTCCGCGCGTAGTAGTCGTAGAGGCCCCATCGGGCCCATTTGCGAAACATGGCTGGATCGGCGCGGCGATCTTCTTCGGGCGGGTAGACGGCGAGCTTCATTTTCTCCATTCGCTCGACCATTTCTTGCATGATGCCTTTGACGGTGATCTCGTTGCTATTGCACATGTCGTCGAGAACGAGAACCATCGCGCCCGCCGCGAGGCCGCCGAGCTGCGGGTAGCGCTCGAGAAGGGCCACTTTCGCACCGTTTTTCGACGCGGCTACGGCGGCGGCCAGCCCCGCCGGCCCTCCTCCGACAACGACGACGTCGGTCTCGTGAACGGTCTTCGTCATGAGCTCATCCTATCTCAGGCGACCACTTCACCACGCGGCGCTCGATAAAGGAGATGAGTGCGGTGAAGAGCACCGAGAACATAGCGGCCGCGGTGATGGCCGCGTAGAGAAGCCCGGTGTCGAAATTGTAGGTCGCCTGGATGATGAGAGCGCCGATGCCTTCGGTGCTCCCAATCCATTCGCCGACGATGGCGCCGATCACGGAAGCGCTGGCGGCAATCTTCAGGGCGGCGAAGAGATAGGGAAGCGAGTTGTAGAGCCTGAGCTTGAAGAAAATTTCGGTCTTGCTCGCGGAGAGTACTTTCATGAGCTCGAGCGCTTGCGGGTTCACGAGAGAAAGTCCTTTGACCATGTTCACGAGCGTAGGAAAAAAACAGATGAGCGCTGCGATGACGACTTTCGGCGTCATGTCGTTGCCGAGCATGAGCACGAGGATGGGTGCTACGGCGACGATCGGGATCGAACGGATGATGATGGCGAGAGGGAAAAAGGCCTGCTCGACCGTTTTCTGATGGACGAATATCGTCGCGATGACGATCGATGCGAGATTACCGACGAAAAAACCGAGAAAGCTCTCGATCGCGGTCGGGACCACGTTACGCATGATGGTGTCGAAGTCCCGGATGAAGGTGCGCGCCACGTGAAGCGGCGACGGCACGATGTATTCGGGGACCTCGAACACGTAGACGACGAGGCTCCAGATCGCGAGAAGACTCCCGAGCGTAGCCGCGGGAAGCACGTGCTCGCGCTTCATGGCACGTGCTCGAGGAGCGCGCGCAAATGCGCCGCCTGCCGCACGAAGCCCTCGGTGTCCCGGATTTCGAGACCGCGCTCCTTCTGCAAGTCCGGCTCGACCATCTCGCGCACCCACCCTGGATGCGGCGCGAGCACGAGCACTTGCTGGCCGAGATAGAGCGCTTCCTGCACGCTATGGGTCACGAAGAGGACCGTCGTTTGCGTGTCCCGCCAGATGCGGAGGAGCTCTTCGTTCAACCGGTCGCGGGTGATCTCATCGAGCGCGCCAAAGGGCTCGTCCATGAGCAGGATCTTTGGCGCTGTGACGAGCGCGCGCGCGATCGAAACGCGCTGCCGCATGCCGCCCGAAAGCTCGTGAGGAAAGGAGTCGTGCCAGTCCGCGAGGCCGACGAGCGCGAGCATTGCTTCCGGCGAGCGCCCACGCTCGGCGAGACGCGCCCCGTTGCCGACTTCGAGGGGGAGCTCGACATTCTC
Source organism: Candidatus Marinacidobacterales bacterium (assembly GCA_965262245.1). Taxonomy (GTDB): domain Bacteria; phylum Acidobacteriota; class Vicinamibacteria; order Marinacidobacterales; family SMYC01; genus SMYC01. The sequence continues at coordinate 6,858,884 of OZ253507.1, read as the reverse complement.
CCGAGCCGTCCGCCACGGAAGAAGCGCTGCATCCTGGAAAACGAAACCGAGGTCGCGCCGTCGTCGCACTTCCGCCGGCGACGCGCCGAAAATAGAGACGCTCCCTTCGGTGGGTGCGACCAGATCCGCGGCAACACGAAGAAGCGTCGACTTGCCGCAGCCCGACGGTCCGAGAATGGCGAGAAAACCGCCGCGCGGGATCTCGAAGCTCACGTTTTGGAGCGCGTTCACGGTGCCGCGATCGGAGTCGAAGCGAACCGAAACATTCGCGACGGAAACGGAGTCGGTCACGGCGCGTAAGGTCCCGAGTCGAGGTGGGGCCGCGCGTCCCGCGTGGCCTCTAATAAGGATAACGTCATGACGTCGTCGACGGTGGGGACGGTATTCGTGAACTGCGACAGATCTTCATAAGTGCGGATCTGCTCGCCCCAAGTGTCGCGTTCCATCGTCCCCCAGCCGTGCTCGCGCGTTTTGTCCGTGAAGACGTAGCCGAGGATCTCCCGAACGGCAGCGAGCTCGTCCTCGTAGCGGAGGATGGGATATTCCTCGATGAGAAGCGCGACCGCTTTTTCCGGCTCGTGATAGGCGAGCTCCCAACCGCGCCCCGTCGCCCGCAAAAAGCCCTTGAGGACGTGAGACTGAGTCTCGAGTGTCTCTAGCGTGGCGTAGTAAGGCATCGCGTAGAGCCGAATGCCCTGATCCCAGAGCCGCATCGTGAGACGGTCCTCGCCGAGCGGCGCGAGCGCGGTGACGTTTGTCGTCCACCCCGTGATGACGTGCACCTGCCCGGTGAGAAGCGGCATCATGGACGAGCCGACGACGATGATCTCGAGTGCGCTCGGGTCGATACCGTGCCGCGCTAGAAGTGCGTTGAGCAGAACGTGGCCGGTCGCGTTCGTGCCGACTTTCTTGCCCACGAGATCCTCGGGCCGACGCACTGGACTTCCAGGGAGCGAGAAATACGAGTAAGGATGCTGCTGGACGCTCACGGCGAAACAGCGGATGGGAATCCCTTGCGAGACGGCAAGCATCAGAGACGGGCTCGAAGACACCTGCCCTAGCTGGTAGCGCCCCGAAGCGATGAGCGCGACCCCGTCGATGTGCGGCCCGCCTGGATGAATCTCGAGATAAATGCCCTCTTCTTCGAGATAACCGAGCCGCTTTGCGACGACCTCACCGAGCTGGTTCCCGCCGGCGAGCCACCCGAGCTGCATGTCGAGGATGGTGAGTCCGTCCACCGACGAGCGTGCGTTGAGGCAAGCGCCGAGCGCAAGCCCGCTCGCGGCGGCGAGAGAATGTTCGAGAAAAGCTCGTCGATCGAAACTCAAGGAGCGGAGCGTAACGCTTTGCTTGGGTTCGAAGCAACCTACCCGCTAGAACAACATCAGCCGGCTCACTGAAACTCTCTCCTAGCGAGAGGGTCAGCGCGCGTGCTTTTTGATGATGCTTGTCAGCTTGCCGATGAGGAATTCGGCGCGCTCGACATCATCCTGCGCTGAAGCGAGGTAGCCCGGTAGCGAGGCACGGTACTTCTGGCAGGCTTTCACGAGAACCGCCAGCTCTGCCGCCTCTAGCTCTACCTGGTGAGTGTCGGGGGCAACGCCGTTCCCTTTGTTGCCCCGCCGAGCAGACCCGTTTTTGGTTGCCCGGCGGGACCCTTTATTTGTTTTTGTAAGACTCTGTCTGACGATATTTGTCACCGTTTTTACCGCTGGCGATAGATTTGACTTTGGACGAGCTCGACTTCGGGCGTTCATGCGCTACGTGGGCCTCGCGCCGCGGCGCCGTCTCCTGGCGATCCTCCACCGTCACGAGAAGCACCGGCGGGATGACATCTTCCATACGCTTGCGGTCATCGAAGAAGGCGTTCCGAATCGAGGCCGCGTGAATCGCGACGTCTTCCATCTCGGCATTGCCGGCTTCTTCGAGTGCGGCGATCTTGTCGAGAACCTCGAGGATGGCGCGGTTCAGAGGTTCGTCCTGCCCTTTCTCTTTGTCGAGGTGCTTGCCGATCGCATTCGCATCCGCGATGGTGAGAGGATAAATGCGATAGCCGTCCCGCGGCGAGCTGTAGACGGACTGAAGCACCCCGAGGATCACCGAGAGGTTTTTCGAGTAGATACCGCCTCGATGCCAGCGCGTCATCATCGCGAGGATTCGCCCCACGATGAACTTGTTGGGCTGCACGCCGGAAAGCAGCAGGAAGGGGTCGCGTTCGCCGATGAGAGCATCGATGACCCAATGGTTCTCGATCTCCAGCATTCGGAGAAACACTGGATAGTTCTCCGGCGAGATACCGACACTGCTGAGGAACTGGGCGTAGGTCACGGACGACTCCACGGCTTCCGTGGAACGACATCCGAAAATTCCCTGCAGTAGCTGGTTCTCGATCTCGCCGATCTGTGAGTCGTCGGGAAGGCCGATCACTTCGGCCTTGATTTTGACTGCTTCCATTATCTGAGCCATTTTGTTCTACCTCGCCTATCTCAACTTGCGAAAACGTAAGTGGGGGCGACTTCCTCTTGCCGATAGTCGCCCCGCACGAGGAGCACCTGAGGAATGCAGTCCTCGAGTGCTTTCGTATTGTCGAAGAAATTGCTGCGGATCCTGAGAGCCTGGCGCGCGACCTGCTCCATGGACTCGTCCCAGCGCAGTCCCTCGAGCGAGCCGATGCGATCGAGGATGTCCAGGACGCAACGGTTCCGCGGGTCGTTCTGGCCCTTTTCTTTCTCCAGATGCTTGCCGAGGTTGTCGACATCCGCGACGCTCAAGGGATAAATTTTGTAGCCATCGCGCGGCGAGCTGTAAGTGTTCTGCAAAACGCCGAGCACTATCGCAAGCGTTTTCGGATAGATGCCACCGGCACGCCAGCGCGTCAGAAGCTGAAAGCATTTCGAGGTCAGGTACGCGTTCGGAGGAATCGTCGAAAGTAGCAGGAAGGGGTCGCCTTCACCAATGAGCGCGTCCAGCACCCAGTGGTTCTCGATTTCGAGCATTTTCAAAAACAGCGGATAGTTGTCCGAGGTCATACCCGACATCCTCAGAAATCGGGCGAAGGAGATGGAGGCCTGAGACCCTTCTGTGGTCCGGACCGACATCACTTGCTGGAGGATCTTGTTCTCGACCGCGTGTACCGAATCTCGCGTCCAAAGCTGTGCTAACTGTTTCTCATTCGACATGTTGACTTCACCCCAGAATGGATTTTTTTTCGCTCGAAACCGAGATCTTTCCGGAGGCCCCAACAGCAACAACCGGGGCCGCCTTGAAAAGACTCGGCAGAAATTTCTTTTGTTTCGATGTTTAGAGAGTGTAATCCATCGTACGGACAATTCGAAAAATTGTCAAGAAACTTTGAACGCGGAAAATTACGTTTTTGATGATCGAACCGCGGTGATTGTGTGCGATGTGTTTCGATGCGCGTTCGCCGCGCCAAACGTGTCGAGGAGCGCGCCCCGGAATATGGGCGGGGCGCGCCTTATCTCTTAGGGTCCGCGAAAGAATAAGTTCGCATTCTCGGGGGCCCCGTCTAATAACGGGCGCCCGGCTGGCAAGGCGCGAGGAGCGAGTAATATCCAGATCTACGAACGACGAGCAACGCAGCCAGGCGTCCAAGAATGGGGAGTTATTCTTGCCCGGGCCCGAAGGAGCCTGAGCTGGGTGGGCTACGAACTGCGGCCGGATTTTCCTTTTGTGCCGCTGCCTCCACGGGAGCCGCCGCCCGTGCCTGCGGGCCGTCCGCGTGAGCCGCCGCTGGGAGCACCTGTCGTCGCGCCGCCACCGCCACCGCCAGTGCTGCCGCCGGCCGGTCGGCCGCGTCCGCCGCTGACAGTGCCGCCACCAGCCGTGCGTCCGCCTCCGCCTCCGCCGATGCGTCCAGGCGTCGGACAGTAACCGCCGCTTCCGCCGCCAGAGCCGCCGTTTCCTCGGCCGCCAGAGCCGCCGCCACCGACGTCACTTGGACCTCCGGCGCGACCCGTGCCGCGCCTGCCCCTGGGGTTTCCCCCGAGCCAGTTACCGCCGGCGAGCGACAATCCGTCGAGGCTGTCGGGAACGCCCAACATCGGTGCGGCAATCGCGATGGCTACAGGTCCCGTCATCGCGACGTTCCCTACACGGAGAGCCGCGAGCTTGCTGCCTTCGCCGCCAGGAGTGGTTTCGGAACTGTCTTCGTCGGGCGTGGGCACCGGTGGTTCGTTGCGCTTTTCGCGCTCCGGAAATCGAGGAATTGGGAGCTTTTCGCGCTGCAAGTCGCGGGGGAGTTCCGACAACGACGTCAGCGTTTCGGGGGCTGGTTCAGACTGGCCGCCAACTCCTCCAGACTGTGCGTCCGTCTCGAACTGCGGCGTTTGGAAGAACGCGACCACGAATAAGGCCAGAGCTTGAATCGCGACGACGAAAGGTACGCTGTTCGTGCTCTTGAAGCGGTCCATCGAATCTCCTCTCGGGCGGCGAGAGTTCCCCTACAGTACACCGTCTGTGAGAAGCCTGCAAGCGCTACGGGGGGAGCAAATCCGTTGGGCGGATTTGCAGGAAACCATTCTCCACCGACAGGTTGCAAATCGTGCCACGAACCCTCTCCGTGAAGTACGCTCGCCTTTGGCCGCCGGCAGTCCCGAAGCGCGCCTGGTACAAACGGCCTTCGTCGAGAATGTTGCCGTCGACCACCCAGCCGTCGAAAAACAAGTCGCCTGCGACCCAGAGCAAGGCGCTCTCAACGGTGTTGAACCGAACCACTTCGCCGTTCGAGTCGAACACATCGGTGGTCTGGAAGGCGGAGCTCGGATCCGAGAAGACGGCCAAATTCGCGGTCGAAGCCGGCGGTGGCGGGGCCGCCGTCGGGGTGCTCGGCGAGTTAGAGTCGCCGCAAGCCGCCGCTAGCAAAAGAGCTCCCATGGTGACGCTGCATGTCCTGTTGGCTGTCATACACGCACGTTAGCACGGAATCGAGGGGTGATAAGCTGTGAAAACCATGTTTGGGCACGAGATCTCCGGTCACCCCGAGGTGTTCTCGGGAACGACGGTTTTTGCCCGTTTTATCGACGGGCTCGCCTTTCGCTATCACTGGGCCACGGAGGGGCTTCGTCCGGAGGATTACGCGTTCCGGCCGTGCGCGGACAGCATGAACCTGCTCGAGCTGCAAAAGCACATGCTGCATCTCGTCTTCATGATCAAGCAGACCGTTCTCGACGCCGATGTTCGCGAGCGGTTCGCGAGCGATGACCCCAAAGCTTTGCGCGAGGCCGTCCTGGAGAATTTGCGGATCATTCGCGAGCATCTTGACGAGCTTTCCGACGAGCGCTTCGCGACTCACGAAGTGTTGCGGGGTAGCGGCGCGCGCTACCCCGTGTGGAACATCATGAATGGCCCGGTCGCGGACGCGCTCACTCATGTCGGGCAAATCAATTCCTGGCGCCGGCTCAGCGGGAACCCGACACCCTGTGTCGACGTTTTCGAGGGGCACTGAGGCCTGAGGCCTGAGGCCTGCAGTAGAGCGATGAGAAGCCGTGCGAAGCTCCTCGCCGTCACTATAATACGATTCCTATGGTGGAATCCCGGATCTCGTGGGCGCGCGCCCACATGCCCATTCTGAACGCTCTCTCGTCCGAGCTCTCCGAGCGCCGGCCTTTTTCAGGGTTGACGATCGGCATCTGCTTGCACATAGAGCCGAAGACGGCGGTGCTCTGCTCGACGCTCCAAGCTGGAGGGGCTGAGCTCGCTCTGACAGGGAGCCCGGGCACGACCCGGAACGACGTCGCGGATGCGCTACGCCAGAGCGGAGTAGAGGTGTTTGGGCGCCGCGAAGACGGGAAAGCCGAGCACGCGGACAACCTCGAGCACGTTCTCGAGCACACGCCCAGCTTGCTCCTCGACAACGGCGCTGATCTGGCTGCCCTCGCGCTCTCCCGGCACATGATGGTTCTCGGCGGCACGGAGGAGACGACGACGGGCGCGACCCGCCTTCGCGAAGAGTTCGGCGGCCAGGTGCAATTCCCGGTAATCGTCATCAATGACAGCCCTCTCAAATCGATCGTCGAGAACCAGCACGGGGTCGGGCAAACGATGGTCGAAGGTTTCATGCGGGTGACGAATCTCCGCGTGCCCGCGCGTCGCTTCGTCGTGATCGGCTACGGGTGGTGCGGCCGAGGCGTGGCGCGTTCGCTCAAGGGCTTCGGCGCGAGAGTTAGCGTCGTCGAGACCGACGCCATCCGCGCACTCGAAGCGGCTCTCGACGGCATGCAAGTCTTTACGCTCGACGAGGCGCTTCCATGGGGCCAAGTTTTCATCACTGTCACCGGGCGTCCGGGCATCTTGAAGCGCGAGCACTTCGAGGCGATGACCGAGGGTGCGATTCTCGCCAATGCGGGGCACTTCTCGTGGGAGATCGAGCTTGAGGCGCTCCGGCAACGAACGCCCGCGGGTGACGGGATCGAGCGCGTTTTGACCCCTTCGGGAAAAGCGCTCTACCTGTTGACGCGCGGAGAGATGTTGAACCTCGCCGGAGGCGGCGGTAATCCCGTGGAAACGCTGGACCTCGGGCTCGCGCTCCAAGCGCGATCCCTCGACCGGCTTGCGTCGAACCGAGCTGGTTTGGTGAACGGGCCGCAGCCTGTGCCGGCGGACATCAATCAGGACGTGGCGCAGCGCATGCTGGCGACGTTGATTTAGGGCTTTCGAGCGCTAGCAGCCCGTTGAAAAAGTCGTATCCGGTCGCGATATTTCTCTGAAGACTCATTCGATGACGATGTAAAATTGCATCGCATGTCGATGAAGAAGAAAAAGAAAAGTTGCCAAGAGACTTTATGGATTCCACACGATGCGGTTGCGTCGAGTCCTGGTCATCCTTTTTATGAGGAACTCGAGCGGGTACTTCAGAGGAAGAGTTTGACTCGTTTGTGGAGTCGAAATGCTCGCCGTATTACGCGAAGAAGCAAGGTCGGCCGAGCATACCGCCGGGTGTGTATTTTCGAATGCTGTTGATCGGCTACTTTGAGCGCATCGATTCAGAGCGCGGGATCTGCTGGCGGTGTTCGGACTCACTGTCTTTGCGCCAGTTTCTTGGCCTTGGAATGGAAGAGCGAACGCCGGACCATTCGTCGCTGTCTCGGATACGGAATCGACTTCCGCTGGAAGTTCACGAATCTGTATTTGGATGGGTGCTAGAAGTTCTAGCGTCGAGAGGGATGATAGATGGCAAGACACTGGGTGTGGACGCGACGACGCTGGAAGCGAATGCGGCGCTTCGGTCAATCGTTCGTCGAGACACGGGGGAAAGCTACGAATCGTATTTGAAGGAGCTTGCGCGCAAGAGTGGTATCGAAGAGCCGAGCCGAGCGGACATTGCAAAGTTGGACAAGAAGCGGCCAAAGAAAGGGTCGAACAAGGAGTGGGTGAATCCGAACGAGCCGGATGCGGAGATCATGAAAATGAAGAGCGGGGGCACGGATATGGCGCACAAAGCCGAGCATGCTGTGGACATGAGCGGGGAAGGTGCGGTAATTGCCGTGACGCTTCACGGAGGCGCGAAGGGTGACACAAAGAGCCTACCGGATACGCTGGAAAAAGCGCAGTCAAATCTGCAAGAGCTCGCGAACAACGCGGAATGTTGTGAACGAATACATGAAGACGCGGGTCGCGAAGTGGTCGGGGACAAGGGCTATCACGGCAACGACATCCTGGTTGAGCTGGTCGAACAAGAATACCGGAGCTACATTTCGGAGCCAGAGCGAGGTGGCCGCAAATGGAAGGACAAACAGGCCGAGCAAGCCGCCACCTACGCGAACCGACGTCGCATTCGCGGGACTCGAGGTAAGCGATTAATACGCCGTCGCGGCGAGTTACTCGAACGACCTTTCGCGCACTACCTCGAAGCGGGAGGCATGCGACGAACGCATTTGCGAAGACACGAAAATATACTCAAGCGCCTCCTCACGCACGTGGCCGGATTCAATCTCGGGATTCTGATGCGCAATCTCATCGGCAAGGCCACGCCGAAGGAATACGCGGAGCTCAACGCCAGTCTGATCGCTGCTTTATTGCGCTTCGTCTCGACCATAGGCGCACGTTTTGCCCCGCTGCAATCCATCGGGCGTCTCAACTTGGCCGTTCCGCCGAATCACATCTTCCTTGAACTTGCCCACCAAACTTTCTCCGTGAGCAGAATCTGGACTTTTTCACCGGGCTGCTAGCCCAGCTCGATTTCGAGGCCTTTGTTGCCGCGCTGGGAATGTTCCACGGAGCGCTTCACGCGCGTCATGGGAATGCGAACGAGCTCGGTGGCGTCGTCCTTGGGCTCGGCAAAAAGATGGATCATGCCGGTGCCGGACGCTTCGTCGGCGGTCTGTTTTTCGGCTGCGGTGAGAAAACCGAGAACGTGGACGCTTCCGTCCGCGAGCTTGTGGCCCTCGTAACTGCGCAGGTCGCGTTCCTTGAAGAGCGGAAAGTTCTCGACCGCGGGGGAATAGGTGAAGCCGTACACGCCCTTGGCCAGCCGGTCGACGCCGGTGCCGCTCTCTTCGTCCGTCACGGGACGAAGTTTGTGCTCTGAGCGCAGCGTCTCGAAGGCTTGCTGGACGTGCGCGGCCAAGGATTCAGGATTGGTGAGTTTCGCCATTTTTCTTCCTTTGCTTATCTTCTGTGCGGGCGGATTCTAGACAGAGCGGGTGGTCTTTTCAAGCGATTCCGCTGGCGGTGGGCGGAAGGGATGGTTAGTCTAGCCCCATGCGGCTAGTTGGCGGGTGGATCGCGTTTTTGTGCCTCCTGGGCTGCGGTGAGCCCCCGGTCGTAAAAGCGCCTCCCGAGACGCTCGTGCCTGCCGTCTCCGAGCAAGCTCGAGCCGAGCAGGCTTCAGTCGATCTGGCCAACCCAAATCGTCACGACCAGCGCAAGATCGTTGTTTTCGGCGACAGCCTGACTTCCGGTTTCGGCATCGGTCACGACGAAGCTTACCCCGCGGACCTTCAGGCGCTCATCGATGCGGCGGGCTATCCTTATGAAGTGATCAATGCCGGTGTATCGGGGGACACTTCCGCCGCCGGCGCGCGCCGGCTCGACTGGGTTCTCGAAGATCGCGACGTGGCGGCGTTCGTCCTTGCGCTCGGAGGCAATGACGCCATGCGGGGTTTGCCGCCGAGCGAAATGAAAAAGAATCTCGGGACGATCATCGACGGTGTCGAAGCACAGGGCATCCCGGTGCTCCTTGCCGGGCTCGGATCCGACGAGATTCCGGACGATCGCTACATTCGAAATCTACTCGGCGTCTATGCTCAGCTCGCGGAGGAGCGCGACGTGACCTTCATGCCCAATCTGCTCGAGAACGTTGCCGGCGTCGCGGCGCTCAACCAGTCGGATGGCAAACACCCCAATGCTGCGGGCGCTCGAATCGTGGCCGAGAACGTCTGGAAGTATTTGAAGCCGATGCTCCAATGATTCGCCTCGAACAAATCAAGAAAGTCGTCGCCAGTGGCTCCGAGGATCTCACGATTCTTCACCCACTCGATCTCGAAGTGCCGGAGGGGCAGTTCCTCTCCATCGTGGGCCCGTCGGGAAGCGGCAAGTCGACGCTCCTCGGTTTGATTGCAGGGCTCGACGCGCCAACCGAAGGCAGCGTTCTCATCGACGGGGTCAATCTCGTCGAGCTGGGCGAAGACGAGCTCGCGCGCCTTCGGGGCGAGCGCATCGGCTTCGTGTTTCAGTTCTTCCACCTGCTGCCGTCGCTGACGGCACTCGAGAACGTGCTGGTGCCGATGGAGATCTTCGGTGTCGCGGATGCGGAAAAGAAATCGCGCAAGCTTCTCGACGAATTCGGGCTTTCGGAAAGAACCCATCACTACCCGTCGCAGCTATCGGGCGGCGAGCAACAGCGCGTGGCCATCGCGCGCGCTTTGGCGAACGACCCGCCCATCCTGCTCGCGGACGAGCCGACGGGAAATCTCGACAGCTCGAACGGCAAGCACATCATCGACATCATCCTTGGCGTCCACGAGCGGCGCGGGACGACGATCGTGCTCGCGACCCACAATATGGAGCTCGCGCGGATGTCGGACGTAACGCTCGCCCTCAAGGACGGGCGCATCGACGGCACTCAGAACGCCAACGCCAACGCCAACGCCAACGCCAACGCCAACGCCAACGACACCGCGGGCGCCGCTGACGTCCAGACGGCCGCCGCCGGGAGCTGAGCGTGAGATTCGTTCTAACTATGGCGGTGCGCGAAATGCGCGCTTCGTGGAGCCGACTCGTCTTTTTCTTCCTCTGTATTGCCGTAGGTGTCGCGTCGATGGTGGCGCTTCGCTCGGTCATCCAGAGCGTTCGCACCGCGCTCATGAAGGAGTCGAAGAGCCTAACGGCGGCAGACGTCCTCATTTATAGCAACCGCGCTTTCACCGAGAACGCGGCGTTCCTCATCGAGGAAAAGCTCAAAGAGCACAATGTCCTCGGGACGTCGCGTGCGATCGAGTCCACGACGATAGCGCGGAGCGATGGCGAAGAGAGCGAAGTGTCGACGTTGGTGGAGCTTCGCGCGATCGAGGAAGGCTTTCCTTATTATGGGAAGATCGAGCTCGCGGGCGCGACCTACGATCACGCGCTTCTCGAAAATGGCGGAGCTCTCGTCCGGCCCGAGCTTCTCACGCGTCTCGACGTGGAGGTTGGCGACAACATCTGGATTGGCGAGCAACGCTTCGAGATCCGAGGCATCGTTGTGCGCGAAGCCGGACGAAGTCTCAGAATGTTTACGATGGGGCCGCGGGTCTTCGTCGACTATGCAGATATCGATGAGACCGCGCTTCTCGACTTGGGCGGCCGTGTCTGGCGGCAGATCCTCGTGCGCATGGACGAAGAGGGCATCCAGGATCTCGTCTGGGATATGGAGGGCGCGCTTGCGAACGAGTTCGTCCGAGTGCGGTCCTATCGTGAAGCGGGGGACCGTCTCTCGCGCCGCCTGAATCGCGGCGAGAACTATTTGAGCCTCGCGGGCTTCGTCATTCTCATCCTTGGCGGCGTGGGTGTTTGGAGCGTCGTGCGGGTATTCATCGCGCAGAAGCTCAAGAGCATCGCTGTTCTCAAATGTCTCGGCGCGAGCACGCGCCAGGTGCTCGCGATCTATTTCTTTCAAGTGATGGCGCTGAGCGTCGTGGGAAGCCTTGGCGGCGTCGTCCTCGCAGCGGTGGCTGTGGCGGCCATCCCGCCCGGGCTCGGGCTGGATTTGCAGGACGTCGAGCTCAGCCTCACCGGATCCGCCATCGTGCAAGGGGTGGGTATCGGCCTCTTGGTCTCGACACTCTTCTCGCTCATACCGCTCCTGCACGTCCGTCTCGTCCGGCCACTCTGGCTCTTGCGCCCTGAAGGGCAGCTAGAGCGCAAGCTTTCAACCGGCGGTCTTCGCGGGCGGCTCGAGAGGCTCGACCGGCTTCAAGTCGGCGCGGGATTTTTCCTGCTCACCGCACTCGTGGGGCTCGCATCGTGGCAGGCGGATTCGCTCCGCGTCGGCGCTTATGTCTGCGGCACGTTTGCCGCCGTCAGCCTGTGTCTTCATTTCGCGGGCATCGGTCTCGTCAAGGCCGTATCCCCCCTCGCCAAGAAAGCGTACTTCCCCTTGCGGCACGCCGTCTTGAACGTCAGCCGCCCGGGCAATCAGACGCGCGTCATCTTGCTCGCCGTCGGCGTGGGCGCCTGCTTCGTCCTCACGATTCGCAGCATCCAAGAGAATCTTCTCGAGGAATTCGCGGTCGAGCTCCGGGACGACGCGCCCGACATGTTCTTCATCGACATACAACGCGATCAGGTCGAGACGCTCGAAGAGCGGGCTTGGGATTCGGGCGCGAGCCACGTGAACCTCGTCCCTGTGCTGCGTGCGCGTGTCGTGCGCGTCGATGGCGCGAAAGCCCAGCTCGAATCCTACGAGCAAGTGCGCGATCAGGGCGGGCTCGGCCGCGAGTACACGGTCACCTACCGCAATCACTTGGACGACAACGAGCGCATCGCCGCCGGGCGGTTCTGGGACGAGAGCCATTCTCCGGAGCTCGAAGTCTCGATCGAGTCGAGCTTGCGCAGGCGCTACGAGATAGACGTAGGCGACAAGATCACGTTCGACATCATGGGACGACCGATGGAAGCCACGGTGACGAGCGTGCGCGATGTGGAATGGAGTGACGCGCGCAATGGCGGCTTCATGTTCGTCTTTCGGCCGGGCGGGCTCGAGAAAGTTCCGAACACTTATGCGGGCTTCATCAAGGCGCCCAACGACGCGCTCGAGCGCGCGGAGTTCCAGCGTCGCGTGCTCGTCGGATTCCACAACGTTTCCGTCGTCGACCTTCGCGAAATCCTCGATGCGCTCGCGCAAGTCGTAGTGAAGATTTCGCTTGCCATCTCCGTCGTCGGGAGCGTGGCGCTTCTGAGCGGCGCGCTCATTCTGCTCGGTTCGGTGGCGATGACGAAATACCAACGCCGCTACGAGACCGCGATCTTCCGCACGCTCGGCGCGAGCCGCGGCCGGGTGGCGACGATGATGTTCTTCGAATACGGGACCCTGGGTGCTGTCGCGGGCTTCATCGGCGCCCTCGGTGCGCAAGGGCTGACGTTTCTCTTGAGCACCCAAGTGCTCGAGATCCCGTACCGGGTCGCGTTTCTGACCAACACGGTGGCGGTGCTCATCGCCGCCGTATCGGTTAGCGTCGTCGGCGTCATCGTGACACTCGACGTCCTCCGCCACAAGCCGCTTTCGATCTTGCGCGTCGGCTAGGCACTAGCAAGGGAACGGCCGATTCGCGCCGGGGAGCTTTGGGGGGAGGGCCCCCCACTTCGCTGCCCCCAATTCCACACGACGCAGCTCACAGATTGCACGATCGCCCACCCGTACAATCGAAAACAGTGAAGATGAAGGCGATAGATGCGGTAGGGGTGTCTCACACGCACGCTTGGAGCCCCTGGGTTCTCCCCGAGGAGGAGCCAGCATTGCCAGGCATCCGTTGGGCGCTGCCGAACAAAGCACCGAAAGACCAGACGACGAAATATCGCGGTTGCGCATAGAATGGGTCACCTAAAAGGGCAGCTTCCTGCGCGTCTTTGCGCGGGGTTTCGATCGCGGTCGATCGATCAGCACCAAGCGGCTGACGAGCTTGCTCCAAAGCCGCTTATAGACACTGAAAGGGGGGGAAGATGAGACCATCCTGGTCTTCCCACAACAGCGAGCGCCCCGGTAACTCGCGCCGAGGTGCCGTGCGCCTCCTTCTGGTCGCTTCGCTCCTTTTCTTCTTTGGCTGGGAGCTCGTGTCCACACTGAGACCCGCCGTCCAAGCCCAGGGACGCGCGCGCGGGCGGAAGCTGCGCGTGAAGGATCGCTCGCTGGCAGGCCGACTCGATCGCCTTGGGGGCCGCCGGGTCGCCGACTATGGCGGCTATCTTCTTTATGAGGTGCCGGAGAGTGCTGCGCAAGAGCTAATCGGCCATTCTTCGGTCGAGGCCGTGGACGAGTACCGCTTCGTCTTGCTGAACGGCGGTCCCATCGATACCGAAACGAGCTCCAGCGCCCACCCAGGACGTGCGGCTCCGGAGAGCTTCGATGGCAAGCGCTTGCGGATCGTTCAGTTCGTGGGCCCGTCGCGGCCCGAGTGGGTCACCGCTCTTCGCGATACCGGCGCCGAACTCGTCTCCTACATCCCCCATAACGCCTATCTCGTTTACGCCGACGCTGCCAGCATGGGCGCGCTCACCGAGCTCGAAAGCTCGGATCGCGTCATCCAATGGCAGGCGCCCTATCAGAGGGGGCACAAAGTTCATCCGGGCGCTTTCCGGGCGGCGCAACTCCGCGCTCTCCGTCGCCAAAGGCGCTCGCGATCCGCTGCCGCGCAGGATGAGGACCTCTATGCCGTCCAGCTCGTCAACGACCCGGCCGCCAACGCCGTCACCATCGGGATGGTCAGCGCCATTTCTAGCGGCGCGATACGTAGTCAGTTCCGGGTGCGGGACTACCTCAATATTATCGTCCCGCTCGAGCTTGGAGACTTGGACGCCGTCGCGGCGCGGCCGGATGTCGTCTCGATCCATCCGTTCGCCGTTCCGGAAAAATCGGGTGAGCGACAAGGCCAGATCATGGCTTTCGACCTCACGGGAACGACGTCGGGCTATCTCGACTTTCTAGCCGCGAGCGGATTCACCCAGCAGCAGTTTACCGCATCAGGCTTTGCGGTCGACATTTCCGACAGCGGCATCGACAACGCGACAACGTCACCCAATCACCCCGGCCTCTATATCGGCGGCAATACTTCCGCCGCGAGTCGCGTGCTCTACAACCGCCTCGAGGGCTCGCCCATCTTCGGCAACACCCTGGAAGGGTGCGACGGGCATGGAAACATCAACGCTCATATCCTGGCCGGCTACAATGACGGATTCGGCTTCCCCTTCGCCGACGCCGACGGCTTTCGCTTCGGCCTCGGAGTCGCTCCGTTTGTCAAAGTCGGATCGTCGGTGATCTTCGCGCCGGACTACACCTACCCGGATTTCCCCGACCTGCAGTCGAGAGCCTACGCCGACGGCGCCCGCATCAGCAGCAACAGTTGGGGCGGTCTCGTCTACGGGGCCTACGACGTCACTGCGCAAACCTTCGACGCGCTCGTCCGCGACGCGCAGCCATCCGGAGCGGCGGTGGCTTCACCTGGAAACCAGGAGATGGTGATAATCGTCGCCGCCGGCAACGAAGGCTTCGAGGGCCTCCGCTCTCCGGCAACGGCGAAGAACGTCATAACCGTCGGTGCGAGCGAGAACATCCATTTCTTGGGTGACGCGGATGGCTGCGGCCTCGATGACAGCGCCGCCGACAATGCGGACGACATGGCAGACTTTTCGAGCCGTGGCCCCACGGAGGATGGCCGGATCAAGCCGGACCTGGTCGCTCCGGGCACGCACGTGAGCGGTGGTGTCTACCAGTCCGCCACCCCGGGCGCGACCGGAGAGGCGAATGCTTGCTTCGACGGCTCCGGCAATTGCGGGCTCGCCACCGGCTTCTTCTTCCCCGCCGGCCAACAGTTCTATACGATCTCGTCGGGCACCAGTCACGCCACTCCCGCCGTGGCGGCGAGCGCGGCTCTCGTCCGACAGTTCTTCATCAACCAGGGCTTGGTTCCACCGAGCCCGGCCATGACTAAGGCTTTTTTGATGAGTTAGGCCCGCTACCTGACGGGTGCGGGGGCAAACGACACACTTTGGTCCAACAGCCAAGGAATGGGTGCGGTGAACCTTGGCGCGGCCTTCGATACGCCGCCCCGGCTCTTGTACGACCAGCGCCCAGAAGAAATGTTCACCGCCAGTGGGTAGAACTTCACGGTAACCGGCACGATCGCGGAGCCGAGCCGTCCGTTCCGAGTCACGCTGGCTTGGACCGACGCACCCGGGTCAACCACCGGTCCCGCCTTCAACAACGACCTGGATCTCACCGTCACCGTCGGCGGCCAGGTGTACAAGGGGAACGTCTTCTCGGGCGCTTTGTCGACCACGGGTGGCGCCGCGGATATGCGGAACAACGTGGAGAGCGTCCATCTCCCCGCTGGGACGATCGGGGATTTCACCGTCTCGGTCAGCGCCTCCAACATCAACTCGGACGGTGTTCCCAACATTGGCGGCAACCTGGACCAGGATTTCGCCCTCGTCGTCGAAAACGGTGACGAAATCCCTCGGCCCGCGATCGTCGCGGCGGGCGCTACACTGATCGCAGAGGAATGCGGCGTAGGGAACGGGGTGCTCGATCCGGGTGAGAGTGTCACGGTCGATCTCGGACTCGCCAACCTGGGGCTTCTCGATACCAGCGAGCTCATCGCAACGCTCGAGGCGTCCGGTGGCGTCGCATCGCCGAGCGGGCCGCAAAGTTATGGAGAGCTCCAGGTCGGGGCGCCGGCTGTTTCTCGATCGTTCTCTTTCGTTGCGGAGGGTGTCTGCGGAGGAGACGTGACTGCGACGCTTTCGCTCGAGGATGGTGGCGTCGACATCGGCTCCGTCCAGTTTGTTTTCGACCTGGGCTTGCAGGCCCCGTCCGGCGCGGAGACGATACTGAGCAATCCGAGCTCGCTCTCCATCCCCATCGGTGGGCCGGCGATCCCTTATCCCTCCTCAATAGAGGTGTCGGGACTGACCGGCCAGGTGAGCAACGTTCGGGTGACGCTTTTCGGTGTCAGTCACGCCTTCCCCGACGACATCGACGTCCTGCTCGTAGCGCCGGACGGACGCGGCGTCGTGCTCATGTCCGACGCCGGTGGAGGTAATGCTCTCCAGAGCGTCGAGCTCACCTTCGACGACAGCGCCGGCGCTTCGCTCTCCGATGGTGGCCCGATCGCGACCGGCACCTATAAGCTCACGAACTACGAGGGGCAGTCCGACGAGTTCGTCGCCCCCGCGCCGTCGGGGCCCTACGCGAGTGCTCTCGGGGAGCTGAGCGGCGTCGATCCGAACGGAAGCTGGAGCCTCTACGTCACCGATGATTTTTTCTTGGACGGTGGCAGCATCGCCGATGGCTGGAGCTTGACGTTCGAGCGCACCGTTCCCGTTTGCTGCGGTGGAGGCCCGGGTTTTCTGGTGAGCCCCGGCGAAGTCACGACCACCGAGGGTGGAGGCACCGCCACTTTCACCGTCGCGCTCACGTCGACGCCGAGCGCCGAGGTGACCATCGGACTCGAGAGCTCCGATCCGACCGAGGGTGTCGTGTCTCCTAGCGAGCTGGTCTTCAGCACGACCGATGCTCAGCTGCCCAAGAGCGTCACTGTAACCGGCATCGATGACACCCTCGTCGATGGCGACGTGGCCTTTACCATCCTCACGTTGCCTGCAGCGAGCACCGACAGCGACTATGACGGCTTCGACCCGCCCGATGTAGCTGTCGTCAATATCAACGATGACTTGACGAGCTTGGCGATTGGCGACGTTTCTCTCGTCGAGGGAAGATACCGGGACGAAGAGCTTCGTTTTCGCAGTAACGCTTACTGCGCCATCAGAGGTTGAAGTGAGCGTCGGCTTCGCGACCCAAGACGATGCCGCTACCGCCGGGAGCGACTACGAGGCCGCCACCGGTACCCTCGTCTTCTCCCCCGGGATGCTCAGCCAGACGATCCCTGTCGCCGTAACCGGTGATACTGCGGTTGAGGACGACGAAAGCTTCTTCGTCGATCTCTCAGGGGCGGTCGGCGCGGACGTTCTCGACGGGCGTTGGCATCGGCACCATCTTGAATGACGACGCCCCCACTCTTTCCGTGAGCACGACGGCGGTGGCGATGGGCGAGTCCGTACAAGTGACGGTTGCGGACGGTCCGGGGGACCGCAGCGACTGGGTTTCACTGGCAGAGGTGGGAAGTGCCGCGAATAGTTATCTAGACTGGCAGTACTTGAACGGAACCCGGTCCATTCCCGCGACGGGACAGATGTCGGCCGAGCTGGCCTTTACCATGCCGCTGACGCCCGGAGAGTACGAGCTCCGATTCTTCATGAATAGCTACAACCTACTCGCTACGAGTCCGGTGGTGACGGTCAAGCCGCCATCACTAACGGTAAGTGCCACGACGGTCGCCCCGGGCGGCTCGGTTCAGGTAAGTGTGGCGGAAGGTCCTGGGCAACGTGGGGACTGGGTGGCTCTGGCGGCCGTGGGAAGCGGTTTGGCGAGCTACGTGGATTGGAACTATCTCAGCGGGACTCGCTCGATGCCGGCCACAGGAGTGACGTCGGCCGTGCTCACGTTCGATATGCCGGAGACGGGGGCCTACGAGCTCCGATTCTTCGCCAACAACGGCTACACCCTTCTAGCTACGAGTCCGGTCGTGACGGTGGAGTTGCCGAGCATTCCGGTCTTGGAAGTGGTACCCGCGAGCTTGTCTTTCGGAACGGTGGAGACGGACGCGAGCGCCGACCAGTTGGTGACGGTACGCAACGCGGGCGCGGGGACGCTGGTGGGAGAAGCCACGGCGGTAGGCACGGGCTTTAGCCTCGTGGGGAACACGTCCTACGCGCTCGGAGCCGATGAGACGGTGCTGCTGACGGTACGCTTCGCGCCGGTCAGTGCGGGCGCGGCAAGCGGAGCTCTGAGCTTGACTGGTGCCGGGGGTGCCACGGTCCCCCTGAGCGGGATCGGAGAGCTGCCGTCAACGACGCCTCTGCTCGAAGTCGACCCTCAGACGTTGTCCTTCGGAAGCGTAGCACCTGGCTCCAACGCCGATCTTTCGATAACTCTGCGAAACGCAGGTGCGGGTATTCTCGCGGGTGCCCCTGAGCGGAACGGGGACGGTGGGACCGACGGTGGCGGTGAGCGCCACGTCGGTGGCCCTCGGCGGGTCAGTGGAAGTAACGGTGTCGAATGGTCCGGGGAACCGCGGCGACTGGGTTTCACTGGCAGAGGTGGGAAGTGCTGCGAATAGTTATCTAGACTGGCAGTACTTGAACGGAACCCGGTCCATTCCCGCGACGGGACAGATGTCGGCCGAGCTGACCTTTACCATGCCGCTGACGCCCGGAGAGTACGAGCTCCGATTCTTCATGAATAGCTACGACCTACTCGCTACGAGTCCGGTGGTGACGGTCAGGCCGCCATCACTAACGGTAAGTGTCACGACGGTCGCACCGGGCGGCTCGGTTCAGGTAAGTGTGGCCGAAGGTCCTGGGCAACGTGGGGACTGGGTGGCCCTGGCGGCCGTGGGAAGCGGTTTGGCGAGCTACGTGGATTGGAACTATCTCGGCGGAGCTCGCTCGATGCGGCCACAGGAGTGACGTCGGCCGTGCTCACGTTCGATATGCCGGAGACGGGGGCCTACGAGTTCCGATTCTTCGCCAACAACGGCTACATCAAGCCGCAAGAGAAAGGAGCCGAGATGGGAAGTCTGCTACGTACAGCCAAGAAACACAAGAAGTCACGTCGTTTGGGTAAGCCCGAGGTAATGGCGCGCGAGGAGTACGGGGAGCTCGAGGTGGACGTCAAAATAGAGATGATCCGTTCGCTAATCCCGCTTGGGTTGATGCACGTTCACGAGCTGCTCGACGACGAAGTGAAGGAGTTGGCGGGAGAGCGATACGCTCGTAAGGACGAACTGGAGCGTGGCCGCCGCCACGGAACCAACCCTGGCACGGTAGGGCTTGCCGGCCAGCGGGTACCGATCCGTGTGCCACGGGTTCGGAGCCAAGAGGGAGTAGAGATACCGCTTCGCTCCTACGAAGCACTGAACGACGGCGGAGAGGTGAATGATCTGCTGCTGAAACGAGTGCTCTACGGAATCTCGTGTCGCAACTACGAGGCTGCAGCGGAAGCGATACCGGGCGCTATCGGGCTGTCGAGCTCGACGGTGTCCCGAGGTTTCGTACAAGCGAGCGCAGCGAAACTTCGGGAGATGCAGGAACGGGATCTGTCCGGCGAAGATGTGGTGGCGCTGTTCCTGGACGGGAAATCATTCGCCGACGCAATGATGGTCATCGCGCTGGGCATCACACTTTCCGGGAAAAAACGCTTTTTGGGCTTCGTGGAGACGGACACGGAGAACGAGAAGGTGTTGACGCCGTTCCTGCGTTCACTGCTCGCGCGGGGACTCGACAGCTCCCAGGGTCTACTGGTGATCATCGATGGCGGCAAGGGTCTGAAAGCGGCCGTAAAGAAGGCGTTCCGAAAGCGGGTCCTGATACAACGGTGCCAGTGGCACAAACGTGAAAACGTCGTGAGCTATCTGTCCAAGGGCGAGCAGGCGTCGTTGCGCAAGCGGTTGCAGTCGGCCTACAACAGGCCGGAATATAAAGAGGCCCTCGCGGCCCTCGATCAACTGCACGATGAATTGGAGGAGCGGAACCAATCCGCAGCTGCGAGCTTGGAGGAAGGAATCGAGGAGACGCTCACATTGCATCGTCTCGGCGTGTACGGGGCGCTGGGCCGTTCGTTCAAGACGACGAACTGCCTTGAATCCGTCAATGCTCTCGTCGAGGAACGCTGCGCGAAGGTCGACCACTGGAAGAACTCCAGCCAACGCCAGCGGTGGCTGGCGACAGCCCTCGTGGACATCGAACCCCGCTTGAGGAGGGTGATCGGCTACCGCCATCTTCCGAAGCTTCGCGAAGCTCTCAAGCGGGAACTGAAGATCGAGACGAAGACATCAACGGTGTCGAAGAAGAAGGCCGCCTAATTTATGAGCCGTGGAGAGTTTCAACTAAGAATGGGCTTGACTCTCAATCAGGTGTGGGCCGCCGACATCACATACATCCCGATGGCGCGAGGCTTCGTATACCTGGTGGCGGTCATCGATTGGTATTCGCGGCGGGTGCTCGCCTGGCGCTTGTCCAACACGTTGGAGACGACCTTCTGCGTGGAGGCTCTGAACGAAGCTGTGGCACGCTACGGTTGCCCAGAGATATTCAACACGGACCAGGGCTCTCAGTTCACCTCGGAGGAGTTCACCAGTGTATTGCTTGCTCTTGAGATCAAGATCAGCATGGATGGCAAAGGTCGCTGTATCGACAACATCTTCGTGGAGCGGCTCTGGCGCTCGCTGAAGTACGAGGAGGTCTACCTGTACGCCTACGACAGCGTGCAGATGGCTCGCGAGGGCATCGCTTGCTACTTCGATTTCTTCAATGACGAGCGCCCGCACAAAGCGTTAGGCTATCAAACGCCCGCGAGCTTCTACGATGGACTGCTTGGCGAGGTAGCTTGAAGATGATTGGCGGCAAGATGATTGGCCATCGACCGATTAGTACATC
The DNA here is from genome assembly GCA_965262245.1 of Candidatus Marinacidobacterales bacterium. GTDB lineage: Bacteria > Acidobacteriota > Vicinamibacteria > Marinacidobacterales > SMYC01 > SMYC01. Next base: position 6,838,181 of record OZ253507.1, on the reverse strand, counting down.
ACAGCATCATCCTGGAGCTCAACGTCGGCAGTTACGCACTGGGGCAATCGAAGCAGAACAAGGCCAAAGAGGCCACGGCGGTAGAAAGCCGGGAAAAGGAATGAACCTTGCCACGAGTCCACAAAACGAATGCGAGAATCGCCGCAGGAGACCCTCTCGCGGCTTGGCCCATACCCCAGGTACCCCGATTTTTGCACTATTCAGGTGGACCAGCGAAAGGGCGGCTTCGATCCGGTGCCCCGACGAAGGGAGCGGACAAGGAAGCTTCGCATCTTTTCTTAAGGGTCCGCTCCCTCCGTCGGGGCACCGGATCGAACGTGGGACAATAGATCTTCAATCTGACATAAACTGTCTTCCCGAACGCTCCCTTCTAGGAGCCTTCGGGAAACAACATGACGACTATGACCACGACGTGTTCAACTCGGCAGGCTCCACCTTAGCTACCCCCCATTTTGGTCCAGAGAATGGGGTCCACCTCAGTCGAGCTGACCTTTATCATGCCGCTGACGCCCGGAGAGTACGAACTCCGATTCTTCATGAATAGCTACAACCTACTCGCTACGAGTCCGGTGGTGACGGTCAAGCCGCCAACACTAACGGTAAGTGCCACGACGGTCGCACCGGGCGGCTCGGTTCAGTTAAGTGTGGCCGAAGGTCCTGGGCAACGTGGGGACTGGGTGGCCCTGGCGGCCGTGGGAAGCGGTCTGGCGAGCTACGTGGATTGGAACTATCTCAGCGGAGCTCGCTCGATGCCGGCCACAGGAGTGACGTCGGCCGTGCTCACGTTCGATATGCCAGAGACGGGGGCCTACGAGTTCCGATTCTTCGCCAACAACGGCTACACTCTTCTAGCTACGAGTCCGGTCGTGACGGTGGAGTTGCCGAGCACTCTGGTTTCGGAAGTTCCCGCCGCGGAGTCCGGACCCTAAGATGCTGCGAAAGCCCGCCGACTTCGATAGACTTGGCCGGGAGGTTCTCATGACCACTCGACGCGAATTCGTCACAGTGCTGAGTCTCGCGCCTCTGGCTCTGTCTCGAGAATCGTGACCGTCCACGGGATTCGTCTATGACGAGATCTATTTGGACCATGAGCTTCATCCCGATCATCCTGAATCTCCGGAACGGCTGCGGCGCATCCTTCTCGAAATGAAGCGCGAGGGCCTCGACCAGGAGGTCACGCCGATCTCGAGGCTCGGCGAGCCGCTTCCACATATCGAGGCCCATCACACCGCCGAGCACGTGGCCGGCATTCAAACGATCGAAACGACGGGTCGGGTGGCAAAAGCCGCGGTGGGCGGGGCCTTGGCTGCGGTCTCCGCCGTGTCACATGGAGAGGTGCGCAATGCGTTTTGTGCGATCCGGCCCCCCGGGCACCACGCCAATAATACCGGGGATGAAGAAGGGTTTTGCTTCTACAGCAACGCCGCGATCGCCGCGAAATATGCGCAGTCCGTGTTCGGCTACGAGAAGATCCTGATCATAGATTGGGACTATCACCACGGCAATGGCACCCAGAACGCGTTCTATGACGATCCCACGGTGCTCTTTTATTCGAGCCACGACTGGCAGGCTTATCCGGGGACGGGCGATCCGTGGCTCGAGGGTAAAGGGGAGGGAAGCGGGCTGAACATCAACGTCCATCTCGAATGCGGGTCCAAAGACGTGGACATGCTGCGTGCGTGGGACAAAAAACTGCTCCCGGCCGCCGCCAAGTTCGAGCCCGACTTCGTCATTGTTTCGGCGGGCTTCGACAGCCGCAAAGACGATCCACTCGGCTGCTTCGACGTCACCGACGGCGCCTTCCGCCGCATGACGCGCACGGCGATGGATGTCGCCGACCAATATTGCGGCGGCCGCCTCGTGTCTCTACTCGAAGGGGGCTACAACGTCGACGGCCTGGCCAAAGCCGCCACCGCGCACGTCAGCACCCTGGTCGAGGGTTAGGGTCCTGCTGCTGTTTTCGCTCCCACCTCGGCCGTGTCCTTCACGAGATCGAGCTCGATAGGAACGGGATTCGAGATGATGTCGAGCACCGGGCAGTGAGCATTGACCGCTTCGCGGAGTTTTTCGAGAGTGGCGTCGTCGGCTTCCGACTTGATGAGGACCTTACCCCGAATCTGCTGAAACCCGGGACGGACGTCGTCGTTCAGGGCAAGAAAGCCTTGGAGGTCGAGGTCGCCCTCTAACTCCACCGACACGCTCTCGATCGGAATTCCCAGAACGGTGGCGTAGGCCTTGTAGGTGATTTCCTGACACGTCCCAAGGGCGGCGAGAATCAGCTCCACCGGGTTGGCTCCCTGATCGGTGCCGCCAAGCTCTTTAGGCTCATCGACGTCGATCGAGTGGTGCCGCAAGGAAGCCCTGCTGTGAAGCCCCTCGATCAGAGACGACTTGGATTCGAACTTGACGCTGGCACTCTCCGGATTGCTTTTGAAGTGCTGCTGAATATTGCCCAGTACCGTCTTGAGACTCTCGCTCATGTCATTTCTCCTCGAAATCGCCTCGCCTATCGCTCAGCGTTCACCGGAGCCTACCGCGATTACAGCGGAGATACCAAGTTTGCGCAGGGCTATCGCCGTCGTCAGGGCCATCACCGTTTTTCGATGATTTTGTCGATCCCGAGCCCGGGACGCAAAGCCTTTAGAAACTCTTCGCAGGGCAAACACAAGACGCCGCCTTTCATCAACCGCTCCTCTCCACGGTACAGGAGACAGACTTTGCTCTCGGGGTAATCTTGCTGGAAGATCTTGAGGCCCCTGAGATCGTGAGGATGAATGCGGGCGCCGTTTTTCACCTCGATGGCAAAAATGCCACCAGGTCCGTAAACGACGAAATCTACTTCCACGCCGCCGCGTGTGCGCCAGAAATAAAGCGTGAAGTTGTCTGGTGAATAGTCGATCCACGCGCGCAGATGCTGAGCGACCATACCCTCCAAGGCGCTACCCTGTATTTCATCGGGTCGATCCAGTGGACCTTCGGCGCGCAGTGAGCGGTAAACTCCGGCGTCGAAGAGATAGAACTTCGGATGCTTCACCACAGCCCGTCTTGCTCTTTTGGTAAAGACCGGCAGCCGGTACCCGAGCAGGAGGTCCTCCAGCACGGCCACGTAGCCGTCCACGACCTTGCGTTCGACCTCACACTCACGCGCGACGTTGCTGACATTCAGAAGGGAGGCATGCGAGAAACTGATGGCATTCAGGAAGCGCGAGAAACTTCCGATGTTGCGCACCAGTCCCTCCATCTGGACTTCCTCTTTCAGGTAGAGTGCCGCATAAGTCTCGAGCACGCGCTCGGGCTCCTCGGCAGCGAGCACGATGGGCAAGAGTCCCTTTTCGAGAGAATCCTCGAGACGGAAATGTGGCTCAAGCTCCGACGCGAGGAAAGGGTGGAGCCAGGCGAGAACGGCCCGTCCCGCCAATAAATCAACCCCGCGTCGTTTCAGCTTGCGCGAGCTGGAACCGGTGAGCACGAAGCGCCACCCTTTCTTTTCCTCTATGAGGCTGTGGACGAGAGGGAGTAACGCCGGAACTCGTTGAATCTCGTCGAGAACGACTGTAGTCGGGCTCGAAAGCGCGTGAAGGCGCTCGCGCAGATCTTCAGGGGTGTGCGGAGAAACGACGAAAAATTTCCGGCTGGAGGAGATCCAGGTAGATGGCTTTTGGGAACCGCTGCTTGACCAGCGTTGATTTCCCGGTTCCTCAAGGTCCGAAGAGAAAGAAGCTTCCTTGCGGGACTCGGAAAAATCGGTTGTATACTTCCATTTTGCGCCCTAAAATGGAAGTATATTACCCGAAGTATAAGAATGGAACCGACGCCCGCCAGCCTAACGGCGTGAATAAACGCGTTCCTTCGCAGCCGCTGCTTCATTGGCGGCGCCGATCATCATCCCGTCGTCGATCTGGGCTTCGACGTTCTCCGTTGTGACAGAGTTCAGAAAGAAAATCTTCGCAGCTTTGGTTGCCGCCAGGACCCGCGCGCGCGCGTCGACGAGAACTTGGGGGTCGGGCCGCGGCCTCGAGAGAAAACCGTACGAGAAGCTCATATCGCCCGGACCCCACTCCGCGAATCCGATGCCCGGCACTTTGGTCGTGGCTTCGGTGTTCTCGAGTGCGTGGCGGTCCTCGATCTTCAAGCCGAGCAAGATCTCGCCTTCTGGGTTCAGCGGCCACGTATCGGCGACCCGCAGATAGTCGCCTGGCGAAATCCCCCAGATCCGCGCCGCTAAATGCTGACTCCCGCTGCCGCGTAGGCCTTCTTCCAAGCCGTCACCCACCTCCTGCTCGTGAAACGGGTAGCGCGCCGCTTGCACGAACGCCCCCACGGCACCGGCCGTACGGGCGTGGCATAGGATGACGCCGTGCACACCGGCCGCGAGCACTTGTTGCACCACCCATCCGTTGGCGCGCATCGTTGCTTCATCGAGACCGAGCACGGGGATGGTAGCGATGACGGCGGGCGTGCGATGCCCGCTCGGAGTCGGCCCGCCATCGACGAGACCTTGCATGAACTCCCGAAGCTTGGTGACGTCGAAGGCGCCGTGCTCGAGCTCGTAGTTGATGTAATCCGCCCAAGTGTGCGCGAGCGCTTTGCCTTCTTCATAGCCGCCGCGGCTCGTCGTGTAATAGACGGGCTGTCCTTGGGCGAGAAGCTCGATGGCTTTGTTGATTCGCGCCGCTTCCGCCGCGCCGGCAAAAGTGAGCAGTAGCGCTAACAACCGCATAGCGTCCTCCTTTGGTTGCTTACCGTACTTCAATCGAGTCGACGCGAATACCGAGATCGCGTATATCCGTCGAGCCCGAGAGCCAGTTCGAAGGCCGCCACGTTTCGGTTCGAAGCGAGAGGATCGAATAGGTGACGTTCTCGCGCATGGCGAGGGCCTCCGGAACGGGAAAGAGGTGCGTCTCGAAGCGTCGGCTCGGCGTGATCGTTCCCAGAAGCTCTTCGCCTAGGCGCACTTCGACGGAGTGATTGGGCGCGTCTTCTTCCTTTGGCCCGGCTAGGCGTATCGCGATGTGTTTCGAGTCGCCGCCGATGGCAGGGAGAAAGATGGACGATATCCTTTGACTCCATCGATAGCTCGTCCCTTCTTCATCGAGCTCCTTCTCGTGAAACCAGGACACTTGTAGATCATCACTGCCACCCACATCCAGGAAGGGAAGCGCGGGGACGCGCTCGGCCAAATCGTCGAGGTCTACCGCTTTCGACAAGGTGAAGCTGAGATGGAACGGCTCCGCACCCGCCGGCGGGCTCGTATAGGCGTATCGGAACTTCTCGGTCTTGAACGCGAAATCCTTGACGTGTCGAGTAAAGAGCCCGGATAGCGAGATTTTGTAGTTGGTAACGAAGTAAACGTCGCCGTAGACCCCGCGCCATTGCATGAGCAAATCTTCCAGCTGATCGCGGGGAGGTTTCGAGGAGTAGAACTCGAGGACTTTTTTGCCCTCGAGCTCGGCCAAGGGGAGCTCGAGCAGGTGGAGGCCTTCTCGACGCGGGAAGATCACGACGTCGTTATCCCCGATGTGGCGCGCGAGGTCTTCCACGAAGTCGAGGCTGCCGCGGAACTCCTCGTGTCCAGACACTGCCCACAAGCGCCGGCCTTCGGAGACGTAGAGCACGAGGAGGAGCGCGGCAATGACGCGCGAGCCCGCGCTCACAAAGCGGCGCGGTCCCGCGTGGAGGCTCGCGAGAAAGAGGCTCATGCAAGCGATGAAGGTCGGCAGGATGACGGGGATGAACCGACGCATCGCGAAATAGTGGTCGTGCCACACGCGGACTTTGTAGAAGAAGAAAAGCGAGAACGTGAGCCCGACGAGGAGGAAGAATACTTGGCTCTTCCGCGCACGGACGATGAGCCACATGGCCCCCGCCACCGCGAAGCCGATGCCAATAGGATAGAGATACCAGCTCATGCGCAGAAACGCTTCGGCGTCGTGGGGCGCCGTGCGGGGACCGTGCCAGAACGGGCGCACGAAGTAAGTGAAAAGCGCCAAGCCCGCGAGAGCTATCGCCGCGACGATGCGGAGCTTTTCCGATCGCACGCGATCGTAAAACGAAGCAGGAAGCGCTGTGGCGAGGCGGTCGACGGCGACAGCGGCGCCTGCCGCTATGATGGCTGTGAGAAAGAGGTTCTCTCCGAGAAAGCGCCAATAGTGGCGGCCGAGAACGCTCGACACGTAGGGCCAAGCGATGAATCGATCGTGAAGGATCGCATGAAGGGCCACGAGGCCGAAGCCGCCGAGAAAGGCGAGCTCGGGAGCTCCCAGCTCGCGGCGCAGCCGCTTCCATCCGAAATAGAGTGCGAGGGGCACGAGAAAGAGAACGTTCTCCACGCGCGCGAGGAGGGTCGAGCCGAGAGCTACGCCCGCAAACGCACCCGCGATCGCCGATCGCTTCTCTTCCATGAAATAGAACAGCAGAAGCGCCGTGGCGTAGAGGAACTGCACGACGACTTCTGAGTTTGGAAAACGGGCGAACCAGATCTGGATCTGAAAGACCGTGAGAAAAGCACCTGCCCAGGCGGCGACTTCGAGCCCGAACAAACGCTTCATCGCGAAGAAAAAGCCGAGAGCGCCCATCATGGAGAAAAAAGGCGTTGCGTAGAGACCCGACTTCATTTGAAAGAGTGCGGCGGCGGTGCCGATCCAAGTCGAGTAGAGGTGAAGGCCGTGCGGCGTCACGCGCGCCGTGGCCGGCGACTCGAGCACATAGCCCTGAAAGCGCAAATGGCTCCAGTCCGGAATCTCTTTGTCGACCCGAAAAAACAAGGGCCAGTCCTCTTGCGGAACGCTTGCGATCAACGGATCCGTGAACGTGAGATTCCCCTCGCGCGCCAAGTGGAATCCAGTATTGACGTAGATGCCCGGATCGCGCCCGCCGAGGATGTGCTCGAAGGGCGGGAAATAGATCACGACGGCAAAGGCGAGCAATCCGCCGGCGATGGCAAGCTCCCGTCCGTCAAACGTCCCCGGACGAAGGGAGAGCCGATTTCTTGCGACGAACGCCAGGAGCGCCACGAGCCCGGCGACGAGAGCGGCAACATTTTCGGGCGTGAAACGGCCGAGCCCGGCGAGCCCCAGCCCCACCCAGCCGGAGATGACGAGGCTTCCCGCCACCGAGAGGTAGAGCTGCTCTCCGAGGGTCAGAGAAACGTCTCGCTTGCCGCCGAGAGCCGACACGAGGAGTAGACCCGGAGCAAGGAAGATGACCAGCGTGGCCAGAGTTGCAGCAATTGGGCTCACAGAGCCGTGATCATAGCTCAGTCGGCACGGCGGCTGTTGCCTAAGGGTCGGGGCAAGAATAACTACCAAGTCTTTGTCGTAATTCATCTGCTGCAGGGATAACGATCCGAGCCGGCGGGAAGCGGATCGCCTGGCGGGACCGCGTCAAATGGAGCTATTTGCAGCTCTTTGAGAGCTTGCCCATGGAGACGTAGGCCATTGTGTGTTAGAGTTACGAATTATGATTCGTAACGCTGACATTGACCGCCTGCGGGGGTTGTTTGCCAAACGTCTCATCGCCACCATGGACATGCTCAAGAAGACAGTGGGGACTGTCGCTGACCTGACGGTGTTCCGGAAACTGAGAGAGCTCGACTACTGCACCAGCTATTCGCACCGTGGACGTTTCTACACGCTCCGAGAGCTCGCGGAGTTTGATGAGAACGGCTTGTGGTGGATTCGGTCCGTCGGCTTTTCAAGTCGAGGGACACTCGTCGCCACGGCCGAAGGACTGGTGAACGCCTCCGAGGCTGGCTACGCGGTGGAGGAGCTTGATGCCATTGTTAGGGTTGGGACCAAAGATGTGCTGCCGAAATTGGCCTGGGAGAAAAGACTTCGCCGCACTCGGATTAGAAATCGCAATGTCTACTTCTCTCCGAAGAGGAGCATTCGTGAACAGCAAATAGCCAGCCGACGTGTTTGGGAAGCGCAACCCTCTGTGTCCAAGAGTATTGCTGCTCAAGACGTCCTACCCGATGAGCTCAAAGCAGCCATCATCCTTTTCTTTAGCCTGCTCGATGAGAGAGAAAGGCGTGTGTATGCGGGGCTTGAATCTCTCAAGTTAGGTTATGGCGGTGACCGCCAGATGGCGGAGATCCTCGGGCTCGACGTTAGCACTGTGGCTCGGGGCCGTCGCGAGCTACTTGAGCATGATGTGAATGTGGAGCGGGTCCGAAAAGCGGGTGCCGGCCGCAAAGCTGTCGAAAAAAAACGCCAGAAGTCATCGCGGCGATCGAAGAACTTATGAAGTACGAGGTCGCTGGCGATCCCGTCAGCGGTCTGAGATGGACTCGCAAGACCACGAAAAAAATAGCTGCCGAACTCTCGGCCTTGGGCATTCGCGTCAGTCGCAAAACCGTCGCGAAGCTGCTTAAACAGATGAACTTCTCACTCCGGACCAACAAAAAGAAGGTCTCGAATGGCTCTCCTCCAACTCGCGACGCTCAGTTCGCCAACATCACACAGCTACGGGAGCGCTTTAGCCGACGTGGCAACCCCATATTGAGTGTCGACACCAAGAAGAAAGAGTTGGTCGGACGCTTCAAGAACCCAGGACGCGTCTGGGCTCAAAAGAGCGATGCCGTCAACGACCACGACTTTCGCTCCATGGCAGATGGGGTCGCAATCCCATACGGCATCTATGATCTCCAGAGTAATCGAGGCACCGTGTATGTCGGAACGTCTTACGACACGTCGCAATTCGCAGTCGAATGCATCGAGAAGTGGTGGCGCTCTGAAGGTCAGAAGCGTTTTCCCGGCCGCAAACATTTACTTGTCGTAGCTGACACTGGCGGAAGCAACGGCGCAACCCGCCGTGCATGGAAACACGGCATCCAGCACAAGCTGTGCAACGAGCACGGTTTGGACGTCACGGTCGCACACTATCCACCAGGTGCGTCCAAGTGGAACCCAATCGAGCACCGCCTGTTCAGCGAGATTAGCAAGAATTGGGCGGGCCGGCCGCTCGATAGCTACGAAACCATCCTGAACTTCATACGGACCACCAAGACCAAAACTGGGCTCAAGGTTAACGCCCGTCTCGTCAAGAAGCAGTATCCTAAGGGCATCAAAATCTCGGACCCTGCGATGGCGCTACTCAACATCAAAAAATCCTCTTCCCTGCCGAAGTGGAACTACACGTTGCGTCCATCCAAGAATGGGAAATAATTTCTGCCACGGTCCTTTGGACGAGACGAGGCGAAAAATGAATTGGGACGTAGACGACAGGCTAGCGCTTTCGGCGGAGTCGATGCGAGAGATCGGCTATCGCGTCGTTGACATCGTGGCGGAGAATCTCGCGACCCTCGCAGATCGTCCGGTCAGCTTGACGGGCTCGAGATCGGAGCTCGAAGGAGCGCTCCGGGAGCCTCCGCCCGCGAGACCGCGAGCTCCGGAGGAGGTTCTCGAGATGGTCCGCGACGTTGTCCTCGAGAACATGATCCATGGTGACCACCCCAGAAACTTTGGCTTCGTCCCGGGCCCCGGCAACTATGTCGGCGCGCTCGCTGATTTTCTCACCGCGGGCTTCAACGTTTTTGCGGGCACGTGGCTCGAAGCGTCGGGGCCGGCGCAGATCGAGATCGTCACCATCGACTGGCTCAAGGATCTTTGCGGCCTTCCGAGCTCGACGCGAGGTTTGTTCGTGAGCGGAGGGTCGGCCGCCAACTTGACGTCGCTCATGATCGCGCGTCAGGAGAAGCTTCCCGATGGGCCCGCGGGAGGTGTTGCCTATTATTCGGACCAGACGCATTCGTCGATGGAGCGTGCCTTTCGCATCCTCGGCTTCACGTCGGGGCAAGTCCGTCGCATCGAGAGCGACAGCCGCTACCGCCTGTCTCTCAATGCGCTCAAAAGGGCCATCGCCTCGGACCGCGCCGACGGCAAGAGACCGTTTTGCGTCGTCGCCAATGCGGGAACGACGAATACCGGCGCAGTGGATCCTTTGCCTGAGCTTTCCGAGCTCTGTCGTAGCGAAGACCTCTGGTTGCATGCCGACGGCGCCTATGGAGCCGTGGCCGTGCTGTCGCCGACCTACCGCAATCGGCTCGAAGGCCTCGGCAGCGTCGACTCGCTCTCGCTCGATCCACACAAGTGGCTCTTCCAGCCCTACGAGATCGGCTGTGTGCTCCTACGTGACGGTGAGCTTCTGACGAAGCACCTCGAAGCTCATCCCGAATATCTCCAGGACGTGAAAGCGGGGGAGGAAGAGGTCAATTTTTGCGACCTCGGCTTTCAGCTGACGCGGCAGTTTCGCGCGCTCAAGCTTTGGATGACGATCCAGCTCTTCGGACTCGACCATATCCGGGCCGCCGTCGAGCGTGGGATTCGCGCAGCGGAAAACGCGGAGACTTACGCGCGAGGCCACGAAGAGCTCGAAGTGGTCTCGGCGGCCGAGCTCGGAGTTGTCAGCTTTCGCTACCTCGCCAAATCGAGCGATGACTTGAATGCGTTCAACCTCGCGCTCTCGAAAGCGGTCATCGTCGATAGCTTCTGCCTCGCGAGCTCGACGGCGATACGCGGCAAGGTAGTGCTCCGCATGTGCACCATCAACCCGCGCACGACCGACGACGATCTTCGAAAGACGGTGGAGCGGATCGTGGAGATTGGGCGGCGTCTCGACGGGTCGTGAAGACGGTTTACGGTGTGAAGGTTGCGGTGAGCGCGGCGCGGTCGTCTTCCGAGAGCTCGACGTCGAGAGCTGCTTCTGCCATATCGAGATGTTCGGGCCGGCGTGGGCCGGTGATGATTGCGGTCGTGAGCGGGTTGGCGAGCACCCAAGCCATGGCGAGCGAGCCCATCGACACGCCGCGATCTTCCGCGGCCTTGCGAAAGCGCCGCAGAGCCGAAAAGATTTTCTCGTTCACGAGATGATCGTAAGGCTCCGGGAGAAGTGTCATCCGCGAGCCTTTGGGATAGTCTCCAGGATTGCGGTATTTTCCCGTGAGCCATCCGCCCGCGAGCGGGCTGAACGGTGTGAAGCCGAGCTCTTGGTCCGCGCATAGCGGAAGCATTTCGAGCTCTTGTTGACGCGAGAGCAAGCTGTAGTCGTTCTGGATCCACTCGAAGCGGGGGAGCCCGTGCTTGTCGCTCAGCCAGAGCGCACGGGTGAGCCTCCAGGCTTCGAAGTTGCTCGCGCCGATACAGTGCACTTTGCCCTGGTGCACGAGATCTCCGAGCGCGTCGAGCGTCTCCTCGAGCGGTGTCTCGGGGTCGGGCTCGTGCACGAGATAGAGATCGAGCCGCTCGGCGTCGAGTCGCGTCAAGCTTGCGTCGACCTGGCGCTTGATATGGCGGCGCGACAAGCCGCGGTCGTTCGGCCCATCCCCGACGGGGTTGAACACTTTCGAGCTCAAAAGAAGCTGATCGCGAACGCTCGCGTCCTTTGTTTTCGTCCAGCGTCCGATGAACGTCTCGCTCGCGCCGCCGCCATAGGCGTCGGCAGTGTCGAAGAAATTGATGCCGAGCTCGAGCGCGCGGTCCATGAGCCGGAACGCATCCTGCTCGCTTTCCCCCATGCCGAAAAAGCGTGAGTCTGAACCGATGCCGCCGAAGTTCCCGCATCCGAGGCCAAGCCGCGACACCTTGAGGCCGGTGCGGCCTAGTGTTCGATACTGCATCGCTCGAGATCTTAGCAGATGACCGAGCGCCTCTGGGTTTGCTATGTTTGTTAAAGAACCCCTAATAGAACCAGCCCTATGCGACATCTCGCGCGGCATCTTGCCGCACTCTTCGTCGTTTTGTGCGCATTGTCCGCCCAAGCGCGCGAGACGTGGCGCGAAGCGCACTCACCGCACTTCGATCTAGTCTCCAATGCGAACGAGAAGAGCGCGCGAGCGGTCCTTGCCCGCATGGAGCAGTTCCGTCGCGCGCTGGGGCGCGTCTTGCCGAATCAAAAGCTCGTTGGCGAAGTGGCCACGCAGATTTATGCGTTTCGTGACTTCGAGAGCTTTTCTTCGTTCTTACCCCGCACGCGCGTCGGTGTGACTGAAGCGGCCGGTTATTTTCGCCGCGGCCCCTACAAGAACATCATCGCGATCGATTTGAGCGCGGGCCCGGGTGCCTACGAACGGGTCGTCTTTCACGAATACGTGCACTTGATACTCAGTCTCACGACGCGCACCCATCCGCTTTGGTTTCAAGAGGGGATGGCGGAGTTCTATGCGGGTATGCGTCTCAGAGGCGACAGCATCGTTGTCGGCGGCGGGGTTTTGCGGCATCGACGGGTCCTCTTCGAGAACGCTATGTTGCCTCTCGAGGAGCTTCTCACCGCGGGCGCGCAGCGGCCACTATCGTCGAGCCCGAGTGAGAATGCGGTCTTCTACGCGCAGTCTTGGGCGCTCGTCCATTACTTGATCGCCGATCGGGGATAAGAAGGACATCGTCATCTCGCGCACTACCTCAGCGCGCTCTCCCGAGGCGAAGAAGTGCTCGAGGCGTTCCACGCCGCCTTCGGCGTGAACGCGGAGACGCTCGAGGACGCGCTTCGGGCCTATATCGAGGCCGGCAAGTTCACGACGCTTCGCTACACCGTTGCCGAGACCGATTGGAAGAAAGACATATCGGTCCGAACGCTCAAAATGGCGGAGGTCCAGCATCGTTGGGGCGAGCTCTTCCTATTCACTGGACGGTCCAAAGAAGCACTCATGTGTCTCGAAGAAGCGATCCGCCTGGACCCGGCCCTCGCTCGTGCTTGGGAAACACTCGGTGTGGCACAGTTGATGAAAGGGCGCCCCGGTTCTGCGCTCCCGTTTCTGAAACGTGCCGTCGACGCGGAAGACGCGAGCCCGATGGGTCTATACCAATACGCGCGAGCCCTTTTGCGGGACCACTCGGGTCATGGGGTTGTGTCGATCCCGGACGCGCTCGCCGACGAAGCCGAGCGCGCTCTCACTCGCAGCTGGCAACTCGAGCCGACGCGAAGCGAGACGGCCCGCCTTCTTGCTTTCGTCTACCTCGTCCGCGGCACACGCCTGCAGGACGCGACCAACCTCGTCGAGAGTGCCCTCGACATCACTCCGCGCAGTCCGCCTTTGCTCTTCTTATATGGCCAAATTCTGGCCCGGCGCGGTGAGTACGACGGCGCCCGCCGGGCGCTTCGAAGCGTCCGTGACGCCGCGGCCGAACCCGTGCTCCGCGACGCCGCGACCGAGCTTCTCTCGCGAATGAACGCCAACGAGAAAGTGCTTGGGCACGTTCTCGTGTCCGCAGAAACGTGTATCGCCCACGACGCCGACGACGTCGTAAATCGCTTCGTAGCCTTGATAGTCGATGTGAAGCCGCTTTGCGACCGGGCTCTCGCCCGGCCACGTGCGCCGCGCCATCGTCTCGTTGACGATGAGCACCCGTGGTCGGCTGCGGTCGTCACGAATGTCGACTTCGCGGCCTTCGAGCAGCGGAATGCGCATCGCGTCGAAATAACCCATGGTCGGCATGCGGATTTGGACACCGCCGCCGCCACCTTCGGGACGAGGCTCGCCTGTGCGCCAGAAAGGCCGTTCGAAATCTGTATCGAGCTCGTCCATCGGTAGCCCTGTCGTGCCGCCCGCGGCGACCACACCGGGAAGGGCACGGATCTCCTCCAGAAAACGTGTGTAATAAGGATGGGCGCCGCCGCCATAGGCTTCGCCGTCGAGGCGCATCCGAACGACGAGAAGATTGTCGGGATCGAAGCCCGGATCGACAGCGAGCACGCGGGCGAAGCTTCGTAGAAAAAGACCGGAGCCCGCGAGCAGAATCACCGCGGCCGCGATCTCCGCACCAACGATCAGCGCGCGGAGTCTATGGCGCCGCCGATCCGCTGACACCGCTCCGCCGGCGCTCTTCAGCGTTTCTGCGAGCTTCGTGGTCGTGCCTTGAAACGCGGGCGCGAGGCCGGCGAGAATGCCGGCCGCGCCCGAAGCGAGCACGGCGAAGACAATGACGCGGGTGTCGAGAACGGTCTCTTCGATCCGCGGGATACCCGCGGGCGCAAAACGCGGCGCCGCGTAGACGCCGATACGCGCTAGCGCGAGGCCGAGCGCGCCGCCCACGCCGGCGAGGAGGAAGCTTTCGAGAAAGAGCTGGCGGACGAGACGCATCCTCGACGCGCCCAGTGCGGTGCGCACTGCCATTTCCCGACTACGTCCCGAAGCGCGCATGAGCAGCAAGCTCGTGACGTTGGCGCAGGCGAGAAGGAGGACCAAGCCGACCGCGCCTAGTAGTATCGTGAGCGCGAGCTTGGCGTTTCCGATGAGCGCATCGCGAAGCGGGACGAGCTCTACACCCCAGCCGTGGTTGGTTTTCGGATGATCCTCAGCGATCGACGCCGCGATCGTGTCCATTTCGGCTCGTGCTTCGGCGAGTGTGACCCCGGGAGCGATGCGCGCGGCGGCGCGCAGGAATCTCCAGTCGCGCGCCTGGTTCGGCTTCGCCGCGTAATCGCTCTCGAGGTCCCATGGCTTGAAGAGCTGTACCTCGCCACGAAGCGTTCCCGGCGTGCGAAAGCTCTGCGGCATGACGCCGATGATCTGCCACGACGCGTTCTTGAAGCGCACATCCTTCCCGAGGATATCCGGATCGGCTCCGAAACGGCGCTGCCAAAGCTCGTAGGTCAAGACCGACACTTTGGCCTGGCCTGTTACTTCTTCAGGCGTGAACGTGCGTCCGAGAAGCGGTTCGACCGCGAGCGCGGGGAAAAAGTGCACCGTCACTTGTGCGCTCGGCACTTCCTCGGTGTCGTCGAACCCGTCACCGAGGAGCGTTGTCGAGTGAATCCACCACGCCGCGACACCTTCGAGCGTCATCGAATATCGGTTCCAATCGAGCACGTTCCCCGGGGCCGGAGAATCGCGGGTGCCGCCTTTGTCTTCCTGGCTTTCGAAAACCGAGAGGAGGCGTTCGGGCTCGGGATAGGGAAGCGGCCGCAGAACAACGGCGTCGATGACGCTGAAGAGCGCCGCATTCGCGCCGATCCCGACGGCGAGCGTTAGAGCTGCCGCGGTGACGAATAGAGGCCGATTGACGAGGCTACGCATCGCGTAAAGCAGATCTTGCGAGATCCATCTCCAGGGTCCATTCTTCTTTCAAAATAAAAAGGGCGTGCGGGATGGCGCCGAGGCTTTGGCGCAAGAGCGGTCCATGCGGCGAGGGTCGTCCGCTCGCGCCGCAAGCGGTGGGCGAGCTCTGCTTCCCACTCCTGTTTCCAGCGCTCGCGGTCCGCGGCTGGCACGAGAAAGGCGGCGAGCGCCACGATTCGACGGCTCAGCTGCGCGAGAGGTCCGGCCATCCTAGCCCGCTTCCTTCACGGCTTTTGCGAGCGAGCGCGCGAGGTCGCGCGCCTGTGAGAGCGCGCTTGAGAGAGCGTCCCGCCCGGAGGGTGTGATTTCGTAATAGCGTCGTGGCGGGCGTTTCTCCCGACGGGCTAGCGACGTGTTCTCCCAGCGCGAGCGCAAAAGCCCGTTTTTTTCGAGCTTCGACAGCGCCGGGTAAACACTTCCGCTCGGAAGGCCGGTCGTGTCCATGATGTCGAAACCGTAGCCCGTGCCGCCGACGACGGCTTCGAGAACTCTGATCTGCGCTTGACCCAATGGCCTCATGGTAGCGCCTCTACCTATGTAGAAGTTATAGCTAGGTTTCTCGCTCCGATCAAGTGCAAAGTGTTGAATCGCCGTCGAGCGGATGCTACGCTGGAAACATCGCATCACAACTCAATTCCGCGAGGTGGCTTGTGTCTATCTTTCGCTGTCGGCCGTTTCTGGCCGCGACTCTTTTCGCCGTGGGCGTCGGATGCATCAGCTCCGAAGTCGACCCACGCTGCACCATCACGTCGCCGCCTGAATATCAGCCGACCGTCGCTCAATGCGTGAACGCTTCCGAGTTCTGGCAGGCCTACTTCGACGAGATTGAAAAGACGACGGCCGGGCCGCTCATCGATTTCAAGCTCGAGATGGAACGTGAGGTCACCGGCAAGTCCAGGGGGGACTACGATCCCGGTTGGGTGAACGTGCGTTTATCGGTGAAGAACCTGCGCAATCGCCGCTTGATCTACGAGCGCGAGGCGGAAGTCCGGCTCGACGACGTGATCTTCGGCCGTTTCAGCGCCGACGCGACGCGCGAGGAGATCCAGCGAAAAGCCTTCGAGGCGACCGAGAAGAAAATCTTTCCCCATCTCGAGATTTGGGTGAACGTCGCCGCGCTTCGCGCCATGGGTCAAGAGAAGGCTTCGGCCGAAGCGTTCGTGCCGCTCCTGCAGGAGGCCGCAGCCAATCCGTGGGGCGAGGACATCCCTGACGCAGCCAGCACTGCTCTAAATCGTCTGCAAGCCGCGACGACCCGGTGACGGCCACCTTTACATAATGCAATCTTAGCGGCCATCACAACGAATATTCTTTTTCTCTGCTCTATTTCGTCCGTTCGAGATACACTACGACCCCTTCCCCAAACGTGTTTCGAGGTCAAATGGACGAAGAACGTCTTAGCGAACTGGCAGGCTGGACGCTTGAGGATCGTAAGGAACTGACATTGTCGGAGTCCGTGCTTCTCGACGCCATTGCCGAAGTCTGCGCCGCAGTCAGGGATGCGTGGGATTCCGACCAAACGAACCGACGAGAAGATCGCTCACTTTCGTCCGAGCTCGAAGAAGATCGTCGGGTGATGGAGGGTGTGGATTTGGAGCTCACCCTCGGCGGGGTCAACGCCGCGGAGAACGCGAAACTTCTGCTCAGCGAGCGACTAGCAGCCCGTTGAAAAAGTCGTATCCGGTCGCGATATTTCTCTGAAGACTCATTCGATGACGATGTAAAATTGCATCGCATGTCGATGAAGAAGAAAAAGAAAAGTTGCCAAGAGACTTTATGGATTCCACACGATGCGGTTGCGTCGAGTCCTGGTCATCCTTTTTATGAGGAACTCGAGCGGGTACTTCGAGAGGAAGAGTTTGACTCGTTTGTGGAGTCGAAATGCTCGCCGTATTACGCGAAGAAGCAAGGTCGGCCGAGCATACCGCCGGGTGTGTATTTTCGAATGCTGTTGATCGGCTACTTTGAGCGCATCGATTCAGAGCGCGGGATCTGCTGGCGGTGTTCGGACTCACTGTCTTTGCGCCAGTTTCTTGGCCTTGGAATGGAAGAGCGAACGCCGGACCATTCGTCGCTGTCTCGGATACGGAATCGACTTCCGCTGGAAGTTCACGAATCTGTATTTGGATGGGTGCTAGAAGTTCTAGCATCGAGAGGGATGATAGATGGCAAGACACTGGGTGTGGACGCGACGACGCTGGAAGCGAATGCGGCGCTTCGGTCAATCGTTCGTCGAGACACGGGGGAAAGCTACGAATCGTATTTGAAGGAGCTTGCGCGCAAGAGTGGTATCGAAGAGCCGAGCCGAGCGGACATTGCAAAGTTGGACAAGAAGCGGCCAAAGAAAGGGTCGAACAAGGAGTGGGTGAATCCGAACGAGCCGGATGCGGAGATCATGAAAATGAAGAGCGGGGGCACGGATATGGCGCACAAAGCCGAGCATGCTGTGGACATGAGCGGGGAAGGTGCGGTAATTGCCGTGACGCTTCACGGAGGCGCGAAGGGTGACACAAAGAGCCTACCGGATACGCTGGAAAAAGCGCAGTCAAATCTGCAAGAGCTCGCGAACAACGCGGAATGTTGTGAACGAATACATGAAGACGCGGGTCGCGAAGTGGTCGGGGACAAGGGCTATCACGGCAACGACATCCTGGTTGAGCTGGTCGAACAAGAATACCGGAGCTACATTTCGGAGCCAGAGCGAGGTGGCCGCAAATGGAAGGACAAACAGGCCGAGCAAGCCGCCACCTACGCGAACCGACGTCGCATTCGCGGGACTCGAGGTAAGCGATTAATACGCCGTCGCGGCGAGTTACTCGAACGACCTTTCGCGCACTACCTCGAAGCGGGAGGCATGCGACGAACGCATTTGCGAAGACACGAAAATATACTCAAGCGCCTCCTCACGCACGTGGCCGGATTCAATCTCGGGATTCTGATGCGCAATCTCATCGGCAAGGCCACGCCGAAGGAATACGCGGAGCTCAACGCCAGTCTGATCGCTGCTTTATTGCGCTTCGTCTCGACCATAGGCGCACGTTTTGCCCCGCTGCAATCCATCGGGCGTCTCAACTTGGCCGTTCCGCCGAATCACATCTTCCTTGAACTTGCCCACCAAACTTTCTCCGTGAGCAGAATCTGGACTTTTTCACCGGGCTGCTAGCTCAGCTCTCCGAAGTGCTGGACGCCCCGACGAGTCCTGCAAGCCCAACAAGTGACGACACCATGCCTGCCGGCGAATGGAGCAGCCCAAGCGACGAGACTTGAAGCCGTGCCCCGTTTCGGGAAAAGATTTGATTCACCGGAGGATCCATTGTCGCTTCGGAAGACATCTTTCTGGCTCATCGCTCTGACGCTCACCGCGGCGATCATTGCCGCCGACGATAACCCTGTCGTCGTCATCGAGACCAACTTTGGCGACATACGGGTTGAGCTTCTTCCTTCTTCGTCGCCCCTTACCGTCGCGAACTTTCTCGAATACGTGGAGGCCGACTTCTACCAAGGAACGATCTTCCATCGTGTGAAGAAGGGCACGATGATCCAGGGCGGCTCTCTTACACCCGGATTGCAGCAGAAGAAAACGAGGGAGCCCATCAGGAACGAGGCCCGGAATCGCGTCAAGAACAGGAAGGGGACGATCGCGATGGCTCGGGGAGCTGGCGTCGACACGGCGACAGCGCAGTTCTTTATCAACACAGGGGACAATCGCGACTTCGATCACAAAGGCATAGAACCGCGGAAGTTCGGCTATGCCGTTTTCGGTAAAGTCATCGAAGGCATGGAAGTCGTGAAAGTCATCGAGAATATCAAGACCACCAAGCGGAACGGTATGCGGAACGTGCCTTCGGTTCCCGTTGTAATCAAGACGGTGCGTCTCGTCGACGGTGTTGTACACTAAGACTCCTCGGCCTCTCCGAGATTGCCGCGCTGAAGATGATCCCGAAACATCCGCAGGCGATCGCCCAGGATTGAAAAGGCCTCCCCGTCTCCAGGGAGGCCCATACTTGCTTCGAGCTCAGCCTTTTTTCAGTTGCTGCTTGGCTTCGGGATAGGCCAGCGCTCGTTCAAGCCCATTGATGTTGGAGTCGACGATATCCTGATACGCCTTCAGCGCGCTCTCGCGTTCGCCGACACGATCGAGCGCCCGCGCGAGCAGAAGCTTGTGAAACGGATCATTCGGGGTGGATTGCTTCAAGTGCTTCACGGCCTTTTGGGCGTTGCCTGCCTCAAGCTCCAAGTAGCCGACGAGATAGTGATAGGCCGGCAAATATTGCTCGGCGGTCTCGCCGCCATCTTCGATCATTTTGTGAATGGCTTTCGCCTCTTCGCAGGCTTCGTCGAAGCGCCCGAGCTTGGCGAAAATGCGGGCGCGTCCGTGCTTGAGCCGTCCGTACCAGACTTGCTTCTGGTCTTCGGGAATGCCACTTTCGGGCACGCTCTGATAGCCTTTGACATAGGCCGTCATGGCCTCTTCCGCTCGGCCGTTCTCCAGGTGGATACGCGCGATGGAGTTCCAGATGAAGACCTCGGGGAAGGTCTGCGTCTGACCGCTGTCCCGGTACTCGTTCAGAAATGTGTCGAGCGCTCCGAGCGCCGCCTTGTCCTTGCCCTCGTATAAATAGCTGAAGGCGACACCGTAGCGGATGGGTGCGGGCGCGCTGCCCTTTGGAAGCACCTTCTCGATGGCTTCGAAGCTCGCGCGGGCTTGCGAGTACTTGCCTTGCAACAGGTTGTCATTCGCGATGAACGAGCGTGCGCGGCTGCTCGACGGCCCAATCTCGAGGGCCCTCTCGAACGCGCTACGGGCTTTGTCGGCGTTGCCGGCGGCTTGATGAATCTGACCCAAGATCATCTGGACGAGCCGCTCGTTCGGGTAGTCCGAGCCGAGCGCTTCGAGCTTCGGGACTGCGACCGCGAAACCGGCACCGCCATTGGCGCGCGCCAGGACCATCGCGTTGATGAACCTCCGCTCGCCTTCCGAAGCGGTCTCCGCCAGCTTCACGGCCTTCTCTAGAGCTTCACTTCCTTCGGGGCCAGGCACGACGGCCGACAGGTAATAGACCCCCATCGCGAAGTCCGGGTCCGCAGCGACGAGGTTGCGCGCTAGCTCCGCCGTGTCGCTTCCAAACTGGAAGTTCTCGATGCGGCTTTGAAGCTCATGGATGAGCTTTTTCGCGTCCGCGGATTCCGTCGTCCATTCGAATTTACCGTCGCCGGCATCCGCGGTCGCAACGAGCGCGAGTGACGTCGACAAGACGAAATACGCGAATAGTTTCCTCTTCATTGAAAGTGCCTCCGTGAAGAAATCAAAAAAATGAACGGGCCCCTCCAGATCCGTTCGAGTGAACGTCCTATGGACGGTTACGAGCGGAACCGCGTAAAGTTCCCTTGCGGGGGATTCGTGCATCGCCCGGGAGAAGCCCGACCATGTTCGAATCCGGCCCCGAAAAGCGCATTTCGGCGTTATTGTCGTTGTCTATTTGCGAACACGTTGGGGCAACAAAAAAGAGCGTAGAGCCCTCCCTCGAGGGAATACTTCGGTAGGCGTTAACGGGGATATCCCCGACGATGTCGTTGCAATGGTCAGGCGTCGAGCTCGGGCAGTACCCCGTTGCTCGTTCCGAACGCATTGATTTCGAGGCCCATGCGCTGCAGAAGAGACAAATGCAAGTTGGCGAGATTGGTGGGCTCGGAATACTCGATGAATCGGCCGCTCCAGATCGATCCGGCGCCGCGGCCCGCCAACAGCACGGGCAAGTCGTGCTCGTCGTGCTCGTTACCGTCGCCGAGGCTCGCGCCGTAGACGATCATGCTGTTGTCCAGGAGCGTGCCGCCATCCGGCTCCCGGATCGCCTTCATCCGGCCGAGCAGATACGCAACTTGTTGATGATGCCAGCGGATCACCTCGGCGAACATCGTTCGTTTCTGTTCGACTGAATCCCACGACGTCACGCCGTCGTCGTCTTGGGTCCTTCCGGATGCGTTCTTGTAATGGGATAGCGCGTGCCAGGTGCCGTGAACACCGGACAGGAAGTTGAAATAACGGTTCGACTGGCCATGGTCGAGCATGAAGGTACACACGCGTGTAGCGTCGGACTGGAATGCCGCCACCATCAAGTCCATCATCAGACGGACGTATTCCTGGTGGTCTGGCGGGATCCCCGGGGCGGGAATCGCCAGAGTATCGGTCTTCTCGTGGTCGTCCCCGAGCGCGCCCGACCGTTTCTCCGAGAACTCGATCCGTTTCTCGAGAGCGCGGATGGACTCGAAATATTCGTCGAGACGGTGTTGATCTGCCTTGCCGGCGTAGGTCGCGAGCGACCGGGCGTCCTCTAGCACGGCGTCCATCACCGATCGTCGCGTGGCTCCACCCGAAGGCGGGCGGAACATCCGGTCGAACACGGCCCGCGGCTCGACTTCCCGCATAACGGGACGATTGGCAGCCGACCAAGAGAGCGCATTCCGCGGCAGCGAGTTGGAGAAAAAGCCCTCGCCTCGCAGGGAAATCTCCAGCGACGGCAGAAGCGTGTCTACGCCGCTATGCCGAGCCGCGATCTGGTCGGCAGAGATGCCTCCTGCGTTGACCGCTCGGCTGTCGTAGTCGAAACCCGTCAGCCACGTCGGCGGGCCGCCAATGTGGCCGATTCCGAGGGGTGTCCACAGATTCGACGGGATGAGGATGTCGTCCTTGAACGGCTCGAGCGGGTGCATCCACGCGTTCAGTCGAACGAGTCGCCCGTCCCGCGCCGCTTCTTCCGGGTGCCATGTGCCCCGCGGGATGCCGTTTGGAAAGTACAGGTAGGCCAAGCGGTTTAGCGGAGGCGCCGAAGCGCGGCCGAGCGGACTCATCAGGTCGAGAAGCGGCAGGGAAATAGCGGCGCCTAGACCTCGGAGCACCGTGCGTCGAGAGAGTCGGCGAGGTCTCATCATGCGACTCCTTTAGTTCCCGGCGACGCGTGCCGATTCCTCGGAAGGATTCTTCTTGTACTGGAACGGGTAGCTGGCGACGACCGTCCACAGAAGCGTCTGGAACCGGTAGTCGTCATCCTCGAGAGCGGTAATGATTTTTCGCACCGCCGGCTCGTCGTAGTACTCGAGTTGCCGGCCGAGAGCGTAGCTGAGCATCTTCGAGACGACTTGGCGCAGGAGGTCGTCGTGTCTCCGGTCGAGGAGCGCTCCTTTGAGACCGGCCGGCCCCGTGAAGCGCGTGCCATCGGGCAAAGAGCCCGCGGCGTCGATCGGCTTGTAGACATTCTTGTAGTAGCGGGTCTCCGCGAAGGCGTCCACGTCTTCGACGACGGCGACCTCGTCCGCTTCCGCAGGATCTTCGACCCGGGAGCGGAAATGGTAGCTGTCGCGCCATCGGCCGAAGAAGTCGAAGTTCTCGAGACTGAAGCCGAGCGGATCGATCCGACTGTGGCACACACGGCAGGTCTCGTCGCGGGAATGCCTCTCGAGCTTCTCGCGGAAGCTCATCTCCTTCAACTTCTGAACGTCTTCGTCGAGAACACCTGCGTTGGGCGGGGGCGGGGGTGGTGGGGTGCCAAGGAGGGTCTCGAGGATGTAGTTGCCCCGTTTGACCGGGCTCGTGTCCTTGTAGTTAGAAGTGACCGCCAGAATGCTGCCGTGCCCGATGATGCCTCTGCGATTCGGATCGTCGAGCTTCACGCGGCGCATCTCAGCATCCTGGATGCCTTCCATTGCGTAGAGTGCCGTTGCCAGCTCTTCGTTGAGGAAGGTGTAGTCGGCGTCGATGAGACGCCGTATCGGCAGGTTGTCCCGCAGCAGCGACAGGAAGAACAGCGCCGACTCGTCTCGCATGGCGGTCATCAGCGTGGCGGTGCACCATGGGTTGTCGATCGGGTCGAGCCAGATGCGCGTGCCGACGTGGTTGAAGCCGAGCCACTGTGCCGCGAAGACGTAGCCCAGCGTGTCCGCTTTCGGATCCGCGAGCATCCTGTCGACCTGCTGCAACAGAACATCCGGCTCGTGCAGCTCGTTGCGCGCTGCCGAGTCGAAGAGCTCGTCGTCGGGCATCGAAGCCCACAGGAAATAGGACAGGCGCGAGGCCAGCTCGTAATCGCCGATGCGAAACGGCTGGTCGCCATCGCGGCCCGCTTCGACTCTGAGCAGAAATTTCGGCGAGATGAGCACCGATGCCAGCACCTGTTTGATCGCTTCTTCGAAGTCCTGACCCTCCGAGCGGGCTCGGCTGTAATGATCGAGCGCGCGGCCCAGCTCAGCTTCGTGCGGAGGGCGCCGATAGGCGCGCGAAAGGAATCGCGCAACAACCTGCTCCGCGGCGCCGGCGCCGCCCCCGGATCCGCCGGCCGCGGCGGCGAAGATCCGGTCGTGGGCGCGCCGATGTGCGGGCGTGCTCGGCTTGGCCGAGGCTGGCAGCGCCAAGTCGACGACGCGTTCGGCGGTCGCGATGTAGCGTTCCATCAACGCGGATTGCAGGAAGAGCGTATTCGCCGAATTGTCGAACCCGCTCGCGCCGCTCAGCTCCTCGGGGAACCGCTCGGCAGGATCGAGATCGACCCCGAACAGGTCGCGAAGGGTGTGGTCATATTCCGTGTGGGTTAAGCGTCGCATGGGCTCGAACCCCGGATCGTCCACCTCCGAGTAGCCGAAGTCGTCGATCGCATCACCTAGTGTTTCGAGCATCCGGCGCCGCTCGACCTCGGAGGGCTGCGCCGTGCCCTGGGGCGGCATCAAACCTACCTCGAGAGCGGCGATCACTCGGCCCCACGTCTCGCGATTGCGGACGAGCGGGCGCTCAGCGTCTCCAGGTTGATTCCCGCCTGCGCCGTTTTCTTGTCGGGACAGTGGCATCCGAAGCAGTACCGCTCGAACAGGGGCAGTTCCGGCAGAGCATCGGACGGGCCTTGGGCGACCGACGTTCCGGCCGACATCAGAGCAATGAAGAGGATAGCTGGGCGCAACATGGTCTGGTCGTTTCGACGGCGTCTGGCGAAAGACTAACACCATTGTACGATTCCGCTAAACGTTCAGGCCGGCTAATCGCTACCAACTGAGGAGGGTCCCGTAGTGTGCCAGAACTCGGCGACACCGGATATCGAGTAACGTCAGTAGGCCTGGCCTGCGGGGAAGATCAAGAGGGACGCGCCCAGATGAATAAATAGAAGGCACAGGACCTGGCGACACTCATTGCCCTCGGAACGGAAGTCGATGGCGGTATGAACGCGGAGGGGCTACTCACGAATCTCGTCGGGACACGATTGCGTGAGTCTGCATGTGATTTCTCTTTGACGCAGGGAGCCGGCGACGTTTACGCAGCCGTCACCCTTCTCCAGAAAAGTCTGGTTCGCGGCCTCGAGAGTTTTCTTCGCGGACAGCCAGCTCCTTTGATCGCTGCCTTGATTCGAAAGCTTCGATAGTTGCAGTGGCCGCTCCAGCGAAGGCGAACTGGCCTGGCCTGTTGTTGTTTTTTACATTGAATCGCGAAGATTTCTCATTCGTGATTAACCTCGACCGGCAACCACGTACGAGCAGAAGACGGGAGGCGCAGACGGGGTCAAGGGCGCGTAGCGGCTCGCGTAGCGAGCGAACCCTTGACGCCGTCGAGCACTCCCGTACCCTCATGGAGTGGTGGCCGTTCTTGATATTTCATCGCGGTGGATTACGGATTAAAGTGATAAACAACACCTGTCATTGCATTCATCGCCGTCCACTTGAATCGCAAGGGTGGAGCTCGCGCCAGCGTCGCCTCAGTTAACGTGGGGGCTAAAGGGAGGCGCCGTCAGCTATATCTTTGGGTCAAATCAAGCCTGGACGGTCTCGACTTGACACTACCATCAGGCGCGAAGAAGGCTGGTGAATCAAGTATAGTACGGAGTATCTCACGCGTGCCCTCCGATAGTCCCGTGAACTCGATTCCATAAAGCCTCTGGCTGCCACTCGCCTCGAGCGGTTTGCTCCAGACTACGCGCCCGCTAACTTCCAGCATCTCTCCGTTGCAAAAACTCAGCATCATGTGGACGCCAGACCAAGTGGAAACCTCACCCGTCTGCACACACGCGCCGCCCTCGGAAATGTTGATCACGACCTCGAACGCGAACGGTGGGTCGTGATTTAGGAGGGCAACGGTTATGGACCGAGCTGGTGCAAAGCGCGGTAATCTGCGTGCTTCGCTACGTTTGGTCTTCTTTTCGCCCTGCATGATGAATCCCCGAAAGCCTGGACGCCTAGGGGGCAGGGCGTGCCATTTCTTGTACCTTGTAAGCAAATACCATGCCTGGGATTTGGGCCATCGTGTACCCGTAGAAATCGTTTCTTTGATGATGGAGACGTCGATGCAGGGAAGCAATGTGTTGTTTGTCACGTGGGTAGTTCCCAACAACTCGGCCGTCGGTAGTGTTCTAATTTTGGATGGAACCACTAGTTGTCGCGAAAAAGAGTAGTCCTGCTGCCTGACCCTGACAGCTCGTTATTCACCAGAAACGTGGGGGTGCTTGCGCCATTTGCTGTTGATCAGGCGGCCTTTCTTTGATCGTCCGGCCATTACGCGCCCGCTATGAAAAGAAGGGGAGCGTTCGCGAGTCGCCCAAAGCCTTCGGCTGCAGTCGATGGAGAGAAGGATGCTCTTTCACCATCTGGAACAAACAGCACGATAGTCCGATTGCGCTCAACGTACAGGCAGTTCGTCGCTACCAACTGTGGAGGGTCCCGTCCGTCTTGCGATTGATGGGCAGATAGGCTCGCTCATAGGGAAATTCGGCGGCCAGCTCCTCGTCGAAATCGACACCGAGGCCAGGCTCCTCACCCGGATAGAGGTAGCCGTCTTCGAAATGATACGTGTGCGGAAAGACGCGATCGGTCTCGGCGGTGTGGCGCATGTACTCCTGAGCTCCAAAGTTGTGGACCGCGATGTCGAAGTGTATGGCGGCCGCGAGCGAGACGGGTGACAGGTCGGTGGCGCCGTGAAAGCCCGTGAGCACATGGTGAAGCTCGGCGAGCGCCGCGACCTTCCGCATGTGCGAGATCCCGCCTCCATGCGAGATGCTCATACGAATGTAGTCGATGAGCTGCTCGCGGATCAGCACGTGCGCGTCCCATATCGTGTTGAAGACCTCGCCGACCGCGATCGGCGTGGTGGTGTGGCTCCGGATGACACGGAAGCCCTCCTGAAGCTCCGCCGGGACGGGATCCTCCAACCAGAACAAGCGAAACGGCTCTAACGCTTTTCCGAGCCTGGCGGCCTCGATGGGCGTCAGACGATGGTGCACGTCGTGAAGGAGATGGACGACGTCGGGGCCGTAGCTCGAGCGAAGAGCCTCGAACAGCTTCGGGACGTGCTCGAGATAGCTCTCGGTCGACCACGTCGCCTCGGGCGGAAGTCCTTTCTCGGCCGGCTCGTAGAACAGATCGCCTCTGCCCACGCCGTAGGTGCCGGACATTCCCGGGACGGCGCACTGCGCGCGCACCGCCCGATATCCCATCTTGATGTAGCGTCCCACTTCGGCCACCGTCGATTCGATGTCGCTACCACTTGCGTGGCCATAGACCATCGCGCCGGTCCGGCTTTTCCCACCTAGCAAGTTGTAGACGGGCGTTCCCAATGCCTTTCCTTTGATGTCCCAAAGCGCTACGTCCACGGCCGCGATCGCGGTCATCGTCACCGGACCGCCCCGCCAGTAGGCGCCTTTATAAAGGTAGTGCCACGTGTCCTCGATTCGGGTGGGATCTCTCCCGATGAGACAAGGGACGACGTGGTCCTCGAGATAGGAGCGCACCGCCAGCTCTCTGCCGTTCAGCGTCGCGTCGCCCAATCCAAAGATTCCTTCGTCGGTGTGCACTTTGAGCGTGACGAAGTTCCGGCCTGGACTGCAGACGAAGACTTCAGCACTGGTGATTTTCATCGGCGTCAAATCGTCATGGCGGTGAATCCACCATCGACGGCGATCGTGGCGCCGGTAACGAACGACGACGCTCGGGCCGACGCGAGCCAAATGGCCGCTCCACACAGCTCCTCCGGCTCCCCGTAGCGCGCCATCGGCGTGTGGCCTAAAACGGCTTTCCGCCTTTCATCCGTAAGAATCTGCCGGTTTTGCCCCGCGGGAAAGAATCCCGGCACGAGCGCGTTCACCCGGATGGAATGGGGTGCCCATTCGCGCGCCAGGAACCGCGTGAGGTTGTCGATACCCGCTTTGGAGATCGAGTACGTGAAAGCTTTCGAAACGGGGATGCGGGCGGCGGCCGACGAGACATTGATAATCGAGCCGCCTCCTCCGCGCTCAATCATGACGCGGCCGAAGATCTGGCACGCGAGAAAAACACTCTTGAGGTTCGTCGACAGAATGCTTTCCCATTCGTCCTCGCTGATATCGAAGATCGGCGTCGTCGAGTTGACCCCGGGCGCGTTCACCAAGATATCAACCGGGCCCCATTGCGCAACGATGGCGTCACGGACTTTTTCTATCTCCTCCCGGCGCTGCACGTCAGCGGCGACGGCCATCGCCTCGGCGCCCAGCGCGCGCATCGCATCGACCCGACTCTCGGCGGCGTTTCGATGGGTGTGGTAGACAACGGCCACCTTCGCTCCCGCCCGGGCAAGTCCCTCGGCCATGCGTCCTCCAAGAACGCCGCTGCCTCCGATCACGACCGCCACTTTCTCTTCGAGCCCGAACAGCTCCTGGATATAGGACGCGTTTTCAGTCGTCATGATTATGCTCGCTTCACTCTTGATGCGCCTGTTCAATTTTCCACCTGGATCTTGAACGCGGCCTTGTCTTCGAGGGCCACGTCGAACGCCCTGACGAGGTCGCCGAAACCGAAAGTGTGCGTGATGACCGGACGCACGTCCACTCGACGGGTGGCGATGAGATGAAGCGCCTGCGAGAAAACGTGTGCGAAGCGGAACGAGCCCGCGACCCGGAGCTCCTTTTGCATGATGAGGTGGGCCGGGAGCTCGATCTCGGCGGGCAGGGTGCCCAGCTGGACTATCGTGCCGCCGCGATCCGTGAGCTCGAGGGCAAGCCGCAGCGCCTCGGGTGCTCCCGACGCTTCGATGGCCATGTCGAAGCCGCTCGGGAAAGCGGCGGTCAACTCCTCGCTCTCTCTGCGACCGAGACGTGATTAGCACCTTGCGCCGCCGCGAGGTCGAGCGCTTCCTGCCTCACGTCGGTGACCGCAATGCTCGCGGCACCCATGGCCCGCGCCACCAGCAGCACGAGCTGGCCCACGGTTCCCGCGCCCAGGATCAACACCGACTTTCCTGCAAGCGAGCCCGCCCGCTTCACCGCGTGCGTCGCGACGGAGAGCGGCTCGAGCATGGTCGCCTCCGCGTAGTCCACGTTGTCGGGAAGCGGGTAGCAGTTTCCTGCCGGGATGGCTACGTAGGACGAAAATGCGCCGTCCACGTGCGGGTCGGTGCTCGCGCTTCCCAAATATCTCATGTCCCGGCAGAGGTTCGAGCGCCCAGCGTGACAGGTTTTGCAATCGCTACACGGACGCGATGGATCGACCGCCACCCGCTGCCCGACGGCCATCCCGGAGACGCCCGAGCCCGTCTCGACGATCTGACCGGCGAGCTCGTGCCCGAGCACGAATGGACGGCGGGGCATGAACGCGCCGCAATGGCCCGTGGCAAAGTAATGCACGTCGGAGCCGCAGATTCCCATGCGGCGAACCTAGATGAGCACCTCGCCGGGCGCCGCAACCGGATCGGGTCGCTCTTCCGCGCGGAGGTCTCTTTTTCCGTGCAGCACGTATGCGATCATGTGGTCACCGGGGAGATTCTCCCCGAGCCGGCGTTCAACTTCAAGTTCTTCTCTTGCGGGTGCACGTCAGGATTGTGAGATGAGAATCTATCATCATGCCACTCGACGCTGAGCGCGCCGCTCCCAGAACCCCTCGAAGCGTCCGCTCAACTTGCAGCAGCGCAGTGCGATGATCGCGTCAACGCCAGCGACGGTCCAGTGCATCCCGGCGCGCTTGCACCGGGTTCCGATCGCTACCTTGCATCCGGCCTCAACGACCCCAGTCGAGGTACAAAGCCCTGCTGCTCGGAACTTCGGGTAGCGCATGCGCTCTTGGTTGCGTTCGACGTAGTCGATGCACTTGCGCGCCTCGTCATCCTGCGGCGAGTGTAGTCGTAGGGCGTCGAGGATGTCGTCGATATCGCCGGCGTCCAACTCGTCATGGCGTTCGCTCGCCCACTGCTGTGCGAGGTCAGTGCCGGCGCCATAGATGGACTTGGACACGTCCGAGAGGTGCTGTTTGGCGTGGAAGCGGTCGACGATCTGAACCGCATCGGGAAAGTGCTCGTCGGTGAGGTTCCAGATCCAGATGGCCCCATCGCCGAGCACGGCCTGGCGCGCCGCGCGCTCGAAGCCGCGCCGCGTGGCCTCACGCTCGACGCGCGCCGCGAACTCGCTCGGCGTCGCGTCAGTGTCTTTGTGCGCCGCGCTTTCGATCGCAGCCGAGTAGGTGATCGAGCCGGCGTCGCGCACGGGCGTGCCTTCTTTGTCCCGCCCCTCGGCGCTCCAGATCGTGACGAGCTTGACCTCTCGCGTCTTCGACGAGCCGTCGGGCTGCTTGCCCGGGCGATCTACCAACTCCTTTTTGCGTACGGGCACACCTGTACCATCCATCCCAAGGTACAGCGTTGGCGCCAGTGGTTCGTTTGGCTCCGGCGGCTCGACCACGAGTTTCTCGTCCTCGGCGACCTCACGCCCCAGCGCCTCGGCCGCGCGCTCGACGTGCTTGGTCGGAACATCCACCCCAGCCAACTCGTGCAGTAACTCGTGGCCCTCCTCAAAGCTGACCATGGCACCCACCAGTCCAGCCATGCGCAGCACTCCCGGAGAGAGCGAACCACCCTGGAGTCCCAGCGCCCGGTCACGCGGACAGAAACCCGCTTCGCACAGCTCGCAGTGGTAGTAGGCGCGCTCCAGCCTCAGAGGCCCCAGCACGCTCTCGAAGTTCTTGCCATGCCGGCCGGCGTAGCGCGCCGACTGCCCGCAGGCGCAGGGTAACATCGGGCCGGCATGGTCCGAGGTATCGGCGTTGAGTCGTTGTTCCACGACGCGGGCCGCCACACGCATCGCCATGCGGCGCGCAGCCGTCTCGATGGCCTCGAGGTCCCACTTGTCGACGACGACCGTGCCTAGGAGCGCTTCGATCTCGGTGACGATTTCGATCCCGAACGCCGTTTTGAAGCCCTTTTTTTGGCGGCCTCTTGCGAGGCCGCCTGGGAGGCTTCCAGTTGAGTGTCGCCCCACCGCTCGCAGGCCTGCCAATACCTTTCCACCTGCTTGCGAAACTCATGGCCTGCCTCCACGTGCTGGCGGGCCAATGCGGCCTGCTCCGCGCTCAGATAGCGGGACCGCGTCTTGCCCTCTTCGCTACGTGTGAGAGTGAAGTACGGGCCGTGCCGCGCCTGCGGGTCGTGCTGGCACCGACACTCCTTTTGACCACACTTCATGAACCGCTCGGACACCGAGCCGCGGCGCATCGGAGTCGGCTCGGCCAGTTCTTTAGCGAGCTTACGAACAACTGTGGGGATCGGTTCTCGGGGCATCATCTTCATCTCCTACGCCTATTATAGCCGTAGGAGATGAGTTCGCAAAACTACTACATCCCGCACGATCCGAGCTTCCGCACACTGGTGACGTGCGCCCTTCTCTTGCTCCTCGCTTTACAGAGGACCGCCGTCCATGCGAAGCTGCGTTGCTTTGAAGCAGCGGTTTTGGGTGACTGGCATCTTCGCGGCTTTGTGTGCTTGCTCGGAGCCTCGAATGGTTTCCGAGACCCCGCAGGAGACGAAGGACCGACCCAACATCGTGTTCATCCTCGCCGACGATATGGGATACGGTGACGTCGGAGCCTACAATCCGAAATCGAAAATTCCCACGCCGAACATAAACGACCTGGCACAGCAGGGGATGCGCTTCACCGATGCCCACTCGCCCTCGGCCGTCTGTTCTCCGACGAGATACGCCGTCCTGACCGGGCGTTACGCGTGGCGCACCTGGCTTTCACGCGGCGTGGTCGGCGGCTACACACCGCCGCTCATCGAGCTCGACCGCCCCACCGTGGCTTCCTTCTTGAAGCAAAACGGCTACACCACGGCGATGATCGGCAAGTGGCACCTAGGGCTCGCGTGGGTGCGAAAAAACGGCTTCGTCGGCACGGCGGGTAACGCCTCTGATCACTGGCGGGGCTCGTGGCAGGACGGCGATGCCGAAAACGGGATGAACGTGGACTTTGCGCAGCCGAGCCAGGGCGGGCCGACCGCACTCGGTTTCGACTATGCCTACTTTACGTCTGCATGCTCGACGATCGACGGGCCGTTTTGCTACATCGAGCGCGACCGTCCCACCGAGACCCCGGATCGACCGATCTTCGTCGATCCGGAAAAGGGCCCGGACCACCGGCCCCGGCCCGGATGGATCGCGCCGGGGTTCGTGCTCGAGACGGTCGATCCGGAGTTCACCGCACGCGCGATTGACTTTATGAAGAGCGCCGTGGCGGAGGACGCGGAGCGCCCGTTCTTCGTTTATCTGGCGCTCTCATCGCCCCACGCTCCGTGGCTGCCGCCGACTTTCGTGCAGGGAGCGAGCGAAGACGGCGCGCGCGGTGACCTGGTGGTGCTCTTTGATTGGGCCGTCGGTGAGATCGTTGCGGCGCTCGAAGACATGGGGCTCGCCGACGACACGCTGGTCATCGTCACCAGTGACAACGGTCTGCGCATCGGCACGAATGGTCACGCCTCGTCCGGCGAGCTGCGAGGCTACAAATCGCATGCTTGGGAGGGCGGGCATCGGGTTCCTTTCATGGCCCGCTGGCCAGGACGGATCGAAGCTGGAACCGTCAGTGAAGAGCCCATCGAGCTCACCGACCTCTTCGCGACCGTTGCGTCCCTCATCGAGCAAGAGGTTCCCAAAGGCGCCGCTCCCGACAGCTATGATGTCTCCGCCGCTTTGCTCGGCCGGCCGCGCGACGCGCCGATCCGAGAGGCGATCGTCTCCCACTCCGAGAACGGAACTTTCGCCATCCGTCAGGGGCCTTGGAAGGCGATTTA
This sequence comes from Candidatus Marinacidobacterales bacterium, assembly GCA_965262245.1. Taxonomy (GTDB): domain Bacteria; phylum Acidobacteriota; class Vicinamibacteria; order Marinacidobacterales; family SMYC01; genus SMYC01. The sequence continues at coordinate 6,806,082 of OZ253507.1, read as the reverse complement.
CGGCACCGACGGATCGGGAGGCTGGGTGACGCCCGCGGACGAGGCGCCGAGCTCGGAGCGCGGAGGGCAGCTCTACAACCTCGAGGAGGATCCGAGGGAACAGAGGAACCTTTACCGAGAGCGGCCGGAGATCGTGGAGCGACTGCGCGCATTATTGGAGTCGTACCAGGAAGAAGGGCGCAGCGCGCCGAGCCCGATGCCCTGATATCGCAACCGCGTCGCGGCGCATGGCGACAATGGCGACTGGTTCCCCGACGACCGCATTCTCTTCACCGCTACTTGGCGTCCTGTACGACGTGCGGAGAGCCGCGTCCTCTCAATGTCAAACCCCGAGCAAACTTTCCAGGCCAACTGTGACTCCGGGATCCAGCGAGCGGATTTCGCGCAAGGCTAATAGGATGCCGGGAGCGAAGCATTTGTAATCTGTCGTATCGTGGCGCAGGGTAAGGTACTGGCCGACAGTGCCGAATAGGACTTCCTGGTGAGCGAGCGAGCCGTGCAGGCGCAGTGAGTGGACCGGGATACCTTCCACGTCAGCACCCAACGAGCCGGCCACGATCTCGGTACCGCGACCGTGGGTTCCGAGTTCGCGCGCGGCAGCCATGCGGGCGGCAGTATGAAGTGCCGTGCCGGACGGGGCGTCGGGCTTGTCATGATGGTGCGTTTCGACGATCTCGGCTGACTCGAAGTGCGGCGCGGCCAGTTCGGCGAAACGCATCATCAGTACCGCACCGATCGCAAAGTTTGGTACCACCAGGCAGCGGGAAGCCAGGCCCGACCACGCGCTACGCAACGCGTCTATGCGGGCTGCGGTATAACCGGAGGTGCCGACCAACACATCCGCGCCGCTATCTCGCCACCGGGGGACGTTCTCGTCTGAGGCCGTTGGGTTGGTCAGTTCGATCACGACATCGCACTCGGACAGAGCCGCGGGGTCACCGCTCGCGCTGTATCCCTGAATATCCTGATCGTTACGCCCGGGCGCGTAGAGTCCACCGATGGTCAGGTCCTCGACAGCGTCAACGGCGCCGATCGTCAGCCGACCCATGGTGCCGTTGGCACCGGAGATCCCCACGTTGATCATGAAAAGGCAACCGGATATTTATCCCGAAACACGCAGTTTGATGGTACCGGGCGGGTGACAACGGGTAATGCATTCATTATCTGACCCTTCACTCTGCTGAGTCGATCGCATTCAATATATCGAAGAAGTCCTTCATTTGAAAATCCTCACCACGTTCCTCAACCTGTTTGCTGTAATCCGCCAGCGTGCGCTCCAGCAGATATTTCCCAGTGATGTAACTGGTGCCGTAGCCGGGTTGCCTGAGGTAAAGCTTCAATAAGCAACTAAGGCCCGCTGGACTTGCGTGCGGCCAGGCTCATTCTCCTCGATCTTCGATATCGAATCGAGAAGATGGGCCCAAGTGCTTGTCAGAGTCAAGAGCCGTTCGTGCACCAACACCGTCAGAGATACGCAATACGTCTCCAAAGCACCAGAGGCTTCTGACTCGCGTTGAAACCCTGCAATCTGCTATACACTCTTGCATCGAGGGTTCATACCGCGTTGCCCTTACGAAAGCGTTGAAGGAGGTAGTCGATTGAAAGTCTGGAGAGGTTTGTCCTTTACTTTAATCGCAGTGGTTCTGTTATTACTTGGCGCGTGCAGCTCGGGTTCGGAAAACACGGACGCCGAAGCCGTTTCTACACCTTCGGACGCAGTGCCTTCGTTTGTGGTGGACCCGTCATGGCCCCACGAGATGCCCGACAAATGGATCATAGGCTCAATCACAAGCGTCTTCGTGGACTCCCAAGATCACGTTTGGATTACACACCAGCCGGAAGTGTTGACACCTGAGGAAGCGGCGATGGTGCAGGACCCACCCATCGGCACATGTTGTACCCCAGCCCCAACGGTGATCGAATTCGACTCCGAAGGCGACGTCGTGCAGGCATGGGGAGACACGTCACAGGATATTTCTGTCTATCCGAGAAATCCGCACGGCCTTTTTGTAGATCACAACGATTACGTTTGGATAGGAACCTTTCGACATCACCGTGTCATGAAGTTCACTCGGACTGGGGAGCACCTTTTAACCATCGGAAAATATGACGAAAACGGAGGGAGCGACCACGAGACGTTGCTCGGCGGCCCGGCCGGTATCTGGGTAGACCCCGATAGCAATGAGGCATTCATCGCCGACGGCTATCGAAACCGGCGAGTCGTCGTGGTCGATGGCGAGACGGGAAAATACCTTCGCCACTGGGGCGCATTCGGTGAGGCGCCCGATGACGACTACGAATATGACTACGGTGCTAGAACACCAGATGGGCCTGCACCGCGTCAATTTGCCACCGTTCATGGGATTGCCGGATCTCGGGACGGACACATCTACGTGGCGGACCGTCGCGGAAACCGAATCCAGGTCTTCAAACAGGATGGAGAGTTTGTAACGGAGAAAACTGTCGCCGTCCGGACGTTGGCATCGGGGTCAGCATTCGTCATTGTGCTTTCTCCTGATCCTGCTCAAAAATGGCTCTACTTGGCCGATGGTACCAACCACAAGGTCTGGATACTTCGAAGGGAGGATCTGGAGATCGTGGGAGAATTCGGGCGGGGCGGCCGATTCGTTGGCCAATTCCTGCGACCACATGGGATGAGTGTGGACTCCAAGGGCAATCTCTATGTGGGGGAGGCCTCCACCGGACGGCGGGTACAGAAGTTCGCAGTCACGAATACAGGTTCATAGCGAACCTCTGATCTGAGTTTCAAGAATATTTGACTCGCGAGAACAATCTGGGGCTGTTGCGACGCAACCGGATCCCGTTATACGCTTTGCTTGTTTTCGAAGCTGACGCGATGGTCACAGGCCCGGACGGCACCATTTTCATTGGCGAGTCCGGTCACATGTCTCATCTCTACCTGCTCTATCCATGGAAGTGAAGAAGGAATCATGATTTGGAAAAAAGCGATTTCCGCATTATTTCTGTTCTCTGCGCTCGCATCCGCGCAAGATCAGCTCGTTCCCGCGCCGCCGCGAGGCAACCAAGGCGAGGGTCCTTTCGAGCGACTCATCATTCGCGGAGCGACACTGATCGATGGCACCGGCGGGATGCCTCGTGGGCCGGTCGATATCGTCGTCGAAGGCAACCGCATCGTCGACATCCGGAACGTCGGCGTGCCGAACGTAGCGATCGACGAAGAGGGTCGGCCGCAAGACGCGAGTCGTGAGATCGACGCGAGCGGGGCGTGGGTGCTGCCCGGCTTCGTCAACATCCATACTCATGTTGGAGGCATTCCGAAGGCTCCCGAAGCCGAATATACGTACAAGCTCTGGATGGGCCATGGCATCACCACCATCCGCGGCGTCGCGGCAGGGCCGATGAACTGGACCTTGTCGGAGTGAGAGCGAAGCGCCAACAACGAGATTGTCGCGCCGCGCATCTTTGCCTACCATCGCCCGGGATCCGGCGAGGATTGGACGGGCGGCCGGATCGACTCCGCGGAAAAGGCGAGAGTGTGGGTCCGCTTCGCGGCTCAGAAGGGCATTGACGGTCTCAAGCTCGACTCGCATCGTCCGGAGATCATGGGTGCTCTGCTCGATGAAGCGAAAAAGCACGGCCTCGGCTCGACCGCGCACCTCTCTCAGCGCGGCGTCGCGGAGATGAATGCGCTCGATGCGGCTCGATTGGGGCTCGGGACGGTGACACATTTCTACGGCCTTTTCGAAGCACTCTACGATTCGAGCGACGTGCAAGCGTGGCCCGCGGACGCGAACTACAATAACGAGCAGGATCGTTTCGCCCAGGTCGCGATGCAGTGGGACCGGATCTACCCACGGGGGAGCGACGAGTGGAACGCGCTTCTCGACGAGTTTCTCGAGCTCGACCTCATACTCGACCCGACGATGACGGCTTATGTCGCGGTTCGAGACGTGATGCGGGAGAGGAGGGCGGAGTGGCACGACACCTATACTCTGCCGTCGCTCGAGGAATATTACCGGCCGAATCGCACGAATCACGCTTCTTATTGGTATTACTGGACGACGTGGGAAGAAGTGGCGTGGAGGAACTTCTATCGCGTCTGGATGCAGTTACTCGACGATTACAAGGATCGTGGGGGACGCGTCACCGTTAGCGGGGACGCTGCCTTTACTTACAGTCTGTGGGGCTTCGCATCGATTGAGGAGATGGAACTGCTGCAAGAAGCGGGCTTTCACCCGATCGAGATTTTTCGCGGCGCTACGAAACATGGGGCCGAGGCGTTGTTCGAGCCCAAGGGCGAGCCCATTCAGTTCGGTGTCGTCCGCCCCGGGCTTCTCGCGGACCTCGTTATCGTGGAAGAAAACCCGATTGCAAATCTCAAGGTCCTCTACGGCACCGGAGCCGAACGGCTCAACGACACGACGCGAAAGGCCGAGCGTGTGGGCGGAGTGAAATATACCATCAAGGACGGCATCGTTTACGACGCGAAGGAGCTGCTCGCGGATGTGGCGCGCATGGTGGAAGAGGCGAAGGCCGCGCGCCGGTCGACGGATTCGGGAAGCTGACGACAGAAGCCGGAGATCATGGAGTAACTGCGCGCATTGTTGGAGTCGTACCAGGAAGAGGCGCCGGGCTCGATTCCCTGATATCGTAACCGCGTTGCGGCGCATGAGCCGCTCTGCTACCGTCGCACGATGCTTGGTCGTCCTGCTCTCGTCGCTTTCACGCTTGGCTCCGCCTTGGTTGCACGCGCCGCGGCGCCCCAGACGCGGCCCAACGTCATCCTTGTGATCACGGACGACCAGGGTTATGGCGATCTCGGTGTCCACGGCAATGAGATCATCCGAACGCCCAACATCGACCGCCTGGCAAGCGAGAGCGTTCGCCTCACCGACTTCCACGTCGATCCCACGTGCTCGCCGACGAGAGCCGCGCTTTTGACGGGGCGCTACTCCACACGTACGGGTGTGTGGCATACGGTTATGGGACGCTCGCTTCTGCGAGGCGACGAAGTGACCCTCGCCGAAATTCTTGCGGATGACGGTTACCGGACCGCGATGATTGGCAAGTGGCACCTCGGAGACAACGTCCCGTCATGGCCTCAGGATAACGGGTTCCAGGAAACGTTCTATCACCGTGGTGGCGTGGTCGGACAAGTAGGCGATTGGTTCGGCAACAACATGTACGACGATACATATTTTCGCGATGGGAAGCCGGAGAAGACCGACGGCTACGCAACGGACGTGTGGTTCGACGAGGCGCTCCGTTTCGTGGAAAGGCGACGTGCAGAACCGTTCTTTCTCTATCTGGCCACCAATGCGGCTCATTGGCCTTATCTGATCGACGAAGAATATTGGAAGCCCTATGTGGAGCAAGGGTTGCCGAAAACCATGGCTCGCTTTTACGGCATGATCGAGAACATCGATGACAACATGGGACGTTTGATGGGTCGACTCGACGAGCTCGGTCTATCGGAAAACACCGTCCTCGTATTCATGACCGACAACGGATCGGCCGAAGGATTCGAGAACTGGCGCGGCGAGCCCGGGAGCTTCAAAGGCTTCAACGCAGGGATGCGGGCCGGGAAGGGCTCGGAATATGACGGTGGCCACCGCGTCCCGTTCTTCATTCGCTGGCCGGCTGGCGGGATCGAAGGAGGACACGACGTCGACGATCTCACCGCGCATATCGACGTCCTGCCGACGCTTGCCGAGCTCACTGGAGCTGCGGTTCCTGAGGAGCTCGCTCTCGACGGCCAGAGTCTAGCGACCTTGTTGAAAGACGCGACCGCACGGCTCGACGACCGGACGCTCTTCGTCCACTCGCAGCGGGTCGACGTGCCGATCAAATGGCGCGGCTCTGCAGTGATGACGGAGAGGTGGCGGCTAATAAACGGCGAGGAGCTCTACGACATCAAGGCCGATCCGGACCAGAGCACCGACGCGGCGGTTCTGAATCCGGAAGTCGTGGAGCACCTGCGCTCGAGCTATGACGACTGGTGGACCAGTCTCTCGCCGGTTTTCGATGACCTCGTGCGCATCGTCGTCGGCACAGAGGTCGAGAATCCTGTCGAGCTCACGTCGCACGATTGGCGCACCGACGACGAGGCCGATATCGCTTGGGCCGCACGTCACGTCTATGCGGGCCACGCGGGCAACGGCTACTGGGCGCTCGACGTGGCCCGGGGAGGTCGCTTTCGGGTGGAGCTGCGCCGGTGGCCGCGCCACATGGGATTGTGGATGGAGGTCGTGAAGGCGAAGCTTCGCATCGGGAACGTCGAGAAGGAAGCAGCGCTTTCCCACTACGACACGGTAGCCGTTTTTGACGTCGAGCTTCCGCCGGGACCCACGGAGCTAAAAACCTGGCTCACGGCCCGCGATGGAACCCAGAAGGGCGCCTACTTCGTCGAGATCGAGCGCGTACCCTGAATCTCCGAGTCATCACTGAAACAGGTGGTGCAAAACGACCATCAGGCGCAAAGAGAACCCAGCAGCACATTGCTTTCTGCCCGTCGGCCCAGAAAACTGGGAGCGGGGAGCCTAGTGCTCGAACCGCGTCGTGTCCAAAAATACGAACGAGCCGAAAAGCGCCATTCCCGAGGGCGTTTTTGCCGCCATGAAAAACTCTCGATCGGCGCCTGGCTCGCGAGAGGCGATTCGCCAACCTGAGCTCCGCTCCCTCGTATTGTGCCAAAACTCGACCAACCGACAGCATCATTAATCAATGGCCCTGTCGGCCATGAAATCGCGAGGCCGGGTCGGGGACGGATGAGCAGTCTACGGTGTGGGCCATCGACCCCCACAAGACGAGACAGCGATCGTCAGGTTTTGCTTGCTTACGCCGCCTGTCGATAGTAGTAGCGTAGCGCTCCGCCGAGGCACTCTCGACCTCGGACGCCACCAACAGTTCCCACACTCCTGCCCCCGGCAGATCAGCTCGTTGCCAAGACCTTGGTGATTTCTCCTTCACGCCGACCGCGGTGAGTGTGGGGCTGAAACGGCAGGAGTGTCAAGCTCTCAGCTCGACGAAACCCGCTGCGGCAAAATCACCGTCGAAGGCAAGTGCGCTCCGGATTTTACGCGCTCGCATCAGAGCAAAGCTCGTCGCGTCTACGAAAGAGTACTCGCGTTCGTCGTGACGCCGGAGCCATCGAAGCGCTTCGGTTTCGAAGTCTTGGTCGATCCAGATGACTTGCAGCCGAGGGGAGCGTTCTATCGCATCGAGAAAATCGACGGCGGCGCCGTGACCCGCTCGTCGACGGAGAAACGTCCAGGTTTCCCCTCGCACCTGGCTTGAAGTGAAGAGAGCCGCGCCGGCGTTGTCGCGCAGCAACTGTGTTGCTTGTTCGTGGTTGACGTCGCGACGATTCCTAACGGCAACCCAGAACGAAGTGTCGACGAAGATCATCGATAAACGACGTCGTCTATCGCCTCGGGCTTGAAGTCGTCGGTTCCGACCATCCGCCAAAGAGGATCCGATTCGAGCGGCGGTAGTGGCTCGAGCCGATCACGGACGTATCGCCGAATCAACGCCGCCTTCGAAACTCTCTCTCGAAGGGCTTGACGATCGAGTGCCTCGTTGAGATCTTCGTCGATCATGATTTGAAGGCGTTTCATGTTTAGATTATACATCAGTATTATGATGTGTGTGTAACAAGCACCGCTTGATTCTTCCGGCCCAGTAGATAGTATGTATTGAACCTGCCCTGACCTTGAGGGCGTGGGTTAAGCTTTCGAGGATCTAGCAAGAAGGCTCAGAGCCATAATCAAGGAGGACAGGTCGTGGAAGAGTATAGCGGATACGTGGGACTGGACGTATGTTGTTTATCACTTTAATCCGTAATCCACCGCGATGAAATATCAAGAACGGCCACCACTCCATGAGGGTACGGGAGTGCTCGACGGCGTCAAGGGTTCGCTCGCTACGCGAGCCGCTACGCGCCCTTGACCCCGTCTGCGCCTCCCGTCTTCTGCTCGTACGTGGTTGCCGGTCGAGGTGAATCACGAATGAGAAATCTTCGCGATTCAATGTAAAAAACAACAATGGGGCTCGAGAGCACTGCGCCCAAGCCGAACACAAGCAAGCCAGCGCCGGAACACACGGTATACCCCTATCTACTGAGGAATCTGACGGTTTCTCGGATCAATCAGGTGTGGGCCGCCGACATCACATACATCCCGATGGCGCGAGGCTTCGTATACCTGGTGGCGGTCATCGATTGGTATTCTCGGCGGGTGCTCGCCTGGCGCTTGTCCAACACGTTGGAGACGACCTTCTGCGTGGAGGCTCTGAACGAAGCTGTGGCACGCTACGGTCGCCCAGAGATATTCAACACGGACCAGGGCTCTCAGTTCACCTCGGAGGAGTTCACCAGTGTATTGCTTGCTCTTGAGATCAAGATCAGCATGGATGGCAAAGGTCGCTGTATCGACAACATCTTCGTGGAGCGGCTCTGGCGCTCGCTGAAGTACGAGGAGGTCTACCTGTACGCCTACGACAGCGTGCAGATGGCTCGCGAGGGCATCGCTTGCTACTTCGATTTCTTCAATGACGAGCGCCCGCACAAAGCGTTAGGCTATCAAACGCCCGCGAGCTTCTACGATGGACTGCTTGGCGAGGTAGCTTGAAGATGATTGGCGGCAAGATGATTGGCCATCGACCGATTAGTACATCACAGCATCATCCTGGAGCTCAACGTCGGCAGTTACGCACTGGGGCAATCGAAGCAGAACAAGGCCAAAGAGGCCACGGCGGTAGAAAGCCGGGAAAAGGAATGAACCTTGCCACGAGTCCACAAAACGAATGCGAGAATCGCCGCAGGAGACCCTCTCGCGGCTTGGCCCATACCCCAGGTACCCCGATTTTTGCACTATTCAGGTGGACCAGCGAAAGGGCGGCTTCGATCCGGTGCCCCGACGGAGGGAGCGGACAAGGAAGCTTCGCATCTTTTCTTAAGGGTCCGCTCCCTCCGTCGGGGCACCGGATCGAACGTGGGACAATAGATCTTCAATCTGACATAAACTGTCTTCCCGAACGCTCCCTTCTAGGAGCCTTCGGGAAACAACATGACGACTATGACCACGACGTGTTCAACTCGGCAGGCTCCACCTTAGCTACCCCCCATTTTGGTCCAGAGAATGGGGTCCACCTCACTGGAGCTTGAAACCAGTGGTGGAATCGTTGATGGCGCTTCGTGGGGTGCAGCTGTTGACTGCGATGTCGCTGGTGACGGAGCTCGGTGATATCAGCCGATTCGACTCGCCTCGCGAGTTGATGGCGTACGTTGGCTTGGTTCCCTCTGAGCATACGAGCGGCGGCAAGCAGAAGCGCGGTGGGATCACTAAAACGGGCAACGGTCGTGTGCGTCGTCTATTGGTCGAAGCGGCATGGTCGTACCGGTTTCCGGCACGGCAGAGCTACCACATGCAGAAGAAAGCGGAGAAGGCGACGAAACCAGCGCAGGCGATTGCATGGAAGGCGCAGAAGCGGCTGTGCAATCGCTACCGGGTTTTGCAAGAGGATATCCTGAATCTAGTTGAAATCGGTGAGTGACTCCCTTCAAGGTCGTCGGTGTCAAAGCTGGCGATCAAAAAGAAAGGAGCCACCCGGTGAGAGCAGATACGAAGAAGAGAAAGAATGCAACACAGATGCTGAGGGCGACGCAGGAGCAAGAGTGGTGGGCGGATCAAGTTGTGCATGTGATGCTGGAGGGCAAGCGAGCGCTGGACGCCGCGATGCTCGATGTCGGACGCCTGGTAGCTGAGACGCTCATGTACATGGAGCGCGAAGAGAGATCTGGGCCAGACTACCATCCTACGTCGTCCGGGCTTCGCAAATGGGCGAGTCAACGTGGGTCGATCTATGTCGGTGACCAGAAGCTCCCTGTCGAGCACCCTCGATTGCGGGGCCCGGAGGGTGAGGTCGGGCTGAGAACCTACGAGCAGCTCAAGAATCGCGGGGGCTTTTCGGAGGAACTCCTGTCGGAGGTGCTTCGGGGAATGTCTGCTCGCAAGTACGAAGAGACGGTGACGGCGGCAGGCAAGGCTTTCGGTGTGACGCCGAGCTCGGTGTCCCGCCATCTGGTCGAGGCGACGGCGAAGCAGCTGAAGCAGTTCCAGGAGCGCAGTCTCGAAGAGTTTCCGCTCTTCGCGATGTACCTAGACACGGTCCACCGCGGCGGTCAGGCGTTCGTGGTCGCGCTCGGCGTGGACCGTGAAGGGAAAAAGCTCCCCCTGGGCTTCTGGGAAGGGGCGACGGAGAACCACGAGATCTGCGAGGAATTGCTGGAAGAGTTGGAGCGACGGGGGTTAAAGCTCTCCAAACGGATCCTCTGGGTAACCGATGGTGGCGGGGGGATCATCAAGGCGCTCAAAGACCGATACGGTAAGAAGCTCATCCACCAGCGGTGTACTTTGCACAAAGACCGCAACATCCAGCGCCACCTGCCCAAACGCTACCGCAAGCAGGCACACCACCTCTTCGCGACTGCCTTGGAGCAGAACAGCTACAAGGACGCGAAGAAGATGTTGCAGGAGTTCGAGCGCTGGCTTCGCGACATCAACGAGTCGGCGGCAGACTCACTCCTCGAGGCACTCGAGGAGGTGCTGATGCTCCACAAGTTGAAGGTCCCCGCTCTACTGCGCCAGAGCCTGCACTCGACGAATCCTATAGAGAGTATGTTCTCCATGGTTCGTAGTTGCGAGCGCAACATCAAACGCTACCGTAACAGCAAAATGCGCCAGCGATGGCTCGCCGCTGTGCTGCTGCACTGCGAACAACAGTTCAGACGAGTCAAGGGGCACGCATCCATCGACGTAGTGGTTGCGGCCATCGATGCGATCCAACGAGAGGACGAGATGCCTGAGGCCGCGTAAGGTCAGGGGCGTAGAGCTGGAAATGACCACGAGTCGCTTATGATGGTTTCAACTAATTCCTTGACATCCTCTTTTGCAACGCAACGGAAAGGAACCAGGAAAGGTCGCGACGGCGATCGCAAGAGAACTGAGCGGTTTTGTTTGGGCGATTGCCTGCGCCGTTATGGCAGAGCAGAAGACGAAGTAGATCGAGAGGCACTGAACCGAATGCATGCCCGCGCGCCGAGGTTCCCGAAACTATGGGCGATGGACGAAGGAGGCTTTGTGTCCGTGCTGAGGCGCCCCGACACCGGGATGGTGAGCTCGAATCACGAGTTCAGCCGCAGTCAAGAGCACTGAGAGCGAAATCGGCCTGTACCGTCTAGATTCGATTGAAAACGCTGAGCCATTCAACCAACGCCAGAAAATATATATATGAAAAATGTTCAAGAGGAAACATTACTAGCGGAAGGGTTGCTTCATTAGTGGAGGCCATGGAAAACGCCAGTGCATTTTGGTTACTTCGGAGCCTGTACCACGGCGTCGAACAACTGGAGGACAACGATGGCGTTTCCCACAGCCTCCCTCAAATAAAAAGAACGGAGATTGAGCCAGAGTCGTGTTAAAAAACATCGATTGGTCTCGGGGGACCGTGGGTTATGACTATGCCCTGAGACACTGTGCCACGAACCGGGCATGTTCCGGACACAACTCTCAGGTAACTCCCGGAGGCATCCGCCGGAGGCTCCGGACTCAGGGAGAGAGAGCCATTCTTAGTTGGAAATTGAAACGGCTCCCAACCCCGTGGTTTGATGACGTTGGCAAAAACAACATCAAGCCGCAAGAGAAAGGAGCCGAGATGGGAAGTCTGCTACGTACAGCCAAGAAACACAAGAAGTCACGTCGTTTGGGTAAGCCCGAGGTAATGGCGCGCGAGGAGTACGGGGAGCTCGAGGTGGACGTCAAAATAGAGATGATCCGTTCGCTAATCCCGCTTGGGTTAATGCACGTTCACGAGCTGCTCGACGACGAAGTGAAGGAGTTGGCGGGAGAGCGATACGCTCGTAAGGACGAACTGGAGCGTGGCCGCCGCCACGGAACCAACCCTGGCACGGTAGGGCTTGCCGGCCAGCGGGTACCGATCCGTGTGCCACGGGTTCGGAGCCAAGAGGGAGTAGAGATACCGCTTCGCTCCTACGAAGCACTGAACGACGGCGGAGAGGTGAATGATCTGCTGCTGAAACGAGTGCTCTACGGAATCTCGTGTCGCAACTACGAGGCTGCAGCGGAAGCGATACCGGGCGCTATCGGGCTGTCGAGCTCGACGGTGTCCCGAGGTTTCGTACAAGCGAGCGCAGCGAAACTTCGGGAGATGCAGGAACGGGATCTGTCCGGCGAAGATGTGGTGGCGCTGTTCCTGGACGGGAAATCATTCGCCGACGCAATGATGGTCATCGCGCTGGGCATCACACTTTCCGGGGAAAAACGCTTTTTGGGCTTCGTGGAGACGGACACGGAGAACGAGAAGGTGTTGACGCCGTTCCTGCGTTCACTGCTCGCGCGGGGACTCGACAGCTCCCAGGGTCTACTGGTGATCATCGATGGCGGCAAGGGTCTGAAAGCGGCCGTAAAGAAGGCGTTCCGAAAGCGGGTCCTGATACAACGGTGCCAGTGGCACAAACGTGAAAACGTCGTGAGCTATCTGTCCAAGGGCGAGCAGGCGTCGTTGCGCAAGCGGTTGCAGTCGGCCTACAACAGGCCGGAATATAAAGAGGCCCTCGCGGCCCTCGATCAACTGCACGATGAATTGGAGGAGCGGAACCAATCCGCAGCTGGGAGCTTGGAGGAAGGAATCGAGGAGACGCTCACATTGCATCGTCTCGGCGTGTACGGGGCGCTGGGCCGTTCGTTCAAGACGACGAACTGCCTTGAATCCGTCAATGCTCTCGTCGAGGAACGCTGCGCGAAGGTCGACCACTGGAAGAACTCCAGCCAACGCCAGCGGTGGCTGGCGACAGCCCTCGTGGACATCGAACCCCGCTTGAGGAGGGTGATCGGCTACCGCCATCTTCCGAAGCTTCGCGAAGCTCTCAAGCGGGAACTGAAGATCGAGACGAAGACATCAACGGTGTCGAAGAAGAAGGCCGCCTAATTTATGAGCCGTGGAGAGTTTCAACTAAGAATGGGCTTGACTCGACTCAGGAGGTGGATCACCACGACACACGATACCGCGCAACAGGCAGAACAGGTCGGCATCGCAACGATGTGGCCAGGGCACGAGGAGCCCGGTTGGAGAATCCTCGTAATGTGCTAAGAGACTCCCCTATCGGGAGAACACTCGCCAGTAGACAGAGGCAGCTCCGCGACGAATACATATCAGGCGTTAACCAACACGCGTATATCAGGTTGATTCACCGTCGCTTCATGCTGCTCGTGCCCTGACCAGATGAGCGTGGGAGATCGGATGCTCTAAAAAAGATCGTGCCGGGGCTTGACAGTTCAATACATATCAGCACATTGCTTTCTGCCTGCCGGCCCAGAAAACTGGGAGCGGGTTCAAAAGCACCAGGGGGGCGATTTTGAAGGCATCTCGCACACGGAAAAGGTAGGGCGCATGGGCGTGGCAGTTTTAGGTGGGAAGGTGGGTGAGAACTGTGCTTGTTGAACGCGGTCTCCGTTCTTCGCTATCAGTAGTTACTCACGTCCCGAGAGCGCGTTCGGGAAGTTTGCCTCGATGAAGCCGGCGAGTGTCTGCGCGACGAGCTCATGGCCGTCGCGGTCCCAGTGGTGGAGGCCGTCATCGAGATCCCAGCGGCGGGAAGGCTCGCGTGTCCTGGCTTCCTCCAGCACGGGCAGGAGGTCGACGTGAGGTATCTGCCTCGCGCTGAGATGCCTCGATAGCGAGGCGAATAAGTCCGGGTTCTCGCCGCGGCGCCCCGTACTGGTGACGACGAGTGGCGCGCCGAGGCGGTATGCCGCGTCGGCGAACCGGCTCACGATGGCCCTCGTCGTTTTGTAAGGACGGCGCGGAGACCGCGACACTTCAACCTGGAACCCGTCCACGAAGCTCTGAATCAGAGGGTTCGAAGAGTCTCGGCTCCGTACGAAGTTCCACAAATTGGACTCGCGGCCTAGCCAGAGTTTGACTGCCTGCGAGCGCGTGAGAGTGGGAACGGGTACGTTTCGAAGATAGAGCTCACCTTCGTCGTCGATATCGAAATAGGGTTTGTAGTACCGCTGATAGACGAAGTCTTCCGAGTTCGCGTTGTAATCGTTGTCACAGACGATCAGAACGACGATGTCCGGATCGAGCTCGCTTCCAAGTCTTTCGAGCAACAGGAGCTCTTGGTCGGTGGAATAACCAGAGACGCCCAAATTGATGACCTCGAGCCCGCCGGGGACGCTCGACGCTAAGAGCTCTTGCAAACGGGTGGTTGCGAGGTAGGCCTCGTCCACCCCGACGCCGAAAGCGAAAGAGTCTCCGAATACGAGAATTCTCTCGAGCGTACCCCGTTCGTGAGCGATCTCCGGACCGCGGAGCCCTAGCGAGTTGATCCGTATCTCGACCGTCTTGGAACCGGGCGCGGGAGTGCTGGCGGTTGCATGCGGAGCATGAAACCAACCCAAGGTCGCGTCGTAGATCCAAAGACCGCGGACGCCGTCTCTGCCCGGACGACTGATGGCGGGGTAATGCAGTCCGAGCGCCTTGCTGCCTGCTTCGAGGAGCAACAGCAGGAAAAAGAGAACATAAAGATTGCCGAGGATGAGCCGCAGGGGTCCTCGGAGGGAAAAGAGCATCGTGGTCATCGGCAAGGAAAACCCGATCAGCAGACTAGCGGCGATTCCCGACTCCGCCTTTCGCTGGTGGACCGCGGAGCTGGAATAGTCGGAGCTCGCCGACGCCTCTCGAGAGCTGTAGAGAGCTTCGGCTCGGCTGTGGTGGTAGGCGCTGTACGCGAGCGAGGCACCGCCCGCCACGAGATGAACGGCCAGAAGCAGCGAGCGGATGCGACGCTTTTCCGCGGTTACGCGTGCGCTGCGATTCGCCATCGGAGTCGGCGAAATGTTAGCACAGACCCTCGCTCTGCACTCTCATTTCCGAGGCCGATGTCGCTTGGGCCGCGCGTCACGTCTATGCGGGCCACGCGAGCAACGGCTACTGGGCGCTCGACGTGGCTCGGGGAGGCCGCTTTCGGGTGGAGCCGCGCCACATGGGATTGTGGATCGAGGTCGTGAAGGCGAAGCTTCGCATTGGGAACGTCGAGAAGGAAGCAGCGCTTTCCCACTACGACACGGTAGCCGTTTTTGACGTCGAGCTTCCGCCGGGACCCACGGAGCTGAAAACCTGGCTCACGGCCCGCGATGGAACCCAGAAGGGCGCCTACTTCGTCGAGATCGAGCGGCTACCCTGAATCTCCGGGTCATCACGGCGTTGTTGCACGGCCAGGAGCAAATCGCTGACCTCCCTGATGCCAGTCGCTGAGTCACCTGGCGCAGTACGTATCGGGCATCCCGAGTCCGGTCATCTTGTTGAGTATCTCGCACCCAATTCGGTGTTCAACTCGTTGCCTCGCCAACGTTCGAGTCCGCATCTCCGGCCCGATGATCGCTTTGTAACGGTAGACTGCGTTCTCCACCATGCTTCGCTTGGTGCAGCCTGAGAGCTTGTACCATTCACGTCGGCCGTGTCTTTCGATTACACGAATATGGCGATCGCGCTCCTGCATTGCGGTGTTCGAATTCTTGAAGAAGAAGCCGCGTGTCATCGACAAACGGGATGCAGAGCGGAAGATCTTCGGCCCGCGGCTTTTCGGATTCTTCCGCCGACTTGAAGCGCCGGCCCAAAAGGCCGAGCTCAGGATCGAAGTCGACGCGTAGGAGATCGTCGAATTGCGAGCGCTGCACGAGAGCGCCCGAAGCAAACTCGCTGCGCCAGTCGAAGCTCATCTTGTTCCAGGCTGCCGTCCATGTGCTTGATAGTTGACGCGGAGACCTGACTCGAAGCGAAATAGTACGGACACACAGCAATCGTTCTCGTAGCTGCTCCATGCCGGCCGGAAGGAATCCGCGACGAGAGACTCCACTTCGAGGCCGTAGCAATAGCGCAGCAAGTCGAAGTGATGGATGCTTTGCTCGAAGAGCATCGGATGAGACATCGTGAGGGGATAGTCGTTGAGGTCCGACCGCCGACCGTCCCGGTGCCGCAGGTAGGAAAACTGCGCATAGCTCAAAGCGCCGAGCTCGCCGCTTTTCACATATTGCCGGATGCGCTGCGACGTGGACAGGTAGCGGAAGTTCATCCCCACGAGGAGCTGAACGCCTCGTGCCTCGGCCGTGATGACGAGATCGACGACCTCGTCCATGTTTTCGGAGAGAGGTTTCTCGCAAAGGACGTGCTTGCCCGCGGCCAGCGCTGCCTTGCCGATTGCGTAATGGGTCTCGGGCGGCGTGGCGATGACGACCGCGTCAGCTCGGCACTCCTCGAGAGCCGACGCCACGTCCTCGTAATAAGCCGATTCTTCGGAAACGGACTCTGCTGCCGACCGATCCTGGTCGACGAATCCAACGAGAGCGACCCCCGGCGCTTCCGCACAAATAGCGGCCCACACACGGCCGCGCACGCCGAGTCCGACGAGCACGACGCGTACTTCGTCTCCGACCGCCATAGCAGCGCGCTACAAGCTTTCGACGAATCTCGCGAGCCGGTCGAGCGCCTGTTCGAGCTTGTCTTTGGGCGAGAGCAGCGTGATGCGTACGTGTCGGTTGGCGTCGTCCTCGAAGAGCGTACCGGGAAAAATCATGACCTGCTCCCGCCGCAAAAGCTCGTAGCAAAACGTCTCGGCGTCGAGACCCGTGCTCGAGACATTCGCGTAGACGTACATCCCGCCGCCAGGATAGCCGTAGCTGATGCCGAGCTCGTCGAGCCGCTTCAAGATGATGTCGCGTCTTTCTTGGTACTCCTGCGCCATGGCGCGCTGCGCGTTTGCCCCGACCCGGAGCGCCGCGAGCGCACCCTGCTGAAGCGCCGGCGGTGTACAGATACTGAGCGTGTGCTTGACCTCGATGGCGGGCTCCATCAGCCACTCGGGACCGGCCAGGTAGCCAACCCGCCAGCCAGTCATGGCATAGGCCTTCGAGAACCCGTTGATCGTCACCGTGCGCTCATAGAGCCCATCGAACGCCGCGAGGCTTGCATGTTCCCGCCCGTCGAAAAGAATCTTCTCGTAAATCTCGTCCGACAAAACGAGAAGATCGCGCTCGACCGCGAGCGCAGCGATGTCGGCCAAATCCTTCTTTTCTGTCAAGGACCCCGTCGGATTGTTGGGATTGGCAACAATGAGAAGCTTCGTTTTCTCGGTCAAAGCACGCTCGATGTCCACCGCCTTGAGCGCGAAATCGTTCTCTTCCGTCGTCGGCACCGACACGACGTCACCACCGGCGAGATGGACCATATAGTCGAACGCGTTGAATCGCGGCGCCTGCAGGAGGACCTCGTCACCAGGGTCGACGAGGCACATGATCGATATGAGAAGCGCCTCCTGACACCCATTCGTCACAATGACTTGACCGGTGGAGTACTCGAGCCCGTTGTCCTGTCGTAACTTCTCGCAGATGGCCTCACGTAGCTCGACCGATCCCGCCGGCATCGTATAGTGATGAAACCCCTCGTTCAGTGCCCGAACACCTTCATCAACGATCTCCTTGGGCGTATCAAAATCCGGATCCCCCCGGCCAAGCAGAATGATGTCATCGAGCCCAGCCGCCAGCTCGAGCATCCGAGTCCGAATACTGGCCTTAACCGCAACCGCCCGCTTAGCAAGAAACGTCATAGCTGTTTCTCCAGGCGGAAAATTGGAAAGCGCAACTGCAAAGGCGCGACGAACATATTGGTTTCTCTGGTACGGCGAAGCTCAGAACGGGCGGCTGCCGTGGAGGAGCGTCAGCGTTACGTTGCCGAGGGCCTTCAAGTCTTCGAGTGGGTTGCCTTCGACGGTGATGATATCGGCTTCTTTCCCCTTCTCGAGTGTCCCTATTTTTTCATCGAGCTTGTTCATTTTCGCGGCCTCTCGGGTGGCTGCCATGATGGCCGCGTGGTTGTCCTTTACGACGCCCATCTGCACCATGAACTCGAGCTCCGGAACGACGGTGCCGTGACGGACGACGGGGCTTCCCGAATCCGTGCCGAAGACGATGCGGATACCCGCTCTTGCGGCGCGGACCATGCCGTCGAAGCGGCTTTTGTCGGCCACCGCTTTCTGGCGCTCTTTGATTTTCCACTCCGGGATGTTGTACTTGCGCGCCACTTCGGGGACCGATTGCATCAGGAGCGGCGAGAAAGTCGTGACGATGGGGATGTCTTTCTCGAGAAGAAGCGTGATGGTCTCGTCGGACATCGAGCCGCCGTGCTCGATGACGTCGATGCCGAATTTGGCGGCGCGGGCGATGGCGGCGTCGAAGGTTGCATGTGCCGTGATGGGGCGTTTGTTTTTGTGCGCTTCGTCGATGACGGCTTCGAGCTCCGCGTCGGTCAGCTCGAGATTGTCGTGGTTCGTCATGATCTTGATGAGGTCGGCGCCGTGCATCACTTGCTCGCGCACCGCACGACGCATCTCGTCCGGGCCCGACGCTTCGCGGCAGCACCAATAGGTATGGCCGCCGGTCTGGGTGATGGCTTCGCCGCAGATGAGAAGGCGCGGGCCGGGAAAGATGCCTTGCTCGACGGCTTGCTTCGCGAAGTAGCCGCTCTTGTTCATCCCCAGCTCGCGTACCGTTGTCGTTCCCGACCTCAAGGTCGCGAGCATGTTGGCGGCGCATTTATAGGCGCTGATCTCCGGCGGATCGTGAAGGGCTTGATGAGCAAGGTCGTGGATGCCGTCCCAGCCAAGGTGCGCGTGCGAGTTGATGATGCCGGGGAGGATCGTCCCCGACGTTTCGATCACTTCGTGCTCGTTCGTACCTTTGGCCAGGCGTGCATTAGCGTCGGTGCCTACGTCCTCGATGACGCCGTCTCGAATCTCGACATAGCCGTCTTCGATGACGTCGTCGTCGCCGACGGCGGTGATCACCCTTCCGGTGAGGATGGCGGTCAGAGGGTTTTTGACCGCGAGCTCCTGGAGCAGCGTTTGAAACTTCCATGCGGGTGCTTCGGGCATTGTTGAGCTCCTATCGTTGTTTCGGATTTCTGTAGAGTCACGTCACTTGAGACCCAGCTCCTCGAGCGCGCGCGTGGCGCCGTCCAAATTGCTGAGTTTCATGCATAGTTCGGAGAAAAAATGAGACCCGCGCCGCCCGCGGCGTAAGTAGCGAGAACGCTCTCCTGCACGATCTCTGGGGTGCACTTGGCTTGCTCGGGGCTCACACGCGGTGCGTCCACGCCCACGCCCATGTAGACCGGGAGCTTTCCGTCCACGGCTTGGACGGTGTCGCGGCACTGCCCGCCGACGTAGCTCTTGGCCCCCATGCCTTTTTCGGTGAGCTCGCCCCAGGACGCCTCTTCGAGACCGAGGATCTCGTAGAGGATCGGGTTCCACTGCTCGGGCGTCGCGTCCTGTAATAGCGTCTCGTAAAACGCGGTCATCTCTTTCACATAAATTTGTCCCGATTGATGTTGATAGGTGATGGGCTTTACCCAATCGGCGTAGTCAACTACTTCCGCCCACGGATATTCGGCCTTTCGAATGGGGTTGAAGTGATTCCGGTTCCAGACGTTGAGGCCGAACTCGAGATCCGGGTTGCACCATTTGGTGATGCCGTAAAGCTCGCGGTCGAGATCCTTGTTGCGCCGCACCCAGTGCCGCTCCAGGAGCAGGATTTCCGGATGCTGCAGAAGCGTTCGGAGAAATTCGATGAATGTGCTGTCGATGAAGCGTTCGCCCGCCCGCCCCGCCTGAAAGAATGCATAGAGTTTTTCCGAGGCCGCGCGGGCGCGCTCGACGTCGATACCGTCCGACTGGAGGCTCGCGATACAGAATTGACAGAAGCAAGTCGGCGCCGTTCCCGAGACGAGCTGGTCGAGAGGGCTTCTTCGCTCGTTGCACCACATGATGCCGTCGATGTCGTAGTTGCGGCAGTGGTCCTCGAAGAGCGCGTGCCAGAAATTTCGATAATCGGGATTTTCGAGGCACGGCTCGGGGCCGATCCGCCCGAGATGATCCACCTCCAGGCATTGAGGCAAGTTGGGGATGGGTACCTTGTTTGCCGAGCCATGACCCGCATATTTGAACAGAGGCTCCATGAGCTCGGGCATGATCTTCATGCCGCGCTTGCGGGCGCCCGGAATGACCATCTCCAAGATGTCTTTGTCTTTCATCCCGGGGTCGGGCGCGCGAAAGTTTCGGATGAGCGTGTTGTCGTAGAGCTCGGGTCGAGGCGTCAAATACGACCCGCCGGCGACGTCGGCGGGCTCGGCGACGCCGTGGTCGGGCCAGCCGTCGAGCTCCCACGAGATGCTCCGGCCGATCTTGAGCCCGAGCCAGC
Source organism: Candidatus Marinacidobacterales bacterium (assembly GCA_965262245.1). GTDB lineage: Bacteria > Acidobacteriota > Vicinamibacteria > Marinacidobacterales > SMYC01 > SMYC01. The sequence continues at coordinate 6,785,770 of OZ253507.1, read as the reverse complement.
TCACGGTTCCGACAAAGAGAACGTTGACCCCGACACGCTCCCCGAGCGTGTCGAGCACCGCGTCCACGCCTTCGTCGATGAAACTGACGGGGCCGAGCTGCATGCCTACAAATTTTCGATCGCTTTTAATCATCTAGAAGTGCTCTATCGAGCGATAAGGTATCACCGTGGGCTCAAACGCGGATCCAAACGTTCTCGAAGGCTGTCTCCGAGCAGGTTACACGCCATGACGGCTGTGAAAATTGCCAGGCCGGGGAAAGTCGAGATCCACCAAGCCCGTCCCAAAACTTCGCGCCCGACGGCAGCCATCAAGCCCCACTCCGCGGTGGGCGGTTGCGCGCCCAGGCCGAGAAAGCTGAGCCCGGCCCCCACCGCGATGGCGTTTCCAAACTGAAGAGTCGAGAGCACGAGAAGAGGCGCCATCGTGTTGGGAAGCACGTGCCGGAACATGATCTTCAGGTCGCTCAACCCGGCAAGCCGCGCCGCATCGATGTAAGCCTGCTCGCGCAACGAGAGCACGGTGGCGCGGATGAGACGCGCGTAGCGGGGGATGGTCGAGACGCCGACCGCGATCATCACGTTCGTGATGCTCGGGCCGAGAGCGGCGATGATCACGAGCGCCATCAGCATGCCGGGAAAGGCGAGCATCGCGTCCATCGCGCGCATGATGAGCGTGTCGATGCGCCCGCGGTAATAGCCGGAGGCGATGCCGAGCGTCGTGCCCACCACCGCGCCAATGCCGACGCTGATGAAGCCGAGAACGAGAGAAATGCGCGCGCCGAAGATCACCCGACTCAATACGTCGCGCCCTAGGCGGTCTGTCCCGAACCAGAACTCGGAAGAGGGCGCTTGCCGGGCGCCGCTCACGGTCTCGAAAGGGTCGTAGGGCGCCACTCCTGGCGCGAGAGCCGCCATCATGGTCCAGGCCAAGAGGACCAAGAGCCCGGCAATGAAACTGGCGCGCGCGTTCATGGTCCCATCCCGTACCGGATCCGCGGATCCAGCCACGCGTAGCTGATGTCAACGAGCAGGTTGACGACGACATAGATCGTCGCCATGAACAAAGACGATCCCTTGCACGAGCGGGTAGTCCTGCCACAGGATGGCGCTCACGACGAGACGTCCTAGTCCGGGCCGGCTGAAAACGGTCTCGGTCACGACCGTGCCCGAGAGCATCGCTCCGAACTGGAGTCCGACGATGGTGAGCACCGGCAAGAGCGCGTTTCGGAGCGCATGGCGGAGATAGACGAGGCGCTTTGGGAGGCCCTTCGAGCGCGCGGTGCGGATGTAGTCCTCGACGAGCACTTCGACGAGGGATGAGCGCGTCAGGCGGCTGATGACGCCGGCCGAGACGAGACCGAGCGTCACAGACGGGAGGACGAGCGAGCGAAAGCCGGTCGCGCCCGCGGGAGGGAACCAGCCGAGCCAGAATGAGAAGACGAGAATGAGGAGCAAGCCGAGCCAAAAAAGAGGCAGCGAAACGCCGATATAGGCGAGGACCATGCTCGCGGTGTCGACCCACGAGCCTTGTTTGAGCGCGGCGAGGACGCCCGTCGACATGCCGATGAAGACCGCGACCGCGATCCCGCTGAGTGCGAGCGCGAGGGTCGAGCCCAGCCGCTCGAGAATGAGATCGATCACGGGCTCGCGCAGCCGCACCGAGCTGCCGAGATCGCCGGTCACCGCACCGCCGATAAAGCGGAAGTACTGCACGTGGAGCGGGTCGTTCAAACCCATGAGCTCACGCAGCTCTTCCTGGCGCTCGGGCGTGACCGCGCCGCTCTCCGCACCCGCGAGCATCAACTGAACCGGATCGCCCGGAAGCGCGTGCATGATCGAAAAGATCATCAGGGAGACCAAGAAAAGCACGGGCACGAGCTGCGCGAACCGCTGCGCGATGTATCGGGCCAGCATCAGTCTCTAATTCGGGTGTTGTGGAGAAAAAAGAACTGGCCTTCCGACGAAAGCTCGAACCCCGTGACCTTGGACGACACGGCGTAGAAGATCGGCTCGCTGAGCGTTGGGAGCATCAGCGCGTTATCCATGATGATTCTTTGCGCCGTCTTCGCGAGCTCACAACGCGCGTCGTGATCGGGCACCACTCGCAATTGACCCACGACGCCGTCGAGATTCGGATCGACATAGCCGCTCCACGCCCAACCGCCGACGACGTCGTGCGCGGAGTTCCACACCATGTCGAGAAGCATCGGGTCCGGGCTTCGCTGGCGTTCGTAGATGAGATCGAAATCGCGACGGTTGACTCTCTCGAGCTGCACGGGACCGGGAATCTTCTCGACGCTAAGCGCAATTCCGAGCTGACGCCACTGCGATTGCACGGCTTCTCCGATCTCCTCGTAGTGCAGGATCGTCCAGCGGAATGCGAGCGGTGTTCCGTCCTCGACCCCTGCAACCCCGTGAGCCTCGCGCACGCCGTCGCCGTCCCGATCGACGTAGCCGACTTCTTCGAGAAGCGCTTTCGCCTTGTCTTTGTCATGCGGGTAGTAATCGCCGTTGCCGTCCCAATAGCACGGGTGCACCGTGTTGAGCGGACCGTCGGCAATCAGATAGCTGCCATCGAAGAGAAGATCGTTGACAGCTTCTTGATCCGTTCCGTAGAGCAACGCTTGGCGGAACTCTAGAATGTTCCACGGCGCTTTGCGCGTGTTCATTGTCATCGAGAGCCCCGTCCCCGCCTGAAACCCCTGGACGAGCCGGAAGCCTTCGCGATCGCGATAGTCCTCGATGTAGGTCACGGGAAGGTTCATCGCAATGTGAGCGTTGCCCGTTCGGACGACGTTGCCGAGCACGGCTTCCTCGCTGATGAACTGTATGGTGACGCGGTCGAGATGGGCCGGGCCGGCATGATCGCTGATGCTGTTCCAGCCGCGGTAGCCATCCCACTTCTCAACAGTGACGTGATCGTTCGGCGTCCACTCCGACAGCGTGAACGGTCCCGCACCTACGAGGTGCTTCGCGAACTCGTGAAGTCCCCATTTTTCGACCGCGGTGGGGGACCAGATCGGAACGCGACGGAAGGCGTCGAGCACCGTCACCCACGGCACTTTGTAGTGCAGCGTGACGGTGGTGGCGTCCACGACCTCGACGCGATCGACCGGACCAATTTGCGCCGCCATTTCTGCGGACTGCGTTTCCGGCGCGAGGATACGCTCGACGTTGTACTTGACCGCCTCCGCATCGAAAGGCGTCCCGTCCTGAAACGTCACGTCGTCCCTCAGCGTGAACGTCCACGCATCTGCCTCGGGCGAGGACGTCCAGCTCGTTGCGAGCGCGGGATGATAGCCGCCGTCCGGACCGAGAATCAGGAGCGGGTCGGCGATGAGCGAGTCGATGAGCCATGCCGGCTGATAGGGCTCGATGTGGCCATCGAGCGACGCGGGCTCTCGGGTGCCGTCCCATGCCATGATGAGATGCGACAGCGACGGGGCGTCGGAGTCGGGCGGGGACTGACAGGTCGCGAAAGAAAGCGCAGCCAGCGTAGTCGCGAGAATACGCATCGAGTTGACTCGGACGCTAGTGCTCGAGCTTGGGCTTCGTGGGGTCGGGGAAGAAGGCCGGTATGACCAACGAGAGCTCGAGCAGCGCCCGCATGTTACTGTCCGTTCGTCTCCCCGCGGCTTCTGGGTGTGTCCCGAATCCGACCGCGGTCTTCGTCGCCGATCCAATAAAGGCCGTGGCATCGATCGCAGGCAAAATAAATTCTGGGAGCTTGTGCGCTGGGACAACGTATTTCTTGACGACTCGGTCATCGACGAAGGAGCACAGCCCCCTCTTGTCTTTCCCGTGCACAGTAAAGCATCCCTTTTGGGAGCCTATCCTTACATGAACGTTCGTTGGGTGAATGGCGATCGGTAAATCCAACGCCACTTTGATTGCGCCTTCGGCACTCAGTTCCCATGCTGCACGAATGTTCAGAAGGGATGGATATGGTCGTCCCAAAGCAAGCGCAGAATCTCTGGCAGCCGCAAACTTCTCAGGCTCGGCATCCCTGTCGGCGAGAACATCTGCCAACCTACCCAGGTCTTCTCTACGCGTGTAGGCTTTTTCCGGACTGAACCAGGTCAGAGGAAAATCGTTATCGTCGAATGTCAGCCGTCGCTTGAATTGTTCCCAGTACTCAGGTGCGGACCGACGGTTAAGTTCGACTGGGTCAAGCATCCAGACGATTACATCCTTCTCGTCCTCGCGCTTCTTCTCTTCACCGAGCGCGAAATAGGCCGACGCAGGCAATCCTTCCGTCTGATCCAGAAGTCTTGTGGGGAGCCCCACGTGTTGAGCAAGAAACAGCCATTGATCAACATCCTCGTTGCGCGGCGCCTTAAAACCAGAGAACGACGGCGCCTTCATCCGAAACATTTGGAGGAGCCGGTTCTCGTTGTGTCGGCGAGCAGTGGGTGTTTTACGGTACACCTTCGGAACAAGCGCCGTTTCGCCGAAGTCTGCGGGCTCTCCTCGGAACCAAGGAAAGGTCTCCGTGCTCCATTCAGTGAAATCCGCCTTCACGACGCGAACCAGTTCTTCAATCGAGTGAACTGTCTCGTTGTTAGTCTTTGATGCCCCCATCGCCCACATCTTACAAGACGAGTTCGGAACGAGAAAGCGTTCCGCTGGGAATCGGACGGAGTCGACCTCCATACTTTGACTAGACTATGAGCCAGGGATTTGGATAGCGGGGAAACTCTGGTCCGGGACGAGATGCAAAGGAATACGCTTGGGGCGCGTTGGGTTGTGGACCCCAAGCGCCGCTAAAAGCTCCCGGCTCCCGCTGCGCTGCGGCTCTCCTGTCCGTGTAACGTCCGCCTTTTTCAGGTGCTCGAGGGCTGGCCGCCAGCAAGAAACGCAAGGGAACGATCACGAGACGAACGCGAAACACGCATCGTGGCCCACGCGAGTATCAGGCCGGAAAACTCCTCGCTACCACCTGACTGCAAACCATAATTCTTCTAGTCACAAAACCCTTGGTTCTTCCCAGGGTTTTCAGCATTCTTGATCTGCATGTGAGCTTACTGCTTGGCCGGGCGTTCCCCGTTGATGGGGGTGGGGGTGGGGGCGGCGCCTTCAGAGCGCAGAAAACCCAGCGCGCGCGAGGTTTTTCTCTCAAAAAGCCTCCACCAGTAATTGCCGGAGAAATCCTCGGAGTTGCACGGAGTTTATTTCCCGGCGTACGGAATTGGGGATCAACGCTCGCCAGAGGGGGTTCGCTGCCACATCGTGATGATCTCCGCCATCGCGTTGTGGTCGGAATCAAGAACGATGCGCGTCGAGACTAGCGAAATTCTCCCCAAGCTGAAAGGCGCTTTGAAAGGCGCTTTGAAAAGCGCCAACGGCTACGAAGCTCTATGCCCAGCGCATGACGACAAGAAGCAATCGCTCTCGCTCAAAGTCGAGGGCGATTTCGTTACGGCGCTCAATTGCGCTCAATTGTCATGTCGGATGCGACTACAAGGACATCATCAGTCACTTAGGCATCGAACTCAAGGAGAACGGGAGCCGTCTCGGCCACGAGTCCGCCGTCTATCGCTACACGGACGAGAACGGCGGCGTGCTCTTCAAGGTTGTACGGTACGTCTCGAAGAACTTCAGGCAGCGCACGCCGGATGGCAAATGGAGCGTCAAAGGCGTGCGCCGCGTTCCCTACCGTCTCGACAAAGTCATCGACGCAATCAAGAGAGACGAGACCGTCTACATCGTGGAGGGTGAAGAGGATGTCCACGCGCTTGAGAAAAAGGGGTTCACGGCAACGACAAATCCCGGCGGCGCCGGCAAGTGGCGCGACGAGTACTCGAGCCTTCTGAAAGGCGCGAAGGTCGTCATCATTCCTGACAACGATGAACCGGGGAAAAAGCATGCTCGCAAAGTCGCAGCTTCCGTGCAGCGGTACGTGTTAGAGACGAAGGTTCTCGAACTGCCTGACCTTGACGACAAGGGGGATGTGCGCGACTGGTTCCGAGCGGGCTACGGGAGGTTCGACCTCGAGGAACTGGCGAAGATCGCGAAGCCCGAGGAATCCGACCGAACCACCTCGACGGTCGGCGATTTTGTGTCCGCCGCCGACATCGCAAAAGAGCCGCCGCCCGAGCCCATCATCGAAGATATCGTCTACCGCAACTGGATCACGGTGCTCGTAGGCGAATCGGGTGCGGGAAAAAGTTTCGTCGTGACGGATATAGCCGCGGCAGTATTCGACGGCTTCGAGTGGCAAGGGCGCGGCGTGGTCCAAGGCAGCTCGTGCTATGTGGCCTTCGAGGCGGACGCGCTCCAAAACCGCGTCCAGGCGCTCCAAATGAACGGGCGCGAGCTCAAGAATCTCTACATACTACGAGCAATGGACCCGCTATCGCCGGTCGTTCAGCGCGGAGAAGAAACCGTCTCAGTTGGTGAACAAATTCTCTGCGACCGCCTGGGGCGCCTTGCTGAGAAACTCGAAACCGCCGGCAGGTCGCCTATCACGCTTCTCGTTATCGACACGGTGCGCGCATCGCTCGTCGGCTCAGAGGATAGCAGTGAGCATGTGTCGGCCTACCTCCGAGCCATCCGCCGCCTGCAACGACAAATCCCCGACGCAGGCATCATTCTCACTCACCACGCCGGATGGCAGGACGGCGACACAAAGCGCAAACGGGAGCGCGGCTCATCGGCATGGCGAGGTAACGTCGAGGCCACCCTCTACCTAGAGGTGGTTGACGATTCTGATCATCGTGAAGTCCGCCTCGCGCTCCGCACTAACAAAGTTCGCGACTCAGAACAGCGTCCGCCGATAGCGCTGGTTCGGCGCCAAGCTGACCTCCGCAAGTTCGACCGATTCGGTCACCCCGTGACGAGCTGCGTCATCGAGGCGGACCCCGTCAGCTACTCCGAGCGCAAAGAAGAGGACGAGAGGAAACGAACCGAAGCGGCAGAGGCGAAACAACTCCAAGTTGAGCGGATTGTGCTGGAAGCCATCAAAGACCACTCCCTCTCCAACGTTTCCGCGATTCGTCTGTACACCGGGAAAAAGCAAGATGCCGTCTCGGCGGCGGTCGGACAACTCCTCGGTCGCGGCCTCATCAAAGCAGGCAAGCGGGGTGAGCCATACACCCTCCAAGCTGCGGGATTTGAGGAGTTGAAATGAACGTTACCCAACGTTACCCGAAGCTTACCCGGTAACGCTCAGAAGCCCCCGAGATGAACATTACCCCTACCCCCCCTTAGGGGTAGGGTAATGTTCGCGGGTTCTGCAAGCCTCTTCCCTCACAACTCCGACGGCGTCAGAACTTGGGTAACGTACCTCGCGGAGGCGTCGCCGTGACCACCCTCTCCGACCTCATCGACCGATTCGAGGCCGGCTCCCTCTCAGCATCCGAGCACCCCGAGCTGGTCGGCGAGCTGGCGGCGCTGTCGGCTCGAGTCCAGATGGCGATGATGGTGCCGAGGTCTTCCAACGGCTACGGTGACCGATTACTCACCGTTGACGAGGCCGCCGAACGGCTCAACCTGTCGAAAGACACCCTCTATCGTCGCGCTGATGATTTCCCCTTCACCGTGCGCCACGGTCGCAAAGTCGGATACAGCTCCAACGGCATTGACCGCTATATCGCCGACCACCTTGACACCGATTAGGGAATGCCTCTACCGTCCGCCACCATGAACCCTATCGAAAGGAGAAACCATGAAGGGTAACGGTCGAACATTCCAAAGAGGCAACCGCTGGTGGATAGCGTTCTACGCGCCAGACACCAAGACCGGAAAGCGCGTGGAGATGCGAGAGTCGGCCGGCGACACCGAACAAGAGGCACAAAAGCAGCTCGAGGCACGACGCCGCGAACTGGCAAACGACGAGGACGGGATTGCGGCGTTCACGGGTCCGGAGATGGAGAAAGTCCGCGTCGCCAAAATCTTGGATGACTACATTGCGGCACAGCGCATCAAGGGGGCGCGCTCGCTGCCGCAGGTGAAGTCACGAGTGAAGCGGTTGAAGGGTTTCTTCAGAATGCGTGCTCTCGAACTTCGTACCGACCGCATCCGGCAATACATCGAGATGCGGCAGAAAGACGACGCCAAGGAAGCGACCATCAACAAGGAAGTAGGTGTGCTGAGCGCGGCTTTCAACCTTGCAAAGAAAGAAGGCCGCATACTCAAGGTTCCGGCTTTTCCTGACAAGCTCCCCGAGAACAACGCACGCCAGGGCTTCTTCGAGCTCTCGGACTATCTCGCCATCCGGAGTCACATCAACGATGTGGATGTCCAGGACTATCTGGACTTCTTCTGTGCAACCGCGATGCGCAACGACGAAATCAAGTCGCTCACCTGGGACGCCTACGATCGGGAGACCGAGACTATCCGTCTACACGTATCTCATGCAAAGACGGGACACGGGCGCGTGCTCGCGGTCGAGGGCTCCCTCAAGGACATCATCTCCAGGCGTCTCACCGCTCGTCGCCTCGGATGCGAATTCATCTTCCATTGTGGCGGCAAGAGGATGGGTGAATTCCGGAAGACGTGGAAGACGGCTTGCAAGAAGGCCGGCATCGTTGCGGGTAGGGAAGGCAGGACACCCTATGACCTGAGGCGGACCGGCATTCGCAACATTGTGTGGGCCGGCGTCAACGAAACCGCTGCTCAAGCTATCAGCGGGCACCGCACACGCGATGTTTTCGATCGCTACAACATCACCAACGAGGATGACATTCGAGAAGCGGTCAGGAACACGGACAGATACATCTCAACGCTCCCGACCGAACGTAAGACCGCCGTCATCAAGAAGCACAAGGCGTAGAACACGGACAAAGCACGGACAATATGCCTTCCGAGACCAGCAGACAACAAACCCACCCACAGGCTGTGTCTCTAAACTCTTCTGTTTTAAAGGGGAAGTTGGTGGCGGGGGCAGGATTTGAACCTGCGACCTTTGGGTTATGAGCCCAACGAGCTACCGGACTGCTCCACCCCGCGACAACGTAGGGCGGATATTATCCGCACTGTCGGTGGGAATGTCAAATTAACCTGAATCCCCAGCGAGCGCCTTCTCGAGAAAATCGGCGATGCCGGCGGCGATTTCGGGCTTGTCTTGGAAACGCTGGGGCTCGGCGCTCTCGGAAACGATGTACGCTATTTGCTCGCCGTTCGGGCCGGTCTCCTCGCCGCGGTTGGCGACGACGGCGAGGTGGCCTTTCGCGAGGCGGTCCCGGGCAATCGTCATCAGCTCGTCGTGGGTCAGGTTTTCCTGGTATTTGAACAACACCATCGCGGTCTTGGGGAATTTCTCGCGGACGAGGTCGATCACCTTCTCAGTCGGGGTGAGTGGAATGCTCTTCAGGGCTCCGCCCGAGGCGATTTTGCCCGCGGTGACCTCTAGCGGTTTGTAGTCGGCCACGGCGGCGGAGAAGATGCCGGCGTCGTACCTGTCGTCGGCGAGCGTGTCGAGAACGGCGCCCCGGTATTCGTCGAAGGTCCTCGCGCGGGAGCAATCGATATAGCTCGGTGGTGTTAGTCCGGTTTTGCCGAGGATGAATTTCACGTCGGCGCCTCGGAGCGTGAGCTCGTCGGCGATGGCGGTGCCGAGCTTTCCCGTGAAGCGGTTCGTGAGGATGCGGACGCTGTCGATCGGGACCGGCGTCGGTCCACCGGTGACGAGGATTCTCCGGCCCTTGAGGGATGAGGTGCTGAGCTCCGCGCAAACTTCGGCGACGAGCGTCGGCGTGTCCGGAATGTTGTGCTTGCCGTAATCTTCGCGAGGAGGGATGACCCGGACGCCCATCCCCTGTAGCTTGCGCAGGGACTCGGTGAGTATCGACGTATGCATGTCGCCGTGCATCGTGGGTGCCACGAGCACTTTGGTGTCACAACGCTCCATGCGGCCGAGCGCGGCAGCGAGGGTGGCCGTCAAAACGCCATCGGCGATTCCCAGTGCAACCTTATTAACGGTGTTGTAGGTCGCCGGGGCGACGAGATAGCCGTCGAACCTCGAGGCGTCATTCAAGTGCTCGGCCGAGGCACTCAGGCGGGTGACGACAGGGTTCGTCGTCGACCATTCGAGCGCGTCTTCGGTCGTGTAGCGGAGCGCCTCCTTCGAGCAATAGGCGATGACATCAGCGCCTTGTTTTCGTAGCGCCCGCGCGATGAACGGGGCTTTGATGGCAGCGATCCCGCCTGAAACCATCAACGCGACCCGTTTTCCAGCCAGATGCTGTCCGAACGGGCGCACGTCGCGGTCTCCAAGTTCCGAGCGCGGGGGCGGCGTTGGTTCCCAGTGTTTCATTCCGCCTATGAGTGTACGGCGTTTAGCCGGGAGGATCCACGTCTTCCCGCGGGCGATCGTGCACCAGTGGCCGGTAGATCTCGGAATCGAAGCCTTCGAGTTGGCGATTGTCCTCCTCAGTGTCGGCGAGAAAAACGACGCCCACGTAGTAGCGGGTATCTCCCGTGTCTTCTGAAGTTTCCTCCAGGCGAACGACGCGGCCCTTCAAGCCGACATCCGCGCCGTTTTGTGGCAAATGGATGTCGATCTGGAGCTCCGTTCCGATATTGAGCGGAACGCGGCTTTCCAGGAGAGCTCCGTTGCGCGACAAATTCTTCGTTTGGCTTTTTGAGGCTGACTGCCCATTGTCGCGGCTTTCGCGAAACATCAGCAGCTTGCGCGCATCGAGCCGTGGTGACTGGCGTTTCTCGTCGGCATGAAGCGTGATCTTGTTCTTGCCATCGTGTTTCGAGCGGTAGAGCGCCCGGTCCGCCATCCGAATGAGCCCTTCGGCGGAGTTGGCGTCCGTGGGGTAGAGCGCAATCCCTCCACTGATCGAGAGGTCAATCTGCGTTCCGCTGATGCGGCGACGGAGGAAGAGCGCCTCGACGTCTATGCGGATACGCTCCGAAACGATAAATGCGCCGGCCCGGCTCGTTTCCGGAAGAATGAGAGCGAACTCCTCGCCTCCATAGCGGCAGGCCACATCGATCTCGCGGACGCTTGCGCGGATCACGTTGCTGAACAAGCTCAGCACCTCGTCTCCCGACACATGTCCATATCGATCGTTGACGGCTTTGAAATTATCCACGTCCAGCATGACCAACGAGAAAGCGAGGCCGTAGCGCCGCGCGCGTTTGAGCTCGCGCCGGAGGCCCGCGTCGAAGAATTGACGATTGTAGAGACCGGTTAGCCCATCCGAGATGGCACTCCGCTCGGTCTCGAGAAACGTCGACATCTCCAGAATCTTTGGGTGTTGGATCTCGCCCTTCAGGTTCTGGAAGTAGTCGAGGGTGGCGAGCTGGAGCGATGCCTTGCGCCGGAGCGTTTGCGTGAGCTCGTCACGATGCTTTTGGAGCGCGTCCCAATGTGCGCGGGCGTCGGACTCCTTGTAGTCGAGCTGGGTGAGAACGCGCAGCAAGCACGCATGCGCGTCAGGCGTCGTCCTCAAGAATTTCTCGAGAGCTTGGCCCTCGTCGCTATTGGCCGCCTCTAATATGGCGAGCAGTTGCTGCCGGGAACCCCCCGGTGTCGGCAGCAATGGCATAGACACCTCCAAAGAAGCCCAAAACGAAATACGCTAAAGGCTATGATTCCAATACGTTGGGGGGGACTACTTTAACCGGCAGACCGTCACCGATACCACGAGGCAAATACTACCAAAGGCGGTGCGAAGCTTCAAGTGCCGTCTGTCGACCACAAAAGCTCGAACAAGCTCACGTTGAAGGCCTTCTTCCGACGCGCCGGCTGCAGGTAGGCGATGACCGGGATGAGCGCGGTCGTGTGGAAGACGGCCAAGCTCACCAGGAGCGGCGTGATGCGGAGCAGGGTATCGGAGGTGAGGTACACGATACCGATACTTGGATACATCACGATGTGGATGTAGCCGTATACCAGCGCCGCCACCCGACCGACCGACGTGAAGTGCCAGAGGAGATAGGCGACGGCGAGATGGAGAACGATGTCGAGCATCAGCTGCCAAACGGAATGTTCGGCGAACAAATTGAACGACATGGGCGCGTCCCACTCCAAGTGGGTCTTGATCGCTCCCAGAAAACCGGCGAGCACGAAATAGAGCGCCACGAGGTAGACGCCGAGCGGCCGCTCGAATCTAGTGGTCTGTGTCATGAGATTCCAATCATTATTATAAAACCAAGAAACCGACCTGTATAATTGGCCCATATTCGCTTCCGCTTGGAACCGATGGACTTGAACGAGGTTTGTTTCTGACCCCTTGGAGCCTCCTGCTACTCGTAGCGAGCGTCCGAACGCTCGTGCTGCCTTTTGAGAATGTGGGCGGCGAGCCGTCCGAGAACTGGAAAGGCAGCGCGTTCGAGGAAGCGATCTCGAGCCATTTCGAGTCCGCGGGCTACGATATTGTTGACCTCGAGACGCGCAACCGCAGGTTGATGGAGCTCGGCTTCGATCCCTTTGAGCCGGTGAGCCGGGCGACGGCGATTGGCCTGGGGAAGGATGTTGCCGCTCAGCGTTTGATCGTCGGCTCCTTTAGAACGATCGAGAACCGGATCGACGTCGAAGCGCGCCTCGTCGACCTCAAACGGATCGCGACGATCGGTATCGTCGATGATTTTGGCAAAGCGGGCGACGTCGCCAAGCTCTCGAATCAGATCGCGAAGAACCTGTTCCGTCTCGAGCGCGATCGCGCACCTTCCGGCTTCGACGAGCGCGCGCAGACACGTGAGCGTCTCGGCGTGGCCGCTCTCGAGGCGAGCGCAAAAGCCCGTATCAGCACGGAGGGAGCCCCAAGAGCAGCGTCGCCAGCTCGAGCTCGCCCTTTCACTCGAGCCGACTTATCTCGAAGCCCGGCTTCTCCTCGGACACTTGCTCTTGAGAGCCGGAGAGCCAAGGCTTGCTATCGACGTGCTCGTCGCGGCGGGAGATAGAGGGGTGCGGTTCCCAAATGCCTATTTCGACCTGGGGCTCGCCTATCTGGCCGTCGATGAGCCTGCAGCCGTGATTCAAATTTTCGGAAGCTTGGCGAATCGCGAAAACGTTTCTGCGGCGAGCTACAACAATCAAGGCGTCGCGCTGATGCGGCTCGGCCGGCACGCAGAAGCGATGGAGGCCTTTCAGTTGGCGATGGACGCCGATGGGAGTGACACGACTTTTCTGTTCAACCTCGGCTGGAGCCAGTGGCGCTTGGGCAAAGGCGCGTCCGCGCTCGGCGTTTCGAGCGTGCCGCGGAGCTCATGCCTGGAGACGGTGAAGTGCACCTCTTGTTGTCCGCGGCCGCGTCTTCGCAAGCGAAGCCGGGGCTCGCGGAGCGTGCTCGCGCGACAGCTTTGATGCTCTCACCCCGCCTCGCCGAGGTCGATCCCGCCATCGTGACCGGCCTAGCGCGTATCAGAGTCAAGCCGACGATGGTTCGGGCTCCGGTCGATGCGCACGCGGGGCTAGGGGAGGACGTGACGGCGCTTGCAGCGCTCTTCGACGTCCAGGCGCTGCGGGAGCGAGGCCGCCTCGACGAGGCGATTCATCTTCTACAACGCAGCCTCCATCGCGATCCAGGCGCGGTGGAGCTGCGGCGTGAGCTCGTGGAGCTTCTGCGCGAGACGGGTGAGCTCGACTACGCAGTGCGGGAGCTCGAGATGCTCGTCTGGATACAGCCCACGGCCGATAACCACATCGAGCTGGCTCGGGTCTATCTCGAGCTCGAGGATCCCTCGAATGCGCTGACGGAAGTCGAGAAGGCACTTGCCCTCGAGCCGGAGCACCCGGAGGCGGAATGCTTGCGCGCCGAGTTGGAACTTCCCGTGATCTAGTCCCACCACCCATTTCAAGGGTGTTTTGGAGTAGGATGGAGGCGTATGCGACCGTTGGCTCTTGTCCTTCCGCTGCTCTTTTTCGCGTCTGGGCTCACGTCCCCGGTCGTTGCCGATGACGATCTCGAGAAAATGCTCGAGGAGCTCCGCGCGCGGCACGAGAACGGCGCGGATGCTCCGAAAGAGTTCGAGATCGGCGAGGAAGAACTGAACGCCTATCTCCAAGACCAAAGCAAGAGTCAGCTTCCCGCGGGGATCGAGACCCCTTGGATCCGTTTCGAAAAAAGTCTCGCCATCGTGGGGGCGACGATCGATCTCGACAAGCTCGAAGGCCAGCTGCCGAAATCGGGTGTCCTGCAGCTTCTCTCCGGGCAGGTCCCTGTCGAAATCGCGACGCGCGTGAAAGCGGGCGGCGGTGTGGGCAAGCTCATTCTCGAGCGTATCACTCTCGCTGGAGTCCCCTTGCCTCCGGATTTCATCGCCTCGTTCATCGGGGACGTGGACTCGAGCCAGTTTCTGCCTCCGGGTTTTCGCCTCGGTGACGCGTTCTCGCTTCCTTACGATCTCGAGAGCATTCGCTTGGAGCCCGGTACGGCCTTGGTACTCCAACGAGCGAACAAGTAGCATTCCCGCGGTAGAACGCGGTTATGCTCGACACCCACACCCCCATCCAGTTCGTCAAGGGCGTCGGCCCCAAAAAAGCCGAGGCGCTCGCCAAAGAAGGCATCAACACCGTTTACGATCTGCTGCTCTACCTGCCTTTCCGCTACGAAGACCGGAGCCGCCGGCTGAAAATCAACGAGATTCACACTGGTCAAAGCGCCACCGTAGAGGTCGAGGTGCAGTCGGTTCACGTGCGAAAGACCCGGCGCCGGAACTTCAAGGTCGTCGAAGTCGTTGCGAAAGATGAGACGGGAACGCTCAAGGCCGTCTGGTTCAACCAGGAATTTCTCAAAGACACGCTGACGCCCGGCCGCCGCATTTTGATCTACGGCACGTTCGAGCAGACAGGGATCGGGTTGTTGCCCGAAGTCAAGAGTCCTCACTACGAGCTCCTCGAGCAGGGCCAGGACGAGACCACCCATGCCGGCCGCATCGTGCCCGTCTACGAGCGCGTCGGCGCGATGAGCCCCAAAGTGCTGCGCCGCGTTATCCACTTTCTCGTCCTCGGCATGCCGCGTGATGTCCCCGAGCTTCTTCCCGAGGAGCTGGTGCGCCGCTTGGGGCTTCTGTTGCGAGACGAAGCCATCGCTCGCGTTCACTTTCCTGAGGAGGGCGCGCCGCTCGAGCTCTACAACGCGTTTCGCTCGGAGCCGCAGAAGCGGCTCATCTTCGAAGAGCTCTTTCTCTTCTTCCTCGCGGTCGAGCTCCGTAGAAAGTCAGACAAGAAGCTCACAAAGCCGCGCGTCTTCGCCGTGGACGATGAGATTCGCGCGATCGTGCGCAAGATCCTTCCGTTTCGTTTGACCTCCGCGCAGCGCGACGTGTTGAAAACGATTGCCGACGAGCTCGCGCGCGACGTGCCGATGAGACGCCTCGTTCAAGGCGATGTCGGCACGGGAAAAACCATTGTGGGCGTCCTCGCCTCCGTCATCGTCATGGAAGGCGGCGCTCAAGTCGCTTTCATGGTGCCTACCGAGCTTCTTGCCGAGCAGCATTTCGCGAATATCCGCAAGCTTCTCGAGCCCGCCGGCTACCGGGTGGCGCTTCTCAGCGCGCGCCTGAAAAAATCGGAGCGCGAGGCGCTCCTCGAAGAGCTTGCGCGTGGAGAGGTGCATCTCGTTGTAGGAACGCATGCGCTCATCCAACAAGGTGTCGCATTCAAGGAGCTCGGCCTCACCATCATCGACGAGCAGCACCGCTTCGGCGTGCTCCAGCGGAACGAGCTTCGCGAGAAAGGCTTTCGCTGCGATCTGCTCGTGATGACGGCGACGCCCATTCCAAGAAGCCTGTCCATGGTGATTCACGGGGATCTAGATGTATCGCTTCTGAAAGAGCTCCCGCCGGGCCGTCAGCCGATCCGCACCGTTCACAAACTGAGCACCGAGCTCAAAACCGTGCTGCGGGAGATGGAACGCGAGGTTAACGCCGGGCACCAAGTCTATTTCGTCTGCCCGCTCGTGGAAGAGTCCGACAAGATGGACGTCAAGGCGGCGGTGGATCGCTACGCTTCGCTCAGCGAAGGTGTTTTCGCGAAGCGGCGGGTCGCGCTCGTCCATGGCCGCATCTCGTCCGAAGAGCGTGAGACGACGATGGAGGCGTTCGGTCGCGGCGACATCGACGTCCTCGTCGCGACGACGGTCGTCGAAGTCGGCGTGGATGTTCCGAACGCGACGATGATGGTCATCGAGCACGCGGAGCGCTTCGGCTTGTCGCAGCTTCATCAGCTTCGGGGCCGTGTTGGTCGCGGCCCTGCGCCCTCGAAGGCGGTGCTCCTCAGCTACGGGACGCTGACGCCCGACGCGCAGCAGCGTCTTGGGGTGATGGTCGACACGCAGGACGGCTTCGTGATCGCGGAGCGAGATCTCGAGATTCGCGGTCCGGGAGATTACTTCGGCACGAGGCAGTCGGGTGCGCCTATGTTTCGCATCGCGGACATGCTTCGCGACGCGGAGATGCGGGAGGACGCGAAAAA
This sequence comes from Candidatus Marinacidobacterales bacterium, assembly GCA_965262245.1. GTDB lineage: Bacteria > Acidobacteriota > Vicinamibacteria > Marinacidobacterales > SMYC01 > SMYC01. Next base: position 6,769,398 of record OZ253507.1, on the reverse strand, counting down.
GGAAGCGCATGATTTCGTGGCTTCCGAGCAGGCGGAAAGCGAAAAGGGTTGCGCGCTGCTGCGTTACGTGATCGATCTCTGGGGCGAGCGGTTCGGGCTGGCCGCGGGCGGCTAGGAATAGGAAATGATGCGTATCGGAAGCGGAAGGTTTCGCGGACGCAAGCTATACGTACCCAAGGGCCAAGAGACGCGGCCCACGGGCGCCCGTCTCAAGAAGAGCCTCTTCGATGTGCTCGGCGCTGAGCTCGAAAATGCGCGCGTTCTCGATTTGTTCGCAGGCGCGGGGGCGCTCGGCTTCGAAGCGCTCTCGCGCGGCGCGGCCGAGGTTGTCTTCGTGGAAAAGAGTCGCCGGGCGGCCGATGCGATCCAGAAGAATATCGACGAGCTCGGCGTCGATGAGCGAACCGAGCTGCGGGTTTTGAGCGTCCGCTCTGTGCTTGCGGCGCTCGCCGATCGAGAGCGCCCCTTCGATCTCGTTTTTGCCGATCCGCCTTATAGCTCGGACGAGCTCGAGAAACTTCTCGAGGCGCTCGGGGAATCCAGCCTGGTCATCGAAGACGGACGCGTGGTCGTCGAGCATCACCACAAGTTGGAGCTCAGAGAGCGCTATTGTGCGCTCGAGCTCACGCGGCGGCTCAAGGCCGGCGAGAGCTGTTTCACGCTCTACGCGCGGGTATGCTAGGCTTTGGCGCGTGCCGAGCCTATCTCCCCGCGTGGCGCTGTACCCAGGGTCGTTCGACCCTTTGACGATGGGTCACGTGGACATCATTCAGCGCGGAAGCGCTCTGTTCGACACCATCATCGTGGCGGTTCTCGAGAACGTGAGAAAAAAGCCGCTCTTCACGGTCAGCGAGCGGGTCGAGATGATCCAGGACACGTTCAAAACGAGCGAGAACGTCGAGGCCGATGCGTTTAGCGGTCTTCTCGTGGAATATGCGGCCGCTCGGAAGGCGAGCACGATTGTGCGCGGAATTCGCGCCATCTCGGATTTCGAAAATGAATTTCAAATGGCGCTGATGAACCGGCGCCTTGCGCCCACGATCGAGACCGTCTTCATGATGCCCGCCGAGGAATATTCCTATGTGAGCTCCCGAATCGTGAAAGAAGTCGCGAGCCTCGGCGGCAAAATAATCGGGCTCGTCCCCGAGGGTGTCGAGGCGCGGCTTTTGGAGAGAGTGCGGAAGCGATGACGAAGACGAGTAGCTTGCACCTCGCCTCGCGCGTGAGGCAAATCAGCCCGTCGCCCACCATGGCAGTGATGGCCGAGGCGATGCGGCTCACTTCCGAAGGTGAAGACGTTGTCGATTTCTCGGCAGGTCAGCCCGATTTCCCGACGCCTGAGCACATCAAGAAAGCTGGTGAGGACGCCATCGCGCGCAACTTCACCCGGTATACGGCGAATCCGGGGATGCCGGAGCTTCGCCAGGCGGTGGCCGATCGCTATCGTGAGGATTACGGGCTCGAGTTCGAAGGAGCGAATGTCATTATTACTAGCGGCGGCAAACACGCTTTGATCGACCTCATGCTCGCGCTCGTGGACGTCGGCGACGAGGTTGTAATCCCAACGCCGTACTGGATGACGTTCGCCGAGCAGGTCCGCCTGGCGGGAGGGAAGCCTGTCCTCGTACCGACCTCGGAAGAGGACGGCTTCCGCATGACGGCCGAGGTTCTCGCACCCGCGATCACGGATCGCACTCGGATTTTGTTGCTGAATTTTCCCGCGAACCCGACGGGCGCGGTCATTGGGGACGACGAAGTTAGAGCGCTGGGCGATCTCGTTGCGGATCGCGACATCTTTTTTCTTTGGGACGACACCTATGCGCGGCTCATGTTCGAGCCCGCGCCTTCTGCGGCATTCCGAGCCGTTCAGGAAAAGCTGGGCGATCGCTTTCTCATCGCGGGCACGGCGTCGAAAGCTTATGCGATGACGGGCTGGCGGATCGGTTGGGCCATGGGCCCCGAGGTCATCATCAAAGCTTGCGCTTCGCTCCAGAGTCACATGACGTCGAACGCGAGCTCGATTTCCCAGAAGGCCGCGCTTTCGGCGCTCACTTCGGATCAGGGACCGCTCGGCGAGATGATCACCGAGTACCTGTGGCGCGCAAAGCGGCTTCGGAAGGGTTTGCTCGAGATCCCCGGCCTGCGCGTGGTCATGCCGGGGGGAGGCTTCTATCTATTCCCGAACATCACCGCCTATCTCCGCGACGGGGAGACGACGACCGATTTTGCCGGTGAGCTCTTGAGAGAAGAGCGTGTTGCCGTCGTGCCTGGGCTTGCTTTCGGGCATGACGGCTACCTGCGCGCGAGCTTCGCCTGCTCGCGCGAGCGTATAGAGGAAGGGATCGTGCGTCTGCAGCGCTTCTTTACGGCCCGGACGGCCCAGGCTGCCCGTTCTTCTTCATGAAAGAGCTCTCCGCCGTTCTCGTCAATCTTCAAAACCCGCGCGAGAAAGTGTGGGGCATCCTGCTTTCGATTCAGTCGAGCGGCATTACCCTGCGCGGGATCGACTTGAACTCCTTCGAGGATTGGTCCCGCTCGATTGCGCGCGGCGAGGGTGAAATGGGTCTCGGCACCACGTTCCTCCCCATCCACCGCGTCGAGCGCGTGAGCGAGGACGAAACGATTGGGAGCGCGCAGTCTTTCGCCGACATCTTCGAAGCGCGGGTCGGTACGGACGTGTGGACCCATCTCGGCCTGAAGCGGCTCCCGTCGAAGGCGTCCGAGCCTCAGGCGATGAGTCGTGGTGATTGGATGACCCTCCAAGATGCGGAGACCGAGTATATCGATCGTGTCGTCGAACACTGCGACGGCGACCGGCCCGCCGCCGCTGAGATTCTAGGCCTGACGGAAGCGGCCCTCGACGCCAAGCTCGGCGAGTAAACACCCCAATATCTGGTAGCCTCACGCCAGAATACCCAATATCTTGACCCCACGGGTGCTAGAGTGCTATTTTCATCTGATTTTCCGAAACAACAAGGAGGAAGGAAACAGTATGTTTCGCTGGGGGTCATTACTAATTATTTCTTTTTGTAGTTTTCTATTTGTGGAGAGCGCATGGGCACAAGGGATCATTTTCCCTAGCACCGGCGCCAAGCACCGCTCGATGGCGGGCGCATCGACCGCCGCGCCGCTCGATGCCGCCGGCGCGACTTACTGGAACCCGGCGGCCATGGCCGGGCTCGAAGAGAGCGAGATCTTCATCGGTGTCGACTTCATGTACGCCGATACGTTCTTGAGCGCGGGGGTCGCAGCAACCAATTCCGTTGGCACCAACCGGAGCGACAGCGGGCTCGCCGTATTTCCCGCGATCGCGATCGTGAGCCGCCCCGAGGACTCCATCTATACCTGGGGCCTCAACATGCGCGGTCTCGTCGGTCGGACGATCGATTTCCCTGGCGGTGAGTTCAATCCCATTTTGAAGCCGTTCGACCCGCCGAACTCAATCGGTGTGGGGCCGGTCAGCGCCCGTCTCTCGGGACTTCAGATCGATCCCATCATGTCGATCGACCTCTCGGAGAAGCTCTCCGTTGGTTTCGGCGGGCAGGTGAGCTCGATGTTCCTCGCCGCCGACCCCGCGTTCTTTGCGCCAAGGAATTCGGACGGGCTCTTTCCTCCAGCGACGCAAGCCAGACCGTACTGGGGTCTCGGTTTCCAGGGAGGCGTTTTCTACCGCCCCAACGACAAGATGAGCGTCGGCGCGTCCTACAAAACGAAACAGTGGTTCGAGACCTTTGAGTACAACTCCAAGACTGCGAACGGGACGGCGCGAAAGCTTTCGTTCGAGCTCGAGTTTCCGGCGATCCTGTCGCTGGGCGTCGGCTATTACGGCATCGAGAACACGACGATCGCGTTCGACCTCCGGCACTTCTCTTATGGCAACACGAAGGGCTTCGGCGGCGACCGACTTCAGTGGCAAAGCATTTGGGCGTTCGCCGTGGGCGCGGAGCGGACGCTGAACGAGAGTTGGAAAATCTCGGGCGGCTTTTCACACAACGGCAACCCGATCCCGAACGCGGCCACGCTCGCCAATATCCAGCTTCCCGCAATCAACAAGACCGCCATCGCGATAGGCACGTCTTTCGCTTTGACCGAGAAGGTCGACCTCGTCGGGAGCTTGTACTATGCCTTTCCTCACACGAATACGGGGACGATCCTCGAATTTCCGGGAACGGCGGTGGAGCTGAAACAAGAGCTGACCACGATCAGTTTGGGTTTTGCCTTCGAGCTGTAGCTCCGCTTGGCTTGGAGGAAAACGCGACGGAATGTTAAAATAGGCTGTTTGTAAGCGAGTAACTTCCTAGATCACACATCCCACTCCCCGTCGGTGCTGTTTTCCCGTCGGCGGAATTGACAGGAGTTCCATGAGCACGAGCGCTACCACGCCGCCGGATGGCGGACGCATTACGATTGAAAATGGCAAACTGGACGTACCCGACAATCCGGTCATCCCCTTCATCGAAGGTGACGGTACGGGGCGCGACATCTGGCGCGCGGGCCAGCGTGTCTTCGACGCTGCGGTCGAGAAAGCCTACGGCGTCAAGCGGAAGATCCATTGGTACGAAGTCCTCGCAGGCGAGAAAGCCTTCAACGAGACGAATAGCTGGCTTCCCGAAGAGACGCTCGCGGCGTTTCGCGAATATCTCGTCGGTATCAAGGGCCCGCTTACGACCCCGATCGGCGGTGGCATCCGCTCCCTCAACGTCGCGCTCCGGCAACAACTCGACCTCTATGTTTGTATCCGGCCCGTGAAGTGGTACCAAGGCGTCCCGAGCCCCGTCAAGAAGCCGCAGGATGTCGACATGGTCATCTTCCGCGAGAACACCGAAGACATCTATGCCGGCATCGAGTATCTCGCGGAGAGCGTCGATGCGAAAAAGGTCATCGCGTTCCTCCAGAACGAGATGAACGTGAAAAATATCCGTTTTCCCGAGACGAGCGGCATCGGCATCAAGCCAGTGAGCAGAGAGGGGACGGAGCGGATCGTGCGGGCGGCGATCCATTACGCTCTCGAGAAGAATCGGCGAAGCGTCACCCTCGTGCACAAAGGCAACATCATGAAGTTCACCGAAGGGGCCTTCCGTGACTGGGGTTATGCGACCGCGGCGAATGAGTTCCGCGACGAAACGGTGAGCGAGCGTGAGAGCTGGATCCTCGGCAATCGTGAGGCCAATTCCGATATCTCGCTCGCCGACAACGCGCGCGCAGTCGAGCCCGGCTATGACTTGATGACGGAGGAGCGTCAGAAGGAAGTCCTTGCCGAGGTCGAGCAGACGATGAACGCTCTCTGGGAGAGCCACGGCTCCGGCAAGTGGAAAGAGAAGCTCCTCATCCGTGACGCCATTGCCGACATCACGCTCCAGCAGGTACTGACGCGCGCCAAGTCCTTCGACGTCATCGCAACGTTGAACTTGAACGGTGACTATATCTCCGACGCGCTCGCGGCGCAGATCGGCGGCATCGGCATCGCCCCGGGCGGCAACATCAACTACCTCACCGGCCACGCCATCTTCGAAGCGACCCACGGGACCGCACCCAAATACGCGGATCAGGACAAAGTCAATCCCGGCTCCGTGATCCTCTCCGGTGTGCTCATGTTCCAGTACATGAAGTGGAACGAGGTGGCGGATCTCATCGAGTCGAGCATCGAAAAAACAATTGCGCAAAAACGCGTGACCTATGACTTCGAGCGCCTCATGGAAGGCGCCACCAAGCTCAAGACGTCCGAGTTCGCCTCGGCCTTGATCGAGAATATGTAGGAAACAGGAGATAGAAATGGGAAGGTACAAAGTTACCGTTGTCGGCGCTGGTAATGTCGGCGCCACCACCGCCCAGCGTGTGGCGGACGCCGAGGTCGCCAATGTCGTGATGATCGATATCCTCGAGGGCGTTCCGCAGGGTAAGGGCCTCGACATGCTCGAGGCGTGCCCGGTGAGCGGCTCCGATGTCCATATCATCGGTACGAACGACTACAAAGACACCGCCGGCTCCGACATCGTCGTGATCACGGCCGGGCTACCGCGCAAGGCGGGGATGAGCCGCGACGATCTCTTGAAGAAGAACTACTCGATCGTCAAAGCTGTCACCGAGCAAGCCGTCGCGCACTCGCCCGACGCGATCCTCATCGTTGTCTCGAACCCGCTCGATGCGATGGTGCAGACCGCCTTCAAAGTCAGCGGTTTTCCAAAAGAGCGCGTGATGGGGATGGCGGGCGTGCTCGACTCGTCCCGCATGCGCGCGTTCATCGCCATGGAGCTGAAAGTCTCCGTCGACAACATCCACGCCTTCGTGCTCGGCGGCCACGGCGACGACATGGTGCCGCTGCCGCGTTACTCGACGGTGGCGGGCATCCCGCTTCCGGACCTCCTCTCGCAAGAGCGCATCGATGCCATCGTTACGCGCACCCGCAAAGGCGGTGGTGAGATCGTCGGCTTGCTGAAAACGGGCTCGGCTTACTACGCGCCTTCGGCCTCGATCCTCGAGATGGTGAACGCGATCTTGAAGGACAAGAAGAAGATCCTTCCGACCGCCGCCTATCTCGAAGGCGAGTACGGCATCAACGGACTCTTCATGGGGGTTCCCGCGAAGCTCGGCTCGAAGGGTATCGAGGAGATCATCGAGATTCACCTGACGAACGAGGAGCGCGCCGCGCTTCAGAAATCCGCGGCCTCGGTCGAGGAGCTCGTCGGCATCATCGGCGTGTAGCTGCATGAACGTTCACGAATATCAGGCAAAAGCACTGCTCGCGCGCTTCGGGGTCGAGACCCCTCGCGGGACTAAAGTTGACACGGTGGACGAGGCGCTCGCTGCAGCGCAGTCGCTCGGGCTCCCCGTAATCGTGAAGGCGCAGATCCACGCCGGGGGCCGCGGCAAGGGCGGCGGCGTCAAGCTCGCGAAGACCGAGGACGAAGTAAAGAAGATCGCGGGCGAGATCCTCGGAATGACGCTCGTGACGGCGCAGACGGGTCCGGAAGGAACGCTCGTTCGTAAGCTCCTCATTGAAGAAGGGCTCAACATCAAGGACGAGCTCTACGTCAGCTTCCTCATCGACCGCGCCATAGGACGGACGATTTGTATCGCGAGCGCTGCGGGCGGCATGGAGATCGAGAAGGTTGCCGAGGAAACGCCCGAGAAGATCCTGCGCGTCGAGATCGATTCCGCGATCGGGATGCGCCCCTACCAGGCACGTCAGCTCGCCTTTGGCCTCGGGCTCGAAGGCGACGTCCACAAGAAAGCGGCGCGCTTCCTGACGAAGCTCTACGGCGCTTTCCGCGGTCTCGATGCTTCGCAAGTCGAGATCAATCCGTGCCTCGTGACCCAAGAGGGCGACGTGCTCGCGCTCGACGCGAAACTCAATCTCGACGACGCCGCGCTCTTCCGCCACAAGGACGTGCTCGAGCTTCGCGACACTGACGAGGAGTCCCCGCTCGAAGTCGAGGCTTCGAGATTCGGCCTGAACTACATCAATCTCGACGGCAATGTCGGCTGCATGGTGAACGGCGCTGGGCTCGCGATGGCGACGATGGACATCATCAAGCTCGCAGGCGGCGCCCCGGCAAACTTTCTCGACGTGGGGGGAGGCGCGAGCGCCGAGCAGATCAAGAATGCATTCCGCCTCTTGATCTCCGACGACCAGGTGAAAGCGGTTCTCATCAATATCTTTGGCGGCATTTTGCGGGTCGACCGGCTCGCCGAGGGCGTCATCGCCGCAGTGAAAGAGCTCGATGTGAAGATCCCCATCGTCATCCGGGCCGAGGGGACGAATGTAGAGCTCGGCAAGAAGATGCTCGCCGAGTCAGGGCTGAACTTCTTGACGGCCGACAGTATGCAGGAGGCTGCGGACAAAGTCGTCGCGCAGTTAGGAGGTGCGGCGTGAGCGTCCTCATCGACAAGAGCACGCGTCTCGTCGTTCAAGGCATCACCGGCCGTGAAGGGCAGTTTCACACCAAAGGCGCCATCGAATATGGCACCGACGTCGTCGCCGGCGTGACACCGGGCAAAGCGGGACAGACAGTCGAAGGCGTTCCCGTCTTCAACACCGTGGCCGACGCGGTCAAAGAAACCGGCGCCAATGCTTCCGTCATCTTCGTGCCGCCGCCATTCGCCGCGGATGCGATCTTGGAAGCGGTCGACGCCGATCTCACGCTCGTCGTTTGCATCACCGAAGGCGTCCCCGCGCTCGACATGGTCGACGTGATGCGGGTCGTCGAAGGCTCGAAGACGAGGCTCATCGGACCGAACTGCCCCGGGCTCATCTCGCCCGGGAAGGCCAAGATCGGGATCATGCCGGGCCACATTCACAAAGAAGGCCCGGTGGGTGTTGTCTCCCGCAGCGGCACTCTGACCTACGAGGCCGTTTATCAGCTGACGAAGCGCGATATCGGCCAATCCACTTGTATCGGGATCGGGGGCGACCCCGTGATCGGAACGACTTTCGTCGACGCGCTCGAGCTGTTCCAGGCGGACGCGGAAACGGAAGCCATCATCATGATTGGCGAGATTGGCGGCAGCGCCGAAGAGACCGCGGCCGAGTACATCAAGACCCATGTCACGAAGCCGGTGGTGTCGTTCATCGCCGGTCAGACCGCGCCTCCTGGCCGTCGCATGGGCCACGCGGGCGCCATCGTTATGGGCGGCAAGGGTACCGCCGCGGATAAAATGGCGACGCTCGAAGCCATGGGCGTCACGGTAGTGAAAAGCCCCGCCGACATGGGCCAAAGAATGAAGGATATCCTCAATTAAGAGAGACAGCTTATGACCGAAAAAACATTTTCCATCATCAAGCCAGACGGCGTCCGCCAAGGCGATACCGGCAAGATTCTCGCGCGCATCGAAGAGAACGGCTTCAAGATTCTCGGTCTCCGCATGGTCCAAATGACGAGCCGGCACGCGGAGGGTTTCTACGCCGTACACAAGGAGCGGCCTTTCTTCGGAAGCCTCACGGAGTTCATGTCCTCGGGGCCTTGTATCGTCATGGTCCTCGAGAAGGACAACGCTATCGAGGATCTGCGGAAGCTCATGGGCGCGACCGATCCGGCGAAAACCGACGAAGGCACCCTTCGCAAGGATTTCGCGAGCTCGATCGAGGCCAATGTCATCCACGGCTCGGATTCGCCCGAAACGGCCGCGTCCGAGATCCCCTACTTCTTTACGTCGCTCCAGATTCAAGGCTAACGCGATGCCGTCCATCAAGGCGGATAAATGGATTCGGAGGATGGCCCTAGAGCACGGGATGGTCGACCCGTTCGTCGATCATCAAATCCGTGAAAACGTGATTTCCTACGGGCTTTCGTCCTACGGCTATGACATCCGTGTCTCGGACGAGTTCAAGATCTTCACGAACGTCAACACCGCGGTCGTCGACCCCAAGAATTTCGATCCAAAGAGCTTCGTCGATTTCAAAGGCGACGTCTGCATCATTCCGCCCAACTCGTTCGCGCTCTCGAACACGGTCGAGAATTTTCGCATCCCGCGAAACGTCTACGCGGTGTGCATCGGCAAGTCGACCTATGCGCGCTGCGGCATCATCATCAACGTGACGGGCTTCGACGCGGAGTGGGAAGGCAACGCCACGCTCGAAATCTCGAACACGACGCCGCTCCCGTGCCGCATCTACGCGAACGAGGGCATTGCCCAGGTGCTTTTTTTCGAGAGCGACGAAGAATGTGCGCTGTCGTACAAGGACAAGCAGGGCAAGTATCAAGGGCAGGAGCACATCACGTTGCCCAAGTTGGAAGGGGGATGAGTTGAAGCTTGTCGAAGGCGATGCCCTCAAAGCGAGGCTCGCGGCCGATCCGCCGTTGGTTGAAGACTTTGTCGACCAAGAGACGCAGATTCAAATGAACGGCGTCGACTTCACCCTGCGCGAGGTGGCGCGCTTCGGCGACGAGCCCGGCGCCATCGATTTCGACAACTCCGAGCGCCGGACGCCCGAGACCTTCCCGATCGAGCCGAATAGCGACGGATGGTGGCATCTCGAGGCCGGCCCTTACTGGGTCGTCTATAACGAGATCGTGAACATCCCCGCCGACATGTTCGGGATGGCGCGCACGCGCTCGAGCCTTCTCAGAAGCGCGGCACATATCGGCACCGCCCTCTGGGACTCGGGCTATTCGGGCCGGAGCGGCTCGGTGCTCATCGTGCACCACCCCGCGGGCCTTAGGCTCAAACGGGACGCACGCGTCTTGCAGCTCGTGTTCTACGCTCTGGACGGCCCCGCAGCCAAGACTTATGCGGGGAAGTATCAGGATGAGAACAAGTAGTTGATCGAGCGCTCGTCGTTCGTCGCTGGCCGCGTGGCCAACCGTTCCAGTTCGGATTATTAATGGGTGATGGATGGGTGGCAAAGAGATAAAGGCGAAGTGTTCGCGCTGTCAAACGAGGTTCATGGCGTTGGTACAGCCCGATGGGTTCGTTTTGTGCCCGGGATGTGGGGCCCGCCTCAAATTCCGCAAGCCATTGTCGACAGCGGGTGCCGCGACCCCACCCGAAATGACCCAGGAGCTCACCGCGGCCGTGGTGGCCGCGAGGATGGAGCGCGGCAGGCAGGAATCCCAAAGCGCCCGCGTGGCGGACGCGCAACCAAAGCCCGCTCCCCAGCCGACACCGCCCGACCAGGTATCGGCTCAGGCCGACGCGGCGCCGACTCCTGCATCCGACCGGGGTGACGGAACCGGTCCGACACCCCGATCGAGCATCGAAGAGCTGATGTTCGCGCTCTACCAGACCCAGAAACAGATGCTCGAGATCCTCCAGCAACGCCTCCGGCCCGACCCCGAACCCGACAAGCCGGAAGACCTCCCGGACAACGCCACATTCGAAGACAACGATTTCGCCGCGCCCGTCGCTACTCGCGCCAGCGGCCGAAAGAGCGTGCTCGTCATCGACGACGACGAGGCGACCCGTGCCGCCGCCGTGGCGGCCCTCGAGAAGGCGGAGGTCGTGGTGCGAACCGCCGAGAGCGGCCAGGTGGCCGTCGATTCACTTGCCAATGAGACGCCCGACGTCATCGCCCTGGAGGGCGAGATGTCCGGGGAGATCTCGGGCAAGGACATCGTCGACAGGGTCAGGTCGGTCATGGAATGGGTCAACATCCCCATCTTGCTCTACACACAGGCCAAGCTGAAGAGCCAGGAGGAAGCCCGAACCCTCTACGGAGCCGATGGCTACGTCCTCAAGGGCCCCAAGGGCCCAGACGCTCTCGTATCCCAAGTGATAACGCTGTTCCGCCAGAGCTGAGCACGAGCTGCGGCTGTGGGAGTCTGAGTCCTGGACGACAGCCTGTTGCGCTCTTCGCTAGCTCGGATTGGATTTGCACGAACTGATTTGCGCAAGGGAAAAGTCATAGGATAATAGGGACATGGCTATATTCACGCTTGAGTTCTGGGCCGATGAGGACTCCTACGTCGGTCGGCTGAGAGAAGTACCAGGTGTCTTCAGTCAGGGAGAGACACTAGATGAGCTCAAGAACAATGTGCGAGATGCCTATCATCTCATGCTGGAAGATCAGGAAACGCCGTCCGACATACTTGTCCAAACTGATGAGATTCAGGTTTGAAGCAATTTGAAACGTAGCGAGTTCGTAAGAGAGCTCAACAAGGCGGGGGTGTCGACTTCATCGGTCCGGAAAACGGCACGATATCTACATCAACCCTGAGAAGGGCCGAAAAGCACCGGTCCCGCGCCACACGGAAATCAAGAACACTCTCTGCGAGCTCATTCGGAAGCAGTTAGGAATTTCTTGACGGCGGTCTCACCAATCCTCCGGTCGTTCGGTTGTTCCGATCATCAAGGAGTCTCGAAGTGAGTGTGCGCGCCAATTCCAAAGGGAGCCAGAGATCGGGCGCAAAGGCCACCCGGCCGTCTGTGAGCCGGCTCGCAAGTGCAGGCACAGTTGGACCGCCCCATCGTGCTGCGGAAACGTCCGGAGGCGACAACGCCGTCTCGATCTGCCTTCAACATTCCCGATAGCTGGTAGCCGGTAGCTGAGTTACACTGCGCCATGGCGCTCGAGGCAGGAACGCGGCTCGGGTCTTGCGAGATCGTCGAACCCATCGGTAGTGGTTCGATGGGGGCGGTCTATCGCGCCAAGGACCTCAAGCTGGGGCGGCAGGTCGCGCTCAAAGCCCCTTCTTCCGGAATTTGCATCCGACGACGACCGGCTTCGACGCTTCGAGCAAGAGGCCCGTGCGGCCTCGGCGCTCAACCATCCGAACATCGTCCAGATTTACGACATCGGGGAGGACAAAGGCACCCATTACATCGTGATGGAGCTCATCGAGGGGACCAACCTTCGTGAGCTCTTGCGCCGCGCGCCTTTCGCCAACGAGAAGCTCCTGGAGCTTGCGCAGCAGATGGCTGCCGGCCTTGCCAAAGCGCATGACGCCGGGATCGTGCATCGGGACCTGAAGCCCGAGAACATGATGGTGACGTGGGACGGCTTTTTGAAGATTCTCGATTTCGGTCTTGCCAAGCTTCTCGACGTGCCGTTCGAGACACATTCGGAAATGGCGACAATGGTGCGCCAGGGGACGCGGCACGGCATGCTCATCGGGACGGTAGAGTACATGTCGCCGGAGCAGGCTTCCGGCAAGTCCGTGGATCATCGCTCGGATCAGTTCTCGCTCGGGTTGATTCTCTACGAGATGGCGACGGGCACACTCGCGTTCCGCCGGGAGACCGCGGCGCAAACCCTCGCGTCGATCATCGAGAGCGATCCGAAACCCATGGTGGAGCTGAACGTCGCATGCCCGAACGATCTCGTTCGGGTCGTGAAGCGGTGTCTTTGCAAAACCCACACGGAGCGCTATGAAGACACGCGCGACTTGCTACGGGACCTCAAAGCCGTTGCCTTGCACAAACGCGAGCTGCCGCCTATTCCTCCCGTGCCCCAGATCCCCGAGCCCGACGTCCCGTCCTTTGGGGGCGCCATCCGCGGTCAGGTGCATCGAGAGGTGCGCTGCGCGCTCTCACAGGAGCGCGAGATGCGCGCGACTTTCGGCGAGACTGAGTTCTATCTTCGTTCGGGTGACGGCGCGACCAGGTCGATATCGGAAAGAAGGCTCCGGCGCAAACTACGCCGAAACCGCTTCAGCGGGGACGAAATGATCCGTCGAGGCGATGAGGGCGAGTGGGTGCGCCTCTACGAGAGTGATATTTTCAGCCAAGAAGTGCCCTATACCGGGGATCCGGCCGTTTGGGTGAGCAAACGCAAGATCGCGGACTTCCTACGGCACGCTTGTACTTTCGTCACGTTCGGGATCGCATGGTACGTGTTCGGGGCGAAGTGCCGGTGTGGATGGGCTTTTGGGGCATTGGGCTCGCCTTTCACGCCATGGGCACGCTCCCGGCGGCTCTGCCGCTTTTGCGACGAAAGCGAGAGCTCACCGCGCCGCAAACGACCGAGCTGCCGGAAGCACCCGCAGCTCTGCCCGACTCGCTCTTGCCCGCCTCTTTTCTCGAGGAGGTCGAGCGCGTCAAAGAGCTCTTGACCCGGCGCGGCGGTGAGGAGACGACACCTCTGGTCGCGGAAGTGGACGCGATCGTGAGCCGGATGCGCGACCTCGCGTTGAAGCATCGCGACCTTTCCGAGCAGACTTCGCCCGAGGAGCGCGCCGCTCTTCGGGAAACCTCAGAGGAAGCCGAGCGCAACCTCGTTGCTGCGGACAACGCGAATGACCGACGACTCTACCAGCGTCAGGTCGAGGTCGTGAGGCAAAGAAGCGAGGCTATCGAAAAAGCCTTGGGTGTGCTGGGTCGTCTCAAGGTTCGTCAGGACGTTGCCGAGCAGCAGATCAAGCAGCTTCGGTTGGATTTGACACGCGGGGAAGCGTCGAGCGCGAGCGTGCCGAAGCTCACGTCGAGGCTTTCGGATATCCGGCACGAAGTCGATGCGACCGAGCGCGTAGATGAAGCGATTGCTCGAGAGCTCTTGAGCTAGTCTGCCCAATCGCGTCGAAAATTGGGACGCTCACATGATGTTGAAGTCGACGACGATGTCGACGATTAGGTCGACCGGCTCGCCCCTGAGTTTCGCCGGCACGAAGACCCACTGCCGCACGCAGGCGATGGCTTTGTCGTTGAGCCCGCCTCCGAGGCCACGCACGATGCGAATGTTGCCGACGCGTCCTTCTTTGAGTATGACGACTTCTAGATCGACGGTGCCTTCGATCTTCTTGGAGAGCGCGTCTTCCGTGTATTGAGGCGTGACTGTCTTGAGAAGGCTAGGAGGCGTGATGCCGGAGCCCATGCGATAAGCGCCGCCGCCGAAGCCCCCGCCCGTGCCGGGTCCAAGCCCTGCTCCGTCACCCTCGCCGATACCGCCTCCAGTGCCCGCACCCGCATTATCGGCGAGTCCGTCTTCGCCCTCGAGGTCGCCGCGGGTGTTCAGGTCGTCCGGCGCCATGGCGACAACCGGCGCTTTGATTTCGGGCGCTTCCTCTTCCTCTGGCTCTTCTTCTTCTTCTTCTTCTTCCTCTTCCTCTTCCTCGTCGTCGGCAATGTCAGGATCGTCGAAGACGAGCTTCTCTTCGGGTACTTCCACTTTCACCGCCACCGTGGCTGCGTCTTGACCCTCAATCTGCTGAAGCGACAAAGGCTCCTCGCTGCCGTCGCCACCGCCTCCTCCTCCGCCCGGACCTGGCTCCATAATGAAGACGAGGCTCGGTGGGTCCCACTTTTCCTCGACGGGAGGCCCTTCGGGGAAGAGAATGGAAATGATGAGCCCGCCCGCGACGACGCTTGCATAGGCAAGGGTGGTGTAGACCTGGGTCCGACGCTTGCGGTCCTTGCTGTAGAAGGGCGGCTCGATCTCGGTCCCGGAGAACGCGCTGACGATGTCGTCGTTTCTGAAAACATCTTTGAGCCAGGCGAAAAACTTCATCTCACTCTAATTTTCCTCTGAACTCGCCGGGGATGCAAGAGAACACGTCACAATGGGCGCACGTCATCAAAGTGAGGATGTAGAAACATAGGCAAAAAGGCATGGAGTCTGACAGCTGTATATACTGTCAGAGATAAAGGAGGACAATACCCCATGCCTACACTCTAGCAACTCGAAACCAAACGCGAGCGGTTGAAAAACGAACTCGCTCAGGTCGGCGATCTGCGGCCCGGTTCCCTGGTGGGACGGTTTCGCAAGTGTGGCAAGGTGAGCTGTCACTGTGCCCAGCCCGCTTCCGAAGCCCACGGCCCAAGCTGGTCTCTCACCCGAGCCGTAGAAGGTAAGACGGTTACTAAGGTGATTCCTCCAGGGAGTGCGGTGGAGCAGACGAAGGCTCAGATCGCGGAGTATCGTCGTTTCCGCAAACTGGTTAAGGAGCTTATCGAGTTGAACGTTCAGATCTGTGACCAGAAACTGGAAAAAGGCTCAGTTCTATCCGAGAGTTAAAAAAACGGCACTCGGCGACGCGCTAAACGCCGACGTCGTTCGGGAAGTTGAAGGGCTGCTGGGTCGTCAAGCAGCGGTGGAGATCGACTTCGAGGCTTTGGAGATGGCTGTTCGTCGCAAGGTGATGGGCGTGGCGGCCCGAGCCGTAGAGCAACGACTGAACGCCGATACCTCGGACCATGCGGGCCCGATGTTGCCCTGCGCGTGCGGGCAGTCGGCGCGCTACGCCGGCCGGCATGGCAAGAACTTCGAGAGCGTGCTGGGGCCTTTGAGGCTGGAGCGCGCCTACTATCACTGCGAGCTGTGCGAAGCAGGTTTTTGTCCGCGCGACCGGGCGCTGGGCTTGGAGGGGGACTCGCTCTCTCCAGGCGTGCTGCGCATGGCCGGGCTCGTGGGCGCCATGGTCAGCTTTGAGGAAGGCCACGAGTTACTGCACGAGTTGGCTGGGGTGGATGTTCCGACCAAGCACGTCGAGCGCGCGGCCGAGGCGCTGGGGCGTGAGGTCGCCGAAGATGAGAAGCTCGTGGTCGAGCCGCCGGAGCCAAACGAACCACTGGCGCCAACGCTGTACCTTGGGATGGATGGTACCGGTGTGCCAGTGCGTAAAAAGGAGTTGGTAGGTCGCCCAGGCAAGCAGACCGACGGTTCTTCAAAGACGCGAGAGGTCAAGCTCGTCACGATCTGGAGCGCCGAGGGGCGGGACAAAGAAGGCACGCCCGTGCGAGACGCCGGCTCGATCAGCTACTCGGCTGCGATCGAAAGCGCGGCGCACAAAGACACTGACGCGACGCCGAGCGAGTTCGCGGCGCGCGTCGAGCGTGAGGCTACGCGGCGCGGCTTCGAGCGCGCGGCGCGCCAGGCCGTGCTCGGCGATGGGGCCATCTGGATCTGGAACCTCGCCGACGAGCACTTTCCCGATGCGGTTCAGATCGTCGACCGCTTCCACGCCAAGCAGCACCTCTCGGACGTGTCCAAGTCCATCTATGGCGCAGGCACTGACCTGGCACAGCAGTGGGCGAGCGAACGCCATGACAAGTTGGACGCCGGCGATATCGATGCCATCATCAAGGCCCTACGACTACACTCGCCAAAGGATGACGAGGCCCGCAAGTGCATCGACTACGTCGAACGCAACCGCGAGCGCATGCGCTACCCAACGTTCCGGGCAGCCGGGCTTTGTACCTCGACAGGGGTCGTAGAGGCCGGCTGCAAGGTAGCGATCGGAACCCGCTGCAAGCGCGCCGGGATGCACTGGTCCGTCGCCGGCGTTGACGCAATCATCGCATTGCGCTGCTGCAAGCTGAGCGGACGCTTCGAGGCGTTCTGGGAACGTCGCGCTCAGCGCCGAGTGGCTTGATGATAGATTCTCATCTCACAATCCTGACGTGCACCCCGTCACAATCCGTCTGATAAACTCCGGTCTTCAGCTATGAGCGGCCCGATTCGGCTTTCCGTGGAAGACTCTATCGCCCGGATTACTTTTGATCTACCGGGTCAAAAGGTCAACAAGCTCTCGCGAGCCGTGATGGAACGGCTCGGCGAAGTGCTGGACGAGCTCGAGGGGCGCACCGATATTCGCGGCGCGGTGCTCGATTCCGCCAAAAACGGGGTCTTCAACGCGGGAGCCGATGTGAGCGAGATCGGCTCGGTGACGGATAGCGATGCCGCGGCCGAGGCTGTGCGCGCGGGCCAGGCTCTCATGGACCGCATCGAAGCCCTGCCGTTTCCCGTCGTTGCCGCAATCGGCGGGGTGTGCCTCGGAGGCGGGACGGAGATAGCGCTCGCTTGCGACGGCCGGGTGGGCTCGGATCACCCACGTTTTCAGCTTGGCCTCCCCGAAGTCAATCTTGGAATCCTGCCCGTCTGGGGCGGCGCGACCCGTCTCCCGCGCCTCATCGGGCTTCCGAAAGCGCTCGATTTCATCCTCCGCGGGCGCTCGGTGGACGCCAAGCGCGCCGAGCGGCTCGGCATCCTCGACATGGCGGTCAGCCACGGCGAGCTCGAGAAGCGGTCCCTCGAGCTTCTCCACGCCCTCATCGAAGGCGAGCGTCCCCGCCGTAGGAAGCTGCCTTTTTCCGAGCGCCTTTTGTCCCAAAATCCGCTCGGCCGCGCCCTCTTGTTCTCGCAGGCGAAAAAGCGTGTGCTCGCGCAAACGAAAGGCCACTATCCGGCGCCGCTCGCCATCCTCGACGTGCTCAGGCGGGGGCACGCGTCCAAGCAACGTTCGTTCGAGCTCGAAGTCGAGCATGCGAAAACGCTGCTCCCTGGCGCCGTTTCAAAGAATCTCGTCCATTTGTTCTTCTTGAACGAAAATGCGAAGAAAGATCCAGGCGTCACCGACGACTCTATCGAGCCTAGGCACGTCGCGAACGCGGCGCTGCTCGGCGCTGGCACGATGGGCGGCGGTATTGCCCGGATCGCGGCGTCGCGCGATATCCCGATCCGGGTGAAGGATATTAGCCCTGAAGCGCTCGGGGCGGGGCTTTCCGCCGCGCGCTCGATTTTCGAGCGCCGGGTGGAGCGCCGCTGGATGACACGCTGGGAGCTCGAGCGCAAGATGGCGCTCATTACGACGACGCTCGATTTCAGCGGGTTCAAGAACGTGGATGTCGTCATCGAAGCCATCGTCGAGGACATCGAGATCAAGAAGAACGTTTTTCGCGAGCTCGAGCCAGTGGTCTCCGAAAGCTGTTTGATCGCGTCCAACACGTCCACCCTTTCCGTCAGCGAGATGCAGAGCGTTCTCGAGAGGCCCGAGCGGATGGCGGGCTTTCACTTCTTCAACCCGGTCGACCGCATGCCGCTCATCGAAGTGATCCGGGGCGAGAAGACTGACGACCGGACGACGGCCTCGCTCATGGCTCTCGCCAAAAAACTCGGAAAGACCCCCGGTCGTCGTGGAGGATGGTCCTGGTTTCCTCGTCAACCGCATTCTCGGCCCCTATCTCAACGAGGCGGGACACCTTTTCGAGGAATGCGGTGACATCGCGGCCATCGATCGCGCTTTCGTCGACTTTGGCATGCCGATGGGCCCCCTCCGCTTGCTCGATGAGGTCGGGCTCGATGTGGCGGATAAAGCCGGCAAGGTGCTGAGCGTCGCTTTTGGTGACCGCGCGGCGCCGTCGAAAGTCGTAGCGAAGCTCGTCGCCGAGGGTCGGCTTGGGAAGAAAACTGGGCGGGGTCTCTACCGCTATGACGGCAAAAAGGAGTCTCCCGATGAAACGGTCCTCGCCATTGTCGGCGTGGATCGCCGCCCGGCCGCTGCTGCCGAAGACTGCGTCGAGCGCGGGCTCGGGCTCATGATTGCGGAGGCCGCGCGCTGCCTCGATGAGGGTATCGTGCGCAGCCCAGGAGAGCTCGACCTCGCCATGGTGATGGGCACGGGCTTTCCGCCGTTCCGCGGCGGACTGCTCCGCTACGCCGACCGTTACGGTGTGGCGCGCATCGTCGAAGATCTCACAAAGTGGAGCGATCGACTCGGGAGCCGCTTCGAGCCTCCGCCAACTCTCAGGGACCGCAAAGCGTTCTACTAGCCTAGCCTATCGCACCTCTTTCAGCGCGAGCGGCGCTCGGCAATAAATGTAGTCAGCCCGGCTACAGCGTTTCGATTTTAGGGCAGGTTGTGTTTAGTTTTGTAGGGTAATCACCACGCGAAGGCGGGGGAGGTTTTCCATAGACTGTTCAAGTCATTGCAAAATAAGAACTAATGAAGTAACTTCATGGGGACGACCTATGGCATGTGAGTTGCATCTCGAATGGTCAATCGTTGCGGAGGTTGACCATGGCAGAAGCAATTCCCAAAGCTATGTGGTCCGAGGCGGAAGAGTATTGCGAGCGCCTGTTTTACTGGGAGTGAGTCAAGCCCATTCTTAGTTGAAACTCTCCACGGCTCATAAATTAGGCGGCCTTCTTCTTCGACACCGTTGATGTCTTCGTCTCGATCTTCAGTTCCCGCTTGAGAGCTTCGCGAAGCTTCGGAAGATGGCGGTAGCCGATCACCCTCCTCAAGCGGGGTTCGATGTCCACGAGGGCTGTCGCCAGCCACCGCTGGCGTTGGCTGGAGTTCTTCCAGTGGTCGACCTTCGCGCAGCGTTCCTCGACGAGAGCATTGACGGATTCAAGGCAGTTCGTCGTCTTGAACGAACGGCCCAGCGCCCCGTACACGCCGAGACGATGCAATGTGAGCGTCTCCTCGATTCCTTCCTCCAAGCTCCCAGCTGCGGATTGGTTCCGCTCCTCCAATTCATCGTGCAGTTGATCGAGGGCCGCGAGGGCCTCTTTATATTCCGGCCTGTTGTAGGCCGACTGCAACCGCTTGCGCAACGACGCCTGCTCGCCCTTGGACAGATAGCTCACGACGTTTTCACGTTTGTGCCACTGGCACCGTTGTATCAGGACCCGCTTTCGGAACGCCTTCTTTACGGCCGCTTTCAGACTCTTGCCGCCATCGATGATCACCAGTAGACCCTGGGAGCTGTCGAGTCCCCGCGCGAGCAGTGAACGCAGGAACGGCGTCAACACCTTCTCGTTCTCCGTGTCCGTCTCCACGAAGCCCAAAAAGCGTTTTTTCCCGGAAAGTGTGATGCCCAGCGCGATGACCATCATTGCGTCGGCGAATGATTTCCCGTCCAGGAACAGCGCCACCACATCTTCGCCGGACAGATCCCGTTCCTGCATCTCCCGAAGTTTCGCTGCGCTCGCTTGTACGAAACCTCGGGACACCGTCGAGCTCGACAGCCCGATAGCGCCCGGTATCGCTTCCGCTGCAGCCTCGTAGTTGCGACACGAGATTCCGTAGAGCACTCGTTTCAGCAGCAGATCATTCACCTCTCCGCCGTCGTTCAGTGCTTCGTAGGAGCGAAGCGGTATCTCTACTCCCTCTTGGCTCCGAACCCGTGGCACACGGATCGGTACCCGCTGGCCGGCAAGCCCTACCGTGCCAGGGTTGGTTCCGTGGCGGCGGCCACGCTCCAGTTCGTCCTTACGAGCGTATCGCTCTCCCGCCAACTCCTTCACTTCGTCGTCGAGCAGCTCGTGAACGTGCATCAACCCAAGCGGGATTAACGAACGGATCATCTCTATTTTGACGTCCACCTCACTCCCCGTACTCCTCGCGCGCCATTACCTCGGGCTCACCCAAACGACGTGACTTCTTGTGTTTCTTGGCTGTACGTAGCAGACTTCCCATCTCGGCTCCTTTCTCTTGCGGCTTGATGTTGTTTTTGCCAACGTCATCAAACCACGGGGTTGGGAGCCGTTTCAATTTCCAACTAAGAATGGCACACTCTCCTGGGAGTTCCTGGTGAACCCTAATCGCAAAATCTTCGAAGCACGAAAACGCGAAACAGCTGTGATTTATCAGGATCATGACCCCACTTGAGGGCGTGTTTTTCAGAAACATTCCCCACCCCTTTTTCAGAGACATGACCCCGGCAAAGGGGTGAGTTTTTCAGAAACATGACCCCACTTTTCGGAGTCATGACCCCACCCTTTGAGGCCGAGCTCGGCTGTGCGAACTTCTTGGAAACAAGGAGGTCGTATTGGCATACAGGGAGCACGGTATGTGGGAAATTGTGGATGTTCTGAAACGGCACCACCGGGGGGAGAGCCAGCGACGGATAGCAGCGGCCACCGGTCGTGGCCGGAAGACGATCCGCGCGTATATACGAGAGGCGAAGAAACTAGGCTGGTCGAAGGAGGTCCCGCCGGATGAGGCGCTGGCGTCGCGGGTGGCGCAGCGCCGCCAGCCGGGCCCGAGTTCGAGCGAGGCGTCTGCATCGGAAAAGGCGCTGCGCGGGCATCATGATCGCATCCAGCAATGGGTGGAAGGCTGCGAGGGAGAGAGGGTCCTGAAGCTGACCAAGGTCCATGAGCTATTGACCCGCGAGGGAGTCGACGTTTCTTACAGCTCGGTGTATCGCTACGCGGCGGCGCACTTCGGATGGGCTCGGCCCAAGCTGACGCTGCGCCGGGCGGAGGTTTCACCGGGTGAGCTCGCCGAAGTGGATTTTGGTCAACTCGGCAAGATCTACGACCCGGAGTCGGATCGGAATCGATTGGTCTGGGCGTTGCTCGTCACTCTTGGCTTCAGCCGCCACCAGTACGTTCACGTGAGTTTCTCTCAGAAGCTGGACGTCGTCATCGATGGACTGGAAGAGGCGTGGGAGTTTTTTGGCGGTGTGCCTTTGCGGGTCGTCGTCGACAACATGAAGACGGCAGTGGTGAAGTCGGACCGGTATGAGCCTATCTTTCAGCGCACTACGGAGCAGTATGCAGAGCATCGAGGCTTTGTCATCGACCCGGCAGTCGCGCGCCATCCGACGGGCAAGCCGATCGTCGAGAGAGGCGTGCAGTACGTTCGAGAGAGCTTTTTCCGCGGTGAGCAGTGGCTCGACCTGGCTCACGTCCAGCGGGAAGCTCGGCGTTGGTGCATGGAAGTCGCGGGCCGGCGTATTCACGGAACCACCCCCAAACGCCCTCTCGTCGTCTTCGAACAAGTCGAGCTTGCTTGCCTTCGGCCCGTGAAAGGGCCTCGATTCGATACGCCTCAGTGGGCCACCCCGACCGTTCATGACGACCACCACGTGAAGTTCCTCAAGGCCCTGTACTCGGTTCCCACGCACTATGTGGGAAAGCAAGTCACGGTCCGAGGCGACAAAGCGCTCGTACGCATCTACTACAAAAACGAGCTCATCAAAACCCACCCCAGAAAACCAGCCGGAGGAAGAGCGACCGACTACACAGACTATCCCCCAGAGCTCGAGGCCTACGCCAGGCGCGACCCGGAGCGTATGGTGCGCCAAGCCAAGAAACTCGGCAACAACATCGGCCGTTTCATGAGCCTGCTCCTCAGCGGCGTCTTTCCATGGGCCAAGCTCCGACAGGCTCAGAAGCTCATGCGCTTGGCCGACAAGTACGGCCATGCTCGCGTGGAAACCGCTTGCCAGCGAGCGCTGGGCTTCGATCTCATCAATGTGCAAAGGGTGGAGCGCATTCTCAAGAATGCCATTGCGCCGTCGGACGAACCACCACAAACAGGAGAGCTCGTCTCAATGCCCCTGAGATTCCTTCGTCCCAACGAAAGTTTCTCTCATGAACCCAAACGAAAGGAGAATACAGATGGAGATCAAAAACTCACTGAAAACGATTCTGAAGCGGCTCAAGCTCTCGGGGATCCTTGCGACGCTGCCGGAGAGGATCGCCTACGCTCAAAAGACAAAACTGCCGAGTGAAGACCTCCTGGAACTTATCTTGCAGGACGAAGTCGACCGACGCGACCAAGTCAGTCTGCAACGGCGTCTCAAACGCGCCTCCTTTACCGAGGAGCAAATCTTCGAGAATTTCGACTGGGATGCCCCGGTGGGCTTCGATCGCCATCGCGTTCGCGACCTCTTCTCGCTCAGTTTTCTCGAGGCCAAGCAGGACGTTCTCTTCATGGGAAGCGTGGGCGTCGGCAAAACCTTCCTCGCTTCTGCTCTAGGCCATGCAGCCTGCCGGGCCGGATACGACGTGCTCTTCATCCGCGCCGACCAGATGTTCCTCGAGCTCAAGCAGTCTCGTGCCGACTACTCGCACGAAAAGGCGCTCCGACGCTTTCTCGCCCCCGACCTGCTCATCCTCGACGACTTCGCGCTACGTCGGCTCGATACCACACAGTCCAACGACATCTACGAAGTCGTCATCGAGCGCCATCGCCGCTCATCAACGATTCTCACTTCAAATCGACACGTCGACGAGTGGATTCCTTTGTTCGATGACCCGATTCTTGCCCAGAGCGCTCTTGACCGTTTGTCCCACAACGCCTACCAAGTCCAGATCGAAGGCGAAAGCTACAGGAAGGGACAACGTCCCGACCTCTTGGCCTCGAAACTCGAAAGTGTCCACCAACCCTGAAAAGGAGTGAATCTTGCGAATCCAACAACCGAAGCGCGAAAACAAGCCCCACCATCGCCCGACAACAGCCTCCCGTGGACCGGCCCATACCTGCGGTACCTCCCTCGGCGACGACATCCGGGCTGTCTCCGGGAGCCCCGCCGCATCGCGGCCGGCGGGATCTCCAGTCGCCCTACGGGCTCCTTCCGATCCCGCCGAGGTCTCTCTCTCATTCAACGTACTCATGCATGTTCATACAGAGGAGCAACGACAGAGATCTATTACAGATCCGAGGAAGTTGTGGTATTGATTATCGGGTAGGCCTTTGACCCCGGGGGCATGTTTATGAAAAAGGTGGGGTCATGATTCTGAAAAATGACAACAGCCGCACTGGCGCAGGCGAGAAGCTCGTGCTGGGGCACCCGCTCGCCGCCACTATAGGTGATTCTGCACGGTGTATGCAGAACCTGGAAAAGGTGCTATTCACGGGGCCAAAGACCTCAGACACGGTGACGTTTATTTGCGATTAGGGTGAATAACTGGCTCATTCCCGGCCCTGCCATTCTCAAGGAGAACGATGCGCCCGAGCTCCTCGCGGAGCCGCGTGCGCCGAGCCTGCACGACTACGGCTGGCTTCTGGAGCCAGACTCCCTTCTCGAACAGTGATCGCGTAGAGACGGTCTGAGGACTCCTCGGCGATTAGCTCGAGAAGACCGGAATCCTGCGCTTTTCGTACCTGTCGCCTCATGCGTGGCCCGAGTCTCGCTTCATGGGCTAAAACGTAGCGGACCCCCTGGCTCTCCATCGCGCGGAGGCCGCGCAAGAAGTCACGACGCATGAGCTGGCGATAGGCGAGCCCATAGCTCGGCGGTGCGAAGCCGCTATAGCCGTTCACGATTTGGCGGCGGTGGAAGATCGATCGATAGACGAAGATCGCGTTGTCCTGGAACCGCTCGGGTGGCGGCAGGGGCAGCTCGACCATAGCACCGGCCTCGGGCAACGTTTCCACGTGACGATAGATCGCGGGGTAGGACGGCGCGTCCATTCGGAGCCCGAGCGGCGCGACGAAACATTCCAGGGCAGCGACGAATACGAGAGCCCAACGTAGCCCGGACCGCCTAATGCGCGTCAGGCCGATGGCGGCGAGTAGTGCCACGGCGAGCAAGAACAACACCCCCGCGCGCGATGGCACGCGCAGAGCCCGATAGGGCGCGGCGACGTTGTACAGAAACGTGAACAGGCCCGCCGAGGGGCCGAGCGACAGCGCCACGCCGAGAATGCCCACTGCCAGCCAGCACCACGTACGCTCGCGCTCACGCGCGGTCGTCAAGAGCGCGGTGGCCGCGAGTGCTATGGCGATGAATCCCGGGAACAGGGGCTCGTTCGCTTTCGGCAGAAAAGCGTGGACCCACGAGAAGCTCGACAGATATTCGGGAAGCCCAGCGGAAAACTCGGCCGCCGCTTCCAGTGAGCGCACCCGTCCCGATTGAAGTTTGTCCAGATAGGGCAGGACGAGAGGCATCACGAGCACGATCGCAAGCGCTCCGCCGACAAGAAGCCGCCCGAAGGCGCTCTGCCGCTTTTCTTTGGGCACCCAGTAGAGCTCGGTGAGCGCCACGATCGGGACGGCGCTCGCGACGTAGACCGTGTAGTAAACGCTCGAGCCGAACGTCAAAAACACCGTGAGCGCGAAGCCGAAGGTGGCGTATAGGCGTCTCGTGCCGGCGATGATGAAGCGAAGGAAGACGAAGCTGAGCGGGATGCCGAAAGCGAGCTGAAGCTGCAAGTGTGGCAGGTGAGCAAAGCGATAGGGCGCGAAGGTGAACAATATTCCCGCGAGATAGGCCGCGAGGCGATCGTGCGTGAGCTCGAGAGCGAGCGCGAAGGTTGCGAGGCCGGAGAAAACGAACGCTGCGAGGAGCGCGACGTTCACGAGAAGAATCGGGTTGTCAGAGACGAGCGCTACAGGAGCAGCGATGAGAGACGCGGTCAGAAGGTTCTCGGAATAAGCGAGGGCGCCTTTCTCGGGAAAAAAGATATTTGCATCGAATAGATGAAGCGGGTCGTTTCGTAACTGCTCGAGATTCCAGGAGACGATCCAGCCATTCAAGAGGGCGTCGGGACTGTCGAGGCGATTCGCTTGTCCCAGGGCGGTTGCGAGCGGGAAGGTGAAGACGAGGCTCGCGAGAGCAAAAATGCCGGCGGCGGCGAGAAGTTCCCGGATGCTCGATGTTTTGGGCACGGCAGATTATCGCAAAAGGCCGAGCAATCACGTATCAAATCTGCTATCTTCTTGCGACGCAGTAAGACCTGGCAAAAATGAGGCGAATTCCTATGAAGCTGCCCATGGCGGTGGTTCTTCTCGTGGGCTTGTTTGGGCTCGAACCAGAGCTCGAGGCACAGGAGTGGATCAAATTCGAGACGATCGACCAATCGGCGCTCCCAATCGTGCGTTCACGCTTGAACGGGATGGGGCCCCATCGGCTCGTCATCGACGTGAGCTTCAAAGAGCTCGCGCTCGACACGCTCATCGTCGAGAGGTCGGGCATGGAGCTTCTGAGCCGTGGCGAGGAGGAGGAGATCGACTATTACGGCACGAAAGAGAAAGTGACGGTGGCCTATCTCCAAACACTCGAGCTCGGCGGCGCCACATTCCAGCTCGTCCGTACATTATTGATCGAAGGCGAGGACGCTACCGGGATGGGCGGCCTTCGAAGCTACGGCCGCATTGGCCGCGATGTGCTTGCGACTCTTCGCTTGACGGTGCACTACCCGCGGCGCCTATTGTTGCTCGAGCCGTCCCCGAGCGAAGTCCCACCAGGCGGGGTGACCTACACGTCGGCCGGCCGTTTTCTTCTCATCCCCGTTCGTCTCGGGCGTGAAGGCGCCCCACAGGACGACGAGGTCGAGATCGAGGTCAACCTGGTGTTGGACGCCGGCACGTCCAACACGGTGCTCGATCGACGATGGGCGGCGGACATGGGCTTTGCCGAGAAAAAAGCGTCTCAGACCGTCATCCCGAATTTTGTCGTGGGAGCGTTCTCCACCGAAGACTTGCCGGTGCTCCTTGGCGAAATGCACGAGCTTCCCTATGACGGCCAGCCCGTGGGCGTCATTGGGGCGGATTTGTTGAATCGAATCTCGGTATCCTACGACTTCGCGCGCGATCTGGTGTGGCTCAAGAGTGTGGAGAAAGACGCCTCGTGATCCATTCGTATCGCGGCGAAACCCCAAACATTCACGAAACGGCTTACATCGCGGAAGGCGCCCATGTCATCGGGGACGTTGTCGTCGGCGCCGATGCGAGCATCTGGTTCGGCTCGGTGCTTCGAGGCGACGTGAATTACATTCGCATCGGCGCGCGCACGAACATCCAAGATTTGACCGCCATCCACGTCAACGAAGGGACGAGCCCGACGATCGTGGAAGACGATGTTACGGTAGGGCATCGGGCGATTCTGCACGGCTGCCGGGTGCGCTCGGGCTCGCTCATTGGGATGGGGGCCATAGTGCTCGATGATGCTGTGGTCGAAGAGCAAGCCTTCGTCGCCGCGGGCGCCGTTGTCAGCCCGGGTACGGTCGTACCGGCGAGGAAGCTCGCGCGCGGCGTTCCCGCTAGAATAGTGCGAGACTTGACGGAAGAAGAGCTCGACCACCTTCGCTATTCGGCGAAGGTCTACCACGATCTCAAAAACGAATATCGAGCACGGAGACAATCTTGAACAATTGGCGGCGGACACATAGCTGCGGCGAGCTCGGCGCCGAAGAGGTCGGGCAGTCGGTGGTGCTCATGGGGTGGGTGGATGTCATTCGCGACCTCGGCGGCATCACTTTTCTCGAGCTGCGCGATCGGATGGGCGTGACGCAGATTCTGATTAGTCCATCGTCGGGCAAAGGCGTCAAGAACGCCGCCAAGCGGGTGGGCTCGGAGTGGGTCGTCGCGGTGAAAGGGGAAGTGCTGCGGCGCGCGGAGGACAACGTCAACCGAAGCGTCGCGACGGGAGAGATCGAGGTGCGCGCGGACGGGATCGAAGTCCTGTCCGAAGCGAAGACGCCGCCTTTCGAGCTTACCGGCAACGTCAAAGTCAGCGAGGACTTACGACTCCGCTACCGCTATCTCGATTTACGACGCGCTCCGATGCGGCGCAATCTCGAAAAACGCAGCAAGCTTGGCTTTGCCGCCCGCGAATATCTGGCCGGCCAAGGCTTCAACGAGATCGAGACGCCTTTTTTGACGAAGTCGACGCCCGAGGGGGCGCGCGACTATCTCGTGCCGAGTCGCGTGCACAAGGGCTCGTTCTACGCGCTTCCGCAGTCGCCGCAAATCTTCAAGCAGCTCCTGATGATCTCGGGTATGGAGCGCTACTTTCAGATCGTGCGCTGTTTCAGGGACGAGGACCTCCGCTCCGACCGCCAGCCGGAGTTTACGCAAATCGATATCGAGATGTCCTTCATCGAGCCCTCGGACATTTACAGCCTCGTTGAAGGTCTGTTCGTCCACATGTTTCGGGCGGCCGATGTCGATGCCGATATTAGTACACCGTTCCCCAAGCTAAAATATGACGAAGCGATCGACAGGTACGGCTCGGACAAGCCCGACCTCCGTTTCGGCTGCGAGATTTCCGATCTCTCCGACATCGTCCGAGGCTCCGGCTACGGGATCTTCGAGAGCATCCTTGAAGGCGGTGGGGTCGTGCGCGCCATCGTGGCCAAAGGTTGCGCGGGCTATTCCCGGAAAGATCTCGACAACTTGGAAGTTTCGGCGAAAGCGCTCGGCGCCAAAGGCCTCGGCTGGGCGCGCTGGACTGACAGCGAGCTGAAATCGCCGCTCGCACGTCATCTCGGCGACGATCGCCTGAAACAGGCTTTCGAGACCGCGGGCGGTGTGGTCGGCGACCTGCTTCTCATCATCGCAGGCGAGCGCTCCCACGCTTCCTCTGTTCTCGGCGGGCTGCGACTCGAGCTCGCGAAACGCGAGGGCTGGATTCGAGAGGGGGACTTCAAATTCGTGTGGGTGACCGAGTTTCCGCTCCTCGAGTACTCGGAGTCCGACGGGCGCTGGTACTCGATGCATCACCCTTTCACCTCGCCACATCCGGAGGATATGGACCTCATCGAAACGGATCCCGGTTCCGTGCGCGCGCTGGCATACGACGTAGTCGCGAACGGTTACGAGCTCGGGGGCGGCAGCATCCGTATCCATAATTCGGGGGTCCAGGAAAGGATCTTCAGAGCGCTCGGTTTGAGTGACGAGGAGGCGAAGGAGAAATTCGGCTTCTTTCTGGAGGCGCTTCAATATGGCACCCCGCCTCATGGCGGGATTGCGCTCGGCTTCGACCGCATCGCGATGTTGGCTGTGGGTGGGACGAGCCTGCGGGACGTTATCGCCTTCCCGAAAACGACATCGGCGCTCGACATGATGACGGGCTCGCCGTCGGATGTGACGACCGATCAGCTCGACGAGCTGGGCATCGCGCTCAAAAACGTCTAAATCGAGGTTTGACGGGCCTACCGGGCTGTGCTACGTTCAGGTTGAATTATGCAAGATCTTCCTCGTCGTCACGTTTCCCCATAATTTTGAGAAAACCAGACGCTTTTGCGGTGTCGTATTTTCTGAAGGATGGAGTTTCTCCGAGGGAGGCGAGCGCTTTCACTACATGAAGAAGATTTCGGTTCCCGAGGAAGGGGCGCGCGCCCTTTTCGGCGTCACGATGAGAACCTGAAATCCCTCGAGAAATCTCTCGGCGTGCAGATCATCAGCCGCGGCGAGCAGCTTTTCGTCGAGGGCGACAGCGAGCAAGTCGCGAAGCTCGAGAGCATCTTCGCGCAGCTCTCGGCGCTTTCGGAGAACGGCCATCGTCTGTCGGCGGGCGACCTTCGCATCGCACTTCGGCTGATACGGCAAGACCCGGGAGTTTCGCTCCGGGATTACTTCCTGGACGCCGTGATTTACCCTACGAAACACAAGAAGGTCATGCCGCGAAGCCTCAACCAGCTCGCTTATATCGAGGCGATGGAGGCTCACGACATCGTTCTTGCCATTGGACCGGCCGGCACCGGGAAGACCTATTTGGCCGTGGCGATGGCGGTCGCGGCACTCAACCAAAAGAAAGTCAGCCGCATCGTTCTGGCTCGGCCCGCGGTCGAAGCGGGCGAGAAGCTGGGCTTTCTCCCGGGAGACTTGCAGGATAAAATAAATCCGTATTTGAGGCCTCTCTACGACGCTCTGTATGACGTCATGGACGGCGAGAAAGTGGTGCGGCTCATCGAGCGCGATATCATCGAGATCGCCCCGATTGCCTTCATGCGAGGGCGAACCCTCAATGGGAGCTTTGTCATCTTGGACGAAGCGCAGAACACGACCTCCGAGCAGATGAAGATGTTTCTCACGCGGATCGGTTTCGGCTCCAATGCCGTCGTGACCGGCGACGTGACCCAGATCGACCTGCCTTCTGGAAAGACCAGTGGGCTCGTCGAGTCCGCCGAAATCTTGGCGGACATCCCGGGCATCGCCTTCGTACACTTCGACCCAACGGATGTGGTCCGCCATCCGCTCGTACAATCCATCATTCGGGCCTATGATCGAAAGAAGCGAGAGTCGCGGCCGGGCTCGGTGAGCGCGGTGAGCGCGGTGAGCGCGGTGAGCGATGTAACGAGCACCGAGTCTTGAATGCCGCACACGGATCATGGCTGAAATCGAAGAAAGCGCTCCGAAGAAAAACACGAAATCTCACCGCGGTCCGAGGGGATTGCGCGTGCGCGATCTCATCGACCTCTCCTACGCCTCGGTTTGGCCCTGGCTCGTCTTTTTCGTTATCGGTCTCACGATCCTTTTGGCGCCGGGACTCAATTTCCGCGTCCAGGAATTCGAGCTCGGTCAAGTCTCGCCGGTCACTCTCCGCGCGCCGATCGATTTCAGCTATGAAGACGAAGTGACGACTGAGGCGCGCCGCGTCGAAGCAGGCGAGGCCGTTCACGAGATTTTCGACTTCAACGATGGCGCGATGACGGATGCGCGGAGCCGAATAGCCTCCGGGTTCGAGCTTGGCCGAGAGGCGCTCGGGATCCCATCGGTGACTCGAAGCGAAGAGCCTGAGAGCGGCCAGACGTCCTCGCCTGTCGACGACGAGGAGCCGCCGGAGCTCGTCATGCCGCGCGAAGAGTTGATGACGGCTCTGCAGGATCGTCTCGGGGTCACGCTCCGCGACGAAGAGCTCGAGTTTTTTCTCGGGCAGGAGTTTTCTCCCTCCATCGAGCAGATCCTGACGCGGGCCGTCACGAGTGTCTTGTCGAGAGATATCGTTGGCAGCAAGGAGAGGCTCCTGGCCTCGGGGCGCCCGATCCGCCGCCGCGAGGCGTTCAGCAAAGCGTCACAGATCCGCCGCGACTTCTCGAGCATCCTCACTACTGAAGATGCGCGGGAGCTTCTGGTCGTGCAAATGGCGAGTACGTCGGACTTGCGGCAGATGGAGCGACGAAAGCTCTCGGCCCTCGGCTCACGCTTCGTCGAGCCGACGCTCCGCTTCGCTCTCGCCGATACCGAGCGCGCGCGGAGCGAGGCACGCGCGGGCGTGGATTCTGTTTACTATCAGGTGCCGCGCGGCAAGACGATCGTGCGCGCCGGGGACGAAATCGACGCCAACGTTCTTCGGCAGCTCGAATTTCTCGCATCGGAGCAGGCTCAGCGCTGGAGTCTCGCCGGTGTCGTCGGCGCCTTTCTACTTGCCGGCGTCATCTTGTTGATCCAGTGGTATCTCCTGCGTCCGGTACGCACCGGGGACAGGTGGAGACGTCAAACTTTCGCCCTCGTGGGCCTCGTCGTGATCGGCCACCTCGCGCTCGCGCGCATCGCGTTCTCGGTCGCGCGTCTCGTTTCCGAGCAGCTCGTCGTTGCGCCGTTCAACAACTCGATCTCGTATTACTACGCCGTGCCCTTCGCCGCGGTGGCGGTTTTGATCTTGCTGCTCGAGCATACGCCGACGGCACTTCTCGCATCGGCCTTGTTCACGATTGGTCTCGGGGTCATGACGGGGAATCTGGAGCTCGCCATTTTTTGCCTGATCTCCTGCCTGACCGCCGTCCTGGGCCTGTTTCAATTCAAGCGCCGGACGGAGCTCTTCAAGATCGGTCTTTTGATCGGGAGCATGAACTTCGTCACCGTCCTTGCAATAGATCTCTTGAGAGAGCGCTATTTTCCACCGAGCACGTTTAGTTTCGATCTGCTCTGTGCGTTTCTCGGCGGCGCTAGTGTCTCGCTCGTGGTCTCGTTCTTGCTGCCTGCTTTCGAGGCGCTGTTCCATCGCACGACTGATATCCGCCTTCTCGAGCTCGCCAATAATAATGTTCCCGTCTTGCGGCAGCTCGCGCTCGAGGCTCCCGGCACCTACCATCACAGCATTGTGGTTGGCTCGCTTTCCGAGGCCGCGGCCGAAGCCATCGGCGCCAACGCCGTCTTCTGCCGCACGGCGGCGATGTATCACGATATCGGGAAACTGACCAAAGTGGGCTATTTCGTCGAGAACCAAACGGGTGCCAACAAGCACGATACGCTGTCTCCGCGGATGAGCGCTCTCATCAT
Organism: Candidatus Marinacidobacterales bacterium; assembly: GCA_965262245.1. GTDB lineage: Bacteria > Acidobacteriota > Vicinamibacteria > Marinacidobacterales > SMYC01 > SMYC01. Next base: position 6,737,563 of record OZ253507.1, on the reverse strand, counting down.
CGCGAGCCACGTGAAAGAAGGCATCGAGATGGGCAAGGCGATCGATCTTCCCCAGGAAATCATCGACGTCATCCCTCAGCACCACGGAACAAAGCTCATCACTTACTTCTACCAGAAGGCAAAAGATCATCAGGACCCGGCGCTAGGCGCGGTGACCGAGGAAGAGTTTCGCTATCCCGGCCCGAAGCCGCAGACCAAAGAGGCTGGAATCATCATGATCGCGGATGCCGTGGAGGCCGCGTCCCGCACCCTGGACGAGCCGAGTCCCGCCCGGCTGAAGGGTATGGTCCGTCAGATCATCGACTACGTGTTTCTCGATGGACAGCTCAACGAGTGCGACCTGACCCTGCGAGACCTCGAAAAAAGCGCGGAAGGCTTTCTGAGAGTGCTCATGGGCATCCACCATCATCGCGTGAGCTATCCGGGTTTCGATTTCGAGAAGGAGGTCGAGCCCGTCGTCGTTCAGGACAGCTGATGCCAGGACAACTGATGCCAGAACAACTCATCAAGGAAGACCCCGAGCAAAATCTGGTTGTCAGAAATCTGCAGCGACGTTTCAAAGTCGACCGCCGGGAGCTGGAATCTTTTCTCTCTCGTGTGGCGGGCTCGACGGGAGCCTACGAGAGCTCCGCTACGCTCGCTCTTGTGGGAGATGCTCGGATCCAGGAGCTCAATCGTGATTATCGCGGCTACAACGAGCCGACCGACGTTTTGTCGTTCCACGGCGTGGGCGAAAGTGCGGGCTATCTCGGGGACATCGTTATTTCCGTCGAGACGGCCGATCGGCAAGCGAGAAGGCGCCGCAGCAATTTGAAACGTGAGCTCAAGGTCCTGACACTTCACGGGTTCCTACATCTGCTCGGCTATGACCACGAAACCGACGACGGCGAGATGCGCCGCATCGAATATCGCCTGCGCCGGAGATTCCGGATCACGACCCCGAGGCGCGCCGCATGATCTCCTCTTGGTTCGCGGCTTTAGGCATTACCCTATTGCTGACGCTCGCGTTTTTCCTCGCGCTCATCGATGTCGCCTTCGACTACTTCAGCAAGATATCGATCCGCACTCATCGCGAGGAGGGGTGGAAGCTCGAGTACTTGACCCGCTCCCTCGAAGATCCGATGAGCTTTCTTCTGCCGCTGCGCATCGGGCTTCAAGGTGCGTTCACGGGAACAACTGTTCTCGTGACGATGTTGTTCTTGTCCTCGTCCACGTCCAGGCTGCAACCACTCTTTTTTGCCTTCGGTACCATGCTCGCGATCTTTCTCGTCTTTCGCGAGACTCTTCCGAACATCATCGCGCGCAAGAATCCTGAACGCGTTCTGTTGACGCTCCTGCCGGCTTTCCGCGTCTATTCCAAGCTCGTCACGCCCATCAGCCGGCCCCTCTTTCGATTCGTCGGCGCGTTCATCCACGAGAGCGCAGAAGACGAAGTCCCTACCGACGAGGACGTACAGGCCTTTATCGAGACGGGTGAGGAAGAAGGTATCCTCGAAGGCGACGAAGGGCGTATGGTGCAGTCTATCGTTGATCTCGGCGACAAAGTCGTGCGTGAGATCATGACGCCGCGCCCGGAAATGGTGGCGATCCGAAACGACGCCACTCTCGGAGAGGTGCGCGCGCTCTTCGCCAAAGAGAAACATGCGCGTGTCCCTGTCTATCGTGAGAGTCTCGATCGCATCGAAGGGCTCGTCTATGCGATCGACTTGATCGCTTTTCTCGAAGCGAACTCGGATGCCGCGATCAAACCTCTCATTAGGGACGTGAGCTTCGTCCCGGAGACGAAGAAAGTCTCGGCGCTCCTCGCCGAGTTCCAGAGGAGCAATCAAACGCTGACGATGGTCGTCGATGAATATGGTGGCATCTCGGGCCTCGTGACCGTAGAGGACATCCTCGAAGAGATCGTCGGTGAGATCAATGACGAGTTCGACGAAGTGGACGAGGAAATCGTCAAGGAGCGCGAAGGTGTTTTTCTCGTCAGCGGCCGCGCGGATATCGATGACGTGAAGGAACAGCTGCACTTCGAAGTAAACGGCGCGGGCTTCGAGACGGTCTCGGGCTATGTTCTCCATTCGATAGGGCGTATCCCGCGGGTGGGTGAGGTCATCGAGAATGCGGGCCTTCGCATCGAAGTCGTGGATGCGGACGGCCAGCGCATCAACAAAGTTCGCTTCCGCCTGGAGGGCGCTCCCTGAGAGCGCCTTTTCTGTCGTCGTCAATGCGCTCCGGATTCATCTCTATCGTCGGTCGGCCGAACGTCGGAAAGTCCACGCTCCTGAACCGACTCGTTGGCCAGAAGGTCGCGATCGTCACCGACAAACCCCAGACGACGCGGAACCGAATCCTCGCGGTTGCGAATCGGCCCAATGCGCAAATGGTTTTTTTCGATACGCCCGGCATTCACAAAGGGCGACACGCGATGGATCGGATGATGCTGCAGGCGGCTCTGTCGAGCCTGAAGCGTGTGGACCTCGTTTTGCTGATGATCGATGTTGGCAAGAGGTTTGGGAGCAGAGACGAGCACGTGATGAAGCTCATCAAAGAGGTCCACGTGCCCGTGATTCTAGGCATCAACAAGATCGATTCGAGCAAGAAGCATGACATCCTTCCTGTGATCGAGGCCTATCGGCACAAGCACGAATTTGCCGAGATCGTGCCTTTCTCGGCGCTAACGGGTGACAACGTCGATCGTCTCGAATCCGTGCTCACGAGCTACCTCCCGGAGGGTGAAGTTCTCTATCCGGAAGACACGCTGACGGATCGTCCGGAGCGCTTCTTCATCTCCGAGATGGTCCGGGAAAAAATCCTCGAGCTCACGCGTCAAGAGGTGCCGCACTCAACGGCCGTTCTCATTGACTCCTGGGAAGATGGCGACGAACTCACCCGAATCGAAGCTTCCGTCCTGGTCGAGCGTGATTCGCAGAAAGTGATCCTTCTCGGTCGCGGGGGCTCTATGATGAAGAGAATCGGGACCGCCGCGCGCAAAGACGCGGAAGCGTTTCTTGGCACGAAAGTCTATCTGGGCCTTCACGTCAAAGTGCGTGGCGACTGGCGCGAGAACAGGCAGCTCTTGAACGAGCTCGGCATCGACTCGCGCTGAGTACGCCGCGACGGTGGCACATGGGTGCCACTAAATTCAAGAAAATACACCAGTAACGGTCTAAAGAGTTTGGTGTCCCTTCTTCTCTTGTGTTAATCTAATCCCGACGATGCCTGAATCGATCCCGATAGGTCGCCAAGATGCCGTTGACTCGGAGTCCTTTACTCGCCCAAACCGTGCGCAAGCTCGCCACGCGGGGTGCGTATTTCAACGCCTACAAGATTCTAAGTCGTCTTCATCCTTCTGATATTGCCGATATTCTCGGCGACCTCTCCGAGCATCTCCGTCGCGACACGTTCGAACCGCTCTACAAGCGTGATTTGACACTCGCGAGCGAGGCGCTCTCCGAGCTCGGACCCGAGCGCGGCGCACCCATTCTCTCGGCGATGTCGTCTCAAGAGATCTCCCGGTTTCTCCAGGAGCTCGATCCGGATGACGCCGCCGATTTCGTTGCGGATCTCCCCCAGGAGCTTCAAGAGGAAATTCTCGGCGCGATGCGCGAGAAGGAGGCTGCGGAGGTCGAGGATCTTCTGCAATATCCCGAGCAGACGGCGGGCCGCATCATGAGCCCGAAAGTGTTCTCGCTGGAAGAGGACACCACGGTTGCGGAAACCATACAGCGTCTTCAAGATGTCGGAGACGACTTGGAGATGGTCTTCTACATTTATGTCGTGGATGAGCACGGCAATCTCGTCGGAGTCTTGTCGCTGCGGCAGCTTCTTTTGAAGCGACCCGAGACCCGGCTCAGCGAGATCATGGAGAGCGACGTCATCCGGGTCACCACCGATACGGATCAAGAGGAAGTCTCGCAGCTCGTCGCGTCGTACAACGTTCTCGCCATCCCCGTCGTGGATGAACAAAACAAGCTGGTCGGCGTCATCACCGTCGATGATGTCATCGACGTTATCAAGGAAGAGGCGACCGAAGACATGTATCGGCTCGCGGGACTCGATACGGAAGAGCGTGTCTTCACGCCGCCGCGCACCTCTTTCCAAAAGCGCGTCCCCTGGCTCGTGGTGAACCTCGTGACGGCGTTTCTTGCCGCGGCGGTGGTCGCGCAATACGAATCCGTCATCGCGCAGTTCGCGGTGCTCGCGGTCTTCATGCCCATCGTGCCTCTTCTCGCCGGCAATGCGGGCAACCAGACGCTGACGGTGATGGTGCGCGGGATCGCGCTCGGCGAGCTCTCGTGGGCGAATAGCCGGAAGGCTCTGGTCAAAGAGGTCTTGGTGGGCGTCGCGAACGGGATCGTCATGGGGATTCTCGTCGGCTTCGTCGCTTATCTGTGGAAAGGCGAGCCCATAATGGGTGCTGTGTTGGCGCTCGCGATGTTCGGGACGCTTTTCGTGGCCGCGGTCATGGGAACGTTGGTCCCTCTTTTTTTGCGATGGCTCAAGATCGATCCAGCGCTTGCCTCCTCGGTATTCGTGACGACGGCCACTGATGTGACGGGGTTTCTGCTCTTCCTCGGGCTAGGGTCCTTCGTCCTTGCGCGCTACTAGTCTCGCCACATGCCTGTCCGGCGGGCGCTCGCGACGGTCCTCAGAAGCTACAAAGTCGGCGAGGCCGACAAGCTCGTTGTTTTTTTCACGCTTCCTCATGGAAAGCTGCGGGGCATGGCCCGCGCGGCGAGGCGCATGCGCTCGCGCTTTGGAGGCAGTCTCGAGATCGGCACCGAAATCGAGCTCACCTTCTTCGAGAAGGAGAGCCGAGAGCTCATCAGCGTAGATCGCTGTGATATAGTCCGGTCCAGGTTTTCGGAATTGGGAGAGCCCATTCTCGCGTCGACCCTTGGCTACGTGACGGATCTCGTCGACCAATTCACGCTCGAGCGCGAGGCCAACACACGCCTGTATCGATTGCTGCGCGCGACCATTGAAGCCCTCGAGATCGATGCGAGTCCTGAGACGAAAGCGCGCTACTTCGAGGCATGGCTCTTGCGGCTCGTCGGGTTCTATCCAAGGCGGAAGACTTGCCCGTCTTGCGGCCGCGTGCTCGCTGATGAGGGGGCGCGTTATCTGGTAGTTGAGCATCGTCTCGAGTGCCGACGCTGTCTGGATTCGGGTATTTTGTTGTCACCGAAAGCACTCCAATATCTGGAAGTGATGTGGAAAACGGCGCCCGATACGCTGGCGCCGCCGGAGACGGAGGATGTGCTGCGCGAGCTCGGCTCGTTTCACTACCGTCTCATGCAGGAGCAACTGGAGAAGGATTTGAAGTCACATCAAGTATTCGAGGATTTGCTGAGATACGAGAAAGGACGATGACACTTCAAGAGCTCATCTTCACCCTGACGAAGTTTTGGTCGGATCGAGGCGTTTTGGTCCAGCAGCCTTATGACGTCGAGATGGGGGCCGGGACGATGCACCCCGAGACGTTCTTGCGCGTCCTGAGTCCGGATCCGTGGAAGGTGGTCTTCGTGCAGCCTTCCCGTCGTCCCGCCGACGGCCGCTATGGAGACAACCCGAACCGGCTTTACAAACATCTTCAGCTTCAGCTCATTTTGAAGCCGCCGCCGCACGATATTCAGGACCTCTATCTGAAAAGCCTCTCGGCCTGCGGGATCGACCCGAAGGTGCACGATATCCGCTTCGAGGAGGACAACTGGGAGTCTCCGACTTTGGGCGCTTGGGGCATCGGCTGGCAAGTGCTGCTCGATGGTCTCGAGGTGTCGCAGTTCACCTATTTTCAGCAAGCGGGCGGCATCATGCTTTCGCCCATCTCGGGCGAGATCACTTACGGACTCGAGCGGCTCGACATGTATTTGCAGAATGTCGATGACGTTTACGATCTCGAATGGGCGCCCGGCGTTTTGTACCGCGACGTCCGCCATCGCGACGAAGTCGAAGGCTCCCGGTTCCATTTCGACGCGGCGAATGTCGAGATGACGCGCCGCCACTTCGAAGAGCTCTACGCGGAGAGCGGAAGATTACTCGAAGAAGGACTCGTGCTGCCTGCATACGAGCACTGTCTAAAGTGCTCGCACTTGTTCAATACGCTCGATGCGCGTGGCGCCGTATCCGTTAACGAGCGCATGGCGATGATCTTGAAAGTGCGCGAGCTGGCCTGTGCGGTGGCGAGAGCCTATGTCGGTATGGCCGAAGAGCCGGCGGCGGCATCATGAAAAAACTTCCGTTCCTCTGGGAGATCGGCTGCGAAGAGATCCCGGCCTCGTGGCTTTCGCGAACCATCCGCGAGCTCGAGGAGCGCGCCAAGAAAGAGCTCGCCGAAGCCGGGCTCGACGCCACAGCTGTTGCGTCTAGCGGCACGATGCGAAGGCTCGTCCTGCATGTGCCGAAGCTCGCGCACAAGCAGCCCGACCGCCGCGAGCAAGTGACGGGCCCGCCGCTGCGGGTGGCACGGGACGAGAACGGCGCTTGGACACGAGCCGGTCTCGGCTTCGCTAAGAAAAACGGCATCGACCCGAAACAACTCGCCGTGCTCACGACGCCCAAAGGCGAGTATGTCGGTTTCGAGCGCTCGACGAAGGGACAAGAAACTCTCGCCCTGCTTCCGGACGTGATGACGAAGATCTTGCGGGGCTTGTCCTTTCCGAAGTTCATGCATTGGGACGCGACGCTCGCCGACGGCAAGCCATTCCCCTTCGGGCGTCCGATCCGCTGGATGGTCGCCCTCTACGGCACCCGCGTCGTGCCCTTCGAGATCCACGTTTCCGGCTCGCCTTCCGTAAAGAGCGGACGCAAGTCGCGAGGCCATCGCTTTCTCGCTTCACCCGGCCGGCGCGGCGGCGCACCCTTCACGGTGACGAGCTTCCGCGAGCTGAAGTCCACGCTCAAGAAAAATTACGTGATCCTGGATCCGGACGAGCGTCGCGAGCGGCTGATGAAAGAGCTGAGAAAGCTCGAGAAGAAGGCGGGTGCCCGCTGCGCCCCGGGGCTCGACCCGGCGCTCGTGGCGGAGCTCTCCGAGTGGCCTGGCGCTGTGCTCGGGACCTACCCCGAGGAGTTCTTGAGTCTTCCCGAAGAAGTGCGGCACACGGTGCTCATCCATCATCAGCATTATTTTCCTCTCGAGAAAAAGCCGGCCTTCATCGCGCCGACCAACATGGCGGCGGACAAGAAAGGCAATATGAGGACGGGCGCCGAGCGCGTCGTCGTCGCACGCCTGCGTGACGCCAAGTTCTTCTGGGATGATGATTTGAAAACGCCGCTCCAAGCACGCTCGATGCGGCTCGACGGTGTTTTGTTCCACGCGAAGCTCGGAAGCTACCTCCAGAAGAGTGAGCGCATGGTCACGATTGCGCTTGCTATCGCCGCGAAGACCGAGACGCGTGAAGCGCCGGTCCGCCGTGCGGCCGCGCTCGCGAAGTGCGATCTGGTAACGGGAATGGTGGGAGAGTTCCCTGAGCTTCAAGGGGTCATGGGCGGTCTCTACGCAAAGGAGCAAGTCGAGCCCGAGCCCGTTTGGAAAGCGGTCTATAGCCATTACGAGCCGGTAGGGCTCGAAGAAGACGGCTTTCCGCTCAACCGCGAGGGCGCGGTGGTGGCGCTCGCCGACAAGCTCGACACGCTCGAGAGCATGTTCGCCGTTGGGCTCGTGCCGACTGGGTCGCGCGATCCTTTTGCCCTCCGCCGTGCAGCGCTCGGCGTGATCCGTATTCTTCTCGAAAGCAACGAGCGGCTCGACTTTCCGCTCGAGGTAACACCCAATGAGCTCTTAGCACTCGGCGACACGCCGGTAGATGACAAGCTCTTGGAGTTTTTTGCCGAGCGGCTCCGTTTCGTTTTCTCGCGACACTATCGCCACGACGAGATCTCCGCTGTCTTCGCTCTCGGAGCGCTCGACCGACCGGTGAGAGACACCGCGAAACGGCTCGAGGCGGTCGCAGCGCTGCGCGGCTCGGCGGATTTCGAGGCGCTCTCCTCTGCGTTCAAACGCGTGAGGAACATCCTCGCCGACAAGAAACCAGGCCAAGTCGACCCCGAAGCGTTCGCCGAGAAAGAAGAGAAAGAGCTCTATTCCGCGCTCGAAGCCGTGGAGCCGAGCACGACCGCGAAGATCGAGAACGGAGCTTACAAGGAAGCGCTTTTGGAGCTCTCGACCTTGCGGCCGAAGGTCGATCGATTCTTCGACGAAGTGCTGGTAATGGCGGAAGACGAGACGCTGCGGGCCAACCGTTTGGCGCTTCTTCATCGGCTGCGTTTTCTGCTCTCCCGGGTCGCGGATCTCTCCGAGATCGTCCCGACTGAGCAATGAGCAATGAGCAATGAGCAATGACGAATGACGAATGACGAATGACGCCTGAGCCCATATCCGAGATGGCCAAGATTCGCGTGATGCCGGATTCGCTGGCGAATCAAATCGCCGCGGGTGAAGTTGTCGAGCGCCCGGCTTCAGTCGTCAAGGAGCTCGTCGAGAACTCGATCGATGCGGGCGCGAGCTCGATTTTCGTTCTCATCGAGAAGAGCGGCAAGGACCGCATCCGGATTATCGATGATGGCATCGGTATGAGCCCGGAAGACGCGCGCCTCGCTCTTGAGCGCCATGCCACCAGCAAGCTCTACTCTGCGGACGATCTCCCGAACATCTCGTCGCTCGGCTTTCGTGGGGAGGCGTTGCCGTCCATTGCTTCCGTGTCGCAGTTCACGCTGCAGACTCGGGAAGCCTCGTCGAACGTGGGCTACGAGATCGTAATCGAGGGCGGGAAGCTGGTTCGAGAAGGGGAGCTCGGCGCGGCCCCCGGCACGATTATCGACGTGCGCCAGCTCTTCGTGAACGTGCCCGCGCGCCGCAAGTTTCTGCGCGCCGACGTCACCGAGGCGTCGCACATTGCCTCGCAGATTTCGAACCTCGCCGTTTGCTACCCTGACGTGCATTTCCGTCTCGAGCACGGCAAACGGAAGATACTCGACGCCCCTTCGGTGCCGTCGCGGCGCGAGCGCATCTATCAAATCGAGAAAAGCTGGGTGGAGAGCGCTGTCGTCCTCGACGATCATGTCGGAAGCCTCGCGCTCCAGGCGTGGCTCGCACCGCCCGCGGATTCCCGCGGGACGTCAACGCGCCTGCACGTCTACGTGAACGGAAGGCCCGTCAAAGATCGCATCCTCACGCACGCGGTCATGGAAGCCTATCGCAAGGTCTCTTCGAAATCAGGGACACCGCGCGTTTACTTGTTCCTGGAGCTTCCGCCCGACAAAGTCGACGTCAATGTTCATCCCGCGAAGAGCGAGGTGCGTTTCGTCGACCAGCAACTCGTCCACCACGCGGTGTTCTCCGCGGTGAAGAACACGCTGCACGGCGACGGACGAGCGCCTGAGCTACTCATTTCGAGATCGGGAGGCGGCATCTCGCCGCCGCCGTTCGTTCGCGAGCCGAGTCCCGCCCTGCCGGAAATGCCGGAAATGCCGGAAATGTCGGAAATGTCGGAAATGTCGGGAACCGATATGGCCCGAGCTCTACTGAGCTCGCAGCCGGCGCCGGTCGAGTCCACGCCCACCTTTGCCGAGTTCGCCCATGCGCCGCCGATCCCGATCGGACAGTTCCGCGAAAGCTATATCCTCGCCGCTGATGACGACGACGTGTGGCTCATCGACCAACACGCGGCGCACGAGCGCATCCTTTACGAGGACCTCGTCGATCGGGGTGACAGCGGTGAGCAGCAACTCTTGCTGAGCGCCACGGCGCTCGAGCTCACGCCGTCCGAGCGCGTGACGATGGAGGAAGAGCTCTCGCAGCTTCTTGCTTTCGGCTACGACATCGAGCCCTTCGGCGGCGACGGCTACGTCATCCGCGCCGTGCCTGCGGCCCTCTCGGGACTCGACACGTTGCGGCTCGTGCGTGCGGCGCTCGGTGAACGCGAGCGCGATTGCCGCAGTTCGTCGGTCATCGAGGCGCAGAGCCGCATTGCCGCCCGGCTCTCTTGCCACGCCGCGATCAAAGTCAACTTCCCGCTCGCCATGGAGAAAATGCAATATATCGTGCGGACGCTCTGGAAGACGCGCCAGCCGACCGTTTGTCCCCACGGTCGTCCGACGACCCTTCGGATTGGCCTCGAGCAGATTGAAAGAAACTTCGGGAGGATCTAGTGTTCTGTCTCAGAAGTTGTGTGCATAAAGCTCAAGGTCATTTTGTGCGCTGGCGAGGCGTGAAGACGACGTTATATCCAGATATTTCGAGGATTCACAACGAAGCCAGCGCGCAAAAGGGCCCGAGATTTATGTACAGAACTTCTGAGACAGGACACTAGGTTGCCCAAGAAAAAGGACGTCAACTGGTCAGCGTGGACGCTGTACTATGTCGGGCGTGGGTTCGAGTTGTTCGGTCTCATCGTTGTGAGCCTCGCAATGGTTAACTTTTTCGGCACCAGCGAAATGCGGCCCATGCTGGGGATGACGGGCGTGGGTGGGGCCTTTTTTGTCGTTGGTTGGCTTCTTTCCAAGAACGACCCGGGGCGCAAAAAATGAAACAGACAGCGATCGTATTCGGATTGACTTTGGCTCTCTGCGGCTCCGCAGCTGCTCAGTCGGTGCCGCCGCAATTTACTCTCGATTACGAGGCGATGGCGAAGAAGATCGTCGAGCGTCTCGCGATGAAGCCGGGCGAGACGTTTCTCGCCGTGGCCCATCCCGGCCTCTTCGATGCGCTCATTCCCCATCTGCGCTACGAGGTGATGAGAGTTGGAGCGATCGATCTCGGCGTCATCGACGTGCTCGCGCAACCGGTGCCCGGTGGTTGGAGCGAAGAGACGCTCCGCGAGGGCGGACGCGCGTCGCGCGCGAAGCTTATGGAAATGCTCGAGGACGTCGATGCCTCCATCATGCTTCCGGGGGCCAATCCCGGGCAGCCGGTCTACGCGGCCATTCAAGATCTGTTGCGCGCGGGGAAGGGACGGACGATCCACTTTCATTGGCTCGAGAACGGGAGTGCCTTTCCTTTGCCGGGCCAACCGCTTCCGGCGCGCCATGTCATCGAAGCGACCTATCAACAGGCTCTCCTGGAAACCGATTATGTCGCGCTCGCGGCCCATCAACGTCGTTTCGAGGCCGCCATGCGGGGCTCGGCCGTGCGGGTCACGAGCCCGGCGGGAACGAATATCCGCTTCCGCATCGGCGAGCGCCCGGTGAATTTCCAAGACGGCAACGCTTCCAAAGCGCGGACGGATGAGGGGCTCATTTTGATCGATCGCGAGCTCGAGCTTCCATCGGGCGCGGTGCGTGTCGCGCCGATCGAAGATTCAGTGCACGGAACGATCGCGTTCCCCCCGTCGCAGTGGGCAGGTAGGCCCGTCCACGGTCTGAAGCTCGTATTCGAGCGCGGAAAAGTCATCTCTTTTTCCGCCGACTCCGGCGAAGATGCCGTGCGTCGTGAGATGGAGGGCGCCGGCGACGCGGGAAAGTCTTTCCGCGAACTCGCACTCGGGCTCAATCCGCTCCTCGAGGTGCCGGAAGAAAATCCCTGGATTCCGTATTACGGCTATGGCGCTGGTGTCGTCCGCCTATCTCTCGGTGACAATTCCGAGCTTGGGGGGAACGTCACGGGAGGCTATGTTCGCTGGAACTTCTTCGTTGACACCACGGTCACCGTCGGCGATGAGGTGTGGGTGCGCGACGGCAAGCTCATCAAGTAGAAGAAAGGACGACATCGTGAAACGAATGGCATTGTTCTTGACCATGGCGCTACTGAGCGTCCACTCGTCGCAAGCGCAGACCGGGCTCAAAGTGCACATCTCGGCCGACCTCGAGGGCGTCGCGGGAACCGTTACTCGCGAACAGACGGGACAGGGCGGATTCGAGTATCAAAAGGCCCGGGAGTGGATGACGCGGGAAGTGCTCGCCGCCATCGAGGGCGCGCGCGCTGCCGGGGCCACGGAGATTCTTTTGGCGGATTCTCACGGGAACGGCCAGAACTTGCTACTCGACATGATTCCGAGCGGTATCGAGCTCGTCCGCTCGTGGCCGAGGCCTTTGGGGATGATGGAAGGTATCGACGAGAGCTCGATGCCGTGCTTTTCATTGGCTATCACACGTCGAGCTCGAATGCCGCGGGCGTCTTCGCGCATACTATTACCGGTGCTTTCACGGATGTCAGCATCAATGGCGTCTCGGTCACCGAAGCCGCGTTCAACGCGGCCATCGCGGGGCATTTCGGTGTTCCGGCGGTGATGATCTCGGGCGACGACGCCGTCATCGAAGAAGCCCGCTCGATTCTCGGCGAGCTCGAGGGCGCTGTCGTGAAGCATAGTTATAGCTTCAACGCCGCGCGCACGCTGACGCCGGAGGACGCGCGTGCGTTGATCCGTGATAAGGCGCAAAAGGGTGTCGAGCGACGAGCCGCGCTCAAGCCTTATGTCGTGGAGACGCCCGTCACGCTGGACCTGACTTTACGCCGCCATCTCCCCGCGGAGCTTCTTTCCTATCTTCCTTCCGTCGAGCGAACCGGCCCGCGCTCCGTACGCTTCGTCGGCGAGGACATGATTGCCGTGACGAGGTTCATGGAGTTTGCCGCCACCGCGCTCTCCGGGATCGCAGAATAGCTCTACTCACCGATGATCTTGATGAGCACCCGTTTGGGCCGGCGACCATCGAACTCCCCATAAAAGATCTGCTCCCACGGGCCGAAGTCGAGCTTGCCCTCGGTGACTGCGACCACGACCTCGCGCCCCATCACTTGGCGCTTGTGATGTGCGTCGCCGTTATCTTCGCCCGTCCGGTTGTGATGGTAGCGCTCCGGGCTCGCGTCGAAAGGCGCGAGCCACTCGAGCCACCGCTTGTAGTCTTCGTGAAGCCCCGGCTCGTCGTCATTGATGAAGACCGAGGCGGTGATGTGCATGGCGTTGACGAGGCACAGACCTTCTTGAACGCCACTTTCACGAAGCGCGTCTTCGATCTCGGGCGTGATGTTCACGAAGTCCATCCGCTCCGCCACCTCGAAGGTGAGCGTTTTGCGAAGGCTCTTCAACCGCCGATTCCGTCCGCCGTGAAAAAGGCGACAACCGAGTCGAGCTCTTGACTCAATTTGTCGACGCGCTGATGCAGCAGGTTGCGAATCGAGAGCAGGCCGAGAACTTTCTTGTCGGTGTCGACGACGGGTAGATGACGGAAGTGCTTCTCAGTCATGATCTGGATGGCTTCGCCCATCGACATGTCTTTCTGCGCGGATAAACAATCCGGTGTCATGACGTCGCCCACCGGCGTCTCTTTCGAGTCTTTCCCTTCGAGCACCACCCGGATCATGAGATCTCTTTCGGTGAAGATGCCCGCCAACTTGTTGTCCTTGACAACGGCAACCGCACCTACACGCTGGTCGTTCATGAGCCGCACGGATTCGAAAACAGAGGTCTCGGGCGTGACCAAGGCTCCCGGTACGCTCGCGATCTTCAGAAGGTCCATGGCGCGCTCCTTTCTGAGCGTTAGTCCTAGTGTCCGGTTAAAACCAATTCCTTGGGACTGTCCGGCGAGTGAGAGAGTGCGTATCGAGCTCGGGTAACGCCGATACCGAACTTCCGAGTGCTAGATTGTTTACCAAGTAGGCCCCGTTCCGCAAGGGCGCTGGGAGCCCATTTCGGATCGCGGGCCTCGACATTCCCGTATCTTGTTGATATGGTTTGAGTAACGAGTCTTTCCCTCCCATGTCGAGATATCTATTCCGTCTTGTGCCGGTCCTGTGTCTCTTGTTGGCGCTCGTGCCGGACATTGTGGAAGCGATCCCGGCATTTGCGCGGCGCTATGAGCTGCCGTGTCATTTCTGCCATGACGGCTTTCCAAAACTGAGCGTTCTCGGCGAGCAGTTCAAGGAACGAGGCTTTCGGCTCGATAACGATAAGAGCGATGTGGGCACGTGGATTCGCTCGGTGCCGGTGAGCGTTCGCGGCGCGTTTCGCCAGACTTTCGAGGAGAAAGGTGATGCGGATTCGAGCGCCCTCGTTCGGCTCGTGACCGCCGGGGACCTTGGCAGCCGCGTGTCGTATTGGCTCGAGGACAACTACGTTTTGGATAGCGAGGACTCGAGACGCGTTGGGCTCGACAATGCGTTCGTGCGCGTCGAGGTCTTGCCCGACGAGCTCTATGTCCGGGGCGGACGGATAGAGCTCGATTTACCGTTCACCCAGACCCGCACGCCTCAGCTCTTCCGCTACGAGATCTACTTCGCGAATACCGGTTTCGAGAGCGACAATATTGGCGTCCACCAGGACGGCGTCGAGGTTGGCGGCTTTCTCGACGACACCACCCGGTGGTCGATTGCCGTCGTGGACGGCTATGACAGTGAAGAGCAAAAAGCGATCTCCGAAGATGCCGGCCAGTTTGAAGGGAACGTTTTTGGCCGTCTCGTGCGCCGCTTCGGTGAAGGGCGAGCCGGGACGTACATCTATTGGGGAGGCAACACGCTCACCCGCAAGAGCGGCGACGACGTCCTCGAGTGGAAGAACGGTCTTCTCCGCCTCGGCGCTGACGCGTCGGTCTATCTCGGACAGGCGCATGTGTATGGAACGTTCTCCTACGGCCGAAACAGCAATTCCTTTGCCGATGCGGAGAACCCGAACGGTACCGGCGAAGCGCTGTCGTTCACGGGAGGTTTTCTCCAAGTCGATTTCGCGCTCCGCGACGACTTCTTTGTCACCGGCCGCCTGAACACCGTCCGCGGCCCGCCTTCCGGAACGACGGACCCGTCGAAATCCTTCGTACAATTCGCCCCCGGTCTAAGACTATGGCTCCACCCGCAAATACGTCTAGTTGGCGAAATAGCTTTCGCCAACCAAGACCTACCAACGAAGGCAGCGTTTCGGTTCGAGATCGCGTATTAGTTCAGGGGTTTCGCGGACGTTCAGGAAATTGCGTCGAGCCTCGGCCGGGAGAACCTTCAGAGCCACCTTCCGTTCCAACTTGGTGTCCTCGGCCAGATAGACTTCGCCCATTGCTCCTGAGCCGATCTTCGGGATCCGCGCGAGATGACGCCACCGCCTTTGGCGAGACTGAGACCGACGCCTGGCCAGGCATCCATGTTCCTGAATGCTGCATGCTGAATCCTGAAGTACACTGCGGGGCGTGCCTCTAGACATTCTAGCTTTTGGGCCCCATCCCGATGACGTCGAGCTTTGTATGGGGGGGACGATGCTCAGGTTGGCGGCGCTCGGTTATCGGACGGGAATCATCGACCTCACCTCTGGAGAGATGGGCACGCGGGGGACTCCCGAGCTGCGGGCTGCGGAAGCGCGCCAGGCCGGGGAGATTCTCAATGTCTCGCTACGCCGATCGCTCGATCTTGGAGACGGTCGTCTCACCGTGAACGACGAGACGAAGCGGGCCGTCGCGGAGGCGATTCGCGAGCATCGACCCAAGCTCGTATTTGCGAACTACCCCGAGAACAATCATCCGGATCATACGGCGTCCGGTCCTCTGGTCGCCGAGGGGGCTTACTTAGCGGGTCTCGAGAAGCTCGAGGCGGACGGAGAGCCGCACCGGCCGAATTGTGTGATTTACTACCTCGTGCCTCACAAGATAGCGCCTTCTTTCATCGTGGACATCACGCCGTATCACGAGGACAAGATGCGCGCCGTGCGCGCCTACGCCTCGCAGCTGCACAACGACGACGAAGCGGGCCCGACGACCTATATCAGCCACCCGAGCTTTCTCGATCGGATCGAAGCGCTGGATCGCTATCACGGCGCGCTCATCGACACCGATTTCGGCGAAGGTTTCTACTTACGCGAGGCCATGAAGGTCGCGGATCCCGTCGCGTTTTTCGACCGGCCTTTCACACGGATCACATGATGCGAATCGCTATTGTTTGCTATCCCTCACAAGGCGGAAGCGGCGTCGTCGCCTCTGAGCTCGCGCTCGGCCTTGCCGAGCGGGGCCACACCGTTCATATCGTCAGCTACTCCGTTCCCTTCCGGCTGCGCGCTTACAACCCGAACGTGGTTGTCCACGAGGTCGAGGTCGCGAGCTATCCACTATTCAAATATCCGCCTTACACGCTCGGGCTCGCGACGAAGCTGGCCGAAGTCGCTTCGGACGAGCAGCTCGACGTGATCCACGCGCATTACGCCGTGCCGCACGCGGTGAGTGCTTTCCTCGCGAGAGAGATTATCGGCGAGGGGGCGCCCAAGATCGTGACGACCCTTCACGGGACGGACATCACGCTCGTGGGCGCGGACGAATCGTTTCATCGCGTCACGCGTTTCGCGATGGAGGTCTCCGATGCGGTGACGGCTGTCTCCCATTATCTCAAGAGGCGGACGATCGAGGAGTTTTCTCTCGAACGATCCATCGATGTCATTTACAACTTTATCGACACCAACCGCGGGAACGGTGGGCCGGATTGCGGTAGCGAACGTTGGGCGCCGAACGGCGAGAAGATCTTGATGCACGCTTCGAACTTCCGCCCCGTGAAGCGCGTCAGCGACGTTGTTCGTGTCTTCGAGCTCGTTTGCCGCGAGCTTCCGGCCAAGCTTCTGCTCGTGGGCGAAGGGCCGGAGCGGCTCTTCGTCAAGCAGCTCGTCAAAGAGCTCGGCCTCGCCGAGCACGTCCACTTTCTCGGCGAGCAGCAATACTTGGAGACTCTTCTGACCGCGGCGGACCTCTTTCTTCTTCCGAGCGAGCAGGAGAGCTTCGGCCTCGTGGCGCTCGAAGCGATGAACTGCAACGTGCCCGTCGTGGGCGCTCGCGTGGGCGGGCTTCCCGAAGTGGTCCTTCACGGTGAGACGGGCTATCTGCTCCCGGTCGGCGAGGTCCGCGCGATGGCCGATGCCGCAATCGAGCTGCTTTCGGACGACGCCAAACATGCGCGTTTCGCCGAGGCTTCTCGTGAGCGCGCCGCCTCCGAGTTCGATCGGCAGAAAATCATCCCCCAGTACGAAGCTCTGTATCAAAGACTGCTCTAAACACTAGAGCTGTTTAGCTTTAACTCCGCTAGCCCTTCCCCGGCCGTGCGCGCGGCCCTTCTTTTAAAAAAAAAGAAGCTCTTAGCTGTTCGGTTTCAGCCTTTCCAGCGTTGACTCTAGTAGAAGGTTATTTTCTTGGGTTTTGGGGAGGCGACATGCAGAGCAATACTGGCGGCGTCGGTTGCAAACTATTTGAAACACACTACTTGTGTGTCGGTGAAATTCTCGGCTATATCGCGCGGCGGCATCGCCTCGCGTCCGAGGATCGGGAGGATTTCGCGTCGTTCGCGATGTTCAAGCTCGTCGAGAACGACTATGCCCGGATCAGAAAGTTCCGGGGCGAGAGTCAGTTCAACACGTATTTGACGGTCGTTCTGCAGCGTCTCTTTCTCGACTATCGCACACAGAAGTGGGGAAAATGGCGTCCCTCGACGGCCGCACAGAGACTCGGGACGGTCGCGATGAGGCTCGAGACCCTCTTGTACCGGGACGGCTTCGAGTTCCACGAAGCGCGGGAAATTCTCCTGACGAGCATGGAGTGCGACCGCACGGAAGAGGAGCTATGGGAGCTGGCAGGAAAGCTTCCCCGTCGCGAGCGATTCTTTTGTGTGGATGAAGAAGTGCTGGCCCGGTTGGGAACCACGCGCTCCGTGGACGACTACGACCGCCACGAGGCTGCGAGCCTCCTCGGTGACCTGGAGTCGCAACTCAAAGACGCGACCGAGGATCTCTCGTCGGAGGACCGACTGCTCCTCAAGATGCGTTTCGATCAAGGGCTGAGCGTGCCGGAAATCGCGATGGTGGTGAACCTCAAACCCAAGACCATCTACGCCCGCATCACCAGGTTACTGAAGCGGATCCGTTGCCGGCTGGAGCAATCGGGGGTCCGTTGGGAGACGCTGGAGTCCTTGGTCGGCCGCTCTGAGCTGGCGCTGGACCTGGAGACCGTTTTCCCGGACGTGTCGAATCGTTCTCCGTTGTCCGTCTAACCAAGACGATACCTGTAGGGACTATGGGACCTGAAGATGGGCGGATGTCTCGTGAAAATTATGGCACGGCGCGAAAAGGCACACGAGCCAGCGTGAAACAGCGGAACGCGGGCCTCGACTTCACGCGATGCCCGGATGCGGAAGCGCTCGCCCGGCTCGTTGATGGTTGGGACAGCCGTGATCTGCTCATATCTCATCTCGACCAGTGCCCCCACTGCTTTCGAGTGTTCGTCGATTCTCATAGGTTTCTCCGCGATGCACGCGCGTCATCGCGCTCGAATCTTCTCAACGCCAAAAGCGCCGATGGAGTAGAGTGATGCCGTTGCGGGTCGAGACAGCCTTGCCTGCCGTCGCGGCCGTACGACGTGTGGAAGGAAAACAACGTTTCGGGAACGAAGCCAACCTATCAGAGCCTTCTCACCGGGTTGAGTGGGCTCCTCGGTCCCGTTCACGCCAAGTCGGAAGGGAAGCCGGACGACGCCATCACGATAGAACCCGATATCCTGGCCTCGATCGTGACGGTGCTTGGCGCCGTCGAAGACGAGCGTAAAAAAACGCCAGGCGGTGTTCTGCATTCGCCCTTCGTCGATCTCGCGATACGCAGCGCGTCCCATTTTTTCGTCGAGCGCTCGGTCCGATCGTTTTGCGAGAAGGTGCTCGACGAGGTCATTGCGGAGGTCGGTGCGGGATCGGGCGCATTCCTGTTGTTCCAAACATCCGAGACCGAAGCGCGCGTGATGGCGGCCAGAAACGACCGAGCGGAGAGCGTCGAGCACGACCCGCGTATTAGCCGCACGACTCTCCGAGAGATCGCGTCGGGGAACGATTCCGTGCTCGTCCATGACGCTCGAGTCGACGAGCTTCTCGCGAACGAAGAAAGCGCCCAGCAGCTGGAGCTGCGCTCCGTTCTCGCGATCCCGCTTCGCTTCAAAGATTTTCTCGCGGGCGCCATCTATCTGGAGAACCAACGCGCGAGCGGGGCGTTTGGCGAGCAGGATCTAGAGCTTCTCCGTGCTCTCGGGCGTCTCATTGCTGTTTTCTTGAACGTGTCGCTCAGGCTCGACAAGGAGATCGAAACGCGCAAGCGGCTTTATCGCGAGCTCAAAGGCAAGAACTATTTCCACGGGCTCGTCGGCTCGTCGCCACGAATGCCTCGAGGTCATCGAACGCGTCGAGCAGGTCGCGCCGACGCAGGCGACAGTGCTCATCGAGGGCGAGAGTGGAACGGGCAAGGAGCTCGTCGCGCGCGCCGTGCACAAAGCGAGCGATCGCGCGGACAAACCGCTCGTGGTCGTGAACTGCGCCGCTCTTCCTGAGGAATTGCTCGAGGGGGAGCTGTTTGGCACCGAGCCGGGAGCCTTCACCGGTGCGGTGCAGCGCATGGGGCGCTGTGAGCTGGCGCACAAGGGCACGCTGTTTCTCGACGAAATCGGAGAGCTCTCGAAGAAGCTCCAGGTCAAGTTTCTGCGCTTTCTTCAAGAGCATTCCTTCGAGCGTCTAGGAGGCAAGCGCACCATCGAGGTCGACGTGCGTGTCGTTGCGGCGACGAATCGCGATTTGCGAGAGCTGGTGCAACGAGGCGAGTTCCGGGAAGATCTCTTCTACAGGTTGTGGGTATATCCGATCGAGCTTCCCGGATTGCGGGAGCGCAAAGAAGACATCCCGCGGCTCGTCGACCATTTCGCGCATGGATTTTCCAGCGAGCTCGGATTGAAAGAGCCACCCACCATCGAGCCCGAAGTCTATGAATGCCTCCGACATTACGAGTGGCGGGGCAATATCCGGCAGCTCGAGAACGTGGTGCACCGGCTCGTGGTCGAGAATCGAGGGCGGCCCATCACTCTCGACAGCCTTCCGACGGAGCTCAGCGGAGCGCGCAAAAAAGTCCTCAAGATCGCGAAAGACCCAATGCGCCGACTCATGGCCGAGGTCCCACAGGACTACTCGCAGCTCAAGAAGCGACGGAACGAGCTCCATGAGCTTTCCGGAATCTACGCTCAGGAGCTCGAAGACCGTTTCGTCGACTATGCGCTCGAGCAGACGGATGGCAATATCAGCCGTGCCGCGCAGAAGTTCGGCATGCACCGTACGCTCATCCACAAGAATCTCCGTTCCAGAAAAGCAAGCGATTCGTAGCCGGCTCCGCTTCGCTTCGCGTCCTGCGCTTCGAAGTGAGGTGGACCCCATTCTCTGGACCAAAATGGGGGGTAGCTGAGGTGGAGCCTGCCGAGTTGAACACGTCGTGGTCATAGTCGTGATGTTGTTTCCCGAAGGCTCCTAGAAGGGAGCGTTCGGGAACACAGTTTATGGCAGATTGAAAATCTGTGGACAGTTTGTTTTTCGCTGTAGCCATCATTGTGTCTAGCGGCAATTATTATTTCTCTTCAGCAACAAGTTAGAATTCCCGGGTACCTACCGGTCTTGCTCCGTCACTTATCAGCAAAGTGTCCCATGTTCGATCCGGGGCCCCGACGGAGGGAGCGGACCCTTAAAAAAAGATGCGAAGCTTCCTTGTCCGCTCCCTCCGTCGGGGCCCCGGATCGAAGCCGCCCTTTCGCTGGTCCACCTGAATAGTGCAAAAATCGGGGTACCTGGGGTATGGGCCAAGCCGCGAGAGGGTCTCCTGCGGCGATTCTCGCATTCGTTTTGTGGACTCGTGGCAAGGTTCATTCCTTTTCCCGGTTTTCTACCGCCGTGGCCTCTTTGGCCTTGTTCTGCTTCGATTGCCCCAGTCGGTAACTGCCGACGTTGAGCTCCAGGATGATGCTGTGATGTACAAATCGGTCGATGGCCAATCATCTTCAAGCAACCTCGCCAAGCAGTCCATCGTAGAAGCTCGCGGGCGTTTGATAGCCTAACGCTTTGTGCGGGCGCTCGTCATTGAAGAAATCGAAGTAGCAAGCGATGCCCGCGCGAGCCATTTGCACGGTGTCGTAGGCGTACAGGTAGACCTCCTCGTACTTCAGCGAGCGCCAGAGCCGCTCCACGAAGATGTTGTCGATACAGCGACCTTTGCCATCCATGCTGATCTTGATCTCAAGAGCAAGCAATACACTGGTGAACTCCTCCGAGGTGAACTGAGAGCCCTGGTCCGTGTTGAATATCTCTGGGCAACCGTAGCGTGCCACAGCTTCGTTCAGAGCCTCCACGCAGAAGGTCGTCTCCAACGTGTTGGACAAGCGCCAGGCGAGCACCCGCCGCGAATACCAATCGATGACCGCCACCAGGTATACGAAGCCTCGCGCCATCGGGATGTATGTGATGTCGGCGGCCCACACCTGATTGATCCGAGAAACCGTCAGATTCCTCAGTAGATAAGGGTATACGGCGTGTTCCGGCGCTGGCTTGCTTGTGTTCGGCTTGGGCGCAGTGCTCTCGAGCCCCATCAACCGCATAAGACGCTGCACGCGCTTGCGGTTGACGGCCGACCCCTCCGCTTTGAGTGTCTGTGTCATCATGCGGCTGCCGAAAAATGGACGCTTCAGATGTAGCTCGTCCATCCGACGCATCAATGCGAGTTGCTCGCCATCCGGCTCGACAGGTTCGTAGTATAGGCTCGACCGATTCACGCCGAGCAGCTCGCACTGCCAGCGCATCGACAGCGGAGCGTTGGGTTCGACCAACTCCCGCCGGGGCGTCATCGCAATCGACCGAGCCCGTGTGATAAAAAATCGCGCTCCATCGTCAGCTCCCCGATTTTCTGAAGCAGTTCGGCCTCGCGCATCGAGGCATCGCCTCCGCCCACCTCTTCGGTCTCGAAAGCACGCGTGACGTTCTCCAAAAGCTGCCGCTTCCATTTGTAGATCTGGTTCGCGTGAACCTTGTGCCGGCGGGATAGTTCCGCCACTGTCTCTTGCTCGCGTAGTACCGCCAATGCAACTTTCGCCTTGAAAACAGGGCTGTGCTTCGTACGATTTTTCTTCACTTTTCTCTGCTCCTTTTTTTATTGAGCAGGCTTGTTTTACCACCTTAACCCCTGGTCTAAAAAATGGGGTCCACTTCAAAGTGAGGCCGGGAAGGCTACACCCCCGCCGATTTGTGATGCCGAGTTAAACGACTGTAATCAAACGGGCTAATGCGCTATTGCCGTGAGGATGCGCGTTGGCATCGCTGTTGCCCTGGCCTATGGGTGTCGATGGTAAAGCGGCGTGATGGCGGTCCGGGAAGAGCGCGTTTTTGAGCTCTGCGGGGGGTAAAGCGTTATTCCTGGGCCGCCGTTTCGGCGGGCCCGTAAGAGAGACGTCTTCTACTCGCCATCCAAGACGTGGATCGTATCGGCTTCCAACCAGCCTTTGAACCTCAGCGGCTCCCCGCGAGTGATCGTAATGTACTGGTAGCCGTCGAGGCGATAGAGTTTCCCCCGCGTGTATAACATCGGCGTCTGTCCTGCGCGGATGCACCGTTCGGCGCATCGAAGGTGCAAAGCGCCTTGTCTGCCCCCGGTGACGCCGCAATCGGCGTCCGTAAGAAACCCCGACCATTCACGGATGGGAGGCGGCGCCAACGTGGTCCGTTCGGGCGGAGCGTCGCTTTGATGCGTGCGCGTCAAACCACCAGTCAGGTCTCTTGCCGTCTGGTCAAAACGGAAGCGAACGTGATGCGTCGAGCCGGCGACGACGATGACAGTCTTCTCGCTCAAGCGGCCATCTCCCGCATCCACGGTGACACGTCGCGCGCCTGGTTCCACGAATTGGAACACGCCGGGTGCGGCGCCAATCGGTGCACCGTCTAGATAGACCTTGCCGGGCGCGTCAGATGCAATACGAAGGACCCCGAATGTGGCGGGCGGCCGCACATTGGCTAACACGACAGGAGGGGTGTTTCTTGGTGGGATCGTCGCGGCCGTTTCGATTTCGGACGTCGCGGGCACGGATGCGGGAGCAGATGCGGGCGATAGCGCATACACCGCGCCGAGAAGCGCGGCGAGAAACGCCGTTGCGGCGCCGAGACGGACAGGACGACGCCTGAGCTGACGCACCCAGACCGGAAGTTTCAGCGTCCGCGTCGCCGCGCGTCGGATCTCGGCTGCGTGAACCGTTACGGTCGCCGGCTGGTCGGCCGACTGTCTCAGGGCATCGCCGAGCTCGCCAGCGGATTCGAACCGATCCCTGGCGTCACGCGCCATCGATTTGCGCAGCACGGCGTTGACGGCGGGCGGAAGCGCCACGCCGCGCGGAGGGATAGGAAGCGGCTCGGTGAGATGTTTCGTGAGAACGCCTACGGCCGTTTCCGCCGAGAACGGCACGCGGCCGGTGAGCATCTGATACGTCAACACGCCGAGGGAGTAGATATCCGAGCGATGATCGATCTTGTCACCTTTGCACTGTTCGGGCGACATGAACTCCGGCGTTCCTACGATGAGGCCGGAATCCGTGCGGTGCTCCGCGAGTCGAAACGGCTTGGCGATGCCGAAGTCGAAGATGAGGCATCGAAGGTCGGACGTCACGAGAATGTTGGAAGGCTTGATGTCACGATGAACGACATCGCTACGATGCGCGGCATCGAGCGCCTCAGCAACTTGAGAGATCACCTTCACCACGCGTTTCAGCGGCCATGGCTGTCCCGAAAGCTGGTCTCGTAAGGTCGCGCCGTCGGACAAGTACTTCATGACGAGATAGGGCCGGCCCTCGTGCTCGCCAGCGTCGTAAACGGGAAGAATGTGCGGATGGTCGAGACGACCGAGGAGCTCGGCCTCCTGCCGGAATCGCCGTACCCAGTCCTCGTCGCTTACGACCTCTTGAAGGATCACCTTCACAGCGGCCTCGCGTTTCAAAGCGGGATGGAAGGCTTTATAGACCTCTGCCGTACCTCCTCGGCCGAGGAGCGACAGCATCCTGTAAGCGCCTATCTGTTGTCCAACGAGCTCCAAAACACCCTCCTCACGACCTCACATGAGCCGATCGTGAGTATTTGCACCGTGCTGGGAGTACCTATCAGGCTAGTTTGTCCTAGCGGAAAACGCAAGGCAAGACGGGTGCGGGTAAAAACCCACGCCTTTGGGCGCGAGAGCGGCTAGAAATCTGTTTCGTCAACCGTGCGACGCGCGATAGCCAGCGCTTCGCTATAGTCGATTGCGAGCACATCCTTTCGTTCCAAGATGCATCCATGACGGCACTCTTTCTTGTTATGCTCCGTCATTGCAACCATGCCCGAAGCGCCAGAGAAGCTGACTCGCATCCAGAGCGATGTCGCCAATTGTCGGAAGTGCCCCCGCCTAGTCGCGCACCGCGAGCGGGTCGCCGCGGCGAAGGTCAAACGCTTCGCCAATGAAGAATATTGGGGAAGAGCGGTCCCGTCTTTTGGCGAGCTCGACGCGCGCCTTCTCATCGTCGGCCTTGCGCCCGCGGCCCATGGGGCGAATCGCACCGGGCGGATGTTTACCGGGGACCGCAGCGGCGATTGGTTGTACGGCGCGCTGCATCGCTACGGTTTCGCGAACCAGGCGGAATCGGCAAGGCGCGATGACGGGCTTCGCCTCGACGCCGCCTACATCACCGCGATCGCCCATTGCGCCCCACCAGACAACAAGCCCACGCGCGAGGAGATCCTGCGTTGTCGCCCGTTTCTCTTGCACGAGCTCGATGCGATGACGGATTTGAGAGTCGTGCTCGCGCTCGGCCGCATAGGATTCGACGGCTTTCTCGCGGCGTGGCGTGATTCGGGGCGCGAGCTCTCGAAACCGAAGCCAAAGTTTGCACACGGCTCGGACGCCACGCTGTCCGGCGGGTTGCGCCTTCTCGGAAGCTACCATCCGAGCCAGCAGAACACGTTCACCGGGAGGCTCACCCGGTCGATGTTCCACCATGTGTTCAAGAAAGCCCGAGCTCTCGTGGACAGTTGAGCGCTCGCGACGCTAGACTCATCCAGGTGCCATTTGAAGTTTGTCCGCCAACGAACCGCTCTCCTCCGGCCGCCAAGAAATGAGTGAGAGCCTCCCGCATTGGGTCGAGCCTAGCGCTGAAGGTGAGTCGAGACTCGCACTCGATTTCATACCGGCTGCGCGCAAGGACTCACGCTTGTGGGTATTTCTGCATGGGTTGAGCTCGAATCGCCGCGGAGAGAAGGCGGTCTATTTCGCGCGACAGATCGCGCGTCGTGGGGAAGCCTTCGCGAGCCTCGACATGACGGGTCACGGGGACTCAGAGGGAGAAATGCTCGAGCTCTCCTTGTCGCGCAACCTCCGGGATCTCGAACGTGGGCTGCGTCACGTCGAAGAGCAACACGGTCCGTTCGCGGCCGTGCACTTGATCGGCTCGTCCATGGGCGGTCTCACCGCGCTCTGGTTCTCTGCACAGAAGCCGGGAATCGTCACCCGCAACCTCGTCATAGCGCCGGCCTTCGAGATGGCGGGCCGCCTCATGTTGTCGCTCGGGCGCGCGAGGGCACAGAAGTGGCGACGCGAGGGCAAGATTCACTTGGACATCGGCTACGGCGTTCTCGAACTAGGCTATGGTCTCGTGGAAGACGAGTCGCGCTATCCGACGATTAGCCTAGTCCGCAAGCTGAAGACGCCGAGCTTGATCCTCCACGGCTCGGACGACGCTGTCGTGCCTTGCCAGTTGTCGCGCTCTTTTGCCGAGCGGGTCGAGGGTGTGGAGCTCATCGAGGTCGCCGGCGGGGACCACCGCTTGACGGCCAACAAGGAAGCGCTCTTCGAAGAAATGTGGAGATTCGTCGGGCCAAACGCCCCCATGTAATATGGCTGCATCATCCAAGAAAGTCATTTACGCCGCGCTGTTCGGCAACACTCTGATTGCGGTCACGAAGTTCGTCGCGGCGAGTGTAACGGGAAGCTCGGCCATGCTGTCCGAGGGCATCCACTCGCTCGTGGATACCGGCAATCAAGTGCTTCTGCTCTACGGAATGAAGCGCGCGAAGCGTCCTGCGGACCGGGAGTTCCCGTTTGGCCACGGCAAGGAGCTCTACTTCTGGAGCTTCATCGTAGCGATCATGATCTTCGCCGTCGGCGCGGGCGTCTCCATCTATGAAGGTGTCTTGCATCTCCGCCATCCCGCGCCAATCGAAAGTCCCTACGTCAACTACATCGTCCTCGGTCTCGCGATGCTCATCGAGGGCGCTGCATGGTTATACGCGTGGAAAGCATTCAAAGTGCACAAAGGTCGACGAGGCTACATCCGCGCGGTCCATGAAGGGAAAGACCCCACGCTGTTCGTCGTGCTGTTCGAGGACACCGCGGCGATGGCGGGTCTCATCGTCGCTTTCTTAGGCGTGCTCTTGAACCAACTCACGGGTATCTCCTATTTCGATGGCGGAGCCTCGATCGTCATTGGACTAATCCTCGCGGGGACGGCCGTTTGGCTTGCGGCCGAGACGAAGAGTCTCTTGATTGGCGAGAGCGCTAATCCCGAAGTCGTGGAGTGCATCCGACGGATCGCCGTGAGCGCGCCCCAAATCCAGCACGTGAACGAAGTCTTGACGATGCATATGGGGCCGGACTACATCCTCGTCAACTTGAGCGTTGAGTTCGTCGATTCCGCGTCCGCCGACGACATCGAGAAGGCGATAGCGGACGTGGACCGTCAGCTGAAGCAAACGCTGCCGCGCGTGAAACGCGTCTTCGTTGAGGCCGAGTCGCGGAGTACCACTAAGAGCGATCAATATTGATCGCTCTTAGTAGATCGCTTTTTGCGTTGTTCTTCTCAATCCCAGCGCCTTCGCGTTGCGTTTTTTTGGCTGTTGACCGCGAGAGTTGGGGGCTAGACTGAAGTTCCCTGGTCGAAAGAACCACTGACTGTTTGAATCCCCAATGATTACGCGTCTTTAGGGACGTCGGGGGCTAATTTTGGCGGACAATATATAGGCATGTAATTAATAGAATAGCCGTAGGTTATTAACATTGTTAATGCTATTATAGTGGGCATGCATATCCACATCATCCCCAATCGCAACTCTAAGCCTGCCGTCCTGCTGCGTGAGTCCTATCGGGTGGGTGGAAACGTCCGCAAGCGCACGCTTGCTAACTTGTCCAAATTGCCCATGGACGCAGTCGACGCCATTAAACGCATTCTCAAAGGGGAGAAGCTCGTTTCGCTCGAAGACGCCTTCGAAATCGTCGAGAACGGCTCCCGGCTCCATGGCCACGTCGATGCGGTGCTCAGCGCCATGAGACAGCTCGGTTTCGAAAAACTCGTTGGCTCTCGACACTCACGAGAGCGGGATTTGGTCATGGCCATGGTAGCCGCGCGGATCCTCGAACCGCAGTCGAAGCTGGCGACTAGCCTGTGGTGGCACACAACCACACTGCCCGAAATCCTGGGGTGAGCGACGCCGACGAAGACGATCTCTATGCCGCCATGGACTGGGTTCTCGAACGCCAGGAGGTCATCGAAAAGAAACTCGCGGCGCGCCATCTCCAAAACGACGGCCTCGCGCTCTATGACCTAACCTCAAGCTACTTCGAGGGTGTGAGTTGTCCGATCGCCAAGCTCGGATACGACCGTGACGGCAAGAAAGGCAAGCTGCAGGTCAACTACGGTCTACTGACCAACGAACGCGGTATCCCTGTGTCTGTATCCGTCTTCGAGGGCAACTCGGGCGATCCCAAAACGCTCTTGCCTCAGATAGAAAAGGTGCAAGAGCGGTTCGGAATCGAGCAGTTTGTGATGGTGGGCGACCGCGGGATGATCACCCAGACCCAGATCGACGCGTTGCGAGAGATGGACGGTGTCGACTGGATTACCGCTCTTCGACCCGAGGCGATTCGCAAGCTCATCAACGATGGGCTGCTCCAGATGGGGCTATTCGACGAGCGGAATCTGTTTGAGGTGACGCACCCGGATTTTCCCAACGAGAGGCTGGTCGCTTGCCGCAATCCGGAACTGGCCGAGAGGCGGCGTCACAAGCGTCGTGCTCTGCTCGAAGCGACCTGCAAGGAGCTTGAGAAGGTTTGTCGGATGGTCGAGCGGCGACGTTTGCAGGGCAAGGAGAACATCCGTGCTGCAGTGAAAAAACTCCTCAACAAGTACAAAGTCGGCAAGCACTTCACACTGGACATTCGCGACAACAGCTTTAGCTTCGAAATCGACGACACAAAGGTCACTGCGGAAGCTGCATTTGACGGCTTCTACGTCATCCGCACCAGTCTTGCTGAACAGCGGATGAAAACAGATGACTTAGTGCGCAGCTACAAGTTGCTGACCCAGGTCGAGAGGGCGTTTCGTTCCTTCAAGAACATCGACCTGAAGGTGCGGCCCATTCGTCACCGGCGCGAAAACCGAGTCCGGGCGCACATCTTCTTGTGTATGCTGTCCTACTACGTCCTGTGGCACATGATGGAGGCTTGGCGGCCCTTGCTATTCGCTGACGAGGACCAGCAGGCGAAGGCAAAGCGTGACCCCGTTGCTCCCGCGAAGCGCTCCGAGGCGGCCATGCGCAAGATACAGACCAAGAAGCTTGACGATGGGAGTCCAGCTTCCAGCTTCCGCACGCTGCTGCGCCTTCTCAGCAACATCGTCCGAAACAAATGTCGGACCCCGGGGGCGGCATCGAGCGACATGACCTTTGACGTGACTACATCACCGGACTCCAAACAGCGTAGGGCCTACGAACTGCTGAAGGGTATCACCGTGTAGACAGAAGCGCGTACCTTCCAATCAGCCTATGCCTCTGGATTAACACGGGATGTCGGTTTTTCTGGAAAGGAACTTCAGGCTAGACGGCCTGGAGTGCGTAGGTGGCGAGGCCGATCGCTACGACGCGGTCGTTGCCTTCCACGATTTCGAGACGGCAGGTCGCGAGAGTGCGGCCTTTGCGGACGACTTCGCCGATCGCCAGCAAATCGCCCTGCACTCCAGTCAGAAGACTCAGCTTGAACTCGACCGTCTTTACGGTGGAGCCGGGTGAGACGGATCCGACGGCGTAGTTGCCCGCCGTGTCGCCGAGCAAGCCGACGAGACCTCCGTGGATGACCCCGTGGCCTTCTTCGAAGTCTTTGCGGAAAGCCAGTCGGACGCGGGCCACGCCGTTCTCGCAATATCCCAGCGACATGCCCAGATAGCGGCTGATGGGCGCAGACTCGAATAACTGTTTGATCTTGTCTAGGTGTGCGGAGCGCTCGTTGAGGTCGTCTGGACGCCGAGGGCGGACGCCGCCAGGAAGCGGTACGGGCACGAGGGTTGGCTGTGGCAGCGGGACTGGTGCCGCGCGTTTGACTGTGGTCGGAGACGGTTTCCGCTTCGCGGCCGATTTTTTGACCGTTTTCTTCTTTGGTTTGGATGCGGCTCGTGCCTTTTTGGCGGGTTTCTTCTTCGGCTTCGAGGCGAACTTCCTGGAGGAAGCGGCCTTCTTGTTCGCTTTGGCGCGAGTGGGTTTTTTCTTGCTTCTTTTAGGTTTGGCCATCCGAGCTCAACACACTGATTTGGTAATGGAAGGTCCGGGCGCTCTCAAATGCGTCCGACACATTTCGACTCATGCGGATCGACTCACTGGTATCTTGAAACGTTTCGACACTGTTCTTGGGGATGGTCTGACGAGCGATCCGTATAAGCCTAGTAAAACTCAATAGATGCCACTGGGCGAGTCATACACATCAGTTTATCATACGCGACCATCTTGCAGACTCTAAAACAAATATATAGGCATCCGGTCCTATTTCAACGATTTATTTTGCGCCGTCTCCTTGCACCGCGATACAATTCGCGCCCG
Source organism: Candidatus Marinacidobacterales bacterium (assembly GCA_965262245.1). GTDB lineage: Bacteria > Acidobacteriota > Vicinamibacteria > Marinacidobacterales > SMYC01 > SMYC01. The sequence continues at coordinate 6,707,970 of OZ253507.1, read as the reverse complement.
AAGCCGAGGGGTGCTGTTGTAAACAATTGTTTTTAAATACGTTATACTCGAAACGAGGGTTTCTCGTCGCGAAAAGATAAGTACGAACAAAAAGAGAAAATCGCGAAGGAAAATCATGGTTAACGCGACAAATTACGATGTGGCGATTCTGGGCAGTGGACCTGGAGGCTACGTTGCGGCCATCCGAGCGGGCCAGCTCGGGCTAAAAACGCTCGTCATAGAAAAGGACCCTCATTTCGGGGGCACGTGCCTCCATGTCGGCTGCATCCCGAGCAAGGTTTTTCTCCACACCGCCGAGCTTCTGGATCAAATGCGCCAGGCGAGAGTGCACGGCGTGATCGTCGAGGGGCTCCGGCTGGATTGGGCGGCGCTTCTCAAGCGTAAGGCGCGCATCATCAAGAAGAACGCGGGCGGAGTAGCCTTTCTGCTTCGGAAGAACAATGTCGAGACCCTCACAGGCTTTGGCCGCATCGTCGCACCGGGCAAGCTGGAAGTAGAAACGGCCGACGGCACCCGGCCGGTATCGGCGAATGCCATCATTGTTGCGACCGGCTCCGAGCCGCGCTCGATCCCAGGCGTCGAGATCGACGGGCAGGACATCGTGACGAACACGGAAATGCTCGATTTGCCCTCTCAGCCCGAGAGCCTCGGGGTCATCGGAGCCGGGGCGGTGGGAGTCGAGTTCGCGTCGATGTTCCATAGCTTCGGCACGAAGGTCGCTCTCATCGAGGCTCTTCCCCGGCTCGTGCCGGTGGAGGACGAGGAAGTCTCGGACGTCCTCCTCAAATCTTTTCAGAAACGTGGGATCGAGACGATGGTCGGGACGCGCGTCGACGGTGTCTCGAAGGTCCAGGAGGGTGTTGCCGTCCGCTACACCCGGGCGGACGGGACGGCGGAGCAGCGCACCGTAACGAAGCTCCTCGTTGCGGTCGGGCGGAAGTCGAGGACAGACGGGATCGGGCTCGAGCAAACCTCAGTCGAGCTCGATCGGGGCAACGTCGTCGTCGATGAATATATGGAGACGGCGGCTAGAGGGATCTACGCGATCGGCGATGTCGTCGCCACGCAACAGCTCGCCCACGTCGCTTCCGCGGAAGCGATCGTCGCCGTCGAGCGTATCGCTGGCCATGCGGCCGCGCGTCCTTTGAACTACGCCCACATGCCGGGGGCTACCTATTGCCGCCCGGAGATTGGTAGCGTGGGCCTCACCGAGGCGGCCGCTGAAGCGCAGGGCTTTGACGTGAAAGTCGGCCGTTTCCCTTTTGCCGCGAGCGCGAAAGCAACGATTCTCGGCGACAATGAAGGGTTTGTGAAGGTTGTAAGCGAGGCTAAATACGACGAGCTCCTCGGGGTTCACATCATTGGCCCGCACGCGACCGACCTCATTGCCGAAGCGGTTGTTGCGCTCGAGCACGAGGCGACCTCCGAATCATTGATGCGCGCCGTACATGCGCATCCGACACTCTCGGAGGCCGTCGCCGAAGCTGCGCACGGCGCCGTCGAGATGCCCATCCATGTCTGATCCTTGCTGGCGCCTGGATCTCGGGCGCCGGGAATATGGCGACGTGCTCGAGCTACAGCGAGAGCTCGTGGTCGAGCGCCAAGCTGGACGGATCCCGGACGTGCTCGTGTTCGTCGAGCATCCTCCGGTTTATACGATTGGGCCTAGTGGGAACCCGAAGCATCTTCTCGCGGATCCCGCGCTTCTCGCCCGTATCGGCGCCACCTTCGTGGAAACGGAGCGCGGCGGCGATATTACGTATCACGGCCCGGGGCAAATCGTCGTCTATCCCATCGTCGATCTGAGACGCTGGAAAACAGACCTGCGCGCTTATCTGAGAGCGTTGGAGGAAACGATCCTCATCGCTCTTGAAGCCAATGGGATTACCGCCGGGCGCGAGCCCGGGCTTACCGGCGTTTGGCACGATAGCGGAAAGCTCGCCGCCATTGGCGTACGCGTGTCCCGTTGGTTGAGCTCGCACGGTTTCGCGCTGAACGTCTCGACGAATCTCGATCACTTCAAACATATCGTTCCGTGTGGTATCTTCGATCGCTCAGTCACCTCGATGGAAAATGTTCTAGATGCTCCAGTCGCGTGTGGCCCCGTCAAAGACGCTTTGGCGCGGGCCTTCGGTCGCACCTTCGATCGCGAAATAGCTCGAGCCCCAAATGGTGCTTTCGAGATGAGCGTTCATTAATGCGCCTCGGCAAGCGGCAGTTGCAAGAGCTTCTGTTCTACATGGTGCTCACCCGCCGCCTCGAAGAGGCTCTCGCTCGGCTTCACCGAGAACAGGAGCTCACGACGCCGCTCGCTTTGCGGACTGGGCTCGAGGCCGTGAGCGTGGGTGCGTCCTTTGCGCCCACACCGAAAGATGCGATCGCCTCGTCGCTTCCCACCGTCGGCACGCTCTTGCTTCGAGGGGTCAAACCAGAAGAGATCGTGCTTCAGTTTCTAGGGAAGGAGACTTCGCCGAGTCAGGGACGAGATGGCTTGGGTTATTACGGGGACTTGTCGCGAGGCCTCGTCTCGACCACGGGCCATCCTGCCACGCATGTGAGCGTTATGGCAGGGGTGGCTTTTGCCTACCGCACCAAAAAACAAGAACGCGTCGCCCTCGCGCTCATACCGGAAGAGGCGATCGCGACAGGTGACTTTCACGAAGGCGTCAATTTTGCCGCGGTGCAGAAGCTGCCGCTCATTATCGTTGTCGTGCGTTACCCGTCCTACGGCATGGGCTCCGGCGTTTCGCAGCTCTACGAGCGAGCCAAAGCTTACGGCGTGGCCTCGCTCCCGGTCGATGGCAGCGATTTGGTCCAGGTCGTTCAGGTCGTCGAGACTGCCATGGAGAGAGCGCTTGCAGAGGATGGTCCGACGCTCATCGAGGCGGTGCTTCGAAGCTCGCGCCGCTACTTCGGCAATGAGAGTGCCGTTCCCGCGCCTTTCTCCGCCGGCGCTCACGACATCGAAGACGACGAGGGTGCGAAAGACGTCGACAACGATCCAGCTTGGCGGTTCGAGAAATTTCTCCTGCAGCAGGATTGGCTTTCGGAAGCCGATCGATCGACGCTCGTCGCGCGTGCGGAAGAGGCCGTCTCCGACGCTCTTCGCACAGCCGACAGTGCCCCCGCACCGCAGGCGCGACACTCTGAGAGCGCTCTTTACGCGTCGAGCTGAGTCATGAGCGAAATCACCTATCTCGAAGCCATCCGCCAAGCGATGTGGGATGAGATGGAGCGCGATGATAGCGTCGTGCTATTGGGTGAAGATATCGGCCTCTACGGAGGAGCATTCAAGGTCACGGCTGGCTTTGTCGATAAATTTGGCACGGAGAGAGTCATCGACACGCCGATTAGCGAGGAGGGCTATACGGGAGTGGCGATTGGCGCGGCCTTCAACGGCCTGCGGCCTATCGTCGAGTTTCAGTTCATCGACTTCATTGCCAACGCGTTCAACATGATCACTAACTTCGCCGCGAAGAGCCGCTATCGTTGGGGCGCGGGTGTTCCGATCGTCATGCGCGGGCCCGCGGGCGGCGGCGTGCGTGCGGGACCGTTCCACTCGCAAAATCCCGAAATGCATTTCGTGCATACTCCAGGGATCAAAGTCGTCGTACCTGCGACCGTGGCGGATGCGCGCGGATTGATGAAGTCCGCCATACGCGACGAGGACCCGGTTCTCTATCTAGAGCACAAGAAGTTATATCGCCAAATCAAAGTGGCGGCCGAGGAGCTCGAAGGGCAAGAGGAGCTCGTTCCGATCGGAAAGGCCGCGATCCGCCGGCGAGGCAAGCACATCGTGCTCATAACTTATGGGGCGATGCTCTACACGGCGCTCGAGGCGGCTGAAGTGCTCGCCGGTGAAAGCATCGAGCTCGAAGTCATCGACCTTCGGAGTCTCGTGCCTTTGGACAAGGAGTGCATTCTCGAAGCCGTCGGGCGGATCAACAAGGTGATATTGCTTCACGAAGACACCCGGACGGGTGGCATGGCGGGCGAAATTGCTGCCATCATTGTCGAGGAGGCGTTCGACGACCTGGACGGTCCGATCGTTCGCGTTACGGCGCCGGATACGCCCGTCCCCTATGCGGCGTCTCTTGAAGACGCCTTCATACCGCAAGTCGAGGACGTCGTGCGCGCCGCCCGAGAGCTCTTTGCGTACTGAATGATGAGCTACGATCGGCCGCAGCAAGAAGGGAACCCATGACTGACGTCATCATGCCGCAAATGGGCGAGAGCATCGTCGAAGGCACTATCACGAAGTGGTACAAGAAAGTTGGGGAGCATGTCGAGCGCGACGAGCCGCTGCTCGAAATCTCGACCGACAAAGTCGACACGGAGATCCCGTCCCCGGTCGCGGGTGTCTTGTCGGAGATCAAGGTCCAGGAAGGCGAGACTGTCGAAATCAACACCGTCGTCGGTGTGATCGGGGGGAAGGTCCAAAAGGAGGAGGCGCCGACCGCACTAAACGTCGAAGCCGTCAAAGCCGAGAGCACGCTGGCAATCGGCGCGACGCCACCCGTCGAGACCGTCGCCCCGACGCCGCCGAGTCCCGCGCCGGAGGCGTCCGAGCCTGGACTACGCAGCTCTCCGCTCGTCCGCAAGATGGCTCGCGAGCACGGTTTGGACTTGAGCCAGCTCACCGGAACGGGGCGGGGCGGTCGTGTGACGAAGCAGGACATCGAGAGTTTTGTAGCATCGCGCGCGACGGCCGAACCGACACCGGCAACGCCCACTCCCGCGGCGACCCCGCCTGCGGCCGAGCCCCCGCCTGCGGCAGGGCCCCCGCCGGTTGGCAAAGGCCGCGTCGATGTGGAGCCGATGAGCAAGATGCGGAAGTCCATCGCCGAGCACATGGTGATGTCACGCCAGACCTCCGCGCATGTGACGACAGTGTTCGAAGCCGACGTCAGCCGGATCGTGGCGCTCAGGAACGAGCACAAGCCCATCTTCGAGCGAGACGGCGTGCGGCTCACCTACACTCCCTTTTTGGTCGCCGCCGTGCTCGGTGCTCTCAAAACGTTTCCGCTGCTCAACGCTTCGCTCGACGGCGACCAGATCATCTATCACCGTGACTACAACATCGGTATCGCCGTTGCTCTTGAGGGCGGGCTCATCGTGCCCGTGATCCAGCATGCCGACGAGAAGAGCTTTCTCGGGCTCGCGCGAGCCGTAAACGATATTGGCGAGCGCGCACGCACGAAAAAGTTGACGCCCGCGGATGTGCAGGGCGGGACGTTCACCCTCACCAACCCGGGCCCTTTTGGCGGCCTCTTCGGAACACCGATCATCAACCAGCCTCAACTCGCCATCCTGGGAATCGGCGGCATCCACAAGCGTCCCGTCGTCGTCAACGAAGGCATTGCGGTGCGCTCGATGGTCTATCTCGCTCTCTCTTTCGACCATCGCCTCATCGACGGCGCGCTCGGGGACCAGTTCATGGCCGACGTCAAGCGTCGGCTGGAAGGCTGGGACGAAAAAATACTATAGTGGGACCGTGGTAACGACAACGCGTTCACCTAGACCCGATTGGCTGAAGGTGCGTCTGCCGAGCGGGGATAACTACTTCCGGCTGAAGAGCACGATGCGCAGCTTGAACCTTCACACCGTGTGCGAGGAAGCGCGCTGTCCCAACGTCGCCGAGTGCTGGGGGCAAGGCACGGCGACGTTCATGATCCTCGGGGACGTCTGCACCCGCAGCTGCGGGTTCTGCGCGGTGAAGACCGGGCTTCCACAGTTCCTCGATCGAGAGGAGCCGGAGCGGGTGGCCAACGCCGTCGAGGCGCTGGGCCTGAGCCACGCGGTGATCACGTCGGTCAATCGCGACGAGCTTCCCGATGGGGGCGCTGCTATCTTCGCCGAGACCATCGAGGCCGTCCGCCGCCGCAACCCCGAGACGAACATCGAGGTATTGATTCCGGACTTCAAGGGCTCGCGCGCCTCGCTCGAAGCCGTACTCGCCGCGAAACCACAGATCCTGAACCATAATATCGAGACGGTACCGAGGCTCTATAAGCGTGTGCGGCCGGGCGCGAGCTTTGCGCAATCCGTGGAGCTGCTCGAGCGCGCCAAAACCATCGCTCCCGATGTCATTAGTAAGACGGGGCTCATGGTCGGCCTCGGCGAAAGCCTCGACGAAGTGGAAGAGGTCATGCGGGAGCTCGTCGTCGAAGCCCGTGTCGACGTGTTTACCATCGGGCAATACCTGCAGCCGACGCGCGATCACTTGCCCATCGAGCGCTACGTGCATCCGGACGAGTTCGACGCTCTTGCCCGGAGAGGGCGCGAGATTGGCTTCCGCCACGTGGAAGCCGGGCCGCTCGTGCGCAGCTCGTACCACGCGGCGAATCAGGTTCCCTGAAGTTTAGATCGAGGGCAAGCTCGAGGGGGTCGAGAAAGTGGTTCCGCGCCACACAACGTTTTACGGGGCGACTGAAGTCGTGGTGCGCGACCCCGCCGGCTACCTTGTAACGTTCGCCGAGCGCGGTGAGCAATAGCTGGTGAGCACCTCGAAGAAAGTTTCGAGGTCGTCTTCGTTGTTGTAGTAGTGAACGGAGACCCGTAACCCTTCACCCCGCGCCGAGACGAAGACGTTTCTCTCGGCGAGCGCCGCGGTGGTGGCTGGCGGGTCTGGGACACGGATCATGGTGATCGGCGAGCGCGCGCTGGGCTCGCGCGGCGAGTCGATGGGGATGCCGCGCGCCTCTAGCCCCCGATGGAGCTCGTCGAGAAGATGCGCGACCCGCGCCTCGATGGCAGCGAGGCCGATCGATTGGATGAGCTCCAAAGCTCCTGCGAGCGCGAAGACTCCGGCGAAAGGCGGATGCCCGAGCTCGAGCCCACAGGCCTCGGTCGTCAGATCGAGCTTTGTGCTCTCCAGATCATAAGGTTCTCGGGCGCTCCTCCACCCAACGCTGGAAGTCCTCGCTCTTCGAGAAGCGAGCGCCGCACCACTAGAGGAGCAATGCCATAGCCCGCCGTGGCCCATTTGTAGGCGCTGAAGACAAGGGCGTCGACCGGACTACGTTCGAGATCGATTGAGATCACGCCAAAGGCTTGCGTGGCGTCGAGCACGAGCGCCGTGCCGTGCTCTTGGCAGAGTGCGCTCACGCGATCGAGGTCGAGCCGGAAGCCCGTCTTGTATTGCACGAGGCTCACTGCGAGAACAGCGGGGCTCGCTCTCAGAGCGTCATCGAGTTGATCCGGGCTCTCGAGGAACTCCACGTCGCGGCCGCGCCCGAGCCAAGGCAACGTGACCGAAGGAAAGTCGTCGCTCAATGCGACGACGCGGCCGTCGCCCGCCAGCAAATCGGCGACCAAGTTCAGTCCCTGGGATGCATTCGCGAGAAAAGCGATCTCTTCGGAGAAGACGCCGAGAAGGCCGGCGAGCTTCTGCCGCGTGTGCTCCACCCTATCGAGGCACGCGTTCCACGTCGTGTCGCCCTCGCGGCAGAGCTCGTCATAATACTGATGCACACGCTCGGCCGCCTCACGGCAAATCGGGCCACCACCGGCGGTGTTCAGATAAACGCGATCTTGAAGCGCGGGAAAATGCGTGCGGATCTCGTCCCAATCCGTCATGAGGGCTTTCTCGCGACCGCGACGAGCGAAAGCCCAAAGGGAAGGGAGGTGCGACGAAGGAGCCACGCTTCGATCGTAAGCGGGATGACGAGCAGTTGGTTGAGCATCGGATGAAAGTCCTCGACTTCGGACCCTTCGCGCTTTGTGCCCGTGAGCTTTTCCGCGCCCCGTCGCAAAAGAGCGAGAGGAAAAAGCAGACAATTTGCGTAAGACACGAAGACAGGCTCGAGCCCGGCACCGCGCAGTTTTTCGGTCAGCTCTTTTTTCCCGTAACGCTGGCGCGTGTGGACGGCCTCGTCGTGTTGGCTGTGAAGCGCTTCATGCGCCGGGACACGGACGAGAAAAGCCCCGCCAGGCCGGAGGACGCGCGCTATCTCGACGAGCGCTTCCGTGTCGGTGCGGACGTCGAGATGGTAGAGCACATCGAAGGATGTCACGAGATGGAAGCTCGCCTCAGCGAGCGGTAGGCGCTCGACGGATGCTTGGACGAGCGCTCCCGTATTGCGCGTTTTCGCGAGCCGAAGCGCTTCGGCGGATCGGTCGAGAGCGGTGACGGATCCGAATCGGCTCAGTGGGTGGAGCATGCCCCCGGTGCCGCAGCCGGCATCGAGGATCGCGAGCTCGGAAGTCTCTGCGGCGAAGCGCTCGACGAGAGCCAGGGAGATACGCTCCATGCCGCGGAACCACCACATGTGGTCTTCGACTTCGTGGAGTCGTCGATATTCGTCCTGCTCCATTCGAGCGAGTCTATCACCGGGGTTGTGCCGCCTCGTTCGTGAACAGGAACTTGGTCCGGAACGAGTTGGTCGTCGTCAATGGTCTGTCGGAACGAGACGCTTCAATTTGTCGCAGCGCCGACCACTGTTGTAACGGCTCGCCGCTCGCTCCTTGGCTAGATTCGCAGAATCAGCCAGGTGCCGGTGCCGACACATCGCCCGAATCGCACGGTTGCCCTTCGAATCTCGCGTCGTGACGACTGGGCCAGGACGAGCTCGACGACCGTTCCCGACATGACGAGGCGCAGGCGGGTCTCCGGTCGACTAGACGTTTCTGCCGAAACGTCCGCTGTGGAAAACTCCGACACGATGTGTGGAAAACCTGTGGAAAGTATGCCTCACGTGAGTCATCGAAAGAGCCGTTCGTATTTCACGATTACGTGTGGTATGCTTTCTATTACTTATGGCATAAGGAACCGAAAGGTATGGCCGAGATCGCACGCGACGACCGCTACTTCTTCCAGATGTATGGCCTCAAGGCGCAGCCGCCCGCGACGCTCGACAAGGCGTTGGCCCAGGCCATTCAGAGTATGCACCGAAGTGTGTACGCCGAATCGGCGCGAGAGCTCACGGCTGCAGAGCTCAAAGTGCTCGAGGAGTCCGGGGTCGATGTAGATGAGCACGCGGAGCTCCCCGATCCGATGGTTGAGTACGCCACGGAATTCGCCGCGATTCTGAAAACGAGTCTATCGACGACTGACGTAGCGAAGAAGCTCGACGTACACGCAGTGCGCATTCGACAAATGATCGGTGACGGCACGTTGTACGCGGTGCGGGTGGATGGGCGCTGGCGGGTTCCTGAGTTCCAGTTCCAAAACGAGGCTCTGGTGCCGAACATCGGTGAAGTGAATGCTGCAATTGATCGAGGCCTCGATGCGGTATCGGTTTTGCGTTGGTATACCCTGCCTGATGCGGAGCTAGAAACGAAAGATGCTGGAATCCTCAGTCCGCTTGACTGGTTGAAGCGCGGCCTGAAACCCAGACCGGTCGTGCTCATCGCCCGCCAGCTCTAACTCATGGCTAACGTTCCGCGCGTGCCGGACCTGGAAACACTCCGTGCGCTCGATCCGCAAATAAAAGCTCTACCGATCGGTGCCCGACTCTGGCGGTTGTACTACCGCGGTGGCCGCCATCCCACTGCGTGGCACGACTTCCGTCATGTCGGCCCGGTGGATGCCCGCTTCGATCATCACCTGCCGGACAAGGATAGGGACCCTGCCGTTCAGGACCGAGCCACTCTCTACGCGGCGGCGCACCCATTTACCTGCCTCGCCGAGGTACACCAACAGAAGCGCACGATCAACCGGTGGCATCAACAACCGTGGCTGGTGGCATTCCAGACTACAAACGAGATCAAGCTGCTCGATCTCACCGGACCCTTTGCCACGCGAAGCGGCGCGTCGATGGGTCTCATGTCATGTGCGCGTTCGGTCGCGAGACGCTGGGCACGAGGGTACTACGAGGCGTATGAGAGCTTGCACGGTTTGTGTTACCCATCGTCGATGCACGCGAATGCAACCGCCGTGGTCTTGACGGATCGCGCTGAAGCCGTCGGTGTGCTGCCGGAGGTCCCGCGCTTTCACCGGGCGCTCGCTGACCCGGCGATGCTATCCATCATTCGAAATGCTGCGCGAACATTTGGCTATGCGTTTATCTAGCTGCGACGGCTCGCAACGAGAATCGCTCGCGCTCACTTTACGTTCACGATGCGAAAGCCGGGAGCGCCGTATCGAGCCTCGCCCGTGATGGTGAGGAGGTTCTCCGAGATGCGAGCTTCGCCGCTTCCATGCGTGTGTCCGCAGAGGACCGTGACCTCCGTATCCGGAAAATCCCGCGCGCCCTCGCTCAACATCTCGCCCATCGCCTTGCACGTGAAACCCGGCAGCCACGCGTCGTTCGAGATATGGCCCTCATGCCAGCAAGCTTCCCGAAACGGAGGCACATGGGTCAGCACGAGGACCTCGTTGAATCGCTCGAGAGCATCTCGATAGAACGGCAAGAGTGTCTGGGCCGCCTCGTCGCCGAGCTCCCCGAGCTTGCGCTTGAGGGCCGGCAGGTTGTTCAGGACGGCGAGAGGGTGACCGTCACCCGTGGACTCACGAAGATCCCTGATCACGAAGTAGTCGTTCAAGAGCGCAGGCTCGTCGAAGTTCCCAAAGCGCGCGTCACCCCACCCTCCATGACCAACCAGCGCGGTGTGCTCGCTGAGCTCGACGACGCCGGCACGCGGAAGCCAAATGGCGCAGGACGCGTCGAGAGTCCGCATCCGCTCCCGCACGGTCGCGATGTCACTACCGTAGTAGTCGTGATTTCCCAGAACGAAATAGATCGGCCGGCGCACGCGATCGGAGACGAAATGGAGCCACGTCTCGATGTTGTTGGCTTCAGCGATATCGCCCCCGAGCAACACCGCTTCCGCTCCCGAATCGGCGATGTCGGCACAGAAGGTCTCGTCGACCGCCTCGGACGCATGGCTGAGGTGGATGTCCGTGGCCCAAGCGAGCTTCATACGGCTTCCGTGCTTCGCCGGTCCGTCAGCGATAGCGTTGCTTCTAACGCTTTATCCGCTCGAGAAAAAGCCGCGCCTTCGCCGTTCGGAAGCGGAGCTCGACCTTTCCCGTCGTATTGTCGTCGAAGTCGGCGGCATCGTACGCGACTTTGAGCTTCCCTTTTTCGATGGAGCAGTCGAGCAGACCGAGCCGTTCCTCGTCGAGCGGGACGTTGATGAGCGGTCGGCTGATCGAGAACGCGGCGAAGCGGATTCCGGTCACGACGAGGGAGCCCGTGAACCAGCTGCAGCGATAGCCCGACCACCGTGTCGGCGAGCGGTAGTTCCGAAGCGTGATGGTTCCGCCGAGGCCCTCGTCGGAAAGCACGATGCCTTCGCTCGCGAGTATCGGGCGCATCGCTTTTGGGAGCTGTCCCCATCCGAAAAGCCGGTAGAAAAGCGTTTTCTTCATCCATAAACAGGTTACCAACCTGGCGCCGCTCGTGACAGCGACGCTGCTATGCGTTTGGGGGCTCAATACAAGACACGGAAGTGGATCGTGTGCGGCACTTTCTTGAGCTCTTCGATTACCCGCGCCTGGTATTTCTTGCTCACGTCGGTGATGACGTAGCCCATGCGCTCGTTGGTCTTCAAGTACTGTCCCAGAATGTTGATCGTGTGCTCCGCCATGACCTGGTTAATGGCGGCGAGGACGCCGGGCTCGTTTCGGTGAATGTGGATGAAGCGATGAGCGCGCCGCAATTCAGGTAGCTGCACGCCGGGAAAGTTGACGCTTCCGAAAGAGTTTCCCGAATTAATAAAAGAGATGAGCTCACCGGAGACGAACTCGGCGATGTTCTCCTGGGCTTCGCGGGTGCTTCCGCCGATATGGGGCGTCAAGATCACGTTCTCGAGACCTTGAAGCGGCGACGAGAAGGGGAGGTCGTTCCCGGCTGGCTCTTCCGGAAACACGTCCAAGCCGGCGCCGGCGAGGTGTCCGCTCCGAAGGGCTTTGGCTAGGGCGTCCACATCCACGACGAAGCCGCGGGACAGATTCAGAAAGAGCGCGCCTTTCTTCATCATGCGGAGCTCGCGCTCGCCGAAGAGCTCGTGGTTGTGTGCTCGGCCGTCGACATGGATGCTGACGATGTCGGCCCGCTTCAAGAGCTCCTTGAGCGAGCGGCATTTGGTCGCGTTTCCGAGAGGGAGCCGTTCGACGATGTCGTAGTAACAGACATCGAGGCCCATGGCTTCCGCGAGGACGGAGAGCTGGGAGCCAATGTTGCCGTAGCCCACAATGCCGAGCTTCTTGCCGCGGATCTCGAAGGCGCCCGCCGCACTCTTGTCCCAGTCACCGCGATGAACGCCGGACGATTTCTCGAGGACCTTTCGCGCGAGCATGATGATCTCGCCAATCGCGAGCTCCACGACGCTCCGCGTGTTCGCGTAAGACGCGTTGAACACGATGACGCCGTGCTCCGAGCAGGCGTCGAGGTCGATTTGATTCGTTCCGATGCAAAAAGCGCCGATGCCTTTGAGCTTCGTGAATTCGAGAACGCGCCGTGTGATGCGCGTGCCTGATCGGATGCCGAGCAGGGTGACGCCGTCGAGCTCCCGAATGAGCTCGTCTTCGCTCAACCCAGCGTGTAACGTGCGCACGTCGTAGCCTTCTTTGTCGAAATGCTTCTGTGCGGTGCCGTGGATGTCCTCCACCAACAAGACGCGAATCCGCGTTTTGGGGTAGGAGATCGACATCGGGAAGTCGTGAATGTAGAGAAACTCGTCGAGACTCGGCAGCACGTGGTCGGCGATATCGACGACGGGCTCGCGCCGCGCGCTCTCGGTAAAAGCATAAAAGCGGGTGGCGAGCCCGGCCTCTCGCATCTTGACGTCGCTATAGCCGTCCCCGATCACATAAATCTCGCCATCGAGCTGCAGTTGACGGAGTATGCGTGCTTTACCGTCTTGGTGGACTAACGGGCTCCGGGAGTCGAAGCCCACGATATGGTCTTTGGCGTCGAAAAGAAACGCGTTCGCGAAGACATGCGCCTCCTCGATACCCAGGCTCTCGACGACCGGGATGATGAACTCGCGAAAGCCGTTCGAGAGCACGTAGATGTGATTCTTGTACTTCTTGAAGAAAGCTTTGTTGCGTTTTATCGAAGGAGAGATCGCGCGCTTCAAGACGCGTACGAGCGCGTCGATATGCTTTCGGTGCGCGTCGAGCAGCTCGATGCGAAGCGCAATCCCCTCCGTCATCGACATACCACCCGTGGCGGTGAGCTCGGTAATGCGCTCGACTTCGCCGAGTCGCTCAAAGCGCTCGGGATGCGATTTGAGAGAAAGACGCGCAAGCTCGGGAAGGGACTCCACCGAGACGAGCGTGCTGTCGAAATCGAAAACGTAATATCGCCGGTCGCGCGTCACAAATAGATGTCCAGAAACTCGAGAATTTTTTCGACATAGGCCCAGGCGCCTTCCGGATGAAGATCGTGGCGATAGGTCCCTCGCACCTCGTCGCCCCGAAAGATGTACTCGAGCAGCGGATATTTCGGCCGCGCGCGGAGGGCATCGAAGAACGGCCGCTTCGTTTCGTAGGGTACGAGCGGGTAGTGCTGTCCGTGGAACGAAAGAAGGGGCGTCTGGATGGCGGCGACATCGCCGAGGGGCGACAGTTGTCGATAGAGCTCGAGATTGCCCCGGAGCGGGCCGAGCTCGCGATCGAGGTAGCTCTGGCCTTCGATGTTCGTCTGGCGGTACAGTGCTTCGAGGTCCGGCATCCCGACCGCTTCGACAGCGCAGGTAAAAAATTCCGGGTAGCGGGTGATGGCAGCGAGCGTCAGAAAGCCGCCATAGCTCACGCCCCATACGCCGATGCGATCGTTTCGCACTTCGGGCCGCGCGGTCACCGCGCGCGTTCCCGCGATCAAATCTTCGAGATCGCCTTGGCCCCAAGAGCGGTCGTTCAAGTTCTCGAACATGGCGCCGTAGCCCGTGCTCCCGCGGACGTTGGGCGCGAAGACCGCGTAGCCGCGCTGCGTGAGAAGCTGCGCGAATGGATGCCAGCGATTCGTCCACTGCGAGCTCGGGCCGCCATGGGGTCGTACGAGAACGGGCACGGGGCTCTCGGCCGTCGCGCTCTCCGGAAGATAGAGAAAGCCCGTGATCTCGCGCTCGTCGAAGCTCTGGAAACGCAAGAGCTCCGGCCGCGCCATCCGCCGTACGTCGAGATCGGGAGGCAAGGTGTCGCTCAGGCGCTCGCGCCCGCCTTCGATGGGATAGGCCCAGACGTCTCGCGGGTAGTTGTAGGCTTCGAAGAGACTGAGCACGGCCGTTCCGTCGGGGCGCCAAACCGGCTGCGAGTGTACGCCCGCGCGCAGCGTGAGCGTTCTCTCCGCGTCCTTCTCGAAATCGTGCAGCTTGAGCCGGAGGTTCCCGTCGCGGTTCTCGATATAGGCGAGATAGTTTCCGTCCGGGCTCCAAGCGGGCTCGGTGAGCTCGAACTCGGAATCGACGAGAAGCTCGGGGGTACCGCGATCCCCTCTATTTGAAGAAACGACGTAGACGGCTTTTCGTCCCGCCGCGTCCGAGACAAACGCAATCCGAGCCCCGTCGGGCGACCAACGCGGGCCAAAGCTGTCGCCCCGCCAATCGTCGGGGAGAAGACTAATGATATCGATGTCGAGCTCGCTGTCTTCGAGGCGGACGACGCCGACGGCGCGCTCGACGTGGCGTCCCGCGCGGAACGTGAGCGCGAGACGCGCACCGTCCGGAGACCACCGGTGATCGACCTCGTCGAAAGGATGCTCGGTCAGCTGGCGCGCACGACCTTCAGCCACGGTCGTCACCCATAGATCCCATCCCGTTTCGCTTGCCACCCGTTCGCTCGAGAATGCGATGTGCGACCCGTCGGGAGACCACCGCGGCTTCCTGTCCTGTCCCCGATGCCTCGTTATCTGCCGCGCGTTCTCGCCCTTCGGATCCGAGATGAAGATGTGCCATTGGTCGGCGCGGCTTCCGATGAACGCGATGCGCTCGCCGTCCGGAGACCAATCGATGTCGCGCTCTCCCATCCCTCGGCTCGTTGCGATGGGCGATCCCGCGGGGTCGCCCTTCGGCATCATCCAGAGCGTTTGCTTACCGATTCCGGACAAGCTGAGCGTGACGGTCTCGCCGTCAGGCGCGACAGCGAAATCCGAGATCACCGGCGTCTTGAGGATATGGGGGATCGTGAGAAGCTCTTCCGGATAGATGAGCTCGATGGGGTCTTGAGCGAGCGCGGCGCGACTCGCGAGCCAGAGCGTGAGCACTACGCGCTTCATGCTCCGATTGTACTTCTTTCGAGTTTCTCGATGACTTTCTTCACCGCGCCTTCTGGTGCAAGAGCGCTCGTATCGACCGTGACGTCCGCCTCCGCGTAGAGCGGTCCACGCTCGAGCAGGAGTGTGCGTAGCTCGGCGAGCGGATCCGAACGCCCGGCCATGGGCCGCTCGTCGCCTTGAGCGGCGACGCGCTCGAGGTGTTGTTCCGGCCGCGCTTTCAGCCAAACCGTTCGGGCATGGGCTTTCAGAAGGTCGTAGGTGGCGCGGCCGTGGACGAGGCTGCCGCCCGTCGCGAGCACGGTGTCCGTTTGGGTCGCGACGAATCGTGACAGCACGTCGTGCTCGAGTCGGCGATAGTAGCTTTCGCCGTGGAGCGCGAAGATCTCGGCAAGCCTGAGGCCTGCCTCCTCCTCGATGAGCTGGTCGAGCTCGACGAACGACGTGCCGAGCTCGGCGGCGAGTTGGGCGCCGACAGTGCTCTTTCCCGCGCCCCGTAGGCCGACGATCGCTATGATGTGGCGGTGGTCTCCGAGCCGTACGAGCTCGTGAAGAGGAGCTCCGAGCGCCCGACCGAGCTCGTACAGCCTGAGGATAGAGATGTTGCCTTGGCCCGATTCGAGCTGCGAGATGTATCGTGGCGAGAGCCCGGCGAGCGCTGCAAGTCGTTGCTGGCTAAACCCTTTTCGCACGCGTTGACCGCGAATCTTTTTCCCGAGCTCCTGCAAGATATACCCAGCGTTCATGTACGCAGTATAATGCACATAATTGTCATCAAACAAGTAGTATAATACTCATCCACGGAGGATTGATGGAACCTATTCAGTTCGAGACGGATCCGAGCCGCTACCAGCACTTCAAGTTATCCGTCGATGGTCCCATAGCGACTTTGACGCTCGACGTTCAGGAAGACGGTGGTTTGAGGCCGGGCTATCAACTGAAGCTGAACAGCTACGACTTGAGCGTCGATATCGAGCTCGCGGACGCGATCGAGCGCCTTCGCTTCGAGCACCCGGAAGTGAAGTGCTGCGTCATCACGAGCGGGATGGATCGGATCTTTTCGGCCGGCGCCAACATCTATATGCTCGCGAGCTCGGCGCATAGTTTCAAAGTCAACTTCTGCAAGTACACCAACGAAACGCGCCTCGGGATGGAGGAGTCGAGCCGCGACGGCGGGCAGAAATTTCTCGCCGCGCTCAACGGCATGACTTCGGGGGGCGGCTATGAGCTTGCGCTTGCAGCGGACGAGATTCTTCTCGTCGACGACGGCAACGCGGCGGTCGCGCTACCGGAAGCGCCGCTTCTCGCCGTTCTGCCGGGTACGGGTGGGCTCACGCGGCTCGTGGACAAGCGCATGGTGCGCCGCGATCGTGCCGACGTTTTCTCGACGCTCGTCGAAGGCATCAAAGGTAAGCGCGCCGTGGAGTGGAAGTTGGTCGACGGTATCGCCGCCCGCAGCCAGTTCGACGAGACCGTTCGTGTCCGCGCGGAAGCGCTCGCAGCGACCTCCACGAGAAACGCGAGCGGTCCCGGCATCGAGCTGAAGCCGCTCGACGCCAAGCGCTCGGAGACGGCTCTCGAATATCGCACGCTCAGCGTTGCGATCGACCAGGCGTCGCGGCGCGTCGAGATCCTCGTCCGCGGCCCTGAAGGAGACCAGCCGCAAACGGCGGAAGCGATCCAAGCACTCGGTGTCGATTACTGGCCGCTCGCGATGGCGCGTGAGCTCGATGACGCGCTCTGCCAGCTCCGCTTCAACTACGCGACTTGCGGCCTCGTAATCTTGAAGACCCAGGGCGATGCGGACGCGGTGCTCGCTATCGATAAAACGCTGAGCGACAACGCCGAGGACTGGCTGGTGAAAGAAATCCTTCTGAAGATGCGCCGCACCTACAAGCGTCTCGACCAGACGGCGCGAAGCCTCTTCGCCCTCATCGAGCCCGGGTCGTGTTTCGTGGGAAGCCTTCTCGAAATCGCCCTCGCCGCCGATCGTAGCTATATGTTGGACGATCCCGAGAAACCTGTGCATATCGGTCTCGGGCCTCTCAACAAAGAATGGTTTCCGAAGGGCAACGGGCTTTCCCGCCTCGAGACACGATTTCTCGGCGAGCCGGAGACGCTCGCAAAGGTTCTTGCCCGCGAAGGGCTCATCGATCCGACCACGGCGATGGAGCTCGGTCTCGTCACCTTCGCGCCCGACGATCTCGATTGGGAAGACGAACTACGCATCGCGATCGAGGAGCGCTGTGGCTTCTCGCCGGACGCCATGACCGGTATGGAAGCCTCTTTGCGCTTTGCGGGTCCGGAGACGATGGAGACGAAAATATTTGGTCGCTTGACGGCTTGGCAAAACTGGATTTTCCAGCGCCCCAATGCGGTGGGCGAAAAAGGGGCGCTCACGCTCTACGGCAAACAGAGCATGCCCGAGTTCGATTGGAGGAGAACCTGAGATGGAGCTTCACGAGAAGATCCCGAACAACGTAAACCTGTCGAGCAATCCCAAGCTCAAGCGCGCGCTCGAGAATTGGCAGCCCAACTATGTCGATTGGTGGATGGAGATGGGCCCGGAAGGTTTCCAAAACGACGACATTTATCTCCGGACGGCGATCTCGGTCGACGCCGGCGGTTGGGCGCATTACGACTACGTGAAGATGCCCGACTATCGGTGGGGGCTCTTCCTGACGCCCCCGGAAGAGGATCGCAAGATCGGCTTCGGGGATCACGAGGGCGAGCCCGTGTGGCAGGAAGTTCCGGGTGAGCTGCGCACCCAGCTGCGCCGACTCATCGTGACTCAAGGCGATACCGAGCCCGCGAGCGTCGAGCAGCAGCGCCTGCTCGGCAAGACAGCGCCGAGTCTCTACGACCTCCGCAATCTCTTTCAAGTCAACGTCGAGGAAGGCCGCCATCTGTGGGCGATGGTCTACCTTCTTCACTCCTATTTCGGGCGGGATGGTCGCGAAGAGGCGGAGGGCCTGCTCGCGCGCCGGAGCGGCAACGAGGACAAGCCGCGCATTCTCGGCGCGTTCAACGAGCCATGTGACGACTGGCTGAACTTTTTCATGTTCACCATGTTCACCGACCGCGACGGGAAATATCAGCTTCTCGCTCTCGCGGAGAGCGGCTTCGACCCGCTTTCTCGCACGACAAAGTTCATGCTGACGGAAGAGGCGTTCCATATGTCGGTGGGGGAGACTGGAGTCGGCCGCATCGTCGAGCGAACGGCCCATCTCATGCGCGAGCACGGCGACGACGTGCGCGCGCATGGCGGCATCGATCTTCCGACCATCCAGAAATATTTGAACTTCTGGGTGAGCGCTTCGACCGATCTCTTCGGCGGCGAAGTCTCGACGAACGCGGCGCAGTATTTTGCCACGGGCGTCAAAGGGCGTCATCGTGAAGACCGCTACGGCGAGCACAAATGTCTCGATAGCTTCTACCAGATGGAGCTCGTGGAAAACGGGAAGATCGTTCAGCAAGAGATCCCGATGCGCAACGCCATGAATGAAGTGCTGCGCGATGACTATGTCGAAGATTGCGAGCGCGGGGTCAAGCGCTGGAACAAGACCCTCGAAGATGCCGGCATCTCCGATCGACTGACCATGCCGCACCGGCGCTTCAACCGCCAAATCGGCGCCTATTCGGGCCATTTCTTCGATCCGAAGGGCGAGCTCCTCTCGGCGGAGGCCTGGAGCGAGAAGAAAGATATCTGGCTGCCGGCCAATGACGACCGCGCCTATATCGAGACCCTGATGGTTGCGGTGGACGAGCCCGGGCAGATTGCCAATTGGATAGCGCCCCCGAAATCGGGCGTGAAGGGTCAACCGTTCGAGTTCGAATATGTGAGAAAAGCCTGATGGCGCTGACCGTGAGCAAAAGTATCGTCATTGCGGGCGCCGCTAGAACCCTCATCGGAAAGTTCGGCGGCAGCATGAAGTCTCTTCAAGCTTCCGACCTTGGCGTCGTCGCGGCCAAGGGGGTGCTCGAAAAAAGCGGCGTTCCCAGAGACGCCGTCGACGAAGTGATTTTCGGAAACGGTCGTCAGGCCGGTGTCCGTCCAAACGTCGCGCGCCAAGTCGCTTACCGGGCGGGTCTCGGAGAGGGAACACCCGCCTACACCATCAACAAGGCGTGCGGCTCGAGCCTCAAAGCGGTCATCAACGCTTATGGCGCCGTAGCGCTCGGAGACGCGGAGGTCGTGCTCGCGGGCGGTACCGAGAGCATGAGCAACACGCCCTATATGCTTCTCGACGCGCGTTGGGGCCATAAGCTCGGCCATTCGGAGATTACCGATGGGATGTACCGCGACGGCTTCCTCTGTCCTCTCTGTGAGGAGCTCATGGGCGAGACCGCGGAGAAGTTAGTCGACAAGTACGGCATCACCCGTGAAGAGACGGACCGCTACGCGATGGAAACGCAGCGCCGCTGTCAGGCGGCACGCGAAGCCGGCCGCTTCGCCGACGAGATCGTTCCCATCGAAGTGCCTGGGCGAAAAGGTGTGGTCCAAGTCCTCGAAGTAGACGAGCATCCAAGGGACGGCGTGACGATGGAAAGCCTCGCAAATCTGAAGCCGGTTTTCCGGAAGGATGGAACGGTGCATGCCGGTAATGCCTCCGGTATCCCCGACGGCGCTGCCGCGATGATGGTCCTGAGCGAGGACAAAGCCGAGGCACTCGGTGTCGAGCCCATGGCGCGCATCGTTGCCTATAGCTCGGCCGGCGTCGATCCCGCCATCATGGGCATCGGCCCGGTTCCGGCCATTCGAAAACTTCTAAAGAAGACAGAGCTTGCGCTCGACGACATCGATCTCATCGAGCTCAACGAAGCCTTTGCCGCGCAAGTGCTCGCGTGCCAGCGTGAGCTCGACCTCGACCTCGATCGGCTGAACGTGAACGGCGGCGCCATTGCGCTCGGGCATCCTATCGGGGCCACGGGAGCGCGCGTCGTCGTCACGCTCGTGCACGAGATGCGCCGGCGCAAGGCCAAACGCGGGATCGCGACCCTTTGCATCAGCGGCGGTATGGGCCTCGCCTTGCTCGTCGAAGCGTTATAGTCTCGGCTTCGACATGAGCTGGGAGCACATCGATCTAGCGATTGATGGTGCCGGCGCTATCGCCACCATCGCGCTGAATCGACCCGACGCGTTGAACGCTTTTTCTGGCTCCATGCGCGAGGATCTGCTCGCGGCCATCAACGAGGCTGCGGCGGGGGCGCGTGTCTTGATCATTACCGGTGCGGGCAAAGGTTTTTGTAGCGGCGGCGACGTGCGCTTCATGGCAGAGCTGCGACGGGAGAGCCGCTCGGAAGCGCTCGCGCCTCTCATCGAGCAAGGTAAGCGTGTCGTTCAGCGGTTGCGCGATCTGCCCATCCCGAGCGTCGCCTGCGTGAACGGTGTCGCGGCGGGAGCCGGGTTTGGCCTCGCGCTCGCCTGCGATCTGCGCATCGCGTCGGCCACGGCGCGCTTCGCGGCCAGTTTTTCACGGCTAGGACTTCATCCCGATTGGGGAACGTCCTTTTTCTTGACGCGGCTCGCCGGCGCCGCGGTCGCGCGTGAGCTCATCTTTACCGGCCGGCTCATCGATGCCGCCGAAGCGCTGCGTCTCGGTCTCGTGAACCGGGTCGTCGAACCGGGGGCGCTCGCGAAAGACAGCCGGGAGCTCGCGGAGGAGCTCGCCGCTGCGGCGCCTCTTTCCATCCAATATGCCAACAAAGCGGTAGCACTCGCAGAAGCAGGATCTCTCGACGAGGTTCTCGACTTCGAGGCCGAGGCTCAGCTCGCTTGCTTTCGATCGGACGACGCCCTCGAGGGCATCCAGGCCTTCGAGGAGAAGAGGCGTCCGCAATTCAAGAGGAACACGGGAACGCGTCATGATTGATTTCGGTTTGAGTGAAGAGCAACAGCAATTTCGCGACCTCGCCCACGAGTTCGCCGAGAAGGAGATCGCGCCGAACGCCGCGCATCACGATGTGACCGGAGAATATCCGAGAGAGATTTGCAAGAAAGCGTGGGAGCTCGGGCTCATGAACACCCATATTCCCGAAGAATATGGCGGCTTGGGGCTCGGCGTTCTCGAAGGTTGTCTCATCTCTGAGCAAGTCGCTTGGGGATGTAACGGGATCGGCACGGCGATGGAAGCCAATACCCTTGCTGAAGCGCCGATTATCGTGGCGGGAACCGACGAGCAAAAAAAGAAATGGCTCACGCCGCTGACGGAAGAGTTCCTGCTCACGGCCTATTGCGTGACCGAGCCGGATGCGGGGAGTGACGTCCAGGGGATCAAGACGAAGGCGAAACGCCACGGCAACGACTACGTCCTGAGCGGCAGCAAGATGTGGATCACGAATGGCGGCGTCGCGGAGTGGTACTTCGTCGTTGCCTATACGGATCCCGAGAAACGCCATCGCGGCATGAGCGCTTTCATCGTCCCCAGAGATTCGGAAGGTGTTTCGGTCGGTAAGAAAGAGAACAATCTGGGCCAACGTGCCTCGGACACGCGCGCGGTGAACTTTCAAGACGTGAAGGTTCCCGCTGCGAACCGCATTGGCGAGGAAGGGGACGGTTGGCGCGCGGCGATGGCGGCCTTCGACCACTCGCGGCCCGTCGTTGCCTCCGCCGCGGTCGGTCTCGCGCAATCCGCCTACGATCACGCCGTCGCTTATGCAAAAGAGCGCAAGACTTTCGGCGTGCCGATCTACAAACACCAATCGATCGGCTTCATGATTGCCGACATGGCGGTCGCGATCCAGGCGGCCCGCCTTCTCGTGTGGGAATCGGCCTGGACGATCGATCAGGGAAAGCGGAACACGAAGCAGGCTGCCTTCGCAAAGCTCTTCGCCGCCGATACGGCGGTGAAGGTGGCGACCGACGCCGTTCAAGTCTTTGGCGGCAATGGGTTCAACAAGGAATATCCCGTCGAAAAACTTTATCGCGACGCGAAGATCTACCAAATCTACGAAGGCACGAGCCAGATCCAGCGGCTCATCGTCCAGAAGGAGATCTTCGACCGCTAGTCGCGGATGAGCTCCGAGCGGTCTACGCCGTCGACGTTGTCGGGGAAGTCGATGCCGAGCAAGGACGCGATCGTGACGGGTAGATCAACCGTGTTGACGCGCTCGTTGATCGTGCCTCGTTGAGCCCCTGGCCATTGTACGAGCGCCATGACGTGCGTGTCGTAACGGTACGGCGAGCCGTGGGTCGTGCCACGGACACGGCCGATGAGGCCTTCCTTGTGTTGCACGTAGAGGTCCGGGCTGCGCTCGGGATGGAACGAATGGAGGTAGAGCTCGAGCGTTGGGTCCATCGATCCTCCCGCCGAGGCGTTCTCGATCTCGGTCCGCGTCCAAACTCGCTCGACGCTCGGACAGCGCGCGAGCTCGGTGGCGATTATTGATTCGAGGCTCGACCGCTCGACATCCCGCCGCTTCAAAGTTTCATTGTTGAAATAGAGCGCCTCGTGGAACCAATCGTCCTTCCCGAATTTTTCCTGGAACGCGCGCCCGGCTGTCTGGAAGCAAGCGTAGTCCTCCGCCGAGAGGAATCCCCCGGGGAGGTTCTGCGAGCTTTGATATTCCGGAAGTGACGCGACCCCGTGATCGGCTGAGAGCGAGATCGCGACGTTCGCGAGGCCTATCCTCTCGTCGAGAAAATCGAAGAGCTCGGCGAGCCCGCGATCGAGGCGAAGCATGGTGTCGAGAACTTCGGGACTGTTTGGCCCAAATGTGTGTCCGACGGTATCGACGCTGGCAAAGCTCAAGGCGAGCACGTCGACGCTCTCGTCCTCACCGAGCTCGTGCGCGACCACGAGCTTCTTCGCGAAATCGAGCAAATAGGGTTCGATGAAAGGCGAGTTATAGAGCGCGTTGTAGAAACGCGTTGTCGGGTAGAAATCGGCTCGCCCGAGCGCATGGGTGAAGTCTGGATCGCCAACGATCTTCATCTCGTCGAGAAGCGTGTGGGGAACCTCGAGCGGCGTCCACGTGCGCCCGAAATAGCTCTCGGCGAAACGTTCTCGATGAAACTCCCGCACCCACACGGAATATTCGGAAGCGTAATGGGTGCTCGTCACCCACTGGCCGTTCCGCCTGTCGAACCAGAAAGCGCCCTGTGCGTTCTTGCCTCCCATGAGAACGGCCGAACGATCTTTGGCGCCGATCGAAAAAACCTTGGAGTTCGGGTCACTTGCTTGAATCCAGTCGCCAAGACCGTTCGTGAGAAGCCGCGCCGGCGAGCGCCCGGCGCCGGAGCCCGGTTTGGCACCCTCGGGCGCCAGGATCGGGGTCGTCGCGTCTTCGACGCAATAGACGTGTTTGCCGTCGGTGCGGTCGTACCACTCGTTTCCGACCATCCCGGAATGTGCTGGATAGCGCCCGGTGGAAAGCGAGGCGTGGCCGGCGGCGGTCACTGTGCCGGCGTGAAAATGATGGGCGTCGGTAAAGAGAACGCCGTGGTCGAGCAGCCTTTTGAACCCGCCTTCGAAGCTTGGCTGAAACCTTTCGAGATAGTCTCCTCGGCCCTGATCGACCGTGAGGAGCAAAACGAGGCGAGGCGTCGGTTCCTGGGTATATGCGTTTTGCCCGGTAAAAGACAGAGCGGCGAGAGCTACGATCAGCAGACGTAGGTGCATGATTCTTTGGAACTTACCCCACTCCATGGTCAGGATGCAATCACCGCTCCCCCCGTAAAACAGCGGGGTTGCTTGTCACGTTTCCATCCTTTAACCTGTTAGTACAACACCCATAAGGAGCGATACCGTTCGGCTGCCCCTGGCGCAGCGGAGCTTTTTTAGCGGGGAGACCACCGTCTAGATGCAGTACGGAGAGCTCGTTGATTTCCTGCAAAACGTGGGGAAGGATCCCTCTCGTCTGATCTTCGAAGACGAGCTCACCGGTCTCCACAACCGCCGATTCCTCCACAGCTACTTCGAGCACAAAATCGGTTGGGAAACCGAGGCAAGCTTCCCTCTCTTCTTGATGGTTCTGGATATCGACCGCTTCAAAAAGGTCAACGACACCTATGGGCACGACGTGGGAGACGAAGCTCTGAAGTTCGTCGCCGGGCTTCTCAAGGAAGTTGCGGGGGAGACGGGCTACCCCGTTCGCTTCGGCGGCGACGAGTTCATGGTGATCCTACCGAAGACCGAGCTCGATCACGCCGTGCAGCACGCCCATCGATTGAACCAGCTCACCAAGGAGAGGACCCTTACTCTCGAGGGCCGGAATGAAGAGCTGAAGATCTCGTTGAGCATTGGTGTCGCTTCGGCGCGTGACGATGCGGAGACGGGGAGCGATCTCATTCGCATCGCGGACACCGCGCTCTATACATCTAAAGCCCTCGGACGCGATCGTGTCTCGACCGCCGCCGAGATCGATGTTGAGAAGACGTCTCGCAAAACGGCGCTTCATCGCCTAGATGGCGCCGAGATCGCGGGGAGAAGCCGCGAGCTCGCAGCGGTCTCGGAGGCTCTAGGCGCCTTGAGCTTGGGGAAGTCGTGGGTCGTTATTTTCGAAGGCGCTCCCGGGATGGGCAAGAGCACCCTCATCGAGACGGTGCGGCGCAGCCTCGCATCGAACAATGCGCTCCACGCCGTTCGTATCGCCGGCCGGCAACAGGAGGGATTTCGCGCCTACTATGCCATCGGAGACGCGATCGTTGCTCTCTTGAACGCCCTCGAGGATCGAGGCGTTTCGGTTCTTGCTGAGCTCGATGCGAAAGAGCATCACTATCTCTCTCGGGTGCTTCCGCATCTCGAAGGCGACACGCCGGAAGCCGCCGAGTCTCCAGAGCAGCAGCGAGAAGGACTCTTCAATGCGCTCGTTCGCTTGCTGACCAAGCTCCTCGATGAGAAACCTCTCGTGTTACTGGTAGACGAATTGCAATATGTCGACGAAGCGAGCGTTGCTCTGCTCCGTGTATTGGGTCGGCAGAAGCGCAGCATTCTAGTCTGCGGGGCGGTCACTGAGGAAGTCACTCCGGAGCAGAAGGACGAAGACTTTCCGTTCAAGCGATTCGTCGAGAAGAGCGAGGAGGGGTTCTCAGTCGAGCATCTGAAGCTAGGGCCGCTTCAGGCTGCCGATATTACGAGCCACCTCGAGGGCGTGTTTCCGGGCCTCGAGATTCCCGATGGTCTTCCGGACGAGCTCGTCGCGATTACGCAAGGCAATCCGCTTTTTCTTTCCGAGATCATTCGCAAGCTCGTTCTCGATCAGAAGCTGAGATTGGAGGGGCAGCGCTGGGTGCTCGAGGCCACCGAGCAAGGATATCTACCGCGCTCTCTCGAAGAGATCGTGACACAGAAGCTCGCCGCGCTCGATGACGACGGACGCGAGCTCCTCGAGCACGTCTCGACTCTCGGCGAGGATGTTCCTCTGAGTGTGGTCACGGGGGCGTCGGAGGTCTCGGAGAGCAAGGTCTTGGAGTTTCTGGACCGCGCCGAAGATCTCGGACTATTGCGTTCGAATTTCCACATCAATGACGAGACGATGCGCTTTCTCTCGAAACGCGTCCTCGACATCATTTATGACTCTATGAATCAGTCGCGCCGCGAAGAGCTGCACGGGCGTATTGGCAACTATCAAGAGGACCTCCACCAGGACCACCTGGGGCCGTCGGCGTCCATCCTCGCCTATCATTACAAGCTCTCCTCCGATCGGGAGAAAGCGTCACGCTTCGAGCAAATCCGCAACGACTTCGACGAGCAGACTTTCAGCCGACGAGAGGCGGAACACTATTCCGGTGAGCCGCTCATCGAAAAGAACGATGAGGGACCTCGGGACGAAAAGCTCAAACCGGAGGCCATCGCGCGCCTGCCGAACT
This sequence comes from Candidatus Marinacidobacterales bacterium, assembly GCA_965262245.1. Classification (GTDB taxonomy): domain Bacteria; phylum Acidobacteriota; class Vicinamibacteria; order Marinacidobacterales; family SMYC01; genus SMYC01. Next base: position 6,681,999 of record OZ253507.1, on the reverse strand, counting down.
TGTTTCGGACGATCCTAACGACGATACGCAGCATCCAGCTCTATCCGCCGGACAGTAAACCGATTGTCAACGCGCACGAGAGCTCTCTGAAATCCGTGAAAGCGGTGCTCGAGCTCGTCGAGCACTTGAATCTCTCTCGTACGCAGGGAATATTGCTCGCGAACGGGCACAAAGTCGACGCAGGCGATTTTCGACTTCTTGCCAATTCCTATCTCGAGTTCCTAGATCGGGCTGAGCTCGAGGGCATAGAATTCCGTCGCGGGCTAAAAGCGGAAGAGCTCAAAAGCCTCCTGATCCGATGCGGCCAGCTCAAAACCGAAACTATCGACAGCGACTATTGGAAGAGTTTCACGGCCGTAGCGCATCTCGAGCACATCACGTTGCGACAGATGCGTTATTCCGAGGTCCGCAAGCGCAGCGTGGGTGTCAGACGCCCGACCTCCGACGTCGAGGCGGAGCTCGATGCCGATGCGCTCGCCGAGATTCCCAAGCTGCTCCGAGCGATTCTTGGCGCTTCCAAGAACATCAAGCTCTATCCTTTAGGGAGCAAGCCGGTCTCGACTTCCATCGATCAGCTCCACGAAGCGCTCGCCAAGATATTGTCCGGCCGGCCCTCCGTGAGCTTCGCTAGTGGTGGTGATGTCCTCCTCGTCAACGGCCACCGAGTGAATAGTTCGGGCTATGAAGCTCTCTCGGACAGTTTCGTCCATTTTTTGACGAAACACGAGCTGACGAGCCTGATGTTTCTGGAGCGTGTAACCGAAGCGGATTCCGAAGCCTTCATCGGTGCGCTCAAAGACCTTCCACCGGATTTGGAGCCTTCCTTTTGGCAACAGCTCGCCAAAGAGAAGGGGATCGAAGGCATCGTCTTCAGCGATCGTCGATACGCGGTATCGGTGCGAGACGTGCTCGAGTCCGTAGCGTCGGACCGCAATCTTTCGGATGATCTGGACGATGCCACGACAGCCGAGCTCGTGGCGACCGACGTACTCATAGAAAATTTGCCGACCATCGCCAAGGACCTTCTCATCAAGGGCGATTCCGACATGATGAGAAAGGTTCTTCACAAGCTCTTCGGCCCCTACACTAGCCATGAAAGTCCAGAGCGCTCGAAACTCGTTCGTGGCTGTCGCGAGCTCATGGAGACGCTCATTCACGCTCTCCAACATCAGTTTGCCGTCCTCTCCATCGACTACTTGATTCTCGCCTTCAGGGAGGAAGACGACGATCGACTTCTCGTCGAGATCGCCAATCTGCTGCACGAGATGACGAGCGGTGCTCTCCAGTTTGGGGACTACGCGCTCGCGAGCCGCATCTTCTCGGAGATGCGCGAGCGCCAGCGCCCTCTGCTCGAAGACGCCGACACATCGGGTCGAGGCTTCGCTGTCCTGAATCGCAAAATGGACCCGGCGACGCAAGCGCTTCTGATGAGCGAGCTTCAGTCGAAAGACACCTCTCGCCAGCATAAAGCGGCGCAGGTCCTCGAGAGTATGGGCGAGCCGGCCATCCATCTTCTCATCGAGGTGATCAAGCAGGAGAAGGACTTCCGCACACGCCACATCGCCGCAGGACTTCTGGCGAAGGCCGGCCCCGAAGGCGCGGAGCGTCTCAAGCGCGATATGGTTCTCGAAGTGACCTCGGAGCAGCGCTTTCGCATTTTAGAGATCGTCGACATCGTTACGCGCGATCTGAAAACCGAGCTCGCGTTCTGCTTGTCGGACGTCAACCCGAAAGTGCGCCGAGCTGCTTTTCGGCTCACCGAGCGCCTCAATGACAAACAGGTCCTCGAGCTGCTCGTCGATTTCGCCCGCCATGAGGACATCGGTGTCGCCAAAGGGGCGATTCGGAGCCTGGCCAATCTTCAGTCCCCTCATGCCGTGGGCGCTCTCGTCGCGACGCTCGAAGTGACCAAAGAGCATGAACGCGCTATCGCATGTTCCCAAGCGCTCGCGCAGCTTGGCGACCCCGTCGCCGTGCCAGCGCTCGCAGACGTACTCACGGCGCGGAAATTTCCCATCCTCGGGGGAAAACGTTGGGACGATCAAGTTCGAGCCACGGCGGCGTTTGCTCTGGCTCAGATTGGCGGCGAGCACGCCAGGGATGCGCTTCGCGAAGTTGCAGACGACCCCGACCCTCGTATTCGTCAGATCGCGATGGCCGGCCCGCGCCGAGGCGAAGGGCATGAGGACGTGGAGGCGCCAAAAGCTGACGGTGAAGACGAGGGTAAGGGCGTCGCGTAGTCGGCTCAGGAGCGCTTCACGTGGTTCCCGACCACGTTTCGATCTGACGGCGATGATGATCGTAGTCTTGGATCAAGTCGTTCACGGTGCCGCGGACCGTGAGCGTTTCGTCGCCGTGCTGGACACCGAAGTCGTGCTCCCAAGCTCCGTCATCGAGCTCTCGTAGAAAAGCCGCGAGCGCGTTCGCGGAGCTCTCGAGCGCGAGAACGAGCGTGTCGCGCTCGGTCGACCCGTGCTTGCGGATTAGCTCGGCATTGACCTTTTCGTAGTTGTCGCCCGGATCGCGATCGTAGAACGGAAGCTCGCCTCGCTGGAGCTGACGGCTTCCCTCAACGACATAGGCGTTCCACCCGACGAGATGAGCGACGATGTCTCGAGGGGTCCAACCACCGAGCTTTTTTAGAAAAGCATCCGGTTCGAGCTTCATGATGACGCGCTCGAACGCGCGGACGGCACGGTCGAGCTCGTCGATCTGGGTTTTTATCAATTCGGTATCTATTTGGTCAGGTTGGTCAGGCAAGCCCGAGGACCACGACGCCCAAGGCAACGAGCCAAAGGATGTTGAGATGGAAGATGTAGCGATAGAGGTGGAGATCGTCGGGGAGACCCATCGTGAGCGCCATGGCGGCGATACCCAATATCGCGGCACTCGCCCCGACCCCCGCCGGCGCGAGCCCGCCATGGAGCAGCCCGATACCGAGCACGAGCTGTCCGAGCCCGAAGAAGACGCGGCCGAACCGAACCAAGCACGTCACGTATTCCGTGGTGACGTGCAACGAGTCCACGAACCCGTCCACTTCCTCAGGAGAGCGTCCTTTCATATCGAGTGCGCCCCAAGCGCCGAAGTGATAGTAGAACGCAGCGGCGAGAGCGGTGGTCAAGAGCCCGGCGCCGCAGACCGCAACCGCGGGCCAAATCAAGATACGGGCAGGCGCATCCGATAACAGCGTTGCCAGCGCGACGAAGGCCATCAAGGCGACGAGATGACCGAAAAGGTAAACCCGGTACAACCAAATCCAAACCCTGAGACGCTTCAACACGCGAGAGAAGTCATCGCGTTCGAAAAAGCTCCCGATAGGAACGGGCAGAAACGTGATGCCCACCCAAGTCATCGCCGCGGCGGCAACGAAGAGCCACCCGGTCACCTGTGTTGCAAAAGCGTCCATGGGCTCTACCTGGCGAAGAATGCTACGAGAAACATGATTACGATCAGGGCGACGGGAGGCAGCCAGAGATAGGGAAGCCACCTGCGGAGGCGCTCCTGCTTCTCTGGGTTTTCGAGCTCTTCCATCGTCTTTGCCTCAAGGGTCTGCGCGGTTCATAGTATCTCAATGGGAGTGCGCTGATCCAAGATCCGATCAAGAGCGCGAGAACGCCCGCTCGCGCGAATGCCCCCTTCACGGAACGGTCTCGAGGACACGGCCGATGAATTCATTGATGTAGTCCGAGAAGCCTTCCGGGCTCGGCCCCAGACGTACGACCACCATGTCGCGCGACGGGATGATGGTCGTGCGCTGCCCCATGAAGCCCGAGGCCCAATAAGCATCCTCAGGCACGCGGTCGAGAGCGCCGCCGCGGTTGAGCCAGAACAGACCGCCATAGCCTTTGCTGGGATCGCCGGGCGCGGGCTCGGTGATGAAGTCGATCCAATCTTCAGGCAAGAGCCGCTCGCCTTCCAACACCCCGTCCCACAAATGGAGAAGCCCGAACCGCGTCCAGTCCATCGCGGAGCCATAGTCGTAGCCCGTCATGATGAAGTTGCCATACGCGTCGGTCTCGAGCACGTAGTCGCGTGCGCCGATCTTGTCGAAGAGCGCTTCGCGCGGAAAGGCGAGGTAGCTATCGCCGCGCGCTTCGACGATCTGACGAATGATGCGCCCGAGCGTGAGCGGGTCGGAGTTGCGGTAGCGAAACTGGCTGTCCGGAGGGATCTCGAGCGGTTGATCCACCGCGTGCTCGAATATGTTGATGGCGTCGTGATAGATGCGAAAGTGCTCGTTCTCCGTCGTCCACGAATTCGGGTTGTCGATCCCGTAATTCTTGAAGTCGAGCCCGCTCGACATCCGCAAGAGGTGCTTCACGTGGATCGCGCGGCGCGGGTCGCCCTCGCCGTGCCATTCCGACACGGGCGCGCGGTCATCGACGCTCAGCTCTCCTTGGTGCCCGAGGATGCCGATGAGCGCCGAAGTAATGCTCTTGCCTTGCGACCAGCTAATCTGCGGCGTGTTCTTCGAGAAGCCCTCGGCGTAGCGCTCTCCGATGATCCTCCCTTTGTGAACGACGACTAGCGCTCGAGTGTACTGCTTCTTCTGTGCCATCGCCCAATTGAGCGCATCGTCGATTTCGGGCACGAGCGCATGGGCGCCTGCATCTCCAGTTGGCCATCTTGCTTCTCGGCGTCGGGAAGTTTCGACGGGAGCTTCATGGGCTCGAAGAAGACGTCGCTCGCGCCTTGGGGAAGGATGGTGCAGCCCTGGTCGCCGTTATATTGCGCCGTCCATGAGGGGCCAGAAGCCACCCAAACGCGCGCGGTCTTTTTTTCCATGTCGACGGCGTACTCGAAGTCGTCCCCCCATTGGAAAAAGTCGAAGCGCTTTATGTCGTGCTCGATAACCACTTCCGGGCTCCGGGCCAAATCGCGTCCGACGACGAAAACCCCCGAGCAAAGGTGGTGCGCCGACATGGCGAGCTGATGGTTGGGGGCGGTGGCGAGGGCGAGGGCAGCGAGTATGAAGTGCATGGCGACAACTATAATCGTTGCTCCCTTCTCGAGCCACCTTCTGCCGTCACGTACTTCTCAGAGGTAGGCTTTGCGGTTGAGCTTGGCGCGAATTAACCTCGAAGTGCCACGATCGCGGAAGGTCTGAAATGGTACTTGGAGAAGGAACGCTTACGTTCAAGGAGTTCGCCGCGAAAGAGAAGCTGCCTCTTTCCGGCATACACAACGCTGTACTGGAATTCCTGCAGGGCCGCGACGATGCTGTGATCTACGGTGCGCACGCCGTGAACGCCTACGTTGACGAGACTCGTATGACGCAGGATCTCCAAAATCTTGGTCATGACGCCGGACGCGCTCATCGCGTCGAAAGTCATTGCGTATCATCAGCGGCGTGGAAAACCGAAATCTGGTACCGACTGGCGCGACATCGCCAACGCGAGCGCCGTACACTCCATCGTGTTGCTCGGCGGAAAGTGCTTAGACGAATCGTACGAACGAGACCAACTTGGTCTGGACGGAGTCCAACTTTGGACATGAGAAACCGCGGAGGCGCGGGGACGACTTCATCGACACCGAGTAGCGTGTTGTCGGGCGACAACGTTGCCGAGAGTTCCATGAGCTTCCGCGAGCGTATCTTCCAGAGCCATCGCGTCGAGCACGGAGACCTTCATTTGGGCAAAACGCCTCGTGTCGTTTATCTATCGAGTTGACGGGACTGAGCGACTGAACTGTAGTCGCGGGAGTTCTTGATGCGTGCGAGCGTTTCCAACAAGTTCCTTGTTGACTCGAATGGCCAGTCGTGGCCCTGCCCCATTTCGCGTGCCCGCGCACCGAGAGCACCCATGAAGCGGTGGAACTTGCGAACGGCTGACAGCGTATCGAGTCCAGTGAAACGACATCGCCGCTCCTCGAAAAGGACGTCGATGGCATGGAGAAAGCGGATATCGTCTGGGGGGGAAAGGCCTGCGGGGTCGTTCAAGCGTTGTCGTTGGCCGACGGTGGGCGCATCCGTGCTCGCGCAGTTAATGAAGATCCGGACGACGTCACGACCCGGAGTTACGTTTCGGCGGGCCGCGTATCCGATAAATCCCAAGCGTTCTACCTCGCAGGACTCTCTAAGACGACCCACGGCGCTCAATTCGCCTTCTCACGCTTCGGAATCCGCTCCGAGACGCCCCAGGAAAACCTTCATTTCTTTCACGGTTTGCAAATCTCCGCTCTCGAGACCCAGGGCGATACCATCTTCATAGCAACGTCGGGCCTCATCCTTACGGTCCAACTTTTCCAAGGATTTGCCCAACTGACGGTATGCCGCCGTGTAGTTGGGCTTGACGCGGATGGCCTCCTCAAAGCTCTCGACGGCGTCCGCGAAGCGGCCGCTTTTTGAGAGCTCGTTTCCAAGCCCGTAATGAAGCATCGGATCCCGTGGGTCCTTGGCAAGGAACTCCTGAAACTTTCGAATTCGGCTGTCGTCGACCATGCTTTTTTCCCGAAGGCGATTTGGCGTCTCGCCCAAGGCGTACTGACGTTTGGCGTCGTTGGAGGCACCTGGCGAAAGCCGCCAAGTAACAACTTCCCTTACCTACATCTACCGCGCCAGCCCGCGACCCTACCCGGACGGATCGGCGCTGTTTGATGTGGATCCCCCGGCTGACGCCGGGGGATCGCCTAACAAGCTCCGTGCAGCGCGGGTTTACGCGTCGCGATTCGGCTGCGGGGTCACACGCAAGTAGGGTTTCACTTCTTTGAAACCCTTGGGAAACTTCTTTTCCGCCTCTTCGTTGCTCACCGAGGGGACGATGATGACGTCATCGCCGTCCTTCCAGTTCACGGGTGTCGCCACCTGATAATTCGCGGTCAACTGTAGCGAGTCGATCACGCGCAGGATTTCGTCGAAATTGCGTCCAGTGCTCGCCGGGTACGTAATGGTGAGCTTTACTTTCTTGTCCGGACCTATCACGAAAACCGATCGCACGGTCATCGTGTTGTCGGCTTCCGGATGGATCATGTCGTAGAGATCCGACACCTTCCGACTGGCGTCGTCGATGAGGGGGAAGTTGACGGCCACCCCCTGCGTCTCTTCGATGTCTTTGGACCACTTCTCGTGATCCCCGACTTTGTCCACGCTGAGCCCCACGACTTTGACGCTCCTCTTGTCGAACTCGCTCTTGAGCTTCGCCACTGCGCCCAGCTCGGTGGTGCAGACTGGCGTGAAGTCCTTGGGGTGCGAGAACAACACAGCCCAACCATCCCCGATCCAGTCGTGAAACTGAATGGAACCCTCTGTCGTATCGGCTTTGAAATCGGGAGCCGTATCTCCCAAACGAATTGCCATGGCACCTCTCCTTCCAAAAGAGATTAGGTTGACTAGTAAATCGGTGCATTCCGCTCCCACGGACGCACCGTATGAGCCTCAGACTACAGCCAGACGGTGCGTTTCCCAACTATTTTTGCGAGATTGCGGTTCCGCAGTGTCGGTCGCCCGGCCTGCCCCCATATCTTGTTGGTAGGGCCTGTGTTAGCCACAAGACGAGGAGCTTCCACTGGCGGGAGACCAACTTGGTCTGGGCGCAGTTCCCATCCGAGCTCGGGCTTCGAGGCCCTCAGTGCGGAAGTTCTGCCTTTGCCCTTCGAGCTTCGGCGAGGTCTCACCAGGCGATTGACTCTTTCCAGACGGAGTACTTTGGGCGCTTGACGTAACGTCTCCGGCGGCTCGCTCCGAAGCTTCTCCTTTCAGCGGTTGATGCCCATTCTTCCTTTGTCGTTCCGGAAGCTTCCGGATGGAGGGCGCCACACCCGGCTTCGGCGCAATCTCTGCAACCAGCACCTGGGTCTCGCCCTTGGTTTTGTGGGTTGCTCGAGCCAAGAGCTCTTTGCAATTGCGGTCGTGAGATGCGGCGCCTACACCGCGAGGCCGTTCAAGTGAAAACGTCCATCGTCGAGCATCTTCAAAAGCGCGGGATGACCCGCCTTCGCACTTCGGGCTTCGGCGAGGTCTCGACGAAGCCTTGGCGGAGTCGGACGCGCGTGCGGCGGTGATCCTTAGAAACGCTTCCGCGCCAGATAAATGCAACACGTCGGTGCAGTACCTGTGCATCATGACGACGCCTCACTCTCAAACAATCTGCGTGCATCCACTTCGGCGATGTGCGCAACGAGCACCGACTCGACACGCTCTGGACGGGAGCGGCGAGAAGACAACGCTTCTCGAAAGCGTACACGACCAGTTCCCAACACCCTGGTCCGCCGATGGGAGGCTCATCGCGTACACCGAGCACCACCCTGAGACCGAGTCCGGTTTCAGTCGACGGCGGCACCGGCCCGTTTGGGCGCGAAACGGCGAGCTGTTCTATCGCTACAACACCAAATGATGGTGGTGGCCGTTACGACGGAGCCTACCTTTCGCCCGCAGACTCCACGGATATTGTTTGAGAAGGCATCGACGACCACTCCTTGGAATAACGACGTTGCTCAGTACGACATCTCGCCCGATGGACAGCGTTTCCTGATGCTCGAGCCAGTGGAGCCCGTCGATGTCACCGAGATCACGCTGATAAAAAATTGGTTCCAGGAGCTGAAACGGCTCGCGCCCATCGCAAATTTGGCCTCGGACCCGGCCGCACACTTTGACAGCGACCGACCGGCCGTGATACCAAATCCATCGGGAGGGTACTCGTGGAACTATCCCGGCGACAATTCTTTCAGGCGAGCGCGACCGCTCTAGCGACGACCGCTTTCGGCTTCGACTTGAGCGAGGCGGCGGCGCGCGCGAAAGAGCTCAAGATCGCCCGCACCACCCAGACCCAGAGCGTCTGTCCTTATTGCGCCGTCGGCTGCGGTGTCGTCATCCATACCCTCGGAGACCGCGCGAGCAACGTGAAGCCGACCGTCGTCCACATCGAAGGCGACACCGACAGCCCGATCAACCAGGGGACGCTCTGCTCCAAAGGCATCTCGCTCAAACAATACGTCGTCAATGACCGCCGTTTGACGAAACCTCTTTATCGCGCGCCCGGCGCCACGGAGTGGACGGCCATTTCGTGGGACGACGCCATCGACCGGATGGCGCGCAGGATCAAAGACACCCGTGACGTGGGCTTCGAAGCGGAAGACGCCAACGGACGCACGGTCAATCGGCTCGAGAACATAGCACTCATCGGCGGCTGCACCGACACGAACGAGATCAACTACCTTCTGGGGAAATTCCGCTTCGGCTTGGGTCTCGTTACCTACGAGAACCAGGCCCGGCTCTGACACGGCCCCACGGTGGCCAGTTTGGCCGCCACCTTCGGACGGGGCGCGATGACGAATGGCTGGACCGACGTTGCCAACACGGACGTCGTCCTCGTCATGGGCGGCAACCCCGCCGAGAACCATCCGGTTGGCTTCCGCTTCGCCATGCAGGCGAAAAAGCGCCGGCAGGCGAAGATCGTGTGTGTCGATCCCCGCTTCACCCGCACCGCGGCGGTCTCTGACGTCTACGTACCGCTGCGCTCGGGTAGCGATATCGCTTTTCTCGCTGGGCTCATCCACTACACCCTCAGTAACGACCTCTATCACAGCGACTATGTCAAGGAGCACACCAACGCTCCGTTTCTAGTGAAGGAAGGCTTCGGTTTCGAAGGCGGCTACTTTACGGGATGGGATGCCGCGTCGAAGAAATACGACAAGTCGAGCTGGCAGTATGAGCTGGACAGCAACGGCTATGCGCGGGTGGACGCATCACTCGATCACCCACGCTCCGTGTTTCAGCTCCTGAAGCAGCATTATTCCCGCTACACCGCGGAGCGCGTCGCCGAGATTTGTGGTTGCACGGTCGAGGAATTCAACCGTGTCGCGGAGGTCGTTTGCTCCACCGGCCGCGCGGGCCGCGCGGGAACGATCCTCTATGCGCTCGGCTGGACGCAGCACAGCCATTCTGTGCAGCTCATCCACGCGGCGGCGATGCTGCAGCTTCTGCTCGGCAATATCGGGATGCCCGGCGGCGGCGTAAATGCGCAGCGCGGCCACTCGAACATCCAGGGCGCGACCGACATGGGTGCGTGGAACATGCTCCCGGGCTACATCAAAGTGCCTCGCGCTGACTGGCAGACCCTCGAAGACTATGTCGACGCCAATTCCCCGCGGCCGCTTCGCCCCAACGCGCTCAACTATTGGAGCAACACGTCGAAGTTTATCGTGAGCCTGTTAAAGGCCTATTACGGCGACAAAGCGACGCGCGCGAACGATTTCGCCTACGGTCATCTTCCCAAGATCGGCGAGAACGACAACTTCGGCTGGGGGTTCCTTTTCGATCGCATGTACGAGGACGATGTCGAGGGGTTGATCTCGTTCGGGATGAATCCGGTGGCGAACGGTCCCAACTCGCCGAAGATGCTCGCAGCGCTCCGCAAACTAAAGTGGATGATCGTCGTCGAGAACTTCGAGACCGAGACCGCCGCGTTCTGGAACGCGAAGAAGCTGGCCGAGGAATATTACGGCGACGCGCCGGACGCTTCCGAAGTCGACACCGAGGTGTTCTTGCTACCGGCAGCCTGTTTCGCCGAGAAGGACGGCGCTTTCGTCAACTCGTCCAGATGGCTTCAGTGGAAGCGCGCGGCGCTCCCGCCGCCGGGCGACGCCAAGCCGGACCAAGAGATCATCGCCCGCCTCTTCCTGAAGATAAGGGAGCTCTACGAGCAAGAAGGGGGCGCTTCGCCCGAGCCGCTGCTGGACATCGCGTGGGACTACGGCAACGCCGTCTCTCCCGATCTCGGGGAAGTTGCCAAGGAAGTCAACGGCCAAGAAGTCGCGAGCGGCCGGCAAGTCCCGGGCTTTGGCGCGCTTCGGGATGACGGCTCGACCCTTTGCGGCAACTGGCTTTATGCGGGCTCTTTTACCGAGGACGGCAATCAAATGGCGCGGCGCGGCCAGGAAGATCCGACCGGGCTCGGCCTCCACGCGAACTGGTCGTGGAGCTGGCCCGCCAATCGGCGCGTTCTCTACAACCGCGCCTCCGCGGATGCGAACGGGAAACCTTGGGATGAAACGCGCGCGGCGATTCGTTGGCAAGGGAATCGCTACGTGGGCGACATTCCCGATTTCAAAGCCGACGCGCCGCCCGATGCGCTGGGCTCGTTCATCATGCTGCCCGAGGGGGTCGCGAAGCTCTTTGCGTCGGATTTCGTCGAAGGTCCTTTCCCCGAGCATTACGAGCCGGTGGAGTCTCCCGTCGATAACGCCATGCATCCAGCGGTGGGGACGAATCCGATGGCGACGATCTTCGAAAGCGATCTCGATAGCCTCGGAACCGCCGAGGACTACCCTTATGTCGCGCTCACTTATCGTCTGACCGAGCATTTTCATTATTGGACCAAACACGTCGAGACCAACTCGCTCTTGCAGTCGAGCTTCTTTGTCGAGATCCCCGAACCGCTCGCGAACGAAAAAGGCATTCGCAATGGCGATCGGGTTCGGGTGACGTCGGCACGCGGTGCGGCCGAAGGTTCGGCGATGGTGACGAAACGCATCCGTCCACTAAAAGCTTCGGGGCGCACGATTTACCAAGTAGGGCTTCCGATCCATTGGGGCTATCTCGGCCGGACGAAAGGCCCTCTCGTCAACAACCTGACGCCGTCGGTCTTGGACCCCAACTCGGGAACCCCGGAGTACAAGGGATTTCTCGTCAACATGGAGAAGGTCTGATGGTCACTGTCGCCAAGCTGATCGACACGACGACGTGCATCGGCTGCAAGGCGTGCGAAGCGGCCTGCCAAGAGTGGAATGAGCAAGGCCTAACCGCCTCTAGCTTCGACGGCTCGTATCAGACCTTTCCCACGACGCGGCACGATTTCTGGAACGTGATCCAGTTCAACGAGATCGAGCGCGCGGACGGAACTCTGTCTTGGCTCATGGCGAAGTTCCAGTGCATGCATTGCGTCGATGCGGGTTGTCTCACCGCTTGTCCCGCGCCGGGTGCTATCTTTCGCCACGAGAACGGCACCGTCGATATCGACGAGGACAAGTGCATCGGCTGCGGCTACTGCATCACCGGCTGTCCTTTCGACGTACCCAAGCTGAATCCGGTGACGCGCAAGGCATACAAGTGCAACTTGTGCTCCGATCGGACGGCCGTCGGGCTCGAGCCTGCTTGCATCAAAGCTTGCCCCACGAATTGTTTGACGTTCGGCGAGCGAAGCGACTTGGTTCAAATCGCGAACGATCGCGCCGAGGACCTGCGCGCGCGCGGAAGTGAGAACGCGGGTGTCTACAACCCAGCGGGTGTGGGGGGAACCAACGTCATCTACGTGCTCGGAGACGCCTCGAACCCCGAGGATTATGGCCTCCCGAACGATCCGGTCGTGCCCTTGACGGTGCGCCTCTGGAAAGGCCCGCTCAAGTGGCTCGGCAACGCGTTGCTAGTGGGCGGCGTGCTGGGAGCCTTTCTGCACTACGTTCGCTTCGGTCCGAAGACCTATGAGGAGAAAGCGCCATGAGCGAAGCGAGCCAAAAGCTCGTGCGCTTCTCCTTCGCGGAACGGGCGAGGCATTGGATGGCGGCGCTCAGCTTTCTTTATGCCGCGTTGTCGGGCCTCGCTCTTTGGTCGCCCCATCTCTTCTGGCTTTCGAGCGTTCTAGGAGGCGGCGAGACCGTGCGACGCTGGCATCCGTGGGGCGGGGTCGTCTTTGGTGTAGCGCTCGGGCTCATGTTCAGAAACTGGGCCCGCGAAATGAAGCTCGATGCCGACGACAAGGTGTGGCTCGCGAACGCGCACAAATATGCCGTCCACGACGAGGAGGGTCTTCCCGAGCCCGGGCGATTCAACGCGGGGCAGAAGATGCTCTTTTGGTTGCAGTCCCTGGCCGTGATCGTTCTCATCGCCACCGGGGTCGTCCTCTGGTTTCCCGAAGCGATGCCGCGCGTCCTCCGGCTCGCCGCAATCCTCGTGCATCCCGCGGTAGCCGTGCTATCTATCGGTGGGATCATCGTCCACATTTATATGGGTACGGCTGCCGTCCCCGGAGCGTTGCGTGGCATGATTCAAGGCTGGGTGCGGCCCGGTTGGGCGGCGTCGCACCATCCCAAGTGGTATCGAGACATCTCGAAGTGATGGCATCATGAAAACATCTCTCGTTCCAGGTGTTTCAACAACGCAAAAGATCACCGTCGACGAGCCTCGCACGATCGCATTTCTCGGGGAAGAGGGCCGCGTCTACTCGACGCCGTCGATGGTGCGCGACGTGGAATACACCGCCTTGCAGCTCGTGGGCGAGCATCTCGACCAAGGGGAGAGCTCGGTCGGGACGCATGTCTCGATGGACCATCTTGGTGCGACGCCGCTCGGCGCGTGGGTCGAAGTTCAGCTCACGGTGACCGATGTCGACCGCCGGAAGGTCACGCTCGAAGCAGAAGTGCGAGACGCCGTGGAAGTCGTTGGCCGTGGCCGCCACGTCCGCTTCGTCATCGACGTCGAGCGGCACCGAAAACGGCTCGAGGCGAAGCTCCAGGAGCTCTCCGGACGGCGTTAGCGAAACCGGGGCGTCTGTTCTATGATACCGGCTTCTTGAGCGGTCTACCCCGCCAGATGGAGGATTATTGTTTTGCGATTCCGAAATTGTTTCATTTTCGTTGCAGCAAGCCTGCTCGTACCTTGTTTGGCACTTGCCCAGGACGAGGATAGCGCCAGCTCCGAGGACGCGACCTACGCCCTCATTGATGCTGTCATCGACGCCGATACCCGCGAGGTCCAGAACCAACTGGGCGAAGGCGCCGACGCCAGCGTAAAGACGGATGAGGGACTTCCTGTCGTGGGCTATGCCGCCATGAAGGGTGAGGCCGACATCGTCGCCGCGCTCGTCGAGGCAGGAGCGGATCTCGAAGGTCAGGACAAGACTGGGGCGACAGCGCTGATGTATGCCGCGCAGTTCAATAATAACGAGATCGTCACCGCGCTCATCGAGGCTAGCGCCAGCGTGAACGCGGCTGACAATCTTGGATGGACGCCGCTCATGCGTGCGGTCATCGGCGGGAATCTCGACGCCGTCACCGCGCTCATGGAAGCGGGCGCGGATGTGAACGCGACCGACTTTTTCGACCGTACGGCCGTTCGCATCGCGGAAGGCCGCGATCTCGACGAGATTATCGGCGTGCTCAACGGCTCACCTGACTCCTGAGCGACGAAGACTTCTAGCTCGAAACCGGGCCGCCGCGATCCTATGCGGGAGGATTCTGGAGTTTTGACGCCGGAAGCTTTCGAGTGTTTTTGTGCTGGGCGTGCCCGACGTGCGTTGGTGCTCGCCGAGCGTTACCTCGAATCGCGCCAGGTTCTTACCTTCTACGGAGCCGTTGCTTCATTTCAAGGCGCGTCCGGTGCTTTCGAGGACCTCAGAACGCTCAGCGTAGAGCAAGGCCCCGCCGTGCTCGCCCGCGCTGCACGGGAACTGGACGAGAAAGCTTGCAAGGAGGCGATGGGCGCCTATCTATCCGGCGCCGACCGTGTATCCCCCCGTGCTTTCTTCGCCCGGGTGCTTCTGCAACGTGACCAGACGTGCATGCAGGATCCTCACCTGGCTCAGCTGGGAGTCATCGTGCCACAAGGCGATGGCACGGCCCTCGAGCTGCAATGTGCGCTCTGTTTCGAAGTGTGGCGCCACGAAAAAGGGCGCTGCCACGCCTGCGATGGAGCAGAGCTTGGACACTACACCGCCCCGGAGCTCGCGCACCTGGAAGTGCAGGCGTGCGAATCCTGCGGGATCTATTTGAATCTCGTCCACCAGGAAAAGGACCCTGAAGCGGTCCCGGATGTCGACGAGATCGCCGCACTGCCGCTCGATGTCTGGGCGAGAGAAAAAGGCTTTCGCAAACCCATCCCGAATCTCATCGGAATGTAGCTAGCTTTTTGTCTGGAGCGTGAAGTCGACTTCAACGTCCGCGAGGACGTTGATGGGAGCGCCGTCCACGCTCGCGGGCTTGAACTTCCACGTCTTCACGGCCGCGATCGCGGCGCCGTCGAGCCCGTTATCGAGTCTCTGGTGAAGGCGTATAGCCCCAATCGAGCCGTCTTTGTGGATGATGATCCTCAAGATGACGCGTCCCTCGATGCCGCGCTTGAATGCACTCTCGGTGTAGAGAGGCGGTGTGTCTTCGACGAGCTCCGGCGGGATGAGAAGCTCCGTCTCGAGGGTAACGGGTTTCTCGGTGAGAAAAATTCGAGCTCCACTCGGCCGGCTCGCAATGAGAATGATCTGCTCGAGATAGGTCCGGTTGCGTTCTTGCGCCCAGTCGAGAGCCGTTTGCCCACGCCGGTCGACGAGCGTCGTGTCCGCACCCGCCATCAACATCAGCCGGGCCGCGTCCACCCGACCTCTTTTGACCGCAATGATGAGCGCCGTCTCGCCTCCGTTGTTCTGGAGGTCGAGGTTCGCTAGCGCCTTCTCGAGCAACGTTACGAGCTCAGGCTTGTTTGCACGGGCTGCATACATGAGCGCCGTGTAGCCGTCGCGATCCGCCGCATCCGGGTCCACGGCCGGGTTCCCAAGCAGAAGCTGAGCCTCTTCATAGTCGCCGTCGCGAACCTCTTTCCGAAGGGCCTCGTCGAGGTCCTGCCCCTCCCCAAGGCCCGCAAACCCCGCCAAAAGAAGCCCGATCCAAATCCTGTGAACCATCCTCCCGAGTCTAGCACGAAGCCCAAACCCCTCTCGCGCAGCTCGTCGCGGGGGTGTTGTAAGGCAGGGGATGTGCGATAGGGGGAAGGGAATTAGTGTTTTGCTTTTATCCCCACCTCTCCTGCTTTTTTTGGGGTTGCGGTCACCTGCTTCAGGCAACTCAGTTGAAGTGGATAACCCGGACTCGCGCCGCGAGGCGGCGCGGATCGCGTTCGGACGCTCGTCCGAGCTCGGACCAGCGGAGGCTCAGCCGCTCTACACCGGCGCTCTCCGGAAAAAGGTCGATGCGGAGCTCCTGCCAGCCGGGCGCGAGCTCGCGAGGCGCGAGCACTTTCCCGTCGAGCTCCATCGAGACCGTTTGCGCCGTCCCTTGAAGAGGCGCTATCGAGAGCACCAGCGTGCGCGCCGACGGCGGGCGGCGGAACAACAGCGTGGAGCGCGTGCGGTGCGCCCACCGAAAGTCGTATGAACCTTCCCGTTCGGGGCGCAGCCAGCCGCTCTCGAAGTGCTGGCGCGAGCTCGAGGCGCCGGCCGCGATGTGTACGGGGTCGGGCGGGAGCTCCTCACGCCGGGTCTTCAAGACGATGATCCCGGTATCCTCGTAGAAGGTATCGACGGGAAGCACGTCTTCGACGAAAGACACGACCCCGCGCTTCGCATAGGCCTTGTTGATCACAAAATAACCCAGACCCAAAAAGCGAGCGACCTGAGGCGCCGCGCTGCGCTCCTGCTCGAGGAGCTCATCGGTTATCGTGATGCGACCTTTCCGTAGATCGATGAGCGGCCGCACGAGCGGAAGCCCGAGATAGTACTCGCCCTTCTCGCGCGGCACGCGCGCCACCATGCCGACGAAAATGGGCTTTCCGTGCGTGCGCTGGTGGTCCATGATCTCGGCCGGAGACTGCTCGATGCCGGGAATCTCCACGACCGTGACGTCGCTCGGGTCGCGCGCAAGCTCGGCGTACACATCGTGGGTCTCGGCGCGAAAAAGAGGCGTCGGGATCGCCAAATACTCCGCGACGAGAACGACGGCGGCGAGCGCGGTCGGCCAGCGCTTCTTGGGTGACCAGCTAAGCGCCATCATCATCGCGAGCGAAAGCATCATCATGATGGTGAAGCGCGAAGGTGCACGCAGATTCTCGAGGAGCGGTGTTTGGCTGATGAGCCAAAACGGCATCGGGACGCCGGTGTCGGCCCCGGCGATGTGTAGCGAGCTTCCGAGGCTCAGAACGAAGAAGACGAGCGCCGCCAAAGCCCAAAAGCGATGTCTCCACCCGAGCGCGGCGAGGACGAGCAACAAGAAGCCGGGAAAGACGGTCGTTTCCGTCAAATTATCGGCAAAGGCCCGCGCGCCCAAAATCGTCTGCTGCGGCGGCGGGACAACGAAAGCAGCGATGTCGGCGACGTAGCGATCCGCGCCGGGATAGGGCGGGTAGCTCCATTCGGACAAGTCACGCCGAGCTTGCAAGAGAAGAGGCGACATGAGCGTTATGACGACGAGACCGACGACGAGAAAGCGGGCGACGAGCGCCTTTTCGCGACGATAGCCGAGCCATAGGAGTGTAAACAGGCCGAGGAAGACGAGATAGGAGAGCGCCGTATAGCCGCATAGAGCCGCCACCAATCCCGTGAGCGCGGCGAGCGGCCAGTGGTGGCGCGGTCTTTCGGATAGCTCGATTAGCAGCAAGACATAGAGCGGGATCCACTCTGTTCCAAGGAGGTCGTAATGTCCTGCGAGGCGCGCGAGCCGATACGGGCAAAACGCGAACGCGATGCCGGCGAGAAAGGCACCTTCCCGGCTGGCTCCCACGCGACGCGCGAGCGCGTAGGTCGCGAGCGCCGAAGCGACGAATGTCCAGAGGATGAGGAGGTTCGGGGCTCTGATCGGTCCCACGAGCTTCTCGAGCGGCGCCACGAGCACGCCTTGCAACGACGCGAGCGTATGGAGCGAGAGGCCGATACCAACGGGATAGAAGATATGCTCGGTCTCGAAGGGGCTCGTGCCTAGATCGAAGAGAGCTTTTTCGACCCACCAATAATTCCAAAGATAGGTTTTGGCGTCTCCGCCCGCCTCGCCGACGTGATGGGTCCCGAAATGCGATGCGAGCGGATAGGTGAAGACGAGGGCCAGAGTGAGGTAGGCGAGAGCAAGAAGACAAGCCCGAAGGGCTCGCCTCGACGTCACGAAGAACCGGCTCCGTTTTTCTGACGTCGTTTCCGTCGGAAGTCCTCCACTTGGTATTTGCGCACGGCGTTCGCGTGCTCTCGAAAGCTCTTCGAGAAATGATGGGTCCCGTCGTTTTTCGAAACGAAGTAGAGATAAGAAGAGTCCGCGGGCTCGAGCACGGCATCGATGGCCGCTTCGCCCGGTGAGGCGATGGGTCCGGGCGGGATGCCGACGGCGCGATAAGTGTTGTAGGGGCTCTTGATCTCGAGGTCGACGCGGCGAATATTGCCGTCATACGTACCTTGGAGCTTCAGCGCGTAAATGATCGTGGAATCCATGCCGAGCGCCATCCCCCGCTCGAGGCGATTCCACACGACCGAGCCGATGAGCGGCCTCTCGTCGGCGCTCCCCGTTTCCTTTTCGATGATGGAGGCAAGTGCCACGACTTCACGCACCGTCAAGCCGAGCTCTTTGGCCTTGTTCCTTTTGTCGTCGTCGAAAACGGCATTGAATTGTCCCACCATCGCGCGGGCTACTTCGGCGGCCGTCGCGTGGCGCGTGAACTGGTACCGGGTGGGGAACAAGTAACCTTCGAGATTCGGCGCGTCGTGGTCGAGCTTTGCAATCAGAGTCGCGTTCCGGAAGGCGTCTTCGAGCTTTTCGGCGTCTCCGACGCCGTGGCCCGCCAGGTGCTCGGCGATCTCGACGAGGGTCAAGCCTTCGGGAACGGTGACGCCGAACGTATAGATGTCGCCCGCGACGAGCCGGTCCAATATCTCCACCGTGGAGAGCGGCTCTGAGAAGCGATACTCGCCCGCTTGAATCCGGCTCGTGTCGCCTCGAAGCCGGAGCGCCGCCTTGAAGATCCTCTCATCCTCGACGATACCTGCCTCGCGGAGATCGCGTGCGATGGATGCCCCGGCGGCCCCTCGTTCGACGGTGAAGAAAACCTCGTGGCCGAAGTTCCTATATGGCGTCTGTGCGGCGTCGTAAGCGCGGTAAGCGACGGTGGAGGCGGCGGCCGTCGCGATGAGCAGAAGAATAACGAGGGGCTTCAGGACGCGCATATCGGGAGTCCTACCCGCTCCTCGAATCCAGATAGCCTTGGAGGATGAGCGCCGCAGCGACTTTGTCGATCGTCTGTTTGCGTTTCGCGCGCGACATGTCGGCCTCGATAAGGGCGCGCTCGGCGGAAACGGTCGTGAACCGCTCGTCCCAAGTTGTCACCGTGAGCTCGGTCGCCGCGCGGAGCGCCTCGATGAAGCGTCCGATTTTCTTTGCTTGAGGTCCTTCGGAGCCGTCGAGCGACAAGGGCATCCCGACAAGAATCTCGACGACGTCCTCGCTGCGCGCGAGCTCCAAGAGGTGCGCGATGTCCTTGCGGTTCCCGCGGCGCTCGAGTGTTTGCCTGGGTGTCGCAATGATAGCGCCTTCGTCAGACAGAGCTACACCTATTCGCTTGTCGCCGACGTCGAGACCCATTAAGCGCATCGTTATATTAAGGTTAAAGAGAGTATAGACTTCGCTCGGAAAAGCGGTCAAACGAGAATGATTCTACTCGGCGGGTCCGGACTTGCGCTCGAAAGCGACGATCGCACCCTCCTCGCCGCGCTGGCGCTGTCCGCGGCCACCGGGCGAGGTTTCCGATGGGTTGGTTTCCGCGGCAACGCGAGCGGGCTCCGTGTGAGCGAAGCGCAATGGGTCCAGGTCTTCGCTTCATTGTGCGAGGCGAAAGCTTTCACCGGCGAGGCCGGGGGCCGCATCGTGCAGCTCGAGCCCGCCCCGCCCAAGTTTGTCGTAGCGGGCGAGCACGAGATCGCCATTCCAGGCGACGAGCCTGCCCTCCCGTTTCTGCGCGCAGTGCTTCTCGCACTAGCACGCGCCGAAGGTGCGTCGCGCCTGACCGTGAAAGGGAGCACTCACGCGCCGGGAAACGAGACGTTCGAAGTGACGAGCTCGACGTGGATGGGGTTGCTGAAGCCGCTCGGCGTCGAGCTCGGGATGCAGCTGGACTCCGCCGGATTCCTGCCGCGAGGCGGCGGCGAGATCACCGCGCACGTGATTGGCGGTAGGCGCTGGAAAGGCGCCGATTGGTCGAAGCGGGACGGGCTCGATGCCATTCAAATCGTCTCCGCCGCGGCTTCGCTCCCGGCTCACGTCCAGCAGCGTCAAGCGGCTCGCGCTCGCTCGGGAGTTGCGATCTTGGGCTACGAGCCATTCGCGCAACTTTTGAAGCTCCGTGCCGGAAGCACCGGAAGTGTCGTGGCTGTCACCGGCTCCTTCGGAGGGCTCCGCGTCACGATGGCTTCGGTGAGCGAGCGGGGAAAGTCGGCTGAGACCGTAGGGAAAGAGGTTTCAGCTGCATTTCGGCGCTATGCGCAACAGCCGCGCGTCGTGCCTGAGGGCCTCGTGGACTCGCTCTTGCCCTTTCTTGCTTTCGCCGAAGGGCCGTCCACGCTCACCACGCCGCGCCTCCTGCCTCGCGCCATCGCCTGCGCGCAACTCGTCGAGGCGTTCACAGGGCGGAAAGTCGAGATCGACGGCAAGCCGAACGGGCCCGCGACCCTCACGATCCCGCCTTCGCCCTAGCGGGCTTCGGCGAGGCAAGCCCGAGTAGCGCAATTTGCAAACTCGCATCCCGTGCCTGCATACTAAAACGCTCAACTGAGGAAAGATTTGACGCGTATCAACCTCGCTCTATTGCTGGGCCTTTCCGTGCTCGCTGGAACTGGGTGGCCGGCTCCCGATGGCGACGTCCGCCTCGAAGACGAGGAAGCGAAGCTCGAGCTTTTGAACGAGAGACTAGGCCTCCTGAACGAGGAGCTCTCACAGCTGGATTCGAAGCAAACGACGCTTCTGGGTGAGCTGCACCGCTTCGATATACAGATTCGCCTCGCGAACAAACAGCTCGAGCTGCTAGGTTTGGAGCTCAAACGCGGCTATCGTGAGATCGACGAGAACCTGAAACGTATTCAGGCTCTGGAAGCGTCCATCGAAGAGCTCATCCCCTACCTGAAGAGCAGGTCGGTGAGCCTATACAAACAAGGGCGGCTGAGCTATCTGCGGCTGCTTCTTTCCGTGGAGAAGCCGTCCGAGCTGACGCGGGCCTACCGCTATGTCTCTCGGCTCGCGCGCGAGGACGGCAAGAAGATGTCGCGCTTTCTCGACGATCAGAAAGCATTGGAAGACACGAAAGCGAGGCTCCTGAAACAGACCGAAGCTACCCTCGCGACACGCAAAGAGCTTCAAGCCGCGACCCGTACGCTCGCGAGCCGGCGGGAGAGCCAGTCGACGCTTCTGGGCGAAATCGAGAATCGCCGAGAGATGGCGGGAACTCTCGTGTACGAGCTCGAGCAGGCCCGAGAGCAGCTCGGCGCCCTCCTTGAAACGTTGTCCGCGGGCGAGCCGCTGCGTGAGTCTGCGACGGTCCACATTCCCATGCGCGTTTTCCGGGGTGAGCTCGGCTGGCCGCTCGACGGCAAGCTCGAAGGCCGCTTCGGAACAGAGCTTCACCCACGCTTCAAGACCGTGACGGTGCGCAACGGGATCGAGATCGACGCCCCGCTCGGGACACCGGTGGGCGCCGTTTACGGCGGTGAGGTCGCCTTCGCCGCCTGGTTCGAAGGCTACGGGAAGCTCCTCATCCTTCGCCATCCGGGAAACGTCCACAGCCTCTACGGCTATCTCGATGAATTCACCGTCTCGCTCGGCGATTGGGTGGAGCAAGGCCAACCCGTTGCCTCGGTCGGGGAGACGGGGTCGCGTGCGGGCGCACGGCTCTACTTCGAGATTCGGTTCGAGGGCGTCCCGGTCGACCCCGAGACCTGGCTCGATCCGTCGCGAAAGGTCGCACTTCTTACCAACGCGAATTGACCCGCGCCGCCTGGCACGGCAGAATAGCCAGAGAGCCTCAAGGCTGGAGGATTTGCACACCCATGAAGAAGGTACGCGCCAAGCATCTCATTCTCACTTTCTCGATTCCGTTCGTTCTCTACGCCATTCTCGGCGGATTTCTCGGCCGTGCCCTGGCGCGCGACAGCGCTTACCGCTACCTCTCCGTTTTCCAGGACGTCGTCACCCTTCTCATGAACAACTATTTGGAAACGCCGGAGATGGAGGAGGTCATGGATGGCGCCATGCGAGGGATGATGGAGGCTCTGGACACCGACAGCGTGTATCTCACGCCCGAGGAGTTCCAAGCTTTTCGTGACCCGGATGCGCAGCCGCAGGCGGGCATCGGCGTGGAGGTTACGAAGCGCTACTACATTCAGATCGTGGCCGTGCTGCCCGGCTCGCCCGCCGAAGCCGCTGGGCTTCTCCCGGGTGACCAATTGAAATCCATCGATGGCACGAACACGCGCGAGACCAACGTGGTGGTCGGCGATGCCAAGCTGAGAGGACCCGCAGGCTCCAAGCTCGAGCTCGAAGTGATTCGAGGTCGCCAGCCGGAACCCATCAAGATGACCGTGGATCGACGTGACGTCGTTTCGTCGCCGGTCGAATTCGAGCTTCTCGAGGATGGAACCGGCTACATTCACATAACGTCCTTTCGCAGTGGGACGGCCCCGGACGTCAAACGGAGCCTCGAGATGCTGAAAGGCCAGGGCGCAGTGCGCATCGTTGTTGACGTGCGGAACAGTTTCGGGCGCCTTGCCGAAGATGGCGCCCATGTCGCCGAGCTCTTTGTGCCTGGCGGTGTCGCCGCTCGGCTGCAGTCGCGAGGCGGTGAGACAACCGACCTGACGCTGGCCTTCGACCAGGTTGCCTTCGACGGACCGACGGCTGTTCTCATCAATCGAGGAAGCTCGGGCGCCGGCGAGATCGTCGCGAGTGCCTTTCGCTCCGCCAAGCGCGGGGAGCTCATCGGCATCCAGACCTCCGGCCGCAGCGCGGTGCAAAAAGCTATTTCGCTCGGAGATGGCGCCGGAATCGTATTGTCGGTGGGCCAGTATTGGACCCCGGACGGGAAAGCCATGCTGGGTGAAGGCCTCGAGCCGACGATCGAAGTGAGCCGCAACCCGGACACCCCCGAACACGAAGACCCGGTGCTCGACAAGGCGCTCGAGGTTCTCGCTGAAGAGAGCGCGGCCAAGAAGGCAGCTTAGTTTCAGCATTCAGCTTTCGACATTCAGTCACTGGATGCTGAAATGCTGGATGCAAATAAAAAAAGCCGGGAGCCCCGGAGGGACCCCCGGCTTTTCCAGCAAGAAACTTATCCTTCGATAACGAACTCCACCACTTTTTTGAGTTTCTCACCCGTGATTTTGTCCGTCACGTGGATCTCGATCCTGTAGTTGCCGGGCTCCTCGAAGTTCCGGATGTTGAGAGGGATTTCGCGGATCGTGAGGGCCATCTCAGGCGTTTGAAGCATGAACGGCTCGTCCGCCGTCTGCCCGCGTCCTAGTCCCTCCCTGAAGAAGCGGAACTGAACGCTCAGGTTGGGCTTGTCCCCTTCCACGCCGTAGTTATAGGCGTAGAAGACGAGAGAGAAATCCTCTTTCGTCGAGTAGACCAACTCCCGTTTCGGCGCGAAGTGAAAGCCGCCCAAGAGGAAGGCCTTTCCGAAGTGCGGCACCTCCTCGCCGGTTTGCTCGGCACCCGAAAACATCAAGAGGGAGGAGAGCATTAGCTCGCCCGAGTCGAAGTCGGGGACCTCGAGGTCGATGATCTGCGTTCCGTGGACTTGCGATTGGTCGAGCAAACCGACATAGAGCGTGTAGAGGCCGGGAGGGTACTGGAGCGGCAACTCGAAAGCGTACTTGCCGTCCTCGGTCTTCGAGACCTTTACGGATTCCTCGAACTGGTCAATCTCGAAACCGTCAGCATTCTCGACCGAGCCGAAGATGGTGACGTCCTCCGTGCTCAGTCCTTCGGAAATCAAAATGTCGATCGGGACGAAGACCTGCCCGGGAGTGGATCGAAAGAAAACGGGCTTCAGGGTAAAACCGATATCCGTGCTGATCTCTCCCGTTTCACGAAGAGAGGCGAGGACCAACTTGGCCGGGCTGTTGGGGTCGAATTTGTTGTCCGGCTTTCTTAGACGGCCTTTTTCGTCACGCGCATAGTTGATACCGGGATTGGTGATGAAACGCTCTTTGACGCGCTCGAGCCGCTCGGCGATGTCGTCGCCGTTCGCGAGGCGCATTCCGAATTGCCCTTGGTTTCGGAACTCGACCGCGAGACCGTCTGGAATACCCATTTGCGGGTTCGGGTCGTACACCCACGTCATGCTCGAGCCTCCGCCGCCACCCCGATCCGAGAATTCTGGAGCATTTTCACCAGCCCCACCGCCGGCTGGATTCGCGTTACCGCCGCCACCAGGGCCGCCGCCACCGCCAGTGGTGGCACCCGGTAGCCCTCCGGCACCGGCCGAGCGACCGCGTTGCTGCTGTGACGGGCTTCCGAGAAGCAAGAAAATCTTGCCCATGTCGCTCTCCGAGCCCTTAGCGCCGCGGGTTTTGAAATTCTTGTCGGCGACGTCGATCCGCGCTTCGTAGTTATCCTTGAACTCGTTCTCTTTGGTTCCGCGGTCAAAATCGCGGCGCATCCAGAAAAGCTCCTTGAAGAGTTTTCTGTCGTTCTTTCTGATTTGTTGGAACGTCGCTATTTCTTGCGTAGTGATGATGGGCCCGACTTCTTTTTCCAACCACTTCTTGTCGCCTCCGCTCAGTTTGTCCTGGGCGAGGCTGGTGGCGGCGAAGCCGAATAGGCTAAAGAAGGCAAGAGCCCGCAATCGCTTGTTAAACATCAAGGTCTCCCTTTTTTCGTCGAGGTCCGGGCGTCCCGGACACAGATATCTGACCAGATAACGCTCGCCAAAGGATACGCTGCTTCGAATCCAATCGCAAATCGCGCCAGCGCCCTCGTGCTATACTGCCCTGAGGGCATTTCATGAAAGCAAAGCGCTTTCCTTTTTCGTTATTGGCGTCCGTTGCCCTCCTTGGGCTCGCCGTGGGCTGCCTCTCCGTTAAAAGAGCACAATACACGCCAGACGAGGTCATCGCTAACCTCCGCACCCGTGTTGCCGACGAGGACCTTCAGAAGATCGTCGTTCCCTATGACATCAACGACGAGATCCGGCAGCTTGCCATCGAGTCTGTCGACGGCATTCGCACCGACCACGACAAGACGCGAGCCATCGTCCACGCCATCATAGGCCGTACCGGCATGTCGATCTCCTACGATTGGCTGTCGAACAAAACGGCGCAGCAGGTTTTCTACGAAGGCAAGGGCAACTGCCTCGCCTACACCAACCTCTTCATAGGCATGGCTCGGGAAGTGGGTATCGACGCCGTCTACGTGGATGTCACCACCATCGAGACGATATCGAAAGAAGCGGAAGTCATCGTCAATAACGGCCACATCACCGCGGGCGTGCGATACGGGCCGGAGCTGCGGATGATCGATTTCACCAGCACACCCGAACGGGAATATATGGGCGCGAAAGTCATCGACGACTTCGAGGCGATCGCGAACTACTACAACAATCAAGGGTTTCTCTACGGCTACTTCGCTGAGACCGCTGGCGACCTTGGCGACAACTTCGACCCTCAGGCCGCCGAGCTCGAAATGTACGAGATGGCGCTCGACGTCTATCCGAACTTTTTCCGCGCTCTCAACAATCTCGGCGTTGCGCTCCGCCGGCGCGGGCATGTCTCCCGAGCCATCGAGCAGTATCACCTCGCGCTTCAAGCCGACCCCAAGTTCGCCGAGGCGCGCTCCAACTTGGGGGCCGCCTATTACTCGCTGGGCCGTGTGGACGACGCGATCCGCGAGTTCGAATTAGCGGCCAAAGCGAGCGGATTGAACGCTTATTACTACCATCACCTCGGGGTCATCCAGTTTCAGCAGGGAAACTACAAAGATGCGCTCGAGCACTTCAAAAAGGCCGTGTCGCGAAACGGAAGCCTTGCGGATGCCCGCTATTATGTGGGGGAGTCCTACATGAAGCTCGGCAATCGGAAAAAAGCGATCGAGGCCTATCGCAAGACACTCGAGACCGATCCGAACCATCTCTCGGCGCGCGCCAAGCTCGACAGGCTCGTTGTGTCCAGCAACGAGTCACCATAAGTCCCGCCTTCGCCCTTCGGGCTTCGGCGAGGTAAACCCGCCGCATTCTGAGGTCACCCTTCCGGCTTGCTATAATCGGTTGACGGAGGGCCGCTACCCATTCATAAACTCGAAGGAAATGTTACGGGCTTGAAGGCCCGGCAAAAGAAGCAGCTCGAAAAGCTCTACAAGCGCCGGTTGCCGCCGCGAGAGCTTGTTACGCATGAATTTGCGCGGCGCCTCACAGAGATTTCGCGGGAGATCCGCCGCCAGGTCGGCGTTCTCGTGAACCGCAAAGGCGAGGTCGAGTGGGTCATCGTTGGTAGCGCCAAGCAGATCGTCCTCCCCGATTTGAAACGCCTCCGTGTTGCCGAGCGGCGCTTTCGCGGGCTTCGCTGCCTGCACACCCATCTTTCACAAGAGCCCTTGACCCGGGACGATCTCACCGACCTCGCGCTACTTCGGCTCGATGCGATGTCCGCCATCGAAGCGCGCGAGGACGGGCTTCCCGGAATCGTGCGGACCGCCCATCTCACGCCAGCGTCTGCAGGCGGCAATGGGTCCGAGCCGTGGGAGCTCATGCCAGAAGTGCTCCCCAGTCAGATCGACCTCGACTTCGTCGAGTTCATCACCCATCTCGAGGAAGAATTCGCGGAAAAACGCGGCGAGCACCATCGATTCGATCAGCGCGAGCGAGCGATTCTCGTGGGCGTGACGACCGGAAGTGTGGAGGAACAACGCGAGCACCTCGCAGAGCTCGCGGAGCTCGCGCGCTTCTCGGACGTCGTCGTACTCGACACGCTGGTACAACGACGGTCCAAGCTCGATAGGCGCTACCTCATCGGCAAAGGCAAGATCGAAGAGCTCGTCATCCAGTCGCTTCAAAAAGGAGCGGACCTCATCATCTTCGACCGAAGCCTCACGCCGGCCCAGGTGCGCTCGATCGCGGCGGCGACCGACTTGAAGATTCTCGACCGCACTCAGCTCATTCTCGACATCTTCGCCCGACGCGCGCAGAGCCGGGAAGGCAAGCTTCAGGTCGAGCTCGCGCAGCTGCGCTACATGCTCCCGCGTCTCACCGAGATGGACACCGCACTCTCGCGACTGACGGGAGGCATCGGAGGCCGCGGCCCCGGCGAAACGAAGCTCGAAATCGATCGACGGCGCGCGCGTGACCGCATCGCCAGACTCCAAAATGCGATCCAGGACATTCG
This sequence comes from Candidatus Marinacidobacterales bacterium, assembly GCA_965262245.1. Taxonomy (GTDB): domain Bacteria; phylum Acidobacteriota; class Vicinamibacteria; order Marinacidobacterales; family SMYC01; genus SMYC01. Next base: position 6,654,967 of record OZ253507.1, on the reverse strand, counting down.
GCGCAAAAGGGGCGAGCGGCGCAAAAGGCGTGTGGGTAGAGGTCTGCCGATCGTGACGCTCGTTGGTTACACGAATGCGGGCAAGTCGAGTCTTCTCAACAGGCTCACAGAAAGCACGGTGGCTGCCGGAAGCCGCATGTTCGAAACACTCGATCCGACGACCCGGCGTTTGCGCGTACCGGTCGAGAAGGAAGTCCTGCTCGCCGATACGGTCGGGTTCATTCGAGACTTGCCGCCGGAGCTCATCGAAGCCTTTCGCGCGACACTCGAGGAGATCGAGACTTCGGTTTTGATCCTGCACGTTGTCGACGCCTCGTCACCGGAGTCTCGCGAGCGCATGGACGCCGTCGCGAAGATCCTCTCGGAGCTCGAGCTCGGCGACATCTCGCAGCTCGTCATCTTCAACAAGAGTGACCTCTTGTCTCCCGAAGAACCTGCCGGGCTTGGCCGGCTGCCCGATTCCATCGTTGTTTCAGCGCGGACGGGCGATGGCATGGATGCGCTCATCGATCGCGTCGGCGCGCTCGTGAAGACACCCGAACCCGTCGGCTATCCCAGCTCTTCGTAGAGACGGCAGTAGCTGTCGTAGCGCTTGCGAGCAATCCTCCCGTCCTCCACCGCGCCTTTTACCACGCAATGCGGCTCGGGTATGTGACTACATGAAGCGAAATGGCACTGGTGGAGCAGCGCCCGGAACTCGATGAAGCCTTCGGCGAGCTTGCGACGTTCGATGTGGCCGAGTGAGAGCTCGCGGACGCCTGGTGTGTCGACGAGCTCCCCGCCGAAATCTAGACTGAAAAGGGTCGAGGCCGTGGTCGTGTGCCGGCCTTTTCCGTGCCGGTCGACGCGTGCGCTCGACAGTTGAAGCCCTGGCTGGATGGCGGCCGCGAGCTTCGATTTGCCGACGCCCGAATGTCCCGTCAGAACCGACCGCTTATCTTTCAAGAGCGCTCGGAGCTCGTCGTGCCCCGCTTTGGTCTTTGCGCTCGTGAAGATGACCGGATAGCCGAGAGCGCGATAACGCTCGAGCTCGGCGCGGGCTTCAATGAGAGCTTGCTCGTCGCCGAGATCGATCTTGTTGAGGCACAAGGCCGGTGCGATATTGGCGTCATGCGCGATGACGAGAAAGCGATCGATGAGCCCCACTTTGAAGCGCGGGCGCTCGAGAGCGGAAACGATGACGATCTGATCGACGTTCGCCGCGAGCACTTGCAGCTTCGGCTTCCGCTTGCCGACTTGTCTCACGATCGCCGTGCGGCGTGGGAGAACGGCGTGGATGACGCCTTTGGACGCGCTGAGAGGCGTGAGCTCCACGCGGTCGCCGACCGCCACTTGGTTGCGCTCGCCCGAGCCGTCGCCCGTGAAGAGTCGGCCACGCAAATAGCAATCGAAGCTCTTCGACGCCGTGCGAACGGACACTTCTTTCCCCAGGATTCTGTAGACGGTTCCGACCTCAACGTCGCTAGGTTTGAGCATGGCCAATCGGGTGAAGCCAGGCGAGGGTGCATGCTATATTCGTTGCTGAACCGCTGTCAAAAGAAAGTCTGCCCATCCACGTGAAATCTCCCAAGATCCTGATCAGCTGCGGCGAGGCGTCGGGAGACCTTTATGCGTCGGAGCTCTTGAAAGAGCTGAAAAGGCTCGAGCCCACCTGCGAGGCTTTCGGCCTATGCGGCGAGCGAACGGAAGCCGCTGGTGCTACACCGATCGTTCGGCTCGAGGAGATCTCGGTGATCGGCCTCGTCGAGGTCGTGAGCAAGCTTCCTGCTCTTTTGAGCGCGATGCGCCGCCTCACGGCCGCAGCGTTTTCGAGACGCCCGGACGTCGCTGTGCTCATCGACTTCTCCGGGTTCAATCTTCGGTTGGCAAAGCGGCTCGAAGCGCTCGGGATCCCCATCGTCTATTACGTCAGTCCACAAGTCTGGGCTTGGCGCCGAAGAAGAGTCCGGACGATTCGCAAGCTCGTGGACGAGATGCTCGTGATCCTTCCCTTCGAGAAGAGCTTCTATGAAAAAGAAGGCGTGAGCGTCCGCTATGTCGGCCATCCCCTCGTAGATCTCGTCTCGGCATCGGAAGCGCGTGAGGCTTTTTGCCGTCGTCTGTCTCTCGATGCTGCGCGGCCGATCGTAGCGGTCTTACCCGGGAGTCGCCGGAGCGAGATCGAGCTGCACGTTCCCATTCTCCGCGACAGCATCGAAGCGTTGGGGCGAAAACAGCCGGAGCTGCAATTTGTTGTGAGCCGCGCACCGACGGTGCCAACGGCGGCGCTCGTCGAGCGACTCGGACCGGCCATCGATCGTGTCCGCCTTATGAACGGGGGCGTCCACGACGGCCTGGCGCATGCCGCCGTCGCCATCGTGGCCTCCGGAACGGCCCCGGTGGAGGCCGCGCTTCTCGGCACACCGATGGTAATCGTCTATCGCGTGAGCCGCGCGAGCTACCTTCTCGGGAAGCCTTTCGTCGATCTGCCGTTTTATTCGATGGTCAACCTCATTGCTGAGCGCGAGCTCGTGCCTGAGCTGATGCAAGACGCGATGACACCGGCCAATATCGTCGAGCAAGTGATGGGCTTGATGCAAGACGATCGCGCCGCGTCGATGCGCGCCGGACTTCTCGATATGAAGCAGAGGCTTGGCGGCGGCGGCGCGTCGCGTCGCGCGGCCGAAGCCGTGCTCTCACACGTCGGGCTATGATAGACAGAGATCGACTTCAAGGAGGAATGTTCATGCGACCCATCTGGACACGGCTTTGGTTGTTGCTTGCCGCACTGTCTTTCCTCGCGGCCGGCACCGGATCCATCGAAGCGGGATCGGTTGTGGCGTACAACCTCGAGCAAATGACGGACCGCGCCGATTTGATCTTTGTGGGCCATGTTGTGGGCAAGCGCGCAGAGTGGAATGCCGATCGAACCCGCATTTACACGTTGGTGACCTTCGAAGTCGACGACTATTTGAAAGGGGGTAACGCGACGCGGGTTACCACCGTGCGTCTTCTTGGCGGACAAGTCGGGCGTTATCTGGCCATGGTGCCCGGAACGCCTCAATTCGGAATCGGCGAAGAGGTGCTCCTGTTTTGCGCGGGAAGCGGCGCAAGAATTCCATCGGTACTCGGCCTCTCACTCGGCAAGTTCTCCATCACGACCGACCGCAGCGGCGAGCGCATCGTGAAGCGCGACATTTCGACGTTGATGGTCGCGAACCACAATACACGAGCGCGAAAGCCGGGCGATCCGATCACCCGCTATCGCCTCACGGATATACGAACGCGGATCGAGGGGTATCAAAGATGAAGGCGCGCACCTTCTCGGCCGGTCTCGTCGCTTTGGCACTGCTCACTTTCGTCCCAGGCTCGGGCGCGTATCACATTCTTCAGCACGTCTCGCCATCCGGCGACGAGGTCGAGCTCGGCTGGGAAACGGGCCTCAACCCGGTCCCGTACTTCGTGAACAACAAAACACCGCTCGACTTCAGTCTTCAGGAAGCCGTGGAGGCCATCGAACTGTCCTATCAGATATGGGAGGACGTGGAGACAGCGACGATCACGTTCGAGCTGGCCGGCCTCACCAGCGCCGAACCGTTCGAGTTCTTCGACGGCAAGAGCACACTTGGCTTCACCTCCGACCCGGACCTCGCATCACCGGGCGTGCTCGGAGCCACACTTCAAGTCATCGACATCTTTTCGGGCGAGATCGTCGAAGCCGATATTTTTTTCAGCAACAACTTCTTCTGGTCGGTCGACCCGAATGGAGAACCCGGCACGTTCGATTTGGTCTCGGTCGCCACGCATGAGATCGGCCATTTCTTCGGGCTCGACCATTCGCATGTCGGCTTCATGGAGAACGAAGGCTTCGACCGTCAACTCGTATCCGGCGCCGCGATCATGTATCCCTTTTCTTTTGGTCCCGACAACGTCACGGGCCGAAACCTCACCGACGACGACATGACGGGTATTTCCGTCATGTATCCGACGGGTGAGTTCATCCAGCGGAGGGGACGCCTCGCGGGCCGCGTGACGAAAGGAGGCCAAGGAGTGGCGTTCGCCCACGTCGTTGCCTTCAACCCCTTCACGGGACAAACGATTGCCAGCTTCGCAGACGATACGGGGGCGTACGAGATCCGAGGCCTGGCATCGGGCCCCGTGACCGTGCGCGTAAACCCGATATCCGACCCCACTTCTCCCGAAGACTTCGGGTTTCCCTCGCACCTTGCGGATCTCGACTTTAGCGACGCGCTCTTTCTCGGCGGCTCCGCCCAAGTCGTTCCTTCGAACACCACGTCGGGTATCGACATCGAGGTGCAACCGTGAGAGGCGTCGTGGCGATGGCGACCGTCTTATGTGCCCTCCTAATGGCTACCGCCGCGAGCGCGCAGTTCGAGGTCAATCCCACCGCTCGGGGCCAAGCCAAGCCCAAACGACTCGAGGTGTCCGGATTCATCGGCATGCTGTCGGTAAACCAGAGTCTCGGGACGGCCACGAACATCTATCAGACGGTGACCGGCGAGGCGGAGAATATCGATTTCGGAAAACTCCTGGGATTCAGAGCAAGCTGGGCTTTCACGCCCATGATCAGTGCCGAGTTCAACGTGTCCCGTGGCAACAACCCCTATTCGTTCAGCGTCGACGACGATACGATCGGCACCGAAAATCTTGCCGACCAATTCGAGACCGATCAGCTCTTTCTGGGTGGCAACATCCTCTTCCAGTTTCGCCGCGGCAACTTCGTGCCCTACGTCACCGGCGGCGGCGGCCTCCAGCGAACGACCCCGACGAGCCCGATTGCCGAAATCGAGCGCGTCTCGGCGTTCGACATCAACTTTGGCGGCGGCCTCAAGCTCTGGCTTCCAAACCCGGAATGGCTGGCCGTACGCGTCGACCTGCGCTATCACACGGCGACGGACGGCATCACGTTTCCTGGCGGCTCGTCGACGCCGAAAGGACTCGAGCTCACCATCGGCGCTTCCTTCACCATTTTCTAATCATAGCGCCGCCAGCCTGTAGGATACACGCACCGGTCACGCGCCATCGAGGCGTGAGGCAAGATCAGCCGTCTTGACAGCGCCGGTCCTGTGGTCTAACCTTTTGACTTCGCCCCTTCCTTGGTGCGGGTGCCCACCTACAAAAAAGCCGGCGTAGCTCAGTGGTAGAGCAGCTGATTCGTAATCAGCAGGTCGGAAGTTCAAATCTTCTCGCCGGCTCCATTTTTCAGTGCTCTTGCCAGAGGACCCGCTTGTGGGACCTGAGAGCGTTCGTGGCCACTTATCATGGCTCGGTTTCCTTCGTGTCCGCACAAGCAACGGCAGATCCTCGGCGCAGCTGTTCCACACGTCAACGTCGCTCGGATCAAGAATTTCTGGCTCGTGGATGACACCAGAGTCGTGAGCAAGAAGAGATCAGACGAACCTTTGACCAAGCAGACAGACAGCCAAACGGGGCTATCAAAAGGGCCCGTGTCAAGATCACCTTCCTCCGCGTCATACCGCACGCGCCTCCTTGCCGACGTGGTCACGGGCAAGCTAGAGTTCCGCAAGGCGGCCGCGGAATCCGATGAACCTAGGAGTCCCTGCTTTCGGGGAGACGGGCTCGAGTTATGGATGATCTACTAACAGAAGATTCCGATGTCGAGACGGTCGCCGAGGAGGCCGAGTTCTGACCATGGCCGATGCACCGGCCCAACCCAAGATCGACCATATCGTGCATGTCGACCGCCTGGCGTCGATTGTCTCGGATGGCCAGCTTTGGAGCGATTCGGTCGTGATGCAACGGAGCGGCGGAGGGACGACGATTGGCATGAGCGGCATCAAGAAACGCCGCCTTTCGCTCCCCGTGAAGTGAGTTTCGTTCGAGTCTCACGGATCTCCACGAAGTGGATTGGGACGCCGTCCACACGACCGATTTCCGCTCGGCCGAGGTCAAAGAAGGGAAGCAGGCCGAGTTCCTCGTGCACGAATCGTTCCCCTTCGCTCTCGTCGAACGGATCGGCGTCTTCTCGCGCGGCGTGGCGCAACAGGCTTCGACGGCTCTCCAGGGAACTTCCTCTCAACCCGCTGTGGAAATACGCCGGGACTGGTACTATTGAGAGCAGATAGGGACATGATCGAGTTCAGAACCGGGGACATTCTGAAGGCGGACGCGGAGGCACTCGTCAACACCGTCAACTGCGTCGGCATCATGGGACGCGGCATCGCGCTCCAGTTCAAGAACGCATTCCCCGACAACTTCAAAGCGTATGCAGCCGCCTGTGCTTGAGAGGAAGTTCGGCCTGGCCGGATGTTTGTCGTCGACACCGGTTACGTGGGAAACCCGAAATACATCATTAACTTTCCGACGAAGCGCCACTGGCGCGGAAAGAGCCGCATGGAAGACATCGAGGCCGGATTGAGTGCGTTGGTCGACGAGATCCGCGAGCGCAGCATAGTCTCGGTGTCGATTCCGCCGCTCGGAAGCGGACTCGGCGGGCTGGAATGGAAGGAGGTGCGTCGGCGGATCGAGACGACCCTAGGGGATCTCGATGGGGTTCGTGTGACGGTGTTCGAGCCGAACGGCGCCCCTGACACGAAGACTGGTGCACGCTCGGGCAAGGTGCCGCGCATGACGCCCGGAAGGGCGGCGCTCATCGGTTTGATGCGGCGGTATCTTGATGGGTTCATGGATCCGTTCGTGATTTTGCTGGAAGTCCACAAGCTGATGTACTTCATGCAAGAAGCCGGGGAGCCTCTGAGACTGCGCTACGAGCGCGGTCCGTACGGCCCCTACGCCGAGAACTTGCGCCACGTTCTCAGGGAGATCGAAGGCTACTTTGTATCGGGATATGCGAACGGCGGAGACGCGCCCGATAGGGAGCTTACGCTGGTGCCAGGAGCGGTCGACGACGCTGAAACATACCTCGCGAACCATCCGGACACGCGTGCGCACTTCGAGCGTGTAGCGGAGCTGGTCGAGGGCTTCGAGTCATCATTCGGGCTCGAGCTTCTCTCTACGGTGCACTGGCTGGCGATGCGAGAGGACGCTCGAACGGAAGACGCAATCGTCGCGCGCGCCTACGCCTGGAGCGATCGCAAGAAGCAATTCTCCGAAGGCCAGCTCCGGCTGGCGTTGGACGTGTTGTCAAAGAAGAACTGGCTGCCCGCAGCCTCGAACTGACTCGCGCAAGCCGAGCTTCTGATTCCGGCTCATCTCCCGCATCGAGTGGCTCCGACTCGCGTCGTGTCCAAAAATACGAACGAGACCAAGACCCTCGTCAACCGGGGCATTTCTGATAGACGCGTCTCCGCTTTGATTGGCAACGCAAGGTAGAATCCGCCATAAGCGCGCCGATCCAACCCTGGACACTCTTCGTCGTCGCCGTCGCCGGTTGGATCCAGCGTGAGCAACAGGCCGCTATCGTCTACTTGATCGAGGAGAAGAGACTTCATGGTCCTCGGATGATAGCGCGGGGCCAGTTTCGGTTCTCGCATCGTCCGGAGAAAGGCAGAGAAAGGCAGGACTCCTGAGCTCAACGGTCCGCTATTCGAACAGCGGCTTCAATCGAGCGATGCCTTCGTGAATATCGCCTTCATTGTAATAGGCAAAGCTGAGTCGCATATAGTTTTTCATGCCGCTGCAACTCGAGAACAGATTGCCAGCCAGAAATCCGACTTGCCTTTCAAGCGCCTTGTGCCGCAGTTCCTGAAAATTGATCTTCTCGTTCAATCTCAACCAGAAAAAATAACCGCCATCGGGTCGCACCCATGTGGCATGGCCAGACAGGCACTCTTTCAGCGCGGCATCCATTGCCTCGACCCGTGCCTGATAGATCCTACGAAGTCTCTCCAGGTGTGCCTGCTGCAAGCCCATATCGATGGCGTAGCGGACGACATGGGAGGTGAAATGGTTGAGGCTGCCGCCGCTATTGACCGCACCAATGTCGGTCAATCGTTTGGCCATGGCATGTGATGTCTGAATCCAACCCAGCCGAAGGGCAGGTGCGAGGATCTTCGAGAAGGATCCCAGTGACAGAACCGTGCCGCTGTTTGACATCGACCCCAGAGCATCAGGCGGCGGATCATAGTAGGAGAGTAGCTGGTAGACCTCGTCCGCCAGGATCAGGAAATCATGTTCTTTGCTGAGCTCCACCAGCCGTTCTCGCCGCGCGGCACTCATCGTCCGCCCGCTGGGATTCTGGTAGCTCGGAATCGTGTACAAGAGCGCGACCCTGGTGCTGGCCAGTGTTTCTTCCAGTTGGTCCATATCAAGACCGTCCTCGTCCACCGGCACGCTGACAATGTTCAGACCGTTATCGGCGAAAATTTGAAAGGCCAGGAAATAGCAGGGCTCCTCTACGATGATGGTGTCGCCAGGCCTCGACAGATGGGAGCAGACGAAATCCAGAGCCTGTGAATTGCCACCGGTTACAAACAGGCCGTCGGCACCAACGGGTGTGCCGTAGTTTTTGGATAAAAACCGCGCAAGGCTATCGCGGAATCGCTGATCGCCCTGCAAAACGCCATAGTTGAGCTCTTCGGGATGTGCCGTTCGGAAGAACTCCTCGGAAGCCTCACGCATCAACGCAACAGGCAGGAGGTCTGCCGAGGGTTGGCCGACACCGAATTGAATCATTCCTTCCGGCGGTTTGTCTTCGAACGTGACGATGCTGCTCATCTGGGTCCCCGTTTCTGTGCCAAACCAGTTCTGAGTCTGCAACTCTATATAATGGGCCCGAAATTCCGCAAGGAGTATATGAAGCATGGCTGGAGTCGAAGGACGCGTAGCTCTCATCACGGGCGCGGGCCGCGGAATAGGGCGTGTTACTGCAGAGCTCCTGGCGTCACGTGGCGCCAAAGTGATGTGCGTCGCCCGAAGCCAACGGGAGCTGGCAGATGTAGGGCTCGAATATTCGGTGGCAGATCTTGGAACTCCAGAGGGATGTGCGCACGCTGTTGCGGAGGCTGAGCAGCGACTGGGGCCGATCGAGATCCTCGTATGCAACCACGGTATCGGCTCAGCGCACGAGCGGGTCGTCTGGGAACAGCAACCAGAGGTTTGGAGTGAGACGATGCGGGTCAATCTTGATGGTCCCTTCCATCTCTCGAGGCTCGTTTTGCAGGGAATGACTGAACGCCGGTTCGGGCGCATTGTCTATACGAGCTCTACGTCTGGTTTGATCGCCGAACACGCCGCAAGTGCTTATAACAGCTCCAAACACGGCTGCTGGGACTTATGCGCTCGGTAGCGGTGGACGGCGGACCTTACGGCATTACATCGAACGCTGTTTTGCCCGGCTGGGTTCGGACGGAAATGGCCGAACGTTCGGCCCGCGAAGAGGCGAAGGATCGGGGTATCACGGCCGATGAGGTGTGGGAGGAACGGGCGGCAGCCTATCCAGCGGGCCGCGTTGCCACGCCGAAGGAAGTCGCCGCGACGATCGCATTCCTCGCATCCGAGGAATCCAGCGGCGTAAGTGGAGAGGCGGTAAGGGTTGCACTCGGCAGCATGTGGTAGTGCGGATCGGACTATTTTCCGAATTTTTCACCAAAGAAGTCGCCCTCGTTCCAGGTAGGACGTTGTTCTTCCATCGCTATGCGGTAACCAAATGCGCACGCCGGCACGTGCAAACCTCAATGCTGTCTCCCATTCGATCGGTTGAGAAAGATCATCCGAAGGATGATGGTAGTGAACGCCAAAAAACTCTTCCTGGACTGCGCGCCCGTCCACGGCGGGATCTGAGGAGCCTACTCCCTCTGAAAAGTAAACAGCAGGAATTCCCTGCCGCACAAAGGAATATTGATCGCTCCGTATGAAATAGACCTCGTCAGGATACGGGTCGGGTGTTAACTCGAAACCCTCCTTCTTAGCCTCCGCCGCAGTGAGTCCTTCGAGAGACGAGTGCTCGGAACCGTAACCCACGATTGTATCCAACGGAAAAAGCATCAAGGGCATGTCGATATTCACGTTCGCAACGAGTGCGGACGAAGGTACCGTTGGATAGTGCGCGAAATAGTCTGAACCAAGCAACCCTTTTTCCTCACCAGTAACAGCGACGAACACAATGGATCGGCGTGGCGGCACTGGCAACGCGGCTAAGGGAGAGTGTGCCATTCTTAGTTGGAAATTGAAACGGCTCCCAACCCCGTGGTTTGATGACGTTGGCAAAAACAACATCAAGCCGCAAGAGAAAGGAGCCGAGATGGGAAGTCTGCTACGTACAGCCAAGAAACACAAGAAGTCACGTCGTTTGGGTGAGCCCGAGGTAATGGCGCGCGAGGAGTACGGGGAGCTCGAGGTGGACGTCAAAATAGAGATGATCCGTTCGTTAATCCCGCTTGGGTTGATGCACGTTCACGAGCTGCTCGACGACGAAGTGAAGGAGTTGGCGGGAGAGCGATACGCTCGTAAGGACGAACTGGAGCGTGGCCGCCGCCACGGAACCAACCCTGGCACGGTAGGGCTTGCCGGCCAGCGGGTACCGATCCGTGTGCCACGGGTTCGGAGCCAAGAGGGAGTAGAGATACCGCTTCGCTCCTACGAAGCACTGAACGACGGCGGAGAGGTGAATGATCTGCTGCTGAAACGAGTGCTCTACGGAATCTCGTGTCGCAACTACGAGGCTGCAGCGGAAGCGATACCGGGCGCTATCGGGCTGTCGAGCTCGACGGTGTCCCGAGGTTTCGTACAAGCGAGCGCAGCGAAACTTCGGGAGATGCAGGAACGGGATCTGTCCGGCGAAGATGTGGTGGCGCTGTTCCTGGACGGGAAATCATTCGCCGACGCAATGATGGTCATCGCGCTGGGCATCACACTTTCCGGGAAAAAACGCTTTTTGGGCTTCGTGGAGACGGACACGGAGAACGAGAAGGTGTTGACGCCGTTCCTGCGTTCACTGCTCGCGCGGGGACTCGACAGCTCCCAGGGTCTACTGGTGATCATCGATGGCGGCAAGAGTCTGAAAGCGGCCGTAAAGAAGGCGTTCCGAAAGCGGGTCCTGATACAACGGTGCCAGTGGCACAAACGTGAAAACGTCGTGAGCTATCTGTCCAAGGGCGAGCAGGCGTCGTTGCGCAAGCGGTTGCAGTCGGCCTACAACAGGCCGGAATATAAAGAGGCCCTCGCGGCCCTCGATCAACTGCACGATGAATTGGAGGAGCGGAACCAATCCGCAGCTGGGAGCTTGGAGGAAGGAATCGAGGAGACGCTCACATTGCATCGTCTCGGCGTGTACGGCGTGCTGGGCCGTTCGTTCAAGACGACGAACTGCCTTGAATCCGTCAATGCTCTCGTCGAGGAACGCTGCGCGAAGGTCGACCACTGGAAGAACTCCAGCCAACGCCAGCGGTGGCTGGCGACAGCCCTCGTGGACATCGAACCCCGCTTGAGGAGGGTGATCGGCTACCGCCATCTTCCGAAGCTTCGCGAAGCTCTCAAGCGGGAACTGAAGATCGAGACGAAGACATCAACGGTGTCGAAGAAGAAGGCCGCCTAATTTATGAGCCGTGGAGAGTTTCAACTAAGAATGGGCTTGACTCGGCTAAGGCGCGAGCGGTCTCAATGGTCACGGCTACCCCGAGCGCGTTGTCGTACAGGCCGTTGTAAATATTATCGCCGTTGACGGGCGTACCGGTTCCCAGGTGATCGAGATGTGTCGAATAGACGACATACTCTCTTGATAATTCCGGATCACTACCGCGTAAAATGCCGACAACATTTGGACTCGTCACGCGCTCATGTTCGGTCTTGCGATACATCGTGACCTCGACACCCAGAGCCGTCGACGATGGCCGGACGTTCTCCCCTGCATCGAGAGCTTCTTCAAAAGTCATTGGCGAGCCTTCGAATAGTTGCTCGGCTGCATGTCGATTGAACCTTACGTAGCCCTGATGCTCTGGATGAAAATCGGCGGCATCACCACTTTCGTCGACCCAGGACATGTCGGGCTGCGTGCCTATGTTTCGCGTGTCTTCTTCCCAAGGAGATATCCTTTCGTCCAGGCGATTCGATAGCGTGATCTGTCCGATCGCGCCGCGGCCTACCAACTCTGCGGCTTTGGTCCTGCTCGATGAGTAGTGAGCGCGCTCCGTGGATGGGAACGTGGCAGGCGCGCCTCGAAACGTCGCGACAATCTTTCCGCTGACGCTGACGTTGTCGTCGTTGTCGTAGTCCGAATAGCCCATCTCGGGCGCGTGAACACCAAAGCCTACAAAAACCACCTCGGCACGAATGCGATTCTCCGGGCGCAACGTGTCAGCGTAGATTATTAGATCCTTTTTCCCACTCCAGGTCCACGTCACCGGTGCTTTTGTGCAGAGTGACGCCCGAGTTTTCAATGTCGATCATTTGTGTGATGAGTAGCACTTGCTGCAACCATCCATCCGTTCCTCCAGGCACCAAACCAATAGTGGCGAACTGGTCGGCTACATATTGGGCCGACTCGTCATAACCACGGCTGCCCGTCAAACGACCCTCGCGCTCGTCTGCCGCAAGGTAGTTCAATGATGCCTGTATGTTCTCGCGAGAAATAGTGGCGAGCGCCGTATCGAGGCCGCTTTCTGCATTGCCGTTCTCAGGAATTCCATTTGAGTCTTTGGAGCATGCGGAAAGCAAAGCAACGCTCGCAATTGGCAGAAGTATCCATGTGCGTCGTGTGGCATTCATTCCTATGGCCTCCCAAAGCTCATGGCTTCATTCTGTTCCGCGAGAAGTATGGGCGTGCGTGCGTGTAGTGTTTACTCGTCATTCATATGCTAATTCACCCGATCTGAAAACGCTTAATTCGTGGCGGAGACAGGCCCGACCGCTAGCCAAACAGTGTAGAAACGAGTTCCTCGCGGGTCAACCCGTGGTGCTGTGCGACGTCTATCAAAATCGCCGACAATGTTCCGACTCGCAACGACGCATGGTCGGGAACGGTCACATGGTGCTCGCCGCATTCGGAGGTTGTGAGACGAATATGGTTGCCCTTTGTCGCGTGATGGCGTAGCCGAGACGAAGAGAGCAAGGATGACCCTACGCTTCGGGTGCGAGCAGATCGTGGGCCCGAGCCGCCACCTCGACGACGCGTGCTTGCTGATCCCGCTCGACCAAGAGCAACGTCTCGGCGAGGTTGACCGTCGGGCAAACGTGCCGCGGAACCAACAAAAGCTCTGTGCCGCGCGGCGGCAGATCGCCGTCGACCACACGCAAAGGCAAGCGCTCTTCGCTCGGCGATTGGGCGACTAGGCCAGGATGGCCGAGGACGTAGGCTGCCGCGTCACCCGCTTCGGCGGCGAGTGACTTCGACCCGGCATCGCAGGTCGCCACGTCGGCCGTGGGGTGGCTGATCACGCGTGTGAACAACAGCGCGGCCCGGCGGAGCTCGACGTCCTCCATCAGGTCGTCGGTGAACATGTCGTGGAACACGACCGTGCCAGGCGAGATCCGATGTACCGCGTTGTCGAGCTCTTTGAACCCGTCGAACGACAGGGCGTAGGGAAAGGCCGGCGTGCCGCTGGTGATCAGTTCGCCGCCGCCGATGCCGGCTTTTCGCAGGCTCGCCTCGATCGACAGGAGCTCGCGGTAGAGCTCCCAGCAAGGCTCCTGCCGCACAGCGGCTTCGTCGTCGCGGACGTGACCATCGTAGAAGTGCAGGCCGCGAAAACGAGACCCGGCCGCGCGCGCCACGGCTTCGATCCCAGCCCGGTCCGCCATCGGGATCCCCGTCCGATTCATGTGCGGGTTGATGTCGATGAACACTCCCGAGGTCGGCCGGCACCGAGGCGGCGTGCGCCGGAGCTTCACTGAGAACCGAGAGACGCACGCCGGGATGAGCCTTGGCCAGCCGTTCGATCTTGTCGATGTTGGGCGACAGCAGCGGGTAGGCGACGAGGACATCGGCACCCTCGACCGCCATCTCGAGCAACAGTTTGACCAGCCATTCGGCCTCGCGTGGGGTCGCGCATTTGAAGTGCCGCACCCCGGCGTTCACCAACTCACGCCAGATCACCGGGGTCTTGGTCGTCTTGACATGGGGCGCCAACGAGTGGGCTCGCCACCCAGGTACTCGAGCATTTGCTGCACATTGGCACGCACGTGATCGAGGAACACCACGAGGGCCGGACTGAACAGACGTTTTGTGATGGACGCGGGCAGCGCGTAGTCGGCGAGAGCGAGGCGATCGATGTGTCTCGAGCTTGGCATGGCGGTTGGATCCTACGCCTCTTCGGTCTTCCGCAGCAGATAAAAGTGGTCCGGGGACAAGTTAGGTTAACTCTCGTGGCTGGACAGACGGGCTCGCAGGCCGAAATGGTCCGAGGGAAAGATCGCCGGGTCGAGAGAGATGGCGGTGGCGCCGAGCAGGTCGATCTGCTTCGGCTCGAGGTCGCCGCGTGCTGACCGCAGTAATATGCGGTCGAACCGCACCTGCTTGTCCTTTTCCGTCACTTGTTTGCGCATCAGGTTGATCGCGGTGTCCTCGGTGTAGCCCGGATCATCGGGGCGGAGATGCGGCCAGAGGTCGATGTAGCGCGGGTCGATGAGATCGTTCTCGGGCCACGGGGGCGCGAAGTTGAAGTCGCCCATCACGATCGCGTTGGACTCCGGCTCGAGGATCTCGAAGAGCGTCTGCAGCTGTGCGCAACGCATGTCGTGGTTTCCACGATTGCTCTCGAGGTGCACCGTGCACATGGCGCCAACAGGCAGGTGAGCGACCAACGCGGCTCGGTTCATGTAGCTGGGCAGCTCGTGCAGCTCGATCCGCTCGGCCGGCAGCTGCGACAACAAAACCACGCCGTAGTCGGTGAACGTCGTCCCGCCCACGTCCGAGAGCCAGTATCGGTCACGCACCCACGGCTCCCGGGCCAGCATGTCGAGCAGCGGCCGCGTCACCTCCTGAAGCGCGATGACGTCGGCATCGCAGCCGGCGAGCTCGTCGATCAACGCTTCCATCCGCTCCTCTAAGTAGAAGCGGCCGAACCAAGTGTTGTACGTGACGACAGTGATTTCGGATGGGGCTTCCCCCCGCGCGAGGTGCGCTAACCCAGCGATCTCGGTCGAACACCCACTGTTGAATCTTCATCACGTCCTCCTCCGCTCCGGGAGATGATACGCGACCGGTAAAAGTCAACGGGCTCGAGCATTTTAGTCGCGCGTCGTGGAGCTCCATAGTTCGGCGCGTTGCCGTACTTTGAGATCGCGTAGGCACCGAGTTGCTCGCCCTCCTCTCGCATCGACGACAAAAGGGTGCGCAAGAATCGATGGCGGTTCCAAATCGATTAGGATTGGCCGAAGAGATTGCAAAGCGTGCGGCAATCGTGGTGAAGTATATTCACTCGTAGAAGATATGAGCTCGAGTCCGAACAAAGTCGAATCGTGTTGGCATCCGGTCGCCTACAGCGGTGCGCTTTCATCCAACGAGCCGCTGGGGGTGACCCTTCTCGACGAGCCCATCGTTTTGTGGCGCGCGGGAGATAAAAGCCCGGTGGCGATGAAAGACGTCTGCATTCATCGAGGTACGGCGCTTTCGCTCGGGTCGCTCGATAGCGAAGGCCTCGTCTGCGCTTACCATGGTTGGCGCTATGACCGGACGGGAGCTTGCGTCCATATCCCGCAAACGAAGAACCCGACCATTCCCACAAAGGCGCGGGTGCCGGCATATCGGTGTCAGGAGCGCTACGGTCTCATTTGGGTCGCGCTTCGCGAGCCCGCCTACGCGCTTCCGGACGTTCCCGAGCTGGAAGACGGCAGCTGGAAAATCGTGAATACCGGTCCCTTCACGTGGAAGGCTGATGCTTCGCGGCAAGTCGAGAACTTTACCGACTTCGGACACTTTCCCTGGGTGCATCCTGGTTTGCTGGGCGATATCGAGCGACCCGTCGTTGACGATTACAGGGTGGATATGAAGGGACACGTCTTGCACTACAAGGTGACGCGGCCCGAGGCTCCCAACTCGGAGGAGTTCCCTGTGTTTGGAAACGAGAGCGATCAGGCGCCGGAGCGCGTCAGCCGCTACGAGCTCCACCTTCCTTATACGATCGTGCTTCGGCTCGGTTGGGGTGGTGAGAAAGGAATGGTCTACTTCTTCGCATCACAACCCATTCGGGCCAATCAGTGCCGGGGCTACTGCATCATCGGCCGGAACTACGACTTCGAGCAGCCCGACCGCGTTCTCCAGGAGTTCGAAGATACGATCTTTGGGCAAGACAAGCGCATCGTGGAGTCGCAGCGTCCCGAGCAAGTGCCTTTCGATCTCGCGAGCGAGCTTCACTTGAAGTTCGACGCGCTGGCCATTGCCTACCGCCGGGCGATGGAAGCGGAAGGGCTCGCTTACGGGGGCGGGGAATCGTCGAAATCGAAAGCTTGACGAGCCGCGATCTCGACGTCTATCCGATGGAGTCGATCGTAAAAATTGGCGATAGGCTCCCGGGCATCTGGGAGGGCTTGAACGTGGGCATGTGGACCATCGCTCTCGCGAAAACGGGCAACGAAATGGGTCTGACGGAGCGGGACGTCGACGGGCTCGAGCCCGAGATCCGCGAAAGACGCCTGAAGCGGGCCTACGATCGCATGGCCCAAGCCTGCGCGCACTATGTTGTCGACGGCATTGGAGATGTCGAGCCTGTGCTCGACGAGATCCAGGCGCGCGTCGGCCGGGGTGAAAAGCCCTGAGCCTATCGAAGTCCTCGCCAGAGAGGTACTGGCGTCGGCGGGTCTTCGCCGTGACTTGGCTGACCTATGCCGGCTTCTATCTTTGCAGAAAAAACTTCGCCGTCGCGATGCCTCTTCTCACCGAGGATCTCGGCTACACGAGGCTCGATTTCGCGACCATCATCTTCGTCTTCCGCCTCTTCTACGCGGGCGGACAGTTCGTCAACGCACTTCTGTCGGATCGATTCGGCGCCCGGCTCGTTGTCGGGATTGGCATGATCGTGTCGGCCGCGTCCAATATCGCGATGGGGTTCGCCGGCTCGCTGATGGCTTTCACGTTGCTTGCTCCGCTCAACGGTCTCGGGCAATCCACCGGCTGGTCGGGGCTCGTCAAGACGATGGCGAGCTGGTTTCGCCCTCGAGAGCGGGGCGTCGTCATGGGGTGGTGGGGCACGAGCTTCGTTCTCGGCGGTTCCTTCGCCACCATCTTCGCGACGTTCTTGGTCACCAGCGAGACGCTTCTACCAGGCGTAGGGTGGCGTCGGGGTTTCTTTTTCCCCGCTCTCGTGCTCGGTGCGCTCGCCGCTTTGTTCATGTTCCTCGTGCGGAATCGACCCGCCGATGTCGGTCTCGACGCTCTGGAGGCTGAGACCAGCGGGAGCCAAGTTGCGGGCACGACGACGTCAGTTCTGCTTGCCGATCCCGCGCTCTGGGCTATCTCGGCCATGTATTTCTTCTTGAAGTCGACGCGCTACGCGTTCCTTTTCTGGCTGCCGCTCTACCGAAGCCCTTCACTATCCGCTGGTCGAAGCGGGCTTCACCTCCGCGCTCTATGAGCTCGTCGGCTTCTCCGGCGCCATTTTCGCGGGCTACGTTTCGGACAAGCTCGCGGGCTCCCGCCGCTTTCCCGTGGGAACGCTGATGCTTCTGGCTTTGGCGCTCGTGCTGTTTCTCCACCCGATCTTCTCGAGCTACGGCCGGGTCGGCCTCGCGGTCTGGATCTCGTTGGTGGGCATCTTCACCTACGGCCCGGATACGCTCATGTCGGGAGCCGCTGCTCAGGACGTGGGCGGCGGCACCGCCACCGCCGCTGGGATCGTGAACGGAGTCGGCTCGGTCGGCCAGCTGCTCTCGCCGCTCATCGTCGCCGTTGTCGCGGGCCAGTACGGCTGGGATTACGTATTCATGGTTTTCGTTGCGTTTGCTCTCGCCGGCGCGGGTCTCCTCGCAACTCAGTGGGGATACCGAACGCCAGGGATTGAGGAAGGCTCGTCATGATTGACAAAAAACTTTTTACTCCCGGACCGCTCTCGACGAGTCCCACCGTCAAAGGAGCCATGCTTCGCGATGTCGGCTCTCGCGACGCGGCATTCATCGAGACTGTGCGCGACATCCGTCGTCGTCTCCTCCGTCTTGCGGGCGTGAAACCCGATACCTACACAGCGGTCCTCATGCAGGGAAGCGGCACTTTCGCGCTCGAATCGGTCGTCGGCTCGGTGCTGCCGCGCGACGGACGGCTACTCGTTCTCGTGAACGGCGCCTACGGAGAGCGGATGGTCCGGATCGCGGCGGTCCTCGGAGTCGAGCATGAAATCATGAGATTCCCGGAGCCGCGCACGCCCGACCCCGCGGAGGTCGACGCGCGACTGGCGGAAGACGCCACGATCACCCATGTGGCCTCGGTTCATTGCGAGACGACGTCGGGCATCTTGAATCCGGTCGAGCCCATCGGCGCCGTCGTCAAGAAACACGGACGGCGCTCGATCGTGGATGCGATGTCGAGCTTTGGCGCCATCCCGATCGATTTCGAGGCGGCCGGCATCGACTTTCTGGTGTCGTCGGCGAACAAGTGCATCGAGGGCGTGCCCGGCTTCGCCTTCGTCATCGCCAAGCGCGAGCGCCTTCTCGAGACGAAATCTTGGGCACGGAGCCTGAGCCTCGACCTCTATTCCCAGTGGCGTGGGCTCGAGAGAAACGGTCAGTTTCGTTTCACGCCACCGACCCACGCGCTTCTCGCTTTTCACCAAGCGCTCGTGGAGCTCGATCAAGAAGGCGGTGTGGATGGTCGCGCCGTGCGCTACCGGGCGAATCACGAAGCGCTCCTCGCGGGAATGGAGGAGATGGGCTTTGTCGCCTATCTCGAGCCCGAGCTGCGGAGCTACATCATCACTTCGTTTCGCTATCCACGGGATTCCCGATTCGACTTCGAGGACTTCTACCGGTGGCTCAGCGACCGCGACCTCGTCATCTACCCCGGAAAGCTCACCGACGCGGACTGTTTTCGCATCGGCACCATCGGCCACATCGACCCGGACGACGTCCGTCGATTGGTCGAGGCCGTTCGGGACTACCTCAGCGAGAGGGCGATAGGTTTGTGACGGAGCTCCAGTGCACATGTGCACGCATTAGGTTACAAAGATGGGAGGAACCGCTAGGATCTAACGCCTATTTGAGCTCGAGAAGAATCGCGCCCGCCTCTTCAGCGAGTGGAGAATCGGGGTCCAGCTCTATCGCTTTGTTGAAGGCTTCAGCGCACTCTTGAATCTCTTGCTGGCGGTAGAGTGCGAAGCCCAGGTGATAAAGGATGTCGGCGATGTCGGGGCGCGCTACCGCGGCCTCCTTGATGAGTCCCGCGGCCCTTTCATAGTTACCACTTTTGTAGAGTATCCAGCCGAGCGTATCGGCGATGTCCGGGTTGTCGGGGGCTTCGGCTCGGGCGATTTCCGCGAGCTCGAATGCCCTTTCGAGCATCCCCTCCTGCTCCTGATAGATGTAGGCGAGGTTGTTTGCCGCAGGCGCAAAGCGTGGATTGACGCCTAGAATTTTTTCATAGGTCTCCTGAGCCGTACCGACCTCGTTTGACCGGTGCTGCACCATCGCTTTGAGCATCATAATGGTGACGTTTTCTGGGTCGTGCTCTAGGCGGCGCTGAAGCGATACGAGAGCTTCGTCCGCTCGGTTGCTGGCGACCAACATGTTGGTGAGTTGGGCGTAGGCGGCGTTCAAATCGGGCTGAAGCTCCACCGCCTTGAAGAGCGCCGTCTCCGCCTCGTCCGGCTGTTTGGAGGCGATGTACAGTTGTCCCAACAAGAAGTAATGACCTCCTTTGGGATCGATTCCTTTTATTTGACGCTGCACCCTGTCTACGGCGCGACCGAAAAGCCCCCTCTGGACATCGAGGCTCGTCAGGGGGTACAGAGGCTCGACATATGCGGGATCGAGCCGCAGCGATTCCTGAAGGGGCATTCTGGCTTCTTTGCCTTCGGCTAGGAGACTGCGGCCGAGTAGGAAATGCGCCCTGGGGTTGTCCGGGGCCGCCTCGGCGAAAGTGCGAAACGCTGCGGTAGCCTCTTCGTGTCTCTGTTCGCCGCCGTAGGCCTGGCCCAGCAAATCGAAGACGGCCGACGAGGGCTGCTCGCGAGTCAAGTCCTGAAGAGCCGCGATCGCGTCGGTGTAGTGGCCCGAGCGGACATCGAGCTCCGCCAGAAGGATGACTGCGGCCGAGGAATTGGGAACGAGCTCTCGAATCTTTTGGAGCGCCGTTCTCGCTTGCTCGGTCTCGCCGAGGCGAATGTGCATCTGGACGAGCCGCAATCGAGCCGATGTCATTCCCGGCCGCCTCTGGATGATGTCTTTAACGGCGGCGATCGCTTCACGGAACCGCGCGGTAGCTTCCGTCTGTTCTCCGCGCAGGCGGTGTACGTTCGCCATGATCTGAAGTGCTTCTGGGTTCTTTGGGTTCTTCCTCAGTAGATGGTTCAGCGCCTTTTCGCACCGGTCGAAGTCCTTGTCCGCGAAGCTGTAGGCAGCGATGCGCTGCCAGGCGGTGAGGAAATCGGGCGCCTCTTCGACGAGGCGGTCGAGCTTGTTGTCAGCCTCCTCCGTTTTTCCGAGAAGGCGATAGAAATCCACGACGCGGATCTGGGCTGTGGAGCGAGTAGGCGCCACTTCGGCAACCTGATCGAACTCCGATTCCGCTCTCTCGAGCTCACGTGTCATTAGGTAGAACGTGCCGAGCGCGAGGTGTGCATCCGGTGAGTCCGGCTCCCGTCTCGCGGCTTCCTGGAACGCGGCCTCGGCGCTCTCCTGTTTTCGAATATGGAGCACCCCGCGCGCGAGATGGTACCGGGCCCGCCCTTCGTGCTCGTCCCGGGCCCTGTCGAGTCGCAGCATGGCCCGGTCGATCTCGCCGGGCGTGGCCGCCGTGTCGGCGAAGATCGTGAGAGCATCCAGGTCGCCGCGTCTTTTTTCGAGGACGGCGCCCGCTTCCTCCCGGGCCTCTTTGGTCTGACCCGAGTAGAGATAAAGCGTGGCAAGCTTTACACGTATGTCGGTGTCATCGGGATCGAGCGCCGCGGCGCGCTGAAGGTAGTGGAAGGCGGGCCCGAGCTGACCGGTGTCGTAGAGCGTGACGGCGAGGCGCTGGGTGGCGATGGGATCGTCTTCATCGAACTGTATGACTTTCAGAAACTCGATGATCGCTGCTTGTCGCTTGCCCTCCGCCAGATATTCTTCCCCGCGTTTTAAGTGGCGCGCTGTCTTGTCATCGGTGGAGTGAGCCGAGCTCGAGATCGAGATGGCGAGGACAACGAGGAGCCCTCGCCTGGAATGAATGCGCCTAAGAAATCTCGAGAACATGCCACGTTCCTCCCATGATGGGATTGAAACGGTTGGGGGGGTAAATAATAGAAAATTTCACGCCTGTCTAGCAAGCGTTCTCCCGAGCTTGCGGCCTGCGTCCATTTGTTCCCGCCTCCGCGTCCGGAGATAATGCAGCGGATATGATCAAAAATATTTTCGTAGCGGCCCTCGCCCTGCTTGCTCTCGGTACGAGCGCTTACGCGCAAACGCCCGCGGACGATCGTCCCGTCAACTGGAAAGACCTTCCTGCGCCGTTCCATACAGAATCCGTGCGCAATCGCTCGGAGGTCGTCTCGCGGCCGGAAGGTGCCGAGCTGCGCCTGCCGGCGGGGTTTACGGTCGAGGAGTACATGAGCGGGTTTACCACTCCCCGATTCATGATGCATGGGGACTCGGGTGAGATTTTGTTGACCGACAGCGGTTCCCGCCGCGAAGAGAACGGCGCGGTCTATGTGTTGAAGGATGGGTCGAAGACTCGGATCCTCGACGGCCTGTCCCGGCCTTACGGGATCGCGCTCCGCGACGGGTGGCTCTACATCGGGGAGCCGGAATCGGTGAAGCGCTATCGGTACGACTCGGCATCGATGAAGGTTTCGGGTTGCGGGGAGGAGATCGTCTCGCTCGAAGGGCACGGCCGTGGCCACTGGACGCGCACATTGCTCTTCAACGAGGACCAGTCGAAGCTCTATCTTACCGTCGGGTCAGGCTCGAATATCGATCAGAACGAAGACCCGATCCGAGCCGCGCTCCACCGCTACAACCCCGACGGCAGTGGCCACGAAACGGTGGCTACCGGGCTTCGCAACACCATCGGCCTTCGCTGGTACCCCGGAACGGACGATCTCTGGGCGGCGGTTCAGGAGCGCGACGCCCTCGGTGATGATCTCGTTCCAGACTACGTCGTGAAGATCCAGGAAGGCGGCTTCTATGGATGGCCGAATGCCTATATCGGACCGCACCGCGAGCCGCGGCATGAGGACATCGATCCCGCCCAGGTCGCGAGCACGCTTTACCCGGACGTGCTGCTCGGCGCTCACGTGGCGGTGCTCGACATCCTCTTCTATACGGGTGAGCAGTTCCCGGAGAAGTATCGCGGCGGGATGTTTCTCGCCTTCCACGGCTCGTGGAATCGCGCCGAGCGCATCGGCTATGAAGTGGTCTTCATTCCGTTCGCCGATCGCAAGCCCGTCTCGGGTCCTGAAGATTTCCTTGGCGGCTGGATGCTCGATCCGACCAAACGTGAAGTTTGGGGAAGGCCTGTTGGCCTTTTGCAGCTTCCCGATGGCTCGCTGCTCGTAACTGACGATGGCGGCAAAAAGATCTGGCGCGTTACCTACGGGGGTTGAGCGCGCTCGAGCGTATTGAAGAAGTGGTCCACCGCGGGCGAGCCCGTCGGTGGACCACTCAGGTGACTCAGTTCGATGGCGGCGCTAGCTTCTCGAGCACCTGATCGATCGTGAAACTCGCCGGCTTCTGCCGTGGCGGAAACTCTTGGAACGTCTGGAGAAACTCCGCGACGACAGCTTGGGCCGGGACCATCACGAACATGTGATCGATGAAGAACTTCGTGTAGAAATCCGAATCATGATCGGCGCGCTCGAACGGGTCGCGACGTAGGTTGAAAAGGCGCGGCACGCGCAAGGTCGTAAACGGCCGCACCCAGACTTCGAAACCGTGCGCCTCTTGAATAGTGAAAAGCACCTTCCAATCACGATAACGAAGGGCGGAGAGTGACCCGTCATCGGTGAAATAGAAGAACTCGTCCCTGGGGCCCGAAGCCTCCTCCCCCGTCATGTAGGGGAGAAAGTTGTAGCCGTCGAGATGAACCTTGAAGTTCTTGTCGCCGAGCGTATGTCCGCGGAGAAGTTTTTCCTTGATGTCCGGCTCGCCCCCGACCGTTGCGAGCGTCGGCAGCCAGTCTGTCATCGAGATGATCTCGTTCGAGATGGCGCCCGCTTCGATCTTGCCAGGCCAGCGCACCATCATGGGGACGCGGAACCCACCTTCCCAGGTGGTGTTCTTCTCGCCGCGGAATGGGATCATCCCACCATCGGGCCAGCTCATTATCTCGGCGCCGTTATCCGTCGAGTACATAACGATCGTGTTGTCGGTAATCCCGAGCTCGTCGAGCTTGTCGAGGAGCTGCCCCACGTGGCCGTCATGTTCCACCATGCCGTCGGCATAGATGCCTTGGCCGGTCACGCCGTCAGATTCGGGTTTGAGATACGTCCAGATGTGCATCCGTGTCGAGTTGAACCACAGGAAGAACGGCTCGTTCCGCGCATGCGTCTGATCGATGAAGCCGAGTGCCGCCTCCAGAAACTCCTCGTCGACGGTTTCCATGCGCTTTTTGGTCAGCGGGCCCGTGTCTTCGATGCGCCCGTCCGCGTAGCTTCCTTTTGGTTCCGGAGCGCGGAAGTGCCGCCAGTTGAAAAAGCCACATCCGCCAATGCCCACGACGAGCGCGAGCTTCGCCGCCAACAAGCGCCCCCACGCGCTTTGCCAAAGCGACGCTAAATCTGGCAGAGCGTGCCAGGCTGTTACCGTACCGCTCACGCCTACCAGCAGCGCGCCGGTCGTCGCGATGGGCGCGAGTTTTCGGAACCGTTCTGGAGTCGGGTCGCGGCGAAACGCCAAGAACAAGACGCTGAGCGTCCCCATCCAAATACCGGCGCCCGCGACATGTGCCGCCTGGAGGATGATGGTTGTCGTGCCGAGCACCATCGCATGGCCCGTGAGCGGCAAGCTAAAGCAGAGGCCCAACCCCGAAAGGCTCGTGAGCACCCAACCGAGCTTGGGCGCCACATAGACCAGCGCCAAGCTCATGACGGAAGCGACGGCCGCGACGAACTGCCAGCGCCATCTCTGACCCCATCGGCTTTCGATGACGATCAAACGGAGGCTTTCCCAAGACCACGCGTCTTCGCCGAAGGCAGCGTAGTCATGCGCGAGCGAGCGGAGCCCGATCGCCAGAACGATCACGCTTGCAGCCCATAAGGCCAAGCGGCGAAGCCACTTCGCTTCTTGTTCGGACTCGAGGTACGTCCAGCGGTAGCTGATGGAGCCGAGAAACAGGATCGCCGGGATGTAAACGAGCGCGCGCGCGAACGCCTCGAAGCTATACGAGGCGTGCTCCATTTTCTAATGGGAGCTTTTCAACGTGAACTTGTACTCGCCCTTTTGGATGTGTCCGTCGTCGCCGGACGTCTGCCACTTCACCACGTATTCGCCGTCGGCGAGGTCTTTGTCCTGCACCATGCCCATGAGCGACTTGTCTTTTCCAGGATGAACGAACAGAGCGACCTCTCCGTTGGGGCCGCTCATCGACACCTTGCTCACCGCCGCGTCGGGCTCCTGCGTGTACCACACCTGCACCGCCTCCGGCGCTTTGTCTAGGATCGCCCCGTCCTCGGGCTCTGTTTTCGTCACCCCCATGTGGGCGAGCGTCACGGAGGCCGCCGCGATGAACAATACGGCTGTGCAGAGGCTTCGAATAGCAAAGTTTCATAGATTCTCTCCCGAGCTCCATATTAGGACGTGCCGCCCGCCGAGTCCATCAGCCGCTCGGCGTAGCTCGCAAGAAGCTGCGCATGCCCATCATCAATACAGCCACCGAGATCGCCCCGCAGACGATGCCCCAGAACCAATAGGGGAGCAGGAGCGCATCTGCCATCTGGGCGACGTCGGACGGGCCGACCCCCGTCGATTCGGTGAAGAGATAGTCGCCGCGCGAAAAGACACTGAGGCTGAGCTGCACGGCCATGAATGCGAGGACGACCTGCGCCACTCGAGCGCTCGACTTCACCGCTAAGAGCACCGAGCCCGCGCCGAGCGCGCCGACGAGAAGCCAGCCGACAGGGCTCCGTACGACCAGGACGAGCGCCGCGAGGCTTGCGAGCCCAAAGGTCATGAGGCCGGCATGAGCGGTTCTAGGTCGCTTGGCGAGCCAGAAAAACACCGCCGCGAGAAACGCGGGTCCCACCAACCCACCCGCGGACGTGGCCGCGCGCGCGAGCCGGCTATCGGGGATGCGCAGATAAGCGACGCCCGAGCCGTCCGCGGACATGACGAGCGATTCGAACGTCCCCCCCATCACGAGGGCGGTCAGCCCATGGCCCATTTCGTGAGCATAGGTCGAGAGCAGCAAGAGCGGATAGGCGACGTAGCGCCCATAGGGCACCAGGTATAGCCCTACCGTCCCGACGATGACGCCCGCAAAAATCCAGGGCGCCTTGTTCTTATTCGACACAGGCGGCGCGGCGCGTCGATCAGGAAATCATGATCGTGCGCGGATGCTGGGAATTGTCTTCCAAGAACGTCTTCTTGTTCGCGAGGTCTTCGCGAACAGGCTGGACGCGTCCGTTGACATCTGTTGCCCTCGAGACCAACGTGTGCTCTCCTGCGCTCGCGCCCGTCCACGTATGAGTGAACAGCTTCCACGCATATTTGCCCTCCGAGGGCTCCATCGTCGCTTTTTGCCACGGGCCGTCATCGACGCGAACCTCGACGGACTCGAGCGGCGTCCCGTCGTTCAGGACGAAACCGAGCGCTTTGTACGTGTCGCCCTGGCGGCTCACGCGGGCAATGACCGACTTCAGCCGCATGTGGGTGATGGCGGACTCCTTCCATTTCATTTCGCCGCCGATCATCTCACCGCGCAACGTGCGGTACCAGCGTGCCTGGTATTTACCGAGATAGGGATCGTGCTGCAGATGGATATTGGCGAGCCACTTCACGTTGGGGACGCCGTACCAGCCGGGCATGATGAGGCGCAGTGGAAAGCCCTGATGGACGCTCAGCGGCGCGCCGTTCATTTCGATGGCGATGAAGGGCTCCGGCGTCTTCGCTCTGTCAAGGGTGATGCTGCGGCCAAAGTGCTGTTCGACTTCGTATTTGCGGCCGCGGAACTCCACTTCCTCCGTGCCCTTGTCGGCGCCGAAGAAAACCACCTCGTGTGCGCCGTCTTGGACGCCGACTTTGTTCAAAATGTCGCGAAGCCGGACCCCTTTCCAGCGCGCGTTCGAGGCGAGAGACTGCATGGCGCGGGCGCTGTTGCCGGAGCATTCGAATCCGGCGACGAGCTCGGTCTCACCGATCGCCTTGAGCTCGTCGATCGAGAAATCCGTCGGGTGGTCCACCATCCCGGTCACTTTGAGGTGGAACGTCGAGCCATCGACGTCGGGATGCCCATGATGCTGGGTCGTGAAGAACTCGTTGGCGGGAGTGTAGGGGCCGTCGATCTTGCGAATATCGTAGAAGCGTCGCGTCGGGCCACGATCGGTCTTCCACCCATCCGGGTAATCGGTGAACGGGACGAGCGTCTCTCCTTGTAGGAGAGCGGGGAAAGCCCATTCCGGTAGGGCAAGAGCGCCTAGCCCGGCCACGCTTCTTCGAAGGATGTCGCGTCGTGTCAGCTCGTTCGTCATGAGTTTCGTCTCGCTTTCATGCTTGATTCGAGAAACGCAGTTTTATCAGAATCGCCCCCGACCGTGCCAACTTCACGGCTGAAGCGTCGGATTCCGGGGCCGTCGGAACGCGGGCTTTCCACTCCCGGGCTCGCCCACGACGCGCCCCTCTTCGTAAACGATCGCGCCGCGGCGGATCGTCGTGACCGGCCAACCCTTGACGGCCCAACCTTCGAAAGGCGTGTAGTCCGAGCGGGAAGGGTCGTCCGCTGCACTTGCGATGCGCTCGAGGTTCGGGTCGAGGATCGCGATATCGGCGAGCGAGCCTTCGCGCAGCACGCCTCGCTCGGGGTAGAGACCGAAGGTTCTCGCGGCCGCCGTCGACGTGACTTCTACGAAGCGTTCCTCGGTAAGACGCCCCTTGCGGACACCTTCGGAAAAAAGAACGGGGAGCATGAAGCGAAGGTCGCTCACACCAGGCCGGAGACGACCGATATCGAGCTCGGGATCCATCTTCTGCGTCCGGGTCCACGGCGCGTGATCGGTAGCGAGGAAATCGATCCGCCCGTCCACGAGACCTCGCCACATCGCGTCGACGTCGGTCGCCGAGCGAAGGGGCGGCTGGCCAATATAGAGCGGACCGTCCTCTCCTCTGAGCCGCTCTTCCGTGAAGTAGAGGTAGAGAGGCCGGGTCTCGATCGTGAGGCGCAAGCCCGCCTTGCGGCGGGCGGTTTCGAGGGAGCGCTTCGATGAGAGATGCACCAAGTGCATGGGAGCGCCTGTGTACTCGCATAGCGCCACGGCTTCGGCGGTGGCCGCTACTTCTGCGATCTCCGGACGGCTCGCCGCGTAGTGACGCAACGACGTCCTGCCTTCAGCGCGAAGGCGTTCGAGCGTCGCGCGCAGCAAAACGCCGTCTTCGCAGTGCATCAGAGTGACGACCCCGGCATCCCGAGCGGCTTCGAGGAGTGTTACGAACGCCGCGCGGTGCTCGCTGAATTCGGACCGCGTCATGAAGACCTTGTGGCTCGGCTGACCCAAGGCCGCAAGCTCTGGCATGAGCGCTGCGAAATCCGGGCTCGGTGGCCATGTCGAAGCGTGAAAGAAGACATCTCCGATCGCGCTCTTCTCGACTTCGCCGAGCCAGCGCTTCATTGCATCGACCGCGTTCTCGCCGTTTTGGGGATAGGCAAAAGTGCCCACCGTCGTGATGCCGCCTGCCACCGCCGCCGAGGTACCGGTGGTGAGGTCGTCGACGAAGGAACCTTGAAGATGCGTGTGCGGGTCGATGCCGCCGGGGATCACGAGCTTGTCGGTAGCGTCGAGGACGCGCGCGCCGGCGGGGACGTCCAGCGTGGGCCCGATCTCCGCGATGAGCTCGCCCGATAGGCGCAAGTCGGCCATCTGGCTAGAATCGGCGTTGACCACGCGCCCGCCGCGGATGACGGTCTCCGTCGAGGTTTGCACGGGTGAGGCGCGAGCCATCCATCCGGCGGCGGCCGCGCCTATGTGGTGGAGTGCTTCGCGCCGGTTCATAGTACGCCGAATTGTGTCATGCTATGGCGATGTTGCGCACGATCTTCGCCGTACTAACAGCTTTTTTCGTCCTCCGCACTGCCACCGCGCAGGATGCGGCGTCGATAGCGGAGCTCGTCCCGCCACTCTTGGAGGAATACAACGTCCCCGGCCTGGCGGTCGCCGTAATTCGGGATGGCGAGATCGCGCTCGTTCGTGGTTTCGGATCGCTTCGGGCTGGCGAGAAAGCGCCGGTCGGCGACCGAACGGTTTCCAGGCCGCGTCTCTCAGTAAACCTGTCGTCGCTTACGGGACGCATTTGCTGGTGCGTGAAGGCAAGCTCGAGCTCGACCGGCCGCTCTCCGACTATCTCGAAACTCCCTACGTCCCCTACCTGGACGACCCGCGTATCGTGCGCATCACCGCACGCATCGCGCTCTCGCACACGACCGGGTTCCAAATTGGCGCCCCAAGAAGTGGACGGATGATCCAGAGCTGCTCGAGATCGAGTTCGATCCGGGGAGTCGCTTCCAATATTCGGGTGAAGGCTACGGCTATCTTCAGCATGTCCTCGAAGAAGTAACGGGCGAGACCGTCGATGTTTATTTACGACGCGCCGTGCTTACGCCTCTGGAGATGGTGGACAGCTCGTTCGTGTGGGAAGAGCGGTTCGAAACCGTGTACGCATCGCCCCATGATGGAGACGGCGTGGCGGGAGAGAAGTGGCGTCCGCGCGAGGCTATCGCCGCGGGCACGCTCCAAACGACGGCGGCGGACTACGCGCTCTTTCTTCGAGCCGTGGTGACCGATGGGCTCCTGGGGAAAGAGGCCACAGAGCGCATGCTCACGCCTCACAGCACGATCGACGACGAGTTGGGATGGGTGCTCGGCTGGGGCGTCGAAACGACAGAAGACGGGACCGTGTTCTGGCAGTGGGGCGACGATGGATCCTTCAAAGCGCTCGCGGCAGGCTCGCGCGCGCGGCGAACGGCGGTCGTCGTGCTCACCAACGCGCAACGGGGGCTCGACGTCGCCCGTCCTGTCGTCGAGAACGTGCTCGGGCCGCCGACGTTTTCTCGATTTCAGAATGGTGAACTACCGCTAACAATCCACATGGAGGAATAGTAAATGCGACGTAGTGCTTTTTGGGTTTCCATGTTCTTGTTTCTATTCTCCGCTTTACCCGCTGCCTGGGCGCAGGTCCCGCCCCCGCCGGACGGCGCCGATGCGCTGTCCGACCGCTACCCGGGGGGCGCTTACTCGCCTTATGCCGGGCGTGGGTTTCCGAGCCGCCCTTTCTGGGGAGACACACATCTTCACACGAGCTTGTCGATGGATGCGGGAGCTTTCGGGAATCGTCTCGGCCTGAGATCGCGACGGGTAGGTCGGAATATCAGGGGCATCGAAGAGGCATCGACGGGTTCCGAGACCGCGCTGCCGCTGCGATCCCTTAGGGTGTGAATCGTGACACTACTGAACATCCAAGCCGGCCCCCATCTTTTCAAGGCCCGTTTCGAGGAAGAACGGGCTCCGAAGACCTGCGCCCGATTTCGAGAGCTTCTTCCGTTCGAGAACAAAGTCATTCACTCTCGCTGGAGCGGTGAAGCCGTCTGGATTCCTCTAGGCGAGCTCGATACGAAGTTGCCATTCGAGAACCACACGAGCCATCCCTCGCGCGGGGATATCTTGCTTTACCCCGGCGGCTTCAGCGAAACGGAGATTTTGTTCGCTTACGGGAGCTCTTTGTTCGCGAGCAAGATGGGGCGGCTCGCCGGCAATCATTTTCTCACGGTCGTCGAAGGCCTCGATGAGCTGGAGACGTTTGGAAAGCTCGTGCTCTGGGAAGGCTCTCAAGACATCGTGTTCCGCAACCCGAGGTGACCTGATTAAAATGATTTGTGCCATAGCTCTTTTTGCCGGGCTAACCGCGGCCGAAGCCGACGATTGGAACCAGTGGGGCGGACCCAATCGTAATTTTCACGCATCGTCGACCGGACTCAACGTGTCGTGGGGGCCGGACGGCCCGGAAAGGCTGTGGAGCCGGGTGCTCGGAGAGGGCTATTCGAGCATCGTTGCGAGCAGCGATCGGCTCTTCACCATGTACCGTGACGACGAGACGGAAGTCGTCGTCTCCCTCGACGCGGCGACGGGCAAAACGCGTTGGGAGCATCGCTACAACGCTTCGCTCAAAGAGGACATGAACTATGGCACCTGGCTCCGACAGGGCGGGGCGGGACCGTACTCGACGCCGCTCTTACGGTCGGGCGTGCTCTACGCGGTTGGCGTCACGGGAAAGTTTCACGCTTTCGACGCGAGCTCCGGCGAGATCCTCTGGGCTCACGATCTCGACGATATGTTCGACATGTCGGGCTATAGCGGTTTTGCCCCGAGCCCTCTCGCCTATGGCGGTAACGTCATTCTTCCCGTCGGTGGCCGTGGCCAGGCGGTGGTGGCCTTCGATCTCGAAAGCGGCGCTGTCGCTTGGAAGAATCAAGATTTCCGCCTCGCGCCTGCGTCACCCCTATTGATCGATGTCGACGGCGAAGAGCAGCTCGTCGTTTTCACGCCGGACGACGTCGTCGGCCTCGACCCGGATGACGGCGCGCTTTTATGGAGCTATCCGCACGCCACGAATTACGGCCTGAACATCAGCACGCCCGTTTGGGGTGAGGGAAATTTGTTGTTTTCCTCGTCCGCCTATAACGGCGGAAGCCGCGTCATTCGGCTGACTCGCGAAGGCGGCAAGACGACAGCCGAGGAGCTCTGGTCCACGAATCGGCTTCGGCTTCACTTTGGAAGCGCCCGGGTTTCGTCCGCTCGTGGAACAGCCCGGGCGAGGGCCTGTTCATTGATTGAGAGATCGGCCTCGAGGTACACGTTGGTCGTGTACGGGGACTCGTGCCCCAGCCACAAGGCGATGACAGTGCGATCCGAATTCGGCATAGCTACTCCGTCCAGACAGCCTGGACCAAGGACGCGAGTTTCGACGGGTCCTAAACGTTCACGTCCTTGAAACTTCCACGAGCTCCGACTGTCGCTTGATCGTCGCGTCGAACGGGACCTTCAGCTGATAGAGAAGGTTCTCGTGCTCTTTGTCCGGGAGGACGTTCAGGCCGTATCGCACTTTCGTTACGTCGGCGTAGATGAAGGTGCCGAATAGACGATCCCAGATCGAGAAGATGTTGCCGTAATTCGTGTCGGTCCAGGGAAGCTCGAAATGGTGATGGAACTTGTGGAGGTTCGGCGTCACGAACACGAAGCTCAGCGGCCGGTCGAGCCAGTCCGGAACCGCTATGTTCGCGTGAGTCGTGTAAGTGAAGAAGACCGTCGCGAGCCGATACAGCATATAAAAAGCAAAAGGCACACCCACAACGACGATCGCGACGAGCGCGAAAGCCTCGCGCATCACGTAGTCTCCGGGATGGTGCCGCGTTCCTGTTGTCGCGTCGACGTTCACATCGCTGTGATGCACCATGTGGAACTTCCACATCCAGCCGACTTTGTGGAGCAAGAAATGCACCAGATATTGCCCTACGAGATCCAGTAGCAGGAAGGCGACGACGAGCCGCACCGGAAGCTCTAGCAAATAGAGCAGGCCCACCTGGTTCGCCGAGATCCACGCGAACACGCCGACGCTCGCGACGGTAAAGGCTGTATTGATGGCCAGCGTGGTGAACAAGAGCACGAAGTTGGTGCGGGCGTGACGCCACTTGTCATACCCGAGCCGGACCAGCGGCTTCGCGTCCTCGAGAGCCCAACTGGCGGATAAACAGACGAGGATCCAGCCCGCTTTCTGCCACGTGGGCATGTTCTCGAAAAACCTCAAGAGCTCCGTCATGGTGGCTTCTGTGTATGCTACTACCTTGGGAGGGGCGCGTGCTTCCAGACGAAGAGATCGAGCTTCGGTTTTACGAGGAGCTCAATGATTTTCTCCCGCGACATCGGCGGAAACGAAGCTTCCGTCACCCCTTGCGCGGGCCTCGTTCGGTCAAGGACTTCGTGGAATCGCTCGGCGTGCCGCATACCGAGATCGACGTCATCATCGTGAACGGGGAGTCCGTCGGTTTCGAGCACCGCCTCACCGGAGGCGAGCGCGTTGCCGTCTACCCGGTATTCGAACGGCTGGACGTTTCGAGCGTCACCCGGCTTCGCCCCGAGCCGCTCCGCGATCCGAAGTTCATTGCGGACGTGCATTTGGGAAAGCTCGCGCGCTACCTGAGGCTGCTGGGTTTCGATACCGTCTATGAGCGTGATTTGGATGACGCCGCTATCGCCCTCCGTGCGCGCGATGAGCGGCGAATCGTGCTCACGCGCGATCGCGGGCTTCTCAAGAGGAATGCCGTCACGCACGCGCACGCAGTTCGCTCGATGGATCCTGACGGCCAGCTTCTCGAGGTCGTCGAGGCGTTCGACCTCCGGAGCCGCATCGCGCCGTTTACGCGCTGCTTGAAGTGCAGCGGTACGGTTCGAGAGGTCGATAAGGCGGAAGTCGAACCCCAACTTCCCAAACATACGCGCAGGGAGTACGACCGCTTCCTTCGGTGCGAGACGTGCGCGTCGATCTACTGGCCTGGCGCCCATTTCGCGAGGCTTCGCGCACTCGTGGACTCGGTCTGGACCAAGTAGCACTTGGCGAGCTGAGTGTCATTGACGATGAGAAAAAACGCCGGCGCCCCTAGCGGACGCCGACGTCTCGAGACCTAGACCTACTCAGAAACGGTAATCGTGATGGAGGTGCAGAGGCCGGGCTCGTCGAGCGTCACGTGCTCGCCATCGCCGATCTGAATCGTGAGCGTATGCTCGCCGGGCTCGAGCTGCATTTCGATTATCGCGGAGCCGTCGCCGAAATGCACCCAGGGGTCGGCTTCTGGAATAGCCTCTCCTGCTGGGAGACATTCGGTGTTGAGGCCGAGGTGATGGTGGCCCGCTCCGGCGTGAATGTCACCTTTCGGCTCGATCGTGATGTTCTCGGAGCCGAACTCGAACGCGACCGGGGAAGTAGCGGTCGCCCCGTCTTCCGGGGTGATAAACCAGACACGCGGTGCGTCCGAGCTCTCCGTCATTGCGGCGGGCTCTTCCGCTGCGGCGTGTTCCATTTCCTCGTGGTCTGCTTCTTCGGCTTCTTCGCCACCACCGGCGCATGCGAAGCTGAGGCAAAGAAGGAAGATGCAGGTAAGGGCGGTCAAGTAAAATCCGTATCTCCCCGCGATCGGGGCGAGATGGGTCCTCATATTAGATTCTCCTGTCGTCGGGTTTGCGCGGCAGCGGTGAATTTCGAGCCGTGCGGGTCTCCAGTGCAGACCAATCCTAGGAGAAAACGGGGCCCACGACAAGGGCAAACCAGCCGTCAGTATTTCAGGCTTCGTGCACCCACCGCCCGCCCACCATCGTGCGCTCGACCGGTATATCGATGAGCGTCGACGGGTCGACTTCGGTCGGATCTTGGCCGAGCACGACGAGGTCGGCGAGCTTTCCCGCTTCGATCGAGCCTTTGTCGTTTTCCTCGAACGAGGCGTGCGCGCCGTGCAGCGTGCCCACGCGGATCGCTTCCAAAACGCTCACTTTTTGACTCGGGCCCCACACGGTTTCGTTCATGTCCGTGCGCGTAACGCTCGATTGGAGCGCCATCATCGGCTCGAAAGGCCCGGGCGGGTAATCCGAAGTCTGCGTCACTTTGATCCCCGCATCGAGGAAGCTCCGCACCGCGAACATGTGCTCCAGCCGCTCGGCGCCGTAGTAGATCATCTTCTCCCCGTGATAGTAGACGTAAGTCGAGAATGGATTCGGGATGGCGCCGAGCGAGCGGATGCGCGCGATGAGGTCGTCGTTGACGATAGTGCAGTGCTCGAGACGGAAACGCGGGTCCTCGCGGGGCAGCTCGCGCTGGACGCGCTCGAGCACGCGCAGCGTGATGTCGATCCCGACATCCCCATTGGCGTGGACAGCGACTTGCCAGCCCGCCTCGTGCGCTTTGCGCGCTTGCGCGTAGAGCTCGCCTTCCTCGGTCACGATGATGCCGTAGTCGTCGGGGCTTCCGATGAAGGGCTCGCTGAGCCGCGCCGTGCGCTCCGAGATCGAGCCGTCGCAAAGAAGCTTCACCGGCCCGACTTTGACCCATTCGTCCCCGAGTCCCGTTCGGACCCCGGCCTCGATCATCGCGTCGAGATATTGCACGTCGATGAGTGTGTAGACGCGTAGAGCGAGCTCGCCCGCCTCGCGGGAGTCTTGATAGGCCCTCAAATCGTCGGGCGCGCCGAGCGCGTCATGGGCGGAGGTCACACCCGATCGCGCCATCATCGCCGAGATGAGCTTGACGCCCTCCCGCGCTTGCTCGCGCGAGAACTCGGCGGGGAGCAAATCGCTCATCGTAAACGCGGCGTTCTCTTCGAGCTTTCCATTGAGC
Source organism: Candidatus Marinacidobacterales bacterium (assembly GCA_965262245.1). Classification (GTDB taxonomy): domain Bacteria; phylum Acidobacteriota; class Vicinamibacteria; order Marinacidobacterales; family SMYC01; genus SMYC01. Next base: position 6,620,413 of record OZ253507.1, on the reverse strand, counting down.
CGGCCCGAGGCGTCGCGCCCGCGGTGGCCGCCTTGTGGATCGGGGGTGTCTTCGCCGATGCCGGCTCTCTCGAGGGCGAGCGAGTTCACATAAGCGGTGTGGCCGCCGCGGTGCTCGATGAAAACGGGATGTTCGGGCGCGACTTCGTCGAGGTCCGCACGCGTGAGCGCGCGGCCTTCGGCGGTCTTCGTGTCGTCATATTTGAATCCTGCCACCCATTCGCCAACAGGGGTTTCCTGGGCATAGGCACGGATGGCGTCCTTGATGGCATCGATCGATCTCAAATCGCAATCGAGGCGGGTCAAATGGCGTAGGCCCGAATAACCCAGATGGGTATGCGCGTCGATGAATCCAGGGACCACCGTCTTCCCTTCGAGATCGATCCGCCGGGTTGCGGCGCTTTTGAGGTTGAGCACGTCGTCGTTCGAGCCCACGGCGAAAAAACGTCCTCCGGCGATGGCGACAGCTTCGGCCTTCGGCTGCCGATCGTCGATAGTAAAAATGTTGCCGTGGTGAAGGATCAGCTCCGCCCGGGTCTGCTCGAGCGGGAGAAGACTGGCGGCGCTGACGCTCTTGAGAAACTCGCGGCGGTTCGGACGAAACATGGTGCCTCCTCTCGAGGAGGCACGATTCTACTAGTTTTCCGTGTCGGACTCCGTTTTCTGAGGGCTCTCGGCTGGAAGTCCCGAGAGGAACACGTCGCTCAAGCCCGCGATGGTTCGATGATCGTGGCTCGATTCGCTGCGGAACATTGCTTGTTCTTCGCCGGTCTCGCCGATAGCGAGAAGTGCCGCGATGAGGACTTCGACTTGTGTCGGGCCGGGCTCAGGGGCGAGAACGTCGGCGAGGCGCACGATTCCCAAACGAATACGCTCGGCCAGTTGCCCCGCGCGTTGGTGGTCCGGCGCGATTCTGAGAGCTTCGCACACGAGCCGGAAGCTCGCGGCGAGATCACCCGTGGAGAAGGATCCCTCGGTAGCCGCTAATTTTTCATCGACCCTGATGGCGTCTCGCGGGGTGGCTCCCGATATGGGGCGCATCCCCGTCCACGTCGCGTCGTAAATCGACAGAGTACGGTCACTGTCGCTCGTGCTCGCTTGATCGGCGCTCTCCACGAGCTTTTCGAGTCGGCGCAAATGCAGGCTCGCCCCGTCCTTCAGGCCGACGAGCGACATGTAGCTCACGTCCTCGCGCTCGAGCGAATCGGTGAGACGTTTCGACGGCGAGCCGATGCCTTCCCGGGAAAAGAGCGCCTGGTTTTGATGCGATAGAACCGTGACCTGGGAAAGTGTGTGCCGTGCTTCTTCGCGCAGTTGTTTCTTGTATTGGCCGAGGAATCGCCGAAAACGGGTCAGGTCGCCAACCAGATCGTCGGCGTTTTGATAGCGCAGTTCCACCGCCTTGTTCATCATCTTCGAGACGATACGGCTCAGCTCCTCCGGAATGGCGGGAACGAGCCGTCGGATCGGTTTCGGTGCACAACGCAGAATCTCGTCGAAAATGATCTGGAGGTTCTCGCCGTCGAATGCCTTTTTGTCCGTTAGAAGTTCATAGATGAGAGCTCCGAGCGAGAAAATGTCGGACCGAGGATCCGCTTTGCCGCCGCCGACTTGCTCGGGAGACATATAGAACGGCGTCCCCACGATCTGCCCTACTTCCGTGAGCGTGGAAAAAGCGATATGCGCGAGCCCGAAATCGAGGAGCTTGACCTCGCCGGCATGGGTCACGAAGACGTTGCGCGGTTTGATATCGCGATGGACGATACCTCGGTGATGGGCATGGGCGAGCCCTTGGGCGATATTCTCGGCGATGCGGAGTCTTGTTTCGAAGGTCAAGTGCTCGCCTGAAGCCATTAGCGCGGTCACATCGCTGCCTTCGAGTAGCTCCATCGCGATGAAAACCTTGTCGTCCTCCTGTCCGAGGTCGAACACGGTGACGATGTTCGGATGCTTGAGGGAGGCTATGACGCGCGCCTCCCGAAAAAACCGCTCCACGGCCTCGACGTTGGGCTCGGCACCCACGGTATGGATCTTCAGGGCGATCTCGCGCTCGAGGACAGTATCGAGCGCGCGGTAAACGACCCCCATTCCGCCTTTGCCGATCCGGCGAAGGATCTTGTATTTGCCGATTTTTTCCAAGGCCTGTGTCATCTGTGAACAATCCGCCAAGGGTCGGGGGGACTCCAATCAGACCAGGGATCGCGCCCGGAGTCAAATGGCGCTCACCGGAGCACTAGTCGCTAAAATCCTGGCTCACGACACGCTCGGGCTCGAGCACGAGAAGCACGTGGGGCTGGTCCCGAACGCTCTCGTAGTAGCTTCGGGCGTCTTCCTCGCGCTCGTGATAGTGCCGGATGATGCGCCAGCGCATGGCCTCGGACGCTTTGTCGTCTCCGGGATGGAGCTCGGCGGTGCCGTACAGCATGACGGTCCTCACGTCGCTGCGGCCGCCGTTGATGCAGAAGCTCACGCCCGGGCGGCGTTTCAGGTTCTCGTGTTTCGCGCTGCCACTCAGGATGCTCGTGCAGAGCCGGCCGTCCTCATACAGGAACCATACAGGGGACAGCTGTGGGGGGCCGTCGCTCGCCTGGGTGGCGAGAATCGCGTGGAGCGGCTGTTGCAAGAAAGCGTCGATTTCGGCGTCTGTCATCCGCTTCGTCATGGACCAAGCATATCGTGGATGCGGTTTGCGTCGGTTTTCACCCGGCTCCCGTTTGCTCTATGATCCGCTGCCGGAGGCGCAGCACACGCTGACGTCGATCGATCTTCTTAGAGGCCGCCGGCAACGGTGGACCTTTTTCGCGTAGGGAGGTCTTCATGAAGAATTGGTCTCGTCTCGTTCTTGCGGCTGTGCCGGTGCCGGCTGCAATGTGGGCGGAGTCCCTGAGGCTGGAAAAGGTGCTCGAACGGCGAGGGCTTTCGGATATTCGCTGGTCGCCCGACGGCACGAAGGTCGCGTTCGTCGTCGCCGAGCCGATTCGCGGGACCGACCAGAACCGCGATATCTGACTCTACGACGAAACGCGTGACGAGCTCCGCCGTGTGGTGGCCTGGTTCGACGCGTGTCTTACGAGCGGGTCGTAGATGGCCGCGTCGGTTCTCGACATCCGAGGGCTCTCCTACCGCTACCCCGGCGCCGATCGCGACGCGCTGCACGACCTTGCTTTCGCGGTCGAGGAGGGCGAGATCTTCGGTTTTCTCGGACCGAATGGATCGGGGAAGAGCACCACGCAGAAGCTTCTCACCGGTATCCTTCACGGCTATGAAGGCCGTATCGAAGTTTTCGGGCGAGATTTGCAGGAGCAGGGGAGCGACTACTACAACTCGATTGGCGTGAGCTTCGAGTTTCCAAATCTGTACGAGAAGCTCACCGCGGAAGAGAACCTCGAGTTCTACGGAGCGTTTTTCGAAGGCTCCACCGAGCGTGCGACCGACGTGCTGAAGCGGCTCGACCTTCCTGTAGGCGACCGTCGCGTCGCTGGGCAATGGTCGAAGGGCATGAAGATGCGTTTGACCCTCGCACGATTGCTCGTTAACAAACCCCGGCTCTGGTTTCTCGACGAGCCGACGACAGGACAGGATCCGCAACACGCGGTCTTGATCCGAAAGCTCATCCGCGAGCGGGCCGATGCGGGCACGAGCGTCTTTCTCACGACTCATGACATGACAGTCGCGGACGAGCTATGCGATCGCGTCGCCTTTCTCGTGGACGGGCGGTATACCCCTGTCTACTGAGGAATCTGACGGTTTCTCGGATCAATCAGGTGTGGGCCGCCGACATCACATACATCCCGATGGCGCGAGGCTTCGTATACCTGGTGGCGGTCATCGATTGGTATTCTCGGCGGGTGCTCGCCTGGCGCTTCTCCAACACGTTGGAGACGACCTTCTGCGTGGAGGCCGTGAACGAAGCTGTGGCATGCTACGGTCGCCCAGAGATATTCAACACGGACCAGGGCTCTCAGTTCACCTCGGAGGAGTTCACCAGTGTATTGCTTGCTCTTGAGATCAAGATCAGCATGGATGGCAAAGGTCGCTGTATCGACAACATCTTCGTGGAGCGGCTCTGGCGCTCGCTGAAGTACGAGGAGGTCTACCTGTACGCCTACGACAGCGTGCAGATGGCTCGCGAGGGCATCGCTTGCTACTTCGATTTCTTCAATGACGAGCGCCCGCACAAAGCGTTAGGCTATCAAACGCCCGCGAGCTTCTACGATGGACTGCTTGGCGAGGTTGCTTGAAGATGATTGGCCATCGACCGATTTGTACATCACAGCATCATCCTGGAGCTCAACGTCGGCAGTTACCGACTGGGGCAATCGAAGCAGAACAAGGCCAAAGAGGCCACGGCGGTAGAAAGCCGGGAAAAGGAATGAACCTTGCCACGAGTCCACAAAACGAATGCGAGAATCGCCGCAGGAGACCCTCTCGCGGCTTGGCCCATACCCCAGGTACCCCGATTTTTGCACTATTCAGGTGGACCAGCGAAAGGGCGGCTTCGATCCGGTGCCCCGACGGAGGGAGCGGACAAGGAAGCTTCGCATCTTTTCTTAAGGGTCCGCTCCCTCCGTCGGGGCACCGGATCGAACGTGGGACAATAGATCTTCAATCTGAGATAAACTGTCTTCCCGAACGCTCCCTTCTAGGAGCCTTCGGGAAACAACATGACGACTATGACCACGACGTGTTCAACTCGGCAGGCTCCACCTTAGCTACCCCCCATTTTGGTCCAGAGAATGGGGTCCACCTCACGTCAAGAAGCAGTATCCTAAGGGCATCAAAATCTCGGACCCTGCGATGGCGCTACTCAACATCAAAAAATCCTCTTCCCTGCCGAAGTGGAACTACACGTTGCGTCCATCCAAGAATGGGAAATAATTTCTGCCACGGTCCTAAGAGGGCTCGATTGGCGTTGACGTCGTGATTCATCTAATCAGCGCGCGACCTGGTCACGGGACGGATTGGAATGCGTCAAGCGATCAAGTTTAGCGCGCTATTTTTCACGCAACATGGAAAGGACGTAAAGAGATGGCGGACCTGGACACGCTACTGGATCGCAACCGGAGCTTTGCTGAACACTTCGAGGGGAGAGGGCTCAACATTCGACCCCGCATGTCGACGATCATCCTGACCTGCCTCGACGCACGCGTCGACCCTGCACATATCTTCGGGCTCGGGCTCGGCGACGCAGTCGTTATCCGCAACGCGGGCGGCAGGATCACCCCTGCGGTGATGGGAGATCTCGCTGTCCTCAGCGTTCTCGCCGCCAACTTGCCGGGACCCGGCGCCGCGCAGCTGCAACTCGTCGTTATCCACCACAACGACTGCGGAATGGCGCGCCTTGCCAACCCGGCCATCCAGCAGCAGGTGGCGAAACGGCTCAGCCTGAGTGACGACGAAGTCGCGGCGATGGCGGTCACCGAGCCCGCTAGGACGGTTCAAGCCGACATCGAGCGACTCCGCCGCACACCTGGAACACCAGACGCGCTCATCGTCGCCGGCCTCGTCTACGACGTAGGAACCGGCACGATAGACCAGGTTGCGCCTCTGGCCCCACTCCGCGCCACCACCTGATTCCGAGGGCGGACCTCGCCTGGACGCCGGGCAGGAGGCGGAGTCCGAAAGGAGAACGACCCCGAGCGACAACGTAACTGGTGCTTCCGCAATCAAGTGTTGGTGGGCAGGCAATAACCCATCTCCGTTCTAGAGTTTGAGCCCAATTTCGAGCGACACAGTTCTTTCGTCGACAAGGGCCAAGCCGAATTGAAGAATCGAAGATGTCTCAATCCCGCATGTACGTTCCACGGAAGAGTCGGTTCCGGGAACATCGTCCGCCACGGCTTCTACAGAACGAGATCCGGGAGGAGGCGTCGATACCGGTGCGTCAGGTGCGCAAAGACGTTCTCTTCGACCAAAGGCACGCCGTACTACCGTCTCCAGCATCGAAGGGCGACTTTCGACACGGTCGTCGCTCTCAGAGTCGAAGGTGTCAGCATTTCCGCGATTGCTCGGGTCGAGGGGATTGCCTGGAACACCGTCGCGCGCGGGCTCGAGAAGGCGGCGGCCGCTTGCCGCCGTTTCAACAGTAGAAGGATCGCCGGATACGTCGTCGAGGAGCTCCAAGCCGACGAGATTCGTTCGTTCGCTGGCGGGAAGAGGCAGCCGACTTGGATCTTTGTTGCGATCGAGGTGTGGTCCCGTCTCTGGCCCTCGACCGTCGTCGGGCGTCGAAGCTACCGGAACACACTCGCTCTCTTGCGCGACGTGGCCAACCGGATGGATTGGGAGCGTCTTCCCCTGATCGTCACCGACGGATTCGATTTCTACGAGAAGAGCGTCACGGAGTCCGTCGCGTCTTTGGTCCAGCGGCTCTGTACGGCCAGGTTCTCAAGACGCGCAGGAATGATCGTATCGTGAAGGTCGAACGAAGAGCGCTGGTTGGAGCTGCGTGGCGATTCGATGAAGCCCTCAATAACTCCGAGGACTCTTCGACATTGAACACGTCGTTTATCGAGCGGCTCGCCCTCACAATTCGTCAAGGGTCGGCGTAGTTGCGTCGGCGGTCGCCATGCCACGCCCGCGCGAAGGAGACACTCGAGGACCACCTGGAGTTGCTGCGCTGTTATTACAACTTCGTCCGACCGCATAGGGCGTTGAAGTTCGGGCGGGAAACCAGGGCGCCGGCGATGCAGGCTGGACTGACCACGCGGCGGCTGACGCTCAGGGAGATCTTCGTGTGCACGCCGACGTCCCTATCAATATTAATGGAGCCCGACGCGATGGCGTTCGCCGGCACACGTAGGCCGGCGACCGCGGTTGTAGAAATGCCCCTGGCGGCGTAGTAACACTTGATGGCCGAAGCACCCCTCCTTAGCCCTTGAGCCCGCCCCCCAAAAGCCCGCGGCCATCTCCTCTGCCAAGCGTCTCCCGAATTCTGCTTAGCAGGCTTTGAATTATTTCCTATCCTTTCCTATCCTTTATCCTTTAGACTGGTGACCGGCTCGACAGTAGTCCGTTGATCGGGCTACGGTTTCCGCCGCGCGCAACCAATCAGTGATCATCGGGCCGGCGTCCCGCCCCACCAGCTCAAGGAGTAATGCAATGCAGGCTCATCTAGTCGCGGTAGCTATCACGCTCGGTTTGCTCGGCGCGTCCTCCGCTGACGCGCAGCAACCCGCCCGCAGCTCGACCATCGCGCGGAAGGGCGGAGTCATGCCGGGAAACTCCATTCCCGATGTTCCCCAGGAGGCGCGGCCGCTGGTGCTGAAGCGGGTGATCAACATCGACGAGCACACCGCCGACATCAGCGTCACCTGGGTGCGGATCTGGGGGCATCACGATCGGATCGTGAACGAGGTCAGTGACCGAGTCTACTATATCATCGATGGTGAAGGGCGGTTCCAGGTGGGGGACGGCGCCCCGATCGAGAAAGCCTCGGCTGGCGACTTCGTCTATATCCCCCGCAACGTGCCGTACGAGTTCGACGGCCAGATGCGGTACATCGTGATGAACGGCCCGGCCTACCGGACGGCATCCGACAAGGTGTTACCTCCGGTGATGAAGTAGCCGGCGACCGGCGATCTCGAAGAAGAAAAATCCCCGCAACTTTGTTGGATCGAAATGGATCCGGCGGGCGGACTTGAACCGCCGACCTGCTGATTACGAATTTGCGCCCCTACGAACCAGGAAGACCCACTGTAATCCCCGAAAAGTCTGATCTATTTGAAACCAAACGATTTGTCTTAGTGGCCCGCGAAGGCCCCGTTCGGTCATCATAAGCGATGCGTTTGCTATTTCGGACCCTCGCATGGCTGTTTCGAGCGCTGTTGAGGACGCGCAACGACCTCGCCATGGAGAACATGGCGCTGCGCCAGCAACTCTCTGTCTACGGCCAGCTAAAAGTTAAACCGAGGCTCAAGACCGAAGACCGGGTCTTCTGGGTTCTTTTCTCCATGGGTTATCGAAGTTTCTGAACGTGTCTGAGATTCGTGCAACCGAGAACGGTCCTTCGTTGGCATGCAGCGGGTTTCAAGATTTTCTGGAGAAAAAAAGTGCGAGAAAACCGGTCGACCGCGAATTCCAAAGCAGCATCAGGACCTGATCCGTCAAATGTCCATCGACGAACCCGGCTGGGGTGCAGATCGGATTGCCGACGAACTTCGATTGAAGCTCGGTATCCGGCACGCTGCGAGCACTGTGCAGAAATACATGGTTCGACCCGAGCACCGCTCTCGTACCGGGCAGACTTGGAGGACCCTCATGAAGAACCACAAAGATGAGATCTGGTCCTGCGATTTCCTGGTCCAGCACACTGCCTTATTCTCCGTAGTCTATATCTTCATCATTATGGAGATTTCAACGCGTAAGATCATCGTCCCACACTCGCATGGGTGAAGCAGCAAATTCGAGAGGCCACAGCCTTCGGCGTGCAGCCAAGGATCTTGATTCACGACAACGACGGGATCTACGGCCAGTTTGGTAAAGACCGCAGGTCGCACCTTGGCTATCGCTCACACCTTGATTATTGGCTGAAGGAAACCATAGGCATCCGTGGCATTCCCATCACGCCAGGCTGTCCGCAGGAGACGCCGCATATCGAACGCTTCAACCGGACTCTACGCGAGGAAGCGCTCAATCATTTTGTCTTCTTCGGTGAAGCCCACGTTCATCGTGTGGTTTCGGAGTACATCCGGTTTTTTCACGGAGCTCGACCGCATCAAGGGTTGTGCGGGATCCCAGATCCATGTTCGGATCTAGAATTCGCGCAGCATTCTCCGAGCAACGGAAGTGTCATTCGACTTCCAGTCCTCGGCGGCGTTCAAGGCGACTACCGACGCGCAGCGTGAAGCTCGAGCAAGACCCGTGACAGCTCGGTCAGCGACGCTGCGACCCGCAGTTGACGAGTTGATAACTCTATCGGCTGCAGCTGTGTTTTACAGTCGCCGGATCGCGCGGTGTTTACAGGTCGCTTGGCACAAGAACGTGGGGAAACGACTAAGGATAAAGGCTAAACCCCGGAGCACCGGAATTTTAGGGGATTACGGTCCCGTATCGGTGGATTTGCCGTTACGCTCTAGACCTTGCCATTGGGGCCAGTCGGCGGTTACGGTGGTGGCGGTGAGCAGAAGAGCTGGGAGGAAGGCGGATCGCAGCATTGGGCATTTCTCCTTCGATCTCCCATCGTTGGCACTCGATGTTAGCTCAAAGAGAAGCGCTTCCAAAGTCGAGCTTCAGCGCGAGCGCGTCGGCGTAGCGCGTGAGGCTCTTCTGCACGGCGTCGCGACGTCCGTCACCCTCGTGATGGACGGATAGGACGTGCAGACGCGAAGCCGCCTTGTCCGCTTTGAGATCGCAGCGGCCGACGAGCTCATCGCCCACGAGTACGGGCATGCAGTAATAGCCGTATTTTCTCTGATGTGCCGGCTTGAAGATCTCGAGCATCTGCTCGAACGCGAACAGCATTTGGACGCGTTTGCGGTCCCAAAGCAGTGGGTCGAAAGGCGAGAGGAGTACGCCCTCATCTCGCCCCGGCCGCGCCTTCTCGAGACGTGAAGCGAGCTCGAGATCCTCGCTGCGGATCCATCCCGTGAGGCCCGTGAGGCCAGCGCGGCCTTCGAGCGAGCACGCGGCCACGGTCCCGTCGTCTCGCAGCTGCTCGAGGCAAGCTTGAAGGAGCTTGCGGCGTTTCGTAAGCCGCCACGTGTCCGCCAACGTTCCCATCTGTGCCCAGCCATGTCCGTCGAGCGCTTTGAGAAGAAGCGTCTTCAAGGCATCACGCTCAGGCACCGTGTGGCGTCGCGCGCGATCGGGAATGATGCGCTCGGTCAAGTCGTAATAGGGCTGGAAGTTCTTTCGCTCGCGGACGGCGAGATCCCCCGCCCACCAAAGGCAACGAAGGACCCGGCGGGTCAGGGAGAAACCCCAGTCGCTGCGGCCGGATTTGTCTTCGAAGTCGGCGCAGCGCAAAGCTCCCTCGGCGCGGATGCGCGCCTTGATGGCGGTCACTTTCCGCCGGTTTTCTTGAAGCACGCGACCCCACCACGGGCTCCGCTTTCGCATTTCGCGACGGCGAAACTCGAAAACGGAGTAGAGCTCCATCGGAAGCCAACTCGCTTCGTGACCCCAATATTCGAAGAGGGGGGCTCGCGGATGGAGCAACGTCTCTGGCAGCGCCGGGTCGAGTCCGGGGAGTCGGGACAGAAGCACGAGGCTGTGGCTACGAGCTCCGGCAATGGGGACCGTGTCGAGCTGCAAATAGCCGAAGCGACGGATCACGTCGTAGCACGCCGCTCGTGGTCGTTTGCCGGCGCTCGACGGAAAGCCGGTCCATCCGGGCTTCATGAGGCCTGCCCGCGCGAGCGCTAGCCGTCGCGCCTCCCTGATGCTGATCGTCTCTGAGCTCGTCGGTTACCTCCAAGGGATGAAGTCTAGAACAAAAAGACTCGACGCGCGGCTTATCGCCACTGGTAGCAATGAGGATTGTGTAATGACATTCATCATGATACCATAAAGGTATCGAAATGGAGGTATGTGTGTCGGCAAAAGCTCGTCAAATCAGCGTTCGTGTACTGCCTGCTACCGACCTTTGGTTGGAACGTCGAGCGGGCCGTTCGAATAAAGCCGAATTCATTCGAAAGCTGTTGGAAAAGGAGATGGCTCGTGAACGGGAAGAGGAGCTCCTCCAAGTGTTCAACAAGGCGGCGGCAGACCTCACCGAGGAGGATCGTGCCGAGAGGGAAGCACTGCTAGGAGCTTTTAGCGGGGAAGAAATCAAGCCCGGAGGAAAGGGCAAGAGATGAGCTCGCCAAAACCCTTGCGGGGCGAAATCTGGTTGATCGACTTGAACCCAAAAAAAGGGCGTGAACAAAAAGGAGTACGACCCTGTTTGATCGTTTCGACGGACGCCTTGAATCGTTCTGAGTTCGGAACCGTGATTGTCTGCCCGGTCACGACGACACAACGCCGCAGCTTCAAATGGAGGGTCGGGCTTCAACCAAACGACCTACGGGTCGCGGACGCAACATGGCGAGCTAAACCGCATTGGATCGCTACGGACCAGATCGTAACGGTGGACACTGCGGAGAGGGCGGTCCGACATTTGGCAACAGTTACGAGTGTCGGAAAACTCCTCCAAATCGACGATTCGCTTCGATCCCTACTCAAACTCTGAGCGCCCCCGAGCTCAGGAAGCCCCTTGTTTTGCCTCCCGGGATGGAGTCTGGAAGAAAGGCTTGACAATGTACAAATATATTTGTATATTAAAAGAGAATTGTAGGTGGGTATGCAAGACGTTCTATTCGTTGAGGAAACTGAGCAAGCAGGGGCGCTTTTCCATCCACTGCGGGTGGAAGTGTTGAAGCGGCTCGCTGAGCCGCGCGCGTGCCCCGAGATCGCCGCCGAGCTCTCAGAGACCACCCAGAAAATCTACTACCACGTAAAGATCCTCGAGAAAGCGGGCTTGGTGACGAAAGTCGAAGAGCGTCGCGTTCGCGGCATCATGGAAGGTCTCTACCAGGCGCGGGCGCGTTCCTACTGGCTTTCGGCCGGTCTCGTCGGTCAGGTGGGAGGCGCGCGACGCGCGCGCGATGAAGCGAGCCTCGGCTATCTTCTCGATCTCGCCGCGGACATCCACTCGGACGTCGCGCGACTCGGGGAGCGCACCCGTGACGGCGAGGTCCCATCGCTCGGGCTTTCCGCGCGCATCGAGCTCGATCCTCGCGAGCGCGGCGCCTTCCGCAAGGACGTTCAAAAGGCCTTTCAGGAGCTCGCCGAGAAGTACGGACGCGCTGCCTCCAAAGGCTCGGCCGAATCCTTTCAACTTTCCCTTGTTTGTTATCCCAAATCGGAGGAATCGTCATGACCGACAAAATCGCAATGAACGTCTCCATCGCAGCACCACCGGCGACCGTTTTTCAGGCGTTGACCGATGCCGGCGAGCTCGAGCAGTGGTTCGCCGAAAGAGCCGCCGTCTCGTGCGAAAAAAAGACCTACGACTTCTGGGGCCGCTTTACGCCGGGCGCCCCGAGTGAAGAGGGGGGGCGGCATCGTCTTCTCGCCTGCGAGAAAGACGCGAAGCTCAGTTTCGAGTGGCCGCTTCGGGGCGATACGACGCGCGTCGATATCGAGCTCGAGCCCAGTGAGAGCGGGACGCTCCTGAAGCTCGAGCAGCAGGTTCCTCGGCGTCCCAAGTCGGATTGCAGCGTCGGTGACTTTTGGCTTCTGTCCTTCGAGAATCTCAGACGGCATGTCGAAGATAACGGCGGTGTCGTGCGCTGCGATTACGGCGCACCCGCGCGGGGAACCGCTTCGATCGTGGTCGAGATCGACGCCCCGCGTGAGCGCGTCTTCGCCGCGCTGACGGAGCCGAGCCAGGTCGATCGTTGGATCGCCAAAGGCGCTTCCATCGAGCTCGAAGTCGGCGGCAAGCTCGACTACGGGTGGGAAGGTGAGGGGCCCGTCAAAATTCTGGAGCTCGTCCCCAACGCGAAACTCACTCACGACTGGAAGCACGGAAACGATCCCGAAACCATCGTGACGTGGACCCTCGAAGATTCCGGCGGCGCTACGCGGCTCCAACTCGTCCATAGCGGGTTCGCTGACGATTGCGACACTGAAGATTTCCGCACCGGCTGGTTGAAGCACATCATCTGGATGAAGGCGACGATCGAAAAAGGCGAGGCGTGGAGCGCGCCCGAGCTCGTCTCAGCGGATTGGGACGAGGTCTGAGCGGGACGCACTAGCAACGATGGGCGCGATGTAGCGCTCGGCGAGCAGTCGGCGATCCGATTCGGTAATCGGAAACGTCCTCTCGAAATAGGCGCGAATATCGGATGCTAGATTGCGGTGATAGAAGGTGGGCCAGACGGCACGAAGCGCCGCGTCGATGGCAAGCTGCGCCGCCGTCCCATGCGTCTCGAGCGCCTCCGCTTCGATGACGGTGATCACATAAGCGATGAGGTTGTCCGCGAACCATTCGAACGGGAGACTCAAGGCGTCGTCGCTCACGATGCCGCGGGACGCGAACGCTTCGTCGAGCAAGTAGGTCGGCGGCTCGCCCAGGTCTTTGTAGACCTCTTCCGCCCAGATTTTCCATTCTTTTGGGTCCTTCCCGCGAAACGAGAACACGGGCTCTGACATCCCCATATAGACGAAGCGCGGTACGACGGCGAGGCCGGCGCCGAGCTCGCCCTCGTAAAAGCTCGTTTGCTCCCACTCGAACGCGCGGAGGAGCTCGACGAAGTGCGGCGTCGGGAACCGCGTGCGCCCGTTCTCGGCCACGAGATCCAGAGCGTCGAAATCGAGCGACATGTGAAAGCTATGCCCATCTCGTGAACGAGCAGCCCCAAAAGCAAAAGCCGGTCGTCGGACCGACGTCCAACGTCATAAATGATGAGCGACTGCGTCCGCGGGAAGACTTGGGCGGCGGTTTCGTCTTCTTCGACCCCGGCCAGCGCCGCGTTCAGGAGAGCCGTCTTCTCGGTGGCGATCGTGCGCAGGTTCGGCAGCCCGTTCTCGCTCTCGAAGACCTGGCGAAAGACGCGCCGCACGGTGTCGTCCACGGCTTCGGCGAGCTCGAGGTCGAAACGCGCATCGCGATCGACGAGAGCGATGCCGTGATCGCGATGCAAGCCGAGCTGGATCTCGGCGAGCTCGGGCTCTCGCCCCAACAGAGACCAGTCGATGCTGTCGGGCAGGCCATTGGTGTTCGCGTCGAGAAGGCCCACACCGCGATCGAACGGATCGCTGTCGAGCGTATTGCGCACGCCGTCATCATCGAGGTCGACGTCCCCCTCCATGAACTTCCCGTAATAGTCGCTTACTCGGAAATCGGGAACTCCATCGCGGTCCGAATCACGCAGCGCGAGCGCTTTGAGCCGATCGTGATCCGCGTACAGCCTGTCGAGCTCGTCGAGCGCGTCGGATTCGGTGCTCGCGCGCAGCTCCCCGAAGCGCGCGCTCTCTTTGTCATCTGGCAGGAGAGCGGTCGGCGCGCCCGCATAGTGCAGGCGTTGAAGTGAAGCTAATTGATCGTGCTCCAAGAGCGAGCGGTCGATGCTTCCTGAGCTTGGGTTCAGTTGTTCTTCTTCAGCTACGACACACCCGACCGTGAGAAGGAGAACGATGAAGATGCACAATCCTCGGGCGTGGGCGTGAAGGATCACTTCTGGCCCGCGGCCCAGTTGATGGCGCTCGCAAGGTGAGCTTTGAAGGTCTCGTCCGCGTAGAACGCTTCGGTATGGCCGAGTGCGGTGTAGAAAGCGCGGCCGCCGTCAAACTCGTGAAGCCACACCACGGGATGATCGCCCATCGCGGCCTCACCCGCCTCGAAGCTCGTCTCGTCGAGCGCGATGAGCACCTCGACGTTGGCGCGTGGGTTCTCGTGAAAGGTGTAGTGTTCGTCGACGCGCGTCCATCGCTTCGGGAGGTGCCGCGTCGCCGGGTGGGAACGATCTTCGACGATGTAGGAGGCTTCTTGAATCTCGGGATGGGTCTTGAAATAGGCGCCCACGAGCTTTCCGTACCATGGCCAGTCATATTCCGTGTCCGCAGCGGCATGGATGCCGACATAGCCTTTTCCTGACTGGATAAAGCGCTCGAAGGCCGCTTGCTGCGCGTCGTCCAAAACGTCGCCCGTTGTCATGAGAAAGACGACGACGTCGACGCCCGCGAGCGTGTTGTCGCTGAATCGGCTCGCGTTTTCGGTCGCGACGACCTTCCATCCTTGCTGTTTGCCGAGCGCTTCGATCGCGCCGACACCGTCCGGGATCGACGCATGCCGATACTCCGCTATTTTGCTGAACACGAGGACGTCGACGGGTTCCGTTTGACCAACCACGAGCGAAAGCAGGAGAGCAAGCATGCGCGTATCATATGCGAATATGCTTGGCGCGAATATGCTTGGCGCGAATATGCTTGGCGCGAATATGCTTGGCGCGAATATGCTTGGCGCGAAGAAGGGTGACCTTCATCTCTTGGTCCTCGTGCTTTTTTTCGGCGCGTGCGCGCCCGACGAGACCCCCAGCTTGTCGAAGGACGCAAAAACAGCGACGCACGAAGCACTCCTCGATGCTCTCGAAGCGCCGCGCCATCCCTCGGACGGCGGCGGCCGCGCGTTTCTCGCCAAGGCGCCCGAGGGCCCAGTCTTGGTCGGGAGCCGCCATCGTTTCGAGATCGTCTACGAGGCCGGCCCGTTGGGTATCTCCGAAGGCGGTGTGTTGTTCCTGCTGCCGTCGCCGTTTTGGGGCTGGGATGTGCCTCAGACGGAGGTTCCGGAAGCACCAGGATATACCGAGGCGACGACGAATGCGCCGGACGTGAAGCTCGAGACGGTGAGTCTCGGCGATCTTCTCGCCATCACGATCCGCGGGCGCGCTCTCGCGCCGGGTGAGCGTATCGAGCTCGTTTATGGCGCGGGCCCGGCGGGGGCTCGGGTCGATCACTACACGGAGTCGCAGGCGCCGATCTGGCTTGCCGTCGACGGTGATGGGGACGGTGTGCGTTCCGTTCTCGATGAAGTGCCAAGCGTTGATGTCACCGCTGGTCCGCCGGCGCGGCTCGTCTTGACGCTGCCGAGCACCGCGCGGCCGGGAGACCGCGTGCGCTTGACGGTGGCCGCACTCGACCGAATCGGCAACGCGGGCATGACGTTCGACGTCCGCGTGGCGCTCTCGGCGCCGTCCGCACTGGGCCTTCCTACCGATCTAAAGCTTTCGAAGCGTGGGGTCGGCTATGTCGATGTGGTCGCCAGCGATGCAGGTGTCTACCGCGTCAGTGGCGCGTCCGGAGGCATGATGGCGGAAAGCAACCCGCTCGTTGTCCGCGACGGAATCCCCCGCATTCTGTGGGCCGACCTTCATGGTCATTCGCAGCTTTCGGACGGCACCGGCACGCCCGACGACTACTTTTGGTACGCGCGGGACGTAGCCGCGCTCGACATCGTCTCGCTCACGGATCACGACCATTGGGGTATGCGTTTTCTCGATCAGAGCGAAGCGATGTGGGAGGCGATCCGCGAGACGGGCCGCCGCTACGACGAGCCCGGCCGGTTCCTCGCCATCGAAGGTTACGAGTGGACGAGCTGGCTTCACGGTCATCGTCATGTTCTGTATTTCGAAACCGGGGGCGAGGTCTTGAGCTCGATCGATCCCGACTATGAAACGCCGGCTCATTTGTGGGCGGCGCTCGAAGGTCGGAAGGCTCTCACCGTCGCGCACCATTCGGCGGGCGGACCGATCTCGACGAATTGGGATTTCATGCCGGACTCTGCGATCGAGCCCGTAACGGAGATCGTCTCGGTGCACGGAAGCAGCGAAGCGGCCGATACGCCCGGCTTGATCTATAGCGCTGTGGCGGGCAACTTCGTCCGTGACGTTCTCGATCGCGGCGCGCGATTCGGTTTCATCGGCAGCGGTGACAGCCACGACGGTCATCCGGGCCTGGCACATCTCGCGTCACCGAGCGGCGGCCTCGCCGCGATCTTCTCGGAACATTTGACGCGCGACGGCGTGCTCGAAGCCCTCGCATCGCATCGCGTTTACGCGACCAACGGCCCACGCATCTGGCTTCGTTTTTGGCTCGACGACAACCCTCGCTTCGCGGTGGCGGGCACGGCGCCCATCGAGCGCGTCGACGTGATCCGGAGCGGCAGCGTCGTCACCAGCCTTCCCGGCGCTGGACGCCGGGAATGGGGTGAAGGGTTGACGCTCGACGGCCTCGTGTCGGGCGAATATGTCTACATCCGCGTCGTCCAGGAAGACGGTGGCGTTGCGTGGTCGAGCCCCGTGTTTATTGAGTAGCTCTTTGCTATCGTAGAAGTAGAGGAGGATGAAGACCGAAGACGCTTTGAGGGAGTACCTGGTCGAGCGCGGGTTCGTCGAGAAGGGCACGCCGCGCGAGGAGCTCTACCGCAGCAATTGGGTCAAGGTGCCCATGTGGGGTTACTTCGTTCCGGTCTTTCCCATCTACGGCTTCAAGAAATCGCTAATGGTCCATGACATCCACCACGTAGTCAGCGGATACGACACGGATTGGCGAGGGGAGCTCGAGATCGCGGCGTGGGAGCTGAGCAGCGGCGGCTGCGGCTGGTACCTTCTTTATTGGATCGATCGGATGGTATTCATGAGTCTCGGTCTTCTCTTCTGCCCGATGCGGACTATTCGAGCCTTCGGGCGGGGTCGAGGACACCGGAATTCCTTTGACCGCGACCCGGAAGACCTCCTCGCCAGCGACTTCGACGAGCTCAAACGTCGTAGCCTCAGAATCGCTGGCTGATTGCGCGCGCGAAACTGAAATCTCACACCTAGAAGTTCTATGCGGCGGATCAGGTCTTGTTCCGAAGCGTGGACGCCTCATTAGGATTAGGCTGCGAACGAGCCTGTCGGGAAACTGTCCTCTAGAATCCCGATCGAGTTCACCGGAGAGGTCACCACGGTGCAGTCGCCGCTATGGAGCTCCATCGATAACCCTCTGTGCCAACATCGGTGAGACACTTCGCCCCTTGAAATTAGTGTAGAGGGTGGAGGAGGATCAACGCATGAGTATGTTGGTAGAGAGAGAGACCTCGGCGGGATCGGAAGGAGCCCGTAGGGCGACTGTAGATCCCGCCGGCCGGGATGCGGCGGGGGTCGAGGATCCCGAAGTGGTTGAGAGCGAAGCGTCGACGCTTTAGCGCGGAGTACAAGCTGCGGATAGTGCGAGAGGCCGATGCCTTCGGCAAGGGTGACGGTGACGTTGCTGCTCTTCTGCGTCGAGAGGGCTTGTACTCGTCGCAATTATCGAGTTGGCGTCGCCAACGTGACGAGATCGCCAAGGTGGGAATGACGTCGAGAAAGCGAGGCCGGAAGGCGAAGGCAGAGGATCCACGGGTCAAGGAGCTCGAGCGCGAGAACGCCCGGCTCCAACGTCGCCTGGCTCGGGTGGAGACGATGTTGGAGATCCAAAAAAAAACCTCCGAACTACTGGGGATCCCCCTGAATCCACTCGAGAGCGACGAGAACGACTGATCGTGGCGGCCGAGGAGCTGGCGGGGCGGATTGGGCAAACGGCGGAAGCCTGCGAGGCTCTGGGTGTGGCTCGTTCCACGTTGTATCGCAGGCGCCAGCCGGTGACGCCCAAACCGAAGCGTCGTCCTCGGCCGCACCGAGCTCTCGACGAAACTGAGCGCGAGGAAGTCCTCGGGGCCTTGCACTGTGAGCGGTTCGTCGACAAGGCGCCCGCTCAGGTGTGGGCTACGCTTCTGGACGAGGGAACCTACCTCTGCTCGATTCGCACGATGTATCGGATTTTGGAGGAGCACGGCGAGGTCCGAGAGCGCCGGAACCAACGGCGCCATCCGAACTACACCAAGCCGGAGCTGTTGGCCGAAGCGCCGAACCAGGTTTGGTCGTGGGATATCACGAAGCTTCGTGGCCCCGTCAAGTGGACCTACTACTACCTCTACGTCATCCTCGACATCTTCTCCCGCTACGTGGTTGGCTGGATGCTGGCTCACCGAGAAAGTGCCGCGCTCGCCCAACGCCTCATCGCCGAGAGCTGTCGCAAGCAGGACATTGAACCCGACCAGCTCACCCTTCACGCGGACCGTGGCAGCTCGATGAGGAGCAAGCCCGTGGGTCTGCTCCTGGCTGACCTCGGAGTTACCAAGACCCACTCCAGGCCTTACGTCTCGAACGACAATCCCTACTCCGAGTCTCAGTTCAAGACGATGAAGTACTGTCCTCAGTTTCCGAGCCGCTTTGGTTCCGCCGAAGACGGCCGGCTATTCTGCTGCGGTTTCTTCGCCTACTACAATTTTCACCACCGGCACTCGGGAATCGGCCTTATGACACCGGCCGACGTTCACTATGGTCGAGCCGAACAGCTCACCACCGCTCGGCGCCAGATCCTTCTCGAAGCTCAACAGGCTCATCCCGAACGCTTCGTTCGCGGAACGCCGCAACCGCCCGTTTTGCCTCCGCAGGCCTGGATCAACCCGCCGCTGGAAAAAACGACCCTCCACGATGCCGCACAAGCCCCTCTCGCGGCGGCGTCCATACCTGGGGTACCCCCTTTTTCTGCTTCACGCAACGAGATCTTGATCGATGTTGACGTCGATCGCGCCGACCTCACGAGTCTCCCCACCATAATCGAGGCTCACTAAATGCAGCTCGCGAGTGTCCCAAAGTTGTTGACATGTTCCGTAAGCCGATCCAGATGCAGCTCATCTTCAGAAAGCTGCGGCCCAAGCTGGCGCCTGACAATGTCACCTGCGCGGCGTCGGCGAAGAGCGAGCCTCCTTGGATCAAGATCTTCGACTTGAACGGTTCTAGGACCGTGATCTGATAGAAGGCGCTCGCCGTTTTCACTTGCAGCACCGTCAACGCTTCGAGCCTGGTCAGATTGATGCCGCGACCTTCGTTCAGCTCTTCGGAGAACCCGTCCAGCAAGCAGAGTCGGGGAACACGGTGGACCGTGGACTCGGGTTGGTGCTCACTCGAGCGTTCTTTCTCCGGGCCGGCCTCGGCGTTGCGTGTGTGAGGCTCGAGAAGCGCAGTCTTGTTGCTTCGATCGCTCATGGACCCCTCCCTTGTTGTTTGTGGGCCTTCACACACAGATAAGCAATGTCCGTGCCAGCTGCAGCGGGGCCACCACACTGCCCAAATGGAGGCCGTTGTGGGTAAAATCCCGCATACACCACAAATATTTGGCCGCACCTATGGCCAAACGTGAGCTGATCGGAAAAGCGTACTCGCTACCGGACTTGGTGGCGAAGGTCAACGCCAAACCACCAACCATTCTCGACGTTCCCTTGGACATGGGCGCGGGCTTCGTAGACCTACCGGATCCGACAACGCCGGTCGGAGCGCGGGGAATCGGCGAGGCGGCGTTCGGATCCGGAGTCGCGGCTATCGTGTGCGCGGTCCGAGACGCGATGGGGAAGGACGTCTTCAAGCGGACACCGCTCATGACCGATGTGCTCTTGAACATGGTCGAAGGACAGCCTCAAGCTTACAAGACCCTCACGGCCCACGTCTGATCGGGCCCTGTCCATTTTAACCTATAGGGCAAAATGGTTGCGTCTAGTTTTGCCTATAGGCTAAAATGGCGGTGTGGAGATCCGGCCGCGATATCTCGAGCCTTTCATCGCAGCCGATCTGAAACAAAAAATGGTGCTCCTGGCCGGGCCGCGCCAGGTCGGCAAGACCACACTCGCAATGGAGCTCATGGGGGAGGACGACCGCTATTACAACTGGGACAATCGCGCCGATAGAAAAGCCATTCTGGCCGCCGAATGGCCCATCTCACCGTCCGTCATCGTGCTCGACGAGATCCACAAATACCGATTCTGGAAGCGGTGGCTAAAGGGTGAGTTCGACAAGCACCGCCGGCGACACAGGTTTCTCGTAACCGGAAGCGCGCGGCTCGACATTTATCGCAAAGGAGGAGACTCTCTTCAGGGCCGATACCATCACTACCGGCTCCATCCCTTTACATATGCGGAGCTCATCGGCCATGAACAAAAGCAAGAGCCTTTCCGGGAGCTTCGCATCTCGAAGTCGAAGCACCGAGACACGCTCGAGCGACTTCTTCAATTCGGCGGCTTCCCCGAGCCCGCTCTTGCAGCGCGCCCGCGCGCGCATCGACGCTGGCAGAAAGAACATGTCGATCGCTTCTTCCGCGAGGACGTTCGCGATCTCGGCGCCGTGCGCGACATCTCGCTCATAGAGATTCTCGCGGATTTGCTTCCCGATCGCGTGGGTAGCCTGCTATCCATCAACTCACTCAGAGAAGATCTCGAAGTCAGTCACAAGGCCGTGTCTCACTGGCTCGACGTGCTCGAACGTCTCTATTTCACTTTTCGACTGCCCCCATTCGTCACTAAGAAAGTGCGCTCGATCAAGAAAGACCGAAAGCTCTACCTCTGGGACTACTCGGCGCTTACGGAACGGAGTGCGCGCATAGAGAACCTCGTCGCGTCGCACCTTCTCAAGTTCTGTCACTTTCTCGAGGACACCGAAGGCTATCGCATCGATCTACGATTCCTGCGGGACAAGGAAAAACGCGAGGTCGATTTCCTCGTGCTCGTAGATCGCAAACCGTGGTTCGCCGTCGAAGTGAAAGCTCGGAAAGAGAGCGTATCCTCGCACCTTCCCTATTTCGGCGATAGGCTTCGCATCCCCTACCTCTATCAAGTTGTGTGGGACCTGGACGAGAGCTACATGAGAAACGACGTCTTCGTGATGTCGCCGATGGATTTCCTCGGAGCTCTGCGCTGAGCCCTGGATGTGCTCATCGCGTCTTGGATTCGGAAACCCAGGAGCCACCGGTGTAGCCCGGGTTCAAGCGAGCCCAGAAAACGCCGTGATAATTCGGGCTTCTCATCTCGAGCAGGATAAGAGCGATGGTCAAGGGTGTTTGCAGGACGAGAATTTCCGCCCAGCGCAGCTCATCACGTGAGAGCCAGAACCCGATATTCGCAAGGAAGAGGACGCTCCAGAAAAGCTCGTAACTGCGGCGGAGTCGGAAGACGTTACAGAAGAGGAAGAAGTGGCCGAGGGTCACGGGAAAAAGAAGCGCCACGGAGCCGAGGAGTTGCCAGGAGAGTCCAGTGACGAGCGCGCACAAGACGATGGCGACCGCGTCCTGCCACCAGAAACGAAACCCAGCGCGGCGACCCACTAGACGTTTAGCTCGACGGTATCCACCGTGCCGCCTGTATCGAGCGTGACCAGAAGCTCGCCGAAACGTGTGTCGAAGTTTCTAGTCCTGAGGTCGCGACAGGTGAGTTTCACGTTCTGCTCGTCCTTTTCGACTTCTACCACATGGTAGAGCGGAGAGAGCGCTCGCATCGCTTGATATTCCGGAATCGCTTCGAGAATCGTCGCGTAGGGCCCGTCGTGAATCTTCTGGAGACTTTCGCGAGAAAGACGGCCGCGGACCGCGCTCAAGTCGAAGAGGTGGACCTCACCCTCGAGGGGCCGCGCCCCGATGAACTTCCATGGGACGAAGGCCGTGGGTAGAAGCGACAGGGTTCCTTCCGGTGCAAGCCGCCCGGCCCGCCTCCTCAAAACGATGCGCACCATCCAGTAAACGACAAGAAAAGCCATGTAACTGTAGGCCAAACCGAGACCCGGCATCTTGGCCCGAGCGAGGTCGGAATAGAGGACGTACAGGGCTCCCACCGTGACGGCGATGACGGGCAAGTCGATAAAAAAGACCCACTCCTGACAGAAGCGCTTGTTCGAGAACGGCGCGAGAAGAGTAATCCCGTACGTGTTGCTGAAGTCGAGCACACTGTGAAAGCACATACCCAAAGCGAGGCCGAGGGCGATGTGATGGCCGGGAAAGCCGAGCGCGGTCGACACGACATAAGCCGCTGCGGCTATGGCTGCAATGACGGGAAAAGCGTGCGAGTACGTCTGGTGGAATTTCATAAAGCTGCGTCGCCCCGCGATGCGGCTCATCGAATCGAGGTCGGGGGCCACCGATCCCATCATGAAGGCGATGGAGGCCTCCGGGTAGTCCGCCATAAAGGGCGCGGCGATGACCACGCCCATCATGCCATGCGTGACGATGTCCATGGGAGCTCTGTGTCTTCAATTGTACCGAAATAAAGTGGGCTTGCCAGGACTCGCCACCGTCTCTGGTACTATCCCGCCACCCATGCGACAAGTGCCTTTGCTACTGGCTGCGGTCGGAGCAGCCTCGATGGCGTCTCCGGCTTTTCCCCAGGCTCGACACCAACACCGCGTGGTACGCGTCAGCCCGAGCACCGCGATCGCGCCGAGCGAAGTTTCCGTCGCCATAAACCCGGCGCGGCCCGAGAACGTCGTGGCGGTCTCGCTACAGAGACGAAGCCCGACAGCGGACTACGCCTATGTGAGCTTCGACGGCGGCACGACGTGGGTCAGCATCGAGGGACAAAACCCAAACGCCCGTACTCAAGGCGATGACGCGATCGTTTTCGACGACGCGGGCCGTGCGTACTGGTCGTACATTTCGTTCAACGGCTTGAGATCCGAGCGCCCCACGGACGCCGCGACCGGAATCTTCGTGAACCGTTCCGACGACGGTGGCCGAAGCTGGTCGGAACCCGTCACCGTGGTGGACCACCACAATGCGATCGCGCCATTCGAGGACAAGCCCTGGCTCGTCGCTGGACCGGACAACCGCGTCTACATCGCGTGGACCCGCTTCTCAAAATACGGCAGCGCGGACCCTCAGGAGACGAGCCATATCTACTTCTCCCTGTCTGAAGACGCCGGCCAGACCTTCGCCGCGCCCTTCCGGGTGTCCGACGCGCCCGGAGACGCCATCGATAGCGACGGGACGCTCGAAGGCGTCGTGCCCGCGGTGGGCATCGACGGCGAAGTCTATTTGGTCTGGTCTGGCCCGCAAGGGCTCATCTTCGACAAGTCGACCGACGGTGGCTGGACCTTCGGCGAGGACAGCGTCATCGGGCCGCATCCGGGAGGCTGGGATATGGACATCGAAGGCATCGGCCGGGCGAACGGAATGCCGGTCACGGGCGTCGACCGATCACAGGGTGCCTTTCGAGGCACGCTATACGTCAATTGGATCGACCACCGCCATGGCGACCCCGACGTGTTCGTCACCTATTCGCGGGACGGAGGCGACAACTGGGCCCCGCCCGTGCGCGTGAACTGCGACCCGACCGGAAATAGCGCGGCGCAATTCTTTACTTGGATGGCGGTCTACCCCATCGACGGCTCGGTTAATGTCGCCTTCTACGATCGCCACGGCCTCGACAAAACCGCGACGTCTGTCACGCTCGCGCGCAGCACCGACGGCGGCGAGAGCTTCGAGACCTTCCCGGTAGCCATCGAGCCGTTCGAAACGACCGACGATGTTTTCTTCGGCGACTATCTAGGGGTTGCAGCCCATGGAGGTCGCGTCGTAACGGTGTTCAGCCACTTCACGACGCCGTCCGACCTGGCACTCTCCGCCGCACTATTCCGGTTCAGCCAGAGCGACAACTAAGGTGAGCTCGGTCTGGACCAAGTAAATCGCAAAGACCGTCTGCGGAGGCGAAGTAAACAGGCAGAGGTTCGCGGACACGATCGTCTGAGCGACGGTACTGGTCCATCTTTTCCTTGCCGAAATCACGCTCGGCCCTGAGAGCGTTATGCACGACGCAGAGCAACCTAACATTTTCCGGGGTCCGATCACCGCCGAGACCGTACGGCTCGTCGTGGTGGTACTCGAGCCCTTCTCGAGCGGTGCAGCGTCGTCCGTTTGAGTTCAAATCCGTGCAGCGTCCACCGTCGCGCGTCCACACGAAGCGCTTTACTGGTGCAGAGATGTAGCGTGAGCCGGACGACGTGTCCGCCTCCTCGATAGTTTTCCGAGGCTTTTTCGTCTTGCCAAATCGCCTGGCTTCGAGCCGCTCGAGCTTCTCCGTCACTGCGACTTCGACGACCGACGCTAGATCGACACCAGGCATTAGAGCACTGAGGCGCTCGAGCTTTTCGTGGAGCTCGGCGCTGGCGGTGAAGTGAACTCCGTACCGAGCCGGCGCTAGAGGTTCCACGACCGCGGGCTTAACCGGAGCCGGACGGGGCTCGGGAGGAGTTGGAGTTGGAGACTCAACTTCGTCTGGGCGCAGTTCGGTCACACGTGCCGGCGAGGGCGCTTCACGTCGAGCAGGCAGCTTGCGCATCGTGGACGGGACGTCCGGCTTGGGCGCAACCTCGGCAACCAACTCCGCGATCTTCCGCTTGGTCTTATGCGTCGCCCGAGCCAAGAGCTCATCGCGATTCGCTTCGGTGAGAACCGGTGCGAGCTTGGCAATACCGCTCAAGTGAAGGCGACCGTCCTCGAGCATCGACAAAAGCACTGGATGTTTCCGCGCCGCGCGCGCGACCGCGAGACGCAAGTAAGCTTCAGCCTCCGACAGATGCAATCTCTCGGTGCAGTATACAAACATCGACGGTGAAGCCTCGCTAGCAAAAAGCCGCCGCCGGTCCACTTCACCTATGTGTGCGACGAGCTTGACCTCGACCCGCCGCGACTCTTTCAAGATCTCCGACAGCCGTCGGACCAAAACCTCATCTGAGATCTTATCGAGCTTGAATTTGTTCTTCATGGTCCTTTATAGCACGCGCTTTTTCGACGTCGTGAGTCTGGGCATAGAGGGCGAACGCGACCCGGGATGACGTCCGAAACCATTTTTGCAGAGTCGCGTCTCTGTACGCGATACCAACGCGTCACACGCCCATCCTCGATCGCATGCCCGGTTTTGGACAAGTCGCTCCAAATAGGCTGTCAAGGAAAAACGGTCTTTTTTTTGGCCCGCGAACGAGCAGGTGTTGTTTTTTATATTGAATCGCGAAGATTTCTCATTCGTGATTCACCTCGACCGGCAACCACGTACGAGCAGAAGACGGGAGGCGCAGACGGGGTCAAGGGCGCGTAGCGGCTCGCGTAGCGAGCGAACCCTTGACGCCGTCGAGCACTCCCGTACCCTCATGGAGTGGTGGCCGTTCTTGATATTTCATCGCGGTGGATTACGGATTAAAGTGATAAACAACACCAGGTTGCACGTCACGCGCGAGCCTTTACTTTCCGACGCCACTGAATTACTTTCTTAGCCTCTAGCCTAGCCTACGATGCTCGGACGCACCCTTTCCCACTACGAGATCCTCGACACCCTCGGTGCGGGCGGCATGGGAGAAGTCTACAGAGCTCGGGATACCAAGCTCGGCCGCGAAGTGGCCATCAAAGTGTTGCCCGAGGAATTTTCGCGCGACCGAGAGCGGCTGGATCGATTCGAGCGTGAGGCCAAGTTGCTCGCGGCGCTCAATCATCCGAACGTCGCAACGCTTTACGGGCTCGAGGTCTCGGACGGCCAGCCGTTCCTTGTCATGGAACTGGTGGAGGGAGAGACCCTCGCCGAGCGGATCGCCCGCGGAAACCTTCCGCTCGACGAAGCGGTCTCGATCTTCATGCAGATCGCCGATGGTCTCGAAGCCGCCCACGAGAAAGGCATCATCCACCGGGATCTGAAGCCTGCCAATATCAAAAGGGTGTGGCTCTTTTGGAACCGCGAGAATCGCCCATTTTCTCAGTGATCTAACCGTCCAACGGTCACTCGTCGTGAGGTTGGTCAGAGGATAACGGAATTTACTCTGGTTGTGGACCCTGAGCGGTGTCACTTTTTGCTGGACATTCGTCCCGGCGTTCGCTACGGTAGTTGTGGCAAGTAGGAAATGGGTACGAGCGGAGCGAATTTCAGCGGCAGGCGATTCAGTTCATCGGAGCTGAGCTTGATCCAGGAATTGGTCGAGAGCTGTGGCGGTCTGAGCCGGATGGAACTGGCGCGAACGGTGTGCGAGTTGCTGGATTGGAAGAGGCCGACCGGAAAGTTGAAAGCGCGGGAGTGCCGGGAGTTTCTCGAGCGGCTGGAAGGCGAAGGTCGCCTGGAGCTTCCGGACAAACGCCCGGGTAAGCCGGTCGGGACACGAACCCGAATACCGCAAACCGAGCGTGGCGAGCCGTCTGAGCCGTTGGAGGGAGAGCTGAGCGAGATTCAGCCTGTGGTGTTGGAAGTGGTGCGGAGTGACGAGCAGCGTCTTTTGTTCCGGGAGCTGGTGGACCGGCATCACTACTTGGGCCACGCGGTTCCCTTTGGCGCTCATCTGCGCTATCTGGTGTACGCATCGGCGCCGGCACGGGTGGTGGGCTGTGTGCAGTTGTCGAGTCCGGCGTGGAGGATGGCGGCACGAGATTTGTGGATTGGATGGGACGATGCCACGCGCGGGCGGAACCTGCAGCGAGTGGTTAACAACAGCCGCTTTCTGATCCTTCCCTGGGTGCGGGTGCAAAACCTCGCGAGCAGGGTGCTATCCCTGATGGCGCGACAGCTTCCATGCGAGTGGCACAGCCGCTATGGGGTGGAGCCCTTGCTGTTGGAGACCTTGGTGGATCACAGCCGCTACCGCGGCACCTGCTACCGGGCTGCGAACTGGATCGAGCTTGGAGTGACGACGGGGCGGGGGCGGATGGACCGCGAGCACCGTCGTCACGGCGCAAGCTCGAAAACGGTGCTGGTCTTGCCTCTGGTGAAGGACCCTCGCCGGGTGTTGCGGGAGAGCTGAGAGATGGCACTTTCTGCGTTCGAACTGTGCGAAGAGACGTTCGGGATGTCGAGGGACGATCTCGAGTCGATCATCGCGTTTCTACGTTCTGCCGAATCGAGGCAGATGAGCCACAGCGACGTGGAGAAGCTGGTGCGCGAGAGGAGCTACGAGCTTTCGCGTAAGTTGTTCCAGGCCCATGTCGACTCGCGCGGTCCCGGCGAGGCGGCGGCTCCGGTCCGAGGTGCGGATGGAGTGGAAAGGGACCAGGAGCGAATCCACGAGCGCGGCCTGACGACGATCTTCGGGGAAATCCGTGTCAAACGTTTCGGTTATGGAGCCGAAGGTGCAGATAGCCTGCATCCGTTGGATGCCGAGCTGAACCTCCCCCGTGAGCGTTACTCGTTCGAGCTGAGGCGGACGGCGGCAGTAGAGGTGTCAAAGGGAGCGTTCGACGAGGCGGTGGCGAGCCTTGGCCGCCACACTGGGGCGAAGGTTGGAAAGCGCCAAGTGGAGGAGCTGGCGGGTCGTGCGGCAGAGGACTTCGACGCCTTCTATGGGCAGCGCGCTCCACCGGCAGGCGATCGCAGCGCCTCGGTGCTGGCGATCACGGCGGACGGCAAGGGCGTTGTGATGCTACGCAAAGACCTGCGTGAAGCCACCAAGAAGGCGGCCGAGAAAGGCTCGCGGCGACTAGGCAAGCGGCTGACCAAGGGAGAGAAGCGGAACCGAAAGCGGATGGCCACGGTCGCGGCCGTTTATACGGTGGAGCCCTTCGTGCGCCAACCAGAAGACGTGGTTCGTGTGCTGGCACCAAGCGACGAGCGAGAGAAAGACAAACGGCCTCGCCCCCAAGACAAGCGTGTCTGGGCGAGCCTAGCCAAAGAGCCCGAGGAGGTTCTCGAAGAGGCGTTCGCGGAAGCCGAACGACGAGATCCCTCACACCGCAAGAGTTGGGTCGCCTTGGTCGACGGCAACGCCACCCAACTGAAGATCCTGCACAAGCTGGCTGGCCAGCACCATGTCGAACTCACCATCGTGCTCGACTTCATCCATGTCTGTGAGTACGTGTGGAAGGCTTCGCTAGGCTTCTACGAGGAGACCGAGCCCGCCCGCCAAGTGTGGGTCCAAGAGCGGTTGCTTCGCATCCTGCGCGGTGAGGCCTGCCTGGTGGCGGCGGGGATAAGACGTAGCGCCACCCGACGAAAGCTGACGCCCGACAATCGGGAGAATGTGGATCAGTGTGCTGACTATCTGCTCAATCACGCCTCTTATCTGCACTACGACGAGTGCCTCGCCGCTGGATTCCCGATCGCTACCGGCGTGATCGAAGGCGCCTGCCGCCACCTGGTCTCGGACCGCATGGACCTCACCGGAGCGCGTTGGTCCCTCGCTGGCGCCGAAGCCGTGCTGCGGCTTCGCGCTCTCCGCTCCAGCGGAGACTTCGATGAGTACTGGCGCTTCCACGAGCAGTGCGAGTACGAGCGCAACCACGCCTCGCGCTACGCCGACGGCAAGGTCGTCCCCGTCAAAGGCCGCCACCTCAAGCGCGTCAAGTGAGATGAGCCCTTACCACTATGAGACATGCCAAACTCACCGTTCCAAAAGAGCCGCACCCATATCAAAATCACTCCAGACGGACAGGTCAAGATACTCGACTTCGGTCTGGCCAAAGCTTTTGTTCAAGACGACGAGACCGACCCGAGCTCGTCCCAATCACCGACTCTGACGCGGGGAACGGCGCTCGGCACCATCATGGGCACGGTCGCCTATATGAGCCCCGAACAGGCGCGCGCGAAACAGGTGGACAAGCGTGCGGACATTTGGGCGTTCGGGATCTGTCTCTTCGAAGCTTTGTCGGGAACGCGTCTGTTCGAAGGCGACGGTGCGACCGACATCCTGGGCTCGATCCTCAAGCTCGATCCAAACTGGGACGCACTGCCGCTAGAACTTCCTTCGTCTGTCCAGAGACTTCTGCGCCGATGCCTTCAGAAGGACGCGCGCCGGCGCTTGCGTGATATTGGCGACGCCCGACACGATCTCGAAGAGCGCTCGAACGACACCGAAAGCGGGAGCCCCTCGATTCCGAATCGAGCTCGACAAGTGATTCCATGGATTCTGGTGGCCGCGATGGTCGGGCTTCTACTACGAGGTACAGGTCCTTCGCCGGAACGCGCCACGCGACGCTTTCCGATCGATTTGCCCTGGCAGACCGTTTCCAACTGGGGTGATTTTCGAGTCGCGATCTCGCCAGATGGGACACACCTTGCGTATCACGGACGTCACGAGAACCGGGTAGAGATCTATTTGAGGCCTCTCGACAGTCTCGAGGCGTTGCCGATTTCCGGGCCCGTTTCGCCGCAGAGCGTCGCTTTTTCTCCCGACGGCAAGCGCTTGGCTTTTGAATCCGCAGGCGAGCTGCGGACCGTCTCCATTCAAGGCGGACAGCCTGACTCGGTCTTGCAAGTCCCCGAGTTCGTGGAGGGGTTGAGTTGGGGAGCCGATGACAACATATTGATCGGTGGAACGGACGGACTAAGCAAGGTGTCGGCGTCTGGCGGTGATCGCGTGCCGGTAACGCGGGTGCAGGACGCCGACACTCAAACCCATGGAGACCCCAGCCACCTTCCGGGTGGTGCGCATGCTTTGTTCACCATCTTTCGTCCTGAAGATTCGCGCCTGGCGGTTGCCGATCTCGTAGCCGGGACCTGGAATGAGGTCTCGTTGCGAGGAACGGCGCCGCTCTACTCTCCCTCCGGCCACCTTCTCTTCCGACAAGGCAACGAGCTTTGGGCTGCGCCCTTCGACCTCGATGAGCTCGAGCTTACCAGTGAGCCCGTGTTCGTCCTCGACGGGATCGCCTACGGTCCGCGCCTCGCAAACGACGGGACCCTGGCCTACGTCGCGATGCGAGCCGACGGGGATGCGCGCCTCGTGTGGGTCGACCGTAACGGTCAGCCCACGGCCATCCGAGGTGAGCGGCGCGACTACTCTCACATCGACCTGTCTACTGACGGGAAGTACGCGCTCCTCAACGTCCGAAATATTGCCGGACCGAGCTCCGTTTACGTGAGTGACCTGGCCCGGGGAACGCGTAGCCTCGTGACGTTGCGTGGTGGGATGCCCATCTGGGCGCCCGATGGTGCGCGCGCAACCTTCATCGCGCAGGCCGCCGTCGTCGCGAAGACGGTGGACGGTAGCGCAGACGAGCAACGGCTCCTTTCGTTTGGTGCCGTGCCGACGTAATGGTCGCCTGAGGTGGAGTACCTGGCCTTCTTCGACGGCGTCGACGACGTATGGGTGCTTCCCAAGGACGGCGAGCCCACGCGTCTGCTCGAGACGCCCGCGAGCGAGAGGTCAGCCCGATTCTCGCCGGACGGCAAGTGGCTCGCCTATGTGAGCGACGAGACCGGTGAGTTCCAGGTCTACGTGATCCCGTTTCCCGGACCCGGGCCGAGAGTCACGGTATCAGTAAATGGCGGTCTGTCGCCCATCTGGTCCTCCGATGGCAAGGAGCTCTTCTTTCGTCGCGGCAGCAAGGTGATCGCAGCGTTAGTGGAACCCGGTGGCTTCAGCCCAGCGGTAGAGCTCTTTGATGGTCCGTACACTCTAGACATCGAAGGACACCAGCGCTACGATGTCGCGCCGGACGGGCGTTTTCTAATGGTAGAGAACAGCGAAGATTTCCGCGTCGTCATCGTCGAAGGCTTTTTCGAAGAGCTGAACCGCTTGGCCCCGACTGAAAACTGAACCCCGGTTACTCCGGTTTCATAAACCGACGGATCCGCTCGAGTAGCCGCGTGTTCGGCGTCTCTTTACGCCATGGCGCAAGAAGAAAAGGAGGAGCTCGGGTGGAGCAATGTCGCGGATGTGTAGGGTCTTGAAGTTTTCTTTCGAGGTGACTTTGTGAAACGATGCTCGCCGCCTGAAACGAAGTAGCGAGATGAGGTTGCGCATGATGAAAAAACAGATCGCAAACGGCTTGTTTGTCGCGACGAGCGCCTTCGTGCTGCTCGTACCGTTCGCGGGCGCGCAAGCACCGAGGCGATTTGGTGGCGCGTACACTGCGCTCGCGTCCGGCCAGCAACGTTTGGTCGCCGATTGGGTCTCGAGGTTCAACGAGGTGACGGGTCTCGAGTCCGAGCCGGGGGCTTTTTACGACGAGCTCGTAAAGCTCTCCACGAAGACAACCTTCGACGCGGTAACCCATGCATTGATGGAGACGACCCTCTCCGACGAATCCGGCGCCTCTCTCGGTACGGCTCTCGACTTGATCGAAAGCCTCGAGACGGTCCGCGGCAAAGTGAAAGACGCCGGCGGGGATCGGCAATTTCGGATGTACTGCGTCTTGAAAGCGGACGCGATCGAAACGCTCGGGAGAAGCCGCGAGTTCAAGCGCAAGTCGGACAACACCGTTTTTCACAAGGGATATCCCGTCAATTATCGGCCGCAGGGTGGCATGCCCTCGATCCAGATCTCGATAGCGCGCGACGGGCGCCGCGCGGATATCGACGTCGACTACCGCTCCTCTTCGTTTCCCTCGGCGCTTTTCAACGGGCACCTGAGCTCGTCGAACTCCGATGTGCGGGCGGGCGATAACGATGACCGCCACAACGGCCGTTGGACCGGGCTCCAGAACTGGTGGAGAGACGTCTTCGGCGTCCGGCTCAGGAGCGACTACGACGACACCGTCGCGAACGAGGCCTTCCAAATCCCCGACGTGCCTCGCGCGGGCAAGGAAACGATCGAGAACATGATGCACGATTTCCTGAGCGCATGGCTTCTCGAGGGCAACATTCTCGAAGCGATGGGCTATATTTCCGAGCGCGCCTATCCCTGCGTCGCGCTCGACACTTTTGGCGACGTCGATTTGGGTATGGCGCCGTTCACTCTCATGATGGGGATGAAGGCGGCCTCGGACGGCTTTCGTGGGCGCGAGAGTCTCGAAGACTTGGTCGTGGGTGTGAGGCTCGCCGACCGCGCGCTCAAGCTCGTGC
Organism: Candidatus Marinacidobacterales bacterium; assembly: GCA_965262245.1. Taxonomy (GTDB): domain Bacteria; phylum Acidobacteriota; class Vicinamibacteria; order Marinacidobacterales; family SMYC01; genus SMYC01. The sequence goes on along the minus strand of OZ253507.1, from coordinate 6,588,343 downwards.
GTCAGCAACATCACGCGCAATTCGTCATTTATTCCGTGCCGGACGACGTCGCGCTGAGCTCGATTGTGCCAGCCGCCTGAAGCTCAACGAAGAGAACAAGCGCGCGTCGCGAGAATATGGAAACTATTTCGGGTCCACATTCTTCGTGAATACGCCTGACGGCATGGGTGAGACGGTCGTTCTGCTTTGGGCACGCGAGAGCGATTATTGGAAGATCGTTTCCTTCGAGTCCGAGCCGATGAAAGACGACCGGATGGCAGGACTGCACGAACCGCCGCCGATCGCTGTTTTCCGCATCCCGACCTGGGAAGGCTTTCGATCCGCAGCGCATGATTTCATGACGAAGTGGTTCATCACGAAAGATTACGACGGTGCTTTCGACTATATGTCGCCGAAGACCTATTCCTGCTTCAACCTCTACCGGGGCGAGACCGTTCCGGAAGCGACGTCGCTCGAAGAAGCGGGAGTCAAGCCCATTCTTAGTTGAAACTCTCCACGGCTCATAAATTAGGCGGCCTTCTTCTTCGACACCGTTGATCTCTTCGTCTCGATCTTCAGTTCCCGCTTGAGAGCTTCGCGAAGCTTCGGAAGATGGCGGTAGCCGATCACCCTCCTCAAGCGGGGTTCGATGTCCACGAGGGCTGTCGCCAGCCACCGCTGGCGTTGGCTGGAGTTCTTCCAGTGGTCGACCTTCGCGCAGCGTTCCTCGACGAGAGCATTGACGGATTCAAGGCAGTTTGTCGTCTTGAACGAACGGCCCAGCGCCCCGTACACGCCGAGACGATGCAATGTGAGCGTCTCCTCGATTCCTTCCTCCAAGCTCCCAGCTGCGGATTGGTTCCGCTCCTCCAATTCATCGTGCAGTTGATCGAGGGCCGCGAGGGCCTCTTTATATTCCGGCCTGTTGTAGGCCGACTGCAACCGCTTGCGCAACGACGCCTGCTCGCCCTTGGACAGATAGCTCACGACGTTTTCACGTTTGTGCCACTGGCACCGTTGTATCAAGGACCCGCTTTCGGAACGCCTTCTTTACGGCCGCTTTCAGACCCTTGCCGCCATCGATGATCACCAGTAGACCCTGGGAGCTGTCGAGTCCCCGCGCGAGCAGTGAACGCAGGAACGGCGTCAACACCTTCTCGTTCTCCGTGTCCGTCTCCACGAAGCCCAAAAAGCGTTTTTCCCCGGAAAGTGTGATGCCCAGCGCGATGACCATCATTGCGTCGGCGAATGATTTCCCGTCCAGGAACAGCGCCACCACATCTTCGCCGGACAGATCCCGTTCCTGCATCTCCCGAAGTTTCGCTGCGCTCGCTTGTACGAAACCTCGGGACACCGTCGAGCTCGACAGCCCGATAGCGCCCGGTATCGCTTCCGCTGCAGCCTCGTAGTTGCGACACGAGATTCCGTAGAGCACTCGTTTCAGCAGCAGATCATTCACCTCTCCGCCGTCGTTCAGTGCTTCGTAGGAGCGAAGCGGTATCTCTACTCCCTCTTGGCTCCGAACCCGTGGCACACGGATCGGTACCCGCTGGCCGGCAAGCCCTACCGTGCCAGGGTTGGTTCCGTGGCGGCGGCCACGCTCCAGTTCGTCCTTACGAGCGTATCGCTCTCTGAGGTGGACCCCATTCTCTGGACCAAAATGGGGGGTAGCTAAGGTGGAGCCTGCCGAGTTGAACACGTCGTGGTCATAGTCGTCATGTTGTTTCCCGAAGGCTCCTAGAAGGGAGCGTTCGGGAAGACAGTTTATCTCAGATTGAAGATCTATTGTCCCACGTTCGATCCGGTGCCCCGACGGAGGGAGCGGACCCTTAAGAAAAGATGCGAAGCTTCCTTGTCCGCTCCCTCCGTCGGGGCACCGGATCGAAGCCGCCCTTTCGCTGGTCCACCTGAATAGTGCAAAAATCGGGGTACCTGGGGTATGGGCCAAGCCGCGAGAGGGTCTCCTGCGGCGATTCTCGCATTCGTTTTGTGGACTCGTGGCAAGGTTCATTCCTTTTCCCGGCTTTCTACCGCCGTGGCCTCTTTGGCCTTGTTCTGCTTCGATTGCCCCAGTGCGTAACTGCCGACGTTGAGCTCCAGGATGATGCTGTGATGTACTAATCGGTCGATGGCCAATCATCTTGCCGCCAATCATCTTCACGCTACCTCGCCAAGCAGTCCATCGTAGAAGCTCGCGGGCGTTTGATAGCCTAACGCTTTGTGCGGGCGCTCGTCATTGAAGAAATCGAAGTAGCAAGCGATGCCCGCGCGAGCCATTTGCACGGTGTCGTAGGCGTACAGGTAGACCTCCTCGTACTTCAGCGAGCGCCAGAGCCGCTCCACGAAGATGTTGTCGATACAGCGACCTTTGCCATCCATGCTGATCTTGATCTCAAGAGCAAGCAATACACTGGTGAACTCCTCCGAGGTGAACTGAGAGCCCTGGTCCGTGTTGAATATCTCTGGGCAACCGTAGCGTGCCACAGCTTCGTTCAGAGCCTCCACGCAGAAGGTCGTCTCCAACGTGTTGGACAAGCGCCAGGCGAGCACCCGCCGCGAATACCAATCGATGACCGCCACCAGGTATACGAAGCCTCGCGCCATCGGGATGTATGTGATGTCGGCGGCCCACACCTGATTGATCCGAGAAACCGTCAGATTCCTCAGTAGATAGGGGTATACCGTGTGTTCCGGCGCTGGCTTGCTTGTGTTCGGCTTGGGCGCAGTGCTCTCGAGCCCCATCAAGCGCATAAGACGCTGCACGCGCTTGCGGTTGACGGCCGACCCCTCCGCTTTGAGTGTCTGTGTCATCATGCGGCTGCCGAAAAATGGACGCTTCAGATGTAGCTCGTCCATCCGACGCATCAATGCGAGTTGCTCGCCATCCGGCTCGACAGGTTCGTAGTACAGGCTCGACCGATTCACGCCGAGCAGCTCGCACTGCCAGCGCATCGACAGCGGAGCGTTGGGTTCGACCAACTCCCGCCGGGGCGTCATCGCAATCGACCGAGCCCGTGTGATAAAAAATCGCGCTCCATCGTCAGCTCCCCGATTTTCTGAAGCAGTTCGGCCTCGCGCATCGAGGCATCGCCTCCGCCCACCTCTTCGGTCTCGAAAGCACGCGTGACGTTCTCCAAAAGCTGCCGCTTCCATTTGTAGATCTGGTTCGCGTGAACCTTGTGCCGGCGGGATAGTTCCGCCACTGTCTCCTGCTCGCGTAGTACCGCCAATGCAACTTTCGCCTTGAAAACAGGGCTGTGCTTCGTACGATTTTTCTTCACTTTTCTCTGCTCCTTTTTTTATTGAGCAGGCTTGTTTTACCACCTTAACCCCTGGTCTAAAAAATGGGGTCCACTTCACTCCCGCCAACTCCTTCACTTCGTCGTCGAGCAGCTCGTGAACGTGCATTAACCCAAGCGGGATTAGCGAACGGATCATCTCTATTTTGACGTCCACCTCGAGCTCCCCGTACTCCTCGCGCGCCATTACCTCGGGCTTACCCAAACGACGTGACTTCTTGTGTTTCTTGGCTGTACGTAGCAGACTTCCCATCTCGGCTCCTTTCTCTTGCGGCTTGATGTTGTTTTTGCCAACGTCATCAAACCACGGGGTTGGGAGCCGTTTCAATTTCCAACTAAGAATGGCACACTCTCAGAAGCGGGCCGCTACCTGCGAGACAGTGTGCGGGAGTCGGGGGAGCGCGTCGGTCCGAGGACGGAGCTCGCGTCGTTCCTCTCCGGTGTGGAGCCGAGCCACTCGGTCGTTCGCGTCATGACACATCCCGATGAGGAAGCGTTTACCCTCGTGGGCGTTCCGAACATCATTGCCGATTGGGCCGACTGCGCGAGGCGGGATCGGGACGAGGCTTTACCTGACGAGATGTCGCTCGATTACGGAAAAGCCTTCGGCGCGAATTTTCGGTTCCGCACGCAAAGCGGCGAAGCGCCGATATTTCGCACACTTTGGGTAGAAGAAGACGGCGAGTGAAGAATTATCTCATTCGACATCGCGGACCCTTGATGCCGGCCTGGGACCGGCCAAGCCGATCGTGGTCTTGCGTCGTGCGTTCGGTTCCAGTAGGTTACGTCACGCCATGGCGAAACCTACCTTCATACCCTTGACTCAATACGAAGAGTTTCCGGTAGAAGAAATGCGCCGGCGGACCCGCGCTTTTCACGAGCAGCTCTCGAAGCGCCGCACCGTACGCGATTTTCCGACCGCCCGGTGCCGCGGGACATCATCGAGGAGTGTTTGCTGAGCGCGGGAACGGCCCCGAGCGGAGCGAATCAGCAGCCGTGGCACTTCGCCGTCGTCACCGATGGCACCATCAAGACAAAGATCCGCGAGGCTGCCGAGGAAGAGGAGCGGGCCTTTTACAGTGGGCGGGCGCCCGACGAGTGGCTCGAGGCGTTGTCCCATCTCGGCACTGATGAGCACAAACCGTTTCTGGAAAAAGCACCCTACCTCATCGTGGTCTTCGCCCAGAATTACGGCGTCAAGCCGGATGGGGGCACCTACAAGCACTACTACGTCTCGGAGTCCGTCGGGCTCGCGACCGGTCTGCTCATCGCCGCGGTCCACAATGCGGGGCTCGTATCTTTGACCCATACACCGAGCCCTATGAACTTTCTCAACGAAGTCCTTCACCGGCCGTCTCACGAGCGGGCGTTTTTGATTCTCGTCGTCGGCTATCCGTCCGACGAGGTCAAGGTTCCCAAAATCGAAAAGAAGACTCTCGATGACATCGCGACGTTCTACTGACGCCGTGAGGAGCGACACGATGGCCTGGATTCACATGATTCCCGAAGCCGAGGCGACCGGCCGGCTGAAGGAGCTCTACGAGAAATACACCGAGCCTTGGGGCGGTGTGGACAACATTCTCAAGATAGATTCTCTCAACCCGCGCTCGATGGACGTGCACTTTGCGCTCTATGCGACGGTGATGCGCGGCCGCTCCGATTTGACACGCGAGCAGCGGGAGATGATCGCGATCGTGTCCTCGGTGGCGAACCAGTGCCACTACTGAATCAAACACCACGGGGCGGGGCTCCGTAAGCTCACCGGGGACGGTACGCTCGTCGCGAAGCTCGTCGAGAAATGGCGCGACGCCGATCTCCCTGACGCGGACCTTGCGATGCTCGAATATACCGAGAAGCTCACGCTTCGGCCGTGGGACATGGTGGAGCAGGATGTGCTCGCTCTACGCGAAGCAGGCTTCAGCGACAGCGCCATCCTGGATATCAACCAAGTCACCGGCTATTTTGCCTTCGCGAACCGTCTCGCCGACGGGCTCGGCGTCGAGCTAGTCTGAAGTTCCCCGGCCGAAAAGACAAAAACCTGAACAGATTCAAGTAGATAGCTCAGAATTGAGTGCCCGGTTCTGGCTACAGGATGATAGTTTCGAGAAGGTCGTAGGCGCGTTGCTGCTTAGGGTCGGGTGTCGTGACGACCTGGAATGTGGGAGCGTCGGGATTGTCACCTGGAGCGCGGCAGATGTTACGCACGATGGTGCTGAGTGCCTTGAGTAGAGTTTGAAAGCTGTGGGCCTCGGTGCCGTCGTCGAGTTTCTTGGAGCGTATCTTTCGCAGGGCAGCCTCGGAGCGCTTAGCGGGAGCAAGCGGGTCCCGCGTTTTCTTGGCTTCTTGGTCCTCGTCGCAGAAGAGCAATGGACGCCATGCTTCACGCATGTGCCACTCGACGTAGTAGGCGAGCATGCACAAGAAGATGTGGGCGCGTACCCGTGTCTCGAGGCGGTGGCGAATCGGACGCACCTTGAGGTCGATGGTCTTGATAGAACGAAATGCCCGTTCGACTTGACTCAGACTCTTGTAGCAGCGGACGGTGTCGTCGGGTGATAGGCGCTGTTCGGGCACGCTGGTCCGGATGACATAGATGCCATCGAGCGTTGCCTCGGAAGCCACCTTGTGTTCGTCGATGTGGAAGTCAAACCCATCGTCGCGGATCTGCAGCACGAAATGCTTGGCCACCTTGTACTTGTTGATGACCTTGCCTACACGCACACCAATGTTGTCCTTGCCTCCATGTTTGCCGAGCTTGACGTCCGAGCGAATGCTCTCCAGTCTCTTGCAAATATCGTTGAGCACTGCTTCTGCTGCGGGCTCTTGCTCGACGATTCGGAAGCGAAACTCATCGTCGCGAATATCGAGATCGAAATGTTTGGCGATCTTCTTGGTGATGAGCTTGTGTACGCGCGCACGGATCTTGTCCTTACCTTTGAGATTGCCGAGTTCAACATTTGAGCGAAGCTTCGTGAGCCTCTTGTAGATACTATCGAGCGCCGCTTTGGCCGCCACCTCTTTGTTGGGAATCTGGAAGGTAAAGTCGTCATCGCGAATGTCGAGCACAAAATACTTGGCGAGCGTCTTGGTGACGACCTTGCGCACGCGGGCGCCAATCTTGTCCTTGCCTCTGAGCCTAGCGCGCTGCACCATGGTTTGAATTCTTGCAAGCTCTCTCGCAGTCGCCTGCAGAAGGGACTGACGTTTGTGGACGCGCAGTTTTGCCAATTCGGTGTTCCGGCACGCAAAGAGTCGTTCGCCAGCAAAATCTGGATGAGTCAATTCAAACAGATTACGCTCGTCAAAAAGGCCGAGTTGCAGTTGACCTCCATCGATGAGCTTACGAATAGATGCGCTTTTGAGCGCTGTGATCCAATTGAAGTGGACCCCATTTTTTAGACCAGGGGTTAGGTGGTAAAACAAGCCTGCTCAATGAAAAAAGGAGCAGAGAAAAGTGAAGAAAAATCGCACGAAGCACAGCCCTGTTTTCAAGGCGAAAGTTGCCTTGGCGGTACTACGCGAGCAGGAGACAGTGGCGGAACTCTCCCGGCGGCACAAGGTTCACGCGAACCAGATCTACAAGTGGAAGCGGCAGCTTTTGGAGAACGTCGCGCGTGCTTTCGAGACCGAAGAGGTGGGCGGAGGCGATGCCTCGATGCGCGAGGCCGAACTGCTCCAGAAAATCGGGGAGCTGACGATGGAGCGCGATTTTTTATCACACGGGCTCGGTCGATTGCGATGACGCCCCGGCGGGAGTTGGTCGAACCCAACGCCCCGCTGTCGATGCGCTGGCAGTGCGAGCTGCTTGGCGTGAATCGGTCGAGCCTGTACTACGAACCTGTCGAGCCGGATGGCGAGCAACTCGCATTGATGCGTCGGATGGACGAGCTACATCTGAAGCATCTATTTTTCGGCAGCCGCATGATGACGCAGATACTCAAAGCGGAGGGGTCGGCCGTCAACCGCAAGCGTGTGCAGCGTCTCATGCGGTTGATGGGGCTCGAGAGCACTGCGCCCAAGCCGAACACAAGCAAGCCAGCGCCGGAACACACGGTATACCCCTATCTACTGAGGAATCTGACGGTTTCTCGGATCAATCAGGTGTGGGCCGCCGACATCACATACATCCCGATGGCGCGAGGCTTCGTATACCTGGTGGCGGTCATCGATTGGTATTCGCGGCGGGTGCTCGCCTGCGCTTGTCCAACACGTTGGAGACGACCTTCTGCGTGGAGGCCGTGAACGAAGCTGTGGCACGCTACGGTCGCCCAGAGATATTCAACACGGACCAGGGCTCTCAGTTCACCTCGGAGGAGTTCACCAGTGTATTGCTTGCTCTTGAGATCAAGATCAGCATGGATGGCAAAGGTCGCTGTATCGACAACATCTTCGTGGAGCGGCTCTGGCGCTCGCTGAAGTACGAGGAGGTCTACCTGTACGCCTACGACAGCGTGCAGATGGCTCGCGAGGGCATCGCTTGCTACTTCGATTTCTTCAATGACGAGCGCCCGCACAAAGCGTTAGGCTATCAAACGCCCGCGAGCTTCCGGAACATGTCAACAACTTTGGGACACTCGCGAGCTGCATTTAGTGAGCCTCGATTATGGTGGGGAGACTCGTGAGGTCGGTGCGATCGACATCAACATCGATCAAGATCTTGTTGCGTGAAGCAGAAAAAGGGGGTACCCCAGGTATGGACGCCGCCGCGAGAGGGGCTTGTGCGGCATCGTGGAGCGTCGTTTTTTCCAGCGGCGGGTTGATCCAGGCCTGCGGAGGCAAAACGGGCGGTTGCGGCGTTCCGCGAACGAAGCGTTCGGGATGAGCCTGTTGAGCTTCGAGAAGGATCTGGCGCCGAGCGGTGGTGAGCTGTTCGGCTCGACCATAGTGAACGTCGGCCGGTGTCATAAGGCCGATTCCCGAGTGCCGGTGGTGAAAATTGTAGTAGGCGAAGAAACCGCAGCAGAATAGCCGGCCGTCTTCGGCGGAACCAAAGCGGCTCGGAAACTGAGGACAGTACTTCATCGTCTTGAACTGAGACTCGGAGTAGGGATTGTCGTTCGAGACGTAAGGCCTGGAGTGGGTCTTGGTAACTCCGAGGTCAGCCAGGAGCAGACCCACGGGCTTGCTCCTCATCGAGCTGCCACGGTCCGCGTGAAGGGTGAGCTGGTCGGGTTCAATGTCCTGCTTGCGACAGCTCTCGGCGATGAGGCGTTGGGCGAGCGCGGCACTTTCTCGGTGAGCCAGCATCCAGCCAACCACGTAGCGGGAGAAGATGTCGAGGATGACGTAGAGGTAGTAGTAGGTCCACTTGACGGGGCCACGAAGCTTCGTGATATCCCACGACCAAACCTGGTTCGGCGCTTCGGCCAACAGCTCCGGCTTGGTGTAGTTCGGATGGCGCCGTTGGTTCCGGCGCTCTCGGACCTCGCCGTGCTCCTCCAAAATCCGATACATCGTGCGAATCGAGCAGAGGTAGGTTCCCTCGTCCAGAAGCGTAGCCCACACCTGAGCGGGCGCCTTGTCGACGAACCGCTCACAGTGCAAGGCCCCGAGGACTTCCTCGCGCTCAGTTTCGTCGAGAGCTCGGTGCGGCCGAGGACGACGCTTCGGTTTGGGCGTCACCGGCTGGCGCCTGCGATACAACGTGGAACGAGCCACACCCAGAGCCTCGCAGGCTTCCGCCGTTTGCCCAATCCGCCCCGCCAGCTCCTCGGCCGCCACGATCAGTCGTTCTCGTCGCTCTCGAGTGGATTCAGGGGGATCCCCAGTAGTTCGGAGGTTTTTTTTTGGATCTCCAACATCGTCTCCACCCGAGCCAGGCGACGTTGGAGCCGGGCGTTCTCGCGCTCGAGCTCCTTGACCCGTGGATCCTCTGCCTTCGCCTTCCGGCCTCGCTTTCTCGACGTCATCCCAACCTTGGCGATCTCGTCACGTTGGCGACGCCAACTCGATAATAGCGACGAGTACAAGCCCTCTCGACGCAGAAGAGCAGCAACGTCACCGTCACCCTTGCAGGCATCGGCCTCACGCACTATCCGCAGCTTGTACTCCGCGGTAAAGCGTCGACGCTTCGCTTGCTCGCTCACTTCCGGATCCTCGACCCACGCCGCAGCGCGGCCGGCGGGATCTCCAGTCGCCCTACGGGCTCCTTCCGATCCCGCCGAGGTCTCTCTCTCTACCAACATACTCATGCGTTGATCCTCCTCCACCCTCTACACTAATTTCAAGGGGCGAAGTGTCTCACCGATGTTGGCACAGAGGGTTCTACGATGGACTGCTTGGCGAGGTAGCTTGAAGATGATTGGCGGCAAGATGATTGGCCATCGACCGATTAGTACATCACAGCATCATCCTGGAGCTCAACGTCGGCAGTTACGCACTGGGGCAATCGAAGCAGAACAAGGCCAAAGAGGCCACGGCGGTAGAAAGCCGGGAAAAGGAATGAACCTTGCCACGAGTCCACAAAACGAATGCGAGAATCGCCGCAGGAGACCCTCTCGCGGCTTGGCCCATACCCCAGGTACCCCGATTTTTGCACTATTCAGGTGGACCAGCGAAAGGGCGGCTTCGATCCGGTGCCCCGACGGAGGGAGCGGACAAGGAAGCTTCGCATCTTTTCTTAAGGGTCCGCTCCCTCCGTCGGGGCACCGGATCGAACGTGGGACAATAGATCTTCAATCTGACATAAACTGTCTTCCCGAACGCTCCCTTCTAGGAGCCTTCGGGAAACAACATGACGACTATGACCACGACGTGTTCAACTCGGCAGGCTCCACCTTAGCTACCCCCCATTTTGGTCCAGAGAATGGGGTCCACCTCCAATCGACCCCTTCGAGGTTGCGGAGGTCATCGTCGATCCGCTTCTGAGAAATCATGCCTCGGTCACCGACGAGCACTAGCAGCCCGGTGAAAAAGTCCAGATTCTGCTCACGGAGAAAGTTTGGTGGGCAAGTTCAAGGAAGATGTGATTCGGCGGAACAGCCAAGTTGAGACGCCCGATGGATTGCAGCGGGGCAAAACGTGCGCCTATGGTCGAGACGAAGCGCAATAAAGCAGCGATCAGACTGGCGTTGAGCTCCGCGTATTCCTTCGGCGTGGCCTTGCCGATGAGATTGCGCATCAGAATCCCGAGATTGAATCCGGCCACGTGCGTGAGGAGGCGCTTGAGTATATTTTCGTGTCTTCGCAAATGCGTTCGTCGCATGCCTCCCGCTTCGAGGTAGTGCGCGAAAGGTCGTTCGAGTAACTCGCCGCGACGGCGTATTAATCGCTTACCTCGAGTCCCGCGAATGCGACGTCGGTTCGCGTAGGTGGCGGCTTGCTCGGCCTGTTTGTCCTTCCATTTGCGGCCACCTCGCTCTGGCTCCGAAATGTAGCTCCGGTATTCTTGTTCGACCAGCTCAACCAGGATGTCGTTGCCGTGATAGCCCTTGTCCCCGACCACTTCGCGACCCGCGTCTTCATGTATTCGTTCACAACATTCCGCGTTGTTCGCGAGCTCTTGCAGATTTGACTGCGCTTTTTCCAGCGTATCCGGTAGGCTCTTTGTGTCACCCTTCGCGCCTCCGTGAAGCGTCACGGCAATTACCGCACCTTCCCCGCTCATGTCCACAGCATGCTCGGCTTTGTGCGCCATATCCGTGCCCCCGCTCTTCATTTTCATGATCTCCGCATCCGGCTCGTTCGGATTCACCCACTCCTTGTTCGACCCTTTCTTTGGCCGCTTCTTGTCCAACTTCGCAATGTCCGCTCGGCTCGGCTCTTCGATACCACTCTTGCGCGCAAGCTCCTTCAAATACGATTCGTAGCTTTCCCCCGTGTCTCGACGAACGATTGACCGAAGCGCCGCATTCGCTTCCAGCGTCGTCGCGTCCACACCCAGTGTCTTGCCATCTATCATCCCTCTCGACGCTAGAACTTCTAGCACCCATCCAAATACAGATTCGTGAACTTCCAGCGGAAGTCGATTCCGTATCCGAGACAGCGACGAATGGTCCGGCGTTCGCTCTTCCATTCCAAGGCCAAGAAACTGGCGCAAAGACAGTGAGTCCGAACACCGCCAGCAGATCCCGCGCTCTGAATCGATGCGCTCAAAGTAGCCGATCAACAGCATTCGAAAATACACACCCGGCGGTATGCTCGGCCGACCTTGCTTCTTCGCGTAATACGGCGAGCATTTCGACTCCACAAACGAGTCAAACTCTTCCTCTCGAAGTACCCGCTCGAGTTCCTCATAAAAAGGATGACCAGGACTCGACGCAACCGCATCGTGTGGAATCCATAAAGTCTCTTGGCAACTTTTCTTTTTCTTCTTCATCGACATGCGATGCAATTTTACATCGTCATCGAATGAGTCTTCAGAGAAATATCGCGACCGGATACGACTTTTTCAACGGGCTGCTAGGGTCTTGATGCCAAACCTGTTTCTCACCATCTCGACTTGGGGCATCAACGTCGTGCTATCCGACTCATTGCCCGCAAAGACCGACACGGCGACCGGGCAACCCCGCTCGTCAGTGACTAGACCGTAGTTGACTTGCAGTCTGTCTCTTTTGCCATCACGGCTATATCCCATGGCGGCCAGAGGGCAGGTGACACCCTCAAAGTAGCTGGAGCTGAGATCGTAGAGCACCAAGCCTCCTTTTTTGAGGTGTCGTCCAGCCAGTTTTTTCTCGATACGTTCTTGCCGCTCGAGCAACCAATCCATGGCGGCATAGAGATCATCCTCGTTGGCATCGGCCACACCGAGGCTTTCGGGCAGTGTGGTGGTGTGCCACCACCGTGTCGTCGCGAGTTTGCTGTCAGGTTCGAGGATGCGTGCGGCAACCATCGCCTCGACCAGGTTGCGCTCACGGCATGGCTTCGAAGCGAGCAATTTGTCGAAACGAAGGCGTCTCATCGTCGTACGACAGGCGTTGACGTGGCCGTGAAGCGAGGACTTGATGACCTCAAATGCTTCGCTGACAGCGACGAAGGCCTCACCTTTGAGAGCGCGGCGTATGAGCTCGATGATATTTTTGGGCAGGTGTGAAAGGTTGGCGAGGGTACGCTTTCGGACCTTCTTCCCTTCCCGCCAGCCCTCGCGTAAGAGGATTGCGGGCGGAGAGTTTCGATTGCGCACGGTCTCGATGTACATGGGAACATATATACGCTATTCTGGCCATGAAAGCAATCAATTAAAGCCATGACAAAGAGAGTTACAGCCTAGTTACATGGGAACATATGGCGAAACCAAATTAATCATATGTCCTGCGTAAACAGGCATTTACATCAATTAACAGGGGTTTGAAGCAGGGAACTTCAGGCTAGAGTCGATTCACACGGAGGAAAACTCTCAAAAGGAGCCGGAGTAGCTCTTCTTCAGTAAGTTGCGCTTCACTTTGCCGCTCCCGGTTTTCGGCAGCTCGTCGACGAAAAAGACATGGCGGACGCGCTTGAAGCGCGCCGTGCGCTTCCCGGCAAAGTCGAGAAGCTCGCTTTCGGTGACGCTCGCGCCGTCTCGGCGCACGACGGCGGCAGCGGGAAGCTCGCCCCATTTTTTGTCCGGGACCGCAAAAACCGCGCACTCGGAAACGTCGGGATGTTCGCAAAGCATGCCCTCGAGCTCAGCGGGATAGATGTTGATCCCTCCCGACAGAATGCGTTCTTTCGTGCGTCCGACGAGCGTGAGAACGCCTTCGTCATCGGCAAGAGCGAGGTCACCCGTATAGCCCCAACCGTCATCGGATTTGAAGTAGGCCCGAGTCTCCTCGGGTGCTTTGAGATAGCCCTCCATCAACACGGGCCCTCGAACAGCGAGTTCGCCCACTTCACCCGGGGACGCGACGTCGCCGTTTTCCGTGAACAAGCAATGCTCGATGCGAGGTCCGGGCTTTCCCACTGCCCGCGGATTCTTCCGGCGCTCCTCGGGGGTTTGGCAGAGAAGATGTCCCGTCTCCGTCGAGCCGAGCGCCTGCACGAACGTTACGTGGGGCAGCGCGGCTTCCGCGCGCTCGAGAAGTTCCTGCGATGCGGCCGCGCCACCGTAAACGACTTTGCGCAGCCCGCCGAGCCCGTCCAGCCCGTTGATATTGCCCTCTTCCAGGAGCATCGCGATTTGAGACGGGACCATGAATGCGCCTGTAATGCCGTGTTCCGCCACTCGAGCGATCAACTCCTGCGGGCTCCAACCTTGTAGAAAGATGCACGTGGCGCCCGCGAGAAGTGCTGGTTGGAACCAAGTGAAGATGCCTGCCGCGTGGCACAGAGGTGTGGTCACGGCGAGGATGTCCTCGGCGTGAAGCGGGATGTCTTCGACGGCCGCCACGGCGGAGAGGATGCGCGAGCGGTGGCTCAACACGACGCCTTTGGGATGACCCGTCGTGCCGCTCGTATATTGAATGCAAAACGGATCCTCGGGCCGGATGGTCCGCGCGACTGGCGTCTCCAGATGTCCTTCCAAGAACGCGTCGAAGCCGGAAGCGTCGATCAGATGCGGTGCCACCCCGAGCTCATCGAACGTCGCCTCAGCCGTCGGTCTCGTCTTGGAATCGACGATCCAAGCTTCGGCCCCGGTTTGGCGGCACACGTAAGCGAGCTCGGAAGGGGTGTAGCGGGGGGACACGTGGACCGACACACAGCCCGAGCGTGCGGCGCCGTAGAGGCCCACGGCGTAGGCGGGCGAGTTGGACAGCATGAATCCGATCTTCGCTCCCGGTACCAGGTGCTCGGCGAGCGCGTGGGCACATTGCTGCGCCGTGCGGTCGAGCTCCGCGTAGCTCACACTCTCGCCGTCGAACACGATCGCGGGCCGCTCTGGGCTGCGCTCGGCCGAGCGGCGGAGGATGTCACCGGTGACCCTGGTGGCTGCTGAATCGGCGAGCATTTGTCGACGTACATTCTACACTCGATTCTTTTGCGAGCCGCGACGCTGCGTGCTAGTCTCGTAGCATGAGTTCGACCGACGGTTTCATGCCGATCGCTTGTCCCTGCTGCAGTTGTAGCAGGGGAGCGCGCGGCTCCCGGTCTGAGTGATTCCCACCTTTCGCTAGTCGCGACGGTCCCCAAATATCCTGTCGAAGAACCCCGGGATAGAACGATCTATGGAGCTGTACGGCTATGTCACGGATCTACATCATTCACGAGAACGACGATTGGACCGCTCCCCTGCGCGTCGAGTTGAACCGGCGGGAGCTTCCTTTCGAGGAATGGTTTCTCGATCGGGGAACGATCGATCTCTCGTCGGCACCGCCCGACGGAGTTTTCTACAACCGCATGAGCGCCTCGTCCCACACGCGCGGCCATCGCTTCGCGGCGGAGTACACGGCCGCGGTGCTCGCTTGGCTCGAGCGCCACGAGAGAGTCGTGGTCAATGACTCCCGGGCGATGCAGCTCGAGATCAGCAAAGCGGCGCAATATGCGGCGCTCAACAGCTATGGCATCCGAACCCCCAAGACTATTGCCGCGATCGGGCGGCGGGAAATCCTCGAAGCGGCGCGCGGCTTCGAGCGGCCGTTCATCACCAAACACAACCGAGGCGGTAAAGGCCTCGGTGTCCGGCTGTTCAAGACCCACGAAGCGCTCAGGAGCTACGTGGAAAGCGACGTGTTCGAAGAGCCGCTCGACGGGATCACGCTGATCCAGAAATATATCGAAGCGCCCGACGCCTCCATCACGCGTTGCGAGTTCGTGGGCGGGAAGTTTCTATACGCCGTCCGTGTCGACACGTCCCAAGGTTTCGAGCTCTGCCCCGCGGACGAATGCCAATCGGGAGACGAGCTCTGCCCAGCGACCGTGAGCGAGCGACCTCGGTTCGAGATCCGGCGCGGATTCGACCACGACCTCCTCGGTCCTTTCGCAGAGTTTCTCGCCGGCAACGGTATGAAGATCGCCGCCATCGAGCTCATCGAGGACCGGGACGGCAACGCCTACGCCTATGACGTCAACGTCAACACGAACTACAACGCCGACGCGGAGCGCCGCGCCGGCCTTTCAGGCATGGGCGCGGTCGCGACCTATCTCGGTGCCGAGCTTCTGCGTCGCGACGATAAAGTTCTCGAGGCGGTCTGCGCTTTGCCGTAAGAGACGATTCGATTCCGGGTACTCCGGTGACAGTACTAGCGGGCGGGCACTCGTGTAGTTTTCGAGGTCGTCGGCGCTTTGCGGGCCTTTCCCCTCGCGAACCGGCCGGTTGCAATTTTGGGACGTTCTGGTTGGTTGGTTGAGTTGGACGCAACGAACGACTTCGGGCTCTTCGACATCTACGCCGTCTGCGCGGACACCGGTCCATGACGGCTACTTAGGGTCCGCGAAAGAATAAGTACGCATTTTCGGGCCCGTCTAATAAAGGGCGCCCGGCTGGCAAGGCGCGAGGAGCGAGTAAGAAGCGTCGTTGACGGGTTGTACGCGCGGTAGTTCGGGTCTTCCGCGAATGCGACGAGACCGCCACGGCCGACGCGCTGAAACATCACCGCGGCTTTACCGGCGAGCTGGGCGGCGACATCCTCCCAGATGAGCCCGATAAGGACCGTGGCAGAAATTATTTCCCATTCTTGGATGGACGCAACGTGTAGTTCCACTTCGGCAGGGAAGAGGATTTTTTGATGTTGAGTAGCGCCATCGCAGGGTCCGAGATTTTGATGCCCTTAGGATACTGCTTCTTGACGAGACGGGCGTTAACCTTGAGCCCAGTTTTGGTCTTGGTGGTCCGTATGAAGTTCAGGATGGTTTCGTAGCTATCGAGCGGCCGGCCCGCCCAATTCTTGCTAATCTCGCTGAACAGGCGGTGCTCGATTGGGTTCCACTTGGACGCACCTGGTGGATAGTGTGCGACCGTGACGTCCAAACCGTGCTCGTTGCACAGCTTGTGCTGGATGCCGTGTTTCCATGCACGGCGGGTTGCGCCGTTGCTTCCGCCAGTGTCAGCTACGACAAGTAAATGTTTGCGGCCGGGAAAACGCTTCTGACCTTCAGAGCGCCACCACTTCTCGATGCATTCGACTGCGAATTGCGACGTGTCGTAAGACGTTCCGACATACACGGTGCCTCGATTACTCTGGAGATCATAGATGCCGTATGGGATTGCGACCCCATCTGCCATGGAGCGAAAGTCGTGGTCGTTGACGGCATCGCTCTTTTGAGCCCAGACGCGTCCTGGGTTCTTGAAGCGTCCGACCAACTCTTTCTTCTTGGTGTCGACACTCAATATGGGATTGCCACGTCGGCTAAAGCGCTCCCGTAGCTGTGTGATGTTGGCGAACTGGGCGTCGCGAGTTGGAGGAGAGCCATTCGAGATCTTCTTTTTGTTGGTCCGGAGTGAGAAGTTCATCTGTTTAAGCAGCTTCGCGACGGTTTTGCGACTGACGCGAATGCCCAAGGCCGAGAGTTCGGCAGCTATTTTTTTCGTGGTCTTGCGAGTCCATCTCAGACCGCTGACGGGATCGCTAGCGACCTCGTACTTCATAAGTTCTTCGATCGCCGCGATGACTTCTGGCGTTTTCCCTCTGTGCCAACATCGCTGAGACACTTCGCCCCTTGAAATTAGTGTAGAGGGTGGAGGAGGATCAACGCATGAGTATTTTGATTGAGAGAGAGACCTCGGCGGGATCGGCAGGAGCCCGTAGGGCGACTAGAGATCCCGCCGGCCGCGATGCGGCGGGGGTCGAGGATCCCGAAGTGCGCGAGCAAGCGAAGCGTCGACGCTTTAGCGCGGAGTACAAGCTGCGGATAGTGCGTGAGGCCGATGCCTTCGGCAAGGGTGACGGTGACGTTGCTGCTCTTCTGCGTCGAGAGGGCTTGTACTCGTCGCAATTATCGAGTTGGCGTCGCCAACGTGACGAGATCGCCAAGGTGGGAATGACGTCGAGAAAGCGCGGCCGGAAGGCGAAGGCAGAGGATCCACGGGTCAAGGAGCTCGAGCGCGAGAACGCCCGGCTCCAACGTCGCCTGGCTCGGGTGGAGACGATGCTGGAGATCCAAAAAAAACCTCCGAACTACTGGGGATCCCCCTGAATCCACTCGAGAGCGACGAGAACGACTGATCGTGGCGGCCGAGGAGCTGGCGGGGCGGATTGGGCAAACGGCGGAAGCCTGCGAGGCTCTGGGTGTGGCTCGTTCCACGTTGTATCGCAGGCGCCAGCCGGTGACGCCCAAACCGAAGCGTCGTCCTCGGCCGCACCGAGCTCTCGACGAAACTGAGCGCGAGGAAGTCCTCGGGGCCTTGCACTGTGAGCGGTTCGTCGACAAGGCGCCCGCTCAGGTGTGGGCTACGCTTCTGGACGAGGGAACCTACCTCTGCTCGATTCGCACGATGTATCGGATTTTGGAGGAGCACGGCGAGGTCCGAGAGCGCCGGAACCAACGGCGCCATCCGAACTACACCAAGCCGGAGCTATTGGCCGAAGCGCCGAACCAGGTTTGGTCGTGGGATATCACGAAGCTTCGTGGCCCCGTCAAGTGGACCTACTACTACCTCTACGTCATCCTCGACATCTTCTCCCGCTACGTGGTTGGCTGGATGCTGGCTCACCGAGAAAGTGCCGCGCTCGCCCAACGCCTCATCGCCGAGAGCTGTCGCAAGCAGGACATTGAACCCGACCAGCTCACCCTTCACGCGGACCGTGGCAGCTCGATGAGGAGCAAGCCCGTGGGTCTGCTCCTGGCTGACCTCGGAGTTACCAAGACCCACTCCAGGCCTTACGTCTCGAACGACAATCCCTACTCCGAGTCTCAGTTCAAGACGATGAAGTACTGTCCTCAGTTTCCGAGCCGCTTTGGTTCCGCCGAAGACGGCCGGCTATTCTGCTGCGGTTTCTTCGCCTACTACAATTTTCACCACCGGCACTCGGGAATCGGCCTTATGACACCGGCCGACGTTCACTATGGTCGAGCCG
Source organism: Candidatus Marinacidobacterales bacterium (assembly GCA_965262245.1). Lineage (GTDB taxonomy): Bacteria > Acidobacteriota > Vicinamibacteria > Marinacidobacterales > SMYC01 > SMYC01. The sequence goes on along the minus strand of OZ253507.1, from coordinate 6,570,195 downwards.
AACAGCTCACCACCGCTCGGCGCCAGATCCTTCTCGAAGCTCAACAGGCTCATCCCGAACGCTTCGTTCGCGGAACGCCGCAACCGCCCGTTTTGCCTCCGCAGGCCTGGATCAACCCGCCGCTGGAAAAAACGACGCTCCACGATGCCGCACAAGCCCCTCTCGCGGCGGCGTCCATACCTGGGGTACCTCCTTTTTCTGCTTCACGCAACGAGATCTTGATCGATGTTGACGTCGATCGCGCCGACCTCACGAGTCTCCCCACCATAATCGAGGCTCACTAAATGCAGCTCGCGAGTGTCCCAAAGTTGTTGACATGTTCCGTTTTTTTCGACAGCTTTGCGGCCGGCACCCGCTTTTCGGACCCGCTCCACATTCACATCATGCTCAAGTAGCTCGCGACGGCCCCGAGCCACAGTGCTAACGTCGAGCCCGAGGATCTCCGCCATCTGGCGGTCACCGCCATAACCTAACTTGAGAGATTCAAGCCCCGATACACACGCCTTTCTCTCTCATCGAGCAGGCTAAAGAAAAGGATGATGGCTGCTTTGAGCTCATCGGGTAGGACGTCTTGAGCAGCAATACTCTTGGACACAGAGGGTTGCACTTCCCAAACACGTCGGCTGGCTATTTGCTGTTCACGAATGCTCCTCTTCGGAGAGAAGTAGACATTGCGATTTCTAATCCGAGTGCGGCGAAGTCTTTTCTCCCAGGCCAATTTCGGCAGCACATCTTTGGTCCCAACCCTAACAATGGCATCAAGCTCCTCCACCGCGTAGCCAGCCTCGGAGGCGTTCAGCAGTCCTTCGGCCGTGGCGACGAGTGTCCCTCGACTTGAAAAGCCGACGGACCGAATCCACCACAAGCCGTTCTCATCAAACTCCGCGAGCTCTCGGAGCGTGTAGAAACGTCCACGGTGCGAATAGCTGGTGCAGTAGTCGAGCTCTCTCAGTTTCCGGAACACCGTCAGGTCAGCGACAGTCCCCACTGTCTTCTTGAGCATGTCCATGGTGGCGATGAGACGTTTGGCAAACAACCCCCGCAGGCGGTCAATATCAGAGTTACGAATCATAATTCGTAACCCTAACACACAATGGCCTACGTCTCCATGGGCAAGCTCTCAAAGAGCTGCAAATAGCTCCATTTGACGCGGTCCCGCCAGGCGATCCGCTTCCCGCCGGCTCGGATCGTTATCCCTGCAGCAGATGAATTACGACAAAGACTTGGTAGTTATTCTTGCCCCGACCCTAAGGAGAGCGGCCCAGGTCATTTGTCGGAGGTGTCTTTTTCGCGCCGCATCCGCTCACCCGTCCCCTCGCGCTGGAGCATTACGATCTCGGCGAGAATACTGACCGCGATTTCTTCGGGGGTCTCGGCATTTAGCTCGAGGCCCATGGGCGAGACGATGCGCGCGACATCTTCGTCCGAAACGCCAGAGGCGCGCAGTTTCTCGACACAAACTTCCCAGCGGCGCCGTGAGCCGATAACACCGATATACGCCGCGGAAGTCGAGAGAAGCCCGGGGAGTCCTTCGAGATCTACGGGTACGCCGCGCGTCGTGAGCAGCACGTAAGTGTCGCCATCGATGGACGTGCGCTCCGGAAGCTCCGACAGCTTGCACTCGATGTGCTCGTCCGCGTGGGGCACGGCCTCGGGACGCGCGAATTCAGGCCGGTCGTCGGAGACGACAACGCGAAAGTCGAGCCAGCCTGCGAGATGGGCGACGGCTTTGCCGACATGGCCGCCGCCGACGATGACAATCTTCGATCGTGGTTTGACAGGCTCCACGTAGACCTCCACCTCTCCGCCGCAAACGCCGACATCACCTTTTTGGATGTCGCGAAACGCATAGGATAAAACGCGCGTCTTTCCGTCCGCGATCGCAGCGAGAGACTCACGAATGACGCGGCTTTCCATATCGCCGCCGCCAATCGTTCCTTCGATGCGGCCGTCACGAAAGACGACCATCTTGCTGCCGTTATGACGAGGGACCGATCCTTGCGCCCGGATTACGGTAGCGACGGCGAACGCTTCACCTTGGCGTTCGAGCTCAGCAAGTTTCGCGTAAATCGACACGATGGAGATGCATTCTATAGGACATGGCCGCGAATCTCAGGACGCCGGCTCCGGTTGGGTCGCATCGGCCGAAGCACCTCTCGCGGGCTTCTTGATGTTCTCTTCCCAATAGACGGGTCGGGCGCCGAGAACCGCCGCGCCCGCGGCGAGGCTCATCACGGCAAGAAGCATGAAAGCGTAGCGGTACGTCCCTTGCGTGTCGTAGATGTAACCCACGACAGGTGGGCCGGTGGCGAAGCCGACCGTAACGCAGGCCGTCAGGACACCGATGGTGCGACCGAGCATCTTCGGACCAAAGCAATGTTTGGACAAAACGGGGATGTCGACGATAGCACCTCCGTGGGCGAGTCCGCGCGTCAACACCAAGGCCCCGAGCAGAAACGATCCTTGGACCGGTATGGCGATAAGGACCGCGAGCGCCATGAGCACGTAGCAAATCATGACACCCTTCGTGGAAAGCTTGTCATAGACCCAGCCGAAGCCGACTTTGCCGAAGATGCTGATGAGCGCGGCGATCGAGGCGGCGCCTGCGGCCACAGCGAGGCCCAAGCCGACATCTTTGTCCAGGTAGAGCACGAAATGCTGCGACATGGCCTGATCCACGAAGCCGATGAGCACGACGGCGGCCGCCAGCATCCAGAAGCTTCGCTGCTTCAAAACGGTGGAAAAACCGCTGCTGTCGCCGCGCTGCGCCTCGGCTTCCTCGAAGTCCTCGTCTTTCACGATCCAGAGAAATGCCGGTAGAGCGATGAGCCAAATCCCAGCGCTCATGAGGGCTGCCGCTTCTCGCCATCCAAACGTCTCGGCGAGATATCTCGTCAGCGTCGGAGTCAGCGTGCCGCCGACGCTCGTTCCCAGCAAGGCCGCGCCCATGGCAAAGCCTTGCTGTTCGCGAAAGCGGCGCGACACGAGCACCTTCATCGAGATCGTAACGCCGACGGCACCGAGCCCGAGAAAGAGACCGATCACGTAGAACATCGTCAGCGAATGGATAGCGAGAAACGCGATCATCGCAAGGCCGGACAAAGTGCCTGCGAACATGACGATTTTTCGGATCGACATTCGGTCGAGAAGTACGCCGAACAGAAGGCCGATTACGGCGCCAGCCCCGAACTTCATTGTCGCGATGAGCGTCACTTGCGTTCGGCTCCACCCGAACTCGTCGATGATCGGGGAGTAGAGCACGGGCATCATGAACGTGGGAACCCCGAACATGAAGACGAGGCAGAGAAACGCCGCGAAAACCACCCACCAGTTCTGGGACAAGTCTAATCTCCTTTCGACTAGCTGCGCATCGTAGCTTCGGCGCGAGCCTCTGACAAGTGGTCGCGCTCGAGAAGTGTCGCCAAGCGATGCCTGCGTTCTTGCGCCCAGAGCCACGCGAGAGCGCAACCGAGAGCGCTTCCGAGGACCGTCCACCGGAGTCCGAAGCTCTCGGAAAGCACGCCGAGGGCGAGCGCGCCCGCCGCGGGGCTGACGCGCACGGCCACGCCGTAGAGACCCATCACCTGGCCGCGCATATGGCCTTCGACGGTGTTTTGCACGAGCGTTTCACACGTGATGCTCGTCGCCACGGTACCGAAGCCTATGACGGCCATACAAAGGACCGCGACCACGAAGTTATCCGTCGTCGCAAAGAACGCTTGGAACAACGCGACGACGAGGAGCGAAGAAACCCCGATGCGGGTGAGGCCCGCCGGGTGGCCGCGTCCCGCGAGCCAGAGGCTGCTCATGAGCGCGCCGACGCCGACTGCGGCGATGAGGGTCGCGAGGCCTGAAGCACCCTGCTCGAACACCCGATCCGCGAAGGCGGGCAAGAGGTCGAAGAACGAACGGGCAAAAACAGTCGCGGCGACGATCAAGACCAAGATGGAGCGGACGCCGGGGTGGGTCGCGACATAGCGAAAGCCTTCCTGGATCTCGGTCCAGATGCTGGCCTTGGTGCGCTCTCGGACCTCGTTTCGAAGCGGCTCGATGCGGAACATGATTCCGAGAAAGAAGAAGAAACAGATCGCGGCGCCGGCGAAAGAGGCCGCGACGCCGAAGGCGGCGATGAGAAAGCCGGCGACGGCGGGTCCGATGAAGCGCGCCAAGTTGAACAAGCTCGAGTTGAGGGCCACCGCGGAGGAGAGATCTTGAAGACGCACGAGGCTCGGGACGAGAGACAAGCGAAGCGGTTGCGCGAAAGCTTGGATGACGCCGAGCACGAGCACGAGAACGAGCGCGAGCAGAATCTCCGTCTGCAGGAGACCCGTGAACGCGAGGGTGGCGAGCGTTGCGGCTTGGACAGACTGCGCGAACTGCGTCCAGCGAATGAGTCGGATCCGTTCGAAGCGGTCGGCGATGACGCCGCTGACGGGGGCGAGGAAAGTCGCGGGGAGCGCGTCCGCCATCGCCATGATGCCGAGCCACGTAGCAGACTCGGTGAGCTCCCAAGTGAGCCAACCGACGCCGACTTTCTGTAGCCAGAAACCAACTAGAGAGATCGAGCTTCCCGCCGCGTAGAGTCGGTAGCTGCGATTTTTGAGAGCGCGCCTTATGCCTTCGAAAATCAAAGCTCGGATCTTACTACATTCGCCGCCTATGCTATTCTCCGCGGAGAAGATGCCCGATGCAGTGATGCCACCGACCGACGCAGCATGGAAAGCGCTCGAAGGTGCTTTCGATCTCCAAGTGCACGTCGCGCCGGACGTGATCGAGCATTGTTTTACGACGACCCATACCGGAAAAGCTCCGTGGGATCTGTGTTTTGACAACGTCAGGGCCATCGGGCCGGAGCGCTGTCTGTTGTCGAGCGACCTCGGACAAACCATCAATCCACCCGTGGCCGACGGTCTCGCGAGCTTTGCACAACCCTTCCTCGATGCCGGCTTTTCTGCCGCGGAGGTGCGGCAGATGGCCGTGGTCAATGCGGCGCGCCTCGTCGAGCTTTGACGGGCCCTAAGACGGCCTAGAAGGAAAGGGGGAGGCGCCCATGGGTGTTGAGCTTTCGGACAACGTGCTCGCCTCCGTCCATGTCTTGTCGAACCGCATCACGCGCGCGTTCGAATCGAGAATCGAGTCGCGTTACGGGATTTGCGTCGCGGAGTGGCGCGTGTTGTTGAGCCTTTTTGCCGCGTCGGGTTTGACGGCCAAACAAATCCACGAGCAGTGGGCGATGGACAAGATGACCGTGAGTCGGGCCGTCCGGCGTCTCGAGGAAGACGGCCGTGTGCAGCGGCACCGTCATCCCGAGGATGGGCGGAGCTACGTCTTGGTCGTCACCCCGCGCGGAATGCGGCTCCTGAAGAAGATCCTTCCGACCGCCGATGCCCGCTACCGCGAAGTCCTTTCCTGTCTCACCGGACGCGAGCGCGCTGCGCTGGAGCGGACGCTCGCGAAGCTCCTTCGCCATACTTCGTCTTTGAAATAGACGAAGTAGTATCATATGATACTATCTTGTCGGGAGGTCCGCTATGGCTTGGTTCTCGTCCCGCAAAAGGCCGATGCATTTAGGCCGTTACCCGATGGAGAAAATTCGGCGCGTCGATGAGCCGACGACGCTCATCACCGACGACATCGAGCGCGTTCCGAAACGGGCCGGTTTCTTCGTTCGTTGCGCGCATGGAGATGTCGGCCCGACCCGAGGCGGTCGGTCAAAGCAAGTACGAGCCCAGGCTCGTCCTCGATCACGAGCACGCGGCCCGCCATCGCTCAGACGCCCGCTGGCAAAAGGAGCGTGAAGCGGCTGCCGCCGCCTTCGGGGCTTGTGACCTCGATGGTGCCGCCATGAGCGTCGATGACATGCTTCACGAGGCTCAGACCGATCCCGCTTCCTTCGATTTGATCGCCGCGCGCCTGGCGGCCACGGTAGAACGGCTCGAAGATATGTGGGAGGTCGGAAGCCGGTATCCCCGGCCCGTGATCTTCAATCGCGATCTCGATCGCGGAGCCGTCCCGGCCCTCGGCAGCTTTGACGGACACCGAGATGCTCGCGGGCTTGCTGCTATGTTTGACCGCGTTGGCGAACAAGTTCTGCAGGGCCGACTTCAACGCCGCGCCGTCGCCCATCACAGCGGGAAGCTCGTCCGCCACGTGCTTGACCACTGCGGCCCCCGACACGTCGCTCTCGCCGAGCGCCGCCTCGATGATCTCCGCGATGCGGACCGGTTGACGCTCCATGTCCTTGGCGGCCCCCGACTCGAGCTTGGAGTGCAAAAGCGCGCTCTCCACGACCTTCGAGAGCCGGCGGCTTTCCTTGTTGATCATCTCGCCGTACTTGCGCGCGGTCGGCAGATCAGAGACGACCGAGTCGGCGAGGTTCTCGCTCGCGACCCCGATGACCGCGAGAGGTGTTCTGAGCTCGTGCGCGATGCGCGCGACATATTCGAGCTGCAACCTCGCCCAGCGCTGCGAGCGACGTGTCGTGAGCACGAGGACCAGAATCGATCCCGCCAGGAGCATGAGAATTCCGAAACTGACCGCGAAATTGCGGGCCCGCATCGCGCCCACGGCCGCCGCGAGCGCTCCCGGCTTGTGCCGGATGTAGAGGCGCCATCGATGGTCGGTCGCGGCCGTCGGCAGAGCCTCGATCCAGTCGAGTCTGAAATCACGCGTGTGAAGACCAAAAACCGGCGCGGACGCGACGGCCTCATAGGCGATGAGCTCCTCGGCCGACAGCTGACGGTCCGAGGTATGGAAAACCTTGTCGTGGGCGTCGTGGCCAACCACGATGGCGTCGAAATCTATCGGCGTATCACCCGCGAAGAGAGTCACGCGGTCGGTCAAGAAAGGCCCGGCGATAACATCGAGGTCGAGTACTACGACGGCCCAAGGCACCGGCTCGGTCCCGTGCTGATGCACGACGAGGGCGGACACGGCGTCTTGCAGCGGATTCACGCTTCCGGGCACGAGAAAAACGTCCCGGACCGGCTCGAGCTCGGCGGGCCAGTCGATATCGCGAAAAACCCCGGCATCGAGATCCACTTGCCGGATGGTTGGCTTGGTCTCGGCGAAGACCTCGACCCAATAGACGGCTTTCACGAGCTCCGGATACGGGAACGATTGCGCCCACTTCTGGTAATCCGACGTGATGCTGCCGGCAATGTCGTCGAGCCTCGTCGTCTTGAGGTGCAAGGTTTGGTACAACCTTGCCAGCTCGGCGTCGAACTCGATCGAAAATCGGCGTGCGGCAGACTGCAGGTTTGCGCGCATGTGCTGCTGCTCGAACCGCGAGATCTCTCCCAGCCAGTGATATTGCAGAGCCGCCAGAACGGGCAGAAGCGCGCCAATCACGACGATCAGCGCGATGGTGGAATACCTCGTCCAGAACTTCACGCCCTAATTCTAGCAGCATGGCGCGCTGATGCCACCTCCCGTGCCGGCAATTTTACACTGTCTTAACAGGTCCTTTTCGAAGCCTTAACCATTCAGAAGCCGGGTTCTCATATCGTTACCCTGGAATAAGAAGGCTAGGAGCGAGGGTGGCTCCGGGAAGGGTAAGAAGATTGGAAGCTCCCCAACGGAGCCGCCCTCACGCTTTTTTTCTCCGAAGTTAGCGAATTCTGCGGCGAAACGCCTGGAATGTCGCAACGCCCCTCTGTTTAATGACCGGGCGTTTCGCCGCAGATGGTTTTCTCCCCCCCCAAGGTTCTCAATTCTCTCGCGCGGATTGAATTTGCACGAGCTCTTGTTCCGCGGCGCGGCAATCCGCGAGCCCCTGTCTGCGATCCAGCGGGACCGCCTGTTCGTCGTCGGGGCCCGGTAACGTCGAAACCGGGTAGATCGCAATATTCTCGTTGCCCTCGGGAAGCTTCCGGTCGAGATAGAGGTCGCGCGCGTTGGCGCCCTTCGGCTCGACCACACGCCCATGCACGATCTCGAGGTCGAGCCACCACTTCTTCAATGGATTCCGTTTGCCATATTTGAGAACGTCGTCGAGCCAAATCAGCATGCGCCGCGTGAAGGGAAGGTGGATCGCCGCCCAGAGCGCCCAGCGATGCACCATGAGGCCCTCCTTATTAAAAGGACACATCTTCATGCACCGGCCGCAGGCCGAGCCCTTCGGGTTCGTCACGCGATACTTCACGCATTTACCGACATCGGGCTTCCAGATCTCGTAGCCGTTATAGAGCACTTTGTCGCCGTAAGGGATGGCTTGGGCCGGGCACTCGCGGGCGCACTTCTTGCACTTCGAGCAAAAATCTTGGAGTCCGAAATCGATGGGCTTGTCCACGGCGAGCGGCAAGTCGGTCGTCACGATCGCCGTCTTGTGGCGCGGGCCGAGGAATGGGTTCAGTACGAGCTCGCCGATGCGGCTCAGCTCGCCTAGGCCCGCGAGGACCATCAAGGGGATCTGTAGCACATCGCCGTCGGCATTCGAATGGGCCTGGGCGGGGTAGCCGAGACGGCGGACGTAATCGGCAACGACGCAAGCCACCGTGCTGCCTTTCAAATAGGCCCGGTAGCCCTGCGTGCCGCTCACCCAATCGTCTCCGCTCGACGCTTCCATCCTGTCGAATCCTTGATCGATGAGGATCACGATCGCGAGCGTCGGCTACGACGTCGACTGCGCCACCGATGGTGAGACGGGCCTCGAGCGCGCGCTCGAGAACACCTATGACGTCATCATCCTGGACATCATGCTGCCGCGCAAGGACGGCTTCGAAGTCTGCCGTGATTTGAGAAAAAAAGGGGTGACGTCGGCCATCCTCATGCTCACGGCCCGCGACCGCACTTCTGACAAAGTCGTCGGGCTGAAGCTCGGCGCGGATGACTACCTGACCAAACCGTTCGAATCGGCCGAGCTATTGGCGCGGATCGAAGCGCTCTTGCGGCGCGTCCCGGCGGCGCACCAGGTTCCGGATCCGTACCGCTTCGGCGATGTAGAGGTGAAGATTCGGAGCGCCCTCGTGAGCCGCGATGGAAAGCCCGTCAAACTATCCGCGCGCGAGTTCACCCTCTTGAAGCACTTCATCGAGCACCGCGGGGATGTTTTGTCGCGCGATGAGCTTCTCGACGCCGTCTGGGGCTACAACTTCATCCCGAGCACCCGGACTGTCGACGTTCACGTAGCCTGGCTGCGGCAAAAGTTCGAGAAGGACTCGAGCTCCCCGCAGTTTATCGTGACCGTCCACGGCCTCGGCTACCGCTTCGAAGGGTAGCGCGTTCGCTTACGGGCGGGAATTTTTGAAACTGATGGCGAAGTAGATCATTACGGCGAAGGCGAATGCGGCGGGTAGGGTCCAGAAGGTTTGCCAGCTCGCGAGCACCGACGGATCGGGAACCATTCTGTTGAAGATCCAGCCGGAGATTTGGGCGCCTACGAGCATGCCGACGCCGTAGGTCAGGAGGACGAGGAAGCCTTGCGCTTGGCCTCGGATATCGTCGCTCGACTTCTGGTCCACGAAAATCTGCCCGGTCACGAAGAAGAAGTCGTAGCAGATTCCGTGAAGGAGAATTCCGAACATGATGAGCCAAAAGGCTCCCGCGGGCGCTGCTAACGCGAATAGAGTGTAGCGCAGTACCCAGGCCCCCCATACCGGCGACGAGCATCCACTTGACGCCGAGCCGCGCGAAGAAAAACGGCATCGCTACCATGAACGCGACTTCCGACATTTGGCCGAACGACATCTTGAAGGCGGGACTCACGAGTCCTGCCGAGCTCACGAAGACCGGAGCGTAGGCGTAATACGCCGAGAGTGGGATGCTGATCAGAAGCGAGCTCAGCGCGAAGACGAAAAATGGCTTGCTCCAGAGCTTCTCGAGCGCGTCGAGCCCCAAGATGCTGCGCGCTGTCGGGCGCGTTCCTCGTGCGGGGGGCGGCGTGTGGGGGAGCGTGAAACTGTAGAGGCCCAAGAGGATGCCCGCGGCACCCGCTATATATAAAGGTAGAGGTGTGGCATCGGCGTGAGCACGGCGCTGACGATGACGTTCGCGCCGATCCAGCCGATCGTTCTGAAAACACGGATGACAGGAAACTGCTTCTCCTGGTCGGTGATGTGGTGGAACGCTAGCGAGTTCGTGAGCCCGAGGGTCGGCATAAAGAAGAGAACGTGAAGAAGAAGCGCCAAGATGAAGAGGGTCCCGGAATGAGCGAGCGAAGGCGCGGCGAGCATCGCCAGCCCGCCGAGGATGTGCAGAACGCCGAGAACGCGCTCGGTGGCGAAGAAACGATCCGCCACCATGCCGAGGAAAAAGGGCGATATCACGGCGGCGATGGGGCTCACCGTGTAAGCCCAGTAGATGACGTCTGTCAGGCCGATGGCCGTCATGTAATTGCCAACGGTGACGTACCACGCTCCCCAAACGAAGAACTCGAGGAACATCATGGCCGCGAGGCGGCGGTTCAGACTGCTCATAGGTCCTCGCTCCGCATCGGCGGGCTGTCCCTCTCGCCAACGGTGTGAATGCCGCCGGCCTTGAAAGCGCGTTTTACCCGCTCGGTGACGTCCGTGCCGAAGGCCGTTTCGAAACGGCCGTCAAAGACGTAGGCCTTGACCGTGATCTGTAGAGCAAAGTGGGTCGCCATCCCCGGCGCGGGACCTTCTTGCAAGCTGACTCGTACGGGCTCGTCGAGATAGACGTAGCGGCTCGACACGGCGGCCTCCTGAGCGATGGTCTTGGCCGCGGCGAAATCTGCGTCGCAGGAGTCCTCCGCGTCACAAGCGGCGCGAACGAGCTCGAGATCGGCCGCACCTGATGCGAGGCGTTCGCGGGCGCGCGCGTCCTCGAGCTCGCGCAGTTGCTGACGGCGAGCGTTCAGAAAAGCCGTGTCGGTCAGGGGGGCGCGCGAAAGGTTCGGGAATCCCTGCTCAAGCGAGAGCGGCACCTCGCCCTCGGCAGAAAAGAAGGCGGTAGCGGCGCGCGTCCTCGCTTCGGCCGCGGCGAGACGTTCGGAGAGCGCCTCTTGAGAGAAGACAAAGGCGGTGTGAAAACAAGCCAGCAGCGCGAAACGTGACGTCCGAAGCATCGACGATGCGGACAAGGATCATCATCCCCGTTGCGTACGGCCCGCGTGGCCTGCTCGCGTGTGCTCCGTAAGTCGGTTACAATTTTAAAGATCCATTTCCAAAGAGCGTTATTACATGAAAATCGTCGAGCGGAGCGAGACGCGTCTCGTTCTCGAGGATCACAGTTTCCGTGTGGCTGCAGCGATGGTTCTGATAGCCGCGGTGCTCGCGGTAGGTCTATGGTCCGAGCAACGTAACTGGCCCGAGATCGCCTTTGGGCCAACGTTTCTACTTCTCATGGCTTGGTTCTCGAACTATCGCGCCACCACGATCTTCGACCGCGACCGCGGCGTCATTCGCTACGATTTGAAGCGAATCGGCTGGCGGCGCGTCGAAGAGCACGCCACCGCCGACATCGCGATCCTGAGTCTCCGACTACCGCCGGGATCGCGCGATCTGGAAGGGTGCCATCTCCAGATCACGCTACGAGACGGGCATGTATTCTGGCTGTCGCCGGGCTCGCATCGGCCTCGCGAACGCATGCAGGCGCTCTTGAACGAGATCCGGGAGTTCCTCGGCTTCGAAACGTGGCAGACGCTCGAGGCGGAGGTGCGCGAGATGGCGCGCGCGGGGGACACGCTGGGGGCGGTCAAGCTGCTTCGCGCTGACTCGAAGCTCTCGCTCACCGAAGCCAAGAGCAAAGTGGACGGCTTCGTCGACGACGGGACTGAGGCGGATGTGAGCCTCGACGAGCTCGTTCGCAGTGGGAAGCTATTGAAAGCGGTGCGGTTGCTGGAGAAGAACGAGGGGCTAACCCGAAAAGCGGCACGCGAGCGCGTCCGCTCTATGCGTGCGTCGGCCAGAGCGCGCTGAGCGTTACCTTCGGGCGCTCTCGATCGGTGGTTTGCGTCGTTTGCCGTCGTCCTCGACACGTTCCATGACCGCCGCAACAGCTACATGTTCCAGACGAATCCCCTCGGTGCGAAGATGGACGGTCAGAGCTTCAACGAAGGCCAGGCTTTCGACGTCAACTGGGATGGTGTATGGTATGTCAAAAGCCGCATCGTTGAAGATGGCTGGGTCGCCGAGTACGCCATCCCTTTCAAGACCGTGAAATTCCGGGGACTCGACGCGCAGACCTGGGGCATCAATTTTGGCCGACGCAATCGACGCTTGAATGAAGAAAGCGACTGGGCGCCCATCCCCCGTATCTTCACGACGTCGCGCGTCTCGCTCGCGGGGACACTCGAGGGACTCCAGAATGTCAAGCCTGGGTCGAAGTTCAAGTCCGCGATTCACCGCGCAAGCCCGTTGGTCGCTCAACGATGTCGAGCTCGCCGAAGGTGCGTTCACCACGCATCTTCTGACGACGCGCGCGAGCTACAGCTTCAGCCCATCGATGTTCGTGAATGCCTTGATTCAGTACAACAGCATCACGGATGAGCTCTCGAACAACGTACGCTTCAATATTATCCATCGGCCCCTGTCGGATATCTTTGTCGTTTACAACGATCTCCGAGACGATCAAGGTCGCGTGGTCGATCGCGCGCTCGTCGCGAAATTTACTTATCTGTTCGATTTCTAGTCTGAAGTTCCCCGGCCGAAAGGACAAAAACCTGAACAGATTCAAGTAGATAGCTCAGAATTGAGTGCCCGGTTCTGGCTACAGGATGATAGTTTCGAGAAGGTCGTAGGCGCGTTGCTGCTTAGGGTCGGGTGTCGTGACGACCTGGAATGTGGGAGCGTCGGGATTGTCACCTGGAGCGCGGCAGATGTTACGCACGATGGTGCTGAGTGCCTTGAGTAGAGTTTGAAAGCTGTGGGCCTCGGTGCCGTCGTCGAGTTTCTTGGAGCGTATCTTTCGCAGGGCAGCCTCGGAGCGCTTAGCGGGAGCAAGCGGGTCCCGCGTTTTCTTGGCTTCTTGGTCCTCGTCGCAGAAGAGCAATGGACGCCATGCTTCACGCATGTGCCACTCGACGTAGTAGGCGAGCATGCACAAGAAGATGTGGGCGCGTACCCGTGTCTCGAGGCGGTGGCGAATCGGACGCACCTTGAGGTCGATGGTCTTGATAGAACGAAATGCCCGTTCGACTTGACTCAGACTCTTGTAGCAGCGGACGGTGTCGTCGGGTGATAGGCGCTGTTCGGGCACGCTGGTCCGGATGACATAGATGCCATCGAGCGTTGCCTCGGAAGCCACCTTGTGTTCGTCGATGTGGAAGTCAAACCCATCGTCGCGGATCTGCAGCACGAAATGCTTGGCCACCTTGTACTTGTTGATGACCTTGCCTACACGCACACCAATGTTGTCCTTGCCTCCATGTTTGCCGAGCTTGACGTCCGAGCGAATGCTCTCCAGTCTCTTGCAAATATCGTTGAGCACTGCTTCTGCTGCGGGCTCTTGCTCGACGATTCGGAAGCGAAACTCATCGTCGCGAATATCGAGATCGAAATGTTTGGCGATCTTCTTGGTGATGAGCTTGTGTACGCGCGCACGGATCTTGTCCTTACCTTTGAGATTGCCGAGTTCAACATTTGAGCGAAGCTTCGTGAGCCTCTTGTAGATACTATCGAGCGCCGCTTTGGCCGCCACCTCTTTGTTGGGAATCTGGAAGGTAAAGTCGTCATCGCGAATGTCGAGCACAAAATACTTGGCGAGCGTCTTGGTGACGACCTTGCGCACGCGGGCGCCAATCTTGTCCTTGCCTCTGAGCCTAGCGCGCTGCACCATGGTTTGAATTCTTGCAAGCTCTCTCGCAGTCGCCTGCAGAAGGGACTGACGTTTGTGGACGCGCAGTTTTGCCAATTCGGTGTTCCGGCACGCAAAGAGTCGTTCGCCAGCAAAATCTGGATGAGTCAATTCAAACAGATTACGCTCGTCAAAAAGGCCGAGTTGCAGTTGACCTCCATCGATGAGCTTACGAATAGATGCGCTTTTGAGCGCTGTGCTCCAATTGAAGTGGACCCCATTTTTTAGACCAGGGGTTAAGGTGGTAAAACAAGCCTGCTCAATGAAAAAAGGAGCAGAGAAAAGTGAAGAAAAATCGCACGAAGCACAGCCCTGTTTTCAAGGCGAAAGTTGCCTTGGCGGTACTACGCGAGCAGGAGACAGTGGCGGAACTATCCCGGCGGCACAAGGTTCACGCGAACCAGATCTACAAATGGAAGCGGCAGCTTTTGGAGAACGTCGCGCGTGCTTTCGAGACCGAAGAGGTGGGCGGAGGCGATGCCTCGATGCGCGAGGCCGAACTGCTCCAGAAAATCGGGGAGCTGACGATGGAGCGCGATTTTTTATCACACGGGCTCGGTCGATTGCGATGACGCCCCGGCGGGAGTTGGTCGAACCCAACGCCCCGCTGTCGATGCGCTGGCAGTGCGAGCTGCTTGGCGTGAATCGGTCGAGCCTGTACTACGAACCTGTCGAGCCGGATGGCGAGCAACTCGCATTGATGCGTCGGATGGACGAGCTACATCTGAAGCATCCATTTTTCGGCAGCCGCATGATGACGCAGATACTCAAAGCGGAGGGGTCGGCCGTCAACCGCAAGCGTGTGCAGCGTCTCATGCGGTTGATGGGGCTCGAGAGCACTGCGCCCAACCGAACACAAGCAAGCCAGCGCCGGAACACACGGTATACCCCTATCTACTGAGGAATCTGACGGTTTCTCGGATCAATCAGGTGTGGGCCGCCGACATCACATACATCCCGATGGCGCGAGGCTTCGTATACCTGGTGGCGGTCATCGATTGGTATTCGCGGCGGGTGCTCGCCTGGCGCTTCTCCAACACGTTGGAGACGACCTTCTGCGTGGAGGCCGTGAACGAAGCTGTGGCACGCTACGGTCGCCCAGAGATATTCAACACGGACCAGGGCTCTCAGTTCACCTCGGAGGAGTTCACCAGTGTATTGCTTGCTCTTGAGATCAAGATCAGCATGGATGGCAAAGGTCGCTGTATCGACAACATCTTCGTGGAGCGGCTCTGGCGCTCGCTGAAGTACGAGGAGGTCTACCTGTACGCCTACGACAGCGTGCAGATGGCTCGCGAGGGCATCGCTTGCTACTTCGATTTCTTCAATGACGAGCGCCCGCACAAAGCGTTAGGCTATCAAACGCCCGCGAGCTTCTACGATGGACTGCTTGGCGAGGTAGCTTGAAGATGATTGGCGGCAAGATGATTGGCCATCGACCGATTAGTACATCACAGCATCATCCTGGAGCTCAACGTCGGCAGTTACGCACTGGGGCAATCGAAGCAGAACAAGGCCAAAGAGGCCACGGCGGTAGAAAGCCGGGAAAAGGAATGAACCTTGCCACGAGTCCACAAAACGAATGCGAGAATCGCCGCAGGAGACCCTCTCGCGGCTTGGCCCATACCCCAGGTACCCCGATTTTTGCACTATTCAGGTGGACCAGCGAAAGGGCGGCTTCGATCCGGTGCCCCGACGGAGGGAGCGGACCCTTAAGAAAAGATGCGAAGCTTCCTTGTCCGCTCCCTCCGTCGGGGCACCGGATCGAACGTGGGACAATAGATCTTCAATCTGACATAAACTGTCTTCCCGAACGCTCCCTTCTAGGAGCCTTCGGGAAACAACATGACGACTATGACCACGACGTGTTCAACTCGGCAGGCTCCACCTTAGCTACCCCCCCATTTTGGTCCAGAGAATGGGGTCCACCTCCAATCGACCCCTTCGAGGTTGCGGAGGTCATCGTCGATCCGCTTCTGAGAAATCATGCCTCGGTCACCGACGAGCACTAGGGTCTTGATGCCAAACCTGTTTCTCACCATCTCGACTTGGGGCATCAACGTCGTGCTATCCGACTCATTGCCCGCAAAGACCGACACGGCGACCGGGCAATCCCGCTCGTCAGTGACTAGACCGTAGTTGACTTGCAGTCTGTCTCTTTTGCCATCACGGCTATATCCCATGGCGGCCAGAGGGCAGGTGACACCCTCAAAGTAGCTGGAGCTGAGATCGTAGAGCACCAAGCCTCCTTTTTTGAGGTGTCGTCCAGCCAGTTTTTTCTCGATACGTTCTTGCCGCTCGAGCAACCAATCCATGGCAGCATAGAGATCATCCTCGTTGGCATCGGCCACACCGAGGCTTTCGGGCAGTGTGGTGGTGTGCCACCACCGTGTCGTCGCGAGTTTGCTGTCAGGTTCGAGGATGCGTGCGGCAACCATCGCCTCGACCAGGTTGCGCTCACGGCATGGCTTCGAAGCGAGCAATTTGTCGAAACGAAGGCGTCTCATCGTCGTACGACAGGCGTTGACGTGGCCGTGAAGCGAGGAGTTGATGACCTCAAATGCTTCGCTGACAGCGACGAAGGCCTCACCTTTGAGAGCGCGGCGTATGAGCTCGATGATATTTTTGGGCAGGTGTGAAAGGTTGGCGAGGGTACGCTTTCGGACCTTCTTCCCTTCCCGCCAGCCCTCGCGTAAGAGGATTGCGGGCGGAGAGTTTCGATTGCGCACGGTCTCGATGTACATGGGAACATATATACGCTATTCTGGCCATGAAAGCAATCAATAAAGCCATGACAAAGAGAGTTACAGCCTAGTTACATGGGAATATATAGCGAAGCCAAATTAATCATATGTCCTGCGTAAACAGGCATTTACATCAATTAACAGGGGTTTGAAGCAGGGAACTTCAGTCTAGGAGGACCGTCATGTTTTGGAAGACGCTCTTTGAGGTGGACCCCATTCTCTGGACCAAAATGGGGGGTAGCTAAGGTGGAGCCTGCCGAGTTGAACACGTCGTGGTCATAGTCGTCATGTTGTTTCCCGAAGGCTCCTAGAAGGGAGCGTTCGGGAAGACAGTTTATGTCAGATTGAAGATCTATTGTCCCACGTTCGATCCGGTGCCCCGACGGAGGGAGCGGACCCTTAAGAAAAGATGCGAAGCTTCCTTGTCCGCTCCCTCCGTCGGGGCACCGGATCGAAGCCGCCCTTTCGCTGGTCCACCTGAATAGTGCAAAAATCGGGGTACCTGGGGTATGGGCCAAGCCGCGAGAGGGTCTCCTGCGGCGATTCTCGCATTCGTTTTGTGGACTCGTGGCAAGGTTCATTCCTTTTCCTGGCTTTCTACCGCCGTGGCCTCTTTGGCCTTGTTCTGCTTCGATTGCCCCAGTGCGTAACTGCCGACGTTGAGCTCCAGGATGATGCTGTGATGTACTAATCGGTCGATGGCCAATCATCTTGCCGCCAATCATCTTCAAGCTACCTCGCCAAGCAGTCCATCGTAGAAGCTCGCGGGCGTTTGATAGCCTAACGCTTTGTGCGGGCGCTCGTCATTGAAGAAATCGAAGTAGCAAGCGATGCCCTCGCGAGCCATCTGCACGCTGTCGTAGGCGTACAGGTAGACCTCCTCGTACTTCAGCGAGCGCCAGAGCCGCTCCACGAAGATGTTGTCGATACAGCGACCTTTGCCATCCATGCTGATCTTGATCTCAAGAGCAAGCAATACACTGGTGAACTCCTCCGAGGTGAACTGAGAGCCCTGGTCCGTGTTGAATATCTCTGGGCAACCGTAGCGTGCCACAGCTTCGTTCAGAGCCTCCACGCAGAAGGTCGTCTCCAACGTGTTGGACAAGCGCCAGGCGAGCACCCGCCGCGAATACCAATCGATGACCGCCACCAGGTATACGAAGCCTCGCGCCATCGGGATGTATGTGATGTCGGCGGCCCACACCTGATTGATCCGAGAAACCGTCAGATTCCTCAGTAGATAGGGGTATACCGTGTGTTCCGGCGCTGGCTTGCTTGTGTTCGGCTTGGGCGCAGTGCTCTCGAGCCCCATCAAGCGCATAAGACGCTGCACGCGCTTGCGGTTGACGGCCGACCCCTCCGCTTTGAGTGTCTGTGTCATCATGCGGCTGCCGAAAAATGGACGCTTCAGATGTAGCTCGTCCATCCGACGCATCAATGCGAGTTGCTCGCCATCCGGCTCGACAGGTTCGTAGTACAGGCTCGACCGATTCACGCCGAGCAGCTCGCACTGCCAGCGCATCGACAGCGGAGCGTTGGGTTCGACCAACTCCCGCCGGGGCGTCATCGCAATCGACCGAGCCCGTGTGATAAAAAATCGCGCTCCATCGTCAGTTCCCCGATTTTCTGAAGCAGTTCGGCCTCGCGCATCGAGGCATCGCCTCCGCCCACCTCTTCGGTCTCGAAAGCACGCGTGACGTTCTCCAAAAGCTGCCGCTTCCATTTGTAGATCTGGTTCGCGTGAACCTTGTGCCGCCGGGATAGTTCCGCCACTGTCTCCTGCTCGCGTAGTACCGCCAATGCAACTTTCGCCTTGAAAACAGGGCTGTGCTTCGTACGATTTTTCTTCACTTTTCTCTGCTCCTTTTTTTATTGAGCAGGCTTGTTTTACCACCTTAACCCCTGGTCTAAAAAATGGGGTCCACTTCACTTGTCCATCGGTCTCAGCCTCGCCACGCCGTGCGCAGCGCGCGCTCAATCGAGTCTTGCCGATGACTACCGCGAGGCAGCGGGTCGCGTGATCGGCGCCGCTATGACCGACGTCGAAGGCTTCGAGAAGCTCGAGCACCTCACGATCGATATCGGCCACCGTCTCAGCGGCTCCTTCGGGCTCGAGCGCGCCATCGATTGGGCCTTCGATCGCATGGAGCGCGAGGAGCTTCACGTGCGAAAACTTCCGGTGAAAGTGCCGCATTGGGTGCGGGGCGAGGAATCGGCGCGGCTCATAACACCCGTCGAGCGTCCGCTTCCGATTCTTGGGCTCGGGCTGAGCGTGGGCACGCCCGCGGGCGGCATCACCGCGCCCGTCGTCGCGGTCACGAGCTTCGAAGAGCTCGAAGCACTCGGGCGCGAGAAGGTCGAAGGGAAGATCGTGCTCTATGCGGTGCCTTGGATGGGTTACGGACGCACCGTGCGCTATCGCTCCGCAGGTGCTTCCCGTGCGGCGGCGCTCGGGGCGGTCGCGGCACTCGTGCGCTCGGCCACCGGCCGGAGCTTGAACACCCCTCATACCGGCGCGATGCGCTACGACGAAACGTCGCCTAAGATCCCGGCGGCCGCCGTTACCGTCGAAGATGCCGAATGGATGCGACTCTCGATCGAGCACGGACAGGACGTGCGTGTGCATCTTTTGATGGGCGCTCGGATGCTTCCGGATGCGGACTCGTTCAACCTCGTCGCCGAGATCCCGGGACGCGAGCTTCCGGACGAGGTGGTCGTGATGGGCGGACATGTCGACTCGTGGGACGTCGGGCAAGGTGCCCATGATGACGGAGCGGCTTGCATGGCGGCGTGGCAAGCGCTGACGATCGTGCATCGTCTCGGCCTTCGCCCGCGGCGGACGCTGCGCGTGGTGCTGTGGACGAACGAGGAGAACGGCCTCCGTGGCGGGCGGGCTTATCGCGAGTGGGTGGGCGAGCGCATCGACTCCCATGTCGCCGCCATAGAAATGGATGGGGGCGCCGAACGGCCCATCGGTTTCGGTGTCGGTTTGCGGTCGGGGCAGGGCGACGGCTCGGACGCGGCCTATGAACGCGCGCTCGAGCTGCTGACACCCATCGGCTCGCTACTCGACGGCATCGACGCCGGCATCATGCAGCGCGGCGGCGGTGGCGCGGATATCGGGCCTTTAATGAATGATGGTGTTCCCGGGCTCGCGCTCCGTACGGTCGGCGAGCACTACTTCGACTGGCACCATACCCAGGCGGACACGCTCGACAAAGTCGACCTGCAGGATTTCCGTCGAGCCGTCGCGATGCTCGGGGTCGTGGGCTACGTGCTTGCCGACATGCCGGGTACGCTCCCACGCGGGAGCTGGGACCAAGAATAATCCTGACAGGGAGCTAGATTACTTTCGCGACGAGCACGATGGCAGCGAGGCTCTGTTCGACGTCCTCTTCGGTCGTTGCCCAGGACGAGACGCTGATGCGCATGGCGCCCCGGCTCTCCATGTCGTGCCGCTGCACCAGCACGTGCCTTCTTCCTGCACCGCGGTGATGACGCGTGCCGTCTTCTCGTCGCTTCCGAAGGAGACGAGCACTTGATTGAGCACGACGTCATTGAGGATCTCGTGGCCCGCGGCACGGAGGCCGTCCGCGAAATGGCGGGCGAAGCGGCAATGGCGCTCGATGAGCTCTCGCAGGCCCGAGCGGCCCAGAGATAAGAGTGCCGCCCAGATCTCTACGCCGCGGGCACGCCGCGAGGACTCGGGCGTGTAGTCGCAAGGCTGGCGCTCTTCGCCTTTCGGCAAATAGGCTGCCGTAATCGAGAGCGCTTGGCGCGCGGCCTCCGGGTCGCGATAAAGTGCGAGCCCGTTGTCATAGGGTACGTTGAGCCATTTGTGAAGATCTGTAGCGATGGAATCGACTTCGGCGATGCCCTCCGTGAGGTGGCGCGTCTTTGGCGAGGCCGCTGCCCACAGACCGAACGCACCGTCGAGATGGATCCAAGCGCCCGCTTCTCGTGCTGGTGCCGCAATCTCCGCGACGGGGTCGAAGCTTCCTGTGTTGACGTTCCCAGCTTGCAGGCAGACGATGCTTGGCGCGCGCAGCTTTGGCAGCCTGTCCGCGCGCATCCTTCCTTGTTCATCGACGGGCACTATGGTCACGCGCTCTCGGCCGAAGCCGACGAGCGCGAGCGCTTGCAACAGCGTCGTGTGGGCTTCGGCTCCCACGATGACTTGAACTTCGGGAGCATCGAAGAGTCCTTGCGCCTCGACGTCCCATCCGGCCTTTTCTAGAACTGCGTGTCGCCCCGCGGCCAAGCTGGAAAAGTTGCCCATGGTTGTTCCGGTCACGAAGCCGCCGCCCCAGCTCTCCGGGAGATCTAGAATCTCGCGAACCCATGCGAGCGCGGTGTCCTCGAGCGCGGCAGCGATAGGAGATCCGATGACGAAATGGGCGTTTTGATCCCACGCTCCCGCGAGCCAATTCGCGGCCAAACTTGCGGGGAGCGCTCCGCCGGTCACGAATCCAAAATATCGGGGTCCGGCATTTGCGATCGTGGCGGGCGATCCCCACTCGTCGAGTCGTCTCAACACTTCCTTGGGGGCGGTGGGCGCGTCCGGTAGCGCGCCCGAAAAAGCTTCCAACTTTGCGATCGCGTCGGGTCTTGGCTCGACCGGGCGATGCGAAAGGCCGTTCAAATAGTCGACGGAGCGCGCAAGTGCATCAGAAAGAAGGTCCTTCATTCTTCGATTTTAAACAAAAAAGGGGGCCCATGGCCCCCTGTGTCCGGAGAGAAACGAAAGAGAATTAGTCGGCGCCTTTGTCGGCGTTGGCTTTCTGATTCTTGTCTGTCTCGTGCGCTTTGGCGCGTGTTTGCTCGGTGAGGCGCCGGAAGTAGCGCTGCCTCTCCGCCCAACCGCCACGCCTTCTTTTGGCGAACGTATTGTGTGCGTACATTTCCCCCTCATTGCGATAAGCTCCTCCGCCATGACGGTGCGTTACATCGTGATCCCCCGCCGGCCCTACTCGCTCGCCCGCACGGCCGCACGTCTCGCCTGCTTTCCCGAACGTGTCGATCGTTTCGAAGACGGCACGTTTCGCAGGCTTCTCTTCGTGAAGCGGAAGCCGCTCCTTCTTCAAGTCCGCCAAGAAGGTTCGCCGTCACGCGCCACGCTTCGGCTGACGCTCGACGGTGACGGCGCACGATCTCAGGAAGCTCGAACTGCGGCGGCCGAGGTGCTCGAGCGCGTCCTCGGCACTTCGACGGACGTTCGACCTTTCTACCTACGCTTCAGGCACGACTCGGTGCTCGGGCCCATGATCCGCGAAGACTTCGGCTTGCGTGTCGTGGGGCGTTTGCGGCTATGGGACACGTTGATCCAAATCGTGCTGTCTCAGCAAATCAACTTGACGCTCGCGCACGATATCCTTTGTGAGCTCGTGCAGCGCTACGGGCGCAGTGCCCGCATCGATGGCGGGCGCTATTTCGTATTTCCCACGACCCGTCGTTTTGCCGCACTCTCCGAGACGGAGCTTCGTGGGTTTCGATTGAGCCGTGCCAAAGCTTCGACACTCATCGGCTTGGCGAGAGCGTTCGAGGCCGGAGAGATCTCCGACGGAGTAATCGGCGCCATGGACGACGACGAGGCCGTCGAATCTCTGATGTCGTTCAAAGGCGTGGGCCGATGGACCGCGGAGTTCGCGCTTCTCCGAGGAGGTATGCGCATGGATATCTTTCCCGGTGGGGATCTCGGTGTCGTGAAGTATTTGGCGCGACAGATGCTCGGGCATGAAGGCGCGGCGAAAGAAGAGGAGATGCGTCTTTTCGCTGAACGCTGGCGTCCTTATCGAGGGCTCGCGCTCATCTATGCCTATGCCGAGCTCGCACGGAGAGGGTCGTGAACACGCCGGGTCACGTCGTTGTCAACCTTCTCCTTTTGGGAAAACACGATCGTCCGTCTCTTTTCGCGCCGGTCGCGTTCGGCGCTATATTGCCGGACTTACCGATGTTCGTGTTTTACGCCTATGAGAAGAGTTGGCTAAAAACACCGGAGCGCGTGATCTGGGGCGAGGCCTATTACGATTCCGGCTGGCAAACCTTTTTCGATGTCTTCAACTCCTTGCCGCTTTTGGCACTCGGGTGCTCGTGGCGCGCCGGCTCGCGCGCCCACGCGCCGCGGCGCTCTTGCTCAGCATGATGCTCCATGCCGTTTGCGATTTCGCGCTCCATCGTGAAGACGCGCACGGACATTTCTTCCCGTTCTCGGATTGGCGCTTTCAAAGTCCTGTCTCTTACTGGGACCCCCGCCACTACGGCGGCATCGTCTCCACGATCGAAATGGTCGTCGCCGTTGTTGGAGCGGCCGTGCTTTTCAAACAATATTCCGGACGCGGCCCGCGCGTTTTTCTGGGCCTGATCCTCGCGTGCTACGCGTTCTACATAGGTTATGCGCTCGTTGTCTGGGCGTGACGGAGGACCCGAGCCACGTGGGGCGGCAGTCGCTTGCGCCGGGGCGAATGCGGGCATAGGATTGGTGAGGCGGTCGACCCGCACTTCGCCTCGGGCGGTAGCTCCTGAAGACGAAACAGCGCAGCCCATCGACCCTGTGACCTCAACGGTCGGGGCGACTTCGAAGATTCGGGGAACGACTGCCGAACAAGGAGGAGAATGATGCTCAGGCAAACAAAGTGTGCAGGGCTCTTGGTCATCCTCTTGGGGGTGTCTTGCTCGGGTGGTGAAGACGAAGTCGTTAATTCGTTCTTGGCCGCCATACAAAGCGGGAACGAAACTGCCGCCAAAGCCGTCTCGTTGGTTGAGTTTCCAGGAGAGGTCGTATCTTGGGAGATCGTCGAGGTCGGTACCACGTTGACTGAGCCTTTCGCGCTCTCGGAGCTCGACGACAAGAGGTCCAAGCTCTCGCGTGAGCGCAGGCAGATAACCGCGAAGAATAATTACTTCATCCAAGATCACAGGAGCGCCTTCGAGGAGTACGAGGCCAAGCGCAAGGAAGAGCCGGAATACGAGTTCGCGGGAGAAATGGCGGAATTCCAGAAGCAATGGGAAGAGAGGCGTAGCAAGCAGGAAGAGGGCGACCGCGCTGCGATCGATTTGGGTAAAGAGTTCGATCGCCTGCGATCGGCCGCTGGCCTGTCGGTGAATGTCACCGTCAATGTGAACTTCGTGGGCGAAGT
Source organism: Candidatus Marinacidobacterales bacterium (assembly GCA_965262245.1). GTDB lineage: Bacteria > Acidobacteriota > Vicinamibacteria > Marinacidobacterales > SMYC01 > SMYC01. The sequence goes on along the minus strand of OZ253507.1, from coordinate 6,546,560 downwards.
CTCAGGGAAGGAGTTGACGCTCAGGGTCAACGACGGGTCGACCGAAAAGACCCATACGTTCACGTTGCAGAAGTTCAATATCGTCGACGCGGAACGAAACCTCAGTCCCATCGGGCGCTGGGTCATCACCGACATCAGTAGTTGATACTCGGCGAAGCCCGAGCTCGGCGTACTGTTCTCCGATACCGGCCCTGCGGCACTTTCGGGCCGTCGTCGTCCCGGGCGTGACCGCGCTCCCGCGGGAATGAGAGAGCGCTGTGATAGCATCTTGGCTGGGCAAACACATAGGAACCTCTTTCGATGCTCGATCTTTCGAGCCTTCCCCGCGGCGCGGTCGCGATTGGCCTCCAATACAACCTCGAACGTTTGGGAACGCTTCCGAAGGTCTACGAGCATTTTCTCGCCGCGGTCCTCGTCCATCTTGACGCCGATGCCGTTTGGCTTCGTCGCACGCGGCGTGAAGGCCGCGTCGTCTCCGAAGACTATGGGAAAGGACAGCCGCGGCATCGAGACGAAAAGCTCATCGAGAATTTTCTTCGGAACGAGCGGCCGTCTTTCCCGCGCAGTCTCCTCCTGTCTCCTCTGAGAGCTCACGGCCGCACCGTGGGGATCGTGGGCGCCGAGCGGTACGGCGTGAGTTCGAGCGCGGCCGAGGTTGGGTTCTGAACCGCCTGGCGTCGAAGCTGGCAAACGACGTCTCGCGTCGTGAAGAGGCGCGCGTCGTACGTGTGCTCGACAGCATCAAGGAGAAAGTCGTCGCGGAGCTTCGACCGCGGGACCTCTCTTACCAAATTCTCGATGGTCTCTATCAGCTCGTGCACTATGACCACTCGGCTGCGCTTCTCATCCACGAGCCCGAGCGCCGAGTCCTGCGGGTCGAAGCGGACAAGATCGCTTGGACGAAAGCCAAGAGTGCGTTCATCGGTCACGAGGTCTCCGTCACTCCGGGTATTGCGCGGGCACTCGCTCGCAAAGCACCGATCTTGACGACGCCTTCCGTAGCCGAGACCGAGGAGCTTTTCGAGCTTCTATACTTTCACCGCGGCGACAGCGTTCCCGAGCCCACGAGTATTCTCTGCGCGCCGCTTTACTATGATGGAGCCTTACTCGGGGTTCTCAAGATCGTTGCCCGCGGCCGGCTGCCTTTCGACGAGCGTGACCGGGACGTGGCCGAGCGGTTTCTTCCCGCCGCGTCGCTCGCCCTCCGGAACGCGCGCGAGCGCGCCTCCCTGGAGCATCAAGCACTCGAGGCAGAGAACCGAGCCGGCCTCGTGACGCTCGCTCGCGCTGTCGCGCACGACGTGAACAACGCCATCGGAAGCCTCCTCCCCCTCGCCGAGCAGGTTCGTGACGATCTGTCGACCGGGGCCGTGGAGACGAAAACGCTCGTCGAAGACATGGATGTGGTCATCGACAAGGCCACGCTCTGCAAAAGAATTTTCAGCAACATGATGAAGCTTGGCTCGGGCGCTCGGGCACCGGTCCCGTGGACGTGCATGCGCTGATCCACGACGCGGTGCCGATGTTGAGCGCTCACCTCGAGCCCCGGCGGATCGATCTCGATCTCGCCGAGGCGTTTCCCATCGTCACGTTCTCGAAGGCCCATCTGGAGCGCATCGTGTGGAACCTCGTTACGAACGCGGCCGATGCCGTGTCGGAGTCGGGCGGGGCGATTGTTATCCGAACCGAGCTCGACGGAAAAAAGGCGCCGAGGCTCATCGTTGCGGATGATGGTCCGGGTATTCCCGCCGACGAGCTCAAAAACGTCATGGAGCCTTTCTACAGCACCAAGGAGAACGGAAACGGTCTCGGGCTTTCCGTCTGCCGATCGCTCGCGTGGGAGTCGGGAGGCAGTTTGAAAGTCCAGAGCGAGGTCGGCCGTGGCACGCAGGTGGTCTTGACGTTTCCCGCGGAGGTATCTCGTGGCTGAGCGCCTTCTCGCGGTGGACGACGATCCCGGAATGCGCCGCGTTTTGGAGCGCACGCTTTCTAGCAGCTATGAGGTGGAGCTCGCCGTCAGCGTGAGCGATGCGAAGGCGCGATTGAAAGCGTCACGCTTCGATGTCGCTCTTGTCGATATCCAGCTAGCAGCCCGGTGAAAAAGTCCAGATTCTGCTCACGGAGAAAGTTTGGTGGGCAAGTTCAAGGAAGATGTGATTCGGCGGAACGGCCAAGTTGAGACGCCCGATGGATTGCAGCGGGGCAAAACGTGCGCCTATGGTCGAGACGAAGCGCAATAAAGCAGCGATCAGACTGGCGTTGAGCTCCGCGTATTCCTTCGGCGTGGCCTTGCCGATGAGATTGCGCATCAGAATCCCGAGATTGAATCCGGCCACGTGCGTGAGGAGGCGCTTGAGTATATTTTCGTGTCTTCGCAAATGCGTTCGTCGCATGCCTCCCGCTTCGAGGTAGTGCGCGAAAGGTCGTTCGAGTAACTCGCCGCGACGGCGTATTAATCGCTTACCTCGAGTCCCGCGAATGCGACGTCGGTTCGCGTAGGTGGCGGCTTGCTCGGCCTGTTTGTCCTTCCATTTGCGGCCACCTCGCTCTGGCTCCGAAATGTAGCTCCGGTATTCTTGTTCAACCAGCTCAACCAGGATGTCGTTGCCGTGATAGCCCTTGTCCCCGACCACTTCGCGACCCGCGTCTTCATGTATTCGTTCACAACATTCCGCGTTGTTCGCGAGCTCTTGCAGATTTGACTGCGCTTTTTCCAGCGTATCCGGTAGGCTCTTTGTGTCACCCTTCGCGCCTCCGTGAAGCGTCACGGCAATTACCGCACCTTCCCCGCTCATGTCCACAGCATGCTCGGCTTTGTGCGCCATATCCGTGCCCCCGCTCTTCATTTTCATGATCTCCGCATCCGGCTCGTTCGGATTCACCCACTCCTTGTTCGACCCTTTCTTTGGCCGCTTCTTGTCCAACTTTGCAATGTCCGCTCGGCTCGGCTCTTCGATACCACTCTTGCGCGCAAGCTCCTTCAAATACGATTCGTAGCTTTCCCCCGTGTCTCGACGAACGATTGACCGAAGCGCCGCATTCGCTTCCAGCGTCGTCGCGTCCACACCCAGTGTCTTGCCATCTATCATCCCTCTCGACGCTAGAACTTCTAGCACCCATCCAAATACAGATTCGTGAACTTCCAGCGGAAGTCGATTCCGTATCCGAGACAGCGACGAATGGTCCGGCGTTCGCTCTTCCATTCCAAGGCCAAGAAACTGGCGCAAAGACAGTGAGTCCGAACACCGCCAGCAGATCCCGCGCTCTGAATCGATGCGCTCAAAGTAGCCGATCAACAGCATTCGAAAATACACACCCGGCGGTATGCTCGGCCGACCTTGCTTCTTCGCGTAATACGGCGAGCATTTCGACTCCACAAACGAGTCAAACTCTTCCTCTCGAAGTACCCGCTCGAGTTCCTCATAAAAAGGATGACCAGGACTCGACGCAACCGCATCGTGTGGAATCCATAAAGTCTCTTGGCAACTTTTCTTTTTCTTCTTCATCGACATGCGATGCAATTTTACATCGTCATCGAATGAGTCTTCAGAGAAATATCGCGACCGGATACGACTTTTTCAACGGGCTGCTAGGCGACGGAGACGGCTACGCTCTGTGCGGCGAAATTCGCCGGGAGAGCCCGGAGACGGACGTTATCCTCATCACCGGATCCGTTTCCGAGCCCGACGAAAAACTCTATCGCGCCCTCGAAGAAGGCGCTTTCTATTTTCTTTTCAAGCCGTTCGAGCGCCGCGTGCTGCGCGCACTCGTGGAGCGGTGCTTCGAGCTGCAGCGCGCCCGGCGGGCGAACGAGAAGCTCGTCGGCGAGCTGTCCGCGGATCTCGAGCGCGCCCGCCAGTTCCAAACGAGCTTGATCCCAAGTGAGCCTCTGCTCCACGGCGGCTGGCACGTCGAAGGACGTTTCGAGCCGTGCGATGCCATCGGTGGAGACTTCTATATCGCGCTGCCCGGTCCGTCGGACTCGGTCGTGTTCTCGCTCGCCGATGTCGTTGGCCACGGCGTGCGCGCCGCTATGTATGCGGGCATGCTTCGCTCTGTGCTCGATACCGCTCGCCGGCGGGACGCGGAGCCGAGCGCCGTACAAAAGGAGCTTCTCGACGGCATCGAGTTCTTCGAGTCGGAAAGCTACGCGAGTCTCGTCTACGGACAGCTTGATTCGGGCGGAGGCCTTCGTTACTTCAACGCCGGGCACCCGCAGCCTATTTGTCTTCGAGCCTCCGGTGATGTCGAGGTGCTCGAATCGACGGGGCTGATTTTGACTCCGCTCCTGCCGCATGACAGCGCGACGCTCGACGAAAGAAAGCTCATGCCCGGAGACCGGCTCCTCATTTTCAGCGACGGGATGTACGAAGTGCTGGACTCGCGCGACCGCGAATGGGGCGTCGAAGGCTTGACGCAAGCGTTTCGAGCGACGAGCGGCGCGAGCCCGCCAGAAGTGCTCGACGGAATCATGGACCGATTGCGGAGCCACGCGGGGGGCCGTCCCCTCGATGACGACGCCACCGTGGTTTTGATCGAACGCGTTTAGGGGTTGGTTCTGATATTCCAACAACACAAACGAGGAACTTCCACGAGATAGATATCGGTAGGAGGAGGGCCTGTCTGGGTAAGATCGGGATCGGGCCGAGCCACGAGGAGAGCTGCTGCTATCCAGAAAGTCTTATTCGTCATGGGAACCTCGATTCATGAGATAGGCGACGACGGCCGCCGCCTCGTCATCCGTGAGCCATTGCCATCCCGCTTCTCGTTGCATGCGTCTCACCGTCCGCGCCCACCAGGTGCGATCTCGGTCGTGATCGTAGATTCGCTCGTGATTGTGGCAACGCGCACACTTGCTCGCAAGAAGATCGGGACCGCGCGACGGATCGCCGTCCAGAATCGCAGCGTCGGCGAGCTCGTTCAATGCGTTCATGAGCTCGCTCTCGACGGCGGATCCGTATTCACCCTGCTCTTGATGATGGGCTGAGAGTGCCTCGTCCCCTAGCGCGCCGTACGCCGCCGCGACGAACTGGTGCGCTTTGGATAAGCGCGGGTAGCGCGCAAGAAGCGGTGTCATTATGTCGAGGACACCTTGCCAATTCTGCACAAGCGTCTCAAGGCGCGCCGCTCCCAGTGCCGCCACGGGCTGAAGCGAGTCGAGCTCGAGCGCTTTTCGAAGCCGTCGATCGGCGTCGTCGCGGCGGGCCCACTTTAGATAGAGATCGCCGAGCTCCGCCCAGAGCTCCGGGTCCTCGGGCGCGAGCTCGAGCGCTCGTAGGAAGAGTGCCTCGGACGCTTCGTAATCGAACGCGCTTTTCTCGAGCTTTGCCTGGTAATAGATCCATCGAAACTCTTCGGGCGCGAGCCCTCGAGCGAGCTCATAGCAGGTGCGCGCGGGAGGGAGGAACTGGTACGCGTGATAGAGCATACCGAGCTTGCCAACGGACTCGGCCGTAGGCGCCTCGTGCGCGTGGGCGTCTGCTTCGCGAAAGATCGAGACCGATGCTTGGTTCTGAAGGGTGAGCTCGGATAGAGGAGGCAATCGGTCCGCGGTGCGGTCACAGGCCGCGGCCAGAATGAGCAAGGCTGCGAGGCGTGCGGCCTTCACTGCTCCGGCCAGACGTTTCGCCACCATGTGACCCGGCTCAGCCGATCGAAAGGCTCGTGCGAGTACATCCCGCCCGTGACGAGATCCGGCAAACCGTCACCGTCGAGATCGCCGACGTCGAGCACGACCAAATGAGAGGGCGCAGTGTCGATGATTCGCAACGCAAAGCTCTGTTGGCCATCGTTCTCGAGCCATGCGATCGAAGGCGCTTCGGGGTCACTCCAATCGGCGAAAAGGCTGACGACGAATAGGTCGAGATCACCATCTCTGTCGGCGTCCACGGCTCGAGCGGAGTAGGCGCCATCGAAGGCAGCGAGGCGATGATAGGTGAATTCGAGTCCGCCGAGATTCTCGAGCCACTGGACACCGTGCCAGGGGCGGGGAAGTGACGGGATGTAGTCGAAGGCGTCGCCATTCGTGTAGAGAATGTCGAAATCACCGTCTTGGTCCAAATCGGAAAGCGAAATGCCGCTGCTCCCAAAATCTTCGTTCGTGGCGCCGTAGACGAGTTGCGTCGTGAAATTAGCTTCACCGTCATTATCGAACACGTAGACTTGCTCCCAGGTCTGGGATACGACCGCTGTGATGTCCAGGTCGCCATCGCCATCCATGTCGGCGACGGGCACGTGAATCGTTCCCGGTAAGCTCAAGAGCTGGTGGCTCTCGAAGCGGAGCTCGCCCTGGTTCTCCATCCAGCGGATCTTACCTTGGTCATAGCCGAACTGACCGACCGCGAGGTCGATGTCCCCGTCGCTGTCGAAATCTCCGGGCTGAATGTCGGTTACCCGCGCCACGTTGTCGACGAGCACGTGGTGCTCGAACGCGCCGGCTTCCCGCTGTTCCAGTAAGCTCACGGTTCCGATCTTTGCGTTGCTCGGGTGAATCTGCCCCATCTCGGCGATGAGAAGGTCGATATCGCCATCTTGATCGACGTCGCTTGGCGTCACGTGGGCAGGTCCAATCACGAGCGCGCTCAAGATGCTCTCGGTGAATGTGCCGAGCGGTGCTTGCCGGATCCAAGCGACCTGGTTCCGCGTCGCGTCGCAGAGCACGACGTCGAGAAGGCCGTCCTGGTCGAGATCGACGACCGCCAGGTTGGTGATCCAAGGCGGCGGATCGGCAGGCGGATGACCGATGGCGCTCTTGTCCAAAAAGTCGATACGCTCGCCGGACGAGGCCGTCCCTTCGAAAGTAGGCGGCGCGCCGGGCTCAGAAGCCGGCTCGTTTCCGCAGGCGCTCGTGAGCAAGATCAGCCCGAGGGCGACGATGCGCTTCATGCGTGCGATCTTATCGCAGCGCGAGAGCCGGCGAGGGGGCTAGCGTTTGAAGTATCTTCTCGATACGCCAAACCGCGAAAGGCCGATCCCCCGGAGCCATGCTGGCGAAGGCTCGGGAACCGCACTCGGGACGGAGAAAGTCTGCTGGGAAGCTCGTCGGTTGCGGCTACGTTGGAAATGCGTTGCTACTACAGAATCACTCGCAGGTGGCTCGACTTGGCACCGGTTACGGACGCGACCGGAATGCCTCTATCAAAGGTCGCCAACCAACCGTCGTGCTCCACGGCGAGGCCCAGGAGGTAGACATCGGTAAGCTGTCGGTAGCCTTGAATGTGCTTTATTCGAAAACGTTTTTCGTCACGTACGGAGACGGAATCTTCCCAAAAGACGTGCTCGCTTCCGCGGCAGAACGTCGATAGCCGGTCGCCAGCGTCATGAGTGGTCGTGTGGCGACCAGGGTAGCCTGGATTCGATAAGACGTGTATCAGGCCGTTCTCGGTAAGCGGACACGTGGCCCACCCTGATCCGCTCGACCCCGCGAACCAATCGTGAGCTGTTTCGTGGTGGATGTGCTCGGGGTCGAAAAGCGCGACGAGGACGTTCACATCGAGGAGCGCAGCCAAGACGTCCCTCAGGGTTCGTCGAGCATTCTCTCGACATCTTCGGAGCTGACAGGACGTGAGCCGTCCCGAGGCGGCAACAAGGGAACGCCGTTTCGCATCGTGCCTCGGTCATCCTTGCGGCCAAGTGCTTTGCGCGCCAACTCCGAAAGTATTCTGCCTGCGTTGGTTCTACGGAGGGCTGCAAGTTCCTTCGCCGCGCGCAACACGTCATCGTCGATATCTAATGTGGTTCGCATGACGAATTTATTATATCATCAACCATCAGATGTGTGATGATCTCGCGCGCAGGAGGATCTATGTGGAGCAAGAGAGTTTTATCGAAGACGTCGCTCGCGGCCGTGGTGATAAGTCTTGCCGCGTCGGCGATGAGCCAAGAGCGGCTGGACGTGGCCAACATGCCTCGGCCGATCGATGCGCTCGACAGCGTTTGGATCGAAGAGCTGACGATGATGGACGTGCGCGACGCGATCCAGGAAGGGAAGACGACCGCGCTCATCTTGACGGGCGGCATCGAGGAGAACGGCCCTTATCTCGCGACCGGCAAGCACAACTACGTGTTGCAAGTGATGGGCGAGTCGATTGCCCGCGAGCTCGGGGACGCGCTGGTAGCACCCATCGTTACGCTCGAGCCCGGAAACCCGGAGCGCGTGCGCACACCGGGCACGATTTACTTGTCGCGCGAAACCTACAAAGCCGTGCTCAGGGACATGGCGACGAGCTTGAAGACCCAGGGTTTCACGGACATCTTCTTGCTTGGTGATAGCGGTGGGAACCAGACGCCGATGCGAGAGGTCGCCGAGACTTTGAGCGAGGCGTGGGGTCGAGGCCCGACGCGGATCACGTTCGTTCCGGAGTACTACAATTACGACGATGTGCGCGAGTTCGAAAAGACCGAGCTGGGCATTCACGAAGTGCTCGAGGGGTTGCACGACGACTACTACATTTCGTCGATCATGATGAACGCCGACCCGACTTCCGTGCGCATGGAGCAGCGCATCAAAGCGGGGAAGTTCGAAATCAACGGCGTGAGCCTGGCGCCTGCGGAAAAAACGATCGAAAACGGCAAAAAGATTATCGCTTTCCGGACCGAAGCCACCGTCGCGGCCATTCGAAAAGCTCTCGCGCGCTAGGCTAGGTAAAGAGGCCTTCCTTGGACGTATATTTCGTCGTCAATATCGACAGCGATCCAGACCCGGAAGACACTCCGCGCAGCGACGATGCGGTGATGGAGAAATACCGCATCATGAAGAGCATCGTCGACGAGCGCGTCGAGGGCAAAGGGACGATTTGCGTTCAGACGAGCCCGATGTATTGGCAACAGTGGGCATTCCCATCGACCTGACCTGCGCTCCGGGGATCGATTGGCCGGAGAAACTAGCGGTCTGGGGTGACGCGCCGACGAGCGCGTATTACATGTCGCCTGAAACCCGCAGCGAGGCCGCGGCTCCCGGTAAGTCGAGCCCCGTTTTCGAGATTCCGTTCGGCTGGGACGGCGAGAGCTCGGACACATCGCGACGTCTGCTCAACCAGCACTATCTCGTCAACGAATTCTCGAGCTACGAGGCTCTTTGCCGAGTGTGGGATCGTATCGTCGAGCGCGCCGAAAGCTCTGGAGAAAAGCAGATCGTCAGCTTTCTGTGCCACACCTATGCAATGCAGGCCGACAAGTTGCACCGGCAATGCGGCGACATTCTTTCCTACATAACGCGCACGGGGGGACACCGGTGACGGCCACCGAGGCTAAAACCATTTACGACCGATTGCACTAACCTGAAGTTCCCTGGTCGAAAGAACCACTGACTGTTTGAATCCCCAATGATTACGCGTCTTTAGGGACGTCGGGGGCTAATTTTGGCGGACAATATATAGGCATGTAATTAATAGAATAGCAGTAGGTTATTAACATTGTTAATGCTATTATAGTGGGCATGCATATCCACATCATCCCCAATCGTAACTCTAAGCCTGCCGTCCTGCTACGTGAGTCCTATCGGGTGGGTGGAAACGTCCGCAAGCGCACGCTTGCTAACTTGTCCAAATTGCCCATGGACGCAGTCGACGCCATTAAACGCATTCTCAAAGGGGAGAAGCTCGTTTCGCTCGAAGACGCCTTCGAAATCGTCGAGAACGGCTCCCGGCTCCATGGCCACGTCGATGCGGTGCTCAGCGCCATGAGACAGCTCGGTTTCGAAAAACTCGTTGGCTCTCGACACTCACGAGAGCGGGATTTGGTCATGGCCATGGTAGCCGCGCGGATCCTCGAACCGCAGTCGAAGCTGGCGACTAGCCTGTGGTGGCACACAACCACACTGCCCGAAATCCTGGGGGTGAGCGACGCCGACGAAGACGATCTCTATGCCGCCATGGACTGGGTTCTCGAACGCCAGGAGGTCATCGAAAAGAAACTCGCGGCGCGCCATCTCCAAAACGACGGCCTCGCGCTCTATGACCTAACCTCAAGCTACTTCGAGGGTGTGAGTTGTCCGATCGCCAAGCTCGGATACGACCGTGACGGCAAGAAAGGCAAGCTGCAGGTCAACTACGGTCTACTGACCAACGAACGCGGTATCCCTGTGTCTGTATCCGTCTTCGAGGGCAACTCGGGCGATCCCAAAACGCTCTTGCCTCAGATAGAAAAGGTGCAAGAGCGGTTCGGAATCGAGCAGTTTGTGATGGTGGGCGACCGCGGGATGATCACCCAGACCCAGATCGACGCGTTGCGAGAGATGGACGGTGTCGACTGGATTACCGCTCTTCGACCCGAGGCGATTCGCAAGCTCATCAACGATGGGCTGCTCCAGATGGGGCTATTCGACGAGCGGAATCTGTTTGAGGTGACGCACCCGGATTTTCCCAACGAGAGGCTGGTCGCTTGCCGCAATCCGGAACTGGCCGAGAGGCGGCGTCACAAGCGTCGTGCTCTGCTCGAAGCGACCTGCAAGGAGCTTGAGAAGGTTTGTCGGATGGTCGAGCGGCGACGTTTGCAGGGCAAGGAGAACATCCGTGCTGCAGTGAAAAAGCTCCTCAACAAGTACAAAGTCGGCAGCTACTACAGACTCGATATCCGTGACGACGGTTTCGACTTCGAGCTAGACGAGACAACGATGGATGCCGACGCCTCGCGCCTCGCCAGCGGCAACTCAGAGCTCGCCAACAAACGGCTCCAGCGGTGGAAGCGACACGTGGAGACGATCGCTAAGCAGTTGGACCAGATTCGCCAACGGATCGGGCGGGGTCAGCTGCATGGTAAAGATAAAATCGGTGTGCGGGTAGGCAAAGTTCTCAACAAGTACAAAGTCGGCAAGCACTTCACACTGGACATTCGCGACAACAGCTTTAGCTTCGAAATCGACGACACAAAGGTCACTGCGGAAGCTGCACTTGACGGCTTCTACGTCATCCGCACCAGTCTTGCTGAACAGCGGATGAAAACAGATGACTTAGTGCGCAGCTACAAGTTGCTGACCCAGGTCGAGAGGGCGTTTCGTTCCTTCAAGAACATCGACCTGAAGGTGCGGCCCATTCGTCACCGGCGCGAAAACCGAGTCCGGGCGCACATCTTCTTGTGTATGCTGTCCTACTACGTCCTGTGGCACATGATGGAGGCTTGGCGGCCCTTGCTATTCGCTGACGAGGACCAGCAGGCGAAGGCAAAGCGTGACCCCGTTGCTCCCGCGAAGCGCTCCGAGGCGGCCATGCGCAAGATACAGACCAAGAAGCTTGACGATGGGAGTCCAGCTTCCAGCTTCCGCACGCTGCTGCGCCTTCTCAGCAACATCGTCCGAAACAAATGTCGGACCCCGGGGGCGGCATCGAGCGACATGACCTTTGACGTGACTACATCACCGGACTCCAAACAGCGTAGGGCCTACGAACTGCTGAAGGGTATCACCGTGTAGACAGAAGCGCGTACCTTCCAATCAGCCTATGCCTCTGGATTAACACGGGATGTCGGTTTTTCTGGAAAGGAACTTCAGACTAAAAAAGAGCGGTTGGGAACGATTCGAGCTCGGCACACTGTAGGTTCGTGCGGATGCGCCTGCGTGAGCTCGCCCGCGTCTTCGCAGTGCGCCGAACGAACGGCCCGGTATCGAGAAGTAATGACTGAATGAATATTTGGATGTGATATCCAAATAGAGTATCATTATCGCATGTTAGATTCTCAGGAGGTTTGATATGGGTGCCGTTTCACTAAAGCTTCCCGACGAACTGCTCGAGGCGAGCGGACGCTGCGCCGACGCGCTTCGAATACCACGGGCCGAGTACATACGACGCGCCATCGAGCGGATGAATAGAGAGACGCAAGAACGTCTTAGAGCCAAGAGGTTGGCTGCGGCTTCCAACAAAGTGCGTGAAGAAAGCATGAAAGTCAATGCTGAGTTCGCACTCATCGAACAAGATCCCGATGCTTAAGAGGGGCGAGATTTGGCTGGCCGATCTCCACCCGACGCGTGGGACGGAGCCCGGCAAAACACGTCCCGTACTCATCGTTCAATCTCAAGCTCTCCTGGACGTCGAGCATCCATCGACGTTGATCGTCCCACTGACCACCAACCTCGTGGACGACGCCGAGCCGCTGCGGATACGTGTACCCGCCTCTGGACGCCTGCGCCGTGAGTCGGACCTGCTCGTCGACCAGATTCGTGCTATCGACAACAGACGAATTGTGAAGGGACCTCTTACTCTCTTGGGGCGCGATCTCATCGCGCAGGTTCGAGAAGCCATTATGGAAACGCTCGATTTGACTTGAGTTGCCGCGCTACAACGGTCCACACTAGCCGCGGGCGAGGAGCTTCTTCGCGCACTCGGCCACTTCGCGGTGCGTCGCGAACCAGGCCCCGCCTTTCGCTTGGATGTGCTCGATCAGCTTGCGCAGGACCAGAATGCGCGAGCGGTGTCCGATCGTACGCGGATGCATCGTGACGGAGAACATCGTTCCTTCTTCGTGGGCGAGCTCGAACTCGTCAACGAGCGATTGAAGCCACCTGCGCGGCGTCGTGAAGTTATCGGCGCGCGGGTCGAGGAGCGTGGCATCGTCTCGAATCCACTCGACCGGAAGCTCGATGAGCCCCGTGGGCTCGACCTTTTGAGAATCTCGTACGGCCTGTCATCGGCCATGAGAGAGCTGTCATAGAGGAAGTCGAGATTTCTGAGAATGTCGAATGTGTGGGCGTGCACGTCATAGGCGGGCGCGCGATAGCCGACGGGCCTCCGACCAGCCTGGCTCGTGAGCAGCTCGACCGACCGCTCCATGAGATCGAGCTCCTCGCTCGGCTCGAGAGACGACGGATGTTCGTGCACCCACCCATGCACGCCGATCTCGTGGCCTCCTGCCGCGCAAAGGGTCTCAACCATGCCCGGATGGAGCATCGCCGATACCGCGGGAACGAAGAAACTGGCTGGGACGCGATACTCCGTAAGACGGTCCACGACCCTCTGAAGGCCGACTCGGGCGCCGTACTCTCCCTGGGAGAGGTCGCTCGACGACGGACGTCCGCCGTTCATGAGCTCCCAGGTCTGTGTGTCGACGTCGAATGACAGCAGCACGGCGACGCGATTGTCTTCGGGCCAACTTTGGGGAACGAGGCTTCGACCGGCTGAAATTTCAGAAGCGAGAGCGCGCAAACTCTCTTCGCTCATCTGCCAACCGGGCATCTTTGGACCAAGGGACGGTTCGCTCATCTGACTAGAAATCGACCTAAAAATCGACCTAGAAATCAAAAAGATAAGTGTACTTCACTACGAAGGACCAGCCAATGAGGTTGGGAACGACGATGCCGGTATCCGGATCGATTCGGGTGAAATTCGCGGTGTTGCGCTGATCGTTGTAGACGAAGAACAAGCCCGTGCCGCTGCGATTCAGCAAGGCAAAGCGAATGTTCGAGGAGATGTCGGCGCTCTGGCTGTTGTACTGGATCAGCGCTTGGATGTTCATGAGAGGCGTGAACGAGTAGTTGAAGCGCACCGGAACGAGATCCGTCTTGAACTCGCCTCCGGGCAGCGTGACGTCGTCGCGACGCCAGCCGACGCTCGCTTGAATCTTGGCGCCCACCCGAGCGTTCAGGGTCACGCTGTAACGGCCTAGATCTCCGTCATAAAAGCCGCCCCACGTATAGCGCACATCAAAGAAAAATGGGGCGCTCGGGTTGCCGTTATAGGACAGCGTCCATTCGTTCCACGTGTAGAAGCCGGGTGGGATGATGACGGCATCGCCGCTTGGATCGCTATAGACGGGGAATGGGGTATCGGGTCGATCTTGTATGCGGTCGAGCGTCGCCCCGAAGCGGCCCCCGGCTTGCGGCCGGACCTCGACGAAGTGGAAATGTCCCCGCGACGTCTCGACCAAGTTGTCGAAACCGTAATGCGTGCTCCAGGTGACGTGGGGTGATAAGCGGCGAATCCAGGGATATTTCTTGGGCTGGTAGTTCAGAAAGAAGCGCGCTTGCGGCTTGCGGAAGCCGCGGCGAGGAACTAAACCCGCTTGCGCGTCGAAACGTTCACCGACTTGGGTGTAGCCGACATGGCCACTCCACCAGTTGGTGGCGTAGGTGACGAGGGCGCGGCCGGCATAGTCGGTGCCGGTCTCGCCCGCCGATGTCGAGCCAGCCAGGAACGTGAACAGCTTCGTGTTCTCCGGGAGCTGGATATTGGCGTCGACGCCATAAGCGCGGTTGTTTTGGGCGAGCTCGGACGACGTCGCGCCCGTCTGCTGGCGGTTGACAAAAATGCCGCCAAAGTTCGAGCGGCCGACCTCACGTTGGACTCGCGCGACGAAAAAGTTTTCCGCGGGCGCGATGAGATCTCCCGTACGGCCGTTGAACGCCTCCCGGGTCTGCATGTCCAGCACGCCTACGTTATAAGCGCCGACTTTCCCGCTCATGCGGGCGCCGCCGAGAATCGGGATCGGGATCCCGCTTTCGAGACCGATGCGCCTCGAGAAGAAAAGATCGACTTCTTGGGGAGCTCCGAACGAAAAGGTCGAGGCGTTCTCGAGAAAGAACGGGCGCTTTTCCGGAAAAAACAGCGGAAAGCGGGTCAGGTTGATCTGCTGCTCGTCCGTTTCGACTTGAGCGAAGTCGGTGTTGACGGTGAAGTCCGCCGTGAGGTTGGGCGTCACGCCCCACTTCGCGTCGATGCCGATCTCGAAATCACTCTGTCTCTGGTTGGATGTGGCGAGGTTGTCCTCACCTGTGCTTCCGAGGGCGAAGGGCGTCACTTTGACATCGCGTCGTCCGGGAAGCTGAAGGCCTTCGAGCTTGGCCGCGAGCGAGACGCGGTAAATGTCGTAGCCGCGGGGGATGGGTGCGAGGAACACTTGCTCGTTCTTTCGGCGGATATTGCGAAGTACGTTGAATCCCCAGATTTGGTTGTCGCCGGGCGTGTAGCGGAGTGTTTTCAGCGGGATGGCCATCTCGGTCTCCCAGCCGCGCTCGGTAATGGCGGAGCGCACGGCCCAATTTCCATCCCAATTGGGGTTCCAACCGCTGACTTGGCCGCGCCGAGCCCCGCCCCGGCCAGACTGCCGAGCCGTGCCGCCCGTCTGACCTTCACCCGCGACTTGGCCGTCATATTCGATGCCGACGGGGTTCGTGCCGAAAAGAAACCCGTTCTGGTTGTCGTTGAAGGTGTCGAGGATGATTTGAACGGAGTCCGTCTCGTTCAGCGGCCCATCGCGGCGGCTGTCGGTGACGAGAATTTGGCTCGGATCCGAGTCGAAGAGAATGATGCCGACGTAGAGCGTCGTCTGATCGAGAAGAAGCCGGACCTCGGTGCGTTCACTGGCGGCTGCGCCCTCGACCGGGTTTTGTTGTGTGAAGCCGGAATAAGAAGCGATGTTGGTCCACGCCTGTTCGGTAACTCGGCCGTCGACGACGACGTCGATGCCTTCTTCGAGATTTTGAACGGTCAGAGATCGGGTCTCGGCGCTTTCGAGAAGCGAAGGGGAAACGAGCGAGGCGATAGCAAGCGCCATGGCGACTTTACACATGGTGTATGAGTTCCTATTCCGTGATTCGCGTACGCCCAGCGTTATTTTAGCGCAGGTAGGAACTTCCAGATGACCCTCGCGCCCGTGAGGCACATCGAGACCATGCTCCTCGATCGAAGCAACGTCGACCTCGATAGCGCGCGCGAGAGAGGGCGCCGCCGTGTGCGGCTCCTTCTCCGCCGGCCACACGGAGCGGTTGTCGTCGAAAAATCCTATCATCGAAGCTGTCAGGAGGCTTGGTCTCGCGCGTCCTTCAATACGGCGATGAGCGCGTCGATGTCTTCTTCGCGGTTTCTGAAGTTCGTGATGCAGGCGCGAAGGGCGGGGGTCGTGTCGCCGAGGCTCGTCATGGATATCCAAGTTTTACCGCTCGCGGCGACGGTTTCCGCCATGGCCTTCAAATAGGATAGCTCGCGTCCCTCAGCGCGCGATGCGTCCTGGAAGCACGCGACCGGAAGCGGCGTTTGGTTGACGAGAGGGAAGCCGGCCGCCTCGAGCTTTTCTCGCAACACGCCGCCGAGCCGCACCATTTCGCGAATCGTTTGTTCATAGCCCTCCCATCCAGCGACGAGAAGAGAGAGAAAGAGCTTCAACCCGATGAAGCGGCGCGTCCACTGCATCGAGCTTCGATGCGGCTCGATGATCTCGACGCCGTCTTTCGCGCGCGGCATGTAGCCCGCGCTAATCGAGAACGTGCGCTCCGCCATGTCCGGATGGCGAGTGAAGAACATGCCGGCGCCCATGGGCACACTGAGCCACTTGTGCGCGTCGAACGTAATGGAGTCCGCTTGCTCGATCCCCGAAAACGTCTCGCGCATCTCAGGGAGGAGCGCTGCGGCGCCGCCCCAAGCTGCGTCCGCGTGGACCCACAAACCTTCCTCGTGCCCGACTTTTGAGATGGTGCCCACGGGATCGACGAGTCCCGCGCCCGTGGTGCCGAGCGTCGCGACAACGAGGAACGGGATGTCGCCGGCCGCGCGATCCTTTGCGATCTGATTCCGCAATGCGCTCGGTTCGATCAGGTAGTGCTCGTCGAGCGCGACATGGCGCACCGCGCGCGTGCCGATTCCGGAGAGCCGCGCCGCCTTGACGAAGGAGTGATGGCTCTCGGGCGAGACGTAGAGCACGGGGTGCCCGTCGAGTGAGCGGGCCCCGTCCTCTCCGAAGCTTGGGAAACGCCGGATGAGCGCCATCAGGAGCGCGGTGTGATTGGCCTCCGCCCCGCCGGTTGTGAAAGACCCCGAGCACGTGTCGCGCGCATAACCGAAGCGGGCGCCGATCTCGCGGATCAGCATTTGCTCGACCTCACAGGCGAACGGGGCATGGGTCCACGCCGCAAGCTGAGGATTGAAAGCTGCGACGAGTGTATCCGCTGCGATGCTCATGGTCGTCGTGGCGGGATTGAAGAGGCCAAAATAGCGCGGGTGGCCGTTATGCACCTGGTGGTGGCGAAGTCCCTCGACGACGAGCGCGAGCGCCGCTTCGGGATCCATCGGCCGCTCGAAGTCGACCCGCGAGAGGAGGGCTCGGGGGAGTTTGGGGTCCATCGAGGGGGATACACGAAGCTTTTCCAAATCTTCCGCGAGGGCCTCGACAGCGTCGAAGGTTTTCTTCCAGAGGGCGACTCGCGATGGGCGCGGCAGCTCTAACATGCCGCGATTATAGCGAAGCGACAAAAAAATGCGTGGACATAGGGGGCGCTGTCCGTCTAATCGAGACAATAGAGACAGGGGGCGGGGCCGGAAGCAAGAGATTGGGGGCGGTCCCGCCTGCGGAACGCTAGTCCCAGGGGACTAGAGCAGCTCCACGGCGTCGTCGAACGGCTGGGCGCGGGAGAACAGGAAACCTTGACCGGATTCCACACCCATGCCCGCGAGCAGCTGATACTGCGCCGAATTCTCGATCCCCTCCGCAATGACGTCGAGACCGAGGGAATGGGCGAGCTGGCTGATCGCGCGAACGATTTTGAGACTACGAGGATCGTTCTCCATGGCCGCCACGAAGGACCGGTCGATCTTCAACGTATCGATGTCGAAGCTCGCGAGATAGCTCAAGCTGGAAAAGCCGGTGCCGAAGTCGTCGATCGCGACACGGATCCCGAGCCGCTTGCATTGCTCGATCCATCGAAGCCGCGCCGAACGGTGGTCCATGAGAACGCCCTCGGTGATTTCGAGCTCGAGCTGCGCGGGATTGATGCCGGTCCGGTTGACGATGTCGGCAATTGCGGGCAAGAAAGCCGGCTCGGCAAACTGACGCCCTGACACGTTCACGCACACCGTGAGATCGTTGGCGGCGTATTTTTCAAAGCATAGCAAGTCTCTGCATGCCTTCTCGAGGACCCATTGGCCGATGGGGACGATGAGCGCCGTCTCCTCCGCAATACCGATGAACCTCTGCGGTGCGATCGTGCCGAGCTTCGTATGCTGCCACCTCAGAAGCGCTTCGAACCCGGTGATGGTGGAATTGCTGAGGTCAAGAATGGGCTGATAGTGAACCGCGAGCTCGTTCCGGATTAACGCCTCGCGAAGATCGCTCTCGAGCGTGATCTTGTCGACGGCGCTTTTCGATGTCCGGGGCGCGGAACTAAGAATGGGATCGGGCGCGGGTCCCGTGTCGCCGCGGCGAAAGAGATTCTGCTCGCGGCGAAAGCGTTTGAGAACGACTTGCATCAGGAGCCTCAGCACCGGCTCGGCGGATTCGACCCGCGAGCGCAGCTGATCGTTGACGATGAGCGTGAGCGTGGTGTCCGTAGTGGCCGTCGCGGTCGCGGAGCGCGGCGTTCCATCGAGGGCCGACAACTCGCCGAACATCTCGCCGGGGACGAGCGTCGTGAGCACGCGCCGCTCGCCACCGATCGACGTCGAGATCTCGACCAAGCCGCTCTGCACGACATAGGCGTAGTTCGCCGGATCGTGTTCCCTAAAGATGACTTCTCCCGTTGAGTACCGTTCGTGTGCTGTTTCGAGCGTAGCCGTGCTCACATCCACCCACGTCGCAAAAGTCATGCCATCGCAAATTTGCCGGTGGGCCGGCGTATCTCGTTGGCCACACGTTGTTTGTGTGTGCTCGAGGCAGTGGCGGTATGGAAGCGAGTAGGTGAAAGCCCTCGGTAGGGATGCAAAGGCGCTTAAAAAAGAAAAGGGGACCCGTCTAGGGCCCCCTTTCGGTACTTTGCTTCGAGCGCTACCTTTTGAAGAAGTAGCGAATACCGCCCATGTAGATATAGTTGTTGTCGATCATGTCGAGCATCGACGTGAACAAGCGGCCTTCAACGAAGACCTGGGCCTTGTCGTTCATTTTCCAACCACCGTGTACGAAGATAGTTCCGTCGACTGTGTCACTGTGGGTGATGTCCCAGATTCCGACGCCAAAACCGACAAAGGCGCCGCCCTCGAAGAGCTTGTCGATGCCGACATCGGCGAAGAGGCTCGAGTTCTCCGAGTCGCGCAAGTTGATCGCCACACCGCCTTGTCCAAAGACCTGAGCGCCCCCGTCGGCGAAAGGATAAGCGACGCCGAACGTGCCGCCGAGGAGAGCCGCGGAGCGATCGTGCTCGAAATCCGATGCGCCTTCCGTCGACGCGTCTTCGATACCGGGACGCCAGCGGCGCTCGTTACCCACGAAGAGCGTGAAGAAGGGGTCGAGCTTCGCTTCGGGTTCGCCGAAGTTGTAATCCGCCTGGCAGGTCGCGTTCATCCCGCGATCGTCGACGACTTCGCCTTCGAGCCGATAGCGGCCATATTCAGGCATCAGGAAGCTGGAGCTGCACTCGGCGTCGAGCGACATCGTGTCGATGAGCTGCTCGGAGCCGTCGAGAGGCGTATGGTGAATCTTGACAATCTTGCTCGTCAACGAGCCGACGCGCGCTGCGCTCGAGCACATGTCGATACCAAAGCTCGCGCGTCCGGCCTTGGGTGTCGGATCCGTCGGCGGCGGCGAGAGCTGCAAATTACATGTCGGCTGACACGGCTCGAGATTCAACCGCTCTGTCGTCGTGCGCGTTCTTTCGGAACCGCGCGCCACGGTAGCGGCGAACGTATAGGCGCCCGCGTCGTCGAGCTTGCCTTCCCAGCGGTAGCCACCGCCGGCGCGGCTCGGGCTCAAAGTCTCGCGTTGGCCGCTCGGGCGCGTCAGGGTGAGCTCGAGGCTTCCGCCTTCGGGCATACCGCCCGGCACCGATACGTCCACGGTGACGTTCGCGCCCGTGCAGCTATTGGGGCTTTGAACGTTGACGCGTGGCCCCCCCAGGCCGGTAATCGGCGGCGGTCCAACGGTCCGCATGTCGATGAGAGACAAGTTGCCGCAAGCTTTCGGGATCAGGAAACGATGCTCCTGTCCTCTCGACTCGAAGCGAATCTCGAAGGCCTCGAAAGGATCGCTCCCGGCCCAGCGAAGCCGGCCGGTCGGCTGCGGGATGCCGCGCTTGCGCACTGCCATCCACTCGAACGTATGACCGACGGGATATTGGGCTTCGCTGAAGGCTCCGCTCTCGACGGCGTTGAAGAGGTCGTCGTGATCGCCGGGCCAATTGGCGTCGTTGAGCACCTTTTCGTAGTCCGCCCGGTTCTCGCGAAACATACGCTTGAGCTCGTCTCCATCTTGCGGGCCGGGCTTGAAGACCGCGTTGCTCGTCCCGAGCCGACTGAAGTCCTGATATTCCTGGCCGACGGCCGTGTTGGCGAAGAGCGCGGCTCCGACGAGAGCGACGAGCCCCACGGTTTGCCTCATCCTGTACGGCGAGGGCAGCGAGCGGTGGCACAGTGACATGATCAACTCCTGTTTGGTTTAGTAGTGTGGTACGGGAGGCTGTGTTTTCCTGATGCGCTGGCGCGGCAGGAGCGCATCGCTCGTTGTGGAACGGTTAAACCCGTACGATAAGTTCGTTTTTCAGAGAGCTCGGCTCTTCAGATTTCTCCTTGAATCAGCGCTCAGATTTGACTAGGCTCTTCCGAGCCCATTCCTGAGCAAGTTTTCTAAGTGTACCTCGCGAATGAACTTGTGTAAACCGCAAGCCCGCGCTGGCCTAAAATGTGGACGCTCCAGGAGGCGTTAGTATGACCGCATCGAAAGTGACGCGAAGAGGATTCTTGGGTCGTGGAATGGCCATGGGCGCGAGTGTCGCGGCCGCAACGGCGAGCGCACAGGCTTTCGAGCTGGATGAAGTGACGATTCCCGAGCTCCAGCAGGGCATGGCGTCGGGGCGCCTCACGGCGCGCTCCATCAACGAGCTCTATCTGTCCCGCATCGACGCGGTGGACCGGCAAGGGCCGACCCTCCGCTCCATCATCGAGACGAATCCCGATGCGCTGTCCTTAGCCGACGAGCTCGATCGGGAGCGGCGAGAGAACGGTCCGCGCGGCCCGCTTCACGGGATCCCCGTCCTGCTGAAGGACAACATCGACACGGCGGATCGCATGACAACGACCGCCGGCTCCTACGCGCTCGAGGGATCTATCCCGTCGCCCGACTCGGGCGTTGCTGAAAAACTGCGCGCGGCCGGCGCCATCTTGCTCGCGAAGACCAATTTGAGCGAGTGGGCCAACTTCCGTTCGACGCACTCGTCGAGCGGTTGGAGCGGGCGAGGTGGTCAGTGTAAGAACCCTTACATTTTGGATCGCAATCCGTGCGGCTCGAGCGCCGGCTCCGGCACCGCAACGTCGGCCAATCTCGGCGCTGTCTCGATTGGGACGGAAACGGATGGCTCCGTCGTCTGTCCTTCGAACGCCTGCGGTCTCGTCGGCATCAAGCCGACCGTCGGTCTCGTTAGCCGTGCCGGGATCATCCCGGTCGCGCATAGCCAGGACACGGCCGGCCCCATGACCCGGACCGTTACCGACGGTGCGATCTTGCTCGGGGCGCTCACGGGCATCGACGACACACGAGATGACGCGACGCGTGCGAGCGATGGCCACGCGCATGCCGACTACACGGTGTTTCTCGAAGCCGATGGTCTCCGGGGCGCCCGCATCGGCGTCGCGCGGCAATATTTCGGATTCCACCCGGAGGTCGACGCCGTCATGGACGAGGCCCTAACGGCGATGCGGGCCGCTGGCGCCGTGCTCGTCGACCCGGTGGAGCTTCCCCCGGATTCTGAATTTGGTGACTCGGAGATGACCGTGCTCTTGTACGAGTTCAAGGCTGACTTGAATCAATACTTGGCCACGCTCGGCGACAACGCTCCTGTGAAGAGCCTCGCCGAGATCATCGCGTTCAATGAACGCCACCGAGAGCGTGAGATGCCGTATTTCGGCCAAGAGATATTTCATCAGGCTCAGGAGAAGGGCCCGCTGAGCGATCAAGCCTATCGTGACGCGCTCGCGCTCAATCATCGTTTGACGCGTGACGAAGGCATCGACCAGGTCTGCACGTCGCATCGGCTCGACGCCATTGTCGCGCCCACGGGCGGTCCTGCTTGGACGACCGACCTCGTCAACGGCGATCACTATTCCGGCGGCAGCTCCTCGGCGGCGGCTGTCGCGGGCTACGCGAACGTCACGGTTCCGGCGGGTAACGTGCGCGGTCTTCCTGTCGGGATTTCTTTCTTCAGTGTTGCGTGGAGCGAGCCGACGCTGTTGCGTCTCGCTTTCGCCTTCGAGCAGCAGACGAAGGCGCGATTGCGGCCGGGGTTTCGCAAAACTCTCGCGGGGTGAGCGCCTAAGTGGTACGGTAGAGGCGCAAGGTGGAGACTCTCAAACAATATCTCTTAGCGTTCGGTTTGCCCGGACTGTTCTTGATCGCGTTCATGGACTCCGCGGGCGTGCCGCTCCCGGGCGGCGTCGATCTCGTGGTCATGTTGTTGTCCTGGCAGCGTCCGTCCATGTTCATCCTCATAGCACTCCTCGCGGCGCTTGGATCGACCGTGGGTTGCTGGGTTCTCTACCGCATCGCGCGCGTCGGTGGCGACGCCATGCTCGCCCGCTTTTCGAAGGAGAAGCAGGAATGGGTGACGGAGAAAGTGCACCGCAACGACATCCTCGCCGTGACGGTGGCGATGCTAGGCCCGCCGCCTTTCCCGACCAAGCTCTTCATTCTCGTGGCGGGAATGGTTCGCATGGACTGGCGCCGTTTCCTGGCGGCCGTATTCGTGGGCCGCTTCGTTCGTTTCACGGCGGAAGCGTATCTTGCCGTGCAGCTTGGGGATCAAGCGATGGAGACGTTGCAGCAGCACTATCCGACCATTGGCCTCGCACTCGTGATCGGGGTCGCGCTCGTTCTCGTGGGACGCCGTTTCATGCGGCGGGCAGAAGCGTAGTCGGTCATGCTCTCGACGCTGCTCGTGGTGTTGGCGCTCGGCGGGCTTGTCGCTTGGCTGGTTGCGCGCTCACGTGGGCGCGCGAGGATGCGAGCCGCGCGCGATCTGGCGACGGAGCTCATTCCCGAGATTTGTGCGCTCATCGACTCGTCGGATCCGAAAGGCCGCTCGGAAGGTGAGCCCGTCGCTGCGAAACGCTACAACGCCGAGCGGGAGCGTTTGCCGCAGCTCCTGCCGAACGAACCGCTATGCGCGGTGGAGACTTTCTATTCGTGTGTCGAGTCCTATAGTACGGCGCGCACGCACATGAGCGCGTCCTTCGCGGAGGACGACACGATCAGTCTCGGCGATCGCATCCGCGCGAAAGACGGACGCGATCGATGTTTGAAGGACGTCTATCTTACGGGTGAAGCGGCTGTTCAAAAGCTCGAGACGCTACTCGGCTGAAGGAGAGCGCATGCGCTATCTGCTGATTCTGTTGCTGCCGTTTCTCGCGGCGGGGCAGGGGAGTGAAGTCTATTACCCAGAGCCGGGCGAAGCGTGGAAAAAGCGCACGCCCGAGTCGATGGGACTCGACGGAGCGGCATTGCGAGAGGCGATCGCGCACGCCGAGGCTCACGAGACGTCCATGCCGGGGGACCCGGGCGCCTATCTGCGCGAACGCTTCGAAGGAAAAGCCGATCAAGACATTGTCGGCCCGACCAAGGAGCGCGGCGGCGTCAACGGCATCGTGATCTATCGCGGCTATATCGTTGCGGAGTGGGGCGACACGCGCCGCGCGGACATGACGTTCAGCGTGACGAAGAGCTACCTTTCGACGGTGGCGGCTCTCGCGGAGCGTGAGGGTCTCTTGCCCGACCTCGATCGGCGTGTCGGGCTCGACGTTGCAGGCGATCTCTTCGAGTCGCCGCAGAATCGTGACATCACGTGGCGGCATCTATTGCAGCAAACGACGGAGTGGGAAGGGACCCTATTCGGAAAACCCGACACCGCGGACCGGCGGCGCGGCATAGACCGGACGCTGCAGCGTCCCGGCACGTTCTGGGAGTACAACGACGTCCGGGTGAACTTGCTGGCGCTGAGCTTGCTGCACCTATGGAACGAACCTCTCCCGGGGATCTTGAAAGAAGAGATCATGGATCCGATTGGCGCGTCGGATTCGTGGAGCTGGAACGGGTACGACACGTCCTTTGTCGAGCTAGAGGGCCGACGTGTGCAATCGGTGAGCGGCGGCGGGCATTGGGGTGGTGGCTTGTTCATCAGTACGCGCGACCACGCGCGCTTCGGCTATCTTTTCTTGCGCAACGGACGATGGAAGGATCGACAGATCTTGCGGGACGATTGGGTCGCGCGCGCGACGACGCCCGTTGCCATCCAGCCGAATTACGGTTTCATGTGGTGCTCAACACCGGCCGCGAGCGTTTCCCGAGCGCGCCCGAGTCGAGCTTCTTTGCGCTTGGCGCTGGCTCGACGAGCACGATTTGGGTCGACCCGGAGCACGACCTCGTGGTCGTCTCGCGCTGGGTCGAAGGTGCGGACGTGGACGGGGTCATCGCCCGCGTTTTGAGAGCGGTGGGCGGATCGGACTAGCCCTCTACTTCGTGGGTGCGAGGCGCTCGAGCTCTTGGAACCAGTTGAAGACCACTTGGAACTCCGTCGTCGAACGGTCGGATACCACCAGAAAGCGCTCGCCGTCGGGCGAGACATCATAGTAGGTACCGAATCCGTAGCCGCTCCGGTCGAAGGGCTGCTCGTGGAGCTCGGTGGGAGTTGATGCTTGAAACTGGGCGTCGTCGGTAATGGCGACAGAAAGAAACGTATTTCCATGGCGACAGAGAAGCTCCCGTCCGTTGCGAGACCAGAGGGGCTCCTCTCCGCCGTCGGTGGAGATGGGAAAAACCTCTCACTCGGGATAAGACACCACGGAGACCTGCACGATCTCGTCGCGACCCTGATCTGTGCTGACTCCGGCAACGCTCGCCTTGAGATGGGCGGCCTGCGCTCGGTTCGATTCCGTCGGCGAGATGTTTCGATGGTGCATCGATGTTGTGCAGCCAGCGCAACGACTACATGGCGGAGCGGGACTACGGTAAAGAGAAGATGGACCAGTACCGGCGTTCACCGGACCGTGTGGGTGAGCCGTCCCCCAGACTTCAACTCCGTCCGGACGAAGTCGAGTCGGTCCCGAGCGATCGTCACTGCGGTCTACTTGGTCCAGACCTAGTAGCCACGCTTACAGCGTGAGTTCTTCGGGGCACCCGCCGGCGAGTGGTCTGCCGTAAAGTGAGTGTTCCGAGGCGTTTCGGACCTCGCCCGGACCCTTAAACCGTGGTGTGGCGATCGAGGCCCCGCGTTTGCACGACGCGCGTGGAGATCTCCTCGACCGATGTATTGGTCGTGTTGATGAACGGGATGTGGAAGGACTTGAAGAGCGCCTCCACCTGTCGGACCTCGGAGCGGCACTGCTCGATCGATGCATAGCGGCTCCCGCAGCGGCGCTCCTCGCGGATGCTGGCGAGGCGCTTCGGATCGATCGTCAAACCGTGCAACCGGTCGCGGAACGGCGCGACGGGCACCGGAAGCTGTGACGTCGAAAGGTCCTCCTCGGTGATCGGGTAGTTGGCCGCTCGGATGCCGAAATGCATCGCGAGGTAGAGGCACGACGGCGTCTTTCCGACACGGGAAACACCCACCATAATAATGTCCGCTTTGTCGTAGTCCTTGATGCGCGCGCCGTCGTCGTGCTGCAAGCTGTAATCGATCGCCGCGATGCGCGCCTCGTAGGAAGACAAATTGCTGATGCGGTGCGAGCGCGATCGTTTGACGACAGCCTTCGCGCTGAGCGCTTGCTCGAGCTGTCCCAGAAAGCCTTCGAACAGATCGAGGATCAGGCCTTGGGATTCGTGCATCTGGTTGCGGGTCACCGGGTCCGCGAGCGTGCTGAAGACGAAGGGCGTTTCGCCATCGGCCTCAGCGGCTGCGTTGACCCGGGCCACGACCGCCGCCCCCTTTTCCGGAGTGTCGACGTAGGGTATGGTAACTTCCTGATAGACGGGCCCGGTCTCGAACTGAGCGAGCAGGCTGTGGCCGATAGTCTCGGAGGTAATGGCCGTGCGGTCGGAAACATAGAACATGGTGCGCATGTCGAAACTATCTTACGTCAAACCTCTCCACGAGACCGGGATGTCGGATATCGGCCTCGTCGGAGGCAAGAACGCGTCTCTCGGCGAGATGATCCGCCACCTCACCGAGCTCGGCGTTCGAGTCCCCGGAGGCTTCGCAACCACGACGGACGCCTTCCATCTGTTCTTGAAGGAAGCCCGGCTCGACGAGCGTATCCACAACACGCTCGAAAAGCTCGATATCGAGGACGTCCTCGAGCTCGCGCGCGTGGGCCGCGAGATTCGGAGTGCGATCGAACAGGCGCCCCTCCCCGACGACGTCGCGTCCGCCATCCGCGAAGCGTTCGAAGCCCTTGAGGAGGTCGAGGGAAATACCTTCGCGGTGCGCTCTTCGGCCACGGCGGAGGATATGCCCGAAGCTTCTTTCGCGGGCCAGCAGGAAAGCTTTCTGAACGTCGAAGGTCTCGACCATGTTCTCGTGGCGATCAAGAAAGTTTTCGCCTCGCTCTACAACGACCGTGCCATCGCCTATCGGGTGCATCAGGGATTCGCGCATCGCGAGGTTGGGATCTCGGCGGGCGTGCAGCGCATGGTGCGAAGCGATCTCGCGTCGAGCGGGGTCGCCTTCACGCTCGACACGGAATCCGGTTTCGACAACGTCGTTTTCATCACCGGAAGCTACGGTCTCGGTGAAGCCGTCGTCCAGGGGGCGGTCAACCCAGACGAATTCTATGTCTACAAGCCGAATCTCGAAGCGGGCCGGCCGGCCGTTCTTTCGCGCTTGCTCGGCGAGAAAGCGACGAAGATGATCTATGCCGACGGCGATCAGGTCGAAGAAAAAATCCGCTCCGTCGAGACCTCCGACGAGGAGCGCGCGGCTTTTATTCTCACCGATGACGAGCTCGAGGAGCTCGGCCGCCAGGCGCTCCTCATCGAGAAGCATTACGGCCGTCCCATGGATATCGAGTGGGCGAAGGACGGCGTCGACGGGCAAATCTACATCGTGCAGGCGCGTCCCGAGACGGTGAAGAGCCGCCGCGACGGCCAAGTGCTCGAGCGGTATCGGCTGAAAGCACGGAGCGAGGTGCTTCTCGAAGGCCGTGCGGTCGGGCAAAAGATTGCGTCGGGGAAAGTGCGCTTGCTCGCGGATATCGAGGATATGGACACGCTAGAGCCGGGCGAAGTGCTCGTAACGGATATGACCGATCCGGACTGGGAGCCCGTCATGAAACGCGCCGCCGCCATAGTGACCAATCGAGGCGGACGCACCTGTCACGCGGCCATCATTGCGCGGGAGCTCGGTGTCCCCGCGATCGTCGGCTCTGTCGAGGCCACGAATTTATTGCATACGG
This sequence comes from Candidatus Marinacidobacterales bacterium, assembly GCA_965262245.1. Classification (GTDB taxonomy): domain Bacteria; phylum Acidobacteriota; class Vicinamibacteria; order Marinacidobacterales; family SMYC01; genus SMYC01. The sequence goes on along the minus strand of OZ253507.1, from coordinate 6,519,339 downwards.
GTCGAGCCGTGACGGTGAGCTGCGCCGAGGGCGATACAGGATTCATCTATGACGGTGCACTCGAGTTCGACGTGGACCGCGTTGCTCTCGACGCGATGCCGGAGGTCCCGCTCGACGTGACGATGAACGTGGGCAACCCGGAAAGAGCATTTCACTTCGCCTCGCTCCCGAACGCAGGTGTCGGGCTCGCACGGCTCGAGTTCGTCATTAACAACATGATCGGCGTTCATCCGCGCGCACTTCTCGAGCTCGACGAGCTGCCCGTGGACTTGCAGGCGGCGGTGCGCGAGCGCATACGCGGCTACCCGGATCCTGTGAGCTTTTACGTGGACAAGCTCACCGAGGGGATCTCGATGCTCGGCGCGGCCTTTCATCCAAAGAAAGTCATCGTTCGCTTGTCGGACTTCAAATCCAACGAATATGCGCACCTTCTCGGGGGCGCGCGCTACGAGCCCAACGAAGAGAACCCGATGATTGGGTTTCGCGGCGCATCTCGCTACGTCTCGGAAGAGTTCTCCGCTTGCTTCGCGCTCGAATGCCAAGCCGTGAAGCGCGTGCGGGAAGAGATGGGACTCGACAACGTCGAAGTCATGATCCCTTTCGTGCGCACGCTCGACGAGGCCCGAGCCGTCATCGAGGCCCTTCGCGCAAACGGACTCGAGCGCGGAAAGAACAACCTCAAGCTCATCATGATGTGCGAGATCCCGTCCAACGTTATCCTCGCCGACGAGTTTCTCGAATATTTCGACGGCTTCTCGATTGGCTCGAACGATCTCACCCAGTTCACTTTGGCCGTCGACCGCGACTCGGCGCTCGTCGCCGCGACCTTCGACGAGCGGAACGACGCTGTCAAAAAGATGGTCCATGACGCGATTCTGGCCTGCCACAAAGCCTCGAAGTACATTGGGATATGCGGGCAGGGACCTTCGGACTATCCGGACTTCGCGAAGTGGCTTCTAGACGAAGGTATCGACAGCGTGTCGCTGAACCCCGATACCGTCGTCGAGACCTGGCTTTTTCTCGCCGAGCAAGCTACCAAAGGCAAGTAGCGTGAGAAACCGTATTCTAGCGGCGGCGCTCCTTCTCGCCGCCGGCTGCGGCGATTCCGGCCCCACCGCCACGACACCGATGCCTCCGGTAGCGCCCGCGCCGCCACCAACACCCGATGCCACCGCGAGCTATGTCGTCACCTTCGCGGCCACATGGAGCGCCGCGACCCACCCCAACATGTTCCCTTCGAATCCGCACTTCTCGGGACTCATCGGCGCGACCCATCGCGCGGGCATCCGTTTCTGGTCCCCCGGAGCGATCGCGACGAACGGCATCGAGGCGATGGCCGAGCTCGGCTCCAAAACGCCGCTCGACATAGGAATCGGGCGGGCGATTGACAACGGCAACGCGGAGCACCTTCTGTCCGGCGACGGTATCGCGCGCTCGCCGGGCAACGTGACCCTCGCTTTCGACATCAGCGTCGAGCATCCGTTCGTGACACTCGTTTCGATGGTTGCGCCGAGCCCGGATTGGTTCGTCGGTGTGAGCGAGATGAGCCTGTTCGAGAACGGAGATTGGGCCGCTGAGATCGTCGTCGAGCTTCAGCCCTACGATGCCGGCACCGATAGCGGCAACACCTACAACGCGCCCGACCGCGACACGGTGCCCCGTATCCCGATCGCGCACCTCGAAGGCGCACCGCTGGCGGTCGGCGGTATCGTGGCTCCGGTTGGGACCTTCACTTTTCGGCGGCAGTAAGCCGTCGTCGATAGAGCCTTCGCTATACTTCGTGAAAATCCCGTCCGAACGAGGTCTCGTGCTCGTCGCGCAAGCTGCAGCAGAGACAGTGGCCCAGTCAAGGACAATGTTTCTGCCTATAACGGTGCCTATGTGAGTCTCGCCGAGGCGCTCGGCGCCACTCTAGTGACCGGAGATCGCCGACTGACCAAGGCTTCAGGCACCCGAGCCGTTATCGAATTACTCGGCTAGGGTGTGTGTGTCGATGAGCCCGGTAAGACGTAGCCAAGAAAAACCGTGGCGGCAAGAATCAAATATGCGTAGCGTTCATGAGCGCTCAGGGCGGTTACTCCTCATTCGATGAAGAGCTCGACTTCACCGCTTTCTTTCAGCGACGCAACTTTTTGGTCGACGCCCTCCTGAATCGCCTGTTGCTTCAAATGTTGCTCAATCCGCGGCCGCACCTCTTCGAAAGACATAAACCGTGCCCGTTACGGCTCCGACGCTCTTGGGCTCCGTCTCGTTCGGTTGTGCGGATCGCCCTGAAGAACTGCGCTAGTATTGAATAATGCTGGCCCTTACAGGCATCGCGCTCCTCTTTCTGAGCGGCGTTCTGTTCCAGTGGACGCTAAGGCGCGGTAAATATCGCCGCTATCCGTTCGAGCAATTCGCGCTCGTCGGCGCGAGCGCGGCGATCGGCTTTGCTACCGTGCTCACGAGACCGAACCTCGTTTACTGGATTCTTTTCGTCATCGAGCTCGTGGTGCTCACTGCCCTCACCTGGTACATCAGCATGGGCGCTTGATTTTCGCGCGGAGAAACCAACTTGAAGCTCGGTGAGCCGTTTCCAAGCTTTGCGCTCGAGGACTCCCGCGGCGGGACCTTCGACTCGAAAAGCCTCCTCGGTCTCGACGGCAAAACAGCGCTCTACCTCTTCTACCGGGGGCCTTGGTGACCGTTCTGCACGAGTGAGCTCGGGCAGCTCCAGAAATTCCAAGCGCGGGTCGCAGAGGCCGACGCCCGCATTTTCGCTATTAGCGTCGATCCTCCTGCGATCTCGGAAGCCTTCCGACGGAAGCTCGGAGCCGATTTCACCTTTCTCTCCGACGAGAACGGCGAGCTCATCGACAAGCTCGAAATCCGCCATCGGGGCGGCGGTCCCGGAAAGGATGTCGCGTTTCCGACGGGTATCCTCGTCGACAAATACGGGATCGTGCGCTGGATCTATTACGCCGAGTTCGGGCATATGCGCATGACGCCACAGGACTTGTTCGATGCTCTCGAGAGACTGACGCTCCATGAGCAAAACCGCGAGCTTCGCCGAGGCCGCTCGGTGGCCAAAGTGGTGAGACAAGTCTTCTTGATGGAGAAGCCAGACGATCTCGCGCTCGCCATCGACGTATTGCAGGAGGAGCTCCGGCGGCTCGGGCTTCGCTTTTCGGTCTGCGGCATCGCTATCATTAATAAGGACGAGGACGAGGTGCAGACTTACAGCGCTACGGAGGGCGGGGGGCTAGTGACGAAAGACCTCTCGGTCCACGACACGCCGCAGGTCCGGCAGCTCATCGATGCGTGGAAAGAACAACGGGTCGAGACCCTGCGCTTCGATGGGACTGATTTTGCCGAAGAGCGCGGGCACCCCGAGTGGCGTTGGCTCGTCACCGTGCCGTTCTCGCACGGTGTCCTCTTCGTTGGCAGCTCGCAGGCGGACGAGCCTACAGAAGAGCACGTGACGACGCTGACCGAGTTCGCCGATGCGATTTCGGTCGCCTTCCAGCGATTCGTCGACTTCCGGGAGCTGTCCGAGACGCAGCTGCAGCTGATTCAGGTCGAGAAAATGGCGTCGCTCGGACAACTCGTCGCCGGCGTCGCTCATGAGCTCAACACGCCCATGGGAGCCATCCACAGCAATACGCAGACGGAAGGAAAGGCGCTCGAGCGTGTGGGCGAGCGACTGGCTTCCGGGGAGAGCTTGAGCGGTTCCGAGCTGAAATCGTTCTCGAGCTCCATCGGCGTGCTGCGCGAGATGAACGCCGTCAACGAGACGGCGTCTCGCCGCATCATTCAGATCGTCTCGAATCTGAAGAAGTTCGCGCGCCTCGACGAGTCGGAGTGGCAGAACATCGACATCACCCAAGGGCTCGAAGAGACGCTCGCCCTCGTCGAGCACAAAATCAAAAGGGTGCGGCTCTTTTGGAACGGTGAGTTTGGCATGTCTCATAGTGGTAAGGGCTCATCTCACTTGACGCGCTTGAGGTGGCGGCCTTTGACGGGGACGACCTTGCCGTCGGCGTAGCGCGAGGCGTGGTTGCGCTCGTACTCGCACTGCTCGTGGAAGCGCCAGTACTCATCGAAGTCTCCGCTGGAGCGGAGAGCGCGAAGCCGCAGCACGGCTTCGGCGCCAGCGAGGGACCAACGCGCTCCGGTGAGGTCCATGCGGTCCGAGACCAGGTGGCGGCAGGCGCCTTCGATCACGCCGGTAGCGATCGGGAATCCAGCGGCGAGGCACTCGTCGTAGTGCAGATAAGAGGCGTGATTGAGCAGATAGTCAGCACACTGATCCACATTCTCCCGATTGTCGGGCGTCAGCTTTCGTCGGGTGGCGCTACGTCTTATCCCCGCCGCCACCAGGCAGGCCTCACCGCGCAGGATGCGAAGCAACCGCTCTTGGACCCACACTTGGCGGGCGGGCTCGGTCTCCTCGTAGAAGCCTAGCGAAGCCTTCCACACGTACTCACAGACATGGATGAAGTCGAGCACGATGGTGAGTTCGACATGGTGCTGGCCAGCCAGCTTGTGCAGGATCTTCAGTTGGGTGGCGTTGCCGTCGACCAAGGCGACCCAACTCTTGCGGTGTGAGGGATCTCGTCGTTCGGCTTCCGCGAACGCCTCTTCGAGAACCTCCTCGGGCTCTTTGGCTAGGCTCGCCCAGACACGCTTGTCTTGGGGGCGAGGCCGTTTGTCTTTCTCTCGCTCGTCGCTTGGTGCCAGCACACGAACCACGTCTTCTGGTTGGCGCACGAAGGGCTCCACCGTATAAACGGCCGCGACCGTGGCCATCCGCTTTCGGTTCCGCTTCTCTCCCTTGGTCAGCCGCTTGCCTAGTCGCCGCGAGCCTTTCTCGGCCGCCTTCTTGGTGGCTTCACGCAGGTCTTTGCGTAGCATCACAACGCCCTTGCCGTCCGCCGTGATCGCCAGCACCGAGGCGCTGCGATCGCCTGCCGGTGGAGCGCGCTGCCCATAGAAGGCGTCGAAGTCCTCTGCCGCACGACCCGCCAGCTCCTCCACTTGGCGCTTTCCAACCTTCGCCCCAGTGTGGCGGCCAAGGCTCGCCACCGCCTCGTCGAACGCTCCCTTTGACACCTCTACTGCCGCCGTCCGCCTCAGCTCGAACGAGTAACGCTCACGGGGGAGGTTCAGCTCGGCATCCAACGGATGCAGGCTATCTGCACCTTCGGCTCCATAACCGAAACGTTTGACACGGATTTCCCCGAAGATCGTCGTCAGGCCGCGCTCGTGGATTCGCTCCTGGTCCCTTTCCACTCCATCCGCACCTCGGACCGGAGCCGCCGCCTCGCCGGGACCGCGCGAGTCGACATGGGCCTGGAACAACTTACGCGAAAGCTCGTAGCTCCTCTCGCGCACCAGCTTCTCCACGTCGCTGTGGCTCATCTGCCTCGATTCGGCAGAACGTAGAAACGCGATGATCGACTCGAGATCGTCCCTCGACATCCCGAACGTCTCTTCGCACAGTTCGAACGCAGAAAGTGCCATCTCTCAGCTCTCCCGCAACACCCGGCGAGGGTCCTTCACCAGAGGCAAGACCAGCACCGTTTTCGAGCTTGCGCCGTGACGACGGTGCTCGCGGTCCATCCGCCCCCGCCCCGTCGTCACTCCAAGCTCGATCCAGTTCGCAGCCCGGTAGCAGGTGCCGCGGTAGCGGCTGTGATCCACCAAGGTCTCCAACAGCAAGGGCTCCACCCCATAGCGGCTGTGCCACTCGCATGGAAGCTGTCGCGCCATCAGGGATAGCACCCTGCTCGCGAGGTTTTGCACCCGCACCCAGGGAAGGATCAGAAAGCGGCTGTTGTTAACCACTCGCTGCAGGTTCCGCCCGCGCGTGGCATCGTCCCATCCAATCCACAAATCTCGTGCCGCCATCCTCCACGCCGGACTCGACAACTGCACACAGCCCACCACCCGTGCCGGCGCCGATGCGTACACCAGATAGCGCAGATGAGCGCCAAAGGGAACCGCGTGGCCCAAGTAGTGATGCCGGTCCACCAGCTCCCGGAACAAAAGACGCTGCTCGTCACTCCGCACCACTTCCAACACCACAGGCTGAATCTCGCTCAGCTCTCCCTCCAACGGCTCAGACGGCTCGCCACGCTCGGTTTGCGGTATTCGGGTTCGTGTCCCGACCGGCTTACCCGGGCGTTTGTCCGGAAGCTCCAGGCGACCTTCGCCTTCCAGCCGCTCGAGAAACTCCCGGCACTCCCGCGCTTTCAACTTTCCGGTCGGCCTCTTCCAATCCAGCAACTCGCACACCGTTCGCGCCAGTTCCATCCGGCTCAGACCGCCACAGCTCTCGACCAATTCCTGGATCAAGCTCAGCTCCGATGAACTGAATCGCCTGCCGCTGAAATTCGCTCCGCTCGTACCCATTTCCTACTTGCCACAACTACCGTAGCGAACGCCGGGACGAATGTCCAGCAAAAAGTGACACCGCTCAGGGTCCACAACCAGAGTAAATTCCGTTATCCTCTGACCAACCTCACGACGAGTGACCGTTGGACGGTTAGATCACTGAGAAAATGGGCGATTCTCGCGGTTCCAAAAGAGCCACACCCAAATCAAAAACCGCATCTCGGTCGACAAAGTCTACGGCGACATCCCGCACGTGAGCTGTTATGCGGGACAACTCAATCAAGTCTTCATGAACCTCATCGTCAATGCCATTCAGGCCATCGACGAACGCGGCCGGATTCGCATCGAGACGTTTCGCGACGGTGACGAGGCCGTCGTGCGTATTACCGACGACGGAGCCGGGATCGCCAAAGAAGATCACGCCCGGATTTTCGACCCCGGTTTTACGACCAAAGGTGTCGGTGTAGGGACCGGCCTCGGGCTTTCCATCTGCTATCGCATCGTGCAGAACCATGGCGGGCGGCTCACGGTGACGAGCGAGCTCGGAAAAGGCTCGACCTTTACCGTCGCGATCCCGATCAAGGGTGCGCCTCCCGCCGAGCGCCCGCGGGTGGCGGCCACCTATTCGACAACGCTATCTTGAGACTGCCATGCCTGCCGACAACGATATCGAGCTCGTCAACATTTTCGACTCCGCGAACCCGGGTCTCCTAGCACTCGCGAAATCGCTTCTCGAAGGCGCCGGCATCGAATACGTCGCCATAGGTGAGAACGCGGGCGCCGTGTTCGCCGGCAATCCTTTCCTGGGGAAAGTGCGCCTCGACGTCGCCAAAGACCGCGCGCAAGAGGCGACGGCGCTTCTTGCCGAGCTCCAAGACGAGCCTCCCGCGTCATCCTGACAAACACTCCTTGCTGCACGGCCGTCCGGCGTAATAACCTTGTCGCCCTATGTCGAAGCGCGCCGCTGTTGCTTTTCTCGTTTCTCTCTCGTTCGCCATCGAAGCCAAGCCGCAAGAGCCGGCCGTGTGGCCTGCTTCGGGCGAAGACCTCGTCTTTCACACTTTCTCGATCGCTGCCATCGATCCCGAAACGGGTGAATCCGGCGTTGCTGTCACGACGCGGAACCCGTGTGTCGGCAACGGCGTGCCTTGGGTGCGCGCAGGCGTTGGCGCGGTCGCGACGCAAGCGAGCACGCGGACGGAGTACGGGAACGAGATCCTCGATCTGCTGGCGCAGGGCCACAATGCGGAGGAAGCGCTCAGCCGCACCATCGCTCATGATGAGCGGGCCGCGCATCGTCAGATCGGCGCGATCGGGTTGAAAGGCGGCACGGCGCAACATACGGGCGCCGAAACGCGCTCTTGGTCGGGTGAGCTCGCGGGCCGGAACTACGCCGCGCAGGGGAACTCGCTCGTCGGACCCGAAGTCGTTCGAGCGGTCGCGCGCTCCTTCGAGTCGACCGAAGGCAGCGGACGGCACTTCGCCGACCGCCTCATCGCAGCGCTCGAAGCGGGCCAAGCGACCGGTGGCGACGCGCGCAAAGGCCGGAAGCAGTCCGCGGCGGTCATCGTGGCAGACCCGCGCGAAGGGCATTCGCGCCGGCCCGATCGGGTCTCGACGCACGTGAACGTTTGCGAGAACGAAACGCCCGTCGCCGAGCTTCGGCGTATCTACGACACGATCGGCCAGACGCTCGGGTTTCGGACGCTGCAGCAATATTCGGGGCGCGACGTCGTACAGCTCAAGATTATGCTTCACGCGCTCGGCTACTTTCGCGCGGGCCAATCCAAGCTCGCAAGCGAGGATGGCGCTCCTATCTACACGGAGGAGCTCGTCACGGCCGTGGATGCCTTCCGCAAAGCGGAGGGACTCACAACGTCCGAGTCCGGGTCACCACCCGGCCTCGTCGATCGCGACACGGTAGCGGTTTTGTGGACGCGCCTCGAGGAGGCGGGAAAGGCGATTGCCATCCGCGAGCAGATCAAAGAGATCACCGCGATCACGCGGTAGCGCTGATCAGGCCCGCCGAACGCGTTGAGTACGTTGCGGCAGCTAAAATAACGGCCTCGGTCTACCCTGAAGTCAGGGAAAACGCCGTATCTGAACGCGAGGGATCTCCGGTAATCCGGAGCACGACCTGACACGAACTACTACTTACTACTTCTTCTTGGTCTTCTTCCTCGGTGTGAAGCGGTAGCGCGCCATCGAGAGCTTGCCGTTTTCGTCGAAGCGAACCCCCTCGCTCTCGAGCAGGCGCCGCTGCAAATCGGGAGGATCGACGAGGTGCTCCGTCGAGATGCCGCCTGCAGCATTGACAACGCGCTGCCAGGGTACCCCTTCCGGGCAATCTTGCATCGCCCAGCCGACCGCGCGGGCGGAGAGCGCGCGACTCAGTAGCTCCGCAATCTGTCCGTAGTTCATCACACGGCCGCGCGGGATGCGGCGGACGATCGCGTGGACTTCGTCGAACGCCGAGCCCGCCACTACCACCTCCTGAGTGCCAACACCGCTGCCGGCACGAGCGCGAGTAGGGCGCCGATGTGACAGAGCGTCACGAAGCCCACGGATTCGAGCAGCACGCCCGAGCTCAGACCCGCGGCGGCGGCGCTCGCCCAGACCACCGAGTCGGCGAACCCTTGGAGCCGCATGCGATCTTCGCTGGGGACGGCCTCGGTGAGAAGGGCGCTCCCGGAGACGAAGCCGAGGTTCCAGCCCCAACCGAGCAGAAACAACCCGAGCGCAAGCTGCGTGGTATCACCGCCCGCCCCAGACGATACCAGCCCAGCGGCGACGAGAAGGACGCCCGCCATCAGAATCACAGGGCGACGTCCGAAATGATCGCTCAAATAGCCGGAGAGCGGCGAGATCGCGTACATCCCGAAAGTGTGCGCAGCGATGACGAGACCGATCGATTGGAGCCCGCCGCCCGCGCTCCTCAAGTGAACGGGTGTCATCGCCATGATGAGGATCATGACGACTTGACCGATCACGAGGGCGGCGAGAGCGACTTGGCCTTTCGCGTGACCCAAGTGGTGGAGCGGAAGTGGGCCGCTCGCCTTCTGGGAGGCCTCGGTCGGGGAGCCGCCTGGAAACGCGACGAGCAGAACGAAGCCGGCGGAGCTCATGGCGAGGGCGGCCACGAGAAAGGGCCCGACGATGCCCGGAAAACCGAGCGTGCTGCTGAGCGCGCGCGACGGCTCGAGCAGTATGGGGCCGAGCACCGAGCCGATCGTTCCGGCCCACACGACCCAGCCAATGGCACGAGCTTGGCGCTCCGGCTCGTAGAAATCCGCGGCTGCGTAGCGCGACAGGCGGCTCGCTCCATAGCCGGCGCCGAGGACGAAAAGGGAGAGCGCCAGAAGAGGGAAGCTCGATGAGCCCGCGGCCCAGGCGGCCATCACAGACCCGGCCATCGCCGTGAAGTAGCCGAGCAGAAGACCGCGCCGTCGGCCACGGCGGGACATGACGAAGGACAGCCAGCTCGTTCCGGCGGCCGTCCCGATGGTGGCGAGCGCGGTCGGAAGCCCGCTCCAGCGCGCGCTTCCGAGAAGATCTTCAGCGACGAGAGGCGTCACCGTGATGAGCGTGATGAAACCCGTCGCCGAGAGCCCGACGCCTGCGAAGAGGGCGGCGGTGGCGCGAAAGCGGTGCGTGCTGTCGGTCAAGAAGCGGGCATGTTAGCAGGAAAAGTCTGGTAGTGATTAGGGTAGCCGGTCGCGGACACACTCGACGAAGCTCAGCAGGTCCGAGAGATGATTTTCGACGATGTCACGCACGATGGCGAGGTCGACATCATCGTAGCCGTGCACGAGGACGGTTCGAAATCCGGCCATCTTCTCGAGCTCTCGTGCGAGCGCTGGGAATGTACTCGGCCTTTTCGAGTAAGTCGAAGAGCTCCCGGTAGGTCGAAGGCTCTCGCAGGCGATCGTCGGAAACCACGTGGGACGCGGCATCGAGTGAGGCTTGGATTGCGATCTGGAGCGTGTGCTCGATGAATCGACGCTCCCGGATATCGGCCTCGATCTTCTTCGGTCGAGCGAGAGTTTGAAGCTGGCGGACCGAAGTCTCGACGAGTGCGAGCTTCTTCGCGACGAGCTCGGGATCCGTTACGACACTACCCGATCTCTAGGATAACGACGATAGAGCTTTAGCACAGGCAAGAAGTCCAAGTACTCGTTGCGCCTTTTGACCTCGAAACGAAGGCGAAAGTTCCGATCGCGGTCCAGGATGAGCACTCCGTCGCGTAAAACGCGATGGCTCAAATCCGGAGAGGCATCGTTCAGAACGATGACATCGACACGTCGGCGGAGCGCCTTCTCGAGCTCTCCCTGAACGCGAAATCGAGGCCCGTCGAGGGCGCGCTCGGGCGCTTTCCTGAAGAGGATCGCGATGTCGACGTCGCTGTGCTCGCCAGAGGTTCCCCGGCCGAAACTCCCGAAGAGGTAGACAGCGACGATTGGCGAGGGAGCTTGCGCGAAGTAGCTCGCGACGCGCGCCCGTATATTCTCGGTGTCCATATCCATTTCATCGTACTACAGACTGCGCTGCTCAGCGCTCCTGCCGGGCGGGCGCGAAAGCGGTGTGTGGTGTCGGTCACGAAGCGGGCACGATAGCAGGAAAAGACGGGAGGCACCGATGATAGACTCTTCGTCGCGAGGCATAGACCATGACTACAGAAATGAACCGCCGACGATTTGTGGCTTGTTTTTCTTCTCTCGGGCTCGGGACCACCTTGATGCCGGGAGCTCTTGCGGCCGTCGCGAACGATGCTCCGACCGTGACGGTCGAGATGATCGACGCGGCACAGAAGATAGCGGGCCTCAGCTTCACACCGGCCCAGCAAGAAGCGCTTCTCGAAAGGCTCAACGGAGAGCGAAGCCCGTTGACAGGATTCGAGGCGATCCGCTCTGCCAGTCTAGGAAACGACACCGCCCCGGCGCTCGTGTTCAATCCCGTTCCGCTGGGAAAGGCGATTCCGAAAGGCGAGAGCTCGATGGCGCCGAGCGACGTCAACGTCTCGATGCCGTCGACGGACGAAGAGCTGGCTTTTTTGCCGACGACTCATCTCGCACGGCTCGTGGCGAGGCGTGACGTCAAACCGACGGAGCTCACGAAGCTCTATCTTGCGCGTTTGAAGAAATATGATCCGGAGCTTCACTGCGTCGTGAACCTCACCGAAGACATCGCGACGGCACAGGCGAAGCGCGCCGACGAAGAAATCGCCGCGGGCACTTATCGCGGACCGCTCCACGGGATCCCGTGGGGCGCGAAAGATCTTTTGGCCGTGCGCGGCACGAAGACGACTTGGGGCGCTACACCTTATAAGGATCGAGTGATTGACACCGACGCGACCGTTTACACGCGGCTCACCGAAGCGGGCGCCGTGCTCGTGGCGAAGCTTTCGATGGGGGCACTTGCTTCCGGCGATCGCTGGTTTCGCGCGCGCACGCGAAACCCATGGAACACGGAGCAAGGCTCGAGCGGTTCGTCCGCGGGACCCGGCTCCGCAACCGCTGCCGGGCTCGTCGGCTTTGCCATTGGCACCGAGACGCGTGGCTCGATCATCTCGCCTTCAACCCGCAACGGGGGTGGCCGGGCTGAGACCGACTTACGGTCGCGTGAGCCGCTACGGCGCGATGGCGCTGTCCTGGTCGATGGACAAGATCGGCCCCATGTGCGGCTCCGCTGAGGACTGCGCGCTCGTCTTCGACACGATTCGGGGCCCGGACGGAAAAGACAACACGCTCTTCGACGTTCCGTTCGTCTGGGACGGCGGCCGCGACGTGCGCGAACTTCGCATCGGCTACTTGCGATCGGCTTTCGACGAGATCGAGGACGACCCGGAAAACGCCGATCGCGTTGCACGGCAGCGGGCGACCCAAAGGAACAACCGTGAAGCGCTCGACGTGATCCGATCGCTGGGCGTCGAGCTCGAGCCCTTCGATCTCCCCGATGTGCCTTCCGATGCCATCGGCTTCATCCTCACGACCGAATCCGCCGCTGCTTTCGACGGCCTGACGCTCGAGGGCGATCTTGATAGTATGAAGGCGCCTCCTGAAGAAAGCCGCTGGCCGGAAAGCTTTCGATCGGCGCGCTTCGTTCCGGCGGTCGAGTACATCCAAGCGAATCGTCTACGCATGCGCATCATGGAGGAAGTCGACGAGGCCCTGGGCGAGCTAGACGGGTTCATCGGGAGCAACCTGGGCCTGACGAACCTGACCGGCCATCCCGAGATCAGCGTGCCGGGCGGTTTCTTCGAAGGCACGCCCACGAGCTTGAGATTTACTGGCAAGCTCTTCGGCGAGGCTGAGATTCTATTACTGGCCCATGCGTATCAATCGAAGACGGACCACCATCAAAAACATCCCACGCTCTAACGCGGGCTTCCGGTGAGGAGCAAGAACATCTCGAGGTGCTGCCGTCATAACCAGGAGGAGATCGGATGCGACGTATCAAGCTTCTTTTGCTGTTCACGGTCGTCTTTGGCATAGGTGTGTCCGTTGGGGCGGCGGTCTCGACCCAAAAAATGATGCTGGAGGACGAGGTCTATCTGAGCCCCACGAGCGGAACCTCTCTGAAAATGCTGCTCGATTCGAGGAATCTCGGGGGGGGGGCGAGTGAAGTGGACCCCATTTTTTAGACCAGGGGTTAAGGTGGTAAAACAAGCCTGCTCAATAAAAAAAGGAGCAGAGAAAAGTGAAGAAAAATCGTACGAAGCACAGCCCTGTTTTCAAGGCGAAAGTTGCATTGGCGGTACTACGCGAGCAGGAGACAGTGGCGGAACTATCCCGGCGGCACAAGGTTCACGCGAACCAGATCTACAAATGGAAGCGGCAGCTTTTGGAGAACGTCACGCGTGCTTTCGAGACCGAAGAGGTGGGCGGAGGCGATACCTCGATGCGCGAGGCCGAACTGCTTCAGAAAATCGGGGAGCTGACGATGGAGCGCGATTTTTTATCACACGGGCTCGGTCGATTGCGATGACGCCCCGGCGGGAGTTGGTCGAACCCAACGCTCCGCTGTCGATGCGCTGGCAGTGCGAGCTGCTCGGCGTGAATCGGTCGAGCCTGTACTACGAACCTGTCGAGCCGGATGGCGAGCAACTCGCATTGATGCGTCGGATGGACGAGCTACATCTGAAGCGTCCATTTTTCGGCAGCCGCATGATGACACAGACACTCAAAGCGGAGGGGTCGGCCGTCAACCGCAAGCGCGTGCAGCGTCTTATGCGCTTGATGGGGCTCGAGAGCACTGCGCCCAAGCCGAACACAAGCAAGCCAGCGCCGGAACACACGGTATACCCCTATCTACTGAGGAATCTGACGGTTTCTCGGATCAATCAGGTGTGGGCCGCCGACATCACATACATCCCGATGGCGCGAGGCTTCGTATACCTGGTGGCGGTCATCGATTGGTATTCGCGGCGGGTGCTCGCCTGGCGCTTGTCCAACACGTTGGAGACGACCTTCTGCGTGGAGGCTCTGAACGAAGCTGTGGCACGCTACGGTTGCCCAGAGATATTCAACACGGACCAGGGCTCTCAGTTCACCTCGGAGGAGTGCACCAGTGTATTGCTTGCTCTTGAGATCAAGATCAGCATGGATGGCAAAGGTCGCTGTATCGACAACATCTTCGTGGAGCGGCTCTGGCGCTCGCTGAAGTACGAGGAGGTCTACCTGTACGCCTACGACACCGTGCAAATGGCTCGCGCGGGCATCGCTTGCTACTTCGATTTCTTCAATGACGAGCGCCCGCACAAAGCGTTAGGCTATCAAACGCCCGCGAGCTTCTACGATGGACTGCTTGGCGAGGTTGCTTGAAGATGATTGGCCATCGACCGATTTGTACATCACAGCATCATCCTGGAGCTCAACGTCGGCAGTTACCGACTGGGGCAATCGAAGCAGAACAAGGCCAAAGAGGCCACGGCGGTAGAAAGCCGGGAAAAGGAATGAACCTTGCCACGAGTCCACAAAACGAATGCGAGAATCGCCGCAGGAGACCCTCTCGCGGCTTGGCCCATACCCCAGGCACCCCGATTTTTGCACTATTCAGGTGGACCAGCGAAAGGGCGGCTTCGATCCGGGGCCCCGACGGAGGGAGCGGACAAGGAAGCTTCGCATCTTTTTTTAAGGGTCCGCTCCCTCCGTCGGGGCCCCGGATCGAACATGGGACACTTTGCTGATAAGTGACGGAGCAAGACCGGTAGGTACCCGGGAATTCTAACTTGTTGCTGAAGAGAAATAATAATTGCCGCTAGACACAATGATGGCTACAGCGAAAAACAAACTGTCCACAGATTTTCAATCTGCCATAAACTGTGTTCCCGAACGCTCCCTTCTAGGAGCCTTCGGGAAACAACATCACGACTATGACCACGACGTGTTCAACTCGGCAGGCTCCACCTTAGCTACCCCCCATTTTGGTCCAGAGAATGGGGTCCACCTCAGAGGTCGAGATCGGAGAAATTACCTTTCCACCGGGTACGAACTCGGGAAATCACCCTCATGGCTCGACCGAGGTTTTTTACGTCCTCTCGGGGGAGCTCGAGCACGTCGTCAATGGCGAGAGCCATCTGCTCAAACCGGGCATGCTCGGTTTCGTGCGCCCGCCGGATGAAGTGAATCACATCGTTCCCGGCGACGAGCCTGTCAAAGCGCTTGTGATTTGGGCTCCTGGAGGCGAGGCTCAGGGCCTCATGGATGCATGGGAAAAGCAGTAAGTCCTTGTCGCAGTGAATATTACGGGGTCGACTAGGGTTCGCTTTCGGATCCGGCCTGTCGTACGCCCATTCAAACAATCGGATTTGTGACAGGCGCCCCCCGGCTTCGCCTTGGGGTTACAAATGTTAAGTGTTTCTTAAGCAAAGAGTTGTGCGCGATGTAGGCCGGCAGATGCCGGAAGGTAACTTGGCGCGAGATTTGCTATTCCTTGGTTAGGTTGACAACCGGTCAGTGAATCAATCAGCTCACCGCCGGTCCGATGCCTAAGGGTCGGGGCAAGAATAACTACCAAGTCTTTGTCGTAATTCATCTGCTGCAGGGATAACGATCCGAGCCGGCGGGAAGCGGATCGCCTGGCGGGACCGCGTCAAATGGAGCTATTTGCAGCTCTTTGAGAGCTTGCCCATGGAGACGTAGGCCATTGTGTGTTAGAGTTACGAATTATGATTCGTAACTCTGATATTGACCGCCTGCGGGGGTTGTTTGCCAAACGTCTCATCGCCACCATGGACATGTTCAAGAAGACAGTGGGGACTGTCGCTGACCTGACGGTGTTCCGGAAACTGAGAGAGCTCGACTACTGCACCAGCTATTCGCACCGTGGACGTTTCTACACGCTCCGAGAGCTCGCGGAGTTTGATGAGAACGGCTTGTGGTGGATTCGGTCCGTCGGCTTTTCAAGTCGAGGGACACTCGTCGCCACGGCCGAAGGACTGGTGAACGCCTCCGAGGCTGGCTACGCGGTGGAGGAGCTTGATGCCATTGTTAGGGTTGGGACCAAAGATGTGCTGCCGAAATTGGCCTGGGAGAAAAGACTTCGCCGCACTCGGATTAGAAATCGCAATGTCTACTTCTCTCCGAAGAGGAGCATTCGTGAACAGCAAATAGCCAGCCGACGTGTTTGGGAAGCGCAACCCTCTGTGTCCAAGAGTATTGCTGCTCAAGACGTCCTACCCGATGAGCTCAAAGCAGCCATCATCCTTTTCTTTAGCCTGCTCGATGAGAGAGAAAGGCGTGTGTATGCGGGGCTTGAATCTCTCAAGTTAGGTTATGGCGGTGACCGCCAGATGGCGGAGATCCTCGGGCTCGACGTTAGCACTGTGGCTCGGGGCCGTCGCGAGCTACTTGAGCATGATGTGAATGTGGAGCGGGTCCGAAAAGCGGGTGCCGGCCGCAAAGCTGTCGAAAAAAAACGCCAGAAGTCATCGCGGCGATCGAAGAACTTATGAAGTACGAGGTCGCTGGCGATCCCGTCAGCGGTCTGAGATGGACTCGCAAGACCACGAAAAAAATAGCTGCCGAACTCTCGGCCTTGGGCATTCGCGTCAGTCGCAAAACCGTCGCGAAGCTGCTTAAACAGATGAACTTCTCACTCCGGACCAACAAAAAGAAGGTCTCGAATGGCTCTCCTCCAACTCGCGACGCCCAGTTCGCCAACATCACACAGCTACGGGAGCGCTTTAGCCGACGTGGCAATCCCATATTGAGTGTCGACACCAAGAAGAAAGAGTTGGTCGGACGCTTCAAGAACCCAGGACGCGTCTGGGCTCAAAAGAGCGATGCCGTCAACGACCACGACTTTCGCTCCATGGCAGATGGGGTCGCAATCCCATACGGCATCTATGATCTCCAGAGTAATCGAGGCACCGTGTATGTCGGAACGTCTTACGACACGTCGCAATTCGCAGTCGAATGCATCGAGAAGTGGTGGCGCTCTGAAGGTCAGAAGCGTTTTCCCGGCCGCAAACATTTACTTGTCGTAGCTGACACTGGCGGAAGCAACGGCGCAACCCGCCGTGCATGGAAACACGGCATCCAGCACAAGCTGTGCAACGAGCACGGTTTGGACGTCACGGTCGCACACTATCCACCAGGTGCGTCCAAGTGGAACCCAATCGAGCACCGCCTGTTCAGCGAGATTAGCAAGAATTGGGCGGGCCGGCCGCTCGATAGCTACGAAACCATCCTGAACTTCATACGGACCACCAAGACCAAAACTGGGCTCAAGGTTAACGCCCGTCTCGTCAAGAAGCAGTATCCTAAGGGCATCAAAATCTCGGACCCTGCGATGGCGCTACTCAACATCAAAAAATCCTCTTCCCTGCCGAAGTGGAACTACACGTTGCGTCCATCCAAGAATGGGAAATAATTTCTGCCACGGTCCTAAGGAGACCCGAGAGTACTCAATGGAGAACAGGCAGGATCTATACCAGTCGTGCTGTGTCGAGGTACGAACGTGTGGGGCTGGGGCTCCTTCTTCCGTTTCTTGCGACGCCAGACTTCAATTCCGGGGGACTGGTTTCGCGTCCCACCACTGGCTTTATTCCATTTCAGGAGGGATCTGCATGAGAGCCTTTACATACTTGCTTATAGGTCTCCTGCTTCTGGTACCAGCCTTTGCGTCGGCTCAGACGTTTACAGGCGGCGTGCGAGGAGCGGTACGAGACACCGATGGCGGCGTGCTGCCGGGAACGTCGGTGACGCTCACCAACGAAGACACCGGTGCGACGCGTTCCTCCGTGACGAACGAGCGCGGGGAGTATGTGTTTGCCGGTGTTTCGCCCGGTACGTACTCCTTGACGGTCGCACTGCCCGGATTCGCGCCTTATAACCGGCAAGGGCTGGAGATTGGCGTGGCTAGCCAACTCGTCCAAGACGTCTCCCTTTCGGTGGGTGGTATCGCCGAATCCGTGACGGTCACGGGTGAGACGCCTCTCATCGAGACGGCCAATGCGTCGATCTCGTCCGCCATCGACAAGGCTCAACTAGAGGTGTTGCCGACGCCAGGTCGGAACCTCTTCATCATGGCGGTGACCACGCCGAACGTCGTGCATACCGGCGACCCTGTGTTCGTGCGGCAACAGGATCAGACGAACTCCTCGCTCCTGTCGCTCGGCGGCGGGCCTCTCCGCGGCAACAACTACACCGTGGACGGTGTCGCGATTTCCGACATGCGCAATCGTGCCGTCATCATTCCGGGCTTCGAAAGCACGGAAGAGATGAAGGTCCAGATCAACACGTACGACTCCGAAATGGGACGTACGGGTGGCGCGGTGTTCAACACCATCCACAGGAGCGGCTCGAACAGCTTTTCGGGTAGCGCTCTTTACCAGACACGCCCGAACTGGGGCCGCTCGAAGACTTTCTTCGAGGACGAGAAGGCCGCGGACGCGCCGTACGATCTGTGGGGTGGCGGCATCGGCGGGCCGATTGTGAAGGACAAAGCGTTCTTCTACTTCAGCACCGAGGGCTACAAGAGCACGGATCTGCGTAGCGATGTCATGACCTTTCCGACCATGGCGATGGCGAACGGCGACTTCTCAGCGTTCAACCGTCCGATTTACAACCCGTTCGTGACCGATGGCGCTGGAAACCGCGTCCCGTTTCCGAACAACCAGATCCCGGCACAGTTCATCGATCCGGTCGGCCAGAACCTGGCGCGCTCGCTCGCGCAAGTCGGTATGGATGGTGGCTGCCCCCAGTCGTCGGCCGCAGCTTGTGACGTGCAGGCCACGGCGGCGCTCGGGAACGTCGCTTATCAGTGGACCACCAACATAAACGCATCCGTCACGGACAACTGGAACCTGAGCGGCACGTGGATGATGTATGACTCCGAGGAGCCAGCGAACAAGTACTACACGGACATCGTGGGCTCGACGCCGGTCTTCGACACCGGCTCGGCCTCGCTCTTTCGTCGCGCCTACGTCCTGGCCCTCAACAGCACGCACATCATCGGTGACAGCGACGTACTGACGTTGCGGTACGGCTGGACCTACTTCGATGACAGTACGAGCAACCCCGGGTTCAGTTCGGCCGACGCGGCCGCGATTGGATGGCAGGGCGACTTTCTCGACCAGGTGCAACTCGAGCAGTTTCCGTACATCACGGCCCGTGGTTACGGTGACCCGGAAGCCAGCACCCACGGAAGTTGGTCCTCGAGCGACATCCAGTGGAAGTCGCAAGAAGTCAGCGGTACCTACTCGAAGTTCATCGGAGCGCACACGCTCAAATATGGTGGCCAGTGGCGCCGCATCGGTCTCGACGCCTTCAACTTCGACTACGGGTTCCAATTCGCCTTCAACGAGAACTTCACTCAGGGTCCCAATCCGAATGATCCGAGTACCGGCTCGGGCGACTCGATCGCCTCGATGCTGCTCGGCACGCCGATCGCCAGCGGTTCGCGCGCCACGATACCGACGCCGGGCCAGTTCAGCGTGGACTACTTCGGCGGCTTCGTTCAGGACGACTGGCGGGTCAACGAGAAGCTCGTGCTGAACCTGGGACTTCGTTTGGAGTACGAGACGGGTCTTGCCGAGAGCGAGGACCGCTTCTCGGTCGGCTTCAGCCGCGACGATGCGTTCCCGATTCAGGCCGCGCCTCCCGCCGGTCTCGGTAACGCTTCGGGCTTCCCTCTCGTGGGTGGTCTCGTCTACCCAGGCCAGCTCGGACTCGGAAGTACACAGTGGGATCCCAAGCCCCTCAAGCTCGGACCCCGCGCCGGCTTCGCGTACTCGCTGGACGACAAGACGGTCATCCGTGGTGGCTTCGGCGTCTACTGGGCGCCCTACACGATCCCGAGCGGCACGAGCCAGTCCCATACGGGAACCACCGGCTTCACGGCGGTCACGGACTTTTTGTCCTCGACCGACGGCATCACGCCCGCTCAGCAGCCTGGCGGTGGCGTGGGCTCGTTGACCAATCCCTACCCGAGCGGACTCACCCAGCCGTCGGGAGCGTCCCTCGGCCAGCTCACGAACGTTGGTGGAAGCGTCACCTTCAACGACCAGTTCAAGCAGTCGCCGTACGTCTCCAAGTGGTCTTTCGACTACCAGCGTGACATTGGGGACAACTTGGCCCTCAAAGTCGGCTACGTCGGAAGCAGGGGCTCGAGCCTCGGCATCGGAGGCACGAACAACGCCACCACCAACATCAACCAGCTCGATTCCAGCTCTCTCGGACTCGGCGAGGCGCTCAACGAGGAGCTTCCGAACCCGTTTTTTGGGAACGCGGACTTCGGTGCGCTCGCCGTACCGCCGACACTGCCTCGTGGCCAGTTGTTGCGACCTTTCCCGCAGTTCCGGGACGTTCTCGCACGCCACGTGTCGAGTGGGCGTTCGACGTACAACGCGCTCCGTCTCGAGCTCGAAAAGCGTTTCCGCGGAAACTGGGGCGCTCGGGTCAACTACACGTATTCGAGCCAGAGGGATAACATCTACGAAAGCAACACCCTGCTCGAGGACGAAGAGAGCACCGTCTTCCTCACGGGCGACACGGGCGCTGACTTCGGGACGTCGCGAATCAATTCGCCGCACTGGTTGAACATCAACGGTCTCTACCGGTTCCCGACCCCCGAAGGGACGCTTGGGCTCATCGTGGGTGGATGGTCGGCTTCCGTCGCGGCCATCTTCCGCTCCGGGTTCCCGCTCGCGATCAAACAGAGCTCGAACAACTTGGGAAGCGCGTACGGGTTCGACCACCAGCGGCCGAACTTGACGGGATCGGATCCCAGCGGCAGCAATCCGACGAGTGGGTTGAGCCACGGTGACAGTCCTTCGTCCATCACGGGGTACATCAACTCTGCGGCGTTCGAGGACGCGTCGGCCTTCACCCCGGGCAACTCGCCTCAGACGAACGCCGACGTCCGGAGCCCCAAGCTCGTCAACTGGGATGTCTCGTTCGACAAGACGACCCCTATCGGTGGCGGCGCGCAACTCAATCTACGGTTCGAGTTCATCAATATTTTCAACGGGATCAACTGGCGTGGACCGCGCTCGCAGTTCGGGTCGGCCAACTTCGGTACCATCTCGGGTACGCGCGGCTTCCCGCGTACCATGCAGTTCATGGTAAAGGTGATTTTCTAGAAGACACCTTTCGTCGTTTACCGTTTCGGGCGGGCCTCACGGCCCGCCCTTTTTTTGTGCGTCGGGTCGTGCACTCGGATGGAGCCGATCGAAATAGGCGGCGAAGCTGCGGAAGGCGTACGCACCCTGGCCCTTACGAGCCCTGGAGTTTCTTCGCCAGGGCCATTTCTCGCTCGGCCTCCCGTGCGCGGCCGAGACGGTGGAAGACGTCGGCCAGGATGAAATGACCGAACGGTGCGAGCGAAGGCTCGGGGCCGAGCGCGATACCCCTTTGGGCCGATGTCATCGCGCGCTCGAGGTTTCCTTCCTCGAGGTAGACGTTCGCGAGATAAAGGTGCCCGACGGCGAAATCGGGGTTGGCTGCGATCGCTTTTTCGAGATGGTCGATCATCTCGGTGTTGCGACCGCCGAGCCCCAGTAGCTTGGCCAAGGTGAAATGCGCCTGATAGCTTTCGGGCGCGATCGTAATCTCCCGCTCATAGGCTTCCTGAGCGCCGGCGGCGTCCCCACGCCCTTCGAGAACGAGACCGAGATCGTAGTGAGCGTCGGGGAGTTTCGGGTCGAGTTCGATCGCACGGCGTAGCTCGGACTCCGCCGCGTCGCCCTCATCTCGACCAAGATGACGTCGTGCCTCGAGGTGATGGAGCATCGCACGTTCCCGGTTATTGGTGGCCCTCACCCTCTCGACAATGGCATGCACCTCGTCGAATCGTCCGCGATCGATCTCGATATCGGCTAGTAAGAAAGAAGCCTGGTTGGCGCGCGGATCGAGCTCCAATATCCGTTTGAATCCCGCTGCCGCCTCGTCCAGGCGCCCCATCTCCTTGAAGCTCAAAGCCAGGCTGAAGATGGCGGGCTTGTACCGTGGGTCGAGGGCGAGCGCCTCTCGGTAGGCCGCGACGGCTTTTTCGCGCTCTCCCAATGCCGCATGCACGTTTCCGAGGATGTTGTAGGCTTCCGTTATTGCGGGATCTTGCTCGATCACTTGCTGGAGCTTGGCTACCGCCTCTTGTCGCCTGCCCTCGCCGGAATCGTTGGACGCCTCCCGAATCAATTTGAAGAGCCCGATCTTGTCCTTGGGATCGGCGAGAGGCTGCGATGGATCGCGGGAGCGCGACCGCTCGCCGCCGAGGTAGCCGAGTGCCGCTAGCTTGTCGCGCGTCTCCGGGTCGATGGTGGCTCGAGCGCGCTCATCGATGTCCTCCACGCCATATCGTTGTCGAAGCTCGTCGAGCTCGGCCTGGAGCTCGCGGACCTTGGCCGCCCGTCGCGTCGCCACATTGGTGCCTTCGTACGGGTCGTTCTCTAAATCGTAGAGCTCCGGGCGTGGCGCTTCGATGTAATGAAAATCGTTCGTGCGAAGCGACGCGAGAGGGCTCCATCCATAGTGCTCGGGCATGACGGACTCCCCATAGGCGGTGAGCTCGGCGTCGTCGCTTCTCCCGGTCAACAGCGGGACCAGGCTCGCGCCTTGCACGGAGTCGGGGACGTCCGCCGCGACCAGCTCGAGGAGCGTTGGCATGAGGTCGATGGTCCTCACTTGTGCACGGATGCGGCGCGCGCGCAAAGCGTCATAGGGCGTCCTCACGATGAAAGGCACGCGCATCGTGGCATCGTAGACAAAAAAACCGTGGGTGAGCTCTTCGTGGTCTCCGAGACTCTCGCCGTGATCGGCCACGAACGCGACGATGGTGGTCTCCATCAGCCCCTCGTCTTCGAGCCACGACATCAAGTCGCCCATGAGCGCATCGACGTAGGCGACTTCACCGTCGTAGGAGCCCCAAGGCTCGTTTCGATACTGGCTCTTGAACGGTTCGGGCGGATCGTAGGGTCGGTGGGCGTCGTATAGGTGAATCCATGAGAAGAAAGGTGCGGCCTCGTCGCGTTGTTTCATCCATGCGATGGCTTCCGAGAGAACTTCGTCGCCCCGGTGTTGTTTTTTACATTGAATCGCGAAGATTTCTCATTCGTGATTCACCTCGACCGGCAACCACGTACGAGCAGAAGACGGGAGGCGCAGACGGGGTCAAGGGCGCGTAGCGGCTCGCGTAGCGAGCGAACCCTTGACGCCGTCGAGCACTCCCGTACCCTCATGGAGTGGTGGCCGTTCTTGATATTTCATCGCGGTGGATTACGGATTAAAGTGATAAACAACACCCGGCGATAGACCGAGCTCGGCGCGGCGTTTTTGACCTTGGAGAGGTCGAAATCGTCAAAATAGCGATCGAATCCCTGGTCCAGCTCCAGATAGTAACCGCCATTGTCACGAACGCCGTGAAAGATGGGATAGGTGCCCGTGAAGAGCGTTGCGTGCGCGGGCAAGGTGACGGGCGTGGAAGTCGATGCGTTCTCGAAGAGCACGCCCGACGCGGCCAGGCGGTCGAGGTTCGGGGTCTCGACGGTCTCGTTGCCGTAGCAGCCCAGCTTGTCGGCCCGAAGGGTGTCGGCGGTGACGAGGACGATATTGAGGGGCTTCGGGGCGAAGGAGCGTCCACCCCATCTCGACCACAGATTCCAAACGGCGAGGACGGCGCCGCCCAAGGCGAGCGCGACGAGAAGCCTCGACGGAAAAGGCGACTTGCCCCGGGCCGCTTTGTGTTCCGACGGCGCCTCGGGAGTAGGTTGACGCATCTTTTTTTTTCGTCGTCCGGCCATCCTCGGCCAAGCTAGCACAGGCTCGATTAGCCCCGCAACGAAACGAGAAAAAGCGCCCGGCCTTGTTAGAATGAGGTCGTCGTGGGGAAGAAAAAAAGCAAGAACAAGGGAAAGGCGCCCCCGAGGTCGTCGCGCACGACCTCGGTCGCGATCGCTGTTTGCGGGTTGCTGGTCCTTTCGGGACTGGCCTATCGGTTCTGGCCGGTGGCGCCTCCCATACCTGAGCTGGACCTCGCTTCGATGGAACCCCAGGTCGCGGAGAAAGTCGAGAAGCACATCGAAGCCGTTCGGCGAGCGCCCGATTCGGGCGAGGCCTTTGGGAGGCTCGCCGTCGTCCTCCAGGCACACGGCCTCGAGGCCGAGGCCTCCGAGTGTTACGCGCAGGCGATTGCGCTCGAGCCCGGAGAGCTTCGTTGGGAGTACCTACAGGTCCACGCATTACGGTCCACCGAGCCGGAAAAGGCGCTCGAGCAGACGGTCCTCGCACTTCAGGTCGGGGACGGGTACGCACCCCTTCATATCATCCGGGCCGAGCTGTTAGAGGAGCGTGGCGAATCGGTTCTGGCGCTGGAACATTTCAGCAAGGCCGTGGTCCTCGATCCGGAGAGCGCCATGGCCGCATTCGGCGCCGGGCGCCTTCTCCTGAGCCAAGGAGACATCGAAAAGTCGCTCGCGCTCCTGACCCGGGCAGCGGCGCTCGACCCGGACGCGGGCGCCATCCACGCGTCGCTCGCCCAGGTCTATCGCCGGAGGGGAGACCGTGACAAGGCGATGGCGGAGGCCAAGCTCGCTTCGGAGCGGAAGAGCGCCGTCGCCATCACGGACCCGATCCACTATCGGATGCGGCAGGAATCCGTTTCCTCTATCGCCGAGCTGGACCGCGCGCGCGCGGCCGTGGAGGCGGGAGACCTCGCGAACGCGGAGAGCATTTACCGGGGTCTCGTCGAGCTTCGGCCGGACGACACCGATATGAGGGCGCGGCTCGGCGACGTGCTCGCGCAGCAGGACCGCATCGCTCCCGCGAAGCGGGAATACCTGAGCGCGCTCGAGACGAGTCCCGATCACGCGAGCGCCCACTACGGCTTGGCCAATATGCTGAATCTCGAAGGGGCCTATGACGAAGCGCTCGAACACTATCAGAGCGCCCGGTCGAGCCGACCGGACCACCTTCAAACGCTCGTCAATCTCGGAAGCCTTCTGGCTTTCCGCGATCGCGGCGATGAAGCGGAGCCAATATTCGAGGAGGCTCTCGAGATCGAGCCGGACGCGTTCGGTCCTCACCGCCAGCTCGGCGCGTTGCTCTTGAAACAGAAGCGATGGGACGAAGCGATCGAGCACTTGTCGCGTGCGCTCGACGCCCGGCCCGATGCAGGCCCGGTTCATTTTCAGCTCGCCGTCGCGCTCGCCTCCACCGGGCGGTTCGACGTCGCGCTCTCCCACGCGCGGCGCGCGGAAGAGCTCGGCCAGAAGCTGCCTCCGCAGTTCACCGCGCGATTGAAGGCGGGCGCGTCGGGAGGCTCGGACTAGTGCCCGAACCCGCTAATCCTGCCGTAAATTCCCGGTCCTTTTCCGCGCTGACTAACGGCGTTGCTGCTTTATTGCAGTTCTAGATATGACGTCGTCGCAGCGCCTTGTTAGCACGAAAATGACCTCGGACTTAACCGACAGGATTAGCGGGTCCGGGCACTAGTGCCGGCTCTCGCGGGTCCTGAGCTCCACGATGCGTTGATCGGCCAAAGCACCCGCGCGGTAGGGGTCGACTTCCTTCGCTTCTCGATAGCGCTCTAGAGCTTCCTGCGGTTGCCCGGCCTCCGCCAAAAAATATCCCAGCGTGATCCGAAGAGCGCCGTGGTCGGGGTGTCTCTCGATGGCCTCGTTCACAACGGCGCGCCCGTCGGCGGCGCGCCCCGTCTCCCGCAGGACGCTGGCGAGCAGGAGGCTGACATCGGGATTGTCCTTGCTCTCGAGGTACTCCATCAGAATCTCGGCGGCGTCGTCCAAGCGGCCTGTTTGTGCGTAGATCACGCCGAGCTCCTGCATGACCTGGAGGTCGTGGGGGGCGCCTTTGCGAGCGCGGCCTGCTCTCTCGAGGGCTTCGTCGAACCGTTCGCCGCGGCGGAGCTCCTCCGCTTGGGCGAGGAGGATCATGACCGACATCATGTCCTTCGGGTCGGGTAACACGGACGGATCTCCGGGTGCGGTGGGCCGAGAGCTTCCCAAGTACCCGAGAGACTGTAGGCGCTCGAGCTCTTCGTCTTCGAGCTCGCGGATCCCCGCCGCGACCTCGACGATCGAGGGATTGTCCTTTACGATAGCGTTCATCGTATTCTCTAGACGCTGGGCGTCGCCGGTCGGATAAAGATTTCTCTTCTCCTCAGGGTCTTCGGAGAGATCGTAGTACTCGCGGGTCGGTGCGAGGATGTAGGTCTCGTCGCGGGCGCGGAGTCCGTAGAGCGGCGCCCAGCCGTTATCGAGGTAAGTGGCCATCGTCTCCATGTAGACGAAGCGCTCGACCCGGCTCTCGACGGCACTGATGTTGACGCTGACGCCGTCGAGATCGGCCGGCGGTTCCAACCCCAGCAGATCGAGAGCCGTGGGCAGGACATCGACGAGACCTACCAGGTCCTCGCGGACCCGACCTCGAAAAAGCGATGGGCTCCAGAGAATCCAGGGAACTTGCTGTGTCTCCCGGTAGAGCAGGCGGGAATGTCCGGTCTCGCCGTGCTCACCGAGGCCTTCTCCGTGATCGCCGACCACGATCCACAGGGTGCGATCGGCCGCGGGCTCGAGCGCCACGACGAGCCGGCCGATCTGCGAGTCCATGTAGGCGATCTCGCCGTCATACGAGCGGGGAAAGCTTTCGGGTGGGGAGTAAGGCAGGTGAGGGTCATAGTAGTGGACCCAGAGAAAGAAAGTCGCCTCACCTTCGCGATCGGCGAGCCACGACAAAGCGGCGTCAGTGACGTCCGTGGCCGAACGCTGGCTGTCGAGTCCACCGACCGTTCGACGCGAGAGCGGCTCGACCCGATCGTCATAGACGTCAAAGCCTTGCGAAAGACCGTAGCGCCGGTCGAGGACGAAAGCGGAGACGAAGGCCGCGGTCTGGTAGCCCTCGCCTTCCAAAATCTCCGCCAAGGTCGTAGACGACGCCTCGAGGTGATACTGCCCGTTGTGATGGACCCCGTGATGGGGTGGGTCGCGTCCCGTGAGGATCGAGGCGTGCGACGGTAGTGTGATGGGGACCGGCGAGATGGCGCTCTCGAAAAGGATACCTTCCCGTGCGAGGCGATCGAGCACCGGTGTTCGGGCGGCGTCGTAGCCGTAAGCGCCTAGACGGTCGGCGCGTGTCGTGTCCAGAGTGATGAGCACGATGTTGAAATCTCTCGCGACGCTGTGCTCAAGAGACGAATCTCGGCAGCCCGCGAGGAGTATGGCCAACGCCGTTACGATCGTGGGTAAGCGCATCATTACCTAGCAGCCCGGTGAAAAAGTCCAGATTCTGCTCACGGAGAAAGTTTGGTGGGCAAGTTCAAGGAAGATGTGATTCGGCGGAACGGCCAAGTTGAGACGCCCGATGGATTGCAGCGGGGCAAAACGTGCGCCTATGGTCGAGACGAAGCGCAATAAAGCAGCGATCAGACTGGCGTTGAGCTCCGCGTATTCCTTCGGCGTGGCCTTGCCGATGAGATTGCGCATCAGAATCCCGAGATTGAATCCGGCCACGTGCGTGAGGAGGCGCTTGAGTATATTTTCGTGTCTTCGCAAATGCGTTCGTCGCATGCCTCCCGCTTCGAGGTAGTGCGCGAAAGGTCGTTCGAGTAACTCGCCGCGACGGCGTATTAATCGCTTACCTCGAGTCCCGCGAATGCGACGTCGGTTCGCGTAGGTGGCGGCTTGCTCGGCCTGTTTGTCCTTCCATTTGCGGCCACCTCGCTCTGGCTCCGAAATGTAGCTCCGGTATTCTTGTTCGACCAGCTCAACCAGGATGTCGTTGCCGTGATAGCCCTTGTCCCCGACCACTTCGCGACCCGCGTCTTCATGTATTCGTTCACAACATTCCGCGTTGTTCGCGAGCTCTTGCAGATTTGACTGCGCTTTTTCCAGCGTATCCGGTAGGCTCTTTGTGTCACCCTTCGCGCCTCCGTGAAGCGTCACGGCAATTACCGCACCTTCCCCGCTCATGTCCACAGCATGCTCGGCTTTGTGCGCCATATCCGTGCCCCCGCTCTTCATTTTCATGATCTCCGCATCCGGCTCGTTCGGATTCACCCACTCCTTGTTCGACCCTTTCTTTGGCCGCTTCTTGTCCAACTTTGCAATGTCCGCTCGGCTCGGCTCTTCGATACCACTCTTGCGCGCAAGCTCCTTCAAATACGATTCGTAGCTTTCCCCCGTGTCTCGACGAACGATTGACCGAAGCGCCGCATTCGCTTCCAGCGTCGTCGCGTCCACACCCAGTGTCTTGCCATCTATCATCCCTCTCGACGCTAGAACTTCTAGCACCCATCCAAATACAGATTCGTGAACTTCCAGCGGAAGTCGATTCCGTATCCGAGACAGCGACGAATGGTCCGGCGTTCGCTCTTCCATTCCAAGGCCAAGAAACTGGCGCAAAGACAGTGAGTCCGAACACCGCCAGCAGATCCCGCGCTCTGAATCGATGCGCTCAAAGTAGCCGATCAACAGCATTCGAAAATACACACCCGGCGGTATGCTCGGCCGACCTTGCTTCTTCGCGTAATACGGCGAGCATTTCGACTCCACAAACGAGTCAAACTCTTCCTCTCGAAGTACCCGCTCGAGTTCCTCATAAAAAGGATGACCAGGACTCGACGCAACCGCATCGTGTGGAATCCATAAAGTCTCTTGGCAACTTTTCTTTTTCTTCTTCATCGACATGCGATGCAATTTTACATCGTCATCGAATGAGTCTTCAGAGAAATATCGCGACCGAATACGACTTTTTCAACGGGCTGCTAGGAGGCGCCGCCCGTGTTCGAGCGGGCTCTATGAAGGCCTGACCTCGGCGGTAGAGGTTCAAACGGCGCTCGAGCTCGTTCTCGAGTCGCGGTGCTCGGCTCGAAGCGATGCGAAGAGCCTCTTCGGCTGTTTGGATGGCTCGCTCGAAATCGCCCGCCGCGGCGTAGGCCGCCGCGAGGGTATCGAGCATGACGGGTTGCTTCCGTCCCGTCAGACGGACCGCCCGTTCCGCGAGATGCACTGCTCGTGCCGGGTCGCGTGCGTCGCTGTCCGGATGGGTCGCGAAAATCCATGCGAGCTCGTTCAAGGGAACGGGCCAGTCGCCTCGAGCGTCGAGAGCGGCGCGAAAATGCGGTATGGCTTCATCGCGGGCCCCGGTCATGCGGAGCGCGAGGCCGAGGTTGTTCTGTGCCTCGGCGTAGCCGGAGTCGATGGCGGCCGCCTGACGAAAGTGCTCGAGGGCCCGCGGGACGTCGCCGCGTGAGCCGAGAAGGCTGCCGATGTTGTTATGCGCCAGCGTCAGCCGGGGATCGATCGCGAGCGCGCGCCGGTAATGCGCGAGCGCTTCATCGAGGCACCCCATTTGTTTGAGCGTGACCCCGAGGTCGTTCTCGGCACGAGCAAAGCCGGGGTCGAGATCGACCGCTTGGCGAAGCTCCTCCAGAGCCTCCTCCAAATGGCCCGTTTTGCGAAGCTCCAGTCCGCGGCGATGATGGTTCCCTGCATTGCCGGCAGGGTCCGCGCGTAGCTCCTCGAGGCGCGGCCTGGCATCCGCGAAGTCGGGCTCGAGGGCGAGGGTGGCTTCGTATTGGCTCCGGGCCTCCTCGGTGCGGCCTAGGGTGCGCAGAATGTTCGCCAGGTTGTAGTGGGCGCCGGCGTTGCCGGGATCGATCTCGATCGCTCTCTCGTAGGCCGTGCTCGCGGACTGAAGGTCCCGGGTCTCGGTCGCGATGCGTGCGAGCTGCAAGTAGCCGGCGGCGAATTGGGGATTTTCGGTCACGAGGTTGGAGGTGAGCTCCCGCGCGCGCTCGTAGGCCCCAACGTTTACGAGCTTCTCGAGCTCCTGGTGACGACGGTAAAAGCCGATCCAGTCTTTGGGATCGTCCTTGCCGGGATCGAGAGTCAGCTTCGGAGCGTCCGCGCTGCCCGAGAGATATCCGAGCGCGGCGAGCTTTCTTCGCTCCGCCTCGTCGAGCTCGGCCGCGTCGGCACCTTCGTCGTCGTTGGCGCTGGCGCCACGCAGGCTGGCCTCGAGGCTCTCCTTCATCCCGAGGGCGATCGAAGGGTGCTCTTCGACAACGTTCGATGCCTCCTCCAGGTCCTTTGCGAGGTCGTAGAGCTCCGGCCGCGTCGTGTGCACGTATTTCCACGGGCCCTGGACGAGCCCCACGAGCGTTGCCGCGCCGTAGTAGCGATTCGCGGTGACACTCTCGCTGTAGAACGCGGTCCGCGCGCGTTCGGGTTTCCCGCCTTGGAGCCTCCCGGACAGATCCCTTCCCTCGACCGCGGCCGGGAGCTCGAGGTCGACAAGGCCCGCGATGGTAGGGGCGATGTCGATGAGCCCCGCGGTCTCGTCGACGACCGCTGGTGCTACGCCGGGAGCCTTGATGAGCAGAGGCACACGAAGCGCGTTTCGATAAATGAAGTATCCGTGGGTGAGCTCGCCGTGCTCGCCGAGCATTTCGCCGTGATCGCCCGTGACGACAATCACGGTGGACTCGTCGACCCCGAGCTCGTCGAGCTTGTCGAGCACTTTTCCGACGAGAGAATCTGTGAAGGCGATCTCGCCGGAATAGGGATCGTCCGGGAAGCGGGTGGCGAAGGGCTCGGGCGGATCGTAGTCGTCATGCGGGTCGTAGTAGTGGAGGAACAGAAAAAAAAGCTCGTCGTGGTGATCGTCGAACCAATCCAGCGCGAGCGCCGTCGTTTCGTCCCCTTTTCGTTCACTGAGAAACGCGATCTTGTGCTCTTCGCGGAAATCGTCGTCGTACGTGTCGAATCCCTGATCGAGATTGAACTGTGAGTCCAGAACGAAACTGCTGACGATGGCTCCGGTCGTGTAGCCCGCGTCCTCGAGAAGCTCGGCGAGGGTGTATTGATCCTCCGCGAGGCGATAGCTCAAGTTGTCGTGGATACCGTGGGTTGGTGGGATCGTGCCGGTGAGCATGGAAGCGTGTGCGGGGAGGGTCATCGGCGCCGGCGACCACACTGTGTCGAAGCGCGCCGATTCCTGGGCGAGAGCGTCGAGGTTGGGAGTCGTCTCTTTTTCGAAGCCGTAACTGCCCAGGTGGTCGGCCCGGAGTGTGTCGATGCTGATCACGAGAACGTTTGGCGGCTCGGGTCCGGAGCACGAGCAGCAGGCGAGCCAAAGTGCGGCAAACAAGAAGCGTCTCATCGGCGGTCCAGTCGTAATTATCTGTCGAGAAAGAACTTATCGCAAGTTCTGCTTGACAGTCAGAAGGCCGCGGAGGACAATTCCGGCATGATGAGGTCCGCGGCCATCATGGGCGCCTGGGCGTTTTTGTGCTTCACCCCGCGCGCGTGGGCTCAAAAAGCCTACTTCACCGAGATCACTGACGAAGTCGGCCTCGACTTCGTGCACGATCCGGGGACGGAGGGGAAGTATTGGGCGCCCGAAGTCATGGGCTCGGGCGGTGCCTTTCTCGACATGGACGGCGCCGGGGACCTGGACATCTTCCTCGTTCAGGGAGGCCCTCTACCGGAATCGACGAGCGCGAAGCGTCTGCCGAGTCGTCTTTTTCGCCAGAACGACGACGGGACGTTCACCGACGTCACACAAGCGTCCGGGCTCGGCGATACCGGATACGGCACGGGGGTGGCCGTTGGCGACATCGACAATGACGGTCTCGTCGACGTCTACGTCGCGAACTACGGACCCGACGCGCTCTATCGGAACCAAGGCGGCGGCAAATTCGAGAACGTGACGAAGCCGGCAGGGATACAGGACGACGCGTGGTCCGCCTCGGCGGCGTTTTGTGATTACGACGCGGACGGCTTTCTCGACCTCTATGTAGCCCGTTACGTCATCCACGACGCCACGAAAGCTTGCGTGACGGGAGACGGTGCCCCGGACTATTGCAGCCCACAGAGTTTCAAATACGAGCGTGACACGCTCTACCACAATAGTGGCGACGGCACTTTCGAGGACGTCACCCGTGGCGCGGGCATTTTCGGAGTAGAAGCGCCGGGGCTCGGTATCTTGTGCGCTGATTTCACCGGCGACCATCGGCTCGACTTCTACATCGCGAATGACGGCGAGGCGAATCAACTCTGGGTCAATCTCGGCGAAGGGAAGTTCGAGGACCAGGCGTTTTTCATGGGCGCGGCGCTGAACGCCATGGGGCGGCCCGAGGCGAGCATGGGGATCGCACTGGGTGACGCGGACGGTGACGGTGACCTGGATATGTTCATGACCCATCTCGTCAACCAGACCAACACGCTGTACCTGAACGACGGGATGTTCGGCTTCGAGGATGTCTCGGCGGCGCGTGGGCTCGGGGCGCCGAGCTTGAAGTATACGGGCTTCGGCACGGTTTTTTTCGACTTCGATCACGACGGCGATCTCGATATCGCGATCGTCAACGGTCGCGTCGACAAGAACCCACCGCACCCGGGCGCGAAGCTCGGGGACCATTGGAACGTCTACGCCGAGCCGAACTTTCTGCTGGAGAACGACGGGAGCGGAAAATTCACCGACGTCAGCGACAAGGCGGGGGCGTTCGCGTCGCAAGTCGAGATCAGCCGAGGCCTCGTGATGGGGGATATCGACGAAGACGGCGACCTCGACATGATGATCACGAACACGGCCGGCCAGGCGAGGCTCTTCCTGAACGACGCACCGAAGAAAGGCAACTGGCTCGTCATCCGTGCCTTCGACGCCGATGAGCGACGCGATGCGCATGGCGCGCTCGTCACCGTGACCGCGGGCGGCAAGGACTATGTGCGCACCGCGGGTCCTTCCTACAGCTATCTGACGAGCAACGATCCTCGCGTCCATTTCGGCATCGTCGCGGATTCGGTCGAGCGCATCCACGTGCGCTGGCCGGACGGCTCAGCCGAGATCTTCGACGGGGGCGCGGTCAATCGTCACGTGCGCGTCGAAAAAGGCAAAGGGAAGGCCGAATAGGCGTGTCGTGCCACGGATAGCCGCGTGCTGGATTCTCTGGGTCGTCCTGGTCGCGGTCGCTGCACCCGGACGCGCGCAGTCGGGACACGAGCGTATGCTCGCTCTCCTCCAGGAAGTCATCGCGCGCTCCCCGGACGACCATTTCTATCTGAGCGATCGTAAAGCCCGTGCGATGCGAGCCGGACTCGAGAGCTTGGCGCCGGATGCCCCCGACTATCTCCTGTGGGAGATCCACCTGAAGCTAGCCGAGGAGGAACAGCGGCTCGGCAACGAGCGCGCTGCGATCGATCATTTCGAAGAGGCGCATCGCATTCTTCCAAGCGTGGAAGAGGACCTCGGGCTCGAGTGGATCGTGCGGCTCTACTTCCGGCTCGGGATGGCCCATTTGCGTTACGGGGAGACGCAGAACTGCGCGCTCCGGCATACCTCGGAGAGCTGCATCTTGCCGATCCGTGGCAACGGGATCCATGTCGACCAGGACCCATCACGCCGCGCCATCGGCTATTTCCTCGAAGCGCTCGCGCGCGCGCGGCCTGGGACCGATCCCTATCTCTCAAGCCAATGGCTCTTGAACATCGCTTACATGACCGTCGACGATTATCCGGAGGAAGTCCCACCCAACTTCTTGATCCCGCCCGAGAGTCTCGCATCGGACG
The DNA here is from genome assembly GCA_965262245.1 of Candidatus Marinacidobacterales bacterium. Taxonomy (GTDB): domain Bacteria; phylum Acidobacteriota; class Vicinamibacteria; order Marinacidobacterales; family SMYC01; genus SMYC01. The sequence goes on along the minus strand of OZ253507.1, from coordinate 6,485,942 downwards.
CAGATTTCCCGCGATTCGACAACGTTGCCGGACGCGCTGGCCTCGACACTTTCAGCCTCTCGGGGAGCGTCGTCGTCGAGGATTTCGACCTCGACGGTTATCTCGATCTTCTCGTCTCGGGCTATCACCCGACGGCGCAACTGCAGCTGTTCCTGAACGACGAAGACGGCACGTTCTCCGAGCACACCGACGCGGCGGGCATCGTCGGCATCCTCGGCGGGCTCAACATGGTGCAGGGCGACTACGACAATGACGGGGACATGGATGTGCTGCTGCTTCGAGGCGCTTGGCTCGGTGCAGGCGGCCGGCATCCGAACTCTCTTCTAGAGAATAACGGGGATGGGACTTTTACTGATGTGACCTTTGAGACCGGACTCGGCGAGGACCATTTACCAACGCAGACCGCGGCTTGGGCCGATTACGACAACGATGGGGATCTCGACCTCTACATCGGCAACGAGACCAACGAGAAGCTGACCGCTCTCTGTCAACTGTTCGAGAATCAAGGCGACGGGACCTTCGTGGACGTCGCGTCCCGCGCGGGGGTCACGAATGGGCGCTTCACCAAGGCGGTCGTGTGGGGCGATTATGACGGCGACGGATTCATGGACCTCTACGTCTCGAACTTGGACGGGGACAACCGCCTCTACCGCAATCAGGCAAACGGGACGTTCACGGATGTGGCCCCGGCGCAGGGACTCCTGGAACCCACGAGGAGCTTTCCCGCGTGGTTCTGGGATTTTGACAACGACGGCGTCCTCGACATTTATGTCTCCGCCTATGAGGCGATCATCAAGGATATTGCTTCGGCCTATCTCGGTCTGCCCTTCGACGTGGAAGTTGCAAAGCTCTACCGGGGAAACGGCGCGGGTGGCTTCGACGAGGTGTCCTCCGAGCGCGGGCTCGCGGAGCCGAGCGCACCGATGGGCTCCAATTTCGGCGATCTAGATGGCGACGGCTATTTGGACTTCTATCTCGGAACGGGTTATCCACCCTACTTCGCGCTCATGCCGAACGTGATGTATTGGAACCGCAGTGGCAAGCGTTTCGATGACGTCACGACCGCGGGTGGGTTTGGCCATCTTCAAAAAGGCCACGGTGTCGCTTTTCTCGATTTCGACAATGACGGTGACGCGGACCTGTTCGAGCAAATGGGCGGGGCGCTCGCGGGCGACAAGTTCAACGACGTGCTCTACGAGAATCCCGGCTTCGGCCACCACTGGCTCGTGGTCGAGCTCATTGGCGTCGGCGCGAACCGCGCGGCCATCGGCGCGCGCATCCACGTGCGGGTTTTCGACGCAGGGCGAAGCCGGTCCATCTATAAGCATGTCAATAGCGGCGGGAGCTTTGGTGCGAGCTCTGTTCGCCGCCAGTTGATCGGTCTCGGCAAAGCGGAGCGGATTGACGCGGTCGAGATTTCTTGGCCGGGTTCGGACGCGCTCGAGACACGAACGGGTGTCGCGCTCGACAGCGTGCTGCGCGTCAAACAGCGCTGACGCCGCGGCGGTTCGTATCAGAACAAGAAACTGGAAGCTGAAAGACATCAATAATAAAAAAGCGGGGTCTTCGGCCAAATTTGTGGGTCGGGGATGGCGATCAGGATGTTTTCGAGCAGATGGGCGGCGCTCTCGCGGGCGATAAGTTCACCGACGTGCTCTACGAGAATCCTGGCTTCGAGAACCACTGGATTGCGGTCGAGCTGGTCGGAGTGGTAACGAAACGAGCCGCGCTTGGCGCCAGGATTCGGGTGCAAGTGTCTCAGGACGGCAAGAGCCGATCCATCTACAAACACGTCAATAGCGGCGGCAGCTTCGGCGCCAACTCCGTTCGGCGGCAGCTTGTCGGACTCGGTAAAGCGGAGCGGGTCGAGCTGCTCGAAATCTTCTGGCCCACCACCGGCCGAACGCAGAGCCTTACGGAGGTGGCGCTGGACACACGCGTCCTGGTCAAAGAGAGCCCCTGAGGGCCCGCGCGAGGAGGCGCGCGAGCTCCTCACAACGAGTGTTTCCGGGCGCCAGCTGGCTCCGCCTCTCGAGGTTGTTCGCGTGCAAGCTCTGGGGCCGCGCAGCTTGCACCGCCGCGTTTCGATGGCTATGCTGTTAACGGAAAGCCTTGTTTGGGTAGAGATGGAAGGCGTGATGAAGCTCGATTCTCCCGAATTGTTGATTTTTTTATTGTTCGTGGGTGTGGTGCAAGTGGTCGCTGACGACCGCGTCGATCGCCTTACGGGTGATGAGCGGGCTTGGTTGGAGCAAGAAGTGCCGTACATCATCAGCCCCCAAGAGAAGGAAGTCTTTCTCGATCTGGAGACGAAAGAAGAGAGGGGTCTCTTCGTAGAGGCGTTTTGGGACCGGCGCGATCCGAACCCCGCCACGCTCGAGAACGAGTTTGCCAAAGAGCACTACCGGCGACTCGAGCACGCGATTCGGGTCCTCGGTCGAGAAGCACCGCGTCCGGGTTGGAAAACGGATCGCGGCCGTTACTATATTATTTTGGGTGAGCCCCATGAGATCCAACGCTATGACGGCTCGAACGAGATCGTCTCGACCGAGCTGTGGATCTATATGGGGGACAGGGAAGCCGGCCTTCCCGCGCGGTTCAACCTGCTTTTTTTCAAGAATAACGACATCGGCGAGTACGAGCTCTACCACCCGCATTCCGACGGGCCGCAAGCGCTGCTACATGACGGCTTCAGCCTTCGCGCCAATCAGAACAGAGCTCTGGACATTCTGGAAACCATATCTGTCGATTTAGCGAAGGCCTCTCTCACGATCGACCTTTCGGAGCCCACCTCATCCATGTTTTCGGCACGCAACTCGCGCGACCCCACTTTGATGCAGGTGCGTCCCTCGATGTCCGTCGATCGAAATCTTCTCGACATCGAGGAGTATCAAATCAAGAAAATCGATGCAGATTACCTCCAGGGCTATCTGGACTTCGGCGACCGTGTTTCGGCGGACTACTCGTTCAACTTCGTCGAGAGTCGCGCGGCCTTCGCCGTTTTGATCGGGCCGGGAGAAACACCGTTCGTCCATTATTCGATCGAGCTCGATCCGCAAAATCTGAGTCTCGAGGCGAATGAGGAGGAGACACTCTTCTACACGACGTTCGAAGTTAGCCTCGAGCTTCGGAACATGGAAGGGCAGCTGCTTGCGGTTACCGAGAACGAGCGCCCGCTCCGTTTGACGCGGAGCCAGCTCGATCAGATCGGGAGCCTTCCGTTCGCTTATCGCGACAGCTTTCCCGTGCTGCCGGGCGTTTACAAAGTCAGCATTATCTTGCGCAACCGCGCGACGAAGGAATTTACCGTTTCAGACACCGAGATAATCGTGCCTGAGCCGAGCGACGAGACCCGGCTCGCGGATCTGATTCTCGCCGCGAACCTCCAGACCGATTTCACCGGCGGCGACGCGTTCAAGACGTTTAGGCTCGGCGGGACAGCCATCGAACCCATCACAAACGGTGTTTTCGCGCTCGGCAAATCGGCTTATGTCGCGACGCAAGTGCTGAATGCACAGGCCGGCCAGAGCATGCGTTTTTTGATCCAATCTACGGGAGAGACGCTCGCGTCGTACGACGCGGAGGTCAGCACAACGTCGGACGGATTGGTCACAGCCGAGAGCCCGCTGCTGGGGATCGAGCCCGGCGATTACTCGTTTCGAGGTGAGATCCTCGATGCGGACGCCAATATCGTCACGTTTCGCGAAGTACCGATTCGGATATCTCCACGCTCGACCATCCTCCGCGCCGGGCTCGTACTGCCCTATAGCTTCCCGGCAGACGTCGAGGGGCTCATCGACCTGACTCTCGGTGAGCAATTGATGGCCCGTGGTCAGATCGACGACGCGGAGACGAGGCTACGGGCAGCAGTTGCGGCCATTAACCCGGGGATGCTCCCGATGGCGCAGTGGAAGCTCGCGAGCCTGATTCTCTTCAAGCGTCAGGCGGATGAAGCGCTTTCTCTCTTGAAGCCGCTCGAGGCGCAGTTTCCCGAGCAAGTCGAAGTCGTCGAAGGTCTCGGCTTCGCGTACTACATCAAGAGCGACTATCCGCAAGCGTTGCCTTACCTGGAGCGCGCTCGCACCCTGCGGCCGGTGGATACGTTGCTTCTCAACGCATTAGGGGATTGCTACGAGCGACAGCAGCAGCCGAACAAGGCGAAAGAGATGTTCGAGCTTTCGCTGCAGATGAACTCGGAGCAAAACGGCGTGAAGGTGCGCCTCGCGTCGCTTGGAGAGTGAGGGCTCAATCGTTCTCGCGGACGATCCTGCCGAACTGATGTCTGCCGGTGAGCGGGTTGGATCAAAATCCGGAGTATCGGCAGCGGAAGAATCCCGGTATCGATCGCGTCCGTAGGCTCACAACGGGCGTGTCTCCCGCGCATAGAAGCTTGACAGGGACTGGCAAGCTCACGTCGGTCTCTCGCCAAACCGGAGGCGCGCGTGAAAGAGCCAGATATCGCTCCGCCTACTTTCTCGACGCGCTCCACCGTGTAACGCTCGGTCGAGGCCTCGCGCTCCGAGCCGTCGATGCTGAACGAGCCTTCCAGACCGATCCCGCGCATCGAGCGGGCGAACCCGCGTTCGTGCGCCTCTCGCTCCTCCGGAGCAGCGCTCCCGCACGCATAGCCGAAGAGGTAGCAGGCACTGCCGAGGAGAGAGGGAGTTGCACGCGGTGGGCGATCTCGCTAATCTACGGAGTCATGGTCATTAGAATGGAAAAACCTTCTCCTCAGCGACCTGGCGATGAGCTACGGGGGGCGAACTCTATCAACGTTCGCTGGAGCTCAAGCCCGGACCAGGCAGGTGGGGCGAGCACGTCTGGCCGGTTGAGCGACGGCGTGTAGCTCGTAGCTCGGAACCCAAAAGGAGGCGCTTGATGCTGGACGAGTGCTCATTGCAGTCTTGGCCGCGGTTTTTCTAGGCAGCTTCAGCCTCGCTCAGGAACCCAGGAAAACTCCCAAGAGGCCGGATCAGCCTTTTACAGTATTCGTGTACACCGAAGGGCTGAAAAATGACGACGTGGACATGCCTAAGGTGGCGAAGGAAGTTGCGAAGCGTATCGGGAAGAAGAAAAAGTGGCTGAAGGTCGTGAAGACCCAGCTGGAAGATCACTGCAAAGAGAACTACTGGGGTTTCATCGGAAGCTAGATCGCTCAATGGTTGTTAGCTCCTCGAGCTCGCTCGGCGTTTTGTCGGCCCATCCTTCAAGGATAAAACGAGCCTGACGCTTTTGGGACGGGTCGTGACCTGGGCCGCTACCGTCGCTTACGAGGACGCCGAGAGCTATCGGCTCTCTTTCGCGTTCAACGCGGTGACGACTTCCTGAGCGGCCGCGGCCTGCGGATGGTCGGGCGCGAGCGTGAGAAACTGCTCGAATTGCACGAGCGCTCTCTCGTTCTCGGCTTTGCCGACCAGAATCAGACCGGCCTGGTAATGCGCCATCGCTCGACTCGCGTCGAGCTCGAGCGTTTTCTCGTAAGCCGTGAGCGCGCTGTCCGCATCTCCGGAGTTCTGCGAATAGACCGCATAGTTGAACACCGCCACCGGATCCGTCGCGCGGATGTCTGTGGCCTTCTTCATAGCACCGGCGGCCTCAGCCCACGCGTTGGCCTTACCGTGGAGATCCGCCACCGCGAGATACGAGTCATAAGCAAGATCAGGGTTCTTCTCGGCCGCTATCGTGTAGTACTCGACGGCCTTGTCCGTTTCGCCCATCTGATCGTACGTGGCGGCGATGTTGAAATCGATCTCCGTCGACTCCGGCATCATCTCTTTCAGCTCGAACAACTTGTCGAGCGTTTCCTGTTGGTCTCCGGTCTCGCTCGCTACGTTGAACTCGGTGAGAAGCTCGGTCGCGCGCGCATGCTGCTTCTCGGACAGCTCGCCCGCCTGGAGCTTGAACATGATCTGCTCGCCGAGACTGGATTGATCGAAAGCCGAGACTTGGGTCTGCAACGGGAGCTTGCGATAGCCTTCCTTCTCACAGACGACCGTGTAGTTGCCAGGGCGGATGCCACCCTTCGTGAACTCGCCGTTTCCTTTCGTCTTGGCGCTCGTGCGCCGGCCGCCGCCGCCGGAAAGCTCGATCGAGCATTCCACGCCGCCGAGTGGGTTGCCGTCTCCGTCCAGGATCTTGCCGCGGATCGATCCGAACTGCGCGAAAGCGTCCGCGGCCGTGAGCGCAAAAATGGTCGCCGCCACGACCGTCCAACGATTGAATTTCATTCTTTCCTCCCGGGGCGGCGCGAACCGCAGCGCTTTAGTTCCCTTTAGTTCGATGAGGGTTAGTAGTGACTCTCGCGACGTGCGCTGCCCGCCTCAAGAATGTTTCTTGTAATTCTTCTCCCCCGCCTCGATCCGAATCTCCAACCGATTCTCTCTCGTCGGCATCGGACAGGTCGTGTGCGGGTTGTACGCACAAGGGGGTTATAGGCCTGGTTGAAATCGATCACGACTTTACCGTTCTCAGGCGTTCCGTGCGTAGGAAGCGGGCCGCCTGATAGGACCTTTTGCCGCTCGTCCCATCCCGGAAGATGAGCTGCAGCGCACCCTTGCGCGCCTTCATCGGCTCGAAGCACTGACGCTGATGGTGACAAGCACGAAGGTCAAAAAGCGAGCGACGCGCCCACGGCGTATTCGAACTTTTTACGAGATTTCACAGCTCATAACTCCAACTTCGCCCCACTGGCGCATTGTACTTTACGAGAGACGACACCGCTAACCGACTGGCAGGGGGTTGCTATTTCTTGTATTCCAGGACGTTTACGGGAGCTGGGCTATCGAAAAACGGACGCGGGGACGACCACGAGCACCGCCACGTTCTCGTGCTTTCGGACACCGCGACCCGCGGAGAGCATGTTTCCACCTCGCTTCTGCCAGTTTTGCCAGGGAATTTGAAAGCGCGGCTCCGGATCGGAGGCCTTCGGATTCGAGCCTTGGGCGTCGAAGCCAGGTATCGGCGGGTTCTCTGATTGAGCCTGAGCGCCATCGAGCGCCCAGAACGACGACGCCAGCAAACCACACCCCTCGCATTGGCCTCTCCTTCCGGCGGAGATTCTACCTCATTTGTTGAAGGCCCCCGTCACGCGCGCTAGTCGAAGTGTGAGTCCTTGGTTGACGGTCCTTTCCGCGGCTGCGACCAACAATAGCGGCTACACGTTCATCGGACTCATCGGATTCACTTATTCGGTGGGGATCTTCCCCTGTGGCGACGGTCCTACACGATGGCGAAGGTAGGGACGGTTCTCATGACCGCGATCGTTCTCGTCGTCGCCGTCGCCGGCTCGGGGAGCGTCTTCTTTCTCGTCGTTCTAGCTTGGTCTGCCCTCGCCTCGGCCTTGGGGCCCCTTCTCGTGGTGCGGGCCGTTCGTTGGCCGGTGGATACGAACACGGCCTTGGGGATGATTCTCGCTGGCCTTGGGTGTATGCTCGGCTGGCGCTACGGACTCGGCTTATCCGACTCCGTTTACGAAGTGCTTCTCGGAATGGCCGGTGGATTTATTTTCTACCTCCTCATGAGATCCCGCTAGCGAGGTGCGAGATGCGAGCGTCCATATTGGAGCGACTAAAAGAAGGACCGGTTCTGGGAGACGGGGGTTACATGTTGGAGTTGGAGCGTCGTTGCCTCGCCCAGGCAGGACCGTTCACTCCCGAGGCGGCTCTCGAGCATCCGGACGCCGTGCGCGAGCTCCATCGAGAGTTCCTGCGAGCCGGCGCCGAGGTTCTTCAAGTCATGGCCTTCTACGGCTCGCGCGAGAAGCTCGCTACGGTGGGACGGGCCGATAAGGTCGAAGAGCTCAACCGCAGAGCCACGCGTCTGGCGAAAGAAGTTGCCGGCGAGCAAGCGCTCGTCGCCGCCGACTTGTCGCCGCCGTGGAAGTGGGCCGAATCCCCTGAGCTGGCGCGTGAGCTCTTCGATGAGCAGATCGGGTGGCAAGTGGACGAAGGTGTCGACTTCATCATTGGAGAGACCTTCTTTCATCTCGGCGAAGCGCGCGCGTACCTCGAGAGCGCCAAGGCTCTCTCCGATCTTCCGGTCATGATCACCATGGCCTTTCGTGGCGAGCCCATGAGCGATGACTGTGCGGACATCTCCGAATGCATGAAAACGCTCGTTTCCGAAGGAGCCGACATCGTCGGTGTCAACTGCATGCGCGACCCCGCTCGCATGTGGCCACTCATCGAGGACGTACGCGCGGCGACGGACTGTTTGATCGCCGCTCAACCGGAGGCGTTTCGTTGCACGGATGAAAAACCCTGGTTCAGCGTCCCGCCGGCTTTTCCGCACGAGCTCGATCCGCTTCAATTGACGCGCTACGAGATGGGGGAGTTCGCCCGGAAGGCGAAAGAGATCGGCGTCGACTACATCGGGAGCTGCTGTGGATCCGTAGCTGTGCACGTCCGGGAAATGGCACGGGCGCTGGGGAAAGTCGCGGACGGTGAAGACGTCTGGCAGCCGGATTACGACAAGCCGATGAGCGAGACCGAGCTCAGCCGCGCCAAAGCGAGGTGAGCTGCCCCCCTGTGACGCCACGAATGAGCACCGACGAGCACAAAATCTGGGTCCTGGATGACGACATCTCCCCCCCCACGCTCGAACGTCTCGGCGACGCCCGTCGACTGGCCGACGCGCTCGCATGCAAGGTCGGCGTCCTCCTCGTTGGGGGGGAACGGCGCGACACGGCGCGGTTGTGGGAGCACGGTGCTGACCGAGTGCTCGAAGCTGTCTCCGATGCGGCAGGCGCCGCGACACGCGCCGCCACCGCGGTTCGATACCTCCTCCCCCTGAAACCGCGGCTCGTCTTTTTGGCGGGGACCCCGGACGGACGCGAGTGGGCCGCGCGCCTTGCCGTGCGCGCCGGGTGGCACCTGTGCTCACCCGCCCTGCTCGCCGAGGTGACCCGAGGCGAGCTCAGCGTAACGGTGCTCAGCGCGTCTGCTCGCTACTGTCGGAAAGTCACCGTAGCTGCGAACGGGACGGCCGTGCTAACGCTGAAGCCAGGCGTGGCGGAAGCGATCTCACCGGTCCCAGGGCGTACGGGAGACGTCGAGCCATGCGAGCCCACGGCGTCCGATGAGACCGTCGCCGTTAAGGCGACCATCCCACCGGACCCGCGTACGGTCGATATCCGTTACGTCGACCGCTTGGTGGCGGGCGGGCGCGGGCTCGGCGGCCCAGAGGGTTTTACTGCCCTTCGGCGATTGGCCGATCATTTGCACGCCGGGATCGCGGCGAGCCGTGTGGCTGTAGACCTCGGTTGGATCGAGCGGGAGCGCCAGGTTGGGCAAACCGGGCGCACGGTCACTGGATGGTGGCGTTGTACGCGGTCTATTACAATTTCGTGAAGGTCCATCGGACCTTGCGCGTCACGCCTGCGATGGAAGCTGGCTTGACGAAACGCGTTTGGGGCTTTGAGGATATCGTTCGTCTGATGGACGACAATGCCCCGAAGCCTGGGCCGCGCGGACCTTACAAGAAAAGAATTTCAAAATGACGCACTACCCAGTCTTTGGCGAGGCAGCTCTGGACGCACGGTCCAGTGCGGGAGGCGACAACGACTGGAGCGAGGAGACGGGAGGCGGCTCCGTGCTCATGATGGCCGAGATCAAGCTCGCCTGGCTTTCGCCCTCGAACGCTTTGCGGCCGGTTAGCATCTCGTAGAGGACGGCTCCGAAAGAGAACAGGTCCGCGCGGGCGTCGACTTCTTTGCCTTCGAGCTGCTCGGGCGCCATGTATTGCACCGTGCCGAGAATCGTTCCGGCATCCGTGAGCGGTTTGTGCTGTGTCGGTTGTTCCGAGTCGCCCGCCTTCGCCAGGCCCGACGGCGTGACGCTTTCTTCCCGGGTTTTTGCGAGACCGAAGTCGAGGACCTTGATGCCTGGCTTCGTGAGCATGACGTTCCCTGGCTTGATGTCGCGATGCACGATGCCCTCACGATGGGCTTTGTCGAGCGCATCCGCGAACTGCACGCCGTATGCGAGAGCTTGCTCCAGCGGGAGCGGTCCTCTTTTGAGCCGCTCCGCCAGGGTCTCGCCTTCCATGAACTCCATGACGAGGAAGTCCACCCCGTCATGCTGACCGACATCGTAGAGTGTGCAGATGTGCGGATGGTTCAAGCTCGAGACGGTCCGCGCCTCGCGCTCGAATCGCTCGCGAAGCGCGGCGTCTCGCGAGAGGTGCTCGGGCAGAACTTTGATCGCGACCGTGCGATCGAGTCGAGTGTGTTTGGCTTTGTAGACTTCCCCCATGCCGCCCGCGCCGACCGGGGACAGAATTTCATAGGGACCGAGTCGACTTCCGGGTTCTATGGACATAAGTAAGATCGCGATCTCACGAGCCCCGCGCGCAAGATTGTACGTGCGTGGACGTATGGGAGCAAACACGAGGTTCTGCGGCCCTCATATTTGTTTGGATGGGCGAGACATCTGAACCTTGGCTTCTGTCGATCCGAAACGACTACGCCCGTAAACGGCGCGGGACCCGATGCGATCCGCTTCGCAGGCTTGCCAAACGGCTCGAGGACGGCTATCCTAGCGCCCGTTTCGGAAATCCATCGTTGGGAGGGCGCGCATGGAGCCGAGAGCCACGAGTCTTTTGCAGATCGTCGATCGCCAGGTCCGGAGATGGGAGTTCCTGCGCGAAGAGCGTCGTGCGAGTGCGAAGCGTGTCCACTGGCCTATCATTACCATCGCCCGCGAGTTTGGCGCCCGAGGGGAGGCACTCGGTCGAACGCTCGCGGAGGGAATCGATTTCTCCTTCTGGGACCAAGAGCTGGTCCACGCCATGGCGGAGGAGTCGGGTGCGAACGAAGCCTTCCTCGCGACGGTCGACGAGTATCGCCGTAACGTCATCGAGGACAGTGTGGACGGCGCGCTCATGGGCGGAAAATACATGAACAGCGCGTACAACCAGAACCCCTCAGATTCTAGTCACGGACGAGGTTTGCTCCTCCGGCGACGGCACCGACCTGTGATCATGCCTTGGCGCAGCGCGCGTGTCGCTTCCACGTAGCTCTTGATTGCCAGAACGTCTTCGATCGCTGGCGCGGTCACTCGACCTTCATTCCGAGAGGATCTGCCGTTTGGCCTCTTCGTGTGAGACGGCATCACCTGAGTCAGCGGCACCCAGAGCGCGATCGATCTTCTTCTTGACGCAGAACTCCTAGAGAATGTCGCCCCAGGTTGCGCGGTCAGGCAGGTTATCGATGAGTTGTTTAACTACTCTATTCAGCGGCTTGCCCATGAGCTCCGGGTCACCCCGACGGACTTCCTTGTAAAAGCAAACGCCGAACCAGTCTCAGTCCAGATCGAGCGCGGAATCCTCGAGCGCGGGATAAAGTCGTTAATTGATTACACTGCCGTGTTTGCAATGTAATAGATACCTAAACACGGGGGTGTTTATGACATAATGTGACCCGTGTACTTCACGAGAGACATCGACGCTGTACTGAGGGAGTGGAGCGATTCCGCCGGCCGCAAACCCCTGATTCTGCGAGGTGCGCGCCAGACGGGCAAGACGTCCTCCATTCGCCAGCTGGCGTCACGCTTCGATCTGTTCCTCGAGCTCAATCTGGAGCGATTCGAAGATTTGGCGCTGTTCCGGGCTTCCCGTTCGGCAGAGGAGTTGCTGGCTGGCGTTAGAGCCCGGTTCAATGTCGCGGCATTCCCCGAGCGGACGTTGCTCTTTCTCGACGAGATTCAGGAGAGTGCGGAAGCCATTCACTGGCTGCGTTTCCTGAGGGAGGATCATCCCGAGCTCGCGGTGGTCGCCGCCGGCTCACTGATGGAGGTGCGACTTCAAGAGCGCGGATTCGCCTTTCCGGTAGGGCGGGTGACGTTCAGAACGCTACGGCCCCTTAGCTTCATGGAATTCCTGCGGGCCTCGGAGAGCGATGTGCTCGCGAGCCAGCTTCTGGAAGCGGCCTCGGGTTGGCAGCCGATCCCCGCACCTCTGCACGAGCAGGCGGCCGAGCTTTTCCAAGCCTATCTCCAGGTTGGTGGCATGCCGGAGGCCGTCGCGAGTTGGGTGGAATCGGGTCAGCCTGCCGGGGCTTCTCGGGTGCATGCAGATCTCATCCAGGCGCTGGCTGAAGATCTTCAAAAGTACCGGGGCGTCCGGGATCTCACTTATCTCGATGCCGCGTTCGAGAACCTTCGACATCATTATGGACTGCGCTTCAAATACGAGAACTTTGCTCCGGGCTATCGCTCTCAACTCATGAAGGCTGCTCTGGGCAAGCTGGAGGCCGCGCTTCTCATCACTCGGGCGCGGCCGACGAGCTCCCTCACGCCGCCTCTCGTGGCTCGTGCGCGCTCGGCGCCGAAACTCCTTCCTTTGGATACGGCGTTGGCCCTCGCGACCATGGGCTTCGATTCTGAAGAGCTCCGCCGCCGGCCCGTCGACAATATTCTAGGAGGGCGTATCGCCGAGATGTTTGTTGGACAGGAGCTCGTGGCCGGAAGTGGCCCGTCGCAGAAGGAGCTTTATTTCTGGGTTAGCGAGTCTTCACGGTCGAATGCCGAGGTCGACTTTCTGTTGTCAGCCCGGGCAAGCTCGTCCCGGTCGAAGCGAAGTCCGCGGCATCGGGCTCCCTCAAGTCTCTCCATCAGTTTCTGTGGCGCGCTGGCCTCGACGAGGCCGTCCGGCTCCACATTGGACCGATTGCGGACGAACGTCATGAGGTCAAGATGCCGGGAGGCGTCTTGCGCTACCGTTTGCTCTCCTTGCCGTTATATCTGGCTTCTCTGGTACCGGATCTGTTCTCGGCCTAGCGGTCCTATGTCGATGGTTGGACCTCTGTGCGGGCCCTTAGACCCGTCCTTTCCGTTCGCGTCTTTTCCTGTGTGTAGATACAGGGCGATAAAGTTCAGGCTCACCACGCTATCCCGTAGTCTTCGCCATGGTTGCTCGCGCCGCCCCACATGGTTCCATGTTCCCAGTCGAAGAAAATGGCGGTGATGGGACCTGAGGTCCTCGCACGAAAATCGAGCTCGTAGCCCATCGCCGCCAATTCTCCCCGCACCCATGAAGGGAGGGACTCATTGAGCTGCAAACGTCCCGGCTGCGATTCGTGGGCACCGAACGAGCTCTGCATCTGGTAGCTGGTGAAGTTCGCCGCTTCCACCGCCTCCTGGACGTTCATGCCGAACTCCACGACGTTCAGGAAGAACTGAACGAGATTTTGATCCTGCGAATCCCCACCTTGTACGGCGAACGAGAGAAAAGGTTTCCCGTCCTTGAGAGCGAGACTCGGTGTCAACGTGGCGCGCGGGCGCTTCCCCGGCTCGAGGACGTTGTAGGGGTTGACGTGCGGATCGAGCACGAAGCTCTGCATCCGCTGGCTCATGCCGATGCCGGTCCGCCCTGCGATGCAGGCAGGGTTCCAGCCGCCGCTCGGCGTGACCGAGACCACCCAGCCTTCCTCGTCGGCGGCTTGTATCGAAGTCGTACCCGCGTAGAAGCCTTCCTCGAAAAGCTGTTCATCTTCCTCCGTGGCCGGCGGTTTGCTCTTCCAGGCCTCGAGGTAGTCGAGGTAGGGATTCGTACCGCCTTGATGCGGGTAGGGATCCCCTGGCTTCACACCGACATCGTTTTTCTCCCAGTCGATGAGCTTTCTTCTTTCTGCCGCATACTCCTTCGAGAGCAGGCCTTCGATAGGCTCCTCGGGAGCGAAGTACGGATCGCCATAGTAGAAATCCCGGTCGGCGAAGGCGAGGCTCATCGCCTGGTAGAGCGCGTGTATGTAGCGGCTCGAGTTGTAGCCCATCGACTTCACATCGATGCCTTCGAGGATGTTGAGCGTTTGATTCAACACCGGTCCCTGGACCCAATGAGTGAGCTTGTAGACTTCGATGTCTTTGTAGGTCGTCATGACCGGCTCTTCGATGTGGACTTTCCATTCGGCCAGGTCTTCCTTGGTATGCAGCCCGCCCTGCTCTTGCGAGCCTCGCGTGAACTCCTCGGCGATGTCCCCTTCATAGAAGCGCTCGTAGGCGGCGTAGATCGCTTCTTTGCGCGAGGCGCCTTCGGCGAGGGTTTTTTGCTCCGTCTCGACGAGCTTTTCGAGCGTTGCCTTCAAATCAGGCTGCCGGAAAACCTCGCCCGGGTAGGGAGCTTCCCTCTCCTCGCCCGGGTGCGTCAGAAATATGTCGCGTGAGTAGGGCCACTCCCGAATGCGATCCTTCTCCCGCTCGATGGCGTTCGCAAGCTGGGCTTCGATCGCGTAGCCCTCTGCCATTTCGATGGACGGGCCGAGAACGTCTCTCAAACTCAAGGTGCCGTACTCGGCCAGCATCACCATGAGCCCTCCGGGCGTTCCTGGTGTCACGGCCGCGAGCGGACCGTGGGCGGGCGGATAGTCCATGCCCTTGCTCTTGAAATACTCGGGCGTTGCACCCGTGGGAGCGACGCCGAGAGCGTTGATGCCGATGACCTTCTTTTCCCCGGGATGGTAGATGAGGACCTGCGTCTCCCCTCCCCAGCTGAGCGCATCGTACATCGTGGCGGTGGCCCCGAGCATGGCGCACGCCGCGTCGACCGCGTTCCCACCCTTCTGGAACATCATCGCGCCGGCGGTAGCGCCGAGAGGCTTTCCGGTGATGGCCACCCAGTGCCGGCCGTGCAGTACCGGTTTTTGAGTCCGCTGGGCCGCTACCGTCCCGGCGAGAGCTAGTAAGACCGCTGTGAGCCCAAAGAGCTTCCTCGAATACATCGCGTCCTCCTTAAGTAACTAACTAGTTCCTGTCCAGAAACACCATAACTTGTGGTGTGCGAGAGACCTATCGAAGATGTGGGTATTATACGTTTTCGGAAGGGGCTTCGTGGGGTTGAGAGCGAATGAAAATCTTGGACGAAACGAGAGGCGAATTGTTAGCAATCCATGGCTATAAGGGGCGGAAGAGTAATAGTTGTTATCGTAATAGGTGTCTTGCCATCATCAGTAGGTTGCAGGTGATGATGGAACTCCATACGTACGATTTAAAAGAAGGCAATGAGCGCCATGTGCATCGGTCGAGGCCAAAGACTCGTTTCAAGAACGAAATGACGCCTTCGATTCCGCAGCGAAATCGCCGCAGGCGTTGATAGACCCAGGAACTCTTGACCATATCGGTCACCGCGAAATGAGCCTTGGTAAAGGCAACATCTTCAACTCCCTTGCCTTTGATGGCTTCCAAGTTTGCCTTTGAAGAAAACGCGCCATCGTAGGCAACCTGGCGCGGGGCCCGTTCGTAGAGTTCGACTTGACGGTCGATCATGGTTTCCGCGAGAGTTGAATCGGACGGATTTCCATCTAAGATCACGCAATCCAAAATCATCGAGGACGAGCCACCAGTCATACACACCTTGTGGCCGTAGAGAGTCTCGCGCCGGTCTTTGCGAATAATGTCGGTGTGTTCTTCGAAGATAGAAACGACCTTCTCCTCCGCAGGCACACGCTCTTCGTCGATCACTCGGCGTTGGGTTTGGTTGATGACTTTCTTGGTGAGGACGAGAAAGTGCTCAAAATCCGCGGCGATCCTCTCCGCGCTCGCTCGCTTCACCGGCTCGGTCAAGCCCGACTCTTCCAACTGTGCTGCAACGCGTTGAGCGGAGCGATAGGTTTCTTCCGTCACCTTCAGTAGATCTCGATAGACGCGACGCCTTTGTTGCTTATCCTTCGCGTTCAGAACTCCCAGTCGACGTCTCTTCGCTCGACGCGTTCGATTGCCGAAGACCACTACTGTACCCAGCAGTTCGCGAGCTCGGCACATCACGCGAGTGAGAACCCGAACACAGTCATAAAGAAGCTCGGAGTCTGTAGGCGGATGAATGTTTGATTCCACTACCGTGCAGTCCACTCGTACTTTTCTTCCCTTTTCGATCCCAGCATCCTCGGCAACGCTCACCAGCTCTCGGTTGATCTGCTCCAGCGTTTCGAACTTCACGGCTTTGATGTTTGCTGCTAGGGTCGACTTCGACGGGGTCGGCTCTATGATGCCGAGCTGGCAAAACGTCCGATAGCTTCGAGAGTCTGCCAAGTGAAACGCCAGCTCCCGATAGGTGAACTGATTCAGCTGCTTCACCAACAACGCCCGGAGAACCTGCTCCGCGCTCATTCCCCCACGACCAACATCGCTCCCTGCCGGTGGGGTGACCGACCTTAGGTCTTGCAGTACCAGCTCATTGAGCTTAGGATGGGCATCGAGTAGCGACGAGATCGTTTCGAGCTCGCGTGCGTGCTCCAGCTCCAGCCAGGGCTCACGTAGATTTGGCTGTGGGTTGATCGTTTTTCGCATTTAGGGCTGGTCTCCTTTGGAGTTAAGTCATTTAGAATCGGATGTTTTCAACGACACGATCCTAATCGACACCCCCTCAGAAGACTAGCCCTAAATTTGCGATTTCTCCTTTTTTCTCAATCCCTTACAGGCTTCAGGACGGGTACTAACTAACTATAACTCTCTAAATTGAGAATGAACGTGTGCGGCCCCCGCGTCAGCATCACCGGGTGGTCGGGTGCGACTTCGTCGAGCTCCCACCTGGTGAGCACCTTGTTGTTGGGCCAATCGGGCCGCGTCAGCCCACCTAGGATCCACTCGCCCTTCGGAGTTTTTCGAACTTGCCCGGCCAGGGCCGCCATCAGTTTCTCCATCGTGTCGGCCTTCTGGCACCACTCGGCCACGGCCGGGATGTAGCCCTGCTCCCACTTCTGGAGGCGACTGCTGGGTCCCAAATGAATGTGATCCTCGCAGAAGCCGGGCAGAACGGTCTGGCCCTCGAGGTCCACGAATCCGGTCGATGGCGACGCCAGCGCACGCACTTCCTCGTTCGAGCCGCCGGCGACGAAGCGCCCGTCCCTGATGGCGACCGCTTCCACGATCTCGAACTGCTCGTTCACCGTGACGATCTTGCCGTTGAAGTAGATGACGTCGGGCTCGAGAGCCGCTGTCAGGAGGGTGAAGGCGAGGATTGCGGCGGTCATGGTTCCACTTTCTTGGGCGGGCTGGACGGGCCAATTCTACCTCGTCAGGGGATGCGTGACTACATAACGGCCATCAAATAATGCCCCGGTTTGTTATGCCAGGAAAGGCTCGCCCTCGTGAGAGATTGGCCGACGCCGCGCGTGTCCGGTATCCTGGAGCTATCCAGTTTTCATCGTGAATCCAATTGCGGGCGGCCCGGAGGAGGCTCCTATGCTCGTTTGGAAACCACCAGGATTGTTCATCGTTGGCGCGAATATGGCGCTCTTCCTGGTCGGCGGCGGGTTCTTCGGCGTCCATGCGCTCGAGATACTCCCGGCGGAAGACTCGACGATGATGGCGCTCATGCGCTTGACGGGTGTCGGTATCATCCTGTCGGATATCTGGTTTCGGCGGGATCAAGACCTGCCGTTTTTCAGCCTCGAGGCGTCGACGTTCTTCTTCGTGATCCCCACATGGGCGATCGGCGTGTTTTTCCTTCTCGCCTCGAAGCAGTTTCTGGTCGGCTGATGCCTACAGCTCGTCCTGCCAGCCGAGGGACGATATTGATGTGGGAGGGAGGCGACCCCGCTTCTCCGCCTGTCAACATGAGGAACCGCTGCCCGTCGGGCGACACGTCGTAGTGGGTGTGACCCGGACTGACGAAATAGGAACCTCGGAAGACGAGGCGTGGCGTGCTGGCGGATAGGCTTGGCTCGGTGGTCACAGATACCACCGCAGATGGGTCTGACGCCGACGAAGTACCGCTCGGCGGCGGCGGCGTTCCTCCGTCGCTTCAAGCGGGAGGGCGAGCTGCCGCGGCTCCACTCGGTCATCGACCTCTGTAACGCCATGTCCCTCGTCTTCGCGCTTCCCGTCGCGGTCTTCGACCTCGCACAGGTGGATCAGTTTCTCGAGGTGCGATACGCCCGGGGAAGCGAGACCTATCTTGCATGGAGCGGCGAGACGGAGTCATTCCGGAAGGCGAGGTCAT
Organism: Candidatus Marinacidobacterales bacterium; assembly: GCA_965262245.1. Lineage (GTDB taxonomy): Bacteria > Acidobacteriota > Vicinamibacteria > Marinacidobacterales > SMYC01 > SMYC01. The sequence continues at coordinate 6,468,011 of OZ253507.1, read as the reverse complement.
CTTCGTCGAGAAATTTGTGAAGGTGCGGGTCACGAACTCGGTCCGGAACGAGTCACTCAAAGTATTCCCGATGTAGAGGCGAAGCCGCGCGCTGATCGTATAGTAGTATTCTGAGCGACGCCAATGCATTTCCAACACTGCGAAACACTCTGGCAGGGGTTCCCGCAACTCGTGCCCGGGGTTCTTGTCCTCGACTCTGTCGAGGACGTCGTCGACGTGGAGGATCGGTTCGAGCCTTGGCTTGGGCGCGCGCGGGAGCGACTCGAGAAAGGACCGGAGGCCGAGATGCCCGAGATCGCGGCGTGGCGTCGAGCCTAATCGCAGATGGGCCTGAAGCCGACGAAGTACCGCTCGGCGGCGGAGGCGCTCCTCCGTCGCTTCAGGCGCGAGGGCGAGCTGCCGCGGCTCCACTCGGTCATCGACCTCTGTAACGCCATGTCCCTCGCCTTCGCGCTTCCCGTCGCGGTCTTCGACCTCGCACAGGTGGATCAGTTTCTCGAGGTGTGATACGCCCGGGGAAGCGAGACCTATCTTGCATGGAGCGGCGAGACGGAAGTCATTCCGGAGGGCGAGGTCATCTTCGCGGACGCCGCCGACCGCGCACACGCGCGTCGCTGGACGTTCCGGCAGAGCCGCCAGTCTACAGTTCGACCCGAAACGCGTCGCGCCCTCGTCGTCGCCGAAGGCTTGCACGCGTCAGCGGACGAGGACATCCGGAAGCTTCTCGACGCGCTCGAGCAGGAGCTCGCCAACGGTTCGGCGAGCAAGCGCGCCATTCTCACTGCGGAGGTGCCGACGCTGGCTTTCTGAGCGGGATGATTGGAACCACGATCCAAGTGGGTATTCAGCGGATCACTCGGTGTCGTCCGCCACGACGTCCACGACCCAGAGGTCGCCAATGGCTTCGTCCCAGACGAAATAAACGTACGCCTCGTCGGCTGCTAACGCATAGACGCCAATCGACCCCTTTTGCCGCTGAGGTCGGCAATCGCACGCGCACTCCAGTCCTTCGCCGTCACTTCCCAAAGGCGGGTTCGCTCTTCGACGCTCGTGAAGTAGAACTCGTCCCGACCCCTCGACCATGCGGCCCAGAGCGCAGCTTCCTCCGTGAACGACTCCAGCTCGCCGCCCGTTGCCGGCACGCGCCACAAACGATTCTCGGACGGTGAAGCTCTCGGAACCGTCGACGACGACACATGCGAGCTCGGTCCCGTCCGCCGACCACACGGCGGCACCTCCGTAGAATCGTCCGAACGATCCCGAAGTGGAGAGAATTCTGCGAGGCGTGCTGCCGAGAGGAGAGCTCACGAAATAGCCGCCGCCGTCACGCTCGGACCAAAACGCAATCCAGTTGCCGTCGGGGGACCAGCTCGGATTGAAGTCGCCTCCCAGATGGTCGGCCGTTCGGTTGACCGCGGCGCCATCACCTACCTGCTTCACCCAAATATCCGAGTCGCCATCCTGATTCGATTGATAGACGAGAGCTCGTCCATCCGGCGACCACGCCGGCTCACTCTCGACACCCCCGGCCGATGTGAGCGATGCACACACCTCACCGTGGGCTTTATCCAACCGGTGGGCGATCTGGCTGCCGTATTCGACCGCTTCGTAGAGAGGCGGTGCTCCTGTTTTGTAGCGGGTTGGCCGGCGTCTCGGGAACACGACCGAGCTCGTGCGCCAGATGAAAGAAACCGGGCAGCCGATCGTGCTGACGATCAATGGGCGAGCTGAGCTGGTGGTCCAGGACGCGGGCTCCTATCAGAGGCTGGTAGAGCTCGTGGACCGCCTGGAGGCGATCGCTGGGATCCGAAAAGGACTGGATGAATCGACGCGGGGGGAAGGGCAGCCTATCGAGGACGCGGTTCGAGAGATTCGAGAGCACGTGGATGCCTCGTCGGCTGAATGAAGTACCGCGTCGTCATTCAGCCGACGGCGAGGGTTGAGCTGCGAGAAGCGTACCGCTGGTACTACAACAAATCACCTTCCGCTGCCGAGAAGTGGCTCGCCAGGCTTCTGAAAGCTGTCGAGACACTCAGTCAGTACCCGGAGCGTTGTGCGCGTGCTCCCGAGGATGACGCGTTTGAAGAGAGAATCCGTCAGCTCCTGTACGGCAAGAAGCACGGTATTTTTGAAGCGGTCGTCTTTTGAGTCGCTCCGCGAGCGTCTCGCCCTGTATGTTCCATCGCGGGGAAATCGAGGCCGTCGTGCCGGCCCGCATGATGGAGTGTGCAAATGTGAGGTGTCTGAACCAAGTGATTCTCCCGCCCGACATCTAGATGAACTCGGGGCCGCGTGTTTCGTTAGCCGGTCTCGACGGGTCGGGTGTCATCGGCGCACCACTCCGACCATGACCCCGGGTAGAGTCGCGCGCCTCGGATAGCCGCAACCTCCATGGCGAGCAGATTGTGACATGCCGTGACGCCCGAGCCGCAATAACAAACGACCTCCGACGTGTCGCGCTCACCGATGATGGACTCGAAGCGTTGACGCAGTGCTGTAGGTGACAAGAATCGCCCGTGGTCATCCAGATTGGCTCCCGAGGGCAAGTCATGGGCGCCGGGGATGTGGCCGGCCACGGGATCGAGTGGCTCTATCTCGCCCCGGAACCTCTCGCCTGCGCGGGCGTCGATCAATAGGTACTCGTCGCGATGCGGCGCGAGCGCCTCGACATCTATCCGCATCGCTTCGCGGGTTTTCGGTGTGAACTTGCGCGGCGCCCGCTTCTCGGGCTCGCCTCGAAGCTCGCCGCCGTAAGAAGAAAGGCCGCCATCGAGAACGGCCACCGCGTCGTGACCGAGATAGCGCAGCATCCACCAGAGCCTCGAGGCGAATTGGCCGCCCGCGTTGTCGTAGACGATGACCTGAACGCTCTCGTCGATACCCCATCGCGAGAAGCGGTCGACCATGTGCTCGAGGCTCGGCATGGGATGGCGGCCGTTTCTGCCTGTTCGAGGGCCGGACAGATCGTGGTCGACGTGAGCGTAGACGGCGCCGGGAATGTGCGCCTCCAGATGCTCGGCCTTGCCCCTTTCAGGCTCGGGTAAATAGAAGCGCGTGTCGACGACGGCCCAGTCGTCACGGTCGAGCTTCGTTTGGAGTTCGTCGGCTGAAATCAAAGCAGAATGCATTGAACCTTCTCCTCGATCTTACTCGCTGTAGAACAAAGGTCGGAGATCCTCCTCCGGGATGAATCTCGCCGCCTGGCGATAGATGGCTCGGATTGTGCCGAGATCGAGCTCCTTGTGCAGCGGAACCGTGAGCGTTTGTGTCTCGACCCCACCGATCTCTCGTCGTAGTTTCGCATGACTGCCGCGCGTCGCGACGACTTCGAATCCGAAGCGCTTCAAAATGTCGAGGACCTCCCTAGCTGAGAGCCGTTTGAGTCGGGGCGGCATTGCTAGAGGCTAGTGCTCGAACCCGCTAATCCTGCCGGCGGAACGTTCCGGGTCCTTTTCGGCGCTGGCTGCGTTGCTGCATGGTTTGCAGTTCGGCCTTTGGCCTAGCCCTCCGCTCGACAAGCTCGCTGCGGAAGGCGGCTCGGAATATCTAGATATGAAGTCGTCGGAGCGCCTTGCCAGCACCAAAAATGACCTCGGAACGTTCCGCCGACAGGATTAGCGAGTTCAAGCACTAGTGCCGAGCTCGCTCTCGTAGGTGATGACGAGACGCGGACAGGGCGTCAAGCCGAGCGCGCGCAAGTCCTCGCCGTCGAGGTGCAGCTCCAGTGCCTCGCGTAAGTTCGCCACGACTTCATCAAGGGTTCTACCCTGGGTCACGACGGCTACTTCCCAGCATTCGGCGACGTAGAAGCGTTCTCCGTGTGAGACCGTCGCGTGCACCGAGTCTCGCATAGGCGCCGTCCCGTAGGTCGTGAGGCTCTCCGCGACGCGGGATGGCTTCGCGCCCTTGTCGCGCCGGTGGGCGGGCAGAATTTCGTACACACCGCGCCGGACGCGACGGAAGTATTCCCACTTGTGCGGGTGGTTCTTCGGCGCATTGACGCAGCAGCGACTCACGATGTGAGTCCGGACCGAGCTCACGTTCAAGTCCGGCAGCGCTCGAACGACCTCTGCAGGTGTGAACGTCCAGCCACGCCGCTCCCGGCAAAGACGCCGGGCCGCTCGGAGAACTTCGTCGTGGATGGCCACAGACGAATAGTAAAGTTGTAACTCTATAATGTCAAGTTGATTATTCGTTCCACCTATGTACGATGAGCTTGCCGAAATCTTCGAGCTTGGCTTTGTAGAGTGGATGCTCCGAGCTTTGGATCTCGTCGAGTGGTCCGACGAGGACCGTCACGAGGTCTTCGGGGCGGTAGTACTTCCGAGCGGCGGCAAGAACCTCTGCTTTCGTTACCGCGCGGATGCGCTCCACATAATCCTCGCTCCAATCGTGGCCGCCTTCGAAGAAGAGCTCTTCGGCGAAACTGAGCGCGGTAGCATGGGCGCCTGCGTATCGCATTTGGAAGTAGCCTTGGGTGAGGGCGCCTTTGGCGATCTCGATGTCGCCATCAGATACGTCTTCGCGGATCTTGCGCCACTCGTCGTCGATGATTTTCAGTAGAAAGGCGATGGATTCCGGGCGGCCCAAGGTGACCGCGTAGGTGAGCGCCGGTGCGCGGAAGCCCACGGGCACGTAGGACGAGATGTCGTTCGAGAGGCCTCGTTTGCCTCGACTTTCGACGAAGAGCCTCGCGTCGAAATGGCCCTGCGCGCGTGCGGGAGCGAGCTCGGGATGGACGCGCTTCCAGATGGCGCCGTTGCCTCCGAGGATGTAGTTCGCGACCTCGAGGGCTGCATGCTCGTCCTCGCGGCCGTGACGGCCGAGATGTCCGACGAGCATCCAACCTTGGAGCCGCTCGACCTCCCAGACGTGAATTTTGCGAGGGGTCGCTTTCGGAATCTCGGGAACGTCGGCGTGGCGAACGCGGGCGCGCTTCCATGGAAACAGAGCATCGCGTAAAGCCGCCGTCGTCGATTCGCGCTCGACACCGCCCGAGACGGCGAGAACTACATTATTAGGAACGTAATACTGTGCGTGAAAGCTCTGGAGGTCCGTGGCGGTGATGGCGGCGACGCTGGTTTCCGTGGGCACCCGTCCCGCCGGGTGGTCGCCGTAAAGGAGCTTCGGAAGCTCGTATTCGGGGCGCTTACGCGGGTCGTCCGGGTTCCACGGCGGACGGACGGCGGTGCGTCGATAGGCTTCGAGGGTCGCTTCGTCGAGCTTTGGGCGTCTGAGCATTTCCGCGAAGAGAGCCACGCCTTCCTCGAGGTCTTCTTCTAATAATGATAGGTGGAGTCGGGTCTGCTCGTTGTCCGTCGTAACCGACAAGCGCGCATCCATGGCATAGAGGTGGTCGTCGAGCCCTTCGACCTGGCGCATCCCGTAGGCCACAGCGGCGGCGAGCCCGGCCTTGCCTTCGGGAGCGTCGAGGCGGCTCGCGCCGATGAGCGCCGTGAGCTCTACCGTCGCGGTGTTCGGGTCTCGAGCCATGAAGGCGACGAGGCCTTCGTCGAGCTCGACGCGGTAATCGTCCGGGGCAGGCAGAATAAATCGGCTGTCGCCGAGCTCGATGGCTTCGGGCGGGTCGTAGGGGATCGGATCGCGTTGGGCGTGGGCGCTCCCTCCAGCAAGACTGAACCCTACGGCGAATAACAAGATGCGGCCACTCATTGCACCGGCTCCCGCGTGGCGACGCCGAGGATGCGGTTCGTCTTCGCGAGATATTTCTTCGCGGTCGCCCGTAACTCGTCGGCCGTCACTTCTTGAAGCGCGTCCATCTCGCGAAAGAGCGTTTGCCAGCTATCCATGATTGCGTAGTGCCCCATGTCGAAGGCGACGTCGTCCCAGTTCAGACGGCGCCGCTCCCAATAAGCGCGCCGGCGCTTTTTCGCGGCGCGGATGACGTCGTCGGCTATCTGCTCGGTTCGCAGATTCTCCATCGCGCCGATGATGGCCGGCTCCAACGCTTCGAGGTTACTTCCATGCGCGACAACGTTTAGCGTTGCGGGGAAGCTGAAGCGGTTCGTATGGGTCACGAGGGTGTTGGAGGCGAGGCTCGTCGCGAGGCCTTCACCCACCGTGGCCGCGCCAATCGGGCCGCGCGCGTCGCCGAGGATCTCGCCGAGCAGCTCGACCGCGGGCCGGTCGGGATGACCGACGCCGGGTATGCGGTGACGGATGTCGAGGGCCGGCCCGAAATGGAGCGTCTGCATCTCGACGCGCACGTAGTGGTCCGGGCGCGGCTCGACGGCGAACGTGTCGTGGGTTTCCTCGCTGCGCGGGATGCGGTCGAAATATTTCTTGGTGAGCCGCTCCGCTTCCTCGAGCGTCGTGTCACCCACGAGCACGATGATCGTGTTGTTGGGAACGAACCAGGTCTCGTAGAGCCGCCTCGTGTAGTTGCGCTCCAGAATCGGGAAGTCCGTCTCATAGCCTTCGTTCCAATAGATCGGCGAGACGACGCCGCTCGCGGAAGCGACGGCTTCTTTGAAGACGGTGTCCGCCCCGTTCAAATCGCCGAGCCGCTGCTCCCACAGGATGCCGACTTCGGAGTCGAAGCGGCGCCAGCGGCTGTTGACCATGCGGTCGGCTTCGATGCGGAAGAACATCTCGAGCTTCTCCGACGGCAAGTTGATGTCGAACTTCATATATTCCTGCTCGGTTTGGGCCGTCAGGCGCGTACCGCCTGTGCGCTGGTAGTAGCTGTTGCTCTCTTCGGTGTCGACGTAGCGCTCGTCCTCGATGATTTTCTCGTGCAGGACGCTCATCAAGTGCTCGAGCTGGGGTGTTGTCTCGGCGTGCTTGAAGTCGTGGTAGACGCCGCGCTCACGCATCTCGCTCCGGGCGCGGTTTCGCTCCTGAATGATGTCGCGCTCGAGCTCGAGGATCTCGTCGAGGATGGGCTTCTCGGCCTCCCAGTCATGGGTGCCGATGGTGGCGGTGCCCTTGAACATCAGATGCTCGAGAAAATGCGCGCTTCCGAAGCGTCCGGGCTCTTCCACGACCGCGCCGAAGCGCGTGAGGATTTTGCACGCGACCCGAGGTTGTGAATGGTCCTCGAGCACGAGGATACGAAGACCGTTCTCCAGCTCGGCTTCGCCCACGACGGGCATCGTCGAAGCGAGCAAGAGCAGCCCCAAGAATGCAAAGCTCATGCGTCCTCCTGGGCTAATTGCAGCAAGAATGCGTAAACGAGCGCGGTTTCGCGGTGGCGTTTGAAACGGCCGGACGCGCCCCCGTGGCCGGCGCCCATGTTGGTTCTCAAGAGCAGCCGATGGTCATCTGTTTTCATCGCGCGGAGCCTCGCCACCCACTTCGCGGGCTCCCAGTACTGAACCTGCGAGTCATGGAGGCCCGTCGTTACGAGCAGATGCGGGTAGGCCTTCGGCTCGATATTGTCATAGGGCGAGTAGGACAGGATGTAGTCGTAGTACTGCTTTTCGTTTGGGTTGCCCCACTCGTCATATTCTCCGGTTGTGAGCGGAATGCTGTCGTCGAGCATCGTCGTGATCACATCGACGAACGGCACCTCGGCGACTACGCCTCGGAAGAGATCGGGCCGCATATTGATGACCGCGCCCATCAAGAGACCGCCTGCGCTTCCGCCCCACGCGTAGAGTTTCTTGGGATCGGCATAGCCGTTTGCGACGAGGTGCTCGCCGCAAGCGATGAAATCCGTGAAGGTGTTTTTCTTCTCCAGGAGCTTGCCGTGGTCGTACCACGCCCGGCCCATTTCTTCGCCGCCGCGGATATGGGCGATGGCGTAGACGAAGCCGCGGTCGAGAAGGCTCACCCGTGGCGCCGAGAACGTGGCCTCCATCGTGATGCCGTAGGAGCCGTAGCCGTAGAGCAGGAGCGGCGGCGAGCCTTCGAGCTTCGTGTCCTTTCTACAAACGAGCGAGATGGGGACGGCGGTCCCATCTGCCGCTTTGGCCATCAGGCGCTCGGAGACATAGGCGCTCTGATCGAAATCGCCGAGCACTTTGGTCTGTTTCAGGAGCGTGCGCTCTTGCGAAGCCATGTCGTAGTCGAACGTCGAGCGCGGTGTCGTCATGGAGGTGTAGCCGAAGCGCAGCACGGTCGTGTCGAGCTCGACGTTGGCTGTTAAATAGGCGTAATAGGCCGGCTCGTCGAACTTTAAATAATGCTCCTCGTCGGAACCGTTCCAAGGGATGACGCGGATCCTGCGGAGACCCTCGTGCCTTTCGACGAGCACGAGATAGTCCTGGAAAATCGTGAAGGTCTCGAGCAGCACGTCGGCACGATGAGGAATGACCTCTTCCCAGTTGTCCTTTCCTGGCGCGTCGACGGGCGTTTTCATCAGCCGAAAGTTCAGTGCGTCCCAGTTCGTCAGAATGAAGAAGTGGTCCTCGAAGTGGCTCGCGTCATATTCGTGCTTGCGCTCACGCTCCTGAAGCACCGCGAAGCTGCCGCCGGGCTCGTTGGCGCGGATGTATCGATACTCGCTCGAGAGCGTCTGCTGCGAGGCGATCAAGATGTAGCGCTCGGACTTGGTCTTGAAGACGTGAACATCGAAGGTCTCGTCGGCCTCTTCGAAGACGAGCACGTCGTTCGCCGGATCGTCGCCGAGCCGGTGGCGATAAATCTGATAGGAGCGCAGCGTCTCGGCGTGTTGTTTGGAATAGAAGACGGTTTCGTTGTCGTTGGCCCAAGCAACGTTTCCGGTGACATCCTTCAGGACGTCTTCGAGTAGCTCATCGGTTTCGAAGTTCTTGAAATAGACGTCATAGATGCGGCGGCCTTGCGTGTCGACGGCGTAGGCGAAGAGATTCTGGTTAGTGCTCACTCCGGCGAGGCCCGAGACGCTCAGCGCGAAGTATTCGTGGCCCTCGGCGAGCGCGTTCCCGTCGACGAGGATCTCCTCCGGTGCCTCGAGCGATTCGCGTTTACGGCAGTGGACCGCGTATTCGCCCCCCTCCTCGAAGCGATGGTAATAGTAGTAATCCTCTTTCCGGTACGGAACGGAGCTCTCGTTGGGCTCGAGACGCTTTTTGATCTCTTCGAAGAGCTCCTTTTGCAGCCCCTCGGTTTCTGCCATCACCTCTTTGGTGTAGGCGTTCTCCGCTTCGAGATAGGTGATGACCTCAGGATCCTCCCGATCGTTGAGCCAGAAATAGGGATCCTCACGGTTATCGCCATGCGCTTCTAATAGGTGAGGCTTTTTTTCGGCAACCGGGGGTGTGGGCATCTAACGATCTGTGGCTCTCGCCGGTGCGAGCACCGTCCGGCTCTCCGTGACGGACTCGATCTTCTCGCGCGAGAAAAATAGCGGGAAGTACTGGTCCTTGACGAACAGCTCGAAGAGATCCCGGTAATGCGGGCTGTCGGGGTTCCCCGCCTGTCCTGGTGCGCTCGTCGCAATCGAATTGTCCCAGTTGGCGACGTCCATGATGACGCGGAACGAGGCGCCGGATCGCTGGTTGTCACGGCCGCTCGTGGCTTTGAGCGTCGAGCCGTAGCCGCCGCGCGGCGCCGGGCCGACGTCGAGCTTGGCGCGCGTGGCCACGTCGACCGCGGGACTCAAGGGATGGTGGATGAGAACGTGTTTGAACTTCTCTTGCCCGTATTGCCAACGCATCATATCCGAGCCGAGACGCTCGGTGAGGCTTGTGATCGCTTCCGAGAAGCTTTTCGCCAAAACTTCGTCGCGTCCTTTGATCGGCTGGTCGCCGAACCGACCGTCGGGGGCGACGAGCCAGTCGATGACGCGCTTTTTGTTGAGGCGTGTTATGTAAGAGCGTGCTGCTTCGGGAACGACGATCTCGCGCACGTTCTCGATGAGCTCACGCTCGAAGCTCACGTAAATCGCAGCAGCGATGGAATCCTTATCGACGACATAGTCCCAGCCGTCGAGCTTTTCGAGCGCGGCCCGCCCGCGCGCATCCGAGGGCTGGATGTCCATTAAGAGCGGCACGATGCTGCGCGCAGGTATCGACAGTTCGTCATGCTGAAATTGCATCATGTCGGCGATCGTGAATCGGCGTCCTGAAGACATCAGCTCCTCAGCACGCAGCCCGCGCATCTCGTCGCCCCACGTGTAGTGAATCGCTGTCGGATACGGATAATCGTCTGGCAGCATATAGTTGTTCGCCGTCGCCCAGTAGCCCTTCTCCGGGTTTTCCACCCGCGGGAGCGCGTTGATCGGAAGATAGCCGTCCCACTCGTAGCGTCCGTCGCCCGGAATCGGGACGAGACCGCTCCAATGGGGGCGGATAGGCGAAATCCCAACCGCCTGATAGCCGATGTTCTTGTATATGTCGCCCCAGACAAAGTTCTCGGCGGGGATGCGGCTATAAGAGCACGCCTCGACATACTCTTCCCACGTCTTGGCCTGGTTCATGCGCAAGCTCGCGAGGTAAGGGGAGCTTCCAATCTCCATCCACGCGGCGCGGAGTGCGTAGGCTTTGTTGTGCTCTTCGTCTTCGTAGAGCACCGGGCCGTGCCGCGTATATTTGAGCTCTACGGTCTCGAGCGCTTCGCCTTTGATCGCGATGGTGTCCTCGATGACTCGCATGTCCTCCCAGCCGTCGAGGTAGCGGTACTGGTTCGGGTTGGCCGGGTTCGTCTCGTAGACGTAGAGGTCTTCGTTGTCCTGCCCGAACACGGTCAGCCCCCACGCGCCGACTTCGTTGTGGCCGATCGAGATGCCGGGGAGGACGGGCTCGCCGCCGCCGATGACGTTCCAGCCGGGTGCGTGGAGATGGACGAAGTAGCGAAGCGATGGCGCCGCGAGCGTCCGGTGCGGATCGTTGACGACATACGGATAGCCGGTCTGCGTGAGGCGGCCACTCACGACCCAGTTGTTCGAGCCGATAGCGTCAGTGCCGTCGCCGTTCGATATGAAGGGTTCCGCTGCCGCCGCGAGCCGCTGGAACGATGCGTTGTCGTTGCGATACGACGCGACGAGGTCTTCGGGCTCGAAGAGGACGGGTCGACGGAACGCGTTGTAGTAATGAAGAATATCGTCCTCGAGGCGCGCGGCGTCGATGACGGGGTCGAGGGCGAGCACCGGCTCGCCGGGCCGAAACCAATCGAGCTCCCGGACCTTTTCGGGGCCGATGGCGGCCACGGCGCGGCCGATGCGAAGCTCGGTCGTCACGTTCGAGAGTAGGCCTTGATGACGTGAGATGACGACGGCGGGCGTCCACTTGCCGGGCTTGATGCCGAGCAGCGCGAACTCCATCGACAAGAGGCCGGGATCACGTTCCGTGTCGTCGATGAATGCGTTGACGCCGTCGACGTAGGCGTTGATGATGGCCTCGCCGTGCGGGTGGTAGTGGTTGAGCTCCTGGGTCATGTCTTTTCGGAACATGTGGAGCCGTGTCCCGATGTCGCGGTCGAGCTCGCGCCGCCCGAGGATCTCCGCGACCGTACCCGTCGCCTGGCGTCTCCAGAGCTCGAACTGAAACGTGCGGTCTTTTGCCGCGCTATAGCCCTGAGCGAAAAAGAGGTCGTGCTCGTTCTTCGCGTAGATATGCGCCACGCCCCAACGATCCGTTAGGATCTCGACCGTATCTTTCAAGCCGGAGACGCTCAGCTCCTGAGCGGCCAGAAGCGCCGGGAACGAGACGATTGCAAGGACGAAGAGTCTGACGGTGTTCATGGTTGTTCCTCTGTGGACGATGGTGCGGCCTCGAGCTTGCGGTCGAGAAAGTCGGCCGCCGCGCGAAAGGCCTTCAGCCAGTTTTCGTGAAGCAAGCTCGGTGCGAGCGCCACCCAAATGTTCCGCTTCCCCTCGGCATTCTGCACCTACGCGAGCTTCCCGTGTTTCGGCGCGTCGACGAGGGCGGTGGGGAACGGTGAGCTCAAGATCTGCTCGAGGCTGAACGGCGACTGCGCGAAGCTCGCGGCAGCCACCAGCGAGACGGCGACGGTGACAAAAAAGCGGCGTAGCACGGCGGACTCCCTGAATCGTAGCAATGTAGCGCATGATATCCGCCGACCGAGGCGGGAACAAGCGTTGGCTGGCCCGATCGTTGGTTAGCCCGGAGCGGTGGAGCCAGGAAACGGTTTCGTTTCGTGGGCGTGGTACCGTTCGTGCAAGGCGAGGGCGACCGACGCCGCTACGCTGCCCGCGACGACGGTGAACGCGAACCAGACCGTCAGCTGCGGCAGCGTGCCCGCGAGCACGTTGTAGGGTGACACGTCGAAGACCGTTTCCCAGCGGCCAAGGGTGGCGGCGAGCATCGTGACGATCACCGGAAGGCGCGCCGCGAACGCGTAGGTGAGAAGGGTGTTTCCGAACCGAGGCCAATTCCGTCGCACGAGGATGACGGCGACGAGCGACAAAAGCCCCATCCCACCGGATGTCGGGCGCAGCAGGATGAGCCCGGCGATGAAGAGCGCGAGCGGAAGAAATGTCCCGCGGAGCACGCGCGCCGCGCTCGGTGCCGATTCGTCTACTCTCCGCAGATGGAGCGCGAAATAGGCGCCACAGAGAGGGACGAGCCACGCGATCTCGAAAGGCAGCCCCATCTCGGACCAGCCGAGCAGATCTCCTGTAAGCTGAAGCTGGGTGAGCGCAAGAGTGACGAGGGCAGGCACCAGGACCAGTCGCGGGATTGACTGGCGACGACGTTCCGGGCTCATGGGTACACCTCCGTTAGGTGCGTCTGACCTCATTAATACGTTGGTCGTGGCGTTTTGTTCCGTTCGGCGGCTCGAATTAGATGAAATAATAGCTCGTTTTGCGGGGCGGCGACACCGAGGGCGCGAGCTCGGTCCAATAGCGCTCCGTTGATCGCGTCGATCTCAGTGCGCCGCCCTCGTTCTAGATCCTGCAACATGCTGGATTTGTTGTCTTTAGTCGCGCGCACGACGCTCCATATTTTCTCGAGGATGCCGTCCTCCTCGAGCGCGATGCCTGCGGCGTGGGCGATTGCGACGGACTCGTGAACGATGAGGCGGATGGCGCTTTCGAGGGCGGGGTCGCCGATGAGCTCCCCCGTGCGCTTTGCGAGCAGCGCGGTGAGTGGGTTCACGGCCGCGTTGAGGATGGCTTTGAGCCAAATTCTCGCCCGGATGTCGTCGACCGCGCGTGCGGGGAGACCGGTCTCGCGAAACGCGGAGGCGACGCGTTCGCTGTCAGCTGGCTTCGTTCCCTGGAACGCTCCGAGCTCAGTCTCCCCCTCGCCGGCGTGATAGACGGCGCCGGGCTCCAAGAACGTCACACCCTGGTTGATCACGGCGCCGAGAACGTTCTCAGCACTTTCCGCGAGAATCTCTTCGTTCCCGAGGCCGTTCTGGAGCGACACGAATATCGACTGTTTCGAGAACCGTGCGAGAGCTTCGACCGCTCCGGCCGTGCCGTAGGATTTGGTTGTGACGAGCACAACGTCGGGCGGTGTCTCGGTCGGTTCCGTCACGGCCTCGATTGTCGTCGCGACGCATTTCGTTCGCCCGGTCACACGCAGGCCGGTTGCGCGGATGGCCAGAACGTGCTCACGACGGCCGACGAGGGTGACGCTGTGGGCGGTGGATAGGCGCGCGGCCACGAGGCTTCCTAGAGCACCGGCGCCAAAGACCATGAATTCGCATGAGTGTTTGTGATAGAAGCATGCCGAAACGTTAGATGCAACTGGAGACGAGAAAAAAGATGCGAAGCGACGCGATCAAGAAAGGCGCCTCTCGAGCGCCCGCACGGGCGATGTTCAAAGCAATGGGTCTCACCGACGATGACCTCGAGCGTCCTCTCATTGGTGTGGCGAACACTTGGACCGAGCTCACCCCGTGCAACCTTCATCTACGCGATCTTGCGGTGCACGTGAAAGACGGCATCCGCGCTGCGGGCGGAACGCCGTTCGAGTTCAACACGATCACGATCTCGGACGGGATTACGATGGGCTCGGAAGGCATGCGCGCTTCGCTCGTCTCACGCGAAATCGTGGCGGATTCGATCGAGCTCGTCGTGAGCGGCCACATCCTCGACGGTGTCGTCGCCATCTCGGGTTGCGACAAGACCATACCGGGAACGGTCATGGCGCTCGCGCGGCTCGATCTCCCGTCGCTCATGCTTTATGGCGGTTCGATTCTGGCCGGCCGCTTTCAAGGTAAAGACGTCACCATCCAGGACGTCTTCGAAGCCGTCGGGGCGTGCGCTGCCGGCACCATGACGGAAAAAGAGCTGCAGGATCTCGAGGACGTCGCCTGTCCGGGCGCAGGTGCGTGTGGAGGCCAGTTCACCGCGAACACGATGTCCACCGCCATGACGCTTCTCGGCATCTCGCCCATGGGCGCGAACGACATCCCAGCGCTCGATGAGCGCAAAGGACCCGCCGCCTTCCGATGCGGCGAGCTCGTGATGAAGCTCGTCAATGACGGCGTGAGCGCGCGGCAAATCATCACCCGCACGGCGCTCGACAACGCCATCGCTTCGTTGGCGGCAACCGCTGGCTCGACGAACGCGGTGCTTCACTTGCTCGCGATTGCGCGGGAAGCCGGTGTAGAGCTATCGATTGACGACTTCGATCGCATTTCAGCGGCGACGCCCGTCATCGCGGACTTGAAGCCTGGCGGCCGCTTCACCGCGCCGGATGTCGACCGTGCAGGCGGCTTGCGCCTGCTCGTCAAACGCCTCTTCGATGGTGGCTTTGTGAAAGACGAAGTCACCGTAACCGGCAAGACGCTCCGTGAAGAAGCGGCTTCGGCGAACGAGACCGAAGGGCAGGAAGTGATCAAAGCACTCGACCATCCGATCAAGCCGCGGGGCGGCATTGCCATCCTGCGCGGTTCGCTTGCCCCGGAAGGCTCCGTCGTCAAGCTCGCCGGTCACGATCGCTTGAAGCACTCGGGTCCTGCCCGGGTTTTCGACAGTGAGGAAGACGCTTTCGCGGCGGTGCAGGACAAGAAGATCCAGGCGGGAGATGTCGTCGTCATTCGTTACGAAGGTCCCAAGGGAGGGCCCGGCATGAGAGAGATGCTCGGCGTCACGGCTGCTCTCGTCGGGCAAGGTCTCGGGGATTCGGTGGCGCTCGTCACGGATGGCCGCTTTAGTGGAGCGACCCACGGTTTCATGGTGGGCCATATCGCTCCCGAAGCGGCCGATTCGGGACCGATAGCGCTCGTGCGCGATGGCGACACGATCACACTCGATGTAGAGGCGCGCCGCCTCGATGTGGCTGCCGATCTAGAAGCGCGTCGCGGGGAGCTGGCCATTCCCGAGCCGCGCTACGAGACGGGGGTCTTCGCTAAATACGTGAAGCTCGTGTCCTCCGCGTCAGAGGGCGCGATCACAATTTGACGCAGACGGGGCAGTTCAGCTGTGGTCCCGGGGGCGGCACGGGATGGAATGCGTTCTCGAGCTGACCTCGATCGCCGCCCATCCGATGGTACATCTCGCATTCACGCTCGAAACGCTCCTTGCTCGGGAAGACGACCTCGATGTGGAAAAACGCGTATCGATCCTGAAACTCCAAGAGGGTGGCGCGTAGGTCTGTATCGGCCCTTCCGACGAGCGCGTCCATCGTGCGGTCGTAAGAAAGGATGAACACCCCAGGCGTCAACGGAAAAACTCGCCGCTCGATGGAAGCCGGGTTCAGTGGATAAGGCGGCCGCTCCTCTTCTGGTTCGAGCCCCGTCAGCGTTTGAGTCATGATCTCGCCGATGGGGCCACCTATGTCGGCTTGCGCACGGCTGACCGGTGGCTCGGCATGCGCCATCGCTGCTCGCACCTCGGCCGCAGAGACCGCTTGGGTCGTCGCCGTGTGTTCCGGGAAGTGCTCTCGTTTGTTCCGGCGCAGAAGCCACCGAATCGCAACGCCTGTCGTCCGGGGGATGTTGATGAAGCGCATCCCGTAGCCTTCCGGCTGCATCGAGGGCCGGTTTTGGCCGCGGTTCTCCCAAGCCACCACGGCGTCCACCTCCACACTGCGCTCGACCTCCGGAATCTGGATGGCCAGGCGCAGCTGGGTGTGCCGGAGCAAGGCCATGGGTGTTGCCACGTAAGCGCCGCCTTCAGAAAGGGTTACCAGCCGGCCGGAGCCGCCATGCAGAGCGGCGCTGAGCCGCACGGGGTAGCCGTCGGCAAAATCGACTCGTCTCGCGGAAGCAGGCATAGTTCCAACTAGCCCTAGAGGTATCACTGAAGACTTCAAAGCGCAACCGGGCTACGGTTCCGAGATCTCGTGGATACGTCTCGATTCCGGCGCGTCGATGGTTTGCGTGGTACCCGACGGCCAGGAGATCTCGACCTTGTCGGCCTTTTCGGCAGCGCCGAGCCCAACGATGACGCCGAGCTGGCTCTGGGAGCAATAGCCAGAAGCGCTCTTGACCATCCGCGTCTCCGTGCGCCCTGAAGCGGTCACCCGCACGAACGCCCCGATGGCTTCCGGGTTGGACTTTGTGCCTCGAAGGCGGAACCCGATCCAGTTGCTCGAGCTCCCGCCATCGTTGCGGAACAGCCGCGGCGGCCCTCCGCTCGTCGTGACCACGAGGTCCAGATCGCCGTCGCCATAGGCCGCGCCGCGCCCGACCATCGGAAGGGCGAAGCTTTCGCCCATCTCCTCGGTGACTTCGCGAAAACGACCATTGCCCTCGTTCTTGAACAGGTGCGGCGGCTGCGCGTAGCTCACGCGTTGCTGAACGTTATGAATGTCGCTCTCGACATGCCCGTTTGCGACGAAGATGTCCTCGCGTCCGTCGAGGTCGTAGTCGAAGAAAAACGAAGCGAAGGACAGCGTCACGAGACTAGCGCGGCCGATTTCGGACACAGGCGCCTGGTCGATGAAAAAGCCGCGCCCTT
Organism: Candidatus Marinacidobacterales bacterium; assembly: GCA_965262245.1. Taxonomy (GTDB): domain Bacteria; phylum Acidobacteriota; class Vicinamibacteria; order Marinacidobacterales; family SMYC01; genus SMYC01. Next base: position 6,451,249 of record OZ253507.1, on the reverse strand, counting down.
CGTTGTGGTAGAGCGAGAGCATCTCGTTCGAAAAGTTGCCGATGACGAGGCTCTGGCGGCCGCTCGCGTCGTAGTCGGAGGCGTCGATCCCCATCGCGCCGCGCGCCGCGCCATTTTCGGCGAACGCAATCCCGGAGAGCACGCCGATATCTTCGAAGGTGCCGCCTCCTTTGTTTCGGTAGAGATAGTTGGGCTGGGTGTCGTTCGCGACCGCGATATCGAGCCAGCCATCGAGATCGAAATCGAACACGGCGGCGCCGAGTCCCTTGCCGCGTGGATTATCGAGCCCTGAAGCTTTCGTGACGTCGGTGAACTTTCCTTCTCCGTCGTTGCGGTAGAGCACCGCGCTCGCGCCTTCGTAGGACTCAGGGGTGCAATAGCTCTTGTTCTTGCCGTCGAGTGCACAGAAAATATCTTTTTCGATGGACCACTGAACGTAGTTGAGCACGAAGAGATCGAGGTCCCCGTCTTTGTCGTAGTCGAGCCATGTCGCACTCGAGCCGAAGCCGTCGTGGTCGACGCCGGCATCTTTCCCGACTTCGGTGAACTTGGCGCCGCCGTCGTTGCGGAACAAAAGGTTCGTTCCGAGCGCGGTGACATAGACGTCCCGGTCGCCGTCGCCGTCATAATCGCCGACCGCGACGCCCATCCCGTAGACCGCGCGGTCGAGCCCGGACCCCGCCGTCACGTCTTCGAACGCGCCATCGCCCCGGGTGCGATAGAGAGCGGACGTCGTCGGCCCTTGAGGCCAGCTCATGCTGTTCACGAAGAGCAAATCCTGGTCACCGTCGCCATCGAAATCGAAAAAAGCGACGCCGCTTCCCATGGTCTCGGGCAAGTACTTTTTGCCGGTGGCGCCGTTCTCGTGAACGAAGGTGATGCCCGCGTCCTCGGTGGTGTCGGTGAAGTGAACTTCGGCAGCCGCACCCGGTCGGGGTAGAAGCAAGAGTGGGACAAAAAGGGCGTGCGTTTTCAAGGCCAGGAGCTCCTGTGCTCGTGGATGGGTAGACGTTCGTTGTTGTCCTCGGGGTGGTCTCTACGGTAGTCGCCTGTGATGAACTGCGCCGCTTCGTCGGCTTTGAACCGGAGATAGAGCTCTCGATGCAGCTCGGCTTTTTTCGTATCCCCGATCCCTTGATACGAAAGCATGAGGTTGTAATGCGCTTCGAGGTTTTCGGGGTCGACCCGAAGCGTCTGCTGGAGCTCTTCGACCGCTCGTTCGAACTCGCGTTTCAAGAAATGGAGACGCCCGATTTGGTTCCGCACGACGCGGTCCCGCGGATAAGATTGCGCGGCGCGGCGGAAATGCGTGAGCGCTTCGTCGTAGAGGCCTTGGGTCTTCAGCGTCAATCCATAGAAGTAGTGAGCTTTGGCCAGGTCGGGTGCACGCGCCAAAGCTTCGTCGAGCATCGCTTGCGCGCGACATTGACCCATCCGTCGGCGTAATCGGGGTCGAGCTCTGTCACGGTGATGAAAGCTTTCTCGGCGGCTTTCAGATCGCCCTGAAGCAGCAGGCCAATCCCGTAATCATTGAAGCGCAATGAATCATCACGAACAGGGTCACTAGGGACAGGCACCGAAGCGCGGCTCGTCGACACCGGGAGTATGACCATCGCACTCACCATCGTGACGATAGGCACGTCCGGGATCGCTTTGAGGGGGCCGGACACGTCGTCGAGCGGGCCCGTGAAGCTCCACTTCGCAGTGTCGTAGTCGGGTGCGAGCGTAACACCTGCTTCACGCCTGCCGGCATAGGCCCACTGCGTGTTCCACCACGCGAACTTGCGATAGTTCAGTTTCGCTTCGAGCCGGATCTCGGAGCCCACTTCTTCGGGGACGTGGAGTCGAAAGCGGACAGTGTTGGCCGAGCCTGGCGCGATGAGCTGGACGTAGAGGACCGAGCGCGCCGCCCACGCGTTCCGTTTGTTGATGGGTTGGCCTTTGGCGTCGAGCAAGAGCGATCGATAGAAATGGGCGCCGGGCTCGACCGGCCCTTTTCCGTCGTCATCGGTATAGCCGCTCCAGAAGATGGTGCGGCCTTCGTCATCGACAGCCTTCAGCTCGACCCATACGTCGAACGCGTCCACGGTGCCGCCGGGGAAGAAATGCCCGACGTTGCGCGTGCGCACGACGGCGTCGATGCGCACCGACTCGCTCGGCATTACCGACGGTTGAGTCCTATCGAGAGGGGCGATCACTTCTTCGACGACGCCCAGCGGCGCCATTCGGCCCGGGATGGCCATCGCGGCTTCTTCACCGACGGCGAAGGTGCTCGCGAGCTGGCGCGGCTGGCCTCGAGAGCCGAGCTCTTGTCCGGCCTCGGGGGGATCTTCTGAGCGCACGAGCGCGAAAAGGTCGACGGTCACTTGCCCTGCACGAAGAAAGTCTCGGACGGCTTGGAGCTGCGTGTCGTCCCCATAGGCCGTCGGAATCGCCGTGTTGGCCGCGGCGAAGCGATGCGAGCGCAGGAGACCCGCGGGCGCGGCCGGGTCGTAGCCGGGCACGAACGGCATGTGGCAATCGGTGCAGGTCTTTGGCGTGTCGGGGTAGTAGAACGATCGCGCGCCTTCCCCGGAGACGCCACTCGCTTGCCAGTTATCATAGCTGTTGAAGCCGCGCAGCCAGCGATAGTGGTTGACCGGCGCGTCCAGGTGCACTTTGTGACAGGTCGAGCAAAAGGCCGAGCTGTCGCCTGTGTGAAGCGGCTTCAGAAACGTTTCCCGATGAGGCTCGGGGTCGAGATGCAAAAGTAGGTCGTGGAGCGCTCGCACGACGCGGTTCTCGCTCGTCGCGAGATCGTGAAGAGCGGGATATTCGATGACGAAGCCCGCATTGCCCATCGTGTTCTTCACACGCACGATGGAGTGGCACGACGTGCACGAAAGGCCGGCATGCGCCTCGGGCCGGTCGATGATTTCCTCGATGGGGGTGTCCATCATTCCGGAGAACAGAAGAGCGTGATCGTGGCAGCCGCCGCACCACTTGGACGGCTCCGTCCCGACAGCTTTTTGCATGTACTCGATGGACTTTCGGTACCATTGGTTGTTGAACGAAGCTTTGCGGTGGGCGGAGCTTTCCCAATGATCGTAGATGTCGGTGTGGCAGCGCCCGCATTCCTCACTTCCCATGAAGAACTTGGACGGAATGGTCGCGCCGTCGAGCGTCTCGGCTGAAGACGGAAAAAACGGCCCGCTCGCCCCGCCCATGGCTTCCGACTCCATCGAGATCGGCGCAAGCTCTGCGTTGACTGCGGGCGGAGGCGCCAGGCCGTTTCGCACGGTCGTCGCGAGAGGCAGGAGCGCGGCGAGTCCGAGAGCCACGAGGGCGAGCTTGCTCGAGAGCGCGACGACGACGGCTGCGGCTGCGAGCGAGGCGACAGCGATGTGCGCGAGAAGAATGGGGCGTGTCGCCGTGCCGGCTCCGAGGGACCACGAGCGCCAGGCCCGTGAGTGCGCTCGCGCCGAGGACGATGTTGATCAAGGTGTGTTTAGGAAGACGCCGGTAGCCGTAGATGGCGAGCCCCGTGAGGCCGAGGGAGAGAGCGACGTGAAAGAGCACGTTCGCCGCGTAGAATATGGACGGCGCGTTCGACGAGAGCAGATATCCGCTGTTGAGGATCAACAGCATAAATCCGACGCGGAGGTAGCTCGAAAATCGGCTCATGGGATTGCGTATTAGTTAACAGCGCGGCCAGTGGCGCCGCGCTAGATTGAGATTATCTCTATATCGGGCAACCGACGCCAGAGGAGGTTTCGAATGTGGATTTCATGGCTCTTGGCGGGGTTTTTTGTCGTTGTTCCACAAGCGACGAGAACCTTTCGCGTCGCTGCGGACGAAAGCGAGCTCGAAGTGCAGGTTGGGCGCGCGGGACTGTTCAAGGTGCTCGGCCACGATCACCGGATCCGCGTCGGGGCTTTCACCGGGACGGTGGAGTGGAATAGCGAAGACCCCGAGAGCTCCCGTTTCACGCTCGAGGTCGATCCAGCATCGTTGAGCGTCGCTGACGAAGAGCTGGACGAGGACGATCGCGCCAAGGTCCAAGGCGACATGGAGACGAAGGCTCTCGCTCTCTCGGAGCACGCCGCGATCGCCTTCACGTCCACCAGGGTCCGCGTCCGTGACACACGTGGTGGAGCCTTGCGGCTCGAGCTCGAAGGCACGCTCCATCTACGAGGCGAAAGCCAACCACTCGAGGTTCCCGTAACAGTCGAGCTTTCCGGCGAGAGGATGACGGTGAGCGGCGAGCTCGAGCTCGACTCGAAGCGTTGGGGCGTGCCGCAAATCTCGGCGCTCGGTGGCTCCGTCAAAACAAAAGAAAAGCTCAGGTTGACGTTCGAGATCGTTGCGCTCGCCGAACCGTAGAGCGACTAAAGTTAGAGGCTATTTGCGCTTTAGCGGAGACCAGCTCGGGGTGGTGCTCGCGCCTTCGAAGGTGAGCTGCCGCTGATGGCCTCCATCTCGATTCATGATGAAGATCTGCGGCTCACCGCTGCGCGTGGATGTGAACACGAGATGACGGCCGTCGGGAGACCAGCTCGCGCTCTCGTTCATCCCCGACTGAGACGTCAGTTGGCGCAATTGTCGGTTGGTGACGTCGTAGACGACGATGTCGAACCGGCGTCCCTCGACGCGCGAGGCATAGGCGATCTCTTGATGAATCTTTGAGGGGGACCAAAACGGTTCTGCGTTATACGACCCCCCGCGCGAGAGCCGGTGCAGATTCAAGCCTTCGGCGTCCATCACAAAGATCTGCGGAGACCCCGTCCTTTCGGACGTGAAGATGAGCTCTCTTCCCGTGGGTGACCAGCTCGGCGAGACATCGATGCCCGGATGATGGGTCAATCGACGAATAGAGGTCCCGTCTCGATTCATGACGTAGATCTCGGCGTTTCCAGCTTCGTCGCGCGTCGACGAAAAGGCGATGCGTTTTCCGTCGGGGGACCACGAGGCCGAGAACACCATGCCGGGACCTTCGAGGAGCGGTCCTTCGCCGTGGATCGCGAGCACGGGAGGCGCGTTCTTCTTCGGGTAGGACAAGAAGCTGAGCTTCGCCCCGTCCGGACTGAAGCGGGGCTGAAAATCGAGGTAGCGGTTGCGTGTGATCGCGCGTTGGCCGAACCCGTCGTAGTCCATCATCCACAGGTTCTTGCTGCCGGTCGTGGAGTCGCGATTACTCGCGAAGACGATGTCGGTTGTCGCGATCCCGACGAGACCGAACTGCGCCAAAATGCGGTTGGCCAAGTTGTGCGCAAGGTTGCGCGTCGAGCCTCGATACTCCGTGTAAACGGTCGAGAACGCGGTCTTCTCGTCCTCCACCGCGTGAACGTGGATGGCGGCGCGAAGCGCTTGGTTCTCCCGCGACACGGTTCCGATGACCACGATGTCGCTGCCAATAGATTCCCAGCCGTGATAGTCGAAGCCGGCGGAGAGCGTTTTCACGAGCTCGTAGCGCTCCGGGTCCACGATCCGAAAAACCGATGCAAACGAGATATCATCGAACAGTATGCGATATACCTCTGCTGCGTCGGCGCGCACATCTGGACTTGCCGCTGTGAGCTCGGGAAGCGCGACTCTCAGCGCGTTCGTAAATTTGAGATCGGCGTAGATGTCTCGAGCCTCGCTTTGAGACTGCGCACCGGAGGAGCTTGCGAGAAGAATGGAAACGAGCAAAGTGAGGCGTCGCAGCATAATGTCGAGCTCTAGTTTAGCCCGTGTCGGCGAGGACCTCCACGTGTTGACCGACCTCATCGCGCGTGCCGAGAGGCTCGTGGCGCTTACCGGTGCAGGCTGCAGCACCGCGTCCGGGATCCCCGATTATCGCGACAGGGATGGCGAATGGAAACGGGATCCGCCGATGGGCTACCAAACTTTTCTCGGAAGCGAGAAGGCCCGGCGGCGCTATTGGGCGCGCAGCATGGTGGGGTGGGGCCTGGTCGAGAAAGCTCTACCGAACGCCGCTCATCGAGCTCTCGCGCATCTCGAAGAGCACGGGGCGCTTTGCTATCTCATCACGCAGAACGTGGATCGCCTCCACCAGAAAGCGGGAAGCCGCAACGTCAACGATCTTCACGGGCGGATCGACTTCGTTCGTTGCGTCGATTGTGGGGAGGCGAGCCCGCGGGTCGAGTTTCAGGAGCGGCTTTTCGAAGCGAACCCCACCTTTCGAGCGCATGCGGCCGTCTACGCGCCCGACGGAGACGCCGATGTCGAGGACGACGCGCTTTCGCTCGAGCGTTTTCGCACGCTCGATTGCGCCCATTGCGGCGGGGTCTTGAAGCCCGACGTCGTCTTCTTCGGGGAATCCGTACCTCGCGGTCGCGTGGCCGAAGCGATGTCCCGCGTCGATGAGGCCGACGCGTTGCTGGTTGTCGGGTCTTCGCTGATGGTTTGGTCGGGCTATCGGTTCGTGAGGCGCGCGGCGCAAAACCAGATTCCGGTCGCGATCGTGAACCTCGGAAAAACGCGGGCGGATGATGAGATAAACGTGAAGGTCCAAGCCGATTGCGGGGAGACGCTCACCGCGGTTGTGAAGGCGCTCTCCCCGGGCCGCTTGAACCCCAGACACGTTTCGAGTTAGTCTCAGCCGGTTCTCAAGGCTATTCGCCCCCCGCCGGACACTTCTTGGACCCTTTGTAATCATCAACTTGGAGTTTATGCTCATGTTCGGTTCTTGTCGATTCTGCTCGAGCCCCACCGACAAGTGGCAGGATTTCTGTGACGCGTGCGCGCCGCGCGCATCCCCGCCACGTTTTCGCCTGATCCCCGGCGGTAAGAAGGGATGGGAAAGGCCTGGAAGAGAAACGCCTCGCACAAAGCGCTGGCTGAGCGCCGTGCCGCGTCCGCCGTCGAGACCGCCCGAGGTGTGACTACTGGCTCGGTAGCGAATCGCGGGTCAAGATCGTGAAACCTTCGAACTCGTATTCGCGATTGCCGTCCGTGAGCACGAACGGCGTCTCGTCGCGGAGGATGGACTCGAAGGCGTCTCGCATCTTCTCTAAGTAGTCGCTCGAAACCCACGGCTCGTTATGCGCGGGAAGCAACGTGTCCACGACGTCGGTGCCTCTTTCAGTGAGAGCCGCGAGTCGCCCGGCTGTCGCGCGATAAGCCTCGAAGTCCGACCCGTCGAGATGGGCGTAGAGTGTCGCCGGGTAGAACGTATCGCCGGTAAGAAGAAGCCGGTTCTCGCGATCGAGCAAACACAGCGCGTCGGGTGCGTGGCCAGGAGTCAATAGGACTTCGAGACTTCGGCCGCCAAGATCGAAGACATGGCCGTCGCGGATCGTTTCGACGACCTCGAACGCTTCGGAGCGGTAGCTCTCTTTCGAGAACCCGGCCGGCATAGGCTTCCAAATCCACCCTTCGCCGACGAACTCAGCGACTGCTTCGTGCGCGCGGCCTTTGGCGTTGAGCGCGGTATACGCGGTCTCGGTGCCGTGGACCTTCGAGAAATGGTAGTTGCCGCCGACGTGGTCGTAGTGGGTGTGAGAGTTCACGACGATGGGCTCGAGCTCGGTGAGCTCGGCAACGACTTGGCGCATGTTACCGATACCGAGGCCGGTGTCGAAGAGCAGCGCTTTTTCGGCGCCGACGAAGAGGTAGGAGATCACTTCCTCGAATTGGCCCGGCTCATAGATAGCAAAAAGCCCTGGTTGGAGCTCGTAGACCTCGTACCAGTCCTGACTCTGCTCGACCTTGGTGAAAGCGCTCCACGCCGCACGGGGGAGATTGTCCCACCACTGATCTTTGCCTTCACCCCGGTTTTGGACGAGCTCGTTATCGGTCGGCTGGGGCGCTTCCGCGGGCGCGTGCACGTCCTGGCACGCGGGAAAGGAGAGCGCGGCCGCGAGAACGAGGTGCGGCGGCCGAATGTACGTGCGCAAAGCTATCATCACGCCTCAGGACTCGTGGGGAGGTACTCGGTGAGCGAGAACTGATTGCCTTCGGTGTCGACGATCTCGGCGAGATGATCAGCTCGCCCGGACGCTCCATCGGCGGTGAGGCGATTTTCCCGCCTCCGGCTGTAATCTCGCGGCAGGCGGCACGAATGTCTTTTACTTGGAAACTCAATCGGGTGGTGCTAAACTCTCCTTTGCCGCCTCCGTGAAGGGCGACGATAGCGTCTCCGTAGGCGAGCTCGGTCCACTCGGGCGATTCGAACTGCACTTCGAGTCCGATGACATCGTGATAAAAGCGAATCGCGCGCGCCATGTCCTGGACCATCAGCATGAATTTGACCGACGTGATCTCCACAGGCACACCTCCTCGGGCGAGTCGGCCAAATGGTAGCAGACGGAAGGGATTCGCGGGTGGGTCGGCCGTCTAGACCCCAGCCTCGTTCAGCGCTCTTTTCGCCGTGCGCGTAATGAGCACCGTCACCGCGAGAGTCGCGAGAAGGCCGACGACTTGCAGAACGAGCCGCAGCGTCTGCTCGCTGGCCGCACCCGACGCGGCTTCGAGCCCGCTGCGCCCGAGGGTTCCGAAATAAACGTAGAGAAACGAGCCGGGGATCATGCCTGTCCACGACGCGAGCACATAGTGCCAGAAGGAAACGCTCGTCAGACCGTAAGCGTAGTTTTGAAAGTTGAACGGGAAGACCGGCGATAGCCGAGTGAGAAAGACGATCTTCCACCCTTCTTTGGCTACCGCTTTGTCGATGACGCTGAACGACGGCTTCCCTTGAATCCACGCCTCGACGCGTTTGCGTGCAAGAAAGCGCGAGACGAGGAAGGCGAGCGCGGCGCCGAGGGTCGCGCCATTCCATACCGTAAAGAAACCTGGAACGAGTCCGAACACCGCGCCGCCGGCGAGCGTAAGAAGCGAGCCCGGGATCATGAGCACGGTCGCTGCCGCATAGACGAGCGCGAAGATGACCATGCCGACAAAGCCTAGATCCGCGACACTGGCTTTGAGCGATTCGAGCCAGCTCTCGATCGGAAGCTTTTGCACGGCGAGAACGAAAGCGGCGATCGCCAACACGACGCCTGCGATCTCGAGATATTTCTTTGCCGCCATCAGGCCCGCCTCCGCTTGTAGAGCCATTTGAAGATGTTCGCGACCGTCGGCGTGAGCGTCGTCTTCTTATACGCGTCGGCGACACGCTGCACGGAAGCCGACAAGGTCGGATAGGCGTGGATCGTTCCAGAAAGCTTCGAGAGGCCAATGCCGTGTTTAGCGGCGACGAGGAGCTCGTGCATGACTTCGCCGCCATGAACGCCGACGACAGTGGCTCCGAGAATTTGGTCCGTGCCTTTCTTGGTGAGCACTTTGGTGAAGCCCGTCGTTTCGCTGTCAGTGATGGCGCGGTCCAAGTCTTCCCAGTCGGAGCGGAAAACGTCGTAGGCGACGTTTTGCTTCTTGGCTTCGTCCTCCGTTAGGCCGCATTGCGCGACTTCAGGGTCGGTATAGGTCACCCAAGGCACCCAGGTGTAGTCGGCTTTCGACTTGATCCAGGGGATGAGAATGTTCCGTACGACGACCCGCGCCTGGTAGTCCGCCGTGTGCGTGAACTGGTAGGGCCCAGCGACGTCCCCACAGGCGAAGATGTGAGACTGCGTCGTTGTGAGCGTCTCGTCGACGGTGATGCCGCGGCGATCGTAGGCGACGCCCGCTTGCTCGAGACCGAGGTTGTCGACATTGGCCTTCCGGCCCGTGGCGACGAGCAAGGCTTCGGCGTGGAGCTCGTGCTCGCCGCTCTCGTTCTCCACGGTCGCGATGGTGACGCTGTCTTTGTGCTCGAATCGCGTGGCTTTCGTGCCCGTCAAGACCTCGATGCCTTCGTCGGCGAAGCGTTTTGTTATGAGCTCGCTCGCATCGGCGTCGTCTCGAGGAAGAAGCCGGGGGAGAAGCTCCACGAGCTTGACGCGAACGCCGAGCCGACTCATGACTTGGGCGAACTCGCAGCCAATCGGCCCTCCACCGAGAATGATCATCGAGGAAGGGGCCGCGGGCATCTCGTCGAAGATCGTCTCATTCGTGTAATAGGGCACGGTGTCGAGCCCCGGGATGGGGAGCACTAGAGCGGTGGTCCCGGTCGCGATGACGAAATGGCGGGCTTTCAGCCGCGTGCCGTCATCGAGCTCCACTTCATGAGGTGAGATGAACTTTGCACGCGCCTCAAAGACGTCGACCCCCAGGCTTTCGAACCGCTCGACGGAGTCATGTGGCTCAATCTTTGCGCGGCGCTCGCGCATGCGGGCAAAGACGTCTTCGAACCGGAAGGAGGGCTCCATTTCAGCGAGACCCATTTTCTTGGCGTGGCGGATGCGCTCGATGAGCTTTGTGGAGGAGATAAGCGCTTTGGACGGGACGCATCCGTAGTTCAGGCAATCGCCTCCCATCTTCTTGGCCTCGATGAGCGCGGCGCGTCCACCGAGCCCTGCTGTCCCCGCCGACGTGACGAGACCTGCCGTACCGCCGCCAATGGCGACGACGTTGTAAACGCCTTCTCCTTTTTTCTCCGTTGCACTCATATGCTGAGAGTCTCCTTCGACTCTCGTTGGAACCGCTGTGAGCCGACTCATACTTTTAGCTGGTTGCGTTTATCGTTGCAACCGGCACCTAGGATGAGAAAGCATAGGGCTGTGATTCTGGGCATCGACGAGGCGGGGCGCGGACCGGTTCTCGGTCCTATGGTGGTGGCGGGCGTTGTCCTGAAACCTCAAGCCGCGTCGGCGCTGACCCGGCGCGGGGCCATGGACTCGAAGGAGTTCGGGGCGGGGGAGGAAGCGCGCGAGCGGCGCGGCAAGCTCGCGGAGCACATCCGGCGCCTCGCGGAGGACGTGCAAGTGGTGACATGCGACCACGAAGAGGTCGACCGCTACTGCGATCAGGGACTACTCAATGAGCTCGAGCGCATCGCCGCCACGAACATCATCGACCGAACTGTCGCCGTCAAGCGGATCATCGCCGATGGCGAGAAAGTCTTCGGGCGCCTGCGACAGCGCTACGCCCATCTACGGGCTTTCAATTTTGGCGAGCAGCACCACGTCGCCGTCGCCGCCGCGTCCATCATCGCCAAAGTGCGGAGGGACGCCCTTTTCGGTGATATTGCCGCGCGCTACGACGCGGAGTTCGGACCCATCCGCGGCGGCGGCTACGTCAATGCCGCCACGGCGGCGTTCTTGCGGCGCTATTACGAGCGCTACCAGCGTTTACCCGACGAGACGCGCCGTAGCTGGGGATGGAAAGTTCTGGAGGAGCTCGAGCCAAGGCCGCTTCCGCTCTTTCCGGGCGGGCACGGATTGACGTGAATCGCTCTTGGATGTGTGGCGGTCGCGGCCTATACTGGTCGTTGGGAGTCGGAGTTCACATCTAGAAATCACCGAGCGTCTTCGTTCACTGTCCACCGTTCACTGCCCTCGACGAGATTCTCGGCTGTAGGTTCATTCTAAATATGACAACCGTCGCAAGACGAGCTCTCGAAGTGTCTGCTCTCGGCGCCATGGCAGTGGGTATGTCAACGTCCATTGCCGCCCCGGTGCACGCGGTCGAACAACCCAAGATCGAGCGCAAGGTTCTCGCCGAGCACATCGAATATCTCGCCTCGGACGAGCTCGCCGGTCGGGGAAATGGCGACGAAGGCCTTCGCTTGGCGGCGGCCTATCTCGCGAAGCAATTCGAAGAGATCGGGCTCGACCCCGCGGGCGAGCAGGACGGCTTCTACCAGACGTTCCGTATCGAGCTCGACAAAGAGATCGGGCGCCGCACAGAAGTCGCGCTCCATTACGCTGAGCGTGAGCGACCCCTCGAATATCCGTCCGACTTCGTCCCTATGACGTTCAGCTCCGCGGGCGAAGTCTCGGCCTCCGTCGTGTTTGTCGGTTATGGTGTGACCGCGCCCGAGCACGACTACGACGATTACAGTGGGATCGACGTCGAGGGAAAGATCGTGATGGTGCTCCGCTACGTTCCGGGGCAAGCGCTCGAGCGAGGACCTTTCGACAAGAACGGGTGGCACGCCACTTTCGTTCGCAAGGCCGAGAACGCGATCAGCCACGGCGCCGCAGCCATCATGATCGTGAACGGGCCGCTGCATCATCGTGAGGATCCCCTCGTGCCATTTGGAGCAAATGTCGGCGCCGAGGGACTTCCGGTGCCCGTCATGCATCTCGGCCGCGTGCATGCCGAGGAGATCCTCGGGGCGCAAGGCTTGAACTTGCGCGACCTCCAGCAACGTATCGATGAGCGAATGGCACCGAGATCCGTCGAGCTCGAAGGTGTCTCGATCGAGCTCTCGATCGACGTCCGGCGCACAATTGTGGAAGTTTCGAACGTGCTCGGCTATTTGCCGCCCACCGACGGAAGAACGCGCGAGCACATCGTCATCGGAGCACATTACGATCATCTTGGGCTTGGCCAAAAGGGGAGCCGTGAGCGTACGGCGACGGGCCAGATCCACAACGGCGCCGACGACAACGCGTCCGGCGTCGCCGGCATGATCGAGCTCGCCCGCATCTTTTCCGAGATGGAGCATCGTCCGCGCGGCATACTCTTCGCGGCGTTCGCGGGTGAAGAGCTCGGCCTTCGCGGCTCCTATCACTACACGGAGAACCCGACGCGCCGTCTCGAGGACACCATAGCGATGGTGAACCTCGACATGATTGGCCGCCTCCGCCACAACCGCATCTTCATAGGAGGCGTCGAGCTTGCGCCGAGCCTCGTAGACGCGGTGGAAGAGCTGACCGAGAACGAAGGGTTGACCTATTCGGGCCGCTTCTCGGCCGCAGGCGCGAGCGACCACGCGTCGTTCATCCGCGCCGGTGTTCCGGCACTATTCCTGTTTACCGGACTTCACGGCGACTACCACAAACCCACCGACGATCCCCAATTCGTTAATTACGAGGGAGTGGAGCGCGTTCTGAGGTTCAGCTACAACGTCTCCGACTTTCTGCTGCGAACCGAAGAGCGACCCGTCCTCAGTGTGTCGCGGGGCGGCGACATCGTTTCCCGCCGACGGGCGGCGGGCGAGGCCGCCTATTTCGGTGTCGGCGTCGACAACAACTTCACCGGCGAGGGCGTGCGCTTCTCATACGTGCAGGATGGCGGGCCGGCCGCGCGCGCCGGGCTGCAGGCGGGCGATGTGTTGCTCGAGCTCGACGGTCGCGTCGTGTCGACGGGCAGGCGGGCTACTGCACTTCTCCGGCAAAAAAGGCCGGGAGAGACCATCAACGCGAAAATCCGGCGCAACAACCGCATCTTGGAAGTCAAAGTTCAGCTTTCCCGCTGGCCTTAGGCTAGGCAGGCGTTTTCAGCGTTCCGCAGCTCCTCGCGGGAAGCTATCCCTCGTGTCGCGCTAGTCGTCAATACAATTTACAATCAGCCGAAATCGACGTATCTTGTTGATAACATGCGAGATGGGGAATCCAGTTATCGAAGGGCAGCCATTTCTCGAGAGTGTGGCGAAGCATGTACGTCGCGCCCTTGCGAGCCTAGCAGAGAACTACGCCGAGAAAGGCCCGCTCCCTCGAGGACTTGGGTACAGCCCAGGAGATTGCAAAACGTATGTTGGCCACCGTCCCGGCTCCGTCCGATTGGGACGAAATTCTCGGCCCCTTCTATTCCACCTCAAAGGTTGCTCAGCTGCTGGGAAGTATCTCTCGCCAGGCAATTGCTGCACGTCGCGCACGACAGACGCTACTCGCGCTGCGTACAGTGGACGGCAGCTACGTCTACCCGATCTTTCAATTCGATGCGCATAACGAGGTGCTTCCAGGCCTAGCCGCGGTGCTTCAATGTTTCGACCCAAGGGCCGTTGACGAGTGGACGGTGGCCGGCTGGCTCGTGGCATCGCAGCGCTCGCTCAGTGGTCGTTCCGTCATCGAAGCTCTAGCATCAAGCGGAGCGTGCGAGCACGTTGTTGAGCTTGCCCGGGCTCAGGCGACACGCTACGCCCCGTGAGGAAGCCGCCCAAGGAGACTTCTCGACTCGAACGTTTTCCTGAGTGGACCCTCGCGCCTGACCGAATCCTTTGGTGCATTGTGCGTCGAGGACGCGACCCATGGCGGTTCTCGAGCGCGATGGAGGGACGATTCGATCTTCGTCCTCCGCAGGGGACGTGCTACCTGGCTATGGAACCAGCAGGCGCGATGCTCGAGCTCATTGGACCGGAAATGAGCGGCGGGGCCGTGTCCGAGACATTTGCGGACAACCGTCGACTGAGACGCCTTTCCGTTCCGCGCCCCTATCGTCTCGCCAACCTGACGGATCGGCGCGCGAGCGCACTCGGCGTGACTGCGGAGATCCACACGGTCGTGCCTTACGCATTACCGCAGGCATGGGCCGCTGCTTTGAGGGAAGTAGGGTTCGACGGCGTGCGCTACCAACTCCGTCACGACCCCTTCGTCAAAGGCTTGAGTGTGGGTCACGTACTTGGTCCAGACCAAGTTGGAGAGCCCTTCGGCGTGCCGTATGGCGTGTGATCTGCTATAACTTGGTCCGCCACGCTCGATTCCGTGTGACCGAAGAGGAGCGATCGGTCAAAAACCTCGGGCAGTGGCTGGGCTTTTCTGTATGTTAGCCGTGACAACTCGGTGTTCATAGGGCTGCGCCGGCTGACTCGTTCGTCGACGACCGAGATGGTCTGGCGCGAATGAAATAACTAAGAGGACTAAGGGAGTGAGCTATGGCTAGAATCTCGAGCATCGGAGTCATCATTGCAGCTGCGCTTTGGACCGCGGTCCACGCGGCCGCACAGGACGTCAATCCCGGCGAAGTACTCGAGCGACCGAAGAACTACTCGCCCTACGTCGAGAGGACCGCCAGCGACGCCAACCTGGCCGAAGGTGTCTACTGGGGCGACACGCACCTGCACACCTCCTATTCCACCGATTCCGGCATGCTCGGAAACACCCTCGGCCCCGAACAGGCGTACCGTTTCGCCAGGGGCGAGGAAGTCCTGTCGGCCGCGGGACAACGAGCTCGTCTGATCCGTCCCCTGGACTTTCTCGTGGTGTCAGACCACGCCGAGAACCTGGGGCTCGCTCCGATGATCGCAGAGTCCAACTCCGAGCTCCTCAAAAACGAATGGGGCCGAATGGTCCACGACATGGTGAAGGCCGGCAACGGCCGCGGCGCGTTCCAGCAGTGGATCACGGATGCGGTTACCAAAGGCGTCGAGTCCGATTAACAATCCAAGGATGACACGCACGGTTTGGGAGCGCGAGATCGCTTTCGCTGAGCAGTTCAACGAGCCCGGACGGTTCACTGCCTTCATCGGGTTCGAATGGACTTCGATTGTGACGATGGACAACCCGGGAAATCTGCATCGGGTCGTCATCTTCAAGGACGGCGGCGACAAGGCGGGGAAAGTCCTGCCCTTCAGCGCTGCAGACTCGGCGGATCCGGAGAAACTGTGGGAATACCTTGCAGCTTATGAGGAGACGACCGGCGGAAGCGTTCTCGCCATCGCCCATAACGGCAATGTTTCCAATGGGCAGATGTTCCCGCTCGAGCGGCTGAACGGCCAACCGATCGACCGAGCCTACGCCGAGACGCGCCGCCGATGGGAACCGCTATACGAGGTCACGCAGATGAAGGGTGACGGCGAGGCGCATCCCTTCCTGTCGCCCAACGACGAGTTCGCCGACTACGGCACTTGGGACAAGGGCGACATTGCTGGCCTCAAGCCGAAAGAGGACTGGATGCTCCAGTATGAATACGCGCGCACCGCTTTGCAGCTGGGTCTCCAACAAGAGGCGACGCTCGGTGTCAACCCCTACAAGTTCGGCATGATCGGGAGCACGGACGCGCACACCTCACTGGCCACCACCCGGGACGAGAACAACTGGAGCAAGACCCCGACCATGGAGCCGTCTCCCGATCGCTGGGAGCACGTGGTGATCGCGTCCGTCGCCGGCGACGAGGCGCTAACGACCTATTCGTACGAGACGCTGGCCTCTGGGCTCGCAGGGGTGTGGGCCCGCGAGAACACCCGCGAGGCGCTATTCGAGGCGATGCAAAAGAAAGAGACCTACGCCACGACCGGTACACGTATCACGGTGCGTTTCTTCGGCGGGTGGGATTACGGCGAGAATGACGTTTTCCGGCCCGACGCGGTGGCGATCGGCTACCGAAAGGGTGTTCCCATGGGGGGTGACCTGGCTGAAGCGCCGAACGGCGTGCGAGCCCCGGTCTTCATGGTGGGGGCCGCCAAGGACCCGTGGTCCGGCAATCTCGACCGCGTCCAGATCGTCAAGGGGTGGGTCGACGAGGGCGGCGACCGGCACGAGCGGGTCTACGACGTCGCTGTCTCCGACGGCCGCACGATCGGTCCGGACGGCCGCGCCCCCACGCTCGTCGGCAACACTGTCGACGAAGCTGATGCGAGCTACCTCAACAACATTGGTGATGCCGAATTGCGCGCCGTGTGGACCGATCCGGACTTCAATCCCGATCACAGCGCTGTTTACTACGTTCGTGTCCTGGAGATCCCGACTCCTACCTGGCAGGCTTACGACGCGAAGTTCTTCGGCTTCAAAATGCCGGCGGAGATACCGCTGAGCCACCAGGAGCGCGCCTACACATCACCGATCTGGTACACGCCTTAGTCAAGCTGGCCGGAATGCAGCGAGGGAGCTGCACAGCCCTTCGCCGTCGCGCCGGGCGGGTGATCTGCTATAACTGACGGTCGATGGCGCTCGAATCCGGCACTCGCCTGGGTCACTACGAGATTCTCGCCCCGCTCGGTGTGGGCGGCATGGGTGAGGTCTACCGCGCTCGCGATACGAAGCTCGGTCGGGACGTTGCCATCAAAGTGCTTCACGAGGCGTTTTCGCGGGACAAGGAGCGGCTGGCTCGATTCGAGCGCGAGGCCAGGCTCCTGGCGCAGTTGAATCACACGAACATCGCCACGCTCCACGGCCTCGAAGAGTCCGACGGCCAGCCGTTCCTCGTGATGGAGCTCGTCGAGGGAGAGACGCTCGCGGAGCGTATTGCCCGCGGTCCGATTCCGCTCGACGAGGCCATTCCGTTGTTCATTGAGATTGCCGATGGCCTCGAAGCGGCGCACGAGAAAGGCATCATCCATCGAGATCTGAAGCCGGCGAACGTCAAGATCTCGCCGGATGGGAAACCGAAGATTCTGGACTTCGGGCTCGCGAAAGCGTTCGCGCAAGAAGATGACGTTTCTGCGGAGATGTCCCAATCACCGACCCTTACCCGAGGCACGGCTCTTGGCGTCATCATGGGAACCGCGGCCTATATGAGCCCCGAGCAGGCGCGCGGCAAGAAGCTCGACAAGCGTACCGACGTGTGGGCGTTCGCGTGCTGCTTGTACGAAGCGCTAACGGGGCGCAAGGTGTTCGAAGCCGAAGATGTCTCCCTCACACTTGCCGAGGTCATGAAGTCCGAGCCGCAGTGGGAGACGCTTCCCACCGACCTGCCGCCATTGCTTCTCGTGTTCTTGAAGCGTTGCCTCGACAAGGATCCGAAACACAGGTTGCGCGATATCGGCGACGTGCGTCTCGCGATGGAAGGTGCCTTCGAGAGCGGCGCTTCGCAGGCTAGAACTGTGTCTCGGCCGGTCGGCTTGGTCGCCGCTGCTGCGTTGGCGCTCAGTGTCATCACGGGCTTCGCCGTTTGGAGGATGTCGAAGTCCGAGCCCGCTCCGCAACCCGTCGCACGGTTCTCTCTCCCGTTGCCGTCCGGAGTTTCTCTGACAGGTTCAGGACGTCACGTCGTGGCCCTTTCCTCGGACGGTACGCGCCTCGTCTACAGTGCCAATCAACAAATCTACCTGCGTGCCTTGGAGCAAACAGAGGCCGTTCCCGTTCGCGGCACCGAAGGCGGTGCACGAAATCCGTTCTTCTCTCCGGACGGGGAGTGGGTAGGATTCTGGGTGGACGGCGAGCTCAGAAAGGTTCTCATCGAGGGCGGGGCGCCCGTTCGCCTGTGCGAGGCGCTGCGTCCATTGGGCGCGAGCTGGGGGGCTGACGATGCTATTCTTTTCGGGCAACATGGGGTCGGTATCCTGCGCGTTTCCGCCGCCGGTGGCACGCCTGAGGTTCTCGTTCCTCTGGACTTGCCGGTTCGTGGTCATGGCCCGCAAATTTTGCCGGGCGACAAAGCGGTACTCTTGACCCTCGGGGACGGCCCCAACTGGAACGATGCTCAAATCGTCGTGCATTCGCTCGAGACGGGTGAGAGAAAGGTCTTGATCGAAGACGGGAGAGATGCCCGGCACCTACCCACCGGGCATTTGGTCTACGTCTTGGATGGAACGCTCCTCGCCGTGCCGTTTGACGCGGAAAGACTCGAGGTGACGGGCGGTCCAGTGCCTATGGTCGAGGGGATCGACTCGGCTTCTCCGTCGGGTGCCTCACAGTTCAGCGTGTCCGATACGGGGTCCCTGGTCTACGTTAGCGGTCAAACCACGAAGCGCACGCTCGTCTGGGTGGATCGAGAAGGAAGAGAAGAGGTGTTGAAAGTCGAGCCCCGCGCGTTCAGCCACCCGCGCATCTCACCTGATGGGAGCCGGATTGCCCTCGCATTGCGGGACCAGGAAGAGGACATCTGGATTTGGGACCTCGCCCGCGAGACACTGACCCGACTCACGTTTGCGCCCGGTAGGGATAGCTACCCGGTTTGGACGCTTGACGGGCAGCGGCTGGTGTTCTCGTCCGACCGTGACGGGTCACAGAACCTATATTGGAAAGCGGCCGACGGCACGGGCTCGGTCGAGCGCCTCACTAAAAGTGAGAGCGACCATTTCGCATATGCCTTCACTCCGGCGGGCGGCCAATTGGTGTTTCTCGAGCTGGGCGAGCAAGGGGCGGACCTGGGTGTGCTTACCCTCGAAGGGTCTTCGGAGCCGCTTCTGGCCACCGAGTTCGATGAACGGACCGCGGCGCTCTCGCCAAATGGCCGGTGGCTGGCCTACGAGTCGAACGACTCGAGCCAATACGAGATCGAGATCTACGTGCGGCCGTTCCCGAACGTCGATGAAGGCCACTGGCAGATCACGAGAGACGGTGGCTCGCGACCTCTGTGGGCGCCCGATGGACGAGAGTTGTTCTATCTCCGCGGTGGGGGCTCACGGCGGTTCGCGTTCAAACAGAGTCGGGCTTCGTTCCCGGCAACACCGAGGTGGTCGTCAGGGGAAACTTCCACGCGCCACTGAATCCACGCGCTCGCACCTATGACATATCGCCCGATGGCAAGCGCTTCTTGATGATCAAGGAACCGTCGGGCGAGAGTTCCTCAACGGAGATCACCCTCATCCAAAATTGGTTCCAAGAGCTGGAACGCCTCGTCGCTCATCTGAAAGCTGGTCTTCGACTTGTCCATGTGCTTGAGCGCCGTCGCTCCGAGCAGTAGCACGATTTTCGGCTTGACGAGCTCGATCTGTCGCTGCAAGTGAGAGATACATTCCGCCGCTTCCTCGGTGCGCGGGCTGCGATTCTCCGGCGGCCGGCACTTGACGACGTTGGCGATGAGCATGTCACGGTTCGTGTCGATGCCCACCGCGCCCATGATCTTGTCGAACATCTTTCCCGCTCGACCGACTGAGGTGGACCCCATTCTCTGGACCAAAATGGGGGGTAGCTAAGGTGGAGCCTGCCGAGTTGAACACGTCGTGGTCATAGTCGTGATGTTGTTTCCCGAAGGCTCCTAGAAGGGAGCGTTCGGGAACACAGTTTATGGCAGATTGAAAATCTGTGGACAGTTTGTTTTTCGCTGTAGCCATCATTGTGTCTAGCGGCAATTATTATTTCTCTTCAGCAACAAGTTAGAATTCCCGGGTACCTACCGGTCTTGCTCCGTCACTTATCAGCAAAGTGTCCCATGTTCGATCCGGGGCCCCGACGGAGGGAGCGGACCCTTAAAAAAAGATGCGAAGCTTCCTTGTCCGCTCCCTCCGTCGGGGCCCCGGATCGAAGCCGCCCTTTCGCTGGTCCACCTGAATAGTGCAAAAATCGGGGTGCCTGGGGTATGGGCCAAGCCGCGAGAGGGTCTCCTGCGGCGATTCTCGCATTCGTTTTGTGGACTCGTGGCAAGGTTCATTCCTTTTCCCGGCTTTCTACCGCCGTGGCCTCTTTGGCCTTGTTCTGCTTCGATTGCCCCAGTCGGTAACTGCCGACGTTGAGCTCCAGGATGATGCTGTGATGTACAAATCGGTCGATGGCCAATCATCTTCAAGCAACCTCGCCAAGCAGTCCATCGTAGAAGCTCGCGGGCGTTTGATAGCCTAACGCTTTGTGCGGGCGCTCGTCATTGAAGAAATCGAAGTAGCAAGCGATGCCCGCGCGAGCCATTTGCACGGTGTCGTAGGCGTACAGGTAGACCTCCTCGTACTTCAGCGAGCGCCAGAGCCGCTCCACGAAGATGTTGTCGATACAGCGACCTTTGCCATCCATGCTGATCTTGATCTCAAGAGCAAGCAATACACTGGTGAACTCCTCCGAGGTGAACTGAGAGCCCTGGTCCGTGTTGAATATCTCTGGGCAACCGTAGCGTGCCACAGCTTCGTTCAGAGCCTCCACGCAGAAGGTCGTCTCCAACGTGTTGGACAAGCGCCAGGCGAGCACCCGCCGCGAATACCAATCGATGACCGCCACCAGGTATACGAAGCCTCGCGCCATCGGGATGTATGTGATGTCGGCGGCCCACACCTGATTGATCCGAGAAACCGTCAGATTCCTCAGTAGATAAGGGTATACGGCGTGTTCCGGCGCTGGCTTGCTTGTGTTCGGCTTGGGCGCAGTGCTCTCGAGCCCCATCAACCGCATAAGACGCTGCACGCGCTTGCGGTTGACGGCCGACCCCTCCGCTTTGAGTGTCTGTGTCATCATGCGGCTGCCGAAAAATGGACGCTTCAGATGTAGCTCGTCCATCCGACGCATCAATGCGAGTTGCTCGCCATCCGGCTCGACAGGTTCGTAGTATAGGCTCGACCGATTCACGCCGAGCAGCTCGCACTGCCAGCGCATCGACAGCGGAGCGTTGGGTTCGACCAACTCCCGCCGGGGCGTCATCGCAATCGACCGAGCCCGTGTGATAAAAAATCGCGCTCCATCGTCAGCTCCCCGATTTTCTGAAGCAGTTCGGCCTCGCGCATCGAGGCATCGCCTCCGCCCACCTCTTCGGTCTCGAAAGCACGCGTGACGTTCTCCAAAAGCTGCCGCTTCCATTTGTAGATCTGGTTCGCGTGAACCTTGTGCCGGCGGGATAGTTCCGCCACTGTCTCCTGCTCGCGTAGTACCGCCAATGCAACTTTCGCCTTGAAAACAGGGCTGTGCTTCGTACGATTTTTCTTCACTTTTCTCTGCTCCTTTTTTTATTGAGCAGGCTTGTTTTACCACCTTAACCCCTGGTCTAAAAAATGGGGTCCACTTCAGACTGAAGCGAGGGCTTGCTTGTCTTCGTTCTCGCCGGGACCCTCACCAATCGTCATGATGTAAGCCTCTGGGTTGCCTCGGTCGACGACGATGTTCGTCCGCCCCGCGTGCAGAGCGCATTTGTCGCACCCGCTGTCCCGCAGCTTTTCCTTGAACTCCGCGTAGCTCTCGGCCCCGAGAATGGTATTGGCGCCGGCATCGAAGAGATCAAACTGCATGCGCCGGAGTATATAGCTAAGGGATGGAAGCCAATAACTCTTTCGTGTGCGCGTGCTCCGGATGCTCGAACAGCTCCACCCGCGACTGCAGCTCGACGAGCTTCCCTTGATGCATCACCGCGACCCGGTCGGCGACATGCTCGACGACGCGCAGATCGTGGGCAATAAATAAATAAGTCAGCTGTAATTTTTCCTGAAGCCCGAGCAGCAAATTGAGGATCTGCGCCTGTATCGAGACGTCGAGCGCGGTCACCGGCTCGTCGGCTACGAGAAAGTCGGGCTCGAGCGCGAGGGCCCGCGCGATGCCGACGCGCTGGCGCTCGCCTCCGCTGAGCTCGTGTGGGTAGTGGCCGGCCAGCTCCGACTTCAGCCCGACGAGCGCCAGGAGCTCCATCGTGCGCTCCTCGCGCTCCGCCTTCGTGCCGAGGCGATGGATCGTGAGCGGCTCGCGCACGATCGTCCGCACCGTCATCGTGGGGTTGAGCGAGGAATAGGGATCTTGAAAGATGATTTGCATCCGGCGCCGCATCTTTCGGAGCGGCTCCCGCTGAAGTGTCAGAAGATCAACGCCGTCGAACACGAGGCTGCCGCTCGTCGGCTCCATCAGCCGCAGCAGGATCCTCCCGAGCGTGCTCTTGCCGGAGCCGGACTCGCCGACGAGTGCGAGGGTCTCGCCTTTGTAAATTTCGAGGCTCACGCCGTCGACCGCCCGCACGTCGCCGCTGTGTCGCCTCAGGAGGCCGTGCTCTATGGGAAAAAGCTTCACGATGTCGCGCGACGAGACGAGAACGGACGGCGGCGTCATCGTGCGACGCTCGTTGTCGTACTCATTGCCTCGCGCACGGCGTCGTTCTTGTAGCACGCCGTGCGGTGACCCTTCTCGTTTTCGACCGGCTGAAGCGTAGGCACTTCCTGGTCGCACGGCTCGAACACGACCGGGCAGCGCGGGCCGAAGGCGCAGCCGGGCGGGAGCTTGGCGAGATGGGGCACGGTGCCGTCCATCGCTTTGAGCTTGGCCTTTCCCGGCTCGCCGCCGCGGGCTTTGGGAAGTGACTGCCAGAGCCCTACCGTGTAGGGATGGCCCGCGTGGGCGAGAACACGCTCGACCGGTCCCTCTTCGACGAGCCGGCCGGCATACATCACGGCGACCCGATCGGCGTTCTCTTTGACGAGGCCGAGGTCGTGGGTGATGAGAAGAAGCGACAAGCTCCGCTCTTCCTTGAGCTCGCGCAGGAGCTCGAGGATGTGCGCCTGGAGCGTCGCGTCGAGCGCGGTCGTCGGCTCGTCGGCAATCACGAGCTCGGGGTCGCAGGCGATCGCCATCGCGATCAGGACCCGCTGTTTCATGCCGCCGCTCATCTGATGGGCGTAGTCACGGACACGGCGCTCGGCATCGGGGATCTTGACTTCACGGAGAAGCTCGACAGCGCGATCGCGCGCGTCGTTTCGCGTCATGCCGAGATGTGTCCTGAGCGGCTCCGCGAGCTGGCTTCCAATCGTGCGCACCGGGTTGAGCGCCGAGCCCGCCTCTTGGAAGATGAGAGCGATCTCTTTGCCTCGGATCCGGCGGAGCTCTTCACGACCGAGGGTCAAGATATCGCGCCCTTTCCAAAGGATGTGGCCGCTCTCTATGCGGCCCGCGCCCGGCAAGAGCCGCATGAGCGAGAAGGCGAGCATGGATTTGCCGGAGCCGGACTCGCCCACGAGCGCAACCGTCTCGCCTGCATCGAGCGAGAGTGACACGTCGTTTACGGGGCGGATGAGCCCCGTATCCGTCTTGAGGGACGTCGTGAGCCCCTGAATCTCGAGCAGCGTGGCGTTCGTCGGGTCGGGCATTGTCAGCTCGCGCGGTGCTCTCCGAAAACGTTCCGGAGCCTGTCGGCAATCTCGCCGAGCGTCGCATAGACTTCGACGGCGGTCAGGATCGGGGGCATCAAGTTGACGTCCTGTTTCGCGGCGCGCTCGACTTCGTCGAGGGCTTTTGTCGCTTGCTCCTGGTCGCGGCGCGCGCGGACGGCTTTCAGGCGCTCGACTTGATCCTTCTCGATGGCGGCGTCGACGCTAAAGACTTCGACGGGAACTTTTTCGTCTTTTTCGAATGCGTTGATGCCGACGACGATCACGTCTTTCGACTCCGTCGCTTTTTGAAAGCGGTAGGCCGCTTCTTGGATCTGCTGTTGCGGCCAGGACGCTTCGATCGCGGCCAAGGCACCGCCTCGACGATCCAGCTCGGCGATGATAGCCTCCGCTTCTTCTTGAATCATGTCCGTCATCGATTCCATCGCGTAGGAACCGCCGAAAGGATCGATGGTGCCCGGGACTCCGCTCTCATAGGCCAAAACTTGTTGCGTGCGCAGCGCGAGCTCGGCCGTTTCTTCGGTGGGAAGGCCGAGTGCTTCGTCGAGGGCGTTGCAGTGAAGCGACTGCGTACCGCCCAAAACGGCGGCTAAGCCTTGAAGTGTCGTACGCACGACGTTGACGTTGGGCTGCTGCGCGGTGAGCGTCGAGCCCGCGGTCTGCGTGTGGAAGCGCAGCATCTGCGCTCGCGGATTCTTGGAGTCGTAGCGCTCGCGCAGCAGCGCGCCCCAGAGGCGGCGGGCGGCGCGGAACTTGGCGATCTCCTCGAGGAAGTTTCGGTGAGCGTTGAAGAAGAACGACAAGCGCTGGCCGAAATCGTCGACGTCGAGCCCTCTCGCTGTGGCCGCTTCGACATAAGCAAGTCCGTTGGCGAGCGTGAATGCGAGCTCTTGCGCCGCGGTCGAGCCTGCTTCCCGGATGTGGTACCCACTGATACTGATGGGGTTGAAGCGAGGAAGCTTGTCGCCGCAAAACGCAATGACGTCCGTGGCCAGCCTCATCGACGGACCCGGCGGATAAATGTAGGTTCCTCGCGCGATGTACTCTTTGAGTATGTCGTTTTGGACGGTGCCGGAGATCTTCTCGTCAGGCACGCCCTGGCGGCGACCGACGGCGATATAGAGCGCGAGCAGCGTGCTCGCGGTCGCGTTGATGGTCATCGAAGTCGAGACACTCTCGAGCGGGATGGAGTCGAAGAGCGTCTCCATGTCTTCGAGCGAGTCGATGGCGACGCCGACGCGGCCGACTTCGCCTTGGGCCAATTTATGGTCCGAGTCGTAGCCGATTTGGGTCGGAAGATCGAATGCGACGGAGAGCCCGCTCTGGCCTTGCTCGAGCAAGTGCCGGTAGCGTCGGTTGGATTCGGCGGCGGTCGCGTAGCCCGCATATTGCCGCATCGTCCACAGCCGGCCTTTGTAGCCGGAGGCGTGGTTGCCGCGGGTGAACG
This sequence comes from Candidatus Marinacidobacterales bacterium, assembly GCA_965262245.1. Lineage (GTDB taxonomy): Bacteria > Acidobacteriota > Vicinamibacteria > Marinacidobacterales > SMYC01 > SMYC01. The sequence goes on along the minus strand of OZ253507.1, from coordinate 6,426,395 downwards.
GGGCCTCGCCGGCGTGGCCGAGCTTTTCGTCCTCGCTCCAATCGGCGAGGTCGTCCGCACTGTACTCGTTGTCTAGAGCTTTCCCGGAGCTCGTGCGGAAGTAGGCATCGCGCTCCTCAGGCATGGGGCATCTTAACAAAAGCGTTTCAACAGCGTCTTTGGCGCAGGACTTCGTAAAGCGTGATCCCCACGGCAGTCGACAAGTTCAACGAGCGAAGCGCCTCGTCGTGCATAGGGATCGAGACGAGCTGCTCCTGGTAGCGTGCGCGAAGCCCGTCCGGGAGCCCCTCGGTCTCGCGCCCGAAGACGAGCACGGTGCGCGCCGGGTAGCGGACATCCCAAATCGTGCGGGTCGATTCTGGGGAAATGAAGAACGGCTCACCCATTGCCGGCAAGGTGGCTTCGAGCGTGTCCCAATCGGGCCACGTTTCGACAGGAACGCGGGGCCAATAATCGAGCCCGGCCCGCCGTACTTGCTTTGCCTCGAGGGAGAAGCCGAGCGGCTCGACGAGATGAAGGGTCGCGCCCGCGCCGAGGCACGTGCGCCCGGTATTGCCGGTGTTCCAATGGATCTCCGGCTCGACGAGCACGACGTGAAGGCTCGCTTCCGCCATCAACCTCCGATAGTGGGGCAGAGATAGCGGCAGAAAACGACTTTGCCTCCCCAGACCTCGGAGCGCGCCATGTCCAGCGGGCAGAGCTCGTCGAGATCCTTCTCGAAAAAGAGCGGGCATCGATCTACCGAGAGGATCTCGTTGATCTCTTTCGCCGGCGTGTTATAGGTTCGGGCCCGTGTTTCGAGCTCGTAATCGTAAGTCTCGCCCCATTTCTCGAGGTCTTTCAATAGGAGCTGGACTTTCCGGCGCGCCTCGGCCATGTCGAGCTCGAGCGAAGAACGGTCCTCTATGATGGCTTCCGCGCGCTCGTGAAGTTCCGAGAGCTCGTCGGCCTGCGCCGTTTGCATCAGGACCAACGCCAACGCGAAAAGCGACTTCATGCTCCCACGTTACCACGAAGCCCTCGGCAACGACGACTGGCGGCGGAATGTCTAATTGAACTACCGTTGTCGTGTGACAGCCCTCAACTTCGAGCGAGCGACCGAGCTCGCACGTCGTCTCCACGCCCGTGAGCTTTCGGCAGCCGAGTGTCTCGAGGCGCATCTCGAACAGATTTCGCGCGTCAATCCCGAGGTCAACGCGATCGTAACACTCGTCGAGGACAGCGCACGCGCCCGGGCGAAGACATTGGACGCTGCGGCGGCCCGAGGCGAGGCGTTGGGCCCGCTTCACGGCTTGCCGATCGCCATCAAAGACCTCGAGCTCACCAAAGGGATCCGTACGACCTTCGGCTCTCTCATCTACAAAGATCATGTACCGGAGACGAGCGCGCTTTTCGTGGAGCGGCTCGAGGCGGCGGGGGCGGTCGTTATCGGCAAAACGAATACGCCCGAGCTCGGGGCGGGCTCTCAAACTTTCAACCCGATCTTCGGGCGCACGAAAAACCCCTACGACGTGACGAAGACTTGCGGCGGCAGTAGTGGTGGCGCCGCCGTGGCGGTGACTTGCGGTATGTTGCCTTTCGCCGATGGAAGCGATCTCGGCGGCTCGGTGCGTAACCCTCCGAGCTTTTGCAATGTCGTCGGGCTCCGGCCTTCGCCGGGACGCGTGCCAAGGTGGCCAAACCTGGACCCGTGGAATTCGCTCGCGGTCCTCGGCCCGATCGCGCGCCATGTCGAGGACGCCGCTCTTCTGTTCTCGGTAATGGCGGGCCCCGATGCACGCGATCCCATCACGCTTCAGGAGCCCGGAGAGATTTTCCGCGGCCCGCTCGAGCGCGACGTTCGCGGTGTGCGCCTCGCGGTGAGTCCCGACCTCGGAAGCTTTCCAGTGGAAAAAGACGTTCTTGACGTCTTCGAGCGGGCTGTCGACCGATTTGCGGCGATGGGATGTACGGTCGAGCGGGCGCATCCGGACTTCACGGGCGCCGGCGAGATTTTTCAAGTATTGCGAGCGCATGGCTTTGCGCTGGGCCACGCCAAGGATCTCGAGAACCATCGCAGTCTCATGAAGGAGACGGTGGTTTGGAACATCGAGAAAGGGCTCGCGCTCTCGGGCGACGAGGTCGCGCGCGCGCAGGTGCGTCGAGGCGAGCTCTATCACCGCGTGCGGCGCTTCATGGAGGATTACGAGTTTCTCCTGCTTCCCGTCACGCAAGTTTCTCCTTTCGACATCGAGACAGAGTGGGTGCGGGCGATCGACGGCGTTGCGATGGATTCCTACGTCGACTGGATGCGGAGCTGTTTCTACATCACGCTGACAGCGCTTCCCGCGATGTCCATTCCGGCAGGGTTTACGCCGGAAGGCCTCCCCGTGGGCCTTCAAATCGTGGGACGCTACCGTCAGGAACGGGCGGTCCTCGAGCTCGGCCATGCGTTCGAGCGCGCCGAGAATGTCGGCGCCCGCCGTCCGCCCCTCGCGGACATGTCGTAAAGAAGGGCACTGGCCGCCTGCGAACATCTTTCTTACAATAGAAAAGATCCCAAAAATCGAAAGGTGTAGCATGACCTCCGCCTCAGCTATCGAGTGGCGGGCGACGAATCTCGTAGCTCTCGGCGAAGAGCTTCAGAGCAAAGTCGCCCGCGTGAGCGAACAGTTCGACCAGCGTGCGAGGTCCGCGCGTAATCCGGATGAAGCGAGCCGTTTGAGGCAGCGCCTCGGGCAGCTCGTGGAATCGATCCAAACCAGCTACCGCGACCGGCTAGAGAGAATGTCGGAGAACGGGAGCGAGCGGGATCATTCGCTTTACGATCACTCGCTCGCCGGGATCGACATGGACCGGCTCGTCTATCGCGGCGACCGGAAAGCGCTGGCGGAGCTTCTCGCGGATGCGAGCTTCTCGTCCACGGTGAATCGACTACTCGCCGAGCTCAAGCCTCACAATGCGCGCAAGGAGCTCTTGACGCGCGCGCTCAAGCTCACACGCGGGATGATGCCGGGCCTCTACCAAGTGACCGACAGTTGTGCGAAGACGCTCCAGCTGAAAGTGGACATCGAGATTTACGTCAACCAAGACAGCCGTTTCAACGCAGCGTGCTACCCGCCGGTCAAGGAAAAAGTCCTGCTGGTCGTCACGAGCTCCCTCCTGGAGAAATTCTCACAGGACGAGCTCGCTTTCGTTATCGGTCACGAGCTCGGTCACTATTTGTACGAGCATACGTGGTTTCCCGTGGACTACATTCTGGAGAATAACGGCGGAAGTCTCTCGCCGCTCCATGCGATGAAGCTCTATGCCTGGATCCGGAACGCTGAGATCACGGCCGACCGTGTCGGGATGATCTGCTGTCGCAAGTTCGACGTCGCGGCGAATACGTTCTTCAAGCTCTCCTCGGGGATCACGTCCTCGGCGTTTCAGTTCAGCGTCAAAGACTATCTCGCGCAGCTCGAAGATATTCGATACGAAGTAGCGAGCAAGAGACCGACGCGCAGGATTGGTTCAGCACGCATCCTTTCAACCCGATGCGGCTGAAAGCGCTCGAGATCTTCACCCGCGGGAAGCCCTATTTCGAGCTCATCGGCCAGCCGGGCGACGGGCTCTCCGCAGAAGAAGTCGCGCAAGAAGTGTCCGAGCTGATGGGCATCATGGAGCCGACCTACCTCCAGGATTCGAGTGACACCGGAGACAAAGCGCAGCACTACCTCTTGAGCGCCGGATTTCTGGTCGCGGCCGCGAACGGAGTCATCGAAAAGTCCGAAGTGAACGCACTGGTGTTGTTTTTTATATTGAATCGCGAAGATTTCTCATTCGTGATTCACCTCGACCGGCAACCACGTACGAGCAGAAGACGGGAGGCGCAGACGGGGTCAAGGGCGCGTAGCGGCTCGCGTAGCGAGCGAACCCTTGACGCCGTCGAGCACTCCCGTACCCTCATGGAGTGGTGGCCGTTCTTGATATTTCATCGCGGTGGATTACGGATTAAAGTGATAAACAACAACTGGCCGAAATCCTCGGCCCGCGTGTGCCCCGGAAGAGATGCGCGATATTTTCTCGAGACCCGTCCCCGAGATACGTGACCAAGTCGCCGAGCTCGCCAAGGACTTGTCGGCGCTCTTGACGGGTGCGCAAAAGCTCCAGCTAATCCAGAGCATGGTTGTGATCTCCTATGCAGACGGATCGGTCGACGACGACGAGATCGAGTGCCTCGTTTGGCTTCGCAACGGGCTCGGCGTCGACCCGAGTTTCATTCAGCAGGTCCTGGACGCCGCGATGCGCGGCGTCGATTAGCGCTGGCGAGAGGTCCGCTTTTCTTTGAATGCCGGTGTCCCGGATGACATTTGGCTGATGTGTCAGATTGATCTCAATGGCAAGAACAGGCGGTTTGTGCCTGTGCCCAATTTGGCGAAGCCGAAACTCAGATAAAATGCTTCGGCCTCAGCGTTCAAAGCATCAACAACCATGGCATATACGGCAATCTCCTCACCAACACCGAGTGTGCGTTTGATGGCATCAGTGAGAAGTATCTTGCCAATGCCCCTACCTTGAGATTCTGAACTCACGGCCAGTCGCCCAATCAAGGCGGCGGGAATAGCGTGCTTGGGAAGTTTTCTTTATTGCAAGGCTTTCATGGGTGAGTAAGACGGACGGCGCACACTGAGAAAGGGACCGAGGCGCGAAGCGCCGAGCCACCACGAGTTGACCGCTGACCGCTGACCGCGCGGCGGTAAATGGGTTGCGGCTCCGCCGCGCTGTGCTACGCTGCCCGCGCGCGCAAGTACTGATGCCGGATTCCGACGCTACCCCCGCAGACACATCCACGAAGCCACGCCTGGGCCGGCGTCTTGGTTGGCGCGTCGAATATGCCGCGCTACGCGGTTTGGAGACGTTCGCGTCGCTGCTGCCGCGACCCGCGGCTCTTGTGCTCGGCCGCGCCATAGGTTGGCTCGCACTCAAACTTGGCGTGCGGCGCGCCGTCGTCGTCGCCAACTTGCGTTTCGTCGGCATGGGCTCCGACGCGGAAATCACGCATATCCTGCCCGCGCTCTACGGCAACATGGGGATTTATGTCATGGACTTGTTGAGGGCGCGCCGGCACGAGCCGCCGTACCGCATCCACGGCCATGAGCTCTTCGAAAAGCGCGGCAGCCGCGGCGTCATTGCCATCCTCGCCCATTTCGGAAATTTTGAGCTTCTCGCCTCCGCCTTCGGCGCGGTGTTTGGTGACGTTCACGTCATCGTGAAACCGATGCACAATCCTTATATCGAGGACTGGCTCGACGAAAGGCGGCTCGCGACGGGCGTCAAGATCATCGGGCACAAGAACGCCGCCCGTCGCGCGTTCACGACTTTGAAGCAAAACGGCGTGCTTGCGGCGCTCATCGATCAAGACCCGGGCGCCGAAGGGACGACCGTTCCGTTTCTAGGCAAACCGGCCTCGACGGTGCGTGCGATTGCGGCGCTGCAGGAGCACATGGACCCCGAGGTTGTGAGCGCCTATGCTCGGCTCGGTGACGATGATGTCTACGACGTCGTGCTCGTCCTCGAGCATTTCGAGCTCGACGGGCTCGACAAGACCAACAGGATCAATAGGGGCGCGCGCGTGACACGGATACAGGAACGGCACAACGAGATTGTCGGCGCCTGGGTCCGAGCTGCGCCCGAGCATTATTTCGGCTGGTTCCACCGCCGCTTCCGTCCGTTTCTCGAATATCCCAAGTAGCAGCCTCAGTATGAGCGCAATCGAGCTCCTCCTGCGGTTGTCGGCGGATGCGTTACTTGGCCCGCAAGACCCATTAAAGTGATATGATAGACGCTATGAAAACGATATCGGTAGCGGTATCGACCGAGGACTACGATGAGTTTCGCCGAGAAGCCAAGCGTCAGAACCGATCGATTGCCCAATTGATTCGAGAGGCCATGGCGGATTACCGCACACAGAAGCTTTCGAAAAAGACCCCTCTTACGGAGCTCCCGGTCCTCGCGGGTCATCGTGCGCGTACTTCACTACCTGAAAGAGAAGAGCTCTACGACGAAGTGTTTTCCGTGCGCTCGTGAAACGCCGCGCGGTCGACACCAACGTACTCATTTACGCCCATTTGTCTTCGTTTACGCAGCACGGCCGCGCGAGGCAATACCTCCAGGACTTTCTCGTCGACCCCACGTCCGTTCTCGTTGTTGTCCCGATCATTCTCCATGAGCTGGTGCACGTCATTACGGATGCCCGTCGATTCGAGCAGCCAGTCAAGATGGAGGAAGCCATCGCCATCGCTCGGCTCTATTTGAATCGAACGAATATCGAGTGTGTCGATATTGGCGCGAGAGCTATCGGACTCACTTTCGAGCTCATGGAGCAGTACAGATTAGGGCGAAAGCGCGTCGCGGATTCGTTGCTCGTCGTGACTCTGCTCCAGCATGGTGTGGACGAGCTCATAACCTGCAACGAGGCGCACTTCGCCGTGTTTGATGAGATAACGACGATCGACCCGACACAGGTCACTTTCTAGCCTGCAGGTGTCGCGGTGCTGGTCAAGACTCGCGATTGCGATTGACAGCGGCTTCGATGCGCTCCAGATCCTCACGGGAGGCCTCGAGCGCAGACCGGGCGGTCTCCAGGCGGTCACGCTCCGCGCGGACGAAGCGCGTATAAGGCGCCACCGCGTCTTGGATGTGCAGGATGCTCGCCTTCGTCTCGATTTCGAACTGTTTGCGGAGCGAGGTCATGAGCTTTTCTCGCACTTCACCGACTTTGAGATTGAGCTCGGTTTTGGCTTTGCGACGCTTCGCTGGCAGGACGAGGAGTCCCAGGATCGACAATGCGCTCGCGGCGAGTATGCCCGTGACGTCGGCGGCGGTCGTCGTGGCGATGGCGGCGACGAGCCCGCCGAGTCCAACGGCGCCGACTTCGAGAAGCGCGGTGCTAGCGACCGCCGTCCGGACGGATTCGGCGAGTCGGCTCGATTCGGAGTCGCGGTCGTAGCCATCGATAGCGCTCCGGGCGGCGGCGCCCACGGTCTCGAGCAGCCGCCCGCGATCCTGCACGAAGCTCGCCGGCAGCTTTCCGATCATGCGCTTCTCGTGGGCCGATCGCCTTTCCTTGAGGTGTGCCGTCACCGCTTTCCACTGTCCGGGCTCGCTCTCGACCATCCAGTCGATCACGGCCTCGACGCGTTTTTCGACCGCCTGCGGCAGGTCTACGACGACTTTCTTCTCGAAATCGCTCTTCATCTTGGCTTTGTTGATGAGGTCGAAGATGCGACTGAGCCTCAGCGTTTCTTCGAAGAAGTTGGCGCCGCGGCTCTCGAAGTCGAGAAGCGCATTGTCGATATGCGAAAGCCGATAGGCAAAGTCGCGATGCTGATCGCGCTCGTAGACCTCGAGATGGGATTCGATGTCGTCGAGCATCCTGAGGTCCTCTTTGAGCAGGTCGAGCTCGGCGGCCACCACCGCCGCGTATTTTTCCGTCAGCGCGCTGCCAACACCGAGCGGGTTGAGAAGCTTCAAGCGCACGCGCTCGCCGTCGTCGAGGGTCCGGACGACGAAGCTCTCGAGCGCCTCGAATCGGCTCTCCTGTATGAGGGCGTCGTCGCCTTCGGACTTTCCTCGAGCGGCTTGGCGGGCCGAGACGGGGAACACGTCCACTTCGGTCCCGAGAAGTTTCGAGGCGTTGTCGCGCACGAACGCGATCACCTTTTGGATGTCCTCCGAGCTCATGAGGAGGTCGATCTTGTTGATCACGACGGCGACCTTCTTGCCCCAATTGCGGATCCCTTCGAGGAATGCGCGTTCGCTCTCAGTGAAAGGTCGGTCCGCGGAGGTCACGAAGAGCACCATGTCGGCGCGCGGTAGAAACTCGCGGGTGATCGCTTCGTGCTCGCGCTTCACGGCATTCGTTCCCGGCGTGTCGACGATGTTCAGAGTCTCGAGTATCTCGATGGGCGCTTCGACGATCTCGAAGGCGTCGCTTTGCGTCTCCCGGCTTTTCTTCTCGCCGTGTTTCACGAGCGTGACCCGTTGAGTTGTGGGCGTGACACCCTCTTCGAGAAGTGGCTCGCCCATGAGTGCGTTGATGAAGGCGCTCTTGCCCGCGTTGAATTCGCCCGCTACGACGAGAAGGAAGAGCTCGTCGAGCTGGCGGAGCGAGGCGTCGAAGGACGCGGCATCGTCGTCGTCCATGGCCACCCGCTCGAACGTCAGTCGAAGCTCGGCGAGCGCCCGTCGTTCCTCGACGAGTATCCGCGCTTGCTCGTCTGTCAGGATGTGGGCGAGGGTCATGGGCAGTGAAGAAGTGTAACTTATTGGAAGCGTTTGCGCCGCGCGAGGGCGCGCTCTACGAAAGGCTCGCAGTAGCGCAGCGTGTTGACTTGTTGGACGCCTCCCTCGCGGCCGGCACTCTGCGTCTGGAAGGCGTCGGGGATGGCTTCGAGAACGACGTTGAGTGGGATCCCGGCGCGAAACCACTCGAGAGTGCGGTCGAAATCGGCGGGCGAGAGCGTCCCTGGGCGGCCTTTGAAGCGAAAGAACTCGCGCTCGATCTGCTCGCAATAATCTTCGAAGGCGGGGTCCTTCATAGGAGCCACGAAACGCCCTCGGAGGCGACGGCTTTGGCGGCCGTCTGCGAAGCGAACGTCGTCGCGTGCGGCAGTGGTTTCGCGTTTCTGAGCGCCACGAGAAAAGCAGCAGCGAACACATCGCCCGCGCCCGTGGGTTCGACAATATCTGGGAGCTCGGCGGGAGCAGCAGGGAAATCGTAGATGTCCGCACCCGCGTAGACACGACACCCTCTCTCCGCGCGCGTGATGACAAAAGCGCGTCCTGCGAACTCTTCGGCGAGCTCCTCGGGAACGAAAGCGTCCTCTTCGCTCATGCAAACGAAATCCGCTTGCGAGAGAGCACTCGAGGCTTCGTCCCACTCGCGTACCGATACCGTGCCCGTGTCGTCCCATTGCCGAAAGAACCCTTGCGGGGCCACGCCGCAAAGTCCGCGGGGAGCGAGGCGTATGAGCGGCGCTTCGATCTCGTGAACCACTGGGCAATACAAGACCGCGGCGTCCGCCGCAAGCTGTATTCCGCTCAAATGGCGGGCGCGTATTGGTGCCGCGAGGGCGCGGACGCGTTGGCGACGCGTGCCCTCGGCGTAGTCGTTCTCGAATGCCGTGGTGGCCGTCGCCGTGGCGAAATGCGTTTCGACCCCAGACAAAGTGTCCCAGAACGGGAAATCGGCTCCGGCCGAAGTGACGATCCCGCTCGTTAGCCCGAGATGTCTGGCGGTGAGCGCCGCGTAGACCGCCGCGCCGCCGATCCTGCGCCTACCTCCGACGGTGTCGATGGTGACATGCCCGACCGCGAGAAATTCGAGCGGCGACCCCGACGAGTAGCGCTTTTCGGGCGCTAGAGGGTACGATTGCATGGAATGATCTGGACGTCCCTCATCGCCCAGACGAAACGCCGACTTTGGATGTCGCTCTCTCTCGCGACGCTGGTGGCGCTCGTCTATCTCCATTTCTCGCGATTCTACCAGGGGAGCGGCTACGGCTGGTTTTTCGTCGTCGGATGGGTGCCGGTGACGCTGAACTGGCTTTACACGGCGCTCGGGCTTGCTTATCGCCTCGAACGGCATCCGTTCAGCCTTCTCGACTTGGGCCTCGTGAGCGACCAAGTTGCTCCGGGAGGCGCTTTCGAGGTCGAGCTTCACAGCAAGGCTCGGCGCGGCACGGAGCTGCGGCGGCTCTCCGCCGAGCTTCGTTGCACGCAGCAGAAGACGACGGAAAAAGGCCGGCAGCGGACGGTACTCCAAAGTGAAGAGAGCGTCCTCGGTGAAAACTTGAAGCTTGGGGTGGGCGAGGCGCGAGCGTTCCGCGTGACTTTGTCGGTCTCCGAAAAGGCGCCGTTTTCTTATCGCTCGATGGAAGGCAAGATCTCCTGGACGATTCACGTTGCCCTCGATATCGTGGACTGGGGTGAGCTTCGCGACGAGCTCGAAGTCGTAGTGGCGCCTGGATAAAGGCCAGCTAAATCTATGCGTGCGGCCCTTGTCTACAACCCACGTTCGGGACGCGGCCACTCGAAGGACGAGCTCTTGTCGCAAGTCCTCACACGCTTGAAGGAAGCCGGCATGGAGGTTTCGCCTCGTCCCACGGAGCGCATGGGCCACGCGACCGAGATCGCCCGGGAGGCCGCCGAGGCCGGTTTCGAGATAGCGATTGCGTGGGGCGGAGACGGCACGCTGAACGAAGTCGCCCGCGGGCTTTGTGATAGCGCGACCGCGATGGGCGTCCTGCCCGGCGGTACGGTCAATGTCTTTGCCCGCGAGGTCGGGATTCCTTTGAAGCTTTCAGGAGCGCTCGACACTCTGGTCGGCGGACGGATCGTCCGCGTCCCGATGGGCTTTGCGGACGAGCGTCCCTTCCTTCTCATGGCGGGGGTGGGCCTCGATGGGGAAGTCGTTTATCGGCTCAAGTCGGGGTTCAAAGACGCGCTCGGCGCCTTCGCCTTCTGGCTCGACGGATTCCGTTTGCTCGCGAGCTATCCGATGAGCCCGGTGCGCGTGCGCGTGGGTGGAAAAGAGATCGTGGGGACCGGACTCATCGCGGGAAACATCCGCCGCTATGGGCCGCGCTACACCGTCACCCCCGACGCGAGGCTCGAAGAGCCCAAGCTCGACGTCGTGATCTTCACGGGCAAGAACCGTCGCGACTACCTGCGCTACCTTCTCGGCGTCCTCGGGCACTTCCATCTGAGGTTCTCGGACGTCGAGCACTTCAAGACCGACGCTCTGAGTGTGAGCGTGGACGAAGGTGCCCGCGTCCCGCTGCAGCTCGACGGTGAGCCGTCCGGCTGCGCGCCGGTCGAGATACGCGTGCAGGACAAAGCTCTCGCGGTCGTTTTATCAGCCCGTGAGTAGTAGAATGTTCTCGCGAATTCGAAAGGTGGCGTCATGAAGAAAATCGCATTTTGGAGTCTGCTCATGCTTTTCACCGCGGCAACATCGTTGGCCGAAGATCCTGTCGTTGGCCGCTCAATGGTGGCAACCGAATACGGCATCGTGGCCGCGAGCCAGCCGCTCGCCGCGCGCGCCGGCGTTCAAATTCTGGAACGAGGGGGCAACGCGATTGACGCGGCCATCGCGGCCAATGCGACGATCGGCCTCATGGAGCCGACGGGCAACGGGATGGGCGGCGATCTCTTCGCGATCATCTATATGGCGAAGACAGGTGAGCTCCTTGGTTTGAACGCGAGCGGCTGGTCGCCGAAAGCGCTCGACATCGAGCACCTCGCCGGAAAGGACATCGAGACGATGCCCCGGCGCGGTATCTACAGCGTCACGGTGCCCGGGGTCGTTGCGGGATGGGACGCCCTGCAAGGGCGGCTCGGCAAACTGCCGCTCTCGGATATCTTGGCGCCCGCGATCCACTATGCGGAGAACGGCTTTCCACTCTCGGAAGTCATCGCCGGCGGTTGGAAGCGCTCGGAAGACATGCTCGCGAGCCACCCGAATTCCAAGAAGACGTTCTTGATCGACGGCCGCGCGCCGAAAGCGGGGGAGGTTTTCAAGAACCCGGACCTTGCGGCGTCGCTCCGTCGCGTAGCCGAGCATGGCCGCGACGGCTACTACAAAGGCCCGACCGCGGAAGCCATTCTTGCCATCTCGGAAGAAACGGGCGGCGTCTTCGCGGCGGCGGATCTTACCGAGTACGAGCCCGAATGGATGGCGCCGATACAAACGACCTATCGCGGCTGGACGGTGAGCGAGATCGGACCCAATACTCAAGGCATCGCAGCGCTCATGATGCTGAACTTGATGGAGCGCTACCCTCTCGGTGAATACGGTTTTCACAGCGCGAAAGCGCTGCACGTGATGGTCGAAGCCAAGAAGCTAGCTTATGCCGACATGCTTCACTATGTGGGAGACGCGCGCTTCTCCGAGATCCCCGTACCCGACATGCTCGACAAAGCGCACGCGGCCGAGCGCGCCAAGCTCATCGACGCCAAAAAGGCGGCATGCGTCGTGACGCCTTCGGAATTTCGCACCGTTACCGACGCTGAAGGCGGCGACACGATCTATCTTTCGGTAATCGATCGGGACGGCAATATCGTTTCCCTCATCCAGAGCAACTATGGCGGCTTCGGGTCCGGGCTCGTGCCGCCAGGTGTTGGTTTCATGCTGCATAATCGCGGGGCGCTGTTTACGATGGAGCCCGGTAAGCCAAACACTCTCGAGCCGAGGAAGCGGCCGCTCCATACGATCATCCCCGCATTCATGGAGAAGGACGGCGTGCGCATCGGCTTCGGGATCATGGGCGGCTGGAACCAGTCGCAGGCCCACGCGCAGTTCGTCGCGAACATCGTTGATTACGGCATGAACATCCAGGAATCTCTCGAAGCAGGACGTTTCACCAAAGGAAGCTTCGACGGCTGTGACGTGAAGATGGAGTCGCTCATTCCGGAGGCGGTGCGTAGGAAGCTCGCAAAGCTAGGTCACGAGATCCAGGTCGTTCCGCCGCGAACGGGAAGCTTCGGTTTCGGTCAGGCGGTCATGTCGAACGGCGACGGCGTGCATTTCGGCGGGTCCGAGCCGAGGCATGACGGCGCCGCGATTCCGGAAGCGCCGCCCGTGTTCAAGACCTTCAAGAAATGATCTGCTCGGCGAGGTAGCGCTCGCGGCCCACTTCGTTAGCGAGATGGAGCTGTGCCTCGAGCCAATCGACGCTGTCTTCTTCATCTTTCAAGATGCCGTCGAGCAGCTCGCGCGTGCCGTTATCGCCCTTCTCCAGGCAAAGCGCGATCGTGTCGTTCAGCCGCTTGACCGCGTCGAGCTCGAGCTCCAAATCGAGCTTGTGCTGCTCGACCGCTTCCTCGCCGACGCGAACCGGGCTGAGGCGCTGCATGTTCGGGACGGCGTCGAGAAAGAGAATCCGCTCGATGACGCTATCGGCGTGTTTCATCTCCTCGATGGACTCCTCGCGCTTCTTGTCGGCGAGGCGTTTGTACCCCCAGTTCTCGCACATCTTCGCGTGCACGAAGTACTGGTTAATGGCGGTGAGCTCGGCGGTCAGGACGTCGTTGAGGGCAACGATTATCTTTGCATCACCTTTCATGGCCCTTCATCATACCGCGAGGCGACTTGCGCCGCTTCGTCTCCGTCTCCACGAGATGGCTGATCGTCGGCCGGCAGCCGCCACAGGTTCGGCCGGCGTCGCAGGCGCGTCCGACGTCCGAGATGGAGCAAGCGCCCTCGCGCACGAGAGTGCGGATGGTGCGGTCGGTGACGCCTTTACAGAGGCAAACGATCATCGAGTCCAATATAGGCTTTATGAAAGTGAAAGTCAATTCCAACATCATGATGGCGACGGCCACCAATCGTGAACAATCGACTAAGCTTGCGCCATGCACCGACGATCGTTCCACTTCGGACGGCTCGTCGCTCGCCACCTATGGCGCGCTCGCGCACGGGAACCCGCACCCGCGCTCTTATGGAACTTTCGCGCGCGTCCTGGGAAAATATGTGCGCGAGATGCAGATCATGCCGCTCGAAGAAGCGATCCGCAAAATGACGAGCCTCCCGGCCGCCCGTTTCGGGATTTCCGATCGCGGCCGGCTGGTCGAGGGCTTTTTCGCCGACATCACCGTGTTCGATCCCGCGACCATTGCCGACCAGGCGAACATTTCGCAAACCCCATCAATATGCGCGCGGGGTCGAGCTCGTTCTCGTGAACGGCCAAGTTGTGCTCGAGGGTGGTGAGAGAAGCGAAGCCTTGCCGGGACACGTTCTCCGCGGCGAGGTCACCCCATCCGTCTGAGACGGCAGGGGAGGCCGGCCATCGTAACGCTTTCGAGCCAGCCCAGCTCGCGTCCCGTCGTTTGAAACGCGACGTCGTGCCTGAGCTCCCGTCCGCGAACGAGCGTCGTCAGGTTCAGCTCGAGGCGGCAGAGCGCACGCTCGTAGGACCAGCGTCCCGTTACGGGTATGGTTCTGCGGCTGTCGCCGAGGTTTGTCGTAAAGACTCCTCGCGCGGCCCCCGTGGTCATACGACCGCCACCTGCAATCTGTCCGTTCTCGCGAAGCTCGAGGTCGTACTCGGCCTCTGTCACGTCGTAGACGCTGAGCACGGCTTGCCACTGTCCGGACAGCGCATAATTCAACACGTTATCAACTAAGACGGACTCAGATGCGCTTTTCTTTCTTAATATTTCCGGCTTAATACTTCCAGCTGGTCAAATCCGCTCCCTCCGGGGCGGTGCTTTTGATGTGCTCGGCCATTTCCGGCAAGTAGTGGGAGAGAAAGCTCTTACCGGGCGGGGCGCCCGTGTAGCAGTGAGGCTCGCGCTCGCCCCACGTCACGCTCCCCCGATAGTGCGGATTCTCCGTGCCTTCGAGGAGCTCTTCCATCAGACGTGTGGCCTCATCGAGATAGAACGTATCGGTGTCTCCCATGTAGATGCGTATCTTCCCCTCTAGCTTCGGGCCGAGCGTTTCCCAATCGCGCTCGAGGATGTAACGAAGGTCGTAATTCTCTTTCCAATGAGCGGCTACTTCTTTATCGATGACGCCCGTTTTCTTGTCGTATAAAAGGCTCGGATAGCCGTCATCACCGACCGGCCCGTAGACGGCTTGAAAAACGTCCATCTGATCGCCGGAGCGCCCGCGCGTTCCAAGCACGAGCTCCAGAATGCTCGCGTCACGCTCGGTCATCAAGACTTGGTCGTCCACGCTGCGCATCCAAGGACGGATGGGGTCTTTCTTGAAGCCGCTTCCGGAATAGTAGGCGTTCTCATCACCGTAGATGTCGACGAGCTGAAAGTAGCGAAAGTCCACGGGGTCCGGACAGAACACCCAGGCACCATTGAAAAAGTCCGGGTTGAAGACTTGCGCCGCGAGCGCGCGCCAGCCACCCGTCGAGCCGCCAAATGTGGTGCGGGACCAAGGCTCGCCGATCGCGCGGAACGTCTCCTCGACTTCGGGGATGAGCTCGTGGATCATCGCGTCGCCATAGGGACCGAGGTTCGCGGAGTTGACCGCATAGGCGTCGTCGTAGAACGGGTTCGGGTCCTGAAGCAAGACGACGAGCATGTTGGGGAGCCAGCCCGAGCTCCATTCCCGGTAGAAATCATACGCCGATTGTTGGCGTCGTCCGGACTGCGGCGGCTGGTCGCGAAAACGCGTGAACGTGGGCGCGAAGTGGCCCTGGAGATAGGCGACGGGATAGCGCGCGTCAGGGTGCGCGTCGAAGCCTTCTGGCAGCAACACGGCGGCGCCGACATGCATGTCGGTGCCCCAAAAAGCGCTGACGAGATCGCTCTTTATCTTCACGTGCTTGATCCATTGGGTATCTTCCGGCGGCTCGATCGGAGGGATTTTCTCCGTGAGCTCGATGCGGAACGTTGTGCGCAATGCTTGGTCGAGATGAATCTTTTCCGGTCGGCTGTAAAGGTTTCCCGGCGAGCGGTTCCACTTCTGGCCTTCCCATTGGTCCATGTGGAGCTTGACCACATGTCCGTCGCTTCGGTGAAACGTCGTATAGCGGTTGAGCACCGCTTGCACGTAGTACTCGTCCGCGGGCACGTCGCGCAGGCTCTCGAGCGGATAGCCGAGGACGGTCTCATCGAAGACGACGCTGTTGCCGGGCGCGAGCGCTTCGACGTCGATGCCGAAAAAGGGTTGGGGCGCGCCACGGTTCACGACGTGAAAACGCGGCTCATCGTCGCCGCGCGTCGAAAGCAGCAGAAGAATCCGTCCGTCGACCGGCCCGCTCTCGATTTTGGGGTCGAGCACGACCTCGAAGCTCGGCTGGGCCTGAGCTCTAGGGGCGAGCGTCAGGTAGAGCGCCATCGTTGCCCAAAGCTGGAAACGCATGTTTGGTCCTCTTGGAAGTGTTCCGTGTTCAGTGTTGTGGTTGAAGTCTTCGAAGGAGATCTTGCGCCTCTGCCGCGAACGGGTCGTCCTCGTCGACCTGTTCGAGGAACTTCTTCGCCTCGTCCGGACGACTTTGCGACACTCGCGTCACCGCCATAAAAAAATTGATTCCCGGTTGATCCGGGTTGAGCTTGTAGCTGTACTCGAAGGCTTCGGCCGCCGCGCCCCCATCGCCCGCGAGCACGTGAAAGCGGCCGAGATTGATCAGTTGTGGCGCGTCGTCGGTGTGAAACGCGCCGCGCGCGATGTGGTCCGCTTTCGCTTCTTCGAAGCGACGCCCCGCTTCGCCCGCCAGTTTCCGTACCCCGAGATTCAGAAGCGAGATCGCAGCGTTCATCCGGACGACGCGCTTGTCGTCGCCCACGGCGGAGCCGAGCACCATGACGGCGGTGTCTCGGTTCGGCCGGCCCCGGTTCCCGAGCTTCAAAGCCGCGGTGGCGCGCACGAGCGGATGCTCGTCCTTGGCCGCGCCGACCAGGGTCGGAAACACGCGGGGGTCGTCGAAATCGCCGAGATAGCCGATCGCGTTAGCGCGCGGGATGGGCCCCTGCTCCTCGTCGGCGACGAGCGCTAGAAGTTGCGGGACCGCGCCGGACTCTTTGTTTCTCGCGGCGACGAAGGCTTGTGCGCGACGGATCACCTTCTGACGCTTCTGGCTCTCCGGATACCACGTGTCGAGCGCCTCGACCGCCCATTCGGGCGATTGATCCTCGTGGCACAGGTTGCAAGCGTTCGGGATGTCATGGCGGATCGTGTTCTCGGGCGCCGGGATGCTGATGCTGTGATCGCGCATCTTCGCTTTGATCGACACGACGGAGCGCGGCATGTGGCACTCGACGCACGAGCTCCCCGCGCTCGCGGCGTCGTGAAACGTGTGCGCGGTAATATTGGCGCCGATCTCTTCGTGGCAGCGGGTGCAGAGGGTGCGGTTCTCGGGGCGCAGCTTATCGTTGAGCTCGATCTCCGGTTCGTGCGTGTCGACGTGGCAGCTCGTACAAGCGACCTTGCCTTTCAGGAAGCACTCGCTCTGCCAGATACCGAGCGCGTTCGTCGAGAAGCGCCGCGTCTTGCCGTCCGGCCACCACGTGGGGTCGCTGCTCGGGCCCATACCGTATTCGAGAAGCGGCATGAAGTAGTCGTAGTAATCCTGTCCCGCCGTGTAGCCGGAATGCATGACGTCGCGGAACGAATGACATTGCGCACAAACTTGCGAGTTGCGCTCGTTGTCGAGCTTCGTCGGGACGACGATTTTGGGGGACGTCGAGGCCGCGGTCGCGTCGCTGGAGTAGAGCTCGACATGCGCGCTTCCGGGGCCGTGACAGCGCTCGCAATGACCTCCGAAGTCGAGCCACTCGGTGGCGTAGCGCCGGTCGTCCGCGTCGTAGTTCTTGACCTCTTCGCTGACGTGGCAACCGAAACAGTTCTTGTTCCACAGCTGGACGGGAATGGTCCCTTCCTGCTGGTCCGGGGCTGCGATCTCGAGATTGTGGAACCACTCCTGGCGCACCTCGTCCCAGCTCGGCGGGAGCACGATGATGCGGCCGTCCTCGAGCGTCGTCAGATAGTGCTGGATGCGCCGGTTGCCGAGCGTGTACTGGATCTCGTGCTCTTGCAAGTCCCGGCCGAAGAACGCCTCCGTGATGTAGAACTTGCCGCCTTCGGTCCTCAAGCCGTAAGTGTCGCCGCGAAGCGTGATGCGAGCTTGACTGAAGTCGCCCTTGACGCCCTCGGTCGTCGCGCGCTGCACCATCTTGCTATGGCGCGAATTTTGCCATTTGGCGTGCGTATCGGCGTGGCAATTCTGGCAAACCGCCTGGCCGACGACGGTTTTGGACGCCTCGAGCTGCGGAGTCGTCGCGAGCATCAATATAAAGAGCGCGGAGCTCATGACAAGAAAGTACCGCTAGGGTCGAGCCTCGTCAACTGCGGTAAACTCCGCATCGGCCCATGAAGCGAACCTGGCTCCTATCGCTGACCCTCTTTTTTTCCGGCGCTGCCGCTCTCGTTTATCAGCTCGTCTGGTTTCGACAGCTCTCGCTCGTGATGGGGAGCAGCCTCGGCGCCGTCGCGACGGTCCTGGCGACGTTCATGGCGGGTCTCGGCCTCGGAAGCGCCCTCGCCGCGCGGTGGATCGATGGCTTGGAAACGAGGCGCCTTCCCAAGATCTACGCCTCGCTCGAAGCGGGCATCGCCGCTTCGGGACTCGCGTTTCCCATCGTTATCGAGGTGACGACACCGCTTCTGCGAAGCCTTTACACGAGCTCCGGATCGGGGCTCGCCGTCCTGCGCTTTGTCACTGCCGTCGTTTTTCTTCTCTTCCCAACGACGCTGATGGGTGCCACACTTCCCACGCTCACGGCCCTTCGGGAGCGCTTACGAGGCGCGCAGGACGGCGCCGCACACTCGGCCGCTCTTCTATATGCCGCCAATACTTTCGGGGCGGTCGTCGGGAGCCTCGCCGTCGGCGTTTTTCTCTTTGATTGGTTCGGCCTTCAGACGACGACGTTTCTCGCGGTGCTCCTGAACGTCCTCGCGGGCGCCATCGTTTGGCGCGTGTCAACTGAAGATGTGGAAGAGGCGCCCGCGCCGACGCGAGCAAGCGCTACGAAGCTCGAGACGGCCGGGCTGGTCGTGATTGCGCTGTCGGGCTTCGCCGCGCTCACGAGCGAAGTGGCGTGGATCCGCTCCATCGTTCTCCTCATCGGGCCTACGACCTATGGGCTCTCGTTCATTGTGAGCTCCGTCGTCTTCGGGATTGCGCTCGGCAGCGCCGTCGCATCCCGTTGGGCCATGGCGGCGAAGGCGTGGTGGCGGCTCGCGGCGGTCCAGCTCGCCGCCGCCGCCTTTTCGATCGTGCTCATCCGCGTCATCGGCGAGCTCCCCATCCCGGTCGGAGAGCTCGTACGCGACAACGCCGACGATATCGGCCGTCTACTGCGGGTCGAGCTTCTTTGGGTCGCCGCGCTCCTCGTGCCGCCGAGCCTTCTATTCGGAGCGTCGTTTCCGCTCGCTGTCGCGGTGGTTGCAGGACAAGACCCGTCGAGCCCACCCGCAAGCGTGACGGGCCGCACCTATCTGGCAAACACCGCCGGTGCCGTCATAGGCTCGCTCGCAACCGGGTTTCTCGTGATCCCGGTGGCGGGTGCGGAGGCCGCGCTATACCTCGCAGCGGGTGTACAGCTTGGCGCTTCTGTGTGGCTCGTCGTCCGCGCCCCGTCGCTACCCAAGCAAGGACGGGTTGTGGCCGCGTTCGTACTCGTCGTGCTCGCCCTAGGGATCTATCGCGTGCTCCCACGATGGGATCGCGAGCTCATGTCGGGGGGCCTCTACAAAGTCGCGCCCTATCTCGAGCGTGGCGAGTTCCTGGACTTTCTCCGCCGGGGCGAGCTCGTTTTCTACGACGAGGACGACACGGCTACCGTTGCCGTCAAACGCGTCGGCCGGCGCGTCTCGCTTGCAGTGGACGGCAAAGTGGATGCGACGAACGCGGAAGACATGCTTA
Source organism: Candidatus Marinacidobacterales bacterium (assembly GCA_965262245.1). Lineage (GTDB taxonomy): Bacteria > Acidobacteriota > Vicinamibacteria > Marinacidobacterales > SMYC01 > SMYC01. The sequence continues at coordinate 6,406,989 of OZ253507.1, read as the reverse complement.
CGCAGCGCATGCTAGCGCACGTTCCGCTTCTTCTTCACCCCGCGCCGAGCCGTGTGCTCGTGATTGGATACGGGAGCGGCGTGACCGCGGGCTCCGCGCTCGAACATCCTGTGGCCTCGGTCGAGGCGGTGGAAATCTCGAAAGCCGTCGTGGCCGCGTCCCAGTTTTTTCGTGACGTGAACCACGATCCGCCACGTGACGATCGTTTCACGCTGTACGTCACCGATGGGCGCAATCATCTCTTGCTCAGCGACGACCCGTTCGACGTCATCATCTCAGAGCCTTCCAATCCGTGGATGGCAGGCGTCTCCGGACTCTTCACCCGAGAGTTTTTCGCGCTGGCGCGAGACCGGCTGAGCGCGGACGGCCTGTTTTGCCAGTGGGCGCACATCTACAACATGTCCGAAGATGACTTGAAGACCGTCGTCGGGAGCTTCACGGACGTGTTCGAGCACACGATGCTTTTCTTGCTCAGCGATGCCGATGTGCTGCTCGTGGGCGGACACTCCGTCGTCGAGCTTCCGCCGCGGGACGTTTTAGAGCGAAGGATGAAGCCGGAGGGGATCCGTAACGATCTCGAAGACGTGGGCGTTCGCGGCTACCCGGATTTCGCATCCCTCTTCGGCGCGAAGACACCGGCGCTCGCTGCATGGGCTCGAGATGCCATTCGCCATACGGACGACCACCCGGTGCTCGAGTTCCGAGCTGCGCGCGCGATGCACCGGGAAACCGGGCTCGCGAACCGACGAGCCATACTCGCGCTTTCCGGGGCGCGACCGGAAGGGGACGACGAAGCACTCCGTCGGCGCGGCGCCATGCTCCAAGCTGCGGAGAGCTTCGAGTGGGCTTTCGAGCTCTATTCGCAATCGAACGACTATGACGGGATGGTGCGCACGGCCATAGCACTCGGGGATCCAGGCCGCGCAGAACGAGCGCTCACCCCGCTAACGAGCGGTTCGGATGCCGCTAGAGCGCAAGCCGCGCTCGGACTTCTCTATCGCAATGCGGGGGCCCTCGACCACGCTGTCGAGTCGCTGTCGGTCGCCCTACAGCTCGAGCCTGATAACCGCGACACGCTGTTGCTCGCCGCCGAAGTCGCGGGGGCTCGTGAGGAGCCCCAAATCATGGCGGCGATTGCCCGGCAGATATTGAGCGTCGATCCGCTCGATGCCGAAGCGGCGGCGCTACTCGCGGAAGTCAGCCTTCGCACCGGCGACTCAGTGCTCGCGGCGAGCCAAGCCCGCGCCATTCTCGCGCAACGACCCGATGCGACGCGCGCGCTTCAAGTGCTCGCCATCGCGGATACGACCGCTGGGAACCGCGATGCGGCACGTCGAGGGTTCGAGCGCCTCCTCGAGCTCGAGCCTGACGCGTTCATCCATCTCAATAACTACGCGCGGCTCGAGCTCGAAGCCGGGAATCTCGAACGCGCGCTCGAGCTCTTCGAGCGGGCGGTCGACCTCAACCCGCGAAACGTCGTCGGCTACAAAGGCCTCGCCCAGTCCGCCGATCTTGCAGGAGACAATACCCGCCTCGAGCGCGCGCAGTCGATGCTCGATTTTCTCGAAGCCCGTTGAACCTCCATTTCAGGAGAGACCAAGGTCTTGACCTTCTTTACTGAAAAGCTCGCGTTCGAGTAGCGTTCAACGCGCCGCGATCGAGCTGGACGCGATTTTTCCAAGTCGTTGTCGGGCGTTTGCGGCCGGACGGAAGTCGAGACGAGAGTGGTCGGTAGGGGCGTTACGCACGACTATCGCATATGTGAGCCGTCATAGCGGTAAGGCGGCACCCGGAAAATAGAATGGAACTTGAGCGCCGGGTCGCTCGTATGATGCTATGTATGGCATAGTATGCGAGTCGGTATCAATAGCGAAAATGAGGGAAGAGCCTATGCGAATCGAGCGTGAGTTGATGCGGGGTGCGGGGCCGGTCGCCGTATTGCAGCTACTCGAAAAACGCCCCATGTACGGCTACGAGCTAGTGGAAGCGCTTTCCGCGCAGACGGAGGGTGTTTTGGCGATGGGGCAATCGACGCTATACCCGCTCCTATATAACCTGGAAGCCAAGAAACTCGTTAAAGGAGCGTGGCGGCAGTCGGAATCGGGACGGCAGAGAAAATACTACTCGCTGACCAAGAAGGGAATGGCCCGCCTCAGCGCGGGCCGGAAACAGTGGGGCGATCTGGTCGTGGCGATGAAGGGGCTCGGCTTGCTGAGCTCGGGCTCGACAGAAAGGTAATTTCTTTATGCGTAAACCGGATCAACGAGGTGAAGCCTTCCGGCTCGTTGCCGAGTCCGAACTTCCGCTCGATGCGCAGAAACGTATCGAGGTGGTGCTTGATGAGGGTCTTTTGAGCGGGGAGCAGCAAGTTGATGTCGCACGAGAATTGATCGCTCATTTCGAAGACGGATTGTCGGCAGGCAAGTCGGCGGACCATTTGTTGCGTGATTTCGGCGACGAGCGCATGGCGGCCCGACTGATAGCACAACAGAAACGAAACCCCACTCACCTCGAGCACCTATTGGGCCGAGGAGACTCCCTTCTTTACATACTTGTTCGAAACCTTCGTTACGCCGCACGCCGTTTGATGCAGAGTCCTGGCTTTACCGCGACAGCCATCCTCTCCCTCGCTCTCGGCATCGGAGCGAATATCGCCATCTTCAGCCTCGTCAACGCCGTTGTCTTGCGGGAGCCTCCTGTCGAGAAGCAAGAAATATCATCTTCCATCCCTCTATCGACCGATTCGTTTGGGCCGCCGCCTGGCTTCTTTCCGCGGTGGCCGATCTCGTCCTACTCATCGCGTGCACGAACCTGGCAGGATTTCTCCTGGCGCGGAGCCTCGAGATAGTCGCGCGAACCAGCGGCGACCCGGAACGTACCGCGCTCGACATGGTGGCGACAGCACGTGAGCTCGATCCCGAGCTCATTCTGTGGACACCCCGGACCATGGAGCGGCATCTCGGCTTCGTGCTGTTGCCGCTGCGCCTCTCGGCCCTCCTTCTCGCTGCCTTTGCCGTACTCGGTATTGCCTTGGCGAGCGTGGGACTCTACGGCGTCGTCAGCTACGCGGTCTCACAGAGAACGCGCGAGGTGGGAATTCGCATGTCCTTCGGCGCGAGTGTCGGGGAGGTCACGTGGATGCTGATGGCAGCTGGGATGAAACTCGTCATGGTCGGTAGCGGCGTGGGTCTCGTGTTGTCGTATTTCCTCACCTAGGCGATCCGTGTTCTCCTCTACGAATTGAGCGCCCTCGATCCCCTAACGTTTCTAGCTGCGCCACTCATCCTCTTGGTGGTTGCTGCTTTTGCGACCTTTGTTGCCGCTCGTCGAGCATCCCGTATCAACCCGGTTACCGCCCTCAGAACAGGCTAAGGGCCCGGGCAAGAATAACGGTTGTGTCGAGCTACCCTGATTTCTCAGTTGTGACGCAGAGCCGCGATCGGATCGACACGGGTGGCGCGCAGCGCGGGGACGTAGGTGGCGGCGAGCGCCACCGCAGCCGCGAGCACCGCCACCGACCCGAAGGTCACAGGGTCGAGCCGCTCGACGCCGAACAGCAAGCTTTCGAGCGCCCGCGTCATTAGCGCTGCGCCGACGATCCCGAGACCGACGCCTATGACCGCGAGGCGAAAGCCCTCGGCGAGCACGAGGCGAATCACGCTTCTTCGGCCCGCTCCTAGCGACATACGGACGCCGATCTCGTGCGTTCTCTGGCTGACCGAATAGGACATGACTCCGTAGATACCGAGGGCAGCGAGCATGAGTGCTATGCCGGCGAACAGGCCAAACAGCGTCATCGTGAAACGCGGGCCGGCCACGGAAGCGGCGAGCTGGGCTTCGAGCGTTGTAAAGCTCGAGAGCGCGAGCTCAGAATCAAGGGTAGCCACGACTTCGCGGATGCGGGCATAGGCGGCCTCGGGCTGTTCGCGTGTGCGGACGAGAAGCGAGAAGCCCGTGAACGGTGCCTGCGAGAACGTGGGATAGATCGCCGGCGGGACGTCGGCGTCGAGGCCTTAAACTTTACGTCCTGGACGATGCCTACGATCTCGCGTGTCATACCCCATTGGGTCAGGTGCGCGCCTAGCGGCTCTTCGTCGACGAAGTAGCGCCTCGCGAACGCTTCGTTCACGAGAATGACGGGAGGCGCGTCAGCTCGGGTATCACGGGATTCGAGCGGACGCCCACGCAAGATGGGGATGCCCAATGTGCGCGCGTAGTTCGGGCTCACGACGCGGATGCGCACTTCGTCTTGCTCTCCGGGCGGAACGGGCAGGCGACCTTCAATCGTGAAGCGGCTCGTCCAGCCAGCGTTGAGCGGTCCATTCATACCGAGCGCGGCCGATTCGACGCCGGGGCTCGACGCCAACGTCTCGACGAGCATGTCCTGAAACTGCTGAACCGCGATCCATTCTGGCCAGACCGCGCGGTCTTGCTCGTAGCGCGAAGCAGGAAGGACCATGTCGACCGAGACGACGTTGGTTGGCGTGAAGCCTGGATCAACTTGCAGGATTTTCCAAAAGCTCGTCATGAGAAGGCCCGCACCGATGACGAGCACAACGGCGAGCGCGATCTCGACCGTGACGAGAACTTCTCGAGCGCGCCGTTTTTCGCTACGCTCGCCAGCACGCGCGCCTTCTGTGAGGGACGCGATCAACTGGCGGCTCGAAACTTGAAGCGACGGTAAGAGGCCGAACACCAAGCCCGTCGCCATCGAAATCCCGAGCGCGAAGACCATGACGGCGCCATTCAGCCCGACATTGCCGACACGTGGAAGATCTGACGGGACGAGTGCGAGAAGCACGCCGAGGCCGAAATAGGCTACGAAGGCACCGAGAGCGCCGCCGGCGAGCGAGAGCACGAGGCCTTCCGTCAGGTTCTGTCGCAAAAGCGCTGCGCGCCCGGCGCCCATGGCGGTGCGGATGGCGGTTTCCTGCTGCCGGGACAGAGAGCGCGCGAACAAGAGGTTCGCGACGTTGACGCAGGCGATGAGCAGCACGAGGACGACGGCACCGAGAAGCACGAGTAGCGGCGTTCGGACGCTCCCGACGGACGCCTCGTAGAGAGATTGCGCCCACATGCCGCGTCCCTGGTTGTCGTCCGTGTACTCGGCCTCGAGCGCTCCCGCAATCGCCTCGAGGTTGGCGTTGGTCGATTCGAGGTTCGCATTCGGCGTAAGACGGGCGACCACCGCGAAACCGTGATTGCCCCGCGATGTGCTCGTCGGCGTGACTCGAGACGGGATCCAGAGATCGGCGCTCGATGGAAATCGCAACTCGCGGCCCATGACGCCGATGACCTCGGTCGAGACTCCGTCGATGAAAACCGTCCGGCCAAGCACGCCGCGATCGCCGCCGAACCGGCTCGTCCAAAGCTCGTGACTCAGGACGGCGACGCGATTGCCGCCGGGCTCGTCCTCCTCCGGGTAGAACGAGCGTCCCTGGGAAGGCGGGTTTCCGAGAATTCCGAAAAAATTGCCGGACACCATGGCCATGTTGACCCGCATCGGCTCGCCCGAAGGGCTCGTGAGCGTCGCGGGCGGCGTATAGAAATGTGCCATGTCCTCGAAGACGTCTGCGCGCTCGCGGACGTCGAAAAAATCCGGGCCGGAGAAACGCTCTTGCGTCGTGCCGCGAAGCCGGTCGTTCTCCCAAAGCATCACGAGCCGGTCAGGCTCGTGGTACGGGAGAGGGCGCAGGAGCACGCCTTCGATGACGCTGAAGATTGCGGTGTTGGCGCCCACACCGAGGGCGAGGGTGGCGAGCACGACGAAAGCAAGGCCTGGGCTCTTCGCAAGCGAACGTAGAGCGTATCGAAAATCTCGAAGCCAAAGATGCATGGACTTATCTCCTTGGTAGGACGGTGCGATGGACGACAGACGGCGGCACTCGTAGCGTACAGCGCGCAAGTCGCCGAAGCGTTGCTCGGCGGCGCGGGCCGCCTCGATGTCACCGAGACCACGGGCTCGATAGTCGCGCGCCCTCATCTCGAGGTGATAGCGAAGCTCTTCGTCAATCTCGGAGGCGACATCGTCGGGGTCGAGCTTTGCTCGAAGCCAATGGCGGAATCGCGAAAGATAGTGCATGGCTCAGGCCGATTCGAGAATCTTGGCCACCGTCTCTGCGAAGCTCGTCCAATTGGCGCGCTCGCTCGCGAGGCGCTTTCGGCCCGAGCGCGTGATGCGGTAAAACTTAGCGCGGCGGTTGTTCTCGCTCATGCCCCACGAGGATATGAGCCAGCCGCGCCGCTCCATTCGATAGAGCGCCGGGTAGAGTGAGCCTTCGTCGACGCTCAAAGGGCTTCTGGCGTCTACGGTCAAATCCTCGATGCGCCGCCCGACGGCGTAGCCATTCATCGGCTCCGATTCGACGACGCGGAGCACGAGGAGCTCGAGCGTTCCGTGAAGCAGCTCTGATTTCGTTCGGCCCATGCCACCTCCCTTAGATAGTCTAGGGAAAGGCTAGTCCGGCCCCCGCGCTTTGTCAAGCTGGGGCGAGACCGCGCGACGTCGTCCTCGCTCTTGGCCATTGGCGTTACAATGTAAGTATGCGTATTCATCCGACCGTCGTCCTGTCACTTCTCGTTCTGCTGAGCCTACCGGCGGCCGCGCAAACGGTGCGCGTCAAGTGGGAGAGAACGACGGACTTCACCAACTACAAAACCTATTCCTGGATGGCAGGCACGCATGACGATGTCACCGAGAACACCGACCAGCTCATCGTGAGCTACATCAACGGCCAGCTCGGCATCAACGACATCTTTCAGGACGACTTCGAGCCCGATCTCTACGTCACCTACCACGGCTCGCGGGAAGAGTCCTTCGAGATCGGCGGAGGCTACCGTGCCGATTGGACACAATCGGGCGCAGTCACGGTCGACAGCCACGTCGCGGGGACGCTCGTCGTCGATTTCGTGGATGCGAAGGACAATCAGGTAGTGTGGCGCGCCATCGCGTCGGCCACGATCAACCGTGACCCGAAGAAAAACCGCAAAACGGTGGAAGAGGCGCTGAGGAAAATGTTCGCGTCTTTTCCCCCCGCGCCTCGTCGCGAGCACTAGCAGCCCGTTGAAAAAGTCGTATCCGGTCGCGATATTTCTCTGAAGACTCATTCGATGACGATGTAAAATTGCATCGCATGTCGATGAAGAAGAAAAAGAAAAGTTGCCAAGAGACTTTATGGATTCCACACGATGCGGTTGCGTCGAGTCCTGGTCATCCTTCTTATGAGGAACTCGAGCGGGTACTTCGAGAGGAAGAGTTTGACTCGTTTGTGGAGTCGAAATGCTCGCCGTATTACGCGAAGAAGCAAGGTCGGCCGAGCATACCGCCGGGTGTGTATTTTCGAATGCTGTTGATCGGCTACTTTGAGCGCATCGATTCAGAGCGCGGGATCTGCTGGCGGTGTTCGGACTCACTGTCTTTGCGCCAGTTTCTTGGCCTTGGAATGGAAGAGCGAACGCCGGACCATTCGTCGCTGTCTCGGATACGGAATCGACTTCCGCTGGAAGTTCACGAATCTGTATTTGGATGGGTGCTAGAAGTTCTAGCGTCGAGAGGGATGATAGATGGCAAGACACTGGGTGTGGACGCGACGACGCTGGAAGCGAATGCGGCGCTTCGGTCAATCGTTCGTCGAGACACGGGGGAAAGCTACGAATCGTATTTGAAGGAGCTTGCGCGCAAGAGTGGTATCGAAGAGCCGAGCCGAGCGGACATTGCAAAGTTGGACAAGAAGCGGCCAAAGAAAGGGTCGAACAAGGAGTGGGTGAATCCGAACGAGCCGGATGCGGAGATCATGAAAATGAAGAGCGGGGGCACGGATATGGCGCACAAAGCCGAGCATGCTGTGGACATGAGCGGGGAAGGTGCGGTAATTGCCGTGACGCTTCACGGAGGCGCGAAGGGTGACACAAAGAGCCTACCGGATACGCTGGAAAAAGCGCAGTCAAATCTGCAAGAGCTCGCGAACAACGCGGAATGTTGTGAACGAATACATGAAGACGCGGGTCGCGAAGTGGTCGGGGACAAGGGCTATCACGGCAACGACATCCTGGTTGAGCTGGTCGAACAAGAATACCGGAGCTACATTTCGGAGCCAGAGCGAGGTGGCCGCAAATGGAAGGACAAACAGGCCGAGCAAGCCGCCACCTACGCGAACCGACGTCGCATTCGCGGGACTCGAGGTAAGCGATTAATACGCCGTCGCGGCGAGTTACTCGAACGACCTTTCGCGCACTACCTCGAAGCGGGAGGCATGCGACGAACGCATTTGCGAAGACACGAAAATATACTCAAGCGCCTCCTCACGCACGTGGCCGGATTCAATCTCGGGATTCTGATGCGCAATCTCATCGGCAAGGCCACGCCGAAGGAATACGCGGAGCTCAACGCCAGTCTGATCGCTGCTTTATTGCGCTTCGTCTCGACCATAGGCGCACGTTTTGCCCCGCTGCAATCCATCGGGCGTCTCAACTTGGCCGTTCCGCCGAATCACATCTTCCTTGAACTTGCCCACCAAACTTTCTCCGTGAGCAGAATCTGGACTTTTTCACCGGGCTGCTAGTCTTCACAATCCGACTACCGCAGCTGGGCGTCCACGCCTTCGGGGGTCGGCGCTTCGGCCTCGGCTGCCTCTTTGCCGTCCTCGATCGTCTTCAACACGTCGCGCCACTGGAATTTGTCTCCGATACCGCGGACGTAGTGATCCATCCACGCCATCTCACTGACAGCTTTGACGAGGCGGTTGCGTGGATCGGGGATGCCGTGACTTCGTCCCGGATACATGAAGAGCTCCGTCGGCACACCGAGCTTCTTGAGCGCCATGTGCAGCTCCACCGATTGAGGGCTCGGCACGCGCGGGTCTCCCTCGACAACGTGGACCATCGTCGGTGTCTTCGCGTTCTTGATGTATTTCAACGGCGATTGGTTCCAATAAGGCTCGAAGTTGTCGTAGAGGAAGTCGTCACCGATATAAAACTGACGATTTCGTTGTACGTCGCTTTGGGCGTACATCGAGATCCAGTTCATCGTCCCGGCGCCCGAGCTGATCGCCTTGAAACGTTCGGTGTGCGTGAGTATCCAGTTCGACCAGTGACCACCGGCGCTCCAACCGAGAGCACCCATGCGATCCGCGTCAGCGATGCCCTCTTCGATGAGATGATCGACGCCCGTCATGATGTCGTCGAAGCCGAGCGTGAAGTAGTCGCCGACGATGTCGGTCCGGTGCGCATTACCGTAGTTTCTCGAGCCGCGGTAGTTCGGCTTGAGGACGGCGTAGCCCGCACCGGCATAGACCTGCGCGCCGTAGCCTCCGTTGAAGCGCAAGACGTCGGCAGAGGCGGGACCCCCGTGGATGGCGACGATCAGCGGATAGCGCGTTCCTTCTCGATAGCCGACGGGTTTGACGAGAATGCCGCCGGCCATCTTTCCGTCGGTGGAACGCCACTCGATCTCCACTTCCTCGCCCAATGCCATGTCGCGAACCTGCGGATTGGCGTCCACGAGTCGGACCCAGGTGGACCGGTCCGCGACGTCCGCGATCCGCGCCGCGGTGAAAACGGTCGGTGGTGTCTTCGGATCGGAGTAGCCGATGAGGATCGCGCCCGAGTCGTCGTCGCGGCTCACGTTCAAGACGGCGCGCTCGTCGGTGACTTGTCGGACTTCGCCGGTTTGGATGTCGAGCGCGTGGAGCTGCGTCGTCACGTTGACGCCGGCGTTGAAGTACAACGTGTTTTCGTCATCCGACCAGACTCCGACTCTGAGGCTTCCGTCGAAGGCCTCGCCGAGTTTTCGGAAGGGCTCACCACGGTTCGCCACCTGCCGGATGTAGATGCGGTTCTCCGTCATCGTGTAGCGCGTCCTATCGTCCGGGGAAGAGAACACGATGAAACGCCCGTTCGGCGATATGGAGAGCCCGCTCTCGGCGACTTCATAGTTCTCCGCGAGACGCTCGACGTGACCAGTTGCAACCTCCAGAAGAAACGGGTCCGCGTAGAGCTGCTGGGCGGTGATGTTGCGCTCATAGCGCTTGGCGGATCCTCCGGTGAATGCCACCCAACTTCCGTCTTTGGAGACCTCGAAAGAAGAAACACTGACACCAAGATCGCTCGTGAGCTGCTCCGTTTCGCGCGGATCCAACATGAGCCGCCAGAGGTTGGCCATGGGCGTTTCCATGTTTTTGACGTCTACCGTGAATCCTTTCTTGCGGCGTTCGGCTTCGTCGGCGTCGTAGGCATCGGCACGGATGAAATAAATACTCTGACTGTCTGGGGCCCAATGCCAATCTTGGACGCCGGAGGAATCGTCCGTCAGCGGCTCGGGCTCCGCCGAGAAGAGATCGTCGACAGGGAGGCGATAGAGCTGCTGCTGCGCCCGCTCTCCGCTCCGGTATGCGAGCCAGCGTCCGTCGAGGCTGAAAGCGAAATCAGCAACACCGTCTTTCGTGTCGGTCAACCGGCGCGCCTCGCCGCCGTCGGGCCGCATCACGTATAGCTGGTCTTGTTTCTTGTCACCAGTGGCGTCACGGTTCGACGCAAACACGAAGAAGCTTCCGTCGCGCGCCCATCGAGGCGATGTCTCGTCCTTGTCGGGCGTAAACGTCATCTGACGGCTCGAGGAAACTCCCTGCTGCATGGATACGAGGTGGATGTCGGTATGGTACTCACCTTCTTCCCAGTCAGTGGCCCTCACGGTGTATAGCATCCACGTCTTGTCGGGGCTGGGCGTCCACGAGCCCGACCGAGCAAACAGCTGCACGTCGAGAAACGTCATCGGACGCCGAGCTTGATCCTGGACTGCGCTCGCTTGCACGGCGCCCGCTGAGCTGACGGTGAGAAAAGGAACGATGGCCGCGATCGGCAAAACCCGACGCGCTACGGGTGAGCGAAAGATATTCATGGCAAGCTCCCTGGACATGAGAGTACGTGGCGATAAGAAGAACGCAGTCGTACTCAAATGATAATCGCGGCCATATACTATCATCCACCAAGTGAAGCTGATTCCTCTCATAGGGAGCGATCAGTCCTAGAGGCGACTCGTCAGTGAACGACGTAATCGTCTGAACGGCAGTGCTCCGTCTCGTACTGGAGCCGCGGCACCAGCATCTCCTGCCCCAATCGCTCGAGGCAGTCCCACACTTTCGATTCGGATCCTTCCTCTTCTCGGACAGTAATGATGTCGTGGCGCAGAGCTTCCAGGCGTTCTAGGTTGTTCGTGACACGGTTGTAACTTCTCGGTCGAACCGCTAGATTCTCTTCGATGCCCCTCGCCGCCGGAACGCGCCTCGCCCACTACGAGATCCTCGAGCCCATTGGCAAGGGTGGTATGGGGCAACCTGGCAATGGTTGCCTGTCTAGGGGGAGCCCGCAGTAGCGGGTAGGCCCCCCTGAGTAAGGCCTAGTCAGCCGCTCAGTAGTGTAACGACTGAAAGCGAAAGCAAGAGGGAGGACAAACGAGAGCAGCGAGGTGAAGGGTGTTGCCCTGAATCTGACACAAAGCCCCGAGAACCTTGAATATTGGGAACGTGCCGATCCTTTCCATGCGGGCGCAGGCCAAGCGGTGAGCGCGTTAAAGACGAGTGCGAAGCCGACACCCCGGGGTCCCAGACAGCATCGAGCTGCCCAAAGACAGGCAAGTAACCAGGCGAGCGACGTTACCTAGGCTCTTGGGCCATCGCCCGCACCATGCCCGAGTACCGGGCCCAATGTAAAAAGAGGGTGACGGGATGGCCGCGTCGCAAGTGATGGGGACCGGAGTGCCGCAATGGCCTAGCGATGAAGCGACTAATGACCGCCGAGCGAAGGTCCCCACGGAAGGTTGACCGTGAAAGGAGAAACATCGACGCTATGCAAGGAGTGACAAACCGGTGGGCACAAACCTGACACGGATAGGCGAAAAGGCTCGCAAAGACCCCAAGCTGGTGTTCACCAGCTTGTATCACCACATCACAGATATTGACAACCTGCGAGCCAGCTACGACAAACTGCTTGCCCACAAGGCGAGCGGGATCGATGGAGTAACGAAGGAGGAATACGGCAAACAACTCGAAGAGAACCTTCGGGACCTATCGTCGCGTCTGAAGCGCATGGGCTACCGTCCATCGCCGAAACGTCGTACGTACGTACCGAAGCCAGGCAGCGAAAAGGGAGGACCGCTAGGAATCAGCAATTTTGAAGACAAGATTGTTGAGGAAGCGACGAAACGGACGCTGGAACCCATCTACGAAGCCGTATTCGAAGACAGTAGCTATGGCTACCGTCCGGGGCGCAGCCCACATCAATGTTTGGATGCCCTCGGCCGGACGCTGCAACAGAAACGAGTCTACCGAGTGGTGGAGGCCGACATCAAAGCGTTCTTTGACACGGTCAATCACGCCTGGCTGATGAAGTTTCTGAAGCATTGAATAGGAGACGAGCGTGTGCTCCGACTGATCGTGCGGATGCTGAAGAGTGGCATCCTGGAGGATGGACTGGTCCATGCGACTGATCAGGGGACACCCCAAGGCTCCATTCTTTCGCCACTGCTGTCGAACATTTACCTGCACTACGTGCTGGACGTGTGGTTCAGTCGACGGGTGCGCAGGCAATGTCAAGGCGAAGCGTACTACTTCCGATTTGCTGATGACTTCCTTGCCTGCTTCCAGTACAAAGGCGAAGCAGAGAGTTTTCGCCACCAGTTGGAAGACCGCCTCGAAGGATTCGGCCTGAAGCTGGCGATGGAGAAAACGCACTGCCTCGAGTTCGGGCGCTATGCCCGTGAGAATGCGTATAAGCGGGGCGAGAAGCCGAAGGAATTTACCTTTCTAGGATTCACGCACTACTGCGGGAAGACGCGAGAGGGATATTACAAGGTCAAACGCCGCACCAGCCGTAAGAAGCTGGGACAAAGCTTGCGCCGGTTCACGGATTGGGCACGCAAAGCCCGGAGTGTACTGAGGAAAGGTGACATGTTGCGGCTGGCCCGCTCCCGCGTGGTCGGCCACCTGACCTATTACGCCATCACGGATAACTCGGACCGATGCCGGTACTATGTCCGCCGCAGCGAACGCATCCTGTTCCATTGGCTCAACCGCAAGAGCCAGCGGCGGGCATACACGTGGTCCTCTTTCGTCCAAGCTCTTACTCACGTTGGATGGCCCACGTCGCGAATCCGCGTAGACCTGAACCCTTGTCGTAGAGCGGAGGCTCGCTGAATGACCGACCGATGAGCCGTATGTATGGGAAATCCGCTTGTCCGGTTCTATGAGGGGTAGGAGTTCAACTGGAGTATGGACGAGATAAAGTGGCACTGCCGCGAAAGCAGGCGGCAAACAGAGAAAACAAACATCGTCCTGTAGCTCCGGGAGACTCCTACCTACTCGAAGTGAGGTCTACCGCGCAAGAGATGGGAAGCTCGACCGCGACGTCGCAATCAAAGTCCTGCCCGAGGAGTTTGCGAAAGACAAAGAACGACTGGCGCGGTTCGAGAGGGAAGCCAAGCTCCTCGCGTTGCTGAACCATCCGAACATCGCAAGCATCTACGGTCTCGAGGAATCGGACGGCGTGAAGGCACTCGTCCTCGAGTTGGTCGAGGGACCGACGCTGGCCGAGCGCATCGCTGAAGGTCCCATCCTGGTCGAGGAAGTGCTTTCCATAGCGCGGCAGGTTGCGGAGGCGCTCGAAGCAGGACACGACGCCGGTGTCGTCCACCGCGACGTGAAGCCCGCCAACGTGAAGGTCAAACAAGACGGTACGGTGAAGGTGCTGGATTATGGACTTGCCAAGGCGCTCGAAGGCGATACGCCGGCGACCACCGACTCTGAACTCTCGCAGTCACCGACCCTCACGCGGCACGGCACGCAGGTCGGCGTGATCCTTGGCACTGCCGCTTATATGAGCCCGGAGCAGGCAAAGGGCAAGCGCTCCGACATCTTCTCTTTCGGGGTCGTCCTCTACGAGATGCTTACCGGAGAGAAGGCGTTCGCCGGCGACGACGTGCCCGAGATTCTCGCGAGCATCATCAATAGGGAGCCCGAGTGGAGCAGGCTTCCATCGGATCTCGACCCACGACTCCCAGGCCTGGTGCGCCGATGTCTCCGGAAGGATCCCAAGAAACGCGTGCGCGATATCGGCGACGTGCGCAACGAGCTCGAAGACATTGAGGCGGAGCCTTCACTCCGTTCCGCTCAAAGCCTGCATCCACGACCCTCGGGCCGCGACTGGCTCACGTGGACCTCGATTGCGGTTGCGGCGATGCTGGCCGTGACGCTGGCTGTCGTTCTTTTTTGAGGCGTCAGTTCGGTGCCGGCACCACCAGCCCCAGGGAGCCAGCAGCAATTTGCCGTGCACCCACCGGACGGAGTCCGATTCACGGTTGGAGAGACGCCTGCGCTCTCCCAAAACGGCCGCTACTTGGCTTTCGTGGCGACGGACTCCGCGGGGCGAACGCTCCTGTGGATTCGTTCACTGGACTCTTTAGAACCGCGTGCGCTGCCCAGAACCGAAGGTGCAACGTTTCCCTTCTGGTCTCCGGACAGCCAGTTCATTGGCTTTTTCGCGGACGGGCAGCTCAAGAAGATCGAGATCACCGGAGGCCCCCCTCAAATTCTCGCGCCGTCCGCGGAGTCACGCGGAGGCGCATGGAGCTCGACTGGAGACGTCCTTTTTTCGCCAGGCCTGGACACTCCCCTCTATCGTGTGCCGGAGCAAGGCGGAAGCATTGAGCGCGTCACCTCCCTTGATCCCTCTCGCCAAGAGGTTTCGCACCGGCTCCCAAGCTTCTTGCCGGATGGGCGAAGATTCTTGTTCGTCATCCAATCGGGCGATCCGGACAATAGCGGACTACACCTGGGCTCGCTGGATTCCACCGAGGTGGATAGGATCGGCAACATCGAGTCGAAGGCGATCTTCACCTCGCTCGGTCATCTACTTTACACGCGCGAACGTGCTCTGATGTCCCAGCCGGTTTGGTTCTCTCGTAGTGGGGAAGAGCTCGAAACGGCCGGAGCGCCCAGGCTATACGACAGTGTGAGCCTGTCTCCCGACGGGACCAAGGCTGCCTATGAGCGCTGGGCGAGACCGAAGTCGAGAATCTTGATTTGTAGCTTCCCCCCGCTATCCTCCGAAACCATCATGTTCGCCGGCTTCAGGTGGCGGGCAAGCTTTTTGGGAGATCAAGAACGGAAAGCGGCACCGCATGCTCCGCGATGTGGCTTACGTGATGCGCACGCCGGATTTCTGGAACTCACTCGCCGCTCTCGGCGGAGCGCAGACATACCGGCTCGGTGCGACGTTTGGCGATGCAAAGGGGCAACCCGGTGTGTTGCGCATGCGCAGCATCAACATCCCAACGGCCGTCGGCTCGAGAACGACGTCGTAGTGGCCCGCATCCAAACCGGTCTTGCCTCGCCAGTCCCCAGCTGTTATAGGCGTCGGCGAAGTTCGGCTGTAACTCGATCGCCCGTTGATAGCCCATGATGGCTTCGTCGAAACGTCCCAAAGCGCCGAGGGCCATTGCGAGGCTCACGTGCGTCTCGGCCCGATTGGGAGCCAACTGGAGGGACCGCTCGAGCGCGTCGATAGCTTCCGGAAGCGAGCCGCTCTGCGCGAGGCGGACACCGAGCTCGTGAAGCGTCGCGGGATCGTCACGGCGCGCCGCGGCGGCGCGGTTCAAGTGGCTGCTGGCTCCGGAGCTATCGCCGAGCGCCTCGAGCGCCTGTCCAAGGGCTAGATGTACATCCCCGTCGTCGGGCGCGAGTGCAAGTGCTTTTTTGAACTGCTCGACGGCGTTTTTCATCTCACCCCGTCTCATCTCGGCGAGCCCCCAGCTGAGCCGCGCTTCGAGGTAATCCGGCCGCACCGCTACGGCGTGACGGAAATGCGGGATGGCCTCGTCTTCGCGACCGAGCGAGGAGAGCGCAACGCCCCAGTTGTTGTGTGCCTGGGCATGACCGGAGTCGAGCACGGTAGCCGCCTCGAAAAGCTCGAGGGCGCGCTCGATCTCACCCTCCTCTAGATAGAGAAGTCCGCGGTTCGTGTGGTTGTCGGGATTTCGAGGATCGAGCGCGAGCGCTTCCGAAAGATGGGTCCGCGCCTGCTCGAGATCGCCGAGCGTGAGCAAGAGGTTACCGAGCTCACGATGGGTTTGGCTCGACGTCGCGTCGAGCCAAAGTGCTTCCCGATAGTGCTCGATCGCATCGTCGGCGCGGAATTGGCGGCGACGCAGAAGACCGAGTCCGTGATGAGCTTCCACAGCACCCGGAGCTAGGCCGACGGCCGCGGTGAGATGCTCTTCGGCTCGGTCGAGGCGACCTCGCGCGACATACGCGTAGCCGAGATTGATATGGGCGAGGGAGTTGCCCTCCGTCACCGCGAGCGCTTGCTCGAAGAGCGTGACGCTGTCCTTCCAGATCTTGGTTCGGGCATGCGCGCTCGCCGCGAACGCCACGAGAACGGCCGCCGATAACGCTACGCGCGCGAGCTTCGGGAGGCGGAAGTGCTCGACAAGCTCGGCCCCTCCCCAAGCCCCCAGGATGCTCAACCCGATATATGGGAGGTACGTATAGCGGTCGGCCGTCGCTTGCATGCCGACTTGCACGAGCCCGATGACGGGGACGAGCGTTCCGAGATACCAGAACCATCCGACGGCGAGGTAATCGCGCTCACGATCCCGAGCGGCGATCCACAAGACTGCCGCGGAGATGGCGGCGAGGGCGAGCCCGCATGCGAAGGCCAGGCCCATCGACACATTCTCGCCGGGGTGCGGGTAGTAAACAGAGAGGTCCGTCGGCAGAATGGCCTTTTTCAAGTACACGACGTAGGCGATCAGTGCATTGGCGACGCGCACGCGAAAGCTGAACGTCTGTAGAGCCTGCACCGCACCTCCTGCTTGCTGTACGTAGAAGGTAACGATACTAGATACGGTAACGATGGCCACGAGTGGCAGTTTTTCCAGGATGAGCTTTCGGAACATCGTGTCGGGCGGGCGCCTAAGCGGCCAGACGTCGAGCAGCAGAAGCGCGAAAGGCAGCGTTACGAGCATCGGTTTCGCCATGAGTCCGAGAACCAGGTAAATGGGAACCCACGCGTAGCGCCCGAGTGTGGGTTTGTCCACGTAGCGGACATAAGCCCACATCGTGAGAATCCAGAAGAGACCGCTGAGAACGTCTTTTCTTTCGGCGGCCCACGCGACCGACTCGACGTGCATCGGGTGAAGGGCAAAGACGGCCGCAACGATCGCACTTCGGAATCGAGACCCCGTCATTCGCTCGAACACATGAAACAGAATGAGCGTGGCTGCGAGATGCAGCAGCAAGTTCGTCGTGTGGAACATGACCGGATCGAGTCCGAACAGCTCGTACTCGGCGAGCCACGTCAGCCATGTCAAGGGAAACCAGTTGGCACCGTAGGGCGTGGTCGCCGCCCAGCGAAGGCCCTCCCAGCTCAGGCCGAGGCGCACATTGGGGTTCGCCGTTATGTAGTAGTAGTCGTCGTAATTGACGAGCTCGTTCGAAACGACGGGTGCGTAGGCGAGCACCGTCCCCAACAGGAGCGCGCCGAGGATCCACGCGCGCCGAGACGACGGCTTTGGCTTCTTTCGAGCCATGACGGGGACCATCTTCGCACAGCCACTCGCGACATCGCGAGGTGAACTTGGGTGGATTCTTGAGATCCAAGGATTTGGGTTGTGCTCCAAATGGTTGGAATGTTTCAAAGCATCAATTTGGGGGCGAGCACACGTAACTAGTTGACAGCGCTCAATCTGTTGTATTAGGTTCCGATGGAATGCGATTTGCTAGTCGAAATTGAAGCACATGGTCTCTTTTGAATGGCCACAAGCCGCGGCTTGCGCAAATGGAGGAGGACTCACTATGAAGCAGTTTTCCAGACGATGGACATGCCTGTTCGTGGTGTTGTTGGTGATCGCATTCGTGTCGCCTCTCGGAGCTCAAGAGCTTCGCGGGCGGATCACGGGCACGGTTCGCGACAACACGGGCGGTGTGCTACCTGGGGTATCGGTCACGCTTTCGGGCGAAGCGATCATCCGGTCTCAGACGACAGTCTCGGGATCGAACGGAAGTTATGGCTTTCCGTCCGTACCACCGGGGCTCTACAACATGAATTTCGAGCTGTCGGGCTTTCAAACGGTTCGGCGGGAGGAAATCCGTGTCAACCTGAACGTCACTTTGACGATCAATACCGAGATGCCTCTTGCGGGCGTACAGGAAACATTGACGATTACGGGCGAGTCACCGGTGGTCGACATCAAGACCACGACAACGGCGGTGAACTTCACCACGGAGCTGCTCGAGGATATCCCCAACGCGCGTGACATCTGGGCTGCGATGGCCCAGGCTCCCGGCTTTCAGATGAATGGCTACGACGTGGGCGGATCGCATGCCGGCACCCAGACCGGCTACGCCACCTACGGCTTCCGGTCGCAAAACCGCACGCTTCTCGAAGGCATCAACGTTACCGAAGGAACAGGTGGCAACGCCGGCTACTTCGACTACGGGAGCTTCGAAGAGTACCAGCTCGGCGGCGCCGGGAATCAGGTCGAGACACATGGCATCGGTGCTTTCCACAATCTGACGGTCACCTCTGGAGGCGACCGGTTCAAGGCCAACGTCTACTACGACTTCATCAACAGCGGGATGGTCTCCGACAACGTCCCTAGCGAGTTCCTCCCGGGCGGCAGTGGCGAGAGGGACGGCTTTACCGCACCGTCGGGCGGCGTCGATCGGGGCAATCCCACCGAGGGGCAGTATGATTTCAACGCTGGTGTCGGCGGGCCTATCGTTCGCGAGAAGGCGTGGTGGTACTTCAGCTACCGGAAGAACAGCCAGGACAAGTTCGTCTTCGGCCTTCCCGATCCCGCCCACACCGAGCTTATCAACTACTCCATCAAGGGTAATTACCAGATCAACGACAAGAACCAAATCATCGGGTTCTGGAACCGGCGCAACAAGCTCCAATCGGAGCGCAACCTCGGTGCGACGGTTCCGATCAACGCCGCGTGGCATCAAGCGTCGGTGAACAAGCCGTGGAAGCTCGAGTGGACCAGCATTCTGAGCCAGGCGGCGTTTCTCGACGTCCAGTATTCCGGGTGGATCAACGAGTTTCCCCTCTATCCCACGCAGACCCAGTCTCAGTCTGCGGAAGGTGTGGCTATTGGTCATTTCGATCAAGCGACGGGGCAGTACTCGAACGCCGCGTATTCCTTTTACCGGCTGCGGGACACCAATAAACCTCAGGTCACGGGGTCGTTCTCCTACTATGTGGATGATGCCAAGGGGACGCACAACATCAAGCTTGGAACCGAATGGTATCGCGAGAGGCTAGGGGTCACACGCTTCCAGCCTGGCAACCAGTTCTATCGCGACCGCGACGGCGTTTCGGAGGACGTGGACATCTACAACACGCCGAACCGGGGAACCAACGACTCGAAGCTCTTCTCGCTCTGGGCGTCGGACTCGTGGACGCTCAATGATCGTGTGACGTTCAACCTCGGACTCCGCTTCGATCGCTATACGCTTGGCTGGCCCGAGCAGAGCATCGCCCCCGAGATCGAGGGCTTCCCATTCGAACCGGTGACGACGCCTGCGACGACGACGAATATACTCAATGGGCTCAGCCCCAGGCTAGGCCTCGCGTGGGACGTCACGGGGGACGGCCGGACTGTAGCCAAGGCGTTCTGGGGGCGCTTCTACTCGAACCCGAGTACCGGTTTCGTCGACGACGCGAACCCCGTGGGCATATTACGTCTCCGGTACACGTTCAACGACATGGACGGGGACGGAGAGCTGACTCCGGGACCGTGCGGTAATCTCGCGTGCTCACCCGAGCTCGGAAACTTCCAGAGGTCGCTCGACGGCGCGGGCAGCCGGCAGGTAGACCCGGATCTTCTGTACGAGTACGGGCAGGAAGCTTCGTTCTCGATCGAGCACGAGCTCCGACCGAACCTCTCCATCCGCGCCAACTATGTTCACAAGAGTGTCGGGAATGGCTGGGACGAGGTGGACCTCGAACGCTTCGACCAGTACACGATCCCATTCGAGTACTTCGACGATGGCGACGACAACATTGCTGGAACCCCGGACGATCAGGTGATCGCGCTTCTCGATCGTCCCGCCGGTCTCGGCGAGGAGCGCCTTTGGACGAACCCGGTGAAGTACGACGGCCTCGAGCCCAATAACCGGAACTACGACACGTTCGAGATAGCGTTCAACAAGCGTTACTCCGACCGTTGGATGTTCCTGACGTCGTACATGTTCACGAAGGTCGACGAGTTCAAGAACACCTCTCAATCCTCCACGAGCCGGCTCCAGACCATGCGGACCTCCGAGGCCTACAACTGGGAGCCGAACCTCCGTGAGTACTTTGGCCGGCAGGACTCGAATTACTCGAACTTCAAGGTCGTGGGCCGCTACGTATTCCCGATGGAGGTTGGCCTCAGCACGTCATACAAGTGGCAGAGCGGCTACAACTGGGCGCGGCGGATCAGCGCTCGCCTGCCCAACGCCGGTACCGAGCGCATTCACGCGACAGAGGTCTCAGACAACAGTGGAGACAATGTCGGTATCTGGGACCTCCGCGTGGACTACTCGTTCAATTTCCAAGACAAGGGCAGTCTCACGGTCATGGCCGACCTCTACAACGTCTTGAACTCCAACCCTGTCGCGAACTTCCGCTCTTTTGACGGAAGCCGCTTCAAGGAGGTCATCGCGTTGCTCGACCCACGCGTCTTTCGCATCGGTTTCCGCTTCGAGTTCTAGCGCTCTCTAGACGATACGACGCCCCCCGGGACCTCGGTCCCGGGGTTTTTTTTCGAACGTATTGGATCAGGAACGCGTTCGGAATAACGGTATCTTGATAGACCTCGGCGGCAATACCAGAATTTCGACAATCTTCGACCTGTTCAGCATCACCAACGCTAGCCCGGTGATGAACTTCCGGACTCTCCGGGAGCCGCTACCGCGACTGATTGCGCTGCTCGGTTCGCGGGCCCTCCGTCTAGGCGTACGTTTCGAGCTCTAGCTTTCTCAGCGCTTGCGTCTCTTCGCGCCTCATGAGCCGGGACTTGTGCCCGAACCCGCTAATGCCGCCGGCGGAACGTTCCGGGTCCTTTCCGTCGCAGACTGCGTTTCTGCGTGGTTTGCAGCTCGGCCTCCGGACCACTTAGCCTGAAGTTCCCTGGTCGAAAGAACCACTGACTGTTTGAATCCCCAATGATTACGCGTCTTTAGGGACGTCGGGGGCTAATTTTGGCGGACAATATATAGGCATGTAATTAATAGAATAGCCGTAGGTTATTAACATTGTTAATGCTATTATAGTGGGCATGCATATCCACATCATCCCCAATCGCAACTCTAAGCCTGCCGTCCTGCTGCGTGAGTCCTATCGGGTGGGTGGAAACGTCCGCAAGCGCACGCTTGCTAACTTGTCCAAATTGCCCATGGACGCAGTCGACGCCATTAAACGCATTCTCAAAGGGGAGAAGCTCGTTTCGCTCGAAGACGCCTTCGAAATCGTCGAGAACGGCTCCCGGCTCCATGGCCACGTCGATGCGGTGCTCAGCGCCATGAGACAGCTCGGTTTCGAAAAACTCGTTGGCTCTCGACACTCACGAGAGCGGGATTTGGTCATGGCCATGGTAGCCGCGCGGATCCTCGAACCGCAGTCGAAGCTGGCGACTAGCCTGTGGTGGCACACAACCACACTGCCCGAAATCCTGGGGTGAGCGACGCCGACGAAGACGATCTCTATGCCGCCATGGACTGGGTTCTCGAACGCCAGGAGGTCATCGAAAAGAAACTCGCGGCGCGCCATCTCCAAAACGACGGCCTCGCGCTCTATGACCTAACCTCAAGCTACTTCGAGGGTGTGAGTTGTCCGATCGCCAAGCTCGGATACGACCGTGACGGCAAGAAAGGCAAGCTGCAGGTCAACTACGGTCTACTGACCAACGAACGCGGTATCCCTGTGTCTGTATCCGTCTTCGAGGGCAACTCGGGCGATCCCAAAACGCTCTTGCCTCAGATAGAAAAGGTGCAAGAGCGGTTCGGAATCGAGCAGTTTGTGATGGTGGGCGACCGCGGGATGATCACCCAGACCCAGATCGACGCGTTGCGAGAGATGGACGGTGTCGACTGGATTACCGCTCTTCGACCCGAGGCGATTCGCAAGCTCATCAACGATGGGCTGCTCCAGATGGGGCTATTCGACGAGCGGAATCTGTTTGAGGTGACGCACCCGGATTTTCCCAACGAGAGGCTGGTCGCTTGCCGCAATCCGGAACTGGCCGAGAGGCGGCGTCACAAGCGTCGTGCTCTGCTCGAAGCGACCTGCAAGGAGCTTGAGAAGGTTTGTCGGATGGTCGAGCGGCGACGTTTGCAGGGCAAGGAGAACATCCGTGCTGCAGTGAAAAAGCTCCTCAACAAGTACAAAGTCGGCAGCTACTACAGACTCGATATCCGTGACGACGGTTTCGACTTCGAGCTAGACGAGACAACGATGGATGCCGACGCCTCGCGCCTCGCCAGCGGCAACTCAGAGCTCGCCAACAAACGGCTCCAGCGGTGGAAGCGACACGTGGAGACGATCGCTAAGCAGTTGGACCAGATTCGCCAACGGATCGGGCGGGGTCAGCTGCATGGTAAAGATAAAATCGGTGTGCGGGTAGGCAAAGTTCTCAACAAGTACAAAGTCGGCAAGCACTTCACACTGGACATTCGCGACAACAGCTTTAGCTTCGAAATCGACGACACAAAGGTCACTGCGGAAGCTGCACTTGACGGCTTCTACGTCATCCGCACCAGTCTTGCTGAACAGCGGATGAAAACAGATGACTTAGTGCGCAGCTACAAGTTGCTGACCCAGGTCGAGAGGGCGTTTCGTTCCTTCAAGAACATCGACCTGAAGGTGCGGCCCATTCGTCACCGGCGCGAAAACCGAGTCCGGGCGCACATCTTCTTGTGTATGCTGTCCTACTACGTCCTGTGGCACATGATGGAGGCTTGGCGGCCCTTGCTATTCGCTGACGAGGACCAGCAGGCGAAGGCAAAGCGTGACCCCGTTGCTCCCGCGAAGCGCTCCGAGGCGGCCATGCGCAAGATACAGACCAAGAAGCTTGACGATGGGAGTCCAGCTTCCAGCTTCCGCACGCTGCTGCGCCTTCTCAGCAACATCGTCCGAAACAAATGTCGGACCCCGGGGGCGGCATCGAGCGACATGACCTTTGACGTGACTACATCACCGGACTCCAAACAGCGTAGGGCCTACGAACTGCTGAAGGGTATCACCGTGTAGACAGAAGCGCGTACCTTCCAATCAGCCTATGCCTCTGGATTAACACGGGATGTCGGTTTTTCTGGAAAGGAACTTCAGCTTAGCCCTGGCTTTCCAGACCCGCCAACCGCTTCTTGACGGCGTCTTGTGCGGGATCCAACGCTAGCGACCGCTCGAAGTAGCCTCTCGCTTTCTCGATATCGCCGAGACGTTGATGACTATCGGCGAGGGCGTTCAACAAGCTCGTATCCGGGGCGCGGATCGCGCTCGCGCGCTCCAGATAGCCGACGGCCTTCACGTATTCTTCCTTGATGTAGAAACCGAGCCCTAGTCCCGCCATCACCTCGAACTGGACGGCGAAGCTTTCCTCGAGCGGTGCGAGGAGCGAGATGGCGCGGTCGGCGTCGTTTTCGCGAAGCAGCGCCGTGGCGAGCTTCCACCGGGCGTGGGGAAGGTTCGGGTTCGCCGCGGCGACGGCCGACTCGTAGTTCTCTTGGGCTTCCTCGTAGCGGCCGAGATTCCACAATTGGTCGCCTCGGACGAGAGGGAGGAGGCCCGGAATCTTAGTGTTGAACCCTCGGCGGTAGACGAAACCGGGACGGGGAATGCTCGTTCGCGGGGAAAGCGTGATCTCGACCTTGCGCTCGGAGAGGTTCGCTCCATCCGGGCCGTTGAGGCGGGCCCGAATCTCGTAGCTCCCGCCGACCAAACCGAGCGTCGAGAGCTTCGCGGTCACGCCGCCCCCGGAGGCCTCCGTAATCACGCGCTCGGTGTTGTCGTGCGCCCCGTCTTGCCTCGCCGCGACGAGCTCGAAGCTCACTTTCGAGCCGGGTAGCGCACCATAAGCATGGGAGAAAGCGATAATAGTGTCGCCGATGGCGAAGAGCCGGTCGGTGGCGGGCTCGAGGCGAAGCCCGCCTAGCTGGAACGTACGAACCTCGTCCGGCGCGATGGCCTGCGCCGCCATCGTGGCCTCGTGACAGAGCAAGATATCGGCGAGCGCGGGAGACGCTTGCGAGAATGCAGGAACGTGAATCTGGGCCTCCGCGACCGTGTAGTTCTTCAACGCCCGGTTTTGGAGGTATATCGCGATCGTGTAGTCGCCCGGAACGAGGGGAAAGTCGTCCTGATAGGCGACCGGCGCCGTTTGAATACGTTCTACCTGCGCCGGTGTGAGCTCGATGAAATCGGAGCGCATGTTGGAGTGCGTCAGTTTTCCCTCGGAGTCCGTGACTTCGACGGTGACGTCGAGCGTTGTATAGAACCTCGAGCCTGTCTCGTCGGCCTCGAGGCCAAAGTTCGTCGGGTCGAGCTCCACGCTGAAATGCACGATAGGCGTTGCCTCTGGACCTACCATGACGGAGAACACATTGCGGTTCGGCACGAAGTTGAACGAGTAGTCGGCGGAGACGCGCCGGCCATATTCGTTGAAGGCGTCGATGTAGTCCGTGTTGATGCCGCGCTTCGCGGATTCATCGAGGCGGGCGATCATCGCGTCGATCCCGATCGCAGGCCTTCCGGTGAAGTAGTCGGGCGGCTCGCCCGTATCGAATGAGAGCGATGCGTGGGCGAGCTCGACGTTCGTTTCTTCGAGCCTCTCGACTGCGGCGAGGTTCTCCATGCCGGCGGTGACCTCGGTCCCTCGGAGAAGCGAAGCCGGTCCGTCGATCATCGGATGGTAGAGCCGATAGTCGCCGACTTCCTCTCTCTTGAAGAACAACAAATAGAAAAATGCGGGCGTGCCACGTCCGTCCTCACCTTGATAGAACCAGAGCTCCGCCTCTTTGAGGTGGGCGTAGCCGTAGAACCGCTGAATCTGGCGCGGCTTCCCGAGGATAATGTAGTAGCGGCCGCGGTCCGTGCGCCATCCCGGGATGAAACTTTCCCGGCCCAGGAACTCGTTCGCGTATTCGAGCCGGGCGTAGTGCTCCTCTTTGAACTCGTTGTCGGGCGTCGTCCGGTTGGGATCGCGTCTTCTCCAGAAGGCTGCAATGAAGCGATCTCGCTCATCGAGAGTCTCGAGCGAAACATAGAGCTCCTGCTCCCGATCCGTGATGATGTATCGAACGTCTTCCTCGACCCACTTTCGGTGCTCGTCGGAAAGGCGCTGCAACAGCTCTTTCTGCGCGCCTGATAGGGTTGTCGTGGACAGTAATAGAAAAGCTATCAGAACCCGTCGCATCACGACTTATTTTGACTCGATTCGCGTCAATTTCCCAATTAGACTTGGGACCTCGATGTCTGCCAAACGACTTCCGCGTGACGAGCGCATCGTCGCGATTTTGCGTGCTCTTGCGAGCGAGACGCGCAAAGGTCGCTATCGCGGCGCACCGGTCCATGGTGGTCCGTTCTCGACGAACCGCTCGCCTTTTCTCAAGCTCGTGAGCTGCCTCGTGAGCCAGCGCGTCCGGGACGAGCAAACGACGCGGGTGTGCGCGAAAATTTTTGCCGAGGCGACCACGCCCGAGGAGCTCCGTCGGCTGCCTCTCCGCCGGCTCGAACGGCTGCTCTACGGCGCCGGCTTTTATCGCCAGAAGGCGCGGACGCTCCATGCCTTGTCCGACGCGATCCTGTCGCGAGGCGGTGTCGTACCCCGGACGCGCGAAGGCCTCACCGAGCTTCCTGGGATCGGCCCCAAATGCGCGAACCTCGTGCTCGCCCATTGCTTCGGGAAGCCGACCATCGCCGTCGATACCCACGTCCATCGCATCTCGAATCGGCTCGACTGGGTCCGCACCAAAACGCCCGAAAAAACCGAAGCGCGGCTCACACCGCACGTTCCGGTGCGGTGGCGAGGGCGCGTCAATTTGTTGTTGGTCGCACACGGTCAGCTCGTCTGCCGGCCGATCGGACCCAAATGCGATCAATGCTCGGTCCAGTCTCTCTGTCCACGCCGGGGCGTCCGCTAGGGACTAGTCGCGGCGGCGAGGATGACGAAGCCGCTGAAGCCTTGGAGCTGAAGCTGTCGCAGGAGACGCTCGGCGGCGTCGCGCTCGCGAAACGAGCCAACCCATACGCGATGGTAGAGCGCCCCCTCATTCTCGAACTCGGTGAGCAAGACGGGGCCGTGGCCTTGCGTCTGGAGCGAAGTGAGGAGCTCCTGCGCGCGCGCTTCGGCTTCGAAAGAGCCCGCTTGCACGCGCCACCGCCGCTCGGCGAGGGGGCCCGCGAGACCGATCACTTCGATCCGGACCCGGGTGACGCCTTTTTCGACGACGCCGAGATCCCTCGCGGCCGCGAAGGACAAGTCGATGATTCGGCCGCGGACGAAAGGGCCACGATCGTTGATGATCACGTCCACGCGCTTCCCCGTATCGAGGTCGGTGACGCGAACGAGCGAGCCGAAAGCAAGGCTCTTATGCGCGGCCGTCAGCTTCTCGGGCGCCATGGGCTCGCCGCTCGCGGTGGCGCGGCCGGCTTCCTCGAGGCCGTACCACGAGGCAAAGCCTTCTTCGACGCGCGATGGAGGTCGGTCCGGTGACGTAGGCGCGCGGCGGCCGGAGCACGCGGAGACCGCCACGAGCGCGAGCACGCCCCCGAGAAGACGCCTTTTCATATGGCGGAATTATAGCGTTTTGTATTGCTCCTTCGCGTTCTCCGAGCTTCCTTCAGGCATGCTCACGCTCTTCCAGCCGCTTTTGGAGCTCGCATGGCGGGCGAGATAGACGATCTGGCCGACATGGTAGGCGTCGTGTACGACTTGGCGCTGAATGGCCTCGGGTACGGTGAGCTCTTCTCCGCGGATCGTCACTTTGCGCTCGAGTGCTTTGGGCGTGAGTGCGTCAAAGGAGGCGAAGAGCGTCGACCAGCCGCGCTCCCAAAGTGCCATGAGCTCGTCCCGGGTGCGGTCGGGTTGCACCTCGAACTCGCGGTCACGATGCCGGTCCGGTTTCTCGCCGTCGCTCGTGAGAAAGTCGGTCCAGCGCGAGACCATATTACCGTGCAAGTGTTGGAGGATCACAGCGATCGAGTTCGACGCTTCGTCGAGCTCCATGTGGAATCCTGCATCGTCCGGGATTTGCTCCATCGCGGCTTCCGCGAGCCGCTTCAGGCGCCCGAGCTCGAAGCCCGCGTTTTCGAGATAGTGTTTTCCGAAATCCATTTGTCGTCTTTCCTGTCTTTCCTGTCAGGCTCCTGGCGCCTGTTCGTCGCGCCCTTTAGCGAGACGAAACCCACACCGCCGATCACGAGGAAGATACCGAATCCCTGTAGCGCCGAAATCCGCTCACCGAGCCAAAGAGCTGCGACCGCGACGGCGAAGATCGGCTGTAACAATAACAAGAGTGACGTCTCGAGTGCAGCGAGCCGTGGGAGCACATAGGTGATGAAGAGCCAGCCCACGACTTGGGAGCCGAGCGCGAGCGCGGCCAGATAGCCGTGGCTCGGCCATGTGACGTTCAAATCGAAGCCAGGTAAAAGCGGCCCTAGTGCGAGGGCGGTGATGGCGCCGCCCACGCTCGAGTCGAGTAACGGGCCTGCCGGCGGCGCCAGGATGCGGTTCGAGGCGCGAAGAATGAGCATAAAGCTTGCGTAAAGAAGACCGCTCGTTACCCCGAGTATCGCGCCAGCTACCGGCGCTTTGCCGTAGGCGTCGTCTTGTGCCAATCCCGAGATGAGTGTCGCGCCGACCAGGATGACAGGAATCATTTGAAACGCCACGCGCGTCGGCCGCTCGCGGTGAAAGAGCCAAGCGAGAACACCGACGAAAACCACTTGAATATTAGCGAGCACCGTGGACAAGCCTTCGCCGATGAGCTCGATGCTGTAGTGCCAGATCGTCAAATCTGCAGCGAGGATGATGCCGTTCGCGAAGGCCATCAGGCGAGCACGCGGCGAGCGAGTGTCACGCTTGCGCCCGACAAACCAGATGATGAGAAGAGCGGGAATTGCGTAGGCACAACGGTAGAATGTCGCCGTGGCGGGAGAGACTCCCGCGAGCGCGACCCAAATCGGGGACATACCGATCAAAACAACCCCGAAAAGAGCGATGACGTGATTCACCGCGCTAGTCTAATCTGAACTCGTGAGCTGACGCAGAATATGTATACAAAATCTGTCGATATCGAGGGCCCCGTTGGTCGCCTGGAGGCCATATGGATGACGCCGGCGGAGCCCGCGCTAGCGGCCGTCCTTCTCTGCCGTGCGCACCCGCTTCACGGGGGCGTCATGCGCTACAAGTTGTTGTTCCGGGTGGCCAAAGTGTTTCAAGCGCTCGGCTTCGGGGTGCTGCGGTTCAACTTTCGCGGCGTCGGACTCAGTAAAGGCATGCATGATGAAGGACGAGGTGAGCAGGACGACGTCCGCGCGGCTCTCGATTGGCTCGCACACGAGCTTCCCGGCCGCCCCATCGTGTCCGGAGGGTTCGCCTTCGGCGCCGTCATGGGGCTTCGCGTCGGCGGTCGAGATCCGCGCGTTGCTGCGTTACTGGCTTTGGGGCTTCCGGTCAAAGTACTCCCGCGCGCCCGCTTCGTCGAGTCGATCACCAAGCCCAAATTGTTCATCCAAGGGGAGCTCGACGCATTCGGCAACGCGGCGGCCATCGAAAGCTTGCTAGAGCGTGTTCCCGAGCCCAAAGAGCTCGTCGTGATCCCTGGAAGCGATCATTTTTTTGCAGGTGAGATAGAGGCTGTGGAGACGGCGGTGGCCAATTGGGCGCCGCGAGCGATCGCGAGCTGAGCGTCGTACAGATCGAGATAACCGCGGAGCATCGCTTTCGAGCTGAACCGCTCTTCGGCGTCGCGTCGGGCCGCCGCGCGCGACAAAGACGGAATGCGCAAAACCGCATCGACGGCTTCGGCGACGTTTTGAACGACGAAGCCCGTCTCGCCTTCGCGGATGACCTCCGGCACGCTGCCACGAGCGAACCCGATCACCGGCGTCCCGCAAGCCATCGCCTCCGCCATGACGATGCCAAAAGCCTCCTCGACATCGATGGGCATCAGGAGTGCCGAGGCGCGCCCGAGGAGCTCGTTTTTTTGCCGGTCGTCCACCGCACCGACATATCGGATCTGCTTTCCGTCGATGAAAGGCTCGACTTTTTGCTCGAAATAGTCGCTGTAGCCGTCGACGCGATTTCCCGCCACGATGAGGTCTCTTCCACTTTGAAGCGCAATCTGGATGGCGTCGTGCGTGCCCTTCATAGGCTCGATGCGTCCGAGAAACATCAGCGGTGCGTCCGCGGGTAGCTCGGCAACATAGTTGTAGCGCTCGACATCGACGGCGTTATAGACCGTATGCCACTGTCCCGCCTTCGGGTTCTTGTACATGGCCGAGGAGCAACCCGTTAAAGACAGGGAGGTGCCGGCCAGTCGGCTCGCGCGCGCGACGCCGGTCCAAGGAATTTCGGGCCGTTGATAGGTCTGGAGCTTCGGCAAGTAAGACAAGGGCAGGACGGGAAAGAGCGCGGCGAGGCGGCCGAAGCTATGGACGATGTCGAGCTCGCCTCGGTGACGGAAGAGCCAACTCCCGACTTGATAGAGCTCGGTGGCGCGTGGGACCACGCCTTTATGCGGAGGCGCGCCGTAAGGCACGAGCTCGCAAGCGACCTTGCTTTCCGGATGTGCTATGAGAACGACGTCGTGACCGGCTCGATCCAGGCCTTCGACGAGCAGAGCGACGATGCGCTCGATACCCCCATAGATCTTGGGTGGGACCGGAATGTACGGGTCGGCTGTGACGGCTATGCGCACCGGGCCCTCGGAAAGATGCTCGTCGAAGAGGCGGAGGAGTCTGCCGCGCTCGTTGTCGTGCTCCCAATGCCAGCGGCGCTTTGCCCAGTGCCAGGCATCTTGTTGCGCGGCTAGCAACGAGCTGCGATCGGCGTCCCACGTTCTCAATATCGTCGCCAGCGCGGCCGTATCGTCGAGCGCACAGATCGGCTGGCGGTCGCCGAGCGCATCGCGAAACGCCCGCTGTGCCGGCGTATCGGAGCAGATCGTCGCGAGGCCCGCGAGCATGTAGGTAAAGACTTTGTTGGACAAGAGCACGCGGGTGTTCGGGATGTCGCCTGTCTCGAGAGACAATCCGATGTCGAAAGACCGGCAGGTGTCGATCATGTCAGCGGATGGGCTCGGTTCGTGGATCGTGAGCTTCACTTTGGGCGCCACCTGCCGCGCGAGCGACTCGAGGCCCTCGCGATAGCTCCCGTCGATGCGGCCACGCAGGTGAAGCTCGGTGTCCATAGCCGCGGCACCGGCGCCGCGGATGGCGTGCTCGATCCCCCGGCCGGCTCCGATCGTTTGGGAGAACCAGTAGAGCTTCAATGGTCCTCGTGGAAGCTCGAAGGACGGGACTTCGCTCGGCAGCGGGAACACGTTGTGCAACACCACGCCGCTCACACCGAGACACTCCGCGTAGCGTGCGGAGATGAGTGGGCTGCCCATGGAGACGAAACGGGCGTCGCGAGCGGCGTCGGCCTCGACCGACGCGGTGAGGTCGCTTTGGAACCGTCCCTCGGCGGAGCTGTCTTGCTCGCCGCGGTGGAAGTCTTCGAAGTCGATGGCGTAGGGGACGCTGAGCCGTCGCGCGGCCTCTCGAGCGATAGGATAGCTGCCGCCTCCGAAGTAGAGAAAGTCGGTGGGTTTTGCTATCGTCGCTTCGAGGAGAGCCTCGGACGAGCGAAGAAGCGCGCATCGCCTGAGAGAGGCACTCGTACGGGCGACACCTAGAATACGTGTGATACGACGCGCCATGTGGTAGCGCGCCGCCCCTGGCCAGAATGTCGAGAACGAGCCCGCGCCGCGCCGCGTATCGATCGTCGTGGCGTCGAGCCAAGGCCGTTCCGCTTCGAGAAGGCCGTCGGATCGGGATGCCCAGTCCGAGCGCCGATTCATCACCACGCGTACGCGGTTACCTTCGGCGTGGAGTGCGTCCGTGACTTTCACCATGCGCGGACAGGTCGACAGTTGTCCGGCGGAGACAATGGTGACGCGTGGTTCGGAGTCGTTCATTTTGTTGGGATGGCAACGATCTTAGCACGCCGAGGTCGCTTGATATAATCGTGGGCATGACTCGACGACACCGCCGGCAGTTCCTTCGTGCCGTGGGCTCGGCCTCGGCCGCGTGGCTCTTCTCGGAGAAAATACCGTTCGCGCAGAACAAAAAAGGCATCGTCATCGAAGGCAAAGAAGGGCTCACCATTCTGAACGACCGCCCGATAAACGCTGAAACTCCGATTGCCCTTCTTGATGAGGACGTGACCGGAAACGCGGTTCATTTCATTCGTAATAACGGCCTCGTTCCGGAACGCGCGACCACGCGCGATCTGAGCGGCTGGTCGCTCGAGGTCGACGGTTTCGTGCGTCGTTCGTTGAAGCTCACGCTCAGCGATTTGAAAGAGCGCTATGCGAAGGAGACAGCGCTCCTGCATATTGAGTGCGGCGGAAACGGCCGCGCCGGATTCCGGCCTCCGGCAGGGGGCAACCAGTGGGAGCTCGGTGCGGTGGGCTGTGCGAGCTATACGGGCGTGAGGTTGAAAGACGTTTTGGAGGATGCCGGCCTCGACGATCGCGCGGTCTACGTCGCCTATTATGGCGAAGACCTTCATTTGAGCGGCGACCCGGATGCGGTGCCCATCTCGCGGGGCATCCCCATCGCGAAAGCGCTCGACCCGTGGACGCTCCTTGCTTGGGAGATGAACGGTGAGCCGCTGCCGGCGCAACACGGCTTCCCACTCCGTCTCGTCGCGTCGGGCTATCCCGCCTCCGCGTCGGGAAAGTGGCTCAAAAGGCTCTGGGTTCGGGACCGCGTTCACGACGGGCCGAAGATGGGCGGCTACTCCTATCGCGTTCCGCGTCACCCGGTCGAGCCGGGCGCCGACGTGCCGGAAGAGGCGATGGAGATCATCGAAGCGATGCCGGTGAAGTCGATGATCACGCATCCGTTGACGGGCGTCGCCGTTGCCTCGGGCGACGCTCTTGCGCTCGGCGGCCACGCGTGGTGCGGCGACGGACCCGTCTCCGCGATGCACGTGAGCCACGATTTCGGCGCGACTTGGACCGAAGCGGAGCTCCGCGCGGCCAAGAATCCTTTTGCATGGCAGCATTGGTCGGCCACCATCCGCTTCGAGACGCCGGGCCATTACGAGGTGTGGGCGCGGGCCACCGATCATGCGGGTCGCCAGCAGCCGATGGTCGTGCCGGGATGGAATCCTCGTGGCTATCTCAATAACGCCATG
Organism: Candidatus Marinacidobacterales bacterium; assembly: GCA_965262245.1. Taxonomy (GTDB): domain Bacteria; phylum Acidobacteriota; class Vicinamibacteria; order Marinacidobacterales; family SMYC01; genus SMYC01. The sequence continues at coordinate 6,374,552 of OZ253507.1, read as the reverse complement.
CATCGCATCGCGGTGCGCGCAGGATGAGCTCGTGAAGCTTTGGGTTCTTCTTGCTCTTCTCACGCAAGCAGAGAGCTCCTCCTACTCCATTTTGAAGCCGGGTCAAGGACGCGACATCGTGACGGCTGCTTGCACGCAGTGCCATACTGCCGAGATCATCGTCGCTTCGCATATGAGTCGCAAGACATGGGACACGACGCTCACGTGGATGCAGGAAACGCAAGGCCTCGTCGAGCTCGAGCCCGATATCCGCGCGCTGATCCTGGATTATCTCGTTCTGACTCAAGGCCTCGACGATGAAGTCGACACGGGATCGAGCCCTTGGGCCAACCCGCTCTATCGGCCCAACCCGATCTGGTGATCTATGGAAGTTTTGGACCGCAGCGCCGCCCTCGAACGCCTCGGTGGCGATTCTGATCGGCTGGAAGAGCTTCTCGAGGACTTTCAGATGCAGATCCCGGCGGTCATGAAGGCGATCGAAAAAGCGGCGAAACGCAAGCGCGCGACCCGCATTGGGAAAGTGTCCAAAGAGCTGCGCGCGACCGCATACGAGATCGGCGCGGATGGAATGGAGATGCTGGCCGGCCAGTTGGTCGAAGCCGCCGAGCAGGAAGACTACGAGAAAGCCGGGACGCTACTCAGCCAAATGAGAATGGAGCTCGATTGGCTCCTGCGGATCCTCGACCAGAACCGCTGCTCCGGGAATCTGTGACGGTCCGTATTTCGGGTTGCTACCTGCCGCCGGGGTCCGTACCTCGGGTTGCTACCTGCTGCCGGTCGTCTGCTACCTGGTCTCGGCTTTGGGGCTGCACAAGTTGGGTAACGGAAGCAGGTAGCAGATAGCCTGTAGCGCACGAATAGCGGAAAACTAGTTCCCGATACTCGCGCTGACGAACTCGTCGCGCAAGATCGCGTCGCGGATCCACGCGGCTGACTCGCCCGCCTCGGTCATTTCGCTCGCGTAGACGGCTTCCTTCAAGCAGACAGCACATGTCGAAGCGTGATCGTCGATGAAGCAGTCCAAAAGGCTACCGTGGTCTTGAATCGTGTTGTCGCAGCCGCATTTGCATGGCTGCTGGGCGAGAACCTCCGGGATCTCCTTCGCAATGGCATAGCCGTTGGCGATGCCCGGATTCTGGAATCGACTCGGGGGCAATGTTACCGGAAGTGGACGTGCGGCGTCGGGATTCTCGAAATAGCGGTACTGACCGGTTTGCCCCGGGTCACGCTTTGCCGTGACGGCGGGAGCTGCGGTGCCGGCGCGGTCGATCGCTTCAGCCGGCGGCCCGTCCGTCGTGAGCGCGTATAAGAACACGCCGCTCCCGAGCACCAACAGCATGATGGCTACCCAGCGGCCAGCGTTGCCGCTATTGTCCGGCGCTGCAGTCTCTTGCGGCGCTTCCGTTTCTTCTTTCTTCTTTCGTTTTTTTGCCATGGGTCTCGATTGCCTCAAAAGTGTTGTAACGTCCCATTATAGATGATCGTCACCGGGACCACCATTTTCTGGAGCGCCTCGCTTCTCTTTGTCGTCCAGCCGCTCATCGCGCGGAAACTGCTTCCGTGGTTCGGTGGAAGCCCGACGGTTTGGATTGTCTCGCTATTGTTTTTTCAAGCTGTGCTGCTTGCCGGCTATGTCTATGCACATCTTTCGAGCCGCTATCTCGATGCTCGGCGGCAATCGCTTTTGCATGGCGTCCTTCTCGTCTCGGCATTTCTCTTTTTGCCCATCGACCCGGCGCAGCCTGTCGACGCGGCTTCCTCCAATCCCACTACCGCGATTCTGTGGCTTCTCGCCGCGAGCTTGGGTTTGCCTCTCGTCATCTTGTCCGCGACGAACCCGCTTTTGCAGCGCTGGGTCTCGAGGACGGTAACGGAGGCGGATGGGTCGAGCGTCTATCGGCTCTTCGCGCTCTCGAATTTCGGCTCGCTCCTCGGGCTCTGGAGCTATCCGTTCCTGCTCGAGCCCTGGACCACGGTGGCGTTTCAGCTTCGCGCGTGGTCGGTCGGTTATGTGGTTTTCGCGATTTTCGCTACGGTCTGCGCGCTCCGGGCCGCGCGGGCAAATGCGACACCTACGGCGCGGGCCACGGGCGCCGCCGCCCGGGTCGAGGGTGACCGGCTCGAGCGAGTCATGTGGCTCGGCCTCTCTGCAACAGCGTCGATTCTGCTCCTGGCGACGTCGAACCAGCTCACGCGCAACGTCGCGGCGGTGCCGTTTCTCTGGGTGTTGCCGCTGAGCTTGTATCTCCTGTCTTTCATCGTGTCCTTCGAGCGTGATCGCTGGTACGTGCGTTGGCTCTGGGCGCCCCTTTACGTGGGTTCGCTTCTGGGCGTGCTCCATTTGCTCGCGCAGGAGACGGAGCCCGATCTGTACCTTCAGTTCGTCATCTACTCGGTCAACCTGCTTTCGGGCTGCATGGTGTGCCATGGCGAGCTAGCCCGGCGTCGTCCTCGCACCGAGCGGCTCACCTCCTTCTATCTCTACGTTGCGGCGGGCGGAGTTCTTGGAGGCACGCTCGTGAGCCTCGTTGCGCCTGCGTTCTTCGATGGCTACTGGGAATATCCCGTTGGACTCGCAGCCGTCTACTTACTCGGCGGGTTCGCCATGGCGTTCGCGGGACGTGAGCGGCTCTATTGGCTGGGCGGGGGTGTCGCGCTCGTCGTGTTTCTCGGGAGCTATGTCCGTTTACAGAGCGTCGGCGCTCTGACGATGCGGCGAAGCTTCTTTGGCGTCGTCCGCGTCTACGAGCACTCTCGGGAAACGGAGAACTGGCGCCGATATTTGTGGAACGGGCCGATCGCGCATGGCGGCCAATTCTTGGCGCCCGGCCGACGACAGACGCCTATCCTTTATTACGGTTCGCAAACGGGGGTGGGTCTCGCGCTTCGATATGGTGAACCCGAACAAAGTCGTCATATCGCCGTACTCGGCCTCGGCACGGGAAGCGTCGCGTTGTTTGCTCGGGCCGGAGACGAGTGGCGCTTCTACGAGATCAACCCCGACGTCGTCGATGTCGCGCGCGAGTACTTCTACTATCTCGAAGACATAGCGGCCGAGGTCGCGATCGAGACGGGTGACGGGCGTCTTCGCTTGGAGCGTGAGCTTCGTGAGCGCGGTAGCCTCGAGCTCGACATTCTCATCGTCGATGCCTTCAACGGCGACGCGATCCCCGTTCACTTATTGACGGAAGAGGCGTTCGCCATTTACGAACAGCATCTCGCGCCCGATGGCATTCTCGCGATCCACGTCTCCAACCTTCATTTTGATCTCAAGCCTGTCATTCGCGCCCGGGCGGAGGCTATGAATCTCGTCGCGGTCCTCGTCGAGAGCGACGCGGACGAAGACAAAGGTCTTTTCGTGTCCGATTGGATGTTGGTGACGGCGAATGGCGAGTTTCTCTCAGATCCTGAGCTTCAATCGTTGTGGTCGCCGCGACGGGCGGACGTGTCTACGCGTCTGGAAGATTTTCTCTGGACGGACGACTTTTCCAATTTGTTCCGTAGTCTCCGCTAACGACCATCGAAGTGTAGAATTGCCCATGGCTGAGGGACAATATTTCGTTCGAAGTACTGAGGCTGACGCCCCGTCCGCTTCTTTACTCTTGGGCGAGGACGAGATTTGGCGCGAGGCAGATCGCATTATTTGGGGCCCTGCCGATTACCGCACGAGCTTTCGCGCGCTGTGTGGACGGCGCTCAAAGCCGCTGAAGAGCGCGGTCATTCGGACGTCAGCGAGCTCCTTCGACAAGCGGGAGCGAGCCCGGACCCTTAACGCCGCACGGAAAATGGGGCGCGGGTGCGGCCGTTGAGTACCTGGTGTTGTTTATCACTTTAATCCGTAATCCACCGCGATGAAATATCAAGAACGGCCACCACTCCATGAGGGTACGGGAGTGCTCGACGGCGTCAAGGGTTCGCTCGCTACGCGAGCCGCTACGCGCCCTTGACCCCGTCTGCGCCTCCCGTCTTCTGCTCGTACGTGGTTGCCGGTCGAGGTGAATCACGAATGAGAAATCTTCGCGATTCAATGTAAAAAACAACACCTGGGAGGGCGGATGGGATGCGGTCGCGCTGTATAACAGGCGAACCGGCGCGCTGTTTGCAGTGAGGGAAAAAATATGGGACGTCGTCAAGAGGAAGGGCGACGAGTGGCGCATCCCCACACACGAGGGAGGCGAAGTCAGCGAGAACGAGGTATCCGAGCTGCTTCGTGAGCTACGAGGCCCGAAAACGCGGGACAGAGCCAAATCTCGACTCGGGAGGGCAAGCCCAGGTGCCAAAACTCTGGTTCCGACGCTCGTGACGCTGCTCGACGACGAGGACGACGACGTTCGCGGCGCCGCAGTTGGTGCTCTGGGTGCGATCGGTCCATTGGCCAAGAGTGCGGTTCCTGCGCTCTTGCGGATCGTAAACGCGAGCAGCCGCTGGCGTAGTGACGCCGCCCGTTCGCTGGGATTGATGGGCGCGGCGGCGAGCGAAGCCGTTCCCGACTTGGTGCGCATCGTTCTGGACGGCGACAGTGGAGATTTGCGGCGTGCGGCCGTTGGGGCTCTGGCAAGAATGGAGCCCAACGCAGATGCGGTCCCGGCTTTCGTTCAAGTCTTTCGCGTTCCAGAGCTTCGAAGCGAAATCTATTGCGCCCAACTCGCACTAGTGCAAATGGGCGATGTGGCCAGGAGTGCGATCCCTGCGCTCGAAGAATCTGTAGATGAGTCCGCCGATTGCGAACCACGAAACTGCGCGGCATTGACTCTCAAATCGCTCCGTCGGCCGCAGTAGCAGAGAGAGCTCTTTAGACCCATCAGACGACCCCACTTACAAATTGGGATATGCTCCGTCATTCGGAGGTAATCGCCGATGTCTTTCGTCGCTTGGATCCCCCTCTTTCTCGCCGCGACCGTCCAGAGTGCGGCTTCGCAGAGTGAGCCCGCGGAGCTCCTCGTCGAACCGACCGAGCTCACGCTACGGGTTGGAGAGAGTGCAAAACTCGAGGTAACGGTGAAGGATGCGGACGGCCAAACCCTCGACCGTCGGGTTCTCTTCCTCCCGCTCCATGGCCAATTTTGGAACCTCGAAGAGCGGACTTGGCGCTTCAATCTCTTTCGCGTGCGACCCGACGGGACCGTCTCCGCGTCGCGGCCGGGCAAATACCGCATCATGGTCCGCGTTCCGAAAGACGAGAACGCCAGCGGAGTCGACGCCGAAGCTTTTCTTCAAAAAGAGATCCCCTTGACCGTGCTCCGTCCTCCCATCGCCAAAGTGGAGTTCGTGGACGTTCTCGCCCGTTATTACGAGGGAACGAGCTTACGCGTGACGACGCGGCTGACCGATGAGGCGGGCGACGTCCGCCGGGACGTCGCGGCTGAGCTCACGAGTCTCGACCCGGAGATTTTTCGTGTCGACTCGATGGGGACCCTCCATCTTTTGAAACGCGGGTCGACGGCGCTCTCGGCGAGCGCCGAGGGCAAGACGGCAGAGCTGGCCTTTGAAGTCGTCGCGAACCCGACAGCCAGCTTGAAGCTCGAGACCGCGACCCCGGTAGCGCGCACCGGAGACGTCGTCCGATTCGACGCCAAGCTAGAGGACGGTGCGGGAGTAGCACTCGAGGATGTTCCGGTCCTTTTCAGCTTCCTCGGGCGGACGGATGCGCTTGCGAGCGGAGGGCCAAGCTCCGGGCTCGTCGTTCAAGGTGGGCAAAGTGGGCGCTTCGTCGCCGACTTGCCGGGCGAATATACGATCGTCGCCACTTCCGGCACCCACGTGGCGCTGCAACCCATCACCATCCTTGCTCGCGACGTGCAGCGTGAGATCGAGCTCGTGGGTCATGGAAGAGTCAGCGACCGCGCGACATCCGACCTCTGGGTATGGGAAGGAGCGGATGGCCGGGACTATGCGATCACCGGTACGCATCGCGCGGCCGGCCACGCTTATATCTGGGACGTGACCGACCCGGGCAATTTGGTGATCATTGATACCGTCCACGTCGATGCACGCACAGTCAATGATGTCAAGATTTCAGAAGATGGCCGCATTGCCGTCATCAGCCGCGAGGGAGCTTCCAATCGACGAAACGGTATCGTCGTGCTCGACGTGTCCGAGCCCCAGGTCGGCGTTCGGATCCTTTCTCGCTATGATGACGAGCTGACGGGCGGCGTCCACAATATTTTCGTTCACGATAATCACGTCTATGCGCTCTCTGCCGGGCAGCGCTTCGACATCATTAATATAGAGGACCCCAAGAAGCCGCACCGCGTCGGGCGCTTCGCACTCGATAACCCCGACCGCTCGATCCATGACATCGTCGTCAAAGACGGCATCGCCTATTCCGCCAATTGGAACGACGGCGTTGTCGTCGTGGATGTCGGGGGTGGAAGTTGGGGCGGCTCGCCGACAAACCCCGTCAAGATGGGAAGCCACCCTTTCCCCACCGGCTGGAATCATGCCATCTATCCCTACCAGAGTGTTTCGACAGGAAAGTTCTACATCTTTGCCGGAGACGAGGCCGCTCGCACAGGACGCTTCAGCCCGCGCTCAGAGATCGGGACCGGAACTCCCGGCTATGAGGGCGAGTCCGCGCGCTGGCGCGGCTGGATTCACATCCTTTCTTGGGATCCTGGGGGCGAACCGGAAATCGTGGCGCGCTACGAAGTGCCGGAGGCGGGAAGCCACAATATCTGGATCGAGGACGACATCATGTACGTGGCCTTCTACAACGGAGGGCTCCGGGTCGTCGACGTCTCCGGCGAGCTCATGGGAAACCTCTATCGCCAAGGACGCGAGATCGCTCGCTTCTTGCCCTTCGACCCGGAAGGTTTCGTTCCCAACTCCCCACAAGTGTGGGGCGCCCAGCCCCACAAGGGAGTGATCTTCTTCTCCGACTACAATTCCGGCTTGTGGGCCGTTCGTTTGAAAGAGCCCGAAGAAAGCTCGGAGACGACAGAGCATTGAGCTGCAAGGAACTTTGATCAGGCCGGCGCCTCCCGTCTAACAAGGATAGAGTCACAAATGAAACAACAACTCATCGAATGTGTTCCCAATTTCAGCGAGGGGAACGATATGTCCGTCATCAAACAAATCACCTCGGAGATCGAAGGCGTCGAGGGCGTGAAGCTTCTTGACGTCGATCCGGGAAAGGCGACGAACAGAACGGTCGTCACGTTCGTGGGGACTCCACCGGAAGTGATTACTGCCGCGGTCCGTGCGGCAAAAAAGGCCGCCGAGCTCATCGACATGAGCTGGCATCACGGTGAGCATCCCCGCTTTGGCGCTATCGACGTCTGTCCCTTGATTCCGGTGGCCAACATCACCATGGAAGAGACGGTGCAACGCGCCCACGAGCTCGCTAGACGGCTGGGAGAGGAAGTCGGTCTCACGATCTATTGCTACGAGCATGCGGCGCGAACGGAGCGGCGAACAAACCTGGCTCTCGTGCGTGAAGGCGAGTACGAAGGGCTCGAGGACAGGCTGGCGAGCCCGGACTGGAAGCCGGATTTCGGCCCCGCTACATTCAACCCTAGGTTGGGGGCCACGGCCGTCGGAGCGCGCGACTTTCTCGTTGCCTATAACGTCAATCTGAACACCACGTCCACCCGGCGCGCCAACGCCATCGCCTTCGACGTGCGCGAGAAGGGGCGCAAGAAACGTGAGGGGAACCCGCTGACGGGTCCCGTCGTCAAGGACGAGAAGGGAGAGGACGTTTGGAGTCCGGGGTCTCTGAAAAGTGTCAAGGCCATCGGCTGGTTCATCAAGGAATACGGAATTGCACAGATCTCGATGAATCTCACTAATCTCGGTGTGACGCCCGTTCACGTGGCCTTCGACGAAGTCTGCGAGAAGGCGCGCCAACGCGGCATCCGGGTAACCGGCAGTGAGCTCGTCGGCCTCATCCCATTGCAGGCGATGCTCGATGCGGGACGATTCTTTCTCAGGAAGCAGCAGCGCTCGACCGGCGTCTCGGACGAGGAGCTCATCAAAATCGCCGTCAAGTCGCTCGGATTGTCCGATCTCTATCCCTTCAAACCGGACGAGAAAATCATTGAATACGCCATGGCGGATCGCTCGGAAAGTCGATTGATTGATTTGACGGTGGCAGCGTTCACCCACGAGACGGCCAGCGAATCTCCCGCTCCAGGAGGAGGTTCCATCTCCGCCACGGTTGGCGCCATGGGCGCGGCGCTTGCGACCATGGTGGCAAATCTCTCCGCTCACAAGCGCGGCTGGGACGATCGTTGGGTGGAGTTCTCGAGCTGGGCCGAGAAAGGCAAACGCTTTCACGACGAGCTATTGGCCCTTGTGGAGGAAGACACGCTTGCCTTCAACGAGGTCATGGAAGTTTTCGCCATGCCGAGAGACACCGACGCGCAGAAGGCGGAAAAAAAACGCGCGATGCAGGAGGCGACGAAAAACGCGACGGACGTTCCGTTCAGGGTGATGCAGAGCGCTTATGATTCGATGGAAGTGATCAAGGCGATGGCGGGTAACGGCAATCCGAGCTCCGCTTCCGATGCCGGCGTCGGTGCGCTCTGCGCCCGCACGGCCGTGTCGGGAGCGTACCTCAATATCAAAACCAACGCGGTGGGACTCGAGGACCAGAAGTTCGTGGAGGAAATGCTCGCCAAAGGCAAGGAGATCGAAACGAAGGCCATCTCTCTCGAAGAAGAGATACTCGCCATCGTGAACCGCCAGATTCTGCAGTAAAGCAGCGGCCCCCCCCATAGGGTTGGTGGCGATATGTCATTTATTGTCAATGGTTTACATAGAGCATCTCATGATCGCACCGTTTCGTCGGGCGGGTTCATCATCTGAAGGGGATCAAATTATTGAGCGAAGACGCTAAAGTCCTTCCTGTAGCGGCCGATACTTACAAGACGGTGGAAAATTAATCCGAGCCCACGTGGGACCAAGAATATGAAGATTTCCAATCATTTGCCGAATTCAGTACTTTGTCGGGTGAAAAAAACCACCCCGCCGAGCGAGCTCGCGCGGTCCAGCCGGTTCCAATTTGAGACGAGGATTCCGCAAACCTGAGCGGCTGGGCCCAAGATCTCGTGAAACTCCTGAGTCAATCGGACGCCGTACCAGAGGCAGAGAGCCGGAAGGTTGATGCCATTCGTCAAGCAGTCGCCGAGTCCCGGTACTTGGTGTCTTCGGAGCTGCTCGCGGAGCGACTGCTCAGCCGCTTGACAGAGTACCGGGCGCTATCTAGATGAGCGCAACGGCGATGATCTCTTGGCGTCACGGGGTCGCACCGCTCCCAGTGGTTGCGGCCGGACCCCTTCGGCGGTAGAGTTGTTTCCATCCAAGTTAGCTCCAATTCTTGTCAGGTATCGAGAATTGCTTTGACCAAAGTCGACCAATTCGAAAGCGTCTTCAAATCGGCGGCGAAGGTCAGCTTCAAACGTCAGAAGCTGTCCTTCCAGAAAATTGCCGTCGTAACCGATCTCGATGCGGCGCAGGCCAAGACGCTCGCTGCGCGGGTTCGTGCTTTCTTACACGTTCTCGGAGATGGCCCAGAGTGGATGGTGCTCGACCGCGGCCAGTCGGAGACGGTCGAGCAGCTTCTGGGACTCGTCGAGCGGGAGAAGCCAGAACTGCTCGTGACGTATCGGAACTTGCATAGCGCGGCCTGGCGTTGGCCCCACAGCCTGGGGCCTCGGCTCGACGTCCTCACTCAGGCGACGAGGTGCCCCGTTATGGTCATTCCGCACCCGCGCGACGCGTCATCCTTCGAAGCGTCGATGCAGCACACGGAAGTGGTCATGGCGGTGACCGATCATCTTGTCGGAGACAGTCGCTTGATCAGCTACGCGGCCAGCTTCACCGAGAAGGGCGGCGATCTCTTTCTCACGCATATCGAGGACGACGCGGCTTTCGAACGCTACATAGAGGCGATCTCGAAAATTCCTTCCATCGATACGGAAAATGCTCGGGAGCAGATCATCAAACAATTGCTCAAAGAGCCTCGCGACTATATCGAAAGCAGCAGACGGGAGCTGAAGGGGGAGGGCCTGGACCTTCGGGTTCATTCCGAGGTTCGGACCGGTCACCGCCTGAGAGAGTACAAGAAGCTCGTCGAGGACCACTCGGTCCAACTTCTGGTGCTGAACACCAAGGACGAAGATCAGCTCGCGATGCACGGCCTCGCTTTTCCCCTTGCCGTCGAGCTTCGTCAGATTCCCTTGCTCATGGTTTGAAGCCATACGTCACTATGTTGCCGGAAGCTACACTTGCCGCTGCCCAAACCGGCGCCGCGGCGTCGCACTCGGAAGTCGTCGTACCACTCTCTATAACGCTTCTCTTCGCTGCCATTCTCGTCGCGCTGATTCTCTGCCTTGCGTTGGAAGAGAAACTGCACGCAATGAAATCAGTCATTGCCGGCTTTTTCGCCATCATCTGCCTCACGCTCGGCGCGTTCATGGGGCTCTTGCCCTTCGGCGAGGTGACGCTCGCCGATGGCCATCACATCAAGCTGCCAGTCTTCATCCCTTCCATCGACTGGGGTGTCGTTACCATCATTCTCGGGGCCAGCATCTTCGTCGACGTCACCAGCAAGACCGGGCTGTTCACCTGGATCGCCATCAAGCTGACCAAGCTTTCCAAGGGGGACCCCCTGCTCCTGCTCGTCTTCTACGGAGCGATGACCACCGTTTTCTCCGCGGTATTGAACAACGTCACGGCGATGATCATCATCGGCTCTCTCACCGCCGTGTCGTTGGACAAGCTCGGGCGAAACGACAAGCTCCTGGGCTTCTTGCTCATCGAGGGTCTTCTGACGAATGTAGGAGGACTGCTCACGCTGATCTCTTCTGTTCCCAACATCATCGTCGGTACGACGGCCGGAATCGGTTTCGTCGATTTCTTCGTCAAATCCAGCCCTTACGTGCTCGTGGTCACCGTCATCACCATTTGGCTCGGCGCCAGACGATTCGGGATCGAGCGGCTCGCATCCGAAGAGAAGGCGGAAGCGGCGGAGCGCGTCGCGACCTTCGACGAGAATGACGGCATCGAGAGCGTGGGATTCTTCTGGTTCGGGGCGGTGATGCTCGTGCTCTTCATCGCCTTCATTGCCGGGGCCTCCTTCGATAGCTGGGCCATTGGGAAACTGGGAATGGGCTTCGTGGCCATGAGCTTCGCCATGGTGATGCTCCTTCGCTACAAGTCCGAAGCGCATACTTTCTATAGCGCGGTCGATTGGGACCTGATCCTCTTCTTCGCCTTTCTCTTCGTGACCATCTACGTCATGGAAGAGGCGCTCGTTCTAGAGCTCATCGGGCGGGGATTCGCACCGATCATCGGGATGGGGGAAAAGGTCGGGGGCGGGCTTCTACTGCTGGTGGCTGCCGTGGCCAGCAGCGTGACGGACAACATCCCGCTATCGGCGATGCTCTCCAAGATCCTTACTTCGGGGAGTTTTCAGACGCCCGCGGACTCACCTCTCTGGTGGTCGGTCATCTTCGGGGCGAACCTGGGCGGCAACCTCACTCCGATCGGCTCGGCTTCGACCCTGGTGGCGGTCACTATCATGCACAAGCATGGACTCGAGGTGTCCTTTCTCAAATTCGTGACCCTCGCCCTGCCTTTCGCGCTCGTGCACATTGCCCTCGCCACAGCCTACGTCTTGATCTGGCTGTCTTGACCTGGCGGAAGGACTAGATGTTCACCGTCATGGGTTCTCCGTCAACAGCAGCAGTTTTCCGTTGAGGGCGCCGTTGTACTCGCCACTCTCGATGCTTATCTTCCCACCGACAATCACCGTTTCGGTTCCGGTGCTGTATTGGCGCGCATCGGCGTGCGTGGCGTTGTCTTTGATTGTCTCCGGGTCGAATATCACGACATCAGCTTTGTATCCTTCAGCCAGTACGCCCCGGTTGTTCATTTGAAGGGATTGGGCCGGGAGAGAGGTCATCATCCTGATAGCGTTCTCTAGTGTCAAGACCTTCTCTTCTCTGACGTACTTGCTCAGTACTCTGGCCTGGCTGCCAAACGCGCGTGGGTGCTCGATGACAGGAGAATCGGTCTCCTCGGCGATCTGCACGGCATCTCCGTCACTGGAGAACATCAGCCATTCCTGCGCCATCGCTTGACGCATGTCGTCCTCCGACATGACGCCGCAAGCGACGTAGAGGTCCGGTTCTTGAATGACGAGCTCAGCCGCCAAATCAAAAGGATCTCGCCCTTCTTTCTCGGCGATGTCGGAAAGGATCTCTCCGATCAAATGGGCGTTCTCGTTGCCCACGACGACGAGATAACTATCCCAGCCCGCCATGGCCACGGAGCTCGGACGATGAGGGCTGCCTTTGAGCACGGATTGTCTTATTTGCTGGCGCTTGGAATCATCGGACAGCGCTTTTTCGAGCTCGTCCACATATTGCTCTCGCAACGCTTCGTCGTCCTCGTCGGATAAGTTCGGCTCGGACAGTCGTGCTCTCAGCGATTGGAACGGTTCCATATCGTTCGGAAGATGAAAGGGGGCCCAGCCGGAATTTCTGGCGATCGGGAGGATCGGCCCTCCCGAGGCGAAGTGATAGGGGTACATATCTGCAACGATGCGGACGCCTCTCTCTCGCGCCTCGTTGATGACATCTAGAGCTTCCGCCATCATTCCCCATGCATTTTTCCTGCATACTTTCAGATGAGAAGTAATGGCTAGGACGCCGGCTTCCTCGGCGATGCGAACGGTTTCGCGCGTCGACTCCGGCACACGATCGAACTCGTTGCGTTGGTGGCTGGCATAAATGCCTCCGAACTCAGCAACGACTTTTGCTGCGTCAATGATCTCCTCGGTTGTGGCATAGCGGTCGGGAACATATTCGAGGCCGGTGCTCATGCCCCAGGCGCCTTCCTTCATCGCCTGGCGAAGGATCGACAGCATCTGTTCGAGCTCTTCTGCCTCGGGCTCGCGCGGATCCGTTCCCATGACCGCTCTTCGGACATCGCCAAACCCAACCAAGTGGACGGCATGGGTTCCGATGCCTCGTGCCTCCCAATCTGTCTTGGTCTTGGCAATCTCGAATGTGCCTGAGCCACAATTGCCGGTTACGACCGTGGTTACGCCCTGATTCAAATAGTTGAGATTCTTGTTCGGGCCCGGGCGGCCCAGGTCACCGTCGGCATGTGTGTGGACGTCGATGAATCCGGGCGAGACGACCAAGCCCGCGGCCTCGATGGTCTCGAGCGCGCCTTTTCGTGTCAGATCTCCTATCTCGACAATCGTGTCACCTACGATGCCGATGTCGGCCTGAAACGAGGGATTCCCCGTTCCATCAACGACCCTGCCATTTCTGATGAGGATGTCGAAATCTTTGGACGGGTTTTCAGAACACCCGACAAAAGCGAACAAAGCTGTAACGATGAGGACTAGACGACTAGCAGCCCGGTGAAAAAGTCCAGATTCTGCTCACGGAGAAAGTTTGGTGGGCAAGTTCAAGGAAGATGTGATTCGGCGGAACGGCCAAGTTGAGACGCCCGATGGATTGCAGCGGGGCAAAACGTGCGCCTATGGTCGAGACGAAGCGCAATAAAGCAGCGATCAGACTGGCGTTGAGCTCCGCGTATTCCTTCGGCGTGGCCTTGCCGATGAGATTGCGCATCAGAATCCCGAGATTGAATCCGGCCACGTGCGTGAGGAGGCGCTTGAGTATATTTTCGTGTCTTCGCAAATGCGTTCGTCGCATGCCTCCCGCTTCGAGGTAGTGCGCGAAAGGTCGTTCGAGTAACTCGCCGCGACGGCGTATTAATCGCTTACCTCGAGTCCCGCGAATGCGACGTCGGTTCGCGTAGGTGGCGGCTTGCTCGGCCTGTTTGTCCTTCCATTTGCGGCCACCTCGCTCTGGCTCCGAAATGTAGCTCCGGTATTCTTGTTCGACCAGCTCAACCAGGATGTCGTTGCCGTGATAGCCCTTGTCCCCGACCACTTCGCGACCCGCGTCTTCATGTATTCGTTCACAACATTCCGCGTTGTTCGCGAGCTCTTGCAGATTTGACTGCGCTTTTTCCAGCGTATCCGGTAGGCTCTTTGTGTCACCCTTCGCGCCTCCGTGAAGCGTCACGGCAATTACCGCACCTTCCCCGCTCATGTCCACAGCATGCTCGGCTTTGTGCGCCATATCCGTGCCCCCGCTCTTCATTTTCATGATCTCCGCATCCGGCTCGTTCGGATTCACCCACTCCTTGTTCGACCCTTTCTTTGGCCGCTTCTTGTCCAACTTTGCAATGTCCGCTCGGCTCGGCTCTTCGATACCACTCTTGCGCGCAAGCTCCTTCAAATACGATTCGTAGCTTTCCCCCGTGTCTCGACGAACGATTGACCGAAGCGCCGCATTCGCTTCCAGCGTCGTCGCGTCCACACCCAGTGTCTTGCCATCTATCATCCCTCTCGATGCTAGAACTTCTAGCACCCATCCAAATACAGATTCGTGAACTTCCAGCGGAAGTCGATTCCGTATCCGAGACAGCGACGAATGGTCCGGCGTTCGCTCTTCCATTCCAAGGCCAAGAAACTGGCGCAAAGACAGTGAGTCCGAACACCGCCAGCAGATCCCGCGCTCTGAATCGATGCGCTCAAAGTAGCCGATCAACAGCATTCGAAAATACACACCCGGCGGTATGCTCGGCCGACCTTGCTTCTTCGCGTAATACGGCGAGCATTTCGACTCCACAAACGAGTCAAACTCTTCCTCTCGAAGTACCCGCTCGAGTTCCTCATAAAAAGGATGACCAGGACTCGACGCAACCGCATCGTGTGGAATCCATAAAGTCTCTTGGCAACTTTTCTTTTTCTTCTTCATCGACATGCGATGCAATTTTACATCGTCATCGAATGAGTCTTCAGAGAAATATCGCGACCGAATACGACTTTTTCAACGGGCTGCTAGGCCTGCGCATTCGTTTCCTCCATGCTCAGAAGCGACGTGTCGTATACCTGGTGTTGTTTTTTACATTGAATCGCGAAGATTTCTCATTCGTGATTCACCTCGACCGGCAACCACGTACGAGCAGAAGACGGGAGGCGCAGACGGGGTCAAGGGCGCGTAGCGGCTCGCGTAGCGAGCGAACCCTTGACGCCGTCGAGCACTCCCGTACCCTCATGGAGTGGTGGCCGTTCTTGATATTTCATCGCGGTGGATTACGGATTAAAGTGATAAACAACACCTGGTCGTGGCAAGGCGTAGACTCTACTCAAGAAAACGCGAGCCGGCAAGGACAAGGCTGTTACCATCCTATGGCGAACCTGCGGTCCGAATAACTCGCATCGCAAGAGAGGAGACTCTTGAATGCCAGTTCATAATGGCACCGGCGTGCTCCGCAAGGTCATGCTGTGTCCTTCGACCTTTTATGAGCTCGTCCCGGTCGACGATTTCGCGCGGACAGCGCTCGAGAGAGGCGACAAAGTCGATCACGACAAGGCTCGAGCTCAGCACGAAGAGCTCGCGGACATCTACCGCGATGCGGGGGTCGAAGTCTGCACTATCGAGGAACCTGATCCCACCCGCCACTACGGCGTGAACGCGCGCGATTTCGCCGTTAACTCCCCCGGGGGCGTAGTCATCGGCCGCTTCAAATATTCGGAGCGCCGAGGAGAAGAGGTTCCCGGCGAGAAACAACTGCGAAAGCTAGGCTATACAATCTTCGGCCGAATCGAGCGCGGTTGCTGGGAAGGCGGAGACAATAAGTATATCGACGACAAGAACCTCGCGACCGGCAGTGCGGACAGGTACGTTGGTTTTAATGTGGACAAACACATCGGTTCTCTCAGGAAACTTGGGGCCAAAGTTTATAAGCACGTCCCGTGCCGGAAGCGGAGATGACCGGGGGGCGAGCTAACTTGTTGTCGACGCGCCACTTTTGCAGCGATGTCGACTGGCGGCGGCTTTCGATAGCGGGAGACTTACCCGTCAGAGGTGCGGGGTTTGGGGCGCACTGTTGGGAGGCCCCTTCACCTTGGCCTCTTGGTTCGACGGCATTACGTTTTTAGAGCTTCTTCGTGAAAACCGGTGACGGAGATGTCATCCTCGTCGTCGTCGGGATCGCGACCGCGCGACTGGATCTCGTAGGCGCTTCTCCCATTGGTTTCGTGGAACGAGTACGCGAATGCGTTGCCGCAGGGATCCTTCGGCTCAGAGCCGCCCTCGAAGCCTTCACAGGACGGCGGATTCGTCGCGACGACGGCGAGCCCTTCCTCCGTTGTGGGATAGCGGCCACAGTCGATGTGGAATTTGCTCGACGGCTGCCTGGAGCTTTTCGATCTGCTTCTCTGTCTTGCTCGTCTGGGATCCGGAGAAGAGGAAGAACGCGCACAGCCCGAGCACGATGGCCGCGCAGCCGACCTCGACGGGAGCGGTCTGACCCGAGGCGAGCATTAACACGACGGCCACGAGCATAAACACAACTACGGCGAGAGTTGTCACGGGTCACTTCACAAATTGAGATTGGCGAGGGGCCCAACTATATGCGGTTGTTTCAGCTGCTCGCCCGTCACTCCCCCTAGTCCTCGCGCGCGGCGGCCGATGAGCTGAGCTCGTGGCCGTTCAGTTGCGCGAGCGCGGCGTCGAGACTCTTTTTCGCTTCGGGAAAGTCCAGCTTGAGCTCGAGAGCGCGCCGCCATTCGTCCGCGGCTTTTGCCCATTCGCTCGCCTGGAAATAGGCGACGCCGAGGTTGTAGTGGGTCATCTCGTAGTCAGGCCGGAGCTGCTGCGCGCGACGGTAGCCCGCGATCGCTTCAGCGTGGTGTCCTAGCCGGAGATTCACGTTCGCGCGGTTGACGTGTGCGGCGACGTAGTTGGGCTTCAGCTCGATCGCCGTATCGTACTCTGCGATCGCTTCGTCCAAACGTCCGAGCTTCTCGTAGACAGCGCCGAGATTGTTGTGGGTCTCCGCGTTGTCGACACCCACTTCCGAGGCGATGCGCAAGGCCTCCGCCGCGGTACCGAGCTCGTTCGCGTCGAGCGAAATCATCCCGAGCTTGAGCTGCGCCCGCGCATAGGTGACGTTGAGCTCGAATTGATTCGCGAGCAGCTCTCGGTCGCCTGCCATGAAGTTCTCGATGACCTCGACACTCTTGGCAAAGGACACCTGCGCTTCTTCTAGCATTCCAGCCTCCTCGTAGGATAGCGCCGTCTCAAAATGGAGCTGATGGAGAAGGTCCACGCCTTCGTGGTCCCGCGGATTCGATTCGAGCGCCCGGGTCATGGCTTCGATGGCACTCACACCGTCATTGTTCAAGATGTGCTCGTACCCTTCGAGGATCGCAGCTCGGGCTTCTTGGTACCGCTTCAAAGTGGCTTTCTCGTCGTCCGGTGCGTCCTCCCAGCCGAACGCGGCAAGTGCGGTCTCGACATCCGGTCGGTGCTCGTAGAGCTCCACGACGAGCGCGCGCCTCTCGTCTCGGAAGAAACCTTTGGGTGCGGAATATTCCAGGAGCGCGTTGTCGTCCGTGTGAAGCGCCGCTTCGCGCGAATAGGCGGCGGCACTCTCGTTGACGAGTGCGAGGCGGGCGAGAAGCGAGGCCATGTTCCGGATGTTCATCGTCTTCAAGTGCACGTCGATCTTCGGGTTGGTAATGCGCTCTCGTAAAGTGTCGTAAGGAAGCGCGATACCGTCTTTAGATCCAATCAAGATGTAGTCACCGCCCAGATCCAGCTCCCACAAGCTCATCTGCGGAAAAGCGCTTTGAAACGTGGCCACGATCGTGCGAAAGTCCGCGGACGTCATCGAATAGGCGTGAAGCCATTGACAGAAGACCCCGCCGTCGCGCAGTCGGGCCTTGGTGAGCTCGAAGAACTCGGTCGTGAACAGGTTCGCCATGCCTGCGACCCATGGATTGGAAGGCTCGGAGATGATGACGTCGTATTCTCGGTCCGTGAAGGCGAGATAGTTCCGTCCGTCGGTGACGTGCAAGTGGACTCTTGGGTCCTTCAGCGCGTCGTTCGTAAAGGGCTCGAACCATACGTTCGCGCGGACGACGGCGGGCTCGAGCTCGACGATGTCCACGCGTGTGGTGTTGTGTCGTGTGGCGGCGTCGAGCGTCATGCCGCTCCCGAGTCCCACGACGAGAACGTCTTTGGGATCTTCGTGAAGAAAGAGCGGAAGGTGGCCCAGCATGAGCTGCGTCATCGCGTCGCCTTGAGCCGAGGCGTCCGCTTTGCCGTTCACTAGGAGCGCGAGGTCGCCCGTTCCGGAGCGTTCGACCGAGACGGTGGCGTGGAGCCCTTCCTCGTAGAACACGAGCTCGCGGCCGTCGCGCATCGCGTCCGCCATGGCGATGCCTTTTTGGTTCGCCACATCGTGGTAGCGCTCGGCATAGATGTTGTTGTTTATCACTTTAATCCGTAATCCACCGCGATGAAATATCAAGAACGGCCACCACTCCATGAGGGTACGGGAGTGCTCGACGGCGTCAAGGGTTCGCTCGCTACGCGAGCCGCTACGCGCCCTTGACCCCGTCTGCGCCTCCCGTCTTCTGCTCGTACGTGGTTGCCGGTCGAGGTGAATCACGAATGAGAAATCTTCGCGATTCAATGTAAAAAACAACAGATGTAAGGGCCGCTCGTGAGGAGGACGGAGTCCCAAGACGGTATTTGCCACCAGATAAACACCGCGGCCGCATAAGCGGTAGCGACGGGAACGAGTCGCCGGACGCTCACCCCGTTCGCGCCGAGTAGGACGACGCTTCCCGCGCACATGTTGACGAGCGCGGCTACCAGAATCGCCGTTTGCGTCCCCAACCAGGGGATGAGCACGAATCCGCCCAGCACTGTGCCGAGAATCGCGCCGAGGGTGTTGACGGCATAGACGTTGCCAACGAGCTTGCCGAAATGCTCGACCTCCTTCGCGCAAATTTTCGTCGCCATCGGAAAGGCGGCGCCCATCAATAGAGTGGGGACGAGCATGAGCACAAAGATGAGCCCGAACTCCATCGCATAGAGGCGCTCGAAAGACAAGCTCGTCTCCGTCAAGAGATGCGCGATGTAGGGCGGCAGCTTGCCGAGCAGCGGCAGCATGAGGAGCGCCGCGACCCCCACGAGCCACTGGACGGTGGCGAGCCCGAGAGGAAGATTCTTCCGGCGGTCGATGATTCTTCCGGCCGCCAAGGCGCCGAGGGCCAAACCGGCGACGAAGGCCGTGACGATCAGGCTGAAAGCGTAGACGGAGGAACCGATGACGAGCGCGAGGACACGGGTCCAGGCGATTTGATAAATCATCGAGGCCGCGCCCGCGAGGCCGATCGCCGCGAGGGCACTCACGAAAACTCGGTCTCCCGAAATCGTGGAGCCCACCTCCGCCTCGCTTTTATGGGTCTTCTTCTTGTTGCGCTGCTTTTTTTCCGCGCTCTTTTCCTCCGCCGGCTCGATCGTGGCCGTGCGTCGCGAGAGAGCGTAGACAGCGCCTGCAATAGCCAGGTTGATGACGGCAGCGGCAACGAGAGTGAAGCGCATGCCGAGAGTAGGGATGAGCACGAAGCCGGCGCCCGACGCCCCGAGCACGGCCCCGAGCGTGTTGATGCCGTAGAGCTTTCCGACCGTCCACCCGAGCTTGTTCTTCGAGCCGGCGAAAAACTGGCAAAGTACGGGAAGCGTTGCTCCCATCAACGTCGTGGGCACGAGAAGGATGAGCCCGCAGACGAGAAGCCGGACCACTCCGAAAGTGTAGGAAGATGGGTCGGCACCTTGAAACAGAAAGCGAAAGAGTGGATAAGCTGCCGCGATGAGAAACGGCGTCAGGAGGGCGTAGAGCCCGATGAGGCCTTCGAGGATCCCATAGAGACGCAGCGGGTTCCCTAGTTTTTCAAGGTAGCGGCCTGCCGTGAAGCTTCCGAGCGCCAGTCCGCCCATGAACGCCGCGAGCACCGTCGTCGTGGAATAGACGGTATTGCCCACGACGAGGACGAGCATTTTCATCCAGACGATCTCGTAGATAAGCGCGGTGAGTCCGGAAAGAAGGAATAACAGGACAATCCAGCCGCGCGGGCCGGTACTGCCATTGGGTGAAGACACAGCAGGCTTCAAAGTTGATTTCGGACTCCGAGAATCGGGCGCTCTGCGCCAATTCCCCGTTTATTGTGGTTTGGGATCTATCATTATTATAGTAGCGAAATTCGAGGCCGCCGTCCCACCTGACCGGGTACTGTCAGGTTGGCGAATCGCGCCCAGTATCGTGGCGCTCGAGGACACGCCGTCAACCATATCTTGGGGTCAAATCGGCCTCGGCGCTCTCAACTTGACAGTACCCTCACGCAGCTTGCTAGGACGGAGCTCTCAAACCCAGGCTTCCACATGGTCTCGCCGCGTGATTTGATGGACGCCCCCGTGTTTCTTTTTTGCGGATCACACCGGTCCATTCGAGCGATGAGGCCGATCGACGACCTAGCATGCCTCAGACCTCGTGAGCAGCCGCTCAGGCCGCAAGAATGTCATCAATTTTGAGGCTTGGGAATGCGGTTTTGATTTTCTTGAGTGTGACAAGGCGTGGGTTGGCTCGCGCCGGGTCTTCCAGCCGCTGATAATCCGACAAATGCTTTATCCCAAGCCGCGCCTTCATTTGAGCTTGAGTCATCTTCTTTCTAAGCCGTAAGTTTCGAAGTGTCACCGCAAAAGCTACCTTCGCGTCAACGTCTATTGCCCACACCAATTTAGAGAGTGCCACTCTCTTTTTGGGAACAGGAAACATTACCTTAGAATCCTCTGGTTCAGACAAATAAAGATTGAGTGCCTCTTCGAGATTGGCTCGTAGCTCCTCGCGCGTCTCGCCTTGAGAAAGACAGCCCGAAAGCTCAATTCCGCGCGCCCAATACCCCGACTCTCTGTCCTTATGAACTTGAAAATGATATTTCATGGCTGCCGTTTCGAAAGGCGCTTTAGGAGTGCGCTTTCCAATCCTTTCTTGAGTTCCTTGTGCATTGGAATCGTTTCACGTAATGTACCCTTGCCAACAACCACATGAGAGCCTCTTCTGCGCAGACGCTTCCAGCCGTCCGCGATAAACAGCTTGAGCATCTGTTTACCGCTCATCGGCATGATTCACTATACCACTTGTAAGTGGTTTACAAAAGGGACTCGACGTCCGAGCGAACGTCATCATCAGAACGGAGCCGGCGCTCACGCCAGGAAAACCGAGGCTGTGGTCCGCAAAAAGTCGATCCGCATTGATTCTGCGGGTTTAAACCTGCCAGGATCGTCCGTTCCGCGCCGGCCGGCCCGCCGCGATCGAGCTCGTCGTCTCTAACCTCGGAAGGGGAAATAGGTGTGGTCATCCAAAGGAAAAATCACGTCGGCCGCGGTCGCCGAGATGTTCAGCGTGAGCGATCGAACGGCTCGAACGCGTCTCGCCACTCTAATAAAGCGAGGGCTTCTCAGAAAGTCGGGATCGACAAAAAGTGCAGTTTATGTTCTTGCCTGAGCCACGGTGTCTCGGAGCGTAACCTGTCAACAACAACGCAAGACACGAACTTCGTGCTGCGCACCGGAAGGAACTCTCATGCTCGGCTTCTAACGCATGAGAAGCGCCGGGTCGCCGAAGAGGTGGTAGATGGCGAGCAGCTCCGGGAAAGCTCCAGTCTCGGCGTAGGCCTCCTGAGCAGCGAGGACGGCGTCGCCCAAGCGGAGATGCTCCCCCGAGGTGAGGGCTTCGAGCATGGCCTCGTGGAACAGCTTCGCGGGCTCGTTCAAGCTGAGTCCGGAAGGTGAGAAAGTCGCGATGGCGCCGCGGCCTTCGGCGGTAACGAGCTTCTCGGCGAGAGCGTCGAAGAACGGCAAGGTAAAGAAGCCGTTGAGGCAGTTCATGGTGAGCACGAAAGGCTGCTGGCTCTGGGGGGCGAGCAGCGGCAAGTCATTATTGTGAAAGATCGTCTCGTCGGCCCAAAGATTGATGCTGCCATGTCCGAGATAGCTGACGATGGAGGCGCCGTCGTCGAAGCTCTGGAGAACGGCGTCGCGGGTGGCAGCGGCGCCGAGCTGACTGAGATAGAGCTTGTCGACTTCGCGTCCGGCGAGCGTGGTCGAAGCGAGCCAGTCGGCGTCGGCCTCGAAGTCTCCAGCCATGTCGGCATTGTCGGCGACGAGAACGACATTGCGGAAGAAGTTGGCGTTGCCGTTCTCGTAGTCGAGGATCTTCTGTACCATGACGTGAGCTTCGTCGACGGAAGAGGCGGGAAGCCTTCCGATGGCGAGGTCGGGCAGGATGTCGTCCCCGTTGACGGCCGCATAAGCGGAGTCGGAAGAAGCCCAGATGTAGCGGGTCTTCTGCATCAAAGGCGGCACTTGATTTGAGGCGCCGGTGCCGAACGCGTCGTGGAAGTCCCAGGTGCCGTCGCCGAGCAGCACCACGTAGCGTGGGGCCGGCGCGCTCCAGTGATGGTACGCGTAGGAGAGAAAATCCTTGATGGCTTCGGGGCGCGCCTCTCCAAAGCCGAACTCTTCGAAGACGGTGTCGATGGGAACGGCCCAAGTGAGCAGTCCTTGAGCGGCCCTGTGGTCGAGCAGAGGCTGGGCGACGTCGAGGAGCTCTTGCGGTCCGAGCAAGATGTAGTCGGCTTGATTGGTCTCGCGTTTGAGCACGTAGGGCGCGGCGGTCGTAACGAGCGGTTGAACCGCGGCGGCGCGGTCGACGACCGCGTAGCTGCGTCCCGCCTCGACGCGGAATGTCGCGCCCTCGACGTGGCTCAGCAGGTCGGGGACGTCTGTCGTGGTGTCGAAGAAGAAAGCGTCGCCTGCACTGGAGACGTCGAGCGTGCCGGCATAGGGGACGGTGCCGGCGAGCATGCCGCCTCTAGCGTGGGCGAGACGCGGATAGGTGAGAGCGAGGCGGTCGACGAAGACGACGGAGTAAGCGGCGAAGGTGTCGCCGACATTCTCGAGCTCGAGGACGTTGTTGCCTTCGACGAGCACACCGTGCCAAAGCTCCAGGTCGAGCTTCTGGGGCTTGGTGCCGCTCCAGTAGACCTCACCGAGGAAAGTGCCGTTGACGAGGGCGCGGACATGATGGTCGGGGTTGCCCGGCAGGTCGCTTCCACCCTGTAGCCAGAGCTCGAGCTTGGCGGGCTCGGGGCTCGGAGCAAGGGCGTCGACAGGGAGGTCGAAGAATCTGGTGTCGGGCGCGAAGAGGAACTTCCAGAGCCAGGGGTCGTGCGTGTCGACGAGAGAGGATTGGAAGAAGTAGTCTTCTTCTTGCTCGAGCCGCTCCCAGTAGAAGTCGACGGGTGTTGTTTATCACTTTAATCCGTAATCCACCGCGATGAAATATCAAGAACGGCCACCACTCCATGAGGGTACGGGAGTGCTCGACGGCGTCAAGGGTTCGCTCGCTACGCGAGCCGCTACGCGCCCTTGACCCCGTCTGCGCCTCCCGTCTTCTGCTCGTACGTGGTTGCCGGTCGAGGTGAATCACGAATGAGAAATCTTCGCGATTCAATATAAAAAACAACAACGGGCAGCCCGGAAGGTGCGGCGGAAACGATATTCATGGGACGGCCGGCACCGGGTTCGATGGCGAGCTCATAGACGGCTTCGGTGCCGTAGGGGTTGAGCTCGGCGCCGTCGCTAAGGAAGTAGAGCACGGAGCCTCGCTGAAAGATGTTCGGGTCGGGCTCGACATGGAAGGCGACGGGCTCTCCGAGTCTCGTGAGCGCGAGCGACGTGGCGTCGAACGGCCTCGGGCGAGAAAAGAGCTCTTCGAAAGTGACGCTGTAGAGTCCCTTTTCGTGGACGTGGAGTCGAGAGAGTGCCATTCTTAGTTGGAAATTGAAACGGCTCCCAACCCCGTGGTTTGATGACGTTGGCAAAAACAACATCAAGCCGCAAGAGAAAGGAGCCGAGATGGGAAGTCTGCTACGTACAGCCAAGAAACACAAGAAGTCACGTCGTTTGGGTGAGCCCGAGGTAATGGCGCGCGAGGAGTACGGGGAGCTCGAGGTGGACGTCAAAATAGAGATGATCCGTTCGTTAATCCCGCTTGGGTTGATGCACGTTCACGAGCTGCTCGACGACGAAGTGAAGGAGTTGGCGGGAGAGCGATACGCTCGTAAGGACGAACTGGAGCGTGGCCGCCGCCACGGAACCAACCCTGGCACGGTAGGGCTTGCCGGCCAGCGGGTACCGATCCGTGTGCCACGGGTTCGGAGCCAAGAGGGAGTAGAGATACCGCTTCGCTCCTACGAAGCACTGAACGACGGCGGAGAGGTGAATGATCTGCTGCTGAAACGAGTGCTCTACGGAATCTCGTGTCGCAACTACGAGGCTGCAGCGGAAGCGATACCGGGCGCTATCGGGCTGTCGAGCTCGACGGTGTCCCGAGGTTTCGTACAAGCGAGCGCAGCGAAACTTCGGGAGATGCAGGAACGGGATCTGTCCGGCGAAGATGTGGTGGCGCTGTTCCTGGACGGGAAATCATTCGCCGACGCAATGATGGTCATCGCGCTGGGCATCACACTTTCCGGGAAAAAACGCTTTTTGGGCTTCGTGGAGACGGCCCCGGAGAACGAGAAGGTGTTGACGCCGTTCCTGCGTTCACTGCTCGCGCGGGGACTCGACAGCTCCCAGGGTCTACTGGTGATCATCGATGGCGGCAAGAGTCTGAAAGCGGCCGTAAAGAAGGCGTTCCGAAAGCGGGTCCTGATACAACGCTGCCAGTGGCACAAACGTGAAAACGTCGTGAGCTATCTGTCCAAGGGCGAGCAGGCGTCGTTGCGCAAGCGGTTGCAGTCGGCCTACAACAGGCCGGAATATAAAGAGGCCCTCGCGGCCCTCGATCAACTGCACGATGAATTGGAGGAGCGGAACCAATCCGCAGCTGGGAGCTTGGAGGAAGGAATCGAGGAGACGCTCACATTGCATCGTCTCGGCGTGTACGGCGTGCTGGGCCGTTCGTTCAAGACGACGAACTGCCTTGAATCCGTCAATGCTCTCGTCGAGGAACGCTGCGCGAAGGTCGACCACTGGAAGAACTCCAGCCAACGCCAGCGGTGGCTGGCGACAGCCCTCGTGGACATCGAACCCCGCTTGAGGAGGGTGATCGGCTACCGCCATCTTCCGAAGCTTCGCGAAGCTCTCAAGCGGGAACTGAAGATCGAGACGAAGACATCAACGGTGTCGAAGAAGAAGGCCGCCTAATTTATGAGCCGTGGAGAGTTTCAACTAAGAATGGGCTTGACTCGTGGAGTCTCGCGAGGGGCTCGGTGGTGGTGTGGTTTCTGCGCTCACGATGGCGAGCTCTCAGCTCTTGGAACTCGTCCTTGTCGCGTCCCTTGAAGAGAATCTTGACGGTCATGCGCTTGACGAGGATGAGCTGGCCGTAGGTGCGATCCCAGCGCAAAGGCGCGAGCTCTAGGTGGGCTCTTTTGGAATCTCCGATGAATCCGGTGCCGAGCAGCTGAGTGGCGCGTCTCGGAAACAGGCCAGGCTGTTTGAAAGCGACGCCGCGCCGGGTGCGTTTCTCGATAGCTTTGATGGAGCCATCGGGCTCGGCGGCGACCGCGCGGGCTCTGGCCGCGGTGGGTCGGAGGCTTTGGAAGTGCTCGACTTGCGTGGCGGTGACTTTGCCGATCTTGACGTTCTTTCCGGCAATGGCTTCGACCCAAGCATGCTTGAGGGGGAGTTGAGGCTCTCCGGGCTGGGTCTCGCCGTAGAATGTGGGCACGGAGAGCTCGACGGAGCCGTCTTCCTGAACTACGGCGTAGAAGCCGCCGGTGACGAGCTCGAGGACGACGTAGCGGTCGGTGCGCTCGAGCTCGCGGAAGCTGACGTTGGTGGGGTCGCCATAGGTGATGCGAGAGGTAGCCGATGTGGACCCGCCCGGAGCTTCTTCGGTAGGCGGCTCGGTGGCGCCTGCATAGGGCATTACGGAAACCGGGCCGTGCATCGCCGTGATGCCGGTCGTCTCGACGTCCTCGAGCTTGTAGAAGTAAGTCGTCCCGTTGACGAGCTCGGAGTCTGTGTAGCGATAGCTGGCGCCGACCATCGACGTACCGAGACCGGGGATGAGCCTCGTTGTCACGAGCTCGTAAGGGCCTTCTTCCTCGGTGGCGCGGTAGAGGTTGAAACCCAGATTCGTAAGCTCCGAGCTGGTCTCCCAGCGGAGGAGCACAGCGCCATCGAGCGCGTCGGCCGCGAAGGACACCAGCGTGACTTCGGTCGCCGCGGCAAACTCGTGGGCGCCGAGATCCCATGTCGAATAGCGCCGGTTGCCGTCTATGTCGTCGCCAAACTGGGCTGAGAGATCGGTTCCTAGGTCGATGGCATCGACGGCCGTAGCGGCGAGATGTAAGTCCTCGAGGCCGGTAGCGATCGAGATGAACTGCGTCGACGCGACGCCGATGCTCGTGCCGCTGCCGTCGGAGGACAACGTAGTCGTCTGGCTGCCATTGACGATGTTGAAATCCAAGGCGTTGTTCATCGAGATGACGTTGGTGGCATCAAAGGTGGCCTGGTCCTCGAAAATGCCCGTGCCGGTCATTCCGAACGCTGTCACGTTTTGGAGAGTGACGTTAGCGTCCGCTCCCGTGCCCCGAACGCCGGTATCGCCGCCGAAGAGAATCGCGTTGCGAACCGTGACGTCGGTCCCGGGGCCCGCTTCGATGCCCGAGACGTCGAACGCACCATCGTCGAAGTCATAGATCAGGAGGCGGTTCAGAACGACGCTCGATGCCGATTGGACGTCGATGGCTGCCGCGCCGTCGGCGCCGCGGAAGGCGGTAAGCTCCAAGCTCTCCAGGTAGAAGTAGTCGTCTCGCACGCTCACACCCGTGGTGCCCGCATCCTGTCCGTCGAGGACGACTCCGGTGCCGTCGGTGCCGTTATGGGCCTGGCCTGCAGCTGCGATCAGCCGCATGTTGTGGAGCGAATTCGTAAAGTTTACGTCCGTGATGATGACCCAGTCGCCTCCCGCGAAATCCGCGTTGACATCGACGACGAGTGTGTGATCAACGTCCTCGTAGGTGACGTTGGCGTCGAGCTTGCTCGCGCCCGTCCCGCCAAACGTGGCCGTCGTGATGGATGTATCCCACGTCATCGCGAAGCCAGCGGGGATCCGGATGCGGAGGTCCTTTTTCTTGGTGATGAGAGGCGCGGCGGCGTCGCTCACCGTGAGCGTCGCGATGGGCGTCGATGGGCTCCCCACGTTGAAGATCTGGTCGTGCGCGGACAAGATGCTCGCCGAGCCGGCGATGATCTCGACAGTTTTGTCGTCACGGGGGGTGATGCCGGGAATGCCCACGTCGAGCAGAAGGAAGTCCGGCGCCGCGGAGGACGCGAAGTCCTCGAACGCGCGACCGTCGTCCGTGATTTGGTCGCCTTCGTCGAAATCGTCCTTGACGTCCAGTACGAGAGTCTTTCCGGAATCCTCGTACTCTTTGAGGTTCGTCTTCATTTTGTCCGAGGCGATGCCCCCGATCGAAACGCTTTCAACCGTGGTATCCCAGAACATCGGGAAGCTCGCAGGAATCCGGATCCGAAGCTCAACCTTCTTTTTGATCATCGCGAGGTTGATGTCATCGGTGATCGTGAAGCGCACCGAGGACGTCGGCGGCGCTCCCACCGAGAAGACTTGATTGGCGTCTGCGGAGAGCGTCAAGGAGAAGACCGCGATGGTGCGGCGGTCCTCATCGACGACGGACGTGCCGCCATCGATGAGCAGCTCGAGGTTGTCCGACGCCGAAGAGTTGAAATTGGTGAAGTTCACGTCCTCGAGCGTGATGTAATCGCCGACGACGAAATCACCGGTTACGTCCAGAACGAGGGTGGCGTCCGCGTCCTCGTAGCTCACGGTCGTCGAGACCCGTCCCGAAGCCACCCCGCCGATGGTGGCGGTCGTGATCGCGCTGTCCCACGTCATGTTGAACCCGGCGGGAATACGGATCCGGATGTTGTTGGTGGCGGTGATGGACGGGACCGCCGCGTCGCTGACCGTGATCGGACTTACCGGCGTCGACGGGTAGTTGAAGAAGAAGAGCTGGTCGGCTAGCGACAGGAGCGTCGCGTTCGGGCCGCCGATGGTCGTGATCGTCTTGTCGTCGGTTGCGGAAAGGGCGTCGTCATTGAAGACTTCGAGCTCCAGATTATCGATGGGGCTCGGTGTCGAGAGGCCGATGAACCTCAAGCCGGCGACGGTGATTTGGTCGCCCGCGACGAAGTCCGAAAGGACGTCGACAACCGCGGTCTTGCCCCCGTCTTCATAGGCAAACAGAAGCGTCGAGACCTTGGCCGCGGCGGTGCCGCCGATAGGAACACCGGTGACGGTCTCATCCCAGGTCGCGTTGAAGCCCGCCGGGATGCGGATGCGAAGGTCGTTGCCGGCCGTAATCGTCGGCGAGGAAGCGTCGTCGGTAATCGTGATGACCGCTGCCGTCGTCGGGGGATCGTCCACGACGAAGACCTGATTGGATGCCGAAGTGATGCCGTAGCGTTCGACGATTGTGATCGTCTTGTCGTCTTCGGCCGCCGTCCCTCCACCCGAGCCGGAAGCGACGAGCTCGAGATTGTCGGCGGGCGTGAGGACGAAGTTAGCGAAGCTCAAGCCCGAGATGGTCACTTGTTCGGCCGTCCCGAAATCCGTGAGGACGGGAATGACGAGCGTGCGGTCGCCGTCTTCGTAGCTCACGTTCGTATCGAGCTTCGCCGCTTGTGGGCCGCCGATGACGGCTGTCGTATCCGTCGAGTCCCAGGTCATGTTGAACGTGGCGGGGATGCGGATCCGCAGATCATCGGTGGTGTTCAGCGAAGGGCTGGCGTCCTCGGTCACGGTGATGAGGCTAATGGCTTGCGCCGGGCTGGCTTCGTTGAAGAACTGGTTCACGGCCGAAGAGAGTGCCATCGGGCCGAGAATCTGGATGGTCTTGTCGTCGGTGACCGCGGCCGCGCCGCCGAGCCCCGAGACAACGAGCTCGAGATTGTCCGCGGGAACAACGCCGGTGAAATTGTCGAACCCGACGCCGGCGATGGTCACTTGGTCTCCGGCCCCGAAATCGGTCGTGACATTGAGGACCAGCGTCTGGCCGGCATCCTCGTAGCTCACGGTGCCCGACACTTTGGCGGCCGCCGCACCGCCGATGATCGCCGTCAAATCGGACGTGTCCCATGTCATCGCGAAACCCGCGGGAATTTTGACGCGGATATCGTCGGTGGCGTTGATGGTGGCCCCCGCGGCGCTATCCGTCACCGTCATGACCTCCGCGGCCGTGAGCGGGTCGCCGAAGCTGAACAGCTGGTTCGCGGCGGATGAAAGCGTCGGCGCGACGATCGTCACCGTCCGGTTATCGAGAGCCGAAACGACATTGTCGTTGCCGACTTCGATCTCGAGATTATCAGTCGCCGACGTTGCGGTGAAGCTCGTGAAGGCCAAACCCGAGACGGTGATCTGGTCCTGAGGCGCGAAATCGGTGGTGACGTCGAGGACCGCGGTGCGGCCTCCGTCCTCGTAAGCGAGAAGTGTCCCCGTGACCTTGCCTGACGAAGCGCCGCCGATGATGACCGTCGGGATCGCCGCGTCCCAGAGCATGTTGAACCCAGCCGGCACGCGGAGCCTCAGATCGTTCGCCGCCGTGATCGTGGCCACGTTCGCATCTTCCGTGATCGTGATGAGCGCGCTCCCGGTCGTGAAGTCGTTGACGGTGAAAATTTGGTCGCTCGCCGAGGAGGCGCCGTAGCGGTCGAAGATCGTGATCGTGTTGGCGTCTTCGATCTTGGTCGGGCCGCCGGCACCGGCATCGACCATCTCCAGGTTGTCCACGGCGGACGGCGCCGAGAAACTGGTGAAGCTCAGTCCGGAGATGGTGACCGTGTCGCCGGGTCCGAAGTCTGTGACGACGGGGATGACGAGCGTTCTTCCGCCGTCCTCGTAGCTGACGTTCGGGTCGAGATTCGCCGCTTCCGGACCGCCAATCGTGGCGACGGTGTCCGTCGCATCCCACGTCATATTGAAGGTGGCTGGGATGCGAATCCGGAGGTCGTTCGCCGTCGTGATCGACGGTGTCCCGTCCTCTAAGAGCGTGAGGAGGCTCATCGGCGCCGCGGCGGCGTCTTGATTGAAGAGCTGGTTTGCCGCGGAGAAGAGCGAAAGTGGACCTACGATCCGGATCGTCTTGTCGTCGAGCGCGGCGGTGTTGCCGCCGGCGCTGTCGACGACGAGCTCCAGATTGTCGGCGACCGAGGCGGCGGAGAAGTTATCGAAGCCGAGATCCGCGATGGTGATCTGGTCAGAAGAGGAAAAGTCGGCGGTGACGTCGAGAACGAGAGTGTGGCCGGCGTCTTCGTAGCTGACCGTGCTCGAGACCTTCGCGAGCGCCGCGCCTCCGATGGTGGCCGTTAGGTCCGCCGTGTCCCAGGTCATGCTGATTCCGGCCGGGATACGAATGCGGATGTCATCGGCCGCGGTGATCGAGGGGGCCACGGCGCTATCGGTCACTGTGAGAACTTCGGTCGCGGTGACAGGATCGGAGATGGTGAAGAACTGGTTCGCGGCAGCGGAAAGCGTCGGCACGACGATCGTGATCGTCTGCGGGGCCGTCGACGAGACGACGTCGTCATTGCCGACTTCGAGCTCGAGATTGTCGGGCCCGGAGATGGCGGAGAAGCTCGTGAACGCGAGCCCGGAGACCGTGACTTGATCCGTGACCGCGAAGTCGGTAGTGACGTCGAGGAACCGCGGTCTGGTTGCCGTCTTCGTAAGCGAGGAGTGTGCCCGAGACCTTCGCGGAGGCGCCGCCGCCGATAGTGACGGCGAGGACGGTCGGGTCGAACGTCATGTTGAAGCCGGTGGGGATACGGATGCGCAAGTTGTTTGCGTCGGTGATGGTCGGCGTGACGCCGTCCTCGGTGATGGTCAGTAGCGAGGACGCCGTCGTCGAGTCATTGACGGTAAAGACCTGACTCGCCGCCGAGAGGATGCCGTAGCGGTCGATGATCGCGATCGTGTTGGCGTCTTCGATCTTGGTCGGGCCAGCCGCGCCGGCATCGACCATCTCTAGGTTGTCCGCGGCGGAAGGCGCCGAGAAATTCGTAAAGCTCAGGCCCGATATCGTGACCGAGTCGCCCGGCCCGAAGTCTGTGACGACGGGGATAACGAGTGTTCTTCCGCCGTTCTCGTAGCTGACGTTCGGGTCGAGCTTCGCCGCTTGCGGGCCGCCAAAGGTGGCCACCATGTCGGTTGTATCCCAGGTCATGTTGAACGTGGCGGGGATGCGAATCCTCAGATCGTTCGCCATCGTGACCGACGGCGTCGCGTCTTCCGTGAGCGTGATAAGACTCATCGGGGTCGCCGCGTCATCCTGATTGAAAAGCTGATTGGCGGCGGAGGAGAACGAAAGCGGACCGTAGACGCGGAGGGTCTTGTCGTCGGTGGCTGCGGAAGGTCCGCTCGCACCGTTCACGGCGAGCTCGAGGTTGTCGAACGGAGTGGTGCCCGTGAAGTTGTGGAAGCCAAGATCAGCGATCGTGAGCTGATCGCCGCCGGCAAAATAGGTCGTGACGTCGAGGACGAGGGTCTGGCCGGCGTCCTCGTAAGAGACGGTCGACGAGACCTTCCCGGAGGCGCTTCCACCGAGAGTGGCCGTCGTGTCGGTCGTGTCCCACGTCATGTTGAAGGTGGCTGGGATACGGATCCGGATGTCGTTGGCGGTATCGATCGCGGCCGCGAGGACTCCATCCGCGACGGTGATCGTGCTGACGGGCGTAATCGGATCGCCTATGGTGAAGAACTGGTTGGACGCGCTCGAGATCGTCGGCTGGACGATGGCGATGGTCTGGGCGTCGAGCCCGGAGACGACGCCGTCATCGTTCACCTCGAGCTCCAGATTGTCCGGCCCGGAGACCGCCGTAAAATTCGTGAAGCGCAGATCATCGATGGTGAACTGGCCCCCCGCGTTCAAGTTCTTCGTGACGTCGATGACAGCGGTCTTGTTACCGTCTTCGTAGGCGAGGAGCAGGGTGCTGACGTTTCCCGCGTCCGGCCCGCCGAGCGTGATCGTTGTGACCGCCGGATCCCACTCCATGTTGAAGCCCGCGGGGATGCGGATGCGGACATCCAGTTTCTTCTGAATCGACTTGCCGATGATGTCATCGGTGATCGTGATGAGCGCAGCCGTCGTCACCGGGTCGCCGACGACGAAGACTTGGTCGACCGCCGAGGCGAGTCTCGGGCCGCGAACCATCGTCGTCTTGTCGTCCGTCGCCGTGACCACATCGTCATTCGCGACCTCGAGCTCGAGGTTGTCGGGACCCGAAGATTGGTCGAAGTTCGTAAAGCTCAGATCGGAGATCGTGATGTAGTCGTCGACGACGAAATCGCTCGTGACATCGAGCACGAGGGTCTTGTCGCCGTCCTCGTAGGCCACGGTGCCTGAGACCTTCGCGGCGGCCGGCCCGCCGAGCGTAACCGTGGTATCGCTCGTATCCCACGTCATGACGAGGGGCCCCGGGATCCGAATGCGTAGGTCGTTGGCGGCGGTAATGACGGGTATGGCCGCATCGGCAACGGTGATCGCATTGATGGCCGTCGCCGGATCGGCGAAGAAGTCGGAAGCAAGGATGGAGGGGAATACGGTGCTGTCAGTGACCGTGATGATGCTGACAAGAGTGTCGGCATCGCCGACGGTGAACGTTTGATTGGCGGCGGAGGAGATCGTGGGCGCCACGATGAGAATGGTCTTGTCATCGAAGAGGTCGCCGACGCAGTTTGAGGTGGACCCCATTCTCTGGACCAAAATGGGGGGTAGCTAAGGTGGAGCCTGCCGAGTTGAACACGTCGTGGTCATAGTCGTGATGTTGTTTCCCGAAGGCTCCTAGAAGGGAGCGTTCGGGAACACAGTTTATGGCAGATTGAAAATCTGTGGACAGTTTGTTTTTCGCTGTAGCCATCATTGTGTCTAGCGGCAATTATTATTTCTCTTCAGCAACAAGTTAGAATTCCCGGGTACCTACCGGTCTTGCTCCGTCACTTATCAGCAAAGTGTCCCATGTTCGATCCGGGGCCCCGACGGAGGGAGCGGACCCTTAAAAAAAGATGCGAAGCTTCCTTGTCCGCTCCCTCCGTCGGGGCCCCGGATCGAAGCCGCCCTTTCGCTGGTCCACCTGAATAGTGCAAAAATCGGGGTACCTGGGGTATGGGCCAAGCCGCGAGAGGGTCTCCTGCGGCGATTCTCGCATTCGTTTTGTGGACTCGTGGCAAGGTTCATTCCTTTTCCCGGCTTTCTACCGCCGTGGCCTCTTTGGCCTTGTTCTGCTTCGATTGCCCCAGTCGGTAACTGCCGACGTTGAGCTCCAGGATGATGCTGTGATGTACAAATCGGTCGATGGCCAATCATCTTCAAGCAACCTCGCCAAGCAGTCCATCGTAGAAGCTCGCGGGCGTTTGATAGCCTAACGCTTTGTGCGGGCGCTCGTCATTGAAGAAATCGAAGTAGCAAGCGATGCCCGCGCGAGCCATTTGCACGGTGTCGTAGGCGTACAGGTAGACCTCCTCGTACTTCAGCGAGCGCCAGAGCCGCTCCACGAAGATGTTGTCGATACAGCGACCTTTGCCATCCATGCTGATCTTGATCTCAAGAGCAAGCAATACACTGGTGAACTCCTCCGAGGTGAACTGAGAGCCCTGGTCCGTGTTGAATATCTCTGGGCAACCGTAGCGTGCCACAGCTTCGTTCAGAGCCTCCACGCAGAAGGTCGTCTCCAACGTGTTGGACAAGCGCCAGGCGAGCACCCGCCGCGAATACCAATCGATGACCGCCACCAGGTATACGAAGCCTCGCGCCATCGGGATGTATGTGATGTCGGCGGCCCACACCTGATTGATCCGAGAAACCGTCAGATTCCTCAGTAGATAAGGGTATACGGCGTGTTCCGGCGCTGGCTTGCTTGTGTTCGGCTTGGGCGCAGTGCTCTCGAGCCCCATCAACCGCATAAGACGCTGCACGCGCTTGCGGTTGACGGCCGACCCCTCCGCTTTGAGTGTCTGTGTCATCATGCGGCTGCCGAAAAATGGATGCTTCAGATGTAGCTCGTCCATCCGACGCATCAATGCGAGTTGCTCGCCATCCGGCTCGACAGGTTCGTAGTATAGGCTCGACCGATTCACGCCGAGCAGCTCGCACTGCCAGCGCATCGACAGCGGAGCGTTGGGTTCGACCAACTCCCGCCGGGGCGTCATCGCAATCGACCGAGCCCGTGTGATAAAAAATCGCGCTCCATCGTCAGCTCCCCGATTTTCTGAAGCAGTTCGGCCTCGCGCATCGAGGCATCGCCTCCGCCCACCTCTTCGGTCTCGAAAGCACGCGTGACGTTCTCCAAAAGCTGCCGCTTCCATTTGTAGATCTGGTTCGCGTGAACCTTGTGCCGGCGGGATAGTTCCGCCACTGTCTCCTGCTCGCGTAGTACCGCCAATGCAACTTTCGCCTTGAAAACAGGGCTGTGCTTCGTACGATTTTTCTTCACTTTTCTCTGCTCCTTTTTTTATTGAGCAGGCTTGTTTTACCACCTTAACCCCTGGTCTAAAAAATGGGGTCCACTTTATTCGGGGCGCGCCTCTCCAAAGCCGAACTCTTCGAAGACGGTGTCGATGGGAACGGCCCAAGTGAGCAGTCCTTGAGCGGCCCTGTGGTCGAGCAGAGGCTGGGCGACGTCGAGGAGCTCTTGCGGTCCGAGCAAGATGTAGTCGGCTTGATTGGTCTCGCGTTTGAGCACGTAGGGCGCGGCGGTCGTAACGAGCGGTTGAACCGCGCGGCGCGGTCGACGACCGCGTAGCTGCGTCCCGCCTCGACGCGGAATGTCGCGCCCTCGACGTGGCTCAGCAGGTCGGGGACGTCTGTCGTGGTGTCGAAGAAGAAAGCGTCGCCTGCACTGGAGACGTCGAGCGTGCCGGCATAGGGGACGGTGCCGGCGAGCATGCCGCCTCTAGCGTGGGCGAGACGCGGATGGTGAGAGCGAGGTGGTCGACGAAGACGACGGAGTAAGCGGCGAAGGTGTCGCCGACATTCTCGAGCTCGAGGACGTTGTTGCCTTCGACGAGCACACCGTGCCAAAGCTCCAGGTCGAGCTTCTGGGGCTTGGTGCCGCTCCAGTAGACCTCACCGAGGAAAGTGCCGTTGACGAGGGCGCGGACATGATGGTCGGGGTTGCCCGGCAGGTCGCTTCTACCCTGTAGCCAGAGCTCGAGCTTGGCGGGCTCGGGGCTCGGAGCAAGGGCGTCGACAGGGAGGTCGAAGAATCTGGTGTCGGGCGCGAAGAGGAACTTCCAGAGCCAGGGGTCGTGCGCGTCGACGAGAAAGGATTGGAAGAAGTAGTCTTCTTCTTGCTCGAGCCGCTCCCAGTAGAAGTCGACGGGCAGCCCGGAAGGTGCGGCGGAAACGATATTCATGGGACGGCCGGCACCGGGTTCGATGGCGAGCTCATAGACGGCTTCGGTGCCGTAGGGGTTGAGCTCGGCGCCGTCGCTAAGGAAGTAGAGCACGGAGCCTCGCTGAAAGATGTTCGGGTCGGGCTCGACATGGAAGGCGACGGGCTCTCCGAGTCTCGTGAGCGCGAGCGACGTGGCGTCGAACGGCCTCGGGCGAGAAAAGAGCTCTTCGAAAGTGACGCTGTAGAGTCCCTTTTCGTGGACGTGGAGTCTCGCGAGGGGCTCGGTGGTGGTGTGGTTTCTGCGCTCACGATGGCGAGCTCTCAGCTCTTGGAACTCGTCCTTGTCGCGTCCCTTGAAGAGAATCTTGACGGTCATGCGCTTGACGAGGATGAGCTGGCCGTAGGTGCGATCCCAGCGCAAAGGCGCGAGCTCTAGGTGGGCTCTTTTGGAATCTCCGATGAATCCGGTGCCGAGCAGCTGAGTGGCGCGTCTCGGAAACAGGCCAGGCTGTTTGAAAGCGACGCCGCGCCGGGTGCGTTTCTCGATAGCTTTGATGGAGCCATCGGGCTCGGCGGCGACCGCGCGGGCTCTGGCCGCGGTGGGTCGGAGGCTTTGGAAGTGCTCGACTTGCGTGGCGGTGACTTTGCCGATCTTGACGTTCTTTCCGGCAATGGCTTCGACCCAAGCATGCTTGAGGGGGAGTTGAGGCTCTCCGGGCTGGGTCTCGCCGTAGAATGTGGGCACGGAGAGCTCGACGGAGCCGTCTTCCTGAACTACGGCGTAGAAGCCGCCGGTGACGAGCTCGAGGACGACGTAGTGGTTGGTGCGCTCGAGCTCGCGGAAGCTGACATTGGTGGGGTCGCCATAGGTGATACGTGAGGTGCCGCCCCCGCCGCCGGGAGCTTCTTCGTCAGGCGGTCGGTGGCGCCCCCATAGGGCATTACGGAAACCGGGCCATGCAGCATGGCGACGCTGGTGGTCTCGACATCTTCGAGCTTGTAGAAGTAGGTGGTGCCGTTGACGAGCTCGGCGTCGGTGTAGCTGTAGCTCGCGCCGACGAGAGACGAACCGAGCCCTGGAATGAGCCGCTTCGTTACGAGCGGGTGCACGTCAGGATTGTGAGATGAGAATCTATCATCATGCCACTCGACGCTGAGGACCGTGGCAGAAATTATTTCCCATTCTTGGATGGACGCAACGTGTAGTTCCACTTCGGCAGGGAAGAGGATTTTTTGATGTTGAGTAGCGCCATCGCAGGGTCCGAGATTTTGATGCCCTTAGGATACTGCTTCTTGACGAGACGGGCGTTAACCTTGAGCCCAATTTTGGTCTTGGTGGTCCGTATGAAGTTCAGGATGGTTTCGTAGCTATCGAGCGGCCGGCCCGCCCAATTCTTGCTAATCTCGCTGAACAGGCGGTGCTCGATTGGGTTCCACTTGGACGCACCTGGTGGATAGTGTGCGACCGTGACGTCCAAACCGTGCTCGTTGCACAGCTTGTGCTGGATGCCGTGTTTCCATGCACGGCGGGTTGCGCCGTTGCTTCCGCCAGTGTCAGCTACGACAAGTAAATGTTTGCGGCCGGGAAAACGCTTCTGACCTTCAGAGCGCCACCACTTCTCGATGCATTCGATTGCGAATTGCGACGTGTCGTAAGACGTTCCGACATACACGGTGCCTCGATTACTCTGGAGATCATAGATGCCGTATGGGATTGCGACCCCATCTGCCATGGAGCGAAAGTCGTGGTCGTTGACGGCATCGCTCTTTTGAGCCCAGACGCGTCCTGGGTTCTTGAAGCGTCCGACCAACTCTTTCTTCTTGGTGTCGACACTCAATATGGGATTGCCACGTCGGCTAAAGCGCTCCCGTAGCTGTGTGATGTTGGCGAACTGGGCGTCGCGAGTTGGAGGAGAGCCATTCGAGACCTTCTTTTTGTTGGTCCGGAGTGAGAAGTTCATCTGTTTAAGCAGCTTCGCGACGGTTTTGCGACTGACGCGAATGCCCAAGGCCGAGAGTTCGGCAGCTATTTTTTTCGTGGTCTTGCGAGTCCATCTCAGACCGCTGACGGGATCGCCAGCGACCTCGTACTTCATAAGTTCTTCGATCGCCGCGATGACTTCTGGCGTTTTTTTTCGACAGCTTTGCGGCCGGCACCCGCTTTTCGGACCCGCTCCACATTCACATCATGCTCAAGTAGCTCGCGACGGCCCCGAGCCACAGTGCTAACGTCGAGCCCGAGGATCTCCGCCATCTGGCGGTCACCGCCATAACCTAACTTGAGAGATTCAAGCCCCGCATACACACGCCTTTCTCTCTCATCGAGCAGGCTAAAGAAAAGGATGATGGCTGCTTTGAGCTCATCGGGTAGGACGTCTTGAGCAGCAATACTCTTGGACACAGAGGGTTGCGCTTCCCAAACACGTCGGCTGGCTATTTGCTGTTCACGAATGC
Organism: Candidatus Marinacidobacterales bacterium; assembly: GCA_965262245.1. Lineage (GTDB taxonomy): Bacteria > Acidobacteriota > Vicinamibacteria > Marinacidobacterales > SMYC01 > SMYC01. Next base: position 6,336,786 of record OZ253507.1, on the reverse strand, counting down.
TCCTCTTCGGAGAGAAGTAGACATTGCGATTTCTAATCCGAGTGCGGCGAAGTCTTTTCTCCCAGGCCAATTTCGGCAGCACATCTTTGGTCCCAACCCTAACAATGGCATCAAGCTCCTCCACCGCGTAGCCAGCCTCGGAGGCGTTCACCAGTCCTTCGGCCGTGGCGACGAGTGTCCCTCGACTTGAAAAGCCGACGGACCGAATCCACCACAAGCCGTTCTCATCAAACTCCGCGAGCTCTCGGAGCGTGTAGAAACGTCCACGGTGCGAATAGCTGGTGCAGTAGTCGAGCTCTCTCAGTTTCCGGAACACCGTCAGGTCAGCGACAGTCCCCACTGTCTTCTTGAGCATGTCCATGGTGGCGATGAGACGTTTGGCAAACAACCCCCGCAGGCGGTCAATGTCAGCGTTACGAATCATAATTCGTAACCCTAACACACAATGGCCTACGTCTCCATGGGCAAGCTCTCAAAGAGCTGCAAATAGCTCCATTTGACGCGGTCCCGCCAGGCGATCCGCTTCCCGCCGGCTCGGATCGTTATCCCTGCAGCAGATGAATTACGACAAAGACTTGGTAGTTATTCTTGCCCCGACCCTTAGCGCGCCGCTCCCAGAACCCCTCGAAGCGTCCGCTCAACTTGCAGCAGCGCAGTGCGATGATCGCGTCAACGCCAGCGACGGTCCAGTGCATCCCGGCGCGCTTGCACCGGGTTCCGATCGCTACCTTGCATCCGGCCTCAACGACCCCAGTCGAGGTACAAAGCCCTGCTGCTCGGAACTTCGGGTAGCGCATGCGCTCTTGGTTGCGTTCGACGTCGAAGTGTGCCAAAACTCACCCGGCGCGAAGCGGAGTGGTGTTGGGTGACGTTTTCTAAGAGCAAGAGCCCTGCACTGAGGGGGGCATTCAGTGTCGGGAAAGTCTTGGCGGATTCTCCGATATTACTTTCGAGAAGCAGCGTAGGCGGAGCGGCCGCGTTTTCACGGCCGAAGATCGAAGGCTTCGAGAAACGCGATGGTGGGTGTTGAGGGGACCGTCGCTGACCTACCACGCCTCGAGAACCGCAACGTTGAGCATTTTCCCCCCTCATTCAAGCGGAGCAGAGTTGTAATTAATCATGATAGACCTCGCTTTTGGTCCGAGTTCCGGCACATTACGGGGATCATCGGCCAGAATCGGCCAAGGCCAACCTCTTCGATCGCCAAGTGGGAATCATTGCCGTTCTCTTCTATTTCGTCATCCAAGTCTCAATTTTGAGCTTAGGAACGCGCTCGAATTCCCGAGTGTTGTTGGTAACCAGTGGAATGTTGCCAGCAAGCGCGTGCGCGGCGATCCACAGACCATTCGGCCCAATCGGTGGTCCCTGGCCACGAAGAAAGGCACGAATGTCACCATAAAATTCGGCCACCTCATTCGATAACGGGTATATTTGAACCGTGCTCAAGAAGTCGTATAACGATTGACGGTTTTGCTGCTGTCGTTCCGACGGCGAATTACACACCCCGTATTCCAACTCACCGAGTACTATTTGCGAAATCGCACAGTCGCCAAGGGCGGCCTGTGGTTTCATGTGCGGATCGCGCTTCATGATCGAGATGCAGGTGTCGCTATCGAGCATCATCGCCATCAGCGCCATCAGTCGAACACCCTGCGCTCTTCAAGCGGCCATTCATTCTCGTGGCGATTGCGAATCGATTCCACAAAGTCATCGGTTGGGCGCGATGAGTGAGTCCAGTAGTCCTCCCAATCGGTGAAGCGTGGGCTAAGAATTATGTGTCGGCCCACGCGACGGATGGCTACCTCGTCGCAATCGAAACGATACTCTTTCGGCACCCGGACAGCCTGTGAGCGGCCGGACATGAACACCTTCCCTGTGGGTTTTCTCTCTGGTGTGGCCATCAAGCCCCTCCGCAATCCCGGTTCTGCATTGTAGATCGGAGTGTAACACCATTGATATATCTTTATAAGATATACCACCAAGGGTCTCACAAATAACCGTGTCGGGATAGTATCATCTGCGGAGCGATCCAGGAGCTCAGCGATATCATTCTTGTATATAATGATATCGAGGTGTCCATTGATACGAACTGTGATCTCTCTCAAAGAAGATGACAAGGCCTGGCTGGATCGTCGTGCGAAAGAGGAAGGGACTACGATGACAGAGCTAGTTCGGCGCGCTGTTGCTCTACTCCGCGGCCAATTCCGCAAAACCGATCCGCCTTTGGAGGCCCTGATAGAAGAAACCAAGGGTATCTGGACAGCGGGGGATGGGCTCAGCTATCAGGAGCGACTACGTGGAGAGTGGTAGTCGATTTCTCTTGGATTCCGTTATCCTGATAGACCACTTCAATGGCATACAGAAAGCCACTGATTATCTCAAGGCCGTTGCCGGAGAAGCATGTATCTCAGCGATCACTCGCGCTGAGGTCCTAACGGGATTCCAAGATCCGAATAACCTGCAGAAGGCGCGGGAGATGCTCGATCGCTTTCATTTGATCGTCATCGATGCAGCCATTGCGGATTCGGCTGCCGAGCTTCGTCGCGAGCATCGGTGGAAACTCCCCGATGCACTACAGGCGGCGGCGGCCAAGAAAAACGGACTGATGTTGGTTACACGAAACGTGAGGGATTTCCCGCCGGAACGCTACGCGTTCGTGCAGATTCCTTACGAAATTTAGGCCGTACACAAGCGACAGATAGACATTTCTATCCCAAGGAGCAAATTGCGAGAGGGCTAGATTGAAGCAAAATCCTCGCACGCGGGCGGTTTGAATTACGTGAAGATTCGAAGCAGATCCGCGTGGAGACGAGCTTTGGGAAAGCGCCCGTCTCGGCGTAGGCTTCCTGAGCGGCGAGCAAGGACGCTAGTTGCGGACGGCGAGTTTTCTGAACTCCTGCGCGAATACTTCGTTCTCGCGCGGAAGTCCCACGGAGACGCGCATGTAGCCGTCCATGTCGAACGCCTGGCGTACCGCGACCTTCTGTTCTTGTAGAAGCTCCGATGAAGGTCTCCGTGTCCGGTCCGACTTCCACGGTTACGAAGATCGTTTGCGTTCGAAGCGGTTCATAGCCCATGTCCTCGAGCTGGGCGTAGAGATAGCGCTTGCCTTCCCGGACGAGCGCGACGGAACGGGTGACGTGCTCGGGGTCTTCGAGCGCGCCGAGCGCCGCGGCGATCGAGAGCGTGTTCTTGTTGAGCCTCCCGATCCCGAGGCGAGCGAGCCGTTTCAAAAGATCCGGATGGCCAATCCCGTACCCGACACGGACTCCGCCGAGACCGTAAGCTTTCGAGAATGTCCGTGTCACGAGGACGTTTTCTTTTTCCTGCGCGAGCGGGATCGTCGACGGATAGTCGGGGACCTCCACGAAATGAATGTACGCTTCGTCTATACAAACGATGACATCTTTGGGCACCGCGTCGATGAACTGCCGGAGCTCGGCGGCATCGAGAAGCTGCCCTGTCGGATTGTTTGGGTTGCAGATGGTGACGATGCGGGTCTCGGAATCGATGGCGTTCGCCATCGCCTCGAGGTCGATCCCGTAGTCGGGCTCGAGCGGGATCTTTCGGACTTCGCGGCCTAGCTGCTCGGTCTTGCCCGGGACCGAAGGGTACGAGGGAAACGCGGTCACGATATTCCCGCCGCGATCCCAAAAGGCCGCGAGCACCAGCAAGTTCAGGATTTCTGAAGACCCGACCCCGGTAAGGATCGTCTCCATGGGCACGTCGTGATGCTTCGCGAGCGCCTCTTCGAGCTGATCGTGAAAAGGATAGCGATTCATCCCGAACATGCTCTTCGCAACCGCCTCGATGGCCCGCGGCGATGAGCCGAGCGGGTTCTCGTTGATCGAAAGCTGAACGAGCGCGGGATCGTCGAGGCCGACACCTCGAATGTCCCGGATGGGCGTGCCCTCCACTAATTGGGCTGCGGCCAGAAACCACGGCTGCGACACGAGACCCATGGCGGCGCCGCCTGCGAGCGTGCGGCGAAAAAAACTTCGTCGATCGAGAGTCGATAATTGGGACATGGATGCCTCCATTCGAAACTGGCACATCATAAGCCCTATCGACCACGATTCGAAAGCGATTGTGAAAGAGCGAGCTCATGGGCTGGCGCGGCCCGATTGGATGGAAGAATAGTGATAGCATCCAGAGCGGTTTTACCGAAAGGAGCAGCCCCATGTCGCGTCCCCATTGCATCATTGTTCTCGTTCTCGTGGCCTCGGTGTCGGTTCCGGCCTTTGCAGCTCAAAGGCCTCTCGTCGCCGGACGAAACGCGGGCGTATCTGCCGGGCATCCGCTGACCACCGCGGCCGCCGTCGAGATTCTGCAGCGCGGTGGGAACGCTTTCGACGCGGGGGTGGCGGCGCTTCTCGTCGGCGGGGTCGTCGAGCAGGACCTCTACGGCCTCGGTGGCGAAGGGCTCGTGCTCGTTTACCCGCGGCGGGAGGGGAAGATTACTTCGATCGTCGGCCAGGGTTGGGCAGCGAAGAAGGCGACCATCGAGTGGTACCGTGAGCGCGGCAAGACGGTCGAGGGGAAGGGGCTCGACCCCGCCGTCGTGCCGGGAGCGCTCCATGCGGCGCTCACCGTGCTCGAGAGGTGGGGGACGATGAGCTTCGAGGAAGTCGCCGGCCGAGCCATCGAGTACGCACGCGACGGCTTCGTCCTGCGCCCTCGGACGGCGCGCGCCATCGAGCGAGAGCTCGATTTCATCAACGAGTGGCCCGGCAATCAAAGCTACTGGCTGAAGCCCGACGGATCTCTTTATAAGGCAGGTGAGACGATTGCCTTTCCGAAAACGGCGCGCACGCTCTCCCGCATGGTGGAGGCCGAGCGCGCAGCACAATCGGATGGACGTGGGGCGGGCATCGTGGCGGCCCGGGATCGATTCTACAAGGGCGATATCGCGCACGAGATGGTGGCGTTCTTGAAAGAGCATGGCACGCCTTTCGAGCGCGCCGATTTCGCGGAGTACTACGCGCGCATCGAAGAGCCGGCCTCCGTCACTTACCGCGGCTATACGGTTTACAAGCAATCGTTCAACAGTCAAGGGCCGACCTTGCTGCAGACCTTGAACATTCTTGAGACATTCGACCTGCGCGCGATGGGGCACGGAAGCGCCGACTACGTGCACGTCCTCGTCGAAGCGATGAAACTCGCCTATGCCGATCGGGACAGTTACTACGCCGATCCGGAGTTCGTGAAGGTGCCGGCGAAGGGGCTCTTGTCGAAGGACTACGCGAAGGTGCGGGCGAAGCTCATCGATATGGCGCACGCGTCCGAAGTCCTCCGCGGCGGGGATCCCGTTGCTTTCGATCCCGACGTCGACGAGTGGCCCTTTTGGGTCGCGGGAGAGAGCGTCGAAAGTGATGCGGCGATCGACAACGCGGCCCTCGAGGCGGCGAGTCTCAAGGACACGACACACATCGCGATTATCGACCGACACGGCAACATCTTCGATAGCACGCCGAGCGGGGGCTGGACGGGCGGCGCCGTGATCTTGGGCGACACGGGGATAGGCATGAGTGTTCGCGGCGAGCAGTTCTGGCTGGACGATACCCGGGCGGCGCAGCTCCGCCCACGGTCGCGTCCCCGCTATACGCTCACCCCGAGCATCGTCATGAAGGACGGCGAGCCCTTCCTTGCCATCGGAACCCCCGGCGGCGACAACCAGGAGCAGACGATCATCCAGACCTTTCTGAACATCGTCGAGTTCTGGGACGACTGGTATCCGAACCTGCACACGGCGATCGAACGACCCCGTGTTCAGACGTTCCATTTGCACGGCTCGTTCTGGCCGCACGCGCTCGGCCTCAACCGCCTTCGGATCGAGGAAGGCGTGGGGGAAGGGGTGATCGAAGCGCTGAAAAAGAGAGGACATGACGTAGAGGTCGTGCCGAACTTCAGGGTCTCGGGATGCTCGACGGCGGTGTTGCTCGACCCAACCACGGGGAGTCGCATCGCCGGCGCCGACCCGAGACGCGACTGTTACGCGATGGCGTACTGACGAGATCGAATAGCCGCCGCGTCGGTGCTGGCGCGCTAAACTGCGGAGAAGATGGCTGGAGTGCAGAGCCAGCGACAGTTCTACCGTTGCACTCCAGAGAGGAGGAGTCATGGCGAACCACCACACGCGCGTCTACGACGAGGTGTTGGAGATGCTCAGCGACGAAGAGAACCCCACACCTCTGGTGCGGCTGAGGCGGGTCGTGCCTCTGGCGCAGGCCAAGGTCTACGCCAAGCTGGAGTGGTACAACCCCTTCGGCTCCGTCAAGGACCGAATCGCGGCCAACATGATCCGCGACGCCCGCGAGAAGGGCCTTCTGCGCGAAGGCCAGAAACTGGTCGAGCCGACCAGCGGGAACACGGGTATGGGCTTGGCGATGATGGCCAACGCTCGGGGCTACCAGCTGTCGACGCCCGTGTCCAAGGCCATACCGGCCGAGAAGCGAGCCATGCTGCGCTTCTTCGGCTCGGATGTCGAGGAGTTCGCAGACAGCCTCTGACCGGATCCAAGGTCCCCGGAGGGGGCCATTGCGCGGGCCATGGAAATGGCCGAAGGGTCCGAGTTCCACATGCTCAACCAATACGAGAATGAAGCGAACGTAGAGGCCCACATCCACACGACCGGCCCCGAGATCTGGCGCCAAACGGAGGGCAAGATCACCCACTTCGTCGCCAGTCTAGGCACTTGCGGGACCATCAGCGGCAACGGTAGCTTCCTGAAGGGCAAGAACCGGGACATCCAGGTCATCGGCGTGCATCCCCAGGAGGGCCACGACATCCCCGGCGTGCGCTCGATGCGCCAGCTGGAGCACACCAAGCTCTTCCGACCGGACGAGTACGACACCCTCGTGGAGGTCGGCAACCGGGAGGCCTACGACATGTGCTTGCGTCTGACCCGAGAGGAGAGCCTCATCGCCGGACCTAGCTCGGCCCTCGCCCTCGTCGGCGCCCTGAAGGTGATCGAGGACCAGCCGGACGCCGTGGTCGTCATTATCTTCCCGGATAACGTTTTCAAGTACGCCTCTTCATTCGAGCGGTACTTTCCTCAAGTCCGGCCTCAAGTCCGGGTCGCCCCCTCCGCCGAGGCGCCCCCGGGCGAGCCCAGCCCGAAGGAGCAGCTTCTAACCACCCTGGTGGAGAACTCGCGCAACCCGCACAACACCTGGGAGGTGGAGGATCTGCGCACGGCGCTCGAGGACGGGGACTCGCGGCCCTTACTTCTCGACGTGCGGAAAGCGGAGGTCTACGCGAAGCGGCACGTGGCGGGGGCGGTGAACATCCCCTTCGCGGAGTTGGGGGGCCGTCGAGGCGAGCTGCCCGAGCAGCGCGAGCGCTCGATCGTCACAGTGTGCGACCGCGGCAACTTGTCGATCTCGGGGATGCTCTTTCTGCAGTCGCTCGGCTACCAGAACGTCCGGAGCCTGAACGGCGGGACCAACGCTTGGGCCGAGCAAGGGCTGCCGACCGACAGTCAAGAGCCAGCCGTCTGCGATCCGCAAGAGAGGCGGTAGGCGGCGGGGCGGGTAACGGTTCATGGCCGGCTCGGGCCGCCGCCATTCTCTTTCTCCGCAAAATTGTGGACGAACCAGCGGCGCGCTCTCCCCTCCGGTGTCGCCTCGGGCGATGTGAGCGGCGCTCTAACGCCTCGTCGTTCTCAACTGGGCGAAACGGTCGCCTCCTCGTGATGAGTGAGCTCCCGGATGGCGCAATCTTTGCCTTCCATTTGCGCGCTGGGTGTCGTATTGTTACACTTTTATCTACACATTATACTGTGTAGATGGAGGTCGAAGTTGCCGACAAACCTTGCGCTCGACGACAATCTGATAGAGGAGGCACGCCAAATTGGACGCCACACGACGAAGAAAGAAGCCGTCACGGCAGCTCTGAAGGAGTACGTCCAGCGACGCCGTCAACAGCGCATTCTCGAGCTGGCCGGTCAGATCGAATACGAGCCGGACTACGACCACAAGCTTCTTCGGCGGCGTGGGAGTAAATCCTGAGGGTACTGGTTGATACGACGATCTGGTCTCTCGCCTTGCGAAGACGCTCTCGAGACCTGAATCCCGGCGAGGCTCAGCTGGTTGAAGAATGGCGTCAGTTGGTCCGCGACGGGAGAGTCTGTCTAATTGGCTCCATCCGTCAGGAAATCCTTTCCGGAATTCGGTTGGCGCGAGACTTCGAGCGCGTCCGCGAAAAACTTGCCGACTTCGAAGACGACGCCCTGCTCGAGGCCGACTATGAGCAGGCTGCAGAATTCTTCAACGTGTGTCGGGCCAGTGGTGTGACTGGCGGCGGTGTGGACCTGCTCATTTGCGCTATAGCCCGACGGCTCGAAATGCCGATATTCACCACGGATCCCGACTTTGAGATGTATTCGGGGCATGTGCCCGTTGTACTTCATTCGTTCCAATCATCCTGACCCAAGACCTCGACGTCGTCTGTCGAAGAGCGACCGAGAATATCGAACGCCTGGCTTCGGCATTGAAGGCGTACAGGCCGTATCTTCGGGGTGCTCCACCTGGATTGACCCTGCGGCACGACCCTGCCGTCCGTCACCGCGACCGTGACTACTAGCGGGATCTTCAAAGTGTATAGGTCACGTCCGGCTTGGCGCCGGTGTCGGGGGAGCCGAGCTCTGTCAACGTCAGGAATACTTGGTTGTCGTCGACCCCGCCGCCCGTAACGATTCCAGTGACGGTGTAGCCGTTGACGGCGAAATGGGCCGGGGTTGGCGGTGGCGTCGTCGACGTTCTCATCGAAAGTCCGCTCGATGCGGTCAATCTGGCCGTTCCCGTCATTGTCGCGCGACGTCCGCGCGGTGATGCTCGGCGGCGTCGTGTCGGCGGGCGCCGTCTCCTCGCTGTCAGAATTGGCGAAGGCGAACGTGCCGTCTTGTGACCGCCAGGATGCTGCGATCCAGTCGGCGGAGCGGTCTGTGCTCGAGATACGCACCTCGTCGAGGAAGCCGTTCCACCTCTGTCCACTATTGAGCCCAAATCCGATTCTAAAATCCGTATTCTGCTGTGTGTTGATCGCCTCGTTTGCACTCGGCGTACTCTTCCTGGTCGTCTGCATCAAAGGCGGTACTCGATCACCGACGCCGGTGCACATTGCGAGAGCACCGATTGACCGAGATATCGAAATAGGTATACTATAAAATACTAAATTTAGTACTTTATGAGGAGGCGCTATGGCACTCAGCCTTACGGAGGACGTCAAAACGGTCTCCGAGCTAAAAAAAAGTCTTCGGGCTGTGCTCGAGCAGATCAAGGAGACAGGCCGCCCGGTCGTCGTGACGGTGAACGGAAAGCCAGACGCGGTCTTGATCGATGTCGAAACCTATGAGCAAAAGCTGAAGGCCCTGAACTTGGCCGGCCTTTTGGCTGAGGGCGAGGAGGACATCAGGCGAAGGCGTACGCGCTCCGCGAGCACGTTTCTGAAGGAATTCAAGCGTGCCAAAAAGATACCGAGTTGAGGTCACTCGCTCGGCCGAGCGCGACGCGATCCGCATCTACGAATACATAGAGCGTAGGTCGCCTCAGCGAGCGCTGAAGTGGTTCGCAGAGATTGAGCGGCAGATGGGGACGCTATCTCAACTGCCGGCACGGTGCCCGGTGATTCCCGAGGCGGATGACATCGGCGCCGAGTACCGTCACCTCATTTGGGGCAACTACCGCACCATTTTTAGGATTGAAGGCCGCATCGTCCATGTCGTGCGGGTCATCCACGGCGCTCAGTTACTCGAAACAGGAGCACTGGAGACGAGCGGCTTGCCTGATAGCGATGACTAGTAGAGGTTCGTTATTGTTTCCCACTCTCTCAGGGGAGCGGAAAATCTACGGCGTAGATGATGCCTGCGTCCGTTCCCACATAAATCACGGAGTTCAGCAGGTCGAGACTCGGTGCGCCTACGGACGTTGGACTACCGTCGCCGAGCGTTGCCGAGGTGATCAGCGCAGGGTTGTTCGCGTCGATCTGGTACAGCTTCCCGTCCCCGGCCCCGACGATGACATAGCTGGTTCCCCAGGCGAACAGGGGTATCGACGGAGACGGCAGAGGGACCGACCAGTTGGGTACCCCGGTCGCGTCTAGAGACCACACCTTCGTGTTCGTCGACAGCAGAACGTTCGGGCTTCCGAACTGAGGGAAGATGAAGCCCTTCACCGGGCCGTCCGAAAGCGTCGTGTTGCTCCAAAGCGGCGTTCCGCTCGTATCGAAGGCGTAGACGAAGCCCGCGACCGTTCCGACATAGATGACTCCGTTGAACAGAATAGGGCTTCCATCCACGTCCCCGATATCCCTCGCCCACTCGAGCGTCGGCTGCGCGCCCGTGAAGCTGATGCACCACAGCGTGTTCTGGCTTTCGGCCGTGGCCTGGCGGGAAGCGAAATAGGCGCGGTTGGTCGCGTAATCTATCGACGCACCTCCGCTGATGATGCCGATCTCGAGGCCGTCCCCATTTTCGGGCGGCCCCAGGCGATTCTGGAAGTCCCACGCGGGAGATCCATCGAGCACGTTCAGACCGACGAACGCGTTGGGTACGGCCGCATCCCGTGTCCCGACGAGCAGCAGATTTGTAACTCCTCCATAGGCGACGAACTCGCCCGCCGGCGCGGCCTGCACCGTGCCCGCGATGGTTCGCTTCCACGCCTCGCTTCCATTGTCTGCGTCGATCACATAGACCGAGCCGTCCTGAGAACCCCCGAAAGTTTTCTCCTGGGGCAGGAAGGGATCGGTGGAGCTCGAGAGGAAGATACTGAAACCGCCACGCGCCCGCCGCGCCCATCGCCGCTCCGTCTGGTACTGACTCCGATAGGCCTCGGGCGCGTTCGTCCGGACCTCCAGGAAGCTCCCCCACTCCGCGCCGCGCGTCAACCAGTGGTTGTGCTGCACATAGCAGCCCACACCGCAGAGCGAGTTTCCGAAAGTGCACCCTCGGTAGGGCTGTACCGAGTGGGACGTGACGGTCTTCAGATATCCAGAGGTGCGGGTAAGAATGCTGCGCACTCTGGACTTTGTTGATGGTGACGCGCATCCTGAATATATCCTTTGAAAGATTGTCGCTTGCCCGATCGACGAGCACTAGTCGGCGCGCAGCGACCGAGTCTGGCTCAAAGCCACGGGAGTATCTTACCGGGGAGGTCGTCCCGATTCTTTGGGTCGAGTTGTAGAATGCCACCTTTGGACGGGGTGGGACTTCCTGGATCGCGGCGGCCGATTCCGTAACAGTGGATTTGAAGTCGATTCAGTGCTACAAGCCCTGGTATAAGGGTCCGATGAACTGATGACTGATGATTGAGTTCCGTAACAAGTTCTACCCCGGACAGGTTATCCACCACGCGCTCTTCGACTACCACGGAGTCGTCGTCGATGTGGACCAGACCTTCCGGTTATCTGAAGAGTGGTACGAAGAGGTGGCGAGGAGCCGTCCCCCTAAGGATCAGCCCTGGTACCACATCCTCGTCCACGGGACCGACCACACCACCTACGTGGCCGAGCGGAATCTGGAACCCGCCCCCAGCGGGCAACCCGTCGAGCATCCGTTGCTCGGCCGCTTCTTCGACAAGTTCAGCAACGGCTTCTACAGCAACTCCCGGGAAGAGAACTAACTAAGACGCTACTGCTGCCACTCTCTAGGGCTCCGAGCCTGTCGTCGCGGGGAGCTCACGCACCTCACGAGCAAAGCGTTCGTAGATCTGCTTGGCTTCGTCGAACTGCCCGAAGACGTGGTCCTTCTCCCATTGCGAGCGCCATCCCGGTGCGGCTTCCGCCATCGCGCGCAGCTTGTCGATCCACTCGAGCGAGTACTCGGCGGCTTCGAGATTCCGGACGGGGCGGTCTCCCACCGTCACCCAAACAGGGTTCGTGAACCCTTGTGCGAATCCGGTATCGAGCGGAAAGCTCTCCTCCCAGGTTCCCTCCGCACGCACGTGGAACCAACCACTCTGAGTCACAGTTACGGTCTTCGTGACATCCAAGACCATCCTGTCTTCCGCCAAGGGCATCTCTTCGACGAGCTCGGCATTGAAGATCAACATGACTTTGGAGAGCGGCGTCATCGAGCGCACGCGAACGGCAATCTCGACCTCGCCGCCTGCCGCGGGAAGATAGACGTCCTCACCAGGTATCTGTCCGTCGACGGTCAGCTCGACGAGCGGTCCGGTACTGACGAACGCACGGCCTTCGCGCAGACCACGCTTCCATGCCTCGGCGTCCAGCCCTTCGCCACCGGTATAGACGTAGGTACGAGCCGAGCCCGGCATCTTGCTGATGTGCAGATCGCTCATCGAGTCATCACCGCCCGTCGCCGTCACCCGAAGGCCGTTATTCAAAACCGCATACCACGGGTCGAATGCTGCTCTTCCAGAGAACGACCACTCGACGCCGTCGGTCGTATCGAACGCAGCGTCGACCATGAATCCCTGCGCCACGCCGAGCCCGTGATCGATTGGATCCTCGTCCCCGAAAAAGGCGTGGGCATAGCCCGTCGTGGCATGCTGCGCTTTCGCTTTGCGCAGCATATCGGTGTTGCTCGGATAGAGACTCTCGACGGCGGTCCCTTCGTAGCCGGTCGCCCACGGAGAGAGAAGATGGTCGCGCAGTCCGATCAGCGTGACATGCCCGTAGAAGGGCGGCCGATATTCCTGCCCTACCATCAATAACCGATCCGGCTTCGACAGCGGATGCGCTCCGCCGCCGGGAACGAAAAATTGATAGTCGAGAATCCGGTTGTCCTTGTTGGCGATGAGCTCGTTCACGACGTCCTGGTCTTCGGCGTCCGACATGAGCATGAGGTTCTCGATCGTGTTGTGCAGATTGCCCCCGTAGTTCATGTGCATGTGCGTCGAGCCGCTATACCAGCCTTTCGCCGCCATGTCCGTCATGCGCTCGAGTCCGAGCTCGACCCTCGTCACGTCACCCGCGATAATTTCGACCTCGGTTTCGGTCGGCCAGAACTCGAAGCCTTTGACGGCGACGAGGCTCAGCGTACCGACGGGCACGTCGATATTGAACGTACCGGTCGTGTGGAAGGCGTGATCGAGCGCACCTTGCAGGAACCGTGAATAGGTCTCGCGCGGGCAGTAGAACTTTCCATCGGACGCGGTCAAGTGAATGCGCGCGGGTGCGATCTTCCCCGTCGAGGCGTCGACGGTTCGAACGGACAGGACACCCATCGGACGTTTCCAGCGTCGGTGGGTTATCGTCACTTTCCGGCGCTCGCCGCCATACGTCTCGAGAAGCTCCAGGTGTGAGACGCCGTGCTCGTTCGAGATGTACGCGATCCACTCCCCGTCGGGAGACCAGCGCGGGTGGAACGCGTCGTGCTCGTAGAAGGTGAGCTTGTAAGGCTCGCCGCCGGCCACGGGCTGAACGTATAGATTCGAGTACTGGTCGCTGGTACCGCCGGTGGATGAATACACGAAACGCTTGCCGTCGATCGACATATCGGGCCGGGCCCGGTAAAGCGTCTGCTCGTCGAGAACGGATGCGGCCTCTTCCATCGCGTCCGACGACGCGGCGATGCGCCATATGTTTCCCGAGCCGAGGGGAACGCCTCGATTGGATACGATGAGGAGCTGCCTCCCGTCATGCGTCCACTCGGGCGTGATGTGCATGTCCCACTCGCCGAAATAGAGACGATCGCGCGCGTAGCGGTTGTCCTTGGTCACCGCGATTTCTTCTCCAGCCCATCGACCGTCTTGGATCTCGCGAATGTAGATATTGAAGTAGCCGTTCGGCTTCGTGGAAACGTAGGCGAGCCTGGCGCCGTCGGGAGAGAAAACCGGATCCGCGTAGATGTGCTCGTCGTCGGTCAGTGCGTGACTCTCACCTGTCCATCATCAAAACTCGTCCGCTAGTGAAATCAAGGACCCCAGAGTTTTGATAGTGATGGACGTCGACTTTGGTCCGAGTTTTGGCACATTGCGGGGGGGTGTGAGACGACCGGGTGAAGAGCCGTGCGGAACCCAAACGGCACTCCGTATCCGACCAGGCTCGCAGACGCTTACTAATGATGGATCAATTAGGACGCGGAGCGCCGCTAGCCCGGGACGGCGGAGAGCCGCCCGGTTAATTCGCCGGGCTACCCAATCCTGCATTCTGTACGGCCCGCTTCACGAGGTTCTCCATTAGTGGGATCTTGAAATGGTTGAAGTTCAGGGGCCTTGCCCCTTCGACCGCGGCGGCGCCAGCGAGCTTGGCCGTCTCTTCGTCCGGGGAACGCCCTCTTACGAGCGCCTCCACGGTGGACAGGCGCCGGGGGGTGCACTGAACACCGCCGCACGCGATGCGCATGGCCTCGATGTTGCCCGCACCGTCGAGCGTCATCGCGGCTGCGACATTCACCAGCGGGAAGTCCCACGTGTTGCGGTCCGCGACCTTTTCGAAGTAGAACCGCGCTTCCGACCAAGTGCCGGGCACCCGGATGGCCGTCAGCAGGTCGCCCGGCCGGAGCACGGTCATGCGTGTATGTCCCGCGACTGCGGCATGAAAAACTCCTCGGCTGGCACCACACGCTCGTCGCTCACGTTCCGAATCACTATCGACGCGTCGAGCGCCACCAATGCCGGTGCGGTGTCCGAGGGCGTGACCGCCACGCACCGGTTGTGCTCGAACAGCGCGTGCTCACGGTTCATCGCGACCGGCGTGTCCGCATAACAAATATTACCGCCGGCGCGGTAGCAGGCCAGCCCGAAGCGGTAGTACCAGCACCGGGTATCCTGGCACAGATTGCCTCCCAGCGTGGCGGCGTTGCGAATCTGTGGGCTCGCGACGCGACGTGCAGCGTCTCCGAGCAGACCGTACCGCTCGCGAACGATAGGCGCACGCTCGACCTCCGTGAGCGTCGTCAGTGGTCCGATCTCGATACCGTCTTCGGTCTCGCGGATGCCCCCTGAGCTCTTCGATGCCGTCGAGATCGATAACCGCCTCGGGCGTCTTGATTCGGTCCTTGAACCAGTCGAGGCTGTCATAGCCGCCGGCCATGGCCCAACCGCTCTCGCCCCAACGGTCTAGAAGCTCCACGGCCCCGTCCAAGTCTCTCGGCTGGAACAGCTCGAAGGACTGCATCATGTCTTTCTTCATGACCAGCTCCTAGTCCGTGTTCACCTGCAGTGGCTTATGGAACTGCGGGTGTCCCGAAGCTGCGTTGATGATCATGTCGGGTACGACCGGCGTTCGGTTGAAGTAGTGACCACCGAGCGCATCCGAGATAGCGCAGACGAGCGCCGCCGCCGCGCACCCCATGAGCGGCTCCCCGATCCCTTTCGCGCCCACTGGGTTCTGCGGGTCGGGGAGATCCACGGCATCCGAGTCCATCTCGAGGGGCACGTCGAGATAAGACGCTGGCTTGGCCTGGTACAGGCCGACCGAGTGCGGCAAGCCCCAGGCGGGGTCGTAGATCTGGCGCGAGCGTTGCCAGACCGAATCCCATCACCGCGCCGCTCTTGACTTGCGCGGCGAGACCCATCGGATGAATGACGGTTCCGCAATCGGCAACGCCCAGGTAGTCGAGGATCTCGAACTTGCCGGTCTCCAAATCGAGCTCGATCTCGATGAATCCTGGCGCGAGCGCCGGCACCGTCCCGTTCTTCTCTAGGTTGTCCTTGGCCGTGCCGATCAGCCCCTTGCCGGCTAGAGACTGGACGGCTCCCTTCGTCATGGGATTTAGATCGTCGACGACTTCTTGGCCGCTGAACTTCCCGCCGAGCTCGATGGCTCGCCGGGCCGCCGCGGCGTAGGTCAACCATCTCGAAGGATTCGACTTTCGGAATACGGTCTCGTTCCCGATGTCGTAGTCGTCCGGTGAACCTCCCAAATCGAGAGCGGCAATCTCCTTGAGCTTTTGGACGGCGTCCGTGGCCGCGGCGAAGTTCGTGCGGGTCATCGTGAACGACGTGTTGCTGCCGAACTGTCCGAAGTTCCAGGGAAGGCCTCGGCTCGAGTCACCACGCACGATGACGCAGTTCTCCCATTTGCATTTCAGAATTTCGGCCGCGACACGCGACGTGCCGGCGTAGGAATAAGTGCCCAGATTGCCGACGCCGGTGTGGATGTGGAGCTTGCCTTCCGGTGTGATCCTTACCAGACTGTCGAACCCGTTCGAGCCAGCGGAGTGGAAAGCCTGGCCGACACCCACGCCGATCACCTTGGACCCGCGTCGCTCGCCGCTTCGAGCTCGCCGCTCCGTCCAGTCGAAGCGCTCGGCTCCCTTGTCGAGCGCTTCCCCCAAGTAAGCGCTCGTGATGGGCCGCCTTCTCTCCTCCATACTTGGCGTCGTGACCTGGTGAGTTGATTCGACGGATGGCAACTTGATCGATTCCGAGCTCGCGTGCCGCTTTGTCCAAAAGCGGCTCCACGGCGATCGCGATCTGGTTTTGCCCGGGACCTCTTTGCGCGGTCCGAGGCGGCGTGTTCGTGAGCACCGACACCCCGCGAAAACGCATGGCCTCGGGCGTGTAGACGAGCGATACGGCGCCGGCCGCCGAGGTCCAGTCACCGAAGCCTGCGTTCAGGCCGTTCTCCTGAACGATGCAGAGGTCGATCGCGAGCACCCTCCCGTCCTCTCGAAAACCAATCTTGATCCGCCCTTGGAATCCGGCTCGCGCTTGCCCGATAAAGTATTCTTCCGCTCGGTTTATCCGCATCATCACCGGGCGCCCGGGTTTCTTCGCCATCAATGCCGGAAGCACTTGGAGCGGATAGGGCCCTCCCTTCGAGCCGAAGCCGCCTCCGCAATTCTCGGCGACGTAGACGAGCTTGTCGGGCTCGATGCCGAGGAGGCGGGCGAGGCCCGGATGAACGAAGCTCTGGCTCTGGCTGGACCCATACAAGTAGCACTTGCCGTCGTCCCAATAGGCCATGGCGCTCCTCGGCTCCACGCAGTGGTGGGAGTTGGAAGCCGTCACGAACGTCTCGTCGAGCACGACTTTCGCACTCGAAAAACCTCCTTCGACGTCTCCGAACGACCACTCCAGGCCGGGCTCGCCCATCGGAAGCTCACCGTCCGCGACCGCGCCAAAGTCTACGCGCGTCCACTTGACCCGCTTGATGCCCTCGCGCGGTACCATCGTGTTCCCTTCGAGCCGAGCTCCGGTCCCTTGGGACGCAAGCTCTGCAAGGGGTTGACGGTGAACGGCAATCGCTCGAGTTCCAATTCGATCTTGTCGATCGCGTTCTGAGCGGTGGTCTCATCCACCGCGGCGACGGCGAGGATCGGCTCACCGATGAAGTGAGGATTATTGGTCAGGATGGGGTCTCGCGGCGAAGGAACTTCCGGCACGTCGTCCGCGGTCAGCACGGCAACGACGCCGTCCATCGCGAGCGCCTCAGACACATCGATGTCGCGCACGCGCGCGTGAGGCATGGGACTCGTGAGCAGGCGACAGAAGAGCATCCCTTCGGCGCGGAAGTCTTCTGCATATTGCCTTTGCCTGTCCGGTGACTTTGCCGCGCACGTCGGGAGGTGTGAAGTCTTTGCCGATCAACTGATTTGCCGTTTAGACCTCCCTCGCCGCACGCATGACGCCGTTCAGATAATGATCGTAGGCGCCGCACCGGCACAGGTTGCCCGCCATCGCCTCGCGCGCTTCGCCGCGCGTGGGATTAGGGTTGGTCTTCAAGAGCGCCACTGCTGCCATGACCTGACCCGGAGTACAGAACCCGCATTGCGGCCCGAGCTCATCCATGAAAGCTATGTTGCACGGGGTGCAGCTCACCCGACCACTTCGCGACCCGCGTCTTCATGTATTCGTTCACAACATTCCGCGTTGTTCGCGAGCTCTTGCAGATTTGACTGCGCTTTTTCCAGCGTATCCGGTAGGCTCTTTGTGTCACCCTTCGCGCCTCCGTGAAGCGTCACGGCAATTACCGCACCTTCCCCGCTCATGTCCACAGCATGCTCGGCTTTGTGCGCCATATCCGTGCCCCCGCTCTTCATTTTCATGATCTCCGCATCCGGCTCGTTCGGATTCACCCACTCCTTGTTCGACCCTTTCTTTGGCCGCTTCTTGTCCAACTTCGCAATGTCCGCTCGGCTCGGCTCTTCGATACCACTCTTGCGCGCAAGCTCCTTCAAATACGATTCGTAGCTTTCCCCCGTGTCTCGACGAACGATTGACCGAAGCGCCGCATTCGCTTCCAGCGTCGTCGCGTCCACACCCAGTGTCTTGCCATCTATCATCCCTCTCGACGCTAGAACTTCTAGCACCCATCCAAATACAGATTCGTGAACTTCCAGCGGAAGTCGATTCCGTATCCGAGACAGCGACGAATGGTCCGGCGTTCGCTCTTCCATTCCAAGGCCAAGAAACTGGCGCAAAGACAGTGAGTCCGAACACCGCCAGCAGATCCCGCGCTCTGAATCGATGCGCTCAAAGTAGCCGATCAACAGCATTCGAAAATACACACCCGGCGGTATGCTCGGCCGACCTTGCTTCTTCGCGTAATACGGCGAGCATTTCGACTCCACAAACGAGTCAAACTCTTCCTCTCGAAGTACCCGCTCGAGTTCCTCATAAAAAGGATGACCAGGACTCGACGCAACGCATCGTGTGGAATCCATAAAGTCTCTTGGCAACTTTTCTTTTTCTTCTTCATCGACATGCGATGCAATTTTACATCGTCATCGAATGAGTCTTCAGAGAAATATCGCGACCGGATACGACTTTTTCAACGGGCTGCTAGACGACGCCCTCGTCCGTGCCGACGTAAATCATGGAGTTCAGCAGGTCGAGACTCGGTGCCCCCACCGAGGTTGGCGTACCGTCGCCGAGCGTTACCGAGGTGATGCTCGCGGGGTTGCCTGCGTCGATCTGGTACAGCTTCGCGTCGGAAGCGCCGACGATGACGTAGCTGCTTCCCCAGGCGAACAGGGTCGCAGCGGGCGCGGGCGCTCTTTCTTCAGCGCGGTCACTTGCTGTTGCAGAGCCAGGTTTTCGATCACACGGTCGGCTCGGCGCCGGCACATCGCCCGGATCGCGCGCGCGCCGAGAGAGACGAGGAAGATGAGAACACGAAGCATGGCGGCGAAATGTGGAGCTCCACATTTTGCCACTTATGTGAAGCGATCAATTATGTGAAGTAGTACGGCACGTTTCCGTTTCGATACAGCCACTTCCGGGCACGACACGTCTCACCCGCTTCACATAAACCCAGTGCATGGCGGCCTGTTTCTTGACCGATTTCTGACGCAGTGGAAGCTCGTGGCTTTGGAGATTTCTCGGCCTGCCGTGCTGGCCCGACTCCCCATGGCTCCTTAGGTCCGGAGATGCGCGAGTTCCAACACTGGCTTCCCGGTGCTGACGTCCAGGATTTATGTGTAGTGTTTTGCAGGCCCTACCTACCCCAGGACTCAACTGGAGCGGACATACGGCTGCTCGCGAGTCTCAACTGCACATAACGCAACGCTTCACATAAGCGGCGGAGTTTGCCTTTTCCGCTCCGTGATCTCAAGTGGGGTCCCCCCTGTGACCGCGAGTCAAGCCCATTCTTAGTTGAAACTCTCCACGGCTCATAAATTAGGCGGCCTTCTTCTTCGACACCGTTGATGTCTTCGTCTCGATCTTCAGTTCCCGCTTGAGAGCTTCGCGAAGCTTCGGAAGATGGCGGTAGCCGATCACCCTCCTCAAGCGGGGTTCGATGTCCACGAGGGCTGTCGCCAGCCACCGCTGGCGTTGGCTGGAGTTCTTCCAGTGGTCGACCTTCGCGCAGCATTCCTCGACGAGAGCATTGACGGATTCAAGGCAGTTCGTCGTCTTGAACGAACGGCCCAGCACGCCGTACACGCCGAGACGATGCAATGTGAGCGTCTCCTCGATTCCTTCCTCCAAGCTCGCAGCTGCGGATTGGTTCCGCTCCTCCAATTCATCGTGCAGTTGATCGAGGGCCGCGAGGGCCTCTTTATATTCCGGCCTGTTGTAGGCCGACTGCAACCGCTTGCGCAACGACGCCTGCTCGCCCTTGGACAGATAGCTCACGACGTTTTCACGTTTGTGCCACTGGCAGCGTTGTATCAGGACCCGCTTTCGGAACGCCTTCTTTACGGCCGCTTTCAGACTCTTGCCGCCATCGATGATCACCAGTAGACCCTGGGAGCTGTCGAGTCCCCGCGCGAGCAGTGAACGCAGGAACGGCGTCAACACCTTCTCGTTCTCCGTGTCCGTCTCCACGAAGCCCAAAAAGCGTTTTTTCCCGGAAAGTGTGATGCCCAGCGCGATGACCATCATTGCGTCGGCGAATGATTTCCCGTCCAGGAACAGCGCCACCACATCTTCGCCGGACAGATCCCGTTCCTGCATCTCCCGAAGTTTCGCTGCGCTCGCTTGTACGAAACCTCGGGACACCGTCGAGCTCGACAGCCCGATAGCGCCCGGTATCGCTTCCGCTGCAGCCTCGTAGTTGCGACACGAGATTCCGTAGAGCACTCGTTTCAGCAGCAGATCATTCACCTCTCCGCCGTCGTTCAGTGCTTCGTAGGAGCGAAGCGGTATCTCTACTCCCTCTTGGCTCCGAACCCGTGGCACACGGATCGGTACCCGCTGGCCGGCAAGCCCTACCGTGCCAGGGTTGGTTCCGTGGCGGCGGCCACGCTCCAGTTCGTCCTTACGAGCGTATCGCTCTCCCGCCAACTCCTTCACTTCGTCGTCGAGCAGCTCGTGAACGTGCATCAACCCAAGCGGGATTAACGAACGGATCATCTCTATTTTGACGTCCACCTCGAGCTCCCCGTACTCCTCGCGCGCCATTACCTCGGGCTCACCCAAACGACGTGACTTCTTGTGTTTCTTGGCTGTACGTAGCAGACTTCCCATCTCGGCTCCTTTCTCTTGCGGCTTGATGTTGTTTTTGCCAACGTCATCAAACCACGGGGTTGGGAGCCGTTTCAATTTCCAACTAAGAATGGCACACTCTCGTGACCGCGGCGAGGAGAGCGCGTAAGTGTCTATTTTCAAACGCGGACGGATATCGATGAGGGACACGGTATTGTCGAAGCGAAACCATGGAGCAGGTGTTTCCGAAGGTGTATCTGGCTACAGCCTGGGCGATCTCCGCTGCGGTTACGGCCCCCCAACATGGGTAGTGGAGAAGTGTGGACCTCATTGATTGGACAGCGTGTCAGCAATCTTAAGGTATCCGATGCAGCATGAGTCGGCAGGCAACTGTCACGACATCGCCGCCATGGAGAGTTTTTTCTCGAGAATGAGGGACAACAGTATCAGCCGAGGGCGGTACCGCACGCTCGGCGATGCACGATGTGAAATCTTTGACTGAACTAAGCGGTTCTACAACGCTGAACACCAGGCGGTGTCAGTCCGGTGGAGTGCGAATAACGCATTGAATTGGCTTGGATCGGTATATACGTGAACGCCGCGGTACGTCTCTTGCACTTTCGCGGGGGTTGCCAGGGGCAGGCGATTCTCATGGTGAAAAACCGCGTTAAACCTGAGACGTTTGTTTTCTGCGCCTTGACGCCGTAAACATCCCCAAAACGCCGGAGATCATCAGAAGTAAAGTTGCCGGGGCAGGAACCACCACCGCCGGGCCTCCTGGTGTCACCGGGCCTCCTCGTTCCGGAGACAAATGAAACTCGATGCCGTTCAATGCAATACCGTTCCACAGGGACGTGAAAGCGGCGGGGCCTAAATCAAACTGGAACTCAAATGACATCGTCGTGGTCAAAGCGGAACAGTCCGTAGTGTTGCAAGTCATCGCATTGTTAACGAGATACTCGCGGGAAGTTGCATTCGCAACCAGGCCGCTTGTTGTACCCGATACGCTGTCATCCTCGAGTTTGGCCGTAATTCCTTCGAATATTGTGATTTATCAGGATCATGACCCCACTTGAGGGCGTGTTTTTCAGAAACATTCCCCACCCCTTTTTCAGAGACATGACCCCGGCAAAGGGGTGAGTTTTTCAGAAACATGACCCCACTTTTCGGAGTCATGACCCCACCCCTTTGAGGCCGAGCTCGGCTGTGCGAACTTCTTGGAAACAAGGAGGTCGTATTGGCATACAGGGAGCACGGTATGTGGGAAATTGTGGATGTTCTGAAACGGCACCACCGGGGGGAGAGCCAGCGACGGATAGCAGCGGCCACCGGTCGTGGCCGGAAGACGATCCGCGCGTATATACGAGAGGCGAAGAAACTAGGCTGGTCGAAGGAGGTCCCGCCGGATGAGGCGCTGGCGTCGCGGGTGGCGCAGCGCCGCCAGCCGGGCCCGAGTTCGAGCGAGGCGTCTGCATCGGAAAAGGCGCTGCGCGGGCATCATGATCGCATCCAGCAATGGGTGGAAGGCTGCGAGGGAGAGAGGGTCCTGAAGCTGACCAAGGTCCATGAGCTATTGACCCGCGAGGGAGTCGACGTTTCTTACAGCTCGGTGTATCGCTACGCGGCGGCGCACTTCGGATGGGCTCGGCCCAAGCTGACGCTGCGCCGGGCGGAGGTTTCACCGGGTGAGCTCGCCGAAGTGGATTTTGGTCAACTCGGCAAGATCTACGACCCGGAGTCGGATCGGAATCGATTGGTCTGGGCGTCACTCTGAAGTGGACCCCATTTTTTAGACCAGGGGTTAAGGTGGTAAAACAAGCCTGCTCAATAAAAAAAGGAGCAGAGAAAAGTGAAGAAAAATCGTACGAAGCACAGCCCTGTTTTCAAGGCGAAAGTTGCATTGGCGGTACTACGCGAGCAGGAGACAGTGGCGGAACTATCCCGCCGGCACAAGGTTCACGCGAACCAGATCTACAAATGGAAGCGGCAGCTTTTGGAGAACGTCACGCGTGCTTTCGAGACCGAAGAGGTGGGCGGAGGCGATGCCTCGATGCGCGAGGCCGAACTGCTTCAGAAAATCGGGGAGCTGACGATGGAGCGCGATTTTTTATCACACGGGCTCGGTCGATTGCGATGACGCCCCGGCGGGAGTTGGTCGAACCCAACGCTCCGCTGTCGATGCGCTGGCAGTGCGAGCTGCTCGGCGTGAATCGGTCGAGCCTGTACTACGAACCTGTCGAGCCGGATGGCGAGCAACTCGCATTGATGCGTCGGATGGACGAGCTACATCTGAAGCGTCCATTTTTCGGCAGCCGCATGATGACACAGACACTCAAAGCGGAGGGGTCGGCCGTCAACCGCAAGCGCGTGCAGCGTCTTATGCGCTTGATGGGGCTCGAGAGCACTGCGCCCAAGCCGAACACAAGCAAGCCAGCGCCGGAACACACGGTATACCCCTATCTACTGAGGAATCTGACGGTTTCTCGGATCAATCAGGTGTGGGCCGCCGACATCACATACATCCCGATGGCGCGAGGCTTCGTATACCTGGTGGCGGTCATCGATTGGTATTCGCGGCGGGTGCTCGCCTGGCGCTTGTCCAACACGTTGGAGACGACCTTCTGCGTGGAGGCTCTGAACGAAGCTGTGGCACGCTACGGTTGCCCAGAGATATTCAACACGGACCGCGAGAGGGTCTCCTGCGGCGATTCTCGCATTCGTTTTGTGGACTCGTGGCAAGGTTCATTCCTTTTCCCGGCTTTCTACCGCCGTGGCCTCTTGGCCCATACCCCAGGTACCCCGATTTTTGCACTATTCAGGTGGACCAGCGAAAGGGCGGCTTCGATCCGGTGCCCCGACGGAGGGAGCGGACAAGGAAGCTTCGCATCTTTTCTTAAGGGTCCGCTCCCTCCGTCGGGGCACCGGATCGAACGTGGGACAATAGATCTTCAATCTGACATAAACTGTCTTCCCGAACGCTCCCTTCTAGGAGCCTTCGGGAAACAACATGACGACTATGACCACGACGTGTTCAACTCGGCAGGCTCCACCTTAGCTACCCCCCATTTTGGTCCAGAGAATGGGGTCCACCTCAGTTGGCATCTCTTACGCCATCCACGGTGATAGCCCCAGCCATCACCATGCCGGGAATTGCTGCGAACACTAGTAACACTAGTGCCAAAATTCTCGTTCTGCTAAAAATATCCTTCATCAAAAAGTTATGCTGGATTTCCCGGTCGTTGCTGTTCATGACACGCCTTTCGAAACTAAACGCATTCCCCAAAGAGATGCATCGTACCTCCAAAAGCCCTTCAGTTATTACCTATTGGGGCACGAAATATGCCAAAGCTGGGTTCTGATGTTAAGTTAAAGATAGATAGCTAGTTACGACTTATTCTGTGTCGGGCGAGCACTTCATCAGAGTCAAGCCCATTCTTAGTTGAAACTCTCCACGGCTCATAAATTAGGCGGCCTTCTTCTTCGACACCGTTGATGTCTTCCTCTCGATCTTCAGTTCCCGCTTGAGAGCTTCGCGAAGCTTCGGAAGATGGCGGTAGCCGATCACCCTCCTCAAGCGGGGTTCGATGTCCACGAGGGCTGTCGCCAGCCACCGCTGGCGTTGGCTGGAGTTCTTCCAGTGGTCGACCTTCGCGCAGCGTTCCTCGACGAGAGCATTGACGGATTCAAGGCAGTTCGTCGTCTTGAACGAACGGCCCAGCACGCCGTACACGCCGAGACGATGCAATGTGAGCGTCTCCTCGATTCCTTCCTCCAAGCTCCCAGCTGCGGATTGGTTCCGCTCCTCCAATTCATCGTGCAGTTGATCGAGGGCCGCGAGGGCCTCTTTATATTCCGGCCTGTTGTAGGCCGACTGCAACCGCTTGCGCAACGACGCCTGCTCGCCCTTGGACAGATAGCTCACGACGTTTTCACGTTTGTGCCACTGGCAGCGTTGTATCAGGACCCGCTTTCGGAACGCCTTCTTTACGGCCGCTTTCAGACTCTTGCCGCCATCGATGATCACCAGTAGACCCTGGGAGCTGTCGAGTCCCCGCGCGAGCAGTGAACGCAGGAACGGCGTCAACACCTTCTCGTTCTCCGGGGCCGTCTCCACGAAGCCCAAAAAGCGTTTTTTCCCGGAAAGTGTGATGCCCAGCGCGATGACCATCATTGCGTCGGCGAATGATTTCCCGTCCAGGAACAGCGCCACCACATCTTCGCCGGACAGATCCCGTTCCTGCATCTCCCGAAGTTTCGCTGCGCTCGCTTGTACGAAACCTCGGGACACCGTCGAGCTCGACAGCCCGATAGCGCCCGGTATCGCTTCCGCTGCAGCCTCGTAGTTGCGACACGAGATTCCGTAGAGCACTCGTTTCAGCAGCAGATCATTCACCTCTCCGCCGTCGTTCAGTGCTTCGTAGGAGCGAAGCGGTATCTCTACTCCCTCTTGGCTCCGAACCCGTGGCACACGGATCGGTACCCGCTGGCCGGCAAGCCCTACCGTGCCAGGGTTGGTTCCGTGGCGGCGGCCACGCTCCAGTTCGTCCTTACGAGCGTATCGCTCTCCCGCCAACTCCTTCACTTCGTCGTCGAGCAGCTCGTGAACGTGCATCAACCCAAGCGGGATTAACGAACGGATCATCTCTATTTTGACGTCCACCTCGAGCTCCCCGTACTCCTCGCGCGCCATTACCTCGGGCTCACCCAAACGACGTGACTTCTTGTGTTTCTTGGCTGTACGTAGCAGACTTCAACGAGCGCTAGCGCGGCGAGAAAGAGCCGGGTCAACGTGTCTCGTCGGAATGAATGGTGCCGTCGATGAGGCGCACGAGACGCCGCGAGCGTTCCATCACGCGTGCGTCATGCGTAGCGAAAACGAACGTCGTGCCGAGCTCTTGATTGAGCTCGACCATCATGTCGAGAAGGGCCTCGCTCGCCGTCGTGTCCAGATTGGCAGTCGGCTCGTCCGC
This sequence comes from Candidatus Marinacidobacterales bacterium, assembly GCA_965262245.1. Lineage (GTDB taxonomy): Bacteria > Acidobacteriota > Vicinamibacteria > Marinacidobacterales > SMYC01 > SMYC01. The sequence continues at coordinate 6,311,039 of OZ253507.1, read as the reverse complement.
GAGAACAAGCGCCGGCCTAGAGGCGACCGCACGCACGACCGCGACCCGTTGTTGCTGGCCGCCGGATAACTTCCCCGGCCGGCGGTTCTCGAGCCCTTTGAGCCCAGTGCGCTCGAAAAGCTCGCGCACCCTCGTTTGCCGCTCCGCCTCCTCCACGCCTTGAAGCAACAGAGGAAACTCGGCATTTTCGAGGGCTGTGAGCACGGGCAGGAGGTTATAAGCTTGAAAGACGAAGCCGACTTGCTCGAGACGAACCATGTACTGACCGGGCTCGAGCTTTTCCTTGTTCATCGCTGCCCGCACCGCCTCCTCATCGGGAAGTTTTTTCCAGTCGGACTTGTGATGAGGCGAGACGACCCAGGCAAGAAAGCTGGCGATGAAGACGAGAACGGCCGAGACGAGAATAGGCATCCAAAGCGTTCCGATAGTGACCATAGATCCCTCCCAACGCGAGGGAGGGTAACATATACGCTTCCTCTAGGGAGGAGTGGCTCGAATGTTGCGAAAGATTCGGATGGGGATGGTTGGAGGAGGCCAGGGCGCTGTCATCGGCGCGGTACACCGGATGGCCGCGGGGCTCGACGGTGCCATCGAGCTCGTGTGCGGCGCGTTCAGCTCGAACCCCGAGCGTTCCCGGGCGTCGGGGCGAGAGCTTCTTCTCGACGATCGCCGCGTCTACGGAGCCTACAGCGAGATGTCCGAGGCCGAGCGCGGCCTTCCCGAGAACGAGAGGATGGATTTCGTCGCCATCGTAACGCCGAACGACCTGCATTTCGGTCCGGCGAAGCTCGCGCTCGAAGCGGGCTTTCCCGTGATGTGCGACAAGCCACACTGCCTGAATCTCGACGAAGCCAAAACCCTCGCGTTGGTTGTGAAGAAGACCGGGCTCGCCTTTGGTCTGACGCACAATTACTCGGGCTATCCGATGGTCAAAGAGGCGAGAGCACGCGTGCGCGCGGGCGCAATTGGCAAGGTCCGGCGGGTCGTCGTCGAGTATCTGCAAGCCTGGCTCGCGACGCGTCTCGAGTCCACGGGCCAGAAGCAAGCGGGGTGGCGGACCGATCCGAAGCGCGCGGGAGCGAGCTGCTGTGTCGGCGATATCGGCACGCACGCGGCGCATCTCAGCGAATACGTGACCGGGCTTCACATCGAGGAAGTCGCTTGCGAGCTCACGACCTTCGTGGACGGTCGGCCTCTCGATGACGACGCGAGCATGCTCTTGCGTTTCGAGGATGGCGCGCGCGGGGTCCTGTGGGCGAGTCAAATCGCCATCGACGAAGAGAACGACTTGAACATTCGCGTCTACGGCGAGAAGGGAAGCCTCGAATGGCATCAAGAGGAGCCGAATAGCCTCGTCCTCAAGTGGCCCGATCGTCCGCGCGAACGCGTGCGGGCCGGGGCAAATTACGCGGGGCTGACACCGGAAGCGCTCGGCGCGACCCGCTTGCCGGCAGGCCACACCGAAGGCTTCATCGAAGCCTTCGCCAACCTTTATAGAAGTTTCGCGTCCTCCCTTTTGGACGGAACGACACCCGATTGCCCGTCGGTCCAAGACGGTGTGCGCGGCATGGTGTTCATAGAGGCGGCGGTCGCAAGCTCACAGGCCAATGCTTCTTGGAAAAAGGTTTTGGGCTAACTTCTATTCTCTGCCCCCGCCGCGGCTGCCCGCTTCCGGCTAACCGCTACCGCTGCCACTGAAGCTGGTAGCCGAAATTAGGCGGCCGGTAGCGGCATGCTATTGATCGCGGGCCAGCCACCACTTCATCGTCTTCGTCACCAGCTCGCCTGCGTCTTGTTGTACGAAATGTCCCGCTCCCGGAACGGTGACGAGCGTCAGATCTTTCTCCAGCCAATCCCAAGTATTATTGAGCCCGTCCGAGAGTAGCACTTGGTCGTCGAGGCCGTGGAACATGAGCACCGGCATCTTGGCTTTGGGTAAGGCGGGTGCCTCCGGAGGTGCAGCGCCCGGCTCGATGCGCGGGTAGTTGGCTTTGTAGTAGTTCAACATCGCCGTGAAGTCCGAGCGCTCGAAAGCTTCGATGTAGCGCTTTCTCGCTTCTGGGTCGCGCACCCAACCCGAGATCGTTTCGGGCGTCATGGGCGGCCGAAGAAAACATCCGGGGCGTCGGGGGTTTTCTCCTGGAACACCCGCGCGTAGGCACTGTTCTCATATTGCTGTGGGTTCGTGCGCAGCTCGCGCGTGAGGCCGTTCGGGTGCGGCAAGTTCAAGATGACGAGCCGGGAGGTCATTTCCGGCACGTTGAGAGCGAATTGCCACGCCACGATGCCGCCCCAATCGTGGCCGACGATGATGGCTTTGTCTCGGCCGAGGTGGCGAATGACGGCGGCGACATCGCCCACGAGAAGCGGCATCGCGTAGCTCGCGACGCCTTCGGGCTTGTCGCTCTTGTTGTAGCCCCGAGTGTCGATGGCGACGACTTTGAAATCGCTCGAAAGAGCGTCCACCTGCTCTCGCCACGTGTACCAAAAATCTGGGAACCCATGAATCATCACGACGAGCGGGCCTTCGCCGAGGCTCGCATAGTGGATCTTGACACCGTCGCTATCCGCGTAAGCCGTGCTCGACGCGATCATAGACGTCGTTACCGAGCGTCATGATGGCGACGCTCAACCAAAGGTACATCATGGCTTGTTGACTCCTTCTTCGTCGATGGTGATGGTGCCGTCCGCTTCGACGACGACGGTCTGACCCGACTGAAACCTCTCGAAATCGGATGGCGAGGCCGCGAGAATCGGGATGGGTTTTTGGTACATCTCGTCCGCCACGATCGAGGCCAGTGCCAAGAACATATCCTTCCCGCGGCTCACCATGGCAGCGGGAGCGTTCCCGGTCCGCACCGCTTCGAGCAAAATCTGCGTAGTCGTGCTCGAGCCTTTGGTGAAGGGCAAAACGAGCACTTTTCCCGCGGCGATTTGGCCGGAGAGCGGGTGGCGACGATCGACGATCTCGCCTGTGTGCGCGTCATAGCCGCCCCAGAAGCTCAAAGGCTCGGAGCTCACGAGAGCCTCGCCTTCGGCCGCCCCCGCGATCACGATCTCCGCTTGAATCCGATGTGGCACGGGCCATGTTTCCACTCCTGCTGGGGTCTTGTCCAGAGTGATAGGATGCGGTCAATGCCGGCCGCCCTGTTGCTCGCTCTCGCCATCGCCAACTTCGCGGATTACCCGCGACTCCGCTCCGACGTTCAGGCGCACTATGTCTCGAGCTATGACCGCACCGGAGGCAATGACGACGGCTTCGACGGCACCTACTCCGCGCTCTATGTCGACGAAAGCGGCGAGCACGTCATCTTCGACGTGAAGGGTCCGGGAACGCTCTACAACTTATGGTTCACGAGCCGCGTGAACGGCCGGAGCCCGCTGGGATGGGGGCGCATCAAGTTCTATTTCGACGACGAGGCGTTGCCCCGTATCGACATGGATGTCGACGACCTTTTCAGCGGACAAAACGCTCCTTTCGTGCCGCCTTTCGTCTATCACGCGTTTCAAAGCACGGGTGGCTACGTCAGCTATCTGCCTTTTCCTTTCCAGAAACGGCTCAAGATCACGACGGAGAACCGCGTCGGCTTCTACAACGCTTATTACCACACCTATGCGCCCGACAGCGTTGTCGAGACGTGGACGGCGCGGGAGGACACGAGCGCGCTCGAAGCCCTTTGGACGCGCGCCGGCGAGGCTGCCGCTCCCGAAGGCGAGCTACATGCGGGAAAGCTTTCGCTCGACCGACCGGCCATGCCGGACGGCGAGCCTCAACCTTCAAAAAGGATTCTGTTCGAGCACGAGGGGCCGGCGGTGATCACGTCGCTGCGTTTCACGCCCCTCTTCCCGCTCACGGATTACGAGCTCAATCACATTCTTTTGCGTATCTATTGGGACGACAGCCAAGATGAGGCCGAGGTCGAGGCTTCTGTCTCGGCGCCCCTCGGGAGCTTCTTTGGGTCGGGATTGGGCGAAGCGTCGGTGCGATCCGCGCTCCTCGGCATGTCGCCGTCCGGCAGTTATTACTGCAATCTGCCGATGCCTTTCTGGAAGAGCGCACTCATCGAGCTCGTGAACGAGAATCCGGAGCCCACGCCCGAGATTTTTTGGGAAGTTCGGACGACCGCCAACGGGTTCGCCATCGAGGACGCTGGATACTTCAACGCGCGCTACCGTAAGGAGTGGCCCACAACGTTGGGACAGGACTACCGCATCCTCGATGCTGAAGGTCGCGGCATTTATGTTGGGCAAGTGATGACGGTCGAACCGCTTCGCGCCGAGATCAAACGATGGTGGGAGGGGGATTTGAGAATCTATCTCGATGGCCGCCGCCACCCTACCTTTCACGGCACGGGCCACGAGGACGAGTATCTCGGTGGCTGGTCGAACGAGTGGCTCTGAATCCTTACTCGCTTCCGATGCACGGCGAGCCGAAGACGACCGCGCTCAAGCAAGTCGATTTCCAATGGAGCGCAGCGACGACCGTCTACCGCTTCTTTGTGGAGGGCGTCCCGTTTCAGAACGGGATTTCTGTATCGACCGAGCACGGCGCCCGCAACACCGCCAACGCGATGTACTCGAGCGTCGCGTTTTTCTATCAGAGTCCGAGCGCGATGATGAAGCTGTCCTCGACGGATGTCGACGGGCCGTTATCGGTGACGTCGCAATTCGAAGGGCGCTCCGACGCGACCTTTGCCGATGAGGGTCTTACGAACAAGGTCGGCGAGGGTTTTCGTTTGGCGCTCGACATTCCTGACGGCTACACGGCGCTGCGTCTGAGGCGTCTTTATTCGTAGCGCGAGATTCAAGAGGCAGAGGTCTACGTGAACGGGGCTCGGACGGGAATCTGGTACAGCGCGGCCACGAACGCCGAGCGCGCCTGGGCCGAGTCGGATTTTATTCTTCCCGAATCCGTCACAGGCGGGCAGTCCAAGCTCGACATCGAGATCCGACCCATACGTATGGGCTGGACTGCCTTTCGCTATGAGCTATGGGGGCTACCATGACAATGATCGACCCGAGCGAGTTGGATACTCAGGAATTTCCGTTGGCGATGGACGTGGAGCGTTTGCGTCCAGCGTCGTCCTCGGTGCGCGTCGATGTAGCGGCGCTCTCGGACAAGGGCAAGGTCCGGGACACGAATCAGGATCACTATCTCGTCGCTCGGGCGGGCCGGCATCTCGACACGATGCTGACCAATCTGCCGGAAGACGAGCTCCCGGCGCGATTCGAGGAAACGAGCTACGTGGCGATTGTGGCGGACGGCATGGGGGGCCATGCGGGAGGTGAAGTCGCGAGCCGGCTCGCGATCAAGACGCTCGTCAATATCGTCTTGCACGTGCCGGATTGGATCTTGCGGCTCGACGAAGAGCACGCTCAAAAAGTCATGGAGCGCGCCGGTCGTTACTATCGTGAAGTGAATACCAAGCTCGTAGAAGAAGCTCGGCTGAAACCGGAGCTTCGAGGCATGGGGACCACGATGACGGGCGCTTATAGCATCGGGGACGATCTCTTCGTCGTTCACGTCGGCGACTCCCGCGCCTATCTCTATCGCGATGGCGTCTTGCGCCGGCTCACGCGTGACCATACTCACGCACAAATGCTCGCGGATGCCGGCATCATCAAGCCCGAGGCGATCGCGACCCACCGTCTGCGACACGTTCTCACGAACGCTCTCGGAGGCGAGGAGTCGAAAGGCGAGGCCGAGATCCATCGCATGCGTCTGTTCGACGGCGATCAGATTCTTCTCTGCAGTGACGGTCTTCACGACATGGTGGACGATGAAACGATCGCCGAGCTGTTGAAGACGCACGGCGAGGCATCGCCGGCTTGCCAATCGCTCGTCGAGGCTGCGCTCGCGAACGGCGGGAAGGACAACGTGACCGTCGTCGTCGCGAGCTACGCGATACCCCGAGCCAGTTGACGGTGCTCGTGTCAGCAAACGAGTGAGCAAACGGGACGAGGCATGTCGGTCTCACCAGGCGGCCGTTGGATCCTGTACGCGAAAGAGTTCGAGGAGTCCGACATCTTGCTCCTCAACCTCGCCGTTAGCTGAGGAAGTCGTCCCAGGGTGACGGATTGCGCACGACGCGCCCTGCGACAGCGGAGTCTACGCAGTCTTCGAGGCTGCCATAGACCACTTCAACGTCGAGGAGCCCGGGCGAGTAGAACGCGTATTTGCCCGAGTTCGTCATCAGTGTTTTGACCGTTGGGGGAAGCATCGGCGTCGCGAGGATGCATGTATCCACGGTCAACTTGCCGCCGAACTGCGTCAACGGATCGAGGCAGCCCGACGCTCGAGCGAGCTCGCTCATGATGCGGCTCGTCGTCACGAGAAACTCCACATGTGCGTTCCGGGTCTTGCCGTCGAGAAGGGGCGCTAGCTCGCGGAACTCTTCGAGCGAGAAGTGAGGGCTTCCGAGAACGACGAGGTCGAGCTTCGTGGCGCTCGTCGTCGTGAGCACGCGATGGGTGGCGCGAAGCTCTTCCACCGAGATGTCGAACCGCGCTTCTGGAGCTCTGTGGGCGAGGGCTTCGTCGAGCGTGGGCGCTTCCGGGGTCACGCCGACCCAGTGATAGAGGCCGACGCCTCCCGACGACGAGGCCGCGGCGCCGAGCGCTTTCAGCTGATCGCTAGTAGGGTTGGCCGCTACGTTCACCAGCACCGGAACCCGCTCTCCGGCGCGGCTTCCCATGAGCGTTCCGAGAACGGGGTAGAAGTCGTCGCGCATCGCGATAGATTCCGGGACCGCCTCGAGATCGAGAACGATCTGTCCCACGCGGTTCTCGTCGAGATGCAGACCCATCGCGGGAACGCGCGCGGTGATGGCGGCGCAGATGTCGAGATAGTCGGGATAGCGTGCGGTGCGGGCGCCGAGGACCGAGTTCGCGTAGACGATCGCGTTCGACTCGCCCCATGCAACGTGCTGTCCGAGCTTGGGAGCGTGCTCCGTCTGGTAGGGGGCGCAGGTCCAAGTCGGGATCGTGCCCATCTTTTGATACGCGATCATGTGGCGATGGGCTTTCTCGGCCCAATCGGAGGGGACACTCCACTCGCGCCAATGCTCCTCGTCGAGACCGCTCACGTTGAGCGTCGACGGGACGGCGACCTTTCCGCCGGCTTCTGCGAGGCGCTCGGCGAACTCGAGCCCGGCATCACCCACATAGATCGTGCTGTCGATATGGGCGCCGGTGATATCGATCATCTCGTGGGCGCCGTAAACGTGCGCCATCCGGGTCAGGATCGACATCGCCATCTTGGGCGCAGGGCCGAGCTCGCCGCCGAGAAGAGCCTCGTCCCTGTCCGTCATGGCGAGCGGCATCAGTCTTTCTCGAGTCTCTTCACCCAAAAGGTGTTGGTCAGGAAGAGCACGATCGCGAGAAGCGCAATCTGCATCACCGCCGTGCCGACGCTAATCTCGCTCCGGAGCTTCCACCAGCCTTCCGGGTCGAATTGGGTTGCGGACTGGTAGAACCACCACCCGACCATCGCGAGAAACTCGAGCGGCACCACGATCGCGATCACCCAAACGAACCAGCTGCCGACGGGCCGCTTCTCGTCCTCGGTATTGATGAGCTCTTCGCGAAACCGCGCCGCGCCGTACTTTATGACGGCGAGCGCCATGAACAGACCTGACACCATCAGGCCGATGCCCCAGACCCAGTCCTGATTTTTCAAAAAGCCCATGTGCCAGGCCGAAGGAAGCCCGAGCACGAAAGAGAGTGCGCCCACGACCGGCACGGCTTTCGTGCGGGGCAGCCCCAAATCCATGAGCATGCGGGACGCCATCTCGAGCATCGCGATGAGCGACGAGATCGCGGCTGAGCTCAGCGCGAGAAAGAAGATGGGGAGGAAAAGCCTTCCTCCGGGCATTCCGGCGAAGAGCTGAGGCATCCAAATGAACGTCAAGCCTTCATTCCCCGCACCGAGAGCGGTCCGCGCTTGCGCTTCGGGGAGAATGGCAAACACCGTGCATATGACGGCGATGCCGGCGAGCAGTGATGCGGAGTTGTTGCCGAACGCGGTCGTGAAGGTGGTGAGCGTGAAGGTGTCCTTCTTTCGGAGATAAACGCCATAGGTCGTCACGAGACCCCAGCCGGCGCCGGTGCTCCAAGCCGCCTGCGTGAGCGCGGCGAGCCAGACTTGGTAATTTCCGAGGTCCGACCAGTTGGGTGAAAAGAGGTAAGTCAGTCCTTTTGTCGCGCCCGGCAGCGTAATGGCCCGGATCGCGGCAATGATGAGCAGCAGAAACAGGAGCGGGATGAGGATGCGGTTGGTGCGCTCGATCCCCCTCACGACGCCTCTATAAATAACGAGGCAGCCGATGACGAGCGCCGCCGCGTGAAAGGCTACGGGCTGAATGGGGTCGGTGGTGAAACTGGTCCAATAGCTCTCGGCTGTCTGCTCCGAAGAGAATACGGTGCCAAATGACGCGGCGAAATATTTGAGGCACCAACCCGTGACCACGGAGTAGTAGAACATAATGAAGCAAGTAACGAGGCCGACAAACACGCCGAGCCAGTTATAACCTTCGCCGACGAGGCTTCCCACCGCACCCGCCGGGCCGCGGCGCGTCGTCTTGCCGAGTGCGAACTCCACGAGCAGGAGCGGGATTGCCCAGGCGAAAAGAAAGATGACCCAAGGGATGAGAAAAGCGCCGCCTCCGTTCTCGGCCGCGACGCGCGGGAAGCGCCAAATGTTCCCCGTCCCCACGGCCATGCCGATGGCGGTCATCAAGATGCCCCAGCGTGAGGTGAACTCCTCTTTACCTGTTGGGCCTGTTGAGGCTGTCGTGCTGCTCATGCTTCACCTTTCAGAACTGGGGAGTGCCTCCGTGAGCGTTATTGGAACATGGCTTTCAAAACATAGCCGGCAATGGCCGGGTTTTTCCGAAGCCGACGTATCGAATAGGGATACCAGCTCGGGCCATAGGGTACCGCGACGCGCAGTCGATGTCCCGTATCGAGCACGATGCGGCGCAGCTCGCGCTCGACCCCGTGGAGCATCTGAAACTCGTATTGGTGCTTCTCGAGCCCGAGCTTGTCGATGACGCGATAGGCCTCCCAGATGAGGACCTCGTCGTGGGTCGCGATGCCGACATAGCAGCCCGCGCTCAGGAGCTCCTTGAGAAGCATCGCGTAATTGTCCTGGATGATTCGTCGGTCGGTATAAGCGAGCTGGCGAGGCTCGAGATAGACGCCTTTGCACAGGCGCACATTGGCACGCGCTTTTGCGAGACGGCGCACGTCGTCGAGGCTTCGCCGCATGCGTGCTTGGATGACGCAGCCGAAATTATCGAAGTCCTGCTTCACTCGAAAATAGAGATCGAGCGTGTCGTCGATGGTGGGGGAGTCCTCCATGTCCATGCGCACGAAATTACCCTTGCTCTCCGCGTGCTCGACGATGGCGCAGACGTTGTCGTAACAGAACTCCTTGTCGAGCTTCAGGCCGAGATGCGTCGGCTTGATGTGGATATTGCTGTCGAGCTCACGAGCGTGGATGGCATCGAGGGCGTTCTTGTAGTCGCGGACCGCCTCCTCGGACTCCTCGCGGCGCGTGACGGACTCGCCGAGGATGCCCGAAGCGACCATGAGGCCTTCGCCGTTCAGCTGCTCGATGGCGCGGATCTGATCGTCCAAGGTCTCGCCCGCAATATAGGGACCTGCGAAGACACGCACGATCGGTTTGGGGACGATCGGAAGCGAGACAGCTATCAATTTGTCGATGAGGCTCATAGCGCGGCGTAGCCGATACCAAAAAAGGGGAATGGCCACAGAGGAACAGAGGCACAGAGAAAAGCGACGAAGCCGGCCGAACCAGCAGCGTGGACTCTGCGTTTCTCTGTCGTCGACGATGTTAGTGGCAAGAATGCCCACGATGGGTACTGAACCCATTGGAGTTTGCGTCGCGACCCGTGACAGGGCGAACGGTGCCTAGGAACGAACAGTGTTTTTGATTCTCTGAGTCTCTGTGCCTCTGTGGCCATGCTTTTTTCGTTACACGAAACATTTGCGCGTCAACGCAAATCCTGCAGAGTAATTCTATACCAGGCTGGCGTCACGCCATCCCGAGCCACTTCAGGACGCGCTCGAGCGCCTCGCGGGTCGGATCGTCGAGCAGCGCGCCCGGTGCGCGGATGCCGGCATGGCGCAACGCGCCGCGCCGCTTCAGCATCTCTTTGCGAATCGCCATGCCGATTCCAGGCTGGAACTCGAATCGCATCAACGGGCAGTGACGATAGAAGAAATCGGCCGCTTCGTCTTTCATCCCCGCGTTCCACTTGGAGACGATTTCGACGAGAAGCTTCGGATAGGCAAAGCCGGTCATCGTACCGTTGGCCCCGGCAATGAGCTCTTCGATGAGGTAACCGCCCCCGAGACCGCCAAAGATGACGATATCGGTCCCGATTCCGCTCTCGAGCTCACGGATGCGCGCTGTCTTGTAAGGGGTCGGCGCGTCTTCGAGCTTGATCGTTCGTGCCGATGGAACCTCTCGGCAAATATCTACCAGGAGCGAGGCCTCCATGTGATAGCCGGAGATCGGCGGGAAGTCCTGGATCACGATTGGGAAGTCGAATTTCTCGGCTATGGCGCTGAAGTGGCGGCGGAGATAGTCGGAGTTGAGCTTCTCCATACGTGGCGGGCTCACCATGACCCCGGCAGCGCCGGCTTCTCGAGCGGCGCGGCAATAATCGAGGCACGTATCGAGGCCGGGACCGGTAGCGCCGACGATGACTGGAACGCGTCCTTTCACGTGCTCCATGGAGGACTCGAGGATAGTTTGACGCTCGCGGTCCGAGATGCGCGCCACCTCGCTCGTGACGCCGAGCGCGATGAACCCCGAGACGCCGTCCTCGATGAAGAGATCGATGGCGCGGCCGAGGCTCACGGAATCGAATTGGCCGTTCTCGTCGAGAGGCGTCGGTAAAACCGTGTACACACCTTCTAGTTTCATCATGGCGGTCTTTTCTATCACAACTTGCTCCGGCAAGCCCAACGTTTTAGGATGCTGCGGCATGAAGCTTCACGTTATTTCCAAAGACGAAGTCCGCGAGGCCATTTCTATGGATCAGGCCATCGAAACCGTCAAAGCCGCCTGCGCGCAACTCTCTAGAGGACGTGCCCGCGTCCCTGTTCGAACGCAGCTCGGAGTTCCACTTCATGACGGCGTGACGCTCTTCATGCCTGCTTATCTGGAGGAGACCGATGAGCTCGGCATGAAAATGGTCTCGGTCTTCTCGGGCAATATCGAGCGGGGGCTCCCGACCATCAACGCGATGGTCACGCTCGTGGATGCCGAGACCGGCCTTCCCACAGCGATTCTCGATGGGACCTATCTCACCGCGCTCCGCACCGGCGCGGCTTCGGGAGCCGCCACCGATCTTCTGGCACGGAAAGACGCGACGTCTGTCGCCGTGCTGGGGACGGGGGTGCAGGGAAGGACACAGCTTCGGGCCTGCTGCGCGGTGCGGTCCATCGACCGCGTTTTCGTGTACGGTCGATCGTTTCGACGCCTCCGCGGAGGCCTTTCGCGACGAGATGGTGAGCTTTGGAGCACCCGTCCCCCCGAATATCGAAGTGATGGACTCTGCCGCCAAAGCGGTGCGCGACGCCGACATCGTGTGTACGGCCACCACGTCGAAAACACCCGTTTTCGCGCATAGCGATTTGAAGCGCGGCGCCCATGTGAATGCGATTGGCTCGTTCACGTCTCAAATGCAGGAGCTCCCAGCGGAGACGGTCGGGAGCGCGCTTCTCGTCGTGGATTCGAGGGAGGTTGTCTGGGCGGAGTCGGGCGATCTCATCATCCCCAAAGAGGAAAGACGCATCTCGGAGGACATCGTGCATGCCGAGCTCGGTGAGATCGTCGAGGGGACGCGAGAAGGCCGGACGAGCGACGAGCAAATCACGCTCTTCAAATCTGTCGGCAACGCTGTTCAAGACGTCTCCGTCGCCGCACGTGTGCTCGTTCTAGCGCGAAAGAAAGGATTAGGTACGATCGTCGAACTCTAGGCGTCGAGCTCTAGGCGATTGATCGCTCGGCGCGATCCCAGTACGATCGGGTCCATGAAGGTCGTGCTCGATTACGGAACGGACGGGCTCGAAGTCGATCTGCCCGATGAGCGCATAACAGTCATCGAGCCGAACTACCCGCCCGGTGTGTCCGATGCAGCCGCAACGCTCCGGCGGGCTCTCGAAAACCCCATTGGTGCGGCGACGCTCGACACGGTCGTGAAGCCTGGCCGACGCGTCGCGATTTCTGTATGCGATGGCACGAGGCCCCAACCCCGCGAGCCGATGCTGCGAGCGCTCTTCGACGCGATGCCCGGGGCGCGGCCCGAGGACGTGGTGATCCTTATCGCGACCGGAACTCATCGCAGAAACTCTCGAGAAGAGCTGCGCGCGATGCTGGGAGACGAGCTCGTCGATCGATACCGTATCGTCAACCATGACGCACGTGACCCCGCGATGCTCGCTCATGCTGGGTCGAGCTCCCGAGGTGTCCCCGTTTGGCTCAACCGCGAATGGCTCGACGCGGATATCCGCATCACGACGGGTTTCGTCGAGCCTCATTTTTTTGCCGGCTTCAGCGGCGGACCCAAGATGGTTGCGCCGGGCCTTGCGGGACTCGAGACGACGATGGTGCTTCACGACGCGCATCACGTGGGCCACCCTCAGGCGACGTGGGGTGTGACGGAAGGCAACCCCATTCACGACGATGTGCGCGACATAGCCCGGATGACCGGCGTCCATTTCGCGTTCGATGTGACGCTGAACGGTGACAAGCAGATCACGGCTGCCTTTGCCGGGGAGCTCTTCGCCGAGCATCGTGAGGCCTGCACCGCATCCAAGCGCGAAGCGATGCGCGAAGTGAAGGCCCCCTTCGACGTCGTGGTCACGACCAATTCGGGGTTTCCTCTCGATCAGAATCTCTATCAGACGATCAAGGGGCTGTCGGCGGCCGCGAAAGTCGTCAAAGACGGAGGTGTCATTCTCTGTGCTTCCGAATGCCGCGATGGCCTCCCGGAGCATGGCCCCTATGCCGAGCTTTTACGCCGGCGCTCTTCGCCCGAAGCGCTGCTCGAGATGGTGCATGAACCGGACTTCGCCGCGGCTGATCAATGGCAAATCCAAGTCCAGTCGATGATCCAAAAGCGCGCTCGTGTTCGGATCAAGACGAGCTTTCTGCCTCCGGAGTCGCTGCGCGCGGCGCATTTCGAACCGATGAACGACGTCGCCGCCGCCGCGCGTTCGGCGCTCGCGGAAGCGGGAGAAGAGGGAACTCTATGCGTACTGCCCCGCGGTCCTCAAACCATTCCTTACGTGGCCGCTTCCTGAACCCATACGTCGAGTGAGCGCCGATCGGGTTCTTCTCGTCAATTTGGGTACTACGGCGGCGCCGACTGAGGAGGCTGTGCGCGCTTTTCTCGACGAGTTCCTCTCGGACCCGATGGTGGTCGACTATCCGCGGTGGCTGTGGCGGCCGATTCTCGCCAGGATATTGCGCACGCGTCCCGCGCGTGTCGCCGAGCAATATCGGGCGATCTGGACGGATGAGGGCTCGCCCCTCGAGACCGGCACCAGGCGGATTTGTGACGGGCTCGCTAAGAAACTCGAGCTCGAAAGCGAGGTGCGTTTCGTGTACCGCTACGGAAGTCCGTCGCTTGGCGAGGCGCTCGCATTTTCCGGCGAGCTTCGTATCGTTCCGCTCTTCCCGCAGAGAACGGGGGCGACCACCGGTACCATCGAAGCGCTCGTCCGCGACGCGGGCGTGACCAACCCGATCTTGCAGCTCGCCCCGGACGCTGCTGGCTATATCGAAGCCTTGGCGGACGGTTTTCGCCGCGCGGCGGGGGCGAGCCCTCCCGAGCATCTGGTGGTGTCGTTTCACGGCATCCCGGTGCGCTATGATCGGAAGGAAGGGAGCCGCTATCGCCGTGACTGTGAGACGACGCATCGAGCTCTCTTGTCGCGTCTTGGATGGGACGGCGCTCGAGCGACGCTCAGCTATCAATCACGCTTTGGACCCGAGCCATGGGTCGGACCGAACACCGCGGCCGTGCTCGCAGCGCTGGCGCGTAACGGTGTAAAGAGTCTTGCAGTGATGACACCAGGATTCGTCACCGATGGACTCGAGACATTAGAGGAGATCGGTATTCGAGGAAAGAAGGTTTTCGAGGAGGCTGGTGGCGAGCGTTTCGTGCTCATTCCTTGCGTCGAGAACCATCCCGCTTTCGTTGATGCTCTCGCCGATCTCGTTGGAGACTAAGAAACTGACATGACGGAACATCGACCTCTCGACCGGGACAGTGTCCAACAGCTCGTCGCGAAATACGACCGGCCGGGGCCTCGCTATACGAGCTATCCCACCGCCGTCGAGTTTTCGGACGAAGTGGGCCAAGACGTCTACGAACAACGCTTGGCCGCGGCCGACGCTCTCGGTCAGGACGCGCCACTGTCGCTTTACGGACATCTTCCGTTTTGCGACGAGCAGTGTTTGTTTTGCGGCTGTCACGTCATCATCAGCCCGGATCACGAGCGCGCCGCGCCCTATCTCGAGCTGATGCGCCGCGAGATCGAGCTCCTCGCGAAGCGCATGCCGAACCGGCGGAAGTTTGCCCAGCTTCATCTTGGAGGAGGGACGCCCACTTACTACAGCCCCGAAGAGCTGAGCACGTTGGTGAAAGTCATCCTCTCCGAGTTCGAGCCTATCGAAGGCGCCGAGATTGCTGTCGAGGTCGACCCCCGTGTCACCCGCTTCGAGCATCTCGACGCGCTCGCCGAGCTCGGCTTCAACCGGATGTCGATGGGCGTTCAAGACTTCACGTCCGAAGTCCAGGAGCGCGTGCATCGCATCCAGACGGCCGAGCAGACACAGGCTCTCGTCGAGCATGGGCGTCGGCGCGGTTATCGCGGTATCAACACGGACCTCATTTATGGTCTTCCTCTCCAGACGCCCGAGACTTTCGAGGCGACGGTCGATCGGGTGCTCGAGATAGCGCCCGACCGGGTGGCGTGCTACTCCTTCGCTTACGTCCCGTGGATGCAAGGCCATCAGAAAAAGCTCGATGAGACGGAGCTCCCGTCGCGCGAGGTCAAAGTCGAGCTCTTTGCGATCGTGCGCGAGAAGCTTCTTGGCGCGGGATACGAGACGATCGGGATGGACCACTTCGCCAAGCCCGATGACGAGCTCGCCATCGCGAAGGCCGAAGGTCGGCTTCGCCGGAACTTTCAAGGTTATGCGGTGATTCCAGGAGAGGATGTTTTGGGCTTCGGTGTCTCCGCCATTGGGGATGTGCGCGGCGCGCTCATGCAAAACGAGAAAAAGCTCAGCCGCTACGGGAAGCTCGTTCTAGAGGGTCGCTTGCCGGTCGCCCGTGGGTTCGTGCGTAGCCGCGATGACGAGATCCGCTGCGACGTCATCCATCGTTTGATGTGCAATTTCATCGTCGACATCCCCGCGGTCGAAGCCTCGTGGTCGATCGATTTTGTGAGCTATTTCGCGCCCGACCTCGAGCTTTTGAACGCTTATCAGGATGAGGGGCTCGTCGCAGTCGAGCCGGGCGTGATACGAGCGACGCCGACGGGCGAGCTCTTCGTGCGCAACCTCGCGATGTGCTTCGACCTGTACATGCGAGAAAAGCATCAGCATGGTGGAAAGCCCGTCTTCAGCCGTACAGTCTAGAGCGCGCCTCGTCGTCGTCGGGGGCGGCATTTCCGGCACGGCCGCGGCGTGGACGGCGGCTAAAGAAGCTGCCAAGCGGGGGCTCGACGTCGAAACGCTCCTCCTCGAGAAAGAAACCGTTCTCGGCGGCAAGGCTTCGGCGATCCGAGAAGACGGATGGTTGTTCGAGACAGGGCCGCTGGGCTATCTCAACAACGAGCCGATCGTGGACGAGCTCGTCCGCGGCGCGGGTCTCGAGGAGGAGCTCGTTCCGGCGAGCGACGCCGCCGCGCATCATCGCTTCGTGTTTCTCGATGGCCGCTTGAAAGAAGTAGCCTCGCACCCCTTCCGATTCTTGACCTCCGGGCTCTTGAGCCCCAGAGCTCTTCTCCGCGCCGCTTGCGAGCCCTTCGTGCGTGCGAAGCGTGACGGCCTCGACGAAAGCGTTTGGGATTTCGCGGCGCGCCGCCTCGGCGCGGACGTTGCCGATCGTTTCATCCATCCCATGGTGCTCGGCGTTTTCGCCGGCGATGCCAGGAAGCTTTCGCTTCCATCGGCCTTTCCCATCATGGCCGAGCTCGAGCGCGATCACGGCTCGCTCATCCGGGCACAAATCGCGCGCTCGCGTGCTCGACGGCGCGGGACGCTCCCGCCGCGGCGGTCGACCTTGTTCTCGTTTCGTGATGGACTCGAAACGCTGCCGCGTCGCCTGTCGGAGCGTGGAAGCTTCGAGACACGGACCGCATGCGGCGTCCAGACGATAAATCAGCGCGAGGAGGGTTTCGATGTCGTGCTCGAGGGCGGATCGTCCATCCTCGCCGATGGTGTGATCGTCGCGAGCGAAGGCTTTAGCGCGGCGTCGATGCTTGCCGATGCGGCTCCCGACGTGTCGCGCGCGCTCGCGAAGCTCAGCTATCCGCCCGTTTACGTCGTGGCGCTCGGCTACGGGGCGGAAGCAAAGACATACATCCCGCGCGGCTTTGGAGCGCTCATCCCAAGAGGAGCGGGCTTCCGCTCCTTGGGCGTCACGTGGGACGGTCACTTGTTCCCCGGGCGCAACGCCGAGGACGGACTGCTCGTCCGTGTGCTTCTCGGAGGAACGTTCGACCCCGACATTGCGAACCTCGACGAAGATGCGGCGGCAGCCATCGCGGAAGGTGAGATGCGACGCCTCTTTGCCCTCTCCACTGCGCCGCGTTTTCTGCGAGCACGTCTTTGGCGCCAAGCGATTCCACAATACGAGCTCGGGCATGGCGCGCGCGTGAAGCTTATCGACGAGGCGCTCGAGCGCGCACCAGGTCTCTTTCTCGCGGGCAACGCGCTCCACGGGACGGCGTTCGGAAAAGCCGCGGCGCGAGGCGTCGCTTGCGGCGAGCGAGCTGTCGATTGGCTCGGCGGACGCGCGCCCAAGAAATAAGGAAACTACAACTCGAGGACGGCGCGGCCAAAGCACATTCTTGCATGTCTCGTCAAGTGCCAGATTGAACCAGGCGACGATCGGGCCGTTCGACGTTCACGCGCGCTCTTTCTTGGGAGTATCATCATTGCTATGAAACTCATTCGCTTTGGTGAAGTCGGAAACGAGCGCGCGGGAATGATTCTTCGGGGTGGCGCTTTGATCGATTCTTCGATTTTCGGTGAAGACTATGACGAGAAGTTTTTCGCCGATGACGGCATGAGACGATTGCGTCGCTGGGCGGTGACCTTCGCGTCCTCTCAGCCCAAGCTTCGTGCTCCCGCGCGATTGGGGCCGCCGATCGCGCGACCTAGCAAGATCGTTTGCATCGGGCTCAATTACCGCGATCATGCTCTGGAGACGGGGATGCCCCTGCCCGACGAGCCGGTGATCTTCATGAAAGCCTCCTCGGCAGCTGCCGGTCCCTACGACGATCTCGTGATGCCGCGCAACGCGAGCAAAGTCGACTGGGAGATCGAGCTTGGCGTCGTGATCGGTAAGTGGGCGAGCCAGGTGCCCGAAGGCCGTGCGATGGATTATGTGGCAGGCTATCTGGTGATGAACGACTTCTCGGAGCGCTCTTATCAGCTGGAGCGTGGTGGACAATGGTGCAAGGGAAAGAGCGCCGACGGCTTCGCTCCGATGGGTCCCTACTTTGTGACGCCCGATGAGATCCCGAACGCCCACGACCTAAAGCTGTGGCTCGCCGTCAACGGCAAGACCATGCAGAAAAGCTCTACCGCCAACATGATCTTCGGCATCCCGAGAATCGTGAGTTACGTGAGCCACTTTATGACGCTCCTACCTGGCGACGTAATCAGCACCGGCACACCGTCGGGCGTCGGCATGGCCCACAAACCCGCGCGCTACCTGCGCCCCGGCGATGTTGTCGAATCGGGAATCGAAGGCCTGGGAAGACAGCGCCAAGAAATCCAGCCGTGGCAACAACGCGTCCTGCCGAGACCATCCGCGTAGCCGATGAGGTAGCCGAAAGCAGATAGCCGGCAGCAGCAATAAAAAAAGGCCCGCCCGCGAATAGCGGACGGGCTTTTTTCCAGTCTAACTAAACGTCTATCTGCACGACCGGCGCCTTCGGCTCCGCCGCGGGCTTTTCGTTCAAGACTTGCTCGCGGTACAGCTGCTCCATGCGGGTGTCTTCGGCGTTGCGTACGAGATTCTTGTCGCGGGCGGCCCGCTTCTCTTCGAACGCCGTTTTGGCGATGCCCTTCTCGTCCAGATCCGTCTGGATGCCCTTGTCAACATCTTCCTGACGGAGCAAGAGCCCGTGGTCGACGGTCGGCAAGTCCACCTCTTTGTTGCCGGCATAGATGAGATGACGGCCGCGCTCTTCATACCACTTGTTGATCGTGGCGTTCATGTGCATCTTCTCGACGATCTGACGCCAGCCGATACCCGTGTTGTAGGCGCAGAAGGAAATCTCACCTTCCTGGGTAGCGTAGGGAATGATGCACTGCTCGGTACGCCGGAAGTCGTAGTTGAAGAGATCCTGAAACCACATGCCCGCGATGAACAGGAAGTTCCAGCGATCCTGACGCCGCTTCTCGATATCCGCGAAGGTTCTATCCGGTGTGACCTTCCCGTAGTCCTTTCCTGTAATGCCATAGGTCTTGTCGAACTTCTCGAGCATCGACTTGAGCGTGAAATGCGTCGGCGCCCTGAACGAGTTGTAGTTCCGGATCACCGTGAGGGCCAGGCCCAACGAAGAGAGAAAGTGGCCGCGCGCCGCGTCGTTGATTTTCTTGATGTCTTCCGCAAGTCGGTCGCCGTTCAAGAACGACGTGACCGGAACGGCTTCTTTGGTCTCCTTGTCGATCATCACCGCCATGCCGATACCGCAATTCGGATGGCAGCCGCAGCTGAACTGACCCCAATCGTGGCCAGGTCCGTGCACTAAATCGGCCCAGTCCGAAAACGTTCCAAGAAAAGAGATCGGATACCAGTCGCGCGCCGGCTCGCCGAGGCCGGTCTGGGCCTTCACATCATGCGCGAGATGGGAGAGGGTATAGCGCTGCGCGAAACGGCGGTCATTCGTTACCGCTTCGTCGCGTCCTGTGAACGACACAGGTTGGAACGCGAGAAACGGAATTTTCTTCGGGTTATCGAGCGCGAAGCGGATGAGCGAGCCGACTTGCTCGTTATTGACGCCGTTGATGAGCGTCGTGACCGGCACGATGTCGACGCCGTTCTCGTACAAGTTCTCGACTGCCTGGATTTTGACGTCGAAGAGGTTCCCGACGTGGCGGTGCGAGTTGGCGGCATTGCCGATACCGTCGAACTGAAGATAGGCGTATCGCAAACCGGCTGCCGCGGCTTCGCGAGAGAACTCGGGGCTTTTCGCGAACTCTATGCCGTTGGTCGCCGCCTGGGTGCTGATATAGCCGACCTTGCGCGCGTAGCGTACCGCGTCGAGGAAGTAAGGCGAAAGGGTTGGCTCGCCGCCGGAAAACTGTACCGACATCTGCCGCTTCGGCTTGATGGTTACGGCGTTGTCGAGCATGAGCTTGATGTCGTCCCATGAGAGCTCGTGGACGAAGCCGACCTGATTCGCGTCCATGAAGCACGGATCGCACATCATGTTGCAGCGGTTCGTGAGGTCGAGCGTCAGAACCGAGCCGCGGCCGTGCTTGATGGTGCTGCTGCCGTGGTCGTGGAGTTTCTCGTCGTTATGGGCACGGATGTCGCGACCCGGGAAAACATCCTCGAGATGCTTGAAGAAGTCGAGATCGACCGCCATGAGGTCTTCGAAACGACCGTGGATGGGGCAGTCTTTGATCATCCAAATCTCGCCGTCACGTGCCACGATCTGGGCTTTGATCTCGCCGACTTTCTCGTTCACGAGGGTACTGACGTCGCCGTCACCATTCAAAATCTGCTCCCGCGCCTCGGGAATACATTTCGGGCACAGCGAGTCCGTCGTGCGCGGCCATCCCAGAGTCGGCTTGGTTTTCTGCCAGGATTTGAGAAGTGGCTTGTCGGACCAGGCCGGCGTGAATGTCTCGTTCGGGCTGATACGGTTGAGGCGCTCGAAAATGTGCCACGCGCCATTCGCTGCCACGGAGATAGCTTTCTCGACGTATTTGATGTGACGATGCATTGTGCTCTCCAGAGTCGATGAGTCTCGGAACCCAGGGATGGATTCCACGGTAGAGAATAGAGCGGGATTCTAGCCCAAGCCAACGTTTATCAACGAATTAGCCAATTTTTGGGCTGGTTGGGCTGTTCCAAGCCTTGAATGGGCGCCTTTTTTTACCCCTGGCGGGGCCCCTAATGGAGGGTGCTCTGACCCTCCACGCCCATGTCCTCCGGAATGACGTTCTTGTTGATGTGCTGGTCTAAGTCTATGACGTACGTCTCTTTAGCTTCGAGGAGCACCGGAGAATGGGTCGCGGTAACGATGCGGAAGCCCTTCTTGTCCACGAGCTCCATCAGCATCTTCAGGATGCGCCTTTGATTGGACTGGCTGAGCGCCATTTCGGGCTCGTCGAGAAGCAGCATCGTTCCGTCGGGAAGCTTGGGGAAACTGTCTTTGAACATGGTGAGCATCACTTGGCCGTGACTCGCCATCTGAAGGAACTCTTTCATGTCCGGTTGGTCCTCGAACAGATGGAGCTGGTTGCGGGGATTGTGCTGCTCAGCGTCGAAGAGATAAACTTTTTCGGGGTCGACGGTAACACCTTCCGTCCGGTAGATGTAGCCGTCTACTTGCTCACCCTTCATTGCGTAATGAAGGGAGTGCAGGAGGGTCGACTTTCCTGAGCCGTTCTCACCTTTGAGCATGACGAGCGGGTGGGAGAGGTCCACGACCATCGGCATGTGGAAGTTCAGGCCTGTGAATATCGGGTGAGCGAGAATCTTGAGAAAACTTTGAAAGGCCATGCCGTGCACGGTAGCACGACTGCCTTCTGTGCGGCAAAAGCTCGTGCTAGGATGTTTCTCCGAGAGGAAATCATGACGATCATGGGAAAAAATCAATTGCTCGGATTCCTCGGGCACAAGCCGCAAAAAGCCTGGCTCGAAGCGCTGGACGCGATTGGCGAAGACGTTCATCCAGTGGATCGAGAGGCGACCCGCATTTGGTTCTCTTTCTGGCCGCTGGAGCTCTCGGAGGCTCTCTGCGCGGCCGAAGGCGCTGAAGAGATGGCCCGCATCATGGACCTCGAGGGCGAGTGGAAGCTCGAAGAACAAATGGACGCTTCGGTGGCGTTTCTCTATGGGGCCCGACATTGGAAAGCCGTTAAGAACGCGATCCTGGGGAAAGCCGTGAAGAATGCCATCTTGACGCAGAGTGAAAGCGACACGCTCGAGGCGAGCATCCGCGGAGTGGCTATGCGCGTATCGGAGACCGACAAAGTTGCTGTCGGTCTCGTGCTCGGTATCAGCGCCGTGGGGCTCATGGTTTTCCGACAAGTGGGGCAAGACGTTTTCGAGAAGATGGCGGACTCGCCGGCCGCGGGTGAGCTTCTCCCGAACAACCCCGACCGCGTCGTCACGAAACGCAAGCGAGAAAGCCGCGACGGCGTTCTCGGTTTCTTGAAAGGCGTCAATCGAAGGTTTGAAGTTCGCTGGAACGAGCGCGGGGGCGACGGGAGCTTTCACGCCATCAACGGGCAGGACATCGCGATGGCAGGCGCTCGAGCCGACGGAGATTATCGCACGCTGGACTATCGCCGGATCGATGGCCCCGTGCCGGTCGAGTGTCGTGTGGGCTCGTGCGGTTATTGCTGGATCGGCCTCATCGAAGGTCGCGAGAATCTTTCCGCGATTTCGGATTTCGAGCGTGAGCGTCTGCGCTACTTCGGCTACGACACCACGAACGATCCAGAAGACGAGCAACCCACGATCCGGCTCGCGTGCCAGGCACAAAGCCAAGGCGATGTGACGCTCGCGTTAGCACCTTGGAACGGTGAGCTCAAGCGCCGCCACCACCTCGGCCGCAAGAAACTCGGCACGGCCTAAATTCACTCAACTTGGCTCAACTGGCCGTCAGCGTCAACGAATGTAAGGTCGCTCCGGGAAGTAGCGGGGTCGGGCGGCCTTGCTCCCAGTCTTCGTGGCCTGCGCCGTAA
This sequence comes from Candidatus Marinacidobacterales bacterium, assembly GCA_965262245.1. Taxonomy (GTDB): domain Bacteria; phylum Acidobacteriota; class Vicinamibacteria; order Marinacidobacterales; family SMYC01; genus SMYC01. Next base: position 6,288,832 of record OZ253507.1, on the reverse strand, counting down.
AACGGCGATAACGGATGCCCGCTCTGGCCGCCGGGCATGTGAAACAAGCCCTTTTCCTCTTGCCCGGGTGAGACGACGAGCCGCTCGGAGACACCGCGGCTCGCCCCTTGCGCGCGCGGCATGTTGCTGTCGCCGGGAATCGGGCGAGACGGCATGTCGAGCCAGCGCGATAAGAACGGAATGGCGCGGCTGAGCGGGTGTTTCACGGCGGTCTGGTTGATGTCGCCCCAGCGCCGCGCGGCGAGAGGCTCTTCCCACGAGGCGACCCTGCGCTCCACGATGTCCATCATCCATGCGTCCCAGCTCGCGTATTCCTGGGGCACGAGGTGCTCGGGTTTTTCCGAGACCAATTTCCACAGCGGACCATCCCACTGCCGTAACGACCAGACGCTAAAACGCTCGTCCGCCTCGCTCGCTTCCGCGGTGAGCGTCGAGAAGACCTCTTCGAAGATCGCGAGCCTCAGCTCTCGCACGATGCGATAGCCCGACGCATCGACGGAGGCCTGGCCCGTCCAGCCGTTCTCGATGGTCTCGCGCAAGTGTGCCGGAACCCACGAAACGAAAAATGTTCGCCAAACGTCCATGAAGAGTGCGCGGTCATCGAGCTGAACCTCGAGCATGTCCTGCTCGTTGGCGTCGTCGATCGCGGCCAAAGCGTCGCGAATCTGACGGGCGCGGGCACCGAATGCATAACCACCATCGCCAATCTTCGCGAGCATCTCCCCGTCCACCACGCGAGCATTGGCGGTCCAAATCGCTCCCGGTTCGGGATCGCGGATTACGGGGTAGTATTCCGGCGCGAGCCACCCGTCCCACCCCCGGGCGCCGTCGGCCCAGGAAGAAGGTCGTCGCCCATCGAAGCCGAAACGTGCCGGGATGCGGCCTGCGACCGTCCAAGCAATCGCTCCCGACGCATCGGCGCCGACGAAGTTTTGGGGAGGCATCCCGGCTTGCTGTGCGATGGCAAGTGCGTCGTCGAGCGTCGCGGCGGTCTCGAGGGCGCCGACGCCCGTGGTGACCGCGTCGGCCTCATGAGCGATCCAGCGAATGGCGCGCAAGCGTCCGCGATGATCTTCGTCCACGACGGGTCCCCAGATGGTTTCGCGAATCTCGAGCACCTCCTCCACCTCGGCGCCGCTCACTTCGATACGCTCCTCGTGGATCGCGAACGACTTCCATCCCTCCGGCGTTCGGTAACGTGTGGGATCCTCGGGGTCGAGCTCGAGCTCTACGAGATCGCTCCAATCCCCGTTGGTGTTCGTGAACCCCCAAGCGATGTGTGTGTTGCTGCCCGCCACCATGAACGGTGTTCCCGGAAGCGTGACGCCGACAACGCGATGGGCGCCCCAAGTCAGCATCGCGCGGAACCAGATATTCGGTACCGAATGCGCGAGGTGCATATCGCTCGCCAGAAGACCGCGGCCGCTAGCCGTACGTGTCCCGGCGAGGACCCAGTTGTTGCTTCCGACATCGGCACGCCAAAGCTCCGACGCCTCGACTCGAGCCGGCGCGTGGCGCGCGCTCTCGGGCGTCGATGCGCCCGCGAATGTTTCTGGCGGGATGGGTGGTGTGGGGATCACGTCTCCGACGACGGGCGCGTCCCAATCCGTACCGAGGGGGGAGAGAAATTCTGCGAGCTCCGGAGCGAGAACGTCGTGAATCAAGCTTTGAGTCGCTTCGTATCTGCCTTCGGCATCGTTCAAAACGAAAAACATCGCCGCGACCACGAGCACGGAGTCTTCGACACGCCACGGTTCGGGCTCTTGTCGCAGCAAGAGATATTCGAACGGCGGCGCCTCGAGCGCGGCGAGCCCCGCGTTCACACCGTCGGTGTAAGCGGTCAAGATCCCATCGTCGTCCTGGTGCGATAGCGAGACGCTCTTCTGCGCCCGCATGCGCATCCGATGGAAACGGTGGCGCCGATCGAGCGGTAGCGCAGCTTCACCAAATAGCGCCGCGAGCTCGCCGGCTGCCTGACGTCTCGATAGGTCCATTTGGAAAAAGCGCTCCTGGGCATGAACGAAGCCCAGGGCTCGTGCGACGTCCGAGCGGCTCTCGCCTTTGATCGTCGCGACACCGAGCGCGTCACGCTCGACAGTGGCAGCCTCCGAAAGGCCAGGCAAGATCGCCTCGCCGTCGAGTTGCGCGAGGCTAGAACGAAGCGTGTGGCGCGCCCACAAACCCATGAGCAGGATGAAGACAACTACGAGCACGGCAAAACGTTTCACCCAGACCATGGCAGTCTGATATTAGTACACCGGGAGGTGTCTCGTGGGACTCATTGGTTTCTTGGTTGTTGGATTGGCCGCGGGCTGGCTCGCCGGTCAAATCATGAAGGGCAAGGGCTTTGGCCTCTTGGGGAACATCATCGTCGGCGTGATCGGAGCGGTCCTCGGCGGCTTGCTATTCGGCCTGCTGGGTTTGTCCGCGAGCGGCACGATCGGCTCGCTCGTGACGGCGACCGTGGGCGCGGTGGTGCTTCTTGCCGCCGTGGCGCGTCTGAAGAAAGCCTAGCTTACGAGAAGAACCCTTTCAGCCGATCCTGGAGCGAGACTTCAGTGCTTTTGAGCTCGACGAGCGCGCGGCGTGCTTCCGAGAAGTCAGGGTGGATGCGGAGCGCTGACTTGAATTCGGCGAGAGCGCGGTTTCTCATGTCGAAGGATTGGTAGTACCGTCCGAACAGGTAGTGAACTTTCGCATTTTGCGAATCGAGCGAGACTGCGCGTCGGAAATGGCGCTCCGCCTTTTTTCTCATCACGTGATGCCCGGCGAGTGCTTGTGCGAGCATGACCTCGTATTTGGCTTTTTCGGGCTCGAGCCGGACGAGCTCGTAGAGAAACGAGATCACACCTTCCTCATCCTCCACTATCTTCCGAAGCTTCAGTTCCCGCAGAAGCCGCTTTTCTTCCTCCTCTAGGTTCTTTGGTCTCGGCGCCTCTGAGATGGGCGCTTCTCTGTCCTCGCCCTGCTGGAGCAGCTCGAACTTGGCTCGTGCGAGCCTGTTCTTGATCTCGTCGACTTTCAAGCAGAGCGTTGTGTCTTTGTCGAGCTCTTCTAGCTTCGTGTCCCACTTCTCCATGCGGTCCGCGAAGGCGCCCCGAACGTCTTCTTCCGACGCATCGGCATCGACCCCGAGCAGCGATTCGGCCGCAGCGTGCTCGGAGCGCTCGAACTCGAGCAGGACTTCCTGGCGCACGTTCTCGGCTTCTTCGCTCTCGCTGTCGTCGCCGAGCGCCGAAAGCAGGAAAGTCCCCGTCTCTTCCTGGACGCGCAGCGGGGTGGAGGCGCCATCGGGACCTACCCGCTCGAGAATGCCCGCACAAAGCAGCCCGTAAATCGCACGCTCGGTCTCCACCGAGCCCCGGTTGACGCGCTCCATGAGCTTGCCGAGCGGTCGTTCCTTTTGAGCGGCTTCCATGGCCAAGAGCTCGACCGGCTCGAACCGGACGTCCTCGAAACTGAAGGGCGGGCACTCGGACAAACGAACGGGCTCCGTGAAAGGAGGCAGCGCATTGACGATGAGCTCATGGTTCGGAATCTTCCGCACCGCCTCGAGCTGCAACCGATACATCGATAGGCTGAGTCGAAGCTCCATGGGGATCGGGCACTCTTGCTCGTCGAAGCGATACATGCCTTGCTCGAGAGCGTAGATCGCGGTGGCTACCTGTCGAGCCTGGTGGACGAGTGCCTGCCCGAGCTCCTCTTCGTCGATGAGGCCGGCTTCGACCATGGACTCACCGATACGGCGTCGGCCTGTCATGAGATCGACGGCGATCGCGATGCCTTCTTCCGTGACGCGTCCTGCTTCTAGAAGGCATTGGCCGAGCCGCTCGCTCTTCGACGTGCTCGAGGTGAACACGATGAAACCACGGTCGAAGTAGATCGTGCGCACGATCGTTCCCGCGGTGGCTTCGAGGGAGCCGCTGAGCTCGTGGGCGTTCACGCGCTTCAGAATTTCCGGGATCGCCACGCGCTCGAGAGAGCCGACGTTGGGCATCGGAGCGGCGGCAGAGGGGGCTTCGGTCTGTTCGATGACAGGCTTCATGGGCGACAAGATTGATTCAATGTTCGTGCCAGCGAAGGAAATTTTCTAAGCTGCTGAAATTAATTGCTTTATCGATTTGCCCCGAGCGCGAGCGTAGGGGGAATCCTACATGTAGCCGGCCGTGTTAGGCTTGCTCTCAGATGCTCGGCTTCTCGCTCGCCGTCGCCGTTCTCGCGCTCGGTATCGGTCTCGAGGCGGCTCCGGAAGATCACGTCACGTTTATCGTCATGGGCAAGACTGCCAATACGCGGCAGGCCCCCGACGGGGCGCTGACGCTTCTCAACTATCACTTCTTTGCCGAGATATTCGTCAAAGATGGAGGGAGCGTCACGGGCGCATCGTTAGCATTTCCCGACGGCAAGACCCAACCGTTCGAGGATCTCGGCTTCGTCCAAGAAGTTCACGGCGGACGCTACGGCGACGAGCCCGAGCTCGACCGCGCATACCCGAACGGCAGCTACACGTTTCGCTTTTCGACCCCGAGTGGGCCCATTGGGCCCATTGTGGATGTCGACGGACGCGTCCTCCGCGTTCGCGGTACCGGCGAAGGCGCGTCGCGTATCCCGAAGCCGGTGCGCATCACGTTGCATCAGGGCGGGCGGGAAATCTCCGCGACCGCGGTCGACCCCGAGCGCGACTTGACCGTCACTTGGAGCCCGTTTGATGGCGCGGGCGCGGATGCGAATGGAATTCTCGACGATTTGATGTTCGTCGTTCTCGGAGATTGTCGTGGAGAGAAGACGGTGCATAGTGGCCGGCCGTTCGAAGGGACGGGCTACTTGAGCTATAGCGCAACGGAGTATGTGATCCCAAAGAACAAGCTCGCTGCGGGAGAGCCCCACCAGTTGTTCATCGAGCAGGCCAAGGTCGACACCAGCAAAGAAGACGGCATCGTCGGCCTCGTGACCTATGCCGCGACGACCTTTCTCGACTTCGAGACCACGGGGAACGCTTCCGGTCCCGAATGCCCTTCGACCATGCCGAAGATCGATGGCGGGCAGACCGACCGTCCGTCGGCGAGGTGATGAAGCTCTCGAGGCTCGGCGCCAAGTTCACCGAGGAATCCGGCATTCTGCAGTTGATGCACGACCTCGGCGATGCCCTCGCCGCGGGCGACGATATCCTGATGCTCGGCGGCGGCAACCCCGCGCGTATCCCGGAGGTCGAGGAGATCTTCACGAAGCGATTGCGACGCTTGCTGTCCGGCTCGGACGAGATTGCAAAGCTACTTGCGAGCTACGACGCGCCGGCGGGAAATCGCCCCTTCATCGAAGCGATGGCCGCGCTCCTGAGGAAACATTACGGTTGGGAGGTTGGCCCGGAGAACGTTGCTCTGACGACGGGGAGTCAAACGTCGTTTTTCTTTTTGTTCAACTTGCTCGCCGGCGAGTCCGAGGATGGCCGCCACCGTAAGATCCTTCTGCCGCTGACCCCCGAATATATCGGCTATGCGGATACGGGCATTGCCCGGGATTTGTTTGTCTCCGAAAAGCCAGAGATCGAGTTTCTGGAAGACGATTTGTTCAAATATCACGTCGATTTCGACGCCGTGCGGGTAAGCGAGGACATCGCCGCGCTATGGGTCGGGGCAAGAATAACTACCAAGTCTTTGTCGTAATTCATCTGCTGCAGGGATAACGATCCGAGCCGGCGGGAAGCGGATCGCCTGGCGGGACCGCGTCAAATGGAGCTATTTGCAGCTCTTTGAGAGCTTGCCCATGGAGACGTAGGCCATTGTGTGTTAGGGTTACGAATTATGATTCGTAACGCTGACATTGACCGCCTGCGGGGGTTGTTTGCCAAACGTCTCATCGCCACCATGGACATGCTCAAGAAGACAGTGGGGACTGTCGCTGACCTGACGGTGTTCCGGAAACTGAGAGAGCTCGACTACTGCACCAGCTATTCGCACCGTGGACGTTTCTACACGCTCCGAGAGCTCGCGGAGTTTGATGAGAACGGCTTGTGGTGGATTCGGTCCGTCGGCTTTTCAAGTCGAGGGACACTCGTCGCCACGGCCGAAGGACTGGTGAACGCCTCCGAGGCTGGCTACGCGGTGGAGGAGCTTGATGCCATTGTTAGGGTTGGGACCAAAGATGTGCTGCCGAAATTGGCCTGGGAGAAAAGACTTCGCCGCACTCGGATTAGAAATCGCAATGTCTACTTCTCTCCGAAGAGGAGCATTCGTGAACAGCAAATAGCCAGCCGACGTGTTTGGGAAGCGCAACCCTCTGTGTCCAAGAGTATTGCTGCTCAAGACGTCCTACCCGATGAGCTCAAAGCAGCCATCATCCTTTTCTTTAGCCTGCTCGATGAGAGAGAAAGGCGTGTGTATGCGGGGCTTGAATCTCTCAAGTTAGGTTATGGCGGTGACCGCCAGATGGCGGAGATCCTCGGGCTCGACGTTAGCACTGTGGCTCGGGGCCGTCGCGAGCTACTTGAGCATGATGTGAATGTGGAGCGGGTCCGAAAAGCGGGTGCCGGCCGCAAAGCTGTCGAAAAAAAACGCCAGAAGTCATCGCGGCGATCGAAGAACTTATGAAGTACGAGGTCGCTGGCGATCCCGTCAGCGGTCTGAGATGGACTCGCAAGACCACGAAAAAAATAGCTGCCGAACTCTCGGCCTTGGGCATTCGCGTCAGTCGCAAAACCGTCGCGAAGCTGCTTAAACAGATGAACTTCTCACTCCGGACCAACAAAAAGAAGATCTCGAATGGCTCTCCTCCAACTCGCGACGCCCAGTTCGCCAACATCACACAGCTACGGGAGCGCTTTAGCCGACGTGGCAATCCCATATTGAGTGTCGACACCAAGAAGAAAGAGTTGGTCGGACGCTTCAAGAACCCAGGACGCGTCTGGGCTCAAAAGAGCGATGCCGTCAACGACCACGACTTTCGCTCCATGGCAGATGGGGTCGCAATCCCATACGGCATCTATGATCTCCAGAGTAATCGAGGCACCGTGTATGTCGGAACGTCTTACGACACGTCGCAATTCGCAGTCGAATGCATCGAGAAGTGGTGGCGCTCTGAAGGTCAGAAGCGTTTTCCCGGCCGCAAACATTTACTTGTCGTAGCTGACACTGGCGGAAGCAACGGCGCAACCCGCCGTGCATGGAAACACGGCATCCAGCACAAGCTGTGCAACGAGCACGGTTTGGACGTCACGGTCGCACACTATCCACCAGGTGCGTCCAAGTGGAACCCAATCGAGCACCGCCTGTTCAGCGAGATTAGCAAGAATTGGGCGGGCCGGCCGCTCGATAGCTACGAAACCATCCTGAACTTCATACGGACCACCAAGACCAAAACTGGGCTCAAGGTTAACGCCCGTCTCGTCAAGAAGCAGTATCCTAAGGGCATCAAAATCTCGGACCCTGCGATGGCGCTACTCAACATCAAAAAATCCTCTTCCCTGCCGAAGTGGAACTACACGTTGCGTCCATCCAAGAATGGGAAATAATTTCTGCCACGGTCCTATGTGTCTCGCGGCTGACGAACCCTACTTCGAACGTGCTCACCGAAAGCGAGCTTCTGCGCTTGAGCGCGCTCGCGGCGAAAAACGAGATCCCCCTCATCATCGACAACGCCTACGGCCCACCATTTCCCAACATCATCTTCACGGACGCCGAGCCCGTTTGGAACGAGAACATCATCGTGACCATGAGTCTTTCGAAGCTCGGCCTTCCAGGCGTTCGCACCGGAATCGTCATCGCGAATGAGATGATCATCCGAGCCGTCTCTGCGATGAACGCCATCGTAAGCCTCGCCCCTTCTAGCTTCGGGGCGGTGCTGGCGCGCGATCTGGTCGCAAGCGGAGATGTGCTCGAGCTCTCTCGAAAAAGAATCCGGCCGTTCTACGAGCGCAAGTCGCGACAAGCGCTCGGTTGGCTTCGCGAGGCGATGAAGGGCTTGCCCTATCGCGTGCACAAGCCTGAGGGCACGTTCTTTTTCTGGCTCTGGCTCGAGAACATGCCCGTCACGTCACAGGAGCTCTACGAACGACTCAAAGAGCGTGGCGTTCTCGTTGTCCCCGGGCAGTACTTTTTTCCCGGCCTCGACGAACCGTGGCGCCACAAACAAGAATGTTTGCGCGTGAATTATTCGCAGGACGACGGCGTCGTCCGAAAGGGCATCACGATCCTCGCGGAAGAAATCCGACGCGCCTTCTCCGATTGACGTTGGCGCTCGGCGACTCTTGGTCTTGCGTTGCGCTTTTCTTAACTATTGATCCTTCTCGTTACTTGATTCGCGATTCTGGCGGATTAGAGACTAGAAGATGGTGTCGAGGTAGTAGCGGGTGTGAAGCTCGTAGTTCAGCTTTCGCGCGAGCCGGCGCGAGGCGCTGGGTGACTGCTCACCGAGCAGGCACTGCGCAAGCTCTCTCTCCTCGCGCCCTCCCTCGGAAAAAAATCAGCCAGCATACATTCTGAGCTCGGTTGCGAAGCGATCGGCGATTTGGAGCGTGCGCTCGAGGTCGGGGTGGCGCACGATGATCATCCCGTCTGAAACGAGGGTTTGTTTCCAGTTGCGGCGAGGCGCCCCTATCGGAAGGAGATCCAACAACATCACGTGCTCGCCGAGCTCCGCCATCAAGGGCGCGAGGCCCTCGATTCTCTGGATGACGCCCTCGCCTTCAGCGCGCTTGTAGATCCAGGCGCGTTGTATCTGCGATCGACGGTTTGAGTGAAGCGGCCGTGACAAATCGCCTCCGCCCAGCCGGTGAAGACGTCGATATCCGAAGCGTAATTGATGAGGTCGACGAGGTGCGCACCCGGTGGCCGAGCGGCGATCTCACCGAACACGGCCTCGCCCGAAGGCGTTCGAAACCATTCCATGTGCGTGAAGCCCGTGCGAAAGTTCAGTGCTTTTATGACCGCCTCGCCCATCTCACAGCCGGGTCCAAGCGCTTCGTCCTCCACCCTGCGCACGACGACCGTTTGCGGGCTTAGGACCGTGGCAGAAATTATTTCCCATTCTTGGATGGACGCAACGTGTAGTTCCACTTCGGCAGGGAAGAGGATTTTTTGATGTTGAGTAGCGCCATCGCAGGGTCCGAGATTTTGATGCCCTTAGGATACTGCTTCTTGACGAGACGGGCGTTAACCTTGAGCCCAGTTTTGGTCTTGGTGGTCCGTATGAAGTTCAGGATGGTTTCGTAGCTATCGAGCGGCCGGCCCGCCCAATTCTTGCTAATCTCGCTGAACAGGCGGTGCTCGATTGGGTTCCACTTGGACGCACCTGGTGGATAGTGTGCGACCGTGACGTCCAAACCGTGCTCGTTGCACAGCTTGTGCTGGATGCCGTGTTTCCATGCACGGCGGGTTGCGCCGTTGCTTCCGCCAGTGTCAGCTACGACAAGTAAATGTTTGCGGCCGGGAAAACGCTTCTGACCTTCAGAGCGCCACCACTTCTCGATGCATTCGACTGCGAATTGCGACGTGTCGTAAGACGTTCCGACATACACGGTGCCTCGATTACTCTGGAGATCATAGATGCCGTATGGGATTGCGACCCCATCTGCCATGGAGCGAAAGTCGTGGTCGTTGACGGCATCGCTCTTTTGAGCCCAGACGCGTCCTGGGTTCTTGAAGCGTCCGACCAACTCTTTCTTCTTGGTGTCGACACTCAATATGGGATTGCCACGTCGGCTAAAGCGCTCCCGTAGCTGTGTGATGTTGGCGAACTGGGCGTCGCGAGTTGGAGGAGAGCCATTCGAGATCTTCTTTTTGTTGGTCCGGAGTGAGAAGTTCATCTGTTTAAGCAGCTTCGCGACGGTTTTGCGACTGACGCGAATGCCCAAGGCCGAGAGTTCGGCAGCTATTTTTTTCGTGGTCTTGCGAGTCCATCTCAGACCGCTGACGGGATCGCCAGCGACCTCGTACTTCATAAGTTCTTCGATCGCCGCGATGACTTCTGGCGTTTTTTTTTCGACAGCTTTGCGGCCGGCACCCGCTTTTCGGACCCGCTCCACATTCACATCATGCTCAAGTAGCTCGCGACGGCCCCGAGCCACAGTGCTAACGTCGAGCCCGAGGATCTCCGCCATCTGGCGGTCACCGCCATAACCTAACTTGAGAGATTCAAGCCCCGCATACACACGCCTTTCTCTCTCATCGAGCAGGCTAAAGAAAAGGATGATGGCTGCTTTGAGCTCATCGGGTAGGACGTCTTGAGCAGCAATACTCTTGGACACAGAGGGTTGCGCTTCCCAAACACGTCGGCTGGCTATTTGCTGTTCACGAATGCTCCTCTTCGGAGAGAAGTAGACATTGCGATTTCTAATCCGAGTGCGGCGAAGTCTTTTCTCCCAGGCCAATTTCGGCAGCACATCTTTGGTCCCAACCCTAACAATGGCATCAAGCTCCTCCACCGCGTAGCCAGCCTCGGAGGCGTTCACCAGTCCTTCGGCCGTGGCGACGAGTGTCCCTCGACTTGAAAAGCCGACGGACCGAATCCACCACAAGCCGTTCTCATCAAACTCCGCGAGCTCTCGGAGCGTGTAGAAACGTCCACGGTGCGAATAGCTGGTGCAGTAGTCGAGCTCTCTCAGTTTCCGGAACACCGTCAGGTCAGCGACAGTCCCCACTGTCGAGCTCTCTCAGTTTCCGGAACACCGTCAGGTCAGCGACAGTCCCCACTGTCTTCTTGAGCATGTCCATGGTGGCGATGAGACGTTTGGCAAACAACCCCCGCAGGCGGTCAATATCAGAGTTACGAATCATAATTCGTAACTCTAACACACAATGGCCTACGTCTCCATGGGCAAGCTCTCAAAGAGCTGCAAATAGCTCCATTTGACGCGGTCCCGCCAGGCGATCCGCTTCCCGCCGGCTCGGATCGTTATCCCTGCAGCAGATGAATTACGACAAAGACTTGGTAGTTATTCTTGCCCCGACCCTTAGAGGCTCATGAGTACGCGCTTGAAGCGCTCGCGGTCGATAGAAAGAGATGCTGAAATGCTCGGTCTTTGCCGTCGATGCAAATCGTCTCATAGGTATAGTCGTCGCCGTCAATGAACTCCTCGACACTGACCTCGGGCACGTGGCGGAGCGCCGGGAGCACGGCTTCGAGCTCGTCGGCGCTTCGTATGTGATAAGTGTCGGCCGCGCCCGCCCCGGCGATGGGTTTGACGACGATTGACCTTTCCGGAAATCCGATCGCGGCGGCGGCCTGCCTGCAACCGTCCACGGTGGTGACGCTCGCATGTCGCGGCGTACGAATACCCGCTTCGTCGAGGCGCTTTTTCATGATCTCTTTGTCACGGAACGGGATCGTCTCCTCGACCGTCATGCCGGGTAGGCCGAGATGCTCGCGAAGCTTCGCCGCGAGGATCATGAAAGGCTCCCAGAGGCATTCGATGCGATCGAGTCGCGCTTTTTTGTGGATGGCCTCGACTTGCCGAAAGATCGCCTCTTCGTCGGTGAAAGAGGGAACTTGGAAGTAAGCGCTGAGGCTCTCGCGCGCGATCTCGGGGAGCACCGATTGCGCTTGATCGCCTATTCCGATGGCGTTTGCGCCGACGCGCGCGAGCCCGCGGGTGAAAAAAGGCATCTCCGCCGGAAAACCGGGACTTATCATGAGTACGTTGAGTACATTCATTTATGCCAGTTCCACGTAGATTTGCTCGATGACGCGTTTGATGCCGCGCTTCACGACTTCGGTGTCTTCGTGACGCAAGATGACAAAGCCCTCGCCTTCGTAAGTTCCCGATGGCGATTGGCCTAGCTCCGGAAGTTTGACTTCGACCACGAGATCGCCCACATCGCGCTGGGCTTCGTCGAGCCCCTGTATGGCGGTAACGTGAGCCCCCGTGCCCTGACCACGCAAATAGGCCGCGCCGACCGCGTATCGCCGCGGCGGCGGGTCGAAGACGTCCTCGACCATGAGACGGGCCCAAGCGCTGTAGAAATCGAAATCATGAGCATAAGAAAGAAGCGTCGCGAACTGCGCCCCCGGAGGTCGAGCACCCACTTCCGAGATCGCAACGCTTCCATCCGGGCGAGCAAACCACTCCATGTGGCTCAGGCCATTCTCGAGACCGAGTACGGATAGAGCCGGGCCCGCGACCTTACGGATGGCCGAGTAACGCGGGTGGTCGAGCTCGATGGGCGAGACCACGCTCCATTGAATCCAAGGGTGGCGCAAGACTTCGATGGGTGCGGGGTAGTAGTCGTTGATCGAGTACCACGTGAGCTCTCCGCCGAGCACCACGCTGTCGAAAGAATGTTCCTCCCCGACGATGAACTCCTCGAGGAGCGTCGGCCTCGTATCCGAGGGCGGCATCGAAGCGAGACATTCCGACAGCGCCCGATCGTCGTCGAGGCGAAATGTCGACTGCGCGCCCGCGCCAGCGGGCGGCTTGGCGACGAGCGGGAAGCCGACCTCTTCGCCGAAAGCAAACGCTTCTCTCGGGTCGCGCACGAGGCGATGGCGGGCGCACGGAAGTCCGTGGCGCGCGAGCACCGTTTTCATGCGCGCTTTGTCGCGAAAATTCCGCCCGGCTTCGGCGCCCATGCCGGTGATACCGAGCTCCTCGCGAATTTGACCCAGGGGCACTTGAAGCTGCTCGAGCGTTCCGAGCAAGCGATCGACCGACCCAAAGCTGCGCTTCATCGCGCGCGCGGCCTTTTCGATCGCAGCGCGCGAAAGACCGGCTTCGACGCGGTAGTGGCCCGCCAGCTTTCTCCGCAAGTCCTCGGGGAGCTTCTCCGCGGGATCCTGGCTGATGAGGCCGAGCCGCACGTTCGGAAGACTCGCCGCGGCGCTCACGAAGCGAAGCGTCGTCTCCGCGAAATAAGGCGCGACGAAAACCACGTTCGTCATGGGAGCGATTATAATCCCCCCATGCTCCGGATCGCTTTTCTCGCGTCCGAGCTCACGCCCTTCGCGAAGACGGGCGGCCTTGCTGATGTAGCCGAAGCGCTTCCCCGAGCGCTCGGGAAGCTCGGACATGACGTGCGCGTTTTCATGCCGCTCTATGGCAGCATCGATGGCGCTGCGCACGGACTCGAGCCCGTCGAAGCGAGCACGGAAGGTTTCGCGCTCCAAAAGGGGACGCTTCCGCGCTCGAGCGTGCCGGTCTACTTCATCGATGCTCCTCGTTTTTTTTGCGCGCGATGCCATCTATACGAACGACGAGGACGAGCCGTTCCGCTTCTTGTTTTTTTGCCGTGCGGTGCTCGAGACTTGCCACCATCTGGCCTTCGCGCCGGAGATTTTTCATCTGAACGATTGGCAAACCGCGCTCGTGCCCCTGCTTTTGAAGACGGCTCCATCGAGCTTCTTTGACGAGGCGAAGACGCTTCTCACCATCCACAACCTTGCCTACCAAGGCGTGTTTTCCGCGGATGTCGCAAAATCCATCGGCGTTCGGGAATCGAAGGGCGGAATCGTCAATTTCCTCGAGACCGGGCTCGTGCACGCGGATCATCTTTCCACCGTGAGCCCGACCTATGCCGAGGAGATCCAGACTCCCGAGCAAGGATATGGCCTAGATGGGCTCCTGAGACGTCGCCGCGCCGAGCTCGTCGGGATTCTGAACGGCGTGGATTACGACACGTGGAGCCCCGCAAAGGACGAGCTCATCCCGTTCCGCTACACGGAAAATAATCTCGACGGAAAGAAACAGAACAAGAAAGCTCTCTTGAAGGAGCTGAGCCTCTCGCAACCGGAGGATGTGCCGCTCGTCGGCATGGTGACGCGCTTGTCCGCGCAAAAAGGCCTCGACTTGCTCGTCGAAGCTCTTCCCGAGCTCTTGTCACGAGAGTCCTGCTCACTCGTCGTCCTCGGCACCGGCGACGCGCCTTACGAAGAGTTTTTCGCCTCACTGCAAAGATACTATCCCGATCGGGTCTGTTTCTATCGTGGCTTTCACGACCGGCTCGCGCATTGGATCGAGGCGGCTTGTGACATGTTTCTCATGCCGTCCCGCTACGAGCCCTGTGGCCTCAATCAGATGTACAGCCTCAAATATGGGACGGTTCCTATCGTGCGTAAGACGGGAGGACTGGCTGATAGCGTGAAGCTCTTCGACCCCGCGACCGGCGAGGGCACGGGTATCGTGTTCGAGCACTACCACGTCGACGGTTTCCGCTGGGCTCTCGGCGCCGCGCTCGAGCTCTACCGTGACCGCGCCTCCTGGCAGCGGCTCGTCGCGAACGGGATGGCGCAGGATTTTTCCTGGGAACGCCAAGTCGAGATCTATGTCGCTATCTATCGGCGACTCCTAGGCGCTTAGTTTGCATGCGGACGAGAAGCCGTGCTATCAATTTGCTTTGCCAAAGGAGCACCGCACCTTGTCAGACGACATCACGGCAATCCTTCGCGCGTGGGACGCGGGCAGCGCAGAGGCTCTCGAGCAACTCGTCCCCGCGGTACAGAGCGAGCTTCACCGTCTCGCCAAGCAGCATCTGCGTCGGGAGCGGTCCCACCACACTTTGCAGCCGACGGCGCCTTCGGCGAGAACCACCGGCTGACGCGGGAGGCATGGGAGCGGCTTCTCGATCTCGGGGAACGAGGCCTCGCGCGGCCTGTCGCCAAAGGTCACTGATCCTCTCCAATTCCTGCCAATTGTTGCTAATTATTGATAGATTAGCGCCTCTTCTATTCTGTAGTGGGTCAGCGCCGTGCATGTCGTTCTCATCGAACCTTGTTTTCCCAACAACCAGCGGGAGTTTGCCCGAGCCCTCCACGAAGTCGGCGCGACGGTTACCGGCATCGGCGAGCGCCCGAAAGAAGCGCTCGATGACGAGCTCCGGCGCTGGTTGACCCACTACGAGCAAGTGCCTTCGGTCGTGGACGAGGGCGCCGTTTCTGAGAAGGTTCGCTGGCTTCAGTCGAAGCTTCCCATCGATCGGCTCGAAGCGACGATCGAGGCCCATATCTTACCTGCCGCCCATGTGCGGGAAGCCTGCGCGATCGAAGGGACGTCCACGAAGACAGCCTTCTTGTGCCGCGACAAGCCTGCGATGAAAGAAGTTCTTCGCGAGGGCGGTATTGCTTGCGCGCAATCGATGGGCAGCAGCTCCCGTTCGGAGATTCGCGACTTCGCAGCGACCATGGGCTATCCCGTCATCATCAAACCGCCGAGCGGGGCGGGTGCGGCCGGAACCGCCCGCGCGGATGACGACGCCGAGCTCGACGCGGCGCTCGACGACATGGGAATGGATCGAGGCGCGAGCGTGGCGGTCGAGGAGTTCATCGAGGGCCACGAAGGTTTTTACGACACCATCACCATCAACGGTGAAGTGGCTCACGACTTCATCTCGCACTACTACCCGAACGTTCTCGAAGCGATGCGCGAGCGCTTCATCTCGCCGCAGTTCATCGCGACGAATCAAGTCGATACCGCCGCTGACTACGAGCAAGTGCGGGAGATGGGGAAGAAAGTCATCTCGCTGCTCGGGATCGAGACCTCCGCCACTCACATGGAGTGGTTCTTCGGGCCGAAGGGTCTCAAGTTCTCGGAGATCGGCTGCCGGCCGCCTGGTGTCGGCGCCTGGGACCTCTATGGCGCCGGCAACGAGATAGACCTTTATCGCGAGTGGGCCGTTGCCATCACGTCGAAGGGCACGAGCCAGAAGGCGTCGCGTGCCTACGCGGCCGGTATCATCGCGCTCCGCCCCGAACGAGATGGAAGGATCATCGGCTACGAGGGCATCGCGTCGATCGAGAACGAGCTCGGCCAGTGGATCCTCGACTATCATCTTCCGCGTGCGGGAGAGCCGACCCAGCCCGTCGAGGGCGGCTATATGGCGAATGCGTGGATCCGCATGCGCCATCCGAATTACGACGAGCTCCGCGAAATGTTGAACCACGTCGGCGAAACCGTGAAGGTGCGAGCAGAGTGACATCCGAGAACGGTACGATCTGGCTTCTGGGTCCGCAGTACCACAAGCCGACTCTAGGCGAGCTCTACGAGAAGCTCGATCTCGCCGCCGGCCCGATCGCCGTCGTGACCGCCGGCTGGCAGGAGCGTGAAGGCGAGGACGAAGAGCTCGACAAATATCTCGGCGGCCGCTCGCTCGATCTCGAGCTCTATCGCCGCGCCGATCGGGTGTTCCGCGAGGACCCGGAATTCCGCGAAGCCCATCGCGAAATGCAGCGCAAGCTGAGAGAGGTCGAAGGCTTTTACGACTTGCGCCTCTCTTATGTCGTCGAGAGCGTTCGGCGCCTTCTGAAGGCCGAAGGGCACGAAGAGCTATTGCGTCCGGAACAAGAACATGCGATCGAGCAACTGCGGGAGCTCGACGCCTGGCATATGAAGCGCATTCTCGATATTCGAGGAGCGTTCGAGACGGCTTTGAAGCCTCTCGAGCGGGAACCGGTCGCACGCGAGCGCGAGGAGATCCGCACTATTCTCAAAGACGCGCCAGCGCTCGTGATCACCGGGGGACATGTTGCGGTTCTTCTCAACCGGCTTCGTCTGTTCGGGATGAAAGAGCTTGCTCGACACAAGACGATCGTCGCCTGGTCGGCGGGCGCCATGGTGCTCACCGAGCGGGTGGTTCTCTTTCACGACCATCCACCGCAGGGCCCAGGCAATGCCGAGGTCATGGAGGAAGGGCTCGGTCTCTGCCCTCGACTCGTGGCGCTCCCCGACGGCAAAAAACGTCTCGATTTGAGTGAGGAGGATGGGGTCGCGTCGTTCGCGAGCCGGTTCCTTCCCGATTATTGCATCGTCATGGCGGATGGCGACTGCGTTGCCTTCGATGGCGAGACGTTCTCGGCAGAAGAAGGCGTGCTTCGTCTGATCCCGAACGGCACCGTGGAGACAGTGACATCGTGGTAACGCGAGAGCGAGAGGACATCACCGAGTGCGAGCTCGCGATCCACGGCGTCGTGGACAAGAAGCCGACGCGCAACGAGATCGACGCGTTCATCGAGTCGCACGAATTTCCGCTCGTCGAAGGGTCCTACACTACATTCGTCTACCGAGGACCCGCGGAAGCCGTCTATCTCGGTCATTGGATCTACGGCCTTCCTTCGTCCCAACAGTTCAAGCATGTCGTCGGAACCGACCTGTGGTATCTCGTCATGGAGCTTCCGCCGGACTCACGCATCGAGTACAAGCTTCAGAGAACCCATCACGGAAAACTGGAATGGTTGCTCGATCCCCTGAACCCTCACAAAGCTTCGGATCCGTTCGGCGAGAACTCCGTGTGCCATACCTCGGGATACGAGATACCGGAATGGGCCCAGCCCGACCCGGAGGCGCGCCCCGGCACGCTCAAAGAAATGGTCTTCGACAGCAGCGCGCTCGGAAGCGCACGAAAAGTGGTGCTCTATTTGCCCGCGCGATTCCGGACGACACGGCGCTATCCGCTGCTGGTCGTTCACGATGGACCGGAATATCTGAAATATTCGTGCATGAAGACCGTGCTCGACAATTTGATCTATCGGCTCGAGATCCCGGGCATGATCGTGGCGCTCACGCATCCGGAAAAACGCTTGACCGAATATGCGAACCATCAGCCCCACGCCCGCTACCTCACGGAGGAGCTCGTCCCGTTTCTCGAATCGGAGCTTCCCCTTCTGAAGCAGCCGCGCCATCGCGGACTCATGGGCGCGAGCTTTGGCGCCGTGGCTTCGCTCGCGACAGCGTGGCGTTATCCGGGTTTTTATGGACGTCTTCTTCTGCAATCGGGCTCGTTTGCGTTCAGCGACATCGGTGAGCATCAGCGTGGTCCTGCCTTCGATCCCGTGGTGGAGTTCATGAACGCCTATCGCGCGAAGCCCAAATCCGTGAGCGAGAAAGTCTTCATCAGCTGCGGGACCTATGAAGCGAATATCTACGAGAATCGATCGATCGTTCCGTTCCTGCAGAAGACGGGAATGGAGCTCCGCTACGTCGAAGCTCGGGATGGGCACAACTGGGAGAACTGGCGCGATCGCATGCGCGAGGGGCTTTCATGGCTCTTTCCCGGCCCGCTTTGGATGGTTTACGAATAAGTGACGAAGCTCAAGACCGGCTGGTACTCACAGCGCGTCCACGCCGACGTGGGTGTTGTGCGCTGGGGCGAGATGGGAACACCGGTGCTCCTGTTCCCGACTGCAGGCGGTGATGCCGAGGAGATCGAGCGCTTCCACGTCATCAACGCTCTCTCACCTCTTCTCGAATCCGGTCGCGTAAAGATCTTTTCCTGCGACAGCGTTGCGGGCCAATCATTGATGACGGAAGAAGGAACGCCGCAACACCGCATGTGGGTTCAGAATCAGTTCGAGCAGTTCGTGTATCACGAGCTCGTTCCTGCGATTCGGAAGGATTGTCAGTCGAAGGATATCGGTATCATCAGCGCGGGATCTTCGATTAGCGCGTTCAACGCGCTGGCGGTTTTGGCCCGCTACCCGGACGCGTTCACCCATGCCGTCTGTTTGAGCGGGACCTATAACCTCGACCGCTTCTTGCGGGCCGAGGCTACGGAGGACTGGCATTTCTCCTCGCCGCTCCATTTCCTTCCCGGCCTCGAAGCGAGCTTCTCGAGAAGCTCAGGTCCCGGTTCGTGCTTCTGGCTTCCGGGGAAGGTGAAGCCGAAGACATCGAGGAGTCCTGGCGGATGGCGGAGCTGCTGGGCATGAAAGGCATTCCGAACCGCGTCGATTCCTGGGGCCCGCAGTGGCACCACGACTGGGTCACGTGGCGGAAGATGTTCCCGCAATATCTCGACGAGTTTACTCAGGCTGTTCGCGCTTGCAACTAGAAACTGAACCTTCCAGAATAAGCTCTACGCCTCAGTAGACCAACGCTGGAGCTATTTTCTTGAGCAAACTGGAGCAAGAGATCGCGGAGCTCAGAGGACAGCTGCGGCGGAACCACGTCTACCTCGTGGTAGCTCTCTCCGTGATCGGTCTCAGCGCGCTCGTTTCCGTCGGGTTGGTCGGTTTTTATGGCTGGCGACTCGGCGATCAGATGTGGGAGCTGCAGCGCGACGTTTCCGCGGTGAACGAGGACTCGCACACGAGGACGCGGGCGCTGTCGCTCGACCTCGCTCGGCAGCAACGAGAGCTGACAGCGATTCGAAACGCTGCAACGCGGGAACTCACGGCCATTCAAGAAGCCCACCGTAAGATCGCCTCTATCCGCGACCCCAAAAGAGAGCTTGCCGCGCTCCGCGAGGCCAACCAGGCCCTTTGGTCCGCACTCGCGACACAACGTGCGAATCTACTCGACGCCATCGAGGAGCGGGACCCGGAGGAGTCGAGCCTACTCATCGAAAGCCCGGAGAAGCGGTTTCGGCTCGGCGAAACGCTTTTCGAAGACCCGACGGTGGCAGCGAGCGAGGTCCGTGGCTTCATCGTCGAAGACGAAAAGGTGCACCGGGTTACCGCTCTTCCTGCCAACCCCGCCCATCTTCTGATCGAGCTGAGCCCGGACCGCGTCGCACTAGGCCAAAGTTACGAGCTCGAGGTCCGTCTCGTAAATCGCAGCAACCGTGCTTTGGGCGCGACGAGCCTGCGTATCGACTGGTCCTTTGCGGGCAAGAAAACGGGAGGCGACGTGACCCTCGATATTGCCCATGTGGGCGCGAATGAAAGCGCCGTGCTCTATTCCGTGACGGGACGATGGACGCCCGCCCACGAAGAAGGCCCGGTCCTCCTGACGGCAACCCTCACCCTAGAAGACGGCGAGCGTCTAGCCAATACGCTCAGCTGGAAATATTGATCAGCATTCAGGATTCAGCATTCAGGTCCGCATCCCAATGACAAAGCTCTCCAGATTGGCGAACGTGCCCGAAATTGGAGAGCTCCTTCACTGGGATGCGACCTGAATGCTGATCACTGAATTATCCGCTCGCGCTTCAGTTCTTGGACCACGAGGCGGGCGACGTCGTCGATGACGACACGTGAAGATTTCGGGTTCATCGTTTGGCTGTAGCCTGTCCAGACGAGCTTTTCGTCAGCCACGGAATAGAACGCGGTCTCGACGCGCACCGCGATCTCGGTCGTCAGATAACCCGGGTCGTGATAGGAGGCCCAAACGCCGCCATAGTAGTTGTGAAACGTGTTGAAGGGTCGTGAGAATGAGCCGGGGTCGTAGGCGACACTGTTTTTCTCCTCGATGAGCCGCATGACCGCGACGCCGTCAATGCCTTCCGCCCGTAGCTTGGCTACGACCCTGTCGACGTCGCCCTCATCTTCTTTCGGCACGATCTCGTAGGACTTGAAACCCATCGTGCCTTTGGGAAGGCGGCGTGCGAATTCGTCTTCGGCGATGCGGCGCGTGCTCTCGTCGCTGGCGAGCGCGATGGCGACGACGCGGCGATAGGGTCCTGGGGGTGCGTCCGGCTCTCTCCAAGTGGCGAAGAGCTTGCTGCGGGACGAGCATGAGAGCGTGAGAGCTGATGCGATCACCAACAACGCGGTCACTGCGAGGCTAGCCAGGTTAGGATGTCCCGTATTGCTTTTTCTGAAATTCACGATACTCCTTGCTTTTGTTCTTGATCGGTTTCCACCATTCCGGATTCTCGCGATACCAGCGAACCGTACCCTCGAGGCCGCTCGCGAACGGTATCTCCGGTTTCCATCCGAGGCCGCGCAGCTTTTCGGTGTCCACGCTATAGCGCCGGTCGTGGCCCGGGCGATCCGCGACGGACTCGATGAGGCTTTCGGGTTTTCCAAGAAGTGTGAGGACGGTCTTCGTGAGCTCGAGGTTGGTGAGCTCGTGCCCTCCGCCGATATTGTAGGTTTCGCCGTCGATACCGTGCTCGAGCACGAGGTCGATCGCGCGACAATGGTCGTCGACGTGGAGCCAGTCGCGCACCTGCAGGCCGTCTCCGTATAGCGGCAGCGGACGGTCTTCGAGCGCGTTCGTCACGAAGAGCGGGATCAGTTTCTCGGGATATTGCCGAGGACCGTAATTGTTGGATGCCCGGGTCACGATCACGGGAACACCGTAGGTGACGAAGTAGGTATATGCGAGGCGATCGGCGCCCACTTTGCTCGCGGAATAGGGATTGCGCGGCGCGAGAATGTCGGTTTCGTGCGCCGAGCCCGTTTCGACGGCGCCGTAGACTTCGTCGGTCGAGATCTGGATGAAACGCTTGGGACGATCCGCCGCGCGAAACGCTTCGAGCAGGACGTAGGTTCCGAATACATCCGTGATGATGAAGTCGCCGGCGTTGTGAATCGAGCGATCGACGTGCGTTTCCGCCGCGAAGTTCACGAGGAAATCGGCTTCGGCGACGAGCGGCTCGACCGTCTCCCGGTCGCAAATGTCGCCTTGGATGAAACGATAATTGGGCCGGTCTTCGATTTCGCGTAGATTCTCGAGATTCCCGGCATAGGTCAGCTTGTCGAGATTGAGGATCGACCAGTCGGGATGTGCGGTCGTGAGGTAGTGAATGAAGCCGCTTCCGATGAACCCGGCTCCGCCGGTGACGAGTACCGTTTGACTCATATTTCGCAAGCTCGACTATAGCGTACTAGCCCTAACCGGACAGAAACGAGAATTTTCGACGAGGACGTCGACGTGGGCCACCAACTTGCGCGCGATCGCTTGTCCTTTCGGCGATCGAAGATCGAGAGTGACGCTCTTCTTGTTGCGGCCCATGATGGACCACCAAAGCGATGTGTCCCCGTGCATGCCGCGCCAACGCCGAAGTGCATCGCCGGTGCCCGGGGGCTCGACTTTGATGACTTCTGCCCCGAACCATGCCAGGAGCATCGTTGCGAAAGGTCCCGCGAGAAGTTGACCGAGCTCGAGAATTTTCAAGCCCGAGAGCGGGCCGCACCGTGTGCTATCCACGCGGAGAATGCTAGCACGGTGTCTTGAAATCGCTATTGAGCGGGGCTCTCGGTACCAGCGGTCAACTGCTCCAAAATTTGGTCGCGCCGGCGCATGAGGGCGGCGATGTGGCGGAAGCTCACGAAAGGCTTCAGCACTTCCAGTTCTTCCTTGTCGAGCGAGCGAAGCGCCCGTATCAAGTTCAAATGGTCCGGATTTCGACCCGCCGCCAGCTCGAGCTTCGGAGCCGCTGTGTAGAGACGGAACGAGCGGGTGTGATCGATGAACCACACGCGATCGCGGCTGTCGACGAGAACGTTCCCGGGATGGCGATCGAAGTTGTCGATGAGCGCGTCGAAAATGTGCATCGTGTCGAAGACGCTCGGCCAGCGCTCGGACGCTGTCGGGCCGTCCACGTCATAGCGGTTCTGGAACTCCGTCGTCGCCTGTTCGATCCATAGTTGCACCGAGCCTTTCTGCCCGTCGATCGTGCGCAGAACGTACGGAGGGACGTTGTCGATATCGAGCAGACGACTCAGCTCGTAAGCGGCGCATTCATAGATATGGCTATCGTGGTAGTCGCGAATCAAGAGTCTACCCACGCGCGCGCTCGAGCGCTTCTTGTCCACGGTGCGGAAGATGGCGCGCGCTTCGACCCCGTCTTTGGACAAGGTGAGCTTGAGCGGTCGGTTACGCGTTCCCTCGAGCCGCTTCGATGCAACGATTTTGGCCGTGCGCAAGAAATCTTCGACTTCCGCGTCGCTCGAAAAAGGTAAGGGAGCGCCGTCGCGGCCGAGCCACTCTCCAGCCTGTCCAGCCTGTCCAGAATGACTCAAACGACCCTCGGGCGAGCCGACGAGTAAGAGCATCATCACTAGCTTCACGTCGAGATATACGAGGTAAGCGCATCAAAGTTCCTCGAAAACCGCGCGAAGACGTCGCGCCACGACACGCACCTCGCCGTCCGTGATCTGTCTAACACGAACCGTCGTCCCGTCATAGGTCATGCGGGGGCTTCCCGCCATTAGCCGCTCACGCAGCTCGGCATGCGTCAACGGGATGACCTTTTCGTCCCAACTGAGATCGACGTCGCCGTAGCCTTTCGTGTTGACTGCGAATTCCGCCGTCAATCCCGGCACGTTCTGAAGCTCGTTTGCGAGCCACCGCGCTCTCTCGTTCCACGTACGAATGTCTCGATCGTGGTCGCGCTTCACATAGGCTTCGAGTGCGACGACGAGTGCGATGATTTACTCTTTGCCGACTTTCATGCCGCGCCCGATATTACCGTTCGGTGCAGCGTTGAGCCGCGCAGCTTCGATCAAGTCTTTGCGCCCCGCGAGGATGCCTGTCGATTGAGGGCCGCGCAAGCCTTTACCGCCACTCACCACGACGAGGTCCGCGCCCGCTTTCACCCACCGCGTCAAGTTGGATGCCGGCGGCAGGTCGGACGCCATATCGACGAGCACGGGAACGCCTTTGTCTTTTCCGATGGCGATGAGCTCGTCCGGCATCAGCACGGAATCTTCCGGGGGAAGCGCGCGCTTCCGGGGTTTTGGCGGGCCGAACTCGCGTTGCTCTTCGACAGCCGCGAGCGCCGCGATCATCGCCGTGTTGCTGCTTATCTTCGCGACGAGCGCGTCCCGCGTTTCTGCTTCCACGATCGTCATCCCTGCCCGCGCGATAGGCACGATCGTAGCCGAAGCGGTGGCGTGTTTGGATCAGACATTCGCGTTTCGGCCACTGCGGGTGGGGGAGTGCGTCAGCTTTGTCGGGGTCCATTCCCGTCAAACACGCTGCTGCTCCGAGGATCATGGACGAGAAGCCGCCGGCGGTCACCATCGCAGCGTCGGCGCCGAGCAGCTCGGCGACGCGCTTTCCCGCCGCGTCGCTGAGCTCGTTCATGTCGACGAAGAACTGGTTTGCTTCGCGCATGGCGTCCATCACCTCGGGCGTCATGCGCGATCCGCCAAACGGGAAATATGCTCATGCGCGCCAATATGCGGCCGGACCCCGAGAAGGCGGGTGCAGATGTTGTCTTCGAGAGACAAGGCGACTTCGTCGGCTGATTCCTGAGCTGCCTGAACGGGAAACCCTGTGCTTGCGCTGAGAGCAAGGGTGGTTCCGAGAAAATGACGGCGTCCGATTCCTTTTTTCATGAGAGCCTCCGTTTACTGCGCTTCGATTTTTATCACGGCTTGCGGGCGGATAGAATCGCGTGGATGATGGAGCTTTGGACGGGAAAGGTCGAGCCTGAATGGGTTGACTATAACGGCCACCTGAACGTTGCCTATTACCATATAGCTTTCGACCGCTCGACGGATCGATTCCTCGACTTTCTCGGTCTCGGCGAGGATTATCTTTTGCGCGAGTCGGGATCGATGTTCGCGCTCGAAGATCATTTGACCTATCAACGGGAGCTCCGGCTCGGCGACCCGATCCGCATCACGCTGCAGCTCCTCGATTTCGACAAGAAGCGGGCGCATTACTTTCTGCGCATGTATCATGCTGTGGACCACTACCTCGCCGCCACGGACGAGCACCTTTCGATCTTCATCGACATGGGCAACAGGCGCTCCGCGAAGCTCCCGGGCAATGTCTTTCAAGCGCTCAAAAAGCTGCACGAAGAGCATCGCGAGCTTCCCGTTCCCGAAGAAGCGGGAAGTAGCATGCGGATCCGCCGGCCGTGATCGAGCGCCTTTTGCGGGAACCTTCGGGAGAGTTTTCCCGTTTGATTTTCCGTGATACCTATCAGCCAACAAGTTAGCCTCGTCTGGCGTAAACTGCTGAGGAGCCCGGGTTTCAGCGCGATCGCGATCTTGACCCTTGCCCTCGGAATCGGCGCCAATACCGCCATTTTCAGCGTGGTGCACTCGGTGCTCCTCACGCCGCTTCCGTTCGAGCGGCCGCAAGAGCTCTACGGGCTCTGGCATACCGGCCACGGGATTGGCATACCCCAGGTCGAACAGTCCAACGCGACCTATACCGTCTATCGCGGGCTCGCGGAATCCTTCTCGGAAGTCGGTTTGGCGAACGGTGGTTTTTCGATGAGCTTGACGGAAGTCGGCGAGCCCGTTCGCATCGACACCGCGGCAGTGACGGCGTCTTTGTTCGAAGTGCTCGGCGTACCCACGCTCTTTGGCCGTACGTTTAGCGAGCAAGAGGATGACCCGGGAGCGCCGCAAGTCGCGGTCATGAGCTACGAGCTTTGGCGCGGCCGCTTCGGAGGCGATCCCGATATTCTGGGGCGGAGCCTTCTTCTGAACGGGACGTCGTGGGAAATCATCGGCGTCATGCCAGCAAGCTTCACCTTTCCCGGTGCGGGTACCGAGATTTGGATCCCGCATGTCATTGTTCCGGAGGATCTCGGGCGCGTCAATTTCAGCTACGACGCCGTTGGACGTTTGAAGCCGGGCGTGCTTGTCGAAGTCGCGAACGAAGAGCTGGGTCGTCTCCTCCGTCAGTTGCCGGAGATTTATCCGGGCGAGCTCACCGCGGGTCTCATCGAAAGTGCTGAGCTCGTCCCCTATATCTCGCCGCTTCTGTTTGACGTCGTCGGAGATGTCTCCCAAGTACTCTGGATTCTTCTCGGGACGGTCAGCTTCGTGCTCCTCATCGCTTGCGCGAATGTCGCCAATCTCTTTCTCGTGCGCGCGGAAGGTCGTCAACGGGAACTTGCTCTACGTTCAGCGCTCGGTGCTAGCCGGGGTGACACGGTGCAGTTCTTTCTGACTGAGAGTCTCGCGCTCGCGGCGCTCGGTGGGATCTTCGGTATTGGCTTTGCCTACTTGGCGCTCCGCGGTCTCGTCGCGCTCAGCCCGGACAATATCCCGCGTCTCGACGAGATCGGGCTCCATCCTGAAGTGCTTTTGTTCACGGCCGGCCTTTCGTTGTTCTCCGGCGTTCTCTTTGGGCTCATTCCTGTCCTGCGCTATCGCCGGCCTAACCTCGTCAGCGCCATCAACGAAGGAAGCCGAAGCACCTCCGCCGGTCGTGAGACCCATCTGGTGCGCGGCACGCTCGTCGTGGTTCAAGTGGCGCTTGCCCTCGTGCTCCTGATCGGCTCGGGGCTCATGGCGCGGTCGTTTTGGGAGCTCAGAAACGTGCATCCGGGATTCCAAGCAGACGGGCTCTTGACGATGCGTCTGTCCCTTCCCCGCGCCAACTACACGGAGGCCGAGGATGTGGCGGCGTTCTACCAGCGTCTGATGGCGGAGCTCGCATCACTTCCGGGCGTGACGCGTGTCGGCGCCGTCTCGAATCTGCCCATGACGGACGGCCAAAGCAATAACGGCGCGGTGCTGGAAGATTTTCCGCTCCAACCGGACGAGCTGCCGCCGATCGTGCGCACCAACTACGCGACGCCGGGCTATTTCGAGACGCTGCACATCGCTCTGCGGGAAGGACGTCTCTTCGAGCCACGCGACCACGAGCAGCAAACCGGAGCCGTCATCGTGAGCGCGAATTTTGCGAGGCAGTTTTGGCCCGAGGCGAGCGCGGTTGGACGGCGCCTGACGCCGGGGCTTCCGAGTGAAGACGCTCGCTGGTACACGATTGTGGGCGTTGTGGGCAACGTGCGCGACGACGGTCTGAGCGAGGAGCCGCCAACGATGATCTACTACCCCGTGGTCGGGTTGGGCGGGGATTACGGAGACTGGGTCCGGCGCACGATGAGCGTCGCGATCCGCACCGAAGTCGAGCCGATGTCGCTCGCGGCGGCGGCACGGCAGAAGGTTTGGGATCTCGACGCGCGCCTTCCCCTCGTCAGCATGCGCTCCGGGGAGGCCATCGTCGCTGAATCCGTGGCGCGCACGAGCTACACCATGATCCTTCTGGCTATTGCCGCGGGCGTCGCGCTCGTGCTCGGCGCCGTCGGCATCTACGGGGTCATCTCCTATATCGTCAGCCAGAGAACCCGCGAGATCGGGATCCGCATGGCGCTCGGCGCCGAGCGCTCGGGCGTGAGCCGCATGGTCGTCGCTCAAGGGATGCGCATCGCCGCCATCGGCGTGGCTCTCGGCGTGTTGGGGGCTTTGGCGGCGACTCGTTTGATGACGGCGCTCTTGTTCGGCGTCGAGAGTCATGACCCGGCGACCTTTGCCGGTCTTTCCTTGTTCCTTCTAGCGGTCGCGGCTCTGGCGAGCTATATCCCCGCCCGGCGGGCCGCGAGCGTGAGCCCCATGCGGGCGCTCCACTACGAGTAAGGAGACCCGATAGGTTTCGGATAAGATGACGGGCGAGTGCCTAGGAGGAACGATGAACCTTGCCCGATTTCCGCGCCGTCGCTACACGAACGGCCGGACCCCCATCGAAAAACTGCCGCGACTTTCCGCCGAGCTGGGCGGCCCGAACATCTATATCAAGCGCGATGACTTGCTCGGCCTCGCCGGCGGCGGGAACAAGACGCGCAAGCTCGAGTTCCTCGTCGCCGATGCTCTCGCCCAAGGCGCGGACACGCTTGTTACTTGCGGTGCTGTCCAATCCAACCATTGCCGGTTGACCTTGTCCGCTGCGGTAAAAGAGGGGATGAAATGCCGCCTCGTGCTGGAAGAGCGTGTTCCCGGAAGCTATTCCGAGGACGCGAGCGGCAATAATTTTCTATTTAGGTTGCTGGGCGTGGAATCGGTCCGCGTCGTCCCAGCCGGCTCGGACATGGCGGCGGAGATGGAGGCCGTGGCCGGCGAAGTCGAATCCGCGGGGCGCAAGCCCTACGTTATTCCTGGCGGCGGATCGAACCCGATCGGCGCCACCGGCTACGTGGCCTGTGCTCAAGAGATCCTCACGCAAACGTTCGAGGAGGGGGTGCAAATGGACCACGTCGTCACCGCAAGCGGAAGCTCGGGAACGCACGCGGGCCTCGTCACAGGGCTCTACGGTGACATCCCCGTCGTCGGCATCGATGTCAGCCGTCCGAAGGACGCTCAGGAAGAGCTCGTGTACGGCCTCGTTCAGGCCACCGCAGAGCGCGTCGGCAGCGGATCGATCCCGCGCGACGCCATATTGTGCTTCGACGACTATGTCGGCCCCGGGTACTCACGGCCGACCCCGGAGATGGCCGAAGCGGTGCGAATGCTCGCGAGGCTCGAGGGGATCCTACTGGATCCGGTCTATACGGGAAAAACGATGGCTGGGCTGATCGATCTGACGCGAAGAGGTTTTTATGAAGGTGATGAAAACGTCCTCTTTATCCATACCGGCGGCGCTCCAGCGCTTTATGCGTACCGAGGCGACGTCCTCGGGTGAAGGTGTCGGGTCTCATTACGGAGCGCCCGGTGCTCTTAATTTGTTGAAAACAAAACGTTTGTGTTAGAGTTACCTCTGACGGTGTCGGAAAATCTTACGTGTCGCGCCGGCATACAGACGCGAGCTTCTTTTAAGTCGTTGATAATAAATGGTTCAGTTTTCCTGGTACCGTGATTGCATAGCAGAAAGCGGGGCGCAGTTTAAAATGTGTGCGACAAAGACAGGGGTTATGCTCAAAGGGAAACATCTAGTCATGATCGCAGCCGCAATCGGACTGCTCATCGGACCGATCCCCTCGGAGGCAACGGTAATTCTTCAGGCCGTCGCAGGTACGGTTCAGGTCGGCGGCCCGGGAGGCGTCGGCAAGGACTTTGGTCCCAGGAAAGTCCCCCACATGCCACCAGGTGTCGGGTCGCCGCCGCAGTTCGTTTTTGACCAGGACGCGGGTCCGCCAGCTGACACCCGTAGGTATGAAGCGGATTTCGATTTTCCTAATGACGGTATCGTGCACCTCACCCTAAGATACTTGCCGGGGCAGAGTACTGCGCTCGGGCCAACGATCTGGCGCTTTGACGATTTTGACTTTGGAACAATGTCTGGCAAGATTCCCAATCGGGATAGTGTGGTCCTAACAGTTGCTGGGCCGACGCCCGCGAGCAAAGCGCTGTTCATGAACGGTCTCGGTCTCCAAATTATTCTCGGTCCAACGTCTGCCGCCGAGCAGGGGCGTTGGGAGTTCGACATCAATTTCGTGTCAACGTCGTCGACGGCTCCCACACCTGGCACCATTTTTCTGATTGGGGTGGGTTTGTTGGGCCTTGCGCGTACGCGTCGCCGTAGCTGAACTCAACCGCGCGTTTCAAAAGGGGATTACAAAGACTACTTGACAAACGCTTATGGATCCGGTATATTGGGGCCATGACATACAAAGCCCCTGGTCGAGCAGACAGAGAAGGGATCACCGTCATCGAGCTAATGGACATGTTCCCTACCGAAGAAGCTGCCACTCGATGGTTTGAAGCCGTCGTCTGGAACGGCGAGAGGTGCTGCGGCAAGTGCGGAAGCCTCAGTACCAGCGAAGTCCCGAACGCAAAGCCGATGCCCTACTGGTGCTCCACCTGCCGAGGTTACTTCTCCGTCCGCACGGGAACGCCGATAGCTAGGTCGAATGTACCGCTTCGCAAGTGGGCCATTACGGTCTACCTTTGCCTCACTAGCCTTAAGAGCGTTTCGAGCATGAAGCTGCATCGGGATATCGGGGTCTCCCAACCGACGGCTTGGTTCATGCTGCACCGCATTCGTGAAGCGTGGAGTGATCCCAACCGGAAAGCGTTCGGTGGCCCGGTCGAAATCGACGAAACCTATTTCGGCGGCAAAGAGAAGAACAAACACGCTCGCAAGAAGCTGAACGCTGGTCGCGGGCCGGTCGGCAAAACTGCCGTCGTGGGCGCGAAGGACCGCGCGACCAACCGCGTGAGTGCCGCCGTAGTCACGAGCACGGACGGCGATACGCTCAAGAGATTCGTTACTGAGCGGGCCGAGGTTGGAGCGAAGGTGTACACCGACGACCACGGCGGCTATGTTGGGCTGCCGAACCACGAGACGGTCCGCCACTCCGTTGCAGAGTATGTAAAAGGACAGGCGCACACGAACGGGATCGAGTCCTTCTGGTCGATGCTCAAGCGGGCGCACAAAGGCACGTTTCACAAGCTTTCTCCGAAGCATTTGCAGAGGTACGTAGACGAGTTCGCCGGCAAACACAACATGCGCGACTCAGGAACGCTTGCGCAAATGCGCGACACTGTCGCTCGGATGGTCGGTCGCAACCTCCTCTATCGGGATCTCATCGCGGACAACGGCCTTAGCTCGATGCGGTCGTAGTGGACGGAAAAGGGCGCGGGCCAGAGTCTCGGGCGTCGCGCCTACTAGATCGCGCTTCGGGTCTAACATCGGCTTCATCGTTTCCTCCTAATCGAATTGGATGCCTGCGTTTTGAAGTTCTGCGTTTTGAAGTTCTGCGTTTTGAAGTTCTGCGTTTTGGGCTTCACGACTTTTTCCAAGACGCCCGTGCCTTCTTTAACTCACGATGCTTTGCGAGTGGTGCAATTTTTTGAAAAAAGACAAACCAGTCTTTCGGCCAGGCTTCAAACTGGCTAGTTGTCATTCTTCCTGCATCGATCAAGGGTGTTGGGATTTTCAATTGATCAAGTTCGTACTGTAAATCTAGGATTAACGCAAACCTTTCTGGCTGGAGGGGATTGCTATTTATTAGTTTTGCCGCTTCGTCTCGACACCTTACAATCTCTGGATGCAACCTAGAAAATTGTACCGCAGGGCCTCAGCCCGTTTATCCATTTCAAATTTGTCAAGATAAGCATCAATGTGCAAAACGTAAGGATGGCAGCGAATTCTGGCGCACCGAGTTCAAGATTCATCGTTAGTCCGTCTTTGTAAGCCCAACGGACCAGGGCAAAGATGTCTCCGGTAAAGAATGCTGAGTTCCAAGCTAATTTCGCCTTCCGCACCGCCCGAGAATGTCATGAATGCGCGCGCGCGTCAAGTAGTCTTTGTAATTCCCTTTCAAAAGGGGCTCGGCCTTTTGGCCGGGCCCCTTTTGCGTTTTACTTCTTGACCGCGATGCCCGTGAGCTCGAAGTGACCGTTCGCTAGGCTGAAGTTCCCCGGCCGAAAGGACAAAAACCTGAACAGATTCAAGTAGATAGCTCAGAATTGAGTGCCCGGTTCTGGCTACAGGATGATAGTTTCGAGAAGGTCGTAGGCGCGTTGCTGCTTAGGGTCGGGTGTCGTGACGACCTGGAATGTGGGAGCGTCGGGATTGTCACCTGGAGCGCGGCAGATGTTACGCACGATGGTGCTGAGTGCCTTGAGTAGAGTTTGAAAGCTGTGGGCCTCGGTGCCGTCGTCGAGTTTCTTGGAGCGTATCTTTCGCAGGGCAGCCTCGGAGCGCTTAGCGGGAGCAAGCGGGTCCGCGTTTTCTTGGCTTCTTGGTCCTCGTCGCAGAAGAGCAATGGACGCCATGCTTCACGCATGTGCCACTCGACGTAGTAGGCGAGCATGCACAAGAAGATGTGGGCGCGTACCCGTGTCTCGAGGCGGTGGCGAATCGGACGCACCTTGAGGTCGATGGTCTTGATAGAACGAAATGCCCGTTCGACTTGACTCAGACTCTTGTAGCAGCGGACGGTGTCGTCGGGTGATAGGCGCTGTTCGGGCACGCTGGTCCGGATGACATAGATGCCATCGAGCGTTGCCTCGGAAGCCACCTTGTGTTCGTCGATGTGGAAGTCAAACCCATCGTCGCGGATCTGCAGCACGAAATGCTTGGCCACCTTGTACTTGTTGATGACCTTGCCTACACGCACACCAATGTTGTCCTTGCCTCCATGTTTGCCGAGCTTGACGTCCGAGCGAATGCTCTCCAGTCTCTTGCAAATATCGTTGAGCACTGCTTCTGCTGCGGGCTCTTGCTCGACGATTCGGAAGCGAAACTCATCGTCGCGAATATCGAGATCGAAATGTTTGGCGATCTTCTTGGTGATGAGCTTGTGTACGCGCGCACGGATCTTGTCCTTACCTTTGAGATTGCCGAGTTCAACATTTGAGCGAAGCTTCGTGAGCCCCTTGTAGATACTATCGAGCGCCGCTTTGGCCGCCACCTCTTTGTTGGGAATCTGGAAGGTAAAGTCGTCATCGCGAATGTCGAGCACAAAATACTTGGCGAGCGTCTTGGTGACGACCTTGCGCACGCGGGCGCCAATCTTGTCCTTGCCTCTGAGCCTAGCGCGCTGCACCATGGTTTGAATTCTTGCAAGCTCTCTCGCAGTCGCCTGCAGAAGGGACTGACGTTTGTGGACGCGCAGTTTTGCCAATTCGGTGTTCCGGCACGCAAAGAGTCGTTCGCCAGCAAAATCTGGATGAGTCAATTCAAACAGATTACGCTCGTCAAAAAGGCCGAGTTGCAGTTGACCTCCATCGATGAGCTTACGAATAGATGCGCTTTTGAGCGCTGTGATCCAATCGACCCCTTCGAGGTTGCGGAGGTCATCGTCGATCCGCTTCTGAGAAATCATGCCTCGGTCACCGACGAGCACTAGGGTCTTGATGCCAAACCTGTTTCTCACCATCTCGACTTGGGGCATCAACGTCGTGCTATCCGACTCATTGCCCGCAAAGACCGACACGGCGACCGGGCAATCCCGCTCGTCAGTGACTAGACCGTAGTTGACTTGCAGTCTGTCTCTTTTGCCATCACGGCTATATCCCATGGCGGCCAGAGGGCAGGTGACACCCTCAAAGTAGCTGGAGCTGAGATCGTAGAGCACCAAGCCTCCTTTTTTGAGGTGTCGTCCAGCCAGTTTTTTCTCGATACGTTCTTGCCGCTCGAGCAACCAATCCATGGCGGCATAGAGATCATCCTCGTTGGCATCGGCCACACCGAGGCTTTCGGGCAGTGTGGTGGTGTGCCACCACCGTGTCGTCGCGAGTTTGCTGTCAGGTTCGAGGATGCGTGCGGCAACCATCGCCTCGACCAGGTTGCGCTCACGGCATGGCTTCGAAGCGAGCAATTTGTCGAAACGAAGGCGTCTCATCGTCGTACGACAGGCGTTGACGTGGCCGTGAAGCGAGGACTTGATGACCTCAAATGCTTCGCTGACAGCGACGAAGGCCTCACCTTTGAGAGCGCGGCGTATGAGCTCGATGATATTTTTGGGCAGGTGTGAAAGGTTGGCGAGGGTACGCTTTCGGACCTTCTTCCCTTCCCGCCAGCCCTCGCGTAAGAGGATTGCGGGCGGAGAGTTTCGATTGCGCACGGTCTCGATGTACATGGGAACATATATACGCTATTCTGGCCATGAAAGCAATCAATAAAGCCATGACAAAGAGAGTTACAGCCTAGTTACATGGGAACATATGGCGAAACCAAATTAATCATATGTCCTGCGTAAACAGGCATTTACATCAATTAACAGGGGTTTGAAGCAGGGAACTTCAGGATAGGAGCGGGCCCGAGCCCAGGAACGCGCGTGCCGGGAAGTGATCGTCGAAATAGGTGCGATAGACGTCGTTGAACGCGCCGTAGAGCGACAAGTCGGGACAGTGGATATTCACCATCACGAGGTCGCTCATGGACATGCCGGCCATTTCGAGCCGTGCCTTCATACTGTCCATGACGATCTTCACTTCGTCCTCGATCTTCGGCGGAGGCGCTCCGGTTGCGGGGTCGATGCCGATGGCCCCGGCGAGGTAGAGCGTGTCGCCCACGAGAACAGCGTTGCTGTAAGGGTTGTTGTCGCTACGGCCCGGGACGTTCATGAA
This sequence comes from Candidatus Marinacidobacterales bacterium, assembly GCA_965262245.1. Taxonomy (GTDB): domain Bacteria; phylum Acidobacteriota; class Vicinamibacteria; order Marinacidobacterales; family SMYC01; genus SMYC01. Next base: position 6,255,487 of record OZ253507.1, on the reverse strand, counting down.
CTTGTGCTCTGTGGCGCCTCGGGTCTCCTCGACCGTGAGAACGGCAAAGCCAGCCATCAAAACGAGCGCGAGCGCAGCTATCGTAAGGTTTCGCATGATTTCCTCCTCAGCTCGCTACTCTACACGCAGAGCGATGGCGGGGTCGACTTGCGAGCGCGCGCCGGGCCGGGATGTAGGCCGCGAGAAGCGACACGAAGGCGAGAGTGCTGGCGAGCGCGGCGAAGGTCACCCCGTCGAGCTGCACGAGGCCGAAAAGCGTGCTCTCCATGAGCCGGCCGATGAAGAAGGCCAGCACGAGACCGATGCCTATACCCCACGCGGCAGTTCGGAGCGCTTGTCCCACCGTCAGCTGGAGAACGTCGCGGTGCGCGGCGCCTAGCGCGACGCGAAGGCCGATCTCGTGTGTCCGCCGGCTCACCGAATACGCCATGACGCCGTAAATCCCGACTGCGGACAATACCAGCGCGATGGCGCCGAAGATCCCCATGATCGTTGCGGTATATTTGAGGCCAATGAGTCGCTCGGACACGACCGTCCGCATCGTCCGTGCGTTGAAGATCGGCTGGTTCGCATCCGCGCGCAGCACTTGGGCGCGCACGCCCGCGGTTACTTCCTCGGGCGCTCGTAGCGTTCGTATGGCAAGAAACATCCCCAGCCTCGGGGCCTGCTCCATGGGCACGTAGAAGGTCGGCTGCGGCTCTTGAAGGAACTAATCGTGGAGCACATCGCCCGACACACCGACGACACGCAGCCATCGCTCTTCCGTTCCGTAGCGGAAGCGGCGGCCCAGCGGGTCTTCGCCCGGCCAAGATCGGCGTGCGAAGCGCTCGCTCACTACTGCCACCGGCGCGGTGTCGCCGCGGTCTTCGCTCCCGAAGCCTCGTCCTTGAACGATGGGGATCCGCATCGTCTCGAGATGGCCGGCGGTTGCGACCCGGTAATGGGCCGTGAGCCGTTCGGACACGTTCTCCACGGGCTCGCCTTCGATCTCGATGCTGCGACTGGTGTTGGATCCGGTAGACGGCAAGATGTTCACGGCGTCTGCGGCCACGACGCCTGGAAGGGCGCGCACGCCGCTCAGGACAGAACGATAGAACTGAAGCCGCGCTTCGTCTTCCTCGTATCGGCTTTCCGGGAGGGCTATCTCCATCGTCATCAAGCCGTCTGGGTCGTAACCCTGGTCGGCATTAGCCATCCGCATGGTGCCCTGGATGCTCAGCCCCGAGGCGACCAAAAGGGTAAGCGCCATCGCGACTTCGAACACGACGAGCACGTTGCGCCCCCGCTGCCGGACGCGTCCGTGCGAGCTCCCCCGACCTCCTTCGCGAAGAGCGGCGGTGAGGTCGGGCCGCGAAGCCTGGAGGGCCGGGATTAGGCCAAACACAAGGGCTGTCGCCACAGCAACGAGGCTGGTAAAGCCCAGGACATGCCAAGTCGAGGTCGATCTGGTCCCAGCCGACAACGAATTTCTCGATATGAGCCGGCATATTCGACCGCATGAGCTCGACACCCATCCCCGCGAGCGGCAGCGTAGAAGCGCCCCCAAGAGTGCCAGGAGCATGTTCTCCGTCAGCAGCCGGCCGATGACGCGGCCACGCCCGGCGCCGAGTGCGAGGTGAAGCGCCAACTCCTTTTCGCGGTCGGAGCCTCGTGCGAGAATCAAGTTCGCCACGTTCACGCAGGCGATGAGCAGCACGAAAACGGACGTCGCCTGCCATATCAACAAGAACGCGGGAGCACCGATATCGACGACCGCGCGGCCGAGCGCCATCGTGTTTATCCGGCGGCCGCTATTCGTGTTCGGATATTCCTGTTCCAAGCGCCGGGCGAGGAGATCGAGCTCGGCGCGAGCGTCCTCGACGGTAGCTTCCGGGGCGAGGTGTCCGATCAGCTGGAGGTAGTGGCTATCTCGAACGGCTGTTGTTTCCACGTCGAACCAGAGGGGCGCCCAGATTTCCGTGCCGAAGGGATAGTTGAAGCCCTCTTCAGCCACGCCTACGACGTCGTAGCGCTCGCCGTTCAAGAGAATCGTTCGGCCTAGGACGTCCTACAGAATGACTACGTTGTAGGCAAAATAAAGGTCCAAGATTTTCTCGAGGAGAAATACGAGAAGAGAAGGTGGGTTAGGGGCGGTTATCGCGCGCCCACTTCTCGGCGTCCTTCGCGACCTCGCCGGCGACGCGTTTCCAAGTCACGAAGGCGCCCGCGAGCACGACCTCCGATTTCTCGATGGTAGCGCGGGTCTCGTAGCGCACCGACAGAATGTGGCGGCTCTGGTAGTGCGTCTGTTTCATCGCACCTCCCCAATCGTTCTCACTGGACGGTTGGACCTCGATGCGGCGGTCGAGGATCACAACGAGCACGTCGGCGTCGTCGCGGTCGTCGGGCGACTCGATGCCGCGGTCGCGAAGTTTTTCCCGGACGTCCCGCGCCGAGTCTGCCAGCTCACGGCGCTTTTCGGAAGAGAGCTTGTCATGCTTCTCAAAGGCAACGTAGGCGGTGGGGTTGGATTGTGATTCGCCGAGCGAGGCCCAGACGAACAAGACGATGGTGAGGATCCACGTTGGCTTCACGGCCACACGTTAACACGAACGGGTGCTCAGCTTCGCGCTTCTTGGATGGCTTTGGAGGCTTCCGTCAGATCGCGAAACCGTATGCAGTCCACGCCTTCCCAGTCATCGAAAGGATCGACGAGCGCGGTGTGAACGCCCGCAGCGCGGCCCCCTTCGATATCCGCGGCGTAGAGATCCCCGATATGCAAAGTCGTCGCTGCTTTGGCGTCCGTCGCCTCGAGCGCGTGCTGAAAGAATCGCGGGTCGGGCTTCTCGTAGCCGACGATGTGAGAATCGAAGACCCGCTCGAGATAGGGGCGCAGCCCGAGCTTTACAAGGACCTGCTCCACGGAACCGTCGGAATTGCTGACGACGACGAGGCGCAGTCCGAGCGCACGCAGCGCTTCGAGCGCTTCGGGAACGCCTGGCAACACGTAGCTCCATAGCTTCTCGCGACCGGGACCGCGAAAGACAGGAACGAGCTCGCGGACGAGCTTCTCTCTCCGTTCGGGCGCGACCCCGAGCTTCGCAACGATCGTCTCCAAATAAAGCTCGAAGGTCGTGAGACCTTCGGTCGACGCCTCACCTGTTATCGCCCGCGATATGGCGGGCCTCGACGCCGCTTCCGCACGCTGCAGGGCATCGATCGGAACGACGACGCCGCGCTTCGCGAGCTCGTCCAGAATCCAGGCATAGTCCATGGAGACGAGGGTGTTCCCGACATCGAGGAACACCGTTTCGAGTTGGGCATACGGGATTGCCGGGTAGGCCATTCGGGCGTAGATTAGCTCAGTCTTCGCGAAGCGCCGCATGGGCCATAATGTCCGGCGTCCAATTTGCATTAATGTAGTAACGTTGCTACATTTAGTCCACGGGAGGAGGTGTTCCGTGAGTATCACCACTGTTTCCAGTCGAGAGTTCAATCAGGACGTAAGCAAAGCAAAGAGAGCCACTCTAAATGGTCCGGTCCTCATCACTGACCGAGGACATCCGTCGCATGTATTTATGACTATCGAGGAATATCACAGAATCACGGATAAGAAAGTAAGCATTGTCGAGTTACTCGCTATGCCTGAGGTCGCCGACATTGATTTTGAGCCATCTCATTTAGAAGAAAAACTCTATCAACCGGCAGACTTATAAAGTGTACTTGTTGGACGCCAATGTCGTTTCAGAATTGAGAAAAGCGAGTTCCGGCAATGTCAGTAAAAACGTTGTGGCCTGGGCCAATAGTGTCTCAGCCGCAAGGCTCTATCTATCCGTTATTACTGTTTTGGAGCTCGAAACAGGGGTACTGCTAGTTGAACGGCGGGACCCAACACAGGGGGCAATACTTCGCTCCTGGCTCAACAAGCATGTGTTACCTGCGTTCGCGGGTCGCATTCTTGCCGTAGATACCGCAGTAGCACAACGATGCGCCAAACTTCACGTGCCAGATCCACGCTCCGACCGAGACTCCATTATTGCGGCTACGGCGTTGGTTCATGGCATGACAGTGGTGACAAGAAATGTCGATGACTTCGTCCCTACTGGCGTGGAAATCCTGAATCCATGGGATTTCCAAATCGAATGAAGAGAGAGAGCCATTCTTAGTTGGAAATTGAAACGGCTCCCAACCCCGTGGTTTGATGACGTTGGCAAAAACAACATCAAGCCGCAAGAGAAAGGAGCCGAGATGGGAAGTCTGCTACGTACAGCCAAGAAACACAAGAAGTCACGTCGTTTGGGTAAGCCCGAGGTAATGGCGCGCGAGGAGTACGGGGAGCTCGAGGTGGACGTCAAAATAGAGATGATCCGTTCGCTAATCCCGCTTGGGTTAATGCACGTTCACGAGCTGCTCGACGACGAAGTGAAGGAGTTGGCGGGAGAGCGATACGCTCGTAAGGACGAACTGGAGCGTGGCCGCCGCCACGGAACCAACCCTGGCACGGTAGGGCTTGCCGGCCAGCGGGTACCGATCCGTGTGCCACGGGTTCGGAGCCAAGAGGGAGTAGAGATACCGCTTCGCTCCTACGAAGCACTGAACGACGGCGGAGAGGTGAATGATCTGCTGCTGAAACGAGTGCTCTACGGAATCTCGTGTCGCAACTACGAGGCTGCAGCGGAAGCGATACCGGGCGCTATCGGGCTGTCGAGCTCGACGGTGTCCCGAGGTTTCGTACAAGCGAGCGCAGCGAAACTTCGGGAGATGCAGGAACGGGATCTGTCCGGCGAAGATGTGGTGGCGCTGTTCCTGGACGGGAAATCATTCGCCGACGCAATGATGGTCATCGCGCTGGGCATCACACTTTCCGGGAAAAAACGCTTTTTGGGCTTCGTGGAGACGGACACGGAGAACGAGAAGGTGTTGACGCCGTTCCTGCGTTCACTGCTCGCGCGGGGACTCGACAGCTCCCAGGGTCTACTGGTGATCATCGATGGCGGCAAGGGTCTGAAAGCGGCCGTAAAGAAGGCGTTCCGAAAGCGGGTCCTGATACAACGGTGCCAGTGGCACAAACGTGAAAACGTCGTGAGCTATCTGTCCAAGGGCGAGCAGGCGTCGTTGCGCAAGCGGTTGCAGTCGGCCTACAACAGGCCGGAATATAAAGAGGCCCTCGCGGCCCTCGATCAACTGCACGATGAATTGGAGGAGCGGAACCAATCCGCAGCTGCGAGCTTGGAGGAAGGAATCGAGGAGACGCTCACATTGCATCGTCTCGGCGTGTACGGGGCGCTGGGCCGTTCGTTCAAGACGACGAACTGCCTTGAATCCGTCAATGCTCTCGTCGAGGAACGCTGCGCGAAGGTCGACCACTGGAAGAACTCCAGCCAACGCCAGCGGTGGCTGGCGACAGCCCTCGTGGACATCGAACCCCGCTTGAGGAGGGTGATCGGCTACCGCCATCTTCCGAAGCTTCGCGAAGCTCTCAAGCGGGAACTGAAGATCGAGACGAAGACATCAACGGTGTCGAAGAAGAAGGCCGCCTAATTTATGAGCCGTGGAGAGTTTCAACTAAGAATGGGCTTGACTCCGACTGAAGACGAGGACACCGAGCGAATAGCCGTTTTCAAATATACAAACCCGTCATACCCCCTTACCAAACCGCATGACGCTGATTGTTCTGCGTAGAGTTGGGCGTACGGGATTGCTGGGTAGTCAGTCTTTGCGAAGCGCGGCCATGAGTCTGATTTGGGCCGCGCGCCGCGCCGGTGAGTAGCTTGCCGTGAGGACCGCGAGGGCGAGAAATGCTGCTGTAGCCGCGAAAAGTAACGGGTTTGAATCTGGCACCGCATAGCGCTGCGGTCTTCAGCAATGACGATGCCACCGAGACTATTCACATCTCCTCTGTCTTCAAGGGTTTTGCACCGATGGCGGTTCGGCGCGAGCGTTCGCATCCGGACGTTTGCGTTCGAGAGCGCTACAATAGGACCGTTTTGTCGATGCAGAAAACACCCTACCCGCAGACTGAGCTCGTGCTCGTCGGAGGCGGCCACTCGCACGTGCAAGTGATACGCCGCTTCGCGATGGAGCCTCCACCCTCGACGCACCTGACCATCGTGCTCGATCGTCCGGTCGCCATTTACTCCGGCATGGTGCCCGGATTCGTCGCCGGACAGTACAGCACGGAAGAGCTCGAGATCGACGTCGTCCCGCTCGCGCGGCGCGCGATGGCGCGGGTCATCTTGTCGGCCGCGACCCGCATCGATGCTGAACAACGCCTCGTGCATCTCGAAGGGCGCCCGCCGATTCGCTACGATGTCGCCTCGGTGGATATCGGCTCGACGGTGGCCGGGCTGGAATTGCCGGGGATTCGCGAGAACGCTGTCCCGACGCGACCCATCGCGGAGCTCGTTCGGCGGACCGACGCCCTCGTCGAGAAAGTCCGGAGCCGAGAGGCGGGAACGCCATTTCGCATCGTAGTCGTTGGAGGCGGAGCGGGAGGCGTGGAGCTGATGTTCACGCTGTGGGAGCGCGTCGGTGCGCGCGACGACCCGACGATCCAGATGACCCTCGTGCACGCTCTCGACCAGGTGCTCACGGGTTATCCGCAGAGCCTCATCGACCGCGTTTACAAAAACGCCGAGACGCGCCGCATCGCCATCGTCCCGAACCGCCGCGTTTGCGAGGCGACCTCGAAGAGCGTCATTTTTGAGGACGGCGAGACGCTGGCCTGCGACGCGCTCGTGTGGGTGACTGGGGCCTTGAGCCATCCACTCCCCCGCGCCTCCGGACTTCCCGTCGAGCGCCGCGGATTCATCCGCACGCGCTCGACGCTCCAAGTCGAAGGCTTCGACGACCTTTTCGCCGTTGGTGATTGCGCCACGATGAACGACTACCCGAACACAGCGAAAGCGGGTGTCTACGCCGTGCGCCAGGGACCCTATCTGATCGACAACCTTCGCGCGTGGATCGCGGGACGACCACTCAAAGCTTATCGGCCGCAAGGAGATTTCCTCACGCTCTTGAATCTCGGCGATGGCACCGCGCTCGGCGCGAAATGGGGACGCTCGTTCGAAGGCAAGTGGGTGATGGACGTCAAGGACTGGATCGATCGCCGCTTCATGACGCTCTTCCAGGTCTTGAATCGTGAAGGGGCTATGACCGACGCGTTCGAAAAGCTTCCCGACATGTCGAAAGAGATGGAGATGCTCTGCGGCGGCTGCGCGGCGAAAGTCGGCCAGAGTGTTCTCGAGCGCGCGCTCGGACGGCTCGACGCGCGGCGGCTGGACGATACGGTGAAGCTCGGGCTCGAGGAGCCGGACGACGCCGCCGCTTACGAGACACCCAAAGGCGACCTCATCGTGTCGAGCGTCGATGTCTTCCGCGCGTTTTTCGACGACCCGTACCTCGTGGGACGCATCGCGGCTATCAACTCGGTCTCGGATCTCTACGCCACGGGAGCCGAGCCTCGCTACGCGCTTGCCATCGTTGCCATTCCCATGGACGCGCCGCCCGACCAAGCGGAGGAAATGCTGTATCAAGTGCTTGCGGGGGCGCGCGCTGTGTTCGATCCGGAAGGCATTACACTGCTCGGCGGCCACACAACGACCGCGACGGAGCTCATCGTCGGCTTTACCATCGACGGTTACGCTGGTGAGCGCCTTCTCGCTATCGATGGTTTGGAGGTTGGCGACCACCTCTTGCTGACCAAGAGCCTCGGAACAGGCGTCTTGCTCCATGCCGACATGCAAGGCCGTGTTTCGGGACCCTGGCTCCAGGCGACCATCGATACGATGCTCTCGAGCAATGCTGACGCCGCGCGGGTCGCGACCGAGCTCGGTGCGAAAGCGGTCACCGACATCACGGGCTTCGGGCTCATGGGGCATCTTGCGGAGATGTTGCGCGCGAGCGGCGTCAGCGCGGTGCTCGACGTTTCGCAAATCCCCGCGCTCCCTGGCACTGTCGAGCTCTTGGCCCAGGGGTTGCGCAGCACCTTCCATCCGGAGAACGAGAAGGCCAAAAAGGGCATCATTATCCAGGCGGACGCCCAGAAGGATCCGCGACTCGAGCTTCTGTTCGACCCTCAGACTTCGGGAGGGCTCTTGTTCGGCCTGCCAGCCGAGCGGGTCGGTGAAGCTTTTGCCAAGCTCTCTAACCTGACCGACATTGGAGAAGTCACTGCGGTGCGTGAGGACGGAGCGCCCGTCGAAGTGCGGACGGGAACGTTTTCTCAAGCGAAACGCTCGGCGATGAGCGCGTAGACCGCGCGCATCCCCATCGCTTCACCACCCTCCGGACGGCCTGGGCGCGAGCTCGTGTTCCAGGCCATCAGGTCGATATGCAACCACGGGATCTCGGGCTCGACGAACTCTTGAAGAAACAATGCCGCTGTGATGGAGCCCCCGAGAGGTGTGTCGGCGGAGTTCGTGATGTCGGCGACTTTGCCGTCGATGAGCCTGCGATAAGGCTCGAATAGCGGCATGCGCCAGAGTGGGTCCGACAGGTCGGTGCCGTGTTTGTCGAGCGCTTTGGCTACGTTGTCGTCGTTCGTGTAGAACGCCGGTAGCTCGGCGCCGAGGGCCACTCGGGCGGCGCCCGTCAGCGTCGCGAAGTCCACGATCAAATCCGGCTCGTCGCTCGATGCCTCGAAAAGGGCGTCCGCAAGAATGACGCGACCTTCGGCATCCGTATGGCCAATCTCGATGCTGATGCCTTTGCGGGTGGGCACGACGTCGAGCGGTCGCAAGGCGTTGCCGCTCACGCTATTCTCGACGGCAGGGATGAGCACCCGCAAACGCACCGGAAGCTTTGCGTCCATGATCATGCTCGCGAGCCCGAGGACGTGCGCGCCACCGCCCATGTCCTTTTTCATGAGCTTCATGTTGGCGGCCGGCTTCAAATCGAGTCCCCCGCTGTCGAAGCACACGCCTTTGCCTACGAGCGTCACTTTGGGACTGCCGCCGTCTCCCCAAGTGAAATCGATGAGGCGCGGGGCACGGTCGGGCGCTGCGGCGCGACCAACGGCGTGGATCGCGGGAAATCCTTTTTCGAGGAGCTCCTCGCCGACGAGGATGCGAATCGTTGCGCCACCATCATCTGCCGCGGCTTTCGCGGACTCGGCGAGGTCGGCCGGTCCCATGTCGGAAGCGGGTGTGTTGATGAGATCGCGCACGAGAAACGTCGCACGGGCCATGGATTCCACGTAGGATCGGTCGCATCCCTCGGGCCATGCGAGCTCGCCGCGCTCTTTATCGCCTAGCAGCCCGGTGAAAAAGTCCAGATTCTGCTCACGGAGAAAGTTTGGTGGGCAAGTTCAAGGAAGATGTGATTCGGCGGAACGGCCAAGTTGAGACGCCCGATGGATTGCAGCGGGGCAAAACGTGCGCCTATGGTCGAGACGAAGCGCAATAAAGCAGCGATCAGACTGGCGTTGAGCTCCGCGTATTCCTTCGGCGTGGCCTTGCCGATGAGATTGCGCATCAGAATCCCGAGATTGAATCCGGCCACGTGCGTGAGGAGGCGCTTGAGTATATTTTCGTGTCTTCGCAAATGCGTTCGTCGCATGCCTCCCGCTTCGAGGTAGTGCGCGAAAGGTCGTTCGAGTAACTCGCCGCGACGGCGTATTAATCGCTTACCTCGAGTCCCGCGAATGCGACGTCGGTTCGCGTAGGTGGCGGCTTGCTCGGCCTGTTTGTCCTTCCATTTGCGGCCACCTCGCTCTGGCTCCGAAATGTAGCTCCGGTATTCTTGTTCGACCAGCTCAACCAGGATGTCGTTGCCGTGATAGCCCTTGTCCCCGACCACTTCGCGACCCGCGTCTTCATGTATTCGTTCACAACATTCCGCGTTGTTCGCGAGCTCTTGCAGATTTGACTGCGCTTTTTCCAGCGTATCCGGTAGGCTCTTTGTGTCACCCTTCGCGCCTCCGTGAAGCGTCACGGCAATTACCGCACCTTCCCCGCTCATGTCCACAGCATGCTCGGCTTTGTGCGCCATATCCGTGCCCCCGCTCTTCATTTTCATGATCTCCGCATCCGGCTCGTTCGGATTCACCCACTCCTTGTTCGACCCTTTCTTTGGCCGCTTCTTGTCCAACTTTGCAATGTCCGCTCGGCTCGGCTCTTCGATACCACTCTTGCGCGCAAGCTCCTTCAAATACGATTCGTAGCTTTCCCCCGTGTCTCGACGAACGATTGACCGAAGCGCCGCATTCGCTTCCAGCGTCGTCGCGTCCACACCCAGTGTCTTGCCATCTATCATCCCTCTCGACGCTAGAACTTCTAGCACCCATCCAAATACAGATTCGTGAACTTCCAGCGGAAGTCGATTCCGTATCCGAGACAGCGACGAATGGTCCGGCGTTCGCTCTTCCATTCCAAGGCCAAGAAACTGGCGCAAAGACAGTGAGTCCGAACACCGCCAGCAGATCCCGCGCTCTGAATCGATGCGCTCAAAGTAGCCGATCAACAGCATTCGAAAATACACACCCGGCGGTATGCTCGGCCGACCTTGCTTCTTCGCGTAATACGGCGAGCATTTCGACTCCACAAACGAGTCAAACTCTTCCTCTCGAAGTACCCGCTCGAGTTCCTCATAAAAAGGATGACCAGGACTCGACGCAACCGCATCGTGTGGAATCCATAAAGTCTCTTGGCGACTTTTCTTTTTCTTCTTCATCGACATGCGATGCAATTTTACATCGTCATCGAATGAGTCTTCAGAGAAATATCGACCGGATACGACTTTTTCAACGGGCTGCTAGTTCATTCGCTAACTTATTTTTAGACGTGCGCATGCGATCGAAGCGGTAGGTGCCGAGCGCCCAACCAAGAGCGGCGCGGTTCGACTCGTCTTGCGTGAGCTTGCCATCGACGTGGTAGGCATGTGCGGGCAGCTCGTTTGGAAGCGTCGACCAGTCCCACAAGCTGTCGCCAACGCCCACGAGCACTTCGCGAATATTTCCTTGCTCGTCCGGGATCGCGAGACTCCGTCCGGCGCTCGCTTCGAACCCCACGCTCTCGACCCATCGCTTCACTGCGGCAGGTTGGGTCTCGAGCCAGCTCGATAGCGCGTCCTTTTGGATCGGGCGAAGGGGTATCGACGATTCGTGGCGCTCGTCGATGAGGTTCATTTCACGAGTCACTCATCAGCCGTTATTCTTCATTGCGTTTGAACCGTGACCGGTAATAGGCGAGCTCGGCCATCGACGCCTGTACGTCGAAGTAAGCGTCGTGCTTGTCGCCGACGATATCGTCTTGGCCTCGATAATATTTTTTGATCTTGTCGGGGTGGCCCATCTTTTCGAATCGCGGCCCACGATTATGAAACGTCCATTCGATCTTCAGTGTGGTGACGTCGAGATGCCGGTAGTTGAGGTGGGACAGGAACTCGGGTAGAAATTTTCGCGCCAAGAAGTAGTCGGCGTAGATACTGTTGCCGGCGATGACCGGTCGGGACCGGATGTCTACGTTGCGCGTCTCCGGAAATTGGTCCAGGTAGAGAGCAAGAAAGCGGTCGATCTCGGAGACCGGAAGACCCTCGCTCTTGCAGCGCGCGAGAAGCGGTTGATAATTCTCGAGCACGTGTTCCGAGATCTCTTCTTCCGGCGGCAGCGTCAAGCAGGCCGTGAATCCGTCGCGCCTCAGAAGCTCCTGCGGAATATTCTTGGGTTTGTGTGGGATCGGACGAAGCTCGGTGTCGGTCACGATGAGGGCTACCTCGAGGAGCTGAGCGGTCTCGAGCTCGAGACGGGTATATTCGGTGTCGAACCAACAGTAGAGGTGGCGCGGCTCGCTCAATGTTTCGATTCAGCGCTTTCCGCTCGATCGTGCTGAGGGGCTCCGCTACTCGGCGAGGCATGAGGGGTGTTCATCGTGATTACGATAACGGAAGCGAGCATGCCGACGATGCCGACCCAAAGAAAGGGGCTTGCCTGAAGCTTACCCCCGGACGAATAGATCGAATAAAGGGCCGTGATGGTCACAGCTCCGCCGAAGACGACAGGCATCACCGCATGCGGGATGCGCGCGCCGCCGCTGAACATACACAACGTGAGACTCAATGCTCCAAGAGCTCCGAGCGTGCCGGCGGCGAGTCCCCAGAGCCCACCGGCCCCCGTCGGCTCGAAGCTGTCGCCCTTATACCACATCCCGATGAGTCCGCCTACAATGGCGATGACGAGATAAGCGACCCCGATCCCGACATAGGGCTTGAACGGTGAGAGAGAGGCGTCGGCGAGCCGTGCCTTGCCGAGCGTCGGGCCGTAGAGGCCCCAGCAAAGAGCGGTGCCGAGCGCAAAAATGAAGGGGAGGTAGCTCTTCATGTGGTCTCCTGTCTAAGAACGGTAGCGCGGAGCGCCTAACTATACCGCAACGAGTTTCGCACGCCCACTTGTTCGCTCGAGCAGAGATTTCGAGATCTCCCCCCACCGGTCTTTGGGCAGGCGCAAGGAGAGCTCCACACGCTCCCCATATTGGCTCTCGAGTACGGTCACGCCGAGCTCCTCGAGCGCTCGCCGGATGGGCGGCTCGTCCGGGTAGTCGAGCGCGAGCATGGCATAGCACTCGTCGACCGCGTCGATCCATTCGAGCGCATCCATCGTACCGCTTGCTGTAGAGCTATAAGCGCGTACGAGCCCGCCGGCGCCGAGCTTGATCCCGCCGAAGTAGCGAACGACCACCAAGAGCACGTCGCCGACGTTCTTGTGCTGCAACACGTTCAACATGGGCTTTCCCGCGGTCCCTGCAGGCTCACCGTCGTCGTCCGCGCGCATGTTCGAGCTGTTGCGGGGATCTCCCAGCAGGTAGGCCGAGCAATGATGCGTCGCGTCAGGGAACTCGCGCCGCCGCTCTGCAAGAGCTGCGGCAGCTTCTTCCGGCGAGCTCACCCGGCAACCGATGCCGATGAAGCGGCTCCGTTTGATCTCCTGTTCGAACCGCGCTTCGCGAGCAGCGACACGGTAGCCCGTCTTCAAAATGTAACAGCCTCTCGAGCACTAGCCCGTCAAGACGAGGGCTTGAGCCAGCGGGGCACGTAGATGACCGCGATGGCCGCCGTGGCGATGGCCCACGGGAGCGCGACGACGGCGGCCGAGCCCACGAGCAAGAGCGCAACGCCTTGCCGGAGAAGCGTCCCGAAAACGAGGTCGAGGACTTCGGAGAGACGGAGAACCGAAGACGCTTCACACCCGGGGCATATGAGGTCGACTTGAGCCGGCGCTGGGGTCGACACAACGGCTAGTAGAATCAGCGCGATGGCGGCCCAGGATCCCCGTTGCTCTCTCACGATTATCGTGAACCTATACAACTTCTATGCCATAGATGTTGTTTAGGTAAAACGCAGAAACAAAATAAGTTATGGGCTGAGCTACGGGTGGCGCCCGTAAAGGATCTGTACGCTTTTGGACAGTTTCTTGTCTGGGGCGGACACTCAGCCCTTAGACGCGACACGGGAAGAGGATAGACGCGGGCACGAGCTGCGACAGCTCCTCTTCGCAAAACACGCGCATCTCGGACTCGAGCTCGCTCGGATAGGACACCACCTCCGACTCGTCGAGCGGACCTGAAAAGAGCTTCTCCTCGGGGTAGAGCTTTCGCATGCGCTGGAAATAAGCGCGCGGCATCCGGAACGGCCCAAAGCTCACCGAATGGAGCACGTCCACGTTGATGGCGCCCAACACTTTTCGGAAAAGACCACGATAGTGATCCCGGTAGTCTTTGGCGTAGAGCAGCGGATCGAAACGCAGTCCGAGTTGGAAGCCGCTTTCGGCGAGGCGGGCCATCGCCTTCAAACGCACTGCAATGGGCGGCACGCCGTGCTCGAGCGCTTCGCTAGCCGCGTCGGGAGTGAAACTGAAAGCCACGACGACATTTTCGAGGGGCTCATGGTTGAGCAGCGCCCGCACTGCCGCGGATTTGGTGCGCAGCTCGAGAACCGCGCGCGGGTGCCGCGTCATGAAGGGCAGGAAGGCTTCGACGAAACCGGTGATGCTCTCGAGCGCGAGGCTGTCACCATCATAGCCGGAAAAAAAATAGACGTCTTCGCCGGGATGCGCCGCGACCGTTTTGACGATTTGGTCCTGAAAGTCCTCATAGTTGACGAAGAGCACGTAATGCGCCGAGCGGTACATCCCTTGAAGAAAACAATAGCGGCAGTCGTAGAGGCAGTTGAGCACGTGCGAAAAATAAAAGTTCCGAGCGCTTCCGATGCCGTAGCCTTCGGGAGCAGACAAAACTTGGTTGCTCTTCTTTTCGGCGAGGATCAGAGCTGGGTTCTTTTTTTGAAGCCGGAAACTTTGTTGGTTGCGGTTGAAGACTTCGCCGTAACGCGTGATCGGCACGATCGTGGCTCTTGCAAAGCGCTCGACGATAGCGCGCACCCTCGGATGCGCGCGGATGGCCTCTTCGATATAGAGCGTGTGGATCATGGATGGCACGGATGTCACGAATTCTCGACCAGCACCTGGACGATGACGGAAAGGCCCGCGAGCGCGGAAACGGAGAGCACTGCGACCCGCGTGTAGCCGCGATCGAGGGTCGGCGCGATTCGCCGCGAGATCGCGAAGCCGGCGACGGCTCCGGGAAGAAGAAAGCCGCCGGCATAGAGCTCGTCGAGCCCGAAGCGGCCAACGAAGGCCAGCGCGCTCAGCGACACGACGAGGCCGACCACGAAAAAACTAGCCATCGTCCCGCGTATTTCGGCGCCGGGTGCGTTGTGATAGAGCGCCACTAGCGGAGGACCCCCGATCGACGTCGTCGTCCCCATGAATCCGGACAGCGTGCCCGCGGCCAAGAGCACGCGCGGCGTTCGGGAAAGGTTCACCCCCGAACCAATAAGGCCGATGGCTACGAAGACGATGATACCGACGAGGATGGTCGTGGCGTCCGGCGAAGCTGCCGCCAACGTGGCGGCCCCGATCAAAGTCCCGGGGATGCGCCCAACGAGCGCCCAGCTGACGCCTTTCAGATCAATCGACCCGCGCTCGCTGAATGCGACAAGAAGGGTGAGCGCGAGGGCGGCGAGAAGCAGTGGCGCCGGAACGAGATTGGGATCGATCAAAACGAGAAGCGGAGCCGCCAACATGCCGAGACCGAAACCCACCGAGCCTTGAAGGATTGCTCCCACCATGACGACCGCGGAGGCTCCAATCAGATCCAGCGGCACTCAGAACCCACGCACTTCGAGAGCTAGAGAGCGGGCGCGTCCATCGAGCTCGCGTAATACCGTCGACGCATTGGGGACGGCGTCGTAATCTTCGGGGCGCGGCCGGTCGCCGAGGGTGAGACAACGGGTCAGCAACCTCGCGAGCTGACGCTTCTCGCTCGTCGTGAACCGCCATCGATTCTGGAAGCGTTCGAGCGCCTCTGGCGCCCGCCGCAGCGGCTCGAGCTCCGCGGCGAGTGCTTGTAGGTGCGCCGCGAATCGGTCGATGATTGGCAGATGGGTTGCCACGAGCTCGGAGACGTGCTCCTTCGAAAGCCCGCCAGCGGCCCCGGCACTCGTTGCACGATTATCGCTCACGACTTTGAGGCATTGGACGAGCTCCGAAGTAGAGAAGCGAAGTGCGGTAGCGTAGAACGCGGAGGCTTCCATGTCGTATAGCGTGTCTGCTGAAAAGTCGAGCTCCACCGTGTCGACGGTCGTGACCGCCGCGCTTCCGAGCTCTTTGAAGCCGAGGAGCGTCGGGTAGTAGCAGCTCTTCGTGGCGTCGTCCAGGACCGTGTGGACGCGAAAGAGCTCTCCGGGCGCGCGGCTGCGATGGCCGGCGATCCCGACGTTCAACCAGACGCCGCAGGGCGCTTCGCCGGAGCGTGCGTGCAAATAACCCGTCGCCGCTGCCGCCGCGACTTTGCCGATCCCGGAAATGACGAGCCTGTAGCCTTCGGACCCGAAGAGACGAAACGCGCCCTTGAGAGGCTCCATGCGATAGTGCTCGATGAGCGGCCGCGCCTCCGATGCGAGCGCTGTGACGAAGGCGATCATGGCGCGCGCCCTTGCTCGTAGCGATCGGCTTCGGCGTGCTTACCGCGCTTGCGCGCCCCGTGCGCGTAGATCGCGATCTTGCTCGCCAGCATGGCTTGCGCGGCGCTTCGGTCACGCTCGCCGAGCTCACCGCCCGCAAGAATCTTTTGGAGCGCCGTGATGCGAAAGCGGTCCATACCCCAATATTGGTGCGACAGCTGGTCCGCGTGGCCGCCATATTTCACGATGAGGGGCTCGTCGAGATAGAGGACGGGATGGCGCGCCGTCACACGCAGCCACAGGTCGTAGTCCTCGCAAACCGGAAGGTCTTCGTCGAACAGGCCGATCGTCTCGAACAAGCTTCGATGCAGAAGCACCGAGGAAGGCGAGATCACACAAAGCGGGAGACAGCGCTCGAAGATGCGCCCGCCATATTTCCGGTGCTTTTTCATTGGGTTGACGCGGCGGCCGTCACGGATCCAAATCTCGTCGGTGTGGCACAGGAGCGTGTCGGTGTCGTACTCAATGGCGCGTAGCTGACGATCGAGTTTTTGCGGTAGCCACTCGTCGTCGGAGTCGAGGAGCGCAATGAAAGTTCCGCGCGCTTTTTGGATACCGGCATTGCGGGCCGCACTGACGCCTCTGTTCTTCTGCTCTAGAATCGTCACCTCGGGAAAGGCGGCGCTTACACGCTCGTACGTCGCGTCGGTCGAGCCGTCATCCACGACGAGGATTTCAGTGGGGGGCCGTGTCTGAGCGCGTACCGATGCGAGCGCGCGCAGGATCAGCTCGGCGCGATTGCAAGTCGGGATCACGACCGACACGGTCGCGGTCGTGTTAGTTGGTGACACTGCCGTCGGGGTGGACGGTGAACGTGAACGCACCATTTTCCGTAACGTTCAACGGCAGGGTGTTCGCCGCGACACCGGTGGTAGTGCAGCCTATGGGCGGCTCGACGCGAACCGATTGCTGGCCGACGGGGACATCCTCGAATAACGCTGCCCAACTTCCCGGCCCAGCTGGGATCATCGTCGCGTGGGTGAAGCCCCACCAGCTCGGATAGATGCGGGCGACGCCGGAGCACCCGAGACCTTCAGCGGGCGGTGCGTCGGTGGACGAAGAGATCGCCTCGTACTCGAGCTCGACTTCGGCGGAGACTGCTGAAGGTCCTGTTGGCATCTGGCTCCCTCCGCCGCCACAACCGATGAACACCGCGAGTGCCAAAGCGGCCCCGGAGCTAGAACGTCTCATCTCGAACAAGTGTACTACGGCTCCAAAAGGACGCGTAGCCACAGATAGTGAAGTGCTTCGTTTGCGCTTCTCTCGGGCTTCTCGTTGACGTCGCGTCGTCGCGTAGCCATGATAGGCACTCGAGTCCATGCCTGTCGCTATCGAGCCCGAAGTGGTCGCCTTCGTGAAACGACAGCTCGTGGCGCGCCTCGCAACAGCCGATGCGCGCGGTCGCCCATCCGTCGTGCCTGTTTGTTTCGCGCTCGTCGACGGCTATTTCTACTCGCCAATCGACGAGAAACGAAAGAGCGTTTCCTGGGGACGCTTGAAACGGCTCCGCAATATCGAAGAGAACCCGGCCGTTTCGCTCGTCATCGATCACTATGAGGCCGATTGGACCGGCCTTTGTTACGTTCTCGTTACCGGAGTGGCGGAAACGGTGTCTCCGCGAGGCCGTTTCGCGAAAGAGCATGCGGAAGTCATCCAAAAGCTCCGCGCCCGATACCCGCAATACCAGAGCTCCCGGATCGACCAGCGCCCCGTCATCAAGATCACGCCGCAGCGCGTGACGCTCTGGCGCGCCACGAACGGGTGAGGTGTGGGGTTCTCGCCCCAGTGTGCTGTGCTACGCCCACGCTCGGCGATCGTATTTCACACAAAACAAGTCGGTTATTCGCGCCGGTGAGTCTGCTTTGCTGGCCCGCTAATTGCATTCGTGGGGGTCGGGGAGATCTATTATTGAGCCCGTTCAACGCAATCGCCGCCCACGAAATGCGCAGCGCGTTCGAAGGCGCGAAAAAGGGGGCTCTCGTTTGTGAGAGCCCGGAAGCCAAGCGTCTCGTCTTCTTCGAGAACGGGGATCTCGTCGGTGCGCGGTCGAGCCTTGCTGAAGATCGTCTCGGCTCCGTCCTCGTCCGCGAGGGGCGCATCAGTGAGGCCGAGCGTGACAAGACCCTCAGCTTCGTCCACACCGGGCGCAGACTAGGGGAGATTCTCGTCGAGCTCAATTTCTTGAAACCTGGCGAGATCGAAACATACGTCCGCGTGCAAATTCTCGACATTGCTTGTGCCGCTCTGACATCCCCATCTACGCGGCTCGTCTTCTCGGAGATCATGGAAGTCGAAGCGGCGACGCTGTCACCGATCTCGATCGGCGCGATATTTCTGGCGGCCGTGCGTCAGCTTCCCGACGTAAAGGTCTATCGCGACGAAGTCTTGCTCGACGACTACCTGCTCGCCCAGACCGATGGCGCTCTAGCAGCCCGGTGAAAAAGTCCAGATTCTGCTCACGGAGAAAGTTTGGTGGGCAAGTTCAAGGAAGATGTGATTCGGCGGAACAGCCAAGTTGAGACGCCCGATGGATTGCAGCGGGGCAAAACGTGCGCCTATGGTCGAGACGAAGCGCAATAAAGCAGCGATCAGACTGGCGTTGAGCTCCGCGTATTCCTTCGGCGTGGCCTTGCCGATGAGATTGCGCATCAGAATCCCGAGATTGAATCCGGCCACGTGCGTGAGGAGGCGCTTGAGTATATTTTCGTGTCTTCGCAAATGCGTTCGTCGCATGCCTCCCGCTTCGAGGTAGTGCGCGAAAGGTCGTTCGAGTAACTCGCCGCGACGGCGTATTAATCGCTTACCTCGAGTCCCGCGAATGCGACGTCGGTTCGCGTAGGTGGCGGCTTGCTCGGCCTGTTTGTCCTTCCATTTGCGGCCACCTCGCTCTGGCTCCGAAATGTAGCTCCGGTATTCTTGTTCGACCAGCTCAACCAGGATGTCGTTGCCGTGATAGCCCTTGTCCCCGACCACTTCGCGACCCGCGTCTTCATGTATTCGTTCACAACATTCCGCGTTGTTCGCGAGCTCTTGCAGATTTGACTGCGCTTTTTCCAGCGTATCCGGTAGGCTCTTTGTGTCACCCTTCGCGCCTCCGTGAAGCGTCACGGCAATTACCGCACCTTCCCCGCTCATGTCCACAGCATGCTCGGCTTTGTGCGCCATATCCGTGCCCCCGCTCTTCATTTTCATGATCTCCGCATCCGGCTCGTTCGGATTCACCCACTCCTTGTTCGACCCTTTCTTTGGCCGCTTCTTGTCCAACTTTGCAATGTCCGCTCGGCTCGGCTCTTCGATACCACTCTTGCGCGCAAGCTCCTTCAAATACGATTCGTAGCTTTCCCCCGTGTCTCGACGAACGATTGACCGAAGCGCCGCATTCGCTTCCAGCGTCGTCGCGTCCACACCCAGTGTCTTGCCATCTATCATCCCTCTCGACGCTAGAACTTCTAGCACCCATCCAAATACAGATTCGTGAACTTCCAGCGGAAGTCGATTCCGTATCCGAGACAGCGACGAATGGTCCGGCGTTCGCTCTTCCATTCCAAGGCCAAGAAACTGGCGCAAAGACAGTGAGTCCGAACACCGCCAGCAGATCCCGCGCTCTGAATCGATGCGCTCAAAGTAGCTGATCAACAGCATTCGAAAATACACACCCGGCGGTATGCTCGGCCGACCTTGCTTCTTCGCGTAATACGGCGAGCATTTCGACTCCACAAACGAGTCAAACTCTTCCTCTCGAAGTACCCGCTCGAGTTCCTCATAAAAAGGATGACCAGGACTCGACGCAACCGCATCGTGTGGAATCCATAAAGTCTCTTGGCAACTTTTCTTTTTCTTCTTCATCGACATGCGATGCAATTTTACATCGTCATCGAATGAGTCTTCAGAGAAATATCGCGGCCGGATACGACTTTTTCAACGGGCTGCTAGCTCTCGCCTCCGGGATGGAGCTTTCGACGAGTGAGGCGATGGTGTTGGACCTCGTCGACGGTGCTAACGCCGTGCGCGACATTGTCGCGGCGTCACCACTCGAAGAAGAGCAGACGATCCGCATTTTGATCGCGCTCCATGAGGCCGGCGTCGTGGCCCTCACCGAGCGCAAACAACCACAGGAAGCAAAGACGGTCGCCGGACCGCGACCCGGCAAGAGCTCAGGCTCGGATCCTTTCGAGAAGGACATCATCGGCATCTACAACAACATGCAGTATCAGAACCACTGGCAAGTCCTCGGCTTGCCGCGTGACGAGGGCTCCGAAGCCGTAGAGGTTGCGTATGGCAAGCTCTTTCACCGTTTCGACCTGGAACAGTGGGAGCACATCGCCGATGAGTCTTTTCAAGAGAAGCTCTCTTTCGTGAGAACACGTGTCAAAGAAGCTTATCTGACGCTCTCATCGCAGACCTCGGCCAACGTCAACGGTCAGCTCGATGAGCAAGAGAATCAACACGAGGAAGGCAAGGAAAAAAGGGAAACCGTTGCCTCGGAGAACATCGAGACTTCGGGGTGGGAGCGACCGAAAGATTCGGAAATGGCGGCAAGCCTGTTCAACCAAGCGAAGCGCGCGTTTCGGGAGGCGGATTTTTGGAAAACGATCGAGCTCTGCCGCCAGTCGATCGGAGAGTGTGCCATTCTTAGTTGGAAATTGAAACGGCTCCCAACCCCGTGGTTTGATGACGTTGGCAAAAACAACATCAAGCCGCAAGAGAAAGGAGCCGAGATGGGAAGTCTGCTACGTACAGCCAAGAAACACAAGAAGTCACGTCGTTTGGGTAAGCCCGAGGTAATGGCGCGCGAGGAGTACGGGGAGCTCGAGGTGGACGTCAAAATAGAGATGATCCGTTCGTTAATCCCGCTTGGGTTAATGCACGTTCACGAGCTGCTCGACGACGAAGTGAAGGAGTTGGCGGGAGAGCGATACGCTCGTAAGGACGAACTGGAGCGTGGCCGCCGCCACGGAACCAACCCTGGCACGGTAGGGCTTGCCGGCCAGCGGGTACCGATCCGTGTGCCACGGGTTCGGAGCCAAGAGGGAGTAGAGATACCGCTTCGCTCCTACGAAGCACTGAACGACGGCGGAGAGGTGAATGATCTGCTGCTGAAACGAGTGCTCTACGGAATCTCGTGTCGCAACTACGAGGCTGCAGCGGAAGCGATACCGGGCGCTATCGGGCTGTCGAGCTCGACGGTGTCCCGAGGTTTCGTACAAGCGAGCGCAGCGAAACTTCGGGAGATGCAGGAACGGGATCTGTCCGGCGAAGATGTGGTGGCGCTGTTCCTGGACGGGAAATCATTCGCCGACGCAATGATGGTCATCGCGCTGGGCATCACACTTTCCGGGAAAAAACGCTTTTTGGGCTTCGTGGAGACGGACACGGAGAACGAGAAGGTGTTGACGCCGTTCCTGCGTTCACTGCTCGCGCGGGGACTCGACAGCTCCCAGGGTCTACTGGTGATCATCGATGGCGGCAAGGGTCTGAAAGCGGCCGTAAAGAAGGCGTTCCGAAAGCGGGTCCTGATACAACGGTGCCAGTGGCACAAACGTGAAAACGTCGTGAGCTATCTGTCCAAGGGCGAGCAGGCGTCGTTGCGCAAGCGGTTGCAGTCGGCCTACAACAGGCCGGAATATAAAGAGGCCCTCGCGGCCCTCGATCAACTGCACGATGAATTGGAGGAGCGGAACCAATCCGCAGCTGGGAGCTTGGAGGAAGGAATCGAGGAGACGCTCACATTGCATCGTCTCGGCGTGTACGGGGCGCTGGGCCGTTCGTTCAAGACGACGAACTGCCTTGAATCCGTCAATGCTCTCGTCGAGGAACGCTGCGCGAAGGTCGACCACTGGAAGAACTCCAGCCAACGCCAGCGGTGGCTGGCGACAGCCCTCGTGGACATCGAACCCCGCTTGAGGAGGGTGATCGGCTACCGCCATCTTCCGAAGCTTCGCGAAGCTCTCAAGCGGGAACTGAAGGTCGAGACGAAGACATCAACGGTGTCGAAGAAGAAGGCCGCCTAATTTATGAGCCGTGGAGAGTTTCAACTAAGAATGGGCTTGACTCGTCGATCGGGCTCGATGACGAGCCTGTTCCCGCGCGCTACCACCTTCTTGGGCAGGCTCTTGCTGAAAACCCCAGGTGGCGCAAAGACGCGGAGGCCAATCTGAAGATCGCGATCAAGCTCGAGCCGTGGGAGCCGCGTTACCTCATCTCGTTAGGACAGCTCTATGACCAGGAGGGTCTGCACGAGCGCGCCGAGCGGACGTTCGAGCAAGTTCGCGCCGTCGACCCGGACATCCGGATTCCAGAACGAAAGACGGAAAACGGCGAGCCTGTGACGAAAGGCAAGAAAAAGAAAACGCTCTTGCCCTTCACCCGTTCATCTGCCTAGGCCTTCAGGGCCTTCGTGAGGGCCGGGACGATCTCGAAGAGATCCCCGACAACGCCGACATCCGCAATCCCGAAAATCGGCGCGTCGGCGTCTTTGTTGATGGCCACGATGTAGCCCGAGCCCTTCATCCCCACCACGTGCTGGATGGCGCCCGAGATCCCACAAGCGACGTACAGCTTTGGACTCACGGTCACACCGCTGCTGCCAATCTGATGCTCGTGCGGAAGCCAACCCGCGTCGGTCACGGCGCGCGAGGCCCCGACTTGGCCTGAAAGCGCCTCTGCGAGCTCTCGAATCACGTCGAACTTCTCGGGGTCACCGACGCCCCGCCCGCCGGAGACGATGACGTTGGCCTGGGTCAAATCGAGCCCACTCGAGGCGCCTTTCTTGGTTTCCACGAAGCGCGAGCGGAGGTCGCTCTCTTGTACCGGGCTTTCGATCTTGCGCACCGTGCCCGACGTCTCGCCTTCGAAGACCGCGGAAGCCCCTTTTTCGATAGTCGCGAAGAGCGGGCGGGCATCGGCGACCGCCACCTCGTGGACGAACTTGCCATTGAACGCTTTGCGATTGAAAAGGGCACTACCATTCTCGAGCGTCACCGCTGAGCAACCTGTTGCGAGCGGAACGCCAAGCCGCGCCGAGACGAGAGGAGCGACGTCCCAGCCATTGGGCGTATTGCCGATGAGAAAGAGATGAGGGCTCTCCTCACTCAACACGGCTTCGATGGCTTTGCGATAACCGTCACTCGTGTACTCCGCGAGTGCGCTGCCTTCGACGTACAAGACTTCGGACGCGCCCCGAGCCGCAAGCTCCGAGGCGAGCCCGTCCACACCGTTTCCGAGGAGAAGCGCCTTCACGTTCGCGCCTTCGGCCACGCGATCCGCCATCCCGAGAAGCTCGAAGGATATGTCTTTGAGCGCCGAGCCGTCATGCTCGGCGAGGATGAGAATGGTCGTCGCCATGTGTCAGATTACTCCGGTGTTCTCGCGAATGCGGTTGACGAGCGCAGCGGCAATTTCGTCCGCGCTCCCGGACAAGATCTCCGCCCCTTTGCCCTTGGGCGGCTGCGAGAGACGGACGGTGCGGAGCTTGGCGGCGTCGCCACCGACCTCCGCGGCGTCGAGCCCGATGTCGGAAAGCCCAATCGTCGCGACCGGCTTTTTCTTCGCCGCCATGATGCCTTTGAGGCTGGCATAGCGGGGTTTGTTGATACCTGTTTGGACCGTTACCACGGCTGGAAGGGTCAGATCGACGACTTGGAGCTCGTTGTTCTCGAGCTCGCGCTCGACGCGAAGGGTGTCGCCGTCGGCGCTCAAGCTCATCGCAGCGCTCGCGCATGGCCAGTCCAAAAGACCGGCGACGAGCCCACCCACTTGGGTGTAATTGTCGTCATCTGCCTGGAGGCCGGCGAGGATCAAGGAGAGCTCTTCGTCCTTGATGGCGGCGTGAATGACCCTAGCAAGCGAGAGCGGATCCGCGCCCGTGAGAGCTTCGTCCTTTACGTGAATGGCGCGATCGGCCCCGGTAGCGAGGCAGGTCCTGAGCGCAGAGCTCGCGGCCGCGGGGCCGACGGTCAGGGCGATGACTTCCTCGACGATGCCGGCATCCTTGAGCGCGAGCAGCTCTTCGAGCGCATAGCGGTCGAACTCGTTGACGTTGAAAGAAAGGCTGCTTTCATCGACCCAGTTGCCGTCGCTCCTGATGCGAAAAACCGAGTTGCTGTCTGGAACGTATTTAACCAAAACAAGTGACTTCATGACCAAGTATGATACCGCTTCGCTCGATTCGGTCAACCTATGGATGTATCCGGCAAGAAAGTCGTACTGGGGCTGCTTCTATTCGGGGCGGTCTTGGCGACGTTGGCGTATTTCGGCAAGCCCATCGTGCGGCTCAAACCCCAGACGCCGACTTTGAAACCGAAGCTCGTGGTTTTGCCCTTCGAGAATCTGGACGGCGGCGACGAGATCGAGCTCATCGCGGCCAACGTCACGGTGGCGCTCACGCGGGTGCTTGCATCTCTCGAAGAATACGAGTTGGTGCCTCGCGAGACCGCGCTACAGCACAAGGGGCTTCAAGACGGCATCGAGGCCATCGCGAAAGCGCTCGGCGCGGATTACGCGCTCGCGGGGAGCGTGGAGCGCGAGCAAGGCCGTCTTCGGCTGCAAGTTTATGTCGTCAAGCCGGGAGAGCGGCCGCGGATCTGGGCTGACGAGTATTACTACGACGCGGGGGACGAGGCCGACATTCCAACCGACCTCGTCGAGCACATCCGAGGGGCACTCGCGGGAAATTGAACCTATTCGTAGCGCAGCGCGATGAGCGGATCGACCCGGCTCGCCTTGAGCGCCGGTACCAGTGTGGCCAGAAACGCCACCACGGCGAGCATGACCGCCACGCCCACGAACGTCAGCGGGTCGCGAGCGCTTCCGAACAGGATGGACGCGACGAGGTTCGAGACCGCGAACGCCGCCGCGAGACCGAGGAACGTCCCGATGCCCACCAGGATCATGGCATGCTTCAAAACCATCGACACCACGTCGCTTTGAGCCGCCCCGAGGGCCATCCGCAGCCCGATCTCGCGGTTGCGTTGACTGACCATGAACGCCATGACGCCGTAGAGCCCGATCGACGCGAGTGCGAGGGCTAAGATACCGAGCACACCGAGGAGCACCCCGGCCATCTTGGGGGCCCAGAGCGATTGATCCATGAGCTCCGCGATCGTCCAGGCGAATTGAACGGGCACGGTGGGATCCGCCTCCCGAAGGATCCGCTGCGCGTTAGCGAGCGCGTCGGCAGCATTTCCGTTGGTCCGGACGTGCAGTACCATCGCGTCCGCATAGGTCTGTCGCCGCGGGCTGAAGATTACAGCTCGGGGATCTTCACCGAGCGTGACGTATTTCGCGGTCGTGACAACCCCGACGATCTCGCGGAAGAAATCGTCTCCGTAAAACTGAAAGCGTTTCCCGATTGGATCAGTCTCCGGAAAGAACTGCTCGACCATGGCCTCGTTGATGATCGCCACGGGAACGGAGTCGTCGCGGTCGGCCGCCGTGAAATCACGGCCTCTTCGAAAAGGGGTGCCGATGGTCTCGAAATACCCGTCCTCGATGTTGTTCACGGTGACGAAAATGCGGGCACCGTCGTCGCGCGGCTGGCCTTCGAGATAAACGGTGCGCTGAAATCCGCCGAAGAGCGGGGCATTGGTGGCCCAGGCAGCGGAGCGCACCATGGGCTCTGTCCGCAAGCGTTCGACGATGCGATCGTAGAACTGTTCGGCTCGAGGTTGATCGTAGCCGGCTTGTCCCGGATTCACGGTGACGACCGCGAGCTTTTCGGTCTCGAAACCGGGATCGATATCGTGCGCGCTCGAGAGACTGCGCAAGAAGAGCCCCGCCGCGACGAGCACGACGATGGAGAGCATGACTTGAACGACGACGAGAGTGTTGCGGACGAAGGATGCGCCGCGTGAGCGCCCGCCGGCGCGCGATTCCTCTTTGAGCGCGTCCACGACGCGTGGGCGCGAGCTCTGGATTGCGGGGAGCAGGCCGAAGATGGCGCCGGTAACCACGGACACCAGGAGTGTGAACACGAGGACTCGAGCGTCGATGACAGGCTCGAACATATTCTGACCGATGAACGATGGCCGCATCGACCAGATGAGATCCATGCCCCACACGGCTACCACCAAACCCGCGATGCCACCGATGATCGACAACAAGATGCTTTCGGTCAAGAGCTGACGGATGAGCCGCACCCGTCCAGCGCCGAGAGACAGGCGCACGGCGATTTCTTTGCGGCGCCCGGTGGCTTTCGCCATCATCAAGTTCGCCACGTTGAAGCAGGCGATGAGAAGCACGAGGCCGACCACGATCATGAGAACGGCGCTTCCCATGGTCAGAGCACCGCGCACTTGCGGAAAAATCATGGCTTCGGCCAACGGCCGAAGCTCGACGGTGCGGCCTTTATTCGGCTCAGGATATTCCTGCTCGAGGGCGCTCGCCAAGGTCTTCAAATGTGCGGACGCTTCCTCCGTCGAGATGCCGGCTCGAAGACGCCCCCCCATGTTGATGAAAAGCGCGCGCCGATCTTCGAACCACCGGTGGAACTGCTCCGGAAGCACCTGGCGGTACATCATCATCGGTACCCACAGGTCGGGGCTGAAAAGCGCGTTCACACCTTGAAAGCCTTGCGGGGCAACGCCGATCACGTCGAAGCTCGTACCGTTGAGGATGAGCCTGCGGCCGAGAACTTTGGCGTCCTGACCGAAGCGACGCGTCAAAAGCTTGTAGCTCACTACAGCGACCGGGTTGGCACCTTCTGCGCGATCCTCCTCCGGAAGGATGAACCGTCCGAGCTCCGGCTCGACGCCGAGCACCTCGAAATAGTTTCCCGTCACTGTCTCGGTAAAGACTTGCTCCGGCTCTTCGCCTTCGAGCATGCTCGCCGGGAACGGGAAACCCCACGCGATGGTTCCGTCGAAGACTTCGTTTTGGTCGCGAAAATCCTCGTAGTTGGGGTATGAGAGCTGCGTCAAACCCAGCGCTGGGTTCGTTTCGTCCACCGTGAAGACGGCCACGAGCTCATTGGAATTTTCGACAGGGAGGGGATTGAGAAACATCGCGTTGACGAGCGAGAAGATAGTCGTGTTCGCGCCAATCCCCAGCGCGAGCGAGGCCACCGCCACCAGGGCGAAGGCCGGGCTCTTGACGAGGGTTCGGACGCTAAACCGCAGATCTTGAAGGAAATTCATGCTTTTTCCGTATCTCGGGTCGCTACCGGCTATCTGCTTCCAAGCGACGGCAAAGTGCAACCAGGTAGCCGCAACCCGGATTGCGGAACCTCATGCCTCGACTTTTTCCTCGACGATGCGTCCGTCGAAAAGCGAGATGTTCCGCTCCGCGTATTCGGCGTAGCGCGGGTCATGCGTCACCATGCAGATGGTCGCGCCGCCTTCATGGAGCTCGCGCATGAGATCCATCACCGCCTCGCCGTTCGTCGAATCCAAGTTACCCGTGGGCTCATCCGCGAGAAGGATGGAAGGCTCGCCGACCACGGCTCGGGCGACGGCGACGCGCTGTTGTTGGCCACCGGAGAGTTGGGACGGGAAATGCTTCATGCGATGCGCCATGCCGACTTTCTCGAGCGCGTCGTTCACGCGCGTCTTGCGCTCGGCCGTAGGCATACCCCGATAAGTCAAAGGAAGCTCGACGTTCTCGTAAACGGTGAGGTCGCCAATCAAGTTGAACGCCTGAAAGATGAAACCCACTTCACGGTTCCGGATCCGAGCGCGCTGCGACAAGTTGAGGTTGTCGACCGACGTATCGTTCAAGATATAAGTTCCGCCCGTGGGCGTATCGAGAAGGCCGAGGATCGACAATAGGGTCGATTTGCCGCAGCCGGACGGACCGGAGATGGACACGTACTCGCCCTTCTTTAGGTCGAGATGGATGCCCGCGAGAGCGTGTGTCTCCACCTCGTCGGTGTAGAAAACTTTCGTGACGCCTTCGAGATGGATGAGTGCAGTGTCTTCAGCCATTGGAATGTAGCCCCTTCCTCTATTCTTTGGATTAATGGAAACTAGTAAAGTCGAATGCGATCGTAGGCGTCCCAGGCCGACGTATCGGACAAGATGACCTGGTCGCCTTCGTTCAAACCTTGGATGACCTCGATGGTGTTCACGGAGCTGCGGCCGAGCCGGACTTGCGCCCGCACTGCCGTCTCGCCGTCTTCGAGAAGCTTGAACAGCCCAATCGTGCTTCCGGCCTGTCCATAAGCGGGCCGGCCGACATAGAGCACATCGTGCAAGCGCTCGAGCTCGATCGTGCCGTCGACGCTCAAGTCCGGCCGGGCGCCTTTGGGAAGCGCTCCTAGGAGTGCGACGTCGACGGTGACCGTGCCTTCTTGCACGGCGGGGTCGTATCCGGATGACCTTGCCTTCGATGATGCCGTTGCGCGTGTCGATGATGGCCTTTTGGCCGACTTCGATGTCTTTTGCCTGCGTTTCGGCGATCCGGAGCTGCGCTTTGAGCTGGTCGGGCTGCGCCACGCGTGCCAGGTTCTGCCCAGGCGTGACCTCCTGGCCAACCTCCACCGGTACTTCCTGCAACACGCCATGAATACCGGCACGGACGGTTAACGCGGATTTCTGGCTGCGACGAAGCGCGTACAGTGCTTTGAACTGTTCGACCGTGGCGCGTTTGGCGGCGAGCTGCGCTTCCATAGAGGCGGAGGCGATCTCGAGCCGCTGCTGATCCAAGTCGTTCCGTAAGGCGAGCTCCTCGGCGCGGACTCTGGAGCGCTTGAGGATCAAATCTCCGATGAGCTTTTCGGCGAAGAGTCGCTCGTCCGCCTCCGCCTGGAGCTTCGCTTGGTTGAACTCGGAAGCGACGGTCGCGGCCATTGATTTTTGGCTCAGCAACTGGCTCTCGACGGTGACCTGCAGATTGGCCATCTCGGCTTCCTGGGCCTGAAGTTGAAACTCGGCATCTCGAAGCTCTTGATCGAGCTCGGGATTCGAGAGCTCGAGAATGATGGTCGAGGGCTCGACCTCGACGCCGGGCAAAAGAACGCGCCGCTCGACCCGGCCACGGGTGCGGGCCGCGACCCAGCGGATGGCTTCGGGAAGTACTTCGAGCGTTCCCGGACCGCGTACCTGGCGGATCATCTCGCCTCGCTCCACGCTGTCCATCCACACCGTCGCGCGGTTGACGGACGGGGCGGCGGGCTCGAGCCGGGACAATCCAAAGCTGATGGCGGCGATGCCGGCGAGCACGGAGCCCGCGATCACCACCATGCGGATGCGCTTTTTTCGGGCAAACCCTTCACGTTTGACGTCCAAACCACTCCTCCTACCTGGTCTTATATGCGCAAACCACGTGCCATTTGTTCCATAAAACTGAGTGTCTTGTAAGTCCCTTAATGAGTGGAGGATGTGGGTGTGGTGCGCCCTTGGGCCTCACGACTCTTGTGCGTTTTTGGGACGGGGCCGGTCCCACTCTCGAACAAGGTTAGACGCATGAGGGCCCGGCGGGGTTGCCTCATTCGAATAGAAGTGCCGGGAGAAATTGCGTGAGCCACGGGAGGTAGGTTACGAGCACGACCGCGACGGCGCGGATGGCGAAAAACGGAAGCGCTGCCCGGTAGACGGCGGGCAAGGGCTGCTTGAACCGGTAGGACGCGAGAAAGAGATTCATCCCCACCGGCGGCGTCAGGTAGCCGAGCTCCATGTTCGTGAGAAAGATGATTCCGAGGTGGAAAGGGTCGATGCCGAAGACGACGCCGAGAGGTGTTATGAGCGGCACCACGACGACGATCGCCGAATAAATGTCCATCAGACAGCCGACGATCAACAAGAACACATTCAGCAGAAGCAAGAAGAAGAGCGGAGAGCTCACGAACGTCTGTACCCAGTCGACCGCGAGCTGGGGGATCTCGGCGAAGATGAGATAGTTGGTCAAGCCGAGGGCAACCCCGAGGATGATGAGCACGCCTCCAATCAAAGTTGCCGCGTCCGCTCCAACGCGCAACAGATCTTTTGTGATTTTCAAGTCGCGATGGACGACGAATTCGAGGAGGAAAGCGTAGAGAACGGTGACCGCAGCGGCCTCGACGAGGGTGGCGAATCCGCCGAGGATGCTCCCGAGCACGACGACCGGGATAGCGATTTCCCACTTGGCCTTCCAGATAGCTGTGAGACTTCGACGAACATCGAAGGGCACGCGCTCGATACCCACATCCTTTACCGCGTAGAGTGCGAAGGCTGCGACGAGTCCGATCTCGAGGATTGCCGGGATGAACCCGCTCACGAAGAGACGTCGGAGCTCGACGCCGGCCACGAGCCCATAAAGAATGACTGCAAGCGACGGCGGGAAGAGCAGTCCGAGCGATCCTGCTGACGTCAGAAGCCCGGTCGTGAATTTCGGCGTGTACTTTCGTTCGATGAGCATCGGGAACAAGAGCCCGCCCATCGCGAGGATGGTGACGCCGCTGCCTCCCGTGAAGCTCGTGAAAAATGCGCACACCACGATGGCGACGATGGCGATACCGCCCGGAAGCCAACCCACGAGCGCGCGGAAAAGCTCGACGAGCCTCCGCGGTGTTCCGCCTTCGGCCAAGATAAAGCCTGCGAGGGTGAAAAGCGGGATGGTCGGAAGGATCGGCTTGATCGCGAGGTTGTAGGTCTCGGTGGGTATCGCTGCGACGGGGAAGAGATCGTGCCACAGGAGCACCGCCGCAACGCCTCCGATGCCGACGAAGATAGGCGCTCCGAGCGCCGTTGCGCTCAGCAAGATGAGGATGAGGGGTAGGTAGATGCCGGTTTCTTGGAGTGCCTCGAAGCGGTAGAGCAAGAGGGGAACGAGCGCAAAGCTCGCGGCTAGCGCCCGTGCGCGCCACGTTGATGCGGCGCGGTACAAGAGCCTCCAGCCGATGAGAGCGAAGCCGATGGGCATGACGGCTTGCGCGACCCATACGGGAAACCCGTAGGCGAGGGCGCGGCCGCCTTCGCGCTCGACGCTCACGAGCTCGAGGCTCCCATGGACGAGCACGACGCACACGGCGAAGCTGATGCCGCCCACGACGAGGTCGATCGACTTCGATTGTCGAGAGCTCGCGAGCTGTGCTCCCGCCGTCAACGAAAGAAGCTCGCCGCGCCGCGCCGCGATGGCTGCGCCGAAAAACCCGACCCAGAGCGCCAGGTGTTGGACCCAGATCGTCGAGCCGGAGATGCCGCTAGGGTAAAACGTGCGGACGACGGCTTCGAGCAAGGGGAGAAGCGCCATCGTAAACAGCGCGAGGACGGCCAGGCCGTTTTCCAGGCTGTAGAAAGAGCGCTTCACGAACCCTCAACGGGCGCGGAAAGCGTCCCGTAGCTTCTCCACGCGATCGAAGATCTCGGGTGTTACGAGGCTCTCGCGCATGCGAGGATAGGCTTTCTCGGCGACTGCGCGCCACTCGGCACGGATTTCGTTCGAGACCTCGACAATCGTGAGCCCGCGCTTGGTCATGGCATCGAGCGATCGTTGCTCCTGCTCGCGGTTCGATGTTCGCAGCTCTGCGCCCGCCTTTCGCGTGATGCGCAACATTTTTTCTTGTTGCTCCGCGCTCAGCTGGTTCCAACCTTTCTCGTGCATCACGACCGCTCCCTGGAGCGGCGCCCACTTCATGTCGGTCATGTTCGAGACCTGGCGGTAGAACTGCGAGCCTTCCGCGAGGATTACGGGCGCGTAGGTCGAGTCGATGAGACCTGTTTGAAAGCCGGTCATCATGTCCACGAACGATATCGGCACGGGGTTGAAGCCGGCCCATTTGAAGATATCGATCGTCTTGGTCTCGGTATGCGAGGCTGCGAGCTTCATGCCCGCAAGATCGGCCGGGGTTCGCATCGCTTGTTTCGTGAAGAAATAGATCCAGCCCAAATCCGTCCACGTGAGCACGACGAAGCCTTTGGCTGTCAAGTTCGCTTCGAGGATCGGGTTGATCTCCTGGCGCACATGGTTCCACTCCTCGTAGGAGTCGAACATCATCGGCATCATGAGGGCATAGGCCCTGGGGTCGATCTCTGCGAGCCCGGAATTCGAGATCGCTGCGGCCTGCAGCTGTCCGATCCGCATCTTGCGGATCATCTCGCCCTCGTCGCCTACGGTGCCGCCCGCGTAAATGCGTAGGCGGACCTCGCCCTCGGTTGCCTTACCCCAATCTGCGCCCATGCGGCGCAGAATGAGCTCCCAAGACGAGCCTTTAGGGGCGACCGTGCCGAGCCGAATCGTGACCCGCGACTCGGCAGGGAGGGCAGTCGAGAGGAGTGTGGCCATCGCTGCGGCCATCCAAATACGTTTCATATCAGGTAGCACTGTCAGAGCTGTCCAGGAAGAACTCGTCGACATTTTGTATCAACCATGAGGCGCGTCGTTTGGCAAGCACATTGAGGAGCCGATTCTTTGGGTAAAGCTCGACATCGAAGGCCAGAACCTTGTCGGCCAGCTCCATGAACTCCGCCCGATTCTGCTCGGTCACGGAGACGTTCTCTGCCCAGCTCAGCCACAACGAAGGTAACTTGGCCGGTCCGAGAACGAGCGCGCGCTCATAATACTCCCGGGCCGTCTCGATCGAGCCGCCGACACGGCTCGTTTCATAGACGAAGAGAAACTCGTAGATCGTGCCGTAGTCGTAGTCCGGTTCGAGCGCGAGGGCGCGGCTGAGGAGCGAGCCGACAACGGCGATATCGGCGGTGAACTCCGGATCGTCCTTGCTGGCGCTGATCGCCCCGCCGAGAGCCGCCGCGGTCCAAACCACGAGCGGAACGTCGGGGAGGTCGAGCTCAGCCACCGTTCGGTCCGGATCTTTCCGGAGACGATCCTCGATCCCCGGATGATCCAAGGATAGCCCTCGGATGCCGTAGTCGTAAGCGCGGCGATAGAGCCTCGCAGCACGATGGCGCACGGCCTCGGCGCGATCGAACTCCGTATATTCGTAGCTGCGCCCTTCTGGCTCGACAAAGCTATAAGCGTAGAGAATGAACGATTTTGTCGCCGCAAGAAGGAGCCCGGCATGCTCCGGGCTGGACACGAGCAGCGTCTCGAGTGTTTTGAGGTTGAATGGAAGCGCCGCGGCGATGAGCTCTGGATCCTCATCGGACAAATAAACGCTTTCCGCCTCGCCGAGAACTTCCGCCAGCGTGTCGACGGCGCGCGCTTTGAGCGAGCAACCGCAAAGCCCGAGAAGGAGCAAGATGGCGGCTAGTCGTTTCATTCTAGGCACGAAGAGATTCCGATCGTACCCCGTAGCCCGCGGCAAGTAAAACTACAAACGATTCCTTGCGTCGAGTTTCTGACCGTCGTAGTACTTCATCTCGATTTTTTTGATCGCTTTGACCATGTTCAGACTAGTCTCCTGGAACAGAAGTTCGTTACATAAATCTCGGGCCCTTTTGCGCGCTGGCTTCGTTGCTGCATGGTTTGCAGTTCGGCCTTCGGCCTAGCCCTCCGCTCGACAAGCTCGCTGCGGAAGGCGGCTAGATATATCTAGATATGACCACGTCGTCCCGCCTCGCCAGCCCACGAAATGACCTCAAGCTTTATGCAACGAACCTCTGTTCCAGGGGACTAGCCAAGAGGGTGCCCCCGGTGCAAGGATCGTGGCCGGGAGGAAGCAATGCGCATCTCGACTTTCTTGGCTGCGGCTGTGCTGCTGCTATCGATGAAGGCAAGTCAGGCAGGAGCGACCGATATTCTCGGCGCCTGGCATCCTGAACGCTATGTTCTCGAAGACGGGACGGAGCTACACGTCTCGGGTTTGATTTTCTTTACCGAGAGCGACTGGACCGTGCTCTTTTTCGTCGAGGATGAGAACGGTGAGCCGCGGAGAGGCTCCGGCGAAGGTGGCACCTATGCGCTCGTGGGCGACAAGTTGACCTTCACGCATTTCTATCACCTGTCCGCCGGGGATGAAATCGGGCCGATCGCGGCATCACCGCTTCGGATGAGCGTCAAAGAAATGCAGGATGCGATAGAGGAACCGTGTCGCGCCGAAGTGGGCGAAGAAACGATGACCATCCATTTTCCGAGCGGCAATCGTATGGTGTTTCGAAAGAGCTCGGGATACTAACCTCTAGCCAGGTAAACCTGAAAGCCTTTGAACCGCAGAGGCGCAGAGGACGCAGAGGAAAATACGGGATACCTTTTCTTCTCCGCGTACTCTGCGTCTCGGCGGTGAGATTTTTCTCGCTCCAAAACGTGAACAAAATTCTCATTTCTGACGGGTTAGGGCCTAACCGTCAGAATCGCGCATTCCGTCACGATTTGGAGTTTGTTATCCCCACCTCTCCTTGCCTTCGAGGGGTGTTAAAGGCAGGGGGATGTGGGGATGAAGACGGAGAGCGCGTTCCCGCTTACTTGGTTTGGGGATGGGCCGAGTTAGGGTTGCGGTATTGCTCGAGGAAAGCTCGTGCGGTCTTAGAGGGCTCGGGTCGGCTGACCAAGAAGCCTTGAAAACCGTCGCAGCCTTTCAACATTTCCAGCTGCTCCTCGGTCTCGACTCCTTCCGCCATAACATCGAGCCTCAGGCTGTGGCCGAGACCGATGATGGCGTCCGCCACCGTGCGGTTGTCCTCGTTGGTCGTGATGTCGTGTACGAAGCTGCGATCGATCTTGAGGCAGTCGAGCGGAAACGTCGTGAGGTAGGCGAGAGAGGAATACCCGGTTCCGAAATCGTCGATGGCGATGCGCACACCCAGGGCTTTGAGGTCTAAAAGCGTCGAGCGTGTGCGCTCGGTATCCTCCATCAACAAGCTTTCGGTAATCTCGAGCTCGAGATGTGTGGACGGAAGCCCAGACTCGGCGAGCGCGCGCTCCACCGAAGCGACGAGGTCGGAGCCTTCGAACTGCCGAGCTGATAGATTTACCGAGATGCGCAGGTCGCGAAACATGTAGTCCTGCCATTCCTTGACTTGCCGGCAGGCTGTCCGCAGCACCCACTCTCCCACGGCCTTGATGAGGCCCGAGCTTTCCAGAAAAGGCATGAAGCGCCCCGGTGGTACGAGCCCGTGCTCGGGATGTTGCCACCGCACGAGAGCTTCCATCCCCACGAGCCGCTTGCGGTCGAGCGTCATCTGCGGCTGAAAGAACACGACATATTGGTTGCGTTCGAGGGCGTGCCGGATCGAGCTTTCGAACTGGAGGCGCTCGAGAACGCCGGACCGGGATTCTCCGTCCTTATCGCTATAGAGTTGATAGCCGTCGCGGCCATTCTGTTTCGCCCGGTACATGGCGCGGTCAGCATGTTGCATGAGCTCACCGCCGGTCTCGCCGTGATCGGGATAGATAGCGACCCCGATGCTTCCGGTGCAAGCAATTTCGTAGCCCTGAAGGCGTGCGGGCGGGGTGAGGGCTTCGAGAAGACGCTGCGACGTTGCGACCGCCTCCTTTCGCTGCTAAGGCCTTCGAGCACGATGGCGAACTCGTCGCCGCCGAGCCGAGCGGCGATGTCGACGTCGCGGAGATTTTCCCGCAGGCGGTCCGCCACGACTTGGAGCAGGCGGTCGCCCAAGTCGTGCCCTAGCGACTCGTTGACGGTTTTGAAGCGATCGAGATCGAGCAGCAGTAAAGCGAGCCGGCTGTCTTGATGATGGGCACGCGTAATCGCGCGCGCAAGCTCATCGCCCAGCGCCGCGCGATTCGCCAGGCCCGTCACGGGATCCCGTTCGGCCCAATAGGCGACGCGATCTTCGAGGCCTTTGCGCTCGGAGGCCAACCGCAGGCAACGTCGCAAATGGTAGCCGTCCAGCTTCTTTTCGATGACGTAGTCCGAAGCACCCGCCGCCAGCACTCGTTGTTCGATGTCATCGTCGTCGGTGTTACCAATCGCAATGAGAGGAAGCTCGGGCGCCGCGCGCCGAAGGCCTGCAATCATCTCGAGTGCACTACTATCCGCGGTGTCGAGCTTGACGATGATCAAGTGAAAGGCTTGCTGCTGCGAAGCCTCCACCGCTTCAGCAAGGCTCCGGACTTCCTGAGTGGCGATCTCAGGCGAAGCCTCGGCAACCAGCCGTTTCACGAAGGTCCTGTCTTCGCCGCTTTCTCCGACCGTTAGGATCGGAAGATTCCGTTCTTGGGAAGTTTCAGCGCGTCGATTCCGCGACCGATCCACCGCGCGTTTCAGAATTTTGGCGAGGTCGCTGAGCGACCACGGCTTGGAAACGACTTCGTCGACTAATGGCTCGCCGCTGGCTTGCTCGGGAAGCTCGAGATGGGACGCTCCCGTGACAATGAGGTAGCTCGCGTCGGGCCGCTTGGCTCGCAAAATCTGGATGAGCGCGAGCCCGTTCAAGCCGGGCATGCGCAAATCGGCGGCGATCACTTCGTAGGGCCTCTGGCTGGCCATCGTGATCGCGTCCCCGCTACTGTCCGCAGTGTCCACTCTGTAGCCGAAGGAGCTTGCAGCGTCGGCGAAGGCCTCCCGGGCGGACGCGTCATCGTCGACATAAAGGATATGTCGTTCGGCGTGCTCGGCGGTTCGGGTCTGTCCTATCAGCTCTTCGTGCTCGAGCTCGGCCATGGGCTGCGAGGTTCGGGTGCGGATGGTGAGCGGACGTTCCACACCGGGTTATCGGCCGACGAGTGCGAAACCTTTAGTGATTTTTGCTCGAGCTCGAGACCGTCCCGTGGTGATTTGCCTACGTAGGCGTTAGGGCCCTTAGTGCACCGAGCTGAGACCCGTTCGATCGACCACACGGATACGGCCACGCTCGATCTCGAGCCATCCTCGACGACGAAACTGGTTCAAGATCGAGCACACGGTTTCGCGGCTGCTTCCAATGAGATTTGCGATTTCGGTCTGGTTCAAAGGAAACGACATGTCCCCGGACCGCGGGTCCGAACTATCGAGCAGAAGGTGCGTGAGGCGTACAGGGACAGTCTCGAAGGCCAGCCGCGCCGCCGCTGTTTCCGCCTCCCGGTGCCGGTCGAGCGCCTGCGCGAGCAGCCGAACTGCGAAATTTGGATTCCCGGCGATCGTGCGCCGGATGATCGTCGTAGGGATGGCGAGATACGCCGATGGTTCCAGAGCTTGTGCCAAGGTAGGCGAATCGGCCGGCTCCGCATAGGCACCGAAGCACTTCGCAGCTCCGACGAGCGCGACGATGAGCTCTTTGCCTTCCTCTGAGTGGCGGATGAGCTTGAAGCTTCCGCGCTGAACGACATAGAGCTCGCTCAATCGCTCGCCGGCGCAATACACGACGTGATGCCGCTCGACGTGGTAAAGCTTGCTCGATGTGACGAGCTCGTCGAGCTCAGCGTCCGACAGGTCGCGGAGGATCTGAATCTCTCGGCAGGTTTGCGAGTGGCGAGAATTCTGTTCGTGCGGAGAAACTCGCGAATCGTCCTCGGTAGATCGGAATATCGTCGCCATACTGGCACGTTAGCGGCCGTGCCTCGATTAGGCTGTGAAAAACTTAACGGATCGCGATGTTTTTGAATAGCTGTAAATAGTTGTTGGATAGGTGATTAGCCTTGGGTTGTGCCAGCGCCCCGGTCTTGATATTCTCCCGCTTCTTTTTGAAGTTCACGAAACTACGTTCAGGAACAGGGGTCGCGTCGCCATGACGATTTGGCAGGGAGCCGATGGCGAAATCGCGTTTGGAGGAACGAGACTATGAGCACCGCCATCTCGCTTGACCAGTTGTGCGTCAACACCATCCGCACCCTGGCCATCGATGCGGTTCAAAAGGCCAAGTCCGGCCATCCGGGCCTTCCGATGGGTGCGGCGCCGATGGCCTACGTGCTGTGGCAAAACCACCTTCGCCACAATCCCAACAATCCAGACTGGCCGGATCGTGATCGCTTTGTGCTCTCGGCGGGCCATGGTTCGATGCTGCTCTATGCGCTGCTGCATCTGAGCGGCTATGACGTCACGATGGACGATCTTCTCGCCTTCCGCCAGTGGGGCAGCCGGACGCCCGGACACCCTGAATCGTTCGAGACACCGGGCGTCGAAGCGACGACCGGGCCGCTCGGCCAAGGCAGCGCCAACGCGGTCGGAATGGCGATGGCGGAGCGGGTGCTCCATCATCGCTTCAATCGCCCGGATCATTCCATCGTCGACCATTACACCTATGCGCTCGTTTCCGATGGCGATCTGATGGAAGGGATCTCGGCCGAAGCGGCTTCCATCGCGGGACAGTTTCGACTCGGGAAGCTTACCTACTTGTACGATGCCAATGACGTGACCCTCGACGGCCCCACCTCGCTCACGTTCTCGACCGAGGACGTGGGGCGTCGCTACGAGGCTCATGGATGGCACGTCCAACGCGTCCGAGACGGCGATCACGATCTCGAGTCTATCGACTCGGCGATTCGAGAGGCGAAAGCGGAGACCGCGAGACCCTCGCTCATCATCGTGCACACGACGATTGGTTATGGCTCGCCGAACAAGCAAGGCTCCTCATCGGCGCATGGCGCGCCGCTTGGCGTCGACGAAGTTGCGCTCACGAAGGAGGGTCTTGGTTGGGATCCGAGCCGCGAGTTCTATGTTCCTGACGAAGCCAAGGCGCAGTTCAAACGAGCCTGCGATCGAGGCGAGGCTGCCGAAGCCGATTGGCGGGAGCGTTTCGCGCGCTACCGCGAGGCCTATCCGGAGCTGGCCGTTGAATGGGAACGGCGGCAGCGCAACGAGCTTCCCACCGGATGGGACGACGCGCTTCCGAGCTTTACGGCGGGCGAGAAACTGGCCACGCGGGAGAGCTCGGGGAAAGTGTTGAACGCGATTGCGTCGAGCGTGCCCGAGCTTGTGGGCGGCGATGCGGATCTCTCCTCGTCGACCAAGACGGCGCTCAAAGACATGGGCTCGTTCGATGGACAAACGGGCGAGGGCCGGAACGTGCATTTCGGTGTCCGCGAGCACGCGATGGGAAGCCTCGTGAACGGCATGGCCTATCACGGCGGGGTGCGCGCCTACGCGTCGACTTTTTTCGTGTTCTCGGACTACATGCGGCCCGCCATTCGTCTCGCAGCGCTGAGCAAGTTGCCGGCGATTTACGTGTGGACGCATGATTCGGTGGGCGTCGGAGAAGACGGACCAACCCACCAACCGGTCGAGCAGCTCATGGCGCTTCGCGTCGTGCCTAATCTCCACGTGCTGCGTCCGGGGGACGGCAACGAAACGGCGGAGGCGTGGCGTGTCGCGATGGAGAGGACCGAGGGCCCCACCGCGCTCGTGCTGACGCGCCAAAAGATTGCGACGTTCGATCGAGAGGGCCAGGGCAGCGCCGCCGGCGTGCGCCGCGGGGCTTACGTGCTGGCCGACGCCGAAGGCGAAAGCCTGCCGGACGCCATCCTCATCGCTACCGGATCGGAAGTCACGCTCGCGCTCGCCGCGCGCGAGCTTCTGAGCCAGAGTGGTGTTCGCGCCCGCGTGATCTCGATGCCGTGCTGGGAGCTCTTCGAGGCGGAGACGGATGAGTATCGCGAGAGCGTGCTTCCCGAGGCCGTCAAAGCCCGCGTCTCGGTCGAAGCCGGCGTTACGTTTGGTTGGGAGCGCTACTTGGGCTCGACGGGTCGCGCCATCGGCATCGATCGTTTCGGCGCTTCCGCGCCGGGAAACATCGTGTTCGAGAAGCTGGGCTTGACTGCGGACAGCGTCGCTGCGACCGTGAAGCGTCTTCTGTAGAATCGGGCTCGATGAAAGCCGAGCCCGTTCTCGAAGTTCAGGCGCTCTCCAAGAGCTACGGCGAGCGCGAAGCGGTGCGGGCCGTCTCTTTTTCGCTTTGGCGCGGGGAAGTCTTTGGCCTGCTCGGGCCGAACGGGGCCGGCAAAACGACGACGATCGGCGTGATCGCCGGCATTCTCGCGCCGTCGAGCGGCACCGTGCAATGCGCGGGAGCGCTCGGGCTCGTCCCGCAGCGCATAGCGCTCTACCCGTCTCTGACCGCCGAAGAAAACCTCGATTTCTTTGGGCGCCTCTACGGCTTGTCTCGCAGTCAAGTGCGTGCTCGCCGCGACCACTTGCTCGAGCTTTCAGGTCTTTCAACGAGAGCGCGGCAGCAACAAGTCAGCGAGTTCTCAGGCGGAATGAAACGACGCCTCAACCTCGCATGTGGTGTGGTCCACACCCCCGAGGTGCTGCTCCTCGACGAGCCGACGGTCGGAGTCGACCCGCAGTCGCGCGAGCGGATTTACGAATCGTTATCAGCCTTGGCCGCCGAAGGCATGGCGCTACTACTCACGACACACTATATGGACGAAGCCGAGCGTTTGTGCGACCGCCTCGTGATCATGGATGAAGGCTGCCTGATCGCAGAGGGTTCGGTCGAAGACCTCGTCGCGCGTTCCTCCTTAGAGCGAAGCCTCGAGCTCCAGCTCGAGCTCCAGCCGAACGAGACGTTGGCCCGCCGCCTGAGCGCACTCGGTGCGCACCTCCAAAACGCGCGAACCTATCTGCTTACCGGAAAAGACAAAATGCGCTTTGTCCCCGAGCTGCTTGCACTCGTAGCCTCGGAGGGCAACGAAGTCCAAGAGTTGAACGTCCACCGCCCCAACCTGGGCGACGTCTTCCTTCAACTCACCGGAAAAGCCCTGCGAGACTAGTCCTCGAACTCGCCGTGAAGCTTGTGACACCAGCGGTCGATTCTATTCGACGCTCGCGAGCCCCAGGCGGCGATCGTTCTCGAAGACCTCCACTCTCCTCCGGAAAAGTTTGTGACGCTGCGCGCTCTTCGTGGTGCTCTGCCACAACCGTCGCCGTATCGCGGGCCGTTAGACGGGGGCTGCGAGTTGGGGTCGATCTTTTCGCAATCGTTCTCGGACCGAGGCGCAGGCGACTTTTTCGACTTGGCGGATGCGTTCGCGGGAGAGGCCTAGCAGCCCGGTGAAAAAGTCCAGATTCTGCTCACGGAGAAAGTTTGGTGGGCAAGTTCAAGGAAGATGTGATTCGGCGGAACGGCCAAGTTGAGACGCCCGATGGATTGCAGCGGGGCAAAACGTGCGCCTATGGTCGAGACGAAGCGCAATAAAGCAGCGATCAGACTGGCGTTGAGCTCCGCGTATTCCTTCGGCGTGGCCTTGCCGATGAGATTGCGCATCAGAATCCCGAGATTGAATCCGGCCACGTGCGTGAGGAGGCGCTTGAGTATATTTTCGTGTCTTCGCAAATGCGTTCGTCGCATGCCTCCCGCTTCGAGGTAGTGCGCGAAAGGTCGTTCGAGTAACTCGCCGCGACGGCGTATTAATCGCTTACCTCGAGTCCCGCGAATGCGACGTCGGTTCGCGTAGGTGGCGGCTTGCTCGGCCTGTTTGTCCTTCCATTTGCGGCCACCTCGCTCTGGCTCCGAAATGTAGCTCCGGTATTCTTGTTCGACCAGCTCAACCAGGATGTCGTTGCCGTGATAGCCCTTGTCCCCGACCACTTCGCGACCCGCGTCTTCATGTATTCGTTCACAACATTCCGCGTTGTTCGCGAGCTCTTGCAGATTTGACTGCGCTTTTTCCAGCGTATCCGGTAGGCTCTTTGTGTCACCCTTCGCGCCTCCGTGAAGCGTCACGGCAATTACCGCACCTTCCCCGCTCATGTCCACAGCATGCTCGGCTTTGTGCGCCATATCCGTGCCCCCGCTCTTCATTTTCATGATCTCCGCATCCGGCTCGTTCGGATTCACCCACTCCTTGTTCGACCCTTTCTTTGGCCGCTTCTTGTCCAACTTTGCAATGTCCGCTCGGCTCGGCTCTTCGATACCACTCTTGCGCGCAAGCTCCTTCAAATACGATTCGTAGCTTTCCCCCGTGTCTCGACGAACGATTGACCGAAACGCCGCATTCGCTTCCAGCGTCGTCGCGTCCACACCCAGTGTCTTGCCATCTATCATCCCTCTCGACGCTAG
Organism: Candidatus Marinacidobacterales bacterium; assembly: GCA_965262245.1. Lineage (GTDB taxonomy): Bacteria > Acidobacteriota > Vicinamibacteria > Marinacidobacterales > SMYC01 > SMYC01. The sequence goes on along the minus strand of OZ253507.1, from coordinate 6,213,746 downwards.
AACTTCTAGCACCCATCCAAATACAGATTCGTGAACTTCCAGCGGAAGTCGATTCCGTATCCGAGACAGCGACGAATGGTCCGGCGTTCGCTCTTCCATTCCAAGGCCAAGAAACTGGCGCAAAGACAGTGAGTCCGAACACCGCCAGCAGATCCCGCGCTCTGAATCGATGCGCTCAAAGTAGCCGATCAACAGCATTCGAAAATACACACCCGGCGGTATGCTCGGCCGACCTTGCTTCTTCGCGTAATACGGCGAGCATTTCGACTCCACAAACGAGTCAAACTCTTCCTCTCGAAGTACCCGCTCGAGTTCCTCATAAAAAGGATGACCAGGACTCGACGCAACCGCATCGTGTGGAATCCATAAAGTCTCTTGGCAACTTTTCTTTTTCTTCTTCATCGACATGCGATGCAATTTTACATCGTCATCGAATGAGTCTTCAGAGAAATATCGCGACCGGATACGACTTTTTCAACGGGCTGCTAGCGCGTCTCCGATTTCCTCGAGGGTGCACTCTCTCGGATAGCCGATGCCGTGGCGCATCGATAGGATGACGCGTTGACGGGGAGGGAGCGCGTCGAGAACGGATGCGATGGCGCGGCGGTCTCTTCCTCAATCGCTTCGTCCAGAGGTGTGGGCGTCGTTCGATCTTCGATCGTGTCGCCGAGCTTCAACTCGGTGGCTGCCAGTGGCGAATCGATCGAATCGATGGGCGCGATGGCTGGGAGCAGCTCTTCGACTTTGTGTTTGGGAAGGCCGATGGCGTCCGCGATTTCCTCAGGAAGCGCGGGGCGTCCCAGCTTCTCGGCGATCTTGGCCCGTGCGAGGAGCGTCTCGCGCACCTCCGATATGCGGTTCACCGGGATACGGATCGTGCGCACTTTCTCGGCGAGCGCGCGACGAATCCCTTGCTGGATCCAGTGAGTCGCGAAAGTCGAAAAACGCGCACCCACGGCGGGGTCGAAACGATCGATCGCTCGCATCAAGCCGAGACTCCCTTCTTGAATCAAGTCGATGAAGTCGAAGCCGCGTCCGCGAAATCGCTTGGCGACCCACACGACGAGCCTCAAGTTGCTCTCGACGAAAGTCTGCCGGATATCATCCATCTCGGCGACCGTTTCGGAGAGCGTGTCGCTGAGACGCCGCGACGGCAGCGCGGCCTCGCGCGCGCGCCGCTCGACTCTCGCCAATCGTCGGCGGGTCGACGCGGTGACCGCCCTTTTGGGCGGGAGCACGTCGAGTACGATGGCGCGACGGTTCTCGCTCTGTGATGCTCTGAGAATCCGCAGGAGCCGTCGGCGGGAGGTCCATAAACGCGTGCCAAGCTCGCGCTCTTCCTCGGCGTTCAGGAGCTTGCGGCGGCCGACCATCTTCATGAAGTAGCTGAGATCGCTCTGTTCTTGAAACTCTCGGCTATTCGACTCGACCGTGTAAGCGAGTGGCGAGAGATATTCGAAATCGACGTCCGTCCTCATACGACACCGCCTGCTGTTTCGGGTGTGAACGGAAACGACACCATCTCCACGATCGCTTGGCGCGCTTGCCGCTCATCTTGCAAAAGAAGCGCAAGGGGTATGTTGTCCAGAAGTTTTTGGATGTGGTAGTTCACCGTGGTCCAGACCGGGCGCAACCCGCAATTCTTGTTGTGGACGCATTGGCTTTCTTCGCCCGTATAGCGCTGGCAAATGGCGGAATGGGTGAGAAAGCTGCCTAGCGCGCGCACCGCGTCGCCTACGGAGACTTCGTCCGGGCGGCCCTTGAGACGGAAACCGCCACGGACACCGCGTACCGACTCTACCAGGCCGGCTTTCGACAATTGGTGCAGAAGTTTCTCCGCGTAGGCGACCGAAAGGCCTTCACTCGTTGCGACCTCCCGTACCGTAGTGGGGCGTCCTCTGTCGGCATGGCGGGCCAATTGGAGGAGGCACCTGAGACCGTACTCTTCTTGCGCCGTGATCTTCATCGACTCTATTTTTTCAATACCTGACCTTTGTGTCAAGTATTTACTTTCTGGACTAGGGGCGTCGTCCGGTCTGGTTTATACTCTGGCCTTTCGCCCGGCAGTCACGGTAAGTGATACAACGTGCGCTCTCTCATCATATTGTTTATTAAGGACTTAAGGCTCATATCCCGGGATCGCCTCGCCCTCGTGCTGCTCGTCGCGGCTCCGGTCATCGTTATTACGGTGGCCGGCTTGTCGCTCGCGACGCTCTATCGCAGCTCGGAGCATTTATTTCCGGTGGCGGACCTCGACGGCGGCGAGTACGCCGTGCGGCTTCTCGAAGCGTTCGAAGCTTCCGAAGAGCTCGAGGTCGTTTTGGTGAGCGCCGAGGAGGCCCGGCGCCTCGTGGCCGACACCCCTCGTGCGGGAGCGGCGCTCGTGATCCCGGAGGGTTCTTCGGATGCCTTTCGCGCGGGGGAGCCCATCGAGCTGGTGCTTTGGAGCGACCCGGTAAAGCGTCTCGAGGGGCTCGAGATCCACGCAGCGGTAGAGAGAGCCCGAGGTGGACTCGCGACAACACAGATCGCGGCGCGGATCGCCGTCGTCCAAGTCCTCACCCATGCGGGCGATGCGGATTTCGAAGCGCTCTTCGAAGATTCGGCCGGGCTCGCCGCGCGGCTCTTGGATAAATCCGTGGGCTTGAACGAGATGAGTGTTTTTCCCGGGCCCCTCGAGTTCAACACCTTCGACCAGAATGTGCCCGGCTTCAGCATCACTTTTCTTCTTCTCGGGATGCTCTTCGGGGTCGGGGTCGGGCTTTTGGACGAGCGCGACTGGGGCATGTTGGATCGGGTGGCGGCGATGCCTGTCGGCGTCCGGAAGCTTGCGGCGGCAAAAGTTCTCTCGCGTTTCACCATCGGCGTCGCGCAGATGGTGCTTCTCTTTGTCTTTGGGCGGCTCGTATTCGGTATCTCTTTGGGCCCGTCACTGCTGGCACTCGGACTCGTTATCCTCGGTATTGCGTTTGCGTCCTGCGGCTTTCGGTCTTCTTGCAGCGACGCTCGCTCCGACGCGCGAAGCGATCCTTCCGATGGGTACGATCACCATCGTTGCCATGGCTGCGATGGGCGGATGCTGGTGGCCGATTACGATCGAACCTTATTGGCTTCAAAAACTCGCGCATATTTTCCCCACCGCTTGGGCGATGGACGGGTTCAACGATCTGATGCTTCGCAAGAAACCGCTCATGGAAGTTTGGCCGAGCTTTGCGGCGCTCGTTGGATTCGGATTTTTGTATCTTTTTCTCGCTCTGAACCAGTTGAGCCGGCGCTATCCCGCATGATCCTTTTCTCCGTCATTGTCGTCGCGCAGCTCTCGTCGGGTGCCATCGTCGCCCGCGTCAAGGACGGCGAGGTCAAAATCCAGGATTTGCGCGCTAAAGCCCTACTCGAGATCCGAACCGGCGACGACGTCAAAACGCGTCGATTCGATCTTTCCATGAAGCGAGACGGGGTCAACTATCGCGCGCTCATCGTGCTCTCGGAGCCACGGGCGATGGCGGGCACCAAGTTTCTCATTCACGCCGAGAGGGGAAAGCGCAACCGAGAATGGGCCTATTTTCCGGACTTGGATCTCGTGCGTCCTATCTCAGGCAAACAACAAGACGATCGCTTTCTCGGCTCGGACATCACTTATGCGGACCTCGCCGGCGGTGCGCACCTCGATGATTTGCGCCACCGGTTGATCGGAGAGGAGATTGTCGACGGCGAACCATGCTACGTGCTCGAAGGAACGCCGCGCCACCGTATCGTCTATGGGAAGCTCCGGGGGCATGTTCGGAAGTCGGATTTCATCACCGTCCGCGCCGCGTTCTACGATCACGATGGCGCTCTCGTGAAAGAGGCATTTCTGACGGATGTGCGCGATCTCGGCGACGGCGTCAAGCTCGCACATCGGATCGAGGTGCGCGACCGCGCGATGGGCAGTACGACCGTGTTGACGCTCGCTGACGTCGAGATCAATCGAGGCCTTTCCGAGGACGCCTTCATCGAAAACGCGCTCTCCACTGGGTCTCGATGAGGATCGAAAGTGTCGGGACGGCCTTTCCGCCTCACTACTATTCCCAGAAGAAGTTGTCGGAAGCGCTCAAGAAGAATTGGGCCCATCGCCATTTCAACCTCGCGCGGCTGGAGCAACTCCACAAGAACGTGCTCGTGGGCGGCCGGTTCCTTGCTTTGCCGCTCGAGCGCTATGAAGAGCTCGATTCTTTTACCGAGGCCAACGACGCATATATCGGCGCGGCGGTCGACGTGGGCGCGCGCGCCATCGAGAACGCGATCGAGTCGAGCGGCGTCGAGCTCGACGAGATCGATCATCTCTTCTTTGTTACGACTACCGGTATCGCAACGCCGTCCATCGATGCGCTCCTCGTCAACCGGCTCGGCTTGCGCCGCGATCTCAAACGCTCGCCGCTCTTCGGGCTCGGATGCGCCGCGGGCGCGGTCGGTGTCTCGCGGGCCTATGATTATTTGAAGGCTTATCCCGGTGAGGCGGCGTTGCTTCTATCCGTGGAGCTCTGCAGCCTGACTCTTCAGCGGAAGGATCTTTCGATTCCGAACATCATTGCTTCCGGCCTTTTCGGCGACGGCGCTGCCGCGGTGCTCTTCGTCGGACAGGAGCGCGCATCGCGCGGGCCTTCGGTGCTGGCGACGCAATCCGTGTTCTACCCCGATACCGATCGCGTGATGGGCTGGGATATCTCGCGAGAAGGGTTCAAGGTTGTGCTATCTCCGGAGATCCCGGCTCTCGTCCAATCCGAGATCCGCCGAAACGTCGACGCGTTCTTGGGCTTGCACGGGCTGACGCGCGGTGAGATAGGCACCTACATTTGTCACCCCGGCGGCCCAAAAATTCTGGACGCCTTTAAAGACGCGCTCGAGCTCGACGAGGACGCGCTTGCTCTGACTTGGGACAGTCTCAAACGCGTGGGGAATCTGTCCTCCGCGTCGGTCCTGATGGTGCTCGCCGATACGCTCGAAAAGTGCGAGCCGCCTCCCGGCAGCTACGGCCTCCTCCTGGCGATGGGGCCTGGATTCTGCTCGGAGCTCGTGCTGCTGCAATGGTAGCGGCCTATCTCGTGTTTCTCTTGGTCTTGGCGCTCGAGCGCGTCGTCGAGCTTCTCATTAGCCGGAGGAACGCGGCCTGGTCCTTTGACCAAGGGGGCGTCGAATATGGCGCGCGCCACTTGCCATACATGAAGGCGCTTCACACGGGCTTTTTCATCGCCTGCGCGCTCGAGGTCGTTCTTCTCGACCGTCCGTTCTTTCCGCGGCTTGCGGTTCCCATGTTGGGCCTCGTGGTCCTCGCCGAGCTTCTTCGCTACTGGGTCGTTTTTACTTTGGGCAAGAGGTGGAACGTGCGCGTCATCGTCGTGCCCGGGACGGCGGCCGTTCGGTCGGGGCCTTTTCGTTTCTTGCGACATCCGAACTATCTGGCGGTCGTCGTCGAGGGCTTCGCCGTTCCGCTCGTGCATAGCGCATGGTGGACGGCGATCGGGTTCAGCCTGCTACAATGCCTGGATGCTCTCGGTGCGCATCCGTTGCGAGGAGAGCGCGCTCGCTGCGCATTGCCGATAGCGATGGAGCGCGGACAGGTTCTCGAGGACGTAAGACGGGTTCTCGAAGAACATCTTTTGATCTCTGACGTGCGTGAAGAGACCGATCTCTTTCGGGATCTCGAGCTCGACTCCGTGCAGCAGCTCACGTTCATCGTGGAGCTCGAGAACAATTTCGAAATCTGTTTCGATGAAGGGGACGAAGCCAGCATCCGCACCATTGGCGATGTCGTCGACATCGTTTCCCGTAGGCTCTCCGCTCTGTGAGGGACCCGGACACGCTTTCGGCGTGCCTCGAGCTCGCCGCGAGTCGAGACGGGCTCGGCGTGCGGTTCGTCGGCCGTCACGACGAGCCGCACTACACCTATCGCGAGATTGCCGAGCGTGCTCTCGAAGTGGCCGGAGCGCTCCGGACGCTCGGCGTCGAACCTTCGGACCGAGTCGCGATTGCCGTTCCCTCGAGCCTCGCTTTTTATGAAGTCTTTTTCGGGGCGCTCTTCGCCGGTGCGGTGCCGGCTGTGTTTCCACAACCGCGCCGCTTGGGCTCCCGGAGCGACTACACCCGGGCGGCGACCGCGATGATCCGTGCGTGCGGGGCACGTATCGCGATTGCTTCCGAGCGCGCGCAGGCCGCCATTCCGCAAGACGTGACAGAGCTCGGTGTCGTTGCGCTTCGAGAGCTTCGGCGCTGTCCGACGGCCCCGGTGCCGGTCGCCCCGACGGACCTCGCGCTCGTGCAGTTCACGTCGGGGACGACGGGCACAGCCAAGCCGATCGGTTTGACACACCAGCAGATCCTCGCGAACGTTCGCGCGCTCCTGGAGGAGCTAGTCAAGGCCTATCCCGAGGAGAACGGGTTCGAGCACAGCGCGGTGTCGTGGCTGCCTCTCTACCATGATATGGGACTCGTCGGTGCCCTTCTCACGTCGCTCGCGAGACCGGGGCCGCTCACGTTGATGACGCCCGAGCTCTTCGTGGCTCGCCCGGCGCGTTGGCTGCAAATGATCTCGAAACACCGCGCGAGCGTGAGCGCCGCTCCTCACTTTGCCTATGGGCTTTGCGTGGATCGCGTTCGTGACGACGAGCTCGAAGGTGTCGATCTCTCCAGCTGGCTTTTGGCGCTCGACGGCGCCGAGTCGGTGACGCCCAGGACACTCGAACGTTTCCTCGCGCGTTTTCGTCCCTACGGTTTGAGAGAGGACGCGCTGACACCCGCTTACGGCCTCGCCGAAGCGGGACTTGCCGTGACTTGTTTTTCGATCCGAGGCAGTTATCGCACGCGGGATTTCGAGGGGCGCAACCTCGTGAGCGCGGGCCGGCCGCTCGGAGACTTTCGCGTGCGCATTCTGGGTGGGTCTGGTGGGGTGAGCGGTGGCGTCGGCAAGGTACTCGTCGCCGGCCCATCGCTCATGACCGGCTATCTCGGAATGGAGGATGCAACGCGGCGCGTTTTGAAAGACGGCTGGCTCGATACGGGAGACGAAGGTTTTCTCGAGGACGGCGAGCTTTTTCTCACGGGCCGCAACCGCGACATGATCGTGTTGCGCGGGACGAACTATGCGCCCGAGCACTTTGAAGAAATCGTCGCCAGTTTGGAAGGCATCGGAAACGTCGCCGCGGTCGCCGTCGTGACCGAGCGGGGTGATGAACTCTGTATTCTGGCTGAAGTGACAGCCCAGTCGAGAGACGCGTCCAGCGATTGGGCGCAGGCGGCGATCAAGGACATCCTCTCCGCTCGAGCGGGCATCGTTCCTCATCGGGTCCGGCTGCTCGACCCGGGATCGCTACCGAGAACTTCGAGCGGCAAACTGCGGCGCGGCGAAGCGGCGCACCGTTTCGCCCGTTGACGGTTTCACTGTCGGTGCCGTTGCTTTGGGGTGAGCGGTTCTTGTAACGTGTTGAGCACGCATGACGAAACGAGATTGACGGAATGAGACGGAGAGATGCGGCGTTCATGGAGATCGCGCTCCGCGAAGCTTACCGCGGTATCGCACGCGGCGATGGCGGCCCATTCGGCGCCGTGATCGTCCTTCAGGGGGAAGTTCTCGCCAAGGGTCACAACGAAGTATTGAAAACGAACGACCCGACGCGGCACGCGGAGATGTGCGCCATCTCGCGGGCGGCGCGCAAGATGAGCGCGCCTCATTTCGAGGGGTTGGAGATCTTCTCGACCACCGAGCCCTGCGTCATGTGCTTTGCCGCCATCAACTGGGCCCAGATGCGTCGCGTCACGTACGGCACGACCGTCCGCGACGTCAAGCGGCTCGGCTTCAACGAGCTCGTGATCTCCAATCAGCGGCTGAAGACCCTGGGCGGGAGCCGTGTCGAGATTGCTCCCGCCTTCATGCGAGACGCTTGCCTGAAGCTCCTCGACGACTGGGGCGGTCTGCCCGACAAACGCACTTATTAGCCGCGCGGCCAGAGCAGCAAACCTCTTCGAGCACCTATTCGTGGCGGTGCCTTTCAGATCAGCTTTGGCAGGTCAGCTTTGGCAGTGGTACATTAGAAGGGTGTCATGAGTGCTGCCAGCTTTCAGAACCATCCCTACGCGGACTTTTTGCACGAAGTATCGAAGCCTGCCCGCTATGCGGGCGGCGAGCCTCACGCGGTCGTGAAAGACTGGACGACGCTTCGTTCGAAAATGGTCCTCGCATTTCCCGACGTCTATGACATCGGGATGAGCCACCAGGGGACCAAGATCCTCTACTCGATTATCAATAAGGAGCCCGACCTCTGCCTCGAGCGTGCTTTTTGCCCTTGGTTCGACCTCGAGGAACAGCTCCGGAAGCGCGATCTTCCGCTCATCAGTCTCGAGAACCATCGCCCGCTCTCGGCGTTCGACATCGTCGGGTTCTCGCTGCAATACGAGTTGACCTTCACGAACATACTCACGATGCTCGAGCTCGGCGGCGTCCCGCTCCATCGACAGGATCGCTCTCTCTCGAACCCTCTCGTTGTGGCAGGCGGCCCGGTGGCCACGCAGCCCGAGCCGATGACGCCTTTCATCGACCTGTTCCTTGTGGGAGATGCCGAGGAGCGTCTCCCGCGGCTCATGCGTCACTATGGGGAGCTGGTGCAAGCGGGAGAGCTCGATAGAACGGAGATCCTCGTAGAGCTGGCCAAAGAAGGTGGTGTCTACTGCCCCGCGCTCTATGAGCGGGAAATCTGCGATCGCTCCGGGTTGAAAGTCGTCTCGAAGCCCAAATATGACGGCGTGCCGGCGCGCGTCGAGCGCGCGTTCGTCGAGAACATCAACGACTATCCTTATCCCGACGATTCGCCCGTGCCTGTGGCCGAGGCCATTTTCGACCGCGCCGCCGTCGAGATCGCGCGCGGCTGCACGGAGGGCTGCCGTTTTTGCCAGGCAGGCATGATTTATCGTCCGGTGCGAGAACGCGACCCGCAGCAAATCGTCGACACCATCGTGTCCTCGCTCGAAAAAGGCGGCTATGACGAAGCGGCTATCACGTCGCTTTCGACGGCGGACTATTCTTGCATCTCGCCCTTGGTCAAGAAAGTCATGTCCGAGCTTCGGCCGAGGAAAGTCTCTCTCGGGATCTCCAGCTTGCGGGCTTACGGGCTCGATGAAGATCTTCTCGACGAAATCGCCACTGTGAAGGCCACCGGGCTCACCTTCGCGCCCGAAGCGGGCACGCAGCGTATGCGCGATGTGGTCAACAAGAACATCACCGAAGAGGACATCTTCACGACGTGTCACCGCGTCTTCGCGCGCGGGTGGAACAAGATCAAGCTCTATTTCATGATCGGCCTTCCAACCGAGACCGATGAGGATGTGCTCGGCATCGCGGCGATGGGAAAACAAGCTCAGGATATTGGGCGGAAGTACCACAAACGAAACACCAATGTCACAGTTTCTGTCTCGAGCCATATCCCGAAACCGCACACACCGTTTCAATGGTGTGCTCAAGACGCCATGGAGGACATCTCTCGAAAACAAGACATGCTCCAGAGCGCGGCCCGTCGGAGCGGTTTCAAGCTCAGAACGCACGATATGCGCGTGAGCCACCTCGAGGGCATCTTGTCGCGCGGCGACGAGCGCACAGCAAGCTTGATCGAGCGGGCATGGCGCCGAGGCGCACGTTTCGACGGTTGGGATGAGCATTTTGCGTGGGATATTTGGCTCGAGGCACTCGACGCGTGGGAGAGCGACGAAAAAGTTTCACGATCGACGTTTCTTGCGACCCTTCCGCTCGACGGGCGCTTGCCGTGGGACCATATCGATGTTGGCCTCGCGGACGGCTTTCTAGAGATGGAGTACAAGCGCACTCTGAAGGGTCGTTTCTCGCCGCCGTGCGGCAAGCCCGTTCACGCGAAAGTCCACCACACGAATCTCGAAGAGGCCAAAGCGGATGATCGCAAACTGGTTTGCTACCACTGCGGTGTCGCTTGTGACCTGACGGGCATGCGCGATGAGCGGCTCGTCTTCCTCGAGAAGATGGGGGCTCATGATAAGCCCGTACGCCAGGGCGAGACGCTTCGCGAGAGCGCGCAGGTGCGTGTCGAGAAGGGCCTAGCGCCTCACGACTTTGCTCAGGGAGCGCCAGTGCGCTATCGGCTGCGCTACCGCAAGACGATGCCGATGAGCCTTCGTGGACATCTGGATATGGTACGGGTGATTCCGCGTGTGTTTCGTCGAGCGGGCTTTCCCATTTACTACACGGAGGGCTTTTCGCCGCGGCCGCTACTGAGCTTTGGACCGGCGCTCGCTCTCGGGATGCAGTCCGTCGCCGAATATCTGGATTTCGCGCTCACGAAGGAGCTCCCGGTTCGAGGCGCGCTCGAATCTCTTCGCCGCGCGAGCGAAGAAGGCCTGGACTTTCTCGAGCTCGAGAAGCTCTCCGGCTCGGAGCCTTCGCTCACGAAGCTCATTGCGGCCGTCGACTATGTCGCCCGGTTGCCGAAACCCGATGCATTGCCGGACCTTTCTCATCGCGACCGCCTAGCTACCTTCGATGGCGTGGACGAATTTTTCGTCGACGTCACGAGAAAACGCAAAGCAAAGCGTCTCGACGCAAAGGCCGCTTTGCTCGGCGCTGAGCTTGGCAAGGCGGGGACGGTCGGCGAGCTTTGGGACGGCTCACCCACGGACGAAGTGCTCCGCTTCCGACTCGTCGCGACGAGCGGCACACCGTCCCTTCGCCCTGCGGAAGTCGTCAAGGCTCTTCTCGGCCTAGACCTCCCCGCGACAGCCTTCATCCGAACCTATTGCGGTGCGGCCCGTCCGCTTCCCGAGACCTACGAAGTCCCTGTGTTGTCTAGCTAGTTCCTGTCCAGAAACACCATAACTTGTGGTGTGCGAGAGACCTATCGAAGATGTGGGTATTATACGTTTTCGGAAGGGGCTTCGTGGGGTTGAGAGCGAATGAAAATCTTGGACGAAACGAGAGGCGAATTGTTAGCAATCCATGGCTATAAGGGGCGGAAGAGTAATAGTTGTTATCGTAATAGGTGTCTTGCCATCATCAGTAGGTTGCAGGTGATGATGGAACTCCATACGTACGATTTAAAAGAAGGCAATGAGCGCCATGTGCATCGGTCGAGGCCAAAGACTCGTTTCAAGAACGAAATGACGCCTTCGATTCCGCAGCGAAATCGCCGCAGGCGTTGATAGACCCAGGAACTCTTGACCATATCGGTCACCGCGAAATGAGCCTTGGTAAAGGCAACATCTTCAACTCCCTTGCCTTTGATGGCTTCCAAGTTTGCCTTTGAAGAAAACGCGCCATCGTAGGCAACCTGGCGCGGGGCCCGTTCGTAGAGTTCGACTTGACGGTCGATCATGGTTTCCGCGAGAGTTGAATCGGACGGATTTCCATCTAAGATCACGCAATCCAAAATCATCGAGGACGAGCCACCAGTCATACACACCTTGTGGCCGTAGAGAGTCTCGCGCCGGTCTTTGCGAATAATGTCGGTGTGTTCTTCGAAGATAGAAACGACCTTCTCCTCCGCAGGCACACGCTCTTCGTCGATCACTCGGCGTTGGGTTTGGTTGATGACTTTCTTGGTGAGGACGAGAAAGTGCTCAAAATCCGCGGCGATCCTCTCCGCGCTCGCTCGCTTCACCGGCTCGGTCAAGCCCGACTCTTCCAACTGTGCTGCAACGCGTTGAGCGGAGCGATAGGTTTCTTCCGTCACCTTCAGTAGATCTCGATAGACGCGACGCCTTTGTTGCTTATCCTTCGCGTTCAGAACTCCCAGTCGACGTCTCTTCGCTCGACGCGTTCGATTGCCGAAGACCACTACTGTACCCAGCAGTTCGCGAGCTCGGCACATCACGCGAGTGAGAACCCGAACACAGTCATAAAGAAGCTCGGAGTCTGTAGGCGGATGAATGTTTGATTCCACTACCGTGCAGTCCACTCGTACTTTTCTTCCCTTTTCGATCCCAGCATCCTCGGCAACGCTCACCAGCTCTCGGTTGATCTGCTCCAGCGTTTCGAACTTCACGGCTTTGATGTTTGCTGCTAGGGTCGACTTCGACGGGGTCGGCTCTATGATGCCGAGCTGGCAAAACGTCCGATAGCTTCGAGAGTCTGCCAAGTGAAACGCCAGCTCCCGATAGGTGAACTGATTCAGCTGCTTCACCAACAACGCCCGGAGAACCTGCTCCGCGCTCATTCCCCCACGACCAACATCGCTCCCTGCCGGTGGGGTGACCGACCTTAGGTCTTGCAGTACCAGCTCATTGAGCTTAGGATGGGCATCGAGTAGCGACGAGATCGTTTCGAGCTCGCGTGCGTGCTCCAGCTCCAGCCAGGGCTCACGTAGATTTGGCTGTGGGTTGATCGTTTTTCGCATTTAGGGCTGGTCTCCTTTGGAGTTAAGTCATTTAGAATCGGATGTTTTCAACGACACGATCCTAATCGACACCCCCTCAGAAGACTAGCCCTAAATTTGCGATTTCTCCTTTTTTCTCAATCCCTTACAGGCTTCAGGACGGGTACTAGCTAACGCCGAGCTCGCCAGTTTGCCGCACTCTCAGCGCCACGACGTAGTCGAGTAAATTGATCTCGACACCCTCTTGGGCTGCGGGACGCAGATCGAGCACGTCGATCGTGAGCTCTTCGACCACTACCTGCGCCTCACCGCTCGGGGGGACTTGAATCTGCACTTTGTTGACGGCGAGGGCGGATTGCACCGAAAGTACGATCGTCGCGAAACCTGCGTCCACGCATTGCACGTTTTCAGGGCATCGGTTGTCGTCGAGCACGCCGGCGAAGCGGACGATGTTGACAGCGCTGGGCGATTGAATCGCAGCAGTCTCTCCGACGCGCATGGAGAAAGCCTGACCGTCATTCGCGAAAAAGTCAGCATCGGGGAGCGTCCCCGAGCTGTTCGAGTTGCATCCCCAGAGGATAGCCACCGCGATGCTCGCGAGAAGAACCAAAGGTGTTCGAATCAGCACGATGAAAATGTCCTCCCTGCGACGATGCTAGTACGGATCCGAGACCCGAGCAAATCCTGTTTCACATACGTTGTGTGGAACAGCGAATTGTTCCTATTCGGGCCAGTCGACCAAAGTCGTGACCCGAGATCCAATGGGCTTACTGACGCGTAACCTATTTTGCACAATAGGGTTATACACGAATTCAGGGCGTTTTTGGGTTTTGGCATACCGGTTGCACATTCAAGTGAATATCAGCTCGGAGCTCTTCCGATTTGGTGGAAAGTTGTTCCGGACCGGGACTTGCGGTTGGGGTTTTGGGGGGACAGCGGAACATCGGAAACGGTGGAGATTCAAGGGATTCACAGGAATTGAGCTTGGGCGGCGTGCCGGCACCCACTCCGCTCGAGCTCGTTCCAGTGAAATCGTGCCGGGGGTTGCAACAGGGAGCGACGCTTGATAGCCCCCGGCACATACCCTGCCGAGTTGGCCCTGATAAACGACCTATTTATTCCAGGGCATCATGGAAGGGCGGGTTTTTTTCGAGCGTGACTGAGACGGAACGCTCGGAGACGGCTCGCCCTTTCTTTTTTTCACCGTTCCGTCATCAGCATGCAGCATCCTGCCGCTGACGCTCTGCGGGTTGGGCGCGAGCCCAAAATGTCTTCGAGTCAGAGCTGATATAACTAGTCCCCTGGAACAGAGGTTAGTGGTCTAAGTCTCGAGGTCATTTTGTGGGCTGGCAAGGCGTGACGACGAAGTCATATCGGAATATTTCGAGGAGGAACAACGAAGCCAGCGCGCAAAAGGGCCCGAGACTTAGACTACTAATCTCTGTTCCAGCGGACTAGCGGCGATGAAGGATCTCGTCATTGTTGGTGGCGGTCCTGCCGGGCTTGCGACCTCCATTTTTGCAGCCAAGGCGGGCATGCGGGTCCAGCTCGTCGAAAGGGGATCGCTGCCGCTCGACAAGGCGTGCGGCGAAGGCCTCATGCCTTCGGGGGTCGAGGTGCTCGGGCAGATGGCGATTCCGCTAAATGGCTTTCGCGAGCTCGACGGCATCCGCTATGTGGATGCGGGAAGGGTGGCGGAAGCGAAGTTCGCGTCGCGACAAGGTCTCGGCGTCCGGCGTCGAGAATTGTCACGCCGTTTGACAGCCCGAGCGCGCGAGTTCGGAGTGGAGATTCTCGAGCGGACGAGTGTTGTCGCGATCCGTGACGACGGCGACGTTGTTCGTGTTGTGCGCCAGCAAGGCGGTGCGGAGCTGTGCGCGCGTCGCTTGGTGGGAGCCGATGGCCTTCGCAGCCGAGTCCGGCACGCCGTGGGGCTCGAAGCGTCCAACGAGGGGCACGCGCGCCGTTTCGGCGTGTGCCGACATTACCGCCTGCGACCATGGTCGAGCTTCGTCGAAGTGCATTGGGGCCATGGCGGAGAGGCCTATGTGACCCCCGTCGGAGAAAACGAAATTGGCGTGGCGCTCTTGTGGCACGAGCCTCCCGCGTCTTACGAAGACGGGCTCGCGCGGTTACCCGATCTTGCGGCCCGCCTCGATGGAGCAGCCGTCACCTCGTCGCTCAAAGGTGCGGGGCCTTTTCGGCAAAACGTGTCGTCGGTTCATCGCGGGAATGTCGTCCTCGTCGGCGACGCCGCTGGCTATCTGGATGCGCTCACTGGCGAGGGTATGGCGCTCGGCCTCCGTTCTGCTCGCGCCTTGATTGCATCACTGAGCTCCGGTGGCGGGTTTCTAGAATACGAAGCGCGTTATCGAAAGCTACGCCTTCGCTATGACTTCATGACGGAGCTCGCGCTCGTTTTGACGCAGCATCCCTCGCTGCGCCGTTTTGTCATCGCCTTTCTTGCAAGCTGTCCGCGACTCTTCAGCAAGCTCGTCGCGGTCTCTTGCGGCGAATCGCATAGAAAAGAGCGCTCGGGGAAGTGGGACCAAGGGTCCGCGAAAGAATAAGTTCGCATTCTCGGGGGCCCCGTCGAATAAAGGGCGCCCGGCTGGCAAGGCGCGAGGAGCGAGTAATATCCAGATCTATGAACGACGAGCAACGCAGCCAGGCGGGATGAATCGGCGTCCTAAAATGTGAAGTTATTCTTGCCCGGACCCTAAGGAGGCCCTCATGTTGGCAAAGCTTTAGGGAGCTCGGCTTTTCAGGAGTTCGAGACGTGACGCTGCTTCGTCGAAACGCTCCGCTATCGAGGATTTTCGTTGTCACGCCAGTCCTGGATGTGGGTCCAGAAAAGGTCGGTGAACTCGTCGTGCTCGTGTTCGGGGAAGAGGGTTGCGACTTTGGCTCGGATTACTTCTTTCGCGCGAGGGGTGCCGAAATAGTCCCAGGTGATCTCGTCGAGGGGCTTCAAGTGCTGCTCGCGGAATTGGTTGAAGTCATCAGCATCGAATCGGTCTCTTGCCAGGGCGCCGTATGCGGCGACGCGTTTGTGGTAGTCGCCTTCTTTGTTTCGGATCTCCTGGTAGAGATTCCAGTCCAAATTTGTACGCATCTTGCGTTTTGTCGCGGCGCAGAAGAGCGACCACTGAAGCATTGTTTTGACGAGCCAAGGAAAATGATAGTGGAGCGATGTTACCTGGGCGTCCGGGCATGCGTTGGCGAAATCGATGGGATAGAAAACGCCGTCTTTTCGGATCACTTCACATGAGTTGAAGTCCCAACCGAAATAAGCGTTGATCGTGAGGGTCATGTCGCGCAGAAGTCCTTCTTCCTCCTTTGTCAGAAAGTCACGGTCCGTGCAGTAGCGTGCATGGAGCGGCGCATCGGGGTCATATCGGATGAAGCGCACTTCGGACCCGATGCCGAGACATCGAACGAACAGGTCAAAGGGCTCGATGCTTTGTTGCAGATGCATCACGCGCCGCCCGCTCTTGTCATAGGCCTCTCGGAGCGCTTCTTCGTTCGCAATCCGGCTCACCGCGACCCAGGCGCCGCCATCATAGGGCTTCATGAAGTGCGGGTAGCCGATTTGGTTCCCGACTTCACCGAGATCGAATAGCTTCGCGTAGCGTTCGAGCGTCGTCTCGAGATCCGGTGTGGGCTCGTACTCCTTGGGAGGCAACATCCAAGTCTCTGGGACCGGAAGGCCTAGATGCATCATCGCGCAATAGGTCGTCTGCTTCTCCATCGACTGGATCGACCAGGGGTTGTTCAGAACGTAGAGCTCGTCCATGAGGATGGACTTTTTGATCCACTCGCGGCTCGTGTGGTACCAATGGGTCTCGGTCCAGAACAACGTCATAGGGGCAGGGTTTTCGAAGGTCGAAAGGCTCGATATCGAGCCGCGTGACGTCGAAGCCGATGGATTCCCCGTCGATCTCGAATCTTGGATCAAAGCGGCTGAGGATTTCTTCGTAGCAGGTAGGCCAGCAGAGGTCGGCCCCCAGAGACAGTCCTATCCGGCGCGTGCTCACGCGCATAAGGTAGCAGGAACGACCCCCGGCATCCAGCCAAACCCTGGCTCGACTAGCAGCCCGTTGAAAAAGTCGTATCCGGTCGCGATATTTCTCTGAAGACTCATTCGATGACGATGTCAAATTGCATCGCATGTCGATGAAGAAGAAAAAGAAAAGTCGCCAAGAGACTTTATGGATTCCACACGATGCGGTTGCGTCGAGTCCTGGTCATCCTTTTTATGAGGAACTCGAGCGGGTACTTCGAGAGGAAGAGTTTGACTCGTTTGTGGAGTCGAAATGCTCGCCGTATTACGCGAAGAAGCAAGGTCGGCCGAGCATACCGCCGGGTGTGTATTTTCGAATGCTGTTGATCGGCTACTTTGAGCGCATCGATTCAGAGCGCGGGATCTGCTGGCGGTGTTCGGACTCACTGTCTTTGCGCCAGTTTCTTGGCCTTGGAATGGAAGAGCGAACGCCGGACCATTCGTCGCTGTGATTTATCAGGATCATGACCCCACTTGAGGGCGTGTTTTTCAGAAACATTCCCCACCCCTTTTTCAGAGACATGACCCCGGCAAAGGGGTGAGTTTTTCAGAAACATGACCCCACTTTTCGGAGTCATGACCCCACCCTTTGAGGCCGAGCTCGGCTGTGCGAACTTCTTGGAAACAAGGAGGTCGTATTGGCATACAGGGAGCACGGTATGTGGGAAATTGTGGATGTTCTGAAACGGCACCACCGGGGGGAGAGCCAGCGACGGATAGCAGCGGCCACCGGTCGTGGCCGGAAGACGATCCGCGCGTATATACGAGAGGCGAAGAAACTAGGCTGGTCGAAGGAGGTCCCGCCGGATGAGGCGCTGGCGTCGCGGGTGGCGCAGCGCCGCCAGCCGGGCCCGAGTTCGAGCGAGGCGTCTGCATCGGAAAAGGCGCTGCGCGGGCATCATGATCGCATCCAGCAATGGGTGGAAGGCTGCGAGGGAGAGAGGGTCCTGAAGCTGACCAAGGTCCATGAGCTATTGACCCGCGAGGGAGTCGACGTTTCTTACAGCTCGGTGTATCGCTACGCGGCGGCGCACTTCGGATGGGCTCGGCCCAAGCTGACGCTGCGCCGGGCGGAGGTTTCACCGGGTGAGCTCGCCGAAGTGGATTTTGGTCAACTCGGCAAGATCTACGACCCGGAGTCGGATCGGAATCGATTGGTCTGGGCGTTGCTCGTCACTCTTGGCTTCAGCCGCCACCAGTACGTTCACGTGAGTTTCTCTCAGAAGCTGGACGTCGTCATCGATGGACTGGAAGAGGCGTGGGAGTTTTTTGGCGGTGTGCCTTTGCGGGTCGTCGTCGACAACATGAAGACGGCAGTGGTGAAGTCGGACCGGTATGAGCCTATCTTTCAGCGCACTACGGAGCAGTATGCAGAGCATCGAGGCTTTGTCATCGACCCGGCAGTCGCGCGCCATCCGACGGGCAAGCCGATCGTCGAGAGAGGCGTGCAGTACGTTCGAGAGAGCTTTTTCCGCGGTGAGCAGTGGCTCGACCTGGCTCACGTCCAGCGGGAAGCTCGGCGTTGGTGCATGGAAGTCGCGGGCCGGCGTATTCACGGAACCACCCCCAAACGCCCTCTCGTCGTCTTCGAACAAGTCGAGCTTGCTTGCCTTCGGCCCGTGAAAGGGCCTCGATTCGATACGCCTCAGTGGGCCACCCCGACCGTTCATGACGACCACCACGTGAAGTTCCTCAAGGCCCTGTACTCGGTTCCCACGCACTATGTGGGAAAGCAAGTCACGGTCCGAGGCGACAAAGCGCTCGTACGCATCTACTACAAAAACGAGCTCATCAAAACCCACCCCAGAAAACCAGCCGGAGGAAGAGCGACCGACTACACAGACTATCCCCCAGAGCTCGAGGCCTACGCCAGGCGCGACCCGGAGCGTATGGTGCGCCAAGCCAAGAAACTCGGCAACAACATCGGCCGTTTCATGAGCCTGCTCCTCAGCGGCGTCTTTCCATGGGCCAAGCTCCGACAGGCTCAGAAGCTCATGCGCTTGGCCGACAAGTACGGCCATGCTCGCGTGGAAACCGCTTGCCAGCGAGCGCTGGGCTTCGATCTCATCAATGTGCAAAGGGTGGAGCGCATTCTCAAGAATGCCATTGCGCCGTCGGACGAACCACCACAAACAGGAGAGCTCGTCTCAATGCCCCTGAGATTCCTTCGTCCCAACGAAAGTTTCTCTCATGAACCCAAACGAAAGGAGAATACAGATGGAGATCAAAAACTCACTGAAAACGATTCTGAAGCGGCTCAAGCTCTCGGGGATCCTTGCGACGCTGCCGGAGAGGATCGCCTACGCTCAAAAGACAAAACTGCCGAGTGAAGACCTCCTGGAACTTATCTTGCAGGACGAAGTCGACCGACGCGACCAAGTCAGTCTGCAACGGCGTCTCAAACGCGCCTCCTTTACCGAGGAGCAAATCTTCGAGAATTTCGACTGGGATGCCCCGGTGGGCTTCGATCGCCATCGCGTTCGCGACCTCTTCTCGCTCAGTTTTCTCGAGGCCAAGCAGGACGTTCTCTTCATGGGAAGCGTGGGCGTCGGCAAAACCTTCCTCGCTTCTGCTCTAGGCCATGCAGCCTGCCGGGCCGGATACGACGTGCTCTTCATCCGCGCCGACCAGATGTTCCTCGAGCTCAAGCAGTCTCGTGCCGACTACTCGCACGAAAAGGCGCTCCGACGCTTTCTCGCCCCCGACCTGCTCATCCTCGACGACTTCGCGCTACGTCGGCTCGATACCACACAGTCCAACGACATCTACGAAGTCGTCATCGAGCGCCATCGCCGCTCATCAACGATTCTCACTTCAAATCGACACGTCGACGAGTGGATTCCTTTGTTCGATGACCCGATTCTTGCCCAGAGCGCTCTTGACCGTTTGTCCCACAACGCCTACCAAGTCCAGATCGAAGGCGAAAGCTACAGGAAGGGACAACGTCCCGACCTCTTGGCCTCGAAACTCGAAAGTGTCCACCAACCCTGAAAAGGAGTGAATCTTGCGAATCCAACAACCGAAGCGCGAAAACAAGCCCCACCATCGCCCGACAACAGCCTCCCGTGGACCGGCCCATACCTGCGGTACCTCCCTCGGCGACGACATCCGGGCTGTCTCCGGGAGCCCCGCCGCATCGCGGCCGGCGGGATCTCCAGTCGCCCTACGGGCTCCTTCCGATCCCGCCGAGGTCTCTCTCTCATTCAACGTACTCATGCATGTTCATACAGAGGAGCAACGACAGAGATCTATTACAGATCCGAGGAAGTTGTGGTATTGATTATCGGGTAGGCCTTTGACCCCGGGGGCATGTTTATGAAAAAGGTGGGGTCATGATTCTGAAAAATGACAGTCGCTGTCTCGGATACGGAATCGACTTCCGCTGGAAGTTCACGAATCTGTATTTGGATGGGTGCTAGAAGTTCTAGCGTCGAGAGGGATGATAGATGGCAAGACACTGGGTGTGGACGCGACGACGCTGGAAGCGAATGCGGCGCTTCGGTCAATCGTTCGTCGAGACACGGGGGAAAGCTACGAATCGTATTTGAAGGAGCTTGCGCGCAAGAGTGGTATCGAAGAGCCGAGCCGAGCGGACATTGCGAAGTTGGACAAGAAGCGGCCAAAGAAAGGGTCGAACAAGGAGTGGGTGAATCCGAACGAGCCGGATGCGGAGATCATGAAAATGAAGAGCGGGGGCACGGATATGGCGCACAAAGCCGAGCATGCTGTGGACATGAGCGGGGAAGGTGCGGTAATTGCCGTGACGCTTCACGGAGGCGCGAAGGGTGACACAAAGAGCCTACCGGATACGCTGGAAAAAGCGCAGTCAAATCTGCAAGAGCTCGCGAACAACGCGGAATGTTGTGAACGAATACATGAAGACGCGGGTCGCGAAGTGGTCGGGGACAAGGGCTATCACGGCAACGACATCCTGGTTGAGCTGGTCGAACAAGAATACCGGAGCTACATTTCGGAGCCAGAGCGAGGTGGCCGCAAATGGAAGGACAAACAGGCCGAGCAAGCCGCCACCTACGCGAACCGACGTCGCATTCGCGGGACTCGAGGTAAGCGATTAATACGCCGTCGCGGCGAGTTACTCGAACGACCTTTCGCGCACTAACGAGACAGCGACGAATGGTCCGGCGTTCGCTCTTCCATTCCAAGGCCAAGAAACTGGCGCAAAGACAGTGAGTCCGAACACCGCCAGCAGATCCCGCGCTCTGAATCGATGCGCTCAAAGTAGCCGATCAACAGCATTCGAAAATACACACCCGGCGGTATGCTCGGCCGACCTTGCTTCTTCGCGTAATACGGCGAGCATTTCGACTCCACAAACGAGTCAAACTCTTCCTCTCGAAGTACCCGCTCGAGTTCCTCATAAAAAGGATGACCAGGACTCGACGCAACCGCATCGTGTGGAATCCATAAAGTCTCTTGGCGACTTTTCTTTTTCTTCTTCATCGACATGCCATGCAATTTTACATCGTCATCGAATGAGTCTTCAGAGAAATATCGCGGCCGGATACGACTTTTTCAACGGGCTGCTAGGGACTAATTGATCGTTTCGCTCCCGTCGGGCTTTTCGATGATCGGGGCGTCGACTGTATGGTGGACCGATCCCAGGAAGCTCTTGTCGTCTCCATCGGCCTCGAAGTCTCCCCAGCTGCAGACGCGGTTCTTTCCTCGGGATTTGGCTTCGTAGAGCGCGCGGTCGGCGCGCTGCAGAACTTCTTCGGGCAGGCTGCCGTCGTCGGGAAAGCTGGCGACGCCGATGCTCGCAGTAATGTCGAGAGGTTTTCCCTTGCTGTCTTGCAGACTTTCGATGCCGCTGCGTATCCTCTCGGCGACGAGGCGAGCAGCAGGCTTCGCTGTCTCCGGGCAAATGACGACGAACTCGTCTCCGCCGATGCGCGCCGGAAGATCGATACGCCGGACACGGTCCATCACGAACACGGCCACCTGCTTCAGGACTTGCCCGCCGACGAGGTGGCCTTTGCGACTATTGACTTCTCGGAGGCCGTCGAGATCGATAAAAATGAGCGAATAGCAGCGCCCGAAGCGCAAGGCGCGCTGGTGCTCGTTCTCCAGCGAGCGGTTGAAGAAGCGGAGATTATAGATGCAGGTGAGGTCATCCTTCACGGCCAATGTACGCAACCGGTCGAGCTCGCCTCGCACTTTCTTCAGCCGTTTCTGAGCCCGGAGCCCTGTCGCCTTGAAAGCCCCGCTTCCGGCCATCGTTGGGAGGACCGTCTTGATTTGTTGAACGAGCGCCGGGCCGTACAGCAAAAGCCCATCGATCCCGTCCGCTATCTGCCGCGGCTCCCGCCGGCGAAGCTGGAACACGACCATGTCGATGGTGGATTTCAACTCGGTCAGCGTGAACAGGAGCGCCTGAAGCGTCTCGGACATGCGTTCCGACTCGACAACGACGATGACGGGCTGAAGGGTGGCTACCGAGCGCGCGGCCTTCGACGAGCCGGGCTCCCAGTGCAGAGGATGTCCGAGGGCGATGAGTTTTTTTCCAGTGGCTCCTCCCGGAAGCCCCGAGCCGCCTATCCAGACGATCGGGCGCTTGGCTCTTTCGAACTTCGGGGGAGCGATGGTTTCGAAGCTTTTTTCTTAGCAGACATAATGCGCACTGTTGATGGCGTATTTCTCTGGGTTCACGCAATGCAGAATGTGTCGTTCGCTCTGGCTGGGATGCGCGAGATCGATGAGAGAAGGTGGCGCCGATTTTTGATGAATGTCCGTCACGATGCGAACTTTGGGTTGGTGGATAAAGTCGGGGTTCGGGTTCGACTCGACCACGACAGCGAGCTCTCCGGAAGAGAGCGAGACAGTAGAACCGATAGGGTAGATGCCCATGCAATTGACGAAAGCCTTCACGAGTATGGGGTCATAGCGCCCTCCGGCGAGCTTGTACAAGAGTGCGAGCGCTTCATCGGGAAGATATTGTCGCTGGTAGAGACGCTTTGTCGTCATTGCGTCGAAAGTATCGACGATGGCCGTGATACGGGCATAGAGACTCTGCCGGGTTAGAACGCGAAGCTTGGGATAGCCGCTGCCGTCATATCGAAGATGATGTTGAAGCGCCGTGAGGATGCGGCTCACAGTGCTTTTGTCCGTCTCTATGAGTGGGAACAGCGTCCGAGCGGCGAAGACGGTGTGATTGCCCATCACCGCCCATTCTTTCTCCATAAGGTCTGTGTGATTGTTCAAGACATTCAGGGGAATGTGGAGCTTCCCCATGTCGTGATAGAGCGCGCTCAAGCCGAGCTGGGCCAGCTCATGCCGTCTCAAGCCGAGACGCTGTCCAAAAGCGATCGCGAGCACGCAGACGTTGACCATGTGGTTGAACGTGTAGTTGTCGTGCTCCTTGATGGAAGCCATGCCCGCGAGGGAGAACCCGTTGCCTTCCTCGTAGCTCAAGTCGACGAGCTTTTGTACCGTGCGCTTCGCCTTTCTGAGATTCACTTGTGCGGGCGAATCGAGGCTCATCATGGAGTCGCGAATGAAATCGAGCGCCTGCTGGTAGGCGTTGACGGCGCGATCTCTGCGATCGGGTGCGCGGGCGTCGTCCTCGGGGACAGGAGCTAGAGCGCGCTCCGGTAGCAGCTCGATCGCGCTAGCCTTGCGCTCGGTCAACATGGCGTTGAGTGCCCCTATGCCCCCCTCCGGAGCAATCCGAACTTTCGCCAGCACTTCGAGCAGTTCGGAGAGGCTCTCGATCGAAGGCCTCGAGAACGAGATGCCGCCGATGTCGCGCTTGCGAAGCTCGCTGATAACGTATTTGTACGAGTGCAGTGTTTTGATCTCCATCCGCAGGCGCACGCCGTTGGCGAAGACCTCTTCTTCGGAGAGCTCGAGCCGAAACTGTCCTTCGCTCTTGAGCAGCCGGCCGAGAGTCTCGTCGAGCTTTTCGAGCGGCTCCTCGAAGACCTGGTTGCCGAGATTGTGCGAGTAAGAATTTCGCAGCAAGACTGCGATCTGCTGCAGCGCGTCCCTGGCGCTGTCGAGAAAGTGGCTCTCCGTGCCGGATGTGAGCGGTGCAACTGCGGGGGTAGCCATGCCCATATTAGTGCTCGAGCTCTTTGTCGCAGGCGGCGCGCACGAAGCGGGCGCCTTCCTCGGAGCCGTGCTGCAGATACTCTTTGGCTTTCGGCGTGCCGACGACGCGTATCCCGTGGGCCACGGCTTCGGCAAACTCTTTTTCCTTTTTGGACGTGAACCAGTGGATTTCTTTCCCCATCAACTGTTGGTTGAGGAGGTCGAGCACCGATTCGCCGCAAAGTTTCGCGACGGCTGCGAAGAGGCGGCGTTTCTCGTTCAGGCTGCGGGCGTCGAAATTGCGCGCAGTTAGAGACTGATCGAGTATCTTCTCGCCGAGCTCTTGTCTTCCGCGTCGCACGAGCGCGTCGAGCGCGGCGGCGCGGATCTCGGGGTCCGGGTCTCCCAGCCGTTCGAGCGACAGGTCGTCCACTTCGGGATCCGGATAACGCGAGAGGGCGACGAAGCTCTCTCGACGCGTCTCCACATCCTTCGTTTCCAAAAGCCGTGTCAGCAGGGGAATCGCGTGCTCGCCCGGGTGATGCGAGATGGCGTGGAGAAACTCTCGTACGTATTGACGATGCTCGAGACGTGCGCTATGGCTGTCGACAGGAAGCTTCTTGCTCAGCACCGAAAGGCCTCCGTCCTCCGTCGCGAGAACGGCAGTCGTCACCGCGCGCCGATAAGCGGATGACGAGAGCCGTCCCATCCAAGGCAAGAGCGTTTCGGCCGCGAGGCTGGTGAAGTGGGCGAGGTAGGCGGTTAGCACGCCGGGCTTGGGTGAATGGTGCTCGTCGACTTTCTCGAAAAAGCGCGCCAACCGCTCCGGCTCCCCGAGACGATTCAAAAACGTCGCAGCAAACCGTTCGACCGCCGGGTCGTCTTTGAACGCCATCGTCGCGAGGCCGTCCATATGCTCGACCATGGCTGCGAGCTCCCGAAGCGCGCCCTCTGAAATGAGCCTATCGCTGATTTTGACCAGGCTTTCTATGAGCTCGTCCCTCTCGGTCTCGTTCTCTTCGAGTAGCGTCAGCTCTATTGCGAGCTCCGTGACGAGAGTTGCGAACGGGATGCCGTTTTCGCGCACGAGCTCCGCCTGTAGCGCTTCTATCTCTCCTTCGTCGAGACGGCACGTTTCGACCGGGACGGAGCTTACGGGCTGGTTGAGGTCTAGACTCATGGCCTCGGCCGCTTCGGCGCCGCCGCACGACAGCTCACCGGAAGCCAACTGCTCGTCCAAGCGGGGGAAGAGAGCGGTGGTGGCGAGCTCCTCGACAGCAAAATAGCGTATGCCGTGAAAGTCTCGTTCCCACAAGAGGGTGACGAGGTCGTCCTGGTC
Source organism: Candidatus Marinacidobacterales bacterium (assembly GCA_965262245.1). Classification (GTDB taxonomy): domain Bacteria; phylum Acidobacteriota; class Vicinamibacteria; order Marinacidobacterales; family SMYC01; genus SMYC01. Next base: position 6,188,938 of record OZ253507.1, on the reverse strand, counting down.
GTTCTCGTGCAGCGCGACGCGATTGAGGCAGGTGAGGAAAGCTGTGAGCTCTGTGCGCTCGACTCCCGGGTGGAGAGACAGGCGTCTCAGGCCATCGCGATAGAGAAAAAAGGCCAGGCTGTCTTTTCGGTCGTGGCTTTCGTAGACGATTTCGTGCTCACATTTGAGCTCGAACTCGTGCACGGAGAGTTGAATCTCTCCGTCCATTTCGAGGAACTCCGTCAGCCGCTCGTAGAACTCTTTTTCGAGTCGTTCCGAGACCTCATTTTTGCCTTCATAGAGGCGCTGCGCTTTCTGGGCTTTCACGAGCAATCGCAAAAGCTCGCGAACCCGGCCCCCCCGAGGGCTCTTGGCGGTTTCTGAAAAAGATTCGTCTAACAGCGCGTTTTCGGTGGCCATAAGGGGAGACTGCTCCACGGCTCTTGAGATGCAAGTTCTGGACCAGCCAGGGCAGAAGCCTAAAGGACTGATTCCAAAGAATTAATACTCCAACGCGCACCCAAGAAAAGGCAAAAAACATGACGTTTTTTTGTCGATCGTTGGGAAAAAGCCACTGTTTGCAGCATTCAGCATTCAGCATTCAGGATGCTTTCAGGACTGAAACAGCCGGGCTTTGCTGTCGCAGCCTTGAGAGGTCCCGAATGCTGCATGCTGAATGCTGAATGCGGACCCTAAGTGCTGACGAAATCTTCGTCTGGCTGGAGACGCGTTTTCTTGCGGCGCCCACGCCACGCGGCAACGCCGAGCCCGACGAGGACAAGAAGAGCCGACAAACTCACGATCATTCCAGCCGTAAGAGCAAGCGGTTGGTACCGGAAGCGGACGACGTGCTCGCCCGCGGGAACGGCGGCGGCGCGCATGGACCATTGCGCGCGAAAGATGGGTGTTTCGACGCCATCGACTTCCGCCATCCAGCCTGGGCGAAGCGTGTCTGCGAGAACGACGAATCCCGCCCGCGGCGAGCGGGTCCTTATCTCTACGAGCTCGGGCTCATAGATGGTGATCTCGGTCGCGTCCTTCCGGAAAAAACCCGACGCGCCGTCACCGGATTCAGGGCGGCGCACTTGAATTCCCCCGTGAACGCTCCAGCAGCGGAGTGATTCGAGCGTTTGGATCTCCTCCGGGACGTCCGACGGCACCATGAAATAGGACCGGGGTAGCGCGTGGAGATTGACCTTGATATTGCCGAGGTGCAAAAAATCCGCTACGAGCGCGAGCGGATTGAGGTCGACCTCGATGCCTTCGATTTGGATGCCGGGATTGTCGTCGTCGACCATGACCGTGAACGCGTCGATGGACGTCCGCTCGTCGAAGCGGAGCTCGAGCGGCCGGCCGGGCTCGAGGCGAAGCACTTCAGAACCGAAGTCGACAGAAGCCGTTCCGCCCGGGCCGAGCGGATGCCAATCGAGGCGAATGCTCGAGACGTTCAAAGAAGGGAAAAACTCAAAACGTGCGGGCGCGATGGCGGGCGGGATGTCGAGCAGGGGAAGCGGCGATGCGTAACGCGGACCGCACCAGGGGAAAGCGGATTGAGGTTTCTGGCGCACGATGAACTTGGCGTTCAAAAGCGATAGGGCGTTCGCGCTCGTATGGCTCGCGTCGAGAAGCCCGGCATAGTGGCCGTCGACGAGAGCCTCGTGTCCGCCCGCAAAGTCTACATCGTGGAGTGTGGCATAGTTCTCCAAGTTGGACTCAGAGACGTAACGGCTTCGATAGCTTTGTGCTCGGACCACGCGATGTTCTGCGCGTTCTCCGGCCCGCACGAGCGTTCGATAAGGACGCTCGCCGCGATCCTTCACGAACGTGCCCACGTCCAGGATCGCGGCGCCCACGAGCCCATAGATGATCCATCTCTCGCGCGGACGCCAAAGAAGTCGTGTCAAGAAGAGCACGTGGATTGTCGCGAGCAGAACGGCCCAATAGGCGCCGCCGACGAGGCGCTCCACTTGAGCGGGCGAAAGCACGTCGAGCTCAGCGGAGCCGGAGGGAGTGACGACACGCATGTGCATGAACGCCGTCCACAGCGCGAGCACAACGAGTAGGGCGAAAGCGCTCCGGACGATGCTGCGCAGGCGCAAACGCCGCCTGCGGCCGAGCTCTTCGAGCGCGGAGAGGCCGAGCCCGGCTAGGACGGACATAGCGAGCGCATAAATTCCGAGTAGTCGGTACGGAACACGAAAGCGATCGAAGCCAGGGAGCGCCGCGTAGAACCAATCGAAAAGGGGGGACTCTCTCCCGAACGAGAGAAACAAGGCCGCCGCAGCGCAAGCGGCGAAAAAGAGATGACCTTTGGTTTCCGACAGCAGGAATCCCACGGCAGCTAGAAGCAACGTACCAATCCCGACATAGAGGTGAAGTGGTGCGGAATCGTCTTGACCCGGCAGACGAACTTGACCCTTTGGGATGAAGGCCGCGGCGAGAAAGTAGGGCGAGAATCCGAACGATGTCGAATATTCGTAGCCAAGCGCGGCTCGGGACGAATCCTCGGCAAGGCGATAGGTGGGTATCAGCTGAACGGCGGCGATAGCGATTGCGAGAAACAACGCCGGCAAGAATCGCGCCGCACTCTGTTTCAATCCTCCACATGCGATAGCCCAAAGAGCTGTCAGCAGAAGGCCGTAATACGCGACTTGCGGATGCCCCGCGAGCACCATGAGCGCAAGCGTTGCGGCGAGCACTGCAAGAGAGCCCGGTCCGCTTTGCCTCCCGGCTCGCCTCGTGGCGAGGAGCGCCCACGGGATCCAAGCGGCTGTGATCACGATGGCGTGGTGGCCAGGCGTCGTGAAAAAGCCTGTGAAAGCGAAAATGATCGCTGCCAATAGCGCGCCGGCCGGCCGGCTCCCGATCGAGCGCATCAGAAGCAGCATGCCCAATCCGGCGAAAGCTTGATGGAGGAGCTGGTAAATCTCGAGGGCGATGTAGTCGACCCGCCCTCCGCGAGTGAACGGCAGCAGGCTGTAGGTCGGCGGATAGAAGATCGCGGCTTGGGGGTTGGCGTGGATGGCGACGCCGCCGAGGACGTGGGGATTCCAGAGCGCAAGCTTTCCGGAGCGAGCTCTCGAGAGCGCGTAGCTTTTCCACACATAATGCTGGTTGAGAAAATCACCCCGAAAAATCCTTCGCTCTTCGGGATTCGGTGAGAAAAGCTTTATATGGTAGAGAAAGGGAAGTGCCATGAGGATGGCGACAGGGACCCACCTGAGAAGCCGTGTCAAACTAGATCACCGCGCTAACGAGAAAACCCCAGACGAGAACGATTTGGCCGCCAATCTCGCCGCCGTGAGCGCGAGCGTTGCCGCGCTCGACATCAGCTCACGTCGCTTTCTGAATCTTCGCCGAGTGAATCTTCGACCCCCAGGATCCGAGAGATCTCGTCCGTCGTGAACCTTGGCAGCGTGGCTTTTTCTTTGCCGCGCAGCAAATGAACCCCCTGGTTTTGCTCGACGACGCGTCCAATCACGAATCCCTCGACGCCGTTTTTCTCGAGGCTTTCGAGCACGCCTTCGGTCTCGCTCTCACCGACGGTGAGAACGAGCGCTCCGGAACCGATAGCGCCGAGAATGTTGAAATGAAACCGTTTGGCGAGCGAGCTCGATTCCCAGAAGCGGGGGATCTCGGATTCGCTCACCATGAGACCCACGTTCGAGGCCTCTGCGAGCTCCCAGAGCGCCGTTGTGACGCCACCTTCCGTCACGTCATGCATGGCGGTGACGCCTCCAGCGGCGACCGCCGCGCGGCTATCGGGAAGCACGGAAAGTCCAGGATCGTCGAGAAAGCGCGCCGCCTTGTCGAGAAAATCGTCGCCGAAGCTTTCTCGAATCTCGGGAGCACGTTCCTGGGCGAGGATCGCCGTTGCTTCTATTGCGACACCTTTGGTCAAAAGAAGCATGTCGCCGGGCCGAGCGCCCTGAGACGTGACGAGCTGCTCCCGATCAACCTCGCCGACCATTGCGCCCGCCACAATCGGCCGGTCGATGCCGGCGGTGACTTCGGTATGACCTCCGACGGCGAGACATCCGAGCTCGCGGCACGCGGCCGCGATGTCCCCGAGAATGTCGCGCACCATGTCGTCCGTAGCCTTGCCGGAAGGAAGCAAGACCGTCGACATAAAATATTTTGGCGTGCCGCCCATGGCCGCGATGTCGTTGGCGTTGACGTGCACGGCGTACCAACCGATGCGGTGGGGCAAGAACGTGATCGGATCCGCCGCGAGCAAGAGATAGTGATCGCCGCGGTCGATGGCGGCGGCGTCCTCCCCGGGCAAAGGGCCGACTTTGAGATGGACATCGTCCATAGCAAGCTTCGCCAAAAGCTCTTTCAGAAGCTGATTCGGGAGTTTCCCGTCGGGTAAAGATGTCATGGACGCGAAGAGCGTAGAGGAACGAGCGGCGGCCCGTCAAGCTCTAGTGCTCGAACCCGCTAATCCTGGGGGCTGCTACCGAGCTGCGAGCTCGTTTCTCAGAAGAGGCAGTAAGAACTCGGTCGTCGCCTCGGCCAAAGACTCACTTCCGAGCGACGTGGTGTGGACATGGTCGACGAACCAATCTGACCGTCCAAAAGCGACGGCCCCTAGCAGCCCGTTGAAAAAGTCGTATCCGGTCGCGATATTTCTCTGAAGACTCATTCGATGACGATGTAAAATTGCATCGCATGTCGATGAAGAAGAAAAAGAAAAGTTGCCAAGAGACTTTATGGATTCCACACGATGCGGTTGCGTCGAGTCCTGGTCATCCTTTTTATGAGGAACTCGAGCGGGTACTTCGAGAGGAAGAGTTTGACTCGTTTGTGGAGTCGAAATGCTCGCCGTATTACGCGAAGAAGCAAGGTCGGCCGAGCATACCGCCGGGTGTGTATTTTCGAATGCTGTTGATCGGCTACTTTGAGCGCATCGATTCAGAGCGCGGGATCTGCTGGCGGTGTTCGGACTCACTGTCTTTGCGCCAGTTTCTTGGCCTTGGAATGGAAGAGCGAACGCCGGACCATTCGTCGCTGTCTCGGATACGGAATCGACTTCCGCTGGAAGTTCACGAATCTGTATTTGGATGGGTGCTAGAAGTTCTAGCGTCGAGAGGGATGATAGATGGCAAGACACTGGGTGTGGACGCGACGACGCTGGAAGCGAATGCGGCGCTTCGGTCAATCGTTCGTCGAGACACGGGGGAAAGCTACGAATCGTATTTGAAGGAGCTTGCGCGCAAGAGTGGTATCGAAGAGCCGAGCCGAGCGGACATTGCGAAGTTGGACAAGAAGCGGCCAAAGAAAGGGTCGAACAAGGAGTGGGTGAATCCGAACGAGCCGGATGCGGAGATCATGAAAATGAAGAGCGGGGGCACGGATATGGCGCACAAAGCCGAGCATGCTGTGGACATGAGCGGGGAAGGTGCGGTAATTGCCGTGACGCTTCACGGAGGCGCGAAGGGTGACACAAAGAGCCTACCGGATACGCTGGAAAAAGCGCAGTCAAATCTGCAAGAGCTCGCGAACAACGCGGAATGTTGTGAACGAATACATGAAGACGCGGGTCGCGAAGTGGTCGGGGACAAGGGCTATCACGGCAACGACATCCTGGTTGAGCTGGTCGAACAAGAATACCGGAGCTACATTTCGGAGCCAGAGCGAGGTGGCCGCAAATGGAAGGACAAACAGGCCGAGCAAGCCGCCACCTACGCGAACCGACGTCGCATTCGCGGGACTCGAGGTAAGCGATTAATACGCCGTCGCGGCGAGTTACTCGAACGACCTTTCGCGCACTACCTCGAAGCGGGAGGCATGCGACGAACGCATTTGCGAAGACACGAAAATATACTCAAGCGCCTCCTCACGCACGTGGCCGGATTCAATCTCGGGATTCTGATGCGCAATCTCATCGGCAAGGCCACGCCGAAGGAATACGCGGAGCTCAACGCCAGTCTGATCGCTGCTTTATTGCGCTTCGTCTCGACCATAGGCGCACGTTTTGCCCCGCTGCAATCCATCGGGCGTCTCAACTTGGCCGTTCCGCCGAATCACATCTTCCTTGAACTTGCCCACCAAACTTTCTCCGTGAGCAGAATCTGGACTTTTTCACCGGGCTGCTAGCTCCAACAGCGCGACGTCCTCGCTTTGCGCCACGGACCGGATTCGATCGTCGCAGTCCGAGAACGCGCGCACGAGAGCTTCGTGACTCAGCCGGACATGCTCGTAGCCGATCTTGGCTTTCTCCTCGTCGCTATTGAGCGCACGCACCAGCCTTGCCTGGGTGAGCAAGACGGGCACGGCGCCGACGGCTCGGGAGGCGGCGACGATGAGACGCAGGTCCAGCTCGAATTGCCGTGGCCCCCAATCTTCGTATTTCTGTGCGTGCTGCGGCTCGGATCCGATCGGGTCCAATCCGATCGCACCCTCGAATCCGATGATGCCGTAGCGCCAGGACCAGTAGCGTGAGCGAAGCCGCACATAGAGCTGCGAGATGCTGGCCGCCCGATCCAGGGGGCCGGTGTAGTACATAAACGGATTGCCGACTAGCGAAGAATGACCGTCGCCGCCCGAAGACGCCGGACGGAAAGTGCGGAGCAGACTGCGTTCGGCATCGAGTGTGGAAAAATACTTGATGTCGTTCCAGCTGTGATAAGTGAGAACGTAATCGGGCTCGTACATCCAGAGCTCGGCATAGAACCTGCCGAGCGAATCCCAGCTCGCGTGTCCGGGCGTTCCGGCGTTGAGCACCTCCACTGTCTCCATGCCGCGGGCTCGGAGCTTGGTTTGAACGCGGTGTGGCCAATCTTCCTGGTCTGACGCTTCTACGTCGAATGTGGCCGAGCCGCCCAGGATGATGACTCGGACTACCCCGGGAGGTTTCGGAATAGAGCACTCGCGGCCTCGATAGCCCTGCCGGTTGATCTTCATGTCCGTCTTTCCCGCGTAGAGCTTGTCCTGCTCGGTTTGCGGGAAGGCATATCTCGAAAAGAGCGTCGACTCGTATTCGAGGGATTGCTGGCGCAGCGTGTCGGGGGTGGCATAGGCCTTCGTCCAGCGGACGTAGATCTCGCCGAGGATGGCGCTCATGACCAATCCCGCGAGGCCGAGAGCGAGGGGAGCCAGCAGGCGGACCCGCAGGCTGAACGATCTGTGCCGAGTCATCGATACGTAGACGCCCCATTTGGGCGACCCAATGCCTTGCCTTCGACGCGCCAAGGAGCACGCGGACGCAATATTGAAATTGGATGGGACTCGATTTCAGACTACCTGCCGCGAACAGACGCGTCAAGTCTTGCTTTCCATGCCGCAGCGTCGATTGCGAGTCGTCGATTCGGGTGTTGAGCGCGTTCGTATTTTCGGACACGATGCCGTCAAGCCATAGGAGGTGAACGACGGAGTTTCTTGCGGCGTTTGGAGGTCGAGCTCTTCGCTGAGCGGCGCGGCGGCGAGAGCCCTGTCACCACTCCGAGGATAACGGCAAAAAGCGCGGCATTCGCTGGCAGATGGAGGCCGAAGTCGGTAAAGCTATGGAGCGAGACAGCGAGGGTTGCGCCACAATAGCCCGCATGCAGATCGCGCAGCCTCGTTTGGTGGGTGAGGTTTCGGCGAACCTGAACGGCCCGGCCGACGATCCAGAACAAGAGCAGCGCGCACAAGAATAGACCTGGCAACCCGAGCTCCACGGCGAGTTGCAGGTAGTCGTTATGGGCCCAGGAGAAGAAGCGTCGCCCACCGAAGCTTCGATAAGCAGGGAACACGTATTGAAACGAGCTCATCCCCGAACCGGTGAGCCAGAAATCGGAGACGGTATCGAGGCTGTCCCGCCAGACGAGTGCACGGCCTTGCTGCTCGTTCGTGAGCTCGATGTCCACGGCCTCGAAGCGGGAGATGAGCGGGTGGATGCCGATCCAAAGCGCGCTTGCCAAGAGGACGATAGCGCCCGCCGCAAGCAAGCGTCGCGACTCGCCGCGGCTCCAGGTCGCGTAGAGGAAAAGCGCGCAGCCGATCATCGCGCAGGTCACGCCGGATCGCGATAGTGAAAATAGCAAGCTGAGAGCGATCACGCCGGCGCCTAGTCCCAAGAGCACGGTACGAGCTTTGGCCTCTCGAGCGCTCGTATTGTCGCGCGCGTCATGCATGCCTTCTCGATAGTGCATCAAGAGCCAGCCGAGACTGACGAGCAGCAGCATTTCCTGGAACATGGCGTAGTGGTTGCGATTGCCGAAAGCGCCCGTAGCAAGAAAGTTTCCCGCGACGGTCACTTCGGAGTTGCTGGCCAGGCGTGCGAGCCACTGAAAGAGCCCATGGATTCCAGAAGCGATGCCGAGAACAACCAATCCTATGCTGAGGCGTCGCGCCGCGCGGGACGAGTCGGCGACATGATAGCTCACCCAGAAAAGCATCAAGTAAGCGAGCCAAAGCAAGAGGTCTTGATAGGAAAGAAAAGGAACGAGACTCCACGCGAAAGCCGTGATCTCTCCCCCGGCGCTGCTCAAGCTCAAAGCCTCGGTCTTGAGCTGAAGCGCTCGAGGCGAGAGCACGGATAACCAGGACGAAGGGAGCGGTGTGAGCGAAAGGGCGATCCAAGCAGTGAGCATCAGGAGCACGATTCCAGAGCACACTCTCCGGAACCCGTAACCAAAAACATAGACCGCATCGTGATATCGGCCGCCGATGGGGTTCAAAGTCTCGCCGTCGGCATCGGAGCTCGGCTCGAGAATCTCGACCGTAGCCGTTCTGCCTGTCCAGCCCTTCAGGCCCTTCAACAAAGAACCACGTTGGGCTCGGCTCATCGCGGCGCTCCGCTCGCGATCGCTCTGGGATGTGGAGAAGACGATGGCGGCCACGAGCCAAGCGGTAAGCGTGATAGCGGACAGCTCGAGCGCGAGCATGGCCCATGGCGCGTAGCCGCCGCCGCCCCACGTGACCACGGCGATGGCCAGCACAATCGTTACAGGCGCTACAGGGAGAAACGTTTTCACTTCGGTCTCTTTGAGGTGGACCCCATTCTCTGGACCAAAATGGGGGGTAGCTAAGGTGGAGCCTGCCGAGTTGAACACGTCGTGGTCATAGTCGTCATGTTGTTTCCCGAAGGCTCCTAGAAGGGAGCGTTCGGGAAGACAGTTTATGTCAGATTGAAGATCTATTGTCCCACGTTCGATCCGGTGCCCCGACGGAGGGAGCGGACCCTTAAGAAAAGATGCGAAGCTTCCTTGTCCGCTCCCTCCGTCGGGGCACCGGATCGAAGCCGCCCTTTCGCTGGTCCACCTGAATAGTGCAAAAATCGGGGTACCTGGGGTATGGGCCAAGCCGCGAGAGGGTCTCCTGCGGCGATTCTCGCATTCGTTTTGTGGACTCGTGGCAAGGTTCATTCCTTTTCCCGGCTTTCTACCGCCGTGGCCTCTTTGGCCTTGTTCTGCTTCGATTGCCCCAGTGCGTAACTGCCGACGTTGAGCTCCAGGATGATGCTGTGATGTACTAATCGGTCGATGGCCAATCATCTTGCCGCCAATCATCTTCAAGCTACCTCGCCAAGCAGTCCATCGTAGAAGCTCGCGGGCGTTTGATAGCCTAACGCTTTGTGCGGGCGCTCGTCATTGAAGAAATCGAAGTAGCAAGCGATGCCCGCGCGAGCCATTTGCACGGTGTCGTAGGCGTACAGGTAGACCTCCTCGTACTTCAGCGAGCGCCAGAGCCGCTCCACGAAGATGTTGTCGATACAGCGACCTTTGCCATCCATGCTGATCTTGATCTCAAGAGCAAGCAATACACTGGTGAACTCCTCCGAGGTGAACTGAGAGCCCTGGTCCGTGTTGAATATCTCTGGGCAACCGTAGCGTGCCACAGCTTCGTTCAGAGCCTCCACGCAGAAGGTCGTCTCCAACGTGTTGGACAAGCGCCAGGCGAGCACCCGCCGCGAATACCAATCGATGACCGCCACCAGGTATACGAAACCTCGCGCCATCGGGATGTATGTGATGTCGGCGGCCCACACCTGATTGATCCGAGAAACCGTCAGATTCCTCAGTAGATAAGGGTATACGGCGTGTTCCGGCGCTGGCTTGCTTGTGTTCGGCTTGGGCGCAGTGCTCTCGAGCCCCATCAACCGCATAAGACGCTGCACGCGCTTGCGGTTGACGGCCGACCCCTCCGCTTTGAGTGTCTGTGTCATCATGCGGCTGCCGAAAAATGGATGCTTCAGATGTAGCTCGTCCATCCGACGCATCAATGCGAGTTGCTCGCCATCCGGCTCGACAGGTTCGTAGTATAGGCTCGACCGATTCACGCCGAGCAGCTCGCACTGCCAGCGCATCGACAGCGGAGCGTTGGGTTCGACCAACTCCCGCCGGGGCGTCATCGCAATCGACCGAGCCCGTGTGATAAAAAATCGCGCTCCATCGTCAGCTCCCCGATTTTCTGAAGCAGTTCGGCCTCGCGCATCGAGGCATCGCCTCCGCCCACCTCTTCGGTCTCGAAAGCACGCGTGACGTTCTCCAAAAGCTGCCGCTTCCATTTGTAGATCTGGTTCGCGTGAACCTTGTGCCGGCGGGATAGTTCCGCCACTGTCTCCTGCTCGCGTAGTACCGCCAATGCAACTTTCGCCTTGAAAACAGGGCTGTGCTTCGTACGATTTTTCTTCACTTTTCTCTGCTCCTTTTTTTATTGAGCAGGCTTGTTTTACCACCTTAACCCCTGGTCTAAAAAATGGGGTCCACTTCACTTTGAGGTTCTATTCCATCTTCGCGATCATCGAATGCGCGGCTTCGTTCGAGGGATCGAGCTCGATTACGTGAGCGAGCTCTCGACGCGCCGCGCCGAGCTCGCCTGCCGCGCGGTAGTTTCTCGCGAGGCCGAGATAGATTGAAGGTCGATAGGGGGTCAGCACCGCCGCTTCCATGAACAAGCTCTCGGCCGTCGCGAACCTCTGACGCCGCGAGTAGAGCCCGGCGACCTCCGTGAGAAGGTCGGCGCTCGGCTCCACGAGCTCCTGCCTTTCGAACAGCACGAGCGTCTCGCGTACGAGCTCGTAGGCCCGATCGGACTCGCCACGTTCCAAATAATGCGTTGCCAGGTTCAGCGTCGCGAACGTGACGTCCCGGGTGGAGCTTTGTTCGAGCGCGAGCGCGTGCCATCGACGCGCAGCCTCGAGAGCAATCTCGGGCTCCCCCCACGCATCCCCGTAGCTCTCGATGCTTCGAAGCGCCGCGATGTCGGTCGCTTCCGAAAGGAATCTCTCGAGAAGCACTCTGCGTTTTGCGGCGTCGCGCACCGTATCGCCGACGACTCGAAGCACGAGACTCGTCCTTCGGTGCTCGCGCGCGATGAGATCGTCCCAGGCCTCGAACGGGATGCGAAAACGAGCGAGCATCTCGAGCGTGGGGCCGTCGAGCTCAGGCTCGAGTCGCGTAGCCGTGGCAATGTGCTCGAGAGCGCGGCTTTCTCGTAAAGTCACGCGGTCGTTCTGCGTCTCACGATAGGCGCGATACGGCGCCGTCATGCGCGGGGTCAAGAGCCATTCGGCAAAAGTCAGATGAAGCCGGCCATTCGCGGGGAACCGGCGAATCGCGGCCTCGAAACTCTGCTCGATCCGTTCTGGCTGCCGAGACGATTCGCGTAGAAAGCTGCGAGGAGAAACGGCGACTGATAGAAAGACGGAGCTTGCTCGAGGGCGCGGTCGAGATAGGGCTTGAGCTCGTTGGAATATTCGCCGCTCGCAAACGAAGTGCGCAGATGCCGAAGATTGGCTTCGGGATGGCGCGCGGGGCCTGAGACCAATGCCACGAGCGCGTCCGGGTCTTGGGCCCGTCTCTCTTCTCGAAAAACATCGAACGCCGCATATGCGTAGAGGCCGGCGAGGAGTGCTACGACTGAAAGGACGAAGAGGCGCACGAGCCCCGATGATTGCTAGAAGAAACTTTCGTTGACCACAACCACGTCTCCCTCTTGCAGGATGAGGTCGGGCGTCTTCCCTGAGAGGATGTCTCCGAGGTTGACTTTGATGACGGTCTCTTTCCCGTTCTCACGACGACGAATTTGGATCTTTTTCGACGCGCGCTCGTTCAAGCCGCCGGCCAGCGCGATGGCTTTCGAGAGCGTTGCTCGATCGCCGACGGGGAGCTTGTGGACACCCGGCGAGTTGAGGGCGCCGAGCACCGATATGGCGATGGCAGCTTCCGGTGGCACGCTGACGACATCGCCCGGCATCAGCACGACGTTCCAGCGAGGGTCGCCATGTAGGAGCAGTTCGTTCAACGGCACGGTGAGACGCGCGCTCCGGCCGTCCGCCGTCTGACGAAAAATATAGAGCGTCTGACCCGCGCCCGAGGTCAAGCTTCCGGCCTCCGCGAGAATTTCCAAAAGACGTCGCTGGCCGACGAGAGGGTAGGACGCCGGCGTTTGTACGGCGCCGAGAAGGGAAACCTTTCGCGAGTTGAACTCGAGAATGAAAATCGAGACCTGGGGATTCTGGACGTAGCGATCACGCAGGCGTGACGCGACCTCCTCCGCAACTTCCTCCGCTGTCATGCCGGAAGCGGGCAACCGTCCCGAGACCCGCACCGTTCGGTTGAGCTGGTCGAGCTCGAATACGCGAATCTCGATAACGTCCTCACGCCCCAGTCGGTAGTCGATGTTCTCGTCGGTGGCGGCGCGAAAGAACAAACTCAGAGGAACGTTGTCGGGCTCGATGCTGACATTGGAAGGGATGTTGGAATCGGCGATTTCTTCGAGAGCCGGCGTCTCGGTGCCATCAAGATCGGATTCGGGTGGCGGGACCGCCGCGTCTCCATTTTTATCGGTCTCGCCTATTTCGGCTGCTATGGCGTCATCCTGTGTCAGTGGGACGATGTCGTGATCGGACTGCGCGAGCATCGCGTGATCGGTAAACGTGACGTGAAGCTCGTGCCCTGTTTGGGAGGCGGAATATTGCACTTCACGTTTGAGCTCGAAGATGACACGCGCGAGCGGCCCGGTCCCTTTCGGGTTGTTCTCCTTGGGATATTCGTACATCAGAACCCGCTCGAGAAAAGGGTGCGATTCGGACGGGTAGTAATGCCGAAGAGGATTCGTGACGCCGAGCACGTCGAGAACAACCCGCCGTTCCGGATGCTGCTCTTGGACGACACGGAAGTCGACAACGCCATCGGCGGTGAGCACGGCAACGAGCCCGGTTTCGGTTGGCAGAAGCGTTAGCGATTCGAGTTGGCTCGCCGTTTCCTGCAAGCCGAGTGCACAGGAAGCGGCGAAACTCAGAACCAAGAGAGTTGACACAGTCGATTCGTTTTGTGAGGAAAAGGTTATTTCAATACTAGCCTGGATTCCCACGGAGCCGTTCGGACCTAACATCAGGGTCAGCGCCGTCGCCTGATCGAGCTGTATCGGCCCCGGGGACATCGTTTGGCGTTAGGTGCGAGCTTGACCCCATGGGATTGGAGCGTCGCGCGTTGATCATCCGAAGACGAGCTGGAGATGACGGCCACCGAGCCAGGGAACGCGGGTTCGCTTCCGATCGAAGCCGGCTTCGAGTAGGTGTGGGTTGTGTGCGCGCTTTTGAAACTGGACGGTGATGGTCGAGGAATCGATCGTTACAACGGCGGTGGCGTCTATGAAGTTGCGGAAGATGCGCCGAGACTTCGCATTCGTGTATTCCTTTCCGAGTTCGGTCCCAAGGAGCCGGTAGAGGCTACTCGCCATGAGCGTGAGCTGGAGGTCCCAGTTAACTTTCATCGCGACCGCTGAGGAGAGCGCATCCATATGGAAAAAGTCGATGCCATCCGCGATCCCGTTCTCGATGAGCATCCGTTGTGCGTAGCGATCGATCAGCTTCGTGGCTGAGCGACGCAGCTGATTAGTGAGAAGAAGAGTCGGCTTATCATGGCCAAGATCGCGAATGGCAAGTTGACGTATCGGGACCTCGTAGTCGCGGAGTTGGATCATCCTCTCGAGGACTTTCGGTGTTCTGAATGCCCGAGACACATTGCTGAGCTGGATCTGCCGCCAGGCTGATCCAGGAGTCTGCCGCAGTTGTTCGAACGGCGCCGGATTCGAGAATTAGCGAAGAGCATTCATACGAAGTCGAGGGTGTCGAAGTCTTTCGCTACCCGATCCCCGCATTCCCAAATCGGGCGCAGTCGCAAGGCCTCGAACCGGTTCCGGGAGTTAGGGCGCTACATCGCTGGCTCGAGAGAAAGTCCCCCGCCATCTTTCATTGTCACTCGCTCGTGACAGGACTTGGGCTCGACGAGTTGAAGGTGGCGAAGCGATTCGGTGCTCGCGTCATCGTGACTCTTCACACGCCGGGTCTCGGATATGTTTGCCAGAGGGGCACGATGATGCGCTGGGGTCGCGAGCTTTGCGACGGCCTCGCCGCACCCGGCAAATGTACGACTTGCGTCGTGTCTGACGGTTCGCTGCTGCGGCCCGTGGGCGCGGCGCTTTCGAAGATCCCGCTCACTATCTCGCGTCGGGCGGGAGCGCTGCCGGGACGATTGGGCACCGCGCTCGGCTTGCCGGCGCTCATCGAGCACAATGTCGCACGCGAGCGCGAGCTCGTCGAAACGGCGGATGCGATCGTCGTCTTGACCGAGTGGGCGCGTGGCGCCGTCGCCGCCACGGTAGGCTCCTACGAGAAGCTCATCTTGAACCGGCTGGGCATCGAGCCCGACAACTTGCGCACACGTGCTGCGCGCACCCCTCGCCGCGGGCCACTGAAGCTCGGCTATCTCGGTCGATTCGATCGGATCAAAGGTGTTGTCGAACTTGCCCGGGCGGTCGCCCGGCTTCCGCCGGCGCTCCCCGTCTCGGTCGAGTTTCGAGGACCGGAGCCAAGCGAAGATGAGCGCGTCACGCTTTCGCTCGTGCGCCGTATCCTTCGGGGCGACGCGCGTGTCCGGTTCGAGCCGGCTGTCCCTCCCGATCGCGTCGGTGAAATTTTGGCTGGCTACGATGCGTTGATCTGCCCAGCGATTTGTCTCGAAGGCGGACCGACAGTCGCACTCGAGGCCCACGGCGTGGGGACACCGGTGATCGGTAGCCGTATTGGTGGGCTCGGCGAGATCATTGAAGACGGCGTGAGCGGCCGCCTCGTGACGCCGGGCGATCCCGCGGCGCTCGCCGCAGCGATCGAAGAGGTCGTCGCCGCGCCTCAGAAGACCCTTGCAGTATGGCGAAACGCGCTCCCGGCGCCGCGAACGATGGATGCGGTCGCCGACGACTATCTGAGCTTGTATGGGCGCGCGAGCACGCCTGAATCCGAGAAATGCGCCGCGTATTGATGGTAAGCCCTCATTTTCCCCCCGACACGTCGGCGGGCACCCACCGGGTGCGGCTCATCGCCCCACATCTGCCGGCCTTCGGCTTCGAGCCCACCGTCTTGACGGTCGACCCGAGGGACTGTGAAGGGCGGCTCGATTGGGATCTCGAGAAGCTCGTTCCGCCGGAGCTCCGTGTGGTCCGGACCCGTGCGTGGTCGACGCGCTGGACGCGCGTGATGCGCGTGGGAGATCTCGGCCTTCGCGCCTATTGGGGCCTTCGTCGCGCGGCACTCGACTTGCTCCTCCGCGAGACGTTCGACTGTGTCTTCATCACGATTTATCCGACCTATCCCGCCTTGATGGGACCGGCGTTGAAGCGGAAGGGCTTCGCTCCCGTTGGTGCTCGACTATCAGGATCCGTGGGTTGGATCCTGGGGCCAGATGACGGGGGGCGGCAAGAACGGAGCCCCGGATTTGAAGAGCCGGCTGTCGCGAGCACTAGCGCTTCGTCTCGAGCCCGTGGCAGTGCGTGCGGCCGATGCCATCACGGCCGTGTCCGAAGGGACTTTTCGTGCGGTGCAAGCGCGCATCCGTGCGGCGGAAAACACGCTTTGTGTCGAGATCCCGATCGGCTCGGACCGCCGGGATTTCGAAACACTTCGAGCCCAAGCACGCCAAAACCCTTATTTCGATGGCCATGACGGGCGGCTTCACATCGCGTATGTTGGAACGCTCCTGCCGCTCGGCTTCGAGACTCTGCGCGCGGTGCTCGAAGCGGTGCGACGCCTTCGAGAACAACGACCGGAGGCCTATGCGCGCTTGCGCTTTCATTTCTACGGAACGAGCAACCAGACGACGGAGAACGCGCCCGGGCGCGTATTGCCGGAAGCGGAGCGGCTCGGCGTCGCGGATGTTGTCGACGAGCGGCCGACCCGCATCGACTATCTGGACGCCCTAAACGTGCTCGCAAACTCGAGCGCGATTCTCTTGATGGGGAGCACCGAGTCGCATTACACCGCGAGCAAGCTCTATCCCGCGCTCATGGCGGAGCGGCCCCTATTGGCTGTCTTTCATGAGGAAAGCAGCGTTGTCTCGATCTTGCGCCAGGCGGGGGGAGCCCCGGGTATTCGACTCGTTACCTACAATCACGAACGAGGGGCGTCGGAGCGCGTCGACGCCATTTACGAACAGCTCGCCGGCCTTTGCGACCAACCTGCCGAAACATCGGCGGGCGCGGACCCGGTCGTCATCGAGGAATTTTCCGCTCGCGCTCTCGCTGGACGTTTGGCGAGCGTTTTCGATCGGGTCACGCGTAAGCCATGAATCGCCGGATTCGACTCACGGTAATCATGACCCATCCCATCCAGTATTTCTCACCGTGGTTTCGTTACATCGAGCAAGAGGCCCCCGATCTGGACTTGACCGTGCTCTACGCGATCGAGCCGACGGCGGAGCAACAGGCTGTGGAGTTCAACCGCGCGTTCACGTGGGACGGCTCTCTTCGCGGCGGCTATCGCAACCAGGTGCTGCGTACGACCAAGAACAGCGACTCGATCGCGAGTCAACATTTCTTTGGTTTGGATGTTGCCGAGCTCGACGATGCCATCCGCGCCACTGAACCTGACGTCGCACTCGTGAGCGGCTGGCATTCCGCTTACCTGGTCCGCGCGATTTGGGAGTGCCGACGAGCGGGCATCCCGCTCGTTCGTCGGCCACGAATCGCTCCCAGCCGAACGAGGTGTAGAGGTAGGACGCGTCTTCGAGGATGGCGAACTCACTATGGAAGACCGCGTTGAAGACCAAGCGGTAGAGGTTGACGGGACTCGTTTCCGGGGTGAAGTCTTCGTAGTCGCCTTCGGGGAAATAGACGGCGTTCAAAATCGCGAGTCTCTCCTCCATCTCCATTCCGGGGTAGGTGGTGAAGGCGGGGCCGTGATCCGAGTGAAGGATGACGACGGCATCGCCTCGCGTGTGCTCCAAGATCTTCCCGACGATTTCTTGAACTTTCGCGGTGGTGAACTGGGTTTGGCCGGCGAGTTGCCTTTTGTAGCGCTCGGGCGTGAGCTCGGGTAGCAGCTCGAGCTTCTCGGGAGAGAGGAAATTTCCTTGCGCGTCGAAGACGTATGGAGGATGCGGCGTGCGAATATGCGCGTAGACGAGCTTGGGAGAAGGCTCCCAGAAGGGCTGCGCGAGCTTGTCGAAGACGCGGAGAATCACGTTTCGATGGAGCGTGTTTTGGAAATCGGCCGCCTTGAAGAGTGTCGGCAGCAATGTGAGGTTCAAGATCTCGTTTTGAAATTCGCTCAAGACGAGAGGCATGGACTCGTAGTGCGTTGCCAATCTCTTGATATCGAACGACGTCTGGCCCGTCTCGAACGTCACGACGTTATAGCCTCTCTCCCGAAGAACCCTCATTGCTTTGTTGTTTTGGATCATGTTGAAGAACGTCCACTCTTTCTCGAGCGGAATGCCGTCCAGGTACTCGTAGTTCAAGAATGAGGCCAGCGAGAATCGCGTGAGGGGATAGTTCGATCGGCTCGCGTGCGCGACGTAGAACCCTTTTTGCTCGAGCCATTCGATGAACTCACCGTTGTCGTACTCGTAAAACTCCTTCAGGTAGTCGTGCCGCCCATAGCCGTCGAGAACGATGTGATAGATGTCGGGATTGGAGGATGACGCCGCCGACGCTCGAGCAACGTCTTTGGGCTCTCCCGGATCGCGAAAATCCCAGGACGCGATCTTATTCCTTGCCAGGAAAACTAACGTCACGAGGATGATTGCGACGGCGAACCTCTTGATCACGAAAGCGGCCTTCTCTAACGCCGTTTCCGACAATAGAAAAATGACGGAGACCGCGACAACGAGAGCGGCGAGATAAAACTTCAGGAAGCTCCGTCCTCCGACGATCCCGAGGAACTGGAACATCGACGCGTTCTGAAAAACGCCGAGCAGATATGCGTAGTAGAAGAGAAACGCATTGAACAAGATCACGAGAGAATTTGCTTTTTGCGGGCTTCCGAGAGTCGCAAGCAGAACGCCGTGCATCAGCATCGTAACCACGAGGACGAGACCCACGGGAACGAGCAGCTCGTAGAACTGAACCTCGTCCGCGTTGTGAGAGAACAAGGACAGCACGGGGTGGATCGCCAGAAGGTAGACGAATCCGTATTTTAGGATTATTTTGGCTGGAGGCACTTTGCTCAAGAATGCGTGCCGCGAAAGGGTTTGTCAACCTACGGTATGCGTCTCTTTCGACGCGACGAATCTAGATAAGCGCGGTGGAGAGAAAGCTCGGACCGGAACCCCAACTGTGATCTTCGGGGAGTCGGCGGTGGTTGACTCCGCGTTCGAAACGAGCTAGCCGCTCGCGATCCTGAGCGAAGGAGGTTGTGGGTATCCGTCCCGCCCACCTTGCCAAACAGCTGTCCGCGCACGAGCTCGTGGCGGATTTGGCCAAAGTTAGGTAGGCACCTGCCCCACCGCCCAGAAATCGTAAGGGCCTAAGGGTCAGCTGGGTTGTACCGGATGCAAAGGGAGCACCGCCTCCGCGAGTATTTCTGCCCGTTTCGAGGCCGCTTCGGGGACGACGAGAGGATCACCTGTCAGACTCTCCGCGATACCAGGGCAGAAACCGAGCAAAGACGCCTCTTTGCCAGTACCGAGCATCGACTTGGCTGCGACCGTCAAATGCCGGATTTCATCGAGTCGCGCGTTGTCATTCCAGATATCGGCGAGGCGGCTCCGGTGAACGTTTCCAATCGGACGCCGCCATTGGACGCAGGGATAGACGTTTCCGTAGGGGTCCACGGCGATGCCCGCCGCCCCGGCGCCACAATGCCTGCCTGGGTCCGGGGCGTGGGATTCTCCTTCACGTGCGATCTCCGCGCGCGCCGAGAGCGCACGTCGTGACTGCACCGCGACGAGGTGCTTCAATCCCTCGGGCGACGCGGTGAGTTGCAAGGGTTCGAGGTCTCCATTGTCGCGAGGTGTGACCTCGGGATCGATCACGAGTGGCATCTCGAATTTGTCGGCGATCGCAAACATCCCTTCGATCTCGCGCTCGTTCCATTGGGTTAATGCGCATTTGAGCTTGACGCGCAACTGAGCCTCGCGCATCTCGGCCAGGTTCGATATCAGGCGATCGAAGCTCCCGCTGACGCGTGTCTGGCGGTCGTGGGTTTTCGCAAGAGCGCCGTGAAGGCTTATCTCGACGAGGAAGGGGTCGACTTCGCGTTTGACGCGGCGCAGAATTTCGTCACGGAGCGCGTGGCCATTCGACTTGATGCGCGTCACGAAGCCGAGCTCGCGCGCTCGTTTGCCGATGGTAAAAAAATCAGGATGAGCCAGCGGCTCCCCGCCGGAAAGGGTTAGATGCAAACACCCGAGCTCGCGAAGCTCCTCGAGCAAAAGCTCGTATTGGGAAAATCGAAGTGGCTCGCCTTCGAGCTCCAGGTCGTTATAGCAGAACGAACAGTCCAGGTTACATCGATAAGTGAGCTCGAGCAGCGCTGAAAAAAGATGAAAATCCTGCCACGTTCGGACGACGGTTGCCTCGTAGCTCACGACGGGTTCGAGACCCCCTCGACGATTCCCGCCTCGCGAATCGATTCGACGAACCCAACGACGTCCCGCGCGAGATCGTCCCGCGCAACTTCGTATTCCTCGAACATCGTGTCGACCAAGCCGCCCATCGCCGTTCCTCCATCGATGAGCTCGAGCACACGCGCCCCCACGTCATTGAGCGCCAAAACCTCAGCGGCATTTTGCCGAATCACAACCGCTTCGTCGCCAACGATCCTGTACCGAACGTCATCCCTACGCCTGAGAACAACCGACCTGTCAATCATGAACAAAGCTCCTTAACCGCCAAAAAAATTAGAAAGATCAAATAATTTTGATCCAAACATTGCTCTCCCAACTATTCTCCTGCGTTCCTTTCGAGGAGAGGCCAAAACGTTCCCTCGCGCCGAAAAGTCAAAACGCGCTGCGGGACACGCCCCGCGAGAGCCGCGAGGTTTTTGCACAGCGTTTCGGTCCGGTGAGGATCTTGGTTGAGATACGGCGAAGATGCCATGAGTGAAGCGAGGGTCTCGGCTTCGCCCATCGTCCTTACGCCGTCTATTGCGCCTTGTTCCAGGCGGTAGATGGCGCTCAACGTATGGCGCGTCGGCGTGCGTGCGCCTTCGTCGCCAAGAAAAGGGCTCCCCACGACGTCGAGGCCGCCGCGTACATTCGGAAGGACCGGATTCAAATCGTCGCTCAAAACAGCGCGACCGGAGTCGAGCGCGAGCCTGGAGACGGTGGACTTGCCTGCACCGGAATGGCCGACGAATAGCCAAGCCGAGTCGCCCTCCACCACGGCAGCACTGTGAAACAACCCGCCTCCGAGATCGAGCGCCGCGTAGGCGACGAGGATCCGCAAGAAGTTCTCGAAAGCGCTGTGAAACAGATCGTGTTCTTCCGTCGCGACCCAAAGCGCGGCGCGCAGCTCGGGTACGAGCTCGAGTCGCGCCATGAGATCCAATCCCGCCATCGAGAGCGACTTCGCGGCGTAATCGAGCTCGAGGTCGTACTCCCAGCGGTCGAACTTGATAAAGGTGGACGCCGGCGCGCGGCGCACGAATAGCGCCATGGCCGCGCGGTCCGAATCGTCGACGATGAAGCGGGGCCACAAACTTCGGATGGTATGTTCCTGAGCCGCGCTGAGCCCGCATACGAGAAACCGCTTGTCCAAAACCCCGAGCGATAGCTCGCGGGTTCCCCACGACTCTCCATCGAAACCAAGGGGAAACATGGTCGGGTCTTCCAGATAGCGAGCCCCGAAAGGCGCAGTTTCAGAGGCAGCGAAGTTCATAGCCACGCACTCGTTCTGTATTGGATTCGTGTATACCTAGATTCTAGCAGCTTTTGCGGTGATCCGGCGATTGCCGCGGTGCGAGAAGCGGTTGCGTGCGTGCTTCCCGGCGCACGAAGCGGCCTGCATAGCGCGCGGCGAGCGCGGCAGATTTCGTTGCGAATTTGGCCCATCGAAGTGGATAAGCGAGCGGCCATGCCCAACGTGGCAGCCTGGGGTAGCGGAACCGCATGTAACTCACCGACGGCAGAACGAGAGCGCGGAGGAGCGCCCAGCGTGCGTGCCAGGGTAGCGTGGTGAGCTCGTTCAAAACGCGCTCGGGCTGGTCGCGGCCGTCCCGCCGATGAAGCTCCGCCGTCTGCGGCAGCAGCGGCGGCTGTCAGTGAACTGCGCGAGCGGCTCGGGCAAGTCGACCCCCAGGCGTCGTTGCACATCGCGGGCCGTTGCGGCCACAGCATCGCTCCAACCAAGAGCGCGCGCGTCGGCGAAGAGCACCTCCCAATCTATCGAGGGCGAGGAAGCGAGAAGCGTGAAATCGACGAGCCACAGGAGTGGGATCTCTTCGTCGTAGTGCTGAAGCTTCATGTGCGCGGCAAGATAAGCGAGATGCGCGGTCTCCGAAAGATGCGCGTAGGGTGCTTTGCCTCGCACGCTATTGTCGCGAAGCCAATCGAAATGGGGTGCGCGAACATCGCCGGGACCGCCGACTAACGACCAATGCAGGTCGATGGCGATATTGTCGCGAGCACCACCGATGAACAGCTTGGCGTGGCGCGTCTTTCGCGCGAGCCCTGGAGTCATTTCCGGAGCATAGAGGCGGTATCCGAGCGCCGTCAGGGTAGCCTCCGCTGCTTCGCCTTGCTCGGGCGACACACAGAGGTCGATGTCGCTCATCGGGCGGAGCGCGACGCTCGGATAAACGTTGGTCGCGAGATCCGCACCTTTCACGGCGATCGTCTGGATATCCCGTGCGGAGAGGGCCTCGGCTGCGTTGCCGAGAGCGTCCAACAAGTCGACGTTGCGGCCCGCGCTCGCGTAATAGGCTTTGCGGAAGTGGTGACGTTCATCCTCTGGGACGGTGTCCGGCCATCCGAGACGATCGAAGCAGTCGTAAAGCAAGGGAGAGAGCCGCTCGACCTCGGAGCGCGCAAAATAGTCAGAAGAAGAGCCCTGAGCGAGCTCTTTGGCGCACGCTCTCGTGAGCCTGTCGAGCTCGTAGGCAGCGACCGAAGGCATCAGGCGGGATGGATGAACGCGAACGGCACGATCAACTGACCCTTTGCGCCGGCTCTTCGCCGTAAGTCCCGTACTCGTAGCTGTGATAGCTGTAGTAGTAGTTCTGAGCGTAGTCCGCGAGGTTCACGTCGTTCAGGACGACCCCGGTGACCTTGCCGCCGACGCGATCGATCAAGTCGAGGCTCTGGCTTACGGCATTTCTCGAGGTGTGTCCGCTCCGCACCACAAGGAGGTTGGCGTCGGCGCATACGGTGAGATAGTGAGAGTCGAAAACGGGCAAAAGAGGCGCGGAGTCCAGCAGCACGTAGTCGAAAAGCTGCATGCACTGCTCGATCGTCTCCTCCATCTTGCTCGAGCCAAGAAGCTCTGCGGGAGTCGGGCTGGCTGGGCCGGCGAGCAGTACATATAGGTTCGGGATGAGCGTCGAGAACACGCATCCCTTCTCGATCGACGTTTGCCCTGACAGGACACTCGAAAGGCCGACACGGTTTTTGAACCGAAAGACTTTGTGGAGCTGGGGGTTGCGGAGGTCCGCATCGATCAAAAGAACTTTCTTGTCGAGATCCGCAAGCGAAGTCGCGAGGTTGCAAGCGACGAACGTTTTGCCAGCGTTCTTGTCCGGACCCGTTACGAGAACGCTGCGCGGCGGCCGGCCGGGCGTCGACAGCAAGAGCGAGCCGCGCAGAAACTTGAAGCGTTCCGCGATCAGCGACATGTCTTCCTTGGCGCGAGAAGTGATTTTGGTGCTTTGCGACAAGGCGAGCGCCGAGCGTGTGTGGCTCATGTTCTTGCCGTGCTTGTTGGCGTCGCGGCCCATCGCGCCTGCCGTAAGAGCGTTCCAGCGCGAAACCGTTTCCGGGTCGAGTCGAGGGACCATCCCCATATAGGGAAGCGGCACGTGCCGGCGTAGATCCTCGATCGTGTAGATGCTCGTTTCCCAGTAGTCGAGGAACAGCGCGAGTCCGAGCGCAAGTGCGATGCCGACGACGCTGCCGAGCAATAAGCTTCGCGAAAGGCTCGGGCCGGCGGGTGCTTTCGGAACGAGTGCCGCCTCCACGATGCGCACGTTTACGGGCTCCCGCTCAAAGAGATCGGCGCTCAGACCTGTCTCGGATTGCCTGCGTAACAGCTGCTGCAGCATGGAACGCTGGTTGTCAATCCCGGCTTTGATTTGGCTGTAGTCGGTCGTGAGCTTGCTGAGCTCCTGAGCTTCTTGCTTCTGAGATTCGACTTCCGCGAGCAGGAGCGTCTCGCGCTCGACAGCGGCCCGATACTCGACCTTGGCTTTCGCCACAACCTCGAACGTCAACGTGTTGCGCTCAATCTCGATCCGCTTCTTGATGTCGGCAAGCCCTTCGCGGGCGCGCCGCAGATCGGGCCAATCGTCCTTGAACTTCGCTGCAAGCTCGGCGACTTGGCCTTCGAGCACGCCGCGTTGCTGCACGAGCCCTTGGACGGTCGGGTTCGCGAGAACCGCGGGTAGCGTTTGCGCGTCGGTCGCCCGAAGACTCCTATAATTGGCTTCCGCGGTAGCTCGTGACGTGCGCGCCGCGGCGACGGCGCTGTTGAGATCCTGGAGCTGCTGCATGACGAGGAGCTCTTTTTCGTCGACCATCATCAGGTCTTGGCGTTGGCTGTATTCCTGAAGAAGCTGCTCCCGCTCTTGGATCTCGACCTGAATTTTCTCGACTTGCTCACGGATGAATCCTGCGGTGTCACGAGCGATGGTCGTCTCTTTTTCCATGCTGAACGTCATGTATTGTCGTGCGAGCGCATTGGCGAGCTCCGCGGCGACTTTGGGCTCCGTACTCGTGAATGTCAGCTCCATGAGCTGCGTATTCCGAATCTGCGTGACCTTGAGCATCCCGACCAGGCGCCCCGCGAGGCCCTCCAGAGTCTCCTCGTCGGCCGTGCGTGTCTTGTCGCCCCCGAAATAAGGTCGCTCCCAGAGACGGAGCTGTTTTACGACACGCTGCGAGAGATTCCGGCTCATCAAAACGCGCTGCTGCGTGGGGTAGAACTCGTCGTAGCCGCTCCAGTAGTCCTGAACCATCACATCCTGGACGATATTGACTTTTCCGCGATCGATCTGGAGGACCATGCTTGCGCTATAGACCGGCTGGCGCATGAGCGCTCGAACAGAGGTGTAGGACAGGACCGAAATGAAAACCGTGAGAATGACCCAACGGTGTTTCAAAATGATGTACCAATAGTCCCTCAGGTGGGTCTCCGATTCCGCAGGATGGAAATCGACCATCTCAGGCTCGGAGGGCGCTCGTTGAGGAGTCCAGTTCCCGTTGGACCTCGGGTCGTTCTTTTTCAGATCCATCTCATGAACCTACTGAATCAAGACGCTCGGTCGACAAAACGTGATGTTGTGTTGGATTTCTAATGAAGTTCGAAAGTGGACTCCGCTTCGCATAGGAAGCAATCCGTGTGCCAGGAAAGTGTTCTACCGCAACTCGTTGTAAATGGGATAGTTGTGCGAGCGGCCAAAGAGGAACGTGGTGAATTTCCCCCACTCAGTGTGCGCTGCAGTGGTACATCTGGCGAGGGGACTAGCGTTCATGAACCCTGAGAGCGATCGTGACCCGAGCACCTTCGGAGTCTTCGATCACGATGTCGAGCTGCTCGTGCGGCTCGTCTGCCTGGATCTGGATTTCGATGTGCTCGGGGCTTCGGACGTGAGTCGACAAGATGGCAACCCCATCGGCGGTGATAGAAACCTTGGCGTCCTCGGGAAAACCGTCCCCGAACAGACCAAGTGTCGTCGGTGGGCCGACTTCGATTGTAGTAGGTATGACATATCGGACCGAGAACGACGCGCGCGGCGCAGCCGGCGCCGGCTCCTGTCGTGGGAGCTGCAGCTGCACGACTTGGCTGTCGTCCATTCCATCAAATGGGGAAACGCGCACTTTGGGATCGGCGCCGTGGCTGGCCGAGGCGGCTGGATTCGGGCTCCCGAAGCTTCCGAGCCATACGACGATGAGCCCCACGAAAAGCATTGCGGCGCCGGCGAGGACCCACATTCCCTTGGAGGACGGTCCAAGAGTGCTCGGAGTCGTCGCGAATGCCGGCGGTGGCCGAGCGGAGCTCGTCGCGGCTCCTAAAGAGGGCGCGTAGCCGAAGCTCCCTTGGGTTTGCCCTCCCAGTTGACTCTTGGCGGCGCGCGGCCGCGAACCGCCCACGGCCGCGGCGCGTTTGCGCGCTTCTGCATTGCGACGATACTATCGCGCTTCCATGGCTTCGGGGTCGAGCGCGAGAAATGCATTGGCTTTTTCGGTGACGAGGTCCGACTCGCCGTGGCGGTGGGCGTCGCGCATCGCGCTCAGAAGCTTCGACGCCTCTTGCCTTGCGTCGTCGCTCAAACGCTGACGTCTCAGCCTCTCCTCGCTCGAGGCGAGATAGTGCAGCGACATCGCGTGAACGGGCACTTCGTCGAGCACTTGGCTCATCTTGGCGACGCAATCCTCATATTCACCTTTGCCGTAGGCTTGGACGCCGAGCTGATAGGTCTGTTCGAGCAAATCGGCCTGCGCGGCGACGTTGGACCACTGAGACACTCGAGGCGCGGCCGACACCGCCACACTGTCCCGGCGCTCTTTGGTGACCTCGATATCTTCGTCCCCGAGAACGGGCGGTTTGAGGGTGACCCCGAGCCCCTTGGCGGCGTCTTGCAGCTGCGCGCGGAGCTCGCTCAGAGTTCCGAAGCGATCGACCATCGGTTTCGCCAAGGCGCGAAACAGGACAGCCTCGACCTCCGCAGGGACGTTGGCGTCGTCGCTTAGTTTGCCCGGGTTGTCGGACATGATCTTGAACACCGACGCGGCGAGCGTGTCCGCACGAAACGGATTGCGGCCGCTCAGGAGCTCGTACGAAACGACGCCGAGGGAAAAGATGTCGGCTTGTTGCGTCACGCTTTGACCGCGAACTTGCTCGGGAGCCATATATTCCACGGTTCCGAATACCGTGCCCGCTTTCGTGAGCTCGCCCTCGCCGACTTTGGCTACGCCGAAATCGAGAACTTTGACGACACCGCTTCGAACAACGAAGATGTTGGAAGGCTTGACGTCACGATGGACGATCCGATGTGCGTGAGCTTCGGACAGACCGGCCGCCATCTGATCGATGATGGAGATCTTCTCCGCGAGCGAGAGCGCCTTCTTCTGCCGAAGAAGGGCCGACAAGGACGCGCCCTCGAGAAGCTCCATCACGAGAAAGGCGGTGTCGCCTTCCTCGAACAGCTCGTGCACCGTGATGATGTTCGGGTGCTGAAGCTGCCCCGCGGCTTGCGCCTCCTGCAAGAATCGTTTCCGAAGCTCAGCCTCGTGGGGCGAATCAGAGATCGACATCGTCTTGATTGCCACGGAGCGACCGAGCCCCGGGTCGACGGCGCTATAGACCACGCCCATGGCGCCACGGCCGACGAGACCGCGCACCTCGTACCTACCGACCTTGTCGGGAATGATAATTTTGGACATCAGTTTTGGGGGGTTCGTCTATGGTCGCACCCAAAACCCCAAATTGCTAGTGGACTGTCACTAGGATCCTACGCCGTCGACGATTTGCGTCGAGCACGCAGAATGAGCTAGAACCTTGGGTTCGATGCGTATCTTCATCGTGGGCGCCGGGGAAGTCGGCTTCCACATTGCGACGTCGCTCGCACGGGAGGGACACGACCTCGTCGTCATCGAGGCCGATGCGGCACAAGCGCAAAAGGTGCAGGCCGAGCTCGACGTCATGGCGATTCACGGCGACGGATGTCAGCCGAGCCTTCTGAAAGAGCACGGCATCGAACAGGCCGAGCTGTTTTTCAGCGTTTCAGACTCCGACGCCGTAAACTTGCTCGCCGCGCTGACGGCGCAGAGCCTCGGCGCCAAGCAATGCGTTGCCCGCCTCGGGAATCCTCAATATGGTGAGAATCCGCTGCTGTTACGAGCCGAGAACATCATCCCTCTGCATCCGGAACGGCTCGTCGCCGAGGAGATTCTAGGGCTCACTCGGATTCCAGGCGTCAGCAAAGCGCATTTTTTCGAGGACGGGAAACTTCTTTTGCTTCGGGCCCGGCCGTCGCGCGATGCAAACATCTATGGCCGACCGCTGCGAGATCTTCGTGGCCCCGACGGGTGGGTCTTGGTGGGTGTCGAGCGCGGCGGGCGGCTCACGATCCCGCACGGCGATACCGAGCTGAAGCCGGGCCGGCGAATCTACGCCGTGGGCCGGACCGAGACGGCGGCAGAATTCCTGAAAACCATCGGCGTCGAAGCGCCGCCGGTTGAAAAGGTCGTCATCGCCGGCGCTGGCCATGTCGGGAGCTGGCTCGCCAAGAAACTCGTCGAAGACGACGTGCAGGTCACCGTGATCCAGCGGCAAGCCCAAAAAGCGCTCGCGCTCGCGACCGAAGTCCCACAGGCACTCGTCCTTCATGGAGATGCGACGGATACTGCGCTCTTGAAGGAGGCGGGTGCCGCGGAGGCCGACTATTTCGTGGCTGCGACGCAAGACGATGAGAGCAACGTGATCAGTTCCTATCTGGCGCATGAAGCTGGCGCGCGCATCGTCGTGAGCCTGTACCAGCGGCCGGAATTTCTGAACGTTTTGCGAGCGGCACGCGTCGATATCGGGTTGTCCCCGCGGCTCATCATGGCGGGAACGATTCTGAGAATGGTGCATCGCCGTAAAATCTTGAGTCTCGATTTCGTCGCCAGCGGGGACGCCGAGGTCGTAGAGTTTCAGATTCCCGACGGCTCTCGTGTGCTCAAAGCACCTCTGCGCAAGCTCAAAATCCCCAAGGACAGTATCATCGGCGCTGTGATCCGAGGCGAAGAGCGCTACGTGCCGGACGGTGACTTCTGCTTCCAAGTTGGCGATCGCGCCCTCGTCTTCAGCTTGACCGAAGCGCTGCCGGCTCTAGAGAAGCTTTTCCGAGCCCGATAACGGGACATGGTTGCAGCGAAAGCTCGCCCCGGAAATCGATTTCGCATCAACGTCAATCTCGGCGGCGTTCTCTTCCTCCTCGGCCGCTTGCTTCTCGCGCTCGCGCTCGCACTCATGATCCCCGGGCTCCTCGGACAGTTTGCTGGTGAAGATGAGCGCTGGGCGTTTTACATGGCGGCATTCATCGTCGCGGTGCTCGGTCTTTTTCTCGAGCGGTTTTTTCATCAAGGGGACGCGTTCACCTTCGCGCGCCGCGAGGCATTTCTCCTCGTGTCGGCGTCGTGGCTCGTTGCCGCCTTCACGGGCGCGCTGCCCTTCGTCATCGAGTTCGGCTTCGGATTCGCGGTCGATGCTTTCTTCGAATCGGCTTCCGGTTTCACGACGACAGGCGCCACGATCTTCACCGATGTCGAGATTTTGCCGAAGTCGTTTCTGCTCTGGCGCGCGCTGATTCAATGGATTGGCGGCATGGGGATCATCGTGCTCGGGATCGCGGTCTTGCCCAAGCTTGCAGTGGGGGGGATGGAGCTTCTTGCGGCGGAGGCGCCGGGTCCGATTCAGGAAAAATTGACCCCGCGCATCGCTCAGACGGCGAAAGCGCTTTGGGGTATCTACGTCCTGCTCACCAGCGCGGAAGTGGCTGTCCTGCTGCTCCTGGGGTTGGGCCCGCTCGAAGCGGTCGCGCATGCCTTCTCCACGATGGCGACCGGGGGCTTCTCGACCAAGAATGAGAGCATCCGGGCTTTCGGAAGCGTCGGCGTCGAATGGACGATTACCGTCTTCATGGTCTTGGCAGGCGCGAGCTTCGCGATCCACTACCAATGGCTTCGGGGTAAATTCTCTGTGCTCAAACGAGATTCCGAGCTCCGGCTCTATCTCGGGATCCTTGTCGTGTCGAGCGCGGTCGTCCTTCTGAATTTGATGCTCAGCCGCGTGACGCCGTCCTTATTCGAAGGCATGCGGCTTGCGGTGTTTCAGGTCGTGAGCATCGTCACCACGACCGGTTTTGTGACGGCGGAATATGACAGCTGGCCTGAGCTCTCGAGGACTTTGCTCTTTCTCTTGATGTTCACCGGCGGCTGCGCCGGCTCAACGGGCGGCTCGGTGAAGATTGTGCGCTTGCTCATCGTCTTGAAGAAAATCGCGGTGGACGTGAAGCGCGTTCTTCAACCACATGCGGTGCTTCCTGTCCAGCTGGGCGGGCGCCCCATCCCCGACGAGGTCGTCTCTTCGGTAACGACGTTTTTCGTTCTGTTCGTTCTTCTCTTCGTGAGCGGCGGGGTCTTCTTGACGGTGATGGGGGTGGATCCGCTCACGTCGTTCTCGGCCGCCGCAGCATGCCTCGGCAATATTGGGCCGGGTTTCGGAGAGGTCGGGCCCAGTCTGACCTATGCGGGGCTACCGGCTCCCGCTAAAGTCCTTCTCGCGATTCTGATGATCGTTGGCCGGCTCGAGCTGTACACCGTCATTGTGATTTTGTTCTTCCGCCGTCTCGCCTAGTGCAAGCACTAGCATCTTCGGCTACTTGCTTTCGGTTCGCGGGAATAGATTCAGTATACCGACAGGAGCACATGTCGTAGAATCCGGTTCGGAGTTTCGTTGCAGGAGGTTTGTGATGAGTGACGGCGAGGGCGCGAACGCGGAGCCTGATAGTGAAATTGAGATTGACGCTCTGCTTCAGGAGGGGAGAAGGTTCGCCCCGTCCGAGGCCTTTCGGGAAAAGGCTCACCTGAAGGACACGTCGCTCTACGACGAAGCGGACAAGGATTACGAGGCTTTCTGGGCCCGGATGGCCGGTGAGCTCGAGTGGATCGAGCCCTGGAAAGAGGTTCTCTCCTGGAATCCTCCCCACGCGAAGTGGTTCGTTGGCGGAAAGCTAAACGTGAGCGCCAACTGTCTCGACCGTCATGTCGTGACCGCCCGCCGCAACAAAGCTGCGCTCATCTGGGAAGGTGAGCCCGGCGACCGCCGCACGCTCACTTATTGGGATCTCTACCGCGAGGTCAATCGTTTCGCCAACGTGCTGAAGAAGCTGGGTGTCCGGAAGGGCGACAGGGTCGCGATCTATCTGCCGATGATCCCCGAGCTTCCGATTGCTATGCTGGCCTGCACTCGGGTTGGCGCCGTGCATAGTGTCGTTTTCGGCGGGTTCAGCGCGGACTCGCTTCGAGATCGCATCAACGATGCCGAAGCCAAGCTCGTGATTACTGCAAATGGCGGGTACCGACGCGGCAACATCGTGCCCTTGAAGAAATTCGCCGACGAGGCGGTCGAAGGTGCGCCGTGTGTCGAGAACGTTGTCGTCGTCAAACGCGGCGATTTTCAAATTCACTTCGAAGAAGGACGCGATCACTGGTGGCACGTTCTCGTGGACGATGTCGACAACTATTGCGAGCCCGAGCCGATGGATGCGGAAGACATGCTCTACATCCTCTACACCTCGGGTACGACAGGAAAGCCCAAGGGCATCGTTCATACGACGGGGGGCTATCTGACGCAGGTCGCCGCCACCACCAAATACGTCTTCGATCTCAAAGACGATGACGTTTGGTGGGCCGCGGCCGATATCGGCTGGGTGACGGGACACAGCTATATCGTCTACGGGCCACTCGCTCTCGGCATCACTGGAGTCATGTATGAAGGCTCGCCCGACTGGCCTGACAAGGACCGCTTCTGGTCGATCGTAGAAGAGTACGGGGTGACGTGTTTCTATACGGCGCCCACGGCCATCCGCGCTTTTATGAAGTGGGGCACGGAGTGGCCCGAGAAGCACGACTTGTCGACTTTGAGACTTCTGGGCACGGTGGGTGAGCCCATCAATCCGGAAGCGTGGATGTGGTACCACGAGCATATTGGTGGCGAGCGTTGTCCCGTCGTGGATACATGGTGGCAGACCGAGACGGGTGCGATCATGTGTACGCCGCTTCCGGGGGTAACGGAGACGAAGCCGGGCTCGGCGACGAAGCCGTTTCCTGGGATTCAGCTGGACATCGTAACGGGCACGGGGAAGACGGTCGAGGTCGGCGGCGGGTTTCTCGCGATCAGGGGTCCTTGGCCCGCGATGCTCCGTGGCATTTACGGGGATCCGGAGCGCTACGTTTCGACCTACTGGAGCAAGTGGTCGAACGAGGTCTATTTTCCAGGAGACGGCGCCAAGCGAGATGCCGACGGCTACTTTTGGATTCTGGGGCGCATCGACGACGTTTTGAACGTCTCTGGTCATCGCATCGGGACGATGGAGGTCGAAAGCGCGCTCGTCGACTATCCGGATGTTGCCGAAGCCGCAGTCGTAGGAAGGGCGCACGACATCAAGGGCCAGGCGATCGCAGCTTTCGTCACCCTCAAAGAAGGGCGGCCGGCGCCGCCATCCCTGGTGGATGATTTGAAACAACACGTGGTCAAACGCATCGGTGCCATCGCCCGTCCCGACGACATCATTCTTACCGCGGATCTGCCAAAGACCCGATCCGGCAAGATCATGCGGCGGCTTTTGCGCGATATTGCGGAAGGCAAAGCGCTCGGCGATACGACGACGCTCGCGGACCCGACCGTGATCGAAAAGCTCAAAGAGAAATACGCCGATGAAACGGAGTGAAGGAACGAAAATGAAGATATTGGTGACCACGCAAAGCATCGAAAAGATCAAAGCCGAGCTCGTTGTCGCGATCGACGACCCTGATGTGGAACTGTTCGAGACGGGAAGCTCGCCAATCGGTAAAGCGCTCGCCGAAGCGCGCAATGCTCTTCGCAAAAAGCGCGTCCATCGGGAAGTCGTGAGAACCCTCGAGGGCCAAACGCTCGTCGTTTATTCTTCGACGCATGAGAAAGTTTACGACCTCAACGAGAGCATAAAGATCTTCGTGGCGCGCGCACTCGGCTTCGCTTCGGATTACGGCCACTCGAAAATTGCACTCCTTCTCGACGGCGCAAACGGCTCGGACTATGTGGGAAGCGCTACCGAGGGCTTCGTTCTCGGTGACTATCGCTTCGACCGATATCGCAAGGAGAAGAGCGTCCGCCGGCGCCGAGCTGGATCGGTTAGTCTCGTTTGCCGCCCCGGCGACCGCAAGAAAGCGGAGCGCGACCTGACGCGCTACCGCGTCGTGAGCGAGGAGGTAAACCGAGCTCGCGATCTCGTCAACGAGCCCGGCGATCGCGTCTACCCCAACACACTCGCGGTACTCGCGCGTAAGATTGCCACTGCGGGTAAGCTCCGAGCCACGATCGTCTCGGGTGCGCAGCTCGTAAAGCAAGGCTATACCGGCCTCGTCGCGGTGGGGAAGGGAAGCCTCTACCCGCCATGTCTCATCGTGCTCCGTTACCGGCCCGCAAAAAAATCGAAACACCACCTCGCGCTCGTCGGCAAGGGCATCACTTTCGATACTGGGGGCATCTCCATCAAGCCTGCCGAAGGCATGTGGACAATGAAGGGCGATATGGCCGGGGGTGCCGCGGTGCTCGCCGCCATGGCAGCGATCGCGAAACTGAAGCCCAAGGTGGCCGTTACCGGTATCATCGCCGCCGCGGAGAACTTTCCCGGTCCCAAAGCGCAGAGGCCAGGCGACATCTTCGTCGCAAAAAACGGGAAATCCGTGATGGTGGACAACACGGATGCGGAAGGGCGCCTCGTGCTGACCGATGCCCTCGCTCGCGCGGGAGAAGAGAAGGCGACCCATATCGTTGACGCCGCCACCCTCACGGGTGCCGTCATCCGTGCGCTCGGGACTTCGGTCGCGGGCATAATGGGGAACGATCCCGATCTGGTGCGCGCCGTCATCGATGCCGGTGCGCGCCACGGTGAGGCCTATTGGGAGCTCCCTCTCATCGAGGAATATCGTGAGCTTCTGAACACTCCCTATGCGGACTTGAACAATATAGGCGGCAAGTTCGCGGGTGCCATCACCGCGGGTCTCTTCCTCCAGGAATTTGTTCCCGACGGCGCCTTATGGGCTCACTTGGAC
Source organism: Candidatus Marinacidobacterales bacterium (assembly GCA_965262245.1). Taxonomy (GTDB): domain Bacteria; phylum Acidobacteriota; class Vicinamibacteria; order Marinacidobacterales; family SMYC01; genus SMYC01. The sequence continues at coordinate 6,155,741 of OZ253507.1, read as the reverse complement.
ATCGCCGGCCCGTTCATCCTGGAAAAAAAGTGGAAGTACTACCCCGAAGGCGCGACGGGTTTCGGCGTAAAGACTTTCGTCGAGCTGGCCGAATCGTTCTAGCGCTGTTTTTCTAAGGGTCCGGGAAGAGTCGTCCTTCCCGGTCAAGTGCGATGAGCATCTTCACTACGGTGCCGTAGCTTTGGACGCCGCGTGCTACCTGCATCGTTTTGAGATATTGGTCGTTAATCGTGGTGGCAACGACGGCCGCGGGACCTTCGTAGCGGCGCCAGAAATCCCGGATCGCTCGAATGTCGTCTTTGGGGCCGTCGCTCAAGAGCTCCCGTGCGGCCTCGACCTCATCGCGCGGGAGGTAGAGGGATGCCTCGCTCAAGAGATAGCGTGTCGCGAAGAGGTAGGCTGCGTAGCGGAAATAGGCCGTGTTTGCGGGCTGGGCGCAGACGAGAAACGCCGCGAAGTTCGCTTCGCCTTCATGGGTAATCCCGCGCTGGTGCGCTTTCTCATGCGCGACGACCATGGGCAGCGCGACATCTGGTTGGTGCGCGTTGAATGAAGGCTCGCCGGTGAAAGGAACGAAGATCCCGCTGATGCCGAGATAGGAGAAGAGCGCAGAGCTTCGGAGCGGTTTCGCAGGCGCGGGTCGGAACGACAGCGCATCCCCCGGTAGCGCGAGTCGGCCATAGGCGTCATCGAGCCGAAGGTTCAGCTCTTCGAGCCCAACCGGTAGCGCCGTCGGCGACGTTCGACGAGAAAGTTTTTCATAGAGCTCCGAAGTGAGCGTCGCGGCCCGTCTTCCCGCATCGAGGACGTCGCTTGCTTCGATTCCCTCTCTCGACAAGCCTAGCCTGTCACGAAGAGAAGGCCGCGCGTAGTTGAATCCCCACAAGCACAGAAAGGCGAGGGCGACCGCCCCCGCAACCATCCAAATCGCAACGACCGCTCTTCGGAGTCGGTGTCCTTTGGCTCTCGACCAGCGGTAGATCCCGTACACGAGTAGGGGGACGAGCGCTACGAAAAGAGGCTCCGCGAGCGAGAACGACAAACGACCGAACATCGCGAACCCGCGTGCGACGAGCGGGTACAGTCCTCTCGAGTAGAGCGCATCGGTGACGGCGGGGAACTGGAAAGCGAGGTAGGCGCTCGACGCGGCGAGTGGAAGCAGCGACAAACAAACGATGCTGCTGCGGCTCTTTGAACTCATCGACGGCTTACCCCGGACATGTCGTCAGTTTAGCGGAAGTTCAAACTGTTTCGTTGGATTCCCCTTCAAAAAAGTGAAGTTTTCGCGATCAATAAAAAACATTACTAAAATAAACGCTCTAGACCGAACTTACCCGCAGAATCTTCGTCCAACATGACCAGGGAACAAAAACGGTGAAGTTGAAAGGATTGGAGGTAAGTAGGTGGCTCATGCTCAAAGGCTTCGTCTCGCACTTCTCTGCATCGCACTCCCTCTCCTTGCGACGCTAGCTCGATCAGCGCCGTTACCCGAGGAGCGAGGCAGGGCACAAATTATCTGGGATGCCCCGACGCTTCATCTTCTCTGGAATGATGCCTACGGACTCTATCCCGGTTTTGCGTTCGACGCGATGCGCCGTGAGGTCGAAGATATCTTCGCGAGGAACGGTCTCTCGGTTCGCGTGCATCGGGCGAAAGCTGGTCGGAGTCTCACCGAGTATCCCGAGCCACGCGTGAACGCTATCCTTGCGCCGTCGGAAGCCGAATCGTGGAATCTCGGACCGAACGCCATGGCGGCTGCGATCGGCGAGCCAGGAAAGAGCCGCTCGATTTTCGTCTTTTACCCGGTTTTGTTGCGTACGCTCGGCCTCCGCAAGATTCGCACGCCCGCGCAACAGGCCGATCTTGCGCGTGCGATGGCGCGCGTTCTCGCGCATGAGCTCGTGCATGTCGTGGCGCCGGAGCGCGGGCACGCGGCGAGTGGGTTGATGGCGCGCCAGCTCACCCGACACCTGCTTCTGCGAAGGAAGATAGAGCTCGACATCGTGAGTCGCACCTCGGCGCGCGCGGCGATCGAGAATCTCGTCGATGCCGTACGCGTCGCAGAGGCGGCTCGAGCTCGAAACGCTAATTGACCTTTTGCACCTTTCCGATCCATAAATTGCTCCGTGTACGATGTTGTGGTGGTGGGCGGAGGCATCGTGGGTTTGGCAACGGCCCACGAGTTTTTGCGGCGGAAGCCGACAGCATCGGTGATCGTCCTCGAGAAAGAGAATAGTCTCGCCGCTCATCAAACGGGACACAATAGCGGCGTCATACATTCAGGCATCTACTACGAGCCAGGATCTCTGAAAGCGCGGATCTGCCGCCTAGGCATCCGCAAGCTCACGGAGTTTTGTGCGGTCAATGACGTTCCCTACGATCTCTGCGGCAAAGTCATCGTGGCAACCAACGAGGATGAACGAACGCGCCTTCATGCGATTTACGAGCGCGGCCGCGCAAACGGCGTCTCCGGGCTCGAGCTTCTCTCACCGGCCGCACTGAAGAATATCGAGCCACATGCGGAGGGTGTCGAAACACTGCTCTCGCCTGAGACAGGCATCGTCGACTATCGCCGTGTCGCCGAGAAGCTCGCCGAGCGGATCGAGGGCGCCGGCGGGACGATACGAAAAAGCGCGCGCGTTGCCGGTCTAGAACGACGATCGGGCTCTACCATCGTGGTGTCCAGTGCGGGCGAGTTGGAGGCGAGACGCGTCGTGTGCTGCGCGGGGCTTCAAGCGGACCGCGTCGCGAAGTATTCGGATGGCGCAAAGAAGCTTCTCGTCGTCCCTTTCCGTGGCGAGGACTATCGTCTGAAGCCGCACCGGCGTGGTCTCGTCAAAAATCTCATCTACCCGGTACCCGATCCACGCTTTCCTTTTTCTTGGCGTGCACTTTACGCGGCGCGTCGACGGAGAGATCGAGGCGGGTCCGAACGCGGTGCTGGCGCTCAAGCGGGAAGGCTATCGCAAGTTGGATGTCGACTGGAGAGACGTAGGCGAGATGCTGCGTTTCGCCGGTTTCTGGCGCATGGGAATAAAGCATTGGACTCGAGCGGCTCTCGAATATTACCGATCGCTCTCGAAGCGCGCCTTCGTTCGCGGGCTCAAACGCCTCGTCCCGGAGATCACAGGCGATGATCTCGAGGTAGGCGGCGCCGGTGTGCGCGCAATGGCCCTCGAGCCGGACGGCAACCTCGTGGACGATTTCCGCGTCGAGCGCATCGACGACGTCGTCCATGTCTTGAACGCGCCTTCTCCCGCAGCGACGAGCTCGCTCGCGATCGCCGAGCACATTGTGAGCTTTCTCGACGAAGATATGTGCTAGCATCCTCGCCTCGTTCGGGAGGAAAGCATGGGTCGCTTTCGATCGTTTCTTGGCATCTTCGTGCTCGCGCTAGTCTCGCTCCCGGCCTTTGGCCAGGACGTTGCCGTGCGCGCGTCGCTTCTCGTGGATCCGAGCCTGGACGCGCCGATTACGAATCCCGTTATCGTCATTCGTGATGGCAAGGTCGAAGCGGTCGGGACCGATGTCGCCGTTCCGTCCGGCATGCGCGTGATCGATCTCAGCGGCCACACCGTCTTGCCGGGGCTCATCGATTGTCACGTACATATTGCGGGAAGGCCTGGTGATGGCGGTGACACCCACAAGCTTCAAGAGTCGGTTGCCTATGAAGCGATCTACAGCGTCACGCATGCCAAGATCACGCTCGAATCGGGCTTCACGACGATTCGGAACATCGGCGCGGGAAACTATTCCGACGCGGCGCTTCGCGACATGATAAATCGCGGCGTCGTCCCCGGTCCGCGCATGTGGGTGGCGACGCGAGGCATCGGCGCGACGGGCGGCCATGCGGACATCAACGGTTGGAACTCGGACCTCGACCTTCCGGGCTATGCCCAAATCGCGGACGGTGTGGACGAGCTTCGAAAAGCTGTTCGGACGCAGATCAAACATGGCGCCGATGTCATCAAAGTGACCGCCACGGGAGGTGTGCTCTCCGTGGGCGACGCGCTCACCGACCAGCAATATTCCTTGTCGAGAAGCTCGACGTTCAAGCGATGGAGGCGATCCGCATGGCGACGCTGAACGCTGCCGAGTTCGTCATGAAAGGCTGCGTGGTCTACAAAACACCAAATCATCCGTAGATATTTTCTACAATGTGAGCATGCCATCGACAAAATCACTCGGGGCGCTCGGGGCCTTCGGCTTCTTGATCACGCTCACGATGTCCCTTGACGGCGAGGCTCAGCCTTGTGTGAACCGCACCGCGGGCGGCTTTCCCTGCAACCGTGTCGACTTGCTCGCTTTCATGCCGCTCGAGCAACTGGGCGGTGCGACGGTCGAGGCGAACGACCTGTGGGGATGGACTGACGCCGAGACGGGAAGGGAATTCGTGCTCCTCGGAATGAGAAACGGCACGGCTTTCGTGGAGATCACCAACCCGACCGCGCCGATCTATCTGGGACGGCTCCCCACGCAATCCGCGTCGAGCTCCTGGCGCGACGTCAAGGTCCACAAACACCACGCCTTCATTGTCTCCGAAGCTCCTGGCCACGGCATGCAAGTCTTCGACCTCACGGCGCTTCTCGACGTGGCGGCGCCGCCTGTCGAGCTCTCGACGGTGGCGCATTACGACGCGGAATTATTGTCGAATGCGCACAACATCGCGATCAACGAGGACTCGGGATTCGGATACATTTTAGGCTCCAATACCTGTCGCGGCGGCCTGCACATGGTGAACCCCGACAAGCCACGAAAGCCGCAATTCGCCGGATGCTTCAGCGCCGATGGCTACACGCACGACGCGCAGTGCGTCTCTTATGCCGGGCCCGATAGTGACTACCGGGACCGCGAAGTCAACGAGGACACGCTCACCATCGTGGATGTGACGAACAAGGCCGCCCCTCGCTCGATCTCACGCACGAGCTATCCCGGCGTCGGCTATACGCATCAGGGCTGGGCGACCGACGACCACATGTTTCTACTTCTTGGCGACGAAGCCGACGAGCAGGATTTCGTCCACAACACGATCACGAGGATCTGGGATCTGACCGACCTCGACCGTCCGCTGCTCATTGGCTCGCACGAAGCGCCTTACCCTGCCATCGATCACAATCTCTACATCCGCGGCAGGCTCGTCTTTCAGGCGAACTACCGCGCGGGGCTGCGCTTATTCAACCTCGACGTCGTCGCGGATGGAAGGCTCAATCCCGCCGGTTTCTTCGATATCTACCCTCTGGACAACGCGCGACAATTCAACGGTGCCTGGAGCGTCTATCCTTTTTTCCCGAGCGGTGTCGTCGCCGTGAGCGGCGTCGAGCAAGGCCTTTTTCTTCTCGACCCTGCCGCCGTGAGCCCAGGGCCCTAAGCCCTGACTTTAGCCAGGTAGACCTGAAAGCTCGGCAAACCGTCCGTAATGAGAGGCCTCTGTGCCTCTGTGGCCATCCCCTTGATAGCGGACATGCGATCGCTCATGTCGGTCTTTCCTTCGTGGCGAGCTCGGTTAAGAGATAGACGAGCAGACTGAACGCAGTCATCGTGAGAGAGGCCGGGGGCTTCAACGGAAAACCCGATGTCCACGGCTCGAGGAAGTAGCTCCAGTCGGCGAAGTAGTGCACGAGCCAGAGCCCGAGCCCGACGAGCATGGACGCGATTGCCGGCATCGCCGAATCCGGCTTGCGATAGAGTCCCATGGCGAGCGGCACGAACATGCCGACTAGAGGAAGCTCGTAAGCGTCTTCGAGAAGCGTGTAGGCGCTTTCACCGGCAAAGGCGAAGCCGAGGCTCGCAATCGTCACGATCACGACCGCGATCCGCGTCAACGTCAGAGGAGAGAAGAAGTCGCGGTTCACATATCCGAGAACGTTCTGCGACAAAACACTGGCTGGGGAGAGGATGGCGCTGTCGATCGTGGAGCGCACGGCGGAAGCGAGAACGACGGTGAAGATGACGGAAGGAATCGGTTCCAAGAAGCTGTGCGCGAGCGCAGGGAGAATAGCGCGCTCCAGACTGTCGGGTGTCAGGATGCGCCCCGCGAGCCCGAGGGTGACAGGAATGAGGCCGAAGATGATGTAGAGAATGCCGCCGGCATAGCAGGCGTTCACTGCGGTACGCGCCGATCGAGCCGAAAAGATGCGTTGCATCAAATCCTGACCCGGGACGTTCCCGAGAGCGCCCACGGCGAAAGTGGCGAGCCACTCGACAAGCTGCTGTATCGATCCCGTGGGGATGGGCTCGCGCATCTCCGGCGGGGTGTCGGCCCAGAGCCGCGCGAGTCCGGAAAGCACGCTGCCGTCGCCGAGCGTCGCGAGCGTCATCCACCCGAGGACGACGAGCCCGATCATAACGAGACTGATTTGAAACGCATCGGTCAACGTGACCAACCACATGCCGCCCATGAGTGTGTAGCCGACCGCTACTACGGCGACGAGCAAGATACCCACCGTCATATCGAGGCCGAAGAACAGATGGAGCATCCCCGCGAAGGCGACGAACTGAGCGGCGATCCAGCCAAAGTAGCTCGGCACCATCACCGCGGCGGAAATGACCTCGGCCCTTTTGTCGAACTTTCGACGAAAAAAATCGCTCACCGTGAGAAGTTTCATCTCCCAGAGAGGACGCGCAAAGAAAATTGCGGCCACAATGAGACAAAAGCCGGCGCCGAAGGGCTCGAGCGCGGCGCTTTGAAGTCCCTCGCGGCGAACTTCATCCGCGGCGGCGAGAATCGTTCCGGCGCCGAACCAGGTACCGAGAAGCGTAGCTGTTGCGAGCGGGAAGCTCAGCCGCCGGCCAGCGACAATGAAGTCCTCGCTGCTCTGGATGCGTCCGCGCATGCGAAAGGCGAGCGCGTAGAGGCCGGCAACGTAAGCGACGAGCGTGACGCCGAGAAACCAAGTGAAGTCGGAGTCGAAATTCACGTCGTCTCGACGTCACTCCTGTGGAGGTTCGCTATCTGCTCCAGCATCGCGTCGGATTCGGGGCGCCCAACGAGGCCGCCGACGAGCATGGCGACCGCGCTTGCGGGAAGGGCCACCAAGATGGGCGAGAGCCCGATGTCGAGAATAGCGAAATGTTCGAAGAAAAAAATGGCGACGTAAGTGACAGCGCCGAGTACGAGAGCAAGGACACCGCCGAGCAGATTCGCGCGCTTCCACCAGATGCCGGCCACGGTTGGGACGAAGAGACTCGCGCTGAGAATCCCCACTCCGGCCGTGTAGAACTGGGAGATGAGCTCTGGCGGAGAGAAGGCCCAGTAGAGCGCCAGAAGTCCGATTCCCCAGGCGGAGCCGATGCGGATGACGGTGTTGGTTCTTTCGCTCGCGCGCTCACGCAAGACGTTCCCGAGCAGATCGTGCGCGATGGCGGAGCTGCACGCGAGCAGGAGCGCATCGGTCGTGGACATCACTGCTGCCAAGACGGCGGCGACGGCAATCCCGCGGATGACGGGCGGGAACTCCGATTCCATCACGCGGAGAAAAACTTGATCCGCATCTGCGAGTCCGGGAAAGTTCAATTTGCCGACGGGCACGATCGCGAGACAAGCTGCAAGGATCATCACGCTGTAGGCGATCATCGCTAGATTGAGCGATAGCTGCGCGCCGCGCGCGTCTTTCGCGGTGAACACACGCATGACGATATGGGGGATGACGGGTATGGCTGTAGCCCAGATCACAAAATAGCCGAGATAGCTGGAGACGGGCTGGTTCGTAACCTTGCCAAGCTCGGGAGCGACGCGCGTCGCCTGGTCCATCAGCTCGAAGGGTGAGCCGACGCGCCAGACCATGACGAGCGCCGTCCCCACCACTACGGCGAGCATGAGAAGGCCCTGGATGACGTCCGTCCACGTGATGGCGATCATCCCGCCTATCGAGACGTAAAGGACGAAGACGACCGTCGCCAGAGTGAGCGCGGTCTCATAGGGGATGCCGAGGAGGGCATTGGCGGTGATGCCCGCTGCCTTCATCTGCGCGACGATGTAAATCGTGAAGGCGATGATGATGAGGATGGGCACGAGGTAGCGAACGATCGCCGAAGGGTATCGGTGCGCGAGAAAGTCTGTGATCGTGTACCGGCCGAAATTTCGCAGTGGACGCGCGACGAGCAGTGAAGCGAGCGGAAAGCCAATCACCGCGCCCGCGAAGAGCGCGAGCGTTGCCGGGATGCCTTGAGAATAGGCGAGCCCCATCACCCCGATGATCGAGCCTCCGCTCGCGAGGCTCGCCATGATCGCCATCGCGTTGACGAACGTCCCGATGCGCCGTCCGGCGACCCAATATTCGTCGCGCGAGCCGAGGACTCTCTTCGAAGCATAGACGCCGATGCCAATACATCCCGCGAGATAGAACAGGACGAGGACGCGTTCGACGAGCATCTAAGAGCGTCGCTCGCGAAGGAAGACGAAAAGCGCGACCGCGGGCGAGATGACCATGAGCGCCGCCATGAACCACCCAAAAGCGGCCATCCCTGCGATTTCGATCGTACGCCAGCGGGGCATGAAAGACACGACCGAGAACAGAATCAAGAACGTGAGTGCTACGACCTCGCTACCTCGGATCGGGAAGAACGCTTTCATGTCTTTCTCACCTCGCCCAACGGACGCGGCATCCTAACGCAACGTGTGACGTGGAGGCAATGCGAGCGGCTGGTATAATCGCCGCCCGATGCGCATCATCACGTGGAACGTCAACTCGATCAGGGCGCGCCTCGAGCGCCTTCTCGGCGTTCTCGAACGCCACCAGCCGGACGCGGTCTGCTTGCAAGAGCTGAAAATGGCCGAGGACGAGTTCCCAGCGCTCCCGCTCGAGCAAGCGGGCTATCATTCCGCGATCTATGGACAAAAGACCTATAACGGCGTCGCGATCTTGAGCAAGGAGCCACCCGTGCACGTGACGCGTTCTCTCGAGGATAGCGCCGACGATTCCCAGGCGCGGCTGATCGCGGCCGATGTCGCGGGCGTGCGTGTGATTTCGGTCTACGTGCCCAATGGCGGCGATGTGACTTCGGAGAAGTGGACCTACAAACTCGAATGGTTGTCGCGTCTGCAGAAATATCTCGAAGCCGATACGGACCCCAAGAAGCCGCTTGCGATCTGCGGCGACTTCAACATCACTCCCGACGACAAAGACGTCAAACACCCCGAGCTGTGGGCGGAAACGGTGCTGTGTCACCGCGAGGCGCGCGGCGCCTTTGACCGTCTCATCGACTGGGGGCTCGTCGACGCGTTCCGTGTCGTGCATCCCGAGGGCGGCATCTACTCGTGGTGGGATTATCGGCGGCTGGGCTTCCAGAAAGATAACGGCCTTCGCATCGACGGCGTCCTCGTCACGAAGCCGTTGGCCGAACGGATCCAGGGCGCCTTCGTCGACCGCGACGAGCGCAAGGGGAAATTACCCTCGGACCATGCACCGGTCATCCTCGATTTCTCGGATGAATAGACCCGTTTAGTGTTTTTCTCGCGCAAGACCGCGCCCGTTTGCATCCAGAGCGCCAATTGAAGTAACAACGCAGGCTATGTTCAGCTCCGCGTTCTTTCGGAAGTACCTTCTGCCGGGATTCGTTTTTCAATCGATGGTCATCGCCGGGGGCTACGGCACCGGGCGCGAGCTCGTCGAGTTCTTCATGAACTTCGGTCCAGGTGGCGGTCTTCTCGGCATGTGGCTCGTTTCTACGGTGATCTGGAGCGCGGTAGGGGCGGTGACCTTCGAGCTCGCGCGTCTGACGAAGACGTTCGAGTATCGAAGCTTTTCCCGCGTTCTCCTCGGCCCGGCATGGTGGCTCTATGAGATCTGCTATCTGATCATGATGATTATCGTTTTGTCCGTCATCGCAGCGGCGGCAGGGAGCATCGTCGAGCAGATCTTTTCGCTGCCTTATCTCGTCGGGGTTGCGATGGTGATGGCCGGGGTCGGTTTTCTCGTGCTGAAGGGGACGGCGCTCGTCGAGAAATTTCTCTCTCTGTGGTCGCTCGTGCTCTACGCGGTCTACGCGGTGTTTTTCGTCGCGTGCTTTGTCTCCTTTGGCGATGACATTGTTTCGACACTGGGTGCTTTCGAAGTCAAGCCAGGTTGGTTCATGGGCGGGATCGAATATGCGGCCTATAATGTTGGCATACTCCCCGCCGTTCTCTTCACCATCCGCCACCAGCAACATCGCAAAGAAGCGTTGACGGCCGGTGTTCTCATGGGGCCCATCGCGATCATCCCAGGGTTCTTCTTCTATATGGCCATGATGGGGCTCTACCCGCAGGTCTTGTCCGAGACCGTACCGTCCATCCTCCTTCTCGAGCGCGTCGGCTCGCGCGCCCTTCTACTGACATTCCAAATCATGCTTCTCGGCACACTCGTCGAGACGGGGGCGGGACTCATCCACGCCTTCAACGAGCGACTCTCGCGCTCTTTTGAGGAACGCAAAAAGCACCTCCCGTCCGGAATGCGCCCAGTGGTCGCGGTCGCCCTGCTGGCGCTCGCGACCTTGCTCGCCCAGGCGGGTCTGGAGGAATTGATCTCCACTGGCTACGGGGCCATTACTTACGGGTTTTGGGCCGTTTATCTGCTGCCGGTATTGACGCTCGGCATTTGGAAAATCGCCACGAGCTCTGGCCGAGCCTGAGGGACCTTTGTTAGACTGATTGGCTATGTCGAAGCTTTTGAGTGAAGCTCGAGCCTCTTCCGAGGCGCGGCTTCTGCTCGATACCCTGGAAGCTCTCGGGAGCTCCTTGGATCTGAGCCGCACCGCCGACCACGTCTTGGCCGGCTCGAAGGCGCTTTTCGCCTTCGAGACCGCTAGTATCTACGTTCGGGAACGTCACGGCCGAGCGATCGTCTGCCAGCGTGCGCGCGTCGAAAGCGAAGACGCGCGTGAAGCGCGGAGACTAGAATCCGCAGAAGATCTGCCGGGGCGGGTCCTTCGTTCCGGGCGCGCATCGTCTCAGCTCGTGGTGACGGATGAGGAGCGAGGTCCGAACCTCCGGGACTCCACTCCCACAGCGCTTGCGGCGCCCATCATCGGGGGCGGAGGGCGTGTGCTCGGCGTCATCACGGTGGAGTCCGATGAGGCGTCGCGTTACTCGAATGACGCTCTCGAGCTCCTGATGAGCTACAGCCGGGCGTCGGCGCCGTCCATCGAGAGAGCGCTTCTCTATGCGGAGAACGTGAGCGGACGCCGGATCACGAGTGAGCTCGAGGTCGCACGCCAGGTCATGTCGGGGCTTCTGCCGAGCGACGCACCCCGGCTCGACGGCTTCGACATCGCCGCTGTCATCGAGCCGGCCTACGAGGTCGGTGGCGATTACTACGATTTCATCCCTCTCGGAAACGATCGCTGGGCCTTCGCGATGGCGGACGTGTCTGGCAAAGGCGCACCCGCGGCGCTCGTCGTGGCCGCTATGCGCGCGACACTCTACACGCTCGCGAAACGCGAGCTCGCGTTGCGGGCGATCCTTCAGCGCGCGAACGAGTTCATCCACGCTTCGACGGGCCCGAAAGCGAAATACGTCACGCTGTTCTACTTGGTGCTCGATGCGCAAACGCGGCGCTTCATCTATATCAACGCCGGACACCTCCCTCCGATCGTGCTTCGCAAGAATGGCGACGTGGAGCTCTTGCGCTCCGGCGGCTTTCCGCTCGGCTTTTTTGACAACCCCCGCTATTTCGAACAATTCGTTCAACTCGAAAGCGGTGACCTCCTGTGTCTCTATACCGACGGCATCACCGAAGCAACCAACGCGGAGGACGAGGACTATGGCCGGAGCCGTTTGCTCGGCGTCTTGAAAGAGCATCAAAGCGCGGCCGCGGCTGAAGTTTGCCGAACCGTTCTAAGCGACGTCCGACGCTTCAGTGGCGGCGCCCCGACGGACGACGCTACCGTTCTAGTGATTCGCTCTCTCTGAGTTCAGTTTCGCGGACACGCTGCCTGCTACCGGCTACCTGCTGCCAGTGAGCGTTGATGCCGCTATTGAAGCCCGGCAGCGGGAAGCAGGTAGCCGGTGGCTGCACAAAAATCAAGCAAATACGCCGGCGACGAGAAAACACACTGAAGCGAGGGCGCCGATTGCGAGGGCGTAGGGGAGTTGGGTGTTCACGTGGTCGATGTGGTCCGAGCCCGCGGCCATGGAAGAGATGATCGTCGTGTCCGAGATGGGAGAGCAGTGGTCGCCAAAGATCCCGCCTGCGAGCACCGCGCCGATCGTCAGATGGAGATGAGCGCCGATGACCTCCGCCATCGGGATGCCAATCGGTAGCATGATGGCGAACGTGCCCCAGGATGTCCCGGTGGAAAACGCGATGAATCCTGTCAGGACGAAGAGGATGGTGGGCACGAGCGAGGGGCTGAGGAGTCCTTCGGAGAGCCCGGCGAGATACTCCCCCGTTCGAAGCTCTGTCGACATGGCGCCGATCGCAAAAGCCATCATCATCAGGAGCACGACGGGCATCAGCCCGCCAATGCCGTTCAAGACGAGCTCCATAAACTCGCTCAGGCTGAAGATGCGCTGCACCGCATAGAGGACGTAAGCTACCGTGATCGCGAGGAGCACGGCCCAGAGCACCGAGGTGGAGCCGCTCCCCGCGAGGATATCCCCGCCACCGGTGATGTAGAGGCCGACCGGCATCGCGACGAGCATCGTGAGCAGCGGAACTATCATGTTGCGCGCCTGTGGCTGAACGCCTTGTTTAGTCGGAAGCGCTAGAACGTCCGAGGAAACGAGGGGCTTGGCGCCGTCGCGAAGCACTTTTCCCGTCTCGAGAGCCCGTTTCTCGGCCTTTCCCATCGGACCCCAGTCGCGGCCGGTGATGACAATGAAGAACACGAAAGCCACGGCGAGAAAAGCGTAGAAGTTGAAGAGGTTTGCCGTCAGAAGCGCCTCGACCGGGCGGTCGACCCCTTGGGTCGCGAGTACGCCGACAATGAAGGCTCCCCAGCCGTTCATCGGGATGAGGATGCACACGGGGGCCGACGTGGAGTCGCAGATATAGGCAAGCTTCTCGCGGGAGAGCCGGAACTTGTCGAAGAGCGGTCTCGAGATCGATCCGGACACGAGACACGTGATGTTGGACTCGAGGAAGATCCCGAGCCCGAGGAAAGTAGCGAGCAGCTGCGCGCCGCGGCGTGAGACGACATAGCCCTTCTTGGTCACCCACAGAATGAAGCCCGATACGCCGCCCGAGCGCTGCGTCAAAGCAATCAGCGAGCCCATGAGCGCGCTGAACATGATCGTCCGTGTGTTTCCGTCACTCTTGTACACGTCGACGAGCGCCTGGAGCGCGTCCCTGAGCCCGAGCACGACGTTGCCGCCGTCGAGAACGCACCAGCCAAGCCAGATCCCGGCAAACAAGGACAGGAAGACTTGCTTCGTGACGAGCGCGGTGATGATAGCGATCAGAGGGGGTAGAACACTGAGCCAGCCGGGGGAGTTCAAGACGTTTCGCTCCTTTGGAGCGCAAGTTCTATCACATCTAGGTATCTCGGTGGACGTGATACACTCGTCGACGGAAGCCGCCAGCCGGTCCTCTGTGTCGAGCTCCCCGAAAGTGAATGACGCGTGCTCAAGAATCCGGTTCGAGTGACCCTGGGCGGATTACTTCTTTTCGTTCTCCCGGCTACGGGCATGCCCCTCGCTCAGTCTCGTTCTGGAGTGGCTGGACGCGTAGTTGGAACCGTCAACGGTCCCGGCGGAAATCCGCTTCCGGGCGTGCTCGTGACGTTGACCACGGAAACGGGCGCCTCGTTCGTCGAGGTCACCGGCTCCATGGGTGAATTTGCGTTTCGAAACATACCAGCCGGTCTTTGCCAGTTCGTCGCCGTGCTTCCCGGTTATGAAGATCGTTCCATCGAGAATGTCCGCGTTGTGGCGGGCGAGGAAACGTCGTTCGAGATGAGCCTCCAAATCGCGCGAATCTCGGAGAGCGTCGTGATCGAAGGCGTCGCTCCCGACACCGTCGCGAACGAGCCCGAGGAAGCGGTCACCCTGACCCCGGAGCAGTTGGACGCGCTGCCTCTTCCTTCGGATCGTTTTCAAGAATCGTTCCCGCTCGTGCCCGGCGTCGTGCGGGATCCCGAAGGGCGCTTGAGCTTCAACGGAGCCCGTCCCAGTCAGTCCACGCTGCTCGTGAACAGCGCGAATGTGACGGATCCGGTGACGGGGGAGTTCGCCGTTGAGCTCCCGCTCAAAGCGATCAAGGCGGTCGAAGTGAACAACTTGCCGTACTCGGCGGAATATGGCCGGGTAACAGGCGCCGTGGCCAAGATCGAAACACGGGGCGGCACCGATGAGTGGGACATCGACTATGGGAACGTGTGGCCGAGCTTTAATTTCAGGGACGGCACGATCAAAGGCATCCGCTCCTTCGTCCCTCAGGTCCAGATCAGTGGACCCATCAAGAAAGGCAAAGCCTGGTTCTCGCAAGGCGTTGCCTATCGTTTCGTCCGCTCACGTGCCTACGATGTCGCCACCGGCGAGGACGAGCGGGTACTCGAGAGTTACGACAGCTTTACCCAACTCGACTTTCGTTTCGCGGAGAAGCATCACCTCACGACGACCTTCTCCTTCTTTCCCCTAGAGGTCGACAATCTCGGCATGAACGCTCTCGTTACAGCGAATGCCACACCGGATTTCAACAGCAAAGGCTGGAACCTTGCTGTCTCGCAACGGTCTTTTTTTTGGGAATTACAAAGACTACTTGACGCGCGCGCATTCATGACATTCTCGGGCGGTGCGGAAGGCGAAATTAGCTTGGAACTCAGCATTCTTTACCGGAGACATCTTTGCCCTGGTCCGTTGGGCTTACAAAGACGGACTAACGATGAATCTTGAACTCGGTGCGCCAGAATTCGCTGCCATCCTTACGTTTTGCACATTGATGCTTATCTTGACAAATTTGAAATGGATAAACGGGCTGAGGCCCTGCGGTACAATTTTCTAGGTTGCATCCAGAGATTGTAAGGTGTCGAGACGAAGCGGCAAAACTAATAAATAGCAATCCCCTCCAGCCAGAAAGGTTTGCGTTAATCCTAGATTTACAGTACGAACTTGATCAATTGAAAATCCCAACACCCTTGATCGATGCAGGAAGAATGACAACTAGCCAGTTTGAAGCCTGGCCGAAAGACTGGTTTGTCTTTTTTCAAAAAATTGCACCACTCGCAAAGCATCGTGAGTTAAAGAAGGCACGGGCGTCTTGGAAAAAGTCGTGAAGCCCAAAACGCAGAACTTCAAAACGCAGGCATCCAATTCGATTAGGAGGAAACGATGAAGCCGATGTTAGACCCGAAGCGCGATCTAGTAGGCGCGACGCCCGAGACTCTGGCCCGCGCCCTTTTCCGTCCACTACGACCGCATCGAGCTAAGGCCGTTGTCCGCGATGAGATCCCGATAGAGGAGGTTGCGACCGACCATCCGAGCGACAGTGTCGCGCATTTGCGCAAGCGTTCCTGAGTCGCGCATGTTGTGTTTGCCGGCGAACTCGTCTACGTACCTCTGCAAATGCTTCGGAGAAAGCTTGTGAAACGTGCCTTTGTGCGCCCGCTTGAGCATCGACCAGAAGGACTCGATCCCGTTCGTGTGCGCCTGTCCTTTTACATACTCTGCAACGGAGTGGCGGACCGTCTCGTGGTTCGGCAGCCCAACATAGCCGCCGTGGTCGTCGGTGTACACCTTCGCTCCAACCTCGGCCCGCTCAGTAACGAATCTCTTGAGCGTATCGCCGTCCGTGCTCGTGACTACGGCGGCACTCACGCGGTTGGTCGCGCGGTCCTTCGCGCCCACGACGGCAGTTTTGCCGACCGGCCCGCGACCAGCGTTCAGCTTCTTGCGAGCGTGTTTGTTCTTCTCTTTGCCGCCGAAATAGGTTTCGTCGATTTCGACCGGGCCACCGAACGCTTTCCGGTTGGGATCACTCCACGCTTCACGAATGCGGTGCAGCATGAACCAAGCCGTCGGTTGGGAGACCCCGATATCCCGATGCAGCTTCATGCTCGAAACGCTCTTAAGGCTAGTGAGGCAAAGGTAGACCGTAATGGCCCACTTGCGAAGCGGTACATTCGACCTAGCTATCGGCGTTCCCGTGCGGACGGAGAAGTAACCTCGGCAGGTGGAGCACCAGTAGGGCATCGGCTTTGCGTTCGGGACTTCGCTGGTACTGAGGCTTCCGCACTTGCCGCAGCACCTCTCGCCGTTCCAGACGACGGCTTCAAACCATCGAGTGGCAGCTTCTTCGGTAGGGAACATGTCCATTAGCTCGATGACGGTGATCCCTTCTCTGTCTGCTCGACCAGGGGCTTTGTATGTCATGGCCCCAATATACCGGATCCATAAGCGTTTGTCAAGTAGTCTTTGTAATCCCCCCTTTTTTTCCCGCACATTCATCGAAACGATCGTCGCCGTGAAGACATTCGATGTCGCCGTCGGCCCTAAAAGCCATGGGCCTTCGCGCCTGACGCCGGAGGGGTTGCGCGACAACTACTTCAATGAGCTCGACCGCGACAGCCTGCGTTTCGAGGTGGCCTCCTCGTGCACCCACGCGCCGTCGGATTTCTTCGGGGAGCACATCATGAAGATCGGAGGCAATGTCTCCTATACGAGCTTCACCGGCACGGATATGGGTCGGCCGGTCGAGTTTCTCGGTAACGGGGGCAGTGTCATCCAGAGAGTTGAATATCTCGGCGATCCGACCGTCAGCGGTGAAGATGTCCAAGTCTCGGCTTACGTCCAGGACCGGTGGCGGCTCACCGACCGCCTGGGCTTCGACATCGGTCTGCGCTACGACTACGACCGACTCGTGAGTGAGCATCAGCTCGCGCCGCGTGTCTCGACGGCGTTTGCGCTCGATCAAAAGGGTCGCACGGTCATCAAAGCGGGCTGGGGCATCTTCTACGATCGCGTGTTGCTCTATGCGGACCGCTTCGATCGTTTCCAAAGACGTGTCGAGAGGAATTTCGGAGCGGATGGCTCGCCGGAAGGTCCTTCTCTCGTTTTCGCGCCCCGTGTGGCCGACGAGGGCTTGGACATGCCGCGGAGCACGACTTGGAATGTCGCGCTCAGCCAGGTTCTCGCAAAAGATCTTCAGCTGCGGGTGAACTACCGTGAACGGCGCGGCTCGAAGGAGCTGATCGTGGACCGTGTCGAGAACGGAGCCTCGGGCGCCATGCTTCTGTCGTCGCGAGGAAAGTCTCTTTCGCGCGAGCTCGACGTCACTCTTCGCGTTAAACGCGAGAGGAACGAGTTGTTCATTTCTTACGCACGTGCGCGTACGACTGGTGATCTGAACGACTTCGCCGCGCTTTACCAGGATTTGAGGACGCCGCTTTTTCTAGCCAATGAGCGGTCGCTTTTTCGTCACGACGTGCCCCATCGCGCTCTGTTCTGGGGCATTTGGCATATCAAAGGCGACATCACGGTGTCGCCGGGCGTCGAGTGGCGCTCCGGCTTTCCCTATAGCGTCTTCAGCGAGGCCTATGTGCCGCTAGGCGAGCGGAATCGCGGCGGACGATTCCCTAATTTTCTCTCGGTCGATGTGCGCGTGATGAAAGGCCTCACCGTCAAAGGCCGCAAGATACGTGTCGGTTTTCAGATCTTCAACTTGGCGAGCCATTACAATCCCCGCGACGTCGTGTCGAACCTTGCGAGTTCTCGCTTTGGCGAGTTTCTCAACAGTGTTGACATGGGTTTCTCATTTCGTTTTTCATTTGGGCCTTGATGCCAGATGTAGTCATCGAACGAGCCGACGAGCTCGAAAAGCTGTGTCAGAAGCTCAGCACCTTCGATTCCTTCGCTCTCGATACCGAGTTCGTTCGTGAGCGCACTTTCTTCATTCAGCTCGGCATCGTACAAGTTGCGGCTCCAGGAATAGAGGCAGTGATCGATCCGCGCGCGCTCTCGACACTGGAGCCTCTCTACGAACTGCTCGTGGACGAATCCTTGGAAAAAGTTGTCCATGCCGGCGAGCAGGACTTCGCGGCGCTCTACGAGAGGGGCGCTGTCGTTCCTAAAAACGTGTTCGATTCGCAGATTGCGGCGGCTCTCGTCGGCTATGGCGACCAAATCTCTTACGCCAAGCTCGTCGCGAAAGTTACCGGCGTGCAGCTCAATAAGCTGGAGACTTTGACGGATTGGATGGCGCGGCCGCTCACGAAAGCGCAGATCGAGTATTCGCTCGAGGACGTGCGCTACCTTGGCGAGATCCGCAAACATCTCGGAGAGCGCCTCGATGCGCTCGGACGAGCCAGCTGGGATAAAGAAGAGTGCCATCGCCTGGAAAGGGAGAAGACTTACATCACGCCGGAGCCTCTCGACTTCTACCGGCGTCTCAAGACGAGCGGGCTGAGCAGCGCGAGCTTGGGCGTTCTGCGTCAGGTGGCGGCGTGGCGGGAGCAAACAGCACGTACGCGGAACCTTCCCCGCGGATGGGTGATCCGGGACCAGAGCATCGTGGAGATTGCACGACGGCGTCCGGCTTCGATCCAGAGCCTCAAACAGATCCGCTCGCTCAAGCCGCACCAAGTCGGGAAAGACGGACAGAGTATCGTTCAGGCGGTCAAGAACGGGTTGGAGAATCCGATCGAAGAGGCCGCCCCCGAAAAAGTAAGGTTCAAAGTCCCGCCCCACGTCGATTCGGTGGCGAGACTTCTCGAGGCCTGGCTCTACGCGCGCTCTCTCGAAGCCGAGATCGCCCCCTCGATGCTCGCGACACGGGGCGATCTCAAATCCCTCGCCGCGGGCCATCACCGTGGTGTGCTACCGGAGCTCCTATTATTGGAAGGGTGGCGACGCGACCTCGCGGGCCAGGATTTGCTCGATATTCTGGACGGGAAACGCGCGCTTCAGGTCGCCGGCGGCAAGATCTCGGCCATCGCGACCGCGCCGGACTCGACAACCGAACAGCCGGGCGCTTGACAAATCACCTTGCCTAGCTAAACTAATAATTAGGCTTCCGCCAACAACGTAAAAAGCACTTCGATGCCCGAGACATTTGCGTCTCGTGTAGGTATGCGTGAAGACATGAAGAACTTGGGGACCCATAGGCTCGCTCTATGCGCGATCGCAATGGCATCTTTTTTGCCGGGCGCTTCGGCTCAGGAAAAAACTCTCGAAGGATTCGTCATCGGGCGTGTCTATGAGATAGACAAAGAGGACTACCGCGAATATATCGAAGCGAAACGGGCGCAGGATTCGGATTTCGACGAGATGGTCGAGGAGCTCGATGCGATGGAGTTCGTGGACGAGCGTGAAGGGTGACGGTCACCGGCCGTCAGCTCGCGACCAATGCCACTTTTGTCAGTGAGCTCAGCGACGAGATGGGCGAGTACGCGATCCGCGAAACGCCCGTCGGCACTTACGAGTTCACTTTGCGCCATGAGGGGGTCGACTATCCAGTAAAACAACGCTTGGACCTCAACGTTCAGCTCGACTATGTCGCCGAGCTTTGTTTCGTGATCGATCGCGAGGAACAAGTCGCTTGGATGGCGGCGGATGATGCTCGTCGAACGTCGGATGTTCCGCCGTGGGTCCCCAGAACCTGCGTCTCTCATTTGTCCGCCTGTCTTGCCCTCATCACCGGCACAGACGGAACCCTTCCCGATGGACTGCTTCTTTTGCTTGCAGGATTCGGCGCCACGGCTACCGCGATTGGAATCATCTCCTCGGATCAGGTCGAGGCCAGCTCACCCGTACCGCAAAACGAAGAGCGCTGACTGGCAACTGACGGCTGGCAACTGATATCATCGCCAGCCTTATGCTTTGGTATCGCAAGCTCCACTGGCAAATCATCATTGGACTCCTGCTAGGCGTCGTTTACGGCGTGACCGCAGCCGCCAACGGATGGGGTGAATTTACTTCGGATTGGATCGCTCCTTTCGGCACGGTCTTCATCAACGGGCTTCAGCTGATCGCGGTGCCTCTCGTGCTCTCATCCTTGATCACAGGAGTGGCCTCGCTGAGCGACTTGCGCAAGCTGTCGCGCATCGGAACCAAGACTATCGGGATCTATATTGGGACGACGGCGATCGCTGTCATCATCGGCCTTTTACTCGTGAACCTCGCGCGCCCCGGCGATGCACTACCTCCGCAGGCGAGAGAAAGACTTCAGGCCGAGTTCGCCGACAACGTTAGCGAACGTGAGGAACAGGCCGAAATCGTCGACGATCGCGGCCCCTTGCAGCTACTCGAGGACATCGTTCCCTCGAATTTCTTCTCGTCTGCCTCGAGCAATCGCAACATGCTCCAAGTCGTCTTCGTCGCTATCTTCGTAGGTATCGGGTTGATTCAGGTGCCAAAGGATACAGCGAAGCCGCTGCTCGACATGTTCGAAGGTTTGAACGCTGTGGTGATCCGCCTCGTCGACCTCATTATGTTGATGGCGCCTGTCGGTGTGTTCTCGCTGATTGCGCGCACCATTACCCAGCTCGTCGGAAGTGGCGATGGTGGCCAAGTGTTGGACCTTCTAGGAGCGCTCGCCTATTACAGCCTCGTCGTTGTCCTGGGGCTCCTCATACACATGAGCTTGACTTATTTCACTTTGTTGAAGCTCTTCACTCCGATGAAGCTGATGACTTTTCTCAAGGGTATCGCTCCGGTGCAGCTCGTCGCATTTTCCACGAGCTCGAGCGGAGCGACCTTGCCCCTCACGATGGAGCGTTGTGAGGAAAAACTCGGCGTCTCGGAGGAAGTTTCGTCGTTCGTGCTACCTCTCGGGGCGACGGTGAATATGGACGGTACGGCTCTTTACCAAGCCGTTGCCGCTGTGTTCATCGCCCAAGCTCTCGGTATGGAGATCGGCTTGTACGGGCAAATGACGATCGTGCTCACCGCGGTCTTGGCCTCCATCGGAACAGCTGCCGTTCCCGGAGCAGGCATCATCATGCTGGTGATCATCCTTCAGCAGATCAACGTGCCGACCGCCGGGATTGCCCTGATCTTCGGTGTGGACCGTATCCTCGACATGCTGAGAACCGCAACGAACGTTACGGGGGACGCGACCGTGGCGACGATTGTCGCGGCCTCGGAAGGGCAGCTCGGTACGCCAGATTTGGATGAGGGGCGGGACAAGATCAAGATCCGCGCTTTGAGCTAACCGGAACTGCCCTTTCCAGTTTCTTGTCTAAGAAGTTCGGCCCCGGCCTGGCTCAGCGGGTTCGAGTCTTAGCCGCCGTTTAGCTGTCTCAACAGGACGTTCAGTGCATCGATTTCGGTGAAAATGCCAACGAGCTCGGTGCCACTGACGACCGGGAGACTTCCGAATTTCCGCTCGACCAGGACGCGCACCGCTTCTGCGACGGTCGTGTTCTCGGCTACGGTAAACGGCTCTCGCGTCATGATACGGGCCACAGAGGTGTCGTCGAGGACTTGCTCGTATTCGTTTTTGCCGATGCCGGACAGAAGCGATGGAGACGCCCGGCGGATATCCCGGTCCGAGACGAGCCCGACGAGCTGTTTTCCGTTTGCAACAGGCAAGTGGCGAATCTTGTGGGTACGAAGGAGTAGCATAGCGTCCTTCATACTCGTGTCCTCGGACACTGTGATCGGATCACGAGTCATGAACGTTCCGACAAGCATCGCTTGGACCTTTCTGAATTTTTTTTGGATGTAGATCTAGTATACGGGGGCGAGCGTCCCACGCCAAGCCCAATGAGGTGTAGTCCGTCTGGGAAGCTTTCTCACGGCGTCGGCATGGTAGCGGGCATCGCGGCGCCCGAGTCGGAAGATTTGGCGGGTGAGGAGAGACCCGGTAGAGAAACACATCTACTAAACCCGCCTCTTCTCTCATCCCGAGCGTTCCGAACGAGCGTGCTAAGATCTCCTTAACCGTAAAAAAAATCTTGGTGGTGCTTCGTGGACCAGACTGATCGATCCGTCTCGCCTTTTGGCAGGGGTTTGTTTGCCGGGGGATATGTGCTCATTGCCATGAGCGGCGGTATGGCGCTCGGCTATTGGGCGTCCGATTGGCAAATCCGCTTCTTTCCCACGCTCGTTGCCGGTATGTTTCTTCTCACGACATGCGGGTTTGCACTCTTCGCCTTTGGAGCGCGGATTTTGACCGCACGGCTCGGCCGGCGGGTGCGGCTGTATGCGGGGCTCGGGTTGTCGAGTTTGCTCGGGCTCGGCGCAACGCTCGTGATGGGCCGACAAACACCACTGACCGCGATGGCGGAGAGCGAGCTTCGCTATGCGCACGAGCTCGATGCGCGCTATTTTCGAGACCTCGATCGCAATCTGCGAGGTGTCGTCGCCGAGCTCGAATCAGAGCACGGGCTCTTCCGTTCGGAACCACCGCGCTCGCTCACGGCTGAGGAGGAAGCTCTCGTCATCGATGCTTGGGCGAGCTATCTCGACACGGCGCTTGCGCTAGATCGCATCCGTCGGTTCCACGAAGATTTCTATCGCTTCGATCTATCTCGGCTCGAGCGAAACAGTCATGTACGGAGCTTTCTCCTGAGCTTTGCGGCGGAGCTCTCACTCTACGAGAACACGACGCGACTCATCGAGGTTCTCGACGGCAACGAGAACGTCGTGCGCTTTCTCAACGCGGCGCGTCCGGATCGAGGGATCGAAGTGGACAGCGTTGCCGCGATCCGTGAAGAGCTTTCCGGTCTCACCGATCTCAGCCGCGTGGTCGCGGGCCGGCGATATTTGAGCTATCTCGAGACGGTGCATCAGGCAAAAGTGGATGCGATGGCGGAGAGCTACGACTGGCTTTGGAACGAGGTCGACCGCTATCTGGCGAGTGTCGAGCGGAGGCGACGCAGCGAAGTCGTGACGCTCTCGGCGGCGAGCGATTTTTGCGCCCATTCTTCGCGAGCTCAAACATCTCAGCTTTCCCGTTCAGAAAGAGATTGCTCAATGGATGGGTAATGTTCGCCTGAAGCGGCCCGGAAAATATCTCGTCACGCAAGAACAAGCGCGCGCGATGGAGCGCGAGCTCGCCCCCGGAGACGTTCTTCTCGCTCGCAAGAACTGGTATCTCTCGAATATCGGGCTTCCTGGTTTCTGGCCATATGGCATACTCTATATCGGCAAGAACGAAGTTATCGCATCGACCTTCGATGAGGACGAAGCTGTGCTTGCGTGGACAAAGGAATCAACAGGCCGCGATCTTCTATTTACGGATCTCCTACGAGAAACCTATCCTCTCGCCTGGCATCGTCGCGAGCTCGCGGCGACGAGCTCGGATCCGTTGACGATCATCGAAGCCGTGAGCGAGGGCGTGGTTCAGAGCACGCTCTACGGTGCGTCAGGAGATTTCATCGTGGCCCTGCGTCCGCGTCTTTCGAGCGTTGCGAAAGCGCGCGCGATCCTACGCGCCTTCTCCTATCTCGGTCGACCTTATGATTTCGATTTCGATTTAGCCACGGACCAAACGCTGGTCTGCACCGAGGTCCTGTGGCGCGCCTACCGTGGGTCTGCGCGAGAGCCTGGTTTGGCGCTCACGCCAATCTCGGTCGCCGGGCGCATGACTTTGCCGCCCAACGAGATCGCGCGCATGTTTGCCGCCGAATACGGAACCGAGCGGGCGCAGTTGGACTTCGTCTACTACCTCGAGGGCCGCGAGCAGCAGGCGCGGGCCGTGGAGGAAGGCGTCGAAGCTTTCGTCCGAACGCCGTAGCGGTCGAAATGGGATTTCGGCCCGCTCTGACTCGGCCCTTTCCCGGAAGCTCGGTCTCGGCCAATGTTGGGGATTCCCTACAAGTGGGTCTCAGATTTTGCCAAAAGCGGTAACATTTCTATACCTTTGCGAACTGTAACATGTTTATTTTGTTTTAGTTACATTGGCGCCCGGTCCCTCCTGACTGGCGTGGCTTTTGCAAGCATTTCCTCAAACGAATTCTGCCAATCGAAGAAACCGTGTTGACCCACCGGCATAGAGCCGGTTGGAGGAAAGATCCATGACCCCATTTTTCGCGAACCTTTCGATCCGAAGCAGGTTCGTCATTCCTATCGTGGGCATGATGCTGGTCTTTGCCGCCTTCATTATGTTTTTCTTTCCGTCGCGCCAGCGCGCGGCAAGCGAAGTGGCGCTCGCCGACAAGGCCACGAGCATTGCCGAGCTGATAGCGTTCAGTGTCGCCGCCAGCCTCGAGTTCGGGGATAAGGAATCGGTGACGCAGATCTTCACTTGGGCGAGCGCCGATGAGGACTTCGTCTATATCGTCGTACGCGATCGCGAGGGAAAGGAGTTCGCTGCGCACCCCACGAGCGGCTCTCGCCCCAGTGCTCCGGAGAGCGTGCCGCTTGATTTCGTCGCTGCCACCACGGACGAGACGCTGCAGATAATCGGGCCGGTTCTCCGTGACGGTAAGGTCACGGGCTCCATCCAGGTCGGCTTGTCCACGGGGCGGATTAGCGCTCAATATCGCTCCAGCCTTTGGACGGCAGCTCTTTTCTGTTTGATGGTCGGTGGCCTCGCTTTTGCGACCATTCTCTTCATTGGCCGGCAGATCACTCTGCCCATCGTCAACTTGACGAAGACGGCGGAGGACATTGCCAGCGATGACATGAGACGGCTCGCCGAGGAGACACGGGTCATGGCGAGCGGAGATCTCACCCGAGAAATCACCGCCAAGGCTCGCCGAGTCGAGATCACGACTGGGGGCGAGATCGGACGTATGGGCCTGGCTTTCAATCTCATGACTGACCAGCTTGCGGAGATCTCGAAAGCATTCAATCTGGTCTCGGCCGGTTTGAGGGACATCGTGCTGCACGTGCAAGCATCCGCGGGCGAAGTCGCCACTGGGAGCGACGCCGTCGCGCGTGCCACCGGCAAAGCAGCGAAAGGCAACGAGTCGACCGTCTCGGCCGTCGAGGGGATCACGTCGACGATCCACGAGATGAATGCGAATATTCAAAACGTCGCCCGCAGCGCGCAGTCGCAATCCGCTTCGACTACCGAGACGCTGGCTTCGATCGAGAACATGCTTCGCTCGGTGCAGACCGTCGCGGGAACGGCCGAGCGCCTCGTAACCATCTCGAGCCGTGCGAGCGACGCTGCAACTAGCGGCGGCTCTGCGATGGAGGTGGCGAGTCAAGGCATGGCCGAGATTCGAGAAGTCATCCGCGCCTCCGCCGGCAACGTGCGAGATCTCGGCGGCATGGCCGAAGATATCGGAAATATCGTCGGCGTCATCAACGAGATTGCCGAGCAATCCAATTTGCTTGCGCTGAACGCAGCGATCGAGGCTGCGCGCGCCGGCGAGCACGGGCTCGGATTCGCGGTCGTCGCCGAGGAGGTACGCAAATTGGCTGAAAGAAGTGCGAAATCCGCCGGCGAAATATCCGACCTCGTGCAGCGGATTCAGTTGCAAGTCCGAAAAGCCGTGGACCATATGGAGAAATCCACCGCGATCGTCCAGACCGGTATCGTGCGGACGGAGGAGCTTCGGTCCAATCTGGAGAATATCGGCAGCTCGGTCGGCGAAGTGTCGCGCTGCTCCCAGGAGATCGGGCAAGCCACCGCCGAGCAGTCGGCGGGAACGCAGCAAATCGAGCAGGCGACGTCGCGTCTCGGCGAGCTGACACACGAGATCAGCGCGGCTACCGAGCAGCAATCGACCGGCACGGAGCAGGTCGTAGACTCGATCGAGCAGATTCGCGCCATGGTCCAACAGAACGCGGAGAGCGCGTCCGATCTCGCAGGTTCGTCGGAAGAGCTCTCTCGCCAAGCGAGCATGATGCGCGAGCTCACGTCACGCTTCCATGTGCAAACGAATGGCGACTCCACCGCCAAAACGAACGGCTCGCCGAAGAAGCCGATCAAGCCAACCGAGCCATCCCCATCTGAAAAAGACCTCGACACCGCTCTCGAATCGGCGCGGACACCAGCGAACGAATGAGGTAGAGGTAGATATGACTAAAGCGGCACACCTCGTTTGCTTTCGTATCGGCCAGGAGAACTTCGGCGTCGACATCTTCTCGGTGCGCGAGATCGTAAAAGCACAGGCGATCACGCCCGTTCCCGGCACGGCCGAGCACGTGCTCGGCATCATCAATCTCCGCGGAAAGATCATCTCCGTCGTGGATCTAGCCCAGCGGCTCGGCCTCGGCGCTGCTGCCGTCGATCGGCAAAGCCGTATCTTCGTTGTCGACCTCGACGGCGTCACGGTGGGCTTCCTCGTCGATGCGGCAACGGAAGTGTTGAAGCTTGCGGGGGAGTCGATCGAGCCTGCCCCCGAAGAGCTCAAAGGCGCTATTCGCGACCACTATCTGCAAGGCGTCGGCAAGCTCGAGAACGGCCTCGTCATCATTTTGGACTTGCGCAACCTTTTCTTGGAAGGTGAAGTGGCGTCGATCGACGCCGTCGCCGCGGAGAGCGGCGGAGCGACGAAGGCGAGTGCCGCTACATGATCGCTCCGATCAGCGAGAATGAGTTCAGGCTCTTTCGCGACTACATCCATCAGGAATGCGGCCTGTATTTCGCGGATAACCGCCGCGCATTTCTTTCCTCTCGCATCGGAAAACGGCTTCTCGCGAGAAGTATCGGCAGTTTCTTTCGCTACTATAGCTATCTGAAGCAAGGCGGCACCGAGGAGGAGCTTCTCCAGCTTCTCGATGTGCTGACGATCAACGAGACATCTTTTTTTCGCAACCTCCCGCAGTTCGAGATCCTGGAGCAACGGGTCCTTCCCGAGCTCCTCGAGCGAAAGGCCGAGGCCTCGGAGCGCAGCCTCCGAATATGGAGCGCGGGCTGCTCGACCGGAGAAGAGCCCTACTCGATCGCCATTTCCGTGCTCGAGGCGTTGCCGACTCGGCCCGAATGGCAAGTCAAAATCTATGCGTCCGATCTCTCACTCTCGGTTCTCGAGAAAGCTGCCAACGGACGATACGCGAAAGCTCGGCTACAAGATCTCACGCCGGCTCGCCTCCGCCGCTTTTTCGAACCGGATGACGGCGGGCACCGAGTTGTCGAGGCACTCAAACGTCTCGTGATCTTCGATTTCCACAATCTCAAACACGAGAACGGACTCGGTGATCTCGATATCGTGTTCTGCCGCAACGTCCTGATTTACTTCGATCCTCAGGAGCAGAAGAAAGTCATCAACAAGCTTGCCCGGGCGCTGAGGCCCGGCGGTTATCTCTTTCTCGGCCACTCCGAATCCGTGCAGGGCATGGGCCCCGAGCTCGAATTCGTACATCACCAGCGCGGCACTGCCTACAGAAAGCGGGAGATCGCGTGAGCGACGAGATTTATTTGACTCCGGAGGAGCTAGCCCAGCTCAAAAACGTTTTCTATGCCCAGGCAAGAGACATGCTCGCGGAGTTTAATGACCGGGCGCTGGAGCTCGAAGCATCGTCGGAACCGAGCGAGGTGTTTCGTGCGCTCGCGCGCGTCGTTCATACGGTCAAGGGCGATTCGATGGCTCTCGAGTTCACTGCGCTCACGAAGCTCTCGCATCGCATCGAAGACTACCTGCGCGGGTTTCGAGAGGTCCTCGGAGTCCGCCGGGTCCGTCGGGACGAGATCGACATGCTCCTGGCGAGTGGTGACCTGTTGACAGCGCTGCTCGAGGCCTATTGCGCGGATCCACCGAGAACCATTCCCGACATCGAAGGGCTCTGTGAAAAACTCGTGCCGCCATCGGCGGATATGGAAGCGCCGCCGTCGATGCCAGAGACCCTTTCGCAGCTAACGATATCGTTCACGAGCGATTGTCAGATGCACTCGGCCGGCGCGTTTCTCGTGCGCCAGAAGCTCGAAAAACTCGGACGCTTCGTGCACTCGGAGCCGGATCCGGACGATGCAGCGATAGAGGCATCACCGCGCTGGATTGTCTACCTTGCGTCGGAGGCTAAAGCGAAGGAGCTTCGTCGCGCGGCGCGCGTTCCCGGCGTGACATCGCGCGTCGTGTTGAAGCACGTAGCCGCGAGTACCCTGGGGGTTTCGCAAGGTAGCGGTGGCGAGCCGCAAGACGTGGGCGAAGGTGTTTCGCGTGCGGGGCCCGGGAGCCCTCCCAACGCTTTGGGGAGCCCATCATCCGACTTGTTGAGGGTGGAGGTCGCGAAGATCGACCGCATCATGAACCTCGTCGGAGAGCTCGTCATCGGTCGCTCGATGGTCGCACAAGCGCTCGCGGATATGTCCGGGGATGCTGTCGAGGGAGGCGTCGAGGATCTATTGAGCGACGCGAACGGTTTCTTGGAACGTACGCTCACGGAGCTACAGGCCGCGGTCTTGAAGATTCGGATGGTGCCGGTGGAGCATGTGTTCAAGCGTTTTCCGCGACTCGTCCGGGATCTCGCGCATTCGCGTGGAAAGCAAGTCGAGCTCGACATCCAAGGTGGCATGACGGAGCTCGACAAGAGCATCGTGGACGCCCTCGGAGAGCCATTGCTTCACCTGGTGCGCAACGCCATCGACCACGGCATCGAGACTCCGGAAGAACGCTCCGCTTCGGGAAAGGCGCCCAGAGCTCTGCTCACGATTTCGCCTTTTATGAGGGTAATCATGCTCACGTCGTCGTCGAAGATGATGGGCGCGGCATCGACGTCGCCCGGGTCGCGCAGCGGGCTGTGACTCAAGGAATTCTCGAACCCTCTGAGCTCGACTCTCTGGTGCGGAAGAGATTTTGAATACGATCTATCACCCGGGCTTCAGCACGGCGGACGCCATATCCGATGTCTCCGGTCGGGGCGTCGGGATGGATATCGTTCGGGAGTCCATCGCGAATCTCAAAGGCGTCATCGAGCTCGAGACGGCGCCGGGGCGCGGAACCCGCTTCCTCATCCGTCTTCCGTTGACGCTCGCCATTCTTCGGGCCGTCTTGGTGGAAGTCGGCGACCAGACATTTGCCGTGCCGTTGACGAGTGTGCTCGAGATCATCCGTCTCGTTCCCGAACAGGCCCGAACCGTCCTCGGGCACGGTGTCCTCCATTGGCGAAATCAGGTCGTGCCCCTGGTCTCCCTAAAGGAGGTGCTCGACGTGCCTTCCTCGAAGGCGGAGGATGATCGGGGGGCTTTTGTCCTTCTCGTGGGCGAGGCGGAGCGTCGCGTCGGGCTCATTGCCGAGCGGCTCGTCGGTGAGCAAGAGCTCGTGGTGAAGCCGATCGAGGACGTTCTTACCCGCAGTCCGGGCATCGCCGGCGCCTCTATTCTCGGAAACGGGCGAGTGGTGCTTCCTCCTCCATACCCGTGGCCTTCTCGACCAGTCGGTGAGCCTCGCGAGAAAAGTCGAGGCACTCCGATGATTCGTGTTTTGGTCGTGGATGACTCCGCCTTCATGAGACGGCTCCTAGTAAAGTTGCTCGAGCCGCATGAGGATATCGACGTTGTCGCGACAGCGATGGACGGCGTATTTGCGCTCGACAAGATCCAGAAGCTCGAAAGCTCGAGACCCGACGTTGTCACGTTGGATCTAGAGATGCCACGGCTCGACGGCATGGGTACGCTGAGGCGTATCGTCGACGAGTTTCAACTGCCGGTCATTCTCGTCTCGGCGCACACGTCTGAAGGTGCAACCGCCACGTTCGAGGGACTCGCTGCGGGTGCGGTGGATTTCGTGACCAAGCCCGACCGTATATTCTCGTCTCCGATGGGCTCTTTGGCCTCGGAACTCGTGGCGAAGATTCGAGTCGCGGCGAAGACCAAGCCGCGGCCCAGGAGGCGGCCGAGCCAACTCGGAAGATTCGGCGCGCGTCGTCATCATCGTGGACGTTGGCGGGGGGGGCGCCGGGGGCGCAGGCGGGGCGCGACATCGTCGGCATTGCGATCTCTACGGGCGGCCCCAACGCGCTTTCCCAACTAATGGCGCAGATCCGGGGCGATTTCAGTCCCTCGCTCCTCATCGTGCAGCACATGCCGGAAGGGTTTACGGAGCAATTTGCGACGCGACTTGCGAAGCTATCCGCGATCGATGTGCACGAGGCTCGTGAGGGCGAGGTCGTGAGCCCGAGCTGCGCTTTTGTTGCACCTGGCGGCCAGCACATGGAGCTCGTTCGCGAGAGCGGGAAGCTCCGATTGCGTCTTACGCTCGCCGAACCGGTCAACGGCCACCGTCCGTCCGCCGCCGTCCTTTTTCGATCGATGGCGAAGGTTGTAGGACCCAAATGTGTCGGCGTCGTAATGACAGGTATGGGAGAGGACGGTGCCGACGGTGCGTCGGCTATTCACGAAGCCGGCGGGTACAACCTCGCACAGGACGAAGCGAGCTCCGTCGTCTTCGGAATGCCGAAAGCCGCAATCGAGCGCGGCGTGGTCGACAAGGTTCTTCCGTTGTCCAGAATATCGAACTACTTGAATTCGCTCTCGTAGCAGCGAAAGGGGAAGCGTCATGGAAAACTTCCGGTTTCTCGTCGTAGACGATTCGGAGTTCGCGCGGCGCAATATGAAGAAAATCCTCACCGCCGTCGGCGGGGAGGCTGCCGGGTTCGCCACCAATGGCAGGGAGGCGATTGACCAATACATGAAACTTCGACCCGATGTTGTCTTCATGGACATCACGATGCCTGAGATGGAGGGGGTCGAAGCGGTTCAAACCATCATGGACCGTGACGCCTCGGCCAAGATTGTCATGGTGAGCTCGAACGGCTATCAGGAATTGATCAAGGAGGCTCTCGATTCGGGAGCGAAGCATTTCCTGACCAAGCCGGTCGAGCCCACCCAAGTCGCGAGCGTCGTCGATTTCGTTCTCGGAGAAGGATAGTGCGGTTCGATTACGTTCAACCTTTTGTAAGCTCCGCCCAGGAGATCCTAGAGCGCGTCCTTTCAGGACGAATCGCCGCGGGTCGTGTGCAGCTATCGCCGGCGCCCTTGACCGGAAGCGCTGTCACGGCGGTGGTGGGGCTCACCGGAGATGGAGAGGGCCGCGTTCTCTATGAGATGTCACGGGACACGGCGCTCGGCATCGCTGGACATATGAATGAAGAGCCTATGGGCGAGCTCGGAACGCTGGCGCGGGACACATTATCCGAGCTCGCCAGCATGATGACGAGTCGCGCGATCTCTAAACTGAACGACCAGGGGCACCACTTGCGCGTTTCGCCTCCGACGCTGATTGCTGGAGACAATGTGAGCATATCCAACGTCGAGCTCGAGACTTTGGTCGTGCCACTCGAGACGATGCACGGCGAAGTCATAGTGAATATTGCTATGACGACGGTGTGAAATGGAGATGGAAGCTATGCCGAAAGAAACGAAAACGACGGACGACGTAGAGACTTTGCAGGTATGTGTCGTTCAACTAGAGCGCCAAGTGGCGGATCTCGAAGCCGGCTTCGCTATGCAGGCGACCGGCGGGGAGAAGGCGCTACTCGATGCGCTGAGCGACGTTCGGGGAAGGCTGGGTCAAGTCGAGAAGGAAAACCGAGAATTCGCGAACATGTATGTGGAGATCCAGGAGCAAAACGAAGCGATGGCGAATCTGTATGTCGCGAGCCAACGCCTTCACGCGACTTTCGATCTGGCGGAAGTCAAGCAGATCATTTCCGAGATTCTCGCGGAAATGGTCGGTGCGGAAGAGTTTGGGCTGTTCATTTTCGACAAGAGCAAAAAGAAACTGCAGCTTCTCTCCGGTGAAGGAATACAGAACCGGCTACCCAAGAACACGCTGCCGACCGGCGAGGGCGTAATTGGCGACGTCGCGGCGACCGGAGAAGCGTTCTTCTTCGAGCCCAACAGCGACTCGGAAGTAGACGTCAGTCTGCCTCTCGCGACGCTTCCGATGAAGCTCAACG
This sequence comes from Candidatus Marinacidobacterales bacterium, assembly GCA_965262245.1. GTDB lineage: Bacteria > Acidobacteriota > Vicinamibacteria > Marinacidobacterales > SMYC01 > SMYC01. The sequence goes on along the minus strand of OZ253507.1, from coordinate 6,124,093 downwards.
ACACAACGGTCGGCGTCGTCGTGATCTACAAGCTTCTGAGTCACAAGTCCGCCTTTTCGCCCATCGCCCATCAAATTTTGGAGCTCGTTGCCGCGCACGCGGCCAGTGCTCTCATATCGGCCAAGCTGCATGGCGCCATGGACCGAAGGCTGAAGACTATCGAAGGCTTCATGCAGCTCATGAAATCGCGTTAACGACAACGCAAGGAGAATCCCATGTCCCACAAGAATCTTTTGGTCGTCGACGACTCCGCAACGACGCGCATGTTGATCTGCCTCACGCTCAAGAAGGAGGGCGTTTACAACATCACGGAAGTTGCCAATGGGCAGGAGGCGGTGGACAAGCTCGGATCGGAGAGCGTTGACTGTGTGCTGACAGACATCAATATGCCGCAGATGAACGGGCTCGAACTGATCTCTTATATTCGTTCGTCGCATAGCGAGCCTAAAGTTCCGATCATCATCATAACGACACTGGGTGAGGAGGGGTCGCGGGACGAAGGCCTGTCTCAGGGAGCCGATGCTTACCTCACGAAGCCCATCTCCGGGCCGAAGCTCGTGACTTTGGTCAAGGAGCTTTTGCGGGACGCTTAGCAGCCTGGCGAAGAATTTGATGCAAAGAGCGAGCAAGGCTAAACGCTAGAGAAAGATCTCGTGGGACTCAAGGGCCAACTGGAGGATCTGCCACTCATCGATATGCTGCAGATCATCGCCTTCTCGAAGAAGAGTGGTTATCTGCGAGTGGCGGGCCCGGCCGGCCGAGGCGCCGTCGTTATCGAAAATGGACGGATTCTTTTGGGTGTGGCTCTTTTGGAACCGCGAGAATCGCCCATTTTCTCAGTGATCTAACCGTCCAACGGTCACTCGTCGTGAGGTTGGTCAGAGGATAACGGAATTTACTCTGGTTGTGGACCCTGAGCGGTGTCACTTTTTGCTGGACATTCGTCCCGGCGTTCGCTACGGTAGTTGTGGCAAGTAGGAAATGGGTACGAGCGGAGCGAATTTCAGCGGCAGGCGATTCAGTTCATCGGAGCTGAGCTTGATCCAGGAATTGGTCGAGAGCTGTGGCGGTCTGAGCCGGATGGAACTGGCGCGAACGGTGTGCGAGTTGCTGGATTGGAAGAGGCCGACCGGAAAGTTGAAAGCGCGGGAGTGCCGGGAGTTTCTCGAGCGGCTGGAAGGCGAAGGTCGCCTGGAGCTTCCGGACAAACGCCCGGGTAAGCCGGTCGGGACACGAACCCGAATACCGCAAACCGAGCGTGGCGAGCCGTCTGAGCCGTTGGAGGGAGAGCTGAGCGAGATTCAGCCTGTGGTGTTGGAAGTGGTGCGGAGTGACGAGCAGCGTCTTTTGTTCCGGGAGCTGGTGGACCGGCATCACTACTTGGGCCACGCGGTTCCCTTTGGCGCTCATCTGCGCTATCTGGTGTACGCATCGGCGCCGGCACGGGTGGTGGGCTGTGTGCAGTTGTCGAGTCCGGCGTGGAGGATGGCGGCACGAGATTTGTGGATTGGATGGGACGATGCCACGCGCGGGCGGAACCTGCAGCGAGTGGTTAACAACAGCCGCTTTCTGATCCTTCCCTGGGTGCGGGTGCAAAACCTCGCGAGCAGGGTGCTATCCCTGATGGCGCGACAGCTTCCATGCGAGTGGCACAGCCGCTATGGGGTGGAGCCCTTGCTGTTGGAGACCTTGGTGGATCACAGCCGCTACCGCGGCACCTGCTACCGGGCTGCGAACTGGATCGAGCTTGGAGTGACGACGGGGCGGGGGCGGATGGACCGCGAGCACCGTCGTCACGGCGCAAGCTCGAAAACGGTGCTGGTCTTGCCTCTGGTGAAGGACCCTCGCCGGGTGTTGCGGGAGAGCTGAGAGATGGCACTTTCTGCGTTCGAACTGTGCGAAGAGACGTTCGGGATGTCGAGGGACGATCTCGAGTCGATCATCGCGTTTCTACGTTCTGCCGAATCGAGGCAGATGAGCCACAGCGACGTGGAGAAGCTGGTGCGCGAGAGGAGCTACGAGCTTTCGCGTAAGTTGTTCCAGGCCCATGTCGACTCGCGCGGTCCCGGCGAGGCGGCGGCTCCGGTCCGAGGTGCGGATGGAGTGGAAAGGGACCAGGAGCGAATCCACGAGCGCGGCCTGACGACGATCTTCGGGGAAATCCGTGTCAAACGTTTCGGTTATGGAGCCGAAGGTGCAGATAGCCTGCATCCGTTGGATGCCGAGCTGAACCTCCCCCGTGAGCGTTACTCGTTCGAGCTGAGGCGGACGGCGGCAGTAGAGGTGTCAAAGGGAGCGTTCGACGAGGCGGTGGCGAGCCTTGGCCGCCACACTGGGGCGAAGGTTGGAAAGCGCCAAGTGGAGGAGCTGGCGGGTCGTGCGGCAGAGGACTTCGACGCCTTCTATGGGCAGCGCGCTCCACCGGCAGGCGATCGCAGCGCCTCGGTGCTGGCGATCACGGCGGACGGCAAGGGCGTTGTGATGCTACGCAAAGACCTGCGTGAAGCCACCAAGAAGGCGGCCGAGAAAGGCTCGCGGCGACTAGGCAAGCGGCTGACCAAGGGAGAGAAGCGGAACCGAAAGCGGATGGCCACGGTCGCGGCCGTTTATACGGTGGAGCCCTTCGTGCGCCAACCAGAAGACGTGGTTCGTGTGCTGGCACCAAGCGACGAGCGAGAGAAAGACAAACGGCCTCGCCCCCAAGACAAGCGTGTCTGGGCGAGCCTAGCCAAAGAGCCCGAGGAGGTTCTCGAAGAGGCGTTCGCGGAAGCCGAACGACGAGATCCCTCACACCGCAAGAGTTGGGTCGCCTTGGTCGACGGCAACGCCACCCAACTGAAGATCCTGCACAAGCTGGCTGGCCAGCACCATGTCGAACTCACCATCGTGCTCGACTTCATCCATGTCTGTGAGTACGTGTGGAAGGCTTCGCTAGGCTTCTACGAGGAGACCGAGCCCGCCCGCCAAGTGTGGGTCCAAGAGCGGTTGCTTCGCATCCTGCGCGGTGAGGCCTGCCTGGTGGCGGCGGGGATAAGACGTAGCGCCACCCGACGAAAGCTGACGCCCGACAATCGGGAGAATGTGGATCAGTGTGCTGACTATCTGCTCAATCACGCCTCTTATCTGCACTACGACGAGTGCCTCGCCGCTGGATTCCCGATCGCTACCGGCGTGATCGAAGGCGCCTGCCGCCACCTGGTCTCGGACCGCATGGACCTCACCGGAGCGCGTTGGTCCCTCGCTGGCGCCGAAGCCGTGCTGCGGCTTCGCGCTCTCCGCTCCAGCGGAGACTTCGATGAGTACTGGCGCTTCCACGAGCAGTGCGAGTACGAGCGCAACCACGCCTCGCGCTACGCCGACGGCAAGGTCGTCCCCGTCAAAGGCCGCCACCTCAAGCGCGTCAAGTGAGATGAGCCCTTACCACTATGAGACATGCCAAACTCACCGTTCCAAAAGAGCCGCACCCGATTCTTTTCGCCTTTTCCTGGTCGACGATGGAGCGCGTCCGGGAGATGGCCCGAGACCCGGAGAGGATTCGTCCTCAAGAAAAACGCGAGAACATCGAAGCTGCGCTGCGCGAGCTCGTGGGTCTTCGGGAGGGAAGTTTTCAGTTCGAGCTCACGGCCAAAGTGTCCGACAAGCTCGGGGAGTGGAAATAAAACCGTTCATGATTCAGCAAGGAATCGATCCGCAAGAGCTTTTGCTCGACCTCGCGGTCGAGATGGATAACGAAAGGCGTGAGGCGACATCGCTTTTGGAGCTCGCCTTTCAGGGAGACATCCCCGCGGACCTGGGAGAATTGCCTGACGAGCCCGAGGCCGAAGATGAGCTCGCCGCGGAGCCGCCGGAAGAGCCAAGAGCGGCGCTGTTGTTTATCACTTTAATCCGTAATCCACCGCGATGAAATATCAAGAACGGCCACCACTCCATGAGGGTACGGGAGTGCTCGACGGCGTCAAGGGTTCGCTCGCTACGCGAGCCGCTACGCGCCCTTGACCCCGTCTGCGCCTCCCGTCTTCTGCTCGTACGTGGTTGCCGGTCGAGGTGAATCACGAATGAGAAATCTTCGCGATTCAATGTAAAAAACAACAGGCGCCGGTAGCCGCGGAGCGCATCGATGTTGTCGAAGCGCCCCAGGGCCCCGCGATGGAGGCGCACACCGAGTCGGAGACAGCCGACGCCGCTCCGGAACCCAGGCGGGTCGAGGCAACGATCGATGATTTGCAGGGCTTCACGATTGTCGTCGTTGACGACGAGCCACTCGTCACAGCGGTGTTGAAAAAGGAGCTAGAAGCCAAGGGACTCTGCGTTTACGTCGCGACGGCACCGGCCGCGGGAGCCGAGATCGCGCGTATGCGGGTGACTAATGGTGAACGTACTGGCGGTCGTCGACCTCAAAATGCCGACTTCGTCCGGAAAGAGTTTCTACGGCGGCTTCGAGCTCATTCGCCGCCTCAAACGCCACGACATCGAGTTACCCGTCTTGCTGATGGTGGAGAGCCTGAGCGAGAAAGCGCGCACCCGAGCCAGAACACTTGGCGTTCGCCGGATCGTCTATAAGCCTGCACTGACCAAGCGAGACGCGGTTCTCTACGAAGCGGACCTTCGAGATCTCGCTGAAACGGTTCGCGGTCAACTTCGTAAACTCGTCGAAGATCGAGGCGAAGCCGTTGCCGCAAGCGGTACCCGCAGCGACGTGGGTCGCATCGACTTCCTCGCGACCATGACGCGGCAGCTCGTCGCACCGGGCGGCACCGCGGACGTCTCGCGGCTCGTCCTCCAAGTCGCGGCTCAGTTTCTAGAGCGCGGCGTATTGTTCGTCGTCAAGAGCGACGGCGCGCGTGGGCTTGCCGGTTTTGGCTTCTGCGCGAACGCCGCCGAACGCGGTGAGAAAGTGAGGAAGCTCTCTGTCGAGATCGGTGTGACGCCAGCTTTCGCCGAAGCCGTCAGCACCGGCACGACACAAAGAGCAAGGGAAGAAGATGGTCTCGGGGGTGCTCTCGCAGCCGTCATGGAACCGGGCCACCGCTCGGAGGCGGTATTGATCCCGGTGCTTTACAACAGGGCCACTTTGCTGCTTCTCTACGGTGACAACGGGATGAGTGGAAAAGAGCTCGGTGATTTGGGAGGACTCGAGCTGTTCATGGCTCAGGCGGGGATGGCTCTCGAGAACAAGCTGTTGCACCGCAGCGTGAAGGTGGAGCAGACGGAGATGGTGGAGCACATCGGACCAGGCTAGAGCCTGGCGGCGTGATGATGGCCTTATGAGTGAAAAAATTTCGACCGACCCGGGGAGGCTGCCAGGACCGGAACAGCTCGAGCGGATGGTGCGTGTCAGTCCGCTGACGATCAGCGCGGTGTACAAAAAGCGAAGCAAGGTCGGGCAAGGATATGTTCTGAACCTCAGCCGCGGGGGTGTTTTTCTCAAAGCCAGCGACCCCTTCGAAAGGGGTGAGACTGTCCGTGTACAGTTCTTCCTTCCGTTTCAGTTGGGTCAAGTCGACGCGGATATGATCGTGCGTTGGCGCGCGCAGGACGCCGCCGACCCGCCTCCGGAGCTGACCGTCGGCTTCGGGCTGGAGTTTCTGGGCGCCGAGACGGAGACGCGCGACAAGATCAGCCGGTTTATCGAGAAGTTCGTCGAACTTGCAGAACAGCTGGAAATTTGATCGGAATTCAGCATTCCGGAACTTACTCGGCCAGGTGGAAGACGACTCCGAAGGCGTAGCGTTTGCCTCGGGTTACGGGCAGCATGCCGTGTCGGACAGCCACGGGGCTTCCGTTTTGCACGCGCTCTCGCGTGGCAAACAGGACGACATCGCCTTCGCTCACCCGTGCGATTTGACGGTGTCCGCTCGCTTCATCTTCCACGAAAAACTCGCCGCCGGTAAAGTCGCGACCACGTCGTGACAGCATCACGAGGGCTTGGAAAGGGAACCAAACCTGGCCGTAAACGTCTCGATGCGGATAGTTGACCCCACCCTTCCCATAGCAAATCAGGATTGAAGATGCTCGTTTCTGGCCGCGGTCGCGGCACCGCTTCCAGAACGCCGCGAGATTGTTGGGATAGCCCGAGAGAGCGAGCTCGCGATAGAGACGCTCTCGTAGCTCTCCCGCCGGCTCGGGCAAAGGCTCGCTATAATAATGATAGGTTCCGACACCGTAGCCCTTGGGCAGCATTTGGATCGTGCGCTCGAAGCGCTCGATGGCGGCAGAGGCGTCGAGAATGGAGTGGCACTCCGAAGGCGCTATGAGCTTGGGCAATCGGTGGATGCCGCTGACACGAAGAGCCGTTCGCGCCCGGTCCCAGTTGATCCTGTCGAGTCGAGTCGGCAACCGGTCCAGGCCGGGCTCCACGATGACGGTCTGCCTCGGTGGGAGCGGTTCACCCGAAAACGGCGGCGTGCCGACCGGTTGGAAGCCGCGCGCCCGTGCGGCGGCTTCATTGGGGAAAGCTTCGAGCTCATCGGATCGCCACTTCAGCTTCGCGGCCACCACCGGGGGGGCGAGCTCCCGCGTTCCATAGCGACCTATGAAACGGGCGCCCACGCGTCTCGCCCAGATGTCGATCGATTCTCCGGCTTTCGCCCGTGCGCCTTCACGGCTCAACCGGCAGCGCTGTTCGTCGTCTCGTGGTCGTCCGTTAGCGCTGACGACGCGGTGTCGCCATCGCGAGGAACAGGCGGCGACAGCCCGACCTGCCGCGCGGGCCGCGCCTGGCCGGCCGGCCATTGCCGCAAGCTCCATGAACGATCGGGTTTGCCCTTTTGGAATCTGCTCGAGTGCTTCCAGAAAGACGTTTCGCGGCATCGAGACCGGAAAGTCTAGCATGGACGCTGTGTTTTGCCGCGCCCGCTGCCAGAATGACGGCCTGGTCAACCACTAGCTCTTTTTCTCCGTGCTCCAGGGCTTGCCTCCGAGGAACGCGGCAAAGCGGAGATAGCCGTCCCGTGGGTCGAGCTTGGGTCGACCAAGGTCCTTGCGGGCGCCTGCATGGATGATCATGCGCAGCAGGGTCGGGCCCTCCATCGTCACCTGTCGCGAGAGAGCATCGACGAAGGCGTCGCGATCGCTGACGGTCTCGGCGTAGCGATAGCCGCAGGCGAGGGCAGCGGTGGCGAAGTCAACCGCAGGTGAAGCGGTGGGCTGACCGCCGGTAGAGTCGTGCGCGCCGTTGTCGAATACCACGTGGTGGTAATTCGAGGGCGCGATCGATCCGATTGTAGCGAGCGTGCCCAGCTTCATCAGCAGCGCGCCATCGCCGTCGAGCACGATTGCGGGGCGCGAGGGCTGGGCGTGGGCGACGCCGAGGCCGAAGCCGGCTGCACAGCCCATGGAACCGACCATGTAGAAGCGGTTCTTCTTGCTGAAGTCGGTGTCGTCGAGCTCGTAGAGCTCGCGCGAAAGCTTGCCAGTGGTGCAGATCACTGCGGGTATTACGCCGTCGGATTGGCCGGTCCCCTCGAGGCCGCGGTTGAGCACTTCGCGCGCGGCGTCGAGGGCTTGCTCGCGTCGCAACTCGGCGCGGAAAGTGCCGGTGTTGGCGGGGGCGGTCGCGCGCGTGGTGAAGCGCAGGTCGAGGTCGGGCGCCTCGGGGCCACCTTTCAAAGTGCCCTTGCGGCAGATGAAGGCCGCCGGGACGCTATCGCCGAGCGCGGCGCCGAGCTGATCGGCGAAGCGGGCGGGATCGAGCACGTTGGTGCGTAGCCCGCACAGCTCCGACAGGGCTTCGGTGATTCGGCCCATGAGCGCGTGCTGGGGCTCGTCGGGCTTGCCTGGCTCGCCGCGGTGGGAGACCAGGAGCGTGACCGGTATCGAATAGATGTAGAGCATCGACGTGATCGGGTTAACCGCATTGCCCAGACCCGAGTTTTGCATCAGCGCGAAGGCGGGCTTGCCCGCCGTGGTGAGTCCTGCCGCGATCGCCACCGCCTCACCTTCGCTGGTCGCGGAGGTGTAGTCGAGCTCAGGGTCCACCATCATGTGGTTGACCAGCGGCGTGAAGAACGAGCAGGGCACCCCCGCACCGTGGCTGATGCCGTGTCGCCGAAGAATGTCGGCGAAGTCGTCGATCTGCATGGGAGTCGGGCTCTTCTCAGCTCTTTACCTGGGCCGAGGCGAGCAAAAGGTCTTGCTGATCGTCGAGGTCGTACCAGTGGCCGAAGGTGTGAACAGCGCTGACCGTCTCGCCCGCGGCGATCAGGCGGCCGAGCAACATCGGCAGGTCGCCCGTCCGGAGTAACTCTGGTTCCTCGGCGTCCAGGTGGTCGAGAAGCTCGACGAGGGTCGCGGTCTTGGCTGCTTGCAAGTAAAGCATCCCGATCCACTCGCCCATGGCTTTATCGGGCGCCACCGTAGCGCCGATCTCGACGAGCTTGCAGGCGCCCAACCCTACCGGATCGCAGGCGCCCTCGGTGACCACCAGGTCGCGTTTGGCGTCGGCCCGTCCGCGAAGCTTCCATGCGCCATCGACGGCGATGCCAATGCCTTCCGTCTGTGACAGAAGATTGCGCAGGATGAACTCGTCGAAGACGATGTCGCCGTAGGCGATGACCATGTCGCCCTCGAGGAACTCGCGTGCGGTGTAGAGAGAAGCCAGCTCGCCGGTGCTCGCCCAATCGTCGTTGTCGAAGTACTGGATGTCCGACAGGTCCATGGCCTCCTTGCAATAGCCCCGAACGGCAGCAATGCGCCGGATGCCCTGGCGCCGGAAGGCGTCGGTATGCCAGGTCATGATGGGCTTACCGCGCAAGCGCAGCATCGCCTTGGGGCGATCCTTGACTAGATTGCCGAAGTCGCCTTTGGAGGCGGCGAGCACGACCGCACTCGCTTGGGGCTGCGTGCTGCTGGGCAGGTAGCGCTCCTCCGAGCTCTTGAGCTCCTGCACGTTCTGGAGACGGAAGATCTCGCTCACCGGCGCGATCTCATTCTCGATCGACATGAGGTCGCGGGTTTCGTGCAGCTTGCGGAGGTTGCGCTCGAGCGCGGTGATGACCGTACGCAGGCTCTGGTTGGCGAAAATGAAGTTGGAGATGCCGGCGTCGACGAAGCGCGAGAGGGGCTCGGTTGGATACTTGGTCGGTACGATGATAATCGGCGCGCGGTCGTCCCACTGTTCCATGAACGAGAGGATCTCGCGACTGTCCTTGCGCTTGCTGTGGACGAGGATCACATCCGCGCCGGCTTCGGCGTAGGCGTAGGCGCGTAGCAGGGCTTCGTCGAGGCCCCAGCCGGCGATGAAGGCTTCGGTGCGCGCGACGACTGCAAAGTCCGGATCGAGCTGCGTGTCCTTGGCCGCACGCACCTTGCCGCAGAACTCGTCCACCTCGGCCAAGACCTGGCGCTCGCCGTCGATGAAACTGTTGGTTTTGGGGAAGAGCTTGTCCTCGAGGCATACGCCGGCGATCCGACGTTGTTCGAGCTTTCGGACCAGTCGTCGGACGTTGTTGAAGTTGCCGTAGCCGGTGTCTCCGTCGATTAGGATTGGCAGGTCGGATGCGTCGACCATAAACTCCGAAACCTCGAGCACCTGGGTCCAGCTCGCCTCGTTGTTATCCCGGACCCCCAGCGCGGCGGAGATCGATAAGCCGCTGCCCCACAGGGCCTCGAAACCCGCCTCGTATGCCAGTTTCGCTGACAACCCGTTGTGGGCCTCCATGAACACCGCGACGGAATCGGAGCTCAGGAGCGTGCGAAGCCGCTTCGCCAGCGACGGAGTGGTTGTCATTTCGATGCTGTACCTTTCCAAGGAAGAGTTGGTTGACGGAAAACTCGACGGATCCCGAAGGACTATCGATGGAACCTGAGCCGCCGCAATTTGCTCGCGAAACCAGAAGACTTGCCGAGAATATTGAAACGTAGAGGCAGAGCAAACTTGCGCAGTTCATTTTACTCGGCGAGATGGCGTAGATTACTTCCGCCGAGACTTACTTGAAGCCGCTAATGATATCGCACCTTCGACAAAACGACAAGACAAGCTGCTATCTCGCGCGTTCGCGAGAATGAGTGCATGAACAACCATCTCTATCTTCCCGGTCAGGAAAGCTCGCCTATAATGAAACGGGTGTGGCTCTTTTGGAACCGCGAGAATCGCCCATTTTCTCAGTGATCTAACCGTCCAACGGTCACTCGTCGTGAGGTTGGTCAGAGGATAACGGAATTTACTCTGGTTGTGGACCCTGAGCGGTGTCACTTTTTGCTGGACATTCGTCCCGGCGTTCGCTACGGTAGTTGTGGCAAGTAGGAAATGGGTACGAGCGGAGCGAATTTCAGCGGCAGGCGATTCAGTTCATCGGAGCTGAGCTTGATCCAGGAATTGGTCGAGAGCTGTGGCGGTCTGAGCCGGATGGAACTGGCGCGAACGGTGTGCGAGTTGCTGGATTGGAAGAGGCCGACCGGAAAGTTGAAAGCGCGGGAGTGCCGGGAGTTTCTCGAGCGGCTGGAAGGCGAAGGTCGCCTGGAGCTTCCGGACAAACGCCCGGGTAAGCCGGTCGGGACACGAACCCGAATACCGCAAACCGAGCGTGGCGAGCCGTCTGAGCCGTTGGAGGGAGAGCTGAGCGAGATTCAGCCTGTGGTGTTGGAAGTGGTGCGGAGTGACGAGCAGCGTCTTTTGTTCCGGGAGCTGGTGGACCGGCATCACTACTTGGGCCACGCGGTTCCCTTTGGCGCTCATCTGCGCTATCTGGTGTACGCATCGGCGCCGGCACGGGTGGTGGGCTGTGTGCAGTTGTCGAGTCCGGCGTGGAGGATGGCGGCACGAGATTTGTGGATTGGATGGGACGATGCCACGCGCGGGCGGAACCTGCAGCGAGTGGTTAACAACAGCCGCTTTCTGATCCTTCCCTGGGTGCGGGTGCAAAACCTCGCGAGCAGGGTGCTATCCCTGATGGCGCGACAGCTTCCATGCGAGTGGCACAGCCGCTATGGGGTGGAGCCCTTGCTGTTGGAGACCTTGGTGGATCACAGCCGCTACCGCGGCACCTGCTACCGGGCTGCGAACTGGATCGAGCTTGGAGTGACGACGGGGCGGGGGCGGATGGACCGCGAGCACCGTCGTCACGGCGCAAGCTCGAAAACGGTGCTGGTCTTGCCTCTGGTGAAGGACCCTCGCCGGGTGTTGCGGGAGAGCTGAGAGATGGCACTTTCTGCGTTCGAACTGTGCGAAGAGACGTTCGGGATGTCGAGGGACGATCTCGAGTCGATCATCGCGTTTCTACGTTCTGCCGAATCGAGGCAGATGAGCCACAGCGACGTGGAGAAGCTGGTGCGCGAGAGGAGCTACGAGCTTTCGCGTAAGTTGTTCCAGGCCCATGTCGACTCGCGCGGTCCCGGCGAGGCGGCGGCTCCGGTCCGAGGTGCGGATGGAGTGGAAAGGGACCAGGAGCGAATCCACGAGCGCGGCCTGACGACGATCTTCGGGGAAATCCGTGTCAAACGTTTCGGTTATGGAGCCGAAGGTGCAGATAGCCTGCATCCGTTGGATGCCGAGCTGAACCTCCCCCGTGAGCGTTACTCGTTCGAGCTGAGGCGGACGGCGGCAGTAGAGGTGTCAAAGGGAGCGTTCGACGAGGCGGTGGCGAGCCTTGGCCGCCACACTGGGGCGAAGGTTGGAAAGCGCCAAGTGGAGGAGCTGGCGGGTCGTGCGGCAGAGGACTTCGACGCCTTCTATGGGCAGCGCGCTCCACCGGCAGGCGATCGCAGCGCCTCGGTGCTGGCGATCACGGCGGACGGCAAGGGCGTTGTGATGCTACGCAAAGACCTGCGTGAAGCCACCAAGAAGGCGGCCGAGAAAGGCTCGCGGCGACTAGGCAAGCGGCTGACCAAGGGAGAGAAGCGGAACCGAAAGCGGATGGCCACGGTCGCGGCCGTTTATACGGTGGAGCCCTTCGTGCGCCAACCAGAAGACGTGGTTCGTGTGCTGGCACCAAGCGACGAGCGAGAGAAAGACAAACGGCCTCGCCCCCAAGACAAGCGTGTCTGGGCGAGCCTAGCCAAAGAGCCCGAGGAGGTTCTCGAAGAGGCGTTCGCGGAAGCCGAACGACGAGATCCCTCACACCGCAAGAGTTGGGTCGCCTTGGTCGACGGCAACGCCACCCAACTGAAGATCCTGCACAAGCTGGCTGGCCAGCACCATGTCGAACTCACCATCGTGCTCGACTTCATCCATGTCTGTGAGTACGTGTGGAAGGCTTCGCTAGGCTTCTACGAGGAGACCGAGCCCGCCCGCCAAGTGTGGGTCCAAGAGCGGTTGCTTCGCATCCTGCGCGGTGAGGCCTGCCTGGTGGCGGCGGGGATAAGACGTAGCGCCACCCGACGAAAGCTGACGCCCGACAATCGGGAGAATGTGGATCAGTGTGCTGACTATCTGCTCAATCACGCCTCTTATCTGCACTACGACGAGTGCCTCGCCGCTGGATTCCCGATCGCTACCGGCGTGATCGAAGGCGCCTGCCGCCACCTGGTCTCGGACCGCATGGACCTCACCGGAGCGCGTTGGTCCCTCGCTGGCGCCGAAGCCGTGCTGCGGCTTCGCGCTCTCCGCTCCAGCGGAGACTTCGATGAGTACTGGCGCTTCCACGAGCAGTGCGAGTACGAGCGCAACCACGCCTCGCGCTACGCCGACGGCAAGGTCGTCCCCGTCAAAGGCCGCCACCTCAAGCGCGTCAAGTGAGATGAGCCCTTACCACTATGAGACATGCCAAACTCACCGTTCCAAAAGAGCCGCACCCTAATGAAACTTCATGATCGTCGTTGGCGCTCTGGCGCTTCTTCTGTTGATTTCGACACAAGACTTCCATGCTGTCGAAGCCGAAGGCCATGCGGATCTCGGCTTGGCGCTCGCGAGTGCGGGTCGTCGCGAAGAGGCGGAAGCCCACTATCGTGAAGCTCTCGAAATCTGCCCCACGCTTATCGCTGCGCAGCAGGGTCTTGCAAGCGTTTTGTTAGAGAACGGCGACACGCTTGCTGCGCTTGCGCTTTTCCAGCAGAGCGTGGCTCAGAACCCCCGGAACTCCACGTTGCGCAAGAATCTCGCGCTCGCCCTGCACCGCGCGGGAAAGATCGAAGAGGCGGAAGCCGAGCTCCAAAAGGCACGCGAGCTCGAAGACCGGCAACCCTAGAATCTCGAGTTTCGAGCCGGCTGAGCTCGCTAGAGGATTCTCCGTGCAGAGAAATCAGAAACGCATGTGATAAATTGGGATCACTGAAGGCTTTGATTGAGGCGATTTAGGTGCTAGAGCTCCCGGTCGATGCCCACGACCTCGAACCCTGAATCGGTACGGCGTAAGAAGACGTCGACGGCTTTCCGCCACTCGATCTCTTTGTCGTGGACAGTTCGACCTCGAACCATCAAGTACTTCGCGTCACTTACAGGGATCGCGATCGATCGCGTGTCGCCTTCCTCGGCGTCCGCGATCGGCTTCGTTGTTGCCGTGTCGTTGTCGAAGACGAACCATTGATGGCGGTAGGTCTCTTCTGCGTCCAAGCCCAGATTCTGGAAGCGAAGCCGTGTGCCGTCGATCGCGAAGCCGTCGAGCGGATTGAGCTGGCGAAAGAAATAGGCGACGACTTTGTCCCGTCGTTTGATGAGCGTGTCGGCGAGGTAGCGCTCAGCACTGGGCGAGAGGTAGTCGCCCGTCTTCACGATGGCGCGGATGGCGTCGTCGGAGAAGCGCGCGATGATCTTCGCCGCCCAGAACGCGTCATCGGCCAACATCCGATCGAAAGCGGGGTTCGGATATTCCGGGACCCATTTTTCCGGCTCGAAGAACTCTCCTTCGAATCGGCCGATCTCGGCATATTTCGGGTATAGGAATTTCACCTTGCGCCACGGCTGGTCCCGGACACCGAACGTATAGGCCCTTTTCCATGCATGGCCGAGATCGATGAGGTACTCGTTGCCCGCCCTCGGATTTTGAGGCGCGATGTTGCGTAGCACGTCCGAGCCGCTCCCGAGGGTCGAGCCGAAATCGATGAGATAGTGCTTTACGTGCCCGTCGACATAGGTATCGAGTGTGTTGATGCTGCGCGAGTCGTCATGGTTGAGCCATGCGCAGAAAACCCGGTAGCCACGAAGCTCGCGACGGTGCTCGTGGGGAAAGATGTCGTTGCCGTCATCGGGCCGCGTCCCGTAGAACTTGAATGGGCCGAGGATCTCACCGGGCACGAGCAGGCTCGCGACGGCTCGGACATTGCCGTCGGGTATGCGGGCCGCTCCCTCGAGCATGAAGTCGAGATATTCGCGATCCATCGGCGCTTTCTTCCCCCCGGGTAGGTCGACGACAGTGCTGGGTTGGATGATGAGCCTGTCGGCAAGCACGAAAACGATATAGGCCTCGGGCACGTTGTAGCCGATGGCGTGGAAGAAGTTCTTCGAGATGACGTCGGCGCCGGTGGAGAGGCTCGGATGGCGTTTCGGATCGAACTTGATGAAATAGACGTTTCCCCGCGAGTCGCGCACCCTGAAGCCTGGTGTGATTCCGCCTTGTTTGGCGCCGATGATCGTGAGCGGACGGCTGACGTCGGGCGGACCCCCTGTCGCGGGGCCTCGGGCGAGCTCGGCGGGCGTCATCGTGGTGACGCCGATGCGGTTCGTGAACCAGCTCGAATCGGGAACTTCGCCCAGGGTGTTGACGTTCATCGCGCGCGGGATGGGGCTCTCGAGCTCGCGAGGCGCGAAGGTGTTCTCGAGCATGTCGTAGGTAGGGCTCAGCTCGATGACCCCCGGCTGGGGGATGGGGAGGTTGTCACGATCGCTCCGGATGGGATCGTCGACGAGAAAATTTTGTGCGAGAAGCAATGTGAGGATGAATGCGTTCATGGGTGCCCCTAAAACGACGTCGAGCCTCGGAAATAGTAACGTGTTGTCTCGTCACTGAAAGCGACCTCGAGCCGCAGCACGATATCGCGATAGGTCTTGAACCGCGTGCCGAATCCCCAGTCCCATTGCAGGTTCGAAAAGCTGAGGTTCTCGTCGGGCCCGCTCACCGCACCGGTATCGATAAAAGCATTGAGGTCCCAGAAAGTGGTGGCCTCCCAGCGATATTCCGCTTGATAGAGCATCACGCGCTCCCCGCGCCACCGGAAGCTGTCGAAGCCTCTGAGCGTGTGGCTTCCCCCCAAGGATGGCTGCATGAAGAACGGGACGTGGTTGCCGTCATTGGCCTCGTTGATCTGTATGCCAGCTCGAAGCGCGAGCACGCGTTGCGGCGATCCGAGAGGCATGTAGCTGCGGACGTCGAGGCCATAGCGGTTGAAGTCGAACGCGGTCTCGTTGCGATCGTCGAACCGGTCGAACGAAAAGGCGGCCATGAAACCATCGTGCGGGTTTCCCGGCTCGTCGCGATGGTCGAGAAATAGCTGCGTTCCAAAGCGGATGTAATCGAGTGCGTTCGCCAAACCCGGAGCGTTGGGATCGTCGAAAAGCTCGTGGGTGCTCGGGGTGGCGTTGGATTTGCCGAAGCGGATTTCGTTCTGATCGTATCCGGCATTGACGATCCATACGAAGTTTTGGTTGAACTGCCAGCCGGTCGTGAGGTAGATCCGGCTTTCCTCTCGAAGGTAGTTCCTCCTGTTTTCGAGACTCGAGTCGGGGCCGAAGCCGTAGAAGTCTTCCTCTGGAAGATAACGAAAGCGCATGGTGACGTAGAACGGAAAGCGCGTAAAATCCGGCTGTAGACTCGCGAGATCGTAGACGTCGTCTCCACGCCAGGTATAGTGCCGCCGTGTATCAAGGAGTAGATAAAATGATCATTTTCAAAGCCTCAGTCTTGGTGTTGGGCATGCTCGTTACGCCGAGCTTCTCCGCCGCTCAGGAGCCGTTCATAGAGCTCATGCGCGAGGATCTCCGCGCGGACAAGGTGGCGATCCTCACGGAATCTATGGTGTTCAGCGAAGCCGAGGCGGACGTTTTCTGGCCCGTTTACCGGGAGTATGAGCTAGAGCTTTCAAAACTCGGCGATCGCCGCCTCAAGTTGCTCAAGCAGTATGCAAGCACCTACGAAAGCCTCTCGAACGAGGATGCGAAACGGCTAGCCAATGCGTGGTTCCAGCTTCAGGAAGATCATCTGAAGCTCAAGAAAAAATATTTCGGGCGTGTCGAAAAAGCACTCTCCACGACGATCGCTGCCCGATTCCTTCAAGTCGAGCATCAAATTCAACTGCTCGCCGAGCTCGGCCTTGCATCTGAGACGCCGCTCGTCAAACCGGTGAAAAAATGAGTCGTCACAGTTCTTGGATGTTTGTCGCCTTCATCGCCTTGGGTGCGTGCCAATCGGGAGTGGAAGCGCCTCCACGGCCGGCGCCCGAAGTCACCGTCGCGGTGCCCGAGCAGCGGGACGTGATGGGGTATCACGAGTTCACCGGCCGAACGGAGGCCGTCGAGTTCGTCGAAATTCGGGCGCGTGTCTCGGGCGAGCTCGAGCGTCAGGCGTTCCGCGCGAGCTCGATCGTTCGCAAAGACGAGCTCTTGTTCGTGATCGAACAAGCGCCTTACATCGCGCGCCGCAACGGCGCCGACGCGGATGTCAAGAGTTGGGAGGCGGAGCTTGCGCGCGCCAAATCTGATCTGGAGCGGCTCGAGCAAGCCATCCGGACGAATGCCGTCAGCCAACAGGAAGTTGACCGGGCGCGCGCCGACGTGCAGCAAGCCGACGCGAGCTTGCTCGGCTCGAAAGCTGCGCTCGAGCAGGCGGAGCTCGATGTGAGCTATACCGAGGTGCGCTCTCCGATCCGCGGGGTGGTGAGCCGTCGCCTCGTCGATATCGGCAATCTCGTCGGCTCCGGAGAGAACACGCTCCTAACGACGGTGGCGCAGATGGACCCCATCTATGTCTATTTCGACGTGAGCGAGCGCCTCATCCTCGAGATGTTGAACGATCAAGGCCGTACGGTTGAGCAGCGAAATACATCGCCGGAAGAGCAGGTCCCCGCTTTTTTGGGATTGGCCAACGAGAACGGGTGGCCGCACGAGGGTCGCCTCGACTACGTCGACAACACCGTGGATGCGAATACGGGGACGATTCAGGTTCGCAGGGTGTTCCCAAATTCCAAGAACGTTCTCTTTCCGGGCCTTTTCGCACGGATACGGGTTCCAACCTTGCTTCAAGAAGACGCCCTTCTCGTCAGCGAGCGCGCTATAGGAACCGATCTCGGCGGCAAGTATCTGCTGATCGTCGGGGAAGGGGACATGGTCGAGCTCCGCCATGTCGAGCTCGGGCGGCTCGAGGACGGCATGCGGGTCATCGTCTCTGGACTCGAGGCGGGCGAGCGCTACATTATCAATGGATTGCAGCGGGCGCGGCCCGGGCTTCCTGTGTCCCCCAAGACCGCGTCGGCCTCGGCGGAGTCCTGAGTCATGTTCAGCCGCATTTTCATTTATCGGCCCGTCCTTGCCCTAGTCATCTCGATCTTCATCGCGCTCATCGGCGGATCTCGATCCCCGTGCTCCCCATCGAGAACACGCCGGACATAACGCCTCCTACCGTGGAGGTGACGACGAGCTATCCCGGCGCGAGCGCTCCCGTCATCGCGGAAACGGTGGCCGTGCCCATCGAGCAAGAGGTCAATGGCGTGACGACATGATCTACATGCAGTCGAAAAGCTCCGACGATGGGTCGATGAGCTTGACGGTCACTTTCGAGATCGGAACCGATATCGACATGGCCTCCGTTCTCGTTCAAAACCGCGTCGCCATCGCGGAGCCCAAACTTCCCGAAGAAACGAAGCGTCAGGGCATTACGACCAAGAAGAAATCGAGCAACATGGTGCTCATGGTCAACTTGATCTCGTCATTGCCCGAGCACGACGAGATCTACATCAGCAACTACATCAACTTGAACATCAAAGATCAGCTCGGTCGCATCTCGGGCGTCGCCAACGTACAAGTGATGGGCGCGAAGGATTACGGGATGCGTATTTGGCTCGACCCCGAGCGCCTCAAAGCCCGCGGGTTGACGACGAACGATGTCGTCGGCGCCATCCGCGAGCAGAACGTCCAAGTGGCGGCCGGCCAGATCGGCGCGCCGCCGTCGCCCATGGGGCTCGACTTTCAATACACCGTGAACACGCTCGGAAGGCTCTCGACCGTTGAAGAGTTCGAGGACATGATCCTCAAAGTCGATGGAAGCAGCCTCCTGCGTCTGGGCGATGTCGCTCGGGTCGAGCTTGGCGCTCAAGCTTATAACTGGTACGTCCAGCTCAACGGGCAACCGTCGATTGGGATGGCGATTTACCAGCTTCCAGGGGCGAACGCGCTCGAGATCGCGAGCGGCGTGACCGCGGCGATGGACGAGATGGCGACGCGTTTTCCTCAGGGCCTCGAATATACGGTGGCCTTCGACTCGACGCGCGCGATCGACGCGTCGATTGCGGAAGTGGTCGAGACCCTCTTCATTGCCATATTTCTCGTCATCCTCACGGTTTATGTTTTTCTGCAGGACATCCGCACAACGCTCATCCCCGCGGTCACGATCCCGGTCGCGCTCTTGGGGACCTTCGGCGTCATGCTTGCGATGGGACTCTCGATCAACACGCTGTCGCTATTCGGGATCGTGCTCGCGATTGGCATCGTCGTCGATGACGCTATCGTCGTCGTCGAGAACACCATGCGTCTCATCGACGAAGAGGGACTTCCCCCCAAGGAGGCGGCCGCCAAAGCCATGGAGCAAGTTACCGGCCCGGTAATCGCGACGACGCTCGTGTTGCTTGCGGTGTTCGTCCCCACGGCGATGATGGGGGGCATCACCGGCCGGCTCTACACGCAGTTCGCTATCACCATCTCGGTGGCGACGGTCTTTTCATCGATCAATGCGTTGACGTTGAGCCCGTCGCTCTGCGGCCTGTTGCTTCGCCCGTCAACGACGAAGCGCGGCTGGTTCTTCACGAAGTTCAACGAGCTCTTCGATTTCACCACGAAGTCGTATACGGGCTACGTTCATATGTTCGTGCGCCGCGTGGCTCTCATGATGGTGTTTTTCGCCGCGGTTGTTGGGGCCACGGCCTTCGGTTTCATGAACGTCCCTGGCGGGTTCATCCCCGACGAAGACCAGGGCTATTTCTTCGCGAACGTAAAACTTCCCGACAGCGCTTCGCTCGAGCGCACCGAGGAGGTGCTGGACGGCATCACGCAAACGCTGATAGACACCCCGGGGGTCACCGACGTCATCACGATCGGCGGCTACTCAATGCTCGATTCACTCCAAAGCAGCAATGGTGGTGCGGCGATTGCTGTGCTCGAAAACTGGAGCCAGCGGCCGGATCCGGAGCTGCACGCTACGGCGATCGCGAACGCGATCACGGCGAAGTTACTCCAGATCGAAGAGGGAGTGGCCTTCGCCTTCATACCGCCTCCCATCCAGGGGCTCGGAAATGCGGGAGGCTTCGAGCTCATGCTGCAAGATCGCGGCGCGGCGGGTGTGCAGCAGCTCCAAACGTTCGCGGACGATCTCGCCTTCGAGGGAAATCAGAATCCGATATTGATGCGCGTCAATAACAGCTTTCGCGCCAACGTGCCTCAGCTCTACCTGGATCTCGATCGCACGAAAGCCAAGACGCTCGGCATCCAGCTCTCGGATATCTTCGACACGCTGCAGGCCTATCTCGGCTCGGCCTATGTCAACGATTTCAATATATTTGGGCGAACGTACAGGGTCATGATCCAAGCGGATGCGCAGTTTCGCTCGCGTGTCGAGGACATCCGAAGCCTCGAAGTGCGCGATCAGGCAGGCAACATGATCCCGCTCGGGACCCTCATGGCCGTCGAGGATACGGTCGGGCCTCAAGCGATCACGCGCTACAACCTCTACCCGGCGGCGAGCATCACAGGCTCGCCGCGCCCCGGCTTCAGCTCGGGCGAAGCGGTCGCGTCCATGCAGGCTCTGTCGAGCGGCTTGCTCCCACAGTCCATGGGTTACGAGTGGACCGGAGTTACTTACCAGCAGCTCTCGGCGGGGAACCAGACACCCATCATCTTCGGCCTCGCTTTCATCTTCGTCTTCTTGTTCCTCGCGGCCCAATATGAGAGCTGGCTCATCCCGTTCTCGGTACTCCTGACGATTCCGTTCTCGCTACTCGGCGCCATCGTCGCCACGTGGGCTCGCGGTCTCGACAACAACGTCTATACGCAGATTGGGCTCGTGCTCCTCATCGGGCTCTCCGCGAAGACGGCCATCCTCATCGTCGAGTTCGCGAAACAGCTCAGAGAGGAAGAAGGGATGGACACGCTCGAGGCCGCTGTCCAAGCGGCGCGCTTGCGTTTCCGGCCGCTCCTCATGACGGCGCTCTCCTTCGTCCTCGGCGTGCTGCCGCTGCTGGTAGCCTCGGGTGCGGGCTCGGCGAGCCGTCGCGCGCTCGGAACGGCGGTCTTCGGAGGCATGCTGCTCTCGACGGTCATCGGCGTCTTTCTCACGCCCTTCTTCTTCGTGCTCATGCAAAAGCTGCGTGACCGGAGCATGAAAGCCCCGACGAAGATGCAGGCGGCTGCGAGCGCGGGAGAGTCGTCATGAAACGCCTAGCATTGTTAGTAGCTGTGGCGGCTATGGCGACCGCCTGCAAAGTGGGGCCGGATTACGAGAAGCCGGCGCCGCTTCCAAACGATCAGCCGATTTCCGACCAGTGGTACACGGCTGCGACGATGGGACTCGCAAGCGCCGATTCAAACATACAGACGTGGTGGACGGTCTTCAACGATCGCAAGCTCCAAGAGCTCATCGAGCGCGCGCAAATCGAGAACCTCGACTTGCGGGTGGCGGTCGCGCGTATTCGCGAGGCGCGCGCCGGCGTAGGTGTCGCGCGTGGCGAGCGCATGCCTGTTCTCGACGCGGCCGGTGACTTGAGTATCGGCAAATCGAGCGAAGCCGCGGCGCCCATATCGCCCGAAGAGGGATTCGAAACAGCCGGGCTCTTGAGCCTCGGTGTGGACGCGCGTTGGGAGATGGACGTCTTCGGCAAGTTTGCCCGCAATATCGAAGCCGCGGAAGCGAGCTACGAGGCCACGGTCGAGGACTATCGCGACGTGCTCGTTTCGCTCCTTGCTGAAGTCGCACTCGCCTATGTCGATCTTCGAGCGTTGCAGCAGCGTATCGATTTTGCCCGCTCCAACATCGAAGCTCAGCGGGAAAGCCTGCAGCTCACCCGGGATCGCTTCGACGCCGGTCTCACTTCTGCGCTCGACGTGGCTCAAGCGGAATCGAACCTCGGCGACACGGAGTCGACCGTCCCGAGGCTCGAGCAAAACTTGAATTTCGCCCTCAACGCTCTCGCCGTCTTACTCGCGGAAACACCGGGGTCACTTCATGAAGAGCTCTCGACCGCCGGAGCGACTCCCGCGCCGCCCGAGTCGGTCGCGGTAGGCATCCCTGCGAACGTCATGAGGCAACGTCCGGACATCCGCGCGGCCGAGCGCATTCTCGCGTCACGAACCGCGCGGATAGGTGTCGCGACGGCGGATCTCTATCCATCGTTTTCTCTGTTCGGGTTCTTCACGTTCAACTGGGGCAATGTCGGCAACGACACCACGAGCATCGGATGGAGTCTCATGCCCGCGTTCAACTGGAACCTGTTCGATCGCGGTCGCATCCACAGTGCCATTGACGTGGCGGAAGCCCAGTCGGAGCAGGCGTTTTTCGCCTATGAGCTGACCGTGCTCGGCGCGCTCGAGGAAGTCGAGAACTCGATGATCGCCTATTTCAAGGAGCAAGAGCGTCGCGACCGCCTCGAAGAAGCGGTCGATGCCGCCCAACGAGCCGTCGACCTCGTGCGCACGCAATATCTCGCGGGCCTGACGAACTTCCAAAATGTGCTCGACAGCCAGCGGTCGCTCTTTCGCTTCCAAGACCAGCTTGCGGAGAGCGAAGGCCTGGCGGTGCAAAACCTGATCCTGCTCTACCGCTCGCTCGGCGGCGGCTGGGATGTCGACGCTGCGACCATTCCGGCAACGACCGACAGCGAGTAAAAAGCTTCCGGATCCTCTGGCAGCATCTCGTTGGCCCACGACAAAAGGGTGCCACCTGGTCTCCAGCACCTGGTCTCCAGCACCTGGTCTCTACCCACTTGGTCTGCCTGGTCTCCACCCACCTGGTCTGGGAGAGTCATCGCCCGAGAGACACCATCGCCAACGAACACGTGTGCGCAGATTATGTAAAACACGCGTTACCAAGGGTAACACTCGCCGACTCCTCCCGGTCTGAGAGCGGACTTCTTACCATACGGTACAAGGACGAATTTCTCCCGAACGGTACTTTCTCTCGTGTGCTCCAATGCGCCCTCGGTAGCGGCTGAAGTGCATCATGCCAACGCCGCTGCTTGGCGGTCAGTCCAAATCATCACGTTACCCGCCGTCCAGTCGAGGACCTTCCCATCGAGAACGGCTTCCAGCGCCACGCGTTTGGGCGCGCCGGCGACGAGCAAATGGACCTCTCGCGCCGCGTTGATGGCGGCGGGCGTCAGCGTCAGCCGGATGGGTGGAGGTTTGGGACTGTCGTGGACGGCCACGACGATGCGCTGTTTCTCCGCCAGCTCGGGTCTTCCGGGAAATAGAGACGCGACGTGACCATCTTCTCCGAGCCCGAGGAGCACCCAGTGGAGTGAGTGCTCGCGCAGCGTTTCTTCGTATCGCCGGGCGGCTTCGCCGGGCTCCGCGAGGTCGGTTCTAGGTGCGTGCACGTTCTCTTCGGGAATCGGCACGTGGTTGAGCAAGAGCTCGCGCGCCATCCGCACGTTGCTGTCGGGGT
This sequence comes from Candidatus Marinacidobacterales bacterium, assembly GCA_965262245.1. Lineage (GTDB taxonomy): Bacteria > Acidobacteriota > Vicinamibacteria > Marinacidobacterales > SMYC01 > SMYC01. The sequence continues at coordinate 6,101,363 of OZ253507.1, read as the reverse complement.
CGGTAGGGGAGACGTAGCGCTCGTCCGACCAGAAAACGTGCACCCGCTCCCACGGGACCTCGCCCTGTAGCTCGGCGAGACAGCGGTAGAGCGGCTCGACGGTGCGCCCGCCCGCGAGCGCCACGGTGAAGCTTTCCACGGCTTGCGCCGCCTCGACGAAGGCAGCAGCGACCGCTCGCCCCATTGCTTCGCGATCCTCGAAGCACTTCAGTGCACGCCGCATCCTCGCTCCCACGCGCGTCCGTTGCGGGCGAGAAGCGCGTCCGCCTCGCTCGGTCCCCAGCTTCCGCGCTCGTATCGGGCGAGAGGCGGCGCGTCCTTTGACGCCCAAGCGTGGATGACCGGATCCATGATCTGCCACGAAAGCTCAATGCCGTCCCGGCGAAGAAAAAGAGATGCGTCACCTTGGATCGCGTCGAGGAGTAACCGCTCATAGGCCCCCGGGATCGCGATCCCGTCGAAGTCCTCCGCGTAGTGAAACTCCATGTCGACCGAACGTAGCTCGGCAGCGGTATCGGGCACTTTCGTCTCGAACCGCAAGTGCATCCCTTCATCCGGTTGCACGCAAATGGCGAGATAGTTGTTGCGGATGGAGCCACCTTGCGGGAACGGGAACATCACGTGCGGAGGCTTTCGAAAGTGGATCAAGATTTCGGAGACCTTGTCCGCCAAGGCCTTTCCCGACCGGAGATAGAAGGGAACTCCTTGCCAGCGCCAGTTGTCGATGTCGAGCTTCATCGCGCCATAGGTCGCCGTTTGTGAGTCTTCCGCAACACCTTCTGCTTCGGTGTAGCGGTGATATTGAGCCCGGACCGTGTCCGCGGGTGTGATGAGACGGACGGCGGAAAGGAGCTTCGTTTTCTCGTTCCGCACGGAGTCGGCATCGAAGGAAGCGGGGGGCTCCATCGCGACGAGGCTCAGGAGCTGCAGCAAGTGGTTTTGGAACATATCGCGCACGACACCGGCGGTGTCGTAATAGCCGGCGCGATGTCCCACGTCCACGGATTCGGCGACGGTTATCTGAACGTGATCGACATAGTTGCGATTCCACAAGGGTTCGAAAACGGTGTTGCCGAAACGGAAGAACAGAATATTCTGGGAAGTTTCCTTTCCAAGGTAGTGGTCGACGCGATAGACCTGGCGTTCGTGGAAGGCTTTCTGGATCTTGTCGTTGAGCGAGCGCGCGGAGCTGAGATCGCGGCCGAACGGCTTCTCGATGACGGCGCGCCGATAGCCGTCGCTTTCCTTGGCCATCTCGCACGCGCCGAGATGCATGACGATCGGCTCGTAAAAACGCGGCGCCACAGAAAAGTAATACAGTCGGTCGGCGCCGCCGTTCTCCAGCTCGCGGAGACGGGCGTCGAGCCCGCGGTAGTCATCCGGCGTGCTCAGGTCTCCGCGAACGTAGAAGAGACGCCGCGCGAACGCGGTGAACGCCGCGTGGTCCTCGACCCCTTCGGCCATCCGCTCGCGAAACGTGTCGTCGCTATAGGGCCGCCGTGCATAGCCCACGATCCGCACGTCGTCGGCGAGTCGGCCTTTCAGGTGCAGGTTGAAGAGCCGGTACGAGCTTCCGTTTCGTGAGGTCGCCGGAAGCCCCGAAGATGACGATGCTCGTCATGTTTTTTTTACCCCATGGCCGCCGAATTGGTTCCGCATCGCGGCGAGGAGCTTGGCCGCATAGCTATCGTCCTCGCGGCTCGCGAAGCGCATCATGAGCGCGAGGGTTATGACCGGTGCCGGGACGTCCAGATCGATCGCTTCGTTCACTGTCCAGCGCCCTTCGCCGCTATCGGCGACCCATGGTTTGATGCCGGCGAGGTCCTGGTCGTCCTCGAGAGCACGCGCCGTCAAGTCGAGAAGCCACGAGCGTATGACACTTCCATCGCGCCAGATTTCCGAAATCTGATGGATGTCGAGGCCGAATACCGCTTTTTGCTTCAGGATGTCGAAGCCTGCAGCGTAAGCTTGCATCATCCCGTACTCGATCCCGTTATGGATCATCTTTACGAAGTGGCCGGATCCTGAAGGCCCCACGTGTCCCCAGCCGCGATCCGGTGCCGGGGCGAGCGACTCGAGAACCGGGCGAAGGCGATCGACAGCCTCGCCGCCGACCATCATGCTGTAGCCTTCTTTGAGCCCCCAAACGCCCCCGCTAGTGCCGACATCGACAAAATGGATCTCTTTGTCTTTCAACTGCTCGCCCCGCCGCATCGTTTCTTTGTAATTGCTGTTGCCGCCGTCGACAACGAGATCGCCTGCGTCGAGACGCTCCGATAGCTCCTGAACGACGCTCTCGGTGGGAGCGCCCGAAGGCACCATGACCCAGACGGCGCGCGGCGCCGAGAGCTCGAGAACGAGCTCTTGAAGTGACGCGGCCGCTACAGCACCGCCGTCCGCCGCGACCCGCACCGCTTCCGGATTGCGATCGGTGACGACAACGCCATGACCGGCTGTGAGAAGACGCGTCGTCATGTTCGCGCCCATCTTGCCAAGACCCACCATTCCGAGCTCCATTTACTTGGTCTCCTTTCCCACCATGTTCTCTGGCCGGACCCATTGGTCGAATTGCTCGCCGGTGACGTGGCCGAGCACGAGCGCCGCCTCCCGGAGCGACGTTCCTTCCGAGTAAGCTTTTTTGGCGATCGCGGCCGCTTTGTCGTAGCCGATATGCGGGTTGAGCGCGGTCACGAGCATGAGCGACTGCTCCAAATTCTCCTTCAGCCTTTCTTGATTCGGCTCGATGCCGGCGACGAGTTTTTCTCGGAAGCTGTCGCAGCCGTCCGCGAGTAGGCGCGCGCTCTGGAGAAAGTTATAGATGATGACGGGCTTGAAAACGTTCAGCTCAAAGTTTCCCGAGGCGCCGCCGATATTGATCGTGACGTCGTTTCCGAAGACTTGGGCGCAGAGCATTGTCATGGCTTCGCACTGTGTTGGGTTCACTTTGCCGGGCATGATGGAGCTTCCGGGCTCGTTCGCCGGGATCGTGATCTCGCCGATGCCACTGCGTGGTCCGGAAGCGAGCCAGCGGACGTCGTTCGCGATCTTCGTCAGCGACGCGGCGAGCGTTTTGAGCGCGCCGTGCGCGAAGACGAGGGCATCTTTCGACGCGAGCGCTTCGAACTTGTTCGGCGCCGAGACGAAAGGATAACCGGTGAGCTCGGAGAGACGGGCCGCCACCCGCTCGCCGAGCTCTGGATGAGCGTTCAAGCCGGTGCCGACAGCCGTACCGCCGAGTGCGAGCTCTTCCAGGTGGGGGAGCGTGTCGCTCAAGTGTCGGACGCCATGGTCGAGCTGGGAAGCGTAGCCCGAGAACTCTTGGCCGAGGGTGAGCGGCGTCGCGTCCTGGAGATGCGTTCGTCCGATCTTGACGATGTCGTCAAATGCTTCGGCTTTTTGCGCGAGCGCATCCCTGAGCTTTTCGACCGCGGGGAGAAGGCGCGCGCGCAGGGCTTCGACCGCGGCGACGTGCATCGCGGTCGGGATGACGTCGTTCGACGACTGACCTTTGTTGACGTCGTCGTTGGGATGGACGAGGCGCGCCGAGCCCCGTTCCCCGCCGAGAAGCTCGCGCGCCCGATTCGCGAGGACCTCGTTCATGTTCATATTCGACTGGGTGCCGCTCCCGGTCTGCCAGACGACCAAAGGGAACTCGTCCCTATGCTTTCCCGCGAGCACTTCGTCGGCGGCCTTGACGAGCGCTTCCGCCTTATCGGCATCCAGGAGGTCGAGCTCCTGGTTAACGGCTGCGGCCGACTTCTTGACGAGCGCGAGCGCCCGAATGAGCTCCTCCGGCATCCGCTCGCCGGATATGCGGAAGTTCCGGCGGGAACGCTCCGTTTGGGCACCCCACAGGCGGTCGGTCGGCACTTCTATGGGCCCGAGCGAATCGGACTCGACGCGCGTCGTTTGCTCCGTCATATCAGACTCCTTCCCCCAAAGCCTACACCGGAGAGGTTCCTCTTGCATAAATCGGACGAAAGCGGGAGAATTCGCGGTTCGAACAAGCCAAAGGAGGAAACTGAATGACAGAGTCGACCAACGGGGGCGGGCTCCAACTCGGTGCCAGCGTTCCCGATTTCGAGCTCGCCACCTACGATCCCACCAAGAACGATTTCGGGACGGTGAGCCTCGATCAAAACAAAAAGGCCGGGAAGTGGACCATATTGTTCTTCTATCCCGCCGATTTCACCTTCGTCTGAGCGACCGAATTCGCTGCTCTGGCAGAGCAGCAAGATCGCTTCAAGAAGTTGGGTGCCGAGCTCATCACCGTGAGCACCGATACTCAGTTTGTACACCTCGCATGGAAACAGCACGAAAAAAGCCTCGAGAATGTCGAGTATTTGATGGGTGCGGATCCAACCGGGAAAGTCTCGCGTCTCTTCGGTGTCTATGTCGAGGGTGCGGGCCTGGCGCTGCGAGGCACGTTCATCATCAACCCCGAGGGCACGCTCTTGAGCTCGGAGGTCAGCTTCTTCAACGTGGGCCGCAACATTGGCGAGGTCATGCGGAAGTTCAAAGCGAACCTCTACGTTGCCAGAAAAACGGCCGAGGCCTGCCCGGCGCAGTGGAAGGACGAGGGTGACAAGACGCTCACACCTGGACCCGGCCTCGTCGGCAAGGTCCACGAAGCGCTTACCAAATAGGCGGAATAGCTACAAAGGGTGAGGCTCGCGAGCGGCGGGCCTCACTCTCGCCTTTCCTTGCGAGTGATCTCTAGGCGCCTAGTGCGCGGAGGTCGAGCTTGTCGTCTTCGACGCCAGGGCACCAGTAATAGCCGCCGGAAACGGGCTTCGAGAAGCGAAACAAGCCGTCTACGATGCCGTCTTCGCGCCCGGTCATCCGGATGAGCTGGGCCTCGAAGGCCTCGAGCGTGCGGCCGAACGCGACGAACATCAAACCTTCGCCGTCGCGATCCGACCACGGCATGGACTGGCGGACGACAAAGGCCTCAGGATCGAAGCTCTCTTGCGCCGTGCGCTTGACGTGGGCGGACTCGGGCGCATCCTCGATCTCCTCGTTGTCGTCGAGGCGACGGCCGATCATGTCGTCCCGCTCGGAATCCGTTAACGATTGAAGGCCGACGAGATCGTGCAGCCACTTCTGGACGGCTACGAAGCTCGACCCGTCGAGTCCCGCGCTCGAACCCGAGACGATTGCGGCGGCCACGGCGTCTTCGCCCGTCGGGTTCTCCGTGCCGTCCTCGTAGCCTGAAAGATCACGGCCGCGTCCCTCCGGCGTCGGGTCGTGTTTGAAGCCATCGACAATTTGCGCCATTTCGAGCGCGGGATCCAAGAGCTGTTCGAGCTCGAGAGAGCGGTGGATGAGCTCGCCGCGGTCGGTATCGCTGCGCAACCAAATCCACAGCGCGGTTTGGGTCGAAGGTATCTCGACTCCGGGGCCCGTCAAGCTCGGAAACACTTTGAGGCCTTCGATGGCGCTATTCGACGCGAGCACGAGCGAATTACCGATCCCGACGACGATGTCGTCATCGAGCTCGAGCTCCGCGAGCGCGTCGCGCGCGTCGCGGGGGTCTTCGTCCGGAGCGAGGTTGAGAAAGAGATAGCGTCCCAGGGCAGGGCCAGGCGCCAGGATGCCGGTTTGCGGTTCACTCATGGTCTGCTCCTTTCTTAGTCGGGACCTTTCTCAGTCGCCGTAATACAAATCCGCCGCGCGGGCGAAATCGCAGTCCAGATTCGAGATGCCATTCACGTCGTGCGTCGACAACAAGATGCTGACGGAGTTGTAAACATTCGTCCACTCTGGGTGATGGTTGATGCGCTCGGCGACGAGCGCGAGCTGGGTCATGAATCCGAAAGCATCGATGAAATTCTCGAACCGGAACCTCCGGTGGAGCTTGCCATCGACGAGCTCCCAGTGTTCGAGCTTCGCGAGCGCGTTCTCAAGATCTTCGTCCGACAGGTTTTCTCTTTTGTGTTTTGTCATGAGTCCCCGATACAGACCAGGCCGTGACGATCGAGAGCAATGCTAGAATGATCCAGATTTGCATCACTCCTTTTCGACGGCGTAAGGATATCATCTCGTCTATTGTTGCTGCGCTCACTCGACGCACGGACCGCCTCATGCTTCTCTATCTGGCGCTCACCGGCGTCGCACTGATCTTGCCCCCGAGCTTCCCGGTGCTCGTGGCCCTCCATTTGGCGGCCGGAATCGCGATCTATTCACTGCGCTATTTGCCGTCGCGCTCTCGTGGGATCGGGCGATTCTTTCGAGACTGGTACCCGGCCATCGCGTTTCCCATCCTGTACAAGGAGGTCGAGCTACTCGCTTCAACGCTCGGCGATTGGAGGCTCACCGGGCCTCTCCAGAACCTGGAGGCTACGCTCTTCGCGGGCCAGCCGAGCCTCTATTTGAGCCAGCGTCTGAGCTGGGTCTGGCTGTCGGAATATGTGCATTTTTGCTACTTCGCCTACGTGCTGTTGTTCCCGGTGATTGGCGGCATTTGGTACTTCACCGGGAAGCGCCACGCTTTTCGAGAGCTTCTCTTCCTCATGTCCGTCACCTTCGCGACGAGCTATCTGTTTTACATACTGTTCCCGGTGGACAGCCCTTTTTACTTATTGCCAAAGCTCGGAGAACCACAGTCGGGCCATTTTTTCTACGAGCTGGTGCACTTTGTCTCCTCCCGAGGCGGCGCGCGGGGCGGCGCTTTTCCGAGCTCGCACGTTTCCGTTTCGACCGTGATCCTGCTCGTTACGTGGAAGTACCAGTCGCGCTGGCTGGTTTGGCTCGTCCCAATATATGTGGGGCTCGTCTTCGCCACGGTTTATGGCCGCTTCCATTATCTACTCGACGTTTTCGCCGGCTGGGCGCTCGCGCTCGCGGTCGTCGGGACGTTCAACCTCTTCACGACAAAGGAGCGCCCCCCATCGGCTCGGTCCGTCGCCTATAATTGAAGGAGCTCAGGGCCCTTAGGGCGAACGGAGGAAGGCTATGTGGAATCGGGCAGTTTTGGCGTTTGCGGTGTTCGGACTCTCTGGGCTCGCCACGGCGGAGGATTGGCCGAATTGGCGCGGTCCCGACGGCAACGGCGTGAGCCCCGAGCGAGGCTTGCCGCTTGCCTGGAGTGAAGATGAGAACATCGCTTGGAGGACTCGGCTCGGAGGGATGGGCCTCTCCTCTCCGATCGTCTCCGGTAATACGATCCTGGTAACGTCGCAGGCGGGACGCGGAGTCGTCCGTGACGGCAACCACCCGACCCTGGGGGGCCGCGGCGGCGGGCCCGTGGAGCGCTCGATTGGCGGGGCAGCCGGCGATGAAGTGTTTTTTCTCGTTGAGGCCTATCAGCGCTCCGACGGAAGGCGGCTGTGGCAGCATCGCATCCCCGCGACCGGCGAGCTTCCTTCCGTGCATCGCAAGACCAACCTCGCCAACCCGAGCCCGGTCACGGACGGAGAGCACGTCTATGCGTGGTTCGGTACCGGCCAAATCGCGGCCCTCGATATGGAAGGGAAGCTCGTCTGGGAAAGACACCTCGGCGAGGATTACGGCCCTTTCGAGATCACGTGGGGTCATTCGAGCTCGCCGACGATTTACGGTGATGCGCTCATTCTACTGTGCGACCACGTGCCGGCGTCCTATCTCCTCGCGCTCGACAAACGTACGGGAAAAGAGCTTTGGAAAGCGGACCGAGGTGAAGGGCTCCGCTCTTACAGCACTCCTACCGTCGTTCCCGGACCGGAAGGCGACGAGCTGGTGGTCAACTCGAGCGAGGGCATCGAAGGCTACGATCCAAAGACGGGAGAGCGCCTCTGGTATTACGTCGAGCCGAGCCGTTTTCCGATCACGGTACCGTCTTTCTCCTACTCCGATGGCATCATCTACACGAGCCGCGGCTATCGAAGCGGTCCGTATATGGCGATCCGCCCCGGCGGACACGGCGACATCGCGGGCACCGAACATCTTGTTTGGCACGTCCCTACCGGTGCGCCTTATGTCTCTTCGGTCGTGCAGTATGACGGCGTGGTCTACTTCGCGAGCGACGCGGGTGTTCTTCAAGCCGCCGATGCCAAGACCGGCAAGCGGTTGTTTCAAGGACGAACGGGTGGTGTTTTCTCGGCAGCCCCTATCGCGGGCGACGGCAAAGTCTACTTCGTGAGCGAGACAGGGGAGACCATCGTGCTGCGGGCGTCGCGCGAGTTCGAGATTCTCGCGCGTAACCAGTTGGACGCGCGCTTCCTCGCCTCTCCCGTCGTGTCGAACGGACAGATCTTTCTGAGGAGTGACGACGAGCTTATTTGCGTGGGTACGCCGTCCGACGGTTTATGACTGCGCCGCCCGGGCCCTCAGTTGGTTGAAGCCACCCATCCCGTTTGGAGCAAGTAACGCGTGATGAGATTGTAGATGTGGAGCGTCGTGCCGTCGCCCTCCTTGATGGCGTGCGATCGGTTGGGGTAGACCATCAGGTCAAACGGCTTTCCGAGCTCGACGAGTCGGTTCACGAGGCGTTCCGTTCCTTGATAGTGCACGTTGTCGTCCCCGGTGCCGTGGATGAGGAGGAGCTTTCCTTCGAGGCCTTCCGCGAAGTTGATCGGTGAGCCGACACGGTAGCCTTCCGCGTTCTCTTGCGGCAAGCCCATGTAGCGTTCCTGATAGATCGTATCGTAGAGCGTTTGATCGGGCACCGGGGCCACGGAGACGCCCACACGGAAGATATCGGGGAAGCGGAACATCGCGTTCAACGTGTTCGACCCGCCGCCGCTCCACCCCCAGATGGCGACACGGTCCGCGTCGATATAGGAACGCTCCTTCACGAGCGCTGTGACCGCAGCGCCTGGTCTTTCGACGAGAGATCTCCGACGGTCCCGTAGACGATCTTGCGCCACGCCGCGCCTTTGGGCGCCGGCGTCCCGCGATTGTCGAAGCTCGCCACGATGAAGCCGGCATTGGCGAGCGCGCGATGGAACAAAGAACGCGCGCCGAACCACCGATTGAGGACGGTTTGCCCAGCAGGCTCGCCGTAGACATAGACGAGGAGCGGGTATTTCTTCCTGGCGTCGAAATTGGCCGGCTTCAACATCCAAGAATCGAGGGTGACGCCGGGCTCGATCTCGAGCTCGAACATGGAAACGGGAGGATCGAGAACACCGTCGAGCGCCGCTTGCAAAGCCGCATTGTCTTCGAGGTTCTCATGACCGTGTGATCGGGAAGCTGCACGAGATCGACCCGCGGTGGCGCGTCGAAGCTCGAGAAAGTATGGAACGCCCATCGGCCGTTCGGCGACAGATCGTAGGCGTGGGTTCCCGTCGCGTTGCGCGGTGTCAGCCGCTCCGGTGGAGCGTCGCCTTCGAGGCTCGAGCGAAACAAATAGCGCTCGGTTGCGCTCTCGGGCGACGCGATGAAGTAGAACCACTCTCCCGCTGAGTCGAGTCCCAGCGGTTGGATGACGTCGTCCTCGAAGCGCGTAAGGAGCCGCTCGTGACCGCCGTCCCGGGCTACAGCATAAGCATGACGGTAGCCGTCTTTTTCACTGAGCCAGACGAGCTCTTCGCCGTTCGCGGTAAAGTCCATGCGCTGGACGACTTCGACCCAAGCGTCGTTGCGATCTTGGTGGATGGGTACGACGTCGCCGGTCGTCGCGTCCGAAAGCAGCACGTCGTTCGTGTTTTGGAGGCGGTTCAAATGCTGAAGGACGAGATGGTTGTCATCGGCCCACTCCATGCGAGCCACGTAAGTGTTGCGCGGATCGCCGGGCACTTTCATCCATGCCATCTCTCCGCCCGCCGCACTCACGACTCCGATCCTCACGGCCGAGTTCGTCGTTCCCGCTTTCGGATAGGGAATGCGGAGCAAGGTCGGGTAGAGCTCGTCGGTGTTATTAATGATGGTGAACTCGCCGATACCTTCGGCGTCAAAGTTCCAAAAGGCGATGCGCTTGCCGTCGGGGCTCCAGCGAAAGCCGTCGCGAAGCCCGAACTCTTCTTCGTAAACCCAGTCGGAAGTCCCAAAGATCGTTGTGGGCGAGCCGCTTTCGGTCAGCGTCGTGACCGCGCCGGTCGTCAAAGTCTCGACGTACAAGTTGTTCGCCACGACATAGGCGACGCGCGTTCCGTCGGGCGAGAACTTGGCGAACATGAGCGACGAGGTTGGAGCCACGCCGCCGAGCTTTCGCAGAGCGCCGCTCGCGACGTCCAGGACCCAGTAATCGCCGCGCGTGTTCCGCCGCCAAACACGGACGGTGTTCGTAAAGACGAGCAGCCGTGCTCGATCGGAAGACCACGCGTAATCGTCGATCTCGAGTGGACGGGTCGCGTCCGGGGGCCGGAGCGTGCTCGCCGAAACGAGCACCTCTCTTGCGCCGGGTTTGGTGTCGTAGCGGACGATGTCGTGCGCGTCCTCCACGGATTCCGACGGCTCGACCGTCGTGTAGGCGTCGCCGTCAGGCAGCCATTTCGCCGGACCGAAGCTCTTGGAGTCGAAGTCTTTGCTGTCGAAGATCCGCTTCAATTGATCTCGAAGCGGCGCCGGCACCTGGCCGTAGAGAGGTGTTAGGAGAACGGTGCCGAGGAGTGCTATGAGCGTCGCGAAACGAAACTTGGTCATCTATGTCCTTTCTACGGTGTCGACGTGCAGTTACTCACGATTTTGGTGGCATCGTCAAGGAGAGTCATCATGGACGGCCCATGGGTAACCGAGTATGAGCAGAAGCGCAGCTGGTTGCTCACTGCCTGCCATCGTCGTAACATCGTCGTCCTGACATGTCACTCGCGCCCGGAACCAAACTCCTCCATACGAGATGATCGAGTCCATCGGCGCAGCGAGCGTACAACCGGCCGGAATACGCGGAGGCGTTCGCCGCGCTCGGGCAACTCCATCGTGAGCTACAAGAACGTGTCGAGCGTCATTCAATGGGGCACAGCCAAAGCGCGTCGTCGCGTGACTAGATCGCGTCACACTCCTCGCCACTGAGGAGATTGAAGTCATGTCGCCCACCCCCCGATCTCAGACCGGAGCCAAAGCCGAAACGGTCTTGGAGGCACAGGCCCCGGCGTTTTCGACCCGGGAGGCCGAAGCGTTCGCACAGCAAGCCTTTGGCATCCAGGCGATCGCTCAGCCGCTTCACAGCGAGCGCGATCAGAACTTCAGATTGCGTGCCAAAGATGGGAGCGAATGGGTCTTGAAGATCGCGAACCCTGCCGAGAATCCGGCGATTTTGGACATGCAGACCCAGGCGCTGCTGCACATAGCCCGGGTCGACCCACGCTTGGCGATCCCCCGCGTCAAGGCGACGCCCGATGGCGCTCTTTTTCATGAGATCGATGGGGCCGATGGGCGGCGTTTCATCGCCCGGGTGCTCAGCTTCCTACCCGGCCAATTGCTCGAGGATGCCACGCTACGCAATGTTGGCGCCATGACCGCGCGCTTGGCCCGCGCTCTGCGCGGTTTCTTTCATCCGGCCGCCCGGCACGAGCTCCTCTGGGATCTCACTCAGGCCCCGGGTCTTCGCGCGCACACACACCACATCGAAGAAGCCGGCCGCCGCCGCGTCGTCGAGGAGGTTCTTGATCACTTCGATGCGGAAGTGCTTCCCGAGCTTCAGAAACAGCGCGCGCAGGTCATTCACAACGACGTCAATGCACAGAACACCCTGGCTGCCGGTGACCGCGTCACTGGCGTCATCGACTTCGGTGACCTCATTTACGCGCCGCTGGTCTGTGATCTTGCGGTGCCGATTTCCAAGTTGATCGTGGGACACTCGGACCCCATCGCTACCGCGGCGGAGATTGCGGCCGGTTATCACGCCGTCACCGCATTGGAGGACGACGAGATCCGTCTAATTTTCGATCTCGCGTCAACCCGATGTGCAATGGAGATTGCCGTTGCGAACTGGCGGGTCTGCGATCACCCGGAAAACACCGATTACATCATGGGTGGCATAGATGAGGCGGCGGCACTACTCGAGCAGATGCGAGCGTGGGGGGCAGAGCGTATGTATGCCAGGCTTCGCCGCGCCTGCGGGACGCGATCGCAATCGCCGTCCCGGATTTCACCCGGAGCCCTGCCGATGAAGAAAGCCTGCAGCCACTTCTCGAGCGGCGCCGGCAACGCCTCGGGCCGGGCTTGGAGCTCTCCTACGACAACCCCCTTCACGTCGTGCGTGGCGAGGGAGTATGGCTCATCGATGCCGCGGGGCGCTCGTTTCTCGACGCCTATAATAATGTTCCCCAAGTCGGACATTGTCATCCCAACATACTGGGCCGGTAATTTCGATAAAGGCCTGCCTGCCCATGGTTCGACGATCTTGCTGGTCGATCCCGAGACCGGATTTCCACAAGTTTTAGTGAGCGCCTCCTATCTAAACGGTTACAGGACTGCTGCCGCGAACGCCATTGCAGTTTCCAGTCTGGCTCGTTCCGACGCAGCGGTGTTGGGCGTCATCGGTGCCGGCCATCAGGCCGAGCAGGAAATTCGGGCAGTAGCCGAGGTCCGGGCGCTTTCTTTGATCAAAATTTTCACACGATCTGAGACGCGCGCGAGCTGGATAGCTGATCGCTTGAAGGACGTGGACGTCGACATACGATTAACGAGCGCGGAAGATGCCGTGCGTGGCTCCGATATTGTCGTTACCGTCACGCCATCGGAGTCACCGCTCGTTCGGAACGAATGGATCGGGGAAGGAACTCATGTCTCGGCGATGGGCGCTGATGACAAGGGCAAGTACGAGCTCGATACCGCTATTTTGAAACGTGCGAGCCTGTTTGCCGACTACCCCCAACAATCCATCATTATCGGTGAATTTCAGCATGCCTATAACGATGGACTCATAAACTCAGTCGATGACATCTGTGCTTTGGGGTTGGTCACGCTTTCTAAATCACCCGGAAGAATTTCCGATACTCAGATCACCGTTTTTGACAGCTCCGGAATCGCAATCCAGGACCTGGCTGTGGCGGGCGCGATTTTCGAAGCCGCTCGAGAGATGAGTCAAATCCAGTACATCAACTTTTAAGGTCAACTGTCTTGAGAACACATTCGTCAATCAAACTCACTTTGCTCGCGTTCCTACTGGTAGGCGCGAGCTCCGGGTCGCAGGCCTCGGCGCAAGATGTCGACACCCTCCGTAATCTCGAGGTTGATGACTACTTCGCACTTTCAAATTTTGGCGACTGGGGCAAATACGACACCCAGGACGTGCACTAGCGCTCCGCGCACGCTTCGTCAAAGAATGGACGTGTGGGAAGTAAGATTTCATTGTGACGAAAAGAAGATTCAAGGTCCCAAACACCCTGGTTCTCCTCTTCGGGATGGTGATCCTAGCCCAAGTTTTCTCATACCTGCTTCCCGCCGGGTCGTTCGAACGGGTGGAGAATGCCGCCGGGCGACTCCAGGTGGCGCCAGGCAGCTTCCACTTCACCCCGGACGCTCCGGCGTTGTCGCCCATGGCCAGCCTGACGGCCATTCCCAAAGGTTTCAGCGGAGCACAATGTTCTTCGTTCAGAGCCTTGCCAACTTCCTCATCCCGTCGGGAAGCGGTCAGGCCTATGTCACCATGCCGATAATGGCGCCCCTGGCAGACCTGGTGGGCGTGAGCCGGCAAGTGGCGGTATTGGCCTACCAGTTCGGCGACGGGTTCAGCAACATCCTGGTTCCCACCCAAGCCGTGATCGTGGGAGCGCTGGCCATGGCGGGAATCCCATACGACCGTTGGGTGCGCTTCATCCTACCTTTCATGGTGAAGATCTGGATCCTGGGCTCGATCGCATTGGCCGTGGCCGTATGGATCGGATATGCCTGAGAAGAGAACAAAGCGATGAGCACACCGTTCCTGACACAAGAGTGTCGGCCCATCGCCCATCACCAGGGCAAATGCCGCAGTGGTAAGCTTGGGGATGCCCACGGACCCCGACGGAGAGAGTGCGCTCCGCGCGAGAGCCGAGGCTCTCGGTGTCGACTTCGATGCCCTACTGGCCAACCTCAGGCTCTCCCCGGCTGAACGCATCGCAGAACTCGTGCGAATGAACCGCTTCCACCATGACATTCAGAGCCGGACTTTGTCACCGAAGTTGCGAGCGGCCTTGCAAGCTCAGGAGATCGAGCGCGCCCGGGCAAGGCTTCGCGAGGCGCGATGACGGCTCAGCGAAGCGACGACCTGCTCATTCTGTTACAGGATGCAGGCCTTGACTTCGTCGTCGTTGGCGGCGTGGCGGCCATCGCACACGGATCAGCACGCAGCACCAAGGATTTGGACATCGTCGTGAAGTTCGACGAAGAGAACCTCAAGATACTGCTGGACGCCCTCCGTCCGCACCGTCCGAAGCACCTCAGTCGGCCCGACCTTGGCCTCGTGAGTCAGTCTGCTCTGGAGCTCAGCAGTCACCGCATTCTCTTGCTCATCACGGACCTCGGGCGCCTCGATGTCCTCCGAGAGGTCGCCCCCATCGGCGGCCTTCAGAGCTTGGCCACCGAAGACATGGAACTCGTCGAAGGACGCGTCTTCCCGGTGATCTCGCTCGATCAACTCATCTTAATCAAGTCTACGCTGACACGCCCGAAGGACCGAGATGTCGAGACGGAGCTCCGGACGATTCGCAGCCTGCGAAACGGGATAGAAGACGAGTCCGCTCCCAACTCCTAGCCAGCCTAGACTGGGCTGTGGTGAGCGCCTGGTCGCGGCGTCCGACGATATCGGAACCGTTCCCGGCTGTGAGTCCGTGGTAAAGACTGCGAACGACGCCTTCGGTGGCCTCGACATTCTGGTGAACAGCGCCGGTATCGGTTCTGGCAGACCCATTGAGGATAGCGACGAGGCGATGTGGGACGCTCACGTCGACGTCAATCTGAAGGGCACATTCTTCTGTTGCCGTGCGGCGTTACCTGCATTGCGCACATCCCATGGCAATATTGTCAACATCGCTTCGGATGCTGGCTTGATCGGGGTACCGGGAATCACCGTCTACTGCGCGTCAAAGGGTGGGGTCGTCAACATGTCGCGGGCCATGGCGTTGGAAGTAGCGCCAGACGTACGGGTCAATTGCGTATGCCCGGGCTATGTCGATACCGACATGATCCGCCGCGACCATATCGACAAGAAAGACGACCCAGCCGCCGCAGAGCAGAGGATGATCGACTATGCGCCGATGAAGCGCATTGCCATGCCGGTCGAGATCAGCCAAGGGGTCCTCTATCTGGCTTCATTCGAGGCACGTTTCGTAACGGGTGCCGCCTTGCCGATTGATGGTGGCTCTACAGCTGGCCATTGAGCTCTTGCTTTCCCGAACCACGCTCATGAGCACGATGGGGGTGGAAAGCCAAGTACCGCCTCCCCTGGAGGTGTTCAGGTTCTACGCAAGCTCAGACGCTGACTTTCCCGGACGGCTTGTTCGGACGACGCCTTCATCGTCGTGGAGGTGGCGGGAAGGGGCAGCCTTTGGCGGATGGCGATCACCCGGAAGCGCCCGACCTCAGTTCGACCCGCCGCCGCTCCAACCGCAGATGGCGATTCGGTCCGCGTCGACATAGAACCGCCCTTTCACGAGTGCTCTGACTGGGGCGCGCGATGGAACAAAGAACGGAGCGACATCGAGAAGTGTCTGGGCTCTGCTACAATTGCCTGCTCATGAGTGAAGAATTGCTGCTTCGGGGCGGGACGATCGTCACCGCTTCGGAGACCTTCGAAGCGGACCTTCTCGTTCGGGACGGCCGAATCGCTTCGGTAGGACAATCTCTTTCGACGACGGGCGAGATCCGCGACGTCTCGGGGCTTTCGGTCATGCCTGGCGGGATCGACACGCATGTTCACCTCGAGCACCCGGTCGACCGCATCGGGATCGAGACTGCGGACGACTTTTTCTCCGGCTCGATAGCGGCGGCGTGCGGCGGGACGACGACCCTCGTGGATTTCGCGCTCCAGCGAAAAGGGGACGACCTCGAGAGAGTCTCGACGGAGCGCGCTGAGCTTGCGGGCGGCAAGTCGATCGTGGATTTCGGTCTCCACATCATTTTGACGGACATCCGGGAGGAGACGCCGTCTCAGATGAGGCGGGCCGTCGAGCAAGGCTTCACGTCGTTCAAGATCTACATGACCTACGCGGACAAGTATGTCGACGACGCGAGCCTTCTCCGTATTTTGGAAACGAACGCGGCCTGCGGCGGGTTGACCTATCTGCACTGCGAGAACGATTGCGCCGTCACCCATCTGATTAGCTCGCACTTGAGTCGCGGTGACACGGAGGCCCATTTTCACGCGCCGAGCCGGCCGCCGGTCGTCGAAGCCGAAGCGACTTACCGTGCGATTGCCCTTGCGGAGATTACTGGAGCTCCCATCTGCATTGCCCACGTTACCTCGGAGCGGGCGCTCGGAAATATCGAAAAAGCGCGCTACGAGGGCGCTCAAGTCGTCTCCGAAACCTGCCCGCAATACTTGTTGCTCACCGATGCCTGCTACCACAACGCCGAGGAAGCGGCCAAATATGTGTGCACGCCGCCTATCCGCAGCGAGGAAAACCAGCGTGCCTTGTGGCAGGGCCTTCGACGGGGAAGCATCCAACAAGTCGCGTCAGATCACGCACCGTTTCGTTTCCAGGACCAGAAGCTCGGCCCTTCCGATTTCACGAAAATCCCGAACGGAGTGCCTGGTATAGAGACCCGGCTTGCGCTCTTGTACTCCAAAGGCGTTTCTGAGGGGCGGTTGTCGCCGAATCGTTTCGTCCAGCTCGTGGCGACCAACCCGGCCAAGATGTTCGGGCTCTACCCGCGCAAAGGCTCGCTCGCGGTGGGGGCCGACGCGGATATCGTCGTCATGGACCCCGTCCGTACCGTCTCGTTGCGGCACGACGAGCTGCACCACGATGTGGACTACACACCCTACGAGGGCATGGACGTGACGGGCGTCCCGGTCATGACGGTAAGCCGAGGGCGGATCGTGTCGGAGAACGGCCAGATCCAAGGCGACGTCGAGGCGCTTCGCGGGCGCGGTGAACTCATCGCCCGCAAACCGATCCCCTCTGAGCTGGACCTTTCAGCGATCTTCTAGTTCTAAACGAACGCACCCGAAATTACAACGTCCCAGGGATTGCGTTTTTGCGCCCTACGCGATGATCAAACGCGCTCGATGATGGTCGAGATGCCCATCCCGCCGCCAATGCAAAGCGTGATGAGAGCCGTCGCTTGATCGCGCCGCTCGAGCTCGTCGAGGGCCGTGCCGAGAAGCGCTGCACCCGTCGCTCCGAGCGGGTGGCCGAGCGCGATGGCGCCGCCGTTGACGTTCACGTTCTCTTCGCCAATCCCGAGTTTTTTCATCGTCTGGAGCGGGATTGCAGCGAAAGCTTCGTTGATCTCCCACAGGTCGATATCCGACGCGGACATGCCGGCTTTTTCGAGAGCGCGCTTCGAAGCCGGCGCGGGAGCGGTCAGCATGATGACGGGCTCGGAGCCGTAGGTCGCGGTGGCGCGGATGCGCGCACGACCTTTGAGCCCATGCGCTTTCACGTAGTCGTCGGAGGCCAGGAGCACGGCCGCGGCGCCATCGACGATGCCGCTCGCATTGCCGGCGGTGTGCACGTGGTTGATGGCTTCGACTTCGGGGTAGCGGCGGAGCGCGACGTGGTCCCAAGTCTCGCCGTCGATGGCGGGTGAAGCGCCAAACTTTGCGAAGACCGCATCGAGCTGCGCCAAGCCTTCGAGCGTCGTCCCGGCGCGCGGATGCTCGTCTTTGTCCAGGACGATGTCGCCCGTGCGAGGGTCTTTCACGGGCACGAGGCTTTTGGAGAAATAGCACGCTTCTTGCGCCGCTTGCGCACGCTGCTGGGATTGTAGAGCGAAGCGGTCCACGTCTTCGCGCGAGAAACCTTCGATGGTTGCGATGAGGTCGGCACTGATGCCTTGCGGCACCTGGAACACCTTGTCGCGCAAGAGCTCGTTATTGCCGTCGGCGCCCGCGCCATCCGAGCCCATAGGAGCGCGCGACATGCTTTCGACGCCGCCGCCCATCGCGACCTCCTGCTGTCCGGACATCACGCCCATCGCGGCAAAGTTCACCGCTTGGAGACCCGAGCCACAAAAACGGTTGAGCGTCACGCCCGTGACCACTTCCGGCCAGTCGGCGGCCATGAGAGCGTTGCGCGTGATGTTGGCGCCTTGATCCCCCGCCTGGCTCACACAGCCCATGACGACGTCTTCGACGTCCTTTTTCTCGAGGCTGGTGCGCTCAGCGATGGCGTTCAGCGTTTGCGCGAGGAGCTCCTGGGGGTGAATGCCGCTCAGAGCACCTTTGTCTTTCTTGCCACGGCCCCGCGGCGTGCGGGCCGCATCCACAATCCATGCGTTCGTCATGTCTCTAGTTTAGCGCCAATCGAGCCCGATCCTAGAATGCGATGCGCGTGCCCGCGCCGGTCTCGAGCGCCCTCCGATAGAGAAATTGCGCGGAGGCGAGGTCCTCGACCGCAATTCCGAGGGATTTGAAGAGCGTGATTTCTTCTGCGGAGCGGCGTCCGAGGGGCTTTCCGGCGAGGAGCTCCCCGAGCTCCGCACGAATATGGTCGGGGCCGATCGCGCCGTCTTTGGCCGCGAACAAATAGTCGCCCGACTCGTTGAGCGTCGATTCGCGGCGGTCGACGAAGAGTGTTGTCGCCGCCATCGTCTCGGTGTCGAGCTCGCGCGCGGAACGGATGCTCGAGCCCACCGCGTTGATATGAGCTCCCGGCGCGATCCACTCGCGCTTCAATACGGGCTCGCTCGAGTTCGTCGCGGTCACGATCACGTCGGCGCCCTCGACCGCCTTCTGTACGTTGTCGGCGGGCTCGATCGAGAGCGAGTATTTTGGTCCGAGCTCCTCGGCGAAAGCCCGTGCGCTGTCGGGACGCCGACCGACGACGCGCACGCGCTCGAACCGGTCGAGCGCGGCCATCGCGTCGAGATGCGATCGCCCTTGGACGCCGGTTCCCACAATCGCGAGCTCCTTCGCGTCCTCCCGGGCCAACAACTTGGTAGCGACGGCCGAGACCGCCGCCGTCCGAATCGCGGTAATAGCCGACCCGTTCATGACGGCGATGAGCTCGCCCGTCTCCGCGCTGTGGAGGAGCACGGAGCCTTGATGCGCGTCGAGGCCGCGCTTCGGGTTTTCGGGAAAGATGCAGACCTCCTTCAAGCAATAAGCGGGGTGGTCGCCGCCGCGATAGGCGGGCATCAGGCCGAGAAAGTGCCCCGTGTTGGGTGGTTTGACGACGGAGCGCAGCGGGTTATGCGCGTCGCCGCGCTCGAGCGTTTCCAGAACTTCGGCCATGACGTCGATGCAGTCGCGCATGGGCATGAGTTTTTCGACGTCTTCGTGACTCAGGACGAGGATTTCCATGATCATTCACCTGCGGAAGCGAGCATTTGATCTTTGCGCAAAACATCTTCGATGCGAAGCCCTTTCGACGCAAGCGCTCTTTTGCGCAGCGTGTAGTAGAGCGCGCCAAAGGCGATGATGCCCGCAAACACGCCTACTGAGGCGCCACTCTGAGCGACACCGAGCCCGATGAATCCGAGCGAAAAAAGAATGAGGCCCACGCTACAAAGACGCGCCAAAAGGGACTCAAGCGAAAGCCGGCCGCCGCGAATCGCTCCGGGCTTTTCCGCGGGAGCGCGAAAACGGCTGCCGCGGAGAGAATCTGAACGAGCATGATCGCCATGACCGCGCTCAGCGCATATTGCGTGATCGAGGCACCCCGCGAGATGCCAATCAAACCCAACAAGGTGACGGTGAGGATGGCAGCGCGCGGCATGTGCTTCTGTCCGCCGAGCCGGCCCAGGGCCTCGGGAAATATTTGGTCGCGCGCGAGCGCGTAGATATCGCGCGAGATGGCGAGAAGAATGCCGTTGACCGAAGTCGCCGCAGCGAAGAGTGCGCCGAAGGAGATGAGGCTTGCGACGATGCCTAGCGCCACCACCATTTGAGGAACACCGGGAATGAAGAATGCCAAATAGTCGGCGAATCCATAAGCGATGAGTGGGATCCCGATCGTGGCGCCGAGCATGAGCGACCAGACCAGCATGAAGCCCGCGAACGGTGACAAGTTGCGGCTCGCCGCGATATACGGTCCGCCACTCACCGGATAGACGCAGCCGATCTGCGCGGTGACGAAGCAGGACAACAGAGCGGGAATGGAGGCGAGCAGGAAGGAGAGAAAGATCGCGGGCCCCGTCGAAGCCGCAAGCTCTCCGGGAAGGATGAAAATGGAAGCGCCCACGACGTAGCCGACGAGCGTGGCCGCCGCGCCGCCGAGACCGATGCTGCGCTCGAGCTTTTGCCCTTCCATGGGTGGGCATCATACATCGGTGCAGGAGCCGAGAGATTTTGCATTATGATGCGCGCGTGCGTTTGGCTCCTTTGATCGGCCTTCTCTTTTTCGCGCCTGCCGCGCCTGCCGCGCCTGCGGACGCCCGGGACCGCGTCGAGCTCTATACGATCGGCTCCGGCGACGAGCTTTTCAACAAGTTCGGGCATGCTGCGATTTGCATGATGGCGGACGAGCTTCCCGCCGGGGGCCTCTGCTACAACTACGGGACGTCGGACTTCTCACGCCCGATAGGCCTCGGCTGGGATGTCGTCCGTGGACAGGCCAAGTTCTGGGTGTCCGTTTCCGATGTGCTCTCGATGATCTTTTGGTTCCAGGAGCAGGACCGCACCATCTATCGACAGGTGCTGCCGCTCACGGACGGGCAAGTCGCGGGCTTGAGGGCGGCTCTCGAGCTCGACGCGCAGCCCGAGAATCGGGAATATATCTACAGCCATTTCGTCGACAACTGCTCGACGCGGCCGCGAGATTTGATCGACGAGGCGACGGGAGGCGAGCTCAAAAAAACGCTCATCGAAAGCCCCCTCACCTATCGGGACTACGCGCGCGAAGGTTTCGCCGGGGCGCATTGGGCGCTCGTGCCGGCCGGGGATTTGATCCTGGGCCGCTGGGTCGATCAGGAGCTCGGTGCCTTCGAGGCGATGTTCGTCCCGCGTGTGCTCCGCGCGGCTGTCGAAGAACGTTTCGACGCCCGTCCGGAAGTCGTGTACGAGCGCCAGGCACCTGTCGATCCCGGAAGCGTGTCGGGCGCTTTTGGGCGCTTCTGGGTCGTCGTTCTCGTGCTCTCCTTCGTCTCGTTCGTCTCGCGCAAAGGCGCCGCGCTCGTCGTAGTCATCGTCGCCGTCTTGGGGACGTTGATTTGGGCTGGTGCTGTCGTCTCGCCATGGCCCGAGCTGCGGTGGAACGAGCTCGCGCTCATTTTATTTCCAGCGGACCTCTGGCTGCTCAAGCGAAGCGCGTCGACGAGCTACGCGAAAGCTCGGCTCGTAATGCTGGGCGCCGTGGCGGTCCTCGCTGCGGCCGGCATCTTCGTCCAGCCACTTTGGCCGTTCTGGGTTCTGGCGACCGCGGCGGTCGGCGCCTGCTGGTGGCACCGCCGAGAGGATATACTTCCCGCTTCGATCAGGGGTGAGCGATGGATCGTAGAGAAGCATTGAAGCGCGCCGGCACGCTGGCCGTCGTGCCGGTTCTGGGTGCCTTCCACCCGCTCGTTCCTGTACCGCAGGGTTCGGGTGTTTGGCGGCCGCTCGTTCTCGACGCAACCGAAGCCGCGCTCACCGCGGATCTCGCGGAGCTCATCATCCCCGAGACGAACACGCCGGGCGCCAAGAAAGCAAACGTCCACCAATATATCGACTGGAAGCTGAGCGAGGATACCCGCGCCCGGCAAGACAGGTTTCGCTCCGGGCTCGAGTCCTTTGCGGGTCTGGAGCCGCCTGCGCAAATCGCTCTTCTGAAGAAAGGCGGCGTGTTTTTCGACGAGCTTCAAGTCGCTCACCGTCGAAGGCTATTACCGCTCCGAGGTCGGCATGATCGAAGAGCTCGGTTTCGAAGGCCGAACCTTCGTCACCGTATTCGACGGCTGCACTCATGACGAGCACTTGAACTGGACGCCGTCGGACGGCAACGGCTAGGGGGCGGCGATGCAGATCGTAGAGAGCCGTGAAGTTCACGACGTCATCATCATCGGCAGCGGGGCTTCCGGCGGGATGGCGGCCTACAACTTGACGCAAAAGGGCGTAAAAGTGCTCATGCTCGACGCCGGGGGCAAATTCGAGCGCACCAAGTTTTGGACGCACGCCGTACCCTTCGAAGCGGATGAGCGTCTGAGACACGGCGAGAAGCCGCCGCCCTTTTTTCTCGATAAAACCGAGCAGCCCTATCTGACCCCGGAGGGCAAGCCTTTCAACCTCATGCGTGTCTGGGGCATCGGCGGCAAGACCAACGTCTGGGGCCGCGTCAGCCTGAGGATGTCGGATATCGATTTCGGCGCCGCGGAGCGCGACGGCTGGGGCATTCCGTGGCCCATCCGCTACGCCGACGTCGCGCCGTATTACGACAAAGTAGAGCAGTTCATCGGCGTGTGCGGAGGGAACGATAGCTCTGACGTCTTGCCAGGAAGCAAATACTACATGCCCGTGCCGCCGCCGCGTTGCGGCGAGGTCTTCATCTGAAAATCCGCAGAGAGCTTGGGCATTCCCGTTGTGCCCATCCGGCGCGCCAACATCACGCGCCCGCATCGCGGCTTCGCCGCGTGTCACTATTGCGGCAATTGCGGCGCTGGTTGCGACACCGCCTCGTGCTTCAACTCAGCCGATCATCTGATTCCTTAGGCGCTCGAGACCGGGAATCTCGAGATTCGGTCGCGAGCCGTCGTGGCGCGCATCCTAACCGACGATCGCGGCCGAGCGTCCGGTGTCCAATATTTTGACCGCGACTCGGGCGCCGAGCGACAAGTGCGTGGCCGTGTCATCGTGCTCGGCGCTTCCGCCATGGACTCGACGCGCATTTTGCTGAACTCCAAGTCCGATATTTTCCCGAACGGGATTGGCAACGGCTCCGATCAAATCGGGCGCAACTTTACCGAGCAGCAAATGGTCCACGTGCGCGGCTACTTGCCGCAGCTCTTTGGGTCGGGCTATCAGAACAGCGATGGCATCGGCGGCGGGCACTATTCCATCCCACGATTCAACCATCGCAGCAAGCAAGACTACCTGAGAGGTTTCGGCATCCAGATGTGGAATACGGGATCGGGCACGATCGGGGAGACGGTCGCGCACGACGTTGTCGGCTTCGGCAAAGAGCTCAAGGCCGGAGCGCTACCCGGCGCTATTGTCGCTCCATCCCTTTGGAGAGATCTTGCCGCGCTCGGAGAATCGGATGACGGTAGACGACAGCCGTACGGATCGCTACGGCGTGCCGCTCATGAAAGTCACGGTGGCCTTCGGCGACAACGAGAAGAAGATGAGACGTCACATGTACGACACGGCCGAGGAGATCCTCGAAAGAGCCGGCGCCGAAGTCGTTCCCTTCGACCGAGACGCGCACGACGACCCTGGCTCCGCCATCCACGAGCACAGCACCTGCCGCGTGGGCGCCGATCCGAAGCAGTCGGCTTTGAGCGCATTCAACCGCATGCACGAAGTCGAGAACCTCTTCGTCGTGAACGGCTCAGCCTTCACCAACGCTTCGGAGAAAAATCCGACGCTCACGATCCTCGCGCTCTCTTGGAGGGCATCGGACTATATCGCCGAAGAAATGCGCGCCGGCAACATCTAGCGAGCCCGTCCAAACCTGCCTCTTGCGGCGTAGCCCATGCCTTCGTGGAGCAAGCGGGCGCCAAGAATGGCTGTTTGGGACTGAAAATCGCGCGGCGGGCTCACCTCCACGACATCCATCCCTATCAGGTTCCAATGACCACGCCCGAGAAAATCGAGCACTTGCCGCGCGCTCAATCCTCCGGGAACGGGGTGCGATACCCCGGGAGCGAAGGCAGGGTCGATGCCGTCGATATCTATCGTCACATAGACCGACGCGCCTTCGGGAATGTGCCGAAGCTCGGGGAGCGCGCCGGGCAGCTCGCGCGCTTCGTAAATGAAGAGCTTGTCCTGGTAGCGGTCGCGTTGCGCATGCTGCGCGGCGCTCATCGTTCGGATGCCGAGCTGTGACAGGCTTTCCACATGGCCCATCTCCACGATCCGCGCGCCGGTGCAAGCATGTGAGCCCGGGTTGCCTTCGAAATCGGGATAGAGATCTGGGTGCGCGTCCACCTGGATGACATGGATGGGTGCTCCAAGCACCTCCGCCGCTGCCACGACAGGGACAGTGATCGCGTGATCGCCGCCGGCGACGAAAGGCACTTTGCCGCTTTTCCAAAGTTCTTCTAGCCGAGCTCGATAAACCCTCGCACTGGCCTCCCAGTTCTCGCGCGGTTTCAAATCGCCCAGGTCGAGGACACTCTCGGCCAAGTCGACACCGTTCTCCGTCGTCGCGTTGAAACAGTTGCCGTCATAGGCTTGGCGTATGGCCTCGGGCGCTTCCGCCGGGCCATGCAAATAGGTGGATTGCGTGTCGTCGGCGATACCGAGAAACACCCAAGGCGTTTTCGTCGCGTCACTCTCACTCTTGGTGAAACAGCCGCCGAACGGCACGGGCTTCCTCATGGTCGAATCTTGCATGTTATAATAACGTTCTTCTGAGACAACTCATCTTTCTTCCCGCGAGGCTTTCCGCATATGGCCTATTTCGACCTGAACCCTCTGCTCGTCAAGATGCTCGACGTCGCCCCTGGTGTCTCCGATCTAAATCTCTCTGTGGGGAAACCACCTCAGGTCGAGATCGATGGGGAGCTCAAAGGTGTTCCTTACGCTGGGGTTGAGAAGCTCGCGCCATACCAGACCGAGACATTGTCTTGAGGCTGTTGCGAGGCAAGCGGGACTTGACCGAAAAACTGTTACGTACAGGCTCCGTAGATCTCTCTTACTCGATCCCGCAGAAGACGCGGTTTCGCGTCAATGTCTTCACACAACGCGGGTCCTACTCCATCGTGCTCAGGGTCATCCCGAACAGGATCCCGACGGTGGAAGAGCTCGGAATCCCACCCCAGCTGAACGAGATCACGCGAGAGCGCACGGGCATCGTTCTCGTTACCGGACCGACGGGATCGGGCAAATCGACGACGCTTGCGGCTGTGATCAATCGCATGAACGAGGAAAAACCCATCCACATCATTATGATCGAAGATCCCATCGAGTATTTGTACCCCGCCAAGCAGGCGACCATCAACCAGCGCGAGATTGGCGCTGATACGGAGAGCTTTGCCCTCGCGCTGCGTGCCGCGTTGCGGCAAGCGCCGAAAGTGATTCTCGTGGGAGAGATGCGTGATGCCGAAACGATCAATACCGCGCTCGAAGCGTCGGAGACGGGCCATCTTGTGTTGTCGACGCTTCATACGATCGATGCGGCCAAGACCATCGACCGCATCGTCGGCGTCTTTCCCAAGAACGAGGAGCGCCAGGTCCGTACGCGCTTTGCGCAATCCTTCCGTTGGATCGTGAGCCAGCGCCTCGTCCCGAAGATAGGCGGTGGGCGCGTTGCCGTATGCGAAATTTTGCGGGCCACGGCGCGCACGCGTGATTATGTAAGGGACGGAGAGAAAGAAGGAAGGAGTCTGCTCGACGCCATGGAAGACGGCGCCCTCGACGGGATGCAGAGCTTTGATTCTGAGCTCAAGAGGCTCATCGAAGCCGGGGAGATCGACATGCAGACGGGCTTGTCCTATGCCACCAACGAGCCGAATCTGAAGCTGAAACTCTCGATGGAAGGCTCCGAGGCTCAGCCTGACGCGGCGCCGCCACAGACGACGGAGGAGACTCCGATCATGGGCGCGGACATGGACATGGACAATTTGATCGAGAGGTAGACGTGGAAACAAACTGTCCGAACTGCTCTAATCGGCTCGTCGTGGACGATACCAAGGTTCCCGACACCCCGTTCATTCTCAAGTGTCCGCAGTGTCAGGGCACCATCAAGCTTCCCGGAAAAGCGGTAGCGGCAGCCTCCGCATCTCGGCCAACTTCTTTGCCGCCTCCGCCGCCAACACCCGCTAGTGCGACGACGCCACCCCCTGGCTCGGCTCCGCCTCCTCCCGCTGCCGGTTCAATGGGTCCGGCCCTCGTCTCGCTGACGAGCTCCGAGCTCGGCAACGGCGTGAGTGCTTTGCTCACTCGGCTCGGTTTCGGTGTCGAGCCCCTGGACGATGACACGGTCGACGATAAAATACAGCGCGTGCGGCAGGGGGAGTATCCGATGCTCGCCGTCAGCCGCTCGGGTGTTCCCAAAGATCGAGATCTCTACGCGGTCGTCCGGAGCCTGTCCCCCCGATCTTCGCCGCCGCGTCTTCTTGCTCATGGTCGGAGACGAGTTCAAAACGGGAGAAGGCACTCAAGCTTTCGCTGTCCTGGCGGATTTGGTGGTTCAGGGAAAGGACGCTCTCGACTGCGATCGTCTCCTGACGCAGACGCTCGTCGAAAGACGCCGCCTCTATCAAACGTTCTGGGATGTCGAGGAGCGGAAAAGGGAAGGTAGACTGTAGAATCAAGGGGTCGTCACTCGTCTCCCGAAAACGTGGAGTCCGTTTACCTACTCCCACTCACCTCTCATCACCTTTCATCACCTTTCATCAGGCGGTCGACAGTCCGAGTCGCTGCGGACCGATGCCAACGAACGAACGGCGGCCAGCAATTGAATCTGGCGAACACGGCTTGAACTCCCATTCGAGCGGCCGTAGAATTCAATTTGCATGGTGATTGGCAAACAGCTATCCCACTATAAGATCATCGGAGATCTCGGCCGCGGCAGCATGGGGGAGGTCTACCTTGCGCGGGACCTGTTGTTGAACCGGGAAGTCGCCATCAAAATCCTCCCCACGTCCCTCATGCAGTCGGACCCTAGCAGCCATCAGCGATTCGTGCAGGAAGCCAAGGCGACGGCCGCGCTCGATCATCCTTACATTGCTACCATTTTCGAGATTGGAGAAGAACACGGCATCACTTTCATTGCTATGGAGCTCATCCGGGGCCAGGAGCTCGCAGATTTGCTCGAAAAGGGGCCACTCGAGATAGAGCAAACGCTCAACTTCGCGACGGAGATTGTCGAAGGGCTCGCCTTTGCCCACGAGATGGGTATCGTTCATCGCGACCTGAAACCGAGCAACGTCATGGTCAAGAGCGGAGGCCTCCATATCAAGATCATCGACTTTGGCCTCGCAAAGCTCACCCAGCCGCTACCTGAGATCGACGAAGAAGAAACCGCGGAGCGTGCCCACAGTCGGGCGGGCGAGGTGAAAGGCACCTTGGCCTACATGTCTCCCGAGCAAGCACGGGGTCAAGAGCTCGATCACCGTAGCGACATCTTTAGTTTTGGCGTTCTCTTACACCAGATGCTCACGGGAGTGCATCCGTTTCAGAGGGAGAGTGCTTTAGAGCGTGTGCACGCCATCATCAATTCTCCTGCCTCTCGTCTCTCCGAAACCCTCGACCCTGACGTGGCTAAGAAGCTCCAGCCCATCGTGGATCGCTGTCTGGAAAAAGATCAAAAAGATCGCTTCCAAGAGCCCCGAGATCTTCTCGATGCGCTAAAGGACGCGCGCGCTCACATCGAATCTTCTGCTTATCTCCTCGCCGCGGACAAGCCAAAGATCCATCGCCAAAAGTGGGCGGCGTTGATGACTCTCGGCGTCGCGGCGCTCGCTGCCGTGGGATACGGCATCTTCGCGGCCGACCGGACCACCACCGTGGCCGTTTTGCCCTGGGGACACGATGGGCCAGAGGAGAGCGCACACCTCGGGCAGCTCGTCCCGCTCGCGCTGAACGACCGACTCAAGAACTTTACCGCGCTCGAGGTCACTCCCTTTTCCACGAGCAGAACCTACGGGCCTGACGAGGACCCCGTCCTCGTCGCGGACCAGCTCGGCGTAGATTGGATTGTTCAGGGCCATCTGACTTCGAGCGCCGACCAAATCGTGGCGAGCGTGAACCTCGTGGGCCCCGATGGAAATGCGAAATGGTGGCCCCGAGAGATCGTGCTCGACCCGAACGAGGTCATCGCGCTGAGCGAACGCGTCGCCTCATCCTTGGCTGATGCCCTTGGGGTTACGGAGAGCGCAACCAAACGGCGAGCGGACCCGAAGGCGCTCGAACATTATCTCGAGGGGCGGACCCACTTATTGGGTTGGGATGTCGAACGGAACGAAAACCTCGCGGAGGAATCCTTCCGCAGAGCTCTGGAATTAGATGAGAACTTCGCCGAGGCCCATGCGGGTCTGGCCCAGGCTCTCTGGCGATGCTACGGGCAATCCCGCGAGCCAGGTCTGGTGGAGGAGTCCTTCAATGAGGCGCAGCAATCCGTCATGCTCGCGCCGCAATTGGCCGATGCCCATCTTGCTCTGGGGGGTCGTCCTATTGGGTCGGGGCCGAGGCGTTGAGGCCTCTGCCTCTTTCAAAAGAGCTCTCGAGCTGGCACCGGCGGATGACGCTGCCACTCTCTGGATCGCAGATGCTTATGCGGAGCTGGGGCAGGAAGACGAAGCGGAAGCGATGTATCAGCGGGCCATCGATTTGCGTCCCGTGCACTGGCAGAACTATTTCTCGAAGGCCGGCTTCTACTTATTCAGGGCAACGGCCAAACTGGAGGAAGCGAAGCCCCCTTTACCAGCGCGTCATCCGATTGCGCCCCGATAGCGACGTGGGCTATCACGGCCTTGCAACGGCATACATAATGGCGGGCGACTTCACCGCTGCCGAG
Organism: Candidatus Marinacidobacterales bacterium; assembly: GCA_965262245.1. Taxonomy (GTDB): domain Bacteria; phylum Acidobacteriota; class Vicinamibacteria; order Marinacidobacterales; family SMYC01; genus SMYC01. The sequence continues at coordinate 6,072,762 of OZ253507.1, read as the reverse complement.
CCTCTCTTACAGGCGGCCGTACGAATCAGTCCGAGTGGAAACGCTCATAACGACCTTGGCTACGTTTATTACGCTTTGGGAAGCTTCGGGCTGGCTCTCGAGCAATTCCGCCTCGCGGTCGAGATGCGCCCCGACGCGGTCCATTGGCTCGGGCTCGGCGACACGCATCGGCAGCTCGAAGAGCAGAAGGAGGCCGCGGAAAGCTACACACACGCGGTCCAGCTGCTTCGCGACCAGCTCGAGATCAACCCCAAAGACGCGCAAGCGAGAGGCTACTTGTCGCAGGGGCTTGCCGCTCTCGGCCAATGTGACGTAGCACGTACCGAAGCCTCTCGGGCGGCGCCTGCAGACGGCCAACTTCCTTACGTCGACTACCTCGTCGCAGTGACGCACTCTCTGTGTGGCGACAGGGAAAAAGTGCTACATCACACGAAGCGCGCCCTCCTTGGCGGAGTCAAGGTGGATGTGGAGACGAGTCCGGACTTGAAGCCGTTTTTCGACGATCCCTCTTTGAAAGCGGCCCTGTCAGCGACGGAGTCGCAAAGCCAGTGACGCGTCCAGAGTCGAAATCAGGTGACCTTACTACGAGGAGAGGGAGTTTTCTTGGTGCGGTGCGGGAATTCTTGCTTTCTTGAAGTCTATGTAGCCGGCGAGCTGTGGTCTCAAGCCGTCTGAACTATTTGCCAGGTCGAGAGAGTGCCATTCTTAGTTGGAAATTGAAACGGCTCCCAACCCCGTGGTTTGATGACGTTGGCAAAAACAACATCAAGCCGCAAGAGAAAGGAGCCGAGATGGGAAGTCTGCTACGTACAGCCAAGAAACACAAGAAGTCACGTCGTTTGGGTGAGCCCGAGGTAATGGCGCGCGAGGAGTACGGGTGTTGTTTATCACTTTAATCCGTAATCCACCGCGATGAAATATCAAGAACGGCCACCACTCCATGAGGGTACGGGAGTGCTCGACGGCGTCAAGGGTTCGCTCGCTACGCGAGCCGCTACGCGCCCTTGACCCCGTCTGCGCCTCCCGTCTTCTGCTCGTACGTGGTTGCCGGTCGAGGTGAATCACGAATGAGAAATCTTCGCGATTCAATATAAAAAACAACAACTGGGAGCTCGAGGTGGACGTCAAAATAGAGATGATCCGTTCGTTAATCCCGCTTGGGTTGATGCACGTTCACGAGCTGCTCGACGACGAAGTGAAGGAGTTGGCGGGAGAGCGATACGCTCGTAAGGACGAAATGGAGCGTGGCCGCCGCCACGGAACCAACCCTGGCACGGTAGGGCTTGCCGGCCAGCGGGTACCGATCCGTGTGCCACGGGTTCGGAGCCAAGAGGGAGTAGAGATACCGCTTCGCTCCTACGAAGCACTGAACGACGGCGGAGAGGTGAATGATCTGCTGCTGAAACGAGTGCTCTACGGAATCTCGTGTCGCAACTACGAGGCTGCAGCGGAAGCGATACCGGGCGCTATCGGGCTGTCGAGCTCGACGGTGTCCCGAGGTTTCGTACAAGCGAGCGCAGCGAAACTTCGGGAGATGCAGGAACGGGATCTGTCCGGCGAAGATGTGGTGGCGCTGTTCCTGGACGGGAAATCATTCGCCGACGCAATGATGGTCATCGCGCTGGGCATCACACTTTCCGGGAAAAAACGCTTTTTGGGCTTCGTGGAGACGGACACGGAGAACGAGAAGGTGTTGACGCCGTTCCTGCGTTCACTGCTCGCGCGGGGACTCGACAGCTCCCAGGGTCTACTGGTGATCATCGATGGCGGCAAGGGTCTGAAAGCGGCCGTAAAGAAGGCGTTCCGAAAGCGGGTCCTGATACAACGGTGCCAGTGGCACAAACGTGAAAACGTCGTGAGCTATCTGTCCAAGGGCGAGCAGGCGTCGTTGCGCAAGCGGTTGCAGTCGGCCTACAACAGGCCGGAATATAAAGAGGCCCTCGCGGCCCTCGATCAACTGCACGATGAATTGGAGGAGCGGAACCAATCCGCAGCTGCGAGCTTGGAGGAAGGAATCGAGGAGACGCTCACATTGCATCGTCTCGGCGTGTACGGCGTGCTGGGCCGTTCGTTCAAGACGACGAACTGCCTTGAATCCGTCAATGCTCTCGTCGAGGAACGCTGCGCGAAGGTCGACCACTGGAAGAACTCCAGCCAACGCCAGCGGTGGCTGGCGACAGCCCTCGTGGACATCGAACCCCGCTTGAGGAGGGTGATCGGCTACCGCCATCTTCCGAAGCTTCGCGAAGCTCTCAAGCGGGAACTGAAGATCGAGACGAAGACATCAACGGTGTCGAAGAAGAAGGCTGCCTAATTTATGAGCCGTGGAGAGTTTCAACTAAGAATGGGCTTGACTCGCCAGGTCCTCTGACTCCCGGACCGGCTTGGATGTTGGTTTTGACGGTCATTTGCCAGGTCCTCTAACTCCGGGTCCCGCTTGGATGTTTGTTTTGACTTTCATTTGCCTGCCCTTTCGCTTTGTTTCGAACTGTTTTGTTCTCAAACTCTGATTGGGGTAATTGCAGGCTCGGTGCCAGGAAAGAAGCGGGGACGGAAAGACGCAAGGCCCTGTATGCAAAGGACTTTGTCGATCGGCGGTATTCGGCTCTACGACGTTTGTACGGGTCTCGTACGGACAACGCTACGGCGGTCGTACGGAAGTCGCGGACTAGCTCGGGACCGCGAGTTGCCTTCGTGGACTGCGTCGTTGCGGCGATCCACTCGCGCTGCGGCGACCGAAAACAGGTCGACGACGAGTCGTTGCTCAGTGAAACCGTGCGAGAACTGAAAACGGTGAAGGAAGGGAAGTTATTTTCTTTGCTGCAGTATTGAGTCTTGCTGTCTTCTTGAAGAATCAATCAGCCGGCCGGCTATGGTCTCGAACCGTCTGTACTATTTGCCAGGTCCTCTGACTCCGGGACCGGCTTGGATGTTGGTTTTGACGGTTATTTGCCAGGTCCTCTGACTCCGGGTCCCGCTTGGATGTTTGTTTTGACTTTCATTTGCCTGCCCTTTCGCTTTGTTTCGAACTGTTTTGTTCTCAAACTCTGATTGGGGTAATTGCAGGCGCGGTGCCAGTAAAGAAGCGGGGGCGGAAAGACGCAAGGCCCTGTATGCAAAGGGCTTCTGCGATCGGTGGTATTCGGCTCTACGACGTTTGTACGGGTCTCGTACGGACAACGCTACGGCGGCCGTACGGGAAGTCGGGGACTAGCTCGAGACGGTTGTAGTCGATCCTCAGCGAGCGCTCTCGTTGTCTTTGGGGAGACTGACGTGAGTTGATGTTCGACGCCAAGTCGTGTCCCAGCACTCCTGCCCGTTGGTTGAGTGGCGCGCGGTCACGCGAGGCGGCGATGCGCTATCAGTTGGTCTGAACCTCTCTTTGGATGTACTATTTAGGGGCCTTGGCCCCGTTCCATACGAAGTGGATCATTCCTCTCATGCGAAACTTTCGAGGCCTGTGGAGGCAGCAGTGACTCGACGCACTACGGCGATTCTGGGCGCGCTCATTCTTCCCGCAAGCCTGGCGGTTGCCCAAGAGGCGTCGTTGCCGATGGCCGTGATTCAGGAATACTGCATCACGTGCCACAACGACTACACGCTTACCGGAGGTATGAGCCTGGAGTCGTTCGATGTCGACCATCCCGATCGGAACGCCGAGCTCGCGGAGGATGTGATCCGCAAGCTCCGCGCGGGCTTGATGCCGCCAAAGGAAATGCCAAGGCCAGACGACGACGAGGTTCTGGCGTTGGTCGAGGCGCTCGAGCATGGGATCGACCGAGCCGCTGATGCGCGGCGGGAACCGGGGACCCGGCCGTCCCAGCGGTTGAATCGAGCCGAATATGCCCGCCTGATTTACGACCTACTCGGCCTCACGATCGATCCCGCGGAATGGCTACCGGAGGATCAGGTAAGTGCTAGCTTCGATAACATCGCCGACGTTCAAACGATGTCGCCCAACCCTGATGGTCGCCTACTTGACGGCGGCGAGCGAGGTCGCCCGGCGAGCGGTCGGCCAGGAAGACGCTCCCGTCCTGGCAAAGACCTACCAGAACCCGCCTTCGGTGTCTCAGCATGAATGGGAAACCGCCGAGGGAGCCCCTTTCGGAACCCGAGGAGGGATCAGCGTTTTGCACAATTTCCCCGCGGATGGGGATTACAGTTTTTCGATGGGGTTCATGTCCGGCTGGGGAGAGCGATTTCACGATATCGACCTCTTGATCGATGGCGAACAGGTGGCGTTGCTGCGCTACGGTGGCAACATCGATTTCCAGGGTCGCAAGGATTTTCCCTTCCGGACAGACCCGATCTTCATTCGAGCCGGCGAGCGTCGCGTCACCGCCGCCTTTATTCGCCAGATGGACGGGCCCTACGAGGACCTGATCCGGCCGAACGATTGGTCGTTGACGGGGACAGAGACGAGCTACGGTACAACGTCGCCGCCCCATCTCATGAAACTGACCGTGGAGGGGCCCTACAATCCTGTTGGCGTCTCCGAATCCCCGACACGCAGGCTGGTGTTCTCTTGCCGGCCCACGTCGGCCTCGGAGGAGATTCCGTGTGCCGAGGAAATCGTGGCGCGGCTCGCTGCAAAAGCATACGGGAGAAGCCTGGACAAGCAGGACGCTCGCGACATCATCGCCTTTTACACCGAAGGTGCGGAAGAAGGAGGCTTCGAGGTCGGTATACGGACAGCCCTCGAAGCGATCCTGTCCAGTCCTCACTTCCTTTTTCGGATGGAGCGGGAGCCGAGAAGCGTAGCGTACGGCGAGGTCTATAAGATCGATGACGTCGATCTTGCGTCTCGGCTTTCATTTTTCCTCTGGGGCACCAATCCCGACGAAGAGCTGCTCGGCTTGGCTGGGTCCGGTGAGCTTCCCCGAAATTCGATATTGAAAGCGCAGACGCTTCGCATGCTCGAAGATCCGCGCTCGGAAGCTCTGGCCACGCGTTTCGCCTCGCAGTGGCTGCGGCTGCAGGACTTGGAAAAAGTGCGTCCGGACACATTCTGGTTCCCGAATTACAGCCAACAGCTCATGGCGGCGATGAGGCGAGAGACCGAGCTCTTTTTCGACCATCTCGTGCGACAGAACCGCAGTCTTCTCGAGCTCTACGGCGCCGACTACACCTACTTGAACGAGCGATTGGCCAAACATTACGGGATCCCGGGTGTCACCGGCGACGCGTTTCGTCGAGTGAGCTACCCCGGAGACCGGCGAAGGGGAATACTCGGTCATGGGAGCATTCTCGTTCAGACGTCGCTGGGAAACCGGACGTCGCCGGTGTTACGAGGCAAATGGGTGATGGAAGTACTCTTGGGAACGCCACCACCGCCGCCGCCGCCCAATATCCCTGACCTCGAAGAGACCGAGGGTACTCATGAGGGCGAAGTGCTGACGACGCGACAACGCTTGGAGATGCATCGCCAAAATCCGGCCTGCACTTCCTGCCATAATCTCATGGACCCGATTGGTCTGGCTCTGGACAACTTTGGAGTGACGGGACAGTGGCGCATTCGGGAGAATGGTACGCGCCTGGATACGCGCACCGAATTCTACGATGGCACCAAAATCGAGAGTCCGACTGAGCTCACGGATGTCCTGCTCGAGCGAGAGATCCCGTTGGTGCGGCAATTCACAGAGAACTTGATGGCCTACGCATTGGGACGAAGGGTGGAATATCAGGATCAGCCTACCGTAAGGGCTGTCGCGGCGGATGCCGAAAGTAAGGACTACAGGATGTCTTCCTTCATACTGGGTGTGGTGATGAGCGATGCGTTCCAGATGAAGCAAGCTCAGGAAGCGGCGGACGAAACCGTTGCTCCCGATACGAGCCCGATTACCAGACCATAGCGGTAATCAGAGAAGGAGCTCACATGCATTTCGTCACGGGAAAAAAACTTCCGCGCCGCGCGTTCCTACGCACGGCCGGGGCGACCGTGGCGCTACCGCTGCTGGACGCAATGGTGCCGGCATATGGCGCTACGAAGGGCACCGAGCGTACCCGACTCATATGCATCGAGGAAGTGCACGGCCTTCCAGGCTGCAACGAATGGGGCGCCACCCAGCATCTCTTCGCGCCAGCGACCGTCGGCCGCGGCTACGAGCTCGCCACTGACAACGTGCTGAAGTCGCTGGAACCGTGGCGCGATCGCTTCACCATCATTAGCAATACAGACGTGCGGATGGCCGAGGCATTCAATCCGGGCGAGGTGGGCGGGGATCATTTTCGCTCGGCGGCGGTCTTTCTGACGCAGTCGCACTGCAAGCAAACGCAGGGCTCGGACCTTTTCTGTGGAACCTCTTTGGACCAACTCCACGCGCAGCGTTTCGGTCAAGAAAACATGCTGCCTTCGTTGCAGCTGTGCATCGAAAGCAACGACAAGGGTGGCGGCTGCGACTACAACTACTCGTGCTCCTATATGGATTCCATCAGCTGGGCATCTCCATCAGAACCTCTGCCCATGATCCGGAGCCCGAGGACCGCTTTCGACTTGCTATTCGGAGCCGGCGGCACTCCCGAAGAACGAGCGCTCAGGCGTCGTACCCACCGTAGCATTCTGGACTGGGTGGCGGCGGAATTGGCCGACATGAACAAGGATCTAGGGGCTTCCGATCGAAGACGGGTGGATCGGTATCTCGAGAGCGTCCGCGAGATCGAACGCCGCATCCAAAAGGTCGAGGCTCAAAATAACAGCGGGAAAGTGCGGGAGCTTCCAGACGCACCACCGGGCGTGCCCGATTCGTACTCGGAGCACATGAAGCTGATGTTCGACGTTCAGGTGCTCGCTTTTCAAACGGATATAACCCGGGTGGTGTCGTTCAAGACGGGACGGGACGCTTCCAATCGAACGCTCCCTGAGAGTGGATCGGACCAGGCCTTTCATCCCTCCTCTCACCACCGGGACAACAAGAAGCGCATCATGGAGTTCAACAAGATTTGCCAGTATCGGGTCAGCCAGCTGGCTTACTTCCTGAAACGATTGGAAGAAACGACAGACGGCGAGGCCAACCTGTTGGATCAGTCCATGATCCTCTGGGGCTCTCCGATGGGTGACGCCAACCTCCATAACCACGGCCGATGCCCCCTGGTTGTCTTTGGCGGCGCCAATGGTCAACTCGAGGGTGGCGCACATATCAAGGCGGCAGACGGAACGCCCATGGCCAACGTCATGCTTTCGCTCTTGAACAAGCTCGGCCACGAGATGGAGAGCTTCGGCGATAGCACCGGGGAGTTGTCTTTGTGACTATGAAAATGCGATGGGCCTTGGTCGTCGTGGCCGCTCTGGCCTTTTCTCATCCTGTGATCGGGGTGACGGCGGTGGCCAGGCCGGTGGCGGACGCCGCGCGCCGCGGCGACATCGAGAGGGTCCGGCAGCTTCTCCGCAAAGGTGCCGACGTCAACACCGCCCAGGGAGACGGGATGACGCCCCTTCATTGGGCTGCGGAGCGCGGCGACGAGAAGCTCACCGAAGTTCTGATCTATTCCGGGGCCAACGTGGATGCCGGGACTCGAATCGGACGCTACACGCCGCTCCACCTCGCCAGCCGCGGGGGTCATCTCGAGACGGCCAAGGCTCTCTTGAAGGCGAAAGCTAATCCCGTCGCGGCCACCACCAACTCGGGCGTGACGCCGCTTCATCTCGCCGCCGCGTCGGGTAACCCTGACGTCGTGACGGCGCTCTTGGAATCGGGCGCCGACGTGAATGCAAGAGAAGCGTCCTGGCGGCAGACGCCACTCATCTTTGCGGCGGCAGGCGGTCGGGTGGAAACCATCAATGTACTCGTCGAGGCGGGAGCCGACCCGACCCTTGCCTCCCGGTCCGTGAACGTTGTCGAGCTCGAAAAAGCCGATAAGGCTGCCGAAAAGCGTCTCTCCGAGATCCTGGCTGATTTCAAAAAGAGGGAAGAAGGCGACATCGATTGGCAGCCGACACCGAGCCAGGTTCGAGTAGCCATCGAAGCCTCTCGACAGGTACAGCGAAGCTGGTCTGCGAAGTCCAAGAAGGGTGACGACGGTGAAAAAGCCACGCAAGTGGAGCTCGCCGAAGGCCCCGGGGCCGACGCCAGCCGGCCAGCGATGCAGAAATCTGCTCCAGAGAAGAAGAAAACAGACGAAACCCCGTCATCTTATGGGCAACTTGTGGACAGCTGGGGAGGGCTCACGCCTCTTCTTCATGCGGTTAGGCAGGGGCACGTCGATGCCAGCCTCGCTCTTCTGGATGGAGGCGCCGACATCAACCAGCCATCCGCGGGGGATCAAACGACGCCGCTGCTGATGGCATCGATCAGCGGGCAATTCGACCTTGCCCTGATACTTCTCGCAAGGGGTGCGGATCCGACTCTCAAAAGCAAAGCTGGAACGACGCCTCTGTTTGCCGCCCTCGAACGGACCTGGGCGGCTCGAGCTTCCTATGCTCACCCTCAAGAGCACCAGCAGCAGGAAGCCACCCACCTCTGTCTCATGCAAGCCCTGCTCGAGGCCGGAGCCGACCCGAACGTTCGCCTGAAGAAACATCTTTGGTACACGGAGTACACGTTCGGAGTTTTGCGCGCGGCCGGGATCAACTTCAAGGGCGCGACTCCATTTTGGCGCGCTGCCTATGCGCTGGATGTCGATGCCATGCGCCTTCTGATGAAGCATGGCGCGGATCCCAATATCCCCACGATCAAGCCGCCTCCCCGTCGTCGCCGCGGCGGCGATAGCGGTGGTCTCTCGAAGACGGTTTCAAAGTCATTCAAGAGCGTTGTGCATTTTTTCAACATGGGCAACCCGGAAGTTCCCGTGGGCGGTGCGAGCATCTATCCCATACATGCCGCCGCCGGGGTGGGCTACGGACAGTCCTTTGCCGGAAACGCCCACAGATATGTGCCGCGGAATTGGGTGCCAGCTGTACAGTTCCTGATCGAGGAATGCGGTGGGGAAGTCGACATCCCCGACGCCAACGGCTACACGGCGCTTCATCACGCTGCGTCACGGGGAGATAACGAGCTCGTCCTCTATCTCGTGGAACAGGGCGCTGATGTGACGGCAAAGAGCCGGAAGGGGCAGACCACGGCTGATATGGCGAACGGTCCGATCGAACGCGTTGCTCCATTCCCCGAGACGATCGCGTTGCTCACGAAGCTCGGCGCGACGAACAACCACCGCTGTGTGTCGTGCTGATCCGGGGTCGTGAAGGTTCACCTCGTCGACGCTACCTATGAGCTCTTCCGCGCCTATTACGGCGCTCCCAAGAAGAGGAACGCCGCCGGCCGAGAAATCGGCGCCGCGCTCGGACTGCTCCGAAGTCTCCTCCTCATGCTTCGGGACGAAGAGGTCACCCATGTCGGATGCGCCTTCGACCACGTCATCGAATCGTTTCGCAACGATCTCTTCGCCGGATATAAAACGGGCGCCGGCATCGAGCCCGAGCTTGCCGGCCAGTTCCGGCTCGCCGAGGAGGTGACGCGGGCGCTCGGACTCGTGACTTGGCCGATGGTCGAGTTCGAAGCGGACGACGCCATGGCCACCGGCGCGGCGCGCTGGGCCGGGCACGACGGCGTCGAGCAAGTCGTTATCGCGTCACCGGACAAAGACCTTACGCAATGCGTCACGAAAAACCGCGTCGTGTGCTGGGATCGCCGCCGTCAAATCGTTCTCGATGAGAAAGGCGTTGAAGAGAAGTTTGGCGTTTCTCCCGCCAGCATCCCCGACTATCTCGCGCTCGTCGGGGATGCCGCGGACGGAATCCCGGGGATTTTCGGTTGGGGCAAGAAATCGACCGCGCAAGTTTTGGCGTGCTACGGCGATATCGAATCGATCCCGGCGAACGCTGCCGATTGGGAGGTCAAGCCGCGTCGCGCCTACGATCTCGCGGCGAATCTCCGCCACGAGAAAGGGGAGGCGCTTCTATATAGGAAGCTCGCGACTCTTCGCGGAGATGTTCCGCTCGGAGAGAGCCTCGAGGACCTCGAATGGCGCGGCGCTTTACGCCAGGCGATAGAGGCGCTTTCCCGCGAGCTCGACGATGATGCGCTCGTCGAGCGGGTCTCTCGATTTCAGGATTGAGGGATTGCGGTCGGCGAGTGATTGGTCCAAACGTTCCGGGCAAAGCAATGTACTACGCCGCTCATAGCCGAATTGTGTAGTTTTTCGCGAAGCGCATAAAACCCGGCATCGGAGGAGGTCATGACGAGAACAATGGTGATCGCTAGGCTATGCGTCTTTTTTGCCGTTTCGCCCGTGTTTGCCCAACAACCAAGCAGCGTCCATGAGCTCAAAGCCTCGCCGTCGACCACCCACATCTTTTTCTTCGACGCCTCGCTCGAGCCGGTTCTGCGGATTGAATCGGGGGATGTGGTGAGGCTGGAAACGGCTACGGGAAACCCGCGCTGGTTCGAGAACGCGGGCGTTTCCCGGGATCAGATCCCGCCCGAGCTGTACGCGGTCTATGAAGGGTATGACTCCACGGGTCGAGGAGACCATACCCTGAATGGACCCATCTTCGTGAACGGGGCCGAGCGGGGCGACGTGTTGGAGATCCGTATCCTGTCCGTGGATGTCAGGTTGGCGATAGCGGGCCAGGGTATCAGCAGCCGGCTTTTCCCCGGGGAGATCGATGCCAACGTTTCCCGGGTCCACTGGATCGACTTGGAAAACCGGACCGTCGAGTTTGCGCCGGGTGTGGTGGTTCCCATCAAGCCATTTGGGGGGGTGATCGGTGTCGCGCCGCCTCCGGAAATGGGGCGCGTGAGGAGCGGCGCGCCGAACTTCTTCGGCGGCAACATGGACAATCGAGACCTCGGGACGGGGAGCATCTTGTACCTGCCGGTCCACAACCCCGGAGCGCTGCTCTCTGTCGGCGATGGTCACGCAGTACAGGGATATGGTGAGATCTCCGGTTCGGCCGTGGAAACTTCTCTCAGAGGTGAGATCCAGGTGTTTCTGCACAAGGACCAAAAACTCGAATGGCCTCGCGCTGAAACGCTCACCCATTACATGACGATGGGTCTCAATGCCGATCTTGACGAGGCCGCACGAATCGCCGCCGCCGAAATGATCGACTTTCTCGTTGAGACGAAAGGTATCGACCACGAGACGGCAATCCTCCTGTGCAGTGTGGCCATGGATATGGTGGTGACTCAAGTTGTGGATGGGACCAAGGGCATTCACGCCATGATTGCGAAGGAAGTGTTTAGAAACTGAGCGATGGCGCCAAGCTCGGACCGGCTTGACCGACCTTTCCTCAAAGATCGAACGCTTCGCTCAAAAGCTTGATGCCGGTGATAAACAGCAGACTGTAGACAATACGGTAAAAGACAACGCTATGGATGCGTTCGAAAAGCCAACGACCCAGCTTGATCCCGACCGGAGCGAGAGGAAGCAGCACGAAGGACGTCGTGAGATTGTCGGCGCTGAGCTGCCCGAGCCAGGCGTAGGGGATGAGTTTCACGTAGTTGAACATCGCGAAGACAATGACCGTCGTACCCACGAATAGAGTCGGCGACAACCTCTGGGGCAGCATGTAGACGGATATCGGGGGCCCGCCGGCGTGAGCGAGGGTGCTCGTGAACCCACCGACGACGCCCCACAACACCCCACCCACTGTACTGGGCTTCCGCGCTTCCGGTGTTCTTAGGCCGAACACCCACTGCAAGGCAAAACCGACCGCGATGGCGCCGACGAGGATTCTCAGCCATCGCGGTTCGAGAGCACCGAACGCCAGCGTAGCGCACGCGATTCCCACGAGGCCACCTGGCAACAATCTCCGAAGATTCGGCGCGCTGTACTCTCCCCAATAGGCCGAGACAGCAAATAGGTCCATGACACAGAGGATCGGCAGAAGAATCGCCGCTGCCTGGGGCAAGGGCATCACGATGGAGAGAAGCGGCACCGCCACCAAGCCCACGCCTCCCCCGAAACCGCCCTTTGAGATCCCGACCAGCAACACGACCGGCACGGCCAAGACGTAGAACCAAGGATCCCAGATGAATAGGTTGCCCACGACGGGCATACTCGCACATTGCGCTAGAAATAGACTGATGGTGCGCTCGTCGAGCAGGTCTCTCGATTTCAGGATTGAGGGATCGCGGCGGCGAGCAACTTGTCCAAACGCTCCGGGTCGCCTTGGAGTGCTAAGCGCTGCATGTAGTGGTGGACGCTCCGCACGCCGCCGAGCTCTTCCCCGCCGCCTGCGCGGCCCGGGCCCCCGTGGACGAGGTGCGGCATGACCACGCCGTGCCCCGTCGATTCGGGAGCTGCTTTTGCGTTCATAACCATTAGACGGCCGTGATACGGGGCTAGGCCGAACATCGTCTTGGCGATGAAATCCTCGTCTTCGCTGAAGATCGAGCCGACGAGGCTGCCGCCGCCTTTGCGCGCGAGTGCTACGGCTTCGTCGACATCGCCGTAGGTCATGACGGTCGCGGCCGGCCCGAAGACTTCTACTTCATGGACAGCGGTGGCTTCTAGCGGTTTTCGGCATAGCAGAAGCACCGGCTCCATGAAAACACCTTGACGCGGCTCGAAATCCTTCCGGCTCGGATCGCCGTAGATGATCTGAGCCTCTCCGGATAGCTTGGCCACGCCTTCACGCGCAGACCGGAGCGCCTCCTCGTCGACGAGCGGCCCCATGCGCACCCCTTCGGTTCTCGGATCGCCGACCTGGATTTTAGCGAGGCGCTCTTTCAGCGCGTCGGCCACCGCTTCGGCCTGTTCCGCGGCCACGATAACGCGCCGTATAGCGGTGCATTTCTGCCCTGCTTTTACCGTCATTTCTCGGACGACTTCTTTTGCGAAATACTCGAAAGTCTCCGAGCCGGGTGCTACGTCTGGTCCGAGAAGGATGCAATTGAGCGAGTCCGCCTCGATGTTCACGCGCACGGCGTCGCGGACGATCGTCGGATGGGAGCGGATCTTCTCTGCTGTCGAAGCCGACCCCGTGAAAGCGACGACATCTTGACACGTCAAGTGATTGAACAAGTCACCGACCGAGCCGCTGATGAGCTGAAGCGCGCCATTGGGGACGATACCGGAATCGATGAGAATCTCGACGATACGAAAGGTCAGCCACGCGGAAGCCGATGCAGGCTTTACGATGCTGGGCATGCCGGCGAGAAAAGACGGCGCCAGCTTCTCGAGCATGCCCCAAGACGGAAAGTTGTATGCGTTGATTTGGACAGCGACGCCTTCGAGCGGCACATAGATGTGACGGCCGACGAAGTTACCGTCTTTCGACAGGCGCGCCGTCTCGCCGTCGACGAGAAAACTGGACGCTGGGAGCTTTTTCGCACCGAGGCTCGCGTAGAACGCCAACGTCCCGACACCGCCATCCACGTCCAGGGCCGCATCCCTCTGTGTGGCGCCGTAGCTCGCCGCAATTTCGTTGAGCTCGTCGCGATGCTCGTTCAAAACGCCGGCCATTTTCTTGAGGATGGCCGCTCTTTCGGGGAAGCTCATTTGCCGGAGCGCCGGTCCGCCTTTTTCGCGGCCATAGGCGAGCATCGCCCCGAAATCGACGCCCTCGCTCGAGAGTCGGGCGATCTCTTCACCGGTAACGGCATGCCGGAGAATCCTTGGTCGTCCACTGCTGTCCTGCCACTTTCCCGCGGCATAGCTCTTCAAGGTGATCATTGCGTCGTCCCCTTCTAGGCGTTGTCGGTTCTGCACATTATAGCTGCGCGATCCGCTCGACTTCGGTCCACACGCGGAGAAGGTTCCCCGAAAGGATTTTCTCGACGTTGTGGTGGGTGTAGCCGCGCTTCAAGAGCTCCTAGATGAGGGTCGCGTAGTCGGAGACGTCTTTCAGCCCATCCGGCATCGAATCGCCGGATCCGTCGAATCCGGAGCCTATCCCGACGTGGTCGATACCGACGAGGTCTACGACGTGGTCGATATGATCCACGACGTCGCCGATGGTCGCGTAGCGGATGCCGTTCTCCTGACGAAACTTCTGCGCCATGCTTCTTCCCGTGACCGAATTGATGCTGAAGCCCGGATCCTCCACGTGTTCCGAAACCGGCTGCTCTCGTTGTTGAAGCTCGGTGCTGAGGAACGATCCGCCGAAAGTAATGTGGATGACCCCGCCGCCTTCGGCGAGCGTTCGGATCATCGCATCGTCCATATTCCTCTCCCAGCCCGGCGTAAACGCGCGGCACGACGAATGTGAGGCGATGACGGGCGCGGCGAACCGCTCGACTACCTGGTAGAAAGCATCGTCGGAAATGTGGGAGATGTCGATGATCATCCCCAGGCGGTTCATCTCGGCCACGACGCTTTGACCGAAAGGGCTCAGGCCTTTCCATGGACGATGTTACGAGCAGGAAGAATCGCCGACTTGATTGGGGCGGGAGTGAACGAGCGTCACCATCCGGACCCCGCGCTCGTAAAAGTGGTGAAGGTTTGCGAGGTCCCTTCCAATCGGCGCTCCGTTCTCGAGTGCGAGCGCCATGGCGATCTTGCCGCCCTCGAATGCGCGTCGCAGCTGTTCGGGAGACGTGACGAGCGTCAAAACATCACTGCGCTCGATGATCCCGAGCATCTCGTCGACGCGGCGGTCGGCGACTTCCTTTGCGTCGCCGGCTTCCTGGTGGCGCGTCGGGACGAGCAGTCCGGCGAAGACGAGATCGAGGCCGCCGTCTCGAGCCGAGGCACGTCGAACTCACCGATATCGCTGCGGACGAGCACGTCGGCTGCGTCTAGAGTGAGGCGATAGGACGTCAGAATATTGGCGTCCGCGATGAGAAAGCGATGTGCCAATCGCCCGCCGGTTGAAGGCCTAAGGCGAAGACCAGCGTTGCCAGAGCGACGTTTTGCATGGACTCATGCTATTCTTTCGCCACCGCAGGAACAAGATCTCATGAAGAACGTTCCGCCGACAGGATTAGCGGGTTCAAGCACTAACTCTAGCCTCCGTTCGCAGCCGGTGAAAGCGCTACAGCTATAATCAAGCGATGAAGCGTCTAGCCGTCAGTCTCGCGGTCTCTCGCCGCGACCGTCCCGATGAGCTTCTGCTCGTCGAGCGCAGCCAAAAGCTCCGCTTCTTTGCTGGATTCCTGGCTTTTCCCGGCGGGACCCTCGACGCCGAGGACGCAAGCGTCCCGATTCGCGGGCTGCACGACGACGCGCTCACTCCCTTCGTAGCGGCGGGTGCGCGAGAGCTCTTCGAAGAGACAGGATCTTGGCTAGGACGGGGAGGGACGCCGCCGTCGACGGCGCGATTGCGCGAGGATCGTAAACGACTTCTTGACGAGGAGGTCACGTTGGCCGCTCTTCTCGAGAGGAGCGGACAGCACATCGACGCCTCCGACTTGACGCCGCTCTGCAAGATCATGACGCCCCCGTTCTCCCCGGTCCGCTACGACACGTGGTTTTTGCGGGTGCTCGTGCCTGAAGACGCCAAAGTCGAGATATGGGAAGGAGAGCTCGTGGATGGTGCGTTCGTGGACCCTGGCGCTACCCATGAACGGTGGCGCAAGGGAGAGATCCAAGTCGCCCCTCCCATGGTGATGATGCTCGAGCAGTGGTCGAAGGGACAGAACGGGCTTCTCGAGCGCGTCCGGCGTCTCACGGAGTCCTACGAACGCGGGGCGCCACACCGTGTTTATTTTTCACCGGGGATTCTTCTCGTGCCGCTCCAAACGCCAACGCAGCCCCCGGCGACCCACACGAATACCTGCGTCGTGGGGGAAGAGCGCCTCTACGTCGTCGACCCGTCGCCCGTCGACGCCCTCGAGCAGGGACGCCTTTGGGGATTCTTGGAGGACTTGCAAAAGGAAGGCCGAACACTCGAGGGTATCCTTCTCACGCACTACCACCCCGACCACGTAGGCGCGCTTCGAGAAATGCAACGCCGCTTCGATGTTCCAGCCTACGCGCACGCGGATTGCATAAAGGAGCTTCCGGGCGCGTGCTTCCGAGCGCCTCTCGAGCATGGTGACGTGATCGACCTGAAAACGGCGCCCGACGGGAGCTCGGATTGGAAGCTCACGGTCTATCACGTGCCCGGTCACGCTCGCGGACATTTGGCTTTTCAAGACTCGCGATACGGCGCTATCGTTGTCGGAGACCTCGTGTCGACGCTTTCGTCGATCCTCATCGATCCTCGCGACGGGCACCTAGCGACTTACTTGCGCTCGCTCGAGCTTCTCGAGTCGGTAACGGAGGGGACGCTCTATCCCGGTCACGGTCCGCCGGTGCCGGACGGCAAGAAAGTCATTCGCAAAACGCTCCAGCATCGAGCCGAGCGTGAAGCGCAGCTCGTGGCGGCGCTCGGGGAGGCGCCGCAGAGTGCGCGTGATCTCGTCGAGAAGATCTATACGGATGTGCCCAAGAGCGTATACGGGCTCGCCGAACGCTCGCTGCTCTCGGGCTTGATCAAGCTCGAAGAGGAAGGCCAAGTCGTCCGCAGCGAGGCGGGATTCGCGCTCGCTTCGACGTGACCAACTATAATCTGGTCTCGGAGGCCTCAATGCGATTGCTCACCTTCTTGACTTTGTTGTTGGGGGCGTTCTCGGCGCTGGGCTCCACGGCGTGGACACAGGACGTCAACGGCACGTGGTTTCGAAGTACGACTGAGGGGGATGATCCCGAAGAGAAGATCCAGCAAGCGGTCAGAGGTTATCTCGCGAAAGCGGGACGCCGCCGAGGCGCTCAGATAGCCGTTGCGGAATCGCCCCAACTTCCCGCAATGGTCGCCCGCACGATCGAGACATTCATGCAGTATGCCGACGAGCTCTATGTCGAGCTGGATCCGGACGAGCTCGTTGTGGATGACGGGGGCGGCCGCATCCGCATCTACTATCTCGACGGAGAGAAGCACGAACGGCAGCTTTCGAATGGTGTTCGCGTCGAGACGGTGGCGACTCGCGTGGGCCAAACAATCACGATCGACCAAAAAGCCGACGACACCAAGGTCCTCGAGACCTACGCCTTTTCGAGCGATGGCGAGCGGCTCGAGCTCACCGTTCGCCTCGAGAACAAGCAGCTCAACGGGCCTCTGATCATTCAAAGCATCTACGAGCGCGAGTAGAGCTCGAGACTTGTCTCGCTCGTATGTTGAAGGGCGTTCGCGCCTGCCCGCGATCGTCTGAGCTCGAGGTTGAGCTTGGATCGACATCGCGCGGAAACGCAATCGCGCGATGCCGAACGCTGCAATCGCAGCCTCTACTGCAGGCGAGGCTCGCCGCGGGCGACGATCGGAAACAATGGCGTGCCCACCAACCGTCTCACGGGCAAGCGTGAAGAGATCGTCTACGAGCCCATGATCGGACGCGACGAGAGCGTCCACGTGCCGCGCTCCATGTCCTTCGCTGTGAAAGTCAACGGCCATCCCGAGGACTGGGCGTCTGCCATGCGCTCGGAAGTGGCGGCGCTCGACCCGAATCTTCCGATCGCTGAAGTGCGCACGCTCGAGGCACTCGTTGCGGACGCGCGTGCACCGACGGCTTTCGCGATGGTGCTCCTCGGCATCGCTGCGGTCGTGGCGCTCGTGCTCGGCGCCATCGGTGTGTACGGCGTTCAGTCTTACATGGTGAGCCAGAGGACGGGCGAGATCGGCGTTCGGATGGCGCTCGGTGCTACTGCGGGGCATGTGAGGCGCATGATCCTTCGTCGCGGGGCCACCGTCGCGGTGGCGGGTGTGGTGATCGGTTGGGTTGGTGCGCTCGGGATGACCCAGTGGATCGAAAGCTTGCTGATCGGCGTCCCTCCGCGGGATATCGGCACCTACGCCGCTGTCTCGGTTGTTCTCGTGAACGTTGCGATGACTGTAATCGGCGTGTCGCCTTCCTGGACGGCTCTGTTCGGTCTGTTCGACGCACGGGCCTCGGTTGCTCGGTGTTTCTCTAGTAGGATGTGGGCGTGGACACGAAGATCTCACTAAACGTCAGGCGCCGCGTGGTGAGCCCAGCTCTTGGAGCCGGAGCAACGTTGATGACTGAAGAGGAGGAGAAAGATGACGTTTTCGAACAAGCAAGCACTGATCGTCGGTGGCAGCAGTGGAATGGGTCTAGAGGCCGGTAGGTTACTGGTAGAAGCGGGGGCCTCAGTGACGCTGGTCGGCCGACGGCAGGAGAAACTGGATGGTGCACGCGAAACGTTCGACAACCCCGACAACGTCCTAACCTTCCCGTGCGATCTCACGAAGAAAGAGGACGTCGATCGACTGAATCGCTACATCGCCGAAGAGATGAAAGACGTGAAGTATCTCATCAACGCTGCGGGTGTTTTCTCTCCCAAAGCCTTTCTGGACCATACGGAAGAGGATTATGACGCTTACATGGATCTCAACCGAGCTACTTTCTTTGTCACACAACGGGTAGCCCAGAACATGGTGGCGAACGGCGGCGGCTCGGTGGTTCATGTCGGCTCCATGTGGGCCCATCAGGCCATCAAGGCGACACCTTCGTCCGCGTATTCCATGGCCAAGTCCGGGCTGCATTCCTTGACGCAGCATCTGGCGATGGAGCTGGCGGAACATGGCATTCGCATAAACGCGGTGGCGCCCGCCGTGGTGGAAACACCGATCTATCGCGCCTTCATCAAACCTGACGAGGTTCATGAAGCCTTACAAGGCTTCAACGATTTTCACCCAATCGGGCGGATCGGGAAGCCTAGAGACGTGGCGTCGGTGATCTTGTTTCTCCTTTCGGACGATGCAAGTTGGGTAACGGGTGCCGTTTGGGACGTGGACGGCGGCGTTATGGCAGGTCGCAACTAGTAGACGTCGTTCTCATCGGTGCGATTTTTTTCTCTTGACAATCAAAACTGTTGTATATACACTAATAATTGTGGTGGAGAATAGAAAAAGTCGCGCCGTGCGGGAGATCGCGCAGAACTGCCTCGCCGTGCGGATTAGGATGCTAAACCGCATCATCACAAGCATTTATGACGATGCCCTCCGGCCCTTCGGCGTGACCACCGGGCAGGCCAACATCCTGACCGCGATCCACGAGGTAGGCCCTGTCAAACAGGCAGAGCTCGCGGGCCATCTCCATATAGAGAAATCGACGCTCAGCCGCAACCTCTCTCTCATGAAGAAGCGTGGCTGGGTGCGGGTGCTTCCTGGGGAGGACGAAAGAAGCCACACGGTCGCCATCACGCCCAAAGGAACGAAGCTACTAGAGGAGGCCCTGCCATCGTGGCGCCAGGCACAGCGTGCCGCCGTCGACATTCTCAGTGACGACGGCGCGGCAACGCTGAAGGCCGTGGCGAATCGCTATCTTCCGCCCCTCTAAAATTTTTTGAAGCATTTGTTGTATATGCAACTATTGGAGGTCAAACGATGAAAGCCAGAAGCAGGAAAGGGAAGCTCGGCATGAGCGGGCTTCTAGCAGTGGCCGTTGGAATCCTCGTGGCGCTTGCCAAAGGCGACACCCTTCGCTCCGATGTGACCGAGCTTGCGGCGGCGCGAGTGCTCGTTGTCGCCACCCAGGCGATCCAAGAGCAGCCGAGCTACGAGGTACGCCGCTCTTTCGTGGGCCGTCTCGAAGCGCGCCGCAGCACCGATACAGGATTCGAGCTCGGTGGCGCTGTGCTCAGGATTCTCGTTGACGAAGGGGACGCGGTAGCAAAAGGGCAGATGCTTGCGCGGCTCGACACGAAGCGCCTCGAAGCGAAACGCGCCGAGCTCGAGGCACGCGTTCACGAAGCGGAGGTACGGCTCTCCTTGATGAGGAGCACCCGAGAGCGCACCCTCGCCGCCCTCGAGTTGAACGCGGTGTCCACCCAGCAGTGGGACGAGGCCGATCGCGGTTACGCAGCGCAGGCCGCCGTCCTCCATCGGGTGGCTGCCCAGCTCGAGAGCATCGATGTCGACATCGAGAAGTCGCGCCTTCTGGCGCCCTTCGCAGGCGTCGTCGCCAGACGCTTCGTCGACGAGGGCGCCGTTGTTTCGGCCGGCGAGCCGTTGTTACGGCTTCTCGAGATCGGACGTCCCGAGGTCCGGATCGGCATCAGTGTCGCGCTCGCCAAATCGTTGAAGAACGGCGACGAGCGTCTTGTCCGGGCGGATGGTCGCGAGCTCACCGCGACGGTCCGAGCACTCCTCCCGACCCGCAATCGACAGACACGTACAGTCGACGTCGTCCTGACGCTTGAGGCGAAGGGGAACGCTCTCCGGCACGGCGATCTCGTCGACATGGAGCTCTCTCAGCCGGTCGAAAAGAGCGGGTTCTGGCTCCCTCGCGGTGCTCTGACCGAAAGCTCCCGCGGTCTTTGGGCTTCTTACGTTGCCGAACCTATCGAGACATCTCTAGAATTGGGGCCGTCTTCCGCAACACACGTTCTGAAACGCCGTGAGCTCGAGCTGCTGCACGTTGACGGAGACAGCGTCTTCGTTCGCGGAACTCTGAGTGATGGCGAGCTCGTCGTCACCGACGGCCTTCAACGCTTGGTCCCGAACCAGCGCGTGGCGCTCAAAAAGGAGTTGGACAGATGACCTCAGCGAGCCTCTTCTTGAAAAACAAGTATCTTCTCGTTCTCTCGGTGCTCGTCATTTTCGTCGCCGGCTTCTCCGCATTCGTCTCCATGCCGCGGCTCGAAGATCCGCGTATCGTGAACCGCAACCCGTTGATCGTAACGCTCGTGCCCGGTGCTTCCGCCGAGCGGGTCGAGGCTCTCGTCACCGAGAAGCTCGAGGAAAAGCTGCAAGAGGTGTCCGAGATAAAGGAGCTCCGATCGACATCCCGCGCCGGCGTCTCGATCATCGCGGTGGAGCTCGCCGACCGCGTCTACGACAGCCAGAAGGTTTTCTCCTTGATGCGGGACAAAATTGCCGAAGCCGAGCCCGAATTGCCTCGCGAAGCCAGCACCCCGCTCCTCGACGACCAAAGAGGGCCCGTGGCCTACTCGCTGATCGTGGGCGTTGTCTGGGAACACGACTCCGAGCCCAAGCTCGGGATCCTCAACCGTCTGGCCGAGGACGTTGCCGACCAGCTTCGCACCATTGCCGGAACGGAGAACGTCCGTCTTTTCGGCGCGCCTCGCGAGGAAATTACCGTAATTGTCGACCCCTCCGAGCTCGCGGCACTTGGGATGACGCCTTCGGATCTCGCGGCGAGCATCCGGGCGGCAGATTCCAAAATTCCCGCCGGCATGCTCCGAAGCGGACGCGACGACTTGATTCTCGAAGTTGCTGGATCTCTCGACTCCCTTGCCCGCATCGGCCGCATCCCTTTGCGCGAAGGATCCGACGGGACCCTTTTGCGGCTGAGTGACATCGCTCGTGCCGAGCGCGACTGGCAAAGTCCTCCCCAAGAAATCGGGCTTGCGGACGGGCGCCGCGCAGTCTACGTAGGAGCGAAAGTCCAGCCGCACCGGCGCGTCGACGAATGGGCGGAGGAGGCTCTCGAGATCGTAGACGCCTTCGGCGCCGGAGTGGGTGACGGCGTGGCCATCGAAGTCGTGTTCGATCAAACGCGTTACACGAACGAGCGTCTCGCGGAGTTGGGTTTGAATCTTCTCGCGGGGGCGCTGGTGGTGGTCGTGGTCATCTTCTTCGTGATGGGATGGCGCTCCTCCATCGTCGTCGCTTCCGCCCTTCCCCTGACGGCCGCGATCGCCCTCTTCGGAACGGCCCTCACCGGTGGTGCGCTCCATCAGATCTCGATCTTCGGAATGGTCGTGGCGCTCGGCCTTCTCATCGATAACGCGATCGTCGTCGTCGACGAGGTGAGAAAGCATCTCGACAGAGGAGACGCTCCCGCGGAAGCGGTGTCCGGAGCGGTACATCATCTTTTCGTTCCACTTTTGGCGTCCACTCTCACGACGGTGCTCGCCTTCGCGCCTATCGTGCTTTTGCCGGGGAGCGTCGGGGACTTTGTGCGCTCCGTTGGGGGCAGCGTCATCCTCGCTCTGATCGCATCGTTCGCGCTCGCCATGACCGTCGTCCCCGCCCTCGCCGGGTGGTTAGCCGAAGCGCGGCCCGAGGTAGAAAAGCGCTCTTGGTGGAGAAGCGGTGTTGGAAACGAGCGGTTCGCGGGCATAACCCGGCGCGGTCTCGTCCGAGGCTTGCGCGTCCCCATCTTGATGCTGGTCCTTGCCTCCTTGCTTCCTGCTGCCGGTTTTGTCGCTTCGCGAAGCCTCGGAAGCCAGTTCTTCCCGCCCGTCGATCGCGACATGTTCGACCTGAAGCTCTGGCTAAAATCGGAAGCCGCCATAGAGCGCACCCGGACCGAAGTCGAAGCGATCGAAGCTCTGCTACGCGAAGATCCCGCAATTCGCCGCGTGGACTGGCTCATCGGTGCTAGCTTCCCCTCCGTTTACTACAACGCCGTCATGAACCAGGACGACGCCCGCCACCACGCACAGGCTGTCGTGACCGCCAACTCGAGCGAGGAGGTGAAACGACTCATCCCCACGATCCAGCGACGGCTCGACGAAGCTTTTCCCGGAGCACAGATTGTGCTGAGCCAGTTTGCGCAGGGACCACCCGTTGAGGCCGACGTAGAGTTTCGTTTGTACGGTCCGAGCATCGAGACGTTGCAGAATCTCGGCGATGAGCTTCGCCTGCGGCTTGCCGAGCATCCCGGCGTGCTGCATAGCCAGGCGACGATGGGGCGGGGCGAGCCCAAGTTATGGCTCGACGCGAACGAGGACGAGGCGCGGCTCGCCGGCCTGTCTCTGTCGGACATCGCAACGCAGCTTCAAGGAAGCCTCGAAGGTACACTCGGAGGCTCCGTGATCGAGGATTCGGAAGAGCTGGACGTTCGGATCCGCTTCGAGGACGAGCGCCGCCGTCAGCTCTTCGACATCGCCTCGACGCCGTTGACGGCTGCCGGACGACCGGGGTGGACGCCGCTCTCGGTTCTCGGCGAGCTCGCGCTTCGTCCGGAAGTGTCTGCGCTTACTCGCCACGACGGCCTCCGTGCCAACTTGATTCACGGCTATACCTGAAACGGCGCGTTGGCCATTGACGTGACCGATGACGTGCTCACAGAGCTCGAAGAATCGGGTTTTCTCCTGCCATCGGGGTACCGGCTCGCGATCGGCGGTGATGCCGAGGAAGAGAACAAAGCCCTTGGCAATTTGATGATCTATCTCCCGGTGCTTCTCACCCTCATTGGTGGCTACGATTGTTCTGACGTTTCGAAGCGTCCGCCTCGCAGTTGTGCTCGGCGTCGTGGCTATTCAATCCATCGGACTCGGTCTTCTTGCCACCTGGGCTTACGGCTTCCCCGTGAGCTTCACGACGATCCTGGGGACGCTCGGGCTCATCGGCGTTGCGCTCAACGACAGTATCGTGGTTCTCGCCGCCATTCGATCGAACCCCGCCGCCCGCCGGGGCGAGGTTGAGGCGATGGCCGGTGAGGTTGTCGGAACGCTGCGGCATGTCATCTCGACGACCTTGACCACCGTGGGCGGTTTCCTCCCCCTTCTCATCTTCGTTGGCGGTGACTTCTGGCCGCCGCTCGCGATCGTGTTGGCGGGAGGCGTCTCCGGATCGACCATTCTCGCGGTGGTCTTCGTGCCTGCTGCGTACCGGCTGGTAATGACAGCGAGCTTCGACTTCCGCTGGCTCACCGAGCTCGGTCGCTTCGCGCCGCTCTTTTCCGCAAAGAGAGTCCAATCATGAAAGATAGGAGAAAATCCATGCGCCGAATTTGGAGTGTACTCTTGCTACTCACAGCCGCGGCTGGTTGCTCCGTGGGTCCCGCGATCGTCACACCCGACGTTGCCATGGCCTCGGGCTGGATCGCGCCGACGGTCTCGAGCGCGCCCCCGGTGGGTGCATGGTGGACAACGCTCGAGGACCCGATCCTCAGGTCCTATGTCGAGCGCGCGGTTGCCGGAAACCATGACGTTCGGATCGCCCTCGCTCGGGTGCGCGAGGCAAAAGCACTTAGACGCGCTACCGCCGGAGGTCACTACCCGGACATCGCTGTCGGTGGGGGCGCCGCGCGTCTTCGTGGAAGCGAGAACGGATTCGGTCCGGGCCCCGCGCTCGTCCGCGAAGGCTTCGGAAGTCTCCAAGACAACCTTTTAAACCTCCAGCTCGATGCTTCCTGGGAGATCGATGTCTTCGGCGCCACTCGTAGCGCTGTCGACGCCGCGAGTGCACGGCTCGATGTTGCGATCGAGAACCGGCGCGAGGTGCAGCTCATCGTCGTCTCCGAAGTGGCGCTCAGCTACATAAAGGTTCGAGGCGCGCAGCAACGTTTGGCGATCGCCGAGGACAATGTTCGCATCCAGACCGAGACCCTGGAATTCGTGGACGATCAAAGGACCACGGGTTTCGCGAGCGACCTTCAGGTCTCAAGCGCGATCCCAACTCAAGACCACGGAATCCATGCTCCCGCCACTTCGAGCCGAGATCCGGCGAAACGCTTACCGTCTCGCCGTGCTCACCGGTCGTCTACCGGCCGACGTTCTGGAAGAGCTTCTCGAGCCCGCGCCTCTGCCGCCTTTCCCTACAGAGGTTCCGATGGGCCATGCACCCGAGCTTCTCTTGAGACGCCCGGATCTCAGAAGGGCCGAGCGCGCGTTCGTCGCGGCAAGACTCGACATCGGTGTCGCGACCGCCGAGCTCTATCCACGCTTCTTCGTCCGCGGTGTCGTCGGCCTCGAGAGCACCTCACCGTCGGATCTCTTTGGCCTCTCGAGCGGCACCGGTCTCCTGGGCGCTTTCTTCCGCTGGCCGATCTTCCGGCGCGGTGAGATTCGAGCGCAAATCGAAGCCACGACCGCGCGTGCCGACGTGGCGCTCGCGCAGTACGAGCAGGCGGTTCTGGTAGCGGTCGAAGATGTAGAACGCTCGCTAGTTTTCTACGTCGAGGAAAAAAGAGCGCTTGAGCACCTCGCCGAGGCTCAGTTGAGCGCGCGCCGCGCCGCGGAGCTAGCGCGACAGCTCCACCGTCTCGGCTTGGCTGACTTTCTCATCGTCTTGGATGCGGAGCGCCGTCTTCGCGAAGTCGATGATCGCGTGACCCGTAGCGAGACGGAGGTTCGTACGAGGCTCATCCGTCTGTATAAATCGTTGGGTGGTGGATGGGAGGTTCTCGAGACGTGAGTCGTCGCGACGACTCAACTTGAGACAAGAGACGGCTGCTTGGCTCCGTGCTATCGCGGTGTGTGTTATGGCGAGAACTGGCTGCCGCTTCAAATCCGGTCTCCCGCAAGCCCCGGCGCATTGGCTTGTGGTGCAGGAGCACTTCAGCTACCTGGTCGTCGGCGCCTATGGGTGAGGCTTCTGATCCTGGACGACATCACCCGCCTTTCACCAGCTCAGCCCCAAGGTCCTGGCGTCGAGTGCTCAACTCTTCCAGCCGCGCCCGCCCGCCGGGTTCGCTTCCTCTCGGCTCCAATGGTCGTCTGGAACGACCCCACCGAGGGCCGGAATCCTCCCGAGAGAGCAGCCCATCGACTACTACCTCGACTCCGCCCTGAAGGCCCTGAAAGGAGGTTCAGATAGCTCATCGCGGACGCGAGTGGAAAGACCATCCGTACCCTTGAAGGCACCCGGGAGCGGAAACGCGCAACAAGCACCTCTAGACGTGCTCGCAACGCGTGATCAAGATTTGACCCAGCGCTTTACTTCCTGTATTATTTACTATAAGGAGGTAGGAATCCTTACCATGATAGCGAGCAAGATATCATCGAAAGGTCAAGTGACCATCCCGAAAGAAGTGCGCGACACTCTCGGGGTCAAACCGGGCGATCTAGTCAAGTATGAGATAGAAAAAGGTGTCGTGTCTCTCAAACGAGTGGAGCCATTCGATGTCGAGTTTCACGCCGCTCTTTCCCAAACAATGGAAGAATGGGCGAGCCCAGAGGACGACGAGGCGTTTCGTGATTTGTGAAGAGTGCGACGTAGTGGTCGTTCCCTTCCCCTTCGTCGACAGGGCAGAAGCCAAACGGCGACCCGCCCTGGTTCTTAGCAAAAAGCGCTTCAACCGGAATGGACACACCGTTCTTGCGATGATCACCACGAGCGCTCATCATCCGTGGCCAGGCGACCTAGGAATAAAGCAGCGAGAGCGTACCGGATTGACGACGCCCTGCATTGTTCGTCTGAAATTGTTCACTTTGGATAATCGACTAATTGTTAAACGTATTGGGCATCTTACGGACGCCGATCGTGACAAGGTGACCAAGTCGATTCGTGCCAACCTCATTTAACAAATAAGGTCGTTCGCCAGGAAGAAGGGGGATCGGCTCCGCGCAATCGCCGTGTGTGTGGTACAAGTGCCTCTTATGACCAGAACCAAGAGCTTCTATGGGCCCGGGCAAGAATAACTTCCCATTCTTGGACGCCGATGCATCCCGCCTGGCTTCGTTTCAAGTCGTTCATATATCTAGATATGTTTCGCGCTTTGCGCCTCGCCAGACGGGCGCCCTTTATTAAATTAAACGGGGCCCAAGAACGGGAATTTATTCTTGCCCGGACCCTAAGGGCCCACCAATCGTCCACTCTTTTCACGGTATAATCGCGACTGAGGAGGGGTCGACCATCGCCGTTGGCAGTAACATAAGTGCCACCATGCGAACACGCTGGCTCCTCGCCATCGCCATCGGCATCGCTTCGATGCTGGGCTGCGTCCGTGGGGACCGAACCGCGCCGGCTCACAGCGCTTCGTTTTCTCTCGTCGAGCGTGTGGAAGAGGCGGAGACGAGTTTCGACGAGACCTTCTTCCGATCCGTGCGTAAAGACGGTCGACTCGTCAACGCCGTCACCATGGAAGGCCGCACCGAGCTTTCCCTGACACCGCCACTTCCGTCCCGTCTACGCTACCGGCTCCGTGTACCGGATGCCCCCATCCTCCGTTTCGCCACCGGTGCGGCCACCCTGGGCGACGAGACACTCGCCGCCCCCCTCGAGCTAAGGACCGTGGCAGAAATTATTTCCCATTCTTGGATGGACGCAACGTGTAGTTCCACTTCGGCAGGGAAGAGGATTTTTTGATGTTGAGTAGCGCCATCGCAGGGTCCGAGATTTTGATGCCCTTAGGATACTGCTTCTTGACGAGACGGGCGTTAACCTTGAGCCCAGTTTTGGTCTTGGTGGTCCGTATGAAGTTCAGGATGGTTTCGTAGCTATCGAGCGGCCGGCCCGCCCAATTCTTGCTAATCTCGCTGAACAGGCGGTGCTCGATTGGGTTCCACTTGGACGCACCTGGTGGATAGTGTGCGACCGTGACGTCCAAACCGTGCTCGTTGCACAGCTTGTGCTGGATGCCGTGTTTCCATGCACGGCGGGTTGCGCCGTTGCTTCCGCCAGTGTCAGCTACGACAAGTAAATGTTTGCGGCCGGGAAAACGCTTCTGACCTTCAGAGCGCCACCACTTCTCGATGCATTCGACTGCGAATTGCGACGTGTCGTAAGACGTTCCGACATACACGGTGCCTCGATTACTCTGGAGATCATAGATGCCGTATGGGATTGCGACCCCATCTGCCATGGAGCGAAAGTCGTGGTCGTTGACGGCATCGCTCTTTTGAGCCCAGACGCGTCCTGGGTTCTTGAAGCGTCCGACCAACTCTTTCTTCTTGGTGTCGACACTCAATATGGGGTTGCCACGTCGGCTAAAGCGCTCCCGTAGCTGTGTGATGTTGGCGAACTGGGCGTCGCGAGTTGGAGGAGAGCCATTCGAGATCTTCTTTTTGTTGGTCCGGAGTGAGAAGTTCATCTGTTTAAGCAGCTTCGCGACGGTTTTGCGACTGACGCGAATGCCCAAGGCCGAGAGTTCGGCAGCTATTTTTTTCGTGGTCTTGCGAGTCCATCTCAGACCGCTGACGGGATCGCCAGCGACCTCGTACTTCATAAGTTCTTCGATCGCCGCGATGACTTCTGGTGTTTTTTTTCGACAGCTTTGCGGCCGGCACCCGCTTTTCGGACCCGCTCCACATTCACATCATGCTCAAGTAGCTCGCGACGGCCCCGAGCCACAGTGCTAACGTCGAGCCCGAGGATCTCCGCCATCTGGCGGTCACCGCCATAACCTAACTTGAGAGATTCAAGCCCCGCATACACACGCCTTTCTCTCTCATCGAGCAGGCTAAAGAAAAGGATGATGGCTGCTTTGAGCTCATCGGGTAGGACGTCTTGAGCAGCAATACTCTTGGACACAGAGGGTTGCGCTTCCCAAACACGTCGGCTGGCTATTTGCTGTTCACGAATGCTCCTCTTCGGAGAGAAGTAGACATTGCGATTTCTAATCCGAGTGCGGCGAAGTCTTTTCTCCCAGACCAATTTCGGCAGCACATCTTTGGTCCCAACCCTAACAATGGCATCAAGCTCCTCCACCGCGTAGCCAGCCTCGGAGGCGTTCACCAGTCCTTCGGCCGTGGCGACGAGTGTCCCTCGACTTGAAAAGCCGACGGACCGAATCCACCACAAGCCGTTCTCATCAAACTCCGCGAGCTCTCGGGGCGTGTAGAAACGTCCACGGTGCGAATAGCTGGTGCAGTAGTCGAGCTCTCTCAGTTTCCGGAACACCGTCAGGTCAGCGACAGTCCCCACTGTCTTCTTGAGCATGTCCATGGTGGCGATGAGACGTTTGGCAAACAACCCCCGCAGGCGGTCAATATCAGAGTTACGAATCATAATTCGTAACTCTAACACACAATGGCCTACGTCTCCATGGGCAAGCTCTCAAAGAGCTGCAAATAGCTCCATTTGACGCGGTCCCGCCAGGCGATCCGCTTCCCGCCGGCTCGGATCGTTATCCCTGCAGCAGATGAATTACGACAAAGACTTGGTAGTTATTCTTGCCCCGACCCTATGCGGGCCTGGGCCCTTTGATCCTTCTGTAGTCCGCCGCATTGTCGGCGGAGCCTTCGACGGTCCGTATGGAGTCACGGACGTTTCCCGACCCCCTTGTCTGGGACTCGAACTACACGGCCTGTTTGGCCGCGTTGGACGGGCGGGTTTATGTCGGATTGAACTACCACGGCAAGGGGGCGACGGTCGCCGTCTATGACCCCCGCACCGACGCGATGAAGCGTCAGGACCGCGGCCTCATCCGTACCGAGGACGACCGTGTGGTCGTGCATCCCAACGCCGCGAGCGCGGCACCGGACGGCACGATCTACTTCGTCGCCCACGTGCTCGAGCCCGACGGAGAGGGGAGGGGAACGTCCAACCTGCCCGCGGACCTCGTCCTCGAGAAGGAACCGGAGCACAAGAAGCAACTTTACAAGCGGAACTATACGATGCGGCTTCTGATCTATCGCCCGTAAACACAAAGCCGATGAAGCCTCTGGGACGCACGGACGTTTTCGCCCTGTTAATTTTCGCCCTGTTGATTTTTGGTAGCGGTGCGTCGTCCGCCCAGCAGACGAGCACGGTCACCGCAAACCAGCTTCGGCTCGACCTGCGCTTTATAGGCCATCCTCCCGAGGATGTGATCCCGCCCGGAGAGAGTGCGATTACTTCGCTCGTTGTCGGCGCCGATGGTGCGCTCTACGGCGGAACGTCCGGAAAAAAAGCCCACTTGTTTCGACTCGACCCTGAAGGGGGCAAAGTTTTTCCCCTCGGCTACCTGCCCGGCGAGGAGAGCATCTTCCACAGCCTGGCCGCTCGGTCCGACGGCTCGATCTATATCGGCACGTCTCTCGTGAATGTCGGTCGTGTCGAAGAACGCGGACAGGACGTGCTCGCCCGATACGAGGGATATGCAGGCGGGCACATCTATCGATTTGATCCGGCGGCGGAGCTAACGAATCGCAAACGCATGCAGCATCCCCAGCCCAACCGGGCGCTGGGCTTTTACCAAGATCTCGGGATCCCCGTTCCCGGACAAGCCGTCGTCTGTCTGGTGACGAACGAAGACGAGCTGTACGGGGTGACCTTCCCGGGCGGGAACTTCTTCGTCGCCAATCCAATGACTGGCGAGACCGAGGACAAGGGGCCGATTGCAGGCCCCCCATTGAACGAGGAGCCGTTCAGCAGCATACCGCGCGCACTCGTCATCGACGAAGCTGGTCGCGTTTGGGGTGCGGGGGATTACGGGGCGCTTTTCCATTACGATCCCGACTCTGAGGAGATCGTGCATCATCCAAGTCTTCGCCTTCCGAGCGAGCCGGGCCGGGAGTTCAAGACCATCCTCGACGCGATGGTGCGCGGTCCTGAGGACGTTCTGTACGGCGGCACATCGGATGGTTTCGTGTTTCGCTTCGATCCCTCGTCATCAAAGGTCACGAACCTCGGCAAACCCATGTCGCAATATCGCGTGCGCGGTCTGGCGTTCAGCAAAGATGGCGACCTCTACGGCGTGGGCGGCCCGGAAGGCGGCGCGGTGCGACTATTCGTCTATCGAACCGCCGATGGCGGGTTCGAGAACCTGGGCCTTCTGGACGTCAACCGGTCTCCTTTTTACGCCTGGCTCGCTTTCGAAGCTGACGCGATGGTAGCGGGTATGGACGGAACCATCTTCATTGGCGAATCCGGTCGCCTCTCACATCTTTATCTGCTCTCTCCGTGGAAGTGACTGAGGTCATCGCGGCGAAATCGCTTGGAAGGAGCCACCGTGCCGATCGAGAGCATCAACCCCGCCAACGGGGAGCCGGTCGAGAAATACGAAGAGATGTCGACGCAACAGGTCGATGCCATTCTCGACAAGTGCCACCAAGCGTTTCTCGATTGGCGTGATGTCCCTTTCTCCGAGCGAGCTCGGCTCATGCATGCGGCGGGCAAAGTCCTCCGCGGTAGACAGGAAGACTATGCCAAGCTCATGACCGCAGAGATGGGAAAGCCCATCACGCAGGGTAGGGCGGAGGCGGAGAAATGCGCCTGGGTGTGCGATTACTACGCCGATAACGCCGAGACATTTCTCGCTTCTCAGGCGGTCGAGACCGATGCCTCGAAGAGCTTCGTTGCGTTCGAGCCCATCGGGGTCGTGCTGGCCGTCATGCCCTGGAACTTCCCCTTCTGGCAAGTCCTGCGCTTCGCCGCGCCGGCCCTGATGGCCGGCAATGCTGGCCTATTGAAGCATTCCTCCAACGTCATGGGGTGTGCTCTAGCGATCGAAGACGTTTTTCGAAAGGCCGGTTTTCCCGAGAACCTCTTCCGAGCGCTCGTCATAGGCGGACGCAGGGTGGCCGCCGTGATCGAGAGCTCCAAGGTGATGGCGGTAACGCTCACGGGCAGCACACCGGCAGGTAAAGCCGTCGCGTCCAAGGCGGGCGAGATGCTGAAGAAGACGGTGCTCGAGCTCGGCGGGAGCGATCCTTACGTTGTTCTCGAAGACGCCAATCTCGAGCAAGCGGTAGATATGTGCGTCACCAGCCGGCTCATCAATAGCGGGAGAGCTACATTGCCGCCAAACGTTTCATCGTCTTAGAGAAGCAGAAACACGTTTTCGAGAAACGCTATGTCGAGCTCATGAAAGCAAGGAAGATGGGCGATCCGATGGAGGAGGATACTGACGTCGGTCCGCAGGCGCGGGAAGATCTCCGGGACGAGCTTCACGAACAAGTGAAGGCGAGTATGGAAAAGGGCGCTCGCCTGCTGCTTGGAGGAGAGGTTCCGGACAGTCCCGGAGCGTTCTACCCTCCCACGGTGTTGAGCGACGTTCGAAAGGGCATGCCCGCCTACGATGAGGAGCTCTTCGGTCCGGTGGCGGCCATCATTCCGTAGAGGACGAGGAGGACGCCATCCGGGTCGCCAACGACACCGTCTTCGGCCTCGGTGCAGCAGTCTTCACCGCAGATATCCAACGAGGCGAAGAGATCGCCACGAAGCGCCTTCACGCAGGCCGCTTGCTTCGTGAACAGCTTCGTCAAGTCTGATCCGCGCCTCCCTTTCGGCGGGATTAAGGAATCCGGATACGGACGTGAGCTCGCCGATTTCGGCATCCGGGAATTCGTCAACATCAAGACGGTCTATGTGAAGTAGACTTGACTAGCGGCGCCGCTTCAGAATAGCCAAAGAAAGATCATCGCTCTGGCGTTCGTCGTCCACGAAGAATGCAACTTCGGCGAGAACAAGCTCGCCGGCTTCCGCCACCCTAAGCGCTCTAATCTGCGGCGCGAGATTCAGCAAGCGCGCGTCGCCAAAGAAATCTCCTTCACCGTTCATCGCCTCGGTGACGCCGTCCGAGTAGATGAGCAAGAGGTCCCCTGGTGCGAGTGCGAAACGCTCTTCTTCGCTATTTAGTCGTTCAAACCAGGGCGTCTGGATCGCCGCCGATTGGATGCCATTGAGCCATTCCTCCCTCGTGTCAAAAGACGCCGTGACCGCCGGACTGCCGGCTGGTAGTCTCGGCCTCGGATTTCTAAATCTTCGTTCCGTCTCGTATCATTACTAGTACACACGACAACAAGGCTTGAAATGACAACCGCAACGCCGACGAGCGGCGGGGAGACTCGTGCATCAGCAGGTTTCATCGGCTCTCTTGCCCATACGCCATTGGCGGAGGTGTTCCGGCGCCTCGTTGAAGAGCAGCGCAGTGGCGACCTTCAGGTAACCGGTCCCTCGGCGATCAAGACGATCTATTTCGACCGCGGCTTCATCGTCTTCGCGTCTAGTAGTCTGAAAGCTGACCGGTTCGGCGAGAGCATGATCGAGGCTGGGCGCATCTCGCGGCACCAGTTCGCCCTGGCCAGCATGTTGATGCGCAGCAATAAGAGCAAGTTCGGCCAGGCGCTCGTCGACGCTGGAATCATCTCCGACGAGGAGTTAGGGTGCAACGTGGCGCTCCAGGTCAATCGCATCGTGCTGTCGCTGTTTTCCTTCAAGAAGGGCATGTACAGCTTCGACGAGCGTCCGAGCAATATCCCGGTCGAGATGATGGTTAGTCTCTCGAGCTATCGCATCCTCATCGAAGGCGTCCGCCGTATGTCGAGCAAAGGCCTCGTCACGATTGGCCTGCCCGCGCTCGATACCGAGGTCAAGATTGTCAACCAAGCTCCGTTCTCGCTCGATATCGAACAATTGCGCCCGGTCGAAAAGCAGGTCTTGAAATCAGTCGGTGACGGGGCATCGCTTCGGAAGATTGTCGAAGCGGTGGGTGGTCAAGAGGGCGTTGCCCTTCGCGCCTGCTACGGGCTTTTTTGCGGTGGTATTCTGGAGGTTGCCGGCACAGAGGGTGACGTCCTCGATCGCCTCTATCGCGTTCAGGAGGAGACGGGCACGTTCGTGCTCTCCGAAATCCGGCAGAAGATTGCTCCCAGGGAAGTTCCTCGGACTGAGCCCGCCGCACCGCCTCAGCAGCCAAGGGCGTCCGAAGAGGTTCCTCTTACCTCGGCGGAGCCGTTTGACGCACCCCCCATCGGGTACGAAGAGCCGAGCACGACTTCACTTATGGGATGGCTGAACCCCGGTTGGAAAGCCGTTTCGAGTTTCCTCCACGGGCTCATCGAAGGCTCGGACGAGTCGGGCGAGCCACAGCTTTTGAAGAAAGCCACCTCCTCGCCGAAACCCGCTCCGATCGAAAGCCTCGACCAAGAAGCCATGTCGCTCATTCAGCTCGAACCGGACGTGACGCCCGAGCCGACCGAGCCCCGCACCACAGAGGATATCGGGGTGCCGTCGTGGTCGATGAAGGACGATCCTGCAGACTCAGAAGTTCGTACAGAGGATCTCGACTCAGCTCTCGATGACGCGACCACCGTTCGGTCCGAGAGCCTCGGCGTTCCCTCCTGGTCCATAAGCGACCTCTCTGATTCTCCTACCAGGCGATCGGTCGCGAGCTCGAACGTCCGCTCCCATCCCGTGGACGACGAGCGTAGTCAGGCTAATCGGGCCGCCCCGCAAGAGTCCGAAGCGCCGCCCGCGTTGAGTGAAATCGAGCTCGCGGACGACACCGACCTCCTCGTGGATGATGACGATAGCTCGATGTTCCGCCAGATCCCGGTAGAAGCCGTTGTGATCGACGATGCGAGTCTCGAAATGGAAATCGAGCTCGAGGAGGAGGCGCTCGTCGATTTCGACGAGTCGAGGAGCTCACGGAGCGTCTCGCGTCCTCCGAAGGAGATGTCGAGAAAGAACGCAACGGGGCCACGGAATCGAAAGACGAGCTTGCAAGCTCGCGCGCGGAGCTCGACCGGCTGAAGGAGGAATCGGAGAAGGTCCGCGGCGAACACGAGCAGGAGATTGAGGAGCTCACGGAGCGTCTCGCGTCCTCCGAAGGAGATGTCGAGAAAGAACGCAACGAGGCCACGGAATCGAAAGACGAGCTTGCAAGCTCGCGCGCGGAGCTCGACCGGCTGAAAGAGGAATTGGAGAAGGTCCGCGGCGAACACGAGCAGGAGATCGAGGAGATCACGGAGCGTCTCGCGTCCTCCGAAAAAGATGTCGAGAAAGAACGCAACGAGGCCACGGAATCGAAAGACGAGCTTGCAAGCTCGCGCGCGGAGCTCGACCGGCTGAAAGAGGAATCGGACAAGGTCCGTGGCCAGCATGAGCAGGAGATCAAGGAGCTCACGGAGCGCTTCGCGTCCTCCGAAAAGGCTGTCGAGAAAGATCGCAACGAGGCTACGGAATCGAAGGAGGCGCTAGCGAGCGCGCGGGCGGAGCTCGAACAGCTAAACGAGGAATCGGCGAAAGTCCGTGGGAAGCACGAGCAAGAAATCGAGGAGATCACGGCGCGTCTGGTAACGGCCGAGCGGGAGCGTGGCGAGGCTGCGAAGCTCGAGGGGCAGATCGAAGAGCTTCACGAGAGGCTCGAGCGTTTGAACGACCGAGCCGAGGGAGCGCAGGAACGCCACGAGCAAGAGACCATCAAATTCGAGAACACTCTTTCCGAAGAACGCCAACAGGCGGCCTCGACGCGTCAAGAGCTCGAAACACAGCTCACGGAACAACGCACGGAAAACAAACGGGCCCTTGAAGAGCGCGAGAAAAAACTCCTGGAGGAACGAGCCACGGCGCCGTCGGAGCTCGAGAAAAAGCACGCGGCACAGTCTGACCAAGTGGTTGACGAGTGGAAACGGTCGCTCGCCGACGCGCAGGACGCGCACGAGAAAGAGCTGTCCACCCTCCGTTCGACCTCGCTGCTATGGAGCGCGCCGAGACGGAGCTGCGAGACAATCTGAAGCGGGTGTCGGAGGAGAGCACGGCCGAGCTCGAAGCTTGCGAGCAGCTGCTATGACGAGAAAACTTCATCGCTTGAAGAGAAGCACGATGCCGAGCGCGCGGAGCTGGAAGACAAACTTGCTTCCACCCTTGAATCGAAAGAACAGGTGCTCGAGGAGCTCACCGTCAAGGTCCAAAGAGCGCGGAAGAACCTGGAGGTCGAGAGACGGGACAGTCAAAAGACGCAAGAGAGATACGAGAACGAGCTTTCGAGTCTGCGCGAGACCCAGACCAAGAATCTCGAGCTCGCCGAGCAAGACAAAATGACCGCTCTCGCCGAGCTCTCCAGCAAGTCCAACGAAGCCCGGACGAAGGCGCTCGAGCTCGAGCGTGCCCGCCTCCAGGATGAGGCAGACGAGGTTCAGAAAAGGCACGAAGAGGAGGTTGCGGCTCTCGATGAGCGCCAACGTGCCGAGCTCAGAGAAGGTGACGCGGCGCACGAGAGCGTATTAGCGCAGAAGGATCGTGATCTAGACCAGATGAGCGCCAGGCACGGTGAAGAGCTTGCGGATGCACGGCGCGAGCACGAGAAGGCGCTCGCCGAGCTCTCTCGCGAGTCCGAGGAAGCCCAGACGAAGGCATTCGAGCTCGAGCGCGGTCGCTTGCAGGTCACGGCGGACGAGGTTCAGAAGAAGCACGAGGAAGAGGTCACGGCACTCGAGGAGCGGCGACGCACCGAGCTCGCGGATAACGATGCCGCCCATGAAAGCGCATTAGCGCAGAAGGCGCGCGAGCTCGAACAAGTGAGCGCCAAGCATCGCGCAGAGCTCGAGGCGGAACGCGACGAAGCGCGTAGTGCTTTGGACGATATTCGTGCTCAGCTTGCGGAGAACCAAAACAAATATCAGACCGAACGTCGGAAGCTCGAGCAGACAATCGAGCGGAGAATGTCCGAGCACGAAGAGGAGAGGCAGTCCAAGATCGCGTTGATCGAGAAGCTCGAGAAGATCGACAAGGTCGAGCGCGAATCTTCCGCCAAGGTGAAACGACTCAGCGCTGCCCTTGCGCGCGAGAAGCAAGAATCTCGCTTCACGCGACACGCGGCAAGTATCCATAACGCTATGCAAGAGCGTCACGAAAGGGAAATCTCGGAGCTCGATTCGCGCCACGCGCACGACGCGAAACGGGCGGAAAAAACTTGGACGGCAAAGCTCGAGCATCTCGAAGACCTTGAGCGGGAAAGCCAAGACCGCCGCGGCGGACCAAGAGCGAAAGTGGAGAGCCAAGCTCGAGATGATGCGGCGCGAGCACGAAACCTCCGACGCGGCCTTACGCAAAGAGCTCGAGCACAAGCTCGCCGTTTCCGGGCATCGCTCCGAAGACGCCTCCCGGGAGCTCGCCGAGCTGAAGGCAAGGCTCGAGGCCCTGTCTAAAGAGCTCACAAAGGCGCGCAAGGAAGTCGGCCTGCGCGACGAGCTCATTGCCGCAACCGTAAGAAAGACGAAGTTCCGCCAGGCCGCGAGACCCCTCGAAGAAATAAGCACCTCCCTGAGCCAGGAAACGAGCCTGCTCGCAGTAGAATAGGCCGATGCTCTCGAGCGTTGTTTGGCTGCTTTCACTGTTTGCCGCTTCTCAGGATTGGCCTCAACACTTGGGCCCGAGCCGGGACGGCGTCTACACTGGCGGGCTGGTTTCGGAAGCCGCACCCGAGCTCGTGTGGAAAATAGATGTAGGCCAGGGTTTCAGTGCGCCTGTGGTCAAAGGTGGCAGACTCATCCTCTTTCACCGCGTAGACAACCGGGAGCGCGTCGATGCTGTCGACGCGGGAACAGGCGGGCTTCTTTGGTCTTACGACTACGCCACCGCCTATCGCGACGACTTCGGTTTCGACGAAGGACCGCGGGCAACGCCCACCGTTGCCGGCGGCAGAGTGTTCACTTTCGGTGCGCAGGGCGTGCTTCACGCGCTCGATTTCGAGACGGGCGAGAAAATTTGGAGTGTCGATACGCGTGCGCGTTTCGGCGTGCGCAAAGGCTG
This sequence comes from Candidatus Marinacidobacterales bacterium, assembly GCA_965262245.1. Taxonomy (GTDB): domain Bacteria; phylum Acidobacteriota; class Vicinamibacteria; order Marinacidobacterales; family SMYC01; genus SMYC01. The sequence continues at coordinate 6,035,792 of OZ253507.1, read as the reverse complement.
GTTCGGCGCCGCGTCGTCCTCTCTCGTCGTGGAGGACAAGCTGCTCCACAACGTAGGGAGCCGCGACGGCGCGGGGATCGTGGCGTTCGACACCGCGACGGGAAAGGTTTTGTGGCAGGCCACGGATGACGAAGTGAGCTACTCGTCGCCGACGCGCGCTGGCTCGGACGGCGTGTTCTTCACCAGGAGCGGTCTCGTGTTGCTCGAGCTCGACTCCGGTGTCGTTCGTTACGAGAAGCGCTGGCGCTCGCGCTCGAACGCGTCAGTAAACGGGGCGACGCCGCTCGTCATCGATGACATCATTTTCATTTCTGCTAGCTACGGCACCGGCGCGACTGTTTTGAGGATGAGCAACGAAGGTCTCGAAGAGCTCTGGTCTTCCGACGACGCGCTCTCGAACCACTATGCGACCGCGGTCCATCGCGATGGGGTCCTCTACGGCTTTCATGGCCGTCAGGAATACGGTCAAGCTTTTCGCGCCATCGATCTGAAATCCGGAAAAGTCCATTGGAGCGTCGAGCGGTTCATGGCGGGGACGGTTACGCTGAGCGGCGATCGTCTCGTCATCGTGCGCGAGTCGGGCGAGCTCGTAGTTGCGGAAGCGAGCCCCGAGTCGTTCCGCGTCCTCGGACGGGCCGAGCTTCTGCCGGGCGTCATCCGTGCCTATCCGGCCCTAGCAAAGGGTCACCTATACGTCCGCAACGAACGAACGCTCGCCTGCTTCAAGTTGGATCGAAGACAGTAGAAAAGGCAGCCGTAACGGACGAGCCGGGCTCGTCCGTTTCAATGAAGCTATGTATCGTTCGGAACGCGGTTGCCCGCGATCCATACGGAATCGATGCTGCGCAAGTTCTTGATATCGGCCAGCGGATCGTCGTCGAGCACGATAAAGTCGGCCCAGTTGCCGGCTTCGAGCGTACCGATATCGGTGAAGCCCAAACACTGCGCCGCGTCGCCCGTCGCTGACATGAGAATTTGTTTCGGCGTCAACCCGGCCTCGGCCATCATGTCGAGCTCCATATGCTCGAAGTAGCCTTGGAAACGGCCGGCAGGACCCGTGTCGGTCCCGAACACGATCGTGGCGCCGCCATCCGCGACTTTCTTGAGGTTCGCCATCGCGATCTCGAGCGCCTTCTTGTAAGCGCCGGGGGCTGGACTATCCTTTACACCTTGCATGCGTTCCGGATCTTTGAGCTGATCGAGCACGGCAGGATCGGCATCCGTGAGAAAGAACGGGTCTTCGAAGAAATCAGGGACGTCCTCATAGGCATAAGTCGAAACTTCGCGCGTCAAGGTCGGGCAGTAGCAGACGTTCTTGTCTTTCATCATCGAGATGACTTCGTCGTCGACGTCGACGTCACGAATGCTGTGAGCGACGAAATCGGTCCCAGCCTCGAGAAGGCCTTTGGCATCCTCGAGGTAGAAAAGGTGCGAAGCGACTTTGAGCCCCTTCGCGTGGGCGGCCTCGATGACGGCGGTGTAGAGCTCGGGGGGCATCTTCGTGCTCGAGCCGAGATTGTCGTCGACGCGAATCTTGATGAAGTCGACGCCCATGGCCGCGTTTGCCTCCACGGCGGCTTGGACTTCTGACACACTCTCGCCGGTCACGACCGCGCCGGCAATCGTAATGCGCGCGCGATCGAGGCTCGAATTTTCGGCGTCCCGGAGACGGGTCGCTTCTTCGCTGTCGCCTCCTAGCGAGTTCACAGCGGTGACGCCGTAACGCGCGTAAAGGCCGAGCTGGCGAAGCAGGTTCTCTTCGTTGTAATGCCCATCCTCGAGGCCGAGAACGCCGCTGACATGGCCGTGTGTATTGATGAGCCCAGGGACGATCGTCTTGCCGGCGATGCTGACGCGCTCCGCCCCCGCGGGGATCTCGACCGCGTCGGCCGCGCCCGCAGCCACGATACGCCCGGCGCGGACGACGATGACGGCGTTCGAGATGGGGTCCGAGCCCGTACCATCGAAAAGCGTTGCTCCGACGAAGGCTTTACTACCATCGGGGGTGACTGGTTCCTCGGTCGCGCAAGCGAAAGCCAAAGGCCCGCATACGAGAAGTACCCACAACGTGTTTCTCATGACATGCCCTCCTGAGGCGGGCACTCTACCTCAGTAGCACCCCAATGAGCCACCCAATTGTCGCGTTTTTTGCTATCCTGTTCAGGAACCCTGACAACCCGAATTCTCCACCATCAATCCCATGCCCAAGCTGTCAACCGAAAACTCAGAACTTTCCAAGAGAGTCATCGCGTCCCTCGAGCGTCTTTGCACACGTCGCGCCTGGGGGCGACGGGCCGCCGAGCTCGAATCAAAATATGGCGCTGAAACCTATAGGGTGTTGTTCTACGTGCTCGTGCATATCGACTTCAACACGCGCCGAGCCATGGCACATTGGAAGAAACTGTTGGCCGTTTGGGAAGATCTCGACCGCAAGACGGGCACGGAGCTCGACTTGCGGGTCGTCGTGATTCACTACTTTCTCCGCGTACAGAGGCAGCTTCGCAACCCGACCGTCGTGGAGATCAAGTTTTTGCAGCAGGCCGAAGACTCGGCCATTCACGACGAGCTCACCGGCGCTTATAACTTCCGCTACTTCCAGAACCGCATCGAACAAGAGATCAACCGTGTGCGACGCTACGGCCGCGGGATGTCCCTTCTGATGATCGACGTCGATGATTTCAAGAACTTCAACGATCAGAATGGCCACCTAGTGGGAAACGCCGCGCTCAAGAAGCTCGCCACTGTTCTCGGCAAATGCGTGCGCGACGTTGATTTGGTCTGCCGCTACGGCGGCGAAGAGTTCGCCATCATCTTGCCGACAACGCCCAAAAACGGAGCCCTAACCGCCGCCGAGAAGATGAGAGCGCGCGTCGCGCGGGCGCGTTTCACCGGCGGCTCGAAGCAGCCCCTCGGCAAAGTCACGGTGAGCATCGGTGTGGCCACGGTGCCGACGGATGCGAGGAGCGCGGATGATCTCATCGCGCGGGCCGATGCCGCGCTGTACCGGGCAAAAGCGTTCGGAAAGAATCGGGTGGAGTCTTTCTCCGAGGAGCGGCGTGAGTTCGAGCGCTTCACCGCTGAGGTCGGCGGCAAGCTCGTTGTGCTCGACAAAACACCTATTCGCTTCACGACGTCCGACGTGAGCGAAGGCGGCGTCCGCTTCCGCTCGCGTCGGCATCTCCCAGTGGGTGTCATCGTGCAGCTCCAGCTTCTTTTTCCAGGCCAGCGCAAGACGTGGAACGGAACAGCGCGCATCGTGCGTGTCGACGAAGTGGATGGCGGTTTCGAGAACGGCGTCGAGATCATTCACGTCGAAGGTGTCGATATCTTCCGGTTCCAGAGTTTTCTGACCGAGCTCATCAAAAAGGGCAAACGCGCTCGAGCCTCAAAACGTAAAGCCGGCTAGATCCTACGGCCGCCCGGCCCCCGCAGCTACAATAGCGGCCTATGGTCTATCTGCACGTTACGTTTCATCTGGAGGCGCAGGACGTCGAGCGGTTCGAGACCTTCTACGCCAAAGAGTTCTATCCCGTCATCCAAGCGCATGGCTTCGAAGCTGTCGGGATTTTCAAGACCCTCGTCGGAGTCGCCGGGGAATTCACGGAGATCTGGAGGTTTCGCGACCTTCAGGACTACGAGCGGAAATGGAAAGCGCTCATGACCGACCCCAAAGTCCAAAAGATTTTCGAGACGACCGGTCCGATGGTGAAAGGGGAGTCGTTCAAGCTCACCGAGAGCGTGGCTTTTCTGGACGCGGCGTGAGCTTTTGCTAGAATGGCCGGCGTGAAATCCTATGGCGGGCACTCGATGTCCGGAACGCTGCAGCGCGTTTTGGTTTGTGAGCCTCTGACTGCAGGCTGGGCTGAAGGCGCGGGCTGGCGTGAGCTCGGTTATTTCCACGCGCCACGGCTCGACGAAGCCCAATCGCAGCACGCGGGTTTGGTCGCCGCTCTCGACAAAGTCGGTGCTGAAGTCTCGAGGCTTCCCGGCGGCGCCGGCGTGTCGCTCGACGCGGTCTATGCGCACGACGCCTCCTTTCCAACGAACCACGGCATGATCCTCATGCACATGGGTAAGCGGACGCGCCGCGGCGAGCCCGATCTGCATCGGCGGTTCTTCGAGGCGCAATCGATCCCCGTGCTCGGTACGATCGAGCCTCCCGGGCTCACCGAGGCCGGTGACATCCTGTGGCTCGACGAGAGCACGGTCTTGATCGGCGAAGGCTATCGGACGAACGCCGAAGGCATCGACCAAGTGCGGCAACTGCTCGCGCCTCACGATGTCGAAGTGATTGCGTCGGCGCTCCCGTATGGTCCCGGGCCCGACGCCTGCCTGCATCTGATGTCGCTCATCAGCATTCTGGCTGAGCGCGCCGCGATCGTTGATTTGCGCTGGCTATCGGTTCCCACCGTCCAGCTTCTCGAGGCGAGGGGATTTACGCTCATCGAGATCGAAGACCACGAGCGTGACTCGCTTGCCTGCAACGTTCTCGCGCTCGGTGACAAAAAGCTTCTCACGATTGCGAAGAACGAGAAAACGAATGCGCGTCTCGAGAAAGAGGGCTTCGAAGTGCTGACTTATGAAGCTTCGGAAATCAGCGCGAACGGCTCGGGTGGGCCGACTTGCCTGACGCGTCCCATCTGGCGAGCCTGATGAGATGAGGCCCTAACGCGATGTCCAAGTCCGTGAAAATCGTGATCGTGCTTCTAGTGCTTGGAGTTATGGCCTATATCGTCACATCTTCGATAGCGACCTCCAAGCTCAGCTGCGAGGTGTGCATCGATTTCAAAGGTCGCCAAGCGTGCCGCACCGCGCGCGGGCCGACGCGCGAAGAAGCCATTCAGACCGCGCTCAACAACGCTTGCGCGCAAGTCGTGAGCGGCCGCACGGAGAATATCTTGTGTGGTGGAAGCGCGCCCGCCACGGTCGCGTGTAGCGGCGAATAGATCTCAGGGCCTCCTGACATAACGGTGTCAGCAAACGTGCCGGACGTCGGACTCTCCTGACACAAGGCTGTCAGGAGCCTTGGTGCATGCTGTCCTTCGAGTTCGACACGGCGCGATGAGCGCGCCGCGTTTGATGACAAGGAGACATCTAATGCAGCATCCAGTTGTTTGGTTCGAGATTATGGGCGAGAACGGTGAACGCTTGCAGTCGTTCTACAGCAAGCTTTTCGGGTGGAAGATCGATGCTTCAAACCCGATGAAGTACGGCATGGTCGAAGCCGTGAACGGCCAGGGCATTCCTGGTGGCGTCGGGCAGCTCGGTGACCAGCCCTGGCCCAAAGTCACCTTCTATGTGTCGACGGAGTCCGTGGACGCGTCGCTCGAACAAGCCGAGAAGCTTGGAGGTAAGGTTCTGACGCCGCGCACCGTTATGCCGGACGGCCCGGTTATCGGGACTTTTACGGATGTCGAAGGCAACGCCATAGGTCTCGTCGAGGAGAGTGCGTAGCGAGCCTGTTTCGATCGGTGCTTCTGCCGTACCATAGCCGGTGTTGTGAGACGCGCCGATCGACTCTTCAAGGTCATTCAGTTGCTTCGCGGCCGGAGGCGGGCCGTCACCGCCTCCTGGCTCGCGGAGCAGCTTTCCGTTTCCGAGCGCACGATCTACCGGGACGTCCGAGATCTCATCGTCGCGGGAACACCCATCGCGGGCGAAGCCGGGGTCGGCTACACGATACGCCGGGACTACGATCTTCCTCCGCTCATGTTCGACGCCGAGGAACTGGAAGCCCTCGTTCTGGGTGCTCGGCTCGTGGGCGCCTTTGGCGACAAATCTCTCGTGGGCCCTGCGCGCTCCGTCATCTCGAAAGTCGAAGCGGTGCTGCCGCCGCGCCTAAAAGTCGGCACGCGCCGCCCTGCCCTCTACGCGCCGCGCACGTACGGAGCCGAAATACGTGCTCACGCGCTCGACACCGTGCGCGCGGCCTTGACGGAAAAGCGCAAGCTGAAGCTTCGATACCAGAGGGAGGATGAAAAGGAATCCTACCGCACGATCCTTCCGTTGGGCGCGTTTTTCTGGGGGCGAAGCTGGACGCTTACCGCGTGGTGCGAGCTCAGAAACGACTTTCGCAACTTTCGGCTCGATCGGGTCCTCGAGCTCCACACGCTGGACGAAACGTTCACCGACGAGCCCGGGCGAAGTCTTCGTGACTACCTGCGCAGCATGGGCCATTCCGCCGAGCAAATCCTCGACGACTGACGACTCTGTTGACTAGTCCTAGTTAACTGAGTGCCGGGTCGTCGCCCTGGCCTCCGGGAGATGCCCACTGGGCGGACACCGCCACGCGGTTCCGGCCGTTGCGTTTGGCAGCGTAGAGCTCAGTGTCAGCCCGTCGCACGACGTCGTCGGGAGCCTCTTTTCCGTTACTCTCCGTCACGCCTATGCTGACCGTCACCTGACCAGGGCGAAGACGGCTGGCTGAGAACCGATGGCTGGCAACCGCATGCAGGACCCGGCTGAGGACTACGCCCGCCTCCGCCGCGTTCGTCGCGGCCATCAGGACCGCGAACTCGTCGCCACCCAGGCGGGCCGGGAGATCGCTCTGCCGGAGATGGCTGCGGACGATCTCTGCCAGCTGGACCAGCACGCGGTCGCCGACGTCGTGGCCCAGACTGTCGTTGATCTCCTTGAAGTGGTCGACGTCGATCAGTCCCACGGAATAGGTGGCGCCCGACCGCCGGCAGAGGGCGGAATGGCGGTGCAGGTACTCGTCGAAGTGCCGACGATTCGGCAGGTCCGTGAGTCGGTCGGTGAGGGCGAGACGAGAGAGCTGCTTCCGGAGCGCTTTCATCTCCACCCTCTCGCGACGCAGGCGCTCAAGCACTGTGCCGCAGAAGGTGACGAAGAGGCTGAAGGGGAGGAGGACCATGGCTATCTCGAAATGCCACGAGATCGACTCACCGCGGGACGCGAGGACCCCGAGCGTGGCGAGGTAGCCGCTCACCATGAAGGTGCTGAGTACCAGGACCTGCTTGAGCGAAGCCAAACCCGCGCCGAACAGAAGCACGACGAACCATGAAGTGGACCCCATTTTTTAGACCAGGGATTAAGGTGGTAAAACAAGCCTGCTCAATAAAAAAAGGAGCAGAGAAAAGTGAAGAAAAATCGTACGAAGCACAGCCCTGTTTTCAAGGCGAAAGTTGCCTTGGCGGTACTACGCGAGCAGGAGACAGTGGCGGAACTATCCCGCCGGCACAAGGTTCACGCGAACCAGATCTACAAATGGAAGCGGCAGCTTTTGGAGAACGTCACGCGTGCTTTCGAGACCGAAGAGGTGGGCGGAGGCGATGCCTCGATGCGCGAGGCCGAACTGCTTCAGAAAATCGGGGAGCTGACGATGGAGCGCGATTTTTTATCACACGGGCTCGGTCGATTGCGATGACGCCCCGGCGGGAGTTGGTCGAACCCAACGCTCCGCTGTCGATGCGCTGGCAGTGCGAGTTGCTCGGCGTGAATCGGTCGAGCCTATACTACGAACCTGTCGAGCCGGATGGCGAGCAACTCGCATTGATGCGTCGGATGGACGAGCTACATCTGAAGCATCCATTTTTCGGCAGCCGCATGATGACACAGACACTCAAAGCGGAGGGGTCGGCCGTCAACCGCAAGCGCGTGCAGCGTCTTATGCGGTTGATGGGGCTCGAGAGCACTGCGCCCAAGCCGAACACAAGCAAGCCAGCGCCGGAACACGCCGTATACCCTTATCTACTGAGGAATCTGACGGTTTCTCGGATCAATCAGGTGTGGGCCGCCGACATCACATACATCCCGATGGCGCGAGGCTTCGTATACCTGGTGGCGGTCATCGATTGGTATTCGCGGCGGGTGCTCGCCTGGCGCTTGTCCAACACGTTGGAGACGACCTTCTGCGTGGAGGCTCTGAACGAAGCTGTGGCACGCTACGGTTGCCCAGAGATATTCAACACGGACCAGGGCTCTCAGTTCACCTCGGAGGAGTTCACCAGTGTATTGCTTGCTCTTGAGATCAAGATCAGCATGGATGGCAAAGGTCGCTGTATCGACAACATCTTCGTGGAGCGGCTCTGGCGCTCGCTGAAGTACGAGGAGGTCTACCTGTACGCCTACGACACCGTGCAAATGGCTCGCGCGGGCATCGCTTGCTACTTCGATTTCTTCAATGACGAGCGCCCGCACAAAGCGTTAGGCTATCAAACGCCCGCGAGCTTCTACGATGGACTGCTTGGCGAGGTTGCTTGAAGATGATTGGCCATCGACCGATTTGTACATCACAGCATCATCCTGGAGCTCAACGTCGGCAGTTACCGACTGGGGCAATCGAAGCAGAACAAGGCCAAAGAGGCCACGGCGGTAGAAAACCGGGAAAAGGAATGAACCTTGCCACGAGTCCACAAAACGAATGCGAGAATCGCCGCAGGAGACCCTCTCGCGGCTTGGCCCATACCCCAGGTACCCCGATTTTTGCACTATTCAGGTGGACCAGCGAAAGGGCGGCTTCGATCCGGGGCCCCGACGGAGCAAGACCGGTAGGTACCCGGGAATTCTAACTTGTTGCTGAAGAGAAATAATAATTGCCGCTAGACACAATGATGGCTACAGCGAAAAACAAACTGTCCACAGATTTTCAATCTGCCATAAACTGTGTTCCCGAACGCTCCCTTCTAGGAGCCTTCGGGAAACAACATCACGACTATGACCACGACGTGTTCAACTCGGCAGGCTCCACCTTAGATACCCCCCATTTTGGTCCAGAGAATGGGGTCCACCTCACCAGCCCTGCAGGACCACCAACCGTACCTCGGGGAACAGGTAGACGAACAGCCACATGAGGGTTGCGGAAGCGGCCGCCGGCACGAGCAGGAAATGAGGATCGAAACGCAGTCGCGTGTCCCAGCCCAGGGAAAGGATGCACCACAGGAGGCTCCACACTGCGAGCACCGCTGACAGGGCAAACAGCCACTCTCCCCAGGTGACCGGAATCACTCCCTGTACGACGAAAGGGAGGCCCGTGATGAACGGAACCATGAACCCAACAGCGCCGCGAAGGATCCCTTGCCGCTTGACCGAGCGTGGGTTCTTGGTTGCATCGGCTGCTCCCAACTCAGTGTCGATGGCGGCGGTCTCGCGTGCCGTCATCAGCCGGTCCTCCACGGCCAGGTAGTTTCACCAAGGCTCGACATCTGTATCAGCACCAGTGTATCGCTTGCCGGGGGTCTCGGCTCGAGAATCCGGTGAGGCCCTCTGGCTCCCCCTGGGCGCAGGCGATCGAGCTGACGAGGAACTCCGATCAGAGCCACGCCCGGGCCACGACCCGCCTGCCAGGCTCGGCGGGTTCGAGCATCGGGACCCCGCAACACGGTGCGCGCGCGTCGGGAGCCCGGAGCTACTGGCCAGGAGGAGGCCGGTCGTCCGGGCCCGTGCCGCGATCGTGTCGCATACCACCATCGCGATCGCCACCCGATCGCCACCTGCGCGGCAAATTCTTTCTCGCGTTTTCGCGTGCGCGTCATATTCGTGATGATTCTCGAGCCGCATTTCGTTCCGGCCGTCGTGACGGTCCTGCCATTCTTCGTCCTGTTTCGCGATATCTGCATTCTCGACACACCGTCGGTCTAGACACTGAGGCGTCAACCCACATTGACACTCGCCGTGACGAGCGCAAGTGTCTCGGAGCTCGGAATTTCGGCGAAAGCTCCCGCTTACGACACGGCGGAGTCGTGGGCTCAACTGCCTGATGACACTTCGATTGACGCCTCCTCCTGGGATCGCGCCCTCGATGGCATGGTCTTCGCCGATCGAAAGGCACTATGGGCCTCGCCCCCGCTTGCCACACTCTCGAGCCGCCTGCTCTCTATAGCCTCCGCCACGAGGATATCCTGAATCTAGTTGAAATCGGTGAGTGACTCCCTTCAAGATCGTCGGTGTCAAAGCTGGCGATCAAAAAGAAAGGAGCCACCCGGTGAGAGCAGATACGAAGAAGAGAAAGAATGCAACACAGATGCTGAGGGCGACGCAGGAGCAAGAGTGGTGGGCGGATCAAGTTGTGCATGTGATGCTGGAGGGCAAGCGAGCGCTGGACGCCGCGATGCTCGATGTCGGACGCCTGGTAGCTGAGACGCTCATGTACATGGAGCGCGAAGAGAGATCTGGGCCAGACTACCATCCTACGTCGTCCGGGCTTCGCAAATGGGCGAGTCAACGTGGGTCGATCTATGTCGGTGACCAGAAGCTCCCTGTCGAGCACCCTCGATTGCGGGGCCCGGAGGGTGAGGTCGGGCTGAGAACCTACGAGCAGCTCAAGAATCGCGGGGGCTTTTCGGAGGAACTCCTGTCGGAGGTGCTTCGGGGAATGTCTGCTCGCAAGTACGAAGAGACGGTGACGGCGGCAGGCAAGGCTTTCGGTGTGACGCCGAGCTCGGTGTCCCGCCATCTGGTCGAGGCGACGGCGAAGCAGCTGAAGCAGTTCCAGGAGCGCAGTCTCGAAGAGTTTCCGCTCTTCGCGATGTACCTAGACACGGTCCACCGCGGCGGTCAGGCGTTCGTGGTCGCGCTCGGCGTGGACCGTGAAGGGAAAAAGCTCCCCCTGGGCTTCTGGGAAGGGGCGACGGAGAACCACGAGATCTGCGAGGAATTGCTGGAAGAGTTGGAGCGACGGGGGTTAAAGCTCTCCAAACGGATCCTCTGGGTAACCGATGGTGGCGGGGGGATCATCAAGGCGCTCAAAGACCGATACGGTAAGAAGCTCATCCACCAGCGGTGTACTTTGCACAAAGACCGCAACATCCAGCGCCACCTGCCCAAACGCTACCGCAAGCAGGCACACCACCTCTTCGCGACTGCCTTGGAGCAGAACAGCTACAAGGACGCGAAGAAGATGTTGCAGGAGTTCGAGCGCTGGCTTCGCGACATCAACGAGTCGGCGGCAGACTCACTCCTCGAGGCACTCGAGGAGGTGCTGATGCTCCACAAGTTGAAGGTCCCCGCTCTACTGCGCCAGAGCCTGCACTCGACGAATCCTATAGAGAGTATGTTCTCCATGGTTCGTAGTTGCGAGCGCAACATCAAACGCTACCGTAACAGCAAAATGCGCCAGCGATGGCTCGCCGCTGTGCTGCTGCACTGCGAACAACAGTTCAGACGAGTCAAGGGGCACGCATCCATCGACGTAGTGGTTGCGGCCATCGATGCGATCCAACGAGAGGACGAGATGCCTGAGGCCGCGTAAGGTCAGGGGCGTAGAGCTGGAAATGACCACGAGTCGCTTATGATGGTTTCAACTAATTCCTTGACATCCTCGCCACTGGCTTATCACAGCCGTAGTCACCGACGTGGCCGGTGGTTGCGCCATTCGGTGGTAAGCATCCCTTCTTTGCTCGTGGGCGATCGTCGACAGCTCGGCCGTGTCGAATTCCGTGGGCTGGACGTAGACTGAGGTTCGGACGGCCTCGAAAATACATGGAGGCGGACCGCGGAGCTTGAAGATATGCTAAACAGCCGCCAAATTGCCAGAAATTTGCAGTTATTGATAACCTTGTAATCTCAGTCTCTCATCCAGGTCATTCCGAATTTTTCCAAATTTCGTCAATTTTCTCATGACTCTGGTGAGTACCAAATAGGGCTGGTGTAGGCGCGTTCCTGGGCAATAGTTTCAGCCTCCTCAGGGATTTCTATGCCATAGCGGAAGGCGTCGTAAACCACCCAGCGCGGGGTTGGAATTTCAAGAACCCGGGCATAGTAAAATGCGTTTAACGAGGCATCAAAATCGGGGTCTGTCCACACGGCGGTAAGTTCGGACGCTCCAATGGTATTGCGCCAGTTCGCTGCCGCGATGTCGACCGTATTGCCCACTGCGGGTAGTTTGCCATCGCTGCCGATCTCCCTTTCACCTGACCAGGCTACATCGTATACCTTTTCATGAGTCTCGCCCCGTGCGTCCTTCCAGCCTTTAACGATCTGGATACGATCGAGATTGGCGCCGATTGGATCACGTAAGGCATAAACCATAAAATTCGGTGATCCGGTGCCGTTGGCTGTTCGCAAGTCAGCGCCCATAGGCACACCTTTTTCGTAGCCCCGGAATGCTGGCTGGCGACTGTTGAGATCGTCATCGGTGAATTCCCATCCTCCGAAAAACCGGACCAATATCCGCGGCCCGGTTGTTGCGTATACTTCCTTGCGGGCCATGGCATCAAAGATCGATTCGCGAGTGTTCTCCTGGGACCAGACGGCGGCACGACCCGATGCTGAGAGTTCGTAACCTTCAAACACACCCTGGTCTGTTTTGGAAAATGGATGGTGCATCCGAGTCAACGATGGTTCGGTGTTTGGAGTTTTCCCGAAGAAGTTATCTTCCTCGATTGCAGACAGGGAATTATGGGCGTCCGTCGAACCGATAAAACCGATTTTATATGGGTTGGTGCCCAATTTGGTTTCGAGTTGCATGCCGATTTTAAGGGCTTCCCGCGCATATTCGTGAGCAAGTGTTGTTTATCACTTTAATCCGTAATCCACCGCGATGAAATATCAAGAACGGCCACCACTCCATGAGGGTACGGGAGTGCTCGACGGCGTCAAGGGTTCGCTCGCTACGCGAGCCGCTACGCGCCCTTGACCCCGTCCCCTCTGTGCCTCCCGTCTTCTGCTCGTACGTGGTTGCCGGTCGAGGTGAATCACGAATGAGAAATCTTCGCGATTCAATATAAAAAACAACAGCAAGCATGTCATCGGTTTTTGCGGCGCTCAGGTCAAGGTTGCCAGCATCCCAGGTTTCGTAATCGGCAAATTCATCATTTGGTGATAGCAATGGGTGGGCTTCACCATCCCCTTTAGTCTGTGCAATTTCATAGAGCGGTTCCCATTTTCCTCGTTTTTCAACGTAATTCGCGTCAATTTTGCGACCCGTATACTGAGCATCCACCGGGAACATGATCCCATTGGACAGGTTTCCGTTGTGAGCGATCGCTAGCGCGGTGCTGCCAGTCTTGGCCTCGTAGTTTTCAAGCCACTCGTATAAATCAAGTGGGTCGCTACTGCCAAGAAGGTGGCTGGGTCACCATGGGCACAACTTGTGAGACCCTGTCACCATTGTCCCTGAAGATGACATTCCTGTGCATGTTGTTACCGCTTACTAGCGAGGTCCATTCATAGCCAATGAGCGTAGTAAATTTCCCCGGATCGTTGTATTTCTCAGCTGTGTCGATTCGGAACATGTCAACAAACTTTGGGACACTCGCGAGCTGCATTTAGTGAGCGAGAGTGTGCCATTCTTAGTTGGAAATTGAAACGGCTCCCAACCCCGTGGTTTGATGACGTTGGCAAAAACAACATCAAGCCGCAAGAGAAAGGAGCCGAGATGGGAAGTCTGCTACGTACAGCCAAGAAACACAAGAAGTCACGTCGTTTGGGTGAGCCCGAGGTAATGGCGCGCGAGGAGTACGGGGAGCTCGAGGTGGACGTCAAAATAGAGATGATCCGTTCGTTAATCCCGCTTGGGTTGATGCACGTTCACGAGCTGCTCGACGACGAAGTGAAGGAGTTGGCGGGAGAGCGATACGCTCGTAAGGACGAACTGGAGCGTGGCCGCCGCCACGGAACCAACCCTGGCACGGTAGGGCTTGCCGGCCAGCGGGTACCGATCCGTGTGCCACGGGTTCGGAGCCAAGAGGGAGTAGAGATACCGCTTCGCTCCTACGAAGCACTGAACGACGGCGGAGAGGTGAATGATCTGCTGCTGAAACGAGTGCTCTACGGAATCTCGTGTCGCAACTACGAGGCTGCAGCGGAAGCGATACCGGGCGCTATCGGGCTGTCGAGCTCGACGGTGTCCCGAGGTTTCGTACAAGCGAGCGCAGCGAAACTTCGGGAGATGCAGGAACGGGATCTGTCCGGCGAAGATGTGGTGGCGCTGTTCCTGGACGGGAAATCATTCGCCGACGCAATGATGGTCATCGCGCTGGGCATCACACTTTCCGGGGAAAAACGCTTTTTGGGCTTCGTGGAGACGGACACGGAGAACGAGAAGGTGTTGACGCCGTTCCTGCGTTCACTGCTCGCGCGGGGACTCGACAGCTCCCAGGGTCTACTGGTGATCATCGATGGCGGCAAGGGTCTGAAAGCGGCCGTAAAGAAGGCGTTCCGAAAGCGGGTCCTGATACAACGGTGCCAGTGGCACAAACGTGAAAACGTCGTGAGCTATCTGTCCAAGGGCGAGCAGGCGTCGTTGCGCAAGCGGTTGCAGTCGGCCTACAACAGGCCGGAATATAAAGAGGCCCTCGCGGCCCTCGATCAACTGCACGATGAATTGGAGGAGCGGAACCAATCCGCAGCTGGGAGCTTGGAGGAAGGAATCGAGGAGACGCTCACATTGCATCGTCTCGGCGTGTACGGGGCGCTGGGCCGTTCGTTCAAGACGACGAACTGCCTTGAATCCGTCAATGCTCTCGTCGAGGAACGCTGCGCGAAGGTCGACCACTGGAAGAACTCCAGCCAACGCCAGCGGTGGCTGGCGACAGCCCTCGTGGACATCGAACCCCGCTTGAGGAGGGTGATCGGCTACCGCCATCTTCCGAAGCTTCGCGAAGCTCTCAAGCGGGAACTGAAGGTCGAGACGAAGACATCAACGGTGTCGAAGAAGAAGGCCGCCTAATTTATGAGCCGTGGAGAGTTTCAACTAAGAATGGGCTTGACTCTAGTGAGCCTCGATTATGGTGGGGAGACTCGTGAGGTCGGCGCGATCGACGTCAACATCGATCAAGATCTCGTTGCGTGAAGCAGAAAAAGGGGGTACCCCAGGTATGGACGCCGCCGCGAGAGGGGCTTGTGCGGCATCGTGGAGGGTCGTTTTTTCCAGCGGCGGGTTGATCCAGGCCTGCGGAGGCAAAACGGGCGGTTGCGGCGTTCCGCGAACGAAGCGTTCGGGATGAGCCTGTTGAGCTTCGAGAAGGATCTGGCGCCGAGCGGTGGTGAGCTGTTCGGCTCGACCATAGTGAACGTCGGCCGGTGTCATAAGGCCGATTCCCGAGTGCCGGTGGTGGAAATTGTAGTAGTCGAAGAAACCGCAGCAGAATAGCCGGCCGTCTTCGGCGGAACCAAAGCGGCTCGGAAACTGAGGACAGTACTTCATCGTCTTGAACTGAGACTCGGAGTAGGGATTGTCGTTCGAGACGTAAGGCCTGGAGTGGGTCTTGGTAACTCCGAGGTCAGCCAGGAGCAGACCCACGGGCTTGCTCCTCATCGAGCTGCCACGGTCCGCGTGAAGGGTGAGCTGGTCGGGTTCAATGTCCTGCTTGCGACAGCTCTCGGCGATGAGGCGTTGGGCGAGCGCGGCACTTTCTCGGTGAGCCAGCATCCAGCCAACCACGTAGCGGGAGAAGATGTCGAGGATGACGTAGAGGTAGTAGTAGGTCCACTTGACGGGGCCACGAAGCTTCGTGATATCCCACGACCAAACCTGGTTCGGCGCTTCGGCCAACAGCTCCGGCTTGGTGTAGTTCGGATGGCGCCGTTGGTTCCGGCGCTGTTGTTTTTTACATTGAATCGCGAAGATTTCTCATTCGTGATTCACCTCGACCGGCAACCACGTACGAGCAGAAGACGGGAGGCGCAGACGGGGTCAAGGGCGCGTAGCGGCTCGCGTAGCGAGCGAACCCTTGACGCCGTCGAGCACTCCCGTACCCTCATGGAGTGGTGGCCGTTCTTGATATTTCATCGCGGTGGATTACGGATTAAAGTGATAAACAACAGCGGCGGAGTTTTGACCTTCTTCGCCCGGGAACTCAAGCGGTGCGAGAAGGGCGTAAGCCCTTGATTTCAAGGCAGCACGAGTCTTGACGAGGGACAGGTTAGAAACGTGCGCCAGGGCGTCCGCTCCCTTTCTTGAAAGCCGCCGTGGGCATTCCCGCATGATCGGGTCGTTTCTGCTCATATCGGCTTTCAATTATGATTGTGAGGGTGTCGCGCATTCCGGCGCACGGATCCGCGCCGGCTTGCTCGCACCGTCGTGTCAAGAGCAGGGCAGTGGGAGCGTTTCGCACGCACTCGCGCCGAGTCAGCGTTTCTATCGGTAGAAAGCTACCCAGACAGAAAAAAGGAATTCTTCGATGCACCGACTCTTCGTTAGGACGAGCCTCGCAGCCTACGTGGCGGCGTTGAGCTCTTTGACTCTTGCCTCCCAAGCACCCGAGCCGCACCAAGAAAAGACGGTCTCTATCTTTGCGCAGGTGCGCGACGCCGCCCGTAGAGCAGCCGACCCGCTGAGTTTCGTCGAGACTCGGGGATTGATTGACGCGGGTCCATTGACGCCGGGCGCGGTTCGCCACAGCTTTCGCGCCGAGCTCCCCTACTGCTCGGACCGGCGGGCGGAAGCGATTTGGAAGTCCCTAAAGCTCAAGGCCCGCGAGCCCGAGCACTTTGTCGAAGTCATCACTTCAACTACCGTCACCGACGAGTCCGTTCCGTTTGGCTTTATCCGGGTCCCGGTAATTGAAGCCCCAGGAAAGGAACCCTTCACGATCACGGAGCACGTGATGCTCGACGGGGAGCTCAAATCGGTGCTGTTTATCCAGACCGATGGAGATTTCTTGGCTACCAACCGTGTCGAGAAGGACGGAAACGATTGGTACTTCGTGCTGCACTACGTTTACGACTACCCCAAAAGCAAAGAAGCGTTCGACGAGGAAATGGCAACCGTCATGTACAAACTCTTAGCCTGGGCCGACGCAGAGATGAAGAGATCGGATGAATCGTCGGGATCGTTGCTCGGCGACTCTCAGATCGGCAAGCCGTTAGAAGTCGACATCTTCGAGCGTATCGACTCACCCGACGACATCGCCGAAACGTGCCGCATCCCGATCGCCATTAGTCGTCCCTCAAATCCTTGAGCGCTTCGGCGTGTGTCTCCAAGAAAAGACGATCTTTCGGACGATTTGCTTTGGCCTTGGACGTAATGATGTGCGTGAGCCGCGCCACCGGAATCTCGACGTCTTCGACACGGAACACACGTCGCTCCTTCCACACTTGATCGAACTCGAATCCCGCCATCACGAACGTGAGATCGACTTCCAGACCTTCGTCGTCCGTCGCCTTGGTCAGTGCCTTTCGTTCGACGACGCGATCAGCTAAAAAACGGTCGAGTGGCTTCCCCAGCGGCTCGGCGCCTGCCCAGAGCCGCAGGCCCTGAGCTTCCATTGTCTGCCAAACGGTTAGTAAGTTCTCCGGGTCCGGCGGAAGAAAAAGGTCGCGGTCCTTCGTCGTGAATAGAGTCGCTCCCGATATCGCGTAGTAGTTCACGCCAGCGACGCCGACGAGCACATATCGTGCTGGCTCACGCGAAAGTGTGCTCATGAGCTGGAGGAAGGGGTCCATCTCGTCTCAGCGCACGCGAACCGCTTGTTGGTAGTGGCGATCCCAGTTGCCGATCGCTTTCTCGACCCAAGTTTTGTCTTCACCGCTCTGGTTTCGCGGGAGAGCCTCCAGCCGTGCCACCGCCGTCAGGTAGGCCTCCGCGAGGGGCACGTCAGGCTCCTCGGGTCGAGGAGCGCGCGCGTAGGCGTACGTTTCGGGCGTTCGATCAATCATGACCTCGATCCTGTCAATATCATATCAGGGCGACGTTGCGAGAAGCGCCCGACCCGTCGTCGAGATGTTTTGCGCGTAGCTCAACTTGCCTGCGGGGCGCTCGATCCGGCTGCAAACTAACGGCCCGCGAAAGAATAACTTCACATTTTAGGACGCCGATGCATCGCTTGGCTGCGTTGCTCGTCGTTCATAGATCTGGATATTACTCGCTCCTCGCGCCTTGCCAGCCGCTACCGTCACGAACTGCTCGCCGTTGACGGAATAGGTCAGCGGCGCGGAGTGCACGCGGGCGCCAACCGCAATGTGCCACAGCTCCTCTCCGTTTGCAGCGTCGAGCGCGAAGAAATAGCCGTCGACCGTGCCGCCGAAGACCAAGTCACCCGCGGTCGCGAGGAGGCCGGACGTGGAGCGCGGCTTTATCTCGAACTCCCAGCGTAGGTCGCCGGTCCGCGGGTCCAGAGCGCGGATGGCGCTCTTGTAACTGTCCCCGGGTTTCACGTATTGCGCGCCACCGCCGGTGAACTGCTCGCCCTCGCGATATTCCTGCTCCCGGATGAAAAACTCCTGCTCGCCGTCATACGCGTTCACGTAATAGAGCTCGGTTCGTGGGCTGTAGGCGGCCGACCACCAGTTGGTGCCGCCTCTGATCGACGGCGAGACGACGTTGCCTTCGGGAGTCGGTAATTTTCCGTCCCTGCGGATCGGGCGCCCTTTTTCATCGAGACCTTCTGCCCACGTCTGTTTCGCGTACGGCGTGCCGACGAGGAACTCTCCGGTCTCACGGTCCAGCGTGTAGTAAAAAGCGTTGCGGTTGGCCACATCATCACTTTGCGCGTCTCACCGTTGAGCTCGAGATCCGCGAGGATGGGAACTTGGATGGCGTCCCAGTCGTGCACGTCCCAGGGCGTGAACTGGAAGTACCATTCGAGCTCACCGCCGTCGGCGTGGACCGCCAGCGCGGAGTCGGAATAAAGGTTGTCTCCCATCCGTACTTCGCCGTTCCAGTCCGGGCCGGGATTGCCCGTGCCCCAGTAGATGAGGTCCAGTTCCGGGTCGTAGGCTCCGGTGATCCACGTTGCCGCGCCGCCCGTGCGCCAGGAGTTGCCGGCCCATGTGCGGTTGTCGGGGTGGTCGGGCCCCGGTATCGTGTTCAACCTCCACGCACGCTCGCCGCTTTCCGCGTGATACGCATCGAGGAAACCTCGGATGCCGTATTCGCCGCCGGCGATTCCCGTGATGACCAAGTCTTTGACGACCATGGGCGCCGCCGTCTTGCTATATCCGTGCTCGGTGGTCCGCGGTCTCCGTATTCCACTTCAAGCTGCCGCTGCGGGCATCGATGGCGACGATGTGCGCGTCGAGCGTGCTCATGAACAGCGTCTCGCCGAGGATCGCCACGCCGCGATTACTCCGGCCGCAGCAAATCCGAAGATCGTCCGGGAGCTCGTGGTTATAACGCCAATAGGGGCGGCCGGTGCTCGCGTCGACCGCAACAACGTTGCTCGGCGACTCGGTGATGAACATCACGCCGTCGACAACGGTCGGTACCGTCTCGGCGCGATCGATCTCCGGAATCTGATAGGCCCATTTCAGCTCGAGATTCGAGACGTTTTGTTTGTCGACCTGGTCCAAACGGCTGAAGCGCTGGCTGTTGAGCGTCCCTGAATACATGAGCCAGTTCTCCGGCTCGTCCGCGGCGTTCAAGAGCCGCTCCCAAGTCACCGGCTCGAGTGCCGGCGTCGGCTGATTCTCGCGCGAGGTCTCTTGCTCTTGACCCGCGGCTATCTGGGCGCAAGAGAAAAATGCGAAGGCGAATGCGAGGTGTCTCATCGTCAGCTCTCCTTCCGCAACGAGAAGAGGTAGGCGACCAAGTCGTCCACTTCGCTCGCGCTCAGCGTTTCTGAAGCGCTTGGCATGGTGGAGGTCTCGATCCGTTCACTCGAGCGGATCTGGCTCTTCGAGAAATGCCAAAGGTTCTCGTCTTTGTCCATGATGCGGAGCGTGAAAGTGTCTTCGTTCATGCGAAGCCCTTCGGCGACGGAGCCGTCTGCGCGCGTGACTTTCATCGTCCACCAACGCGGCAATACGGTCTCGTTCGGTTCTATGAGATCTTCCTTGAGCTCGTCGGGGTCGCGACGATTCCCGACCGTCGACAAATCCGGGCCGAGACGACCGCCGCTACCACCTACCATATGACAGCTCGTGCAGTTCCCCTTGCCGTTGTAGAGCTCTTGACCTTGGTCTGCGCTCCCCGGCAGATCGACGTCGTCCGGGTTGAGGTTCAGCGAGTCGACATAGGCGACGACTTGCCAAATCGTCTCGCCCGGCGCCCAGCCGATCCCGATCATCGTTGTGCCCGGAATGCCGTCGCGGATGACTTCGAAGAGTTTGGCGGGAGAGCTCGCGGCGCTGAAGCTGCCGGTGGTCAAGTCGGGGGCCCCGGTTTCATCGTTGCCTTTGGCGTCACGGCCGTGGCAACGGCCGCATTCGGCACGGAACACACGCACGCCCATCCGGAGGTCGACGATCGTGTCGTACGGATTTTCCTGAGCGTTAGCCGAGAGCGCCGGCCCGGTAATCTGACGCCCAATGGACGCCTAACACGACGGGATACTCACCGTGAACGCCGCGGGAGCGCCCGGTTATCCCGGCGGTCGAAGGCGCCGAGCGCAGTCCTCCGCGTGACACGAACCAATTGAAGCGCCGGAAGGCCAATCAGGGGTTCAGGAAGCGGATGGAATAGCAGAAGGGGTCGTCTTCTTCAGCGAGCTTCTCGAACTTGTCGAGGAACGTGCCGATGCTCACCTGGTCGTGATGCTTTTTCTCCCAGTAGACCATCCGAAAGGAGCGTTTTTCCTCGAGCCAGCTCGCTGCTATGGCCAGAAGGTCATCGTCGTTCGTTACGAATACGAGGTTCTCCGTAGCGGCGTGCTCGAAGAGCACATCGTCGTCCTCATCTTGAGGGAAGTTATCGACGGCTCGCTCTATTCTCCAGCCACGTTGGCGAAGCCCTCGGATGAGACGTCCATCGACGTTGGCGTCCGTGAACAAGGAAAAACGAGGCACCTAAGTCTTGCGGGGCCAGTCTACCGGTCGTGCGATATGGCGGTCTTCCGGAGCTGGCTCATCTGGCGGCTGCCCTCCGTGGCGGTCAACGTAGTCTTGCCACTGACGCTCGAGCTTTTCCGTAGTACCGTCGCTTTCTCGAATCGACGCGTCGATCTCGTCTTTGCGATCGTGATAGTAGGACAGGGCCGCGTAGACTTGAGCCAGATTGAGCTGGGAAAACTCTTCCTGGATTCTCTCAGCAGGATAACCACGGTGGAAGTAGAACACGATGTCTTCGACCGCTACGCGAGTTCCCTCGATGCAGGGCTTTCCACATCGAACCTTCGGGTTCTTCGTGATGTGCGAGTAGACCGAGGTGCTCGTAGTGGTAGCCATGACACTCCTAGTATACCTTGCTCCCGCGGGGTTGGCTCTTTCGGAGCTACTTTCCCACGACACCTGTCCATCAGCCACCTGTGTTGGCCATCGGGATCCCGGTATATCCCCGCCGCCACCCCCAGATTCCTCCCCTCCGGAAGTTTTGCCCAGCCGTAGAAGGCGCGATACGGATTGCTGTGCTGGGCGCGGGACTCCGCGGCCACCATCACCGCCAGCGCCGCGAAACTTGCGACGAGTGTGGATCCGAATCGGCCTGAATGTGACATCTCGGCGACCTCCCTGACAGTCTCTTGGGCAACGGGCACAATTGAAGCTTGGCCGGTGTGAAGTCGTAATAGAAGCCGTGGCGGATGGGTGGTCCGAAGCCGTGGGTGGTTCCGGGGTTGAGCTTCAGGACCGCCGGAGCCAAGACGTGCGCCAAACTGTGGCGGACTCGAGAAAGATCGTCCTGCTGGTTCTCGCTGCCCTGATGCTCCATGCCCATGTCGCTCATAGCCATTCTATTCGAAGTTTTTCCGTTCAGCGCAGGCCGGTATGGCATGGATGACGAACCCGCGTCCTCGATCGCCGCGAGCAGGTGCGCCGCCGCCTCCTCGACGATGAAACCTCGCGCGCGGTTGATTCTCTCCTCCAAGACCGTTACATTTCCCCGATGGCCCTCCTCGCCGGAACGCGCCTAGGCCCCTACGAGATCCTCGCGCCGATCGGTGCGGGGGGTATGGGCGAGGTCTACAAGGCCAGGGACACCCGCCTCGACCGCACCGTGGCCATCAAAGTCCTCCGTGAGCAGCTCGCTCTGAGCCCGGAGCGAAAGCAGCGCTTCGAGCGTGAGGCCAAGGCGATTTCCAAGCTCAACCATCCGCACATCTGCATCCTCTACGACGTTGGAAACCAGGACGGCACCGACTACCTCGTCATGGAGTACATCGAGGGTGAGACGCTGGCGGAGAGGCTGAAGAAAGGAGCGCTGCCACTCGACAAGGCCCTCGAATACGGCATTCAGATCACGGACGGGCTGGACACCGCCCACCGAGCTGGAATCGTCCATCGGGACCTAAAACCGGGGAACCTCATTCTTACAAAGTCTGGGATAAAGCTCCTCGATTTTGGGCTCGCCAAGCCAGTACCAGTGAAGGATGGCGAGCCGTTTTCTGACTCGTCGGACGCTCCGACTCGGCAGAAGAACATCACCAAGGACCACGCGATCGTTGGAACGCTCCAGTACATGGCGCCGGAGCAGTTGGAAGGAAAGACCGCAGACGCTCGGACGGACATCTTTGCTTTCGGCGAGGTGCTCTACGAGATGGTCACGGGCAACAAAGCGTTCGAAGGCGGGAGCCAGGCGAGCTTGATCGCGGCGATTCTGGACGCCGAGCCTCCGGCGATCTCGAACCTCCAGCCGGTGACGCCTCCGATGCTGGAGCGGGTCGTGAAGAAATGTCTGGCGAAGGACCCCGAGGATCGGTGGCACTCCGCCCATGACCTGCGGGATGAGTTGACGTGGATCGCCGAACGTGGCTCATTACCAACAGGGCCAACGGGAACTTCCGAGCGAGCGCATTGGCGGCAGGCAATACCATTGGCGCTCGCCACCTTGGCAGTGGGAGGTACCCTCATCGGTGTTGCCGTGTGGAATTTCAAACCGTCGCCACCACCACCCCCTCCCGCACAGTTTGTGGTCACGACGCCACCGGAAGGATCGTTGCGACTGACTGGTTCTCAGACGGACGTGGCGCTTTCGCCTGATGGCACGTGCATTGTCTATATGACCAGCACTGGTGTTTCCGAAAGTCGGCATCTCTACGTCCGCGACCTCGATCAGCTCGTAGCCACACCTATCCTCGGTACCGAGCGTGCTAAAAGCCCGTTCTTCTCACCGAACGGGGAGTGGGTTGGGTTCCAGGTGAGTGGCGGGAGCGACCGCGAGAACCTCAAGAAGGTCTCCGTCCTTGGCGGGCGATCGGTGACGATTTGCCAGTCCCCGACCGGGGCACTGCTTGGCGTGAGCTGGGGGCCTGATGACACCATCGTGTTCTCAACCTTCAGAAGCAAGGGGTTGCTTCGGGTCCCGGCGGTTGGGGGTGAGCCGGAGGAGTTGACGAGTGTGAACACCGACCGGGACGAAGTAAACCATACTTGGCCGGAGTTTCTGCCCGGCGGAGACGCCATCCTCTTCAACATCGTCACGGACCGCCCGACCGAGAGCAACCAGATCGCCGTGCTCTCGCTTGAGACCGGTGACAGAAGATGCTCGTTGCGAACGGAAGTAATCCACGTTACTCACCCACTGGGCACGTCGTGTACGGCTTAGACGGTACGTTGTGGGCCGTCCCATTCGATCTCGAGGCGCTCACCGTCACCGGCGATCCCGTTCCAATTTTGGAGGATGTGATCACCAAGAGCAGTGGCGCGGTGAACTTCAGCTTTTCGGGGGACGGATCGCTGGTGTATGTTTCCGGCACGACCGGATCCACCACACAATCCGTGCTGGTACTGGTTGACCGGAACGGTCGCGAGACGCCGCTGGCCGAGATCACAGCCGAATACCTTTTCCCTCGCTTCTCGCCCGACGGCCGCCACGTGGCTTTTGCCGTCGCTGAGACCGAAGGCGGCATCACAGATCCGCGAGTCGAAATCAACATCTGGGTCATGGAGGTCGATCGCGGAACACGGACCAGACTCACGTTCGGGGCCAACAGTCTCCTTCCGACCTGGTCGCCGGATAGCAGCCGGGTGGCGTTCGCCGTGTCCGAAACTGATGGTAGAAGAGACCTTTACTCGGCGCCTATTGATGGAAGCGGTCTTCCAGAGGAGCTTTTTGTGCGCGATGGGAGACAATTCGTAACGTCATGGTCGAGTGACGCCCGCGCCATCGCCTACTACGAGGTTAGTCCGGACACGGGACAAGACCTGTGGGTGCTCTCACTCGACGGAGATAAAACGCCCTCACCCTTCCTGGTTAGCCCGTTCTTCGAACGAGCTGGAACGTTTTCTCCGGACGGGCGCTTCATTGCCTACGTGTCCAATGAATCCGGCCAAAACGAGGTGTACGTGCGGCCGTATCCAGGCCCGGGCGGCGCGGTGATCGTCTCGACCGGGGGTGGAGGGGGGCCCGTCTGGGCACCGGAAGGCAGCGAGTTGTTCTACCGGAAGGGGGAGCAGATGCTAGTCGCGCGGGTCGAGACCGAAAGGACGTTTACCGCGCGGACCGCGACCGTCCTCTTTGAGGGCAACTATGAGGCCGAAGTACTGACTGTGATCCCGAACTACGACATTTCCCCGGACGGTCAGCAGTTTGTCATGGTGCGGCGTACGGGTGAGGGCGAGCGAGTAGGACCGCCGATCAACATCGTCCTTAACTGGTTCCAGGAACTCGAGCGTCTGGTCCCCACGGATGACTAGCGCTAGTGCAGCCCGAAGGTGAACACCACGTTGCCGGCGGCTACCGTGACGAACTGCTCGCCGCCCACGGAATAGGTCAACGGCGCCGCGTGTACCCCGATTCACAATTACGGTCGCGTTCGAACGCCGATGCATCCCGTTTGGCTGCGTTGCTCGGCGATCATCTATCCGGATATCATTCACTCCTCGCGGCTTGCCAGCCGGGCGCCTCGGTGTTCTCGGTGGGTGACCGCAATTATGAATCGAGGCATTTCCGGAAGGACGGCTGGAGGGCGAGTTTCTTCTCCGACTCAATCATTGGAACTGACAACGAGGCCCGTGCGGAACGCTATGATATCGGCCATTATCTTCTCCCTTTCAACGTTGGCCCTCCAAGCTCAGGCCCCTCCACAGACCGACGACCGAGCCCGCGTGCCCGTTGGATCGGCCGCGCTGGTTACAGAACCACCGACCATCGACGGGCGCCTCAACGACTCCGCCTGGAACGACGCGCCGGTCCTGAGCGATTTCGTGCAGCGTGAGCCCGTCGAAGGAGAGCCGGTCTCGGAACGAACCGAGATCCGTATCATCTATGACGAGTCGGCGCTATACGTCGGCGCGTGGATGTTCGTCGAAGACCCCTCCACCATCGTGGTTGGAGAAACCCGTCGCGACGCGTCGCTCGACGACACCGACGCCTTTCTGATGGTGATAGATACGTACCTGGACCGGCAGAACGGTTTCGTCTTCGGAACGACCCCAGCGGGCATCGAATATGACGGTCAAATCACCCGCGACGGTCGGGGCGGCCTCATAGGAGGCGCACAACGGCGTCAGCAGGCCGGCTCCGGCAGCGGCTTCAATTTGAATTGGGATGGGGCATGGCAGGTCGCGACGTCTGTGGACGACAAAGGATGGTACGCAGAGTTTCACATCCCTTTCGAGACGCTGCGCTATTTGCAAGGTGGCCCGCAGACATGGGGCGTGAACTTCGGTCCAATATCCGCTTCCGCAACGAACAGTCGGTGTGGTCGCCCATCCCGCGACAGTTCAATTTGTACCGTGTCTCTCTCGCGGGCACCCTCACCGAGTTTGACGCGCCCAACCGAAGGGTCTTCACGGTAACACCCTATGTTCTCGGTGATGTTTCCCGCGACTATACGCGCGACTCTGAAGCGACGATGGACGGGACCATCGGCGGCGAGGCCAAGTTGGGGCTGACGCAGAGCCTGGCGTTGGATCTGACGGTCAACACCGACTTCGCGCAGGTCGAGGTGGATGATGCACAGGTGAATCTCACCCGACTCCCCCTTTTCTTTCCCGAGAAGCGCCCGTTTTTTCTGGAGAATGCAGGCTCGTTTTCAGTGGGTACCCCGCAGGCCACCGAGTTGTTTTTCAGTAGACGCATCGGCCTGTCCGGAGGCGAATCCGTCCCGATCCTGGGCGGGGCCCGGCTGACCGGCAAGATGGCGGGAATGCAGGTCGGCTTTTTGGCGATCCAGGCCAACCATCTCGATGTGTTCGACGACGAGCTCGGTGAGGACGTTCGAGTCGAGCCGCCCAACAACTTCGGCGTGGTGCGCCTGTTCCAGGAGTTCGAAAACCGCACCCGCGTCGGTGGACTCTTCGCGTCTCGAGTGAATACCGACGACACCAGCGACTACAACCTCACCTACGCGGTCGATGGTGCTTATGGGATCGGCGAGGCGATCAATTTCACCGGCTGGGCGGCGGGGACCTCTACTCCTCAAGTGGATAGCGGGCAATACGCGTTCGATTTCACTAGTTCGTACGATACCCGCGACTGGCGCTTGTTGGCAACGTATCGCGAGATCGGAGACGAGTTCAATCCCGAGGTCGGATTCCTACCCCGGCGAGACTACCGCCACATCATGGCCGTCATCTTGCGCGCCTACCGTTTTCCGGAAGTCGAATGGTTCAGAGAGATGAGGCCGCATATTGTGTGGCAGCAGTTCTGGGACCTGGAGGGCTTCACCGAAACCTACTTCGTCCATATGGACAGCCACTTCGAGTTCTCGAACGGCGCATTCTTCCAGCTGCCGTCGATCAACTTCACCGGGGAAGGACTCAAGGAGCCGTTCGAGATCAGTGAAGGCATCGTCATCCCGCCTGGATTCTACGAAAACATCGATTGGGGGTTCCGGTTCAATAGCAACCTCAGCGCTCCGTTCTCGGTGCAGGGCACAATAGACGCTGGTGGTTTCTACTCCGGTTGCAGAATCGGAACCGCCACGACAGCGAGTTATTGCTATCAGGACAGGTTCGTCGCGTCGCTACGCGTCGCCTACTTCGACGTAAATCTGGAAGAGGGAGACTTCATTACATCAGTGGTGGCGTTCATGTCATTTTTCAGAATCATGACCCCACCTTTTTCATAAACATGCCCCCGGGGTCAAAGGCCTACCCGATAATCAATACCACAACTTCCTCGGATCTGTAATAGATCTCTGTCGTTGCTCCTCTGTATGAACATGCATGAGTACGTTGAATGAGAGAGAGACCTCGGCGGGATCGGAAGGAGCCCGTAGGGCGACTGGAGATCCCGCCGGCCGCGATGCGGCGGGGCTCCCGGAGACAGCCCGGATGTCGTCGCCGAGGGAGGTACCGCAGGTATGGGCCGGTCCACGGGAGGCTGTTGTCGGGCGATGGTGGGGCTTGTTTTCGCGCTTCGGTTGTTGGATTCGCAAGATTCACTCCTTTTCAGGGTTGGTGGACACTTTCGAGTTTCGAGGCCAAGAGGTCGGGACGTTGTCCCTTCCTGTAGCTTTCGCCTTCGATCTGGACTTGGTAGGCGTTGTGGGACAAACGGTCAAGAGCGCTCTGGGCAAGAATCGGGTCATCGAACAAAGGAATCCACTCGTCGACGTGTCGATTTGAAGTGAGAATCGTTGATGAGCGGCGATGGCGCTCGATGACGACTTCGTAGATGTCGTTGGACTGTGTGGTATCGAGCCGACGTAGCGCGAAGTCGTCGAGGATGAGCAGGTCGGGGGCGAGAAAGCGTCGGAGCGCCTTTTCGTGCGAGTAGTCGGCACGAGACTGCTTGAGCTCGAGGAACATCTGGTCGGCGCGGATGAAGAGCACGTCGTATCCGGCCCGGCAGGCTGCATGGCCTAGAGCAGAAGCGAGGAAGGTTTTGCCGACGCCCACGCTTCCCATGAAGAGAACGTCCTGCTTGGCCTCGAGAAAACTGAGCGAGAAGAGGTCGCGAACGCGATGGCGATCGAAGCCCACCGGGGCATCCCAGTCGAAATTCTCGAAGATTTGCTCCTCGGTAAAGGAGGCGCGTTTGAGACGCCGTTGCAGACTGACTTGGTCGCGTCGGTCGACTTCGTCCTGCAAGATAAGTTCCAGGAGGTCTTCACTCGGCAGTTTTGTCTTTTGAGCGTAGGCGATCCTCTCCGGCAGCGTCGCAAGGATCCCCGAGAGCTTGAGCCGCTTCAGAATCGTTTTCAGTGAGTTTTTGATCTCCATCTGTATTCTCCTTTCGTTTGGGTTCATGAGAGAAACTTTCGTTGGGACGAAGGAATCTCAGGGGCATTGAGACGAGCTCTCCTGTTTGTGGTGGTTCGTCCGACGGCGCAATGGCATTCTTGAGAATGCGCTCCACCCTTTGCACATTGATGAGATCGAAGCCCAGCGCTTGCTGGCAAGCGGTTTCCACGCGAGCATGGCCGTACTTGTCGGCCAAGCGCATGAGCTTCTGAGCCTGTCGGAGCTTGGCCCATGGAAAGACGCCGCTGAGGAGCAGGCTCATGAAACGGCCGATGTTGTTGCCGAGTTTCTTGGCTTGGCGCACCATACGCTCCGGGTCGCGCCTGGCGTAGGCCTCGAGCTCTGGGGGATAGTCTGTGTAGTCGGTCGCTCTTCCTCCGGCTGGTTTTCTGGGGTGGGTTTTGATGAGCTCGTTTTTGTAGTAGATGCGTACGAGCGCTTTGTCGCCTCGGACCGTGACTTGCTTTCCCACATAGTGCGTGGGAACCGAGTACAGGGCCTTGAGGAACTTCACGTGGTGGTCGTCATGAACGGTCGGGGTGGCCCACTGAGGCGTATCGAATCGAGGCCCTTTCACGGGCCGAAGGCAAGCAAGCTCGACTTGTTCGAAGACGACGAGAGGGCGTTTGGGGGTGGTTCCGTGAATACGCCGGCCCGCGACTTCCATGCACCAACGCCGAGCTTCCCGCTGGACGTGAGCCAGGTCGAGCCACTGCTCACCGCGGAAAAAGCTCTCTCGAACGTACTGCACGCCTCTCTCGACGATCGGCTTGCCCGTCGGATGGCGCGCGACTGCCGGGTCGATGACAAAGCCTCGATGCTCTGCATACTGCTCCGTAGTGCGCTGAAAGATAGGCTCATACCGGTCCGACTTCACCACTGCCGTCTTCATGTTGTCGACGACGACCCGCAAAGGCACACCGCCAAAAAACTCCCACGCCTCTTCCAGTCCATCGATGACGACGTCCAGCTTCTGAGAGAAACTCACGTGAACGTACTGGTGGCGGCTGAAGCCAAGAGTGACGAGCAACGCCCAGACCAATCGATTCCGATCCGGCTCCGGGTCGTAGATCTTGCCGAGTTGACCAAAATCCACTTCGGCGAGCTCACCCGGTGAAACCTCCGCCCGGCGCAGCGTCAGCTTGGGCCGAGCCCATCCGAAGTGCGCCGCCGCGTAGCGATACACCGAGCTGTAAGAAACGTCGACTCCCTCGCGGGTCAATAGCTCATGGACCTTGGTCAGCTTCAGGACCCTCTCTCCCTCGCAGCCTTCCACCCATTGCTGGATGCGATCATGATGCCCGCGCAGCGCCTTTTCCGATGCAGACGCCTCGCTCGAACTCGGGCCCGGCTGGCGGCGCTGCGCCACCCGCGACGCCAGCGCCTCATCCGGCGGGACCTCCTTCGACCAGCCTAGTTTCTTCGCCTCTCGTATATACGCGCGGATCGTCTTCCGGCCACGACCGGTGGCCGCTGCTATCCGTCGCTGGCTCTCCCCCCGGTGGTGCCGTTTCAGAACATCCACAATTTCCCACATACCGTGCTCCCTGTATGCCAATACGACCTCCTTGTTTCCAAGAAGTTCGCACAGCCGAGCTCGGCCTCAAAGGGGTGGGGTCATGACTCCGAAAAGTGGGGTCATGTTTCTGAAAAACTCACCCCTTTGCCGGGGTCATGTCTCTGAAAAAGGGGTGGGGAATGTTTCTGAAAAACACGCCCTCAAGTGGGGTCATGATCCTGATAAATCACAGTTCAAGGGATCGTACTCGTTCACGCCGCGGATCTTTATCCAGGCTACTTTCCAATACAACAACGAGACCGAGGACGTCGGCAGCAACATCCGCTTCGGCTGGCTGAACACCGCCGGCACCGGCCTGTACGTGGTGTACAACGACATCCAGCATCTGGGCGTTTTCGATCGCACTGGATTCGAGAGAGGCCCGAAGGGCCGGCAGCTGATCGTCAAGTACACGAAGCAGTTCGACATCAGCCGGTAGGCGACTGCGATCGCGTCTACAAACGCAATTCAAAGGCCTCGTTCGGACGAAATGCTTTGAGATGTCGAGAGTCTTGAACGAGGAGCGGAGTGGAAGTCGTTCCAGGGTTCGTGTCGAAGCACGAAGCAATATGTTTGCAAAATGTTATAAACTGCGCTCTTCGAGGTTCGAGTCACGCTAATTCAAAAAAAAAGGGTCGTCTGCGTTAGCCAAGTTGGGTCCAACTAACGGCAGCCAATGCGACCGGGTTTAACGAGATTGCTGCGTCCAGTTCACGAAGCAATCGCTTTTGCAGTCGGAGGGGGAAACTGATGACAACGAGAACCTATGAAGCACCTGGGCCCGGCACCTGGGAGCTGGATACCACGCATTTCTCGAAACCTATCACCTTGTATTCCAGAGAATTTCTCAACGACGTTACGGTACGTGGCTTCAAAGAAGGAACCGAGCGCTATGGGCTTTTCCTGAGCCACATCAAATACGCTTTCGTCAATGGGTTTCCCTACCTTCAACTTGCCTTCGCTTTCGTGCCGGAAGACGCTCCCCCCGGACCGCCGCCGGACGGTTTCTTTGAACAGCCTGATCTCGTAAAACGCTTTGAAAATGGCCCGAAAGCCGTCGAGGCCAAGCTGTGGCGCCAGGATTTGAAGCGCTGGGACGAGGAAGTAAAGCCAGATTCCATTCGCCGCAACCGAGAGCTGGGAGCCGTTGTTCCCAGTGACATGAGCAACGAAGAGTTGAACCAGCACCTGACCGATTGTCGTGACAACGTTGCGGAAATGTTCTACCGCCATCACATTTTTTCCGTCCCCTCCATCTTTGTCACGGGTCTCTATATAAGCAAGACCTGCGAATGGACACAACTTCCGACCAACGATGTGCTGCAGCTGCTCAAAGGTTCTTCTCCCGTCTCGGCGGGGATCGGCGCCGGCGAGCTCGCAGAGCTGGCCAAGTGTTGTTTATCACTTTAATCCGTAATCCACCGCGATGAAATATCAAGAACGGCCACCACTCCATGAGGGTACGGGAGTGCTCGCCGGCGTCAAGGGTTCGCTCGCTACGCGAGCCGCTACGCGCCCTTGACCCCGTCTGCGCCTCCCGTCTTCTGCTCGTACGTGGTTGCCGGTCGAGGTGAATCACGAATGAGAAATCTTCGCGATTCAATGTAAAAAACAACACCAAGACCCTGGAGCGAGACGGGGTGTCGCCCGATCAATTCCAAGGCCAATCTCCCGAAGACGTCTTACAGGCTCTTCGATCCAAGCCGGAGCCTGTTGGGCCCGCGATCGAGAAATATCTGGAGACCGTGGGCATGCAGCTCACCTCCGGCTATGACATCACCGAACGTTACTTGTTGGAGGTGCCGCAGCTTCTTGTCGGAAGTATTTGGAGCGCGCTGGCGAAGAGGGAAACCACGGACGATTCCGCACAAATGCAGCGTCTCCAAGAAGCGGTGCGAGGCAAAGTGCCTCCCGAGCACCAGGCAGAATTCTGCCGGTGACCTGCGGGAATCGGCCGGTGAGAAAGTCGATGCAGACGTTGCTGTCGAGAAGGTACTTCATCGGTCGAAATTGCCGTCAGGTTCGACCTCGGGAGGCTCAGGAGGGTAGGGGAAATCCTGGGCTGCACCAGCTAGCTCCAGGAACTCGCGACTCCATTTGCGTTTTGCAGGTTCTAAGATGACCCTGGAGCCATTGCGATAAATCAACACCTCGTCTTGCCCTTCAAACCGGTAGTCCTTTGGCAGTCGCACGGCTTGGCTGCCGCCGCTCTTGAAGAGTTTTGCTCGGTCACTCATGATTTCCCCCAACTGGATGTATATACAAAAAGTATAACTTCCAAAGGGCTCTGTCGCAAGCGTAGACGGTCTCGACGTCCGCCTGATTATCTGAGAATTGCCTGTGCCTTCCATAAACTCGATCCGTGACTCTTGGGCTGTCGATCTCGTCACGAGCGAAGGGATCCGGAATGCGTCCGTTGGCACTACGGCTATCGCGCATCGAGGAGGCAGCTCAATAGCGCCGCGGCATTGACGGCACGACACGTGCAGAGAGTTCAAGCAGCGAGACGAGTATAATAATGATGGAGGCCGCCGACCTTGGGAACGGCGGTCACTCTCCCCATCGAGGGCAGGTCGTGGCTCGGGGGCATCTTTCTGGAGCGATAAATGAGTGCGGCAGGCCCTACCAACCGGTAAGGAGGTCGCCGAATCGCCTCGCGCTGACGAAATTGGTCTCGACTCTAGTGACAGCATTCAGGAATAGTAGTTTGCGGCTGGCTCCATTTGGTCATGCTATGATTCGCGGCCATGCGGGTCATTGGCTTCCTCCTTCTTAGCGTCTTCTGCGCTTCCTCGTTGTCGGCTTGGGATCGGTTTGGGCATCTGCTCGTGTGTGCAGTGGCTTGGGAGCAAATGGAAGACGCGACGCGGTCGGCGGCGGTCGAGCTTTTGGAGAACGCGCCTTCGGATGCGGGGCTCGCGCTACTCGCGCTATCGCCGCGGGAATTGTTTCTGCAAGCTGGGTACTGGCCTGATGTCGTCCGCGACGAAGCGTGGCCAGCTCGCAAAGAAGCTTACGACCGGCCGACCTGGCACTACGTCAATCACTTTTGGCGTGACGACGGTGAGCCCCTTCCTGAGAAGGGGACGCTGGGCGAGCTTCTCGAGCGCCTGGAAGTGCTTGGGCGCGGGATCGAGGACGGGGTCGCGGTCGCTTGGCTTCTTCATCTCGTGGGTGATGTTCATCAACCTCTGCATGCGAGCGGACGGGTGACGGCTCGGGAGCCAGAAGGCGATCGGGGCGGTAACGACTTTGAGCTCGACGACCTGGAGGCCTGGAACCTTCACGCCTATTGGGACACCATCCTGAAACGCACCCACCGCAAGAGGCACAGCGAGGGCTCCACCGCGTGGGTGTCGCGGGTGGCGGAGGAGCTGATGGCGTTACATCCAACGCAATCGCTGCGCGACGCAATCGCCGTCGATGGCTTCGAGGCGTGGTCGAAGGCCTCCGCCGAGATTGCGATGACGCGCGCCTATCCCGAATATCTGAGCAGGGATACGGCGCCGCCGGCGCGTTACGAGGCCGAGGCCTCGGAAATCGCTTCGAAGCAGATTGCGCTCGCGGGCTATCGCCTCGCGCGTCTTCTCGATGACCTCATCCAGTAAGCTCGCGCGCTTTATCGCGCACATGGATGGGCTCTACGAGTACGACCGTGAGCCGGTCTCGTTAGACAAGCTCAAACCCGGCCGATACTTCGCGGGACTCTTCGCGGGCGAGCACGTGGCAGCGACGGAGTTCGTGATCGGTGCCTTCTTCGTTCTTCACGGCGTCGAGCTCAGAGACCTCGTCTTCGGTCTTCTGCTCGGGAACTTGCTGGCTGTTCTGTCCTGGACGTTCGTGTGCGCCCCGATCGCCACCGACACGCGGCTCACGCTTTATTGGTACTTGAGACGCATCGCCGGGCCTGGGCTCACGGCGGTTTACAACATTGCGAACGCCGTCCTTTACTGCGTTCTCGCGGGTGCGATGATCGCCGTGTCGGCGACGGCGCTCGGGCTTGCTTTCGATATCGCGACGCCCGCTTTGACCGACATCTACCCCAATAGTGTCGGGTGGGTATTGATGACGTTCTCCATCGGTGCGGTCATCACGGTCTTTGCCATTCTTGGCTTCGAAAAGCTCAGCCGTTTCGCCGGCTATTTGGCGCCGTGGATCTTTCTCGCCTTCGTTGCAGGTGCAGCCGCTTCGCTTCCGAAGCTCGGGGTGTCGGATCTCGGAAGCTTTTTAGACGTCGCGAGCACGAAGATCTGGAACGGCGTCCCGAGCGAAGGCCAAGAGAAGTTCGGGTTTTGGCACATCACGTTTTTTGCCTGGTTCGCGAACCTCGCCATGCATATGGGGCTTTCCGATATGGCGCTCTTTCGCTACGCGCGACACTGGAGCTACGGCCTCTATTCGGCAATCGGCATGTATATGGGACACATGCTCGCCTGGATTTGCTCGGGCATCATGGTTGCCGCCGTGAGCCGCGAGATGAATCCTGGCTTGATGGCCTATGAAGCGATCGGGATTGCCGGCGCGGTCGCGGTGTTCGTGGCGGGCTGGACGACGGCGAACCCGACCCTCTACCGCGCGGGACTCGCGCTCCAAACGGTGACGCCAAACTGGCCGCGCTGGAAAGTAACGCTTGCCGCCGGCGTCCTCACGACCGTTTTCTCTTGCTTTCCCGCCGTGTTCTTGAAGCTATTGGATTACGTGGCGGTCTATGGGCTCATCCTCATGCCCGTGGGCGCGGTAGTGTTCGCCGAGCACTGGCTCGTCCCGAAGCTGGGCGGTACTCGCTACGATGCGGAGCGCCGCGGCCTTTTCATCGATTGGAGAGTGGCGTTCGTTTGGATCGGCACGCTGACGGTCTGCTACTTCATGCCTCTTCACCTCTACTATCGCTGGCTGCCCGGCTATGGGATCGCGATCGCTGCCTACCTCGCGCTGCGTTTGCGACGTGAGAAGATCGAGCTCTAGCCGAACCGCTCCGAAGTAGTGGACCCAGTCGGTCCCAACGTTCAAAATGGCGCGACTCATGTGGAGTCACGCGCATTCGCAAAGGGAGACGACCATGACGACACCGGATCTCGATACGACACGGCGCCGATTCGTTGCCTACTTCGCGAGCGCGGGTCTGGCTCCGACGTTGCTGCCGGGCGTGCTCTGGGCGCGCGTACAGGAGGAGCCGGCCGGGCCCATCACGAGCGCGATGCTGAAGGACGCGCTAGCGGTAGCCGGTCTCACGTTCTCCGACGAGCAGCGCGAAGAAATGGTGGAGGGACTGAACCGCAACCTCGAGCGCTACGAGGCGCTGCGCGCGATCGAGATCGACGACGCCATCGCTCCACCGATGTACTTCAGCCCGATCGTGCCAGGGACACGTCTCGACCGCGAAGTCCGGCCGTTCCGGATGAGCGACCCGCCGCCCATCCGCCGTCCCGCCGAGCTCGAAGACGTCGCTTTCTGGCCGTTGACGCATCTCGCGGAGCTCGTGCGAACCCGACAAGTCACGTCGGTCGAGCTGACGGAGATGTACCTCGAGCGACTCCACCGGCACAATCCACTCCTCAACTGTGTCGTGACCTTCACCGACACGCTCGCACTCGAGCAAGCGCGCGCGGCGGACAGCGAGATCGCTACCGGAGGCTACCGCGGACCGCTCCACGGCATACCGTGGGGTTGCAAGGACATCATCGCGGTGCCGGGATACCCCACCACTTGGGGCTCGAACGCGTTCAAGGATCAAGTCATCGAGACCGAAGCCACCGTCGTGCGGCTGCTACGCGAGGCGGGCGCGGTGATGCTGGCCAAGCTGGCGACCGGTGAGCTGGCCGGTGGTGACCGATGGTTCGGAGGTCGTACGAATAGCCCGTGGGACCCCAGCATGGGGTCGAGCGGATCATCGGCCGGTCCGGGCTCCGCGACCGCGGCCGGCCTGGTCGCCTTCGGCATCGGGACCGAAACGAGTGGGTCGATCCTGAGCCCATCGACGCGCTGCGGGGTGACCGGTTTGCGACCGACCTTCGGCCGCGTGAGCCGGCACGGCGCGATGACGCTCTCGTGGACGCGCGACCGGATCGGGCCGATGTGCCGCACGGCCGAGGATTGTGCGGTCGTATTCCACGCGATCGCGAAGACCGACGAGCAAGATCTCAGCGTGATCGATCTACCGTTCAACTGGGACGGGCGCCGCGACATTCGCCCGCTTTCGATCGGCTACCTGGCCCCCGCTTTCGAGGAAGAGGGCCGCTATGCCACCTGGAAGCAGAACGACGCGGCCGCTCTCGACGAGCTGCGGGGTCTCGGCCTGGCGCTCGAGCCGTTCGAGCTGCCAGCGTTCCCGACAGACGCCGCGACGAGCGCGAACGGCGCCGAGTCCGGCGCTTTCTTCGACGCGTTTCTTCGAAGCGGCCGGGCGACCGAGCTCGGGAACCAAAGGCGGGCACAGGGACACCGCCGAAGCCGACTGATCCCCGCCGTCGAGTTCCTCCAAACCCAGCGGGTGCGCGCCATGATCATGCGCCAGTTCGCTGACGTCGTCTCGAAATTCGACGTCTACATTGCGCCGTACATGCAGCCGCGCCCCCCGCGCGACGAGAACGCGCCGCCTCCTCCGCCAACGCCACCCGGCCCGATCCGCGATCATTTCTCGGTGGCCAACTTATGCGGCTACCCCGCCGTGTCGGTGCCCAACGGGTTCGACGAAAAAGGCCGCCCCACCGGCATCACGTTCCTCGGGCGGCTATACGCGGAGGCGGAGGTGCTTGCGGTAGCGAAGGCCTATCAGGACGCGGCGCGCTGGCACGAGCAGAAGCCCGAACTTTTGGCGTGATCGTTTCTCACCGTGCTCGCTCCTAGGAACTCCCTTGTGGCCTGAGGCGAGTTGTGCGGGTACACTTGCACCGTGGCGCACACGATCGAGCCCGCGGCGAGCGGCCGCGCGAAATGCCGCGGATGCGGCCAACCCATCGCGAAAGGAGAGCTGCGCCTGGGCGCACGGCTTCCCAATCCGTTCGACGACGAGAAAGAGCTGACGCTCTGGTTTCATCTTCTCTGCGGCGCGTATAAACGCCCGGCGCAATTTCTCGAGGCCGCCAGCGAGACGAAGGAAGAGATCGTTGAGCGTGAGCAGCTCGAGGTACGCGCCAGAAAGGGTCTCGAGCATCGGCGGCTCCCTCGTTTGAACGGGGCCGAGCGCGGGCCAACCGCACGGTCTACTTGTCGTAGCTGCCGCGAGCCGATCTCCAAAGGCAGCTGGCGCGTCAACGTCGTCTATTACGATGAAGTGGAAGGTCGATTTTCGCCCGGGGGCTCCGTTCACACCAAGTGCTCGAAAGAGTATTTCGGCACCTCGGACATTCTCGATCGGCTCGAGCACTTTGCGCCCGCGCTTGGCGAACACGAGCGAGAGGAGCTCCGGACGGAGCTCATCGATTGAGCTCTCGAGGAAAGTCTCGTTGTTGAGCTCACCGGAAATGCGGCATGACGTCTTGCGCGAAGAGCTCAACGCCGTCGAGCGCCGGGAAATCCATGAACCAGAGCATGAAATGTGTCACGCCTAGCTCCGTGTATCCCTTCAAGCGGTCCACGATCACATCCGGTGTTCCGATGAGGAACTCTTTTTCGAAATCAGCGCGCGAGCTGTAATTCTCGAGAGCGGGGTTCGTCGCCTTCATTTGGGCGAGGATGTCCTCGTCGCTTCTCTCCGCGGGCCGTAGCGTCTCTATACGCTCGAAGCACGCATCGATCTCAGCGTCGGTGCGGCACACGAGAATCTGCGTCTCGAGCGACAATTCCATGGTCGACATGTCTCGCCCTATCGCGTCACAGGCCGAAGAAATGGTCGCGACCTTCTTTTGAAACCCTTCGACGGAGGCCGGCATCGAGTTGAACATATCGGCGTGCTTGGCGATGGCCTTCACCATGACGGGGTTGTTCGCTTCTCCCATCCAGATCGGAGGGAGCGGTCTCTGAACCGGCTTGGGCGCGCAAAGCGCGTCTTTGACTTTGTAGAAACGCCCGTCGAAGCTGAAATGGTCCTCGCTCAACATTCCCTTGATGATTGTGAGCCCCTCGTCCATTCTCGAGGCGCGTTCGTCATCATCTTCGCCGAAGTCAAGACCATAAGCGTCGAACTCGGCGCGGCGCCAGCCGTAGTCGTAGAACAGAATAAAACGCCCGTCGGAGATGATGTCGAGAGTCGCGACCATCTTGGCGGTCAAAGCGGGGTTGCGGAACGCGTCACAAAGATGGATGGGCGCGAGCCGCACGCGCTCCGTCATTCCCGCGAGCGCAGATAGAAGCGTCCACCCTTCGTAAATCGCGCCTTCCCGGCCGAGAAAACCGTGGTCGGCGACGAAAAGCGCGTCGTAGCCCAGCCGCTCGCAAGTCTCGACCGCGCGCTTTGTCGTTGGCCAGTCGAGTCGCTCGTAGCAGGGCGTTCGGAAAAAGGCCATGCCGGGGTTGGCAAAGATCGGAACA
This sequence comes from Candidatus Marinacidobacterales bacterium, assembly GCA_965262245.1. GTDB lineage: Bacteria > Acidobacteriota > Vicinamibacteria > Marinacidobacterales > SMYC01 > SMYC01. The sequence goes on along the minus strand of OZ253507.1, from coordinate 5,997,862 downwards.
CAGAAGCCAAATTCGATGGGTTTCGTCATCGGGCCGTATAGCCTCCGTCCACCATGAGCGGCGCAGCGGTAATGAAAGACGCTTCGTCGGAAGCGAGAAAGAGGATCGCGTAGGCGACTTCGCGCGGCGTTCCCACGCGGTTCAGCAAGTGCTGCGGCGCGTTCTCTGCGAGAAACGCTTCTTCCGTCTCGCCGGTCTGCTCCATGTGGCGATCGGTCGCCGCGGTTCGGATGGTGCCGGGACAGACGCAGTTCACGCGAATGCCGTACGGCGCGAGGTCCAGCGCCATGCAGCGCGTCATGTTGACGAGGGCGGCTTTGGTCGCGCTATAGGTGAGAAATTCCGGCTGCGCGATGAATCCCGAGATCGAGCTCAAGTTTACGATCGCGCCGCCTCCGCGCTTTTTCATCGCTTCTGAAGCATAGCGGGTACAGAGCGACGTCCCGATGATGTTGACGTCGAGCGATCGGTGCCACTCTTCGACGGAAGCGTCGAGGCCTTTGAGCACGAAGACTGCGGCGTTATTGACAAGGATGTCGATGCCGCCGAGTTTCTCTTCGGTCTCCTGCATCGCCCGCCGCACGTCATCCTCTTTCGAGATATCTGCCTGGGCAAAAAGATCGGCGCCCAAGCGCTCGCCTTCGGGGCGGGGACTGGGCACGATATCCACGATAGCCACGCGCGCGCCTTCCTCGCGGAAGAGCTCCGCCGTTGCTTCGCCAATCCCCGTCGCCCCGCCGGTAACGACGGCCACTTTGTTCTCGAGACGCTTCCCGCTCATGCGAGCCCCGAGCGTTTCATAGCGTCGAGCGCGAGCTTCTCTGCTTCGTTGAGACCATGCTCGCGTGCTCGCGCCCGAAGCTTCTCGAAGTTGGGATAGCCCGTCTCTTGCTCTTCTGACCACTCTTTGGCGAAGCGGCCGGATTGGATCCCGTCGAGCGCGTCCCGAAAGCGTGCGCGGTCTTCCTCGGGGAGCATCCGTTCGCCGCGCGAGAGCGTTCCGTATTGGCTCGTCTGGGAGTGCAAGCGCATCTGCCCGAAGATGCCGCGCCGCGCCATCTGGCGAAAGACTTCGGAGGCCTCGCCTGAGCCGTAAAGCTCGAGCGCCACCATCTCGGGAGGGAACCCGGCCTCGACGAGGGTCTCGTAGGACAGAATCAAGTCCCGGATGATCATCGGCCAAGTCGCTTGCTCGGTGAAGAGGTCGAGCTCGGTCTCGTGGGCAAAGCTCGTTTCCAGAACACCTGCGCGCGTGGCGCCGATCCCCTTCGCCATGGCGAGCGCTATGTCGCGCGCTCGTCCCGTCGCATCCCGCGCGACCGCGACATAGGCCGGCGCGCCGCGCCCCTGCTCGAAGCTCGCGCGCACGTGCTCGCCGAGCATGCGGGGCGCGACCATCACCACATCTACATCTTTAGGCGGCGTGATGAGGCCGAAATGGATGTTGTAGCCGTGGGCGAAGTCGATGAGCTTTCCGGCGTCGAGATTTCCCGCGATGTGCTCTTCGTACACGCTCGGCTGGATCTCGTCCGGGATCAAAAGGGCGATCGCGTCGCCGCGAGTAACCGCCTTTCCGATCGGCAGCACTTCGAAACCGTCTTTCCCGGCAGCTTGCGCGGTCTCGTCGCGGATCGCACCGATCACGACAGTAATGCCGCTGTCGCGGAGGTTCAAGGATTGAGCTCTGCCTTGGTTGCCGTAGCCGATGATGGCTACTGTCTTGTCGATAATGAAGGATAGGTCGGCGTCGTCGTCACGGAGCATTTTCATGACACACAAAATATCGCTCCTGGGAAGAGCGATCAAGAGGGATACGGTGAACGGTGTCACCGGATTGCGGTATCCTCGTCACATGGCGACAAAGCACCTCATCGGCATGCTGCATTTGCCGGCGCTGCCTGGCGCCCCGAACCATCGCCACGAGCTTGCCGAGGTCGAAAGTTGCCTCGTGGAAGAAGCGTGCTTGCTGCGCGACGTCGGCTTTCACGGAGCGATGATGGAAAACTTTGGTGATATTCCATTTCACAAAGGCGCGGTGGAAGTCATGACCATTGCCTGCATGACGCGGCTCGCGATGTCGGTGCGAAGAGCGGTGCCCGAGCTTTCTCTAGGCATCAACGTGCTACGCAACGATGCGCGCGGCGCGCTGGCGGTTGCCTCCGCCACCGGCGCGCGCTTCATCCGCGTGAACGTACATGTGGGCGCAACAGCAACGGACCAAGGCGTCATCGAAGGACAAGCGGCCGCGACGCTGCGGCTCAAGAAAGAGCTCGGAAGCGACGTAGCGATCTGGGCGGACCTTCACGTGAAACACGGTAGGAGTCTCGCTCACGCCTCCATCACGGACGAGGCGGAAGACGCCGTGAAGCGCGGTCTTGCAGACGCGCTCATCGTCTCCGGACGCGGCACCGGCGAGGCGACGTCTCTCGACGATCTTCGAGCCGTGCGCGATCTCGAGCTTGGTGCGCCCGTCTATGTGGGATGAGATTGTCTTCGATGAACGGAGCTCGTCCGGCGATGAGCTCGAACAGCATCGCGCCGAAGGAATAGAGATCGGTGCGCGCGTCGGTGGCCTCTCCTCGCGCCTGCTCGGGGGCAATGTACTTCGGAGTGCCGCCATAGAAGCCGCTCGACTCGTCGTCGGTCTGGATTGGCTGCGCGAGCCCGAAGTCGAGAATCTTGACGCGATGTTCCTTGGTCAGCAAGATATTCGAAGGCTTGATGTCCCGATGCACGATGCCGCGATGGTGAGCGTGCTCGAGACCTTGGCAAGCGGAGACGATGAGATGCATGACTTCCGCGATCGGCAGGCTCTCTTCGCGTTTGAGGATGCTCGCATAGCTCTCGCCTTCGACGAGCGCCATACAGATGAAAGCGCGCCCATCCTGGATGCCGAGATCGTGGATGGTGATGATGTTCGGATGGTTGAGCGCGGCCGCTGCGCGGGCTTCCTGAAGAAGCTGATCGCGCGCGGTGGGATCGCGGGCGAGCTTCGACGAAAGAACTTTATAGGCGAGGGGACGGCTCAAGAGGCGATCGAACGCGCGATAAACTTCTCCCATCCCGCCTTTGCCGATTAGCTCGTCGGGCTTGTAACGGTTGCCGTCGACCGCACCTTCGTCGCTGCTCTTCCCCGCGACGAGCATCCCGTTGAAAGAGCTTTCCCGCTGCTTCTCTTCCGCGATTTTCTCGAGTAGTCGCCTGTGTCGTTGGTCCGTGTCCGCATAGTTGTAGGAGACGGACATGATCTTTCGCAGAAGCTTCTCGGCGCGCTTCAGCTCTCCGATATCTTCGAGAGCTTCGGCGAGCGGATCCCAGAGCGCGAGATTGTCCGCTTCGACTGTCTGTCCAGCGAGCACGGCCTCGAGGCGCTCGACGGCCATCGAGCCCCAGCCGCGACGGATGAATGCCCGGGCGAGGATGACAACGGCTTCGTTGTAGCTCGCGTCTTCTTCCGGTACCTGTTGGAGATATTGGAGCATCTCGCGTTCAGCATTTGCTTCGGAGGCCGCCTGCGCCGCTTCGTAGAAGCGTTCGACTGCCGCGAAAAGAGGCGCGGCTTTGTCGAAGATGCCGAGGTCGAGATAGAGCTCGGCGGCACGCGCGCTCTCGCCCGCGTGCTCGAAATAGAGAGCGGCTTTGTCGTCGAGACCGGCGCGAGCCGCCGCCTCGGCAGCCTGCGGCCAAGCTTCCAGCGCTTCCCAACATTCGGTGGCGCGGTCGAAACGTCCACTTCGATCGAAGAGCTCCGCGGCCGCCATGGTGTCGCCGGAGCGCATGAGAAACTCCGCCGCAGCGTCGTCGTTGCCGTGATCGAGGTGATGCTCGGCTTCGAGCTTCGCCGCAAGCAGGTCGTCGCCCGCGCGGGCGTACATTTCCGCTGCCTTCTTGTTGTTCCGCACTTCTTGATAGAGCTCGGCCGCCCGGGCGAACCGCTCTAGTTGCTCGCAAAGCTCCGCTGCCTGTTCGTAGCGTTCGGCGCGCACGAGCACGTCGACGGCTTCGTCTTTCTCGCCGGCCTTTTCGAAGAAGTGGGCCGCCCCGCGGGCCGCAGTGTCGAGCTCGCTCCGCCGCTGTGGCGGGAGGTAGCCGTCACGTGTGAGCTCCGCGACGCGACCCGAGTAAAGAGCTGCGGCCCGAGTGAAGTCAGAGGCCTTCGCAAAGGAGGCGGCAGCCTCGCGGATACGCCCGCTCTTCTCGTAGATCTCGCCGGCCGTCAGGAAATCGCCGTGTTTCTGATAGCACTCGGCGGCTTTGAGGAAGAGCCCTATTTTCGCAAAGAGCTCGCCCGCGCGCGCGCGATCTCCGATCTCTTCGAGGAGCTCCGCGGCCTGTTGCGATTTGCCCTCTTGCTCGTAGAGCTCGGCGCCCCGACGCACGTCACCAGCGTCGACGAAAGCGGCGGCCGCATCCACCATATGTCCGGCTTCGAGGAAAGCGTGCGCAGCCTTGAGGTCCTCTCCAAGCTTCCGATAAAGGACCGCTGCCTGGTCCGGCCGGCGCGCCCGCATGTAGTAGGACGCCGCAAGTTCTTCGCAGTCCAACTCGAGGGCCAGCTCGGCGCACTTCGCATGCTGGCCGGCTTTCTCGTAGTAGTCGATGGCGAAATAGCGCTCGCCGAGCTCTTCGTAGAGCTCACCCGCCCGCGTGAAATCACCGGATTTGACGGCCTTTTCAGCGAGCGCTCTCGGGTTCTTGCGAAGCAGCGGCATTTTTTCCAGCATTCGGCATTCAGCATTCAGGTGGATGCAGAAAACCGCCTCAAATTGTTGGTGGAATCCCTACTAATAATGGTAGCAAACTCGGCCGCAGGGATTGACGGGACGGGACAGATTCGGCGCTCTAGATAGAGGCCTTCCGGGAGCCCCCTCGCCGGGCCCTAAGGTGGTGTGTATGAGCTGTCTTCCGAGTTACAGTTTCGAGGCGACCCGCGGGGATCGTGTGGCCGTCTCCATCGAAGGGCGCCGGCGTCCGGTGGCCTGCAGGCTCAAGAAGAGCAGCAAGGTCGAGACCTCGTGCTTCATTCCCTGGCTGCGTCCGGGAGCGGCGGGAGCCATCGAGGTCAAGCTGGACGATGGCCGGATTCTGCCACTTGCGCAGATTATAGCGATGACGCAGTTGACGATGAGCGTCGCACAACGTTGCAGGGAGTTTCGATGCGCCAACCCGGATCATCTCGTGCCGCTACACGTCAGCACGGCCACCGAAAAGAGAATCCAGTCCGCAGCGGGGGATGACGAGAGACTCGAAGCGGAGCTGGAAACAGTGGAAGACGAGCTGGCCAGGCTTCAGGAAGAGCGACAGTTGCTCTTGGCAGAGCTCGGCCGGCCTGAGCTCGCGGCGACCGAGATCCTGCAGCTCAAGCTCCGGTGCATCTCCCAGCAGCTGTTGAAACCGGCCTAGAACAAAGTAGTTGGAAGCAAGAGCTCAGGCCACTGCGGGCTGTTGCTGAGTGATGCAGTGCGGGCCACCGCCGCCCAGATTTACCGGCATCGGATCGAGGGCAACAATTTTTCGTCCCGCGAACACCTCGGTCAGGACTTCGCGCGCTCTCTCGTCCTTTTCTCGAATGCTTTCCGAAAGCCCTTCCTTCCAATAGCTCGGCATCAGAACGAGACCGTTCGTCACCACGTAGTTCAGATAGCTTGTTGCCGCGACAACGCGTATGGTGTCGTCCGGTCGGATGACGGTGCCGTCGTCATACGTCAACCGCTGGAGATAGTCGAAAACGCCGTCGCCCGCCTTCATCGTCTCGAACATCGAGTCCGGGACCGGCATCCGCAAGATCCGGAAAGGCTCACCCTCTTGATCCGTCGCCCCAGCGAGGATCCTGCGGTTGACTTCCAAGCGCTCGAAGGAGATGGCGGCGATCGGACCCTGGTCACGTTCGTTCGCGGTCACCTCCGCGAGGAGAATCGTTTTCGCGTCGACGAAACGGGCAAACTCATCGATGTGCCCGCCGGTGGTACTGACTGCAAACACATCCCCTGGCAACTTCCCGCGAAAGGGCAACTCGTCTTCGGCCACACCCTGCTCGAGCCAAATGAGTTTCTCCTGACCGTGGGTGCGAACGAGCTCCTCCTCGATCGCCGAGAGCTCCCAGTCAGGATTTCGCTGGCGCTCGACGGCTTTGACGGCGAGCATCGTCCCCCGTCCGTTGAATTCATGGTTTCCGCCCTCGGTGATCAAAGACGAGCTCACCATCTCGAGACCGAGACGTTCGGCGATGAGGCGATCGACGCCACCTTCCAACCGCGAAGCGTCGGACGCTTCGTCTTCGTATCCCCACATATTGAACCCGTGGTCGACGATCTTGAGTCCGCCCCGATTTCCACGTAGAAAAATCGGGCCCATGTCACGCATCCAGATATCTCTATGCGGCACAGGATGGAAGCGCACGTGCTCCGATGGCACGCCCTTTTCCTTGAATCGACGCTGAATGTCCACAATCTCGGCTTCGTCCTGCGCCAGCAGATCAATCGCTACATAGCCTACGGTCGCTGATACGATTTCCATGAGCAGCGGTTCGGTGGGAAGCCCTTGCTTGTTTTCGTAGGTCGGCCAGGAAAGCCAGAGTGAGTCGTGCGGCTCAAACTCGGCAGGAAAAACAAATTGCTCGGGCGCGTCCGTCATTTTGTACACCACCTAGAGGCTAAAACAAAGGCAGTTGCGAGTCCGTCTTGCCTTCGTGGAGCCGGACCGTCTCGTGCTCGCGGCCTTCGCGCATCACCCAACCCTCGACGTCTCGCCCCGGAAAGGCGGCGGCGGCCGCGCGCAGCTTCGGCTCGATATCGCGCGCGGAGCGAGCCAGCACCGTCACCCGATCGCGTCCCGCGATCAAGCAGCCGATACTGCCTCGGCGAATTTGACGTCCGTGAACGATCGAGAACGGGACGCCGTAGTGCACGCTTCCCGTTGCCGACAGCGCCGCGACATCCTCTCGCTCGAGCAGCTCCCGATACGCCCCGATACCTTCGTCGGAGATTCCCACGACCGCCGTGGCTTCCGAGGCGTCCAAGGATTGAAGGCGGAGCTCGCGGGCGCGCTCGGGACGCTCCTCGTGATACGGCCGCTCGCTCGGCCGCAGCACGCGGAGGCGGTGCGCCCCCCAGGGGATCTCGCGCTCGTCGGCATCAGTATCAGTGTCGAGGGCTTGGGTCAGTGCATCGCGAAAGCTCTTCGGGAGCAGACGTACGAAGCTCTGGTCGGTTTGCACTTCGTCGCCGAGAACCGTCGATAGCACCAAGTTGCGACGCGCGCGCGTCAGGCCAACATATAGGAGTCGCTTCTCTTCTTCTTCGACACGGTTCGGAAGATCTTCGGCGGGCTCCATCGCAGCGAGGGCGCTCACTTCGACTCGTCCATCGGGAAGCTCGCGGATGTGTGGCAGCGACGTGTCTTGGCGCGTTCGCTGATGCATGTTGACGAGAAAGACCGTATCGAACTCGAGCCCTTTCGCCGCATGCACCGTCATGAGGTTCACCGCGTCGACGGCGTCGAGCACGGCGGGGGATTCCTCCTCCGTCGAAGCGCTCGCGAGATAGTCCGCGAGGCGAGATAGCGTGAGATAGCCGCGGTTCTCTGCGCGCCGCACCATTCCCAACACTTTCTTGAGGTTCTCCCAGCTCTGTTCGTCGCCTTCGAACCACGCGGCGTAGTCGGCGTCGTCGAGAATGTGCGTGAGAAGATCCGCGGGCGGAATGCGGTCGACGAGCGCGACCCATCGTGGCACGCATGTGTTGGCGCGAAGGACAGCGTTGCGATCGTCCTCGGTGAACGGAAGCGATGTGTCGAGCGCCGCCCCTGATAGCCAGCGCGCGATCGAAGCTTTCCGGCCCGCGGCGACGCGCATCAGGCCGTCATCGGAGATCCCGATGAAGCGCGAGCGCGCGAGCTCGGCCGCGCGGAGCTCCGAACCGGGCTCCGCCAGGTAGCGGACAAGGGCACTGATATCGCGCACTTCGGCAGAATCGAAAAAGCCGAGGCCGCGATAAACGTAGGCTGGGACGCCTCTCGCCACGAGCGCTTCTTGGTAGATGCGGTAAGAGGAGCGGCTTCGAAACAAAATGGCGATGTCCTTCGGCCGGCGGCCTTCCTCGGTGAGTACGCGCACGATCTCGCCAGCGACGGCGCTCGCCACACTCGGAAGATCCGTCGCGACGGCAAGCGCTATGGGCCGCTTCGGGCTATCGAGCTCGGCGAGCTCCGCGACAGGGAAGTGGTCGCCCTCGTTATATTGGAACGACCAGTCGAGATCGCTCCGAACTTTGGGCACCTCGTCAAACAAATCGTTCAGAAAAGACAGGAGCTCGCCGCCTGCGCGGAAGCTCGTTCGAAGCGTCAGCCGCTGTCCCCCCCCGTGGCGGATCTTGAGCAGATGGCGCGAAGCTTTCTCCAGGACTTCCACGCGGGCGTCACGCCACCCATAGATGGATTGTTTTCGGTCGCCCACGATGAACAGACTGGGCTCGCGTATCCGGCCGGTGCCGTCTCCTTCGGCTTGCTCCGACAAGATAGCGTCTTGCACGAGACCCTGACCTTCGCCCCAGCTCTCGATGAGCGCTCTCACTAGCCGCCACTGCACTTCGTTCGTATCTTGGAACTCGTCGATGAGAAGGTGGTGGTAGCGCGATTCGAGACGGAAGCGGCTCTGCGCGAACTCGCCGCGGTTCTCGAGCAGAGCGACCGCGTAAGTGAGCACATCGCTGAAATCTAGGCCGGCACGGGCGGCTTTGAGCTCGGCGAAGCGCTTCGAGGCCGTGTCGTAGAGCTCGAAGAGCTCTCGGATCGCGTAGAGGTCTTTCTCGCGCAACCAAGCTTTGTAGGCGCGCGCGACCAAAGGCGCGAGCCCGACTACGCGGTCGCGGTGCGTTTCGTAGTCTTCCGTCCGTGCGAAGCTGTTTTTGGGAACGAGCTTCGAGAGGCGGCGCCGAGGCTCTTTGTCCTGCGTCAAGAAATAGCCCGCGATCTCCTCGACATCGGCGCTGGCGATCTTGTCCGCGTCGATCACGCGCCGAAGGGCGAACCCGAGCGCTTTCATCACGGGTGCTTGCGAAGCCCCCGTGCGTAAGAACTGCTCGACGCCCTCGGCGCCACGAAAAGCGCTCCCGAGGCTCTTCGAGATGCGCATCAAGCTCGCGGTGAGGCTCACCGATTTTGGGACGACACGGCGCACGTAGCGCGCGAGTATCTTCTCTTTCAGAAGACGGCTCGTCAGAAAATCGCGCATGCCTCGCCGGAGAGTGCTTTCTTCGAAGCGCGCGATGAGAAAGCGGAGATCGACTTTCGAGCCCCGGCGCGCTTCCGCCATGGTCCGGTCGATGGACTCTTCGAGCAACCGTTGAATGTCGACTTCGTCGATGAGCGCGACGTCGGGGTCGAGCCCTGCTTCGAGAGGAAATTCGCGCAAGAGCCCGAGACAAAACGCGTCGATGGTCGTGATGTGGATCTCGAAAAGACGCGTTCGGACGTCTTTCCAGAGTTTTTTGCGCTTCTGAAGCTCTTCGATGATTCGGCTGCGCATCTCGCCCGCGGCTTTGCGTGTGAACGTGATCGCGAGGACGTGTCTCGGGCTCGCGCCTCCTTCGATGAGATGGATGTAGCGATCCACGAGCACGCGGGTCTTGCCCGTGCCGGCGGAGGCTTCGAGCGCGACGTTCAGGGTCGGATCCGAGGCGAGCTCGCGGGCGCGCCGGTCGACGAAGCTGACGTCGCCCTTCACGCGTCCTCCTGTATTTCTTTGCGACAAACGCCAACGAATCCGCAGAAGTAGCAAAGCGTGTCCCGGTGCGGTTTTGGCGGGAAGCGGCCGTTCTGGATCCCGTCGAAGGTCTCGACGAGAAAAGCACTCGCTTTTTGGTAATCCGCGCGCGCCGTCGACCGGCGGTCGCGGAAGCTGAGATAGACGGATTCTTCGATGGGCGCGCCTAGATCCTGCGACAGGCACATCGAGTAGAGCGGCACTTGGAGCGTCACCGATGCTTCCGGCGCGCGGCCGCTCTTGTAGTCGTAGACGTGCAACCGGCCGTCGGCGTCCACGTCGGCGCGATCGACCCGCCCTTTGATTTGCACGAACCAAGGTTTTTCACCGCCGGGTCCTTCGGTCAAGCGCAGCGGGGTTTGAAAAGGATGCTCGAGCAGCCGCTGTCGGAGCGGGCCGCGCGCCATCTCCCGTCGCAACAACCACTCGAGAGCGCCCGCTTCGCCGGGACCTCCGAACAGCCTTCGGAGCTCCACGCTTCGATGCTCGGGCGGGATCTTTCTGACGGCGATGGCTCGAAACAGAGCGAGCGCGTCCTCATAGGACTCGGGCTCGATGGGGCGGGGGTCGCTCTGGCCCGCGTCCCATTCCTTGAAGCCTTCGTGCAGGAGGTCGTGCAAGATGCGCCCGCGCTCGAGCGGCGTCAGCATGGCTTCGACCTTTTCTTCTTCCTCCAGGCCGAGAAGATATCGGGAGAAATATTTGAAGGGGCAACGGAGGTAGAGCTCGAGCGCCGTCGGGGATACGGGGTCCGGGACCGCGAGCGGTGCGCCGACCATTCCGGGACGGCGCTCGATCGGAAGCGGTGAGGACGGCTGGAGAAGACCTCGGCGGAGTGCTTCGCTCTTCGTGACGACTAGCTCTCGCACGTCGTCGTCGTCGTCCTCAGTGATGGTGTCATTTATTGACGGCTCGGTCTCGTGCGGGCTCTCTTCGATCCACGTTTCGACTTCTTCGAGAAACGGGGACGCTACCGTGGGGATCTCGTCTTCGAGCTGGTGGCGAATGAGCACGAGATAATCGCGACCCAAATCGAGAAGCTCTCGGAACCGAGTTCGCTCTCGCGCTAGAAGCTTGCGATCCGACGGCCAGCCGAAATCGCGCAGGAGCCATTGGGGAAAGAAAATGTTGCGCTCCCCGCGTGCGGGCCACTCGCCTTCGTTGATACCGAGCAGAATCACGAGATCGAAAGCGCCGAACCCTGCCGAGCGCGCGTCGACCACCGTCACTCCACCGGAGCCCGTCCGGAAAGCGAAGGTGTGCGCCTCCACTGCACGGCGAAATTTTTCGCGAAAGGTGCGGAAGTCGATGGGAGGATCGCCAACATGTAAAGCCGCCTCTTCCAAGCGTTCGAGGATCATGTCGACGGCGGCTCGGGCTCTTTGGTGACGCTCGTCCGGAAGCGTGCGGGTATGGGTCTCTAGAAAATCGCGCAGGCACCGAATCTTGGCGCCGAGCGGGCACTCGGTCCTTAGCTCCACGAGCGCTTTTCCCGTTTCCAGGATGGCGGCAAGCGGCGGCAGCACACGTCGCGGCGCATCGCCCGACTCCATACCCGGCAGGCTCGGTTGGGCGGGTGGCCGGCTCTTCTTCTGGAATAGCCTCTGCCAACGCGCTTGCCCGCCAGGCTCTTGGTAGCGCAGCGTGAGTGCGTCGAGCGCGGCGACCTCGGCTGGGCCGACGTCTTTGAAGATGAAAAACGGGCTGCGCAAAAGCGCGAGTGTTTCGTCGCGGCGCGCGTCGGTCGCGACGAGCTCGATAGCGAGATCCACCGCGGCCATGTACGGCTCGGTGGCGAGCGGAAAGCTGTCTTGGAGCTCGAATGGAATGCCGGCTTCGCCAAGAACTTTCTTGGCGAGGTACAAATAGGGGAGCGGTCGCGGCACGACGATGGCGATGCGATCGAGAAGCGGCAGGTCTTTTTTGTCTTCGAGTTTTTTCATGAACCGCACGGCGTCGACGAGCGACTCTTCGCGGTCGCGCGCAACGTGGACCGCTGGATTCAAGAGCTTCGGAGGCGTCGCGCGCGCCGTATCGTCCACGTGGAGGTCCGGTGCGGCCTCCGCGAGTGAGGCGGGGAGCGCGGAAACTTCGTCCACGACCACCACGCTCAGTGATTCGAGGCCACGGGCTTGCGTCAGAAAATCGAGGTCGGCGGGCGTGAGCGTCTCCGAGCCGAGGACGAGGGCGCGCTCGTAAGGAAATGGCTCTTTCGAAAGAGCGCGGCGGACCGAAGGCGGATCGTGGAGCTCGAGGCGCTCGAGGCGCTCGAGCGCTTCGCGATAGGCTTCGAGCGACGCTTCGAGAAAGCGCGTCTGTGCGGCCATCTTGGCGGCGCCCAGATCGTCATCCGGATCGTCAGATGCCTCGAGCTCTTCTAGCGCCCGCTTGGTGAAGTCTTTGAGCTCGGCCCGATTTTGAAGAAGCTCGTCATAGAATTGGAGCACACGCGGCGCAAGCCCGGCGCGCACTTTGAACGGCGGCGGGCTCCCGGAAGCTGCAGCCTTTTGGAAGCCCTCGTCGAGAAGGGCCTCTCGAAGAAGTGGGTCCGCGAGGCGAACTCTGGCTTGGCTGCGCTCCGCGAGGTCTTGGAACAAGGGGCCCGGCGTTGTGATGACGGGAAGAAACACCACGTCGCGGTTCGTCGAGAGGTCGCGCTCGAGCTGGTTTCTATATAGATGCGCGGCAGCGGCCGTCGGGACCAGGACGAGGGTACGACTCAGGGCGAGGGGGTCGCTCTCCGTAAGCTTTTCGAGCGTGCGCCGCGCGAAGGCGCTCACGCCGCGCCAACCGCGGCAGAGCACGAGCGCTGGTTTCGGCATCGTCCGGTCCATTCTATCCAACCGCATGCTGGTCTATCCGAAGGGATAGCCCGGGCGCTATCCGAGAATAGTCGATGCCCTTTGTTTTCTGGTATTTAGGTGGATAGCGGGCGTGGAACGTCCCTTGCACTGGTGAGGGCAGAGCAGATAAGGAGGCACGCAATGGCGACGACGACTACGATGACGGCAACCCCGGATGACATGACGCGAGACCTCGGAAGCATTCTCTCTGGCCTCGAAAAACGGTGCCTCGTGTGGCTCGCCCACCGAATGCCCCGGCGAGTCAACTCGGATCACCTGACGGCACTGGGCTTATCGAGCATGCTCGGCGCCGGGCTTTCGTTTTGGGCCGCCACTGAGCGTGACCAGCCTCTTTGGCTCGTCGGAGTGGTCGTTTGTCTCTTTCTGAACTGGTTTGGCGACAGCCTCGACGGGACCCTCGCGCGAGTTCGTAACGCACAGCGGCCCAAATTTGGCTATTATGTAGATCACGTCGTCGATGTGTTCGGCGCGTTCTTCTTGATCGGCGGCCTCGGCTTATCCGGCAACATGAGCCTCTCCATTGCGGCGGCGCTCATGGTCGTCTACTTGATGGTCGCCTCGGAGATCTATCTCGCGGCTTACGCCGTGGGAACCTTTCGGATCCACTTCATGCGGCTCGGTCCGACCGAGCTTCGGATCCTTTTCGCGGTTGGAACACTCTATTTGTTACACAACCCAAACGTGGTGGTGATGGGAACTGAGTATTTGCTCTTCGATGTCGGCGGCGCCTGCGCCATCGTCGGCCTTTTGGTTACGCTGCTCGTGACCGTAGCGCGCAACACGCGCACCCTCTACCTTCGGGAGCCGCTTCCTTAATGGCAGAGCGATGGCGGCCTGTTTTCTTTAGATGGCTCAAGTTCAGCGCAGTCGGCTGGGTCGGGGTGAGCGTTCAGCTCACGATGCTTACGCTATTGGCGGGCCGTCTCGAGCTGCACTATCTTGTCGCGACCGCGATCGCGGTGCAGTGCGCTATCCTGAATAACTTCTTCTGGCACGAACGCTGGACGTGGGGCGACCGCGGACTCTTGGGGGCGCGGGGGAGATGGCAGCGGGTTTTGCGCTTCAACGCGTCGTCGGGCACGCTCTCGATTCTTGGAAATGTCGTCTTCATGAGCATCTATGTCGGGCAGTTTGGGCTGCACTACCTCGTCGGGAACATCGCCTCGATAGCCTCCTGCACGATCTTGAACTTCGTTATCAGCGATAGGCTTGTCTTTCTCGCGATGCCCACGGGTGCATCTGCGTTTTGTGAGTAGCTAGTGGTAGTTGGGGGCGACGTCCATCACCCAAATGTCGCCGAGAGCTTCGCCCCACGTGAAGTAAAGATTCTGGCCGTCGGTGTCAAGGCCCGCAAAATTCCCGCGGCGCCCTTCAAAATCGGTGACCGGATATTCACTGCCGTCATGGAGTGACTTGGCCCAGAGGTTGCTAGCGCGCGCCCCCGGGGCCGTGAAGTAAAACATCTTGCCGTCCGGCGAGAGCCGTCCCCTGAATCCCGGTCCTTCGCTGAAGGGTTCGGCATCTCCACCTGCTCGCGGTATCCGCCAGAGACGGAGGGTACCTCCTCCCCGCGTCGACGTGAACACGATCGACAGACCATCTGGTGACCAGACGGGTAGGATATCGTCGGCGGTGTCCACAGTGAGTTGCCGAGGTTCGCCACCCTCGGCCCCGAGAATCCAGATGTCGGGGTTGCCGGACCTCCGAGCGAGGAAGGCGATTTTGCTGCCATCTGGCGACCAACTCGTCCCGAGCTCCTCGGCCGGATGGGATGCGAGCGTCCGAATCGGCCCCCTTCGGCAAGGATCACACGGAGCTCCCGATTACCTCTCTCGCTGGCGGTGAAGGCTATTTGCTTCCCGTCCGGCGACCACTGAGGCGCGAACTGGGGGCGGGGATCGGTCGTGAGCTGGCTATCGCGAGCGAACACTCTTGCGTGACTCACGTGAGGCATGCTTTCCACAGGTTCTCCACACACCGCCACCGAGTTTTCCACAGCAGACGTCTCCGCGGAAACGTCTAAAACGACCCGATCAACGCGGTGTGCGGTTCATTCTGTAGCGGGCTCCTCGCGCCGGCTCGCCAATCCAGCGAGCTATTGTGCGCTCAGGTGTCGATTCGGACGTGTTCGATTATCAACAGCTTACCGATTGTCTAACGGACTACGCCAAACCACGGGACAAGATCCGCGCCATGCTCAAAGCGGGGGAAATCATTCGAGTCAAGAAGGGACTTTACGTTTTTGGCGACGGCCGGCGACGGCGGCCCTGGCTCGCGAGTTTCTAGCGAACCTCATCTGTGGGCCGTCATACATCAGCCTCGATTACGCACTAAGCCACTACGGTTTCATTCCTGAAAGGGTGGAGGTCGTGACGTCCGTCACTGCGGCTCGATCCCGCCGATTCTGAGACGCCGTTGTGATTGTTTACGTATCGAAGGCTGTCCTGTCGCAAGTATTCTATCGGTATCGATCAGCAAACACTGGAACCCGGTCAACACTTTCTCATAGCAACACCCGCCAAGGCGCTGGCTGATAAGGTTTGGACGCACCGCCGGTTCAATCCGCGAAAAACGGAAGATGTCCGCACTTACTTACAAGAGGATTTGCGCATCGACGTCGTCGCGTTGGCCGGTATCTCCTCAGTTGCATCTAGCTCACTTGGAGCAGAGGATGCGTCAGTCTGGAGACCACACCTCCGAAACCGCGCTCAGCCCTGACCTTTTCCGTGAGATCGCGCGTGCGGCCGTGCGACAACTCAACGTCGCGCACGCGCGCGAAGAGGTCTTGCCGCTCTGGTGGACCGTCGATCCGTAGAGATTTGGTCCGCGGATTTTTTCGACTCCGTGATCGACAAAGTGGAACTCGTGTGACCTCGTGTCCTCTCGTCCGCAACATTCAATGGGTGCGCTCCGTAATGATCAGAGATCCACGCGGCGATGAACCCGGCCCTAGATTCAAGTGAAAGTATAGTGTAAACTTGTCCAGCTTTCGAGTCTGCGTACGCACGGCACACGCGCCCGCTTGACCGGAGCCGAGACATATCTATAAGGTGTGGGGCAATTGGGGATATGGCAGAGAAGAGTAGTCTCGACGATCTGAAGATCGACCGCAGCGGGGTGAGCGACTCACCGTCCGGATCTTGGATGTGGGTTTTACTCTTGCTGCCGCTGGCGGTGATTGCCGGTCTCACCTATTGGCTCATGCAGCCCGAGGGCAAAACGGTCGTCGTGGTCGTGGCTCGTGTAACCTCTCTCGAAGGCGGCCAAACGGTCCTGAACGCCTCGGGCTATGTCACCGCGCGGCGGATGGCGGTCGTCTCGTCCAAGGTCACGGCTAAAGTTCTGGAAGTTCTGATCGACGAAGGCATGGAGGTCCGCAAGGGGCAAGTTCTCGCGCGCCTCGATGCTTCGAACGTCGAGCGGAGTCTGCGCCTCGCGGAAGCGCAGCTCGCTTCCGCAAAGAGTGTGCTCGCGGAGACGAAGGCGTTGCTCGCGGAGGCGAAGCTGCGTCTCGGTCGCACCAAAGCGCTCGTGAAGGACGAGGTTTTGAGCCAAGCGCAGCTCGACGCGGTGCAGGCGGAGACGGGCTCTCTCGAAGCGTGGCTCGCACGCCAGGGTGAAGATGAAGCCGTTGCGGAGCGCCGGCTCGGCGTATGGCAACAGCAGCTCGACGACACCGTGATCCGCGCGCCGTTCAGCGGCATCGTCACGACCAAGGATGCGCAGCCGGGCGAGATGATCTCTCCCGTGAGCGCTGGAGGCGGGTTCACGCGCACAGGGATTGGTACCGTCGTCGACATGGCGTCGCTCGAGATCGAAGTGGACGTCAACGAGAGCTATATCAACCGCGCCCGTGCGGGCCAAGAAGTCGAAGCGGCTCTCGACGCTTACCCGGATTGGAAAATCCCGTGCCACGTGATCGCGATCGTGCCGACCGCGGATCGCGACCGGGCGACAGTACGGGTCCGAATCGGCTTCGAAGAGCTCGAATCGCGCATTCTCCCCGATATGGGCGTCAAGGTGGTTTTTCGCGGCGAGCAAGTGGGCCGGCGCGTCGTGCTCATTCCCAAAGACGCCTTGCGGAAAGACGACGGTCGGGATGTCGTGTTCGTGCTTACGGGCGACAAAGTCGAACGGCGCGCCGTCACGTTGAGTGTGAGTGAAGGCGAGGACGCCATCGTCACCGCGGGGATCGAAGGCGGGGAGAGCGTTGTCGTAAAAGGCCCGCCCGATCTCGAGGATGGAGACCAAGTGGAGGTAACGAGTTCATGAGTGTGAATGTCAACGGGACGCTCGTCAAAGTCGACGAAGCAACCAAATATTTCAAGAGAGGCTCCGAGGAGATCCATGTTCTCGAGAAGCTCGACATGCAGGTGCCGGAAGGTGAGTTTCTGGCGCTCATGGGACCGTCCGGCTCGGGAAAGAGCACACTCTTGAATTTGATTGGTGGCTTGAATAGGCCCACTTCCGGCTCGGTGACGGTGGGCGGTGAGCGCATCGACCGCCTTTCGCGACAAAAACTCGCCGCTTGGCGGGCGCGCCACGTTGGGCTCGTGTTTCAGTTCTACAACTTGCTGCCGGTCTTGACCGCCGAGCGCAACGTCGAGCTTCCCTTACTCCTCACGCATCTCTCGCGCGCGCAGCGGAAGAAACACGTCGATGCGGCGCTCGACGTGGTGGGTCTCTCGCATAGGAAGACCCATTACCCGCGGACGTTGTCGGGCGGTGAGCAGCAGCGCGTGGGCATCGCCCGCGGCATCGTCAGCGACCCGACGCTGCTTCTCGCTGACGAGCCGACCGGCGACCTCGATCGCAAGTCGGGGGACGAGGTTCTCGATCTTCTGCAAGCGCTCAACAAAGACCACAACAAGACCATTATCATGGTGACGCACGATCCTCACGCCGCGATGCGCTCGACGCGCACGCTCTACCTGAACGAAGGCAAGCTCAGCACGGAGCGGGTCGAATGAAATTCCTGAAGCTCGTCGTCGCCAATTTCAGACGCAAGATCATCCGCACCGTCCTCACCATCCTGTCCATCCTCGTGGCCTTCATCTTGTTCGGCTATCTCGCGGCCATCCGGCAATCGTTGAGCCAAGGCATCGACGTCGCCGGGGTGGACAGGCTCGTCGTGCGGCACAAGGTCTCCATCATCCAAATGCTTCCCGGAAGCTACGAAGCGGATATCGAGCAAATCCCGGGCGTTGCCAACGCCACGTTCTCGAACTGGTTCGGCGGCATCTACCAGGAGCCCAAGAATTTTCCGTGTAGTAGCGCACCCATTCCGCGTCCGCGTCTTCACCCCAGGTGAGAAAGTCTTTCTAAGCAAGCTCGGCGCTGTCGCTTACGCCTTGGGCTTTCTGCACGGGCGTATCCACGATGCAAAGCCCGCCATGCGACATGACCGCATGGCCACCGAAGATGGACCACATATCCACAACGAGAACGGACGCACCCCCGCGCGCCGCTTCGAGCGCGGCGGAAACGCCGGAGATCCCGGCGCCGACGATGACGACATCCGCGTCGACGGAGGGCGACTTTTCGCTCGGCGCATTGCAAGCTCCCGTCACGAGAGCGGTCATCAGAATCAGGTACCGCATCAATTCTCTCCTCGAGGGTGGATCTCCATGTCGTCGATCGCTTTCACGATCGCGTCGTGAAACTTGGGACGCACATCAGAGAGCTTCCGGTTCTCGCGCGTGGGATGCACGCGGTTCGTGAGCAGGAGGACGAAGAGCTCACGCTCCGGATCGATCCACATCGACGTGCCAGTGAAGCCCGTATGGCCGTATGACTCCGCGGAGAAGTAAGCCCCTGAAGAGCTAGGCTCCGAAGGCGTATCCCATCCGAGTGCGCGGCTGCTATCGGGAACGAGCTCAGCGCGTGTCGTGAAGAGGTCGATGGTTTCCGCGTTCACGATGCGCCGAGCGTTATAGGCACCCCCGTTCAGGTACATTTGGGGAAACGGCGCCAGGCTCGACGCCGTCGAAAAAAGACCGGCATGGGGAGCGAGACCTCCGAGACCGTATGCATTTTCGTCGTGCACTTCCCCGTGCACGACACGGCCGCGCCACGCATCCTGCTCCGTCGGCGCGATGCGTCCGAGCAGAGAGTGAGGAGGACGAAACATGGTGTCGTCCATCCCGAGAGGATCGAAAACTTCCTCCTGCGCCAGCACATCGAGCGGCTTCCCAGAAATGCGCTCCAGAATCTCTCCCAAGAGCAGAATCCCGAGGTCCGAATAGGAGGTCTTGCTGCGCGGAGAGTAATCGAGTGGCATCTCGCAAATCGTTTCGATATAGCCGCGACGAGCTTTTTCGGGCGGTTGGCCTTCGTACTTCATATACAGGTCCGTCCACCAGAGAAGCCCTCCCGAGTGGGCGAGAAGATCCTTCACGAGCACACGATCCTTGTTCTCACCGCGGAACTCGGGAATGTAGGCGGAGACCGGGCTCTCGAGATCCAAGAGATCCCGCTCGTACAAGATCATCGAGAGCGTCGTCGTCGCGAAGATCTTCGTGAGCGAGGCAAGATCGAAGATCGTATCGACCCGCATCGGCTCGGCACCGTCGTCATAGCTCATGTGACCGAAAGCTCTTTCGAGCACGATCTGGCCGCGCCGCGCCACGAGAACGACGGCGCCGGGCGCGGCGCCGTCTTCGATAGCTTCTTCCACGAGGCGCGCGGCCTCTTCGAGTCCGCTCTTCGAAATCCCGACATCCGCAGGGTTTTTCACTTCGGCGAGCTTCATGCGACGTGCATCCACTTGAATCCCATGACCCTGAGGATATCGCTCCGAAAGCCCAACGGGAAGCTTCCCGGAGAAGGCGACCTCACCGAAAAGGGCCCGCGCAAGCGCACGCTGCGACCCAGGCGCTCCGTCATAGGTCGTGACGAGCGCGGCGGCGGCGGGAAGCCTGTTCAGTATATAGGGGCTTCCGAGGCTCGCAAGCACGACCGTCGTGCCGCTTCTCGCGAGCGCGCTCAGCGTTTCGGTTAGTTCAGACGCGAGCTCACCAACGCCGAGACACGATCGCGTGCGGGCGTAGCTTGCCACGAGCACGACCTCGCCGTCCTCGGGTCGGATCTCCTTGGCCCTCGTTGCGGCGGTGCGCGGCGTCAGCCGGATGCGGCGCAGCGTGGCGGCGCGTCTTTCGAGCTCCTCGGCAAAAATGTCGGGCTCGGAATCCCGGTCGTTCGAAAAAACGAAATCCACGAGCAACACGCGTGGTACGCCGAAGGGCAGGAGATCGCGCTCGTTCTTCACGAGCGTGACCGTTTTGTCGAAAAGACGGTCGAGGCGCTGCGCGAATCCCGGTTCTGCGACGCGCAAGGGCAGTGCTTCGAGGTCGACCGTTCGAGCTCGATGAAGTCCGACTCGCGCTTTCGCCTCTAGGATGCGTCGCACCGCTCTATCGATCCGAGCGAGCGGGATATCACCGCGCTCGACGCCTCGAAGCACGGATTGATAGGCCACCAAGGGGTCGGGCGGCACGAGCAACATGTCGACGCCCGCGCGCACGGCGGCTACCGCCACCTCGCCATCCCAAGCATTCTGCCGCGCGCCGCCCATGTCGAGGGCATCGCTCACGATGAGCCCGTCGAAGCCGAGGTCGCCTCGCAGCACTCCCTGAAGCACTTCTTTAGAAACTGTGCTCGGCAATTCTCTCGAACCCCCGAGGGCGGGCACCGCGATATGTCCTGGCATGACCGCCGCCACACCGGCGTCGATGGCGGCGCGAAACGGCGCCATCTCGACGCGTTTCAACCTCTCGAGATCGAGATCCAGCACTGGAAGGCGGAGATGCGAATCGACGACGGTCGCGCCATGACCGGGAAAGTGTTTCGCCGTCGTCAGCACGCCGAGCGCTTGCGCGCGCTCGATATAGGCGGCGCCGAGCTCTCCTGCGCGCTGCGGATCTTGGCCGAACGAGCGCGTCGTAATGACGCGGGTTTTCGGGTTGGTGCTCAAGTCGAGAACAGGATTCAAGAGCAGATGAATCCCGTAAGCGCGCGCTTCACGCGCGGTGACTTCGGCTTGAAACTCCATGTCCACGAGGCGCGCGCCAGCACCCATCGCCATAGCCCGCGGGAAGCGCGTCCCCCCTCCGACGCGCATCGCGGTTCCCCACTCGTAATCCGACGCCATTGCTGAAGCCGATTCACGATAGCGGCCGTTTCGTAGGGCTCTCTTTTGAAGAACACGACCCCGCCAATGCGCCCCGAGCGCGCGGCCTCGATGAGCGTGCGCGCCTACGGATCCGACGCGTTGACGAAAACGCCGTCGCTGCGCGGATAGATCATCTGCCCGACTTTTTGCTCGAGCGAAAGACCGGCGAGTGTCTCGTCGACCCAGGACTTGGCCGCAACGGCGGCGTGCTCCCCGCGGCGCGCTCCGGCGCAAGCAAAGCACGAGAGGAGGATGAGCAGGCAAAAGTCTCGTTTCATGTCGCGCCCATCCTACTCATAGTCGTGAAAGACGCAATCTCAACATCTCGTCAGTCGCCAGAGAAAGCTTAGGCGCCGCGCCTGATCGCTTGTCTCGCGATCGCGCGGCTCGGCGCTGTGCTGACGACCTTGCACATGCCCTATGTTCTACAATGCCGCATGAAACGGCTCGTCGTCACCGCGGACGATTTCGGCCTCACCACGGGCGTCGTCGCCGGCATCGTCGACGCGCACGAGCGCGGCATCGTGACGGCGACATCTTTGATGGTGAATGCCGAGGCGGCACAGAGCGCCTTCGCCTGGGCACGGGAACACACGTCTCTCGCGGTCGGGCTTCATTTCGTCCTCACGTTCGCGCACCCCACCGGCCCGCGTGAGCCGCTGGCCGAGCTCGTCGACGACGAGGGACGTTTCCGCAGGCTCGAATCCGGCGCCCATGAGCGCGCGACGCCGGAGCAAGTCCGAGGTGAGCTCCGCGCTCAGCTCGAGCAGTTCGAAAAGGGCGTCGGCCGCGCGCCCACCCACATCGACGGCCATCACCACGCCCATGCCTTTCCAGGGATTTTGACCGCGGTTCTGGAAGAAGCGGCAAGGCTGGGCGTGCCGGTGCGCGCGCCCGACGACGCGACGCGCGAGCGGATCCGTCGAGCGGGTGTCGAGACGGCGGACCACTTTCTCGCGAGCTTTTATGGCGCCGACAACGTGAGCGAAGACCAGCTGCTCGATATTCTGGACGCCGCTCCCGACGGCACGTCGGAGCTCATGTGCCACCCAGCACAGAAGGACGACCGGCTCGAGACGTTGAGTAGCTATGTGGGCCCGCGATGGACGGAGCTTGCCACGTTGACTTTACCCCGCGTCGTCGCCGCTACGGCCGACTTTGCCCCATAGCTCGCACGCTCCATCTTCTTGCCTGTTTCGGGCGCCGTGAGGACGATTTCGCAGCCCGTTTTGCGGCCGTTGACATCCGCCTCAAATAGAGAGACGATCCCTGAGAGAGAAGTCGGTAAGCGTCTTGGAAATTGATCGAAGAGCATTTATCGGAAGCCTGGGCGGCGTGGCCGCGGTGCAAGCGATGAGCCCAAACGCCCGTGCCGAAGCGCTTGAGCACTACATGATCGAGCAGCTGAACAGCTCGGCAGGCTCCACCGACGAAGCAGACAATGTGAAGCTCGACTTCTACGATCCCGAGCGGCCCGTGCCGCGCGGAGCGGGACGGCTCTTCGCCGAAAAGCCGATGCCAGCCGAACCGACCGCTCTAGCTCAGTGTAGGCCGTCCAACTAGGCTAGTTTCTTCATGCTCGAGCGTCCGACGACTTCAACCCTCGCGAAGCGCGGTCGCCACCGGCATACGTGCGGCGCGAATCGCTGTAAAAAGACCGCCCGCGAGCCCAATCATCGCGGCGTAGAAAATGCCCTGAACGAGCAATGCTGGCGTCACGTCGAACGCAAAGGCGACTTGCGAGAAGCTCTGCCAGTTCATCGTTGCAGCGCGGAAGCCGTCGAAAGCAACGTAAGCCAGGCCTGCCCCGATCGCACCTCCGACGATTGCGAGCACGAGAGCTTCCACCATCACCGAGATCACGACCGGGCCGCTTCCGAACCCGAGCGCACGAAGCGTCGCGATCTCGCGCGTTCGCGACGACACCGCGCTATACATCGTATTGAGTGCGCCGAAGACGGCGCCTATCCCCATTAACCCGGCGATCAACGTGCCGAGCCCGGTAATGAGGCCGGTGATCGCGGTCGACTGCTCGGCATAGTAATCGTCCTGCCGCACGACCTTGACGTTGAGCCGCGGGTCCGTCGTCAATCGGTCTTTGAAGCCTTGAAAAACCTCCGGGGTCTCGAGCTTCGCATAGACGGCTTGAAACGAGTTGCCGCGGCGAAAGGCCGGTTGCAGAACGCTCGCGTCCGTCCATATTTCGGATTCGGAGATTCCACCATTGGCTTCGAAGATACCCACGACGATCCACTCTTCCTTGCCGACGGGAATGCGCCCACCGAGCTCGAGCCCCTCAAACTCGCGCACCGCGCCCGAGCCAACAATGACCTCGTTCCGACCCCATTCGAAGGGGCGGCCTTGGATGATATCAACATCGCTTCGTACGCTAAAGGCCATGGGCTCGACGCCGCGCAACGGCACGTTGGCATCCGTGCCTGTCGATCGCTTCGGAAGATTGATGATCACGAAGAGCTCCGCGGAAGAGAGCGCGCCTTCGGTGCTGCGTGCAATGCCTTCGGTATCCGCAATGATGCGCGTCGTGTCGCGCGAAAGGCCGCTCATCATTTCGGTGTCGGCGCCGCTTCTCAAAACGAGCGCGGTGTCGGGTTTGCCGGAAGCATTCATCACGGCACGAAAACCTTGCGCGATGGACAACACACCGACGAGCACGGCAACGACACCCGCGATCCCAAAGAGCGCCGCGGCCGAAGAGCCCTTACGCTGCCAAATCGTCCGGAGGTTGAATTGGATCAATGCGAAAATCTGAGAAAACCAGTTGAACATCGTGTATACCTGCTAGAGCTGCCTCAAAGCGTCCGCGATGCGAAGCCGCCCGGCCTGAAGCGCGGGCAAGATCCCAGTGATTAGCCCGAGTGCGATCACGAAGATAACGCCCATGACGATGTCTTTCGGCGGGAAATAGAAAATCGGCAGCAGCCCACCGGTGGGGTCGCCTCCCGAGATCATGAGCCACGCGACGCCGAGCCCGAGAAATCCACCGACTCCCGCGATAGCCATCGCCTCTAGCAGCACCATGACCAGCACGTGACTATCGGTGAAGCCCACTGCTTTGAGAACGGCGAGCTCGCCGGTACGCTCCCGCACGGATTGCGCCATCGTGTTGCCGGCAACGAGAAGGATCGTGAAGAAGACCATGGCGAGGATCGCCTGGATGATGGCGCCGATATTGCCGATCTGATCGGCGAAGCCTTGCACAAAGGCGCCTTCGGTCTCCGCTTTCGTCTCCGCGGGCGAGTTGGCAAACTCGGCATCGATGGCGGTGGCGATCCGGACGGCTTCGTCCGGATCGTCGACGCGCACAATATACCAGTCCACGAGCCCGCGGCCGAAAGCCCGCGCTTCGTCGAAATAGTCGTATTGGAACAGGAACTGTGTCGTGTCCGTCCCCTGCTCCGCACCGTCATAGATGCCGACGATGTCAAAATCCCAGATGCGCTGGCCGCCCTTGCGTGTCCAGGCGGTCCCTTGGATAGGCACTTTGTCGCCCACCTCCCAGCCAAAGCGCTCCGCTGTGTTCCGTCCCACGACCGCGCCGGTACGCGTCGAGAACCACGCCTCCTTCTCCTCGTCGGACAAGAGAAACTCGGGATACATCGCGAGGTACTCTTCCGGATTCACCGCAAATTGCGGGAAGAAATTCGACGAGCCCGCCAAATTGGAGATCGGGAGCAGGTAGCACCATCGCGTAGCGCTCCTTCCACCACGCAACGTGTCACGCGAGGCGGGCGCAGGGCTCGTAGCGGAAGCAGTGGATGACGTGGTCGTTGACCATGCCGACGGCTTGCATGTGGGCGTACAGAATGGTGCTTCCCACGAAGTTGAACCCGCGTTTCTCGAGATCGGCACTGAGCGCATCGGACTGCTTCGTCTTCGCCGGGATGTCCTTCATCCTCCGTCGGCGGTTTACTTTCGGTTTGCCGCCAACAAAAGGCCACACGTAGGCATCGAAGCTTCCGAACTCTTTCTGAATCGCGAGAAAGGCGCGCGCGTTCCTGACAGCAGAGTGCACTTTGAGTCGGTTGCGCACGATGCCGGGATTCTCGAGCAGCTTCGCGATCTTCTTGTCGCTGAAGCGAGCGACCTTCACAGGATCGAACTCCGAAAAAGCTTTGCGATAGGCTTCGCGCTTGTTCAGGATCGTCGACCAGGAGAGTCCAGCTTGCGCGCCTTCGAGAATGAGAAATTCGAAATGCTTGCGATCATCGTGAACGGGCACGCCCCACTCTTCGTCGTGATAGGCGATGTAGAGCTCGTTTCCCGACTCGCTCCAAGCACAGCGTTTGCGCGGCGTCATGCGTCCCTCGCGAGGCGAATGCCCGAGAACTGCCAGCGCGCATCTGGATAGAAGAAGTTTCGATAGCTCGGTCGGATGTGACCCGCCGGGGTCGCGAAGGAACCGCCGCGAAGCACCATCTGATTACACATGAATTTCCCGTTATACTCGCCGAGAGCGCCTTCGTTCGTGCTGTAGCCCGGATATGGAAGGTAGGCGCTTTGCGTCCACTCCCAAACATCACCATGGAGCTGCCGGGGAGCGCCGAGGGGCGCGCTCGCGGCGGTGTCCATCGGAACGAGATGATCGCTCTCTTGCAAGTTGCCGTTGATGGGGACGCTCGAGGCCGCGAGCTCCCACTCAGCTTCGGTCGGAAGGCGCTTCGCTCGAAAACGCGCGTAAGCGTCCGCTTCGTAATAGCTCACATGACAGACGGGAGCGTGGGGATCGACGGGCAGCATCCCGTGAAGTGTCATACGCCACCACGTCCCTTGCTCGTGCTCCCAATAAAGAGGCGCTTCCCACCCCTCGGTCTGAACCCGCGTCCAGCCATCGCTCAACCAAAGATCCGGTCGCTGGTAGCCTCCCGCCTCGATGAACTCCATGAACTCACGCGCGGTGACGAGTCTAGACGCGAGCTCGAAGGCGTGCACGAAAACGCGGTGGCGCGGATATTCGTTGTCGAAGGCAAAGCCATCGTCGTCGTGGCCGATGCGCTGCACGCCCTCGGGATAAGGGACCCATTCGAGAGGCTTCACGACCTCGCAGCTCGGCGGCCCCGACTCGCGATAAGCCGGCCTCAACGGATTGCTCCAATTCACGTGAAGAATATCGGTCAACATGAGCTCCTGATGCTGCTGCTCGTGGTGTGTCCCTACACGGACCGTGCCTGCGCACTCCTCGAGAGTCGCATCGCTTGCGTTCTCGAGCAACGAGCTCATATCCGCATCCGTCGCATGACGGTAAACGAGAACCTCATCGAGCGCGGGACGACCGAGCATCCCGCGCCGGGGGCGCGAATGCTGCTCGCCGACGGTGTTGTAGTAGGAATTAAAGAGGACCTTGAACTCTTCGCGCGGCGACCGATACGCCTCGTCACGCCGAAGAAGGAACGTTTCGAAGAACCAGCTGGTGTGACCCAGATGCCATTTGGTCGGGCTCACGTCGTCCATCGACTGGATCTGCGCCTCCTCGGGCGTGATCGACGAGGCGAGCGCCTCCGTCTTCGACCGCACTTGCCGATAGTCGTTCCAAAGGCTTTCCCTGAAAGATAGAGAGCGTAGCTTGCTCGGCGACACCTCGGACAAAAGACCCCTCCCGCTCCACTTCACCGTCTGACCCCGGCGTCGTGAGAAACAGTCCGCTTTTCCTGTCTTGGCGGCACACCTTAGCGAGACGGAGCAAGCCGTGTCAAGCTGGCTTAGGGCCCGGAGGATTCCTCGAAGGCCCGGATGGCGTCTTCTCGTTGCATCAGAAAATCGAGTTGGTCTATCCCATTGAGAAGGCAGTGGAGCGCGAAACCGTCAAGCGGAAAGCTGGCAACACGGCCATCGGGAAGCGAAAGCGTTTTCTTTTCGAGGTCGATAACGACTGGGGCGCCCGGGCTTTGGACAAGCTCTCGATGAGTTTTGGCGTCGACCTCGACGGGAAGAAGCCCGTTCTTGACGGCGTTGTTCTTGAAGATGTCAGCGAGGGACGTGCTCACAACGGCACGGAATCCGTAATCGACCAAAGCCCAAGCGGCGTGCTCCCTCGAGGAACCACACCCGAAATTTTCTCCGGTGACGAGGATCATAGCTCCAGTGGATGCGGGCTGGTTCAACACGAAATCCGGATCGAGACGCCAGTCGGCAAAAAGGTTTTTGCCCATTCCGTCCCGCGTCGTCACCGTCAGAAACCGCGCTGGGATGATCTGGTCGGTATCGACGTTGTCTAGAGGAAGAACGACGGTCTTCGATTCGAGTGTCTTGAATGGTTCCACGTTTTAGTCCATGAGCTTTCGAGGGTCCGTGATCGTGCCGGAAATGGCCGTGGCGGCGGCCGTTAGCGGGCTCGCGAGAATCGTTCGGCTGCCTTTGCCTTGCCGGCCTTCGAAGTTACGATTGCTCGTGCTGACGGCAAGCTGGCCTTCCGCGACACCGTCTCCATTCATCGCCAGGCACATCGAGCAGCCGGGCTCGCGCCACTCAGCACCTGCGGCACGGAAGACGCGATCGAGCCCTTCGGCGATCGCGAGACGTTTGACCTCTTGCGATCCTGGCACCACGAGAACGCGCACTCCTTCCGCGACTTTACGCCCCTTCATCACGCCGGCCGCCATACGGAGGTCTTCGAGGCGCGCATTCGTACAGCTTCCGATGAAAACGACGTCAACGCGCTTCCCTGCGAGCGCATCGCCCCGTTCCATCTTCATATAGGCGAGCGGCTGCTCCTCGGCATCGTCGGGAATCGACCCTTCGATGGCCATCGACATGCCCGGGTTGGTGCCATAGGTCACCATGGGCTCGACTCTCGAAGCGTCGATCGCAACCGTTTTGTCGTAGCGCGCGCCCGGGTCACTCGGGAGCGTGCGCCAATCCGCAACGGCTTCATCCCAGGCCTTTCCTTTCGGCGAGAACTCGCGGCCCTCGAGATAGGAAAACGTCGTCTCGTCGGGCGCCATGAGTCCGGCGCGCGCCCCCGCTTCGATCGACATGTTGCAAATCGTCATCCGCTCGTCCATCGAGAGCGACGCGATACAAGAGCCCGTATATTCGATGACGTAGCCGCGGCCTCCGTCGACACCGATCTCACGGATGACAGCAAGAATGAGATCCTTCGCGGTCACGCCCCGCGCGAGCGCGCCGTCGATACGCACCTCGAAAGTTTTCGGCTGCCGCTGCAACAAAGACTGGGTGGCAAAAACATGTCCGACTTCGGTCGTCCCGATGCCGAACGCCCAAGCGCCGAACGCGCCATGCGTGCTGGTATGGCTATCCCCGCAAACAATGCTGCGCCCAGGCTGGGTGAGGCCGAGCTCCGGCCCGATCACGTGCACGATGCCCTGACGCTCATCACCCATCGGGTAGAGAGTGATCCCGAACGCGTCGCAATTTTTTCGAAGCGTCTCGACTTGGTGGCGCGTTTTTTCGTCAGCGAAAAGAGGCTCGTCCCCATCGAAGAGCGTCGGGATGGAATGGTCCATCGTCGCGACGGTGCGGTCGGGCCGACGCACGGCGAGCCCCCGCCTCTCGAGCTCATCGAAGGCTTGGGGCGAAGTGACTTCGTGAATCAAGTGGAGGTCGATATAGACGACCGCCGGGTGATCCTCGGTCTCCGGCGCGACGACGTGCCGCTCCCACAGCTTCTCGAAGAGTGTGAGCGGCTTTCCGATAGGAAGATCCGTCATTGACCGTAAACGTCGACGAGCTCTTTTTGCTCCTCGCGGGCGGCCAATACGCGGTTTACCACTTTCAGAAACGCATCGGCGCTCGCACGCATGATATCGCCGCCTGCAGCGCGTCCGCGGTGACGGTTTCCGAGCTCTTCGATCTCGACGCTTACCTCACCTCGGCCGTCCAAACCGCCCGACAGACCGCGCACCTGATAATCCGTCAAGGACAGCTCGGTGCCGCTCGCGCGGCCCATCGCAAGGAAGATGGCTTCGACAGGGCCGTCACCGCACGCGGCTTCTTTCACCGTGCGTCCAGCCCGGTCGCGCAAGCAAATCGTCGCCGTGGAGGCCGACTCCGAGCCCGAGCTCAAATGCATGTCGACGAGCTCCCAAATATCGACGACGTTGGCCTCGGCGCCGCCCATGAGGGCGTCGAGATCTTCGTCGAAGACTTCTTTTTTCGTGTCGGCGAGAGCCTTGAACTCGACGAACAGTTTCGCTAGCCGCTCGTCGCTGAGCTCGTAACCGAGCGCTTCGACCCGTTTCTTGAGCGCGTGCCGGCCGCTATGCTTTCCGAGCACGAGCGCGCCCTCGCCAAGACCGATGTCCTCCGGCTTCATGATCTCGTAGGTCGAGCGATGCTGGAGCACACCGTGCTGATGGATGCCAGCTTCATGCGCGAACGCATTCTGCCCCACAACGGCTTTGTTGCGTTGCACGACGAGCCCCGTCACCTGACAAAGAAGCTGGCTCGTGGGAAAGATGCGGGTCGTGTCGATGCCGGTCTCGATGCGATGGAAGTCGTAACGGGTCTTCATCGCCATCACGACTTCCTCGAGCGACGCGTTCCCCGCACGCTCTCCGATGCCGTTGATGGTGCACTCGATTTGGCGCGCTCCGGCGCCGACCGCCGCAAGGCTGTTTGCCACGGCGAGCCCGAGATCGTCGTGGCAGTGCACGCTGATGACGGCCTCGTCGATGTTTCTAACATGTTTTTTCAAATAACTGATGAGCTCCGCGAACTCCGACGGCATGGCATAGCCGACCGTATCGGGGATGTTGACAGTGCGCGCGCCCGCTTCGATGGCTTTCTCGACCACCTCTGCTAGAAAGTCCGGCTCCGTGCGAGCCGCGTCCTCGGGAGAAAACTCGACATCTTCGCAAAGCTCGCGCGCCATCGACACGCTCTCGACCGAGCGCCGCACGATCTCTTCCTTCGCCACCTTCAGCTTGTACTCTCGATGGATCGCACTCGTCGCGAGAAACACGTGAAGCCGCGCCCGCGGTGCGTCCTTTAGAGCATCCCAGGCACGCTCGATGTCGAGGCGATTGCAGCGCGCTAGCCCCGCGATGACAGGCCCTTCCACACGATGCGCCACTTCGCGAACCGCTTCGAAGTCGCCGTTCGAAGCAATCGGAAAACCTGCCTCGAGAATATCCACGCCGAGCTCGGAAAGCGCGCGCGCCATCACGAGCTTGCCATCGAGATCCATGCTCGCGCCGGGCGATTGCTCGCCGTCTCGTAGCGTCGTATCGAAAATTGTTACTCGTTGTCGTTCCGTCACGCCGGTCTCCTCTGCATGGGGACTTGGAGGATAACTAGTTCAGAATCAGTCCGTTAGTATTACTTACCGACCGATAAGTAAATTACCTCAAGAATGGCCCGCCTGTCAAGTTTTTCGCGCATCTCTATGGTTTGACAAGACTTGTCCCCATTCTCTAATCTGGACCCCAACCATGCGCGTGTTGGGGATCGATGCGGGGGCCACGAAGACCGAGTGTCTCCTGGCGGACGGTGAAGGCAACATCTTAGCTCGAGGACGGAGCTCCGGTGCGAACTTCCAACTCTATGAAGAAGACGAGATCGAGTTCGTACTCGAGAAGCTTACGATGCGCGTGCTCACTGGCCATCGCGGCATGGTGGACGCACTGTGTCTGGGGATGGCGGGCGCCGGTCGCGAGCGAGACCACCGCGCGATGCGCCGCATTCTGAGTCGGCTCGGCCGCGCCCGCGAGAACATCGTCACCCATGACGCGCTCATTGCTCTCGTGGCGGGGGCACGGGAGCGTTTCGGGGTCGTGCTCATCGTAGGGACGGGGGCGGCGGTCTACGGCGTGAATCGCAAGGGCGAATCTGCACGGGCTGGAGGTTGGGGGCCTCTTCTCGGCGACGAAGGCAGCGGTTACTGGATGGGCTTGCGAGCGCTTCAGAGCATCGTGCGCGCCGACGACGGCCGGGCACAGCCGACGTTGCTCAGAGCAGCGGTGCTCGAGCAACTGCGGATCCCGGACTCGGAATCACTCGTTCACCGGGTCTATCAAGAGCTTGCGCGCGCCGAGATTGCTGCGCTCGCTCCTCTCGTCCAGCGAGCTGCCGATCATGGAGACGAAGCCGCGCAGACGATCATCGACGACGCCGTGCGCGAGTTCATGCGAGCGGTGGAGTCGGTTATCGGACGTCTCGGGCTCGCCGGCGAAAATTTTCGTCTCGTTCTCTCCGGCGGCCTGTGGAAAGCCGTCCCCGTGCTCCATCAGGACTTCGAAAAGCTCGCGAAGAAGATCGCGCCCTGGGTCAGCTTGCACCGCCTCGAAGTGGAGCCCGCCCGTGGCGCGGTGCAGCTCGCCATCGAGCATGTTGGCAATACCTCGAGCTAGCATCCAGCGTTTGGCGTCCGACGTCTAGCATCCGGTTCTGCGTTCCGCTATCCGCTATCAGCATTCAGGAACTCTCTAGACTTGTCGCTCGGTGAGCGTGGCTTCTGCCGTCTCGAGAGTATCCTGATAGCTGGTAGCCGATAGCTGATAGCTACTTCAATATCCGACGCAGGTTGAAAGACGCTTCTTCGAGACGACGCCTCGCCTCACTGCGCGACACTTCGAGGCGGCCCATCACCACCGCTGTCTTTACGTGATCGCCGGCCTCTGCCAGTAGTGCCTCCGCACGTTCCCGATCGACGCCGGCGATAGCGACCACCATCCGAAGCGCTCGATCGCGAAGCTTCGCCGACGTCGTCTTCACATCGACTATGTAGGGTCCGTACACTTTGTTGAGCCGAATCATGGCGAGAAGCGTCATCTGATTGAGCACGAGCTTCGTCGCCGTCCCCGCCTTCATCCGCGTGGACCCCGCTAGAAGCTCCGGCCCGACCGCGGGCGCGACCACGACATCGGCAACACCTCGTCTTCGCGGCCCGCAGGTGACGAGCACCGTCGCAGCCCCGCGCTCTCTTGCATAAAGGAGAGCTCCCGCGACGAACGGCGTCACACTGCTAGCCGAGATGCCGACGACGACGTCTTTCTTGCTCAACCGCCGCGCGCGTAGTGCCTTCCGACCCTCTCTTCCCTCGTCCTCGGCTCCTTCTTTCGAATGAAAAACGGCCTCATCTCCGCCCGCCATGACGGCGTCGATCTCGCGCAGCGAGGTGCCGAATGTCGGCGGGCACTCCGCGGCTTCGAGCACACCGAGTCGACCACTCGTACCCGCGCCGACATAGAAAACGCGCCCACCCGCGGAGAGCGCCGATGCTAATTTGGAAGCTCCCTTGCGAATTCGCGTGGCTTCGCCGCGCACCGCTTCGACCGCACGATGGTCTTCGTCCGCCATCGCGTCGAGGATCGAGCTCTCCGAAGCCCGGTCCAAGTTGCGGCTGAAGGCGTGGATGGCTTCGGTTGGAAGCCCTTCCCACCGAGAGCGATTGGACACGAGGCTCAGCCGAGAAACGTCCCGCGCTGATAGTCTTCGAAGGCCTCACGGATCTCTTCGCGCGTGTTCATGACGAACGGACCCCGGCGGGCCATGGGCTCGTCGAGGGGCTTGGCGGCGAGCAGCAAGAGTCGCATCTTCCGCGCCGTGGTGACGAGTCGCACTGCTTCACTCTCGCCTCGGGACAAGACGCCGAGCTGGCCGGCGGCAAGAAGCTTCTCCCCGACAACGCCTTCGCCTTCAAAGACATAGACGAAGCCGTTGTGCTCGCGGGGTATCGGGATGACGCATTCGGAGTCCTTCGCAACCTCGACATCTACGTAGAGGGGCGCGGTAGCAATGCCTTCGACAGGACCGGTGCTGCCGTCCACGGTGCCCGCGACCACGCGCAACGTAGCGCCGTCGTTGGTCGCAGCCGTCGGTATCGCCTCGGCAGGGATATCTTGATAGCGCGGGGCGGTCATCTTGTCTGCGGCGGGAAGGTTGACCCAGAGCTGAAACCCCCACATGAGACCGTCCTTTTGCATCGGCATCTCGGAATGCACGATGCCGCGCCCCGCCGTCATCCACTGAACGCTCCCCGGCCCGAGCTCACCGCGGTTGCCTTTGTGGTCTTCATGCCGCATCGAGCCCGCGAGCATGTAGGTTACGGTCTCGAACCCTCGGTGTGGGTGATCGGGAAAGCCGGCGATGTAGTCGGCGCCCTCCGCGGACTTGAACTCGTCGAGAAGAAGAAACGGATCGAGATAGTCGAGCGCTGGGGTCCCGATTGTGCGGCGAATGCGCACGCCCGCACCTTCGAGCGCTTCCTGGGGGCTGACGATTTGTGCAACCTCGCGATATTTCATAGGTCGCTACTGTAACATTTCGGACCGCTCGGCCGTATAGCGTGTATGGATGTTTTTCTGAGAGATTTGAGATGCGGCCTGCGCATGCTATTGAAGCGCAAAGGGTTTACGCTCGTTGTCGTTCTCACGCTCGCCCTCGCGACGGGTACGACGACGACGCTTTTCTCCATCGTGAGCAAAGTGCTGTTCACGCCTCTCGCCTTCGAAGCTCCGGAGACCATCGCCTTCATATGGTCCAGGAACGAGGGCCTAATGCCTCGTCCTAGTGACACCCATCCTCTTTGCACTCGCCCCGGCACGGCGCACGGCGCGGGCCCACGTCGAAACGCGCCGCCCACGCTTTTTTCTCATTGTCGGCGAAGTCGCTATCGCGCTCACGCTTCTGATCCTGGCCGGACTCACCGTTCGCACCACCGCGGCGCTTAGCAATCTCGAGCTCGGCTTCGACGCGAACGATCTCCTGACGATGCGCATCGACCTGCCAGATTCGCGCTACAGCGATCGCGTGGCGCCGCGCGCGTTCTTCGACGGGCTCGTGCGCCAAGCCCGCGCTGTTCCGGGAGCGGAAAGCGCCGCACTCACGAGTCACCGACCGATTGTGGGAAGCGAGCCGAATCAATCGCTCGTTCTCGAAGGCCGTCTAGGTGTTTTGGGGGCTGCTCCCGACGACGTGGCGTGGGCCGCGACGACCACCGTCAGCACGGAGTTTTTCAGGACGCTCCGCATCCGACTCCTATCGGGACGGGTTTTCACGGACGCGGAGACGAGGCCGACGGCGGTCATCAGCCGCAGCGCTCACGAACGCTACTGGGCGGGCGAAGACCCCATCGGCACCCGTTTCCGCTTCGGCGACGACGGGGATAGCTGGTGGGCCGTCGTGGGGATCGTCGAAGACCTCCGGAACCCGGACGCGGACCAGCCGCCCGAGCCCCACGTGTACCTCCCTTTTGAGCAGCAACCGTCGAAGGGCATGGCGCTCGTCGTGCGCAGCCGGACACCGCTCGCGCTGACGCCCGAGCTCCGAGTAATCGTCTCCGAGCTCGACGCGGCGCAACCGATTGGCGACATCCGAACGATGGGTCAGATTCTGCATGACGACCTCTCCTGCACATTCGCGGTTGCGGGGCTCATGAGCTACTTCACCCTCGTGGCGTTCGCCCTCGCGATTGCCGGAATCTTTGGGGTCTTGTCCTACTCCGTCGCGGCGCGATCGCGCGAGCTCGGCGTGCGTTTGGCGCTCGGCGCAGAACGTACCGACATATGCTGGATGGTGCTGCGCCAGGCCTTCGCTCCCGTCGGCGCTGGCATCGCCGTCGGCTGTCTCGTCGCTCTCGGATTCTCTCGATTCATGGCCAGCTTCGTCTTCGGGATTACGACCACGGATCCCGCGACCTATCTGTTCGTCACGCTATGGCTCGCGGTTTCGCCACCGTCGCTTGCGGCGTCTCCGCATTGCGAGCCGCGCGTATCGACCCCATCGTGACGCTTCGGCACGACTGAGGTCGGAATTCAGGCCGAGCGGGCTCAGGACGTCGATCGTTGGGCTGCGAAAACGCCGGAGAGAACGAGCAACCCACCGAGCGCACCCATGGGGCCGAACGGCTCCCCGAGCAGGGGCACCGCAAGAGCGGTCGTCGTCAGCGGCTCGAGATAAAGAAAGAGACCGGCTTTCGCGGCGCCGAGCCGGGCCACTCCCGTTTGCCAGAACCACTGGGCGAGCGCCACACCCGCCAGACCGAGAAAGAAGAGCGCGAAGAGCGCGTTTGGCGGAAGAGCGCGAAGTGGTGTCCAGTCATCGAGCGCGAAAGGCAGCACGAGCGCCGCGGCCGCTAGCGGCAGAGTCATCGTGAACGCGATGACGACTGGATCGCGAGCTCGGCTCAAATCACGGGTCAGGACCGTATAGAGCGCCCATGTGCCCGTCGAAAGGAGCATCAACCAGTCGCCGACGGAGGACAGCCAGTCGAGACTCGCGAGCTCACCGCCAAACACCAACAAGACGATCCCGAGCGTCGCGATCCCGAGTCCGGCGCGCATGGCCGGTGGGATCGCTTCTTTCAAAACGAGAGCGCCATGATGGCGATCGTGAGCGGCGTGATCGCGACGATCCAGCCGCTATTCGTCGCCGTGGTGAACTCGAGCGCCCAAGTCTGGATCAAGAAGTGCACCGAGAAAATTCCCGCTCCGATGGTGAGCGGCCGTGCAAGCGCTCTGTAGCCGAACGAAGCTCGGCGAAGCCGCGCGATGAGATACAGCATCGGAGCAGCAATGAGGAATCGGCTCGCCACGAGTTGGAGGGTGCTCATGTGCTCCAGGCAGATCTTCGTCGCGACGAAAGTCGAGCCCCAAATCACCACCGCGATCAACAACAGGATGTAGGTCATGCGACCGCCATCGACCCGACCGCCACGATGCCTGGAACACCCCCTCGGTCGATCTCGAGAACATCGCAGCCCCGTCCACGGTCATAGCGGGTCCGGCAGCCGAGCGCTTTGGCCAGCTCCAAGCACGGTACTCGGGCGCCCGATACCGCGACCGCGTCCACGACGTGCCTGACGTTATCGGTCGCGATCGCGCCCTCGACCCGCCGTTCGCCGAACACAGAGCGCACACCCTCGGTGACGACCACACGTTCGACGCCTAGATCGAGTAACGCGCGCTCAAGCTTTGCCGCGCGATCGCCACTACCGGCAAGGAGCACGGAGCGACCGACGGGAAAACCCAGAGACGCATAGCGCTCGCACAAATCCATCGGAAAGACCCCGGGTAGAAACGCACCGGGAAAGTTCGGCAGCTCGTCGCGCGCCCCAGTCGCAAGTACGATCGTCGCCGCTTCGACCGGCCGCGCTATTCCCGCCTCGAGCGCCACGAGCGCGCCTTCCCATACCGCACCGGGCCGAGGCGGGTCCGCACGATCCGAGCGAGCCTCCAAGATTTCGACCGTTTTGCCGAGCGCTCGATGAGACGACGCTGCCGCTCGGCCCGACCTTCCGGCGCCCACGACCACGACGTCACAGGAAAGTGGCTCGCCTCGTCGCGCGCGGCCGATCTTGCGCGACAGCACGTTCTCGTCACCGGCACCTTCTCCACTCCGCATCGACAATCCGGCGGTCAGTGGAATCCGGCAAGAGGCAATGTCGGCGAGCCCTTCGACCAACAAAGCGCAATCACGGCAGCTGCCGTTCCCACAAAAAAGATAAGGCAGCGCATCGGCTTCGGGTAGGACGACTTGCTTCGCAAAATGCCCCAAAAGACCCGCGCCTGCCGAGCTGGCCACGCTGCAACGTCCTACAGGAACGGCATCGCCGTCTAGAAAGCATGAAGGGGAAATCGGACGGTTTGAACCCACGCGCAACGCCATTATAAACTTCATCTCCCTCGGGTCCGCAACGAGGAGGACAAGATGCCTTTACCACCCAAAACTTTCTGCTGGGTCGAGCTCGGGACGAGTGACGATGCCGGCGCGCGCACTTTCTACGCGGATCTTCTGGGCTTTAGCACCGACGAAGTCGATTTGGGGACATCGAGCACCTACACCCTGCTCACGATGGAAGAGAAGAATATCGCCGGGCTCTATACCCTGAATGAAGACCAGAAGCAGCAGGGGATCTCGCCGCATTGGCTGTCTTATGTGCTCGTCGAGGACGTGGATGCGAGCGCGCGCCGGGCGAAAGAGCTCGGGGGCACTCTCTCGATGGGACCTTTCGACGTCCCAAATGTCGGCCGGATGGCCATGTTGCAGGATCCGACAGGCGCCGTGTTCGCACTTTTTCAAACGGGCGGGCACGAGGGCGCGGAGCCGATGGACAACAAGCCGGGGATGTTCTGTTGGAACGAGCTCGCCACCCGCGATACGGGCGCCGCGAAGACGTTCTACACGGAGCTTCTCGGTTGGACCGCGGAAGACTCCGGCGGCCCGATGGGAACCTACACGATGTTCAAAAACGCTGGCCGCCCTGCCGGCGGCATGTTGACGTTGGGCGACGCGATGGCGGACGTCCCGCCGCACTGGCTCGTCTATTTCGCGGTCGAAGATTGCGACGGCGCGGTCGACAAAGCCTCCGCAACGGGCGGGCGTGTCATCGTGCCTCCTTCGAACATCCCCGATATCGGCCGATTCTCGGTGGTCACCGACCCCCAGGGCGCGGCGTTCGCCGTGATCCAGCTCTTCGAGCCCCAAACCAATTAAAGACCAACGAGAAGTTTGGCTGAGTTATTGATTCGATTCCTGGCGCTCGCTTTTCTGACCGCGTGCTCTTCCCCACCGTCGCCACCTGCGGAGCTCGTCTTTCGGGGCGGCGCCATCTATACGCTGAACGCCGAAGCGCCTTGGGCGGACGGGCTCGCGATAGCCGATGGACGCATCCTCGCGATCGGCAAGGTCGAGGCCTTCATCGGTGAAGACACACACGTCATCGACCTCGATGGACGGCTGCTTCTTCCCGGCTTCCACGACGACCGTGTAGATCTCGCGGCCGGCGCCGCTTGGCTCGAGGAGGCGGGAATCACGCCGTCCGACGCCCCAACCTATCTCCACCGCTTCGGCATCACGAGCGTGCGCGCGCTCGATGACACGCTCCCGGAAGGGCTCCCCC
Source organism: Candidatus Marinacidobacterales bacterium (assembly GCA_965262245.1). Taxonomy (GTDB): domain Bacteria; phylum Acidobacteriota; class Vicinamibacteria; order Marinacidobacterales; family SMYC01; genus SMYC01. The sequence continues at coordinate 5,960,252 of OZ253507.1, read as the reverse complement.
TCCGGACCCACAATCTCCGGAGCAAGGATCGGGGCGGTGAACGCTTCGGCAGCGGCTGGCCGGAGACCACGATCGACCCTCTCGTCGGGCTCCACCGAGCCGTGACCGGGCTCGATCTCGATGGTCGGCGCGTTACGATCGAGAAACTGAACGTCGAGGACGCGGTCCCTCGCTACGCCGCCACTCGGCTCGAGCCCGGCGAGCTCGCCGATCTCGCGGTCCTGTCTGAGAACATTCTGAAAATCCCACCCGAGCGGATCGCCGAGTGCAAGTCGAGATGACCCTATTCGGCGGCCGTATCGTTTACCAAGCTGCCTCGTTTGACCAAGGGAACCGTCAACGCTAAAGTGACCCATTCGACAAAGAGGTTACGATGAAAACATTTTTTTCTTGCTCCTCCCCGCACTGCTCTCTGCCGCGCAAGGGCCCAATCCGGAGATGATGCAGAAGATGATGGAAGCGAGATTCCATCTCAACGGCGTCTTCGACAAAGACATCGAAGCCCGAGTTCCAGTCGGCGATTTGGGCCTCCCGGAAAAGGCGGTCGCGCGTTTCGACGCCAATGGCGATGGCTACGTTATCTTCGACGAGTACACGAAGATGATACAACGCTCTGCGAGCGGCCCCGCCTGCACCTGAGCGCGTTACTGTCCAGCGTCAGCTCGTGCTGTCATCCCAATCGTCTTCTTCGTCTTCTTCGTCGTCGTCCTCGTCATCCTCTTCGAGCGAAGCGTCATCTACGTCCCAATCGCTATCGTCCTCGATCAGTTGCTCGTCTTCTTCGTCACTCTCATCTTCTTCGTCATCGCTCTCATCATCATCATCATCATCATCATCATCATCGTCATCGAGATCGTCGTCATCGAGCTCGGGCTCGTCGGGCTCGGACCACTCCACATCCTCCGAGCTATCTTGTGAGCCACTCCAATAGGGACGTGCCATCGGCGCCGATTATATCGCAGCGTCAGTAGAGCAAGTATGCGCGGCGACGCTCGACGAAACGCGCGAACTCAGGCGCTTCCCGCCCGACGATCGCGTCCACTGCCATCCCTTTCTCGAGAGCACGCCGAGGCCGATCGGTGCCGAGGAGCAAGTCGATCCAGTAGCGCTCGCCGCGCCGCACCCACTCTAACGCTTTCGGGTGAAGCCTGCGGATCGTCGCAATCGTCGTGAGCCCGGTGCGCACGGCCTCGAAGCGAGGTGGATCCGTGATCGTCATCGCAACGCCATAACAGATCTCGTCGCGATATTTAGGCCGGGGCGAGGCAGTGATCGCGCGCGGCGTAAACGAGGTTTTGCGGAAGCGAACGCCGGGAAGCTTTGCCCGCGAAAGCGCCGCCGCAAGCTTTTCTCCATCGATCCAAGGCGCGCCGATCCGCTCGAACGTGTCTTCGATACCGCGACCTTCGTTCACGTTGATCCCCTCCATCAATCCGAAGGCCGGATAAGCCAGCGCCGCGCGGGCGGTGCGAATGTTCGGCGACGGAGGATTCCACGAAAGTCCGGTATCCTCCCACATCATCGCGCGCCGGAAGCCTCGCACCCGTATGACTTCGAGCTCGAGCCCTGTCCCGAGCCCCGTAAAAGACGCAGCGAACAAGACGGCGAGCTCACCCGCCGTCATCCCATGTACGAGCGGGATCGGAGCGATCCCTACAAAGGACGCGAAATCCGGGTGCAACAAGGGACCCTCGACGCGAACACCCCCGAGCGGGTTCGGTCGATCCAGCACGACGAAGCCGATTTGCGCATCCGCGGCCGCCTCCATGGCGAGCTTCATTGTGCTGATATAGGTATAAAAACGGACACCGATGTCCTGAATGTCGAAGACGAGCGTATCGATCCCCTCGAGCATCTCGGACGTGGGTGCGCGCGTATCGCCGTAGAGGCTGTGCATGGGGATCGCCGAAAACGTACTCGAGGCGACTTCGTCCCCCGCCGCCACATCCCCGCGATAACCATGCTCCGGTGAAAACAGCGCGACGACTTCGACCCCAAGCTCGTCCCGCAAAACGCTCAGGGTAGACACCCCGTCGCGAGCGACGCCGGTATGGTTGGTAAGGAGCCCAACGCGCCCCGAAAGCGCCCTCCCTTCACTCCGAAGCACATCCACCCCGGAGAGAACGGGAGCGTCAGTCGCCTGAAAGGAGAGAAAAGCGAGAGCAACCCGAAAAAACATCAACGCCGCCTTGGTGGTCGGAAACAGGTAGCAGGTAGCGCCACGAAATACGGATCAAACGAGCTCAATCCATCCGTGAACATCTTCAGCCAAATCGCGACGGATGTCGGTGAGCTGCTTCAAAAGAGCCGGGCCGATCTTGCGTTCCGCATCCGGCTTCAACTGAAGGACACCTTCGTTGCTGCCAATCTCGATGACGGGAGAGATCATCGCCGCTGTGCCGGCACCGAACGCTTCGTCGAGCTTGCCAGCTTCGTGGGCTTCGGTGATCTCCTCGATGGAAACACGTCGCTCTTGGACCTCGACATTCATGTCCTTCAAGAGCGTGATCGCGCTGTCGCGCGTGATGCCGCGAAGAATCGTTCCCGACAAAGCGGGCGTTACCGCGACGCCGTCAATGACGAAGAAGATATTCATCGTGCCGCATTCTTCGATGTAACGGTGGTCCTGACCATCGAGCCAAAGGACGTTGTCGTAGCCACGATCCTGCGCTTGCTTCGCAGCGTAGTAGCTTGCGGCATAGTTGCCCGCCGTCTTGGCTTCGCCGACGCCGCCCTCAGCTGCCCGAACGTAGTCGCGCGTGACCCAAAGCTTGACGGGCTCCGAGTAATATTTCCCGACCGGACAGGTAAAGATGACGAACTTGTAGGTGTCGGACGGTTTCACACCGATATAGTCGTCGCTCGCGAACATGAGAGGGCGCAAATAGAGCGAGCTGTCTTTCTGGTTCGGTATCCAATCCACGTCGAGGCGTACGAGCTCTTTGATGCCGTCGAGAAAGATCCCTTCTGGGACCTTTGGCATCACCATACGCTCGGCCGAGCGGTTCATGCGCGCGAAATTGTCGCGAGCGCGAAACAAGACCGGCTTACCGTCGGCATTTCTATAGGCTTTCATGCCTTCGAAAATAGCCTGGCCGTAGTGGAGCGTCGGCATGGCCGGCGCCAATTGCAGCGTGCCGTAAGGAACGATCTCGGGCGACTGCCACGTGCCATCGCTGTAATCGGCAACGAGCATGTGGTCGCTGAACACTCGGCCAAAAGGAATGTTGTCGAAGTCGACCTCGGCGATACGTGAAGCCTTGGTTCGGGTGATGTTGATTTCGCCAACCGTCGTCATCTTTCTTTGCCTCGCTGCTAAATTGTTTCGTTACAATGTGTTGGACGTAGCGTCGCCGCGTCGAACCATTGTAACGCGTTTTCACGGACAAAGCAGATGCACGTTGCACCGCCGTTCGATTCCCTATATAAATGTCCTCTTTTGTGAGATTTGCGAGTAGGCCCTGCGCACGATGACCGACAACGACGATGTTCTAGAATCTCTTCCCCTTCCCGAGATGACCCCGGTCGGTCTCGCCCGGCAGTTCGGCCCCGGATTGATCTTGATGATGACCGGCATCGGTACCAGTCATCTCGTTACCGCGCCGGTCGCGGGCGGCCGGTTCGAGTTTGCGCTCCTGTGGGTAATCCCGGTCGCCTATATCTTCAAGTATTACGGTTTCGAGATGGCGTTTCGCTTTACGAACGCCACAGGCCGCAGCATGCTCGACGCTTATTCCACGGCGTGGCACAAGTGGCCGGTTTGGTACGTGCTCATCACGACGATTCTGCAGGCCGCTCTCGGCCAGGCGGGACGCCTCACAGCGGCTGCGGCGGTCGCCTACTTCCTTTCGCTGTACTACTTCGGTGTCGATGTCGAGGCTTATATCTTCGCCCTCGTAATCGGCGTCCTCAGCGTGGTTCTCATCTTGAGCGGACGTTACGGCCTCGTGGAGTTCGTGACAAAGGTGTGTGCGGGCATTTTGCTGCTTTCGACCGTGGCTGTTTTTCTGCGCTCGCCGGCCCCCCTGTCCGGGATGGCACATTTTTTCATCTTCGAGACGCCCGAAGGATCGTGGCTCATACTCGCTGCTTTTCTAGGACTGCTTCCCACGGGGATGGACGTCTCCCTCCAAGCTTCGGAATGGGGCAAAGCCAAAAAGGCTGGTATGGGCCGTATTCGCGATCACCTCGAGCAACGCGGCCTGGTGGAGACGTTCGACCCTTTCAGCTCGAGCAAAGAAGCTCTTTCGGTCGACACATCCAAGCTCCCGCCCCATGCGCTCGAATATTGCCAGCGGTGGTTTCGCATAGGTCTCTGGGACTTTCGCGTCGGACACATCATCTCCTTCGTCATCGCGACGATCTTTCTCGCGCTCGCCGCAGTGTGGATCTATCCGAGCGAAGTCGAAGGGCGCGCCGTCATCGGTCAGATTGCGCAGATATTCACCAAGAGCGTCGGTCCGTGGATGATGATCGTGTTTCTCACGGGTGCTTTCGCTGCGACCTTTTCGACGGCCTTCAACTATTTTGATGGTTGGCCTAGAGTCGTCGGGGCTTGCTGCCGGAATCTCTTCCGAAAAACCGCGGCGCTCTCCGGCATCGCTCGCGAGGACCTCACTGAGGAGCACCGCAGCAAGTGGTACTCGGAGTTCAACATCTATCGCATCACGATGTTCTACTCCCTCATCGCGTCGGTCGCCATCATCGCCGGCGTCGGCCGCCCCGTCTGGCTGGTGCTCGTCGCGTCGGCGCTCGCTTTTTTCGTAGCCCCCATTATCTTCGCGTTGAATCTCTATTACTGCTTCACCGTCATCCCGAAACAGGACCGCCGCTTCTATCCCAACGCATTCGATACGTGGTTTGGGTGGACGAGCCTCGTGGTTTTCACCGGAATGACGGCGATCCTCATCGCGGCGCGGATTTTCAAGATCGAGCTGTTCGGCGGATAGGTCTCCGCCACGGCCGTGGCCCATGTTTCAGGTCACGGGAAGCGGTTCTTTTTCGAGCGCGCCCATTGCGGCAGCCAGTCCCGACTTCAGGTCGGTCGCGTGGCCTTGCGCCGCCAGCGAGTGGCTGAGGCACGACATGAAGAAAAGAATCCGCTCGGGCGAGGACGAATAGCCCATGAGCCCGACGCGCCACACTTTGCCGGCGATGGCGCCGAGCCTTCCGCCAATCTCCAGATTGAACGTCTCGAGCAAGTAGCCGCGGACCTTCGCGTCGTCGATGCCTTCGGGCACCCGCACGGTATTGAGTGAAGGCAATCGATATTCGGGCGCAACGAACATCTCGAGGCCCATCGCTTCGACGCCAGCAACGAAAGCACGATGGTTGCGAAGATGCCGCGCGATGCGATTCGAAAGCCCTTCTTCTTCGATCAAGTTGAGCGCTTCGAGAAGACCGTAATTCAACGTGCTCGAGCTCGTGTGGTGGTACTTGTGTCCCGTCCAGTACTCGTCGAGAAGCTGGGCGTCGAGATACCAGCCACGCACGGGGTGGCTACGCCGCTTCATGGCTTCGGCCGCGCGTTCGCTGAAAGTGATGGGCGCCAGGCGGGGCGGCGAGCCAATGCATTTCTGCGAGCAGCTATACGCCGCATCGATGCCCCACTCGTCGATCTTGACGTCGACGCCGCCGAGCGACGTGACCGTATCGAGAAGGATCTGGACGCCGTGCAACTTCGCCAGACGGACGACGTCGTCCATCGGTTGCAGCACTCCCGTTGAGGTCTCCGCGTGCACCAGCGTGATGACTTTGTAGCCGCCATCTTCGAGCGCCGCTTCGATGCGCGCGGGATCGTCGGGCATGCCCCATTCGCTCTCGAGAACGGTCACGTCCGCGTCCTGTCGCTCCGCCATCTGGCGGATGCGGTCGCCAAAATAGCCGTGGACGCAACAAAGAACGCGATCACCCGGCTCCAATAAATTCGCGACACACATCTCCATTCCCGAGGTCCCCGTCCCGGGCGAGGCTTGGGTCAAGTGGTTCTCCGTTTGGAACACCATGCGCAAACGTTCCCGAATCATGTCGAGCACCTCGACATAAGCGGGGTCGAGAGGGCCGATAACCGGGGAGCGAGGGCACGGTAAACGTTGGGATGGATGTCGAGCGGGCCAGGTCCCATCAGTGTCGACCCGACCGCGCCACGCTCGCTTATTGCCAGCGGGCCCGTGAAGCGGCAAAGGGCGTTCCCGTCATTGCCGGAGGCGTCGAGGCCTCTTTGAGGCGGCTTGGCCACTACGACTACTGGAGCGACAAAGTGCGCCGCTCGATCCTGCTCGATTGCAAAGCCGACCTGCTCGTCTACGGCATGGGCGAGTCGACTATCCTTGAGATCGCAGAGCGGCTTCAGGCGGGAGAGACGGTCAAGGACCTCAGGGACATGCGAGGTGTTGCCTATGTACTGGGCGCCTCGGAGCCGCCGGCCGATGATCTCGACGCGCTCGAGCTCCCGAGCTTCGAAAAGATAAAAAGCGACAAGCGGGCCTTCGCCGAGGCCACGAGGATCATTCACAACGAGACCAATCCCTTCAACGCGCGTCGTTTGGTGCAGCGCCACGATCGTCAGGTCGTGGTCTGCAACCCGCCTCCTTTGCCGATCTCGTCCGGCGCGATGGACGCGATTTACGGCTTGAGGTACACGCGCAAGCCACATCCGAGCTACAAGGAGTCCATTCCCGCCTTCGAGATGATCCAGGACTCGGTCACCATCATGCGCGGATGCTTCGGCGGCTGCACTTTTTGCTCCATCACCACCCATCAGGGCCGGATCATCCAGTCGCGCAGCAAGAAATCGATCCTAGACGAAGTGCGCACGATGGCGAGTGACCCTAAGTTCAAGGGCATTGTCAGCGATGTCGGTGGGCCCACGGCGAATATGTATCGCATGCGGTGCACGCGGCCGGAGGTCGAAGCCATTTGCCGGCGTCAGTCCTGCGTGCACCCGACGATCTGCAAGCTGCTCGGCACCGACCACGAACCGCTGATTCAGATCATGAACGAGGCGCGCGAGACCGCCGGCGTCAAGAAGGTTCTCGTAGCGAGCGGTATCCGGATGGATTTGGCACGGCTGTCGCCGCGCTACATGAAGACACTCACGCGCCATCATGTCGGCGGCCATCTCAAAGTGGCGCCCGAGCATACCGACCCGGCGGTGCTCGGTCTGATGCGCAAGCCGCGCAACGACGACTTCGAGAAGTTTGCGAAGGTATTCGAGAAAGAGTCGAAGAAGGCTGGCAAGAAGCAATACATCGTTCCTTATTTCATCGCTAGCCATCCGGGAAGCGATCTGAACGCGATGATCGACTTGGCGGTGTTTTTGAAGCGAAACGGCTACAAGCCGGACCAAGTGCAGGATTTCATCCCGGCGCCTTTCGACGTCGCTACTGCGATGTATTACACCGGCATCGATCCGTTTACGAGAAAGCCCGTTCACATCGCGAAGCATCTGCGCGATCGCAAGCTGCAGCGAGCGTTGATGCAGTTCTTCAAGCCCGAGAACTACTGTGAAGTTCGAAAAGCTCTTCTCGAAGCCGGCCGCCGCGACTTGATCGGTCAGGGATGCGATGCGTTGATCCCTGAAAAGCCTCCGCGCGAAGCGCTGGAGCGCCGACGCCTCGACGCGGAGCGGCGGTTCGCAGGGGACTACGTGCACAGCCCCGGGAGCGAAAGAAAAAAGCGATCGGAGAAGCGATCTCGCCACGAGACGCAGCCGGGCTATCGGCCGAAGAGAAAGAGCACGCGCTAGCTATTAGCCGCTTTTGCGCCAATCCAGCCGACGTGGGTACGGTGTGTTAGCTCGAAGGATCCGAGCTCGCCGACTGCGCGGCTTTTTTCGCGAGCTCGGCGTGCTGCTTCGCCTGAGCGCCGTTAACTACATCTTCCACGCCAGGCCTTGACACTAGCAGGGGTAGCAGCCCCGAACATGCGATAACCTACACTAAGCATGAAGTGGTTCCTGTGGAACCACTTGCGGGGGCTCCGCAGGGCGGCCGAAGTGATAGGTTCCATTCGGGATCACATGGGCGTTGAGCAGAGGAGAGATCCGCCTGAGGGCCTCCTGCTCGACACGCTCCCCGGTCTGATTTAAGCGGTCCAGGATTTCGGCGAGCCGAATTGTGTTGAAGACCGGGGAAGGGGAGTGACGGCTCTCTCGGAGATGCCCGATGAGCCGAAGGAATTCCGAGAGTGTGCCATTCTTAGTTGGAAATTGAAACGGCTCCCAACCCCGTGGTTTGATGACGTTGGCAAAAACAACATCAAGCCGCAAGAGAAAGGAGCCGAGATGGGAAGTCTGCTACGTACAGCCAAGAAACACAAGAAGTCACGTCGTTTGGGTAAGCCCGAGGTAATGGCGCGCGAGGAGTACGGGGAGCTCGAGGTGGACGTCAAAATAGAGATGATCCGTTCGCTAATCCCGCTTGGGTTAATGCACGTTCACGAGCTGCTCGACGACGAAGTGAAGGAGTTGGCGGGAGAGCGATACGCTCGTAAGGACGAACTGGAGCGTGGCCGCCGCCACGGAACCAACCCTGGCACGGTAGGGCTTGCCGGCCAGCGGGTACCGATCCGTGTGCCACGGGTTCGGAGCCAAGAGGGAGTAGAGATACCGCTTCGCTCCTACGAAGCACTGAACGACGGCGGAGAGGTGAATGATCTGCTGCTGAAACGAGTGCTCTACGGAATCTCGTGTCGCAACTACGAGGCTGCAGCGGAAGCGATACCGGGCGCTATCGGGCTGTCGAGCTCGACGGTGTCCCGAGGTTTCGTACAAGCGAGCGCAGCGAAACTTCGGGAGATGCAGGAACGGGATCTGTCCGGCGAAGATGTGGTGGCGCTGTTCCTGGACGGGAAATCATTCGCCGACGCAATGATGGTCATCGCGCTGGGCATCACACTTTCCGGGGAAAAACGCTTTTTGGGCTTCGTGGAGACGGACACGGAGAACGAGAAGGTGTTGACGCCGTTCCTGCGTTCACTGCTCGCGCGGGGACTCGACAGCTCCCAGGGTCTACTGGTGATCATCGATGGCGGCAAGGGTCTGAAAGCGGCCGTAAAGAAGGCGTTCCGAAAGCGGGTCCTGATACAACGGTGCCAGTGGCACAAACGTGAAAACGTCGTGAGCTATCTGTCCAAGGGCGAGCAGGCGTCGTTGCGCAAGCGGTTGCAGTCGGCCTACAACAGGCCGGAATATAAAGAGGCCCTCGCGGCCCTCGATCAACTGCACGATGAATTGGAGGAGCGGAACCAATCCGCAGCTGCGAGCTTGGAGGAAGGAATCGAGGAGACGCTCACATTGCATCGTCTCGGCGTGTACGGCGTGCTGGGCCGTTCGTTCAAGACGACGAACTGCCTTGAATCCGTCAATGCTCTCGTCGAGGAACGCTGCGCGAAGGTCGACCACTGGAAGAACTCCAGCCAACGCCAGCGGTGGCTGGCGACAGCCCTCGTGGACATCGAACCCCGCTTGAGGAGGGTGATCGGCTACCGCCATCTTCCGAAGCTTCGCGAAGCTCTCAAGCGGGAACTGAAGATCGAGACGAAGACATCAACGGTGTCGAAGAAGAAGGCCGCCTAATTTATGAGCCGTGGAGAGTTTCAACTAAGAATGGGCTTGACTCGGAATTCCCGACCAAGCGTTGGACGCTTTCCAGAAGCCGCAAAGCCTCGACGTGGGCATCCTCGCCTGAATTGGGTTTGTCAAGCCAAGCCGCTTGGGTTATTCTGTACTTGGAAATTGGCCCGTTCTACCGAACTGTTGCCTTGGGTGGCTTGCCCCTTCGGGGCTAGGTGGCGGGCCTAATCCTTTCAGGGCCAAACCTGCACCGGTTCGATGGCCTTCCTCTCAACAATTTTCCGGTAATCCCAATCGTCTTTTTTCTTGGGATTCATCGATCGATAGATGCTGCCGGAAACCATGTCCGTGAGCTGAAGCAAATTGTTCCGGTGAGACTCCTCGTGCTTTATCTTCCGAATCAGCCCCTCTTCTCGGTTGATTTGTCTCTTCAGGTATTTCGATAGCTCGCGACGGAAAAGCTTTACGCCTTTAGCGTCGATCACTACGGTAGCATCCGCGAGGTACGGTTTCGCGTTCTCGAAAACGAGGCTCGTCGTGTAGTTATGGAGTTTGTCGGGTGAGTTAAACGTCGAGCTGCAGAGGGCGCGCTTGTTCATCACAAAGGCAAGGAATCCCCAATCGTAAGAAACCATCGTCTGGAGAAACTTCCTTCTCGTATCGGAACGGACTCCATAGAAATGAAATTCGAACCGCTTGTTTAGTTGTAGGTCCGACCGCAAACGATCGATCCGCTCGTCGGCTCTCTCCGCCTGTTCGTTGCTCTCGAAGCGGATGAGCGTCACCACGAAGTAGTCGCTCTGTCCTTCTTTTCCTGACATGCCGGTGTCGCCGGATTCATCGACAAAAACGAGCATTTGCGGTCTTAGCTCTCCGCAGACCAAAGGGACATCTCCGAGGGGGTTTCCTCGGCAACTAGCCTCTGTAGATCGCGGTGAAGTTTGGGGAGCAACGGCGCGAGCGCATCTTCGCTGTCAGAAGTAGTTTTTTCGTCGTGTAGTAGCCGGTAGTGAAGAGTCCCAAGGAGCTTCTGCCCATACCGCCCGCCAGTGCGGACGGAGACAAGCCAAGTCGTGTCGCCACTCTGTGTTTTGTCGAACCGCTCGCCGAGATGAACCCCGTCCTGTAGCTCCCCGAGATCGAGTGTCAAATGCCGGAACCCGTTATTGTGGCGACAGGCGGCAGGCGTTCCCGCGGCCATGAGTCGCTTTGCCCAACTGGGGCGATCCTCAGCCGGGATCTCTGGGGCCTTGTCTTCTAAAAGCACCCCGAGTGCCGCGTCTTGAAGGAGCCTGCCGAGAGGAATCCTCATCCGTTTTGCGTAAGCGGTCAGTTTGCGGGCGGCGTCCGCATCGAGCGTGATGTTCAGGCGACGTTTTTTCATGAGTGCATAACATACACGTATGTGTGTATAAAATCAAGCGCCAGGAGTGTCCTCTTTGTTCCTCGCCGAATCGGCGAGGTCCCTAGGCGGCGAGGAGTCTAGCACGCCTCAGACGGCGGTCTTCGCGCCCCACACTTGAGACATCGTGGACGTCGTTCGTCGCTCTATCCTCCGTGAAGGTTTGGATGGTAGATGACAACGGCGAGCGTATATTCGATGAATACGGCAATCCTAACTGAGGCCATTTGGTGTCGCAAGTGCGCGGCGGAACTAAAAAAACTTGCCGAATGGCTAGATAGCAAGAAGGCCTTAGCTCATCGACTGCGCTTCAAGAGGAATGCGCGGCCTGGGATTTTTTTTCAAGACGTGTCGATCGATCTAGGGGGTACCTCAGGGTATGGGGCGCTGGCTGCAGGGGACGATCAGCGCAGAGCCTACCGGCAGGACTTAGCCGCTCGGCGTCCTCGTCAGCAATACTAGGTAGGCGGTTGCCGCCAGCGAGGTCACGAAGCTCGTCGTGAAGCGCGGTGACTTCGTCCCAGGTGTTGGCGGGGCCTTTGATTTTTGCGAACGCGGAGTCAGGAAACGCTGCTCGCAGTGTTTCGACGTGGCGATAAGAGGAAACGTGCACAAGTTAGCTTCGTCAAGCTTCTGATGGTGCACTTCGAGTCAAGAAGGTTGACAAGATCCCAATACCGAAGGACGCGCGCCAGCCCTGGATTTGCCGCGAACGCCTGAGCTTTCGAAACTCGCGAGGCGCTTGCACACGCTGAATGCACGTCTCTCTAATTGGGGCTACAAGGTGAGCACTGGTCCCCTTGTCTGGAATCGGTTCAAGGACCGGCTGCGTGAGGACCGGCGAGGGAAGGTCGTTCCCATCATATGGGCAGAGGCGGTGAGTGCCGACGGTGAGTTCCTGTTCCGGTCAGCCCGGAGGAATCATGCGCCCTTCTTCGCGGTCCGGGAGGGCGACGACGCGCTCTTGGTCCGCAGACCGTGTGTGCTGCTCCAGCGCACAACGGCTAGAGAACAGCGCCGGCGACTACTGACTCTTGATACGACTGTTTGCCGCGATGCGTGTCTGTCGGTGGGTGCCCGGGGGAACGTTCCAATCTCTCCGTTTCGCCGTCATAAGCAAAGACCCACCGGAAGGCGACGTATCTCTCGCGGAACTCGTGCCCCCCGCGCGCCGGGTGAACCTTGCATCGTGCCGATCGAACCCGCACACTAGAAAAACCGAGCGCTCATGAGCCCACCTCGAGCCGCGTCCCCTGCGCCCATCGGGGTCGACGTCAACGCCGCCCGCCTGGCCCGCTACGTCCTTCTGTGCTGCTTCGCTCTCGAGCTCGCTTTCGTCCTCCTGGACTACGGGGTGAATTACGGCCGCTGGACAGAAATAGGCGCAATGCGCCGGATGCTCAACATTACGAGAGAGGACGGCCTGGCCTCCTGGTTCGCCGTGACACAAACGCTCCTGGTATCGATGACGCTCTGGCTGATTTTTGCCGCGACCAAACATGCGCATCCCTCACGATGGAAAGTGTGGGGTTGGCTCGTCTTGGCGTGCTTTTTTACCTACATGGCTATCGACGATGGAGCGCAGCTTCATGAGCGCCTCGGGACGGCTTTCGAGTCGTCCGGAGCCGCTCTCGATTTTTTCCCCAGCTACACTTGGCAGCTCCTATTTCTGCCGCTCTTCGCCGCCCTGGGTCTCTTTACATTGGCGTTTCTCTGGTTCGAGCTCGAGCGAGCCACCTCTCGGATGCTCCTACTCCTCGCCATGTCTTTTCTCGCATTGGCTGTTGGGTTGGATTTCGTCGAGGGTCTGGACAGCGACCATCCTTGGAACGTCTATACGTGGTTGCTCGAGCACGTGGATATCGAACCGTGGTCACAAGACCGTTTTGGAAGAACCGATTTTGAAACGGTGAGACACTTCTCGAAGTCGATCGAAGAAACGCTCGAAATGGCGGCGAGCTCGCTCCTTTGGTTTCTATTTCTGGGACATCTACCCGCGGTTGCCCAAGAGCTCCGCATTCGGTTCCGCTAGACGAGAACGACACGGCTAGGCGGCGACGCCGCCGCCGCCCGGTGTTTTGCCAGGCGCATCGGAGTCGAGACGCTGTTGGCAATGTAGAGTTTTGAACCCAAATTCTCCCCTCACCGTAGCCGAATACCCGCGCGTATTACCCCAGCGTATTCGAGAAACATAGACAACTCGTGTCGATGGAGCGGTGTATCGCGTCGCCCCGATCGGGAGTATACTGGCACGGTCTTCGCAAAGTGGTTCCGGACCCAACGCTCCCTCCCGCGGCGGCTCCGGAGCACACGGGCCTTCCCCCAAGGGCCGAAACTAGGCAGTGGTCAGGGGGAGTACGATGGGGCGACGCCGTCACCCGTTCATTTGGAAGCTTGCGAGCATCCTTCTCGCATTCTTGTTCTTCGCGGAGGCGACCGTGTTCGCGCAGATGCGCGCCATCGCCGCCGCGCGTCCCGCCTTCACCCGGGCCCGACCCCCGGCCAAGACCACGTGGAAGCCACCGTCTCAGGAGACGCTCCTTGCGCAAATGCGCACGGCGCTTGCCGCGCCGTCGGCCGGCATGTTCGCAGAATCCACCGTAGCGCCGATGGTGCCGACCACACCGGCGGCGCCACCCCCGGCGGCAATCTCTTCCGCGGAGCGGGTGAGCTTATCGAGCTCCGAAGCTGAAGGCGATCGAGAAAGCTCGAGACCGTCGGTGAGCTCCGACGGCCGCCACGTGGCGTTCGAGTCGAAGGCGACGAGCTTCGTTCCCCGTGGCAACAAAACGCGCGACGTATTCGTACGAGACCGCGAGCTCGGGACGACCGAGCGCGTGAGCGTCTCGAGCTCCGGAGATGAAGGCGATCGGGAGAGCACGAGACCGGCTATCAGCGGCAACGGCCGCTTCGTCGCTTTCCAGTCGAAAGCGCGCACATTCTATTCCAACGATAGGAGCCGTGGGTGGAACATCTTCGTTCACGACCGAACGCTCGGCGCGACGAGCCCGGTGAGCGTCGCGCCCGACGGCGCGCTCGGCGACCTCGACAGCCAGAAGCCTTCCATCAGCGCCGACGGCCGCTACGTGGCGTTCGAGTCGAAGGCTCGCAATTTCCTTCCAGTGACCCCGGGTGAGCCGCCGCCCGACGACGACTCGAGCGATGGCCGATCGAAGAAAAATAAATCCAAGAAGGGTCGGTCCCAGAAGGATAAGTCGAAGAAGGATAAGTCCAAAGACGGCAAGTCGAACGACGACAAATCCAGCGACGATAAGTCGAGCGATGACGACTCGAGTGGCCGTGGCAAAGGCGGCAAAAAGAGGATCTTCGTCCACGATTCCGAGAGCGGCGAGCTGAGCCTCGTGAGTCTCTCGACGCTCGGCGTCGAAGCGGAGCGTGACGCAAGCGATGCCGCCATCAGCGCCGACGGCAGCGTGGTCGCTTTCGTATCCAAGGCCGCGAACCTCGTTCCCGGTGACACCAACCAGCACCGGGACGTCTTCGTGCACGACCGGGAATCGGGCGAGACGACCCGAGTAAGCCTCGCCGGAGACGGCGCCGAGGCGGATCACAACAGCTCCTCGCCTTCGCTCAGCGCCGACGGCCGCTACGTCGCGTTCGTCTCGAAAGCGACGAACCTCGTCCCAGGTGACACGAACGCGGCCGAGGACATCTTCGTGCACGATCGGGAGACCGGCGCGACGGTGCGTGTGAGTGTTGCGAGCGACGGTTCGGAGGCGACGGGCTTGAGCCGCGAGCCCTCGATGAACGCCACGGGCCGCTTCGTAGCCTTTGCCTCCAAGTCCGAGAACCTCACCGCCATGGACGCCAACCGGCAGCAGGACATCTTCGTCCGAGATCTGTCGCGCGAGATCACCCTCCTCATGAGCGCGGCGAGCGACGGCGCAGGCGCGGACAAAAAGAGCGATGCGCCCGCGATGAGCGGCGACGGAAGCCTCATCGCCTTCGGCTCCAAAGCGAGGAATCTCGTTCCCGGCGACACCAACAAGAAAAACGACGTCTTTGCCCGCGATGTCGGCCTGAACCGCCCGCCAGTGGCGGTGGATGACCAAGCCGCAACCACCGAGAACGACGAAGTCGATATCGTCGTGCTCTCGAACGACACCGACCCCGACGGCGACCTTTTGACGGTCACTGAGATCGTTCCCGGCGCGGGAAGCGTTAGCTCGAACCCGGACGGAAGCGTTCAGTACACGCCGCCCGCCGGTTTCAACGGCGCCGACACCTTCGTCTACACGATCGAGGACGGCCACGGCGGGAGCGACACCGCCACGGTCACTGTCGACGTGCAGAGCGTGAATCAGCCGCCGTCCGTCGATGCGGGCGCGGACCAGATCCTCCAACTCCCGACGAGCTCCGCGTCGCTCGACGCAACCGTGACCGACGACGGCGTGCCCGTGCCGGCCCCCACGGTCCTTTGGAGCCAAGTCAGCGGACCGGACACCGTCACCTTCACCGCACCCACGAGTGAAGACACCGACGTGAGCTTCCCGACCGACGGCGTCTACGTCCTTCGTCTGAGCGCGGACGACACCGAGTTCGTGGTGAACGACGACGTGAGCGTCACCGTTTTGCCGATATCGATGGTCGAAGTTTCGGTCGGCGACGTGACGCTCGTGGAAGGGACCGGCGGGCTCACGGACGCGGTCGCGAGCGTCACGCTCTCGGTGGCGAGCACCGGAACGGTGACGGTTGAGTACGTGACGTTCGACGGGACCGCCCTCGCCGGGTGCGACTACCAGACGCGCTTCGGAGAGGTCCAGTTCGCTCCAGGCGTCACCACGCAAGAGATTCGGATTCCGGTGGTGGGCGACTTCGCGCAGGAATCGAGCGAGACGTTCACGGTGCGGCTCGGAAACGCTCTCGGCGCCGACATCGTCGACGACACCGGCACGGTTACGATTAACGACGACGATGCGCCGCAGACGGGAGGGGGCTCGAACGGCCGACCGGACCTCATTGCTTCGCGCGCGCCCGCCAACGGAAGCGAGGGTACGGGCGCCGACCCCCTCTTGAGTTGGACGGCCACGGATCCCGATAGCGACCCGCTGGTGTTCGATGTCTACTTCGGCACGAGCTTCGAGCTCACCGGTCAAGTGTGGACGCAATTCTGCCCGGCTTCGAGCCCGGACGCTCGCTCGGGGGCGTCCTCCGCCTACGACGAAGCAGGCGATCGTCTCATCGTGTTCGGCGGCGATCTCGGTGGCGGGGCCGACTCCGCGGAAACGTGGGTCCTCGCGAACGCATCCGGACGAGGCGGCGAGCCGAACTGGTCTTTGATCAATGGGGGGATCGACGCGGGCATGGGCCCTTCGGCAAGAGCTCGGGCCGCGGCCGCCTACGACCCCGGCGCCAACCGGCTCATCGTTCACGGCGGCTGCACGACGGATTGCACGACGAGCCTCGATGACACGTGGGTGTTGACGGAGGCCAACGGGCTCGGAGGCACTCCGGCATGGGTAGCCCTTCCCTCGGCGCCTTTGGCCCGGAGCTCAGCCGCGAGCGCGTACGACGCGTCCACGAACCGATTCATCCTGTTTGGCGGCGCCGATGATATGGGAGCGCGCGCGGACGTTTGGGTTCTTGCCGACGCGAACGGTATCGGCGCACCCGCTTGGCAAGCACTGACCCCGGTCGGTGATGCTCCCACGCCACGAAGCGGGGCGAGCGCGGCCTTCGATCCGGTATCCAACCGTCTCATCGTGTTCGGGGGCCGGCTCGTCGGCGACCTCGTGTCGAACGAGACGTGGGTCCTTTCCGAAGCCAATGGCCTGTCAGGAATCCCGACGTGGACTGAGCTGCAACCGAACGGAACCCTGCCGGCGGGCCGATGGGGCCACCTCGGCGGATACGACGCGTCTGCAAATCGCGTCATCATCTTCGGCGGCAGCGGTGCCGGCTACGCGAGCGACACGAACTTCGTCGGAAGCGACGTGTGGGTACTCGCAGGCGCGAATGGTCTCGGCCGAGCGCCGAGCTGGGCCGAGCTTTCTCCCGAAACGCCGCTTCCGCCGACACGCCTTCTCGGTGCGGGCGCGTACTCGGCTTCTCAAAGTCGACTCGTCGTTGCGCTCGGCGAGAACAATCGGCTGAGCCCATCGCTCCCATCGCTCAACGCCGACCTCTGGGTGCTCGACGACCCCATAGGACGGCTTCCGCTCGCCGCTTCAGGACAAAACGGAACGAGCTTCGCGACATCGACGCCGGACATCTCCATACCCCACTACTGGCGCGTCGTCGCGCGCGATCCGACGTCTGCCTCGACGGGCGCCGAGACGTGGACGTTCCAGCCGAACGCCGCACCCGAGGTGGATGCCGGCCCCGCGTCGAGCGTGCGTCTTCCGAATCCCGTCGCGCTCGACGGCACCGCGACCGACGACGATCGTCCCGGTACGGGCCTCGACCTGAGCTGGGAGCTCATGAGCGGTCCGGGCTCGGTAAGCTTCACCGACCCGAACGCCGAAGACACCACGGCCGGCTTCTCCGGCCCCGGAGACTACGTGCTTCGACTGTTGGCTTCGGACGGCGTGCTCGAAGACGACGACGAAGTGGCCATCACCGTGCGCGAAGCCAACCAGGCCCCCGCGATCGATGCCGGTGCGGATCAAACATTGAGCTTTCCGGATAACAGCACCACCCTCGTTTCAACCGTGAGCGATGACGGTGTGCCCTCGGGCTCGTCCCTGACGATCGCTTGGAGCCAAGTCAGCGGAGCCGGCGTCGCAACCTTTACCGCTCCCACGGCGGCCACGACGTCTGTGAGCTTCGACGTTGTCGGCGCCTACGTCTTACGGTTGACCGTCTCCGACGGGGAAGCCACGAGTCTCGATGACATCACGGTGAGCGTGCTTCCGGAAAACCAAGCTCCCGTGGTCGACGCCGGCGAAGACCAAGCGACGAGCTTGCCGGCAGCTACGGTCAGCCTCAGCGCTACGGCCTCGGACGACGGATTTCCCAATGGCACGCTCACCACGGCCTGGTCTCAATTCTCGGGCCCGGGCGTCGCTACGTTCGCCAGCGCACTGAGTACGTCCACGTCGGTGAGCTTCGACGCCGCCGGTGCCTATGTGCTCCGTCTCACGGCGGACGATACGGCCTCGACGGCGTCCGATGACGTGACAGTCTTCGTGGGCGACGCCACCGCGGTCGACCTCAGCGTGGCCTCGGTCGATGCCTCGGCGCTCGTCGTCGAGCCGCAAAGCCTCGTCGTCACCGGCACCTTGGCGGCCGAGATCGTCAACACCGGCCCGGGGGTCGCAAGCGGCCCGTTCGACGTCACGTTCTTCGAGGACCTGAACGGAAACGGCGCTTTTGATATCGGCGTCGACGCGGTCATCGAGACGGGCGTTCAAGCCGGCGTGGATGCGGGCGAGAGCCGTATCGTCACCGCCCAGCTTTCGAGCGCGTACACCGTCACGTTCGCCGGAGCGCTCGTCTACGCCTTCGTGGACAGCAGCGATGTCGTCACCGAGACGGACGAGACCAACAATCTCGCAAGCTCCGCGCCTGTCTGTGATTTCACGCCGACGAGCGGGGACTGGAACCCGGTTCTGGAATGGTCCTGGACCGGCTCGCCGACGCTTCCGGACTCGGTGAACGTCACTATGACCCCCGTGGTGATGGACATGAACGCGGACGCTGTTCCCGACGTCGTCTTCGTGACCTACAAACAGGGAGTCTCCGACACCAACGGCGTGTTGCGGATCGTCAGCGGGCTCGACGGGTCCGAGCTGGTCACCGTAACCGACCCCGCTCTCGGGCTCACTCCGAGCGGTCAAATCGCGGTGGGAGACATCGATCTCGACGGTCTTCCGGAGATCCTCGCCAAAGATGACGGGCCCGGTCTGCTCATCGCCTTCGAGCACGACGGCACGCACAAATGGACGGGACCCGACGGGGACCTGCTCACCATCAGACAGTGGGGAGGGCCCTCCATCGTGAACCTCGACGCGGACCCCGAGCCCGAAATCGTCTTCGGACGCGCCGCGATCGACAACACCGGAGCGCTGATGTGGCGCGGGACCGGAGGTCGCGGAGCGACCTCGAGGGGCCCGCTCTCGCTCGTCGCCGATATCGACCAGACGTTTCCTCCCGAGATCATCGCCGGCAACACCATCTACAACGCCGATGGCACGATTCGCTACCGGAATACGGCGCTTTCCGACGGCCTGAACGCTATCGGCAACTTCGACGCCGACCCCGAGCCCGAGATCGTGCACGTCGCCAACGGCGAGATCCATCTGCTCGAGCACGATCTGACGATCAAGTGGGGGCCCGTGGTCTTTCCCGTGAATCCCATCACCGGAGGTATTCCGATCGTCGGCGACTTCGACGGTGACGGCGACCCGGAGATCGGTGTTCCCGACCGGGATCGTTACTACCTGTTCGATGGCGACGGCACGGCACGCTGCTGTGGGATGCGTTCATCCGGGAAAACAGCAATGGAAACGGGTCCTCGGCCTTCGACTTCGACGGCGACGGCGCTCTCGAGGTCCTGTATGCCGATACGGTCAATCTTCACATCCTCGACGGCGCCACCGGCGCCATTCGTTTCCAAACGGAGCTCGGCAACATCACGGCTTATGAAGCGGCGATTCCCGTGGACGTGGATGGCGACGGCAACGTCGAAGTCGTCGCGGCGGCGAGCTTGAGAGGCGGGGCGGCAAGCCCAGTGTGTGGTGTATTTGTATATGGTGATGGGGCGGATCAGTGGGTCCAGTCGCGAGGGGTTTGGAACCAACACAGCTATCACATCACGAACGTCAACGACGACGGCACGATTCCTCAAAGCGAAGTGGCGAGCTGGACGAGCTTGAACAGCTACCGCGCCAATAGCTTCACCGCGGTGGGCGGCGGCGCGCTGGTGGATGGATGTGCTTTCGCGAAGCCGGACTTGACGGCCTCGCTCCTGCGTATCGACACGCTCGGTCCCGTGCGGAGGCTCACCGTCCGTATTGGAAACGCCGGCAATGCGGTTGCCGGCGCGGGGACGCCGGTGAGCTTCTATGACGGCGAGCCTTTGCTGGGTGGGAGCAAGCTTGGGACCACCGCGCTCAGCGCGAACCTCGAGGCGGGAAGCTTTGAAGACGTCGCGCTTCTCGTGGATGCGGAGACGACGACCGAAAGCTCGATCTGGGTGGTCGCCGATGACTTCGGCGGCCTCATCGGCACGATTAGTGAGTCCGACGAAGACAACAACGCCTTCGACTCCGGCTTGTCCTTGGTGGGCGCTTCGGGGGCCGGGCTTGCGGACCTCGCCATCTCGAGCGTCGATACCACGGCGCTCGACGTCGATGGGTCCACGCTCACTATCAGCGGCACCCTCTCCGCCACCGTTCGCAATCAAGGCGAGCAATCCGTCGCCGGTCCGTTCGACGTCGTCTTCTTCGAAGACGCCAACGCGAACGGTACGTATGAGGCGAGCGTGGACTTGGTGCTCGGAACCGGCCTGGTGGACGTAGCGACCAGCTTGGACGTGGGTGCTTCGGTCTCGGCCGCGGCCACCGCGAGTGGGTCGGTCCTTTTCGCCGGCAACCTCATCTACGCCTTTGCCGATTCCGGGGATGTCCCGGCCGCTGTTGAATTTGGTCGGGTAGCGGCGGCACCAGTGAATACTCTTAGGCAGCAAACGCATCGCTGTCAAGAGATTTCTGTTTGCTTCTAAGGGCTTGAACGAGAGCGCCCATATGGCGATAGCCTTTGATACGCTGGAACTTCTTCTCCGCCGTGACGACGCCGAGAGCGGTCCATCGGCGAATCATGGAAGGACTCTTCCAACGCTTGACGTTTCTCGATACTCTGCGGATGGTTCCGTTGAGATTCTCGATGGAGTTCGTCGTGGCCAGAGATTTGCGAAGTGACTCGGGCAGAGCGAGCTTCACAACCGTGAGGGTCTCTTCCATCCCTTCGCGAAGGCTTCCGGCAGCTTCGTCGTAGCCATTTCGCTCGAGCCACGACACCAGTGCCCGAAGTTTCTTGCGCGCCTTGTCAGCACTCTTGCTCTTGTAGGCTTCCTTCATCGTCTGGAGCACGTAGGCGTGACGAGACTTTGGAAGGTACGAGCGAAGATTTCGGAGTTTATGGATCTGGCACCTTTGGATGACCGCGAGATCCCCCAAAACGTCGACGAGCGCCTTGCGGATACCTTTGCCTCCGTCCACTACACAGAGAATCGACTCATCGACGCGCAAACCCCGCTCGAGAAGGTCCTGCAACATCGCGGTGCACACGCGAGAGTTTTCCGTCGAACCCAGCCATATGCCCAGGGGCACCTTCGTCCCATCTATTGTGATACCGAGAGTTACGACGACGGTCTGTCCGGCCACCTCAAGGCCATCCATCATCAGTGCCGCAAGCTCAAACGACTCCAGCCGCCGAGACAGGTATTCCTCGAGCTTCTGCGTCGTCTGGCTCACGAGGTGACGGCTGGCGGCACTCTTGCTCGTGCCACGAGACTTCAACTTGGCCGCGGGTTTGTCCAGACTCGATTCGTAATTTCGGGTCGATACCCCCACCAAGATCTGATTCAACACTCGCTCTGGAAGCGGGTCTTCTTCGCGGAAGGCTTCGAAGTGTGGAAGCGACGCCTCCTCGCCCGACTTCGAACGAACTCGAGGTCGCGACACTTGGATTCGACGACCACTGAAGCTCAGCTCTCCGTTCGTGCTCCCCCAGTGGTTATGAGTTCGCCCCTTCTCGTGCTTGCCCTTGGGCCCGGCGATCTCCTCGGCGTCCTCTTTCAGGAGTAGGTGCAGAGCTGTCAGTCCTTGCTCGTACACCCATTCCGTCAAGTCCGCCTTCGTGGCCGCGATCCCCGCTATCATCGGTAGCAGTATCTGACCGACTTGGCCGACTACCTCGCCCGTAGGCGATTGCGTTTGCTTTCTTACTGGCTTCTTTGATTTCCTTGGCATGGTGGCTCCTTGTCCCCCTCTGGAGACGGTTGTTTGGCACGACCTATTCTTAGGCCGGCCAAGGAGCCGCCGCTACCCAAAATTCAACATCCGGCGGGACATCCCCCCGATTCCGGGCTCGTCGTCACGGAGTCGAACGAGACGAACAACCTCTCGCACTCGGGCGCGCACAGCGTCGTCACCAACCGTCCGGCAACGTCGGACATGACGGAAGAGTGGAGCTGGACGAGTTCCTCGGTCCAGCCGAGCTTTCGCAACATCTCGACCACCCCGCTCATCGCCGACCTGACGAACGACGGCGTGGCGGATATCGTTTTCGTCACCTTCGCGGGCAGAAGCACCAACGCGGCTTATCTACGCGCGGTCGACGGCGCGACACGCCAGGAGCTGTTCACGGCGGATGAGCTCAACTGGCGCGTCTACGGCCTCGCCACACCTGCGCTCGGAGATCTGGACGCAAACGGTGTTGTCGACATCGTGGCCATCGATGATTCACGTCGCGAGGTGATGGCGTTCGAATGGGACGCGGCTGCGTCCGAGCTGCGCTTCAAGTGGAAGAGCCCGGTCCTCGACTTCATCACTCAAGGAGCGGTTTCTATTGCCGACCTAGAAGGAGACGGCCAAGCGGAGATTCTCTACGGGCGTCAAGTGTTCGAAAGCGACGGGACGCTGCGGTGGACGGGAAGCTCACCGCGTCGCGGACACATCTTCTCGCCTCTGAGCGTGGCGGTCGACCTGGACGACGACGGTGTGCTCGAAGTCGTCACCGGGGACGTGGCCTACACCGCGTCAGGGACGGTGTTGTGGGATCTCGGTATTGGAGACGGCTACGTCGCGGTGGCCAACTTCGATGCCGACCCCGAGCCCGAGCTGGTGCATCTGGACCCAAACTCCAATCGCCTGCGCGTGCTCGAGCACGACGGCGCGGTGAAGTGGGGGCCGGTGCTCGTTCCTGGCGCCGGGTTCAGCTCGCCTCCGAGCGTGGCGGACGTGGACGCGGACGGTCGGCCGGAGATCGTCGTCGCACGCCGAGACCTCCTCACCGTCTACGAGACCGGCGGCTTCATACGCTTCAGCGTTGCCGTGACCCATACCCCGAGCGTGCGCAACGTTGGTGCGGTCTCGGCGGCCTTCGACTTCGACGGCGACGGCGCCTCCGAGCTCATCTACCACGATGAGGCGGGGCTTCGTATCCTTTCGGGTCGCGACGGCTCGCTCGTGGACGAAGAGCTCCTCCCGCAATGCCACTTGGGCGTGGGTTACGTCTCGGTGGGCGACGTGGACGGGGACGGGGCGGCGGAGCTCGTGGCCGCTCTCAACGACAGTTGCGACGCGTCGACGAATGCCGGCCTTCATATCTTTGGCGACGCTGAGGGGAATTGGGTTGGGACGCGCTCTTTGTGGAATCAGCACAACTACCATGTCACGAACGTCGACGACGACGGCGCCATTCCCATCTCGCAGGTTCCGAGTTGGACACAGAACAACAGCTTCCGCCATCAAACCTTGACGTCGGGCTCCGTCTTCACCGCCGCCGATGTGAGCGCATCATTCGGACGGGCCACCGAAGACGGAACCGACATCGTCATCACCGTACGCATTGGAAACGGCGGCGCCGCCATCGCTCCGGCGGACATTCCCGTGTCGCTCTATAACGGCAGTCCAGCCCTGGGCTTTCCGCTCCTTACCACCGTGCACACCACGTCCACACTCGCACCGGGAAGCTTCGAGGATGTCGCTTTCCAGTTTCCGAGCAACACACGCGGCGAAGCCACACTGTTCGCCGTCGCCGCCGACGACGGCACAACGCCGCTATCGCCCGTCGGGATCGTCGTCGAGAGCAATGAAGACAACAACGCTCATGACACCAACTTCACTTTGAATCTCGCACCGGTCGTGGACGCGGGTGAGGACGCGGTCGTCGCCTTTGCCGATGCCACCATCACGTTGCAAGGCTCGGCGTCCGATGACGGGCTTCCTCTCGGAGCTTCCTTGACGACGCTATGGGAGCTTCGCAGGGGGCCCTTGAACTCGGACCTGTTGCCTCCGCTCTTCGTCGACCCAAGCGCCCTCATCACCGACGTGACCTTCCAGCTCGCCGGCACTTATGTGCTGCGATTGAAGGCAGGGGACTCCTTCCGCGACGGCTCCGACGAGCTCACCGTTGTTGTGGGAGAAGAAAACCTACCGCCCGAGGTCGATGCCGGCCCGGACACCGATGTCGAGCTTCCCGACAATGTGCTGACGATGGCCGCGAGCGTCACCGACGACGGGCTACCGCTTGGCGCGTTTCTCAACATCTTCTGGTCCCAGATATCCGGGCCCGCCGTCGTGAGCTATGTCAACCGCGTGGACCCCACGACCGACATCACCTTCCCTGTCGCGGGAACCTACATCTTGAGCATCGAGGGCCGCGAAGTCCTTTCGGCCTCGGACGAAGTGTTCATCACCGTGCATCCGGTGAATCAAGGACCGGGCGTATCCGCCGGCGCCGACCAGACGCTCTTCTCTCCGACAACGCTTCTACAAGGAAGCTCGATCGACCCCGACGGCCTGCCGCTCGCGGGCTCACTCACCACGACCTGGTCGCAAGTCAGTGGTCCCGGCCCTGTCGTTTTCGCCAATGCGAGTAGCGTGTCCACGCCCGTGAGCTTCGGGGCTACCGGCGCCTACGTGCTGCGATTGACGGCGGACGACGGAGCGCTCATCGCGACCTACGATGTGACGATCGAAGTCGACATTACCAACGCGCCGCCTCTGGTGGAAGCGGGGCCCGACCAGACGATTGTATTCCCAACGAGCTCGACAACGCTTTCCGGAATCGTCACCGACGACGGGCTTCCGGCAGGAAGCAGTGTGTCGGTCGTTTGGAACTTGCTCAGCGCGCCCACGGCGGTTGTGTTTGGTGACCAGTTCGCCACCACGACGAGCGTAAGCTTCACCACGGGCGGGACCTATCTGTTCCGTTTGGATGCGAGCGACACCGACCTCCAAGTAAACGACACCGTCACCGTCATCGTGGATGACGGCAACGTGGCGCCGGTACCAGACGCGGGTGCCGATCAAAGCGTCCTTCTCCCGACGAACACGGTGACCCTGACCGGCTCCGCCACCGATGACGGGCTTCCCACGGGAAGTGTCCTCACCTTTACCTGGACGACGGCCTCCGGTCCCGCGCTCGCGAGCTTTCAGAGCCCGGACGCGCCGATAACGACGGTGAGCTTCGAGCAGGCGGGAACCTACGTGCTGCGCCTCACGGTCAGCGACGGGTTGTTGAGCGCCTCCGACGAAGTCAGCGTCGTGGTCGATACGACGCCGGCGGGTCCGGCGCCTATCGTCGCGATCACCTCGCCGACGGAAGGCTCGGCCATCACCGACTTCACCGACGTGGTGGGCACGGTGACGAGCAGCGATCTTCTCTCTTGGCGGCTCGAGGCACGCCAGGTGGGCGCGACGGAGTTTGTCCGCATCGCCACCGACACCGTCGAGGTGAGTGGAGCAACCTTGGGGGTGTTCGACCCGACGCTTGCTATGAACGGTCTTTACGAGCTCCAACTGAGCGCGACCGACAACGCCGGCCAGACGGTGGCTGTGAGTGTGTTCGTCGTCGTGAAAGAGAACCTCAAGATCGGTCATTTCACCGTGTCCTTCGTGGACCTCGAAGTTCCCGTGTCCAGGCTTCCGATCCGCATCACCCGCACCTACGATTCCCGAGATAAACGTCAGGGAGATTTTGGGTTTGGATGGCGGATGGACCTGAGCTCCATCGAAGTGGCCGAGAACACGATCCTCGGTCTGTCCTGGTCCGGGCAGCAAACGTTCGGAGGGCTCGGCCAGTTTTGCGTCTTCCCCACGAAACCCGGGGTGGTGACCGTCACGATGCCGGGTGGCG
Organism: Candidatus Marinacidobacterales bacterium; assembly: GCA_965262245.1. GTDB lineage: Bacteria > Acidobacteriota > Vicinamibacteria > Marinacidobacterales > SMYC01 > SMYC01. The sequence continues at coordinate 5,934,450 of OZ253507.1, read as the reverse complement.
AGGTCTTCGAGTTCGAGGCCGTCTTCAACCGCGAATGTGGGCTCGTGCCTTCCACCAACGGAACCATCTCGTTCCGCCCGCGTCCCGGAACCAACGCCGCCCTCGAGCCCGTCGACGGAAACTTCGTCTATGTTGTCGGAAGCTTTCCCGAGCCCATCGATCCACCGAGCGAGCTTTTTCTCTTCGACACTAGCTTCAGTCTGTACGACCCAGACGTTTATCGGCTCACCCTTCCGGACGGCCGTGCCTTCGTCATCGACCAGGAAGAGGGGCTGAAGAGCATCACCGATCTCAACGGGAATGAGCTCACCATCACCGACGATGGCATCACTCATTCGAGCGGCAAAGCGGTCGAATTTGTGAGGGATGCACAGGGCCGCATCGAATCGATCATCGATCCCAATGGAAACCCGATGTTCTACGGGTATGGCTCTCAGGGCGATCTCATCTCGCACAGGGATCGCGAGAACAACGAGACGACGTTCACGTACCTCGCGGCCGTACCGCACCACTTGGACGGAATCGAAGACCCCCGAGGCCTCGAGCCGATCCGAAACGACTACGACCCGTCGACGGGCCGCCTCATCCGGCACACGGACGCGTTCGGGGAAACCATCGAGTACACCCACCAGATCGGTGTGCGCCAGGAGGAGATCCTCGACCGCAATGGAAAGCTACGAGTCCTGGAATACGACCAGCGTGGCAACGTGGTGCTCGAGACGGACCCGGACGGTAAAGTCATCCTGCGCGCCTACGATGCCAACAACAACCGAACGTGCGAGACGGAAGCGCACGACCCGCTGCAAAGCGGCGCCGATTGTCAAAGCTCGCCGAACCCCGTGCTGTTTGCCTACGACGCGCGAGACAACCTCCTTTCACAGACGGACGCGGAGGGGAACACGACGTCGTTCACGTACAACGCACGAGACCAAGTCGAGACCACCACGGACCCGAAGAACCGAACGACGACGAACGTCTACAACCCTGAGGGGAACTTGACGAAAACGATCGACGCCGCGGGCACGGAGACGGATTTCACGTACGCCCAAGGCAACCTGAAGACGCAGTCGGTGAGCGTGGACGGCGTCACCCAGACGACGAGCTTCGACTACGACACCTCCGGCAATCTCAACAAGGAAACGGACGCCGAAGGCAACGAGACGACGTTCACGTACGACACCAACGGCAATCGTTTGACCGAGACCCGCACGAGGACCCAGCCGGATACATCCGTTGAAACCCTGGTGACGAATTTTGTCTACGACAAGCTGGGACGCTTGGTGCGAACGACCGATGCGGATGCCTCGTTCACTCGCACCGTCTACGACGCCATCGGCAAGCAAAAGGAGGTCTTCGACAAACTAGGGCGGAAGACGGCGTTCGAGTACGACGAGATGGGCCAGCTTTCGAAGATCACCTACCCCGATACGACAACGGAAGAGTTCACGTACGACAATGACGGGCGGCGGCTTACCTCGAAGGACCGCGGGAGCCGAACGACCACGTTTGAATACGGTGACCTGGGCCGTTTGACCAAGACGACGTTCCCCGACACGACCTTCACCGAAAACGTCTACGACGACGCGGGAAGGCTCGAGCAAAGCATCGCCGCCCGAGGGAAGATCACGCGGTTCGAGTACGACGCTGCGGGTCGAAGGAAGAAGGTCATCGATCCCCTTCTGAACGAGACGGAGTTTTTCTACGATGCGAACGGGAATCAGACGTCGATCAAGGATCCGAAGGGAAATACGACGACGTTCGAGTACGACGCGCTCAACCGCAGAACGAAAACGATTTTGGCGGACCTGACATTCACGCAGACCGACTACGATGAATTGGGGCGAAGAAATCGAGAAACGGACCAGGCGGGCGTCGTGACCGGCTTCGAATACGACAAGCTGGGCCGGCTCGTGAAAGTGATTCAAGACGCGAACGGCCTCGCCCTCGAAACGACGTATGGCTACGATGAAGTCGGAAATCGTATCTCCCAGACCGACGCCAACTTCCACACGACCACCTTCGCCTACGACGAGCTCGGCCGTGAGACGAAGCGGACCCTTCCGGACGGCGCGTTCGAGACGAAGGCCTACAATGTCGTCGGGAATCTGAAAACGTGGACGAAGTTCGATGGCGCTGTCATCACCTATAACTACGACGTCAACAATCGGCTGGTCCTGGAGGATTTTCCAACGGGCACCGACGTGTCCTTCACGTACACCGCGACCGGGCGTAGGGACACCGTGACCGACGCCCGTGGCATCACGGACTACGACTACGACCTCCGCGACAGACTCCAAGTTTTGACGTATCCTGATGCTAGGAAGCTCGATTACGACTACGATGCGAACGGTAATCGTACGAGCTTGACCGCGACGATAGGCTCCACCGTGCTCACGACTAATCGATTATGCGCTGCAGCGCATAAGAGATTTAATGCAGAGTCCATTTTTATGCGGAGAGGAGGCTCTTAAGAGGCGACGAAAGCACAGTTGTTTCAACGGTATCTGACCGTTTGGCAAGGCTGGCTAGTCCGCATAATCATGACGTCTTTCGGACCTAAACTTCTATTGAAGGAGGGCGTCATGCTTGGAAAGTTTTTCGATTCCCATTTACGAGTTCAAGCGCTTCGGGACGGTCCCGGTGGAGTCTTACTTGAAGGTTTTGCCCAGGAGTTGTTCCAGTCGGGCTACGCAGAGATAACCGCCCGCCGACACATCCGAGCGGCGGAACATTTTGCATATTGGACGGACCGAGAAGGCATATCGATCCCCAGTTTTAACGAGCAGTCTCTTCATTGTTTCGGTTGCCACCTGATTCGATGCCAATGCCCGCGTTATGGCCATACTCATCGGTTTGAGTTACTCAGAGGTGCACGCTTTTTCCTTAGGTACCTTCGAGGTGCCAGCGTAGTCGCAACAGTTGCCGAGCCAATAGATCAAGAGCCAGTTTTGCTCGCTGCATTCTGTCAGTGGATGCGCCACGAACGTGGAACCAGCGATCTGACCCTCTACAACTACAGCATCTCCATTCGGGCGTTGCTGAGCCACCTTGGAGAGGATCCGGAAAGGTTTGACGCTCAGAGTTTGCGACAGTTTGTCCTCGAGAACAGTCAGCGGCGGGGGTTGGCAGCAGCGAAAACGTGCACGACGGCTCTTCGCATGTTCCTTCGCTTTCTGATCGCTGAAGGCATCTGCCCTTCTGGCCTGGATGCAGCCATCCCTGTCCTGGCGCATTGGCGTCTTTCATCTCTTCCACGGTACATACAATCGGAAGAGGTGGAACGCGTCATCGCTGCGTGTGATCCGACTTCGCCGGTTGGCATACGAGATCGTTCGATTTTGCTTCTACTCGCACGACTTGGACTTCGGGCGGGCGATATTGTCCAGCTTCGTCTGGGCGATATCGACTGGAAAGGAGCCTGGATTCACGTCTCTGGAAAAGGGCGTCGCCAGACACGACTGGCGCTAACCCAGGAGGTGGGTGACGCGGTTGTCGATTACCTGAAAGAGGGACGGCCGAGGACCGACAACCGATACACTCTTTGTCCGCTCCCGCGCTCCTTTTCGCGCCTTCGCTTCTCACTGTGCCGTGTCCGTCATCGTCGCTCAGGCGATGCGCCGAGCTGGCGTCACTTGTCCAAGCCGAGGTGCAGCTCATGTTCTTCGTCATTCCTTGGCAACCTCCATGTTGCGGCAAGGAGCATCCCTGCAAGACATCGCGACGATCCTTCGACACCGTTCCATCGAGACCACGCAGATCTACGCCAAAGTAGACGTCACGGCTCTGCGCCAGATTGCCCAACCCTGGCCGGAGGTGCAGCCATGTTAGTTCAATCCGTCGAGTCATATCTGGCAGTGCGCCGTACTTGCGGATTCGAGCTCAAGTCCCAAGGCAGTCTTCTACGAAGTTTCGCCATTTTCTCAGACGCGAAAGCCAAACACTACGTTTGCTCTGAAACCGCAATCGAGTGGGCCGGGTTGGTACCATCGATTCCTCAACGCGCCCGCCGGCTGGGTGAAGTGACTCGATTCGCCCGATACGTCCACGCCGAAAACCAACTCCATGAACTGCCGCCGGCTGTTTTTGGCAGCGAGAAACGGCTGCGGCCCGTCCCTTACATCTTGTCCAAGGACGACGTCCGGCGTCTCGTGCAAGCGGCATCGCAGTCGGGTTACCGTACCTTGCGTCGACGGACATACAGCACGCTTTTCGCCCTGCTAGCGTGCACGGGGCTTCGCGTGTCGGAAGCGATTCGGCTGCGCTTCGACGACGTGACTCCGGATGGTCTGATGATTCGATGTTCCAAGTTCCGCAAAAGCCGTCTCGTTCCTTTGCATGAAACTGCACAAGCTGGGCTCGAACGTTATCTAACGCAACGGCGCCCCTATGCACCCTACGATGACCACGTGTTCGTCTCAATACGTAGAAACCGGTTACTTCTGAAGGACGTTGAAAGAGCATTCCGGACTGCCGCTAGCACCGTCGGCCTGCTACGCGGGCCGGACCGTCCTCGGCCTACACCCCATTCGTTGCGCCACACCTTTGCGGTCAGAGCCCTGGAAACCTGTCCGGATGGCCGCGATCGGATCACGAAACACATGCTGGCGCTGTCGACTTATCTCGGTCACAGCAAGGTAGCGGACACATACTGATATCTGGAAGCCACGCCCGACCTGATGAGAAACATCGCAGAGCGTTACGAAAGCTTTGTCACCGGAGGCAAGACATGATTCCGATCGCGCCGCACATCACAGCCTTCTTCCAGCAACGCTTGCCTGTCGAACGCGGCGCCAGCCGCAACACGTGTGACTCCTATGCGTATGCCTTCAAGCTTCTTCTTGAATACGCCAGTGACCGTCTCAGGGTGCCTCCATCGCAGTTGCATCTGGACCAGATCGATGCCCCGTTGGTGGTCGACTTCCTGAATCATCTGGAAACAGCACGTATGAACGGACCGAGTTCAAGAAATGTCCGCTTGGCAGCCATCAAGTCGTTCATGCACTTCATGGAGTATCGTGTACCGTCGGCCTTGGAACAGATCCGGCGCATTATGGCCATTCCGTCAAAGAAAGCCGACACGCGTCTCGTCAAGCATCTCACCATGGATGAGATGCAATCCATCCTGGATGCGCCCAAACCCACTGACTGGCCCGGCATTCGCGATCGCGCCATGCTTCACCTTTGTTTTGCTGGAGGATTACGCGTCTCCGAACTGATTGGGCTGAGACTCGACGAACTCAAGCTTGAACCACACGCCAGTATTCTCGTCCACGGCAAGGGCCGAAGGGAACGTTGTCTGCCCTTGTGGAAGGAAACGACCGCCGCGTTGCGAGGGTGGTTGGTGGTCAGGGGCACGGTCTTGGTGCCGGAACTGTTCCTCAACGCCCGTGGCCAACCCATGACCCGTTCCGGATTCGAATACGTTTTGCGCAAGCACGCCCAGACAGCAGCAAAGCGTTGTCCCACCCTGTCAACGAAGCGCGTGTCCCCTCATGTGTTGAGGCACACCTGTGCGCTCACTGTCTTGCAGGCCACCAACGATCTCCGAAAGGTCTCTCTCTGGCTCGGCCATGCGAACATGCAAACGACGGAAATGTACACGCGTGCGGATCCTTCGATGAAACTGGAAGCGCTTGAATCTATCGTCCCTCCAAAACTGCGTTCCGGTCGTTTCAAAGCGACCGACAAACTGATCGCCTCGCTATGGCCGCACTCTTTTATGCGGAGCGAAAATTTGTAAAACGCTTCTCCGCGGCGACTCTCTGAAAGAGGCTCCGCATAAAAATGGACTCTGCATTAAACTACAGCTACGACGATGCCAGCCGGCTGGATATCGTCACGGACCCGAGCGGTGGCACGTACGACCATGACTACGACTCAAACGGTAACCGGGCCGCTCTCAGCTATCCGAACGGCACATCGACGAGCTACGTGTACGATGATCTCAATCGGCTGACGAATCTCACAACGACGGGTCCCGTAGGGACGATTCAGAGTTACGATTTCACGCTCGGACCGGCGGGCAACCGAACGCAGGTCAACGAAGCCGATGGAACGGCGCGGGCCTACGACAACGACAACCTCTATCGACTTTCCCTTGAAACCGTCACCGACAGCGTTGGAGCGCTCGTTTATCAGAAGACTTTCGATTACGACGATGTCGGCAATCGCAAGACCCAGATCACCACTGGATTCGGTACGGGATCGGTGGCCTATTCGTACGATGACAGGGACCGGCTTCTCACCGAAACCACCGCTACAAACGCCTACGACGACAACGGAAATCTCACCTCTGAATCCGGAGAAGCGACCTACACATGGGATTTCGAGGACCGGTTGATTCGTGTTGATCAGACCGACGGAACCGTTGTTGAGCATTTCTACGACACGGATGGTGTCAGGGTCCAGACGACGGCCACGCCTATCGGTGGAAGCGCGACTGTGACGGACTTCCTCGTCGACACATCGGGACAGCTGAGTCACGTCGTCGCCGAGAGCGATGGAGGAGGGACGTTCATCTCGTACTACGTGCGGGGCGATGACCTGCTGAGCGTCGTTCGTCCAGCCGAGCAGCGGCACTTCCACGCGGATGGGCTGGGCTCGATCCGGACGCTCACTGATAAGACAGGCGCTGTCACGGACAGCTATACCTATACGGCGTTCGGGGAACAGTTGAGCCACGTCGGGACGGACATGCAGCCGTATCAGTTCGCGGGAGAGCCCTTCGACCCGAATTTGGGTTTCTATTACAACCGGGCACGTTGGCTGGATGCGGGGTCGGGACGGTTCTTAGGGATGGACCCCTTCGATGCAGCACCAACTGACCCTGCGTCTATCCATCGATATCTCTATACCGCTGCGAGGCCCGTGGACTTTGTTGACCCTGCGGGTCTGTTTTTTGGAGTTGCGACCTTGTCGGCCGGCTTCTCAATGCTCTCAGTTCTCAGCTCCACCAGCCTCCTAAGCGGCGGCTTATTAGGTGCAGTGCTGCAAAAGCGTTTGCCCAACTGCCCTCCTGCTGATGACGATCTTCCAGGTCTGCCAATCGTGGGACTTGATGACGATCCGCAAGGCTCTGGAGCCTCACTTGATTTTTTTCGGTCACTTTTCTCTTCTGGCTGAAGTATCGCTACGCGACGAAGTACAACGGGTTGGTTACCTGCGGCACAGGGCCAGACTACTGGTCCCGAAAGGGCCTGTGGGAGCTGCACAGCTGGCAAGGATTCTGCACGCCGGACGGCAACGATGACCTCCGCGATAACCCCTCTGGCTACCGTAAGTTCAGGGACGCACTCGCGAAGCGGGTGAAGAAAAAGAATGAGACAGACAAAAAATTTGTCTACAAAGTGACCTGTCGTCTGCCTGGCGCAGACGGACCCCTCACACACGGCCAAGGCTACTGTATTGTGTGTGTTAGACCCAGAGAGAAATAGTAGTTTCGCAATCTGCGCGGGACATTGACGTACCTCATTTGCTGTGACACTTGAACCAGCGCGACGATCGAAACAGGCGGTGGGACGATCCAAGCATTTCCGTCAAGGAGGATATCCTGAATCTAGTTGAAATCGGTGAGTGACTCCCTTCAAGATCGTCGGTGTCAAAGCTGGCGATCAAAAAGAAAGGAGCCACCCGGTGAGAGCAGATACGAAGAAGAGAAAGAATGCAACACAGATGCTGAGGGCGACGCAGGAGCAAGAGTGGTGGGCGGATCAAGTTGTGCATGTGATGCTGGAGGGCAAGCGAGCGCTGGACGCCGCGATGCTCGATGTCGGACGCCTGGTAGCTGAGACGCTCATGTACATGGAGCGCGAAGAGAGATCTGGGCCAGACTACCATCCTACGTCGTCCGGGCTTCGCAAATGGGCGAGTCAACGTGGGTCGATCTATGTCGGTGACCAGAAGCTCCCTGTCGAGCACCCTCGATTGCGGGGCCCGGAGGGTGAGGTCGGGCTGAGAACCTACGAGCAGCTCAAGAATCGCGGGGGCTTTTCGGAGGAACTCCTGTCGGAGGTGCTTCGGGGAATGTCTGCTCGCAAGTACGAAGAGACGGTGACGGCGGCAGGCAAGGCTTTCGGTGTGACGCCGAGCTCGGTGTCCCGCCATCTGGTCGAGGCGACGGCGAAGCAGCTGAAGCAGTTCCAGGAGCGCAGTCTCGAAGAGTTTCCGCTCTTCGCGATGTACCTAGACACGGTCCACCGCGGCGGTCAGGCGTTCGTGGTCGCGCTCGGCGTGGACCGTGAAGGGAAAAAGCTCCCCCTGGGCTTCTGGGAAGGGGCGACGGAGAACCACGAGATCTGCGAGGAATTGCTGGAAGAGTTGGAGCGACGGGGGTTAAAGCTCTCCAAACGGATCCTCTGGGTAACCGATGGTGGCGGGGGGATCATCAAGGTGCTCAAAGACCGATACGGTAAGAAGCTCATCCACCAGCGGTGTACTTTGCACAAAGACCGCAACATCCAGCGCCACCTGCCCAAACGCTACCGCAAGCAGGCACACCACCTCTTCGCGACTGCCTTGGAGCAGAACAGCTACAAGGACGCGAAGAAGATGTTGCAGGAGTTCGAGCGCTGGCTTCGCGACATCAACGAGTCGGCGGCAGACTCACTCCTCGAGGCACTCGAGGAGGTGCTGATGCTCCACAAGTTGAAGGTCCCCGCTCTACTGCGCCAGAGCCTGCACTCGACGAATCCTATAGAGAGTATGTTCTCCATGGTTCGTAGTTGCGAGCGCAACATCAAACGCTACCGTAACAGCAAAATGCGCCAGCGATGGCTCGCCGCTGTGCTGCTGCACTGCGAACAACAGTTCAGACGAGTCAAGGGGCACGCATCCATCGACGTAGTGGTTGCGGCCATCGATGCGATCCAACGAGAGGACGAGATGCCTGAGGCCGCGTAAGGTCAGGGGCGTAGAGCTGGAAATGACCACGAGTCGCTTATGATGGTTTCAACTAATTCCTTGACATCCTCCCGTCAAGCGCGGTTACTAATGGCTGAGACGCTGGGAGTTCTTACGAAAAGGCACCAATGCAAGACGCGACATTCGCTTGGATCGTCTCAACCATGAAAAGAACGCTTGCAGGGTTAATTCATCCTTTATGGTTTTCCGGATTGTTTCTGCTCGCCGCATCTTGCGACGTCCGCGAGGCTAGCTGGGACCGAGACCGCCGCCTCTGGGAGGCGGCACGAATCGGCGATGTGGAATCGGTGAAGGTGGAGTTGGAAGCGGGTGCAGATCCGAACGCAACGTTGGACTTCGACGCACGCGACTGGGGAGCAACTCCGCTAACTCGAGCTGCATTGTCCGGGCATAGTGATGTGGTCGTAGTCCTTGTCGAGGCTGGTGCGGAAATGTTGGTCGAGGACGTCGATGGATATACGCCACTTTCAGCTGCCGTGGGTGGTGGGCACGCCGATACCGCAAAAACATTGTTAGAGCTGGGTTTCGACGCAAATTTCAAAAATCGAAGGGGAGAGTCGGCGCTGTTCAATGCGAGCGACCGTGAAATGGTAAGAGTTCTCGTTGAGGCAGGAGCTGACGTTGAAGCGATAAATACATCCTCCGTTACTCCGCTGTTTCTGCCGTCGACGGTAGGGGTGTACGACGCGGTCGACGAACTCCTGAATTCGGGAGCCGATCCGAATGCCACGGCTGATAATGGCGAGACGCCTCTGCGGTACGCCAGCGGAAACTGTCACAGCAGAGTTGTTCAGCGACTCATCGAGGCAGGTGCTGTTGTGAACGCGAAGACATTGGATGGCGAGACCGCACTCATGGCACCGTTGGACAACGGGTTTCGGCTAATGATGGAAGAAGATATTCCTCGACACCAAATTCCCGAGGTGATGCGTCTTTTGATCGACGCTGGTGCGGACGTCAATGCGAGAACGGGGGATGGAGTGAGCGTTTTGGAGATGGCGCGCCAAGGTCGGAACCACCCAAGCGACGCGGTTGTCGAACTATTACTCGGGGCCGGAGCAGTCGAGCGGTGATGCTGGATCATGTTGCGGAGAAGATCGTGAAACGCTTGCGAAATATATTGCATTGGGTAGGGTGCACCCTGTAGGGTGGCAATGGGAGTTGAGCGCAGATACGAGATTCTCCGCACGTCGCAATGGCACTGTTACTTGTCGATAAGAAGTAAAGGGATGCGGAACAATCCCTGAGGTGGACCCCATTCTCTGGACCAAAATGGGGGGTAGCTAAGGTGGAGCCTGCCGAGTTGAACACGTCGTGGTCATAGTCGTGATGTTGTTTCCCGAAGGCTCCTAGAAGGGAGCGTTCGGGAACACAGTTTATGGCAGATTGAAAATCTGTGGACAGTTTGTTTTTCGCTGTAGCCATCATTGTGTCTAGCGGCAATTATTATTTCTCTTCAGCAACAAGTTAGAATTCCCGGGTACCTACCGGTCTTGCTCCGTCACTTATCAGCAAAGTGTCCCATGTTCGATCCGGGGCCCCGACGGAGGGAGCGGACCCTTAAAAAAAGATGCGAAGCTTCCTTGTCCGCTCCCTCCGTCGGGGCCCCGGATCGAAGCCGCCCTTTCGCTGGTCCACCTGAATAGTGCAAAAATCGGGGTACCTGGGGTATGGGCCAAGCCGCGAGAGGGTCTCCTGCGGCGATTCTCGCATTCGTTTTGTGGACTCGTGGCAAGGTTCATTCCTTTTCCCGGTTTTCTACCGCCGTGGCCTCTTTGGCCTTGTTCTGCTTCGATTGCCCCAGTCGGTAACTGCCGACGTTGAGCTCCAGGATGATGCTGTGATGTACAAATCGGTCGATGGCCAATCATCTTCAAGCTACCTCGCCAAGCAGTCCATCGTAGAAGCTCGCGGGCGTTTGATAGCCTAACGCTTTGTGCGGGCGCTCGTCATTGAAGAAATCGAAGTAGCAAGCGATGCCCTCGCGAGCCATCTGCACGCTGTCGTAGGCGTACAGGTAGACCTCCTCGTACTTCAGCGAGCGCCAGAGCCGCTCCACGAAGATGTTGTCGATACAGCGACCTTTGCCATCCATGCTGATCTTGATCTCAAGAGCAAGCAATACACTGGTGCACTCCTCCGAGGTGAACTGAGAGCCCTGGTCCGTGTTGAATATCTCTGGGCAACCGTAGCGTGCCACAGCTTCGTTCAGAGCCTCCACGCAGAAGGTCGTCTCCAACGTGTTGGACAAGCGCCAGGCGAGCACCCGCCGCGAATACCAATCGATGACCGCCACCAGGTATACGAAGCCTCGCGCCATCGGGATGTATGTGATGTCGGCGGCCCACACCTGATTGATCCGAGAAACCGTCAGATTCCTCAGTAGATAGGGGTATACCGTGTGTTCCGGCGCTGGCTTGCTTGTGTTCGGCTTGGGCGCAGTGCTCTCGAGCCCCATCAAGCGCATAAGACGCTGCACGCGCTTGCGGTTGACGGCCGACCCCTCCGCTTTGAGTGTCTGTGTCATCATGCGGCTGCCGAAAAATGGACGCTTCAGATGTAGCTCGTCCATCCGACGCATCAATGCGAGTTGCTCGCCATCCGGCTCGACAGGTTCGTAGTACAGGCTCGACCGATTCACGCCGAGCAGCTCGCACTGCCAGCGCATCGACAGCGGAGCGTTGGGTTCGACCAACTCCCGCCGGGGCGTCATCGCAATCGACCGAGCCCGTGTGATAAAAAATCGCGCTCCATCGTCAGCTCCCCGATTTTCTGAAGCAGTTCGGCCTCGCGCATCGAGGTATCGCCTCCGCCCACCTCTTCGGTCTCGAAAGCACGCGTGACGTTCTCCAAAAGCTGCCGCTTCCATTTGTAGATCTGGTTCGCGTGAACCTTGTGCCGCCGGGATAGTTCCGCCACTGTCTCCTGCTCGCGTAGTACCGCCAATGCAACTTTCGCCTTGAAAACAGGGCTGTGCTTCGTACGATTTTTCTTCACTTTTCTCTGCTCCTTTTTTTATTGAGCAGGCTTGTTTTACCACCTTAACCCCTGGTCTAAAAAATGGGGTCCACTTCACCCGATAGCTGACACGTGAACGAGGACTTGCGAAGGTTGCTAAGCGGCCGTGCTCCTCAGGAACGGGAACCTTTGCTCGGGATCAAGATAGTCGGTCTGGATTTGGAGATCGGCGACGCGCTCGCCGGGGCGTCCGCGAGGGGGTGGGGTGGGATGGCGTGACGGGAAACGGGATCCTGCCCGAAGTAGACTTCGGCGGGAGTTGCGCCTGCGAGCCCCGGATGGGGTCGGAGGACGGCGTAGTGAGCGAGTCCGAGGATGAGTCTTTGCTCGAGCTCGTCGAGAACGAGAGGCTTGAAAGCCACGAGCGCCAGGTATTGCTTCAAGGTTCGCCACAAACGTTCGATGAGTGCGATGGAACCGGTTTTCCCGATGGCGCCGAAGCGATGCAGGGCGCCGAGCTCTTTGACGCGGTCGAGAAACTCCTTCGCGATGAACTGGCTTCCCTGGTCGGTGACGAGGTGACGCGGAACAGCGAAGCGCTCGACGTCAATCTCGAAAAGCCGGAGGATGGATTGCGCAGTCGGTTCTTGTAAGAACACACGCGCGGCGAGTGGAAAGCGCGAGAAACCGTCTGAAACGACGGCGAGCTTGAAGCGCCAAAGTCCGAAGAGGCCGGGCACTTCGGTATGTCGATGAAGGCGATATGGTTGGGATATCGGGGGCGGACGGCAACCGCAGCTTTCGGAGTTTCAGCCGCGGTGGGGTTTCGGGGCGGTTGTTCCCGAAGAATCCGTCCGACGGTGCGTTTCGAGAGCTTCCATCCTGCGCGAGCCAGTGTTTGGGCGATGGTCTCGTAGCCGCTGAAGCCGGCGAGCTTCATGCTGTGGACGAGCTGGCGAACGACATCGGCGTAGCGACGAACGGGAGGAGCTGTCCGAACGAGAAGTTTTCGTCTCTCGTCCTCGCTGGCGCCCAAGCCGTCGCTCTCCCACCGGGAGATGGTCCCTGGGGAAACACGAAACAAGCGAGCGGTCTCACCTGCGGAGAGGGCGAGCAAACGACGGATTCGCAAGATGCGGTATCGCTGCTCCGGAGTGTATTGAGGACGCTTTTTGTCCGAAATCTTGTCCCAGCGCTCGCCGAGGATGAGACCAAGCTCGTGAAAGAGGCGTGTGTTGTTTATCACTTTAATCCGTAATTCACCGCGATGAAATATCAAGAACGGCCACCACTCCATGAGGGTACGGGAGTGCTCGACGGCGTCAAGGGTTCGCTCGCTACGCGAGCCGCTACGCGCCCTTGACCCCGTCTGCGCCTCCCGTCTTCTGCTCGTACGTGGTTGCCGGTCGAGGTGAATCACGAATGAGAAATCTTCGCGATTCAATGTAAAAAACAACAGGTGTTGCTGGATGGCGTTCGCTTCGGACTCAGCGAAAACGGCCTGGAGAGGCTCGCCGGAATCGCGAAGCTCGGCGAGGCGGGCGCCGAGGGCAAGTCCCAAAAGCTCGTTCGCCTTCAGCAAAGCGCGAACGGCGAACCGTTCGAGATTCCGCTGCTTCATGAGCGAGACGAAAAGACGTTCCCCGAGATCGGATACGGGCATTGGAGCTCCCACCGCGGGTCGAGGGACTGGGTCCAGTTCTTCTAATAGATGATAGCAGCGCGCCCAGCTCTCGAGCGCGTACACCGTCACGTTCGCCGGAGCGCTCGTCTATGTCTTCGTGGACAGCGGCGACGTCGTCGCCGAGACGGACGAGACCAACAATCTCGCAAGCTCCGCGCCCGTGTGTGATTTCACACCGACGAGCGGCGAGTGGAATCCGGTTCTGGAATGATCCTGGACCGGCTCGCCGACGCTTCCGGACTCGGTGAACGTCACCATGACCCCGGTGGTGATGGACATGAACGCGGACGGCGTTGCCGAGGTCGTCTTCGTGACGTACAAACGGGGAGTCTCCTCGACCAACGGCGTGTCCATCATGTCGGCGGCCATCTCAAAGTGGCGCCCGAGCATACCGACCCGCGCCACGCATACGAGCTCTTGTACAAGATATTGATACACGATAGACTATGTACATGAAAGCTATACAAATCACTGTCGATGAGAACTTGCTCGCGGAGCTCGACGAGAGTGATGAGGTGAAGCGTGACGGTCGATCGGCTGTGATGCGACGTGCCGTGGCGGAATACCTCCAGCGCCGCCGCCGCCGCGCGATTTCCGATGGGTACCTCCGAGCCTACGCCGAGAGCGGCGGCCTCGGCGAGGAATATGCGGGTTGGGAGACGCAGGGCGAATGGCTTCGCGACTGAGCCGTGGCGAGATTTGGATGTACACATTCTCGCCGCCCGACAAGAGACGTCCGGTTTTGGTCCTGACTCGACAGGAAGTCATCGGATTGCTGCGAACCGTCATCGTGGCTCCGATCACCTCGACGATTCATGGAGCCCCCAGCGAAGTCATTGTCGGAATCGACGAGGGTCTGAAGCGAGAATCTGCCATCAATCTCGATCACGTTCAGACCGTGGACAAAACTCGCCTCAAACGTTTCATTGGAAGCGTCGGACCCCAAAAGATGTTCGCAGTTTGCAGAGCTCTTAACATCGCTACGGGGTGTGCGAGCTAGTCTTACGATTCTGAGGATCGTCTTCGCTTTCGCCCGGCCGCGACATCATCTCGATGTTGGCACAGAGGGATATCAGTTACTCGTGGGAGCGAGGCGTTTCAGCTCTTCGCCCCAGTTGAGAACGAGGTTCAACTGGGTCGGCGCGGGTTCTTCCGTCTCGCTCTTCCCAACCATGACGAAGCGTTGGGAAGCGAAGACGATCGGTCCATCAGGTCCAAAGCTCGCGCCGCGGACGTTCATGCCTGTCGCGTCGATCGTAGTGGGTGCGCCCCCACTGATGGACACCTTCATCAGGTTCTCCCCGGAAAGGAACCCACCCATTGGCTGTCGGGCGAGAAGAAGGGCATCCTCGCGCCCTCCGAACCGTTGACGGGTGCGATGTCCCATCGATCCAAGGCCCGTACAGCGTGGCGATATTGGGATGGTTCAGCGAAGCAAGGAGCCGAACTTTAAACGCGCCAGTCGCTCTCTATCTCTCGCAATGGCTTCCCGAACAACCTTCCGCCACCTCGCGGCCGAGCTTGGTATCCAGCGCCCGGTACACATCTCCCATCCCGCCCGAACCGATGGCCGCCTGGATCTCGTACTGGGCCAGTTTGGTGCCGGGGCCGACTGACATCGTCCTTCTCGCGTTTCAGCCGAAATTTTCCACCAGTTTGGGAGCTCGACGAGCTCGATGGCGATGGCGCCTCTGTCATCTTATCATTTCAACCCCAGCTTCTCGCCAGCCGCTAACAGGCTGATCGCCTCGCGAAGACGTTTCTCCCTCGTTTCGGCGCGTTTGGCCGAGTGGATCCAAACTACATAGGCCCGTCGATAGGACGGCGCCAACTGTTTGAAAAACTGCCAAGCACGTGGATTGGCCTTTAGCGTCTTCGTGATGTAGGACGGAACGGTTGACACGGACAGTTTGGGAGCATCACCGCTCCGACTCGTTGGCGGACGCTTCAACCCGGGTGGCGCCAATAATGCGCGCGATTCGAGGCTGGCATAGCGACGCCGATTTACGGTCGACCACTTGCTGTCTGTCTTTCGCGGGGTAAACTTCCGGGTGTCGCGGGCGTCATCCAGGCGCCTGATGATGCTGTCGATCCAGCCGAAACAAAGGGCTTCCTCGACGGCATCGTCATATTTGATGGACGTCACTCCCGTGTGGCGTTTGTGAAACACGAGCCAGATCTCAGACAAGGAGTCGTGGTGTCTTTTCAGCCACTTCCGGAAGTCTTGACGGTTCCGCACATCGAGCGTGTCCAGCGTCACGAGCGGCTTCGCTGGCATCTCGGTGCTCGGGCCCGTTAGCCGGAGGCGCGGTTTTTCTCGAGGCGCGCGTCGACGAGGGTCACGACCTCATCGAGTGCCTCGCATTCCATTCCCTGTTGGCGAGCGATCCGACGCACGAGGCAGTCGACGCGCTCGATGTTCTTGGCGCCTCCGAAAAGAGCGCGGGCCGCCGAGGACGGCTTGCCGAGGCCCTGAGCGGCTTTGGCATATTTCTCGAACGGGACCAAGTCGGCATCACTGGCTCCGAGGCGAATGCATAATTGCCGGACCCAGTCATAGATCTCGGCCGACGCTTCGATGTCGCCATGGACCGCCTCTTTGATGGAGATCATCTCGTCGCGCTGGACGCACCGGTAATTGCCGGTGATCAACATCAGCCATTTCGCGAGGGGCACGAAAACGGAATCGTGTACTCTCAGCTTCACGGGCAGCTCGATGGCGCCGGTGCCGGTGCCTTCAGCGGGATCGAAACGGATGGCGTTGATGTCGGCTTCTAGGTTTCGCAGCATCGCGGTGTGCTCGTCGGATTCGAAGCGCGCGGTTTTGAAGTTTGTCGGAAGGCCGACTTGGAGAACGTTCTTCGCTTCGCCTTGCGGACGAAAGGCTTGAGGGTCGGGGCTCGCCAGCGTGACCACACCCGGCTCGAAGCCTTCCCAGACGCCTGGATCCGCGTAGCACTTGGTCAGCGTCTCGGTAGTGAGCCCGGGAATCCGCTCGAGATAGGGAAGGGGCGGCATGTTCATGATCGCCACCGATGGCGTATGCGCTGCCGCGAGCCGCCCCATCAACTCGCGGACGCCTTCCGAGCCGTATTGCGGCTCCTGCATCGCCAGCACGACCATGTCGAACTTTCCCGGATCGACGGAGTCGGGAGCGCTTGCCGAGAGCGTTCCCTCGAGCTCTTTGGAGGCGATCTCGACGGGGGTGTCGCGTCCGCGGATCGGAAGGCGCACCACGGTGCCTTCGTGGTTGATGAGCTCCGCCGTGGGTGGGGTACATACGAGCGTCGCCGAATGTCCAGCCAATAACAGCTTCGTACTGAACAAGGAGCCGTAGGAGGCTCCCAGAATGAGCACGTCATATTTTGGATTGGGATTCACTAGATCGCGCCTTGCTCGCGGGCTTCCTGGATCTCGTCGTCGTTCAGACCGAGGACGGTCTTGAGCACTTCCTCGGTGTGCTCACCGAGAAGCGGCGAGCGCACGACGTCGGAAGGTGAATCCGAGAGCTTGATCGGGTTGCCGACGGTCAAGTATTTGCCGCGCTCCGGGTGGTCGACCTCGACGACGGTTCCGGTCGCGCGCAGCGAGGGCTCTTCGGCGATCTCCTTCATCGACAGGATCGGGCCGCAAGGCACGTTCAACGGGTTGAGGATATTCATGACCTCGAGCTTGTCCTTGGTCATCGTCCATTTCTCGATTTCACCGAACATCGTGTCGAGTTTGGGGAGCCTGGCTTTGGGCGTGTTCCACTCCGGATCCTCGAGCCAGTCCTCGTGGCCAATGGCCTTGGCGAGCCCGTCGAAGGCTGCCGCTTGCGTGATGACGTAAGCGTAAGCGTCTGGATCGGTCTCCCATCCCTTGCATTTGACGATCCAGCCTGGCTGGCCGCCACCGGAGGCATTGCCGGCGCGTGGCACCGCGTCGCCAAACGTGCCGTTGGGGTATTGGGGAAATTCCGTCAGTGGTCCGTGGGCGAGACGCTGCTGGTCGCGGAGCTTCACCCGGCAAAGATTGAGCACCGCGTCCTGCATGGCGCACACGACCCTCTGGCCTTTACCGCTCTTCTCCCGGTGCAGGAGCGCCGCCAGAATGCCGGCGACGAGGTGTATTCCGGTGCCGGAATCGCCGATCTGAGCGCCTGTCACCATCGGAAAGCCATCGATCTCGCCCGTCGTCGACGCCGCGCCGCCGGTGCACTGCGCTATGTTCTCGTAGACCTTGCAGTCTTCGTACGGGCCAGGGCCGAATCCCTTGACCGAGGCATAGATGATACGCGGGTTGATCTCCTGAATCTTCTCCCACGGAAAGCCCATGCGGTCGATGGCGCCAGGCGCGAAATTCTCCGCCAGCACGTCACATTCTTCGATGAGCCTCGTGAAGATCTTTTTGCCTGCTTCGGTCTTCGGATTCAGGGTGACGCTCCGTTTGTTGTGGTTAAGCATCGTGAAATAAAGGCTATCGACGTCGGGGACGTCGCGCAGCTGGCCGCGGGTTGCATCGCCTTTACCGGGCCGTTCCACCTTGATGACATCGGCGCCGAGCCACGCCAGGATCTGCGTGCCTGTCGGTCCCGATTGCACGTGGGTCATATCAAGGATGCGAACACCCTCCAGAGCCTTTCCCATAATCGTTCTCTCCTATCCTTCCACTGGCGTTGACAACGGGTAAGGATAGGTAATCTCACGGGTGCCAAGCAAGCGGACTGCCGCGGGGGGGCTAGACAGAATCGTCTTTCCCCGGACCTTCACGGGGACGAGCGGTTCGAGCGGCTCATGGAGAGAGCACGGGAAAAAGCCGCGCGTTCGTGGTGTCCGGATCAGGACATCGCATCTAGAGCCCGGCGGCATTCCTCTTGCAACAGCGCGAAGAGCTCATCCATATGTTCGAGACGGGTGCGGAAGTTGACGGGGCTGATGCGAAAGCACCACTCTCCTTTCAATGCGGTCGTCGAGATCCAGAACCGTCCTGCGGACTCGATACGAGCCGCGACTTGCTTTTGGAGTTTCTCCATGGCGCTCTCATCGAGCGGGCCGGCCGCTCTCTCGAAGCGCAGGCAGATCGCCGACATGCGTGGGCGAAACATGGGCTTGAAATCCTCGCTCGCCTCCGCGAGCGAATAGAGGCGTTCGGCCTGAGCCACGTTCGCATCCACCCATTCGCCCACGGCTTTCGTTCCATAACGCTTCAAGCTCATCCAGACTTTTAGCGCGCGCAGCCTTCGCGACTGCTCGAATCCGTGGACGTAGAATTGGAAGCGTTCGTCCTTGGTATCCCGGTTGTCGATGAGGTAGGGCGGCTCGAGACCGAAAGACGTGGTCAAGCGGGAGGCGTCCCGAACGAGGACGGCGCCGACGTCGAGAGGCGCATAGAACCATTTGTGTGGGTCGATCGTGATCGAGTCCGCGAGCTCGAGCGCCTCGATCCCGGGACGCTTTCGAGACACGAGCATGCCGCCGCCATAAGCCGCGTCGACGTGAAGCCACATGTGCTCTCGATCGGCGATCGCCCGGAGCTCGGCCAGTGGATCGATGGCGCCGGTATTCGTCGTTCCTGCGATGCCGACGAGGCACATCGGCTTTCGCCTGGCCTTCTTGTCCTCGGCGATGGCGGCTTCGAGCGCCTCGATCCGGAGGCTGAAGGCGTCATCCGTCGGCAGCACTCGGAGCCCGTTCCGGCCACAGCCGACAGCGTCGACCGCTTTGTCGACCGATACATGGCGCTCCTCCGAGGTGTAGACGGTAAAGTCATCGCGAACGCCGTCGTGCTGGGCGCGGTCTCCGGAAGCCCAGTCGCGGGCGAGCTTGAGCCCAATGAAATTCGCCATCATGCCGCCGCTCGTCAAGTTGCCGCCCGCGCGGTCGTCATATCCCGCGAGGTCGGCGAGCCAGCGCACGGTGCGGAGCTCCATCGCCACGCCGCTGGGACCGATGCTGTAAGCGCCGATGTTCTGGTTCAATGCGGAAGCGATGAAGTCTCCGAGAATGCCGATGGGCGTGGGCGTCGACGTGATGAGACCCAGATAGCCCGGATGGTTGACCGCGGTCGAGTGCGCCAGAAGTTTTTCGCGCACTTCACGGAGAACGTCTTCCGCTGGCATGGGCTCTTCGGGCACGGGCTCGTCGAAGAGCTCGTCGAGCCGCGCGGGCTCGATGTCGGGAAAAAGAGCTCGGTCTTCTACGCCCACGAGATAGTCGGTGAGTAGATCAACGACCTCGTGTCCGAGGCGTCGCAGCTCCTCGGGGTCCGGTTGTGTCATGAAATCGAGGTGCTCGTCGAGATCAGGTCGACTCGCTCCAAACGAGCTTGCCTCGTCCCTCACTCTTTGCAGCGTAGAGGCTATCGTCGGCGCGTTTCATGAGCTGATCCGCATCTTCGTCCCCGCGTAACATCGTTCCGCCCATGCTCGCGCTGGGTTCGATACGGTGGGCGTCTGGGCCAACGAAGGAGAGGTCCAAGAGGGAGCGGTGGATCTCGGCCGCTCGAGACGCGGCCTCGTCGCCGGCCACTTCGGTCAGAAGCACCACGAACTCGTCGCCTCCGACGCGGCAAGGCAGGTCGGTGCGGCGCACGACGTCGCCCAAATGTGACCCCACCAGTGCCAGCAGCTCGTCACCCACGCTGTGGCCGTGCGCGTCGTTGACGGCCTTGAAATGATCGAGGTCGATGACGAGCGCGGCCAGCCCGGAATGGGTCTCACGCGCCCTTTCGACGAACTTGGCGAGCTGGTCGTTCAGACAACGCCGGTTGTAGAGGCCAGTGAGATCGTCGGTATGCGCGAGCACGTGCTTCGCGTCGCGCTCCTCACGCGTCCGCCTGAGGTAGTCGATAGCGCGTATGAGCTCTTCGTTTCGTGCTCTTACGTCACCGGCGAGAGCCTGCTCCGAGGCGACGAGATAGGCGCAGGTCTCTTGCAGAAGCGAACATAACAGTTGCGGGTGCTCGCTCTTCAGACGTGTCGTTGTCGCGGACTCGACCACCTTGACGCGACATGGGGTGCGTGCACTGGCGGTTGCCGTTCGACGGCTTCCGCGAGCCAGGAGCGAGATCTCCCCAAAGAATTGCCGGGAGCTCAGAATCTTCGGCTCCTTGCCTTCCGGAAAAGAAAGCTCGATCACGCCCTCGTCGATGACGTACATGCTGTCGCCGAGGTCCCTTCGCGAAAGAGCACCTCTCCCGCCTCGAGGTCGAGGGTACGTGCGCCCTCGGTCAAGACGCTTCGCTCGCGAGCATCGAGGACGGCGATAGCAGCCGGCGTTCGTGAGTTCCTAGGCAAGTTCTCGTTTCGTTTCTATCTCTCTATCTTACCGGATGCGCTCGTAGACGGCGTGGGAGACGGTCTCGTTGCCGTCCTCGTCCACGTTGCGGTACTCGTTGTTGATGGTGTTCCCGTCCTCGGAGAGCACGTTGATGATCACGTTCACGCGGTCGCCCGTCTTGTTCATGATCTTGTTGGTCCGCGCATCGACGACCTCGACAGCGGAGGCCTCCGTGCGCGAGTCGCCGGTAACGGGTTGGTACTTGCCGTCGAAGAGCGTCACATAGCCCCACTTTCTCTTCTCCCCCTTCGCGTTCGTGGCCTCGATCGTGATGCGCATGCCGCCGTCGCCATAGGGCTCGTACGTCATGATGTTGAGATAGGGCGCCGGCCGGTCTGACTTGAGCTTCCACTTGCCGAATCGCGGGTTCGAGCTTTCTTGCGAAGCGCCCGCGGCGGTCATCGCCAACGCGATAACGGCTCCGAACATCCCAATGAGCTTTATCTTATGCATTTTTTCGACTCCTGTCGTTTGTCTGGCATCAAGGTTGGATCGTTCAAATGGAATTATAGTCGAGCCGGTGAAACCGTCGTCAACGCTCGAGGATCACTTTCTACTTCTTCGGGCCCGCGCACACGGTTGGAGATACGATCGTCTATATCCCAGAGGATCGCGTCGCCTTTCTCTCCGAGGTTTATTTCAATGGTGTTTTCACGTCTCTCGGCGACGGCTTTGCCGTGAGCCACTTGAAAGTGCTGGATGCCGTCGAGGAGCTCGACGCGGAGTGGTTCCTCCCCGGGCACGGATATGTGGACGGCCAGAGCGCGGCGGCGCTGCGCAGCGGACTCGATACCTACCATCGGAACGTGAAAGCCGTTCACGACGCGGTGCGCGGCCACGTCGAAGCGGGCGACAGTCTCGAAGAGACGATGGCCGCCATTGATGCCGACGCCGACGCCGACGCCGAGCTCAGAGAGTTCCGCGAGCTTCCGTTCTATGATTTCTTGAAAGCTCGAACTATCGAAGCGACCTACGAAGCCATGAAGAAGTGACGAGCGCGAAATAGGGTCAGCGCGACGGAGCGGCCGCGGTGGGCGTGAGGGCGTAGACCATCGATGAGACGTCGCGGAAAAAGCCGAGCTCGCGAAGAAGCGCTTCGTGCGGTCCTTTTGCAGGTGCCTCGTCGTCGATGGTGTCGATCCGCAGCCGTCGCGGACGGCCGCGCGGGAGACGCGTGATGGCGCGGAAGGCGGCCCGCGCCATCTCCGGCTCGTCGAGCGCCCCGAATGTCCACAGCGTGCGGCCTCCCTTCTCCATGTAGAGGACGAGACTACCTTTATATAAGACCACCCACGCCCCCGGAACGCGGCGGGGATGTGCTCTCGTTCCCGTCACCGGCTGAGGCCAGGGAAGGATCGCGCCATAAGGGTTCGCGGGGTCGACCGCGAGATAAGCGCGCATTTCGTCGTCCGGACTCTTCGGCTCCGCCCGCAGAGCGTCGCGTACGGCGCGTAGGCGTTCGACCGCTCCTGGGAGCGCGAACTGGGAGCCCGAGAGGCTCTCGACGAAATGTCCGCGCCGCAGGCGCCCGCGCTCTTCCATCTCTCGCAAGAGCGGATAGAGCATTTTGTATCCGCCGGGCAAATCCTCGAAAAGGGCAGTGCTTCGGCTGACGATGCCGTAGCGTTCGAGCAGCATCGTGATGCGTGCGTGGGAGCGCTCCGTATCGCTCACGTTTTTATCGACGAGGCTTTCGACCAGCGACCATCGACCGCCGGCATAGCTCACCTTTTGCGGGCGGCGGCGCTTGGTTTTCTTTCCGAGGCTTCGTAGCGGGAAGAACGTGTCGTTCGTGATTTGGCCTGCCCAGAGAAGACTCTGCAAGGCGGCTTCGATCTCGCGGACCGAGCCCTCGCTCGTCGGCGCCGCAAACTCGAATGTGAACGACGCGCCGCGCTCGCCGAGGTGCCTCAAGATGTTGGCTTCGAGCTCCGACTGCGGTTCGTAGAGCGGCGGCGCGGGCAAGAGGATCGACGCGCGTTCGCGGCGATACAGAGCGACGCGGCCGTCGGAGGTTCCGAGAGCGCCCACACCGACCCACACGATGGAGCCGGCGGCGGACAGCATGTCGAGCATTTCCGGTCGGAAGTCTTGAATGCGCTGCGGGAGGATCACTTCCAGAAGCGACGACCAAGGCAGGGCAAGCCCTTC
The DNA here is from genome assembly GCA_965262245.1 of Candidatus Marinacidobacterales bacterium. Taxonomy (GTDB): domain Bacteria; phylum Acidobacteriota; class Vicinamibacteria; order Marinacidobacterales; family SMYC01; genus SMYC01. The sequence goes on along the minus strand of OZ253507.1, from coordinate 5,911,419 downwards.
GAGCTGCGCAAGTGTTTCCTCGAGCTTGGCCGCACCGCGCGCGCTGCCTTTTACGCCGTGCCATTCGGGAAGAAAGCGACCGAGCACGCTGGCATCGACGGGAGCGACTTCTTTTCGAAGCTTCGCGAGCGTACGACGTTTGAGACGTCGAAGCACCTCCGGGTCACACCACTCGGGGCGCACTCCGAAAGGACGGATCTCGCCGCGAACGAGCTGCTCCTCGGATTCGAGGTGAGTCAAGACAGTCTCGACCTGTGACAGAATAAGACCAAAGCGCACAGTCGGCGCTTCCGAAAGAAACGGGCCGTGGCTGCGCGCGTAGCGCCTCATCAAGCTCTCGAGAGGTGCATCGACGAGCTCGAGCAGATTCAGCGGCAGGCCCGGTGGCGGCACGACGCCGAGCGCATCGCGATAGCGCGCCACATCGGTGACCGCGATGTAGCGTTTCTCTCCGGCCAACGGGATCGAGACGGCGCTCCGCTGCTCCTCGAGCTCTCGCAGCCAGGGGCCGGGATCGTCCGTCGACCGCTCGCGAATCTCCGCTTCCGACAAATCACCCACTCGCCGTAGCAAGTCCTCCACTTCGTCGGCGCTCCGCGCTTGCCAGCCGTCGGCGAGGCGCGCGAGCTCGGCCTCGATCTCCTCGAGTACTTCCGCATCGATGAGCTCGCGCAGCTCGGCTTGACCCAGGAGCTCGCGCAGAAGGTTGCGGTCGAGCGTGAGCGCTTGCGCTTTGCGCTCCGCCAGCGGCGCGTCTTGCTCGTAGAGGTAGTTCGCTACATAAGCGAAAGTGAGCGAGCGCGCGAACGGGGAGGCGGACACCGTCTCCACATCGTGGACCCGCACTTCGCGCCGTTGAACGCCTCCGAGGACCTTTTTTAGCGCGGGGAGATCGAAGACGTCTTTCAAGCATTGCCGATAGGTCTCGAGCACGATCGGAAAGGATGGGTAGCGTGCCACGTTTGCGAGAAGGTTCTTGGCCCTGAGCCGCTGCAGCCAAAGCGGGGTTCGACGCTCTGGGCTTCTGCGAGGAAGAAGAAGCGCGCGCGCGGCATTTTCGCGGAAGTGGCTCGCAAAAAGAGCCGATCCGCCGAGCTCCTCGACGACGCGATCCTCGACTTCTTCCGGATCGGGGAACAGTAGGTCGAGATCGGGAAGTTCCTCTATGTCGGCGAAGCGCAGCACGATCCCGTCATCGGTGTACATCGTCTCCACTTCGTAGCCGGCCAAAGCACTCAGCGCGTTCTGGATTGCGAGAGCCCACGGCGCGTGGACGCGCGAGCCGAACGGGGTCAGAATGCAGACGCGCCAATCGCCGAGCTCGTCGCGGAACCGCTCGATCGTGATATCCCGATCCGTCGGGAGCGTATCGGTATGCTCTTTCTGCTCCTCGACGTAACGCAGCAAATTCTCGGCGGCGAAAGCGTCGAGAGGCGTCGTGTCTTCCAGCCACTTTCGCGCCGCCGCGGGGGGCGTCGCGTCGAGCTTGCGCAGAAAAGCACCCATCGCCCGCCCGAGCTCGATCGGACGCCCCGGTCCGTCGCCGCGCCAAAACGGCATCTTGCCCGGCTCTCCGGGCGCCGGTGAGACGATGACGCGGTCGCGCGTGATCGCCTCGACGCGCCACGAGGAAGCGCCGAGGAAAAAGACCTCCCCTTTGCGCGACTCGTAGACCATTTCCTCGTCGAGCTCGCCCACCCGAGGACCGCCCTCCCCGATATGCACGCCGAAGAGACCGCGATCCGGGATCGTTCCCGCATTCATGAGCGAGATCATCTTCGCGCCTTTGCGGGCTGTGAGGATGTCCTTTTTGCGATCCCAAGATAGGCGCGGCCTGAGATCGGCAAAGTCTTCCGAAGGGTATTGGCCGGAGAGCATCTCCAAAACCGCGACGAGCGCGCCGCGCGATAGCTCACGATAGGGCGCCGCTCGCCGGATGAGGGCCTCGAGCTCGTCGACGCGCCGTGGCCGGTCGGCGCAAAGAGCGACGATTTGCTGCGCCAAGACGTCGAGCGGGTTTTCCGGTATCTGGAGCGCTTCGATCTCGCCCGCAAGCATCCGTTGAGCCACGACGGCGGCTTCGAGCAAGTCGCCTCGAAATTTTGGAAAGATGATGCCGAGGCTCGTCTCGTCGACACCGTGGCCGGCGCGGCCGACCCGTTGGAGTCCGCGCGCCACCGAGCCCGGAGATTCGACGAGCACGACGAGGTCGACCGCGCCCATATCGATGCCGAGCTCGAGCGAGCTCGTTGCCACGAGACCGCGGAGCGCACCACTCTTGAGCGCTTCTTCGATATCGCTTCGCTTCTGGTGAGAGACGCTTCCGTGATGCGCGCGCACGAGCGGTTCGTCGGCGAGCTCGTTCAATCTTTGAGCGAGACGCTCGGCGAGCGAGCGGCTGTTCACGAAAATGATCGTGGAACGGTGCTTTTGGATGAGCTCGAGAAGCTCCGGGTAGATCCGGGACCAAATGGAGCCCGGCTCGCGTGCCGGTGGCATCTCGGCGCGCGCGAGCTCGCTCAGGATCGAGCCGTCCCGGGGTTCAGGCTCGGGCGGCGCTATCCGCTCCATGTCGGGAACGGGCACGCGGATCGTGAGCTCGATATGGGCGGGCGCGCTCGCGTCGACGATCGTGACCTCGCGATCGCCACCCAAGAAACGTGCGACGTCGCGCGGCGGACGCACCGTTGCGGACAAGCCGATGCGTTGCGGCTCACGGACGGCGAGCTCCGCCAGTCTTTCGAGCGAGAGCGCGAGATGGCCGCCTCGTTTCGACGGCGCGAGCGAGTGGATCTCGTCGACGATCACGGTCTGGACCTGGCTCAAGTTGGAAGCCGCCTGCGAGCCGAGGATCAAGAAGAGCGACTCGGGTGTCGTCACGAGAATGTCAGCAGGATTTCGAAGCTGCTGGCGTCGCTCTTTGGGCGAGGTGTCACCGGTGCGCATGTCCACGCGGATGTTTCTGAGCGCTTGGTCATGGCACTCGGCCTGGCGCGCGATGCCGACGAGAGGGGCGCGCAAGTTGCGCTCGATGTCGTAGACGAGCGCCTTGAGGGGCGAGATATAAAGGATGCGGGCTCCAGGTTTTGCGTCCTCGGGAAGGCGCATCAGCTGGTCGATGGCCCATAGAAACGCTGCGAGCGTTTTGCCGCTCCCCGTCGGTGCGAGGAGCAGTCCGTGCTCGCCGCGCGCGAGCACCGGCCAGCCTTCCTCTTGGACTCGGGTCGGCGCCGAAAAGCTCGCCGCGAACCACCTGCGCGTGGCTTCTCGAAAAAAATCCATGCGCCCAGTCTAACGCGCCAGTCCAAGGGCTTGACAGGGTCCACGAGCTTGGGACAATTGGGAAGCGGATTCTCGCCGCGCCTATTTGCAGTAACGCCAGCGCGACATTCGTGGCAATCCAAACATCCAAAGGACTAAACTAAGAAATCGCACGGGCCGCGCGTCGGGTCCGGAGGCCTCGATCATGATTAGCGTAAGTCCTGAAGAAAAAGAACAGAAGCTCCACGAGATTCTCGCTCATCTCAAAGAAACCAAGGGCGATGAGGATTGGAACCTTCTCGAAGCCTTCACTCGCGTTGTCTATGCCGGGCTCCCAGAGTGGATGCCGCGCGGGATTTCCGCTGCCGATCTCGCCGAGCGCATATGGGACAACTTTCGCTTCTTCGTCCACGAGCTGCCGCCTCCGACGCAGCTTTATCGTGGCCTTCCGGGACTGCACATCGTCGTGCGTCACTCCGCGGAGAAAGAGTCGCTCCATACCGTTCAGGACAAAGCCATCCCGATGGAAACGACTATCGTCGAGACCCACACGCCGGACGCGCCGTTCATTTTCAACAGCCTCATGAACTACTTCCGCAAAGCGGGGCTCAGGGTCTTTTCCGCCATCCATCCCATCCTCACCGTGCGCAGGCAGTGGGAGCGCGTGGTCTGGATTGGAGACGCCCTTGCGGACGGGGACAAGGAGCTTTTGTGCCGCTTCCGCATCGAGCACATCGAGTCGAAAGAGCGACTGCGGCGCGTACAGCACGAGCTGTTCTCGGTGCTCAAAAGCGTCTTCCTCGCGCTCGAGGATTTCTCGGAAATGATCCACACGGTGTCGGGGCTGACCGAGCAACTGCGCTCGCGGCAAGAAAACGGCACGGATCTCGAGCCTACCCGCGCGTTCTTGAACTGGCTGACCGACGAGAACTTCATCTTCATGGGTGTCATGAGCTATCGGGTCGGCGCCGACGGTGCGTTCGAGACCATCCCCGAGAGCTCGCTTGGTGCGTTCCGCGACCCGGCGCTTCTTCCCGTCGTGTTTCCCGGGCTCGTGGACGCGGTCGAAAGCCAGTTGGTGCCGCCTCCCGAGGACCAACGGATCGTCGAGATCGACTATTGCAGTAACGCTTCTGCGATTTACCATCTCGAGCCCATCGACGACATCGTGATTCGACACTGGGGTGAGGACGGGCGTCTCGAGCAGGCCACGCTCCTTCTCGGCAGGTTCTCTCAGGGCTCGTTCGCGCAGCGCGCAACGGATGTGCCTCTCTTGCGCGAGAAGCGGCGGTGGCTCATCAGTCAGAGCGGCGCGTCGCCGATGTCCTATGCATTCCGTCAGGTGCGCGCCCTTTTCAACCGCTTTCCACGGCGGGAGCTTCTCTACGCGCCGATCGCGGAGCTCAAGCCTTTCCTGGAGCGCATCGTTCACATGACGGGCGATGACGAGATCGCCGTGCACCACCGGTCCGGGCCCGGCTACGCAGCCCTCCACCTCGCCTTTTCGAAGTTCCGCTACTCGTATGAGTCTGAAAAAGCGCTATTGCGCGCGTTCTCCGAACGCTTCGGTCCCATCGGCTTCACCGCATCCGAAGATGTCGGGCCGGCTCACGTGCTCATTTTCTATTTCGATCTCGACCGCCTCGATCATCTGATCGACGAAGACTTGGCGCTCCACATTACCGAAGACATCTTGGCTACCTGGCTGGACGCGGTTTCGCGTGCGCTCATCGAGCGGTTTGGGGAAGGTGAAGGCCGGCGCCTCTTTCTGCGCTGGATCACCTACGACACTCGCAGCGGCATCTATCGCGAATCGACGCCTCCCGAGGAAGTCGTCTTCGACCTGGAGCATCTCGAGGTTCTCGACGCCCAGCTCCGGGTCGCCATCGTGCCTCGATCGTCCGAGCACGCGACGCTCAAGCTCTATTCGATGAAGGCGTTGAGCTTTATCGAGACGCTCACGACGCTCAGCAATCTCGGGCTCGGGGTGACCGGAGAGATCCATATCCCCACCCGGCTTCCTGACGGCCAGCGCGTGCATCTTTATCGCTACGAGATCGAGGACAGTGCGCCGCGTATAGCTACGCTCGTCGCAAGCATCGAGCGGCTCGGCGACGCGATTCGCGCTCTCAACGAAGGGCGCGCGAGCGACGGATCGTTGAACGCGCTCATCTTGTCCGCAGATCTCGACTGGCGGCAAGTCGAAGTGTTGCGGACGTTCCGGAACCACCTCCAGCAAATTCGCCCGCATTACAACGTCGAGACGGTCAACGGGGTCCTCCTTCAGAACACCAAAGCGACGCGGGCGCTCTTCAACAACTTCGAAGCGCGCTTCGATCCATCGATCTCAGGCGACCGCGCCGAAGGGATCCGCGCCGCCGACAACGAGCTCGAAAAGGCGCTCGATGACGTGGGCAGCCTCCTCGACGATGAAGTGCTGCGAGCGTTCGGCAACCTGATCGCGGCGACGACGCGCACCAACGTCTATCAAAAACCGGAACGGCCAGTTTTCTCGATCAAAGTGGAAGGCGCGAAAGTGGAGAACATGCCGTCGCCGAAGCCGATGGTGGAGATCTACGTTCACTCTCGGCGGCTCGACGGTATTCATTTGCGAGGCGGGCGCGTGGCGCGCGGCGGCATTCGTTGGAGCGATCGTCACGACGATTTCCGAACCGAAATTCTCGACCTGCAAAAGACGCAGATGGTAAAAAACTCCATCATCGTCCCGGTCGGCTCGAAAGGCGGCTTCGTGCTGAAAGGGGAGCTTCCGACACGGCCGGCGCTCGACGCCTATCTCATCGACCGCTACCGTGAGTTCATCTCCGGTCTTCTGGATGTGACCGACAACATGGTCGATGGCGACGTCCTTCACCCCCCGGAGGTTGTGCGCCACGACGGCGATGACCCTTATCTCGTCGTCGCCGCGGATAAAGGCACGGCGCATCTGTCAGATACGGCGAACGCAGTCGCCAAACATTACGGTTACTGGCTCGGCGATGCCTTTGCTTCTGGCGGGAGCATTGGTTACGACCACAAGAAGGTCGGCATCACCGCGCGCGGCGCATGGGAATGCGTCAAACATCACTTCCACAACTTGGGCACCGACGTATCGAAGGACCCCTTCACGGTTGTGGGGCTCGGTGATATGGCCGGCGACGTTTTCGGCAACGGGATGCTGCGCTCCCGGGCCATCGAGCTCGTCGCTGCGTTCAACCATTTGCATATCTTCATCGATCCCAGTCCGGATAGGGAGCGCAGCTTTCAGGAGAGAGAACGTCTGTTCCGGTTGCCGCGCTCGGGCTGGCGTGATTATGACGCGGCGCTCATCAGCAAGGGCGGCGGAGTGTTCGATCGTTCGGCCAAGCGGATCGACGTGACTCCCGAAGTGAAGACGCTCCTCGGAATCTCTAAGGACATGGTGACCGGCGAGGAGATGATCCGATCGATTCTCGAGGCTCCGGTCGACCTTCTTTATAACGGCGGGATCGGCACCTACGTCAAAGCGTCGAGTGAAGAGCATCTGGATGTTGGGGATCGCGCCAATGATCGTGTTCGGGTGAACGCCGCCGATTTGCAGGCGCGCGTCGTGGCCGAGGGCGGCAATCTCGGGCTCACGCAGAAAGCACGTCTCGAATATTGGGCGAAAGGCGGCGTCATCAACACCGATGCCGTGGACAATTCGGGCGGCGTCGACATGTCGGATCACGAAGTCAACATCAAGATCCTCATGAACATCGTGGTCAAGCACGGCGCTCTCTCCGGTCGAGACGAGCGCGACCGCATTTTCATGGAAATGACCGAGGATGTTGCGGAGCTCGTCCTGGTCGACAATGCCGCCCAGGCGCTGGCGTTGACGCTCGATGGCCGCCGCAGCGCGGCGGAGTACGAGGATTTTCTCGAACTGATTGGCGATCTTCACCGCGAAGGCGTTTTGAACCGCAAGGACGAGCACATTCCGTCCTGGAGCGAGCTGAAGGAATCGGATCAAATCGAACGAGGCCTTCCGCGCCCGCTCTTAGCGCTGCTTCTCGGCTATGTCAAGATATGGGCGTTCAGCGAGATTTTGAGAACGGATTTTCCTGACAGCGAAGATGGCGCGCCCTTTCTGACGAGTTATTTCCCGAGCCGGCTCCAAGAGACTTTCTCGGAGTTCTTTACCGAACATCCTTTGAAGCGCGAGATCATCGCCACCGCCGCCGTGAACCAGGTCGTGAACCATGCGGGCGTGGACTTCTTCCGGAAGATGATGGCGTCGACGGGCGCGGACATCGGTAAAGTCCTGACGGCTTACATGACCTGCTCGGTAAAGTGCGGGGCGGCGGAGCTTCGCAGCGAGATCCATGGCGCCGGGAAGGCGGCCAAAGAACTGCAGGATGCTCTCATGGAGCTCGAAAGTGTTCTCGAATCCGCGACGGAAGATGCGCTCAACGGGGGGAAGCAGGACGCCGGCGAAGCGGTGGCCGGGCTCAAGAAACGCGTCGGGTTGTAGTTCGAGGGCGGACATGATTGCGGCTGTCGTCCTCCTCGCCCAGATCGCGGTCGCCGCCCTCCCGGAAAATCATCGCGGCTGGCTCGAGGACGAGGTTCGCCACATCATTACCGATGAGGAGCAAGACTTTTTCCGGACCCTCGCTACTTCGGAAGAACGCGACCGGTTCATCGATTCCTTCTGGGACCGCCGCGATCCGGACCGGCTGACGCCGCGCAACGAATATCGCGACGAGCATTACCGACGGTTCGAGCTCGCCAATCAAAAATTTGGGAGGAGCTCGAGCTTGCCCGGCTCTCGAACCGAGCGTGGTCAGGTTTTTGTCCTTCTTGGGGAGCCGTCCCGGCTTCAGCCTATCGTCGGGAGCAATGAAGTTGTCGATAGTGAGATCTGGTACTACGACAATCAGCGCCTGTCGGGCCTTCCTTCCCGCTTGAGCCTCGTTTTCTTCAAGAAGAACAACTTCGGCGATTACGAGCTCTACAGCTCGGTCGACGACGGCCCCGAGTCACTTCTCAACATGGGCTCGTTCTTCAGAGAGAATCGCGTAGGTACGATGGAGGTCCTTCAAGGCGTTTCGATTGATCTTGCTCGAGCGACGTTGACCGTTGACGTCACAGACCCGGCAGCAGCTTTTCTGGCTTTGCCGAGCATCGATCTCGCCGCGAACCCAGACCGGGGGGTGCCACTCTCGCACCGGCCCTCAATGAGCGCGAACATGGTCGTCGGCGATATTCTCGAGTTGGCGAGGCGCTCCGTCGATACCGACTATCTTGAGGGGTTTCGGCGCTATGGAGATCGCGTCTCGGCCGAGTACTCGTTTCGCTACATCTCGAACCGAGACTACTGGTCGGTGTTCTACGAGTCGGACGGTTCACCTTTCGTCCATTTCAGCATCGAGCTCGATCCACAAGACGTCACGTTTCGCGCCAGCGAAGACGGGACCAGGTTCGAGACGAGGCTCCACGTCGATATCGAGGTTCTGGCTCGCGGGCAGGGACCCTTATCGATCCCGAGCCGCGACGCTTATTTCGAGATCGACGCTGCGGATGGAGCGCGCCCGATTCTTTCCCGTTGCCTATCAGGACAGCTTTGCGCTCATCCCGGGCGCGTACAAGTTAGCCGTCACTCTCCGTAGCGTCCTGGGCGAGCACTTCACTGTCGTGGAGCGCAATTTGTCCCTTGCAGCCATCGATCAAGGCGATGAGAGCGCCTCGACGCTCGGCGGCGTCGCCATCGGCTACAACGTGTCGGAGGCGGAGCCAGGTAGCTTCGGAGTGAGCGGAAAACGGATTTGGCCCGCGGGCCGCGCGCTCTTCGTTCCCGGCGACACGGTGCATGCTTTCGCGCAAGCGCGCGGCACTGATACGGATACGGATACCGGGAGTGTTCTCCGCATCTCGCTTCAATCCGATGCCGGCGCGCTTCGAAGCTACGACGTGTCGATTGCAGGGGGAAGTGTGACGCAGCCGATCGAGCTTACGGATGTGCGACCGGGTCCGTACACAGTGATGTTCGAGCTGTTGGACGACGCCGGTGGGGTGCGCGTGACGAAGAGCGCGGCCTTCGAAGTGGTCGCTCGGGAATTTGTTCCCCGGCCAGCGCTCATTTACCGCAATCGCGTCTTGGCTCCCGTAGCCGAGACCACGGCAGTAGCACTCTCGGACCAATTCCTTCAACAAGGGAGACTCGCCGAAGCGGAAAAAGCACTCGGCAAATTGCTTCACCAGGACGGGGGCCTATTCGATCTGGTGCGGGTGAAGCTCGCGAGCATCATCTTGTTCGCGTCCCGCGGCGACGAGGCCCTCGAGCTTCTATCTCCACTCGACGAGCCGTAAACGCCGTTGGCGACGGATGGTGGAGTTCGGGCGCCGTTTGATGCAAGGCTTGCGAAGGTTTTTCTTTCTGGTTGTCTCCTACGAGTGAACGCCCATTGGGGGGTATTGCGGTGCGCTAGGCCAAGTGTCCGTGGGGGATATGGGCAACAATTCCGGTCTCGAAGTGGTACACCGTTGTGAAACACAGGTTTAAGTGATGTGGATCACGACACGCCCTGCGACCTTTTCTCACTCGAATCACTGACCATTTCGGTAAAGTGGGTAAAAGCACACGAATATATAGCGAAAGAACAGTGGGCGAATACACACATCAGTGCCTGCGATGGTTCGTGTAACTCGTTAATTTGAAGTGAGATGACGGATATTGTACTTGACAGATATGGGGAAAAAACGTAAATTTGCTCTACCCAACCTGCCTCGACCTCGAAAATGCTACTAGGTCGAATTTATTGATGATTTTGATTTATCCCTCGAATCCTGTACTTCCGAGGAGCCATCAAGATGCAGACATATCAGACAACACCAACGACAAAAAGCACGGCGAAGAGTCCTGACTCGACGTCGCTTCCCGTCGTGTGTTTTTCGACCTACGTGGCCGAGTCGAGCCAACAGCCCGTCCGCCACGGCGACGTCCGGAATTTCTTGCTTGCGCTCCGGGGCGAGCAAGTCAGTGGTGCCTCCACCGTTCCAGTGGGTCACGACGAGAGAACCCTCACGACGACGAACGCGAACGATTCCATCGATTGGTTCGGTGAAATGGTCGTGCAATATTTGGACAGCTATAAGGTCCTTCCGCCGTTCGGGCTCGTTCCCGTCCCGACGCCCCAGACGACGCTCGCATCGAGCGCGGGGCCGTGGACGTCGCTCCTTGCGATCTCGATCGCCTCGAATGGCCTCGAGAATGCCTCGGTGCTCGACTTGCTGCGCTGGCAAGAGCCTTTGGCGGAGCAGCGGCGCGAAACCGTATCGGATCTCTACGAGAATCTCGCGGTGATCCGCCCGTTTCCGCCCGACCGCGCGCTCGTTCTCGTTGACTATCTGTTCACGAGCAGCACGACGCTACGGGCTTGCGCCGCGAGGCTCAGAAGCCACGGTGCGAATGTCGTGCTCGGGCTCTGCGCCGGCCGTACCGCGAACGAGGCGCCCTACGATCCCTTCACCGTCGTTACAGGGGAGCTACAGCTCTACCGTCCAGGGCACTAGTCCCCTCCGCTCGACAGGCTCGTTGCGGAAAGCGGCTCGAAATATCTAGATATGAAGTTGTCGGAGCGCCTTGCCAGCGCCAAAAATGATCTCGGACTTTACCGGCAGAATTAGCGGGTTCGAGCACTAGCTTCTAACCCGCCCCGCACCGCGTGACACCAGCCGCGAGTGACAAGGAGGGTGTGTGAGCTCGACCTACAAACAGTTCATCGATGGGGAATGGACGGATGCCGGAAACGGCGCGACTTGGGATGTCATCAACCCCGCCACGGAAGAAACCGTCGTTACGGTGCCCTTTGGCGATGGCGCCGATTGTCGTGCCGCTCTCGACGCCGCCGAGGCGGCGCGTCCAGCGTGGTCGGGGGCGACGGCCTATGAACGCGCGCGCTACCTGAAAGAAACGGCCGAGCTCATCCGTCAGCGTGCGGAGAGACTCGCCGAGGTCACCGTTCGCGAAAGCGGCAAGCCGGCCCTTCAGGCCAAGGGCGAATGGCAGACGGCCGCAGACATCTTCGAGTGGTTCGCGGAAGAGGGCAAGCGAGCCTATGGACGCACGATTCCGTCACGTCGTCCGGGCAAACGGATGATGGTGCTCAAGCAGCCAGTGGGTGTCGTCGGTGTCATCACGGCTTGGAACTTTCCGGCTTACAACCCCGTGCGCTCGTGGGCGGCGGCTTTGGCGGCGGGTTGTACCGTGGTGGCGCGAGCGTCGGAATATACGCCGCTCACCGCGATGGAGGTCGTCAACATCCTCGCCGAAGTGGGTCTTCCGAAAGGGGTTCTGAATCTCGTGAATGGCGAGCCCGAAGCGATGGGTCGAGCGATGCTGGACTCTCCGATCTGCTGCAAGATCAGCTTCACCGGTAGCGTGCGTGTGGGGCGGATTCTGATGGAGGGCGCCTCGCGCACGTTCACGCGTCTTTCGCTCGAGCTCGGCGGGAACGCACCGGTTCTGATTTTCCCTGATGCGGATTTGGAGTCTCTAGCGAAATCCTCCGTTTCTGCCAAATATCCCAATGCAGGCCAAGTGTGCGTCTCTCCCCAGAGATTCTTGGTGCACGAGAGCCGCTCTCAGGAATTTGCCGAGCGCGTCGTGCCTCACGTCGAAGCCCTCACGCTTGGGGACGGGATGGACCCGGCGACGGAGGTCGGGCCGATGATAAACGTCGTGCAACGCGACCGCGTCGAGGCGCTCGTCGCCGATGCAAGAGGCAAGGGCGTCGAGGTGCTCGCGGGCGGCGGCCGTCCGGCGGATCGGGACAAGGGCTACTTCTACGAGCCCACCGTTCTCGCGGGCATTCGCTCCGAGATGCGCGTGGCGGGCGAAGAAATCTTTGGGCCGGTCTTGCCGATCTCGTCCTTTGAGGATGTCGACGCAGCGATCGCGACGGCCAATCGCACCGAGTACGGTTTGGCTGCCTACGTGTGGACCGAAAGCTTGAAAACCGCGATCCGCTGCTACGAAAGGCTCGAATTCGGGATGGTCGGCGTCAACGAGTGGGCCCCGATGGCTACCGAGGCGCCTTTTCCTGGCTGGAAACATAGCGGCATCGGTGCGGAATCGGGACAAGAAGGGCTCGAGGAGTACTTGGAAACGAAACTCGTGGCTCTCGGCAGCCTCTGAGCGATTACGAGACCGGCTGAAACAACGCGGTCGACAAAATGCTTTCGATCGCCGCTTCCGATTCCGTGTCGAAGGCGACCCCGGTTGAATAACCGACGATCTCCCTCACGGGCTCGAGCCGCTGCGCGCACCAGACGATCCGCGCGGGAAGGATGAGATCTTTTTCGAGCGCTTTTGCTGAGATCGACAGCTTGGCCACCGTGTTTTTGGGGAGGCCACGATTGGTAATCAGGTAGGCGCCCGTCGTCGACATGTTGGCGATGACTCCGAAGACCGGATCGCGGGTCGAGATTTCGGGACCGCAGAGTTGCACGCTGAGCGTCGCCATGGGTAAAAAGCGAGTCGCTTCGGTTCCGATCGCGATGTCGATATCCGCTTGGGTTTCCGTCGACACGAGAGCTCCGGCTCGGTGAAAGGTGGGGAAGTTCTATTGAAAGGGTCGAGATCAGTGTGCCGAATGGAACCAGCACTCGTCAAGTGGCGGTTTGACCTCCGATTCTGCCGCTGCTAGGCTTTCTTTCATGCGAAGCATCGCAACCCTTTGGATCCTTTTGCTGATCGTCGCGTCGTCCTGCGGGAGCGACGTGGAACCACCGCCTCCGCGCCAGGACGTGGAGATGCTCCTGAAGCAAGAGGCGGAGTCCATGAAGCGCGAAGGAAGATGACCCCGAGAATGATGCGGGGCCGGATTCGCCGTGGCGAGTGGATGGGCACGACATCCGGCCTTTGCCCGGGCTACGTGCAGGCGAACTTGGTCATTCTGCCCGCCCAGCTCGCGAGCGCTTTCCGCGAGTTTTGCGAACGCAACCCAGGACCGTGTCCGCTCATCGAACAGACAGCGCCCGGTGCGAGCGCGCCGTCGAGCGCGCCCGATGCCGACCTGCGTCGCGACGTCCCGCGTTATCGCGTCTACCGGGATGGTGTGCTCGAGGACGAAACGTGCGATTTGCGGTCGTTGTGGCGGGCCGATCTCGTGAGCTTTCTTCTCGGATGTAGCTTCACCTTCGAAGCGGCTCTTGGAAGAGCCGGCATAGCCCTACGGCATCAGGAGGCCCGAACTGTGGTGCCCATGTACGTGACCGATCGTGCTTGCGAGCCCGCGGGGCCTTTCGAAGGCCCTCTCGTCGTATCGATGCGGCCCATATCGGCGGCGCGCGTGGACGAAGCCAGCGCCATCACCGCGAGATTTCTCGAATCACACGGGGCGCCGGTCCACGCTGGGGATCCCCCGCGCTCGGGATCGAAGATCTGAGTGTTCCCGATTACGGCGACGCCGTCGAGATCCGGCCCAACGAAGTACCGGTGTTTTGGGCGTGCGGGGTGACGCCGCAGGCGGTCGCGGAGCGAGCGAGACCCGAGCTCATGGTGAGCCATGCTCCCGGGCACATGTTTCTCACGGATTTGCCGGCTGAGACAGGACAACGCTCCGAGGAAGCGGGAAGGGCGGGCTCATGAGATCGCCGCCGACATCGATGACCCGTAGCAGCTCGAGCGTCGTAAACCTTCATCGCATCGCCCACCCCGGTGACGTAAATCTCGACCCCGTCGGCCGAAACGATGATCGTGTTGTTTTGGCGACCGCGCTCGAAGGCTTCTTTGCGCTCGATGATGCGTTTCGTTTCCATATCGATCACGACCATGTCGCCGAGCCCCCCGAAGCCGCGCTTACCGTCTGGCGACAGGGCGAAAACGCTGATGGCGAGGGCCGGGCCGAGCTCGAAGCTCTCGAACGATTTCGCCTTCAAGTCCAATCGCAAGATGCCGGACATCCCTTTCTCGAGAACGGGGTCGGCCGTCGTGTAGGCGCCGTAGAAAATGCCGGTCTCCACTTCGTTCAAAACGACGCTCTCGACGCCCCCGAAGCCCGACGCTTGCGCGTTCGACCACGAAATTTGGTCCACGAGCTCATGGGTCGCGGTGCTCAACTCGTAGATTTCCGATCCGATCACGAAGAGAGAGGCCATCAGGTGAAACGACAAGAGTGTCGAAGAAGTCGAGCTTGACTCCTTGCGGAAGGCGCAAGGTCTCTCGGACTTCGTGGGCCTCGAGATCGTAGAGGATGAGATGGAAATCCTCCGGGGTGAAGCGGTCGGTCTCGAGGCCGACACCACGCGCATGCAGATAGAGAAGCTTCCCTGTCGGATCTGGCGCGACCGAAAAGATGCGAACCCGCCGCCCCGGTGTCGAGATCTTCAGCTCGTCGACGACCTCGCGCCGCGCGGTGTCGACCACCTCGACGGCCTCCATGCGATCCGTGACAAAGAACAGACGCCGATAGTCCGGCGTATGGGCCGCCACGGTGTAACTCGTCACCGCGCCGTAGCGAAGTCCGAACTCCCCAATGAACTCCTGCTTCTGCTCGTCGAACAATCGCAGTCGATTGGGCCAAACCCCCATGATGAAAATACGAGGCTCCGCCGCCGCTCCAAGAGCGGGAAAAAGCAACAGAAGCGCTAGCACGCGCTGTACGGTGCGAATCATAGGACTGGATTGTACATCAGCACTAGCCTGGATTCCCACGGAGCCGTTCGGACCTAACATCAGGGTCAGCGCCGTCGCCTGATCGAGCTGTATCGGCCCCGGGGACATCGTTTGGCGTTAGGTGCGAGCTTGACCCCATGGGATTGGAGCGTCGCGCGTTGATCATCCGAAGACGAGCTGGAGATGACGGCCACCGAGCCAGGGAACGCGGGTTCGCTTCCGATCGAAGCCGGCTTCGAGTAGGTGTGGGTTGTGTGCGCGCTTTTGAAACTGGACGGTGATGGTCGAGGAATCGATCGTTACAACGGCGGTGGCGTCTATGAAGTCGCGGAAGATGCGCCGAGACTTCGCATTCGTGTATTCCTTTCCGAGTTCGGTCCCAAGGAGCTGGTAGAGGCTACTCGCCATGAGCGTGAGCTGGAGGTCACAGTTAACTTTCATCGCGACCGCTGAGGAGAGCGCATCCATATGGAAAAAGTCGATGCCATCCGCGATCCCGTTCTCGATGAGCATCCGTTGTGCGTAGCGATCGATCAGCTTCGTGGCTGAGCGACGCAGCTGATTAGTGAGAAGAAGAGTCGGCTTATCATGGCCAAGATCGCGAATGGCAAGTTGACGTATCGGGACCTCGTAGTCGCGGAGTTGGATCATCCTCTCGAGGACTTTCGGTGTTCTGAATGCCCGAGACACATTGCTGAGCTGGATCTGCCGCCAGGCTGATCCAGGAGTCTGCCGCAGTTGTTCGAGTATCTTGTCCGAGCGGCGCCGCAGAGTGATGAAATCGATGTCCATGTTATTCAGCTCGTTGAGATTCGCGTAGGTCGTCAACTTGGAATCAAACACCAACTCCTGCGGCAGCCGACCGGTTCTCTCCTTCCAAAATTCGACGAATCTCAAGATTTCATCATTCTGTTGTTCCTTGCGCAAATTACTGTTCGCGTAGCAAAACACCCGAGTCTCGGAATCCTGCGCTACGAAGGCCAGCACGCCCTTCTGCTTGCGGCTACGCTTTGAGATGTAGTGCTTCTGTACGAGCGCGTCTTCGCCATGGAAAGGGATGGTGTGGAAATCAAGGTCGAGGGAGCGGCCTCTCTTCAGGCCAAGTTTCTTCACGGTGTCGAACCAAGACCGCATGATCTGTGGGTAGCAGACCGGTCGGATGCGGCAGCTGTACTCCGTGAGGAAGGAACGCTTTGGAATCACGTTGAGTCCAGCAAACAGCGCCAAGCCCTCGTCGAAGACGTAACTCATGACATGGCTGTGCCGAGCGCTGCCGAACAACTTCATCGCCAGCAGTGAGCGAATCGCATGTGCGGCCGGCATCATCTTCGTGCCTGGGAACTTGGCATCGGCCAGCATCTTGTCGAGAGGGATCTTGGCAAGGTACGGAAGGAACAGGAACAGGCCGCCCACCTTCGTTCGGAACGTGCGCTCGGACAGGTCGAGCTTTCCGGCGTCGGCCACGTCCGCAGCATTGGGTCGAGTCGTTGCGGGCCGTTCGTCGTCTCGCCGTCTCGGGAGACGAGCGAATCCCTCCTCCTTGAGAATCGTCGAGATCGAGGCCGGACTCAGCTTTTCCCCACTCTGATCCAGGGCATCCCGGATGTCGTACACCGACGAGTTCTGCTTGCGCAGGGTGATGATCTTCTGACGAAGTCTCTCCCTGGGCGGCGGCAACTTGGCCTTCTTCGTTTGTGGCAGAAAGAACTCTCGCTGAGGGTTTTTGCGGAACTCATGGCACAGGACGCGAAAACTCCCGGGTGTGTAGCCGAACCGCTCGGCCGCCTCTGCTGACGGGGCTCTGTCGACGAAAAACGTGCGCAGAGCCTCGTACTGTCGATGGGTTGGGTTGGAGGGGAGCAGGAATTCATCGGCGAGGTCGGTTAGTTTTTTGCCTGAACCGTTGACCACATACCCCACTATATCAAGTGGTACGTATTAGTCAAGCCACAAGCGATGGAAATATCAAGAATTACGTGATCACGGGCCTTAAATGGCCTCTAGCAGCTCACCCGCTCCTTTTTCCACTCGCGGGCCATTTGCGTTTATAAGAGTGGCTTCCCTTGTTAAGACTTGAACTATCCTAACTTTCTTGGCGCTCGAACCGCGACTTTGCGCACCTATTGGTCAAAAGCCGTTAGTGCTACGGGTCCTATGGGAATCCAGGCTAGCATTCCTGAATGCTGATATACACTTCCTGCGATGACCTGCTGCGCAGCACTAAAGTGTAGAAGCTCGACCACATGAAGAAGTTCGAAAAACTGGGTGCGTTTTATCTTGGGCGACTTCGAAACGTGA
The DNA here is from genome assembly GCA_965262245.1 of Candidatus Marinacidobacterales bacterium. Taxonomy (GTDB): domain Bacteria; phylum Acidobacteriota; class Vicinamibacteria; order Marinacidobacterales; family SMYC01; genus SMYC01. The sequence continues at coordinate 5,894,225 of OZ253507.1, read as the reverse complement.
CGAACGCTCCCGTTCTGGACGATTCCAAAGACCTCACTATCCACGGGCTCGTCGTCGGGATGTGGAGTACCGAAATTTGAAAAGGAGGACATGATGGGAAACGGATCGAGAATCAAAGCGGCGCCAAACGGACCCTACCTCGTCGAGAACGCGCCCCGGCTCGAGAACTCGAAGGGCGAGACGCTCGAGCCCAAAGCGGTGATGGCTTTGTGTCGTTGCGGGCGATCGGAGAACAAGCCTTACTGCGACGGCACCCATGCGAGAGTCGCGTTTTCGGGAGCGCGCCAGAAAACTGGCTCGAAGGACGGACCGGCCATCTACGCGGGTGGCGCCATCACGATCCATGACGATCGCGCCATCTGCGCACACGCGGCGATTTGTACCGGGGGACTCGCGTCGGTTTTCAAGTATGGGGAGGAGCCTTGGATCGACCCCGACGGCGCCGAAGTCGAAGCCATCAAGAAACAGGTTGCGGCCTGCCCGTCAGGCGCATTGAGCTACAGCGTCGAGGGCGTCGAGCATCGGGACTTCGGCGCTGATCCGGTGATCTACATCGCGAAGAACGGGCCCTATGCGGTGAGAGGTGGCATCGAGCTGGACGATCCAGTTACGGGGCAGAAACCACGGGCGAGCGGCCAATACACGCTTTGTCGCTGTGGGGGCTCGAAGAACAAACCGTTTTGTGACGGCTCGCACTGGCAGGGTTTTGTCGACGACAAGAACTAGCGCTAGGCGCTTACGGCGCGTCGGGGTCGGGGTCGGGGTGGAGGAGCTTCAAGAACGTGTCGCCGTATTTCGCGAGCTTCGCTTCGCCGACGCCGACAATGGAAGCCATGGCCTCTTGAGTTCGTGGTCGGTCTTTGGCCATTTCGACGAGCGTTCGGTCGTGGAAGATGACATAGGGTGGGACGCTCTGGGCGCGTGCAAGCTCGAGCCGTTTCGCGCGCAGCAAGTCGAAGAGCGCTTGCTCATTTTTTGAGCTCAACACCAGATCCACCGAGCGGCCGCCGCGGGGCTTCGCTTTGCCTCGGGTTCGGGCGACTTTGGGGTCGCGTCGCAGCCGGATCGTCTCTTGTCCTTTGAGAAGCGGCCACGCCGTTTTTGAGAGCGAAAGGCCGCCGTGGTCCGAGTCCACGTCGAGACGGCCCGCGGCAACGAGCTGCCGATAGACGCTGAGCCAGCTATTACGATCACGTTCGGCGCCGATGCCGAACGTCGAGATTTGCTCGTGCCGGTTTTGGCGAATGCGCCCGTCGACCGCGCCCAACAAAACGTCCGCGAGGTAGGCGGCACCGAAGCGCTGGCCGGTGCGGTAGACATTCGATAGAGCTTTTCGAGCTTCGGTAGTGCCGTCATAGGTCTCGACAGGGTTCGAGCACGTATCGCAGTTCCCGCAGCCCTCGCTTCCGGCTTCACCAAAATAGCGCAGCAACACCGCCCGACGGCACTCGGCGCTCTCGCAAAATCCTAAAAGGGCATTCAACTTGCGGTGCTCGAGCCGCTTGCGCTCGATCGGGGCGTCGGAGCGCTCCACGAGCTGACGAATCAAGACCGCGTCGCCATAGCCATAGGTGAGCCAGGCATCGGATGGCAGGCCGTCGCGTCCGGCGCGGCCCGTTTCCTGGTAATAGGCCTCCAAGCTTTTCGGAAGATCGAGATGGGCGACGAAGCGCACGTCGGGCTTGTCGATTCCCATGCCGAAAGCGATGGTCGCCACCATCACGAGACCCTCTTCTTTGATGAAGCGCTCCTGATGAGCGCTGCGGACCCGCTTGTCCAGCCCGGCGTGATAGGGCAGGGCCTCGACGCTTTGTGTCCTCAACCACGCCGCGGTGTCGTCCACCTTCTTGCGGCTCATGCAATAGACGATGCCGCTTTCGCCGCTGTGCCGCGAGCGGATGAAGCGAAGAAGCTGCTGGCGCGCACTGGCCTTCGCGACGATCTCATAGCGAATGTTGGGCCGGTCGAACCCCGAGATGAAGACGCCCGACTTGGGAATCGTGAGATGGGTTTGAATCTCGCCCCTCGTGGGTGCGTCGGCCGTCGCGGTTAGTGCGATCCGCGGGACCGAGGGGTAGCGCGAGGCGAGGATGTCGAGTTGCCGATATTCCGGACGAAAGTCGTGGCCCCATTGGCTCACGCAGTGCGCCTCGTCGATCGCGAAAAGAGCGAGCTTGGTCTGGTCGAGACGCTCGAGAAAAGCTTCGGTCGTGAGGCGCTCCGGCGCGACATAGATGAGATCGAAACGGCCGGCGACCATGCCGGATTCGCGCTCACGCGCCGTCTCATAGGGAAGTGTCGAATTGATGAACGCGGCGCGCACGCCGGCCTGACGGAGCGACGCGACTTGATCCTGCATCAGAGCTATCAGCGGCGAGACCACGATGGCGACGCCGCCCCGCACCAGTGCAGGGATTTGGTAACAGAGGCTCTTCCCGCCACCGGTGGGCATGAGCACGAGCGCGGAATCGCCGCCGACAACATGCTCGATGATCCGCTGCTGCTGCCCGCGAAAGCTCGTATAGCCGAAGACTTTCCGCAGGAGCGCCTTTAGATTGTCGTTTTCTTCTCTGTCCACCATTCTCGAATACGTTTCGTTGCTGTGGTTCCGTGTACTTCATCCATGGCGGCGATGAACTCCTCGACAGGACGCTCACCGCCGAGCTCCAAGAGATCCTGAACGAAGGTCACGTCGTCATTCGGTCGCTGGGCCAGCCACTTCATATGGTAAGGGGTTAGTCTTCTCTTGGCGCGCCGCGCGCCGCGCTCGAACAGAACTTGCTCGAGTGCCAGACGGATGGTCCTTGGATCCGTCCAAGCGGCACGATAAATAATGGTGCCGCCGGGGTTGACGATATAGGTCATGTTCGGAAGACGTCCATAGGCATGATGCACCGTTCCTTCGAGGTCGTCGACGAGCATGGGCCGCGCGAAGCCCAGTTGCTTGGCCATCTCGCTCGCGACGGATTTCTTTTGCTCGAAGCTCGTATGGCCGGGATAGCGGTCACTCGGATGCGCTTCACGCGTGTAAACGAAGAGAAACTGGCCGTCATGCTCGGCATATTCTGCCGCCATGTTCTCGAGAGCAGGTCCCGCCTGCGCGCAATAGGGTCACGTGAACGACCCGAACTCGATGTCGGTGAGCCCTTTGCGAAAGTACTCGGACAAACGCACTCGAGCTCGCCATCCGGCGCTTTGCTCCCCACGCGCGGCCCTTCGGGAAACGCTTCAAAATCCTGCATGTCGCCATCGAGGGGAAAGTTCATGTAGTTGTAAATACTCATGACTCAGCTCTATAGCACGAAGCCCGCCCTCCAAACATAAGAGCGGTCATTCTCTCTTTGACTAAGACGATTTCTATCCAACAAACCCGCCTTCCTCAGAAAGTTTTTTCGGGGTCTTTTCAGCTACGAGCCTGCCACCGCACTTCGGCGAGGTACTCTTCGAGCTCCTTGGCGATGCGGGTGACCTCCGCGCGTGCGGAGCGGGTCGCGGCTCGTTCGAGAGACTCGCCGAAGGAGCTAATGACCTCGAATCCGTAGCCCTTGCCCGTTCCTTTCATGTTGTGGCCGATGCGGCGGACCGTTTCGAAATCTCCGCTTCCCGTCAGATCGACCACCAGCTTCGCTCTTGCGAGCTGGCTCTCGAGAAATCGCGGCACGAGATCCTGGATGTCGGGATCGATGACGACGACGCCGGGTGGCGCGCTTTCGGACCCTGGCTCGAGAACGCGCTCGAGCTCGATGTCACTACGAGGCTTCACGAGCCGGGAGACGAGCGCCGCCAGCTTGCCGCGATCGAGCGGCTTTTGAATCACCGTTGTGCAGCCTGCGTCGATGCAGCGGGCGAGCTCCTCAGGGTCATGATGGGCCGTCATCGCGACGATGGGGATGTGGTCGCGTCCGGGAAGAGCGCGCATGCGAGGGGCGGCCTCGAAGCCGTCGAGGACCGGCATCTCCATATCCAACAGCACGAGAGCGACGGGTTGGCGGGTCAAGAGATCGAGCGCTTCCTGGCCGTTTTCCGCGATCACGAGACGGTAGTCGCCGCTCAACATCAAGAAGCGTTGAACGATGAGACGGCTCTCGCGGGCATCGTCGGCGATGAGGATGATGGGGCGGCGGTCCACCCACTGATCCAAGACCGCCAGGAAACGCTCTTTTCTGAACGGCTTCGACATGTACTCGTCCATGCCGGCTGCCAAACAGCGCGCGCGATAACCTTCCGTGGCGTGCGCCGTCAATGCCACGATCGGCACCCGATTCGGCGCGGCCTCTTTGTCTCGAATCTTGGCCGCGGCCTCGAACCCATCCATTATCGGCATCATCAGGTCCATTACGATGAGGTCGTAAATTATGTGTCCTGCCATCTCGACCGCATCCTTGCCGTTTTCCGCGGTCTCGACGAGCGCGCCGGCATCGCGAAGAACGCGTTCGGCGAGCCGCTGGTTGTCTATGTTGTCCTCGACGAGAAGGACCCGGAACGGCTCGCTTGGCATCGGCGCCGGGGGCGGCTCGACCATGACCGGCGGCGCATGGCTTCGCAGTCCGAACGCGCGTCCGACCGCATCGGCGAGTCTTTTTTGATGGGTCGGCTTCGTAAGCAGGTGCGGACAGGTCTCGGTCAGCACCGTCGAAGTGCTGGCCCCGATTGACGTCAAGAGGAGGAGCTCTCGTAGGGGCGGCTTCCGGATCGCGCCGAGCGTTGCGAGATCCATCTTCTCTGGTCGGTGCTCGAGCACCACGAGTGTGGGATCCGTGCTGTCTCGCTCGAGCCTCGCTCGCAGCTCGTCGAGCGCATTCACGAGAGATACTTCGAGCCCCCAGGCGATGAAAAGACGCGCCAGAATCCGGCGCCTCGTCTCTTGCTCCACACAAAGCAGAACTTTACCGCGAGCTTCGGCTAGCTGTGAGCGGTGCCGGGCCGAGTTCGGCTCCGTATCCGCTGGCGCTTCGGTCGTTAGGTTGACGCGAAACGTACTGCCTTTGCCAGGTTCACTCTCGAACTCGATACGCCCGCCCATGAGTTCGACGAGGGATTGGGAGATGTTGAGACCGAGGCCGCTTCCGCCGAAGCGCCGCGTCGTCGAGCTCTCCGCTTGATAGAACCTCGAGAACAATTTTTCCTGTTTGTCTTTCGCGATACCGATGCCGGTATCGGCGACGACGAAAGCAAGGTCGACGCGATCGCCCGGTGTCCAGTCCTCGACCTCCACCGAGAGCTGAACCGAGCCTTTCTCCGTAAACTTCACCGCGTTTCCGACGAGGTTGGCGAGCACCTGGCGCACGCGCTTGGGGTCGCCGACGATCTCGGAGGGGAGGTGAGGGTCGATATCGAGTAGGAGCTCGACGTCTTTCGTGGCGGCGCGGACGTTGACCGATTCCGCGACCTCCTCTAGCAGCTCGCGCGGATCAAAAGGTATGTGCTCGAGGTCCATCCGGTTGGCTTCGATTCTCGAGAGATCCAACACGTCATCGATGAGCCTCAGCAGATTCTCCGAGTTCGTCTGGATCGTTCTCAAAAACTCGCTCTGTTCGCGGCTCAACTCGGTATCGAGAGACAGCTCTGTCATTCCCAGGATCGCGTTGAGCGGCGTGCGGAGCTCGTGGCTCATCATCGCGAGGAAGCTGCTCTTGGCAGCGTTCGCTTTCTCGGCTTCTTCTTTCGCGTGCACGATCTCGGCTTCGGCGCGCTTGCGCTCGGTGACGTCGCGATATTGCCAGAGGTGGGCCCGGTAGTTCTGCGTGATGATGGGGATGAAGTCGCGCGCAAACACGCGGCCGTCGCGAAGAGTCAGCTCTTCGTTTCGGATCAGACTATGCGCGGACAAAATGTTGTCTATGCGCTCGATGAACTGCTCGGGCTCCGGAAACAGGCTCTTGCATTGCTCGAGAATGGTCCGGGAATCGGCGCCCGTCAGAGCGGTTGGTGGAACCGGGATGTCGAGCATCTGACAAAGCGTTTGGTTGGCCATGACGACGTTTCGACCGTCATCTTCGAAGAGAATCCCTGATTGCAAGTTCTCGATGAGACCTTCGAGTCTTGCGGTCGTCGCGATGATGGCGTCTTCGACTTCCTTCCGCTCGGAGATCTCGCGGGCGAAGACGCAGTGATATTCCTGCCCGCGAAATTGCAAAAAATTGACCGTGACCTCGACGGGAAAGCTGCTGCCGTCCTTGGTGCGGTAGAGCGTTTCGGTGGTGAAGCGCTCGAGCTGTTTCACTTGCTCCCAGTGGGCCGGCCAGTCTGCGGGATCGAGCGTGACGTCAATCTCCTGGATCGAGGCCGCGAGCAGCTCGTCGCGGCTAAAGCCGAGATAGTCGCAAGCCGCATCATTCACGTAACGAAGGCCGCCATCGGAGGCAATCCAGAACACCGCGTCGGCGGCTTTGTCGACGGAGAACTGCGTGAGCTGGAGTGTCTCTTCGAGCCTTTTCATCTCCGTGATGTCTTGTGCGTGGCCGAGGACACGAGCCTCCTGGCCGGGCTCTTGGAAGCGCGAGCTGAGATAGGCCCAAATGCTGCGCTCGCCATCGCGGCGACGGATCGTCAAGACGCCGCTCACCGTCGGCTCGGAAGCCACCTCGCGCAAGTAAGCAAGGAAGCGCTCGCGTTGGTTCAGCTCGATGAACTCCTCGATATTGTGGCCCACCATCTCCGCGGGGGTGCGTCCGAGGCGGTCCGCGGCTGCGCGGTTCACCGAGAGCAGCACACCGTTCATGTCGTGGGTGCAGATGAACGCGCTGCTGTGGTCCATGAGCTGACGGTAGCGGCGCTCTCCGTCGACGAGCGCTCGCGCTACGTCCGCGCGGAGGTCGACGGCTTGGGACGAGTTTTCCGTGAGGGCTTCGAGCGCGGCCTCGAGCTCGCGCACGCGCGCACGCAGCTCGTTCTCGCTCAGTGCAGGTGAGGGCTCGTTCATAGTCCTGCGGCGCGGACGACCTATTCGCGCAACTTGTGCGATTTGAGCTTGCGATAGAGCGTCGTGCGCCCGATACCGAGTAGCCGTACTACTTGAGACAGATTGCCTTTCGCTTCGACGAGGGCTTGCTGGATGGCCTGCCGCTCGATGACCTTCAGATCGAGAGTCTCGAATCGGGGTGAGCTCGGCGCTTTTGCGGGAGCGGGCGACGACGTTGCCGCTTGCGTCACGTCGTCGAGCGCTCGCGCCTCCTGCGGCGTCCCCACCCGGGTCGAGTCCGCCCGGAGGCGAGGCGGCAGATCGTCCGGCTGGATGACGTTGTCTTTTGCGATGAGGAGGCACCGCTGCATGATGTTCTCGAGCTCGCGAACGTTGCCCGGCCACTTGTAGGTGTTCAAGTGAAGGCTGACCGCCGGTGAGAGTTTCGGGCGCGGTGTGGCTTTGCCGCTCTTGCCCTTCGGCTTGTAGTGATCGAGAAAACGCTCCGCTAGAAGTATCACGTCATCACCGCGTTCCCTCAGCGGAGGCACTTCGAGCTCGAACACGGCGATGCGGAAATAGAGGTCTTCGCGGAAAAGTCCTTTTTTGACCTCGTCGAGCAGGTTGCGATGCGTTGCCGCGATGAGTCTGAAGTCGGACTCTACTTGCGAGGATCCCCCGACCCGATGAAAGCGCCGTTCCTGAATCGCGCGCAGGAGCTTGGCCTGAAGCGTCAAGCTGAGCTCCGCGACTTCGTCCATAAAGAGACATCCCGAATCCGCTTGCTCGAACTTGCCGATGTGGCGGTTCACCGCTCCGGTAAAAGCGCCTTTTTCGTGACCGAAGATCTCCGATTCTTGCAGCGTTTCCGGGATTGCCGCGCAGTTCAAAGCGACGAAAGGACCGTCGCGGCGTCCACTTGCCTGGTAGATGGCCTGCGCCACGAGCTCTTTACCAGTGCCGCTCTCGCCATGGACCAGAATCGTGATGTCGCTCGCGGCCACGCGATCCATCTGCCTGTAGAGCTCTTTCATCGGGAGAGACTCTCCTACGATGTTGGCGTAGCCTTCGCCTTCGACTTCACGTTCGAGCTGGCGCAGACGCATCGACATGCGGTAGTGGTTGACGGCGTTGCCGACGGTCGTGATGAGCTTGGTGCGATCGATGGGCTTGACGATGTAGTCATAAGCCCCGCGCTGCATGGCGCCCACTACGCTCGCGACCGCATGGTCGGCAGTGAGAATGATGACCGGAAGCTGTTCCTGGCGATCTTTGATGAGCTCCAGTGTCTCGAAGCCTCCAATGTCGGGCATGCTCAAGTCGAGGCAGATGGCGTCGGGCATCATCGCGCCGAGCGCAGCGAGGAAGCTCGTGCCGTCGTGGAAGATTTGGACACGATGGCCTGCGCGCTCGAGAAAACGCTCCACGAGATCGCACAGATTGCGATCGTCGTCCACGAGAACAATGAGGCTTTGGCGCTCGTCCCGCGTCTTTTGTGGGTCGCTGGCGAGGCTCGTGCTGCTCATGATGACAACCGACGCTCGGACAGCGAACGCTGGTCCCCGTTCGGTGCTTCAGTATATCAGCCGTCGAAAGCTCTAGCGAGAGCTCGGGCACTAGCCAAAAAAGGGCGGGAGCCGGCAGCACCGGCGCCCGCCTACAGGAGGGGGGGCCTCCCCTGAAGTCTCGGTGAGAAGGACAAGACTTCAGGGGAGGCTATTCGGGCCGAGGGGGTCGTCTCGGTCCCGAGGCTCTTAATTTCCAATCACTAGATTCGAATACCTCACGCCGACAATGGATTCACCGCGCTCGCCGATCCCGAGCTCAATGAAGTGAACGTTCGGGCGATAAGCCCGGCTATAGGCAATCTCGATGATCAATGCGCCGTCGAGAAACAGGCGGGCCCTGTTCGAAGAGCCATCCGGCCCCCATTCGAGGCGCCAACGATAAGTTCGGCTCGGGTTCCAGTCGAAAAAGTTAGTACCGTCGTCGCGCTGTTCGCCGTTTGCGATCCACCGTACCCGGAGATAGGGCGGGTTGTGGGGGTTCGGATGGAGTTTTTGTATATTGACGCGGAACGGATTCGACCGGAACGGTCCTGCCGTGGGGTCCCACATTCCGAAGAGCATGAACTGGTTGTGCGCGGGGTTCTCGGGCCGAAGGCCGCTCGTGTCGAACTCGACCCAACCGCGGGCCATCGGAGGCACCTCGTAGCGGATGAAGTTACCCGGCGCGTTGACGAGCCACCCACCATTCGTGAAGCTTCCCCCGTGTACTTCGCCTGTGCTTCCCCCGGACAGAGGGTCCGCCACGATGGTGCCGGTCGGTGTCGGTCCGGGAGGCGGAGGATTTGGCGAGGGTGTCGGACTCGAGGGCGGAGGGCCGGAGACGCCACCGCCGCTGACATTGAACTGAGCGGTCGCCGAGAACGCGCTCTCCGTGGCGCCTGAGCGTGCTCGCACGCGCCAGGAATAGGCACCATCAGGAAGGGCGCGGTTCACGGTCCATGTCGTGCTGCCGCTGGTATTTTCGACGATTTGGCTCGACTGCGCGATCAACGTTACGAAGCTCGGATCGGTCGAGACTTGATAAAGATAGGTAGGCTCCGCCCCGCCTTCGTGAGCGGAGTTCAGCACCGTGAGAGAAGGCTGCGGATCCGAAACCGTGCTCCCGGAGAGCGGATCCGCGATAATTGGAGCGGTGACGCCGAAAGCACTGTTGACGTTGGCGGCGATGGTGCCGTCCCCGGCGACGGCATCCGGCCCCAAATCGCCGGTCGGAAGTAGCGCGTCCTCGAGCTTGCACCCAGTCAACGAAAAAATGAGGGCCAGAAGCGACGCGAGAAGCATTCGTCTCGATGGTCCGTTCTGGCCCTTCATCAACCTCGTCCTGGAGTGATTGGTATTTCTTCCTGCGGAAAGGTTGAGTCGCGCAAGAAGCGATTCATGAAGTGCGACCCCTCCCATCCGTATGAAAGAATGTACACGGAAGATCGCTATTTTGCAACAGTTTTAATGCAAGATCCTAATATTTTACTTTAGCTATTGCTTCTATCGTCGCAATAGGGCTTGATCTCGGTAAGATATTGTGACATAAAGCTTTATGGAGGGTGAAGTGGAAAAAGTGGTGGCGGCGCTGGACCAGGGCACGACGAGCACACGTTGTCTGCTCGTGAACCATGGCGGGGAAGTGGTTGCTTCCCACCAAATCGAGCACGCTCAGATTTACCCGAAGCCAGGGTGGGTGGAGCACGATCCGGGTGAGATCTGGCAGAAAACGCAATCTGTTGTCCGCCTTGCACTGGAGAAGGCGGGGGCGACGGCCGCCGACGTGGCCGCGGTGGGGATCACGAACCAGCGGGAGACGACCGTGGTGTGGGATCGGAATACGGGCGAGCCGCTCCATCCAGCCATCGTGTGGCAGGACATGCGGACGGACAAGATTTGCCGTCAGCTCGCCGAGGAAGGGGGCCAAGACCGGTTCCGGGCGCAGACCGGCCTGCCACTGGCGACCTATTTTTCGGGACCCAAGATCCGGTGGCTGCTCGATGAGGTCGATGGGCTGCGCCAGGCCGCGGAGCGCGGCGATGCGCTCTTCGGCAACATGGATACTTGGCTCATATGGAACTTGACGGGTGGTCCGGACGGCGGAGCGCACGTCACCGACGTCACTAACGCGAGCCGCACGCAGCTGATGAACCTCGAGACCCTGCACTGGGATCCGGAGCTCTTGTCGATCATGGAGATCCCGGAAGCGATGTTGCCGGAGATACGGCCATCCTCCGACCCGAGCCACTACGGTTTGACGCGCGCCGATGGCCCGTTTGCCGGCGTGGTGCCCGTTTGTGGAGACCTTGGGGATCAGCAAGCGGCGCTATACGGTCAGACTTGTTTCGCTCCCGGGGAAGCGAAGAACACCTACGGGACGGGATGTTTCTTGCTGCTGAATACAGGCGAGGAGATCGTTGCCTCGCGCTCGGGACTCTTGACGACGGTGGCATATCAGATCGGAGAGAGCGCGCCCTTCTACGCGCTCGAAGGCTCCGTCGCCATCGCGGGGGCTCTCGTTCAGTGGCTTCGCGACAACCTTCAGCTCATCTCGAGCGCGCCGGAGGTCGAGGCTCTCGCCCGAGACGCGAAGGACAACGGTGGGATGTATCTCGTGCCGGCTTTTTCCGGCCTCTTCGCACCGCATTGGCGGAGTGATGCGCGCGGGGTCATGGTGGGTCTGACACGGTTCATCCGCAAGGAGCACGTGGCTCGCGCGAGCCTCGAGGCGACGGCCTATCAAACGAAAGATGTCCTCGACGCGATGCGCAAAGATTCGGACGTCGTGCTGACGGCGCTCAAAGTCGATGGCGGAATGGTCGTGAACGAGCTTCTCATGCAGTTTCAGTCCGATATGCTCGACGTGCCGGTTGTGCGGCCCAAGGTGAACGAGACGACGTCGCTCGGGGCGGCCTACGCCGCCGGGCTCGCGGTGGGTTTTTGGAAGAGCGAGGACGAGCTTCGGGATAACTGGGCCGTGGACAAGGAGTGGGCGCCGCAAATGGCGGCGGACGAGCGCGCGCGTCTTTATGGGGGCTGGGAGAAAGCGGTCGAGCGAACGCTCGGGTGGGTGGAGGAGTGAGGGGAGTCGAGTCGGGCTATTCGTCGAACACGCCGTGGTACAACGCGTCGAAAAGCGCGGGAACGAGGGGGCTGGGCTGAAGTCGAGAATCGTGTCGTAGCCGTCGTCACTCATGACGTGGTTGCCTAGCGACCCTCATCGACCTAAGATCCTTGCACTGTGTCGCTTGAAAACGGTCAAAAGCTCGCGAATTACGTGATCCGAGAGTCCATTGGCAGAGGCGGCATGGGGCAACCTGGCAATGGTTGCCTGTCTAGGGGGAGCCCGCAGTAGCGGGTAGGCCCCCCTGAGTAAGGCCTAGTCAGCCGCTCAGTAGTGTAACGACTGAAAGCGAAAGCAAGAGGGAGGACAAACGAGAGCAGCGAGGTGAAGGGTGTTGCCCTGAATCTGACACAAAGCCCCGAGAACCTTGAATATTGGGAACGTGCCGATCCTTTCCATGCGGGCGCAGGCCAAGCGGTGAGCGCGTTAAAGACGAGTGCGAAGCCGACACCCCGGGGTCCCAGACAGCATCGAGCTGCCCAAAGACAGGCAAGTAACCAGGCGAGCGACGTTACCTAGGCTCTTGGGCCATCGACCGCACCATGCCCGAGTACCGGGCCCAATGTAAAAAGAGGGTGACGGGATGGCCGCGTCGCAAGTGATGGGGACCGGAGTGCCGCAATGGCCTAGCGATGAAGCGACTAATGACCGCCGAGCGAAGGTCCCCACGGAAGGTTGACCGTGAAAGGAGAAACATCGACGCTATGCAAGGAGTGACAAACCGGTGGGCACAAACCTGACACGGATAGGCGAAAAGGCTCGCAAAGACCCCAAGCTGGTGTTCACCAGCTTGTATCACTGAAGTGGACCCCATTTTTTAGACCAGGGGTTAAGGTGGTAAAACAAGCCTGCTCAATAAAAAAAGGAGCAGAGAAAAGTGAAGAAAAATCGTACGAAGCACAGCCCTGTTTTCAAGGCGAAAGTTGCATTGGCGGTACTACGCGAGCAGGAGACAGTGGCGGAACTATCCCGGCGGCACAAGGTTCACGCGAACCAGGTCTACAAATGGAAGCGGCAGCTTTTGGAGAACGTCACGCGTGCTTTCGAGACCGAAGAGGTGGGCGGAGGCGATGCCTCGATGCGCGAGGCCGAACTGCTTCAGAAAATCGGGGAACTGACGATGGAGCGCGATTTTTTATCACACGGGCTCGGTCGATTGCGATGACGCCCCGGCGGGAGTTGGTCGAACCCAACGCTCCGCTGTCGATGCGCTGGCAGTGCGAGCTGCTCGGCGTGAATCGGTCGAGCCTGTACTACGAACCTGTCGAGCCGGATGGCGAGCAACTCGCATTGATGCGTCGGATGGACGAGCTACATCTGAAGCGTCCATTTTTCGGCAGCCGCATGATGACACAGACACTCAAAGCGGAGGGGTCGGCCGTCAACCGCAAGCGCGTGCAGCGTCTTATGCGCTTGATGGGGCTCGAGAGCACTGCGCCCAAGCCGAACACAAGCAAGCCAGCGCCGGAACACACGGTATACCCCTATCTACTGAGGAATCTGACGGTTTCTCGGATCAATCAGGTGTGGGCCGCCGACATCACATACATCCCGATGGCGCGAGGCTTCGTATACCTGGTGGCGGTCATCGATTGGTATTCGCGGCGGGTGCTCGCCTGGCGCTTGTCCAACACGTTGGAGACGACCTTCTGCGTGGAGGCTCTGAACGAAGCTGTGGCACGCTACGGTTGCCCAGAGATATTCAACACGGACCAGGGCTCTCAGTTCACCTCGGAGGAGTTCACCAGTGTATTGCTTGCTCTTGAGATCAAGATCAGCATGGATGGCAAAGGTCGCTGTATCGACAACATCTTCGTGGAGCGGCTCTGGCGCTCGCTGAAGTACGAGGAGGTCTACCTGTACGCCTACGACAGCGTGCAGATGGCTCGCGAGGGCATCGCTTGCTACTTCGATTTCTTCAATGACGAGCGCCCGCACAAAGCGTTAGGCTATCAAACGCCCGCGAGCTTCTACGATGGACTGCTTGGCGAGGTAGCTTGAAGATGATTGGCGGCAAGATGATTGGCCATCGACCGATTAGTACATCACAGCATCATCCTGGAGCTCAACGTCGGCAGTTACGCACTGGGGCAATCGAAGCAGAACAAGGCCAAAGAGGCCACGGCGGTAGAAAGCCGGGAAAAGGAATGAACCTTGCCACGAGTCCACAAAACGAATGCGAGAATCGCCGCAGGAGACCCTCTCGCGGCTTGGCCCATACCCCAGGTACCCCGATTTTTGCACTATTCAGGTGGACCAGCGAAAGGGCGGCTTCGATCCGGTGCCCCGACGGAGGGAGCGGACAAGGAAGCTTCGCATCTTTTCTTAAGGGTCCGCTCCCTCCGTCGGGGCACCGGATCGAACGTGGGACAATAGATCTTCAATCTGACATAAACTGTCTTCCCGAACGCTCCCTTCTAGGAGCCTTCGGGAAACAACATGACGACTATGACCACGACGTGTTCAACTCGGCAGGCTCCACCTTAGCTACCCCCCATTTTGGTCCAGAGAATGGGGTCCACCTCACACCACATCACAGATATTGACAACCTGCGAGCCAGCTACGACAAACTGCTTGCCCACAAGGCGAGCGGGATCGATGGAGTAACGAAGGAGGAATACGGCAAACAACTCGAAGAGAACCTTCGGGACCTATCGTCGCGTCTGAAGCGCATGGGCTACCGTCCATCGCCGAAACGTCGTACGTACGTACCGAAGCCAGGCAGCGAAAAGGGAGGACCGCTAGGAATCAGCAATTTTGAAGACAAGATTGTTGAGGAAGCGACGAAACGGACGCTGGAACCCATCTACGAAGCCGTATTCGAAGACAGTAGCTATGGCTACCGTCCGGGGCGCAGCCCACATCAATGTTTGGATGCCCTCGGCCGGACGCTGCAACAGAAACGAGTCTACCGAGTGGTGGAGGCCGACATCAAAGCGTTCTTTGACACGGTCAATCACGCCTGGCTGATGAAGTTTCTGAAGCATCGAATAGGAGACGAGCGTGTGCTCCGACTGATCGTGCGGATGCTGAAGAGTGGCATCCTGGAGGATGGACTGGTCCATGCGACTGATCAGGGGACACCCCAAGGCTCCATTCTTTCGCCACTGCTGTCGAACATTTACCTGCACTACGTGCTGGACGTGTGGTTCAGTCGACGGGTGCGCAGGCAATGTCAAGGCGAAGCGTACTACTTCCGATTTGCTGATGACTTCCTTGCCTGCTTCCAGTACAAAGGCGAAGCAGAGAGTTTTCGCCACCAGTTGGAAGACCGCCTCGAAGGATTCGGCCTGAAGCTGGCGATGGAGAAAACGCACTGCCTCGAGTTCGGGCGCTATGCCCGTGAGAATGCGTATAAGCGGGGCGAGAAGCCGAAGGAATTTACCTTTCTAGGATTCACGCACTACTGCGGGAAGACGCGAGAGGGATATTACAAGGTCAAACGCCGCACCAGCCGTAAGAAGCTGGGACAAAGCTTGCGCCGGTTCACGGATTGGGCACGCAAAGCCCGGAGTGTACTGAGGAAAGGTGACATGTTGCGGCTGGCCCGCTCCCGCGTGGTCGGCCACTTGAGCTATTACGCCATCACGGATAACTCGGACCGATGCCGGTACTATGTCCGCCGCAGCGAACGCATCCTGTTCCATTGGCTCAACCGCAAGAGCCAGCGGCGGGCATACACGTGGTCCTCTTTCGTCCAAGCTCTTACTCACGTTGGATGGCCCACGTCGCGAATCCGCGTAGACCTGAACCCTTGTCGTAGAGCGGAGGCTCGCTGAATGACCGACCGATGAGCCGTATGTATGGGAAATCCGCTTGTCCGGTTCTATGAGGGGTAGGAGTTCAACTGGAGTATGGACGAGATAAAGTGGCACCGCCGCGAAAGCAGGCGGCAAACAGAGAAAACAAACATCGTCCTGTAGCTCCGGGAGACTCCTACCTACTCGAAGTGAGGTCTATCTAGCCGAGGACACGAAGCTGGATCGAAAGGTAGCGCTCAAGATTCTCCCGCCGCAGCTGGCCGGGAGCCAGGAGCGGCGGGCGCAGTTCAAGCGAGAAGCGAAAGCGATCGCAGCTCTCAACCACCCCAACATCGTGACCGTCTACTCCGTCGAAGAGGCGGACGCCGTCCACTTCATCACCATGGAGCTCGTGAAGGGGAAGACGCTGGCGGCGCTTCTTCCGAAAAACGGCTTCACTCTCGACGAGTTTTTCGAGATCGCGATTCCCCTCGCGGACGCGGCGGCGGCCGCGCACGAGGAAGGCATCGTCCACCGGGATTTGAAACCGGGGAACTTTATGGTCACGGATGACGGCCGTATCAAGATCCTCGACTTTGGGCTCGCACATATGGAAGCGAGCACTCGTGCGAGCCTCAACAGCGAATCGCCCACGGAGCTCAAGTCACGCGAGGGCACTCTGGCGGGAACGCTTCACTACATGTCGCCCGAGCAAGTGGAAAGCAAAGACATCGACGCGCGGTCCGACATCTTTTCTCTGGGCGTCGTCTTCTACGAAATGCTCACGGGCCGGCGGCCGTTCCAAGGTGAGACACCTGCTTCGGTTCTCTCGGCGATCCTCAAGGACGACCCCGAGCCGGTGACGGCGCGAGCTGCTTCCCTCCCGCGCGATGTGGCGAGAATCGTGCGGCGATGTTTGGCTAAGGAACCGGCGCGGCGTTTTCAGAGCGCGCTCGACGTGTTCAACGAGCTTCGAGAGCTCGAGCAGGAGATCGATTCCGGGGAGGTCGACGCGAGCGTCGGACATCCACGTGATGGGCGCGTCGCCTACGTGCGCGTCGGCGCGGCGAGCGCGTTGGTTGCGGCCATCGTCGTGGGGGCCGCTAGTTGGTTTCTCTCACCACTAGAACCAGGAACGACCGTACGGTTTTCTGTCCCTCCACCCGACGGCGTCAACTTGGCGGTCGGGAGGGTGACTCCCGATTTCACCATCTCCCCCGACGGCCGCACGGTAGCCTTTGTTGGGGAAGGATTCGCCGGAAACATCTACCTGCGAAGCGTGGACGCTTTCGAAGCGCGGTCTCTCATGGTTGCCGAAGGAAGAGAGCTCAGCTCTCCGTTTTTTTCACCGGATGGAGAGTGGCTCGGTGTTCTTGTTCGCGGTGAGGCCCTCTTGAAGAAGGTACCGCTAAGCGGTGGTTTCCCTACGACGATCGGCAGCGCGCGCAACACCGGGTTCAAAGAGGGCAGTTGGGGAGAGGATGGCACGATCGTGTTTTCCAGCTATGACGGAGTCCTCTATCGCATCTCGGCGGACGGAGGAGAACCGGAGCGCCTGCCGATTTCAAACCGTGCGCCGTTTCGAGATTCGCCTCAGCACCTCCCGGGCGGGAAACACCTTCTTTTCAACGAAGCTGGACCGGGAGACCGCGCGTGGAGATTCGTCGTCCTCGACTTGGAGACGGGCGAGGGAAAGACCCTCCTCGAGAGAAGAGGTCGCGCGCGCTTCGTGTCTACGGGTCATTTGGTGTTTGGCACGGACGGCGTCTTGTGGGCCGCCCCGTTCGATCTGGACAGACTCGAGCTCCGCGGCGAACCGATTTCGGTGCTGCAGAATGTCCGCTCTGACGACTTCGCGTTGTCTAGTGGCGGAACTCTCGCCTACCTCGCTAGTGGTGCCGAACGCGAACGCATCTTTGTGTGGGTGGATCGCGAAGGACAGGAGGTGTCACTACCCGTCGAGCCGGATAGCTACGCGCGTCCCAGGATTTCGCCGGATGGTGGGCGCATCGCTTTCGAGCTCAACGGCGACATTTGGGTTCGTGATGTCGAACGACAAACCTCCTCCCGGCTCACCTTCGATCCGGCTTTCGACAGCAATCCACTTTGGGCGCCAGACGGCACCCATGTATTTTTTGCGTCTCGACGGGCTGGCAGGCCAGGTCTGTTCTCGAAGGCGAGTGACGGGAGCGGGAAAGCCGAGCCCATCGAGTTTCGACGGTCTGATGAGCTGCTCCAGCTCCTACCTGAGGCGTTCACTGCTGATGGATTGATCCTTCTGACAGTCGAACGGAGCGCTGGTGGCACAGACCTCGGAAAATTGACGCTATTGGAAGAGCCGGTTTATGAGCTGCTTTTGAACGAGTCGTTCGAAGAGCGCTGGCCGGCGCTGTCCCCCGACGGAAGATTCATGGCCTATGCTGCTGCCGATGAAGCGGGTCGCTTCCATATTTACGTCCGACCCTTCCCTGACGTGAACGGTGGCCTTTACGAGGTCACGTCGCGTGGGGGCAACTGGCCTTTTTGGGCGCCCGATGGTTCGGAGCTGTTCTATTTCTCGATTGCGGAGAACGCTTTTTTTGCCGTGCCGATTCAGATAGAGCCGACGTTCCGAGTGGGGGCGCCCCATAAATTGTTTGGCGGTGACTATGTACGAGGAGGCGGCAACCAGTGGGACATCACACCAGACGGCGAGCGTTTCCTCCTCATTCGCGAGATCCGGGAGGTGGCGTCTACCGGAATCCATGTCGTCCTCAACTGGACCGAAGAGCCAAAACGGCTGGTGCCCAACGAATGACTAGCACGACGCACAATGCTCTCATCGCGGAGCGTGACTTCGGCAAGGAAGTGATGGACCAGTATCGTCGATCGGACGACCGTGTCTCCGAGCCCCTTCCCGTTTATTGACTAGGCAAGCTCGGCGCAAGTGATGAGCGTCGAGTGGTCGAGCTCATCGAGCCGGGGATTTTCACCGTCGCGGTCGGATAGCAGTGGCTCCTTGGTAGGCCAATCGATCGCGAGCCGCGTGTCGTTCCAGACAATGCCGCCTTCTTCCTCCGGCCGATAGATGTCGGTCGTTTTGTACCAAACGTCTGCTTCGTTGGACAGGACGCAAAATCCGTGCGCAAATCCCGGCGGAACGTAGAGCTGTCGGTGGTTGCTCGCGCTCAGTTGGCTGGAAACCCACTGGCCGAAGCGCGCCGAGTCGGGGCGAATGTCCACCGCCACGTCGAAGACCTCCCCGTGGACCACGCTGATGAGCTTGCCCTGGTTCCGCTGGAAGTGCAGCCCGCGCAGCACGTGCTTTGTCGAGTGGGAAAGATTGTCCTGGACGAAGCGCACGTCGACGCCGGCGTCGCGGTATCGGCCTTCTTGAAAAGTCTCCAGGAAAAACCCGCGCGCGTCCTCGTGGCGTTTGGGCTCGAAGAGCAGAACCGCCGGTAGAGCCGTCGTCGTGACCTTCACGGCGAGCTGTCCTGTTCGATGATGGAGATCAAATATTGTCCGTACTCGCTTTCGGCGCGGGCCTCACCGAGCTCGCGGAGCGCCTTCTTGTCGATAAACCCCATGCGATAGGCGATTTCTTCCGGGCAGCAAATCTTGAGCCCCTGGCGCTGCTCGATGGACTCGATGAACGTCGCGGCCTGGAGGAGCGACTCCTTGGTTCCGGTATCGAGCCATGCGTAACCACGGCCGAGAGTCTGGACATGTAGCTCGCCTTTGTCCAGATAGAGCTGATTCAGATCCGTGATCTCGAGCTCGCCGCGGGGGGATGGTTTCAGTCCCGAGGCATAATCCACGACCCGCTCGTCGTAGAAATAGAGACCGGTGACGGCGAAGTTCGTCGTGGGATTCTTGGGTTTCTCTTCGAGGCTCGTGGCTTGGCCGTCTTTATCGAACGTGACAACACCGTAGCGCTCTGGGTCGCGAACCCGATAAGCGAAGATGGTCGCCCCTGGACCGCGCTCCGCCGCGGAGCGCAAGTTCTGCGTGAGCTCGTCGCCGTAAAAAAGGTTGTCCCCGAGGATGAGTGCGGCCCCTTGGCCGTCGATGAAGTCGGTGCCGATGACGAAGGCTTGGGCCAAACCTTCGGGCTTTGGCTGTGCGGCGTAACGGATCTGTATGCCTAGTTGGCTTCCATCTGCCAGCAAGTTCTCGAACAGAGGCTGATCCGTCGGGGTCGTGATGACGAGGATGTCCCGAATCCCGGCGAGCATCAACGTGCTCAGCGGGAAATAGATCATCGGCTTGTCGTAGACAGGAAGGAGCTGTTTGCTCACCACCATCGTCATGGGATAAAGACGGCTCCCCGAGCCTCCGGCGAGGATGATGCCTTTGGTTATCATCGCGGTCGTTGCCGTGTCGGCGTCGGTCTCGGGCAATCGCCGGAAAGAGTCGCTCTAATGTCGGTCTTGGCTCGCGTCGCCGTAGGGACCTTCGATCTGAATCCCCCGAAGCAATTTGCGTTCCAAATCGTTCTCTCCGGCAGGTAGTCCGTTCAACTTGAAAAAGTAGGTGATGATGTCGATATATTCTCGACGCTTGAGCCGGCCGGGATTGTCTTCGGGCATGGTGGAGCGCACGAACTCCACGAAGTCGTTGACGTTTTGTCCGGACCAGCCTTCCATGTAACCGCCGACGCTGAACTCCTCAGGCTGGTGACACACCATGCACGCTTCGCCGAAGAACTTCTCGCCTCGTTCGGCCTGCGCATCGGTATAGACGCCGTCTTGCACCGAGGGCGGGCCTTCCTGGGCCATGAGCGAATGCGCCACGCCGACGATGACGCCAAGAACGGACAAAACGCAGAAAAGTCGCTTCATTTTTTGCTCCAACAAGTTCGCCCCGAAGAATAGCACACCCGGCGTCAGCAGAGCCCGCTCGCGCGTGGACGTTACTCGAGCAGGCTGTCGGCAACATCCGAGAGCTCGACGACCTCGGTCGCGTCTTCCTCGAGCTGAGACAGGAGCCACTCACCATCGATGCGGATCATGAGCACATATTGCCGGGTTTGGGCGACACGGCGGTTGCCGAATGCCCTCATTTCGCTGCTCTTCTGGAAATGCACCGCCTCGAGCACAACGAGCTTCACTTCGTCCTCAGCGGACCGCTCTGACGATTCGAGCATGTGGCTGACTTTGACGATGTTACCGGCGATGTCGCGGAAAGACTTCTTCTTGCCGCGCGCGAGCGCTTGCGCATGTGCCTCGTCCCGATAAGCTCGAAACGCCGCGGCTATAGGCCCGAAATAGTCGATCCCTTCTCGCACAGCGGTTGCGGCGGCAAAGAAAATGAACAACCACAGGAGCTTCTTCACGCGACCAGGTTACCCGTTCTCTGTCCTTGTCGCTAGATGACGTGGCGCTTGAGCTCCTGCACGACGTCGTGGACGTGGCGAACTTGCTGCGAGAGCTCTTCCATGCATTGGTTCGCGTCGTGCATGTGACCGGCGGTGCGGCCGACGATGGTGCTCACTTCGTCCGTTGTGCGGCTCACGCTTTCGAGCGTCGCCGATTGTTCTTCAGAAGCCGAAGCGATGCTCCCAACGAGCTGAGCACTCTCCGTGGCGCTCTCGCGGATGATCCGAAGCGCCTCGGCGGCGTCCGTTGCGAGCTCGGTGCTCTTCGCGACGGCTTCCGCGGTGTGCTTCATGGTCGCGACGTTGCGACGCGTCTCCTCTTGTATCTGCCGCACGGCTCGGTCGACTTCTTTCGTCGCGTCAACAGTTTTTTCGGCGAGCTTGCGGACCTCGTCGGCGACGACCGCGAAACCGCGCCCCGCGTCACCGGCTCTGGCGGCTTCGATCGCGGCATTCAGGGCAAGAAGGTTCGTTTGGTCAGCGATGTCCTGGATGACCGTCATGACCTGCCCTATGCCTTCCGCGTGGGTGCCGAGCTCGTTGAGACCCTCCGTCGTGCGCGCGGCGCTTTCTCGCAGCTCGTTGATCGCATCCGCCATCTCGCTGACGACGACTTCGCCCGTCTCTGCCTCGAGCCGCACTTTGTCCGCTGAATCCGAGGTCCGTCCTGCGTCACGTGCGATCTCGGAAGCGGCGCGGGTCATTTGCTCCATTGCGGCTGCCGTTTCTTGCATCCGCTCGCGCTGTGATTCGGCGCCGCCGCTGACGGCGTCGACTTTGTTCTTGAGATCATCATTGATGTGGATGGAGCGCTCCGCCACTTCGCCCAGAATCTCGGCCGCATCCGCCATCCCTTTTTTGCGAGCATGCTCCGCTTTTTTGCCGGCTTGCTCCGCTTCAGCCCGCGCGCGTTCCGCTTGTTCGGCCGTGAGCTCGGCGTCGGAGATCCGCTCCTCGAGCTGGGCGTTCAAGGTCGACACGTCTTGGGTCTTTCGGCGCACTTCTTCACGCAGGAAAACCGCAGCCCTATCGGAGCGTCGTATCTGGACGATGAACATAGGGGCGATTAGAGCGATGAAAAGTAACCCCGTTCCCGTGCTCCGGAGGATCTGCATGCGCAAGCTACTGTCGATGGAGGAGATCTCGAGGTCCGTGCCTGCGATGTAAACGTCACCGTCATCGGAGCGCGCCGGAAGGAAAACGGATCGGAAATTGCCTTCGCTGTCCTCGTAATTCTCGAACGTGAGCTCCTCGTTGATGATGGCGTTGTTGAGCTCGTCGCTCGCATCGCTATAGGAAGTCCCGTAATACGCGACCACGGCGTCCGGGCCGTCTGCAAAAGTCGAGCTCGTGTAATACACCTCTCCGTCTTTCTGCATCATCGTATAGGCATAGCTGAGGTCGAGATCGCGACAAAGCTCGTTCAAGCGTTCCTGGAGCTCGGCATAGGCTTCGGGGTCGATGGCCTTGTCGGCATCGGAGCCGTGGTGTTGCTCGGTCGCGAGGAACAAAGCAGTGCGCGCGCCGGCGACGAGACGCTCGTCCACGCCCTGCAGCAACGCGTCCTTCGTCGAGAAGTAGGTGGCGGTGCAATACGCGAGCACGCCCAGAAGGTAGAACGCCACACAAAAGGCGGCGCCTTTATCTTTGATCTTCAGGATGACTCTCCCTGGAGACTGAAATCAGATTGTCGGTTTGTTCTACCAAGATCGCACAAAAGCGAAGCCAACGTCAAAGAGCCGGGCGTTGGGCGCCGCAGCAAGGTCTTGGTGGGGTTTCGCGAGCTGTGTTAGCCTCGCGACGAGATGATGATGACCCGTCGACTCCTCGTGCTCGTGGCTTTGTTTGGTGGCTGCCAGGCCGAAGAGCCGTCGCCGCCCTCGCCACGGGAGCCCGCCCCAGATGTTACCGAAAGCCGGCCTCTGAAACAGGGGTTCACGCAAAGGCCGTCGCCGGATACGCCCGGTCTCCCGCCGCAGATAGAGCCGCTTCTGGATGAGGCGGAGGTCGCGGCCGCGGCAGCGGCCGCCCGTCCAGGGGCTTTCCCCGCGGCCCAGCGCGAGCTGGATGTTTTGGTGAAGGCCTTCGAAGAACGTCCCGACCCGGACGCCGCCGCTCGCATCCGTGAGCGCGCGACCGAGCTGGCGCGCGACGGCGCGCTGCCGTATCGGGACGTCGAGGTGCTCTACGCGGAGTACTTGTTCCCGAATGTTACGGCTGAGGTCGACGCCAAGTACAAAGGCAAGCTCGTGCTCCTAGAAGGAACCGTCGCCCCAGCCAACATGAGAGACATGGCGGACGGGTTCAAGCTCGTCGACCAGGACCCTTATGTTCACGACCCTATGCTCCTGTCGATTGACTACGAGCTGTCGTTCGTGGAATGCAGCCTCGCTCACCCGGCAGCGCAACCGTTACGCGACTGGCAGCCCGTACACGTCATTGCTGAGGTGGTCGGCAAGCGCTACAGCGATTTGATGCTGCAGCGCTGCGTGGTTCTGTAGCCCGATCTAGTAGCTGAGGTTTCCGCCTATCCAGCGTTCGACGGCGTCTGCGGTCTCACCCTTGCGCCGGGCGTAGTCCTCGACTTGGTCGCGTCCAATTTTGCCGACGCTGAAATAGTGGGCTTCGGGATGATTGAAGTAGAGACCGCTCACCGACGCTGCCGGGAGCATCGCATAGGTCTCGGTCAAGCTCACGCCGGTCGCGCTCTCGGCGCAGAGGAGCTCGAACAAGAGGCCTTTTTCGCTGTGATCGGGTGATGCTGGATAGCCGGGCGCGGGACGGATGCCGCGATATCGCCCGCGGACCAGGTCCTGTTTCGTGAGATTCTCGTCGCGACCGAATCCGCAATCCTGCCGCGCCTGCTCGTGAATTTTCTCGGCGAGGGCTTCGGCGAGACGGTCGGCGAGGGCTTTGACCATGATGGCGTAGTAGTCATCGTTGTCGCTCTCATATTGCTTCGAAAGCCTATCCGTGCCGAAGCCCGCGGTCACGACGAAGCCGCCCAGGTAATCCGGATGGCCCACGGGAGCGAGAAAATCCGCGAGGGCGAGATAGGGCTTGTCGGTTTTCTTTTCCTGCTGCTGCCTCAACGTGTGGAAACGCGCTTTCTCGGCGCTGCGAGAGTCGTCCTCATATACAACGATGTCGTCGCCGTCCCGGTTGGCCGGGAAGAACCCGTAGACCGCACGCGCGGTGAGCTTTTTGCCCTCGACAATCTCGCTGAGCAACGTCTGGGCATTCTCGAATAGCTCGCGGGCCGCCTCTCCGATGCGGGGTTTATCGAGAATGTCCGGATAGACTCCCCGAAGCTCCCAGGCGTTGAAAAAAGGCGTCCAGTCGATATAGTCGACGATGTCCGCGAGCGGCACGGGGTCTTGGACGCGGGTGCCGAGAAAATCGGGTTTTGCGATCGTTTCCGACGTCCACGCGAGCTCGGGACTTCGATCGCGGACGGTGTCGTAGGCGAGAAGCTTCTGGTGGCGCTGCTCGAAGCTCTGCCGAAGACGTTCCTGCTCGCGGCGATTATCGGCGATGAACCCGGCGCGCGCGTCGCTGCTCAGTAGACTGCTCACCGCGGTCACGGCTCGAGACGCGTCGAGCACGTGCAACGTATTCTGGCTGTAGCGCGGCGCGATTTTGACGGCGGTGTGCATGCGCGACGTGGTGGCGCCACCGATGAGGAGAGGGATTTCGATATTGCGCCGGTCGAGCTCGGTGGCGACGTGCACCATCTCGTCCAGTGACGGCGTGATGAGTCCTGAGAGCCCGATGAAATCGGCCTTCTCTTTCTCCGCGCAGTCGAGAATTTTTTCTGCCGGCACCATGACGCCGAGATCGATGATCTCATAGCCGTTGCACGCGAGCACGACGCCGACGATGTTCTTGCCGATGTCGTGAACGTCGCCCTTGACGGTGGCCATGACGAGCTTTGCTTTGCTCTTCGTCTGGCCCGTCCGCTTTTTTTCCTCTTCCATGAACGGCTCGAGATAAGCGACGGCTTTTTTCATTACCCGCGCGCTCTTCACGACTTGGGGTAGAAACATTTTCCCCTCGCCGAACAGATCTCCCACGACGTTCATGCCGTCCATCAAGGGGCCTTCGATGACCTTCAACGGACGGTCGTATTTTTGCCGCGCCTCCTCGGCATCGGCTTCGATGTGGTCCACGATCCCGCGGACGAGCGCATGCTTCAGCCGCTCTTCGACCGTGCCGTCGCGCCACGACTCGTCCTTTTCCTGTTTCTTGCCCGGACCCGAATGATCCTGCGCGAAAGTGATGAGCTTCTCGGTGGCGTCGGGATGGCGGTTGAAGAGCACGTCCTCGATGAGCTCCCGAAACTCGGGTTTGATCTCGTCATAGACGGTGAGCTGTCCCGCGTTGACGATGCCCATATCGAGCCCGGCGCGGATCGCGTGGTAGAGAAACGCGGAGTTCATCGCTTCGCGCACAAAGTCGTTGCCGCGAAACGAGAAAGAGAGATTGCTGATGCCTCCTGAAATCTTGGCTCCGGGACATTTTTCGTGGATCTTGCTCGCGGCCTCGATGAAGGCGAGCGCGTAGTTGTTATGCTCCTCCATCCCGGTCGCGACGGTGAGGATGTTGGCATCGAACACGATGTCTTGCGGGGGGAAACCGATCTCTTCGGTCAGGATGCGATAGGCGCGCTCGCAAATCGCGACCTTGCGATCCGTCTCCGTCGCTTGCCCTCGTTCGTCGAACGCCATCACGACGACGGCGGCGCCGTACCGACGAACGGTTCTAGCCTGCTTCGTAAAGACCTCCTCGCCTTCCTTGAGGCTCAGCGAGTTGACGATCCCTTTGCCTTGCAGGCAGCGCAGTCCCGCCTCGATCACCGAGAACTTGGAGCTGTCCACCATGATCGGCAAGCGCGCGATATCGGGCTCCGACGCGATGAGGTTGAGAAACGTCGTCATCTCTTTTTCGGAGTCGAGGAGACCCTCGTCCATGTTGACGTCGAGGATGTTGGCGCCGCCTTCTACTTGATGGCGGGCTACTGCGAGGGCTTCTTCGAGCGCGCCGCTCTTGACGAGGCGGGCAAATTTTCGCGAGCCGGTGACGTTGGTTCTCTCGCCGATGAGGATGAAGTTCGAATCGGGACGGATCGTCAATGGCTCGAAGCCCGATAGCTGGGTAAAGCTCGTCCGCTCCGATCGTGCATGCGGCTCGTATCGCGCGACGCCTTCGGCGATGGCGACGATGTGCTCGGGGGTGGTGCCGCAACAGCCGCCTGCGAAGTTGAGCCAGCCTTCGCTCGCGAACTCCGACAGGGTCGCCGCCATTTGCTCGGGACTCTCATCGTAGCCGCCGAAGGCGTTGGGAAGGCCCGCATTCGGGACGCAGGCGACCAAACGATCGGAGACGGTCGCGAGATCCTCGACATAAGGGCGCATCGTCGCCGGCCCGAGCGCGCAGTTGATCCCCACCGCCAAGAGCGGCGCGTGCGAGACCGAGATCCAGAAAGCTTCGGGGGTCTGGCCCGAGAGGTTTCGTCCGCTCTCGTCGACGATGGTGACCGAGGCGATGACAGGGAGCAGGATGGCGCGTTCGTCGAACAGTTGCTGAATTCCGGCGAGGGCGGCTTTGATGTTCAGCGTGTCGAAGGCCGTCTCGGCGAGCAAAAGGTCTGCACCGCCATCGACGAGACCACGCGCTTGTTCGTAATACGCCGCTTTCAGCTGTTCGAACGTAATCGCTCGAAAGGCCGGGTTGGACACATCGGGTGAGATCGAAGCCGTGCGGTTGGTGGGCCCCATCGACCCGGCGACGAAACGCGGTTTGTCGGGAGTCTTCTCGGAAACGGCGTCCGCGGCGCGGCGGGCAATCACCGCGGCTCGCCGGTTGATCTCGTAGACGTGAGGCTCGAGGTCGTAATCGGCCATGGAGACGGACGTGCCGTTGAAGCTGTTGGTCTCGATGATGTCGGCGCCGGCGTCCAGAAAGCGCTGGTGGATCTCCTCGATGATCTGAGGCTGCGTGAGCGAAAGGAGATCGTTGGCGCCTTTGAGAGATTTTGGGTGATCGCGAAAACTCTCGCCGCGATACCCGTCTTCGTCGAGGCCGTAGCTCTGGATCATCGTTCCCATGGCGCCGTCGAAGACGAGGATACGCTCCTGGGCGAGCGCTTGAAGCTCTCCGAGAGCGGCCGAGACTTGTGTTTCTTTCATCGTCGTCGTTCTATG
The DNA here is from genome assembly GCA_965262245.1 of Candidatus Marinacidobacterales bacterium. GTDB lineage: Bacteria > Acidobacteriota > Vicinamibacteria > Marinacidobacterales > SMYC01 > SMYC01. The sequence goes on along the minus strand of OZ253507.1, from coordinate 5,867,350 downwards.
TTGATAACAACTTCACCCTTGCGACGCAAGCTCCGGGCGCGCAACGGTTTGCTTGGAGCATCGGGCGGCACCCTCGTCGGGGCCAACGGGCGCCTTCCACTTGGGTTGAGGTGCCGTGATTGTGATAAGTTCCGGACCGCTTTGAAGATCCATAATCGCGTCGCGATCGGGCTTCTCGCCGGCGTTCTCGTCGGTGTCGTGTTCGGCCCGAGCGCCTCGGTGCTCGAGCCGCTCGGGACGCTGTTCGTCAAGCTCATCCGCATGGTCATCGTTCCGCTCATTGCCTCGTCGCTCATCATGGCGATCGCGGGTCTCCCGGGCCGGGCCGCGCTCGGACGGATGGGCATCCGAGCCTTCGGGTTCCTCGTGATCAGCCTCTTTGTGGCCTTGTGTATCGGCATTGCGGTGGGCCACGTGATCCAGCCTGGGAAAATGCTGTCCTCGGAAGCACGGGGTGCGCTTCTCGAAGGAAAAGAAATCCCGGTTTCTGACCCCGATGCGCCCAAGCCATCTGTGGTCGATTCGATCGTCGACACGATTCTCGGTATCGTGCCGGACAATCCGGTGCGTGCAGCTGCGGAAGGCAACGTGCTGCAGATTCTGCTCGTGTCGATTTTGCTCGGTCTCGCTGCGAGCGCGCTTCCCGAAGATCGCCGCAAACCGTTGGTCGAGCTTGCGAGAAGCCTCGCCGAGACGCTGTTCAAGGTGACGGGCTGGATCCTCGAGCTTGCGCCGTTCGGCATTTTCGGACTCATGGCGGCGGTCGTAGGCCGCTCCGGTCTGTCCGTGCTCCTCAGCCTCTCGGCCTATGTGGGCGTCGTCGTGCTCGCCCTGATATTGCATATCGTCCTCGTCTACGGGGTGATGCTTCGCGTCGTGGCGCGCCAGAGCCCGAAACGTCTGGCTGAGGCCGCCAAACCGCCTCTGCTCATCGCCTTCGCGACGTGCTCGACGGCCGCGGCACTGCCCGTTTCTCTGTCGACGATGCAGAAAGGGATGGGGATCTCCTCGCGCGTCGCGAGCTTCGTCCTGCCGCTCGGTGCGGGGCTCGGTCGCGACGGAAGCGCCATCTACCAGGCGATCTCCGTGATGTTCATCGCGCAAGTCTACGGTGTCACGCTTGGCGCCCAGGATTTGGGGACGCTCATCTTTACCGCGATGCTCTCGGCGCTCGCTGTCGCCTCGGTACCCGCCGCGAGCTTCGTGAACTTGACGATTATTCTTGCCGCACTCGGTTTGCCTCTAGAAGGCGCCGCCCTCATCCTCGGCGTCGAGCGCCCGCTGGATATGGCGCGATCGTCGACCAACCTCATCGGGCACCTCGTAAACGCGACTTATGTCGCGGCCGCGGAAGGTGAGATCGACGCGACCGCGAACCATGAGGTCGTGGCGTGATAGAAACATCACGGATTTGAATCCCTCATAAGGGATTTTCCCCCCACTCGTTCCATTAAATCCTCAATTCCATACGCTTTTTCGCTGGCAGTCTTCTTGCATCGTTGATGGCGCGATGCGTATGGAGCGCGATAGGCTCGTCCAGGAATCTTGGCCGCTCGTACGCCGCGTCGCGCTCCAAGTCGCGAGCCGCTTGCCGACGCAAGTGGAGCTTTCGGATCTGACCCAGGCGGGGTTTCTCGGGCTACTCGATGCCGCGTCGAGATATGACGAGGCGAAAGGCGTTCGTTTCTCGACCTATGCCGCGCTGCGCATTCGCGGCTCGATCCTCGACGGCCTGCGTGAGCTCGACTGGGTGCCTCGCTCTGTGAGGCGTCGCCGGCGAGAGCTCGAAGCCGCGGTGGGGAGGCTCGAGGCGCGCTTGGAACGTGCGCCGAATGAAACGGAGCTCGCCATCGAGCTCGGCCTCTCTGTCAGCGACCTCGGTCGTATCGAGCCGGTCGCCGAGATGGTGGAGACCACCGACGAGCTCGACAGCCTCGTGCGCGATCCGCACGCGATCGATCCCCACGAAGTTTTGGCCCATCGCGAGCTGTTCCGGATTCTCGTCGACGCCATCGACAGCCTCAACGAGAAGGAGCGGCTCGTGATGACGCTTTACTACTACGAAGACCTCACCATGAAAGGGGTGGGCGAGGTTCTCGGTGTGAACGAGTCCAGGGTCTCGCAGATTCACAAGAAAGCGGTGCGCACCTTGCGGAGACGTCTCGGCCGCCACGTTGCGTTCGAGAGCCTCGCGGGGCTCGCCCGGACCGCCTGAGCCTGACAAGCCTGACAAGCCTGACAAGCCTGACAAGCTGATAGGATGGCCTTCTGGAGGTCCAGAATGCTCCACCATTTCGTACTCCTGCGGCTCAAAGCGGACGTCACCGGCCAGCAGACCGACGCCTTCATCAACCAAGCGCGTGAAGTTCTCGGACCCATACCCGGCGTTCAGAATTTGCGCGTGGGATCCGGCTTGGGGGTGAAGTCCGAGCGCTCATATCCCATCGCGCTCATCATGGATTTCGAGGACGAGGCGGCTCTAGAGGCCTACCAGGTGCATCCCGAGCACCAGCGATTAGTCAAAGAGATCGTGGGGCCGATTCAGGGCGACAAACAGGTCTACGACTACCGTTGCTAAATTGCCGTGAACCGGCGACAGTTCTCCCGGTGGCACCGCTACAGGCTTTCAGACGTTATCTCGCTCTTGATTCGAATAACGATGTAAAATAAAACATGCGCGTTGTCACAGGAAGAGTCGTCGAGGGAAAGGTCGTCGTCGAGGACGAACGGCTCGACGAAGGCGCTACGGTCACGGTGTTTCTCCCGGAGTCCGACGATGAGATCGAGCTGAGCCCTGAGGAAGAAGCGAAGATCGAGCAGGCTCTCAAAGAGGCAGACGAAGGGGATTTCATTGAGGCCGACGTGGAACAGTTCCTCGATCAGCTCGACCGCAGATTGTGAGACGCCGTCTCAAGCTTTTACGACGCGTGTCCGTCGAGATTTCTGAGGCGTTCGCCTGGTGGATTGCGAACCGACCCGCCGCTCCCAAAGCCTTTACCCAAGACCTCCGCCGAGCCCTCAGGGCTATCGCTGAGCAGCCGCACTCGGGAAGACGGGTGCGCACAGCCAGCTACAAAGGAGTGCGAAGGGTGCACCTGAGCCGCATTCGTTACTACCTTTACTAACGGCTGATTCCTGAAAAAGACATTGTGGAGATTCTCGCCCTGTGGCATTCGAGCCGAGGATCACCGCCAAGGCTGTGATTCGCTCCGCCGTAGCGGTGCCCTTCTGTAGTCGCGAGGATGTGCTGGCGGCGAAACTGGATCTGACCTCGGTCTCCTGACTCTTGGGGAGCAGAGGGCGACGCCCCGTGCGCGGGAAGAATCTGGTCAGGGGTACAACAGGGTGTGGGTCTTGGACTGCGGGTCGATGCTCTCTTCGATCATCGTGGAGAAGTGCCAGCCATATTTAGCGAGAAATCCGAGAGGGGATAGGCGCCGCTCCTGGAACGCGAAGCCCGGGAACAGCGCTGTGCGTGCAGAAAGAAATTGATGGCGCACGGTCTCGTTCTTGCGCTTCACCGCGCGAAGCGCCTTCGACTCGAGCTCCTTGAGGTGGTGCAGGAGCTTGCCGCGCGTCGATTTGACCGTTGGCACGAGGCTCTTATCGACGGGGGCCAGATCGCGCTCGAGCGCGCTCGTGATGTCTTCGATACAATTTCGAGCGCGGGTGAGATCTTCATCGAGCTGCGGTGGGGTGTGATGACGCAAGATGTCGTTCAGAATCGATTCGTCGTTCGATTTGAGCTTCACGAACGGAACGTCGTAGCGCTCGAGGAAGCGAGCCGGCGCGCGCTCGACCACCGTGAAGCTCGCGCGCGATGCGATGAGCGGCATGACGACGCCGAAATGATCGTAAAGACCACGAAGCTGGGCGAAATAGGCGAGCTCGCTGGGCCCGGCGACGTAGGCGAGCGTCGAGAACAAAGTGTCCTGATAGATAGGCCTCAGTAATACGTTGGGGCTGAAACGGCTAGGCTCGTCCCGGAGCCGGCGGAGCACGTCTTCTTTCGACATCGTGTCTCCGTCTGCTGCGAGGCGCATGCCGCCTTCCGATACGCCGATGGCGGTTCTTTCGGGATGCGCGTAGAAAAGATTCAGCTGTGCATCCGTAGGGCTCGCCTGTACGTGATAGCCGCTGGCGACGAGCTCTTCACTCGTTTTCCGGACGATCGCGCTGCTCTCGGGTCCCTCCTCCAGCTCGCGCTCGAAGAGCGAGGCGCCGATGGCCTTGAGCTCGGGGAGTGTCGGGTCAATGACGGCGAGCCCCGTCCCGCGCGTCATGCGGAGCAGCCAGGCGCCAAAAGCCTCGGCCATCGACCGCCCTGGAGCGTAGCTCGAGCGGAGAGACGAGAGCACGTCTTCTTTGAACTCGCTGTCAGCAAGCGCGTCGCCAGCCTCGTCGATCACGGCGCTGATCTCGGGCGCGAGCGCTTGCGGCCCAACCGACTGACGACTGGGCGCCTCCGGCGGCTCGTAGCGGAGGTCCAAGAGCTCGTTTTCGCGCGTGAGGATGGACGTCTTTTGAACCTCGGCGAAATCGTGATCGTCCGCGTCCATCCAAAACAGCGGCACCACCCGTCTTCCGAGCCGTTGCTCGGCGAGGCGGGCGAGCCGGACGGCGGTCAGGGCCTTCGCGATCGTGTAGAGCGGCCCGCCGAAAACCCCGACTTGTTGCCCGCTCACGACCACGAGCGCGCCATCGCCGAGTGCGTCCAGCGTTGCGAGGGAAGCTTCATCCGCCCCCAGCGAGACGTTGAGCTTTCGCAGCGGGCCCGCGGTGGCGTTCTTGCCCTCGAGCTTCGCTGCCACATCGCCCCACGCGGTCGCATCGAACGGATCGGCGGCAAAGAAAGGCGAAAGGGCGTCGAACTTGTTCAGGTAGTCGAGGAATAGGGGCTTGTAGGACGGTAACTCGCTGTAGGCAAGAGCGGAAATGTGCGGCATGGACTTCTCGGCGGCTCCAAGCTTGTGTAAACCCGCCTATCATAGCGTTCTCCCTGGTCTTAGGCCAGGCTTGGCGTTGACACCGGTTAAAAGGTTATGCTAGAGTAACTTAACTGTACCTTGGACAGCCGTGCCCGGCGGTATCGACGAGAGATTCGAGCCGCAAAACAGGAGAACCCCGTTGACTCAGGGTGGTGCCCAAATCCCGAAGAAGATCGACCGCTACGAGATCATCGAGGCGGTCGGCTTCGGCGCGATGGGAGCGGTGTACAAAGCCTTCGACCCGCTGATCAAACGGCCCGTCGCGGTGAAAACGCTGCGTGTCGATGTACCGCCGCAGAGTCCTGATTACCAAGCTTTTCTCGAACGCTTTGCAACGGAGGCGCGCACCGCGGGGCCGTTTATCGCACCCGAATATCATCACTCTCTACGATGTCGGCCACACCGACGGCCAGCTTCCCTGGCTCGCGATGGAGTTCATCGAGGGTGAGACCGTCGCCGAGGTGCTCGACGGTAGGAAGCTCCGCTCCGAAGTCGTCGTCGGTCTCGTCTCCCAGATCGCGAGTGCGCTCGACTACGCTCATGGCGAAGGTGTCATCCACCGTGACATCAAACCGTCCAACGTTATCGTTTTTGGCGGCGAGAAAGTGAAAGTCGCGGATTTCGGGATCGCGAAGCTCATGGATGCCGAGATGACGAACTCGGGCCTCATGCTTGGGACTCCGAGCTACATGTCGCCGGAACAAGCGATGGGAGAGGATCTCGACGGTCGGACGGATATTTTTTCGCTCGGTGTCGTTGCTTTCGAGATGCTGTCCGGACAGCAACCGTTTCCAGGCAATAACGTCACGTCGATCTTGTACAAGCTCGTTCACGCCGATCCCGTCCGCCCGGACGATCTGGAAGTGTTGGGTCTTCTGCCTGACAAATGGCACGAAGTGTTCTCGAGAGTGCTCGCGAAAGACGCGAACGAGCGGTTTTCCACCGCGGCGGAGTTCGTCGAGAACCTCGAACATTGCCTCGGGTCCTGGTTCGGTGCTCTCGAGGGCGAGACCATCGTCATGAAAGATGGTGGGGCGCGCTTCGACGCTGCTCCCGCTCGTTCGGCGCCAGTCGAGCCGGTTCGGGATGCTTCAGGCGACACCGTTGTCCTATCCTCGGACGCGGCGCCCACCGCTCCCGGCCGAGACGAATTGCTCGATGCCGTGACGATGACCCTCGAACGCGATCGCGCGCTCGTCGACGAGTTGGCGAATACGAACCGGGAGGTCCCGCCGATCGCGGAAGAGATCGGCGAGGACACGGTGCTCATGGCTCCGCCGGGTGACCCGGGTGATGATGACGCGACTTTGTACGCTGGAAACGAGCTGGACGAAACGCTTCGGGCTTTCGACGCGGCGGACGAAACCGTCATCCAAGGCTCGCCAGGCCCAAATGCCCGGATGGCCGAGATAGCCCAGATGGCTATTGCTTGGCTGCGTGCTTTGCCGCCCAAAGGGCGGCTGGCGCTCGGAGCGGGGGTCTTCGTTGCGATGATTTTCGCTTTGTTCCTCATGCTTTCGGGCGGAGAGCCGAGCCCCGAAGCGGTAGCGGTCGTAGAATTCGGTACGTTGACCGTGACGACGGAACCGGAGGGAGCGCTCGTCTTTCTCGACGGTGAGGAGCGCGGCACGACGCCGCTCGAGCTCGAAGCGCTCCCGTTCGGTGACTATGCGCTGAGAGTCGAACGACCGGGCTATCTTTCGGAAGAGCTCAGCGCCGCGCTGACAGGAGAAGAGCCTCTCGCGAACGTCGAGCTGGTGTTGCTCCCGGCCCCGGCTTATTTGCTCGTTCGCAGCTCGCCCGGCGGTGCGCGCGTCGTCATCGACGGTCAGAGGATTGGAACGACACCCACAGAACGCTACGGGGTGGCTCCAGGGAACCGGGTCGTGCGCATCGAGCGCAAAGGCTATTTGCCATGGGAAGACACGGTGTCCGCACGATCGGGCGAGACGATCGACGTCGACGCGATATTGACGCGTGATGGTCGCGCCTCCCCCGCCCCGTCGCCGTCGCCGCCGACAAAAGTGCCGACCGTCGCGTCCGGGACGCTCTTCGAGCGCGGGGACACTGGCGTTATCGATCCCAAATGTATCGAGTGTCCCGCGGCCGTCTATCCGGAAGCGGCGCGGCGACGAGGAGTGGAAGGGTTGGTCGAGCTGAGCTATGTTATCGACGAGAACGGCGCGGTCCGAGATATCACGGTTCAAGAGTCGGGCGGCGAGTTATTCGACGACAACGTAACTCGGACAGTCCAAAAATGGCGCTATCAACCGGCAACCAAGGACGGGGTCCCTGTAAAGATACCCTGGGTTCAGCGGTTTCGATTCCGACGAGGTAGGTAGACGCTTTGCCCAAGCTCGTCGTCAACCCGACCTCTGGCAACAAGAAAGAGATCTCGATTGCTTCTCGAGTGATCTCGATTGGCCGTGATCCGTCGAATGATCTTGTTTTGTCGGACTCGATGGTCTCGCGCCGCCACGCGATTCTAGAGCAGCGCGAAGATGTTTTCGTCCTGCGCGACAACGGCAGCGCCAACGGCACATTGGTGAACGGCGACAAGGTGGATAGTGAGTACACGTTGCGAGACGGCGATCTCGTCGCGATCGGATCCGCCCGTCTGCTCTTTCAACTCGACAACCCGCAAGGGCAACAGGCCGCGACAGGCCCGGAAGGCGAAGCGGCGCCCGAAGTGCGAAACGCCGAAGCGGAGAAGGGAAGCTCGAGCGCCTCGAGCGTTACGTTGCGCTGCCCGTCTTGTGATACGCCCACGCTCGCGAACGATCGTTTTTGTCGGAAGTGCGGCGCGGAGATAGCCAGAAAACAAGTCGCCCTTTGCACCGCCTGCGGTCGCCGCGTGCAGCTTCCTGCGGAGTTCTGCGGCCATTGTGGCCACGAGCTGCCTGAAAAAAACAAGGGGTTGTCGACGCAACCCGCGAATGCAGCGGAGCTCGACCTCAAGAACACCGATCCCGACGGACCCCATGCGCGACCGGCCCCGCTCGGACGCCGGAAACCGGTTGCGCGCGCTCAGAAGAACGAAGAGCCCGCGGGGTTCGGTGTTCGACTCGTTGCCGCGGTCGTGGACGGCATGATCTTGGGGATTCCATTCTTTTTGACGACTTTGGTTTGGGGCACTTTTGCGTTGGGCGCCACGGATACCGGGCCTCGCGCACTACCTTCATTCGGCCTGCCACTCATGGCGATCGCGTTTCCGATGCTCTGTCTCATCTATTTCGTTTTCTTCTGGGGGTATCGTGGAGCGACACCGGGCAAGAGCCTCCTCGCTATCGTTGTTGAATCAGAAGACGGAGAAAGTCCGATTGGTTATCAGCGCGCCGCGCTCCGAGCATTAGGCTACGTCGCCAGCTTGCTCATAATGGGATTGGGGTTCGCGCTCATCGCCTTTTCCGACGACAAACGCGGACTCCACGATCGCATAGCCGGCACCCGGGTGATGAGGAACCTTTGACGACACCGACACGCTTACCTCCGAACGAGCCGAAAACCGAGACGTCGAAACTCGAAGTCCCGAATACCGAAGCTCCGAAAACTGTCTTTGAAGAGGAAGCCCAAAGCGACGCCGTCATCCCGTCCCAAACCGCAGCTGTTCTCGAGCCTGACCCTGCTCTGTCGCTCGAGCCGAAGCCGGTGGAAAGCCCTCCTGACACACGCGACCCGCCGGAAGCGGGAGAGGATGCACCGCCAAAACAAGGCACGTTTCACTCGCTCGTCGAGCTGATTCACGACTTGGCCATCGCGGTCGTGATCTGCGTGCTGCTAATCACTTATGTGCTTCAGGCGTTCAAAGTTCAGGGCACGAGTATGTCCCCGGAGCTTCAAGACGGGGAGCGCATTCTGGTCAACAAGTTCATGTATCACTTCAGTGATATCGCACGCGGAGATGTCGTGGTCTTTTGGTATCCGGACGACCCGGATCTTTCGTTCATCAAACGGATAGTCGCGCTACCCTGTGAGACCGTCGAGATCAAAAGCGGGGATGTTTTCGTCGATGGGGTTCTGATCGACGAATTCTATGTAACGAGCGCGCATGCAGACCGCAGGTCTCACCCGAGCCAGGAGATTCGCCCCGGACATTATTTCGTCTTGGGAGATAATCGCCGCGGGAGCAATGACAGCCGAAGCTGGGGCCTGGTACCCGAGCGCTACATCTACGGCAAAGCTTTCGTGCGGATCTGGCCGCTGAGCGACGTCGGCCTCGTTCAGTAGTTAGCATTCAGCAGTCAGGTCCGCATCCAGTGATGAGGCTCTCTGGCTCAGGGGCGAGCCCGAATCGAAAGGTAACGTCATCTGATCCAAGATCCTGAATGCTGAATGCTGAATTCACATACGGTCGGGCACTGGGATTCCGATCAGCGCGAGCACGGTTTTGTGCTGACGGTGAAACAGTTGTACCACTAGAAGCAGCAGGGCGCGCTTCGCTTCGTTGGGCTCGGTGGCGATCTTGAATCGGTGGTAGAACCCGTTGAATTTTTGCGCGAGGCCCAAGGCGAATCGGGCCAAATGGGCGGGCTCTTCGGTGCGCAAAACAGTCTCCGCTATCGCTCGAAGCTCCATCGCTTCGTACATGACACTCCAAATCTCGTCCGCTTCCGCGGCGCCGAAGGCTTTTAGGCTCTCGGCAAAGCTTTGTGGAAAAGTGATGTCGGCGGATGAAGCGCTCATCTTCTGAAGGATCTTGGCGGCGCGCACCGCGGCGTATTGCAGATAGGGGCCGCTGTCGCCATCGAAGCTCAAGGCTTCATCGAAATCAAAAGCGATGACCCTGTTCTTCGTGTACTTGACCATGAAGTAGCGCAGCGATCCTCGGGCGATCGCCTTGGCGATGTCGCGTTGCTCGTCTCCCGTCAGCTCGGGGTTTCTCTTATCGACTTCGGCGCGCGCCTTGGCCTCGAGTGCTGCGAGTAGATCGTCCGCCTTCACGCCGAGACCTCTGCGTCCGGACACTTCGAGATAGGGTTTTTTCGCTTCCTCGGCGCTCACGGGGAAGCCGAGCTCGCGACAAGTCGCCGGTGTAAGAGCGACCATTTCGTACGAGAAGTGGTGGGAGCGGTCTCGCGCCCGATCCGAAGCGAGCAAGGCGACGCCGCGCTGCACGATGTCTTGAAGGTAGGCTTGCCGGACGTCGATGACGTTGTAGACAGCCTCGCCGTCACCGAAGCTCGGTGCGTCCGAAGCACCACTTGCCGTCGTCGACCACACCGTGTGCCCATCGGGATAGCGATGAAAAATTTCGTATTGGAACTGGCGGTCGAGAAGCCCCAACTTCCACATTTGATAGGCGATGTCCTTGCCGACGTAAGTCACGGTTCCGTTCGATCGCACGATGACTTTTTCGTCTTGTTCGCTAGGCTCCCCGCCTTCGTTGCTGATGTCCATGATCCAGCAGCCTTCGTTCTTGCCTTTCGTTGCGAGCCGGATGGCTTTTTTTTCTTTGAGGAGCTCGTAGGCGCGCTCCCAAAAATGCAAGCGAAGAATATCGCTCTCCCAAGGCAGAAGGTCGTAGCGAACGTCGATGCGCTCCATCGTCGCGAGGTGGTAGCGCACGATCGTCTCGGCGATCAGCTCGCCGAGAGGTCCTTCCGGGGCGGTGCCTTCTTCGATTGCTTTGAGCGTGTTCTCGCGAAGCTTCAGACGCTCACGATCCTCCGCGTAGAAGCCGGAGACACGCGCATATAGATCCCAGCAAACGTAGTCGAAACGCCCTTCATCGGCGATGGCGCGCACCTCCTCGAACGTTTTCTTCTCGATATGGAGAAAGCCGACTACAACGTCCGCAACCTGCACGCCGGTATCGTCGATGTAGTTCTGGACTTCGACTTCGCGACCGCAGTGACGCAGCACGCGCACGAAGCTGTCGCCGAGCGCCGCGTTTCTGAGATGGCCGATATGAGCGGCTTTGTTCGGATTGATGTTCGTGTGCTCGACGATCGTCTTTCGGTGCGTTTTGGGCTCGTCGTCTATTGCAGGTATTGCGGGTATTTCCGGTATTTCCGGCGTGAGGAAGTCCTCCATATAGGTTGCTCGGTCGACGAACACGTTGAGATAGCCTGCGCCCGCGACGTCGACGCGTTCTACACCTTGGACGCTTTCTAGAGTGGGGGCCAAAATCTCGGCGATCTTTCGCGGAGCCATTTTCGCGCTCCGAGCGAGCTCGAAAGCTACTGGAAAGGCGGCATCTCCCAAGCTCGACTTCGGCGGTCGCTCTTGTACGATATCGTCGATCGCAACGCCGTATTTCTGTTGGACCGCGTCGCCGAGCGCTCGGCGCAGCCTTTGATGAACTCCTTCGCGCATCCGCGAATTATACACATCGGCAGATTGGTGGATGCCACGAGCGCCGCGCTGATTTATCATGGGCGCGCATGGCGAGCTTTTCCGAGTTCAGCACCCATCGACGCACAGCCGCGATCCTTCTCGGCGAAGGGACTTCGGCTGCCTATCTCGCAGGCGTCATGAGCGCGCTCAAGAATGCCGGCGTGCGTGTCGACATGATCCTCGGCAAGGGCGCCGGGGCGCTCGTCGCGGTTTTCAACGCTATCGATGCCGAAGAGCGACTTCAGGGCGACGCGGGTCTGCTGGCCCGGGCCAGTGGCAAACGCCCATGGCGTTTACGCCCTCTATACAAGGTGACCCTTGCCGGTCTTCTGGTTGCACTGGCCGCATTTCTCTCGCCGGTTTTGTTCGGGCTCGCGGCCGTTCTCGCGCTTCCGCTTCAAGCTTTGGGCCAGATTCTGTTTGGGGGGGCGGAGACGGCGCTCCCGGGGGTTTCTGGGCAAGGGTTGGCCGCGCTGTTCGAGGCCGCCGAGCCGATCTATCTCCGTGTGATGGTGCTCCCACTCGTGGCGCTGTGCGCGATTTGGGTTGCGTGGTGGCTGTCGAGTTTCGCGCGGCAACGCAAAGCCCCCTCGCTTCCCGAGCTCTACGATCTCGAGCCGTTCGCGGCGCTCGTCGAGACCATGCTGTGGCAAGCCGTGCGGGGCGCGTCGACAGGCGCCAGGCCACGGGAGCGAAGGGACATTGGCGGCGCCTATCAAGAGCTTTTGTCCGGAAGCCTCGGGCAGCTCGGCTTTCGCGAGCTCGTCTTCTACGCTCTCGATACCGATAGCGGCCGCGAAGTCACTTTTGCGCTCTTGAAAGATCGTTTTCTCAAGAAATTTGTATCGAACGGCGCGGGGCGAGCGCGGCGCCGGGAGATGATCGATCTCGCCGAAGACGGTGGCCCGCTATTGTTCGACGCTTTGATGGCGGCGTTGAGCCCCGTTGGGCTCGTGCCGAGCGTGCCGATCAAGCTTCCGCTCGATACCGACTTTGGCGGCGAAGTTCATCGCTTCGCCGGGAGCCCTCTCTTCGGCTCGAGCGCGGTTCAAGACGCCCTGGCCGCGGGCGCGGAACAAATCATCTATGTCGCCGGCTGCAGTCCAAGCGAACGCCCGGGCGGCAACGCGATCGAGCGGCTCATCGAGGCGTCGGTGCGAAGCGTCTTGAGCGACGATCTCGCCGAAGCCGCGAGACATAACGACCTTCCCGTTTTCCTGATCCGGCCCGACAAACAACGACTGAACCCGTTCGAAGTGACGGGCCGCGCACAGATTGGAAACGAGCGGCTCGACTTGAACGCGCTGATCGCGCATGGACGCCGCGACGCGCTGCGGCTGTTCGTAGAGCCCGTGCTCGGTGACGACGCTTCCGAGCACGACCGGAGCGCGACGAAGGTGCCGCAGGCCGGACCTCGCGAGCTTTAGGGCTAGGTTCGAAGGCGCGAAGGCTCAACCTTCAGCGCTGTACAATGGGACTAATCATGTCCAGTGTTCTCGATTTGACCTTTATCCTCCTCGCGGGTCTCTTTACCGTGTGGAACGTCTTTTTTCTCACTCGCTACGCGCGCTATCGGCGCCTCATGCCCGCCGCCGAGCTTACCTGGCGGCCCAGCCGGCCGTGGTTCTACAACATGTGCATCGGCATCGGCTTTTTCATGGTGAGCATGACGGCGTTGAGCGTCTTCGTTTTAGATCGGCCGATCCTTTCCAGCGTCGCCCAAGGCCTGATGGCCATCTACTACACGATCGCCTTTCCTCTCTCCTTTCAGATCCAACGTGGTTTCTACAAGTCGGGCATCTGGTTCGACCGCTCGTTCTTGCCCTATGCGAAAGTGCGGCGTTGGGGATGGCTAGAACAGCCTGACATCGTTCTCGTCGTCACGAAGGAAACAGGCCTGATAGAGCACGACTACGCGCGGCTTCGAGTTCCGAAAGAGCGCTACAGCGAAGCCCGGCGCATTCTGGCGAGCCATGTCGATGACCAGACTCTCTCTGTCGAAACGGGGATTCTAGGCCTCGCCGAGGGCGACGTAGCGGCGCAGGAGCGCGTATGACGTCGTTTGGACGAGACAGATTCCGAAAGCGGCTTTTATCCGCGCCGCTCGTTTGTGACGGCGCCATGGGCACCTTGCTCTACGGCAAGGGCGTGATGGTCCACCGCTGTTTCGACGAGCTCAACCTCTCGAATCGTGAGCTCGTGCGGTCGGTGCATCGTGATTACCTCGGCGTCGGTGTCGACGTCCTCGAGACGAACACTTATGGCGCCAACCGTTTCAAGCTCGAGCCTCACGGGTTCAAAGACCGCGTCCGTGAGATCAACGAGGCCGGCGCGGCGGTCGCGAGAGGCGCTATCGGGGACAAAGACGGTCCTGTTCTCGTTGCCGGGTCCATCGGTCCGCTCGGAAAACCGATCGCGCCGATCGGAACGATTTCCGCAGAGGAGGTGCGCGCGAGCTTTGGCGAACAAAGCGAGGGATTGATCGCGGGCGCTGTCGATTTCGTGATTTTCGAAACGTTCTCGGATCTGCGGGAGCTCGGACTCGCCATCCGTGCCCTGCGCGAGCTCGCGCCGGATTTGCCGATCGTCGCGCAGATGACTTTCGGCGATGACGGATCGACTCCGCTCGGCGCCAAGCCCGAGCATGTCGCTCGCACGCTCTCGGAGCTCGACGTCGACGCCATCGGCGCGAATTGCAGCGTGGGTCCCGAGCTCATGCTGCGCGTCGTGGAGCGGCTTGCGACCGCGACGAAGCTTCCGATCTCCGTGCAGCCCAATGCCGGCCTCCCCGAGCTCGTCGAGGGACGCGTCATCTACCTAAGCTCACCCGAGTATATGGGCCATTACGCGAAGCGTTTCTTGAAGGCTGGGGCCACGATCCTCGGCGGCTGCTGCGGCACGACGCCCGATCACATCGGCTCGATAATCGGCGTCGTTCGCGCCCTCGGCCGCGCGCGAACGCAAATCAAGCTTGCCGCCCCCGCTCAAGACCGCATCGAGCGTGAGCCCGTGCCGCGAGAAAAGAAATCGCGTCTCGCAAGAGCCCTTGGGCGCAAATTCGTCGTCTCGGTCGAGATGGATCCGCCCAAAGGCGCGGACCCGGGACTCTTCCTCGAGAAAGCGCAGTGGCTGAAGGAGAACGAGGTCGACTACATCAACGTCGGCGACGGCCCGCGCGCGAGCGCCAGGATGAGTGCCTTGAGCTTCGCCGTCCTTCTCGAGCAGCGTGTCGGTTTGGAGACGATCCTTCACTATCAATGCCGCGACCGGAACCTCATTGGCATCCAGTCGGATCTACTGGGGGCGCAGGCACTCGGCTTGCGCAACGTCCTTGCGGTTACAGGCGATCCGCCCAAGCTCGGAGATTACCCGTATGCCACCGCGGTCTTCGATGTCGACTCCGTGGGCCTCACGAAGATCCTCGGACGGTTGAATCGTGGTCTGGATCTTTCGGGGAATCCTCTCGGTCTTGCACTACCGTTCCACATCGGTGTCGGTGTCAACCCAGGAGCGACCGACTTCGACGACGAGATTCAGAAATTCCAGAACAAAGTGGAAGCGGGCGCAGAATATTGCTTGACGCAACCCGTCTACGAAGCGCGCTATCTCGAACGGTTTCTCGAAGCGATCGAGAGCTATCGGATCCCCGTGCTCGTTGGCATCCTGCCGCTCGTGAGCTCGCGCAACGCCGAGTTTCTTCACAACGAAGTGCCCGGCATGGCCGTCCCGCAGGAGATTCGCGGCCGGCTGAGGAGTGCTTCGACGAAGGAAGCCGCCCAGCAAGTCGGCGTGGATGTCGCGCGTGATGCTTTGCGAGCCGCGCGAGACCTCGCCGACGGTGCTTATGTGTTGCCGCCGTTCAACCGATTCGAGCTCGCGGTCAAGGTCATCGAAGACATTATTTGAGTCCGTCGTTCGGGCTGCTGCCTGCTTCCTGCTTCCTGCTGCCCGCGACATCGCTTTAAGCTCGACGTGCGGTGTGTTACAACGGTGACATGCGTTCGCTGAGTCTCGGTGGTCTCCTCCTTCTTTGCTCGGTTACGGCGCTTGCGCAAGAGGAAGACCAACACATCCCCACGTTCGAGGCGGCCGTCGAGATGGTGTCGGTCGCGGTCGCCGTTCAAGACCGCGACGGCAACTTCGTGACGGGCCTCACCCAGGATCAGTTCACGGTGTACGAGGACGGCGTCGAGCAGAAGATCGAGATCTTTGCCTCGGGACTCGACGAGTCTTGGGTGGAGCTGCCTCCAGAGGTCAAGGACGAGATCTCGGGCCGGCAAGTTGTCGGGCTCATCATGGACGCGAGCGGGAGCATGGAAGACGACATGCCTCTTTTGCAAACGGCCGCCATCAAATTCTTGATGAATATCCCCAAGACCGAGAACTTGTTCATCATGGATTTCGACGAGAACATCCGTGTATCTCGGTACTCGTCCGACGACCAACGGGTTATTGCCGACCGTGTCTACGAGATCGAGTCCGAGGGCTGGACGGCACTCTACGATGCCGTCGCCACTTTTCTCGAGCGTGTTTTCGACCTCGATGGCCGCAAAACGCTCATCATTTTCAGCGACGGCGTCGACTCGCGCAGCACTTTGGGCGTCGGCGAGATCTACGAAATGGTGAAGCTTTCTAACGTTACGATGCACGCCATCCATTTCGCGGGGAGCTCCAATGTGAGCCGCCGTTTCGCAGAGAGCCGTTTTCTGCGTCAACTTGCGCGGGAGACGGGCGGCACCTATGCGCAGGGCCGGTCGTTGAAGGGAATCGACGAGCTCTTCGATAAGATCCTCGACGAGCTCTTCAGCCAATACAACATCGCCTACCTATCCTCGAACAACGAGACCAACGGGAAGTACCGGAAGATCAAAATCGAGGTCGATTCGGACGATGTCAAGATACGCCACCGCCGCGGCTATTACGGCCCGGAGCCTCCACCGACAAACGAGTAGCCGCATACACTAGCGATTGACGGTCGGTGACTGCTACGATACGGGTGTTATGAAATCCAATTTCACGGTGCAAGATGCACAATATGAAGTCGTGCTCGAGAAGAAAGAGCGCGGCGAAAAGGACAAATTCAACCCCTACGGCGCTACGGTCTCCGGGGAGCCGAGCGGCAAGGTCGCGGGTACCTGCCGAATCACCGACGACGCTCTGAAGCTTGCGGAGGAGCGTAGCAGCTCTGAAAACCTTTCCTCGGGGGAACTCCTCGCTCGAGCTTGTGGGAAGTCGCTCGCGTCGGAGCTCGTGATTCGAAAGCTCGAGTCGGAATTTTCTTTCGTCGTCGACCATCGCTGGCTCGACTGACACGAAGTTCAAATTCTTGAAATTGACGTGTTTCGGCACGACTGTGGTGAAATCCTCATGATCGAGCGCGTGCCGTGACGTATAATGAGGATGTAGGCAAACCAAACAGGCTCAGGAGGCTACCACTTCGAAACCGCTGGGCTGGCGCCTTCGGGTAAACGCGAACAGTCCCGGGGCGGTCGAAAAAGGATGGCTGTGCCCCCGTACGAAGGCGAGTACGTAGCAACGCGTTGGCGGAGACGCCGAACGTTGGCGCTCAGCGCTGTCAGTATCATTGTCACTGCGCTCTTCGCATGTCTGAGGCCGCCAGAGGACCTGCCGAGCTCGTCGGTAATGCTCCAAGAGCCCGCGACGCCAGCCAAGCACGAAGCGCCACAGACATCTGGTTCCCCGCAAGACCTCTTGACGCTGCCGCAGCACCGGAACCCCGAAATTAGCAACCCAGGCATTCCCCGTGAATTTTATTTCTCTCGCGCGGCCTATACCGGCTATTACCGTTTTCGGGACTATCGCAGCTGGCAAGTCGATTTTCCGAAGGCGGATCGGCAGTTCTTGATCGGACTTCGGCGCCTCACGAATCTCGATGCCTTCGAGGCCGAGAATCCGGTGCGGCTCACCGACCCGAACCTCGGACGCTTTCCGTTCTTATATACGGTCGAGGTCGGCTACATGGCGCTCACCGAGCTCGAGGTCGAAGGGCTGAGGCGCTATCTCCATGCGGGCGGCTTTCTCGTCGTCGATGATTTCTGGGGCACTTACGAGTTCGAGAACTTCCAGAGCCAGTTTCAGCGCATTCTTCCCGGATATCCGATCGTGGACCTTGAGCTCGATCATCCGATTTTCAGCTGCTTCTACGATGTGGAAGAGATCATTCAAGTTCCCAATGTCGGACAAGGCATGCAAGGCGGTCCGACCTGGGAGTCGGATGGCTATTATCCAGCCGTGAAAGGTATTTTCGATGAACGAGGGCGACTCATGGTCGTGATCAATTGGAACACGGACCTCGGAGACGCTTGGGAGTGGGCTGAAAATCCCTATTACCCGCTCAAGTTCTCGACTTATGCTTACCAAATGGGCGTAAATTTCATTATCTACGCAATGAGTCATTGATGGCATCTTGGTTCGAAAACGTTTTCGAGTTTCTATTCAAGTACCGCCCGTTGCTCTTCGAGCGAGGTGAGCTCAGTCTCGGAGTCTCGTGGCCGATCATCTTGGTGGGCGTCGCGGCAGTCGTTCTCGCGGTACCCACGGTGCTGCGTTATCGGGACGTGCGGGGCAAGAGCAGCGCGCGCGACCGTCTCGTGCTGACCGGTTTGAGAACAGCCGCATTGCTGCTCCTCCTGTTCTGCCTGTTCCGTCCTTCGCTCGTCTTGTCGACGGTCGTTCCTCAGCGGAGCTTCGTCGGCATCCTGCTCGACGACTCACGCAGCATGCAGATCGCGGATGTCGAGGGCGAGCCTCGCGGCAGTTTCATTCAAGAGACCTTTGGTCCGGATGGGAGCGCGCTCGCGAAAGCGCTCTCCGACAAGTTCATGCTCCGTTTTTTCCGCTTCTCGGAAACGGCGCACCGCTTGAACGATACCTCTTCTCTCGGCTTCGCCGGGGCACGGACCCACCTCGCACGCTCTCTCACCCGAAGCGCCGAAGAGCTTTCGAACGTTCCTCTCGCGGGTCTCGTCGTCATAAGCGACGGCGCCGATAACTCGAACGCGGCGCTGAGCGATACCCTGCTCGAGCTTCAGGCGCAAAAAGTTCCGGTCTATACCGTTGGCCTCGGACGGGAGCGCTTTACCCGGGACATCGAAGTCTCGCGGGTCGAAGCTCCGAGGAGCGTTCTCGAAGGCTCGTCGCTCATCGTGGACGTCACGATCTCGCAGCGGGGTTTCGACGGCGAGACCGTCCGCCTAGACGTCGAAGACGACGGTCGTATCGTGAGCTCGCGCGAGGTCGAGCTTTCCGCGGAGGCGACGACGGTGCGCATTCATTTCACCGCCGCCGACCCCGGAGCGCGCATCTTCCGCTTCCGTGTTGCGACCGAAGAGGGTGAGATGGTCTCGCAAAATAATCAGCGCGACCAGCTCATCTATGTCGAGGACGAAAGGCCCAAGATCTTGTACTTCGAAGGCGAGCCGCGCTTCGAGCTCAAGTTCGTCCGCCGCGCCGTCGCGGATGACGAGAATTTGCAGGTCGTCTGTCTGCAGCGCACCGCGGAGAGCAAATTCCTGCGTCTCGACATCGATGATCCCGAAGAGCTTGCGAGCGGCTTCCCCAAAACGCGCGAGGAGCTCTTCAAATATCGAGGCCTCATCCTCGGCAGTATCGAAGCGAGCTATTTCACGCATGACCAGCTGCGAATGATTGCGGATTTCGTCAGCCAACGTGGCGGCGGTCTGCTCGTGCTCGGCGGACGCCTCGCGCTCTCCGAGGGCGGCTATGCCGGAACGCCGGTTGCCGACGTGCTTCCTGTCGTGCTCTCTCCGGCCAAAGAGCGGTCCGAGGCGGAGGAGCTCGCGGGCCCGGCTTTCTTCAGCACGCTCACCGTGAAGCCGACGCCGTTCGGGACGACCCATCCCGTGACGCAGTTCGGCCAGGACCTCGATGCGAGCGCCGAGCGTTGGGCGACGCTGCCTCCGCTGTCGACGCTGAACGACCTGAGCAGCGTGAAGCCGGGCGCGACCACGCTTCTGTCGGGGACGGGACCGGAGGTGGACGAACAGCCCGTTCTCGTCTTCCAGCGCTACGGTCGGGGCAAGTCGATCGCCTTCGCGGTCAATGATTCGTGGCAATGGCAGATGCATCACGACATGCCGCTCGAGGACATGACGTACGAGCTGTTCTGGCGAAAGCTTCTGCGCTGGCTCGTGAGCTACGTTCCACAGCAAGTCGCGGTGAGCCCCGAAAAACACCGCTACGCCCCCGGCGAGAGCGTCTCGCTTCTCGCCGAAGCGGACGACGACCGTTTCTTGAAAGTGAACAATGCCCAGATCACGGCCACCGTGCGGACACCCTCGGGCGAGCGTTTCGACGTCCCGATGGAGTGGACTGTCGACAAGGACGGCGAGTATCGCGGAAATTTCTTGCCCAGGGGAAAAGGCATCTATGAAATCGAGGTCTCGGCGATGCGCGATGGCGTCGAGCTCGGGACCGCGCGCGGCTTCACCGAGTCCCACGACCTCGATGACGAGTATTTTCAGGCCGAGATGCGCACGCCTCTTTTGGAGCGCGTTGCGAACGAGACCGGTGGGCGGTTCTACACGCGCGAGACCGTGGCCCGGCTCCCGGAGGACATGAGTTATTCCGGGGGCGGGATGACCGTGCGCGAGCGTCGGGATCTCTTTGACATGCCCGTCATCTTCTTGATGCTCGTTGGTATTGTCGGCTCGGAGTGGGGATACCGAAAACTCCGAGGCCTTGCGTGATCGCAAGGGCGTTTGCGGTCGTCCTGATCTCGAGCTTGGCCGCCACCGCGACCGCGAACCAGACCTATCTCGTCATCATTGCGGGTCTCGGTGGCGAGGAGCGCTATCGCGAGAGGTTCC
Organism: Candidatus Marinacidobacterales bacterium; assembly: GCA_965262245.1. GTDB lineage: Bacteria > Acidobacteriota > Vicinamibacteria > Marinacidobacterales > SMYC01 > SMYC01. The sequence continues at coordinate 5,847,177 of OZ253507.1, read as the reverse complement.
ACCAATGGTCCCTCGCGATGCGCGAAGCGGCGCTGACGGACGCGGCCATCCCCGAAGACAACGTTTTCTATCTTGCCGAAAAAGTCGAGCTCGCTCCGGAGCTCGTGCACGCGAAGTCGACCAAGGAAAACGTCATCGCGATTTTCGAGAAAATCCAGACGAAAGTGCGCCCGGGCGATCAGCTCTATGTGCTGCTCATCGGTCACGGCAGCTTCCGCTCCGAGCAGTCGCGGTTCAATTTGCCGGGGCCGGATGTGACCGCCGAGGAGTTCGAAGCGATCTTGAAGCCTTTTGGCGGGCAACAAATCGTTTTCGTCAATGCGACGAGCGCGAGCGGGAACTTTCTTCCCGTTCTCTCGGGACCCAATCGCATCGTGGTGACCGCCACCAAGAGCGGCTACGAGCGGAATGAATCTCAGTTTGGACAGTACTTTGTAGAGGCCTATTCTGGAGACGGGGCGGACACCGACAAGAACGAACGTGTGTCGGTGCTGGAAGCTTACACCTATGCCCGGATTCGCGTGAAAGGTTACTACGATGAAGAGAACATGCTTCAAACGGAGCATTCGGTTCTCGACGATAACGGGGACGGCGAGGGTTCTCACGAGCCTTCAGAGAACGAGGGCGACGTGGCGGGCACAGCTTATCTGATGGGCGAGGCCGCGGTGGCCGAAGGGTTCAGCGATGTCGACCTTGCAGCGGATCCCGACCTCGCGAAGCTCGTGGAGAAACGGCGCGAGCTCGAAGGGCGCGTCGTGGCGCTCAGACAGCAGAAAGAGTCCATGCCGGAAGATCTGTATTTGCAGGAGCTCGAGCGAGTTCTTCTGGAGCTCGCGCAGGTGACGGCCAGTCTCGAGGAGAGGCGTCAGTGATTGGCTACCGGCTACCTGCTACCGGCTACCTGCGTGTCGTTGGTGTTGTTCTCCTGCTATTTGGGGTTTTTGCTCGAGCAGCGGGGGCTAGTCTCGAGGATGCGGAGTTGGCGCTTGGCGAAGGGCGTTACGGCGACGCCATCGCGGCGTTCGAGGCAGCATCGGTCAGCATGCCGACGCCACGTCTCTATCACGGCTGGATCGAAGCGCTTCGGCTTACGGGCCAGAATGATGACGCGCTCGAATGCGTCGACGCCTTTCTGGCGAAAGAGCCGGCCTCCGTAGAGCTCGAGAACGTGCGCGGCGAAATTCTTTACGAGACAGGGCGTATCGATGAAGCCCGCAGCGCCTTCGACAAAGCGATTGCGGGAGGCGCGCGCGATCATCTTACAGCCGAGCTCAACCTCGCGATCCTCTACCGGGACCAGGGCGACGTGGACGAGGCGCTTCGCCGTTTCGATGCGTTCATCGACGTCTACAACCGCAGCTCGTCGCTGCGCGCCGACCAGCTCCTCGCGGTAGGCGTCGCTTGCTGGTATCTCGGCGCGACGAACCCGCAGCTCTTCAAGGACGCCTTGAAAGCCCTCGACGAAGCGAAAGCAGCCGACCCCACCTCCATCGACCCGACGATTTTCGCGGGCTCCTTGTTTCTCGAGAAATATAACAGCCCCGACGCCAGCTCGAGCTTCGGCGAAGCGCTCTCCATGAACCCGAACCATCCCGAAGCTCTTTTCGGCATGGCCCAAGTGAAGGCTTTCGACGGCTCTTCCGAAGCGCTCACTCTGGCGGAGAAAGTGCTCGAAGTAAACCCGAATCACGTGGCTGCCCTTGCGTTCGTCGCTGAGCAGCATCTCGGGCTCGAGGACTACACGCGCGCGCGCGCACAAGCCGAAAAAGCGCTCGAAGTGAACCCGCTATCACCCGATGCGCTCCCGATCTTGGCTGCGGCCGAGCTTTTGAGCGGCGACGAAGCCGGTTTTCGCGCGGTCGAGGCGCGCGCTCTCGAGCGGAACCCGCGCGACGCGGATTTCTACAACAAGCTCTCCGAGATCGCCGCCAACAATCGTCTCTACGAGCGCGCCGCGGATTTCGCCGCCAAAGCCGTCGAGCTCGACGAGCGCTCGTGGTGGGGCTACGGGCTTCTCGGGGTCAATCAGCTCCGGCTCGGTGATATCGAAGAAGGGACGAAGAATCTCGAGCTCTCCTTCAAAGGCGACCCCTACCACATCTGGAACAAGAACACGCTCGATCTTCTCGACACCTTCGTCGATTACGAAACGACGCCGACTGAGCGGTTCGAGATCTTCATCGAAGGTCAAGAATCCGATCTGCTCTCGGTCCACTACGCAAGTGTGGCAGAAGAAGCCTATGAGAAACTGTCGAAGCGCTACCAATACGAGCCCCCCACGCCGATCCGGATCGAGGTCTTCCGGTCTCATGGCGACTTCTCGGTACGCACGCTCGGGCTCCCCGGGCTCGGCGCGCTCGGGGTTTGTTTCGGCCCCGTGATTGCGGTCGATTCACCTTCTGCGCGCCAGAAGGGCGCGTTCAATTGGGCGTCCACCTTGTGGCACGAGCTCGCCCACTCGGTGACGCTCGGTATGACCGATCACAAAGTGCCGCGCTGGTTCTCGGAGGGTCTTTCCGTGCTCGAAGAGCGGCGCGCGCGCCCGGGTTGGGGTGACGACGTCAATCTCGGATTTCTCGCGGCCTATCAGCGCGAGCGTCTACTGAACATTGCGGAGCTCAACAATGGCTTCATGCGCCCCACCTACCCGCAGCAGATCGGTATCTCTTACTATCAGGCGTCGCTTGTCTCGGAGCTCATCGAGCGGGACTTCGAGTTTCAAGCGATCCGCGACATGTTGGCGGCCTATCGTGACGGCCTGTCGACGCCTGAAGTGTTCGAGAAAGTGCTCGGCGTGACGCTCGACGCGTTCGACACCCGCTTCGACGAATATTTGGCCGAGCGCTTCGACGCGATTGCCGCGACGCTTCGGCTCCCGCCCGAAGACGACGCAACTCCCGACTCGGTCGAAGAGCTCGCGACCCGCGCCGAAGAAGACGCGTTCGACTTCATTGCTCAGCTCGAGACCGGGCGACGAGCCCTCGAAGAGGGTGACATCGAAAAGGCCGAGAAGCTTCTCGAGCGTGCCAAGAAGCTCTTCCCCCAATATGCCGGCGAAGGCAACGCTTATTTGGGCCTCGCGAAAATCCACGAGGAGCGGGGCGATATCGGCCGTGCCGCGCAAGAGCTCGCGACATTCGTCGACATCAACGAGAACCACTATGACGCACACGTCATACTCTCCGGGCTGTACGTGGATCTGGATGAGAAAGAGAAGGCCGCAGAGATCCTGAAGCGCGCACTCTATATCTACCCGTTCGAGCTTGAGGACCATAGAAAGCTCGCGGAGCTCTACCGCGAAGTGGGGCGGAAGGACGAGGTCATTGTCGAGCGCCGCGCGCTCCTCGCGCTCACCACGGACCGCGCGCAAGGACTCTATGAGCTCGCGCTCGCCTACCACGAGGCTGGGGACGACACCCGCGCGCGCCGGCAGCTTCTAAAAGCCCTCGAGCTCGCCCCGGCCTTCAAAGACGGCCTCGCGCTCTTGCTCAAGCTCTCACGCTCCGAGAAAGGCGGCGGAGCGTGAAGAAGAGGAGATCGTTTCTCGCGATCGCGGCGCTTGCCGTCACGAGCCTCGCCGTCCCGATCGGCGCGAGCCTGTTGCAAGGGTTCGACGTTCCCTATGACAACCACCCTTATAACGGGAAGTTCACGTTCGTTCGGGTAAAATTCGAACCGACCCGATGGGGGCGAGGCCCGTATCAATGGGGGCTGGATCTCAAATGGAATCACGACTACCCCCAGGCCGAGCGAAATCTGATGACGATCCTGAAGCATCACACGTCGATCGCGCCCAATATGGGGAAGAGCAACATTTACGCGCTCGACGATCCCGAGCTGTTCAACTATCCCTGGGCTTATCTCTGTGAGGTCGGGTTCTGGAATCCTACGGAGGCCGAAGCCGAAAGCCTGCGCACTTATTTGCTGAAAGGCGGGTTTCTCGTCGTCGACGATTTCATCACGGAATGGCAGTGGTACAACTACGTCGAGCAGATGCGCAAAGTGATGCCCGATTACCAGCTCGTGGAGCTGGACGTCTCGCATCCGATTTTCAATTCGTTCTTCTACATCGAAACGCTCGATTTCGAGCACCCCACCTTTCCCGGATACCAGCCCGTTTACTACGGCATCTTTGAAGACAACGATCCTCGAAAGCGGCTCATGGTGATTGCGAACTACAACCACGATATCGGCGACTATTGGGAATGGTCGGGAAGTGGCTGGGTACCCATCGATATCTCGAACGAGGCTTTCAAGCTCGGCGTCAACTACGTCGTTTACGGGATGACGCATTAGAGCTCGGGTCCAAAACGAAAGAAAGGAAAGCTAGTCTTGGCTGAAGAAGAAAAAGTCGCTCTCGAATCCGAAGATGACATTGCCCTTGCGGACAGGTTAAAAGATGCCTATTCGAACGTGACGAGCGAGATCAAAAAGCGCATCGTGGGCCAGGAAGGTCCGATCGAGCAAGTGCTCCTGTCTCTGTTCGTCGGCGGCAACTCCATCATCACAGGCGTGCCCGGCCTTGCGAAGACGATGATCGTGCACACCGTCGCCCAAGTCGTGGACCTCAAATTCGCTCGGATCCAGTTCACGCCGGATCTGATGCCCTCCGACATCACGGGCACCGACCTCGTGCAGGAAGATCCGAAAACGGGCAAGCGCGAGCTCGTCTTCATGCCCGGGCCCATCTTCAACAACATCGTGCTTGCCGACGAGATCAACCGGACCCCGCCCAAGACTCAATCGGCCCTTCTCGAAGCCATGCAGGAGCACCAGGTCACGATACAAGGTCGAACCTATACACTCGAAGAGCCTTTTTTCGTCTTTGCGACCCAGAACCCGATCGAGCTCGAAGGCACCTATCCGCTTCCGGAAGCACAGCTCGACCGCTTCATGTTCAACGTCATTATTGATTACATGCCGGAAGAGGACGAGATCGAGGTGGTGCGGAACACGACCGCGATCCAGGACATCAGCTTCGACAACGTCATAACCGGGCAAGACATCCTCGCCTTTCAAAAACTCGTGCGGCGCGTGCCGGTCACGGAGTCGATCATGCGCTATGCGGTGCGCCTCGCGCGGACGTCGCGGCCAGGCGAAGAGGGCGCTCCCGAGTTCGTCGAGAAATGGGTCGAATACGGTGCGAGCGTCCGGGCGGCGCAATACATCATCCTCGGCAGCAAGGCGCGGGCGATCATGAATGGGCGCTATCACGTGAGCTACGAGGACATTCGCGCCCTCGCGCCGCCCGTCTTTCGTCACCGCATCCTGACCAATTTCCACGCGCAGTCGGAGAAGATTTCTTCGGAGAAGATCCTCGACCAGCTTCTCGAGATGGTCGATGCTCCGAAATCGAGAATGTGATGATCAGCATTCAGGGCATTCGGATTTAGTACGGTATGGCGGAACTTCAACAAGATGGGCAACGGCTCGGGCAGTTTGTCGACCCTCATGTGCTCGGGCGCATCTCGAATTTGAAGTTGCTCGCGCGTAGTGTGGTGCAAGGCTTTATCAGCGGGCTTCATCGTTCCACTTATCTCGGGCGCTCGGTTGATTTCGCCGAGCATCGGGCCTATATGCCGGGAGACGACATCCGTCAGATCGATTGGAAGCTCTTCGCGCGAACCGACCGCTTCTACGTGAAACAGTTCGAGGCGGATACCAATACGAGCCTCACGCTGCTACTCGACATCTCGCGCTCGATGAATTTCGGAAGCGAAGGCATCACGAAGCTCGACTATGCGCGCTACCTCGCGGCGTCGCTCGCGGTGTTCTCGCAAGGGCAGCGCGATCGCATCGGCCTCGTCACCTTCGACGAGGACATCGTGGATTTCGTGCCCCCTTCGGCGAAACATCTCGAGATCGTGCTTCACACTATCGATCGCCTGAAGTCCACCAAGGCGGGCGGCTACCGGAAGCCTTTGGAAAAAATCGCTGGGGCGATCCAGCGGCGGAGCATCGTCGTGCTCATTTCGGATCTCTATGACGAGCCGGACGCCATCCTCGACGCCGTGAAGGGGTTGCGGTACAAAGGCAACGACCTCATCGTCTTCCATGTTCTCGACCCCGCCGAGCTCAGTTTTCCCTATGACGAGGCCGCCAATTATCGAGACCTCGAATCGGGTGAGGCTCAGCCGATCATTCCCGAATATTTGCGAGACGAGTATCGCAAGCTCGTGCAAGAGCACATCTCGCGCCTGACTCACACACTCGGCGATAATCGGATCGATTATGTGCTGATGGACACGTCCACACCGCTCGACTTCGCACTCTTTCATTTTCTGTCGAGCCGTGAACGGATGACGCGGACGAGGTGAGCCCATGAGCTTTCTGACCCCGGCTTTTTTTCTCGGCGCGCTCGCGCTCGCAATCCCGGTCATCATCCATCTGACAAACCGCGAGAAGAAGGAAGTCGTCGACTTTCCCTCGCTCATGTTTCTTCGGCGCATCCCCTATCGGTCCGTGCGGCGCCAGCGGCTCCGCCATCTGCTTCTTTTTGCGCTCCGCTGTCTCGCGCTGCTCCTCTTGATCTTGGCCTTCGCGCGCCCGTTCTTCGATTCGCCCACAGCGGCGAGTGCTCTGCCTTTGGGACCTCGTGAAGTCGTTTTCGTGCTCGATCACTCCTACAGCATGGGCTACGAGAACCGGCTCGAGCGCGCCAAAGACGAGATACGCGGACAGATTGGAGCGCTTGCGCCCGACGAGCGCGCATCGTTTGTCGTCTTCTCGGATCGCGCGGAGATCTCGAATCAACCGACCTCGGACAAGGATCAGCTGAACGCGATCGTGAACAGCGTCACGCTCTCGGCGAGAACGACCCGCTACGGTCCCGCATTGAAGCTCGCGAAGAAGATCGTCGACGAATCGTCGCTGACGCGGAAAGAAGTCGTCCTGTTGTCTGATTTTCAGCGTCTCGGCTGGGAAGGCGATGAGGACGTTTGGTTCCCCGCGAATACGAGCTTCACGCCTATTGATGTCGGGAGCCCGACATCCGACAATCTCGCGGTGACCGGGGTGATTCTCGAGCGCAATAAGATCGACCAAAACAACAAGTCCTCGGATCGCGAGCGGCTCGTCGCGACCGCCCGTGTTACCTACAAGGCGCCGGACGGGGATCCGCCGCTCGAGACCAATATCAAGCTGGAGCTCAATGGCCGCTCGCTCCAGTCGAAAAAACTCCGGCTTACCCCGAACAGCTCCGCCACGGTGAGCTTCGATCCGTTGACGCTCCCCAGCGGCGTTTCGCGCGGGACGATTCAGCTCGACGCGGACAAACTCGAGATCGACAACGCTTATCACTTCGTGCTCTGGCCAGGGCAATCGTTGAACGTGCTCTCTCTCGACGGCAATCGTCGCAGAAGCCTGTACGTGGATCGAGCCCTGGCGATAGGCGATCGGCCGTCATTTCGCCTCGAGAGCAAACGGATGAGCCAATTGGGCGCGGCCGATTTGGAGGGCCGTCATGTGGTGCTCTTGAACGACGTCGCCTCGATCGGGGCAGCTAGAGCGCGTCTTCTCGAGCGCTTCGTCTCGGAGGGGGGCGGTGTCATCGTAGCCCTCGGCGAAGCGAGCGGGCGCAACAGTTTCACCGGAGACGCCGCGCGCCTCTTGCCGGAGCCGCCTGGTGCTTCGACCGATCGCAGTCGGGACTGGGGCGGGACACTGTCCTATTTGGACTACGGTTCGCCGGTCTTCGACATCTTTGGAGCACCGCATAGCGGCGATTTCTCGGCGGCGAAATTTTTTCGCTACCGCACCTTCGAAGGGCCGATCGCAAGCGGGATACTTGCACGCTTCGATGATGGGGCCATAGCACTTGCCGAGAAGACCATCGGCGACGGTCGGGTGCTCGTTTGGACCTCGACGCTCGACACTTTCTGGAACGACTTGGCGCTGCAACCCGTGTTTCTGCCTTTTCTTCACCAGCTCATCAAATATGCTGCCGGCTACGCGGAGGTCAACCCGTGGTACACGGTCGGCGAAGTAGCGGATCTCGAGCAATTTTTCGCCAGGACCGGTGAGGACATAGCGCGCGATGGAGAACGGATAGTCGATCTCGTCGTCTCGGCGCCTTCCGGAACGCGCACGATCATCCCGCCGGACGAAGAACGCGCGCTCTTGTCGCTTTCGGAGCAGGGATTCTACGAGCTTCGCCGGGCAGGCAGCGGCTCTGGAACGGCGCAGGCCGTGGCGCTCGCGTCGAACTTGGATTTGACCGAGTCGGATCTTGCCAAGCTCGATCCGGAGGAGCTCGTAGCTTCGGTCACTTTTCGCGACTTGATCGCTGACGATGCTCTCGGCGCCGGCGAGACAGTGGCGGACCAAGAAGGTCGGCAGGGCTTTTGGTGGTATTTGCTCGTCGCGGCTTTTGTTCTGCTCGTGACGGAGACGATTCTTTCGAATCGCTTGTCGCGGACGCGAACGGTGGTGTCTGGAGTCGGCTAAGTCGGGCTATACTGGTAAGTAAGCGCGAAGCGCCGGTGCTCAAAGTGAGGCGCAACAGCTAGATGATTTTTCGGAGCTTAGCAATGGAAATTTTCGAGACGTCAGGCTACCCGCAGTTACTTCGAATCATTCGCTACGTGAGAAGCCGTTGGCGGATTCGGCACACGGTCAAAGGCATCGCCTATCTTCTGCTCTTCGGGCTCGTGGCCTTCGCCATCTCCGCTTACGGGATGGAGTATTTCCGCTACAGCGCGTGGTCTGTCCGGCTCTTCCGCATCTTTACTTATCTGGCGCTCGTCGGGCTCGCTTTGCGGTTCCTCGTACGTCCTCTCGCCAAGCGGGTCACCCACGAACAAGTCGCCCTCTATATCGAAGAGCACGACCCTCCCTTGAAAGAAGCTCTTTCGAGCGCGCTCGAAGTGGGCGGGCTGGGCGATGGCGAGACCGAGAAGAAGAGCTTCGGCGCGAGCGTGTCGCCGGCTCTCATCGAGAAGCTCGTCGAGCAAACGGTGGAGCGCTGTGAGTCCATCGACTACGGGCACACGATCGAGCAAGATGGTCTAAAGAGAAGCTCGGCCGTGTTCGTTGCTGTCGCGGTCGGCGGAATGATCGCGGTTCTGCTCAGCCCGGGCTTCTTGCGCTACGGCGCGGGGCTTCTTCTCAACCCGATGAGAAGCGCGCAAGCGGCGAGCCCTTACATGATTGTCGTCGAGCCGGGAGATATCGGCGTCGTCCGCGGCGCCGATCAACTCGTGACCGCGGAGCTTCAGGGATTCGATGCGGAAGAGTCGGACATCGCCGTCAAGAGCGAAGGCGAGGACGCGTGGCGCCGCCTCCCAATGAGTTTTGACGACGAGACAGGACGCTATTCGTTCATGCTCTTCGATCTCGAGGATCCGACGGAATATTACGTCGAGGCCCATGGCGTCCGCTCAGATTTGTTTCGCGTGGATGTCTCGGATCTGCCTTACGTGCGACGTCTCGATCTCGAATATGAATTTCCGCTATATACGGGGCTCTCTCCGCAGCGGGTCGAGGACGGGGGCGACATCGCGGCGCTTCGAGGAACCAAAGTCCATCTGACTATCGTGCCAACGGTCCGTGTCGCCGGTGGCGTGCTCGCGGTCGAAGAAAAGGATCCGGTGCCGCTCGAGCTCGGCGCGGATGGCAATTTGTCCGTGACGCTCGAGCTCGTCGAGGACGGTTTCTATCGCATCGATCTCGAATCCTTCGACGACACGTTGCAGCCGGCATCTCCCGACTATGCCATCGAGATTCTGTCGGACCAGCCGCCTTCGGTGACGATCGTGAAGCCCGGCAGGGATTCGAAAGTGAATCCGATCGAGGAAGTGTTCACCGAGATCAAAGGCGAAGACGATTACGGCCTGCGCCGCCTCGAGCTCGTCTTTTCGGTGAATGGCGGCGACGAGCAGATCGTCGCACTCTATGACGGGTGCGCCAAGAAAGAAATGATCGCGGGCTACACATTCTTTCTCGAAGATTACGAGCTTCAACCAGGGGATTTCATTTCCTACTACGCGCGCGCCAAAGATGCCGGCGGCTCCCAAGTGGCGATGACGGACATCTATTTCATCGAAGCCCGGCCCTTCGATCGTCAATACCGTCAGGCGCAGGGCGGGATGCAGGGCGGCGGCGGTGGCGGCGGTATGGAAGGCACGTTGTCCTTGCGACAGCGCGAGATCGTGGCGGCGACGTTCAAGCTCATTCGCGACAAGGACGAGTACAAGAAGCGGGACTGGGAAGAAAATCTCACAACGATAGCTCTCATGCAGGGCCGGCTTCGAGATCAAGTTACCAACTTGCTGCGGCGCATGGGAAATCGCGGCATTACTGGTGTGGATAGTGATTTCGCGACCATCAGCGAGTCCTTGAAAAAGGCCATCGATGAAATGGGCCTGGCCGAGGAGAGCTTGACGGCGAAGGACCCGATTGTGGCGATGCCGTTCGAGCAGCGGGCGTTGCAACACCTTCAGCGGGCCGATGCCTTCTTTCGCGAAGTGCAGGTCTCTTTCCAACAGGGTGGCGGTGGTGGCGGTCAAGCTGCAAGCGCCGAGGACCTGGCGGATCTCTTCGAGCTCGAGCTCGACAAACTTCGGAATCAGTACGAGACGGTGCAGCGCGGACAGCAGCAGAGTGTCGACAACGAAGTCGATGAAGCGCTCCAGCGGTTGCAAGAGCTCGCGCGCCGCCAGCAACAGGAAAACGAGCGGATACGCCGCCAGGCGAGTCGCCTCCGCAACCAAATGGGCGGCGGCGGAGGCATGAACCAGCGCGAGCTTGCTGAGCAGACCGAAGAGCTCGCCCGCGAGCTCGAGCGCCTCGCGCGCGAGCATTCCTCTCCCGATTTGAAGGACACGGCGCGCCGCCTGGAGCAGGCGGCCAACGACATGAGGCGCGCGGGGGCGCGGGGCGACGATGGCGCGCTCGCCGAAGGGCTCGCGGCGCTCGCCAAGCTCAAGGACGCTCGCCGTTTGCTCGACAAGAACCGGTCGGTAAGGCTGGAGCGCGATATGGATGATGTCGCGGAACAGGTGGAGCGCCTGCAGGCGCAGCAAGAGCGCATCCAGTCCGAGGTGAGCAAGCTCGGCCGGGAAGGCCAGGGAAGCGGTGAGCGACTGCGGCGAATCTTCGAGCGCAAAGACGAGCTCGCCGAGCAAGTTGCGAATCTGGAATCCCAGCTCGATCGCATGGCCCGGGACTCGCGGAGCGAACAAAAAGAGGCGTCGCGCAAGATCCAGGAGGCGGCCAACTCGATCCGCGATACGAAGCTCAAGGAGAAGATCCGCTACAGCAAGGGTGTCGTTCAGGGACGCTCGGGACAATATGCCGATAACTTCGAGACCGTCATCGGCGAGGACATTGAATCGCTTCGCGATCGCCTCGGTGAAGCGCGCGGCGCGATCGGCACGTCCGAGGAAGACAAAGTCGCTGAGGCGATCAACCAGACGCGCGACCTCGTGCGGAACCTCGAGGCGCTATCCGAGCGTATCCGGGAGCGCCGCGAAGCTGAGCAGGGCGAACGAGACCAACAGGACCAGCCCGGCCAGGGGCGGCTAGCCCGTCGCGGTGAACAGCCCGGAGAGCAAGGTCGAGAGGGGCAGCAACGAGGCGAAGGTCAAGAGGGTCAGGGCCAGGGCCAAGAGGGCCAGCAAGGTCGACAGGGTCAACAGGGTCAACAGGGTCAAGGAAGTCAGGGGCACGCCGGGCCGAGCTCGATTGGGCCAGGAACCCAGACGGGCGGCGGCGGTTACCAGCCTGGACAATTCTCGACGGAGGAGCTCCGGCAGCTGCGCCGTGAGTTCCGCGAGCGTGTGTCGGATGCTGAGGGCCTGCGGCGGGACCTCGCGCGCCAACAGCTCGAGGTGCCCGACCTCGGTGAGATCATCCGCCGGATGGAAGAGTTCGACAAGAAGCAGATCTACTTGAACCCTCTCGGTCTCGAACAGCTCGAAGAAGAGGTGTTGACGGAGCTCAAGCAGTTTGAGTACTGGTTACGGCGTGAGCTCGAGGGCCTCGCGGAAGGCGAGCTCTATGTCGCCGGCTCGGACCAAGTTCCCGCGGGGTATCGGAATCTGGTCGAGGAGTATTTTCGGGCGCTTTCCCGGGAGCCGTAACGGGCCCTGGGCTGCCTGGCCTGAACCGGGCGGAGATGCTACGCTAATTGCAAGCATCTCGAGAAAAAAACGGGGGTCCGTATGCCGAAAATCGTGTCGGTAGTGTTCGTCGCAGTGCTCCTTCTTGCCTCGTTTGCTCCCGCTTTGCCCGCTGGGCAGTCGCTCGGGGAGCTTGCCCGCAAGGAGCGTGAGCGCCGTGACGAGAACAAAGCCCAGGGCGTGGCCACGCACGAGTTCGCAGAGGGGGAGATCTTCGAGGAAGAAGAGGAGACCGATGCCGAGGAAGGTGAAGATGTTGCCGGTGAGAGCGACAGCGATAGCGCTGGCGATCCAGAGGGAGATGAGAGCCGCAGCTCGCTAGGCCTCGATGCCGCGCTGAACGATCCCGAATCTACCACCCCTTCCGCCAGTCGGGAAGAAGAGAGCCGCGACCGCAAGCGACGCGAAGCCGATTTCCGAGGGCGCTATCAGGCCGCCAAACAACGTGTGGCCGCCGCGCAAGAGCGCCAGCAAACTCTCGATGGTCTTCACGTCGTCGAGGGGGTCCGATATGTCGACGAGAACGGGAATACCGTCATCGAATCTCTCGATCACTTGCGCCGCCTCATTCAGGAGACCGAGCAGGAGCGACAGGCCGCTGTCGAGGCGGTTAAGGCGCTCGAAGAAGAGGCGCGTCGGCAGAGCTATCCGAAAGGGTGGCTACGCTAGTCCCCTGTATCGATCAAGCTTCCTGCCTCGACGACGCTTCCGTCCGAAACGCGCACCCCATCGCCTAGGACCGCGCCGAGCCGGTCGAGCTCCGGGCGCACGCGCTTTCCTTTCACGTCGATCGTGAGCTCGCGCCCGGGCGCGCTCGAGAGCTTCGCCCCTTTGCCAATCTCTACGCCCTCCCCGAGCACGGAGTCGAGCACCGTCGCGCCCGCGCCGATATGCACGTCGTCGAAAAGAGCGCTCCTTTCGACGAGAGCGCCGCTATCGATCGAGCATCCGGCCCCAAGCGTTGTAGGGCCCACCAGGCGCACCTCGTCTCCGAGTCGTACGCCGTCTGCGAGCCTGATAGGACCTTCGAGACGCACGCCCTTTCCGAAGCTCACGAAGCCCGCATTGGCGCGCGCTCTTTGGGCATCGTGTCGCGTCTCCGTAATACCGAGATCCTTCGCGCGCTTCGGGTCCGCCCAGATGTGACGCACGGCCGTCAGGACGTCCCATCCATAGGTCAAAGGCAACCACCACTGATTGATAGCCTGCGGCCGCACCTTGGATTCGCGTACGAGTCTCAGGATGAAATCGGGAAGCTCGAGCTCGCCGCGCGGGCTCAAGGGGAGATCGTCCAGTAGCTTCAAGTCGGCATACTCGATGCAATAGCCTCCGACGCTGCAGAGCGCGCCCGGCTCGGGGTTTGGCGGCTTTTCCACGATGTCGATCACGGCGTCGAGCTCGCAACGAACCACCGCACGGTTTTGAGGGTCCGGAGCCTGGGTCACGAGGAGTCCGCGCCCGCCCGCGAGAAGCGCTTTCAGATCGGCGTGATGGTAAAAATCGTCTCCGTTTAGCACGAGGCTTCTCTCGGAGATATAGGGACGAGCGGCGAGCACTGCATCGGCCGTGCCGCGTTGAGTACGTTGTTCGGCGTAACGCAAACGGATACCGTGATGCTCGTTTCCGAAACGGGCCTCGATTTGGTCACGACGGTAACCCACTACCAGGATGGCTTCCTTTACCAGGCCGGCCAGTTGACCGAGCTGATGCTCGAGAAGCGGCTTGTCCCAAATGGGGATCAGAGGTTTCGGGCGTGTGCGGGTGAGTGGATAGGTGCGCGTCGATCGGCCGGCGGCGAGGATCACGGCTTGCATAGTCTCGAGAGTCGATCGTATCACGCTCGCCTTGCGCCCTCTTGATCCTGTTAGATAAGACAACTCGGATCGCGGTACACTATGAGCTCGAGACCCGCATGAGCAGCCTGATCGCCGAGCGCCCTGCAGCGAATCTGCAAGTCGTGGATTTGTCTTGCGTCCGGCCTTACGAGCTTCGCAGCATGTGGGATCGAGAGGTGCGGCTCTGGCGCGAACGTTCCGACTGGGATGTGACGACCGCTATGTCCGCCCTCGAGCGAGCGGTCGATCGTGGCGGGCTCGTCGGAAAAGCTATCCGATGCGATGGCGTGACAGCCGCCTATGCCTATTACGTTGTCGAAGGCGATCGTGGCGTAATCTCCGGGCTCCGCGTCTCTTCGGGCTTTCGGGATTCCGAGATCGGACGCATGATGCTCCATGCGATTCTCGAAGACTTCTCCCGCCGCAGAGTGCGGCGCATCGAGACGCAATTCGTTTGTTTCGATGCTCCGTGGCTTGCGGAATGCTTCGAAGCCGAAGGCTTTCAAACCTTTTGGCGCGATTTCCTCAGAAGGACGGTGTCGCGTGGAAAGCCCAATGCGGTCTCCTCGAGCCGCGTGCTGCTGCTTCCCTGGACGGCGGGAAATTTGTCGGAGATGGCTGCGCTGATGGAGCGAGCGCATCGAGGTGGCGCCGACGCAGAGATGAATGAGCTCTATCGTACGAGCTCCGGTTGCCGTCTTCTGCTCAACAATATCGTCCGCCAGCGCGGCTGCGGAAAGGCTTTGGCCGAAGTATCCACCGTGGCACGCGAGCCGTCCACCGATGCCGCTGCGGGCTTCGCTATCGTTACCGAGATCGCCAAGGGGCATGGCCATCTCGCTCAAGTGGCCGTGGACCCGACCTTTCAGCAGCAAGGCGTCGGGGGTTTGCTGCTTCGCAATACTCTCGACCGACTCGCGAGCATAGGGATCCGAACCTTGTCCCTAATGGTCAGCCGCGACAACGATCGTGCCTTACGGCTCTACCGTACTCTGGGCTTCGAGTCGACCTATCGGTTTCCGGTCTTCAGCCTGGAGCGCTGAGATATTGCTGCTCACTGGCTAGGGGACCCTAAGCACTTCGATTTCCGAGAGCGCGGGCGGTCTCCCGTCGATCCCACGAAGTCGAAGTCTCATCCGCGTCGTGTCGAAAGGTGCTAAAGAGATCGTTTGGGTTCCGTTCAGAGGCGTCTCGATCAAGCCGTCGATGAGCGCGGCTACCGCGGGCCAGTCTGGTGGCTCGGCGACGCGTACCCCCTGTCCTCCGTTAGCGGCGTCAGAGGCGTCAGAGGCGGCATCAGAAGCAACGGGGGGGGTGTTGAAGAGCACTTCGAATGCGATGACGGGCGTGCGCGGCGCCGGCCCGTAGTGAAAGCGGAGTCCTGCCACTTCTGTGAGCTCTTCGAGCTCGACTTCGAGCTCGAGGATCGTCTCTTTGGCTTCGAAGGGCTCGCTCGTGACGCCGTCAAAGAGCGCGTCGATACTTCCCGAGGCCGGAACGCTCTCGAGAGCCTGGGCCGTCTCCGCTCCAAGCTTCGATCGAGCGCCGTCCGGAAGGACCTCGAAAACGATATCGCTTCCGAAATCGCGGGCGGGGAGGAGAGCTTCCCGTTGCGCTTCGATACCGCTCAGAAGTCTCAGGAGAGCCGGTTTGCGAAAGGCGTCGAGGTGCAGCACCACGTAGCGCACTTCGAGGTTCCGCAGTACGGCGATGGCGTCGGGGGAGGGGAATCGTCCGAGCGCTACTTTCAGCCATTGATGGGACATTGGGATGAAGCCGCTATCTCCGTTCAGCATGGGCCGAAAGTTGTGATGCCGTGCCCAAAACATATAGCGCGTGTCCACCACTTTGAACGGGAGCTCGACGATCGGACCCGGCTCGGCGTCGCGAAGCCATTCATAGACTGCCGGCGGGGCGTCGCGATGAGGCTCGAGCCGGTAAGGGAGCGCCGTGGACTCGACCACGAAGAAGAGGAGGATAGCCCCGAATAGTGTTTTGCGACGGCCGAAGCCTTCGAGAAGCCACGCGAGGCCGTAGGCGGAGAGTACGGACAAGCTCAATAGCGGCAGAAGGCTGAAGCGCGTGAGCGCGCGCAGCCCTCGAAAAAAGACGACATGCTCGTAGAGAAAGGGATGGACGGGAGTGGCCGGGCCGAGCGACAAAATGACACCCGTGAGAAAGATGACCGCGTAACAAACGCCGATGGCGCGCCGCCCCTCTTTCTTGACGAGTGTCCAAAGGCCCGTTGCGCCCAGGAGGAGCAAGGTGAAGCCAGGGAAGAGAAAATCGGTGCGTCCTTCCGGGCTCGTCCAGGCCTCGGTGATTGTGCGGTACAGATGGCTCGAAGAGGCGAGATAGGCTTGGGGTGTCGCGGAGAGAGAGCCGAGACCGGACAGGTCCCACTCGACGCCGAGCTCGCGGTTCACCCAGAGATAGGGAAGCGCGAACGGCAGGAGCACGGCCGCCATGGCAATGAGCGTCACGAGCACGTATCCCCATTGCCGTCGTGACAAACCAGCATAGGGAAAGAGCGTGACGAGCGCTACGCCGAGAGCGACCGCCGCAACAGCTCCGAGATAGGTGCCTGAAAGCGCTTGCAATACGAACGCGACGGCGGCGAGGACAAGCCAGCGAGGCCGATGCGTCTCGACATATCGGTGCAGCCCGGCAAGAAAGAGAGGGATGAACGCATAGAGCTGCATCTGGAGGTGAGGGAGCCGATTGAAGCGGAACGGAGCGAACGAAAAGAAGATGCCCGCGAGGATCGCGGCGAGATGGTCGCGCGTGAGCGCATAGGCCAAGAAATACATCCCGAGGCCCGAGGCGAAGATCGAGAAGAGAAGGATGAGATTGTTCGTCAAGACGAGATCGTCCGTCAGCGCGAGAAGCGGGATCGCGAGTATCCCCTGAAAGGTTAGATGTTCGGAAAAGGCCAGCGCGTGCGGGAGCGGGTAGAAGGTGTTGGCTTCGAACAGCGCGAGAGGATGCTCGAGAAGCTGGTGTGCCACCCAGGAGATGGCCCATGCGTTCACCCGCGCGTCCCCGTTATCGAGCCGGGAGAGTGTAGCCGGGTGAAACGCGAGCGGATAGCTCAAGAGCACGGTGGCCACGGCGAAAACGAGCGTGGCCCAGGCAACCTCGCGCCCAGTAGGTCCGCGGGCATCCTTCATCGGCGATGCCCGCGGCAATCTACTTTTGCGAGATTTCTGGGGCACGGGCGATTGAATCGTAAAAGGGAAGGCAGAAGCAAGTTTTCTGTGGCTTTTTTTTCGCAACGATTGCGTTCTTCACGGCGTTATGCGTAAAATGCCGCTTTTGTCGCCCGCGAGAAGATCTCTACAGGAGGAAATGGATGAGCCGCGACGGTAAGCACCTCTTCACTTCGGAGTCGGTTACGGAGGGACACCCCGACAAAATCGCCGACCAGATCTCAGATGCGATTCTGGACGCTCTGATCGCCGGCGACCCCGACTCGCGCGTTGCTTGCGAGACTTTGGTCACGACCGGTATCGCGATTATCGCTGGTGAAGTGACCAGCAAGTGTTACGCCGACTTGCCGCAAATCGTGCGCGACACGATCCGTGACGTCGGTTATACCCGCGCCAAATTTGGGTTCGACCACGAGACCTGTGCCGTTCTCTCGACGATCAACGAGCAATCACCGGATATCGCGATGGGTGTCGACCCGGGCGGCGCTGGTGACCAGGGGCTCATGTTCGGCTTCGCTTGTGACGAGACCGAAGAGCTCATGCCGATGCCGATCATGCTCGCGCACAAGCTCGTCCGCCGCTTGTCAGAAGTTCGCAAGAACGAGGCGCTCGACTATCTCCGGCCCGACGGCAAGAGTCAGGTGACCATTGAATATGACGGGTACAAACCGGCACGCGTCGAGGCCGTCGTCATCTCGAGCCAGCACAGCAACCTCGTCAAAATGGAGACACTTCGTGAAGAAGTAAAGGAACAAGTCATCAAGCATGTCATCCCTGCAGATCTCCTCGACGACGACACCAAATATTTCATCAACCCGACGGGCCGTTTCGTCGTCGGCGGGCCCCAGGGAGATTGCGGGCTGACCGGCCGCAAGATCATCGTCGATACTTATGGTGGCGTTGGGAGCCACGGAGGCGGTGCCTTTTCCGGCAAGGACCCGACGAAGGTCGACCGCTCGGCATCCTATATGGCGCGCTACATCGCAAAGAATGTGGTGGCCTCCGAACTAGCGAAGCGAGCGGAAATCCAGCTCGCCTATGCCATCGGTGTTCCCGAGCCCGTCTCCATCATGGTGGATACGTTCGGCACCAGCGAAATCGACGAGTCCAAGATCTCGGCATTGGTGCGCGAGCACTTCCCGCTAACCCCGAAGGAAATCATCGCGCACCTCGACCTGAGGCGACCCATCTTCAAGAAGACCGCGGCCTATGGCCACTTCGGACGCAACGAGCCCGATTTCACCTGGGAAAATACCGACAAGGCCGACGACCTCCGCAAAGCCGCAAGCGCGATGTGAGCAATCGATCAAATATTAGTAGCGCTCTAAGAACGATTTACGTGCGGACGTTGAAGAGCCCGTATAAAGCCGCGATGCTGAAGAGGACGTTGGGGGCCCAGGCCGCTAAGACGGGCGGTAGCATCGCCATCTCGCCCATGAAAGCGAAGACGCGGGTTGTCACGTAGTAGGACAATCCGATGGCGATGGCGATTCCGATGCCGTAGAGTGCCCCCTTTTTTCCAGGGGTAAACGAGAAAGGTATCGCGATGAGCACCGTTACCATTGCGGCAAGCGGGAAAGAGAACTTTGCCTGTTGGGCTACGCGAAGGGGGACGACGTCATAGCCGGCCTGCTGTAAATCGTCGACGTAGCGGGTGAGCTCCATGTAGGTCATCTGATCGGAGCGCTTGACTTCTTTGACGAAGTAGGACGGCGGCTCCATGTCCTGGATGGCGAGGGTCTCGAAGGGCTCGTGCTTACCGCCTTCGACAAAGCTGCGCCTCCATCCCCGGGAGAAAATCCATGCGTCCTGCTCCGACTCCCATTGAGCTTCTTGCGCATAGAGACGCTCGGTGATGGTGAACGGGTCGGTCTGAAACTTGTAGACCGCGAGGCCGCTGAACTTTCGCAGATTCGAATCGTAATAGGCGTAGTTGTAGAGCTCTTGCCGCTCGCCCATCATCCATTGACGGTTCAAGACATTGTGGGTCTGAACGGGGCGGTTTTTAATCTCGTCCCGCAGCTCCGCCGCGCGGCGATTGGCGTACGGGAGCAAATATTCTTGGAGCGCGAAACAGCCCGCGCTCACCGTGATCCCGATCAGGATAACAGGCACGGAGATCCGGTAGAGGCTCACCCCCCCGGCTTTCGCCGCCGTGATCTCGCTCGTCTTCGTCAAGATGGCGAAACAGACGAGGGTCGCCATGAGGGTGGAGAGAGGCAACATGTGAAAGAGAATCTGCGGCTGGGCAAAAGCGAGATATTGAAGAACGACCTTTCCCTGCACGTTGTGCTCGAATGCATCTGCGATCACATCGATGAGCAAACCGAGGATGTAGACGTTCACGAGCGCTACCAGGATCAGTAAAAAGAAACGCGCGAACTCGCGGCCGACATAGCGGTCGAGCGTGTTCGGAAAGCGCAAGCTCATTCGCGGGACGCGGACCACGATGACGGTGCGGTCGGATGTCCTCGCTCGTCTCTGTCGCGGAGAGAGCTTCGCCGCGAGGCCCGGCCAAAGGGCTTTGAGCCCGAAAGAAACGCCTCGAGATTCCCGCGCCGCACGTATAAGGAGCGCTATTGCTGCCCCGCCGAGAAGGATGTTGGGCGTCCACATCCCGAGAAAAGGCGACAGGCGGCCCGTGGTCGCCATGTTCTCGCCAACATCGATGATGATGTAGTAAGTAAAGATTACGGCCAGGCTCACGATGAAGCCCCATGAACGACCGTCGCGCCGATTGCTGATGCCGAGCGCGAGGCCGAGTACGCCGAAAACGAAACAGGCAAAGGGAATCGAGAATTTCTTGTGGATCTCGGTCAGATAGATCGGGAGCCCGGTTTCGGCATGAGTCTGACGCAGCTGGCTCAGGCTGAGCTCGCGTGCTCCCCGCGGCACGTTGATGTCTTCCGGTGGGAAGAAAGTCTGCGTCGGTAACGGAAGAAATATCTCCTTCGAAACCTGTCGCTGATATTCCGCCGGCTTGCGGTGCGAGACCTGATGTAGCTCAGCGTCTTGCAGGTAAAACGTCGCCGTCCGTTCCTCGGCGTCGATGAGGAGCTGTCCCTTGCCGGCGAAAGTCACGCGTGGTGATTGGGGCTCCGACAAGTCGGCGAGGATCACGTTCTCCCAGTAGCCCACGCCCGTCGGCGTGTCGAGCACGAGAAACATGAGGTTGGGGAACAGCCGATCGTAGAACACGCGCGGCCGGACTTCGGTGCCCGCCTGGGATGTCAGGATCTTGAAGAAAAGCTGGCGGACTTGTTGATTCGAGTCCGGCAGCACTTTAATAATGAGATAGGAGGATGCTCCCCAGGCGATCGTGGCCGCCACCAATATCGGGGTCAGAAGCCGGTACAGACTCACGCCGCTCGCGCGCATCGCGACGATTTCGCTATCGGCGGCGAGTCGCCCGAGTGCTATGAGTACTCCGAGCAAAAAGCCCATCGGAATGGTCAGACAGAGGACGCTTGGGAGCAGATGCAACAAGATGCTGAGCGTGTCCGCCAACGATGCCGATTGGCTCACGATCCTCTGGGCAAAGCGCAGGATTTCGTTCAGCAGGATGACGAAGGTAAAGACGCCTATCCCCAAAATGAAGCTCGGGAACACTTCACGCAAGACGTAGCGATCGAGGATGCGCAGCATGTTCAAGACTAGTGCACTAGCCGCATATCGGCTTGGCGCTCATCTTTTTACAAACTAGCATAGGCGGGTAGCTTGCTTCCACTGCCGAGCATCTTGGGGTGAACCATTGATCTGTCTACTATATCTTGTTGTTTTGCCTTGGGCTCGGCGCGGAGCCTGTGCTAAACTTTGCACCTTCCGGGGTAAAATGAAGCTTGAGCGGGTCGACATCACGGGTTTCAAGAGTTTCGGCGAACGGGCGGAGCTGACGTTTCACAAAGGCGTCACGGCCATCGTTGGACCGAACGGTTGTGGCAAGAGCAATATCGCTGACGCTATTGGCTGGGTCCTGGGCGAGCAGAGCGCCAAGAGCTTGCGTGGCCAGAAGATGGAGGAGCTCATCTTCAACGGTAGCGAGTCACGACCGCCGCTGTCGCTCGCCGAAGTGAATCTTCGAGTCTCGAATGTGAACGTGCTCGTGCGCACCAAGAAGGGCGAAATTGTCAAGAAGGGCTCGAAACGGGGCGAAGTGCTCGTCACCCGGCGTCTCCATCGCTCGGGCGAGAGCGAATATCTTCTCGACGGTGCACCTAGCCGCCTCCGGGATGTGCAGGACCTCTTCATGGGGACGGGCGTCGGCTCGAAAGCCTACGCCATAATCGAGCAAGGAAAGATAGGGCTCATTCTCTCCAGCAAGCCGACCGACCGCCGCACCATCATCGAGGAAGCGGCCGGTATCACGAAGTACAAATCGCGGCGCCGCGCGGCCGAGCTCAAGCTCTCGGCGGCCCAGCAGAACCTTTTGCGTGTCAATGACATCGTGTACGAGATCACGCGCCAGATGAGCTCTTTGAAGCGCCAGGCCGGCAAAGCGCGCCGCTACAATCGTCTTCGAGAAGCGATGGACCGTCTCGAGAAAATCTTTTACGTCAAGCGCGCGGAGCTGCAGAAGAAAACGCTCAAACGTTTCAGCGCGCGCCTCGCCAAAATTTCCGACGAGGAGCTGCGCCGCTCGACGAGCCTCACCATCGCCGAGGGCTACCTCGAGCGAACCCGTCTCGCCCAGGCGGATGGTGAAGTCGCTCTGACCGATGCGCGCGAGGCTTTGCATCAGCTAGAGCTCACCATCGAGCGACTCGACCAATCCATCGTGCGCTACAAAGGCCAGCTCGTGGAGCTCGACCAGCGACGCGCCCAGCTCGAAGCGGAAATGAAAGAGCTCGATGCCCGTCGAGGCCATGTGCTCGAGCAGCTCCAAACGCGTCAACGAGAAGAAACGGCGCTTTGTGGGGACCTCGAAGGGCGGGAAGAGCGGACGCAAAAGCAACAAGGGCTTCTGAAAGAGGCGAGCTTGTCGCTTGCGGAGTTCGAGTCGAAAATCGAAGAGCGTCGCTCCGAGATCGTGCATCGCATCAGTAAGATCGCCGCCTTGCATAATTTTCTTCAAGGCGTGCTCGCGAATGCAGACAAAGTATCGGCGGAGCTCCTCAAGCTCTCCGATGAGGCACGTGAAGTCGAAGCCGAGCGGTCCCGTCTCGAGTCGATGCTCGGTGAGACCAACGGTGAGCTCGACGCGCGAGCACGAGCGGGAGCAACGCTCGCCAGCGAGCGCAGCGAGCTCGAAGCAAAGGCGTCGGCCGCGCGAGAGCAGCTCGAAGCGCTCGACACGCGCATGTCTTCTGACAAGGAAGCGCTCTCCGGGCTTTCGGCTCGGCTGACGTCGCTCCAGGAGCTCGTTTCGGCGCGGGCCCATTTCGGAAGCGGGGCGAGGCTGCTTTTGTCTCGCGGGGCGGCGCATGGAGTGCGAGTGAAAGGCTCCGTTGCCGACGCGCTCGAGGTCGAAGAACGTTTCGAGCGCGCGGCGGAAGCGTTTTTCGACACGGCGCTTCAAAGAATTCGAGTCGAGAGCGAAGACGACGTTCGTCGCGCTCGTGAGCTGCTTCGGGAAGAGGAGGATGCGGAACGCTCCGAGCTTCTCGTCGAATCCTTGCCCTACTCGTCGCATCCCGATCTCACGACCGTAATTTCCACACTTCGAGCGCGAGGTCTCTCCGGGATCGTTGGCCGGTTGAGTGAGTTCGTGAGTTGGACGTCTCGAGCGGCGCCTCTTCCCGACGCGATCGTCGTTGAGGATTTCGAACAAGCGCTCAGCTGTTATAAGGAGGAGCAAGCATCTTACGTCACGTTGGGCGGCGAAGTCGTGACCCCTTACGGGGTCATCGGCATCGGTCCCGGCGGAGCGAGCGAAGGCCTACTTCAAACCAAACGGGAAATTCGTGAGCTGTACGAGGCGGTCGCGGAGGCCAAGGCTCGACTCGAGGTGGCCACCGGTAGCCGCGGAGGGCAAAAGATCGCGCTCGAACATGTGTCGAGCCGGCTTCTGAGCGTTCGCGATCAGCAACACGATCTCGAAAAAAAGCTGGTAGGCCTCGAGCACAAAAGGGACCAGCTCATCGAAGAGAACGAGCGGCTCGAGCGTAAACGCGACGTTCTCGCCAGCGAGCGCGCGCGTGCCGAGTCCGAAAAGGCGACGCTCGCAGCCAAAGGCACGGAAATGGAATCCACCCTCGACGTCGAGGAAAAGCAGAAAGCGCACGCGGAAGATAGTCTCGACGCGTTGCGCGGCGAGCTGGCCGAGCGTCGCTCGAGTGTGGAAGAGCTTCAAGTCCGTGCGGCCGAAGAAGCTTCGAGGCTCGCGGCGCTGAAGGAGCGACGCGACGCGGTGCGTGTCGATGTGGAGCGTCTCGAGGAAGGCGCCGCCGAGCTCGGGTTGCGCCTCGAAAGAAACGGCGGAGAGCAAGAAAGTTTGACGAGCCGTAAAGCCCAGCTCGGCGAGGCCGTCGTGGCCGCGGAACAGGAGCTGAAGTCCTCGGTCGCCTCGCGCGCTGTCAAAGAAAGTCTCGTGCGCAAGCTCGAGATCCTTGTTTCGGGTTTGCGCGAGCGGCTCGATACGACGGAGGCCGCTCTCAAGGCGCGGCGGAGCGAGCTCGAAGAAGTGCGCGAACGGCGCTCGCGTGAAGCGGTCGAGCTCGCGAAGGAAGAGTCGGAGCTCAATCATTTGAGGGAGAGCTTCGAAAGCGCGCATGCCATGTCGCTTCGGGACGCAGCCGGTCTCCTCACCCCCGTCGAGCTTCTGCGCGACGATGACGAGATCCATGTGGAGCTCGAGGAGCTCAAGGCGAAGATCGACCTTATCGGTCCCGTCAATCCGATGGCGGACGAAGAATATCGCGAGCTTGAGACGCGCCACGAATTCGTCACGAAGCAGCGCCAGGATCTCCTCGACTCCATCGAGAGCACCGAGACGGCGATTGGCCGCATCGATCGCACGTCCCGCCAGCGTTTTCTAGAAGCCTTCGAGATTATCAATCGAGAATTCGCCGT
The DNA here is from genome assembly GCA_965262245.1 of Candidatus Marinacidobacterales bacterium. Lineage (GTDB taxonomy): Bacteria > Acidobacteriota > Vicinamibacteria > Marinacidobacterales > SMYC01 > SMYC01. The sequence continues at coordinate 5,823,006 of OZ253507.1, read as the reverse complement.
AACGTTTCGCCAGCTCTTCGGCGGTGGCAGCGCCGGCTTGCGGCTCGTGGACGAGCAGGATGCTCTCGAGAGCGGCATCGACATCATCGCTCAGCCACCCGGAAAGACTCTCCAAAACGTGCTGCTACTCTCGGGTGGCGAGAAAGCGATGACCGCCATCGCGCTTTTGTTCGCGATCTTCCGCTATCGGCCGTCGCCTTTCTGTCTTCTCGACGAGGTGGATGCACCGCTCGACGACGCCAATGTCGGCCGCTTCATCAACATGGTGAGCGAGCTTCGTGATACGACCCAATTCATCATCATCACCCATCATCGCAGAACGATGGAGACAGCGGACCACCTCTTCGGTATCACGATGGAAGAGCCAGGAATCTCGAAGCTCGTCTCGGTCAACTTCGTTGACGGGGACGAGTCCTCCGCGGACGAGTCCCCCGCCGAAGCGATGGCCTCGGCGCCCTAGCGTAGCCACCCGGCCAGTCCTTTCGGACAACACTGGAAGCTGGAAAAGAGCTCTGGCGGCGCTACGATTGCGTCGTCCTGGAGGCGCGGCATACACTGCGCCTCTCTAGTGCTTGAAGCTGAGATTCCTATTGACCATACTGCTCGAACAAGAAGTCAAGTTTCGCCTGCCGACGGCTGAAGGTGGGGCGGCCGAGTTCGAGGCGATGGGCGCCCATGTCGAGAAACCGCGTCATTTCGAGCAGAACGTGCTCTACGATTACCCTGATAGGCGGCTTGCCAAGCGAGACGAAGCGCTCCGGCTGCGCCGCGTGGGGGACCAGTCTTGGCTCACGTGGAAAGGGCCTCATCATGGAAGCGGCCGGATCAAGCAGCGTCGTGAGTTCGAGAGCTTTCTCAGCGACGCAGACGCGGTGGAGGCTGTCCTGGAGGCTCTCGGACTCGTAGAGTGTTTCCGCTACGAGAAATACCGGGCGATCTACCGTGCCGAGTCGGCTGTCCTGACGATCGACGAGACGCCGATGGGTGTTTTCCTGGAGATCGAAGCGACGCCCGTGATCATCGCGGAGATGGCGGGCCGGCTCGGGCTCGACATGAAGGATGCGATCAATCTCAGCTATCCCCACCTCTACGAGCTCTACCGCGACACGACACCGGGAACGCCTGAGTTCATGGTGTTCCCAGAGGATCCGTCGACACCGTCATGACGCCTCCGCTTCGAAAAGCCATGGTCCTGGCGGCGGGCTCTGGCAAACGGCTGCGGCCGTTGACGGTGCATCGAGCGAAACCGGCGCTGCCGCTTCTCGGCACACCGATGATCGAGTATGTCCTGAGAAGGCTCGCTCGGGCCGGCGTCCAAGAAGCCGTGGTGAACCTTCACCACGAGGCGAAGATGGTGGAGGCTGCGCTCGAGCGCAGCCCCCCGGAGCTCGCGATAAAGCTGTCCGTGGAGTCTGAGCTTTTAGGAACGGCAGGTGGACTGAAGCATGCTTCGCGTCACTTCGAGGACGAGGCCGCGTTTCTGCTCGTGAACGCCGACACGCTCGTCGATTTCGATGTCGAGAGCCTCGCGCGCACCCATCGCGAGACCGGGGCGACGGCCACTCTTCTATTGCGATCGAAACCATCGGGGAGCTCCTACTCCACGATCTCCGTCGACGACGACGGGAGGATCGACGCCGTTCTTCCCGGAAGTGACGATGGAGAGCTCATGTTCGCCGGCGTCTGGGTCCTCTCGCCGAGCGCACTCGACTACCTCTCGGGCGAGCCCGCCGGGCTGGAAAAAGAGCTCTTGCCGCGACTCATCGAACAAAGAGCCGCGTTTGCCTGTGTTCAGGAAACGACGTGGATTACCATCGATACGCCTGGACGTTATTGGGCTGGGTGTCTCACGATGGCGCGCGGGCAGTTCTTCGAGGAGGATTGGAACGTGAACGTTGTTCCTAATCACCATCCAGCGCGAGTCCTCGCGGGCGGCGGCACACAGATCAAGCGTGGGGCGTCGTTTCGGGGGGACGTTGTTCTCGGCGCGGATTGTCGCGTAGCACGCAGCGCGCAGATCGAGCGCTCGATCTGTTGGGATCGTGTTGTGATTCCGAATGGGGTAAAGATGTCCCGATGCATCATCGCGGAAGACGTCGAGCTTTCGCCGGACATGGAGCTTGCGGACAAGCTCGTGATGCCCGTCGGTGACGACACCTCAAGGCTCAGGCGCCGCGAGATTCGCGGGGATCTTTTGATCAGCCAAATCAAACGTGAACGGACCCGAGGCCTGTGAGTCTCACGGATGAGCCGCTCGGCGAGCGCGTCGCGCGCTTCGCTCAGCGTCAATCTTTGAAGAAGACGACGCCGATGGTTGGGGACGCGTCGAATCGCGCTTACTTTCGTGTGGAGCTCGAAAGCGGCGAGACTTGTGTGCTCGCCCTTTTACCGGAAGCTTTCACGGAGCAAGAGCTTCCGTTTCTGAACGTCGCTGAGCTATTGCGGGCGATGCCGATTCGCGTGCCTCGCGTGATGGAGGTTTCGGGCTCCGAAGGGATATTGCTCCTCGAAGACCTCGGCGACCGCTTGCTGCAGGATGCGGCGGAGCAGAGCTCGGAGGCGGGCAAGAAAGAGCTCTACCGAAAAGCGATCGAAATGCTCGCCACCCTGCAGCTCCGCGGAAAGGAGCTCGAGAATGAGCGCTATCTTCCGTTTCGCATCGCCTTCGACGAAGCGAAGTTCTTTCAAGAGCTCGAGTTTTTTCGAGAGCACTTTATTGAAGGTCTTCGCGAGGCGCTCCTCGAGGGCACTGAGGTCGAGGAGCTCGAACGCGCTTTCCGCGCAATCGCCGAAGAGCTGACGACCAAGCCTCAAGCGCTTTGCCATCGTGACTACCACGCGCGCAATTTGATGCTCGTCTCCGGCGAGCTCGTTCTGATCGACTTCCAGGACGCGCGTCGCGGCCCCATGGCCTACGACCTCGTTTCTCTCTTGAACGATTCCTATGTCGTCCACGATGCAGAATTCGTTGGTGAGATGACGGCGCTCTTCGAAGACTCCGTCGGCGCCGCCGTTTATGAGGACTACGACGTCGCTGCCCTGCAGCGCAACCTCAAAGCTCTCGGCACGTTCGGCTATCAAATCTCGCGGCGCGGCAACGACGTCTATGAGCGTTATCTAGAGCACACGGAGACGATGGTACGGGACAATTTCGAGCGCAATCCGCGATGGGACGCGCTGCGACGTATACTGGCACGACATGAAAAGGGGTTCGGCTAAGTGATGCGTGGCGAAGCACAAGTCTACGTCTCGGATTTGTCCCAGCACGAAGGAGAGACGGTCATCATGCGCGGCTGGCTCCACAATCGGCGCAAGAGCGGCAAGCTTCAATTTCTCGTCTTTCGTGACGGTTCGGGCTTCATGCAGGCGGTACTATCGAAAGCGGACCTATCGGAAGAGGCTTGGGAGCGAACGCGCGCACTCACGCAAGAAAGCTCCATCGAGCTCGCAGGGACCGTTCGCAAGGACGAGCGGGCCCCGGGAGGGTTCGAGCTGACGGTGAGCGATGTGAAGGTGTTCCAGATCGCGGAGGACTATCCCATCACGCCGAAAGAGCACGGCGTCAACTTCCTGTTGGACAACCGGCACCTTTGGCTGCGTTCGAAACGGCAGCATGCCATCCTCCGTATTCGCAACGAAGTGATCATGGCGGCCCGCCGCTATCTGGACGACCACGGATTCGTGGGCTCCGACACGCCAATCTTCACGCCGAATGCTTGCGAAGGCACGACGACCCTCTTCGAAACGGAATATTTCGACCAAACGGCGTATTTGACGCAAAGCGGGCAGCTCTACAACGAAGCCATCGCGATGGCCGTGGGCAAGACATACAGCTTCGGGCCTACGTTTCGCGCGGAGAAGTCCAAGACCCGCCGGCATCTCATCGAGTTCTGGATGATCGAGCCGGAGGTTGCTTATCACGAGCTCGACGACACCATCGCTCTGGCGGAGAACTTGATTTGCGCCATCATCGAGTCTGTTCTCGAGCGACGCCGCCTGGAGCTCGAAGTGCTCGAGCGCGATATCACGAAGCTCGAATCGGTCAAAAAGCCATTTCACCGGACGACTTACGACGAAGCTGCGGGAAAGCTCAAAGAGAAAGGGACGGACTTCGTTCTTGGGAGCGATTTCGGCGCGCAGGACGAGACCGTGCTCGCCGAAGACCTCGACCGGCCGCTCGTTGTCACTCGCTACCCAACCGACATCAAAGCGTTCTACATGCAGCCGGACGCCGAGCGGCCGGACCGCGTGCTGTGCGTCGACATCCTCGCGCCCGAAGGCTACGGCGAGATCGTGGGCGGCGGGCAGCGCATTCATGATCCCGAGCTCCTCGAGAAGAGATTGAAAGAGCACGACCTGCCGCGCGACGCGTTCCAGTGGTATCTAGACCTGCGGCGCTACGGTAGCGTTCCGCATTCGGGCTTCGGGATGGGGATCGAGCGCTTCATCTCCTGGATTTGCAAGCTCGAGCACTTGAGAGAGGCCATCCCGTTTCCGAGAATGCTCTACCGCCTGTCACCCTAGCCAACCTGGCGAAAAAAAGACACTTGCTCAAGGCAAGGAGAGGTGGGCCCTTAGGGTCCTCCTATCCCACATCTCCCTTTCTTTCCTTTTCGCGAGCGTTCGACCCGATTCGAACCTGGCTCGCAGCGAGATGCGTGTTGCGCTAAGCTGGTCTCTTTATGACTAAGAAAGTCGGGTTCGTCAGCCTCGGATGCCCCAAGAATCTCCTCGATAGTGAGGTTATGCTCGGGCATCTCGAACGTGCGGGATACGGCCTCACGAACGCTCCGGAAGAGGCCGAGGTGCTCGTGGTCAACACGTGCGGCTTCATCGACAAAGCGAAGCAGGAAAGTATCGACACCATCTTGGAGATGGCGCGATACAAGGAGACGGGAAACTGCCGTCGCCTCGTTGTGACCGGCTGTTTGGTGCAGCGTTACTCCGAGAAGATCGCAAAAGAGCTTCCCGAGGTTGACGCCGTCATCGGACTCGATCAGCTCCACATGGTGGTGGAGGCGTCCGAAGGTGTTGAGCGGCGCGTCGAATCTCTTCGCGCGGACGGTTCGGCAGCTTATCTCTACGATCACTTGGCACCTCGAGTCCGAACGACCCCGGCCCACTACGCCTACCTCAAGATTTCTGAAGGCTGCGACTATCCTTGCACGTTTTGCATCATCCCGAAGATTCGCGGCGCCTATCGGAGTCGCACACCGGACTCGATTTTGGCGGAGGCCGAAGCGCTCGCGGCTCAAAATGTTCGCGAGCTCGTCCTCATTGCGCAGGACACGACCCGCTATGGAGACGAGCTCGGGATGCGACATGGGCTCGCCGATCTTCTGCGCCAGCTTGCCCGCGTGGACGGCATCGAATGGGTGCGTTTTCTCTATGCCTATCCCACGACAGTGGACGGTGCGGTGCTTCAGGCGATGGCGGATGAGCCCGCCCTTTGCCGCTACGTGGATATCCCCTTGCAGCACGCGAGCAACCGCGTCCTCAAAGCCATGAAGCGTCCGGGCACGGGCGAGAGCAACAAGGCGCTCATCGAGCGCATCCGCGATAGCGTGCCGGGCGTTGCCATCCGGAGCTCCTTTGTCGTTGGTTTTCCGGGGGAAACGGAAGACGATTTCGAGTCGCTTCTCGATTTTTGTGCGGATGTGCGGCTGGATCACGTGGGCGCCTTCACCTATTCGAACGAGGAGGGCACGGAAGCTTTCGTCCCGATCGAGACCGTTTCGGACGAGGAGAAAGCGCGCCGCCGCGACCTTTTGATGGAGCAGCAGTCGGAAATCTCTCGTCAGAAAAACGAGGAACGCGTCGGTTCGAAGCTCCGGGTCCTCGTGGAAGGTCTCTCCGACGAATCGGACCTCCTACTTCAAGGGAGAGCGGAGCATCAAGCCCCCGGTATCGACGGCGTCGTATTGATTAACGACGGCGAGGCCGAGGCCGGGTGTTTCGCGACGGTCGAGATAGCCGAGGCGCACCCGTACGACCTCGTGGGCCGCGTCTTGGAGACGGAGCTTTCGGGAGCCTCCCTTCCAGGTTGACGGCTTGAATTCGAGATCCCCCTAGTTTATAGTTGGGTTCTAATTTTGCGGTAACCATCAGGTGGGCTTTGTTTTTGCCCACTTTTTTTGCTGATTCAAACGCTGTAAACCTCTTTCGCGCGACCCCATAGACAAGTCGAGGTAAATGTTCGAGGTGATTGGAACACTGGAAGCGTCTTCACCGGCCAAGGGTTTGGCGAAAACCGCAGCGTCGGTGCACATAGAGGGGACCCAAAAGGTGATGTTCGCGGATAATCGGCTGTCTCAGCTCGAGGCGATCGCTCGCCGTGCGGCGGAGCCCCAGGGTGTGGAAGTCGCCTGGGTTGAGCTCGAGCCGCAGGGGCGAGGCTGGGTCTTCCGGGTCTTCATCGAGCGCATCCAAAACGGAGGGGACGTTGGGGAGGTTGGCGGCGGCGTCGGCCTCGAAGACTGCCAGCGCGTCGGCGAGCGCTTGTCGCTTTTGCTCGACGTGGAAGATCCGATTGAGTGGTCCTACACGCTCGAAGTGAGCTCCCCGGGCCTCGATCGGCCGCTCCACGAGCCCAAGGATTATGAGCGATTCGTGGGCGAGCTCGCGCGGATCAAAACGAAACGAGCAATGGGAGGCCGCAGGCGGTTCGTCGGACGTCTCGTCAGTGTGGAGCCCATTGAACATACTGAAGACGCCGACGTCCCGCGAAACGACTCTGCGATTCTGCTCCAGGAAGAAGCCGGTCAAATCCGTATCCCGTATTCTGCCATTGAGAGCGCTCGGCTCGAAGTGAACATCCATCAGCCCTCCCCCCGCAAAGCGAGGAAGCGCGCATGAGTCTACTCTACCAACATATCGAGCAAATAAGCCGGGACAAAGGAGTTGACACCGCGATCATTTTAGAGGCGGTGGAAGACGCCATCCTCACGGCAGCCAAGAAATATTATGGGACGGAGGAGCCCTATCAGGCTCGCTTCAACGAAGAGAGCGGCCAGGTCGAAGTCTTTCTCGTAAAGAGAGTTGTGGATCGAGTTACCACTCCCGAGACCGAGATCACCCTCAACGACGCGAAGCGTGTCGTCAAGTCGGCGAAGCTCGGAAGTGACGTAGAGCTCCACAAACCGACCGACGTGCTCGGGCGCATCGCTGCGCAGACGGCCAAGCAAGTCATCTTTCAAAAAGTTCGCGAAGCTGAGCGCGATCACATCTTCAATGAGTATGGAGACAGGGTGGGTCAGCTGGTCACAGGTATCGTGAAGCGCGCAGAGACCGGGGACCTGGTCGTGGATTTGGGCAAGACTGAAGCGCTCTTACCGCGCCGCGAGCAGTCGCGCGCTGAGATCTTCAACCCCGGCGAGCGTATCCGCGTTGTCATCACGCGCGTGTCGCGACCAGCGCGTGGGCCGCAAGTCATCGTGTCGCGCACCGACCCAGCGTTACTCGCCGGGCTTTTCGAGATGGAAGTGCCCGAGATCTACGAGGGCACCGTCCTCGTCAAGAACGCTGTGCGGGAGCCAGGCGACCGGGCCAAAGTAGCTGTGTATTCGAGAGCAAAGGACGTCGACCCCGTGGGCGCTTGTGTCGGGATCAAGGGCGCGCGGGTGCAGAACATCATCCGTGAGCTGCGCGGCGAGAAAATAGACATCGTCGAGTGGAGCGATGACGCGCGCTCGTTCGCGACCAACGCGCTCAACCCGGCCAAGGTTAGCCGAGTCTCCATCGTCGACGAGAAAGATCGCATCATGGAAGTGATCGTGGCGGACAATCAGCTATCGCTCGCGATCGGCAAGCGTGGTCAGAATGTTCGACTGGCGGCGAGACTGCTTGGGTGGCGGATTGACATCAAGAGCGAAGAGGAGAAAAAACTCGAAGTGCAGTCCCAGATGGATGCGGCGATGATCTCAACCGGAACCGACATCACGGTTCTCGAGGGGCTCCCCCAAAAAACGCTCCAAAAACTTGCCACCCACGGGATGACATCGCTCGAGATAATCTTGGAATCGCCCGAGAAGGTCACAGATGTCCCAGGCGTTGGCGAGAAGACCGCGGAAAAGCTGATCGCAGAAGCACGGGCTTACCTGAATAAGAATTTACCTTCGAGCCCCGAGAAAGGAAAAGAAGTCTTGGCCCTGTCGGTTTCAGACGGTACGACGGAGATTGCGGAAGCGGACGAGCCCGCCTCGGACGGAGCCGCGTCGGATGACGCGTCGGGAGGTGAGCGGTAATGGACAAAGTCAGAGTCTATGAGCTCGCACGAGACCTCGGCATCACGAGCCCGGAAGCGATTGCGCTTCTCAAAGAGAAACTCAAAATCCGGGTAAAGTCCGCGTCGAGCACGATCCCGGAAGATACCGCGACCAAGCTGAAGAGACTCCTGCGCCTCGAAGGCGCGAGCGCGAGCCGAACAAAAGCTGCAAAGGCCGCCGCGTCTCCCGCCAAAGACGGCGCCGACAAAGCGAAATTGGCGCGCAAAGCGCGGGCCGAAAAAGCCCGTCTCGCCCTGCTCGAGGAAATGGACGCGGAAGAGCGCGCCGAGAAAGAAAAGGTCGAGCGCGCGAAACGTGAGAAGGAAGAGAGCGAGCGTCGCGAGGCGGAAGAGGCGGCGCAGAAACTTGCGGAAGAGGAGCAAGCGCGCGAAGCCGCTGCAGCAGCGGTCGCGCTTGCCGAGCTCACCGCGATTGGCGAAGAGGATGACACGACGCAGGCGGAGCCCGAGCCGACAGAGGCCCTGACACCTCAGCCAGCAGAGACCGAGGCTTCCGAGCCCGTCGGCGTGGAACCCCCACCGATGCCAGGCCCGATGGACCGGCGCGTGGATCTTTCGCCGAAAAAGCCAAAACCGCTCCCGGCGCCGGAGCTCCCGCCGCTCGTTTCCCCGGCGGAAGCGAGCCGATCGACAATAGCCACTCCGGCGAGCCCTGAGCTTGCGCCGCCATCCACGCTTCCGGCGGCACCGCCGGCCCCAGGGTCGCCCGCAGCCCCCAGGCGGGAGCAGGTTTTTAAGCCTGGTCCGACCTCTCAATATGTTCGCACGCGTCCGCCGCCGCCGCGTTCGCCGCGTCCTGCGCCTGGCCGCCGGCCAGGTCCTGCACCGCCACGTCCCGCCGCGCCCATCAAGCGGGTCGGGGTCCGTGGCGCCCCGGATGGAAGGCCGAAACCGAAGCGCAAGACGAAGAGAGGGCGCACCGCTCCGGTGCCCGACGTCAACGAACAGTCGTTACCAGAGCCGATTCCGCGCGCCGATGACCGCAAGGCGGAAGCTCCCAAGATCCACACCAAAATCAGCTTGACCGAAGGTGTGACCGTCAAGGAACTCGCCGAGAAGCTCGAAGCGAAGCACAAGGACGTTATCAAGGTCCTGATGGGACACGGCGTTTTGGCCACCATCAACCAGACTCTTGGCGCCGACACCGCGACCGAGATCGCGAAACAGTTCGGCGCCGAAGTCGAGATGCTGACGTTCGAAGAAGATGTGCTCCGCGAAGAGGCGAAAGAAGAGAAGCCCGAAGATCTCTCGACGCGCTCTCCCGTCGTGACCGTCATGGGTCATGTCGACCACGGGAAGACGAGTCTGCTCGACGGCATCCGCGAGACCAAGGTCCAAGAGCAAGAAGCGGGCGGTATTACGCAGCATGTCGGCGCTTATAGTGTCGATGTCAAGAATCGTCACGTCGTCTTTCTCGACACGCCGGGTCACGAGGCTTTCACCATGATGCGGGCTCGCGGCGCTTCTGTGACCGATCTCGTCGTGCTCGTTGTGGCGGCTGATGACGGTGTGATGCCACAGACGAAAGAAGCCATCGATCACGCGCGTGCCGCGGAAGTGCCGCTTCTCGTCGCGATCAACAAGATCGATAAATCGAACGCCAATCCCGAGCGGGTCAAAAAGCAGCTCAGCGAGCTCGAGCTCGTCCCCGAAGATTGGGGTGGCAACACCGTTTTCGTCGAAGTCTCCGCCAAGAAGCGCGAAGGACTCGACTTGCTACTCGAGATGATCCTGCTCGTTTCGGACCTGCGGGAGTTGAAAGCGAACCCTTCCCGGGCGGGAATGGGGACCGTGCTCGAAGCTAAGCTCGATAAGGGAAAAGGGCCTGTGGCTCACGTGCTCGTCCAAAACGGGAGCGTTTCCATTGGAGACCCCTTTGTGGCTGGCGCCGTGCACGGCAAGGTCCGCGCGATGTTCGACGATCGCGGACGCAAGATCAAGAACGTTGGGCCGTCCACACCCGTGGAGATTCTGGGGCTCACGGCGCTGCCGCAAGCTGGCGATCAGTTCCAGGTCTTTCCCGACAGCTTCAAGGCGCGGCAAATTTCCGACTTCCGCATGCAGAAGGTCCGCGAGCGCGAGCTGGCGTCGTCGGCACGACTGACGCTCGATCAGCTGCATCGTCAAGTGGAGGAGGGCACCGTCAAGGATCTCCCCATCATCATCAAAACCGACGTGCAAGGCTCGGTCGAGGTGCTCAAGGACGCACTGCCGAAGCTCTCCACCGCGAAAGTAAAGGTGAAAATCATCCACGCGGGCGTAGGTGCTATTACGGAGAACGACGTAACACTCGCGCTCGCTTCGAACGCCGTCATCATCGGCTTCAATGTGCGTCCTGAGCGAAGCGCCGAGGAGCTTGCGAACAGAGAAAGCGTCGACATCCGCATGCACACGGTCATCTACAACATCACCGACGAGCTCAAAAAGGCCATGGAAGGTATGCTCGACCCGACCTTCAAGGAAGTGACGCTCGGCCGGGCCGAAGTGCGCGAGACGTTCAAAGTTCCGAAAATTGGCCTCATCGCTGGCTGCTACGTGTCCGGGGGTAAAGTGCTGCGCAATGCGGAGATACGTTTGTTGCGGGACAACGTCGTCGTTTTCGAAGGCAAGATCGGAAGCCTCAGGCGATTCAAGGAGGATTCCGGCGAAGTCAAAGAAGGCTTCGAGTGCGGTATCGGTATCGCAGGATATAATGACGTGAAGGTTGGCGACGTGATCGAGGCCTTCACCATGGAGACGGTGCAGCTAACACCCGCATAGTCGCCCGTGAAGGAAGTTGAGTAAGAACGCCGGCCAGGAATCCGGGTCTCCCATCATAGGGCTCTTGACGATCGAGCTTCATTTTCCAGAGGCTCAATCTCTGAAGGCGAAGCGCATGGTTGTAAAGTCGCTCAAGGAGCGCCTGGTGCGCCGACATCATGTCGCCGTGGCCGAGACCGGCTATCTCGAGCTATGGCAGCGTGCGGAGCTCTCGGTGGTGTCGGTCTCGGGCACACGCAGAGTGCTCGAATCGCAGCTCGAGAAAATTCAGAGCGAGCTCGAGAATCACTACAGCGCCGAGCTCGTGCGAACCGAGATGGAGCTCATCGAATAGTCATGGAGAAACGTCGCGGCGAGAGGGTACGACCGGAGCGGGTCGCGGAGCAGATTCGGATGGATGTGGCGCAAATCCTTCAAAACGATATGAAGGATCCGCGCCTCGGGCTCGTGACCTGCACTCGGGTCGAGCTCACGCGCGATCTTCGCTACGCGAAGATTTATGTGAGCGTCCTCGCCGAGGGGAGTGAAAAGGAACAGACGCTGAAAGCTCTCGAAGGCGCCACCGGATATGTGCGACGGCGCCTCACCGAGCGGATCGGGCTTCGCGTATCACCGGAGCTCCGGTTCATCTTCGACCCGTCGGTGGAGTACGGGATCCGTCTCGAAGAGCTCATCGAGAAAACGAAAGAACAATCACCAGAAGAAGACGATCCCGCCGATAGCGGCGCCTGAGGACCCATGGAAGGCGTCCTGCTCATCGACAAGCCCCCGGGACTCACGTCCCACGACGTCGTGGCACGCGTGCGCAAGCGCCTTGCACTGAGGCGTGTTGGCCACACCGGGACGCTCGATCCTTTCGCAAGCGGCCTGATGGTGCTCTGTGTGGGCCGGGCGACCCGGCTGGCGCGTTTCTTCTCTGCTACAGCCAAGACCTACATCGCGACCGTCCATTTCGGTTACGGCACCGACACCTATGACCGGACGGGTCAACCCGTGGGCGAGGTGCGCGACGCGGCACCGGAGCTCTCCGAGCTAAAGAGGTGTCTCGCGAGCTTCCAGGGCCGCCAAATGCAGGTGCCCCCTGTCTATTCCGCGAAGAAAATTGGCGGCACGCGGCTTCACCGACTGGCTCGGCAAGGGATCGCCGTGACTCCGCCTCCGGTCGAGGTGGAGTTCCACACGATCGAGCTGCTCGAGCTCGATGGCGCCCGTGCGCGCATCGAACTATCGGTCTCGAGCGGCACCTATATCCGCTCCCTGGCACAGGACCTCGGCCACCTTCTGGGGACAGGTGCGCACTTGGCCGAGCTCAGGCGTACACGCGTCGGGTCGTTCCTGGTTTCGGAGGCGCTCGACATGACGGGATTGCTGGAAGGAGCCCGGACTCCCGCGGACGCGCTCTTGCCGCCCAACGCGGCGCTGAGAGATCTGTCCGAAGTGCGGCTCGAGCCCGCCGCTGCGAAGCGACTTGCGCACGGGCGGACGCCATCGTGGGAGGAAGTGACCTCTCCGGGGGACATGCGCGCCGTTGCCGGGCCCGTACGCGTGGTCGACTCGGGAGGAGAGCTCCTTGCAGTCGCTGCGCTGGACGGCGAGCGCAAGCTGCTACGGCCCGTGCTCGTTTGGGCTCGGACGCCGGAAACCCCATGAGTCGTCGTCCTTTACAGCCCTCAGCCCCTGTGCTAGGATTCCGCGAGAAGAAAAGAAAGGGATATTTAAGAGTAGAATCACGGAGGACCCTATTTGACGCTCACCAAGGATAAAAAGACCGACCTAATTGGAGACTATCAGCTTCACGGTGCGGACACGGGCTCGCCGGAGGTGCAAATTGCGATTTTGAGCGAGCGCATTACCTACCTCACGGAGCACTTCAAGACCCACAGCAAAGACCATCATTCGCGTCGCGGCCTCCTCAAAATGGTCGGCCAGAGACGCCGTCTGTTGGACTACCTCAAAAAGAAAGACATTAGCCGCTATCAAGGCGTCATCCAGCGGCTTGGAATCCGTAAATAACATGGATTTATCACCTGGCGTTTCTGCCACGTGGTGTCGTCTGCTTTCGGGCTTGCCCCTGCACGCCTGCGCCTGCTGGTGATCGTCTATCCGATACGTTCTCGGTCCTCCGGTCCCGATCAACTGAACGAGACCTACCTTGGTTAGAGGCACGGCCCCAAAGGTGTGCTCTCACACGCGTTCGATGACGGTGCGATGATCGCACGTCGCTATCTTGCGGGCTCCTCCTGTGAGTATGAGAGGAAAATAACATGATTCATCGTAAAGAAGTTGAGATTGGTGGCCGCACGCTGTCCATCGAAATGGGCAAGCTCGCCAAACAGGCCAATGGCACTGCCGTCGTTCGACTCGGCGACACCGTGGTGCTGGTCACCGCCTGTGCCGCCAAAAAGCCGCGCGAAGGCATCGACTTTCTACCCCTTACCGTCGACTATCGCGAGAGCTTCTATGCCGCGGGAAAGATCCCCGGCGGCTTCTTCAAACGCGAAGGGCGGCCGAACGAGAAGGAGATTCTGACTTGCCGCCTCATCGATCGGCCGCTGCGTCCTTTGTTCCCGGATGGTTGGCGCAGCGAGACCCAAGTGATCAGTCTCGTGCTATCCACTGACAAAGAAAATGATTCCGACGTCTTGGCGTTGACAGGTGCTTCCGCCGCGCTCTATTGCTCGGACATCCCGTTTCACACCCCCATCGCTGGCGTCCGCGTCGGGCGCGTCGACGGCCAGTTCGTCGTCAACCCTACCTTCGAGCAGGTAAAGGGGAGCGACCTGGATTTGACCGTGGCCGGCTCCAAGGACGCAATCGTCATGGTCGAGGCCGCGGCGAACGATGTGTCCGAGGCAGACATGGTGGATGCTCTGGCATTCGCGCACGAGGCCATTCAGAAGCTCGTCGCGATGCAAGAAGAGCTCTTCGAGTTGGTCGCGCCGGTCAAAACAGCGGTCGCACCGATAGAGCGCGACGAAGCGCTCGAGAAGGAAGTCGAGGAAAAAGTTTTTTCGAAGCTTCAAGACGCGATGCGCACGAGCGGGAAGCAGGCTGCGGACCGCGCTGTCGACGACGTGAAGGCTGCTCTTGTGGAAGAGTTTGCCGATCGTGAGCCGGAAGTGCTCGCGGGGATCTCTGGTATCTTCAAAGGGCTGCAGGAAAAGGCACTCCGGCGGGAAGTGCTCGAGCGTCGGCAACGTCTCGACGGACGGGCTTTTGATGCGGTTCGCGAGATCACGTGCGAAGTGGGCGTGCTCCCGAGAACGCATGGCTCGTCGGTCTTCACGAGAGGTGAGACCCAAGCCCTCGTGACCGTAACGCTCGGAACGTCCGACGACTCCCAGAGGATGGACTTTCTCGAAGGCGATTTTGAAAAGCGATTCATGCTTCACTACAATTTCCCGCCATTCTCGGTCGGGGAAGCCCGTTTTTTGCGAGGTCCTGGGCGGCGCGAGATTGGACATGGCGCCCTCGCGGAGCGTGCTCTCGTTCCTGTCATCCCATCCACTACCGATTTTCCTTATACGATCCGCATCGTGTCGGATATTCTCGAATCCAATGGGTCGTCCTCGATGGCCTCGGTGACCGGAGGTTGTCTGGCGCTGATGGATGCGGGTGTTCCGCTCAAAGCGCCCATTGCGGGTATCGCCATGGGACTCGTCAAAGAAGGCGACAACTACGCTATCCTGACCGACATCGCTGGCGCTGAAGATCACTATGGAGACATGGACTTCAAAGTAGCCGGTACGGCGAACGGCATTACTGCACTTCAGATGGACATCAAGATCACGGGGCTCACTCGTGAGTTGATGGCGGAAGCCCTTGAGCAGGCGCGTCAAGCGCGTATGCTCATCCTCGAGAAGATGGCGAGCGCGCTTCCAGCGCCTCGCGAGGAGATTTCGACCTTCGCGCCCCGTATCTTCACCATTCAGATCCCGACCGACAAGATCCGCGACGTCATTGGTCCTGGAGGCAAGATGATCCGCAGCATCATCGAGCGCACCGGGGTGAAGATCGATGTCGAGGACAATGGCACCGTGTCGATCGCGTCTTCCGATAGCGAGTCGGCGAAAAAGGCGATTCAAATCATCGAAGAGCTCACGGCGGTGCCCGAGGTCGGAAAGACCTATCTGGGGAAAGTTCAGCGACTCGTCGATTTCGGCGCTTTCGTCGAGATCATCCCCGGTACGGACGGCCTCGTTCACATTTCGGAAGTCGCTGATTACCGAGTGAAAGACGTGCAGGACGAGTTTTCCGAAGGCGACCAGATTCTCGTGAAAGTCATCAACATCGACCCTCAAGGAAAAGTCAAGCTCTCGCGCAAGGCCGTCATTCGCGAGCAGGCCGGACTTCCGCCCGAGCCACCACAAGAGCCTCGGCCGCGGCGCGACCGCGACGATGGCGGCGGGTCGAGACGGCGTCGGCCCTCGGGTGGTGGCGGTGGCGGCGGCCGTCGATGATGGCCGCAGCGCTCCAAAATTGAATTCGCGATTCTGACTGGTTAGAGCCTAGCGCTTGAACCCGCTACTCCTGTCGGCCGGAGGTTCCGAGGTCATTTTTTGGTGCTGGCAAGGCGCTCCGACGACTTCATATCTAGATATTCCGCGCCGCTTTCCGCAGCGAGCCTGTCGAGCGGGCGGCTAAGCCGTAGGCCGAACTGCAAACTATGCAGCAACGCAGCCAGCGCCGAAAAGAACCCGGAACGTTCCGCCGGCAGGATTAGCGGGTTCGAGCACTAGGCTGTGCGCCGGTCGAAAAGCATCGAGTGCCCGCCCTCGCTCAACGCGACGGCGGGCCCCGACGCTATTTTCCGATGACCGCGAGGACGTCATCCTCGCGCAAGATCAAATATTCGTCGCCTTCGATCTTGACTTCCGTTCCTGCATATTTTCCGAAGAGCACCTTGTCGCCCTTCTTGATCTCGAGCGCGACCTTCGTCCCGTCGTCGAGAGTCTTTCCGTTCCCGACGGCCGTGACCTTGCCGCGCTGCGGCTTTTCCTTCGCGCTGTCGGGTATGATGATGCCTCCCTCGGACTTTTCCTGTTTGTCCTCGAGACGTTGCACGAGAATTCTGTCGTGCAGTGGCCGAACATTCATGACACAAAGCTCCTTTCCAAAGAAAACAGTTGATGGCTGCCAAACTCAACAATATAGCCATCGCCGTATGGGCTTGTCAAGACATGGAAAACGCTAAAACGCTATCTGGGGCGGGGTCCGAGCTTCAATTCCTGAAGTTTCTTGCTCAGAGTGTTGCGGTGAATATGGAGCGTTCGGGCAGCCCGTGAGAGATTGCCGTTCTCTTGTTCCATCACGCGTGACAGAAACCGCTTTTCGAACTCGCGTTTAGCTTCGGGAAAGCGGATCCCGCCTTTGATCATCTCTTCGACGAGATCTTCGAGCCGTTGTTTCATCGATGCTTGACCAACATATTTGCGCGCGCCCATGGGTTCGGCCCGAATCTACAGGTCGCTCCGACCGGTGAACGATCGATAGGCGCGAAGGTAGCGCTCACGCGTGCCGTCAACGACCTCTCTTGGAAGCTGTGGCCCGGGGGGGTTCTTGTTCCAATCGAGCGTTTCCAGATATTCCCGGACGAACTGCTTGTCGAAGCTCGGCTGCTCGCGACCAGGGGCGTATTCCTCCCGCGGCCAGAAACGCGATGAGTCCGGCGTCAGAACCTCGTCAATGAGATAAACCTCTCCGTTTTCGGGCTCGCGCCCGAACTCGAACTTGGTGTCGGCGATGATGATGTCTTTTCTCTCCGCCTCGCGCTGGCCGAGTCGGTAGAGGTCGAGAGAAATTTTCTTGAGCTTGTCCGTGAGCTCGCGCCCGAGCGCATCCGCCATGACGTCTTCACTGACGTTGATATCGTGCCCCGTCTCGGCTTTCGTCGACGGGGTGAACAGAGGCTCGTCGAAGGGATCGGCCTGCTGCATGTCCGAAGGCAGCTCGATGCCGCACACACTCCCGGTATTCTTGTATTCCTTCCACCCTGAGCCGTAGAGGTAGCCGCGAACGACGCACTCGAACGGAACCGGCTCAAGTTTCTTGACCAGCATCGATCGCCGCGCGAGCTGGTCTCGAAACGGCTGCAACTCGGCGGGGTAGGCGTCCACCTCACCGGTAACCACGTGGTTCGGGACGAGATCCTGACTCTTTTCGAACCAAAAGAGCGAGAGCTGGTTGAGAACGCTGCCTTTGTCCGGAATGCCGTTAGGCAGCACGACGTCGAATGCCGAGACCCGATCGGTCGTGACGAGGAGAAGATGTTCGCCGATCTCGTAAATGTCGCGAATCTTTCCGCGAGAGCGAAGCGTTATGTCGTCCAGTGACGACTCGATGAGTACGTTTCCCGTCACGGTGAAAGCGACCCCTTCTCCGATGAGTTGTCCGTTAATTCATGCATCGCGTCTCATAGCGAAACGTCGACCTGGATGTGTTTCCGAGAAGGGGCGTATTGTAGGGAAGGAAGGAGGGGCAGTCAAGCTTTTACAGCATTCAGCATGCAGCATTCAGCAGCCAGGAACTCTCAGGACTTGGAAATTCGGCTCTCAAGCCGGAGGCCTGAGAGTATCCTGAATCCTGAATGCTGAATGCGGAACGCTGATCACGATTCTTTCAGCGTTATTCTCCCGTCCATCGTTGTTACCAGAATGAGTGGGCCGCCCTTGCCGAGGGTTCCCTTGGCACGGCCGTTGCGCTCGTTTCCTTCAAAGGTCGTTAGGTCGTTGACGATGCGGCCATCGGCCGAGGTCGCTTCGATGCGCGCGGATATGGATGCGGGCAGCGTGAGCTCGATCGACCCATCGGATGTGCGGATATTCCAGTCCTTTGTCAGCTTGCGAGCGCCGCGGCTCGTGATGCGAATGCTCCCGTCGCCCGTGACGGCGCGCAACGCGTCGAAGCTTCCTTCGAGCTGGATGCGGCCATCACCCGAAGCCGCATCGACGGCGCCCGTGAGCTCGGTGCCGATGACGGATCCATCACCCGTTCTCAATTTGAGCGTCCCCTTTACCGTATCGAGCCGTATCCGTCCGTCGCCGGTCTCGGCCTTGATGTCTCCGGAGATCCGCTCGAGCTGGATGCGGCCATCGCGGGTCTGGAGGTCCAAGGCCATGCCTTCCGGGATGCGCAGCGTAACATCGGTACGGTGGGTACGGCTATCGCCGCCGAAAGACACAATACTGGCACCGGGCACGCGCGCGCGAACGCGCAGCGTGTCGCCATCCTCGACCGCCTCGACCCGGATAGCGTCGAGCAGCGAGCGTGCTCCATCTCGGTCGGCGGCGCGAGCGCGGTTGTGAAAGTTGACCTCTATGAGCTCGATCGCATCCGAAGGCTCGACGGCAATCCGGCCATCATCAATACGCACTTCGATCCGGGTGATGGCGCCGGAGTCGAAACGAAAGTCCTCCGTGGCAGATTCCTCGACCCGATGGTGATCGCATCTGAGAGTCGAAAGTCTCGCCGGCTTTCGGTCTCCAGCGCTAAGTGCTGGCGATGTTTGACTTTCGGGCCCTATTCTAGTAAATCTCGCCTCCCCTTAGTGGCGGATCGAATCCGAAGGCTTCCTGCAAACTAATAGTGTCCATCCGATCGAAGTTGAAGTCGCGCTCCTTACGGACGGGCTCGTTGCTTCTGCTTGCGGCCGGCTTGCTGTGGCTGTTCTTCCGCGGCTCGGACCTCTCCGCCATTCGATTGAGTCTCGCCGGCGCGAACCTGTGGATTCTGGGCTCGGCTCTCGGCGCAGTCCTCGTGACCTATTTGCTGCGGGCCGCCCGTTGGCAACTCTTGCTCGCACCGCTTGGAAAAGCGGGGCTCTGGAACTGTTTCACAACGACGGTCATCGGCTTCATGCTCAACTTCCTCGCGGCGAGGCTCGGCGAGATCGCGCGGCCATATCTGCTCGCGCGCCGCGAGGGCTTTTCTGCTTCGAGCGCCTTCGCGACGATTTTGCTGGAACGTGTCCTGGATTTGGTGACGGTCGTCCTATTGATCGGATTTTGGCTACTCGCGTCGCCGCCTGAGGTCGCGAGCGGTTCTGCGCTGCGGCGTCTCGAGCTCGGCGGAGCTCTTGGTCTCGCGGCATCGGTGATTGCGCTCGGAATTCTCTTCGTGCTTGCGCGCTGCCCAGAGCAGGTCTTGCCATGGATCAAGAAGCTTTTCCGCATCCTGCCGGCGAAGCTCGAGATGGCGGCGTCCGGTTTTGCTGAGACCTTTGCCGACGGGCTCGCGGTGCTCGTCGACGGGCGGCGGCTATTTTTGGCGGCGGTGATGTCCATTCTCTTATGGATGAATATCGCGGTCGCCTTTTGGCTCGGGGCGCGAGCCCTCGGGGTGGAATTCCCCTTCGGCGACACGTTTCTCGTGATAGGGTTTCTGACCGTGGGTGTGGCGGTCCCGACACCGGGTGCGGTCGGTGGCTATCATGTGATGGCTGAGCTCGCGCTCACCACTCTTTTCGGGACCGAAGCGAGCCTGGCCAAGGCCGTGGCTATCCTGAATCATGCGATTGCCTTTCTGCCCGTTACGTTTCTGGGCGTTCTATTTTTTGCGAGGGCGGATCTGAGCTTTCGCGAAGTCGAGAAGATTACGAGTTCATCGAAGGACTTGGAACAAAGCTAAGGGTCCCGGCAAGGGCTCTAAGGAGGCGAAGCGAATTGTGAAGTGTCCCTTCTGTGGTCATTCGGCGGACAAAGTTGTCGATTCGAGGGAAAGCAGAGAAGGTGAGGCGATCCGGCGTCGAAGGCAATGCCTGAAATGCGGGAGACGCTTCACCAGTTATGAGCGTATCGATCGCATCGACTACCGCGTCGTCAAAAAGGACGGCAGCCGCGAGCGTTTCGATCGTGAGAAGCTGATGAACGGGCTGGTCAAAGCGTGCGAGAAAAGAGCGGTGCCGCTCACGCGTCTCGAGGCCATCGTGGATCAGGTCGAGCATCAACTCCACGATTCGTCGGACAAGGAAGTCTCCGCGACGAACATAGGCGAGTTCGTAATGTCCGAGTTGAAGCGACTCGACCAAGTTGCCTATGTGCGCTTCGCTTCTGTGTATAGGGAGTTCAAGGACGCCAACGAGTTCGTCGACACCATCCGAGCCCTGCTGGACCGGCACGATCCGATCGAATGACCAATCGAGTCTCCCGCGCGACCGGAGGGTCGGTACTGGCGCTGTTGGTAGCCCTTTCGGCCGGCGGCGCCGAGATCAAGGACCTCATCCCCATCGTCCGCGCCGAGGGCGTCGTGGTCAGCTTTCGCGTCGAGAACGCCTTCGACGAGGAGCTCGCCCATGCGATCGAGACCGGGCTCGAAGTCACGTTTCGCTACAATGTAGAATTGAAGCGGGTTCGAGGCCTCTGGCTCGACAAGAAGCTCTTGGCGCGGCAAATCCGGACGACCGTCGCCTATGACAACCTGACGAAACGGTACAGCCTCACCCGAGAGATTGACGGTGAGATCGATGCTACCGACGTGGTGGCGGATGTCTCGTCCATGAGGCGTTTCATGACGACGATCGAATCTCTGCTTCTCTTCGACACTGCCCTCATGGTCCCGAACGAGGAATACTATCTTCGTGTCAATGGGATCATGAAGGACCGCAACTTGCTGCTGCTCATTCCTTGGGACAGCGGCGCCGATTGGCGCGAGGCCCATTTCACCTATCTGCCATAGATCGATGATGGCGCGAGAATCGATGCGTTCGCACGAGCGAAAGGAGGCCAAAGACGGGGTCCGTTTTGTCGCGCCCGCAGTGCTCTTGCTGCTCGGCGTCACGCTCGTCAGCACCTATCTCATCGGTAAAGCGGAGTCTTTCAAGCCCGACTACATGGCGCGGGTCTTTTTGTTCGGGTTTACCCTCGTCATATGGGCGCTCTTGTTGGTCCTCACCTTCGTCCTCGGCCGGAATCTCATCAAGTTGTTTCTGGAGAGAAAGCGCTCGGCGCGCGGGGCCAAGTTCAAGACCAAGTTGGTCATCGTCTTTATCAGCTTTGCCCTCTTGCCTTCGGCCCTCATCGTCCTCGTGGGAAGTCGCCTGATCGCAGCCTCGGTGGAAAGATGGTTCTCTCATCCCGTCGAAGAGGTGCTCCTGGGCGCGCAGGATGTCGTGGAGCACTACTTTCAGGAAAAGCAGGACCATGCGACGTTCTATGCGCGCAGTCTCTCGGGTGAGATCGGAGAGTCGAGGCTCTTGACGCCCGCGCGCCTATCTCGTCTGAGCCGTACGATGAACGATCGTCTCAATCGCTACCGTCTCGACATGATCACGGTTCTGTCGGTCGATGGGCCGCTTTGGACGTCCGCCCGCCCCGGTCTTCCTCAATACAACCCGGACTCCACGATCCGTCTTGCCGAGACCGGCCTCCGCGGCGAAGAAACTTTGCGCCAGGATTCCCTCGGGGACGGCACGCTCGTCCAATACGTCTCGCCGATCTTTCGAAGCGGGATGCGGGATGTCGAAGGGGCGGTGGTCGTGTCGTTCTTCATCCCCAAGAACCTTTCGACGACGCTCGAGATGGTCAACCGCCAGGCCAACGCCTACCAGCAGGCAGAGGCGCAGAAGGAGCCGATTCAGGATTTGTATCTCTCCTTTTTCGTGATGGTCTCCCTTCTTCTTTTGTTGTCGTCCACCTGGATAGGACTCTACCTTGCGAAGCGGATCACGGGCCCGGTCGGACAGCTCGTCGAGGCGACGGAAAGAGTGATGGCCGGCGATTTGGATCATCCTGTATCGGGCGCGGCTCTCGACGAGCTCGGGCTTCTGATGGAATCCTTCAATCGCATGACGGCACAGCTCAAATCGAGCAAGGATAATTTGGAGTCCTCGCGTCGTGATCTCGACGTCAAGAATCGCGAGCTCGACCGGCGCCGGGCGTACATGGAAACCGTGCTCGGTAACATCACGACCGGGATCATTTCGCTCGATCGTGATGGCTTTGTGACGCGGCTGAACGAATCGGCGATCCGCATGTTGCACCTCGATGAAGAGCTCGAAGGTCGCCACTATCGGGACGTGTTTGGAGACGACGAGCATTCTGCACTACGGGTCCTGCTCGATGAGGTTTCTGCAATAGAGCTCCGGACGCCAATCGAAGAAGAGTTCGATGTCTCCGTCCAGGGACGCGAGCTTCACCTTTCCGTCTACATCACGGCGCTGAGCCGTTCGGAAGATGTGCCTTCCGGGCTTCTTCTCGTCCTCGACGACCTCACCCAGTTGCTGCGTGCCCAGAAAGTCGCCGCGTGGCGAGAAGTTGCCCAGCGTCTCGCGCACGAGATCAAGAATCCGCTCACGCCGATCCAGCTATCCGCTCAACGCATACGCAAACACTTTCGCTCACGCTCAACCGATCTCGGCCGCATCCTGGAAGAGGGGACGGGCACGATCATCGAAGAAGTGGACTCGCTCAAGACACTCGTCGATGAGTTTTCCCAATTCGCCCGCATGCCCACTGTCGCGCCGGAGCCCCACGCGCTCACAGCGCTTCTCAGGGGAACGCTCGATCTCTATGACGGGCTTTTTGCCGATCTTGTCATCACCAAGCGTTTCGCCGATGACCTACCGAGGGTTCTCGTCGATGCCGAGCTCATCCGCCGCGTGTTCATCAACATCATCGACAACGCAGTGGAGGCGAATGGCGAGGAAGGCGAGATCGTCATCGAGACCAGCTATGATCCCGAGCGCATGATGGCGAGTGTCGAGATCGCGGATAACGGGCCAGGGGTCCCGCCCGAGGAGCAAGACAAGCTCTTTTTGCCCTACTACTCGACGAAGCGGCGCGGGAGCGGTCTCGGGCTCGCCATCGTGAAGCGCATCGTCGCTGAGCACCGCGGTCACGTGCGCGTCGAGAAGAACCTTCCGAAAGGTGCACGCTTCGTGATCGAGCTTCCGGTAGAGGTGGCGCCCGAGCCGCCGCATCAGGATGTCGAGGAGGCCTCCATCACCGGCAAGTCTTGACGACTCGCGACGGGACCGAGTGCTTCTCATGTCCAAGGAACGAATTCTCGTGGTGGATGACGAGGCTGGAGTGCGCTCGTCGCTTCAAGGCATTCTCGAGGACGAAGGCTATCGCGTCGATACCGACTCCTCCGCCGAGGCCGCCTTGGCCCGGCTCTCCGGCGGTCAATACGATCTCGTGCTTCTCGACATCTGGCTCCCCAAAATGGATGGGATGCAGGCGCTCGAAAGGATGATCGACGACGAGCTCGAAATGCCGGTTATCATGATCTCGGGCCACGCCACCATCGAGAGCGCGGTCAAAGCGATTCAGCTCGGGGCTTACAATTTCGTGGAGAAGCCGCTTTCGCTAGACAAGACGGTCATCGCTGTCCAGAACGCACTTCGTCACGGGCGGCTCCAGCAGGAGAACCGCGCTCTGCGCGAGCGCGTCGAAGCGCGTCATGTTTTGATAGGGTCGAGCCCCGTCATGAGGGAGCTCAAAAAGCAAATCGGTATCGCTGCGCCCACCAATGGCAGGGTGCTGATCTTCGGAGAGAATGGAACAGGCAAAGAGGTGGTAGCGCGCTTGGTCCATAGCCAATCGCTTCGAAGTAAGGCGAGCTTCGTGGAGGTCAATTGCGCGGCTATCCCCGAAGAGCTCATCGAAAGCGAGCTCTTCGGCCACGTGAAGGGTGCTTTTACCGGCGCTGTATCAGACAAGATAGGGAAGTTCGAAGCCGCGGATGGCGGCACCCTGTTCCTCGATGAAGTGGCCGATATGAGCGTCAAGACTCAAGCCAAAGTGTTGCGCGTGCTCCAGGAGCAGAAATTCCAGGCGGTTGGCAGCACCGAATCCATTGGCGTGGATTGCCGGGTGATCGCCGCGACGAACAAAGTGCTCGAAGAAGAGATCCGCGCCGGAAACTTCAGAGAGGATCTCTACTTCCGGTTGAACGTGATCCCGTTCCATATGCCGCCATTGCGCGAGCGTCGCGAAGATATCCCCACGCTCGTGACGCATTTCATTGCGGGGTTCTGCGCCGAGTACGGGAAGCAGACGAAAGAGCCGACCGCGCAGGCACTGAAACGGCTCGTGGCCTATAGGTGGCCCGGCAATGTGCGCGAGCTCAAAAACGTCATCGAGCGGCTCGTCATCATGGTGAGCCGGGACGTCATCGAAGTTTCGAATTTGCCTCTTGCGCTCACCCGCGGTGGCGACGAGCCTTTCGAAGCGCTCGGAGACTTTTCGTCTCTCGCGAGCGCTCGCGAAGCCTTCGAAAGGCAGTTCATCGTCCGCAAGCTTCGCGAGAACAACGATAACGTTACCAAAACGGCTGGGGCGCTTGGTATCGAGCGCTCGCACCTTTATCGGAAGATGAAGGCGTATTCCATCAAGTGATCTGCGGTCCGTGGTCTGCTGGCGGCTACCGGCTACCACGCATATCGGGGACCATTCGCAGCGTTGAGCGACGGAAGCCGGTAGCGGGTAGCCGGTGGCGGCGTCGCATCGCCGACGCCCGACTAGCTTTGCCCGTAAATAAGAAGTATATTTCTGTAGGACGCGTTCGAGTAAACTCGGCCAGGCTGCGATTTGGAGAAAGATATAGAGAAGAAGGGCGAAGCTAGCGCCGAAGCCGTCTCCTTACCTAGCTCGTCTGGCACCTCACCCAACTCGTCTGGGGAATCGTTGAAGAGCGACGCGCTAATGCGTCGAGGCAAGGAGCTCTTTGCGGTCGGGATGTTCTCTCAGGCCATTCACGTATGGACGCGGATCTTGTTTCTCGAGCGTGGTCACGTGGAAGCACGCCAAGCTATCGAGCGTGGCAAGAAGGCGGTTGCCGAGCAGCATCGGCTCCTCGATATGGAGCTTGCGGCCGCGAGCGATCTTCTCGAGCGCGGAGAGCGCGAGCAAGCCGCGGCGAAGGTAAAGAGCGTGCTTTCGCTCGACCCGCGTAACCACGAGGGCCACCAGCTCGCGGGACGGATCCATGCGGCCGCGCGCCGGAGTGAGGCGGGGCGCCGGAGTGAAACATCTCTCGGCACTGCTTCGGCCGCTGTCCCAGCGCGCGCGCCCACGCCGTCGACCAAGTGCGGTCTATTGCTGCGTGTCTCGCATTCTTCCCCGCGTCGTGGTGCGCGCATGGCCCATGCTTCGCCGCTCAAGATGGCCAGCTTCGTTCTCGCTGCGATACTCGTCTTCGCGTCCGGTGCGCTCTACTTGCATCTCAACTGGGATTCCATCGTGAGTGACGGAGCGTTCCGCGCCAATGAAACGCTCTCCCGCACCGTCTCGGAGCGAGCGGCCGTGCCTCTTCCCGCGAGGTCGGAGCTTTACTATTTCAACGGAGCCCGCCTTTTCGCGAAGGGCCGCTATCGGGACGCGCTCGATGAGCTCAGCCTCGTCGAGCGGGACTCCGTGGTCGCCGAGAGCGCGCGCGGCCTGATCTTGAGGATCGAAGAACGGCTCTTGCGAGACGTGTCGGAGCTTGGAACGAACGAACCCAACAAAGTGAGGTGAGTGCGTTGTTGTGCGAGAGTTGTGGTACCGAGCTCGAGACCGTCATGGTCCTTTGTTCGGCCTGCGGGGCGCGCGTTCGCCACGGTAGGGAAGAAGTCGACTGGCGCCAGCAGGTGCGTGAGACGGTCGAGCGCCACAAGGAAAAAAGGCGCCGGGAGCAGTCACGCCACGACGCGGAAGCGCGGCAGTTGTCGATCTTTCCCGATATGTCTGATGAGGACGAAGAGAGTCGAGTCATCCGCGAGCGGCGCGCTGAGATCCGCGCTCGTGTCGAGGCGCGGCTAAAGAAGACCCCGCGCCGCGCCGTCGGCGAAGTCAGCATCGCCCACCGAGCGACGGCGGCCGCGATGCCAGATCTCTCCCGCGAGCCCGATCCAAGAATCGAAGTCATCCCGAAGACGTCGAGAATGCCGGAAATGGACCCGAGCACGGCGGCGTTCGATCCGCTCAGCGAGAGGAGCGTGGCGCTCGAGCTCGACCACGACCTTCCTCCTTTCGAGTCGCCCGAGGGCGCGGCGAGAAGCGAACCGTTCATGGCTTTCGGCCTGGCGAGCCCTGGCGAGCGCGTGCTCTCGGGCCTCATCGATCTGGCATTCGTCTTGCTCATTCAGTTCACGCTCTTTTACTTGACGACGCATCTCGTCGCGCAACGTCTCGGCGCGCTGCCGACGTCCGCGGTTATTTCGATGAGCCTGGTTGGGCTGGTTCTTGCCGCGAGCTACTTTCTATTTTTTTGGAGCCTTTCGGGGCAGACTTTAGGGAAATTGCTCACAGGTGGGCGCGTCGTGACGACCGCTGATGGACCGCTCGGTTTTCGCCGAGCCTCCACGCGACTCGCGGGGATGGTCGTGTCCGTGCTGCCGCTTGGCGCCGGGTTCTTTGGCTTGTGGACCGACATCGAGAGACGCGGTTGGCACGATCGCATCGCGGGTACGAAAGTCGTCCGCGGCTGAACCGATGAACGAGCGCGCCCCCTGAGGGCCCGCGAGCGTCGTGGATCGTCTTTTTCTCACCAACCTCGTACACGAGATCGAACCGGCTATACGCGGTCGTCGTGTGCGCTCCGCCTCCGTTGACGCTTCGGGGCGTGTGTTTTTTCTGTCGCTGAGCTCTCCCTCAGCGCGAGAGTTCGTGTTCCACACCGGGCCAGCCCTCCCCGGTCTCTTCCTAGGTGAGGGCGGCGCAGAAGCATCGAGCTCGCCCCGAAGCCGAAAGTTGACGAAGCTCGTGGCGCCCTCCGTTATCACGTCGCTCGAGATGTCGACGCTCGATCGCGTAGTTACGCTGACTCTCGAGAAAACGCGGCTGAGCGGCAAGAAAAAGACCTATCTGTTGACATTTGAAATCGTTGCGAATCGCGGGAGCGTATACATCGTCGACGAACAGAGCGTCACCGTCGTCGAGTGTTTCCCCGCCAAAGGTCGCCGACTCTCGATCGGCGAGCGTTTCGAACCTTTGGTTCCTCCGCCTCACGCCTCGGCCCTGGTCGAGGACGGCGCCGTGTTCGAGCGTCGTCTTGCAGGAGAGAGCCTTGGTGAGCTTCTCTACGCGACGGGATGGACGCCCCTTCTCGTGAAAGAGTTGCGCGGCTTGATGAGCCGTGGAGCGAGTGCGCGGATGGCCTTCGAGACCGTATCGGCGCGACTCGGCCGCCGGCGCGCTCACGCGTATACGAAGCCCAAACCATTCGACGTCCCTGGCCCTATCGTGCTGCTGTCGCCGATCGAGCTCGAGCACGTCTCCGGCTACGACGCTAGGCCCATGTCGAGCTTTAATGAAGCGATGGTGGTCTGCGCTGGCATGAACGTCGATAGCGAGCGCATCGGCGCCGCACGCAGGCGCATCGCCGCTGCCCTCGGCCGCCGCCTGAAAGCTCTGCAAGGGCTCGAGGTCAAGCTTCGTCGTCAGCGGGAGAGCCTTCAGGATGCGCTCCTCCTTCGCCGTGATGGCGAGCGCATTCTCGCGGGGCTCGGTCGCATCGAACGTGCAGGCGACGGCAAGGTGCGCCTTCCCGATCCTTACGACCCCGAGGGGAAGCTGATCGAGATAACCATCGATCCGCGATTCGATCTCCCTGCGAATGCGGAACGGTTGTTCAAGCGCTCGCGCAAATCGGAGCGTACCCGCCTCGAGCTCAAAACACGTCTCGAGACGAATGAGCGAGATATCGGTTACAGCGAAGGCCTGTCAATGAGTCTCGCCGACGCGACCGAGCTCGACGAGCTTCTTGCGCTCGAGGACGAGCTCGTCGAGCAAGGCGTGCTCAAGAGACCGCGGGAGGCGCCGCGTCAAAACAAGCGTGCGCAGAAGCTCCCGCCCCGAAAGTTCCGCTCCGCCCGTGGCTCGGTCATCCTCGTGGGCCGTTCCGCGCGCTCGAACGAGGACGTTACGTTTCGTTTGGCGAAGCCTCATGACTTGTGGCTCCACGCGAACGGCGTAGCGGGCTCGCACGTCGTATTGAGGCTTGCTGTTGCTCGAGAGGCGAGCGACGAGGATGTTATGGCGGCGGCGGCTCTTGCGGCCTATTTCAGCAAAGCGCGCGACGACGCCTATGTCGACGTGATGGTCACGGAGCGCCAGAATGTCCGCAAGATAAAAGGGGCGCCGCCGGGGCTCGTCAAAGTCTCGAACGTGCGGACGGTGCGCGTCGCTCCCGCCCCTACCGCAAAGCCGGGACCCGAAGTGTAGTATGACTCCAGTTAGATGAAAGCCGCGATCCTGGCCGTCGGCGACGAGCTCTTGGCGCCTGGGCGAGCCGAAACGAACTCCGTATTCTTGACGGACGAGCTCGCCAAGTTGGGGATACCGGTCGTGTTTCGCGCTGTTGTCAGCGATGACGCATCCGCCATCGAAGCCTTTCTGCGCCGCGCCCTCTTGGGCGCCGATGTCGTGTTCTTGACCGGTGGGCTCGGGCCGACTGCCGACGATGTGACCCGCGACGCGGCCGCGCGCGCGCTGTCACGCGAGATGGAGCTCGACGCGGACTGGCTCGAGCGCATACAGAAGAGGTTCGATCGACGCGGTATCGTCATGCCCGGGGTGAATCGAAAGCAAGCGATGGTTCCAATAGGCGCGGACTTGCTCCCGAATCGTCGCGGTACGGCGCCGGGTCTGTGGATGCGGGTGGATGATGACAAGGCCGTCGTTCTCTTGCCCGGGCCACCGGCGGAGCTCAGGCCTATGTTCGAAGCGGAAGTCGAGCCGCGGCTCAGCCAACAGGCCGGCGACGTGGTTTATGACGTTCGGAAGCTTTGGGTGACTGGCCTCGCGGAGTCCGCTGTGGAGCAAAGGGTCTGCGAGACCTATTTGCGCTACAAGAACCCAGCTACGACGATTCTTGCCTCCGCCGGGCAAGTCGAGCTTCGGCTAACGGCGACAGGCACGAATGCGGGCGAAGCGGTGGCGGTGAACGACGTGCTCGTCGCCGAGCTGCGCGCGCTTCTCGGCGATCACCTTTTCAGTGAGTGCGAAGAGGAGCTCGAGGAAGTCGTTGGGCAGCTTCTCGTCTCGCAAAAAAAGCGCATCGCCGTCGCCGAGTCGCTCACGGGTGGTCTCATCGCTTCCCGCCTTACCGATATCCCTGGCGCGAGCGCCTATTTTGACGAAGCCTTCGTGACGTATAGCAACGAAGCAAAAACCTCGGTGCTCGAGGTCCCCGCTCTGCTCTTCGAGAGCGTCGGCGCGGTAAGCGAAGAGGTTGCCCGCGCCATGGCGGTCGGCGCGCGCGCGCGCACCGGAGCGGACCTCGCTGTAGCGGCGACCGGCATCGCCGGCCCTTCGGGGGCGAGCGAGACCAAGCCGGTCGGGCTCGTCTATATCGGTCTCGCAAGCAGCCACGGGCTACGCGTCGAGAAATACCAGTTCCCAGGCACGCGTCGCCAAGTAAAGCGTTGGACTTCGCAGGCCGCGTTGAATCTCGTCCGCCTCGAGCTACTCGAGCACTAAACCCCGACGTGTGAGCGCATGAGGATTTTCTTGGGCATAGAGCTTTCCAACGAGCTCCGCGCCCGGGCAAGCGGGTTGCAGGATGCGCTGCGTGCTCGGCTGCGCTGCGCGCGATGGGTGCCGGCGGCGAACTTACATCTCACCCTGCGTTTTGTCGGGGAGACGCCTCCCGAGCGGGCCGACTCCCTTCGCGTAAACCTCCGCGAGCCGATTCGCCGCGAAGCCGCCATCGAGCTAGCGTTCTCGGGGCTAGGGTGTTTCCCGCGGGTAGAAAAGCCTCGAGTGCTCTTCATTCGCGTTGCGCCTGTGGGAGATACATTATTAGTGGTTCAGCGAAGCGTCGAGAGCGTGATCCAGAGCAGCGGGTTCGAGGCTGATGCGCGTAGGTTCCACCCACATCTCACGATCGCGCGGTTCAAGCGGCGTGAACCCGCGCTTCAAAAGACGCTCGCGGACTACTCGGAGCACGCGTGGGGGGCGATGTCGGTGCGCGAGGTCATCTTGTTCGAGAGCCGTTTATCCGCGTCCGGCGCCCGCTATCATGTTCTCGAGCGATTTGGTCTCGGTGGGACGAATCGCGATCAGGCAGTATAATAAAAAGTTACGAGAATCCTAGCACAAGCCCTTATGTACGAGCTCGCATATCAAGAGGAGGGGAACGAACAGATCGTCCCCATCCGCGCCGAGGGGATCGTCCTCGGTCGCTCCCCCGATTGCGACGTCGTCATCAAGGATTTCGGCGTTTTGCGCCGTCACGCCGAAGTGGTCCTGAATGGCGGTGAGTGCCGTGTCGTCGACTTGAAGAGCAAGAATGGCACGCAAGTCAATGGCGTGCGAGTGCCCGAAGCGGCGCTCAAAGACGGAGACGAGATTCTTCTCGGCAAGTTTCGCGTTCTTTTCCGGAAGACCCTCGAAGAAAAAGTGGTTCTCGACGAAGAGAAGCCCCTGCTCGAGGAAGCCGGGACCGTAATTCGAAGCGTTGGCGAGCTATCGAAGTTTTTTCTCGAGGAGAAACCGAACAAGGACCCGACGAAACCGAGAGAGATCAGACCCGAATCGGACGAGCCCAGCGACGAGCTCGCGAAGATCAACCACGTTCTCCGCAGTCTTTCGGAGCTCGCACAGGCACTCATCTCCGCCCAGCCCGAGGAAGTCCCGCGCCGGGTCATGGACGCCGTGTTCGAGCACATCCCGGCGGATCGGGGATTCCTGATGCTGTATGACGCCGATGGCAATTTGAAGCCGCGGGTCGTGCATCATCGGCATGGCAACGACGAGAAAATCACCATCAGCAAGACGATCGCCGATCGGGTCGTCAAGGATCGCGTATCGATCTTGACTTCGGATGCGCAAGTCGATCCACGCTTCAAGACGGGGGACTCCATCCGGTTTCACGGCATCCGCTCCGCAATGTGCGCGCCTCTTTGGAAAGGAGACGAGGTCATCGGGATCATCCATGTGGATAGTCCCATGCAGACCAAGACCTTCTCGCCCGACGATTTGGAGCTCCTGAGCGCTCTTTCGAACTATGCCGCGGTCGCAATCCAGCAGGCGAACTTGAATAAGAAGATTCAAGAAGAGAAAGTGGCACGTGCGCGGCTCGAAAAATATTTCTCGCCCGCCGTGGCCACGCGGATCCTGTCGGAAGGTGAAAAAGAAGTTCAGGAGCTCGAGGTGTCCATTCTCTTCGCGGATATCGTCGGGTTCACGCCGCTTGCGGAAAGGATGAGCCCGCAATCGGTGGCGAAGCTCTTGAACGAGTACTTCTCGCGCATGGAGGAGCCGATCTTCGACCATGACGGTACGGTGGACAAGTTCATCGGGGATTGCATCATGGCTGTGTTCGGCGCTCCCTATCCTCAAACCGACCATGCCGCGCGCGCGGTCCAAGTCGCGCTCGCGATGAGGCAAAGGCTCCACGAACTGAACGCCGAGCGCGCCTCCGGGGCCCCGATTCAGATGCGCATGGGGATGCATAGCGGGCGCGCTGTATCCGGCCCCATCGGTTCAGAAAAACGGCGCGAGTTCACCGTACTCGGCGATACCGTCAATATCGCTTCGCGCATCGAGTCGACGGTGGCCAAGGCTGGACAAATCGTAATCGGAGAACACACTCACACTCTCACAGAAGGCAGATTCGAGGTCAACGATCTCGGGACGGTCTCGCTCACGGGGAAAAAGAAAACGGTGCGGGTGTACGAAGTGCTGTCGGAGAAAGCCGAGTGATGTCCCCCCGCGAGAACAGGACGATGCCGGCGCCGGCTTCCCCAATGAGGATCAAGCGACGCGGCAAGATTCTCTATTCGCTCATAGCACTCATGTTGCTCGCCGGTCTCGTGCCGTTAGTGCTGACGACCGCATGGATCATGTCGAGTAGCCGCGACGCTCTCGAATCGTCCGAGCGACTTCTGCAGATCGACCAGACGCGGTCGATCGCGCAACAGTCGCGTCTCTATTTGCAGTCGATGCACAATCAAATCGCTGCGATTGCCGAGACCTTCGAGATCGCGACCAATCTTCGGGCCGTGAGTCAACGGATTGCTTCGGTGAACTCGGAGTCCTTGCTCGACTTCGTCGAGGAAGACCGGGTGTTGTCGATCTCGGTCTTCGACCCCAATCTGAACGGTGTCTTTGCGGGCTACACCCTCGACGACCCCACCATCGATAGCTCGATCCGGCAGTCTCTCGTCGAGGCGCTTCAGGGGCGCACTTGGGTCTCGCCGCCCCATATCTTCGAGCCGCTCCTCGACACCGTCGTGATCATGTCCTCTCCGGTGCGCGCCCCGAGCGCCGGAGAGGGCGACCTCCAGTCGTCGGTGTTGTCTCGGCCACGATTAGCTTGAAACCCATTTACGAGATCGTGAGTCAGAAGGGAAACGACCGCCGCAGCGTCTACGTGGTCGATAGCGCCGGCAAACTCGTCACCCATTGGGACGCGGCCACGCTCTTCGAAGGCGTGGTCGATGTTTCGAAGACGGCGATCGTGCAAGCCTTTCAAGAGTCCCGAGGCCTTGCGAGCGGCTCCGTGAACTTCGAGCTCTTCCGAGACGGCGAATCTCGCGCCATGCTCGGCACCTATACACCGATTGGCGATCGCAACTCCACGATCCCCTTTCTGCGGGACCTTGGTTGGGGCGCCATCGTTCAAACGGAAGAAGAAGCGGTTTTTTCGAACGTTGACGTCATCATGTTCCGCAGTATCGTTACCGCTGTGCTCGCTGCCGTGCTCGGCGGGATTCTCGTCGTGGTCTTCGCCGGACGGCTTTCTCGTCCCATTGCTGAGTTGGCCGAAGGCGCGCGTCGTCTCGTTTCGGGAGATTTCTCACAGAACATCGAAGTCGCGAGCGGCAACGAGATCGGTGAGTTTGCCGAGACCTTCAACTTCATGATTCTCGAGATCCGGCGCTTCATCGAGCGGCTGCGGAGGGCGGCGGAAGAGAACAAGCAAATGTTTCTCGGCGCCGTCAGCTCCCTCGCCGCCGCCATCGACGCGAAGGACCCCTATACCGCCGGTCATTCGGAGCGCGTCGCGCATTACTCAGCCACCATCGCGCAGATTCTCGGGCTGCCGGAAGACGAAACGGAAGACATCAGGGTCTCCGCTCTCATGCACGATGTGGGAAAGATCGGAATCCAGGACAGCATTCTCGGAAAAGCGGGCCCCCTGACCGACGAGGAGTACGAGATCATGAAGACCCACCCGTCGGTGGGCGCCGCGATCATGGAACACGTCCCGCAACTCGAACATATGATGTCGGGCATCCGCTGTCATCACGAGAACGTCGACGGTTCGGGATATCCGGACGGGCTCAAAGGCGACGAGATTCCCCTCCAGGCGAAGATCGTGAGCGTCGCCGATACCTTTGACGCGATGACGACGAACCGGCCGTATCAGAAAGCCATGGAAATCACTTACGTCTTCGCTCGTATGAGGAGCTTTATCGGGAAGAAGTTCGAAGAGCACATCGTCGAGGCGCTCATCACCGCCTATGAACAAGGTCTCGTGCGCCCGAATATGAAAGTCGTGAGTGTCATCAAGACCTCTCCTGCCAATATCGTTCCGAAACCCGCGCGGGCGCCCGCGTCGACGGGTCTCCCCGCCCCCTCGTTCTCGGCCGCGCCACCGAGCACCGACTCGTCGCGTGTGACGTAGAACGCGTTTCAAATTCCACCCTATCCAAACAGTTCTCCCAAACTACATTTTGTATCGAAATTCGCAAATTGCGCTACAATATTGCCTTCACAGCAAGGAGGTTTCGATGTCGCGAAGGAAGGTCTTTGCCCTTCTTACCGTAGGAGTGATGATGACCACGTTGGTGTCTGCGCAGACGGAAGAGGAAATCGAAGACGCGATCCGAGTCTTCCATCGTGGAAAGACGCTTCATCAAGAAAAACGATACGAGGAAGCCATTCGGGAATATCGCGCCGCGTTGAAGCTCGATCGGGAGAACCCGTTCCTCTACAACGCCATAGGACTCGCGCTCGCTGCGATTGGCAACTTCCAAGAATCCCTTCAAGCGTTCAAAGTGGCGATCCAACTCAATCCCGACTTGACCGATGTCTACAACAATATGGGAATGGTCTACACGGAAACGGGAGAGAGAGAAAAGGCCTTCGAAGCCTATGGCCGCGCGGTGCGAAACCCGTACTACCCGACACCCGAAAAAGCTCTGTACAACTTGGGCAATCTCTATTTGGAAGACGAGAACTTGGAGCTCGCATTCACTTTTTTCAAGCGCGCGATAGAAAAGAATGCCGAGTTCGCGCTCGCCTATCGCGGCCTCGGTAACGTCTTGCTCGCGATGGAGGATGTCGAGGGAGCGCGTCGGCAATTCGAAAAATCTATCGAGATTTTCGCGGGCGATGGAGAGAGCCTTTTTAATTTGGCGCGTATTCACGAATCCCGGGGCGAGACGGAGCAGGCGCGCGAGTTCTACCGGCGCGTCGTCGAGTCGGATCGTCAATCTGCTTATGGGCACCTGGCGCTCCAGAGTCTGAATGAGATGAAAGCGCCCTAGGGTCCCTCTCCTCGATTCGGCTGCGTGCTACGCATTTTCGGCTACCTTGAGCTACTGACATTCCGTGTATACTTCCCTTCGAGAACGGCTTCGTGCCGGGCTCTCGCGAACGCGGGAGAAACTCGGGGCCGCGTGGAGCGGCAGCGAGGCGCCCGATTGGGACGCTCTCGAAGAGGCACTCGTCCTAGCCGATATCGGGCTGCCGGCGACCTCCGCGATCCTGAAATCGGTGCGTGAGGGCGGAGCTTGGCGCGCCGATGTTTTGCGAGAGGAGCTTCTCGGGATCCTGCGAGCCGTGCCGTCTAGTGGCCGGGTTCCGAGCGCGCCACCGCGAATCACGATGATTGTCGGCATCAACGGCGTCGGCAAAACGACGACTGTGGCCAAGCTCGCCGCGCGGAGCAGAGCGTCGGGAGAGTCGACGCTCGTGGTGGCTGCGGATACGTTCCGGGCGGCGGCGCAAGAACAGCTCGCCGTTTGGGCCGAGCGGATCGGCGTCGACCTCGTTGAAGGTGCAGCGGGTAGGGATCCGGCTTCCGTCGTTCACGAAGGCGTCCAAGTCGCGCTCGGTCGGGGTGTCGATGCAGTTTTTATCGACACGGCGGGACGGCTCCACACCAAGCGTCCTTTGATGGATGAGCTCGCCAAGATCGAGCGCGTGACCGCGCGCCTCGTTCCCGATGCGCCTCACGAGACGCTCCTCGTCATGGATGCCACCGTCGGCAGCAACGGGCTGAGCCAAGCGCAGCAATTCAAGTCCACGCTCGGCGTCACCGGCATCGTCCTCACGAAAATGGACGGCACCGCCAAAGGCGGCGTCGTGATCGCGATAGCCAAAGAGCTCGGCCTTCCCGTCCGCTACGTTGGCGTCGGCGAATCCGCGAGCGATCTGATGCCGTTCGCCGACGAAGAGTTCGTTGACGCCCTCCTGAACTAAATAGTTCGAGCTTAATATTGATCTTGCTCCGAACGTAAATGGAATTCGCTACTCTGGTGGGGTAGAGGTTCGTTTCATCGGGGTCTGCGTCATAGAAGTGGGGTAAATCATGCCACACGGGACTCCCAGTAATCCTCAAAACGACCGGAAACAAAGATGCACCGGAGAGAGGTGATGGCATTGGCGCCTCTGACGGACCACTCCATGCCAGATTGTTTCAGCCGCGTTCCGATGACGGTCTTGCATCCTGCCTCAATCACTCCGGAACCTACGAAGAGTCCTTGGGCACGGAACTCCGCGTATCGCATCCGTTCCTTGTTCTTGGTTAAGTAGGCGATCTCCTTCTCTGCGTTTTCCTTTTTCTTTGGGTCATCGGACATTCTTTTCTGCGCTTCTCTAGCCTGGATTCCCACGGAGCCGTTCGGACCTAACATCAGGGTCAGCGCCGTCGCCTGATCGAGCTGTATCGGCCCCGGGGACATCGTTTGGCGTTAGGTGCGAGCTTGACCCCATGGGATTGGAGCGTCGCGCGTTGATCATCCGAAGACGAGCTGGAGATGACGGCCACCGAGCCAGGGAACGCGGGTTCGCTTCCGATCGAAGCCGGCTTCGAGTAGGTGTGGGTTGTGTGCGCGCTTTTGAAACTGGACGGTGATGGTCGAGGAATCGATCGTTACAACGGCGGTGGCGTCTATGAAGTCGCGGAAGATGCGCCGAGACTTCGCATTCGTGTATTCCTTTCCGAGTTCGGTCCCAAGGAGCCGGTAGAGGCTACTCGCCATGAGCGTGAGCTGGAGGTCCCAGTTAACTTTCATCGCGACCGCTGAGGAGAGCGCATCCATATGGAAAAAGTCGATGCCATCCGCGATCCCGTTCTCGATGAGCATCCGTTGTGCGTAGCGATCGATCAGCTTCGTGGCTGAGCGACGCAGCTGATTAGTGAGAAGAAGAGTCGGCTTATCATGGCCAAGATCGCGAATGGCAAGTTGACGTATCGGGACCTCGTAGTCGCGGAGTTGGATCATCCTCTCGAGGACTTTCGGTGTTCTGAATGCCCGAGACACATTGCTGAGCTGGATCTGCCGCCAGGCTGATCCAGGAGTCTGCCGCAGTTGTTCGAGTATCTTGTCCGAGCGGCGCCGCAGAGTGATGAAATCGATGTCCATGTTATTCAGCTCGTTGAGATTCGCGTAGGTCGTCAACTTGGAATCAAACACCAACTCCTGCGGCAGCCGACCGGTTCTCTCCTTCCAAAATTCGACGAATCTCAAGGTTTCATCATTCTGTTGTTCCTTGCGCAAATTACTGTTCGCGTAGCAAAACACCCGAGTCTCGGAATCCTGCGCTACGAAGGCCAGCACGCCCTTCTGCTTGCGGCTACGCTTTGAGATGTAGTGCTTCTGTACGAGCGCGTCTTCGCCATGGAAAGGGATGGTGTGGAAATCAAGGTCGAGGGAGCGGCCTCTCTTCAGGCCAAGTTTCTTCACGGTGTCGAACCAAGACCGCATGATCTGTGGGTAGCAGACCGGTCGGATGCGGCAGCTGTACTCCGTGAGGAAGGAACGCTTTGGAATCACGTTGAGTCCAGCAAACAGCGCCAAGCCCTCGTCGAAGACGTAACTCATGACATGGCTGTGCCGAGCGCTGCCGAACAACTTCATCGCCAGCAGTGAGCGAATCGCATGTGCGGCCGGCATCATCTTCGTGCCTGGGAACTTGGCATCGGCCAGCATCTTGTCGAGAGGGATCTTGGCAAGGTACGGAAGGAACAGGAACAGGCCGCCCACCTTCGTTCGGAACGTGCGCTCGGACAGGTCGAGCTTTCCGGCGTCGGCCACGTCCGCAGCATTGGGTCGAGTCGTTGCGGGCCGTTCGTCGTCTCGCCGTCTCGGGAGACGAGCGAATCCCTCCTCCTTGAGAATCGTCGAGATCGAGGCCGGACTCAGCTTTTCCCCACTCTGATCCAGGGCATCCCGGATGTCGTACACCGACGAGTTCTGCTTGCGCAGGGTGATGATCTTCTGACGAAGTCTCTCCCTGGGCGGCGGCAACTTGGCCTTCTTCGTTTGTGGCAGAAAGAACTCTCGCTGAGGGTTTTTGCGGAACTCATGGCACAGGACGCGAAAACTCCCGGGTGTGTAGCCGAACCGCTCGGCCGCCTCTGCTGACGGGGCTCTGTCGACGAAAAACGTGCGCAGAGCCTCGTACTGTCGATGGGTTGGGTTGGAGGGGAGCAGGAATTCATCGGCGAGGTCGGTTAGTTTTTTGCCTGAACCGTTGACCACATACCCCACTATATCAAGTGGTACGTATTAGTCAAGCCACAAGCGATGGAAATATCAAGAATTACGTGATCACGGGCCTTAAATGGCCTCTAGCAGCTCACCCGCTCCTTTTTCCACTCGCGGGCCATTTGCGTTTATAAGATTGGCTTCCGTTGTTAAGACTTGAACTATCCTAACTTTCTTGGCGCTCGAACCGCGACTTTGCGCACCTATTGGTCAAAAGCCGTTAGTGCTACGGGTCCTATGGGAATCCAGGCTAGCAATTCTTTCTACGTTTCCCTCGTCCAGATAGTCCCACCACCGGATACGGTATTTCACCACCTCGTCAACGTCTGGGGCAAACAGGATTTTGCAAAGGTCAGAAACGTGTTCACGTGTGTGGTACAGGTCGACGATCTGGATTGCCTCTGGGAAATGCAGTTCGGCCAGATTCTTGATCCATTCGGCGCCATCGCCTAACACCACAACCTTCTCAGCATTCGGCAAACCTCGGCGAACAGCCTCCGCATAAATTCTTTTGCCAAACTGCTCTGCTGGCTCAATGGCTCCAACAAAGGTCGTTGTTTCGGGGTCTCGAATAGGAAATCCCTCTGGGTCGGTTGTTGTTTGTGTACATACGCAACCGAGTTTCATCTCGCGGGTTTTTGAGCTTCCATCGGGTTGCTTGCCCTTTCTACCTTCTAATTCGGACGCAATCATGGGGACGCCCGTGCCGTCGTAGGATATGTACATAATGGGAATCGTCTTTTGAGCTTGCACCGGAATATCCGGTTCGATAAGGGCTTCGCGCTGCTTTTGAGACCAGTGCTCCATATCGGCACCGATCCTTTCGGCCACGCGTTCAATGTCTTTGGCGCTGACTTCGATTCCGGCGTAGATCTTTAGGTCGTCGTGACCATCCTTGAAAGTGGACCTACTTCCGGCACGGGCCATCATGCGACGGGTCCCAGGCGAACGTGTGGTGTCGACCACATCCAGTTGCTCGTCCCCGGGATAGCGCGTCTGGTTACAGGCAGGACATTGAAACAAAGAACGTTTGTAGTCCACCGGGCCGAGAATCGTCAAAAGCGGCTTCGACTTCAAGCCGTGGCTCTCCATCCGGGCACCACAATTGCAAACTATCGCTTCGTCTTGCCGGCCACAGCCCACCCCATCTAGCAGACTGGCTAGAGCCTTTCTTCCAAAGTTCGCGCAGTATCCATGAGATCGCCTCCTGTTGTTGTATATATACAATAATACTGAGACCAAAAAAAGGAGCATAAGTACAAACCCACTCCTGTGACGCAAACCCGGTTCATCGTGTCGGATAGCCAGGGAGCGAGAGCTGCATTACTATGCGTGTTCCATGGAGTCTGGACAAATCGATAGACGCATGATGCGCCGGGCGCTCGCTCTCGCGACGCTCGGGCGCGGTACCGCGGCGCCGAATCCGTTCGTGGGCGCGGTAGTAGCCCGCGGCGCCACCGTGCTCGGTCAGGGGTTCCATCGGCTTGCAGGCGAGCCCCACGCGGAGGCCATAGCACTCAGCCAAGTTGGCTCTCGCGCGCGTGGGGCCACGCTCTACACCAACTTGGAGCCGTGTTGTCATACCGGAAGAACGCCGCCTTGCGTGGACGAGATCGTGCTTGCGGGGGTCCGGCGCGTCGTCGCGTCCATGCGCGATCCCAATCGCAAAGTGGATGGCGGCGGCTTTCGCTACTTGAGAAAGCACGGGATCGAGGTAGAGATTGGCCTGCTGCGTCGCGAGGCGAAAGAGCTCAACGCGGCATTTGTCAAACAGGCTCGTCGTGGCCTTCCCTACGTGACGCTCAAAGGCGCCATGAGCCTCGACGGCCGCATCGCGACGAGGTGCGGTGATTCGAAGTGGATCACGTCGAAGACTGCGCGACGTCACGCGCGGGTTCTGCGCGCGGAGCACGACGCGGTTCTCGTGGGGATTGGCACCGCCATTGCGGACGATCCCAGATTGAACCGGCGCCCCGAGCCGCGCGCGAGCGGCCCTTTTCTGCGCGCTGTTTTGGACGGCTCGTTGCGCCTCTCGCCGACGAGCCGGCTCGTCCAAACCGTGCGGCGCGACCCAGTGATCGTTTTCTGCGGAGCCGAGGCTTCCGCGGCTCGCAAGAAAAAGCTGCGCTCGGCAGGGGTAACGGTCGAGACGATTGGGCATCGCGGCGGCCGCCTCGACCTCGAGGAGGCGCTCTTTCGTTTGGCCGCCGGTGGTGTGAGCCGGCTTCTCGTCGAGGGTGGCAGCGATATTCATGGAAGCTTTCTCGAGAGCGGGCTCGCGGATCGCCTCGTCTTGTATCTGGCGCCGCGAATCGTCGGTGGCCGCGCTGCGCTACCACTGGTGGGGGGCGAGGGACCGCAATGGATCCGCGACGCCGCGACGCTGCGCTCCGTGTCCTGTGCTCGGGTTGGGGACGGCTGGATGATCGAGGGCCGCTTCCGTGATTAGCAGGCCCGACAAGCCTGACAGGCCTGACAAGCCTGACAAGCTGACAAGCCTGACAAGCCTGACAAGCCTGACAAGCCTGAGAAGATGAGAAGATGAGAAGATGAGAAGATGAGAAGAGGGGATGTTCACGGGACTCGTCGAAGCCGTCGGTGAGGTTTCCGCCCGCCGTGAAAAAGCGGGGCTGGTGGAGCTCACCATCGAGAGTAAGCTCATCACGGCGTCGCTGGCTATAGGTGACAGCGTCGCCAATTCCGGGGTGTGTCTCACCGCGACCAAAGTCGACGGGGCCCGGTTCTCGCTCGACGTCGCTCCAGAAACGCTGGGGCGCACGACATTGGGCGCTCTCCTGGTGGGTGACAAGGTCAATTTGGAGCTTCCGCTTCGCGCCGCCGACCGACTCGGGGGTCACTTCGTGCAGGGCCATGTCGACGAAGTCGGCCGCGTTGCGTTCGCGGGGAATCGTGACGGAGACTACGTGCTCCGGGTCGAGCATCAGAGCGAGGGCGACCCGCTCGTCGTGGAAAAAGGTTCGGTCGCGCTTCAGGGTGTTAGCCTCACCGTGACCGCCTGCGCCGCGGGCTGGCTCGAGGTTATGTTGATCCCGCATACGCTCGAAGTGACGACGCTCGGAGAGCTCGCACCCGGCCACGGTGTTCATATCGAGTACGATATACTGGCCAAATATGTGGCTCGTTTCGCGGAGCCATATTTGGGCAAGTGAGGAAATGAGGAGCCACTGGATGGAATCTGAAGACACTAGGAAGGACGGGAGCGCCGAGCCGTTCGACTCCATCGAATCGGCTCTCGAAGACCTTCGCGCCGGAAAGATGCTCATCGTCGTCGACGACGAGGATCGGGAGAACGAGGGAGACCTGACGATCGCGGCCGAGAAGGTCACTCCTGAGGCCATCAATTTCATGGCCGCGCATGGCCGCGGGCTCATTTGCATGCCGATGACGGGTGAGCGGCTCGACGAGCTTCAAATCCCGTTGATGGTGACCCACAATACCTCGAATTATGGGACCGCCTTTTGCGTGTCCATCGAGGCCAAAGCTGGCGTGAGCACCGGGATCTCGGCTGCGGATCGCGCCCGTACCGTGCTTGCGGCGATCGATGGCGTGACGACACCCGCCGATTTGGTTAGGCCGGGCCATATGTTCCCGCTGCGCGCGCGGCCGGGCGGTGTCTTGCAGCGATCGGGGCAGACCGAGGCTGCCGTGGATCTAGCGCGGATCGCGGGGCTCTACCCGGCCGGAGTCATTTGCGAAGTGATGAATGACGATGGCACGATGGCGCGGGTCTCGGACCTCGAGCCATTCTCGAAAAAGTACGGGATCAAGCTCATCACCGTCGCGGATCTCATCCGCCACCGTTTGCGTACCGAGCGGCTCGTGACGCGGGTTTCCGAGGCACAGCTGCCGACAGATTACGGGACGTTCCGCATCGCGGCCTTCGAGAGCGCCAATGACGGCGCCACCCATATGGCGCTCATCCTCGGTGACATCGACCCGGGGGACGACGTGCTCGTTCGCGTGCACTCGCAATGCCTGACGGGCGAGGTCTTTCGTTCTAGACGCTGTGACTGCGGCGCTCAACTCGAGGCGGCGCTGACCAAAATCGGAGAAGAAGGCAAAGGCGTTCTGCTCTACCTTCATCAAGAGGGCCGCGGGATCGGGCTCGCGAACAAGATTCGAGCTTACGCGCTCCAGGACGAAGGTATGGACACGGTCGATGCCAACGAGAGCCTGGGATTCAAAGCCGATCAGCGTGAATACGGTATCGGCGCTCAAATTCTCGCGGAAATCGGCGTACGGAACATCCGCCTGTTGACCAACAATCCACGGAAGTTCGTGGCGCTCGAGGCCTACGGTCTTCACATCGCTGAGCGAGTTCCCATCGAGGTCGCCGCGAACGAAGCCTCGGAGGCCTACTTGAAGACCAAGAAAGAGCGCATGGGTCACCTGCTCGAAAAGGTTTGAACAGGTTTGAAGGCTGCGATGAACCCGGAGTTTCTCAAACGGGTCCAGCTTTTCGACCAGCTATCCACTCCCGAGCTCGCCGAGATTTTGATGCTCGGCGCGGTCAAGGAATACAAATCGGGAGAGGTGATCTTCGAAGACGGCTCACCGGGTGATTCGTTTTTTGTCATCTACGACGGCGCGGTGCGGATCAGCAAGATGTACCCGAACATGGGGGAGGAAGCGCTCACCGTTCTAGGCTGAAGTTCCTGTCCCCTGGAAGGCTGTTTCCGGCTTTGTTTCAACAAGTTAGGTAGAGGGAAGGGTGCTCTGTTCTGGCTACAACGTGATTGTTTTGAGGAGGTCGAAGGCCCTTTGCTGCTTTGGATTTGGGGCCGTGGTCATGTCGAAGGTCGCAGTGGTGGAGCCAAGGCCTTTTCGGCGACATGAGTTTCGTACGATAGAGGCAAGGTGGCGGAGCAGAGTTCTGAAACTGTAAGCGGGGCTTCCGTCCTCCAGCTTTTTGGAGCGCACTTTTCGAAGAGCGGCCTGCGAACGCTTGGCCGGTGCTGGTCGCTTCGAGCAATTCCTGACGCTTTAGGGCTCGGCGCTTCGCCAGTTCGTGGTTGCGACAGGCCACGAGACGCTCGTTGGGAAAATCCGAGTGTGTCAACTCAAACAAGTTGCGCTCGTCAAACAGCCCCATCTGCAGCGCCCCTTCGTTGAGGAGTTTGCGAATCGGCGCGGGTCGCAGGGCTGTAAATCCAATCAATGCCCTCGAAGTCCTGTAAAGCGTCAACCTGTCTTTGGGTGATCATTCCGCGGTCGCCGACCATCACAAACCGCTTGATGCCGAACTGCTCTTGCACCTTTACTACTTGAGGTAGAAACGTTTTCGGATCGCCGGTGTTGCCCTCGAACACCGATACCGAGACAGGGACGCCCCTTTGGTTGGTCAAAAGGCCGTAGTTGATCTGGAGTTTGTTTTTCTTACCGTCGCGGTTGTATCCGAGGCGGGCCAGGGGGCACTTTTCTCCCTCGAAGTAGCTTGAGCTCAAATCGTACAAACCAAGTCCACCGTTTTCGAGGTGACGCGCCGCCAGTTTTTTCTCAATAACCCTTTGGCGCTCGAACACCCAGTCCATAGCGGCATATAGGTCGTCCTCGTCGGCATCACTCACACCGAGGATTTCGGGCAACGTTGTGCTGTGCCACCACTGGCTCGTTGCCAACCTCGACTGGGCTTCGAGTATGCGGGCGGCCACCATAGCCACCACCAGGTCACGTTGGCGTGAGCGTCGGGATGCGACGAGTTTGTCGAACTCAAGGCGTTTCATCGCGCTCAACACGGCCTCGACGCCACCGTGGAGTCGCGACCCGTCGGGCACAACCTCGAAGACGTCCTCGACCGCGACGAGTTTTTCTCCCTTGAGAACCCGTCGAATGGAGTCGACCTGCTCGCTTGGCAGTTTGGACAGGTTGGCAATTGTGCGCTTGCGCGGTTTCTTGCTTTTGGCGTCGCGAAAGGACTCACGGAGCAAAACGGCGGGTTTGGAGTTGCGGTTGGGCACAATGTCGATGTGCATGGTTACTATATACTCTATTAAAGATTATGTTACAAGAGTTATATGCGTTATTCATGGCTACAAAATGCAGGCAGAGTTCGTATCTCTATCGTTGTAACTCCTTGCAACTAAGGGTGCTTCACCGAAGAAAGAGAGGTTTTACCGAGGGGAACTTCAGTCTAGGGGCCGGCGATTTCCTGGGCGAGATGTCTTTTTTCGACAGCGAGCCGCGCTCCGCGCGCGCGGTGGCGCACGAGGATGTAAAGCTGCTCGAGATCGGGAACGAAGATTTCAAGAATCATCTCGAGCGCCGGAGCGACGTCGCGTTGAAATTCCTATGGGGATTTTCACGGACCCTGTCGAAGCGCGTGCGCGAGACCAACGCCAAGTTCTCTTCACTCTTTGCGATTTCGCGGGTTTTTTAGCTGGTTTCGCACAAAGACCTCAAGTAAAGTCTCATCTCCTCGGCCTTAGAGCCTGAAAACATGGGGTTGAATCCTCCTTGACTTTGACCATGGGGTCTTCTAACATTAACTGTTGCACCATTTAAAGGGGAGATCCATCTCTCTAACCACACACTTTAGCGATGTTTGAGCAGATTTCGGCGAAGCTCCAAGGAGCCTTCAAAAAGCTCCGCGGTCAAGCGCGCCTAAAAGAAGAACATGTCGACGAAGCGCTAAGAGAGATCCGTCTCGCGCTGCTCGAAGCGGACGTTCAGTTCAAAGTGGCAAAGGATTTCGTCGGGCGCGTGCGCGAGCGAGCGGTCGGCGGGGAGATCCTCGGCTCTCTCACTGCCGCGCAGCAAGTGATCAAGATCACGCGCG
This sequence comes from Candidatus Marinacidobacterales bacterium, assembly GCA_965262245.1. GTDB lineage: Bacteria > Acidobacteriota > Vicinamibacteria > Marinacidobacterales > SMYC01 > SMYC01. The sequence goes on along the minus strand of OZ253507.1, from coordinate 5,778,522 downwards.
ACGAGATGGTGATGCTGCTCGGGGGGCAAGAGGCCGCGCTCGATCTCAAGGAGCAGTGGCCGTCTGTTGTTGTGCTGGTCGGGCTTCAGGGTTCAGGTAAGACGACCTCTTCGGCGAAGCTTGCGCGCGTCTTGCGCGCCTCGGGGAAACACCCAGCACTCGTCTCCGTCGATGTGCGGCGTCCCGCCGCTATCGAACAGCTAAAAGTGCTCGGGCAATCGCTCGAGCTGCCGGTAATCGAGCCAGAAACTCTCGAGCCTCTCAATCCTGTCGAGCGCGCCCGTGCAGCCATGCGGGAGGCGCGCGATCACGGATTCGACGTGCTGATCGTGGATACCGCCGGCCGAACACATGTTGACGAAGAGCTCATGTCGGAGCTCCAAGCGCTCGTCGCCGAGACCAAGCCCTGTGAAACCTTGTTCGTTGCCGATTCGATGACGGGGCAGGACGCTGTGAACAGCGCTTCGAGCTTTGGCGAGGCCGTACGCCTGACCGGCCATGTGTTGACAAAGCTCGATGGCGATGCGCGCGGCGGTGCGGCGCTTTCGATCGTCGCGGTGACCGGGATTCCCATCAAGTTCGTGGGCGTCGGCGAGAAGCTCGACGCGTTTGAGCCCTTCCGGCCCGAGCGGATGGCGTCTCGTATTCTCGGTATGGGCGACTTGTTGAGCCTCATCGAGAAGGCCGAGCAGACTTTCGAAAAGGAAAGTGCTTCTGAGCTGGCGCGCAAGATGCAGAGCGACGAGCTGTCGCTGGAGGATTTTCGCCAGCAGCTTCGGCAGATGAAGCGGATGGGCTCGCTCTCGGAGCTCATGAGCTTCTTGCCGGGCGCCTCCCAAATGCCGGCGGAAGTGGACGAGTCCGAGCTAAAGCGCTTCGAAGCGATTTTGGATTCCATGACTCGCCACGAGCGCAACCATCCTCACGTAGTCAACGGAGCCCGCCGGCGGAGGATTGCGCGAGGGAGCGGCACGGTCGTCTCGGACGTCAACCGTCTGCTTCGGCGCTTTGCCGAGGCGCGCAAGATGGTACGCAAGATTTCCCGTCTTCAAAAAAGCGGCAAGGGCAGTCCGAAAAAACTCACCCGTATGCTTTCCGGGTTGGGAAGGTAAGAACATTCTTAGTGAGGGAAGGAGGTGAATGAGCATTTCATGTTGAGAATACGTTTAGCACGCAGAGGTAGCAAAAAGCGTCCTCATTACCGAGTCGTCGTCTCGGATTCCGCCACAGGTCGTGGCGGAGATATCGTGGAGAATGTCGGCACTTACGAGCCGAAGCCAGAGGAGACCAAGGTCACGCTCAAGCGCGATCGAATCGACTACTGGATATCCAAAGGTGCGCGAGCGACGGATACGGTCAAGAGTCTCATCAAGAACAATCCTGCTTGAGGGTCGGACGGTTCTTGGGAGCTCGCGGGGGCGCTGGCAGGAGGAAGCGGTATGAAGGAACTGTTGGAGCTCATTGCCAAAGTGTTAGTGGACCATCCCGAAGAAGTCTCAGTATCTGAAGTGTTTGGAGAGCAGACCACGATCCTGGAGCTCAGCGTAGCTCAGGACGATCTAGGAAAAGTTATCGGTAAGCAAGGTAGGACGGCGAGGGCCATTCGAACCCTTTTGTCCGCCGCTGGAACGAAAATGGGAAAACGTCTTCATTTGGAAATTATCGAGTGATCGTTGAAACAGTGGCGGAGTTTCTCGATTGGGCCGACCTGGTGGCCCTCGGCGAGATCGCGAAAGCGCAAGGACGGCATGGGGAAGTCATTTTGAACAGGACGTCCGATCAGCCCGAGTGTTTTTCTCGGCTTTCGCGTGTTTTTGTCGAAGGGGCCGATGGCCGTCCCGAGGCGGTCGAGGTCGAAAGTGCGCGGATCCACAAAGGGCGGCCCGTCGTGAAGCTCGTTGGTGTATCGAGCATCGGAGATGCTGCGGCGCTCGTCGGCAAAGAGCTCCGCATCCCTGAATCGGAGCTCGATCCGCTTCCCGATGGCAGTTTCTACCACTTCGATCTCGTCGGTGCGACGGTTGAGGATCGTGAAATCGGTGTGATTGGAGTCGTCGAGAAAGTAATCTCTACGGGCGGTACCGATGTGCTCGTGGTGCGCTCGGACGATGAATCCGAGTTGCTCTTGCCCCTTTGCGACGAAATCTGTCGCCGCATCGACCGCGACGCGCGGCGCATCGAGATCAACGCGCCAGAAGGACTCATTGGGCTCAATGCGCATTGACATCGTCACCATTTTCCCGGAGATGTTCCGAGACGTCTTCGAGTTTGGCATCCTCTCTCGCGCGCGCGATAGAGGCATTGTCGACTTGTCGGCGCACGATCTCCGCAAGTGGACGACCGATCGTCACCGAACAACGGATGACTCTCCTTATGGGGGAGGCCCGGGAATGGTGATGAAGATCGAGCCGTTGGTCGCCGCGGTGGAGGAGCTCACTGCTGAATCTGGAATCGACGGCTCGAAACGTGGCATCATTCTCTTGTCACCGCGCGGCGAGCCGCTGAGCCAGTCCAAACTGCGCCATATCTCTGCGGCGGAGCATGTGGTGCTCGTTGCCGGCCGCTATGAGGGTGTCGACGAGCGTTTCGTCGTCGCCACGGGCGCGGAAGAAATCTCGATCGGCGACTACGTTCTTTCGGGGGGCGAGATCCCCGCGATGGTCGTGGCCGACGCTTTGGTGAGGCTGCTTCCGGGTGCACTCGCAGATCCGGCCTCGGCCGAGCAGGATTCGTTCAGCGATTCTGTGCTCGACCATCCTCACTACACGCGTCCCGCGGAGTTCCGCGGCTTGCGTGTACCCGAAGTTTTGCTCTCGGGCAATCACGCAGCCGTTGATGCATGGCGTGAGAAACAGGCACTCAAGGACACGCGTGCGCGAAGGCCCGAGCTTTTGCATACTACATAAAAACACTATTCACAGATATTCAAAAGGAACAACGCAATGAATGTTATCGACAAATTGGACGCCCGCGAGCTCAGGAGCGATCTCCCCGAGCTTCGCCCTGGCGACACGGTCAAAATGCACGTCCGTGTGAAAGAGGGGGACAAGGAACGTGTGCAGCTCTTCGAAGGTATGGTAATCGCCTTGAAAGGGAGCGGTCCTCGCGCCACGGTCACCGTCCGCAAGATGTCGTTCGGCACGGGCGTGGAGCGTATCTTTCCGCTTCATGCACGCACGATCGACAAGATCGAAATCGTCCGCTCACATCACGTGAGACGCGCCAAGCTCTATTTCATGCGTCAACGCAAAGGAAAAGCCGCTCGGCTTCGCGAGAAGAGGATGTCCTAGCCCGTCGCCAAGTTACCAGCTAACTAATAAAGCACTCCGAAGATGGCCCTCAATAAAGACAAGATCTTCAAAGCAGCGGACAAAGCGATCCGCGCAAACAAGATCGAAAAGGCCATCAAAGAGTACGAAACCTGGCTCAACGAAAACCCGAAGGATTGGAATGTCGTCCGCCAGGTCGGCGATCTCTATAGTCGTGTAGGGCGTAGAGACGAAGCCATCAAGAAATACTCCGTCGTCGCGGAGCATTTCAAGCGGGATGGCTTCAGCGTTCGTGCGATCGCGACGCATAAGATGATTCTGCGTCTCGACTCCCATAACGAATCCGCGATGCGCAACCTCGCCGAGCTTCAGGCGGAAGAAGGCCTCCTCATGGAGGCCAAATCGCACTTTCAAACACTTGTAGAGCTCTATACCAAACAGGGCCACAAGAAGCGTGCCGCTGAAGTATTCAAGAAGCTCTCCGAGATCGACCCTCAAGACGTGAAGATCCGCTACAAATACGCGGAGTTCCTGAGCAAACAAGGTAAGGCGGACGAGGCTTCGCGGGAATATGTGGGTATCGCCGATCAGTTTATTGGCCAGGGACTCGTCGACGAGGCGGTCAAAATTCTCGAGCAAGGTCGATCGCTTGCCACGAGCGATCCCGTTCTGAAAGTAAAGTTGGCCCAAGCACATTCACTGCAGGGCAACCATGCCCCCGCTATCACGTTGCTCGAGGAAGTTCGGGGGACGCATCCAAACGATCCGGTTTTGCTGGGTCGGCTCGGCGAGGCCTATCTCGGCGCCGGGAACATGAGCGAGGCGGAGTCCGTTTTCCAGAAACTTCAAGAAGTGGATCCGCAAAATCCGGACAACACGCTCCGTCTTGCAGATTTGCGCATCGCACAATCGAAGTTCGACGACGCTCTCCAGCAGCTGAACGTGCTCGTTGATAGAGAAGTGGCAAATAACGAGGGCGCCAAGGCCGCGGAGCTCTTGCAGAGGATCCTCAGCAAAGAGCCCTATCACGTCAAATCGCTTCTCAAGCTCGCCGAAGTTCACACGATTTTGAAGCACGATTCCGGCAGGGTCATGGCTTACGACAGTCTGTGTGAGGCCTACCATCGATCCGGCGACAGTGAAAAGGCCGTACACGTGGCCGAGCAGCTCGTCGAGCTCGAGCCTGAGAACGCGCAACACAAGGATCGACTCAAATTTCTCAAGTCGAAGCTTGCTGGGCCGCCGCCGGTCGAAAGGGCTCAACAGGCCCAACAGGCCCAACAGGCCCAACGCCCGCAAGCGCCTGCGCCCGAGATACAGATTCAGAAAGACATCCCCGATTTCGATGAGATCGCGGAAGTCGATTTGAGCGAAGCCGTGTCCGAGGGCTTCGAGGGCGAGCTTACACTGGACGACCCGGAATCTGCGCCGGGGGGACTTTCTTCTGTATCGGCGGAGCCCATCGTCGCCGAGCTGGGAGAAATCATCGAGCTCACCCAGGAGGACGAGGAGAACATTAGAGAGAAGCTGACGGAGGCCGAGGTGTTCGTCAAGTACGGCCTCGTCGACAAAGCCATCAGCCAGCTCCTCGACGTCCTCGAGAGTTTCCGTTTTCACATCGATTCGCGCGCGAAACTCGTAGAGATCTACAAAGAGCAGAATATGGCGCGCGAAGCTTCCGAGCAGCTGATGAAGCTTGCCCAGGTCTACGATCGGCTCGGGCGCGGCAGTGACGCAAGCCAAGCTCGAGAAGAAGCGACAGAGCTCAATCCAGCGCTGGCCGCCGAGACCGCGAGCGCCGAGCTCGCGGCTCAAGAAGAGCTCGAATTGACCCTTGCTCCGGAGTCGGAGTCGGATCTCGGCGATGTCGGGCTCGATCTGGATGCGCCTTCCGTAGCTTCCGACATATTTTCGAGCCCATCGGCCGAGGATGCGCCCGTTGTTGAAGAGGCATTCGCCGTCGTCGTCGAGGATGACAATTTCGCGATCGACGCTTCCGAGGACGACGGATCCGCCCTGGAGATTTCGCTCGACGAGGAGGAGTTCGACGTTTCCGTCGAGCCCGAGGTCGGGGGTGAGGACTTTGCCGTAGAGGTCGATCTCAGCGATGTTGCTGAGAGCTCACCGGAGGTCTCGCTCGATAGCGATAATGGCATCGAGATGGATCTGGACCCATCCCAGCTCGAGGAGGAGGAAATACCCATCTCGATGGATGTCGGTCTCGACGAGGGCGAGGAGATCGCGAGCGTTGAAGAGATCGATGATTTTTCTGCACCCCTCTCCGTTGATGACGAGGAAGAATTTTCCGTGGAGTTCCCCGAAGCGCTGGCAGATGACGACGACGACCTCGTAGCCCTTCCGGAGGCTCCGTCTGTCGACGACCTCCAAGTTGATGTTCCCGCAGATGTGCCTTCGGTCGACGACATCGAAATCGACATTCCCGCGGTCAACGATATGGTTTTTGTCGAAGAGTCCGAGGATGCCGTGGCGGCTATTCCGGTGCCGCCGGAAGAGCCTGTGCTCGAGCCGCGCGCGGCGCCTAGCGCGACGCCCAGCGCGTCGGGGCCAGCGAGCCCTTTGGCTGCTGAGCTTGCAGAAGTCGATGAGTACATCGCGATGGGACTCTACGAGGACGCCCGCGATACGTTGCACGAGCTTCTGAAGCAACATCCCGGCGACGAAGCCGTCGCGGCCAAGCTCGAAGAGCTCGGATTCTCCGCAGAGCCGGCCGAGGCTGCTACTCCCGTCGCCGCGCCGGCTCCTGGCAACGATCTACCAAAAAGTCTCGAGGTCGAGCAGGATTCGCTAGCGGCGGTTTTACCCGACGCGTCTCACGACGGATCGGACGACATGAATCTCGAGTCGCTCGTCGACTCCTCCGCACCGGGGTCGATGGACTTGCCTATAGAGCCTGTAGGCCCGGGAGCGCCAGCTGGCGTTGGGGAGCAGTTCATCGACTTGGCCTCAGAGCTTTCGGACGAAATTTTCGGTACCCAAGCAGCCGTTGACGATGACATCGAGTCTGATGGTCCGATGACCGATCCGGGGCTCGACCAGATATTCAAAGAGTTCCGCAAGGGCGTCGAAAAACAGCTTGGAGCCGAGGACTACGACACACGGTACAACCTCGGGATTGCTTACAAAGAGATGGGACTTACCGACGAAGCCATTGCGGAGTTCCAGCTCGCGGCCAAAGACGAGCTCCGCGGGCTCGAATGCTGCAGCATGTTGGGTTTGTGTTTCATGGAGAAAGGTATGCCCAACATTGCCATCAAGTGGTTCTCCAAGGGGTTGGGACTGCCTGGTCGTCGCGTCGAGGAATATCAAGGGCTCCGCTACGACCTCGCCCAAGCCCATCAGGCCGCGAGCGAGCCTGAGCGTGCGCCCGAGCTCTACATGGAAGTCTATAAGGACAATGCTCGCTTTCGTGACGTCAAGGATCGCGTTCGTGAGCTTCAGGCAACGCAAAAGTGACGCGGTGCTTCGTTTCGGCTGCCCGTCGTGCCAAGGCGCCGGTCGACGAGGTTGGGCTCGTGTCCCGGGTCCCTGCCTGCGCGGTTGCTAAATGATGCTCGATCGCCAGTGGTTCGTTCTCTACGTTCTCGTATGTCTCGAGATTGGGCTCTTTCTCACGCTCGTGCCCTGGTCGGCGATCTGGGAGCGGAATTACTTCCTGGAGGCTTACCCGGGCCTGCGGCCATACATGTTGGCGCCCACGCTCAGAGGCGCTGTCTGCGGGCTGGGTCTCGCAAATATCTATCTCGGGATCCGCGAGGTCTTGAATCGGTGGCAGGCTTCGATAAAGCGCGAAGAAATCGAGGGGGAGCTCTCCCGCCAGCATCGGCGGGACGATCGGCTCTCGCCCACAGAAGTGCGGAACGTGCTCGCGGCACCTGAAGATTCCTAATCCGACAGCGTTGAGGTTAGGCGGCCCGCGCGCCGTTTCGGCGAAACCAAAGATGGATCGGATAGTCTCCCGCTCTCACGTTCGAACATGCATGATTACCGGCCTTGCCGAACGTGAAAAGCTCTTTCAGCACATCGCGCACGCTCTCGAGAGCGGCGTCGATTGGGTGCAGCTGCGTTTGAAACAGGCATCGGGTCGGGAGCTCGAAAACTTCGTGTCGAGCTTGCTCGAGCGCCACCCGGTCGAGCGGGCAAAGTTTCTGGTGAACGATCGCTTCGACGTAGCCATCGCGGCTGGGCTTGGCGGCGTTCATCTTCCAGCGGATGGTTTGTCGATTGCCGAGGTTCGCCGGAGCGCGCCCCCCGGGCTCGTGATCGGCGCCTCGGCACATAGCGTCGAGGAGGTGCGGGACGCGGCTCAAAACGGCGCGGATTTCGTATTTTTTGGTCCAGTCTATCCAACGGCGTCCAAACCGGGGCATCCGGGAGTCGGGCTCGAGCGGTTCGCGGCCGCGTCGCGCGCTGCGTCGATCCCGGTTTACGCGCTCGGCGGGATTTCGCCGCAACGCATCGACGCCGTGAGTGAGGCCGGAGCCGCCGGGGTCGCGGCCATCGCTCTTTTCGAGCGCGAAGCTTCGGTCCGCGCGCTCTTCGAAAAGCTTGCATGACACCGAGAGATATCGTCGAGCGGATCGGTCCTCACAGTACGAGTGCCGACGTGGCGCCACTGCTCGATCACCGTGAAACGGACGAGGCCCATCTTCTCGCGCTCCTGAGAAAACACGAGCTTTCGAGCGGTGTGATCGAGGCCGTAGCGCGACACGATCGATGGAACAAGAGGCGCGTCGTGCGCGCCGCCATCGTCAACCACGTCAAAACGCCCAAAACACTGGCGCTGCGGCTGCTCTCCCTCCTGTTCTGGAAGGAGCAGTTGAAGGTCGCGACGAATATCCGGCTTCCGATGACGCTGCGGGTGGCTTCGGAGAGGCGTCTCAAAGAGCGTCTCCCGGAGCTCGAATCCGGAGAAAAAATCTCGATGGCGCACTCGGCTCCGACCGGCGTCCTTTCCAAGCTCGCGCTCGAGAACGATGACAAGATCATCCGGGCTCTCTTGCGGAATCCGCGCCTTCGGGAGCAAGAGGTCATCGCGATTGTGCGCCGGGAGTCGACCTCTGGGCTGGTGCTGCGGGTCGTCGCTCTGAGCGAGCGCTGGGTCCACCGGCCATCGGTAAGAAAAGCGCTCGTCTCGCACCCCAATACGCCTATCCACGTAGCGCTGTCCTTGCTGCACCAGGTGCCCGAGCGTGAGCTAAGGGCCTTGCTCCGCGAAAGCGAGCTTCCACGTGTCGTCGCGCTGTCTGCTGAGAAAATTCTGTCCGGTGACGAGCCGTCCCTCCGGTCGCGATAATCGCATGGCCGCCGCCGGCCGCCGCGGCTCGGTCAGAGAGGTGTTTATCTTTTACCCGTTCGTTGACACGGAATTCCACGTCTGACACAATGGCCATGATTGGAGTAGAGCAGCAAAAATACCTTAGTCTGAGGGGGATAGAGGCCTACGACCCCTTTTCGGGCAACGAGTAAACACAATTCCAGATGGCGTCGCTTAGCGAGAAGCTGAGGCGCGAGCGTGAGCTTCGCGGCATCAGTTTGAAGCAGATCTCCGACGATACGAGGATCGGAGTCCGCTTTCTCGAAGCACTCGAAGAGGGCCGACTTGAGCTCATACCTGGCGAGTTTTATCGCCGGTCCTATCTGCGTGCCTACGCGCGTTACCTAGGGCTCGACGAGGACCGAGCGGTCAATGCCTACATCTTCTCTCAAAACGAGAGACCGACACCGGAAACGGAGAGCCCCGATGCCGGCTCTTTGTCCGTCCCGTTTTGGCTTCCCTGGGTGGTCATCGGTGCCGTCGTGCTGATGGGGGCGATATGGGTCGTCAGCTCGGAGCCCGCTCGCTCGGCTCCGTCCGTGACAAAAGAGACTCGGGAGACTGGAGCGGAAGCTCTTGATACCGCGGCAACAGAGTCCGTGGCTCCATCCGAGGCCGTGTCCTCTTCCGCGACCCGTGTCCCCGTCCTCTCGCCGTCGTCGCCACCTCCGGCACCGCCGCAGATGCGGGGAGACGCCACCTCGCTTCGCTTGGTGGTCGATGTGGGCGAGTCCTGTTGGCTCGAGATCATGGCGGACGGGGAAGTCGTAACGACCGGTCTCAAAGAGCAAGGATATCGCCGCGAGTTCGTAGCGAACGAGGAACTGCGTCTCTGGCTTGGGAATGCGGGAGGTGTTTCTTTGTGGATCAACGACCGGCCTCTGAGACCGCTCGGGCGGCCGGGGCAAGTCCGCAGGGATTTGTCCATCACGCTGGACAATTACACAGAATATGTCGGTGACGATGTTTCTTGAGGTCCAAACGGGATGAGCTCGCCTCTCGTCACGCAGTTTCGCCGAGGGGGCGTGTCCAAGGACGTTCGCCTGACTGCCGCCACCGGCGCTCTCCCGCTATCGCCGGCGGACCAAATCGAGCTTCTATTCCTTCTGAGCCGGGACCGCGATGAGGCCGTTAGCGCGCAGGCGTCGACGAGCCTCCAGGCTATGGACGAAGCTTCACTTATCAGCGTCCTGAAAGAGGTGACCACCCCCGCGGACGTTCTCGCGTTTTTCGGAACGCGGAATGTGTCGGACGACGTCCAGCAAGCGCTGGTGCGAAACGCGACGACACCCGACGAAACGATTCTCGCCATGCTGTCGAACCTCACGGAATCGAATCTGGAATTTGTCGTCGTCAATCAAATGCGATTGCTCCGACATGGCCCCCTCGTCAAGGCGCTCGAGGAACAAGTCAATCTGAGCTCCGACCAGCGTCGGCGCATCGACGAGCTCAAGCACGATTTCAAGCTCGACCGGCCCGCTCCTGAGGCGGCCCCTGAGCCCTCTCCTACCGAGACTGCACTGCAGTCCAGGCTCGATCTGAGCTCGGGGCCGGCGGAAGAGGACGAGCCGCCACCGAAAACACCGGAAGAGGCGGCGGAGCTTTACGGCGTGGACGAGCGCGACGGCGAGTTGACGGTGGAGGAAAAGGAGAAGAAACAGGGCCTCATCGCTGAAATCATGACGATGTCGGCGGCCGACAAGATGATAAGAGCGCTCAAGGGAGAGCGTGAGGCGCGCATGATGCTCATCCGGGACCGCAACCGCACCGTATGGAGCGCGGTTTTGTCGAGCCCCAAAATGAACGATTCCGACGCGGAGCAAGTCGCGAAGATGCGCAACGTATCGCCCGATGTCTTGCGTGAAATGTCGAAGAATCGCCAATGGACAAAGCGATATAGCATCGCCCACGAGCTCGTGAAGAACCCGAAAACGTCACCCGAGGTCTCATCGAAGCTTCTCGTCCGTTTGAAAGATCGCGACTTGAAACGCTTGCTTCGTGACAAGAATGTGCCGGAACAGGTCCGTCGCCTCGCTCAAAAACGGACGCGGGCGAAGACGTAGAACAACATGGCGGACGACTATTATTCGACCCTCAATATCCCGAAGACGGCATCTGCCGCTGACGTCAAGAAAGCCTATCTCAAGATGGCGCGGGACAACCATCCGGATCGCTTCAAGGATCCCGAAGAGAAGAAAGAGGCGGATTCCCGGTTTCAGAAAATCACGGAAGCCTATAATCAGTTGCGTGATGGGAGATCGCGACAGGAATATGATAGGGATCTCGCGAAAGAGAAACGATCTCCCGAACAGGAGGCCGGTCTCTTTTTCAAGAACGGGGAGCTGCGCGAGCAGTCGAGGGACTATGAAACTGCTTTGAAATATTATTACGAGGCCATGCGACTGCAACCCCAGAAAATCGAATATATCATGGCGGCCGGGCGCCTTTTTGTCATGGACAAGAGTAAGACGCGGCAGGCCGCAGACCTGTTTACCAGAGCGATGGAAATCGATCCCGAATCACCCGAACCTCATCTCGAGCTCGGCGACGTCTACCTGCGCACCGGCATGACGGTGCGCGCCAAGCGGGTATTCGCTACGGCGCTCGAGAAATTCCCCAACCATCCGGAGCTCAAACGCCGGATGGTGAAGCTGAAGGACAAATGAGCGAGCCCGAGCGCCCACGACGCGAAATGAGTATCGAGTCACGTTCCGTAAGCGACGTAGGCCGCAAACGCCAGCGGAACGAAGATAGCTACGTCTCGAACGATGCGGTGGGCCTCTACGTGGTCGCCGACGGGATGGGCGGGCACACGCACGGCGACGTCGCCTCACGCATCGCCGTGGAGACCATCGACGAGTTCGTCCAAATGACCTCGGGTGATGCGGATATCACGTGGCCCTACGGGATCGACGAAGGGCTGTCCCTCAATGCAAATCGGCTGAAGACGTCGATCCGCTTCGCGAATCAGAAACTGCTGGACCACGCCCGTAAGGACGTGGAATGTGAGGGAATGGCCACGACCGTCGTCGCGGTGCTCGTGGAGGGCGGCGTCGCCGAAATTGCCCATGTAGGGGACAGCCGCGCCTATTTGATTCGTGACGGCAAGATGAGCTTGGTGACGAGCGACCATTCTTGGGTCAACGAACAAGTGCAGTCGGGTGTCATCGACAAGGATCAAGCGCGAAACCACCCGCTCAGAAACGTGGTGACGCGGGCTCTAGGCGGCAAGCCGGAGCTCGAGGTGGACGTACAAGCTCTCGAGCTCGTCCCCGACGATCGGATCTTGCTTTGCTCTGACGGTCTGACGACGATGCTCAAGGACAGCGAGATCCTCGGGATCGTGCTCGATGCGGGCGGAACGGTCGGGCAAGCGGATCCTTTGGTGGATGCCGCAAACCGCAATGGCGGGGAGGACAACACGACGACCATCTTGCTCCGGGTTTCTTGAGCGCCGATTCACACAGCACGGGCTCTCGAGCGAAAGCGCTCTCTACCAGTGAATCATGACGGAAAACGTTTCAGACATTCGCATCGACAAATTCACGGTCCTTCAGCGTCTCGGGCGCGGCGGGATGGGCGCGGTCTACGAAGGTCATGACCCTGCTCTAGACCGCCGCGTCGCCATCAAGACTCTGTCGGCGGACGTGATTGCCGATGTCGATTCGCGTGCCCGTTTCGAGCGCGAGGCCCGGGCGGCAGCGAAACTCCAGCACCCCAACATCGTCACGATTTACGAGCTCGGAAATTTCGGTGGGGCAGAAAAGCCTTATATCGTGATGGAGTACCTAGCAGCCCGTTGAAAAAGTCGTATCCGGTCGATATTTCTCTGAAGACTCATTCGATGACGATGTAAAATTGCATCGCATGTCGATGAAGAAGAAAAAGAAAAGTTGCCAAGAGACTTTATGGATTCCACACGATGCGGTTGCGTCGAGTCCTGGTCATCCTTTTTATGAGGAACTCGAGCGGGTACTTCGAGAGGAAGAGTTTGACTCGTTTGTGGAGTCGAAATGCTCGCCGTATTACGCGAAGAAGCAAGGTCGGCCGAGCATACCGCCGGGTGTGTATTTTCGAATGCTGTTGATCGGCTACTTTGAGCGCATCGATTCAGAGCGCGGGATCTGCTGGCGGTGTTCGGACTCACTGTCTTTGCGCCAGTTTCTTGGCCTTGGAATGGAAGAGCGAACGCCGGACCATTCGTCGCTGTCTCGGATACGGAATCGACTTCCGCTGGAAGTTCACGAATCTGTATTTGGATGGGTGCTAGAAGTTCTAGCGTCGAGAGGGATGATAGATGGCAAGACACTGGGTGTGGACGCGACGACGCTGGAAGCGAATGCGGCGCTTCGGTCAATCGTTCGTCGAGACACGGGGGAAAGCTACGAATCGTATTTGAAGGAGCTTGCGCGCAAGAGTGGTATCGAAGAGCCGAGCCGAGCGGACATTGCAAAGTTGGACAAGAAGCGGCCAAAGAAAGGGTCGAACAAGGAGTGGGTGAATCCGAACGAGCCGGATGCGGAGATCATGAAAATGAAGAGCGGGGGCACGGATATGGCGCACAAAGCCGAGCATGCTGTGGACATGAGCGGGGAAGGTGCGGTAATTGCCGTGACGCTTCACGGAGGCGCGAAGGGTGACACAAAGAGCCTACCGGATACGCTGGAAAAAGCGCAGTCAAATCTGCAAGAGCTCGCGAACAACGCGGAATGTTGTGAACGAATACATGAAGACGCGGGTCGCGAAGTGGTCGGGGACAAGGGCTATCACGGCAACGACATCCTGGTTGAGCTGGTCGAACAAGAATACCGGAGCTACATTTCGGAGCCAGAGCGAGGTGGCCGCAAATGGAAGGACAAACAGGCCGAGCAAGCCGCCACCTACGCGAACCGACGTCGCATTCGCGGGACTCGAGGTAAGCGATTAATACGCCGTCGCGGCGAGTTACTCGAACGACCTTTCGCGCACTACCTCGAAGCGGGAGGCATGCGACGAACGCATTTGCGAAGACACGAAAATATACTCAAGCGCCTCCTCACGCACGTGGCCGGATTCAATCTCGGGATTCTGATGCGCAATCTCATCGGCAAGGCCACGCCGAAGGAATACGCGGAGCTCAACGCCAGTCTGATCGCTGCTTTATTGCGCTTCGTCTCGACCATAGGCGCACGTTTTGCCCCGCTGCAATCCATCGGGCGTCTCAACTTGGCCGTTCCGCCGAATCACATCTTCCTTGAACTTGCCCACCAAACTTTCTCCGTGAGCAGAATCTGGACTTTTTCACCGGGCTGCTAGAGGGTATGGACGTCTCGAGCCTCATCGGCGACGAAGGCATGCCCATTGCGGAGGCGCTCGATATCGTCATCCAGCTTTGTCGCGCTCTCGACTTCGCCCACCAAAACGGTGTTGTCCATCGCGACATCAAGCCGGCCAACCTTCGCTGTTTGGACAACGGGCAGATCAAGATCATGGATTTCGGGATCGCTCGTATGGAAGGGAGCCACCAGATCACGAAAAGCGGCGTGATGATAGGAACGGTTCACTACATGTCGCCTGAGCAAATCCGGGGTCAGAAGCTCGACGGAAGAACCGATATCTTCTCGGCGGGGTGTATTCTCTACGAGCTTCTCACCGGCGGCCGGCCGTTTCCAGGAGACTCGGCGACCTCCATTCTCTATAACATCGTCAACGAGCAGCCGGTGCCCGTCGTCGAGAAGAAAAATACTATCCCTCAAGAGATTCAAGATGTTCTCGAGCGCGCGATGGCCAAAAAGGCCGAGGAACGCTTCGAGCATGCGGGCGACATGGCGCGCGAGCTCGAAAAGATCCTCGCCGTATATCGCAAAACGCTTCCGCGGACGACGAAGGCGCTTCAAACAACATTGGAGGAGCTTCAAGCCCTCAACCGAGCGGAAAAATGGGACGAGCTCGACCAGAAATCGCGAGCCGTTGTCGAGCAATATCCCGAGCTCGACGAGGCGCGCCGACACTTGCGGCGTGCGCTTCGGGAGCTCCACCAAGACGAATACGAGCGAAACCAGACTGAGCACGATCGCACGCGTCACCTCGAGGAGATTCAGCACGAGCTCACGGAGCTCTACGGCGCGAGCGTGGCGGCGACGGCGCACATGGTCGCTGAGGAGACGGAGCTGGTCACGGCGACGCCGACACGCGTCGCGTCCGAGGCGGGGCCCGCCGAGCCGCGCCAGCCGGAAGAGGGCCAAGCCGACGCCGCTGTCCGAGCCTTGGCCGCTCCGATCTGGGCGCTCGTCATCGTTGTGCTGCTCGGGCTCGCGGGGGGGTTATATTGGATGTTCCTGAGGGAGCCGCCGGGTCCTCAGCCCATTGCACATCCTTTGCGCCTGAGCTCTGATCCGCCCGGAGCCGCCGTTTTCTTGGATGGTGTGGCGACGGGCCTCACCACCGTAGAGTCTGGCGTCGAGCTTCTCGTCTCCGGTGTCACCGAAGAGTCGCATATTGTCGAAGTGCGTCTCGACGGGTACGAATCGGCGTCGAGTGAGCTCGTTCTCTCGGACACGCCGCCGGGTCCTCTCGAGTTCGTCCTGACGCCCACGACGCGTATTTTCGAGCTCGT
Source organism: Candidatus Marinacidobacterales bacterium (assembly GCA_965262245.1). Classification (GTDB taxonomy): domain Bacteria; phylum Acidobacteriota; class Vicinamibacteria; order Marinacidobacterales; family SMYC01; genus SMYC01. The sequence goes on along the minus strand of OZ253507.1, from coordinate 5,763,323 downwards.
GACGACGCCCGAGGGCGTCAGCGTTCAGCTCGACGGCGAACCGGTTCCGGGCGTGACGCCGGTGACCTTGGAGCTCGTCGATGGCGATCACGAGATCAAGCTGGAGAAAGAGGAATACGTCGCGCGCACGGTGTCGATTGCTGCGGGCCAGCCGCTTCCGGAAGGGCCCATCGCTTTGACGCCACTCGGCGGCCCGGGAACGTTTCGGGTGAGCGCCTCGTATCCGGTGGCCATTCATCGTGGCAATAGCGTCGTCGCCAGCGCCTCGACCCTTGCGAGCGTTCGGTTCCGACCGGGCAACTATCGGTTTCGACTCGTGGCGCCGGAGGTGTTTCTGAGTCGATCGGTGGACGTTGCCATCCGCGAGTCGGAGACGATCACCCACGAGGCGCCCCCGCTCGGACGCGTCAATGTTCGTGCGAACCCGGGAAATTGTACGGTCACGATCAACGGGATGCCGGCGGGCTCGCCGCCTTTCATGAATCGTCAGGTCGTCACCGGCGTGAACGAGTTCGTGTTCACTTGGCCTGGAAACGTGACGGACACACAAAGTGTAAACGTCGAGGCTTCAAAGCCGACTTACGTCATTGGGCTAAGGCCGTGATCAGGGTTCAGTATTCAGGGTTCGGCATTCAGGGGCAGAAGCGTTTTCTTGGAGGTTTGGTCATGATGGGAATCTTGCGGCTTCGGGTTGCGTTGGTGGTGCTTCTCGTTAGTCTTTCTTCGGCGCTTTTTGGGCAAGGGCCGCCGAATGAGCTGGCGCGGCAGCACCTCGAGAGCGGGATTCAGTTCTACCAGCAGGGGCGATACAAACAAGCGCTCAACGACTTTCAGATCATCGCGACTTCGATGTCGGGGACAGAATATGCGGACGACGCGCTCTTACGTATCGGCCGTTATTATCTGGATATCGAGGAGGACTTCGACAAAGCGAAAGACAGCTTGGACGCGATCCTTCGAAGCTATCCGACCGGTGACGCGGCTCCCGGCGCCTATTATTACCTCGGCGAAGTGATCTTCCGGTCGGACCGCGGCGGTACGGCCATCGACGATGCTCTCGCTAATTATCAGAGAGTGTTCCTCTATCCGCAAAACGCCTATATCCCGGCCGCTATCTATTCGACGGGTTTCGCTCTCGAGCGCCAAGGTAACTTTCGGGATGCGGTCGACGCCTATTTCCAGGTCATCGTGGACCATCCGGGCTCGGATTGGTCCGCGGGCGCCCAGCTCGGTGTGGGGCGCAGCTCGGTGCGGCAAGGCGCCGCGATGGAAGCGATGGCCCAGTTTCAAGAAGTCCGTAACAACTATCCGGACTCGATCGAGGCCAATGAAGCGCTCAATTGGCTGACGCTTCTCTATCGTTTCTACGGAGTGCCTAGCCTTGGACAGGCGGTCAACTTTCGGCGCGACCCGGCTTTCCGCACGGCGCTCGCCGACAAGTTCAAGGATGTCAAAGCTGTCCGCATTTCTGCGAACGGCATCCACGTCTTGGAGCGTGGTCGCAAACGTGTCATCACGTTCGACCGGGCGGGAAAGCTCGCGGGCACGAAGGGTGTGGTCGACCCTTACGGTTTGGCGGTCGACCCGCGCGGCCAGCTCGTGATCGCGAATAATAAAGGCGTGGTCATTGCAGGCCAATTCAAGGCCTTCAACGTGCCGACCGAAGATGGTCCTGAACAGCTCGAAAAGATCCGCGCGGCCGCGCGCGATCGCCTCGGCGAGGTTTATATTTACGACGAGAAGCGGAAGACCGTCCTTCGATTCAGCGCTGGCGGGGAGCTTCTCGGCGCGTTCCCGGACAATAGCAAAAGGGAGGTTCTCGCCCTCGAAGTCGACGCAGGTGGCAATCTCGTCATGCTCTTGAAAAGTGATCGCAGCGTTCACGTCTACAACCCGGCGGGCCGAGCCCTGGCTCGCATCACGACGAAAAAAGGTACGCTGAACCTGAAGAGGGCGGTGGATATCGCGCTCGACCCCGCAGGCTACCTGTATATTCTCGATCAAGATCAAGCGCACCTCGCCGTGTTCGACGCGTCCTACGAGTTTCTTACCATGCTGACGGCTCAAAACCTCGGTGGAGGTGTGCTATCCAAGCCGACGAGCTTGGATGTCGATGCTTCCGGAGACCTCTATGTTTACGATGACAAAGAGAAAGCGCTTATTCGTCTCAATTGAGCTCTTGTGCTCGTTGCTGATCGCGGCGGCCGCGCCCGGCCAAGATACGGTGACGCTTGCCGAGCAGGAGCTTACCTTGCGGCTTTCGCAGCAATTTCAGGAAGCCGTCGAGCTCTTCGAAGACCAACAAAGGCAATCGCAGTCGATCGACTTCTTCAGCCAGATCATCGAGGAAGTCGACAACGATCGGCGGCTCCGCGATAGTGTCTCTGAGGAGCTCGTGGAGCTCCAGCAAAGATCACTCGAGCATCGGGCGCGCGCTTTTTTCAACGCCGGCAATCTTCAGGGGGCGTCGGATGATTTCCGCCAGCTCTTGCTGGACAATCCTCGTTACGCCCTCGATGCGGAATCCCTATCGCCCAAGATCATCGACTATTTCGAGGACCAGAAAAAGCGGCTCATCGGATATATCGCCGTTACCACGGAGCCTGCAGGTGCGCGCGTGATGGTCAACGGCAACTTCATCGGGATTACGAATTTTTTTCCCGTCGAGGTTCATACGGGGATCGCGCGCCTCGAGATCACATTGGTTGGACACGAGTCCTATATCGACGAAGAGCTTCGGATCATCCCCGGCGACATCGCAACACTCGATCTCGCTTTGACCCGCACGAGCGCCCGCTTGCCCATCATCACCGATCCTCCGGGCGTCGAGATCGTGGTCGACGGCACATTGGTGGGAACGACGTCCGGGACGCTCCCTCCCGATTTGCGTAGCTTCATGCCCGCCGACCTCGACCCGAATCGGCTTTCCGCACCTTTTGATCTCGCCGCTCTGCCAATCGGGCGTCACGAGATCGAGCTGCGTCTCGAATGCTATCAGACCGTTCGATTTCCGTTCAATGCGGAGCAGCCTCGGGACTATACGGCCCAGATCATCAAGCTCGCCGAATCGGTGGGCCGTCTCAGTATCTCGTCCAACCCGACCGACGCACGTGTGTTCCTCGATGGGAACCTCAGGGGGACAACGCCGCTCCAGATCGACAAAGTCTGTTCCGGACCGCATCGCCTCGAGGTAAAGCACGCGACCGGAAAATATGTCGAAGACATCGATGTCGCCGCCGATGAAGCCTTGACGTTCGAATGTCGGATCCGGCCGACGCTCGCGGTCCTCGGAGTGGCGGCGGATGACGACGTTCCCGAGCGCGATCTCGCGGACATCCGCCAGAAGCTGGACGAAGAGCTGCGTAATTTGGATCGCATGAACCTCGTTTTTGCCGATCCGGCGATCGTGAAGGCGCAGCTTGGCGCGTACGGTCTGGAGGCGTTCATCCCCTCGATGCAGTCCTCCGAGCTGACTCCCGAGCGGATTCGTGAGCTCTCAGAGAAGCTCGGCGAAGAGCTGGAAGTCGAGGCGCTCTTGGTCGGCTTCGTCCCGGCGCAACGACTGACGAAAGATGTCGTGTTGCATTTCCTGGCTGTTGGTTCAAGCGCTCCTGACACCTATTCTTTAAACTATCTCGACCCGCAGGCGCTGCCCTTGTTTCTCAGAGAGCTTTCGGCGCCGACGAAGCTTCACGGGAGCTGGGCGGGCCTTCTGGCGGTCGATACCAAGCTCCACGCCGGGCCGGTTGTACTATCGGTGGAGGCGGGTGGGCCCGCGGAGCAATCGGGGATCCTTCCCGGCGATGTCATCGTCTCGGCGGGTGGCCAATCGGTGACTCGCGCTCTCGAGCTCTTGGAGGCGGTTCGGGCTGCTGCGCCCGGCTCCAGTCTCGCGCTCTCCGTCTCCCGCGGCGGCAGCTCGAGCCAGCTGGGTTTGAACGTGGGGACGACGCCGCTCGAATTGCCGATGGGCTATCCCCATTTCCTCTACAACAAGGCGATCGTCGACCTGCGGCACCGGATGGTCGTGGAGCCCGAAGTCGAGCATTTGGCGCGGCTGAACGCCGGCCTGGCACACATGCAGCTCGGGGATTACGAGACGGCTCTCAAAGAATACTTGCCTCGGGTCATTTTGCCCGGGACCCGGGGCGTTTCACAAGGCACCGTGCTCTACCATATTGCGGTGGCGTACTTGATGCTAGGCGAGCGTGCGGAAGCAGCGAAAATATTTCGGCAGGCGCTCGAGTTCCCCGGTGCGACCTTGCAGTCGAACGACGGACCTCTGATTATGCCCCTCGTACAGCGCAGGCTGCGCGAGCTTGGACAATAAGGGCTCGCTCAACGATTCCTCCTTGGACGCCGGTGCGCGTTCGATCCATACTTGGTGAGGATCCGCGTGCAAAAGATAGCTTTGAGGACGAGGTGACGAGGTATTAGTCTGAAGTTCCCCGGCCGAAAAGACAAAAACCTGAACAGATTCAAGTAGATAGCTCAGAATTGAGTGCCCGGTTCTGGCTACAGGATGATAGTTTCGAGAAGGTCGTAGGCGCGTTGCTGCTTAGGGTCGGGTGTCGTGACGACCTGGAATGTGGGAGCGTCGGGATTGTCACCTGGAGCGCGGCAGATGTTACGCACGATGGTGCTGAGTGCCTTGAGTAGAGTTTGAAAGCTGTGGGCCTCGGTGCCGTCGTCGAGTTTCTTGGAGCGTATCTTTCGCAGGGCAGCCTCGGAGCGCTTAGCGGGAGCAAGCGGGTCCCGCGTTTTCTTGGCTTCTTGGTCCTCGTCGCAGAAGAGCAATGGACGCCATGCTTCACGCATGTGCCACTCGACGTAGTAGGCGAGCATGCACAAGAAGATGTGGGCGCGTACCCGTGTCTCGAGGCGGTGGCGAATCGGACGCACCTTGAGGTCGATGGTCTTGATAGAACGAAATGCCCGTTCGACTTGACTCAGACTCTTGTAGCAGCGGACGGTGTCGTCGGGTGATAGGCGCTGTTCGGGCACGCTGGTCCGGATGACATAGATGCCATCGAGCGTTGCCTCGGAAGCCACCTTGTGTTCGTCGATGTGGAAGTCAAACCCATCGTCGCGGATCTGCAGCACGAAATGCTTGGCCACCTTGTACTTGTTGATGACCTTGCCTACACGCACACCAATGTTGTCCTTGCCTCCATGTTTGCCGAGCTTGACGTCCGAGCGAATGCTCTCCAGTCTCTTGCAAATATCGTTGAGCACTGCTTCTGCTGCGGGCTCTTGCTCGACGATTCGGAAGCGAAACTCATCGTCGCGAATATCGAGATCGAAATGTTTGGCGATCTTCTTGGTGATGAGCTTGTGTACGCGCGCACGGATCTTGTCCTTACCTTTGAGATTGCTGAGTTCAACATTTGAGCGAAGCTTCGTGTGAGGTGGACCCCATTCTCTGGACCAAAATGGGGGGTAGCTAAGGTGGAGCCTGCCGAGTTGAACACGTCGTGGTCATAGTCGTCATGTTGTTTCCCGAAGGCTCCTAGAAGGGAGCGTTCGGGAAGACAGTTTATGTCAGATTGAAGATCTATTGTCCCACGTTCGATCCGGTGCCCCGACGGAGGGAGCGGACCCTTAAGAAAAGATGCGAAGCTTCCTTGTCCGCTCCCTCCGTCGGGGCACCGGATCGAAGCCGCCCTTTCGCTGGTCCACCTGAATAGTGCAAAAATCGGGGTACCTGGGGTATGGGCCAAGCCGCGAGAGGGTCTCCTGCGGCGATTCTCGCATTCGTTTTGTGGACTCGTGGCAAGGTTCATTCCTTTTCCCGGCTTTCTACCGCCGTGGCCTCTTTGGCCTTGTTCTGCTTCGATTGCCCCAGTCGGTAACTGCCGACGTTGAGCTCCAGGATGATGCTGTGATGTACAAATCGGTCGATGGCCAATCATCTTCAAGCAACCTCGCCAAGCAGTCCATCGTAGAAGCTCGCGGGCGTTTGATAGCCTAACGCTTTGTGCGGGCGCTCGTCATTGAAGAAATCGAAGTAGCAAGCGATGCCCTCGCGAGCCATCTGCACGCTGTCGTAGGCGTACAGGTAGACCTCCTCGTACTTCAGCGAGCGCCAGAGCCGCTCCACGAAGATGTTGTCGATACAGCGACCTTTGCCATCCATGCTGATCTTGATCTCAAGAGCAAGCAATACACTGGTGAACTCCTCCGAGGTGAACTGAGAGCCCTGGTCCGTGTTGAATATCTCTGGGCAACCGTAGCGTGCCACAGCTTCGTTCAGAGCCTCCACGCAGAAGGTCGTCTCCAACGTGTTGGACAAGCGCCAGGCGAGCACCCGCCGCGAATACCAATCGATGACCGCCACCAGGTATACGAAGCCTCGCGCCATCGGGATGTATGTGATGTCGGCGGCCCACACCTGATTGATCCGAGAAACCGTCAGATTCCTCAGTAGATAGGGGTATACCGTGTGTTCCGGCGCTGGCTTGCTTGTGTTCGGCTTGGGCGCAGTGCTCTCGAGCCCCATCAACCGCATAAGACGCTGCACGCGCTTGCGGTTGACGGCCGACCCCTCCGCTTTGAGTGTCTGTGTCATCATGCGGCTGCCGAAAAATGGACGCTTCAGATGTAGCTCGTCCATCCGACGCATCAATGCGAGTTGCTCGCCATCCGGCTCGACAGGTTCGTAGTACAGGCTCGACCGATTCACGCCGAGCAGCTCGCACTGCCAGCGCATCGACAGCGGAGCGTTGGGTTCGACCAACTCCCGCCGGGGCGTCATCGCAATCGACCGAGCCCGTGTGATAAAAAATCGCGCTCCATCGTCAGTTCCCCGATTTTCTGAAGCAGTTCGGCCTCGCGCATCGAGGCATCGCCTCCGCCCACCTCTTCGGTCTCGAAAGCACGCGTGACGTTCTCCAAAAGCTGCCGCTTCCATTTGTAGATCTGGTTCGCGTGAACCTTGTGCCGCCGGGATAGTTCCGCCACTGTCTCCTGCTCGCGTAGTACCGCCAATGCAACTTTCGCCTTGAAAACAGGGCTGTGCTTCGTGCGATTTTTCTTCACTTTTCTCTGCTCCTTTTTTTATTGAGCAGGCTTGTTTTACCACCTTAACCCCTGGTCTAAAAAATGGGGTCCACTTCAGTGAGCCTCTTGTAGATACTATCGAGCGCCGCTTTGGCCGCCACCTCTTTGTTGGGAATCTGGAAGGTAAAGTCGTCATCGCGAATGTCGAGCACAAAATACTTGGCGAGCGTCTTGGTGACGACCTTGCGCACGCGGGCGCCAATCTTGTCCTTGCCTCTGAGCCTAGCGCGCTGCACCATGGTTTGAATTCTTGCAAGCTCTCTCGCAGTCGCCTGCAGAAGGGACTGACGTTTGTGGACGCGCAGTTTTGCCAATTCGGTGTTCCGGCACGCAAAGAGTCGTTCGCCAGCAAAATCTGGATGAGTCAATTCAAACAGATTACGCTCGTCAAAAAGGCCGAGTTGCAGTTGACCTCCATCGATGAGCTTACGAATAGATGCGCTTTTGAGCGCTGTGATCCAATCGACCCCTTCGAGGTTGCGGAGGTCATCGTCGATCCGCTTCTGAGAAATCATGCCTCGGTCACCGACGAGCACTAGGGTCTTGATGCCAAACCTGTTTCTCACCATCTCGACTTGGGGCATCAACGTCGTGCTATCCGACTCATTGCCCGCAAAGACCGACACGGCGACCGGGCAACCCCGCTCGTCAGTGACTAGACCGTAGTTGACTTGCAGTCTGTCTCTTTTGCCATCACGGCTATATCCCATGGCGGCCAGAGGGCAGGTGACACCCTCAAAGTAGCTGGAGCTGAGATCGTAGAGCACCAAGCCTCCTTTTTTGAGGTGTCGTCCAGCCAGTTTTTTCTCGATACGTTCTTGCCGCTCGAGCAACCAATCCATGGCGGCATAGAGATCATCCTCGTTGGCATCGGCCACACCGAGGCTTTCGGGCAGTGTGGTGGTGTGCCACCACCGTGTCGTCGCGAGTTTGCTGTCAGGTTCGAGGATGCGTGCGGCAACCATCGCCTCGACCAGGTTGCGCTCACGGCATGGCTTCGAAGCGAGCAATTTGTCGAAACGAAGGCGTCTCATCGTCGTACGACAGGCGTTGACGTGGCCGTGAAGCGAGGACTTGATGACCTCAAATGCTTCGCTGACAGCGACGAAGGCCTCACCTTTGAGAGCGCGGCGTATGAGCTCGATGATATTTTTGGGCAGGTGTGAAAGGTTGGCGAGGGTACGCTTTCGGACCTTCTTCCCTTCCCGCCAGCCCTCGCGTAAGAGGATTGCGGGCGGAGAGTTTCGATTGCGCACGGTCTCGATGTACATGGGAACATATATACGCTATTCTGGCCATGAAAGCAATCAATAAAGCCATGACAAAGAGAGTTACAGCCTAGTTACATGGGAACATATGGCGAAACCAAATTAATCATATGTCCTGCGTAAACAGGCATTTACATCAATTAACAGGGGTTTGAAGCAGGGAACTTCAGTTTAGTGGAGAAACTCATTATCCGGCACGGAGACCGCGATCCGCAATGCGATCTTTTTTTTTGCGGACAAGAAACTGTCGCGTCGGCACGCCCGATTCGAGCGGGACGGAAAAGAGGTCAGGCTCGTCGACCTCGGCAGCCGCAATGGCAGCTGGGTCAATGACGAGCGGGTCGAGACCCGGCTCGTTACCGCGGGTGACTCGATGCGGCTGGGCTCGCTCCTCATCAGCCTTTTCGAGGAACGCGAGCCCGAGCCCGAAGAGGACAGTACCGTCTACCTCACTGCGGAAGCAGCAGCCGCTGACGAGAGCGGGACGGTCATGCTTTCACCGGAGGTGCTTTCCGCCGCCGCATCGGGCGCCTCTGGGCACGACGCGGGCAAGGCGGAGGACGACGCCGGCTCCGACGAGAGCGGGACGGTGATGCTGTCACCAGATGTGCTTTCCGCTGCCGCAGCGGGGGCCTCCGGGCACGCTGCGAGCAAGGCGGCGGAGGACGACGCCGGTTCCGACGAGAGCGGGACAGTGATGCTGTCGTCGGAGGCCCTTTCCGCCGCCGCATCGGGCGGCTCTGGGCATGACGCGAACGAGGCAATCGAAAGCGCCGGAGATGCCGCTACGATTATGCTTCCGACAACGGACACACTCAGGCCACCAGAACACGAAAACGTGCCAGGTGAGCCAGAGGAGACCCCGACACTTTACCGGCCGGAGAGTGGCAGCACGGTCATTTTGGAAAGCGCGACACCGCTCAAAGAAGCCAAGACCGGGGCGGTCATTTTCCGGGGACAGGTCGATCCGTCCCTCGTGGCGGCAACCCGTATCGTTGCGCCAGAATCGCTTCGGGAATCTCTCGACGAAGCGGGGGTCGAGAGCGTTTCGGAGGAGCCTTCGTCGGCGAACGAGACAAGAGCGTCTGGGCGGAGCTCTGCGGGGAGCTTTCGTTTCGTCGCTCTCGTCGCTATGGTCTCGATCCTTGCGGTCGCGGTGGTCGCCTTGCCGCTCATGCGTACACTCGGAAGCGCCGTCACCTCTGAGTCTTCGCTCCGCGCCCGGGCGCTCGTCTATTTGCTCGCTGCGACGAACGTGGCGGCTCTTTCTCAAAGCCCGCCAGGAGCGCGGTCCCTCGAGCACGTTGTCGACGAGCCCGGGGTCGTCGGCGCCTATATCCTCGACCGGAGCGGCAACGTTGTCGCCCCGGAGGGGGGCGACGTGTCTTCACTTCCCAGGGGTGCGCTGGAAGATGCGGCTGGTCTTGCCGCCCTCATGACCCGGGATCTCGCAAACGGCGACGTGCTCATCATGACGCCGATAGCCGAGGATGGGCGTCTGTTCGGCGTTGCGGTTTTGCAGTTTCGGCCCTCGACCGTGACGAGCTTGTCCAGACTCATGCTGGTTCTTGGCGCGTTGCTGCTACTCATGGGTGTCGGCGCGGCCGTGTCGCTTGCGCGGCGCTGGACGCTCGGCCCGCTGCGAGATCTGCGCGATGATGTTCTGGCGCTACGCGAAGGCCTTCCTAGGACACTTCCGGAAGAGCGCCCGTATTCCGAGTTGACGGATCTGGCGAGGAGTTTCAACGAGCTGCTCGAGCAAAGAAGTCCCGCACCCGGCGACGACGCTTCGGCGTCCAGTCTCGACGCCACTGTGATTCGAGAACGTTGAAGAGACAGTTGTCGGATGGATGAGTCATGATACGCTTTGTACTGTCGACAACCCCAATCCACACATGCAGACTGACAAACTGGCAGATTACCCGTGTCTGATCGTTCCCGACGCCCTTGGAAAGCGAAAGCGTTTTCCTATCAAGCGCCGTGAAGCGACGGTTGGCCGAGATCCGTCCAACGATATCTGTATTCAGGATCACCTGGTGAGCAAATTTCACGCGAAGCTTCTGGTCTCGAACCAGAGCGTCACCGTGATCGATCTCGACAGTGTCAACAGGACGCGTGTCAACGGTCAAGTGGTGACCCACGCGGCCGTGGGATATGGCGACGAGCTTCAATTTGCACGCGTGAAGTGCCAACTGGTGCTCATGGACAAAGAGCGGCGTTCGTCGAAAATTGTATGAGCTTGTCCGAAAAACTCCAGGCCGAGCTCGCACCCGCGATGAAGGCGAGGGAGCGTTCCCGTGTCGGCGTCATTCGACTGATCAAGGCGGCGCTCAAGAACAAAGAAATCGAGAAGGGCGGGTCCCTCTCGACCGAAGAAGAGAACCAAATTCTGCAGACGATGGTCAAACAGCGTATCGAATCGATAGAGCAGTTCGAAAAAGGAGGTCGCTCCGATCTTGCGGCGAAGGAGGCCGAAGAAAAGGAGCTCATCCTAGCCTATCTGCCCGAAGCGGTCTCTGAGGACGAGATCGAGCGCATTGCTGTCGAGGTCATCGAGGAGCTCGGAGCGAGCTCGCCCAAGGACATGGGACGCGTCATGAAGAAGACCATGGCACGGCTCAAAGATCTATCCAAGCCGGTAGACGGCAAGGCGGTGAACGCCGTCGTGCGTACCAAACTGTCTTGACGCGGATCCGTGCTCAAGCCCCTTGCGATGCGACCCGGCGCTCTCGTCGGGGTCATAGCACCCGCGAGCCCGGTCAAGAAGGAGTTCGTCGACGCCGGGCTCGGCGCGCTCGAAAGGCTCGGATTCCGGCCGCGACTCGGAAGCAACCTCTACGAGCGCGGGAACTACACTGCGGGTACGGCTCGGGAGCGTATCGACGATCTCTTGGAGCTTTGGCGTGATCCTGAAGTGGACGCGATTTTTTGCGCCCGGGGGGGGTATGGGAGCATGGAGCTTTTGCGAGAGCTCTCCGCCGAAAGCTTTCGACAAGCCCCGAAAATCCTCCTCGGCTCGAGCGACATCACGGCACTGCTCGCCTTTCTCGGAGCGCGTGCAGACCTGATTACCTTCCACGGTCCGATGTTGGCCCAGCAAATAGCACGCGGCACCTTCGATGCGGATGAGTTGCTTCGAGCGCTCCAGTCCACTGAAGGGGTGGGCACTCTGACGCCGTCCGGAACCCAATGGCTCCATCCGGGAACAGGGGAAGGAAAGCTCTGGGGCGGCTGTCTCTCCATCATCGCTGCGCTCGTGGGAACGCCTTATCTTCCGTCCTTTGAGGATGGCCTTCTCTTCCTGGAGGACACCCACGTCAAGCCGTATCAGATCGACCGCCTGCTGACCCAACTGCGCCTCTCGGGCCGGCTGGAATCGGTTCGTGGCATCGTCTTCGGCCAGATGCCGCATTGCGGCCAGCATCCGGATCAAGGCTATACGCTCGAGGAGATGTTGCGGGACTGGACGGCCCCCCTCGGCATTCCCGTACTTTTCGGTTTCCCCTCCGGGCACACAACCACGGATGGTCTGACGCTTCCCCTCGGCATTCGGGCTCGGCTCGATAGCAACGGTCTTCACTTGCTAGAGGGCGCGGTCGCGTGATTCCCTCGATCGGACAGGGGCCCGTCCACCTTCTCGGGATCGGGGGCACCGCGATGGCCTCGTTGGCGGGTCTTCTGAAGGAGAAAGGGATCGACGTCACCGGATCGGATCAGAACGTTTACCCTCCGATGTCGGACCTCCTCGAAAAACTGAAGATCGAAGCCCGGACACCGTATCGCGCCGAGAACGTCCCGCGCGCGGCGAAGCTCGTCGTCGTCGGCAATGCATTGTCGCGCGGCAATGCCGAGCTCGAAGCGGTTCTGCGCTCGGGAGTTCCGTATACGTCGATGGCGGAGTTATTGAAGGAAGTCTTCCTACGCGATCGCCTGCCGATCGTGATCGCCGGAACGCATGGGAAAACGACGACGAGCTCGCTCTTGGCCTGGCTTCTCACGAGCGCGGGACGTCAGCCAGGTTTTCTCGTGGGCGGGATCCCGGTCGCCACGGGTTTGAGCTTTCGCGTCGGTAAGGGCGAGGCCTTCGTCGTGGAGGGGGACGAGTACGACACCGCCTACTTCGACAAAGGCCCCAAATTCATGCACTACCTTCCGCGGGTGGCGGTTCTCGGCAACGTAGAGTTCGACCATGCCGACATCTACCGCGACGTGCAGGATGTCGAGCGTGTGTTCCGGCTCTTCGTCAATCTCGTGCCGCAGAACGGACTCCTCGTCGTCGGAAGCGAGAGCGAGCGCGCCGCCGCGATCGCTGAAACCGCTCCTTGTCCCGTGACGAGCTTCGCTGTTTCAGGTGATGCGGACTGGACCGCGGAGGTTCGCTCATCAGATAGCGACGGGAGCCGATTCGTCGTGCGCCGCCGCGGGCGCAAAGCTCTTGATGTGCGCGGCCGTTTTTGGGGAGCGGCGGCACTCAGGAACGTGTTGGCCACGATTGCCGTGGCCGACCATCTCGATCTGAGCGCAGACGAGATCCAAGCCGCGCTTTCGAGCTTCGAAGGTGTCAAGCGACGCTTCGAGATCGTCGGTGAGGAGCGTGGCGTTACGGTCGTCGATGATTTCGCCCATCATCCCACGGCGGTGAAGGAGACTTTGTCCGCGGGGCGTCTTCGCTTTGCCGGTAGAAAAATCTGGGCGATCTTCGAACCTCGCTCGTTCACCACGCGCAGCAAGGTGTTTCAAGTGGAGCTCGCCGAGGCTCTCGGCCTCGCCGACGCTGTCATCGTCTCGGGTGTCTTCCGGAGCGCGCGTCTCCCGAAAGAGCAAGAGCTATCGGAGGAGCAGCTGGTCGCGGATGTGCGCGCGGGAGGGGCCGACGCGCACTTCGAGTCGGGAGCCGATCCGATCGTTGGTCACTTGAGCCGGGAATGTGCCGAAGGGGACGTGGTTATCGTCATGTCGAACGGAGGCTTCGGCGGGCTCCACGGGAAGCTCCTGCGTGCCCTCAGCGGAGAAGCATGAGAGGAGGGAAGCGTTCAGGTCGATCAATACCAATCGACGACGCCCATAGGGAAAGCTAAGCCAAAACGTGCGACGAAATTCGTGATGGGGCGGGTAAGAGCACTAAGACTAGTTGGCGCTGGCCTTGGTGTTCGCCGCGACGACGAGCGGTTGCTCGGTGCGTTCGACGGGCAGGTAGAGACGCACCCGGGTGCCGACGGGTGCACCCTTTTTCCAGTTTCTGGTCACAGATCTGAACGTTCAACTCGATAAGCTCCTTAACCAGTTTGCGGAAACGACGATACTCCGCGATCTGAGCCTTCGTCTGCTCCACCGCACTCCCTGGAGGAATCACCTTAGTAACCGTCTTACCTTCTACGGCTCGGGTGAGAGACCAGCTTGGGCCGTGGGCTTCGGAAGCGGGCTGGGCACAGTGACAGCTCACCTTGCCACACTTGCGAAACCGTCCCACCAGGGAACCGGGCCCTCTGTGCCAACATCGCTGAGACACTTCGCCCCTTGAAATTAGTGTAGAGGAAGTCAGCCATGAACGATTCGAGAAATATGTCGAGAACTTTCTCAAAGCGGATGACATTGCGGATCCTTATGTATCGCGACTTCTGCGCCAGAACAGCCCTCAAGCCGGCTTGACGCTTCTCCGAGAGAGCTTCGAGGATCTCATGTTGCTGCTCAAAGAGCTCTCAAAACTCTCGAGAATTCCTTACGCAACGTTTCAGGCCATCGGTCGCGTCATCTATCGCGAGACTCGCAGGAACGATTATCTCACTCTGTTGATGGATCGTCGTTTCATCCCTGCTTATGACTGCATTAGCGCCGAGCCGATCACGCAACTGATGCAGCGTATCGACAATCGCGAGCGTCGCCGCGTCGTGGCCGCTACTTTTTTGCAGTTCTTCCGCCAACTTCACTACCTCGAATATGCCGACCCGCGACGGCATCATTTGGAAGAGCTCCGTACGAGCGTCTTGATTTTTTCACTCGTCGCGTCGGAGACGCGGGCGCTCGTCGACTACATACAGTTGGAACAAGCGCGCTTGGGGAGCGAGTCCGGGTTTCCCGAGTCTTTCGAGAGCTTCATTTACTGTGTGCCCCTGGAGCTTCGAAAGGTGATCCAGACCGAGCTCACCGAGCTCACCTCTTTCAAACAAGCCGACACCGTCTACATGAAGATCGAGAACTCACACGGCATCTTGAGGGACTGTTTTCAGCAAAGCGTAATCCAGCTCGCTCGAGGATTCGACCCGGGCATCGACGGCCACAAGATTTTCCCCTTATACCGGACCCATCTCGAGCAATCGCAGATGTTGAAGCACGATCTCATCACGCTCACACTCACGGTGCACAAGTTCGGCCTCGAGCAGAGCGACGAACGCGCCGACGCGTTGAAACGTCTCATCTCGCGCTTCTGTGACCGTTCGCTCCGTTTTCTTATGTATCGCGATTGGTCCAGCTTCGAGTCCTTCTCGACCGAGCTCTTGAAATGCGACAGCGTTCCCGGCATGCTCCAACTCGCCCATCGATTCGAGACCTACTTGAAGACTTTGGTCCGCGAAGTCAACAAACGATCCGTTTTGAGCGTGCCGGAGGAGGAGACTTCCGAGGCAAAGCTTTAGCAAAAAGGCTTTTTCTTATTATTGATTCTTGCTCTTTTCTTTCGCTTCCAAAGCAACTCCCCCCTTGCGCCTTTGCGTTGTCTTTTAGGCTGGTTATTTGGAGCTCGAAGGTGGCCTGGGCTTGCGAGTATCGGCCTCGGAGACGCTGGCCTTTAGCGCTTCGATGACTCGTGGATCGAACTGGGTGGCTGTGTGGGCTTCCATTTCTCTGAGAGCCATCTCGTAGGGCAGGGGAGATTTGTACGAGCTCGTGCTCGTGATGACATCGAAGGCGTCGCACACGCTGACGATGCGGGCGCCGAGCGGGATGGCCTCTCCCTCGAGCTTGTTCGGATAACCACGTCCGTCCCAACGCTCGTGGTGGTGGAGGATCACGGGGGCGAGCTGTTTCCAGAAGATGATGTCTTTGATCATCTCGTATCCCAGGAGTGGATGGAGCTCGATGCGTTCGCGCGTCCATTCTGCGTTCGTGTCGAGCTTGAGCAGGCCGATATCGTGCAGGAGTCCCGCGAAATAGAGGTCTCGTTGCTCCGACTCGGACAGACCAAGACCCGTCGCCACGAGCCGGGCGTAGCGGGCCGTTCGGCGCGCATGGCCGTCCTTGATTGGAACGTGAGTATCCATGGCTCCGATGAGGATCTCGCTCACGTGGGTGAAGTAATTTTTCTGCGCGTCCTGGAGGCGTACGTGCTCGATCGAAATCGCCGCCTGGTCGGCGAGGCTGAACAGAAGCGATTGATCCTCTCCGTCGAACTTGCCGTCGTCCTTCTTATTGAGAAGCTCGAGCACGCCGATGACGCGTCCTTCGAAAGTTAGAGGCACGCACAGAATGGAACGCGTGACGAACCCACTCTCCCGGTCGAACCCCGCCTCGAAACGCGGATCGGCGGCGACGTCGTTGACGATCGCCGGCTCGCCGTTCACGGCTGTCCAGCCGGCGATCCCTTGACCCGGTTCGACGCTCATCGGCTTGACGGCCTGCGCGGCTCGGCCGGAGGCCGAATGAAAGCGAAGCTTGCCCTCGTCGTCATAGAGAAGGATGGAGCTTGCTTCTGCTCCAACTGTCTCCGCGGCTGTCTCCACGATAGCCGACAACAATATGTCGAGGTGAATGATGCTGCGATACGCCTTGGTGACTTCGAGGACCGCGGTGAGTTTTCTTACGTACTTGGCAGGATCGCTCAGTTTCATTGAAATACCGGGGTTACTGAGACGGAGCAGCGACAGCGTCGCCCAATTTGCGCGTCAGAATAGCACGCGTCACGACGAAGCGTCAATGGGTCGTATCATGGCGTCTTTTGTTCCTGCTTTCGGCTCTCTCGCAAGTTGACAGACTCGAATGAGCCATGCTATTTTGCTGAAGTACAAGGACGTAGCCCAATCTAATCACATCTAATCGAGCGAGCATGGCCGGCAAAGAAAGTCCGTTTGCCAAATTCCTTACCCGTTTCTCGAAAGGCGACTTCATATTTCGCCAGGGTGAGGAAGGTGACGAGATGTACATCGTGCAATCGGGACAGGTTGCGATCCGCAAGACGATTGCCGGCAAGCGCAAGACGGTCAACGTCCTCGAAAAAGGGGACTTCTTCGGCGAGATGTCGGTTCTCGAGCGTCTGCCGCGGACTGCCGATGCCGAGGTCCTCGAGGATACGGGGGTCATCTCGATCAATAGCGCGACGTTCGGCGAGATGATCCGCTCCAACCCCGAAATCGCGGTCCGTATGTTGAGAAAGTACTCGATGCGGATGCGGGAATATTCCGAGCAGCTCGAAAAACTCATGGCGGAGCCTGCGGCTGCGGCGAATGTGGAACAGGAACTTCCGGACGTCGACCAGCCGACGCAGACCCCCGAAGGCACGGTCCCGTCGACGGGCACGGCGGCCGCTTATTTCGTTGCCAAAGAAAGCGGAAAAATCTATCCGACCTATAAAGACGAAGTGCTCATCGGACGTTACGACTCGGTCACGGGCCATCGTCCCGAGATCGACTTGACGGACGAAGACAACAACCGCAACGTCAGCCGCCGCCACGCGCGCCTTCTGTTCAAAGACGATACCTATTACGTCGCCGAAGAAATTGGAACGATGAACGGGACCTATATCAACGGTGACCGTATTCCTACCGGAGTCCTCACACCGGTGAAGGACGGCGATGAGGTCACGCTTTGCCGCGTGCCCGTCATATTCAAGACTGCCAATTAGCGCCTCTCGGCCCCCTCATTTTTTGGATCCCGGTTCGGCCCTTGCGGGCGTCTTTCTCCATCGGCGGGGTCGCGCCGTGGTGCGGGGTGGGGCTCGTAGAGGACGCCGCTTCCACTCAAACCGTCGATCACGTGCGGGAGGAGATCCTCGAGTGAGACGTCTGTGTGGCGGATGATACGAGGCGTCAGCGTCAGTACGATATCCGTTTCCTCGATCTCCTTCTTGTTGGCGGAGAAGAGGCGGCCGATCAAGGGAACGCTTGCGAGGCCCGGAGTCCCCGTGAGACTCGTCCGTTCCACTTCGTTGATGAGGCCGGCGAGGAGGCTCGTCTCGCCGTCACCGAGGCGCAGAACAGTGTTCACCGAGCGGTTGCCGAATTTGGGCAAGCCACCGAAGCCGGTTCCCGAGATCGTGCTCAGTCGCACTTCGAGCGCGATGCTCACCTGATTGTTGTGATGGACACGCGGTGTGACAAAAATGTTGACGCCGATATTCTCGTACTGGAATGTAGTGACGGGCTGTTGCGCCACACCTCCCGCGGCGATCGGTGTGAAGGTCGTGATAGGCACCGGCACCCGCTCGCCGAACTCGGCCTGGGCTGTTTCGCCATCCACCGCTCTGAGTTGAGGGTTGGCGAGAACGCGCGTGTCGCTATCGGCACGCAGCAAACTGAGCACGGCGCCGGGTAGACCCGTGGTGAAGAGATTGCTCGCGCGATAGGGGTTCTCATTCGCCGTCCCATCCTGGGGGAAAATGCCGGCGCGGATACCGCTCTCTTCCGCAGCCGAGCGAAACTGAATGCCGTACTCGGCCATCCGTGTCCTGTCGACTTCGAGCACTTCGATCTCCACGATGACTTCACTCCGGCTCTTGTCGATAGAGTTGATGATGGTCTCGGCCGCGTGGACGCGCTCCGGAGTATCTACGATCGTAAGCGCGTTGTTGGCGGTGTGCGGCGCGATCCGCCGCGCCCCGAGGACGATCCGCAGCAGATCGATGGTCTCCTTCAGATCGGCGCTCGAGAGGTAGAACGTTCGCGCGACTTGCTGCTCATATTCCCGCCGCTTCGCCTGGGTGTCCGGGATGATCGTGATGAGATTGCCGCTCTCCACGCGGTAAAAGTTCCGTGTCGTCGTACAGAGGGAGCGGAAGGCTTCCTCGAAGGTCGCATCCTCGAGATCGATCGAAACGTCCTCGTCGCGGAAGTCGCTGTCGAAGACGACGTTGACGCCCGCCAAGGTCCCGAGCGACAAGAGTACGTCGCGAAGGCTCGCGCTACGAAATACGAAGCTCGCGGGCGCGATAGCGCCGGAGGCGAGATCCAAGCTTCCAAAGGGGGCATCTCGAATCTGGCGCTTCAGCGCGGCAAGCGAGCGCCGCTCCGCCTCTTCTCCACTCTCGGTGATCGTGTCCTCGAGCTCGCGCAACTGCGCGGCGAGCTGTCGGTCGGTTGGGTTCAATGTGAGCGCTATCTCGAGCTCTTCTTCGGCGCCTCGAAGATCGCCGAGCGCCATCCGGCGGACGCCTTCGAGCGCGTGGGCTTGAGAAGCGCGTAGCTTCGCGCGCTCGAGATCTTGCGCGATGTGACGCTCGTCCGGCTTCTCTTCGAGCGCTCGGCTGTAAAGCGCCACAGCCTGATCGTAGCGCCCCGCTTTCTCGGCGATCTCGGCGTCCTTTACGTAGCTCGAGCCGGCGCAACCGGAAAGCCAAAAAATGGCGACCGCGACTACCAGGGAATTCCGCGTGTGCATGACGGACCTCGTGCTAGTATTACCGAACGTCGCCGGATTGGACGACGACGTCGACGCCGGATGGGATGGTGAAGCGAAACAAAGATTCTGGAAGGTCGATGTTGCGACGGACGTTCTCGAAGGAGAACTCTGTTTGATTGCGTTGCATGTCGATGAGAACGACTCGCAGAAGCTCGCCAGTCTCGGGAGAGACCTCGATCTCGACGTCCTCGAACCCTTCGTGACGTTTCGTGGGTATCAAGTGCAGCATAACGCCGCCTCGTCGCGGCTCCTGCTTCGACGTAAAGAACGCGAAGCTGTCGGTCATCCGGCTAGTGCCGACAAGAAGCTCGAAAGGCGAGCCTTCGCCCATTCCCATGGCTCCTCGAGGATGGTGGCTGACCATGACTTGTTTTTCCATGGGGAGGTAGAAATAGCTGCGGCTGCCGTCAGTGACGAAGAGCTTCACTTCGGGGGTCTGATACTCCCACCGCATGCGGCCGGGTTTTTTGACGATGACGCGCCCGCTTTCCTCGAGGGTTTTTCGCAGAAGCCGTCTCTCGTAGCGTTGGGTAAAATCGGCCTCGAAGCCGTCGAGCGCGTCGTAATGTGCTTGGACTTTCGTAACGAGCGCTTGAAGCTCGGCGTCCTGGACATTCTGGACGGGCACGACCGTGGTGAGAGCCACTAGCAGCGCGAACATAGCCCTATTGTACACACGGTTCGATGTCCAGAGCTAAAGGGATTCTTGACCCCTGGGTATACGACTAATCCTGCCTCGCAGGCGCGAACTTGGCGAGACTCTCTATTTTGGTCCAGGGAGTGGGCCACTGCAGCCTTTCGGGTGCTTGGGATAGTGTTTTTTTGCCAGATTATCGACTCAGCCAGATATGCTAGTTGAGACGACGTCCGAGGCGTACTCCTCGATCGAGCCGTTTTCTTGCGGAGGTGGTGTGAAGACGCATTACGATCCCGAGCGATGGGAGTCGTTTCGGCGAGAAATCGACGTGAGCTGGATGAGAATCCACAGCCTGAAATGGGTTGAGGAAAAAGGCTGGAGGGGTGGAGACAGGCTGTGGCGGGTAAAAGGCAAATGGTCCCGAGAAAGAAGTGTCTACGCGGACGCGGCTTCAGGGAGGATCGAGCTCGACATACACCTGCACGCGGCACCAGAGCGGCTCGACAACGAGAAAACCAAAGACTGGATAGTTGCACGTATCTCTAAGTGGATGAAGTCGGTTCCCAAAGAATCCCGGCTTCCCGAGAAGCGACGGCTCGGTATCACTAGCAGCCCGGTGAAAAAGTCCAGATTCTGCTCACGGAGAAAGTTTGGTGGGCAAGTTCAAGGAAGATGTGATTCGGCGGAACGGCCAAGTTGAGACGCCCGATGGATTGCAGCGGGGCAAAACGTGCGCCTATGGTCGAGACGAAGCGCAATAAAGCAGCGATCAGACTGGCGTTGAGCTCCGCGTATTCCTTCGGCGTGGCCTTGCCGATGAGATTGCGCATCAGAATCCCGAGATTGAATCCGGCCACGTGCGTGAGGAGGCGCTTGAGTATATTTTCGTGTCTTCGCAAATGCGTTCGTCGCATGCCTCCCGCTTCGAGGTAGTGCGCGAAAGGTCGTTCGAGTAACTCGCCGCGACGGCGTATTAATCGCTTACCTCGAGTCCCGCGAATGCGACGTCGGTTCGCGTAGGTGGCGGCTTGCTCGGCCTGTTTGTCCTTCCATTTGCGGCCACCTCGCTCTGGCTCCGAAATGTAGCTCCGGTATTCTTGTTCGACCAGCTCAACCAGGATGTCGTTGCCGTGATAGCTGTTGTTTTTTACATTGAATCGCGAAGATTTCTCATTCGTGATTCACCTCGACCGGCAACCACGTACGAGCAGAAGACGGGAGGCGCAGACGGGGTCAAGGGCGCGTAGCGGCTCGCGTAGCGAGCGAACCCTTGACGCCGTCGAGCACTCCCGTACCCTCATGGAGTGGTGGCCGTTCTTGATATTTCATCGCGGTGGATTACGGATTAAAGTGATAAACAACAATAGCCCTTTGAGGTGGACCCCATTCTCTGGACCAAAATGGGGGGTAGCTAAGGTGGAGCCTGCCGAGTTGAACACGTCGTGGTCATAGTCGTCATGTTGTTTCCCGAAGGCTCCTAGAAGGGAGCGTTCGGGAAGACAGTTTATGTCAGATTGAAGATCTATTGTCCCACGTTCGATCCGGTGCCCCGACGGAGGGAGCGGACCCTTAAGAAAAGATGCGAAGCTTCCTTGTCCGCTCCCTCCGTCGGGGCACCGGATCGAAGCCGCCCTTTCGCTGGTCCACCTGAATAGTGCAAAAATCGGGGTACCTGGGGTATGGGCCAAGCCGCGAGAGGGTCTCCTGCGGCGATTCTCGCATTCGTTTTGTGGACTCGTGGCAAGGTTCATTCCTTTTCCCGGCTTTCTACCGCCGTGGCCTCTTTGGCCTTGTTCTGCTTCGATTGCCCCAGTGCGTAACTGCCGACGTTGAGCTCCAGGATGATGCTGTGATGTACTAATCGGTCGATGGCCAATCATCTTGCCGCCAATCATCTTCAAGCTACCTCGCCAAGCAGTCCATCGTAGAAGCTCGCGGGCGTTTGATAGCCTAACGCTTTGTGCGGGCGCTCGTCATTGAAGAAATCGAAGTAGCAAGCGATGCCCTCGCGAGCCATCTGCACGCTGTCGTAGGCGTACAGGTAGACCTCCTCGTACTTCAGCGAGCGCCAGAGCCGCTCCACGAAGATGTTGTCGATACAGCGACCTTTGCCATCCATGCTGATCTTGATCTCAAGAGCAAGCAATACACTGGTGAACTCCTCCGAGGTGAACTGAGAGCCCTGGTCCGTGTTGAATATCTCTGGGCAACCGTAGCGTGCCACAGCTTCGTTCAGAGCCTCCACGCAGAAGGTCGTCTCCAACGTGTTGGACAAGCGCCAGGCGAGCACCCGCCGCGAATACCAATCGATGACCGCCACCAGGTATACGAAGCCTCGCGCCATCGGGATGTATGTGATGTCGGCGGCCCACACCTGATTGATCCGAGAAACCGTCAGATTCCTCAGTAGATAGGGGTATACCGTGTGTTCCGGCGCTGGCTTGCTTGTGTTCGGCTTGGGCGCAGTGCTCTCGAGCCCCATCAACCGCATAAGACGCTGCACGCGCTTGCGGTTGACGGCCGACCCCTCCGCTTTGAGTGTCTGTGTCATCATGCGGCTGCCGAAAAATGGACGCTTCAGATGTAGCTCGTCCATCCGACGCATCAATGCGAGTTGCTCGCCATCCGGCTCGACAGGTTCGTAGTACAGGCTCGACCGATTCACGCCGAGCAGCTCGCACTGCCAGCGCATCGACAGCGGAGCGTTGGGTTCGACCAACTCCCGCCGGGGCGTCATCGCAATCGACCGAGCCCGTGTGATAAAAAATCGCGCTCCATCGTCAGCTCCCCGATTTTCTGAAGCAGTTCGGCCTCGCGCATCGAGGCATCGCCTCCGCCCACCTCTTCGGTCTCGAAAGCACGCGTGACGTTCTCCAAAAGCTGCCGCTTCCATTTGTAGATCTGGTTCGCGTGAACCTTGTGCCGCCGGGATAGTTCCGCCACTGTCTCCTGCTCGCGTAGTACCGCCAATGCAACTTTCGCCTTGAAAACAGGGCTGTGCTTCGTACGATTTTTCTTCACTTTTCTCTGCTCCTTTTTTTATTGAGCAGGCTTGTTTTACCACCTTAACCCCTGGTCTAAAAAATGCGGTCCACTTCACTTGTCCCCGACCACTTCGCGACCCGCGTCTTCATGTATTCGTTCACAACATTCCGCGTTGTTCGCGAGCTCTTGCAGATTTGACTGCGCTTTTTCCAGCGTATCCGGTAGGCTCTTTGTGTCACCCTTCGCGCCTCCGTGAAGCGTCACGGCAATTACCGCACCTTCCCCGCTCATGTCCACAGCATGCTCGGCTTTGTGCGCCATATCCGTGCCCCCGCTCTTCATTTTCATGATCTCCGCATCCGGCTCGTTCGGATTCACCCACTCCTTGTTCGACCCTTTCTTTGGCCGCTTCTTGTCCAACTTTGCAATGTCCGCTCGGCTCGGCTCTTCGATACCACTCTTGCGCGCAAGCTCCTTCAAATACGATTCGTAGCTTTCCCCCGTGTCTCGACGAACGATTGACCGAAGCGCCGCATTCGCTTCCAGCGTCGTCGCGTCCACACCCAGTGTCTTGCCATCTATCATCCCTCTCGACGCTAGAACTTCTAGCACCCATCCAAATACAGATTCGTGAACTTCCAGCGGAAGTCGATTCCGTATCCGAGACAGCGACGAATGGTCCGGCGTTCGCTCTTCCATTCCAAGGCCAAGAAACTGGCGCAAAGACAGTGAGTCCGAACACCGCCAGCAGATCCCGCGCTCTGAATCGATGCGCTCAAAGTAGCCGATCAACAGCATTCGAAAATACACACCCGGCGGTATGCTCGGCCGACCTTGCTTCTTCGCGTAATACGGCGAGCATTTCGACTCCACAAACGAGTCAAACTCTTCCTCTCGAAGTACCCGCTCGAGTTCCTCATAAAAAGGATGACCAGGACTCGACGCAACCGCATCGTGTGGAATCCATAAAGTCACTTTGAAGTGGACCCCATTTTTTAGACCAGGGGTTAAGGTGGTAAAACAAGCCTGCTCAATGAAAAAAGGAGCAGAGAAAAGTGAAGAAAAATCGCACGAAGCACAGCCCTGTTTTCAAGGCGAAAGTTGCCTTGGCGGTACTACGCGAGCAGGAGACAGTGGCGGAACTCTCCCGGCGGCACAAGGTTCACGCGAACCAGATCTACAAGTGGAAGCGGCAGCTTTTGGAGAACGTCGCGCGTGCTTTCGAGACCGAAGAGGTGGGCGGAGGCGATGCTTCGATGCGCGAGGCCGAACTGCTCCAGAAAATCGGGGAGCTGACGATGGAGCGCGATTTTTTATCACACGGGCTCGGTCGATTGCGATGACGCCTCGGCGGGAGTTGGTCGAACCCAACGCTCCGCTGTCGATGCGCTGGCAGTGCGAGCTGCTCGGCGTGAATCGGTCGAGCCTGTACTACGAACCTGTCGAGCCGGATGGCGAGCAACTCGCATTGATGCGTCGGATGGACGAGCTACATCTGAAGCATCCATTTTTCGGCAGCCGCATGATGACACAGACACTCAAAGCGGAGGGGTCGGCCGTCAACCGCAAGCGCGTGCAGCGTCTTATGCGGTTGATGGGGCTCGAGAGCACTGCGCCCAAGCCGAACACAAGCAAGCCAGCGCCGGAACACGCCGTATACCCTTATCTACTGAGGAATCTGACGGTTTCTCGGATCAATCAGGTGTGGGCCGCCGACATCACATACATCCCGATGGCGCGAGGCTTCGTATACCTGGTGGCGGTCATCGATTGGTATTCTCGGCGGGTGCTCGCCTGGCGCTTCTCCAACACGTTGGAGACGACCTTCTGCGTGGAGGCCGTGAACGAAGCTGTGGCACGCTACGGTCGCCCAGAGATATTCAACACGGACCAGGGCTCTCAGTTCACCTCGGAGGAGTTCACCAGTGTATTGCTTGCTCTTGAGATCAAGATCAGCATGGATGGCAAAGGTCGCTGTATCGACAACATCTTCGTGGAGCGGCTCTGGCGCTCGCTGAAGTACGAGGAGGTCTACCTGTACGCCTACGACAGCGTGCAGATGGCTCGCGAGGGCATCGCTTGCTACTTCGATTTCTTCAATGACGAGCGCCCGCACAAAGCGTTAGGCTATCAAACGCCCGCGAGCTTCTACGATGGACTGCTTGGCGAGGTAGCTTGAAGATGATTGGCGGCAAGATGATTGGCCATCGACCGATTAGTACATCACAGCATCATCCTGGAGCTCAACGTCGGCAGTTACGCACTGGGGCAATCGAAGCAGAACAAGGCCAAAGAGGCCACGGCGGTAGAAAGCCGGGAAAAGGAATGAACCTTGCCACGAGTCCACAAAACGAATGCGAGAATCGCCGCAGGAGACCCTCTCGCGGCTTGGCCCATACCCCAGGTACCCCGATTTTTGCACTATTCAGGTGGACCAGCGAAAGGGCGGCTTCGATCCGGTGCCCCGACGGAGGGAGCGGACAAGGAAGCTTCGCATCTTTTCTTAAGGGTCCGCTCCCTCCGTCGGGGCACCGGATCGAACGTGGGACAATAGATCTTCAATCTGACATAAACTGTCTTCCCGAACGCTCCCTTCTAGGAGCCTTCGGGAAACAACATGACGACTATGACCACGACGTGTTCAACTCGGCAGGCTCCACCTTAGCTACCCCCCATTTTGGTCCAGAGAATGGGGTCCACCTCACTTGGCAACTTTTCTTTTTCTTCTTCATCGACATGCGATGCAATTTTACATCGTCATCGAATGAGTCTTCAGAGAAATATCGCGGCCGGATACGACTTTTTCAACGGGCTGCTAGGCCATTGCAAACATGAATTCTTCCCGTCTCCTGTGGGGTGCAGCGGCTATCCTCGTCCCACTGCGGATCTCCGACCTGCGGGACCCGATCTTTCAATCAGAAGTTCATCTTCGGAGCTCACGATGCTAGAACGCGACCAACGCACCTGTGATATGTGCGGTGCCGTTATTTTGAAAGAGCAGATATACGACCGATCGACGATACCTCCAGAGAAGGCGGCTGCCGTTAGAGATCTTCTCGAAGGGCGCTCGATCACTGAAGATTCCGATGGCAGCCTAACTTTGGATCTTTGTTTGAGTTGCCATCTGCCCGCCAGTTTGGCGTGTGAGTGACGATCTCGACGCTAAGAATGACTGTCTCAATCCAGCGAGATCAGCAAGCTTTTGCGCCCCTGGGGCCAGCCGCGCGGGTTTCGACGCTTCCGAGTTGGAAATTGGAAGACGGACTCTAGGACGGATTCTAGGACGGATTCTTTTTTGCGCGGGCGGCCCGCCTTCGCCCACGTGGTTCGCTTGGCTACGGCGGGCAATTTTCGCGGCGAAGCCGCGAAAATTGGTGGACGGCACGGGGATCGAACCCGTGACCTCGGCATTGCGAACGCCGCGCTCTCCCAGCTGAGCTAGCCGCCCAAGTTGCGGAACATTGAAAACGCACCATGCTAGCAAGATGATTTGCTCGAGGCAAGAGACAGTGACACTATCTCGAGCTCTTGGCACCAGAGCGAGGATTCCCGCTGTAAGGTCGAACACAGCTGACGCCCACGTTCGGCGTCTACAATAGCGATGGAGGCCCGTGTGATCCGACAATGGAGTATCTTTGGTTGGCTCTTGATGACGATCTTTGCCGCACCGCTTCTCGCACAGGAGGTTTTCGACCCTATCGACGCGATGATGACGACGAGCAGACCGGCCTCGAGGTCGGTGCCCGCATTCCTGATTTCCGTGCGATCGATCCGAACGGCAAAGCTTGGGATTTCGATGCTTTAGAAAGGTCCGAACGGCGCGGTCTTTCTGTTTCACCGCTCTGCCGATTGGTGACCGTATTGCAAAACCCAGCTCGTGGAGCTGGAAAATGCTTCCGATAAATTCAAAGCCCAAGGTCTTGGTGTCGCTGCGATTAGCTACGACCCTCCCGAAATCCTCGCGCATTTCTCCGAGCGGATGGGAGGGTTTCGCTATCCACTCCTCGCGGATCCCGACTCCGAGATGATTCGCGCGTTCGGCATATTGAACCGCAACGTAGCGGAAGACCACGCATTTTTTGGCATGGCGAGGCCGGGCACGTTCGTCGTCGATGCGGAGGGTGTCATCACAGCCAAATATTTCGAGCCGGGACACCGTCAGCGCGTGACCGCAGAGAGTCTCTTGGTCCGTGAGTTCGGCTTGGGCGGCGGTACCCGAATGCAGATCGATACGGATCATTTGAAGCTGACCGCCTACCCGGCCCAAGACGACGCCCGCCGCGGGAACCGGATCACCCTCGTGATGGAGCTCGAGCTGCCACCGAAGATGCATGTCTACGCTCCTGGCGTCGAAGGCTACCGCCCCGTCTCGGTGTCCGTCTCCGAAGCTCCCTATTTGAAAGTGCACGAGACGGTGTTCCCGGAACCTGCGGTCCTGCACTTACCCGTGATTCAAGAGAGTGTTCCTGTCTTTCACGGCTCCGTCCGGATTCTTCAAGACATAACGCTTTCACCGCGGCTTCCGGGCTACGATCAGCCGGACGTCAAGGAGCTCGAGATAGCGGCGACGTTCTCGTATCAGGCCTGTGACGATAAGGTATGTTATCTCCCGACGGAGCTTCCCGTGACTTTCAAGCTCCAGCTTTTTCCGCATGATGCGGAGCGCGCTCCGGAAGAGATCCGCCACAAGCCGAGCTCATCGAGTTGGTGAAACGATTTCTTCCGCGAGGCTTATGAGCGAGAGTGGTGCGGAGCCTTCGGCTTTGTTGTTGACGATGATGAAGGCGCGCGTCGCGTCACGACACAGGCTTGCGACCGTGCGGCGCGTGCCCGTGTCTTCGTTCGCAAGCTTTTCGAAGGGATAGAAAACGTCTTTGGCGTCGCTATAGCGCAAGTTGCGGCGTAGCATCCAGCGCACGACGATGGTCGGCCACGCATCGGCCGCGGATTGTCGGACCTGGTCTTCGAGTGAAAGCATTTTGGGGTGGCTGTTGAAGCAGTGGCTTGCGCCGACATCCTGCAGGAGCTCGCGATAGCCCTCGTTGAAAAGCTCGTGGTTGCGGAGCTCGACTGCATAGAGCACTCCCTTGGGCAGGTCGGACAAAAAGCGGTGGAGCTTGTCGTTGAACGCGGCGACATTGTCCACCATCTGTGGCGGGAACTGCAACAACATGACGGCGGCCTTGCGCCCTAGCCCTTGGAGACACGGGCCGATGACTTCGTCGACCGCATAGCCGGGCTCGAGAAATAACGGGTTGGGCGAGGCGAAGTCGTCTTTCTGGCGCGCGCTCGTCACGAGCTCGTGAGCTTTGACGACGAAGCGAAAATATTCCGGGACCGCCGACTCGTAGCGGGCGAAATCCTCCGCAGTGATGGGACTGTAATAGGTGCGGTCGATGCACACCGTTCGAAACAAAGGATGACGGGCATAGGCCGCGAGCCCGTGGCGCGCGAGCGTCGTCTGCGAGACCTTGCTGTCATAGACGATCCCGGCCCAGCCGGGAAACGACCAAGAGGAGGTGCCCAAGTAGAGCCCCTTCGTCGGGCCCTTCGTCGAGCCCCTTGTTGAGCTTGTCGAGTAAAGACGCGAGCACGCGCACCCGGGCTGACGGCTCAGAGGCGCCGACCGGGGCGAAAAGCGATAGCTGTTCCATGGCTCATGGAGCGACGACGAGCGTCGTGCACACCGAGATGGGTGTTTTTCCCAGCCGCGGCGGCTCGTATTTCCATTGACGTGCGGCGTCCAAGAGCGCCTCTTCCGCGGCCGCCCAGCGCGGCTCGAGCGAGCGCACGATGGTCGCTTCCATGACATTCCCGTCCGGCGTGATGACGATCTCGGCTACCATTTCACCTATACGCTCGATGTGGTCGACAGGGAACTGGACGTCGACGTTGTGCGTCCGTATCGGCATCGGAATACCTCCGACCCCCGCGAGGAGCGGGTTTTCGATATTGGGCTTTCCCCATGCGCTCGACCATTTGCAAGCGCGGCTCGCTTCCGCGCTTGCCGTATCCCCACGCCCGATGGGAGCTGCGACAGGCTCCTCTGGGATCGTTTGCACCTGTTCGCTGCCAATCGTCGCGGTCTCGAGTGGCTCCTCTCCGATCGGCGCGGCGGGCGCCGCCGCGCTCGGTTTCGGACTTTCTTGCGGGGGCGAGCCGCATCGCGCCAGTGCGAGCACGGTGAGGAGAACCAATGAGCGCGGCATGTTCGGTCGAGCGATATTGTAGTCTTGCGCGGGGACGCGAGCAAAGCCGTGCGCGTACAATGCTGATCGATATTAGTATCGATCCCTCTCACCCGCCATCATGCGTCAGTCGCTCGGTGAGCTTCGAGCGCGCGTCTTCGAGCGCTTCTTGAAGCCGCTGGGTGTCGGGACCGCCGCCTTGAGATACCTGCGGCGAACCGCCGCCGCGGCCGCCGACGAGCCCAACGGATCCGCGTAGGAGATCTCCCATTGGAGCGTCGACGTCGTTCGAGCGTGCGAAGACGAGATGCGCACGCCCGTCGTCGATGGCACCGAGGAGCAAAACACGCCCAGACTCAGCCGAGAGCTCTATCGCAATCGCGCGGAGCTCCGCGGGGCCGACACCCGTGATTTCCCGGGCGAGAACACGCACATCGCCGATGGTATCGGCGTCACGCATCCGGGATTCCGCGCTCGACGCGAGCGCCTCGCTCCTGAGCCGCGCTAGCTCCTTTCCCATCGATTTGCGCTCGTCCTGAAGCTTCTTGGCTGTCTCGACGAGCGCCTCTTCCGAGCTGCTGAGAACGCTCGCGAGCGATCGAACTCGGCGCACGGTCGCGCGATAGTCTCGAAGCGCGCGCTCGCCGCAGAGAAACTCGACCCGAGTGCCGCCTTTGAGCTTTTCGTGACCCCGGATGATGACCGGACCGATCTCCGCACTCGAGCGTGGGTGCGTACCGCAGCAGGCTTGCTGGTCGAAGCCTTCCACTTCCACGATGCGAATCGAGTCTTGTGTCGGTGGCGTTTTTCTGAGGACGAGAGTTAGGGCTTCGGCGCCGGAGACGAAGCGGCTCTTGATGGGTACGGCGCGCGTAACGACGTCGTTCGCGGCGCGTTCGGCCGCGTAGAGCTCTTTGTCGGACAGGGGAAATTTATCGAGGTCGATGGTCGAGACCCTGGCGCCGAGATGGAACGACGTCGTCTCGGCTCCGGCCTCGCGGACGAAAGCAGCGGAAAGCACGTGCTGGCCCGAATGCTGTTGCATGTGATCGCGCCGTCTCGCGGAGTCGACCTCACAATGAACCTGTGCGCTTTCGGGACGCTTCTCGACGAAGTGAAGAATCGTGTCGTCCTCGGATTCCAGCACCTTCGTGACCGCGATCCCGTCGATCGTACCGAGGTCGTAGGGCTGTCCACCGGATTCGGGATAGAAGTGGGTCGCGTCCAAGACGAGGGCGGTGCCTTCGGGCAGGTCGCGCGTCTCGAGGATCTCGGCCTCGAAAGACGTGACGTAGGGGTCTTCTAGATAGAGCTTCTTCGTCATCAGAAATACTTGGCTCCAGAAGCCGTGTTGAACAGAATGATGGTTTCATCGTCGCCCACCCAATTCTCGTGGACGAGGGCCTCGAGCGCGGCGAGACAAGCTCCGCCTTCGGGGCAGGCGAAGATTCCTTCCGTTTCGGTGAGCGCGCGGGTTGCTTCCATGAGCTCGTCGTCGGTGACCGCGACGGCACGCCCTTTTGTCTCGCGCAGCGCACGCAGGATCAGAAAATCGCCGAGAGCTTTGGGAACGCGCAGCCCCGGGGCTACGGTGGCGGCGTTTTCCCAAGGAGTACACGTTTCCGCGCCGCTTTCCATCGCTTGCACGATGGGAGCGCAGCCCGCGGACTGCACCGAGACGAGCCGTGGCCGTCCGCCTCCAATCCACCCGAGCGCTTCCATCTCGTCGAAAGCTTTCCACATCCCGACGAGGCCGGTCCCGCCACCCGTGGGATAGAGGATGACGTCGGGAAGCGTTCTATCGAGTTGCTCGAAGAGCTCGTAACCCATCGTCTTCTTACCCTCGAGGCGATAGGGCTCTTTCAACGTCGAGAGGTCATACCATCCGAGTTGCTCCGAGCGCTCCGCCACGAGACGCCCGGCGTCGCCAATCAACCCGTCGACATAGGTGACCTCCGCGCCAAACGCTTCGGCTTCCGCGACGCTCCCGCGCGGCGCGTCTCGCGGGAGGACGACGTGAGCCGGCAGGCCCGCCCGCGCTGCGTAGGCAGCGAGGGCGCCTCCGGCATTGCCCGCCGAGGCTACGGCGAGCTCTTTCGCGCCGAGAGCGACCGCCATCGACACCGCGACCGCCATCCCTCGCACCTTGAAGCTCGAGGTGGGGTTCAGGCCTTCATCTTTGATGTAGAGGCGGGACAGCCCGAGCCGCGCGCCTTGCCGGTCGGCCCGCAGAAGCGGCGTGCCGCCTTCGCCCAGAGACACGATCTGGCGAGTGTCGGCTAGCGGCAGAAGCTCCCGGTAGCGCCAGATGTTGAATGGACGGCTGTTGAGCGCGTCCGGCTGGAACGAGGCGCGCGCCCGCTCCATGTCGTAGCGGGCGAGCAGGGGAGCGCCGGCCCGCGACAGATGCTGAATCTCGAGCTTCTCATAGGGCTCTCCCGTACGAGAGCATTCGAGGTGAGTGAAGAACGTCTCCTTTGCCCTTTCGCCGAAAAAAACTAGACGGTCATCAACTCCTGCTCTTTGTTCTTCACGATCTCGTCCACCTTGTTGACGTGCTCGTCCGTCAGGCCCTGCACCTCCTTGAGAGCGCGCTTCTCGTCGTCCTCCGAGATCTCTTTGTCTTTGAGCATTCGCTTGAGCCGATCGTTCACATCCCGGCGTACCTGGCGGAGCGCTGTGCGGCCTTCTTCGGCGATCTTGCCTACCTGCTTGACGAGTAGCTTGCGCCGTTCCTCCGTGAGCGGAGGGATGTGGATGCGAAGAATCTTCCCGTCATTGGCCGGGTTCACATCGAGACCCGACGAGAGGATCGCTTTTTCAATCGTTTCGAGCAGGGGTGGCTCCCACGGCTGGACCGTGATCAGATTGGCTTCCGGCACGGCCAGATTGGCGACCTGATTGAGAGGCGTCGCAGCGCCGTAATAATCGACGGTGACACCGTCGAAAATGGCCAGTGAGGCGCGCCCGGTGCGGACCGAAGCGAGATCCTTCCGCATGACCACGAGAGTCTTGTCCATCCGGTGTTTGGCGTCTGTGATGAGCTCTTTTTCCATTACTCTCCTCCAGCGATTCCATCGACTCGAGTCCCGATTCTTTCACCCGTCACGACACGTTTCATATTGCCTCGTTGTTTGATGTCGAAGACGATGATGGGGAGCGAGTTATCGAGACATAAGGATATGGCCGTCGTGTCCATCACTTTCAGGCCTTTTTCGAGCACTTGCATGTAGGTGATGTGTTCGAAGAACTCAGCGTCGGGGTGTTTTTCCGGGTCAGCGGAATAGATCCCGTCGACGCGCGTTCCCTTCAAGATGATGTCGGCTTTGATCTCCATCGCGCGGAGCGCGGCCGCGGTATCCGTCGAGAAATAAGGATTGCCCGTGCCCGCGGCGAAGATCACGATCCGCCCCTTTTCGAGATGGCGAATCGCGCGGCGGCGGATGAAGGGCTCCGCGACCGCGCGCATCTCGATCGCCGACATGACGCGAGTATTGATGCCTAGTTTCTCGAGTGCGTCCTGCAGCGCCACCGCGTTGATGACCGTCGCGAGCATGCCCATATGGTCGGCGGCGACGCGGTCCATCCCGCGTGCCGAGGGCGCCACCCCGCGAAAGATGTTGCCCCCGCCGATCACGCAGGACGTCTGAACTCCGAGAGAGTGGACTTCCTTTAGCTCCTCCGCCATTTTGGAGGCGACTTCGGGATCAATCCCGTACGACTGCTCGCCCATGAGGACCTCTCCGGAGAGTTTGACGAGAATGCGCTCGAAAGCAGGCATATTGCGGGCAGGCTCCTTAGAGATCAATTCTGTTTGGCCTTTTTGGCCATGTTGTGGGGGCCCATCGCTCGCGCCGCGCTTTGGCTCAGAGCTCCCTTCGACGAGGCAGGAGAGTACTAAAGAGTTTCGCCGCGTTCAAATCGCACGAAGCGGCGAACTTGAATGTTCTCTTTGAGCACCGCGATGCGTGATTTCAGGAGCTCCCCGACCGTCTGATCCGGATTCTTGATGAAGGCTTGTTCGAGAAGCACGTTCTCCGCATAGAACTTCGAGAGTCTGCCCTCGACGATCTTCTCAATCACATTGGCCGGCTTACCTGAGGCCTCCGCTTGGCTCGTGAGGATTTCGCGCTCTTTGTCGAGCGCGTCCTTCGGGACGTCCTCACGGCGCACCCACCGGGCCGTGGAAGGCGCCGCCGCGGCAACTTGCATGCCGAGGTCCCGCACCAGCTCTTGGAACTCGTCGGTATTGGCCACGAAGTCGGTCTCGCAGTTCACCTCGATGAGAACGCCCACGCGTCCGCCCGTGTGGATGTAGGAGCCGATGCGCCCCTCCGTCGTCGAGCGTCCCGATCTCTTTTCTGCGGTCGCCTGTCCTTTCTTGCGGAGGATGGTGGCGGCTTCATCGACGTTGCCATCGGCTTCTTGGAGCGCCTTCTTGCACTCCATGAGTCCCGAGCCCGTCTTTTCGCGGAGCTCTTTGACTTGCTGTGCGGAAATGGTCATGGTTCTAGCCTCTCCAAGAAATGCGTAGCAAGAGAACGATAAGGGGATGTTAGTCCCCGGGAAACTAAGCCGACTCGTGCGCGCGTCGGTCGTCAGTTGGGAGGAGACGTCGGTGTAGGCGCTGAATCTTCTTTGGCGTCCTCAGTCGGCTTGGCGTCCTCAGCTGGCTTGGCGTCCTCAGCTGGCTCGGGCTTAGCCGGCGTTACGGAGGCTTCTTTTTCCGCGAGCTCGCCTTCGGGCGACTGCTTCGTCATATCGCGCCCGGCAATCACGGCATCCGCGATGCGCGACGTAAAGAGCTTGATCGCACGCAGCGCATCGTCGTTACCCGGAATCACGTAGTCCACGACGTCAGGGTCGCAGTTGGTGTCGACGATAGCGATCACCGGAATCCCGAGCTTCCGCGCTTCGTGCACGGCGATCTCTTCCCGGTTGGCGTCCACGACGAAAATCGCGTGCGGTAGACCACCCATGTCGATAATGCCGCGCAGGTTCTTGTCGAGACGCTTGCGCTCTTTCTCCAGGCGAGAGAGCTCTTTTTTGGAAAGCTCATCGAAACGCCCTTCTTCCATCATGGATGTCAGCTCGCGTAGCCGGGCGATGCTCTTCTCGATCGTTACGAAGTTTGTGAGAAGCCCGCCGAGCCAGCGCTCGTTGACGTAGTACATGCCAGCACGCTGAGCCTCTTCGGCCACGACTTCCTGTGCCTGACGCTTGGTCCCGATGAACAGGACTTTCTTTCCCTCGGTGCCGAGCTGGGTGGCGAACTTCAGGGCCGCTTTGAAGAGTCGGAGCGTCTTCTGCAAATCGACGATATAGATCCCGTTGCGTTCACCGAAGATATACTGCCGCATCTTCGGGTTCCACCGCTTCGTCTGGTGGCCGAAGTGCACGCCCGCTTCGAGTAGCTCTTTCATCGTAATCGAAGACAAATGAAATCCTCCCTTAACGTTTGGAGTACTGGAAGCGTTTGCGCGCTCCAGGCTGGCCGTACTTCTTGCGTTCTTTGATTCTCGAATCTCGAGTCAAAAACCCGCCTTTTTTCAGCTGGGCCCGAAGCTCTTGGTTGAAATCGCAGAGCGCGCGGCTAATTCCGAGGCGCATGGCCCAAGCTTGGCCGGTGCTGCCGCCGCCGGCGATGTTGGCATAGATATCGAACTTGTCGGCGGACTCCGTCAAAGCGAGCGGTTGTTTGAGGATCATCTTGAGCGCATCGCTCGGGAAATAATCCTCGATGGTCCGCTTGTTGATTTTGATTTCGCCACTGCCTGGGCGTAGATAAACGCGGGCTATCGACGATTTACGCTTGCCGGTCCCGTAATACTGGATCTTGCTAGATGTAGCCAAAGTCCTTCGAGCTCCTTTTCGCTTCTTGCGTGTTCACTCGGGAAGAACCTGCCGTATGGGCGCGGTCCTCCCTCCTGTGGAAGCCTGGGTTGACGGGATTCAGATTTGGCCCCATTTCGAGCTAGCGTGGAACGCGAGTCCTGAGCTCTAGCGGCGCCGGTTTCTGCGCTTCGTGCGGGTGTGCCGGGCCTTTATAGACCTTCAGCTTTCGAAATTGCGCCCGCCCGACGCGGTTCTTGGGCAACATCCCTCGAACTGCCGATTCGATGAGCCGCTCGGGATGTTTGCTCCGTACCTCTTCGACGCGCGCTTGTCGGATACCGCCCGGGTAGCCCGTATGCCGGTAGTAAACCTTGCTCTGCTCTTTGTTGCCTGTCAGAACAACTTTATCGGCATTAATAACGATGACGTGATCCCCGGTGTCGAGAAATGGAGCATAGCCCGGCTTGTCCTTGCCGGTCAGGACCTGTGCGATCCGGCTTGCGAGACGACCCAACACTTGGCCTTCCGCGTCCACGACGTGCCATGCACGGTGAACGTCAGTCTTTTTCAAAAAGGTCGTCGTCATGAGTCTCCATCGACAAGGATAAGGGAAAAAAATTTGGGCGATGAAAATCGCCCAAACGAGTAATTTAATTGTCGCTACAGGAGTTGTCAAGGGAAAAAGCTATGAGCGCCCCAAGGAGTATGGGTCGCGGGGAGCTGCGTTATGCGAGAGGAGTACTTTCGATGCGGGGTTGACCCGATCGAGGTCAGCAATTGGTTGAGGTCGCTTCGAGCCCGGTCATCCTGATGCACGGGGTCGTCAGTGGCTTCGAGCAAAATGGGGCAATTCCCGAAAATATCGCAAAGACCTTGCCGAGCTCGAGACGTCAACATGTTGTGGAATTCGATTTGAAAGCTACTGCCCGTAGAGGTGTGCACGCCGACGTACACCACTGACCCTGGAAATTGAGGGGAAAACCCAACAAAAATGGTTGACGTATCCCAAACCATCCCTGATAATAAACGAAAGATTCCAGCACACTTGTAGCTTTTTTTTCCTTGACGTACGGTTTCTTTGTGCCGTACGCTCATAAAGTACTTTAACATTTCCGTGGTAAGTGTCTTTGAAACTTAGTGGAGTATGGACCGATGGGTCTCTTGGGTAAGAAGAAAAATTTAGTCGGACTCGACATCGGGTCGAGCTCCGTCAAAGCCGTCGAAATGAAACCTGGCAAGGGAGATACTTGGCAGCTTTCGACCATAGGACTCGAATACTTGCCCCAGGAGGCTATCGTCGACGGCCAGATCATGGACTCGACCTCCGTCATCGACGCGATCCAGCGGCTTTTTTCCGAGTATCGGATCAAGACCCAAGACGTTGCCACAGCGATCAGCGGAAGCTCGGTCATCGTCAAGAAAATCCAGCTTCCCTCGATGACCGAACAAGAGCTCGCGGAGTCTATCCACTGGGAGGCGGAGCAGTACATCCCGTTCGATATCCAGGAGGTCAACCTGGACTACCAGGTCGTTGACCCGGGTGGCGCCGGCGGCAACATGGACATCCTGCTCGTTGCTGCAAAAAAAGACAAGATCAACGACTATCAAAGCGTCATCACGCAGGCAGGCCGGAACCCCGTGATCATGGACGTAGACGCTTTCGCGCTTCAGAACGCCTACGAGATGAACTACGGTGTCGAACCGGGCCGCGTCGTCGCGATGACCAATATCGGTGCGAGCCAGACCAACATTAATGTCGTCCGCGGCGATACCTCAATCTTCACCCGCGACATCACGACCATTGGCGGGAACCAGTTCACCGAGGCCATCCAGAAGGACCTCAACGTGTCCTACGAGCAAGCTGAGAACATGAAACAAGGCCATGGCGAGGGCGCAGAGTCGGTCGCCGGCATCTTGCAGTCGGTTACTGAGCAGGCCCTCATGGAAATTCAGAAAACCTTTGACTTCTTCAAAGCAACAACCTCCGAGGAGCGGATCGATCGCGTCGTTCTGAGCGGTGGTAGTGCCCGTATTCCGGGCCTGTCAGACGCGATGTCGGAGCGGATCGACTCGCGAGTGGAAATTTTCAACCCTTTCCAAAATGTCACCTATAACCCGAAAGATTTTGATGCTGAGTTTCTCGAAGAAGTAGGCCCGGCCTGTGCCATCGCTGTCGGCCTAGCCATGAGAAAGGCGGGTGAGTGATGATTCGCATTAATTTACTGGGTACCCAAGAAGCAGGCGGCGGCGGTGCTCTTGCCGAGCCTTTCGGCGGCGTCGAGAGCTCGGAGAAAAAAGGCATCGTCGTAGGTATTGCGATTCTAGGGATCGCGATCGGTGCTATCGCTTTCCAATGGCTCGGCTCCACACGAGAGATCAATCAGCTCGACGAAGAAATCAACGAGCTGACCCAGGAACAGCTGCGCCTCGCGCCCATCATCGCTCAGGTGGAGGAGTTTCAAGCGAAGCTCGCCGAGCTCGAGGAAAAGGAGCGGCTGATCGAGCGTCTCAAGAATGAGCGCCAAGGTCCCGTTCGGATGCTCGACGCGCTTTCCACCGAGCTTCCCGATTTCGTGTGGCTGACCGACCTCACGCAGAGAGGTCCGCAGGTCACGATCGATGGAATGGCGGCTTCGCTCGTGAGCGTCGCTGACTACATCCGAAAGCTCGAAGACAGCGAGTGGTTCGAGAACGTCGAGCTCGTCGATGCGTCGGTGAGCACCCAGCAGGAGCAGGAGTTCACGGAATTTCAGCTGCGTACGCAGCTCGTTACGTCGAGCGGGACGGACCCGCAATCGGCTGGCGGCGCCGGGGCACGGTAGCGAGGGAGAGACAGGTCATGAGCAAACTAAGTTTCGGAGCTCAGCTTTTCGTGTTCGCCTTCTTGGGCGCCATCCTCTACGGAGTGTTCTTCTTCTGGTTTCACGGCCCGATGCAGCAGGAGATCGCGGAAAAGACGAACCAGAGAAGAGCCCTCCAAGCGGAAGTCGAGAACGCCAAGACGACGGCGGACAGGCTTCCCGAGTTTCGTCGTGAGGTGGAGCGCAAAGAAGCGACTCTCCAAGCGCTCTCTCGCATCCTTCCGAGCCGGAAGGAAGTCGACGACCTCCTGCGCAAAGTACAACAGCTCGCGGCCGAATCGAGCCTCGACGTGCTTCGCTTTCGACCCGAGGCTACACGGCCTCAAGAATTCTATGCCGAGTTTCCCATCACGCTGGACCTCGATGGCAGCTACCACAACCTCGCCTATTTCTTCGACCGATTGAGCCGTCTCTCGCGCATCGTCAACGTCTCGAATCTCAAAATCGAATCGAAAGGGAGTCCGACGATTTCCT
Organism: Candidatus Marinacidobacterales bacterium; assembly: GCA_965262245.1. Taxonomy (GTDB): domain Bacteria; phylum Acidobacteriota; class Vicinamibacteria; order Marinacidobacterales; family SMYC01; genus SMYC01. Next base: position 5,725,411 of record OZ253507.1, on the reverse strand, counting down.
CTACGATTTCCGCCTCCTGCACGGCAACGACCTTCCTTTTTACCGAGCAGCTCGGCGAAGGCACGAGCCCATAGCCCAAAGACTAGACCCATATAGAACCTAAACCCGACCAAGACAATGCGTCAAATGCCTGAGGTACGAGCCATGCGGTCACTATTACTGCCTGCTAGCTTTGCTCTCGTGGCCGTTTGGGTGGCAGGGACGAGCTTTGCGCAGACACAAGGTGGCGCGGGAGCTCAGAGCGCCGCCGAAGGCCAAGAGGCTCCGGAAGCTGCCGGGGATGCGCCGGAGCAGGACGCCGTGAACGAGGTCCCGGAGGGCATCGAGCTCACCAAAGGATCTGGATTTCGTTATTCGTCTCGAGGGCGGCGCGACCCGTTCGTGAGCCTTGCCCTCGGCGTCAATGTTCTGCCCCCGGAAATCCGACCACCAGGTCTTCACGGAATGTTGATTCAGGAAGTCACCCTTCGCGGGATCGTCAAGACCCTCGATGGCCATATCGCTATGATCCAAGGAACCGACAATAAGAGTTATTTCGCAAGGGCTGGTGAACGCCTCTACGACGGCCGCATCGAGCGAATCGATGACCAGAGAGTCGTCTTCCGCCAGGAGATCAACGACCCTTTGCGAATCGAAAAATTCCAAGAAGTAGAAAAAACGCTGCATCCGGTGGAGGAGCAACGATGAAACCTTCGAGGTCATATCTCCGTTACCTGCCGCTCATTGCGCTCGCGACCATGACCCAGGTGGCGGGAGCGGCCGCTTACCAGCTTGCTCAGGAGGCCGAGGCCTCCTCGGCGGCGGTGAGTGCCGTCCGCTTCCACGTCGAGCCCAGTCAGACGCGCGTGTGGTTGGAGACGACCGGGGCGGTTCTCTACACGCATTACAGTCCCGACCCGCTTACCCTCGTCATCGACTTACCCGGCGTCGACGTGTCGGGGCTACCCGACCGCACCGTTGTAGGCAGCCGCGAGGTAGAGTCTATTCTCGCGACCAGCCTCGACGGCGTGGGCGGCAGGCGGCTCTCGCGTATCGAGATCAAGCTTGCCACCATCGCTCCGTACGACATAACAGGGTCGGAACACGCGCTCAACGTGAGCTTCAACGGTGGGGAAGCTCCCGAGCCCAGGACGATGCCCCCGCTAGCAGCTTTAGAGGCTGCCGCGCCGTCCGAGCCCGTTCAAGATCCCCTCCCGCGTGTCGACGCGCGGCCTCAGTCGGCCGCCGCCGCCGATGATATCGATGATATCGATCACGTCGAGGAGATTGTCGCCGCTCCGGTCGCCGAAATCCGCGAGCAACCCATTGCGCCGCCCCCGCTAAAAACGTTCAAGAGCCATCCTGCATCTGCCATCAGCAATATTTCGCACGAGCTGATCGGAGACGTCCTGACCGTTCGTCTCGACGCGGATGGCCAGCTGGTTCCTTCGGTCTTCACCCTTGATGATCCGCCGCGTCTCGTCTTCGACTTTGACGGTATCTTGAATGAGGTCCCGCGCGCGGCACTCACGATCGAAGAGCTAGGCATCGCCCGCATTCGCGTCGCCCAGTACCGCTCCGCCGACCCTCGTGTCACGCGGATCGTCTTCGACCTCGACGACGAGGTCACGCATCGGATGTCCTATCAAGAAAAGGGGCTCGAGATCGCCCTCGCGGCCTCCGAAGCGAGCTTTCGTCCCACCCGCGCCTCCGTCGAGCCCGCTTTGGACCCCGCTTACGATGCGCCGGACCCCATCACGGATGACGTCGAGATAGCGGCTCCGCCTCCGCCGGAGATCGAAACGCTCCCCATTGCCACTCTGACGGCGGATTCCGGGGGCGCCTATCTCGTGCGGGACGCGTCTCTCAACTCAGAGGATGGCGGCTCGTTCCGATCCGCCGCCCTCACCGCTCAGAATTTTTCGCTCGCCGAACCAGCGCCGATGCTCCCTGTGCCTCCGCCCCCCGCCCAAGATACCGGTGCACAGCCCGTACCGACCATGGTGGCTGGCCAATCGACCGGAGGCACGCAATATACAGGTGAGCTCATCAGCCTCGACTTCAAGGACGGCGACATCCAGGACATTTTCCGACTCTTCGCTGAAATCAGCGGCTTGAACATCGTCGTGCAGCCCGGTGTCGCCGGTCGCATCACGCTCACGTTGAGGGAAGTCCCTTGGGATCAGGCTCTCGAGCTCATTCTCAAGACGAACAGGCTCGGCTACATTGTCGAGGGGAACGTCATCCGTATCGCTCCTCTAGCCGAGCTCGCGAACGAGGAGTCCGAAAAACGCCGTCTCGCGGAAGAAAAAGCTCTCGCAGGCGAGCTCTTCACGGAAATCCGGGAGCTCTCCTACGCGAAGGCTTCCGAGATCCAGCCGCTCCTGCAGCGGAACCTATCGGCGCGCGGCGACACCGTCATCGATGAGCGCACCAACACCGTCATCTTCACCGACCTCGCCGAGCAAGTGGCGGAGATCAGTCGACTCATCGACACCCTCGATACGCCCATCCCCGGCGTCGAGATCGAAGCGCGCATCATCGTTACGACACGCACTTTCGAGAGGCAGCTCGGTGTGCAGTGGGGCTTCACGAGCAATCAGACCCAGGCGCTCGGGAATACAACAGAGCTCACTTTCCCGAACCGGGTGCAGTTCGACGGTCAGTCCATCGGATCCGGCTCGGACCAGCAATTCAACGCCCAAACGGCCGGTGGTGGCCTCGTGGCTCCGACGTTTCTCGAAGGCGCTACCGCGGTTCAGCGCGGCTACGCTGTCAACCTGCCCTTCGCGGGCTCTCCGACCGGTGCGGTGGGGATCTCGCTGGGCAGCATTACCGGCGCTTTCAGCATCGACGCCGCGATCTCCGCTGCGGAGCGTCGTGGACAAGTCCGGGTGATTTCCGCTCCAAAGATCATCACCCAGAACAATCAAACCGCCGAGATCAAACAAGGTACGACCTTCCCGGTTCAAGTGGTGGCCAACAACACGATTACGGTGCAGTTCAAGGACGCGGTTCTGGAGCTCAGCGTCACGCCGCAAATCACTTCGGCAAACACCATCATCCTGGACATCGAGGTCAATAACGACATTCCTGATTTCTCGTCGCCGGTCAACGGCATTCCGAGTATTCGGACCCAGTCCGCTACAACGCAGGTGCTCATGGCGGATGGCGAGACCACGGTCATTGGTGGCGTCTTTGTAAACACCCAAACTACCGCCGAACAATATGTGCCACTTCTTCACAGGATCCCGATCCTTGGCTACCTGTTCAAGTCCTCGGAAAGCGAGAACATGAACGAGGAACTTCTGATTTTCTTGACGCCTCGTATTCGGAAAGACGCGGTGTAGGAGGTGAACCTAATGAGGCTTACGAGACAAATGGCTTCCTGGAAGAGCCTTTCGCTTCTTACTCTTCCCTTGCTCTTGCAGCTCAGCGGTTGCACGGCGACGAGCACTGAAGACAACGACAGCACGAATACTTTTGTCACCATCCTCAGCATGCAGTCTGACGATGGTGACGATCTCAACTCCGACGTCTGCACCACCGACGACAACGGTGTCTGCACCGTCATCAATGACAACGGTGTGGTGACAATGGTCGCGCAGCCCAAGAGTTTGCGAGACCTGTCGTCGTTAGTGAACGACATCGTGTTCTCACGCTACCGTGTGACCTATGTCCGTGCGGATGGTCGCAACGTTCCAGGCGTCGACGTGCCGTTCCCTTTCGACGGCGTCGCTAACTTCCGGGTTCCAGTCGACCAGTCACAAACGAGTCGAGCGTTCTTGCTCGTGCGTGTCCAGGCGAAGCTCGAATCTCCTCTCAAAGAGCTCGAAGGAGGTGGCGGCTCGCTGGTGATCTCCACAATCGCCCGAATCGACTTTTTCGGGCAAGACCTCGCCGGCAGACAGATCCAAGTCACCGGCTTCATCAACGTTACTTTTGCCGACTTTGCCGATAGCTAGCGAGGCGCGACTATGACCATCCAACAGAAGGCTCCGCAGGGCGCGCAGGGAGGTAAGATGATGCCGCGGTGGCTTTGGCTTCCGGCCGCGATCGGTCTCGTGCTCTACGCCGCCTGCACTTTGGACGATCCGGGGCCGCCCGAGCTCGCCGGGCCCTCTGAGCTCGACATGAGCATCGAGATGCGGGCCGTACCGGATCAGCTCGTCTCCGACGGGTTCTCGAGCTCTATTATCGAGGCCGTCGTCCGCGATGCAAGCGGTCAGCGCGTGCAGGGTCGAACGATCACTTTCGACATCACACGATCCGGAGCCGGATTTCTCGATCTCGGAAACCTTGCTCCTGTCAATGGCGCCCGGCCGGCTGCGGGCGGCGTGGAATCCGGCCCGACCAGCGCGGTTTCCGATTCCGGCGGCGTCGCGCGGGTTCGCTATTGGGCACCCTTCCGGACCGACCAAGAAAACGATGTCGTCGTGAGCATTGCTGGACGGGAGGCTTCGGCCAACTTCAGCAACCAAATCTTTAGGACCGTGGAGATTTTCTTGCGGGCCGCGAACCGGCCCAGCTTCCCGGGCACCAACGTTTGCGGCTTCATCCTCGAGCCCAATAGGCCTGTATACATAGTCGGCGAAGGCATAGCGGTGACGGCGACACAGATACTCGGCGACACTGGTGTTGCCGGCTGTGTCGGCAACGAAATCGCGCGTTATGAGTGGAACGTTGATGGTGTGTTCTACGATGCCAACCGCGGTACCGTGGTAGCGTTCGATTCGGTCGGTCTCCACACGATTGAGCTCGTCACGACCGAGGCCGTCAGCGGGTGCCAGGCAATTTGTTCGCTGGAGATTACGGTAAACTGAGAGAGTAACGTGAAACCTGGGGCGGAGCGTTAGTTGCTCCGCCCCTTTCGTCTCACCCCGTTAGTTCAATGAGCCGTATCGAAGAACTCGAAAAACGACTCGACGCGGACCCGAACTCTCGGATGTTCGTCCAGCTCGCCGAGGAGTACCGCAAGGCAGGGCTTCTCGACAACGCGGTCGAGATCTGTGAGGAGGGGCTGAAGAAGCACCCACAATACCCTTCCGCTCGCGTCGCGCTCGGACGCGCTCTGCTCGAGTCGGAAAGCTTCTCTCGGGCCGCCGAGGAGTTCGAGACGGTTCTTGCGCAGGTTCCCGACAACATCCTTGCGAACAAGTTTCTCGGTGAGACCTATCACCGAATGGGACGCTTGGACGAAGCGCTTCAAAAATATCAGATCGCCCAAACCCTAGCACCCGACAACGCGGAGCTCGAGGAGAAGATTCAGGCCGCGCGGGATGAAAGCGAGGGCGAAACACCCGCCTCGGAGCCCCCGCCAGAAGTCGTGACGCCCCCGCCAGAGCCCTCGACCGAGCTAGCAGATTCCCAGTTGCCCCAGCCGCCGCCGCTGTTCGATGTGCCGGCATCCACGGACTCGCTACCCGAACCGCCTCCTCTAGTGCAGGACGCCATCGAGTCCACGTTCGTGGACTCTCCCGCGGCGTCCGTTGAACCACCGCCAGCACCTCCTCCTGCGGAAGCGCCACCGCCAGCACCTCCTCCTGCGGAAGCGCCACCGCCAGCACCTCCTCCTGCGGAAGCGCCACCGCCAGCACCTCCTCCTGCGGAAGCGCCACCGCCAGCACTTCCTGCGGAAGCGCCACCGCCAGCACCTCCTCCTGCGGAAGCGCCACCGCCAGCACTTCCTGCGGAAGCGCCTCCGCCAGCACTTCCTGCGGAAGCGCCTCCGCCAGCACCTCCTGCGGAAGCCCTTCCGCCAGTACCTCCTGCGGAAGCGCCACCGCCAGCACCTCCTGCGGAAGCCCTTCCGCCAGTACCTCCTGCGGAAGCGCCTCCGCCAGTACCTCCCTCGGAAACGTTCTTTGAAGGGGAGTCGGCAGTGCCCGAGGAAACCGAGGCAGAACCTGAGCCTGAGCCCGACTTGACGCCGATCCCGCTCGTCGACGTAGACGAGCCAATGGTCCTCGAAGGCCCGGCCTTTTCGGCTGCGGAAAACGCTGCCGAACGCACCGAAAGTCAAACCGGCGCCGCTCCTACGGTTGAACCTTCGGAGGCCGCGCCCGAAGGGGAGCAGCTCTTCGCTCAAGCGGAGGACGAGCCTCCGATCACACCCGCACCCGCGTTTGCGACCATCGAAGAGCCGCCATCTGCGCCGTTCGAGCCGGCGCTCGCGGCAGGACCGGCAGACGACGTCGCAACGCCCCCGTCTCCGGAGCCGCCTGTGGTGCCTGAGCTGGATGAGATCGAGACCCCCACGATGGCCGAGCTTTATGCCTCGCAGGGCCATTTGGATCGCGCGGTTGCGGTCTATAGAAATCTTCTCGTTCGCACCCCAAATGAGACACAATATCGGGAGCGCATCGAAGAGTTGGAAATGCTGGCGAACGCCGCGGCCCTTCCGAAAGCGCCCGCAGCGCGCGATCTGTCTCGTGAGGCCGGAGAGGACGGCCTCTCGGCGGAAACCAGGAAAAGAACAATCGGGGTCTTGAGTGAATGGCTCGATGCTATTCGAAAGTCAAGGGAGGCGTGATTGGTTTTCGCTGAAGTCCTGAACGACGTAACTTCGAAGATTGAAGGCTGTATCGGTATCGTCGTCATGGGCATGGACGGGATTCCTATCGAACGGCACCAACCGGCTCAAGCCGTCGAAGGCGCGCCCAATTTCGACATGTTGGCGACCGAATGCACCAGCCTTCTGCGAACAACCCGCCAAGCCTCCGAGGAAGTGGATGCGGGTGCCCTGCGGGAGCTCATCTTCATGACCGAAAAAGTAGTCGTCTTGACCGTCGCGATCACCAACGACTATGTTCTCTTCGCGGCCGTTGAAAGCGGCACCAACTACGGTAAGACCCGATTCCACATGAAACGGGCCGCGCTGACTCTAGAGAAAGAATTTCGTTAGGGTCCGGAATTCAACCTCAGCCTTCAGGCTCGCTGGTCGCTCCCAGCTTCATGTGCTAGAGTCACGGGTTCTGACATAGGGAGACCAGCGTATTGAATCTCAATCTTTCCGAATTGAAGGAGCTCTTTGCGCTCATTGCGGAACGGGACATCACGGAGTTCGAGCTCGAAGAAGAAGGCGTGAAGCTTCGCATCAAGAAAGGCGGAAGCGCGACCGTGTCCGAACCGTTGGTGCCGGTCGCGGCCGCGGCCCGTGCACCCGCGGCCGCTCCGACGCCCGCCGCTGCGCCGGCCGACACAGCCGAAGAGGGCCTTTCGCTCGTGACCGCGCCGATGGTCGGGACGTTCTACCTTCAGCCCGAGCCCGGCGCTGAGCCCTTTGCTCGCAAAGGCGATCGCATCGCGAAAGGGCAAATACTCTGCATCATCGAGGCGATGAAGCTCATGAACGAGATCGAGTCCGAGCTCTCGGGAGAGCTCGCCGAAATTTATGTCGAGAGCGGGCAGCCCGTCCAATACGGAGACAAGCTGTTCGCGGTCCGGGAGTCGTAGAGCGGCGCTCCGAGCTCGGAGGGACGCCTCCACGCCAGCCACCCTGCCCACGCCGTTATGTTCAAGAAGATCCTCATCGCCAATCGTGGAGAGATTGCGCTCCGCATCATCTCCGCATGCCAGGAGCTCGGGATCCCCACGGTGGCGGTCTACTCGGAAGCCGATGCGCACTCGCTTCACGTTCGTTTCGCGGACGAGGCCGTTTGTATCGGTCCCGCCCCGAGCGCAGAAAGCTATCTCAACATCCCGAGCGTGCTTTCCGCAGCCGAGATCACCGGCGCCGACGCGGTCCACCCCGGCTACGGGTTTCTCGCCGAGAACGCACATTTCGCCGAGGTTGCGGAAGCTTGTCGCGTGCGCTTCATCGGGCCCCCGCCCCGAGCGATCCGTATGATGGGGGACAAAGCGCTCGCCCGGGCCACGATGACGAAAGCCAAAGTGCCCGTGCTGCCGGGGTCGACGGGTGCTCTCGAAGGCGTTGACGAAGCCCTCGAGACTGCGCAGAAAATAGGATTTCCGGTAATGCTGAAAGCGGCCTCGGGTGGCGGTGGCAAGGGCATGCGCGTCGTCGAGAAGGAATCCGACATCGGGAAAGCTTTTCTGGCGGCTCAAAAAGAAGCCGCGGCAGCCTTTGGCGCGAACGAGATATATGTCGAGAAATTCTTGCCGAGCCCGCGTCACATCGAAATTCAGCTCATGGCTGACAAGCACGGTACGATGGTGCATCTCGGCGAGCGTGAGTGCTCTATTCAGAGGCGTCATCAAAAGCTTCTCGAAGAAGCCCCGTCGGCCGCCGTCTCAGGGCGGCTTCGGGAAAAAATGGGCCGCGTCGCCGTTTCTGCCGCGGCTGCTGTCGGCTACCACAGCGCGGGAACGGTAGAGTTCCTGCTGGACGAGGATGACCGGTTCTATTTCATGGAGATGAACACACGTATCCAGGTCGAGCATGCCGTCACCGAAATGGTCACCGGGATGGATTTGGTCAAGGACCAGATCCGGGTCGCGGCTGGTGAAGAGCTCGGCTATCGCCAAAAGAACCTCGGCGTCCGGGGGGCGAGCATCGAATGCCGTATCAATGCGGAGGATCCGGTCACGTTCATGCCCTCTCCAGGTACCATCCGCGTATTTCACGTCCCGGGTGGCCCGGGCGTGCGTGTCGATACGGCCGCGCACGCCGAGTGCGAGGTGCAGCCTTACTACGATTCTTTGATCGCCAAGCTCGTTGTGCAAGGGCGCGACCGTCCAGAAGCGATCGAGCGGATGAAGCGCTGCCTTCATTTGACGGTCATCGAAGGCGTCAAGACGACGATCCCGCTCCACCTGCGGATCCTAGATGATCCTGACTTTCGCGCGGGCCGGTATAACACCGGTTTTCTCGAACGTTTTGCGTAGCACGGTGCCGTTCTCGCTGCTCTATCCAATTTTGGATGCGGGGTCATCTGGGTTTGGAACCAAGACGTCGTTTTGCGACGCGATGGTTGCGCTGGGAAAAGCCGGGTGTCGCCTCGTCCAGCTGCGAGCGAAAGAGTTGAGCGCGGGCGAGTTTTTGGCCTGGGCGAAAGCGGGCGTTGCCACGGCACAGCGTTGTGGTGTGGCCCTGATCGTGAACGATCGTGCCGACGTCGCGCTCTTATCGGGGGCGGCAGGGGTGCATATCGGCCAAGACGATATTTCTGTTTCGGCGGCCCGCCGCGTTCTCGGAAACGAGGCCGTGATTGGTCTGTCGACCCACTCGCTCGAACAAGCGAAAGACGCGGAGGCGAAGGCCGTGGACTATGTGGCGATCGGCCCGGTTTTCGCGACGAAGACGAAGTCGGACGCTCTGGCACCTCTCGGCCTTTCGGTTGTGCGCGAAGTGCGTCGTGCCGTCCAAAAGCCGCTGGTCGCCATTGGCGGCATAACCATCGAGCGAGCCGGCGAGCTCGTCGGCGTCGGCGTCGGCGTCGACGGCGTCGCAGTAATCTCGGGTTTGAAAAAAAGTAACACGAGTCTCGAAGAGCAAGCGCGGCGCTGGCTCTCGATCGAGGCCAATCAAGGATTTAAGGAGGTATCGTGACGGCGAGATTGTTGGATGGAAAACGGGTAGCCCAGGAGATACGTGACGAGGTCAAAGAGGGCGCCAAGCCGCTGGTCGAAAAACGTGTCACTCCGGGTCTGGCGGCGGTGCTCGTCGGCGCCAATCCAGCGTCTCAGCTATACGTGAACAGCAAGACGAAAGCATGCCAAGAAGCCGGGCTTTTCTCGGAGGCCGTGCTGCTGCCGACGGAGACGACGCGCGAGGAGCTTGCCGCGAAGCTCGACGAGCTCAACGGGCGCGATGATATCGACGCGATCCTGCTGCAGCTTCCATTGCCCGATCATCTGGACTCGACAGAGTTTCTCGACCGCATCCACCCATCGAAGGATGTAGACGGGTTTCATCCCGAGAGTGTTGGCAAGCTCGTCCAGAAACGTCCCGGACCGCGGCCGTGCACGCCGGCGGGCGTGATGGAGCTTCTGCGCCGCGAGAAGATCGAGATATCGGGTAAACGCGCCGTCATCGTCGGCAGGAGCGATATCGTCGGAAAGCCGATGGCGATGTTGCTGACGCACGCGAATGCGACGGTCACCGTCTGCCATTCCCGGACGAAGGACCTTCCTAGTGTCACGCGCGAGGGAGAGATCCTCGTTGCCGCCATGGGTCGAGCAGGCATCATCCGCAAGGAGTTCATCGGACCCGGCGCCATCGTCATCGACGTCGGCATGAACCGTGCCGAGACGGCTGCGCAGGTCAGAGACTTTTTCGGCGACGACGAAAAACGGATGGCCAGGTTCGAGAGAAGAGGCTCGACCCTCGTCGGCGACGTCCATCCGAAAGATGCGATGGAAGTCGCTTCGGCCATGACGCCCGTCCCGGGGGGCGTAGGCCCTTTGACGATCGCCATGTTGCTCGCCAACACACTCGAGCTCTGCATCGCGCGCCGCGGCTGAGCCTTGCAGAGACCATGCTCGCGATCGGGCTGACCGGCGGGATAGCGAGCGGTAAATCCGTCGTCCGCCGACGCCTGGAGGAGCGGAGCGTCAAAACGCTCGACGCCGACCTCGTCGTCCACGACCTCTTCGCTGCAAAAACCACCGTCACCGAAGCCCTCGAAGCCCGCTTCGGCTCCGACATCGTGACGCCCAACGGATCCATCGACCGTAAAACGCTGGGCACCATCGTCTTCAAAGACGAAAAAGCCCGAAAAGACCTCGAAGCCATCGTCCACCCAGCCGTTTCCGAAGCCATCGACGCTTTCCTGAAGAAGGCGAAAAAAAAAGGCGAGTCCCTAGCCGTCGTCGACGCCGCCCTCATGTACGAAACCGGCTCCTACAAACGCTACGACCTGGTCGTCGTTACCTACTGCCCGAGCAACCTGCAAAAAGAAAGACTGATGCAAAGAGACCATCTGAGCTCTGAGGAGGCCGACAAAAGAATCGCCGCCCAGCTGCCAATCGAAGAAAAAAAACAAAGAGCCGATTACGTCATCGACACGGGCCCCACAATGGCTGAGACGTTGAATAGAACCGACGAGCTCCTAGAAGCTCTCCTGGCTGAAAGCCAGGCCAGACCCGAATGCTGAATGCTGAATGCTGATCACGGTTCTACTAATTCCACCCGCTCTTCCACGAACGTATCCCATTCCTGACAATGCGGACAACGCCAGAGGATCCCGTTCGCGCGATAGTTGCACTTGATGCATACGTAGGGATCGAGAAAGTAGGCGGAACGCGAGACCTCTTCTAGATATCTCGATATCCAATCACTACGCTCGCTGCCTTCCGCGATCGAGTTCCATACTTCCAGGTGGACTGCGAGCGCATGCGGATTGGCGTGGACGGCTCGGAGTCTGAGCTCAAAGGCTTCGTCGTGCTTGCCGACTGCGCCCCTCATCCGCGCGAGCGCTAGATGCGCGTGCGAGTCCTTGTCGTCGCGATCGATCACGTGCTGAAAGAGCTCTTCCATGTTGCCCGAACGGTTTAGCTTTTCCCGGACCCGCTCGAGCCGGTCGAAGACGAGATAGGCGAAGCGTGGATGTTCGGTTGCGAGAGAGAGCCAGCGGGCCTCGGCTTGTTCGAGCTGGCCCTGCTCTTCGAGCATGTCGCCGTAATGGAGATAGGGAGGAGGAAGTCGGGGCTCGGCTCGAATGGCGTCCTCGAAGCGGCGTGCGGCGAGTGCTTTAGTCTCAGCCTGCCACGCGGCTTGGCCGATCTGGTCGTACAAAAACGCCCGGAGAGTGGAATCGGAGTTGCCAGTTGCTCGGCTGAGCTTCTCCTCCATGCTCAATGCCTGTTCCCAGTCGTGCTCCTCTTCGTGGATCTTGATGAGGTTCCGGAGGGCGTAAGCATTGGACGGCTCGAGCTCGACGACTTTTCGGAAAGTATCCATCGCTCGGTTGCGGAAGCCGGCCTTCCTGAAATCCATGCCGAGGCACAAGAGGGCATGTGCCCGCTCGCTGGCCGAGATACTCGGCCGGTGCAGAATGCTTTGGTGGATTTGAATCGCTCGCTCGATCTGACCTTTCTCGCGGAGCAGATTTCCGAGAATCAGATAAATCTCGATCGCCTCCGTGTTCTCCCGGGCGGCGAGAGTGAGCTCGGAAACAGCGCGATCGATTTGGCGCGATGCGAGAAAGTCGAGACCCAAAATATAGTGAATCGAAGCCGGTCCGCTCCGCCGCCGCTCGGATGGGTTCGCCCAGAACCGTCCCGACCAGATACGTCCGATCGCGATGCCGGCGACGAGCGCCACGAGGATCACGAGGAGAGGCTGCTCCCCGACATTCATCAAGGACCATCCGTGCTTCCGGGCTCGGCGCTGTCGGGCAGCGCCCCCGACAGGTCAACGTCCGACAAAGGGAGCTTCCGAAGCTCCGCGATCTCGTTCTCGAGTTTCTCGATCTTCTTGCGATGATCGCGTACGCGTCGACGAAGTCGAAACTGATTGGGAAGGGACAAGATGAACGAGAAGAGAAAGCCGATGACGAGCGCGCCGACGAGCGCCGCGGATAGAGGGAGCTCAAAAGTTCGAAAATAGTCGGTGAAATAGATGACGACCCTTTGATCGAAGTTAGACCAGACAAAGATGGCGAGCGAGGCGCCCGTGAGGAGCAATGCAAAGACGATGATGGTTCGGATGATGCCCATGGTCTACCTCAAGTAACTTCGAATGAGCTCTTCGAGCCGCTCTTGACTCATGAGGATGAGCTCGACGAGCTCGCGCACCGCGCCATGACCACCGCGAGCTTGCGTCACGTAGTCTACACGGGATCGGATCTCGAGGGGCGCGTCCGCCACTGTGACGGCCAGGCCTACCCGCGATAGCACGGCGAGGTCGGGGAGATCGTCGCCCATGTAGGCGACGTCCTCGAGCGAGCACGATTCCTGGCTCAACGCTTCTTGGAGCGCTTCGAGCTTGTCCGAAACGCCAAGGCGCACGAACTGCATCGAAAGCTCATGTGCGCGTGCTTCGACGATGGACGAGGAGCGGCCCGAGATCAGGCCGAGCTTGATCCCGGCTTTTTTGGCGAGAACGAGCCCGATGCCGTCGCGGGAGTGGAAGCGTTTCGACTCAGCCCCGGCGGCGCCGCCGCCAGGAGAAAACGTTCCGTCGGTGAGGACGCCGTCGACGTCGAGAAGGAGCATCTTGACGCCTCGAGCCTTCTCGCGAACGGCATCATCCATGATCACCGCCGGTCAAAAGTACTGCCCCATTCGCCATAGATCGTGCAGGTGTAAGGCGCCGATGAGCTTCCCGTTCTCGTCGGGTACCAGGATGACCGTGATCTTCTTCTGCTCCATCAGCGCGAGCGCGGCTGTGGCGGCTTCTTGCGGATCGACGGTAACGGGAGATCCGGTCATGCACTGAGAGGCGTGTTTGTCGACGAGCCGGTCGTCCTGTTGGAGGTGGCGCCTCAAATCGCCGTCGGAGATGACGCCGAGAAGCTGGCCCTCGCCATCGACGACGCTCGTGATGCCGAGCCCCTTTTGAGACATCTCGTAAATGACATCCCGCATGGGCGTTTCGGCTCGAACCCGCGGGACTTCGTCACCCGAGTGCATGACATCGGCGACGCGAAGAAGCTTGAATCCGAGCTGACCTCGTGGATGGAGCTCTCTGAAGTCGTTCTCGGTGAAGCCTTTGCGCTCGAGGACCGCCATCGCGAGCGCGTCGCCTAGCGCGAGGGATACGGTCGTGCTCGCGGTAGGCGCGAGCCGCATGGGGCTGGCTTCTTCGGCGACGGAGACGTCGAGCACGACATCCGCGACCTCGGCAAGGGGCGATGCCGTGTCACCGAGAAACGCGATGAGCGGCGTTCTCAGCCGCTTGATGGGCTCGACGAGTTGGAGCAGCTCCCGCGTTTTTCCGCTATTCGATATCGCTAGGACCACGTCCCCGGAAACCACCATCCCGAGATCGCCGTGGACCGCCTCCGCGGGATTCAAATAGAGTGACGGGGTTCCGGTGCTGTTGAGCGTCGCCGCGATCTTTCGGCAGACGATTCCGGATTTACCCATGCCGGTGGTGACGACGCGGCCTCCGCAGTCGTGAACGAGAGCGACCGCCTGGTCGAAGCGCTCGTCGAGCCGCTCGCTCAGCGCTCGGATGGCGTCGGCCTCCACTTCCAGGACGCGGCGCGCGAGAGAAAGGGTCACGGCGCACCGCTCGTATCGAGCGCGCGCTCGATCGCGACCAGCCGTCCGAGAATCTCCGCGAGCTCTTCGAGCGGGCAGCTGTTTGGGCCGTCGGACTTGGCGCGGTCCGGACGGTCGTGGACTTCCATGAAGATCGCGTCGACGCCGCAGGCGACGCCGGCCGCGGCGAGATCGCGAATGTAGCGCGCCTGGCCGCCCGAAGACTTCCCGGCGCCGCCAGGAAGTTGCAAGCTGTGGGTAACGTCAAAAACGAGCGGGGTGCCGGTTTCCCGCATGATGGGGAATCCGCGCATATCCACGACAAGGTTGTTGTAGCCGAAAGTCGTGCCTCGCTCGGTGACAAGAACGTTCGGGTTACCCGTGCTCTTGGCTTTTTCGACCGCGTGTGCGATGTCCCACGGCGCGAGGAACTGCCCTTTCTTGATGTTGACGGCCTTGCCGGTAGCGGCGGCATCGAGAAGAAGATCCGTTTGCCGGCACAAGAAGGCCGGGATCTGCAGCAGGTCGCAAGCTTCGCCGATGGGCCCGGCTTGCTCGCGCTCATGTATGTCGGTCGTCACCGGCATCCCGAAGCGCTCGCGCACGCCCTTCAGGATCTCGAGCCCGCGCTCGATGCCAGTTCCGCGAAATCCGTCGATCGCGGTGCGATTGGCTTTGTCGAACGAGGCTTTGAAGATGTAGGGAACCCCTAGAGGTTCACAAATGGCTTGGATCTTCTCGGCCAGGAAGAACGGGTGCTCGTCGTTCTCGATGACGCAGGGGCCGGCTATGAGGGCGAAGCGTCGCCCTCCGCCGATTTCGACAGAGCCGACATGAACGGTCTCAGTAACTATTGGGTGCGGCATTTATTCGGCATTCGCATTCAGGCTTCGGCATTCACCGGTGTCCAATGACCGAAGATTCCTCGCTCACAGGCGCGCTCTCGCCACTCTTGTGACGCCACGACGCCCCAATGAACTCTTTGAAGAGTGGGTGGGGGGCGAGTGGCCGAGATTTGAACTCGGGATGAAACTGCACGGCAAGAAACCAGGGATGGTTGGGGATCTCCGCGATCTCGACGAACTTCCCATCGGGCGTCCGCCCGGAGAATTTCAAGCCGGCTTCCGAGAGGACTGCCTCGAACTCTTGATTGAACTCGTATCGGTGACGATGACGCTCGGAGATAGCGGCAGCTCCGTAGACGCTGCGCGCCAAAGAGCCCTCGGTGAGCTCGCACCGATAGGCACCGAGACGCATCGTGCCGCCCATCTCTTCTACGTCCACGAGCTCTCGAAGCTTCAAGATGACTTTCTGAGGAGACTCGGGATGGCTTTCGGTCGAGCTCGCTTCGGCCAAGCGGCATACCGAGCGCGCATATTCCACCACCGCCCATTGGAACCCGTAACAAATCCCGAAATAGGGGATGTGTTCGCGACGAGCCCTCCCCGCTGCCGCCGCCATTCCCTCCGTGCCTCGAGGACCGAAACCTCCCGGTACGAGAACGCCGTCAACCCCCTTGAGAGGGGAGAGGTCGCCGTTCTCGAGGTCTTCGGCTTCGATCCATCGAAGATGTACACGCAGCTTTTGGGCGACGGCGCCATGGGTGAGCGCCTCGTTGAGACTCTTATAGGCCTCGCGCAGGCTCACATATTTGCCGACCACCGCGATCGTTACTTCGCCCGTCGGATTCTTGACGCGGTGGACGAGCTCTTCCCACTCGGCCAAGTCTTTTTCCCGAGCGGGAAGCTCCATCATGTCGAGGATGATGTGGTCGAGCCCTTCTTCCGTGAAAACGAGCGGGAGCTCGTAAATCGAGTCGACGTCTTTAGCCGTGATGACCGCTTTCTCGTCGACGTTCGTGAAGAGGGAAATCTTGGCCTTCAAGTCGCGAGATAGCGGTTTCTCGGTCCGGCACAAGAGAACGTCGGGTTGGATACCGATCGCGCGCAGCTCTCGCACGCTGTGTTGCGTAGGTTTGGTCTTGAGCTCACCGGCAGCGGCGATGTACGGCAGGAGCGTCAAGTGAATGAACACCGCGCCGGCACGACCCACGTTCATGCGGAACTGACGCACGGCTTCGAGGAAGGGCAGGCTCTCGATATCGCCGACGGTGCCGCCGATCTCGACGATGACGATGTCCGCGCCCTCGGCGACGGGCTCGAGCCTGGCTATGATCTCGTTCGTGATGTGGGGAATGACCTGGACCGTACCGCCGAGATAGTCACCGCGGCGTTCTTTGGCGATAACGGACTCGTAGATCTGACCTGTCGTAACGTTCGACGCACGCCCTAGCTTGACGCTCGTGAAACGCTCGTAATGGCCGAGGTCCATGTCGGTCTCGGCTCCGTCATCGGTGACGAAGACTTCTCCGTGCTGGTAAGGGCTCATCGTCCCTGGATCGACGTTGATGTAGGGGTCGAACTTCAGAAACGAGATCCGGTAGCCGTGGGCCTCGAGGAGTCGGCCGATCGAAGCCGAAGCTAAACCTTTCCCCAGCGACGACACGACGCCTCCGGTGACGAAAATGAACTTGGCCTTGGGTTGCGTCATAAATCGAGTGCTCCTTATAGGGTGCGGTGCGCGTTGTCGTTCTCGCTCAGAAAATAACGGACGTGCTCGAGATCGGCTTCGGTGTCCACAGCCATGCTGTCATAAGACGTGCTTTTCAAGCGGATCGGGATCCCGTTCTCGAGCGCTCGCAGCTGCTCGAGGCGTTCGGCCTTTTCGAGCGGGCTAGGAGCCAAGCGCGTCAGCTTCATGAGCACGTCTTTCGGGTAGACATAGAGGCCGATATGCTTGAACGGTTTCTTGCCAAGTCGGCCCTCTGGGTCATCCCAGGTCGACGGGATGGGGGCGCGGGAAAAATATAGCGCGAAGCCGCGGCTGTCGCTGACGACCTTGACAACGTTCGGGTCGAGCCACGTCTTGCGCTCGGCAATCTCGTTTTGCAAAGTGATGATGGCGTTAGGCGTCTCTCGCGCGAGCCCGACGGCGGCGTCGATGGCGGCGGGGTCGATGAGGGGCTCGTCCCCTTGAACGTTCACGATGAGCTCGACGTCGAGCTCCTGCACCGCCTCGGCAATGCGGTCGCTTCCACTCTCGTGCTCGGACGACGTCATGACGACCTCGCCCCCGAAGGCGGCTACAGTGTTCCGGATCCGCTCGTCATCGGTTGCAACGAGAACACGGTCAACTTGGCTTGCTCTCGAGGCGCGCTCATAAACGCGCTCCACCATCGTTTTGCCGTGGAGGTCTTTGAGAGCTTTTCCGGGGAGACGTTTAGATTGGAAGCGGGCAGGAATGACCGCGATTGTCCGCATTCAGTCGTGCGTTCCCATAAGAACGGTACGAGAGAGGATAGTGCGTGTTGGGACGAGTGTCAAATTGTCCGCGGTTCGGGGATCAGCATTCAGCATTCAGCATTCAGCTTTCAGGCTCTCTCTAGACTATCGTAGCTTTCCAATACTGAGGACTCCTGCATCACCATCGCAACTGGAGCGCCTAGTCCAGAGAGAAGTCTGAATGCTGAATCCTGAATCCTGAATGCTGGTAAGGTAGAAAGCGTGCGTGTTTGTCTCACCTTTGCAGTAACCCTTCTACTCGCGACGTCGGTACTGGGCCAGGGGCGGGTGTTTCATCTTGGGGCTCGGGCGGCTGCGATGGGAGGGGCGTTTACGGGGGTTGCCGACGATGCTACGGCGTTTTATTGGAATCCGGCGGGCATCGCTTTTGGGCAGTTTGTCTCGGCTGGTTTTTATCGCGGGCGAGACGAGATGGATCGGAGCGGGCTGCCGCTCGAAGCTCGGGCAACGGGGTTGTCCCTCGGCTATACGTTCATGGGGGTCGCTTTCACTCAGTTTCGTCAGACTTCCGCGGCTGAGCGCCTCGATACGTTCGACGTGGCGGTGTCCATTCTTCAGTCGCTTCCTTTGGACAATCTCGTGATCGCTGGAAATGTGCACTATCTTCGTGGTGAGCTCTTCGGCGAGGGGGCGGCGGGGGTTTCGAGTGATTCCTGGGATGTCGATTTGGGCGTCATGTACGAGCCGAACAACGTCGTGCGTGCGGGGCTCATGGTCCGGCAAATTCGCGGAGCGCGCTTCCGGTCAGCTGCCGAGGGCGGGATGCGGGAGCTTCCAACACTTGCCAGAGCTGGCGTGTCCTTTCGGCTTCCCCGCGACGCTCTCATTGCCTTCGACGTGGACCTTTCGCGACAATCTTCTGAGGCCTATCGGGCTCCGCAGGCCGATCACGGCGTTAGGGACACGTGGCGCGAGATTTCGGTCGGGTTCGAGAAATCGTTCCTGGACAAGAGTCTCTCCCTGCGGGGAGGACTGCGCGTGGAGGCTGGATCGGAGCTCGGGTCTCGCCCCGCCTTCTCCGTCGGTGCCGGGGCTCGAGTCTGGGTGCTCGAGCTCGAGGCGGCCTATTTGGGCTCCAGCGGGCGCCGCGATGAAGCCTTCTGGCTCGGGGTCACTCTCGCCCGTTGAACCCGCCATCTCTTTGTAGCCCTTGACATTACGGGGGGGTGTCAATTCCCTTTGTTTATCTCGGTAATCCACTTTTGATCAGAATCACTTAGCCCTTCCGAACGTGACAGCCTGCGGAGTCCTTGGATGCCTATAAAGCTCGGCGAGCTGCTGGTGAAAGAGAACCTCATCACCCCACAGCAGATCCAAGAATCACTGCAATATCAGAAACAGCACGGTGGAAAGATCGGCTACAACTTAGTCAAATTAGGCTTCGTCAAGGATGAAGAGATCACCCAGTTCCTCTCGCGCCAATACGGCGTCCCTTCGATCAACCTAGCTCGATTCGAGATCGAACCCTCCGTCATCAAGCTCGTTCCTGCTGAAACGGCGCAGAAATACCAGATCATTCCGCTTTCGCGGGCGGGAGCGAATTTGACCATCGCGATGGTCGACCCGACCAACGTCTTCGCCATGGACGACATCAAGTTCATGACGGGCTACAACGTTGAGCCCGTGGTTGCCTCGGAAACGGCGATCATGGAGTCGATCGAGAAATATTATGGCTCGGTTCACTCTCTTCAGATCAAAGAAGAGATGGACAAGCTCGTCGAGACGGACGAGTTCGGCGACGATGTGGAAGTGCTTGAGGAAGGCGACGATATCGATCTGCAGGAGCTCGAAAAATCGACCGAGGAAGCCCCGGTCGTCAAGCTCTGCAACTTGATTCTGACCGACGCGCTCCGCCGGGGCGCGAGCGATGTTCACATCGAGCCTTACGAAAGAGAGTTCCGCGTCAGGTTCCGCATCGACGGCGTGCTCTACGTCGTCATGAACCCGCCGATGAAGCTTCGCGACGCGATGATTTCGCGCCTGAAGATCATGGCGAAGCTGGACATTTCGGAAAAGCGGCTGCCGCAGGACGGCCGTATCAAGATTCGAATGAACAATCAGGGGAAAATGCGCGAGCTCGACTATCGGGTCTCGACGCTTCCGACGCTTTGGGGCGAGAAAGTCGTCTTGCGGTTGCTCGACAAAGAGAACCTCATGCTCGACATGACCAAGCTGGGCTTCGAAGTCGAGTCGCTGAAACATTTCGAAGAGGCGATCTTCAAGCCGTGGGGCATGGTTCTCGTGACGGGGCCGACGGGTAGCGGCAAGACGAATACTCTCTATTCGGCGATCAGCCAGCTGAACACGCCCGAGACCAATATCATGACGGCGGAGGATCCGGTTGAGTTCAACCTCACCGGCGTCAATCAGGTCCAGATGAAAGACTCTATCAGGCTCAATTTTGCCGCGGCGCTGCGCTCTTTTCTGCGACAAGACTCAAACATCGTTCTCGTGGGAGAGATTCGAGACTTCGAGACGGCGGAAATCGCGGTCAAGGCCGCCCTGACAGGCCATTTGGTCTTGTCGACGCTCCACACGAACGACGCGCCGTCGACGGTCAACCGTCTCATGAACATGGGAATCGAGCCCTTCCTCGTCGCAACCTCCGTGCACCTGATCGTTGCTCAGCGCCTCGTTCGGCGCGTTTGCAAAGAATGCACGGCCCCGATGGAGGTGCCGGCCCAGGCGCTCATCGATGCCGGCTTCACCCCGGAAGACGCGAAGGGCATTCAGCCGCAGAAAGGCCGCGGTTGCGGCACCTGCAACAACACGGGCTACAAAGGGCGGGTCGGTCTCTACGAGGTCTTTCAGCTCACGGATGAGGTTCGCCAGCTCGTTCTCGAAGGCGCGTCCTCAATCGAGTTGAAAGCGCGTGCCATGGAAGACGGAATGATTTCGCTCCGTTACAGCGGACTCCGAAAGCTCAAAGATGGCCTCACCACGATGGAAGAGGTCGTTCGTGAAACGGTCCTATAGCCTCGAGACGAAACGGATCGGAATGAGGAATCGAAATGGCGGTTAGCCTCCATCAGCTCTTGAAGACGATGCTCGAAATGGGCGGGTCGGACTTGCATGTCACCAACAACTCGCCACCGCAGATTCGCGTGGACGGCAAACTGCGGCCGCTCGATATGCCGCCTCTTACGACGGTAGAGACGAAGCAGCTCTCCTATAGCGTTCTGACCGACAATCAGAAGCACCGTTTCGAGGAGAACCTCGAGCTCGATTTTTCCTTCGGCATCAAGAAGCTCGCGCGTTTTCGCGCGAACGTTTTCATGCAGCGTGGTGCGGTCGCGGCCGTCTACCGAACGATTCCCTATGAGATATTAGGTTTCAAAGAGCTCGGGCTCCCTCCCGTCGTGGCTCAGATCTGCGACAAGCCGCGCGGCCTCGTGCTCGTCACTGGACCGACCGGCAGCGGCAAGTCCACCACGCTCGCGGCCATGCTCGACAAGGTCAACAAAGAGAGGGCGGAGCACGTCATCACCATCGAGGATCCGATCGAGTATCTCCACAATCATCAGAAATGCTTGGTGAACCAACGGGAGATTCATTCGGATACCCACAGTTTCACGAACGCCCTACGCGCCGCATTGCGTGAAGATCCCGACGTCGTGCTCATCGGTGAGATGCGTGACCTCGAGACTATCGAAGCCGCGCTTCGTATTGCGGAGACGGGCCATTTGACCTTCGCGACGCTCCATACGAACTCGGCGGCCCAGACGATCAACCGCATCGTCGATGTCTTCCCTGCCCATCAGCAGTCTCAGATTCGGGCCCAGCTCTCCTTTGTGCTCGAAGGCATCCTGTGCCAGTCGCTCTTGCCCAAAGCGAGCGGCTCGGGCCGCGTCATGGCGATGGAGATTCTCGTCCCCACATCTGCTATTCGGAACCTCATTCGCGAGGACAAAATCCATCAGATCTATTCCAGCATGCAGACCGGCCAGGAGAAACACGGCATGCAGACGTTCAATCAATCGCTCGCGACGCTCTATTTCAAGAAGCAAATCACGCTTCAGTTCGCGCTCGCGCAGTCGTCGAATCCGGACGAGCTTCAGGACATGATCAATCGGGGTACGGGCCTGAGCCCGGCGATGCGACAGCAGGCCCAAGCCGGCGGTCGGCCTGGGATGGTGCGGCGCTGACATGTCTGACAGCGCCAGACTAAGAGTGCCAAAAAGTACCAAAGATAGATGACGCGAACCCGCGAAATAGGAAGCTAGGAAGCTAGGGAGGTAACAGGATGCCGGCCTATGTGTTCAAAGGCAAGACCCGCGCAGGCGCCGCGACTTCGGGAGAACGCACGGCGGATTCCAAAGATGCGGTGATCGCGATGCTTCGCCGAGAACAGATTCTCGTCACGAGCGTCAAAGAGAAGGGCAAGGAGATAGCACTTCCGAAATTCGGCGGCGGCATCAGTCACAAGGACGTCGCTATTTTCACACGGCAGTTCTCGGTCATGATCGATGCGGGCTTGCCACTCGTCCAGTGTCTCGAGATTCTCGGCACGCAGCAAGACAATCCCGGTTTCCAGAAGGTGCTCTTGCAGGTGCGCCAGGATGTCGAAGGCGGCTCGTCCCTGGCCGACGCGATGAAGAAAGCACAAGAAGGTTTTCGACGACCTCTTCACTAACATGATCGCCGCCGGTGAGGCCGGTGGTATCTTGGATACGATTCTGAAGCGCCTTTCGACCTATATCGAAAAATCCGTCAAGCTGACAGCGCAGGTCAAGTCGGCGATGGTTTATCCGATTGCTGTCGTCTCCATCGCGGGCCTCGTCGTCGGGGTCATCCTGTGGAAGGTCATCCCGACCTTCGCCGCCTTGTTCGCGGGGCTCGGTGCGCAGTTGCCGCTTCCTACACGGATCGTCATCGGGCTTTCGAACTGGACCGTGCGTTTGATGATTCCGGGAATCCTCGGAGGGTTCGGAGCGAGTTACGGGATCAAGCGCTACTACGAAACTCATAGAGGACGGCGCGTGATTGATGCGCTGGTTCTCAAGACGCCGGTGCTCGGAATGATCATGCGGAAGATCGCGGTCGCCCGGTTTTGTCGTACCCTCGCGACGCTCATCTCGAGTGGTGTTCCCATTCTGGACGGGCTCGAAATCACGGCGCGCACGTCAGGAAACGCGATCGTCGAGGACGCGATCATGGAGACGCGAAAAAGCGTCGAAGGTGGTCAGTCCCTTGCCGGGCCGCTGAAGCAAACCGACGTTTTCCCACCGATGGTCGTTCAGATGATTGCTGTCGGTGAACAGACCGGCGCTCTCGACAACATGCTTTCCAAGATCGCTGATTTCTACGAGGATGAAGTCGACACGTCTGTGGCCAACTTGATGACCTTGATGGAGCCGCTTCTGATTCTCTTTCTAGGAGTCGTGGTCGGCGGCATCGTCGTCTCGATGTACTTGCCCATCTTCGACTTGATCAATAATATTTAGGCTGACCCACGCGAGCTCCGGGGAGGGCGTCATATGCCCTCCCCGTTATCGTTTGCGCTACCATGTATTAGTGCGCTAGAGGCGGGACGCCGGACCGAATACCGCCTGAACCATGACCTCCAAGAAAACGGCGAAAGCGGCGCGAACCGACACGACGCTCGTTTGGATGATGTTCCTGCGCGTCGTCGTCGTCACGGCGCTCATGGGCTCGGCCGTCATCGCAGAAGTCATCCGGAGACCCCGGGGAGCGTCGGACCCGCTCTACTCGCTCATCGCGCTCACCTACTTGCTCACGCTCGTCTACGCGCTCGCGTGGCCCTTCACCGCGAATTATCGTAAGCAGCTCGCCTACGTTCAGATCTTGGGAGATCTGCTCATTGTGACGGGGATCGTGTACTCGACGGGCGGCACCGAGAGCAATTTCTCCTCTGTTTACTTCATCGTCATCATTGCCGCGAGTATCATCCTTTTCCGCCGAGGCGGTTTTGTGGCGGCGAGCGCGGCCTCGGTCCTCTATGGCTCACTCATTCAGGGGATCTATCTCGGCGCCATTCCGTCATACGCGCCCGGTGCTACGTCCCCCGTCGTCATGCCCTCTCAAGTCGTGGCCTATACGATCTTCTTGAACGTCTTCGGATTTTATGCTGTCGCGTTTCTCACGAGCTATCTTTCCGAGAACCTTCGTCTCACCGGCCGCAAACTGGAAGAGGCTTCCGATTTCCTCGCGGATCTCCAAGTATTCAACCAGACGATCATCGACTCCATCACATCGGGACTCATGACAACGGATTTCGAGGGCAAAATCAATTGGGTGCGGCTCTTTTGGAACGGTGAGTTTGGCATGTCTCATAGTGGTAAGGGCTCATCTCACTTGACGCGCTTGAGGTGGCGGCCTTTGACGGGGACGACCTTGCCGTCGGCGTAGCGCGAGGCGTGGTTGCGCTCGTACTCGCACTGCTCGTGGAAGCGCCAGTACTCATCGAAGTCTCCGCTGGAGCGGAGAGCGCGAAGCCGCAGCACGGCTTCGGCGCCAGCGAGGGACCAACGCGCTCCGGTGAGGTCCATGCGGTCCGAGACCAGGTGGCGGCAGGCGCCTTCGATCACGCCGGTAGCGATCGGGAATCCAGCGGCGAGGCACTCGTCGTAGTGCAGATAAGAGGCGTGATTGAGCAGATAGTCAGCACACTGATCCACATTCTCCCGATTGTCGGGCGTCAGCTTTCGTCGGGTGGCGCTACGTCTTATCCCCGCCGCCACCAGGCAGGCCTCACCGCGCAGGATGCGAAGCAACCGCTCTTGGACCCACACTTGGCGGGCGGGCTCGGTCTCCTCGTAGAAGCCTAGCGAAGCCTTCCACACGTACTCACAGACATGGATGAAGTCGAGCACGATGGTGAGTTCGACATGGTGCTGGCCAGCCAGCTTGTGCAGGATCTTCAGTTGGGTGGCGTTGCCGTCGACCAAGGCGACCCAACTCTTGCGGTGTGAGGGATCTCGTCGTTCGGCTTCCGCGAACGCCTCTTCGAGAACCTCCTCGGGCTCTTTGGCTAGGCTCGCCCAGACACGCTTGTCTTGGGGGCGAGGCCGTTTGTCTTTCTCTCGCTCGTCGCTTGGTGCCAGCACACGAACCACGTCTTCTGGTTGGCGCACGAAGGGCTCCACCGTATAAACGGCCGCGACCGTGGCCATCCGCTTTCGGTTCCGCTTCTCTCCCTTGGTCAGCCGCTTGCCTAGTCGCCGCGAGCCTTTCTCGGCCGCCTTCTTGGTGGCTTCACGCAGGTCTTTGCGTAGCATCACAACGCCCTTGCCGTCCGCCGTGATCGCCAGCACCGAGGCGCTGCGATCGCCTGCCGGTGGAGCGCGCTGCCCATAGAAGGCGTCGAAGTCCTCTGCCGCACGACCCGCCAGCTCCTCCACTTGGCGCTTTCCAACCTTCGCCCCAGTGTGGCGGCCAAGGCTCGCCACCGCCTCGTCGAACGCTCCCTTTGACACCTCTACTGCCGCCGTCCGCCTCAGCTCGAACGAGTAACGCTCACGGGGGAGGTTCAGCTCGGCATCCAACGGATGCAGGCTATCTGCACCTTCGGCTCCATAACCGAAACGTTTGACACGGATTTCCCCGAAGATCGTCGTCAGGCCGCGCTCGTGGATTCGCTCCTGGTCCCTTTCCACTCCATCCGCACCTCGGACCGGAGCCGCCGCCTCGCCGGGACCGCGCGAGTCGACATGGGCCTGGAACAACTTACGCGAAAGCTCGTAGCTCCTCTCGCGCACCAGCTTCTCCACGTCGCTGTGGCTCATCTGCCTCGATTCGGCAGAACGTAGAAACGCGATGATCGACTCGAGATCGTCCCTCGACATCCCGAACGTCTCTTCGCACAGTTCGAACGCAGAAAGTGCCATCTCTCAGCTCTCCCGCAACACCCGGCGAGGGTCCTTCACCAGAGGCAAGACCAGCACCGTTTTCGAGCTTGCGCCGTGACGACGGTGCTCGCGGTCCATCCGCCCCCGCCCCGTCGTCACTCCAAGCTCGATCCAGTTCGCAGCCCGGTAGCAGGTGCCGCGGTAGCGGCTGTGATCCACCAAGGTCTCCAACAGCAAGGGCTCCACCCCATAGCGGCTGTGCCACTCGCATGGAAGCTGTCGCGCCATCAGGGATAGCACCCTGCTCGCGAGGTTTTGCACCCGCACCCAGGGAAGGATCAGAAAGCGGCTGTTGTTAACCACTCGCTGCAGGTTCCGCCCGCGCGTGGCATCGTCCCATCCAATCCACAAATCTCGTGCCGCCATCCTCCACGCCGGACTCGACAACTGCACACAGCCCACCACCCGTGCCGGCGCCGATGCGTACACCAGATAGCGCAGATGAGCGCCAAAGGGAACCGCGTGGCCCAAGTAGTGATGCCGGTCCACCAGCTCCCGGAACAAAAGACGCTGCTCGTCACTCCGCACCACTTCCAACACCACAGGCTGAATCTCGCTCAGCTCTCCCTCCAACGGCTCAGACGGCTCGCCACGCTCGGTTTGCGGTATTCGGGTTCGTGTCCCGACCGGCTTACCCGGGCGTTTGTCCGGAAGCTCCAGGCGACCTTCGCCTTCCAGCCGCTCGAGAAACTCCCGGCACTCCCGCGCTTTCAACTTTCCGGTCGGCCTCTTCCAATCCAGCAACTCGCACACCGTTCGCGCCAGTTCCATCCGGCTCAGACCGCCACAGCTCTCGACCAATTCCTGGATCAAGCTCAGCTCCGATGAACTGAATCGCCTGCCGCTGAAATTCGCTCCGCTCGTACCCATTTCCTACTTGCCACAACTACCGTAGCGAACGCCGGGACGAATGTCCAGCAAAAAGTGACACCGCTCAGGGTCCACAACCAGAGTAAATTCCGTTATCCTCTGACCAACCTCACGACGAGTGACCGTTGGACGGTTAGATCACTGAGAAAATGGGCGATTCTCGCGGTTCCAAAAGAGCCACACCCGATTCATTTTGCCCACGAACTCGGCGACGAAGCGGTTCGCGGGTTTCCGGTAGAGCTCGTCGGGGGTTCCGAGCTGCTGGAGCCGGCCGTTGTGAACGACGGCGACGCGGTCGGAAACCGTGAGGGCTTCTTCCTGGTCGTGGGTGACGAGCACCGTCGTGATCCCGAGCGTTTTCTGGATGCGGCGGATCTCGAGCCGGAGGTCGGCGCGCAGCCGCGCGTCGAGGTTCGAGAGGGGCTCGTCGAGCAGCAGAAGCGTTGGGCGAATGACGAGGGCGCGCGCGAGTGCGACCCTCCAGGATCTCCGCGGCCGCAACCGCCATGTCCTCGCGAATAGCGAGCTCGTTCTCACGCCACTCCATATGGATGTGGAGCGTCGGAATCCCCCATCGATCGACGAGCTTCGGATCCAGTTTGGTGTAGTTGTCGGGATTGGGGAGACATTCTCCATAGCCGAGAAACCGCATGTTCCACGGGCCGTATCCATCGAGCTCACGTTTGAGCGCGGCGCCGAAACCCGCCGTGGCGAGCCCGCGCTGCCAACGGGGTCGCGACGCTCCGCCTTGGAATCCGTAGCCGCGCAGAAACGTTGACTTCCGCCCTCCGATGTTGCGAAAGCGCGGCACGTAGATGCCGTTCGGACGGCTTCCCAGATCGACGCGATCTTCGAAACCCGGGATGATTCCTGTCGCTCCGCCCCACTTGATGTGGTCCATCAGATTTCTTCCGAGCTCGCCACTCGAACTGGCGAGCCCGTCGGGGTATTCCGGCGTGGCGGAGTTGAACAGGATCCGCGTCGATTCGAGCGCGGAGGCGCAGAGCAAAATCGTTCGCGCGCGCACCTCGAACGTTTTCTCGGTTCGGGCGTCGATGACGCTTACCCCGTCGACGCGGTTCGATGCGGCGTTGTAAATCAGACTGTGCACGACTCGAGGCCTCGCTCGGTCAGCTCCTTCGCGGCAAAGCCGCCAGTGATTCCGGATCCGACGACGATGGCGTCATAGGACATCGAGAGACTATATCGCGTCCGGACGGCGCTCCACAGGCAGATCTGATCCGACGACGCGCCGTCTCGCATCTGAGAAAAGACCTGGTATCATGGAGCTATCAAATAGCTCGAGTCCGCTATTATCGCAGCGCTCCTTAAAGGCGCTCGGAAACCATACTTTGCGAAGGCGACCCCTTTGGCTTGCTGCTTTGGCGAAGCGCGCGATGGCGCGTTCCGGTCACTACGGGCGACATCTGTCTTCGGATCGTTTTCCGGGCGTCGCTGTTCTTTGCTATCACGGCGTGCGTGCTCGAAGCACCGCGGTCTCCGATATTCCGTTCGGCCCCCTGCACGTCAGTGAGGACGAGCTTCGTGAGCACTGTTCGGTGATCGTCAAGCACGCCCATCCGATCGGGCTCGAGCTCTGGCTCGATGCACTCGAGGGGCAAACGAGCCTTCCGGACCGGGCGGTCCTCGTAACGTTCGACGATGGATACCGGAGTGTCTCGACGCTTGGCAAGCCCATCTTGGAGAAATTCGACGTCCGGCGGTCGTTTTCGTTTCTACCGAGGCCGTGCGGGCGCGCACCTTTTTCTGGCACGATGCGGTCGCGCTCGCGGAAGGGGAACAGACGGTCGAAGCTTGGAAGTCTCTCGCGTTTGACGAGTGGAACGGGCGGCGCCGTGAGTGCCAGGACAAGACAGCCTCGCTGTTCTCGACGGACCATCCCCTGGCTCCTCTATCGCCAGAAGAACTGAACGAGCTCGCGAACGACCGGGTAGAGCTCGGCGGGCATACGGAGTCACACGTGATTCTCTCCCGCGCCACTCGAGACCAGCAGCGTAGCGAGATCGGTGACAACAAGCGATGGCTCGACGAGACGTGTGGACGGCCCATCCGCGCCTTCGCTTATCCCAACGGCCGTCCTGGGACGGACTACAACACCGATAGTGTCGAGCTCGTGGAGCAGGCGGGTTATCGAATCGGCTTTACGACCCAGGCTGGTTTCGCTTTGCCGTCGGAGCGCGCCCTCGAGCGTTCGCGCTTCATGATGCTCGCCGGTATCGGACCCGAAGAGCTGTTGCATCGCCTGTCCTACAGTTGGCGCAAGTGAAACGATGAAAAAAACGCGTCGAGAACGGAGCCCAAAGGACGTTTCGATCTCGTAAAACAACTCGTGGGGCCGCGAGCTACGGTGCTACTTCGATGCCTTTCTCGTGGGTTGCCCATTCCGCGGTGGGGGAGCTTGCGTCGTACCGAGCCCATCTCGGCGTGCTACGGCGTCGAGCGCGGAACGCCGGTCGATCGCTATTACTTGCATCGCTTCCTCGATAACCACCGCGCGCGCATCACCGGGCGCGTGATCGAGATTCAAGGGACTTCTTATATCGATCGGTTTGGGGTAGAGGTCTCTGAGGCCCACAGCGTAGATATCGTGTCGGGGACGAGCCCGACTTTCGTGTGCGATTTGGCTGAGTCGGAAGGGGTGTTGCCTTCCAATCATTACGATTGCTTCCTCATGCCCAACTCGACCCAACATTTTCGAAAGCTCGAGGCTTGCTTGAAACAGGCGCTACGTGTCGTTCGGCCCGGAGGCTGGATATTGGGGAGCTCGGCAGTATTGCTTCCGCTCATCCCCGATGGTCCCGAGTTTTGGCACGTGACGCCCGACGGGTGGAGAGAGCTCGCGGCAAAGGTTTGGGCGGGTTGCCCGTTCGAGGCCGAAGGCCACGGGAATTGTCTCGTCGCTACGGCTGCGATGCAAGGGCTGGCACTCGAAGAATTGCGGCCGAGAGAATTGGAAGCGCACGATCCGCGTTACCCGGTCCTCGTCACTTTCGCTTGCCAGAAATTCGTAGAACAGGACGCATAAATTTTGCCTTCGCCACGTACTCTTGCCAAACAAGTTCTTCTCCGGCTCGTTTCTGGTATCACCGGCCGACATGTGGCCTTGTCGCCAAATCTTGCACAATCGCGGGAGCGCATCTTTCGTTTGGACGCGCCTTATCGCGTAGACGATGAGCTTGCCATAGAGCTTCTCGACGATGCCGCCGGGCGTCTTCATCTGACGCTTCTCGGATACGAAGGTCATTTTCCTACGAAGGCCCTGTGGTCCGGAGAAGTCGACTATGACGGGCGCGCGACACTCCGCTACTTAGTGGGAGACGGGGCCATTTACCCGGAGGAGGCGACGCTCGGGACGATGCCGCTGCCGTCTCTCGCGCGTCGCTTCTGCTGGGACTTTCGCTTGTCGTTGTCTGGCGTGGGGTCTGGCGTGGACAGAGAACGTCGGACGAGTCACTACCTTTCCAGACCAACGGAGACGATCGGTCGCGACTATTACGAGGGAGGCAACTATGTCGACCACGCGGCCGAAACGGTGGGGCAGAGTGCGCGGATTCTGGCGCTGATGGCGGACGCGAGCGCCGTCGGCCCCGTGCTCGAAGTGGGCTGCGCCACGGGCGGCTTTCTCGAGGCTCTCGGGAGAAAGGGCATCGATGGGTATGGCGTGGACATTTCGGAGTGGGCGGTGGCGCGGGCGAGCGAGACGCTCGGTCCTGGCCGTGTGTTTCGCTGTGACGCGGAGTTGGACCCGTTACCGGCGGAGCTCATCGCCAAGGGTCCCTTTCGTACCCTCATCCTCTGGGCGGTGTTCGAGCACTTTCGAGACCCGTTCAGGGTTTTCGCGAAACTCGATTCAGCGTTCACAAGCGTTTACGGGGTTCCAACTATTTCAACCTATGTCGCCTATCTTGTTTACAAATAGGTATTCTAGTGTATAATCTTCACTGTGAGTAGATTAAGCGCCGGCCTAACAGTGTTACCCCAACGTTACTTTTTATTTTGGGCGATTTCATAAATTGAAGCACAAACCTAAGAAGGGAGAACAAGTGAAGAAAACAAAATCCGTCAATGATCTGTTTCTTCAGTGGGCGGCGAAGAATCGCGTCGCCAAGAAGCGAGCGCAAAAAGTGGTGCAGCCTCGAACGGTTAGCGCCAAAACTTTCGCTCTTGTCCAAACCGCAATCCGAACGCAACAAACATAGAGGAGAGATAAAAATGGCATCACGTAAAAAAAAGAGCAAGACTTCAAAGAAGACGAGAACCCGCCGACGCGACTTCCCGCCGCTCAAGAGCGCATCCGCGCAACAGCAGTTGGAAACCTTACAAGATGCAACCGCTGATTTTTTGAAGGTTGTCGAGGAGACAAACGTTGTTCCCATCGGGTACATGCGCCACGTCTTTTCGTCGATGACGAACGACTTCCGGTCTAATCTGAAAGCGCGTCGCGTCGACCCCGTCGAGCGGAAGAAAGCTCGTCTTCACGCCAAGATTGCGAAGCTTCAAGAGGAGCTTGCCAACACCGACAAATAGGTGATGGAGGCGAGGGTTAACAACCCTCGTCTGAAACCGCGGCCCGGTCCAAAGCCCGTGGCAATCCGCAAACCAATTAAAAAGGAGGTTTCGAGTGCAGCAATCAAAATCGAAAAAAGAGAGAGTGAAGCACGATAAATTCACATATTCTCAAGAACTATCTGGACTATCCGATGGAGAGCACTTCGACACTAGATCGGGACTTTCCCTTATTAAACGCGCATCGGGAAAGCATAGCTGGACCTTACTCTATCGTTTCAACGGCAAGCAAAAGCGGTGGACCCTCGGACGTCTCGACCGCATGTCATTGAAAGAAGCCCGTAAGCTAGTGCAGAAAAGATCCAACGACCCCGTAGGTGACAAGAAACAAAAGCGCCTTGATGAAGCCAACACCGTATCTTTCGAGCAGTTGCGCGACCGTTACATTGTCGAGTGGGTTGAAACCAATCAACGGTTTCCTAAACAGACCGCAGCCGCTCTAAGGCACGACCGTTTCAAATCTTGGAAGCGCCGTCCTGTAGCCGACATCGAGCGACGCGACGTTAAGAAGTTGCTCGCGGATATTCCCGGAAATGGTTTGGCGAATCAGACGCGGGCGCGGTTGCACGCGCTTTTCAACTTTGCCATCGGCGAGGACATTCTGCTCGTTAACCCCGTTACTCGAATCAAAAAGCGGCAAGCTCCACCACGTGAGCGGTTATTGAGCGACGGCGAGATTAGAAGTGTATGGCCCGTTCCGTTGTTTCGGATGATGTTACTCACGGGACAAAGGCCGGACAACGTCAAGAAAATTCTGCGTAAAGAGATAGAGGGTAACGAGTGGACCATCCCCGCGTCGAAGTTCAAGCTCAAGCGTCCCCACATTGCTCCGTTAGTAAAAACTGCTATCGACACTCTTGCCGATCTACCGGATAGGGGTGACAGATATTTCGCTTCCAGTGAATGTCTCGGCCTTATCGGATTGCTCGACGAGCTTGGCGTTTCCGACGCAAAGCCCAAAGACTTGCAACGGACGGTAAGAACGCGGCTATCAGGATTGAACATCTCGCCGGATACCGCCGAACGAGTGCAAGGGCACGTGCTACCCGTAACGCGAAGCGTTTACGACCGCCACGATTATGTGAGCCAGAAGTACGCTGCCTTGATCCGGTGGGAAACCGAACTGCTGCGCATCATCAACGAAGAATCTGGGAAGGTACTCCGCTTCGGCAAGGGGGAAAAAGAGGTGTAATTGGGTAGTCCGGGAAGCTTCCGCTCACGCTAAACTAAAATTATCCTGTTATTCGGGGGGAGGGAGAGACGCAATTCTGTGTCTCTCCTTTTCCTTTTCGAAAGCCGGACGTAAATCCCTCAAAAAGGGATTATAAGAACTTATTTCTAGCTCAGAATAAAGGAATAACAGGATATAAAGTTACTCACTCTAGCTGAAACCTCGCATCTTCTCCGCATAAGCGTTCCGACCCTTTGGCGTATCCGGAAAGCCAACGCCACGTTCCCCAAACCCGTGCAACTCTGACCCAAAGCATCTTTTTTGTTGCAAGCGAGATTGCCGCGTGGCTCTAAAGCCACAAAAGCCGCGAGGGGGCGTAACCATGTCAAAAGCATTGAAACGAGCGCAACTCGACGTTATTCCACCGGAACTCAAATCACTTGACCGATGGGTACTTGCTCCAAGCCTTACTAGCATACGCACAGCGAGGGAAAAGTTTTAGCTTGAAAAGATAAGAGCGGATGGATGCCGTTCAAAGTAGCGGCCGACTGCCTTTTACATAAAGGGTTCGCAAATATAGGAATCGTTGCGGGCGATGGTATCTGCTTCGCGGTCGGCGAGTGCCCCGAATATATTCGCAACCCCGAAGCGATTTGGAGATGGCATCCGACATTCACTGTACGCACCGGTGACGAGATTTGCTTCCTGTATTCCTGTCTAGGACTAACAAAGCTACCCGCTAACAAAATGGAACGTACTCTGAACGTTGGTTTCGATGGTTGGGCGGTTCCGTTGATTGGACACCCAATTGGCTATGAACCTCGCCTCTCGCCTTTCGAGTGGAGACACCTGCCAGTTCAACATCGATCTGTAACAACCGAGCTCTACTCTCAAATCGCGGACACGTACCTTCATATCAAAAAAATACGTCAACGGATCGCGGAGTTGAAGCGGTGAAAAAAATAGGATACGGCTTCGATGAAGTCTATGAACATCCAACCGCTACACAACTAGAAGAACTCTTTACTTATATGACGCTACCGGGATTATTAAAACTAGATCCAAAAGAAAATATGCCGATACATAAATGGACCGACACCTAGATACTTCATCTCAAAGAAGCTAAAATCGCCGCGTCTAACGGAATACCTCTAGGCATTAAACCCGGGTCAGTCAAGCTTATTACCGCTGATGTTGATGTCCACGGAGGAGAAGATCTACAGCCGCGCGTCGCGTTCGTAGAAAAACAATGGGGTCGCGCCTTATCCCAATACAAAACAAAGAGCGGCGGGATGCACATGCTCTATAAGAAGCCGGGATTTTTTATTCCGCAAAAATATATCGCTAGCGAATTCGGAGAGATTTACGCGGACGGCAACTCTTATACTGCAATGTATAGCATAAGCTCTATTTTAAAAGCCTGCCGTCTTTTACACGAAGCGCGAGAGGTAGACGTTTATACTCTCGCAAAAAAATCAGGGATAAAAAGCCAATCTTTAAAAGAGCACATTGCCGAGCTACGCGATGCAGAAGACGGGGAACATCACAGTATTTTTCTAAATGCCGTTTTCGATTTGCGAAACAAAGGCGAGATAGACAGCACCGAGGCTGCTAAGCCTACGGTAACTGCTATTACTAAAGTTTGGACGGATAAAGACAAGCCTTTGGCTTACGCCAAAAGGTTGATTCTTTGGGCTATAGAAAAGCGGCCGATAAAGCGCAAAGTTAGAAGACTCGTAACCATATCAGCGGAAGACGTTAAAGTTAAGCGGGCGCGTTGGGTATGGGAAGGTTGGATTCCGCAAAAAGCGATAACACTTATCGTCGGTATCGAGGGTCTTGGCAAATCGACTTATGCTCTCCATCTTGCAGCCCGCCTAACGCGAGGACAACTAAAGGGAGACTTTTACGAAAAACCTGTAGGCGTGTCTATCTACGCTGCTGAGGATAATAGGAATTTTATTTTAAAACCTAGACTCCTTGCCGCTGGCGCGAATATGAAAAAAATAAGATTTATTAAAGGTATGCAAACAGGCGACGGAGGCCTTGAAGCCGTATCAATTGAAAAAGATATTGCGGCGATCAAAACTAGCATCTTGGAAGATGACACTAAGGTTTTAATAATAGATCCGATGATAGCCTGGCTCGATGCAAAACGAGACTCGAACGATTATCGAGACGTTCAAGTAGTACTTGGAGCAATTGACGCGCTTCTTGCAGATGTAGGTGCCTCGTGCGTCGGGATCACTCATTTTAATAAATCAACGGGACCACTAGAAAATCGCATAATGGGAAGCCGAGGATGGAGCGCGAGAGTTAGATCGCAAATAAGTATCGTCCCCGACGACGGCGATGATCGCATCGTTGGGCATTTAAAATGTAACTACGGGCCTTTGCAAGAATCTTTGAAATTTGGGATCTTGGTTAAAACCGTAGCGGAGGATGCCGACGATGGCTCTCCTGTAAAAGCTTCTCTAATTGAAGAGCGCGGCGCTAGCGAGCTTACCGCGCGCGACGCAAATGGTTGCAGCAGATAACAGGCACTTGAAAAAGGGTGATAATCCTATAGAGAAAGCTATCGCTTGGCTTATTGAATTCTTTGAGAACGTTGATCTTGAAGGAAAGTCAAAAGGCGTCTTGAGTAAGACGATTTACGACGAAGCAAAGGAGAATGGTTGTGAACGGAGTACCGTTTGGCGTGCTGCAACAAAGTTGGGCGTCAAGGTAATAAAAGATGGAAAGAACACGCGATGGAAATACGTTGTAGACATCTAATCCTTTATGGTGACAACCCATCCCACTCCTCTCTCTGTGAAATAAATGAAATGAGAGAGATCGGTGAAATACGTGAAACACGTTTCACCCGTTTCACGTTTCAAGGCACCCCCTTGAGATGGGTTCTGAGGATGTCAAGGAATTAGTTGAAACCATCATAAGCGACTCGTGGTCATTTCCAGCTCTACGCCCCTGACCTTACGCGGCCTCAGGCATCTCGTCCTCTCGTTGGATCGCATCGATGGCCGCAACCACTACGTCGATGGATGCGTGCCCCTTGACTCGTCTGAACTGTTGTTCGCAGTGCAGCAGCACAGCGGCGAGCCATCGCTGGCGCATTTTGCTGTTACGGTAGCGTTTGATGTTGCGCTCGCAACTACGAACCATGGAGAACATACTCTCTATAGGATTCGTCGAGTGCAGGCTCTGGCGCAGTAGAGCGGGGACCTTCAACTTGTGGAGCATCAGCTGAAGTGGACCCCATTTTTTAGACCAGGGGTTAAGGTGGTAAAACAAGCCTGCTCAATAAAAAAAGGAGCAGAGAAAAGTGAAGAAAAATCGTACGAAGCACAGCCCTGTTTTCAAGGCGAAAGTTGCATTGGCGGTACTACGCGAGCAGGAGACAGTGGCGGAACTATCCCGGCGGCACAAGGTTCACGCGAACCAGATCTACAAATGGAAGCGGCAGCTTTTGGAGAACGTCACGCGTGCTTTCGAGACCGAAGAGGTGGGCGGAGGCGATGCCTCGATGCGCGAGGCCGAACTGCTTCAGAAAATCGGGGAGCTGACGATGGAGCGCGATTTTTTATCACACGGGCTCGGTCGATTGCGATGACGCCCCGGCGGGAGTTGGTCGAACCCAACGCTCCGCTGTCGATGCGCTGGCAGTGCGAGCTGCTCGGCGTGAATCGGTCGAGCCTGTACTACGAACCTGTCGAGCCGGATGGCGAGCAACTCGCATTGATGCGTCGGATGGACGAGCTACATCTGAAGCATCCATTTTTCGGCAGCCGCATGATGACACAGACACTCAAAGCGGAGGGGTCGGCCGTCAACCGCAAGCGCGTGCAGCGTCTTATGCGGTTGATGGGGCTCGAGAGCACTGCGCCCAAGCCGAACACAAGCAAGCCAGCGCCGGAACACGCCGTATACCCTTATCTACTGAGGAATCTGACGGTTTCTCGGATCAATCAGGTGTGGGCCGCCGACATCACATACATCCCGATGGCGCGAGGCTTCGTATACCTGGTGGCGGTCATCGATTGGTATTCGCGGCGGGTGCTCGCCTGGCGCTTGTCCAACACGTTGGAGACGACCTTCTGCGTGGAGGCTCTGAACGAAGCTGTGGCACGCTACGGTTGCCCAGAGATATTCAACACGGACCAGGGCTCTCAGTTCACCTCGGAGGAGTTCACCAGTGTATTGCTTGCTCTTGAGATCAAGATCAGCATGGATGGCAAAGGTCGCTGTATCGACAACATCTTCGTGGAGCGGCTCTGGCGCTCGCTGAAGTACGAGGAGGTCTACCTGTACGCCTACGACACCGTGCAAATGGCTCGCGCGGGCATCGCTTGCTACTTCGATTTCTTCAATGACGAGCGCCCGCACAAAGCGTTAGGCTATCAAACGCCCGCGAGCTTCTACGATGGACTGCTTGGCGAGGTTGCTTGAAGATGATTGGCCATCGACCGATTAGTACATCACAGCATCATCCTGGAGCTCAACGTCGGCAGTTACCGACTGGGGCAATCGAAGCAGAACAAGGCCAAAGAGGCCACGGCGGTAGAAAACCGGGAAAAGGAATGAACCTTGCCACGAGTCCACAAAACGAATGCGAGAATCGCCGCAGGAGACCCTCTCGCGGCTTGGCCCATACCCCAGGTACCCCGATTTTTGCACTATTCAGGTGGACCAGCGAAAGGGCGGCTTCGATCCGGGGCCCCGACGGAGGGAGCGGACAAGGAAGCTTCGCATCTTTTTTTAAGGGTCCGCTCCCTCCGTCGGGGCCCCGGATCGAACATGGGACACTTTGCTGATAAGTGACGGAGCAAGACCGGTAGGTACCCGGGAATTCTAACTTGTTGCTGAAGAGAAATAATAATTGCCGCTAGACACAATGATGGCTACAGCGAAAAACAAACTGTCCACAGATTTTCAATCTGCCATAAACTGTGTTCCCGAACGCTCCCTTCTAGGAGCCTTCGGGAAACAACATCACGACTATGACCACGACGTGTTCAACTCGGCAGGCTCCACCTTAGCTACCCCCCATTTTGGTCCAGAGAATGGGGTCCACCTCAAGCACCTCCTCGAGTGCCTCGAGGAGTGAGTCTGCCGCCGACTCGTTGATGTCGCGAAGCCAGCGCTCGAACTCCTGCAACATCTTCTTCGCGTCCTTGTAGCTGTTCTGCTCCAAGGCAGTCGCGAAGAGGTGGTGTGCCTGCTTGCGGTAGCGTTTGGGCAGGTGGCGCTGGATGTTGCGGTCTTTGTGCAAAGTACACCGCTGGTGGATGAGCTTCTTACCGTATCGGTCTTTGAGCGCCTTGATGATCCCCCCGCCACCATCGGTTACCCAGAGGATCCGTTTGGAGAGCTTTAACCCCCGTCGCTCCAACTCTTCCAGCAATTCCTCGCAGATCTCGTGGTTCTCCGTCGCCCCTTCCCAGAAGCCCAGGGGGAGCTTTTTCCCTTCACGGTCCACGCCGAGCGCGACCACGAACGCCTGACCGCCGCGGTGGACCGTGTCTAGGTACATCGCGAAGAGCGGAAACTCTTCGAGACTGCGCTCCTGGAACTGCTTCAGCTGCTTCGCCGTCGCCTCGACCAGATGGCGGGACACCGAGCTCGGCGTCACACCGAAAGCCTTGCCTGCCGCCGTCACCGTCTCTTCGTACTTGCGAGCAGACATTCCCCGAAGCACCTCCGACAGGAGTTCCTCCGAAAAGCCCCCGCGATTCTTGAGCTGCTCGTAGGTTCTCAGCCCGACCTCACCCTCCGGGCCCCGCAATCGAGGGTGCTCGACAGGGAGCTTCTGGTCACCGACATAGATCGACCCACGTTGACTCGCCCATTTGCGAAGCCCGGACGACGTAGGATGGTAGTCTGGCCCAGATCTCTCTTCGCGCTCCATGTACATGAGCGTCTCAGCTACCAGGCGTCCGACATCGAGCATCGCGGCGTCCGGCGCTCGCTTGCCCTCCAGCATCACATGCACAACTTGATCCGCCCACCACTCTTGCTCCTGCGTCGCCCTCAGCATCTGTGTTGCATTCTTTCTCTTCTTCGTATCTGCTCTCACCGGGTGGCTCCTTTCTTTTTGATCGCCAGCTTTGACACCGACGATCTTGAAGGGAGTCACTCACCGATTTCAACTAGATTCAGGATATCCTCTCTGGGATGGGGTTACGTATCGAATCCAACTCCCCACGATTCTAGAAAGATCGAACCATCGCGCTCACTATCGAGCCGAGGGGCTCAGGATCTTGCCGAAACTGTGATTATCCACGTAACTTCAGAAAAGAAACGGATATGAGATTCCGAGTAACACCCGAAGTAACGCTAAACCTCCTATGCAATTCCCGGGATTTATCCGGTGTCGTACCAAACGGCGCCAGAATGCCCCTCACGCCTTCCGTGGCTCGCCATACGGGCCTCGACTCGCCTTCCCCTTGTCAAGATGCTAGATAAACGGCGAACAAGGCCACGCGATGAGCACGGGCGGTATTTCAAGGCTCAAAGGCCTGATTTCGAGCGTCTTATCGCTAGCTTCGGGGAAAGTTGGAACGCTTGGCGGATGCTCGCAATCGCGACGCAAGGCGCGTCGGTTGCGGGAATCGAAGATCGTTCAACGTCTTTCGATTCTCGAAAAGGGGGTACGACCGCCTCAGAGAATGAGCGTGGCACTCCCACGCACTGGGCATCGAACAAATTTTTTGATCTTGAATTCTATAAAAAATGCACCGGACGCGAAACGGTACCCGAAGGGCCAGTTAAAGAAGTATGGGCGCAAGTCGGTCGAGGCGGTGGCAAGACAAGAGCGGCCGCGGCCGCGTTGGTAGCAAGCGCGGTGAAAGAATATCCGACTCTCGCTCCCGGCGAACGCGGCAAGGCTTTTCTGCTGGCGCAAAATCGAGGGACCGCACGTCAAGCGTTCAACTATGTTCGGGGAATCATAAAAGGCGACAAACTTCTAAACCGGATGATCATCAGCGAAACGAAAGCCGCTATCTCCCTCTCGAATGGAATTGATATTGAGACAATCACGGCAAACTACCGACACGTTCGCGGTTTTTCGATTGTATCGGCCGTCGCCGATGAAGTCGCCTTTTGGTGGCTGGACTCTGATAGCGCCAACTCTGATGTGGAAGTGTTGTCCGCGTTACGTCCCGGCCTCGCTCGCGTTCCGGGTAGTGTTTTGTGGGTGATCTCCTCGCCACATATAACACGTGGAGCGTTGTACGAAGCCAACAAAAAGTATTTCGCCAACGATGAGTCCGACCATGTTTTATTTTGGAGAGCATCGACAAAAGAAATGAATCCGACATTTGACGCGGCGGAGATTGAGAGAGCCTTCTCCGAGGATTCATCGAGCGCGCGGGTCGAGTACGATTCTGAATTTCGGAAAGAATCTGAAACGTTCATCTCGGCGGAAGCTCTCGACGCTGTTATCGAAACCGATCGCCAGATGCTACGGCCTTCAAAGAATACCGCCTACCTTGCATTCATTGATACGGCTGGCGGCGCGGGCGGAGATAGTTCTGCTATGAGCATTGGGCACGTGGAACAGCACGACGACGACGAAAACCCGACAACTTTTGTAATAGATGTTATTGTCGAGCGCCGTCCGCCGTTTGCCCCTAGTGTGATGCTGCAAGACTTCGCTAAAATTTTGAAAGAATACCACGTGTCTAAAGTCGTGGGGGACAGGTACGCGGGCGCGTTCCCTTCGGAAGCGCTCTCTAAATTGGGTATCACGTTCGAGGCGACAGAATACTCAAAGTCGGCGCTCTATAAAAATGTGCTCCCATTGATAACGAGCGGCCGAGTTGAATTGCTGGACAAGCCTAGATTAAGAAACCAAGTGATAAATCTCGAACGGCGCTCACGAGGCGGACGGGAAACCATCGACCACGCAAGGGGAGCGCACGACGATGTAGCAAACGCCGTGGCCGGAGTTTTGGTGTACCTCGCCAACAAAGGCGTCAAGACTCACGGTACGAGAGAACGTAGCGGGCACCGTATGAGCATCGTGTGGCCTAGCGGTAACACCTATTACTGCCGAGGGAAAGACATAAACGGTCGATGCATTCCTGGTAGACACAAGCGCCCGGCAAAGCCTCAAAAAGACACGTATCGAATAAGCGATGCGCTGTGGGATGAACTGGAAAGGAGTTGAGAATTATGGACGACGACAATGTGTTACCGCGGACAAACTTGGAAGGCCTCTTGCCCGGTATGACGCGAGATTTCAAAGACTACGTTGATGTCTTGCCACCGGAAGGGATAGCCCGCGATCCGAGAGAAGATCCTGGTGTACGCGAACTAGCGTTACACATATCGAGATTGATCGGCAAAACCGAAAGAACACGATAATCATGCTTATCATTTAGACTCACTGATATTTTGAAGTAAGCGTACAAAAACTAAAATTCGATGCACCGTCCAGAAAGGACAATGAAATGAGCAATACCTTAACCCCTCCGGGGACTCAAAACACCGTAGAAAATAGCTTCAACACTTATCTCGACGTAGTAACTAAGGATTCGGATGCGTATGACGCGGGGGACCTTGAGAAAATCAAAACCGTCGCGAAATCCATGTCCGCCGTAGTAGAACTCATTGCTAGCGACGAGACGCTGCCGAGCGATCGGGAGCACAAGGCGCGCCAATTTTCGAAAGCCGCGCCGCGTCTCTTGAATGATTTGAACGGGGCTATCGATAAGAAGTACGACGATCTTATCGAGCCTGAAAGAGAAGCGTTGTTTCGTTATTCCTTAGTCATGAACAATGCGCAAGAGATTCGCGCCGCGTTCAAGGATCTGGCAGGTGACCCGGAGGCTCTCAAAACTATCCTCCCACAATTAGACGACGTAACTCTCGATGCGTTGCGGTCGGCTCCACAACAGCCAGTGATCGAAAAGAAAAACGGAGTTGTAGCTTCCGTCAAGCTAGTCAAGTTCATCTCCGCCGAGTTAGAAGAAAGTGAGCTTCGACGGCGACGCCCGAACACTGCCTTTAGGCTTGATACTTTCGAGAATCGCAAGCAGACGTTCAGAACGTTGACGGCGATGCTCGGGAGTCTTATCGGCGAGCGCTTGGGAGGTTTGTATTCTTAGCGTGATACGCTGAAGCGCGCACGCGGATATCCAAAGGGGATTATATATCACCCTTGACAGGCGCCGTCGGTTGCTTCTACCGCGATCTCATCGCTGACAACGGACTCAGCAGCGGGTCGCGGTAGCCGCTCCCCGTTGGGGGCCGTATCGTGTATAATCCCCCACAAGAAAAAACGCCCCGGAACTACTCTGGGGCGCTGGGGTTGGCGCAAAGTAGATGAAATTCTGTAAGGTTGATCACAACACTAACATTTGTGAGTTTTGGTGTCCATCATGCGACACTCAGAAGTTTATTTCTTCTGGCAAGATAGGAACGCAACGATACGAACAGGCAAAACTCAAGGCTTACGAGCATATGAAAAGCTGTCACGGAATGGAGGCATCAGAGGTGACTTGGTGGAAAACTGAATGAGCTCTAGCAATGTTGTTAAGATCGATGTCAAACTCAGCTTTAAGCGCGTAGTGGTTACTCTTCCGCGTGAAAACATAGCCCGAATCTTGCGTTACTTCCGAAGTTACTCCGGGAAGTGAGGGAGATTCGGGCCTTTCATTAAGAGTAGCGTTTACAATTAGTTATAGCCTAATTGGATCCTCATAGCATATTCCTCGCGAAACTCTCGGAGGCGGCGGCACCCGGAGCCGTGCTGCTCTTGAATACGACGAACGCGGATAGCTTGTGCCATCGAGTCTTCGGTCAAGAGTGGGAGGGTTATTTCGATGGCTCTCACTACGGCATCGATCAAGTCAGCGTCGCTAGCGTCCGCCGGGAGCTCGCGGCCATGGGATGGCGGATCGAACGGATGGAGACGGACACCCCTTGGGACGGGAGCGCCGACCCGCTGCACGCGACGCTTCGCGAATGGTGGCATGCCGATGCCCGCTTCCGTCAGCTGCTCGTTGAAAAAGAGCCGGAGACTTTCTGCTATGCGTTGCCGTCAAAACCTGACCATGCGCGCAAGTGTGGGTGGACGGGTTCCCACGGCCTGAATCAGAGCTTTGATGTAACCGTAGCCGAAAGCAAACGCTTGACGTCCGCCGGGGTCGTCGGGATGACGGGGCAAGTGGTCCGGCATCACCATGTACGGATAGTCGACTTCGTGCAAGGTGCGCATGACGTCGAGCATGTCCATGTCGCCTTCGTCTGGAAAAACCTCCTGAAAGTCGTCCCGCTTCCCACGAATGTTCCGGAAGTGAATGTTGAAGATCTTCTTGCGCTCACCAAAGTAGCGAATGACGTCGTGTATCTCACGCACCGGGTCCCGCAGCATCTCCGCCGTCGTGCCCAAGCAGAGGTTGAGGCCGTGATAGGGGCTCTCCTGAATCTCGATGAAGCGTTTCAATCCTGAAGCCGTACCTAAAACGCGCGCGATGCCTGCATAGCCTCGAGGCGGCACGCCCGGATCGTGGGGATGGCACGCGAGACGAATCTCGTATTCTTCGGCCACGGGAATGACGCGCTCGAGAAAATAGGTGATGCGCTCCCACATCTCGTCCGCGGGCACGCGGCCGGCTCTCGTGAGCGGCGCTGGGTCTTTCATCGCCTCTTCGAGCTGCCACGTGCTGTAGCTCGTGCCGCCTCGTCCTGGCGTTCGCCCGGTTCGGAGTACGCTTACCAAAGAGAGATTGTACTTGATGGCGGGAATGCCGGCGGCCGCGCAGTTCCGAATGATCGCGCAGGCTTCGTCGATCTCCTGCTGTCGCTCCGGCTCGTGTCCGAGCATGATGGCTCTCCGTCGAGCGCGGTCGACGTGCGACGAAGACATGAACGGAAACTGCACCATATCCAGGCTCACGCCGTGCGAAGCGCACCGCTCCCGAAACGCCGACAGCACGTCGACAGTCCAATCTCCGTGTTCGTTCTCGGCAGGTGGATAGCCGCAAATGTTCTCGACGCCGTGCCGCTTGAAATACATCAGCATCTCGTCGCTCGTCGGTCCACGTTGGGTCCCGACGTGCAGGCGAGCCCGTGTCGTCTTCCCTTGGCCAGACGCGCCGTCTGACGCGCCGATGCGAAGCGCGCCCAAGCTG
This sequence comes from Candidatus Marinacidobacterales bacterium, assembly GCA_965262245.1. GTDB lineage: Bacteria > Acidobacteriota > Vicinamibacteria > Marinacidobacterales > SMYC01 > SMYC01. The sequence goes on along the minus strand of OZ253507.1, from coordinate 5,682,327 downwards.
CCCATCGAAAGGAACACTCGTCGGTTCATATCGGCTCTCCCATCATCGAGGAAGTCGGACTCCCGGCTTCTGATGTAGTATTCGTCCCGCCTGAGACTCAAAGGCTCCGCGGCAAGGAGATAGCATCCCATGAGAGGGTTTCGCATTCCACTACGGTTCGTTCTGCTCGTCTTTAGCGTCTTCGCCACTGGATGTTCTCGGGAGCCCGACGCGCCCGCGGCCCCCGCGGACAGCGACGTGGTCGTTCGTCTGGCGCCGGCTCTCGACGCGATCGTGCCGGAAGACGCGATCATCGAGAAGCTTGCGGGAGACTTCCAGTTCATCGAGGGCCCGGTGTGGATCGAAGACGCGGCGGGTGGACCTCACCTTCTGTTCAGCGATATTCGGGCGAACACGATCTATTCGTGGTCCCCGACAGAGGGGGTGTCGGAGTTTCTCAATCCCGTGACGCCCGACGACTCCGAAGCCGGAGGCCATGGAGGATCGAATGGACTGAGCCTGGATCTAGAAGGGAGGCTGATCCTCTGCGAGCACGGCAACCGGCAGGTCTCCCGCATCGAAACGGATAACAGCCGAAGCGTCCTGGCGGATCGCTTCGAGGGCAAACGCCTGAACAGTCCGAATGACATCCTCTTTCACTCGAGCGGCTGGGCCTACTTCACGGATCCCCCCTACGGTCTCACGGATGGCGACGAGGATCCTCAAAAGGAGCTCGACCACAACGGCATCTATCGTCTGGGGCCTGAGGGGCAGCTCGAGCTTCTTCGGGAGCAGACGCGCCCCAACGGGCTCGCCCTTTCTCCTGACGAGGAGACTCTCTACGTCGCCAACTCCGACAGCGAGCAGCGTGTCTGGTTCGCCTATGACGTCCTGGAGGACGGCCGCTTGAGCGAAGGCAAGATCTTCTTCGACGCCACGGAGTCCGACGCGCCAGGTGTCCCCGACGGCCTGCGTGTCGACACGTCAGGGAACGTCTATGCGACGGGCCCGGGCGGCGTTTGGATCTTCGCCCCGGATGGAACGCACTTGGGAACCATCCATCCCCCCGAGCTGCCTGCGAATGTTGGCTGGGGAGACGAGGACGGCAAGACTCTTTACATCACAGCTCGCACGGGCCTTTATCGCATCCGGCTCCTCGTCGCGGGCAAGCTTCCGTGATCGCGCTGGCGGAGCGCGTGACAAACGATGCCTCTAGCCCTAACCGGACAGAAACGAGAATTTTGTTCACGTTTTGGAGCAAGAAAATCTCACCGCAGAGGCGCAGAGTGCGCGGAGAACAAAAGGGCTGTCTCGATCTCTGGCTGGGTTCGGACTTTCCCGGATCCTCCTCTGCGCTCTCGGCGTCTCTGCGGTTCAAAAGCTTTCAGGTTTACCTGGCTAGGTTTAGTCTTGGCAGCAATCGAGAGGAGAACGCACGATGAAACGCACGAGACGCCGATTTATCCAGGACTCTTCCAAAGCCATTGTGGGAATGAGCGCTGCCGCTTCGCTCGGACCTTTGTCGCGGCGCGTGGCAGCTTCCGACAAGATCGTCGTCGGGGTCATCGGTTGCAACGGCATGGGTTTCAGCGATCTGCGCTCGCTGTTGAAAATCGATGAAGTCGAGTGCGGCGCATTGTGTGACGTCGATGAGAACGTCCTGAACGAGCGCGCCTCAGCGGTCGAGACCACGACGTCGGTCAAGCCGAAGCTTTACGGCGACTATCGGGAGCTTCTCGACGATCAGGACTTGGACGCGGTCGTCATCGGAACGCCGGACCATTGGCACTGCATGATGATGGTCGATGCCTGCGAGGCGGGTAAGGACGTCTACGTCGAAAAGCCGCTCGCCAACTCTATTCACGAGTGCCAACTCATGATAGCCGCGGCGAAGCAGCACAACCGCGTCGTGCAAGTCGGCCAGTGGCAGCGGAGCGGTCCGCAGTGGACCGAGGCGATGGACTTCGTGCACTCCGGAAAGCTCGGCCGCATCCGCTCGACACGCGCGTGGGCTTGTATGAATTGGCTCCCTGCGGTTCCCGATATTCCCGATGAGCCCGTTCCTGCCGGTGTGAACTAAGACATGTGGCTCGGACCCGCGCCCGCCCGCTCTTTCAATCGAAACCGGTTTCATTTCAACTTTCGCTGGTATTGGGACTACGCCGCGGTCTCATGACCGATTGGGGCGTGCATCTCATCGAAATCGTGCTCTGGGGCATGAAAGCGACGGGGCCGAAGTCGGTGGCCGCGCTCGGCGGAAAATTCGCCTATCCCGATGACGCGCAGGAAACCCCGGACACGCTCCAAACAATCTACGAGTTCGACGATTTCACGATGATCTGGGAGCATGCGGTCGGCATCGAGCTCGGTCCTTTCCAACGCGGGCACGGCATCGCGTTCATCGGGAACAAAGGCACGCTCGTCGGGGATCGCAACGGTTGGGAGATCTATCCCGAAGAGAAGCTCGAAGGCGGCCGGCCCGTCGACTACAAGATGAGAGCGAAGCCGCGGGTCGCAGCGCGGCCCGACGCGCGGGGGCTCGACCAGCACACGCAGAACTTCATCGATTGCATGAAGACCCGCGAGCAGCCGGTATGCAACGCGGCAGTCGGAAGCCTCGCCGCCGTGAATGCGCACCTCGGAAACATCGCGTTCCGCACTGGTGAGAAGGCGGTGCGTTTTTTTCACGAGCACGTGCTCGTCAAAGAGCCGGGCACGCGGGAGATCAGTCCGTGGCACCAGGACCAGCCTTACTACTGTGTCGACGGGGAGCAAGTTTGCAGCATTTGGATTCCTCTCGACCCCGTGCCCCAATCGGTGTGTCCCGAGTTCGTCGCCGGCTCCCATCGCTGGAACAGGATGTTCACACCGTTGAAATTCGCCGACCATCGCCCGTATGACGGCGCATTCGCGCGATTCGAAGACCTTCCGGATATCGAGGCCACGAGAGGGGACTACGAGATCCTGTCCTGGGCGCTCGAGCCGGGAGACGCGATCGCCTTCCACATGAAGACGGTGCATGGCGCGCCGGGAACAGCGACGCATGCGACGAGACGCCGAGCCATCGCGACCCGCTGGCTAGGAGATGACGCCGTTTTCGCGGAGCGGCCCTTCACGACGTCGCCGCCGTTTCCGGAGCTCGGGCTCGAGCCTGGTGACCCGATGGAGCACGAGCTGTTTCCGGTGGTGGTCTCGAAAAGGGCTACCGCACAGCAATGAAGTCGATCTCCACGTTTGCGCCCGCGGCGTCTCTATGAAGAGAGAGTCGCTCAAGATCGGTTTCTGGACGGCGACGTTCATGGTCATCGCCAACATGGTCGGAACCGGCATCTTTACGAGTATCGGGTTTCAGGTCGCCGATATCCCTTCTGGATTTCCGATTCTGATGCTGTGGGTGCTCGGCGGTATCGCGGCTCTCTGCGGCGCGCTTACCTATGGGGAGCTCGGCACAGCACTTCCGCGTTCGGGCGGCGAATATCATTTGCTGTCACGGATCATGCACCCCATGCTCGGCTTTCTCTCGGGCTGGGTCTCCGCGACGGTGGGCTTTGCCGCGCCTACCGCGCTCGCGGCCATCGCGTTCGCCACTTACCTCGCGACCGCCATCCCGGCGGTTCCGGTCGTGCACACGGCGGCGGCTCTCGTCCTGTTCTTCACAGTTCTGCATGGCAACAGCGTTTGGTGGGGAACGCGTTTCACGAATGTTCTGACGATCCTCAAGGTGCTGCTCCTGCTCGTCTTGATTGGCTCCGCCTATCACGTGCGCGTCCCGCAAGACGTGACCCCGTTTCCGGTCCCGGGCGATTGGGATCTCATCATGACACCGGCCTTCGCTGTCTCGCTCGTCTACGTCGCGTTCGCTTACACGGGGTGGAATGCGGCTATCTACATCGTCGGTGAGATGGAGTCGCCACCGCGGGATCTGACTCGGGCTCTTGTCCTGGGCACCGCGATCGTGTTTGTTTTGTACACTTTTGTGAACTACGCGTTCATGTACACGGTGCCGTTTCCGGAGCTCGCCGGTCAGATCGAGGTCGGCTATCTCTCGGCGTCGAAGATCTTCGGCGAAGTGGGCGCGAATCTGATGGCGGTGACGATTGCGCTCATTCTTACGTCGACCGTCAGCGTGATGATCTATCTCGGGCCGCGGATCGTGCAGGTAATGGGGGAGGACGTACCGCTTTTGCGCTTGCTTTCATACAAAAGCGCGGGCGGCATCCCGACCTACGCGATGCTGGTGCAATCCGCACTCACGCTCGGCTTCATCTACACGGCGACATTCCAGCAGGTGCTTCTCTACGCGGGCTTCACTCTCAATTTGATCACGGCGCTGACGGTTGCGGGAGTTTTCGTCTTGAGACACCGCGAGCCGGAAATCGAACGGCCCTATCGGACTTGGGGTTATCCGTGGCCCCCGATCATCTTCCTCGTGCTCAGTACATGGAGCTTGAGCTTCATGCTCGTCACCCAACCCGCCGAATCGCTCGCGGGCCTGGCGACGCTGATGCTCGGCTTGGTGATTTACGCCGCCGACCATCGCGCTCGTCGCTCTTAGGGCCCGCGAAAGAATAACTTCACATTTTAGGACGCCGATGCATCCCGCCTTGGCTGCGTTGCTCGTCGTTCATGGATCTGGCATAGATCTGGATATTACTCGCTCCTCGCGCCTTGCCAGCCGGGCGCCCTTTATTAGACGGGGCCCCCGAGAATGCGAACTTATTCTTTCGCGGACCCTTAGCTCCCTGCACGGACCGGCAGAATCGCGCTCTCCTTGTCTTCGAACGCTGCTAGAAGGCACGGGGAGGTGGGGATGAAGACAGCGGACTCAGGAGCGTGACGGTGGCAGAATAGCGCTCCGGCTTCGAGAGGCTTATAATCCCGCGCGAATTGGAGGTATGGATTGATCGTAAGCTTTGGCTCTCGCTCGCTAGCCTTGCGCTTGCTCTTGGATGCGCCACACCCGAGCCCGCGGATCTCATTATTCAAAACGGTCGGGTCTACACGTTCAGCTGGGCCGAACCGGTGCCCGACGGCTCTCCGGTGGCTGGCGCGCCTTTCTCGGATTCGGGATGGAGTCCGGATGCGGAGGCGGTCGCGGTGAAGGATGGCGAAATCGTTTTCGTCGGCTCGAATGCAGAGGTCGAACGCCACAAGGGTAGCTCTACGCGGGTCATGAACGTGGCGGGCGCGACGGTCTTGCCGGGACTCATCGACTCGCATACGCATGTCGTGGGGCTAGGCCAGCTCGAAGTGCAGGTCAATCTCATCGGCGTCGAGACGGAGGAGGAGGCTGTGCAGCGCGTCGTGGAGGCTTCGGGCGACGCCGCGGAGGGGGAGTGGATACTCGCGCGCGGTTGGGACGAAGGCGCTTGGGCGTCGCGCTACCCGACGTGGGATTTGCTCAACGAGACGTTTCCGAACAATCCCGTCGTGATGGACAGCCTGCACGGGTTTGCCGTCTGGGCGAACGAGAAAGCGTTCGAGGCGGCCGGTATCACTCCGGACATGCCCGACCCGAGCGGCGGTGAAATTTTTGAGGGATGCTAAGCGGCAACCCTACCGGCATCGTGCTCAATCGCGCCAGCTTGCTCATCGACGCCGCGATACCCGAGCCCACCGACGAACAGTTCGAGGGTTATGTCATCGCTGGCCTTGACCGTATGGCGCGTGATGGCTTCGTTCAAGTCCACGAGGCCGGCGTCGACAGCCGTTTCATGGAGGCGCTCGAGTCGCTCGAGAGCAGGAATGAGCTTCCGATCCGCGTTTACGCTATGTTGTCCGCCCGTGATGGCGAGCTATGCCGCAAGTGGCTCGAAAAAGGACCCGTTCAGGACAACGACCGCATGCTCATCACGCGTTCGGTGAAGGCCTATTACGATGGTGCTCTAGGCTCACGCGGCGCGCGCCTGCTCGAGGGTTACTCGGACCGGCCCGGTCATCGAGGCATCTCTGGCGACGAGTACGGCTTCGACATGGAGCTCGTCGCGGAGTTGATGCGCTCGGGCTTTCAAGTCGGCATCCACGCGATCGGCGACGCGGGAAATCGGGAGACGCTGGACTTCTTTGCATCGGTTGTCGAAGCCGACCCGGAGACGCAGTCGCTTCGCCACCGGATCGAGCACGCCCAGGTCGTGCATCCGGACGATTTCGCGCGCTTCTCGGAGCTGGACATCATCGCGTCGATGGAGCCGCCGCATTGCGCGGAAGACCAGGCTTGGGCTGAGGATCGGCTAGGACCGCACCGGTCGCGAGGCGCCTATGCGTGGCGCACTTTGCGACAAGCCGGCGTTCGGCTCGCTTTCAACTCGGACCTCATTGGCTCTGACCACGACATCTTCTACGGGCTTCATTCCGCGATCACGCGGCGAGACAGGCTCCAGAAATCCTCCGAAGGCTGGTATCCGGAGGAGCGAATGACACCCGAGGAGGCGGTACGTGGCTATACGATCTGGGGCGCCTATGCAGGCGGTCTCGAGAACGAGACCGGGACACTCGAGCTAGGCAAATGGGCGGACATCACCATCATGGATATAGACCCGCTCGTCGTAGGCGCGACGGAGCCGGGAAAGCTCTTCGAAGGCAGCATCTTGGCTACTATCGTCAGCGGTAAGGTTCTTTATGAAGCGGAGTGAAACTATGTCGAAAACGAAACTCTCAATGGTCGTGCTGGCAACGGCCATCATCTCCTCGAGCGTGACGCTCGCGATTCAAGAGCAGCGCAGTCGTCGCGAACCGCAATTCGAGAACGAGCACGTCAAAGTTTGGAAGAGTATTATCCTTCCGAACCAGCCGCTCCGGCTGCACCGGCACGAGAACGGCCGCGCGCTCATCGCGCTGACCGACGGCAGTCTCAAAGTCATCAACGAAGAGAACGAACAGGTCGACACTTATGAGTGGAAAGCGGGCCAGGCCTATTGGCTCGACAAAGACCCGCCGGGCGTACTCCACGGAGATTTGAACGAAGGACCAGGAACGATGGAAGTGATCGTCGTGGAGCTGAAGAGCGGAACTTGACCTTTGGCGGAGCTACCAGCCCTCGCGCTCGCGTAGCGAGGTGATGTGCGCCACGTGGTGGCGTCCGTGCCACGCGTAAAGAGCGATGTTTTGTTTGATCGTCACCGAGCCGAGCTCCGAGTGCTTGAACGAGCGTGCGAGCTCGTCCGGGCCGAGCGAGCGCAGGAACCGCAGCCAACGCTCGTGTAGCGCGTCGAGAAGTTGAAGCGAAGTCTCGACCGAAGCGTTCTGCGCATCTTCGAGACCAGCCCAAGCGGCTTCGTCATAGGCCTTGATCGTGGGCGATTCTTCCGTCACCGCAAGCTTGAACCGAATGTAGCTGTTCAAATGGCTGTCGGCAAGGTGGTGCACGACCTGTCGGACGGTCCAGCCCTCGTCACGGTAAGGTGTTGCGAGCTGGTCGTTGTCGAGTCCCGCGACCGCATCACGAAGCTTCCCCGGCGTGTCCGCAATCTGCTGTAATAGCGACTCGCGCTCGCTGTCGCTCATGCTGTCGGGAAACTGGAACTTACCAACGGGGTAGCGCGGATCATCACTCACGGCTCGTTCTCCTTTGCCGAAATTATAGGAAAGGTGGAAAGCCCGTCCAATTGCGTCAGGGCATTCCGTCAGACCCCTCACATGTTGTTCAATATCTCCATAGCCGTGCCGCTGAAAATACGTTGTTTTTCGACGTTCGGGATGCGCATTGCCTCGATGGTCTCGACGGAGCCGTCGATGGAGCCGAGAAGATGAGGATAATCCGTACCGAGTGCGATGTGGTCCGTCCCAATGAGATCCTGGACCATGTTCACCGTGTATGGGCTCGAAGCCACGGTGCCGAAATAGAGCTTCTTGAGATAGGTGCTCGGCGGCTCGTCGATCTTCTCGCGGCATGCCACGAAGTCGTGATGGCCCTGATCGATCCGCGCCATGAGGTAGGGGATAGCGCCCCCGAGATGCGGAATGAGCTAGCGGATGTCGGGAAAGTCGCGTAGCAGGCCGTCGTAGCACATTCGGGTCACCGCGAGCGTGCTGTCGAAGAGAAAACCGACAATGGGCCCGAGAACGTATTCACGAAGCTGGTCTGCCATTCCCGTGGGCATCATGGGATGGATGAGAATACAGAGCTTCTTGCGGTTGGCTTCTTCGAAGAACGGCCGGAAGCTCGGGTCCGTGAGCGGCTTACCCCGGATGTGACTCAACATGATGACGCCGTTCAGTTTCAGCACGTCGATGGCGCGCTCGAGCTCGGCGAGCGCCGCGTCGGGGACGCTCATCGGGACTGAGGCGAAACCTTTGAAACGTTGGGGATAGCGGGCGATGAGCTCGGCATAAGCGTTGTTGATGCCTTGCGCGATCTCGGGCTCTTGGTCGACGCTAGCGAAGTAGACATTGGGCACCGAGACGGATAGGACTTGCATGTCGATCCCGACGCGATCCATGGCTTCGAGCCGCAGCGACACGTCGGTCATGGGTGGCTGGATGCCGAAGAATCTCGCGCCACGGAACTTGATGATGGTCGTCCCCGTCGCGTCGCTGTCGAACGTATAGTCGTCGCCCGCGAGGTCCCGAATCATCTGGAAATAAGTTTCCGGGTAATAGTGATTGTGAAGGTCGATCTTCGGACCGGGAGTCGCCGCTTTCAATGATGCAGCGGCGCCGACGACCGGAAGCGTTCCTAGAAACTCACGCCGTTTCATTTTGTCTCTTTAACCTGAAGTTCCTTTCCAGAAAAACCGACATCCCGTGTTAATCCAGAGGCATAGGCTGATTGGAAGGTACGCGCTTCTGTCTACACGGTGATACCCTTCAGCAGTTCGTAGGCCCTACGCTGTTTGGAGTCCGGTGATGTAGTCACGTCAAAGGTCATGTCGCTCGATGCCGCCCCCGGGGTCCGACATTTGTTTCGGACGATGTTGCTGAGAAGGCGCAGCAGCGTGCGGAAGCTGGAAGCTGGACTCCCATCGTCAAGCTTCTTGGTCTGTATCTTGCGCATGGCCGCCTCGGAGCGCTTCGCGGGAGCAACGGGGTCACGCTTTGCCTTCGCCTGCTGGTCCTCGTCAGCGAATAGCAAGGGCCGCCAAGCCTCCATCATGTGCCACAGGACGTAGTAGGACAGCATACACAAGAAGATGTGCGCCCGGACTCGGTTTTCGCGCCGGTGACGAATGGGCCGCACCTTCAGGTCGATGTTCTTGAAGGAACGAAACGCCCTCTCGACCTGGGTCAGCAACTTGTAGCTGCGCACTAAGTCATCTGTTTTCATCCGCTGTTCAGCAAGACTGGTGCGGATGACGTAGAAGCCGTCAAGTGCAGCTTCCGCAGTGACCTTTGTGTCGTCGATTTCGAAGCTAAAGCTGTTGTCGCGAATGTCCAGTGTGAAGTGCTTGCCGACTTTGTACTTGTTGAGAACTTTGCCTACCCGCACACCGATTTTATCTTTACCATGCAGCTGACCCTGCCCGATCCGTTGGCGAATCTGGTCCAACTGCTTAGCGATCGTCTCCACGTGTCGCTTCCACCGCTGGAGCCGTTTGTTGGCGAGCTCTGAGTTGCCGCTGGCGAGGCGCGAGGCGTCGGCATCCATCGTTGTCTCGTCTAGCTCGAAGTCGAAACCGTCGTCACGGATATCGAGTCTGTAGTAGCTGCCGACTTTGTACTTGTTGAGGAGCTTTTTCACTGCAGCACGGATGTTCTCCTTGCCCTGCAAACGTCGCCGCTCGACCATCCGACAAACCTTCTCAAGCTCCTTGCAGGTCGCTTCGAGCAGAGCACGACGCTTGTGACGCCGCCTCTCGGCCAGTTCCGGATTGCGGCAAGCGACCAGCCTCTCGTTGGGGAAATCCGGGTGCGTCACCTCAAACAGATTCCGCTCGTCGAATAGCCCCATCTGGAGCAGCCCATCGTTGATGAGCTTGCGAATCGCCTCGGGTCGAAGAGCGGTAATCCAGTCGACACCGTCCATCTCTCGCAACGCGTCGATCTGGGTCTGGGTGATCATCCCGCGGTCGCCCACCATCACAAACTGCTCGATTCCGAACCGCTCTTGCACCTTTTCTATCTGAGGCAAGAGCGTTTTGGGATCGCCCGAGTTGCCCTCGAAGACGGATACAGACACAGGGATACCGCGTTCGTTGGTCAGTAGACCGTAGTTGACCTGCAGCTTGCCTTTCTTGCCGTCACGGTCGTATCCGAGCTTGGCGATCGGACAACTCACACCCTCGAAGTAGCTTGAGGTTAGGTCATAGAGCGCGAGGCCGTCGTTTTGGAGATGGCGCGCCGCGAGTTTCTTTTCGATGACCTCCTGGCGTTCGAGAACCCAGTCCATGGCGGCATAGAGATCGTCTTCGTCGGCGTCGCTCACCCCAGGATTTCGGGCAGTGTGGTTGTGTGCCACCACAGGCTAGTCGCCAGCTTCGACTGCGGTTCGAGGATCCGCGCGGCTACCATGGCCATGACCAAATCCCGCTCTCGTGAGTGTCGAGAGCCAACGAGTTTTTCGAAACCGAGCTGTCTCATGGCGCTGAGCACCGCATCGACGTGGCCATGGAGCCGGGAGCCGTTCTCGACGATTTCGAAGGCGTCTTCGAGCGAAACGAGCTTCTCCCCTTTGAGAATGCGTTTAATGGCGTCGACTGCGTCCATGGGCAATTTGGACAAGTTAGCAAGCGTGCGCTTGCGGACGTTTCCACCCACCCGATAGGACTCACGCAGCAGGACGGCAGGCTTAGAGTTGCGATTGGGGATGATGTGGATATGCATGCCCACTATAATAGCATTAACAATGTTAATAACCTACGGCTATTCTATTAATTACATGCCTACATATTGTCCGCCAAAATTAACCCACGACGTCCCTAAAGACGCGTAATCATTGGGGATTCAAACAGTCAGTGGTTCTTTCGACCAGGGAACTTCAGTTTAACACCGCCGTAGCTCTCACGAAACAAAAAAAGCTGCCGCCCCTCTTGCGAGAGCGGCAGCCTTGTCCTTGACGGTGGCTACGCGGCCTGTGACTTGGCCGCGCTCAGCACCTTGTCGAAGACCTTGACGGCCCTTTGCATCTCGTCCATCGTGCCGACGGAGATGCGGCAATGCGTCCAGAGCGGCGGGAACGGGCGGCCGACGCGGACGCCTTCCTTGCGGCAGGCTCCCTGGAAGTCTTCGATGGGCATTTGGACGTCGACGAACAGGAAGTTGCTCTGGGCTTCGGTGTCCTCGTACCCATGATCGTGGAACCACTTGCGCGTGAAACTGCGTGCTTCGTCGTTCCGCTTTTGCTCGTTCGGGATGAAGCTCGGATCGCTCGCGTCCCGCTGAAGCGCTGCGATGGCGGCGGCATAGCTCAAGCTCGACACGGCGTTGCCCATGTGGAATTTGCTGAGCTCTTTGACGGTGTCTTCGTGCGCGATGGCGTAGCCGATACGAAGTCCGGCCATTCCATAAGCTTTCGAGAAGGTGCGAGCGACGATGAGACGCGGGTTCTCGATCGCCTGCGGGATCATCGTCTCGTGGCCGGGCGTGGTGACGTAGTCGATATAGGCTTCGTCCACGAGGATCCGAAGGTCTTTGTTCATCTTGAGAACGCGCGGGATGAACTCCTTGCTTTCGGCGGGATCGACGAGCGAGGCTACCGGGTTGTTCGGGTTGCAATAGAAGAGCATCCCGGCGCCTTTGCAAGCGTAGAACGTCTGGTCGAGATCCGTCGAAAAACTGCTCGTGAGCGGAACCGCTTTTGTTTTGTGGCCGACGAGAGAGGCATAGCCGAAGCACTCCTCGTAAGTCGGGAGCGAGCCGACAAGAGCTTTCTGGTTCGATGTGTAGGTGTGGGTCGCGTTGACGAGGATCTGCGTCGAGCCCGCGCCTACGAGCACGTTCTCCGGCTTTACGTTCCACTTCGCGGCAAGCGCTTCGTTGAGCGGTGTCGTATAGGGGAACGGGTAGCGTCCCGGCTTTTCGCCGTGCCCGCCGAGCGCTCGGTCAATGGCGTCGAGCACCGGTTTCCCGGGGCCCATCGGGTTCTCGTTATTGGCGAGGTTTATCACCTCGTCCAAAGGCAGCCCGGTTTCGGCGGCGAAAGCGATGGACTCCTGTTTGCGCGTGCTGATGAGCGTAGCCGCGTAGGCTCCCGCGGCACCGACGCCCAAGTTTTTCACGAAATCACGTCGCGTTTGCGACATAGCAACCTCCTCAGTTTCTCTAAACTCGTTTTCAGATAGTTTGCTCACGGGCATCTTTTAGTTGCTGCCAGCGCCAGCGTCAGTAGCTGAAATACCAAGCACTTGGGCGAACACTTCCGTGGCGCGCTTCATCTCGTCCATGGTGCCGATCGAGATGCGTGCATGCGTCTTCTCGTAAGGCGGGAAGTCGCGACCCACTGAAACCTTGTGCTTCGCACAAGCTTCGCGGAAGTCTTTCGCCGGCACGTTCGTCTTGGCAAAGATGAAGTTGGTCTGGCTGTCCGAGACCCAATAGCCGTGGCTGCTGAAGAAGTCGATCGTGTACTTTCGAACTTCCGTGTTGCGCTCGACTTCTTGCTTCAAATGGTCCGGGTCATCGAGCGACCCCATGATGGCGGCGAGCCCGAGGATATTGGCCCCTAAGGTGAGCTGGTAAGCGCGAATCTTGGCAGCGGTCTCTTTCGTCGCGAGCGTCCAGCCTTGACGGAGTCCAGCCATCCCGTAAGCTTTCGAGAAGGTTCGCGCAACGAGGACGTTGCGATGCGTCAATGCGAGATCTACCGCGGTGGAATAAGACGGCTTCGTCACATATTCATGATAGGCCTCGTCCACGAGGATATAGGTGAACGGGGACGCCTTCGTGACGTAACGCACGAAGTCGTTGACGTCGCTGCGGCCATGCGCCGTGCCAGTCGGATTGTTCGGGTTGCACAAGAAAACGAGGCCGGCGCCAATGGCCGCCCCAGCCATCTTATCGAGGTCGAGCCCGAGGTCTGCTGCATTCGGGACCGTCTTGACCGGCACGTCGAAATATGTCGCCGTTCGCGTGGGGCTTTCGTACGAGCACTCGGCGGTCACAAGAGGACGGCTCGGGCTCGTGAAAGCGCGCACGCAGTTGCGAAGAATCTCGCCGGAGCCAGGAGCGATCACGATGTTCTCGGCGCTCGCACCGTCGATCTGTTCGGCGAGGCGTGCGCGCACGGCGCGATCCGTAATCCGGCTGTTCATCGGATAACGGTTGGACTGGTCCGAATTGTCGCGAATGGCTCGAATCGCGGCTGGCCCGGGTCCGAGGGGATTCTCGTTGCTGCTGATGCGCACTTCGTCCACGTCGGCTGGCGGGATGATACCCGCCTCGACAGAACCGAATTCGCCTTCTAGAGCCTCCCGACCGCGAGCAGTGATCATCGCATGGGACGGGGCGCCGGCTCCCGGTCCTACTGTGCGAAAAAACGCACGGCGCGTAAGCGTCATGTGATCCTCCTTGAATAGATCCTGTGTCGTTGGTACGCTTCAGTGGGCGGGGTCGATGCCGAGACCCCGGAAAAAATCGTTGGGCTAGAGTCACCCGAACCAACAGTTATGAAACAAGAGTGGCCGTGCAGATGCATCCAATCCTTTACCGTTAGAGCTACATTAACTTACATTCGACGGGGAGGCAAAGCAAGCGAAACAATGCTAGCGGCCCGGTGAAAAAGTCCAGATTCTGCTCACGGAGAAAGTTTGGTGGGCAAGTTCAAGGAAGATGTGATTCGGCGGAACGGCCAAGTTGAGACGCCCGATGGATTGCAGCGGGGCAAAACGTGCGCCTATGGTCGAGACGAAGCGCAATAAAGCAGCGATCAGACTGGCGTTGAGCTCCGCGTATTCCTTCGGCGTGGCCTTGCCGATGAGATTGCGCATCAGAATCCCGAGATTGAATCCGGCCACGTGCGTGAGGAGGCGCTTGAGTATATTTTCGTGTCTTCGCAAATGCGTTCGTCGCATGCCTCCCGCTTCGAGGTAGTGCGCGAAAGGTCGTTCGAGTAACTCGCCGCGACGGCGTATTAATCGCTTACCTCGAGTCCCGCGAATGCGACGTCGGTTCGCGTAGGTGGCGGCTTGCTCGGCCTGTTTGTCCTTCCATTTGCGGCCACCTCGCTCTGGCTCCGAAATGTAGCTCCGGTATTCTTGTTCGACCAGCTCAACCAGGATGTCGTTGCCGTGATAGCCCTTGTCCCCGACCACTTCGCGACCCGCGTCTTCATGTATTCGTTCACAACATTCCGCGTTGTTCGCGAGCTCTTGCAGATTTGACTGCGCTTTTTCCAGCGTATCCGGTAGGCTCTTTGTGTCACCCTTCGCGCCTCCGTGAAGCGTCACGGCAATTACCGCACCTTCCCCGCTCATGTCCACAGCATGCTCGGCTTTGTGCGCCATATCCGTGCCCCCGCTCTTCATTTTCATGATCTCCGCATCCGGCTCGTTCGGATTCACCCACTCCTTGTTCGACCCTTTCTTTGGCCGCTTCTTGTCCAACTTTGCAATGTCCGCTCGGCTCGGCTCTTCGATACCACTCTTGCGCGCAAGCTCCTTCAAATACGATTCGTAGCTTTCCCCCGTGTCTCGACGAACGATTGACCGAAGCGCCGCATTCGCTTCCAGCGTCGTCGCGTCCACACCCAGTGTCTTGCCATCTATCATCCCTCTCGACGCTAGAACTTCTAGCACCCATCCAAATACAGATTCGTGAACTTTCAGCGGAAGTCGATTCCGTATCCGAGACAGCGACGAATGGTCCGGCGTTCGCTCTTCCATTCCAAGGCCAAGAAACTGGCGCAAAGACAGTGAGTCCGAACACCACCAGCAGATCCCGCGCTCTGAATCGATGCGCTCAAAGTAGCCGATCAACAGCATTCGAAAATACACACCCGGCGGTATGCTCGGCCGACCTTGCTTCTTCGCGTAATACGGCGAGCATTTCGACTCCACAAACGAGTCAAACTCTTCCTCTCGAAGTACCCGCTCGAGTTCCTCATAAAAAGGATGACCAGGACTCGACGCAACCGCATCGTGTGGAATCCATAAAGTCTCTTGGCAACTTTTCTTTTTCTTCTTCATCGACATGCGATGCAATTTTACATCGTCATCGAATGAGTCTTCAGAGAAATATCGCGACCGGATACGACTTTTTCAACGGGCTGCTAGCTGGCAATGGCCTCGGTGGACCTGCCCGGGCGACTCGGTCACGGCTCAATCGTACTCGCGGCGTTCTCGCGGGTGATTTTGCCGAATTGAAATCCGCCCGTGCGCGGGTTGGACCAGAGTCCGGCATAACGATCGCGGAAGAAGACGAGACGTGCGGAATAGGTGCCGAGTCCCGGTATGGACGCGTCCGTAAGGCTCACAACGGGCGTGTCTCCTGCCCATAGAAGCTTGACGGGGACGGGCAAGCTCACGTCGGCCTCGCCGAACTGGAGCCGCGCGTGGAAGAGCCAGACGTCTCCGCCGACTTTCTCGACGCGCTCCACCGTGTAACGCTCGGTCGAGGCTTCGCGGTCGGAGCCGTCGACGGTGAACGAGCCTTCCAGAACGACCCCGCGCATCGAACGGGCAAACGCGCGCTCGAGCGCTTCTTGCTCCTCGGGAGCGATCGCGGCGCTACCTCGTGCATAGCCGAAAAAGTAACAGACACTGCCGACGAGAAGCAGCGAGATCGAGCCCAAGAGCCAACGCTTCATGTCGTCCTCCGCGCCATTGTTAGGACCGGCGGGAGCGCTTTGTCAAGAGCAAAGGCTTGCGCCAAGATAGAAACGTGACGGAATCACTTGACGACAAAGAAGCGTTCGACCGATTGCTCGACGAGCCGCTCGCGATCGTCTTCAAACACAGCTCTACGTGTGGGATCAGCGCACGCGCTCACGGCGAAGTCGAGAAGTTCCTTTCGGAGCACCCAGAGCGGCGCATCCACAAAGTCGAGGTTCTCGGCGCTCGGGCCGTCTCCGACTACATCGAGGAAAGGACCGGAATCCGACACGAGTCGCCGCAACTGCTCCTACTCCGGGATGGCGAGGTGGTCTGGCATGGCTCCCATGCTGACGTCACCGCAGAAGCCATTTTTGAGGCTGTTGCCGTCGCCGTCGCCGTCGATTTCGATTAAGATAGGCATAAATGGCTGAAGAGCGCGAGGAGTACCGAGTCCTCGATGATTACCTGACGAAGCACGGTCTGAAACATTCGAAGCAGCGGGTTAGCGTGCTGCGGCATTTTCTCGATACGAGCGGTCACATGACCGTCGATGATCTCTATCGGGTCATTCGCCGAAAAAATCTCCGGATTGGCCGAACGACGATTTACCGCGCGTTGAAAGTCTTCGTGGCCGCGCAGCTCGCCGAGGCGATCGAGCTCAGGGACGGCCTCACTCGCTTCGAGCACAAATTTCTTCACGCCCATCACGATCACATGATTTGTACGGAGTGCGGCACTATTCTCGAGTTCTTGAGCCCGGAGATCGAGAGGCTCCAAGATGAGATCGCCGACGCTTATGGCTTCCTGATCGAGTCGCACCGCCATCAGATTTTCGGCCGCTGCCAAAAGTGTGCGCGTCCCCGGACCAAGTCGAGAAAGAAAGCGTCCTAGTGAGCCGTCAGGAGCGGGCTCGAAGGTCGCACGCTGGCAGACTTTGCCCTCACGGTTAAACTCTTCGAGGTTATTTGCGGTCTTACCAGCATGACTGCGAAAAAGATGATCTTCGTTGTACTGCTCCTCGCAGCTTGTTTACTGACGTCGGGGCCCGGGGCCGCGGGGCCGTCGAGCGATGAAGTCACGAGGGCGAGGCTCCTGCTGTCGCGCGCCACGTACGGAGCGCGACCGGGTGACTTGGATGCGGTTCTCGCCCAAGGCACGAAGGCGTGGCTGGAAGAACAGCTCGAGCCCGAGCGCATCGACGATAGCGCGGTCGTGACGAGCCTCGGAAAGCTCGACAATCTGCAGCTATCCACGACGGAGCTGATGCGGAAATACCCGCAACCGAGCCGGGCAGAGCGTGAAGCCATGCTCAAAGCGCGATCCTCGGGCGAGAGGATGGCGCCCGCGCGCGACGGCGCCCGGGTCGTTTTGCGGGAGCTCTGGCAAGCGAAGCTCTACCGGGCGGTCCATTCCGAAAGACAGCTCCAGGAAGTCATGACCGACTTCTGGTTCAACCACTTCAATGTCTATACCCGAAAGAACCGGAACACGCTGCTGAGCATTGCCGTCCTACGAACGCGACGCGATACGGCCTCACGCGTTAGGTCGCTTCGAGGACCTGCTCGCGGCGACGGCCGAGCATCCGGCAATGCTGTTCTATCTCGACAACTGGGTGAATACGAAAGAGGGCTTCGACCCGCGAGAAGCGCTGCGCGCCCAGCTCGGGAGCCGCGGTGGCCGAGGCCGTCGCGCTATGCGTGACGTGAACGAGAAGGCTGCACGCATTAGCGGCATCAACGAGAACTATGCGCGAGAGCTCATGGAGCTCCACACTTTGGGTGTGGATGGCGGCTACGAACAGAAAGATGTCGTCGAAGTGGCTCGCGCTCCTCACCGGGTGGTCCGTCGTCGGCCCGCAAGCCGTGCGCGTCAAGGAAAGATTGGAAGAGCGCATGGGTCGCTCGAGGATGCCGGAGGTGCTCCGCACGCTCCCGGATGAAGGGAGCTTCTTCTTTAACGAGGACGCCCACGATGATGGAGTCAAGACCCTTCTCGGCGAGCGCATCGAACGAGGTCGGGAAGGTGGGGGTGGAATCGACGAGGGCTATGCCGTCATCACGCTTCTCGCCCGCCATCCATCCACGGCGCGTTTCGTCTCGACCAAGCTCGCTCAGAAGTTCGTTTCGGATAGCCCGTCCGACGCTCTCGTTGACGAAATGTCCGCGACGTTCCTGCGCACGCGAGGTGACATCCGCCAAGTTCTCCGCACGATGTTCTACTCCGAGCGCTTCGTAGAAGACGGGATGGCCAGCGAAAAAGTCAAAACGCCGCTCGAGCTCGTCGCGAGCGCCTTGCGCGCGACAGGGGCTCTGGTGCGAGGCCCAGCCCTGGCACGCAGCGTGGCGGAGCTCGGAATGCCTCTTTACCTCTGTCAGCCGCCCACGGGTTACGACGAGAAAGCGGCGTCGTGGCTCGGAGCCGGGAGCGTCCTCACGCGTATCCGTTTCGCGACCGAGCTCGCCAGCGGCCGTTTGCCTGGTGCGACCCCCACGGAGCAGCCGACGGATTTCGAAGCCTGGGCCAACCAAATTCTGCTTCGGCCAGAGGCGCCGCCTATTGACGAAAATCTTGGCGCTGTCGATCAGATGGCCTTTTTTCTTTCGAGCCCGGCTTTTCAGCGCCAATAGCAAAAAGAGGAGGTCGAGTCATGGTGCAACATCGATGGGATCGGCGCGAGTTCTTGCAAATCGGCGGGTCCACGCTGCTTCTGCTTGGCGGCGCCGGAACGCGAGCACTCGAAGCGCGTGCTGGGGCGGAACCTGGCGTTTTGGTCGTTGTGTTTCAGCGTGGCGCCGCCGACGCTCTCCACATGGTGGCTCCCTACGGGGACAAAAGATATCGTGAGCTTCGAGGCGCTTTGGCGCTCGAAGAGCCAGGAAGAGGCGAGAACCCGACTTTGGATCTCGGCGGGGGCTTCGCACTCCATCCCGCGCTGTCGCCTCTCTACCCGCTTTATCGCGCGGGACGGCTCGGGGTCGTGGTGAATTCGGGCTCGCCGGATCCGACGCGCTCGCACTTTGACGCCCAGGACTATATGGAGTCGGGCACGCCGGGAAAGAAGTCGACACGAGATGGATGGCTGGCCCGCGCGCTCATCGAGCTCGGTGGGCGGGATGCTTCTGACCCCGAAAGGCCGAGCCCATTCAACGCGGTGGCCCTAACCCCTCAATTGCCGCGGGCGCTCGCGGGCGCTCACGATACGATAGCACTCGAGGACTTTAGCTCGCTCGAGACCCCGCGCAGGCAGAGCGCGCTCGCCAAACGGCTCAAGAAACTTTACCGCGAAGACGCAAGCGCGAGCTTCGCCTCCGCGGGAGCCGAGGCGTCGCGAGCCGTCACCATGTTTCGCGAGCACGATCCGCTCGCGCTGCCGCCCCGCAAAGGTGTGCACTATCCAGACGGGCGCGATGAGAATCCCCTGAAACAGTTGGCGCAGCTCATCAAGTCTGGACTAGGCGTTCGTGTCGCTTTCGTCGAGAGCAGTGGGTGGGATACCCACTTTCGGCAAGGCGCGGCGACGGGATCGATGGCGAATCTGCTGGGCAGGCTCGCCGGGTCGCTGGCCGCTTTTTATGCAGACATTGGGCCGGAGGCGCCCGTCACCGTGCTGACGGCTACGGAGTTCGGGCGCACCGTGGCTGCCAACGGTGCCGGCGGCACCGATCACGGACACGGCTCCGTGATGATGGTCCTCGGCGCCGGCGTGCGGGGCGGACGGGTTCATGGCGATTGGCTCGGACTCGAGCGACGGAACCTATACGAAGGTCGGGACCTCCCCGTAACGACCGATTTTCGGGACATTTTCGCCGAAGTCGCCAAAAGCGCACTGGCGCTCGAAGATACGAGCGGACTGTTTCCGAGCTATCGCACCAAAAACGTCGGCGTGATGGCCTAAACCTAGCCAGGTAAACCTGAAAGCTTTTGAACCGCGGAGACGCAGAGGGCGCAGAGGAAGATCCGGATTGCTCCGAACCTAGCCGGAGATAGAGAGAGCCCTTTTCTTCTCCGCGCGCTCTGCGTCTCTGCGGTGAGATTTTCTTGCTCCAAAATGCGAACAAAATCCTCGTTTCTGACGGGTAAGAGCCTAGGCGGCGTCCGGGACTTCGCCCGGAAGACGTGGCCCTTCGGGCAGTTGAGCGTAGCTCGTTCTTGCCGGACCGTTTCCGACAAACAATTATTCGGATCGCGCGCAGGCGGGCCGTAATCATATGGAACATAAAGACTTACTGAACATCGACAACGTTTTGTCGTTCCGGTAGCGATAAGATCCTAAAGCCCTATTCGATCTGGGCGGCGAACTCGGCAAAATGTGCGAGATAGCGATCGAGTAGCTCGGCCGATCCCTGCTCGAGCTCGATGAACGTGATGCCGACACCCGCGATGCCCGTGTTGGCGCCGTCAGGTGTTTCCAGCTCGTGGTGCCAGACAACACGGGCATGGCCGCGTAGCTCGCCGAGCCGCCATGGCAGAAGCGCCCACACATGGAGGGTGCCGTCTCTGGGCGGATCGTCCATCGCGAGAAAACCCCCACTGCGGCTGAGGTTCGTGAGGAACGCTTCGCGTGTTTCTCCGTCGATGTCGACCTGCGCCTTGATCACCAACGGACCGAAGCGTGGCGTTTTTCTATTCTCTCTCATGATTGTCGGTCCCGAACGGCTCGGTTGTGCTTCTGGGTCAGCGGACCTTGATTTTCCAAAGAATAGCGGTCTTCGACCGTGCGTAGTTTCTTGTGCAGGGCGGCATTCTCCATCGCCATACCCGCTTGTGTGAGAAAGAGCGCGAGGCCGGCGAAATTTCCGAGCGGTCCCCCTGAGTTCGGGTTGTCGCACAGGACGACAGACACCACTTCGTTGTTGTTCAAGATCGGTAGAAGCTCGTAAACTTTGGCCCGCCCTCGGTCGAATCCGGACGGTAAAGCGTTTGCGTCGTAGCTCCCGGAAGCGCCGGTTCTCGAGTAGACCACTTCCGCAAACGGGTGACGGTTTGCAGCTCGAAGCCCAAGCCCTTCACAGCCTCGGTAGCGGCTTTGGTCGAGCTGCCTTTTCGGAAGGCCGCGAAAGCGTGCGCTCGAGGGCCTTTTACAGTGAATAGCACCGTACGCTCGCAATGTTGGGCGCCCACGCGGAGCACCATCCTCGCGATGCTCTGATTCGGGTTCTTGAGCTGCTCCGTCATGGTCTTCAAAAAATCGAACATGAGCTCGTCGTTGCGAACGGGAGCGCTGGGGCCCGGCGGCACTGGAATCCGCCTGCGCCACGAGCTCGTAGAGCTCGTGGACGAGGATTTTCGTGAACGACTCCAAATCTGCGACATATTCGTCGTCGTCGAGCTTCGTGAGCGCGGGCTTGAAAGCGACCTTGCGAACGCCGAGTTTCCTGGCGCGCGCACGTGCCTCCGGAGAAAGGCTCTCCGTAATGAGCATCGCGAGGCCGCTACCGTCGGTGAGCTCCTCGAGCTTTGCGACGACCTCGAAACCGCCTTCGAAACTGTCACCGCCCGAGCTCGGCATTGCAACATCCGTTACCAAGACGGCGGCGACTTCAGAATCGACGAGGGTTTTGAGCTGCTCGAGGCCTTCGGCGGCGGAACCTGCTGGGATAACACGACAACCGGACCGTTTGAGCTCCGTACCGACGATGTCGAGCACTTTCGGCTCGTCGTCGACGAGGAGCACGGTGATATCCGGACGCTCGATGCATTGCGGCACCTTCGCGGTGTTGTTCTCGCTATCGATATGCTTCGCGATCTCTTCGGCCGATTCGAGCAGAGACGTGCTGTCCTGGCGTGCGGTATCGAGCTCTCGCGCGAGCTCGAGCATGAGTGCTTGCGGGTCGACACCGCCCGTGACGATGAAATGGCTGATATCCATGCCCTCGAAATGCGTTGGCGGCTCGGTGGTTAGTGTGAACTCGAACTGGCCTTCGCGAAGCGCGACGAGCTCTCGAAGAGCGATCCGGATCTCGTCCTGCAAGAGAAGCGCGCGAGATTCGTTGAGGGTCATTCCCGCGAGCGGACTCACGATAGGCGTGGTGGATGTCGAGAACGCACAGAGCACGACTCCGTCTTGGAACAACACCGCTCCGTTCGCAAGTGTGCTCTCGACCTTAAGCGTTCCCGTTTTCTTCGAGAAGGCGATGATCTGGAGAATCTCCAGAAGGTTCAGGTCTTCTATACGTCCGTTGGTGCCATGGGCGTAGGTTTTCGCTTGGGTTTGCGATGTCGCGAAAGACTGCGGGTCTATGGATCTATGGTACCGTGGCGCTCGGCTATTTACACGTTCTCGAGCTCACCACATCCCGGGCACGAGGCGATAGGGAACCTGCTCCGTGTAGTAGCAATAGGTCTCGACTTCGTTGAGCAGATGCTCCTCGGTCAGGATGCGCATCCTGACGAAAGGTACGGCCGTGAGGAATACGGCGAGCGCCATGGGCGAGGGGCCGGATAAGAAGCACGCGAGCATCATCAGGAGCTCTCCGGCGTAAGCGGGGTGGCGGATGAAGGCATAGGGCCCGCGGGAGACGACGCCGCGGAGGGCAGGCAGCACAGCAAAGTTTTCGCCGAGCGCGAGGAAGGTCGCGACAGCGATACATGCTCCAACGAAAAAGAGGCCTTGGATCGCGAGAGGCCATTCGGCGAAAGGCGCCGCAAGCCGGAAAGCGAGGCCCGCGAGGACTAGGGCCGGGAGGGCCGCCATTACCGCGCGTGGTGAGCCGAGACGGACCACGGGAGCGCGCCGTGCGACGGCGAGCGCTACGCTCAGATGGAGTGTCGACACCGCGATGCGGGGTAGCGTAACAGGCCCTTCGGTCGCGGCCCATCCGAGGATCGCCCAGGATCCGAGAGACAAAGCGAGCAAACAGTCGAACGCCCTCTCGAGCGCCGGTTTGGTGCCCGGCTCTAGCGCGATTGATTGATTGTAAATCGGGCTAACCGGTTCAATAAATCCAGAAGGACCAATCGAACATCCAGCTAAGGAAATTGATCAGGATCAACACGCCGATCCAGACGACCCAGCCACCTGCGCCATCGTCATCGCTCATAGCTTTGTACCCCTATTTGATTGTTGGAAGGATTGCGGGCCGGATCGACTATTTCTATGTTACCAACCTTTGCCGGACTTGACTACCCTCGGGATGGCTGCGGTTATACTCGTCTAACCATGCAGGGATCGGAGGCTCGGGGCGTCCGAGCAGTGTTGGTTGCGGTCGCCATCACTGTCTTTGCCGCCGCCTTTCATCGAGCCGCCTCCGTGGCGCCCGCTTCGTCGTTCCGCGTCGCCGAGCGGAGCATGGGTGCGCCTCGTGTGCCCAGTCCAATATTCGATCCGCTATTCGAAGTCGGCTTCGCTTCCTCTGGGGCCACGCCGTCAGTGCACAGCGCTACCGCCATCGAAATTGCCGGAGGGGACCTCCGTGGTTTCTGGTATGGGGGCAGTCGCGAAGGGGCTTGGGATGTCGCGATTTACTCCTCCGTGTTCGACGCCGAGACAGGCAGCTGGGGCTCGGAGCAACGAGTGACGACCCGGGAAGAGACCCAGAAGGACTTGGGGCGCTATATCAAGAAGCTTGGAAATCCGGTCGTGACACGAGACCGTGAAGGGCGATTGTGGCTGTTTTACGTGAGCGTTTCGTTCGGCGGCTGGTCGGGGAGTGCGATCAACGCGCGATCGTCCGCCGACGATGGAAAAACGTGGTCGCGCGCACGCCGGCTCGTGACGTCACCATTTCTCAATTTGAGCACGCTCGTGAAAGGGCCGGCGATCCACTACACGGATGGGACGCTCGGTCTACCCGTCTACCACGAGCTCATTGGAAAGTTCGGCGAGCTCGTGCGTCTCGACGAAAACGCCCGGGTCGTCGGGAAAACGCGACTCTCTTGGGGGCACTCCTCTCTGCAGCCGGTGGTGGTGCCTTTCGACGCGGAACGAGCCCTTGCGTTGATGCGAAGAAGCGGCGGAAGCGCTCCTAGGATTCTAGCGACCGAGACCGCCGATGCTGGACGCCACTGGACGGCTTTGCGGCCGACCTCCGTGAATAATCCGGACGCCGCGATCGCGGCACTCAGGAGCCAAGGCGGCGAGCTCCTGCTGGCGTTCAACGACAGCGAGCAGGACCGGAGCCAACTGACCTTGGCGCTGTCGAGCGATCGTGGACAAAGCTGGCGGTCTATCCACGTGTTCGACCCGCCCGAGCCCATCGTGGCCGGGAACGCGAGATTCGCCTATCCCTGGCTGGTTCAAGGAACGAATGGCGCGTTTCATCTTCTATATTCGTGGAATCGAGAGCGCATCGTTCATGTGAGGTTCAACCGCGAGTGGCTTCTTCTCAATCGCTAATCGGGCTCGCGGGCATCGGGCTCCTGTTCGTATGGTGCGCGCTCGCGGTCGGCCCTTGGCAAAGGCGCGGGTTGGTGGCCGCGCTCGCGCTCGGGATTTCGTGGCTGCCCGTTTCAGGACTGCCTCTCGCCGGCTACGTTAGAGCCCTGTCGTCCGATCTGAGCTTTACCTCCATGGCCCTCTTGGCGTGCGTGATTGCGTCGCAGCTCGGGGCTTTTTCTATTGGCTCTATGGGCTCGGTGGCCGAGTGGCGATTCGTGTTCCGACTCGTTGTGTCGGGGGGCCTTTTCCTGTACCCGATGGTGCTCGGGTTGGGCCCTTTCGACCCCTACACGCTCGGATTTGCGCCGACGGGCTTGCTCTCAGTGCTCGCGCTTGTTGCAGGTCTCGCCTGGTGGCGACGCTATCACCTTTGTCTCGGCCTGATCGTCCTCGCCGTTCTGGCCTATCGTCTCGATGTTCTCGAGTCCTCTAACCTCTGGGACTACGTTTTGGATCCGTGGCTCGTGCTCTACGCGGTTTACGATCTTCGGCGGTTGAGGCGAAACTCGTAAGTCGATCGCTTACCTCCGATCGGGAGCCTATCGCTCAAACCGTGGTTCTTTAGGGGTTTACGAGTCATTATGCGGTTGGCATTTCACTTGCACTGGTTCCCTCCATGTCCACATTGGCGGTTCCGCAGCCTATGCCGGGCCTGGCGAATGAGGTCTTGTCCGCCGCAGCCCATCGAGGCTATGCGCTGACGCGGCGTAACGTTGGCAAAGGGGACCTCATTTCACTTCAGGATGGCCGTGGAGCTCCTGTACACGTGCTTGCGCGCGGACGCGCCAAAGTCTTGCGTTTCTCGGACGAAGGCCGTGTCATCCTGCTCGACCTCGTCGAAGCGGGTGAGCTGTTCGGAGAAATGTCGTTTCTCTCCGGGGACCATCATCCCGGCAGGTCGCAGAGCTACCTCGAGGCGCTCGAGATCACGGAGCTTCTTTCGATCCCGCGGCTTAATTTTGAAAGATTGCTTTCGGGCCGACCCTCTAGCTCGCTCTGCGCGTTGCCGGGCTTCTAGCGGAGCGTTGCTCACGGCTCGAAGAGCGTCTCGAATCCCAAGTCTTTCACCGAGTCCCCACACGACTTGCGAAACAGCTTCTCGAGCTCGCCGAACGTTACGGCGAAACGCGGGGCCGCGGCACCGTGATTGGATTGAACCTCAGCCAGCAAGACTTGGGGAATCTCATCGGAGCCAGCCGAGAGATCGTGAGCCTCACGCTTAGCGACTTCAAGCGTCGCGGATGGGTTACGTCGGTGGGTCGGTGTTCCGGTTCAGCTGGAAGATGACAGTCCTGAAGATAAGATACACACATGAAAAAAGGAGCTGTCATGAGCAAACCACGCCGTCGTCACACCGCAGAGCAGAAAGCAGAGCTGTTACGCCAGCACGTAGCGGAGAAAAAGCCAGTCTCGGAGGTATGCAACGAGGCAGCAATCCAGCCGAGCCTGTTCTACACGTGGCAAAGGGAGCTATTGGCTGGAGCCCATACGGTGTTTTCGACCCGTCGCGCGCCGAGCCGCGAGAATGAGCTGGAGGCGAAGATCTCGCGCCTCGAGGCGAGGGTTGCCCGCAAGGATCAAATCATCGCCGAGGTGACCGAAGAGTACGTGACCCTCAAAAAAAAACTTGGGGAAGCCTGAGTGGCGGCTGGATTGCACATGACCGTCGTGACGAGGTTGTCGATTTCGTCAACACGATCGCCACGAAGACGCGTGTGCCGGTGCAGCAGGTCGTTGAGTGGTGCGGGCTGGCTCGGGGGAAGTTTTACGACTGGCGCAAGCGGTACGGGGAGGTGAATGAGCACAACGGCCTGGTGCCGCGGGATCACTGGATCGAGGACTGGGAGCGCCAGCGCATCATCGACTACTTCGACTGCCATCCTCTGGACGGGTATCGGCGACTGACGTTCATGATGCTGGACGAAGACGTGGTGGCCTTGAGCCCATCGACGACGTACCGTGTGTTGTCGAAGGCGGGTCGTCTGGACCGTTGGAACGGAAAGCCGTCGAAGAAGGGAACGGGCTTCGTTCAGCCGCTGCGACCGCACCAGCACTGGCATACGGATATCTCGTACTTGAATCTGGGCGGGACGTTCTACTACCTGTGCTCGTTTCTGGATGGTGCGAGCCGCGCGGTGGTTCACTGGGAGATTCGAGAATCGATGACGGAAGCGGATGTGGAGTGCATCTTGGAGCGAGCGAAGGAGTTGTACCCGGATGCGCGGCCTCGAATCATCTCGGACAACGGTCCTCAGTACATCGCGAAGGACTTCAAGACGTTCATCCGCATCTCAGGGATGACGCACGTGAGGACGGCGCCGTACTACCCGCAATCGAACGGAAAGATCGAACGTTGGCACAAAACGATAAAATCGGATGCCCTGCGTCCTGCCAGCCCCAAAAGCCTTGAAGAGGCTCGCCGGTTGATGGAACGATTCGTCGAATATTACAACGGGGTTCGGTTGCACAGCGCGATAGGCTACATTGCGCCGCTGGACTTCATGGCTGGCAAGGCCCCAGAGATCTGGTCGGAGCGGGACCGGAAACTGGAGCAGGCACGAGAGGCGCGGCGTGAGCGGCGTAGTAACAAGGTGCCCGCATGAACACTCTGATCCCAGGAGCCCCACTCCGTTCCCTTTCGCCCACAAGCAATGAGTACCAGAGAGCGGAGGGGGTGTCCAGGGCGGCGAAGCCGGCGCGCGTAGCGCGCTTTACCCTTGACGCGCCCGAGCACTCTGGTACGATCCCCGGGGCGAGAGGGGACATCCTGACGCCCGGCGTTGCGTTAACGTCCAACCTCGCTGTCATCTTCACGCTGAACCAGCACATCGGCGCCTCGTCGTTCACGAAGACAAGCTGCGTGACTCCCTTCAGCGGATATAACCCCACTCGCGGAGAACGCGATCGAAGTCCGAGAGAGGGTTGGCGCCGTCGTCCGGGGAAGTGGCCACACCGTAGGGGTGCCACCATATTTGCAGGGCGGGCGCATCGGTTTTGCGAAGGGTCGGCGTGTTGTCAGAGACAAAAAAACTCGGGCGCTCATCCGGCGCGATGGCCCGTCCTGCGGTGTCGAGCGGCAGTTGCATGGGACCGATGAAGCGCACGGTGTCGACGGGTTCGCCGTGGTTTTCGATGAAGACTCGAACGGGAGCGCGGGCAGGGAGCGTGCTGAAGTAGTAGAGACCTTTGTAGCCGTCGAAACGCACGGTGATGGCGCGGTCCGTCGCCTCGATGAGAGCGATGCGATCGAGTCCGAATACGGTTCGCGCCGGTCCGAAGTCAGTAATCATGCCGGTGCCGATGCCATCGTGATCGTCACCGTCATCGTCATCGTCATCCTCAAGGGTGAGCGTGACGGTCGCACCGGCTGGCAGATTGGCCGTGTGAAACACGACCGCTTCGGATGGAAGGCGTTCCCGCAACCAAATCTCGTGCCGTGCCATGGCCCGGCGAAGTCGTGTCGGCTGCGTCGTTTCCGTCGCCACTTGCTGTTCCCCGACCCACAACTCGCTGCGGTAGTCGCTGAGCGTCTCGCTCCCCGGTTCCCGTAATTGACATCCCTGAGTCCACCAATGACCTGCTCATCGCCGCGGTGGATGGAGTCAGAGCAGAACCCGTAGGTCACGAGATCGCGCTCGGCAGACCGGACCGGACGGACACCGCGCACCGGCAGGGCTTTGCCGTCGAGCCGCGAGACGACGGCTTGATCCATGACCCGGAGAAGCGTGGGGACGATGTCGAGTCCGGAGACACGGCGTCCGACGCGAGCGGGCTCGACGTCCCTGCCATAAACTATCAGTGGAACGTCGGTCTCGCGAAAGTGGCATCCGTTTCCGTGCCCGCGGCCAAACCTCTTGAAAACGCCGCGCCGCACACTCGTGGTGAAGGTAGGCATTTCGCCCTCGAGCAGCATGCCATCGTCGAACAGCTCTCCGTGGTCCGCGGTGATGATCTCGAAGGTCTCTCCCCCGAGCCCGCTCGCTTCGAGACCCTGACGCAAAAACTCGAGCGCCTCGTCGGCGTGGCGCGCGCGGGCGAGGTAGTTGCAGCGACACTGCTCGATACCGGTGAGCTCGGCGCAGCCGAAGGCGTCGAACCAACGTCGAGGCGTCTTGGACTGCGCGTGAGGCGTGGAAACGTAGTAGACCAGGAGCACCGGTTCGTCGCGATAGCGATCGAAGAGAGCCGGCAGCGCCGCGATGGTGTCCATCGTTCCTGTGTCGGTATTTCCCCAGCTCGAGTAACGGCTGAAGGCGGGGACGGCTTTGAGATAGGCGTTGTTGCCGAGAAACACGGAGTGGTAGCCGGCGTTTTCGGCGAGGTGGCTCACGAACAGGTTGGCACGGGAGTAGATGTCTTCGAGCGGCGACTGGATGGGCATCGATTGGCGTCGTTTCAAAGGATCGATGCGCATGAGATCGCGCCCCATCAAAATGGGCCACACCGACGCGCGCGTATGGCAACCGGGCGCGATCGCGTTCTCATAGTGCTGGCCTCTGGCCGTCAGTGCGGAAAGCGCAGGCATGACGCGCTGGCGCTCTTTCTCTTCGGTGCGGAGCACATCGGCGCGCAATGCATCCACGATGGTCAAAATGAGCCAGCGCGGCCGTGTCTCGTCATCGTTGGTCGGCGCGAGCACCCGCGCTTCGCCGATGGCGGCTGCGCCACCAGTGGCGCGGAAGCAGAGTCGGCCGCCCCTGCCTCCGATTTCGACGTCGGTTTGCCGTGAGGCGCTCAAACTCCCGGGGAAGGCAAGACGTTCGCTGGACAGCACGGAGCTTTCGTCCGCGCCGTCCAGCCTGATCTCGAGTGAGGCGGGACGCGCGCGCTCGATGGAGGCTGCTTCGAAACGAACGCGGGCGCCTGGCCGAAACGTCGTCCTTGCCGAGCACCAGGACTGTCCATCCCGGAGCACGATCGCGAGCATATTCTCGTCGTTGTCGTGCACACTTCCTGTCCAGGTGACCAGTCGGCTGGATTCTTCTCGGCCCGGGTCGACCTCCCAGGGGAGTCGCCGGGCCTGTACACCGTCGGCCAGCAGTAGTGGAGGCGGAGGGGTTTCATTCACCGGCGTCAGTTCGCCTGCGCCACTAGAAAACTCACGAAACAAATGATGCGTTCGCTGCAAAGGTGCATGGGTCTTGCTGGAATCGAAGGAAACGCGCGGCATGGGCGCGTCCGTGAGCTGACCGCATCGCGTAAGAGGATCTTCGGCCCTGCTCCCAGCGGTAGACAGTGTCGCGATGGATGCCATCGTTGCCAGGAAAACCAGTGACCGTCTTTTCACGCGTATCATTCCTTTGAACGGTCGAAGACGACGGCCTCTGAACGGTCGAAGACGACGGCGTTGTACAGCCTGAAAAGGTGTGGGTCGCCATCCACGCAGCGGCTTTGAAACCATGCCCGCAAATCTTCGTCCTTGGTGTCGGGCTGTAGGCCTTTTAGCTTCACGGCCTCGGCCTGCGCTCCGTCCGGTGTGAGCTGTTCTCTCCACAACCGGTTTCCAAGGATGAGACCCCGTTCTTTGGCGCTTTCTACCAGATTCTCCATCTCGAGGCGAAGCACCATCTCGCGTGAGCCTACGTCCATGTCGAGAAGCTGCGAGATACCAGGGTAGTCCAGCCGTTGGCCTTTCAGGCCGGGTGGGCGGCCCGGCCAGAACCAGATGCCGGTCTCGACGCAGATGGGGCGCTCGTGATCCGAATCCATGAGGGTATGGCCATCTCCGAAGCTGCGGGGCCCGTCCGGCGTGAGGAGCTGAAGGGCCGTGGCGGGGATGTCGTAGAGACGTACCTGCTCATCCGAGCGTTCGTCCCTTGCGACGCCGGGTCCGGTCAGAAAGATGGGCACCGACTGGGAGCGAAGGTGACGGATGGTGTCGCCGTGTCCGGCGATCCCTTGAAGCTCGTAGAGCTCCTCTCCATGGTCCCCTGTGACGATTACCAGCGTGTTTCTGGTGAGTCCGCTCTCGTCCAGATGGTCGAAGAGACCCTCGAGTGCGATGTCGATCGCACTCAGGGCACCGTCGTAACGGGCGCGGATTTGCTCGACGTCTTCGGGGCCCGGTTGCTCGATGGGCAGAACCGGCGGCACGTGATAGAGGTACGGGCCGAGATACCCGCCGCTGCCTCGCTGGTAGTGAGGATAGGGGGCGACGTAAGGGAAATGCGCGGTGCTGAAAAAGACGAGCCCGGCAAAAGGTCGGTCTCCCGCTTGCTGGATGTGTCGTCTGGCATCCTCCGCCAGCCATTCCGGCTGGGCAAGCGAGGGCAAGTTCTTCCAGAACGGAAACAGCGAGCGAAAGACACGCAGGCGCAGCAAAGGAAGGCTCCAGGTGTGTCCGCTGAGTGCCGTGGAGGTGGCGAGCGTGTCCACGTTCAAGTGGGGCGTGTCCAGGACTTCGAAGCCGCCCTCGAAGCCCGGGAAAATGTCGCCGGCGAAATCCGATGTGGCAAAGGTGAAATAACCACGGTCGCGAAGCGTGGTGAAGAGAGTAGCGCCCACATCGCGCCGCGCTTGCTTCGTCGGAAACATATGGCGCACGCCGTTTCGACGCGGCTCCGTTCCTGTGAGGGTTGAGACCCAGGCCGGATAGGTGCGGGCGATGGGGGTGATGGCGCGGCGAAACAAGGAGCGCTGGTCGAGTCGAGCCGCCATGTTGGGCATCACCTCGGGGTCCTCGAGGCGATCGGAGCGCAGCGAATCCGCGGCCAAAATGAGCAAGTTTCGCGCAGCTTTGCGCTCTGGGGATGCGGCTCCCAGGCCGGTGCGAAGCGCGCCGACGGAAAAGAGCACGAAAAGCGCGGCGACGGCGTACGTTCTCGCGGCGCCTTTCTTTGCGGATGACAGCGTTCGCCTGCCCCGAACAAGAGGGGCCACGACCAGTGCTAGAAGGAGCGCCAGCAGGCAGACGTCGAAAAATCGCGGGCCGATGCTGTGGGTAATCAGTCGTTGCAACGTCGCCAGGGCCGCCGCCCGCGAGCCACCAGCGGTCCGCAAATAGTTGCGGATAGGTCCCAACCATGCCGAACAGCGCCAGCGTGAAGGCAACGAACGTCAGCGCGGCCGTGGCCGCAGCGCGTCGCGCGCGACTCCAGCGCGCGGCGAACGTCTGCCAAGTCAGCCCGCAGAGCAAACCGAAGACGCCGCCGAGCACGAGGTGCACGACTAGCAGCTCGAGCTCCATCAGCTTGATGGCGCCTCCGGTCACGGAGAGCACGCGGTCAGCCGCGGCCTGATCGGTGACACCGGCGAAGCTGTAAGACGACAGCCGCAAGAGGTCCCAAAGCCAAAGCGAGCCTGAGACCAGTGTCGCCGAGAGGACGGATGGGAGCAGTCTCATGGGCCGGCGGCCCCTCATCGCGAAGGCGTCTCTCGTTTGGAAGCCCACAGCTCGTGCAGGGCGATGCGAAACGAGTTGCCTTCGCCTTGAATCACGATCCTGAGTCCGGTGAGCTTGGGCGCATCGTGACTCAGTTGGTATACCCGGGCTCACGGTCCTCGACCACGCTGGTGTTGTTTATCACTTTAATCCGTAATCCACCGCGATGAAATATCAAGAACGGCCACCACTCCATGAGGGTACGGGAGTGCTCGACGGCGTCAAGGGTTCGCTCGCTACGCGAGCCGCTACGCGCCCTTGACCCCGTCTGCGCCTCCCGTCTTCTGCTCGTACGTGGTTGCCGGTCGAGGTGAATCACGAATGAGAAATCTTCGCGATTCAATGTAAAAAACAACAGCTGTTCAGACCACCGGTCGCATCTTCGCGACGATAGATGATTGTTCCGCCTTCGCTGGCCGAATCACCGAGATAGATGGCGGCCGCCATGTTGAGTGCGTTGAAGTCCCACTCGACTGGAAGAAGTTGAACCCACAGGACGGCCGAGACGGCAATCCCGCCAATGAGCCGCTTCCGGCGAAAGGTGGCGAGCGCGAAGATCAGAAGACCGCCGACAAGAAGCAGCAGGGAGCTCAGCACTTTGAGCGATTCCAGACTTCCCAGACTGGGCAGGAACAAGTACGGTCCGGAAAGAGCGCCCAGGACCGCGCCCATGGTATTGACGGCATATACCTTGCCGACGTGCTCGCCGAAGCCGACGCCTTGCTCGGTGGCACAATGGAGCGTGAGCGGAAAAGTGATGCCGAACGCCGCGGTGGGGAGCAGCATGAGCAAGAGCGCCACGGCGAATCGCACCGCCTCCATTAGGGCGAAGCTTGGCGAAGACTGCGCAAAAAGCAGAAAGATTGCGGGAATCTCATCCCACAGACCGAGCGTGAGCAGGATAAAGAGTCCAGCTAGCGCCAGCGATGCCCCGAGCCAGTTGCGCGCTCGCTCCGGCGGTTTGGTGAGGCGGCGAGCGATGACGCTCCCAATCGCGAGCCCGAGGAGCAAGGAGCCCAGCATGAGCCCGAAGGCATATACCGAGTTTCCGAGAAGGATGGCGAGCAGATGTGTCCAGATGATCTCGAGCGCGAAGGACAAGTAGCCGCTCGCGAAGGCAGCCAGCAGGAACACCGCCAGCGTTTCAGCCCAGGCTTTGTCGCCGCGTCTGCGCAGCCAAAGGCCGGTGGCGGTCCCCACCGCCAATACCAGCGTGATGGACAGAGAGTAGCGAAGCACGAAGACCAAAACCGAGCCGAAGAGATGGACGCTGCTGAGCGCGAGATCGACGACCACGAGCACCGCCAATAGGACGACTGTGGGCAAGAGCTATTTTCGGAGGGAAATATCAGCGCGTGGCCGCTCGTCTTGCGTATCGACGCGTTCGGCGGGCGCGAGTGTCTTTGCCGGTTCGCGGGCGCGGTTCGAAGGGGCCGCCTTCACCGGAACGGAGCGGCGGTAGGCGAGGATGGCAATGGAGAAGTTGATGACGGTGGCCACCAGCATGCTTCCCACCAGCCCGAGCTTGGGAATGAGCAGGTAGGCCGTTGTCAAAGCACCGAGCGCGGCGCCGAACGTGTTCCAGCCGTAGAGCCGCGCCAGCCAGGCGCCACTATCCCTGCGATGGGAAGAGACCGCTCTAGCAAAAGCCGGCGTGGTGATTCCCATAAAGAATGTAGGAAGCACGAAGGCTCCGACACCGAGGGCGAAGCGTACCAGGTTTCTGGCCAGAAACGTGCTTTCTCCGATAGTGGGCACGACCGACAAGTACAGCTCCGTGAACCACGGAAACAGGACAGGGAAGCTGATGCAGTACAGACCGATGGCTCCCTCTGCGATCGCGTAGACCCGCAGCGGGTGGTCGGTCCGATCCGCCCACCGGCCTCCTAGGGCGGCACCGGCGGACATCCCCAGCATGAAGGCCACGAGCAGAGCGCTGATGGCATAGGCAGTGGCGCCAACGATGAGCTGCGCGTAGCGGCTGAGAATGACTTGATAGGCGAGCGCACTGAACCCCGAACCGATGAAGAAAAGCGCGAGAAGCGCGGTGCTCGGCGAACGGGAATCGGAATCGTTCTTCGTCAAAACGATAGTGACCTGGAGGGATGATGGCCCCCGGAAACCTGTTGGCTCAGAGTTCTATGGGTGCGAGCTGCATCCGGGTAAATTGTTCTTGTGCTTATGTTGAGCGCAAGTATAACACGTCAGCGCGGGCCACTTCCATCCCCTCCGGCGGACGTTACCTCGTCGGCAGGCCCCCGAGCGTCGACGTACTCCCGAGCTCGACGGCGTGGGTTTCGGGGTCCAACACGTAGGGAGACCCAGTCGGGTCGACGGGAACGCTTTGCAAAAACCCCGTGTCGACGAGCTCTTGCCAGCCAACCGGCTGCCTGCCGGCGCGCTCGTGGAACGCCCCGATCACTTTTCTTAATAGGTCCATATCGTCGAGTGCGTCGAGTTGTTTCAAATGGATGGCGGCGTTGCTCCGTTGCTGGCTCGTCTCCGCAGTTTCGTAGAGCATCTGCCACAAATGCCGAGCCGTCTCGCGGTCCCCACCGCGAGTCAGCGTGCGACTCGCAGTGGCGATCATCCAATACGGCGCTCCGGGGAGCTTGCTCCCCTTCAGGAAGGACTCCGCCGCCTTCTTGTGGTCGTTCAAGGACCAGAAGTAGATGAACCCTTTGTCGAGGTAGAAGCGCCAATATTCGGGGTGCTTCGCGATTCCTTTGTTGATGATCTCGATACCCTTCGAAGGCAGCCCCGCACCCATGGGGAAGGTCTCCGAGAGAAACGTCGCACCATAAGTGTAGGCGATCTTGAAATTGGGATCGAGCTCGATGGTGATATTGAGCAAAGGCTCGAGAAGATTGTAGTCCTTGCTCGTCTCGAGGAGGCGTTTTCCGCCGAAATACTGGACTGTGCGGAGCCAGTACAGATCCGCTGTGACGCTGTCGAATCCCAACAGCACACGCTTCATGGCGTCGCCGCTGTCGAGGTAGAGAATCTCTTCCGTCGCGCGATATTGCCCGAGAGAGTCATCGATACGAGACTGGATTCCGTAGACCGCGCCGAAGAACAGGACCATCGAAAGGAAACGAAAAGTAAACATTGCTACTTGAGGTTCCGCTGCTTGAAGATCCAGGAGGAGACCATGAGGAGGAGCGCGATGTAAACGAGCGCGTAAGCCATGGCCCAACCGATCTGGGAAAGCGGCACGGGCGCTCCGGCGACCGCCTGAGCTTTGATATCGAAGTTCTTGAAGTTGGGCAGCGCGTAGTACAAGGCTGTCGTGAGCTGCGGCACAAAGGTCGAGTCGACGATGCTGTCGAAGTTCTTGAGATCGCTCGAGTAGTAGCCCGCGACGTAGGTGAAGCCGGTGAAGAGCCCCGCGAGAGTCGGTGACGTGAACGTGCTGAAGAGGATCGCTACACCCACGAGCACCATCAGCTTCACGTAGATGAGCACGATGGCTTTGAGCAGGCCTGACTCGAACGGCTCTCCCATCACGAAGAGCAGCAAGTAGAAGCCGGCGCTCATGATGGCGACGTTGACGAGCAAGGTCAGACAAAGACCGAGATACTTGCCGAGGATGAACTGTTCCCGAGAGATCGGCTTGGGGAGGAGACTGTATAGGGTGCGCTTTTCGATCTCCTTCGACACGAGGCTGATGCCGATGAAGATGGCAATCACCATGCCGAACACAGAAATCGACGCGAGCCCTAGATCGTTGATGATCTTCACTTCCTGGTAGACCGATATCGTCCCGAGGATGTAGGAGCTCGCGATCATGAGTAGCGCGAAGAGCACGAGATTGTAGAGGACTTTGTCACGAACGGTCTCCCTGAAGGTGTTCAGGGCGATATAGCCGATCCGGTTCATTTCGGACTTCTCCCGGAGATCTCGGCGACGAAATACTCTTCGAGGGTCTGCTTTACCGGCGTCACCGACAGGAGTCGCGCGCCGCCGGCCGTCAGGGGACCTACGGCCGCGTCAAAATCTTCTCGGCGCTCGAATACGATCCGCGCGCGCGTACCGGATTTCTCGATTTCTTTTGCTTTGCCGCGGAGAGCGGCCTCGAGTGCGTCACTCAAGTTCTCGACCTCGACGTCGATAGCTTGGATCGAAACGTTGAGGATTTCGTTGAGCCGCCCGATCTCCACGAGCTTGCCCTCGTTCAGAATCGCGACGCGATCGCAGATCTGCTCGACGTCCGGGAGGATATGGGAGCAAAAAAACACGGTGACCCCTGAATCACAAAGCTCTCGTATCAGAAGCGTCATCTCACGCCGGCCGAGAGGGTCGAGTCCCGACATCGGCTCATCGAAGAAGACGACTTTGGGGCGGTTGATCAACGCTTGCGCAATACCGATACGCTGGGTCATGCCTTTCGAGTACTTCCGAAGCGCTAAGTCTGCGGCTTCCGTCATTTTGACCTTGTCGAGGAGCTCGTCGACGCGCGCTCCACGCTCGGCCGGGCTCAACCCGAAGAGCTGTCCGAAATAATTGAGGAGCTCCCGCCCCGTCAAGTAATCGTAGAAGTATGGCTGCTCGGGCAAATAGCCAATCTCGCTCTTCGCATCCCGATCGCCGATGGGCTTTCCGAGGATTTTGGCCTCGCCCTCTGTCGGGAAGACCAGTCCCATGAGAAGCTTCAACGTTGTCGTCTTCCCCGCACCGTTCGGTCCGATGAGCCCGAACGTTTCGCCCTCTTCCACCTCGAGGTCGAGGTGGTCGAGAGCCCGAAGCTTCCTTTTCGAGAACGACCCGACGTCGTAGTCTTTCGTGAGGTTTACGGTCTGGATTACTGTGGATTGGGTTTTCATGGTACCGGAGCGGTTAGGGTCCGTTGATAATCGGGCGTTGATTGTCATCATTCTAACATAAAGTCCCGAGAGCCGAGCCCTGAAATCATCGCAACAAGAGCGCGAGAGGCTACTGGAGCAGTGTCGTACCTGCCGGAGCGGGGCACGCGATGACCGCTCCCGTCCCATCCTGGAAGATGGCTCCTACCGGTGCTCCCAGGAACGAGCGCACGCCGGTCAATCCGAGCTGCGCCGGCCACGCAACGTAGCAGTAATCCAAGAGCGATCCAGTATCACAGATGGCCGGATCCGCCGATGCGGGTACGTTCGACACCGGGTAGTCACGACTGTAGCCGCCTTTGTCATAGGGACCAAGCCGGCCGAGATCGGCGGCGAGAAACTGCGGCGCTCTCGAAAGAACGCCGCCCCAACACTGACTCTATCCGTTAGCTAAGAAACGGTGACGTACCGTCGGCCGGGCACACAGGTGGCGCACCAGTGGTATCCATGTAAATCGAACCGGTGCCGACGCCCATGAAGGCACGCACACCCGTCAGGCCGAGTTGGGCAGGAATGGCGCTGTAGCAGTAGTCCAGAACACTGAGCACGTCTGCCGTGGTTGGAATCGGTGACGGTACGCCTTGACCCACCCAAAGGCGGCTGTAGCCGCCTTTGACGACAAGACCACCGAGGTCGGCGCCGAGGAACTCAGGAGCGGCTGCCGGATAGCCCGGGATGCCGATGCCGGTGCAGGGGGCGACGCGGCAGAGGTTCCCGATGGGTCCGAAGAATCCACCGTTGGCCGATGCGTAAGTCTGCTCGGCGGAAATCACCGAGCGGGTGTCGCCGATCGCTTGAGCCTCATTGGCTGAGACGCGCGCCCGGAGCAAGCTAGGGATGGCGATCGCGGCGATGATGCCGATGATCGCCACGACGATCAGCAGCTCGATAAGCGTGAAACCTTTGTTGTTCTTCATTGTTTTCTCTCTCCTTTTAGCCCGCTCGCTCGCGGGATTGTGATTGCTCACCCGCCTCTCCCATGGATTCCCCAACCTTCGGGCTACGAAAGGCGCCTGCGGTAAGCAAGAAACCGAATCAGTCTGGTGTATAGCAACCTCCGTGCCAGTCGGTCGCGAATCAAAGCAAGATTAAAATAACATATAATTGTAGTTCATTGAACTAGTTATAGGTATCTCCTAGCCGCCGAGCCGAAATGCCTGGTGCCACGGACGGGGGGCTACTTGCACTTTTTGGCAGTCGCGCTCGCCAAATTTTGGCGACAGTGTGCCGATCGAGTAACGCCCGTCGTTCGTCCCACCCCAGATAGACCGCCGAGCTCATGTGGAGAAGCTTAGCTGCCTGCGTCGTAAAGCGATAGCCCCGACCCGCGCGGTGAAGTAAAATTGGCCGGATCATGTCGCTGAGCTTCGAGACGTTCTGGCCGCTTCTGCTTGTGCCGGCCCTGGCTTATTTATGGTGGGTGCGTTGGGGGACGGATACTTCCCTAACCGTACGCCATTTGACGCTTCTCACTTGGATCCGGAGCGCGGTGGTTTTTCTTCTCGTTGCGGCGCTCATGCGGCCGCTCTTGAACCGGCCTGGCAAGGAGGTCTCTGCGATTTTCCTCTTGGATATCTCGCGGAGCATCTCGCCGGAATTCTTGAACGCCGCCATCCAGTGGAGCGGCGAAGCCGTGGCAAAGGGGAATCCGGCGCATGCGCGTTTCATCGGCTTCGCCGCCCAGTCAGAGCTCGTTGAGCGAGCCGAAGAGCTCGGTACGCTGGCTGTCTACGACGGCGCGGCCGTGGAGTCCGGCGACGTTCAGCCCGGCGCTATCGACCAGAGCCGCACGAATATCGAGCGCGCCGTCCGACAGGCGATGACGAGCTTTCGGCCCGCGAGCTTGCGGCGACTCGTGCTCATTACCGATGGCCACGAGACGGACGGCTCTCTCGATGCGATCTTGCCGGAGCTTCGCGAACAGGGAGTCCGGGTCTTTACCGTGCCCGCCGCTGTGCGCGGCGAAGGCGATAGCTGGATCGAGTCGATCGAGGTCCCTGAAAAAGTGCGCGCCAAGGAAATGGTCGAGGTTGGTGTCGTTGTCTTCAGCCGCTCGGAAAAAGAAGCGACCGTCGGGCTCGAGACGCCCTCGTCACGGCTCGCGAGCCGCGAGCTGACGCTCTCGCCCGGCTTTACCCGCGTTGCGTTCGAAGTTCGGCTTCCCGACGAAGGGCTCGTGGACCTGCAGGCGCGGATCGAGACGGCCGAAGACCCGTTCCAGATAAACGACGTGCGGGTCCAGACGGCAGCCGTTGGGCCCGCGCCCCGAGTGCTCTACGTCGAAGGCCACGTTCAAAGCGCCGGCTACTTGAGAACTGCGCTTTCCTCCGAGGGGCTCGATGTGACGGTGCGCTCGGGTGAGAACCTGGGGTCGATAGACTGGAAGGCCTATGACGCCGTGATTCTGAGCGACGTTTCAATAAAGCAGTTGAGCGAGCGCACGATGCGCGCCATCGAAAGCTATGTGCGCGACGACGAAGGGGGATTCATCTTCGCTGCTGGCGAGACGAGCTTCGGCGAGGAAGGCTACTCCGATACGATCATCGAGCGCATTTTGCCTGTGGAGTTTCGCGTCGAAGAAAAGTGGAAGGATCTGTCGCTCATTATCGTGCTCGACAAGTCCTACAGCATGTATGGACGCAAGATTGCGCTCGCGAAGGAAGCGACCAAAGCGGCGCTCGATTTGCTCGAGGAGACCCATCGATTCGGCGTCGTGACCTTTGATTGGAATCCCTACACGACGATTCCACTTCAGCTCGCTACCAACAGGGAGTTTATCAAGGAAGGGATCAGCCGGATTCAAGCGAGCGCCCAGACGAATATTTATCCCGCACTCGAGCGCTCTTTCGAACAGCTCGTCGAGAGCCCCTCGAAGGTCAAGCACGTCATCCTGCTCTCCGACGGAAAAACTTATCCCGACGATTACGAAGAGCTCGTGAACCGCATGACGGAAGAAGAGATCACGGTCTCGACGGTTGCCGTGGGGGAAGAAGCCGATCGGGAGCTTCTAGCCGAAATCGCGGAGTGGGGGAAGGGTCGCAGTTACTTCATCGAGGACGCGGAGCGCGTGCAACAGATCTTCATCGAGGAGACGCAAATTGCGCTCGAGTCGACGCTCATCGAAGAGACGTTCGAGCCTCTCGTGAAGCGTGAGGTTGAAGCGTTGAGCGGCATCGATTTCGCCGCAGCGCCGCCGCTCAAAGGATACGTTTCGACGCTTCCGAAAGATACGGCCGAAGTCATCCTAGAAGCCCCGGACGAGGATCCGCTTCTTGCTCGATGGCATTACGGGATTGGCCGCTCTGTCATGTTCACTTCCGATGTCAAGAATCGTTGGGCGGCCGATTGGCTCGAGTGGGATGGCTACGGCAAGTTTTGGGCGCAGCTCGTGCGTGAAACCTTGCGGCGCAACCGCGGCGCGGAAGTCGACTTTCATGTCGAGCGCAAGGGAGACGCGGCGGAGGTCGACCTGCGCGTCGTCGACGAGAAGGGCGAGTTCCCCAGAGGGCTCGTACCGTCTCTGGAGATCACCGGTCCCGGGCGCGCCGTCCGCACGATGGCGATGCGGCAAACGGCGCCGGGCCACTACCACGCGTCGGTTCCCTTGAAGATCTTGGCGGACGCTCCGTGGCGCTTTCAGCTTTCCGGTGACGGTTTGCCCGAGGAGGCGCTCGCCTTCGCCGGGAACGCACGCGCGGTGTTCTATCCCTATCCGGACGAGTACCGTTTCTATCCACCCGACGGCGCGCGTCTCGAAGCCATCGCTGAGGAAACAGGCGGCGTGTTCCGTCCGGAAATGGAAGACATCTTCGCGGCGCGCCGCGAATCGGCGAGCTTTCCCACCGAGCTCTGGCCCTTCTTGGCAGCGCTCGCTTTGCTACTCTATTTTGCAGACATCGCGCTCAGACGCGTTCCCTGGCTCTGGCAGAAGCTCGAAGCGCGCGTGAGCACCAATCCCTGACATATTGACAATAGCTTGACCACACCACTCCCAACTCGACGCGTCATCGGCCGGGTCTCTCATCGAGAGCTGGGGCCGATGCTGGTGGCCGTAGGCGGCATTCATGGCAACGAGCCCGCGGGTGCGCTCGCGCTCGTGCGCGTCATGGAGCAGCTCGAGAGCCATTCCCGACTCCTCTGCGGAGATTGCGTAGCGCTCGCGGGTAATTTGCCTGCGCTCGCCGCCCGCCGTCGCTTCATTGATGAAGATTTGAACCGGAGTTTCGACCTGGAATGGGTCGAGAGTGATGCGGATTCAGCGGAGTCCCGAGAGAAGCGCGAGCTGTGGGACGCGCTCGAGAGCGTGTTCAGAGAAGCGCGCGGTCCCGTGGTGCTGCTCGACCTCCACACGACTTCGGGAGTGGGCGCGCCTTTCGCGGTTTTTGCCGATACGATGGTCAGCCGCAACTTTGCGCGACGTTTGTCGATCTCGGTGGTTCTCGGTCTCGAGGAGCAGCTCGCGGGGACCCTCATCGATTATGTCGGTCTCGAGGGGCATGTGGCCGTTGGCTTCGAAGGCGGCCAGCACCAAGACCCGCAATCGGTGGACCACCTCGAAGCCATTGTCTTGATTGCGCTCGGCGAGTTGGGGCTCGTCGACGTCGAGGCGGCGTGGCTTCAAGCGGAGCGCGACAAGCTGGTGCGAGCCGCCGCGGGGGCCCCGGCGATTCTCGAAATGACCTATCGGCACGCAATCACAGGCGAAAATGCATTCTCGATGCTTCCGGGCTTTGCTGATCTTGATCTCAAGAGCAAGCAATACACTGGTGAACTCCTCCGAGGTGAACTGAGAGCCCTGGTCCGTGTTGAATATCTCTGGGCGACCGTAGCGTGCCACAGCTTCGTTCACGGCCTCCACGCAGAAGGTCGTCTCCAACGTGTTGGACAAGCGCCAGGCGAGCACCCGCCGAGAATACCAATCGATGACCGCCACCAGGTATACGAAGCCTCGCGCCATCGGGATGTATGTGATGTCGGCGTGGAAGCGGCAGCTTTTGGAGAACGTCGCGCGTGCTTTCGAGACCGAAGAGGTGGGCGGAGGCGATGCCTCGATGCGCGAGGCCGAACTGCTCCAGAAAATCGGGGAGCTGACGATGGAGCGCGATTTTTTATCACACGGGCTCGGTCGATTGCGATGACGCCCCGGCGGGAGTTGGTCGAACCCAACGCCCCGCTGTCGATGCGCTGGCAGTGCGAGCTGCTTGGCGTGAATCGGTCGAGCCTGTACTACGAACCTAAGCCGCGAGAGGGTCTCCTGCGGCGATTCTCGCATTCGTTTTGTGGACTCGTGGCAAGGTTCATTCCTTTTCCCGGCTTTCTACCGCCGTGGCCTCTTTGGCCTTGTTCTGCTTCGATTGCCCCAGTGCGTAACTGCCGACGTTGAGCTCCAGGATGATGCTGTGATGTACTAATCGGTCGATGGCCAATCATCTTGCCGCCAATCATCTTCAAGCTACCTCGCCAAGCAGTCATTAGAGGAATTTGGCAGGCCCGACTCTGCGTGTGCAGCGTCTCATGCGGTTGATGGGGCTCGAGAGCACTGCGCCCAAGCCGAACACAAGCAAGCCAGCGCCGGAACACACGGTATACCCCTATCTACTGAGGAATCTGACGGTTTCTCGGATCAATCAGGTGTGGGCGCGAGCCCAGAGCTCAGAGAATGCTTCGAACATGGAGAGATCATCTTCGAGGACTACACCGACAGCGAAGGTTACTATCGGTCGGCGTTCATACCGGCGAGAAACGCAGACGGTGAGATCTACGTTGCAGCCGCGGATTTGAAGATTTCGGATATCGAAGCGCTGCTCCGTCAGGACCTTCTGCTGAACGCAGGTCGGGGAGTTCTCTTCATTGGCTTTTTCACGCCCCTTCTTCTCGCTATTCGGCGTTTGACTTTCGCGATCGGTGATTACATGCAGGTCGAGATCGTCCAGCAGACGCAAGAGATCAAGAATCTCAACGAAGAGCTGGAGCAGCGCATAGACGAGGCGGAGCGAGGAAGGGCGCGCGCGAACCAGTTCGCGGAGGAAGCGAAGGTGGCCCGAGAGGCATCCGAAGAGGCCCGCGCACAGGGTATGGCTGAAGCTGCTGGCGTCTTGAGCGAGATTGTGGACAAGTCGGTGCGCATCAACGACGCCTTGAAAGGAGATGTCGGCGGTGTCATGAGCGGCGCGGAAGTACAGCGCACGCGGATAATGGAAACGGCGTCGGCTATGATCGAGCTCAACGCGACGGCGGCGAGCATTGCGAAAACGGCCAGCAACACCGCCGACACGGCGGCAGAAGCCGATCGCACAGCCGAGCGCGGCGAGTCCGCAGTCGTCGCCATCGCGGAAGACATCCAGGCACTTCAGCTGAGCGCGGAAGTTACTACTGAAGGATTGGGTAAGCTGGGCACGCATGCCGAAGGCATCGGGCATATTATGACGATCATCTCGGACATCGCCGACCAGACGAACCTTCTGGCGCTCAATGCCTCGATCGAGGCGGCGCGTGCGGGGGAGGCGGGGCGAGGCTTTACCGTCGTTGCCGAGGAAGTGCGCAAGCTTGCGGAGAAAACGACGACCGCGACGCGCTCGGTGAAAGAGGTGGTGGCCGAGATTCAATCAGAAACACGCAACAGCGTGAACACAATGGAGATGACCGCGCGTGCCGTCGAGGAAGCGATGGTCTTGTCTCAGAAAGCTGGCACGGCCCTCGTCGAGATTCGAGAGACCGTGGGACGAAGCGCGAACCACATCCGGGAAATCGCGGCCGCCTCCGAACAACAATCGGTGACGTTCGATCACGTCGTTCAGTCCAACGAAGAAGTCCGTAGCATCGCGCAGAAATCCGCCAGCCGAATGGAGCAGGCGTCGTCCTCGATGGACGATCTGTCAAACCAGATTCAAGAGATCGACGCGCTCATTCAACAGCTCAAACAAGGCGGCGGTGCCGCTTCGTGACATCAGCTATTGAAGAAAACGCCGAAGCCTTCGTAAAGTGCCCAGATATCGGCTTTTGAGGCTACGTCGTAGGTCGAGTGCATCAACCAGATCCCGACGCCTCAATCTGTGACCTCCATATTCCATCCAGCGAAGTAGCTCGCGATGGTTCCGCCGCCATAGCCGGCCTTATACGTATGGGTTTGCCAGCCGACATCGGCGTCGTCGAGGATGCGCCTCAAATGCGCCATGAACTCGCTATTCGCGCTGCGTCCCGGTCCATACAGTTTGACCACGAGCCCGTGATGCATGAGAGAAGCGTTGTCCTTTGCTTGAGGGGCCGGCCATAGCGGGTTTGTGGCGGTTGTCGTATCGGCGGTCACCATGTGCGTCTTGCTGAAGCACTCCATGACGTCGAGCTCCGTGACGGCGCCTTTCTCGGCGCGCACCATCTCGGAGACGAGCTTCCTGAACCACTCCGAGGAGACGCTGATATTCCAACGGCTTCCGACTTCTTCGTCGGTCACCATATAGGCCATCGCCGTGTGGGTAGGTGCTGTTATCTTCTCCATCGCGAACAGGCTTGCGATGGCCGTCAGACGATCGTCGAGTCCGAACGCCCCCACGAGCGCGCGATCGAGCCCGACATCTCTCGGGGGCGGCGCGGGTATGGTCTCGGTAGTCGCGATCCACGTGGGGTGCGAGGTCCGGAATGAGAAGAATCGGGTCGTCTTGTTTCATGCCCAAGTCGAGCCAAACCGTTTCTCCGTTCTTGAGATCGATACGGCCGGTCATTGCGAGGGGGACGTTCGTCCACTGATAGGCTTTGAGGCCTCCATGTACGAGCGTGTCGAGGGTCACGGTGCCGTTTTGCTCGCGCAGGGGGTGCGGTTTGAGCTCGAGTCGGATCGAGTCGATGTGGCTGTTTACGAGCCGCATGCCGTTGGCGAGGGGTTCTTTGCCGACGACCCAGAGCACCATGCTGCGATCGCGATTCACCGCATAGAACTTATCGCCGGGGCTTGGGCGGGAGCTTTGACCGGCGGCGTCCCACTCGCGAAAGCCGCGGGCTTTCGGCGTGGCGGATGGTCTCCTTCACCATTAGAAGCTCGCTGCGCGCATCGCCGATCATGACTTTGAAGCGTTCGGCGAGAGCGTCGACTTCCTGCCGCTCTTCTTCGGACATGGACTTCCAGAGATTGCCGCAGCTTCCATAGTCTTCAACCCGTGCGGACGCCACAAGGGCCAGCAGTGATATCAGTGTGAACAGAGATTTCACGGACTTCATCAATAGGGCTCCTGCTCAGAGCTCCGCCTGCGGAGGCGGTGCTCCAAGCTACCGTTGCAGAGAGGGATGTCCGAGGGTTACTGTCCCGGACCTCGATAGTCGGGTGTCTTCTTCGTTGCTTCGTCCAT
The DNA here is from genome assembly GCA_965262245.1 of Candidatus Marinacidobacterales bacterium. GTDB lineage: Bacteria > Acidobacteriota > Vicinamibacteria > Marinacidobacterales > SMYC01 > SMYC01. The sequence goes on along the minus strand of OZ253507.1, from coordinate 5,637,706 downwards.
TTCTTCGGGGCTGAAGAGCGCCGTCGTCTTCCCGGTCACGAGCCCGCTCGCGCCGATGGCCAACGAAACCGCAACGACCGATGACTGATCCGGCATATCGACGATGATGAGAGCGTCATCCTCGCCGAGCGCGTACTACATGCTCTCCATTGTGCCCCCCATACTCTCGACGAGCGCGTTGGCGGCTTCCCGGCGTTTGAGGCCGCCGTCCTTGATGAGCCCTTTGGTTCCTTCGGCGGTGTACGAAGCTTGAAGCATGTATTTTGGCATTGTCGTCCTCCTGTATGGCGTCGTCCTTTTCGGAATTCGCGGGGCATTCTAACATTGCTCAGTGCTTAGTGGTCAGTGGTCAGTAGTCACGGCGCCGGGTACGGTACAATCACCGGCAGGAGGTAAATGTGAGCCCATGCACTCGTAACACGCTTGCCGCTTTGCTCGTCTTGGTCGCGGCTGCTTGCCAGCCAGAGGACGTCGCGGAGGAAGTCGCCGCGACGGTCGCCGACGAGCCTTCACCTTTGAAGGCGTCCGTGACCCTTCATGCATCGTTCGACCACGGCGCGGATGCCGACTTCGCTTCAGGCGACGCGCTTCTCTACACCGCCCCGTCCTACGACGCACAGGACGAAGCTGAGCCGGCATCGGCAATCCCGATGTCGCTATCGCCGCTGGTGCGGGGCGCTTTGGCGACGCGCTCGAGTTCAAGGCCAAGAACACGCACGCGATTTTCTACAAGGCGGATCAGAACGTCGCCCACTCCGCGACGAACTGGTCCGGGACCGTGTCCTTCTGGCTGAGTCTCGACCCGGCCGTGGATTTGGCGCCGGGCTTTTGCGATCCGATCCAAGTCACCGATTCCGCGTATAACGATGCGGCGGTCTGGGTCGACTTCACGCGAGACGCCCCCCGGCAATTTCGCCTCGGGATCTTTGGGGACCTCGACGTGTGGAACCCTGAGAATCTTTCGGCGAACGACTTTCCGTTTTTTCTAGAGAGAGTGATCGCGGTCGACGGGCCACCATTCGCAAAAGGGGAGTGGACGCACGTCGTGATTACGTTCTCTGGTCTCGGCGGAAGCTCCGGCACGGCGAATCTCTATCTCAACGGAGAGGCTGAAGCGAAGACGATGACGGGTGTCGAAGAGCCTTTCACGTGGGACATGAGCCGCGGCGCCGTGCGCCTCGGCGTGAACTATGTCGGCCTCTTCGACGAGCTCGCGCTCTTCGACCGCGCGCTGACGGCGGAGGAAGTCCGGACGCTGTACGAACTGCCCGGTGGGGTGGCCTCGCTACATTAATAATGTGAGCGGAATCGCGGTCGAGTCGCCGGCCTGAACGGTCCGCAAGGTCTGCATCGCGTCGATAGCGACCGCTTGTCGCGCTGCGCTGGGCTTGCCGGGGTTGGTCTGGACAAAGTTGGTCGACGTCAGTCGCTTCGGGAAACTCCGCCCGGACGCAGTTGACACTCCGACCCCGCTGGCCGCTCGGGCGATCGTGTCTCCGAGCCTCTCCCCGTAGAGGGCCCCGACGTTCATATCGGAGCGGCCGCGAGAAACTTCGGAGGCCTCCGGTGCTCTGTCGCCTGCTCGAACGCGTAGGCGAGTTTCAAAAGCGTCGACTCGCTCCACGCTCGACCAAAGAGCGAAAGGCCGATCGGAAGCTCCGAGATAAATCCCATCGGCACCGTCATGTTGGGATAAGCGGCCATCGCTGGCGGCGTCGAGCACCCGCCACCTGCGCCTCTCGAAGCGCCTAGCGGATCCAGCAGCGCCGCGATGCCTCCTGTCGGAGCGACGATCGCGTCGAGGCGCTCCGCGTCCATCACCTTGTCGATGCCCTCGTCCCGCGACAAGCGGTGACTGGTCGCAAGCGCCTCGATGTATTTCGGCTCCGTCAAGGGCCCGCGCTCTTCGGATTGGATCAAGATCTCCTGCCCGAAAAGGGACAGCTCCAGATCGGCGTGGCTTTCGTTATACGCGATGAGCTCTTTCAACGAATGGATCGGAGCCGTGGGCCCGAGGGATGCGAGATAGGCGTTCAAGTCCGCCTTGAACTCGTGGTACAGGACTTCCATCTCGTACTCGTTTCCGAAGCGGAGCTCCTCGGGTAGGGTTATGGCGTCGACGATGGTCGCGCCTTGGCGCTTCATGACTGAAAGAGCGTCCTCGAAGAGCTTGTCGGACGCGGTCGTCGAAGCCGGCATAGTCTCGGGCTACGCCGATGCGCGCGCCACGGAGACCACGCGGGTCGAGCGCGGCCGTGTATTCGGTGAGATAGTTTCCCTCACTCGGGGCGGTCAAAGGGTCCCGCGGGTCTACGCCCGTCATCGCTCCTAGGATGAGAGCAGCGTCCTTGACCGAGCGGGCCATCGGGCCAGCGCTGTCTTGGCTGTGTGCAATGGGGATGACGCCGCCACGGCTCAAGAGTCCAATCGTCGGCTTGATGCCAACGAGACTGTTGCGATACGACGGCCCGACAATCGAGCCATCGGTTTCGGTGCCGATTGCCGCCGCCGCGAGGCTCGCCGCCGCGCCGACACCCGAACCGGCGCTCGAGCCGGCGGGTACCCGGTCGAGCACGTAGGGATTTCGGCAGAAGCCGCCCTTGCCGCCGTCGAAGCCGCGTCCGCTCCAGCCGGGAGTGCCTCGAGCGAACGACTTCCAGCCGGCCCATTCGCTCATGTTGGCTTTGCCGAGTAGGACCGCACCCGCCTCCCGCAGCCGCGCGGCGATGAACGCGTCGCGCGGCGGGATGGAGCCCTCGAGCGCGGTCGAGCCGGCGGTCGTCGTCATCTTGTCGGCCGTGTCGATGTTGTCCTTCAAAAGCAGGGGAATCCCGTGAAGCGGCCCGCGCCGCCGGTCCTCCTGGGTTTCTTTGTCCAGCCCGTCGGCGATCTCGAGCGCGTCCGGGTTCGTTTCGAGAACGGCGAGCAGCCGTGGGCCCGTCCGGTTCAGGGCCTCGATGCGCTCGAGATACATCTCGGTGATCGACCGGCACGTGTACTCGCCGGACGCGATGCCCGAGGAGAGTGTAGTGAGCGACACCTCGTCGAGCTCGAACGGGGGAACTTGAGTTGATGCGGCACGAGCGAAAGGAATGAGGGCGCATGCCGAAAGCCCCTTTGTCAGAAATGTTCGCCGCTCCATGGATGACATCCTACTCGGATCGTGGCGACTGAGGCTAATGACTGATGATTGACAGGACGGAAGACTCCTCGTACTGGAGGACACAGACGCGCCGGAGCGTTTCTACGTCAACGTCGTCACCAACTGCTTCGAAGAGCTCGAGCGTTTGGTCCCAAGGCAAGTCGCCACTTCAGCCGACGGCCGTATTAAGCCGTTATCACCGCCCGCCCGCCTCGTGGCCGGTTCTCCACGAAATCGTGGGCCAGAGCGATCGAGCTCAACGGGAACCGCTCGGCGATCTCGAACCCGGGCCATCCCCCTGCAAGCGCTTCGTTGAGCGCGGCCGCCGCGGTCGTTTTCGCTTCGAGCGGGAAGTCGTCGCTCCCGAGGAAGAATAACTGGACATTCTTGAAGATGAGCGGCCAAAACGGGATGGGTGGAGACGGATGGCCGGTAGCATAGGTCGCGATCGAGCCCCCCTGAACCAAGAGCTCCGTGTCGATGACGATGTTTGCGTGAAAGGCGACCTCCACGATGTGATGCAGGCCATCGGGCGCGATTGTGCGGATGCATTCGACCACTTCGTCGATGGCGAACCCATCGGTGCGCACGACGTCGTCCGCACCGGCGCGCTCTACTAGCCGTTCATTGCGGTCGGAGCGCACGGTTGCGATCACGCGGGCAGAAGCTTGCTTGGCGAGCGCTACGGCGCACAAGCCGACAGCACCGGCTCCGCCTTGCACGAGCACGATGCGCCCATCGACCGGCCCTGCTATATGTACAGCGCGATGGGCGGTGATGCCGGGAATGCCGAGGCACGCCCCCTGCTCGAAATTCCACCGCCGCTGACAGTGGCACCGCCTGCTCGGAAGGGACCACGACATATTCAGCGGCCGTCCCGAAAGGCCGGTAGCTTTGCGCGCCGAAGCACCAGACCCGCTCTCCCACACGCGACGCGGGGACGCGTTCGCCGACTCTGTCGATCGTGCCCGCACCATCGCTTCCGGGAATGACCCTGGGATGAGGCATCCCAACGCCAAAGCTGTCCTGGCGCTTCGTGACCTCGCCGGGGTTGATGCCAGACGCGGCAATACGGATGCGCACCTCGCCGGGCCCGGGTTCGGGATCAGGCATCTCCCCAACAACGAGCACCTCGGCGGCGGGTCCTTGTTTTTCGTACCACGCAGCTTTCATCCTGGGCTCCTCGATTCCCAATCCTACCCGAAGGAACGCTCGCCCTGAAACGGCACCGTCCGGCTTTACTTCCTTAGCTGGCTCAGACCACGCGGTCGAGTTGGGTGATGGAATTCGATGGGCCGAAGCACAAACGGAGCCGCCACTACTTCGACATGCTCTCGTTGTTGAAGCAGCTCGGCGTGATGTAGTTAGCGTTAGCGGCGTGCCGCGTTGCGCCCCATCTCGAGCGCTTCTCCCTGAACGATGAGCAGACGAAAACCCGCCTCGACTTTGGCGACGACATCACTCTCCCGCGCCGTATTCGCGCACGGAACGGAAGCGGCTTTGCACCCCGCAAGCACTTTCGCGACTGCCGCCTGCACGGCGTCCATGTCGCCGCCATAGGCGCCTCGAAGGCTTCCCGGGCCAGGCGAGAAAATACTCACGCGTTCGGTGCGGATAATTTCTTCGGCGTGATCCACCGAGTCTTGGTCCTCGATCATCATGAAGGACAAGAAGTCTCCCTCGGGATTGCCCGGCCACATGCGATCGGTCGCGGCTTCGATCCACTCCACCGTTTGGGCGGCTTCTCCCGCGTTCATGATGTGAGGAAGCGCAACGCCGTCCGCCCCCGCTTCGATGAGCGCTTCGATCCGTTCTTTGGCCGCTGTCGGGTCGTTATGCATCGGCGGGATGCGCACGAAGACCGTGTGCGCGTCCTCACCAGTGCCGGCGTCGGCGCGGAGGGCTTTCAAGAATGTTTCGAGCGTCGGGATGTCGAACGCGCCCCGCTCCATGTCATAGAAGAGAAAATCCAGCTTGGCGTCGGCGCCGAGCTCGCGCGCCCCTGCGGGCGTCTTTTCTCGAACGAAGGAACCGAAGGCAACTTGGCCAGATTCCAAGACCCGGATGAGCTTGTTGCCGCCCGCGCCGGAGGCGCCATGGGTCAGGGCAATCGCCGCGAGAAATATGAGAGCGCGATGCATGCGTAAATCTCAGTTCGCTCCGCTGGACTCTTTCTGAAGGGATTCGAGCACGCGGTCCAGGTTGAAACTGCCTGGTTTTTGCCGTGGTGGGAACTCTCTAAAGGTGGCGATAAATTGACCCACAAAGGCTGCCGCGGGCGTGAGCAGATATATCCGCTCGAAGCGCCATGTTTCATAAGCCCCGGACTCGGAGTCGGCGCGCTCGAAAGGATCGCGGCGCAGATTGAACAGCTTCGGAAAGCGCAGCGTCACATAGGGCTCCTGCCAGACTTCCATGCCGTGGCCGCGTGCTCGGTGAACATCACTTTCCATTGCCCATAACGCAATGCCGAAAGTTGGCCGTCGTCGGTGAAGTAATACATCTCTCTTCGCGGACCCTCTTCTGCCTCACCCGTGAAATACGGCAACATGTTGTAGCCGTCGAGGTGGACCTTGAAAGTCTTTCCGCCGGCATTATGACCCTGGAGTAGCTTGTTCTTGATGTCTGAATCGCCGGCTGCAGCGAGCAGCGTCGGCATCCAGTCTTCCATCGAGATGATCTCGTTGGAAACCTGGCCGGGATCGATCTTGCCTGGCCACTTCACCATCATCGGGACACGAAAACCGCCTTCCCAGGTGGTGTTCTTCTCACCACGGAAAGGTGTCGTGCCGCCATCAGGCCAGGTGAAGGTCTCAGCGCCATTGTCGGTGGAATACATGACGATGGTGTTGTCCGCAATGCCGAGCTCGTCCAACTTGGCTAGCAGTTCACCAACCATGCCATCGTGCTCTGCCATGCCGTCCGCGTAGATTCCTTGTCCGGTAACGCCTATGGATGCAGCTTTCAAACGCGTCCATACATGCATGCGGGTGGTGTTGTACCAAACGAAAAATGGCTTGCCCTCTGCATGTGCCTTGTCTATGAAACCAAGCGCACGCTCGGTGACTTCTTCATCAATCGTCTCCATGCGCTTCATGTTCAGCGGGCCGGTGTCCTCGATCATGCCATCTGCCAGGGAATGAATGACGCCTCGGGGCCCGAATCTCTCGGCGAAGGCAGGATCCGACGGGTAATCTTCATTCTCCGGTTCGTCTTCGGCATTCAGGTGGTACAGGTTTCCAAAAAACTCATCAAATCCGTGATTGCTGGGTAGATGCTCGTCGAGATCACCAAGATGATTCTTGCCGAACTGGCCTGTTGCATAACCGATTGGCTTGAGTAGTTCCGCGATTGTCGCGTCCTCTGGTTGCAATCCTTCTGCTGCGCCAGGCAAGCCTACCTTCAAGAGGCCTGTTCGAAACGGGCTCTGGCCTGTGATGAAAGCGGACCTTCCGGCCGTACAACTGTTCTGCCCATAGGCATCCGTGAACATCATGCCGTCATTAGCGATGCTGTCGATGTTCGGGGTGTCGTAGGCCATCATGCCGCGATTGTAGGCACCGACGTTGTTCCAGCCGATATCGTCACCCCAGATAATGAGGATATTTGGTTTGTCCTGAGCAGCTGAAACGGCGCTGAACAACAGCAAACCTACGCAGACAGCGTGTCGAGTAATTTTCATTTACGAGCTCCTATGTTTCGATGTTCTTTATCGTCGAGGGGATTGTAGACGAATTCCGGTCATTACGTCGAAATGACGTATGGCCCATGCGTAGTAACCGGGAGGATTTTGATAAGCTTCTGAACTTAGATGACCACTCTAACCGAGCTAAAAGATATGGGTGTGGCTCTTTTGGAACCGCGAGAATCGCCCATTTTCTCAGTGATCTAACCGTCCAACGGTCACTCGTCGTGAGGTTGGTCAGAGGATAACGGAATTTACTCTGATTGTGGACCCTGAGCGGTGTCACTTTTTGCTGGACATTCGTCCCGGCGTTCGCTACGGTAGTTGTGGCAAGTAGGGAAATGGGTACGAGCGGAGCGAATTTCAGCGGCAGGCGATTCAGTTCATCGGAGCTGAGCTTGATCCAGGAATTGGTCGAGAGCTGTGGCGGTCTGAGCCGGATGGAACTGGCGCGAACGGTGTGCGAGTTGCTGGATTGGAAGAGGCCGACCGGAAAGTTGAAAGCGCGGGAGTGCCGGGAGTTTCTCGAGCGGCTGGAAGGCGAAGGTCGCCTGGAGCTTCCGGACAAACGCCCGGGTAAGCCGGTCGGGACACGAACCCGAATACCGCAAACCGAGCGTGGCGAGCCGTCTGAGCCGTTGGAGGGGGAGCTGAGCGAGATTCAGCCTGTGGTGTTGGAAGTGGTGCGGAGTGACGAGCAGCGTCTTTTGTTCCGGGAGCTGGTGGACCGGCATCACTACTTGGGCCACGCGGTTCCCTTTGGCGCTCATCTGCGCTATCTGGTGTACGCATCGGCGCCGGCACGGGTGGTGGGCTGTGTGCAGTTGTCGAGTCCGGCGTGGAGGATGGCGGCACGAGATTTGTGGATTGGATGGGACGATGCCACGCGCGGGCGGAACCTGCAGCGAGTGGTTAACAACAGCCGCTTTCTGATCCTTCCCTGGGTGCGGGTGCAAAACCTCGCGAGCAGGGTGCTATCCCTGATGGCGCGACAGCTTCCATGCGAGTGGCACAGCCGCTATGGGGTGGAGCCCTTGCTGTTGGAGACCTTGGTGGATCACAGCCGCTACCGCGGCACCTGCTACCGGGCTGCGAACTGGATCGAGCTTGGAGTGACGACGGGGCGGGGGCGGATGGACCGCGAGCACCGTCGTCACGGCGCAAGCTCGAAAACGGTGCTGGTCTTGCCTCTGGTGAAGGACCCTCGCCGGGTGTTGCGGGAGAGCTGAGAGATGGCACTTTCTGCGTTCGAACTGTGCGAAGAGACGTTCGGGATGTCGAGGGACGATCTCGAGTCGATCATCGCGTTTCTACGTTCTGCCGAATCGAGGCAGATGAGCCACAGCGACGTGGAGAAGCTGGTGCGCGAGAGGAGCTACGAGCTTTCGCGTAAGTTGTTCCAGGCCCATGTCGACTCGCGCGGTCCCGGCGAGGCGGCGGCTCCGGTCCGAGGTGCGGATGGAGTGGAAAGGGACCAGGAGCGAATCCACGAGCGCGGCCTGACGACGATCTTCGGGGAAATCCGTGTCAAACGTTTCGGTTATGGAGCCGAAGGTGCAGATAGCCTGCATCCGTTGGATGCCGAGCTGAACCTCCCCCGTGAGCGTTACTCGTTCGAGCTGAGGCGGACGGCGGCAGTAGAGGTGTCAAAGGGAGCGTTCGACGAGGCGGTGGCGAGCCTTGGCCGCCACACTGGGGCGAAGGTTGGAAAGCGCCAAGTGGAGGAGCTGGCGGGTCGTGCGGCAGAGGACTTCGACGCCTTCTATGGGCAGCGCGCTCCACCGGCAGGCGATCGCAGCGCCTCGGTGCTGGCGATCACGGCGGACGGCAAGGGCGTTGTGATGCTACGCAAAGACCTGCGTGAAGCCACCAGGAAGGCGGCCGAGAAAGGCTCGCGGCGACTAGGCAAGCGGCTGACCAAGGGAGAGAAGCGGAACCGAAAGCGGATGGCCACGGTCGCGGCCGTTTATACGGTGGAGCCCTTCGTGCGCCAACCAGAAGACGTGGTTCGTGTGCTGGCACCAAGCGACGAGCGAGAGAAAGACAAACGGCCTCGCCCCCAAGACAAGCGTGTCTGGGCGAGCCTAGCCAAAGAGCCCGAGGAGGTTCTCGAAGAGGCGTTCGCGGAAGCCGAACGACGAGATCCCTCACACCGCAAGAGTTGGGTCGCCTTGGTCGACGGCAACGCCACCCAACTGAAGATCCTGCACAAGCTGGCTGGCCAGCACCATGTCGAGCTCACCATCGTGCTCGACTTCATCCATGTCTGTGAGTACGTGTGGAAGGCTTCGCTAGGCTTCTACGAGGAGACCGAGCCCGCCCGCCAAGTGTGGGTCCAAGAGCGGTTGCTTCGCATCCTGCGCGGTGAGGCCTGCCTGGTGGCGGCGGGGATAAGACGTAGCGCCACCCGACGAAAGCTGACGCCCGACAATCGGGAGAATGTGGATCAGTGTGCTGACTATCTGCTCAATCACGCCTCTTATCTGCACTACGACGAGTGCCTCGCCGCTGGATTCCCGATCGCTACCGGCGTGATCGAAGGCGCCTGCCGCCACCTGGTCTCGGACCGCATGGACCTCACCGGAGCGCGTTGGTCCCTCGCTGGCGCCGAAGCCGTGCTGCGGCTTCGCGCTCTCCGCTCCAGCGGAGACTTCGATGAGTACTGGCGCTTCCACGAGCAGTGCGAGTACGAGCGCAACCACGCCTCGCGCTACGCCGACGGCAAGGTCGTCCCCGTCAAAGGCCGCCACCTCAAGCGCGTCAAGTGAGATGAGCCCTTACCACTATGAGACATGCCAAACTCACCGTTCCAAAAGAGCCGCACCCAAAAGATATCGAGGCCGCGCACGCCGCGCTCCCGGCGGACATCCGCCGAACGCCAATCCTTCCGCTCGGGCGCGAGTCCGCGGAGATTGGGAACGAGCGGTGCTTCCTCAAGTGCGAGAACCTTCAAGTAACCGGCGCCTACAAGGTCCGGGCGGCGTTCACCATGCTCAACGCCTTGCCCGAGGCTGCCTGCAACAAAGGCGTTGTCCTTTCATCCTCAGGGAATTTTGCCCAGGCTTTCGCTTATGCGGGGCGCACAATGGGTGTGCCCATCACCGTCGTCATGCTGGACCATGCGAGCGCCTACAAGGTCCGGGCAACAGAAGGCCATGGCGGTGAGGTCCATTTTTGCGGCACGGATGCTCTCGAACGCCAGCCGTGTGTGGAGCGGCTGGCCGTCGAGCGCGGGATGACCGCCATCGACACTTGGGAAGAGCCGCCGTTAACCGCCGGTCACGGCACCATCGGACTCGAGATCGTCGAGGATTTTCCGGATGTGCAACAGGTCCTCGTTCCTGTCTCGTCCGGCGGCTGCGCGGCGGGAATTGCCACCGCCGTGAAGGAAAGGCGTCCCGACGTCAAGGTTATCGGCGTGCAACCCGAGCGCGCCAACGCTGCCTATGTGTCGCTCGAGAGCGGAGCCCCGACGACGATCAATTATTGGGATTCGATCGCGGATGGACTTTCGGCTGTCCGTCCAGGCGCGTTCCCTTTCCTTCATCTGAAGCGCTATCTCGACGAGATTGTTCTGATCCGCGAGCAGGATATCGCCAACGCCTTTTGCACTCTTCGTGACCGCGCCAAGATTGTCGGCGAGCCGGCCGGCGTGGTCGCTACGGCGGCGTTTCTTGCGGGCAAGGTCGATACCTCGTTGACCACGGTCGCCGTGGTCACTGGTGGCAATCTCACCGCCGAGACGATGCAGCGGCTCATTGAAATGGCCGAAGTTTCTTAGCCGAAGCCGGCTATAATGCAGCTCTTTGATTGGAGAGGAGCCATCATGCGATTCAAGATTCTCGTGGCGTCGAGCTTAGCACTGGGTCTGAGTGCCGGGATGCTTCCCGGCCAGGAAGAAGCGGCCGAAAACGAAGACGTGCGGACTCTCGTATCCCGTCTGGACCTAGCAGCCCGGTGAAAAAGTCCAGATTCTGCTCACGGAGAAAGTTTGGTGGGCAAGTTCAAGGAAGATGTGATTCGGCGGAACGGCCAAGTTGAGACGCCCGATGGATTGCAGCGGGGCAAAACGTGCGCCTATGGTCGAGACGAAGCGCAATAAAGCAGCGATCAGACTGGCGTTGAGCTCCGCGTATTCCTTCGGCGTGGCCTTGCCGATGAGATTGCGCATCAGAATCCCGAGATTGAATCCGGCCACGTGCGTGAGGAGGCGCTTGAGTATATTTTCGTGTCTTCGCAAATGCGTTCGTCGCATGCCTCCCGCTTCGAGGTAGTGCGCGAAAGGTCGTTCGAGTAACTCGCCGCGACGGCGTATTAATCGCTTACCTCGAGTCCCGCGAATGCGACGTCGGTTCGCGTAGGTGGCGGCTTGCTCGGCCTGTTTGTCCTTCCATTTGCGGCCACCTCGCTCTGGCTCCGAAATGTAGCTCCGGTATTCTTGTTCGACCAGCTCAACCAGGATGTCGTTGCCGTGATAGCCCTTGTCCCCGACCACTTCGCGACCCGCGTCTTCATGTATTCGTTCACAACATTCCGCGTTGTTCGCGAGCTCTTGCAGATTTGACTGCGCTTTTTCCAGCGTATCCGGTAGGCTCTTTGTGTCACCCTTCGCGCCTCCGTGAAGCGTCACGGCAATTACCGCACCTTCCCCGCTCATGTCCACAGCATGCTCGGCTTTGTGCGCCATATCCGTGCCCCCGCTCTTCATTTTCATGATCTCCGCATCCGGCTCGTTCGGATTCACCCACTCCTTGTTCGACCCTTTCTTTGGCCGCTTCTTGTCCAACTTTGCAATGTCCGCTCGGCTCGGCTCTTCGATACCACTCTTGCGCGCAAGCTCCTTCAAATACGATTCGTAGCTTTCCCCCGTGTCTCGACGAACGATTGACCGAAGCGCCGCATTCGCTTCCAGCGTCGTCGCGTCCACACCCAGTGTCTTGCCATCTATCATCCCTCTCGACGCTAGAACTTCTAGCACCCATCCAAATACAGATTCGTGAACTTCCAGCGGAAGTCGATTCCGTATCCGAGACAGCGACGAATGGTCCGGCGTTCGCTCTTCCATTCCAAGGCCAAGAAACTGGCGCAAAGACAGTGAGTCCGAACACCGCCAGCAGATCCCGCGCTCTGAATCGATGCGCTCAAAGTAGCCGATCAACAGCATTCGAAAATACACACCCGGCGGTATGCTCGGCCGACCTTGCTTCTTCGCGTAATACGGCGAGCATTTCGACTCCACAAACGAGTCAAACTCTTCCTCTCGAAGTACCCGCTCGAGTTCCTCATAAAAAGGATGACCAGGACTCGACGCAACCGCATCGTGTGGAATCCATAAAGTCTCTTGGCAACTTTTCTTTTTCTTCTTCATCGACATGCGATGCAATTTTACATCGCCATCGAATGAGTCTTCAGAGAAATATCGCGACCGGATACGACTTTTTCAACGGGCTGCTAGAGCAGTACAAGGCAACGCTCAAAGGCCTGACGCAGTTCGGCGACCGCCGCCTAGGCACGAAGCGCAACCGCGACGCCATCGACTGGATCGAGGCGCAGCTCAAAGCCGTGGGCTGCACGACAACGGCGCGCATCGACTATGTTTTCGACCCGGAGCCGCGCACGCGAAGGCGCCGACCGGCACGCGAGCTCAACCCGACAGAAGGCACCCCCACCGGAGGCCGCATCGGACGCAACGGCTCTGGGCCGGGCGGGAGCTCGATCTTCGGCTATCGCGGCCGCACCGGCGTAAACAACGACGCGATGGCGCAGGAGGACGAAGCGCTCCGCGAGCTCAACCGCGAGCCGGCGACAAATGGTCCGCGCCAAGAGGTCTATTGCACCAAGATCGGAACGACTCGTCATGACGAGATGTACATCATCGGCGCCCACATGGATGGCCACGGTTGGGGTGAAGCGGCGAATGACGACGGCTCGGGCACCGCGCTCGTCATGGAGCTCGCGCGCATCTTCAACGCGCCGGATGTCGAGACCGAGCGCTCGGTCCGCTTCGCGCTCTGTAACAACGAAGAGACGGGGCTCAACGGTGCGCGCGCTTATGTCGAGCAGCGCGAGGCGCTGCAAGGGAAAGAAGACCCCCCGGGCTCGGGACTCTACCCTGAGCCGCGTTGGCTCGGCATGGTGCAGCACGACATGATGCTCTTCGACCACGGCGCACCGAGAGCGGACGGGACCGTGAGCCGCGACCAGCGTCCGGAGGCGGACGTGAATGTCGAGTACCAATCGATCGCCGAGCTTGCAGATGAAGCGCGCGATCTGGCGTTCTTCTTCAAGGCCGCGAGCGACGCCTATGCGACGGACTATCCTGCGACCGTCGGTCCGCACATGACGAACACCGACTCGACGCCGTTCATGAACATCGTGCCATCGATCAGCATGCGTGAGAACGAGCGCGGTGCCCATGTCGGCGCCGGCTGGGATCCGCACTGGCATCAAGTTACGGATCGATACTCGACGTTCTCGGATAAGGACTTTCGTCTCGGTCTCAATGCCGGTCAGACGACGCTCGCTGCGATCGCCCAGCTTGCGGGCGCCAGCATCCGGGAGCCATAGCCAAGCGGTTGGGGCGTTGGCCGATTTCAAACGAACGCTCGCAAAGCTTCTGCCCGGAGTGAAGACCTACGTGGTCGCCCGGCGAAAGCTCGCGAAATTTCGCGCCGGACACTTTCGTCCACTCGGGTCGCTCTTCGCGGCGACACCGGAGATCTTCACCGACCGCCCCGAGGACGAGACGACGACCATCAACGTCAACTCGGAAAAGTACTACGAGCACGCGGAAAACCGTGAGTTCTGGCTCAACCGACCGTTCTCGCATCCGGAGACGGTAGGGAAGAACCTGGAGCGTTTCGGCCATCTGCTGTCGACGCTTGCTATCCGGCCGGGAGACAAAGTGCTCGATTTCGGATGCGGGAGCGGGTGGACCTCGACCATGCTCGCGCGCGCCGGCGCCGAGGTGGTGGCGATGGACATAGCTCCCGCGGCGCTCGACATCGCCCGCGAGGCCGCCGAGCGCGAGCTCAGCGAGCAGGCGCGCTCGCACCTGCGCTTCGAAATCTATTCGGGCTCTGCTATCGATCTGGAAGATAATGAACTCGACTTCGTGGTCGTCTACGACGCTTTCCATCATTTTCCGAACCCGATGGAGATACTGCGCGAGTTCCACCGTGTGCTGTCACCCCAAGGCCGCTTCGGTTTCGCCGAGCCCGGCGCCGGACACGCCGCGATGGAAGACTCGCTCATGGAGATCGAGCACGGAATCCTGGAGCAAGACCTCGACCTCGAGCAGTTCTATCGAAGCGCCATGGCCGCGGGCTTTCAAGGACTCGAGCTCGCGCTCGGAGCACTCGACCCAGAGCTCCTTACCGTGCCCATGGACCGCATGCGCAGCTTCCTTCGTGGGAGCTCCTGGATCGTTCCGGCGGACTTCATTCGAAAGACCGTGCTCATGGGGCCCATTGGAGTGTTCCGCAAAGGACCGTACTCGGTGACGTCGCTCAATCCACGGACGCACCACGCCAAGATCCAACCCGATGTGACGCGCTTGTCGGTTGCTGCAGGCCAAGAGCTCCGCCTCGGCGTCCGGGTGACGAACCAAGCAGAAACCGTCTGGCTGCGAGAAGGGCGGCGCGGACGCGGCTATGTACGGCTCGGCGCCCATCTTTTGAATGGGCACGAGATGCTCGACCACGACTACGGAAGAGCGGAGCTGCCACGCGATATCGAGAAAGGCGACCGAAGGTCCGTCGAGCTCTCCCTCCGCGCGCCAAGTGAGCCCGGGAGCTACATCGTCCGACTCGATATGGTCAACGAAGGCACGTGTTGGTTCGCGCAGCGAGGCTCACCGGAAGCGGACGTCTCTATGGAGGTAGCGCCGCCTTGACGCGCGCCCTGCCCACCACACACTGCTATCGAACCCGCTCTTCGTGCTCGCTGCCGAGCTCTTCCATTGCGAGTGGCCTCATCAGGATGTTCTTCGACGGGCGGCGTGGCGAACGCGACGCGCCTCGTGTCCCACGCTGCGGGCGCCGAGCTCACCGGCTGGCATGAACTTGGGCGAGGTCGACGAATACTCCGCCCGGACGGAGTAAAAGAGAACAGGTTCGGATACCCGATCGTCCGAGCGACGATACTGGTCCATCACGTCCTTACCGAGGTCACGCTCGGCCATCAGAGCGTTGTGCGTTGAGCTCATGAGAGAGATATTGTCTGCACCGCGGTCACCTCCGCGGCCATAGGGATCGTGGTGGTGGTACTTGAGGCCTTCCCGCGCGGTGCAACGTCGCGCGCCCTGGTCGACAAAGGTGCACTGCCCCTCATCACGATCGAACACGAAGCGCTTTACCGGTGCAGAAATATAGCGTGAGCCCGGCGACGTGTCCGCTTGCTCGATGCTCTTCCGGGGGTTTTTCGTCTTGCCAAAGCGCTTGGCTTCGAGCCGCTCGAGCTTCTCTGTCACTGCGGCCTCCACGACCGAGGCCAGATCGGCACCAGGCATGAGCGCACTCAGACGCTCGAGCTTCTCGTGGAGCTCAGCACTGGCTGTGAAGTGGACACCGTAGCGAGATGGAGCGAGCGGCTCTACCACCGCCGGTCTCACCGGCGCTGGACGCGGCGCGGGCGGAGCCGGAGCTTCAACTACGTCCGGACGGAGCTCGGCGACCGGCGCCGGCTTGGCTGGCTCACGTGGTGCGGGCAGCTTGCGCATCGTCGAAGGGACGTCAGGTTTAGGCGCAATCTCGGCAACCAACTCCTCGATCTTACGCTTACTCTTATGCTCCGCCCGCGCCAAGAGCGCATCGTAATTCGCTTCGGTAAGAACCGGCGCGAGCTTGGCGATACCGCTCAAGTGAAGCCGTCCGTCCTTGAGCATCGGCAGAAGTTCTGGATGTTTCCGAGAGGCGCGTGCGACGCCGATACGCAGATAAGCCTCCGCCTCCGAGAGATGTAGCGTCTCGGTGCAATAAACAAACATCGACCGCGCCGCTTTATCGGCATACAACCGACGCCGATCCACTTCGCCAATATGTGCGACGAGCTGGACCTCGACGCGCCGTGACTCTTTCAGGATCTCCGACAGCCGTCGAAGTAAAACATCGTCTGAGATCGAATCGAACTTGAATTTGTCCGCCATGATTCTTTATAGCACCGACTTTTTTGACGTCGTGAGGTAGCGCAGAGTGGGCGACCATGAACCAGGATGACGTCGAAAGACTCTTTTTGTGGAGCTGCTTCTCTATTCGCGATTCCAACGCGTCACACGTGCATCCACGATCGCGTCTGCGCGTTCTTTCACCTTGCCTCCAAAAAGCTGTCAAGAAAAATCTTGATTTTTTTCCCGCGTCCGCCCCGCCCCGTCACCGGACCCCTTGACGTACAATCGTCGCCATCATGTATAGTACGACGCCGTAACGCATCTGGAGGTGACCGATGTTCCGCTGGCTCTCGGGCCTGACACTCCTTCTTCTGGCCGCCTGCTCCCGCTCGACAGACGCGCCCTCCGTGATACGCCTCGTCGACGTCTTCGATACCGCCAACGTCGAGGGGAGCTTCGACGCCCGGCCATCGCCAGGGCGAACCGAGTGGCGCTTCGATGGTGGAAACAACGGCTGGACGGCGTTGTCCGGCGTCACCGGCCTGGACGTACGCGACGAGCGCCTCAGCGGTCGTGCCGAGACCGAGCTGCCGCTGCTTCATGTCGAGAGAACCGAGGGACTCGACGACCCCGACACCCTACATGCGATCGAAGTACGACTCGAGCTTCCAGTGGTGCTAACCTCTCGATAAGTGTCGAGAGCGCAGAGGATCTCGACCTCGAAAACTTGGACCGGAACGCACGCCGAGGCAACTGGACGGCGACGAGCCCGATACTTCCGTCCGACGAAACGCAGACCTATACGGTCACTCCGGGCCGCTCCCTACCTTCGTCCTCCATTCGCCACCTGGTGTTGCGCCCGACGGATGAGGCCGGCGCGGAGTTCGAGATCGAATCCGTGCGGCTGATCTTTCGCCGAGAGTTTCTTGCGAACATACCGTCAGGCGTGAGCTGGCAGGGGCTTTCCGAGATTTACCGTGAAACGATCGTCACGCGTGCGTCCGAGACGGCGCGTTTCGACCTGACGCTTCCGGACAAACCGTGGCTGGATCTCGCGGTCGGAAGATCGTGGAGTCGCCTGTCCGCTTCCGCGTGGCGGTTGCGAGACCGGGCGGGGAAGAACAGGTTCTGGAAGAGCGTGAAATGACGAACCCGCACGCGTGGGAAGTGGCGCCCGTTGACCTCAGCGCTTTTGCGGGAGAGAGCGTGACGCTGGCGCTTTCCGTCGAGTCCGAAACGCCCGGCGCTCTCGGTTTCTGGGGAGCGCCCGCGGTGCGCCATCGCGGCGCTATCCCTTCGCATGCTGAGAACGTGGATCCACCCCAAGGGGTTATTTTTATCCTATGCGACTCGCTGCGCCGCGACCACCTCGACACCTACGGGTATGACCGGCCCACGGCTCCGAACCTGACGCGGATGGCGGAGGGGGGGACGCTCTTTCTCGACGATCAGTCGCAAGCGGACTGGACGAAGGCGTCGGTCCCGTCGAACCTTTCGTCCCGGTACCAGAGCGCCACGGGGATCGTGAACGTACCCGATCGTCTTCCGAGCGCCGCGGTGACGATCGCCGAGGTCTATCGCGAAGCGGGCTATGCCACCTGGGCCTCGGCGGGCAACGGCTTTACGGGCAAGCTCACCAATTTGCATCAAGGTGTCGAAGTCCCACGAGCCCGGCTCGATCGTGTTCCCGGAAGGCCGGGCTCGCAGCAAGAACGCGCAAACTTACGTCGACCGTCTTCTTCCGTGGATCGAGCTGCACCGTGACGCGCCCTTTTTCGTTTTCTTGCATTTTCTCGATCCCCACCCTCCTTTCGAGACCTATGCACCCTTCAATACGGAATGGGCGGATCCCGCCTGGAAGGACGAGCACTACAGCGAAATGGAGAAGGTGCGGCCGCTCATCCAGGCAGGCATCCGCAGGCGCTTGGCGTTGGCGACGGCCGAGGAGCTGGCGCAGGCGGGAATCGACGACAAGCGTTTCGTTCGGCGGGAGCTCGACTGGTACGACGGATCCATTCGCGCCATGGACGCGGAGCTCGCCCGGGTCTTCGCGAAACTGGAAGAGCTGGGTCTGTCGGAGCAGACCGTTGTGGCGTTCATCAGCGACCACGGCGAGGAGTTTCTCGACCACGGAATGCATTTCAACGGGAACAACCTTTATGGCGAGAGCACCAACGTACTTTTGGTTCTGTGGGGGCCGGGGCGCGTGCCGTCGGGAAAGACGATCGAAGATACCGTTCAGTCGATCGATCTCGCGCCAACGCTCATCCAGCTGAGTGGACTGGAGATTCCAGACACGATGCAAGGACAGAGTCTCGTTCCGCTCCTCGCCGCGGAAGCTTCCAACAGGCCAGAGGGATGGCGCCGCCGTCCGATCATCTCCGAGCGAATCCGAAGCTCACTTTCGACGGAACTTCCAACAGCACGGCTATCGTTTGGGACGGCTGGAAGCTCGTCCACAATACCGAGCGACCGTCCGGACACCCGGAGTTCGAGCTCTTCGATCACGCGAACGACCCGTGGAGCCGCGTCGACGTTGCCGACGAGCATCCCGACAAAGTCGAAGAGCTCGCCGGACACCTCGAGTCCTGGCGGCTTTGGGTCGCCGCACAAGCTTTGCCCACGGATGCGGAGCTCACACAAGGGATTAGTGGCGAGGAGCTCGAGCGGCTTCGCAGCCTCGGTTACGTACAGTGAGATGCGCGAACTCAGTTACCGAGCTCGGCGGTCCAGTTCACGATGACGGTGATGGGATCGTCGCTGGGTGTGTCGGCCAGCACTAGGAAAAGAAAACGCTGACCGTCACGCGTCGTTACATAGCGATTCGTGAAGCCGAAAATGCGAGGAGGGTTGAATAGCGTGCGAGAGGCGACGACTCGGAATGCAGGCTCTGTTTCCACTGCCACCGCCACGAGATTGTTCTTGGAATCGAGATAAAAGAGCTCCTTTCCATCTCCCCGCCACAAGGGCTCGGAACCGCCATCTGTGGAAACGAGGTAGCGACCTTCCAATCTAGGAAACGGCTGGACATACACTTCTGCTCCCCCAAAGGGGTTCGCGGTGTACGTCAACCAACGCCCGTCAGGAGACAGACGACCTCCGGATAAACTGGCCTCGGTGTCGAGTAGAAAACTGGATTGGGCGTCGTCCGTGATCGAGAGTACGGACAGGTTGTTGTCTATACCACCGCTAAACGCGAGATCGTGCGAGACGAGCAGAAACTGTCCATCCGCCGACCAACCGGATGGATAAATACGGTCGCTCGACTCCAGCAGAAGCGCGGCTTCACCGGCGCCATTGGCCGCTTTGGTGTACAGATCGAACGTTCCTCGGCGGTTCGACGCAAAGGCGATTTGACTTCCGTCAGGCGACCAGTGAGGATTCGTGTCGTCCGACGGATCGAACATGAGTCGTGTTTCAGTGCGACCCTCCAGATCCACAACCAAATATCGTTCGTTCCTATTTGAGAATCTTGCCTCGACACGACAACCTTCGCCTCGTCGGGAGAGAGATAGACCTCTCAGAGGGCTAGGCTCCCCGACCGTTCCGATCTGTCGGCCCTCGCGATCGTGCCAAACGAGCTGGCCCATGGGCATGCCCCCGAGCCCACCGGTTCGGAAAGCCATAACACCCGTTTCCGATACGGAAACGCTCGCCCGGTTGGACGATGGATTGGCGGTAACATCTTCGGCGATACGGAACGGCTCAGCCGTGAGCTCCAGCCGTTCGTCATCGAAGCGTTGGGCCATCAATGTCGCCTCTTGCAGGAAGAGGAGATAGCCCGAGGCTGCGTAGGTGGCTTGCACTTCGGTCTGCAGCACGAATCTCGGCTCTTCGGAATCGAGCGACGCGACGTAAATCCCACGATGCTCGTCTTCGAGACTCTCGGCAAAATAGAGAAAGTGTCGGCCGTCCGTGAGGAACTGAGGCCACTGGTGCGTCGTTTCGCTCCGAGAGGACTCGAGGGTGGTCAAGAGCGTGGGGATGCCGCCAGACGCGGGCACCTGGAACAAGCCCTCACCTCGTTGCGCGAAAACGATGACGCCAGACGGGCTCCACGCAGCCCCGCCGCGGCCGCGCACGTCACAAACAATCTGAGCGGGACCACCCGATACCGGGATTTTCTTGAGCTGACCCGGTGTCTGGAACCCGATGAAACTCCCATCTGGCGACCAGAACGGAAACCAGGCGCCTTCCGTGCCCGGAAGCGGGCGCGTCTCCTCCGCCACGGGAGCGCCGGCCTCGGGATCATCGAGAAGAATCCTCGCCTCTCCGATGTCCCGGAGCCTTCTCTTCTGATCCTTCTCCAGACACCGGCGTAGGAGCTTCCGGACGGGCTTCGGCGCTCTGCGAGAGAGTGCTTGCCAGTCGGGCTCTTTCGTGAGGACGAGCGCTAGAATGTCGGAAACTTCCTGCGCCTCGAAAACCCGCTTCCCCGTCAACATCTCGAAGAGCACACATCCGAATGCCCAGATGTCGGTCCTCTTGTCCACAGCTTTGCCGCGAGCTTGCTCGGGGCTCATATACGCCGCGGTTCCCACGATGACACCGAGCCTGGTGCCTTTCGTCAGAGTCGGCGAGCTCGAGGAATCTTTGGGAACCCCGTCCTCCACGGCAAACGCTTTCGCCAACCCAAAGTCCAAAATCTTCGGCATCCCATCCAACGTCACCTTGATGTTCGCCGGCTTCAAGTCCCTGTGAATGACGCCCTTTTCATGCGCAGCTTCCAGCCCCTCGGCGATCTGAACGAATAGCGGGATGGCCTCGATGATTGGAATGGGACCCTTCGCCAACCGATGCGCCAACGTCTCTCCGGCACCAACTCCATGACGAGGAACTTCTGGCCGTCATGCTCCTCGAGGCCATGGAGGGTAGCGATGTTCGAGTGATTCACTTGCGCTAGGAGCTTGGCTTCTCTCTCGAAACGTTCCAAGCGTTCCTTATCCTGAGAGAACTCCTCGGGAAGAACTTTGACGGCAACGTCGCGTTCGAGCTTCGTGTCCCGCGCGCGGTAGACCTCTCCATGCCACCCGCACCGACAGACTCGATGACTTCGTAATGCGCGAGCTTCGTTCCGGGAGAGAGGGGCATGGCTCAGGCTAGTCGTCGGTGGGAACGAGTCGCTTCAGCTCTTCGAACCAGTTGAGGACCAAGTTGATTCGCGGACGTGGCTGATCCCTGGTGTCGGAGTGACCCAGAACCACGAAACGTTGCCCGTCAGGCGAGACGTCCCAGTCACGGGAGCGTCCACTGCCTAAAGGCCACTCGAAGAGGAGCTGGGGCGCGCCGGCTTCGAGCTCCGGCTCAGTGCGAACCTCGACAGCCATGATTGCTTGACGCTCGACGTCATGGTAGAAGATCTCGCGTCCGTTCGGCGACCAACGTGGACTGCGACCCCCCTCGGTAGAAATCTGTCGCCGGCCACCCGGGCCGGTGAACGATTGCACAAAAATTTGCTGCGTGCCACCCGATACGCGCGAGTGGTAGACGATATAACGTCCGTCGGGAGACAAATCCGGTTGCGCCTCATTGACCGGTGTTTGAAGGAAGAGGCGGGGCTCCGCATCACCCTCCAGGTCCAGCACCCAGATGTCGGCGGCGGCCCCACCTTTCTTTTTGGAAAACGAGGCCCTTTCCGTCCGGCGTCCACCGCGTATGAGTGTCATTGCCCTCACGTTCCAGCACTAGCTCGGGAGGGCTGCTGAAGTCCGAACGCATGCGAAAGAGGTCGCCAGCGGAGCTGAAGACGAGCGACTCTCCATCTGGCGACCAATCCGGAGACAGGCTAGCGTGGTCGGTCGTGAGCTGAGTGAAGGTGTCGCGCTCGATGTCGAGGAGCCACACGTCGCTGCCGCCCCCTTCGGCGACTGTGACAGCAAGACGTTCGCCATCGGGTGACAGGCGCGGCGTCGAAAAGGCCCCGGTCTTATCGGTGAGCCGACTCGCTTGGCCGCTTCGCTCTATCCAAAGCAGATGCTGTTCCGAACGCCCGATTCCTGAGGCGAACGCGAGCGCGCCGTCTTCGGAAAAGCTGAACTGGGCAGCCCCACTGGTGGTGGCTCGCATGACACCCTCGACGACGGGAACGGGACCGCCCGTCACGGCGAGCTTTCCCAGATCGAAGAGTACGGCAAACAGAGTCGATCCGACAGCGTAGACCAGATGACCGGTAGGCAAGTAACGGGCATCGCTTCCCCCGGGAATGAGGGTGTTCCTCTCACCGGTGTCGAGTCGGTCGACTACGATCGTGGATTCGTCCCAACTCGCGCCGCCCTCTCTGACGGTAATAAGAAGTGCGTTTTCATCGGGAAGCTTCTGAGGGCCGCGGTACAGCGCGCCGTTTCTGCCCTCGACAAGGACGCGCGGCTCTCCGCCGTTGGCGGACACCTCCCAAATGCCGGCGCTTCCTTGTCCGAACACGATCGTACCATCCGCGGCCCAGCTCGCACCCGTTGTAAAGTTGGCCTCGCAGAGGGTGACCGGGGTGCCTCCCGTGATAGCGACCTTCTTCAAGTACCCGTTCGCCCAGAAGCCAATCCACTCGCCGTCGAGAGAGAAGAATGGTTCTCGGCCACTTTCGGTACCAAGGATGGGAACGGCCTCGATTTGGTCGAGCGCCCGAAGGTAGAACTGATTGTTGGCAACGTAGACCAAGTGTGTCGCCTGGGGAGACATCACGACGATGTGGCGACTCGCGCCAGAAAAAGCATCTCCCTCTGGAAGAACCATCTCGAAGCGCTTGAGCGGGCGGGGCGGGTCAGGCTTGAGATGCCATCCCGCAATACCTGTCGCAAGGCTCAAAGCGGCGGCCCCGGCAACCGGAAGCCATCGGCGGGATCGTCGATCCTGCGTTTCCACGGCAACGGGCTCGCGCGGCGCCTCGAGCTCCGTGCGAATATCTCCGATATCCCGGCGCCGCTTCTTCGGATCTTTTTCGAGACAACGACCGAGAATCTCCCGCACGCGCGGCGGGATCTCCGCTGGAAGGCTGCGAAAGTCCGGGTCGCTCCGGATCACCGATGCCATCGTATCAGCGGCATCCTCACCCTTGAAGAGCTGCCGTCCGCTGAGCATCTCGTAAAGCACGGCGCAAAAGAAAAGATGTCCGTCCGCTTGTCCACGGCCTTCCCGCGCGCCTGCTCTGGGCTCATGTAAGCGGCCGTACCTAGAATGACCCCGACCTTGGTCGCGTGCGCGCTCAGAGTGGGGGAGTCCGAAAGCTGCCCGTCCGCCGGCTCGTCCGCCAAAGCCTTGGCGAGCCCGAAGTCGAGCACTTTGATCTGACCCTCCGGCGTGATCTTGATATTCGCCGGCTTGAGGTCGCGATGGATGACGCCGTTATCGTGCGCCGCCGCTAAGGCATCGGCGATCTGTCCTGCAAGCTCGAGAGCTTCGGCGAAAGGAATCGGCCCGCGCCGCAAACGCTCGGCGAGCGTCTCGCCCGGAACGAGCTCCAGGACGAGGAACCACAGAGAGTCGGCCTCCTCGAGGCCGTAGATGGCTCCGATGTTCGGATGGTTGAGCGAGGCCAGAACCATCGCCTCTCGCTTGAATCGAGCGAGGCGTTCTTCGTTCTCGGCGAACGCATCGGGCAAAACCTTGATCGCCACATCGCGACCGAGCTTCCCGTCTTTCGCTCGATAAACTTCACCCATCCCGCCCCTGCCGATGAGCTCGAGGATCTCGTAATGGGCGAGTTTCGTGCCGGGTGAGAGTGACATTTCAGCGCGATGATATTACGACAATGGTGGGTAGCGGGCAACTCAGTTGAGCCGCCTAGTTATGTGCCGGACGAGGCGCTTCCATTCGGGGATCCCGTTGAGGACGATGTGGCGCCACCCGCGCGAGCTCTCCGGCCAGATGGCGACGACCGCCACCCATCGGTTATATTATTGGTATGAAGACTGCGATTTCGATTCCAGATGAAATCTTCAAGAGAGCGGATCGTCTTGCACGCCGCCTCGGCATCTCGCGTAGCCAGCTGTACAGCCACGCTGTCGAGGATTACGTGAAGAAGAGGCGGCCAGAGTCGATCACCAAGGCTATGAATCGAGTCGTGGACGAGGTCGGTCCTTCGGACGGCGATTTCGTCTCTTCGGCCGCGTACGAGGTGCTACGACGGACGGAGTGGTAGTCCGCCAAGGCGATGTATGGTGGTGCGACCTGCCCGCGCCGGTGGGTTCTGGACCAGGATTCCGGCGTCCGGTGCTGGTCGTCCAAGGCGACCCACTGAACCGCAGCCGACTCGCAACCGTAGTTTGCGTGCCGCTCACAAGCAACTTGAAATGGCAGGATGCGCCGGGCAATGTGCTCGTCACTCGGGGTGCGTCGCGCCTCGCGAAGGACTCCGTGGCGAACGCGTCGCAAATCATCGCTGTCGATCGCGCTTACTTCGACGAGCGCGCGGGCCGGATAACGGGGCGTTTGCTGCAGGAGGTCCTGGACGGTATCGACGTTGTCCTCGATAGGTAAGCCACCGTAGCAGAGTCCCGCATATCGCCAGACCTCCCATTTCACCTTCACCGAACTCGAAGGGCAAGTTCCACGGGTAGAGGTTGAATTCCGCTCCAGCTCTTTCTTCGAGTCAAGCGCTAGCAGCCCGTTGAAAAAGTCGTATCCGGCCGCGATATTTCTCTGAAGACTCATTCGATGACGATGTAAAATTGCATCGCATGTCGATGAAGAAGAAAAAGAAAAGTTGCCAAGAGACTTTATGGATTCCACACGATGCGGTTGCGTCGAGTCCTGGTCATCCTTTTTATGAGGAACTCGAGCGGGTACTTCGAGAGGAAGAGTTTGACTCGTTTGTGGAGTCGAAATGCTCGCCGTATTACGCGAAGAAGCAAGGTCGGCCGAGCATACCGCCGGGTGTGTATTTTCGAATGCTGTTGATCGGCTACTTTGAGCGCATCGATTCAGAGCGCGGGATCTGCTGGCGGTGTTCGGACTCACTGTCTTTGCGCCAGTTTCTTGGCCTTGGAATGGAAGAGCGAACGCCGGACCATTCGTCGCTGTCTCGGATACGGAATCGACTTCCGCTGGAAGTTCACGAATCTGTATTTGGATGGGTGCTAGAAGTTCTAGCGTCGAGAGGGATGATAGATGGCAAGACACTGGGTGTGGACGCGACGACGCTGGAAGCGAATGCGGCGCTTCGGTCAATCGTTCGTCGAGACACGGGGGAAAGCTACGAATCGTATTTGAAGGAGCTTGCGCGCAAGAGTGGTATCGAAGAGCCGAGCCGAGCGGACATTGCAAAGTTGGACAAGAAGCGGCCAAAGAAAGGGTCGAACAAGGAGTGGGTGAATCCGAACGAGCCGGATGCGGAGATCATGAAAATGAAGAGCGGGGGCACGGATATGGCGCACAAAGCCGAGCATGCTGTGGACATGAGCGGGGAAGGTGCGGTAATTGCCGTGACGCTTCACGGAGGCGCGAAGGGTGACACAAAGAGCCTACCGGATACGCTGGAAAAAGCGCAGTCAAATCTGCAAGAGCTCGCGAACAACGCGGAATGTTGTGAACGAATACATGAAGACGCGGGTCGCGAAGTGGTCGGGGACAAGGGCTATCACGGCAACGACATCCTGGTTGAGCTGGTCGAACAAGAATACCGGAGCTACATTTCGGAGCCAGAGCGAGGTGGCCGCAAATGGAAGGACAAACAGGCCGAGCAAGCCGCCACCTACGCGAACCGACGTCGCATTCGCGGGACTCGAGGTAAGCGATTAATACGCCGTCGCGGCGAGTTACTCGAACGACCTTTCGCGCACTACCTCGAAGCGGGAGGCATGCGACGAACGCATTTGCGAAGACACGAAAATATACTCAAGCGCCTCCTCACGCACGTGGCCGGATTCAATCTCGGGATTCTGATGCGCAATCTCATCGGCAAGGCCACGCCGAAGGAATACGCGGAGCTCAACGCCAGTCTGATCGCTGCTTTATTGCGCTTCGTCTCGACCATAGGCGCACGTTTTGCCCCGCTGCAATCCATCGGGCGTCTCAACTTGGCCGTTCCGCCGAATCACATCTTCCTTGAACTTGCCCACCAAACTTTCTCCGTGAGCAGAATCTGGACTTTTTCACCGGGCTGCTAGTGTTGGCCTTGTGCCGGTCAACACCCGATTTTCGCGCGGGAGGGTCGGGAAGACATTTCCGACTGGACTGCAGCTAGCTCTCGTGGGCTTCCATATAGGCTTTCAGCAATGCGTTGATTTGTGTCTGATAGCCGCGTCCTCGAGCCTCGTGCGTGCCTCGGTTGAAGTGCGGATGGCGTCGGCTTCCGGGGTAGCGGCGCACGTCGACGAGACATGTGATGTCGTAGTGCCGAAGCATCTCGAGAAAGCTTTCCGCGGACCGGCTGCTATGGCCGACGGAGTCAACGAGTGTGCTCACGGCGCGGGCCCGATCGCAATGCCCCACGGGGTCTCGCCGGCGGCAATCGTCGTGATCACTTCGAGCGTCTCCGTGTCGACGACCGCGACGTCGTTCGAAGGTCCGTTGGCCGTGTAGAGTCGCTTTCCATCGGCGCTCAGCCCGATGCCCCAGGGTCTCGGGCCGACCTCGACCGAGCCGATGACTTCGCCCGTGGCGACGTCGATGACCGAGACCGTCTTGCTGCGCCCGTTGCTGACATAGAGGCGGCGGTCGTCTGGCGAGACGACGATCCCCATCGTCCGTGAGCCTTCGGGAAGCGCAATCGTGTCGATCACTTCGTGGGTTGCGACATCGATGACCGAAACCGTTCCGTCGATTTCCGAAGAGACGTAGGCGCGTGTGCTGTCCGAAGAGAAGTTAGCGTCCCGTGGGCGGTGGCCCACCGTGATTTGGGTCACGGCCTCGCCGGTCGCAGCGTCGATGACGGTGATGTTGTGATCGGTCTCGCCGGTCACGTAGTAGTACTTTCCGTCGGGGCTCGTCCGCACGCCCTCGGGCTCTTCTCCGACGTCGATTTCGTGGAGGATCTCTCCCGAGTCGAGATCGACGATGGTCGCGATGCCGGCGTCTTCATTGGCGACGCAAATCTGTTTCCCGTCGAGACTGAGGTCGAACTGTTCCGGGTCGGAGCCGCCGGGGAGCACCTTCATGACGCGTCCTGCCGCGACGTCGACCACCGCGACCCCATCGAGGGTCTTGTCCGTGACTTGTGCCGCGCAATCCTCGTCCGACATCCAAGGTGGGCATTTGGGCGAACCGCTCAGCGCGACGTAGGCGGTCCGGCCGTCCTTGCTGAGGCGCACGCCCCTCGGGCGCTTGCCGACAGGGATGGTTGCGATGACCTCGTGCGTGCTCGTCGCGATGACGGTAAGATCGCCGGAGTCTTCGTTCGTTACAAAGACGAGCTCGCCCGGCGCGGCGGACGGCTCTGGCGTGGGCGCGGGCTGTGCGCAAGCGATGGTGAGGGTTGTACCGAGGACAACATACAGTGGACGCAAGCTCATACCTCCCAATTTGCTGCTTCTACGAGCTGAATGTTAGGCTTGCGCGCGGCGAAACACCAGCCTTTTGGGGGCTTGCTCATGCGAAATGCTTTTCTACTAGCGTTTTTGCTCCTACTGTCCGCCTCCGCGTGGGCTCAGACGTCCGGCAATCAGCTATTCGACAGTCACAGCGCGCGGTGTCACGGAATTGGCGGTACCGGAGGGGAGGGGCCGAGCCTGACGCGCCTCGTTCTCCGGCACGCGGGGGACGATGAAGCGCTGAGCTCGGTCATCGTGAACGGCATTCCGAATTCCGACATGCCGGGGAACTGGATGTTGGGCACGAACGACGTGAAAGCGGTCGCGAAATATGTGCGCTCGTTAGGTCGCGCCGAGGAAGAGCCGGTTCCCGGTGACGCGGACAAAGGCCGGCGCCTCTACGAAGGCAAAGGTGCGTGCAACATCTGTCACATCGTCGCCGGCGAAGGCGGCGTCATCGGACCGGACCTGTCGAATATCGGCATCGTGCGCGGGCTCGCTCATTTGCGCGAGGCTCTCGTGACGCCCGGCGCCAACGTAGCTTTGAACTATGTCGTTGTGACTGCGCGAACCAAAGACGGCGAGGAGCTGAAAGGCCATCGCGTCAACGAGGATTCGTTCACGGTTCAACTGAGGGACGAGTCTGGGCGTTATCACTCGCTCGACAAGTTGGAGCTCGCCTCTTTCGAAAAGAAGATTGGCGAAAGTTTGATGCCGAGCTACGAGGGTGAGCTCACGCCCGAAGAGCTCGACGACCTCGTTTCCTATCTCAGCAGCATGAGAGGTGAGCCGTGAGACATCTTGTTCTCGTTATCGTATGGGGCCTCTGCGCGTCGCTTGCTCCCGGGCTTGCGCTGGGGCAAGTTACCTATGAGCGGATCCTCAACGCGGACAAGGAGCCCGGAAACTGGTTGACTTACTCGGGCAATTACAGTTCGCACCGCTACTCGCCCTCTGGACGCGATCACGCGGGACAACGTCGCGTCCCTTCGTCCCGTCTGGGTCTTTCAGACGGGAGGCGGCGGCTCGCTCGAGACGTCGCCGATCGTCGTCGATGGCATCATGTACATCACGCAGCCGTCCGGCACGGTGATTGCCCTCGATGGGCGCACGGGGCGAACGCTCTGGAGCTGGTCGCGGCCGATGCCCGAGAAGCTTCTGACGCTCGGCTTTCCACGGACGAATCGCGGCGTCGCCATCCTTGGCGACACGCTCTATTACGGGACGCTCGACAGTCACGTCGTTGCGCTCGACGCGAGCTCCGGTGCGGTGCGGTGGGAGAAAGAGATCGCGGACAACGCGCTGGGCTACTCGATTACCGCGGCGCCGCTTGCCGTAAAGGACAAAATCATCGTCGGCATCAGCGGCGGCGAAGCGGGAGTGCGCGGCTTCCTCGACGCCTATGATGCCGCGACCGGCGAGAGGCTTTGGCGTCTGTGGACGGTGCCTGGCGAGGGCCCGGAAACGAGACGTGGGGCGGCGACAGTTGGAAAACGGGCGGTGCGACGACTTGGCTCACGGGCTCTTACGACCCGGACACCAACCTTCTTTATTGGGGAACGGGGAACCCGGCGCCGGATTGGAACGGGGACTCACGCCCAGGAGACAACCTGTACAGCTGCTCGCTCATCGCCGTCGACCTCGATACAGGCGCGCTCGAGTGGCACTTTCAGTTCACGCCCCACGACGTGCACGACTGGGACGCCAATCAGATCCCGATTCTCGTCGACGCCAATCTAGGTGGCGAGACGCGGAAGATGGTCGCGATGGCGAACCGGAACGCGTTCTTCTACTTGATCGATCGCACCAGCGGCGAGTTCTTGCTCGCGAACCCGTATTCGAAACAGACCTTGGCCAAAGAGATCGACGAGACCGGAAGGCCTGTCGTGCTGCCGGATACCGAGCCGACCGAGGAAGGTAACTTCCTCTGGCCGAGCCTCCAGGGCGCGACGAACTGGTTCAGCCCGTCCTACAGTCCCCGCACGAAGATGCTTTATGTCGCCGTGCGTGAGATGAGCTCCTACTACTTCAAGGCCGAATCCGAATCCGAGTACGAGCCCGGCACGAGCTTTCTCGGCGGAGGCGAGCGTGCACTTCAAGGCGATGATGCCGCCGGCGCCATCCGTGCCCTCGACATTTCGACCGGCGAAGTGAAGTGGGAGTTCCGCCAGCACTCGCCCCCGTGGGCCGGCGTGCTCTCGACCGCGGGCGACCTCGTTTTTGCGGGAACGGAAGAGGGGAACTTCTTCGCTCTCGATGCGGAGAGTGGGGAGCCCTTGTGGCATTTCCAAACTGGCGACGACGTGCGCTCGAACCCCATCGCCTTCGAGATTGACGGCAAGCAACACATCGCGGTCGCTTCGGGCCAGGTGCTCTTCGTCTTTGGACTCTGAGCCGATGGACGCGCGGCGCCTCGAATGGATGCGCCGGCAGATGCCGCTCACCGAGTGGCAGATCGAGGCGATGCCGCAACTCGACGACGTACGTCTCGCGCTCTCGGCCCATCTCGAGCACAAGATGGTGCGGCTCTTCGAAGGGTTGCTCGAGCGGGGCGCGGCCGTATTTCTCACCACGTGCAATCCGAGCACGGTGCGCGATGACGTCGTGGAGCATCTCGTTGCCCGCGGCGCGAAAGCGCATGCGTGGAAAGGCATGAGCGCGGACGATGAACGCGCGGCAGTCGCGAGCGCGCTCGATTGGAAACCCACCCACCTTTGCGAGATGGGGGCGGAGCTGACCAGTGCTATCGTGGAGGGTGAGCGAAATACGGACGTGCGCGCGAGTCTGGAAGCGACCGGCTCGGGGATCAGCAGACTGGCTCGGGTTTCGTCTTGCGGCTTTCCGATCTTCAACTGGGACGACTTGCCCATCAAGGAACGACTCCACAATCGTTACGTGGTTGGACTCACGACCTGGCACACGTTCACCGAGCGCACGAGCTTGAGTCTTCACGGACGTCGCGTTCTCGTGATCGGATTCGGTCTCGTGGGTCACGGTGTCGCTGAAGCGGCGCGCTCGCTCGGCGGCGCGGTAACGGTGGCGGAGGCCGACCCTGCGCGGCGCCTCGAAGCCCGCTATGTTTTTCCGTACGGCGTGCGTGAGAGTAGAGTCGGCAGGGCTCCGGTTACAACGTCGCCATTTTTTGCGGGGCGGTAGATGTCCGTAGCGAGGCGAACGCCGTCGCGCATCGGGACCATCACGTCGCGCGCGATGACGACGCCGTCATGCAGTGGTGGCGGCGGCTCCTGGGCGTGGACAGGAGCGGTGGAGATGAGCACAAGAGCTACGCGAAGGGTTTTCGGGGCATGAGAGCACCTACTTCCAGGTTACTTCCATGGCGAAGAAGTGGTCGAAGACTTTACGCCCCGGGTTGTTGCGATCGTCGTTCTCCGGGCTGCGGATGAAGAAATCCATTTGCATCGCGCCCGGGTTTACAGCTCCGGCGCGCGATTTCTTGTTCAAGAGCGGGTAGTTGACTTTCATGGTCTCGCGATCGCGCATGCCCTGGGTGACCATGAAGTGGATCTGGTAGTCCTCGTAGAGCGACTCACCGTTGAGGGTGGCTTTCCCGAAGCCCCATCCCGCCAGATAGATGAACGTTTTCGGCCAGTTGGTATCCCCGCAGCCGGCATCTCCGTGCTCATAGATATAGGCGGCGACGCCACCGTCCTGACAGGGGCTGAACTCGTGGAACCTTTCGAGCTCGATGACCAGCTCGCCTTCGGGAAGCGTCATGCTGGCGACGAAGCTTCCGGTGTTTGCGCGTTCGTCGACGTCGATCTCAGCCGTGCCGGAGACCGCGCGCACGTTGGAAGCGTCGTTTCCGATGTGATTCCAGCCGGGCGCGTCCTCTAGGGTTCCTACGTGGTGGAGTCCACCTCCGGTGATGATGAAGCGACCATCATAAAGGTCGTGATCTTCGGGGGCGTAGAGGGTAATGTCGGCGCCTGGCTGTTGCCGCGGCGTCGCTTGGGCGATCAGTATCGCGAGCAAGAATGTCGAGGTTTTCATGGGCTGTACTCTATATCAATGGAGGCTTGTCCGGTTTCCGGGATCGTGACTTCCCGCTCCATAGGGCCGAGGTGTTCGTGCCAGAGCTCGAGCGTGTAGGTGCCTGGTGGGACGCCTTCGATGCGGAAGTTTCCTCGTGCGTCGGTTACGGCGTGGTACGGGTGGTTGTCGACCCGGATGTAGGCTTGCATCCAGCCGTGGACGTCGCATTTCACGGAATAGATGCCGGTACTTTCCAGGGTGCGCGAGCTCGTGGTGCCTTGGATGGGGAGAGAGATGTTTATTTCTGCGGGACCGTAGAGGTGGGTCGTGTGGAGAACGGCGTCGCTGTTTTTGGCCTCGATGGTGCTTCCTGCCGTGACGACGGCGACGTGTGGTTCGAAGCGACAGGCGGCATTGTCGAGGGTAAGGGTTTTGGGCGGTGTTTCCCGGGATGGCGCGTTCTGGATCGCGACGATGACGTTGGCGAGGCCGCCCTCTTCGGAGAGAGCGATATCTTCGAGGGTGTGGCTCTTGCCGCAGACGTCGGGGTCGGTCGTGTTCTCGATATGGGTCGGTTCAAAGGAGACTTTGCCGGTGAGGCGGACGGTCCCTAGAATTTCGCCTTCGCTGGGAGGGGCGGTGTTCTGATTGCCGCCACACCCGCTCAGGAGCATCGCGAGGCACATCGCGCGTTTTCCCATTTCTCAGGCTACCTTTCGCCGTGTCATCGCGAGAAACACGGGATAGCTTGCTGCGATCAGCGCGAAGGCATAGAGGCTGTTCCTCGTGTCGCTGAAGAGGTTTCCAATCAAGAACAACACGGAACCCACGGCTGCGATTCCCGGAGTCCACGGGTAGCCCCAGACGCGGAAGGGGCGCTCGAGGTTCGGCTCGCGCTTTCGGAGCACGAAGAGCGATACGAAGCCGGAGAGATAGCAGAGGACGAAGAAGACGGCGGCGATGGCGACGAGGGTTTCGAACGAGCCGCTGACGACGAGGAGAACGCTCGCTCCCGTCGTCAGCCACATCGCGAGAAGCGGCGTGCCTCGTGGGTGCACTTCCGAGGCCTTTTTGAAGAATAGATGATCGCGACTCATCGCGAAGAGGCGCCGTACCATAGGCGTCCGCGACGGACGTCGCCATCTTGAAGCCCACCCAGAGGCCGCTATAGCGCGACATCTCGAAGCCGAGCCGGCCGAGGTCGAGAACTTCTTGCACGCTCCCCGGAGAGAGCACCGGCATGAGCGCGTCGTAAAACGCGGCTTCCGATTGTGACGGGAGTGTCGACGATTTCGCGGTCGCGTCGTCGCCCGCGCCCGCGAGTACGCCGCCAGTCCGTCCGACCCCCGCGAAGTTCGCGTGCTTGAAAACGTCGCCGCTGCGATCGACCCCGGGTGCTTTTCCGTACCACATGCCGAGGACCCCGTCATATTTCGGGCGAGGGAACAGGCCGGCCATTTGGCTTCCGAACACCGCGGTCGCGCCGAGGTCTTCATTGATGCCGGGGAGAAAACGGATCTCATGGTCACGAAGCAGCCGTTCGCGCCGCCGCAGCTCGTGGTCGAGACCGCCGAGCGGGGAGCCGCGATAGCCTGAGACGAGGGTAGCGGTGCGAAGTCCGGCGCGCCGATCGGCGCGGTGTTGATCCATCGGCAGGCGCACGAGCGCCTGCACGCCGGAGATCAGAATTGTACCGTTTTCGGTGACGTACTTCGATTCGAGTGAGAGCTCCACCCGGAGAGTCTAACTCGTTTGAGCTGCCTGTTCCGGCGCTTTGGCTTTCATAGCGAGCGCCGTGATACCGGCGGCAAGGCTCCCAATCACCGTGGTGAACATGATCCAGAACGTGAACTGCGGCACGAAACCGATATAGAACCAGGTGGCGAGAGCGCTCATCTCCGGAATGCCCTGCGGCGGTGGTACGTCGTAATGAGTCCCCCAGCTACCGAAAATCGCGACGAGCATCACGAGCGCGACCGGGATACGGGCCGCGAACGCGTAGGCGAGAAGGGTGCGAAAAAGCTCGGGCCAGGCGATGCGCTGGAGGGCTATACCGACGCCGGCGCCCACGAACATAGCTAGGACAGCCAATGTATCTGTAGGGCCGCGACTGAAAAAGGCCATCATGATCCCAATGGAGACCGCGGCGCCGAGGATCGCGAACAGGATGACCTTGATATTGCTCTTCGGCGTGTACCCGTCACGAACGAGCGTGACGGCAAAATAGACGCCGAAAACCGGAATGAGCCAGGAAATCCCGAGCCACGACCCGCCGCCCCGGCTTCGCGGCTGAACACCCCAGGCGACCATTGGTTGAGCTCGCCGACGAGCCGCAAGATTGTGATCGCAAAGCTGATGATTGCGGGAGCGAGGATGAGATTTCGAATATTGGGACCAGATGCAGACGCGTTTGTCATGATTCCTCCTACGAGCGCGGATTCTATACTGGCGAGTCGGTTCGGTGCTATTCTGCCGCCGAAATGGATTTTCGACTCACTCCGGAGCAGGAACAAATCCGCGAATCGGTGCGGGACGTTGTCCGTGACTTTTCCGGCGAATATTGGCAGAAGCTCGACCGTGAGCTCGGCTACCCGACAGAGTTCATCGACGCGCTCACGAAAGGTGGCTGGCTCGGCGCGCTCATTCCAGAAGAGTACGGTGGGGCGGGTCTCGGGCTCCTCGAGACGAGCCTCATCCTGGAGGCGATCAACCATTCGCCCGGGAATGCCGGTGTGTGCCACGCCCAGATGTACATCATGGGGACGCTCCTCCGGCACGGCTCCGGTGAGCAAAAGAAGCGCTTCCTCCCGTCGATTGCGAATGGCGAGCTCAGACTTCAAGCCTTCGCGGTGACGGAGCCGACCACCGGCTCGGACACGACAAAGCTCAAGACCTTCGCCCGCCGCGAAGGCGACCGCTACATCGTGAATGGCCAGAAAGTCTGGATCTCGCGCACCGAACATTCCGACTTGATGCTGCTCCTCGCCCGCACGACGCCTTTCGAGGACGTAGCCAAAAAGACCGAAGGTCTCTCCGTGTTTCTCGTCAACTTGCGTGAAGCCATCGGAAGCGGCATCACCGTGCGTCCCATCCCCACGATGATGAACCACCATTCGTGCGAGCTGTTCATCGACGACCTGGAAGTCCCGGCCGAGAATCTGATCGGAGAAGAAGGAAAAGGCTTTCGCTACATCCTCGACGGGATGAACGCGGAGAGAATTCTCATCGCCGCGGAATGCATCGGCGACGCGCGCTTCTTTCTCGACCGCGCGAGCGAATATGCTCGCGAGCGCGAAGTTTTCGGCCGACCCATCGGGCAGAATCAAGGCGTTCAGTTTCCGCTCGCACGCGCTCACGCACACACGGAAGCGGCGGACTTGGTGCGCTTCCGCGCCGCCGATTTGTTCGACCGCGGCGAATCGTGCGGCACCGATGCCAACATGGCAAAGCTTCTCGCCGCGGATGCGTCGTGGGAGGCGGGCAATGCCGCGCTCCAGACTTTCGGAGGCTTCGGCTTCGCAGCGGAGTACGATATCGAGCGCAAGTTTCGCGAGACGCGGCTCTATCAGGTGGCGCCGGTGTCGACGAACTTGATCCTGACCTTCATCGCCGAGCGCGTGCTCGGCTTGCCGCGGTCTTATTAGTGCTTCCTCTCGACGACGTCACGGTCGTCTCGGTCGAGCAAGCCGTCGCCGGCCCCTTCGCCACGCGGCAGCTCGCCGATCTCGGCGCCCGCGTCATCAAGATCGAGCGGCCGGGAAAGGGTGATTTTGCCCGAGACTACGACGGTGCCGTAAAAGGCATGTCCAGCCACTTCGTTTGGCTGAACCGGTCGAAAGAGTCGCTCACCCTCGACATCAAAGCGGCGGCGGGCCGGGAAATACTAGGAAAGCTCGTCGACAACGCGGACGTGCTTCTCTCGAACCTCGCGCCGGGTGCGCTCGAGCGGATCGGCTTTGGCGTGCGGGCGGTACGTGAGACCTATCCTCACATTATTAATTGCGAGATCTCAGGCTTCGGCTCGACCGGACCGTACAAGGACAAAAAGGCCTATGACCTCCTCGTGCAAGCGGAATCGGGACTTCTCTCGATCACGGGCACCGAAGCGGCGCCGGCGCGGGTCGGCATCTCGGTGGCCGACATCGCGGCTGGGATGTACGCCTATTCCGGCATCCTCACCGCGCTCATCAAGCGACAGAAGACCGGCGAGGGGAGCCACGTGGAAATCTCGCTGCTCGAGGCGCTCGGCGAGTGGATGGGCTATCCGGCGTACTACGCCCGCTATAGCGGCGCGTCGCCACGGCGTTTGGGAACGCGCCACCCAACGATTGCGCCGTATGGCGAGGTCGAGATGGGGGACGGCGAATCCGTATTCCTAGCGATCCAGAACGAACGGGAGTGGCAGCGCTTTTGCGAGCGCGTTTTGGAGCAACCGGAGCTCGCCACCGATGCGCGCTTCGTGTCGAACGCGGATCGCGTGGAGAACCGAGAGGCGCTTTTCCAAGTCATCGAGTCGGTGTTCCTGGCGGCGTCCACGACAGAGATCCTCGACCGCCTCGTCGGCGCGGATATCGCCCACGGCGAAGTCAATGGAGTTCTTGATTTCGTGCGCCACCCGCAGCTCGCGGCACGCGATCGCTGGCGGGAGATCGAATCACCCGTGGGCAAACTTTCGGCCCTCGTGCCACCCGCGACGATCGACGGTGTGGAGACAGTTATGGGCCCAGTGCCCGAAGTCGGCGCCGACACCGATCGCATCCTGAGCGATATCGGCTATGGCGCGGAGGACATTGCGGCTTTGAGGAAAGAGGAGATCATCTAATGGCGGTGAAGGAAGGTTGGACCGGGCGTGTCTACGAAGACTTCGAAGTGGGCGATGTGTACGAGCATCCTCTCGGGCGTACCGTGCTGTCCGTCGACAATAGCTGGTTCACGCTCTTGACGCAGAACACGAACCCCATCCACTTCGATCATCACTACGCTTCGCAGACGGAATACAAGAAACCGCTCGTCGACTCGACGTTCACGCTCGCGTTAGTGACCGGACAATCCGTCACCGACATTTCCCAGAACGCGATGGCCAATTTGGGCTGGGACGAAGTGCGCCTGCCGAACCCTGTCTTCGAGGGCGACACGATCTACTCGAAGAGCGAAGTGCTGTCGAAGCGGGAGTCGAAATCGCGCTCGAATGTAGGTATCGTGTCTTTCCACACCACGGGCTACAACCAGGAGGGCACGACCGTCATCACGTTCAAGAGGACCGTCATGGTTTTCAAACGGGGTCACGTTCCACAAAGGGTGAAACCGTAAAGCGAGGACGTGCTGAAGAGTTGATCCAAGCATGGATATCAAACACGTCCTGCGCAGTCTCGTGAACGCTCCGGGCTTCACGTTCGTTGCCGTGTTGACCTTGGCGCTCGGTATCGGCGCCAACAGCGCTATCTTCAGCGTCGTCTACACGGTGTTGCTCAAACCACTTCCGTTTCCAGAACCCGAGTCGCTCGTCCGAATTTGGGAAACGCGGCCTGCGCGAGGCTGGGAGAGGGTCGGCGTCTCACCAAATTTTTGGGACTACCGAGAGCAGAACAAAACCTTCGAAGGTCTAGCCGCGATGGCTCGAGGGAAGGACCTGACCTTGATAGGCGAGGGATTTCCCGAGCAGGTGAGCTCCGCTCAGGTCACGGCAGGTTTTTTCCCACTGCTTGGAATCCGCCCCGTCCTTGGGCGCACTTTCTTAACGGGGCAGGGCGAGCTCAGCGCGGCGAATCGGGAGCTGCTGTTGAGCCACGAGTTTTGGCGAACGAAATTCGCCTCCGAGCCTGGAATCGTGGGCACGTTGATCACATTGGATGGCGAGAGCCACACCGTCGTCGGCGTTCTGCCGCCGGGCCGTCCTTGGCTCGATGCCGCGCACGTTTTCACACCGAGGGTGCGGGACCTCAATGCGGATCGCACGGGTTTCGGCGTGATGGTAATTGGGCGTCTCGCTCCCGGCATCTCGATCGAGACTGCGCGTCTCGATCTGGAGTCTGTTTTTCGGCGCCTTCAGACGAGCTACCCGAGCTTCGGGAAGAACCCATGGGCTTTCTCATCCAGCCCGCGAGTGAATGGGTGGCGGGCGCTCAGCTCCGTCGATCGCTCTGGGTCTTGCTGGCGGCTGTGGGGTTCATTCTGCTGATTGCTTCCGTGAATCTGACCCATCTTCTCTTGGCTCGCGCCACCGCACGCCGGAGAGAGACGGCCATCCGCGCGGCACTCGGTGCGGGGCGAGGTCGTTTGGTCCGCCAGTTTCTGGCCGAATCGCTCGTGTTGGGGCTCCTCGGCGCAGGGGCGGGTCTGTTGCTGGCCGTAGGCGCGATCCAACTGCTCAAGGTTTTCGACCCCGGGGATATTCCTCGTTTGGCCGAAGTCACCATCGACATGCCGGTGCTGGCTTTCACTCTGGCTGTGGGGTTGCTCTCCGGCGTCCTCGCGGGCCTCGTTCCGGCGTTTCAGGTCCCCTATGCGAGCCTTATTAATGTACTTCGGGGGGGTGACCGACATTTTGTTGCGGGTAAGACGGAACGCCTCATGCGGAGCGCCTTCGTGAGCGCCGAAATCGCGCTGACGCTCGTTCTCCTCGTCGGCGCCGTCCTGCTGACGCGCAGCTTCGGAGCCTTGCTTCAGGTCGACCGAGGGTTCCAATCGGAGAACCGAGTATTCTTCACGATCACGCTGCCCCCGTCATACGAAGGCCGGAGCCACAGCGGTGATTTCATCGATGAGTTTCTCTTGCATGTGAACGGCGTTCCCGAGAGTGATGGGGTCGGCCGCGGTGCACTCGGGCCGATCGATGGAGCGATGCCCGTCAGTATGGGCATTCGGGTCGCGCCGCGAGATGCTCGGGATGTGACGGCGTCCCAGGCGACACCTTTGGTGGATTGGAGGATCGTCACCGAAGATTATTTCCGTGCTCTCGGACTTCCGCTTTTGCGCGGCCGGCGCTTCAGCGAGTGGGATGAGTTCGGCCCGACGCCCATCGGTGTCGACCCGGGCTTTCCGTGGCGGGTCATCATTAGCGAGCCTCTGGCAGAGATGCTCTTTGCGGACGACGATCCGATCGGTCGCCAAGTTTTGTTGTGGGTTGGGGAAGTCGACACACCCGCCGTGCTCATCGGCGTCGTGGGCAACATGCGAGAACGCGGACTGGATTCGGTTCCTACGCTCGTCGTGTACTTGCCATTCAAAGGGGCCGACTTCGCAGCTTCGCTGGATATTCTCGTTCACGCTTCAAGAGATCCTCTCTCGCTCGTGGGGACGTTACATTCCGTTTTGGCGGAGCTGGATCCGAGCGTGTCACTCTCGAATGTCGAGTACCGTGGAAAGGATCGTGGCGGACTCGGTGGCGAGCCGTCGGTTCACGACGATTTTGCTGGCGTCGCTCGCGGGGCTTGCGCTCGCGTTGGCGCTCATCGGGATTTACGGGGTTCAAGCTTATTCGGTAGCTCGCCGCAGGTCTGAGCTCGGCATTCGGTTGGCGCTGGGGGCGACAGGTGCGTCTATCGTCCGGCTGGTAGCCAGGCAGGCTATGGTGCCCGCCCTCGTGGGTTTGGTGATCGGCTGGATTGGGTCGCTCGCCTTGTCGCGTTTCCTCTCGAGTCTTGTTTTCGAGATCACGACGACGGACGCGGTCGCTTTCGGGACAGCGGGCTCCGTGGTTGTCGGCACCGCGCTCATCGCGTGCTATGTGCCGGCGCGCCGCGCGACAGAGGTCGATCCAGCGGAGACGTTGCGCGCTGATTAGGTTCCCATCCTGTCGGGTGTTTGACATAATCGGCGAACACGTGTTCGTTCCGATGATGTCCCGCAGACCATGACCCTTCCCGGACGTCTCAACCATTACGAGATCCTGGAACCGATAGGTTCCGGAGGGATGGGGGACGTGTACAGGGCCCGGGACACGAAGCTCGGTCGGGAAGTCGCCATCAAAGTGCTTCCCGAGGCGTTCTCGCAGAACAAAGAACGTCTGGCTCGATTCGAGCGTGAGGCGAAGACCCTCGCAGCGCTCAATCACCCCAATCTAGCGATACTTTTCGGGCTCGAGGAATCCGACGGCACGCCGTTCCTCGTGATGGAACTCGTGGAGGGAGAGACACTGGCGGAGCGCATTGCGCGAGGCGCGATTCCCATGGAAGAGCTTCTTCCTCTCTTCGAACAGATCGCAAAGGGGGTAGAGGCGGCACACGAAAAAAAGATCCTTCATCGGGATCTAAAGCCGGCGAATATCAAGATTACGCCGGACGACGACATCAAGATCCTCGACTTTGGTCTCGCCAAAGCGTTTCACGAGGAGGCGCCCGTTACCGATTCCTCTCAGTCCCCGACGTTGAGCAGAGGCACCCAGCTAGGCGCCATCATGGGGACCGCCTCCTATATGTCACCCGAGCAAGCTCGGGCGAAAGCGCTGGACCATCGTACCGACGTCTGGTCGTTCGGGTGTTGCCTGTACGAAGCGGTCACCGGAAAGAAAGCTTTTGACGGGGAGACCGTCACGGATGTCCTGAGCGCGATCCTCGAACGGGAGCCGGATTGGTCCGCGCTTGCTGAGCCTACACCTCTAGCCGTGCGCGGGGTTCTCGCGCGGTGCCTGACGAAAGACGCGGCGCGCCGCTATCACCATCTAGCCGACGCGCGACTCGATCTCGAGGGCCGTCGCGACAGGACAGAAAGGGAGGTGTCGACGTCCATCTCGTTCCGAGAGCGACTGTTCGCTCCCTTGATCCTTGGGGTCATTCTTGTCGCAAGCATCGCGGTCTGGGCCGTACTGCGTCCGGATCCTTCAGCACCGCGGCGCATACAACGCTTCGCGATTTCCTTACCCTCTGGTGGAGGGCTCGAAAGCGTGGGCTCCGCATTCTCGCCGGAGGGAAGTCATCTTGTCTTTGTTGGCTCGGTCGACGACGGGACTCAACTCTACGTGCGGCCTTTGAACGAGGTCGATGCCGTACCTCTCCGGGGCACGGAGGGCGCGAGTCAGCCTTTTTTCTCGCCCGACGGAAAGCGGGTCGGTTTCTTCGCCGGCCGCAAGCTCAAGAAGGTGCTCCTCGCCGGTGGACCGGCCCTCGTGATCGCTGACGTGCCAGGGCCTCCCAGGGGGGCAAGCTGGGGCCCGAACGACGACATCTTTTGCGCTTGGCTTGGGGCTTCAGGCGTCTTCCGTGTCTCTAGCGAAGTCGGGAACCCTGAGTCCGTCACTACGACCGACCGTGAGAAAGGCGATGGCTTTCATTATTGGCCGGAAGTGCTTCCGGGCGGTCGCGCCTTTTTGTTCAGCTCGGGCCCTTCGGAGGGATCGCAGAATGTCGAGGTCCAAGACCTTGGGACCGGAGAACGCAAGGTTCTCGTTCGCGACGGAGCGAGCCCGCGTTACGCTTCCAGTGGACACCTGATTTTCTTGCGCGAAAGGGCTTTGTTCGCCGTCCCATTCGATCCCGACAAGCTCCAGATCTATGGCGTCCCCCTCCCCGTGCTCGAAAACTTGCGAGGGATAGCGGGAGGTTCTGCCCAGCTCAGTCTCTCCCGAAGCGGGTCTCTCGCCTACACGGTCGGCGCGAGATTGGCGCATGGGCCGGCCACAATGGTTGTCGTCGATCGAGGAGGCACGGAGAACCCACTGACGAGCGACGCAAGGCTTTTGCGGCATGTGCCACGCCTGTCTCCCGATGGAAAGACACTGGCCCTCCGTATCAGCTACTCCCAGCGAGTTGGGAGGCGCCCGACTCTGGCTCGTCGACGTTGCTCGCGAGACCTTCAGCCGGTTCACGCTTGAGCCCACGTCTGGCGCAACCTGGTCCCCTGACGGCCAGACTCTTTTCATGGGAGTAGCCGGCGCCGATCTCGTCTACCACCTCTACTCGCAGCCGGTGGGCGCCGGAGGCGACTTGCAGCAACTGACCGATGGACCGTACCGCAGCCCGACGTCGATCACCTCGGATGGGACGGTGCTCCTCTTCCGCCAGTTGAGTGATCGCACGGGATGGGACATTGGGGGGCTGCAACTCACGGGCGCCCGCGAGCCCGAGCTACTCTTGGCTTCGGAATTCGATGAGCACAGCGGGGTGATCTCACCGAACGACCGCTGGCTCGCCTACGTATCCAACGAGACAGGACGGGAAGACGTCTACTTGACACGGTTTCCGGCTCTCGACGGCAAACAAGTCGTCTCTCCCGATGGGGGCAACGAGCCTGTGTGGGCACGAGATGGTAGCGAGCTCTTCTACCGCAGCGGAGACAAATTGATGGCCGTCCGTGTGGAAGCAGGCTCGCCTTTGAGCACGCCCATCGTGTTGTTCGAAGGACGGTACCAGTTGAGCCACACATTTCGCGGCGCCGACTATGATGTAACGCCTGACGGCCGCTTCGTCATGACCAAGCCGGTCGAAGCGGACAGCGCGCTGCAAATGCACGTCGTCCTGAATTGGTTCGAAGAGCTGGAGCGCCTCGTCCCCACGAATCGACAGTAATCCGCTCAACTTCGCGGAACCCTCACGGTCTCGTCACGTCCATCACCCAGATGTCGCCGATGTCCTCTTCCCAGGAGAAGTAGATGTAATCGCCGTCCGTGGCGAGCGACTCCGACCCCAAGCTTCCGCGCTTGCCGCGGAAGTTTGTGACAGGGCGTTCCTCTCCGCCCGCGATAGGTACCTCCTAAATATTCCCCGTCCTCTCCGCGTAGCCGGTGAAATAAACCCGCTCACCGTCGCGTGAAGGCGCGGGACACCAAGCCGGACCTTTCGTGACCTGCTGCGGTACTCCGCCCGCGACCGTCACACGCCAGCGCTTCGGGACACCGGAATCTCTCGTCGAGATCCATAGGAGCGACTCGCCGTCTCGAGACCATTGGGCAGAAAAATCCCCTCTCTGGTGGTCGGTGATCTGTCGCGGCTCGCCGCCCTCTGCGGGAAGCACCCAGATGTCCATGTTCCCCGTTCGCAGCGAGTGGAACGATATCGAGCCGCCGTTCGGTGACCAGCGCGGATGGTAGTCCTCCGCTTCGCTGCTCGTGAGCTGTCGGGCCCGCCCGCCGTCCGATGGCATGGCCCAGATGTGCCGTTTACCGGTGCGCAACGAATAGAACACGACCTCTGTCCCGTCCGGTGACCACGAGGGCGACCAGTCGGGCTTCGCGTCGGTCGTCAGCTGGCGCATCGGGCCGCCGGTCGTCGGGAGTATCCAGAGGTCGGGGTTGCCGGCCCGGCCCGAGTTGAACGCGAGTCGTTCATCCGCGGAAACGTTGACGATAGTGATCAGCGACTGATCGAAGGTGAGCTGCTCCGCGTCGGTCCAGGTGGCCTCACGCTCTTTCAGAATCGGTATGCGCTAGAGGTTGGCGATCCGCCCGCCGTCCTCGGGCGCTACGAGGCGCCGAGGAGCGCCGGAAAGAGGCGACATCACGAAGACGCCACCGCCGTCGCGATTCGAATGGAAGGCGATCGACGTTCCATCGGGCGACCAGCTCGGGAAGGAGTCCACGCCGTCATAATCGGCAGTGCGGTTGAGCGGCTCGCCTCCGCCGACTTGCGTGATCATAATGTCCCAATTGCCACCGCGAAACACGCCGGTCTCGCTTGCGGCATAGGCGATGGAACGGCCATCGGGAGACCAGGTAGGAAAGTCCTCGACGCCGAGGGCCAGCGTTACTTGAACTGGGCCGCTCAGCCGGGGAGGAGGCGGCTCGCGCACGCTGTAGACATAGATGCCGATCGTGGCGGCTGCTGCGCCGATGGCCAAGGGCAGCGCCCAAGATCGCCGGGGCGTCAGCAGGGCTCGAGCTTGTCGGGGCCCGCGCCAAGGCTTTGCGCCGGAGCCGCGGCTGTCAGAATCCCGCTTGGCCAGGCGCAGGTCGGACAGAAGTGCTTTCATCTCCGGGTAGCGGTCCGTCGCATCCTTCGCAAGGCTCCCGTCCAGGACGCGCTGAAGCGGCGGAGTCAGTGCGGCGTCAACGGAATCTTCCAGTGGTGGCGCCGGCGTGTTGATGATGGCGTTCAATGTCTCGATTCCGCTCGCCTTTTTGAAGGGGGTCGAACCGGTCAGTATCTCGTAAGAACGATTCCGAAGCTGAAAATATCGCTTCGATGATCGACCTCGAGACCTCGAGCTTGCTCCGGGGACATGTACGAAGTCGTGCCCATGACGACGCCGGAAGCGGTTCCATCGCGGACGGCGGCTGCGACGTCACTGTCCTCGGGCATGGCGCGTTCCATCAGCTTCGCCAGCCCGAAGTCGATGATCTTGACGTGTCCGTCATAGGTGATCATGATGTTCGCGGGCTTGAGATTGCGGTGTACGATGCCCCTTTCGTGGGCGCGGGAAAGCCCTTCGGCAATTTCGATGGCTATCTCCAGAGCGCGCGCTACGGTGAGCTTTTCCTTTGCGAGAAGGTCACTCAGCTTGTCCCCGCGGATCAACTCCATGGCGATGAACGTCACGCCCTCGGCCTCGGTCTCGGCGTCAGCGTCGGCGTCATCAATCTCGTAGATGACGGCGATGTGAGGATGCTCGAGCGCGGCGGTCGCTTGAGCCTCCTGGACGAAGCGGCGTTTACGCTCCGCGTTATCGGTCAGCTCCGGCGAAAGCACCTTGATGGCGACTTCACGATTCAGCTTGACGTCCAATGCACGGTAGACGATCCCCATGCTCCCACGGCTCACTTCCGATAGCACTTTGTAGTGAGAGAGTTGCCGCCCGATGAGGTCGTACCTTTCGA
This sequence comes from Candidatus Marinacidobacterales bacterium, assembly GCA_965262245.1. GTDB lineage: Bacteria > Acidobacteriota > Vicinamibacteria > Marinacidobacterales > SMYC01 > SMYC01. Next base: position 5,593,573 of record OZ253507.1, on the reverse strand, counting down.
TGGGCGACGAGGCGGCAGGGGAATGTTCGAGAAAGCTCTCGATCTCGACGCGGAGGAGCGATTCGACCTCCCGGCGGATTTCCTCATTGGGGCAAGCCTCGTCCAAGAATCGGACGCGCTCCGAGGGGGCTCGCTTGGACGCGGCGTCGAAGAGCGCCTTGACCTCTTGCCACCGAGAAACGCTCACGATGGGCTCGGCGTCCGCAAGAACCGTAGGAAAATCCCAGCCCTTTCATTTATATGCGCGACATTAGTAAAAAGCTACCGGGGGAGACAAGGCGGAGGTATATTGTCGGAACATGACGGAAACAGAGAAAGTACTCATTGATGGCGAGTGGCGGCCCGCGGACGCGACCGGCACTTTTCAAGCAATCAATCCCTCGACGGGCGAAACGATAGGTCCCGCCTATCCGGTAAGCAGCCGGAAAGATGTGGACGCGGCGCTCGTTGCCGGTAGCGCAGCTGCCGACGCGCTGCTCAATGTGCCACCCGAGACGATCGGGAAGTTCCTGGATCGCTACGCCGACCGCATCGACGAACGAGCCAAAGAGATCGCGGAGGCTGCACACCTGGAGACGGCGCTTCCGCTCACACCCCGGCTGGCCGATGCCGAGCTACCCCGTACCAGCAATCAGCTCCGGCAGGCGGCCGCGGCCGCGCGCGAGCGAAGCTGGTCCGAGCCCACGATCGACTCGAAAGCTAATATCCGCTCGATGTTCGGTCCGCTCGGCGGTCCGGTGGCTGTCTTCGGCCCGAACAATTTCCCGCTGGCCTTCAACGGGGTCGCCGGGGGTGATTTTGCCGCGGCCATTGCGGCCGGAAACCCGGTCATCGCCAAAGCGCACCCGAGTCATCCGCGAACCAGTCAGCTTCTGGCGGAAGAAGCTTTGGCGGCGGTTCAGGAAGTCGGGCTAGAAGCCGCTACCGTCCAGATGATCTACCGTACCGACCACGAGGATGGTACTTACCTCGTTTCTCATCCTCTGATTGGAGCGACCGGCTATACGGGCTCGCGGTGGGCGGCGCTGACGTTGAAAGCGGCCGCGGATGCGGCAGGGAAGCCTATTTATTTGGAGATGAGCAGTATCAATCCGGTATTCATTTTGCCGGGCGCGTTGAAGGATCGCAGCATGGAGATTGCGGAGGAGTTTCAAACCTCTGCGCTCATGGGAACGGGGCAGTTCTGTACGAATCCCGGCATCGTCGTGCTCCAGGCGGGCGAGGAGGCGGAGCAGTTCATCGCCGAGATGCAAGGTCGCTTCGAGAAAGCCCAGCCGGCTCCGCTGCTCGGCGTCTCTGGCTTGAAGAGCTTGGGGGAGTCCGTTGAAGCGCTCCAGTCTGCGGGCGCGACGCTCGTAACGGGAGGCTCGAAGGCCGATGGGAGCGGCTGTCGTTTTCAGAACACGCTCGTCAAGACTACCGGCGAAGCGTTCATCCGGGATCCCGAGAAGCTGCAAACGGAAGCGTTTGGGAACGCGAACCTGTTCGTGGTGGCCAAAGATGCGGACGAGCTCGAGAAAGTGGCGAGCAGCTTCGAAGGCAATCTCACCGGAACGATCTACTCGGATACGGAGGGTGGGGATGACGCGCTCTACGCTCGTGTGGAGCGGCACCTTCGGCGACGCGTCGGGCGCCTACTGAACGACAAGATGCCGACTGGAGTTGCAGTAACTCCCGCCATGAATCATGGGGGGCCGTACCCGGCCACGGGTCACCCTGGCTTCACGGCCGTTGGCATTCCGGGTTCCGTTCGACGCTTTGCCATGCTCGAATGCTATGACAATGTGCGCGAGCCACGGCTTCCCGCGGAGCTGCGCGACCGTAACCCCGGAGGCGTCTGGCGACAGATAGACGGAGCATGGACGCAGGCGGACGCCGGCTAGCTACTGCTGCGCTCCCCAAATATCCCCGACGGTGAACCCGTTGGGGAAAGGGTCTTCTGGATCGACGACGTATTGGGCGAACCCTGTGATCCACGCCTGCCCGCTCAAAGTGGCCACCACGGCGTCGTAATCTCCGACTTTCGTCTCGCGTATCAATCGGCCGGTAAACACCGTGCCCAGGGGGCCCTCGTGATGGAAATCCTCGTTCAAGGGTAGCTGCCCTTTCTTGTGCAGGGCCGCCATCTTGGCGCAAGTACCGGTGCCGCAAGGCGAGCGGTCGAGCGCCCCTGTCCAAGACGCGGGGTTGTCCCAGTCGAGGACGCCTGTCGAGACGATTACAGCGTTTTTTACGGTGGCGTCCGGGTTCATCGGGGGGCCGGAAAGCTGGGCGATGGTGATCCCACGAATCTCGGCGTTGTCCGGGTGCACGACCGGAAACTTCTCCGCGGCCGCGGCCTTGATCATCTCGCCGATGCGCGCGATGTCACGGCCTTCGTCTGCGGTCATGCGGAGCCCGAACTGCGTTCCATCGGCGATGACGTAGAACATGCCGCCGTAGGACACATCGACGTTTACCGTGCCCAGCTCGGGCACTTCGACCGGCGCCTCCAAGTGGACGGCGAATGCCGGCTGGTTCTCGAACGTCACGCGCCGGACCTTGCCATTGTGAACTTCGGCCGTCACGGGGATCGGGCCCGCGGGCGATTCCAGCAGCAATTTCGTGATCGGCTCTTCGACCGCCACCATGCCGGTCTCGATGAGCGCGGTCGTGACGCAAATCGTGTTCGTTCCCGACATCGGCGGGTACTCCACCTGTTCCATGATGACGTAGCCGGCATCGGCGTCGGGCAACGTCGGCGGCAGGATCAAGTTGCAGTTCGCCGCAGGGTATCCGCGCGGCTCACGCAGCATGCGTTTACGGAGGTCGTCGGCTTTCGTCTCCAGATAAGTCTTTTTCTCGAACATCGTATTGCCGGGAACATCGCGGACCCCGCCCACGATGACTCGGCCGGGCTCTCCGCAGCAGTGGAGATCGATTGCGTGGATCATGCTGGCAAGCCGCATCGGTTACGTCCTTTCGTTCGTTGGGAGCCTATCGCATAGCCGGGCCTTGACGCACATCCGGCCGAAGGGTAGTTTAGTCCGCCAACACGACCCGGGAGGAATGTAATGCCACGATCGTTCGAGCCGCAGTTCATGAAGATCGGTGTTCTGACGGCAGCTCTGCAAGAGCTGACCCCGCGCGACGTCCGCGACGACGACCCCGACCGCGCCGTCGAGGAGTGGATTGCGTTCGCGAGGGAGATGGGTGCCGACAACATTCAGCTTTCGGCCGCGCTCCATCCCTCGGAGTCCGATGTGCCTCCCGAAGCGATGCTCGACCCGGTGGCCAATACGCTCGACTTACGAGAGCCCTTCGACGTGAAGCGCGTCGAGCGCGTCATGGCGGCGCAAAAGGAGCACCGGATCGGATTTTCGGACCTCGCCTATTTCGACAACATGCTCCACCATGACTCCGAGATCCGGAAGAAGAAACACGACTTCATGCTCCGCGTCTACGACGCCGCCGTTCTGCTTGGAACGGACGCCGTGTGCGGCTTCGTCGGGCGCAACGCCGAGCGCAGCATGGATGAGAACCTCGAGGACTTCGAGGAGGGCTTCATCCCGCTGCTGAAGGCCGCCAAGGAGCGCGGCCTGAGCTATCGCGTCGAGCAGTGCCCGATGCCCGGATGGACCACCGGTGACAGCTTCCACAACAACATCGCTTATGCGCCGGGACCGTGGATTACGCTCCATCGAATCTGCGAGAAGCACGGTGTGGGCGATCAATTTCGAATCCATTACGACCCGTCCCACTCCATCCTGATGGGCAGGACACGCGCTCGATGTTTCAGTATCTGAAAGACGAGGGGTACGGCTTCCTGATCGGCGGCTTCCACGTGAAGGGCCAAGTCATCGACGCGCGCGGCGTTTCCGCTTGGGGCTACGGTGGACAGACGTTCGAGCGCGGCGATTGGAAGGACGGCAAGCCTTCCGAGAATCCGGCCGATCAAGTCAACGCGTGGAAGAAGCAGACCGTGCTCTGCACGCACGAGCTACCGGGTACGGCGCGCCACGATCCGCTCGCCTATTTGCAGAACCGCAGCGTCGACTGGCTCGATCATCAGCTCGCGGCGCGCGAGCTGCTCGACCTGGACGTCGCGAACACGCATCTCGTGGTCGAGCACGAGTACCCGCCCGCGCGCATCCAGGACAAAGTGAAGCTCGCGCCGATCCTGGAGGGGTCGATTGCGTTCACGCGCAAGATCGACGAAGCCGCCGCCTGTATGTTCGCGCTGCAGGCGGAGGTGCTAGTCCCCTGTATCAGTAATTCGTCACATAAATCTCGGGTCCTTTTGCGCGCTGGCTTCGTTGCTCCTCCTTAGAATATCTAGATATGATGTCGTCGTCGCGCCTCGCCAGCGCACAAAATGACCTTGAGCTTTATGCAACGAACTACTGATACAGGGGACTAGCGGATCAAGGAATTCCGGTGCAAGGAACGGCCCGCGAGGCGTACCGGCCCTGAGTCAACCAACAAATTCGAGACTAGGGTGGTATTTTTGTGAAGCCGAAATCGTCGTCAATCCCGCGGAAGCTTCAACAATCTCTCGCCTCTCCAGATCCGAACGACTCTCACTGTGTCGGTATCGCGTCGATAGACGATACGAAATGGTGGGTGTATGAGCTCTCTGACGCGAGGGCTCTCGAATTCGGGAACGATTCTCCCGATATCTGGATACTCACGCAGCGTTTCGATGCGATCGAGAATTTCCGCCACGAGGTCGGCCCCGACATTCGGTACTCCCCGTTCTACGTAATGGGCAACGATGTCCTCGAGATCACGTACGGCCGAGTCGGCTAGCGTTACCCTCAATCTTGTGTCTCAAAACGCTGCCTGACCTCGGAAAGCTCGTGCTCGCGCCCGGATTCCAAATCCGACAGGCCCTGCAGAACCCCGCGCACAAACTCGCGCTCTTGTTCGGCGCGCTCATACTCGGCCACGGACTGAACGACGGCCACTCCTCGTCCCCGACTGGTTAGAAGCACGGGGCGGTTCGTTTCTGTGACGTGTTTCATGATTTTTCCCGGGTTCTTTTTCAGGTCTGTCAACGGAACCACATCTTCTGAAAATTTAGTACTCATAACAGGTCCATATAATAGCATCTTTTAAGAGTGCTTTAAACAGGACCTTTGGGATGACTTTTTCCGCACCTGCTAAAGGCCTGTATTAGCCGCGTACCTCGAAGATGGCTTCAACCTCTACGGGTTGGTTCGCCGGCAGCGATGCCATGCCGACGGCGGCGCGGCCGCCCCTGCCCCTTTCCTCGCCGAAAACTTCGACCAGCAGCTCGCTGAAGCCGTTGATCACCTGCGGTTGCTGGCCGAAGTCGGGTGCGCAGTTGACCATGCCGAGCACCTTCACGAGCTGTACCACGTTGTCGAGGCTGCCCAAAGTGTTGCGAACCGTGCTCAACAAGTTCAGGCCGGCGATGCGCGCGGCCGCGTGAGCGTCCTCCACCGTCATGTCGACGCCGACCTTCCCCAGCAGCGGCGATCCGTCGGGTCCGCGCGGGGTGTGGCCGGCCGTGAACAATATGTTGCCGGTGCGTACCGCCGGCACGTAGACGCCGACCGGTCGCGGCGGCGGTGGCAGTTCGATGCCGAGCTCGCGCAATCGTTGCTCGGGGCTCGTGCTTTGTGTGGTCCCGAGGCCAGCCGTTCCTGAAGCCTGGGCGAGTGGAGTCCTTCTCGTTACCATCGCGAGAATGGCACTACCGGCGGCGGCCGCCGTCACCAGACACTTGCTGCGGAGGAAACTCCGGCGGGTTTCTGTGGACATGTGTGATGACTCCTCTTATCGGCCTAGAGCGTCTGGCCGAGCTTTGGCGGAATAGTATCCGGTCAGCGAGGCGCGGGCAATTCACGCGGGCGGCACCCAACGGGTAGGATTCTGTCCGCCGTGTGGCCTCGTCCCGAGTAGCGCAAGTTTCCAAAAACGTGACGGCCCGCGAAGGAAACGGACTCGACTCGTCCGAGCCATATAAAAGGATGTTGACGTCGATTCGAGTAGCTCCCGGTCGTTAGTCCGGGCGTTCGTCTAGAGCGGCGAAAAGGGCCTCCTTGTCCGAGATATCGACCCGGGCTTCCATCGCGCGTGTCGTCCAATGGAACTCTTGGGGCTTCGTTTCGCGTCGCGCTCGAAGGGCCAGAGCTTCCGCGACAAGCTCGGAGACCAAATCACCGAGTGACTTGTGCTCCATCTTACGCATCTCGTGGAGCTCTTCGAGGAGCGGAGTATGGAGGTTCAACGTCGTTCTGGCCATGATGTTGTGATGCTAACAATTAGCGCATCTGATGTCGAAAAGCTTCCTTGGATCTGACGCGAATGGCGCGATGGTGTTCGTCGGAGCATATACGCCGGCATCTGACACGAGCATTCAGATGCCCGTTGGCGTGGCGCCAACTGTTCAGTCCTCGAAGTTCTCCCACTTCTTTTTGACGGTGGCCATGAGCTCTTGGAAGCGGGGCTCGCCGCGGACGTTCTCCATGAGAGGGTCGTTCTTCCAAAGAGGGTAGTTGATCCAATCGCGCTTCACGGTGTGCTCGAGCCACCGGAGCGCTTCCTCCTTGTCGTTGTGAAGGGCATAGCTCGAGGCAACGATCCACCCGACATCAGGATCGTTCCAGAAGTAGGACCTCGCCTCTTCCGACAATACCGTCGTTTCAGCTGCGTTTTTCTGGTTGAGCCCGGATTCGAAGAACGCGCAAAACTCCGTGAAAGTATCTCGCAGTCCCTGCTTTGCCAGCTGTTCCACCGCAGAGGTTACTTCGCTGTATTTCTTTTGCAATGCGAGGACATAAACGATCCATATCCATGCAGCCGTAAACTCCGGCTCCAGCTTGAGCACTTTGCGGAACGTGGACAAGGCGGGATCAAGTTGTCCTTCTATCCATTGGAGCACTCCAAAACAAATCAGCGAGAAAGGCGTGAGAGGGTCAACTTCGATGAGTTTCGTGAGCAGTGGTCTTCCGCGCGACGGCTTCCCGAGCTGCAGGCTGTAGATGAAGCCGAGCATCATCCACGAATTCACGTGGTACGGGTCCACGGCGAGAGCGGATATATTTGGCGGCCTTGAGAATGGAGCCCCGGAACCGTTCGAGCCTGCCCAGGAGATAGTAGCCGACGGCCGATTCCGGTTGCAGCGCTCGGATCTTGTTGGTGAATGCCTCAGCGTCGTCTAAGTTTGCGGCGTCGGCGTTGTGTCCGATTTCGGAACGTTGGAGATGCACTTCGGCCATGCCGGCGTAGAGCAGAACATTCTCTCCGACGATGTCTAATCCCACCTGCAAATCGCGAAGCGCTCTTTCGAGTCCGTCCGCGGTTCCTCTGAACATCTCTCGGCGCGCGCGTTGATAGCACTCATAAGCCTCGACATTATCGAAAGGCTGCTCGGCGATCTTTCGACTCTCTTCCGGGCTCAAACTTATCTCGAGGGCGTCGACGATGGACCGGGATAGCTTTTGCTGGACGTCGAACACGTCGTCCAGTGTGCCGCTATACCTCTCGCTCCATCGATTCGTGTCGTTCCGCGAGTCGATCAACCGTGCTGTGATGCGAAGATTGTTACCCGCTTTTCGTACGCTCCCTTCGAGGACGTACTGCACGTTGAGCTCCTCGCCGATCGTCTTGATAGACTTGTTCGTCCCTTTGAGCTGCATCGAAGACGTACGAGAGATCACCCTCAGTGACTGAATGTCGGAGAGATCTCCGATGATCTCGTCGGTAATCCCGATGCAAAAGTACTCCTGCTCTGGATCCGCGCTGACGTTCTCGAAGGGAAGAACGACGATGGACTCTTTTTCATCCCTGCCCAGATCGCTGCCAGAGGAAACGCCCTCGAGGTCCGCGAGAAGCTCCTTGGCCGATGGATAGCGGTCGTCGGGATCCTTTTGCAAAGCCTTCTGAATAATAGAGTCTACGCCGGTGGGTAGTGGCTGAGAGGCCTGAGATGCCTGAGAGGGAAGAGGCGGCGCTTTGTGAAGAATCTCGTCGAACAACGACGCGGGCGTGTCGCCGCGAAACGGCGCGGCGCCCGTCGCCATCTCGTAGAGAACGACGCCAAACGAGAACACATCGGTTCGGGCATCGAGCGACTTGCCAAGGGCCTGCTCCGGAGACATGTAGCTCGCGGTTCCCATCACCGTCCCCGGGTCCGTCCCATGCTTGGTGAACGTCGGGCCATCGGGGTCGGATTGAACGGGACTCAGGAGCTTGGCGAGGCCAAAGTCGAGAATTTTCACATGACCATCGGTCGTGAGCATCATGTTCTCAGGCTTGAGATCCCGATGGACGATATCGGCCGCGTGCGCCTTGGCGAGACCTTGCCCGATCTGGACGGCGAGCTCGAGCTTTTTTTTCGGCGGAAGCGCGCCCGAGGAGATCAGCTCACGCAGCGTCACGCCTTCGATATATTCCATCGCAATAAAAGGCGTGCCCTCGTGGTCGCCAATCTCGTAGATATGGACGATGTTCGGATGGTTCAGAGCGGAGGCCGCCCGGGCCTCACGTTCAAATCGACGAAGGCGGTTGGCGTCAGAAGCCACCTCCGCCGACAATACCTTGATGGCGACATCGCGCCCGAGCCGGGTATCTCGCGCCCTAAAAACCTCCCCCATACCCCCGCTCCCGATCTTCTCGAGAACTTCGTAGTGAGAGAGCGTCCGACCGATCATGAGAGAAAGCTGACTCCTGAATGCCCCGCTAGAAACGGTGAGTATAATTTATCTTCTTCGTCGCCGCGCGATCGAGCGTGAGCCAGCGGTTCTCGAGGCTCTGCCAGTTCTGTGAGTACACGATGAAGAGATCGTTGCCTGGCTGCAGGATCCAGCGGAACCGAGTGAACAAACCCAGCTCGCTGGAAATGTTGTCGTACTGAACGATTGAAATCAGCGAGATCCAGGGGCTCACTTGCCACTCGGCTCTTTGCTGGATGAGGTTGGTGACGAATGCTCCCTCGGGCAGAGTCACGTTGTTGCGCTCCCACTCCGTCGAGAAGAGCAAGCCCGATAGGGGCCTCAACATGACCTCGGCTTCCACGCCCGTCCGGTCGCCCGACCAAAATTGACCTAGCGTTAACGCGAGCTCGCCCGACACTTTGCGCTGAGACGCTGTTTCTACCTGAAATCGAACATCGTTGAACGCATGTTCGCCGACCGGCAGCTCGACCCCTGGGTGGATCTCGAACGGCTCTTCGAGAACTTCGAAGCGGATATCGAACAAGCTCAGGCGCGTTGCCCGGGTGAGCAGCACGTTGTCGAGATCGGTCAAGTACTCGAAGAAGATCTGCTATTCGAACTGGCGGGCCCACGAGATACTTTCGGGGCGAGGCGCGAAAGTGAACGAAGGATTCAGCCGGCGAAAACCGTTCCGCCGGTTGAAACCGACCGCGGGATCATAGGTGTTGCCGAACTCACGGTAGGACGAATGGAAGCGCTACCGGTCGTTCGGGTAGTTCACCCGCAGTCCCCAGGAAGATCTATCGCGAAGCTCTGTCGTCGCTTCGGCGAAGGGATCGGTATGGATAACGGCGAAGGCCTCGAACTGGAGATTCTTGTCGCCCATGAAAGTCGCCGTGGCGAGGTCGATATCGACGCCGAAGGTGTGGCGGTCTTCGAGCTCCGGCTCCGCCTCAATCGCTTGGGTCGCGCGTCGCGTGTAGATCATGCCGAGGCTCGATTGGGCGAAGAAGTTTCGCTTCAGGCGCGCCACGGTAAAGTCTTCGGGCGCGGTCCCGCCCGTCTCGCCCGTGCGCACTTGGAGAAACGCCATGTCGTAGCGTCCGGACTGGCCGCTCAATCGCGCGCCGTAGAGGATGGGGATCGGATTGCCGCCGGACAGGCCGATCCGGCGGCTGAAGTAAGGCTCAGGACGGCTCGAGCGGGCAAAGGTGAAGATGCTCGACCCCTCGAGAAAAAAGTCGCGTTTCTCCGGAAAGACGAGAGGGAAGCGCGTGAGGTTGACTTGACGGTCGTCCACATCGACTTCGGCGAAATCGGTGTTGAAGGTGACGGCCGCGCGCAAGCCGGGTGTGACGCTGTAATTCACGTCGAAGCCCACATCGGTGGGCGTGTTGGAGCCGGTGTCGATATCCTCTTTATAGGACGCGGCTGCGTAGGGTTTCACTTCGAGGCCGAGCCCTTGAGAAATATCCTGAAGACCCGTGAGCCGCCCCGCGTTCACCGGACGGAACAAGCCTTCGTTGAGGCGGTAGCCGCTCCACAAGCTCTCTTCCTGATGGCGCCGTACCGTGCGCTGGAAATCGACCCCCAGGTATCGCTGCTCGGATTGAAATTGAGCGTGCGGAAAGGGATCTCGATCTCGGCGGACCATCCGCGATCGTCGCGCGAGACGCGGACGTTCCAAATGCCGTCCCAGGATTTGTTCAGCCCGCGCCGGCTGCCGGCGCGCAGAAGGCCGTCGCCCAGGAGGCCGGCCGGGTTCGTCTCGAAGAGATAGGCGGAGCGGCCGTCGAGAAAGGTATCGAGGATGAACATGAAGCGGTCGTCGCTTCTGAGCGATCCGTCGCGTTGTTTCTGATAGCCGATGATTTGGTCCGGCTCGGTGTCGTACAGCATGACGCCGAGATAAAGATGGTCACGATTGAACGCGATGCGGACTTCGGTGGCCTGGCGCGCGGGGGCGCCTTCGTCGGGCTCTTGCTGCCTGAAGCCGTCCGCGGGCGCGACGTTTTTCCAGAAAGGCTCGTTGAGCTGCCCGTCGAGCTCGACTTTCTCGTCCTCCGCGAGTGGCACCGCACGCACCGACGGGCGCAGGCGTCCTTCCTGGGCTTCGGCGATCCCGAAGCTTGTTGAAATTGTCGAAACGGCAAGGAGGAGGGTGGCGGTGCGCGGCATGAAATCGAGTCTTTTCATCTTAGCACGCCGGTGGATCGCGACAGACTGTGTTATAAGTTGTGTCACGAGCGCGACAGACACATCTGGGGGCCGCGCTTACACTCGGAACATTTCATCCGGAAGGAGGATTGTGGTGATACCTGCCAGTTTCGACTATGCCTGTCCCAAGACGGTCGCGGAGGCCGTTTCGCTTCTGGGGCAGAACCCGGAGGCGAAGATTCTCGCCGGCGGGCACAGCTTGATACCAATGATGCGCTTTCGCTTGGCAACGCCTGCCATGCTGGTCGACATCAATCAGCTCGAAGGCCTGTCCTACATCAAGGAAGAGGGCGATTGGCTCGAGATTGGCGCCATGACGCGCGAATCGGAGCTGGACCGCTCGGAGCTCGTCCAGAAGAGCTATTCCTTGCTCGCCGATACGACGCGCGTGATCGCGGACCCGCTCGTCCGGAATCTCGCGACGGTGGGTGGGAACATTGCGCACGCGGACCCGGCCAACGACCACCCGGCCACCATGTTGGCTTACGGGGCCGAAGTCACCGCGGCCGGTCCGAACGGCGAGCGCTCCATTCCCATTGGAGACTTCTTCGTGGACGCTTTCACGACGTCGTTGAGCCATGGCGAGATCCTGACAGCCATTCGCATCCCGCGCGCCGTCGAGAAGAGCGGGGGAGCTTATTTCAAGCTCGAGCGCAAAGTCGGTGATTTCGCGACCGCGGCGGTCGCGGTGCAGCTCGTGCTCAACGGTGACGGCAAGATCGCCAGCGCCGGTATTGGGCTCACGAATGTGGGGCTCACCCCCATCAAGGCGATGGCCGCCGAAGAGGGGCTTACCGGTAAAGTCTTGGACGAGGCTTCGGTCAAAGAGGCCGCTCGATTGGCTTCGGATGCCGCTGAGCCGATCGAGGATCATCGGGGCTCGGAGGAGTACAAGCGCCACCTCGTAAAGACTTTTACGGCGCGGGCGCTGCGAAAGGCCCAAGAGCGTGCGGAAGGAGGTGGCGTGTGAGCACCCACTCGGTCACTTTGAAGGTCAACGGCGAGGAACATACGCGGGAAGTCGAAGCGCGCATGCTCCTCGTCCATCTCATCCGGGAAGAGCTCGAGCTCACCGGAACCCACATCGGCTGCGACACGACGTCCTGCGGCGCTTGCACGATCTTGTTGAACGGGACTCCGGTGAAGAGCTGTACCATGTTCGCGGTCCAAGCCAGCGGCGCGGAAATCGCGACCGTCGAGGGGCTCGCGACGAATGGCAGCCTCCATCCGATTCAGGAAGGCTTTACAGAAAAACACGGCCTCCAATGCGGCTATTGCACGCCGGGCATGATGATGACGACGTCAGCGCTTCTGAAAGACAACCCCAACCCGAGCGAGGAAGATATTCGCTGGGGGATCTCGGGGAATCTTTGCCGCTGCACGGGCTATGTGAATATCGTGAAGGCGGTGCAATACGCCGCCGAAAAGATGGAGGAGGGAGGTTCCAATGACTGAATGTCGCGGACTCGGACACTCCGTTCGCCGGAAAGAAGATCCTCGGTTCATCCAGGGGCGCGGGCGCTACATCGACGACATCAAGCTTCCGGGGATGCTCTATCTCGACATCGTGCGAAGCCCTTACGCGCACGCGATTATCAAGAGCATCAACACCGAAAAAGCGCTTGCGACGCCCGGCGTCGCGGCCGTGGTGACGGGGAAGGACCTCGACGCTCACGGTCTCGCGTTTATGCCAACGCTCATGAGCGACCAGCAAATGGTGCTCCCCATCGAAAAGGTGAAGTACCAGGCGCAGGAAGTCGCGGCGGTGGTGGCCACGAGTCGCTACGCGGCAGCGGACGGCGTCGCGGCTCTCGAAGGCGAGATCGAGTACGAGCCTCTTCCGGTCGTCGTCGATCCCTTCAAAGCGCTCGAAGACGGCGCCACCAAAGTGCGCGACGACAAGGATAGCAACCATATTTGGCACTGGGAGAGTGGCGATAAGGACGCGACCGACAAGGTCTTCGAGGAGTCCGATGTCGTCGTCGAAGAGAACATGCACATCCCGCGCATCCACGTCGCGTCCATCGAGACGTGCGGCTGCGTCGCCAGCTTCGATTCCATCGAAGGCAAGCTCACGCTCTACATGACGACCCAGGCGCCGCACGCCATCCGTACGGTTTTGGCGCTCGTGGCTGGACATGTCGGGCTCTCGGAGGAAAAGATTCGCGTGATCTCGCCGGATATCGGCGGGGGATTCGGCGGTAAAGTACCGATCTATCCGGGTTACGTCATCGCGGTGGCGGCATCGGTCCTGACGGGAAAGCCCATCAAGTGGATCGAGGACCGCTCCGAGAACTTGCAGGCTGATTCTTTCGGCCGCGACTATCACATGAAAGCGTCGCTCTCGGCCAAGAAAGATGGGACGCTCACGGGAATCAAGATCAAAACAGTCGCGGATCACGGCTACACTGACGCCGCGGCAAACCCGGCCAAGTTTCCAGCAGGCATGTTCCATATCGCCACCGGCTCTTATGACTTCAAACAAGCCCATGTCGAGGTCGACGGTGTGTACACGAACAAGCCGCCGGGAGGCATTGCCTATCGGTGCTCGTTCCGCGTGACGGAAGCCGTGCATTGCATCGAGCGCATGACGGACATCATGGCGCACGAGCTCGATATGGATCCCGCCGAGCTTCGGATAAAGAACTTTGTCCGGCCGGATCAGTTTCCTTTCAAGTCGGTTCTCGGTTGGGAATATGACAGCGGGGATTACGAGAAGGCCCTCCGTACAGCGATGGAGATGATCGATTACGACGCGCTGCGCAAGGAGCAGAAGGAAAAGCGCGACCGCGGCGAGCTCATGGGGATCGGCATCTCGTCCTTTACGGAAGTCGTTGGTGCGGGGCCGTCGAAGGACTTCGACATCCTCGGGATCAAGATGTTCGACTCGGCCGAGATCCGCGTCCACCCGACGGGAAAGGCCATGGCGCGCTTCGGCACCAAGTCGCAAGGGCAGGGCCACGAGACGACTTACGCGCAGATCATCGCCGAAGAGCTCGGTATCCCACCGGAGCACATCCAGGTCGAAGAAGGCGACACCGATACCGCGCCTTACGGGCTCGGCACTTATGCGAGCCGCAGCACGCCGGTGGCGGGCGCGGCCGCGGCCCTCGCGGCGCGTAAGATCCGCGACAAAGCGAAGAAGATCGCCGCGCACCTGCTCGAGGCTTCCGAGGACGACCTCGAGTGGGAGCAAGGCAAGTTCTTCGTCAAAGGCTCGCCCGACCGTTCGAAGACGATCCAGGAGATCGCTTTTGCGGCCTACACGAACCATCCGCAGGGGATGGAAGCGGGGCTCGAAGCAGTCAGTTACTACGATCCGCCGAACTTGACCTTTCCTTTCGGGTCGTACATCTGCGTCGTCGATATCGATCGGGGCACCGGCGAAGTCAAGATCCGCCGTTTCGTCGCCGTGGACGATTGCGGCGTTCGCATCAACCCGATGATCGTCGAGGGGCAGATCCATGGCGGTCTCACGATGGGGATGGCCCCCGCGCTCCTCGAGGAGATCTCCTACGACGAGAATGGGAACATCCATGGCGGGACGTTCATGGACTACTTGCTCCCGACCGCCATGGAGACCCCTGCGTGGGAGACGGGCGAGACGGTGACGCCGTCGCCGCATCACCCGATCGGCGCCAAGGGTGTCGGCGAGTCGGCCACCGTGGGCGCACCGCCGGCGATCGTGAACGCGGTCGTCGACGCGATGTGGCACCTCGGCGTGCGGCACATGGAGATCCCCATGACGCCGAGCCGGGTGTGGCAAGTGCTCAAAGAGAAAGGGGCGGCGCTCGAAGAGTGACCACACCGGACATCTTGGAGACCGCTCTCCGGCTGCGGACTGCCGGGGAGTCGTTCGTCCTTGCCACGGTCGTTCGGGCCGAGAAGCCGACTTCGGCGAAGCCCGGCGCGAAAGCCATCATTACCGCCGAAGGAGACTGGATTGGCTGGATTGGCGGGAGCTGCTCGCGGCCCGCGGTAGAGTATGAGGCGCGGCGTGTGTTGCAATCGGGCGAGCCCTATGTCGTCCATCTCGCGTCGACGGAAACCTGTGCCAGCGGAGGAACGCTGGATATCTACTTGGAGCCTTACTTGCCCAAACCCCATCTCGTTATCATCGGTCATCTGCCTGTCGCCGAAGCGATGGTGCGTCTCGCGAAGCCGCTCGGGTTTCGCGTCTCGGTCATGACGCCGGAAGGCCACCCCGACCAGTTTCCCGAAGCCGATAGTTTTTCCGGGATCATCGATTTGAGCGAAGCTAAAGCGGGCGAAACCTTTGTCGTGATTACGAGCCACGGAAACTATGACGCCGAGGCGCTCGAAGCGGTTGCTCGAGCCGAAAGCGGCTACGTGGCGCTCGTCTCGAGCAAGAAGCGGGCCGCGAGTCTCGACGTTCCGGAGCATGTGAAGTTTCCCGCGGGGCTCGACATCGGCGCCGTTACCCCCGAGGAGATCGCGCTCAGCATTCTCACGGAGATCGTTTCGGTGCGTCGTGCTCGCCCGAAAGAGAAGGCGCTCTCCCCGGAGGCGTTCAAGGATCCGATTTGTGGGATGATGGTCGGCGTCGAAGGGGCGCGCTACACCGTCTCCCGAAGGGCCGACACCGTATATTTCTGCGGCCCCGGCTGCAAAGAGGCTTATGAGCTGAAAAATGCTGATTGAAGGTAAGGACAACATCAAAGCGACGCGCAAAGAAGTCTGGGACTTTTTGACGGACGCGGAGTCCGTTTCGAACTGCACCCCGGGGATCGAGTCGATGGAGATCCTGGAGCCCGGCAAGAAGTTTCAAGCGCTCGGGGCGCTTCGTCTCGGGACTATCAAAGTGAAGTTCAAGAGCACCATCGAATGGACCGAGCTAAAAGAGCCGGACTACGCCAAGATGAAGATGGGCGGCACTGCGCCGGGAAGCTCGATCGATGTCGGGAGCGAGATCTCTCTTTCGGATGGCGCCAACGGCTCAACGGATTTGGCGTGGAAGGCCGACGTTACAGTGGTGGGCACCATTGCGAGCCTCGCGGCGCGTCTCATGAAGCCGGTGTCGGCGAAGATGGCCGGGCAGTTCTTCTCCTGTTTGAAGAACAAAATCGAAGCATGAAGTTCGGGCCCGTTCCACTCGAACAGGCCGAAGGTAAGATTCTCGGGCATAACGTTGCGGGCGAGACGGGTAGACGACTCCTTCGCAAAGGAAAACCTCTCACCCTCGATGATCTCGAAGCGCTGCGCGCGATAGGGCGGAACGTCGTTTACGTGGCGGAGCTCGAAGCGGGCGACGTCCCCGAGAACGAAGCCGCCGAGCGTGTCGCGCAAGCGGCCCTCGGAGCGGGGCTCCGGCTCTCCGGAGCTGCCACCGGTCGCGTCAACCTGAGCGCGAGCGTTCTCGGTTTGTTCCGGGTCGACAGTGAGCGCTTGAAACGGCTGAACGCGAGCGACGGCATCACGACCGCGTCGGTCGTGGCCCATGCGGTCGTACGGCCAGGACAAACGGTTGCGACCGTCAAAGTCATCCCTTACGCCGTTCCAGCCCAGGTTGTGGAATCGGCGGAAGCCGAGGCGCATGGTGACGTGCCGCTCTTTCGTGTGGATGAGTTGCCGCGTCGCCGCGTCGGACTGATTCTTTCGGGCTCGCCTTCATCGAAGGCTGCGTTGACCGACAGCTTTTCTCCGCTCGTTGAAAGGATCGAGTCGCTCGGCGCCGAGGTTTCCGATCGGGATTACGTGACGCTCGAAGACGCTAGCGGCGAAAAAGCGCTCGCGCGGGCGATTGAGCAACAGTGTGACGAGGGCGTGGAGCTCATCGTGCTCGCGGGCGAGACCGCGATCATGGACCGCCACGACATCACACCTCGGGCGGTCGAGAGAGCTGGTGGCGAAGTCGAGACGGTGGGCGCTCCCGTGGATCCCGGAAATCTGCTAATGCTTGCCTATATCGGCGAGATCCCGGTCCTCGGCGCGCCCGGCTGCGCGAGGAGCCGCAAAACGAACGTGGTGGACTGGGTCCTCCCGCGCCTCCTTGCCGGCGACGCATTGACACGCGAAGATGTCGGCGCACTCGGCGCCGGCGGCCTTCTCGAGGACGTCCCCGAGCGTCCCTTGCCCAGAAGCCGTATTCGAAACTAGCCTCTAATCCGCCAGAATCGCGAATTCCATTGACCGTCTCGGACAAGATCAATATTTGTCCCGGGCCTTTTCACATTTCGGGTTCTCGGGTGTTATACAGACTAGATGCTCCGAAAAGCGCGGTTCGCAGACATTCTCGAAAGCTACCAGAAGGAAATCTACCGTTACACCTTCCGGATGACGGGAAACCCCGAGGACGCGGCGGACCTGCTGCAAGATACGTTTCTGCGGGCGTTTAAGGCATTTGCGCGCCTGCCGAACGACGCCAATCACCGCGCCTGGCTCTACCGCATCGCGCATCGCCAGGTTCTGAATCATTTTCGGTCCGAACGCTTGCGAGTCACCTCTTCCATCGACGCCGCGGCGGACGTGCACGATGCGGACGGCCACCCCGACGATCTGTCGGAGACACGGCGACTCGCGCGGGCGCTCGGCCACGTGGTTCGTGACCTCACGCCGCGTCAACGGTCGGCGCTGCTACTCAAGAAATACGAGGGGTTGCCGTATCGTGACGTCGCGGAGATTCTGGGTATGAGCCAGGAGAACGCGCGGGCGCAGGTTTATCAAGCCATGAAGAAAGTCCGGAATGGACTACTACGAGAGGAATGATGATGATGCAAAATCCCGAGCTCCCCACTCCGAGCGCTTCTGAATGGAAACGAGCCCACGCGTCGCTCGAGAGCAGCTTCGACCCCGTTCGCGTGCATTACGGTTGGATCGACGCGCCCTTCGGGAAGATGTTTCTGGCTAGAACGCAAAAGGGTCTCTGCCTCGCGAGCTTCCGACGGTCGGAGGACGCTTTGGTCAACGAGCTCGAGAAACGCGAGCTCTTGCCCGAGAAAGCGGGCAGCGAGCTCGACCGCGAGCGCCGTCAGTTCGTCGAATATTTCGACGGAAGGCGCAAGCGTTTTCAGCTGCCGGTCGATATCCGATGGGGGACGCCGTTTCAAAGGCAAGTGCTCGAGGCCGCGAATGAGATCCGCTTCGGCGAGTGCGAGTGCTACACGGATGTGGCTGAGCGTATCGGACGGCCGAAGGCTCAGCGCGCTGTCGGGAACGCGCTCGGTCAGAACCCCGTCGCCATCGTCATCCCGTGCCACCGCGTCGTTGCTTCCGGCGGAGGCCTGGGTGGTTACACCGGTGGCTTGGACATCAAGAGAACGTTGATGGAGATCGAAGGGATCGATCCGGCACACGGCTAGAACGACGCGAAGATTCATCAACGAGAGGAGAAGTTAATGGCAACCCAGGCGATTGTAGTGGAACATTCTTGCCGTCACTGCGACGGTGTCGTGGAACCCGAGCTCGTCTCGATCTATCCGTCGAGCGAAGTTTGCCTCGACTGCATGCCCAAGGCGGAAATAGAACGGCTCCAAAAGGACCTCAACCAGGTGCAGCGCCTCGATCGTGCTTTGCTGCGGCAGATCCCGCTCGTACCCGGATGCGAAGTCGGCCTGCACTACCGCGAGTCGCGACTAATCAGTGGTGACTTTTATGATGTGCGCGCCGAGGGCAGCCGCGTTACGCTGCTTCTCGGGGACGTGATGGGGAAGGGGATCCCCGCGGCGCTTCTCCGGACGGGGCTTCAAGGTTCACTCAAAGCGCTCGTGCCGGAGGTGTCGTCGCCGGCGGCTGTGTTCGAGAAAGCGAATCGGTATTTTCTCGACAGCGCCTCTCCAGGCCGACTGGCAACGGTCTTCTACGGGAGCCTCGATGCCGATAGCGGGGAGCTGCGCTATGCAAATGCCGGCCATCTTCCCCCGCTACTGCGGCGCGCCTGCGGCGAGTGGCGCACGCTCGACTCGACGGGTCTCGTGCTCGGTGCTCTCGAGAATGCGACTTACGTCGAAAAGAGCGTCCAGCTCGACCCGGGTGATGTCTTGGCGCTGTTTTCCGATGGTTTCACTGAAGCCGAGAACAGCGCCGGCGACATTTTCGACGAGCGGCACATCGCTCGCTGGGTGGATAGCGAGTCCGATTCGCCGGCGCAGGTGATCGCTTCGACTGTTGCCGATCAGCTCGCGCGCTTCGCGCCCGGCGAGCCCAGCGACGATCGAACGCTCATGATGGTGAAACGCATATGAGCGAGATAGAGAGGATTCGCGATCAGCTTCGCCGCGCCTATACGGGTGATGCGTGGCATGGGCTGTCACTGAAGGAAGTGCTCGAGGGTGTCGACGCGGACACGGCGTCGGCGCGGCCGATCGCGGACGCGCACTCGATACGGGAGCTCGTGCTTCATATCGTGGCGTGGGAGAAGGAAGCTATCCGCCGCGTTCGTGGGGAGGGGAGCGATTTGCCTCCGGAGGAAGACTGGCCAAACGGCGCCGACGCCTGGGCGGCGCTCTTGGAGGAGCTCGAAGCGAGCCACGTCCGGCTGATGGAAACTCTTGCCGAGCTCGACGATAGCCAGCTCGACGGCGCGGTCATCGGTACTGGCGGGACGGTCTATCATCTTGTCCACGGGGTCGTTCAACACAACCTTTACCATGGTGGACAGATCGTATTGCTGAGACGAGCCGCCTCGGCCTGAAACCGTATGTATGGATCTTGTAGAATGGTGGTATGAAAACCGTGACGAACAAGACGCGATTGCCGCTCAAGATCCCGCTGCCTCGCGGAAAATCGCTTCATCTCGGCCCCGGCAAGACCGGACAGCTACGGGACGACGCCGCGGCGCAACCGCGGGTCCAGAAGCTCGTCGAGGCGGGCTCGATTGAAATTTTTGATGGTGGAAAGACGGATACGGGGGCGAGTGGTATGGCTTCCGCTGCGCACACAGCGAGTCGAGGTTTCGCCAAGTCCGGTGCGAAGTCGCGAGGCGGCGATCGTTGAAACGACTCCCTTAGCTCGAGATCGTACGCCAGTTCTCGACGAGGTGAGCGGCTGTACGCCACGCGAGCGCCTGAGCGGTTAGGGTGGGGTTGTGTGCGCCGCTCGTCCCCATCACCGACGCGCCGAGGATCCCGAGATTCGGCGCCTCGTGTGAGAACCCCCAGCGGTCGACAACGTTCGTGTCGGCGTCGTCGCCCATGCGCGTCCCGCCATAGGCATGGGTGGTGGGTCCCATGGTGCCGATGGATTGCTTGACCGTCTCGACGGCGCCAGCTTCCATGAACCACTCAACCATCTTCTCTTGGATGAACGCGGCTGCCCGCTTCTCGTTGTCTTTGAAATCGGCCGTGATCCGGCATACTGGAAAACCGAGTGGGTCTCTCACGGTAGGGTGGAGGTCCAGGTAATTGTCCTCGTAGGGAAGCGTTGTCTTTTGAAGATAGGAGCCGGTCCAACGGTCCGCGTTCTCCTTGATGAACGCTTTCCACCGAGAGCCCCACCTTGGTGCGCGGCCGAACGTGTTCATTCTCGCCGCCGCGATCGGGTGTCGTTCGGTGTAGACCCACAGGTTGCCGCCGCCGACGAAATCGAGGTCGGCGTGGTCGAAGTTGTCGTCGGCCCAGTTGTCCACGGCGATACCTTGGGCCGGGAGGCCGTACCACGTGTTCAAGCTCGACGGAAATAGCGCTAGCACTCCCGCCCCCGTGTTGTGACTCAGATAATGCTTGCCGACCTGACCATGATTGTTGGAGAGCCCGTTGGGGTAGGCCTTCGATTTGGAAAGAAGCAGCGTCCGGACGTTCTCGTAGGTGTAGGTGGCAAGCAGCACTATGGTCGCAGGTTGGAAATAGGACTCGCCGTCTTTCAGATAAGTCACGCCGTTCACGCGGCCGTCGCCCTTCACGCTGATTTCGGTGACGTGGGCCTCGGTGACGACGTTCAATCGGCCGGTAGCTTGCGCTTTGGGAATCGTGGAGACGGCGGTCGAATTTTTTGCGCCCACATGGCAGCCACCTCGGCTGCAGAACCCGTGATAAACGCAAGCCGCTCGGTTCTCGTACGGCTCGGAATTCACGGCGGCCGGTCCGGGAAACGGGTGCCAGCCGAGCCTTCGCGCCGCCGAGGCCATCAGCTCGGTAAAGCCCGTGCCGCGGAGCGGGGGCATCGGGTAAGCGCGCTCGCGTGGGCCCTCGAAGATATTGCCGCGCGCGTCGATCTTTCCTCGGATGTTGCCCGCCTGGCCGGAAATACCGAGCGCGTACTCTGCTTTGTCGTAGTAAGGCTCGAGCTCCGCGAGATCGAACGGCCAGTCTTCGACCGTCGAGCCATTCGGAATGCGTGAAGCGCCGTAGCGGCGGCGCGTTTCACTTGCGACTCTGAAGTCCCAAGCGTTCAGTCTCCAGCTCTGGCCCCAGTAATGCAACGATGTGCCGCCCACGGCATTCATCATCGGGTGAACCGATTGGCGGGGAGAGTCCGGCGCCGCCGCGCTGGGGCGATGGACAGGAATCTCGTTATTGGCCTTCTGCACGGAGCGCGGCCAGCCCCGGACGTTGTTTCGCAGCTCGTCTGGAGCGAAGTCCGCACGGGAGAGCCAAGTCCCGGCTTCGAGCGCGGTAACCTCGAGGCCCGCAGTTGTCAGGGGGAGCGCCGCCACCCCTCCGACAGCGCCGAGGCCGACGATCACCACGTCGGTCTTTTCTAATCTAACGGCCACGTCGCATGACGTCTTTCACGAAACGCTCGAAATCGTACGCCGATCGGTGAAGGGGCCGCGGCGATTCACCGAGGCGCTGGTGATCCGCAGTGACCACGATCCGGACGCCGGGATAGCCGATCAGATCCCATCCAACGAAGCTTGCATTGCCTCCGTAGTGGGGATCGCAGAACGTGCCTTGGATCGTATGCGTTCGGACGAGCTCGAAGAATGTGGATGAGTTTGGCGTAAACCCGGCGGCATTGCCGCTCTCCATCTCCCGCAAGATTTCGTCTTGCTCCTGCGACGCGAGCCTGACAAAGGTGGCGTTTT
Source organism: Candidatus Marinacidobacterales bacterium (assembly GCA_965262245.1). Classification (GTDB taxonomy): domain Bacteria; phylum Acidobacteriota; class Vicinamibacteria; order Marinacidobacterales; family SMYC01; genus SMYC01. The sequence continues at coordinate 5,571,712 of OZ253507.1, read as the reverse complement.
TCGTCCGCCGCGCGAGGGCGTCCACGGCGGCGAGGCCGGCCGCATAGGTCTCTCTCGACGGCGCCAATGCATCCTCGAGCGCCCGGTCGATGTAGTAGGCGGCGCGAGCTTCGGTGGCGCCAGGCCCGTTCTCGTCCGTGGGGATCAGTCGCGCGACGATCGCTTCGAGCGTGGCACCTTCTGCGGGTGTGAGAGTCTCGAACGACTCCTGAGCGCTCGTCGTCTCGGTGACAAAGCTCGCGGGCACGACTGTCGCCGCACCGAGGATGACCCGTTTGAGCAGCTCACGACGCGAGACGTTGAGTTGGGTGGTGTCGTTTCCAGCGGTCAAAGTCTCTGTCCTACGGGTCTGGGGAACGGCATGGATCCGCCCGGCAAGGCCCTTCGAACCGGCTCGGTGGATCACGGCCCGTCGGATCCGGCGCAATGAAAGCGGCTGAGAGCGACGCAGGGCGTCGCAAGGAAGTCCGCATCCAGCGCGACCGGGAGTGGGCGCTTCTCAGGGATCTCCTCGAGACGTGCTGCGGGAACAAAGGTGATCACTTTCTGCGGCTCGATTTCTGTGCCGACGGACTCTCTGCGAAAGCCCTCTCGCTCCAGTCGCTCGACCGCCGAGCACGGGATGGCGAAGGCAGACTCGGCGTCGGCGAGGACGCGTCGGAGCCTGAACCACACTCCCTTCGAGTGGTTGCGCTGGCGATACTCCCACGCCCGGACAGAGGCCCGAGCGCGCACCCTCCGAGCCCGTGTGTGAAGCCCATCTCTCACGGGCTCTCGACCTCCAGCTCCTCGAGTCGGGCAAGGAACTCCGCGATACGCGCCCTTTGATCCTTCGGGTCCGGCATGCCGTCCATGCCCTGCATCAGGGACAAGACCGTCAAGTTCGAGCGAACTGCGTAACGGAGCTCCGCGGGGAGCTCGGCGAACTGCTCCTCGAGCTCCTCGAAATCGGACGTGCGCATCCCGGAAACCCACCGAACGAGTATACCGACCCGGAAGGGGGGACGCCACGGTGTCGTCCGCAAGAAACGAAGTCGACCGGTCGAGCCGGTGAGGGTACGTGGGCGCCGCGCGACGCGACACTCGAGACGATTCGCAAAGTCGGGCGCCAAAGTTGGCCGCGAGAGGTAGGCACCCTGGATGCGCCTAAAGCTTCAGGAGTTTCAGGCATAAACTCATTCATCTCTTTGACTCTTCGCCTTCTACGCCTCGTCGATATGGACCTTGATGTGAACCCAGCGCCCCTGCTCGAACCGCGCCACCGAAAGCACGCAGCGCAGAATGTGTCCCGCGAGAATGGCGCTCCACACGTCCGTACTCTCGAGCGCGCGTGTCGACTGTGTGATTGTCAGGTAGCCGATGGGCACCACGAGCTGGGAGATGAGTGTGATCACCAAAGGGCTCCGCGTGTCTCCGGCGCCTTGGAGCGCGCCCGTGTAGTTGAGCGCGACGGTGACGAAGAGTGCGGATAGGCTGAGATAGCCCAAGAGCTCGGTGCCGAGCCCGAGCACGATCGGCTCTCCGATGCCGAACACGCCGAGAAGTTTATCGGGTATCAGCACGAACAGCGTTGCGAAGGTTGCGGCCAGGAGCAAGCCGAACATGGCGCTCGTGTGAGCGGCTTGGCGGGTACGATCGGGAAAGCCCGCGCCCAAGTTTTGCCCCGACACCGTCGACGATGCCGCCATCAACCCGACGGACGTCCACGTCACCAATGAGAACAACTGGGTGTAACCGACAGCATAAGCGGCCTGCGCCTCGGCGCTGTTGGGGAGCGAGCCCACGAAACCGACAAGAGCAGCTCCACCGAGATTCATGGCAACGCCTTGAAACCCGGTTGGGAGCCCGAAGCGAAAGAGCTCTCGGATGATGCTCCAGTCGGGTCGCCATGAGATGTTCTCCGGGAACCGCACGACGAGCTTGTTTGTGAGCAGCAGGTAGAATCCATAGACGGCGACGATCCCGGACGCGATGACGGTACCCATCGCTGCGCCCAGCGTTCCGAAGGCCGGGATCGGGCCTAGCCCGCGGATGAGAATAATGCTTCCTATCAGGTTGAGCATCGTCATGGCGACACCGAGTCGCAAGGGGGTTCGGGCGTCGCCAGCGGCGCGAAGCACGCCAGCAATCATGTAGTAGAGCAGCATGCCGAAGCTGAAGAGGAAGAGTGTACGCAGGTAGGGGAGCGCTTCGGCGCGCACCTCGGGTGCGGCGTTCAGAAGTCCGAGCAAATCCGACGCGAAGAAAAGTCCGACGGGCGCGAGGACGAACAAAATCATGAAGATCGCGATTAGAAAGCCTTGAAATACGACGCGATTGACCTTGTCCGGCTCTCCGGCCCCCGCGAAGCGTGCCACGAGGATCCCCATGCCGGTGAAGACAGAGACGACGAACACGATGACCACGAGGAATATCTGCCAGCTGACGCCAATGGCGGCGTTTCCGGTAAAGCCGACGAAGTGGCCGACTAGAGTGTGGTCGACGATACCTTGAGCGCCGGCAATGATGTTTTGCAGCATCGTCGGCCAGGCCAGCTTCCACACGGCTCTCGAGATCGGTCCGTGCACAATATCGGGGTCGAATTTTTGCGACTTTTTTGCGTCTTTAGTCATCGGGGCGAATCGCGCATTGTACATGGTCTTGCTTTCGACCGCGCGTGCTAAAGTGCGCCTCCAAGAATCAACCTGTTTTCTTTTTGGAAGGAGTACGTCTACGAAATGTCAGCCGACAAGCCCGACTACCACGATGCCGATCTGGTGCTCCGCGTCTACGAGATGCGCCGGGAAGCCAAAACACGAGAGAATCGCGACGCCATCAACTTCCAGTTCTGGCCCAAGAGCTACGACGACGTCAAAGAGATCGGCAAGTTCGACAATCCTTTGAACGCTGCGTGGCGCCAGTTGAGCAGCTATTGGGAAATGGTCTTCGGGATGGCGAGAAACGGTATCGTCAACGCCGATTACTTGACGCAGAACAATGGTGAGGGACTTTACTTCTTTGCGAAGATCGCCCCCTTTTTAGACCAAATCCGAGCGGACGGATCGCCGACGGCGTTCCAGAACGTCGAATGGGCCTCCAAGGAAACGGAGAGTGGACGGACTCAGTACGCGTACATTCAGGGCATCATCAAGAAGCAGTTGGAGTCCGACTAGCCGCCCGAGATGTGAGACAGTAGGGCATGCGCTTCGCGGGTGTCCTGCTGTTTTTCTTCTTCACAGCCTGTGCCTCGGACGAGCGCGTAGAGCTTTTGCTTCGAGGCGGGCTCGTTTATGACGGGTCGGGGGCGGAGCCTTCGCTAAACGACGTGCATCGAAACGACGGAGATGCTCGCGATTCGTGGAGGTGCGGCCAAGATCCTCATCGTCGACCCGAGGCCCGAGCTCAACGGTCGGACGCTCGCGGACGTCGCCTCCGGTTGGGAACTCGACGCGGCGCGCACGGTGCGCCGCATCATCACCGAAGCCAACGCTTCGGTGATGAATCTAGATCTTTACGACATCGAGAACACGTGGTTTCTCGCGCAGCAGGATTGGATGATGACGTGCATGGATGGGCGCAATCCTCGACCGGATCAAGCTATCTCGCATCCACGCGTCTATGGCGCGTTCAGCCGAAACCTCAGGCAGTTCGTCCTGGACCAAGAGCACATCGCGATGCCGTTCGCGATCGGTAGCATGACGGGGCTCGCTGCGGAGTTTCTGCATCTGGAAGATCGCGGGTTCCTTCGCGAAGACTACGCGGCCGATATCGCCGTGCTCGATAGAGACCGGATTCGCGACCTCGCGACCTACGAAGACCCTAAGCAATATTCCGAAGGGACCGTCCATGTTCTCGTGAACGGAGAGCTCGCCATCCGCGACGGCCGAGCGACCGGAATATTGGCCGGCAGGCCGTTACTTCGGGGTGGTGAAGCTGTGAAACGTTAAAGCGTCCCTGTGGGAAAAACCCAACGTTTGGCGCGGTGCTTTCTCCGCGCTTTGAGTTACAGCTCGAGCACCCCAGATCTGTCATCCTCGCTCTTCCATTGGAGGTGCCATGAGGAATCAGGACGGATTACCCGCGCTTGGCGATACAGATGGGTTCACTTTGGTCGAGGTCATTGTCGCGCTTGCCGTGACGTTGATCATGATTGGATCGGTATTTGGCCTCATGGCGGGTGGTCAAACCACCTTTCGCCGTGAGACCCAAGTGGCCAACATGCAAATGTCGACCCGTGCCGGCCTGCAGCTCTTGAGCCGCGATCTCACCATGGCGGGGTATCGGACGCCGCCCGCTTCGGCGATCATTTGGGCCGATAGCGGCGGTCTTCAGCCGGACGAGATCACGATTGTTTATGCCGATCCCGACGTGGCGTTGTCGCGACCGCTTCAATGCGGCGGTGCTGGCGGGCCTTGCGGCACCATCGGCCAGTCCGCGACTCTATTGCTCGATCCCGCGGCCGAGGCCTCACTTTGGCGACGGCCGAGAACGCCTATGCCGAAGGTATGGTGCTGGCGGCCATCGAGCTCGCCGACTGCAACGGCGACGGCGAGGTAGGGCTGTTGCCCTTTCGCGTTACGCAGCCTCCGTCGATGACGAAGGCAGGAGGCTCCCCGGTTCTAAACATCAACCACAATCCGGGCTCGTTGGGCTCCGATCTCAACAAGCCGGGCGGGTTCAATGGCCAAGTCAACGAAGACTGCGCGATCGTCGGTCGCTTTCGTCTCATCTCCTATCGTGTCAGCCCGCCGCCCCCAACGGGAGCTCCAACGCTCGAACGTCGTGACTTGACTGTAAGCGGCGACTGGATCCCGGTGGCACACAATATCTAAAATTTACAAGTGCGCTACGGCGCGGGCGAGGACGACAACATGATGGATGCGCCTGCAGCCGCCCCGTCCGATGTTCCGCTGTCGTGGATCAACCGCGTCGCTGTAACCATCACCGGGCGGACGGAGAGCACGCGGCTCCGCGGCTCGACCGCTGGCGTCTTCGACCCCGAAGACATCTACGTACGGAACTCCGTGTCGAGCCAAGTCGGCTTGCGGAACATCATCAACGAAGCTTCGAATCGAGCGCTACAGTAATCCAACCGGATCCGTTTGATAGCGACGACTCGGTTCAGCCGTGTGTCTTGGGCTTTGTAGACTTCGCCATAGGCGCCTCGACCCAGCCGCCGCGTGGATCGTGTATCGACCCTGGAGCGCCGCGGTAACTTGAGAGGCCTCCGCGGCAACGTCCTTCTCGGCAGACGTATCGCTTGCGTTTCCCGGCTCCGGCGAGCTCTCCGCAGTGTTCAAACAGGACCTCCGTCAAACCTAACTGGCAAAGCACGTGCCCGTTTACGATCACTTACAAGAAATTAATTAATGTTGGGTCGAAGCGCCGAAAAGGATGGCCGAACACCTACGGAGGAAGTGATTGGAACTTCCAAAATGAAACCCATGGTTGCGCCACGCCGCAGGGCCGGCCCGGCTTCAAGCCAGGGTGCGAGTTGGAAAGAGGGCATCGATATCGGTGGCCTCGGCTGGTTTACAACAAGGCGGGTGGAGTGGCCGCCCGATCAACAGCTAATGACGCAAGCACCAAGCTGTGAAACACTAAAGCGTCCCTCAGGAGGTATGACATGAACATCCTTCTTCTCGTGGCTCTTGTAGCGGCTGTCCAGGAACCGCGCCCCATGCAGGTTGCGGACGTTCTTGCACTGAGCTCGGTGTCCGATCCGCAAGTGAGCCCCGATGGCCGGTGGGTTGCCTATGTGGTGACCAAGATGAACTTCGAGGAGAACCTCAACGACGCCGACGTCTGGGTCGTCTCCGTGGACGGCGGCGAGCCCGTTCGGCTCACGACGCATGTCGGGACGGATAACAGACCGCGCTGGGCCCCGGATTCCGGCTGGGTCGCCTTTCTCTCCGATCGTGGCGCACAGAATCAGGTCTACGGCATCCGGCCTGACGGCGGCGAAGCGTGGCAGGTGACGGATTGGGCGACCGATGTGGAGTCGTTTCGCATCGCGTCCGATGGCGCGAAGCTCGGTTTCGTTGCCAAGCCTGAGAAGAGCGAGGACCAAGAAGCGTTCGAAAAGGAGCGCGGCCGGCCCATGGTTTGGGGTGAGTCTTACCAAGACGAGTGGTCGCAACTGTGGATAGCGCCGCTCGAGAACGGACGTGCGGGTGAAGCCGTGCGCGTCTCGCCCGAAAAGGCTTACGTGTCGGCCTTTGTGTGGGCGCCCGACTCGATAGGGGTTGCTTTTCAGGCGCGCCCATCGCCGGCCTTGCGCACGAATCGCGAGAGTGACGTTTTCGTTGTCGTGTCGGCGGGAGTCGAAGCGCGGCGTGTGACGAGCATGCCCGGAGGGGAGCGGCCGGTGGCGTGGACGGCCCGACATGGGCTCGTAGTCTCCGCCACGGGCCATCTGCTCGGGACGTATAACCGAAAGATTTTCAAAGTCTCTCCGAGCGGAGGCGATGTGGTGTCTCTGAGCGATGGTCTCGACGAGAACGCTACGTTTGTCTCGATCGATAATGATGAGCTCTTGGTTGAAGCGACTTATCGGACGGGCCGGGGGCTCTATCGCGTTCGTCTCGCAGATGGCATGGCGTCGCGTGTTTCGGGTGACGCCTTTTCGCACAGCTTTACCGCGAGCGAGGGCGGTGACGTCGTGGCTTTCATCGAGGAAGCGGGCGACGTGGCGCCGGACGTCTTCGTCTCCAGCACGGGCGGTTTTTCTCCCAAAAAGCTCACCAACTCGAACCCGCAGCTGTCGGAATTTCGGCTCGGCACGCAGCGAGTCGTGACGTGGGCATCCCGCGCCGATAACGAAGAGATCGAAGGTGTGCTCACATTGCCGACCGATTATCGTGATGGCGATACTGTGCCGCTTCTTCTCGTGATCCACGGCGGGCCTTCCGGCGTTTCGTCGGACCGATTCTCGCCGCGGCGCGGCGCCTACCCAATTCAAGTTTTCGCCGGCATGGGCTACGCGGTGCTGCAGCCGAACTATCGCGGCTCGACCGGTTATGGCGAGCGTTTCCGCGGCCTCAACCGAGGCGATATTTCCGGGCGCGACTGGATCGACATCGACTCCGGCGTGGACGCTTTGATCGAGCGCGGCATCGCGGATCCCGAGCAGCTCGGCGTCATGGGATGGAGCTTCGGCGGGCACCACACCTATTGGGGCATCACGCAAACGGATCGCTACCGCGCGGCGAGCGCCGGTGCGGGTGCGAACGACTTGATCTCGATGTACTCGCAGACCGATATTCCCGAGTTCTACCATACGTATCTCGGGCCCAAGCCATGGGAGGATTTCGAGCTCTACGAAGAGCGCTCGGCATACCACAACGTGGCGAAAGTGACAACGCCTCTTTTGATCCAGGTCGGGGAGAAGGACGATCGCGTCCCCGCGGAGCAGAGCATTCAGTTCTACGAAGCGGTGCGCGCCATTGGGAAGGCCGAGACCAAGCTCGTGATCTATCCCGGCCAGCCGCACGGGGTGCGGGAGCCGCGCTTGGTGCGGGACCTTTTGACGCGCAACGTCGAGTGGTTCGAGCGATTCATTCCGATAGCGTCCGCGACGTCGCAGTAAGTTTAGAGGAGACGCCCATGAAAACCGTTCTCGACCTAATCCGCAAATTTGACGAGCTCAACGCGTCGAAGACGCGAGAGCAAGACAAATTTTCGCTCGCGGACGAAGAGCGCTGGGAAGAGCTGAAGGCCATGTATGACCTCCTCGTCTTTCACTCGGGGCTCGGCCGCGACGAAGACGGCGCGTCGTCTCGGAGGAAGAGATTCGGGAATGTCTCGGCGATGACAGCCAGCTGCGCGTTCCCGTCGACGCTCACGCGATGATTCATCATGATGGCGAGAGCTTCGACGCGAGCGTGGTCAATCTGAGCCGAAGTGGCTCTTTTCTCGCGTGTGACACTCTCGTCCAAGCCGGGGAGCGTTTGGTCGTCTACATCACGGGTATCTCGGAGGACGATCCAGGCGACGTGTTCGAGCTAGACGCGGAAGTGGTTTGGTGTGCGGAACGGGGTATCCCCGAGGCACGTATTCGTCGCGGGATGGGCGTTCGGTTCGTTGACGTGGCCGACGAGACGCGTGAACGTCTCGGGGCGCTGGTTGTGCATACGATTGAAAAGCGTCTCGCTCGGCTCAAATAGCGCGAGCTCAGTTCTTCGGGGCCAGGCGCTCGAGCTCCTGGAACCAGTTGAGGACGAAGTTGATTTGCGCGCCTCCCGTCGTGTCGGTCCGTCGCGCGACCACGAAACGTTGTCCGTCGGGGGTGACGTCCCACTGGCGACCGAGCTCGTATTCCGGCCACTCGAATAAACGTTGTGGCGGACCGACTTCGAGCTCGGGCTCGGTGCGAATAGCGACGACCATCATGGACCGGCTGTTGTCGTCCGTGTAGAAGATCTCACCGCCGGCCGGCGACCAGAGCGGGCTACGGCCTCCATCGATCGAAATTTGCTTTCGGCCTCCAAGCCCCGGGAACGGTTGAACAAAACTTTTTTGTGTGCCTCCAGACACGTCCGAGTGATAAGCGATCCAGCGTCCATCAGGCGACAAGCTCGGCTGGGCGAAGCCGCTTTCGGATTGCAGTAAGGGATGCGGCTCGCCGTCACCTTACCAAAGGCAGCACCCAGATCTCGGCGTTCGATCCAACATTTTCCTGAAAGATGAGGCCCGTAGCGTCCGGCATCCAATACGGGCTCACGCGAGTATCGCCGCGTTCCAGCACTAGTTCGGCGAGACCACTAAAGTCGGATCGAATGCGAAAGATACTCGCATTCGAGAATCCCATGCCGGCGGCGAGCCACTCGGCGTCGGGCGACCACGACGGGCCCCCGGTGACGCGCCCGTCGTGAGCTGGGTAAGGGTGTCGCGCTCAATGTCGAGGATCCACACATCGTTGATTCCGTCCTTCAGGACCGTAATGGCGAGGCGTTTGCCGTCGGGCGATAGGCGCGGATGCGAAAATGTACCCTTTCTTTCGGTGATCGCGCTCCACTGGCCATCGCGCTCTACCCAAATAAGGCTCCGCTCCACAGCGGCGACACCTTCCGACACAAATGCGAGCGAGCCGTCTTGGGAAAAGCTGAACTGGGACGCCCCGACCCCGTTACTGCCACCGACGGAACGGAGGACACCCTCGAGGACGGGTGCGGGATCCGCCATCAGCTCGAGCTTCCCGGCGTCGAAGGGCACGGCAAACAACGTCGATTCGACGGCGTAGACGAGATGGCCCGTCGGTAAGTAGCGGGCGTCCCTTCCGACTCGAATCAGAGTCTTCCTCTCACCCGTGTCGAGGCTCGCGACAACGATGTTGGCCTCGTCCCAGTCGAACTTTGACTCTGTAAAGGTAAACAAGAGCGACTTTCCATCAGGGAGCTTCTGGGGCCGTGGGCCCGGCCTTCCCCTCCCTCGACCAGGACGCGCGGCTCGCCACCGTTAGCGGAGACCTCCCGTATGCCTCCTGTCCCTTGCCCAAAAAGAATGGTGTCGTCCTCCATCCAGCTCGCGCCATGAGGATTCTCGGCCTCACAAAGAGTCAGCGGTGTGCCGCCGGAGCGAGCCACCTTCATCAGATGGCCGCCCGCCCAAAAGCCGATCCACTCGCCATCCGGCGAGAAAAATGGCTCACGGCCACCCTCGGTGCCGCGGATAGGAACGGCCTCGGCTTGATCGAGCGCACGCAGGTGTAGCTGTTCGGTGGCGGTGTAGACCAGGTGCGTCCCTTGGGGAGACAAAGCGACGATGTGCCGTCGAAGCGCCTGGCCGAAAATATTATCTCCTTCCGGAAGCGCGATCTCGAAACGCTGGATGGGGCGGGTCTGCTCCGGTTTCAGGTTCCACGTAACGACGGCGGTGGCGCCCATCAACAAAGCTGCACCGACCACGGCGAGCCAGGCAGGGCGCCGGCGCTCGTGTGTTTCCACGGACAGGGATTCGATCGGACGCTCGAGATCGGCACGAAGGTCGCCGATGTCACGACGGCGCTTCTTCGGGTCCTTCTCGAGGCAACGGGAGAGAAGCTCGCGCACCCGCGGGCGGAGCTCGGAAGGAAGCGCCCGAAAGTCGGGATCGCTCCTCATGACCGATGCCATCGTGTCGGCGACATCCTCTCCCTTGAAGAGCTGTCGTCCCGTGAGCATCTCGTAGAGGACGGCGCCGAAGGAGAAGATATCTGTGCGCTTGTCGACGGTCCTTCCCCGCGCTTGCTCCGGGCTCATGTAAGCCGCCGTTCCAAGAATGACGCCGACCCTTGTCGCGTGCGCGCTCAAGGTTGGGGAGTCCGAGACGCCTTCGCCAATCGCGTCGGGATCGGCCTCCGCGAACCGAGCGAGGCCGAAGTCGAGCACCTTGATTTGTCCGTCAGGTGTGATCTTGATGTTGACGGGTTTTAGATCGCGATGAATGACGCCGTTGTCGTGGGCCGCGGCGACGGCATCCGCTATCTGTCTTGCCAGCTCGAGAGCTTCCGAGACGGGAAGAGGCCTCTCCGCAATCGCTCGGCCAGGGTCTCCCCCGGCACGAGCTCCAGGACGAGAAACCGCAGGTTGTCCGACTGCTCCAGCCCGTAGATGGCGGCGATGTTCGGGTGATTCAGTGACGCGAGAAGCTGCACTTCTCTTTCGAAGCGCGCCATCCTCTGGGCATCGTTGGCGAAGGCCTCGGGCAGCACTTTGAGCGCCACGTCGCGCTTAAGCTTCGCATCGTGCGCTCGATAAACCTCACCCATACCCCCTCTCCCGATGAGCTCGAGGACTTCGTAGTGAGCGAGCTTGCGACCGGGTTCGAGCGACATGAGTGCGACGATCTTAAGACGATAACGTATCGGTAGCAACTGCATCGGTCCTCAAAAAAAACCGGAAAAAGGACTTGACAGATTTTGCACGACAGTATGGCTCGCGTTGCCGCCACGTCTCAAAACAGTGTTCATGTGTGCAGCATAGGCCGCTAGTGCGCTCGAACTGGACGTTTTGAGTTTTGTTTCGACTCTGTCTGTTGTCGATGCTCTTGCGCTATCCCAGGGTGTCCGAAAACAAGGGAGTATACTTAATTACTGAGGTGGAGATGATGATCGAACAATTCACGAGCTACTTCAAAAAGCTCGAACGGCTTTCTAGCGACGAGCTCCATCGATCCGCCGAGAAGCTGGTTCTCGCGGAGAACACTAGCATCGCCAAGCTCATTGCGCACCTTGCCGAGATGTCGACTCGGAAGACCGCGCTCGCGCTTGGTTACAAGAGCTTCTACGAATACGCGATAAGGCGCCTGAACTTGAGCGAGGGTGCGGTGCCAGCACGGATTCATGTGGCTAACGTTTCGCGGCGTTTCCCGCAGATACTCGTCGCGCTGGCCGAGAGTCGCATCAGTCTTACGGTCGCGGCCCTTTTGGCGCCACACCTTACGAAGGACAATGTCGACAAAGTCATTTCCGACTGTGCTGGGATGACGCGTCGGGAAACCGAGGAGTACGTGGTGGTATTCAGGCCGAAGCCCGTCTTCGAGCCGTCGATCCGCAGGTGCCCTGCGCCCGCCGTCCAAGCGGAGTCGTCTCCAAGACCGCTGCCTCCACCTCCACCTGTGGAGACACCGAAACATTCCCCAACCGTTCTGCAACCCGCCCGCGCGGACGTCTACAACTTTCGCTTTTCCGCCGACAAGGATTTCAAGGACAAACTCGAGCGACTGGCAGAAGTGGTGGGCATCCAGAACGCTCAGAAGAACATGGCCGAGATTATCGAAAAGGCACTCGACATCGCGCTCGAGAAGAAAGATCCGAAGAAGAAGCTCGAGCTGGCGAAGAAAGAAGCAGCAGCGCGACGCTGCGGCGCCATCTCGTTCAAACGAGATGAGCCCTAAAGACCAGCCGGCCACGTCTCGATATGTTGCGTCCGAGGTTTCCGAGCGCGTCCACGAACGTGGATCATACCAATGTGTCTTTCGTGGACCAGATGGGACGAGATGCACGGCGCGCGCGGGGCTCCAGATCGACCATAGGGACCCGTTCGGCATCTTTCACAGCAACAACGAGTCCATATTGCGGATTTTGTGCCCCGCGCATAATTTATTGGAGGCGGAGCGTGTCTACGGGCCGGATTTCATCCAGCGAAAGATTAATGAAAGGCGAAAGGGAAACGAAAAGTCTCGGTCGCCATGACGCTCACCAGCGAGAACGTAGTCGCTTTTCGCCGGGCTCACCCCGCCGTAGAAGGTGCCTGTTTTCGGGTCGATCATCAGCATCTTCACCGCGCCGGCGCCCGAGGCTGCTTGCATGTAGGGCTGCTGCGCTTCGAGCACTTCGACGCGATGGCCCTTGGCGGCGAGGCCTTTGGCCGCGTGCTCCCCGAGCCCGGCCGGCATCGTGAGCATGCCGCGAATCCTTCCCGGATACATCGAGGCGCGAAAAGCACTGACGTCACCGTGGCCGCTTCCACGGCTTGCTGGACATTCGCGCCGAAATGGACGATGGCCAGAAACGCTTGCAGCATTGCCTGGGGCTGGTTGTCGCCTCCCGGAGTGTTCCATGCGAGATAGGGCTTGCCGTCTTTCAGCGCAAGCGCCGGGTTCACGGTGTGCCGGGTGCGCTTGCCGGGAACGAGAACGTTGACGTAGTCCTCTTCGAGGGAGAAATAGGGCGTGCGGTTGTTGAGAAAGTATTCGTGCAGATATTCGACGCTGTTATGGCCGAGCGCTTCGAGGTCGTAGCCTTCGAGAATGTTGATCGCGATGAGCATGACGATGCCTTGCGAGTTGGGCGCGCTTTGGTAGACATCGAGACCCGCATAGGCTGTGTGGATGGGCTCGGCTTGTTCGGCTACATATTTGGCCAGGTCGTCCTTGCTGAGCAGGCCGCCTTGCTCGGCGTAGAAGTCGGCGCTCTTGCGCGCGAGCGCGCCGCGGTAGAACACGTCCGCGCCGTCTCTCGCAATGGTGGTTAGTGTGCGGGCTAGATCGGTCTGCACGAAGAGCTCTCCCGCGGCGATGGGATGTCCGTTCTTCATCAAAATCTAGACGGAGCTCGGATAGGCGGAGATCTTGCCGACGTTGCGCGCGTGTTGTGCCGCGGCCCAGAAATCGAGCGGGTGGCCTTTGGCTGCCTCGATCGCAGGCGCGAGGAGCTCGCGGTAGCTCATCGTGCCGTATTTCGAGAGCGCGAGATCGATGCCTCCCGCCGCGCCGGGAACATCCGTGGGTCTATCGATACGATCACCGCACCAGGCAGGTCCGGGACATCTCGCCCAATCCCGAGACACATTACGGCTGGGGCTCGGCCGATATCAACTACCGTTTCTGGTGGACTTATCCGGTCGCCACGTCGCCGCACGATCCGGACGTTCTCTACGTGACGTCGCAATTCGTGCACAAGACAACGAACGAAGGTCAGAGCTGGGAGATCGTCAGCCCGGATTTGAGCCGGACGGATCCCAAAACACTCGAAAAGACGCCGTCCTATCTCGACGCCGAGACCGGGCGTTATTGGGGACCCATTACTCGCGAAGCTTACGGTCCCGAATGGTATGCGACGATTTTTGCGTTCGCGGAATCTCCGGTGAAAGCCGGTGTTCTCTGGGTCGGCTCGGACGACGGCTACATTCATGTTTCCCAAAACAACGGCGAGAGCTGGACCAATGTCACCATCCCCGACCTTCCGGAGTTCGCGCTCATCAGCATCCTCGATCCGTCGCCGCATGATGCGGGGTCGGCCTATGTGGCGGCTACGCGTTTCAAACTCTCCGATCAGCGACCCTATCTGTACAAAACGATGGATTACGGCGCGAGTTGCACGGCGATTACGAACGGGATCCCCGAGAACGATTTCACTCGTGCCATTCGTGAAGACCCGCTTCGGAAGGGGCTCCTTTACGCGGGTACGGCGCGGGCGTCTATGTGTCTTTCGATGACGGTTCGCTGTGGCAGCGGCTCGGTGAGGGCCTTCCCGTCGTGCCGGTCCACGACCTCGTCCTCAAAGACGGCGATCTCGTTGTCGCGACTCACGGGCGCTCGTTCTGGATCCTCGACAACGTTGCCGTTTTGAGCCTGCTCGACGAAGCTGCCGTCGCCGCACCTGTTCACGTTTTCGAGCCGCGGAAGACCATTCGCTTCGGGCGAGGCGCGACGGCGACGGCGCGATTTTCTTCCATGTCCACTGCGGACGGTGAGAACCCGCCGAACGGGGTCGTGATCCCCTATTACTTCGAAGATGTGCCGGGTGGTGAGGTGACTTTGCGCATCTTGGACGGGAACGGGATCGTTCGAAGCTTCACCAGCACCCCGAAGAAGAGGCGCCGAGGACCGGCTTTTTCGGCGGTAGCGGCGGGGATCGGACCGTATCGGCGGAGCAAGGCGCGAACACCTTTCGTTGGGACATGCGCTACGCCGGGGCGGATGTGCTCTCCGACGCGGTCTTTCAGGGCCGCTCCGACGGTCCGCTCGCGGCGCCTGGGAGTTATCGCGTAGAGATTTCGGTGAACGGGAAGACGTTCAGCCAGTCTTTCGAGATCGTGCGTGACCCGCGTCTCGAGCTCATCGATGCCGATCTAGACGAGCAGTTCAATTTTCTCATCGATGTGCGCGATAAGCTGACGGAAACGATGAACGTCGTTCGGAGGATTCGCGATCTGCGGGAGCGCGCGACCGAAGCCGTCGAGCGGGCTGGTGGCAGTAACGAGCCCGAGCTGGCCGATGCGTTGAGAGCTTTGAACGACAAGCTGTACCCGCTCGAAGAGCGGCTCGTGCAATACCGAGCGCGTGCGGGTCAAGATCTCATCAACTACCCAACTGCCATCGACAGCAAACTGGCTCGACTTCTCAACTTTGCGTCGATGGGTGATGCGCCCCCCACGGATGGCGCGCGCGAGCTCTTTGCGCGGCTTTCGCAAGGGGTCAGAGAGCGGGCGAGCGCTCTCGAGGACGTGGAGCGCGACGCGTTCGCGGCGGTGATGGAGCTTACCAGGCGTTGATGATTTGGCCGAAGCCCGTGTGCTCGGCAAAGCGGCCGCGCTCCGTCGTCAGGAGTGTTTGTTCGGCGTTCGGGCTGCAGGTACCGTTTCTGAGGTGATAGAGCGCTTCTGCGAGCGAGGACTCGTCCGGGTGCACGAGCGGTTTGTTGAGCCCGTCGCGGACAGAGCATTCGACAGGGAGGCCGCCGTAATACTCGCCTACGCCGGTTGCGTTGACGGACTTGAACGATACCGGGAAGAACACTTTCTCGCAGAACTCGAAGCCGTATTGGCCGACAGGCTTGCCGAACGTTCGCCGCCCGACGAGAGTGACGGGGATGAACGGGTCGAGACCGTTGATGACGAGCTCGCTCGACGAGGCCGAGCTGCGCGACGTTATGATGACCACTCGAGGAGTGCTGATCGCTTCCGCTGGAAGCTCGAAGCGTACCGTGTTATTGCGCGCCGTCTGCTTGTCGTTGTGGATGTAGTCGATAAAGACTTTTGTGTTGGTGCGCAGGCCGCCAATCAAGCTTGCGAGGTGCTGGGCGACGCTCACGAGCCCGCCGCCGTTGTAGCGGAGATCGAGAATCAAGCCAACGACGACTTGGCGGCGGAACTCGGCGAAAGCGGTATTCAGCGCTGCGATCGAGGGCTCGACGAAATTGCGGAAGTGGATATAGCCCACGGGTAGCCCGTTCACATCAAATATGGCGGTTTGCGAGACCGTGGGGATGGTCACGGGACGCTTCTTCACGACCGCGCTCGTCTCCCGTCCGGTCAGGGAGCGCCAAGTCAGCTCGAGAGTGTAGCCGATCTCGGACGGGCCGAGTGCGGCTCCGAGCTCACCGCTCGCTATGAGCTCCGGAACGGGCCGTCCATCGACGGCAAGCAGATAGTCTCCGCGCGCGAGTCCGGCATCCGACGCGGGGCTATTGGGGAACACTTGGGCAATTCGATATTCCTCGGGGGAGAATATCCTGGAGCCGAAGCCGATGCCGATGAACTGGCTGCTCGAGTAGAAGGCGGTTGTGGCCTGAGCGGAGGCGATGTAGCTGAAGCTCGTATCGAGGGGCCGGAAGCGCACGGCGTCGAGATAAGCTTCGGGTGATTCGTAGAGGGACGGGCTCGCGTCGGGAAGCTCTTGGTACCAGAGGTAGTACTCGTCGAGAACTTGCTTGACGAAAGTGTTCTGTCCGACGACGGAGCAGTCGTCTTGCGAGAACGCCGGCGAGCCGGCGAGGGCGAGCGCTGCGAAGAAGAAGATCCACTGTTTCGGGTGTGTCATGGCGCTTACACGATCTCCGAGATGTATTTGGCTTTCGCTAACCGCCAGAATACTACGAGAAAGGCCGTAAGTGGAATCGCGAGCACCATTCCCGCGATGCCGTCGAAGGCGGTCCCCCAGAAAAACAAGGCCACGATGATCGCGAGCGGGTGAAGCCCGGTCCGCTCTCCCATGATTTTCGGGGTGAGGTAGTAGCCTTCGATCAACTGTACGACGGCAAAAACAACGAGCACGAGCATGAGCCGGAGGATGCCGCCATCGGATTGAAAGAACGAGAGCGGGAGTGCTAAGGCGAGGCCAATCATGCTTCCCAGGAAGGGGATGATGTTGAGAAAACCGAGCAAGAGGCCAAGGATGAAGCCGTGCTGCAGTCCGACCATCGTAAAGCCCACGGCAAAGAGAAGCCCTTGGCCGAACGCAACGATGAGCTGACCTCGGAAGAAGGACACGACGATGTTGATGAATTCGCGGATCAGGTAGACGACGTCGTTTCTCGTATCCTCTTTCAGAAACGGCAATAGCTCGTTCCAGTCTTTTCGGGGGAAGGGCGGAGCCGTCAGAAAGAAAGCGAGATAGACCGGGAGCACGAACCAGCTGAGCGCGGCGGCCACGCTCCGAAAGGCACTCGCGCCGGCGGAAAAGGCCGAGCGGGTCACGGTCGTCACCGCGTTCCAGATCGCATTGGCCTCTTCCGACGCGAGTTGCTGCATGCGTCCCGTCATTCCGTATTGGTCCCAAAACTGCTTGACCTGCGGCCAGTGTGTCTCGATGAAAACCTGCGCGCGGTCCGTGAGCTCCGACAATTTTCCGACGAGCTCCGATATTTGCGACGCCGCGAGCACGCCGAAGAACCAAACGAATAGTCCGAGGGGCGCCAAGACGGAGAGGAATACGAGCACCGTTGATGCGGCGGGGGGCGCGTGCAGCTTTTCCTGAAAAAATTGTTGCACCGGTCGGAGCACGAGCGCGACGATGATCGCGACGAAGAGAGGCAGTAACACGCTCGAGAAAATGGCCACGAAGCGCGCCAGCAAGAAGAAGACCCCGAGCGCAACGGACAGAATCACACCGGCGGCGAGTGCTGTAGCCGCCGCGGCGACCGTCCCGGATTGGCGAGGCGTGAGCGCGAGCTTCATCGATGAGCCCATAGAATGCGCTCGCGATGCAAATAAATCAAGGCGCGGTGCGCGCGCCCTGCTCGGCGTGCTAGGCTCTCGGACTATGAAAATCATCGCCGTCGTTTCTATTGTGTTATTCGTGGGCTGCCAAGCGTCTGCTCCTGAAAAAATCCCGATCGTGGAAGCGACCATCGCGGACATTCAAGAGGCCCTCCGTTCTAGCCGTACGACCTGTCATGTCGTTGTCCAGGCCCATCTCGATCGTATCGAGGCTTATGACCGGGAAAGTGGGCTCGGTGCTATTACCGTCGTCAACCCTGCTGCGCTCGTGCTCGCGGACGAGATCGACCAGGCGCTTGCGCGCGGAGATGAGCTCGGGCCGCTCTTTTGCGTGCCGATACTCGTGAAGGACAATTTCGATACCCACGACTTGCCGACGACCGGTGGATCGATTGCGCTCGCGGGGAGCCTGCCGCCGGACGACGCCTTCATGGTGCGCAAGCTGCGGGAGGCGGATGCGATTATCGTAGCCAAGACGAACATGGCGGAATGGGCGTTCAGCCCACGGCGAACGGAGAGCTCGTCCTACGGCATCACGGCAAACGCCTATGCGCTCGATCGAGTGCCCGCGGGCTCGAGCGGTGGGACCGCGTCGGGAGTCGCTGCGAGCTTCGGGGTTTTCGGCCTCGGCTCCGACACGGGCAACTCCATTCGGGGGCCGTCCTCGCACCTCGCCCTTTTCGGAATTCGTTCGACGATCGGGCTCACGAGTCGCGACGGTGTGATCCCGCTCGCCTTCGATCGCGATATCGCGGGGCCGATGGCGCGTAGCGTCGAAGACGGCGCGCGTGCTTTCGACGTTGTCGCCGGCTACGATCCGGCAGACCCCTATACCGAGCTCGGCCGAGATCGCCGCGAGCCCGACTATACGCGTTTTCTACGGGCGGACGCGCTCGAGGGTGCGCGACTCGGTGTCTTGCGCGCGCTCGTGAACACCGAAGACGCCGATCCGGAAGTCATTGCGCTCTTCGACGAGGCGGTCGAGGACTTGCGCGCTGCCGGGGCGGTGATCGTCGATCCTATAGAGATCGATAACTTCGAGAGCCATTTGGATGCACAGAACGGTTGCTCCCGATTCCGCTACGACATGTTCGTTTACCTGCAGTCTCTAGGTGAGAGCGCCCCCATCCATGACGTCATGGAAGCCTACGAGAATGGAGACTATTCCGAATATATCGAGAGCCGGCTCGCGCGCCACGCCGATCGCCCCTTGGATGTGCCGCCGCCGGAGTGGGATCCCCCTTGCCCGGATTACGCGGATCATCCTGGGCGTCAGGCGTACTTGGCCGACGTCGTCGCGGCCATGGATCGCGACGACGTCGACGCGATTCTGTACCCGAGCTGGACCAATCCGCCCGCGCATCTCGACAAGCCGAGCGAGGAGTACAAAGGGGATAACAGCCAACTCGTTGCACCGGCGACCGGGATGCCGGCGGTGTCGGTGCCGATGGGCTATTCGTACGAAAACTTACCGGCGGGCTTACAGATCCTCGGCAGGCCTTATGCGGAAGGACGACTCATCGAGCTGGCCTATGCCTATGAGCAGGCGACCAAGCATCGACGCACGCCTGCCGGTTTTGCCGAGCTCCGCGACTGACTCTATTTGAGGACGCGCTCAACGAGTGCACCGAGCGAGCCAGCCTCGAAGGGTTTTGGAAGCACGTCGCAGAAGCCGTGCTCCCGGTACGCGGCCATGACGGGGTCGCTCGAATAGCCGCTCGAAACGACGACCTTGACGTCCGGCTCGATCTCTTTGAGCTTGGCCACCGCCTCTTTGCCTCCCATCCCTGCTGGAACGGTCAGGTCCATGATGACTAAATCGAACCCATCCGAAGACGCTGCCGCGCGACGAAAGAGAGCGACCGCCGCTTCGCCGTCTGCGGCTAGACTGACGTCATAGCCGAAGCGCGAGAGGATCTTTTTGGCAGTGCGTTGGATAGACTCGGCGTCGTCCATAACGAGAATACGCCCAGCTCCGGAAAAACGGCGCAAGGGGGTGGGGTCTGGCGCTTCCTCGGCGCCCGTCGCGCTCGTCGAGGCAGGCAGGTAGACGCGAACCGTCGTCCCTCGCTCGGGATCTGAATCGACCTGGAAGGCGCCGCCATGTTTGTTGACGATCGAGTAAGCACTCGCAAGTCCCAGGCCGGAGCCTTCGCCTTTCGTTGTAAAGTAAGGGTCGAAGATCCGCGGTAGGTCCTCCTTGCGAATCCCAACGCCGTGGTCCTCGACGGAGAGCTCGACATAGGGGCCGGCTTCGACTTTCGCGATTTCGTTGGCGGCGATCTCGCAGTTGCTGCACGCGACACGCACGACGCCACCGCCGGGCATCGATTGCGCTGCGTTCAACAACAGATTGTGAATGACTTGGCCAATTTGTCCAGAGTCGGCACGGATTTGCCAGAGCCCGCTCGGGAGCGCGAGCTCGCAGCGAACATTCGACCCACGAAGCGCGAACTCGCTCGTTTCGGGCACGAGCTCGGACAAACGCAAATTGTTCTTGATGGGTAGTCCGCCTTTCGAGAAAGTCAAGAGCTGCGCTGTGAGCTCCGTCGCGCGATGACAGGCGGTCTCGGCTTCGCTCAGCAGTTCCTCGCTGGGCCCTTGCGCGCCGTTGATTCGGCGCGCCAGAGAAATATTCCCGAGCATGGCGGTCAGGAGGTTGTTGAAGTCGTGCGCGATACCGCCGGCGAGAACGCCAATAGACTCGAGCTTGCGTGCGTTGAGCAGCTCGTCCTCGAGCTTCGCGGCGCGGGCGATCTGATCGCGAAGCGAGGCGTTCGTTTGTACGAGCTCGCCGGTGCGCTCGGCAACGCGCTGCTCGAGCTCGTCATTGACTCGTTCGACCTTTTCTTTCTCGACGCGCAACGCCGTCGTGCTTTGGGCAATTTGCTCCTCGAGGTGGCGTCTTTGCTTTTCGACTCTCCAGACCCCGACCTTCACCAAGCCAAGGAGAAGCACAATCGTTGACGCCAGACTGACGGCGACGAACCAACCAGTTCTCCAGAACGGAGGAAGGATCGTAAAGCGGTAGCTTGCGGGCGTCGCGCTCCATAACCGGTCGGCGCTCTCGGGCTTTGACGAGAAACTCATAGCTGCCGGGGGGAAGGTGCTGATACGTTGCCTGCCGTTCGAGGCTCGGAAGCGACCACTCCGGATCCCAGCCTTCCAACATGTGGCGGTAGCGGACCCGGCTCGGTGAAGCGAGGCTCAGCCCCAGGAAGTCGAACGTGAGATGGTTCCGATCATCCGGAAGCACGAGATCTTCGGGGAGATGGTTGCCGTGGCTGCCGCCTCCGAATTCTCTCCAGTCGACATGATCATAAAAGATTCTGAGATCTGTTACCCGCGTCAAAGGCGCGACGAGGTACCAGAGCCACTCCCACTGGCGCGCCAGCAGACAGATCGCGGTGAGAACGAGCGGCACGCAACCGACAACGCCAGACTTGTTCACTTTGTCGAAGAAGCGATAGTCCGTCTCTCCTACTTGGGCGATCATCTCTTCGTCGTGACGTTGGCATCGAATGGCCGTCTGCAGAGCACCCTAAGTACGTGAGCGCCGCGCGCTCCAACACTCAATCGTGTCGGTTTGACGTTGCCCTCGTTGTTCCAGCCCGCCACTGCGAGTTCTCCGCTGGGAATATCGAGCCCAAACGTACCGCCGAGCGGTTCAAAGTGAGTATCGAGGCTCTCCGGGGGCTGCTCCTGTGTATAGAGCTCAAGGCGGAGTCGGACCGGATCGTCGGTCACGAAGAAGAACGCCCGTCTCGCGGCGGCCATAGGTTCCAGCTCCTGCAGCAGAGTGCCTTGATCGAGGCCCGCTGGCAATAAAGTCGCTGCGTCAGCGACGGCTACTGTTGTTTTTTATATTGAATCGCGAAGATTTCTCATTCGTGATTCACCTCGACCGGCAACCACGTACGAGCAGAAGACGGGAGGCGCAGACGGGGTCAAGGGCGCGTAGCGGCTCGCGTAGCGAGCGAACCCTTGACGCCGTCGAGCACTCCCGTACCCTCATGGAGTGGTGGCCGTTCTTGATATTTCATCGCGGTGGATTACGGATTAAAGTGATAAACAACAGCTACAATCGCTGCTTCTGAGCTCACCTCGACACTTGCCTTCATCGTTCCACTACTCTGCTGTCCGCCGTACTAGAATTCTATAGTTTCTGCATAAATGGTTGTCAACATATTTATTTACACCGCGGGCGGCGCGATATAAATCGGTTACGTGCTATTGGTCCATCGTATCTAAGTTGCATTGGTTCAAAATGATATGCCGTTTTTCGATATGCCGTTTTTCGGTTGTGGTGACATTCTTTTACGTTGCGCGCGCCCGCTATATAAAACGATAACGGGTTGATCGAGAGGTCCAAAAACGACGGCTACGATACCTAGTGTCCGGAGCATTTTCAATTCGTGGAGTCAACTGCTACGAAGAGGGCTCGGGTATGGGTGAGAGCCGAGAACCAGGAGTGGTTGCGCGAGGAGATACCGATCATCGGTCGCATATTGGTCGCCAAGAGGCGTCAGGCAAGTTGAACCAACGCGAGGTGTCATGACGCCTTCACCTTGGTTTTGGCTGGAGTTATCCTGAAGTTCCCTGCTTCAAACCCCTGTTAATTGATGTAAATGCCTGTTTACGCAGGACATATGATTAATTTGGTTTCGCCATATGTTCCCATGTAACTAGGCTGTAACTCTCTTTGTCATGGCTTTATTGATTGCTTTCATGGCCAGAATAGCGTATATATGTTCCCATGTACATCGAGACCGTGCGCAATCGAAACTCTCCGCCCGCAATCCTCTTACGCGAGGGCTGGCGGGAAGGGAAGAAGGTCCGAAAGCGTACCCTCGCCAACCTTTCACACCTGCCCAAAAATATCATCGAGCTCATACGCCGCGCTCTCAAAGGTGAGGCCTTCGTTGCTGTCAGCGAAGCATTTGAGGTCATCAACTCCTCGCTTCACGGCCACGTCAACGCCTGTCGTACGACGATGAGACGCCTTCGTTTCGACAAATTGCTCGCTTCGAAGCCATGCCGTGAGCGCAACCTGGTCGAGGCGATGGTTGCCGCACGCATCCTCGAACCTGACAGCAAACTCGCGACGACACGGTGGTGGCACACCACCACACTGCCCGAAAGCCTCGGTGTGGCCGATGCCAACGAGGATGATCTCTATGCCGCCATGGATTGGTTGCTCGAGCGGCAAGAACGTATCGAGAAAAAACTGGCTGGACGACACCTCAAAAAAGGAGGCTTGGTGCTCTACGATCTCAGCTCCAGCTACTTTGAGGGTGTCACCTGCCCTCTGGCCGCCATGGGATATAGCCGTGATGGCAAAAGAGACAGACTGCAAGTCAACTACGGTCTAGTCACTGACGAGCGGGGTTGCCCGGTCGCCGTGTCGGTCTTTGCGGGCAATGAGTCGGATAGCACGACGTTGATGCCCCAAGTCGAGATGGTGAGAAACAGGTTTGGCATCAAGACCCTAGGAGCGGGCGCGGGCGCCGGATGAAAGCCCGTTCTGAGCAACCAGATCCCGATACATCAGACGCTTCCCAACCAGACCAGCAGCCACAACGACCATCTGAGCCAGAGTGTCCTCGTTCCTGACGTTGTGCTTTCCGGCGAACTCGTTGACGTAGCGTTGTAGGTGCTTCGGGCTCATCTTGTGGAACACGCCCTTGTGTGCTCGTTTCAGCGTAGCCCAGAAGCTCTCGATACCGTTCGTGTGCGCCATGCCGTTGACGTATTCGGCAACGGAGTGGCGGACCGTCTCGTGGTTCGGCAGGCGCGTAGCCGCCGTGGTCGTCGGTGTACACCTTCGCGCCAGGCTCGACATTCTCGGCTACGAAGCCCTGGAGTGTAGGCTGGTCGACGTTGTCGATGACGGCGGCGGTGACGCGATTCGTCTGGCGGTCCTTCGCGCCGATGACGGCCGTCTTGCCGACGGCCCCGCGTCCCTTGATGACCTGCTTGCGCTTGTGCGCGTGCATGTTCTTGGCCTTGCCTCCGAAGTACGTCTCGTCTACCTCGACGGGGCCAGAGAACGAGTTGCCGTTTGGAACCTTCCACGCTTCGCGGATGCGGTGCAGCATGAACCAGGCCGTCGGTTGGGAAACGCCGATGTCGCGGTGGAGCTTCATCGACGAAACGCTCTTCAAACTCGTGAGTTCGAGGTAGATAGCGATCACCCACTTGCGAAGCGGTAGCCTGGAGTTCTCTAGCACCGTGCCAGTTCGGACGGAGAAGTAAGAGCGGCAGTCCGAGCACCAGTACGGCATACAGGCATGAGAAGCCGTCGTCGTTCTGAGGCTACCGCAGTGTCCGCAGTACCGCTGGCCGTCCCAGAACATTTGCTCGAACCACTGACGGGCAGCGGTTTCGTCGGGGAACATATCCATCAGTTGGACAACCGTGATACCTTCGCGGTGGGCTTTGCCAGGGGATTTGTGTCTCTTCATGATGGAATCATGATACATAGATCCTACGGCCTTGTCAACATAAATTGATAATTCCAATTATTATGCCGTCCGGCTCGAACGAGTCCTGGTGACTCTCGACCAGCTCGGCGGAGCGCTCGTAATCCTCTATGGCGAGCTCGATCTCACCGTTGCGCGCGCCGTGTCTTCCTCGAAATCTCAGGAGCTTGTAGCTGTCCGGGAAGAGCTCGAGGCCTTTGGTGAACACGTCGATGGCCTCGGGCCAGCGGGTCAAATAGCCGTAGCGGCGGCCGAGCCAAATGTACGAATCCTCCCGTTCCGGAGCGACCTCCATCACCGCCTTCGCGATCTCTAGATCTTGCTCGAGGCGCGCACGAACCTCCGAGTTCCAACCGGGCTCCCGGAGCGGGGTCCCGATCAGCGTCTCGCGCGGTGCGGCGGGCTCGCCCCTTGCCCTCATTCCAAAACGGCAGATTCACATAAGTCCCATTTTGAAAACCACTTAGCATGTCACCGGTCATGGCACAACCCTTGCTCCAAAGCATCATGGGAACCCCACCAAGAGCGGAAAGGCGCCATGTTCAAGACGCTCATTGGCACACCAACGAAAGACGCATTCGCGCGAGCTCTCATGGACACGGCGCGCAAACCCACCGGTTTTCCGCAGGTCGCCTACGACAAGGAGCGGTTTCGACTCGTACTCGTCGAGTCGTTCCCCAGCGAGGAACAGCTCGTGGAGCTCGGACGAGCCTGAGCGCAGGATGTGCGATACTACTAATAATGTTGGGATACTCCCGAGTCGACGTTGCGTTAGGGACTCTCGTTCTGTAAACTGCCTCTCGAGAAGGGGCTAGGGAGGCGACCCCGTGAGGGGAACTTTCGTAATTTGTGCAATACCCGTGCTGCTCAGCAGTTGGGTGTTTTCTGCCTTGGCGGCGCCCGAGACCCCCGCGGTCGATCTGAACGGCATCATTCAGGACAACTGCGTCACTTGCCACAACGACGTCACGCTCCTGGGCAATCTTTCGCTGGAGCTGTTCGACGTCACGGCGGCCGCGGCGCACGCGGAAACCGCTGAAAAAATCATCCGCAAGCTTCGCGCCGGGATGATGCCGCCGCCCGGCATGCCGCGGCCCGAGGGCGACGAGCTAACCGTGCTCGCTACGACCCTCGAAGACACCGTCGACGCTGCCGCCATCCGCGACCCCAACCCCGGCGTCAAATCGTTCCAAAGACTCAATCGGCCGGAATATGAACGCGCCATTCACGACCTCTTGGCGCTCTCCGTCGACGCGGGGGATTGGCTACCGCTCGACCAGATGAGTGCGAACTTCGACAATATCGCCGACGCGCAAACACTCTCGCCGATGCTCCTCGAGGCCTATCTCAACGCGGCCGCCGATATCAGTCGCTTGGCTCTCGGCAACCGCGACGCCCCCACCGTCGACCATACCTACACGAACCCGATTTATCTCTCGCAACACCCTTGGAACCACATCGAAGGCGCGCCGTACGGAACGCGAGGCGGCATGGTCGTCGACCACGTCTTTCCCGCGGACGGCGAATATGTGTTCGAGATGACTTTCGGCGCGGGGGACAACTCGCGGCTCGAAGACATCGACATATCCATCAACGGAGAGCGCGTCGGCTTGATCCACTACGCGAAAACGCGAGGCGGCGCGGACGGTCGAGGTGGCACCCCCATTCGTACCGAGCCGATCGTCGTGGGCGCGGGTCAACATCGTGTCTCCGCGGCGTTCATCCGCAGATCCGATGGCCCCTACGAAGACCTGATTCGCCCGCATGGCTGGTCCTATGCTGGAGGTGGTTCAGGGGGCGCGGGCATTACGACCTTGCCGCACTTGCAGAACTTGATCGTGAGCGGCCCGTACAACACGACGGGGCTGTCGTTGACGCCGAGTCGTCAGCGGATCTTCGCGTGTCGCCCCACGGTCGAAAGCGAAGAGCGGCCTTGCGCGGAAGCGATCCTCGCTCACCTCGGGGGCGAAGCTTATCGACGGCCGCTGACTCCGAGCGATATCAACGGCCTCATGAGGTTTTATGATATCGGGGTCAAGAGAGGCGGTTTCGAGACCGGCATCCGCACGGCGCTCGAGGCGATATTGGCGAGCCCGAATTTCGTGCTGCGGATCGAGCGGCAGACGGCAGACGGGGCACCCGGCGAAGTCCAGCGCGTCGCGGATTTGGATTTGGCGACCCGTCTCTCGTTTTTTCTCTGGGGCACACCGCCTGACGACGAGCTGCAAAAGATGGCGAGCGAAGGCAAACTCTCGAGTCCGTCCGATCTCGAGCGCCAAGCCAAGCGCATGCTCGCCGACCCGCGAGCCGAGGCACTCGGAACGCGCTTCGCAGCGCTTTGGTTCCGGCTTCAGGACTTGTACAAAGTCCGCCCCGATCCGAATTTCTATCCCAATTTCGACGAGAACCTCGCCGACGCCATGCGGCGCGAGACGGAGCTTTTCTTCGACAACCTCGTGCGCCAGGACCGCAGCTTGATGGAGCTCTTCGAGGCCGACTACACTTTCGTGAACGGCCGCCTAGCCGCGCATTACGGCATCCCCAACGTCGCGGGGAAAGAGTTTCGCCGCGTCACCTATCCCGATGACACACGTCGTGGCCTTCTCGGCCATGGCAGCGTGCTCGTGCTCACGTCGATGGCGAACCGTACGTCCCCTGTTCTCCGCGGCAAGTGGGTCATGGAAGTGCTGATGGGAACGCCTCCTCCCCCGCCGCCGCCCAACGTACCAGCCTTGGAAGATACAGAAGGCGTTCAAGAAGGCCGGGTGCTCACGACGCGCGAGCGCCTCGAAATGCACCGCGCGAACCCGACATGTAACTCCTGCCATCGGTTCATGGACCCGATCGGTCTCGCGCTCGACAACTTCGATGCGACCGCAAAGTGGCGGCGACGTGAGAACGGCGCACCGCTCGACACACGCGGTGAATTCTATGACGGCACTACCATCGCGAATCCTCCGGAGCTCGTCGAGGCGCTCTTGAAGCGCCCAGCGCTGCTCGCGAGAAACTTTGCCGATAATCTCTTGGCTTATGCTTTGGGCCGGCGTGTCGAATATTATGACCAACCTACGATTCGCGTAATCACCAAACAAGCCGAAGCGAATGACTATCGTTTGTCAACGTTCATCTTGGGCGTGGTGACGAGCGACGCTTTTCGGATGAAACGAGAAATACCCGCCGCTTTCGATCGAGCGACGACGGCAGGACCCATGCAGTAGCAAAGAACAAAGGAGCTCAGCGAAATGTCGACTATCACGGGAAAACACTTGCCTCGTCGAACATTTCTTCGCGGTCTAGGCGCAAGCGTCGCGCTTCCCTTTCTGGACGCGATGGTGCCAGCCGGACGCCGTGCAGCGGCGGCAACCGCAGCCGCGGTCGACCGCACGCCGCTCGTGTGCATCGAGGAGGTCCACGGCCTCGCCGGGTGCAACGAGTGGGGAGCGAGCCGGCATCTGTTCGCACCCGCGACGACGGGCCCGGACTTCCAGCTGAGTGAGGAAAACGCGCTGAGCCCTCTGACGCCCTTCCAGGACTACCTCACGATCATAAGTAATACCGACGTGCGCATGGCGGAGGCGTTATCCCCTCCGGAAATCGGCGGCGATCATTTCCGCTCGAGCGCTGTGTTTCTGACGCATAGTCATCCGAAGCAGACCCAGGGCTCCGACATCTTCGCGGGCACATCCATGGACCAGCTATACGCCCAGCGCTACGGTCAAGACACACCGATGCCGTCGATGCAGTTCTGCATCGAGAATCTCGACCAGGCCGGCGGCTGCACCTACAACTATTCCTGCGTCTACACGGACTCGATCAGCTGGGCCTCGCCGACAGAACCGCTCCCGATGATCCGCGACCCGCGCGTCGCCTTCGACATGCTGTTCGGCGCCGGCTCTTCTCCCGAAGACCGAGAAGAACGCCGCCAGACACGCCGCAGCATTCTCGACTGGATTGCGGAAGACGTCGTAGGGCTGCGCGGCCAGTTGGGCGCCATGGACCGCCCGCGCTTAGATCAATATCTCGACAACGTCCGGGAGATCGAGCGCCGCATCCAGATGGTCGAAGCGCATAATAGCGGGGGCAATGCCCGCGAGCTTCCCGAAGCGCCAGCCGGCGTTCCCGACTCGTTCTCGGCGCACATGAAGCTCATGTACGACCTTCAAGTGCTGGCGCTCGAGACCGACATGACGCGCGTCATCACCTTCAAGCTCGGACGCGACGCCCAGAACCGCTCCTTCCCGGAGAGCGGCTCGAGCCGACCGTTCCACCCGGCTTCGCACCACCGTAACTCGGAAGAGGGGGTCCTCGAGTTCAACAAGATCTGCCGCTACCGCATGAGCATGCTCCCTTATTTCCTCGAGAAGCTGAAGAGCTCGCAAGAAAACGGCGTCTCGCTCCTGGACAAGACGATGATCGTCTGGGGCTCTCCGATGTCGGACCCCAACATTCACAATCATCGGCGCTGCCCGCTCGCGCTTCTCGGAAAGGCGAATGGCCACCTCGAGGGCAACTTGCATCTCAAGGCCGCCGATGACACGCCGATGGCAAACGTCATGTTGACCTTGCTGAACGAGCTCGGGTTCGACGACTTGACCAGCTTCGGAGACAGCACGGGCACGTTCGACTTGACGAAGAGCGCAGCATGAGAACTGCGCTAGGCTTCACGGCCCTCCTAATCGCAGCGCTCTTCATGGGGGTCGTCTTCGCGGCGGCGCCTTCGAGCTCGCCAGTGGCGGATTTTGCCACAGAGGGAGATCGCGACGCGGTGCGCACCCTTCTTCAGCAAGGGGCCGACGTCAACGCGGCACAAGGCGACGGCATGACGGCGCTTCACTGGGCCGCCGAGCTCGGCGACGCCGAGATGGCGGAAATGCTCATCTTTGCGGGTGCGAATGTCGAGGCGCAAACGCGCGTCGGCCACTACACGCCGCTTCACGTCGCTTGCCGAAACGCCAGTGCCGCCGTGGCGGAGGTTCTGCTCGAGGCCGGAAGCAACGTCATGGCGCGCACCATGCCCGCGGGGTCGACCCCGCTTCATCTGGCGGCCACATCGGGCAGTGCCGACATCGTGCGGTCGCTCTCGAGACGCGGCGCCGAAGTGAACGCGAAAGACGATGAATGGGAACAAACCCCGCTCATCTTCGCATCCGCCCAAAATCGGGTCGCGGCCATTCAAGCGCTTCTCGAGGGCGGCGCCGACCCGAGCATCGCGAGCAAAGTGATCGATCTCGCGGCGGATCGCAAGCTGGCCGACGCCGCGGAGAACCGCCAGAAAAAAGTTCTTCGCTCCTACATCATGAAGAACGAGATCGAAGGCGAGTTCATCCCGAGCGCGAGCCAGTTCCAAGCGGCGATCGTCGCGGGCCGCGATCTCTATCTCTCGGGCGAGCTTCCCGAGATCTCCGAGGCGGACCCGAACGAGCGCCGCTTCACTCCGCGTATGGTCTTGAAGAGCAAAGGCGGCCTGACGGCCCTTTTGCATGCTGCCCGTCAAGGTCACACCGAAGCCGTCATGGCGCTTCTGGAAGGCGATGCCGACATCAATCAAGTGAGCGCGGGCGACGGCACGAGCCCTCTTCTCATGGCAACCATCAATGGGCAGTACGATCTTGCGCTTCAACTGCTGGAGCGCGGCGCGGACCCCAACGTGGGCGCGAAGGTCAACGGGGTGACGCCGCTCTGGGCCACCGTCAACGCAAAGTGGCAACCGCGCACACGCTTCCCGCAACCACAGGAGCACGACCGTCAAGACGCGACCTATCTCGACGTGATGGACGCCTTCTTGAAAGCGGGCGCCGATCCCGACGCGCGTCTCGAAAGCCACCCGTGGTACATGGTCTATACCGGCTGTGGCAACCGAAACTGCGGCCTTGAGGACACCAAAGGCTCGACGGCGTTTTGGCGCGCCGCCTATGCCACGGACGTCGCCGCGATGCGCGTTCTCGTCGCTCACGGCGCCGACCCGAACATCCCGACTTTGACCCCGCCGCCCCGGCGACCTCGCGCCGGCACGGCCTCGGAGTTCACCGACACCGAAGAGATACGACCCGTGCAGCCCTTCGGACCCGGCCTCTGGCCCGCAACGGATGAGCGCACCGTCAACCCCGATCCCTCCGGGCTTCCGCGCGCCAAAGAAGGCGACCCAGGTGTTTTCGCGCTTAACGCCGCCTCCGGCGTCGGCTATGGCGAAGGTTTTGCCGGCAACGCGCACCGCACTGCGCCGGGCGCTTGGCTCGACGCCGTGAAATATCTCATCGAGGAGCTCGGCGTCGATGTGAACGCGCGCGACTTCAACGGCTACAACGCGCTTCACCATGCTGCCGCGCGCGGCGACAACGAGATGATTTTGTATCTGGTGGAAAAGGGCTGCGACGTGACCGCCGTGAGCCGCACCGGTCAAACGACCGCGGACTTGGCCAACGGTCCCGTGCAGCGGGTGTCTCCGTTTCCAGAGACCGTGGCGCTTCTCGAAAGCCTCGGCTCGAAGAACAACCACAATTGCGTGTCGTGCTGAGCGCGGGCATGAAAAAGACGATTTTCGCGATTCTAGTCGCACTTACCGCGCCCGCCGGGGCGCAAGAGGAAGCGCCTCCGCCGTGGGTGCAGATGAACGTCATCCACGTCGACCCCCAGATGGTCGACGAGTTCATGGCCGTCCAGCGCGAATTCTCGGCACGCGCCAAGAAAGCCAAAGTTCCATGGCGGAGCGTGAGCCGCACGCACGTTTTCGGCGACAGCTACCGCTTCATCGTCACGACGCCGGTGCAAAATCTCGCGAGCTTCGACCGCACGCGCGACGCCGACCCGGAAACCGAATCGCTCATCAACCGCCTCCGGCGGTGTGTCACGAGCCGTACGAGCTACGCTGTCCGCGTACTTCACGACGTCGGGAACCCTTTGCCGGCAGGTGAAGAGCCCAATTTGATGGTCATGAACATCTCGAAGGTTGCGCCGGGACACGAGCAGGACTATATGAACGTGATGATGGAAGACTTTCTCCCGCATTTCAACGCGGCTGAAGTCCACCATGCAACGGGGGCGATGACTTTCGGCGGTGAGTCGGGCTTCGTGCACGTTTTCTACTTCGAGAACTTCGCCGAGCTCGACAAAGGCTCTCCCGTGATGCGGGAGCTCGGCGCACAAGGTGCTCAGAAGGTGTCCGCGAAGTTCGGCGGCATCGTCTCGAGCAGCGAGACCTGGATCATGCGGCGCGTCCCCGAGCTCAGCTATGGTCCCGAGCCCGAGTCCACTGAAGACCCGTAGCAAGCGTTCTGACTAGCCTGCCACCTCCGCGAGCAGACATTCTTTTCGCGGAGCTCAAACGCCTTGGGGTCTCGCATCTTATCGGGGTTCCGGATAATAGCTCGGCGGCTTTATTTCATCTTCTTCAGGAAGACAGAGAGGTTCGCCTGTTGACGGTCACGCGCGAAGGCGAGGCCTTTGCCGTCGCTTCGGGTCTCTGGCTCGGAGGGGCTTACCCGGTGGTAGTCATCCAGAACACGGGCCTCCTCGAGAGTGGCGACAGCTTGCGCGGGACCGCCATGCGCATGGGCGTCCCCTTGCTCTGTCTCGTGACGTACCGTGGGTACCACAAGCTTCCCAAACAAGGCGGCGCGCCGGACGAGATGACCCGCGCGGACGTGGACTCCGTGGCGGTGGTGAGCGAGCCGACGCTCGACGCGTGGCGCGTTCCCTACGAGCTCTATCGCTCGGATGACGACCAGACGTGCATCGCTCGCGCAGCCGCGCGAGCCGAAGCCGAATCGCGGCCGGTAGCCCTTCTCTTGACCCAATCGCTGGTGTGACGCCCGTGCTAACCAAGCAAGAGCTCCTCGGGCCTCTCGCGCGCTTGCGCACCGACGAGGTCGTCATCGCGAGTATGGGTGTCGTCCGACCGTGGGGTCGGCTGTCCAACAGTGACCTCGATTTCGCCTCCGCAGATAGCGCCATGGGCCACACCGCCGACCTCGCGCTCGGCGTCGCCCTTGCCCGTCCCGAGCGGCGCGTGTTGTGCTTGAACGGCGACGGCAGCATGCTCATGTCGCTCGGCACCCTCGTGACCATTGTCGAAGCCGGGGCGGACAACCTGGTGCTCTACGTGGTCGTGAACCGCACTTACGAGATCACCGGTAATCAAGCCGTTCCCGGAGGCGCGTTCGTCGATTTCGCCGGGATGGCGAAGGCGGCTGGTTTCGCGGTCGTCCACGACTTTGACGACGCGGCCACCTACGCCGCAGCACTTCCGAGCATCCTGAAAGACCCGGGGCCGATCTTCGTCGCCGTCACGGTCGCGCCGGAATCCGAGGGACCGATTTCCAGAAGCGACGCCGAAGAGGCGCGCTATTTGAAAACGTCCCTTTTTGAATGGTCGCGCCGATTCCGACAAGCGCTGAGGTAGAATCGAACGCTATGGAGACACTATGAACGCGAGCTCACTCATGTCCGGCGTACTCGCGCCGGTCGTCACCCCCTTCAAAGACGACTACACGCCCGACCGGGACCGGTACCTGAAACATTGCCGATGGCTCACGGCGCAAAATTGCGGCCTCGCCGTGTTCGGGACGAACAGCGAAGCCAACTCGCTCTCGGTCGAAGAACGGATGTCGCTTCTCGACATGCTCGTCGAAGGAGGCGTCGACCCGAAGCGCATGATGCCCGGAACCGGCTGTTGCTCGTTCCCCGACACTGTGAAGGTCACGAAGCACGCCATCGACCACGGCGTGGGCGGTGTGCTGATGCTGCCGCCCTTCTATTACAAGAACGTGAGCGACGAGGGCCTCTATCGTTCGTTCGCTGAGATCATCGAGCGCGTCGGCGACGACCGCTTGCGCATCTACCTCTACCACTTCCCGCAGATGTCCGCGGTGCCTCTCGGGATCGAGCTCGTGGGGCGTCTCATTGAAGCCTTTCCCGAAAACGTCGTCGGCATGAAGGACAGCTCCGGCGACACGGAGAACTTGGAAGCCATGCTGCGCACCTTTCCGGGCTTCGGCTATTTCGCGGGAAGCGAGTCACTGCTTCTCACAAACATGCGAGCCGGAGGCGTCGGCTGCATCTCGGCGACGGCCAACATCAACCCCGCGGCCATCGACGGTCTGTTCCAAAAATGGCAAACGGACGACGCGGACACGCTCCAGGAATCTCTAGACCAGGTGCGGGGGACGGTTCAGCAATTTCCGCTGGTCCCGGCTCTCAAGACCATCATCTCGCACTACGGTTCGGACTCGGAGTGGAATCGGCTACGGCCACCGCTCGTCGAGCTCGACGAGGTTCAGGGCGAAAAGCTGATCGCCGACCTCCAAGCACTAGGCTTCGAGATGCCGGGCCTCTAGTCGATCGGTTGCGCCAGCACGGCGAGGATCACCCGAATCCCCTCGACGAAGTGCCCGACACGAATATTCTCGTTCGGGCTGTGCTGATTGTTATCCGGGTTGACGCTCGGGACACCTACCGCGGGAACGCCTAGCGTTGTGACGAAAGGCGAGATCGGGATCGAGCCCCCCGCAGTACGGATGCGGACCGGCGCTTCGCCATAGACATGCGTCATCGCCGCGGCGAGCCACCGCCCGGGCTCGGAGTCGAACTCGGTCCGGAACGCGCGATAGGAGATTTCAGACTCGAACGACAGAAGCTTCGCATGGGCCTTTCTCTCCGCGTCGGTCGGCTCGCCATCGACCAAGTGATATCCCTGCTCGACGATGTGCTGGCGGAGCGAGGCTAATAGCTTTTCGGGATCACTCTCGACCACGAGGCGCACGTCGATCTCCGCCACCGCCGTGGCGGGAATGATCGTCCGCACCTCGTCACCCACCCAGCCGGCCAAAATACCGCGCACGTTCAAAGACGGGTACTGCACCGCTTCCTGCAGATTTCTTCCAACCTCGTCGGGCTCGGCGATCCCGAGCCAATCGTGGATGAAGGCCTCGTCGTCGGGCACCGCTTCGAGGATGGCTTCGGTGTCGCTATCGAAAGTAACGCCGTCATAAAAGCCGGGAATCGTCACCCGCCCGCGCTCGTCCTTCATCGACGCCAGGAGCTCCGCAAGCCTGAGCGCCGGATTCGGCGCGTAGTTCCCGTAATGGCCGCTATGGACGGGAACACGCGGCCCGAACACCGTAAGCGTAACCGTCGAGATGCCGCGGGCGCCGAACTTCAAAGTAGGCCGCCCCGAAATATGCGGAGGCCCGTCGAGAATGAGGAGCATATCGGCCGCAAGTAGATCCCGGTGCTCCTCGACCGCCGGCGGAAGGTTCGGCGAGCCCATCTCCTCTTCGGTATCGACGATGACTTTGAGATGGAACGCGGGCTCCACACCCGCCGCCCGCATCGCGTCGAGCGCCGTGAGAAACTGCACGTTCGGCCCCTTCGAATCGGAAGCCGAGCGCGCAAAGATCCGCCAATCCCGCCAATTGCCCTCGCGAGGACTGTAGAGCCGATCCCACGGGATTTCCTCGAGGTCACCGCCGGAGCCGCTCTTTGCCTTGAGCACCGGCGCGTACGGATCGTCTTGCCCCCAGCGCGTCGGGTCGACGGGCTGGCCATCGGACTGAAGATAAACGAGGACGGTCTTCTCGGCCCCCTCGACCTTCCGCTCACCGAAGAGCAGCGGGCTTCCTTCTGTCGGCAGCTCACGCGTCTCGAAGCCACGCGCCGTGAGCGCGGCGTCCATCCACTCGAGGACCTTTCGGATGTCCTCCGGGAAGTGCGCATCGTTCGGGATGCTCAGATATTCGCGGAAGTTTCGGAACGCGGAATCGAGCTGAGCCTCGGTGAGCGCATCGAGTCGAGGTCGCTCGATTTGCTGCGCTCCGAGAGGTCGGGCGAGCATCAACATCAGAGCGACGAGAGGAAGAAGCGCAGGCATTAACCGCATAGTGGCTGCATGTAGGAGACGCACGCACGCCAGTGCTACCGCCAGAACCTGATCGGGGGTAGAATGCGAGGTCGCGTGTCGAAGAGATGGAGGGTGTAATGCGTAGTCGAGTCGCCACGTTCATCGGTGTTTTCACGGTCGCGCTCGTTTGGGTGACTCCGGCGGCGCTCGCGCAGCAAACAGGCACCGACATTCCCCGGACGTCGGATGGTCGGCCAGATCTTTCAGGCATCTATGACACGGCCACGCTAACTCCGCTGCAGCGCTCCGAACGCTACGGCAATACGCTGTTTCTGACCGAAGAAGAAGCGGCGGAAATTGAAGAGCGGGAGCCTCAAGCCATCGCTGAGGCGTTCGATATCCCGACCGAGCGAAACGACACGAACGCCGTACCAGCCGGCAACGAGCGATCGCATGTACGAATACGCGTGCCACGAGGCGAATTACGCCATGGGAGGCATCTTGCGGGGCGCCCGGATTCTCGAAGACGAGGCTCGGGGGCAGTCTCGATAGCTTCGCGGCGGTAGAGTCACATCATAGATTGCTCATTGCTCGCTCTTTCGTTCGCTCGAACGTGGAGTATAGAGTGAGTTCCGTCTACTCACGAACGGGTTTTCGCTCTATACTCTGCCGTCGGGAGGAAGCCGAATGAAGAACGTCGATTGGTATTACCGCCGCCCTGGGTGAACCGCGTGCTCCAAAGTGTCCAAGTTCATGGACGCCCACGACATCGAAGCCAAAGAAGTCACCCCGGCATCCCAACGTCTCGGAAAGGCCGAGGCAAAGAAACTCGTGCAGAGCGCGACTCGCGTGATTGCTGCAAAAGGTCGAAAAGTGCAGACGTTCAAAGGCGGCAAGGCCGACTCCGAGGTCGTCAACGCGCTCCTAGGTCCCACAGGAAACTTGCGGGCGCCCATCCTGCGCGTCGGGAAGACCGTGCTTGTGGGATTCGACGAGGACTCGCTCTCCGAAACGCTTCTGTGAGTCTCACCGCCGTCGAGGATTCAAGCTCTCGATGCCGTCAACGTTAGAACGACGGGACCCGCTCTTCGAGCTCCGCGACCCAATCGATGACGACTTGGAAACGATAGAGCCCGCCGTAAGCGTCATCCAGGGCGCCGCGCTCTCTCTCCACGAAGAGGAATCGCCCGTCATGAGCAACGTCGTAGGACGTGTGGTTGGCGCCTCCAGAGCGGTCAAACGGGTCCGAGAAAAGAGCGACCGGTGTCTCGAAACGAAATTCGGACGCGCTCTCGACCTTTACTGCCATGAGATGCGTGCTGCTGCGGTAGAAAAGCTCGCGTCCATCCGCGGACCATACGACTTGAGTCCCTCCGCCCGTGGAGAGGACATGTTTCGCACCGGGAACCGGAAACGACGTCACGTAAATCTCGTGCTGTCCAGACTCGTCCGATTCGTACGCGATCCACTTTCCGCCGGGAGCAAGCCGTGGGTTCCGCTCGTCGAACGGCGATTCGAGAAGCGGTTGCAGCGAAGGCTCTCCCTCCAAGCTCAAGAGCAATGTGTCCAGGCGCGTCCCTGGGCGCACTAGGTTGAGGACGAGCGCCTTTCCGTCGGGAGTCCAATCCGCGACGTGCGTATGGCGATCCGTTTCCCACAACGCCTCCTCCGAACCACTTCCGTCGGATGGTGCTCGTTTTAGTACGCGGCCCATGCCGTTGTCGGTCGTATAAACTACGAAACGTCCGTCGGGAGACCAAACCGGCACCTCGTCGGCCAGAGGTGAGTAGCTCATCCGCGTCGCCGTTCCTCGTTCTGGGGAGTAGATTCAGATGTCGTTGCCGGCGCCGTGATCGTGAACGGCCACGCGGCGCCCATCAGGCGAGAAGCGGATGTCCGAGTAAGCACGACTCCCCGCTTGCGCTGACGAGGTGTTTCCATCACGATCGACCCAGACGAGGCGCCGCGATAGGCTGGCTAAATAGTCGAGGTAGACGAGCGTTCCCGAATCGGAGACAGCGAACTGGGCTGCCGCTGTACCGCTGGCAATAGCGATGCCGTCGACGAGCGCGACACGCCCTCGAACCTCCTGCTTATTCGCGTCGAAAGCGACCGCGACCAGTTGCCCTTGGTCGGCGAAAACGAGGTGGCCGCTCGCAAGGTAACGCGGCTGCGAGCCTCCAAAGTTCAGTGACCTGCGCTCCGACGTGGCGGGCGAGGCCAATATAATCTGTGCGGCGTCGCCGTTCTCGTCTCTCGTCAAGCTCGAGAACAACACGCGGCCGTCCCCGAGGAGCTCGGGATAGGCGATCACCATCCCCTCATTGTCGAGCCACAGCTCGGGCTCGCCACCCGCCGCCGCGGAGACCCTGAGGAGCCCGCGCTCCCGCTCGGCGTAGACGATGTAGCCGTCGTCACCCCAGTCCGCCCCTAGAGGGGTGACGGAGACGAGAGCAAATCGTTACGGGTGGGCCTCCACCAAGATGCACCTTTTTGAGCAGCCCTCCCGATCGAAAAACGCAATCCACTCACCATTGGGCGAGAATACAGGAACGCGCGCGCGCTCCGTTCCGGGAAGAAGCTCCAGTTCCACCCTATCCATCCGTCTCAAGTAGAGGCCGGTGTTGCGACGAAACACGAGTTGGGAACCGTCGGGAGAAAGGGCGATGCCGGGCCGGGCAAAATCGACGAAATTCGTATCAGGAGGCAGCACGACGGCGAAACGCGTCACGTCCTTCGGGGCAGGTGCGGAGAAGACTCCCGCAAGCGACAGTGCGACAGCGACAACGCCGGATAGAGCGAGCGCAATGGCAACGGGACGCCTCGAGCTGGAGCTTCCGGCAACCACCGGGGTCGATGCGTCTTCGAGCTCCACACGGGCGTCTCCGATGTCTCGAAGTCGCCGGCGCGGATCTTTTTCGAGGCATCGCCGCACGAGCCTTTCGAACGCGCTTGGTAGTCGTGACCAGTCAGGCTCCGTTTTGATGACCGCGGCCAAGATTTCCGAGACATTTTCTCCATCGAAGGCGTGCCGACCCGAGAGCATCTCGAACAGAACCGAGCCGAAGGAAAAAATATCGCTCCGTTTGTCCACCGGCCGGGCACTCGCCTGTTCGGGGCTCATATAGGCCGCCGTACCCAAGATGACGCCGGTTCCACTACCGTCGCGCGTGAGCGTCGGCGAGAGAGACGAATCAACGTCCGCACCATCTTTTTCGAAGGCTTTGGCCAAACCGAAATCGAGAATGCGAACGATACCTTCAGGGGTGATTTTGATATTCGCGGGCTTGAGGTCACGATGGATGACACCGCTCTCGTGGGCGGCTTCCACACCGTCGATGATCTGGCGAGCCAGCTCAACGGCTTCTTTCTCGGGAATCGGACCGCGGGCCAACTTCTCCGCAAGGGTTTCGCCGGGCACGAGCTCCATCACGAGGTACGCGATCCCCTCGTGCTCTTCGAGCCCGTGAACGGTCGCGATGTTTGGATGGTTCAGCGATGCCAACAGTTGAGCTTCGCGCTCGAACCGCGCCAATCGCTCCGGTGACTGCGCGACGGCCTCGGGGAGCACCTTGATCGCCACATCGCGGCCGAACTTGGTATCCCGCGCACGGTAGACTTCACCCTGTACGCTTGCGCCGATGGCCGCAAGGACTTCATAGGAGCCGAAGCGCGTACCTACTTCGAGGGGCATGCACGCAATCCTACAACACCCGCGCCGGAAAAGTTGAGCGAACGCGAGCGCAAAAAACAAATCGCTTTTCTCTTGACAGCTTTTTTTGAACGACTTGTACAAACGCGGTGATCCGATCGAGGATGCCGTGTGCCGCGTTCGTATCGCTTACAGAGGCGCGATTCCACAAAATTTGTTTCGGACGTCATCTCGGCTCGCGTTCGTGCACTGAGCGCGACCACGAAACGGACGCTGGAAGAGTCAAGCCCATTCTTAGTTGAAACTCTCCACGGCTCATAAATTAGGCGGCCTTCTTCTTCGACACCGTTGATGTCTTCGTCTCGATCTTCAGTTCCCGCTTGAGAGCTTCGCGAAGCTTCGGAAGATGGCGGTAGCCGATCACCCTCCTCAAGCGGGGTTCGATGTCCACGAGGGCTGTCGCCAGCCACCGCTGGCGTTGGCTGGAGTTCTTCCAGTGGTCGACCTTCGCGCAGCGTTCCTCGACGAGAGCATTGACGGATTCAAGGCAGTTTGTCGTCTTGAACGAACGGCCCAGCGCCCCGTACACGCCGAGACGATGCAATGTGAGCGTCTCCTCGATTCCTTCCTCCAAGCTCCCAGCTGCGGATTGGTTCCGCTCCTCCAATTCATCGTGCAGTTGATCGAGGGCCGCGAGGGCCTCTTTATATTCCGGCCTGTTGTAGGCCGACTGCAACCGCTTGCGCAACGACGCCTGCTCGCCCTTGGACAGATAGCTCACGACGTTTTCACGTTTGTGCCACTGGCACCGTTGTATCAGGACCCGCTTTCGGAACGCCTTCTTTACGGCCGCTTTCAGACCCTTGCCGCCATCGATGATCACCAGTAGACCCTGGGAGCTGTCGAGTCCCCGCGCGAGCAGTGAACGCAGGAACGGCGTCAACACCTTCTCGTTCTCCGTGTCCGTCTCCACGAAGCCCAAAAAGCGTTTTTCCCCGGAAAGTGTGATGCCCAGCGCGATGACCATCATTGCGTCGGCGAATGATTTCCCGTCCAGGAACAGCGCCACCACATCTTCGCCGGACAGATCCCGTTCCTGCATCTCCCGAAGTTTCGCTGCGCTCGCTTGTACGAAACCTCGGGACACCGTCGAGCTCGACAGCCCGATAGCGCCCGGTATCGCTTCCGCTGCAGCCTCGTAGTTGCGACACGAGATTCCGTAGAGCACTCGTTTCAGCAGCAGATCATTCACCTCTCCGCCGTCGTTCAGTGCTTCGTAGGAGCGAAGCGGTATCTCTACTCCCTCTTGGCTCCGAACCCGTGGCACACGGATCGGTACCCGCTGGCCGGCAAGCCCTACCGTGCCAGGGTTGGTTCCGTGGCGGCGGCCACGCTCCAGTTCGTCCTTACGAGCGTATCGCTCTCCCGCCAACTCCTTCACTTCGTCGTCGAGCAGCTCGTGAACGTGCATTAACCCAAGCGGGATTAGCGAACGGATCATCTCTATTTTGACGTCCACCTCGAGCTCCCCGTACTCCTCGCGCGCCATTACCTCGGGCTTACCCAAACGACGTGACTTCTTGTGTTTCTTGGCTATACGTAGCAGACTTCCCATCTCGGCTCCTTTCTCTTGCGGCTTGATGTTGTTTTTGCCAACGTCATCAAACCACGGGGTTGGGAGCCGTTTCAATTTCCAACTAAGAATGGCACACTCTCCGCTGGAACCCATCTACGAAGCCGTATTCGAAGACAGTAGCTATGGCTACCGTCCGGGGCGCAGCCCACATCAATGTTTGGATGCCCTCGGCCGGACGCTGCAACAGAAACGAGTCTACCGAGTGGTGGAGGCCGACATCAAAGCGTTCTTTGACACGGTCAATCACGCCTGGCTGATGAAGTTTCTGAAGCATTGAATAGGAGACGAGCGTGTGCTCCGACTGATCGTGCGGATGCTGAAGAGTGGCATCCTGGAGGATGGACTGGTCCATGCGACTGATCAGGGGACACCCCAAGGCTCCATTCTTTCGCCACTGCTGTCGAACATTTACCTGCACTACGTGCTGGACGTGTGGTTCAGTCGACGGGTGCGCAGGCAATGTCAAGGCGAAGCGTACTACCTCCGATTTGCTGATGACTTCCTTGCCTGCTTCCAGTACAAAGGCGAAGCAGAGAGTTTTCGCCACCAGTTGGAAGACCGCCTCGAAGGATTCGGCCTGAAGCTGGCGATGGAGAAAACGCACTGCCTCGAGTTCGGGCGCTATGCCCGTGAGAATGCGTATAAGCGGGGCGAGAAGCCGAAGGAATTTACCTTTCTAGGATTCACGCACTACTGCGGGAAGACGCGAGAGGGATATTACAAGGTCAAACGCCGCACCAGCCGTAAGAAGCTGGGACAAAGCTTGCGCCGGTTCACGGATTGGGCACGCAAAGCCCGGAGTGTACTGAGGAAAGGTGACATGTTGCGGCTGGCCCGCTCCCGCGTGGTCGGCCACCTGAGCTATTACGCCATCACGGATAACTCGGACCGATGCCGGTACTATGTCCGCCGCAGCGAACGCATCCTGTTCCATTGGCTCAACCGCAAGAGCCAGCGGCGGGCATACACGTGGTCCTCTTTCGTCCAAGCTCTTACTCACGTTGGATGGCCCACGTCGCGAATCCGCGTAGACCTGAACCCTTGTCGTAGAGCGGAGGCTCGCTGAATGACCGACCGATGAGCCGTATGTATGGGAAATCCGCTTGTCCGGTTCTATGAGGGGTAGGAGTTCAACTGGAGTATGGACGAGATAAAGTGGCACCGCCGCGAAGCAGGCGGCAAACAGAGAAAACAAACATCGTCCTGTAGCTCCGGGAGACTCCTACCTACTCGAAATCAGTACCGTCGCTCCGACGATCATGTCTCCGAACCTCTTCCCGGTTACTACGTTTCGGCGGATCGGCCTAGCGAGTCCAACTTAGTCCAGACCGAGTAAAAGTGAGCGGGCGAGCGATCGTGGCTATGGCACCGGTGCGATTTGGGCGAGATCGCTGGACCAGTTCACGACGACCGTGATCCGCCGTCCGTCGAAATCGCCACCTTATCTGCTTCGCCGGATAGGGGCGAACGTAGACTTCGGGTCTACCGGTCTCGTCGGAGAAATAAGCCAAGAAACAGCCGTCCGGCGAAAAACTGGCGTCTCGCTCGTCGGCTGGCGTGGCCGCAAACGGGTAAGGAGCGCTCCCGTCGAGAGGAACGATGTGGATGTCATTGCGGTTTTGAAGGTGCGCCTCATTGAACTCAATGAAGCGACCGTCGCGGGATGCCGACGTCGGAAGTTGGTCGAGGTCTCGTTTCAGCAGAGGAGCGGCCATGCCTCCATCGGCGCGCAGATGTTGTTTATCACTTTAATCCGTAATCCACCGCGATGAAATATCAAGAACGGCCACCACTCCATGAGGGTACGGGAGTGCTCGACGGCGTCAAGGGTTCGCTCGCTACGCGAGCCGCTACGCGCCCTTGACCCCGTCTGCGCCTCCCGTCTTCTGCTCGTACGTGGTTGCCGGTCGAGGTGAATCACGAATGAGAAATCTTCGCGATTCAATGTAAAAAACAACAGCAGAGTGCTGTTCTCCGTTGCAAACGAACGGCTGCGGTTCCGTGTCCGGCGAATCCATCGGGAGCACCCAAATCGCCGTTTGCTCTTCCATCTCCGACTCGACATAAGGAACTTTCCATCGGGCGACCAGGATCACGTCGCGGAGAAAGCGCGATGGGGTTCTCGCCCGTAAACCACCCCACGTCAGTCTCGGCGATCACTTGATCCGGCGGCAGCGTCACCGCAAGGTGCATGGGCACCCCTGTCGGGTCGGAGGAAGATCCTATAACAGCGGTCGCCCCGCGCGCAGTAGTGGTCACTCATCTATAATCTCTCCATCAAGAACGACGAAGGGAGTAACTTATGAAACGTTCATCATGCGCCGTCGCGGTGCTCGCCATGCTCGTGGCGGCGTTCGGCGCCAGCGCCACCGTCGGTCAAGAGAGCTCCAGTCAGGGCTTTGTCACACTCTTTGACGGCAGCGACCTCGATCAATGGGTCAAGCTCGGCGACGCGAACTGGACCATCGAGGGCGACGTCGTCCAGGCGGATAGCGGCAACGGGTATCTCGTCAGCGCTCAATCCTACGGCGACTTCCATCTGACGCTGGAATTCGTCTCCACCGAGAGGCCTCGACCCGGGGATCGCGCCGTTCGTTGAAGTGCTTCGTCATCACGGGATCGAAACATTTGAGTCGTGCGAGGGGGGCAAAGGGACATGCGTTTCCTGTTCCCACTATTCGATTTCATGGGACTCCTGAAGAAGGATATAAGGCCGTCTGGATTGCTCGCACGTTTGGTCCGCTTCCTCTAAAGGATCTAAGGAGAACCTGGAATTTTTCTCGTAATGAGCTTGATGGCCCGAGAGTGTGCCATTCTTAGTTGGAAATTGAAACGGCTCCCAACCCCGTGGTTTGATGACGTTGGCAAAAACAACATCAAGCCGCAAGAGAAAGGAGCCGAGATGGGAAGTCTGCTACGTACAGCCAAGAAACACAAGAAGTCACGTCGTTTGGGTGAGCCCGAGGTAATGGCGCGCGAGGAGTACGGGGAGCTCGAGGTGGACGTCAAAATAGAGATGATCTGAAGTGGACCCCATTTTTTAGACCAGGGGTTAAGGTGGTAAAACAAGCCTGCTCAATAAAAAAAGGAGCAGAGAAAAGTGAAGAAAAATCGTACGAAGCACAGCCCTGTTTTCAAGGCGAAAGTTGCATTGGCGGTACTACGCGAGCAGGAGACAGTGGCGGAACTATCCCGCCGGCACA
The DNA here is from genome assembly GCA_965262245.1 of Candidatus Marinacidobacterales bacterium. Lineage (GTDB taxonomy): Bacteria > Acidobacteriota > Vicinamibacteria > Marinacidobacterales > SMYC01 > SMYC01. Next base: position 5,528,506 of record OZ253507.1, on the reverse strand, counting down.
AGGTTCACGCGAACCAGATCTACAAATGGAAGCGGCAGCTTTTGGAGAACGTCACGCGTGCTTTCGAGACCGAAGAGGTGGGCGGAGGCGATGCCTCGATGCGCGAGGCCGAACTGCTTCAGAAAATCGGGGAGCTGACGATGGAGCGCGATTTTTTATCACACGGGCTCGGTCGATTGCGATGACGCCCCGGCGGGAGTTGGTCGAACCCAACGCTCCGCTGTCGATGCGCTGGCAGTGCGAGCTGCTCGGCGTGAATCGGTCGAGCCTGTACTACGAACCTGTCGAGCCGGATGGCGAGCAACTCGCATTGATGCGTCGGATGGACGAGCTACATCTGAAGCGTCCATTTTTCGGCAGCCGCATGATGACACAGACACTCAAAGCGGAGGGGTCGGCCGTCAACCGCAAGCGCGTGCAGCGTCTTATGCGCTTGATGGGGCTCGAGAGCACTGCGCCCAAGCCGAACACAAGCAAGCCAGCGCCGGAACACACGGTATACCCCTATCTACTGAGGAATCTGACGGTTTCTCGGATCAATCAGGTGTGGGCCGCCGACATCACATACATCCCGATGGCGCGAGGCTTCGTATACCTGGTGGCGGTCATCGATTGGTATTCGCGGCGGGTGCTCGCCTGGCGCTTGTCCAACACGTTGGAGACGACCTTCTGCGTGGAGGCTCTGAACGAAGCTGTGGCACGCTACGGTTGCCCAGAGATATTCAACACGGACCAGGGCTCTCAGTTCACCTCGGAGGAGTTCACCAGTGTATTGCTTGCTCTTGAGATCAAGATCAGCATGGATGGCAAAGGTCGCTGTATCGACAACATCTTCGTGGAGCGGCTCTGGCGCTCGCTGAAGTACGAGGAGGTCTACCTGTACGCCTACGACACCGTGCAAATGGCTCGCGCGGGCATCGCTTGCTACTTCGATTTCTTCAATGACGAGCGCCCGCACAAAGCGTTAGGCTATCAAACGCCCGCGAGCTTCTACGATGGACTGCTTGGCGAGGTTGCTTGAAGATGATTGGCGGCAAGATGATTGGCCATCGACCGATTAGTACATCACAGCATCATCCTGGAGCTCAACGTCGGCAGTTACGCACTGGGGCAATCGAAGCAGAACAAGGCCAAAGAGGCCACGGCGGTAGAAAGCCGGGAAAAGGAATGAACCTTGCCACGAGTCCACAAAACGAATGCGAGAATCGCCGCAGGAGACCCTCTCGCGGCTTGGCCCATACCCCAGGTACCCCGATTTTTGCACTATTCAGGTGGACCAGCGAAAGGGCGGCTTCGATCCGGTGCCCCGACGGAGGGAGCGGACAAGGAAGCTTCGCATCTTTTCTTAAGGGTCCGCTCCCTCCGTCGGGGCACCGGATCGAACGTGGGACAATAGATCTTCAATCTGCCATAAACTGTGTTCCCGAACGCTCCCTTCTAGGAGCCTTCGGGAAACAACATGACGACTATGACCACGACGTGTTCAACTCGGCAGGCTCCACCTTAGCTACCCCCCATTTTGGTCCAGAGAATGGGGTCCACCTCAATCCGTTCGTTAATCCCGCTTGGGTTGATGCACGTTCACGAGCTGCTCGACGACGAAGTGAAGGAGTTGGCGGGAGAGCGATACGCTCGTAAGGACGAACTGGAGCGTGGCCGCCGCCACGGAACCAACCCTGGCACGGTAGGGCTTGCCGGCCAGCGGGTACCGATCCGTGTGCCACGGGTTCGGAGCCAAGAGGGAGTAGAGATACCGCTTCGCTCCTACGAAGCACTGAACGACGGCGGAGAGGTGAATGATCTGCTGCTGAAACGAGTGCTCTACGGAATCTCGTGTCGCAACTACGAGGCTGCAGCGGAAGCGATACCGGGCGCTATCGGGCTGTCGAGCTCGACGGTGTCCCGAGGTTTCGTACAAGCGAGCGCAGCGAAACTTCGGGAGATGCAGGAACGGGATCTGTCCGGCGAAGATGTGGTGGCGCTGTTCCTGGACGGGAAATCATTCGCCGACGCAATGATGGTCATCGCGCTGGGCATCACACTTTCCGGGGAAAAACGCTTTTTGGGCTTCGTGGAGACGGACACGGAGAACGAGAAGGTGTTGACGCCGTTCCTGCGTTCACTGCTCGCGCGGGGACTCGACAGCTCCCAGGGTCTACTGGTGATCATCGATGGCGGCAAGGGTCTGAAAGCGGCCGTAAAGAAGGCGTTCCGAAAGCGGGTCCTGATACAACGGTGCCAGTGGCACAAACGTGAAAACGTCGTGAGCTATCTGTCCAAGGGCGAGCAGGCGTCGTTGCGCAAGCGGTTGCAGTCGGCCTACAACAGGCCGGAATATAAAGAGGCCCTCGCGGCCCTCGATCAACTGCACGATGAATTGGAGGAGCGGAACCAATCCGCAGCTGGGAGCTTGGAGGAAGGAATCGAGGAGACGCTCACATTGCATCGTCTCGGCGTGTACGGGGCGCTGGGCCGTTCGTTCAAGACGACGAACTGCCTTGAATCCGTCAATGCTCTCGTCGAGGAACGCTGCGCGAAGGTCGACCACTGGAAGAACTCCAGCCAACGCCAGCGGTGGCTGGCGACAGCCCTCGTGGACATCGAACCCCGCTTGAGGAGGGTGATCGGCTACCGCCATCTTCCGAAGCTTCGCGAAGCTCTCAAGCGGGAACTGAAGATCGAGACGAAGACATCAACGGTGTCGAAGAAGAAGGCCGCCTAATTTATGAGCCGTGGAGAGTTTCAACTAAGAATGGGCTTGACTCGAGGTGACCTCATAGGGGCCGAGGCGCGTTCCAGCGGCGAGCGTCACCAGGAGAATCTATCGGCACAACCGAGAAATTACAACCACGCAAGCTCGCTTAGGGACTATCCCTTAATTGGTCGAATAACGTTGCGTCGAGGTCCGATCGGCTCGGTTGGATCAGGCTGGACGGCTCGGAGTCGAGCTCCAAACGCGCGCACGCCCAGCCCTCCTCTCCGACTTCGTCATGTTCGTGGCGCGGCGCGAAGCTTACGGCAAGCCGCAAGTACATCGCGGCATCGTCGAGCTCGCCGTTTTTGGCGTGGATCATGGCGTGATACAAGTGGACGAGCGTCGAGACCGCGCAGACATCCGTAGAAAACCTTCCCGAGGCCGCGTAAACGCCGGCGGAAAATGCCACCATCACGAAAGCAGCAGTCAGTCTTCTCATCGTCATATGAAGACTAGTCAAACGGACACGCGCACTCTGAGAATTTGTTCACACCTTTGTTAAAAGTGTAACTCGAGTTAGCGCGGCGGTAGGGCGAAGCTCAAAATCAGGTCTCCTCCCCTGCGACCGCGGGAGCCGCCACCTGATGCCACCGTCACGAACTGCCCGCCGTTCACCATGTAGACCGCCGGCGAAGAGAAGATGCCGGCGCCGGTGTTGAACTTCCAGAGCTCCTCGCCGGTGGCGGCATCGAAAGCGAAGAAATAGCCGGCGATATTACTGCCGGTGCCGACGAACACCACGCCGCCGGCGGTGACGACCGACCCCGCTTGCCCGTAGCCTTCGAAGATCTGCCGCCACACCAGCTCGCCCGTCGTCGGGTCGTAGGCCGAGAAGAAGCCCCGCGGGCCACGGCCCGCATCGAATGGGTAGTCGATGGCGTTCACATATAACAGGCCGGTCTCAGGGCTATAAGCGAGCGGCGCGTAGCTCGCAACCGCCCGAGTATCCAGGCGTATAGATTTGGTCCGGGCCGCGCGGAGTGAACAAGGGCACCAGCGTCTTGCCTTCCGCATGCTCCGGCGGAATGAGCTCCGGGAAATCGGGGATACCGGCTCCATCCGTTCCCCATTCGCTTTGAGAGGGATCGGCTGTGTCGGCCATGGCTGTTCCCCTTCGCGCGCGTTCTCGGTCGGAACGGGGGTTTCGGGAATAGGATGCACCGGCTCACCGGTCTCCCGATTCAAGATGTAGAGATACCCGTTCTTGTTCGCCTCGGCAAGAGCCTTGACCGGCTCTCCCTCGATCTCCATGTCGAAGAGGATGGGCTGATTGCCGGAGTCGTAGTCCCAGACGTCGTGATGCACCTGCTGGTAGTACCACTCGAGCGTGCCGTTTTCGAGGCTGAGCGCCAGGATCGAATCGGTGAAAAGGTTGATGCCCGCTCGTTTGGTGCTGTCGCCGAATGGATTGCCCACGGCCACGTAGAGCAACCCCAGCTCGGGATCGATCGAGGGCGTCTCCCAAATCCCGCCGCCGTTGCGGATGCCGCCGACCCACGTGGGGCCGGCAATTTCCCAGCCCTGGTCCTTCTCGTCCTGCGGGATGGTGTTGAAATACCAGATCACTTTGCCCTTCCGCGCGTCGACCGCCAGCACGTGTCCACCCGGGATGTGGCTCTCGCTTCGGGTCGAGCCGATGTAGAGCACGCCGTCATAGATCTGAGGCGCGGTCGTGAACCAATAACCCATATCGATGGCGGCCTCGACTTCGGGGTAGCGGAGCCTGAGCACGTCCAGAATCACGCTCGCCTGGCCGTTCTCACCGAAGCCCTCGAGCGGTTGCCCGGTCTTTGCGTCGAGGGCGAAGATGAACGAGCCGGCGGCGGAATAGACGACCCCGTCCTCGTAGATGGGCCCGCGGTGGCGGAAGATGTAGCCCTGGGGGCATCCGCCGCCGAGAAGCTTGGTCACGTCGTAGGTCCACAGATGATGTCCGTCGTCCGCGGCGACGGCATAGACGCTTCCGCGGGAGTCGGTCACATACATGACGCCGTCGGCAATCACTGGCGTCGTCTGGTTGCTGACGCCATCGATTACACCGTGCTGGAAAAGCCACCGCGGTGTCAACGAGGCAACGTTTTCCGTGTTGATCTGTTCTAGCTCGGAAAAGCGGCCGCCGGCCAGGTCATAGTTATGGAGTGGCCAGTCCGCGTTGTCGCCTTCTTGCGCCTGAGTCGGCCGGGGCGAGCGCGGCGAATACCGTGAACGCACCCAGGGCGGCTACTGCGGTCTTGTACTTCATCCAGACAGTCCTCCGATGCAGAGAGCATAATGGAAGCCGACGAGATTCGTAATCGCGACGCGTTCAACCTGGTGCATGAGGAAGTGCGAGCCATCTGGTGAAATATCATAGGTTTGATTGCCGTTTGCCGATCTACTGAAGGCTCTCGCTAAAGTGAGCGTCTCTACTCGGACGGCCCCTTCCACGGATCGCCGGGTAGCTCGGCGATGATGCGCTCGAGCACCGTGTTCATCGCGACATCGAAGTCCCAGGTGACTCCGGGACGAAGCAGCGGTTCGATGTCTTCGCGGAAGTCGTGACGATTCCGCTTGCCGGCGAGATTCTCTTCGAATTGTGCCCGGCTGACGGCTTGCCCACTCTCGCTCATGTAGCGCTTTAGACAAGCGATCATCACGGATGGCGTGGCTTGGTTGGTGTCGAGAGCATGCCAGAGGTCGAAGAGGTCGCGTCCCTTCTTACGCTGGTAGTAGTCGATCGTCTCGCCAATGGGTTCGGGCTGCGCTTGCACAAGGTCGATGTCCTCGGAGTAGCGTACCGCTGACGTGAAGTAGAGCTTGTAGAGGGCGGTGCCCCCTCGCAACAACAGGCGGCTCACCAGCTCAGGCACGCGGAACATTTCTACGAGTGCTCTACTGATAACGAGATCCTGCTCTATCTGAGCGTCTATCACCCACGGGGCGTAAACCCTCCACGCCGTGATGTGGTCTTTCGGGATCATAGGTCTGGTTCGACTTCAACATTCACGATCAGCTTCCAGGTTCGTGATCGCCTACCGGCCGTTCCCGCTGCACGTCGCAAAGGCGTATAGCTGCGCGCGCACTTCGCTACAAAGGGCTTCAGCGCTTCAGCGAGGGCGTCTTGTCCGACGAGCTCGAGCAGGTATCCGAGTCGCTGCGACCAGCTGACCGGCGAGAGTCTCGCTGCCGCGACCAGCTTCTCCCTGTCGAGCTCCTCGGCAAGCTCCGACACGACCGTCGCGACGTTGCTCAATCCACCCGAGTGGTTTGGGTACCCCACGAGCTCCAAGGCCGTGACTTCGGGAGTCGAGAACCGGACCACGCCTCGGGGCGTGTTGACTTCGGCCACGGGCATCTTATCCAGGTCACCGCGTGCGACGAACTCGACTCGAACCTGACCGCATTCGATGGCCGCCCGGTTCTTGCGAACCATGACCTGCACCACTTGGGGACGCTGGTGTGCGACGCCATGCCGCTGGGCGGCGGTCAAAAGAGCGAGGTAGTAGGGTTCGTATACGAAAGCCATCAGCTGAGGCACGAACTGCTCTGCGGGCAAGCAGCCGAGGCGCCGGTATTCGGGGGGGATGATGACGAGAAAACCCCGGACCGGTTCCGCCAGAAATGTCCGGTCCTTGAGTCGCCGGAGTTGTGCTCGGACGGCGGAGGCGCCGCCTTGGAGCGTAGCCGTAGCCTCCTCCGCTGTAAAGTGATGGCGCCCTCGTGAAGCCAGTCCATCGACGTACTCGCGCGCGTTCATGTGAGATACAATTATTAGTAAATCAAACGAAAACCGTCTGATTATACAGTAAACGTATCGCATGATACGATTCTTAGCAAGAGTAATAATTTCTGTCTTTTTTCGTGATTATCGTGTCAGATCGCCACAGAACTCCGCTTCTACGTGCTGGGGCAAAAAGCATCGGCCGCCATGCGTTCCTCGTGCGCGGTTTCCATTTTTGCCAGGAGGGGAACGGCTCATTCGCCCTCAATCCACTCCGGACACATAACCCGGGTGACGGGCGCGCGTACTCGATGACGTGTCGGCATAGCAACTCTGTCCAGAACGAGTTCGCTCGATCCGAAGCCGAAGAGATCCGACGAGCACACGTATTTCGCGTACTTGGCCCACGAAGAAGCGAGTAACGTGAAGCACGAGTACTTGAAGGCGAGATCTACGCGATCCCTGGAGGGACTCCAGCGCACGCCGAGTTGTCGGTCGCTGTGGCCGCGACGCTACGGGCTCAGCTCGAGGGAAAAGGCTGCCGCGTGTTCAGCTCGGCTCTCAGAGTTCGCGACGCCGCGACTGGACTTGCGACCTACTCGAATCACATAGGGAGCTACAAACAGCTCAAACTATTCTTTCGCCTTGAATCAGTACAACACTGTCTTCTTTCGCCAACTTCTTCATTCCTGCGGTAAACCCGGAACGCGAGATCAGTGCATAACGACGACGCATATCGGCTCTTGATACGAGCTCTGCCTTTTCTCGTAGCTTGCTATAAACGTTCACGCCAACTTTCTTGGAAGACCACTTCACTTCCGCCAAAAGAATATCCTCACCCCCGGATGCTAGTCCGACGATATCGATCTCATTGTTTCGGTCCCACCATTTCCCTAGCCGTGAGAACGGAAAGAATCGGTCTTGATATCGACGCAGGATCTCGCAGCCGACCTCTTCATAGGCGGCGGCCACATGATGTTGAAATGACTGGTCGAATCGCGCAAGGGCGCTCGTGAGGTTCGCCAGGACGAGCTCGCTTCGGTACTGAAACACCATATCGAACCAGAACTCAAAATAGCGATCGCTCAAGTAATAGAGACCTCGTCGAGATTTTTCTGGGTGATCGGTGACCGGAACTCTTTTCTCGATAATCGAAAGCTCCTGCAGAAAATAGAGATAGCGATGGAGCGATGTCTTCTCGATTCCGGTCTCGTTTACGATCTCCCCGAATTTGTGCTTCCCGAGCGCCATTGCCCGCAAGATGGAAAAGTATTGCCTGGGTTCACGCGTCTCTTCCTTGAGAATGAAGTCGGCGTCGTGGAAAAGATACGCATCAGAAGGCAAGAACTTGCGTATGAAGTTCTCTCTGGCGCGCAACCGCCCGTCGAGTTGTCGGATGTAAGCTGGAATTCCGCCTACCATCGTGTATAGCTGCAAACGCCTGTCGAAACTGAGCCTCGGAAAGAAAAGGCTGAAGTCGGTGAACGTGAAGGGGTAGATTCGCAACTGCGCTGTTCTTCGACCATATAGCGGAGCGCCGTAGACAAGCGTCTCGCGCTCCATCATCCCAATGCTCGAGCCACACAGCACGAGCATGATCGGTAGCTTTTGGAGCGTCTCGTCCCACCCTTTTTGAAACACCGACGAGATCGCTCTATTGGTCTCGACAAGATACGGAAACTCGTCGATCACGAGCACCATTTTGCGAGCCTTCTTGGCAGCGAGATAGTCGAAAAAGTCATACCAGCTCGAGAAGTCTCCAAGGAAGGGGTCTTCGTAATGTCCGCGAACGAGCCGAGTCAGAGCGCGCAGATTCTCACGTTCGGCGAGCCGGTCCGCGAGAAAATAGATACCCGGTCGATTGCGCAGAAAAGTCTTAATAACCTCCGTCTTCCCCACCCTTCGTCGGCCGTAACAAACTAGAAATCGAGCGCCGCGCTGGCGCCAACAGGCCTCCAAGGTTGCGAGCTCACTCGCTCGATCTATGAATTTCAATAGTCTGGTCCTAATTAGACTGATCATAATCAGACTAGCACTAGAGGGCTCGACGCGCAATCGTCCAGCCGGCGAGGGACTCCGGCTGCTTGGCTCACCCTAGACAGACTCTCGGACAGTGGACTCGCCCCAAGCAACGTCCTGACTGGAAGCTGACGAGATATGGTCGGTGTCGGACTATTCGTCGGTGCGGACGAGCCGCTCGAGCTCTTCGAACCAGCCCACCACAATTTGGATTTGAGCTGGAGGTGCGTCATCCGTCCCGGTCATCATCAGAAATGCTTACTATCGCAGAGGCCTATAGATTGGCGGCTCGAATCAGGAGACGAACGATGAGGACGAAATCCAAATGGACGACGTGGAACCCCAGTGTGGCGGGACGAACCGGAATCCACCGGTTCGGCGACGCTCGCGATGGCTTCCTTGACCCTCTTTCAAGGCACGGCGGCGTCGCAGGTTACCTACACCGAGGAGGGCGGCGCGCTTCGCGACGGCACGCGCTACCTGATGCGAGTTCCATCCAACTGGAACGGAACGCTTCTCAGGGACCTGGACTACCTCACGAACGTGAACAACGCGCGCTACCTGGACATGCTCGTGCGCGGCTACGCGGTGTCCGGCACCGCACGTCACTCACGCCGCTGGGCTGGCTACTACGATCCTGCACGGGAGATTGCGCATCTCGATACGGTCTTGGATCTTTTCGTGGAGCGCTTCCGCAAGCCCGATCGCATCCAAAGGCCAATCTGGTTCCCTTCTGCCCGTTGGAATATCAGACGACCGTCACGCGCCCAGTCGTGCGGAAATGTCGAGGCTGGTGAGATGAGCCGCGGCGCTTCAGAGCTCGCTCCGGTCATGGTCTTGACGTAGATGTCCGCGGAGCCGGTCCGGTCAGAAGCAAAGGCCAACGCGCGCCCGTCCGGCGACCAGACGGGGTAAAAGGCCTGTGACGACTCACTGGTGTAGCGTGTCGGAATCCCCCGCGGCAGGTCCAGTAGCCAAATATCGCGATTGCCTGTTCGCGGGTCCGGTTGGGCGACCGCCACTCGGCCGCCATCGGGAGACAGGCGAACTTGCATGTAGCCACCGGAAGGACCCACTTCTCCCAGGGATCGTCCCGAACGATCGAACCAGGCGAGCCGATAGTCGAGACCCCCGCTTCGGTAGACCAACACATTCCCGTCGGAAGAAAGGGAAAAGTGTGCATAGGCGCTCTCCGGTGCGTGTGCGACGCCGTCGATGAGAGGCGTCAGGCTCTGCTCGAGCTCCAAGCGGTCCGCATCGAAGCGCTGAGCCATCAAGGTTCCGTCTCTTACGAACAGCAAATATCCCTGCGGCGCATAGACCGCGTTCGATTGGGCGGTGAGGATTCGCTTGGACTCTTTTGAGTCCAGGGAGGAGACATAGACGCCCGTTTCTGCATTTGTGGCGGCGCGTGCCGTGTACAGAAAGTGACGCCCGTCCGGCAGAAAGTGGGGCCAGCGATGAGAGTTGTCCTTTAACGATACGTCGAGCTCGGTGGCAGGCGTCGGCTCCCCCCCCGACTCAGACACTCGATAGAGCGGCTCTCGATTCGTTGGTTGGAACACGATATCGCCCGTCGCACTCCAAGTGCCCCCGCGACCCTCACGTGCATCGCACAGAGACTGTGTAGGCCCTCCGGAGGCCCGGATTGTTTTCAGCTTTCCATCAGCTGTGAAAGCAATGAAGCGGCTGTCCGGCGACCAAAACATGTAACGAGCACCCTCCGTTCCGGCCAGGGCTCTGGTGTCTGGTGAGTCCAGGGATCGAACTATTATTTTCTACGGGCCAGGGATGTGGGAATCAATCAAATAAGCCGGAGGAATCGAGGCGCGTGGGAGAAAGCGGAATGGCTTCCATCAGCAACGTGAAGGCCTCATTCAGCGCCTTCATGCCTGCGCTCGCACCCGCGCGATGGCCGAGTCGTGCCACGACGAGATCGTGGCTTTTGATGATGAACACGCGCTGTCCTCCAGCACCGTTCATGTAGAACGCGTCTTCGGGAACGTTCCACTGGCCGGTGCGGTTGATCCAGAACAAACCTCCGTATTCCGGCTCCTCCCAAGCGGGCGCCGGGCTCGCGACGAAATCCACCCAGCCTTCGGGCAGAATCCGCTCGCCCATCCACACTCCGTCTTGAAGATAGAGCATCCCGAGCCGCGCCCAGTTTCGGCCGTCCCATAGTCGTAGCCGGTCAGAAGGAAATTGCCATAAGGATCCGGCTCGAGCACCTGCTTGCGAATGCCGATGCGGTCGAACAGGGCCTTTTTGGGGCCAGCTCAGATAGACCTCACCGTTCGCCTCGACCGTTCTCTTAATAATGTAGCCGAGGGTCAGCGGGTCGCTGTTCCGGTAGCGGCCGACGGTGTTCGGCGGAAATTCCGGCGCTCGGGTAATCGAAAGCTGGAACGCGTCGGTCGCGCCTTGATAGATGTAGAGATGATCGCCGACCGCGCGACCTCACTCCCACTTCGGCTGGCTCTGGTGCGTGAATTGCAAACCACTGCTCATGCGGAGCAGGTCGGAGATCCGGATGCGCGAGCGCGGATCTTCGGGGTCCTCGTGCCACAGCGGCACCGGCGCAGGATCGTGAAGTGTGAAATGACCCTCCTTCACCAGGATGCCCACGAGGGTGGCGGTAAGACTCTTGCCCATGGACCAGCTCTCGAGCTGCGTGTCCATGTCGGCGCCTTCGCCGTAGCGCTCCGCGATGAGCCGTCCCTTGTGAACGACGACGAAAGCCGCGGTGTGCGCCTCGGCCGGAAACGCGGCCTCGACAGCCGACGCCAACTTGGCCGCGTCGATCTCAGGCGACAGTGGCTCTTGTGGGAGCCGATCGCCCATCGGCCAGGCCTGCGTCATTGCATCCGGTAGCGTCGAGTGCAGCTTTACCGGCTCGAAGAAGACTTCCTGCCCAGAAGGTGAAAGGATGACACATCCCTGGTCGTCGAAGAAGCGGGCTCGTCCCGTGTAGCCCGCGAGCGTTACGTGCACTTCGCGCGCTTTCTCGTCGACTTCGATCGCCGCTTGGTCGGAGGGCGCCGCGCGCCTTTGGAGCTGCTCCCACTCCGCGCGGGTCAGATAGTTGTTGAGACCTGAATGCCGCAGCGCCTCGTCCAGATCGCGGCCGGAGACGAACACCGCTGAGCACAGTATTTTTGCGGTCCCCATCGCACCGAAATCAGTTCGAGAACGAGGCCCGGGCTCTGCCGCGACTTGGACCAGCCCAGCTGTGATGAGCGCACCAAACGTGACGGCACAAGACCTAACAGATAGCAGCATTGAAACCTCCGGAAACTTCGGGGCCAGGAAGCGCCACGGCACCGAGTCGAAAACATAGTTCGCGAAGACACAAACGTCAACCGCTCGACTGGGTTGCTTTCGAGAAGGATTGTCTCTATTCTTCGAGCCCAAGAGAGCTCCCATGTTGAAACGATTCACGTTTCTCTTCCTTGCGTGTTCCCACGCTCACGTCTTTCTCCAAAGGCTTGACGGCCGAGGAACATGTCCACATGAACCGCGATCCTGGTCGCACCCGCCCACCATCGAAGGTGCGACGTTCGAGCGCTCCGAGAATGCGTATCAGATACGTTCGACGAGCGCGCGCATCGAGGCGAGCCCCGACTCCCCTCTCGTCGATCCAGCGTTCGTCGTCGAGCAATGGGGTTCGAGGGCGCCGCGACTCGCTCTCGATGGAAAAGACCTCAGAGCCGGAGACGACTATCGGTTCGGGTACCGACGCACTCTCAAAGACGACGATCTCATCGTTTGGTTGAAGGTTAAGCTTTTCCGGCCGGCCCTACTTCACCTCGGCTGAGACTGCCATGAAGATACTCCTCTCGTGCATCGTTCTCACAAGTGGCTCGGTTCTCGCGGAGGCGCAGGGCGCCGCGGAGAGGCGCGCCTCGTGGGCCCGTCATACGGAGCTCGAAGCGAGCTCTATTCTCAAACAACCGCGGTGGCGGCCGCTAGGGCCTTCCTTTATCGGGGGGCGCATAGAGAGCATCGCGGTTCCGCTGAGCTCGCCTTCCACGTTCTACGTCGGCGTCGGCTCCGGCAACGTCTGGAAGACAGAGAATAACGGTCTGACATTTGCGCCGATATTCGAGGAGGAATCCACGTTCGCCATTGGCGCCGTCGCGGTGGCGCCGTCCAATCCGAACATCCTGTGGGTCGGGACCGGCGAAGTGCTCATGGCGCGAAGCTCGTTTGCGGGAACAGGCGTCTTCAGGTCGACGGACGCTGGAGCGAGCTGGCAGTACATGGGGCTCGATGACACCTACCACATTGGCCGTGTGCTCATTCATCCGCGCGAGCCCGACATCGTATACGTGGCTGCCATCGGTCACAACTACAGCTTCAACGATGAGCGAGGCCTTGGCCCGCGAAGGCCCCGTTCGGTCATCATAAGCCGATGCGTTTGCTAGTTCGGACCCTCGCATGGCTGTTTCGAGCGCTGTTGAGGACGCGCAACGACCTCGCCATGGAGAACATGGCGCTGCGCCAGCAACTCTCGGTCTACGGCCAGCTAAAAGTTAAACCGAGACTCAAGACTGAAGAGCGGGTCTTCTGGGTTCTTTTCTCCATGGGTTATCAAAGTTTCTGAACGTGTCTGAAATTCGTGCAACCGAGAGCGGTCCTTCGTTGGCATGCAGCGGGTTTCAAGATTTTCTGGAGAAAAAAGTGCGAGAAAACCGGTCGGCCGCGAATTCCAAAGCAGCATCAGGACCTGATCCGTCAAATGTCCTTCGACGAACCCGGTTGGGGTGCAGATCGGATTGCCGACGAACTTCGATTGAAGCTCGGTATCCGGCGCGCTTCAAGCACCGTGCAGAAATACATGGTTCGACCCGAGCACCGCACTCGTACCGGGCAAACCTGGAGGACCCTCATGAAGAACCACAAAGATGAGATCTGGTCCTGCGATTTCCTGGTGCAGCACACTGCCTTATTCTCCGTAGTCTATATCTTCATCATTATGGAGATTTCAACGCGGAAGATCATCGTCCCACACTCGCATGGGTGAAGCAGCAGATTCGAGAGGCCACAGCCTTCGGCGTGCAGCCAAGGATCGTGATTCACGACAACGACGGGATCTACGGCCAGTTTGGTAAAGACCGTCGGTCGCACCTTGGCTATCGCTCACACCTTGATTATTGGCTGAAGGAAACCATAGGCATCCGGGGCATTCCCATCACGCCAGGCTGTCCGCAGGAGACGCCGCATATCGAACGCTTCAACCGGACTCTACGCGAGGAAGCGCTCAATCATTTTGTCTTCTTCGGTGAAGCCCACGTTTATCGTGTGGTTTCGGAGTACATCCGATTTTTTCACGGAGCTCGACCGCATCAAGGGTTGTGCGGGATCCCAGATCCATGTTCGGATCTAGAATTTTTATTCCAGTACGCGACGCGTTTGCCGTCGGGCGAGAAGGTCGGCTGGAGCTCGAACTCCGGAGATTGGATGAGCGGTCGGGCGACGCCTCCTTCGCTAGGGACGATAAAAAGATCGCGCTTCCCGTCGCGGTGCGAGTGGAACACGACTTCCTTTCCATCCGCGGAATAGCGCGGCGCCCAATCACCGCCCGGGTGCGTCGTCAACGCGCGCTACTCGCCGCCGTCGAGCGGCACGACCCACAGGTCCAGATTCCCGGCGCGATCGGAATTCAATACGAGCTCGGTGCCATCTGGTGAAACGTCCATCTCTTCGATGTAAGCTTGCTACGACGAGACGGGTTCCGCATCGGCCCACGTTGCCGGACGATCACGCAGGATCGGAACGCGCCAGACGTTCATAACGGTTCTACCCTTGGAGTAGGCGAGCTTCGAGCCATCCGAGGAGAACGACGCGCTCCGCATCCCTATACCCACGGTTATGGGAACAGCAGGGCCTACCGGCCCGCGCTCGGAGTCGACCTCTCGAGCCCACAGATCCATCGCGCCGCCTCGATTGGAGATGAAGTAGAGAGAGGCGCCGTCGCGGGACCAGATCGGCCCCCAGTTGTTCCCGTCCTCCGTTACCGGAAAGGCTTGGTCGTCATCCAGACGCATCATCCATATCCGCGAGGTTTGGGCTGGGCGACTCACGGCATCCACGTAGGCCAAGAGCCGCCCGTCCGGGGACCAGCTCCAGTCGACAGTACCTTTTGCTTCGACCGGAAGCGTGAGCCGACGCGATTGTCTCGTGGCGAGCTCGAAAATCTCGAGGGCGGTACCATCTTCGGCCACACCGGCTAACTCGGCGCCACCGCTCAACCATTGAGGAGCGCCGAAGAGCATTGTGTCATTGGCGGTGGCCATGACTCTGCGAGCCTCTCCCCCGAGTGCCGACATGACGTGGTACGCACGGCCCGTCTCTTGTGACGATACGAACGCGATGTTCCGGGCGTCCGGAGACCAGCTAGGATTGGAGTTACTCGAGTCGCTGTCGGGCGTTCGGCTGATGGGCACGCCGCCCTCGATTTGCTGCACCCAGATTTCCAGATTGCCCGTTTGGTTGGATTCGTAGGCCAGCGTTTGTCCATCGGCTGACCAAGTTGGAAAATCCTCGACACCGAGGGCCGATGAGATCTGACGCGCGTTCGTGAAGGTCGGAACGACCGGGCCCGCGCTCTCGAACGATGTCGTGATGATGTCGGTCATCCACAGGGCAACGAGAAGGCCGCCCCCCGCGACCGCTATCCACGAAAGCACACGCCGAGAGGCAGGCGTACCAAGTGAGGCAGCTGCATCCACCATCGTCTCGCCGGAGTCCAAAGCACGAGCAAGCTCTTCGAGCTCGTTGCGCACGTCGATCGTTGTCTGGTATCGACGCGATGGGTCCTTGGCCAGATACCTCTTGACGATGCGTGCGATGTCGCGCGGCAGAGAAGGCACGAGCTCCGTCAGCGAGCGCGGCTCGTCTTTCAGAACAGCCGAAAGTGTAGACGCGGGCGTCTCTCCCTGGAACGGCCGCGTGCCCGTAAGCATCTCGTAGAAATTGACGCCCAATGCGAAGACGTCGGAGCGGGCATCGACGCTCTTTCCTTCCGCCTGTTCGGGAGACATGTAGGCGACCGTTCCGAGAATCCGTCCCTCCTTCGTCATTTGCTCTGTGGGGAGATCGCTGTCGCTCGCCGCCGATCCGACACCGGTGCTCGGTTTTGCGAGACCGAAATCCAGCACTTTGATCCCACCCTCTTTAGTCACGATGATGTTGTCCGGTTTCAAGTCGCGGTGCGTGATGCCGTTCTCATGGGCGGCGGCGGCCGCTTGCGTGAGCGGTATCGCGAGATCCAGAAATTGACGGAGCGAGAACCCATGCTTCGGTAATGCTGCGGAGAGCGTCTTTCCCGTGACGTGCTCCATCGTGATGAAGTGGACGCCGTCGGCCTCTTCGACCGAGTAGACTTGGACGATGTTGGGATGATTCAGAGCGGCGATGGCTTTCGCTTCTCGCTTGAATCGTGCCCGGCGCTCTTCGCTCTCGGCAAGCTCGAGCGGAAGAACCTTCAGCGCAATCTTCCGGTCCAGCTTCGTGTCGTGGGCGAGATAGACTTCTCCCATCCCACCGGCGCCGATCTTCTCCAGGATCTTGTAGTGGGCGAGCTCGGTTCCCTTTTCGATGCTCATGATCGGGACATCACATTACCAGAAACTCGCGCTATATGTCGTTAGCCAAAGCTTGGAAAAGAATCTCAGTCGGAGGCCCGTCACGAACCGATGCAGTACCGTAGACTTGCAGGAGTAGCGAGGCTCAGACATGACAGACCGCAACCGTACTCTTCAGTCCTCTGTGAAGCAGGAACCAGGGCTTGATCAGATTTGATCAGGTTTTAGAGAGCGGTCACCGCCCCGCCACGGGCCCATTCGAGGCCGCCGTCTCCCTATCTGATTCTCCAGCCGTTTACGGGTCCGCCGTGGAGAAACTTCTCCGGCACCATCACACCGTCTTGCTTGAAGACCAAGCCGTCTTTCATGACGAACCGCACGTTGCGGAGCGCATCGATGTCTTCGAGCGGATTTCCCGGCACCGCGATGATATCGGCAGCCAGCCCCGCTTTGATCGGCCCACGCTCATTCTCCGTCTGGGAACATTTGTAGCCGTTGATGGTCATGGCCTTGAGGATCTCGGAGGCGGGGATTCCGGCGGCCTTCCATGTGAGGAGGAAGTTGATGGCTACTTCGCCCCGACTCATGCCGGGGACGTAGTAGTCGGCGTCGGTGGAAAACGTGAGCGGCACATTGTTCTCGTAGGCGTTCTCGAGCCCGGCGACGGTCTCGTCGAACTCTTCCTGACTCCCGCGGTAGTCGGTAAAGGGAGTTTCGGTTCCGACGCGCCAGATTCCTTTCGCCGCCATCTGCTTGTGGGTCTCGTCGTCCAGGGCCTCCGAGTGCGCGATAGACCAAATGCCCGCGTCGATGGCACGGCGGGCGCCGTCGGGGGTTTGGACATGTCCTTCAACGATCATGCCGGACTTCGCCGCCTCGTCGATGAAGAGCCTCATCTCGTCCGCCGTGTAGCCATATGGCTTGGAGTCCACCATGATCTTGATGACCTTGGCGCCAAAGAGGATGTTTTGACGGACGGCTTTGATGATCTCGTCCGGGGTGTCTGCGTCGAGGTATTCCGGGTAAACGATATTGTGTTCGAGTGCCATCTCCGGCGTGGGCCAGAACTGTCCTCCCATTCCTCCGATAATGAGGCCGGAATTAATGATGGTAGGACCGGGCACCCAGCCCTGCTCGATGGCAACCCTGAGCGCGGTGTCCGCATAGTTCCCAGCGTTTCCCATGTCGCGGACGATGGTGAATCCCGAAGAGAGCATCTGCATCCCGTTCGAAACGGCTTGGATCGCGCGAAGGGGAGTGGAGTCGAGCACGTAGGTGAAGTAGTAGACGTCGTTCTCCGGAACTTTCTTGTAGGTCAGGGCGAGATGGTTGTGCGTGTCGACGAGTCCCGGGAGAACGCTGAGTCCGGAAAGGTCGATCGTTTCGGCTCCGGCCGGTACGTCGACCGTTCGCACCCACCGCTCGGATCTTTCCGTCTTCGACGAGGATGATCTGGTTGGCGGCGGAGGTTCCGGTCTCAGGATCGATGAGCCGGCCGGCACGAATGGCCGTGACCTGGGCGAAAAGGCTGCCCGAGGCGCTTACCAGAACGAACGCCGCGGCAAGAGCCAAACGGCGACCGCGTAGGAAGGGTCTTATCCACATGAGTCATCTCCTTTATTAATCGAACCGGTATCACCAGCTAGGAACAGTCTCCCACCCAGGAAACGGCCCGACGTCGACGCGTTAGCCTGCAAGAGCGTTCTCGTCTTCAACGATACGCACGTTGGTCAGCGCGCGAAGCCGTTCGAGAAGCTCTTCCGTACGGCAGCGTGTGGAAGGGTCGGCCTTGCGGCATCGGCCACAGCCGGACCGACGCGTCCTCGCCGCCGGAGGCGATCCATCGTCCTTCTGGACCGACGGCGAGGGAATAGACGAGGCCTTCGTGGCCGAAGAGAAGATGAGGCGCTTCGCCGGTCACCGGCCCCACGCGCACCACGCCGTCAGAATCTCCAGTCACGGCGATCGTCCCGGTGGGATCCAGAGCGACCGCCAAGACGCGATCCCCATGCGCGCTCAGCGTCCGCGATTCCCCAGTCTCGAGATCTTGAAAGACGACTTCGCTGATGCCTCTCTCGGTATCGCCGCCCGCGCTCAGCAAGAAGCGACCATCGGGACTCACGTCAATAGTCCACGCCTTCTTCCAAGGATCTTCTCGAATCTTTCGGGACGTACCATCTTCGAGTTGCCACAGGCGCAGCGCTCCGGATTCCGTCGTGACGAGGCGACCGTTGCCGACAAATTGGACCGTGCCGACGTCTTGCCCGGGCCGGCGCTCTACGAGATTCTTGGAGTCTCCCGTCTCGAAATCCCATAGCCGGATCCCCTGGACGCCACCTACCGCCGCCCATCGCCCCGCCGGTCCGTAGGCAAGGTTGTAGGGCGCGATCGGCGGTGAGCCCTCGAGGGCGCGAACCAAGGCCTGCGCGGACGGATAGCGCTCGTCCCGTCGGGTTGAGACCGCCTTTCGAATCACGGGGCTCCACGGACATTCTGGAACCCGAGGCGGCTCCATCCGGATGCCGGACCAAAGCGTCTCGCGCGACGCATGCTCCTGGATCCCCTCATCACTCACCATTTCCGCGAGTACGACGCCGGCAGAAAAAACGTCGGCGCGCGCATCCACGGGCTCACCCCGGAGCTGCTCCGGCGCCATATAGGCGGGCGTGCCGGAAACAGTGTGGGGCCCAGACTCGGTGGCCGGCTTGGCGATGCCGAAATCCATCACCACCACTCGGCCCGCCCGCGTGATCATCAAGTTCTCGGGCTTCAGGTCCCGGTGCACGAGCCCCGCTTGATGGATGGCATCGAGCCCGGCAAGAAACTGCGCCGCGATCTCGACCGCCTCTTTCATCTCGAGCGGACCTTTCGTCTTCAAGAGCTCGAGAAGCGTGATGCCGTCGATGTACTCCATCGACACGAGCTCCCGTCCGTCCTCGACGACTAGATCGAAGATCCGGCAAACATTGGGAGAGATGACTTCGCGAGCAGAGCGAACTTCGCCCCGCAAGATCTCGAGACCCCGCTCGTTTCCAATGAGCTCGGCCGCAATGACTTGAGGGCCACTTCGACACGGAGATTCAGGTCAAACGCTTGCCAGACGTCACCCATGCCGCCGCTTCCGAGGTTCGCTCGGATCCGGTAGCGCTCGCCGAGGATTTGGCCGGGCGTCAGCGCTTGCGACGTGGTGGAGCGGGCAAATGTAGGAACCTCGCTCCCTTCAGGAGGCGAGCTGTCCGAGGCGTGCGGCATCGTAGGCGTATCTCGTTTTCAGTGAGAAATCGAGGATAACACAGCTACACCGCGACACGAGGAGGTATTTCTTCAACTGTGCCTGGACAGAGTTGAGTCACCTCACTAGGCCGGTGATGAACGCGCTGTAGTCGTCCTTCATGGGCAGCTCCAGGTCCATCTTGGACGCCCGGCAACACGCAATGGTCGTGAGACGTTTCGTAGACCCGCATGCGTGCTTCGAGCTCGTCAAACTGCATCGTTCGTCCCTCATGCCGAATTGTCCGTCGCTAGCACCGACATATCGAATGGGTGCGGCTCTTTTGGAACGGTGAGTTTGGCATGTCTCATAGTGGTAAGGGCTCATCTCACTTGACGCGCTTGAGGTGGCGGCCTTTGACGGGGACGACCTTGCCGTCGGCGTAGCGCGAGGCGTGGTTGCGCTCGTACTCGCACTGCTCGTGGAAGCGCCAGTACTCATCGAAGTCTCCGCTGGAGCGGAGAGCGCGAAGCCGCAGCACGGCTTCGGCGCCAGCGAGGGACCAACGCGCTCCGGTGAGGTCCATGCGGTCCGAGACCAGGTGGCGGCAGGCGCCTTCGATCACGCCGGTAGCGATCGGGAATCCAGCGGCGAGGCACTCGTCGTAGTGCAGATAAGAGGCGTGATTGAGCAGATAGTCAGCACACTGATCCACATTCTCCCGATTGTCGGGCGTCAGCTTTCGTCGGGTGGCGCTACGTCTTATCCCCGCCGCCACCAGGCAGGCCTCACCGCGCAGGATGCGAAGCAACCGCTCTTGGACCCACACTTGGCGGGCGGGCTCGGTCTCCTCGTAGAAGCCTAGCGAAGCCTTCCACACGTACTCACAGACATGGATGAAGTCGAGCACGATGGTGAGTTCGACATGGTGCTGGCCAGCCAGCTTGTGCAGGATCTTCAGTTGGGTGGCGTTGCCGTCGACCAAGGCGACCCAACTCTTGCGGTGTGAGGGATCTCGTCGTTCGGCTTCCGCGAACGCCTCTTCGAGAACCTCCTCGGGCTCTTTGGCTAGGCTCGCCCAGACACGCTTGTCTTGGGGGCGAGGCCGTTTGTCTTTCTCTCGCTCGTCGCTTGGTGCCAGCACACGAACCACGTCTTCTGGTTGGCGCACGAAGGGCTCCACCGTATAAACGGCCGCGACCGTGGCCATCCGCTTTCGGTTCCGCTTCTCTCCCTTGGTCAGCCGCTTGCCTAGTCGCCGCGAGCCTTTCTCGGCCGCCTTCTTGGTGGCTTCACGCAGGTCTTTGCGTAGCATCACAACGCCCTTGCCGTCCGCCGTGATCGCCAGCACCGAGGCGCTGCGATCGCCTGCCGGTGGAGCGCGCTGCCCATAGAAGGCGTCGAAGTCCTCTGCCGCACGACCCGCCAGCTCCTCCACTTGGCGCTTTCCAACCTTCGCCCCAGTGTGGCGGCCAAGGCTCGCCACCGCCTCGTCGAACGCTCCCTTTGACACCTCTACTGCCGCCGTCCGCCTCAGCTCGAACGAGTAACGCTCACGGGGGAGGTTCAGCTCGGCATCCAACGGATGCAGGCTATCTGCACCTTCGGCTCCATAACCGAAACGTTTGACACGGATTTCCCCGAAGATCGTCGTCAGGCCGCGCTCGTGGATTCGCTCCTGGTCCCTTTCCACTCCATCCGCACCTCGGACCGGAGCCGCCGCCTCGCCGGGACCGCGCGAGTCGACATGGGCCTGGAACAACTTACGCGAAAGCTCGTAGCTCCTCTCGCGCACCAGCTTCTCCACGTCGCTGTGGCTCATCTGCCTCGATTCGGCAGAACGTAGAAACGCGATGATCGACTCGAGATCGTCCCTCGACATCCCGAACGTCTCTTCGCACAGTTCGAACGCAGAAAGTGCCATCTCTCAGCTCTCCCGCAACACCCGGCGAGGGTCCTTCACCAGAGGCAAGACCAGCACCGTTTTCGAGCTTGCGCCGTGACGACGGTGCTCGCGGTCCATCCGCCCCCGCCCCGTCGTCACTCCAAGCTCGATCCAGTTCGCAGCCCGGTAGCAGGTGCCGCGGTAGCGGCTGTGATCCACCAAGGTCTCCAACAGCAAGGGCTCCACCCCATAGCGGCTGTGCCACTCGCATGGAAGCTGTCGCGCCATCAGGGATAGCACCCTGCTCGCGAGGTTTTGCACCCGCACCCAGGGAAGGATCAGAAAGCGGCTGTTGTTAACCACTCGCTGCAGGTTCCGCCCGCGCGTGGCATCGTCCCATCCAATCCACAAATCTCGTGCCGCCATCCTCCACGCCGGACTCGACAACTGCACACAGCCCACCACCCGTGCCGGCGCCGATGCGTACACCAGATAGCGCAGATGAGCGCCAAAGGGAACCGCGTGGCCCAAGTAGTGATGCCGGTCCACCAGCTCCCGGAACAAAAGACGCTGCTCGTCACTCCGCACCACTTCCAACACCACAGGCTGAATCTCGCTCAGCTCTCCCTCCAACGGCTCAGACGGCTCGCCACGCTCGGTTTGCGGTATTCGGGTTCGTGTCCCGACCGGCTTACCCGGGCGTTTGTCCGGAAGCTCCAGGCGACCTTCGCCTTCCAGCCGCTCGAGAAACTCCCGGCACTCCCGCGCTTTCAACTTTCCGGTCGGCCTCTTCCAATCCAGCAACTCGCACACCGTTCGCGCCAGTTCCATCCGGCTCAGACCGCCACAGCTCTCGACCAATTCCTGGATCAAGCTCAGCTCCGATGAACTGAATCGCCTGCCGCTGAAATTCGCTCCGCTCGTACCCATTTCCTACTTGCCACAACTACCGTAGCGAACGCCGGGACGAATGTCCAGCAAAAAGTGACACCGCTCAGGGTCCACAACCAGAGTAAATTCCGTTATCCTCTGACCAACCTCACGACGAGTGACCGTTGGACGGTTAGATCACTGAGAAAATGGGCGATTCTCGCGGTTCCAAAAGAGCCACACCCATATCGAATTGTCAATACCGGTCCAACGGGGTAGGGTCTGTGGATGGGCTACTCTCATGTGTTTCGCGCGAACCAGCAAGTTGCGAGCGAGTTGAAGAAGAGCATCGAGGAACGGGTGCCGGACGTCGCCCCCGCCGAGGTCCGAACGATTCTCGGGTTGAACGTGCTGCACTTCCTCGAGTTCTGCAAGAGTCGCGGCGCCGAGCTCGAGGAGCTTTCTTCCGGCGACGACCCCATCGGCCTGACCCTGGAAAAGCTTCGCTTCAATCTCAGCCTCGGGGTGCAGGACCCGTCGCGGGTCCTCTCGCAAGGAGGCGCGCCTCTCGACCCGGAGGGCGCCGTCAACGAAGACCCGACTCCTGTCACCCGCTACAACCGGGAAGGCACTTTCGTCGTTCGTATGAACGGCGAGACATTCGCGTTGCACGTGGCTTCGTTTCGATTTCTCTCTCCGACGAATAGCAACATGATCTTCGCCTTTTGTCCGGGGCCAAGCTGGTCGCGGCTCGACGCGCACTTCGTGGAGTTCGCGTCGGAGCGGCTCCGCCGAGAGCGCGAGAATGGAAGCATTCGCGTCTGGGGTAGCGGAGAGATCCGTCCGACCTCCCCGCCCACGTGGGACGACATCTACCTTCCGGCCGAACAGAAGCAAGAGATTCGCATGCAGGTCGAGACGTTTCTGGAGAGCGAGTCTCTATACCGTCGCCTCAACATTCCGTACCGAAGAGGCTTTTTGCTCTTCGGCCCGCCCGGCAACGGCAAGACGATGCTCATCAAGATATTGGCGGCGAGCTATCCTCAATTGAAACCCGTGATGGTCCCGCTCACGAAAACCGTGGGCGAGCGCGAGCTCGGCGCCGCCATCCGCGAAGCGGAACGCTTGGCACCGAGCCTTCTCATTCTCGAGGATATCGATGTCATGTTCGGCGGCACGAGCCCGCTCGCCTATAGCGAGTTTCTGAACCTCGTCGATGGCGTCTCGGAGCTCAGCCGAGGCGTTCTCATCGTCGCCACGACGAACCACCCGGCCAAGTTGGGCGCGGCGCTCACCGAACGCCCCGGACGGCTGGACCGGCTGTGGAGGATCGGAAAGCCGAATCTCGAGACGCGGAGGCTTTACATCGGCCGACTCCTCGACAGCTCAGAGCACGGCCTGTCCGATGCGGAGACGATCGCGAGCGACCTCGCGAAGAAGACCGACGGCTTCTCGATGGCGTATTTGCGCGAGCTCTACACGCTCGGCTCGTTCCACGCGATCAATGCCGGCAAGCCGGTTCAAGAGGAGCATCTACAGGCGGCCTTCGACGTGTTGAACGACCAACGCGTCGAGGCCGAACGCTCGTTCCCGGACGAGAAAACGAGCGGGTTCGGTTTCGGAGCCAAGTCCTAGCAGCCCGTTGAAAAAGTCGTATCCGGTCGATATTTCTCTGAAGACTCATTCGATGACGATGTAAAATTGCATCGCATGTCGATGAAGAAGAAAAAGAAAAGTTGCCAAGAGACTTTATGGATTCCACACGATGCGGTTGCGTCGAGTCCTGGTCATCCTTTTTATGAGGAACTCGAGCGGGTACTTCGAGAGGAAGAGTTTGACTCGTTTGTGGAGTCGAAATGCTCGCCGTATTACGCGAAGAAGCAAGGTCGGCCGAGCATACCGCCGGGTGTGTATTTTCGAATGCTGTTGATCGGCTACTTTGAGCGCATCGATTCAGAGCGCGGGATCTGCTGGCGGTGTTCGGACTCACTGTCTTTGCGCCAGTTTCTTGGCCTTGGAATGGAAGAGCGAACGCCGGACCATTCGTCGCTGTCTCGGATACGGAATCGACTTCCGCTGGAAGTTCACGAATCTGTATTTGGATGGGTGCTAGAAGTTCTAGCATCGAGAGGGATGATAGATGGCAAGACACTGGGTGTGGACGCGACGACGCTGGAAGCGAATGCGGCGCTTCGGTCAATCGTTCGTCGAGACACGGGGGAAAGCTACGAATCGTATTTGAAGGAGCTTGCGCGCAAGAGTGGTATCGAAGAGCCGAGCCGAGCGGACATTGCAAAGTTGGACAAGAAGCGGCCAAAGAAAGGGTCGAACAAGGAGTGGGTGAATCCGAACGAGCCGGATGCGGAGATCATGAAAATGAAGAGCGGGGGCACGGATATGGCGCACAAAGCCGAGCATGCTGTGGACATGAGCGGGGAAGGTGCGGTAATTGCCGTGACGCTTCACGGAGGCGCGAAGGGTGACACAAAGAGCCTACCGGATACGCTGGAAAAAGCGCAGTCAAATCTGCAAGAGCTCGCGAACAACGCGGAATGTTGTGAACGAATACATGAAGACGCGGGTCGCGAAGTGGTCGGGGACAAGGGCTATCACGGCAACGACATCCTGGTTGAGCTGGTCGAACAAGAATACCGGAGCTACATTTCGGAGCCAGAGCGAGGTGGCCGCAAATGGAAGGACAAACAGGCCGAGCAAGCCGCCACCTACGCGAACCGACGTCGCATTCGCGGGACTCGAGGTAAGCGATTAATACGCCGTCGCGGCGAGTTACTCGAACGACCTTTCGCGCACTACCTCGAAGCGGGAGGCATGCGACGAACGCATTTGCGAAGACACGAAAATATACTCAAGCGCCTCCTCACGCACGTGGCCGGATTCAATCTCGGGATTCTGATGCGCAATCTCATCGGCAAGGCCACGCCGAAGGAATACGCGGAGCTCAACGCCAGTCTGATCGCTGCTTTATTGCGCTTCGTCTCGACCATAGGCGCACGTTTTGCCCCGCTGCAATCCATCGGGCGTCTCAACTTGGCCGTTCCGCCGAATCACATCTTCCTTGAACTTGCCCACCAAACTTTCTCCGTGAGCAGAATCTGGACTTTTTCACCGGGCTGCTAGCGGCTAGCCTGAAGTTCCCTGCTTCAAACCCCTGTTAATTGATGTAAATGCCTGTTTACGCAGGACATATGATTAATTTGGTTTCGCTATATGTTCCCATGTAACTAGGCTGCACCTCTCTTTGTCATGGCTTTATTGATTGCATTCATGGCCAGAATAGCGTATATATGTTCCCATGTACATCGAGACCGTGCGCAATCGAAACTCTCCGCCCGCAATCCTCTTACGCGAGGGCTGGCGGGAAGGGAAGAAGGTCCTGGTGACAATTTGTTCGCCGAGAGCCTCGTGTGTCTCGACGCGCGCACCGGCGAGCGCGTTTGGCATTTCCAGATCGTGCACCACGGGGTCTGGGACTACGACTTGCCCGCGGCGCCGAACCTCGTCGATATCGAAGTGGACGGCCGCTCCATCAAAGCGGTGGCCCAGATCACGAAGCAAGGTTTCGTCTATGTCTTCGACCGAGTGACCGGTGAGCCCGTCTGGCCCATCGAAGAAAGGCCCGTGCCGCAATCCACCGTGCCAGGAGAGAAGACATCCCCGACGCAACCGTTCCCCTCGCGTCCGGCGCCGTTCGAACAGCAGGGTTTGACGGAAGGCGACTTGATCGACTTCACCCCCGAGCTTCGTCAAGCCGCGTTGGATTTGGTGGGCGCATACGATCTCGGGCCGCTCTACTCGCCTCCCACCCAGCGCGGCCTCATCCAAATGCCGGGTGCTCTCGGTGGGGCCAACTGGACGGGAGCGGCTCTCGACCGGAGCACGAATATTCTCTACATCCCTTCCCTTTCGAAGCCTTACCTCGTGAAGGTCGTTCCGCCGGGCCCGGGTGAGTCTGATGTGAGCTATTGGTTCGAATTGACCCGATGGCTAGGCCTTCCGAACGGATTGCCGTTCTGGAAGCCACCCTATGGTCGTGTCACTGCCATCGATCTCGACACCGGGGAGCACGTCTGGCAGGTGCCACTCGGCAAAGGCACTCGGAACCATCCGGCGCTTCGCGATCTGGACCTGCCGCGGCTCGGGTGGCCCAACCGCGGCGTGCCACTGCTCGTCGGCGATCTTCTGTCCGTCGGGCAGTTTCCGAATCACTTCTCTCATATCGCTTCCCTGGTCGGCGGCGGCGTCACCGAGCTCGCGCACGAAGAAATGTACCGTTCCATCCGAGCTTCTATGCTTTCGACAAGACCAGCGGAGAGCTGGTGTGGGAGATGGAGTTGCCGGCGAACGTGACCGGCGCTCTGATGACGTACCTCGCAGACGGCGAACAGTTCATCGTGTTTCCGATCGGAGGCATCTTCGAGACGTCCGAGCTCATTGCGCTCGCGCTCGAGAAGTAGCGCTAGGCGACTCGGCGTAGCGAAACTTGCGGGCAGCGAACCACGCGGCCGCGAGCGCGCTCCCGACCGAGTTCGACTACGTCCTCGACCTGCGGGTTACGTGTCGTTAAGGCCTCACTCCTCTTTCATGACCGCCATCCCGCACGCGATTTGAGTGGCGCCTTCGACATCATCAACGCCGAGAACAACATCGCCTCTGATAGTGACGTAGACGCAGTCGATATTGATTCCCGCCTCCGACATCACGAGCGCTACATCGCCCAACGTGCCCGGCTGATCCAGAACGTTCACCACAATAACTTCGCGCTTGCTATAGGGAATACCAGACTCCTCGAGGGCAGCAGCCGCCGCTTCCGTATCGCTCGCTATAAAATGCACGACGCTTACCCCGCGGCCGCTCCGGCCTTCGATCGCTTCGAAGTTGACGTCGGCGTCGCCGATCAGGGAACCTAGCCAGGCAAGCGAGCCCGGTTTGTCTTCGAGACTGACCTGAAATTCAATGGGCATGCCCTTGTCCCTCCGATCATCACAGCGTTACATTAACATCGAAATGAGGGAGGCAAGCCTTTTCTTGGTTGAAAGTCTCCACGGCTCACGATTTCGCGACCTCCGCCCTGTCGCGCTCGTCTCGATGGCTGCCGGAAAAAACAATGCACCATGTACGCTTAGCCTCCCTGACCCCTGAAAGCCATACGGCGTTGAGTGGGAGAAAGTGTTTTCGTTCTGTCGATCACTCTCTCATCATCTCATCCCTCACACGCTAGGATCCTTTCGGGGTCGGACGTCATCGAGCTCTTCACGTCCACCGGAACTGGTTCCGCGGCGTGATTTCAGTCAACGCGTCCATGGATAAACCGGGAGCGCTGTAAGCAGTGTAAGGGGCTCGAGGCGGGGAGGTAGTCATGTCCCCTTCCGGGTTCGCCCTTTTTCGACGAGAGCGTCTTCTGTGAAGTTGATTACTCCTCAATCACGCCGTGCGAGCGAGACTGAGCATAGATGGCATTTCTTCTCACGTCTCTATTCATCCTCAACGTGGAGCTCGCTCCGAACCCTGCCCTTGCTCTCGGATGGTACGACGGATTCCAACTTTGCCGTGCGATGAAGTCCGCCGTGCAAGAAGAAGTCGCGCAAATCTTCGCCGGCATTGGCGTGCGTGTTCACTGGGAAGACGAGCCGGGAGCCCGCCCCACCAACGGCGCGGAAACACCGGTAAATGTCGTCTTGGTCCGGCAGCACCCGTCGACGTGGGGACTCAAGCCGAGTACGTTGGGCGTTGTGATTAGTAGACGCGATCCGCGCACCGCTTACGCTTTCGTTTCTCGAGCCTTCCGCGTTGTCGGGCACATGGCCGAGAAACCGAACAACTGCCCCGGGCCCAAGGCAAGACACCAGGTGTCTCGCGCGCTGGGTCGCGTTATTGCTCACGAGATCTTTCATACCATCGCACCGGACCATCCTCATGCAGAAGATGGCCTAATGCATGGCCACATGGATCGGAATCGGCTACTGGCTAGGTTTATCGGGTTGGACGCGGAGTGCTCCAAGGCTTTTCTCCTGGCCCTACAGCAGTTGCGTCATCCTTCCTGGTCCTGAGCCCCGCACCTGTAGTCCGTGAAAAAGAAACGCGGTGGCCGGCACCGGTAAGGAGGTCGTCGATCGACAACGGGCACGATTTTCGAGAGCGAACGCAAGAACGAGCCTTCCGGATCAAAGGCGACGAGCCCGATGCCGCCGCGAAACGGCGGATTCTGGCAGGTCTAAATTGCGGAATCAAGTCGGATCGACTTTTTGCGGACCACAACGGTGCTTGTGAACCTGGCCGCCGGTGTCGAGGCGACGCTGGATTTGGGGACGCACTATATCTTCGCTGGCGTCGCGGGGCTTCTTCTTGGGGCCTTGGAGGGCACGTTCATCCTTGACGCTCATTTGCTGGGTGAGCATGCTCGTGAACGGCAAGCTGGCCTGAGCCGGGTCCTTCGAGCGCGACCGTGCCAGAAGCTCGGCTACGCGTGTCCCGTCGAGTTATTTCTTTCTAGCGGCCGCCTTCTTGGCAGCCCAATACTGCTTCAGCTTGTCAGAGACAGCCTTCCTCGTAGCAGCTGACACCCTGCGCTTCTTTTTCGTAGCAATTTTCTTCTTCTTATTCTTCTTCGCTGGCGCATCCGTCAGGGCCTCGATAGCACGGTTCACGCGAGCGAGCTGTCGCTCCAGGTGTGCTTGCTCTTTACGAAGAGAAATAACGACGTTGGTTAATGGTGTCATAAGTAAAATCTCCAGACTCTCGGCACAATGTTGAATTTGTCAGTCGGCAGGGCCCTATTATTGTCCAAATCGTGCGATGCGGGAAGGGCTCTCACCCTCAACCAACTCCATGACGATGAACGTCTGCCCGTCGTGCTCCTCGAGCCCATAGAGCGTGGCGACGTTCGCGTGATTGACTTGGGCGAGGAGACGGGCCTCTCGTTGGAATCGTTCCAGTCGCTCTTTGTCTCGTGAGAATTCCTCCGGAAGCACTTTGACAGCAACGTCACGTCCGAGCTTGGTATCGCGGGCTCGATAGACTTCTCCCATACCACCCGCACCAATAGCCTCGACGACTTCGTACTGGCCGAGCTTGGCTCCTGGTGTGAGGGGCATGGTCAGTTGTCCGTCGAGACGAGTCGCTTCAACTCCTCGAACCAGTTCTGTACGAAGATGAACTCGGTCGAGGAAGTCTGGTCGCTTTCCTTGATCATCAGGAACCGCTCGCCATCGGGGGAAATGTCGTAGGTGCGTGCCGGTGCTCCGGCGTAGTACCCGCCGAAGACCTCCTCGGCGTTACCGGGCGCGAAGCTAGGCTCGCTCTCAACACCGACCGCCATCAGTCTTGCGCCCGGAGCGAGATAGAACAACTCGCGCCCGTCCGGCGCCCACAGAGGCTGCGTACCACCATCCTTCGAGATCGGCCACTGTTGTTGTTTTTTATATTGAATCGCGAAGATTTCTCATTCGTGATTCACCTCGACCGGCAACCACGTACGAGCAGAAGACGGGAGGCGCAGACGGGGTCAAGGGCGCGTAGCGGCTCGCGTAGCGAGCGAACCCTTGACGCCGTCGAGCACTCCCGTACCCTCATGGAGTGGTGGCCGTTCTTGATATTTCATCGCGGTGGATTACGGATTAAAGTGATAAACAACAACTGTCCTTCCTCGACGTTCGGGAACGGCCGCACGTAGATCTCGTGTTGGCCCGAGGCGTCCGACTGGTAGGCGAGCCACCGGCCGTCGGGAGAGATCTCCCCGTTCCTTTCGTTGAACTCGGTCGCCAGGAGCGGCTCCGGAGAGCCCTCGAGGGAAAGCACTCCGAGGTCGCGGCGATCCTCCTCGTCTAGTTCGAGAAACACCAACTGCCTCCCGTCCGGGGTGAAGGCATATGGACGGTGGCCGTTCTCGCTTTCGGTCAGGCGCTCGATCGAGCCGGTGCCGTCGGCCGCCTTCCAGTACAGGTTGTGCTCTGGCCCGTCACGGTTAGAGGCGAACGCCACCTGCCTCCCGTCCGGCGTCCAAACTGGGTAGGAGTCCAGGCCGGGAGCGAACGTGAGCCGCGTCAGTGTCTCGCGGGCAAAGTCCCAAATCCAGATGTCTTGTTCCTGGTCGCGCACATCGACGGCGAGACGGCCCCCATCGGGAGAGATACGTGGATACTGATAGGCACGCGGCTCGGCTGCCAGAGTCTCTTCTCTTCCGTCCCGATCGACCCAAACGAGCGTTCTGTCCCCTGGATCGGCGGTCACATAGACCAAGGCACCGGTGTCCGAAACGCCGAAGTGTGCTGCTCCCGATCTCAAACCAGCGGTCATAACGCCCTCGGCCATGGGTATGGGACCACCCATCACTTCGAGCGCGTCCACATCGAATGGCACTGCCAAAAGCGTTCCATCTAAGACGTAGACGAGGTGCCCCGTGGGCACGTAGCGGGCGTCTCTGCCGCCTTCGACCAGAACCTTTCTCTCACCGGTCTCGAAAGAATGCACCACGATCTGGGCGTCGTCCCAGTTCCTACCTTCGTGCAGGAGGGTAAAGAGTACGGCTTTTTCTCCCGGCAAGACCTGAGGGCCGAACCCTTCCGTTCCCGTAAGCGGGATGAGAACCTCGGGCGTGCCTCCATCGGCGGACACCTGCAGGATGCCAGCCCCACGTTGCCCGAAAACAATGGTGTCATCGGCTCCCCACCGAGCGCCCAAAGGACTCTGAGCGTCACATAGAGTCACGGGTGCACCACCGCTGACGGCGACCTTCTTGAGTTGGCCCCCTCCTGCATAAAACCCTACCCACTCACCGTCGGGAGAGAAGAAGGGACTTCGAGCGCCGCCTTCAGTGCCCCGGACGGGAGTCGTCTCCATTTGGTCCATGGCTCGGAGGTAGAGTTGGTTGTTGGCGCTATACACAAGGCGGGTGCCGTCCGAAGAGAGAGCCACGGCGTGACGACCCGCGGCTGTCAGTGTCTCGCCGGGGGGCAACGGAAGAGAAAACCGTATGACCGGTCGTGGCGTTGGCTCGCGATGCACTACGCTCCAAACCGCGACGCCCGCGGCGATGCTGAACAACAATACGGCAGTGGCCGCCATGCCCATCGAGGGACGCCAACCGACCGGCTGGGAGACAGCGCCTTGCTGAGTGGCGGTGGTCTCGAACGCTCCTTCCAACGCAAGCCGCACGTCGCCGATGGCCCTGCACTCGCTGACGTGGGTCTTTCTGGAGGCAACGTCGCAAGTAGGTCGCTAGACTCGGCGGCACGGTCGCGGGCAGTGCACTCCAATCCGGCTCCCGGTCTATCACCCGCGCCAGAGTCTGTGAGATGTCGTCACCGGGGAACGGCTTCGTGCCCGTCAGCATCTCGAACAGAACGGCTCCGAAGGCCCAGATGTCCGTTCGCCTGTCCACCGGCTTGCCGCGTGCCTGCTCGGGGCTCATGTAGGCAGCGGTGCCAAGAATCACACCGACGCGAGTCACGTCTCGTGTGAGCGTGGGTGACATCGAGCTATCGGCCTCAGGCGTTTCCTCTTGAAACACTTTCGCCAAGCCGTAGTCCAGAACTTTAATCTTGCCGTCCTCGGTCTGCTTGACGTTCGCGGGTTTCAAGTCTCTGTGAACGATGCCGTGTTCGTGCGCTTCCTCGAGAGCTTCGGCCATCTGGGTCGCGATGTCGAGGACTTCTTCCAAAGGGATCGGGCCGCGTGAGATTCGCTCCGCCAGAGTCTCCCCTGGAACGAGCTCGAGAACGAGGTAGTGGGTCTCGTCTGATTGCTCCAGGCCGTAGATCGAGGCGATGTTCGGGTGGTTGAGCGAGGCAAGAACCTTGGCCTCACGCTTGAATCGAGCTAGGTGTTCTTCGTTCTCGGCGAACTCCTCGGGCAAGACCTTGATCGCCACATCCCGACCAAGCTTCCCATCTCTTGCTCGGTAGACCTCACCCATTCCGCCTTTGCCGATTGGCTCGACGATCTCGTAGTGGGCGAGCCTGTGACCGGGTGGGAGTGACATTTCAGGGCGACGATGTTACGACAATGATGGGTAGTGGGCAACCAGGAGCGGTCGAGTACGTCGGTTCTATTTGTCGGTGGGAACGAGGCGTTCGAGCTCTTGGAACGAGTTGAGGATGACGTTCAATCGGTGCACTGCGCCCTCGCCCTCTTCCGGTCGAACCATCACGACGTCCGGCGCAACGTCGTAGTCTTTGAGCGCGGACTGGCCACGCCGTAGGCGTACGGCCCATCGAATAACATCACGGGTTGAGCGAGCTCGGGCCGTAAGGGTGCAAAAACTCAGCCGGCTGCTCCGCTGCAGCCGCGAGAGCGTTTCGCTACGATCCTTGGGATGAGCACACGCGTGTCGCCTCAAATCTTCCTCGTCTCGCTGCTGGCGGGCAGGTTGAACCAGGAGCAGCAGAGAGTCCTCGACTACCTCCAGGAGGAGAACCGCGTCCTGAAGGAGCAGTTGGTGGACGCCTCCGCTTTACCGATGAGCAACGGCGTCGGCTCGCGGCCAAGGGGAAGGAGCTTGGCCGGAAACTGCTTGAGGAAGTGACGACTCTGGTCACTCCGGATACGGTCCTCCGATGGCACCGAGAGCTCATAGCGAGGAAATGGACCTACCCTCGCCGCGGAACGGGGCGTCCACCCGTCTCGCCGGAGATCAAGAAATTGGTGCTTCGCATGGCCAAGTCGAACCCGTCTTGGGGCTACGCTCGAAACCAAGGAGCTGTAGCCAACCTCGGCCACAAGATCGCGCCCAACACGGTGAAGCGGATCTTGACGGATCATGGTATCGAGCCGGCACCGCTTCGCCGACGAAAGACGACGTGGGCACAGTTTCTTCGGGGTCACTGGGACACTCTTGCTGCTGCCGACTTCTTCACTACCGAGATCTGGACTTCCGCGGGTCTGGTCACGTTCTACGCTTTTTTCGTCATTCAACTGAAGACCCGCCGGGTCCATCTCTCGACACCCACACCAAACCCAGACCGAGTCTTCATGAAACAAGTCGCGCTCGACCTCGCGGCGTTCAACGACAGCTTTCTTCGAGGCTATTAGCACCTCATCATCGACCGAGATTCGAAATATACAACTGAGTTTCAAGAAATCCTGAAGGAAAACGATGTGGACGTCGTCCCGATTCCCCCAAAATCTCCGAACTGCAATCCTCACGCGGAGCGCTTCGTACGTTCAGTGAAAGAGGAGTGTCTGGACCGCATGATCTTGTTTGGCCGGAATGCGTTGGAACGCGCTCTACGCGAATATCGTCTGCATTATCTGCGAGAGAGGAATCACCAGGGTCTCGGCAACACTTTGCTAGAACCGATCTCCCAGGACGCGGGTGGGCTCAGAGTCGAGTGCCGCGAGCGACTCGGCGGACTACTTCGTTACTACTATCGTGCGGCGGCTAGCCTGAAGTTCCCCGGCCGAAAAGACAAAAACCTGAACAGATTCAAGTAGATAGCTCAGAATTGAGTGCCCGGTTCTGGCTACAGGATGATAGTTTCGAGAAGGTCGTAGGCGCGTTGCTGCTTAGGGTCGGGTGTCGTGACGACCTGGAATGTGGGAGCGTCGGGATTGTCACCTGGAGCGCGGCAGATGTTACGCACGATGGTGCTGAGTGCCTTGAGTAGAGTTTGAAAGCTGTGGGCCTCGGTGCCGTCGTCGAGTTTCTTGGAGCGTATCTTTCGCAGGGCTGAAGTGGACCCCATTTTTTAGACCAGGGGTTAAGGTGGTAAAACAAGCCTGCTCAATAAAAAAAGGAGCAGAGAAAAGTGAAGAAAAATCGTACGAAGCACAGCCCTGTTTTCAAGGCGAAAGTTGCCTTGGCGGTACTACGCGAGCAGGAGACAGTGGCGGAACTATCCCGCCGGCACAAGGTTCACGCGAACCAGATCTACAAATGGAAGCGGCAGCTTTTGGAGAACGTCACGCGTGCTTTCGAGACCGAAGAGGTGGGCGGAGGCGATGCCTCGATGCGCGAGGCCGAACTGCTTCAGAAAATCGGGGAGCTGACGATGGAGCGCGATTTTTTATCACACGGGCTCGGTCGATTGCGATGACGCCCCGGCGGGAGTTGGTCGAACCCAACGCTCCGCTGTCGATGCGCTGGCAGTGCGAGCTGCTCGGCGTGAATCGGTCGAGCCTATACTACGAACCTGTCGAGCCGGATGGCGAGCAACTCGCATTGATGCGTCGGATGGACGAGCTACATCTGAAGCATCCATTTTTCGGCAGCCGCATGATGACACAGACACTCAAAGCGGAGGGGTCGGCCGTCAACCGCAAGCGCGTGCAGCGTCTTATGCGGTTGATGGGGCTCGAGAGCACTGCGCCCAAGCCGAACACAAGCAAGCCAGCGCCGGAACACGCCGTATACCCTTATCTACTGAGGAATCTGACGGTTTCTCGGATCAATCAGGTGTGGGCCGCCGACATCACATACATCCCGATGGCGCGAGGCTTCGTATACCTGGTGGCGGTCATCGATTGGTATTCGCGGCGGGTGCTCGCCTGGCGCTTGTCCAACACGTTGGAGACGACCTTCTGCGTGGAGGCTCTGAACGAAGCTGTGGCACGCTACGGTTGCCCAGAGATATTCAACACGGACCAGGG
Source organism: Candidatus Marinacidobacterales bacterium (assembly GCA_965262245.1). GTDB lineage: Bacteria > Acidobacteriota > Vicinamibacteria > Marinacidobacterales > SMYC01 > SMYC01. The sequence goes on along the minus strand of OZ253507.1, from coordinate 5,493,877 downwards.
CTCTCAGTTCACCTCGGAGGAGTTCACCAGTGTATTGCTTGCTCTTGAGATCAAGATCAGCATGGATGGCAAAGGTCGCTGTATCGACAACATCTTCGTGGAGCGGCTCTGGCGCTCGCTGAAGTACGAGGAGGTCTACCTGTACGCCTACGACACCGTGCAAATGGCTCGCGCGGGCATCGCTTGCTACTTCGATTTCTTCAATGACGAGCGCCCGCACAAAGCGTTAGGCTATCAAACGCCCGCGAGCTTCTACGATGGACTGCTTGGCGAGGTTGCTTGAAGATGATTGGCCATCGACCGATTTGTACATCACAGCATCATCCTGGAGCTCAACGTCGGCAGTTACCGACTGGGGCAATCGAAGCAGAACAAGGCCAAAGAGGCCACGGCGGTAGAAAACCGGGAAAAGGAATGAACCTTGCCACGAGTCCACAAAACGAATGCGAGAATCGCCGCAGGAGACCCTCTCGCGGCTTGGCCCATACCCCAGGTACCCCGATTTTTGCACTATTCAGGTGGACCAGCGAAAGGGCGGCTTCGATCCGGGGCCCCGACGGAGGGAGCGGACAAGGAAGCTTCGCATCTTTTTTTAAGGGTCCGCTCCCTCCGTCGGGGCCCCGGATCGAACATGGGACACTTTGCTGATAAGTGACGGAGCAAGACCGGTAGGTACCCGGGAATTCTAACTTGTTGCTGAAGAGAAATAATAATTGCCGCTAGACACAATGATGGCTACAGCGAAAAACAAACTGTCCACAGATTTTCAATCTGCCATAAACTGTGTTCCCGAACGCTCCCTTCTAGGAGCCTTCGGGAAACAACATCACGACTATGACCACGACGTGTTCAACTCGGCAGGCTCCACCTTAGCTACCCCCCATTTTGGTCCAGAGAATGGGGTCCACCTCAGGCAGCCTCGGAGCGCTTAGCGGGAGCAAGCGGGTCCCGCGTTTTCTTGGCTTCTTGGTCCTCGTCGCAGAAGAGCAATGGACGCCATGCTTCACGCATGTGCCACTCGACGTAGTAGGCGAGCATGCACAAGAAGATGTGGGCGCGTACCCGTGTCTCGAGGCGGTGGCGAATCGGACGCACCTTGAGGTCGATGGTCTTGATAGAACGAAATGCCCGTTCGACTTGACTCAGACTCTTGTAGCAGCGGACGGTGTCGTCGGGTGATAGGCGCTGTTCGGGCACGCTGGTCCGGATGACATAGATGCCATCGAGCGTTGCCTCGGAAGCCACCTTGTGTTCGTCGATGTGGAAGTCAAACCCATCGTCGCGGATCTGCAGCACGAAATGCTTGGCCACCTTGTACTTGTTGATGACCTTGCCTACACGCACACCAATGTTGTCCTTGCCTCCATGTTTGCCGAGCTTGACGTCCGAGCGAATGCTCTCCAGTCTCTTGCAAATATCGTTGAGCACTGCTTCTGCTGCGGGCTCTTGCTCGACGATTCGGAAGCGAAACTCATCGTCGCGAATATCGAGATCGAAATGTTTGGCGATCTTCTTGGTGATGAGCTTGTGTACGCGCGCACGGATCTTGTCCTTACCTTTGAGATTGCCGAGTTCAACATTTGAGCGAAGCTTCGTGAGCCTCTTGTAGATACTATCGAGCGCCGCTTTGGCCGCCACCTCTTTGTTGGGAATCTGGAAGGTAAAGTCGTCATCGCGAATGTCGAGCACAAAATACTTGGCGAGCGTCTTGGTGACGACCTTGCGCACGCGGGCGCCAATCTTGTCCTTGCCTCTGAGCCTAGCGCGCTGCACCATGGTTTGAATTCTTGCAAGCTCTCTCGCAGTCGCCTGCAGAAGGGACTGACGTTTGTGGACGCGCAGTTTTGCCAATTCGGTGTTCCGGCACGCAAAGAGTCGTTCGCCAGCAAAATCTGGATGAGTCAATTCAAACAGATTACGCTCGTCAAAAAGGCCGAGTTGCAGTTGACCTCCATCGATGAGCTTACGAATAGATGCGCTTTTGAGCGCTGTGATCCAATCGACCCCTTCGAGGTTGCGGAGGTCATCGTCGATCCGCTTCTGAGAAATCATGCCTCGGTCACCGACGAGCACTAGGGTCTTGATGCCAAACCTGTTTCTCACCATCTCGACTTGGGGCATCAACGTCGTGCTATCCGACTCATTGCCCGCAAAGACCGACACGGCGACCGGGCAACCCCGCTCGTCAGTGACTAGACCGTAGTTGACTTGCAGTCTATCTCTTTTGCCATCACGGCTATATCCCATGGCGGCCAGAGGGCAGGTGACACCCTCAAAGTAGCTGGAGCTGAGATCGTAGAGCACCAAGCCTCCTTTTTTGAGGTGTCGTCCAGCCAGTTTTTTCTCGATACGTTCTTGCCGCTCGAGCAACCAATCCATGGCGGCATAGAGATCATCCTCGTTGGCATCGGCCACACCGAGGCTTTCGGGCAGTGTGGTGGTGTGCCACCACCGTGTCGTCGCGAGTTTGCTGTCAGGTTCGAGGATGCGTGCGGCAACCATCGCCTCGACCAGGTTGCGCTCACGGCATGGCTTCGAAGCGAGCAATTTGTCGAAACGAAGGCGTCTCATCGTCGTACGACAGGCGTTGACGTGGCCGTGAAGCGAGGACTTGATGACCTCAAATGCTTCGCTGACAGCGACGAAGGCCTCACCTTTGAGAGCGCGGCGTATGAGCTCGATGATATTTTTGGGCAGGTGTGAAAGGTTGGCGAGGGTACGCTTTCGGACCTTCTTCCCTTCCCGCCAGCCCTCGCGTAAGAGGATTGTGGGCGGAGAGTTTCGATTGCGCACGGTCTCGATGTACATGGGAACATATATACGCTATTCTGGCCATGAAAGCAATCAATTAAAGCCATGACAAAGAGAGTTACAGCCTAGTTACATGGGAACATATGGCGAAACCAAATTAATCATATGTCCTGCGTAAACAGGCATTTACATCAATTAACAGGGGTTTGAAGCAGGGAACTTCAGGCTAGAGAACGGTGGTCGGATGATGGCGTCGAGCATCTCGCGTGGAGTTTGCCCGCGGGCATTGTCGGTGGCAAGCTCGAAGCGCAGGCACGCTCCGACGCCGCCCGCGTCGACCCCGATCTGGCGTAACCTTGAGGTCGACCTACTTTTTGCACCATACGCTCTTGGTGCCAGTTCAACGTGACGTGGGCTCGATCGAAGGTGAGTCCTCGCTGTGGACGCGCCTCGTCCTCCTCGATCCGTCGGCCCATCGTCATGCCCAACCCACCCACGGATCTCGGCTGACGGCCGACGTCGCTGACGATGCGATCGGGTGGAACGATGACGGAAGAGATGGGACGTGTCGGACGGAGCGAGTCGGAGCAGGGACTACGGCACTGGCACCCGCGTCTTCAGCTCTTCAAACCAGTGCTCCACGACAACCATCCGGAATGGTCTCGCGCCAGCGGCCGCGTCACCCGCCGTGATCATCAAGAATCGCTGGCCGTCCGGTGCGACGTCGTAGGTGCGGCGTGAGAGAAAGAAGAAGTAGTCGTCCTCGAACAGCAACGTCGGCTGGCCCGCCCTGAACGTGGGAGACGTGTCAATCGGTACGGCCATCATGCCGTCGGCGGAACGATAGAACAGCTCGCGTCCGTCTTGGGACCAGATTGGCTGCCTGCCGCCATCGGTGGAAATCGTGACTCGCTGGCCGAGTCCCGGGAACCGTTGCGCGTAGATCTCTTCCTGCCCACTCTCGTCAGACTCGTATGCGATCCACTTACCGTCGGGCGAGATGGCGGGTACCTGTTCCATGAACTCCTCAGCGATGAGCGGCGTTGGCGGTCCCGTCTCCACCAACTGACAACAGACCGATGTCGCTCGAGACATTGACGAGCCAGAACGCGAGTGTCGTTCCGTCGGCAGACCAGGCCGAGGGTCCCACCACGGCGGTGCCGGCGTCGATGCGCATGAGCCGATCGGCCTCACCCGTACCATCCGCGGACTTCCAGAAGATGCCGCCTTCTGAATCGCCGAACGATCCGTAGACGACTCCCGTACCGTCAGGCGTCCAGAGGGGGTTCGCCTCGACGAACGCATCGGTGGTGAGCTTGCTCTCGGTACCGCGGGAAAGATCGAGAATCCAGATGTCTGCACCGTCGGCATCCGCGCGGTCGACGGCCACCCGCGTGCCGTCGGGCGAGATGTGCGGAGTGTAGTAGGCGCCGGTCGATGCGTCGATCGGCTCCTCCTGGCCATCGCGGCTCACCCACGTCAGACGTCGCGATGCGGAGCCGGACCGGGCGCCCTCCATGTACACCAGTCGTCCCGCATCGGAGACATCGAAGTCCGCTGCACCCGAGCCCTTCACGACGATGTTCTCCACGAGCGTTACCGGTCTACCGGTGACCTCCAATCGATCGGGATCGAACGGCACCGCGCGCATCGTGCCATCGGCCACGGCAAACGCGAGATGGCCTGTCCGGACGTAGTGAGGATTGGTCCCGGCCAGTCCGAGCGTTCTCACTTCCCCTGTGTCGAGCGAGAGGGCCACGAGCTCTCCTCGCCTGGCGGCTTGTCCGATAGTGAACAACACGACATCGCCGTTCGGCACCGCGGACGGCCAGCTATGGGATTCGCCATCCGGCGGTGTGGTGAGCTGCTCGGGTTCACCACCTTCGCCCGACACTCCAAAGAGTCCTCCATTGTAAGTACCGAAGATGATCCGGTTATCGTGAACCCAGCTCGCACCACGTATCGCGGACGTGATGGTGGCCAGCGTGACCACCGGTCCTTCGAGGGCCGACACCTTCCGGAGCTCGCCCCCCACCGAGAACCCAATCCACTGGCCGTCGGGCGATACGAAAGGGCCGTCAGCACTCTGGGTTCCCGAGAGCGGCGCGGCGTCGAGCCGGTCGACCGATCGTAGATACAGCTGTACGAAGGGGGTTTCGGGGATCTTTCCGATGTAGACGACGAAGCTTCCATCCGGCGATACCGCGAGGTCATTGTGGAAAGGCGCGACTTCGAGCGGTCCTGGCGAATCGATCGTTAAACGCGTGACATCGACGGCGACATCGGACGACCGCATCGCGGACCAGACGGCGAGCCCCGAGATCATCGCCGCGACCAGCGCGGCGCCGAGCACCAGCGGGGCCACCTGCCGCCACTTCGCCCGCGTCGTCGTAGCCTCGTCCAATGTCGACCGGCCGTCGGCGACCGTCTCGAACGCGCCTTCGATCGCCAGACGCGGGTCACCGATGTCACGCGCCCGCCCCTTCGCTCCCTTCGTCAAGCAAAGCTGCAACACCTGCCGGACGTGACTCGGAGTCTCGCCCGGAAGCGCAGTCCAATCGGGCTCGGCGCGGAGTACAGCCGCCAGCGTGTCGGAGACGTCCTCGCCAGCAAAGGCGCGACTGCCGGTCAACATTTCGTAAAGCACTGCCCCGAACGCCCAGATGTCCGTGCGCTTGTCGACGCGCTTGCCCTTCGCTTGCTCCGGACTCATGTACGCGGCTGTTCCCAGGATGACGCCGACCTGCGTTCCGTGGCGTGTCAACGTCGGCGATTGCGATAGCTCCGAGTCGACGCCGCTAGGCCCGTCGCCTTCGAGCGCTTTTGCCAAACCGTAGTCCAGCACCTTCACAGTGCCGTCTTCCTTGACCTTCACGTTTGCGGGCTTCACGTCACGGTGGACCACCCCCGCTTCGTGCCCCGCTTCGAGAGCTTCCGCAATCTGCCCCCCAATGGCGATGGCTTCCTCGACCGGGATCGGACCCTCAGCGATGCGCTCAGCGAGCGTCGGACCTTCGATGTGCTCCAGAACCAGCGCCTTCACGCCGTCCGATTCTTCGAGACCGTAGATGCTCGCGATGTTCGGGTGGTTGAGCGACGCGAGAAGCTTGGCCTCCCGTTCGAACCGCGCCAGGCGCTCTTTGTCTTTCGCGAACTCATCGGGGAGGACTTTGACCGCTACGTCGCGGTCGAGCTTCGTGTCAAGAGCGCGGTAGACCTCGCCCATCCCGCCTTTGCCGATGGGTTCGATGATCTCGTAGTGGGCGAGGCGGGTTCCGGCGCCGAGCGACATTGGAGAGAATTTAGCGGTTCTACGGGGAAGTTACAACCGTGTCACTGTGCGGGAATTGCGCGGGAACTGGTGGCACGCAAAACAGGAGAAGGGAGAGCCGCAGTTTCATTGGCGTTTGTCGCCATGAGTTGCTCTGGGTCACTTCCTCCTTTCCCCTCATAACCCAAGGGTCGGAGGTTCAATATCGCTGTCGTGAAACCGAACGGGTGATGAGGCGGCTGCTACCATTCTGCTACCGGTCCATCCCGACCCAGGAGCATCCAGGTGCACCAACGGATCATCTAAATCGTTGATTGCAGGTGCTAGTGGGTGCTCCTGAGTGCTCTCAGATGGCCCCTGAGACAATTCGTAATCAGCAGGTCGGCGGTTCAAATCCCGTGCTTTCGGCTCCGTCACGGGGGCAAACGGTCACAACAAACGAGGACGTGGTCTCGTGGTGCAGCTTGAGCCGATGTTAGCAGTTTGTTAGCAAGAGGCATCCAAACGGTGCCTAACTTGTTGATACTACTGGATCGTTACTTGTGTGGTGCCGAAGGGGGGATTCGAACCCCCACAGGTGTTACCCCATACGCCCCTCAAGCGCACGTGTCTACCAATTCCACCACTTCGGCAAGTAGGAAGGCGTCCCTAAAGACGCGTCATTATAAGAATGTAGAGTGGGAACTGCAAGATCGACCGACTGAGCGGCTGTCTCTCGTGCTCGATTCTACTGCGGGTCCGGTGATTCGCTTTCTTCGGGCGGGTCTTCTGATTCGCCAGCGTTTGCGTCGTCGGCTCCGGCTTCAGGCGTTTCGCCAGACGGCTCTTCCGCCGCCGGTTGGGATCCTGCCGGGATGTCCGGGATGACCGTGTCTCCGGTGACAGCGGGCCGGAGGTAGGTCAACGAGAGGGAGGTCACCATGAACAGGGCCGCCACAAAGGCGGTGATCTTGGAGAGCAGGGTGGCGGTGCCGCGAGCGCCGAAGGCTGTCTGCGAGCCGGTTCCGCCGAAAGCACTTGCGAGATCCTGCCCTTTGCCCTGTTGCGTCAGGACGATGAGGATCAAGAAGAAGCTCACGAAGACGTGAAGGATCGTGATGAGAATGATTAACATTTTCTACGTTCTCCGTTCGAAGCCGCAGATGCGGTTGAAGGAGTCGGGCTTCAGGCTCGCTCCTCCGACCAGGGCTCCGTCGATATCGGCCTCTGCCATGAGGTCGTCTACATTATCCGGTTTTACGCTGCCGCCGTAAAGGATGCGGACGGTCTCGGCGGCGTCGGTGTTGAAGAGCTTCGCGAGCTGGCCGCGGATGGATTGGTGGACTTCCTCCGCCTGCGCGGGGGTTGCGGTGCGGCCGGTGCCAATCGCCCAGATCGGCTCGTAGGCGATGACGATGCGGTCGAGCTGGGTTTCGGCCACGTCTTTGAGCGCCTCTTTCACTTGGCGGTCGACGACGACATAGGTCACACCTCGGTCACGCTCGGCGTCGGTCTCGCCCACGCACAGGATCGGGATGAGGTCATGGGTCAGAGCGGTGAGCACCTTCTTGTTGGCGCTCTTGTCGGTCTCTCCGAAGAGCTGGCGGCGCTCGGAGTGGCCAACGATCGCGTAGTCGCAACCCACATCCTTCAGCATGAGGGGTGACACTTCGCCCGTGAAGGCGCCTTTTTCTTCCCAATACAGATTCTGTGCGCCGAGTGCTATGGGTGTGTCACGAATCTCCTCGCGCACCTTGCTCAAGGCGGTGAAGGGTGGGGCGAGCACAATGTCCACATCGTCCATGTCGCGGCAGTCTTCCACGACTCCTTGGACGAGCACGGCGGCTTCGTCGAGCGTCATGTGCATCTTCCAGTTGGCGGCGATGATGGGTCTACGCATCCGTCAATACCTCGACTCCCGGTAGCTTTGCTCCGGCGAGAAACTTGAGTGACGCGCCTCCGCCCGTCGAGATATGAGTGATGCGGTCGGCGACGCCGGCTTCGTGTACCGCGGCGACGGAATCACCGCCTCCGACCACGCTCGTTCCATCGCTCGCGGCTATGACTTCGGCGAGCGCCACTGTTCCTTTGGCGAAGGGCTCCATCTCGAAAACACCCATCGGGCCATTCCACAGAATCATCTTCGCGGCGCGGATTTGGTCGCCGTAAGCGGCGACGGTCTTGGGGCCGATGTCCAGTCCCATCCAGCCATCCGGGATCTCGCCGATCGGCATCACTCGGTGCTCGGCTTCCGGGTCGAACTTCGCGGCCACGATATGGTCGAGGGGCAGTACGAGTTTGTCGCCAGCTTCCGCGAGAAGACTCTTGGCGAGCTCGATCTTGTCTTCCTCCACGAGCGACTTCCCAGTCGGAAGTCCTTGTGCCCGTAGAAATGTGTAGGCCATGCCTCCTCCGACGAGCAAGCGGTCGACTTTTTCGAGCAGCGAGCGTACCACCTTGATTTTGTCGGAGACTTTCGCGCCTCCGAGCATGGCGGTAAATGGGCGGGGTGGATCGGTGAGCGCCATGTCTAGATAGTGAAGCTCTTTTTCCATCAACGTTCCGGCGGCGGCTTGCTCGAAATACCGCACCATGCCTTGCGTGGATGCGTGCGCGCGATGCGCGGTGCCGAAGGCGTCGTTCACGTAGAGCTCGGCGGTCGTCGAGAGGCGGCGCGCGAAGTCAGCATCGTTGTCGGTCTCGCCGGGGCTGAAGCGAAGGTTCTCGAGGAGCAACATCTCGCCATTCGCGAGCTTTCCCACCTCTGTGTCCACGGCGTCGCCGACGGTTTGTCCGCAGAAGCGGACCGGCTTTCCGAGGTGCTCCGAGAGCCTCTCGGCTACCGGCGCGAGGCTCAGCTCGGGGCGTGGCCTTCCTTTCGGGCGTCCTAGGTGCGAGCCGAGCACGAGTCTCGCGCCCACGTCGAGTGCTCGTTTCAGTGTCGGGAGCGTGGCTCGGATCCGCGTATCCTCTTGAACAACACCGTCTTTTAGCGGCACGTTGAAGTCGACGCGCACGAAAACGCGACGTCCGGCCATCTCGAGTGCGTCCATTGTGAGCTTCTTCATCGTCAGGCAAAGCGCTCATTATAGCCCATTGAGGCTACCTCCATATTTGGACTTCAGTAGCACCTCTCCACTAGTTTTTTGCTATACTCCCGGCGACAGACAGGCTCAGGTGCCCGAATGGTTCGGGTAAAAGGGAATGGGGTGAAAAACCTCAACGGCCCACGCCACTGTAAGCGGAAAGCCTAAGTCCAGGCCAAGCGATTGGCAGCCACTCTCGGCGATGCTGGGGGGAAGGCGGACGAACGGCGCGGATCCGTGAGTCAGGAAACCTGCCCGAGTCGAGAAGTCGGGGTGCTCTTCGGTGGGAAGAGCCCGGTTTCGAGGCAGGCTAGAGCGAAACTTCTCGTCCACCGAAGGCGAGAAGTCTTTTTTCTTGCCTTCGGCATCGCCTGCTATCGGGACTTTCAGTGTTGACTGGGAGGTCTCAGATGCGCGTTCTGTTCACTTTTCTCCTCACTTTTGTCGCAAGCGCTGTGCTTGCGGATTCTATCGACATCCATGTGGTCGACCCGCAAGATGCGGGCGTGCCGCAAGCGACGGTGCTGCTCTCACGGCGCGACGGCGGGTGGCGCGCGAGCGTCCGCGTCGACGGCGAAGGCCGTTATCGGTTTGGCTTGCTCACGCCCGGGGTCTATGTCGTTCAGGCGGAAGCTTCAGGTTTCACGCGTAGCGCCCCGCAAGTTGTTCGGCTCGTCGAAGGCGCGTCTGCGTTACTCGAGCTTCGCCTCGACCTCGCCGTCTTCGAGGAATCTGTCGTCGTCACGAGTGCGGACGCCGCGCAAACATCCGGCGAGGTCACGAAGACGGTCACCGTCGTGGGTGCGAAAGAATTCGAGGCCCGCGACGAGTACTTCATTCCGGAAGCGCTTCGCACCGTACCTGGCGTCAGGGTGCAGCAGCTCGGCGGTCCGGGAGCCTTCACCGCCATCAAGATCCGCGGGCTTCGAACCGAAGACACCGCGGTGCTTCTCGACGGCGCACGGTTTCGCGATCCCGCCGCCCCGCAGGGCGACGCCTCGCCTTTACTCGAAGCGCTCATGGCGACTGGTCTCGAGCGCGTGGAAGTGCTTCGTGGCACAGGCGCAACACTCTACGGCACCAATGCCGGCGGCGGCGCTATTAATGTTGTTACGAATCCCGGTGGCGGCGAGCCGCGTGGCAGCGTTCTCGTCGAAGGTGGGGGGCTTGGTCTCTTTCGCGCGAACGCTCAGACTTCCGGTGGCTATCGCGATCGGTTTCTCTACAGCTTCGGACTCTCGCATCTGAACGTCGCCGACGGTGTCGACGGTAACGACTCCGTGCGCAACACGAGCGTTCAGGGTCGCGCCCAGCTGAAGATCGGGTCCACGTCGAGTCTCGCCATCCGTTTCTACGGTGCGAACGCGAAGCTCGATTTGAACGAGAGCCCGGAAGCGCTCGGAGAGCTCCCCGAGGCGGGCATCATCGACGCGGTCGCCGACGGCAATTACGTGCCGAGCGCGGATGACCCGGACTCGACACGCGACGCGAGCTTTACGTCGACGCTCGTGAGCTTCGAACAGAGACCGCGGGACGATTTCGGTTACACCGTCCGCTATCACGGTCTCTTCACCGGTCGTAACTTCTTCGATGGGCCCGAAGGCGTAAGCGCTTTCGAGCCGGTGAACTCGACACTTGCCGAGTTCGACGGGAGCATCCACACGCTCACCGCGCGGACGGATTTCGATTGGGGGCGCCAGCACATCCAGGCGGGCCTGGAGCTCGAGCAAGAGTCGTTTTTCAATCGCTCCTTGGCGGACGATCCGAGCGGCAACTCGAGTGTCGATGTCTCTCAGACGAGTCAAAGTCTCTTTGTGCAAGATCGAGTGAGCTTGATGGACGGGGCGCTTACGATTGCGGGCGCCGTGCGCGCGCAGTGGTTCTCGCTCGGCGATCCCCTGTTTACTCCGTCGATGAACGCACCCTTCGTGGGTACGGAGGTCCCGTCACTGGAGAGCGCTTTCACGGGCGACATTTCGGGCGCCTATAGCTTCGATAGCGGCACGAAGCTTCGTGCTCATTTCGGGAATGGCTACCGCGCGCCGTCGCTCTTCGAGCGCTACGGCACATCGTTCTCGTCCTTTGGCTATTTCGTCTTTGGGGATCCGCGTCTCAGCCCCGAGCGCAGCCGCACGTTCGATATGAGCGTCGAGCAGAGTTTTCTGTCGCAGCGGGCCCGTGTCTCGGCTACCTACTTCCAGACTCGGCTCGCGGAGCTCATCATTTTCGACTTCTCCGGCGGTATTGACCCGGCCACGGATCCTTTTGGCCGTTTCGGGGGCTATCTATCGACTGACGGCGGTACGACTCGAGGTCTCGAGCTCGTCGGCAATTTTGTCGCTGGAAACGGGCTTCACTTGAACACGTCCTACACCTATACCGACGCGGAGCCGCCGGCCGGCGTCACGGAAGACCAGACGCGCGCCTTCGTCATCCCGCGCCATCAGTTCGCGCTCGTCGCCACGCAGCTCATCGGGCGCCGCGTCACGCTGAGTTTCGACCTCGTGGCTTCGAGCAGCTACCTCGCGCCGATTTTCGACCCCGGCGCTTTCGCGAGCCGCGTCTATCGTTTCGAGAGCTACGTCAAGAGCGACTTCGTGGCGAGCTACCGCTTCGAGGCGGGGTTTCGTCTGTTCGGAAAGGTCGAGAATCTCTTCGACCAGCAGATCTTCGAAAGCGGGTTCCGTACACCCGGGCGCTATGCGCTCGTCGGCGCGGCTTTTGATTTCTAGGAGATTTCTAGAACGATGAAGCTTCTACTCGTTGTCGCGCTCGCGCAGCGGATCATTTCGCTCTCTCCGAGCGTCACCGAGATCCTGTACGGGATCGACGCCTTCGATCGCGTCGTGGCCGTGTCGAGATATTGCGAGTATCCGCCCGAGGTCGAGAACCTTCCGCGTGTCGGTGGATGGACCGACACTAATCTGGAGGCGATCGTCGCGCTCGAGGCGGACGTTGTCATGCTTACCGGCGTTGACGCGCAGGCTCCGCTCATGGAGTCGAAGCTCCGTGCGCTCGGTATCGAGACGCTGGCGGTCGGGAGCCAGTCGATGGCTGACATCTTCGAGTCGATCGAGACGATCGGCGAGGCCGTCGGCCACGAGGTACAAGCCAAGAAGCTGATGAGCGAGATGCGAGCGGAGCTCGACGATATAAGGCGGCGGACGCGCGGGCTGGCGCGGCCCAAAGTGCTCGTCGTCGTCGATCGGCTTCCCGGTACCCTGCGTGATATCTACATCGCGACTGAAGGCAGCTATCTGACGGAGCTCGTCGAGATCGCGGGCGGCGAACCGATTACGCCGCCCGCACGGCACAATTACATGCAGCTCGGAGCTGAAGCGCTCGTGGTGTTCGACCCCGAAGTCATCTTCGACATGGTGCAAGCGCTCACGACGCCGACCGTGATGGGGGGCGGCAGTCTCTCGGAAGACCCGATGGAAGTGTGGGGTAGCCTTTCGGTGCGAGCCGTGGAGAATGACCACATCTATCCTTTGACGAACAAGCTGCTCGTACATCCGTCACAGTTCGCGGTGGAGGCCGCGCGCGAGTTTGCGCGCCGTCTCCACCCCGAGGCTTTCGAGTGAGCGCCATCCTCACGGCCGAATCGCTCGTCTTTTCCTATGGAGCCATGCGCGTGATCGAGGGGGTGTCTCTCTCGCTCACGCGCGGGCATTTTTGCGGGCTCATCGGTCCGAACGGTTGCGGGAAGTCGACGCTATTACGGTTGCTTTCCGGGGTTCTCTCGCCGTCCGAAGGATCGGTCCTTCTCGAAGGGCAGCCGCTCCGCGATATCGAGCCTCGCGCCCGGGCAAGGCGCATCGGCTACGTGCCGCAGCAGCAAAGCCGTGTCTTTCCTTTCACCGCTCTCGAGCTCGTCTTGACAGGTCGCAGCCCGTATACGTCGCGGTTTCGTTTCGAGACCTCTCGCGATGTGGACATCGCCATGGAGGCGCTCGAGAATGTCGGTGCCACCCATTTGGCGAAGCGTCCCATTACGGAGCTGTCGGGGGGCGAGCAGCAGATGGTTGTCGTTGCGAGGGCGCTCGCGCAGCGGGCGAGTCTCTTGCTTCTCGACGAGCCCGCCGCCGCGCTCGATTTGAAACATCGCGCACAGCTTCTCGGCGCCCTCCAGCGTTTGCGCGAGGAGAGAGAGCTCACCGTGCTCGTCGTGACTCACGAATTGCAGATGCTCGATGCGAGCTTCGACTATCTCTTGGCGATGCGCGGCGGCCGTCTCGTTGCCGAGGGTCCTTCCCAGGACGTCTTGAACGAAAAAACGCTCGCCGAAGTTTATGAAGACCCAGGTGTCCGAGCCCATCGGGTAGAAGGCCGTACGTTCGTCTGGTCGGAGGGGTGATGACGACAGGAGGGCGACTTCTGGTGGCGCTCGCTTTCTTCTTCGTGGTCGTTTGTGGCGTCACCCTCCTTGCGCTCTCGACGGGCTATCAACACATCGACTGGAACGCGCTCCGGACGGACGAGACCGCGCGCACGATCTTTTTTCGTCTCCGCGTCCCTCGGGTCGCGCTCGGGCTTCTCGTCGGCGGTTCGCTTGCCGGCGTCGGCGCCGCGCTGCAGGCGCTTTTCCGAAACCCTCTGGCGGAGCCGTTCACGCTCGGCGTTTCCGGAGGCGGAGCGCTCGGTGCGAGCATCGCTATCGCGCTCGGTCTCGGTGCGAGCGTTGCAGGGGTTCCGCTGGTGTTTCTGTTCGCCTTTGCGGGCTCGATGGCTTCCATCGCTATTGTGTACCGGCTCGCTTCCGCGGGCAGCGTCGTCATGCCCGGCTCGCTTCTATTAGCGGGCGTCGTTTTAAACTTGATCGCGGTCTCCGGCATCTTGCTGATCCAGTTCATGACCGATTACACGCGGGCGCTTCAGATCCTTCGCTGGATGGTCGGAAGCCTCGACGTTGTCGGCGCGGGTCTCATATGGCGCATGTTGATCTTTCTCGTGCCCGGGCTCGCGTTCCTTCTTGCGGTCACGCGCGATCTTCATCTCATCGCGATGGACGAAGAGTCGGCCGCGGCGCTCGGCGTCGATGTGCGTCGAACGGAGCGCTTCGTTTACGTTGCGTCGTGCCTCATCGTCGGTGTGAGCGTCGCCGTCGCCGGGCCCATTGGCTTTGTTGGGCTCATCGTGCCTCACGCGGTGCGACTTCTGTTCGGCGAAGATCTGAGGATCGTGATCCCGTGCTCGATCTTGCTCGGCGCGGCCTTCCTCGTTCTCGCCGACACGCTGGCGCGCTCGCTCCTGGGAGCGAGCGAGCTTCCAGTCGGTGCGGTCACGGCTTTGATTGGCGGACCACTATTTCTTTTGCTGTTGAGTCGCCGCCGGCGTTACGCGGCGATTTAGCAGGGTGCTAGGAGCAGTCGACTGCACCCTGCTGCGGCCCTAAGCATTAAAGAAAGGTAAATGAAAATGTCTATCGCAACCAAGACAGGTGACAAAGGGCACACGAGCCTCGTCGGCGGAAGTCGGGTCTCGAAAGGGGACATGAGAGTCGAAGCCTACGGCACGCTCGACGAGCTTGGCGCCGTGTTGGGTTTTGCGCGGTCGATCTGCCGTCACGAGAAAGTAGCGGAGGCCACGAAGCAGGTCCAGAAGGAGCTTTTCACCGTGAGCGCGTCGCTCGCGAGCCCCGAGGACGAGAAGAAGACGAATCGTGTGACCGAGGCGATGGTGGATGCGCTGACCCGCCACGTCGACGAGATCGAGGCCATCGAAGGCATTGTCGGCGATTGGGTGCTTCCGGGAGAAGACACCGTGTCGGCCGCTTACGACGTAGCGCGTACCGTGTGCCGGCGTGCGGAGCGGGTCGCGGTTCGACTGGGCGACGAGGGGGTCGAGGTCGATTCGCTCGCCATCACGTATATCAACCGACTGTCGGATGTGCTTTGGCTTTTCGGCCGCCTCGTCGAGAAAGAGAAAGGGATCGACGCGAAGCTGCGTGACGGGGGAGGCTCGAGTTGGAACAAAGCGTGGTAGCGCCTCCTGACGAGGGCTTTGCAGAGAGGGCGCGGGCGCGCCAGGAAAGGCTCACGAAGCCTCCGGGAAGTCTCGGCCGGCTCGAAGAGATCGCGATCCGCCTCGCGGCGATCCAGCGAACCGACACGCCGCAGACACGGCCGCGCGCGATCGTTCTTTTCGCGGGCGATCACGGCGTGACCGAAGAGGGGGTTAGCCCTTATCCTTCTGAAGTCACCGGACAGATGATTTTGAACTTCAACACCGGCGGCGCGGCCATCAACGCTCTTTCGCGTGTGGCCGAGGCGGATCTTTCCGTCGTGGATGTTGGGACATTGTCGAACCCCGCCGTTCGACGCGGCACACGCAATTTCGCGCGCGAGCCCGCCATGACCGAAGACGAGATGGACGCTGCGATCGAGGTCGGCAGGGGCGAAGTTCGCCGGCTCGAAGGTGTACGAATCTTGGGGCTCGGCGAGATGGGCATCGGTAACACGACCGCGGCGAGTGCGGTGACGGCCGCGCTCACGGGTCTTCCCGTCGCGGCCGTCACCGGGCGCGGCACCGGGGTGGACGGGCCCGGTCTTCGCCGCAAGGTGGACGTCATCGAGCGCGCGCTCGCGCTTCACGACCCGAAGACCCCGCGCGCCATCCTTGCTTCGGTGGGCGGTCTCGAGATTGCGGCGCTCGTGGGCGTTTGTCTCGAAGCCGCGCAGCGCGCGGTTGCCATCCTCGTCGACGGTTTCATCACGACCGCCGCCTTTGCTATTGCGTGGAAGCTCGAGCCCGCGGTCAAGGACTACGCATTTTTCGCTCACGTCTCCGTCGAGCCGGGGCACGCGGCGCTGCATCAAATCATGGATGTCCGACCGCTTCTCGACCTCGAGCTTCGCCTCGGCGAAGGCACGGGCGCCGCACTGGCGATCCCGATTCTGGACGGCGCCGTCGCGGCGCATAACGAGATGGCGACGTTCGAGAGCGCGAGCGTTTCCGACAAAGCGCACTGACTCGATATGTCCCGACTTCTCGCCGCGATCGCGTTTCTCACACGCGTGCCGATCCGCCGGCCGTTCACGACCGAAGATGTCGGACGCGCGGCGGTTTTCTTTCCTCTCGTAGGTGCGGGGATAGGAGCGGCTCAGCTTGGCCTGTGGAAGCTTCTCGATGCGACCCTGCCGCCGCTTCTTCTCGCGGTCCTCGTCGTGTCTTTCTCCGCCTGGGCGACGCGAGGGCTTCACCTGGACGGCCTCGCGGATTTCTTCGATGGGCTTGGCGGCGGCCGCACGTGAGAGGATGTGCTCCGTATCATGCGGGATTCCCGCATCGGAGCCTTCGGCGCTATTGCGCTCGTTCTCTGGCAAGCGCTCGTTCTCGCGCCGGTGTTCAGTCGGTGGAGCGTCGTGCTCTTGGGGTTCATGCTGCCCTACGCGCGGGAGAGTGCAGCGCCCTCGTCGCACTTTGGCAAGGGTGAGCTCTTCGGCGCCACGGTGATGCTGGCCGCCGCCTGTTTTCTGGCGCCGCGACTTGCCGCTACGATGGGGGTGAGTGTTTTGGTCGTGAGCTTGATCGTAGGGGCCATCGCCCGTCGCCGTATAGGAGGCGTGACGGGTGATGTAATGGGCGCCAATATCGAGATTGCAGAAGCTGCCGCGCTCCTGGTCGCCTCATGATTGCGAGCTGGGACCGACCCGACGGCGTTTCGCTGCGGCTGATTCTCATCCGCCACGGTGAGCCGGAAGCATCCGCGCGCGGGCGGTGCTACGGAAAGCTCGACATAGGACTTTCGGCAAATGGCCGCGCTCAAATGGCGCGTCTCGGCAAAGCTCTCGCGTCAGTATCGGTCGACGCTTTCTATGCGAGCCCGAGGCGCCGAGCGCTCGAAAGCGTCGAAGGGCTTTCGGGTACCCCCATCGTCGAACCGCGGCTCGCAGAGATCGATTTCGGAGAGCTCGAAGGTCTGACCTACGACGAAGCCGCCGAGCGTTATCCTCGAATCTACGAAGAGTGGATGCGCGCGCCAACCAAGGTACACTTCCCTGGGGGCGAGAGTTTTACACAGATGAGACAACGTGTGCTGGAAGCCGTTTCGGAGATTCGCGAGGCCCGGAAGGAGCAAACGGTGGCGATCGTTTCGCATGGCGGCGTCAACCGCATCGTGCTCGCGCAGGCCCTCGGTGTCGAATCGCGCATGCTTTTTCGGATGGAACAATCCTACGCGGGCGTTAGCGTCATTGATGAGATCGATGAGATTGGCGAGACTGATGAGACTGATGAGACTGATGAGACTAATGAGACTAATGAGATTGGTGGCGGCTGCGTCGTGCGGGTCTTGAACGCGGTATGTTGACGTTGATCCTCGGCGGCGCGCGAAGCGGCAAGAGCCGCTACGCGCAAGCACTCGTAAGCGATGCGCCTCGTGTCACGTACATCGCCACGGCATCGGCCGGCGACGATCCTGAAATGAAGCGCCGTATCGCGCGCCACCGAGCTGAGCGACCGCCGCACTTTCGAACGATAGAGGCGCCGGTAGCACTCGTGGAGGCCGTCGAAGCCGTGAAGGACGGGGTCATCCTCGTAGACTGCATGACCCTCTGGCTGTCCAATCTCTGCTATCGCCACCGGGCACTTCGCCACGAAGCCCGGGAGGCACGAATCCTCGGTGCGGTGTCGGCGTTCATCGAGGCCGCACGTGAGCGCCAGGGCGATATCATCGTGGTGAGCAACGAGGTTGGTGGGGGTGTGGTCCCCGACACCGCTGTCGCACGGGATTACCGAGATTTGCAAGGCCTAGCCAATCAAGCCGTCGCCGGAGAAGCGGACCGAGTGGTCTTGATGGTGGCTGGGATCCCGGTCGCCGTGAAAGGCTAGTCGTCCCCGAGTGCCTTCTCGATCCCTTCCGGGTCGAGCTCGAGCTCGTTGAGGTGCGGCGCTTTGGGGACCTTCGCCGTCTCGAGCGGCGGCTCGGCCGCGAAGGATTCCATGAATCCGGCTTCGAGAGGAGCGGCCTCGATGCCAGACAAAGGTTCGCTCGTCTCGCCGAGCTCTACGATAGGTGCCCGTACGGACGGGTTCGTTACCACCTCGGCCCGCATGGGCGCTTCCGTCGGCACCGGATCCGTCGCGAGCGCTTCGAATCCTGATGGAGGGCCGGTGGGCGCCGATGACGCGGGGCTTGACGGCATCTGGAAGAACGGAGTGTCGTTCTCGTCGTCGGAAGCTTGCGGAGCTACGGGCCCGGGGGTTCCGCCTTCGAGGATCGTCTCCATGAGCTCACCGGTCGACGGCGGCGGAGCCGGCGGTTCCACGATGAGCTGTGTCTGGTTTGCTGGCGGCGTCGAGGCCTGCGGTTCGACAACGAGCTGAGTTTGGTCGGGCCGCGGCGGAGCTGGCGGTTCGACGGCGAGCTGGGTTTGGTCGAGCGGCGCGGAAGCTGGCGGTTCGACGGCGAGCTGAGTTTGATCGCGCTGCGGTGCTGCCGGCGGGGGCTTGACGACGAGCTTGCTCAGGTCTGGACGCGGCGGAGCTGGCGGCTCGACGACGAGCTGGGTCTGCTCAGGCTGTGGCGTCGAGGGCCCCGGCTCGTTTGCGAGCTGTGTCTGTACGAGCTCATTCGCCGGTGGTGGGGCCGGGCTGTCTTGCTCGATCTCGATCTTAGCGACCTCGGTCGCGCGCACGGCAGCTTCCGCTTCGCGCTTTAGAGACATTTGCGTCTCGACGAGCCGCTCCGGCAGCGAGCCGTCCGCTTCGACGGGAACGGAAGCCGGCGGTGGTGTAATAGCGATTTTCGTGACGACTGCCTCCGGGGGTAGCGCCATCGGTGCGGCGGGAGTAGCGCTCTTTGCCGCCGCTTGTTCGGTCACGTCGACGTTGGCGTTGGCGTTTTCGATCCACTCCAGACTTCGAAAGGCCCAGAGGTAGCGGCACGCTTCGAAATCGGGAAGGGTGGCGCGCGTGCAAATGTCCTTGAGCGACATGGGTTGCTCCATCATGTCAAGGAGCTCGCGCACGCGCGCGTCGAGCTTCATACGGCTCCACTCGACAGCCTTTGTATCGGATCGGCGGTAGATCGAGTCGAGGTTCCCGACGCCCTTCGATATCCGTCTCCAGCTTTCTACGTAGCGGACGCCTTCGAGGACGATCCGCGCGACAGGAAGGTCGAGGGTCACGGACTGAGTCGGGGGAAGATCCATCTCTTTGAAGCTGTACCAGGTTTCCGTTCGACGGAACAAGCCGAGAAGGATCCCTCTTACTTGGCCGACCACTGCAGGGACGAGCTCTTGTGACGCGAGGATCTTCTCTTCGACGAGGATCTTCCCGAACCTTTTGCCGGGCCGAATCTTCTTCGCGACCCGCGCGTAGTCCATTAGAGAAATCTTGCCGGTGCGCAGCAAGAATTGTCCGAGACCGTCATCCTGCGACGAAGATTCCGCAAAGACGATCTTGCCGTTCTTGAAGTGGACGGTTTTGTCGCTCTCGGGATTCGAGAATTGCAGAATCCCTGTTTTGGCGGATCGGCCGATGAACAAGAGAAGGTCGGGTAGATCGTGCTCGTCGTTCCAGCAGTTGAGTACTCCCTCGAAAGGGATCTGCGCACGTTGAGGCATGGATATTCTCGCTCAAACAGCTCGAATGGTTAGAGTTGGGTTCGTATCCATCCATTATACGGTACCAAAACGGGACCGGAAAGTCATGTAACTATCTGAATTTAAGGTATTTATTCCTAGAACACGCCCAGGATCTCGTTGAGATTCATCGGCAGGCGGATGGTAAAGCGCGTACCTTCACCGAGCGTGCTCTCCGCGCTAATCGTGCCGTGATGGTCTTGGATGATCTGGTAGCAGATGGAGAGGCCCAACCCGGTCCCGACGCCAACACCTTTCGTCGTGAATCCGGGGTCGAAGACTTTGGCGAGGTTTTCGGGAGCGATGCCGGCGCCGTCGTCTTGTATCGCGACGGTGACCCTGTCATCTTCGACAGCGGTTCTGATCGTAATCGTGCCCTCGTCAGAAATTGCCTGGCGCGCGTTGTTCAGAAGATTCAAGAAGACTTGATTCAGCCGGCTCGGATAAACCGAGATTTCGGGGAGCTCGCCATAGTCCCTTACGATCTCGATGTGGTGCTTGATCTGATGATGGACGAGCGTCAGCGTGTCGTCGAGCCCCTCGTGGATGTCGACGCTCTTGAGCTCGGCCTCGTCGAGGCGCGCGAAGCTCCGCAGCCGCCGGACGATCTCCGCCACGCGCGTGGCGCCGGAGTTGATGACGTGATTCGCGTCGTTGATGACGCCGAAAATCTTCACGAGTTTCTTGTCGTTTGCGAACAGCTCGGGGTTGCTCGTCTCGAGATGTTCTTTCAACTTCTCGATCCCTCGTACGAGCGTGTCGTGCATGCTCGTCATCGCGCCGACGGGTGTGTTGATCTCATGAGCAATGCCGGCCACGAGGCTTCCGAGAGATGCCATCTTCTCCGATTGAACGAGCTGCGCCTGCATTTCGCGTAGATCTTTGTTGGCATCCGCGAGCTCACTCATCGCGCGCTTGATCTCGGTTATGTCGCGCCCCATCCCTACATAGAGCGCGAGCTCGCCCGTGGCGTCATGAATAGGAAAGATAGAGACATCGATGGGGATGCTGGTTCCGTCTTTTGAAACGCCTCTCGCTTCGCCGCGATAGCTGCCGGTCTTGGCGATCGCTTCCTTGAGGTTCGACGTTTCGCCCGGCTCGAGAAAATCGAACATCGATTTGCCGACGATGTCCTCGTCGGTCCAACCCGTGCGTTGCCTATGCGCGGGGTTGCGCTCGATGATGTGCCCCTCCTTGTCGATGATCGTGATGACGTCGACCGAGTGCATGAAGACTTCGCGGTAGATCCGGAGCTTCTCCTCCATCTCTTTCCGGCGCGTGATGTCTAGAAAGCCTCCGAGCACGACCTCCTCGCCACCGATCTCGGTCTTCGCGAGTGAGAAGACCATCCACTTGAAGCTCCCGTCGGCGTGACGGACTTGGACTTCGAGGTCTTTGACGAAGCCGTCCTTCTCGAGGCGCGCAATGACCTCGTCACGCTCGCCCGCGTTGTAGTAGAAATCGGTCGACGAGCGTCCCTTCATCTCTTCGGGGCGCAAGCCGACGGCGTCCGCAAGATGGCGGTTCGCATAGAGAATCTCGCCGTCCGATTTCCGCGTGATGATGTAAGGAACGGGCGCGGACTCGACGAGACGGGTGAGTTGCTCTTCAGCCTGGCGCTGCCAGCGCCGAAGCTTTGCGAACTCGAGAGCTTGGTGGATGGTGATCTCCATCTCGTCCATGCCGACCGGCTTGACGAGAAACCGTTGCGCTCCCTGCGTGACCGCTTTCAAGGCAAGCGGAACGGAAGGATGTGCCGTCAAAAGAACGAACGGAAGATCGGGATCCAGTTTTTGAGCGTGCTCGAGAACGGCGAGGCCGTCCATCTCCGGCATGTTGAGATCGCAGAGAACGAGTGCGGGCTTGTCGGAGGCGAGAAGCTCAAGCCCTTCCTTACCGGAAGAGGCGGTTGCGACAACGAAGCCTCTCTCCTCGAGGCTCGCCGCTAACGTTTGACGCTGCTCCGGTTCGTCCTCGATATAGAGAAGCTTGACGTCGGCCATCGCGCGATGGGCGTTCGTGAAACCCGGACCTAGAGGCCCTTCTCAGCGATGTAGTGGATCAAATCTTTGACTCGGCAGGAGAAGCCCCACTCGTTGTCGTACCATGAAAGCACTTTGACGGCGTTGTTCGAGACGACCTTCGTGAACGGCGCGTCGACAATGGACGAGCACGGGTTGCCGCGGAAATCGGCCGAGACGAGAGGCGCCTCCGAGTATTCGAGAATGCCTTTTAGCTTTCCATTGGCGGCGCTTTTCAGAGCGTCGTTCACGTCTGCAACGGAGACGTCCTTCTCCAAGACGGCGGTGAGGTCGGTAAGCGATACGTTCGGCGTCGGCACTCGAACGGAAATGCCGTCGAGCCGGCCTTTGAGCTCCGGCAGCACGGTTGTGACCGCGACAGCGGCGCCCGTGCTCGTCGGGATCATCGAGAGCGCGGCGGCGCGAGCGCGGCGCAGATCCTTGTGAGGAAGGTCGAGGAGCTTCTGGTCGTTTGTGTAGGAGTGGATCGTCGTCATGATGCCTTTGGCGAGGCCAAAGGAATCGTGCAGGACCTTCACGAGCGGCGCGAGACAGTTCGTCGTGCACGACGCGTTCGAGATGATGTGATGCTGCGACGGTTCGTATTTGTCATGGTTGACGCCCATGACGACGGTGAAGTCTTCATTTTTTGCCGGAGCGGAGATGATGACCTTCTTGGCGCCGGCATCGAGGTGTTTCGAAGCGTCTTCGCGCTTGGTGAAAAGCCCGGTAGACTCGATAACGATGTCTACGCCGAGCTCCTTCCACGGGAGGTTTGCCGGGTCGCGCTCTTTGAGGACTTTGAAGCTCTCGCCGCCCGCAGTGATGGTGTTGCCGTCCGCGCTCACGTCCTGGTCGAGATTACCGAGAACCGAATCGTATTTGAGAAGATGCGCGAGGGTTGCTGCGTCCGTGATGTCGTTGGCGGCGACGATGTCGATCTCACCGTCACCCAGTGCCGCACGAAAAATGTTCCGCCCGATGCGGCCGAACCCGTTGATGCCTACCTTGATTGCCATCAGTGCTCCTAAATATCGAAAAATTCGTGACGAGAGTATAGGTCGCGCTCCCGCGAGGTGTCAACGCGTGCCGTAACTTGCTTGTTTTCAGTTGATTCCGTATAGTCCTCCCCGACCTTTGATGTATCATCTTTATAGTGTCCTCTTCTCGGGGCTCCTCATCGTTGGCTTACCGTACCTGCTCTATCGGAGCCTTCGCGAAAAAGGCTACGGTGCGAGTGTTCGGGAGCGCTTCGGACTCACTGAGCTCGCTCTCGTGGCGCCGAAAGAGCGTCCGATTTGGATCCACGCGGTCTCGGTTGGCGAGGTGCTGGCGGTCGCGACCCTGCTGCCGTCGATCGAGAAAGCGTTTCCCGACACACCGGTCGTCGTCTCGGTGATCACGGTTACCGGGCGCCAAGTCGCCGCCGACAAGCTCGCGGGGGTGGACGCCGTCTTCTACTGCCCGTTCGACCTCGCGTTTCTCGTGCGCCGCGTCGTCGCGAAGATGCGCCCGCGCGCCCTCGTCGTCATGGAGACCGAGCTCTGGCCCCACTTGCTCCGCGAGGCGCGTCGGGCCGGGGCGGTCACGATGGTCGCGAACGGCCGCATCTCCGACGGGTCTTTCCCGCGCTATCAGGCCATCGCCGGCGCCATGAAGCACTATCTCGAGCAGGTGGACCTCTTCTGCATGCAGGACGAGCTCTACGCCGAGCGCATCGCAGCTCTCGGCGCCCCTGCTGGCAAGATCAAACTGACGGGAAGCTTGAAGTTCGACGGTCTAGCTCGAGCGTTATCGCGCGACGGTCGCGTTTTTCCCGAAGGGCGACGGATTCTCGTGGGAGGGAGCACGCTCGCCGGCGAAGAGGCGGCGCTCCTGTCCATTTTCGAATCTCTTCGAGAGGACTATCCCGATCTCTTCCTCGTGATTGCACCGCGCCATGCTCCGCGCTTCGACGAAGTTTACGAGCTCGCCCGTGGCCGCGCTTTGCGCGTCGCTCGCCGCTCATCGCCTCGGGTCACGGCGACCGATAGCGACGTGCTGATTCTCGATACGCTCGGAGAGCTCGCCTCACTCTACCGAGAAGCCGATTATGTTTTTGTCGGAGGGAGCCTTGCCGACAAGGGGGGCCATAACATCATCGAGCCCGCGTCCGAGGGCAAGCCGGTTTTGTTCGGACCGCATATGCAAAATTTCGCCGACATCGCGCGCTCGTTTCTGGAAGCGGAAGCCGTCCTCCAGGTCGAAGATGCTGCTGCGCTCGAGGCCGCGCTGCGAGAGCTGATCGAAAACCCGGACAAAGGGCGCGCCCTCGGCGAGCGCGCACGGCGCGTCGTCGAAGAGAAGCGCGGGGCCTCCGAACGCACCGCCGCCACCTTGAAAGAGATCCTTGCATGAAGGCGCTCGAGCCGCTCTCATGGATTTACGGCGCGGCTGTCTTTCTTCGCAACCGCTATTATGATCGCGTCGAGCCGAAGAAGCTCGGCGTTCCTGTCGTGAGCGTCGGCAACCTCACGGTGGGCGGGAGCGGCAAGACACCGTTTGTCGAAGTGGTCTCGCGGCACTTCTTGTCGCGAAAGATTCCCGTTGCCGTGCTCTCTCGAGGTTATGGGCGGGCGGGGAGCGCGCCGTTCGTTCTCGTCTCGGATGGAAGGAGCGTGCTCGCAAGCGCCAGGGAAGGCGGCGACGAGCCGGTCGAGCTCGCACGCAAGGTCGATGGTCTCGTGGTGGCGGTGGGCGCCGAGCGCTACGAAGCGGGCCGTAGATTGATCGAAAGGCTCGGGCCACATGTTCTCTTGCTCGACGACGGGTTCCAGCACCGACGGTTGCACCGCGATCTGGACATCGTGTGTTTCGATTGCGGTGATCCGAACCTTCGGCTGTTACCTGCGGGTCGTCTGCGCGAGCCTGTCGCGAGCCTGTCGCGCGCGCATGCCATCGTGCTCACCGGCTATCGTGATGGCTGTCGCCCTCCCACGCGCTTCGACAAGCCGGTTCTGCGCTCAATCACTCGCGTCGTCGGGTTTTCCCGGCTCGACGGGGAGGCGCAGCTTGGCGCCGACGCGTTTCGCGGCGAACCCGTGGCGCTGGCCGTCGCCGTCGCGCGGCCAGAAAGAGTTCGAGAGAGTCTCGACGCCGACGTCGTGTTGTTCGAGACGCGTCGAGACCATCATCCGTGGAAGGCGTCGGAGCTCGAAGCGATCGCGGCGGGTGCGAGCGGCAAGGGTGCGCGCGCGCTTCTGGTGACGGGCAAAGATGCCGTGAAGCTGGAAGAAGGCGCGGCCGGAACACTCCCGATCTATCGCATCGACATCGAGAGCGAAATCCTGGACGCGGCCGCGCTCGGTGCGCTCTTGGACGGCGTGCCCTCGCTGGGTTGAGAGCGGCGTTTCGGGGTATCATATTTGGTTTGGTATGAAGCATCGTCTCGAGTACTTACTGGCGCGCGCGCTTCGTGTCGTGATGCGCCTTTTGCCGCGCCGGGCGCAGCTTGCTTGGGGGCGCGCGGCGGGGAGTCTCGTCTTCACGCTAGATGGGAGGCACCAAAAAGCGACCATCGACCATGTCGATTTGGCCTTCGGAAGTGAGAAAAGCGGCCCAGAGAAACGTGAGATCGCCAGAGACGCTTACCGGCACTTCGGCTCGATGCTCTTCGAGCTCATCGCGCTCGGCCAACCAACTCCTGGGCAAATGGAGCGCCTCGTCGAGCTCGACGGCGTCGAGAGGTTCGAGCGCGCCCGGGCGCCGGGCAAAGGTGTCATTCTCACGACGGGCCATTTCGGTAATTGGGAGATGCATGGTATCGCGCATGGTTTCAAGCTCGGCCGGATCAACGTTTTGGCGCGTGTCCAGAGCAATCGCTTTCTCAACCAATGGCTCGAGAACGTGCGGGGAATATCGGGGAACAAGGTCATCTACAAAGAGGGAGCGCTCAGCGAGTTGCGGCGGCTTCTGAGAGGCGGCGAGACGATAGCGCTCGTCATTGATCAAAACGTGCGTCGCGAGGATGCGATATTCATCGAATTTTTTGGTCGCAAAGCAGCCACCACTCCGGTGCCGGCCTGGTTTGCTTTGAAGACGGGGGCCGCGCTCGTGCCGGCTTTTTGCTACCCGCTTCCCGATGGCCGCTACCGCGCTGTGTATGAAGAGCCGATTGACTGCGAGCCTTATCGGCAAATGGATCGCGATATGGCGATTCTGAAGATCACGCAAGAGCTTGCTTGCGTGCAGGAGGGTTACATCCGCGCGCATCCCGAATGTTGGATGTGGATGCACGACCGCTTTCGAACGCGTCCTCCCCAGGAATCGCCGGCTCTAGATACGGCAGGTGCATCGGACGCGATGGACGATATAGTGGCGGCCGAGCTCCGATGAAAATGGATTCGATACTCATCTTTGCGCCGAGCTGGATTGGCGATTCCGTCATGTCCCTCGGCGCGAGGCGCGCCGTGCGCAAAGCTCATCCCAATGCAAGGCTCGTCGTGCTCACCCGTCCTTGGGTGCAAGAGCTCTACGCGGGCTGCGACGTTGTCGACGAGACCATTCTCTATGACCCCCACGGAGCCGATCGCGGGGTTTCCGGCTTTCTCCGTGCCGCGCGCCGCGTGCGCGTCGAGGGCTTCGACGTCTCGATCTTGTTTCCGAACGCGTTCCGTGCCGCTTTCTTGATCTACGCAGCCGGTATTCCCGAGCGCTGGGGCTACGCCACCGAGAAGCGAGGCCTGTTTCTGACGAAACGCGTGCCGCCCGCGCCACGACCGTTCGGACGCCATCAAGCTCATTTCTATCTCGACTTGCTCGGCGGTCTCGGGCTCCGAGTTGCCGAGCCCGACTTGAGCCTCCGAGCTACTGAGGAGATGCGTCGCGCGGGCGGAGCACTTCTCGAACGAGAAGGCTTCAAAGGCGGGCCGCTCGTCGGCGTGCATCCCGGAGCCACGAATAGCCGCGCGAAGGTGTGGCAGGCTTCGCGCTACGCCGAAGTCGCGTCGAAGCTCGCCGAGACGCGGGACGGCCAAGTCGTCATTCTCGGCGGCGTCACCGAGGGCCTTTTGGCGGAAGAAGTTCGAGCCGGGGTTCCCAAGGAACGGGTTCTGATGCTGCAAGGAAAGACGTCCCTCGGCGAGCTCATGGGTGTCCTTTCAGAGCTCTCCGTTTTTCTCACGAATGATTCCGGCCCGATGCACTTGGCGGCGGCCCTCGGTGTTCCCACGGTTGCCGTCTTCGGCCCGACTGATTCCCGCGAGACAGGACCGTATAGCTCCATCGCGCGCGTCGTGCGTGAGCCGGTCGAATGCAGCCCGTGCCTCTACCGCGACTGCCCGATCGATCATCGCTGCATGGAGCGGGTGACGCCTGAGCGTGTTTACGAAGAAGCGCTCGCGCTGGTGTCGTCATGAGCGGGAAGCCGGCCATCTTTCTCGATCGCGACGGAACTCTCAACGAGTCGGTGGGCTACGTCAATCACCGCGACCGTTTCCGGCCTTACCCCTTTGCTGTGGACGCGCTTCGGCTGATCCGGGACGAGGGTTACCTTGCCGTGCTCGTGACCAACCAGTCGGGCGTGGGGCGTGGGTTCTACCCAGTGGAGCTCGTCGAAGAGATCCATGGCGGATTTCAAGCGACACTCGAGGAGGCGGGCGCGGGGTTCGACGGGATTTACTACTGTCCGCACAAACCGAGTGATGGTTGCGCCTGCCGCAAACCCGAGCCCGGAATGTTGCTTCAGGCACAGGTCGAGCTCGATATCGATTTGGCGCGCTCTTGGATAGTCGGGGACACGATCACCGATATGCAGGCAGGATGGAACGCCGGCACCCGGAGCGCCTTCGTCAAGACAGGGTTCGGCAAAGGAAGCCTCGAATATGAAGGTGCTGGCTGGGAGCGCCAGCCGGACCTCGTCGGCGAGAACGTCTATCGCGCGGTCTGTGACATCTTCTGGGGGAGTGTGGGGTGAGAGAACGGCTTCTCGCGCTCATCGATGGCCTCGCCAAAGTGCGGGTCTTGTGCTTCGTCGACCTCGTCGCGGACGAATATATCTATGGACAGATTTCGCGCGTCAGCCGTGAGGCTCCGGTATTGATTCTCGACTATGACGATACGCGCATCGTGCCCGGCGGAGGCGGCAACGCGGTCAATAACCTGGCAGCTTTGGGCGGGCGCGCGATTGCTGTCGGGATCGTCGGAAAAGACTCAGCGGGCCGCGAGCTCTTGGCTGCGCTCCGAAAAGCGAAAGTGAATGTGTCCGCGGTGCGCCGTGACGGCGCCTATCGTACGCCGATGAAGACGCGCATCCTCGCGGGCGGCGTCCACGCCGCCAAACAGCAAGTGGTGCGCATCGACCGCAAGACCCGCGTGAAACCGACTAAAGATATCGAACGGCACCTCGACAGCGCGCTGAATAAATTTCTTCCCAAGGCCGATGTGGTCATGGTCTCCGATTACGACTACGGGCTCATTACGCCGAAATTCGGCAATGCGCTCGCCCGCCGTGCGGCGTCGATGCGCAAACCGGCGGTTCTCGATTCGCGTTACTCGATCCTTTCTTATACCGGCTTCACGTCGGCGACGCCGAACGAGCCCGAAGTGGAAGCCGCTCTCGAGGTTCGCATCGGGCACGACGCGGCCACGCTCGAGCGCTCGGGGCGACGCCTCTTGAAGAAGCTCCGGGCCGAGTCGCTTCTCATGACCCGTGGCAAAGACGGCATGGCGCTCTTCGAGCGGCGCCGCCCGACGCGGCATATCCCGATATTCGGAACCGACGCGATCGCCGATGTCACGGGCGCCGGAGACACGGTTATCAGCGCCTATACGCTGGCGCTCGGCGCGGGCGCCTCCTTTGCCGAGGCTGCGATGCTGGCCAACTATGCGGGCGGTATCGTTGTGATGAAGCGAGGAACGGCCACCGTGTCTCGCGAAGAGCTCGCCGATGCCGTGAGTGCGGGTGGAAGCTGAGGCGCGTCCACATGGGTCGCGTCGTGAGTTTGGACGAAGCGGCGGCGGTCACCGCCCGGGCGAAAGACGCAAAAAAACGTGTCGTGCTCGCGAACGGTCACTTCGATTTGATACATGTCGGGCATGTTCGCTACCTGGAAGGCGCGCGTGCGGAGGGCGATTTTCTCGTCGTGGGTGTCAACGGAGATTCTGCGACGCGGCGCCTGAAAGGTGAGGGACGTCCCATCCTTCCGGCGTCGGAGCGCGGAGAGCTCGTGGCGGCGCTCGAAGTCGTAGACCTGGTTGTCGTGTTCGACGAAGACAACGTGGCGACCCTTCTCGATCGGCTACGGCCGGACGTGCACTGCAAAGGCACGGACTACACAGAAGAGTCGGTGCCCGAGCGGGATATCATGATCCGGCTCGGAGGTGAGACGCGCATCGTCGGCGACCCAAAAGACCACTCAACGCGAGATGTGATTGGAGTGATTTTGCGGCGCTTCTCGGGATGAAATCAGCAGCCGGTTAGGAGCTTTCGTCGTGGCGTTGCAGGGCCAAGAGCATGAGTTGGGTGGTGGAGCGGTAGCGTTGCAGGTTGTGGCGGACGCCGGTTGAGACGAAGCGAAAGCGGCCCCACCTTACGGGTATCAGGTGGAGGGCGGCGGCTTCGTCGGTGAGGTTGCCGGAGAAGCTTCCGCAAATGCAGCCTGCGTGCATGTGGATCTCGCCTTGGCGCTCGCCGTCGATGTGGAGAACTCCTGTCGCCAGGTTGGCCTCTAGCATTTGCAGGATGTCGGTGTTCTTGAAGACGCCGAAAATGCCGCCGATCTCGCCGGGATGGCCGTCTTCCAGGAGCTGTTTGGCGCGGTGGACGAGCTCTTCCGGCTCGAACGGGCGGCGCAGACAAAGATCGGCGCTGCCGACAGCGGGGTCTAGCTGCGCTTCACCGGAAGCGTCGGCGAGAAGGACGATCGGGGTGGCGACGAGCGCGGGCGCGGCGCGGACTTTCTGCACGAGCTCCGAACCGGAGGCGCCATCGAGCTTCATCTCGCAGATGATCAGTTGCGGCGGAGCGAGGTGCGCGCAGATGAGTGCCTCTTCCGTGTTCGCTGCGGTAACGACGTCGATCTCAGATTTTTCTAGATGGCGCCGCAGCACGTGTCGCGCCTCGCTGTCCGGTGCGACGAGGAGTAGGCGGGGGATGGGCTCGAGATCGACCTCGACATCCGTATCGACGTCGCCGTTTACCTTCCCATTTATCTCGTCGCTGAGAAGAATGAACTTAAGGTCTGGATCGGAATCCATGGTGAGCGGCGCTTGGGCCGAGCCTGGCTGCGTCGCTTCGTCGAGCGCGGCGGCCTCGATGACGCTTCCGCTACTGAGCCGCCGCACTAATTTGCGTGCGAAGACGGAGAGGTCGGCAAAGCAGATGCCTTGCGCGCTTCCGATGGTCGCGTCGGCGGGTTCGAGCACGTCGTCCCTTCGCCATACGACGTGTCCCCGGGCTTTGAAGAGCCAGATGCCGCCACTTCGCAGGTCGATGGTGATGGTGTCGTCTTCCGTGAGGCCTTGCCGTGTGAAGACACGAGCCCCGGTCTCGGACAAGTCGGTGATGATGCCGTCGCTCGCGACCGCGTTGCCATAGAACATGCTGATTCGAAAGGGGTTAGCCGAGGAGAAGCGAGGAAAGCTTCTCCACTCCTCGTGTGTCGGGACGGTTATGGCCACAGCGTCGTTTGGTTCTCGCGAGTCAGTTACAGTTTGCCAATCACCGAGATCCCGGGCTGCACACTTCCTCGACATCGAGGGTCTCGGGCGACCGGTTGGGGGAGTACTTTGTACGCGATTTTGACGAAAATGTCAAAGTATTCTCGGCTCTCCTACTTCTCCATCGGGACGAGGCGCTCGAGCTCTGCGAACCAGTTGAGGACGACACGGACGTTTCCGAGGCTCGCAGAGAAGTCCTTGACCATGAGGAACCGGTTTCCATCTGATGCGACGTCGTAGTTCGGAATCGTAATGCCTTGTCCGAATGCGTAGCGGCCTTCGAAAAGAATCACCGGCTGCGAAGTTGCCTCGGGGCTATCGCCCACGCGGACGCTCATCATTCGGTCCCCGTTCCGGTAGAAAAGCTCCCCACCTTTCGGGTTCCAGACGGGTTGTGTTCCTCCGTCGTTAGAGACCTGCCAGTTTGGACCAGGCCCCGGATAGTCTGTGACGTAGACCTCACGTTGGCCAGACGCATCGGATACATAAGAGAGCAGGTGGCCGTCCGGAGAGAACTGCGGGCCGCCCTCGTGGGCCGCGGAATCTAAGAAGGCGCGCACTTCGCCGCTGCCGTCGAGTGGAAGAATGAAGACGTCGCTGCCGTGCTCCGTCCATCCGAGGAAAGCCAGCTCGCGCCCGTCGGGAGACACAGAGCCGGCAAGCTTCAGGCCACCTGAGCTCGGGGCAATATTCTCATCAGGACCGCTGCGGTCGGTAGGCGCGAGATACACGCCGTCGAGCTTGCCGAACACGAGGTGCCTTCCGTCTGGGGTGAACAACGCCGCAGAGGCGAAGACTTCACCAAGGAGCTCGGTGGACGTCCCTCGCCGTAGATTCAGGAGCCCGATCCGGCCGCCGGCGAGAAAAGCAATGTCGTTTCCGCCCGGTGAAATCCGTGGCCACCCGTAAGCACGAAAGGCTTTGTCGAACGGCGGCTCCTCCCGACCCTGGCGGTCTACCCAAACCAGTTGCCGCGAATTGCCCGTGGCGTAAACGAGGACTCCCGTATCGGATAGCACGAAGTTGCCGGTCCCGTTTGCCTCCTGAAAAGGTTCGACGACCCGAATCGACGGGCCAGTTATGTGCAGAGCTTCGACATCGAACGGCGCGGACAGCAGAGCGCCATCTCGAGCAAATAGCAGATGTCCCGTCGACGCGTAAACGGCCCCGGAGGCACCCTCCATGAGAATGCGGCGTTCTCCCGTGTCGCGCTCGAAGGCCTCGATGGCCGTTGACCCGTCGCTACTCAGCCTCGTGAAGATGACAACGCGCCCACCCGGAAGAAATGCTGGAAGGAGGTGGCCGGTCTCTTGCAGATCAGGATCCAACGTGGTCACCTCATCCACGGTGGCACCATCCGCGGAAACGATCTGAAGCCCTCGCCCCCTCCCCCCAAGAACAATCTCGTCGTCTTCATTCCAGCTCAGGCCCGCGGTGAGCGAATTTGGAAAACGTGTGCGTGTTCGTCTGACAGCCAATCTCCCGGTGATCGAGTACGTGTTGAGCTCCCCCTGTGCGGTCAAGAAGGCCACGGCTTGCCCGTCTGGAGAGAACACATGGCCCCGGCTCATCTCCGTTCCCGGGAGCGCGGTGGGCTCGACATCTTCCAGTCGCCGTAGGTACAGCTGACTGAGCCCAGCGGTCGAAGCGCGGTAGACGAGGCGCGAGCCGTCGGGCGAGAGCGCGAACGTTGTCATCATCCCTCCGCTGACTGCCAGTTCGACAGGATCTGATAGCGCAAAGCGAACAATCGGCGCGGGTGCGGACGGCCCGGCATTCTGCGAGAGGTAGAGCGCGAAAATCGTGAGCGTGACTACGGCAACGGCCCACGGAAGCGCGACTTGGTAACGCGGAGCCCTCTCGGCCGATCCCTCCGGCGGCTTCTCTCCCTCCTCCTCGTTGAGCTCGATCCGAGCGTCGCCGATATCGCGCAGTCTGTCTTGCGGGTTCTTCCGAAGGCACCGCTCGATGAGACGGCGCACGCGCCGAGGTACGGACTCAGGAAGCGCGTCCCAGTCCGGCTCCTTGTGGACGACGGATCCAATGACGTCAGCGGCGGTGTCGCCGCCGAAGGGCTTCTTGCCGCTCAGCGCTTCGAACAGCACGCAACCGAACGCCCAGATATCCGTTCGCTTGTCCAGTGTCTTCGCCCGCGCCTGCTCGGGGCTCATATAGGCTGCCGTGCCCATGATCGCCCCAAGCGCCGTCTCTTTTGTCAACGTAGGAGACTGCGAGGAATCGGAATCGGCCTTCACATCACCGACAACCGTTTTCGCCAAGCCGAAGTCCAGGATCTTCGGCTTCTCGTCGGGCGTGATCTTGACGTTCGCCGGCTTCAAATCTCTATGAATGATGCCTTTCTCATGCGCGGCTTCGAGGCCTTCAGCGATCTGGATGAACAAGGGGATGCTTCATCGAATGGAATCGCACCCTTTGCGATGCGTTGTGCCAACGTCTCGCCTTCCACCAATTCCATGACGATAAACTTCTGGCCGTCGTGCTCTTCGAGCCCATGGAGTGTGGCGATGTTCGCGTGATTGACTTGGGCGAGGAGTTTGGCTTCTCTCTCGAACCGCGCGAGTCGTTCCTCGTCCTTCACGAATTCCTCCGGAAGGACTTTGATGGCGACGTCGCGTCCGAGTTGGGCGTCTCGCGCCCGATAGACCTCGCCCATCCCGCCTTTGCCGATGGGCTCAAGGATCTCGTAATGCGCGAGTTTCGTGCCGGGTGAGCGGGACATATAAGAGCGCCGATGTTACGACAATGGTGGGTAGTGGGCAAACAGGGGACTGTTGCCGCCGCGAGCTCTCCAGGTCACAGCAGCCGCGCCAGCTCCGGCGGGAGAGGTGAGTCGAAGCTTAGAAGCTCTCCAGACAGCGGATGCTTGAATTGCAGGGAGCTAGCATGCAGTCCCAGGCGCCGGGCAGGATTCGTGCGGGCCCCATATTTGTGATCGCCGATGATCGGGCATGCCGCATCGGCGAGATGCACCCGGATCTGATTGCGCCGACCGGTCTCTAGTGTCAGCTCGAGCAACGCGCGGGTGGCGCGGCGCTTCTTCACCCGGTAATTAGTCACCGCGTGGCGTGTCCGCTCGCTGCGCGGGGCGCTTTTCACCTTGTACGAGTTGCTCTCATCCAAGTGTGACTCCAGCACACCGTGGTCCGCCGGTGGCGCACCTTCCACTACAGCCAGGTAGCGTTTCTCGGTTTTGGACCAATGTGATTGCAGCACCCGTTTGGCCGCCTTCGTTTTCGCAAATACCATCAGCCCGGACGACTCACGGTCCAACCGGTGGACGATCCACACCCGCTTTCGGCTCCGACGATTGCCGGCGCGCACGAAAGACGTCAGAAACGCATAGGCTGTCTCGTCCCGTTCCGTCGCGCTGGCCATGCTCAGCAGACGCTCGGGCTTCCATATGACGATGAGCGATGCGTCCTCGTACAATATCTTCATTTCCGGTGGCAACAGACCTTCTGCGCATACCTCTTTCATGGCGCGAATCGAGACCACATCCCCGGTCTGCAGAGGGTGGTTGGAGCGCGTTACCAACTGTCCGTTGACTTGAACCGACCCGTACTCGAGCCACTGGCGCACCTTCGTCCTCTTCACGTCAGGGTGACAGGAAAAGAGAAAGGACACGAGCCCCGCAGGGTGTTCGACTGTGTGTGGTGTGGGCATGACGATTGGTTGCGGTGAAGCAGGCTCGCGAAGCTACGAGCCAATCCGATGTTACGACAGTGGTGGGTGGTCGGCAACCAGGGAGCGTCGAGAATTGACCCAAGGTAAAAAAACACTTGACAGGTTTCGCGCGACAAGATTCTTCGCGTCACCGCTCCGTCTGAAAACACTGTTGCCGGACGCGGTCTGGGTCGCTGCTACGCTCTTGGGGAGGATTTTGACTTTCGTCTCGAGCCGGCAAGAAGCGCGGCGGCGCCTTTGTCGAAGGGTACGTCTTTGCCGAGAAGCAACGAGGCGGAGCGTATGTTGTACCGGGCGCCGTACGAAGGCGCCCCGGGCTCCTCGCCACCTTGGAGCTTCCGCGCCAACTCGAGGATGAGCTTTCGGTAGGCGATGACCGCTTTGTCGGAGCTCCCGAGGTTTTCGAGGCTCCGATCCGCGATGGGTCCCATGCTTTCTTGCACTGCGGCGTCTTGGTTGGGGATGCCCTGGATGCCCGTGAAGTTCACGCGACGCTGCAAGTCACGATCGAGTCCGTAGTCGTCCTTCTTGTTCAAGAGGGGCCGAAAATGCTCGTCCACCGGGCCCCACATGCCGCTGCGCGGGTGGTATCGGGTGCGCTCCTCTTCGTTGAAGTCGCGATGCGGGTTGCAGTTGAACGACCACGTCCACGTGTTCTCGTCGTCTATCGGAACCCACGCGTGACCGCCGTAGCTGTCTTCGCTCGAATCATCCACTTCGTCCCGCAGAATCGGAGGGATCATCGTGTAGAAGGGTACGAGAAATTGCGTGATGCGCCAGTAGAACGATTCTTCGCTCGCGCTGCGGCGGGCGCCGATCCGAAGACCGTAATCCGTCTCTTGAATGAAGAAGACGGGCGAGCGATCGCGCGACGTGTAGCTCCGATGGCCGCGGCCTATCGTCTTTGGGTCGAGATCCGCAAGGTTGCGATGGAGATAGGAGATATGGCTCGAGTTGATGCCGCCCTCGACCGCTTGGGCCCAGTTGCACTGTTGCGCGCGCTTCGTGACGATCGAGCGGGAGCGGGGCAGGCGCGCCCACTCGAAATCCGGCAGCTCGGGCTCGAGCTCCGGCGGCCCCATATAGACCCAAACGACGCCTCCGAAGATGCGATTGGAGTAGGACCGTGTTTTGATTTTGTGCTTGAACGCGCTCTCCGTCGGCTCGGATGGCATGTCGACGCACTGTCCGCTCACGTCGAACTTCCAGCCGTGATACACGCAGCGGAGGCCATGCTCTTCATTACGGCCGAAATAGAGGTGTGTGCGCCGGTGTGGGCAGTGCGCGTCGAGGATCCCGATGACGCCGCCGGTGTCACGAAAGGCCACGAGGTCTTCGCCTAGAAGCCGCAGCTTGACCGGATCGCTGTCCGGCCCGGCGAGCTCTTCCTCGAGCAGCGCCGGCAGCCAGAAGCGACGCAGGAACGAGCCCATCGGCGTCTCCGGGCCGATGCGGGTGAGCAGCTCGTTCTCTTCGGGTTTCAGCAAAATCTTCTAGTCCGCTTCGACTTCGAGATCCAGAAACTTCGATACGAGGTCGACACCTTCCGAGAGGTCGAAGTTCTTGTAGGCGTTCGCGACCATCATGTTCGGGTCACCCGAGTGTAGCCGCTCATAGATCTGCTGGCGGCTTCCATAAGCATCGCCGGTGAGCTCCCAAGCGAGCTTGCATAGCTTGTAGCGGTCCTTGGGCGAGGCGTTCTTGCCACGCATGTAGACATCGAGATGCTTCCGGAGCTCGGGCCTGTCCCAGTCTTCCGCGTTCGGGAGGAAGATGAGCGAGCTCGTTCCGATGTGCTCGACGAGCTCCACGAATCGCTCCGAGATCATCGTGACGAGTGAGCGCCGCTCGGGCGACGGCGCCGGCTTGTAGTGGCCGCCCGGCGTCGTGACACAGGCGCTCTCGGCCGCGTTCAGGTTTGTGCGCAGCAGCGAGAGATAGGTGCACATCTCGCCGAGCGCGGCGACGACGTGCGGTCTCGTATCCATTCCGGAGGTCTTCGCCAAGAGGTGGGCGACGGTGATCAAGATCTCCATGCGCTTCTGGGTCAAGAGCGTTCCCGCATAGGCCGCCCAGTTCATGACGTTGCCTCGAAACAAACGGTTGGCGGCGAGCGGCTCGCGATAGAGAAAGATGCGTTCCCAGGGAACGAAGACGTCGTCGAAAATGACGAGCGAGTCGACTTCGTCGAAGCGCGAGGAAACGGGATGGTCTTGGGGGTTCCTTCCAGAGAAGACCTCGCGCGTGATCTGTTTGAGGCCCGGTGTGCTCACCGGGATCGTGAACCAGATGGCGAATTCGGGCTCGTCCTCGGTAAAGAAGTACGTGGGGGAGACTAGGATCTCGTTCGAGAAGAGTCCTAGCGTGTTGAAGCGCGCCCCACGAACGATCACGCCGTCATCACGCTCCTTCACGACGCGGACGCATCGATCCGGGTCTTCGGAGGGCCGGAGCGATTTGTCCATGCAAGGATCGTGGAGCGCGTGCGAGAGGCACAAATCGTGGTCGCGCGCGTAGCTCAGATAGGTCTCGGTGTTTTTCGCGAGCGCGGGATCGAGCTCGGCGAGCTGCGCACGGATATCGTAATAGCCGACGACCATCGAAGCACAGAAATCCGGCAGCCTCCCGCACATGCCGAACACTTCGCGCACCCAGACCGCGGTGTTTGGCGCCGCAGCAGAAGGTCCTGCGGCCGGGTCGGCGGAAAATATGAATAGGAGGCGCGGAGCCCGTTCTCCTGCTCGTAGGTCATCACGTCGCGGGTCTCGGGTGCGTGCTGCATGTCATAAATGCGCGCGAGGCTTTGAGCCATTTCCTGAAGCTCGGGATGTGTGGTCACGTCCGCGATACGCTCGCCCCGGTACCAGATCTCGCGGTCGTCTCTCAGGCTTTCGAGGTAGCGAGCGCCCGTGAGCGCTCCTTCGGCTTTGCTGCTTTCGATCGGCGGGATGCGCTTCTCGGTGGACGTTTCCGTCTCGCTCACAGTGATAGCTCCGATTAGAGAAAGTTGGTGGGCCAGATGATCGTGCGCCACATATGAGCGACCGGATTGCCGTCGAACCCTAAGCCTTCTTTGGGCTGCTTGAAATGGCGGCCGATGATGTCGATGAAGAGCTCGAGCGTCGGGTGAGCGTTCGGGTCGAAAGCGTAGAGGTCGTTGATGGTGACCTGGCGCGCTGCCATGTACCACTTGCCTGGATTCCCATAGGACCCGTAGCACTAACGGCTTTTGACCAATAGGTGCGCAAAGTCGCGGTTCGAGCGCCAAGAAAGTTAGGATAGTTCAAGTCTTAACAAGGGAAGCCACTCTTATAAACGCAAATGGCCCGCGAGTGGAAAAAGGAGCGGGTGAGCTGCTAGAGGCCATTTAAGGCCCGTGATCACGTAATTCTTGATATTTCCATCGCTTGTGGCTTGACTAATACGTACCACTTGATATAGTGGGGTATGTGGTCAACGGTTCAGGCAAAAAACTAACCGACCTCGCCGATGAATTCCTGCTCCCCTCCAACCCAACCCATCGACAGTACGAGGCTCTGCGCACGTTTTTCGTCGACAGAGCCCCGTCAGCAGAGGCGGCCGAGCGGTTCGGCTACACACCCGGGAGTTTTCGCGTCCTGTGCCATGAGTTCCGCAAAAACCCTCAGCGAGAGTTCTTTCTGCCACAAACGAAGAAGGCCAAGTTGCCGCCGCCCAGGGAGAGACTTCGTCAGAAGATCATCACCCTGCGCAAGCAGAACTCGTCGGTGTACGACATCCGGGATGCCCTGGATCAGAGTGGGGAAAAGCTGAGTCCGGCCTCGATCTCGACGATTCTCAAGGAGGAGGGATTCGCTCGTCTCCCGAGACGGCGAGACGACGAACGGCCCGCAACGACTCGACCCAATGCTGCGGACGTGGCCGACGCCGGAAAGCTCGACCTGTCCGAGCGCACGTTCCGAACGAAGGTGGGCGGCCTGTTCCTGTTCCTTCCGTACCTTGCCAAGATCCCTCTCGACAAGATGCTGGCCGATGCCAAGTTCCCAGGCACGAAGATGATGCCGGCCGCACATGCGATTCGCTCACTGCTGGCGATGAAGTTGTTCGGCAGCGCTCGGCACAGCCATGTCATGAGTTACGTCTTCGACGAGGGCTTGGCGCTGTTTGCTGGACTCAACGTGATTCCAAAGCGTTCCTTCCTCACGGAGTACAGCTGCCGCATCCGACCGGTCTGCTACCCACAGATCATGCGGTCTTGGTTCGACACCGTGAAGAAACTTGGCCTGAAGAGAGGCCGCTCCCTCGACCTTGATTTCCACACCATCCCTTTCCATGGCGAAGACGCGCTCGTACAGAAGCACTACATCTCAAAGCGTAGCCGCAAGCAGAAGGGCGTGCTGGCCTTCGTAGCGCAGGATTCCGAGACTCGGGTGTTTTGCTACGCGAACAGTAATTTGCGCAAGGAACAACAGAATGATGAAATCTTGAGATTCGTCGAATTTTGGAAGGAGAGAACCGGTCGGCTGCCGCAGGAGTTGGTGTTTGATTCCAAGTTGACGACCTACGCGAATCTCAACGAGCTGAATAACATGGACATCGATTTCATCACTCTGCGGCGCCGCTCGGACAAGATACTCGAACAACTGCGGCAGACTCCTGGATCAGCCTGGCGGCAGATCCAGCTCAGCAATGTGTCTCGGGCATTCAGAACACCGAAAGTCCTCGAGAGGATGATCCAACTCCGCGACTACGAGGTCCCGATACGTCAACTTGCCATTCGCGATCTTGGCCATGATAAGCCGACTCTTCTTCTCACTAATCAGCTGCGTCGCTCAGCCACGAAGCTGATCGATCGCTACGCACAACGGATGCTCATCGAGAACGGGATCGCGGATGGCATCGACTTTTTCCATATGGATGCGCTCTCCTCAGCGGTCGCGATGAAAGTTAACTGTGACCTCCAGCTCACGCTCATGGCGAGTAGCCTCTACCGGCTCCTTGGGACCGAACTCGGAAAGGAATACACGAATGCGAAGTCTCGGCGCATCTTCCGCGACTTCATAGACGCCACCGCCGTTGTAACGATCGATTCCTCGACCATCACCGTCCAGTTTCAAAAGCGCGCACACAACCCACACCTACTCGAAGCCGGCTTCGATCGGAAGCGAACCCGCGTTCCCTGGCTCGGTGGCCGTCATCTCCAGCTCGTCTTCGGATGATCAACGCGCGACGCTCCAATCCCATGGGGTCAAGCTCGCACCTAACGCCAAACGATGTCCCCGGGGCCGATACAGCTCGATCAGGCGACG
This sequence comes from Candidatus Marinacidobacterales bacterium, assembly GCA_965262245.1. Taxonomy (GTDB): domain Bacteria; phylum Acidobacteriota; class Vicinamibacteria; order Marinacidobacterales; family SMYC01; genus SMYC01. The sequence goes on along the minus strand of OZ253507.1, from coordinate 5,454,493 downwards.
GCGCTGACCCTGATGTTAGGTCCGAACGGCTCCGTGGGAATCCAGGCTTGTGGTTCTTCGCGTACTCGGCGGCCTTTTTTACGTAGGGCTCGGGCTCGTAGTCGCTGCCAAAGTAGCGGATGTAGGAATCCGGGTAGTCGTAACCGACCGACGGATCGGGGAAGAAGCGTAGCGCCTGGTGGTAGCGGATGGCCCAGCTCACACGCTCCGAGACATAGGGCTCGACGAGCTGCGCACCCCAGTAACCGTGGTCGCTGCGCGCCAGCGCAAAGACCCCGACGTCGTGAAGAAGGCATGCGAGCACGATCTCTTCGTCCACGCCCGCCTTCAACGCGAGCGCGGCGCTTTGGAGAAGGTGGTTCGCGGGGGCGAAGCGCCGCTCGAAGAAATCGACGAGGGTCGGTCTCTTGGGCATCTTCGGGAGGTTGGGGTCGTCTCCCATCTGCTTGATCTTGCCGTTGCCGGCCGCGCGTTCCGCCGCGAGCTCTTTGGGATCGCGGCCGAAGTTTCAGAGCCTCGAGCGCACGACGACCGGGTCGTCGAGCTCTCGGATCATGCGCGCTTCGAGAGCTTCCGCTTGCTCGGAAATGGTCAAAGCCTGCGCGGCGCCCACCGCGCCGATGCCGGTCAGGAATTTTCTGCGGTCCACTGTTTCTCCTTACTGCCAGGTAGCAAAAGCCATGGCATTGCCGGTCCCGGCTTTTGAACGGTAGCAGGGCACGTAGTCGATCAAGTTCATTTGAAGGTTCGTTTCCGCGAGCGCGCCGATACCCGCGATCCAGTTCTTCGTCTCCGAAGTCCCGGAGCGAAAAAAGTGCGCCGGGATGGCGGCAAGGCGCGCGGTATCGCGCGACTTCATCGCGGAGAGCACCTCGTCGTCGAAGTCTTCGTCGATGACGAAGTGGCTGAGACTGCCGGACATGATGACGGCGACACGAAGGTCTTTCTTCCACGCGTCGATCGCGTGCGCGATCGACCGTCCGAGGGCCAAACAGCGCGACACCGTGGGCTGGTTGGGTGGAAAAAAAGTGTTCAGCACGACCGGAACCGCGGGAATGGGCACGTCGTTCATGATGCGCCGGTACAGATATCCAAAGGCGTGGGGGAGGCCGCGACGGCCATTGGGACCCTCGGGAAGCGTCTTCATCGCTGCGATGTCGAACCCGTCATCCATGAGGGAAGCGATGAGATGTTCTCCGAGCTCGGGCATGCAAGGATAGCTCACCGTCTCCTTCGGGACATTGGCCCAATGAGCGAGCGCCAAACCCGGCTTGAGCCGGGCGAGCCCGGCTTCATCGAGCGCTACGTTTTCGACGCTGTCGCCGTGAAGAATGCTGAATGTAGGCGTGAGGGAGTCTTTGAAGATCTCTCTTTGATCGTTTCCGAACAACACGAGCCCGTCGGGCGCTTCGGTCTTCAACGCGTCGGCCAGTTGGGCGATAGCCGTCTGGCAGGCGGCGTGTCGCCTCTCGCGCTCTTCGAGACTCGATTGACGTGGGAGGTTCTCCGAAGCGCGCAGCTCGGCGAGCTCGTCGAACGTGTAAGTTCCGCCTCGGAAAGGATGTTTCGGATTCATGCGATCGGCTCGAGCTCGCAAGTCCCACTTCTCCGGAGGTGTCGACAAAAGAGGACCGTGCGACGTCGCGAGACCGAACGTGATGCGTGCCATGCGATCAAGTCGCTGGCGACGCGACCGATTCCTCGTAAGTACCGTGGCCGACTTTGCTCTCCTCGAAGATTTTCCAATCCTCGACCCACTCGTGGGTCACCTCGAACATTTCGCGGGTATAGGGATCGAACACGATGCGTTCGCCGGGCCCGAACATGCGCGTGTCGAGCTGGTCTCGGAAGCGGGGCGGAAACCCGTTGCGATAATAATGCTTGTACTTCTCGAGCTGCAGATCGATGTCGGCTTGCGCGCGCTTGAGGGCGCGGTAGCATTTGCGGACGTCGTCCGTTTCGACTTGGTCCGAGATCATCGCCGCGATCATGAACGACGTGTCGATGATCTTTCGGTAGCCGAGCTGTTCGGCGAAATACATCGGGCCGCCGAAGAGGTTCGCCGCCGGTACTTCACCGTCGATAAAGAGCTCGAGCCTCTGGAACAGCATGCCGTCAAAGTGCAGCTTGATTTGATCGCGCTCGATAAACGGCTCGAGCGACTGGATCGTCGAGTAGTGGCTCCCGGATTGAAACGCGACGGTGATGGGGACGCCGGCGAGATCTTCGGGGCTGCGGATGTCGGAGTCTCGAGGCACGTAGATGCCGCCCGGGGTCACCGAATAGGCTTCACCCCAGAGTCGCCCATGGCTGTTCGAAGCGGCCATATTGACCGTCCAATGACAGGCGGAGCTCACATCACAGGCGCGCCCCTTACCCTCGAAAGTTTGATAGGCGCCGCTTCGCTGCTCGGGCGGAATCTCTTCCGCGCTCTTGATCGCGGCAGCGCTCTTCTTGACGTCGTTGAACTCGTAGTCGAGTCCTTCATCTCTGAAGTAGCCCTTTTCTTCGGCGACCCACTCTTGCAGCCTCATGTGGGGTGCTATGACGAACTTGCCCATTTTGCCCTCCGTAATTTCGTAGGTTTCGACTCAACAAAAATCTTCAGCGTGCTGTTTCTGCTTGCTGACTCGTATACCACCGAGATGTTTGGTCATGGCGTCTCGCGCGCCGGCGCCGTCGCGCGCTTCGATGCGCGCAAAGATCTCACGATGCGCTTTGTCCACCCGTGCGGTGACTTCCGCTGTGGCGCGCTTGTTCTCGTTGGGCCACACGACGTAGCGCAACGCGCGCAGCAGTGCGATGAGCGCGCGGTTGTGGGACGCCTCGGCTACGGCGAGATGGAAACCGAGGCTCGCCTCGGTGAAGGCGGCAGGACCGTTCGCGACTTTGGCCGCGTGCTCGAGCGCGTCCGCTATCCGCTCGAGATCCTCCTCAGTCCGATGCCCGGCGGCGAGCTCCGCGGCCGTACCTTCTATGGCGGATTGCGCGCGAAGGGTCTCCTCGACCCCGACGCCTGCGAGCTGAAATTGCACCGCAAGGGCATCCGCGAAATAGTCGAGATTGCTTTTTGCGATGCGGGCGCCACCGCCGGCTCCTTGCCGGATCTCGACGAGACCCGTGGCGGACAAGCTTCTGAGCGCGTCGCGCACGGTGATGCGGCTGACGCCGAACCTTTTCGCGAGCTCGTTCTCCGAGCCGAGAAAGCTTCCGGGCGCGAGACGGCCTTCGAAGACCGCGCTCCGAATCTCGGTGACGATCTGACTCGAGAGCGTTGCTCCCCGCGTCAGCTTCAGTGATGACCTGTTAATAAAGGTGGCAGCCAAATCGAACCCCTCGCGTAAAGATCCTAACGATATCAAAGATATGACATTTGATCAAGGATGCCAAACGCCTGCGACAGAAGAGGGGTAGCGGCCTATCGTGCGAGCCAGCGGTCGACGATGTCCTGGTTCCTAATATGTTTGGTCCAAGAGACAGTGAAGTGCTTGCTAATATTCACGAATATATTCACAATGTATTCGTATGCCTACAACGGTGCACCTACCGCCAGACTTGCTCGAGTCGGTCGACCTGCGCGCAAAGGAGTTAGGGATGAGCCGTAATCGTTTTGTCATTCGCGCTTTGGAAAGGGCGATCCACGAAGAAACGGAATGGACCGAGCATTTCGTGAACGAACTTGCCGCCGCGGCACGTGACATCGACAGCCATTGCGATATTGACGAGATGCGTCGAGCTATTTCATCGGCGCGTCACTCTAAACGCCCGCGCAAGCTGTGAAATACATACTCGATACGAACACGGTCTCCTTTCTAATGAAGGGCGATGCTGATGTTGGGCGCGAGTTGCTTTCGCACAAGAGAACGGACGTCTATTTGCCGCAGCCTGTTTTAGCCGAGATCGAGTACGGTCTCTCGCGCCTCCCACGTTCTGCCCGCCAGAGGCGGTTGCGGGAGCGCTTCGATGGCATCTGTCGAGAGCTAAACTGAAGTTCCCCTCGGTAAAACCTCTCTTTCTTCGGTGAAGCACCCTTAGTTGCAAGGAGTTACAACGATAAAGATACAAACTCCGCCTGCATTTTGTAGCCATGTAATAACGCATATAACTCTTGTAACATAATCTTTAATAGAGTATATAGTAACCATGCACATCGACATTGTGCCCAACCGCAACTCCAAGCCCGCCGTTTTGCTCCGTGAGTCCTTTCGCGACGCCAAAAGCAAGAAACCGCGCAAGCGCACAATTGCCAACCTGTCCAAACTGCCCAAGCGAGCAGGTCGACTCCATTCGACGGGTTCTCAAGGGAGAAAAACTCGTCGCGGTCGAGGACGTCTTCGAGGTTGTGCCCGACGGGTCGCGACTCCACGGTGGCGTCGAGGCCGTGTTGAGCGCGATGAAACGCCTTGAGTTCGACAAACTCGTCGCATCCCGACGCTCACGCCAACGTGACCTGGTGGTGGCTATGGTGGCCGCCCGCATACTCGAAGCCCAGTCGAGGTTGGCAACGAGCCAGTGGTGGCACAGCACAACGTTGCCCGAAATCCTCGGTGTGAGTGATGCCGACGAGGACGACCTATATGCCGCTATGGACTGGGTGTTCGAGCGCCAAAGGGTTATTGAGAAAAAACTGGCGGCGCGTCACCTCGAAAACGGTGGACTTGGTTTGTACGATTTGAGCTCAAGCTACTTCGAGGGAGAAAAGTGCCCCCTGGCCCGCCTCGGATACAACCGCGACGGTAAGAAAAACAAACTCCAGATCAACTACGGCCTTTTGACCAACCAAAGGGGCGTCCCTGTCTCGGTATCGGTGTTCGAGGGCAACACCGGCGATCCGAAAACGTTTCTACCTCAAGTAGTAAAGGTGCAAGAGCAGTTCGGCATCAAGCGGTTTGTGATGGTCGGCGACCGCGGAATGATCACCCAAAGACAGGTTGACGCTTTACAGGACTTCGAGGGCATTGATTGGATTACAGCCCTGCGACCCGCGCCGATTCGCAAACTCCTCAACGAAGGGGCGCTGCAGATGGGGCTGTTTGACGAGCGCAACTTGTTTGAGTTGACACACTCGGATTTTCCCAACGAGCGTCTCGTGGCCTGTCGCAACCACGAACTGGCGAAGCGCCGAGCCCTAAAGCGTCAGGAATTGCTCGAAGCGACCAGCAAAGAACTGAAAAGGATTTGCCGGATGGTCGAACGCGGCCGCTTGCACGGTAGGGAAGACATCAATGCCCGAGTGCAAAAACTCCTTGCTGAATACAAGGTGGGCAAGTACTACAAGTTCGAGACCCGTGACGACGGCTTCGACTTCAAGGTCGACGAGACGACGATGGCTGTCGATGCTGCGCACATTGCTAAAGACAATAGTGTGTTAGCTGACAAGCAACTCGCCCGGTGGAAACAGCATATGAAGACTATCGCCAGGCGAATGGAGCAACTGCGTCAGCGAATCGAGCACGGTCAGCTTCATGGAAAAGCCACTATAGGGGTGCGGGTAGGCAAAGTTCTCAACAAGTACAAAGTCGGAAAACACTTCAAACTAGATATTCGTGACGATGCCTTCTCCTTCGAAATCGACAAAAAGAAGGTCGAGGCAGAAGCCGCACTGGACGGCATCTATGTGATTCGCACCAGTCTCAGTGCACAGCAGATGAACACTGAGGATACCGTCCGCAGCTATAAGTTGCTCACCCAAGTCGAGCGTGCGTTTCGTTCATTCAAGACCATGGACCTCAAGGTGCGGCCTATTCGCCACCGTCTCGAAAACCGAGTCCGGGCACACATCTTCTTGTGTATGCTGGCCTACTACTTTGAATGGCACATGCTTGAGGCGTGGCGACCAGTGCTTTTTTCTGACGAAGATCAGAATGCCAAGGCAAGCCGCGACCCTGTGGCACCGGCCAAGCGTTCGCAGGCCGCTCTTCGAAAAGTGCGCTCCAAAAAGCTGGAGGACGGAAGCCCCGCTTACAGTTTCAGAACTCTGCTCCGCCACCTTGCTTCTATCGTACGAAACTCATGTCGCCGAAAAGGCCTTGGCTCCACCACTGCGACCTTCGACATGACCACGGCCCCAAATCCAAAGCAGCAAAGGGCCTTCGACCTCCTCAAAACAATCACGTTGTAGCCAGAACAGAGCACCCTTCCCTCTACCTAACTTGTTGAAACAAAGCCGGAAACAGCCTTCCAGGGGACAGGAACTTCAGGCTAAAGCGGTTGGACTGGGCCGACGAGGTCAGCCGCTCGTTCGGCGTGACGAAGGCTGACCTCGAAAAACGCGGCGTGCGGATCGAGGACTTCGATGTTGCCGTTGCCGCGCACGCTCTCGCCGTCGGCGCGACGCTCGTTACCGATAACGTGGGTCACCTGGGGCGCGTCAGGAATCTCAAGCTCGAAAACTGGCGGCCGTGACGTCCCCCGAAAATGCTACGGCGTTGGGCCGACGCGGCACTCCCCGTTGCGGCGAAGCGTTGGATATTCGACGCCCAGCTGCTTCATGTAAGTGTCGTAGCGGCTCGAGTCGTAGTAGAACGTCGTCATCGCTTCACGATACTGGCTCATGATCTCTTGGTTTCTCTCGATCGCCGGCTCGTCGTCGGGACGGATGAACGGCTCGTACTTCACGTCCTTGGCCTGTACGTTCCGAAAGTAGTCCCACGCCTCCTCCACGAGCTCGGGTCTGAGCAAGAAATCCAACACCGTCATCGCGTGCACTTTGGCTCCGGCAGTCGCGCCCTTGTGGGCGATGGGGGTGGCCATGGCGATGGCGTTGGACCAGTTGTGGCCGGGAAGGCCGGGGATGTTGGACGGAAAGGATAGGCTTGCGGTAGGGACATTCCACGAAATGTCGCCGATGTCGTCGGCGTAACCGGCGCGGCGCTGATCTTCGGTTAGCGCGGGCCGAAGCGTCGACAGCTCGGTGGCGAGCCCGGCTTCGCGACCGCTCACCTCTTTCTGTACGGCATGCGCCAAGGTTTGATCGTCCTTGCTCCATTCGGGAAGACCGACTTGTGTGATGTTTCCGTACATCGTTTCCGCGATTGTTTTGTTGAAATGGCTGGGCCAGGCAGAGCCGATGATGCGGATTCTCGCGAGCTCCGTTCCGGTCATCATCGCCGCCCCGCGCGCGATCTCCTCGCCAATCGAGAAAAGATCGCGAATTTGATCGGCGTTGCGCTCGCGGAAGTAGAACCAAATCGAAGCGGTCGGGGGTACGACGTTCGGTTGGTCGCCGCCATCGACGATGACTGAATGCGAGCGGTGCTGTAGCCTCAGATGCTCACGACGAAAGTTCCAACCGACCTCCATTAGCGCCGCTGCATCCGCTGCGCTTCGTCCGCGCCACGGCGCTCCGCCCGCATGGGCGCTTCGCCCCTCGAACATGAACAATGCCGATATCAATCCGGTTCCTGGTGTGATGCCGAAACTCGTCGAGAGGTTCGAGCCCACATGCGAATAGAGCACGATATCCACATCCTCGAAGACGCCTTCGCGCACGTAATAGGCTTTGGTCCCCAACAACTCTTCCGCGACTCCCGGCCAAATCTGGAGGGTGCCCGAGATGTTCTCGCGCTCCATGATCTCTTTGACGACGAGCGCGGCGGTGATGTTGACGGCCTGCCCCGAGTTGTGACCCTCGCCGTGGCCGGGGGCGCCCGCGATAATCGGCGCGCGGCAGGCCACGCCCGGCATTTGGGACGCTTGAGGGATGTCGTCGATATCTGTCCCGAGGGAAATGACCGGTTTTCCCGAGCCCCACGTGGCAACCCACGCGGTGGGGATGCCCGCAATCCCTTCTTCGACGGTGAAGCCGTTGTCGCGGAGCAGATTGACCAAGTAGCGGGAGGTCTCGAATTCTTGGAATCCGAGCTCGCCATAGCTGAATATCTGATCGACCATCTGCTGGGTGAACGTGGCTCGCGCGTCCACCGCGCGCACCGCCTCCGCCTTCAGTGCGGTGAGACGCGAGGACTGAGCGTGTGCCGCGGTAGTGAAACTACTCGTCCCTATAGCGAGTCCCAGAACCGACAGGAATCTGACCAAAGCGGTTTGTTGTCGTCTGAGCATTCGAAGTCCTCCAGAAGAAATGCGCGCGACATTATAGTCCGCGGCGCCTTCCCACGGGTGCAAACTCCCACACCCAAACCGGCGCGTGCGTCTGTTTTCAGAGACTTACGCGAGCATGGGCGTGGCACATGATTTGCTTCATCAAAAACGGTCTCGAGTGCAATAACGGCGAGGAGTGCTCCATGGCTTCAGAACAACACCAAAACGACGATTCTCTGCTCGTCTTCGTCACCGAAAGCCAGGTCCATGCTTTCGATTTGTCGGTGACGTTTCGCATCGCGATCGGGAGGCACGAGTCCAGCGATCTTCAGCTCAACTCCCGCACCGTCTCGAATTACCACGCGGAGATCCTGAACGAGAACGGTCGCATCGTTCTCCGGGATCTTGGCAGCACGAACGGCAGCTTCGTCAATGACGAGAAAGTCCGCGAGCAAACCGTCGAAAGCGGCGACCGCATCCGGATCGGCAGCCATGTGCTGAGCGTTAGACGCGAGGCGCCGATCAGCAAGCGTGAGCGGCTTCTTCGTGTTCGCCGCAACCCCGACGGGTTTGGGCCGGGAGCGACCGGCTCCATTGTTTCTCTTCGGGCCGATTCCCAAGACGCTCTCAAGACGGTCCAGGTCGCGGGACCTAACGACCTGCCGCTTGCCGACTTGCTGAAGATGCTTTGCAGCAATGGGCTTTCGGTCGTGGTGACGTTGCGGCTAGGGTCGGAACAGGCAGGCCTTTGGGTTCGCAAGGACCGGATCGTTCACGTGGAGTATGGCAGCGCGAGGGGGGAGAAAGCGCTCTACCGGCTTTTCGGCTGGGCTGACGCGACCTACCGGATCGACGAGTATCCCGACGATCATGCGCTGCGACGAACTATCGATCTGCCCGTCGACACTTTGATCGTCGAGGGCATGAAACATGCGGGTGAGATCGGGGCGCTTCTCTCGCATTTGCCTCCACTCGATTCGACGCTCGTTTTGAAAGAGGATTGCACCTTGCCACCAAGCGCGTACACACCCGCGGAGCTCGACGTCTTTCAAACAGTGATTCGACAGGAGATTTTGGTGAGAGTGCTCGAGTCCTCCAGGATGACGGATACGGCGTTGCTTCGGATCCTCGACGGGCTGCTGCGCAAGGGTGTCTTCGGGGTCGCGCGTGGCCCGCAGGTCCAACTCGAAGAAACCTGCAACGTTACAGCGCAAGAGCTTCTAGCCTCCGCGGCTGCGCATAAGGAATCCTAACCGGCGCAAATAGAAAAAGGCCACCCGCTCACGCGAGTGGCCTCCTTCGGAGACGACGTTAGGCAACCTTGACGGCGATTTGACGCGGCTTCGCCTCTTCGGACTTGGGTAGGGAGAGCGTGAGAACGCCGTCCTTGTACTCGGCACCGATCTTGGTAACGTCGACCGAGCTCGCAAGGCTAAAGGACCGGCTGAAGGAGCCGTAGACGCGCTCTGTTCGGTAAGCGCCCTCCTCCTTGGCTTCTTCCTTGCGCTCTTTCTTGCCTCGGATGGTCAAAACGTTGTTCTCGACGCGCACGTCGATGTCCTCTTTCTTGATTCCGGGAAGCTCGGCGTGGATGACCACTTCAGCGCCCTTGTCGAAGATGTCGACGGCGGGATTCCAGGCGCCGAGATAATCGACGTTGGACTGGCGTGGCGAATCAAAGAAGTGGTTGAAACGGCTGGTGAGAGCGGTGAAATCTTTCAAAAATGGGTCGCGGACTACTAGATTCATGGGAATCCTCCTCTTTTGGACTTCGAAACTTTCGGGACGGCTTTTCGGTAGCACGTGAGTAATATACCAAGTTTCATCTGTAGATGTCAAATAATATGCGTCTATATAAATCATGTCTTAGTATATTATATGAGTCCTTATACACTATCTTTATGATTATCGCCTCGTGGTAGACTGTCCGCTGGTTTGGTAAGTCCTGAAAGACTAGCGAGATGGCGGGTTCCTCTGGGCTGGCTTTGTGGCCTGAGTGCGATCTATTTCGCAATCCCGACGCCTCGTCTCTATGCGTCCGGCGTGGCGGTGGCCCTATCCGGGGAGCTCATTCGGATGTGGGCGGCGGGACACCTCGAGAAGAACAAACGGCTGGCACTTGGTGGTCCGTACCGATGGACCCGTAACCCGCTCTATTTAGGTAGTTTACTGGTTGGCACCGGTTTCGCTCTCGCCACCGGACGCTTCGTGCTTCTCTTTGCGGTGGCGGGTCTTTTTGTCGCCGTCTACGTTCCGGTCATGAAGCGCGAAGAAGCGCATTTGGGGCAGGTTTTTCCTGGCGATTATGCGGCGTTCGCCGAACGCGTCCCGTTATTTTGGCCTCGAACTCCAAGGGGCGATGAGACGGCGTTAGGCGGATTTTCCGTAGAAAGGCTTCTGCGCAATCGGGAGCATTGGACCATGCTCGGATGGCTGCTCGTGACAGGATTTCTTGGGTGGCGGTTGTGGTAGCAGCTATCTGTCGGCCGTTGGGACGAAGGCAGCGGGGATGACCTTCATCCGCTTGCCCATTTGCTCCTCGTAGTATCGGCGATAGAGAATGTCCCACTCTTCGCTGCCTTCGGGGATGTCGCGCGCCTGGCTTTCGATCTTGTACCTTACAGCCTGGTCGATGACCTCGTCGTCCTTGAGCTCTTCCTGGATGACGCGCGCCACTTCGAGCCGGATGTCGCTATCTTCTGCAAAGAACTCGACTTCGGGCTCGGTGCGAAGGTAGTTCATCACCAGATTGGCGAGATGATTGACTTTGGCGTTCGAGAGTCGCATAAGCTAGAGGATGATCTTCCTTTCGCGAGCCAATTTTTTCTTGATCATCTTGAACATCTCGCGATATTCGACGTTCGTACGGCGCATCTCCTCGGCGTGCTGCGTGAGGATCTCGCGCACCTCGTCGTTCAGCCGGTCCTCCACGAGAAGCTCCTCCGTCATGATCCCAATCAGCGACTCCATCGTGTGGGCTGGATTGTCGCTTTCGATCAACTTTCTGTCCTGGAGCTCCCGGGTGATACGGTAAGCGATGAACTCGACTTGATTCTTGGTTAACCTCATGTCAGAACAGAAAAGCCTATCACAGGGCTCGGCGTAACCTCAAGAAGAACCGGAGGTTTTAGTGCGTTTTTGCTTGTTGCTGCTCATTTTCCTGACTTTGCCGAGGTTCGCAATCGCGCAGTCCGAAGTTTCCGGCGCGCTGGCCGGTGTCGTTTTCGAGGATACCGACGGCGACGGCCGAAGAGGACCCGGAGAGCCCGGCCTCGCCGGCGTCGTCGTATGCAGCCGATCGAACTGCACGCGGACCGATGATGGCGGTATCTATGAAGTCGCGGTCGAGCCGGGCTACCGCGTCGTCTACGTAAGCCAGCCCGACGGCTACCGCGCCGTACGCGCACATTGGCGCCGCGTCCCGGCCGACCCCTTCGAGTGGCTCGTGAGTTTTCCGTTGCAGAAGACGCCAAGCTCGCGCACGTTCAGCTTTATCCACGCTTCGGACACGCATCTCGATGAGGAGAGCTTGCCCAGGATGCGACTCTTGAGAGAGCTGACCGAAGCGCGAGGCGTGGACTTCATCATCATTACAAGCGACCTCGTCCGCGACGCCTTGCGTGTTCCCGCAGAAACAGCGCTCGAGCGCTACGAACTGTTTCGCAAGGAGAAGGACGCTTTTCCGGTTCCGGTCTGGGTCGTTCCGGGAAACCACGAGAACTTTGGCATCGAGCGCCACCTCTCAGGCGTGAGCGAAGAGCACCCGCTCTACGGCAAGGCCATGTACCGAAGGTTCCTCGGGCCGAATTACTACTCCTTCAACTATGGCGGCGTGCATTTCGTCGCGCTCGATACCGTCGACATCGCGGACAAGTGGTACTACGCCCATGTCGACGCGACCCAAATGAGCTGGCTCGACGAAGACCTCTCGATGGTGCCCCCCGAGACACCGATCATCACGTTCAACCACATCCCGCTCTTTTCGGCGGTGCTCCACGGGTGGGGCTACTACCCGGAGGGCGGAAGTCTCATCGAGATCGATGGCCGCGAGCAGTACCGCCACATGGTCTCGAACTACGCCGAAGTGCTCGAACGTTTCGTGGACCGTAACTACCCGCTCGCAATCGGAGGCCATGGCCACGCGCGGGAGGAAATCCTGCTGGGCGACCGCCGCTTCGAGACGCGATTCCATCAAACGGCGGCTGTGGTGGGGGACATCGGCAAGCGAGAGGGGATGCAGTACGCGTCCGGCGTGACGCTCTACCGCATGCGGGATGGAAAGATCGAGGGGTGGGAGTTCATCCTGCTGGACGAACCTTCTAGCCCTTCAGGAACCGTTGACAGCCAAAGTTGACGTCGCTATACTCAACTGTTTCCGCGGGCCGGTCAGGCTGGCCAGGCCCGCTTCCCACGACCTAGCGGGGTCGTAGTTCAGTTGGTTAGAACGCCGGCCTGTCACGCCGGAGGTCGCGAGTTCGAGTCTCGTCGGCCCCGCCATTCATAAGGGTTTTCGGACACTCTCTCAATCGAGAGTCACTCGATTGTCCGATTTCAGTCCGAGTTTTGCTTTCTTTCTCGGGATTCATTGGCGGTCTGTCGATTCCTCGGCCCTCTCACTCATGAGGCCGATGTTCTCGCAGTTGGCGTCTTACTCTCCGTCACCCGTGGTGTAGACTGTTCCAGAAACAGTCCCGTGCAGCACAGCGCGTGATGCAACGTATCTTGGAATGTGGGATGGACGATGATACGACTGGCAGCCATTGTGCTCGGCCTGCTCTTGGCGGCGCCGGGTTTCGCACAACACCTGCAGGATGATTTCCCGGCCGAGGAATTTCGCGCACGCTGGGAGCGCCTGTTCGACGCCATGGGCAACAATGCAGTGGCACTCGTACCGGGAGGGCCGGCGCCAAGAGGGTTCGAGTTTCCGCGCCAGACTAACAATTTCTACTACCTGTGCGGCGTAGAGACACCCCACGCTTACCTTTGGCTGGATGCACGCGACAGAACAGTCACGCTGTTCCTTCCGCCACGAAACGAACGTCTCGAGAAAGCGGAAGGTACGGTATTGTCCGCCGCCAATGTCGAGTTCGCCAAGAATCGCATCGGCGTCGACGATGTGTTGCCTACGACAGCGATGGCCGGTGACTGGCTGACAGCGGCGCTCGGCGATTCCAAACCGGCGATTTTCCTCCAGCACCGTCCGTCGGAGGGCTATGCGCAAAGCCGCTACGAGATCCAGTTGGCCGATCGACATATCGCTGAGGACTATTGGGACAGCCGCCAGCCACGCGAGATCCAGCTGATCTCACTGGTACAGGGCCGGCTACCTCGCGGCTACAAAGCCGACATGCCGGATATCCGTGACCTGTCTCCCATCCTGGATGAGCTGCGACCGATCAAGAGCGAACGTGAGATAGCACTGCTGCGTCGCGCGTCCGAAATCGCCGGCCAGGGCATGATGGAAGCGATTCGCAGCACTGAGCCCGGGCGTTTTGAGTACGAGCTCGACGCTGCCGCTCGATATGTGTTCCTTACCAGTGGCGCGCGGCTCGACGGCTATCGCTCGATCACGGCGAGCGGCACCGAGAACATCGCCAGCCCGCATTATTTCCGCAACAACCGCCGGCTTCAGTCCGGTGATCTGGTGCTTATGGATTACGCGCCGGACTATCGCTACTACGTCAGTGACATCGGTCGCATGTGGCCGGTCAACGGCACGTTTTCATCGCCACAGCGCGAATTGATTCAGGTCATCCTGCAGTACCGCAATGAGTTGCTCAAGCGCATCAGGCCTGGCGTAACGACCGACCAGATACTCGCAGACGCGAGGCAGGCGATGGACGAGTACCTTTCCGACTACCGCTTCTCGAAGCCCACCTACGAAGCGGCGGCACGCCTGATGATCGAGCGCGGCAGTGGTGCCTTTTCGCACACGGTCGGCCTTGCGGTACACGATGTGGGCGGCTATCGAGACGCGCCGCTGATAGCGGGCCAGGTGTTTTCCGTGGACCCGACCCTGAGGGTGCCGGAAGAGAACCTCTACATGCGCTATGAAGATACGGTGCTGGTAACTGACGACGGTGTCGAGAATTTCACCGACTTCCTGCCATCAGAGCTCGATGACATCGAGGCACTGATGAGGGAAGACGGCGTCCTGCAGAAAGTACCGCCAGTCCGCTACGACTAACGGCACTGTCAGGGCGAGCTCAGTCGTTCACCAGAAACGGCTCGGTCACGATGTCGGGGCCGGCGTCTTGCTTTGATTCCGCACCGATATCGGCAACCTCCTCCATCACCGCAGCGTTATTGATGACGACGCCATCCTTGATTGTGCGCACGATGCCCTGCGTCCTGTACATCGTCCGATCCAGATTCATGCGAATGGCACCAAAGGGATACAGGTAACGAAACTTTCCCGCCGGGCTGCCATCATGACCGCCCTTCCGAAAACGGGGGACGCAATGTCTATTTCGGAGGGCGGAGGCGTAATAGGTATTGTGTCCCCCTATTTCGTGAGGCACGCGGATTGCCCTCCTTCCATCCGAAATTGTGGTCGGCCAGCAACAATCCGTCAAGCTCTCCACCTCGCGTTCCTTGGATCCGACTCCGATCGATTCTGGTACCAGAAGGTGCTCGGCGATAGCGCGGGCACTGAGAAGCGCGAAGAGCTGGGTCGCCTGGATGACTGGACGTGGAAGCGACCTCTCGGAGGGCTCATCCTTGATGTGGACACCGATTCTTGGACCAGGTACCCGCAACTAGCGTTGGAGTAGTAACTTCAATTATCTATCGAACGGATCTTCCGCGCTCAAACCGCGCGCAACTCAGCCCGATCGCCGCCAAGAAGGTACGTTTGGGCAGGTTTTACACCGCTGATAGGAGGAGATAGGGGGGTACGGTCAAGTTGAGGGTTTCAAAGACCGATTTGATCGCAGGAATTGTTGATGGCGCGTTCTGGAGCCCGACGATATTGGGGCGCGATTCGTCAACTTGACAGTACCCCGTTCGGTTAGTGTTGTTCGCTCCCGACCCAAAGTGGACATTCATGTGCACTTCCTTTTGACCCGGTGTTGTGTCCGCTTTACTTCGTGCCGAATTAGGGTGTACGGTGGTTCCCGGCTGGTGCGCCCTACAGTCTTCTATTAAATGGTACGGGAAGCGAAATGATTCGAATCAAAGGACTAGATCACGTAGTCATACGCGCTCAGGACGCCAAGGCAATGATCACGTTTTATTGTGACGTCCTAGGATGTGTCGTCGAGCGGAGGTCCGCGTCTGAATTCGGAATAGTTCAGTTGCGTGCCGGTGATTCCTTGATTGATATAGTAGCGGTTGACAGCGAGTTTGGGCGTATGGGTGGTGCCGCACCCGGGAAAGAGGGCCGCAACATGGACCACTTCTGTGTTCGTCTGGAGTCATTCAAAGAAGAAACAATTCGCGAACACCTAGCGCAACACGGTGTAGTTGGTAGTCAACTTGAGACTCGTTACGGAGCTGAGGGCAATGGTCCGTCAATATACATACAAGACCCCGAAGAGAACACGGTCGAACTAAAAGGGCCACCGAATTAGCAAGACCGCGGCCGGCTGCTCGAATTGTCAGTGGAAATTAATCGAAATCGGATCATTTCCTGACACATGGAAAATCCCGAAATAATCCGCGGAGAACCCCAGACTATTATTGGTAAATTGTCCGGGAGGAAAATCACCATACCCAATGTAAATGCCCCACCCATGCCCTCTCTGGCGCCCCCCGGCGTCATTCACAATGGGAGGAAAGCCGAAGGTTTCGGCGAAATCGATTCTTCTCGGGGATATCCCGATGTAAGGAGCTTCAAAAGGAAGTTCGGGCTGTTTATTCCAGCAACGAATACCAGCATGGAGCACGAACTTTGGAGCGTTATTTTCGAAAACCAAGGACCAAACGGGTTAAAAGGGGTCGGCCTTCACACTGCCAACGTCCTGACCCCGAAGCCGCAGTTGAAGACTGAAGAAGATTTAAGGGAGTACAAGAAACAGTTCTTGGGCGGGTTGAAGACAGCGTTAGATGGAGCTTTGTTGGCGGAACCGCAATATTTAATTATGGGTATGAGCTTGGAGCACTGAGGTGGACCCCATTCTCTGGACCAAAATGGGGGGTAGCTAAGGTGGAGCCTGCCGAGTTGAACACGTCGTGGTCATAGTCGTCATGTTGTTTCCCGAAGGCTCCTAGAAGGGAGCGTTCGGGAAGACAGTTTATGTCAGATTGAAGATCTATTGTCCCACGTTCGATCCGGTGCCCCGACGGAGGGAGCGGACCCTTAAGAAAAGATGCGAAGCTTCCTTGTCCGCTCCCTCCGTCGGGGCACCGGATCGAAGCCGCCCTTTCGCTGGTCCACCTGAATAGTGCAAAAATCGGGGTACCTGGGGTATGGGCCAAGCCGCGAGAGGGTCTCCTGCGGCGATTCTCGCATTCGTTTTGTGGACTCGTGGCAAGGTTCATTCCTTTTCCCGGTTTTCTACCGCCGTGGCCTCTTTGGCCTTGTTCTGCTTCGATTGCCCCAGTGCGTAACTGCCGACGTTGAGCTCCAGGATGATGCTGTGATGTACTAATCGGTCGATGGCCAATCATCTTGCCGCCAATCATCTTCAAGCTACCTCGCCAAGCAGTCCATCGTAGAAGCTCGCGGGCGTTTGATAGCCTAACGCTTTGTGCGGGCGCTCGTCATTGAAGAAATCGAAGTAGCAAGCGATGCCCTCGCGAGCCATTTGCACGGTGTCGTAGGCGTACAGGTAGACCTCCTCGTACTTCAGCGAGCGCCAGAGCCGCTCCACGAAGATGTTGTCGATACAGCGACCTTTGCCATCCATGCTGATCTTGATCTCAAGAGCAAGCAATACACTGGTGAACTCCTCCGAGGTGAACTGAGAGCCCTGGTCCGTGTTGAATATCTCTGGGCAACCGTAGCGTGCCACAGCTTCGTTCAGAGCCTCCACGCAGAAGGTCGTCTCCAACGTGTTGGACAAGCGCCAGGCGAGCACCCGCCGCGAATACCAATCGATGACCGCCACCAGGTATACGAAGCCTCGCGCCATCGGGATGTATGTGATGTCGGCGGCCCACACCTGATTGATCCGAGAAACCGTCAGATTCCTCAGTAGATAGGGGTATACCGTGTGTTCCGGCGCTGGCTTGCTTGTGTTCGGCTTGGGCGCAGTGCTCTCGAGCCCCATCAAGCGCATAAGACGCTGCACGCGCTTGCGGTTGACGGCCGACCCCTCCGCTTTGAGTGTCTGTGTCATCATGCGGCTGCCGAAAAATGGATGCTTCAGATGTAGCTCGTCCATCCGACGCATCAATGCGAGTTGCTCGCCATCCGGCTCGACAGGTTCGTAGTACAGGCTCGACCGATTCACGCCGAGCAGCTCGCACTGCCAGCGCATCGACAGCGGAGCGTTGGGTTCGACCAACTCCCGCCGGGGCGTCATCGCAATCGACCGAGCCCGTGTGATAAAAAATCGCGCTCCATCGTCAGTTCCCCGATTTTCTGAAGCAGTTCGGCCTCGCGCATCGAGGCATCGCCTCCGCCCACCTCTTCGGTCTCGAAAGCACGCGTGACGTTCTCCAAAAGCTGCCGCTTCCATTTGTAGATCTGGTTCGCGTGAACCTTGTGCCGCCGGGATAGTTCCGCCACTGTCTCCTGCTCGCGTAGTACCGCCAATGCAACTTTCGCCTTGAAAACAGGGCTGTGCTTCGTACGATTTTTCTTCACTTTTCTCTGCTCCTTTTTTTATTGAGCAGGCTTGTTTTACCACCTTAACCCCTGGTCTAAAAAATGGGGTCCACTTCACACATCATCGGGGGTATTAAAGAAATAAGAGCGTCAATGGCCGACATTGAGGCTTACGCCGATCTGTCCTGGGCCACCTGGCATGACGCGATTCAAGCAGCTCTCGCTAAATATGGAGCGAAGAGAATTGGCATCATGACACCCTTCGATAAGAAAGGAAACGAGTCCGCAGCGCAGACGTTCGAGGAATTGGGTTTTGAGGTGGTTTCGAGTGTCGGTTTTTCCTGCGCGAACGCCCTCCATATCGCGCACGTTCCGGACTGGGCCAAGGAAAAGGCTATTCTGGAATTGCTCGGGAATGATGAGAACAAACTGGATGCAGTCGTTCAATGTGGAACGAACATGAGCTTGATTGACGTTACCGAGAAGTTGGAACCTGTTGTTGGTATTCCGATTTTAGGGATCAACGCGGTGACTTTTTGGTACGCGTTACGGGAGAACGGGTTCGAAGGGGCTTTGGCCGGTGCGGGGAGATTGCTGCGAGAGTTCTGATTTGGCCCATCATGTCGCGACGTCGAGGACGACGCGGAAGCGCGCGGCCCCGCTCATCATGCTCTCGTAGGCCTTGGTCGGCCTCTTCGAGCGCGAAGACTCGCTTTCTTTCGTCGTCGCCGGGGCGCACGAGCCCGCAGTTCCCGCACCGATGAATAATGATGAACGACAGGTGCGGAAGCTTCACGAATCCGGTCCTAGTTCGATCGTTTTGCGGTAGTCGCTTATCGCCGGATCTATTAGCTGTGCCTCATCAAAATCCGTCCGCGTGTGAAATCAGAGACTTACGCGCGTTCTCCCGGTTTGAGATTGCGGAGGAAGGACGATCCGAAATCTCGCCGATGAGGTCAAAAGTCGCGTGTGAAAACCGGAGCCGTAGAAATTAAACGAACGCTGGTCGAGCTAGTCCAGGATTGACGGAGTTTCTTTTCGCATGCTTTCGCATCCCGTCGCAATTTTCACGCCGAAGGTCGCGAGCTCGAGTCTCGTCGGCCCGACCATTCACAAGGGTTGATTCTCGCGAGGAGACGCGCAGGGCTGCACGACGATGCTGGCCTAATCACAGGATGCAACGATCAGGAGCAGTCCCTGCGGAATGAGAACTTGTGGCTGAGAGTCGAACTTCGGGCCGTCGGTGCTCGCGTCGCCCTAGACCCAGAGATTCCCGATCACCTCAAACGAGGGTCGGAGTGAGGCCACCCCCCAACCGTAGAATCGAATGGCCCCGCTCCGCACCTCTACTTTTTAGACGATCAAAGTGGGAGGATTCCAACACCGAGTGGGACGAGGTTCGAGGATTGTGCCCAAGAGTGTCCGAAACCAGCACCCTATACCCGGTGAGCCCGTTCGATGCGATCCTGCTATGTTAGTTGTCGGTGTCGCGAATCGTCTTTTCGATAGCGCGGACCGTCGATTCCGTTCGCAGCTCGACGATCTTGCGGCCCATTTCGAGAGTTTTCTCTAGCGGCAGCAAGCTCACCCCGTTGATCGTCGCGCGGTCCGCCTTGATCCGCTGTTCCAGCCGTACGGTTTCCGGGTCGTAGAGCATCATGATGGCGTCAATGCTGTACTCCTCGTGGATGCCGTCGGAGCCCGAGCTTGCGTCAAACTCCATCTGTTCGGGAACGCCGTTCTCCTGAATGAAGCGGCGTACCGAGGCATAGTCGTAATATTCGGCAACGTAGTGAAACCGCGCCGGCTCTCCGCTAAGCTTCTCGTTGAGGGATTCGGCCACTTCCTTCATCGGTCTTTGATTCCCACCGCTATCTCCCAGGAAGACGACGTTTTCGAATCCCATCGTTTTGAGGCTGAGCGCCATGTCGTTCAGCACGGCCTTGTAGGTGTCACGCGAAAGGACCACGCTTCCCGGTGCCACGAACTCGCCCTCGGGACGCCCGGGCTCGAGGCTGACGATCGGTGCGATCAGAGCGTTTCCGAGGCGGCGTGCGATAGGCTCGCCGACGATCTTCAGCGCATAGTTGTGCTTGCCCGTTGCCAGATGAGGTCCGTTCGACTCGACGCCTCCCGTAAGAATGACTGCCGTGGTCTTGCCGTCACGAATCTCGTCTCGGATCTCCATCCACGTGAGCTCTTCCATCCATACGCTGTCGAGAGCATCAATGGGCCGAGGCGCCTTCATTTGCTCTGCGCGCCGGGCAGCGAACGCGGCCCGTTGCTCGGGTGTGAATTGCCGACGACCTGTCTGTGCCCATACGGAGACGACGGTCAGAATAACGAATCCTGCCAGAAATACACTCTTGCTCATAGCTCTCCTGCTGCGCTCGTGCGCGAAGCGCCCCTCCGCGTGCCGCGTAGTCTTCCTCATTAGCATGCGCGCCCGCCAACGCGAATCTCGGGATACGCGTCTTGCAGCATAGCGAGTGATCGAGACAGTTGAACACACGAGGCGAAAGGTAGATACTAGGCTGAAGGGCGTCGGTGAAGGCCTCGCCCATCACGAGCTATGAGCACACACGTGGGTCCAGGATCGAGCTACCGCCGGAAAGGTAGCGAGAACAGCGCTCCGGCGGAGAGCGACCAGCACTGGCTCCCGCGCCGTTGCACGCTCGACGGCTTTCGCGAGGAGGCCGACGGTAGTGAAGGGATGGACTTGAGCCAGCTGGAACCTCTCACGCGGTTGAGGGTGCAGACGCACAACACCCTCTACCAATTGACCATCCTCAGTCCCTGGGAGGCGAAAGTCATTGTTCAGGGTGGACAGTTTTTTGCCGAGCCTGCTGAAGCCAACCTCTGTGGATCCAGCTACGGCGGCTGTATGCTCAAGACACGCTGGATCGGGCTCGGGATGCGGATGGAAATTTACGGCAAAGAGGGACCTATCGTGACCTCGCCGGTCCGCTCCGTGCACGCCGAAGACGATTCGTCGCTCCCCGGACCGTTCTAGACACCTTTCGGACTTTCCCATCGCTCTGGGAAAGCGCACTTCGCCGTCTGGTAAACGACTTTCGCGACCCTTCTCCAGACACTCACCAATGATTTCCGGTTGCAAGCGCACTTACCGTGTTCGCGCGCGCGATGGGCTCGGCGCGAACCATGGAGCTGGCCGACGCGCGCGGACACGTTGCTGAGCTCCAATCGCTACGCGATCGGACAAACAATGCCGACTGGTCTCGTCAGATCGAGGTGCTCCGCCGAGAGGCAGCCGCGTGGCTAGCCCAAGCGGACGGGCACTCCGACACAGCGCTTCGTCTGCTCGAATCGGCGGTCGAGCTCGAGGAATCGACGGAGAAAGATCCGGTCACGCCGGGCCCGGTATTGCCTGCCCGGGAGCAGCTCGGCGAGCTTCTCGTTGCGATGGGGCGACCTGCCGAAGGCCTCGCCGCTTTCGAGTCGACTCTCGCCGTTGCGCCGAATCGATTCAACAGTCTCTACGGGGCAGGTATAGCTGCGCGGGATATGGGAGACAGCAAAAAGGCACGAGAGTATTTCGGCGCCCTCGTGGCGATGTGCGATGAGGCGCGTGGCAGCCGTCCGGAGCTCGATGTGGCCCGCCGCTTTCTCGAAGACTGAGGGCTTCACTCGTTGGTAGGGACAAGACGCTCGAGCTCTTGGTGCCTCCGCACGCCCACTGGCCGACGGGATGTTGCCCCTTGGCAGTCGTCGTCCCTCTACTCATGGCGTACAATCCAGGCGGTTTCAGGAGGTACGTTGATGAAGTGGGGCATTGCCGCGTTAGCATCCATGGCTTTTCTGGCGGGAGCCTGCGCTCGCGAAGAATCGACCCCGATCACCAATGGTCAAGGTGAGATTGCAGGTGAGGTCACGACCGAGAGCGTCATCCTTCAATCCCGGCTCACCACGGGTGATACGTGGGTCGATGGCGATCTCCCCGGCGCGGAAGGGGTCGCCCGATTCGAGGTCGCGACGTCCATGGAGTTCGCGGACTCGGTGACGACGGGTTGGCTGCGGGCGACGTCCGAGCATGACTTCATCGTCAAGGCGAAGATCTATAGCTTGGATGCGGGAACACACTACTACTACCGCCGCTCAAGCGCTAGCTGGGTTAGGGTCCGCAAAGCGCTCTCGAAAGCCTAGGGCTGGCTAGTCGGCGCCTCCATCGAGCTGCGCGAGCTCTCGATGAAGCTCGCGACATCCTCCTTGAACTTCCGCAGCATCTCGGGGTGGATGTACATCATGTGACCCGCTTCGTAGTAGCCCATGCTCACCCGTTCGCGATAGCTCGGCTCGTAGCCCAGGTGGTCGAAGGTCCACTCCGTGGCGGCGAAAGGCGTTGCCATGTCGTAATAACCGTTGGTGATGAACACGCGCAGATAAGGATTGCGCGCCATCGTTTGGCGCAGCTCTTCCAGCAGGTTGAGATAGCGGTTCTGGAACTCGCCGTAGTCCCACGGCCGGACGTTACCGCTCGTGAAGTACTGGTCGGCGCTCTCCCACCCGAGCTCGCTCCGCACATAGTTGTTGAAAACAGCGGTATAGGCTCCCTGGAGCGCAGTGTTCGACGGATCGAATTCCTGCCGCTCGCCCGCGGCGTCGCGATCGGTGGCGGTGAAGCGGCTGTCGAGGCGTCCTACCACCAGGCGTTGCTCCCGCAAGAGCTCTTTGCGGAAGCGGGCGGGGCTGATGCGCAAATTCGCTTGCTGGATGTAGTCCGATGACAATCCGGTATAGCGGGCCACCTTCCGGGCCATGTCGTCCCACTCCTGGGTCGTGAGTCGATTCCCTTTGTTGAGCGCCACGAGATATTCGCCATAGGCGAAATCGCGAGCCTCGCGGACCGCTTTGTCGAAATCGGCCTGCAAGTCTGCCGGGAGCTTCTTGTGATACCAGGCCGTCACCGTATAGGTCGGGAGAAATCCAGGAAATTGCAGATCGTTCGCGGCGCCGCCCCGAAGCGTGCTGAAGTCGATCACAGAAGAAACGAGGACGATCCCGTTGAGCTCGATGCCGTGGCGTGACTGAAGATGGGCGCCGACACCTGCCGAGCGCACGGTGCCGTAGCTTTCGCCGAGGAGGTATTTCGGCGATGACCAGCGTCCGAACTTCGTGATGTAGAGGCGGATGAACTCAGAGAACGCTTCGATGTCTTGCCGAACTCCGTGGAACTGTTTGGGGTCTTCACCTTCGGCGGCGCGGCTGAAGCCGGTCGAGATCGCGTCGATCGCCACGATGTCGGTGACGTCGAGAAGCGAGTGCTCGTTGTCGACGAGGCGGTAGGGAGGTGCTGGTTGGAACCCTTCAGATCCCATGTCGACGCGCTTCGGCCCGAGGACGCCCATGTGAAGCCAGATGGTGGCCGAGCCGGGGCCACCGTTATAGGCAAAGGTGATCGGCCGGGACGCGAGGTCCGTCTGTCCGTCGCGCGTATAGGCCACGAAGAACATATGTGCCTTCGGCTCATTATCCTCTTTGCGAAGCACGAGCCGGCCTGCTGTTGCCGTGTAGCTCACGTCGGCTCCGCCGATGCGAACGCTATGAGACGAGCTCGAGAGCTGGTCCTCGGCGGGGGCTTTCGGACTCTGTGGCTCTGGCGCTTCCTGCTGTGCCACGCTGAGCAAAGACGTTGCGAGGAGAAGCAACATTGATTGGTGCATCGGATACCTCCGGAAAAACTAGACCGTCACTCGGAGCGATAATACACCGGCTTGGTTGGGAGTGCTTCGATCGCGACGAGCCGGCCGCTGCGGATGACGTGGCGTAGCTTTCGAATGTTCGTGATGTCCTTGAGGGGGCTCGCATCGAGAACGAGCAAGTCGGCCATTTTGCCCTTCTCGAGTGTGCCTAGCTCCTCCAGCATCCCGGCCGCCATGGCGCCATTGCGCGTCGCGGCGACGATCGCTTGTCCAGGCGTCATTCCGAGCTCGATGAGGCCCTCGATGGCGTAGATGGTTCCTGAGCCGGGGTCCTGCCAGTCCGGTTTCGGCGCTCGCGCAAATTCCGGCGCCGCGGAGCGGTAGTTGTCCGTCCCGAGCGTGACGCGGCAGCCGCCTTCGATGAGCTTGATGGCGTTTTTGCGCCGCGTCTCGAGCAGCTCACCGAGAGCCCTTGCTTGGCGCCGAAGCTCCGCGGACGTCCGCGGCCTCGTTTCAGCTTTCCCTTGATGTCCCGTGAGCGCTTCCGGATTCTCCTCCTGCTTTTGTTGCTCGGCGCCGCGGTCTTCGAGATGCTTCTTCCAAGCGGGACCGGTCATGGTGTTGACGAGCATCGAGCACAAGACGCCGCGCCTCTCGAAGAGCGCGACGATTTCCTCCGGCATCGCGCGCGGTTCGAGGATCTCGGGATGCTGCACGAGATCGACGCCGGCTTCGATGGAAAGACGAAGGCCCTCGATGTTCGTCGAGTGGGTCTCGGCGATCTTCCCGCGCTTGTGAGCCTCTTCCACCATCACCGTCTGCGCTTCCTGCGAGAAGCCGATGAAGGTGGGCATCGAGGAATGCCCGGTGCCGCCGAACTTGATGAAGTCGACGCCCTTGTCGAGATAGGCATTGATCGCGCTTCGAAGCTCTGAGGGCGTCATGTCCATGAGCTCTTCTCCGGCACCTTGGGCGACGAGGTCGTTCATCTGCTCCTGAAAGACCGTAAGCCCGCTTTCCCGGATGAGGCTGAAGCTCATCGAGAACGGTCCGCCCCAGCCGACGATGTTGCCCGCGACGAGCATGCGTGCGCCGACCTCGTCCCCGCGGGCGATTTTGTCGCGCACGTTGATGAGAGGAGGCAGAACACCGTAGCTATCGCGAACCGTGGTGACCCCGACTTTGAGATGGAGTTGCGAGGCCTCGAGAACGACGTCTTCCTGGCGGTTGTGGTAGCGGACGAGAGTCTCGTAGCGCTCCGGCGAGTGGCCCCCATAGAGCGAGAGGTGGACATTGGTGTCGATGAAGCCGGGTGTAACGAACTTGCTGCTCCCATCGATCACGCGCGCATCGGAGGGGACGGCGGTGTCGCTACGAGAGCCGACGGCCGTAATCCGGTCTCCGTCGATAAGGATGGTTCCATTCGTGATCGGCGCACCGCCGTTACCGTCGATGATGGTAGCGCCGACGATAGCGAGGCGCTCTTGCCCCTCCGCGGTCCACGCTATTAGAAGCGCCGGACAAATCCATGCAATCCATTTCATGACGTTCTCCTTCGATGATAAGAACCATTCAATCACACTCGGGGCTCCTTCAAGAAAGGGGCTTGATCGGTTTTGAGCAGGTTCGGGGAGTGGAGCCAGGAGGATGCTGATAGGTGAGTCCGTTTGTAGTCTCGAGACTCATTGCGTAGTCTGCAATCATGAGATTTCGTTTGCTGCTTGTTCTGTCCTGTCTCACCACCCAAGTCACCTACGCCGAGGATTGGCCCCAATGGCGCGGACGCGGGCGCCTCGGTGTTTGGAACGAGACCGGCATCCTGGATACGTTTCCTGCCGACGGGCTGGATGTGGTCTGGCGTACACCGATCGGAAGCGGCTTCACCGGACCCTCGGTCGCGAACGGGCGCGTCTTCGTCACGGACTTCCGTAAAGCGCAGGGACATCGCGGCTTCGAGCGCATCCTCGCTCTCGACGAAGAAACGGGAACGATCCTCTGGGAGCAGCAATGGGAAGTCGACTACGGGAGCATGATGCGGGTCTACGCTATCGGGCCGCGGGCCACGCCCACTGTCGACGAAGACCTCGTCTTCGCGTACGGCGCCACGGGACATCTCGTCGTCCTGGACGTTGGGAGCGGTGAAATCGTTTGGCAAAAAGATTTCGTCGAGGATTACGGCCTGAGCGTTCCCACGTGGGGCACGACGGGAGCGCCGCTCGTAGATGGGACCTGGTCATCTGTCTCGCCGGTGGCGAGCCGATGCGAAAGTCATGGCGTTCGACAAGCGCACCGGCAAGGAAATCTGGCGAGCATTGTCCTCGGACTACGAGCCCGGCTACACACAGCCCATCATTTTCGAGATCGGAGGCGTGCGCCAGCTCATCATTTGGCATCCTCGGGCGGTGAGCTCCCTCAATCCGGAAACGGGCGAGATCTACTGGGAAGTACCGTTCAAAGTGCGTAGCGGGATGACGGTGTCGACACCGGTCCTGAGTGGTTCGCATTTGTTCGTCTCGACGTTCTATGACGGCGCCCACATGCTAAAGCTCGACACGAGACGACCGGGCGCCGAGATCATTTGGAGCAGCTCGAGTCAGAGCGAGATCGTAACCGACAAGATTCACACCCTCATCAACACCGCCGTCATCGAAGGCGACTATCTATACGGCATCGACAGCTACGGTCAGGCTCGCGCTCTCGAAGTGGCCACGGGAAAACGGGTGTGGGAGAGCCTTCAGATCACGAAGGAGAAGGCGCGATGGGCCGCCGCCATCTTCGTGCGCAACGGCGATCGCTATTTCATCAACAACGATCGCGGTGAGCTCATCATCGGGAGATTCACGCCCGAGGGTTTCCAGGAAACGAGCCGTACCCAGCTCATCGAGCCGACGTCCGATCCCGGCCGGCGTCGGGAGCTCGGCGCCGTCAACTGGTCCCACCCGGCCTACGCGAACCGGCACATCGTGGCCCGGAACGACAGGGAGATTCTTCGTATATCGCTCGCGGCGAAATAGCGCGCCGTTTGGCGGGGTCTCCCACATCGCATGCTCCAAAGGTTGCGTCAAGCGGGGTGAGAAGTGGGCGCTTGCAATGAAGGAGTCGTTCCACGTGCTCGAGATTGACGCAGAAACGGCGGATACCCACGCTGGACATCACGCTGTGATCATGGGCACGCTCGACAAGGAGACCAACACGACCTGAAAATGGCGAAATAGCGGAGCGAGCTCAGTCTCTGAATTCTTTCGAGTACCAGCGGGGTCTGGTCAACGGCGTGTCGGAGGAAGCCGCAACGTTGCCGATCTCGCTGGTCGTCCGGTAAAGCTCCGACACCTGAAGGTCAGGTCGCGGTAGTCTTGCCCGAGTCGGCCTTGCGGAACGGCAGGGCGAACATCCAGAACAAGCTCTGCCGGGGTTGGGTTTGGTATTGGTCCAGGCCGATCGTCATCTCCTCGTGACCTGCAGCGGGTTGGCTGCGGTACGTGCCGAGCAGCCGGTCCCACCACGGGAAATTGAATCCGAAATTGTTCTGGTGCTCGTCCAGGCCCACCGAATGGTGCACCCGGTGCATGTCGGGCGTCACGAGGAACCACCGAAGCACGCGGTCCACCCCCAACGGCAGGCGGATGTTGGCGT
Organism: Candidatus Marinacidobacterales bacterium; assembly: GCA_965262245.1. Classification (GTDB taxonomy): domain Bacteria; phylum Acidobacteriota; class Vicinamibacteria; order Marinacidobacterales; family SMYC01; genus SMYC01. Next base: position 5,427,448 of record OZ253507.1, on the reverse strand, counting down.
GGTTGAGCATCGCGGTGAGGTTCAGCGCCGTCTCGCCGATCAGCACCGCAAGCGGGCTGGCGCCGAGCGCAATCGTGGCTCCCATCTTTACCCCCATCGACAGCACCATGCTGACCGGGTGAAAGCGCAAACCCGTGGTGACATCGATGTCGTTGTCGGCGTGATGAACCTTGTGAAACCGCCACAGGACCGGGACGGCGTGGAATACCCGGTGCTGCAAGTAGATGGTGAGGTCGAGCAGCAGGACGGCAATGGCGACCTCGACCAGCGCCGGAGCTTCCACGAGGTTTAACAACCCCCAACCCCGTTCGGCCGCGACTTCGGCCGCGCCGTAGGCGCCGAGGGGCACCGCGACCCGCAGGAGCACCGTGTTGAAGCTCGTGAGCGCGAGGTTGCCGACCCATCTTCGCTTCCCGACCTGAAGCCGACGCCGTGGTGCAGCGACCTCCCACAGAGCCATCAGGCCGAACACGCCCGCGAAGGCTCCCAGCCGGATGCTCGCTTCGAGCGTCAGCATATCCACTTACGCATCTTCGGGTACCGTCATGGCGTCAAGTATATCGCCAGCGAAAGTTTACCAGGACAGACGAACAGGAGCCGACGAAAAACGATTTGCCAGGATTGAATCGTCCGCGCCCCCGTCGGCGGTTCCCGGAAGCGGCACAGCTCCGTTTGAGTGGTGTTAGAGATAGTCCCACCGTCCTTTGACGTAAAAACAAGAACCGTGCTATACGAGCGCGGACATGGCCAAATCATTGCGAGAGATCATCGAAGCGCTGTGGGATTACCACGGCCGGGATACGAAAGTCTCGGAGTGGCTTCTAGTCGAACAGGCCTCCATGGACGGCTTTGCCAAAGTGACGCTCGATCCGGACTGGATGCATATCGATCCCGAGAGAGCGAAACGCGAAGGGTCCTGGGACGGTACCATCGCCTTTGGATTCTGGACCCTTTCCATGCTCACATACTTCATGCGCTCGACCGCCGGCACCCCGAACCCACCCGGAGCGCTCTACACCCTCAACTACGGGCTCGACCGCGTTCGCCTCATGGCGCCGGTACCGGTGGGGAGCCGCATACGGAACCACTACCGCGTGCTCAACATCGAGGATCGCGGGGGCGGTCGCTTTCTTTCGAAGTCGGAGAATCGCATCGAGGTCGAAGGCCTGGAGAAACCGGCCATGGTCGCGGTGTGGCTAGCGATGACATTCTTTCCGCCCCAAGCGCCGTGACGCGCATCACCACCCTAAGTCCACGAATACGCAGCCGCCGAGCTTGATCACGAGGCGATGTTGTCGACGTCGCGCCTCAAGCACTGGCGGCCCACGAACGGCGCCGGGGCGTTTTGTGGTAAAAAATGCAGGAAAGATGGAGCGAGACCATAGATTGCAACACAAAGAGCACATCCACGCGGCCCGCGACGCTGAGCTCGACTACAGGAACTTCTTCGGGAAGATGAAGAAACGCGGCTCGAGCAACTAGGACTTCAAGGACTGATTGGTCGCGTGTTGCAGAAAGATCTTCTAGCTGGGCTGACCGTTGCTTTCGTTGCTTTGCCGCAATGCATGGCCTACGCGCTCCTCGCCGGCGTGGCGCCCCAATACGGGCTCTACGCTTTCATGGTGGCCTCGATCGTGGGGTCGCTCGCGGGCTCGTCGCGTCACCTCCAAACGGGACCTACGAACGCGAGCTCCATCGTCGCTGCGAGCGCTCTTGCGGTCTATGCGGGACGCGAAGACTTCATGGCGCTCGTGTTCTTGATAACACTCCTCGCTGGGCTCTTCCAGCTCACTCTGGGGCTTCTCGGGCTCGGAAACCTTACCCAGCTTGTTTCCAGCTCTGTGCTCCTCGGCTTCACCAGCGGCGCTGGCGTTCTCATCCTTGCCAACCAGGTCCCTAATCTTCTCGGACTACCGGCGAAGGGGAGCGTCTCGGTCATCGGCCAGGTCCGCTACGTGGTCTCGGGCATTGCGGACACGAACCCAACCGTCCTCGCTCTCGGAGTGGGGACGTTCTTTGTGGCTCTATTTTTTATCAAGATAAGCCCGAAAACGCCTGCGGGAGCTCCGCTTCTTCCCGCTTACTTATTGGCGATACTCGGTGCAGCGGGCGCGGTGGCCTTTTTCGGACTGGACGAGGCGGGCGTCCGTGTCGTGGGTAAGATTCCCGGCTCGCTGCCACCGCTGAGCATGCCGGCGTTCAGCTGGGATCTCGTCCAGACTCTCGCGCCCGGCGCGATTGCTCTGTCGCTCATCGGCCTCGCCGAAGCTTTTGCGAGCGCGAAGTCTGTCGCGAGTTTTTCCGGTGATCGCATCGACACCAATCGGGAATTCATCGGGCAAGGTGTCGCCAAGATCGTCGTGGCATTTTTTAGCGGGATCCCAGTATCGGGTTCGCTGACTCGAAGCGCCCTCATGTACCAGGCGGGCGCCGTGAGCAAGAAAGCGCACGTCTTCTCGGGCGTCTTGCTCGCCGGGCTCGTCTTTGCTCTCGGCCCCATCACCCAATACATACCTGTGGCCTCGCTGGCCGGGATTCTCCTCATCATCGCCGCCAGGATGATCCGCTGGGAACACGTCAAGCTGGCCCTCACCGCAACACGCTCCGACGCCCTTGCGTTCGTCGCGACATTTGCCTCGGCACTCCTGCTGCCACTTGCCGATGCCATTTACGTTGGCGTGGGCGTGTCCCTCGCACTGTTTGTCAGAAGAGCACGGATGCCCCGTGTCGTGGAGCTCGTGTACGACGGGAATAAAGGGTTTAGCGAGGTGACGGATGCAGATGAACGCCCGTGCCCGGAAGTGGCGATTGTCCACGTGGAAGGCCCTCTGTTTTTCGGCGCCGCCGACTATCTCGAAGGCAAGTGCCTGAAGGTGGCCTCCCGCCCCGAAGTACAGGCAGTGATCCTGCGGCTCAAGCGGACGGCCGCCCTCGATTCCACTACGCTACTCGCGCTCGCGAACGTGAGCGCGGCGATGAAACGTCAGGACAAGCTCCTCATCATCTCGGGCGCGACCCCCGAAGTGGAGCAGCTCCTGCACCGCGTCCATTTGATCGATGTGCTCGGCCCCGAGAACGTGTTCGTCGCGCACGCCACCATCCTCGAATCGACGAAGCAGGCACTCGACCACGCGCTCGACTACGTGAAGAAAAAGCCGACCACCGCACCGCGCCCGTCGGACGAGACTCCATCCCGCTCCTAGGGTCTCTCGTTTCTATATCCAAATCCGAGCTGAGCTCGGTCCGAGGAGCTGAAGAACGCCTCTTCAGTGAGGTCAAAGCCGATCTTTGCTTGGAGGACTATCTCTACCAAGGCAACTTGGAAACGCTGAAGCGGGCGAAGTTCGCGATTCTTCACGACCGACCCCCACACAGGCCTTCTCTCGAAGCTCATTGCGGGCGGGAAGTTGGGATTTTCCGGGAAGCTCGGCTACAAAGTGACGTATCATGACCCCTGCCACCTCGGCCGCTACAACCGCGAGACGGAAGCTCCCCGGCATGTGCTCCATGCTCGCGGCGTCGAGCTGATCGATATGCCGCTTTTTTTTGCGAACACGTTCTGCTGCGGCGCGAGCGGCGGGCGTATCCGGATGGACGATTCCAACCAGGAGGAGAGACCGAGCGAGATGCGCATCAAAGAGGCACTCGGCATCGCTGGCGTTCAGTACTTCGTCACCGCGTGCCCCAAGCACTATGAGAAGGGGGACGAAACCTCGTGAAGTGGGCCAAGGTCATCGATCAAACCCGCTGCATCGGATGCCACGCGTGCAGCACGGCCTGCAAGTCGGAGAACCTCGTTCCTCTGTCGGTGAACCGGACCTACGTCAAGTACGTCGAAGTGGGGAGCTTTCCCGACGTGCGGCGAAACATCCAAGTCACGCGATGCAATCAGTGTGCGGAGCCGCCATGTACGTTCGCCTGTCCCACCGCCGCGATGTACCAGCGCGACGATGGCATCGTGGACTTCGACAAGAGCATCTGCATTGGCTGTAAAGCCTGCATCGCCGCTTGTCCTTACGACGCCATCTTCATCAATCCGGAAGATCACTCCGCGGAGAAATGCAACTTCTGCGCGCACCGGCTCGACGTCGGCCTCGAGCCCGCCTGCGTCGTCGTCTGTCCCACGGAGGCGATCCTGATTGGCGACCTCGAAGACGGAAGCTCGAAAGTGGCGCGTATCGTTGGGCGAGAGGCCGTGACGGTGCGCCGCCCCGAAAAGGACACGGGTCCGAAGCTCTTCTACAAAGGCGCGCACCAAGCGACGCTCGATCCTCTCGCCGCGCGACGGCCCGACGGGGGCCTCTTCATGTGGAGCGAGCAAGGCAGCATGCCGCACCAGGTTGTCTCGGGCCATCCCGGGGGGAACGGGAGCACCCACTCCGCAGCCTCAGCGCTCCTCGCCTACGATGTACCCCACCGCGCGCCATGGGACTGGCGCGTGAGCCTCTACACATGGACGAAGGGCATCTCCGCCGGCGTCTATCTCGTCGCCGCGCTCCTCGTGCTATTCGGGATGCTTTCGCCCGCGAGCTCTCTCTGGCAAACGGTCACCCCGATAGTGGCCGGCATCTTTCTCGCGGTGACGGGGGCTCTGCTCATCAGCGACCTCGAACATCCCGAGCGTTTCTACATGATCTTTACCAGGCCGCAATGGAAGAGCTGGCTCGTGCGGGGTGCGTTCATCATTGCCGGCTACTCGGCCGTGCTCGCGGTGCACTTCTTAGCGGGAGCTCCGCCCGCGTTGATGGCGCCGGGGATTCCTCTGGCCGTTTTGACGGCGGTCTATACCGCCTATTTGTTCGCTCAGTCGAAAGCCCGCGATCTCTGGCAAAGCCCGCTCCTTCCGGCATCGTTCACGGTCCATACGCTCCTCGCGGGCTCGGCCGCGCTCTCACTGGTTGGAGGAGACGTCACGGCACCTCTGCTGTGGGTGACCGCGGGCAGCGCGCTCGTGCATCTCTTGCTCGTTTGGGGTGAGGCGACGCTCGCCCACGTGACGGCACATGCACGCCTCGCCGCGTGGGAGATGACTCGAGGCAGGTTCGGAAACTTTTTCTGGAGCGGTGTCGTTCTTGTAGGCGTGGGTGTTCTCGCTCCGTGGCTTGGTCCCGGGGCTTCGGTGGCGGCGCTCTTCGGTCTTCTCGCCCACGAGCATGCACACGTTCAGGCGGCTCAAGCTGTTCCATTGGCTTAGGACCAGGCATAGGAAAAGACATGACAGACGAGATCGACTATCCCGGACCGAGTGGCAGCCATCTGGTGTCGTTTCCGCCGCGTGAGCGTTGGGACGACTGGGTGGAGCTCGACGCGAAAGCCTGGCCGGAACGCAAAGAGCATCACTACATGCTCGTGCCCACGACGTGTTTCAACTGCGAGTCCGCCTGTGGCCTTCTCGCTTACGTCGATCGAGAAACGATGGAAGTACGCAAGCTCGAAGGCAACCCAGAGCATCCGGCGTCACGCGGCCGCAACTGCGCCAAGGGCCCGGCCACGATCAACCAAATTTACGATCCGCACCGAATTTTGAATCCGCTCAAGCGCACGGGAAAACGCGGCGAGAACCAGTGGGAGCCGGTGAGCTGGGACGACGCGCTCGACGACATCGCTGCCCGAATCCGCAAAGCGATCTCCGAGGAACGCAGAAACGAAGTGCTGTATCACGTGGGACGCCCGGGCGAAGACGGCTACACCGAACGCGTCATGGCGGCATGGGGACTGGACGGGCACAACTCTCACACCAACATCTGCTCGTCGGGAGCCCGCGCCGGCTACCACTACTGGATGGGACTCGACCGGCCGAGCCCGGACCACGCGAACGCCGACGTCATCCTCCTCGTGAGCGCCCACCTCGAAGCTGGGCACTACTTCAACCCGCACGCGCAACGGATCATCGAAGGCACCCACGACGGCGCCAAGCTCATCGTCTTCGACGTGCGACTCTCGAACACCGCCAGCCACGCGGACCACTGGCTCGCACCCTATCCGGGAAGCGAGGCCGCCATCCTTCTTGCCATCGCGAGCTATCTCATCCGCAACGGACGCTACGACCGGGATTTCGTGCGGCGCTGGTGGAACTGGAAGGAGTACATGGCCGCCGAGAAGCCGGACGCGGAGCCCACATTCGAGCGCTTCGAAGTATTTCTGGAAGGGCTCTATCGTGAGTACACCTTCACCTATGCCGAGAAGGAGTCAGGCGTTTCCGCCGCCGTGATGGAAGAGGTCGCTGAGATCGTAGCGGGCGCCGGGACCCGTCTCTCCACGCATACCTGGCGGAGCGCGTCCGCGGGAAATCTAGGCGGCTGGCAGGTATCGCGGTGTCTGTTTCTCTTGAACGCGCTCACGGGAGCGGTAGCCACCGAAGGCGGGACGTTCCCGAACGCGTGGAACAAGTTCGTTCCTAAGCCTATCTACAGTCCGCCGCATCCGAGCGTCTGGAACGACATGAGCTGGCCAACTGAGTTCCCGCTGTCGCTCCACGAGATGTCCATTCTTCTGCCGCACTTCCTGAAAGAAGGCCGCGGAAAGCTCGACGTCTATTTCACTCGAGTCTACAACCCCGTATGGACCAACCCCGACGGCTTCACTTGGATCGAAGCGCTGATGGACGAGAGCAAAGTCGGCCTTCACGTAGCCCTCACGCCGACGTGGAGCGAGACCGCCTACTTCGCCGACTACGTGCTCCCGATGGGAAACGCCGCCGAGCGTCACGACGTCCACTCCTACGAGACCCACGACGCCCAGTGGATCGGCTTCCGGCAGCCCGTGCTCCGCGCCGCCCGCGAACGGTTGGGCGAAACCGTTGCCGACACGCGCGAGTCCAACCCGGGAGAAGTCTGGGAGGAGAACGAGTTCTGGATCGAGCTTTCCTGGCGCATCGACCCCGACGGCAAGATGGGGATTCGCCGGTTCTTCGAGTCCAAGAAAAACCCCGGCGAGAAGCTCACCGTGGACGAGTATTACGGGCATATTTTCGAAAGCTCCGTACCCGGACTGCCCGCGCAGGCGCTCGAGGAAGGCCTGACCCCGCTGCAATACATGCGACGCTACGGGTGTTACGAAATTGCGCGGAACATTGGAGCGCGTCACGAACAGGAAGTGCCTCCCGAAGAGCTCGAGGATGTCGTCGTGGACGGGCTTGGCCGCGTCTTGACCCGGGCCGAAAAGCCCGCATCCGTAAACATCGTGCCCCAGCCAACGCCGGCGGGAGACGCCGAAGGACGCCGCCCCGTCGGCATCGACGTGGACGGCACCACCCTGCGGGGTTTTCCCACGCCGAGCGGACGGCTCGAGTTCTACTCCTCGACGCTTGCCGATTGGGGGTGGGCCGAGCACGCCGTCCCGGATTACATCAAGAGCCAGATCCATCCGGAGAGTCTGGAAGAAGGTGAGATCCCTCTCATCTCGACCTTTCGCCTTCCCGTCCAGATCCATACACGAAGCGCGAACGCGAAGTGGCTCGACGAGATCGCGCACAGCAATCCTCTCTGGATGCACACGAGCCAAGCTGAGGAGCTCGGCGTCAAAACGGGCGACCTCGTTCGCGTCGAGACGAGGATCGGCCACTTCGTGGTCAAAGCCTGGGTGACGGAAGGCATCCGCCCGGGCGTCGTGGCGTGCAGCCACCACATGGGCCGCTGGAAGCTATCGGATAACGGTCAGAAACAGATGATGGCGACGGTGGCGATGGACCACGAAGAGTCGCGTTGGGCGCTGAAGCAGAAGAAGGGCGTGACGCCCTACGCGTCCAAGGACGGCGACACGCAGCGCATCTGGTGGACCGATGCCGGGGTGCACCAGAACCTGACCTTCGGCGTCCAACCCGATCCGATCTCAGGCATGCACTGCTGGCACCAGGCGGTACGGGTCCGCCGCGCCAAGCCCGACGACCGCTACGGCGACATTCACGTCGACACCGACAAGGCGCACGCCCAATATCACGCCTGGCTAGAAAAGACCCGTCCCGCCGCAGAAGTCTCACCCGACGGCACCCGCCGGCCCTACTGGCTTCTCCGCCCACTAAAGCCGACGAAGGAGGCGTACCAACTTCCGGACCCGAGCGCGACGTAGAGGAGCTCTGAGGCTAAAGTCCCAGATTGACGACACCCGGCTCGATGGGCTCTACGATAGGGAATTATATACTTGACTAAGCAGGCCCTATTGGCCCGGCCTTCGCCGTAGCGCCTTAGCCAGCGCCTCCGGGCTCGGCGGGCGCGGGTAAGGCACCGGCGGGTCCGGCCGCGCAGGACGCCCGCGCTTGCGCTTCTCGGTGGGCTTTGAGGCGGGGGCAAGGTCCTCTGGGGTCGTATTTTCGTAGTCTGGTCGTTTCATGTTATAATTCCTCCTATGGCTTTTTCTTCTCCTCAGGTTCATTCCCTAGATCCGAAAGAACCACACCGATCCGTTCCATTATCAACTCTTTTAAGCCTAAGAGACACAATCGAGAAGATCTTCGAAGAGTCTCTCGGTCAAGTCGTAGACGTAAATTCATTGATTGGTCTTCAATGCCAGATTCAGATTGAGGAGAGCGACACTCAAGAACGAAAATAGTCGATCCGTCTTCTCCTTTTTCAACGTCAATTAACTTCGCATCGTAATCGCCGTTCACATCAAACCTCCTCCTTAAGAGTTTCTAAGCGGTAATGGAAAGTTTGGCCTTCAAGTACTCCATACCGCGATCGCCTTTGATGCTGTTGCACGAGCCGCACAGCAGTTGAAGATTCTCGATGTGGTCGGTCCCGCCTTTCGCGCGGGCGATTATGTGGTCTACGTCGAAGTGGCGCGGCTCGAAGTGGGTCGCGCATCCTGCGCAGTGGCCGCCCTGCTCGCCGTACAGACTTATCCGATTCTGTGGGCTGTTGTATCGCGGCAGCTTTCCGAGGTCGGTTCGCCGTGGAACGTCCGTTCGGTGTGCCCCTTGGTAGAACATTCCAAGTTCGTTGCGCATGCGTTGCTGCACGAGCTCGGCGGCCTTCGAGGAGATGTCGACCCCCACCCACTCACGGTTCTTGGCTTGAGCCGCGATGCAGGCCGTCGCGCATCCACAGAACGGATCAAGCACGACGTCGCCGGCGTTCGAGCTCGCCTTGATAATCCGGTCGAGTAACGCGAGGGGTTTTTGAGTCGGGTAACCAATACGTTCAGCCGATTGAGCCGAGAGCGGCTTCACGTCAAGGATCATGTCTGTGATCGGCGTCCCCCGCTGTTCATGAAGGTAGCGCTTCAGGTAAGGTCGTCCGCTTTTGCCCCACTCGATTCTGTTCTCAAGATCAAGCGCTTCGAGTTTTGCGCGCACCATACGCCATCCGTAGCGCGGCGTATAGCCCTTGTATTCGTATGCCAGATTGGGACGCTCACCCATGCTTGCGGACCGGATAATGTTGTCATGGCGGTATCGCCCACGTGTGTCGGTGTGGCGGTAGAACTTCGTCACGTACAAGGGGTCGTGCTTGGTGTAAACAGGATTGGTTATCGTTGCATCCGACGCTGCGTAGAACAGAACAGTATCATGAATTGATGCGAGCTTGCGGCGGGCGTCCCCGTGAGCGCTCGTGCGCTTCCAGACAACCTCGTTTCGGAAGTTTCGCCGCCCGAAGATCGCGTCCATGACGAGCTTGAGGTAGTGGCTCATGGTCGGGTCACAGTGGAGATAGAGGCTCCCAGTGGGTTTCAGCACGCGCCGCATCTCTAGGAGCCGCGCCGCCATGTACGCCAGATAGGACTTGTCGCTGCTCGTCATGGCGGCCAGCAGCACGCGGTACAGCGCCGGGTGCTTCGCTTCGATGAGATTGATCCACTCGGCGTCCACGTCCGAGAGCGTCCACGTGTCCTTGAACGCAGCGCCCGCCGCCTTGCTGCCAATCGGAGCGGCATAGTTGGCCTTCGAGTTGAACGGTGGGTCGAGGTAGATGAGGTCTACCGACTCCGAGTTCATCCCACGGAGGATCGGCAGGTTATCGCCGGTCCAGATCGTCTGGTTCGACCAGTTGGGAGTCAAAACCCGGTAAATTCAATCGTTCCAAAAGTATCAAACAGCATCTGGCTGGAAGAAGATCCGCTCCAGTGCCAAATAGAGAATGCGCCAGATCGGCGTTTCGACGCCATCGATGGTAAGTACGCATTCGCCTTCATCGTTCAACTGCGGCTGGACGACGATCTGATTGCGCCTATTTATGCCAAGACTAATGTCAATCCCATCGATCACTATCTGTTCGTTGCCGGTGTTGTGCCGGCTGATCGTGAATTTTACCTCGGCGTAACCATGCTCACGTACTCTTCCCCTGACGACGGAAAACGCCGTGCCGTTCGACGTGGTGTTCATGGCGGCTTTGAATCTATCGCCATTGGAAGCTGATTCGTTTCTAGCAGCGACATTGGATTCAGCGCCTGCCCGCAACTGAGCGAACGCAATTCCTGCGGTGCAGTTGAGCCGTTTGGTCACCCAGTCGAAGTCATTTTCTGTCATGCTGTCAGATCCTTGTACTGAAGCCGTTTGCCACCGAGCCCGCGAGCGACGGCGGCCATCTGGTCGATGGTGTCTGACTCGCGCTGGTTGTGGCGGCCAGCGAATTCGTTGATGTATCGGTGCAAGTGCTTCGGGCTCATTTTGTGATAGACGCCTTTGTGTCCGCGCTTCAGCATGCTCCAAAAGGATTCAATGCCGTTCGTGTGCGCCATGCCGTTGACGTACTCGGCGACCGAGTGGCGGACCGTCTCGTGGTTCGGCAGGCCGACGTAGCCGCCGTGGTCGTCGGTGTACACCTTCGCGCCAGGCTTGACGTTCTCGGCCACGAATCCTTGGAGCGTCGGTTGGTCGACGTTCTTGACTACGGCGGCGCTCACGCGGTTGGTCGCGCGGTCCTTCGCGCCCACGACGGCAGTTTTGCCGACCGGCCCGCGACCCTTGATGACCTGCTTGCGCTTGTACGCGTGCATGTTGCGAGCCTTGCCACCCACAAACGTCTCGTCAATTTCGACCGGCCCCTCGAAACGATCTCCGAGTTCCTGCTTCCAGGCTTCACGGATGCGGTGCAGCATGAACCAAGCGGTCTTCTGGCTAACGCTGAGATCACGGTGGATTTTCATCGAAGAGACGCCCTTCAGATTCGTCGTCTCCAGGTAGATCGCGATCGCCCACTTGCGGAGCGGCAACTTCGACTCTTCCATGACGGTTCCCATCCGAACGCTGAAGTGCCGTCGGCAGGCTCCGCACCAGTGAGACATGGGCTTGCCATTCTTGGTCGCGCCTGCTCGGTCGGATAAGCCGCAGCGCGGGCAGACCGGGCCATCGGGCCAGAGATGCGACTCAAACCACTGGCGGGCGGCATCCTCGGTCGGCCAGAGGTCAAAGAGTTCGTCGAGAGAGATTCCCCGTCGGTATGCTTTGCCGGGTGCTTGCTTCATGAGGGAAGTATACTAAACAGAGCGTGCTTAGTCAAGTATATAATCCCCCTACGATACGGGGGAACGAGCGCAGTTTGGTCAGCGGGTCAGCTCATCGAACCGCGCCATCTCTCGGCTCAATGCTGTCTCGAATTTTGCCTTCGAGGCGTCCATCTCGCCAGCGATCTTCGTGTACACCTCTCGCAGGGCTTGGTTTGGCGGTCCCTCGGTCGTTTCCATGATGTTGTGCAGCATGGTCAACTGGGCCAGAGGCTTGGACGGCTCGCTGATGATCTGAATCAAGGTCGTGCCCGTCGATACCATGCTGGTCTCGAGCTCGGTGCATATCTGGTCGACGATAGCTCCCTGGGATTCCAGTGCCTCGAGCGTCGCGGTATCCTGATCCCCGCCCCTGGCCGCCTCGATCGCGCCCGCGACTTGTCCTGTCGCTGCGCGGGCTTCGAGAACCGCCTGGACGCCCTCTTCCGCCTTGGCGTAGAGCTTCATCCAAAACGCGCCCTTCTCGTCCGTTTCACTGAGGGTGTACTTCTCGTTCGGGTTGATCTTCAGCTCGAAGGGCTGGGTCTGGGACTGGCCGTCGACCATCAGCCGCACCTGGTAATTGCCGGGCTTGGCGATGGGATTGATGACGACCGGCGGAAGCCCTGGTATCGAAGAGACCTTCGGATAACGCATATCCCAAACGAAGCGGTTGAGCCCCTTGCTGACGGTGGCTTTCGGCTCGCCGGTGAGCAGGTCCTGCCCATAGCCGCGCGCGTCGAAGCTGGCAAAGCGCTCGGTGGGGATCTCGTCCTTGCCAAAGTTCCGAACCTCGTTTCCCTGTTCATCGAGGATCGACAGGCTGACCTCGCCGGCGGCGTCGCTCAGCAGGTAGTAGAGGAGGACGCCCAACGGACGCGCGTCGCCGGCATCGATAAACGCACGCTTCCTCTCACCGTTCACCACGCCGCGTTCATAGAAGGTGTAGCCCGGCTCAGCATTGCGAACAAAGTAATATTTTTTATCGGATGGCGGGCCGCCGCCGTAATCCATCCACCAGTTATATCCGAAGCGCGTATGGGCTTGCGGGGGTGAACAGGTGAGCGGTCTTTTCGGCGAGATCCGTGGAGTACTGCCTGAGCGGGCTGATGTCATCGAGGATCCAGAAGCCGCGGCCATGTGTCGCAACGACCACGTCCGCATTCTTGATCTCGATGTCGTGTACCGGGAGTGGGGGCATGTTCAGGTTCAGCCGTCGCCACTGCCCGCCGTCATCGCCTCCATCAATGGAGACGAAGATGCCGGTCTCGGTACCGGCGAAGAGCAGTCCCTGGCGCACCGGATCCTCGCGGATGGTGCGGGTGATTTCGTCCTTCGGGAATGAGGCGTCGATGCGCGCCCAGGTCCGGCCGTAGTCGTTGGTCCGCAGCAAGTAGGGCGAGTAGTCGTCCGCCTTGCGGTAGCGAGTAATGGCGATGTAAACCGTGGCCGGGTCGTGGGGTGACACTTCGATTTCATAGATGCCCGACAGTTCCGGCAAACCCGATGGAGTGACGTCGGTCCAGCTCTCGCCGCCGTCGCGGCTCAGGTGGAGCAGGCCGTCGTCACTGCCCGCCCACAGGAAACCCGCTTCGTGCGGAGATTCGACCAAGCGGTGGATGGTGGAGAATGTCTCCTGGCCGAAGTACTCCGGCAGCCAGGGCGAACCGGCGACCTGCAGTTTGTCCTCGAGGTTCCGGGTTAGATCTCCGCTTATCACCTCCCAGGACATGCCTTCGTCCCGGGTGCGGAAGACGACGTTTCCTGCCATGTAGATGGTGCCCGGATCGTGGGGAGAGACGAGGAACGGCGCCTGCCAGTTGAACCGATACTTGAACTCCGTCGCGGGTGTGCCGAAGAGAGCTTCGGGCCAGATCGAGCGGACTTCGTTCTGCCCGGTCTTCAGGTTGTTGATCGTAAAGTGAGCCGCCATCCCGTAAAAAGCCCCGGTCGACAGGCTGTACACGATTTCTGGATCCGTCGGGTGCGGGATCGCCCGCGACGTCTCACCGTTGCCTACGAACTCGGTCATATGCAGAGGGATGCCGCCCCAGCGCGACGCGCTCGGTGCCTTGTAAATCAAGAGGTCCTGGGCGTTGCCGTAGAGGTTGTACGGGAACTGGTCGTCGGTGTCGACGCGATAGAACTGCACGCCGGTTTGATTGTCGAATCTGGACCACGTCTTGCCGCCGGTCAGCGTGACTTGCGTCCCGCCATCGCAGGTCACGATCATGCGATTCGAGTCGTTCGGGTCGACCCAGATGTCCTGGAAGTCGTCCTTGGCGCCAGGCTCGAGCACCCAGGTCTCGCCCCCATCCGGGGAGTGGTAGAGTTTGTTCGCCGGAGCCCAAAGGTCATCCGCATCGTTGGGGTTGGCGTAGATGTGGTAGAAATAGAACGGCCGGGCGATGATCTGGCCGTAGTCGGAGACGAAGCGCCAGGTCTTGCCCAGGTCATCCGAACGGTAGAGACCCTGTCGGCTCTCCGAGTCGATCAGGGCGTAGACACGATTGGGGGTCGGCTTTTGAGATGGTGAGGCCCACGCGGCCCATCATGCAACTTCCTCGGATCTGTAATAGATCTCTGTCGTTGCTCCTCTGTATGAACATGCATGAGTACGTTGAATGAGAGAGAGACCTCGGCGGGATCGGAAGGAGCCCGTAGGGCGACTGGAGATCCCGCCGGCCGCGATGCGGCGGGGCTCCCGGAGACAGCCCGGATGTCGTCGCCGAGGGAGGTACCGCAGGTATGGGCCGGTCCACGGGAGGCTGTTGTCGGGCGATGGTGGGGCTTGTTTTCGCGCTTCGGTTGTTGGATTCGCAAGATTCACTCCTTTTCAGGGTTGGTGGACACTTTCGAGTTTCGAGGCCAAGAGGTCGGGACGTTGTCCCTTCCTGTAGCTTTCGCCTTCGATCTGGACTTGGTAGGCGTTGTGGGACAAACGGTCAAGAGCGCTCTGGGCAAGAATCGGGTCATCGAACAAAGGAATCCACTCGTCGACGTGTCGATTTAATGCAGAGTCCATTTTTATGCGGAGCCTCTTTCAGAGAGTCGCCGCGGAGAAGCGTTTTACAAATTTTCGCTCCGCATAAAAGAGTGCGGCCATAGCGAGGCGATCAGTTTGTCGGTCGCTTTGAAACGACCGGAACGCAGTTTTGGAGGGACGATAGATTCAAGCGCTTCCAGTTTCATCGAAGGATCCGCACGCGTGTACATTTCCGTCGTTTGCATGTTCGCATGGCCGAGCCAGAGAGAGACCTTTCGGAGATCGTTGGTGGCCTGCAAGACAGTGAGCGCACAGGTGTGCCTCAACACATGAGGGGACACGCGCTTCGTTGACAGGGTGGGACAACGCTTTGCTGCTGTCTGGGCGTGCTTGCGCAAAACGTATTCGAATCCGGAACGGGTCATGGGTTGGCCACGGGCGTTGAGGAACAGTTCCGGCACCAAGACCGTGCCCCTGACCACCAACCACCCTCGCAACGCGGCGGTCGTTTCCTTCCACAAGGGCAGACAACGTTCCCTTCGGCCCTTGCCGTGGACGAGAATACTGGCGTGTGGTTCAAGCTTGAGTTCGTCGAGTCTCAGCCCAATCAGTTCGGAGACGCGTAATCCTCCAGCAAAACAAAGGTGAAGCATGGCGCGATCGCGAATGCCGGGCCAGTCAGTGGGTTTGGGCGCATCCAGGATGGATTGCATCTCATCCATGGTGAGATGCTTGACGAGACGCGTGTCGGCTTTCTTTGACGGAATGGCCATAATGCGCCGGATCTGTTCCAAGGCCGACGGTACACGATACTCCATGAAGTGCATGAACGACTTGATGGCTGCCAAGCGGACATTTCTTGAACTCGGTCCGTTCATACGTGCTGTTTCCAGATGATTCAGGAAGTCGACCACCAACGGGGCATCGATCTGGTCCAGATGCAACTGCGATGGAGGCACCCTGAGACGGTCACTGGCGTATTCAAGAAGAAGCTTGAAGGCATACGCATAGGAGTCACACGTGTTGCGGCTGGCGCCGCGTTCGACAGGCAAGCGTTGCTGGAAGAAGGCTGTGATGTGCGGCGCGATCGGAATCATGTCTTGCCTCCGGTGACAAAGCTTTCGTAACGCTCTGCGATGTTTCTCATCAGGTCGGGCGTGGCTTCCAGATATCAGTATGTGTCCGCTACCTTGCTGTGACCGAGATAAGTCGACAGCGCCAGCATGTGTTTCGTGATCCGATCGCGGCCATCCGGACAGGTTTCCAGGGCTCTGACCGCAAAGGTGTGGCGCAACGAATGGGGTGTAGGCCGAGGACGGTCCGGCCCGCGTAGCAGGCCGACGGTGCTAGCGGCAGTCCGGAATGCTCTTTCAACGTCCTTCAGAAGTAACCGGTTTCTACGTATTGAGACGAACACGTGGTCATCGTAGGGTGCATAGGGGCGCCGTTGCGTTAGATAACGTTCGAGCCCAGCTTGTGCAGTTTCATGCAAAGGAACGAGACGGCTTTTGCGGAACTTGGAACATCGAATCATCAGACCATCCGGAGTCACGTCGTCGAAGCGCAGCCGAATCGCTTCCGACACGCGAAGCCCCGTGCACGCTAGCAGGGCGAAAAGCGTGCTGTATGTCCGTCGACGCAAGGTACGGTAACCCGACTGCGATGCCGCTTGCACGAGACGCCGGACGTCGTCCTTGGACAAGATGTAAGGGACGGGCCGCAGCCGTTTCTCGCTGCCAAAAACAGCCGGCGGCAGTTCATGGAGTTGGTTTTCGGCGTGGACGTATCGGGCGAATCGAGTCACTTCACCCAGCCGGCGGGCGCGTTGAGGAATCGATGGTACCAACCCGGCCCACTCGATTGCGGTTTCAGAGCAAACGTAGTGTTTGGCTTTCGCGTCTGAGAAAATGGCGAAACTTCGTAGAAGACTGCCTTGGGACTTGAGCTCGAATCCGCAAGTACGGCGCACTGCCAGATATGACTCGACGGATTGAACTAACATGGCTGCACCTCCGGCCAGGGTTGGGCAATCTGGCGCAGAGCCGTGACGTCTACTTTGGCGTAGATCTGCGTGGTCTCGATGGAACGGTGTCGAAGGATCGTCGCGATGTCTTGCAGGGATGCTCCTTGCCGCAACATGGAGGTTGCCAAGGAATGACGAAGAACATGAGCTGCACCTCGGCTTGGACAAGTGACGCCAGCTCGGCGCATCGCCTGAGCGACGATGACGGACACGGCACAGTGAGAAGCGAAGGCGCGAAAAGGAGCGCGGGAGCGGACAAAGAGTGTATCGGTTGTCGGTCCTCGGCCGTCCCTCTTTCAGGTAATCGACAACCGCGTCACCCACCTCCTGGGTTAGCGCCAGTCGTGTCTGGCGACGCCCTTTTCCAGAGACGTGAATCCAGGCTCCTTTCCAGTCGATATCGCCCAGACGAAGCTGGACAATATCGCCCGCCCGAAGTCCAAGTCGTGCGAGTAGAAGCAAAATCGAACGATCTCGTATGCCAACCGGCGAAGTCGGATCACACGCAGCGATGACGCGTTCCACCTCTTCCGATTGTATGTACCGTGGAAGAGATGAAAGACGCCAATGCGCCAGGACAGGGATGGCTGCATCCAGGCCAGAAGGGCAGATGCCTTCAGCGATCAGAAAGCGAAGGAACATGCGAAGAGCCGTCGTGCACGTTTTCGCTGCTGCCAACCCCCGCCGCTGACTGTTCTCGAGGACAAACTGTCGCAAACTCTGAGCGTCAAACCTTTCCGGATCCTCTCCAAGGTGGCTCAGCAACGCCCGAATGGAGATGCTGTAGTTGTAGAGGGTCAGATCGCTGGTTCCACGTTCGTGGCGCATCCACTGACAGAATGCAGCGAGCAAAACTGGCTCTTGATCTATTGGCTCGGCAACTGTTGCGACTACGCCGGCCCGCGACTTCCATGCACCAACGCCGAGCTTCCCGCTGGACGTGAGCCAGGTCGAGCCACTGCTCACCGCGGAAAAAGCTCTCTCGAACGTACTGCACGCCTCTCTCGACGATCGGCTTGCCCGTCGGATGGCGCGCGACTGCCGGGTCGATGACAAAGCCTCGATGCTCTGCATACTGCTCCGTAGTGCGCTGAAAGATAGGCTCATACCGGTCCGACTTCACCACTGCCGTCTTCATGTTGTCGACGACGACCCGCAAAGGCACACCGCCAAAAAACTCCCACGCCTCTTCCAGTCCATCGATGACGACGTCCAGCTTCTGAGAGAAACTCACGTGAACGTACTGGTGGCGGCTGAAGCCAAGAGTGACGAGCAACGCCCAGACCAATCGATTCCGATCCGACTCCGGGTCGTAGATCTTGCCGAGTTGACCAAAATCACTTCGGCGAGCTCACCCGGTGAAACCTCCGCCCGGCGCAGCGTCAGCTTGGGCCGAGCCCATCCGAAGTGCGCCGCCGCGTAGCGATACACCGAGCTGTAAGAAACGTCGACTCCCTCGCGGGTCAATAGCTCATGGACCTTGGTCAGCTTCAGGACCCTCTCTCCCTCGCAGCCTTCCACCCATTGCTGGATGCGATCATGATGCCCGCGCAGCGCCTTTTCCGATGCAGACGCCTCGCTCGAACTCGGGCCCGGCTGGCGGCGCTGCGCCACCCGCGACGCCAGCGCCTCATCCGGCGGGACCTCCTTCGACCAGCCTAGTTTCTTCGCCTCTCGTATATACGCGCGGATCGTCTTCCGGCCACGACCGGTGGCCGCTGCTATCCGTCGCTGGCTCTCCCCCCGGTGGTGCCGTTTCAGAACATCCATAATTTCCCACATACCGTGCTCCCTGTATGCCAATACGACCTCCTTGTTTCCAAGAAGTTCGCACAGCCGAGCTCGGCCTCAAAGAGGTGGGGTCATGACTCCGAAAAGTGGGGTCATGTTTCTGAAAAACTCACCCCTTTGCCGGGGTCATGTCTCTGAAAAAGGGGTGGGGAATGTTTCTTAAAAACACGCCCTCAAGTGGGGTCATGATCCTGATAAATCACACTGGAAGCGGAATGGTGCGCTTCTTCGGCTCCTGGGACCTCGTCGGACGCGAATCCGGCAATACCGGGGCGTTCATCTGGAAGATCGAGCATCGGCACGAGTACACGGAGATTCCCGCGAGCGCTTTCGGGTTCAACCTCGGTTACGCCGGTCTCCTCGAACCGCCCTTCAGCGACCAGGGGTTTCGCGTTACCAACCTGTACTGGCGTCAGCGTTTCGCCAAAGGGAGGGCCACAGTCTTTGCCGGCTTTGTGGATGCCACGGACTACCTCGTATGCACTCGCGAGCCCTTGGACCGGCTTTCTAAACTTCGCCTTCAGTACGGGAACGCTCACGATACCGGTGCCGAATGATGCGGCGTTCGGGATCTCTGCCGGTGCCATGGTCACAGACAACGTGTTCGTGATCGGCGGCCTGACCGATCGCAACGGGGATCCGACGAACCCCTTCGAGGGGTTCGACACGTTCTTCAACAAGAACGAGTACTTCAAGTCGGTCGAAGTGGGGTGGACGCGGTCGCAGGATCGTATATACCTGGACAACGCTCATCTCACCTTCTGGCACGCCGACGAGCGGAAGGAAGCCGACGAGGCGAGCGGTTGGGGCCTCAACGTGTCGTTCACGCGTTATCTCGGCAAGAAGTGGATGCCTTTCCTGCGCGCCGGCTACGCCAAGGACGGTGGAAGCCTGATGCAAAAGTCCGTCAGCGTGGGCTTCGCCTATCAGCCGGTCCCAGCGTCAGACGTGCTCGGCCTCGGCCTCAACTGGGGCGAGCCCAACGAAAAGACCCTCAGTCCCGGGCTCCGGGACCAATACTCCGCAGAAGTCTACTACCGCTGGAACTTGACCCCGCGATTGGCCATCACCCCGGATCTTCAACTCCTGATCCATCCGGCGCTTGATACGGGGCGCGATTCGATCTGGGTCTTTGGAATCCGGTCGAGGCTCGCGCTCTAGCCACGGCGCGGTCGCGCCGCTCACCATCGTGAGCCCTGCGGTTTTTTGAGCGTAGGATTTTGAAAATACTCAGTGCTTCTTGAGTCTCTCGATCCATCCATTATCGGTTTACGTAGCGAGCGCGCGCGATCTAAACAGTTTCACAGCGATGACAACTCGCGGCTCGATTCGCCGCGCGCCTGACGCGCTGCGATGTCTTGCTTTGCTCGGAGAGGCACTCTCGCAGATCCTCCTCCAGGCCGAAGTAGACCTCGTCTGGATCGTGTGAGAAGCAGGGCTAATTCCTGACCCGGATCCAATGCACCAGGCGCCGGCCCGCGACTTCCCCGACGAGGATGCTGCCTTCGGGATGCAACCCGACGAACTCCTGATCGACGCCGAGGGGTCGGCCGTTCTCGGTGAATCCGGAGAGTTGAAGCTCTGGAATGAAGGTCTCGATCGAACCGGTCTTGGCGCTGCCGATCCAGATGCCCCGGTCGTACCCATAGCTCCCGCCGCCCGAGATCTCTGTGTCCAGTGCACCGGTCAACGATGTCGTACCATCGACCACATAGATCCTGTCTTGGTCGTCAAAGGCGATCGAGCTCGGTCTCCCGAAATGTGTCCACAGCCCGATGAAAGTCCCCTCCTGGTCGAAGATCTGGATCCGATTGTTGCCCCGATCGGAAACGAAGAGCTGGCCTCGGGAATCCATCGCGAGGTGATGAGGATCGTTGAACAGACCGCGCTCAGCGGTTGCCGCGTCGACCCCGCCTCCGATCTGCATGATGAACGTCCCATCCTGCGAAAATTTGACCAGACGGTTATTGCCGCCGCGATGCCCATCCGTGACCCAGATTTCGCTATTGGGGGCGACCAGCACATGGGACGGCCCGTTGAAGTGCGTCTCGTCGTCCCCGGGGACGGCCGCTTCGACCAGGGTCATCAATACCTCTCCCTCCGGGCTCAACTTGAAGACCTGGCGCCCCCCTGCCGAGTTTGAATCCCGCTTCTCCTCGACGTTCTCCTGTCGGCGATCCCTCGGTCACCCAGAGGTTTCCTTCGTGGTCCACGAAGAAACCGTGGGGCCACCCGAAGAGTCCCTTGCCGAAGCTCGTCACCAGGTTCCCTTGCAGGTCCAATTTGAGAATCGGGTCTACGTCAACGCCGGCGCAGTTGTTCCCGCCGCACCTGTCCATCAGCCACATGTGTTGGCCATCGGGATCCTGGTATATTCCGGCCACGACCCCCAGATTCCTCCCCTCCGGAAGTTTCGCCCAGCCGTAGAAGGCGCGATACGGATTGCTGTGTTGGGCACTTGACTCCGCGCGGGGGGGCGAGACAGAGGTTCTGGACCAATACTCCGCAGAGGTCTACTACTGCTGGAACTTGACCCCGCGATTGGCGGTCACCCCGGATCTTCAACTCCTGATTCATCCGGCGCTGGAGGGGCGCGATTCGATCTGGGTCTTTGGAATCCGGGCGAGCCTCGCGCTCTAGCCAGCGCGCGGTCGCGCCGCTCACCATCGTGAGCCTTGCGGTTTTTTGAGCGTAGGGTTTGAAAGTACTCAGTGCCGCGGCGGTTGTTCTTGAGTCTCTCGATCCATTCATTGTCGGTTTACGTAGCGAGCGCGCGCGATCTAAATCTAAACAGAATGGCGCGCACAACCGAAATGGGAGTATCCTTTTGAGCCAAGGTGACATACACACGATGGACCAGCAGTACCTCAACCTATTTACGTCGCGCCGCCCGCGGTGTAAATGAGTTGAAATCCTTTTACGCAGAAACGATAGAATTCTAGTTCGGCGGGCGTCAGATGAAGGGGGGTTTACGATGTATCGTATTCACGCGATGGTCTTGCTCGGGCTCTTCGCCACCGGTATCGCTGGAGTTCCCGCCGGCCAACCCACAACTGGATGCGGCGGTTTTTCCGAGCTGCAGCGAGTCGAAGTGGCCGACGCGAACGAACGCGAAGTTGTCATGGGGCTCATCAAGAGACCCGCGGACTCGATCGGCGCGAAGCACTACCACCCTAGTGGAGAGTTTGGCTTCATTCTCAAAGGGGGTGTGACCGTCGAAACTGAGCACGAACCGAAAGTAACCCTCAAAGCAGGCGCCAGCTTCTATCAACCGCCGGGGGGAATGGCACGTCGTCAGCACTACGACCGAAGGCGCCGAAACTGTCGTGTTTCGAGTCCTCAAGAAGGGACAACCCATGGTCGTCGCAGTCGACTCGCGGGCCCGTAAGAGGGCTCGACTGAATCCGATCAGAATCGGCTTGGAGCTTCGCGACGTGCCTGGCACGTGCTCGACCGTTGGGCTGGACGGAGCAGAGGAGAAAGTCTCTATTGTGACGCCAAGACAGTCGCGTAACGCGCTCCTTATTTGTGGATGCGTTTTCGATGTTTGCGTCGCAGGTCCGGGAGCGAGACCCGGTCAAGCTGCCCCACATCTGCGAGATTGCGCTCACGAGCAGGCGGGTTCCCCTCTGGTAGACTGGCAATGTGAAGGCCCGCGCGGTGATTCGGTGGCTGAAGGACGATGGTTGGGTCCAGGTTACGACTCGAGGCAGTCATCGTCATTTCAAGCACCCGTCAAAGCCGGGCCGTGTGACCGTCAGCGGTGCGCTGGGCGATGACATGCCAAAGGGCACGTTGGCATCGGTTTTACGCCAGGCCGGTCTCAAGCGAGGCGAGAAATGAGAACACTTCAATACCTAGTCCGAATCAACAAGGATCCAGGCAGCGATTGGGGAGCCTCGGTTCCCGATCTTCCAGGTTGTGTCGCCACTGGCAAGACGCTTGACACAACTATGCGCCGCATCCAAGGTGCAATCGAGTTGCACATTCAGGGTCTGCGGGAGGACGGCGTTCGCGTTCCGAAACCCCAGACCCGCACCGTGGTTCCCCGTCGTACAAAACGGCAGGTTGATTTCTTCGCAACCGTCGAGGTTGCGGCTTAGCGTGCCGTCAACGGGGGGTCCGCCTAACCAAGCGATCGAGTGCGGACGGCACCACGGCTTCATGAGCAAATGAGGCAGTTGGTCGGTGCATGGTCACTTCGGCGACGCTTTCGCCGTGCCACCGCTCATCGCTACTGTTATCCGGGCGTGAGCCGCGGTGCAACACCATGAGCAAATCGAACCAAGCGTATCAGTTCAAGGTGAAACTCCTTGGAATTGAACCGACGATCTGGCGCCGGATTCAAGTTCCGGAGAGTTATAGCTTCTGGGATCTCCATGTGGCGATTCAAGATTCGATGGGATGGCTGGACTACCACCTTCATATGTTTCGCGTCCGAGAGCGAGAAGGTGGCGGCACTTTGGAGATCGGCATCCCGAACGACGAACCGTTCGAGGATGAGCCCCGTATCATTCCCGGATGGAAGGTGGCGATCGCCGATTACTTCTTGGAAACAGGCGAGACAGCTGACTATCTCTACGATTTTGGTGACGATTGGCAGCACGCCGTAACCTTGGAAGACATGGTCGACCGGGCACCAAGAACGCTGTACCCAAAATGCGTAGCCGGCTCGAGAGCGTGCCCCCCGGAAGATTGTGGAGGAATCGGAGGTTACGAGAACGTTCTGCACATTATCGCGGATCCGTCCGACGAAGAGCACGCGAGCATGATGGAGTGGCTCGGTGGAGGATATGATCCGGAAGCCTTCGAGCCGCAGCAGGTGCGTTTCGACAATCCCAAGAATCGATGGGACATCGCGTTCGCGGAAGAATAAGCGACAGCACGGTCTCATATTGTATTTGAGGCAGCCGATATTCCGAAGGACGTCGCGGAGTCATTCCAGAAGGAAGCGGTCGGCAAACTCGTGGGAGAGTTCGGTTTACCTGGAGCTGGTGATCCCACCGAAGTTGACGTCCTGACTTTCACGGTGGACGGAAAAGAATCGTCAGTGCGAGTCCTGAATCGTGGCATCTCAATGTTCACCGCGAAAAGTGCCGAGCTCGCTCGCTTGCATCGGTTCTTCTCAGTGCTTCTGCGCAAGTAGAGGGAAGGCGCAGTGTGGATCGCCGGATAATTCTAGTTATCGGCCTCAGTGCCAATCCACGCGATTTGCTTTGTAACTACGTTGTAGTTACAATCGAGTTGTGAATGACCTGCGGTTCTCGTGGGACAAACGGAAGGCTCGTTCCAATCAGCAGAAACATGACGTGTCTTTTGATGAGGCCGAAACGGTCTTTCTTGACGAGAACGGCCTGCTGCTTGATGATCCCGATCATTCGTGGGACGAGAGGCGATTTGTTTTGCTAGGCTTGAGCTCTTCGCTGCGAATTTTGCTCGTCTGTCATTGTTTCCTCGACGAAGACATCATTCGTCTCATCAGCGCGAGGCGAGCTTCAAAGCATGAGCGTCGGCAGTACCTCGAGAGGCTGGAAGAATGAGAAAAGAGTATGATTTTTCGAAAGCGAAGAAGAACCCTTACGCGAAGCGTCTGAAGAAACAGATCACCATTCGGGTGGACGAGCCGACGATCGGCTATTTCAAGGATCTCTCCGAAGAACTCGGAATTCCGTATCAGACGTTGATAAATCTCTATCTGCGCGACTGTGCATCAAAGAAGCGAAAGCTCTCAATGAATTGGAAAGTCTCAGCCTGAGGGCATATTGTGAGGCCGAGAGCGGCAGAACACGACCGCCGGCTTTGATGTCGGTGAGGCGCAAGACGAGCTTGGCCTTTCCCGACATGCTCCCGGCCTTCTCGACTTCAGTGACGACGCCATACACCGTGCTACCCTTCGGTACCGCCAGCATCTCACCTACGGTCAGGTCGGCGTCCAGATAGCCGGTGATGCGTTGGCCGGTGGTTGCCGACTCGGTGCTGAGGTCCTTGGCAAGACGAACGGAAAGTTCGGTGCCCGAGGGAATGGAGAGAGAGCGCTCGACGACGCTCGTTCCGGACGCAGTCGTCGTTGTTGCGGTCTTCGGCGGTGGTGGAGGTGCGTCCACGACGATATAGACTTCTTGGCGCGCTTCGTTGGTATAGGGCAGGTAGTAGGTGTCCCGATAGCTGAAATAAGAGGCTCCGCTCGATGCCTGCACGATTTCGAACTCGGCCGGCAAGGCGCTGAGCACCGTGAGACCCTCAGGCTCGGTCACGACGACATAGCTCGCCTGTCCGCCTTGAACCACGCGCCGGTAGAACGTGTTCTTGTAGTAGGAATAGGTGACGTTGCCCAGGGTGATCGTGGCGCGCTGAGGCGGTAGCGATGTCGTCTTCACTCCTGCCGGCGCCGGTACCACTTCGTAGCCGACTTGACCGCCGCTGTTGATCGATTGGTAGCAAACGTGGTCCGCGTAGTAGTAGCTCGTGGCTGCCAGCGTGAACATCACGGCGCCCAGAGGAACCGTGGTGTAATAAACGCCGTAAGGCGGAGGCATGATGAAGTAGTAGGAAGCGCCGTGCCAAGCGTAGGGCCGGTAGTAAGCGCTTCCGTGGTAATAGTATTGGCGCCCGTGGTAAGTGTAGGGTCGGTAACCATCAGGCAGGCGCGTCACGAATCCACCATAGGGGCTGCGACCGGCGGCAACGTCCCAATCTCCGTGATACTTTGTGTCCACGTCGGCGACGACACCGCGCCGTCCGTAATATCCGGCGCCGGCGACGCCTTCGATCTCCGCTTCGCGGCCGGTACTGGTCTCGACCTCGCGCTCGAAGCTGGCAGCGCGATAGCCCTCGCGCTCGACCTCGGACTCCCGCTCGATCGTCTCGCCGAATCGCCCGGTGGCTGTGGATTCACGCTCGATTTGCTCAACCCGACCGTCGTCGAACTCGATCTCTTTCGAGGACTCCCGGCTCGCGCCGGTGCTCGATTGAGCATCTCTCTCGATCTCGAGCGTATCTCCGTCGCGGGTCACCTCACGCGAGCCGGTCACGGATTCACCACTTCTCCCGGTGACGGTCGTGTCAGTGGTGCGTTGATTTCCTTCGGTCCGTTGCGTCGAGTCCACGGTCCCGCCGCGCCGGGTCGTTCCACTCACGTTGCCGTCCGGCCGCGAGTAACGCACCGAACCGCGTGACCGGTTGCTCCTCCGCTGGGCCAAGCTATCCTCGGCCGTTAGGCTCGCGAAGAGAAGGAGCAGTGCGATTTTCGCCGTCCCTCTCATTTGTTCACCTCCGCGTCCGAAGGCTCCGGCTGGATCAAAGACTTCAGGCCGCGCGCCTCCATCCGCTCCGCCCCTTCGGGTGGGTCGAAGCGAAAGAGCTCGTCCGAGAGCTCGGGTTTCAGATTCCACGAGTGAAACACGGCAATGAACTGCGGCTCTCCCGGCTCGTCCATGTAGTTGATGAGGATCTTGCGAGGCAGAGGCGCGCCGTTCGCGTCCACCCAGATCTGCCACTCGAGCCACTCGTTCGCGAGCGCCACGTGATGACATTTCGTATCTTCTACCCGATGAATGCCGAGGTAGGTCATGTATACGGCGCTTTGGGTGAGCGCCGCAAAGACATCATCGCCCGCGAAGTCCGCGAGCGGCATGACGATGTCGTATTCCTCGGCGAGGAAATCCAGAGCGGCGTCGAGTGTTCCCGGCACTTCGACTTGAACGTAGCGAAAGTGCCGCTCGTCCAGGACCGTCATGGTCTTTCCGTCGTACCAGAAGGTTGCCGAGAAGAGGTCGCCGTCGACATGACCCGCGGCACGGTTGGGCTTGGACACCGCGACGGTTCGCGAGCTGGCGAATTGCGCCTTGAGCCCGGAATCGAGGACCTCGTCGAGGGTCTGCTCCGTTCGGAACGCATAGCTGGGGCTTTGGGTCAGCAGTTCGGACATCTCCTCTAGAATCTTCTTCGCCCGCGCGTCGATTGGCTCGTTTTGAGCCGTCGCGACGAGCGGCCATGTGACCAGCATCGTAAGCAGCAAAGCTCGGCGTAAGATCATGTCGTTCTCCTCTCGCGAAACTCGGGTCTTCGAGCGACAAGAGTCATCGCCTACTCGTACCCGCTAAAATCCTGCCCAGGTCTGACGTTGGAATACTCCGTCATGCTGGCTGTCAGTTTTGCCAGGGTGGCAGGAACGAAATTCAGAAACGCTTCGATCCCTAACACCGTACAAGGTAGCCTATGGGCCCGACGGGTGCAATGCGGGGCGCCTGTTCACCTGCACTAGAACGGCTCGAACGTGGCGACGACCCAGGTGTAGTAGACGCTCGTCGTGGCCTCGAAGCCCGAATCGGTACCCACGAAGAGCCACACCGACCCGCTGCCATCGGTTTGGACTTGGAGTGACTCGAGCCCGCTCGATAGCTGCTTCAGCTCCCATCGCGGAAGTTCGCCACACGGGACGGTGTTCGCCACATTGCCTATAGCGAGGGCGTCATCGCCACCGTTTGTTTGCTGTCCCTTGGCGACGTTCATGCGCCAGCCCCCGCCGATGACGATGGCCTCAGGTTCGCTCGTGGAGGCGCCGAGAGTGTGCCATTCTTAGTTGGAAATTGAAACGGCTCCCAACCCCGTGGTTTGATGACGTTGGCAAAAACAACATCAAGCCGCAAGAGAAAGGAGCCGAGATGGGAAGTCTGCTACGTACAGCCAAGAAACACAAGAAGTCACGTCGTTTGGGTAAGCCCGAGGTAATGGCGCGCGAGGAGTACGGGGAGCTCGAGGTGGACGTCAAAATAGAGATGATCCGTTCGTTAATCCCGCTTGGGTTAATGCACGTTCACGAGCTGCTCGACGACGAAGTGAAGGAGTTGGCGGGAGAGCGATACGCTCGTAAGGACGAACTGGAGCGTGGCCGCCGCCACGGAACCAACCCTGGCACGGTAGGGCTTGCCGGCCAGCGGGTACCGATCCGTGTGCCACGGGTTCGGAGCCAAGAGGGAGTAGAGATACCGCTTCGCTCCTACGAAGCACTGAACGACGGCGGAGAGGTGAATGATCTGCTGCTGAAACGAGTGCTCTACGGAATCTCGTGTCGCAACTACGAGGCTGCAGCGGAAGCGATACCAGGCGCTATCGGGCTGTCGAGCTCGACGGTGTCCCGAGGTTTCGTACAAGCGAGCGCAGCGAAACTTCGGGAGATGCAGGAACGGGATCTGTCCGGCGAAGATGTGGTGGCGCTGTTCCTGGACGGGAAATCATTCGCCGACGCAATGATGGTCATCGCGCTGGGCATCACACTTTCCGGGAAAAAACGCTTTTTGGGCTTCGTGGAGACGGACACGGAGAACGAGAAGGTGTTGACGCCGTTCCTGCGTTCACTGCTCGCGCGGGGACTCGACAGCTCCCAGGGTCTACTGGTGATCATCGATGGCGGCAAGGGTCTGAAAGCGGCCGTAAAGAAGGCGTTCCGAAAGCGGGTCCTGATACAACGGTGCCAGTGGCACAAACGTGAAAACGTCGTGAGCTATCTGTCCAAGGGCGAGCAGGCGTCGTTGCGCAAGCGGTTGCAGTCGGCCTACAACAGGCCGGAATATAAAGAGGCCCTCGCGGCCCTCGATCAACTGCACGATGAATTGGAGGAGCGGAACCAATCCGCAGCTGCGAGCTTGGAGGAAGGAATCGAGGAGACGCTCACATTGCATCGTCTCGGCGTGTACGGGGCGCTGGGCCGTTCGTTCAAGACGACGAACTGCCTTGAATCCGTCAATGCTCTCGTCGAGGAACGCTGCGCGAAGGTCGACCACTGGAAGAACTCCAGCCAACGCCA
Organism: Candidatus Marinacidobacterales bacterium; assembly: GCA_965262245.1. Taxonomy (GTDB): domain Bacteria; phylum Acidobacteriota; class Vicinamibacteria; order Marinacidobacterales; family SMYC01; genus SMYC01. The sequence continues at coordinate 5,399,425 of OZ253507.1, read as the reverse complement.
GCGGTGGCTGGCGACAGCCCTCGTGGACATCGAACCCCGCTTGAGGAGGGTGATCGGCTACCGCCATCTTCCGAAGCTTCGCGAAGCTCTCAAGCGGGAACTGAAGGTCGAGACGAAGACATCAACGGTGTCGAAGAAGAAGGCCGCCTAATTTATGAGCCGTGGAGAGTTTCAACTAAGAATGGGCTTGACTCGACTTGTCCGTTCAACGGTTGAGCTCCAATCCTGAAAATCTTGCCCACACCGCCGCCAAACGACACCGTCCACCGGTTGTCACTATCCATTTCCCAATTGGCTGTGATGACGGGCGCGAATGAAGTTGATGTTGTTCTGAAAAGGAAGGCTGATTAGATTGCTAATCGGGTTCTGGGTAGCCTTGGCAAGGTCTTCCTGACTGTCGACCGGACTTGCCGCGGCTACGAGACATCGCCAAAAAGTGGAGGCGATCGTGATTTTGTTTCGCTGCATCACCTACTATACTTCTTTTCGAGACCAAACCCGCCTATCTGGCCATGGCGGCGCCGGGATACGAGTCGAATCGGTTCCGTATCATCATTAATAGTTTAGTGGCCTGCGGGGCCGGCGCCGGTGCTGAAGGAAAGTTGGGATCGTTTTCCGAGTGAGCTCGTTTGGTCGTCGACGGGTGATGAGCGGATGCGTGTGGCGCCCGCGTAACGAGGTTTGAATCCACATTATCAGGCTCCCGGTATGTCCGGGCACTGCCGGTTGGGTTAAACTATGCCCCGCCGAGCCCGCGCGCGCTGGGTCGGAACACGCAATTCTACTAAGGAGGTGAGTGTTGGGCAAGTACATTGGTTGGACTCGAATCTATCTCATTGTCTTGACGGTACTGATCGGGCTGCGCTTCGTACTTGAAGCGGCCGGTGCAGACAACGGTGTAACGTCCGAGCTGAGCGTCACCCGGCTCTACTTCGTCCTCCCGGTTTTTCTAGGAATTCGCTTCGCTACGGAAAAGCTCGGCGGAATCAAGGAGATGGTTCTTGCGAATTTCACGTATTTCGTTTGGGGGACGTTGCTCGTGAACCTCGCAGCGGGTCTCGAAACGGTCTTGGATCTGGGTACTCATTATATTTTTACGGGCCTCGTGGCGTTTCCCGTGGTTCTCGTTGTGGGAACGCTCATCCTGTCGATCATCTGCTGGGTTGCGACCTTCGTGAATCGCAAGCTTGCTTAGAACTTCACTGTCGCGGAATGTCGTGAGGCCACCGCCAGGTGGTTTCCGTCAAGTTGAGGTGTTCGACGACACGCGGTCGTGAACCATGTCGAAGCCGAGCGCGAGATCGATGAGCGCGAGACCCATGGGCCATTAGGTTGAACTGCCCCTGGTCGAGAATGTGCCGGTGCACGTAAGTAGGCCAGGCGGCGAGTTTTACTAGGGCTTGTCGCGCGGCCTCGTCCGCGTGCTCGTCTCCGGAGAGCGCGTAGACCACGGCGTTGTCGAGTAGCATAAACTATGTACCCGAATACAAGGTCGTCATTCTCTAGCCCAACATTGGAGCGAGCATGGGACAAAGCGAGCGCTTTCTTATCGGAGAACTGGCGGAGCGAGCAGGGGTCAACCGCGAAACGCTGCGCTATTACGAGCGACGTGGGCTCCTGAAGCCCGCCCGCCGCACGGCGGGGGGCTATCGGATCTACGATGAGGAGTCTGCGGCCCGGCTGCTCTTTATCAAGCGGGCGCAAGGGTTCGGGCCGGGGCATGTGACCTTCGAACAGATGATCGAGGCGGTGGACAGCACCGGCTACAAGGCCTCGATGCCGGACGCTTCCTAGCAGCCCGGTGAAAAAGTCCAGATTCTGCTCACGGAGAAAGTTTGGTGGGCAAGTTCAAGGAAGATGTGATTCGGCGGAACGGCCAAGTTGAGACGCCCGATGGATTGCAGCGGGGCAAAACGTGCGCCTATGGTCGAGACGAAGCGCAATAAAGCAGCGATCAGACTGGCGTTGAGCTCCGCGTATTCCTTCGGCGTGGCCTTGCCGATGAGATTGCGCATCAGAATCCCGAGATTGAATCCGGCCACGTGCGTGAGGAGGCGCTTGAGTATATTTTCGTGTCTTCGCAAATGCGTTCGTCGCATGCCTCCCGCTTCGAGGTAGTGCGCGAAAGGTCGTTCGAGTAACTCGCCGCGACGGCGTATTAATCGCTTACCTCGAGTCCCGCGAATGCGACGTCGGTTCGCGTAGGTGGCGGCTTGCTCGGCCTGTTTGTCCTTCCATTTGCGGCCACCTCGCTCTGGCTCCGAAATGTAGCTCCGGTATTCTTGTTCGACCAGCTCAACCAGGATGTCGTTGCCGTGATAGCCCTTGTCCCCGACCACTTCGCGACCCGCGTCTTCATGTATTCGTTCACAACATTCCGCGTTGTTCGCGAGCTCTTGCAGATTTGACTGCGCTTTTTCCAGCGTATCCGGTAGGCTCTTTGTGTCACCCTTCGCGCCTCCGTGAAGCGTCACGGCAATTACCGCACCTTCCCCGCTCATGTCCACAGCATGCTCGGCTTTGTGCGCCATATCCGTGCCCCCGCTCTTCATTTTCATGATCTCCGCATCCGGCTCGTTCGGATTCACCCACTCCTTGTTCGACCCTTTCTTTGGCCGCTTCTTGTCCAACTTTGCAATGTCCGCTCGGCTCGGCTCTTCGATACCACTCTTGCGCGCAAGCTCCTTCAAATACGATTCGTAGCTTTCCCCCGTGTCTCGACGAACGATTGACCGAAGCGCCGCATTCGCTTCCAGCGTCGTCGCGTCCACACCCAGTGTCTTGCCATCTATCATCCCTCTCGACGCTAGAACTTCTAGCACCCATCCAAATACAGATTCGTGAACTTCCAGCGGAAGTCGATTCCGTATCCGAGACAGCGACGAATGGTCCGGCGTTCGCTCTTCCATTCCAAGGCCAAGAAACTGGCGCAAAGACAGTGAGTCCGAACACCGCCAGCAGATCCCGCGCTCTGAATCGATGCGCTCAAAGTAGCCGATCAACAGCATTCGAAAATACACACCCGGCGGTATGCTCGGCCGACCTTGCTTCTTCGCGTAATACGGCGAGCATTTCGACTCCACAAACGAGTCAAACTCTTCCTCTCGAAGTACCCGCTCGAGTTCCTCATAAAAAGGATGACCAGGACTCGACGCAACCGCATCGTGTGGAATCCATAAAGTCTCTTGGCAACTTTTCTTTTTCTTCTTCATCGACATGCGATGCAATTTTACATCGTCATCGAATGAGTCTTCAGAGAAATATCGCGACCGGATACGACTTTTTCAACGGGCTGCTAGAACCAAAGGACATAGAAGGACCTAGAACGACCTAGAACTAACCTAAACGATGAGCGATTGCTGCAAGCTACCCGAACCGTCCCTAGCAGCCGACGGCCTGTGCCGGCGCTGCGGCGAGAAAGCGCGTAGCGTGCTCCGCGAAACCATGGAGAGCCTGTTGAAGCCGGAAGCGCGCGCGCGTCTTGCGGACGAGCCGTATTTTTTTCGACCGCACCCCCTCCTGCGGTGTCGTCTACTTCTCCAATGAAGCCGAATCCTATTTCCACAAGGACGAGCTTACCGTGCGCGTGGGTCTGAAGGAGACGGCGTCTCCCGTTCCGCTTTGCTATTGCTTTGGACGTAGCACAGAATCTGTCCGAGAGGAAATCGTGGCCACCGGTTGCTCCACCGTGGTGGAGCGGATCATCGCCGAGGTCAAGGCGGGACATTGTTCTTGCGAGGTCAAACACCCGTCGGGCAAGTGTTGCCTTGGTGACTTGCATGCTGCCATCCGTCAGATCGAAAAAGAACAAGTGGCTTGGGTGGAGAGAGGATGATAGGACCTATGATGAAGAAGAGCATTTTCTTGTTTCTGGTGACGCTGGTGGCTTTTTCCCTGAGTCTCGCGTTCGGGGCCGAGGAGCCCAAGGAAGTCGAGCTCGAAGTCAGCGGCATGACGTGAACGGGCTGCGCCGCGGCGGTCACAGCCGCGCTCGAGAAGGTGGAAGGTTGCGAAGAGGCCAAAGCCGATTGGGAAAAAGGATTGGCCTGGGCGAAGTACGATCCCGACAAGACCAACCCGGAAGAGCTCGTCAGAGCCGTTAACGAGAATACCGCGTTCGAAGCGAAGCTCCCGTAGTCGGGTAGGTGACGGAGTACAGGCAGAGTCGGCTGTAACTCTGCCCGGGCGGTGTTCGTCGGCTTCTCTCACGGCTCGTTTTCGACTTCACAGGATGCTACAGTAACGATGTATGTCAGCAACTACGCGGCAGGTTCACTACAGCTACGCGGAGTATCTCGCGCTCGAGAACCATGCCACCGTCCGGCATGAGTATCTCGACGGCGAAATCTACGCAATGGCGGGCGGTTCTCCCGATCATGCCGCCCTGGCTGCTGCTGTCATCGCCCTGTTGGCGCCCCAGCTCCCGTCCGGCTGCCGGTTGTTTACCTCGGACCTTCGAGTGCGAATCGTCGACACTGGCCTGTCAACTTATCCCGACGCTGCCGTTGTGTGCGGCGCTACGGAGCGCGCTTCGGATGACGGCCTAGCGGTTGTGAATCCCGTGCTTGTCGTCGAAGTAACGAGTCCTTCGACCGAAGCGTATGACCGCGGTGACAAGTTGCGCCACTACAAGTCGCTCCGAAGCCTGCGCGAGGTACTCTTCGTCTCTCACGCCGAGTCTCGATTGACTCTCCATCGCAAGGAAGGCGACGCGTGGACGACTCTCACGGCTGGTCCTGGTGAGAAGCTCGCACTGGCGAGCCTCTCGGGCGAGCTCGCGGTCGATGAGTTATATGGCGCTGGATTTGAAGACTCTTAGAAAGTATTTTCGCGTCTGACTAGAATCCTGGAACGCGATGCCGCTCGTCCCATGGTTAACCCGGAAGACCTCGTCAAAGCCGTTAACGATAACACCGCGTTCGAAGCGAGCTCCCAGGGTAGGTGAAGGAGTACAGGCATGAGATGCTGCGCTCCGTTTCTCGCGCTCGTCATCGGGGTTGCGCTAGGAAGCTCGCCGCTCGAAGCCCATCCGGGCCATAAGCATCTCGTGGCGGCCGGCCTGTCCGGCGCTCGGTCCACGGTTCCAGACGGGATAAGCGGCCAGGGAGCCATGCGCTTCCGGGTTCTCTATGCGAGCGAGCGTCTTCCCGAGAAGGCGCGTGAGGTGCTGGCCTCGGCCTAGGACGGCTTCGCCGTTGACCGGCGTCCGGGTCGGGGGGAAGTCTACTTCGCGCTGCCCGGGGCAGGGCTTCTTCGCATCAGCTCCGACCTCCAGTCGATCGACCTGCGAGACTGAAGTTCCTTTCCAGAAAAACCGACATCCCGTGTTAATCCAGAGGCATAGGCTGATTGGAAGGTACGCGCTTCTGTCTACACGGTGATACCCTTCAGCAGTTCGTAGGCCCTACGCTGTTTGGAGTCCGGTGATGTAGTCACGTCAAAGGTCATGTCGCTCGATGCCGCCCCCGGGGTCCGACATTTGTTTCGGACGATGTTGCTGAGAAGGCGCAGCAGCGTGCGGAAGCTGGAAGCTGGACTCCCATCGTCAAGCTTCTTGGTCTGTATCTTGCGCATGGCCGCCTCGGAGCGCTTCGCGGGAGCAACGGGGTCACGCTTTGCCTTCGCCTGCTGGTCCTCGTCAGCGAATAGCAAGGGCCGCCAAGCCTCCATCATGTGCCACAGGACGTAGTAGGACAGCATACACAAGAAGATGTGCGCCCGGACTCGGTTTTCGCGCCGGTGACGAATGGGCCGCACCTTCAGGTCGATGTTCTTGAAGGAACGAAACGCCCTCTCGACCTGGGTCAGCAACTTGTAGCTGCGCACTAAGTCATCTGTTTTCATCCGCTGTTCAGCAAGACTGGTGCGGATGACGTAGAAGCCGTCAAGTGCAGCTTCCGCAGTGACCTTTGTGTCGTCGATTTCGAAGCTAAAGCTGTTGTCGCGAATGTCCAGTGTGAAGTGCTTGCCGACTTTGTACTTGTTGAGAACTTTGCCTACCCGCACACCGATTTTATCTTTACCATGCAGCTGACCCTGCCCGATCCGTTGGCGAATCTGGTCCAACTGCTTAGCGATCGTCTCCACGTGTCGCTTCCACCGCTGGAGCCGTTTGTTGGCGAGCTCTGAGTTGCCGCTGGCGAGGCGCGAGGCGTCGGCATCCATCGTTGTCTCGTCTAGCTCGAAGTCGAAACCGTCGTCACGGATATCGAGTCTGTAGTAGCTGCCGACTTTGTACTTGTTGAGGAGCTTTTTCACTGCAGCACGGATGTTCTCCTTGCCCTGCAAACGTCGCCGCTCGACCATCCGACAAACCTTCTCAAGCTCCTTGCAGGTCGCTTCGAGCAGAGCACGACGCTTGTGACGCCGCCTCTCGGCCAGTTCCGGATTGCGGCAAGCGACCAGCCTCTCGTTGGGGAAATCCGGGTGCGTCACCTCAAACAGATTCCGCTCGTCGAATAGCCCCATCTGGAGCAGCCCATCGTTGATGAGCTTGCGAATCGCCTCGGGTCGAAGAGCGGTAATCCAGTCGACACCGTCCATCTCTCGCAACGCGTCGATCTGGGTCTGGGTGATCATCCCGCGGTCGCCCACCATCACAAACTGCTCGATTCCGAACCGCTCTTGCACCTTTTCTATCTGAGGCAAGAGCGTTTTGGGATCGCCCGAGTTGCCCTCGAAGACGGATACAGACACAGGGATACCGCGTTCGTTGGTCAGTAGACCGTAGTTGACCTGCAGCTTGCCTTTCTTGCCGTCACGGTCGTATCCGAGCTTGGCGATCGGACAACTCACACCCTCGAAGTAGCTTGAGGTTAGGTCATAGAGCGCGAGGCCGTCGTTTTGGAGATGGCGCGCCGCGAGTTTCTTTTCGATGACCTCCTGGCGTTCGAGAACCCAGTCCATGGCGGCATAGAGATCGTCTTCGTCGGCGTCGCTCACCCCAGGATTTCGGGCAGTGTGGTTGTGTGCCACCACAGGCTAGTCGCCAGCTTCGACTGCGGTTCGAGGATCCGCGCGGCTACCATGGCCATGACCAAATCCCGCTCTCGTGAGTGTCGAGAGCCAACGAGTTTTTCGAAACCGAGCTGTCTCATGGCGCTGAGCACCGCATCGACGTGGCCATGGAGCCGGGAGCCGTTCTCGACGATTTCGAAGGCGTCTTCGAGCGAAACGAGCTTCTCCCCTTTGAGAATGCGTTTAATGGCGTCGACTGCGTCCATGGGCAATTTGGACAAGTTAGCAAGCGTGCGCTTGCGGACGTTTCCACCCACCCGATAGGACTCACGCAGCAGGACGGCAGGCTTAGAGTTGCGATTGGGGATGATGTGGATATGCATGCCCACTATAATAGCATTAACAATGTTAATAACCTACGGCATTCTATTAATTACATGCCTATATATTGTCCGCCAAAATTAGCCCACGACGTCCCTAAAGACGCGTAATCATTGGGGATACAAACAGTCAGTGGTTCTTTCGACCAGGGAACTTCAGGCTAGAGACCGAGCCTGGCATGCGCGACGCCAACCTGCACAACACGACGCTCTGGGAGACCCCCGACAAAACTCCCTACCTGACTTTCCCCGCCAACGATGCGGGGCGGATCTTCACCACGACGCTCACGGGCGAGCTCGTGCAAACACTCGAGGCTCCGACGGGCGAAGCCGACTCAGGAAACCCGAGCGTGAACGAATACTTCCGGGCCGGGGGTGGTGATCGACATCGGTCGGTGTGAGTAAACGCGATGCCACGAGCGAACGCACGAAAGGGACGGCAAGGACGAAGAGTCCGAGGAGCAAGAAAAATACGGGCGCAATCGTAGCGAAGTCGATGGCATTGGCTTCAACGGTTCGCCATGTCTCGGCAGGGAAGGGCATCACGGTGAACAGTCCCAGCAAACCCGTGGTGGACTTGATCAGAGGAATGGTCATCAGTTGGTTTCTCGTGACGGCCAGAGAAATCCCGAAAACGCGCATCGCCACAAATACGAGCGCCAGTGCCCAAAAGCCGCCTAGAACACTTGCCCCAAGGTTGTAGACGAGAAAGCGCGCCAGCGACTCCATCAAGGCTTCCCCTTGCGCTTTGCCCGAACCGACGTTTCGAGCCGCGCAGCTCTTGTTCGTCCACGTCCTCGGCTGTTCCCAGAAGGTGGGCTTTTAACCCTAATCGCAAAATCTTCGAAGCACGAAAACGCGAAACAGCCGCACTGGGCGCAGGCGAGAAGCTCGTGCTGGGGCACCCGCTCGCCGCCACTATAGGTGATTCTGCACGGTGTATGCAGAACCTGGAAAAGGTGCTATTCACGGGGCCAAAGACCTCAGACACGGTGACGTTTATTTGCGATTAGGGTTAAGTCGTACCTCGTAGCTTCCGCGATCGAGCTTCAAGCCGGCAACTATCGCGCCGCGCGAGACGCCGCGCAGGCAGCCGTGAGAGTCAAGCCCATTCTTAGTTGAAACTCTCCACGGCTCATAAATTAGGCGGCCTTCTTCTTCGACACCGTTGATGTCTTCGTCTCGATCTTCAGTTCCCGCTTGAGAGCTTCGCGAAGCTTCGGAAGATGGCGGTAGCCGATCACCCTCCTCAAGCGGGGTTCGATGTCCACGAGGGCTGTCGCCAGCCACCGCTGGCGTTGGCTGGAGTTCTTCCAGTGGTCGACCTTCGCGCAGCGTTCCTCGACGAGAGCATTGACGGATTCAAGGCAGTTCGTCGTCTTGAACGAACGGCCCAGCGCCCCGTACACGCCGAGACGATGCAATGTGAGCGTCTCCTCGATTCCTTCCTCCAAGCTCGCAGCTGCGGATTGGTTCCGCTCCTCCAATTCATCGTGCAGTTGATCGAGGGCCGCGAGGGCCTCTTTATATTCCGGCCTGTTGTAGGCCGACTGCAACCGCTTGCGCAACGACGCCTGCTCGCCCTTGGACAGATAGCTCACGACGTTTTCACGTTTGTGCCACTGGCACCGTTGTATCAGGACCCGCTTTCGGAACGCCTTCTTTACGGCCGCTTTCAGACCCTTGCCGCCATCGATGATCACCAGTAGACCCTGGGAGCTGTCGAGTCCCCGCGCGAGCAGTGAACGCAGGAACGGCGTCAACACCTTCTCGTTCTCCGTGTCCGTCTCCACGAAGCCCAAAAAGCGTTTTTCCCCGGAAAGTGTGATGCCCAGCGCGATGACCATCATTGCGTCGGCGAATGATTTCCCGTCCAGGAACAGCGCCACCACATCTTCGCCGGACAGATCCCGTTCCTGCATCTCCCGAAGTTTCGCTGCGCTCGCTTGTACGAAACCTCGGGACACCGTCGAGCTCGACAGCCCGATAGCGCCCGGTATCGCTTCCGCTGCAGCCTCGTAGTTGCGACACGAGATTCCGTAGAGCACTCGTTTCAGCAGCAGATCATTCACCTCTCCGCCGTCGTTCAGTGCTTCGTAGGAGCGAAGCGGTATCTCTACTCCCTCTTGGCTCCGAACCCGTGGCACACGGATCGGTACCCGCTGGCCGGCAAGCCCTACCGTGCCAGGGTTGGTTCCGTGGCGGCGGCCACGCTCCAGTTCGTCCTTACGAGCGTATCGCTCTCCCGCCAACTCCTTCACTTCGTCGTCGAGCAGCTCGTGAACGTGCATTAACCCAAGCGGGATTAGCGAACGGATCATCTCTATTTTGACGTCCACCTCGAGCTCCCCGTACTCCTCGCGCGCCATTACCTCGGGCTTACCCAAACGACGTGACTTCTTGTGTTTCTTGGCTGTACGTAGCAGACTTCCCATCTCGGCTCCTTTCTCTTGCGGCTTGATGTTGTTTTTGCCAACGTCATCAAACCACGGGGTTGGGAGCCGTTTCAATTTCCAACTAAGAATGGCACTCTCTCAGCCGTGACCGCGGCACGCTCGAGGTACGAAACGCATGATGCCGACCTTGCGTTCGCCAAGAGCGTGCTCCTGGAAGCGATGGATCCCATCCGAAATTCCTCGCCGGAAATACCGCTCCGAGAGGCTTTTCTAACCTGAAGTTCCCCGGCCGAAAAGACAAAAACCTAAACAGATTCAAGTAGATAGCTCAGAATTGAGTGCCCGGTTCTGGCTACAGGATGATAGTTTCGAGAAGGTCGTAGGCGCGTTGCTGCTTAGGGTCGGGTGTCGTGACGACCTGGAATGTGGGAGCGTCGGGATTGTCACCTGGAGCGCGGCAGATGTTACGCACGATGGTGCTGAGTGCCTTGAGTAGAGTTTGAAAGCTGTGGGCCTCGGTGCCGTCGTCGAGTTTCTTGGAGCGTATCTTTCGCAGGGCAGCCTCGGAGCGCTTAGCGGGAGCAAGCGGGTCCCGCGTTTTCTTGGCTTCTTGGTCCTCGTCGCAGAAGAGCAATGGACGCCATGCTTCACGCATGTGCCACTCGACGTAGTAGGCGAGCATGCACAAGAAGATGTGGGCGCGTACCCGTGTCTCGAGGCGGTGGCGAATCGGACGCACCTTGAGGTCGATGGTCTTGATAGAACGAAATGCCCGTTCGACTTGACTCAGACTCTTGTAGCAGCGGACGGTGTCGTCGGGTGATAGGCGCTGTTCGGGCACGCTGGTCCGGATGACATAGATGCCATCGAGCGTTGCCTCGGAAGCCACCTTGTGTTCGTCGATGTGGAAGTCAAACCCATCGTCGCGGATCTGCAGCACGAAATGCTTGGCCACCTTGTACTTGTTGATGACCTTGCCTACACGCACACCAATGTTGTCCTTGCCTCCATGTTTGCCGAGCTTGACGTCCGAGCGTGAGGTGGACCCCATTCTCTGGACCAAAATGGGGGGTAGCTAAGGTGGAGCCTGCCGAGTTGAACACGTCGTGGTCATAGTCGTCATGTTGTTTCCCGAAGGCTCCTAGAAGGGAGCGTTCGGGAAGACAGTTTATGTCAGATTGAAGATCTATTGTCCCACGTTCGATCCGGTGCCCCGACGGAGGGAGCGGACCCTTAAGAAAAGATGCGAAGCTTCCTTGTCCGCTCCCTCCGTCGGGGCACCGGATCGAAGCCGCCCTTTCGCTGGTCCACCTGAATAGTGCAAAAATCGGGGTACCTGGGGTATGGGCCAAGCCGCGAGAGGGTCTCCTGCGGCGATTCTCGCATTCGTTTTGTGGACTCGTGGCAAGGTTCATTCCTTTTCCCGGCTTTCTACCGCCGTGGCCTCTTTGGCCTTGTTCTGCTTCGATTGCCCCAGTGCGTAACTGCCGACGTTGAGCTCCAGGATGATGCTGTGATGTACTAATCGGTCGATGGCCAATCATCTTGCCGCCAATCATCTTCAAGCTACCTCGCCAAGCAGTCCATCGTAGAGAGTCAAGCCCATTCTTAGTTGAAACTCTCCACGGCTCATAAATTAGGCGGCCTTCTTCTTCGACACCGTTGATGTCTTCGTCTCGATCTTCAGTTCCCGCTTGAGAGCTTCGCGAAGCTTCGGAAGATGGCGGTAGCCGATCACCCTCCTCAAGCGGGGTTCGATGTCCACGAGGGCTGTCGCCAGCCACCGCTGGCGTTGGCTGGAGTTCTTCCAGTGGTCGACCTTCGCGCAGCGTTCCTCGACGAGAGCATTGACGGATTCAAGGCAGTTCGTCGTCTTGAACGAACGGCCCAGCGCCCCGTACACGCCGAGACGATGCAATGTGAGCGTCTCCTCGATTCCTTCCTCCAAGCTCCCAGCTGCGGATTGGTTCCGCTCCTCCAATTCATCGTGCAGTTGATCGAGGGCCGCGAGGGCCTCTTTATATTCCGGCCTGTTGTAGGCCGACTGCAACCGCTTGCGCAACGACGCCTGCTCGCCCTTGGACAGATAGCTCACGACGTTTTCACGTTTGTGCCACTGGCACCGTTGTATCAGGACCCGCTTTCGGAACGCCTTCTTTACGGCCGCTTTCAGACCCTTGCCGCCATCGATGATCACCAGTAGACCCTGGGAGCTGTCGAGTCCCCGCGCGAGCAGTGAACGCAGGAACGGCGTCAACACCTTCTCGTTCTCCGTGTCCGTCTCCACGAAGCCCAAAAAGCGTTTTTCCCCGGAAAGTGTGATGCCCAGCGCGATGACCATCATTGCGTCGGCGAATGATTTCCCGTTCAGGAACAGCGCCACCACATCTTCGCCGGACAGATCCCGTTCCTGCATCTCCCGAAGTTTCGCTGCGCTCGCTTGTACGAAACCTCGGGACACCGTCGAGCTCGACAGCCCGATAGCGCCCGGTATCGCTTCCGCTGCAGCCTCGTAGTTGCGACACGAGATTCCGTAGAGCACTCGTTTCAGCAGCAGATCATTCACCTCTCCGCCGTCGTTCAGTGCTTCGTAGGAGCGAAGCGGTATCTCTACTCCCTCTTGGCTCCGAACCCGTGGCACACGGATCGGTACCCGCTGGCCGGCAAGCCCTACCGTGCCAGGGTTGGTTCCGTGGCGGCGGCCACGCTCCAGTTCGTCCTTACGAGCGTATCGCTCTCCCGCCAACTCCTTCACTTCGTCGTCGAGCAGCTCGTGAACGTGCATTAACCCAAGCGGGATTAACGAACGGATCATCTCTATTTTGACGTCCACCTCGAGCTCCCCGTACTCCTCGCGCGCCATTACCTCGGGCTTACCCAAACGACGTGACTTCTTGTGTTTCTTGGCTGTACGTAGCAGACTTCCCATCTCGGCTCCTTTCTCTTGCGGCTTGATGTTGTTTTTGCCAACGTCATCAAACCACGGGGTTGGGAGCCGTTTCAATTTCCAACTAAGAATGGCACACTCTCATCGTAGAAGCTCGCGGGCGTTTGATAGCCTAACGCTTTGTGCGGGCGCTCGTCATTGAAGAAATCGAAGTAGCAAGCGATGCCCGCGCGAGCCATTTGCACGGTGTCGTAGGCGTACAGGTAGACCTCCTCGTACTTCAGCGAGCGCCAGAGCCGCTCCACGAAGATGTTGTCGATACAGCGACCTTTGCCATCCATGCTGATCTTGATCTCAAGAGCAAGCAATACACTGGTGAACTCCTCCGAGGTGAACTGAGAGCCCTGGTCCGTGTTGAATATCTCTGGGCAACCGTAGCGTGCCACAGCTTCGTTCAGAGCCTCCACGCAGAAGGTCGTCTCCAACGTGTTGGACAAGCGCCAGGCGAGCACCCGCCGCGAATACCAATCGATGACCGCCACCAGGTATACGAAGCCTCGCGCCATCGGGATGTATGTGATGTCGGCGGCCCACACCTGATTGATCCGAGAAACCGTCAGATTCCTCAGTAGATAGGGGTATACCGTGTGTTCCGGCGCTGGCTTGCTTGTGTTCGGCTTGGGCGCAGTGCTCTCGAGCCCCATCAACCGCATGAGACGCTGCACACGCTTGCGGTTGACGGCCGACCCCTCCGCTTTGAGTATCTGCGTCATCATGCGGCTGCCGAAAAATGGATGCTTCAGATGTAGCTCGTCCATCCGACGCATCAATGCGAGTTGCTCGCCATCCGGCTCGACAGGTTCGTAGTACAGGCTCGACCGATTCACGCCAAGCAGCTCGCACTGCCAGCGCATCGACAGCGGGGCGTTGGGTTCGACCAACTCCCGCCGGGGCGTCATCGCAATCGACCGAGCCCGTGTGATAAAAAAAATCGCGCTCCATCGTCAGCTCCCCGATTTTCTGGAGCAGTTCGGCCTCGCGCATCGAGGCATCGCCTCCGCCCACCTCTTCGGTCTCGAAAGCACGCGCGACGTTCTCCAAAAGCTGCCGCTTCCACTTGTAGATCTGGTTCGCGTGAACCTTGTGCCGCCGGGATAGTTCCGCCACTGTCTCCTGCTCGCGTAGTACCGCCAAGGCAACTTTCGCCTTGAAAACAGGGCTGTGCTTCGTGCGATTTTTCTTCACTTTTCTCTGCTCCTTTTTTCATTGAGCAGGCTTGTTTTACCACCTTAACCCCTGGTCTAAAAAATGGGGTCCACTTCAGCGAATGCTCTCCAGTCTCTTGCAAATATCGTTGAGCACTGCTTCTGCTGCGGGCTCTTGCTCGACGATTCGGAAGCGAAACTCATCGTCGCGAATATCGAGATCGAAATGTTTGGCGATCTTCTTGGTGATGAGCTTGTGTACGCGCGCACGGATCTTGTCCTTACCTTTGAGATTGCCGAGTTCAACATTTGAGCGAAGCTTCGTGAGCCTCTTGTAGATACTATCGAGCGCCGCTTTGGCCGCCACCTCTTTGTTGGGAATCTGGAAGGTAAAGTCGTCATCGCGAATGTCGAGCACAAAATACTTGGCGAGCGTCTTGGTGACGACCTTGCGCACGCGGGCGCCAATCTTGTCCTTGCCTCTGAGCCTAGCGCGCTGCACCATGGTTTGAATTCTTGCAAGCTCTCTCGCAGTCGCCTGCAGAAGGGACTGACGTTTGTGGACGCGCAGTTTTGCCAATTCGGTGTTCCGGCACGCAAAGAGTCGTTCGCCAGCAAAATCTGGATGAGTCAATTCAAACAGATTACGCTCGTCAAAAAGGCCGAGTTGCAGTTGACCTCCATCGATGAGCTTACGAATAGATGCGCTTTTGAGCGCTGTGATCCAATCGACCCCTTCGAGGTTGCGGAGAGTCAAGCCCATTCTTAGTTGAAACTCTCCACGGCTCATAAATTAGGCGGCCTTCTTCTTCGACACCGTTGATGTCTTCGTCTCGATCTTCAGTTCCCGCTTGAGAGCTTCGCGAAGCTTCGGAAGATGGCGGTAGCCGATCACCCTCCTCAAGCGGGGTTCGATGTCCACGAGGGCTGTCGCCAGCCACCGCTGGCGTTGGCTGGAGTTCTTCCAGTGGTCGACCTTCGCGCAGCGTTCCTCGACGAGAGCATTGACGGATTCAAGGCAGTTCGTCGTCTTGAACGAACGGCCCAGCACGCCGTACACGCCGAGACGATGCAATGTGAGCGTCTCCTCGATTCCTTCCTCCAAGCTCGCAGCTGCGGATTGGTTCCGCTCCTCCAATTCATCGTGCAGTTGATCGAGGGCCGCGAGGGCCTCTTTATATTCCGGCCTGTTGTAGGCCGACTGCAACCGCTTGCGCAACGACGCCTGCTCGCCCTTGGACAGATAGCTCACGACGTTTTCACGTTTGTGCCACTGGCAGCGTTGTATCAGGACCCGCTTTCGGAACGCCTTCTTTACGGCCGCTTTCAGACTCTTGCCGCCATCGATGATCACCAGTAGACCCTGGGAGCTGTCGAGTCCCCGCGCGAGCAGTGAACGCAGGAACGGCGTCAACACCTTCTCGTTCTCCGTGTCCGTCTCCACGAAGCCCAAAAAGCGTTTTTTCCCGGAAAGTGTGATGCCCAGCGCGATGACCATCATTGCGTCGGCGAATGATTTCCCGTCCAGGAACAGCGCCACCACATCTTCGCCGGACAGATCCCGTTCCTGCATCTCCCGAAGTTTCGCTGCGCTCGCTTGTACGAAACCTCGGGACACCGTCGAGCTCGACAGCCCGATAGCGCCCGGTATCGCTTCCGCTGCAGCCTCGTAGTTGCGACACGAGATTCCGTAGAGCACTCGTTTCAGCAGCAGATCATTCACCTCTCCGCCGTCGTTCAGTGCTTCGTAGGAGCGAAGCGGTATCTCTACTCCCTCTTGGCTCCGAACCCGTGGCACACGGATCGGTACCGCTGGCCGGCAAGCCCTACCGTGCCAGGGTTGGTTCCGTGGCGGCGGCCACGCTCCAGTTCGTCCTTACGAGCGTATCGCTCTCCCGCCAACTCCTTCACTTCGTCGTCGAGCAGCTCGTGAACGTGCATCAACCCAAGCGGGATTAACGAACGGATCATCTCTATTTTGACGTCCACCTCGAGCTCCCCGTACTCCTCGCGCGCCATTACCTCGGGCTCACCCAAACGACGTGACTTCTTGTGTTTCTTGGCTGTACGTAGCAGACTTCCCATCTCGGCTCCTTTCTCTTGCGGCTTGATGTTGTTTTTGCCAACGTCATCAAACCACGGGGTTGGGAGCCGTTTCAATTTCCAACTAAGAATGGCACACTCTCGTTGCGGAGGTCATCGTCGATCCGCTTCTGAGAAATCATGCCTCGGTCACCGACGAGCACTAGGGTCTTGATGCCAAACCTGTTTCTCACCATCTCGACTTGGGGCATCAACGTCGTGCTATCCGACTCATTGCCCGCAAAGACCGACACGGCGACCGGGCAACCCCGCTCGTCAGTGACTAGACCGTAGTTGACTTGCAGTCTGTCTCTTTTGCCATCACGGCTATATCCCATGGCGGCCAGAGGGCAGGTGACACCCTCAAAGTAGCTGGAGCTGAGATCGTAGAGCACCAAGCCTCCTTTTTTGAGGTGTCGTCCAGCCAGTTTTTTCTCGATACGTTCTTGCCGCTCGAGCAACCAATCCGAGTCAAGCCTATTCTTAGTTGAAACTCTCCACGGCTCATAAATTAGGCGGCCTTCTTCTTCGACACCGTTGATGTCTTCGTCTCGATCTTCAGTTCCCGCTTGAGAGCTTCGCGAAGCTTCGGAAGATGGCGGTAGCCGATCACCCTCCTCAAGCGGGGTTCGATGTCCACGAGGGCTGTCGCCAGCCACCGCTGGCGTTGGCTGGAGTTCTTCCAGTGGTCGACCTTCGCGCAGCGTTCCTCGACGAGAGCATTGACGGATTCAAGGCAGTTCGTCGTCTTGAACGAACGGCCCAGCGCCCCGTACACGCCGAGACGATGCAATGTGAGCGTCTCCTCGATTCCTTCCTCCAAGCTCCCAGCTGCGGATTGGTTCCGCTCCTCCAATTCATCGTGCAGTTGATCGAGGGCCGCGAGGGCCTCTTTATATTCCGGCCTGTTGTAGGCCGACTGCAACCGCTTGCGCAACGACGCCTGCTCGCCCTTGGACAGATAGCTCACGACGTTTTCACGTTTGTGCCACTGGCACCGTTGTATCAGGACCCGCTTTCGGAACGCCTTCTTTACGGCCGCTTTCAGACCCTTGCCGCCATCGATGATCACCAGTAGACCCTGGGAGCTGTCGAGTCCCCGCGCGAGCAGTGAACGCAGGAACGGCGTCAACACCTTCTCGTTCTCCGTGTCCGTCTCCACGAAGCCCAAAAAGCGTTTTTCCCCGGAAAGTGTGATGCCCAGCGCGATGACCATCATTGCGTCGGCGAATGATTTCCCGTCCAGGAACAGCGCCACCACATCTTCGCCGGACAGATCCCGTTCCTGCATCTCCCGAAGTTTCGCTGCGCTCGCTTGTACGAAACCTCGGGACACCGTCGAGCTCGACAGCCCGATAGCGCCCGGTATCGCTTCCGCTGCAGCCTCGTAGTTGCGACACGAGATTCCGTAGAGCACTCGTTTCAGCAGCAGATCATTCACCTCTCCGCCGTCGTTCAGTGCTTCGTAGGAGCGAAGCGGTATCTCTACTCCCTCTTGGCTCCGAACCCGTGGCACACGGATCGGTACCCGCTGGCCGGCAAGCCCTACCGTGCCAGGGTTGGTTCCGTGGCGGCGGCCACGCTCCAGTTCGTCCTTACGAGCGTATCGCTCTCCCGCCAACTCCTTCACTTCGTCGTCGAGCAGCTCGTGAACGTGCATTAACCCAAGCGGGATTAGCGAACGGATCATCTCTATTTTGACGTCCACCTCGAGCTCCCCGTACTCCTCGCGCGCCATTACCTCGGGCTTACCCAAACGACGTGACTTCTTGTGTTTCTTGGCTGTACGTAGCAGACTTCCCATCTCGGCTCCTTTCTCTTGCGGCTTGATGTTGTTTTTGCCAACGTCATCAAACCACGGGGTTGGGAGCCGTTTCAATTTCCAACTAAGAATGGCACACTCTCACCAATCCATGGCGGCATAGAGATCATCCTCGTTGGCATCGGCCACACCGAGGCTTTCGGGCAGTGTGGTGGTGTGCCACCACCGTGTCGTCGCGAGTTTGCTGTCAGGTTCGAGGATGCGTGCGGCAACCATCGCCTCGACCAGGTTGCGCTCACGGCATGGCATCGAAGCGAGCAATTTGTCGAAACGAAGGCGTCTCATCGTCGTACGACAGGCGTTGACGTGGCCGTGAAGCGAGGACTTGATGACCTCAAATGCTTCGCTGACAGCGACGAAGGCCTCACCTTTGAGAGCGCGGCGTATGAGCTCGATGATATTTTTGGGCAGGTGTGAAAGGTTGGCGAGGGTACGCTTTCGGACCTTCTTCCCTTCCCGCCAGCCCTCGCGTAAGAGGATTGCGGGCGGAGAGTTTCGATTGCGCACGGTCTCGATGTACATGGGAACATATATACGCTATTCTGGCCATGAATGCAATCAATAAAGCCATGACAAAGAGAGTTACAGCCTAGTTACATGGGAACATATGGCGAAACCAAATTAATCATATGTCCTGCGTAAACAGGCATTTACATCAATTAACAGGGGTTTGAAGCAGGGAACTTCAGGCTAAAGATGGAGCGCGTGGCGGCGGAAGAGCCAGGGCAAATCGTGCCATCCGAGATACTTCTCGGATTGTCTCTGCTGCTTGGCGAAGCCCCCAAAGCGCTCGAAGCCTGGCGCTCGTACTATCGGATTTCCGAGCAGTTCCCCGCGCGCGGCTTGCTGACGGCGCCAGCCGAGGTTCTCGAACGACTGCTTCCGCAGCGGAGCGGAGAGGCGTCGAGCCCCGAGGAGCGCGAACAACTCGCTCTTGCGCTCGCAGGCTCACGATTTTTCGACTTCGCGGCGTTACTTGCCGACGCATCCCCCGTGCGAGGTCCTCGAATCCGCGACATCCTGGCCTATTAGCAGTACCTTGGAGCCGTGGCCGAAACAACCCTTGTGTTCTACGGGCGTTGCGTAGCCCAGCCCTACGTCCAGTTTCCATTGTTCGACCAGCGTTTCTGTCCACGCGGTGGGCGCTTTGAAAGACATCACGGCTCCGTCGCGGTTCGGGCCACGCCACTGCGGCCAATCTTGTGAGGCCGCGGTGGTACCGAGTCCTAAGAGCCCAGCCAGAACCGCGATCCGCGCGAGGGTTCGAGTCGTCATCACACATTTCTCCAATAGTGGCGCCACGATAGCCTCAACCGGGCACGAGCACAGGCACTCGCCGCTCCGTATGGTATCGTAAAATCACGCCCGTTTTTCCTCTATCAATGATGACTCGCTTGGCACTTACTCTGCTTCTCACGTGGGTGTCGTTGTGCCACTCCGTTGTGGCGTGGGAAGCTGACAAGGACGTACGCCTCCACCGGGAGTTTTCGTTTCCCACGGAAGAAAACGACACCACCATCATCTTGCTGACCAGCATAGTGGGCGGCGGGTTCGCTGAGCTTCGCACGGCCGTCTTCGACATCGTGTGGAGCGACACCTGATATCTAGTTTTGGAAGGAGTGGATCATGGGCGATACCAAACGCAGAGAGTTTCTGGGAGTTGCAGGCGCTTCGATGGCAGTGCTTCTCACGGGCAAGCTCGCCCGTGGGTCGAGCCAGCGACCGTCCTCGGAAAATTTCGACGTGGACGAGCAAATCGATCCATGGATCGAGCTCGATATGGATGCCCTTGCGTCCAACGTCCGTGAAGTCCGGAGAAGAATAGGCGATAGACCCATCATGGCGGTGGTGAAATGCAACGCCTATGGTCACGGAGACGTCGAGATCGCGACGGCGTTGCAGAGGGATAGCGAAGTCCGCCATTTCATGGTTGTGAAAACGCGTGAAGCTACCACGTTGAGGCAGAGTGGTATCGAAGGCATGATCTTGAACGCGGGACCGTTCTCCCGCCGCGAAATCCCCGAACTGCTCGAGCACGACATCTCCCAATCGGTGTATTCCGGTGCCGTTGATGTGCTTTCCGAAGAGGCTGGCAAACTCGGTAAGACCGCGAAAGTACACATATGCGTCGACACTGGGATGGGGCGCGTCGGCGTTCCCCATGGCGAGGTCCTTGCCTTCATCGAAAGAGTCGCAGCTCTGCCGAACATCGAGATCGAGGCCACCTTTACCGCAATGACCTAGGACGATGACTACAATCCCGTCCAGATCGAACGCATCGAGGAAATCTGTGATGCGGCCACGAGCCGAGGCATTGCGACGGGCATCCGGCACGCGGCATCGACCGCCGAAGTCGATCGGTTTCCCTACGCGTGGCTCGATATGGTGCGACCGGGCAACTGTCTCGTCGGACTAGAGCCCGAACGGCAGAAAAACATGAGCATCCGGCCCGTCATGTCTTTCAAGACTCGTGTCGTCTACGTGAAGACCCTGCAGGAGGGGGACGCCCTTTCGTATCATCGAACCTACCAGATAAGAAAGGAAACGCGCATCGCGACGCTCCCGTGCGGCTACTCCGACGGCTATCCGCCCATTGTCACCAACATGGCCGACGTGCTCATTCGCGGCCGGCGTCATCGCGTCGTAGCGCCGATTACCGCGAATCACATGATGGTCGACGTCACCGGCTCTCCGAACGTTGCCATCGGCGATGAAGTCGTTTTGTGGGGACAGCAGGGTGAGCAGAGGATTACCAAGGTGGAGCTGGAACTGCTTGCCCCGCGGGCGACCAACGCCTACCGGATGGCGACGCGCACGCGCACGTACTTGCCGAGGATACCGGTCTAGTCGCAAAACGACGAAAATCTCCTCCGGTGAGGTTCACTGGACCTCGCTCATCGCCACGACCGCGAGCTCCGCCCGGACGGAGCTGTTGCTGTACGAGATGCCGCTATCCCGAGGCCTCCCCGCGACAGAGCGGGAAACTGGAGGCCCTGGCGCGACTCGAACCGGAACATGTCAACAACTTTGGGACACTCGCGAGCTGCATTTAGTGAGCCTCGATTATGGTGGGGAGACTCGTGAGGTCGGCGCGATCGACGTCAACATCGATCAAGATCTCGTTGCGTGAAGCAGAAAAAGGAGGTACCCCAGGTATGGACGCCGCCGCGAGAGGGGCTTGTGCGGCATCGTGGAGCGTCGTTTTTTCCAGCGGCGGGTTGATCCAGGCCTGCGGAGGCAAAACGGGCGGTTGCGGCGTTCCGCGAACGAAGCGTTCGGGATGAGCCTGTTGAGCTTCGAGAAGGATCTGGCGCCGAGCGGTGGTGAGCTGTTCGGCTCGACCATAGTGAACGTCGGCCGGTGTCATAAGGCCGATTCCCGAGTGCCGGGGGTGAAAATTGTAGTAGTCGAAGAAACCGCAGCAGAATAGCCGGCCGTCTTCGGCGGAACCAAAGCGGCTCGGAAACTGAGGACAGTACTTCATCGTCTTGAACTGAGACTCGGAGTAGGGATTGTCGTTCGAGACGTAAGGCCTGGAGTGGGTCTTGGTAACTCCGAGGTCAGCCAGGAGCAGACCCACGGGCTTGCTCCTCATCGAGCTGCCACGGTCCGCGTGAAGGGTGAGCTGGTCGGGTTCAATGTCCTGCTTGCGACAGCTCTCGGCGATGAGGCGTTGGGCGAGCGCGGCACTTTCTCGGTGAGCCAGCATCCAGCCAACCACGTAGCGGGAGAAGATGTCGAGGATGACGTAGAGGTAGTAGGTCCACTTGAGGGGGCCACGAAGCTTCGTGATATCCCACGACCAAACCTGGTTCGGCGCTTCGGCCAACAGCTCCGGCTTGGTGTAGTTCGGATGGCGCCGTTGGTTCCGGCGCTCTCGGACCTCGCCGTGCTCCTCCAAAATCCGATACATCGTGCGAATCGAGCAGAGGTAGGTTCCCTCGTCCAGAAGCGTAGCCCACACCTGAGCGGGCGCCTTGTCGACGAACCGCTCACAGTGCAAGGCCCCGAGGACTTCCTCGCGCTCAGTTTCGTCGAGAGCTCGGTGCGGCCGAGGACGACGCTTCGGTTTGGGCGTCACCGGCTGGCGCCTGCGATACAACGTGGAACGAGCCACACCCAGAGCCTCGCAGGCTTCCGCCGTTTGCCCAATCCGCCCCGCCAGCTCCTCGGCCGCCACGATCAGTCGTTCTCGTCGCTCTCGAGTGGATTCAGGGGGATCCCCAGTAGTTCGGAGGTTTTTTTTGGATCTCCAGCATCGTCTCCACCCGAGCCAGGCGACGTTGGAGCCGGGCGTTCTCGCGCTCGAGCTCCTTGACCCGTGGATCCTCTGCCTTCGCCTTCCGGCCTCGCTTTCTCGACGTCATCCCAACCTTGGCGATCTCGTCACGTTGGCGACGCCAACTCGATAATTGCGACGAGTACAAGCCCTCTCGACGCAGAAGAGCAGCAACGTCACCGTCACCCTTGCCGAAGGCATCGGCCTCACGCACTATCCGCAGCTTGTACTCCGCGCTAAAGCGTCGACGCTTCGCTTGCTCGCGCACTTCGGGATCCTCGACCCCCGCCGCATCGCGGCCGGCGGGATCTCTAGTCGCCCTACGGGCTCCTGCCGATCCCGCCGAGGTCTCTCTCTCAATCAAAATACTCATGCGTTGATCCTCCTCCACCCTCTACACTAATTTCAAGGGGCGAAGTGTCTCAGCGATGTTGGCACAGAGGGAACGCGCATGATCTCGATTAGGAATCGAGCGCCTACTCCCTTCAGCCACAGGGCCATGGAGCGCCAGGCAGGAGTTGAACCCGCAACGCCTTGGTTCGAAGCCAAGTGCCTTATCGGTTAGACCACTGACGCTCAAATGAGATCTTGATTTGGTAGCTCGGGAGAGATTCGAACTCTCACTAGACGGGGTCTAAGCCCGCTGTCTCTGCCGTTGGACTACCGAGCTGATGATTGGCACCGGGACAAGGAATCGAACCCTGCTGCTTGGGCTTTGGACACCCTGCCGTCCCAGAACTCCCGGAAGCGAGAAGCCGTTGGTACGCCCGGGAGGATTCGAACCTCCATCGAACTGGTTAAAAGCCAGCCATTCTGCCGTTGAACTACGGGCGTAAATCATCTTCGTTCTCCTCGAACTGGTAGCTCCGGGGAGATTCGAACTCCCACTGGACGGAATCTCGGTCCGTTGCCTCTGCCAGTTGGGCTACGGAGCTACGTACTATTTGGAGCGACCGGCGGGACTCGAACCCGCACCCCAAGCTTGGAAGGCTCGCATGCTGCCGTTGAACACCACGGTCGCGCTAATTGGTGCTCCGAGTCCGAATCGAACGAACGCCCTTCCCGGCTTCAACGGGACGCTCTACCTGCTGAGCTACCGAAGCACTTGAAACTAAAACTTGATACCGGCGGGTGGACTCGAACCACCACCAACTCGGGTTTGAGCCGAGTGTGTCTGCCAGTTGCAATCACGCCGGCACGATCTGGTGTAGCGGGGAGGATTCGAACCCCCAACGCCGCTCTCGCGAATCCCGGGCTACAACCCGGCGCGGTCCACCGTCTCCGCAGCCGCTACAATAAAGTCCGCCTTCGCGCTTCGCGCTACGGCGGACAGCCTTCGCAGCGCAACTACCAGGGTTTACCTAGCCGAAGCCCACGTGAACTGCATCGGGTGAAGGCTGGAGGAGGGTGAAGGAATCGAACCCTTGGCCTTGCGAGCCACCCCGGTTTTCGAGACCGGTTGCCGGCCATTCAGCGGCACCCTCCTCATCGAGGATGACGAACCGTCTTCGGATTCCATCTGCCTACTCCTTCTTTTTCTCTCTTCAAGTTTGGTGGCGGAGGAGAGATTCGAACTCTCGGCCTTCGAGTTATGAGCCCGACGCGCTACCATTGCGCCACTCCGCTACTACACCAACGCCCGTCAATCTGGTCCGGCATCATCGAATCGAACGATGCTTACACGCTTATCAGACGTGCGGTCACAACCAGCCACCCCATGCCGGAAAGAAAGTGGTAGGCGATGAAGGAGTCGAACCTTCGGCCTCCTGCGTGTAAAACAGGCGCTCTTCGCAACTGAGCTAATCGCCTACGAATGGAGGAAGGAGAGGGATTTGAACCCTCGCGCCGCGAACGACCTACCGGTTTAGCAAACCGGCCCCTTACCACTTGGGTACCCTTCCTCTTCACTTTGGTACTCCTGCCGGGACTCGAACCCGGATCACAAGATTGAAAGTCTCGCATGCTAACCCCTACACCACAGGAGCCTTAACTGGCCTGCCTTCCCCCTGAAACTGAAAAAGCCCGACTGCCTTTCGGCGTCGGGCTTCATTGGCTAGGTCGCCTTGGGTCCTAGTTCATGAAGCCCCTTCTCTCGACGAAACTCAAATAAATCCCTCGAAGCTTTATTTGCCACGTCGAGGAGGATTCAATGGTCGATGACATAGACAGCTCCGCCGTCCTCCGGCCTTTACCGGCCCGGGTCAGATGCGAGAGTTGCTTTGCGGTGCGTTTCATTTCACGTCCGAATTGAGTATACACTGTAGTTGCCGTTTTGTAAAGAGTTTTTTGCTTCTTACCTCCAAGGGCCAGGCTATCGAGCTCTTTGATAAGAATGCCTACTTTCGTGGGAACGGGATGTGCCCAAGTCTCCGTGTCCGCCACACGGTAGCGCCGATGCGGCTCGAACGCCTTCGCGTCTTGCGGAAGGATAGCTAGCTCGGCGCTGTTGTCGAGAATGAGGAGGTATCGCCCGCGACCACGAAGGCGGCGTTGTCGCCCATGCGGCCTTTCGAGCTCCACAGGAGCTCGCCCGTATCCGGGTCGAGAGCGACGAATTGCCCTTTCTGTTTCGTAGACATTCCAATCCAACAGTCGAACGTGCCTACGGTGGGTCTATCAAGGCCTCCGAAAGAATCTTGCCGCTCAAGTTACTCATCTGCAGGTCTAGCAAATAGGCGATCGTCGGTGCCACGTCGAGGTTGTGAACTCTGCCGAGCCGGACTCCCGAGCGGATCCCATTCCCTGCGATGAGAAAAAGGGGGTCGATGTGATCGTCGTCCGGAATATAGTCATGAGCGTGAATCGGGGCGCTCAAGACCGTTCTTCGGGTCGATTCGCTAGCCTCGTCGATGACGACGCGCGTGTCCGAGTCCCCTAAGAAGATGTAGTGTCCCAACACATGGGGGTCTTCGTCATAACTCGGTAGGCCGAGCTCTGCGAACTCGTAGGGGCGAACCACGCGGGAAATCCCCTCGAGTGCCAGCGCCTTCTCGAAGACGCGGTCGAGAGATTTCTGATGCTTTTGCGCATCGAACTGCTCCGTCAGCTCGACGACAACGGACAAGTAGTAAGGGTGCAGATTGACTTCTTCGAGAAGACCTGCCTGTTCGAACAACGGGTGGACGTTGACGGAATGCTCGATCGTATGGAACCCATGGTCGGAGACGATGACCAAAGTCGTCTCGTTAGCGATCCCGGCGCGTTCGGTCGCGCGGCGAATCAGCCCGACGTTGTAGTCCGCTGCGGTAAAGGCGGCCTTCGCGAGATAGTGGTCCGGCCCATATTCGTGTTGATAGCGGTCCATCGCGGGCAGTCGGATCGCGAGCAACTGCGGTTTGTATTTCTCGATGACGTGAACCGCGGCCCGCGTCAAAATTCGATCCGACGTGACTTGTAGAGGAAGGTCGCTGTACCAGGAAAAGAAAAAGTCGATAAACACTTCGTTCTCACGAAGCTCCTCGAGAAAGGCGGGGTCGGATGCGTTGATGTCCGCTCTCAGGTCCCCGGTGAGCACGAAGGGGATGTTGTGATCCACCGCGGGGTCCTCTCGACTCGCCGGCCAGAAAAATGAGGCGGTGCGGTACCCTTTGCTCTTCGCCGCGTCGAAAAGGGTCAGTACCTTGACAGTCTCCGAGCGGGGCTTGTTCGTGACTTGAAAGTACTCCCCGGTCTCACGATTGTGCATGCGGTTGCCGAGCACTCGGTGAAGTCGCGGAGGAACACCGGTCAGAATCGAAGTATGCGCGGGAAGATCGGTGCTGGGAAAAACGGTCTCACTGCTCTTAGCCCACGCGCCGGATCGCGCTACCGCCCTCAAGTTGGGCAGCTCGAGCTCCTCGCCCTCCAGGCGGGAGGCCGCGAATCCGTCCAGAGAAATTAGAATGACGTGAGCGTCCGCGGAGGATTGCGGCTGGGCTTCGCCAGGAATCGAGAGAACAAAAGTGAGCGCGACGAAGACTAGAATCGCGTGCATGGCGCCTCCTCTGCTGGCTCGTTGGTACCGCATGCGAGGTGTGCGTGTCAAGTTCCTGAGTACCTCCTGCCGGGTCTACTAAGATAGACTGCGCGCGTTATGCGAAACGCGATAGAGATTGTTTCGAGCGCCGTGCTTACCGCGGGGCTTCTCGTTTCATGCGAGAGCGGCGGCCCGGCCAATAACGAGTCCTCAAATCTTTCCTTTGCGATTTCCTTTCCCGAAGAGCTCAGCTCGGAGCCTCTCGATGGCCGCGTGCTACTGGCGATCTCGGACAACGACGAGCGCGAGCCGCGGTTTCAGATCGGAAATGGTCCCGACACCCAGCTCCTTTTTGGTATCGACGCGGACGGGCTCTCTCCCGGCGAGATCGCCGTGATCGACGCGGAAGTATTCGGCTATCCGCGAGCAAGTCTTGCCGAGATACCAAAAGGAGAGTATTGGGTGCAGGCCGTCCTCAACCGATACGAAACGTTCCATCTCGGTGACGGGCGCGTGCTCGAGCTTCCGCCGGACAAGGGAGAGGGGCAGCACTGGGAGCGCAAGCCGGGCAATCTCTACTCCCTGCCTCGAAAGGTCACCATCGACCCGGAAAGCAATGACACGATTCGGACCTCCATGGACCAGGAGATCCCAGAAATCGAGCGGCCCACGGACACGAAATACGTCAAGCACATTCAGCTCGAGAGCAAGCTCCTGACTGAGTTCTGGGGGCGACCGACCGAGCTCGGCGCGCACGTTCTCTTGCCCAAAGGCTTCGACGAGCATCCCGAGGCGAGATACCCGCTCGCGATCTTCCACGGTCATTTTCCCTCCGACTTCGGGGGCTTCCGCGAGACGCCCCCCGATCCGGATCTCGAGCCGGAATACAGCGCGCGCTTCGACATCGAAGGCTACAACGTCGTCGTTCAGGAGCACGCCTATGAGTTCTATCAGCGATGGACGGGACCTGATTTCCCCCGCGTGCTGATCGTCCAAGTCCAACACCCGACTCCCTATTTCGACGACTCCTACGCGGTGAACTCGGTGAATATGGGCCCGTACGGAGACGCTATTACCTACGAGCTCATCCCACACATCGAAGAGAAGTTCCGGGGGATCGGCGAAGGCTGGGCTCGATTCCTCTACGGAGGCTCCACCGGAGGTTGGGAAGCGCTTGCCGTTCAGATCTTCTACCCCGAAGAGTACAACGGCGCATTCGCCGGGTGTCCCGATCCGATCGACTTTCGCGCCTACACTTTGGTGAACATCTACGAAGACGACAACGCCTACTTCGTCGAGGGTCCGTGGAAGCGCACCACCCGCCCGCGAAGCCGCACGACGCTCGGTCAGGTCACGACGACACTCGAAGATGTGAACCACAAAGAGCTCGTGATCGGCACCAAAGGTCGTTCGAACGGCCAGCGCGACGTATGGCTCACGCTCTTCGGCCCGGCGGGTGAGGATGGCTACCCGCGCCACCTGTGGGACAAGAAGACCGGCGTTATCGACAGGGAAGTGGCCGAGTACATGAGAGAGAACTACGACCTACGCTACATTCTCGAGCGAGACTGGGCGAGCTTGGGACCAAAGCTCGTCGGCAAGATCCACATCTACGTCGGGGAGATGGACAACTCCTATCTCAACAACGCCGTTTACCTCATGGAAGAGTTTCTCGAGAACACGACGGATCCCTACTACGCGGGCGTGGTGGACTACGAGCCGCGCGCCGGGCATTGCTGGAACGGCGACCACACGAGACCGAACGGGCTTTCGCGCCTCAGATACAACGTGATGTACATCCCGAGAATACTGGAGCGCATCCGTGAGTCCGCGCCGCCGGGAGCGGACCTGACCAGCTGGCGGTATTAGCCGGTGACCTGTCTATAGCTCGCAGTGTTCCGGTTCGATGCCGAGGATGAGCGCGACCGAAGATTTGATGTGATCGATCTCGTACCGATTCAAAGATCCGAGTTTCTTCACGAAACGACCGTGACTCAGGGCCCTCAATTGAAAACAGTCGACGGCAGATTTCTTTTCTAAGCCGTGGCGGCCCTCGGGGTGGATGGTCAAGAAGAACGGATTGGTCTCCCAACGGGCGTTCCACGCCGTAATCGGAACGATGATCGAAAGGCGCAGCTTTTCATCGTGCCCGGGGTTGAGCACCACGACCGGGCGCCGCTTGCGGATCTCGTCACCTACGGTGGGATCGAGATTCACGAGGTAAACGTCACCGGTCTTCAAAATCGTCCGCCTCGATGGATTCGAAGACGTTGTCCGTCGTCTCCTCGCCGTAGGCTTCCATCGCCTCCCGGCACTTCATCTCGCGCAGTTTTTTTTTGTCATCACGGATCTTGGCCAGAATCGCTTCCCGCATGTACTCGCTTTTGGTCTTGTAATCCAGGATAGAGAAGACCGCTTCGATGAAGTCGAGGTCCTTTTCTTCGAGCTGGATCTTTTGGGTGACTTTCACCCATCGATGGTACTATGAAATAGACCTAAATTTGAGATCTATAAAGTAGGGATACCTCACCGCGACGGAGCACCACCTGGAGGTGGCGGCGGGCCACGCCACGCCGAATGTTTTTGATGTGCTCGCCGGCTGTTGTGCCGAGCATCAGCATCAGATCTCCGCTCGCGATGTCCGCGTGAGCGGTGAGAATGACGCACATGACTTCCCAATCAAGTCGTCCCATGATTCTGCGCTCGGCAGATCCTGGTGAGATCCTGCGAGTCAACGGGGCGTTCACGGAACAGTTCGGCCTCACGAGCGAAGAGCTCGCCGCGCGGCCGTTCCTAGATTGGATTCATCCCGACGACAGGAAAACCATGGAGCAAGAGCTGAACGCCGGAGACGGCTCCCTGCGAGCGCGGCATAGAACCAAGCAAGACGAGTGGACGTTTCTCGAGTGGAGGGTGATGAGAAATAGCGGGAACGCTGTAGCGCTCGGCTTGCTCGAAGATGAGTCCGACGCCGCGACCAAAGCGGACGGCTCCGATGTCCCCTCTCAGCGTACGACGCTCTCGGAGACGCTGGAGGCGATGGTGCACATCGTTGAGGCGAAGACCGACGGGCTGAGATGTTCGATCCTGCTCGTCGACCCAGAGCACGAATACGTCACCGTTGGTGCCGGCCCTAGCTTGCCGGCCGACTACAACGCTGCCGTCGAAGGGTTGCGCATCGGACCTGCGGTAGGCTCCTGCGGAACCGCTTCGTACTGGAACGTGCCGATTGTCGTCGAGGACATCAGTCAGGACCCGCTCTGGAAAGACCTGCGCGAAGCGGCCGCAATCGCCGGGGTTATGTCGTGCTGGTCGGTTCCGATCACCGGAACGAGCGGCGGTGATGTCCTTGGCGCGATGGCCCTTTACGACACCAAACCCAACGCACCGACGCAACACGAGATGGACGTGCTCGAAATCGCCGCCCGCATGGTGGGTCTCGCCGTCGAGCGTGATCGTTTGGAAGAACAACTGCGGCAGGCGACGAAGATGGAGGCCATCGGCGTCCTAGCCGGCGGTGTGGCACATGACTTCAACAACCTGTTGACGACCGTCATGGGCAACGCGGAGCTCGCGATGACGAAGCTCCCCGACGACGCCAAGGCTCGACAAATGCTGCAGCGGATCGTGACCGCGAGCGTCACCGCCACCGACCTCTGCAATCAGATGTTGACCTATGCGGGACGGGGCGCCAGTTCGATCGAGATCGTCGACTGCAACGCCCTCGTAAGGGAGCTCGGCGAGTTGCTGAAGGTGGCACTGTCGAAGAAGGTGAGCCTCGTCTACGAACTAGACGAAGCGCCGCTGGGCGTCTTGGCGGATCGCAGTCAGTTGCGTCAAGTGGTCATGAACTTGATCACCAATGCCTCCGAGGCGATTGGCGGGAGCGTGCTGCTGGATCTCAGCATGCCGAAGCTGGACGGAGAAGAGGTTTTCGCCGAGCTTCGCGAGATCCGTAGCGACATCCGCGTGATCCTCTGCAGCGGATTCACGGAGCAGGAGATGTTGAACCGCTTCGAGGGTG
This sequence comes from Candidatus Marinacidobacterales bacterium, assembly GCA_965262245.1. Classification (GTDB taxonomy): domain Bacteria; phylum Acidobacteriota; class Vicinamibacteria; order Marinacidobacterales; family SMYC01; genus SMYC01. The sequence goes on along the minus strand of OZ253507.1, from coordinate 5,369,438 downwards.
CCGGCCTCGCAGGGGTCGTGCAAAAGCCCTCGCAGAGACACATTCTGCTCGCGAAGGTCGCGGACGCCTTGAAGAGCTAGGACGTCCCACACCATGACGCGATGATTGTCGCGGTCCGAGATGAACAATCGCTGGTTTTTCTCGTCGAGCACCGTGCCGGCAATCGTGATAAAAAAACCGCGGAGCGAAGCACCGTGAATGAGCAGCCCAAATTCGATGATGTTCCAGGTACCTACGTCTTCACGAAGGAGTATGCCCGCAAGGGCTATCACCTGAACATGTTCTGTATGTCGCTCAACGTGGAGGCGAACCGCGATGAGTTCCGGTCCGATGAAGCCGCATATCTCCGAAAGCATCCCATGACGGACGAGCAACGACAGGCGGTCCTCGACCGGAACTGGCTCGAAATGTTGCGACTCGGCGGAAACATCTATTACACGTTCAAGATCGTGAGGCACGATCGACGGTCTATGCAATATGTCGGCGCAGCGATGTCCGGCGTGACCGAGGATGAATTCAAACAAATCATGCTGACGGGCGGCAAGGACCAAGAAGGAAATCCTCGCGGCGGGCCCAACGTTTTGGAGAGCCGTGATGATTGAAATTGTCGGCGGCGTCGCGACGTCGCATGTTCCCTCCATTGGTGCGGCCGTCGACCATGGCAAGACCGGTGAGCCCTATTGGGAACCTCTGTTTCGCGGCTACGAACGAGCTCGACAATGGATGGCGGAGGCCAAGCCGGATGTCGTGCTGATTGTTTACAACGACCATGCCTGTGCATTTTCCATCGACCTGGTGCCCACTTTCTTGCTCGGCGTCGCCGATGAGTTTCAACCGGCGGACGAAGGTTACGGTCGGCGTCAGGTACCCGTAGTGGATGGTCACCCCGAGCTGGCCTGGCATCTCTACGATCGCTCGTACTCGATGAGTTCGATATGACGCTTTGCCACTCGATGACCGTCGATCACGGGCTGACGGTGCCGCTTTCAATCATGTGCGGCGAGCCTGATGCGTGGCCGTGCAAAGTGATACCGCTATGCGTCAATGTCATCCAGTACCCGCCGCCGACAGGTGCTGCTTCAAGCTCGGCAAAGCGATACGACGAGCGCTCGATAGCTATGATTCGGATTTGCGCGCGGCCATCTTCGGCACCGGCGGTATGTCGCATCAGCTTCAGGGAGAGAGGGCCGGACTCATCAATGAAGAATTCGATGCGGCATTTCTGGACAAACTGAGCGGTGATCCACAGTCATTGACGGAAATAGGCCACCACGACTACATTCTGCAAGCAGGCTCGGAGGGCATCGAGCTCGTCATGTGGCTTATCATGCGCGGCGCGCTCGATGCAGAGGTCAAAGAGATTTACAGACACTACCACGTGCCCGCATCCAATACGGCCGCGGGCCTGATCATTCTAGAAAACGACTAAGGAAGACGAAGTCGAACAAGAATTCGGAGAACCGTGTCGAAATCCGCAAATCCCGAGTCCAGCAACGACCTTGTTGCCGAGGTCATCGACAAAGGCCGAGTCAGCGGGCAACAGGTGCTGGTCGTTGGCCTGTGTATGTTCTTCAACATCCTCGATGGCTTTGATATTACGGCGATGGCCGTGGTCGCCGGCGCCGTATCGAGTGAATTGCAACTGACGCCGGACAGGCTCGGCTGGATATTCAGTTTTGCGCTTGCCGGTATGGTAGTCGGCGCGATGTTCCTCGCGCCTATCTCCGACATCATCGGTCGCCGGAAGCTGATCATCGTCAGCATCGTATTGGTCGGTGTCTCTATTTTGCTCACGGCAAACTCGACGACGCTGGTCGAGTTTATCGTCTTGCGATTCATCAGCGGTTTGGGTGCCGGCGCCATGCTTGCCAGTCAGGCGACCCTTGCCGCGGAATACAGTCCCGACAAGTATCGGGCGGCCTCCGTGGCTCTCGTTACCTCGGGCTACCCGCTTGGAGCGATGATGACCTCTGTCGTGGCCGGCTTCATCATGCCGGATTACGGTTGGCGCGGCATGTTCTGGTTCGGCGGGGGATTGACGCTCGTCATGGTGCTCGTGGCGTGGTTACTGATTCCGGAGTCGCTGAAGTACCTGTTCGAGCGACGCCCGGACGGAGCACTCGAGCGTATCAACCAAATCCTCGTAAAACTGAAGAAGAACCCGCTGGATGAGCTGCCAGCCGTAGCCGCACAAACGGAAGGCGGGAAAGCTGCGCCGGGAAAGTATCGATTCACTTTGCTTTCCGAAGAGCATCGTGTCGCGACTCTGACGCTGTGGGTATCGTTCTTCCTTTGCTTCAGCACGCTCTACGTGCTCATGAGCTGGATTCCGAAGCTAATGGAAGACTCGGGCTACGAGGCCTCCGTGGGCCGAGACGCCTTCTTCATGTTCAATCTCGGGGGCGTTCTCGGCATCTATCTGATGGGCTGGATGTCGACGCGATGGAAGCTGACCAACCTCGTCTTCTACTTGTTGACGGCTTCCGCTGTTGGCATGGTCGTATTTGCCATGGCTCCGAACCAGCTGACGCTGCTCATGACATTGATATTGGTGATCGGTATTCTGCAGCAAGGGGGATTCACGGGGCTCTATGGCACCGCTGCCAAAGTCTATCCGACAGAGATTCGCAGCACCGGCATAGGCTGGGCCATCGGACTCGGCCGGACCGGTGCGGTAGTCGGTCCGGCTGTCGCGGGTTACTTGATCGCTGCCGGATTCGATATGTCCGCCAACTTCTATTTCTTCGCGGTGCCAATCGCCATGGGCGGCATGATCGCCTATCGGATGCACGTCGATTAGGAGGAAGCTTGCCATGAAAACTCTAATTGCCCTGCTACTCGGACTGTTTGCGTCGTCGACGCTCGCTTTCGCTGAAGTCGATGCGCGCATGTTCCGATTTCCCGACGTCTCGGAGTCGCGTATCACTTTCGTCTATGCCGGGGATATCTGGGTCGTCGAAAAACAGGGAGGTACAGCGAGGCGGCTGAGCTCGCCTCCCGGTGAGGAGACGTTTCCGCGGTTCTCTCCGGACGGCTCCGAGATCGCTTTCAGCGGAAACACGACGGCAACACGGACGAGACGTCGTCGCCACGACCGGCGGTGAGCCACGCAGGATCACGCATCACCCTCTCCCCGACCGCATGCTCGACTGGACCCCGGATGGGACACGGCTGCTCTTCGCCTCACGTCGCAAAAGTGGCTCACAGCGATTCAGTCAGCTCTACACGGTAGCCACGGCCGGCGGGCTACCCGAGAAGCTCCCCGTTCCCTACGGGGAGTTTGGAGCGTTGTCCACCGACGGAGGCTCGCTCGCCTTCACGCCCAAGAGCCGAGGCTTCCGCAATTGGAAGCGATATCGCGGGGGCATGGCGCCGGAAATTTGGCTGTTTGATCTCGAAAGCCTCGACGCGCGCAACCTCACCAACAGCGACGCGAACGATGCCCAGCCGATGTGGCACGGCTCGACTCTGTACTTCCTCTCCGACCGCGGATTGGGCGAGCGCTCCAACATATGGGCTCTGGACGTCGCGAGCAATGACACTGATAATGATATGCGGCAAATCACGCGGTTCGCCGATTTCGATGTGACTTTTCCCGCCATCGGCCCAGCGATTTGGTTTTCCAGGCAGGCGGCCGACTCTACCGTATGCCGCTCGAGACGGAGACGCCCGAGGAAGTCGACGTCGATCTCGTGACCGACCTCGCGAGTGTGAAGCCGCGTCTTCAGAATGTCAGCGAGCGGATCGAGACCGCCAATATCTCGCCCACCGGCAAGCGCGCCGTCGTATCGGCGAGAGGAGAGGTCTTCACCCTCCCGGCCAAAGAAGGTGTGCTTCGCAACCTCACCCACAGCTCTGGAGCGGCCGAGCGCTATCCAGGCTGGTCTCCGGATGGCAAGTTCATTGCCTACTGGAGTGACCAGAGCGGGGAGTACGAGCTCACCTTGCGCAGCGCCGATGGCTCGAGTGACGAGCAGAAACTCACCACCTTCGGCCCCGGCTATCGTTACCGCCTCTTCTGGTCGCCGGACAGCAACAAGCTGGTCTTCATCGATCATACGCAGAGCATCCAGATCTACGATCGTGAGACGGAACAAATCACGAAGGTCGACGAGGCGCTCTTTATGTTACACCCCGGCCTCGCCGGGTTCGAGGTGGCCTGGTCGCGCGACAGTCGATGGCTCACCTATGCACGTGGGCTCGAGACGGGCACTCAGGCGATCTTTCTTTTCGACACAAACGAGGGACGGAGCCACCAGGTGACATCGGGTTACTATCGGGACAGCGATCCGGTATTCGATCCTGACGGCCGCTATCTTTATTACTTCTCCGGCCGAACCTTTCGCCCCATCTATTCGGACATCGACGCCACCTGGGTCTACCCGAACACGACGAACATCGTCGCGGTTTCTTTGCGCCGGGACGTCCCATCTCTTCAAGCAGATGAAAGTCGGGCCGCTCATCGGCGAGCGTACTTGGGGCGGACTCATTGGCCCCGCCGTGGGTCACCGCACTATCGACGGTGGCACCTTCACCGCACCACCGGGGCGCATCTTCAGCCCCGATGGAGTCTGGTTCGCGGAGGGGCACGGCGTCGATCCGGACATCCCGGTCGTCGACGACCCTGGACTGATGGCGAAGGGCGGAGACCCACAGCTCGAGGCGGCGATCGAGGAAGTGCTGCGGCTGATCGAGCTGGATCCTCCGAGCTTCCCCGGCCCTCCTCCGTTCGAGAAGCGGATATCGGGTACAGCGACGTCGAACTAAGGGCCCGAGGCTCTTTACGGGATCTCGATCGATTTTCGCGGACGAACCGCAAATTGCATCGAGACCGTCAAGACCTCGTCGCTCCCGGCTTTCTTGAAGCTCAGCGTCACTTCGCCGTCGCCTTCTTTCGTGAATATGTGCTCGGTCGTGTACGTGCCGGGGTTACGCCGAGAGCTTCGCGCGTTGAAGGGTCCGAACGCCTCGCCTTCGAACAGAACCTTGGCGGTCACGGCTTCGAGGTCCGCCACGGGTGCTTCGGTTTCTAGATCGGCGAAACGCCATGTGAGGTTGCAAATCTCCCCGTCGAGCACCGGCTCGGGCTCTCCACCGAACACGACCTGCATGCCTGCGATCTCCTTCCGTTCATGAGAAGAGGCGAAAGCAGACGAGAAGAGGATCGCGGTGAACGTTGCGATAGCGACGAATGACCTCATGATTTTATCTCCAACTAATAGAGTTCTTGTATCATCTTTCGGTGGGCGATACGAGCGAGCCGATTGTTCGAGAGTGAGTTTGGTGTATCTTTCAATTGACCTATAATTAGAGCCTGATGGCTGGAACACGGATGCTTCGAGCGACGCTGTTGATGCTGTGTTTTTCCATCGTCGCTCAGGGTCAATGCCTTGCCCAGTGCCTCGCGCTCCCATGCGAGGAGACACATGCCATCCACCAGAGTGCGGAGCACAGCTCTTCCGTGCCTAGGAGCCCGGGGAACTGTCACGACGAAACGCCCGAGCCTTCAGAGAACGAGGGCTGCAGCAACCACGCGAGCTGGAGGATGGTCTCGGCGTCGCGCTTCGAGAAAGTTGCCGCCAAAGCCTCGAAGTTTGCTGCTCCACTCGAACGTCTTCCGATTGAAACGGACATCCCTTCATACGGCGTGCTCCGCGAGGCGTCCGTCAGCCTGACCAATCCTCTCCTTCCCTATGTCCGCAGCACCGTCTTGTTGATTTGAGGCGACAACCTCGCTAGTCGCTCCCGCGAGCGCACAATCCGATCACTTTCCCAGTTCGCGGGAATCCCTTTCGCTTGGCTTACCAGTGTTGAGGTCGAGAAATGACACTCATTAGCAAAATGTTGTCGTCTCGTTATTTACCATCCAGCGCGAGTCTGGTGTGGGTCGCGGCCGTGCTCGCTTCCGGGTGCTCGGTCACGATTTCGCAGCTGTCGCAGCCGGATCCCAGCGATCCCCGTGCGGCGATTGGCGGGGAGTCTCCATATAGCACGGGTCTTTCCGCGGACTCCAACGAGGAGTCAGAGGCTGGATCGGAGAGTCCATCGCCCGCGAGCTCCCATTCGCAGCACCACCACGAGATGGCTGAGATGGTTTACGCCTGTCCGATGCACCCGGACGTTACCGGCGAGGAGGGGAGCAGCTGCCCTCGTTGCGGGATGACGCTCGTGCTGAGAGAGGATCCGGTCCCGTGAGTAACGCTCTTCGTTACATCGCGCGCTTCCTCGGAGGCTCGCTTCTCGGGAGCGTGGCGCTACTCGGGCTGAGCGGATGCGCGAGTACCAATCCTCGACCGGCGTTCGAGGACATGCGACAGAAGGTCGCCTCTCGTTCGGGCCATGCACCTGAATGGCCCCGGAACGCCGAGCAGACGGAAGTGACCCGACAGGTCGTTCACGATCTCCTGGCCGAGTCGATTGACGTCGACACGGCCGTGCGCATCGCCCTTTTGAACAATCGCGCGCTTCTCGCAAGTTTCGAGGAGATTGGCATCTCTCAAGCCGATCTGGCTCAGGCGTCACGTATCAGCAACCCGGCGTTTCACTGGAGCCGTTCCGAGGTGGGTCTTGCACTCGACTTCCTGGATGTCTTCATCCTGCCACTCAAGAAGGAGCTTGCGAGCGTTGAGCTCGAACGCACGAAGCTGCGCGTCGCCGACGAAGTGATTCGGCTGGCAGCTGATGTGAAAACGGCCTTCTATGAGCTCCTCGCCAGCCAAGAGTTGCTCGAGCGACTCGAGTTGATGGGGGAGATCCGTCTGGCCGCTTCTGAGTTCGCCGCAGTTCAGGAGCAAGCTGGCAACTTGAACGAGCTCGATCTGGAGCAACATCGGGCTGTTTACAATCAGATACGCGTCGATATCGTGAAGGCCGAGCTCGACCTACGTCGACGACGCGAGGCGCTGAACCGTCACATGGGACTATGGGGCGAAGAGGTTCGTTGGCGCGCTGGAAGAGGGCTGCCCTCTCTCCCTCGCACGGATCCGCACCTGGAGTCTTTCGAGGCCGTCGCGCTCGAGCAGAGATTCGATGTGGCCGCCGCGCGGAAGGGGGTCGAGCAGTTGGCACGCGCGCTAGCGCTTACCAAAGGTACTCGATTTTTTCCCGTAGGCATCGAGATCGGTGTCGAATCCGAGAAAGACCCGGATGGCCGGCGTGTGACTGGGCCGTCGCTCGGGATCCAGATCCCCATTTTTGATCAGGGGCAGGCCGCGGTCGCGCGGCTAGCAGCCCGGTGAAAAAGTCCAGATTCTGCTCACGGAGAAAGTTTGGTGGGCAAGTTCAAGGAAGATGTGATTCGGCGGAACGGCCAAGTTGAGACGCCCGATGGATTGCAGCGGGGCAAAACGTGCGCCTATGGTCGAGACGAAGCGCAATAAAGCAGCGATCAGACTGGCGTTGAGCTCCGCGTATTCCTTCGGCGTGGCCTTGCCGATGAGATTGCGCATCAGAATCCCGAGATTGAATCCGGCCACGTGCGTGAGGAGGCGCTTGAGTATATTTTCGTGTCTTCGCAAATGCGTTCGTCGCATGCCTCCCGCTTCGAGGTAGTGCGCGAAAGGTCGTTCGAGTAACTCGCCGCGACGGCGTATTAATCGCTTACCTCGAGTCCCGCGAATGCGACGTCGGTTCGCGTAGGTGGCGGCTTGCTCGGCCTGTTTGTCCTTCCATTTGCGGCCACCTCGCTCTGGCTCCGAAATGTAGCTCCGGTATTCTTGTTCGACCAGCTCAACCAGGATGTCGTTGCCGTGATAGCCCTTGTCCCCGACCACTTCGCGACCCGCGTCTTCATGTATTCGTTCACAACATTCCGCGTTGTTCGCGAGCTCTTGCAGATTTGACTGCGCTTTTTCCAGCGTATCCGGTAGGCTCTTTGTGTCACCCTTCGCGCCTCCGTGAAGCGTCACGGCAATTACCGCACCTTCCCCGCTCATGTCCACAGCATGCTCGGCTTTGTGCGCCATATCCGTGCCCCCGCTCTTCATTTTCATGATCTCCGCATCCGGCTCGTTCGGATTCACCCACTCCTTGTTCGACCCTTTCTTTGGCCGCTTCTTGTCCAACTTTGCAATGTCCGCTCGGCTCGGCTCTTCGATACCACTCTTGCGCGCAAGCTCCTTCAAATACGATTCGTAGCTTTCCCCCGTGTCTCGACGAACGATTGACCGAAGCGCCGCATTCGCTTCCAGCGTCGTCGCGTCCACACCCAGTGTCTTGCCATCTATCATCCCTCTCGACGCTAGAACTTCTAGCACCCATCCAAATACAGATTCGTGAACTTCCAGCGGAAGTCGATTCCGTATCCGAGACAGCGACGAATGGTCCGGCGTTCGCTCTTCCATTCCAAGGCCAAGAAACTGGCGCAAAGACAGTGAGTCCGAACACCGCCAGCAGATCCCGCGCTCTGAATCGATGCGCTCAAAGTAGCCGATCAACAGCATTCGAAAATACACACCCGGCGGTATGCTCGGCCGACCTTGCTTCTTCGCGTAATACGGCGAGCATTTCGACTCCACAAACGAGTCAAACTCTTCCTCTCGAAGTACCCGCTCGAGTTCCTCATAAAAAGGATGACCAGGACTCGACGCAACCGCATCGTGTGGAATCCATAAAGTCTCTTGGCAACTTTTCTTTTTCTTCTTCATCGACATGCGATGCAATTTTACATCGTCATCGAATGAGTCTTCAGAGAAATATCGCGACCGGATACGACTTTTTCAACGGGCTGCTAGAGTCCCAACTTCTTCAGTCGCAACGTCGTTTGGAGAATCTTTCGATTCACGCGCGCTCGGAAGTCCGTCTGGCGCGAGACTTCATGATCGCGTCGCGTGAGTTGACCGAGTATTACCGTGATCGGCTACTCCCGCAGCGACAACAGATTGTGGAGCTTACGCTCGAGCAATACAACATGATGCTGCAGGGCACCTACGACCTGCTCGCGGCGCGGGAGCGCGAAGTGGAGACCGAGCGCGCTTATATCGAAGCGTGGCGTGACTATTGGATTGCGCGTGTAGAGCTCGAAAGAGCGCTCGGTGGGCGCCTTGGACCGAGTACTCAGAAAACGTCTGAACGGCCCGAGCCGAAGAAGGAGGTCACACCATGAAGTTCACCCGACGTGGTTTTTGGCAGAGTGCAGCAGCCGCAACCGGACTTGCCGGACTAACGCGCGCCGGCTCCAGCAGCGGCACCGCCGCCGACCCATTGGGTTACACCCCGGTCGAAACTCCGGACGGAGCCACGTTCCCTTACGTGATGAAGGACGGCGTCAAGGAGTTTCATCTCATCGCCGAGCCGGTCAAGCGCGAATTTGCCCCTGGCATGATGGTGAACTGTTGGGGCTATAACGGGATGACCCCTGGTCCGACTATTGAGGCCGTCGAGGGCGATCGCGTTCGCCTTCTCGTGACCAATCGTCTTCCCGAGCACACCACGATTCACTGGCACGGGATTATTCTGCCCAACGGCATGGATGGTGTCGGAGGTCTGACGCAACCGCACATCAAGCCAGGGGAAACCTTTGCCTACGAGTTCACCCTGCGACAGCACGGAACCTACATGTATCACCCGCATGCCGATGAAACGGTCCAGATGGCAATGGGGATGATGGGCTTTCTAGTGATTCACCCGAAGCGGCGAGCGCAGCCCATCGATCGCGACTTTGCCGTCTTTCTTGCGGAATGGTACGTGGAGCCGGGCTCGTTCACACCAAACCCGAACATCATTACCGATTTCAACACGTTCACGTTCAATGCAAGAGCCTATCCTGGAACCTCTCCGCTCGTGGTTCGAAAGGACCAGAGGGTGAGGATCCGTTTCGCGAATTTGAGTATGGATTCCCACCCCATCCACATTCATGGACACTCTTTTCGAGTCGTGGAAACCGATGGCGGACAGCTGCCGGACACCGCTTACTGGCCCGAGACCACCATGAACGTGGCTCCCGGAACTTGTCGTGTTGTGGAATTCGTAGCCGACAACCCCGGCGACTGGCCTTTGCACTGTCACAAGAACCATCACGCGATGAATGTCATGGAGCATGACATTCCCAATGTCATCGGGGTAGACCAATCGGATGTGGGTCCAAAGATCTCCAAGTTGGTTCCCGGCTACATGGCCATGGGAGAGACCGGAATGGCCGAGCACGCGAGCCATGCCGCGCATATGAGAGGCGTGCGCAATACGCTTCCGATGATGACGGGCGATGGACCCTTCGGTCCGATCGAAATGGGTGGCATGTTTACCGTGGTCAAGATTCGGGAGGGCATCACGTCTTACGAAGATCCTGGATGGTACGACCACCCGGAAGGCACGGTGGCTTGGAAGCTCTAGGCGCCTTGATCGGCGCTGCTACGGTCGCGGTGGCCGTGCCATTTCGATCTGCAACTCAGCTGAACCAATCCGCGACTCGAGCGCTAGTGCTCTGAACGTCCTCCGCCGTGAAAGGACGCGGCTCAACGTCCTGAGCCACGATGGACGCGAGCGGTAACAGGACAGCAAGCGTCACTAATAACGGCATAGACAGTCGCATGCGGAACCTCCTCGGGGTGTTCGCGGCTATGAGAATACAACATCTTCCATGTCGGAAGGTTGGACCTCATCCACGAACGCCTTCAGTGGATGAGCTCATCCTCGTCGTCATCGAGCTCATCGTCAAGGTATGGCCCCTCGGCCACGGCCATCGCCTCGTGGACGGCCTCGACGATGTCCTCGTCGTCGGAATCCGTGAGGTCATGGAGGATCATCCCGGCCTCCTGGGGGTGGATGCTGGCCACGGCGTCGATGGCAGCCAAGCGCAGGTTTTTTTCGGTTGCCCTCGAAGTGACGAGTGCAGCGACGTGCGGCCAGGCCGCGGCTACCTCCCAGTTGCCCGCCGCGCAAACGGCCTGGTAGTGAATCTCAGGGTCGGCACTCTTCAACGCTTCGAGTATCTCTTCGTCGAAACCCCGAACCCAGCACATCGAGAAGACCGCGGTCGCCTTCCAGGCTTCGTCGTCGCTACGATAGGCGGTTTGGATCGCATCCTGGTGCCAGTCCTGCATAGCGCGCACCGATGCCTCGAGGATTCTCCGACGCACCTCCTTTGGAACGTCGGCGCTCGTGTAGAGCTTGCGGAGTGTCTCCTGGATCCCGACGAACACCTCTTCGGAAATAAGCACGGAGTCGTCATCGAAACCGTACATTTCCGTGTCCGCGTGATCGAGGGCGGGCCCCAGAGAGAGAGCCGCCTTGGCGCGCAGATTCTCCGGCTCCTCGCCATTGCGCAGGATGGACAGCAAGGCATCGACGATATCATCGCCAATCACGATGAAATCGCCGGCCAGCTCCACGGCGAGAAGCCGTTCGGATTCCACGGCCCGTTCATCACCGAGAATTCCGAGCAACATCTTGCTGGTGCCTGCTGCGCAAGGTCCGTCGGCTAGAGCTCGTTGGTATCGGCGGTGTCATGCTTGACGCTCTGAATATGATCGCGGGGCCCGTCATCTGGTACCAAATCTTGGCTCAGGGAAACCTCCCCGTAGCCGAGCTAGTGAAGACACCGTTCATCTTGGCTCAGATCACGCTTATCGTGATCAACAGCCTTGCCCTACGCCCGCTGTATCCGCTGATCCTGACGGCTGTGGGTATCTTGGTCGAGGGTGGGATCTTGGTGCTGGCGCGGGCGGATCCGACCGTCGTCTGGGTCGAAGATCCGGCCTTGGTCTTTGCCGGGGCTGCCTCCAGTGTTGGCTTGTTCATCGCACATGCCATCTATCTCGGGATTGTGGCGGAGCGCTTGCGTTCATGACGCGCGGGGCGAGACGAACGTTTCGGGACGCGGTGGAGCTCGAAGTTGAGCAAGCGCGGCTCCTCCGAGAGCAGGGAGAGATAGTGATGGAGGGAAGGCTCGTCGCGCTAGGAAAGCTCGTGGCGGGCCTCTCCCATGAGATTAACACCCCGGTCGCCGTCCTCAAGAAGCAACGCCACCACGATCGGAACCGCACTCAAACTAATTCGGGGCGCCCTCCCGAAAACGGATCCCAAGATGGAACGTGTTTTGGACGGCCTCGACAAGGGGAGCAAAGGAAGCATCGAGGCGAGCGAACGGGTCGACGCCACGCTCCAGACCCTTCGAAGCTTTGCACGGCTCGACAACGCCGAGCTTGGACACTCCGACCTTTCCGCCGACCTCGATGGCGTTTTGGAGCTCATACCACGGGAGACTATCGGTCGGACGCGAGTCGAACGAGACTACGGTGAGCTGCCTCGGATCGAGTGTTTTCCGAGACGTCTCAACCAGGTTTTCATCACCCTCCTAACGAATGCGTTCGATGCGATCGAGGACGACGGCGCCGTCCGGGTGACGACGAGGAACGAGAATGGAGGGGTCGCGATCGAGATCCAGGACTCGGGCTGCGGGCTTTCTCCCGATCAGCTCGCACGCATCTTCGACGTCCACGTCGGCGTAACCAAAGGATCCCGAGTTGGGGCCGGATTCGGCCTTGCCGCCTGCTATCAAATCGTCCGTGATCACCGGGGGACGATTGAAGCCCGGAGCGTGGTCGGTCAGGGCACGAGCTTCATCGTGCGCCTTCCGCTCCGACAAAAACTTGAGCCCGCGATCGGCGGTAAATAGAGCTCTCCGGGTGTTCGAGCCAAAGGCCTGAGCAGGAGAGGGGCATCTCGGAACGACCGGACGAGCCACGAAGACGCTAGCCGCTCTTCTTCGCGGTCTTTCGTTTCTTTTCGCAGCCGTTCCTCCCCTATTGCCCACAACACCCCGACCGGATACTATCTCCGAGGTTTCCCTTGATGATCGGCCAAAGCCTCAACCCACTACAAAATCCTGGAGAAGATTGGCTCAGGCGGGATGGGCGATGTCTATCTGGCCGAGGATACGAAGCTCGGCCGCAAGGTCGCTCTCAAGGTCCTTCCGCCTGAGTTCGCCGAGAACCAAGAACGCCGTGCGCGTTTCGTGCGCGAAGCGAAAGCCGCCTCGGCCATCGACCACCCGAACGTCGCTCACATCTACGAGATTGGCGAGGCGGACGGCATCCATTTCATCGCCATGCAGTTCGTGGATGGCAAAAACCTTGCCGCCAGAGTCAAAGGTGACCCTCTCGCCAGAGCCGACATTATTAATATAGGACTCCAAGTTGCGGACGCTCTCGACGCGGCTCATGCGAAGGGTATCGTTCATCGGGATATCAAACCGGCCAACCTGGTGCTCACCGACCGCGATCAGATCAAAGTTCTCGACTTCGGTGTGGCGAAATCGATGGCCGGAGCCGTTGCGTCGCCAGATTCCGAAGCTGCCACCGAAGCGAAGACGGTGGCCGGGGTGGTGATGGGGACCGTCCACTACATGAGCCCCAAGCAGGCTCTGGGGCGCGACGTGGATGGACGCTCGGACATTTTTCCCTCGGTGTCGTCCTCTACGAGCTCACCACCGGCCGCTTGCCTTTTTTAGGTGGAAACCCGACAGAGACCATCGAGCGCATCGCGAACGCGCAGCCCGACGCGATCGCTCGCTTCAACTACGACGTGCCCGCGGAGCTCGAGCGCATCATCCGCCGGTGCTTGGAGAAGGATCCCGAGGAGCGCTACCAAACGGCGAAGGATCTTCTGATCGAGCTGAAGCATCTGAAACGGGATTCCGAGTCGGGAGCCGTCGTTGCCCCCGCGCCCCGTAGCGGCAAGCGCAATCCGTGGCTCGCGTTCGCGCTAGGAGCGATCGTCTTGGCCGCATTGGTGGGCAGCTTCTTGCTCTTACCGGGTGATTCTGAGCGCATCGATTCGCTCGCGGTACTGCCTTTCGAGAACGGAAGCGCCGATCCCGAGGCCGAGTATTTCAGCGATGGTGTCACCGAGTCGATCATCAATAGTCTTTCCAAGCTTCCAGACGTCCGAGTGATTTCGCGAACGTCCGTGTTCCGCTACAAAGGCCAAGCCATCGATCCGGAGACGGTGGGGCAGGAGCTCGGGGTCGAAGCCCTTGTTCTCGGACGGGTCGTTCAACGAGGCGATGACCTCACGGTAAGCGCCGAGTTGGTGCGTACGGATGACAGCGGCCAAATGTGGGGCGAGCGGTATCAACGAAAGGCCGCGGACATTTTCAGTATCCAGAACGACATGGCGCGTGAGATCTCCGAGGCTCTACGGATTCAGCTCACGGCCGAGCAGGAAGAGCTCTTGACGAAGCAGTACACGGGGAGCGCCGACGCGTACGAAGCGTATCTGAAGGGCGCTACCACTTGAACCGAAGGTCGGAAGAAGGGTTACGCCAGGCGATCGTGCACTTCCAGGAAGCCATCGACCACGATCCGAATTACGCGTCGGCCTATACGGGTTTGGCCGACAGCTTTGGTCTGCTCGGCTACTACTACGTCTCGCCGCGGGAAGCGTTTCCGCGAGCGAAACAGGCGGCCGAGCGCGCCCTCGAGCTCGATGACAGCCTCGGCGAAGCGCACGTATCACTGGCATATATCAAGTTATTCTACGATTGGGATTTCGACGAGGCGGAGCGGGAGTTCGTGCGAGGCCTCGAGCTCAACCCAACCTACGCAAACGGTCATTTTTGGTATTCCATATATTCGGTGGTCACTGGGCGATACGACGAGGCGATCGAACGCATTCGGCATGGCGCTCGAGCTCGAGCCGCTGTCGCGGATCATCAACGTGATCTACGGGCAGTGGCTCAGTGATGCAGGTCGGTACGAGGAAGCCCACGAGCAACTCAGGAAGACCTTGGAGCTGGACCCGGCTTGGGCGTACGCTCACCGGATTGTTGGCCAAAACTACGCGCGCCAAGGCTTGTACTCCGAAGCCGTTCCTCACTACGAGCAAGCAGTGATGCTCGACGACTCGCCATACCGGACGGGGTTGCTCGGACAGGCCTATGCCGAGTCAGGACGCGTCGCCGAAGCACACGGCGTGCTCGCGCGTCTGGACGAACTGGCCGAGACGCGATACGTCTCGCCGCTCGAGAGAGCGGCCGTCTACGCGGGCCTTGGAGACCTGGACAAGTTCTTCGAGTGGCTGGAGCGCGCGTACGAAGGGCGAGCGAGCGACATGCCGTTTCTGCGCGTGTCTCCGTGGGGCGAGGATGTCGAACAAGACCCGCGATTCGCCGAGCTGCTGCGCCGCGTCGGACTCGAGGAATAGAGCCGTGATTCCCGAGAATCACTCCTTCAAGCGGTAGAATGCTCCATAGTTCAGGACAAGCAAGCTTGTCGAACGATCCCATCCCTTGGAGGAAACACCCATGAACTTCTCACGGCCATACGTTCTGTTCGCCGCCTCGGTTGCGGCAATTTCTTCATCTGCGGCCGCTCAAGAATCTCCCGCAGCAGTCGTCGCGGCTTTGGACGCCCGTTCCGATCATATGGCCGAGGTGGCTATGAAGATCTGGAACCTGGCCGAGCTCGGCTACCAGGAGACCGAGAGCTCCGGGCTCCTTCAGTCTGAGCTGCGCGAGGCCGGGTTTCGGGTGGAAGCCGGGGTAGCCGGGATTCCCACCGCCTTCGTCGCAAGCTGGGGTAGCGGAAGCCCGGTCATCGGCGTTCTTGCAGAATTCGACGCCCTTCCCGGCATCAACCAGGACGCGGTTCCCACCCGGCAGGGCATCGACGGCAAGACTGCGGGTCACGCCTGCGGGCACCATCTGTTCGGCACGGCGTCTACCCACGCGGCCATCGCGGCGAAAGAGTGGCTCGAGGCGACCGGCGCCTCCGGCACGATTCACCTCTATGGCACGCCGGCCGAGGAAGGCGGCTCCGGAAAAGTTTACATGGCCCGCGCGGGACTGTTCGAGGATGTGGACGCGGTGCTTTCGTGGCACGCCGGTGACCGGAACTATGCCGGGCCCAACACCAACCTGGCCGTGAAGTCGGCCAAGTTTCGTTTCTCCGGCGTTTCCGCCCACGCGGCGGGGGCCCCCGAGCGAGGCCGGTCGGCGCTCGACGGCGTCGAGGCGATGAACTACATGGTCAACATGATGCGCGAGCACGTGCCCCAGCAGACGCGCATCCACTACGTGATCACGGCCGGGGGCAGCGCGCCCAACGTCGTTCCGGATTTCGCCGAGGTGTACTACTACGTGCGCCATCCCGATCCGGTGATCGCCAAGGAGGTCTTCGAGCGGATGGTGCTGAGCGCCGAAGGCGCAGCTACGGGAACGCAAACCTCGATGGAGTACGAGGTGATCGGTGGCTCCTACAACCGTCTTCCCAACTCAGCCCTACAAGAGGTGATGCATCGCCACCTCGAGGCGGTAGGCGGCGTCGAATACGACGAAACGGAGCTCGCCTTCGCACAAACCCTCCAACAGTCCTTCGAAAACCCACCCGACCTGGATCAGGCCTGGCTGATCCAACCCAACGCGTTCCGCCAGACTTACGCCTCCGCCGACACCGGCGACATCACATGGCTGGTGCCATCGGCCAACCTCTCGACAGCCACATGGGTACCCGGTACCTCGGCCCACAGCTGGCAGGCCATTGCGGCCGGCGGCACGAGCATCGGTGCGAAAGGCATGATGGTGGCCGCCAAGACCTTGGCCTTGACCGCCATCGACCTCTTCCAGAATCAGGGCGTTATCGCGAAAGCGCGGTCCGAGTTCGATGAGCGTCGTGGTCCAGACTTCGCATATGAGGCATTGTTGGGCGACCGGGATCCCCCGTTGGATTACCGGCTGCCGGGGGCCCGGCGATAGACGCCTTCTTCGGCCGGAACGCAAGCGGGTTGTAAGCCTTGGCCCCAGCAGAGGCCAGTGCAGCGTTCCGCGATCGAACTCGCATGGTATTCGGTCGCCAACTGGGAGACTTCGAAGTCACCTTGTCGCCAACAAAGCACCCACTTCGCCTGCTTCGAGGAATTTCACGCCGTTCACCGGGGGTTGGAAGAGAACGAGCA
Organism: Candidatus Marinacidobacterales bacterium; assembly: GCA_965262245.1. GTDB lineage: Bacteria > Acidobacteriota > Vicinamibacteria > Marinacidobacterales > SMYC01 > SMYC01. Next base: position 5,352,548 of record OZ253507.1, on the reverse strand, counting down.
GTGTATCCTGCACTTTTCCGTTGGATTCAACGCGGTGCGGTGCTACGCTTTTTGCAGCGGAGGCTACGAGACAGAAACGATGGGTTTGGCACCCAAGACACGACTTGGCGTTTTCGAAGTTCTTTCTCCTCTTGGTTCGGGGGGTATGGGCGAGGTCTACCTTGCCCGCGACACGGAGCTCGAGCGTGAAGTTGCTATCAAAGCCCTGCCCGAAGAGGTGGCGAGTGATCCTCAGAGAGTCGCGCGGTTCGAGCGCGAGGCGCGCGTTCTCGCCTCGATGAACCATCCGAATATCGGGACCATCTTCGGAGTCGAGCGCCGCGACGATCGTCTCTTTCTCGTCCTCGAGCTCGTTCGGAGTGACACGCTGGCCGAACGTTTCGACGCGGGAGCGATGACGCTCAGAGAGGTCCTGACGATCTTCAAGCAGATCGCGAACGCGCTCGAGGCCGCTCACGCGAAAGAAATCGTCCATCGGGATCTCAAGCCGGACAACGTCAAGATCACGCCCGAGGGGCTCGTCAAAGTGCTCGACTTCGGGCTCGCGAAGCCTTTTGTAGAAGAGCGGTCCGATGGTGCGTCCAAGACCAAAACCGTACCGTCGCACGTGACGAATGCGGGACATATTCTCGGAACACCGGCTTACATGAGCCCGGAGCAGACGCGAGGGGAAGCGCTCGACAGGCGCACCGACATTTGGTCGTTCGGATGCTGCCTGTACGAAGCGCTCACCGGCCGGCGTCCCTTCAAGGGAAACAGCATCTCCGAGACGCTGGCCGCCGTCCTGACGGCTCAGCCCGATTTCGGCGCGCTCCCAAGAGTCGTTCCGAGAAGTATCTGCCATCTGCTGCGTCGATGCCTCGAAAAGGATGTAGATCGACGCCTCCACGACATCAGCGACGCCCGCATCGAGATCGAAGCGATGCTCGAGCGTGACGATCTCGATCTTGTGGAGGAGGAAGACAGACCGCGGGTTTCGAGCGCGTGGATCGTCGCGGGGATGGCCGTGACGATTGCCGTGGGCTGGGCCCTCGGGCGCTACTCGGGCCGAGCCGACGTCGAGAGCCAACCCGTGCGCCGTTTCGCGATCGAGCTCCCGACGACCGAGGCCATGGCACTCGGGAGCGGGCCGGCATTGGCTCTGGCCCCGGACGGAACGCACATCGTGTACACGTCGCGTCGCGGGAGCTCCACCGAGCTTCGTCTGCGCGCGATGGATCAGCTCGTGCCGACAGCATTGCCCGGCACCGAGGGTGCGACGGCGCCGTTCTTCGCACCCACGGGAGATGAGATCGGGTTTTTCGCGGGCGGGAAGCTGCAGGCTCTTTCTCTTGGCGGGCTCCGCGTACGCGCGCTTGCAGACGGGCCGAGCCCCCGCGGGGCTAGCTGGGGCAGGGGAGGCGAGATCGTCTTCTCCCGCTGCACCGTGTGCGGCCTCGAATCCGTGATCGCTGACTCCACCGCGACCCGCGCCGCCACGAGCCTCGAGACCGGTCGCGACGAGAAGAGCCATCGATGGCCGAGCGTTCTTCCCGATGGGCGAAGCGCGCTCTTCACGAGTTGGACGGGAAGCCGATTCGATATCGAATGGGTGTCCCTGGACTCGGGCGAGCGCCTACTTCTGGTTGAAGACGGTTCCTATCCGCGTTTCGCCGCATCGGGACATCTCGTTTTCGTTCGAGAGGAAACTTTGATGGCAGCGGCATTCGACCCGGAGGAGCCCGATCGGATCGGGGAGCCGTCGCTGTTGCTGGAGAACCTTCACCGCGATCCGCTGACGGGAGCGGCCTTCTATGACATCTCCGAAGACGGCACACTCGTATACGTGCCGCGCGCCGAGGATGTGTCGGGCGAAGTCTCGGGTCAGCTGCTGCACGTCGACCGCGACGGGAGCTACCGCGTCGCCTTGCCGACGCCGAGAAGCTACCAGGTTCCTCGTGTCTCACCAACGGAGCAACGCTTGATGTTCACGCTGACGGTGGGAGAAAAGACGGATGTGTACGTAACCGAGCTTGCGCGCGGCACGTTGGGCCGCGTTACGTTCGAAGGTAATAACGGCGCGGCGATATGGTCCCCAGACGGGCGAGCTGTCTTCAGCTCGGACCGCGACGGCGAGGCGTTGAATCTCTATTCGAAGGCGGTCGACGGATCGGAACCGGTGAGGCGACTCACCGTCAGCGCCAGCACTCATTTCTGAGCTCATGGTCTCCGGACGGGACGGTGCTCGCTTACACTGAGTTGAACCTTGAGACCTCGCTCGATATCTGGCTCTTGTCGACGCCGAGTCAGCGCACACAGCCGTGGCTTCAGACCGCGTTCAACGAGAGCGCGGCGGCTTTCTCGCCGGATGGCAAGTGGCTCGCCTATGTCTCGGACGAGGCGGGCGAGGACGAGGTCTACGTCAGTGCTTTTCCTGGCCCCGGCGGCAAGACGACCATCTCGAGCGGTGGCGGACGCGAGCCCCGATGGAGCCCTGACGGTTCCGAGCTTTACTACCGCGACGAGGAGTGGCTCATGGCGGTAAGCGTTGCGACGGTTCAGGATTTCGATGCCGGCGCGCCCCGGCGCTTGTTCGAGGCCCCTTTCGATGAGGCGGGAGCGCCCTACGCTAATTACGACGTCACTCGCGAGAACGACGGCTTCATCATGGTCCGAAGTGACGAGGAGCTCTCAGCGTCACGCCTCGTCGTCGTCCTCAACTGGTTCGAGGAACTGAAACGTTTGGTGCCGACCGCGCCCTGAATCCTCGCTGCGGCCCGAACGCCCAACGAAGCTCTCTCAGCGGTTGTTCTCGCGACCCCGGATCCGCTCGAACATGACCTCGAGCTCTTCTCTGTCGACATAACCGTCGCCGTTTGCGTCCATCCGCTCGAAACGTTGTCTCATCCGTTCGGGAAGCTCGTCTCGACTGAGGCGACCGTCACCGTCTTCATCGCTCTCGAGGAACCGCTGCATACGCGGTCTACTCGCCATCCCTTCGAGCTCGTCCTCGTCGATGAATCCGTCGCCGTTCGCATCGAGTCTCCCGAAGATCCTCTCCATCCGCTCGGGAACCTCATCTCGGCTGATGCGGCCGTCCCCGTTCGCGTCGCGGTCGAGAAGTCGTGCGGCCATGCCGCCGCGGCCTCGCCCCGGAAACGTTCCCGCGCGTCGTCCCCCGTCCGGATCTCTTTCCAGAGAAATCTGGAATTGCTGAGTAACGGGAATGCAGAAGGTTTCGGCATCGTCGCAAGCAAAGTAGCTAATCGTCGCTTGAAGCGGAGCCTCCGACTGCCAAGCGTCGACGTCGATGAGGAACTCGCGTGGATCACTGTCCGATTCGACGTCGACTTTGGGACCGGCGCCGGAAAGGGGTGATGCCGTTCCTCGTGGAAGCTTCAGCTCGAAATGCAACGGATCGACGAGATTGTTCCAGTGCACGGCGTAGATCGGATCGAGATGGAAACCGAGATAGAGTTTGCCGGCCCCCTGGCGCAGAAGGTCTCGATCCGCCTCGGCGCGCAGCTTCACATAGAACGGTACGTTGTCATCGGTCGCAACCGGGTCCACCTCGAGGGCCAGCATTTGCCGGGGCAGCTCGATGGGCGGCACAACGCCCTTCGCCGCCTGCTCGCGCGGCGGTGGAATTTCCAAATCCAGATCGGCGATCCGGGTCGGATTCTCGACCCGTCCCACCAGCCTGGCTAAGTCCTCGCGTAGTCCTTCCGGGTCGCTCCACATGCGTTTGTTCGCAAGCTTTCCCTCCGGATCAATGATGAACTCGGGGTTCGAGGCATCCCCCAATGCGTGCTTGAGGTCGTTCGACATCGTGTCGCTAAGCCAAGGGATCCGAGACCCCAGGGTTCGCTTCGCCTCTTGAACCTGCATGAGCCGTTCTTCTAGTGTATAGGGCGTCACGTAGCCATGGAGCCCGGGATGGGCGAGGGCTTTGTAGATGTAGTAGAACTTCACGCCCTTCGGCACGTAGTCTTCATAAACCGTCTCCAGACCGGGGACGTTTCTCAGAAACGGTGGTCACGTGAGGCAGCCGAAGACGAGAACCGAATAACCTCCCTTCAAGCTGCTGAGCTCGAACTTGCCGCCGTTTTCGTCGTAGGCGGAGAGATCGGGCATGGGATCGCCGATAGCTGGAGTCCTGGCCTCGAACCGCTCACTCCTCGCCTGCATAAAATCATTTTCCGGAGCGCCGGGCTGAGCGAGACCCAGCGCTGACGCTCCCAAATAGAAAGCCAGACCGAGAAAACTCGTTCGAAGCATGTTCCAACCTCCTCGCGATGCTCTTATTGGCAATTCTAGCCTGTCAGAACCGCCAAGTCATTAGGCCTTCGAAAAATTGTGTAAGAAATGTAAAGCCGAAGACGAGTCTATGGGGGAATAGGTGCCAGGAACAGAGCGGTCACAGACCCATCATCGCGGTACACTCTCGGCGATGCGTCGCTCTGCTGTCGTCTTCAGCCTGTCTTGCACGCTTGGTGCGTGCGGCGGCATTGCCCTTCACGACATCGTCACGCCGCAACCCATTCCGGAAGATGCCTGTCTCGTTGTCGGCTTTCTAGGCGGGCGGGACCATTGGGACGATGCCGATAAAGGTGTACGCAAGCTCGCGCTCAGCCTCAGGAAACCCGAACAACGCGTCTTCGCCGAGACGTTCGAGAATCAGCGCCGGGAAGTTGCGGAGAGCTTCGTCGTTGCCGCGTCTCCCGCGCGGCTCGTGATCTACGGACAGAGCTTCGGCGGTGCGGCCGTGCCCAAATTCGCGCGAACGCTCGAAGCGCACGGGGTGCCGATTCTACTGACTATCCAGATCGACAGCGTTGGAAGAGGCGACGCCGCGGTCCCGCGCAACGTGGCTTACGCGGTCAACCTCTATCAAAGCGACGGTTGGTTCATCCGAGGCGAGCACCCGATCCGCGCCGTGGATCCCGACACGACCACGATCCTGGGGAACTGGCGCTTTCGCTACAACGAAGCACCGGGTTCCGAGATCTCGCTCGAAGGAGTGCCTTTTTGGAAACGCCTGTTTCGCATTCCCCATGCGAGGATGGATCGCGACGCCGCCGTGTGGAGCATGGTCGAGAGGCTCATCCGCGCCGGTTGCGGCCGCGAGAATTTGCGACACGTCGCGGAGGCGCTCGGCTCATGAAGCGCGTGTGGCTTTGGTGGAGCAGCGGGAAGGACAGCGCGTGGACGCTCCACGAGCTGCGCCAGCGAGCGGACGTCGAGGTCGTAGCACTCGTCACGACGGTGAACGAGCGCTTCGATCGGGTCGCCATGCACGCCGTCCGCCGCGAGCTCCTCGAAGACCAGGCCCGTGCAGCCGGGCTCGAGCTCCGCGTCGTGCCCATCCCGCATCCTTGCTCGAACGAGGAGTACGAGGCCGCCTTCCACCGCACGATCGACGTTGCGGTGCGGGAGGGCATCGAGCTCATGGCGTTCGGAGATATTTTTCTGGAAGATGTGCGGAGCTACCGAGAAAATTTGTTTCGCATGACGGACATCGAGCCTCTTTTTCCGCTGTGGGGCCGCGATACCCGCGTCTTGTCGCGCGAGATGATTGCGACCCGTGCGGCGAGAGAGGCGAGTTTCACACGTTCGCCTGGGCGGGGCCGTGTTTCTCGGAGCCGGTGCCCTGCACCGTCGGCGAGACCGTCGAGCGTGACGGCTTCGTCTTTGCGGACCTTTTGCGACGCGTCGACGCCCGGCGATAAACTGCGTCATGCGCATTTGCTCACTCCTTCCTTCCGGCACCGAAATCGTCGCCGCGCTCGGTCTCGTCGACGCGCTCGTGGGCGTCACTTACGAATGCGATTTTCCTCCGCCGGTCAAGGAGAAGCCTATCGTCGTGAACTCACGGCTTCCGGCAACGGCGGATCCCGGCGAGATCGACAAGCTCGTGCGCGAATATCTCTCGCGGGGCGAAAGTCTCTACAAAGTCGAGAGCGAGGCGCTTCGCAAAGGTGAGCCGGACTTGATCGTGACGCAGGAGCTTTGCAACGTGTGTGCGGCTACGCCGGGTGATCTCGCGTCGGCGCTTCGTGGGCTCGCGGTGCAGCCTCGGGTTCTGTCGCTGCACCCGCATCGCATCGAAGAAGTGTGGAAGGACATCCTCGCGGTGGGGGAGGTGACCGAGCGCCAGGACACGGCGCGCGAGCTCGTCGACGGATTGCGCGCCAGGATCGATGCCGTCGAAGCGTTCGTCGCCAAAGCGCCCGGGCGCCCGCGCGTTGTTTGTCTCGAGTGGACCGACCCGCCCATGGTGGCGGGCCATTGGGTACCCGAGATGGTAGCGCTTGCCGGCGGTGACGATGTTCTCGGGTCTCCGGAGAAGCCGTCCTTTCGCGTCGACTGGGACGGCCTCCTCGACGCCAAGCCCGAGGTCGTCGTAGTGATGCCTTGTGGGTACGGCCTCGAGCAGGCAGCTTCGGAGTGGCGGAAGACGTCGGTTCCGAAGGGATTGAACGCCCGCGTCTTTGCGGTCGATGCGAATAGCTACTTCTCGCGTCCGGGCCCGCGCTTGGCTAACGGCGTGGAGCTTCTCGCGCATCTACTGCATCCGGAGCTCGTCCATCCGGTGGATGGTTCACTGCCATTAGGCTGAAGAACGCGTTAACGGGTTAGCTTGAAGTGCTGGCGCACGCGTATCTTCACGCGCACCGGCTCGTTGTTCCTCTTGGCCGGTTCGTAGCGCCATTTGCGGAGCGAGTCGAGCACCGCCTTATCCAATATCGCGCCCGCGGATTCGATAACGACGAGCTCGTTCGGAACGCCCTCTTCGGTGACGACGAACTCGATAGTGACGCGTCCTTGCTGCTTGAGCTTGCGCGCCATCGGCGGGTAGCCCGGCGCCCTGCCGAGATGTGTTTCGCGGGCGTGTCGTCCGGCCCGAGCTCGACGAGCCCTGCTGGCGTGCTCGAGGCCGCACTTGCTTTCTTCGCGGTGCGCACGGCGCGCGCCCGCAGGCGAGCTACGAGGTTGACACTTTCTCCCGCTTCCGCCACGAGCACACGGCGCCAGGAGTTGTAGCCCCTGCGCGAGACTTGGATCTCGTGTTGTCCCGGCTCGAGCTCGACATCCTCGAGAGGCGTTTGGCCGGAGTGTTCCCCGTCGATCGTCACCGCGGCGCCCGCGGGCACCGATTCCAGGAACAAGCTGATCCGTGCGCTTTGAAGCGCGAAGATCAGAGGCTCGATGGCGGCGCCTGCGATGAGCTCGAATCGATCCTCGAGAGGAAGAAAGCCTTCTTTTTCGACGCGCACATCATGCGCGCCAAACGCCATCGGCGGCAGCTCTATGGGCGAAATCCCCAGGAGCTCCCCATTGAGAAAGACGTTGGCCTCGACAGGATCCGTCTCGATCACGACGCCTTCCGCCAAGGGGTCTGGCGCGAAGAGAGCAAAAAGCCCGATGAAAGCCGCCAGGGCCACCGCGGCGCCTGCAGCGATGAGCTTTTGTTGTTGGCTCATCATCATCGGCAACATTAGTGCCCGGTGCTTTGGCTTCCGCTCGGTAACGCTCGACCGCGACTCCGCCGCGGGAATTGGAAGCTGCAACGTCTCCTCGTCGTCATCGAGCTGCACCAAGGTTGGCTCGTCCTCTGTCGCTCCGATCTCCAGGCGGTCGAACTGCTCGAGGTTCAACGCCGAGACGAGCTCCGAGAACTTCGCGAATCGTTGCTCGGGCTCTTTGGCGAGCGCTTTCGCGAAAATGTGCTCGTATTCCGAGGGGAGTCGGGCGTTCAGTTGGTGCGGCGGCACCGGCGGAGTGTTTACTCTTTTGTAAACAACGGTCGTGATGTTCTTTCCGGGAAACGGTTTTTCGCCGGTGAGCATTTCGTAGGTCACGACCGCGAGGGAATAGAGATCCGCGCGCGAAGTGAGCTCGCCGCCGATGACTTGCTCGGGCGACATGTAAGACGGCGAGCCTAGAAACTGACCGGCGGTCGTCATCACCGAGGATTCGAGATGCGCGAGACCGAAATCGGTGATGATCGTACGACCGTCGGGAAAAACCATGATGTTCGCCGGCTTGACGTCGCGATGGTACACACCGCGTTCGTGCGCATAGGCGAGGGCGTCGGCGATGGGCGCCACGATCGAGAGCGTTTCGTCGAGCGTGAAAGTACCTTTTTCGTGCAAGAGCGTCAGGAGATCTTTACCCTCCAGGTATTCCATGACGTAGTAGTTCTCCCCCACGTCGAAGACCTTGATGATGTTGGGATGGGACAAGCCGCCTGCCGCGCGCGCCTCACGTTGAAAGCGCTTGACGCATTCGCCGGTTTTGTCCTGCGCTACGATATCGTCTTTGAGCGTATTGATCGCGACTTTACGGTCGCTGAGCGGGTCGAGCGCCCGGTAAACCTTGCCCATCGCGCCCTGGCCGATCTCGGCCTCCACCTCGTAACGTCCAAATTTGAGCTCCGTCATCCAATCGACCCACTAGCCTGAAGTTCCCTGGTCGAAAGAACCACTGACTGTTTGAATCCCCAATGATTACGCGTCTTTAGGGACGTCGGGGGCTAATTTTGGCGGACAATATATAGGCATGTAATTAATAGAATAGCCGTAGGTTATTAACATTGTTAATGCTATTATAGTGGGCATGCATATCCACATCATCCCCAATCGCAACTCTAAGCCTGCCGTCCTGCTGCGTGAGTCCTATCGGGTGGGTGGAAACGTCCGCAAGCGCACGCTTGCTAACTTGTCCAAATTGCCCATGGACGCAGTCGACGCCATTAAACGCATTCTCAAAGGGGAGAAGCTCGTTTCGCTCGAAGATGCCTTCGAAATCGTCGAGAACGGCTCCCGGCTCCATGGCCACGTCGATGCGGTGCTCAGCGCCATGAGACAGCTCGGTTTCGAAAAACTCGTTGGCTCTCGACACTCACGAGAGCGGGATTTGGTCATGGCCATGGTAGCCGCGCGGATCCTCGAACCGCAGTCGAAGCTGGCGACTAGCCTGTGGTGGCACACAACCACACTGCCCGAAATCCTGGGGTGAGCGACGCCGACGAAGACGATCTCTATGCCGCCATGGACTGGGTTCTCGAACGCCAGGAGGTCATCGAAAAGAAACTCGCGGCGCGCCATCTCCAAAACGACGGCCTCGCGCTCTATGACCTTCATCCCGCGGTCGCCCACCATCACAAACTGCTCGATTCCGAACCGCTCTTGCACCTTTTCTATCTGAGGCAAGAGCGTTTTGGGATCGCCCGAGTTGCCCTCGAAGACGGATACAGACACAGGGATACCGCGTTCGTTGGTCAGTAGAGCAAAAGGTCTACCGGCCCTCCAGGAACGCTACGACGACGTCCACGAACTTCTCGCGCTCTTCGAGCGGCGCGAAGTGGCCGCTCGCGGTAAAGAGCTCGAAACGCGCGTCGGCGATGCCGGCGCTGACTTCACGGCCTTTTTCCGGAGGCAAAATGTCATGAGCACCGCTGATGACGAGGCTCCGGGCGGTGATCTTGGTGAGGTCGTCGCGGGCGTCGAATGCGGGCCATTCCACGTTGGCATATTGTGCGTGCGCCCAGCTGAACTCGGTATTGCGAAAGAGCTCCCGCAAGAGCTTCCTGTTCTTGTCGGGCTCGGCGAGCATGTAGGGAAACCAGATTTCGGTGTCGAACGTGCGGACACGCGCCGCCTGCTCTACCACCGTGAGCTCGGCGGCGTCCATCTCTTTTTGAAAGCGCCCGAATTCTTGCATCAGCGTTGGGAAGCGTTCGCTCATGGTCTTAGCGTCCTCGGGCGTGAACGTGGCGTTTCCATGGAGGAAAATCGCGGCGTCGATCGTTTCCGGATACTCTGCGGCGAGCAGCATGAGATTCGACGCGCCGTTCGACCAGCCGATCGCGTTTACTTTGGAAAGTCCCAAATGCTCGCGGAGCGCGTGAAAGTCGAGGCGCACGGCCGCGGCCCCTAGGTCCTCGCTTGTTTTGGCCTCGCCCGAAGCGCCCATGCCGCGCGGGTCGAAGTAGACCATCGTGACGTATCGCTCGAGCGGCCGATAGGTGGCGCGCAGTCCGTCGAGCGAGAGCCCCCACGAGTTCGGAACGGTCATGAGCACGGGACCTTTGCCGCGCACCTCGTAATGGATGTCGAAGCCGTTGAGCTCGGTGCTGAACGAGCCGTTTCGAAGCTCGGGCGCCGGGCGGAACACCTTGCCGGCTTTCATCACGAAGACGACGTTTCCGAGTGCCGTGATGTCTTCGAGCGGATTGCCCGCGACGGCGACGATGTCCGCTTGCAGCCCGGCTTTGAGGTCACCCACGCGATCGGACAGCAAGAGCGCTTCGGCGGCGCGCGACGTCGTGCTCACGATCGCGTCTTTTTCCGACTGTCCCGCGGCCAAGCGCCGCTCGAACTCTTTCGCCGTCTCGCCCGACCACACCCATCCGGCATTGGCGTCGGTGCTGAAGATGATAGGGACGCCTTTTTCGACCGCGTGCGTGAAAACCTCAGTGCGCACGGGGAGAAACTTCGCCGTCCATTCGAGCGCTTCCTCCGAAAAGCCGAATTTCGCGCCGTGCAGGATGTAGTACTCGCCGAGATAGAGGTTGGGGGAGTAGTAGATGTTGCGCTCCACCATGAGGTCGAGGACGTCATCGGTCAGAAGCGCCCCGTGCTCGAGCGTGCGCGTGCCGGCGAGGATCGCGCGCCGCGCGCCTTCGGGCGCATGCGCGTGGGTGGAGACCGGAATCCCGGCCTTTGTTGCTTCGTCCATCGCCCATTCCAGCTGTTCGCGCGAATGGGTTGCCGTCCCGCCTGCCCGGCTGCTGCGCGTCGCGAAGACTTTGACCCAGTCGACGCGGGACTCGAGGCGCTTTTGTACTGCCGCGCGCAAGAGCGCTTCGTTGGCGGGCTCGGCGCCTTTTTGGACAGCGTCCCCTTCGGCTCCCGGGGCCTCGCGGTCGGAGATGGACCGCCCCGAGACGAGAAGCCTTGGGCCTGGCACGAGTCCTTCGTTGATGGCGTCGCGAAGATCGATGTCTTCGTAGCGCGGGCTTCCCAGCGTTCGCACCGTGGTGAAGCCGTGCTCGAGCAAGGTGCGCGCGCTATAGGCCCCCCAAAGCGAGCTGAGAGAGGGCCGTGCCTCGTCGCGGCCAAAATGGGTGGTGATGTGAACGTGGCTGTCGATGAGGCCCGGAAGCACGGTGTAGCCACGGAGGTCGATGATCTCCGTCCCCTCGGGAGGCTCGCCGGAGCCGAAAGACGTGATTTTGTCGCCCTCTATAATAATGATAGCGTCAAGGTGTGCGTTTCCCTGACCGTCGATGGCGAGGCCGGTGCGGATGGCAAGCGACGCCAGGAGCAAGAGCTTAATCATGGCTTTACCTCTCTCGGACCACGTTATTATAGAATGTAGACGAAAACGTCAATCCGCCTTTGGAGGCTAGGTTTACAAAATGTTCATCCGCCAAATTGTTGGAATTCTTGTCGTTGTTTTGTCCTTTGCGGGTACGGCTTCCGCGGCTTCCGCTCAGTGGACCGCTGAAAAGCCCGGAAGCGACAACATTGAAGTCTTGTCCCACCTCCCGCTCGGCCCGCGCCTCAGCGTCTCCGACGTCGACCTCGAACAGGAGATGGATCGTCCTTTCGCCTATGTGGGCCGCATGGTTTACGGCACCGAAGGCGACAAGGGCCTCGACATCATTGATATCAGCGACCCCCAGAAAGCGAAGCGCATCTATTCCTGGCGTATCGAGGACCAAGACCTGCACTTGGGAACAGGTGGCATGGACGTCAAGCACTTCAAGTACAAGGATCGCTACTACGTGGTGCAGTCGCTTCAGTTTCGCCAGGGCGGACCGGATAACGACCTGGGCGCCGTCGTGCTCGACGTGACGGGCCTGCCGGATCCTACGACGGTCAAAGAAGTCGCTCGCATCCGTGAACCGGACCACCCCGGCGGCTTCCACAATATTTTTATCTACAAGCACAGCAACGGAGCCGTCTTGCTCTTTACGACGATTTCCGGGCCGTTCTCGCACGTATACGATCTCGGCCGTGTTGTCGAAGGTGATCTGGAGAACGCGCTCGTCGCCAAAGTGCCGGTCCCGAACTCCGAGAGCGAGCGTCGCGGCTATCATGACTTCTACGCCGGCTATCATCCGGATTCCGCCGAAGATCGTTTCTACGGAGGCGGCACGGGCGGCTACTACGTCTATAACGTTACCGATCTCGAAGAGCCCAAGCTTCTCGTCTCGCTCACCGGCATAAGGGGTGTCAAAAACGGTCACACGTTCACGCCCACGCCCGACGGCCGCTATGTCATCGCCGAAACGGAGTATCAATACGCGCCGCTTCGCGTTTTCGACCTCAAGCCAGGGCTCGACAAGGAAGTCGAGACGATCTCGAAGCCGATCGGCGCCTGGACCGCCGATTGGAAGAACCTCGCTCACAACCACGAGATCCGTTGGCCCTACGTGTTCGTCTCCGGATATCTCGATGGACTCCAGGTCTTCAGCTTGATGGACCCGACGAACCCGACGACGGTGGCGTACTACGATACTTATACCGGCCCGCCCAACACGGAGCGCTACGCGATGTTCAACGGTGCGTTCGGCGTGGATGTGCGCAACGAAGATGGTCTCATCGTCGTGAGTGATATGACCACCGGCTTCTGGGTCTTCCGAATGGAGGGCTTCCAGGGCTGGAAGGGCGAGGACTGGGGGATGCCCAACATCTCGAGCGCCCAGGACTGGAAAACCGCCCCAGGCTCAGACGGAAATCAATGAGACTTCTGCTGGCGCTTTTCGTGGTGGCGGCTTCGGCGAGCGCCGTGGAGCGCCCCTCGTCTCCATGGAGCGTGCCCTTTGGTTTCGGCGGCGCCGTGTGCAGCAGGACAACATTTTCCGCGGGTTCCACGGCTCTTCCCGATCTTCCGTCGAACTATTACGGGATCGAGATGGTGCCGACGAAGCGTGTTCAGGGGACCGGCAACGGCGTGGGGTTCGGCAAAGTTACCTTTTCGAGCTCGCCTTACGGCGTGGCCGTGGCACCATCCGGCACTTACATGGTCGACATTACGATGACGCTCCGACGGATCAAGAAACCCAAGAAGGGTTTTCTGATCGCATGGGCCACCAAGGATGACTTGTCGGAGACGACGCGGCTAGGTGTGCTCGATGACGACTTCCGCGTCTCGGGTAAGGCGGCTTGGAACAAGTTTCTTCTCGTCGTCTCACTCGAGCCGACGGACGCGCCGACCGGGAAATGGAGCGGGCCGATCGTGATGCGCGGCATGTCACGAAGCGGCATGATGCACACCCTCGCCGGCCACGGCCCATACCAAGCGGAGCCCTGCGCGAAGTACGGTTTCTGATCGTGAAAATCGTGCTCAGCGTTGTCTCGCTGGCTCTGTGCGCGACCGTGTGGGCGCAGCACGAGCATCACAACATGTCGGGCGGCGATCCGAAAGCGTGGCGCATGCCGCCGCACGATTACCCCATGCCGCCCCTTCCGGGTATTGCGGACGCGGTACCGATTGTCGGCCCGTTCCTCGCGCGGATGGACGCCGACGATCTCTCGCAGTTTCCCGAAGCGAAGCCGGGCGAGATCGTGGAGATGGCCGACGGCGAAAAGCTAGTGATGAGCGCGAGCATCGTGCGCCGCACCATCAACGACAAGACGTTTCTGATGTATGGCTATAACGGCCAATATCCAGGTCCACTCATCAAAGCGGAGCGGGGCGCGACCGTCATCGTCGAGCTCGTCAACGAGATCGAGATGCCGACGACGGTGCATTGGCATGGGCTCCGGCTCGATAACCGCTTCGATGGGGTCCCCGACGTGACGCAGCCGGCGGTGAAACCAGGCGAGCGCTTCACCTACGAAGTCCATTTTCCGGATACTGGAATTTACTGGTACCACCCGCACGTGCGCGAGGACATCCAGCAAGACCTCGGCCTCTACGGGAACATGCTCGTCACACCGCCCGAGGCCGACTATTACAACCCGGTCAACAAGGAACGAGCGCTCATCCTCGACGACATCTTGATGGATGATCTCGGGCCGTTCCCGTGGGGGGACCGCGCGGCGACCCATGCGCTGATGGGACGATTCGGAAACGTCATGCTCGTCAACGGTGCACCCGGATACGAGCTCTCGGTCGAGCGCGGCGAAGTCGTCCGCTTCTATCTGACGAACGTCGCGAACGCGCGCACGTTTAACGTCGTCTTCGGCGGCGCGAGCGTCAAGGTCGTCGGCTCGGACGTGAGCAAGTACGAGCGCGAAGAGTGGGTGGAGAGCGTCGTTCTCGGACCCGCAGAGCGCTACATCGTCGAAGTTCTCTTCGACGAGCCCGGCGATAGCGAGATCGTGAACTCCATCCAGGCCATCGACGACTTCATGGGCGAGTTCCACCCGCATACGGATTTGCTGGGGACGGTGCACGTCGCCGAGACGCGTGTCGCCGCGAGCCACGCGGAAGTCTTTGGCGAGCTCCGCGAGCACGAAGACGTGAAGGCCGATATCGACGCTTTCCGGCAATATTTCGACAAGCCCGTCGACCACAGCCTCGAGCTCACGCTCGAGATCGAGAACTTGCCGATGCAACTCGTTCAGGCCATGCAGTTCGAAGCGGGGCTCTACGCGCCGCCCATCGAATGGAACGACGCGATGCCGATGATGAACTGGCTATCGAGCGCAGAGCAGATCCACTGGAAGCTCCGCGACCCCGACACGGGCAAAGAGAACATGGATATCGAGTGGAGCTTCGAGGTCGGAGACGTCGTCAAGATTCGGATCTACAACAACCCGAAAACGATCCACCCGATGAATCATCCGTTCCACGTGCATGGCCAACGCTTCCTCGTCATAGCACTCGACGGCGTCCCGAACGAGAATCTCGTTTGGAAAGATACCGCTATCGTTCCCGTCGGCACGACGATGGACATCCTCGTCGACATCACGAACCCCGGCGAATGGATGGCGCATTGCCACATCGCCGAGCACCTTCACGCGGGGATGATGACGTCGTTCACCGTCACCGAGCCTTGATATGCAAGCGTGATGCAGCTAGCTTTCGTGCGCCTCGCGGGACTGGCCCGTCGGCGAGCTCGCCTTCGACGCCGCGCTCGAGTAGAAGCTCGACCATCGCCTTGTGTCCGGCTCGGGCTGCGGCCGCGAGCGGTGTCGCCAAGTACTGACCGTCGAGGCGGTTCGGGTCGGCGCCCCGGTCCAGGAGCCAGCGAGCGAAGTCGGCTTTTCCTTTGCCGGCGAAACGGTGGAGGATCGTCGTGCCGCTAGATCCGCGGGCACCCCACGCTCGAGCAGAAACTCCGCGAGGCGTGGCATTTGGGACACGGCTCTCTCTAAAGCGTAGAGCGGCAGGCGCGTTGGATCCGCTCCGTGGGAGAACGCAAGCCCGAGCATCTTCATACAATTCTCCTCGCGCCCCTCAGAAGCGCTCCCGACGTACAAGGCCTCGTTCGCGCGTGAGGGATCCTCTTCGAGCCGACGTGTGAAGCCTCTACGTCGTTGAGCTCCACATAGTGCGAAAGGTCCATCCGGCCCCCATAGGACTCGACGAGATGCGCACAGCTCGTCGTTCGCGCAGGCGAAGAGAACATTCCCGGACGAATCGACCTGGGCGTTCGGGTTGGGCCTCGTTTTAGCAGGCGCTACTGTACTCGGCGGACTCGGAGTCGAATTTCGGAAGCAATGCCGGCTGGAAACGCGGCATTCGGATTGGAAGCGCCAAAGACGGCATGGTCTTCGCGTTCATTCCCGACCCTGAGTGGAAGACTGACGTGCCCGGAACGACGGCGGCGGAAGGCGTCGCGGTGGACGCCGACGGCAACATTTACGGGGCTGAAGTCGGGTCGCGGGCGCTCAAGAAATACACCAAGAAGTGAGACGAGTGGGCGCGAGACGCATGCGGGTCCTCATCATCTGCGTGGTTGGCTTTTTGGTCACGGGACGCTTCCTTGCGGAACGACCCACTGCGCCGATTGGCCTGTCACGCTGACAATGGTGTCGAAGTCACTATCGTAGTGAAGGATGGTCAAAGACGCTGACTCGGATGCGGCGGCGATGAGTAGATCGGCGATGGGTACGCGGTGGCGACCGGATCGGGCGAGCTCGGCTTGAACGTCGACAGCTCGTGCGAAGACGTCCTCCGCTAACGGGACCCGCTCGTAGGCTAACTCCCGCCGCCGTCGTATCTTGACGTGCTCGTCGTGGTTTCGCGCGCTGAACAGCACCTCCAGATCGACAAAGGCGCAAGTCGCTGCCTCTCCGGCCTCGATAATTGGGGCCAACCGCTGCTTCACCGACTCGTGAGTCATCCGAGCGAGAGCGCTTTTGTCGATGAGATATCGCGCCGTCACTTCCGCCAGGCCCCGGCCATGACGTCGTCGTCATCGAGGTCCATCCCGCTCAAGGTCGACAACGCTTTCACCTCTTCCTCCCTCGCCTTGGCCCGAAGGATCTCCAGGAATGCGTGCTCGATCGTGTCCTTTACCGTCTTGGTCTCTAGCACGGTCTGCACGTCAGCCAGAAGATCTTCATCTATCACTACGCTGGTTTTTCTGCTAGACATATATACTTAATCCCATTAAATAAATATCTATAACTGATGTTAGAGTATATCATAAGTTGGTTGATCGTTATGCATAGTTGCGCCGGGGTGGTCGGGGATGGTGTTGCGGATGGAGCGGAACGTCAATATTGAGGGACTGAAGTCGGGCTACGTGAATGGGAACGCCGTTGGGCTTTTCTACAGCTACGTCGGCGTCCCTGGCGGAACGCAGAGGCTCCAGATCTTCTGGGATGAGGAGGGCGAACCCATGGAGTACGAGACCATGAGCCTCGGCTCCGGCGAAGCGAGCTCCGACGGTCTGACGAAACACACCGGCGTCGTCCAGCACGTCTATAGGGACATCACCGAGCGCACCAAGAAAGTGGTCCGTGCGAACTTCATCTACGAAGGGAAAGGGGATTATATACAATAGTAGCGAAAAACAGGTTGACATAGACGCTACTATTTGGTAAGATTGCGTTGTACATAGGAGATAACGCAATGGCTTGCAACGCACCAGGAAAAGCGCACCGCAAAGGCATAACGGCCAAACAGTTTTACCGGATGTTCCCCGACGATGAAACCGCCGAACGCTGGTTCATCGCTCAGCGGTGGCCGGACGGTATCAGCTGCCCACGCTGCGGCTCTGAGAACGTGCAAGTCGATGCCAAGCATCCGACTATGCCGTTTCGGTGCCGAAAAAGTGTAAAGCGTGGTAGCTGCGGTAAGTACTTCAGCGCGAAAACCGAGACGTTCATGGACTCGGCCAACATCGGCTATCAGGACTGGCTCTTTGCGCTCTACTTAGTTGTGACCAACCTGAAAAGCGTTGCGAGCATGAAGTTGCACCGCGAACTCGCGATAACTCAGAAATCTGCATGGTTCATGGCTCACCGCATCCGCAAGGCGTTCGACACTGATGATGGTCCGTTCGGTGGCCCGGTCGAAATCGACGAGACTTTTTTCGGCGGCAAAGAGCGGAACAAACACGCTTGCAAGAAGCTGAACGCCGGGCGCGGCCCAGTCGGTAAGACGGCGGTAATCGGCGCGAAGGACCGCAAGACGAACCGCGTGAGCGCGAGGGTCATCAAGGACACCGGCCAGCTCACCCTACACGGCTTCGTCGCCGAGAACGTCGAGCCTGGCGCGAAGGTGTATACTGACGACCACGGAGGCTACGTCGGGCTGCCGAACCACGAGACCGTCCGCCACTCCGTGAAGGAGTACGTCAACGGCATGGCGCACACGAACGGGATCGAGAGCTTTTGGAGCATGTTGAAGCGGGCGCACAAAGGCACGTTCCACAAGATGAGCGCGAAGCACTTACAGAGATATGTCGATGAGTTTGTCGCCCGCCACAATATCCGAGAGCTCGATACGCTCGACCAAATGGTGGCGGTCGCAAGCCAAATGGAAGGCGCGCAGCTTCGCTACAAGGATCTCGTGGGGTGAGGTCACGCAAGCACGAAGCTCTAACTGTCTCTAGGCTGATACATGAGGTTCTTGTCGGACAGTTGAGCATTCCCTTTCGCCAGATCGTTAATGATGCAACATTTTATAATTATACAGGATCGACGCGTCCAGACCTCCTGATATCAGAATTCGAATTCGACGGTTCCAATGACGGACAGTTCATCGAAAACCTAGTTGCTTACGCAGAAGTCAAAGATGATTGTTCGTTTGACGATAGAGACTGGAAGGATGCGCTCAAGCAGGGAAAACAGAAAGCACCGAAGCTGAAGCTTCCATATTTTATCGTCACGAACTGCAAGATGTCTGTGTTCTATAACGCCAAGACGCTGAAGGAAATAAAACTTAATAAGAACCCGATTCGTGAGTTTCAGACTATCGACATTCTGAGGTTGATCAAGCATCGCCTTACGAAGAGTCCGCAGCTTACGAACATCTACACCAATGTGGATTCGATATCTACGGTATCCGAAGCGATCTTCAACAAAAAACTGTGGGAATTAGCTGCCGTATACAGGGGAATCAATTTCAAAAACAATCAGCAGAAGATAGATTTCACTATCGGCTTCATATCGCTGGAGTTTTACGAAGAAAAAGCCATCTTGGAAAGCCGAAAGGACAAACGTAAGATCTACTGGTCAGAATGCGAAGATGAGAGTGACGAGAAGCTTGTTGCAAACATAGAAGCGTATGTGCGCCGACTGTCAGAAGAAACAGACTTTAAGGAGTTCAAGAATCTCATTGACACTCTGAGAAGTGCAATTATCGGAAGCCTGAATCCCCTAGTTCCCAAAGAGGACGTTCGACGCATTTACGCAATCACCAATTCAATGAGGCCACTTCATGGAGCCGGGTTTGACCTCTTCGGGTCCGTCTATGAAATGTTTGCATCCTCCAAGGAAAAGAAGGAGTTCGGAGAGTACTTCACACGTAGGCATTATGCTCACCTTTTTGCCAAGCTGCTTCTTCTGAAGGAGCAGTTCTGGAATCCCAACAGGGAATTCACGGTCTTGGACCCCGCGTGTGGGACTGGGGGCTTTCTCACTGAAGGCTACAAGGTTCTGAAGAATTACTACGATAGAAACAAAGCCAATGAAAATGAGGCTCGCGCATTCCTGGAGCACCGTTGTTTTTATGGTGTTGACGTAAGAGAAGATAATATCTCACGAACACGGCTGAACATGTTTCTTGTTGGCGACGGGCACACCAACATGAAAGACGCGAATTCTCTGCACGCGAAGAAGCATCCGTTCCCGATCAATACATTTGATTACGTCATCACCAATCCTCCGTATGGAACAGGCACGATACGTGCGGACACCTCAGCGGTGTCTACCATAAGAACTGAGATCGCTTTTCTTTGTAGGATTCGTAAGTTGCTTAAGGTTGGAGGGCAAGCGTGCGTGATACAGCCGGACGGAGTGCTTGAAAACCCGTCGTTTGCGGCGTTCCGAAAGGAACTACTCGAAACGTGCAACATAACTGCTGTCATTTCTTTACCGAAGTTTGCTTTCGCCCCCTATACGAAAGAGAAGACATACGCTCTCTTCTTGACTAAGCGTAGCGATAATCCTGCCCGCACACAGAAGAACACTGTGTGGATGTACATCATTGACAATGATGGACTAGCAAATTCCGATAAGCGTTTTCCAACCAAGCTCAGAAACAACCGCAATGGATGGCTTCACGACGAGATCTCTGGTTGGGTTACCACCGACGGCGAGGAAATGCCTGGAATTCTAGAAGAAAGATGGCTCAAGTTTGATGACTCTGAATCCGGCGGGACAGAATGGATAGATGAAAAGGGATCTAGGGTGAAGATGAGGAAGGGGTGCCACCTACCAATCGATAAGGTTCTTTCTGACAAATACCTGACTTTACTCCCAGAGTACTATTTGCGAGCTTGGAACCTCCACAGAGATTCCAAGCTATACGACTACAAGGAATACCAGGTAAAGGATCTCCCGGTATCAAAATTGTTTGAGATTTCTGGAGGCAATTCCGGGCTGACGGAGGAGTATTTGTACTCGCTGCTCTTCCACAAGGGAGAGAAAAGATACCGTCTGCTTACAGGAAGCGTAGACCTCGGCAACACAACTTGTATCCACCGTTGCCAAGATCCTAAAAATGCCGACCGTAAGATCAAAGTTATTTCAGACGAAGGCATTCACATTGTGAGAAAGGGAAAAGCAGGCTGTATCAATCATCTCCCGGACGGAAATTATGCCATGACAGACGATGCGTATGTCCTGACTAGGAAGAAGGACAACGGCTACCAAGTTTCTCTGAAATGGGTTGCCAAAACTCAAGAGGGAATGTTCCGAGAGTATGCGTCTAACTCAGATAACGCAACGTGGAATAAGAGTGGATTCCTCAAACACGCCAGATTGTCTCTTCCGTCTTATGAAGAACAGTTAGAAGTGGTTGAAGGAGGAAAATAGAGAAGAGCAGGGGGTCTGATAAACAAATGAGCAGCAAAAAAACCAAGCCAAAAACAGTGGAGCTAGTCCGCTCGACCTACCAGCCGACGCGAGCCGAGCTTGAAGGGACGGAAGCGATTCTCCCAGACGTTCCCAAGGGCACAACGCTAGAGCAGCTCGCTCGAGCACTCCTTCGGCCCGTCAACATCCGGTGGGTTGACAAGCCGAGGGGCCGGCGCTGAGTGCCGGATCTCGCTACTATTGTATATAATCCCCAAGGGAAAACGGGCAACTGCGCCACCGTGAGGCGCGTCACGGTCACGCCCTCGAGCGATGCCCCCAAAGGGACGGCCACACCGTCGACTCCCATCAGTTGCGCGGCTCTCCTGGTCTCGAAACCCACTACTCCCGACGGGGTTTATCAGATTGATCCCGACGGTGCGGCCGGTCCGCTCGGGCTTATTTCGGTCTTCTGCGATATGACCAATGACGCGGGCGGCTGGACTAGGGTGATCAACATCAAAAACGGGTCGATCTTTCACGCGGACCAGCCGGCCGCCGTTGGAGACGTTTCCGACGTTAGCGCCGCGGCGAAGTTGAGCGATGCGGTGATCAATTTGCTGAACACGGTGGGTTACTGGCGCTACGAATGCGGCGTCGCGAAGAGATCGTTTGTGAAGAACGCCGAAAACACTTGGACCTCCGCCAAGACGAACAGCTTCAACTGGTCCATGGACAATGACAAGAATCTGGCTTTCGAGTGCCCGGCCAACCGGTCCGGCTACACGTTTGCCGATTATCCCGTTTGCGCCGCGGGACATTCCAACTACGCCGCGGTGGGAGGATTTGGCGAAGGAAGCGGGTGCTACGTGGACCTCGAGGGTTGGAACAAGGACGGTTTTCTCTGGGCGAAATGATGGCTCGTGACCTTCTTGGTCGCGACCCGAAGCCTGTGGCGCTTCCTAGCCGTCGGCCGCGGCGCGGTTACTCGAGCTCGACCGGCTCGCTTTGCGAGGCAGGCGAGGGAACGATGTCGGGATGGTCGTCGATGATGCGGACGCACGTGTTCCAGCGCAGCACCGCGTCGTCGTTGTCCTCGGGGCTCAGCGCTTGCGCTCTCTCGTAGTGCTCCATGGCCCTACGGAGTCCTTCGTAGGCGAGCTCCCCGCAGCCTGGTATCCCTTTCTCATACTGGCACTTTGCGCGGCGTTCCCAAATGAGACCGGCGTAGTGAAACCAAGCCGAAGCAGTTTTTCGGCTAATGCCTGGATGTGGTGGCAGAGCGGCTTGCGGCGCAGTTGACGCAGCCGATAGGGGTGTGGTCCGCAAAAAAACAAAGTCGGCCGGTCGAACCGGCAACGGAGTTCGCTGATGGGGCCGCTCCGACGAAATCCGTCAGCACGCACGTGTCGAGTTCGCGAAGCTTGCACGGCGTTGAGACCGTGGAAAGCGAGCGCGAGAGCAGACGCCTCCAACGACGGTGAAAGCCCTTGCGTCTGAGGTCTTCGCTCGGTCAGGCAGCGCGTGCCAACCGATAATCGTGATGGAGCGCGCCGAGAATCGGCAAGGAAACGATGCGGAATCCAGTTGGAATAGAGTGCCTCGGCGAAGCAAGATCGACGGGAAGATCGCTCGCCGGCGCAGGGACATTGGGTCCCAGTGATGAATGATGAATGATGAATGCGGAATGCGTCCTCGCTTGATTGTAGTAGTCACGCCAATCGGCCAAAACTCGACGAAGGTAATTTTCCGAGAGCGGGATGAGGAAGTCCAAATACTCTCGGTGGGTGCTGCCGATCAGTTTCTCGCAATAAGAATTCGCTTGCGGCGCGAATGGGGGCGTCCTCAACACCCTGACGCCCATCGCTCGCACGGACTTCTGTAAATCTTCGGGGAACTTGGTATCTCGGTCGACGATCACGAAGCGGTAATCGTGCTCGCAGGGTATCGCTTCTCGGAACTGCGGCAAGGTCCACTCCCCGGTCGGGTGCGTTGCTCCTCGATCCGGTCGTGCTTTGGTTTTTTCGCCGCTACCGTGCTCTCAACTGAGCCAGCCCCTCCTCCACTTCTTCGCGGGGCAGCTTGCCGCGGTCGAGTGCATCGTCGGGCTTCGCGAGCAACCGCTCGTAGAGCTCGATCCCCTCGGGGACGAGCTCGGCGTGTCCCGCGTCGATGAGCTCGAACAACGTGTCCTCGGCATCCGCGTAGGCGCCTTCGCGCTCATAGTGCCAGATGAGCCGTTTTTGGATCTCCGACGCGGGCCCGTAGGGGGCCAGCTCGCCGAGCAACGTCTCGATCTTCTCGAGATAGCGGTCCGCGTCGGGAATGCGCTCGAGGCTTTCACGCCCAGAGACTTCGAGATAGAGCCCGAGCGCGCGCACCCTCGATTGGTAGGCGACACCGTCCTCCCCCTCGAGCGTTTTGAGCTCGCCATGTTCGTAGAGAAGCTCGGCGACGACGAGACTCTTCCCTGGATCTAGGACTCCGCCCGGGCTGAAGAGCGCGACGATCTGGTCGAGCGGTAGCGCGTGCAACGTGCGGACGTCGAGCCCCACGAGGTTCTTGGCGGCGTCGGTGATGGCCTCTTCGGCCTCGTTGTAGCGCTTGGCTTTTCGGAGCGTGAGGACGGCGCCCAAGGTTTTGGCGAGCTGCTCGACGAGCCTGAGTATGTAATCGCGCTGGAACATCCCGCGGTGTTTCTGAATGGTCTCAATGGGTCAGTGGGTCAGGGAATAGATGACGTAATTGACTCCGAGTTTGTACCCTTCGTTTGTGAGCTCGATTGGGTAGTAGCCGTGCTCGGACCACTCCCAGTACTCCCCGATATCATTATTGAAATTGGCGACGACCATTAGCCGGCCGTCATCGTCTCGAAGTCCCCAGAACGAGGGCGCTTCATAGGAGCCATAGCCGGCCGGCATTTCGAGGGTCTTGATATGGAAGAAGCTCTGGAACACAGGGTCCTCGAGCTCGAGCCTCTCGAAGTGGCGTCCGGGTAAGACGCTTGCCATGCACGCTTCGAAGTTCTCCCAATCCCAAGGTCCGTCGAAGTCGTCGAAGATGGCAAATCCGCCTTTCGCGAGATAGTTGCGAAAATTCGTGGTTTCGTCGGGCGTGATCGCCCAAGTGCCGGGCTCGCTGAAATAGGCCAGCGGATGGAGCATGAGATCCGGGCTGTCGAGCGGGACGATCGTGTGCGCCGCGGGCTCCGTGTAGACATCGGTGACCTCGGACAGAATGCGCAGGAGGTTGCGCTCGGCGCGCGGATAATCGTGAGACCAGCCGGGGCGTCTGCCTTCACGAAAGGAATGAAACCTCACACGTGCGAAGGAGAAATTCGGCACGATGGTGGGTGTGAGCTCGACCGGTGGCGGTTCGCGCCGGCGGCGGCGCTCCCATTGTCCTCCCTCGGCCACGAGCGAAATCAGCGCTATGATTGCGAGCG
The DNA here is from genome assembly GCA_965262245.1 of Candidatus Marinacidobacterales bacterium. Lineage (GTDB taxonomy): Bacteria > Acidobacteriota > Vicinamibacteria > Marinacidobacterales > SMYC01 > SMYC01. Next base: position 5,328,692 of record OZ253507.1, on the reverse strand, counting down.
CTCTGACGAGCATGCTGGCCTCCCAAGTCCTACCGTGGGATCATATGCCAGCCTTGCCGTCTGAACAAAGGAGGTTGTGTCGATGAAACGTATGGCTGTGAATCGCTGGGAGTGGTCCAAACAGTATCAATTCAATCAAGGCGAAGTGCTCGAAGGCGTGAGCCGCCAACTCGTCTGCGCCGGCCAGACCTCAATTGACGCCGACGGCAAGGTCCAACATCCGGACGATTTGAGAGGCCAGATTACGGCGGCCATGAATAATCTCGAAGCCGTGTTGAAGGCCGCGGGGATGGGCTACGAGAACCTCACTCGCGTCACGGTATATACGACCGACGTGGACGAGATGATCGAGAACTGGGACGCCTTCGCGGGACCGCTCGCCGCCGCGAACGTCATGCCTCCCAACACGTTGATCGGCGTGGCCCGCCTGGCTTACCCCGAGCTAAAAGTGGAGATCCAAGCCGACGCCGCCGATTGAGTTTCCGGGAACCATCGGCGCCGCAAATCCGTAAAACACTGAAGAGGCGTCGAGATACGCCCCGGGCAGCCGTTCGCAGGTAACCCAACGAAACACGGAGAAAAAGTGCAAGATCTCGCAGGCGATATTCGATACGCGTTCCGGACTCTCGTGCGTCAGCCGGGATTTACCCTCGTGGCGGCGCTTTCGCTCGCCCTCGGGATCGGTCTGAATACGACCATCTTCAGCGTCGTGAACGCGATCCTTCTCAAGAAGCTTCCCATCGAAGACCCGGGCCGCCTCGTCGAGATCTACTCGAGCCCCAGCGAAGAATTCCCGCATCTGACGTCGTCCTATCCGGACTTTCTCGATATCCGAAAGGAGACCGAGGCCTTCGAAGGGCTCACCGCGCATGCCATGGTCCGCGGCATCGTGACGACCGAAGGCCGCTCTGACGTCGTCACGGGCGAGGTGGTCACCGCGAACTATTTCGAGGTGCTCGGGGTGCGGCCTGTCCTCGGACGCGGCTTCCATTCAGAGGAAGACGCGACCGAAGGCACGCATCCCGTGATGGTCTTGAGCCACGGCCTCTGGCAGCGCCGCCTCGGCGGGGACCCCGATGTGGTCGGAAAGTCGCTGCGGCTGAGCGGCGTGGACTACAACATCATCGGCGTCGCGCCCGAAACCTATACGGGCACCATTCCTGGAATCCGTCCCGAGTACTGGGTGCCGACCGCGATGGTGGAGAATCTCACCTTCAACGGCATTCAGTCGAACAGTTTTGACGAGCCGGGCAAGACGCGCCGTGAGCGGCGTGGTACACGTTGGCTCTTCGTCAAAGGGCGTCTCGCTCCGGGCGCGAGCGTCGAGGAAGCGCAAGCGCAAGTCAGCACCGTGTTCGCGCGCCTCACGCAGGAATATCCGGACACGAACGAAGACATGAAAGCCGCCCGCAAGCGTCATGCCTTGGCGGAGAATCATGGCCAGCACGTCCGAGGCGTCGGCCCCGAGCGCCATGCGAAGGCCGACTTCGTGGGTGCGGCGGCTGACCGCATAAGCGATGACGCCGTAGAGGCCGACCGCGGCAAGAAGCAGTGCGAGGCCGCCAAACGCACCGAGAAGGCGCGCGCCGAGACGCGTCGGCACGAGCGTGATCTCGACGATACTGAGAGCCCTGGTCCGTGTTGAATATCTCTGGGCAACCGTAGCGTGCCACAGCTTCGTTCAGAGCCTCCACGCAGAAGGTCGTCTCCAACGTGTTGGACAAGCGCCAGGCGAGCACCCGCCGCGAATACCAATCGATGACCGCCACCAGGTATACGAAGCCTCGCGCCATCGGGATGTATGTGATGTCGGCGGCCCACACCTGATTGATCCGAGAAACCGTCAGATTCCTCAGTAGATAGGGGTATACGGCGTGTTCCGGCGCTGGCTTGCTTGTGTTCGGCTTGGGCGCAGTGCTCTCGAGCCCCATCAAGCGCATAAGACGCTGCACGCGCTTGCGGTTGACGGCCGACCCCTCCGCTTTGAGTGTCTGTGTCATCATGCGGCTGCCGAAAAATGGATGCTTCAGATGTAGCTCGTCCATCCGACGCATCAATGCGAGTTGCTCGCCATCCGGCTCGACAGGTTCGTAGTACAGGCTCGACCGATTCACGCCGAGCAGCTCGCACTGCCAGCGCATCGACAGCGGAGCGTTGGGTTCGACCAACTCCCGCCGGGGCGTCATCGCAATCGACCGAGCCCGTGTGATAAAAAATCGCGCTCCATCGTCAGCTCCCCGATTTTCTGAAGCAGTTCGGCCTCGCGCATCGAGGCATCGCCTCCGCCCACCTCTTCGGTCTCGAAAGCACGCGTGACGTTCTCCAAAAGCTGCCGCTTCCATTTGTAGATCTGGTTCGCGTGAACCTTGTGCCGGCGGGATAGTTCCGCCACTGTCTCCTGCTCGCGTAGTACCGCCAATGCAACTTTCGCCTTGAAAACAGGGCTGTGCTTCGTACGATTTTTCTTCACTTTTCTCTGCTCCTTTTTTTATTGAGCAGGCTTGTTTTACCACCTTAACCCCTGGTCTAAAAAATGGGGCCCACTTCAATTCACCTCCCGCTCCCAGCGAGTGACGGTTCCCACCGAAACGCAACAACGTGTGGCAGTCTCCTTGCGCGACCAACCGAGGAGTTTTTTGAGCTCCAGAATACGGAACCGCTAGTGCGGCGTATAGTGAGGGCGCCGATGCTCGGGGAGCTTCTCCCAACGCTCGGAAAGGAGCTGGCAGAGCTGCACGTATCCGGATGTGCGGATCGCTTCGAGCTTTGCCTGTGCGTAGGCTTGGTGGAGGGGTTCCGTGGAATCGCGGAGCCTCACGAGCTCGAGCCCGGACGCCAAGCCAAGAAGTTCGGTGGCCTTCATCAGGGCGCGCATCGCGGGTCGGTCGAGGTCGCGGCTTTTCGCAATCGAGGAAAGCACTCGATCGGTAAGAGGCATTGGCGTCCTTTCCTTCGGCGGAAGCATCAGCGGCGAAATCATAACAGCTCAGCGTGCCGGGGGAGTTCACCGATGGGGAGCGTGTGCACCGTTCGGAGTTCGATGAATGTGACTCGCCTTCTACTACAGGACAGGTGCTACGTCGTCGCGCGACGATCATTCCATCACTGAAAGCGGATCTTTGGCGGTCGAAAAAAACGATCCAATTCCCATCGCACCCATACAGGTGCACCTGGGAGTCCGCACGTCTATGTTGGAGAAGAACGCGCAGACAGTACCACCTTCTCAGATACGGAGGAACTAATCCGGGTTGCTTCGGGGAAAGAAGCTCCGTGGTTGATCGGTGCTTTCGCTTGGATTTTCGTCCCGATTCGAGGACACTGAGCGACTGGCCTGGATCCGTGCGCGGCCTCGTTGAAGGGGTCAGGCCGATCTGACATGATAAGCGGTTGCGCGGGCCGTTGAGGCCTGGTCCGAGGTGAGGGAATCAGCCGAGTGGAATCTGCATTCAGTGTGTTCGTCAGCGGGATGGTGGGCGTTTTTGCCGGCATGGCGGCCCTTTACGTCACCATGAAGGTCAATGCTTTGGTGGTCGATTGGGTCGGCCGGAAGGCCGCCAAGACTGAGAAGTCTGACTGACCGTGGCTTTTCTCGACCAGCTCGGATTTTCGTCTCTAACGCCCGGGATGGTGTTTACGGGCTTCATCGGGCTGGTGCTCATCTATCTGGCCATCCGTAAGCAGTACGAGCCGCTCCTTTTGCTCCCCATTGGCTTTGGTATCCTCGTCGCGAATCTTCCGCTCACGCATCTGATGGAGCCTGGGGAGGGTCTTCTCTGGCGGTTCTATCATTACGGCATCGAGTGGGAGGTGATCCCGCCTCTGATCTTTCTCGGGCTTGGTGCCCATACGGATTTTGGGCCGCTTCTTTCGCAGCCTCGTCTCATCTTTTTGGGGGCGGCGGCGCAGGGCGGTGTTTACGTGACGTTTTTTGTCGCGCACGCCATGGGTTTTTCGTTGAAAGAAGCGGCGACGATCGGGATCATCGGGGGCGCGGATGGTCCCACGACCATTTTTCTCGCGGCGCAGATAGCGCCTCAGCTCCTCGGCGCCTGCGCGGTGGCGGCGTATTCGTATATGGCGCTCGTTCCGATCATTCAGCCGCCTATCATGCGTGCTTTGACCACGGAAAAAGAGCGAAAGATCCGGATGAAGAAGTCCCGCAAGGTGCCGCAGCTGGAAAAGCTCTTGTTTCCGATCGTCGCTACCATCGTCATCGTGCTGCTCGTGCCCCAGTCGGCCGCGCTCATCTCCATGTTCATGCTGGGGAATCTCTTTCGGGAGTCCAAGGTGGTTGATCGATTGACGGACACGGTTCAGAACTCGCTCATGAACATCGTTACTATTTTTCTCGGCATCAGCGTGGGCGCGACGATGAGCGCGGAGACTTTCTTGCGGAGCGATGTCATTTTCATCTTTTTTCTCGGCTTGTTCGCTTTCATGATCGGCACCGCCACGGGCATCCTCCTGGCGAAGCTCATGAATCTGTTCACCGAGGACAAAATCAATCCCCTCGTGGGGGCCGCCGGGGTTTCGGCGGTCCCGATGGCGGCTCGCGTCGTGCATAAGATGGGGGCCGAGGCGGACAAGAAGAATTACTTATTAATGTTCGCCATGGGGCCCAATCTTGCCGGCGTGATCGGCACCGTGATTGCGGCGGGGATTTTTCTAACCATATTCAAGTAGCAGGTTCTTGGAGGTTTCAGCATGGCAGAAGAAGTTTGCGCACCGCTTTCCGGGAAGGTTTTGTCCCTCGCGGCGGAGGTCGGCTCATCGGTGGAAGAAGACGACGAAATATTGGTTCTCGAGGCTCTCAAGATGGAGACGGTCGTCTATGCACCTTGCGATGGTCGTTTGAAGGAATTCAAGGTCAAGGTGGGTGATCAGGTCGAAGAAGATGATGTGCTCGCCGTGATCGAGTAGCCGATTGCATCGGCAATTTTCAGTGAGGCGAACATGATTTTTGAGCTCAACGAAGAACAGAAGCTGGTTCAGGATACGGCCAGACAATTTGCGGCGGACGACATTGCGCCAACGCTCGAGGAAGAGGAAAAGAATCAGGAATTTCGGACCGAGCGCGTCCGCAAGATGGGTGAGCTGGGCTTTTTCTCCTGCGCGCTTCCCGAGGAGCTCGGCGGCAGCGGGATGGGCTTCTTCGAGTCCGTTTTGATGGCCGAGCAGATCGCGAAGGTTTCCGCGTCGTGGCGTTTGCCGTTCAACATGCAGAATCTAGGCCCCGCGGTGACCGTTGCGAAGTTCGGCACCGAGGAGCAGAAGAAAAAGTACATTCCCGGCTGGGTCGACGGCACGCAGATTGGTTTTTTTGCCATGACGGAGCCCGATAGCGGCTCCGATGTGGCGAGCATGAAGACCGTTGCGCATGATCGCGGCGATCACTACGAGCTCCACGGAACCAAGATCTGGGCATCCAATGCAGCGCAGGGCGATGCTGGGTTGCTCTATGTCTCGACGGACCCGGAGAAGAAGCACAAGGGCATGACGGCTTTCATCCTCGAGCCGAAGAAGCTCGAGAATTTCAGCGCCCGGAACATCGAGACAAAGCTCGGGCTCCATTGCGCACCGACCGGGGAGCTCGTCTTCAGCGGTACGAAGATTCCCAAGGACGCCGTTCTCGGTGAGCCGGGTCAGGGCTTCAAGATCTGTATGTGGCAGCTGAACAACACCCGTCTCGGCTGCGCGGCGGGGGCTTTGGGTGTGGCCGGAGGCGCGCTCGAGTTGGCGATCAACTACGCCAACGAGCGTATTCAGTTCGGCAAGCCTATATCGAAGCATCAGATGATCCAGGCTCAGATTGCGGAGATGACGGTCGAGCACGAAGCGGCGCGCCTTCTCGTCTACCGGGCAGCGTGGTTGAAGGATAACGGCAAGCCCAATCAGTACGAAACGTCCATCGCCAAGTACCACGCTTCCGAGACCGCGGTGCATGCGGCCAACGAGTGCATGAAGATCTTCGGCTCCTACGGCTTCTCGTCGGAATATCCCGCCGAGCGTTTTTATCGCGATGCGAAGTCGCTGCAGATCGTCGAAGGGACGTCGAACGTGCAAAAGCTCATCATCTCGGGGATTGCCTGCGGGCACACGCCCAATCGTTGAGGCTCGTATGAAACCTTATTTCGAGAAAATGGACAGCTTCGGCAAGGAGCTGAAAGCGGGACGCATCAAGCGCGCCGCGCAAAGCGCCGAGGAATTGCGCAAGGTCGAGGCCGAGATCGAGGCCGCGAGTCAGAAAGTCCAGGAGGCCGGCTTTCCGACGGAGAAGATCAACAAGCGCGGCTGGATGACGATTTGGCAACGGCTCGAATATCTCGTCGACCCGGGCACTTGGCATCCGCTCCACACGCTCTACAACCCGCTCGACAACGTCGAGGGCACGACCAACGTCATCGACGGTCTCGCGAAAATTTCGGGGCGCTGGGCCGTGGTGATTGGCTTCGACAACAAAGTCATGGCGGGAGCCTGGCTTCCCGGGCAGTCGGAGAATATTCTCCGCGTTACGGATCTGGCCAAGCGGCTCAACATCCCGCTCGTCTGGCTCGTGAACTGCAGCGGCGCGAAGCTTCCCGAGCAAGAGAAGTTCTACGCGAATCGTCGCGGCGCGGGCACACCGTTCTATCGTCACGCCGAACTCCAGCAAGCGGGCATCCCCGTGCTCGCTGGGATTTACGGCACCAACCCCGCCGGAGGCGGCTATCAAGGCATCAGCCCGACCATCTTGATCGCGCATAAAGACGCGAACATCGCCGTGGGCGGCGTCGGGATCGTCTCGGGCATGGCGCCGAAAGGCGGGTTCGACGCGGAGATGCTCGAAGAGCTCATCGCCAAGACGCGCGAGTTCACCGCGCGGCCTCCGGGCGATGTCGAAACGCATTACGAGCATACGGGTTTTTTCTCCCGCGTTTATGAAGAAGAGACCGGCGTTCTGGACGGCCTCAAAGATTACATGTCGGGGGTCCCGGCTTATGGGCCCGAGTTCTTTCAGGCGGCGAAGCCGGCCGAGCCGGAATTTTCCGGTGACGATCTCTACCACTTGCTCCCGTTCAATCAGAAAGAGGTTTACGATTTCGACGAGGTCCTGGCGCGTCTCGTGGATGGCAGCGAAGGGATGGAGTTTCGTCCGGATTACGGCCCCGAGATGTACACGGGTCTTTGCAAGATCGACGGCAAGCTCATCGGCTGCATCGGCAACCGGCAAGGCTATCTTGGGAAGGGTTATCCCGAATACGCGGACTACCCGGGGATGGGGGGCAAGTTATATCGCCAAGGCCTCATCAAGATGAACGAGTTCGTCACCTTGTGCGGGCGCGACCGCCTTCCCGTCATCTGGTTCCAAGACACGTCGGGTATCGATGTTGGCGACGTCGCGGAGCGGGCCGAGCTCCTCGGTCTCGGGCAGTCGCTGATCTATTCCATTCAGCAAACCGACGTTCCGATGATGCTCGTCGTCTTGAGAAAGGGCACGGCCGCGTCGCATTACGTGCTCGGGGGACCGACAGCCAACCGCCACAACGCGTTCACGTTGGGGACGGCCGCGACCGAGATCGAAGTGATGCATGGCGAGACGGCGGCCGTTGCCACTTATGCGCGCCGCGCGGTCAAAGAAAAGGACGCGGGGCGGCCTCTCGAGCCCGTGATCGAGAAGATGAACGAGCTCGTGAAGCGCTACTACGAAACGTCACGGCCGGAATATTGCGCGCATTACGGTTTTGTCGACGAAGTGGTGAAGCTCTCGAGCTTGCGCGGCTATCTGGCGGCGTTTGCAGGCGCGGCTTATCAGAACCCGAAATCGGTTTGCCCGCAGCACCAGATGGTTCTTCCTAGAATCATCAAGGGCTGAGTCACGACTTCGATCATCGTCCGCGAGCAGAAGATGTCTAGCCGAGTCGTGCGATTCGGCGACGAAGCCGAAGAGGCTCTCGCGTTCGCGAGCGTTCACAAAGAGGCCCTTCGAGGTCGGAAGCTGCCTCGAGGGTGACGGAGGCGACGCCTGTTTTGCGTCGACGGATGTTCGAGCGGCGACCGAAAAGCGCGCGGGCGAAAAGCATAGCTGCTGATTCGTAATCAGCAGGTCGGAAGTTCAAATCTTCTCGCCGGCTCCATTTCTTTCTCTCGGTGCATAAGGGGTTTCCGATCCCGCCTCGTCTTGGCTCTCGCCAGAAGACCCGGTTGTAGCAGCTTCTGAGGCACCTGAGGTTGTTCGGTGCCATTTATCAGCATCGCGATTCATCATCATTTGCTCGGGGAGCCAGTGGGGTACTGTCAAGTTGGCGTTCCGCGAGCCAGCCAGCAGCCGACGGGGGTGAAGATGTCCGAACGGAGCTAGCTCGGGTTCCGGTCGAGGTTCGGCGGGGCACTTTCAGGGAACAGTCCGGCAACCGCGTAGAGCGGCCAGGACTGAAGGTCGTTCACGACGGAGAAGGGGTGTAAGGAGAACCGAATCCCGAACGGGCTTAGCGCGCGGTTCTTCTCGAGGAATAGACGCATGCTCTTGAGCTTTCCACGGACCCCGCTCTTCACTTCGATGGGAATGACCTTACCCCTATCCTCGAGGAGGTAGTCGACCTCTGCGCTCGAGCCCCGGGCCTCACGATGCCAATAGAACAGCTCTCTGCCTGCCCAGGGGAAGCCGTAGGCGATTATCTCCTGCCCGACGAAGGCCTCAGCGATGGCCCCTCGATGAGTGACAGCCGTCGCCCCGTCGATGATCAGCTCCGCGGTGTTGAGTCCCAGGAGTGCCTGCGTGAGCCCGACGTCGAGAAACAGGATCTTGAACCGATCCGGCCGGGCTCCGGCTCGCAGCGGACATCCACTCCCAGGCGATTGGAGCACCCGATGTACAACGCCAGCCTTCTCGAGGAGGCCGAGCGCCGGCCCCAGCTCGCGGGCGCGGTACTCGCCGGGAATATTCGAGTATACGAAGCGCTGGCCCTGCATGGAGGGAGCTTCCTTGAACAGGAGGTCGACGTACTTGATCTCATGGCGCTTGGCGTACTTCGCAAAGTCCTGGCGGTAGTTGTCTGCCAGTCCGGCGAGCACCTTGCAGCATCTTGGCAGATCGCCATGCCTGACCCAGGTCGCCACCGCCTCGGGCATCCCCCCGATGGCAAGGTATATCCCGAGCCGCTCGAGCGCGAGGTCATGGACCGGCTGACGGATTTCTCGAACAGCTCCAAGTGCCTGGGCGAGGGCCTCATCTCCCGTGGCGGAGAGAAACTCGAGGAACGAGAGGGGATACATGTATAGCGAGTCGACCCGTCCCACTGGAGTCCCTGTGGATTCGATTGCGAAGTCAAGCAGCGAGCCGGCTGCGACGACGTGCAACTCCGGCAACTCCTCGAAAAAGTAACGCAGTGCCCGTATGGCCTGCGGCGATTCCTGAATCTCGTCGAGGAATAGCAGCGAGCGCCCCGGCTCGACGCGCTTGCGTGTGATGAGCCTCAGGTCCCGCACAATACGCCGTGGGTCGAGGTCGGTCTCGAACAAACGGCCGAACGCCGGCATTCGCTCGAAGTTCACCTCGACCAGCTCGTCGAAGAAATCACCCAAAGCCCTTGCGGTATAGGTCTTACCGACCTGCCTTGCCCCCCGGATAAGAAGCGGCTTGCGTCCGCTGTTGGCTCGCCAGGTTTGCAGATAACGATCGACCACTCGCTTCATGCAAGACTCCCAGAATGGTTCCAGCTCAACGTTTGCTAGCCCTCGCCATGGTTCAAAATCGAGGTTTAAAAGGGCGTCTCATGGCTTAAAATCAGGGTTTAACTCTATCACATAACGGTCCCAGATCATTGAGAGTCGGGGGCAGACCTTCGTGAATCAAGCAAGAGACAAAGTCAGAAGAGCTGAATCGCCTCTACCCTACCGAGAACTGACCAAACGGCGTTCACGGCCTAGTTGTTGTTTATCACTTTAATCCGTAATCCACCGCGATGAAATATCAAGAACGGCCACCACTCCATGAGGGTACGGGAGTGCTCGACGGCGTCAAGGGTTCGCTCGCTACGCGAGCCGCTACGCGCCCTTGACCCCGTCTGCGCCTCCCGTCTTCTGCTCGTACGTGGTTGCCGGTCGAGGTGAATCACGAATGAGAAATCTTCGCGATTCAATGTAAAAAACAACAACTGTCGCCACCCACCATCCGCCTTCGTCTCGTTCATACCGGACCGTATAGCGCTTCATGCTTTCATCCATCTCTTTCCGAGGCACGGCTCGAGATCGCGCTCGATACTCCGCAGGAGTCCGGGCCCCAACTCTTCACCCCTGTGAACGGGCACGGTCGTGGAACATCTCCCGCATCTGACCCGGACGTGCGAGCCCTTCTGTCGAACAACCTCACAGCCGAGTTTGCGAAGCTTGCGTAAAAGGTCGTTCCCTTTCACCGATATATTATACGTCGGGAACGCATATCTGTCTAGTGAGCTAGACGGATTGGGCCGACGGTCTGAGCGCCGCTCAGGTGCCACCACAGATAATGAGACGCTTCTAGCAGAGCTTAGCGGGGCGTTGGTGCATGAATCAGTTCGGGGCGCGCGCGGAACCTTTTCGGCAACTTACTCCCCGACGATCCGTTTGGAAATACGCCGGGACTGGTACTATTGAGAGCAGACAGGGACATGATCGAGTTCAGAACCGGGGACATTCTGAAGGCGGATGCGGAAGCACTCGTCAACACCGTCATCTGCGTCGGCATCATGGGACGCGGCATCGCGCTCCAGTTCAAGAACGCATTCCCCGACAACTTCAAGGCGTATGCAGCCGCTTGCGCTCGAGAAGAAGTCCGGCCGGGCCGGATGTTTGTCGTCGACACCAGTTACGTGGGAAACCCGAAATACATCAGTAGCTTTCCGACGAAGCGCCACTGGCGCGGTAAGAGCCGCGTGGAAGACATTGAGGCCGGACTGAGTGCGCTGGTCGAGGAGATCCGCAAGCGCAGCATTGTCTCGGTATCGATTCCGCCGCTCGGAAGCGGACTCGGCGGGCTGGAATGGAAAGAGGTGCGTCGGCGGATCGAGACGACCCTATGAGCGCCGCCCTTCCGGGCGTCATGCACGGCACCTTGCCCGAGCGAGCAACGGTCTTCGTGTCAGGGGCACCGTTCGGCTCGAACACCGTCACACGAACGCCATCGAGATCCCCTAGCAGCCCGGTGAAAAAGTCCCGATTCTGCTCACGGAGAAAGTTTGGTGGGCAAGTTCAAGGAAGATGTGATTCGGCGGAACGGCCAAGTTGAGACGCCCGATGGATTGCAGCGGGGCAAAACGTGCGCCTATGGTCGAGACGAAGCGCAATAAAGCAGCGATCAGACTGGCGTTGAGCTCCGCGTATTCCTTCGGCGTGGCCTTGCCGATGAGATTGCGCATCAGAATCCCGAGATTGAATCCGGCCACGTGCGTGAGGAGGCGCTTGAGTATATTTTCGTGTCTTCGCAAATACGTTCGTCGCATGCCTCCCGCTTCGAGGTAGTGCGCGAAAGGTCGTTCGAGTAACTCGCCGCGACGGCGTATTAATCGCTTACCTCGAGTCCCGCGAATGCGACGTCGGTTCGCGTAGGTGGCGGCTTGCTCGGCCTGTTTGTCCTTCCATTTGCGGCCACCTCGCTCTGGCTCCGAAATGTAGCTCCGGTATTCTTGTTCGACCAGCTCAACCAGGATGTCGTTGCCGTGATAGCCCTTGTCCCCGACCACTTCGCGACCCGCGTCTTCATGTATTCGTTCACAACATTCCGCGTTGTTCGCGAGCTCTTGCAGATTTGACTGCGCTTTTTCCAGCGTATCCGGTAGGCTCTTTGTGTCACCCTTCGCGCCTCCGTGAAGCGTCACGGCAATTACCGCACCTTCCCCGCTCATGTCCACAGCATGCTCGGCTTTGTGCGCCATATCCGTGCCCCCGCTCTTCATTTTCATGATCTCCGCATCCGGCTCGTTCGGATTCACCCACTCCTTGTTCGACCCTTTCTTTGGCCGCTTCTTGTCCAACTTTGCAATGTCCGCTCGGCTCGGCTCTTCGATACCACTCTTGCGCGCAAGCTCCTTCAAATACGATTCGTAGCTTTCCCCCGTGTCTCGACGAACGATTGACCGAAGCGCCGCATTCGCTTCCAGCGTCGTCGCGTCCACACCCAGTGTCTTGCCATCTATCATCCCTCTCGACGCTAGAACTTCTAGCACCCATCCAAATACAGATTCGTGAACTTCCAGCGGAAGTCGATTCCGTATCCGAGACAGCGACGAATGGTCCGGCGTTCGCTCTTCCATTCCAAGGCCAAGAAACTGGCGCAAAGACAGTGAGTCCGAACACCGCCAGCAGATCCCGCGCTCTGAATCGATGCGCTCAAAGTAGCCGATCAACAGCATTCGAAAATACACACCCGGCGGTATGCTCGGCCGACCTTGCTTCTTCGCGTAATACGGCGAGCATTTCGACTCCACAAACGAGTCAAACTCTTCCTCTCGAAGTACCCGCTCGAGTTCCTCATAAAAAGGATGACCAGGACTCGACGCAACCGCATCGTGTGGAATCCATAAAGTCTCTTGGCAACTTTTCTTTTTCTTCTTCATCGACATGCGATGCAATTTTACATCGTCATCGAATGAGTCTTCAGAGAAATATCGCGACCGAATACGACTTTTTCAACGGGCTGCTAGGCTTGATGCGGCGGTATCTTGATGGGCTCATGGACCCGTTCGTGACTTTGCTGGAAGTCCACAAGCTGATGTACTTCATGCAAGAAGCCGGGGAGCCTCTGAGGCTGCGCTACGAGCGCGGTCCGTACGGACCCTACGCCGAGAACCTGCGCCACGTCCTCAGGGAGATCGAAGGCTACTTCGTATCGGGATATGCGAACGGCGGAGACGCGCCCGATAAGGAGCTTACGCTGGTGCCAGGAGCGGTCGACGACGCTGAAACATACCTCCGGAACATGTCAACAACTTTGAGACACTCGCAAGCTGCATTTAGTGAGCCTCGATTATGGCGGGGAGACTCGTGAGGTCGGCGCGATCGACGTCAACATCGACCAAGATCTGGTTGCGTGAAGCAGAAAAAGGGGGTACCCCCGGTATGGACGCGCGGCGAGAGGGGCTTGTGCGGCATTGTGGAGCGTCGTTTTTTCCGGCGGCGGGTTGATCCAGGCCTGCGGAGGCAAAACGGGCGGTTGCGGCGTTCCGCGAACGAAGCGTTCGGGATGAGCCCGTTGAGCTTCGATTAGGATCTGACGGCGAGCGGTGGTGAGCTGTTCGGCGCGACCATAGTGAACGTCGGCCGGTGTCATAAGGCCGATTCCCGAGTGCCGGTGGTGGAAATTGTAGTAGTCGAAGAAACCGCAGCAGAATAGCCGACCGTCTTCGGCGGAACCAAAGCGGCTCGGAAACTGAGGACAGTACTTCATCGTCTTGAACTGAGACTCGGAGTAGGGATTGTCGTTCGAGACGTAAGGCCTGGAGTGGGTCTTGGTAACTCCGAGGTCAGCCAGGAGCAGACCCACGGGCTTGCTCCTCATCGAGCTGCCACGGTCCGCGTGAAGGGTGAGCTGGTCGGGTTCAATGTCCTGCTTGCGACAGCTCTCGGCGATGAGGCGTTGGGCGAGCGCCGCACTTTCTCGGTGAGCCAGCATCCAGCCAACCACGTAGCGGGAGAAGATGTCGAGGATGACGTAGAGGTAGTAGTAGGTCCACTTGACGGGGCCACGAAGCTTCGTAATATCCCACGACCAAACCTGGTTGGGCGCTTCGGCCAACAGCTCCGGCTTGGTGTAGTTCGGATGGCGCCGTTGGTTCCGGCGCTCTCGGACCTCGCCGTGCTCCACCAAAATCCGATACATCGTGCGAATCGAGCAGAGGTAGGTTCCCTCGTCCAGAAGCGTGGCCCACACCTGGGCGGGCGCCTTGTCGACGAACCGCTCACAGTGCAAGGCCCCGAGGACTTCCTCGCGCTCAGTCTCGTCGAGGGCTCGGTGCGGCCGAGGACGACGTTTCGGTTGGGGCCCCGCCGGCTGGCGCCTGCGATACAGCGTGGAACGAGCCACACCCAGAGCCTCGCAGGCTTCCGTCGTCTGCCCAATCTGCCCCGCCAGCTCCTCGACCGCCACGATCAGTCGGTCTCGTCGCTGTCGAGTGGATTCAGGGGGATCCCCAGTAGTTCGGAGGTTTTTTTTTGGATCTCCAACATCGTCTCCACGCGAGCCAAGCGACGTTGGCGCCGGGCGTTCTCGCGCTCGAGCACCTTGAAGTGGACCCCATTTTTTAGACCAGGGGTTAAGGTGGTAAAACAAGCCTGCTCAATAAAAAAAGGAGCAGAGAAAAGTGAAGAAAAATCGTACGAAGCACAGCCCTGTTTTCAAGGCGAAAGTTGCATTGGCGGTACTACGCGAGCAGGAGACAGTGGCGGAACTATCCCGGCGGCACAAGGTTCACGCGAACCAGATCTACAAATGGAAGCGGCAGCTTTTGGAGAACGTCACGCGTGCTTTCGAGACCGAAGAGGTGGGCGGAGGCGATGCCTCGATGCGCGAGGCCGAACTGCTTCAGAAAATCGGGGAACTGACGATGGAGCGCGATTTTTTATCACACGGGCTCGGTCGATTGCGATGACGCCCCGGCGGGAGTTGGTCGAACCCAACGCTCCGCTGTCGATGCGCTGGCAGTGCGAGCTGCTCGGCGTGAATCGGTCGAGCCTGTACTACGAACCTGTCGAGCCGGATGGCGAGCAACTCGCATTGATGCGTCGGATGGACGAGCTACATCTGAAGCGTCCATTTTTCGGCAGCCGCATGATGACACAGACACTCAAAGCGGAGGGGTCGGCCGTCAACCGCAAGCGCGTGCAGCGTCTTATGCGGTTGATGGGGCTCGAGAGCACTGCGCCCAAGCCGAACACAAGCAAGCCAGCGCCGGAACACGCCGTATACCCTTATCTACTGAGGAATCTGACGGTTTCTCGGATCAATCAGGTGTGGGCCGCCGACATCACATACATCCCGATGGCGCGAGGCTTCGTATACCTGGTGGCGGTCATCGATTGGTATTCGCGGCGGGTGCTCGCCTGGCGCTTGTCCAACACGTTGGAGACGACCTTCTGCGTGGAGGCTCTGAACGAAGCTGTGGCACGCTACGGTTGCCCAGAGATATTCAACACGGACCAGGGCTCTCAGTTCACCTCGGAGGAGTTCACCAGTGTATTGCTTGCTCTTGAGATCAAGATCAGCATGGATGGCAAAGGTCGCTGTATCGACAACATCTTCGTGGAGCGGCTCTGGCGCTCGCTGAAGTACGAGGAGGTCTACCTGTACGCCTACGACAGCGTGCAGATGGCTCGCGAGGGCATCGCTTGCTACTTCGATTTCTTCAATGACGAGCGCCCGCACAAAGCGTTAGGCTATCAAACGCCCGCGAGCTTCTACGATGGACTGCTTGGCGAGGTAGCTTGAAGATGATTGGCGGCAAGATGATTGGCCATCGACCGATTAGTACATCACAGCATCATCCTGGAGCTCAACGTCGGCAGTTACGCACTGGGGCAATCGAAGCAGAACAAGGCCAAAGAGGCCACGGCGGTAGAAAGCCGGGAAAAGGAATGAACCTTGCCACGAGTCCACAAAACGAATGCGAGAATCGCCGCAGGAGACCCTCTCGCGGCTTGGCCCATACCCCAGGTACCCCGATTTTTGCACTATTCAGGTGGACCAGCGAAAGGGCGGCTTCGATCCGGTGCCCCGACGGAGGGAGCGGACAAGGAAGCTTCGCATCTTTTCTTAAGGGTCCGCTCCCTCCGTCGGGGCACCGGATCGAACGTGGGACAATAGATCTTCAATCTGACATAAACTGTCTTCCCGAACGCTCCCTTCTAGGAGCCTTCGGGAAACAACATGACGACTATGACCACGACGTGTTCAACTCGGCAGGCTCCACCTTAGCTACCCCCCATTTTGGTCCAGAGAATGGGGTCCACCTCAGTAGTTCGGAGGTTTTTTTTTGGATCTCCAACATTGTCTCCACGCGAGCCAAGCGACGTTGGAGCCGGGCGTTCTCGCGCTCGAGCTCCTTGACCCGTGGATCCTCTGCCTTTGCCTTCCGGCCTCGCTTTCTCGACGCCAACCCTTCCTGCGCGACCTCGTCACGTTGGCGGCGCCAACTCGATAAATGCGACGAGTACAGGCCCTCTCGACGCAGAAGAGCAGCAACGTCGCCATCACCCTTGCAGGCATCGGCCTCACGCACTATCCGCAGCTTGTACTCCGCGGTAAAGCGTCGACGCTTCGCTTGCTCGCTCACTTCCGGATCCGGGACCCCCGCCGCATCGCGGCCGGCGGGATCTCCAGTCGCCCTACGGGCTCCCTCCGATCCCGCCGAGGTCTCTCTCTCTACCAACATACTCATGCGTTGATCCTCCTCCACCCTCTACACTAATTTCAAGGGGCGAAGTGTCTCAGGGATGTTGGCACAGAGGGCTCGCGCACCATCCGGACACGCGTGCGCACTTCGAGCGTGTGGCGGAGTTGGTCGAGGGCTTCGAGACATCGTTCGGGCTCGAGCTTCTCTCTACCGTGCACTGGCTGGCGACGCGAGAGGACGCTCGAACGGAAAACGCAATTGTCGCGGGCGCCTACGCCTGGAGCGATCGCAAGAAGCGGTTCTCCGAAGGCCAGCTCCGGCTGGCGTTGGACGTGTTGACAAAGAAGAACTGGCTGCCCGCAGCGTCGAACTGACTCGCGCAAGCGAGCATCTGATTCCGGCTCATCTCCTGCCATCGAGTGGCTCCGACTCGCCTTCCGCTCACATTATTAGGTGTCTGGCACCTGGTGGTTGTGGCACCTCAGTTGCTAAGATGGACTTAAGACATTGTGGTTCAATAGCTTGTAGTCCATTTTGAAATTGTCCAGCCGCGCTCACGTCCCAAACGGGCATTAATCGCTTTGATCGCATGGGGATACGTACGTGTCACCAACACTTGATGGCGGAAGCACCCGTGTACCCCGAATCAGGATACTTTACCAACCCGAATTGGAACTTTGTAGACGTCATACCGCCAGCTGATTTGGTAGCCGAAGCGCTCGGCTGGGTTGCGGCGGGCGTACGTTTGCTCGGCGAATGCTGCGGCACAAGCCCCGACCACATCAAGGCTCTCCAGGCGGCGATGCCGGAGCTAGAAGCTGCTCGAAGCGCTTAGCCAGCCTCCGACTGGCCGATCTTGTTTTGTTCGTTCTCGCGCAGCGATTTTGCCAGCGCAAAACCCATGACAACATAGTTGATAATCAACGGCATCGAGACAAGCAGCGACGCCGTTTGAAGCCACTTGAGCCTTCCTCCTCCAGAGTCACCCACGAGTATGACCGTGGGGAGCAGTGCGAGCATAAAAGCCCAGATGCGTATTCCGGGGCATCGTGAACGTAGATTCCGACCGAACGTGAACAACCATTCCAGAGTATCGTGAACACGGATTCCGCGGATCGTGAAGAGCGATTCCGAGAAGGTGAACAGATTTGTCCGCTGAGGGACGAAACAGATCGGAATAAGACGAGGAGAGCGCGCGGCGGAGTCTCGTGAATCGCATCACTTCCTCCCGACCGGCGTAAGCATTCACTCGGGGAAATTCATGCGGCGGATCAGACCTTGGAACCTCGGGTCCCCGCGGAGGGGATCGTACCAAGGGGCGACGGCAAGGTTGATCAGATCTCCATCACGGTCCTCAAAAGATCGCTCGAGCTCCTCCATGGCCTCGTCGTACTCTCCCAACGCGGCGTGATAGCGGACACAAGGTTCGCAAGTTTCCCCGGGCTCACGCCCTTCTTTCGCGCGCACGAGCCACCAACGCCAATAGCCATCCGAGTCGGAGAGCTCGTAGGCCTCGCGGAGTCGAACGGCAAGCTCGGGGTCTCCGTCCCGCAGCGTCTGGGCCTTCTCGTAGGTATCGACGGCCTGTTCATAATCTCCCATGGTTTCGTAGATCCGCCGAAGGTCAGAGTAGGCGCGACGGAAATCTGGATTCAGCTCCAGCGCGTCCTCGCACACCGCGACGGCCTCGTCGTAGCGCCTCGCTATCCGGAGCTGTTGCTCGAGGGGTATTCTCACGATCGGATCGAGAGGGGACAGCTCGATCGCGCGCCGCCCGAGGGCGATGGCTTCGTCGTGCTGCCCCATGGCCGTGTAATACCAACTGTGTGATGACTGCAGATGAGTGTCGTTCGGCGCCAGTCGAGCCGCTGTTGCGAGCTCGTCGCGGGCGCTCGCCCAATCCCAGTCGTAAAATAAGTACGCCGAGCCCAGAACGGCATGGGCGATGCCAAGTGTGTCGTCGATCTCGATGGCACGGAGCGCGGCCATCCGCGCCCTTCGCCAGCCCTCGTGGTGGGACACGCCTCCGAGCGGCTGAGCTAACATGAAGTACGACATGCCGACCCAGGCCCGGGCGTTGGCGTAATCGGGATCGAGCTCGACGGCCTGCTCGAAAAACCCGAGCGCCTTCTCCATGTCGGCTCCGGTAATGCGGTCGAACGACGCGCGCCCGCGAAGGAATGCTTGGTAAGCCTCTTCGTTGTCCGTCTCGCGACGCCCCAAACGGTCCTTTTCCTCGGTGTTCCCCTCGAGATTCAGAACCCTGACCAGCTCACGGGCAATGACCTCTTCGAGCTCCGAGACCTCGGCTCTGCCTCGCTGATAGCGCTCGCCCCACAAGAGCCGGCTGTCCCGCGTGTTGATCACCTCCACTTCGAGGGACATCGTCTCCTCGCGTGCGGCCAGCCGGCCGGCAACCACTACCTGCACATCGAGCTCTCGACCGATACGACGGGGATCGACCCGCTCGCCTTTGTACTGGCGGGTCGAGCTGCTCGCCGTAACCTTCAACTGAGACAGCTGGGTCAAGCGATAGAGTATGCCGCTGGCAAGTCCGTCGCCCAGGTAGTCCAGCTCCGGATCGCCGTTGACGTTCTCGAACGGCAACACGGCAATCGACTCGATGGACCCGGGCCCGACATCCGTGTCCGGCCTTTGAAAGAGGTTGTAGCCAACCACTCCGCACGCCAGAGCGAACGTCACGAGCCCGCTGTAGAGGAGTCCTTTGTGGCGCTGCAGAAGACCGATCGCGATCGCGGCGTCGGAGCTCGCGTCGCGCTCCGAAGCTGGTGCGTCCTCAGTAGGCGAGGACGACTCGGCCACGGATGGCGCGGCCGTGCGATCGGACGCCGTGTCCCGTCGCAAACGCTTCAAGTCCGCGTGCAAGTCGGACACGCTTTGGTAGCGGAGGTCGGGCTCTTTCTCGAGCGCTTTGTCGAGGATCTCCTCGAGCTTGGCCGGCGCCTCGGGGTTCCAGCGCACTGGAGCGGTGGGTGCTTTGTGGAGGATCGAGTCGAACAGCGCGGCCCTGGTGCTTCCCGCGAAGGCCTGTCGCCCCGTGGTCATCTCATAGAGCACGACACCCAGGGAGAAGATGTCGCTCCGCCCGTCGATCTCCTTTCCCAACGCTTGTTCGGGCGACATGTAGGCTACGGTTCCCACCGCGGCTCCCGGGCTCGTCAAATCGTCCTTCTCCCGCGTCGGAGCGTTTGTGGGTCCACTCGCGACATCACCCTCGGACAGCTTGGCGAGGCCAAAGTCGAGGATCTTGGGGCGTCCGGCCCGAGTCACGAAGAGATTAGTGGGTTTGATGTCGCGATGAACGATGCCCTTTTGGTGCGCCGCGGCCAGGGCATCGGTGATTTGCATCGCCAAATCCAGGAGCCTCTCCGTCGGAAGCGGCCGTCCGCCGATCTCGTCTTTGAGCGTTCTTCCCTCGAGATGCTCCATAACGATGAACGGGCGGCTTTCGTGCTGGCCGATGTCGTAGATCGTGCAGATGTTGGGATGATTCAATGAAGAGGCGGCGCGTGCCTCGCGCTGAAAACGCTTGAGCGCGGCGGCATCCCGGCTCGCCTCCTCGGGCAAGAATTTGAGCGCGACGGCACGACCCAGACGCGTGTCCTCGGCAAGGAAAACCTCACCCTGTCCGCCGGCACCGAGCCTGTCCGTGATGCGATAGTGAGCAACGGTACGGCCGATCAAAGGGGTAGGCTCCCAGACGTCGCGATCGTAGCAGTCGTGCACGACGGAGTCAAAAAACTCCGTTACCGGATCTACGGTGTGGCTCCTCTCCGCGTGCTGGAGATCGGAGACGGCGGTTCATCCGCCATAACGCCCCTCGTCAGTCCGGTGGTTTTCTACGGTCGAATCGCCCAATTGATGGCCCGCGATCCTTGCCCACGTCCGCGGTGAAAAGAAGAAGGCGCGTCTTCGAAATCACGGTGCTCGGGAAGTCTTGCTCGCTCCTCAGGCAGCGGCAGGCGCTTCGACATGCTTGCCGAGTGTTGTTTTTTATATTGAATCGCGAAGATTTCTCATTCGTGATTCACCTCGATCGGCAACCACGTACGAGCAGAAGACGGGAGGCGCAGACGGGGTCAAGGGCGCGTAGCGGCTCGCGTAGCGAGCGAACCCTTGACGCCGTCGAGCACTCCCGTACCCTCATGGAGTGGTGGCCGTTCTTGATATTTCATCGCGGTGGATTACGGATTAAAGTGATAAACAACAGCCGAGGAACTGAGCGAACGTGCGTGCGACACGGTCAGTTTTCGAGAAAGCTGACAACGTCGAGACGTCGGGCGGCAGTGGTATCGAGAGAAGATATTCGTGGATGCGCTCGAGCTTGTCTTCTCCGAGTACCTGCGGCGAATAGGCTGGCATGACCTCCGGAGGATGCCGGACCCACGATGAAAACACGTCGAACGGTAACGGCTCGGGCGCGATCCGGGGACCCGTGGAGCGCGCACCCTGACCCTCGTAGCCGTGGCACTGATAGCAGCCCATCTCGACATATTCGGCGCGACCCGGGCGGGCATCGTCTTCGATGGCCCCGGCAGCGGCAACGAAGAGACAAGGTGCGAGGACGACCAAGACGTAGCGAGCGTTATCGATCATAGCGATCCTCCCATACCGTGCTAACGAGGTTGCGATACGACGTCGAGAAGCGCCGGTTCACCCTGCTCGACCACGTCGATGGCCCTTGCGATGGCGGGTCCGAGCTCGTTCGGATCCCGAATCGGACCTTCCGACCAAACGCCCATGCCTCGAGCCATCTCGGAGAACTCGATGAAAGGGTCCTCGAAGACGTTTCCAATCTTCGCGCGACCGTCGGCGCCACGCTGCCGCCGTAACCCCATCCTCTGGAGGTGCATCACCTCCTGATGGTAAGCGCGGTTGTTGTGGACGAGAGAGAGTAGCGGGATACCGTGATGCGCGGCGGTCCAGAAAACGCCGGGTGCGTACATGAAATCGCCGTCCGGTTGAATGTTGACGGATAGTCGGCCGTGCTCTCGATTCGCGAGCGCGGCACCCACCGCGGCGGGCGCCCCATAGCCAACGCCCGCCCTGCCCGAACCGCCGATGAACTGGTAATGACGATCCATTGTCCAAAGCCGTTGCGGCCAGTTGCTCACATTCGACGTCCTGGAGACCATGGACCAATCACGGTTTCGAATCTGTTGCCACAGCTCGATGCACATCCGCGCGGTGCTGATCGGACTCGCGTTCCAGGCATAGGTGGCCTCGACCTGCGCCTGCTGCCGCATCTCATCATAGGCCCGGCGCATCGCCTCTTCCCGCTCCGCGTTTCCGGCCCGTCGCTCCGGAGACATCATGCGTTTCACCTCTTCCGTCAACGAAGGGAGCGTCGCCTCGGCGTCGCCGGCGATGGAGAGGTCGACGGGCAAGTAGCGCTGGAAGCTCTGATAGTTGGATTTGATGAAGAGGTCGTTCACGCCGAGGCTTACGAGCTTCGCGTCCGCGGGCGCGATGGCCGTCGCTTCGCGGTGGACGAGGTCGCGCATGTTGCTGACGTTTCCCCAGAAGTCGTAGAGCTCCAGACCGAGGATCACGTCCGCCTCGGACACGAGCCGTCCTGCTCGGCTGGAGTGGTTCAGATAGTGGTTTGTGGGGAAGTTCAAACGTCCCGCCCGATCGACAACGGGTGCTTGCAAAGCTTCGGCGAGCTCGACCAGGCGCGTCATCCCTTCCGGACTACGCGCCGCTCGGTCGACCAGTATCACGGGGCGCTCGGCATTTACCAGAAGCTCGGCGGCCTCGCGAAGCGCGCCGGAGTCGCCCTGAGGAGGCACCGTCGGCGACAAAGCGGGAACGCGGGGTACCGCGGTTCCGACCTCCGCTTCCTGCAAGTGGCCGTCCATGACGATGACGACCGGCCCCATGGGAGGTGTCATGGCGATCTTGTAGGCGCGCACGAGCGATTCGGCGAAGTGGGGCAGCGACATCGGGTGTCGTCCCACTTGATGAAATCGCGCACCAGTTTGGCCGCGTCCTGTACGGAGTGCGACCACTCGACGCCGGCTCGACGTTCGGTGGCATCCAGGTGATTGCCCGCGAGCACGACGATGGGCGCGCGATCGCACCAGGCGTTATAGATGGCCATTGCCGCGTGCTGCAATCCCACGGTTCCGTGGCAAGCGATGGCGAGGGGTTTACCCGCGATCTTCGCGTAGCCGTGCCCCATGGCCACGGAGGATTCTTCGTGGAGGCAAGTCAAGAATTCTGGTTTCCTGTTGCCACCGTAGTTGACGATCGACTCGTGAAACCCTCGGAAGCTCGACCCCGGGTTCGAGGCAAGATAGTCGATACCTAGCAGCCCGTTGAAAAAGTCGTATCCGGTCGATATTTCTCTGAAGACTCATTCGATGACGATGTAAAATTGCATCGCATGTCGATGAAGAAGAAAAAGAAAAGTCGCCAAGAGACTTTATGGATTCCACACGATGCGGTTGCGTCGAGTCCTGGTCATCCTTTTTATGAGGAACTCGAGCGGGTACTTCGAGAGGAAGAGTTTGACTCGTTTGTGGAGTCGAAATGCTCGCCGTATTACGCGAAGAAGCAAGGTCGGCCGAGCATACCGCCGGGTGTGTATTTTCGAATGCTGTTGATCGGCTACTTTGAGCGCATCGATTCAGAGCGCGGGATCTGCTGGCGGTGTTCGGACTCACTGTCTTTGCGCCAGTTTCTTGGCCTTGGAATGGAAGAGCGAACGCCGGACCATTCGTCGCTGTCTCGGATACGGAATCGACTTCCGCTGGAAGTTCACGAATCTGTATTTGGATGGGTGCTAGAAGTTCTAGCGTCGAGAGGGATGATAGATGGCAAGACACTGGGTGTGGACGCGACGACGCTGGAAGCGAATGCGGCGCTTCGGTCAATCGTTCGTCGAGACACGGGGGAAAGCTACGAATCGTATTTGAAGGAGCTTGCGCGCAAGAGTGGTATCGAAGAGCCGAGCCGAGCGGACATTGCAAAGTTGGACAAGAAGCGGCCAAAGAAAGGGTCGAACAAGGAGTGGGTGAATCCGAACGAGCCGGATGCGGAGATCATGAAAATGAAGAGCGGGGGCACGGATATGGCGCACAAAGCCGAGCATGCTGTGGACATGAGCGGGGAAGGTGCGGTAATTGCCGTGACGCTTCACGGAGGCGCGAAGGGTGACACAAAGAGCCTACCGGATACGCTGGAAAAAGCGCAGTCAAATCTGCAAGAGCTCGCGAACAACGCGGAATGTTGTGAACGAATACATGAAGACGCGGGTCGCGAAGTGGTCGGGGACAAGGGCTCTCACGGCAACGACATCCTGGTTGAGCTGGTCGAACAAGAATACCGGAGCTACATTTCGGAGCCAGAGCGAGGTGGCCGCAAATGGAAGGACAAACAGGCCGAGCAAGCCGCCACCTACGCGAACCGACGTCGCATTCGCGGGACTCGAGGTAAGCGATTAATACGCCGTCGCGGCGAGTTACTCGAACGACCTTTCGCGCACTACCTCGAAGCGGGAGGCATGCGACGAACGCATTTGCGAAGACACGAAAATATACTCAAGCGCCTCCTCACGCACGTGGCCGGATTCAATCTCGGGATTCTGATGCGCAATCTCATCGGCAAGGCCACGCCGAAGGAATACGCGGAGCTCAACGCCAGTCTGATCGCTGCTTTATTGCGCTTCGTCTCGACCATAGGCGCACGTTTTGCCCCGCTGCAATCCATCGGGCGTCTCAACTTGGCCGTTCCGCCGAATCACATCTTCCTTGAACTTGCCCACCAAACTTTCTCCGTGAGCAGAATCTGGACTTTTTCACCGGGCTGCTAGACTCTTGACGACATCGACCATGAAGTCGGACATGCTTGACGAAGTAGTTACTCCGCTTCCGTCTCGGAATAGCCGTCGGGAGGCTTCCACTCCATCGCCTCCTCGCGACTCGTCAGCGGCGCTGCCGACGACTTCTCACGGGTTTTGCTTTCGGCCTGAGTGGAGGCTTCGGTCTTCGCTGCGCTCGAAGTAACGCCGAGGCCGGACGCCGCTCCAACGGTCGCGATCCCTTTCAGGAAATCACGTCTGTTCGTCATGCTCCGCTCTCCCTTCGTCGCGCTCGGAGGCACGCAGTCCAATAACGAGCCGCCGGAGTCAACGTTCAGGGGCAAGGATAGTCAACACAATTTCGCCGATCAAGCGGCCTCCGAGAATATGACGCGGCTTTGGTGGGTGAATAGCTCGTGACTCCGGCAGCTACGGCAATTGCGATAGATTACTGGCTGCAACACGATGGCCGCGCCTGGGGATGGGCTTCGGGCGGCACTCGTCGAGAGTAGTTGGGCACCGGCGCCGAACACCGCACCGGGTCCGCAGAGAGGAGTTAACATGCGACCTTTCATTGTCCTAATCATGACCGCGGTAACGACGTTCGGCGTCTTTAGCGCGACCGCGCATGGGCAATTATGGCAACCGCCCACGGAGCAAGAGCGTTGTCCCTCGAAATGGGGCGCGGGCGACGAGAGGGGCTCCGGTAACCACATGACTCCCGAATCAGTCCTCCGCGCCGCACGCCTGATCCGTACCGGCGAGGTTTTCGAGCTCGCGCACGTCCTCTCGGGAGAGCTACCTTTCTATGGATCCCGGCGCTTCGACGTGCACATCAAACGCACGTTCATGAATCCGCAACCCAACCGCCGCGGGAGCAACGAAGAGCTCGTCATCACCGAGCTTGGACAAGTGGGCACCCAGTTCGACGGCTTCGCCCATCAGTCGATAGGCAACGGTTTGTACAACTGTTACCAGATAGATGAAACGGCCACCCGAACCGGCTTCACGAAACTTGGTGTCGAAAAAGTCGGCGCTCTCATGACGCGCGGCGTCCTCATCGACGTTGCCGCGTGGAAGGGAGTCGACATGCTGCCCGACACCTACGAGATCACGGCGTCAGATCTAAAGGAGTCACTGGCGCGCCAGAATGTAACGCTCGAGCCTGGTGACGCCGTCATCATCCACACTGGTTGGGGACGACTGTGGGGTGTCGATAACGCGCGCTTCCGGGCGACGGACCCCGGCATTGGAGTCGGCGCCGCCGAATGGCTCGTGAGTCAAGACCCGATGCTGGTAGGGGCGGACAATTGGTCGGTGGAAGTGAATCCCAACCCCGAGCCACAGTTGAGCTCACCGGTTCATCAAATTATGCTAGCCGTGCATGGCATCCACCTCGTGGAAAAGTTGAAACTGGACGAGCTGGCCGCGGAACAAGTTTACGAGTTCGCCTTTATCCTTCAGCCACTGAAAATCCAGGGCGGTACCGGCTCGACGATCGCACCTGTTGCCATTCGCTGACTACTCTTTGTGGCTCAGGCTCCACGCATATGCTGCGACTGCGTTCAGCGTGTCGCGGTCGAGGTCCAGACCGCCACCCGGGTTCATTTCATAGGGCCGAGATTTGTCCTTGAACTGTTCTTTGGACACTCCATACCAAACCGTGCGGCGTATCCCGTCGAGATCCCCTTGGCTGTGTAGCCATTCATCGTCGGTGAGGTCTGGCGTGAAGCCGCCGTCGCGAGGATGAACAGGATGCCTAATTTGCCCATAATCTAAACTCCCCTCTGAATCCATTCGGCTGCGAACTAGCCGCTCCGTCAGAAACGGGCGAAGCGGATCCGAGCACACCGAGATTCTAGGCTGAGCGTTGCCGAGTGTCGAGCTTGCAGGGGTCTAGTCTTCGCTAACCGGCACCTGAGACTCTTTTCTCTATCCGGACCGAACCGTTGATGGTCTTGATCTCGAAGGAGCCGCCGCCGGTTCCGAGTCGGCCGGACAGCTTTCGACTTCCCCAGCGGCCGGTGGGCTCGAGCTCGTCGAAGTCGCTGCGGATGCGGCCGTTGATGGTGCGGGCTTCGAACTCTCCGTTTGCATCCCTGGGAAGCTCGATGCGGACGCTTCCGTTGGTTGTGGAGAACCGGTTCCGGCCGTGCTCGTCCAGCGCCTCGTAGCTCGCCTGGATGCTTCCGTTCACGGTGCTGGCCACCACCTCTCCTCGCGCGCGCTCGACCTCGACGGAGCCGTTCACCGTCTTGGCGTCCAGACGGCCCCCGACGCCGGTGAAGACGAGCTTCCCGTTCACCGTCCGGACGTTCACGATCGGCGTCGCGGGCAAGGTGATCTGGTAATTCACTTTGCCTTTCCCTGAAAACAAGCCCCCTTTCGGCAGGCGAGTTCTGACCTCGACGCCGCCGGACGTCTCTTTGATCTCGATCTCCACGTTGTCGAGACGGCGCTCACTCGAGGCAAATTTCTCCGCTTCGATACGGATCTCCTCTCGGTCCCAGGTCGAAACCGTGACGTGGCCGTTGACGTTCGTCAGCTCCAGGGAGCTTCCGCTCCCGAAGGGCAAGGTCTCCTCGAAATCCTCGCTGGCGGAAAAGCCTCCATCGCCGATGTCGATGTGGCAGCCCGAGAATGTCAAGAGGGCCGCCAGGACGGCTAGATTCCTCGTGAGTGAGCGCATGATCACCTCCTGTTACCTGTGAAACGAGCGGGAGAGGCGGAAAGTTCGCTCGATTCCGTGGCTCCGTGCCGGGCTTGGAGCGGACATCATCCTTGGGTCCCGGGCCGCCCGGAACCCAGCGGGTCGCCGTGTCTAAGTTATTGCGTATATTTCCTTCGACCTGTCGCCGTTCAAGACGCTCCGGTCCACGGAGTCGTGCACCGTGGTCAGCCCGGATGAGGTCATCATTTCCGAGATGAGCTTGACGCCGGCGCGGCGTTGCTCGCGGGTGCTCCCGGAAGGCGTCACTTTGCGGAAGAAGGCGCTGGCGCGCTCGGCGACTTTGCCGAGTAGCTCGCCGTTGTCATCCTTATAAATATGCCCGCCGGGAGGGTCGGGGGTCTGTGCGGTAACGCCCGCGGCTTCGGCGGCTTTGGTGTTGAACCAGTAGACGTGGCCGCCGCGGTGAGAGACGTAAACGGGGTGGTTCGGAGCGGCCTCGTCGAGGTCCTTCCGGTTGATCTGCCGGCCTTCGCGGACTTTGGTGTCGTCATATTTGAAGCGCATCACCCATTCGCCCGGAGGCGTTTTGGCGGCGCGCGCGGATCGCATCTTTGATGGCGTCGATGCTTCGGAGGTCGAGGTTCACGCTCACGATCTCGCGGACGCCGCCCGTGGCGAGATGCGAGTGCGCGTCGATGAATCCGGGCGTGACCGTGAGCCCTTCGGCATCGATCACTTCGGTGCTGTGGTCGATGATGTTGCGGATGTCGTCGTTCGAGCCGATTGCGACGAAGCGGCCGTTTTTGATCGCGAACGCTTCGGCGCTCGCGAGGTCGTCGTCCATGGTCATCACACGGCCGTTCTCGAGTGCTACGTCCGGTTTGGTGGCGTCGAGAGTGCCGCTTGATTGTGCGGCGGCTTTCGCGCCGGTAAGCGTGACGCCCGCTGCTGCGGCGCCGGTCATGCGCAAGAATTCAGAGCGTGTATACCTAGCCATGTTTTACCTCTTTCAGTTGCCGGGTGACGTGGTGCTCACCGTCCCGTTTCCAATACGATATTTTTCGAACCATGCCAAGACGTATGTGACCTTCGCGATGAGCTGGCTCGGTCGCCGCACGATGTTATGCGATGCGCCGGGAATGCGCACGAGGGCCGTGTCGATGCGTCGAAGCTTGAGCGCATGGAAGAACTGCTCGGACTCCGAGATCGGCGTTCTCAAGTCAGCGTCACCCACCAGCATCATCGTCGGCGTCGTGACGTTTCCGACGAGCGAGATGGGGGAGAACTTCATATAGGCTTCCGGGTTCTCCCAGGGCGAGCCAGGATAGCGGTAGTTGTGGTAGCCGTAATAGTTGTCGGCGACCAGCACCTTGCTGTACCAGTTGATGACGGGCTTCGCCGCGACGGCGGCGCGGAAGCGGTCCGTCTTCCCGACGATCCAGGCCGTCATGATGCCGCCGGCGCTTCCTCCTGTCACGAAAAGGTTGCGCGTGTCGATATAGCCGCGGTCGATGACGGCGTCGACGCCCGACATCAAGTCGTCGTAATCCTGGCCGGGGTAGTCATGGTAGAGAAGGTCGCCGAAGGCAGCGCCGTAGCTCGTGCTGCCCCTCGGATTCGCGTAGAGGACGACGTAGCCCGCGGTCGCGTAGAGTTGGATCTCGGAGGAGAAGCGGTCGCCGTAATTCGAGACGGGGCCGCCGTGAATTTCGAGGATGAGGGGGTACTTTCGGCTCGGGTCGAAATCAGGCGGCGTCACGATCCAGCCTTGAATTCTGAGCGCGTCGAACGACGACTCCCACCAAATCTCTTCGACGCCTCCGAGTGTCTTGTTCGCCAGGAGGTCGTCGTTCAGAAAGGTGATGCGCTCGATGCCCGCCTCATCGCGTGCACCGACAGCGACATCACCAGGATGCTCTGGCCGCGTCACCGTGAACGCGACGCGCCCGTCGTCGGAGATCGAGAACGTTCCGTCGCCATAAGGACGGCCATAGGAAGCCCCGCCAAGATTATCGGCGAGCACACGGACTTCGCCCTCGGGCGTGACGTGGGCGACCTTCGTGTTCCCCTCGTCGTCATATTGGAAGAATATGCCGCGGCCGTCGGGCGCCCAGGTTGGGTTCGAGGCAGAGCGGTCGAGGTCTTGGGTGAGAAGGCGCTTTGCGCCGCCATCCGCGTTCATCACGTAGAGCCCGGTCACTTGGTAGGTACGGATGTGATCGTCGTAGCCGAGATAGGCGATGTGGCGTCCGTCGGGCGAAACGGTGGGGCTTCTGTCGGGGCCGTTCCTGTTGGTGAGCGTTTCGCCCGTGCCGTCGGCGACGGAGACTTTGTAGATCTCAGAGTTTCGGAACTCGTATTCCCAGTCTTCGTTGCGGTTCGCGGAGAAGACGAGCGATTGGCTGTCCGGTGTCCATACAGGCGCGTCGCGATGGTGAAAGGATCCCGATGTCACTTGGCGCGGCGTGCCGCCTTCGACCGGAAGCACGAACAGATGGTAAAAGCCGTGGTCGAGATAACCGACGCCGTCGGCGCGGTTCTTCAATCGCGTGATGAGCTTCGGGGGGTCTGCCCACTTGGCACCTTCGGGCTTTTTCGGGAGCGTCGCAATTTGCGGCGGCGGCTCGGGGACGAGCATCGAGAACGCGATGTGCTGGCCGTTAGGCGACCATGTGATGCCGCGTGGCGATTTCGTCAGCTGTGTGAGCTTGGCCGTGGCGCCGGTATCCATCCAGCGCAAGTGGATTTGTGAGTCGTTGACAAACGCGAGCTTCGTGCCGTCGGGGGACCAGCGAGCGGCGCTTCCTTTCGAAAGCCGCCGGTGGTCGGTGCCATCGGTGTTCACGATCCAGAGTTCGCGGCGGCTTTTGTCCTCCATGATGTCCATGGAGTTTCTTTCGTAGAGAACGCGGCTCCCGTCCGGCGAGATCTGCGGGTTCGACGCCCACTCAAGCTCGAAAACGTCCATCGACTCGAAGTGGCTTTGGGCGGTGAGGCTGGCGGCGCACAGGATGGTGAGCGCAGCGGCGAAGGCTCTCATGGTTATCTCCTTATAACTTGCGTGACTTAGCATTCCAATGGCGCTCCAGGTTTCTGATGAGCTGTTCGCTCAGATGACAATAGGCCTGCTCGCGCGCATAGGTTGCCATGTAGCGCCGGAAAATGTCGAATGGCTCCGCTTGGACCCGGATGGCTTTGCGATTACCAGAGGCGCTCACCATCCCCGAGCCCACCGCGTTTTGTACCGCGCTCTCGACGGCGGCGTCGAGCTCTTCAGGAGGATGGACTTCGTTGATGAGCGCTTTCGCTTCGGGGCTTTCGACGGAAAATCGACGGTCGAACATAATGGCATCGCGCGCACGGCCTTCGCCCAAAAAGCGCGGAAGGCGCAGGTTGGCGGCGCCAGGAATGATACCTTCTTTGCGTGCGGGAAGGTTGAAATAAGCGCCCGCCTCGGCGATGACGTAGTCGACGACGAGAAGGAGCTGACAACCGCCGCCAATCGCGAAAGCTTCGACGACGGCCATCCACGGTTTCTCTAGCGTTGTCTCCGGCTCGCCGGGTTGGTACGGCTCGAGTGCGAGGCCGCGATAGAGCTTGTGGACGAGCCCGAGATCGCGCACAAGGTAGAAAAGATACGAGACTTTCCCGTTGTAGATTTTCGTGAGATTGATGCCGGCCGAGAAGATACGCCGATCTTTGTATTTCGGGTGCTCGACCGGATCGCCGCGGAGGACCCCCATTTTCACGTGAGGGTGGAGAAGAACGAGATCGATCGCGACCTCCAGAGGGCCAAGCGTTTCGTCGTCCTCTGCGTTCAGGTAGCGCGGGTTGCTCATGTACACATAGCCGACTTCGCCGTCGACCTCGACGCGAGCGCCCCCGAGATCGACGCTGCCTTTGTCGACGAGCTCGTCGAGCCTGCTCCGTGCCTTCGCCGTCGGCTCGAGCATGCTCGCCACGAGATGTGTGCCGCTCTCGATGTCGCTCAGCACCTCCGAGATGAAGATCCCTTGCTGGATCTCGCGGCCGTCCTTGTCCGCCTGCATCCTCTCGGCTTCTTCCGAGACTTCGGCCTTGGTTGGGACGAGCCCGGGCCAAAGCTCGGCGGCGCGCCAGACGAGCTCGTCGACGCGCACCGAGCGCGTCTTGCCGTCGCTCAGGCGATCGTAGATTTCACGGCGATGCTTGCGGCAAAGGCTCGAGCAGAGCTTGGCCATCTCGCGGACGCGCTCGGCGCCGCGGGCCTTCTCGGCATCGTTTCGGGTGGAGCGAGGAGGGAGGCTCGCGAGCTCGCGCCAGCCGCGGGCGAAGACGTCCCGGGCTTCAGAGGCCTCCTGCTCCAAAGCGCTCAAGGGAGTTCGCGGGAATTGTAAGAAAGATGGATGATTTTCCACTGACCGTCGCGCTTGAACCAGATATCCGTCTCCCACGCTTGCTCTTTTGTGCGCTTGCCGTCGGGGGCGCGGCTGACGACGGTCGCGACATAGGTCGCGACGGCTGTTTTGCCGTCGGGCCCCACCTGGACTCGTAGGTCCGAAAGCTCGGTAGACTCGACGCCTCCGCCGGCCTCGATGAGCGCGTACCAGTCGGTCCTGTACTGCTCGAGCGTCACTCGGCCGGTCTCGAAAAATTGCGTCAAATCGTCAGCGTAATACGAGAAATATTTATCGAGCTCGTTACGCTCGTAGGCTTCGTTGAACTCGACGGTGAGCTTGCGGATCTCGTCGGCGACGTCCGTGTTCTGGCTTCCGGCGAGCAGAAAAAACGAGAAAATCAAAGCGGTCATGAATGCCTCCTGACGCCGGGGATTCTATCCGATGACGTCCGCGTAGAGCCGATAGAGATTCTGGCCTCCGATTCGGTCGATGGCGTCATCTTTATAACCGCGCTTCTCGAGTCCTTGCAACACCACCTCCATGCGGCGCGGGCCATTCAGCTCCGGCACGTAGAGCGGCCAGTCCTCGGGCTGGAACTGCGAGCCTTCTTCTTGTTGGAGGATGCGGATCTCTTCGGGGTTGTCTTCGATCACTCGGTGGTCGCGGTCGCTTCCGATGCAGACGTGCTCGAGGCCAGCTACGTTGACGGCGTGGTCGATGTGGTCGAAATAGTTGTCGAGGTTGTCGCTCGTCATGTCGGTGATGAACGGGCGGATCTGACAAATACCTACGACGCCGCCTTTATCCGCGAGTTTTCTGAAGTTCTCGTCGGTTGTGTTGCGCACGTGGTGGTGCACGCTCTCGCAGCACGTGTGCGAGATGATGATGGGCGAGCGCGAGAGCTCGATCGCGTCCTGCCATCGTGGCCATCGAGGCGTGCGAGGTGTCGACGAGCATGCCGGCGGCGTTCATGCACTCGATGAGCTCGGCTCCGAAGGCGCTCACGCCGCGATTGTCACGCTAGCGGCAACCCGAGCCGACGTAATTCTGGTAGTTGTAGGTGAGCTGAATGTTGCGAACGCCGAGGTTGTAGAGAAGCTCGACCCGGTCGAGGTCTCTTTGGATGGGCGCCGCGTTTTGAAGCTGATAGAAGATCGAAAGCCGCTTCTCCTGCATGGCCGGCTCGATCTCGTTCACCGAGGTAACCTTCGCGAGATATTTTGCATTGGCGGCGATGTGCCGGTCGTAGGCGACGATGGCTTTGACCGCCTCGTCGAAGGCGGTCTCGCCGTAGGTCTTGGGATCGTAGAGGGTCACGGAGATGTTGTTGGTCCCGCTGTCGAGGATTTCCGCGATGAGCTCCATGGTGTGCGTGAGTCGGATTTCGCCGAGGGCGTCGATTATCATCATGGGCGGATCATAACGCTCCGAGTGCCTTATCGCTCGTGTGGCGCCCGACAAAATCACCTCGGAATTTAGCGACAGGATTAGCGCGTTCGAGCACTAGCTTTGTAGCTCGGCGTCCACTGCTAGACTTACGGAATGGCGCTCGGGCTGGGATTGATGCGGCTTTCCTCGGGCGAGGTGTCCGAAGGTGCGGCGCTTCGAGTCTTGCACGAAGCGCTCGATCGCGGCGTGGCGCTCTTCGACACGGCGGACGTTTATGCGCCGTCGGCTGGCGAGATCGGGCACAACGAACGACTGCTCGCGAAAGCGCTGGCGGGGAGGTCGTCAAACGTCGTCGTCGCGACCAAAGGCGGGCTCAGGCGCCAAGGGAAAAGCTGGATTCCCGATGGGCGTGCGAAACATCTGAAAGCGGCGTGCGAAGCGAGCCTTCGAGCGCTCGGCGTCGAATGTATCGATCTGTACCAGCTGCATGTGCCCGATCCGAAAGTTCCGCTAGCGACGAGCCTCCGGGCGCTCAAAGCGCTTCAGAACGAAGGCAAGATCCGTGATATCGGGCTTTGCAACGTCAATCTAGAGCAGCTGGAGGCAGCGCGTGCGATGGCGACCATCGCGGCGGTTCAAGTCGAGCTCAGCCCGCTCGAGCTAACGCCGCTCAAGAACGGTGTTGTCGACCATTGCGTGCGGCACGGGATCGCGCTCATCGCCCACAGCCCTTTCGGGGGTTATCGACGCGCCAAGCGGCTCGGACGCATGAAGCCTTTCGCGGCGATGGCGAAGCGCCATGGCGTCACTGCTTACGAGATCGCGTTGGCATGGCTGCGGCACATCCATCCTGTCATCCGTCCGATCCCTGGAGTCACGCGCGTGGAGACGCTCGTCGCATGTCTTCACGCGCGGGACGTCACCCTTACCGCTGACGATATCGCTGAGCTCGAAGAAGCTCTTCCCGCCGGGCGTCCTGGGCCCCGGCGGGCTCCGAAGGGTATGGACGGCGAAGTCGTTCTCTTCGTCGGCTACCCAGGAGCGGGAAAGAGCGCGCTTGCCGAGAATTGGGTCGAGCGAGGGTACGGGCGCCTCAACCGTGACGAAAGGGGAGGCACACTTGCGGGTCTGCGGCTCGCGCTCGACGACCGGCTGGCGAAGGGCGAAAAGCGTCTCGTGCTCGACAACACCTATCCTCGGCGCGCCTCCCGCTTCGACGTCATCGAGACCGCGTGGAAGCACGGCGCCGCGGTGCGCTGCGTGTGGCTCGAAACTTCGCTCGAGCAAGCGCAAGTCAACGCGGTCACGCGCATGGTGAAGCGGCACGGCCGGCTCCTCACGCCCGAGGAGATCCAAGCGAGCTCGTCACCGAACACGTTTCCGCCGGAGGCGCAGTTCCGCTATCGGCGCGAGCTCGAGCCTCCGCGAGAAGACGAGGGTTACTGTTGTTTATCACTTTAATCCGTAATCCACCGCGATGAAATATCAAGAACGGCCACCACTCCATGAGGGTACGGGAGTGCTCGACGGCGTCAAGGGTTCGCTCGCTACGCGAGCCGCTACGCGCCCTTGACCCCGTCTGCGCCTCCCGTCTTCTGCTCGTACGTGGTTGCCGGTCGAGGTGAATCACGAATGAGAAATCTTCGCGATTCAATATAAAAAACAACAGTTACGTTGCCATCGAGCGCGTTGCCTTCGAGCGGCGGGCCGAGCCCGGTCGTATGGGGAAGGCGGTTTTCGTGGACTACGCCCAGCTGCAAGACCGTGCTCCACTCGAGCTCTATCTTGCCGAGGGCTATCGTCTTTTCTGCCTCGCCTATCTTCCGGGGTTTGACGAGGCTCGGGCGCAAGAAGACTTCGCGCGTGCCTCGGAGGGGCTCGACATCGAGCTTCATTTCTGTCCGCACGAGCCCGGCCCCGCCATTTGTTGGTGCCGGAAGCCGCTCCCCGGCTTGGGCGTGTTGTTGGTCGAGAAATACGCGCTCGACCCGGTCCAGTGCCTCGTGCTCGGCGACACCCCCGCGGAACGCGGCTTCGCGGAGCGGCTCGGGTGCCGTCTGGTCACGCCAGGGAAGGTGGAGTAGACTCCCGGTTCGTAGGAGGAATTTCGATGCGCTAGCCACTGCACTTCTCGCCGTGTTGAGCTCGTTGAACGCTTTTGCGGAGAGGCCCTTTTCCGTGGATGACGCGCTTGCCGTCAAGAACGTGTCGGATCCAAGGGTTTCCCCGGATGGGGCTTTCGTTGCTTACGTTGTTTCCGAGCTCGATCTCGACGAGGATTCCCGCTACTCGAATCTCTACATGGCGCCCATGGACGGCGGCGACCCGGTGGCGCTGACGACGAGCACGAAGTCGAACAACCACCCTCGTTTTAGCCCGGACGGCCGCTATGTCGCCTTTCTTTCGAATCGTAGCGACAAGACCCAGATCTGGCTCTTGGACTTGCGTGGAGGGGAGCCGCGGAAGCTCAGCTCGATGAAAGGCGGTGTCTCCGACTTCGCGTGGTCACCCGACAGCTTGGCCATTACGCTCGTCTCACGCGATCCGAAGCCGGAGACCGAAGATTCTGAGACCAAACCGCCGCTCGTCATCACGCGACGTCAGTTCAAGCGGGACGGTCGTGGCTATCTTGACGATCGCCGCGCGCATCTCTACGTCATCGATGTCGCCACGGGAGAGTCGCGTCAGATTACCGACGGGCCCTATGACGACTCGTCGCCCACGTGGTCTCCGGATGGACGCGAGATCGCTTTCGTGAGCAACCGCACCGAAGAGCCCGACGGCAACAGCAACTCCGATATCTTTCTCGTACCCGCTGGCGGTGGCGAAGCGCGTCAGCTCACCACCAATCCCGGCGCGGACCGCTCGCCCGCGTGGAGCCCCGACGGGCGATGGATCGCGCACGTTTCGACCTTGAAGCCCGAGCTCATCTGGTACGCGACGGATCACCTGGCGGTGATTCCGGCGGATGGAGGGGAGGCGCGAGTTTTGAGCAGCGGGCTCGACCGCAGCGTGCGCTCACCGAGCTTTGCGCCCGACGGCAAGGCGATCCGCTTTTTGCTCGAAGACAGCGGCAACCAACATTTGGCGAGTATCCCGGCCGGTGGTGGAGCGGTCACGCGTGTCGTCGCGGGCGATCGCGACGTCCGAAGCCATCACGCGGCGCCATCGGGTGAGACGGCGCTTCTCGTCTCGCACCCGCAACGGCCGCCGGAAGTCTTCACCGCTGACTTGCGCCAGCTCTCGAGAGCGAACGACGCGCTCTTGAGCGAGTTAACACTCGGCGACGTCGAGAACATTCATTTCAAGAGCAAGGACGGGACGGAAGTGGACGGCTTCGTCACGAAACCGCCCGACTTCGTTGCCGGCAAGCGTTATCCGACGATCCTG
This sequence comes from Candidatus Marinacidobacterales bacterium, assembly GCA_965262245.1. Lineage (GTDB taxonomy): Bacteria > Acidobacteriota > Vicinamibacteria > Marinacidobacterales > SMYC01 > SMYC01. Next base: position 5,292,698 of record OZ253507.1, on the reverse strand, counting down.
TGGATTCACGGCGGCCCGGTATCGCAGTACTCGACGCGCTTCAACGCGCAGTGGCACGTCTTCGCGGGCGCGGGCTACGTGGTCGTCTCTGCGAACCCTCGCGGCTCGTCGGGCTACGGTGAAGCGTTCAGCCACGCAATTTGGGCGGACTGGGGCAACAAAGACTACAAAGACGTCATGGCGGCGGTCGATCACGTCGTCGAGCTTGGCTACACCGACCCAGAACGGCTGGGCGTCGGTGGCTGGAGCTATGGCGGCATCCTCACGAACTACGTGATCACAAAGACCGGGCGATTCAAGGCGGCGACGAGCGGCGCTAGCGAGACGAACTATCTCTCGGCCTATGGAACGGATCACTATCAGCTTCAGTGGGAGCTCGAGCTCGGCCTGCCTTGGGAGAATGCCGAGCTCTATAACAAGATCTCACCTATCACGGGCGAGACCTGAACTCCGAATCGACGTTGAACTGTTGATATTGCACGACGAGGGCATTGGCCATCTGAGCTGAGAGCTCGGGGTCGGGCGACACGAAGCTCACTTCCATGAGCTGCGTTTTCTTGACCCTGGTGACTTTGACCATGCCTTGGACGCTGCGGCCGATACGGCTGACGAGCTTCTCGTGGTCGATCCGTACGTCGGCGTCGGGAGCGAAAAGCGGATGGTCCCAAAGCTCGAGATCCTCCACGACGTTTTCGGCGAGCTGGCGACTCTTGACGATCTTTTCCTGGGTGCCGTATACATCGGCATAGGCGCGGGTCGGGTTGATCATGACGTCTTGCACGACGTTGATCTTTCCCCAGTCGATCTGAATGAGAGCCGTGGCACGGTAGTTGGGGATCTCGGTGTACTTTGAGATGAAAGCGAACAGCCAGATCCCGAGGATGACGGCGATGGCGGGCCAGCGATGTTTGAGGAGCACGAAGTAGATTTCACGCAGCGAAGCGCGCGGGTAGAGCTCTGGCGCGTAGTCAGAGTAATCCGGCGGCAACGGCTCGGTGCTCATATCTCTTCAGGTTGAACTTTTCGAGAGTAATGAAATATGGCGATGCAAGAACAAGAAGCCCAAGCCAGCGACGATTGAATTTTGTGAGGAGGCGATTAACTCAATTGTACGGGTTGGATTCTCAAAAGGGAACTCCGAGGCAAAGGCATCCATGGCTACGGAAATCGCCCTTTTGATATACGTGTTATGCGTATACGTAGAGTGCGTAGTATGATTCCGCGTAATCGAGACCTACCCGAAGGGAAAATTCGTAAACCGCGGCATTCTGCTCGATGTCGCTCGATACAAAGGGGTCGACGTTCTCGAGCCCGGCTACGAAATTACTGTTGCGGATCTCGAGGCGACGGCCAAAGCGCAGGGTGTCGCTGTGGAGCAGGGCGACTCGGTGCTCATTCGTACGGGATTCGGAAATTTTTTCAACGGTGATCGTGAAAAATATCTCGGCCCGCGGCCCGGCCCTGGAGAGGCCGCTGCGAATTGGCTGGCGAGCAAAGAAATCTTTCTGACCGGTACCGACCAGTTGAGCTACGAGGTCGTTCCCAAGGCGGGATCCATTTTTCCGGCGCACCGCATCTTGCTCGCGGGGCATGGCATCTATCTCGTCGAGAACTTGAACCTCGAAGCGCTCGCGAACGCTCTCGGGGAAAAGAGCGCGAACGCTTTCGTGCTCGTCGTCAATCCGTTGCGGATACGAGGCGCGACCGGGATGGCGTTGAACGCCTTTGCCGTCCTGCCTTAGCGGCCAATGACCCAAGATGAAATCGATTCCATCGCGTGGAGGTGAGCCATGAAACGAAGAAAATTCTTTCAGTTGTTTTCTGGAGTGGCGGTTTCGGCACTCCCTGGAATCCGCCAGGCGGCCGCCGCGCCGCGCCGGGTGGGGATCATTGGTGGCGGCATTCTCGGAGGCTCGCTCGCATACCATCTCGCGCGCCGCGGCGCTGCGGTCACGCTGTTCGAAAAAACGAGACCGGCTGCGGGAGCGACCGCCAACTCGTTTGCGTGGATCAACGCGACCTTTTCGAAGCAACCGCATCATTATCACCATCTGAACCGCTTGGGGGCTCTCGGCTATCGCCACCTCGAGCGCGAGCTCGGCGGCGACCTTCGAGTGCAATGGGGCGGTAGCCTCGAATGGTACGGCGCCCCGGATCGGGCGCGTCGGCTGCGCCAGCAAGTTGCGAGCAAGCAAGCGTGGGGCTATCCGGCGCGGTTGATTGACGTCGCCGAGTTCGAGAAGCTCGAGAGCGGCGTCGAGCCGGGCGAGGTGCAAGCCGCCGCGTATAGCGAACAAGAGGGGAGCATCGACCCCGTCCAAACGGCCGAAGTGCTGCTCGATCACGCCAAAGCTCAAGGTGCTGAGATCCTCTATCCCTGCGAAGTGACCGGACTCGACTTGAAATGGGGACGGCTCCGCGGCGTTGCGACGACCCAAGGTGATTTCGAGCTCGATGTCCTCGTGATTGCTGCGGGCGTCGATACGCCGAAGCTCGCGGCGATGGCCGGACTCAAAGTGCCGCTCGTGGAGTCTCCTGGCGTGCTTGCACATACCAAGCCCGCAGCGCGTCTCATCAACCGCGTCGTTTTGTCCCCGGGCGCGCACATGAAGCAAAAGCTCGACGGCCGCCTCGTCGCGGGCATGGGATTCGGCTCGGCGCCGGTCACCGAGGTGACGCAGGCCGAAGGCGAGAGGGTGCTCGCCTCGGGGAAGAAATATCTTCCCGGAATCGGTAAGCTCGAGCTCGAGCGCGTCACGCTCGGCTATCGGCCTTTGCCGCGTGACGGTTTTCCCGTGATTGGTTTTTCCGAAGGGGTCCCGGACGTCTATCTCTCGGTCATGCATAGCGGCGTGACTTTGTCTCCGGTGGTTGGCCGTCTGGCCGCGCTCGAGATCCTCGACGGGATCGAGGTCGAGCTACTCGATCGCTACCGCTACGCTCGCTTCGAGAAAAAGCGTTCGAGCTGAGCCAGTTAGCTTCGAGGCTGCTAGAACAATATTAAGTAAAAGCGATCAATATTAAGAAAGGACCCCGAGAGCCTACCTCCCGGTCCAGCGTTTGCGGAGGCGGTCGAGGTTGCCGTCGAGCTCGATCTGGTGGAGTCATAGATTGATCCAGTTCAGGAATACCGGGTCGTCGCGCGGGATCATGTCGCTCAGCTCTTCACGCGTCAGCGGCCGATCCGGCGCGACGGCGTGCAGTCGCGGATCTCTTCTAGCGGCGAGGACCGCCTCCACGTTGTCGGTGATCATGACGTCCACGCGGCCTGTCGCGACCGCCTCCGGGATGGCGAGGTTGTTCTCGAAGACGATGATCTCGGCTTTCGAGATCTGGGCTCTGACGAAGCTCTCGTTCGTGCCGCCCGGGTTGACCCCGATCCGGATGCCGGGTCGGTCGATCGTTTCGAGCCCGGTAAGGCGGTCTTGGTCGGAAGCACGGATGAGCGGGCATTTGCCAATCGAGAGATAGCCATTCGAGAGCCCGACGACTTTCTGGCGCTCGAGCGTGCGCGTCACGCCGGACATGGCGATGTCGTAACGGCCTTCGAGGATTCCTTGAACGAGCGTCGGCCAACTCGTCTTTACGAAGCGCACGTCGACGCCGAGCGCGCCTGCGAGGCTCAGCGCCGCCTCGACATCGAGTCCTTCGAACGTGCCGTCTTCGCGGAGATTCGAAAAGGGACGGTAGTCGCCGGTCATGCCGACGAGAATGTGTCCTCGCTCCAAGATGACATCGAGACGCCAGGGCGCCGATATCAGAAGTAGGGCGGCGAGAACGACGGCGTGCATCGAGAGAGATTATCGCATCGCGAGCGCGGCGGCGCTGAGCAGGATGAAGGAGCCGGCGATCTCATAGGTGCCGAAAGGCTCGCCGAAGACGAGAACGCCGAGAACGACGGCGATGATTGGCGAGACGAAGGCATAGAGTCCGGCGCGCGCGGGGCCCCAGTCCCGCAACAGACGCAAGTAGATGGTAAATGCGATGATGGAGCCTGCGAACGCGAGGAAGAGGGAGCTCGCCACGACGCGCGGCGCCAAAAAGGCATCGATGGTCGCCCGGTCGATAGGCTCGAACAAGAATGCGAGTATCGCGAGCCCGGCGCTTCCGACGAGGCCTAGCCACCCACTCAATACGAGTGGAGGTAGCTGACGCAGAAGAGGCCGGCTCAAGATCGAGCCGCCACAATAGGCGAGCGTACCCACTACGAGCGCCACCATGCCGAGGAGCACGAGCCGATCGCCATCGAAAGACAATTTCGGTAGGAAGAGCACCATCAAGCCAGAAACTCCGAGTGCAATGGCTGCCGCCTTTCGGGTCGAGTAGGTTTCTTCCTTGGCGGCGAGTCCAATCGTGAAAAGACCCACCGGGATGAGAGCGAGGTTCACGACGGAGGAGATGCCCGAGGGAACATATTGCATGCCCCAAAAGACCATTCCATGGGCGACGGTGTTGACGAGCACACCCGCGAGGAGGATACGTCCGCGGAAGCCGTCGAGCGACGTCGCGACGCCGGTCGTCTTTGCCAGCAGAAGCAGCACGCTTCCCGCGATGAGAAGACGTACCGAGGCGAAGAAAAATGGAGGAACCGCCTCGACCCCGGTCTTGATAGCGATCCAGGTCAAGCCCCAGATGGTGGCCATGATGATGAAGAGAACGTGCTTGCGTGACATGTTCGAGTATTCTAACCTATATACAGGTTAGAAAAGATGTCAAAGCGATGGAAGCTCGTCGGTGGGCGACTTTCGCTGGACTTTGTGAACACGCTCAGCTGGCGTGGCCGGGTGACGCCGCGAGAGGATCTGATCACTTATGCCGACTTGCTCGACTGGAGCGCGGCCGAAGGGATCGTGCCCGCGACGAGGAAGACGTCTGCGGCGGAGCGTGAGACGACTTTGACCCGCGCCCGGGCTTTTCGCGAATCGATTTCCCGTCTGCTCGTTGCTTGGTCCGGAGGCCAACGGCTGCGTCGGTCGGATCTCGACCGCTTGAATCAGGAGCTCCCGCGACGAGAAGAGCTCTACCTCCGGAGGGGCAAGCTCGAGTGGGGAGCGCCGGCGCACGCGATACTCGGCCCCATCGCGCAGAGTGCGGCTGATCTTTTGACCGACGGCGAGCGGGAGCGGCTCAAGTCGTGCGGGAGCGAGGAATGTGCGTGGCTCTTCTACGACGAGAGTCGAACCGGAGGTCGGCGGTGGTGCTCTATGGCGGATTGCGGAAACCGAGCGAAGGCTCGGCGTCACTACGATCGAAAGCGCTCCGTCGCGACGACGTTCACTCCGAAATCTGAACGATGACTTTGCCGAGAGCGCGTTGCCATTGAGCTTCGTAGAGCCAAACGCGATCGCCTTTTCCGACGCCGCTCACGCCCGGCCCGACTTCGTCGACGATCCCGGCGCCGTCAAAATGCGGGATGACACGCTCGCTCTCCTGTGCGCCGCGGCCGCCCGCGCGCTGTTTCACGTCGACGGGATTCACGCCGGACGTGATCAAGCGCACGCGGACGGCGCCCTCGGAAGGCTCCGGCGTCTCGAGCTCTCCCGTTCTCAAAACCTCTGACGCAGGACCAAATGCGGAATACCAGGCTGCTTTCATAGGACGGCTACCTTTGGGTCAAGCTCTCCGTGTTACCGTTGATCGCGAGCGCTTGACCAGAAATCTTGGCTCCTTGATCGGAGCACAAGAAGAGAATCATCCCCGCAATATCCGCGGCATCGATGAAAGTCCGCATCGAAACGTGCGTCAGAAAACTCGCACGGACGTCCTCGGGTGAGACGCCCCGCGACGCGGCTTCGTCGCGGATGACGTGCTCGATGCGCTCGCCCGCGACGCTTCCGGGACAAATCGCGTTCACGCGGATGCCAAATGTACCGAGCTCCATCGCCAAAGTTTTGGTGAGCCCGATGATCGCCCACTTCGATGCGGCGTAGGCAGAGGATCCACCCGGAGACGCGTTTCATGCGTTCCCTATGGTATTCGGAGCGCGCGGCCCCGTGTCATATACTTCGGGGCCACTGCCATGCGCTTTCTCACGCTCCTGGTCGGAAGCCTACTCCTCGTTATCGTAGCCGTCGCCTTGCTTCTCTCGACGCCGGAGCTCGGTGACGTCGGCGGGAAGCCGCATGAGCGTTTCTCCACGATGGCGAGTGGCGGGTCCGGAAGCGCCCGTCACGCCAACGTGCTGTGGCTCGGTGGACTCTTTGGCGCCGCCGCGCTCGCTTACTGCGTGGCGCTCATGGCATTCGGCGCGCGCAAGAGCGCGTCGCTCCGAGGATTGGGTCCGCCCCTCGCCGCGAGCCTCGCCGTGGCTCTCGCGTTCTGGGTTTGGCTTCTCGTGAGCTACGCCCGCACGATGGACGGCGGCGCCGTGTCGTTTTTTCTGACGCTCCCGGGGCCGTCGGCGATCATGCTCTACGGTCTCTTCCCGGTAACGATCCTCTTCAATCTGCTATACGTGATTGGCTACAAACGCTGGATTCTCACCGAGAACGACTACCAGGAATATGAGCGGGTCATTGAAAAAATCCGGGAGAAAATCCGGAGCCGGTCGTCGTGAGCGAGCTCCGAAGTCCGATCATTCTCGGAAGCGTTGCGCTCTATATGGGACTTTGTATCGTCGTCGGCGTGTGGGCGATGCGGCGGACCCACTCGGCCAAGGATTTCTTCATGGCTGGGCGTCAGCTCGGCATCATGATCACGGGCATCGCCATTTTTTCGAGCACGATGAGTGGCTTCGGCTTCGTCGGGGGGCCCGGACTCGTTTACTCGCTCGGGATGAGCTCCGTGTGGATGGTGATCTCGATGTCGACGAGCTACGCAGTCGCTGACTTTCTGCTCGGAAAGCGGTTGCGATTATTCGCGGGTGCTTTCGACTCCATCTCGCTTCCCGACGCTGTCGCAGTGCGCTACGGGAGCGAGGCGACCCGCTTTCTCACCGCGCTCGCGATTCTTCTCGGCATCCTCGGCTATCTCGCGACGCAGACGCTCGCGATGGCAACCGTATTGCAGTCTATTCTCGTCGCCGCGGGATACTTTCCCGAGGTCAGCCTCGTGACCTGTGTCGTGATCTCGTCTTCCGTTCTCGTCTTCTATTGCGTGACCGGCGGCATCCTGGCCTCCGTCTATACCGACATGTTCCAAGGCGTCGTGATGGTCGTCGCCGGCTTTCTCGTGTTCCTCACGACGCTCTACGTGTTCGACGGCGGCGCGACGGCAGCGGTGGCAACGATATTGAGAGATGATGCCGAGGCGGCGGGGCCGTGGGGCACCGTTGGGATGATTGGCTGTCTTTCGTGGTATTTCATGTTCACTGTAGGCGCGGCGGGGCAGCCTCAGATTCTCACGAAAGGGATGATGATCGCGCGCGTTACCAACTATCGATGGGTACCGCTCGTCACTGTCTTCGGCTATACGCTCACGGCGCTTCTGTGGGTGAGCATTGGCCTCGTCATGCGCGCGCTCGTGCTCGCGGGCGCGCATCCGGAGCTCGCAGGCGCCGACGCGGCCGCCCCGGCTTTCTTGCAGCAATATGCGCATCCCGTGCTTGCGGGTCTCGTCTTCGCGGGACTCTTCGCCGCCATCATGTCGACGGCGGATAGCTTTCTCAATATCGGCGCCGCCGCCGTCGTGCACGACATCCCCCGCGCCCTTACCGGTCGCTCACTCACGCGCGAGCTTTTCTGGGCGCGCATCGCCACTGCTGCGATCGCGGTCCTCGCGGCGCTCTTCGCGCTCTATTCGCATTACGAGAACGCGCGGCTAGTGGCGCTTCTTGGCGCGTTCGGCTGGGGAACCTTCGGCGCAGCCCTCGTGCCGGCGATCGGGATCGGTTTCAACTGGAAGCGCGCCACGCCTCTTGCTGCAAGCGTTGCGATCGCGGTGAGCCTCGTATTGAACTTCAGCATCGAAGTGTTCGATATTCGGCTGCCCCACAATATCCACGGCGGTACGGTGTCGCTCCTCGCTTCGACGTCGATTTTCTTTCTGATCTCGTTCTTGTCACGCTCTCCCGTTCTCGACCCGGACGTGGAGGCGATCATGGAGATTTGATGCGCCTTTGGATTGTTCTTGTGATGCTCGTCTCGAGAGCGCTCGGAGCGCAGGATTTTCCGCCCGGCTATCTCGACCCGGAGCCCGTGCTGCGCGCCGCCGAACGAGCCATCGGTGCGGACCGACTACGCTGCGTCACGATTGGCGGCACGGCGGAGGCGGCGATCGTCGGCCAGCAACGCCTGCACGGCTATGAAGTGGACTGGCCGGACGCTCAGCCGCTTCGAAACTATGTCCGCACGATGAACTGGGAACGAGGCACGATGAAGGAGGTGTTCGACCGCGAGCCCGGACAGAATCCGGGATCTTGGAAATACGGTCTCGGGTGGCGTGGGGGAGAGCGGTTGCAGCAGCACGAACGCCAGAGCTTCATGGTCAACGGCAGCCGCGGCTGGTATCAGGACGGGGTCGAGTCCGAGCCCGTCGCGGCGCGGCCGGAGGATGCGCAGCGCTGGCAGCTCGACTTGTGGATCAACCCGCACGGATTCCTCAAAGCGGCGCGGCTTCCCGGAGCGAACCCAAAAGCCGTCTGGCGCTGGGAGCTCGGTGAGATGGGACGAGACGGCGCGACGACGAAGCCCGAGAGGGTGACGATTGTCGGGATCACCGTGCTTGGGAAGTACCGCGTCGACGCGACCATCAACCAGGAGAACCTTCTGCAGCGGATTCATACATGGGTGCCCGACCCCGTTCTCGGCGACATGAATTACGAGCACGAGTTCACGAATGCAAGCTATGTCGACTTGGGAAACGGTATTCGCTTTCCGACAGGATGGCACCATCACGAGGGCTGGGACGACAACTACCAAGCACAGAGCCTCAACGCGGGTCACAACGCGTTCGGCGGCTCGCTCGACGACATCGAGCCCAACGTCTGCGGCGATCCCGTCGAGATACCCGAGTCGGTGCGCCGCGCCGCGTTCCCGATACGTGTCGAAACGGAGGAGCTGGCCGACGGCGTGTGGCTTCTCGGTGGCGGGTCGCATAACAGTGTCGCTGTCGAGTTCGAGGACTACATCGCGGTGGTCGAAGCGCCGCTCGATGAAGCGCGCAACTTGGCGGTGATCGAAGAGGTCGTGAGGCTCCTTCCCGACAAACCGATCCGCTTTGTCGTCAACACGCATCAGCATCACGACCATATCGGTGGCCTCCGCACCTACATGCATCTCGGCACGACAATCATCACGCACTGGAAGAACTATGACTTCTACACGCGGGATGTGCTCACCTACGCTCCGCGAACGCTGTCGCCCGACATGGTGTCGCTCTGGCCACCGACCGAGCTCGCCGAGGGCTATCAATACGAAACGGTTCGCGAGAATTACTGGATCGATGATGGTACGCGGTCGATGCACATCTCCTATGTCCATCCGCTCCGACATGTCGAAGGCATGTTGATCGCTTATCTGCCCGCGGAGAAGATCGTGATCGAAGCGGATCTCTACGGCCCGCCCACGGCCCGCGCGAACGACGCGCATCGAAGCTTCTACCGGCACGTCGAGCGGCTCGGCCTGGATGTCGAAACGGTCGTTCCCATCCATGGCCGTCCCGTGCCGTGGCGCGAGTTTCTTCGGCTCCCGGGACTTTCCGAAGAGCAGCGCTAGTTCAGTAGAGCGGGAAGAGTCGCGCTACAGAAGACTCTTCTTGTAACATCGAACCTGCGTGTTATCGACATGACGAAGAGACTGGCGATTTTCGGTGGAAGCTTCAATCCGCCCGGCCTCCACCACCGTGCCATCGCCGAAGAGCTCAGCCGCCACTTCGACGAGGTCGTCGTCGTCCCATGCGGGCCGCGGCCGGACAAGCCTGCGACCAACGAAGTCGACACCGTCGCACGCGCGACCATGGTCGATGCTACGTTCCGAGACCTCTCCGGCGTCCGCGTCGACCTCTTTGACCTCGAGCAAGCCACGTTTACCCGCACCCATCGCCTCGACCAGGTCTATCGGGACGAGGGTGAGGTTTGGCACGTCGTCGGGGCCGATTTGACCGAGCCGGGTGAGGACGGTCTTTCTTTCATTCAGCGAAGCTGGGTCAAAGGAGAGGAGATCTGGCGCTCGCTGCGTTTCGCAGTTTTCGTGCGGCCAGGCTACGAGGCTCCCAAGAGCGAGCTGCCGCCTCGACACGAGCTCTTCCCGATGCTTGGGACGGGCGCGAGCGCGACGATACGCGAGCGCGTCTTCAAGTCCGAACCGGTCGAAGACCTCGTTACGGAAGAGGTCGCGGCCTATATCGAGCGCTACGGACTCTACCGTGGCACGGCGATGAGGCGGCGGGCGCCGCTCCTCCTCGAAACCCCGCGCCCGTTCGTCGTGGCGGAGGAGCGCAACGCGCGAGCGATGGATATCGCGGCGCGCTTCGGTGGCGGTGAGCTCTGCGGCGCGAACCTCATCGTTGTGATTGGTGGCGATGGAACGATGCTGCACGCGATCCGCGAGCACTGGCGAAGCCGCCTCCCGTTTCTGGGAGTGAACGCGGGGCACCGGGGTTTTCTCTTGAACGGGGCCCCCGAGCTCGAAGAAGGCGAGATCGCGAGCACGGATCTTGCCTTCACCGTTCAGCATTCTCCGCTTCTCTACGTCGAGACACGCTCGGAGGCGGGTGAGAAGAAGAGCACGCTCGCGTTCAACGACGCGTGGGTCGAGCGAGCTTCCGGCCAGACCGCTTGGCTGGAAGTGAAGGTAGATGATGACCAACGCCTGCCGCGACTCATCGGCGACGGGGCCCTCGTGGCGACCGCCGCCGGCTCCACCGCTTATGCAAGGGCGATGGGAGCAACGCCGCTTCTCGTGGATACACCGGCGCTCGTCCTCGTCGGCTCGAACGTGATGGAGCCGCCGGGTTTCAAGTCGGCTCTCCTATCGTTGGATGCTCGCGTGAGCTTCCGTACGCTCGATCTATCCAAGCGGCCCATCGCGGCCTTCGCCGATGGCGTGCCGCTGGGGGAAGTCGTTTCTTTCGAAGTGAGAGTGAGCCGGATTGCCGCCGTCGAGCTAGTGTTCACGCCCGGCCATGACATGGCGGAGAAGATCGCGCAGGTCCACTTCCCGGCATAGTTAGTTAGCTATTTGCGATTTTGTGCAGTCTCTTCTGGTTCACTCTTCCGGGTATTGCTCAAAAAGCGCCTTCACGGCAGCGTAGATCTGCTTCTCCGCTTTGTCCGCTGTGTCGAGAGGGAAGGTCCCCTTCGCATGCCACACGAGAAAGTTCGATTCGGCTTCGACGAGCTCGATGCTGACATTCGCGAGCTTCTCGCGGCTGAAATCGATCTGCACCGACGAGTTGGCGTCGTCCCAAACGGAGCGTTGTTGGGAAGCGCGGCCTTGGACGCGTTTAACGAGCTCCACGCGGTACTGGATGCGCACATCCGGCCGCACCGTGTCGGGTCGATAGCCGAGCTCTTTCAACGACTTCTGAACGGCGTTGATCATACGCAAGTGATTGGCTAAGTTTTCGAGCGGTACCTGCTTCTTGTTCCAAGCATAAGTCTTGTAGTGCGAGAGATCGGTAAGGTCCAGCTCGTCGAGATTGGGAAGTTGTGGTAGCTGCGGTTTCTGGGCTGTCTGGACGAACAACACCGCCGCAAGTACGAGAACGGGACCGATCATGGATACCTCCTGCCCACAGTCTCTTCCATAAAGTGAATCGCTGTCAACTGCCTGGGACGAGTCGATTGTATGCATTCAATGAATCAGCTTCATGCTATTGAAAATAAGATGATTAGTAGATTTACGCTTTACCTCTTTGAGAGTTGTTGGAAGTAATGTTACGGTGCAACCATGACAATGTGGCGGCCTTCTTTGACAGATTCCGAAACGCCTCTCTATCTATCGATTGCGAACGCGCTCGCGGAGGACATCACCAGCGGGCGGCTCCCGGAAGGTGTGCGGCTCCCGCCACAAAGGGAGCTTGCTGACGAGCTCCACGTGGCGTTGACGACGGTCACCCGCGCCTATACCGAAGCCGAAAGGCGCGGTCTCGTGAGCGGCGAGGTCGGTCGCGGAACTTTCGTCCGCCAGCAAGAAACGTTTCATCTGCGGCGAGCGGAGCCGGAATCCTCGGCCATCGACTTGACGACCAACAGCCTGCTTCCTTACCCGAAAGGCAAAGCGCTCGCCGAGAGCATGGCGCGGGTCATAGCGAAGGGCGACCCGTGGGCGGCGCTCGACTATCAACCTCATTACGGCACGAGCCGTCAGCGCGAAGCGGGCGCGCGGTTTCTCGAGCGCGCCGGGCTCGACGGCGCCGCCGAGCGTGTGGTCGTGACGAGCGGCGCCCAGCACGCGATGGCGGTTGTGTTCTCGGCCTTGACCAATCCCGGCGACACCGTTCTCACGGGCGAGCTCACCTATAGCGGGATGAAATCGCTCGCGAATTTCCTGCACATTCGGCTGCGAGGCCTCGCGATGGACGAAGAAGGCATCCGCGCCGATGCGCTCGAAGCGGCTTGCGCGACAACGGACGCAAAGGCGCTCTATTGCATGCCGACGCTCCAGAACCCTACCGCCGCGGTGATGTCGGAGCGGCGCCGTCAGGAGATCGCCGCGATCGCAGAGTCCTATGGACTCGCCGTCGTCGAGGATGACAGCTACGGGTTTCTTCTGCCCGAGGTCAAAGCTCTCAGCGCCTATGCGATGAGCAAGAAGAACTTCTTCTACCTCACCGGTACATCGAAGAGCCTCGCGCCCGGCCTTCGCATCGGGTTTCTTCTGTCGCCGGGAGAGATGGTCGATCGGCTCGCCGCCGCGATTTCGGCGACGACGTTCATCGCGTCTCCAGTAACAGCGGAGGTAGTCACGGCGTGGATCGAGGACGGGACGGCCGATCAGGTGATGGAGTGGAAGCGCGGCGAGGTGCGCCTTCGCCAAAAGCTCGCGAAAAAGCTCTTCAAGAACTTCGACTATCGCGCGCATGCGGCGAGCCCTCATGGGTGGCTCACGCTTCCCGAGCCCTGGTGCGTTCGTGACTTTGTATCCCAGGCCCGGATGCGCTGTGTCGTCATCTCGCCAGCGGAAGATTTCGTCGCGGCCCGCTCCACCAATGCGCATGCCGTACGCCTTTGCGTCGGGCCAGTGCGCCAAGCCAGCCGGCTGGAACGGGCTCTCGAAACGCTCGTCGAGATTCTCGAGAACCCGCCGGAGCCTTGTCGCGCGATGGTATGAGCTACGAAGCGACGCTTGAAAAGATCAATATCAAGAAAAAACGTAACGCAAAGGCGCGAAGGCGCAAAGGCGCAAAGAAAAAAAAGAAGAAATGAGAGGAGATCCGAAGACCTCTCTTTGGATCGGACTGCGTATTCTTTAGGCTTGGGATGCGGGCCTTCGCGTCTTTGCGTTTCGCTTTTTCTTATTATTGATCGCTTTTATGCCGGTTCTAGGCTAGTGTTTCGCATCGATCCTCGAAAGGAGCGAGCGATGCTTTTTCGAAGCCCCCATCCCGATCCGTCTACCCCGAGTCAACCGCTCACTGAATTCGTGTTAGAACCGACGGTGAAGTGGGCTGACAAGCCTGCCCTTATCGATGGGCCCAGCGGTCGCATCCTGACTTTTAAAGCACTCGGCGCTGCGATACAAAAAGCCGCCAAGGGCTTGTCCGACAAGGGGATGAAAAAAGGTGAGGTGCTCGCGATCTACAGTCCCAACTTGCCGGAATATGCGGTCGCGTTTCACGGGGTCTCCGTGGCCGGAGGCGTGAGCACGACGATCAACCCGCTTTATACGCCCGAAGAGCTTGCCCGCCAGCTAAATGACAGCAAGGCGCGGTTCCTTCTCACGTTGCCGCCGTTTCTCGACAAGGCCAAAGCCGCGGCGAAGGAATCCAGTGTCGAGGAGATCTTCGTCTTCGGAGAAGCCGAAGGCGCGACGCCGTTCGCCTCGCTACTCGACAATGACGGGGATGCACCCCGAGTCGACATCGCGCCCGAAGACATCGTAACGCTTCCTTATTCGAGTGGGACGACCGGTCTCCAAAAAGGCGTCATGCTCACGCATCGAAACCTCGTGGCGAACCTCACGCAAACCGAGTCCACCTTCGGTGACGGACTAGGCGAGGAGGACGTCTCTATCGGTATCCTCCCGTTTTTTCACATTTACGGCATGGTCGTGATCATGAACCTGGCGCTTCATCGAGGCTGCACCGTGGTGACGATGCCCAAGTTCGATCTCGAGGAGTTTGTCGGTTTGATGCAGAAGTACAAAATCACGATCGCGCATCTCGTGCCGCCCATCGTGCTTGCGCTCGCGAAACATCCCGTCGTCGACCAATACGATTTGTCCTCGCTGCGCTGGCTCATGTCCGGCGCGGCGCCGCTCGGCAAGGACGTGGCCGAGGCTTGCGCCAAGCGGCTCGACTGTCTCGTCTTGCAGGGTTACGGTCTTACCGAGACGAGCCCGGTCTCGCATTGCAACCAGCCCGACCCGGAGAAAAACAAGGTTGGCTCAGTCGGGCCTTGTATTGCAGGCACGGAATGCAAAATCGTCGATCCGAGCAGCGGAGAGGAGCTCGGGCCGAACGAGGAAGGCGAAATTTGGATCCGCGGCCCGCAGGTCATGAAGGGCTATCTCAACAAGCCGGACGCCACCGCGGAGTGCATCGATGCCGACGGTTTCTTTCACACGGGGGATGTCGGCTATGCGGACGAAGACGGCTATTTCTTCATCGTGGACCGGCTGAAAGAGCTCATCAAGTACAAAGGGATGCAGGTCGCCCCTGCCGAGCTCGAGGCGCTCTTGCTCTCGCATCCCTCGGTGAGCGATGCCGCTGTGATCCCGAAACCGGATGAAGAGGCGGGCGAGATACCGAAGGCCTGCGTCGTGCTAAGTGAAGAGATCGATGCACAGACGCTTCAAGATTTCATCGCGGAGCGCGTGGCTCCTCACAAAAAGATCCGCGAAGTCGAGTTCGTCGACCAGATTCCCAAATCACCTTCGGGGAAAATCCTCCGCCGCGTGCTCGTCGAGCGGGAACGTTTGAAGGCCGCGCCTTGAGGCTCGCGCTCACGCCGGACGAAGAGGCGTTCCGAGCGCGAGTCCATGCGTTCATCGAAGAGAACCTCCCCGCAGATATTCGGGCGCGCGTCGAAGGCGGTCAAAAGCTCCGCCGGGACGACTTCGTTCGTTGGCAGAAAATTCTCTACGAGCAAGGCTTCATCGCACCCCATTGGCCGAAAGAGTACGGGGGAACTGGATGGACACCCGTAGAGCGCTATCTCTTCGAGGAAGAGCTCGGGGCGGCTTCGGCGCCTTACTTGATTCGTTTCGGTCTTGGCATGGTGGGGCCGGTGATCATGACCTTCGGAAGCGATGAGCAAAAGAAGCATTATTTGCCGCGCATCCTTTCCAGTGACGATTGGTGGTGCCAAGGCTATTCCGAGCCGGGCTCCGGCTCTGACCTGGCCTCGTTGCAGACGCGCGCCGTGCTCGAAGGCGATCACTATGTCGTCAATGGGCACAAAACTTGGGTCACCCTTGCGCAGCACGCGGACCGGATGTTCTTTCTCGGCCGCACGAGCGATACGGGCAAGAAGCAAGACGGCATCTCGTTTTTCCTCGTCGACATGGAGACGGCGGGCATCAGCGTGCGCCCGATCACCACCTTCGACGGCGGTAGCGAAATCAACGAAGTGATCTTGGAGGATGTTCGCGTCCCGCGGGAGAACCTCGTAGGCGAGGAAGGGAAGGGCTGGACCTATGCGAAATTCCTTCTCGGCCACGAGCGAACTGGCATCGCGCACATAGGCAGCTTGAAGCGCTGGCTGCGGAAGGCTCGCGCTATCGCGCCGACGGAGCGGTCGTTCGGGCGCCGTCTTGCCGCCGTTGAAGTCGAGCTGCTCGCTCTCGAATCCGTCGTCTTGAAAGTGCTCGCGGAAGAAACAGCAGGCCGCCCGCCGGGACCGGAGGCGTCGCTCTTGAAGATCCGCGGCTCGGAGCTCCAACAAACGTTGACGGAGCTCATGTTCGACGCAGCCGGCTATTACGCCTTGCCCTACTTGCCCCAAGCGCTCGAGAACGGCTTCGCTGAAGAGAACTTCGGTCCTTCTCACGCACCTGCCATAGCCCCTCTTTATTTCAATTGGCGCAAGGCCTCTATCTATGCGGGGTCGAACGAGATTCAAAAGAACATCATTGCGAAGATGGTGCTCGGTCTTTGAGCGGCAAGATGGACTTCACGCTGAACGAAGACCAAGAGCTCCTCAAAGAAAGCGTCGACCGCTTCGTGCGGGAGGCCTATACTTTCGACCGCCGGCAAGCACTCGTGGCGAGCGAGCTCGGGTTCAGCCGCGAGCATTGGAAGCAGTTCGCGGAGCTCGGCTGGCTCGCACTCGGTTTCGCGGAAGAACATGGCGGCCTCGGCGGCTCGGCTCTCGATAGCGCCGTGTTGATGGAAGCTTTCGGCCGAGCCCTGCTCGGCGAGCCGTACTTTACGACCGTCGTCCTCGGCGGAAAGGTTCTCGAGGCGACGGGCGCGCATGATCTCATCCCGTCCATCGTGGAAGGGGAACTGCTCATAGCACTCGCCCATAGCGAGCCCGAGTCGCGCTTTGACCTCACGGCCGTAGAGACGCGGGCCGAGCCCGCGGGAAGCGGGTTTCGTCTACATGGCCGCAAGAGCTGCGTGCTCCACGCGGCGACCGCGGACAAGCTCATCGTCTCGGCGCGCGCGGGCGATGAAGGCGTATCGCTGTTTCTCGTGGACCGCGAGAGCGAAGGTGTTTCACTGCGGGGCTATGCGACCGTGGATGGATTGCGAGCCGCGGATATCGCGCTCGAAGACGTGCACGTAGAGGAGGAAGCGCTGCTCGGGGAACGCGGCGGGGCGCTCGCCGCGATCGAGCCCGTGATCGACCGCGCCATTACCCTTCTCGCGGCGGAAGCTGTCGGAGCGATGGGCGCCCTCAACAAGTCGACTTTTGACTATCTCAAGACGCGGCACCAGTTCGGTGTTCCCATCGGAAGCTTCCAAGCGCTGCAGCATCGCGCGGTCGACATGTTCGTGGATTACGAGCTGTCACGGGCCCTTGCCTACCGCGCCGCCGCGGCGATCGAGAATCTCGAGGGCCGTGAGCGCGCCCGAGCGGCTTCTGCCGCCAAAGTGCAGATCGGTCGTGCCGGCAAACGGATTGGCAAAGAAGCCATCCAGCTTCATGGCGGGATGGGCATGACGAACGAGCTCGCAATCGGCCACTATTTCAAGCGGCTCTCCATGATCGATGTGCTCTTCGGAAACGTGGACCACCATCTCGAGCGATTGGCGACGCTCTCGCTTTAGTGTCGATCTCGTCACGAGCGAAGGGTTCCGGAATGCGTTCGTTGGCACTACGGCTATCGCGCATCGAGGAGGCAGCTCAATAGCGCCGCGGCATTGACGGCACGACACGTGGAGAGAGTTCAAGCAGCGAGACGAGCGTAATAATGATGGAGGCCGCCGACCTCGGGAACGACCGTCACTCTCCCCATCGAGGCGGCTGCACAGGTCGTGGCTCGGGGGCATCTTTCTGGCGCGATAAATGAGTGCTGCAGGAGTGATAGTCGTCGACGTAGTCTCGCTGGATTCGCCTGAGGTGCCGCTCGTCGAGGACGCTCACGTGGTCGAGACACTCGCGGGGAATGCTACCCATCACCCTTTCGACGTACGGATTTTGCCATGGCGAGCGCGGCGCCGTCCGAACCTCGTCGACGCCGAGTCCCGCGACGCGCCGGCTGAACTACGGTCCATAGACTCCATCTCGGTCTCGCAGCATGAAGCGAGGAGCACTCTCTCATGCAAAGGCATCGACGGTCTGCTGCGCGGTCCACTCTGCAGAAGGGTGGTCTGTGACATTGAAGTGAGCGATCCGTCGCCGATCGTAACAGAGTACGATCGGAACATGTCAACAACTTTGAGACACTCGCAAGCTGCATTTAGTGAGCCTCGATTATGGCGGGGAGACTCGTGAGGTCGGCGCGATCGACGTCAACATCGACCAAGATCTGGTTGCGTGAAGCAGAAAAAGGGGGTACCCCCGGTATGGACGCCGCGGCGAGAGGGGCTTGTGCGGCATTGTGGAGCGTCGTTTTTTCCGGCGGCGGGTTGATCCAGGCCTGCGGAGGCAAAACGGGCGGTTGCGGCGTTCCGCGAACGAAGCGTTCGGGATGAGCCCGTTGAGCTTCGATTAGGATCTGACGGCGAGCGGTGGTGAGCTGTTCGGCGCGACCATAGTGAACGTCGGCCGGTGTCATAAGGCCGATTCCCGAGTGCCGGTGGTGGAAATTGTAGTAGTCGAAGAAACCGCAGCAGAATAGCCGACCGTCTTCGGCGGAACCAAAGCGGCTCGGAAACTGAGGACAGTACTTCATCGTCTTGAACTGAGACTCGGAGTAGGGATTGTCGTTCGAGACGTAAGGCCTGGAGTGGGTCTTGGTAACTCCGAGGTCAGCCAGGAGCAGACCCACGGGCTTGCTCCTCATCGAGCTGCCACGGTCCGCGTGAAGGGTGAGCTGGTCGGGTTCAATGTCCTGCTTGCGACAGCTCTCGGCGATGAGGCGTTGGGCGAGCGCGGCACTTTCTCGGTGAGCCAGCATCCAGCCAACCACGTAGCGGGAGAAGATGTCGAGGATGACGTAGAGGTAGTAGTAGGTCCACTTGACGGGGCCACGAAGCTTCGTGATATCCCACGACCAAACCTGGTTCGGCGCTTCGGCCAACAGCTCCGGCTTGGTGTAGTTCGGATGGCGCCGTTGGTTCCGGCGCTCTCGGACCTCGCCGTGCTCCACCAAAATCCGATACATCGTGCGAATCGAGCAGAGGTAGGTTCCCTCGTCCAGAAGCGTGGCCCACACCTGGGCGGGCGCCTTGTCGACGAACCGCTCACAGTGCAAGGCCCCGAGGACTTCCTCGCGCTCAGTCTCGTCGAGGGCTCGGTGCGGCCGAGGACGACGTTTCGGTTGGGGCCCCGCCGGCTGGCGCCTGCGATACAGCGTGGAACGAGCCACACCCAGAGCCTCGCAGGCTTCCGTCGTCTGCCCAATCTGCCCCGCCAGCTCCTCGACCGCCACGATCAGTCGGTCTCGTCGCTGTCGAGTGGATTCAGGGGGATCCCCAGTAGTTCGGAGGTTTTTTTTGGATCTCCAACATCGTCTCCACGCGAGCCAAGCGACGTTGGCGCCGGGCGTTCTCGCGCTCGAGCTCCTTGACCCGTGGATCCTCTGCCTTTGCCTTCCGGCCTCGCTTTCTCGACGCCAACCCTTCCTGCGCGACCTCGTCACGTTGGCGGCGCCAACTCGATAAATGCGACGAGTACAGGCCCTCTCGACGCAGAAGAGCAGCAACGTCGCCATCACCCTTGCAGGCATCGGCCTCACGCACTATCCGCAGCTTGTACTCCGCGGTAAAGCGTCGACGCTTCGCTTGCTCGCTCACTTCCGGATCCGGGACCCCCGCCGCATCGCGGCCGGCGGGATCTCCAGTCGCCCTACGGGCTCCCTCCGATCCCGCCGAGGTCTCTCTCTCTACCAACATACTCATGCGTTGATCCTCCTCCACCCTCTACACTAATTTCAAGGGGCGAAGTGTCTCAGCGATGTTGGCACAGAGGGGATGAAGACGAAGAGAACTCGAAACGTGGCGGTTGGCAACGTGAAGAAATCGACGGAGACCAAGTCCTTAACGTGGTTGTCGAAAAAGCTCCGCCACGTCTGAGACGGTGGTTTTCGATGCCGAATCATGTACTTGGACACCGCGGCCTGGGAAATGGAGATGCCGAGCTTCGTGAGCTCGCCGTGCACGCGAGGCGCTCCCACAGCGGATTGGCTCGGCACATGTCCCGAATCAGCTCCCGCACCTCCAAGGCAACACCCGGCCGACGTTTCCGACTCTTCCAAGTCCGATAGCGTCGGAACCCAGCCCGGTGCCACCGGACAACGGTCTCCGGTTTCACGAGCACGTGGTCCCAGTCCGTCCAGACTCTGCGCAACAGCACCCAGAAGCCGCGATCGAGATCCGTGAGCCTAGACCGTTTCAGGAAACCTGTAGGACGGCGAGCTGTTGGCGAAGGGCGAGATTCTCAAGCGCTAGCGAGCGACGCGTCTTGAACGCCGAGATGAATGAGACCAGAAGCGATCGGAGCATGAAGGCATAGTGACCGCCACGGCCGAGAAGGTCATGGCGACGCGCGCGGATGAATAAATAGAAGCCACAGGATCAGCGTGGTGATTCTTACTCGTTAGGCAGGACTGAGTAGCCGCTTCCTTTGAGTAGGGGCCCGTCGCCCGTCACGAGCGTGAGGTCGTAGACTGCGGCCGTCGCTGCGAGAAATCGGTCCGCCGGGTCGTCGTTCTCGACGTTGACGATCCGGGTGTGAAGCGCAACTTCGTGATTGAGCGGCGCTTCGCGAAGCTCGTGGCTCGTGAGGATATCCCGAACCCACCGGAGCGCGTTGGGTTCGAGTTGAACGCGACCATCACGCTCGAGAATCAGACACTCCCAAAGCGTAATTGGGGACAGCCAGAGCTCTGAATCCACGCGCTCCAACAGTCGCTTGGTCTTGCGGCGCAGTTTTTGGTTGGCGAACACGTGCCATAGGAACACGTGGGTGTCAAGAAGGATCTTCACGTTTGAGAACGTCCCATTTCTCGGCGGGAATCGCTGGGGAGGTGATGTCTCCCAGAATCTTGCCTCGCCCCTTCATACAGCCGTAGAGGCTATTGGGTCCTTTTGGGTGTGGTGGGCGCACTTCGGCAATCGGCTCCCCGCGCTTGGTGACCAGGATCGGCTCACCGTTTTCGGCGACGTCACGGAGAAGCTCCAGACACGTTGCTTTGAATTTCGACACGCTCACTTCCTTCATGATGCCTACTTTAGCATAGTCAAAGACTATGGTCAATTATGGGTTTGAGCTCGCTCCAATAGGAAACCCGAGGCGCATGCCAACGCGATCGCCTTTACGGGTCAAACCCAAGTCGAAAAGCGTCGCGAACGAGGATGACGGGATGCCTTTGCCGTTGTCGGTAATTTGGACGGCGACACCTTCTCCCGTCTCGGAGACGCGAACCTGAATCTCGTTCGCGGGGTCGTCGTCATCGAAAGCCTCGACGGCGTTCTCGAGGAGGCTCAGGAACACGCGGTTGAGCTTTGCCGGACTCCAGATGACGAGCGCGAGCGTCTCCGGATAGGCCGCACGACGCGAACCCGGCCTTCGATTCTCGGGCGCATGAGCGATAACGTGTCGTCGATGCCTTGACGTATGTCGAAAGGCCTACGTTCCGCTTCGACGAGCGCGCCGAAGCGTTTCAGCGTCTCGAGCGCGTCGCCGACGCGCGTAGCAGCCTGGGTCAGGCTCTTTGAAGCGTCCGCCTCGGAATTGTACCCTACGCTCGACCGGTCCTGCCTTTAGGCGCCTAACGCTCCTCGTTTCGCTGGGAGAGGATCCAGGCGATGAGCTCCTCTTCTGCATAGGCACGGTCCCAGGAGTTGTGGGACACGTCGGGATACTCGGTGTATTTCACGTTGCCCCCGGCTTTCTCGATCGCCTCGGTCAGCTTGCGTGATTCGGTGACGGGAACGGTGCGATCCGCATCGCCGTGAAAGGCCCAAACGGGTACGCTACCGATGCCGCGGGCGGTCTCCGTGTAGGGGTCCTCCGGCTCGACGGCGGCGGGATGCCAATCGGGGACGGGAAACGCGCGCCTCGAAACGACGCCGCCGCATACGGGGACGAGCGCTGCGAACTTCTTCGGATATTTGTAGCCGAAGGCCCAGGCGCCGTAGCCGCCCATCGAGAGCCCAGTCAAATACAGTCTCGCTGGGTCGCCGTTGAACTCCTTCATCGAGGCCTCGAGCGCTGCGAACGCTTGAGCTTCCATCGCAGGGGCTCCCCACCACGTTCGGCGGCGGCACTGCGGCATGACCACGACGGCGGGGAAGTCCGGCTTTCGGCGAAGGATCTCGGGGAGGCCTTTGTCCGTCTGCCGGGCGCCGTCCGCGCCCCGCTCGCCCGTGCCGTGCAAGAAAAAGATCACGGGCCATGTTTGATTCGAGCTCCATCCGGACGGGACGAAGACTTGATAGAGGTAGGTGACGCCGTCGAGCTCGACGGAGCGCGAGAGAAATCCAGTGTCCAAAGGTGGTGCCCCATTGAAGAGGATCGCCGACAGGATGACCAAAAGATTCGATGCCAATTTGTTCCTCGTAGCTGCGAGCGTCCTATTCTACAATCTCAGTCATGGATACCGAACTGAAACGACTACGAGCGGAGCTCGAGGGCATCGACACCCAGATCCTCGAGCTCGTCGCGGAGCGTGCGCGGCGCGCTTCGGCCATCGGGAAAGTGAAACGCGAAGCCGGCCGCCCGACGCGGGATTTCCGGCGGGAGCGCGACGTAATCGAAAGGGCGCGCGCGACGGCCGAAAAACTCGAGCTTCCGCCGCGCCTCGCCGAAGAGCTGATGCTGCTATTGATTCGCTCGGCGCTCGAAGTGCAGGAAAAGCAAGGACTGGTGACGGCGAAAAGCGGTTCGGGAAAGCGCGCTCTCGTGATTGGTGGCTCCGGCAAGATGGGACGCTGGTTTGTGCGATTTCTGGCCTCTCAGGGTTTCGAGGTCGAGATCGCGGATCCGGAGCCGTTCGGAGACAAGCTTCCACAGATAAAAGAATGGCAGACATCCAATTTGGATCAAGATGTCATCGTTCTCGCGACACCCCTCGTTGCAACGGGAACGATCCTCGCCGAGATGGCAAAGCGGCCACCGCCTGGCCTCGTCTTCGACATCGGCTCCCTGAAGAGCCCGCTTCGCGATGGGCTCCTCGCCCTCGCGGGAGCGGGTGCACGCGTGACGTCGATTCATCCTATGTTCGGCCCCGACACGGAGCTTTTGTCAGGGCGCCACGTTATTTTCGTGGATGTGGGTGATGAGGAGGCGACTCGAGAGGCGCGGGAGCTTTTTGCCTCGACGATGGCGGAGCAAGTTGCGATGGATCTCGAGAGCCATGACCGTTCGATCGCTTATGTGCTCGGCCTTTCACACGCGCTCAACATTGCTTTCGTCACCGCGCTCGTCGAAAGCGGCGAGGCAGCGCCCGCTCTCGCGAGGCTTTCGAGCACGACTTTCGACGAGCAGCTCGCGGTGGCGCGGAAGGTCACGGACGACAACCCCCGGCTCTATTTTGAGATCCAGTCGCTCAACGATTACGGCTCGGAGGCTCTCGCTGCGCTTCTCTACGCGGTCGAGCGTTTGCGTTCGGTCGTTCTTGCCGGCGACGAACGAGGCTTCGCGGCGCTGATGGAGAGGGGCCAAGAGTACTTCGGCGTGCGGGACGGCTAGATTGGGTTAATCCGCGACCGTCTTCGAAGTATCGGAGAAGCCTTCGAGCTCCTCTACAGGCACCGCGAACTCTTCTCCGAGGTCGGGTTCCGGCTCCGGGGCGAGTGCGGCGGCTTCTTCTTTAGGTACCTCTTCCGTGACTTCGACTTTTTCCTCCTCAGTCGGGGATAGCTTGCGGGCGCGCTCGGTCATCTCGGCGGCGCGTTCGTGTGCGCCTCGACGCTCGTAGAGCGTGGCGAGCGATTCGAAATAGATGGGGGCTGTCTCGTCGAGCTCCGCGGCGCGCAGGAGCGACTCTTCGGCCTCCTTGATCCAGTTCATGTTTTTCATGAGCCCGAGCCCGAGGAGGTGGTGATACTCGGCTACGTCGCTGTCGAGCTCGATCGCTTGGCGCGAAAGCTGAATAGCTTCCCAGAAATCCGTGACGTCGAAAGCTTCCTTAGCGCGGCCGAAGAGCTTGTCCGCGAACTCACGCCGCTTCACACTTCCGGTGGCGGCAGGATCTTCTTCTCGCTTGAAGACGGGCGCGGGCTCGTGCTTACCGGAAACGGTGCCGAGCGCTTCGGTCAAGATGGCGCACACGCGCGCAAGCTTCTTGCGGTCCGCCTCGCTGATTCTGCCTTCTTGGGCGTCGGGGTGGTAGCGCTGCACAAGCTCCAAGTAGGAGTTCGTGACCTCTGGCCCGGGGGTGCTGATGTCGATCCCGAGAAGCTCCGAGTAGCGTTTCTCTTTTCCGAGGCGCACGACTCGGTCGACTTCAAGAGCGAACATCTCGTCGAGCTCGCGCACCGGCTCGGACGCGGCTTCGTCCTCGATGAAGACGAGAAGGCCCTTTTCGAACAAGTCGACGAGTGTGCCCGCGGCCTCGGCTTCGGGAACCGCACTGACCGTCATAATGTCACGCGCGAGCGAGACGCCGTCGACGCGCGAGAGTACGTATCCCTGTGTCGGCGTGAGCTTCAAGTCTTGAAGATCGTCGGAGAGGGTGGCTGCAAAACGCAAGGGACGGTCGTCCTCTTTCAGGGATTTGATCTCGTCTGCGCTCGCTTCTCTCGGCGGAGGCTCGGGCTCGGCTTGCTCGGGGACGGGTTCGGCCGCCACTTTGCTCGGCTCCGATACCGGGACGGAAGTAATCGGCTCTTCCGCGCCGAGCACGTCTTTCGGGATGGCATCGAGCGCCGAGACGAAGGCTCCGGCTGAAAGAAAGCGTTCGTCGGGATCTTTGGCGAGCGCTCTTTCGAGAACCACCGTGATCTCCGCTGGAACGGTCGTCTCTTTCCAAGCTTTCGCTTCGAACGGGTTGGAGTTCACGATGCTCAGGAGCACGCCCGTGAGGCTTCCGCCTCGAAACGGTTTTTCGCCGCAGGCGCATTCATAGAGCACGCAACCGAGCGAGAAGAGATCGCTGCGCGAATCGACTTCCTCGCCCTTGGCCTGTTCGGGCGACATGTAGTCGGGTGTTCCCACGAGGCTTCCAGAATGTGTGAGGTGCGTCGAGCCGTCGGCTTTGGCAATACCAAAATCGGTGATCCGGGCGTCGAACTCGGGGGTGATCATGATGTTGGCTGGCTTGATATCGCGATGAGTGACTTTGTGCTCGTGCGCGTAGGCGAGGGCTTTGGCCACTTGCGTCACGATGTCGACGATTCTCGCGAGCCAGAGCTTTTGTGATTCCATCACGTCTTGGAGCGTGGAACCTTCGATGAACTCCATGACGATGAAGCCCGTTTCGGGCGTAAAAATGATGTCGTGAATCGTTACGATATTCGGGTGATGGAGCTGCGCGGCCACCTGCGCTTCTCGGACGAAGCGTTTGTTGATCGCTTGTCTCTGGTCCGGATCGAGCGAAGTGTCGAGGCGGATGCTCTTGATCGCGACCGATCGGTTGAGGAAGGTGTCCCGGGCTTTCAAGACAGAGCCGAACGCGCCCACGCCTAGTCGGCCTAGGACCTCGTAGCGGTCTCCCGGTACTTTTTCGAGCTCTTGCTTCGCGTCCGCGCTCGTTTGATTTTGCTCGGTCGATGAGGTCACTGATTCGGTCCTGGATTGCCTGGATTGAAGCTAACGAGGAACACCCTGGTAATCGATAGGCAAGATGCGTGCCGAATCGCGATTTCCCGAAAGGCTACGCCAAGACAACCACTTAGCTGTACTCCGCTCCGTTGCTGATGCAGGAAAACGTCTACGCGCGTGGGGGGATAGCCCCTCAGTGTGCCGACGCTGCGCGCTTCAAAACTGAACGCCAATACGCTCGTCAATGGTAAGCAACGAGAGGAGACGGCTTTGCTCTCCGCAATGAACGTGGTACGCGAGCTGGATCCGCAGGCTCCGAACCTCCTGGCGCTCGACGGGCAGTGCTCGCAGCAGGTTGTGAATTCCCCGGCTTGATTACCCGTCGAGCAACGCCTCCACCGCGCGCCGGCCTTCGGCGGCGGCGCCCGTCCAGTTCTGATGGCCGCCGAGCTCGGAATGCCCGATGGCGATGCGGCCGAACGGCTTTCGGATCACGTCCGGGACAGGCTCGGCACCGTCGACCCCGAACATGAAGCCCGGCTCCGGATTGGTGTAGGCGTGGCCCCATCGGTTCAGGATGATTCCCGCGACGTCTCGCGTCGGGTCGAAACCGCCATCGGCGAAAAGAACCATCATCTGCTCGCGCAGACGTGTCTCGATCGTCTCGAACGAAGCCGTGAGCAGCTCAAGCCGTCCCGCCTCGCCTTGGCCTTTGGCCGGAAGTCCAGGATAGAAATAAGGCACATAAAAAGTCAGGACGATGGGGCGGTCCGGATCGATGGACCCCTTCTCGTCGCCCACGATCATCGGCCGCCGGATATTACACGAGAAACCGAAGCCGCCTTCATAGATGCAAGCGGCGACGCCGAACTTCGCCAAAAAGCGCCAGTTCGTGAGCGCGACGTTCGCGATCAAAACCGACGAGTGGCGGAAGCTCTCGTAGGCGCTCCGGTGTGCGTCCGGGAGATCGCGCAAGACGCGACGATTGACCCAGCCTCCGGAAGCCATCACCGTGTTTGTGCTCCGCACGCGGTAAAGCTTGCCGTTCTCCACATAGGTGATGGAGACCGTTTTGTCGGCTTCGTGCTCGACCCGTACGACCGTGGCGTTCAAGCGGATATTGACCGCGTTCTCCTCGCGATCGAGTGCTGTGAACCGAACGGGAGAGAGCAGAACGTCCGATAGCGAAGTCGAGCCCTCGAGCGCGTCGGGGTTCAAGCTCTTCACGAAATAGCGCGCGAAGCCGGTATTACCGCCAGGGAAAGAGTGGAACGTCAAATCGCGATAGCGATCCGCTTGGCGGAAGCCGGGAAGCTCGAAGTGCCAGCCCCACCACGCGGAGATCGCGTCGCAGCCGAGGCCGATGATGCTTGCGAGGATGGGGTCGACATAGGCAGTAATCGAAGAGGGGAGCCCCAGCACTTGCTCGTAATAAGTCTTCACCGTCATCCCATCGAGCCACGGACCGAGCTCCCGGCCGCCGCGATGTTCTTCCGCGGAAGTGGCGCGCCATTGCCGCACGACGTCGGAATCCAGATCCTCGTTTCAGGGATCCATCGCCCAGCCTTTCTTTCCGGCGACACGGAGCAAGTGTGACGGCGTTGTGGGGAGATCGGGAAACAGAGCATTCGGCTCGCGAGGCGTATCGTCGAAAAAATGGCCGGTTGCGAACGCGCTCTGCTTCCAGTGCATATAGGAGAAATGATCGAACGGGATTTTGAGCCCCTCGGCCGCGCCCGTGGGCTTTTTGTAGTCGAACGCACGCGGGATGCCGAGCGACGTGAAGTAGTCGTCGGGGTCGCCCGTTTGGGGGGGGAACCCCGAAATCGTCCGAGCCTTGAGGTCCGACGATGCGGTGGCCGTCGACGAGGATCTCGTTCCGCTTCGCTTCGCCGCCGAAGATAGGGTGGTTGTCGAGGATCAGCGCGCGACCGCCAGGCTGAAGACGGCGGAAGTGATGGGCCGCAGAGAGACCGGCAATGCCGCCGCCGCCGACCACGAGGTCGTAGCTTTCGCCAGTTTCCACGACATTGACCGTGCGTTGATCGAAGGCGCCTTTTCGTACTTGATGCGCGACCCGCAACAGTTCAGGCGTGTTGCCGTGTGACGACGCGTAGTCACCGACGCCGCCCGGGCCGTACCACGCTTCGCCGACGTCGAACGCGTAGTCCGTCGCGCCGCTCTCGCCGCTCTCTTCAGGTGCCGGAGCGTCGCAGCTCGAGCTCGCTAGTGCGGCGCCGAGCATAGCGGTGGAACCGTGGATGAAATCCCGGCGAGTGATGGGCCGGTCCTGACCGAGCTCGCGCTTGCGCTTTTTCGACATGGTGAGGTGGATGTTACATCTCCCCTTGCAGTGGCGCGAACGGAAAGCGGAGACTAACATGCGGCCATCGTGTACTGGAATCGAGCCATGGAAACCATCGGGCGGGACGAGCTCGAACGCTTGCAGCTCGAGCGTCTGCAGGCGCTCGTCCCCCGGCTTGCTATGGACGTTCCCTTCTATCGGGAGTCGCTCGAGAATGTCGATCCCCCGCGATCGCTCGAGGAGCTCGCCTCGCTGCCGTTCACCACAAAGCAGACGCTTCGCGACCACTATCCTTTTGGCCTGCTTGCGGTCCCTCGCGAACGTATCCTTCGCGTACACGCGTCGAGCGGCACGACGGGTAAGCCCACGGTCGTCGCCTATACCGAGGACGACATGGCGCTTTGGGGCGAGGTCATGGCGCGCCTCCTCACCGCGGGCGGCGTTACGTCGAGCGATCTCGTGCACAACGCCTACGGCTACGGCTTGTTTACCGGAGGTTTGGGGTTCGGACTCGGGGCGGAGACGGTTTCTGCCTCGACGGTGCCGGCCTCCGGTGGTCATACGGCGCGCCATATCATGTTGATAGAAGATTTCGGTGCGACCGTTCTCTTCTCGGGGGAATGTTCGGAGCATCGTGGGCTGCACATTGCCGAAGATCATTTTCTCGCGGAGGTTGTGGATCCGGAGAGTGGTGAGCCGCTTTCCGGGGACGCCGAAGGCGAGCTCGTCCTCACGACGCTGACGAAGCAAGGCCTCCCGCTCTTACGCTATCGCACGCGGGATCTCGTGCGCCTGAATCGCGAGCGCTGCGCTTGCGGCCGCACTTCCGCGCGCATGAGCAAAGTTCTCGGGCGCACGGATGACATGCTCATCGTCCGCGGCGTGAACGTCTTTCCAACACAAATCGAACAGGCCCTCTTGAGCGTCGACGGCCTCGCGCCCCAATATGTCATCCTCGTGGACCGAGGACAGAACAGACTCGACGACCTGGAGATACAAGTCGAAGCGCTCGAGGCGGCAAGCGACGAAGCTGTCGTGGAGATTCAAAAGCGTGCAAAGAAAAAAGTCGAAGAAACGCTCGGTATCCGCGTTAAGCTCCGCGTGGTCCCGCCAAAGGAGCTAGAGCGGAGCCAGGGAAAAGCCGTTCGCGTGGTCGATCGGCGAGAGGACTAGGAGGACATGATGGATTTCGTCAACGACCGATCGTGGAGCTGTTATCCCCAAGGGCTGAGGGCTACGAGGAGGGCGTTCCTGCAGACGTTTGCAACCGCGGCGGCGGCCTCGGCATTGCCGCAAGCGGCGCGTGCCCAGGACGTGAGCGCCAAGATCACCGACGAGCCTATCCCGCGTTTTCCTCCCGGCTTCCCTTGGGGATCGACGCGGTTGAACTTCAACGAGAACCCACTTGGACCCTCGCCGAAAGTGCTCGAGGCGCTCTCGGCCGACGGCCTCGTCGAAGCGCACCGCTACAACTACTTCGATCCGCTCATCGATGCGATCGCCAAACATCACGATGTGCCGTCCAAGAACGTCCTCATCGGTTGCGGCTCTACGGAGTTTCTCCAATTCGTGCCTTGGGCGGTTCTGAAAGACGGCGGCAACATCGTTTTGCCCACGCCGACTTATGGCTGGTCCGCCGGGGTTGCCGAGTCGATGGGCCGAGAGGCCGTGCGCGTGCCGCTCGGACCGCTCGGTACGGTGGACGTCGCGGGTCTGAAACGCGAGATGACCGCCGAGACCCGTATCCTCTATATTGCCAATCCGAACAACCCGACGGGAGCCGCGCTCGATCAAGACGCAGTCGGAAAGCTCGTGGACGCTTTGCCCGAGGGCGCCATTTTCCTCGTCGACGAGGCGTATCACGATTTTCTGCCGGACGGTAAGAGCGCAATCGACTTCGTTCGTCGAGACGCGCCCGTTCTCGTGTTGCGGACGTACTCGAAAGCGTTCGGCCTCGCCGGCCTCCGGCTCGGCTACGCGATAGGTCCGGACGCCGTTATCGAGAAAGTGAAATCCGTGTGGTGGGGAGATTTCGGAATCAACTCGGCGGCGCATATTGCCGGACCGGTGGCCCTTACGGATCAGGACCACGTCCATCGCTACATCCGCACCGTCGACGAGGGCCTCGAACAGTTACGCACGGGCTTGAAAGCTCTCGGCGGCGAGCCCTTCCCGCATCGCGCGCCGTTTTTCATGGTCGACATGAAGCAGCGCGCCAGGCCGCTCGTGCGCCAGCTTCTCGAGAAGCAAATTTTCGTGCGAGACGGAAGCTCCTGGGACATGCCGAGCTTCATGCGCGTCTCCGTCTGTACCGCCGAGGAGAACGAAATTTTCCTGAAGGCGCTGAAGAAACTCGTGTGAAGTCGTTTCAAGAGGACTTTTATCTCGAGACGTCGAATCCGCTGCGGCGTTTGTATCGAAACGTTCGGCTCGTCGGCTACATTCTGCAAGTCGTCTTTCTCTGGCTCGTTGCGGGTGGGCGCGTGCGCCGCGCTGTGGCGAAGGCTCGAGAAACGGGCGCTACTCTCGAGATCGACGATCTCGGCGACCCACATTGATGCGGCCGAAAGACCCGCCTCCCGCGACCTACCCATTCATCTATCGCGACCCACCGCGCTCGGGAAACGTCGTCAACGGTCTCGGCGAGCGCGAAAAATCGCTCGGGCGTCCCGTATTCCATAGCACGGGGCGAGGCGGTGGACGACAGCCGCTCGATTGGGCGGCCCTCGACCTCCTGTTCAATCTCTTGAGCTCGCCCGGCTGTTTCTGGCAGGTGGTCCGGACGCTCTGGCAGCGCCGTCTCTACGCGGGCCCCGTGGGTCGCGAGCGGGTGCCGGTCGACGACACCACCGCCATGGCGGCCCGCATCAAGGCCGAAGCGAAGCGCCTTGGCGCCGGGGTCGCCGGGGTCACGACGCTCGGCGACAACGCGCTCTACGAAGGCTATCCCCGTCCTCCTTATAAGTATGTCGTCTCCATCGGGACCGTCATGGACCGCACAGAGATGGAGCACGTGCCCCAGAGCCGTGGGGCCCGCGAAGTCATGCGCACCGATCGACGCAGCTCCCGCATCGCCATCGATCTCGCCGCGTATATTCGTGGGCTCGGTTGGCCCGCGCAGGCCTATGCTGACGGAGAAGACTTGATCCAAATCCCGCTCGCCCTCGCGGCCGGTCTCGGTCAGCTCGGAAAGCACGGCTCGGTCATCAATAAAAACTTTGGCTCGAATTTTCGGCTGGCCGCCGTGCTTACGGATTTGCCGCTCGCTTGCGACGCGCCCGTCGATATCGGTGTCGACGACCTCTGCACGCGCTGTCGGCGCTGTGAGCTCGATTGTCCTCCGGACGCCATCCTCGACGAAAAACAAATGGTGCGCGGGGTCGAGAAGTGGTATGTGGACTTCGACAGATGCATCCCTTACTTCGCCATGACCGAAGGGTGTGGCATCTGCATCGAAGTTTGCCCATGGAGTGAGCCGGGCCGCGGGCCCGCATTGTCTGAGGCGCTCATCGCGAAGCGCCGGGAGGAGAACCATGAATCCGATTGAAGAGCGACGGCGCTTTTTGAGATATCTGGCGGCGAGCCCCGCGCTCATCTTGCCGCAATCGACGCGTCGCTATGCCGGGCTCGGCGATGGACCCATCACGGATCCCGAGCAGGCGATCGACGTCTTCGACTTCGAGGTCGTCGCCGAGAAGACCTTGCCCCCAGCGCATTGGGGCTATCTGTCTACCGGAACCGATGACGACAACACGATCCGCGCCAATCGCGAAGGCTTCAAACGCTTTCAGCTCCGTCCGCGGCGGCTCATCGACGTGCGCAAGATCGACATGTCGACGACGCTTTTTGGCGAGACGTGGCCATCTCCGATTGCCATCTCACCGACGGGCCGCAATCAGGCCTTCCATCCGGAGGGCGAGCTCGCCGTTGCCCGGGCGGCGCGCGCCAAGAACCATTTAGAGATGCTCTCGACCGTCGCCTCGACGGGAGTCGAGGATGTCATCGAAGCACGCGGCGCGCCGATCTGGTACCAGCTCTATGCCCGCTACACGTGGGATATCACCGAAGCGCTCGTCAAACGCGCGGAAGCCGCCGGGTGTACCGCGATCGTTCTCACGGTCGACCTCCAAGGCGGAAGCAATCGCCAGACGAACAAGCGGCTCGCGAAGCTCGACGAGCGCGAGTGCACGTTGTGCCACGAGCCGGTCTTCGAGGACTACATTCGAACGAAGCCGATGTTCGATGGGCTCGACGTTCCCCGCGCGGGCGACTATGGCAGGAGCTTGACGTGGGACTGGGTGCGCCGCCTGCGTGACATCACGAGCGTCAAGCTTCTCATCAAAGGCATCGTCCGCGGCGACGACGCCGCGCTCGCGGTCGAGCACGGGATCGACGGGGTCATCGTCTCGAACCATGGCGGCCGCGCAGAGGCGAGTGGTCGCTCGACGATTGCGTGCCTTCCCGAGGTCGTCGAGGCCGTGCAAGGAAGGATGGCGGTGCTGATCGATGGTGGCTTTCGCCACGGCGCGGACTTCTTCAAAGCGCTAGCCCTCGGTGCGGACGCGGTCTGCATCGGACGGCCTTACCTCTGGGGACTCGCGTCGTTCGGGCAAGCGGGTGTCGAGGCGGTGCTCACGATGCTGCGCGCCGAGCTCGCGATGGTGATGCGGCAAGCGGGCACGGTCTGCATCGACGCGATCGACCGGTCGTATTTGGCTACTCCTGATAGCGAGCGTTAGGCAAGTCGTCCATCTCGACACGGGGCGGAACAATCCTTCGCTCTGCGTTGGCGTTTGCCGTCTCCGCGCTTTTTCTTTATCCTTCGCGTCCAATGGATGAATCCAGCCTGATCGATAAGCTTCGCAGGATCGAAGCGCTCTATGCCGGAGCGATGACGCCCGGCGAGAAGGATGCAGCTGAACGCGCTGGACAACGGATACGGGAGCGCCTGAAGGAATGGGAGAGAACGGATCCACCGGTGGAGTACACCTTCACCATGGGCGATATGTGGTCTCGCAAAGTGTTCGTCGCGTTGTTGCGCCGCTACGGCATCAACCCCTACCGCTACAAGCGGCAGCGTTATACGACGGTGATGGCGAGAGTGTCGAATACGTTCGTAGAAGAGACGCTTTGGCCAGAGTTCGAGGAGATCTCCAAGACCCTCCAGAGCTACTTGTCGGAAGTGACGGAGCGCGTTGTCTCCGAGGTCATTCACGAGGATAGCTCGGAGGCCGACGTCGTTTCGGAGCCCCGCCAGCTTTCCTTTGGCAACGACGGCTGAGAACGTCGGATTTTCTGAAGGTCTCCGGGAAATGGGCCGTCCGCCTTTAGCTCGATGCGCCAACTGTCCACGTCCCGAAGATAATCTTGTGGATGTGCTCGCGGCGTTACGGTGGCCGCGTCATCGTCACCGATTTTCTTCAGCCGCACGACCCGCTTCAGCGGCGTCCCACAGTTTCCTGTAGTCGGCGCTAACGCTCTCATCGAGCTGCTCCGCGAGCGAAAAGGGCAGGTTTAGATGAAGTATGAGCTCCTGAACATCCGCCAAATCTTTGAGTCGGTGGGGAGCTAGTTCAAAACGGAGTATATTGGCCAGAACCCGTGATGCAGACGCTTCGAGCTATCGTGATGCTCCTCGTGGTCGTGCCGTCGGCGCCCGCGTCGGCGGACTGCATGCCTATCGTCGGGACGGAGCATGTCCTAGAGCCGGGTACCGTCGTTCTGCTCGGCGAGATTCACGGCACCCGCGAAGGCCCAGAGACCGTTTCGCGTCTCGCATGCGCTGCGCTCGAGCAGGGACGGCAGGTGACGGTCGGGCTCGAGATCCCGCAGAACGAGCAATCGGCGATCAATCGATATCTCGAGGGAGAGGACGAAGCCAGTCAGCGCGATCTGCTTCTTGCGACGAGTTTCTGGCGGCGCGACTACCAGGACGGAAGGTCGAGTCGAGCGATGCTGGACCTCCTATTTGTGTTGCGCGAGTACGGCACTGGTGTCGTAGCGATCGACGATCCCGAAGCGCCCGAAGGGCGCGACGCTTTCATGGCACATCGGCTGAGCGACGAGATCTCGAAAGCGAGTCAGAATATCTTCGTCGTTCTGGTCGGTAATCTGCACAACCGGCTCGTGGTCGGCAATCGTTTCAACGCTTCGTACGAGCCCATGGGCTATCTGCTCCGGAAGATGAGACCCGAAACGGAGCTCATCTCACTCCAGTTGACGCATAGCGGCGGAAGCGCCTGGATATGCACGGGGAGCGCGACGTCCGATTGCGGTGAGCGGGCGTTGAACGGCAAAGAAGGTTCGGAGCCGGGCGTCGAGATTTTCGAAGACTCGACGGAGAGCCGTTATTCCGGACGCCTCCACGTGGGGCCCATTGAGGCCTCGCCGCCGGCCAAGAACTAGGGGGACTAAGTACCCGAGTGTCGCGTCGGTTGCCGTGGGCGCCGTCGCTCGATAGAATCGCTCGTTTTACAAATGCCTTCGAAATCGAATCTATGGGCCGTCGTCGCGATGGCACTGGCCGCGGTCTGCGTCTTCATCGCGATGAAGCTCGCCGACTATGCCGGGGGGCTCGAGCTCGTTAACGCTTGGACGAAGGACTTGGGCGTTTTGGGGATGGTTCTCTTTGCGCTCTTGAGCGGGGTCTCGGTCGGCTTCTTTTTTCCTGGCTCCATCTTGATGACCGCGAGCGGTGCGGCGTTCGGGCTTCGGGACGGCTTCATTGTGGCGCTCGTTGCGACGAGCGTGGGTGCGGCTCTTGCGTTTCTCGTGTCGCGCTACCTCGCCCGCAAGAGAATCGAAGCGTGGGTGGTCTCGAAGCCGCGTTTCGCAGCGGTGGATAACGCCATCGGCGAAGAGGGATGGAAAATCGTCGTCCTTACGCGCTGCTGTCCCTTGTTTCCGTACATTTTTCAGAACTACGCCTATGGGCTCACCCGCGTTGGCTTCGGCCATTACGCGTTGGGCTCGCTGCTGGGGCTCATCCCCGCGACGCTCGTCGTCGTCTATATGGGCTCGCTCGGCGCGGAGGCGGCGGGCGGCGCGACGAGCTCTCTCGAGCTCGGCATGCGCGTACTTGGCTTCGTAGCGACGGTGGTCGTGAGCATCTACATCACCCGGATCTCGACGCGGGCACTCGAGCGGGCCGGCCTTTGAGCCACGACACCGTCAACCGACTCCTTCTTCACGGTGCGCACCATCATGACTGTGACGGCGTTTTCTTGCAGGCCGAAGGTGGCCGCTGGGCGGCGGTGCCCGATTGGCGTGCGGACCGACACTCGATTCGCATAGCGCTCGCGCTTCGTGAGCGTTTGGGCGTCGGGCCCGGAGATGTGGTTGCGATGTCGATGCCGCTTCGGCTCGAATGGCCGCTCATCGAGCGGGCGATCTGGGGTCTCGGTGCGACGAGCCTTCCGGTGCGCGATAGCGGGGACCTCGTGGGTACGGCGCCGGGTGTTTTCTTCGGCGAGCGCGGCACGCTCGACATCCCGGACTCGGTGCGCGTTGTCGTGGCGTTTTCCGACGGCTCTTTCGAGAAACTCATGGATGACGGCGGTGTGCTCGACACGCCGGAGCGCGCCACCCACTTCCGCGCGCTTGCCAAGGGCGTGCCGCCCGAGGCCATTGCGTCCATCGATGAGGGGCGAGAGTCTACGCACGCCGTGTGGATGGCGTCGATCGAACGTTTCCAGGAACAGCATCCGCCTGAGAAAGGCCGAACTCATCGACTCGGGCCGGAGAGGACCGATGTCGCCTCTCGCGTCGCGCTCTACGCCGGCTGGGGCGATGGGCTTACGCGGACCGCCCTCGGCCCGGAAGCTCCTGGAATCCAGACCGAAGGCTTTGTTACTCTCTCTCAGGACGGAGGAGTGTGAATGGGCAGTTTCGTATCGAGCACGCTGCGCCACGCGGCGAGTCTGGCATGGGAAGCGTTCCAGAGCGTCAACACGCGGATTCCGGATAGCCCGTCGCCCCATCCCAATTGGGCTCCCGGTCCACTACCCAAGAGCTATGAGCGGTCCAAGCCGCCTCTCGGCTGGCCGCGCGAGACAGACTCGCTCTGCCCGGACTGCGTTATCGAGGTGCGGGATGCGATCGTCGCGGGGACCCGCAACATCGAAGAGCTCTTGATCGGAGGGACTGGCGAGATTCCGGCGCGCATTGTCGAAGAAGACGGCCGTATTCTCATCCGTAAAGAATGCGACAAGCACGGAGCCTATGAGGACGTGATCTCGATCGACCCGAAGCTCAGTCAACTCCTTGAAGGGCGTTTTTTTGGCCGTGATTTCCGCACCGCCGAGGATACCCATGTGCACCGCCACGGCACGTCCACGACCGATATGGTCGCGGCGCCGTGCTCACTGTCGACCTGACGAACCGCTGCGACATGATGTGCAACCCGTGCTTCATGGATGCCAATCAAGTTGGCTACGTGCACGAGCACCCTCGACGAGATCCGTAGAATCTTAGACGACTCGATCTCGTTCAAACCGAGGCGCCAGCTCTACGTGCAATTCTCAGGTGGCGAGCCCACGATGTCGCCGCATTTTCTGGAAGCGTGCCACTACGCCAAGGAGATCGGCTATTGGAGCGTGCAGGCTGCTTCGAATGGGCTCCGTTTCATGCTCGAGCCGGAATTTGGCAACAGGCCAAAGAGGCTGGGCTCAATATGGTCTATTTGCAGTTCGACGGCGTGACGGCGTTTTTCGACATCGAGAATTTCGTCCGCGACATCGACATCATTACCGACACCGCGCGCGGGGTGGGCTGGAGCAAGATGCAGGCGCTTCTCGCCTTTGTCCGCAACCTCGACCAGCGCAACATGCCGCCGGGCATGACCATCCCCAAATTCCTCAAGCTACTCAATCGCAAGATGGGTGCGACGATGAGCTCTAGCATGGAGGAAGACGAGTGGAACATCATGTGGGTTGGCGGGATGTGGTTCCAGGACCTCTGGACTTACGATTTCCGCCGCACCGAGATGTGCGTCATCCCCTACGCGACGCAGGAAGGGGAGATCTCCTTTTGCGCCTATAACACTGGCGTCGGCTGGCGGAAGATCGTCGAGAACATGCACATGGTCGCCGAGACCCGCGACTGGTTTCGCGACAAGGGCCGCCACCAGATCTATGCTGGTGATCGCCCCATGGCGCTCGGTCCCGAGGAGATCAGGCTCCCGGTGATCCAACCGACCCCCCACCCAGGGACGGTCCAATTGGGAACTGGCTGCGGCCACTAGGTCTCTACTGGCATTCGGTCTCGCCTGAACATCGCGCAACTGAGCGCGGTTTGCTATCCTAATTTCAATCAGCCGAACAACCGAATAACTCCTCACCCGAAAGGCCAGTATGGGCGCACTCTCTGTCGACCAGCTTCGGATCTTGTATATCGTCGACCGCTTTACCCATTCCGGGAACAACGACAAGCGCCGCTGGTTAAACTGAAGTTCCCTGCTTCAAACCCCTGTTAATTGATGTAAATGCCTGTTTACGCAGGACATATGATTAATTTGGTTTCGCCATATGTTCCCATGTAACTAGGCTGTAACTCTCTTTGTCATGGCTTTAATTGATTGCTTTCATGGCCAGAATAGCGTATATATGTTCCCATGTACATCGAGACCGTGCGCAATCGAAACTCTCCGCCCGCAATCCTCTTACGCGAGGGCTGGCGGGAAGGGAAGAAGGTCCGAAAGCGTACCCTCGCCAACCTTTCACACCTGCCCAAAAATATCATCGAGCTCATACGCCGCGCTCTCAAAGGTGAGGCCTTCGTCGCTGTCAGCGAAGCATTTGAGGTCATCAAGTCCTCGCTTCACGGCCACGTCAACGCCTGTCGTACGACGATGAGACGCCTTCGTTTCGACAAATTGCTCGCTTCGAAGCCATGCCGTGAGCGCAACCTGGTCGAGGCGATGGTTGCCGCACGCATCCTCGAACCTGACAGCAAACTCGCGACGACACGGTGGTGGCACACCACCACACTGCCCGAAAGCCTCGGTGTGGCCGATGCCAACGAGGATGATCTCTATGCCGCCATGGATTGGTTGCTCGAGCGGCAAGAACGTATCGAGAAAAAACTGGCTGGACGACACCTCAAAAAAGGAGGCTTGGTGCTCTACGATCTCAGCTCCAGCTACTTTGAGGGTGTCACCTGCCCTCTGGCCGCCATGGGATATAGCCGTGATGGCAAAAGAGATAGACTGCAAGTCAACTACGGTCTAGTCACTGACGAGCGGGGTTGCCCGGTCGCCGTGTCGGTCTTTGCGGGCAATGAGTCGGATAGCACGACGTTGATGCCCCAAGTCGAGATGGTGAGAAACAGGTTTGGCATCAAGACCCTAGTGCTCGTCGGTGACCGAGGCATGATTTCTCAGAAGCGGATCGACGATGACCTCCGCAACCTCGAAGGGGTCGATTGGATCACAGCGCTCAAAAGCGCATCTATTCGTAAGCTCATCGATGGAGGTCAACTGCAACTCGGCCTTTTTGACGAGCGTAATCTGTTTGAATTGACTCATCCAGATTTTGCTGGCGAACGACTCTTTGCGTGCCGGAACACCGAATTGGCAAAACTGCGCGTCCACAAACGTCAGTCCCTTCTGCAGGCGACTGCGAGAGAGCTTGCAAGAATTCAAACCATGGTGCAGCGCGCTAGGCTCAGAGGCAAGGACAAGATTGGCGCCCGCGTGCGCAAGGTCGTCACCAAGACGCTCGCCAAGTATTTTGTGCTCGACATTCGCGATGACGACTTTACCTTCCAGATTCCCAACAAAGAGGTGGCGGCCAAAGCGGCGCTCGATAGTATCTACAAGAGGCTCACGAAGCTTCGCTCAAATGTTGAACTCGGCAATCTCAAAGGTAAGGACAAGATCCGTGCGCGCGTACACAAGCTCATCACCAAGAAGATCGCCAAACATTTCGATCTCGATATTCGCGACGATGAGTTTCGCTTCCGAATCGTCGAGCAAGAGCCCGCAGCAGAAGCAGTGCTCAACGATATTTGCAAGAGACTGGAGAGCATTCGCTCGGACGTCAAGCTCGGCAAACATGGAGGCAAGGACAACATTGGTGTGCGTGTAGGCAAGGTCATCAACAAGTACAAGGTGGCCAAGCATTTCGTGCTGCAGATCCGCGACGATGGGTTTGACTTCCACATCGACGAACACAAGGTGGCTTCCGAGGCAACGCTCGATGGCATCTATGTCATCCGGACCAGCGTGCCCGAACAGCGCCTATCACCCGACGACACCGTCCGCTGCTACAAGAGTCTGAGTCAAGTCGAACGGGCATTTCGTTCTATCAAGACCATCGACCTCAAGGTGCGTCCGATTCGCCACCGCCTCGAGACACGGGTACGCGCCCACATCTTCTTGTGCATGCTCGCCTACTACGTCGAGTGGCACATGCGTGAAGCATGGCGTCCATTGCTCTTCTGCGACGAGGACCAAGAAGCCAAGAAAACGCGGGACCCGCTTGCTCCCGCTAAGCGCTCCGAGGCTGCCCTGCGAAAGATACGCTCCAAGAAACTCGACGACGGCACCGAGGCCCACAGCTTTCAAACTCTACTCAAGGCACTCAGCACCATCGTGCGTAACATCTGCCGCGCTCCAGGTGACAATCCCGACGCTCCCACATTCAGGTCGTCACGACACCCGACCCTAAGGACCGTGGCAGAAATTATTTCCCATTCTTGGATGGACGCAACGTGTAGTTCCACTTCGGCAGGGAAGAGGATTTTTTGATGTTGAGTAGCGCCATCGCAGGGTCCGAGATTTTGATGCCCTTAGGATACTGCTTCTTGACGAGACGGGCGTTAACCTTGAGCCCAGTTTTGGTCTTGGTGGTCCGTATGAAGTTCAGGATGGTTTCGTAGCTATCGAGCGGCCGGCCCGCCCAATTCTTGCTAATCTCGCTGAACAGGCGGTGCTCGATTGGGTTCCACTTGGACGCACCTGGTGGATAGTGTGCGACCGTGACGGAGGAGAGCCATTCGAGATCTTCTTTTTGTTGGTCCGGAGTGAGAAGTTCATCTGTTTAAGCAGCTTCGCGACGGTTTTGCGACTGACGCGAATGCCCAAGGCCGAGAGTTCGGCAGCTATTTTTTCGTGGTCTTGCGAGTCCATCTCAGACCGCTGACGGGATCGCCAGCGACCTCGTACTTCATAAGTTCTTCGATCGCCGCGATGACTTCTGGCGTTTTTTTTCGACAGCTTGGCGGCCGGCACCCGCTTTTCGGACCCGCTCCACATTCACATCATGCTCAAGTAGCTCGCGACGGCCCCGAGCCACAGTGCTAACGTCGAGCCCGAGGATCTCCGCCATCTGGCGGTCACCGCCATAACCTAACTTGAGAGATTCAAGCCCCGCATACACACGCCTTTCTCTCTCATCGAGCAGGCTAAAGAAAAGGATGATGGCTGCTTTGAGCTCATCGGGTAGGACGTCTTGAGCAGCAATACTCTTGGACACAGAGGGTTGCGCTTCCCAAACACGTCGGCTGGCTATTTGCTGTTCACGAATGCTCCTCTTCGGAGAGAAGTAGACATTGCGATTTCTAATCCGAGTGCGGCGAAGTCTTTTCTCCCAGGCCAATTTCGGCAGCACATCTTTGGTCCCAACCCTAAGAATGGCATCAAGCTCCTCCACCGCGTAGCCAGCCTCGGAGGCGTTCACCAGTCCTTCGGCCGTGGCGACGAGTGTCCCTCGACTTGAAAAGCCGACGGACCGAATCCACCACAAGCCGTTCTCATCAAACTCCGCGAGCTCTCGGAGCGTGTAGAAACGTCCACGGTGCGAATAGCTGGTGCAGTAGTCGAGCTCTCTCAGTTTTCGGAACACCGTCAGGTCAGCGACAGTCCCCACTGTCTTCTTGAGCATGTCCATGGTGGCGATGAGACGTTTGGCAAACAACCCCCGCAGGCGGTCAATATCAGAGTTACGAATCATAATTCGTAACTCTAACACACAATGGCCTACGTCTCCATGGGCAAGCTCTCAAAGAGCTGCAAATAGCTCCATTTGACGCGGTCCCGCCAGGCGATCCGCTTCCCGCCGGCTCGGATCGTTATCCCTGCAGCAGATGAATTACGACAAAGACTTGGTAGTTATTCTTGCCCCGACCCTAAGCAGCAACGCGCCTACGACCTTCTCGAAACTATCATCCTGTAGCCAGAACCGGGCACTCAATTCTGAGCTATCTACTTGAATCTGTTCAGGTTTTTGTCTTTTCGGCCGGGGAACTTCAGGTTAAAGGGGTTGCCCCTAGCGGTCCTCGTCTATCACGGCATTCAGAGACAAATTTTCGACGACTACGACTGGGCGCCGAGCCTCGTCGAGTTCCATGGCGTCAAGATGTATGGAAAAGTCAGCCAGGAGGCCCACGCGGATCTAGAGATACTCCAGCGCGCGAAGCTCTTGGAAAAGCTTCATCTCTCGACGTGCTTGTACGACTCTATTCGGGCCTATCGCACTACGGTGAGAGCCGCCGAAGCACTCGAGGCTCTTCCAGAAGAGTGCGAGACCGCGCTCGATGCGCTGCTCTCTTGCGGACATTGCGGGGCGCTCCAGGAAATCCTCGCTTATATCGAGCGAGCGCGCGGTCATTGGAGCGACGTCCGAAACGCCACCGTGAGCTACTGCCCCCGATGCTGCACCGTCAAGAAGCGACCGGAAGGTCCGATCATTTCGTCGCCCAGGGCTAATGGGCGCACGACGATCGATTTTTTCGACATCGTCGAGGTTGTCTATCGCACGAAACCTGCGGAGGTGAGAGGATTCGTGTGAGCCACGACCACAAGAACCTGCTCTTCGTCGGTCCGAATCCTTTGGTGACCCCGGCGGAATGGATCCCCTTCGGAACCAACAATCTCATCCTTCTCGAAGAGAAGCTCGAAGCGCACAACAAGTGGGGTGAGTGCCTGTTAACGGCGCTCATCGACGAGGACCCCGAAACATCGACGTGGAGCTCGAAGAGCCCGAGACGAAAGTGATGCCGGTCGACGGAAAAGATGGGGAGTGGATCGCGTTTCAGGCCGAGGTGAATTACAAAGCCACCGGCGGCGAACATCAAGTCGAGCGTTTTACGACTCGCGTCGGAGAGAGCGGTATCGTGACCTGCGACCTCGAGCTTCTCGAGACCAACGGCAACGCGGACCGACACAGCCTCGACGATATCGCTTCCGTTCTAGCGGATCTCGTCGAGGACACGTCGTCGTTGATGAACACGCTCCTCAATAACTTTCAGCGCTGCTTGCTCGATCTCGTCTATTGCGACCAGGCGAGCCAGCGCGACAAATACGTTCTTATCCTGGCCAGAAGTTTCCTCCCGGAACGCGAGGTCCAAGACTATTTGGACGATCCCGCCTGCCTCGCCGAGATCCGGCAGATCATCGGCCGTCCGTTCCGGAGCGATGCCTTCACGCTGAAAGATGGAAGCAAGTTGATTGCCGGTACGAACGGAGCGCTCTTTATCTCGAATGATGTCGAGACCTACCGGCGCGTGCTCGAGCTCTATTGCTTCGCTCAAAGCATCCAGTCGTTTTTGACGAACACGTTCTCGCGCATGTGGATGACTTGGGATCGCTTGTCCCAGGTGAAAGAGATGATCCGGGATGACGGCATCCGGAAGATTATGGAGATCCAGGACATCATCAGCGACTTGACCGGCGACATCTCGATGTTCGACACCATACTTGCCTATGTGAACCGAAGCGCCGCCAAAGGCGATGAAATTCTTGCAAGCTCTCTCGCAGTCGCCTGTAGAAGGGACTGACGTTTGTGGACGCGCAGTTTTGCCAATTCGGTGTTCCGGCACGCAAAGAGTCGTTCGCCAGCAAAATCTGGATGAGTCAATTCAAACAGATTACGCTCGTCAAAAAGGCCGAGTTGCAGTTGACCTCCATCGATGAGCTTACGAATAGATGCGCTTTTGAGCGCTGTGATCCAATCGACCCCTTCGAGGTTGCGGAGGTCATCGTCGATCCGCTTCTGAGAAATCATGCCTCGGTCACCGACGAGCACTAGGGTCTTGATGCCAAACCTGTTTCTCACCATCTCGACTTGGGGCATCAACGTCGTGCTATCCGACTCATTGCCCGCAAAGACCGACACGGCGACCGGGCAACCCCGCTCGTCAGTGACTAGACCGTAGTTGACTTGCAGTCTATCTCTTTTGCCATCACGGCTATATCCCATGGCGGCCAGAGGGCAGGTGACACCCTCAAAGTAGCTGGAGCTGAGATCGTAGAGCACCAAGCCTCCTTTTTTGAGGTGTCGTCCAGCCAGTTTTTTCTCGATACGTTCTTGCCGCTCGAGCAACCAATCCATGGCGGCATAGAGATCATCCTCGTTGGCATCGGCCACACCGAGGCTTTCGGGCAGTGTGGTGGTGTGCCACCACCGTGTCGTCGCGAGTTTGCTGTCAGGTTCGAGGATGCGTGCGGCAACCATCGCCTCGACCAGGTTGCGCTCACGGCATGGCTTCGAAGCGAGCAATTTGTCGAAACGAAGGCGTCTCATCGTCGTACGACAGGCGTTGACGTGGCCGTGAAGCGAGGACTTGATGACCTCAAATGCTTCGCTGACAGCGACGAAGGCCTCACCTTTGAGAGCGCGGCGTATGAGCTCGATGATATTTTTGGGCAGGTGTGAAAGGTTGGCGAGGGTACGCTTTCGGACCTTCTTCCCTTCCCGCCAGCCCTCGCGTAAGAGGATTGCGGGCGGAGAGTTTCGATTGCGCACGGTCTCGATGTACATGGGAACATATATACGCTATTCTGGCCATGAAAGCAATCAATAAAGCCATGACAAAGAGAGTTACAGCCTAGTTACATGGGAACATATGGCGAAACCAAATTAATCATATGTCCTGCGTAAACAGGCATTTACATCAATTAACAGGGGTTTGAAGCAGGGAACTTCAGGTTAGCACTCGTAAATCTCATCGCGTGGACCATGCCGGTGCATCCCGTCTATTTGTGGACGCTTCCCATGTTCCACTGCAACGGTTGGTGCTTCCCCTGGTCTCTTGCGGTCAACGCCGGAACGCATGTCTGTCTGCGGCAAGTGGAGCCTAGCGCGATCCACGACGCCATCAAGCGTAACGGCGTGACCCATCTATGCGGCGCACCCATCGTGACGCGGTTTATCATCGAAGCCGTCGCTCGCCACGGGCGTCCCTCCGAGAAAGTTGTCGAGGTCGCGACCGCGGCGGCGCCGCCTCCGGCGGCTACGATCGGAGCGATGGAGGATGCTGGTTTTCGGGTCACCCATCTCTACGGTTTGACCGAGACCTACGGACCTGCCGTCGTCAACGCATGGCATCGAGAGTGGGACGCGCTTGCGCTCGCCGATCGCGCCGAGAAGAAATCACGACAGGGCGTTCGCTATCCCGTGCTCGAAGATCTGATGGTCGCGGACCCCTCGACCCTCGAGCCCGTGCCGCGCGACGGCGAGACGATGGGTGAAGTGATGTTCCGAGGCAACATTGTGATGAAAGGCTATTTGAAAAATCCGACTGCGACAGAGAAAGCCTTCGCCGGCGGATGGTTCCACTCGGGAGATCTCGGCGTCGTTCACGAAGACGGCTATATCGAGCTACGCGATCGCTCGAAGGACATCATTATCTCGGGCGGCGAGAATATCTCCACGATCGAGGTCGAAGGCGTTCTCTACAAACACCCGGCCGTCTTGGAAGCGGCGGTCGTGGCGCGGCCCGATGAGAAGTGGGGCGAGACGCCTTGCGCCTTCGTGACGCTCCGGACGGATGCCGGTGAAATCGACGCTCAGGAAATTATCGACTTTTGCCGCGAGCATCTTGCGCATTTCAAAGCTCCGAAGACCGTCATCTTCGACGAGCTTCCCAAGACTTCGACAGGCAAGATCCAGAAATACGTGCTCAGGGAGCGCGCTCGTTCGCTTGATTCTGAAGGATGACAACGCCCGGTTGAAACATGATTAGTCGAATGCTTTCTCGACAACCGCTGCTCCAATGGAGTCGCCGAGCGTATTCGTCGCCGTGCGGAAACGATCGAGCAGCCAATCGACCGAGAGGATGAGACCGATATATTCCGCAGGAAGGCCTACCGCGTCCAAGACGATCAGCATGGTGACGAGCCCTGCTTCCGGGATGCCCGCGGCCCCGATAGCAGCGAGCGTGGCGGTTACGGCAATGACGCCTTGCTGTGCGAGAGTGAGCTCGAGTCCGATCGCT
Source organism: Candidatus Marinacidobacterales bacterium (assembly GCA_965262245.1). GTDB lineage: Bacteria > Acidobacteriota > Vicinamibacteria > Marinacidobacterales > SMYC01 > SMYC01. Next base: position 5,247,822 of record OZ253507.1, on the reverse strand, counting down.
TGCGCGATGAATATCGCGGCAATGGCCTCGTAGAGCGCTGTGCCGTCCATGTTGATGGTTGCGCCCACGGGGATGACGAACTCGACGGATTTTTTGGACAGCCCCGCCTTACTGATGGCTGTTTTCATCGTGATGGGAAGCGTCGCCGAGGAGCTCGCGGTCGAAAAAGCGGTGAGAAGCGCCTGGGACATTTGAGCCATGAATCGGTACGGATTTTTTTTCGTGAACACCCAATAAATAAACGGTAGTGTCACGAATGCGTGGATCGCCAGTGCGAGAAGTACCGTCACAAAGTACCAGCCCGTCTGGCTGAGCACCGCCAAGAATTGGCCCTCGGCGCGGGCCTCGCCGAAGCGCGCGGTCACGAGGCAGAAGATACCGAAGGGCGCAAGGTTCATCAGCAGCAAGACGAAGTTCAAGAGCGCGTCGTTGACTTGAACGATCATCTCGGTAATGGCTCGGACGCGAGAGCCCATCGTCGTCAACATAGAAGCGAAGACGATGGAGAAGAAGATGAGCGGCAGCAAGCTTGCCTCGGCCGCCGACAGGATGAGGTTACGCGTGAAGAGCATGAGGAGAAGATTTTCGAGAATGTCTCCCATCGATTCGGGCTTCGACTCTTCGAGATGCGCGATTTCCTCCCCGGTGAACGAGTCGAGATATTCGGGGTCAACAGTGCCCACGCCGGGCGCGATCACGTTGACGGCGACCAATCCGAGCAGCACGGCGAGCACCGTGGTCGTGCCGTAATAGGTCACGGCCGCGATCCCGGGCTTGCCGAGCTTGCGCACGTCGCCGAGACCAATGATGCCGCTCATGACGCTGGCCATGACGAGCGGCACCACCATCATCATCAAGATACGGAGAAAAATTTCGCCGCCGACCTTAAACTGCATGGCGACGTGGGGGATGGCGAGCGCGACCACGACCGCGAGGACGATGGCGATGAGGATGTAGAGCGTGAGCCGGCCGCTCGGGCTATGGGTTCCGGAAGCTTCGTAGTCGGGCATGGGTCCAGCCTATCAGGCTTTCAGGCTTTCAGCCTTTCAGTAAGCCCCGCCATTTGGTGAGAGGCACTGTCCTGTAATGTAGGACGCTTCGTCCGAAGCGAGAAAAACGGCAACGGCCGCGATCTCGTCCGGGGTAGCCCAGCGCCCCAAAGGGATGTTGCCGAGCGAAGCGTCGCGCACCGAGTCGGAGATGTGCCGGGTCATCGCCGTCTCGGTAAAACCTGGAGCTATAGCGTTAACCCGAATGCCGCGCGAGCCGACTTCCTTCGCTACCGATTTCGTGAACCCGAGCACACCCGCCTTCGCCGCGGCGTAGTGCGGCGCGTCCGCGAGCCCCGCGAGGGCCGCTGTGCTCGAAAGATTGATGATAGCGCCACTCGACTGCGCGTTCATTTTCTTCAACGCCTCGCGCGTGCAAAAGAACATCCCGTCGAGATGCACGGCCATCATGCGCCGCCACGTCCTATCGTCCATCGAGACCGTAACATCCCAGTGCGTCGCGATAGGCTGCTCGCGAAGGCGCGCTTCGGCCGTTGCATTGAGCCCGTCCCACCGCTCCTTTGTCTCCCCGATACCAGCATTATTGACGAGAACATCCACCCTCTCGAGCCCGGCGAACATCGAAGAAACTTGCGCACTATCGGCGACATCAGCGACGAGCGCGCGATCGGGCCCGAGCGTCGCTTCGGCAGCGACCCGGTCGACGTCATTCACGTAGACGCGCGCCCCTTCGCGATCGAGCTGCCGCGCAATAGCCCGACCAATCCCGCCCCCCCCGCCTGTAACAACAGCAACCTTATCCTCGAATCTCACCGGAAGAGAGTACACCCGCCCACCAGCACCCAGCTACCGCTACACACCGGGTAGCAGATAGCCGATAGCAGGAAGCGGGCGCTCAAACAAAAAAAGCCCGGGCCGAAAGGCCCGGGCTTTGTTGTTCGAGGCGCCTTAGAAGTCGCCCATATCTCCCATTCCCGGAGGCATGCCGCCGGGACCGCCACCGCCACCGCCACCCTTGTTGTTCTCTTTTTCGGGTAGCTCGGCTACGAGCGCTTCGGTCGTGAGCATGAGGCCCGCGATCGAGCTGGCGTTCTGGAGCGCGGAACGAACGACCTTGGTCGGATCGATGACGCCCGAGTTCACCAGATTCTCGTATTTGCCCTTGGCCGCGTTGTAGCCCTGATCACCTTCCAGCTCCTTCACCTTGTTCACGACGATAGAGCCTTCCTGGCCGGCGTTTTGCGCGATCCAGCGCATGGGCTCTTCGATGGCACGGCCGACGATGTTGACGCCGACACGCTCGTCATCGGTGAGGCTGTCGCTCTTGAGGACCTTCTTGAGGGCCCTGCTGCCGCGGATGAGCGCCACGCCGCCGCCAGCGACGATACCTTCCTCGGCTGCAGCTTTGGTCGCGTGCATCGCATCTTCGACACGAGCTTTCTTTTCTTTCATCTCGGTCTCGGTCGCGGCACCGACTTGGATGAGGGCCACGCCGCCCACGAGCTTCGCGAGGCGCTCTTGGAGCTTCTCGCGGTCGTAGTCCGACGTCGTCTCTTCGACCTGAGCGCGGATCTGCTTGATGCGGCCTTCGATGTCAGCCTTCTTGCCCGCGCCCTCGACGATGGTCGTGTCTTCCTTCGTGATGACGATCTTCTTGGCTCTGCCGAGGTCCTGCATCTGGAGGTTCTCGAGCTTGATGCCGAGGTCCTCGAAGATAGCGGAGCCACCGGTGAGGATCGCGATGTCCTCCATCATGGCCTTGCGGCGGTCGCCGAAGCCCGGGGCTTTGACGGCGGCGGCCCTGAGTGTTCCGCGGAGCTTGTTGACGACGAGCGTCGCGAGAGCTTCGCCTTCGATGTCCTCGGCAACGATCAGAAGGGGCTTTCCGGCCTGAGCCACTTTCTCGAGCACGGGGAGAAGGTCTTTCATGTTCGAGATCTTCTTTTCGTGAACGAGGATGAGGCAGTCTTCGAGGAGAACCTCCATACGTTCCGGATCGCTGACGAAGTAAGGGGAGAGGTAGCCGCGGTCGAACTGCATGCCTTCGACGATCTCGAGGCTCGTCTCGAGCGTGCGAGCTTCCTCGACCTGGATGACGCCGTCTTTGCCGACTTTCTCCATGGCTTCGGCGATAATCTCACCGATGGCGATGTCGCCGTTGGCGGAGATGCTGCCGACTTGGCCAATCATCTTTCCTTTGACAGGCTTCGAGAACTTCTGGATCTCGTCGACGATCGCTTCGACCGCAAGGTTGATGCCGCGCTTGAGGTCCATCGGGTTGGAGCCGGCCGCCAGGTTCTTGAGACCTTCGCGATAAATCGACTGGGCCAATACGGTCGCGGTGGTCGTGCCGTCACCGGCGACGTCCGACGTCTTCGAAGCGACTTCACGGAGCATCTTGGCGCCGATGTTCTCAACGGCGTCTTCGAGGTCGATCTCTTTGGCAACCGTCACGCCGTCTTTGGTGACGACGGGCGAGCCGAATTTCTTCTCGAGAACGACGTTACGGCCCTTCGGGCCGAGGGTGACTCGCACGGCCGAGGCGAGCTGGTTCACGCCCCTGAGGATGGCCTGGCGTGCCTCATCATGGTAAACAATCTGCTTTGCCATTCTTCTAGATTCCTTCTTTCAATCGATAAGTTGGTTTCATAAGGTTATTCCACGACTCCGAGAACCTCGTCCTCTTTGAGGATGAGAAGTTCGTCGCCATCGAGTTTCACTTCAGAGCCCGAGTACTTGCCCACGAGCACTTTGTCGCCGACTTTGACCTCGAGCGGTACTTTCTTCCCGTCTTTCAGAGTTCTGCCAGAACCGACGGCAATGACCTTGGCCGTTAGTGGCTTTTCCTTCGCGCTATCGGGGATGATGATAGAGCCGATCTTCTTTTCCTCTTCATCCAACCGCTTGACGACGATGTTGTCCTTAATGGGTTTGATCTTCATTTCGCTCCTGTTCCTCCTTCGTAAGAAAAAAAATAACCACCGCCCGGCTCGAAAGCGCGAGAACGGCGGCTAACCGCTGATTGGGATCTGACGGCTTTTCTCGCTGATGATCTTCGGTATCGTGACCGTTAGGATCCCTGCTTTGAACTCGGCTTTGACTTCGTTCGCCTCGACCGGTGTCGGGAGGTCGAAGGTCCGATGAAACGCGCCATGGGACCGCTCCATCCGAAGAAACTGTTTTTCGCTCACCGCTTCTGCCAGCCGGCGCTCGCCCTGCAACGTGATGCGGTCGTCGTCGATACGCAGCTCGATGTTGTCCTGATTTACCCCGGGTAGCTCGGCTTTGAGGATCAAGTGCTGATCGGACTCGTAGAGGTCGACCGCGGGCGACCAAGCGCCGGTCGAGGAGAGCTCCGAGTCCCCGCGTGAGCGCGACAACGTCTGATCGATCAAGCGGTTCATGCGCTCCTGCAAAGACAAGAGCTCACGCATAGGATCCCAATGGGCAAATGGCATTATTTTGAGGGCTCGTTAGCACTCGACTCGTTCGACTGCTAACAAAAGAAATACTACGCAAATTCTTAGTTTTTGTCAAGCGGTATATGTTAGGGGGGCGCACGTCATCAAAGTGAGGATGTAGAAACATAGGCAAAAAGGCATGGAGTCTGACAGCTGTATATACTGTCAGAGATAAAGGAGGACAATACCCCATGCCTACACTCCAGCAACTCGAAACCAAACGCGAGCGGTTGAAAAACGAACTCGCTCAGGTCGGCGATCTGCGGCCCGGTTCCCTGGTGGGACGGTTTCGCAAGTGTGGCAAGGTGAGCTGTCACTGTGCCCAGCCCGCTTCCGAAGCCCACGGCCCAAGCTGGTCTCTCACCCGAGCCGTAGAAGGTAAGACGGTTACTAAGGTGATTCCTCCAGGGAGTGCGGTGGAGCAGACGAAGGCTCAGATCGCGGAGTATCGTCGTTTCCGCAAACTGGTTAAGGAGCTTATCGAGTTGAACGTTCAGATCTGTGACCAGAAACTGGAAAAAGGCTCAGTTCTATCCGAGAGTTAAAAAAACGGCACTCGGCGACGCGCTAAACGCCGACGTCGTTCGGGAAGTTGAAGGGCTGCTGGGTCGTCAAGCAGCGGTGGAGATCGACTTCGAGGCTTTGGAGATGCCTGTTCGTCGCAAGGTGATGGGCGTGGCGGCCCGAGCCGTAGAGCAACGACTGAACGCCGATACCTCGGACCATGCGGGCCCGATGTTGCCCTGCGCGTGCGGGCAGTCGGCGCGCTACGCCGGCCGGCATGGCAAGAACTTCGAGAGCGTGCTGGGGCCTTTGAGGCTGGAGCGCGCCTACTATCACTGCGAGCTGTGCGAAGCAGGTTTTTGTCCGCGCGACCGGGCGCTGGGCTTGGAGGGGGACTCGCTCTCTCCAGGCGTGCTGCGCATGGCCGGGCTCGTGGGCGCCATGGTCAGCTTTGAGGAAGGCCACGAGTTACTGCACGAGTTGGCTGGGGTGGATGTTCCGACCAAGCACGTCGAGCGCGCGGCCGAGGCGCTGGGGCGTGAGGTCGCCGAAGATGAGAAGCTCGTGGTCGAGCCGCCGGAGCCAAACGAACCACTGGCGCCAACGCTGTACCTTGGGATGGATGGTACCGGTGTGCCAGTGCGTAAAAAGGAGTTGGTAGGTCGCCCAGGCAAGCAGACCGACGGTTCTTCAAAGACGCGAGAGGTCAAGCTCGTCACGATCTGGAGCGCCGAGGGGCGGGACAAAGAAGGCACGCCCGTGCGAGACGCCGGCTCGATCAGCTACTCGGCTGCGATCGAAAGCGCGGCGCACAAAGACACTGACGCGACGCCGAGCGAGTTCGCGGCGCGCGTCGAGCGTGAGGCTACGCGGCGCGGCTTCGAGCGCGCGGCGCGCCAGGCCGTGCTCGGCGATGGGGCCATCTGGATCTGGAACCTCGCCGACGAGCACTTTCCCGATGCGGTTCAGATCGTCGACCGCTTCCACGCCAAGCAGCACCTCTCGGACGTGTCCAAGTCCATCTATGGCGCAGGCACTGACCTGGCACAGCAGTGGGCGAGCGAACGCCATGACAAGTTGGACGCCGGCGATATCGATGCCATCATCAAGGCCCTACGACTACACTCGCCAAAGGATGACGAGGCCCGCAAGTGCATCGACTACGTCGAACGCAACCGCGAGCGCATGCGCTACCCAACGTTCCGGGCAGCCGGGCTTTGTACCTCGACAGGGGTCGTAGAGGCCGGCTGCAAGGTAGCGATCGGAACCCGCTGCAAGCGCGCCGGGATGCACTGGTCCGTCGCCGGCGTTGACGCAATCATCGCATTGCGCTGCTGCAAGCTGAGCGGACGGCTTCGAGGCGTTCTGGGAACGTCGCGCTCAGCGCCGAGTGGCTTGATGATAGATTCTCATCTCACAATCCTGACGTGCACCCATGTTAGGGCGGGCAGTGTAGATTTGGTCGAATCGATGACTCGCGGTTCGTTCGAAAATCAGGCGTTTACTTCTTTGTTTTCTTGGCTTAGGGCTGATTCCAGCACCGAAAGCGCCTGTGTGACGCCGTCCGGTGCGATATCTCGATGGAGGACAGCGCGCACCCCGCTCTTTCCTGCAGGCAGCATATGGAGCCCCCGAGCGTGACAGCGGTCCACGAGCTCGAACGACGAGATCGTCGTCACCCGGAATCGAACAATGTTGGTTTGGACGAGGGCGGTGTCGAGCTCGATCCCCGGCAACGGGGCGAGCCCCTCCGCGAGCGCGCGCGCCTTCTCATGGTCTTCGACGAGGCGCCCACGGTGGTTCTCTAGAGCATGAAGCGCCGCGGCCGCAATCACACCGGCTTGGCGGAAGCCGCCGCCAAACATCTGCTTGAACCTTCGCGCCCGCGTTATGAAATCCTTGCTCCCGGCCAGGGCGGAGCCGACTGGGGCACCGAGGCCCTTTGAAAAACACACACTCACGGTGTCGAATAGGGCGGCGTAGTCGGATTCAGGATGGCCGCTCGCCGCCGAGGCGTGCCACAGGCGAGCACCGTCGAGGTGCAGCGGGATCGCGTGCTGGCGAGCAACGTCGGCGACGGCGCTCATGGTGTCGAGCCGCCAAACGATGCCCCCGCCGCCGTTATGGGTATTCTCGAGGCAGACGAGTTTCGTCGGCGCGGGAATCGTGCTGGGGTTGAACGGGTGGAGGACCCGTATCGCCTGCTCGAGCTGCTCGGCGGAGAAGACCCCGTTCTTGCCCAAGATCGGCCGCACGAGAAGGCCTGACAGACCGGCCGGCGCGCCGCCTTCGTTCACGTAGATATGCGCTCCTATATCGGCCAGGATCTCGTCCCCAGATTCCGTGTGCGCGCGGAGGGCGACCTGGTTCGTCATCGTCCCGGTGGGCATGTAGACCGCGGCCTCTTTGCCGAGGATCTCCGCCGTGCGAGACTCGAGCGCGGTCACGGTCGGGTCGTCGCCGTAAACGTCGTCGCCCACTTCCGCGCGCGCCATCGCGTCGCGCATCGCCGCGGTGGGTCGTGTCACGGTGTCGCTACGTAGGTCGATCATGTCGGAGATGATAGCGCACCGGGGCGATGCCTATGAACTGCCTTCAAACATCGCGCGCGGCGCGGGTCTCGAGCGTGAGAAAACCGAGCTCGTGCACTCCCGTTGCGCCTTTTTCGGTCTCGAGAACGAGATCTTTCAAGCCCGGCTCGTGGTCCGCGCGCGCCTGAAGATGGAGCTCCACGTTGCCGAGCGCGATGGTGCCGGGCTCGTCTCCGGGTGGCGTTCCGAAGAGTGTTGTGAAACGGCGTGACGCTTCCGCCACGTCACGAACATAGGCGCCGACGCGCCGTGCTCGGGTCGTGCCGAGAAGCGCGCTCACCGGAAGACCAAGCGCGTCGTCGGGATAGCTCCAGCTCGTCGCATGCGGCTTTATGAGCTCCACGGTAAAGCCGATGCCGTCCTCAGGGTAGACGAAGGCTTCGAACCCGTCATTCGCGTCGAAGATCCGATCTTCGAAAATTGGAACGCCAGCGTCTCTGACGCGGGCGACGTCCGCTTCGATATCGTCGCTCTCCAGTGCTAAGTGCTCGAGGCCTTCGCCGCGGTTTTGGAGAAAGCGGTTTACGCGGGATTCGGGGTTCCAGTTATGCACCATGTGCAGCCAGCACTCGTTTCCGAGAAGCACCCGCGAATCGTGCTGGAAACCCTTCCCCTGGTCGTTTCGGAAGTCTCTGGATGGAAGGCCGACACGCTTTAGACCGGTGACGGCAAGATCGTGGTCCGCGAGCGCAACCCCGATATGTTGCAGACGTAGGATTGACACGTCCGAACCCTAGCCGCTCGGCGTGCGGAGTTCAAGGGAATCTATTCCTAGAGCGGCTTCTTGTTCAAGACGTTGCCGAGCCCTTCGAGGTCGGAATCTTCGGGAGGAGCCGTGTCGGCGGGAACTTCCGCGAGGGTGGCTTCGACGACGGGTACTTTGGGCGGGGTTTCTGGCTCGCTTGTTTGAGGGGGTGGTGGAGCCTGCGAGCTCTGGTCGACCGGGGTAAGCCATCCCATCGCCATGAAAGCCCAGAGCAGCTGACAAACTTCGATGTCGCTGAGCTCGGAGCTGGCGCAAGCCTCCGCGATCGTTTTCGGGCCTCTCAGATCCGAAAGGACCCCGAGCTCCTTTTGGGTCGAGTTTTGCGGCATTCACTCGGTCGTCGATCCCGTCGCTCGACTGGTACACCGCATCGAGCGCTCCGATCCCTTGCGCGATGCGTCGCCAGCTGGAAACGTCACGCACACCGTCGACGATGAGCCTCGGAAGAGGAATGGAAAGCTCGATCGTTTCCTTCGCGAGCTCCTTCTCCTCGAAGATATAAGCGGCTTCGGTCCACTGGAAGAGGCTGAGGATGATGGAGCGGACTTGTCCGATGACGCCCTGAACCAGGTCATGCGGTGTGAGGACCCCATTGTCCACGAGGACGGCTCCGAACCTTCGCTCGGGCGTGACGAATCGGCTGAGCTCTGTCAGATGCTCGAAGCGGATCTTCCTCGCCTTCAAAAGGTGTGGGCCCAGCCGATCATCCGCGGAGGACGACTTCGCGAAAACCATCGCGCCATCGTGGAGCACGATGGTTTTCTCGGCCTCTGAGCTCATGAAGCGCAGCTCGCCCGTTTGCTTCAAGCCGCAGATCTTCAGGAGCAGATCGGGCAGATCGAAGGCCTGAGCCCAGCAGTTAAAGCTTCCCGAGAGCGGGATATCCGGATGGGGCGACATGGCACCGAGTACCTCCGAAGTGGAAGAAATCGAAATTTTGCCGATTGAAGTAATTTTAGCTGATTTCGAGTCTCAGCCCAAATGTTGATACGACGCTCAGATGGCGGCTCGGGCTGGCGTTGTTGCATGATTCCCGACAAACCTAAAGGAATCAGCAAGTTACGTTTTTGGGGCAAAATCGCAGAGTCAATAGAATCAATGACTTACCAGCATTCATGCAACAACGCCCCGCGGCTCCGAGAAAAATCAACGCACCGAACATGAAAACTCCTTTCGAGAGAGAGAAACGCGGCGGCGCGAGCGTAAACCGCTCGAGCGCTCACACATAGGCGTTAGATGGATATTCTAAATGATGCGGATCGTGTAACCGTGCAACTCGATCGTTATCAATATTATAGCGTTTCGTGTTGTGGGTTACCAGTGATCGGGTTCTAGGTGTTATTAGCTGCCCGTTGAGGAAACGGACTCGGCGTCGCAGCGCCACTCCACGCAATGCAGCGGGAGCGGAACTTCGGCAAGCACTGCGTCGAGCCCTCTACCGGGTTCTGTGCCTTGGGGTAGCAGCAGTTTCATGGTCCCAGTCGTTTTGCCGTATATGACTACGACATAAGAGCCACATTCGAGCTGGATCAACGCGCCAATGGAAGGCTCCGCCTCCGCAAGCTCATCGAGCTCATCCGTCTCGACTGGGAAAAACTTGCGGAACTCGGGTTCCGAAAGATGGGCTGTGAGCACAGGGATCGCCTCGCTCTTCAGCTCTTTGGCTTTGGCTCGTCGCATCAATCTGCTCTCTTGACTATTTTAACCGGTATCTCCACCTCTTCGCCAGGCACGACCGAACGCACGCCTTCAAGTCCTTCTGGCCAGGTGGCGTCTCCGGGTGCTCCATAGGGCGCAGGCGAGACAGTCGTGACGAACTCGATTCCGCTTCTACCAACGGGAAGAGGGCCAGAATATGCCTTCACTGCCGGGATCGCGCCTGCGTAAATATTCCTTCGAGGCTTGCCTCTCAATAGCCCCGTTCGCTCGACAAGCTCATTCAATTCAGCGTCTTGGAACCGGTGAAACGGCCCGTAGCGCGGTGACGATTCTTTCGTCATCGCCTGCGAGCTCTCACTCCGGCCAAGCGATTCCCAGGTTCTCCATCACGAAAGCCCAGCGATCTGCTTGTTCCGCGATGATCATGCTGGTGGGCTTGCCTGCCCCATGGCCTGCGTTCGTTTGGATGCGGATGAGCATCGGCCGGGGCTCGTCGCCGTGGATCTCCTGGAGCCGTGCGGCATATTTGAACGAGTGGCCGGGAACGACGCGGTCATCGTGGTCCGCGGTCGTGACGAGGGTGGCGGGGAAGTAGGCCGCGGGACGAAGCCGGTGGTACGGAGAGTAGGCGTGGAGCGTTTCGAACTCCTCGGCATTCTCCGACGAGCCGTAATCGGAGACCCACGCCCAGCCGATCGTGAACTTGTGAAAGCGCAGCATGTCCATCACGCCCACGGCCGGGAGACCGACGCCAAATAGCTCGGGCCTCTGGTTCATCACCGCGCCCACGAGCAGGCCGCCGTTCGATCCGCCGCCGATGGCGAGCTTCTCGGGCCGGGTATAGCCCGCGTCGATCAGAAACTCCGCCGCGGTGATGAAATCGTCGAAGACGTTCTGTTTGCTTCCGAAGGTCCCGCCTTGATGCCACTCCTCGCCATATTCGCCGCCGCCGAGCAAATTCGCCCGCGCATAGACGCCGCCGAGCTCGAGCCAGACGAGATTGCTCACCGAGAAGCGCGGCCGCAGGCTGATATTGAACCCCCCGTAGCCATAGAGATAAATCGGGTTGGTGCCGTCGAGCTCGAGCCCACGCTTGTGCGTCACGAACATCGGGATCTTCGTGCCGTCCTTGGATGGGTAAAAGACTTGTTCGGTCACGAAAGCGCCGCCATCGAAAGCGATCTGAGGTGCGCGGAAGACGCTTGTCGTACCGGTCTCGAAATCGTAGCGATAAATCGTCGTCGGGTAGAGGAAGGACTCGAAGGCGTAGAACATCTCGCGATCCTTCCGCTCGCCGGTGATGGAGCTCACCGAGCCGAGCGTGGGAAGCTCGAGATCCTTCATACCACTGCCGTCTCTATTGAACACGGCGATACGGCTGTGCGCGTCGGTCAGATAGGAGGCGACGAATTTCCTATCGATGATGCGCACGTCCTCGAGTACGTCTTCGGCCTCGGGGATGATCTCTTTCATGTCCCCGCGCTCGGCTCTTACCGCGATCACCCGGTAGCGGGGCGCGTCGAGGTTGGTCAGAACGTACAGAATCCCGCCATCATTGCCGATGAACTCGTAGCTCGCGTCGAAGTCGTCGAGAAGCTTCACGACGGTGCCGTCGAGACGCGGCTTCTTGGGGTCGACGAGATCGAGGTAGTACAAACGATTGCGCTCGTCGGTCCCGTGCCGCACGTTGAGAACGGCGTAGTTGCTTGCATCCGAGACCGTGACGCCGAAACCCCATTCGGGCTCATCGGGGCGTTCGTAGACGAGCCGGTCTTCCGATTGCGGTGTCCCGCGACGGTGGTAGTAGACCTTTTGGTTCAGATTGACGCCCCCTTGCGACTCGTCGTCTTTGGGCTCCGGATAGCGCGCGTAGAAGAAACCTTCATTGTCGTGGGTCCAGGCCGCGCCCGAGAACTTGATGAAGCGCAGATGGTCGGGCTCGTCTTTCGCGGTCTCGATATTGCGGACGCGGAACTCTTGCCAGTCGGAGCCGCTCGCGGCGACACCGTAAGCGAGCCATTTGCTGTTGTCGCTGAGGGCAAGCATCGAGAGCGCGGCAGTGCCCTCTTCGGCGAGCGTGTTCGGGTCGAGAAGGACCTCGGGCTCCGCGTCGAGCGACTCTTGCTTGTACAAGACGGACTGGTTCTGGAGCCCGTCATTTTTGAAAAAGAAGTAACGTCCGCCTTTTTTGAACGGCGCGCCGAAGCGCTCGTAGTTCCAAAGCTCGGTGAGCCCGTTCAGGAGGCGCGCGCGGTTCGGGAGCGCTTCGAGATAGCCGAACGTGACTTCGTTCTGGGCTTTGACCCAATCGATGGTGTCGGCCGCGTTGTCGTCTTCCAGCCAGCGATAGGGGTCTTCGACTTTGGTGCCGTGATAATCGTCGATCTGTTCGACCTTCTTTGTCTTCGGATATTTCATAGGACCTGCTGGAACCATAAACGCGAGAAGAGCGAAGAGTACCGCTCGGGTCACGGCGCGCCTCCGTTCGTCGTCGTGGACGTCTCGGGGCGGTCGTCCCACCAGAATTGGGGCGGCAGCGCCTTTCGCGCGCGCCAGATTTTCTCGAGCGTTGTCGCTTCGAAGATCTCGCCGTTCTTCACGACGTAGCGCAGGCTGTTCGTGTTCTCGATGTCATCGAGCGGGTTGTGCTCGAGCCGAGAATGTCGGCGAGCTTTCCGGGCTCGAGCGAGCCGAGATCGGTCGAGAGGCCGATCGCCTCCGCGCTATGCAGTGTTACGGCGCGAAGGGTCTCGTGCTCTGTGAGCCCTCCCGACTGGAGCGCCCACGTTTCCCAATGCGCGCCGATCCCTTGGAGCTGGCCGTGGCTCCCCAGACCGCATTTCCCGCCGGCGCGCACGATCTTCATGCAGCCTTCCGCGATAGCCGGGTGGACGTATTCTTCTTTCGAGAACCACTGGCCGCGCCGCCGCACCATGTTGTCGAGAAGCTGATATAGGGATGAAGCGCGCGAGCTTCTCGTCTCGAGCGACGTCGGTGTTCTGAAAGAAGTAGTTCTCCGTCCACGGACCGCCATAGGCGACGAGGAGCGTCGGCGTGTAATAGGTCTCGGTCCTGGCGACGTATTGCGCGATGTCGTCATAGATCGGGTTGATGGGAAGGCTGTGCTCGTGGCCGGAATAGCCGTCCGCCATTTGGGTGAGGTCAAGCTTCAAGTCGAGGGCCCCTTCCGTTGTCGGGGTGAGCTCGTATTTCAGCGCCGCCTTCGCGACCCATTGCCGCACGATGCGATCGCCGACGACATATTGCTTGATGGTGCGCGCGTCATAGGCGTCGCGGTAGCGCTCGAGAAAGTGGTCGGCGGCTTCCTGGTCGTCGACTCCTGACGTTGCGAAGATGCCGGGGCCGGTGGCGTAGATGCGCGGCCCGAGAATCTCGCCCGCTTCGACGAGGTCGGCATAAGCGAAGACATCGTCCGTTGATGTCTGGGGATCGCGCGTGGTCGTCACGCCGTAGGCGAGGTTTGAAAGATATTGCCAGACTTGCGTTTGGTGCACGCCTCGCGGCGCCCACATATGTGCGTGCGCGTCGACGAGTCCCGGCATGATCGTCCGGCCGGCGACGTCGATGATCTCGGCGCCGGCAGGGACGTCGAGACTCGCGCCGATGGCGGCAATCCGGTTGTCGGTGACCAAGATGTCCGCGCCTTCGAGGATCTCGTCCCCGCGCATCGTGATGATGCGCGCCGCGCCGCGAAGAACGACCGAGCCTCGAGGTTTGGAACGGGGCACGGTAACGGTCATTTCCGTCACTTCGGGCTCTTCGCCGATCTCCTGGCTGTAGAAGCGCCGTCCTTGCGACCACAAAACTTTGCTGCCGTCGCCGGACCAGCTCAAATAACTTCCACCTCCGCGGGAAAGCTCGGTCACCGGTACGGGCGCGTCGCCTCCAGTGATCTTGATCTCGAGCGTTTCTTTGCCCGCGCTCGGGATGGAGACGAGGTAGTGCTTGTTCTGAAGATCCACGAACGCCCGTCGGCCGTCCGGCGCGAGGACGATGGCGGAAGCACTCGGCGGGTTCGGCCCCGGGCCGGTGCCCTGCACTTTGAAGTGCGTTTTTCGATCGTAGCCGTCGAGGCGGATCGAGCTGAGGCCGCCCGACGTCGTGAGATAGACGCGCTCCGGATCTTCCGTGAAGTGGGGGAAGCGTCCCCCTTTCGTCGCAGCAATGAGCGTCGAGGCGCCGCCCGTAGCCGGGATGGACCTCAAATCGGTCGTGCCCGTCCCGCGGACGCCGCCAATCTCTTCGTCCTGGTACACGTGAGCATCCCGGTTGCCGTTCAAGAACGAATAGAGCTGATCATCGCGTGAGCCCGTGATAAAGACGATGCGGCTTCCGTCAGGGGTGTAGACCGGATCGGCGTAGTAAGCGGCGTGCTCCGACAGCTGCTCGGGAGCGCTTCCACCAGGAGCGACGCGGTAGATGTGGCCTCCGTCGATATCCCAAGTGACGAACGTGACGTAGCGGCCATCGGGCGACCAGCTCGGCATGAACTCCCCGACATCGAGATCCGTGACGCGCTCGGGTGTTCCGTTCGGAAGCGTCATCCGCCACAGACGGTTGAAGGCGCTGAACACGAGCTCGTTCTCGTCGGGGGAGAGCGCGGGCCAGCGGATAATGCGGGCTCGCACCGTGTCGCTGTCATCGACGCGGCCGTCGAAGTGGATACGCGGGCCGATCTCGGCGGCGACACGCGCGGTGAACGGGATGTTCTCGGATGCGCCCGTCTCGAAATCGATGCGGCGGATCTTGCCGTCGACCGGTACGATGAGCGATTGGCCGTCGGGATCAAAAACGTAGCTCGGCATCGTATCGCGCGAAGCCCGCGACTCCTGGTCGTCCCGCGTGACGGGGTAGGCGAGCCAGCGTTCGGCGCCCGTCTCGAGATCCCGGACCCGGAGACCGGTGCCGGTGCGAAAACGCGTCGCGTAAACGAGATGCTTACCGTCGGGGGAGAGTACCGGACGCATCGCACTTCCTTGCGCGTTCGTGATCCTCGCCGTCTCGCTCGTTTTGCGGTCGAAACGGACGATCTGCCAAATGGGGAATTGCACGTTGTAGCTGAACGTCCCACGCCGCTCGCCGTAATAGAAGAAGCGCCCGTCAGGCGAGGCCACGGCGCCGAGCTTGTTGGGCGGCTGAATGCGAGGGGCACCCGGAGAGGGGGGTGTCGGTGGCGGAGGCGCCTCGCCGACGCGAACCCCCGTGCCGCCGTCGCGGTGATACATGAAAAGACCGAAGGTCCTCTCGGGGGTGCGCTGCTTGGAGACGAGGATGTAGTCGCCGTCATCGTTCCACGCCGGCGAGGCCATGAGCTGCGGCCTTGATTTGGTGGGTTTGTCCTTGCCCACCGCGCGGGGATTGCCGCCATCCGCGTCCGCGATCCACAGGTTCTCGACCCCGCTGCGATCGCTCAAAAAGGCGATGGTCGTGCCGTCGGGTGAAGCGCGGCTGGCTTTCGAAAGACATGCCGCCTACGATGCGGGTCGCTTCGCCACCCGTTACCGGAAGCGTATAGAGGTCTCCGAGCAAATCGAACACGAGCGTCGTCCCATCGGGGGAGACGTCGAGCGACATCCAAGTGACCTCATCCACGGTGAACTCGAGCGTCTCCGCGACTTCGAGCGGTAGACCTTCTTCTGCTTTTTTTTCTTCTTGCGCCTGCGCTCCCGCGAGCGCCAAGACGGCTATCAACCACTTCATGGACTGGCCTCCTGGGTGCGATAATAAACGAATTGTGGTAATCACTGGGCTCGAGAAGCTTCTAGGCACCGAGATCGATCGGATCGCGGGAAAGACCGTCGGGCTCATCGCGAACCCCACGACCGTGGACCGCGAGTTGAACCATGCGATCGATCGGCTCCACGCTCGAAAAGAGGTTGAGCTCGCCCGTTTGTTCGGTCCCGAGCACGGGTTGCGGGCGACTGCGCAAGATCTCGTCGAAGTCGAGGACGACGCCGACCCGATCACGGGCCTTCCCGTCCGGAGTCTCTACGGGCCGACCCGCGTTCCCACGAAAGAGATGCTTGACGGTCTCGACGCGGTCATCTTCGACATCCAAGACGTCGGCTCGCGCTACTACACCTACATCTGGACGATGGCGCACGCGATGGAAGCCTGCGCACGCGACGACATCGAGCTCATCGTGCTCGACCGGCCGAACCCGATCGACGGCGTACACGTGGAAGGCAATCTCATCGAAGGGAGCCATCTGTCCTTCGTCGGTCTCTACCCGATCCCGAACCGGCACGGCATGACGTCGGGCGAGCTCGCGCGCCTCGTGAACGACGAGTTCGGGGTGCATTGCCCGCTCACCGTTATCGAGATGGAAGGCTGGAATCGCTCGGACTGGTTCGATGAGACGGGCCTTCCTTGGGTGCTGCCGTCGCCGAATATGCCCGCGCTCGACACCGCGACCGTCTATCCCGGAGGCTGTCTCATGGAAGGCACCAATCTTTCCGAAGGGCGCGGCACGACGCGGCCCTTCGAGATCATGGGTGCGCCATGGATTGATGGCGAGAAGTTGGCGCGCGCGCTCCGGGAAGAGGATTTGCCGGGGGTCGTCTTCCGCCCGCTCTGCTTCGAGCCCACGTTCCACAAGTTCGAAGGTGAGCTGTGCGGGGGTATCCAGCAGCATGTCGTCGATCGAGACGCCTACCTGCCGTTGCGAACCGGCTACGCGCTACTGCGCGCGATCCGGAAACTTTGGCCGCGAGAGCTCGCCTGGCGAGCGCCTCCATATGAATATGAGCTCGAACGCCCCGCGATCGAAATCCTCACGGGCAACAGCAAGATTCGCGAGCAGATCGACAACGCGGTGCCACTCGTTGATATCGAGAATGCATGGCAAGTCGATCTCGCGAAGTTCAAGACGGTGCGGGAGCGCTATCTTCTCTACGATTAGAAAGGACGCCGTCAAGCATGAGCTCGTCGACCCAGCTCTCTTCGGATGACCAAAAACGGCTCCGGATATTCGTCCTCATCACGGCGGGGCTCGCGGTGGCACATGTCATCGTGATGTTTGTCTATTATCGCGAGATCATCGGCTACGACGACTGGGTGCACGTCGCGTTCTTCGACTTGGATGAAGAAGAAAGCTTCGGTACCTGGTTCAGCGCGGTGATTCTGCTCTATGCGGGACGTCTCCTGTTGCGGCGTGCGCGCTCGGCGCGCAAAGAAGCCGACCCGTGGTACCGGTGGTGGCTCGTTCTGGCCATCGGCTTTCACTTTCTGTCCATCGACGAAGTCGTCGGCATGCACGAATACGTCAACACCGTGGTCGAGAACACGCGATGGACGACCTTCGGCGCAGCCATCGTCGCGGTGCTCGGGCTCGCCTATCTTCCGTTTTTGCGCGCGCTCCCTTCGAGAATCCGGGTTCTGTTTATCGTGGCTGCGGTGATTTATGTCGGCGGCGCCGTGGGGGTCGAGCGCGCGACCGACTGGTATGACGTCCACAATCTTCTCGATACGCTCGCCTACAACCTCTGGACCGCGGTCGAGGAAACGATGGAAATGGCCGGCGTCATCGTCTTCATCTACACGCTGCTTCTTCTCAAGACTGAACGAAAAAAGAAGAAGTCGTGAAAACGCGGTCGCCCCAGCGTTTCTTGTAACGGACTTCCGTGCCTAGATCATAGTTCGGGACGCCTTCGTCGCACAGGCGGCGGATTTGCTCGAGCTGGCACAGATTGCCGAGGGACAGATCAGCGTGGCGATGATCGAAGCTGAACTGCAGGCCACGATAGGTGTCGCCGAAAAGCCCGCCGAAGATATAGGCGACGTCGGCGCCATCGAGGGTCGCGAAGAGAAGCCGGCGCGCACCCCTCTCGACGAGGCGGCGATTCATCGCACGGTAGAACGAGCCCATCGGGTCGCCATCGATACCGACGCCGCGTTGGCCTTTCCAGCTCCTGCGCTCGATGGTCAGAAGTCGGTCGAAGGACGCGTCGACCTCGCCGGCCTCAACGTTGTCGGGGTTGTCGGGGTTGTCGGCGTTCTCGAATCGAAGGCCGGCGCCGCGAGCGCGCTTTTCGGCTTTCCGCAGATTCTTGCGGAAGCCGGTGGAACGATTCGCGAGAAAGCCGTCGACGCCGCTGGCTAGCCGGGCGATATAGCGGCGCGTCGCCGACCCCCGGGAGAGCGAGAAACGCCGGCTGAGCTCGGGGACGAGCTTCTGCCAAAGTTCGGAGCGGTCGCCGATGCCCGAGATGAGCGCGATGTCCCAAGAGTCGTCATCCGTGAGGGAGCGTACGAGAAGCTCGACGAGCTCTGCGGGATTGCCGCCCGCGAGAGGTGAGGCGAGCGCCCACATCGCTTCGAGTGGATGGACCACCCGCGTGCCGTCGCTATAACGCGTGTGCGCGAAGGTCAAGTACGTGTCCCGAGAGCGAAAGACAAAAGGCCGTGAAGCGGGAGAGAAGTGTTGTATCGCCGGAAGTATCCAGAGTGAGGAGGAGCAGAAATGATCGATCGTAGGCGTTCGGATCACGGCCTCGTCATAGCGAGCGGCCTCGGCGGAGAGCTCTTCGAAGCTGAGGTGAGACATCGACACACTCGATAATACGCCACGCCACGGCCGCGCGATGCGCGACGGATCCAAGGATGAGCTTGTGAAGCGGTATACGCCTGTGGGATTCTACCCGCCGTGGGAGGACTCCAAAAATGAATCAGGCAAGAAAGACACAGTTCCTCGTCGTGGCGCTCGCGATTTTAGCCGGATGGTCGACCCTGGCGGCGGCGCAGCGGCGCACCTTGACGCCGGAAGAGCAAGCCGAGCGCGAGCAACGGTTTCAAGTGGAGCTCGTCGCGCCTCGACCGGTCGAAGCGCTCGATTCCATTTGGATCGAGGAGCTGACCTGGGTCGAGATTCGCGACGCGATCGCCGCGGGGAAGACGAGTGTCCTCGTCCCGACCGGAGGGATCGAGCAAAACGGCCCGTACGTGGCGATGGGGAAGCACAACTACATTCTGCAGACGGTTTGCGAGGACATCGCGCGAGAGCTAGGCAACGCGCTTTGTGCGCCGATCGTCAAGCTCGTGCCGGAAGGCAATATCGACGAGCCGTCGGGCCACATGCGCTATTCGGGCACGATCAGCGTCCAAAACGAGACTTTCGAGGCCGTCCTCGAAGATGTCGGCCGGAGCCTGAAAGTGCACGGCTTCGAGAACATCATTTATATAGGCGATAGCGGAGGCAATCAGCCCGGCCAGGCAGCGGTCACCGAGCGGCTCAACACGCGCTGGACCGGTACGCGCGCGCATCACATCGCGGGGTTCTACGACAATGACGGGCTCATCAAGTATATGAATGACGAGCTCGGGATCGTCGAGCCTTCGAGTGACGGTGTTCACGATTCTTATTGGATTACCGCGCTTCAAATGGTGACCGACCCGTCGACGGTCCGCTACGAACAGCGCGTGAGCGCGAACAAGGCGATGGTGAACGGTGTGAGCATCGCGGACCTGGACAAGACGGTTGCGGTCGGCAAGAAGCTGATGCAGTGGCGTGTCGATAAGACGGTCGCGTTGATCCGCGAATCGATTGGCGCGGGGACCTCGTCGCAGCAATAGACGGGAAGCGTCACTGGACGGAAAGCGGATAGCCGTTGCGTCGGACGTATACCGGCAGGAGAACACTCGTCTCCATCGGAGGTCGCCGCGGACCCGTGTGGTCGGCGGATGGCCGTGAGCTCTTTTTTCGCCGTGGGGACGAGCTGCGTATCGTCGATATCGAGCTCGAGCTCGAGCTCAAATGGAGCAAACCGAGAACGCTCTTCGCGGGCCCGTTCACGACTGGCTACAATACGTTGCCTGACTACGACGTATCTCCGGGCGGGAACGCTTCTTTATGGTTAAGAGAGGCGACGTGCGACCCACTGAAATCACTGTCGTGCTGAACTGGTTCGAAGAACTCAAACAGCTCGACGCCAATCGCTGAGCGCAGTCGGCCACACGCTGGGATGGCCTCGCCGTTCCGGTTACCGGCGCCCCAAACCGGAACCGTCGCGGGCCGAAACTCTTTGCTAGAATAGAACTAACCAACTAGTAAGGAAAACGCCAATGCGACGGACCCTTTGGGCGCTTTTTCTGCTCCTTTTCGCCACGTTCGCGTCAGCTCAATCGCTGGGAGACATCGCGCGCAAAGAGAAGAAGCGCCGGGAAAAAAATCAACAATTGGGCGTCACCGCCCGGCTCGTCACCGAAGACGAGGTCGGGCCGGGTCCGGCCGTCGTCTCGCGACCCGGAAGCGAGCCCAACGGAGACTTGGATGTCGGACCCGCCGCTCCAGTTGTGCCACCGGGAGAGCCGGCCCCCGACTTTTCGCTTCCTGACCGCTCCGGTCGTTCGTACTCGCTAGCCAATTTTCGCGGACGGCCTCTTCTGATTGATTTCTGGGCAACCTGGTGTGGACCCTGCCGCAAAACCATGCCCGAGGTTCAGAGATTGCACGAGCAATACGGGCGCGAGTTGCAGGTCGTTGGGATCAACATCGAGGGTAACAGCCCGGACGTTTTGGGCTATCTCGACGAGGGAGGCTATACCTTCCCTGTGCTGTTCGATTCCGGAAATTGGGACTCGATCGTTGCGTTGAGCTACGGCGTGAGCTCAATCCCGCGCACTTTTCTCCTCGATCGCATCGGTCGAGTCTTGTATGTCGGTCATCCCCGAGGGCTGAGCGAAGAGCAAATCCAAGCGGCCATCGCGGCACGCTAGGGCTGACAGACGGTAGGCACCCCAAGAGCGGCCAGGCACGAGCACAAAGACATGACAACATTGCTAGATCTAATTCAGGAGTGGGCTTCTTTGAGCGAAGTAAGGACCTTGGCCCGAGGAGTACTATCCGATTCCGATAACGCTCGGTGGCATGAGCTGAAGAGCTTCTATGAGCTACTGATGGCTCAACAGGGGCTTTGTGCGCATCCGGCCGGCCGCTACTCCGCGCACGAGATTCGCCAGACGGTCGGGACGCGTGCCCGCCTCCGTGTCCATGCTGAGATCGATACGATCGCGGTGAGCAGCTCGGACACACACGTTGTCCGGATCAGCAACGTGAGCTGCGGCGGGGTCCTTCTTCTGAGCGGTGCGCAATGGAGCTCGGATCCGGCGCTTCAGCTTCACATCGATAATTTCTCCCGTCGAGGCGATGTTCCGCCCGTGATCGCGCAAGTGGTTTGGAGCGCGGATTCGGGCTCCGAGGACACAGACTTTCGATACCGCTTGGGAGTGCAGTTCCTGGAGCTCGGTCCCAAAGAGAGCGCGATGCTCGACAACCGTGTCGTCGACGGTCTCGAAACAAAGCTGCTCTCCCTGCCGAGAGACGCGCTCAGTCGCGACTTCATCGAGCGCGAGGGACTGGTGCTCTTGGGGGGCTGATGGAAGTCGCGGACCCGTAGGTCGGGGACCGCCTCGTTGCGCGCGTACCCACCGTCCATCCGGACCGCTCCTTCGACAGCACGCCTGGCGGGCGCGAACGCTACTGCGGGATCACCGACGGGGGAATTCCCGTGCGCTTGCTGCCCATGTTCTTCCACGCGTCATAGCGCAGGCGGAGTGTCCTTACCGGATTCGCGTTCTCGTGCGGCTCGATGTTCTCGTCGGTCACGCTGATATAGGCGTAGTAGTCGCCGTCATTGTGCGAGCTTCCCACTGCGTCGTCCTTGTTCGCGATCGAGATATAGGCGACATGAGCTGTTTTGCCGTCGCACGGGGCCGCGGGCTTGGGCTCCTCCTCGCACGTGCAGCGTTGATCCCCGCCGGCTTCGTCTGCGGCTTCCATCGCGGCCATGACTCGATCGGCGAGCGTTCCTTTTGCGCGGGTGAACGCGAGCGCGGCGTTGTAGCCCACGTTGTCGCTGAACAGGATGTTTCCCTGAACTTGAAAGAAGATGTCGTCGCCGACTTCACCCGACACGTAGAGCGCGGCGGCGCGGTTGTTCTCCCCGTTGAACCCCGCCGTGCGGCCTTGCAGGTCGACGATGCCGAACTGACGTCGTTCCATCTGAGGCTCGTCCTTCGCGTTCTCGTGCTCCCGGAGAAGCTCGATGATGCGCTCGGGCGCCGTCCCTTTCTTCAGCTCCGCGAAGACAATCATCTGGTTCGCGCGCGTGTTGTCGACCCCGGCCTGACACGCGGCGACACCCATGCCGGGAACGATCACCGCCTGGACGTCCATCAAATCGCGCGACGGCCGGGGAGGGAAGCGAGTCTGAGGCACGCAGGTTGCCGAAGCGATGATGACCTGTCCGGTGCTGCGGTCGACGGCGATGACCGACCACGTCGCGAAGGCGGAAGTTTGCAGACACGATACGGTGATGAGCGTCAGAATGGCACGTTTCACGATAGTCCCCTCGAGTTGGGCATTATTGGCGACATTATTAGTGGCATTATTGGCCGGGAGTGCTCGGCGACACAACGCGTCCGGTTTCGCGTTAGCCTTAGGGTCCGCGTGACGGATCCAAAACTCGGCGAAGCCCGTGATCTTCTGGACCGAGGCGCCTTCAAAGAGGGTCTCGAGCTCGTCGACGGGCTCGAGGGTTTTGAAGCGACCCACCTCGCGGCGTTCGCGCTCCTCGGACTCGGCGAGCTCGAGGCCGCGCTCACGATGTGCCGGCGGGCGTCCCATCTTGCCGAGACGCGCTATGTCGAAGCCTTCGTTCTTCTGCGTCTAGCGCGTGTGGACGACGCCCTCGCTTCGGCGCGGCGCGCGGTCGAGCTCGAGCCCGACTGGGCCGACGCCCACAACGTTCTGGGCCTCGTTCAGACCCAACGAGGCGAGATCAAACGAGCCGATCGGAGCTTCCAGAGAGCGTCGGAGCTCGCTCCGGACGACTTCGAGAAACCGTTTCGCCTCGCCCCTGAGGCGTTCGAACGCGTCGTCGAGGAGGCGCTCGGTCTGCTGCCGGAGGAATTTGCAAAATATCTCGAGAATGTCGAAGTCGCGGTCGAAGACGTGCCGGGGCTGGAGTTGATGCAGTCGGGCTCTACTTTCGACGATTTGGGACTCTACATAGGAGAGTCCATCCAGTGGAGTGACTGGGACTTTCCCGATCGCATCCTTTTGTTCCAGCGGAATCTGGAGAACATCTCGCCCGACCGCGAGGCGCTCATTCAAGAGATCCGCGACACAGTGCTGCACGAAGTCGGCCATCACATGGGGCTCGAAGAACACGAGCTCCCGTTCTGACTTTTTCCAAGCAGCCTACGTTCCGCGTCGCGGGACGCGTTACAATATGCTGTTTCACACCGACTAGGAGGATTCCACTTGATTTCGAAACAAGAAGCCCTCGACTACCACTCCAGCGAACGCCGCGGAAAGATCGAGATCCGAGCGACCAAGCCTACGAGCACCCAGCGCGATCTTTCGCTCGCCTACAGCCCCGGTGTTGCGGAGCCATGCCTCGAGATCAAAGCGAACCCGGAGGATGTTTTCACTTATACGACCAAGGGCAACATGGTCGCGGTCGTGACCAACGGCACCGCCGTGCTCGGGCTCGGCAATATCGGGCCGCTCGCGGCGAAGCCCGTGATGGAAGGCAAAGGAGTCCTCTTCAAGACGTTCGCGGATATCGACGTCTTCGACATCGAGCTCGACGCGCCCGACCCTGACGATCTCATCCGGGTCGTCAGAGCGCTCGAGCCGACTTTCGGCGGCATCAACCTCGAGGACATCAAAGCCCCGGATTGCTTCTACATCGAGGAGACGCTCAAAAAGGAGATGGGTATTCCCGTCTTCCACGACGACCAGCACGGGACGGCGATCATCTCCGGGGCCGCGTTCTTGAACTGGCTAGCGATTACGGAAAAGGACATTTCCAAGGTCAAGCTCGTTATCAACGGCGCCGGCGCGGCGGGCATCGCTTGTGCGGACATTGCCGAAAATCTCGGTGTATCGCACGACAACATTATTATGTGCGACTCCAAGGGCGTCATCTATAAGGGTCGAGGTGAGGGGATGAACCCCTACAAGGAGCGCTATGCTCAGGAGACCAAGTCGCGCTCGCTGGCCGACGCGATGGAGAGCGCCGACATCTTCTTGGGGCTTTCGGTCAAGGATGCGGTCAGCAAAGAGATGGTCGCTTCGATGGCGGAAAAGCCGCTCGTCATGGCGATGGCCAATCCCGATCCCGAGATCAGCTGGGAAGACGCTATGTCCGTTCGCGACGATGTCATCATGGCGACCGGTCGCTCAGACTTTCCGAATCAGGTCAACAATGTGCTCGGCTTTCCGTCCATCTTTCGCGGGGCGCTCGACGTCCGGGCGCGCTCGATCAATTTGGAGATGAAGATTGCAGCGACTCATGCGCTCGCCGACCTCGCCAAGGAAGACGTCCCCGAGGTCGTCATGAAAGCCTATGGTGTCGACTCGATGCGTTTCGGGCCTGACTACATCATCCCGACGCCCTTCGATCCGCGCGTGCTCACTTGGGAGGCCCCCGCCGTCGCGAAGGCGGCGATGGAGACGGGGGTCGCGCGCGCCGAGATCGATATCGAAGCTTATCCGGGCCAGCTCGAGACGCGCCTCGGCGCGCGGATCTAAAACTACGACTGACGCTTACGGCGCCGTCCACGCTTTTTCGGAGCGCGAGCGCGGCGACCCGTTGCGAAGCTTGCGGTAGTAGGGAGCCAAGGTTTCGGCGGGGACGCCGATCTTGTAGAGCGAGACCATCGACCAGTTCAAGAGCGTCGTCGCTAGCGGACCGAGCTTTTGCCAGTGGCGCCGGCCCGTTGTGATCGGCGCGTTCAGTTGCACGAGCTTGCCCATCTTTCCGAGCTCACGAACGATGGCGACGTCTTCCATGAAAGGCAGCTCAGGGTAGCCACTCACTTGGTCGAATGCATTCCTGCGGACGAAGAGTCCTTGGTCCCCATAGGGTGTCCCGAGATGACGGGCGCGGAAGTTCGACGCCGCAGCGATGAGCTTCAGGCCCCGGCTGGCGTTACGAATGCGCAAGCTAAAAGCCCCACCTACAGTCTCAGAATCTTGGAGCGCTAGCACTATCTCATCGCGCGCGTCGGGTCCGAGGACACAGTCCGCGTGGACGAAGACCAGGACGTCGCTGGCCGCGGCCTGGGCGCCGCGGTTCAACTGCAGAGCGCGGCCGCGCTCGCCCGTGACCACCCGAGCACCGTGACGCGCGGCGATGGCGACGGTCTCGTCGGCGCTGCCGCCGTCGGAGACGATGAGCTCTGCTCCCCGCGGCGCGGCTTCGAGGGTCGCGGCGAGGGTCTCCGCTTCGTTCAGTGTCGGAACGATCACGGAGAGTTCCATCGGGCAGCATTTTACAACATGCTATGCTGGTTTCACGATGTTACACCGAGTCACACTCATTCCTGGCGACGGTATCGGCACGGAAATCATGAAAGCCGCCACCTCGATCCTCGAGGCGACGGGCGTCGTCTTCGACTGGGTCGAGCACGAGGCGGGTATTCGCGCTTACGAAAAAACCGGAAATCCGCTCCCGGAGACTCTTCTCGATTCCATCAAAGAGAACAAAGTTGCCTTCAAAGGTCCACTCACGACTCTTGTTGGTGAAGGCTTCCCGAGCGCGAACGTCGCGCTCCGCAAAGGGCTGGACCTCTACGCCAATCTGAGGCCGGTGCGCACGGTTGTGGGCGTCGAGTCGCGCTACCAAGACATCAACCTCGTGATCGTGCGGGAGAACACCGAAGACCTCTATTCCGGCATCGAGCACATGATCATGCCGGGCGTGACGCAAGGGATGAAGGTCATCACGGCCCATGCCTCGACCCGGATCGCGCGCTTCGCGTTCGACTATGCGCAGAGGCGCGGCCGGAAGAAAGTCACGGCCGTCCACAAAGCCAACATCATGAAGCTCACCGATGGGCTCTTCCTCGACAGCGCGCGTGCGGTCGCCGAGGAATATCCCGACATCGAGTTCGACGACAAGATCGTCGACAACCTCGTCTTGAACCCGCATCAGTTCGACGTCTTGCTGCTTTCTAATCTCTACGGCGACATCGTCTCTGATCTGTGCGCCGGACTCGTGGGTGGTCTCGGCATGGTCCCCGCGGCGAATATCGGGCTAGACGCTGCGGTTTTCGAAGCCGTCCACGGCTCAGCACCCGATATCGCGGGGAAAGGGGTCGCGAACCCGACCGCGCTCACGTTCTCGGGCGTGCTCATGCTCCGCCACCTCGGCGAGAACGAAGCCGCCGACGCGATCTTGAAGGCGATCTTCGCGGTGTTAGAAGAAGGTGAGGTGCGGACGCCCGATCTCGGTGGACAAGCCTCGACCCAGGACTATGCCGAAGCCGTGATCCAGAAGCTCGGCTAGGTCGGGTCGAGCGCGAAGGCGCGGTGCTTCAATTTCCTCCGGAGCACACTGACGTTCACGCGGAGGTCAGTGGCAACATCGCCCAAGTCGAGCTGGCTCAGATCTTTCGCAATCCCTACGTCTTCCCGCCACCCCATCGGGGCCGAACCGCACTGCGAAAGCAGCACCAACCGCAGTCGACCCCATGCACTGGGCTCTGAAACCCCGGCCAACACGAGATACCAATGGGCACGGATCGTGAAGTACACGCTCTCAGGAGGATGGCATGAGAACATGGAAACAACACGGAAAGCGTTTGCTAGTGATGGGAATCGTGGCAGGTTTGGGACTCGCCGTCTCGATAGCTCTAATGTTCAGCACCTACGCCATTGAAGACTCTCTCGGTTGGCTGGTGCTTGGTGTGATTCTCGCGTTTGGCTATGTAGGCACTGCCGTGGTGTCGACGACACTGTTTCCGTGGTTCCGTGACATTCCATCGCGGGCGGCGTCACCGGTGCTCTATGTCGCGTCCGCCATGGTCACTTACGGTGTGGGCTGGCTATGGATCGTCGGATAGAACCAGTCCCGTGCGAGGTGGTGCCGAAGCCGCGATCCAGAAGCTCGGCTAGGTCGGCTCGATCTCGAGGGCGAATACGCCGTGTGAGTAGGTCTTCTCGTCCAAGTCGTTGGTCGCCTGAGCCTGAAGAAGCCAGAGATTCCAATAGGCGACGAGTTGTTCGTCGGTAAGGTCCTCGAGAGCCAGGTCCTCCTCGCTGAGAAACTCGTCGCGGATCTCGTTCACGCTAAGACTCCGCTTAGGAATTTCCACCGACGTCGGAAGAACCGTTGAGGCGCGCTCGACAATCACCGCGTGCGCCTTCGTGAGCGAAAGCCCGGCTATTTCTGCCGCGACGCTCGGCCAGAGCTCGTGCCATCGAGCGGCCGCAGCCGCGTAAGACGAAAGCCTCACCTCATGGCTGCGTATCGAGTCCCGCCGTTCGCGGTCGAGCGCTGCCTCGAGTGGCTGGCGTCCTTCGGAAATCGACGAAAGAATCGGGCGTTCGACGAGAAGCTTCTCCACCAGATCCGGGGATTTTTCTGCGAGCTTCAGCAAGTCACGAGCGCTCCTGGAGTAGCGTAGCTGAAGCTCGGCATCCTCCATCAGACGGGCCAACTCTCCTATGACCGCGTAGTCGCGCTCTCGGTTTGTTTTCTTCATCTCCGCGAGCGCTGGAGGATCGAGAAAGGGAATCTCACGCCCGGCTTGTTCTTTCCAGATCCGCGCCAGGTCGGCTGCAGAAATGCGTGGTGGTCGTGTGAAGAAATCCGTGCGGATGCGTAACGGGTCATCGCGAAACTCTAAATGAGAGCTCCAGCCTCCGGCCATCCATCGAACGTCGAGCGGCGCGCCATAGCGATAGCGAGCGCCGCGAGCGTCGAGGACCGAAAGAACGTGTTCGAGAGCGCTTTTGTCTTCACGAAGAATCCAATCTCCATCTTTGCTCATAATGGCCAATCGGTGCAGGACGACTGCCTGGCCGCTGCAGATGATCGCCCGCAGCGCGCCTTTGCTGAACGCCTCTGTAAGCTCCAGATAGATATTCACTGAACAGATGATGTCCTGATTCGCGCTCCGTGACAACAGGTACGCGTTGGTACGGGCATCTCAAAATCATGGGCATTTGATCTTTCAAAAACGGAACGGTAGATTTGCCGTGAGGTGGTGCGTCATGTCCCTTAAGCCGGTTGCCCGGTCCCCACCGACAAAATAGACCGACGAACTCGACGATCGCGACGCTCCCTGGTTGCCCACTACCCACCATTGTCGTAACATCGTCGCCCTGGAATGTCACTCTCACCCGGTCACAAACTCGCCCATTATGAGGTACTGGAACTCATTGGCAAAGGCGGCATGGGGCAACCTGGCAATGGTTGCCTGTCTAGGGGGAGCCCGCAGTAGCGGGTAGGCCCCCCTGAGTAAGGCCTAGTCAGCCGCTCAGTAGTGTAACGACTGAAAGCGAAAGCAAGAGGGAGGACAAACGAGAGCAGCGAGGTGAAGGGTGTTGCCCTGAATCTGACACAAAGCCCCGAGAACCTTGAATATTGGGAACGTGCCGATCCTTTCCATGCGGGCGCAGGCCAAGCGGTGAGCGCGTTAAAGACGAGTGCGAAGCCGACACCCCGGGGTCCCAGACAGCATCGAGCTGCCCAAAGACAGGCAAGTAACCAGGCGAGCGACGTTACCTAGGCTCTTGGGCCATCGCCCGCACCATGCCCGAGTACCGGGCCCAATGTAAAAAGAGGGTGACGGGATGGCCGCGTCGCAAGTGATGGGGACCGGAGTGCCGCAATGGCCTAGCGATGAAGCGACTAATGACCGCCGAGCGAAGGTCCCCACGGAAGGTTGACCGTGAAAGGAGAAACATCGACGCTATGCAAGGAGTGACAAACCGGTGGGCACAAACCTGACACGGATAGGCGAAAAGGCTCGCAAAGACCCCAAGCTGGTGTTCACCAGCTTGTATCACCACATCACAGATATTGACAACCTGCGAGCCAGCTACGACAAACTGCTTGCCCACAAGGCGAGCGGGATCGATGGAGTAACGAAGGAGGAATACGGCAAACAACTCGAAGAGAACCTTCGGGACCTATCGTCGCGTCTGAAGCGCATGGGCTACCGTCCATCGCCGAAACGTCGTACGTACGTACCGAAGCCAGGCAGCGAAAAGGGAGGACCGCTAGGAATCAGCAATTTTGAAGACAAGATTGTTGAGGAAGCGACGAAACGGACGCTGGAACCCATCTACGAAGCCGTATTCGAAGACAGTAGCTATGGCTACCGTCCGGGGCGCAGCCCACATCAATGTTTGGATGCCCTCGGCCGGACGCTGCAACAGAAACGAGTCTACCGAGTGGTGAAGGCCGACATCAAAGCGTTCTTTGACACGGTCAATCACGCCTGGCTGATGAAGTTTCTGAAGCATCGAATAGGAGACGAGCGTGTGCTCCGACTGATCGTGCGGATGCTGAAGAGTGGCATCCTGGAGGATGGACTGGTCCATGCGACTGATCAGGGGACACCCCAAGGCTCCATTCTTTCGCCACTGCTGTCGAACATTTACCTGCACTACGTGCTGGACGTGTGGTTCAGTCGACGGGTGCGCAGGCAATGTCAAGGCGAAGCGTACTACTTCCGATTTGCTGATGACTTCCTTGCCTGCTTCCAGTACAAAGGCGAAGCAGAGAGTTTTCGCCACCAGTTGGAAGACCGCTTCGAAGGATTCGGCCTGAAGCTGGCGATGGAGAAAACGCACTGCCTCGAGTTCGGGCGCTATGCCCGTGAGAATGCGTATAAGCGGGGCGAGAAGCCGAAGGAATTTACCTTTCTAGGATTCACGCACTACTGCGGGAAGACGCGAGAGGGATATTACAAGGTCAAACGCCGCACCAGCCGTAAGAAGCTGGGACAAAGCTTGCGCCGGTTCACGGATTGGGCACGCAAAGCCCGGAGTGTACTGAGGAAAGGTGACATGTTGCGGCTGGCCCGCTCCCGCGTGGTCGGCCACCTGAGCTATTACGCCATCACGGTAATTGTCAATGATTTTGAGACACCGAGATCGTGTATTTAGTGAGCAACCGCTTATGTGTCGCCGTCCGTGAAGAGACCCATGGGCGGCGGACGGCGGACGAACCGTCACGCCGGGTTTCCCTGAGTTTGCGCGTGGTTGTGTTGCGTGCGGGTCACTGAGGCGGCCGAGTTGGAGACAACGGGTTCCCCGTAAATGTTGCAAATGAGGGGTACCTGGAGGTCGTCCGAGGCCTCGGACACGGCTTGTGCGCCAATCTGATGCGTCGTTTTCGTCGTCGGCGGATTGATCCACGCCGCTGAGGGTATTTCGTGCGGTTTCGGCGCTCCATTCACAAAACGCTCCGGATGGGCTCCGAAGAAGTCCAAGAGCACCTGCCGGCGACCTTCGACGATCATCGCCGCCCGGCCGTAGTGCACCGACTCAGGTGTAAGTAGACCGATGCCGGAGTGGTAGTGTTCGGTGTTGTACCAGCCGAACAGATCTCTACAAACGTCACGAGCGTGTTGGATCGAACCGAACCGCTTGGGGAACTCGGGACGGTATTTGAGCGTCTTGAACTGACTCTCCGAGTAAGGATTGTCGTTGGAAACTTGGGGGCGGCTGTGGGTCTTCGTCACCCCGAGGTCCGACAGGAGCATCGCTAGCGGCTTGGATTTCATCGACGTGCCGCGGTCGGCGTGAAGCGTCAGCTGTTCTGCAACGATACCCTGCTTCGAACAGGTCTCTTTGATGAGACGCTTCGCAAGCTCCGCACTCTCTCGCTCGGCGAGCATCCACCCCACGACGTAGCGGCTAAAAATGTCCAGGATCACGTACAGGTGGAAGTACACCCACTTCATGGGACCGAGAAGCTTCGTGATGTCCCAGGACCAAACCTGGTTGGGTCCCGTCGCCAGAAGGACCGGCTTTTCGTAGTTCGGGTGGCGGAGCTGATCGCGCCGCTCTCGCAGCTCGGCATGCTCCTCGAGGATGCGATACATGGTGCGCACCGAGCACAGGTACTTACCCGTGTCCAGCAGCGTCGCGTAGACCTCCGTAGGGGCCTGGTCCACGAATCGCTCCGAGTTCAAGGTGTCGTGCACCGTCTGGCGCTCCTTCGGCGCCAGGGCTCGCGGTGATGACGCTCGGCCAGATGACGGCTTCGAAGCGCTGGAGGACTGCCGGCGACGATAGAACGTCGCCGGCGAAACCTCCAGCGCCTCACAGGCCGCACGGACCCCTACCTTGCGAGATAGCTCTTGAGCCGCCGTCATCATTCGCTGCTTCAACTCTCCAGGCGACTCATCCGAACTCACACGAGCTCGCAAAGTTTTTTTTGGACATCGATGATCGTCTCGGCCTGCCGGAGCTTGCCTTGCAACTGCTGCACCTCACGCTCGAGCTCCGTGACCCGTCCCGCCAGAGGATTAACCTCTTGGATTTTGCGGCCTCGCCTTTTTGGCTTCAGCGCTGACAGCGTCCCTTCCTCCCTCTGACGGCGCCATTGCGACAGCGTGGACGAATACACGCCCTCGCGACGCAACAGCGCTCCGACCTTTCCCGGCTGGTGACGGTAGGCATCTGCCTTCTTGAGCAGCGAGAGTTTGTACTCCACCGTGAACCGGCGACGTTTCGGCTTGTCCGTCACCTCCGGGTCGGGTGCCGCTCCGCCGGAGGCCAGGCCACCAACCGACGACGCCGCGAATTTTGGAGAGGCCCCTCCGCTACGTTCAGTCTCACTACGTGAGACTGAACTCCCCTCCAGTTCCTCTCCAAAATTCGCATCCCCTGGGCCCATCCCGTCTCTCTCCCTCTCTGGAACCTTCATCCTTCACGCTACCTCCTCGCCCTCTTTAGAGTCTAATTTCTACCAGGCCAGGTGTCTCATCATCATAGGCACAGAGGGCACGGATAACTCGGACCGATGCCGGTACTATGTCCGCCGCAGCGAACGCATCCTGTTCCATTGGCTCAACCGCAAGAGCCAGCGGCGGGCATACACGTGGTCCTCTTTCGTCCAAGCTCTTACTCACGTTGGATGGCCCACGTCGCGAATCCGCGTAGACCTGAACCCTTGTCGTAGAGCGGAGGCTCGCTGAATGACCGACCGATGAGCCGTATGTATGGGAAATCCGCTTGTCCGGTTCTATGAGGGGTAGGAGTTCAACTGGAGTATGGACGAGATAAAGTGGCACCGCCGCGAAAGCAGGCGGCAAACAGAGAAAACAAACATCGTCCTGTAGCTCCGGGAGACTCCTACCTACTCGAAGCGAGGTCTATCGGGCACGCGATGGGAAGCTCGCCCGCGACGTAGCGATCAAGGTTCTTCCCGAAGAGTTCGCGAGAGACAAAGAGCGCCTGGCGCGGTTCGAGCGCGAGGCCAAGCTCCTCGCGTCGCTGAACCATCCGAACATCGCGAGCATTTACGGTCTGGAAGAATCGGACGGCGTGAAGGCGCTCGTTCTCGAGCTCGTCGAAGGTCCGACGCTCGCCGAGCGCATCGCTGAAGGACCGATTCCGATCGAGGAAGCGCTCCCCATCGCGCGGCAGATGGCCGAGGCTCTCGAAGCGGGCCACGAGGCCGGTGTCATCCATCGTGACGTGAAACCGGCGAACGTGAAGATCAGGCAAGACGGCACGGTGAAGGTGCTTGATTATGGCCTTGCGAAAGCGCTCGAGGGTGAGGCAACGGGTCGAGCCGACTCCGAGCTATCGCAGTCGCCGACGCTCACCCGAAAAGGCACGCAGATCGGAGTGATCCTTGGCACCGCGGCCTACATGAGCCCCGAGCAGGCCAAGGGGCATCCCGGTCGACACACGAAGCGATCTGTTCTCGTTCGGCTGCGTTTTGTTCGAGATGTTGACGGGACGGCGTGCGTTTCAGGGAGAGCTGGCCGCGGAGAATTCTGGCGTCGATCATCAACCGCGAACCGGACGCAAATGCTTTGCCGGCAAACCTGCATCCCAGGGTTCGGGAGCTGCTCGAGCGGTGTTTCGAGAAAGAGCCCAAGAAGCGCTGGCAAGCGGCGGGAGACATGGTAACCGGAGGGCCGGTCCCCATCACCGAAGGTGTTCAGCGTGCTATCAGGTCTCAGAACACCACAGCCAGCGCGAACTACGCGTTTTCCGCCTCAGGCTCGGGCGCTCTCGTCTATGTTGCCGGAACCGACACGGGCTCGAACCAGCGGATTCTGGCGCTCGTCGACCACGACGGCGCGATCGCGCCGTTGAACGCTCAGCCCGCTCCGTACAGGAGCCCGCGGGTCTCCCCGGACGTCCGGAAGCTCGCCGTTGAAACCACAGGCGACGATGGCGTCGGCGTCGTTTGGGTCTACGACCTCTCGGGCGACGAAGCGATCCAGCAGCTCACGTTCGAGGGCGATAATCGGCGTCCCATTTGGACTCCGGACAGCCGGTACGTGACGTTTGCCTCTGACCGCGGCGGGACGATGAGCCTGTACTGGAAACCAGCGAATGGTAGCGGCGTCGCCGAGCGGCTGACCACTGCGGACGAAGGGACGTCCATCGGGCGGGCTCCTGGTCTCCCGACGGGCGGACACTTTCCTTCATGGTCGTACGCGGCGGCGATGATTGGGATATATGGACCCTTGTGCGCGAGGGGGAAAACGCGCCCGAAAGCCTTTATGATGCGCCGGGGAGGATGTATCAAAAGCGGCTCGGAAACTGAGGACAGTACTTCATCGTCTTGAACTGAGACTCGGAGTAGGGATTGTCGTTCGAGACGTAAGGCCTGGAGTGGGTCTTGGTAACTCCGAGGTCAGCCAGGAGCAGACCCACGGGCTTGCTCCTCATCGAGCTGCCACGGTCCGCGTGAAGGGTGAGCTGGTCGGGTTCAATGTCCTGCTTGCGACAGCTCTCGGCGATGAGGCGTTGGGCGAGCGCGGCACTTTCTCGGTGAGCCAGCATCCAGCCAACCACGTAGCGGGAGAAGATGTCGAGGATGACGTAGAGGTAGTAGTAGGTCCACTTGACGGGGCCACGAAGCTTCGTAATATCCCACGACCAAACCTGGTTCGGCGCTTCGGCCAACAGCTCCGGCTTGGTGTAGTTCGGATGGCGCCGTTGGTTCCGGCGCTCGGACCTCGCCGTGCTCCACCAAAATCCGATACATCGTGCGAATCGAGCAGAGGTAGGTTCCCTCGTCCAGAAGCGTGGCCCACACCTGGGCGGGCGCCTTGTCGACGAACCGCTCACAGTGCAAGGCCCCGAGGACTTCCTCGCGCTCAGTCTCAGATCCCGCCGGCCGCGATGCGGCGGGGGTCCCGGATCCGGAAGTGAGCGAGCAAGCGAAGCGTCGACGCTTTACCGCGGAGTACAAGCTGCGGATAGTTCCAGTCGCCCTACGGGCTCCCTCCGATCCCGCCGAGGTCTCTCTCTCTACCAACATACTCATGCGTTGATCCTCCTCCACCCTCTACACTAATTTCAAGGGGCGAAGTGTCTCAGGGATGTTGGCACAGAGGGCTGACAGCATCGAGCTGCCCAAAGACAGGCAAGTAACCAGGCGAGCGACGTTACCTAGGCTCTTGGGCCATCGACCGCACCATGCCCGAGTACCGGGCCCAATGTAAAAAGAGGGTGACGGGATGGCCGCGTCGCAAGTGATGGGGACCGGAGTGCCGCAATGGCCTAGCGATGAAGCGACTAATGACCGCCGAGCGAAGGTCCCCACGGAAGGTTGACCGTGAAAGGAGAAACATCGACGCTATGCAAGGAGTGACAAACCGGTGGGCACAAACCTGACACGGATAGGCGAAAAGGCTCTCAAAGTGAAGTGGACCCCATTTTTAAGACCAGGGGTTAAGGTGGTAAAACAAGCCTGCTCAATAAAAAAAGGAGCAGAGAAAAGTGAAGAAAAATCGTACGAAGCACAGCCCTGTTTTCAAGGCGAAAGTTGCATTGGCGGTACTACGCGAGCAGGAGACAGTGGCGGAACTATCCCGCCGGCACAAGGTTCACGCGAACCAGATCTACAAATGGAAGCGGCAGCTTTTGGAGAACGTCACGCGTGCTTTCGAGACCGAAGAGGTGGGCGGAGGCGATGCCTCGATGCGCGAGGCCGAACTGCTTCAGAAAATCGGGGAGCTGACGATGGAGCGCGATTTTTTATCACACGGGCTCGGTCGATTGCGATGACGCCCCGGCGGGAGTTGGTCGAACCCAACGCTCCGCTGTCGATGCGCTGGCAGTGCGAGCTGCTCGGCGTGAATCGGTCGAGCCTATACTACGAACCTGTCGAGCCGGATGGCGAGCAACTCGCATTGATGCGTCGGATGGACGAGCTACATCTGAAGCATCCATTTTTCGGCAGCCGCATGATGACACAGACACTCAAAGCGGAGGGGTCGGCCGTCAACCGCAAGCGCGTGCAGCGTCTTATGCGGTTGATGGGGCTCGAGAGCACTGCGCCCAAGCCGAACACAAGCAAGCCAGCGCCGGAACACGCCGTATACCCTTATCTACTGAGGAATCTGACGGTTTCTCGGATCAATCAGGTGTGGGCCGCCGACATCACATACATCCCGATGGCGCGAGGCTTCGTATACCTGGTGGCGGTCATCGATTGGTATTCGCGGCGGGTGCTCGCCTGGCGCTTGTCCAACACGTTGGAGACGACCTTCTGCGTGGAGGCTCTGAACGAAGCTGTGGCACGCTACGGTTGCCCAGAGATATTCAACACGGACCAGGGCTCTCAGTTCACCTCGGAGGAGTTCACCAGTGTATTGCTTGCTCTTGAGATCAAGATCAGCATGGATGGCAAAGGTCGCTGTATCGACAACATCTTCGTGGAGCGGCTCTGGCGCTCGCTGAAGTACGAGGAGGTCTACCTGTACGCCTACGACACCGTGCAAATGGCTCGCGCGGGCATCGCTTGCTACTTCGATTTCTTCAATGACGAGCGCCCGCACAAAGCGTTAGGCTATCAAACGCCCGCGAGCTTCTACGATGGACTGCTTGGCGAGGTTGCTTGAAGATGATTGGCCATCGACCGATTTGTACATCACAGCATCATCCTGGAGCTCAACGTCGGCAGTTACCGACTGGGGCAATCGAAGCAGAACAAGGCCAAAGAGGCCACGGCGGTAGAAAGCCGGGAAAAGGAATGAACCTTGCCACGAGTCCACAAAACGAATGCGAGAATCGCCGCAGGAGACCCTCTCGCGGCTTGGCCCATACCCCAGGTACCCCGATTTTTGCACTATTCAGGTGGACCAGCGAAAGGGCGCCCCGGATCGAACATGGGACACTTTGCTGATAAGTGACGGAGCAAGACCGGTAGGTACCCGGGAATTCTAACTTGTTGCTGAAGAGAAATAATAATTGCCGCTAGACACAATGATGGCTACAGCGAAAAACAAACTGTCCACAGATTTTCAATCTGCCATAAACTGTGTTCCCGAACGATCCCTTCTAGGAGCCTTCGGGAAACAACATCACGACTATGACCACGACGTGTTCAACTCGGCAGGCTCCACCTTAGCTACCCCCCATTTTGGTCCAGAGAATGGGGTCCACCTCAAAGACCCCAAGCTGGTGTTCACCAGCTTGTATCACCACATCACAGATATTGACAACCTGCGAGCCAGCTACGACAAACTGCTTGCCCACAAGGCGAGCGGGATCGATGGAGTAACGAAGGAGGAATACGGCAAACAACTCGAAGAGAACCTTCGGGACCTATCGTCGCGTCTGAAGCGCATGGGCTACCGTCCATCGCCGAAACGTCGTACGTACGTACCGAAGCCAGGCAGCGAAAAGGGAGGACCGCTAGGAATCAGCAATTTTGAAGACAAGATTGTTGAGGAAGCGACGAAACGGACGCTGGAACCCATCTACGATGTCATTTTTCAGAATCATGACCCCACCTTTTTCATAAACATGCCCCCGGGGTCAAAGGCCTACCCGATAATCAATACCACAACTTCCTCGGATCTGTAATAGATCTCTGTCGTTGTTCCTCTGTATGAACATGCATGAGTACGTTGAATGAGAGAGAGACCTCGGCGGGATCGGAAGGAGCCTGTAGGGCGACTGGAGATCCCGCCGGCCGGGATGCGGCGGGACTCCCGGAGACAGCCCGGATGTCGTCGCCGAGGGAGGTACCGCAGGTATGGGCCGGTCCACGGGAGGCTGTTGTCGGGCGATGGTGGGGCTTGTTTTCGCGCTTCGGTTGTT
This sequence comes from Candidatus Marinacidobacterales bacterium, assembly GCA_965262245.1. Classification (GTDB taxonomy): domain Bacteria; phylum Acidobacteriota; class Vicinamibacteria; order Marinacidobacterales; family SMYC01; genus SMYC01. Next base: position 5,210,767 of record OZ253507.1, on the reverse strand, counting down.
GGATTCGCAAGATTCACTCCTTTTCAGGGTTGGTGGACACTTTCGAGTTTCGAGGCCAAGAGGTCGGGACGTTGTCCCTTCCTGTAGCTTTCGCCTTCGATCTGGACTTGGTAGGCGTTGTGGGACAAACGGTCAAGAGCGCTCTGGGCAAGAATCGGGTCATCGAACAAAGGAATCCACTCGTCGACGTGTCGATTTAATGCAGAGTCCATTTTTATGCGGAGAGGAGGCTCTTAAGAGGCGACGAAAGCACAGTTGTTTCAACGGTATCTGACCGTTTGGCAAGGCTGGCTATGAGGTGGACCCCATTCTCTGGACCAAAATGGGGGGTAGCTAAGGTGGAGCCTGCCGAGTTGAACACGTCGTGGTCATAGTCGTCATGTTGTTTCCCGAAGGCTCCTAGAAGGGAGCGTTCGGGAACACAGTTTATGGCAGATTGAAGATCTATTGTCCCACGTTCGATCCGGTGCCCCGACGGAGGGAGCGGACAAGGAAGCTTCGCATCTTTTCTTAAGGGTCCGCTCCCTCCGTCGGGGCACCGGATCGAACGTGGGACAATAGATCTTCAATCTGCCATAAACTGTGTTCCCGAACGCTCCCTTCTAGGAGCCTTCGGGAAACAACATGACGACTATGACCACGACGTGTTCAACTCGGCAGGCTCCACCTTAGCTACCCCCCATTTTGGTCCAGAGAATGGGGTCCACCTCAGTCTTCACTCGGCAGTTTTGTCTTTTGAGCGTAGGCGATCCTCTCCGGCAGCGTCGCAAGGATCCCCGAGAGCTTGAGCCGCTTCAGAATCGTTTTCAGTGAGTTTTTGATCTCCATCTGTATTCTCCTTTCGTTTGGGTTCATGAGAGAAACTTTCGTTGGGACGAAGGAATCTCAGGGGCATTGAGACGAGCTCTCCTGTTTGTGGTGGTTCGTCCGACGGCGCAATGGCATTCTTGAGAATGCGCTCCACCCTTTGCACATTGATGAGATCGAAGCCCAGCGCTCGCTGGCAAGCGGTTTCCACGCGAGCATGGCCGTACTTGTCGGCCAAGCGCATGAGCTTCTGAGCCTGTCGGAGCTTGGCCCATGGAAAGACGCCGCTGAGGAGCAGGCTCATGAAACGGCCGATGTTGTTGCCGAGTTTCTTGGCTTGGCGCACCATACGCTCCGGGTCGCGCCTGGTGTAGGCCTCGAGCTCTGGGGGATAGTCTGTGTAGTCGGTCGCTCTTCCTCCGGCTGGTTTTCTGGGGTGGGTTTTGATGAGCTCGTTTTTGTAGTAGATGCGTACGAGCGCTTTGTCGCCTCGGACCGTGACTTGCTTTCCCACATAGTGCGTGGGAACCGAGTACAGGGCCTTGAGGAACTTCACGTGGTGGTCGTCATGAACGGTCGGGGTGGCCCACTGAGGCGTATCGAATCGAGGCCCTTTCACGGGCCGAAGGCAAGCAAGCTCGACTTGTTCGAAGACGACGAGAGGGCGTTTGGGGGTGGTTCCGTGAATACGCCGGCCCGCGACTTCCATGCACCAACGCCGAGCTTCCCGCTGGACGTGAGCCAGGTCGAGCCACTGCTCACCGCGGAAAAAGCTCTCTCGAACGTACTGCACGCCTCTCTCGACGATCGGCTTGCCCGTCGGATGGCGCGCGACTGCCGGGTCGATGACAAAGCCTCGATGCTCTGCATACTGCTCCGTAGTGCGCTGAAAGATAGGCTCATACCGGTCCGACTTCACCACTGCCGTCTTCATGTTGTCGACGACGACCCGCAAAGGCACACCGCCAAAAAACTCCCACGCCTCTTCCAGTCCATCGATGACGACGTCCAGCTTCTGAGAGAAACTCACGTGAACGTACTGGTGGCGGCTGAAGCCAAGAGTGACGAGCAACGCCCAGACCAATCGATTCCGATCCGACTCCGGGTCGTAGATCTTGCCGAGTTGACCAAAATCCACTTCGGCGAGCTCACCCGGTGAAACCTCCGCCCGGCGCAGCGTCAGCTTGGGCCGAGCCCATCCGAAGTGCGCCGCCGCGTAGCGATACACCGAGCTGTAAGAAACGTCGACTCCCTCGCGGGTCAATAGCTCATGGACCTTGGTCAGCTTCAGGACCCTCTCTCCCTCGCAGCCTTCCACCCATTGCTGGATGCGATCATGATGCCCGCGCAGCGCCTTTTCCGATGCAGACGCCTCGCTCGAACTCGGGCCCGGCTGGCGGCGCTGCGCCACCCGCGACGCCAGCGCCTCATCCGGCGGGACCTCCTTCGACCAGCCTAGTTTCTTCGCCTCTCGTATATACGCGCGGATCGTCTTCCGGCCACGACCGGTGGCCGCTGCTATCCGTCGCTGGCTCTCCCCCCGGTGGTGCCGTTTCAGAACATCCACAATTTCCCACATACCGTGCTCCCTGTATGCCAATACGACCTCCTTGTTTCCAAGAAGTTCGCACAGCCGAGCTCGGCCTCAAAGGGTGGGGTCATGACTCCGAAAAGTGGGGTCATGTTTCTGAAAAACTCACCCCTTTGCCGGGGTCATGTCTCTGAAAAAGGGGTGGGGAATGTTTCTGAAAAACACGCCCTCAAGTGGGGTCATGATCCTGATAAATCACATACGAAGCCGTATTCGAAGACAGTAGCTATGGCTACCGTCCGGGGCGCAGCCCACATCAATGTTTGGATGCCCTCGGCCGGACGCTGCAACAGAAACGAGTCTACCGAGTGGTGGAGGCCGACATCAAAGCGTTCTTTGACACGGTCAATCACGCCTGGCTGATGAAGTTTCTGAAGCATCGAATAGGAGACGAGCGTGTGCTCCGACTGATCGTGCGGATGCTGAAGAGTGGCATCCTGGAGGATGGACTGGTCCATGCGACTGATCAGGGGAGACCCCAAGGCTCCATTCTTTCGCCACTGCTGTCGAACATTTACCTGCACTACGTGCTGGACGTGTGGTTCAGTCGACGGGTGCGCAGGCAATGTCAAGGCGAAGCGTACTACTTCCGATTTGCTGATGACTTCCTTGCCTGCTTCCAGTACAAAGGCGAAGCAGAGAGTTTTCGCCACCAGTTGGAAGACCGCCTCGAAGGATTCGGCCTGAAGCTGGCGATGGAGAAAACGCACTGCCTCGAGTTCGGGCGCTATGCCCGTGAGAATGCGTATAAGCGGGGCGAGAAGCCGAAGGAATTTACCTTTCTAGGATTCACGCACTACTGCGGGAAGACGCGAGAGGGATATTAAAAGGTCAAACGCCGCACCAGCCGTAAGAAGCTGGGACAAAGCTTGCGCCGGTTCACGGATTGGGCACGCAAAGCCCGGAGTGTACTGAGGAAAGGTGACATGTTGCGGCTGGCCCGCTCCCGCGTGGTCGGCCACCTGAGCTATTACGCCATCACGGATAACTCGGACCGATGCCGGTACTATGTCCGCCGCAGCGAACGCATCCTGTTCCATTGGCTCAACCGCAAGAGCCAGCGGCGGGCATACACGTGGTCCTCTTTCGTCCAAGCTCTTACTCACGTTGGATGGCCCACGTCGCGAATCCGCGTAGACCTGAACCCTTGTCGTAGAGCGGAGGCTCGCTGAATGACCGACCGATGAGCCGTATGTATGGGAAATCCGCTTGTCCGGTTCTATGAGGGGTAGGAGTTCAACTGGAGTATGGACGAGATAAAGTGGCACCGCCGCGAAAGCAGGCGGCAAACAGAGAAAACAAACATCGTCCTGTAGCTCCGGGAGACTCCTACCTACTCGAAGCGAGGTCTATCGGGCACGAGACGGGAAGCTCGGCCGGGATGTGGCGATCAAGGTCTTGCCGGAGGAGTTCGCCGAGAACGAAGAACGGTTAGCTCGATTCAAGCGAGAGGCCAAGGTTCTAGCGTCTCTCAATCACCCGAACATCGCTTCTATCTACGGCCTGGAGCAGTCGGGGAACATTCATTACCTCGTTCTCGAGCTCGTTCCCGGGGAGACCCTAGCCCAGCGAATCTCAGGCGGTCCGATCCCTTTGGAAGAGGCTCTCGACATCGCCACGCAGATGGCCGAAGCACTCGAGGAGGCGCACGAACAGGGCATTGTTCACAGAGACCTGAAACCGGCGAACGTCAAGCAGACCGAGGACGGCAAGATCAAGGTTCTGGACTACGGTTTGGCGAAAGTCTTCCAGGAGGAAACGCCTGAGGCTGATAGCTCGATGTCACCAACGCTCACACGAGATGCGACTCGAGTTGGAGTGATTCTCGGGACGGCGGCTTACATGAGTCCCGAGCAGGCGAAGGGGAAGAAGGTCGATAAGAGGACGGACATCTTTGCCTTCGGAGCCGTGCTCTACGAGATGCTGATGGGGCAAAAGGCATTTCCGGGCGAGGATGTTTCCGAAGTGCTTGCATCAGTCATCAAGCTCGAGCCGGACTGGAAGGCGCTTCCGGCCGGGGTGTCGTTTCGGTTGCTTGACCTTCTTCGTCGCTGCCTCGAGAAAGACTCCAAACGGCGCGTGCGCGACATCGGCGACGTGCGGCTCGCGATGGAGGGCACTTTCGAGACGACGGCTACTCCGCAGGGCACTGTCTCCCAGCCGGTTGGCTGGCGCCCCTCGATCGTCATGGCGGTGGCTGCGTTGTTGGCGCTCATTACGGGCGTCGCGATTTGGAGCCTGAGACCGGAAGTCCGGCGGCCCGTTGCGCGGTTCTCGCTGAGCTTGCCCTCTGGTGTGTCGATGACCGGCACCGGCCGTCATGCCGTGGCGCTCTCCCCGGACGGCACGCAACTCGTGTTCAGCGCCAACCAACAGCTCTACCTCCGAGCCATGGACCAAATGGAGGCGACTCCGGTTCGGGGCACTGAGGGCGGTGCTCGCGGTCCGTTCTTCTCGCACGACGGTGAGTGGATTGGCTACGAACATCAGGGGCAGCTGCGGAAAGTCGCCCGAAGCGGAGGGGTTGCGGTCACATTGGGTGAGGCCGAAATTCTCTTCGGTGCCAGCTGGGGGGAAGACGACACCATTCTGTTCGGCCTGGGATCGGACGGCATTTGGCTGGTGCCGGGCGCCGGCGGCACGCCCGAGCAGCTGATAGCGCTGAACGAGGGGGAGTTAGCCCATGGCCCTCAGATGCTGCCGGGCGGTGAGTGGGTGCTGTTCACGCTGCGCCCCGAGGGCATAAGCGAGTGGGACGAGGCGCAGATCGTCGTGCAGTCGGTGGCAACTGGCGAGCGGCGGCGGGTGATCGATCGCGGCCGGGCTGGGCGCTACGTGCCGACCGGCCATCTGGTCTACGTCCTGGACGCTGTGATGATGGCCGTCCCGTTCGATCTGGCTGCGCGAACGGTGACGGGCGGGCCGGTGCCTCTCGTCGAGGGCGTTCTACCGAGCTTTGGCGCGAGGGCGACGGGGGCTGCGCAATTCAGCGTGGCGAGCACCGGCTCGCTGGTCTATATCCCCGGGAGTGCGGAAGGAGGAAACCAGTTCGAACTGGTGTGGGTGGATCGTGTGGGTCAGGTAAAACCCCTCGGGGCTGAGCCCCGGAGGTATCGCTGGGCGCGGGTGTCGCCGGACGGCACGAAGGTGGCGGTCCACGCGCTCGGAGACGGCAATGCCGACATATGGATCTACGACCTGACCCGTGGCACGCTGACGCGGCTGACGTTCGACGAGGCGTTTGACGGCTTCCCACTTTGGAGCCCAGATGGGTCGCGTGTCGTGTTTCAGTCGCTGCGTGAGGGCGGTGGGCTGTTTTGGAAGGCGGCGGACGGTACGGGTGAGGTGGAACGGCTGCTAGAGCATCCAAACGCCCCTCGGCCCTACGGTTGGTCGGCGGATGGCCGGCTGGTCTTTGACCAGGGCGCTGGAGTTCCGGAATCATCAGCGGGCGCTATTGGTGTTGTGAACCTGGAGGGCGACCGCACCTCGGAGCTCGTTATCGATACGGGGAAGAACCCAGCCATGAGTCCAGACGGGCGCTGGATCGCCTATGGCTCCGTTGAGTCGGGTGGGGGACAGATCTACGTGCGTCCTTTTCCCAACGTCAACGATGGCAAATGGCAGGTGTCGACTGACCATGGGTTCGATCCACTGTGGTCACCCAACGGACGGGAGCTGTTCTTCAATACCCTTGCTGGGATGATGGTGACGCGGGTCGAGACAGAGCCGACCTTCAATCCCGGGATGCCTGAGCTCTTTCCTTTCAGGCCCGGTACCCCTGTCGGGGGGACAGAATTCTAGATCAAGCGTAATAGTCTGTGTTGATCGCGATGTATTCGTTCCACTTATCGGGAAGCTCTTCCTCGGGGAAGATCGCCGTCACGGGGCAAACAGGCTCGCAGGCGCCGCAGTCGATGCAAACTTCCGGTTCGATGTAGAGCTGCTTGGCCTCTTCGAAGTTGTCTTCGTCCTTCGTCGGGTGGATGCAATCTACCGGGCATACTTCAACACAAGCGGTGTCTTTCGTACCGATGCAGGGCTCGGCGATGTAGTAAGACATCTAGCTTTCCTCCTTCAAATCAAAATTCACATCACGTCGAGAAGTTTCTGGGAATACTCCGTCACGCGGTCCCAATAGCCCCACAACAGCAGGCAAATAATATTAGGCACGACGAGAACGAAAAGCAAAACCGTGTATATGGGATGGAGCTCGAGTGGCGACGAAGCCTCCGGCGTATCGGATCCTTCGATGAACATGGTTTTCAATATCTTGATGTAGTAGAAGGCGCCAATCGCGCTGTTCAGGACGCCGATGACGGCCAACCACAAGAAACCGGCGCGGATCACGGCGGCGAAGACATACCACTTCGCGAGGAAGCCGGCGAAGGGGGGGATGCCCATCAAGGAGAAGAGAAAGACTCCCATGACGATCGTCAGTATGGGCGAACGGCGCCAGATACCCGCGTAGTCTTTAATGTCGAAGCTACCGGTGCTGTTATGGACGACGATGATAACGAGGAAGGCGCCGAGATTCATGAACAAGTAAACGACTACATAAGCGAGCATGGCTTTGATGCCGCGATCGGAAAGCGCGACCGCGCCCATCATGATGTAGCCGGCATGAGCGATGCTCGAATAGGCGAGAAGCCTCTTCAGATTGGTTTGAAGCAAGGCGGCAATATTCCCGAGCGTCATGGTGAGAATGGAGATACCCATCAAGATCGTTTGCCAGTCGACGCTTCCGACCATCGTCCAAGTTCCTTCGCCAGCCGGTCCGCTCGGCGAAGCCATGCCGCCATAGAAAAAGCGGACGAGGACGGCGAAGCCCGCCACTTTCGGCCCGACCGACAGCAGCGCCGTCACCGGTGTCGGAGCGCCCGTATAGACGTCCGGACACCAAAAGTGGAACGGCACCGTCGCCATTTTGAAGCCGATACCAGCGAGCACGAGCACGATGATCACCATGAGCGCGGGTCCCGAGCTCGCGACCGCTTGCTCGCTCATGAGCGCCGCGCGGATCTCGAAGAGGTCGAGACTCCCGGTAAGACCGTAGAGGAGCGACATCCCGAAGAGCATCGTTCCCGTCGACACCGCTCCGAACAGAATGTATTTGAGCGACGCTTCGTTCGACAGCCGATCGGTCTTGAGATACCCGACCATGATGTAGGAGGCGACCGACACCGTCTCGAGCGCCAGGAAAATCATGAGCAAGTTGATGGAGTTCGCCATCCAGATGAGCGCCACCGTGACCGTGAGCAGCAACACCAAGAGCTCACCGTGATGGACCGAGCGAAGCTCGCGGGACTCGATCGTGAAGAGCAGGATGATGATGGAGGTGACGATGAACAGAATGCGCAGAAGATTGCCGAATCCATCATAGGCAACCATATTGCTGAACAAGGCCATGGGCGCGGCTTCGGGCGCCCGAATCGCGTAATAGAGCGCGACAAAGAGCCCAAAGAGCGACGGCAATACGATCACCAGGCGCCGCTCCCAAGTGGCCCGATTCTTCGAGATCAAGTCCGCGACGAGGACGGCCATGAGCGTGAAGACCAGCACGACCTCTGGAACGAAATATTTTAGACTGGAGACGGCATCGAGGCGATCCACGTCCTATCCTTTCAATACCGAAGCATCCGGAAGGTTCACGCCCTTGGTGATGCGATAGAGAGACATCACGATCGCGAGCGCCACAGCGGCTTCGCAGGCGGCAATCGCGATCACGAGGAGCGCAAAGACCTGTCCCTCGGTATCACCCGTAACGAATCGAGAGAAGGCGACCAGGTTGATGTTCGCCGAGTTGAAGATGAGCTCGATGGACATCAATACGTTGACGGCATTCTTGCGCGTAAGCATGCCGAACAAACCCAGCGAAAAAAGAGCCGCCGCCACGATGAGGAAGTACTCGAGAGGAATCACAGGTCCGTCCTCCGTCGCACGAGCATGGCCGCGCCGAGAAGTGCTACCAAAAGAAGCACTGAGGCCACCTCGAAAGGGAGCACATATTGGTTCATGAGCGCTTGGCCGATCCTGGCCGTTGTCGGTCCTTCCTCGACAATCGACGCTTGCTTCCAAGGCGTCACGCGAATAACGGACACGAGAATCGCGAAAACGGCCGCGGAAACGAGCGCGCCCGGCACAACTTGAAACTTCGGCGTGTTCAACTCCAAGCTGTAAATCCGATTGGTCAACATGACGCCGAAAATAATGAGCGTCAGGATGCCGCCGACATAGACGAGAACCTGCGCGCCCGCGAGAAAATCGGCGCCGAGCAGCACGTAGAACGCCGCGACGCTGAAAAAGGTCGCGAGTAGCGCGAAGGCGGAGCGCACGAGGTTATTCCCGGCGACAACGAAGAGCGCCGAGCCCAGCATGAGCGCGGCAAAAACCCAGAAAATGATTTTGGGTGCTAGGTCTTCCATAATGTCGTCAACCTGCCGCGACCGGCTCAGCCTCCTTCTTTTCGTCCGGAGGCGCCGGAGGCGTGGGTTTGTCCTTCGCGAAGCGGTAGAGAAAGTTGGTCTTGTCCCTCTCGGCGAACTCGTATTCGGGCGTCATGACGATACAATCGGTGGGACATGGATAGACGCAAAGGCTGCAATAGCAGCAGAGCGACATGTCGATATCGAACTGCACGACCCTCTGTTTGATCCCTTGGCCGTTGGACGCAAAAATCGGAAGCTCCGTCTTCTTCCGCTTTTCCGTAGTGATGGTGATGCAGTCCACCGGGCAGGCTTTCTCGCACTGCAGGCACCCGATGCAGTCTTCCATCTTTACATAGAGCCGCATGCGCGAGCGGTCCTGCAACAGACCTTCGGGCACGATGACCGAGTTCCAGCGGGTCTCGGGTTTTTCTTCGGATAGATATTGCTGGGTCTCGTTGACCATGAACAGATGTCTGAGCGTAATGATCATGCCCGTGACCGTACTGCTCACGGCGTCCCAGAGATCCAGGAAATATTCTTTCATCGACTAGCCTCTCAAAACTTGCTGCAGAGCGGTGCCCATCAAGATCACGAAAGCGATGGGGATCAAATATTTCCAGCAAAGCGCCATCAGCTGATCCACGCGAAGCCTCGGGAGCGTCCACCGAATCCACATCTGAACGAAAACGATAGCGAGGACTTTGAAGAAAAACACGAGAGGCCCGCTAAAGAACGGCCCGGACCAGCCTCCGAGAAAGAGCACGACGGTGACACCGGCGACGAAGAACATGGCGCCGTACTCCGCGAGAAAAAAGAGCGCGAAGCGCATGCCGCTATATTCCGTGTGGTAGCCGGCGACGAGCTCGGATTCCGCCTCGGGGATATCGAAAGGGTTGCGGTTCGTCTCCGCGAGCCCGCAGATGAAGAACAAGACGAATCCGACAACGTTCAACGGAAAGGCGCGGAAGAGGAACCAGTTTTGGAAGTCTCCGATACCACCTTGTTGCGCCGCTATGATGTCCTGGAGGTTCAAGCTTCCCACCTGGACGACGACGGAGAGGATGATGATGGCCGTCGGGATCTCGTAGCTCACCATCTGCGCCGCCGAGCGCATGCCGCCATAGAGCGCGTATTTGTTGTTCGAGGCCCAGCCGGCCATCAGAATGCCGATCGCGCCGAACGAAGTGATCGCGATGACGTACAAAACACCGATATTCAGGTCGGAGATAACGAGCCCGTCCGCCCAAGGCAGCACGGCAAAGGCAGAGAACGCGCCCATGACGACGAGAAAAGGTGCGAGCTTGAAGAGAAAGCGATCCGCTCCATCCGCGATGATGTCTTCTTTGAAGAGAAGCTTCATCCCATCGGCAAAGCTCTGCAAGACGCCGTGCCAGCCGACCCGCATCGGACCGAGACGATCCTGGATGTGGGCCGCGATCTTACGCTCCCACCAAATGAGAAAGATGGGTAGCTGCGTGATCAGAAAGACGACGGCGAGGACTCCGATGGTGGTCGCGGCCAGTTTAGCCATCGTGGGCGAAAGATTGGCCGAGAGCTGCTCGCCGATGAGCTCCGCGATCTTCGGCAGGAGCGCGAACAATACGAGAGCGCCTGCCGCCCCCGCAACAACGGGGATCGAAAGAAGGTTCGAGATCTTGGCTTCGAGTGCGGGGCGTTGTAGACCCATTAGCGATCGATCTCCCCAAGGACGATATCGAGGCTTCCAATGATCGCGATCATGTCCGCGATCATCTCGCCTTTCGCGATCTCGCGAAAAATGCTCATGGCCACGAAACAGGGTGAGCGGGCTTTCACGCGCATTGGGATGAGCCCGCCGTCACTCACGATGTAAAAGCCGAGCTCACCGCGCGGCGCTTCCGTACGGGCATAAACTTCACCCGGCTTCGGCTTGACCCGCTTCGGGACGGTCTCGTGCACGTCGCCCTCCGCCGGGAGCTTATCGACCGCCTGTCGCAAGATACGCACGCTTTGCCGCATCTCTTCGACACGGACGTAGTACCGATCCCAGCAGGAACCAATTGGCCCGAAGCGGCCCTGCCCAACGGGAACGTCGAACTCGTAGTTCTCGTACCCGCAATAAGGATCTTCTTTGCGGGTGTCCCACTTGATGCCGGAGCCCCTCAAGTTCGGCCCCGTGAGCGCGTAGCCAATGGCCAATTCGGGCGGGATGATGCCGACGGTCGCCGTGCGTTTCGTGAAAATCTTGTTGTAGCTCAGAAGATTGTGGAGCTCGTCGATGACGGGCTCGAACTGGTCGAGAAAAATCTTGACCCTGTCGGTCCACTGGTCGGGCAAATCGTGCGAAACGCCGCCGATCCAGTTGAAGTTGTAGAGAAGCCGGGCGCCGCACAGCCACTCGAAGAGGTCGAGGATTTTCTCGCGCTCGCGGAAGGAGTGCAGAAACGGCGTGAACGCGCCGATATCCAACCCGTAGGTTCCGAGAGCGAGAAGATGGGAAGCGATCCGCTGAAGCTCGGCGGTGAGGACCCGGATCGATTTGACTCGGTCGTTGACCTCGATCTCCATGAGCTTTTCGCCGGCGGTGGCGTAGCTCAAGCTGTTGCCCATCGAGCCGACATAATCGAGTCGATCGGTGAATGGGATGACGCCTTGATAGTCGATGTTCTCGGCGTGCTTTTCGAAGTTTCGGTGGAGATAGCCGATATGCGGCTGCGCATCCTTGACGACTTCGCCGTCGGTCTTGAGCTCGATCCGTAACACGCCGTGAGTCGACGGATGCTGCGGGCCCATGTTGAGGATCATCTCGTCTTCTTCGAGATCCTCGAGCTTGAATGCGTAGGCCTCGTCCGGCTCCAGATCCTTGTACTGTGGTTGCGTGCTCATGCTCAAGCCTCAGAACTCAATCAAACGGCCCGATGCCGATCGCTTCGCCACCTTGGGCTCTGTCGGCAAACTTCTCACCCGGCTTCACCTTGATGCCGTGCCACTCGTCAGGCCATTCCCAGTCTTTGCGAAGCGGGTGTCCGGCCCAATCTTCCGGAAGGAAGATGCGGCGGAAATCGCTATGACCCTCGAACTCGATCCCGAAGAGGTCATAGGCTTCGCGCTCGTGCCAGTTGGCCGTCGGCCAGACCCCCTCGAGCGTGTGCATCTTTGGGTTGTCCCGGGGAAGCTCGATTTTCAGCACAATCCAGTGCCGGTGCTTCAACGAAGTCAGATGCAGGACAACCTCGATGCGGTCTTCCTGGTCCTTCGCGCCGAGATAATCGACGGCCGAATGACAGTGAAGCATCTCGAACGCTAACTCGGGCTCGTCCCGAAGATAGGTCGCGACGTCGACGATAGCGTCTTTGTCGATGACGAAATAAGGGTCCTTGACCTCGAGCTCCGCTCGATTGATCTTTCCCGGGAACTTCGCTTCGACTTTCTGCTGAACGGCCGCGGCGTCGAGGCTCAAACGGGCACCTCCACGGCGGGCGGCTTCTGGCGCCCTTCGCGCACGTCATCCATTAGCGAGCGCTCGCGGATGATGTCCTGAAGCGCCATCACTCCGTAAAGAAGCGCTTCCGGCCGGGGAGGACAACCCGGAACGTATACGTCCACCGGAATGATCTCGTCCACTCCCTTGACGACGTGGTAGCCGTACTGCCAATAGGGACCGCCATTATTGGCGCAGCTACCCATCGAGATGACGTATTTGGGATCCGCCATCTGCTCGTAGAGTCGCTTGATGCGAATACCCATCTTGTGGGTCACGGTGCCGGCGACGATCATGAGATCCGACTGCCGGGGCGTCGCCCTCGGGATGAGACCAAAGCGGTCCCAATCGAAACGCGTCGCGCCCGCCGCCATCATCTCGATGGCGCAGCAAGCGAGACCGAACACCATCGGCCAGAGCGCCGACTGTCGCGACCAGTTGACGACGGCGTCCACTTTGGTCAGAACGAACTGTTGGTTGCTTAGGGTTTTGACGAGGTCCATGTCGCTCCTTCGGAAGGATCAGGCGGCTTTGGTACCAGTAGAAGCCGAGCTCTTGATGGTTTGGCGCTCTTCCTCACGCACCCATTCGAGGTCGCCTTTGCGCCAGACGTCGGCAAGCCCGAGCACGAGCATGCCTATAAAGATGAAGCCGGCGACGAGCGCGGGCATCCCGAGGTCCTTCACCACCACGGCCCAGGGCACGAGCATCACGGCTTCTACATCGAACACGAGAAAGACCAGGGCAAACACGTAGAAGCGGATGTTGAATTGGACCCCCCAAGGAGAGCCCACAGGGGTCTCGCCGCACTCGTACGGCATCGTTTTCTCACGAGTCGGATTGTGCGGTCGCACGAGACTGGACGCCGTGATGGCAGCGCCCACAAACAGCGCGCCCACGACGAGCAACATCAATACTCCAACATATTCAATCATGCTCAATCACCAAACATTCGCCCCGTTGCACAGAGGTACAACCATCCTCCATTATTCCAACGTCACCGGGCTGCTGCAACCCAGTGTCGAGCCCAGCCGACAGTGAATCGGAAAAGTCCTTTGGTTTGAACAAATTCAAAGCGCGAAGTCGCTTCTTAGGCCTACAAGCGGGATATTATAACGACGGGCCTCGAGGGCGGCAACCTAAAAAATGCCTCCCGTGAGGTCGAGCTTGCACTCCACCCGGAAGACGAAGCCGAGTACCCACGAGACAATTTCTTGCGCAACCACAAGAGAATGGCAGGTGGGCGTATGGAGCACCGAGAGTCGATCAATTCACGGGAACCAGCCGCTCCAGCTCATTGAACCAGTTAAGGATGACGTTGATCTGGGTGGCCGAGCTGCTTTCGTCCGCAATCGGCTCGAGCATCAGAAACCGTTCGCCGTCGGGAGCGATATCGAATTCGTCCACGTAGCGGTGAAGGTGCTTCGGGCTCATCCGGTGGTAGGTGCCGACGTAGCCGCGTTTGAGCATTGCCCAGAATGACTCTATACCGTTGGTGTGGGCTTGCCCGTTGACGTACTCCTTGACGGAGTGGCGGACGGTCTCGTGATTCGGCAGCCTATCGTAACCGCCGTGGTCGTCGGTATACACCTTCGCGCCAGGCTCGACGTTGTCGGCTACGAAGCCCTGGAGGGTAGGCTGGTCTACGTTCTTGACGACAGCGGCGCTCACGCGGTTGGTCGCTCGGTCCTTCGCACCGACGACGGCGGTCTTGCCGACGGACCCGCGTCCCTTGATGACCTGCTTGCGCTTGTGCGCGTGCATGTTCTTGGCCTTGCCACCAATGAAGGTTTCGTCGATTTCGACCGGCCCGCCGAACATCGAGCTACCTTTGTCCCACGTCTCGCGAATGCGGTGAAGCATAAACCAGGCCGTCTTCTGTGTGACTTTGAGATCGCGGTGAAGCTTCATGCTTGATGTACCCTTGAGACCAGTTGCGAGCAGGTAGAACGCGATCGCCCACTTGCGCAGCCCAATGTTCGAACTCTGCATCGGAGTGCCGGTCTTGACCGAGAAGTCATTGAGGCAATCCCTCTCACGGCAGCGGAAGGGCTGCGGTTTACGCTTCGGTCGTGCCTGGACGTTCCGCGAGCCACAAGCTGGGCAGCATACGCCATTCGGCCATCTGGTCTGTACGAACCATCGCTCGGCTGTGAGATTGTCAGGAAACCTGTCCGCGACTTCGATGAAGGAAAGCCCTTCTCGGTAGTGTTTGCCCGGTGCTGAGTGTGCCCTATCCTCTCCTATTTACAAGAGGATATTACCCCGATAGCGCTTTGGTGTCAAGGGTAAGATCGTATATAATTCCCAAAAGAAAGGCCACGTCCGCTCGACCCCGTTGTTGGGCGGCGCCTTCCGGTGCGATCGAACACCTCGGACCTTGTCTCACGCGCCTCATACATCCTTCGTTCCTCCCTGGACAATCCTTCTTGTCACCAGTCCGAGCCAGGTGCTCAACGAGAGAAGTACGGCGATCGCAGAATAGGAGTCCAAGCCGATACGGATGTAGCAGACTAGTGAGCGACGGCCATCGCATTAGGTAATCCTTCGGCCCAAAGGCGAGCAGCGCGAAACCAGCGATACCAAGCGCCAACGTAAGCACGGCCAAAAAATACAGCCACTCGCTAAAGCGCTCAGGTACGAGCGACACACCCAGTACGGCTACGAGTCCGACGATGATCGCGATGATGACCAATGTGCCCTTCAAGTCGAGGTCGCGTCCGCCGAACGTGGTGATGAGCGGCGGAACTGCCAGGCTACGCCCGAAGTGGACACCGTCTGAGCCCATCTCACAAACGGCCGAAGGCGATGTGCCGTCCGCTCGATCACATGACCGCGCCTCACTTTGAGACCTTCCGGCCGTATCGGGCGAGTTCTTCCCGTACGACACTACGCAAAGTTGACTTCAGGTTCTCCTCTTTGCCATCAACGTACTCTCGAAGGGCGGCGTTGATGAGGGTCTGATAGTTCCCGCCGCCCGCGTCATGGACTTGGTCGCGAAACCACTGGAGAACGTCGTCGTCAATCCTGATTGTGATTCGAGTCTTGCCTGGCGGGGTCTTGATGACCGCGCCACGTTTGCCTCGGCTGAAATCGTATTCTTTCTTCATCTCGCACCTTCGTATCGGCGACGTTCAGAACGCGTCGCCTCGCGCGCTGAGATCAACCTTACGATCTCCTTCCTCCAGTTATAGACGACGACAAGGCATCGCCCTAGGGCGTCCATACCCAAAGTGACGTAACGCTCCTCCTCGTCCACAGAATCATCGACGACGGTGAGCGCAAAATCGTCGACTAGAGCCGTCGCAGCATCCGCGAAGTCGATCCCGTGCTTCGCGAGGTTGGAATCAGCTTTACTGCTGTCCCATTCGAGCTGCACCACTTAATGATATGCACATACGTACATACAGTCAAGCAACACACCCACAGGCAAACATCAAGACGGTGTAATGCCGCTTATGTGTGACAGGTCGCCGGCGTGGGCAATCCTGCGCCCTTCGGCTTCGCGTTGCTCTTTTCGAGCATCGTTTTGGGGTCAGCCATCCTCCGGGGCCAAGCCTGGTCTCGATCGCCTGCGGTCGAACAGCTCTCCTCTCCCTTCCGCCTGCGAGTAGGCCGCGTTCTTGATCTTGTACCAGGTCGTGCCCTCTCGGTAGAGTCCCATCTTGCGCTTGGCGATGATGCCCTCGAGATCCATCTGGCAGACTCTCTCGAAAAACGCGATCCCGCTCGATTCGATGTGATCGACATAGAGCAGCCGCGAATCTTTTTCGGGGACGAGCGATCTCAGCTTCGCTTTGCGCTCGAGAAACGGCCGATCTCGCAAGTCTTCTCCATCGAGCCAGAGTAGATCGAACGCGTAGTAATAAGGTCTACCTTTCCGCGACAGAAGCTCGTAGAACTGGGGACGCCCGTCGGCGTCGAGGCATACGATCTCTCCGTCGATCACGGCGCGACGGTCGGCCACAACTTTGGCGATCGCCTTTGCGAGAGCGTTGAACTCGTCGAAGCGATGTTGATTGCGGGAGACGAGCCAACATCTCGCCGCGTCGACATAAGCGAGCGCGCGGAAGCCGTCATGTTTGAGCTCGAAGACCCAGTCGGCGTCGTCGAAAGCGTCCTTGCGCCGAATCAAGCCAAGGGGCTTCACTCCGGAGATCATCGTTCTAACCGAGCTGACCAATCCATGAGCTGCTCGAGCCCCGCTTCGACCGAGCGCCATGCGACGGGGCCCAGCACCGACTCGAGACGCGCCGCGTCGAGAACAGGGCGCGCGTCTTCAGGCTTCATCGAAAAGTCGGCGTCCGCGAGGCTCTCGGCGAGCTCGAAACGGACCTCGGGGCGCAGGCGCCCCACGGCGTCGAGCAGACGGGAGAAAGCGACGGACTCCTCGGATCCAACGTGAAACGTGTCGCCTCCCGCCGGTGTGGTGAGGACAAGGTCGACGAGCGCACGCGCGGCGTCGTCGACGAAACTGTAGGGCCGCTTCGTAGCAAGTCCGAATACACGCACCGAGCGCTCGTGGAGCGTGAGCTCCACGAGGCGCCACGGGATAGAAGGTTTCGGGCGATACGGGCTTCGCCCCTCCACGGGACCGTACAAGGTTCCGAGCCTCGCGATCGAGAGGGAAAGATCGTGCTCGTCGGCGTAGTCGCGGGATAGCGCCTCCGCAGCCATCTTGGACCGGGCGTAGGGGCTATCACCTTTTAGCGGGTGGTCCTCGCGGATGCGTCCTGCCGAAGCCTCCATATCGCCATAGACGGCGCCCGAGCTCAGAAAAACGAAGCGACGAACCGAGTGCCCGGCCGCGGCCTCGAGCAGGTGGCGGGTCCCCTCGACGTTGACCTCCGCCATCGCCGTCTCTTCGTCCGACGTGACCGCGGCCGCGTGAAGGATCGCGTCGACATCATGATCG
The DNA here is from genome assembly GCA_965262245.1 of Candidatus Marinacidobacterales bacterium. Taxonomy (GTDB): domain Bacteria; phylum Acidobacteriota; class Vicinamibacteria; order Marinacidobacterales; family SMYC01; genus SMYC01. Next base: position 5,193,566 of record OZ253507.1, on the reverse strand, counting down.
CTAAGTACGGTTTCCACGACCTCCTTGTCCCGAACATCCAACTCGGCCCACGTCACCCGGGCTTCCACTCCCTCGATCCGCGCGCGAGCTTCTTCGCTCGGCCGCTCGAACGTGCCCGCGACCACATTCAGTCCGCGCGCCGCAATCTCGCGGACGAGATGGATCCCGACAAATCCGGATGCCCCGGTCACGAGCAATTTCACTATCTCGGCCGCGTCGTCATTTTTCGGACAGGATCAAATTATCCGTAAAGCCGAGAGCCACGAGTCGCTCGAAGGCGTCCCACACCTCGGTGGGGATGTGCTGCTCGATCTGAAAGCCGCGAGCCGGGTAGTCTCGAATCCGTTGCAGATCCCCAACCATGATCGTAATGACTTTCTCTTTCGAGATTTCGCTGGTCGGGTAGTCGTCGAAATCCAACTGGGGCGACGTCACCACCGCATCTTTTTCCGGCCAGACTTTCCTGAACGTCGCGTAGGTGCGGCGCTCCATATAAGGCTTTTGTACGAGAATGACGCGGTCGGGGTCGAGATTCTCTCGCTCGAGGAGGCAGCGCGTGAGCTGCACGTTCTCGCCTGTATTGGTGGATTGGCTCTCGAGCAGCATCGCTGTCTCGGGCACACCCATCTCGCGCGCGACGGTGGCGAATTTCTCGGCCTCCGGCTCGTCCCAAACTTCTCTCGTGAGGTTTCCGAGCCCGCCTGAGAAAACGATCCGCGGCGCGTAGCCGTCGAGAAAGAGGGCCGCGCCGCGCTGGGCGACCCGGAGGTCGTGGCTGCCTTGGACGAGAATGATGTCGGCCGCGTGGAGAGCGTGGTGCATCTGATGGTAGTCCCAGACGATTTGCGCGAGACCATCGATCTCAGTGGAGGTCACGAATCGCCTGTCCGTAAACGTCGAGATAACAGCCCGCTGAGCTCGTCCACGAAGAATCTTCGCGCATCGCGCGCCGCACCCATCGGGTCCAAAGCTTTGCATTCTCGTAGTGGCGGAGCGCGCGCCGTAGCGTCGCGAGGAGCGCCGAGGCGTCGAAGGCTTCGAAACAAAACCCGTTTCCTCCCTCGGGGTCTGCGTCCAGGTCGCGGATGGTATCCGCCAGGCCGCCGGTCGCACGCACGACGGGAAGCGTGCCGTAGCGGAGCGCAATCAACTGACCGAGGCCGCAGGGCTCGTAGCGCGAGGGCATCAAGAAAAGATCCGCGCCAGCGTAGATGCGCCGGCCGAGCGCCTCGTGAAACCCGCGATTCACCGAGATGGATTTCGGGAATCGCGCGACGAGAGGGCGGAAGGCGTCGAGAAATTCCTGGCGCCCAGAGCCGAGCACGACCAGCTGCGCCTTTTCCTCCGCGACGAGCGCGGGCACGGCCTCGAGCACGAGCTCGAAGCCTTTTTGAGGATCGAGACGTCCGATCGTGGCAAGGAGCGGGATGCGAGGCGATATTGTCAGACCGAGCTCTCTCTGTAGCTCGAGCTTTCCTGCGGCTTTACCCGAAAGCCGCGTCGAGGCGAATCGAGAAGTGAGCGCCGCATCTTTCCCGGGATGCCAATCATTGGGCTCGATGCCGTTGACGATGCCGGTGAGCCGCTCCGCACGGGCGCGCAAAACCCCTTCGAGCCCGGCTCCGAGCTCCGCACGCTGAATCTCACGCGCATAGCTCGGGCTGACCGTCGTGAGCCGCTCCGCGCCAACGAGCCCTCCTTTGAGAAAGTTGAGCCGCCCGTAGAACTCGATCCCGTCGATGTGAAAGAGGGCGTCGGGAAGGCCGAGACGCGGCAGGAGCTCCCTTGGAAAGATTCCCTGATAGGCAAGGTTGTGGACCGTCAGCACGACCGGTGTCCACGAGGGCCGCTCCTCGAGTCTCTGGTAGACCGGGAGAAGGGCCGTCTGCCAATCGTGCACGTGAATCACGTCGGGGCGGAGCCCTAGCGCTTCCGTCGCGGCGAGCGCCGCGAGAGAGAAAAAGGCGAATCGGAAGGGATTGTCGTCGTAGTCACGGCCGCTTTCTCCGTAGATGGCGCGTCCTTCGAAGTAGTCCTCGCTTTCGATGAAGTAGGTCGCGACTCCGTTGAGGCGGGCGCGTGAGAGACGCGCGGTCCTACAGGCACCATCCATCTCGACCTCGAGCTCGACTCCAGTCTCAACGGGCTCGATTCCAATCCCCCCGTAGCGTGGAACAATGACGTAAACCCTGTGTCCAAGGCGCTTTAGAGCTCTAGGAAGAGACGCAGCGACATCGGCGAGCCCGCCCACCTTGGCGACAGGGGCAGCTCCGGAGTGACGAAGACGATTTTCATCTCCTACGGAACCGGAATCTGGTGGCGACCGTATAGATTAGTGGGAACGCCCATGGAGATTCTGATACTTGCTGCACTAGGTTTGGTGTTCGCCCTGACGGTCGCGGTCGTCGTCTTGAAGCTCCTCGTCACACTCGTGCTCATCCCCTTCAAGCTCCTAGGCGCCATTTTGGGCGGCGCTGCCAAGCTCGCGGTGGCCACCGCTCTTCTGTGCGTTGGTCTGGTCGTCCTCGCCCTGCTCCCCGTCCTCGTACCCGTCGCCACCGTCGCCATTGTCTCGGGCGTCGCCGTCGCGCTTCTCTGCTAAGGGTTTTGGCGTTCCCCGCGAAGCTCCAGGATGAGGGACAACCGCCGGAGCGCGTCTTCCCGGCTCACGATCCCAGCCAGAACTCTGCCGCTCACGACCGCAAGACGGTGATCGTCTGAGCCCAGCCGCGCCAAGACTCTGAACGCGTCTTCGTCGGGGCTTATGGTCTCTTCCAGGAAATCGCGCGACATCACGTCACTCGCGGTCAGTCTCTCGAGAGCGGCCGGTCCCTTCCCGCGAAAACTCTGAAAGGAGAGCATCCCGATAAGGATGCCTTGATCCACCACGGGAACCTCGACGACCCCCCGCGGCAGAATGACTTCGTCGACCACGGCGTCGAGCGTCATCCCCGGCGGAACGCATGGGACGTCGCTCGTCATCAGGTCGCGTGCGGTGACGCCTTCGAGCGCTTGTCTCAAGAGCACCTGCCGGTAGCTCGAACGCGCCGCATAGCGCAGGAACATCCCGATGAGAAAGAACCACACGCCGCCGATGAGGTTGTCGAAAACGAAGACGAACATGAGGCCGAGAAACATCACGAGCGCCCCGAAAAACGAGCCGACGGCGCTTGCGACCCTCGTCGCTGGAGCAAGCTGACCCCAGATTCCCCAAAGCGCCGCGCGCAGAACGCGCCCGCCGTCGAGGGGAAAGCCGGGCACGATGTTGAAAGCAACAAGAACGACGTTCCATATGGCGAGGCGCAACATCACGTCCACGAAGGGCGGCGGCAGCAGACCGAGGAAAATCCCATAGAACGCACCGAAGAGCGCCGCGAGCACGCCGCTCATGATGGGCCCCGCAATCGCGATCGAGAGCTCCGCACGGGCGCTCCGAGGCTCCTCGACCATTTCCGCCGCGCCACCGAAGATGAAGAGCGTGATACTCCGGATGCCGACGTCGTGTCTCAGTGCGACGACCGCGTGGGACAGCTCGTGGGCGAGGACCGAGGCGAAGAGAAGCAAACAGGCCGACAGTCCGAGCAAGAGCCGCGAGGAGAGGCCGAGATAAGGAAAGCTTTGACCGAGGCCGACTGCCATTCCCGCGGTGAGGAGTACGGCGATGATCGTCCAGGAATAATCAACGCGAATGGGGATGCCGAGAATCGCGCCGATACGGATCCCGCGCCCGATCAAGGCGAGACTCCTTCGAGCACTTTGATCCACTGGCCCTTGGTGAGGCTTTCATCGAGCCCGAGGTTGTTGAGCACCGCCAAATCGTCGAGCTCGTCGGAATCCGCGCCCGCTTCGAGGAGCGCCTCTCGAAGCGTCACGTTGCGCGAAGCTTGTACCCAGTGGATGCGCCGCGGCTGGATCTCGAGAGCCGAGCGATCACGCAACCGATCGAAGCTTTCGATCACATCTTGGAACATCGGCGCGTAACGCTTGATAGCGTTTCGCCGCGTGAGGCCGAGGATCTCGTATATGTGCTCCCCGTCAGCGACAAAACCCGCTTCACCGTAGAGCTCGCCCGTTCGCGTCAACGCGCGGAACGGAGCACGATAGGCGGAAAAAGGGCCCACCCGAAGACGCTCCCCGGTGCCGTATTCGAGCTCGTTCTGGCGGAAAAAGTCGCGGGCATGCATCTCCGGAGCCGTTCCCGGCGGAACGAGCGACACGGTCAACTGCATCGAAGCTCCTCCGTCGGGAGCCGCCGCGTAGACGACCCTCTGCGTGTTCTGGACCTTCCACCCCTTCGGGATATTCGAGCTGGAACTCGAGCTCTGGGTGCAAGAAACGCGAGCCGCGCATGAAGCCTTCACGGGGGTTGTCACCGAAAATGATCTTCCGTCAAACGCCGATAGCGCTCGGCTCCCGTCCTCAAATCCGCCCGTCCCGCGCCCTGCTCCGAGACGAGAGCGAGGATCGTGGTCTCACGGTCCTGGGGGTCGGGATGGGTGGCGGCCCAAGATGGGACTTGGCGCTCCGGGCCGGCGAGGCACGCGAGCACGGCGAAAAAGTGCGCCATCTCGGTCGGATCGTAGCTCTGCCCGAGCGAGTAACGCACTCCGAGGCGATCGGATTCCCTTTCCGCGTCGCGTCCGAATTTGAGAAACAGAAGCCCGACGCCGCCACCAAAGATGTTGCCGAACGGACGCACCTCGGGGAAGAAAACCGTGCCCATGTTGAGACCGAGACCAGCAAGCTGTTGCTTTGACATCTGCTCAACGTGATGGCGCGCGGTCACGTGGCCGATCTCGTGCCCGAGGACGCCGGCCATCGCTGCTTCGCTGTTCATATAGGCGAGAATGCCGCGCGTGAGATAGACGTAGCCACCCGGAAGCGCGAACGCGTTGACGACCGGCGAATCGACGACGCGAAACTGCCACGGCAGATGGGCGCGCTCGGAAGCCTGCGCCATGCTCTGGCCGAGCTCTTCCACATAAGCGCTGAGCTCCGTATCCTGATAGAGCCCCATGCTCGCTTCGACGTCGGCCGAGCCTCGCCGGCCCATCGCGATCTCTTCGGATTCCCCGATGAGAACGAGCTCACGTTTTCCAGTGACGGGGTCTTTGACGCAGGCGATGAGCATCCCGAGCGCCAGCATGGCTATGTAAGTGACTCGCCTCATAGCAGTTCCGCGTGAATTGTACCGCATTCGCCGGAAGACACACGCGTCCGCAACTTGCCGAGCTCGCTAAACGACAGCAGCCCAAGTGGGCGAGCACTACCACGCCGTCAAACGCCAATGCGGGGAGCGAAGCCCCAAGAATTCGGGGCGGCGAGCCTCGAATTCTCAGGTCGCCACAACATCCGCACCGCCGACACCATCGACCAGATGGCGTCGATGGTTGAAGGCATGGAGGGCAAGCGTCTGCGCTACATGGATTTGGTCAAGGTCTAAGAGGGGCGACCTTCTAGTTTCTCCAATCTCTCTTCTGACTGAGACCGTTTACTGTAGACGAATACACCAGCCAATATTGCTAGATCTCTTCATGATAGTAACATGATACACAGATCCTAGGGTTCTGTCAACATAAATTGATAATACCCAATGGAAACAAGTCAATGGAGGAGACGAACGATGCGATACTTTACAATAGCAGTCGTTTTGATTGCCGCCGCAGCGTGCAACGAAGAGCCTGCCCCCCAGGCTGCTAATGAGCAGGAACCGACGTCACCGTCGTCGGCTACCGGGGAAGGCTTCATTCTCAAAGTAGGAGGTGGTGAAGCCTTACTGAACGGCCTCGTGGTCAAGGCGTCGCCGAAGACGGGGACGATGGGCTCCATCCTAGTGGAGCAAACCTTCCAGAGGGGCGGGACAACGAATCTCCACATTCACGATCAGGGCGACGAGCTTTTCTATGTCGTATCGGGTCGCGGCACCGCGACGCTGGGTGAGCAAAGTGAAGCAATAGAGCCAGGCGACGTTATTTTTGCGCCGAGGAGCGCAGTTCACGGCATCTCGAGCATGAAGATCCCCTGACGGTGGTGTTTTTCATGGACAGTCCGGAGTTGGTTGAAGAGTTTCGCGCGATTCACACTCGAGTTACTTCAGAACCCGATCGCCCGATTACGCCCGAAGAGCGGGCCGCCATTCGGAATCGTATCGGTGGTTCCAGGGCGGCTAATTGAAGGTGTGGCCGAGTCGTTTATTGCAGCCGAGATACCACAGTTATTAGACGCGTTCGACGCTCGCGATATCGTCCAGCCCTAACCCTGGAGCTCACCTCAACGTCACGCGGGCCAATATCGATCTTTTTTCAGCGGTTCAGCGGTTCTGCGGGACGTAGAGGAGCGGGAAGAACCTTCCCTGGAGCGGCTCGCCTTTCGGGATCACGGGAATGCCTTTGAGCAGAGGCTCGTTGGTGTTGCTCTTGGTCCCGTCGAGACAAAAGTTCAGCTCGATAGCGCGTCGCGGCCGCTCGGATGTATTGGGCGGCGATCCGTGGATCGTGAGCGGATGGTGGAACGACGCTTCGCCTTTCCGGAGCGTCATGGGAACGGGCGTGAAGGCTTCGAGCTGCGCGGTCGTCAACACCTCATGGATCGCGTCCATGTTTCCGGTGAGACCCGTGATCGGAAGAGGGTCCCAAAGATGGCTCTTCGGGACGTAGTGCACGGTCCCGCTCCCTTCATCGACGTCGTCGAGCGGGATCCAGCACGTCAAATGCGCCATCGGCTGGGTCCTCGTCCAATAGGAATAGTCTTGGTGCCAGGCGACCGAACCTCCGCGTGTACTTGGCTTGACGAAGAGCTGATCGTGCCAGAAACGGACGGCGCCGCCGAGTAGCTGACTCGCTGGTACGGTGATGGCGAGGTTCCAGATTAGGTCGTGAAAGGCGGGCGCGATGCGCCAGGCGCCAAGCGCGTGCATCACTTCCTGGCCGGGATTTTCGGACTCGTTCGCGTGGAATTCGTGAAAGAGCTCGCGGCCGGGATGCTCGGGGTTGAGAAGCGGCTCGAGCTCGAGTCGAAGCTGCTCTACCTGCTCATCGGTGAGTACGCGAATGCCGGCGCAGAAGCCGAGCTCGTGAAACGCTCCGACGTCGGCATCGGAAAGGCGGGACTGGGTCTCGCTGTGAGAAGAAGCGAACAGTTCGGTCACAGGAGATCTCAGGTATGAGAGGTCTTTCACCGTCATGGTGTCCTATTTTACCCGGCTGCCGGACGTGGCATAATTCTCAGATGCAGCCATCGCGAATCTCTTGGGTCGTGCTCCTCGCCCTCGTTGGGGGAGCGCTGTCCGGACTTCTTCTTTTCGATCATCACGGGGTCGGTGCGGCTGGGGCCGCCGTTGACGCCATGTGCGGGCCGAGCGAGCAGAGCGGTTGTGAGACCGTGTCCACGAGCCGCTATTCGTCGATCGGGAACATTTCTTTGGCGGCCATCGGTCTCGTCTTCTACGGCTCGGTGGTCTTTCTCGCGTCGCTCGCGCTCGTTGTGGGCGAATCGTTGCGGAGCGCCGCCGCCGGTCTCGCGATCGCTCTTGTCGGGGCGGGAGTGGTGGCCGACCTGGGACTCTTTGGGCTCCAAGCGTTCGCGATTGGCGCCTTTTGCAAGCTTTGCCTCGCGACCTATGGTGTGAACCTCGCGCTATTTGCGTTACTATGGCCGGCGATGCGACAGTTTGGTTCGGCCTTTGCAACTCTTCTCGGCGGTGAAGGTCGCCATATGTTCGTCGTTTGGGCTCTTGGCAGCCTCGTGATAATGGTCTCCGTCGTGGCCGTTGAAAGCGCATTGGCCGAAAACGCCGAGGCACAAAAGGGGAGCATTCTCGGCACGGCCGCTCCGGTGAGCTCCGGTGATTCCGGTTCGGGTCCGTCGCTCGAGGCGGAGCTCGCGCGCGTTCAGGCCCAGCTGGGCGAGCTGCAAGAGACGCTGGACGACCCCACGAAATATCAGAAGTACCAGGAGACCAAAGCGCTGGCGCAGTTTGCCTCCGAACAGGTCCAGACGCTCGCGCTGGACGCCATTCCTGTCAAAGGCCCCGACGGCGCTCCGATCCGCGTGGTGGAGTTCTCTGATTTTCTTTGCCCCTACTGCAAGAATCTCGCGGCGGCTCTTTCGAATTATCTTCCGAGCTCAGGCGAGCGGGTCGCTATCTTCTACAAGAACTATCCGCTCGACATGGACTGCAACCCCGGTCTGTCCCGAACGCTCCACGAAGGCGCTTGCGAGCTCGCGCTTGGTGCCGTGTGCGCGTCCGAGCAAGACAAGTTCTGGCCCTATCACGACCGGATCTTCGCTCTGCAGCCGCACAACGCAGAGGTTGACGACGTCGTTCGGATCGCGGCTTCGGTAGGCCTCGAGGAAGGCCCGATGCGTGCGTGCATGGAATCGAGCTCGGCCAAGGACAATCTCGCTGCCCAGATCGCGGAAGCCAAGCGCCTCGAGGTCAACTCGACGCCGACGTTGTTCATAAACGGCAAGCGCTTGGCTCAGATCGGGAGTTTTCTCCAGGCCATCGAGTCGGAAGCGAAACGTCTCGGCCTCGAATGAGTCGGGGTCATTGCGGCACGGATCAAGCTCAACTCGTCGCGCGCTCTCCGCTGAAATATTCCTTCGTGAGCTTTGCGACAACGCCGCCGAGCCCAATCAAGCCAATCAAATTGGGAAAGGCCATGAACCCGTTCAGAAGCGTGCCGATGGCCCATACGAGCGGCACGGGAACCACCGCGCCCACGAGAATGAGCGCCGTATAGATGAAGCGATAGGGAACGATGCCTTTGGTCCCAAACATGAACTCGAAGCACTTCTCACCGTAGTAACACCAGCCGATGAGCGTCGAAAAGCCGAACAAGAAAGAACATAACGCCACGAGCAGGCTCGCCCCCTGAAACTGAGAATCGAGCGCGGCCGCCGTGAGGTCGCCGCTCGATTGCTGGAATTCCGCGAGCTGCCACATGCCGGACGAAATAATGATGAACGCCGTCATGCTGCACACCACGATCGTGTCCACGAAGACTTCGAAGACGCCGACCAAGCCTTGCTGAGCCGGGTGGCTGACTTTGGCGATGCCATGCGCGATGGGAGCGCTCCCGAGGCCCGCTTCGTTCGACAGCACGCCGCGGCTGACGCCGGCGGCGATGGCTTGGCTGACCCCGGCGCCAACGAAACCGCCGACGGCGGCCATAGGCGTGAAGGCGTTCGAGAAGATGATGCCGAAGACAGCCGGGATCTCGCCCACATTCATGACCACGTAGGCGAGGCCCATCAGCATATAAACGACGATCATCGACGGGACGAGTTTCTCGGATACCATCGCGATCCGCTTGATGCCGCCAAGAAGCACGAGGCCGCAGGCCACCGTGATGAGAAGTCCGGGAACTAGCGGGTTCACATCCAGGCCGAAGTTCTGCTGCGCTGCTTGGCGGAACGTTTGCGCGATCGTGTTCGACTGCGCCATGTTTCCCGTACCGAAAAGCGCCGTGGCCGCGCCGAAGACGCAGAACATATAGGCGAGCGGTTTCGCGTAGGGCTTGTCTTTGAGCCCGTTGGTGATGTAGTACATCGGGCCGCTCGCCATCTCGCCACTTTCCGTCGTGACGCGATAGTGAACGCCAAGAACGGCTTCCGAGTATTTCGTCGCCATCCCCACGGCCGCGGTCACCCACATCCAAAAAATAGCGCCGGGGCCGCCGAGGACGATCGCTGTGGCGACGCCTCCGATATTGCCGTTGCCGACGGTAGAAGCGAGCGCGGTCGAGAGGGCCTGGAACGACGTGATGGTGCCCTCTCCTTTGCTCTCTTTGCCGGAGAATATGCCGCTGAACGCTTCCTTTACGGCGGTTCCGAAGTGACGGATTTGAACCAATCCGGTTTGGTAGGTGAGGTAAGCTCCGGCGCCGACGAGAAGCGCGGGAAGGGCGTAGGGCGCATAGAGCCAGCCCGAAGCTTGATTCAATAAGTTCGTCAATTGATCCATGGTCGATAGATTCCCGGTTTAGCTAATTCCAGCTAGAAAAGAGGCCTAATTGCAGTCCACAAAAAGATGAGAAGGATGGCGGCGGGAGATACGGTGCGGATCAGAAAACCCCACAAACCTGTACTTGGAAACCACGCGTTTTCCGCGGTGAGCTCCTCGATGGCTTTCGGAAGTCCGAACCGATAGGCGATGAATATGGAGATGAAAAATCCTCCTATCGGAAGCGCGTAATTATTCCAGACGATATTCATGAGCCCGAGAAAGTTCCCTCCGAGTGCCGCGGAAAAGTTACTCAAGCCGGCGACGGCGCCGTTACCGAGGGCCGAAGGTATCGAAAGAAAAAACGTTACGCCTATGAGCACGACAACAGCCTTTTTCCTCGACCATTCGTACTCGTCGATGCAGTGCGCTACCGGGACCTCGAGTAACGAGATCGTCGACGTGAGCGCTGCCATCGCAAGGAGGATAAAAAAAGCAGATCCAAAGAGCGCGCCTCCGGGCAAGGTTGCGAATAGCTGCGGCAAGACCGTGAAGATGAGCCCGGGTCCACCGGTGCTCGGGTCGAAGCCTTCGATCGAGAAACCCGTGGGAAAGATGATGAATCCTGCCAGAAGGGCGATGGCGGTATCGAGAAGAATGACCCAGAGAGCGGCGATGCCGAGGTTGTCCTTCCGGTTCAGATAGCTACCGTAGACGATGAGCGCGCCCATGCCGAGGCTCAAAGAGAAGAACGCTTGGCCGAGGGCTGCGGTCAGCACGTTCACGTCCAAGATCCGGCTGAAATCGGGGCGGAGGTAATAAGCCAGTCCCTCGGCAGCACCGGGTAGCGTAAGAGCGCGCAGCGCGAGAATCAGAAGGAGTGCAATCAGGAGCGGCATGAGCGTTTTCGTGACACGCTCGATGCCTGCGCGAACACCGCCGAGTATGCAGGCCGCAGTGAGGAGGAGGAACCCGAGCGTGAGGCCGATCGTCACGGATCCACTACCCGTGAACGCGCCAAAAAAGGCGCGGATCTCGTCCGCGTTCGAGCCGAGCCCGCCCACGGCAGTGAAGTAGATATAGGCCACCGTCCAGCCCGCGATCACCGCGTAGAACGACAAGATGCCGACACCGCACATGACGCCGAGAGCACCCACCATCCACCAGCTCGTCTTGGGCGCAAGCGCTTTGAACGCGCCGACGGCCCCCTTTTGAGTGCGCCTTCCAAGAATGAGCTCGGAGATGAAGATGGGAGCGCAAACAAAGAGGACGCAGAACAAGTAGACGAGGACGAAAACCGCGCCGCCGCCCTGCCCGACTTGTGTCGGAAAACCCCAGATATTGCCGAGTCCTACCGCGCTTCCCGCCGCCGCGAAGATGAACCCCATCCTCGACCCCCACATGCCGCGTTCCGGTGATGCCATGCGTTATGCCTCCGAGCTCAATGGGATGGGTGAGGGCTCAGCGTTCACTGGCCTAGCTTGCTGAGCTCACCTTTTGGAGTGATGAGAAAAATGGCTTTGGCGTGAGCGTCAGCGACGAGCAGATTTCCCTTGGCGTCGACCGCCAGGCCTTGGGGGCTAACGAGCGGGTCTCCCTGCACGAACGACGTCACCGCTCCGTCAGGCGTGACTTTCCAAATCGCTTTCGCGTAGCCGTCGCTCACGTAGAAGTTGCCGTCGGGATGCAGTACGGCGTCGTGCGGGAACTCGAACGGCGGCGAGCTGGTGATCGAGGTCGTGGTGCCGTCCTTGACACGCACGAGGTTCTTGTCGGTGAGAACGAGGATCGCGCCCTCTTTGTCGAACAAGATGGCGCGCGGCGCTCGAATATCGGCGACATCCGAAACAGCACCGCCCGGCTTTACGCGGCGAAGCCTGTGGGTGACCCGATCGACGGCGAGTAGGTCGCCGGATTTCTCGATCGCGATCCCCCATGGGGTCACGAAGCGATCATCGTCGGCGACCGGCTCGATGTTGCCCGCGCCGTCGATTTTGTAGAGCTTCATCGTGGCAGGGTCGCTCGCGAGCACGTTGCCGTCGCCGTCGGGGGCGATGTGGCGGATTCCGTAGAGCGGCGTGCGGGGCAGGCCTTCGCCCGCGGCCACGTTCTCGAAACCACTCTCGCCGAGCACGAGTAGGGCGTGGGCCTCGTGATCGGCGACATAGATCTTTTCGCCGGGGCCCACCGCGACATCGACGGGATAAATGAGCTCGTCGGCGCTGCTCACACCCGAGAGGGTGAGCAGCGTCGAGAGCGCTAAGCTAAATCGTTTCAACATGTTGTCAACCAGTAGCCGCTTCCCGGGGCTTCCAACGTGGCCAGGTGAATCCGGGAGATTCTATGCGCCGGCGGCCCGTAATTCAACGGGATAAATAACTTCGGACGTGCTCTTCGGTTTTTTGCTAGAATCTCGGCTTTGTGCGTGGGGCGGACCGCCCCCGAATCCTTTTCAATTTTGAATCCCAGGAGATAGCTCGTGGAAAGCGTTATTTACTTGCCGCCCATTTTTGGCGCGGCCGCGCTCGCGTTTGCATGGTACAAGGCCGGCTTCGTCGCCCGCCAGGATGCCGGCACCGATCGCATGAAAGAGATCGAGGGTTTCATTCGCGATGGCGCCATGGCATTTCTAAAGCGCGAATATGGCGTCATTGCAATTTTCGCCGGTGCCGTGACCGTGCTGCTCATGCTCGTGAACTATTCCGCCGGCACGTCGCTCATCGGCCTGTCTTTCATCGTCGGCGCTGGGAGCTCGGCGCTCGCGGGCTATTTCGGTATGTGCGTGGCGACGAAGGCAAATGTGCGTACGACGCATGCTGCGCGGGAGTCGCTCTCGGGTGCTCTCACCATCGCGTTCTCGGGTGGCTCGGTCATGGGCATGTCCGTCGTGGGGCTCGCGATACTCGGACTCTCGCTGCTTTGGCTCCTCTACACGAGCATGTACGGCACCGAGCCCTCCGTCATCCAGAACCAGGTGTTGCAAATCTTGTCCGGGTTCAGTCTCGGTGCTTCGTCGATTGCGCTCTTCGCGCGTGTGGGCGGCGGCATCTACACGAAATCCGCCGATGTCGGCGCGGACCTCGTTGGAAAAGTCGAAGCCGGCATTCCCGAAGACGACCCACGCAACCCCGCTGTCATCGCAGACAACGTCGGCGACAACGTCGGCGATGATGCGGGCATGGGGGCGGATTTGTTCGAGTCCTACGTGGGCTCGATCATCGCCGGCATGGTGTTAGCGCTCGCTTACGTGGAGGGTCTAGAGGAAGCGGGGGCGACGGTCGCTAATCCGCTCAACTACGTCATCCTGCCGCTCGTGCTTGCGGGCTTTGGAATTGTTGCTTCGATCCTCGGCACCTTCGCGGTGCGCACGAAGGAAGGCGGGAACCCGCAAGCAGCCCTCAACATGGGCACGATCGGTGCTGCGATCTTGATGATCATCATCGCCTATCCCGTCATCCAGGCGATGGCGCCCGAGGCCGCGCTCAACCTATACATTTCGATGGTCATCGGCCTCGCCACTGGCACCGCGATCGGCTTCATCACCGAGCACTACACGGCCGAGTCCAAAAAGCCTGTCCAGGAAGTGGCGGCGGCGTCTCAGACCGGCGCTGCGACGAACATCATCGCCGGCCTCGCGCTCGGCATGAAATCGACCGCCTGGCCGCTCGCACTCATCGCCTTGGCTATTGTGGCGACCCATAGCTTCGCCGGACTCTACGGCATCGCGCTTGCCGGCCTCGGTATGCTGGCTACGGTCGGCATTCAGCTCGCCGTGGACGCTTACGGTCCTATTGCCGATAACGCCGGCGGGATCGCGGAGATGGCCGGGCTTCCGAGTGAAGTCCGCGCCCGTACCGACAAGCTCGACGCGGTCGGCAACACGACGGCCGCCATTGGCAAAGGCTTTGCCATTGGCTCCGCTGCTCTTGCCGCCATGGCGCTCATGGCCGCGTTCCAGCAGCAAGCGCAGCTCAGCAGGGAGGCGCTCTCGCTCGCCGAGCCCATCGTCCTAGCCGGTATTCTCATCGGCGCCATGGTGCCGTTTCTATTTTCCTCGATGGCGATGAAGGCCGTCGGTGAAGCGGCGTTCGAGATGATCGAGGAAGTGCGGCGTCAGTTCAGAGAGATCCCGGGCCTTCTCGAAGGCAAGGAAGGCGTGGTCGCGGATAACGCGAAATGCGTCGACATCGCGACCTCGGCGGCGCTCAAGCGCATGGTGGCCCCCGGTTTGATGGCGGTGCTCATCCCGGTCGTGGCCGGCTTCGCCGACAAACACTTTCTCGCGGGTTTGCTCGTCGGTACGCTGGCCTCGGGCGTCGTCCTGGCCATCTTCATGGCGAATGCGGGTGGGGCCTGGGACAACGCCAAGAAATATGTCGAAGCGGGCAACCTCGGCGGCAAGGGTAGCGAGACGCACAAAGCTGCCGTCGTCGGCGACACGGTAGGCGACCCCTTCAAGGATACAGCCGGTCCCGCGATCAACATCTTGATCAAGCTGATGTCGGTTGTCGCTTTGGTCATTGCGCCGCTGATTGCATAGGCTTTCTAGGGCCTCTCCTACTGGGGAGAGGCCCACCATTTCATGAAACTAAACGTCGCGATTGCCCTCCTTGGCGCCGCGATCGCGCCACAGCCGGGGGAGCCCCAATCTGCCGGGGAGCTCTTGGCTCGCGGCCAAGAGGCTTTCCGAGGGGGCGAAAACGCCGCGGCGCTCGCGGATTTCGACCGCGTCGTCGAGCTCGCGCCAGAAATCGAGCCTCAACTCTGGCAGCGAGGCATCGCCCAGTATTACGCCGGCGCGTTCGAGGCCTGCGTGCGGCAGTTCGAGCTCCACCGCACCGTCAACCCCGACGATGTCGAGAACGCTGTCTGGCACTTCCTCTGCATGGCCCGCAAAGACGGTGTAGAGGCGGCGCGAGCGGCCCTCTTACCGGTGGGCCCCGATGCCCGCGTTCCGATGCGCCAGATTTACCAGCTCTTCGAGGGCCGGATGGATGCGGAGACGGTCCTGGACGCGGCAAAAACTGAAGGCCCCGCGAGCCGACGGAAGCTCTGGATTTTCTACGCCGATCTGTATGTTGGGTTATATCTCGAAGCGGTGGGTGACGTGGAAGCCGCGCGAAAGCATCTCGACGCTGCGGCAAAAGCGGGCGTGGGCGGCTACATGGGTGACGTGGCTCGGGTCCACGCCACCCTCTTGCAATAACTAGTTCTCCAGAATCTTGACCGAGCCGTTCACCGTCTCGACCTCGTAAGAGGCGCCGCCCCCGCTTCCAAAGCTTCCTTTCAAGTGACGCCGGCTCACGCGTGTGACCGTGGTGGGGAAGTCGGTCGTGATGCTGCCGTTGACGGTCTGGGCGTCCAGCTCGCCACCGGCACCGGCGGGAAGATAGATGCGGACGGAGCCGTTGGTCGTGTGGAAGCTGTGCCGCCCTTTCGTGGCCTGCGTGTAACGGGCGCGGATGCTGCCGTTCGTCGTTTTGGCCTCGATATCTCCGGCGATGTCCTCGAGCTTCAAGCTGCCATTGACGGATCTTACTTCGAGATGGCCGTGAACGCCTTTGACGTTGACGGAGCCGTTGGCCGTTCGCGCGTCGACATTGGCCTCGACGGGAAGCGTAATCGTATAGCTGACACTGCCGCGGTTGTTTCGTCGATGGTGGACGGTCTCGACGCTCACGGAGTCGCCCGAGCCTTCAACATTGATCTCGATATCCTTCAGATATTCTTCGTTCTTGGCGGTCTTCTCCGCCTCGATGCGGATGCTGTTTTCGTTCCACGTCTTGATGGTGATGCTGCCGTTGTCGTTCTTGATTGAGAAATGCCCCCCTGATGAGAACGGGACGACTTTCTCGAAATCTTCACGCGCTTTGGCCGAGGCGTCGGGCGTGCGTGTTACGGACGCGCTAACGAGCGCCACCGTGAGCCATGTCGAGAGCTTCATGCAAAATCCCTCCAAATCCTATTCTGACATCTTAGACGGTAGGGCGCCTTGGAAGGTTCACAGCGAATGCGAGAGGCTTTCGTCGGCCAGAATGGCCGCGAGCTTGCCCGCGTCGATGCTGCCCCCGGTGACGATACAGACGGCCCGGCCGCGCTCGGCGGGGGCCTCGGCGAGGGCGGCCGCGAGGGCGAGCGCTCCCGAGCCCTCGACGACCAGCTTGTTGTCGAGAGCGAGCGCTCGGATGACGGCCCTGACACGCTCCTCGGAGACGAGCCGCGCCTCGTCGACCAGGGAGTGGAGCCGCGGGAACATCTCGTCCGTGATGTAAGGCACCGCGACCCCGTCGCAGAGGGTTTGGCAATCCACTTCGACGGGCCGGCCGGCTTTCAGGCTCTCGTGAAGTGCGGGGCAGCCTTCCGGCTCGACCGCGAAAATCCGCAGCTCGGGCTTCTTCGTTTTGAGCGCGGCTCCGACGCCTGTGAGAAGCCCTCCGCCGCCGACCGGAATGAAGACGCTGTCCACGTCGGGAAGGTCTTCGAGGATCTCGAGGCCGAGACTGCCATGGCCGGTCATGACATCCGCATTCGTCCAAGGATGGATGAACGCGTAGGGCTCGGACTCCCATCCGTGCTCTTTGAGAAAGCGAAAAACTTCGGCGACGGGGACGAGCACGGGCTCAACGCCGTAAGCGCGGACCGCGTCGATTTTGGTTTTGGGCGCGGTATCCGGCATCAGACTTCGCGACGGGACGCCGAAGCGCGTCGCCGCCCATGCGAGCGCCTGCGCGGTGTTGCCCGCGCTCACGGTGCTCACACCTTTGGCGCGTTCGGCATCAGAGAGCACCGACACGGCGTTATAGATGCCGCGAATCTTGAACGAGCCGACCGGCTGCATGGTCTCGAGCTTCAAGTAGACGTCTGGCGCCGCGAGGCGTTCATGCGCGGGCACGAGCGGCGTGTGGCGCACGACGCCCGAGATGCGTTGACGGGCTTCCTGGAACGCTTCCAGAGAAGGAAGAGAGAGCTCGCTCATGGGGGACGATTCTATCCGATGCGGCCTCATGTGCTATTACAATGACAAGGTCGAGGAGAAGGCTACCGAGGAGAACCCATGAATCGTCGCGATTTCTTTAAGTTGGGAGCAGCCGCGGGCGCGGGTGCGGTTCTCAATATGCGCAATGCGGCGGGAAGTCCCATCATCGAGGTGGGCGCGGGCATTCCGCAGGGGGCGATGACCTTGCCGGAGAATCCGGGGTTCGAGACGAAGCACCTGATCAACATTATTTATGGGAACGGCGTTCGCAAGAAAGACGTCATCGACAACTTCGAATACTCGCCCTATCAGTCCAAGATGATCCGCGAGGGAACCCTCTTCACCGAGGATTACGGCGAGACGGCAAACCTCCACGGCTACATGTATACAGAGGTTCTTACTGGACGCAACGCGCCGTCTCAGAGGCCGCTTTATCCGACGTGGAACGAGTACATTCGAAAGAAGAGCGCCGGCAAGGCGACCGATTATTGGATGATGCAAGGTGTTTCCTATTCCCGCGCCTGGACTTGGGATGTAAAGCACTTCAGCAGCCATCCCGAATACGGCGCCGGCTATGGGGCCACCAGCCTCACGATGAACAAGTTGTTCCATCCGGAGAACGAGCATTCGCCCGCGGAGATGATGGAGCTTCAAATCGAGAAGGGTCTCGGGCACAGTCCGGCCGAGGGCAAGCAAGTCGAGGAGTGGATCGCGGATGTCAGGGCGTCGAAGAGTTACGAGCTCCCTTCGACGAAAGAGCCTGTCATCGAGCGGGAGCTTCAAATCGGAGACGCCACGTCGCTCCACCTTGCAGGGCAGGTGCTCAAAGCGTTCAAGCCGCGCGTTCTCACCATCCAAGTGCTCGCGATGGACGACGCCCATGCGGATTACGAGAGGCAGATCAAGCACATCAGAACAACGGACGAGCTCATTGGAAAGCTCTGGGCCGATATCCAAGCCGATGACTATTTTCGGGAGAACACGTCCCTCATCTTGCGGCCCGAATGCGGTCGTGACGGCGAGGTCAATATCTATGGCCAGCTAGGCCATAGCCTGGGCAACTACCACGCTCACTATGTCTGGATGATGGCCCTGGGGCCCGACTTCAAGAAGGGGCACGTCGTCAAGGAGCGCGTGCAGCGGCGCGATCTCGTGCCCACCATCACCTATTTGATGACCGGCGAGAACGCGGAATACGCCACCGGACACGTCCGAACGCAGCTCTTCAAGGACGAGTACCGCATGCCCTCATATGTTCTTCCGCCTACCGCCGAGGTGACGGGTGAAGGAGCCCCAGCGGTAGATTGGGAGAACTCTACTCGCGTCGGACAATGACCCGGTCCGGAATCTCGTTGCGATCCCCCTCCCGCCAGGGGAAGAACTCCGCCAACCGTTCACCGGCGCGCTCGATGCCTGAAACCAGACCGTCTCTGAGCGAGCCGTGACGGATGCCATCGAGGATCGCATCATCCGTGTTGGCCCAGAATTCCGCGCCGACCTTCGAATCGATGCCCTCATCGGCCATGATGATCACGCGGTGCTCGAGCACGCTGACGAACAACAGGACGCCCGTGGCGGCCTCGGTCTTGTGAAGTCCGTTGGCGTAGAACTCCTGGAAAGCCTGCTCCTCGGCCACCGCTGTGGCCCGGTCCTCGAAGATGAAGACACGCTTGAAGCCGGGCAGGATGCGAGCCAGGCCGAAACCGACGGCGGCCATCCCGAACTGCGACAGCAGCAAGAAAACGGGCTGTTCCCAGGGCAGCCAACCCGCGAGTAACGACGTGCCGACCAGCAGGCAGCACAAGGCGGCGAGCCAGTCGGCGCCCGGGTGCGGGTCGGAGCGCTCGACTACGACCGGCAGGATCTCGCCGACCGTACACCTTTCGGCTGCGGCGACCGCTTCGCGGACGGCGCGCCGGTCGTCCTCGGTGAAGCTGCTCGCCACCCGATAGCGGCGCTGCCGGAAAATCGCGCGGACGACCAGGAAGAGCAGCAATGCAGTAAAGATCGCAGCACCGACAAGGCCCGCGATGCGCCAGAAATCGCTCGACACCTGCATGCCGGCAGCGGTCCAGTCGGAATCGAGATTCATCACCACCCTCCCGAGGAGCCGCCGCCGGAAAAACCGCCACCGCCACCGCCGCCAAAGCCACCGAAGCCACCACCGCCACCGCCGAAGCCACCAGCGCGCGAGCCGCCTGACATTGCCGAGCCGAGGAGCATCCCGCCGAAAAACGCGCCGCCGCGGCCACCGCGGCCGCCACGACGGAGCAGGCTGAACATGAACCAGACGAAGAAAATCATCGGCAAAGCTCCGATACCACCTCCGGATCGGCGGCGACCGCTGCGACGGGTGATCTGCCCGTACTCACCGCCGGCGGCGGCGTGCATCGCCTCGATGCCGCCACGCAGCCCTTCGTACATGCGGCCGCGCTTGAACTCGGGGCCGATGACGTCACGAATGATGCGGCCGGAGATGGAATCGGTCAGGTTGCCCTCGAGGCCGCGGCCGACCTCGATACAGATCTTGCGCTCGGCCTTGGCGACGAAAAGCAGGGCTCCGTTGTTGCGGCCCTCCTCTCCGAGACCCCACTCGCGGGAGACCTCCAGTGCGTATCGCTCGAGCGATCTTCCGTCCAAGTCGGCAACGGTTAACAGGGCGATCTCATGGCCGCTTCCGACCTTGTACGACTCCATCAACGCCTCGAGCGCCTGCTCTTGTTGCGGCGTTAGGAAGGCCGCGCCATCGGTGACCCAGCCGTCGTTCCGGGGAATAGCCTGCTGGGCCAGGCTCGCCGTGGCGAACAGCAGACCACAGAGAAGCAGCGCCTTCCTGAAGAGGCGGAGCTGCATCAGCGCCTACCAAAGTCGAATTCATCGACTTTTGCAGGTCGAAGGGGGTGCGATTCGATTGAAAAACCAAGACGTTTGATCTGCGAACACGGAACACTTGATTAACTAGTACCCGTCCTGAAGCCTGTAAGGGATTGAGAAAAAAGGAGAAATCGCAAATTTAGGGCTAGTCTTCTGAGGGGGTGTCGATTAGGATCGTGTCGTTGAAAACATCCGATTCTAAATGACTTAACTCCAAAGGAGACCAGCCCTAAATGCGAAAAACGATCAACCCACAGCCAAATCTACGTGAGCCCTGGCTGAAGCTGGAGCACGCACGCGAGCTCGAAACGATCTCGTCGCTACTCGATGCCCATCCTAAGCTCAATGAGCTGGTACTGCAAGACCTAAGGTCGGTCACCCCACCGGCAGGGAGCGATGTTGGTCGTGGGGGAATGAGCGCGGAGCAGGTTCTCCGGGCGTTGTTGGTGAAGCAGCTGAATCAGTTCACCTATCGGGAGCTGGCGTTTCACTTGGCAGACTCTCGAAGCTATCGGACGTTTTGCCAGCTCGGCATCATAGAGCCGACCCCGTCGAAGTCGACCCTAGCAGCAAACATCAAAGCCGTGAAGTTCGAAACGCTGGAGCAGATCAACCGAGAGCTGGTGAGCGTTGCCGAGGATGCTGGGATCGAAAAGGGAAGAAAAGTACGAGTGGACTGCACGGTAGTGGAATCAAACATTCATCCGCCTACAGACTCCGAGCTTCTTTATGACTGTGTTCGGGTTCTCACTCGCGTGATGTGCCGAGCTCGCGAACTGCTGGGTACAGTAGTGGTCTTCGGCAATCGAACGCGTCGAGCGAAGAGACGTCGACTGGGAGTTCTGAACGCGAAGGATAAGCAACAAAGGCGTCGCGTCTATCGAGATCTACTGAAGGTGACGGAAGAAACCTATCGCTCCGCTCAACGCGTTGCAGCACAGTTGGAAGAGTCGGGCTTGACCGAGCCGGTGAAGCGAGCGAGCGCGGAGAGGATCGCCGCGGATTTTGAGCACTTTCTCGTCCTCACCAAGAAAGTCATCAACCAAACCCAACGCCGAGTGATCGACGAAGAGCGTGTGCCTGCGGAGGAGAAGGTCGTTTCTATCTTCGAAGAACACACCGACATTATTCGCAAAGACCGGCGCGAGACTCTCTACGGCCACAAGGTGTGTATGACTGGTGGCTCGTCCTCGATGATTTTGGATTGCGTGATCTTAGATGGAAATCCGTCCGATTCAACTCTCGCGGAAACCATGATCGACCGTCAAGTCGAACTCTACGAACGGGCCCCGCGCCAGGTTGCCTACGATGGCGCGTTTTCTTCAAAGGCAAACTTGGAAGCCATCAAAGGCAAGGGAGTTGAAGATGTTGCCTTTACCAAGGCTCATTTCGCGGTGACCGATATGGTCAAGAGTTCCTGGGTCTATCAACGCCTGCGGCGATTTCGCTGCGGAATCGAAGGCGTCATTTCGTTCTTGAAACGAGTCTTTGGCCTCGACCGATGCACATGGCGCTCATTGCCTTCTTTTAAATCGTACGTATGGAGTTCCATCATCACCTGCAACCTACTGATGATGGCAAGACACCTATTACGATAACAACTATTACTCTTCCGCCCCTTATAGCCATGGATTGCTAACAATTCGCCTCTCGTTTCGTCCAAGATTTTCATTCGCTCTCAACCCCACGAAGCCCCTTCCGAAAACGTATAATACCCACATCTTCGATAGGTCTCTCGCACACCACAAGTTATGGTGTTTCTGGACAGGAACTAACTAGTACCCGTCCTGAAGCCTGTAAGGGATTGAGAAAAAAGGAGAAATCGCAAATTTAGGGCTAGTCTTCTGAGGGGGTGTCGATTAGGATCGTGTCGTTGAAAACATCCGATTCTAAATGACTTAACTCCAAAGGAGACCAGCCCTAAATGCGAAAAACGATCAACCCACAGCCAAATCTACGTGAGCCCTGGCTGGAGCTGGAGCACGCACGCGAGCTCGAAACGATCTCGTCGCTACTCGATGCCCATCCTAAGCTCAATGAGCTGGTACTGCAAGACCTAAGGTCGGTCACCCCACCGGCAGGGAGCGATGTTGGTCGTGGGGGAATGAGCGCGGAGCAGGTTCTCCGGGCGTTGTTGGTGAAGCAGCTGAATCAGTTCACCTATCGGGAGCTGGCGTTTCACTTGGCAGACTCTCGAAGCTATCGGACGTTTTGCCAGCTCGGCATCATAGAGCCGACCCCGTCGAAGTCGACCCTAGCAGCAAACATCAAAGCCGTGAAGTTCGAAACGCTGGAGCAGATCAACCGAGAGCTGGTGAGCGTTGCCGAGGATGCTGGGATCGAAAAGGGAAGAAAAGTACGAGTGGACTGCACGGTAGTGGAATCAAACATTCATCCGCCTACAGACTCCGAGCTTCTTTATGACTGTGTTCGGGTTCTCACTCGCGTGATGTGCCGAGCTCGCGAACTGCTGGGTACAGTAGTGGTCTTCGGCAATCGAACGCGTCGAGCGAAGAGACGTCGACTGGGAGTTCTGAACGCGAAGGATAAGCAACAAAGGCGTCGCGTCTATCGAGATCTACTGAAGGTGACGGAAGAAACCTATCGCTCCGCTCAACGCGTTGCAGCACAGTTGGAAGAGTCGGGCTTGACCGAGCCGGTGAAGCGAGCGAGCGCGGAGAGGATCGCCGCGGATTTTGAGCACTTTCTCGTCCTCACCAAGAAAGTCATCAACCAAACCCAACGCCGAGTGATCGACGAAGAGCGTGTGCCTGCGGAGGAGAAGGTCGTTTCTATCTTCGAAGAACACACCGACATTATTCGCAAAGACCGGCGCGAGACTCTCTACGGCCACAAGGTGTGTATGACTGGTGGCTCGTCCTCGATGATTTTGGATTGCGTGATCTTAGATGGAAATCCGTCCGATTCAACTCTCGCGGAAACCATGATCGACCGTCAAGTCGAACTCTACGAACGGGCCCCGCGCCAGGTTGCCTACGATGGCGCGTTTTCTTCAAAGGCAAACTTGGAAGCCATCAAAGGCAAGGGAGTTGAAGATGTTGCCTTTACCAAGGCTCATTTCGCGGTGACCGATATGGTCAAGAGTTCCTGGGTCTATCAACGCCTGCGGCGATTTCGCTGCGGAATCGAAGGCGTCATTTCGTTCTTGAAACGAGTCTTTGGCCTCGACCGATGCACATGGCGCTCATTGCCTTCTTTTAAATCGTACGTATGGAGTTCCATCATCACCTGCAACCTACTGATGATGGCAAGACACCTATTACGATAACAACTATTACTCTTCCGCCCCTTATAGCCATGGATTGCTAACAATTCGCCTCTCGTTTCGTCCAAGATTTTCATTCGCTCTCAACCCCACGAAGCCCCTTCCGAAAACGTATAATACCCACATCTTCGATAGGTCTCTCGCACACCACAAGTTATGGTGTTTCTGGACAGGAACTAACTAGTACCCGTCCTGAAGCCTGTAAGGGATTGAGAAAAAAGGAGAAATCGCAAATTTAGGGCTAGTCTTCTGAGGGGGTGTCGATTAGGATCGTGTCGTTGAAAACATCCGATTCTAAATGACTTAACTCCAAAGGAGACCAGCCCTAAATGCGAAAAACGATCAACCCACAGCCAAATCTACGTGAGCCCTGGCTGGAGCTGGAGCACGCACGCGAGCTCGAAACGATCTCGTCGCTACTCGATGCCCATCCTAAGCTCAATGAGCTGGTACTGCAAGACCTAAGGTCGGTCACCCCACCGGCAGGGAGCGATGTTGGTCGTGGGGGAATGAGCGCGGAGCAGGTTCTCCGGGCGTTGTTGGTGAAGCAGCTGAATCAGTTCACCTATCGGGAGCTGGCGTTTCACTTGGCAGACTCTCGAAGCTATCGGACGTTTTGCCAGCTCGGCATCATAGAGCCGACCCCGTCGAAGTCGACCCTAGCAGCAAACATCAAAGCCGTGAAGTTCGAAACGCTGGAGCAGATCAACCGAGAGCTGGTGAGCGTTGCCGAGGATGCTGGGATCGAAAAGGGAAGAAAAGTACGAGTGGACTGCACGGTAGTGGAATCAAACATTCATCCGCCTACAGACTCCGAGCTTCTTTATGACTGTGTTCGGGTTCTCACTCGCGTGATGTGCCGAGCTCGCGAACTGCTGGGTACAGTAGTGGTCTTCGGCAATCGAACGCGTCGAGCGAAGAGACGTCGACTGGGAGTTCTGAACGCGAAGGATAAGCAACAAAGGCGTCGCGTCTATCGAGATCTACTGAAGGTGACGGAAGAAACCTATCGCTCCGCTCAACGCGTTGCAGCACAGTTGGAAGAGTCGGGCTTGACCGAGCCGGTGAAGCGAGCGAGCGCGGAGAGGATCGCCGCGGATTTTGAGCACTTTCTCGTCCTCACCAAGAAAGTCATCAACCAAACCCAACGCCGAGTGATCGACGAAGAGCGTGTGCCTGCGGAGGAGAAGGTCGTTTCTATCTTCGAAGAACACACCGACATTATTCGCAAAGACCGGCGCGAGACTCTCTACGGCCACAAGGTGTGTATGACTGGTGGCTCGTCCTCGATGATTTTGGATTGCGTGATCTTAGATGGAAATCCGTCCGATTCAACTCTCGCGGAAACCATGATCGACCGTCAAGTCGAACTCTACGAACGGGCCCCGCGCCAGGTTGCCTACGATGGCGCGTTTTCTTCAAAGGCAAACTTGGAAGCCATCAAAGGCAAGGGAGTTGAAGATGTTGCCTTTACCAAGGCTCATTTCGCGGTGACCGATATGGTCAAGAGTTCCTGGGTCTATCAACGCCTGCGGCGATTTCGCTGCGGAATCGAAGGCGTCATTTCGTTCTTGAAACGAGTCTTTGGCCTCGACCGATGCACATGGCGCTCATTGCCTTCTTTTAAATCGTACGTATGGAGTTCCATCATCACCTGCAACCTACTGATGATGGCAAGACACCTATTACGATAACAACTATTACTCTTCCGCCCCTTATAGCCATGGATTGCTAACAATTCGCCTCTCGTTTCGTCCAAGATTTTCATTCGCTCTCAACCCCACGAAGCCCCTTCCGAAAACGTATAATACCCACATCTTCGATAGGTCTCTCGCACACCACAAGTTATGGTGTTTCTGGACAGGAACTAACTAGTTCGTCAAAACAAAGGAGACATTGATGTCAGATATTGTGATACCAAGAGTTACGACGACGGTCTGTCCGGCCACCTCAAGGCCATCCATCATCAGCGCCGCAAGCTCGAACTCCTCTAGCCGCCGAGACAGGTATTCCTCAAGCTTCTTAGTCGTCTGGCTCACGATGTGACGGCTGGCCGCACTCTTGCTCGTGCCACGAGACTTCAACTTGGCCGCGGGTTTGTCC
Source organism: Candidatus Marinacidobacterales bacterium (assembly GCA_965262245.1). Lineage (GTDB taxonomy): Bacteria > Acidobacteriota > Vicinamibacteria > Marinacidobacterales > SMYC01 > SMYC01. Next base: position 5,168,381 of record OZ253507.1, on the reverse strand, counting down.
AGACTCGATTCGCAACCTCGTGTCGACACCCCCACCAAGATCTGATTCAACACTCGCTCTGGAAGCGGGTCTTCTTCGCGGAAGGCTTCGAAGTGTGGAAGCGACGCCTCCTCGCCCGACTTCGAACGCACTCGAGGTCGCGACACTTGGATTCGACGACCTCCGAAGCTCAGCTCTCCGTTCGTGCTCCCCCAGTGGTTATGAGTTCGCTCCTTCTCGTGCTTGCCCTTGGGCCCGGCGATCTCCGCGGCGTCCTCTCCCAGGAGTAGGTGCAGAGCTGTCAGTCCTTGCTCATACACCCATTCTGTAAGGTCCGCCTTCGTGGCCGCGATCCCAGCTATCATCGGTAGCAGTATTTGGCCGACTTGGCCAACTACCTCGCCCGTAGGCGAGTGCGTTTGCTTTCTTACTGGCTTTTTTGATTTCCTTGGCATTGGTGGCTCCTTGTCCCCCTCTGGAGACGGTTGTTTGGCACGACCTATTCTTAGGCCGGCCAAGGAGCCGCCGCTACCCCAAATTCAACATCCGGCGGGACATCCCCTTGCTCAGTGTAAAATCGGGCTAGACTCAGTGGTCTTATTGAAATGGATTGAGGGCAATAATGAAAGCGCAAGCGCGGGTTGTGATTGTTGGCGGCGGGATGATGGGCGTCGGGCTTTTTTTTATCATTTGGCCGAGGAGGGCTGGACGGATGTTGTGCTGATCGAGAAGGGTGAACTGACGTCCGGTTCGACCTGGCACGCGGCAGGGCAATGCCCGAGTTTCATCGGCGATTACACGATGGCCATGATTAATCACCACAGCAACACCCTCTATCCCAAGCTCGAAGAACTGACCGGGCAGTACACGAGTTGGCATGGATGCGGGGGTATCCGCCTGGTGAGGTGGACCCCATTCTCTGGACCAAAATGGGGTGTAGCTAAGGTGGAGCCTGCCGAGTTGAACACGTCGTGGTCATAGTCGTGATGTTGTTTCCCGAAGGCTCCTAGAAGGGAGCGTTCGGGAACACAGTTTATGGCAGATTGAAAATCTGTGGACAGTTTGTTTTTCGCTGTAGCCATCATTGTGTCTAGCGGCAATTATTATTTCTCTTCAGCAACAAGTTAGAATTCCCGGGTACCTACCGGTCTTGCTCCGTCACTTATCAGCAAAGTGTCCCATGTTAGATCCGGGGCCCCGACGGAGGGAGCGGACCCTTAAAAAAAGATGCGAAGCTTCCTTGTCCGCTCCCTCCGTCGGGGCCCCGGATCGAAGCCGCCCTTTCGCTGGTCCACCTGAATAGTGCAAAAATCGGGGTACCTGGGGTATGGGCCAAGCCGCGAGAGGGTCTCCTGCGGCGATTCTCGCATTCGTTTTGTGGACTCGTGGCAAGGTTCATTCCTTTTCCCGGCTTTCTACCGCCGTGGCCTCTTTGGCCTTGTTCTGCTTCGATTGCCCCAGTCGGTAACTGCCGACGTTGAGCTCCAGGATGATGCTGTGATGTACAAATCGGTCGATGGCCAATCATCTTCAAGCAACCTCGCCAAGCAGTCCATCGTAGAAGCTCGCGGGCGTTTGATAGCCTAACGCTTTGTGCGGGCGCTCGTCATTGAAGAAATCGAAGTAGCAAGCGATGCCCGCGCGAGCCATCTGCACGGTGTCGTAGGCGTACAGGTAGACCTCCTCGTACTTCAGCGAGCGCCAGAGCCGCTCCACGAAGATGTTGTCGATACAGCGACCTTTGCCATCCATGCTGATCTTGATCTCAAGAGCAAGCAATACACTGGTGAACTCCTCCGAGGTGAACTGAGAGCCCTGGTCCGTGTTGAATATCTCTGGGCAACCGTAGCGTGCCACAGCTTCGTTCAGAGCCTCCACGCAGAAGGTCGTCTCCAACGTGTTGGACAAGCGCCAGGCGAGCACCCGCCGCGAATACCAATCGATGACCGCCACCAGGTATACGAAGCCTCGCGCCATCGGGATGTATGTGATGTCGGCGGCCCACACCTGATTGATCCGAGAAACCGTCAGATTCCTCAGTAGATAGGGGTATACCGTGTGTTCCGGCGCTGGCTTGCTTGTGTTCGGCTTGGGCGCAGTGCTCTTGAGCCCCATCAAGCGCATAAGACGCTGCACGCGCTTGCGGTTGACGGCCGACCCCTCCGCTTTGAGTGTCTGTGTCATCATGCGGCTGCCGAAAAATGGATGCTTCAGATGTAGCTCGTCCATCCGACGCATCAATGCGAGTTGCTCGCCATCCGGCTCGACAGGTTCGTAGTACAGGCTCGACCGATTCACGCCGAGCAGCTCGCACTGCCAGCGCATCGACAGCGGAGCGTTGGGTTCGACCAACTCCCGCCGGGGCGTCATCGCAATCGACCGAGCCCGTGTGATAAAAAATCGCGCTCCATCGTCAGCTCCCCGATTTTCTGAAGCAGTTCGGCCTCGCGCATCGAGGCATCGCCTCCGCCCACCTCTTCGGTCTCGAAAGCACGCGTGACGTTCTCCAAAAGCTGCCGCTTCCATTTGTAGATCTGGTTCGCGTGAACCTTGTGCCGCCGGGATAGTTCCGCCACTGTCTCCTGCTCGCGTAGTACCGCCAATGCAACTTTCGCCTTGAAAACAGGGCTGTGCTTCGTACGATTTTTCTTCACTTTTCTCTGCTCCTTTTTTTATTGAGCAGGCTTGTTTTACCACCTTAACCCCTGGTCTAAAAAATGGGGTCCACTTCATGGTGACCACTCAGGCTGAACTTGAGTGGTTCAAGCATGTTTCCGACATCGCCAAACACATTGGTGTTCGGATGGAAGTCATCGGTCCGGATGAAATCAGACGCATCAACCCCTTCGTCGATACCGCGGGGGTTCTCGCGGGTGCATGGACGCTAGATGATGGACACGTGGACCCTGCCGGAACCTGCAACGCGATGGCGAAGAGTGCCACGAAGATGGGTGCCACCATCATTCGCAAGAACCGTGTGATCGACATCAACTTGCGTCCGAGCGGTGAGTGGGAGGTCGTGACCGAGAAAGGAACGATCATTGCGGAGCACGTCGTCAACGCCGCCGGTTGCTTTGCGCGCAAGGTTTCCCAGATGGTCGGGTCGGATGTTCCCATCTGGAACACCGAGCATCAATATTTCATCACCGAACCTATCCAGGAGTTCATTGATCGGGAAGAGGAAATGCCCGTGATGCAATTCTAAACATCCACTTCGCTACCAAATTTGCCTCAATCTTGCCTATCGCGGACTCGCCCCCGGGATAGAAATGGCTAACTGTAACCCGGTTACCAGGCGCGTTGACGATTCGCGCTCGCGGTCGTACAGCAAAATCGTACCGTTTGCTTCTTCCACCCACATCGCTAAGAAGCGACCATCGGGCGATGGGACGGCTGCATAGAGCCCTAATTGATGTTCGAGGGTTGCTTCGATGGTACCGTCGCGTCGCACCCATCGAATCTCCTGACCACTCGGCGCGTGTTGCTGCGCGTAAAGAAGGGCTCCGCCACTGGTAACGTTGAACTCCGCGCTCCCCGCTCCAGTGGTGAGCTGGACACCGTCCAGGACGGGTACGGGCGAGCCCGTCACCTCGAGCGTGTCGAGATCGAAGGGAACCGCGAGCAGCTGGTTCGCGCGCCCGTAGACGATGTGTCCGGTATCGACATAACGTGCGCTCGTGCCGCCTTCGATGAGTGCCTTGCGCTCACGGCTCTCCAGGTCGAGGACCTCGATGGTGGCGTCGTTCCACGTCACGATGTCGCCGGTGCCGACGGTGAACAGCACCGCCGTGGCCCCAGGGAGCATCTAGGGATAGCGGTGACTCTTCTCCCGTCGGCTCCGATCGGGTGTCGTAAGAGCTTCCGGCTCACCCCCGTCCGCCGACACGCGCCACAAACCGGAGGCCAGGTCTCGTGCGTAGACGATCGTTCCATCGTCCCCCCAGCTTCCCCGCGAGCACCCTGGATGTCCGCGATTTGGATGGAGGCCCCTCCGGTCACGGCGATCTTCATCAACCGGTTTCGGCTGGCGAACCCCAACCATTGGCTGTCCGGCGAGAAAAACGGTTGGCTCGCGGGTGTCGAGTCCTCGATGTAGTCGCTTTCGAGGGAGTCCATCGGGCGTAGGTAGAGACCCGCGGGGAGCGAGCCAGGCGTGCGCGCGATGTAGGCCACGTATCGCCCGTCCGGCGAGATATTCATGGCGGAACCGAACGTACCATCGCCCAACCGGAGGCCGGCATCGATCGGGATAACGGTCCGGAGTATCTCGGTGGGAGCTCGTCGCGGCGAGCGGATGAAGCTCCCTATAGCGAGTACGGTTGCGACGACGGCGACCGCGGTCAAAGCCAATAGCGGCAATCGGCTGGGTTTCGTGGTTGGTACGATGTCTTCGGGTGTCGCGTCGAGCTCTAATCGCGCGTCGCCGGCGTGATGAATCCGATCGCGTGAGTTCTTGACCAAGGACCTCCGTAGAAGTCGGCGAATGTGCGCGGGCGTCTGAGGCGGAAGCGACTCCCAACGCGGCTCGCGGTTCACCACGGCCGCGAGAGTATCGGTCACCGTGTCGCCCTCGAACGGTTTTTGCCGGGTGAGCGCTTCGAACAGACAGACGCCCATCGCCCAGATGTCGGTCCGATGATCGACGGACTTACCGCGAGCTTGCTCGGGGCTCATATAGGAAGCCGTTCCCATGATTGTGCCGAGCGCAGTTCCTTTCGTTAGTGTCGGGGATTGGGATGCTTCCGCCGCCGCGCTGTCCTTCGCCGAGAGCGCTTTCGCGAGGCCGAAGTCGAGAATCTTAATTTTGCCGTCCGGGGTGATCTGAATGTTCGCGGGTTTCAGGTCGCGGTGGATGACGCCTTTGTCGTGCGCTGCTTCTAGGGCTTCGGCAATTTGAAGGAAGAGCGAAACGGCCTCATCGATGGAGAGCGCGCTCTGGCCGATACGCGCCTCTAGTGTCTCGCCTTCAACGAGCTCCATCGCGAGGAACTGCTGGCCGTTCGACTCCTCCAGGCCATAGAGCGTCGCGATGTTCGCGTGATTCACCGAAGCGAGAAGCTTTGCCTCGCGGTCGAACCGAGCGAGGCGGTCCTTGTCCTGGGAGAATTCTTCAGGGAGAGCTTTGATCGCCACGTCGCGTCCGAGCTTGGTGTCTCGCGCGCGGTAGACGTCGCCCATCCCACCTTTGCCGATAGGCTCGAGGATCTCGTAGTGAGCGACTCGAGTGCCCGGGTTCAACATGGCTCGACGGGTTAATGGTACTTCTTTTTTGTCCCGGTGTCCGTTCGCGACGTGGACAACCGGAACAGGACAACATTTGTGCGCTGGCCAAAGTCTTTGTCACATACGGTGCCATCACTGCCTGGAACTTTCCGGGTGATGAGGAATGCGCCGAATCGGCCTTGGTCGCGTGCCGGTGGGCCGGCCATCGTCGTATATGAGTTGACCGTTGACCTGGACCTTGTCGATGCCCACCGAGACGGCATGAGGATCGGTGGTCGTGGACTGATCGATGATGCTCTCCGGATCGAACAAAACGAGATCGCCTAGTAACCCGTTTCGATCCGGCCGCGATGCGTGATGCCTGTAAGGGATTCGGCGAGCGAGGTGATCCTACGGATACCCTCTTCGCGCCCGCGAGCTCGCCATCACTGCCGATGGTTCACCCGCGTAAGGAGCAAAACGCACGAAACCGGCTGGGACGTTGGTCACTTCCCGTTTAGAATGACCGAACTGAGGAGGTGTCCTTGATAATCTCATTAGCGCTGATACTCTCGACGATCCTGTCGCAGGACGCGGCCGACGACAAGACAAAGGCTTTTGCGCGGGTCGATGCTTCGGCCGAGCAACACCTCGCATTTCTGCAGAAGCTCATCCGAACCGGTGAGCGCGGAGAGGAAGCGGTACAAGCCGTCGTGGAGCAGCGCTTCCGGGAACTCGGGTGCGACGTCGAGGTTGTGCGGGTCCTGCCGAGCTCGCTTAGGCTCGAGAAGGAATTCGCCGCTGGGGCGATGATCGACGAAACGGAGCGCATCAGTGTCGTTGGGGTGTGCCGCGGCAACGGAAGCGGTAGGAGTGTTCTGTTCTTCGCCCACCCGGACGGCATTCGAGTCGATCCCGCGGGTTGGACCAAGCCGCTCTTCGAGGGTGTGGTCGAGAACCGCCGTCTCTACGGCTGGGCCATCGCCGACGATTTAGCTGGAGTCGCTCTCATGGCGGAAGCCATGGCGGCCATCCGGGGGGCAGGTGTTCAGCTGCGCGGAGACGTCGTTCTCGCGAGCACCGCGAGCAAGCGTAACGGTCGGGGCATTTTGGCGGTTCTTCGTAAAGGCTATCGCGCGGATGCCGCGGTCTACCTCCACCCCGCAGAGTCAGGCGGGGGGCTCGGCGAGATCAAGTCGCTGACCTCCGGCTTGTCGCGTTTTCAGGTGAGGGTCACAGGCAAAGCGCCGGAAACGACCGAGCCGGGACATACGGCGTTCGCCCATCGCGCCTCGCCCGCGACGCGGTCGGCTCGGCACATCATGCGCGCTCTCGAAGAGCTCGATGAGGAGCGCGCTTCTCGGGTGCACCACCCGCGACTCGACGAGCAAATCGGCCGCTCCACGAACCTTCTCATCGCCGACGTGTCGTGCGGCAACGCTTCGGCGCTCAGTCGCGTTCCCGTCGAGTGCGTCATCGGGGCAACACTCACTTTTCCTCCCGGCGAAGCGCTCGAATCTGTTCAACGGGAAGTCGAGGCCGCGATCGAAAACGCGGCCCGACACGACCCGCACCTGCGGGAGCACCCCCCGCGTGTGGAATGGCTCTTCGGCACGCCTGGCGTCGAGGTTCCAACGAGCGATCCTCTCTATCGGACGGTCAGCGCCGCCATCGAGGCCGTCACCGGGACGGCACCCATCCCGTATGCACTTCATTCGGGGAGCGACATCCGCAACCCCATCAACATTAATGGCACCCCGGCCGTGGGCTTCGGGCCACTCGCGGGAGGTCTGACGCACTCGGGGCTCACCGACGAATGGATCGACCTCGACGACTACCGCCGCGCCATGAAAGCCGTCGTCGCCATCATGGTGGACTGGACCGGCGAAGACCCGTGACGGTACCATCCCGAATCCGGAGGAGCGACTTGAGGAACTTTTCCATACCGCCCTAAGCCAACACGGACAGAACCGTAGTTGCCGAGTCGTGTGCCGGGTTGGAGGCGCATCAGTCTTCTGTGGGGGCGATGTCGCAGGCGCGTCCCGCTGATTCCATGAAGTAACCCCGGACGGCGAAAACCTCCTCGGCGTTGCTCGGAGTGAAGCTAGGCGCGTTCCGAACATCGACCGCAATCAGTGTTGCGCCGGCAGCCGGATAGAATCTCTCTCTTATGTGTTGCTCCTCTGCGCTGTGTTACGCTTCGGAAAAGTAGCAGGAATTGAACCCCCGGGTCTCCGTTTGAAACAGATGCAGGTCGACTTGATGACAATTTTCAGAGCCCTCAGATTCAAAGCATCCACCGCGCTGGTGCTAGCAGCCTTTATCTCATCGGTAGCGATCCCGGCCAAGGCGGCCGAATTCGATCTCACCTCTGCCACCATCTTCGAGATTCAGGAGGCCATGACCGCAGGTTCGCTCACCAGCGAGCGGCTCACGGAGCTCGTTCTTGCTCGAATCGAAGCCTACGAAGAAGAAGGACCGAAACTGAATGCCATCATCACCTTGAATCCGGAAGCCTTGGCCGAAGCGCGACTCCTCGACAAGGAACGCTTGGAACATGGCCCACGAGGACTGCTACATGGTATTCCGATACTCTTGAAGGACAATGTAGAAACGAAAGATCTTCCCACCACGGCGGGGTTCTACGCACTGCGCGACTACCGACCGGAACAAGACGCGGAGCAGGCGCGGCGCCTGCGGGAAGCCGGTTGTATCATCATCGGTAAGGCCAACATGAGTGAGTTTGCCAGCGGTGCGGCGATTAGCACGCTGGGTGGTCAAATTCGCAATCCGCATGATCCCGAACGCTCGCCAAGCGGGTCCAGCGGCGGAACGGGCGCCGGCATTGCGGCGGGTTTTGCCGTATTCGGATTGGGCACGGATACGGGCGGGTCGATTCGCGGGCCTTCCGCTGCTAACGGGGTTGCCGGCCTCAAACCGACATTCGGCCTCACGGGTCGTGGAGGCATCATCCCCCTCTCACTCTCCCTCGATACGGTTGGACCCATTGCGCGCAATGTCGCCGACCTTGCTGTTGCGCTCGAGGTTATGGCGGGACCGGACGCGCGCGATTCAGCCACCGAAGTGCTCGTCGATCGTGTTCTCGACAAGTACACGGATGCTCTCGATCCGGGTGCTTTGAAAGGTGCCCGTCTGGGTGTTTTGCGGGACTATATGGGGAGCGATTCCGGCGTCGATGCCGTCATCGAAACGGCTATCGCGGTAATGAGTAATCACGGCGCGGAGATTGTGGACGTCGAGTTTCCGCGTTTCTTATCGGGCTTGGCCGGAGGTTTGTATCGCGGCATACGCAACCCGGAATTTCCAGAGCAGATTACCGCCTACCTCGAGAATCTTCCGGATGGTCTGCCCAAATCCCACGCTGATGTCATTGAACTGACGAAGAAGATAACCGAAGAAACCCCAGAGGGCTGGGTGCCGAATCCCGATCGTTTGGAGTCTTACCAGAAAGAGCTGGAAGCAGGAACGACCGAGGATGTGCCGTACGTTCGCGCGCTAAACGAAGGCCGGAAGATCGTGCGAGACAGTCTGCAATGGTACCTGCAGGACATGGAACTGGACGCCTTTATCGTACCGACCCGCACGAGACTGCCTTCTCTCATCGAGGAGGCCGAGCGTCCGTCGCGACCCTCCGGATCGGGTCGCGGGAGCGCCGCCCATCTTGCGAACGCTGCGGGTTGGCCTGACCTCATCGTCCCCGCGGGATTTACTTCCGATCCGGCGTTGCCCGTTGCCATCAGCTTTATTGGGCCGGCGTTCAGTGAAGCTCGGTTGCTGGCTCTTGGATACGCGTTCGAACAACTCATGCCGGCGCGTAGATTGCCAGTCCATACACCGAGGTTGGACGGAGAGAAGTTCGACTACTGATTGCGGGCTGCGGGCAGGTTTGGGTCTCGCGAAGACGCGTGACGATCCGTGGCTCCTCGGCAACCCAAAAATGGCAATGATGATGGTTCTCCGCCTGCGCCACGGCGGGTGCGGACGAAATCGGCTACGAGACCTCCAACCATCACCTTTCCAATCGCCATCGACCGTCGACTGGCCTCGTCAACTTTCGAGCTCCGCGCACGTTTAGAAATCAGGGCTCAACGATCGAAAGCTAGTCGAGTACACATCTTCCAGCTGAACCGGAACAAGCCGACGTCCCGGCGTTCACATAAGCGTGTGTTAGGCGAGTGCCGACCGAAGTCACTCCGGTGGTAAAACTAATCGGGAGGCGTCCATGATGAAAGATATTCTCATTCGGTTCTCCGACGAGACGCAGGCGGAGATTGAGCGACGTGTCTTGCGCGGTGAGTTCAGCGACGCGTCGGAGCTGATTGCAGCGGCGGTTCGCTACTACGCCGAGCGGCACCGCGACTCCGAATGGGAGCACTACGTCGAGAAGGAAATCGAGTTCAGCCGTCGGGATACCGGTTCCTAACGGGCTCGTCGCTCTCGTCGCCGACGCTCTCATCCATCTCGACGAGCTGGATGCTCTACCGCTTCTTTCGGGGTTTACGGAAGTTCTCGTTCCTGCCGTCGTATCCGCCGAGGTGACGCGCCATCGATCTGGTTGGACAGACCACGCACCCAGCTGCCATCGTGAGGCGGACCCAAATCCGCAAACGTTGAGAGCCCTCAACGAAGAGGCTCTGTCTGAGGACCTGGACCCTGGCGAACTCTCCGCCCTTGCGTTGTGGCGTGAGCATCCCGACCTCGTGCTACTGTGCGACGACCTCGCCGCGCGCCGTACGGCTGAGCGAATGGGCTGCGAGGTCGCCGGTACGCTCGGTGTCGTTTTGTGGGCAGCTCGAACGGGACGGCTTCGCGCCAACGAAGCCCGGGCTCTCATTCGATCGATCCCGAATCAGACTACTCTTCATGTTAAGGCGGACCTGATTGCGCGGATTGCAGTTGAACTGGATGATGCCTGAGCGGCCTGAGAAGTGTGCTCATCGTTTCCAAAAAAAACGAACGGCACCTCGGCCTGTCCGCATAGCGCGCCACCGGGATGACGTTGTCGACCAGCTGCACGGAGGATTCATCATCTCTGGAATACGTAGATGAAAAAAGAGAAGGACTACCTCCCTGTCATCTTTCGGGTGGCCTCAACGTAGTCCGTACAGGTCGAGAAGCGCTGCGTATCCGCCCGGAAGCAATTGCGGAGGCTTCTGGATAGAGCCGTAGCGCGAAGCCATTTCGAGAAAGAAACGCGCGTGGAAGAACGCTTCTAAGATGGGGCGGGTGATGGCGGTCCATTGCTTATTGTCTTCGAGCCGAAACGTCTTCCCGGTGCCGGCTTCTACGATATCGAGAAACCAGGGGTTGAGCTCGGTCGAAGGCGAAAGCTTTCGAAGTTGTTCCACTATCTTCTTCGTCTGCCCCTGCAACCCGTAGACCTTGAAGCTTTGATGGTAGAACCGATAGATGGGATCCTCATAGCCCCAATGATCGCTCGCTTTCGCGCGGAGGTCTTCGATATCGGCTCGGTAGATTTGAAGGTTTCTGAGCAACCTGATCTCTCCAGTGTCATTGCCTGGGTCGGGCCGGAACAACTTTGCGGGATCGAAGTCGTCGTCATCCGCTTCGAACTCCCGGCAACCCTGGTGCTCGAACGTCAAGAGGCTCGAGCGCGGCGATGCCGGGTTGTGGCAGACGCCCCAGTCGTACCGCAGTCCTCCTTCGAGCGGCACGAACGAGCGGCAACCGCAGCTGCAATCCGGACCCCAGTCGTTCTCGCGGGAGCGTGCGCCCCAAGGCTCGAAATCGGAGGGGAGCGTCTTGAGAACGGCACGGAGTTGCTCGTTGCGGGGATCGGTCACCGACCGTGCGACTTCTTCTGATACGTCACGAGTTTTTCCGCATCTTCCGCCGCCAGGCTCTCCGTCGTCGTTTCCAGGAGGATTGCTGCGAGCTGCATGGGCTCGACGCGAGTTCCGGTGTATTCGTGGAGTCTTTTTGCCATGCGCTCGAGGCGTTTCAGCGTGCGCGGCGCAATGGGGACGAGTCGTTTGTCACTCCACGAGGGATCCGTCGCGCGACCACCGCCCGGCGGGACTTGTAAACGCGCCTGCACCTCCGCGGCTAGTTGTGCCGCTCCCGGGTAGCCGCCGGTTGGATACAACTGACCCTTCTTCTTGGCTCCGAGGCCTCTCGCGATCTTGTCGGTATCGAGCTTACGCTTGCTCATCTTTGCCCATCTCTATTGCGTGCCGTCAGGGGAGAAGTCCCGGATGGCGAAATACTCATCGCCCACGACTAAACCTACCTCGCCTTGACCGGCTTCACGTCCCATACGCCGGCAGAAGGCGCCCAACTCGGCGAGCGCAAAGACGTCCTCGACACGCTCGGGAGTTGTGTAGCAATGGATCACTAGCGGCTCGTCGCGTACCAAGCATCCGTCGCGCTCCTCGTCGAGCCAGAGACCCTTGGCTTTTGGGTACACGGTTGCACCTCCGAAGACGTCACCAAACATCTCGAGCGCGGCGTCGCCCCAGTAGTCCTGATCCACCGCCGTCACACCGTCTCGCTCCAAACTCGGAACGAAGAGGACGACGAGGACGCTTTTTTGAACGAAAGCACTAATTATCGTTTCCACCGACGATCAATATAGATCGTCGCTGAGGGATTGTCAACTCCCGATTCCGCGAGCTGCTACCATCGCACCCCTGGGGCAGTCACATGAATTTGTACTGGGTCGACACGCCGGATCACGCAGAGGACTGGTTCATCGTGGCACGCACCAACCTGACGGCCGAGGCGCTCAAGCCTTCGTGCGCGCTGTCGCGATCCCCGAAGCGCGGGAGCGGTGTCGCCGAGTCGGCGAGATCGTTATGACCGCCGTGAGCTAGGCCCATGTAACGTGCGCCGAGCTCCGTAGTAGCTCTCGATGAGCGAAAGATCCTTGCCGATCACGAAGCCGTTCTCGATTCCGATGACAGCGACGAGCTTCCCCGAGCGGACGATCCGCTCGACGTCGGAGGCTCGGTACGCGAGCTCGATGCGATCGGGGTACATCGTCTCGGCCATCCGGTGAATCGCTTCGAACTTGACGAGCGCATCCGCTTTCGCTTTCGCGTAGGACTCCTCGGTCCGTTCTTCCTGCGCCACGTAAACGTTGAAGAAAGCGGCATCGAGTCCGCCCTCGACCATCTTGGGTAGGTCGACTTGCCGGTCGCCTCGCTTGCCCGGATCCACGGAGTCCGTCGCGAAGTCGAACGGGATATCGACGTGGGCATCGATCGTGATGGTTTGCTCGTGGATCGCGCACGCCCGCTCGAGAGCATCTTCCTGGGGCGCGATGGCTATGGCGGCCAGCAGGGACAGCGTCCAAAACATGCCGTATTCTACCCGTAATCCGAGAGTGTACTTCGAGGGGGACGCTGTGCGGACGGCGAGAAAGCCTGGCGCTGTCTCGAACTGCGCGCGCGGCAGCTAGATGGCAAGGTAGTCAACGAGCACTACGGCTAGGCCTACTACTTCTTCTTGGTCGGCTTCGGTTCAAGCGTCCCGATCCAATCGTGCGCACGGGCGAACCACGCGCTCAACTCTTTGGTCTTCGCAAGCAAATCTGCCGGGACCGATGCGTAGCCGCGCATGACGCTTCCGTATTGGATGACGGGCCCACTCTCGTATTTCGCCTGGAAGTCTTCGCGCAGCTCGTCTGATAGCCGAAGGGCCATCGTGCCGGTGGCATCGAGGAAGCTGAACATATGCCCATTGCGCGAAGTGTAGGGGTTCTTGGCGCCCTTGACCTCCAAGTCAGCGGCACTCGAGTTAACCACCGACGTGTACATCTCGAGCGAGTCGGCCGGCCCCTGGTAGTCGGAACCTCCCGGCATGGTTCACCTCCTGGTGAGAATCATCCTCTTACAACCGTGGTATCGAGCGCAACTTGAAAGCGCTGGTGGAGACGCAGCGTGCGGAAAGATGCTTCCCGCAGTCATCCTACGGACGTCCCGCGGCACTGTACTCTGGAGTTCGAGCTCCACGGCCCGACGAAAACCACCGGTCTTTCAGCTTCCTCAATTCCGCCGGCCCGTCATCGTCGAGATAGATAGGAATCGTCTTTCACGCGGCGTCGCTTACCTCGCGGATAGGATACGGACAATTCCTTCACCATCATCGTCCTCGCGGATCGAGTGAGCCACATAGAGGATCGCAAAGTCCCGCCAATGAAGAGCGCGGCTATGGACGGAACGCTCCAGGCGGGTGACAGTTGCCGTGACGCGAGACTGGCGCTATATTTCTCCCCACGACGATGCGGGTACGGCTAATTTCCGCAAGCACGACCTCGGGCTAAAGAATCGGCACCCTGAACCGTCCCCACCGGTAAAGCCGTACCGTGCGGACCAAAGGAGGTATCCATGCGAACCATCTTCACTCTTGCCGTCGTGATCCCTGTTCTTCTCTCCGCATGCGGCAGCGGCGATCCGGAAGCGCAGTCCCTGGACGCTTTTTTTAGTGCCATCCAAAAAGGTGATCAGGCGGGTGTCCAGCTGATCTCGCTAACCACGTTCGACGGTACTGTGGAGTCATGGGAAATCGTCGAGCGAGGGACCGAGTCGGAAGGCCTTTTCCAGCTCGCGGAGCTAGAGGAGGAGCTCGACAACACGCGAAATGAAGTCCGCGCTCAGAGAGCACAAAACTCGACCTTCATCGGCGACAACCGCGACACCTACGATGCCTATACCCGCCAATACGCGGAGGATCCGTCGGCGCCCTTCCGGGGAGAGCTTGCGACGTTCCACGAACAGATGCAGGAGAGACAAGGGTCGGTGGCTCAACTCGAAGTCGACGCCGAACAACTGTCTTTGGACGTCCGGGCGCTCAAGGACGCAGCGACGCTCTCGCTGCGCACGCCGGTTGGCGAGGGCTTCGAAGGACAGATCAAGGTGAAACCACTACAGGTCAGCATCAACGAAGGCTCGGAAAACAAGACCTACACCATCGTTCTCCATCGTTACGAGCTCATGGACACCAGGCTGAATCGGGCTCCGACCCCTCGGTGGATTATCGCAGAAATCCGACCGGGCAGCTGAACGGATAAGCGCTTGTATCCAGGCGCGACGACGCATCCGCCGGAAATGGCTCTCGATGCTTTGCGAAAACAGAGCTCGTGCGATGGTTCGAGAATAGGACGGTGGGCTCTGCGCGGGGCACTCAGTTGAGATCCTGAATAACGAGCGTCAACAAGATTGGCGGCCGTCGTTTCGTAGTCAAGGACGTTTCTCTTCTGGAGGTAACCACGTGAAATTGAAGATTAACGCGCGCCAAGTCGAGCTCAGCAATGACTACGCGGATGGTAGCTTGCTGTGGGCGCTGCGAGATGGTGCCGGGCTATCAGGCACCAAGTACGGTTGTGGCATCGGAATCTGCGGCTCTTGTACCGTTCACATTGATGGCCAGCCGGCCCGATCCTGCATCACGCCGGTCGCGGACGTCACGGAGTCCGAAATCACCACCATAGAAGGCATGCTCGGCGACCATGCCGAGCTTCACCCGGTTCAGCAGGCATTTATCGACGAGCAGGTTCCGCAATGTGCGTGGTGCATGAATGGTCAGATCATGACCGCGTCCGCATTTCTTCGCGACAATCCTGAGCCGAGCGGTGAAGAGATCATCAACGCCATGAATGGCAACTACTGTCGGTGCGGATGCTATGTGAGAATTCGGGCCGCCGTTGGGAAAGCCGCCGAGTTGCTCAAGGAAAGCGTTGATGTCTGAGGCATCCGAGAAGAAGCGCTTCCGTATCACGCGTCGCGGATTTCTGATCGGTACAGGTACGGCCGGCGTGGGCTTGGTACTAGGCATCGTCCTCGGACGAGAGCGCTTTCATCGATTCTTGGCCGGGCAGTTCCACAAGTTGAGCAATGAAGGCTTCGGAGCGCCCGTTAGTGACCCCGATGCGTGGTTCGAGATTACGCCGGAGAACGTCGTTCGATTCAATGTCATCAAGATCGATATGGGGCAGGGCATACACACCGCGCTGACACAAATAGCGGCGGATGAGCTCTGCGCCCATTGGGATCAATTGGATGTTCGGCGGTCCAACACCGCATTCGGTCCACAGAATGACTTCACTTTTGGGAGCTTTTCGGTAACAACGTCCTACGAGCCCCTGCGCATCGCAGCCGCAAGTCTGAGAGAACTGCTGATCGGCGAAGCGAGCCGCAAGTTGAGTGTGCCCGCGGCTGAGCTTGAAGCTCGCCTCCGCGTCGTCCGGGTCAAAACCGATCACAGCCGCCAACTTACGTTTGGCGAAGTCGTCAAGGGTGTCGATGCCTGGCCGGACCCACCGGACAATCCACTACTGAAGGATGCGTCCGAGTTCACTTACATCGGTGAGGTCGTGCCCAGAATCGACCTTGAAGTCAAATTGCGAGGTAGCCCGGTCTATGCGTACGACAAGCAGAGGCCGGAGATGCTTTACGGTGCCGTCGCGCGACCACCCACGCTCGAAGCGACCATGGTTTCCGCTTCGGCTGAAAATGCCGAGAGCATGGATGGCGTCGCAGCGATCACGATCGATGTCAAAGCGGGGTTCGCCGGGGTCGCCGCGCGCACTCGCGAGCAGGCGCGAAGAGCGGTACAGGAGCTCGATATTCAATGGGACGAAGGGAGACTCTGGAGCCAAGAGGACATCGACGCGCTTCTCGTGACCGACAGCAGCGCATGCACTTCCGTCTCGCGTCGAGGAGATGGCGAAGACGCGCTCGATCAGCCATGGATCGCCGACTACGCAGCCCCGTTCGCGATTCATGCACACCTGGAGCCTCAGGCGGCGCTGGTCGACCCCGTCAAGAACGACGTGTTTGTTTCTGCGCAAGGGCTGAAAGCCGCTCAGGACATCGTGTCCGAGATTCTCGACGTCGACCCCCAGGATCTTACGGTTCACAATACTTACCTGGGCGGTTCGTTCGGCCGCAAGATGGGGATGGATAGCGCGAATGAAGCGGCGCGCCTGGCAAAAGCTACCGAGCGTCCTGTCCACGTGGGTTGGACCCGTGAAGAGGATATGCGTCACGGTCACGTACGCCCGCCCCAACGTTGTCGGCTGAGTGCGACCGTTGAGGAAGGCAAGATCGTAGCCTGGTCGAACAACATCGCCAGCGGCGAGATTCTGTTTGATGCCTTCCCCAAACCGATCGAGCTCCTACTGGGAGCGGATCCCGGAATCTGGGTTGGCGGTCTCAATCTCTACCACCGCATCCCCAACGATGAGACCCAGGTGAACACGGTCAAGCTCCCGGTGCACACAGGTCCCTGGCGTGGCCTCGGCGCGCTGGCTAACGGCTTCGCTATCGAGAGTTTTATGGACGAGCTGGCCCATCTCGCAGGCGCGGACCCGCTGCAGTTCCGTCTCGACCACCTCGACGACTCTACTTACAACGAACGTATTCGGACCACGCTCACCACGGTCGCCGAGATTGCCGGCTACGGTGCGCCGCTCGGCCAAGGCCGCGCCCGCGGCATCGCGGTCACGGACTATCACGATTCGATTGCGTCCTTGGTCGCGGAGATCTCGGTCGAGGACAGTGGTGAAATTACCGTGCACCGCGCGAGTGGCGTGGCCGACATAGGCCTCGTCGTGAGCCCCGATGGATCCGCGGCCCAGGCTGAAGGCTCGATCACGATGGCATTGAGCTCAACCCTCATAGAGGAGATGACAGTCAAAGACGGCGCCATCGAGCCCGACAATTTCCATCTCTATCCGCTCATCACGAATCAACGGACCCCGGAGATCGATGTTAGCATCCTCGGGACCGACGGTCGGCCGCGAGGAATGGGCGAGTGCATGATGGGCCCCGTCGCCGCCGCTGTCGGTAACGCCTTCTTTAACTTGACGGGGAGACGGTTGCGACAAATTCCGTTCACACCGGAAAGAGTTCGAGCCGCGCTAGCGTAGAATCACGCCAGCGCTTCAATGAAAGGATGTGGAAGGCGAAGATAATGACAGTCAGCGCAAAGATCATAGCTTTGCTGATCGTGGCGTTCGCATTGGCGGCCTCAGGGTTTAGTGACGCGCAAGAAGCTGACCGCGTTTTCGTCAACGGAAACATCTACACCGTCGACGAAGCATTTAGCACAGCTTCCGCCATCGCGATCAAAGATGGTCGCTTTATCTATGTCGGGAGCGATGCGGGAGCTCAGGCCCATATCAGTTCCACGACATTCGTGTCCGACTTGGAAGGCAAGACGGTCATCCCCGGCCTACACGACGCCCACATCCATATCCGGTTCGGAGAACGAGAGCTCTATCCGCGCATCCCGGATATCAGAGCCTCCATAGGTGAGTGGGCTTCCGTCGAGAGGATGCAGGAAGTGATCAAGCGCTCTCTCGCCACCGGGGAAGGCATGCGGCCCGGGCCAGAGCCGAGGTGGCTCGTTTTGCGCGGTTGGATGTCGGATGTCTGGGACCCGCCGGTCTTCCGCAAAGAGCTGATCGATGCCGTGGCCCCGGATAATCCCGTCTACATTATCCGCTACACGCACGGCAGCGCCGCCAACAGCAAAGCCCTGGAGCTCGCCGGCATTACCCGCGACACCGCGGATCCAGAAGGCGGTCATATAAAGAAGGATGAGAACGGGTACCCCACCGGAGAATTCGTTGAGCGCGCACCGCGACCGCTACTCGACCTCATTCCGCCGTTGCCGGAAATGACCGACTACGAGCAGAGTCGTAACCTCGTCGAAGGCACGCAACTGGCGGTGGCGAGCGGGCTCACCACGCTTCACGGTGCGAGCTCCGGAACGGACTACGAAGATGTCCAAAGACGACTGAAGCTCTATGAAGTGGGTCTCCTCCGGGTACGGATCAATCAGATGGTCAACGAGGAGGCGGCCAAGAAGCTCGGCAAGCCGCTCAACTACGAGAACAAATTCTTCGTGCAATCCGTCAAGACTCTTTTGGACGGAGCCTTGGGCTCGAGGGGTGCTCATTTCCTCGAGGAGTACAGCGACTATCCGGAATTTCGCGGGGAGCCCAGACTTTCGGAAGCCATAACGACTCAATCGGCGATCGATCTATTGAACATCGGCTTCAACATGAGAATACACACGATTGGTGACGCGGCCAATCGGATCGCTCTCAACGCCTTCGAAAATGCTCTGAAGGCGACCGGGATGGATGGCAAGCAAGCCCGGTTTGCTCTCGAGCATTGCCAGGTACTGACTCCTGAAGACATCCCGCGGCTCGTCGAGCTAGGCGTGATCGCTTCGATGCAGCCGCTTCATGCAACCGAGGATATGCACTTCGCCGAAGCGAGGTTGGGGCCCGCGCGCATGGAGGGGGCCTATATTTGGAAGACGCTCTTGGATGCCGGCGTCGTGGTCGCGACGGGGACGGACTATTCCGTCTCTCCGTACAATCCGTTTTATACCTTGCACGCGGCGGTGACCCGGCAGGACCGGGACAATAACCCTCCAGGTGGGTGGTTCCCGAAGGAGGCCCTGAGCCGAGAGGAGGCGCTACGGGCCGCCACGATGGCGGGAGCGTACGCCATGCACGCGGAAGACGTCCTGGGCTCGGTCGAGGTCGGGAAGCTTGCTGATTTTGTCGTGATCCCCGTCGACTACATGACTATCCCGGCTCGGGAGATCTGGAAGATCAAACCCGAAATGACCGTCATCGGTGGCGACGTCGTTTACACGAAGCCATTGGAGGTTCAGTAGCAAGCACAGTCCTTGTGGTCAAAGTAGAAGGCAAGTGCCGCGTAGATCTGTCCTAAACTCAGGTGCGGATGCTGCCGATGAATCTCATCCGGCATCCCAGTGATGCGCAATGCGATCGAGCGCCACTTCGAGCACCTTCGTCTTGGTGCCCGCGACGTAAGCGACTCCCTCGGCGGATGCTTCTATCTGTGGGTAGGTCGCGATCTACGTTCAGGAGTCGATTGTCCTACGCGAACGTCTCCGCTTTCAGCGTGAAGATCGTCGCCAGCTCTTCTCCACTCAGGTCTGCTTCGGGCAAGCCCTTCTTCTCGCCGACAACCCGGTGCGCCACGTAGTCACCGATCACTGGCCCGATCTTGAACGCGTGCCACGAGCCGCCGCCGACGAGCCACACGTTGTCCATCGCCGGATGCCGATCGAAGAAGCACTGCCCATCGACCGAGTTCTCGGTCTGGCATGACCAAGCGGCGAGTATCGGCTGATCGGCGAGCGCCGGAAACCGCCGGGCTAACGTCTCCCTGGCTTTGGTCGTCTCGTCCGCGCTGGGCAGGCGCTTGTACACGTCCGGGTCGACCTCTTCGCTCGGGCTTATCAACAGGCCGAACCCTGCGCCGTTGATGCTCGGCAGTCCAAGACCGGTGTTCGGAAGGTTCGGAACGGAGAAGCGATTGTCGCCGGGCGGCGTGCCGAACATGAAGTACCCCGCCTTGCGCACCGAGAGCTTGTCCGTCATCACCTCGGGGAGCCACGCCCCGAGGGCGAACACGAACGTGTCGGCGCTGACGGTCCCGCCCGACGCGAGCGACACCGTATGGAGCTTGCCCCCCGCGCGCGCTCCCGGCGCCGCCTTGTCCACGAGCAGCTTGCCACCCTTTTTCCTGAACGACGTCGCCACGGCCAGGTTCGCGTCACGTGGCGACAGCACGCCACCCCACGGGTGATAAAAGCCGAAGAACTCCTCACTGGGTGGTGGCGCCTGCGGCCAGCGCCGCACGAGATCGTCGTAGGCGATCACCTCGTACGGGATCCTATGCTTGTCGAACAGCGCCCGTTCCGCTGTACCCGAGCCGTCCATTGGTTCCTGAACGTGAGCGCGCCGCATTGGTAGAACATGTCCGTGCCGAACTCCGACTGGCGCATCTTCCAGAGCTCGCAGGCTCCTCGAGGAACGGAGTCAAATAGCTCGCATGTTGTTTGATCGTCGTATCCGCCAAGTAGCGGTTACCCTTCAGGTAGTCCAGGCACTCCTGAAGAAGTTTTTCGTACGGCGCAGACGGCGGTGAAGTCACGAGAACAAGGCCGCGCTCCGACAGATACTCCATGAGGTAGCGAACCGACTTCGATGCCCCGACGTGTCTTCGCCGATACGGGTCTCCGCAGCGACAGCGCGGCAGATGTTCGTTGATAAACCGCTCTGCATGGCTTGTCTCCACTCCCTGACAATCTTTGATTGCTCGGCGTCGAAGAAAGTGGTTGAAATGAGATACCCTCCGGAGTCGACGGCGTATTGCACGCCGCGAGAAATCTCGACACCGAAGCCACTCGCAGAACCCGTCCATCACCGGACCCAGCGGCGCAAGGCGAAACTGGGCCAGCGTCGATGGGCGGCGGAAAAGATCTTCCAAGACCATGACAGCCCCCTTTCGGCCTCAGCGAGGCCGTGAAAAGGTTCTCATGCACCAAAAAATTATGTGGAGTAAAGAGGGCGTCCCGTTGTTGGGGGATGTCCCGCCGGATGTTGAATTTTGGGTAGCGGCGGCTCCTTGGCCGGCCTAAGAATAGGTCGTGCCAAACAACCGTCTCCAGAGGGGGACAAGGAGCCACCATGCCAAGGAAATCAAAGAAGCCAGTAAGAAAGCAAACGCAATCGCCTACGGGCGAGGTAGTCGGCCAAGTCGGTCAGATACTGCTACCGATGATAGCGGGGATCGCGGCCACGAAGGCGGACTTGACGGAATGGGTGTACGAGCAAGGACTGACAGCTCTGCACCTACTCCTGAAAGAGGACGCCGAGGAGATCGCCGGGCCCAAGGGCAAGCACGAGAAGGGGCGAACTCATAACCACTGGGGGAGCACGAACGGAGAGCTGAGCTTCGGTGGTCGTCGAATCCAAGTGTCGCGACCTCGAGTTCGTTCGAAGTCGGGCGAGGAGGCGTCGCTTCCACACTTCGAAGCCTTCCGCGAAGAAGACCCGCTTCCAGAGCGAGTGTTGAATCAGATCTTGGTGGGGGTATCGACCCGAAATTACGAATCGAGTCTGGACAAACCCGCGGCCAAGTTGAAGTCTCGTGGCACGAGCAAGAGTGCCGCCAGCCGTTGTTGTTTATCACTTTAATCCGTAATCCACCGCGATGAAATATCAAGAACGGCCACCACTCCATGAGGGTACGGGAGTGCTCGACGGCGTCAAGGGTTCGCTCGCTACGCGAGCCGCTACGCGCCCTTGACCCCGTCTGCGCCTCCCGTCTTCTGCTCGTACGTGGTTGCCGGTCGAGGTGAATCACGAATGAGAAATCTTCGCGATTCAATGTAAAAAACAACAGCCGTCACCTCGTGAGCCAGACGACGCAGAAGCTCGAGGAATACCTGTCTCGGCGGCTGGAGTCGTTTGAGCTTGCGGCACTGATGATGGATGGCCTTGAGGTGGCCGGACAGACCGTCGTCGTAACTCTCGGTATCACAATAGATGGGACGAAGGTGCCCCTGGGCATATGGCTGGGTTCGACGGAAAACTCTCGCGTGTGCACCGCGATGTTGCAGGACCTTCTCGAGCGGGGTTTGCGCGTCGATGAGTCGATTCTCTGTGTAGTGGACGGAGGCAAAGGTATCCGCAAGGCGCTCGTCGACGTTTTGGGGGATCTCGCGGTCATCCAAAGGTGCCAGATCCATAAACTCCGAAATCTTCGCTCGTACCTTCCAAAGTCTCGTCACGCCTACGTGCTCCAGACGATGAAGGAAGCCTACAAGAGCAAGAGTGCTGACAAGGCGCGCAAGAAACTTCGGGCACTGGTGTCGTGGCTCGAGCGAAATGGCTACGACGAAGCTGCCGGAAGCCTTCGCGAAGGGATGGAAGAGACCCTCACGGTTGTGAAGCTCGCTCTGCCCGAGTCACTTCGCAAATCTCTGGCCACGACGAACTCCATCGAGAATCTCAACGGAACCATCCGCAGAGTATCGAGAAACGTCAAGCGTTGGAAGAGTCCTTCCATGATTCGCCGATGGACCGCTCTCGGCGTCGTCACGGCGGAGAAGAAGTTCCGGCGTATCAAAGGCTATCGGAGAGTGTGCCATTCTTAGTTGGAAATTGAAACGGCTCCCAACCCCGTGGTTTGATGACGTTGGCAAAAACAACATCAAGCCGCAAGAGAAAGGAGCCGAGATGGGAAGTCTGCTACGTACAGCCAAGAAACACAAGAAGTCACGTCGTTTGGGTGAGCCCGAGGTAATGGCGCGCGAGGAGTACGGGGAGCTCGAGGTGGACGTCAAAATAGAGATGATCCGTTCGTTAATCCCGCTTGGGTTGATGCACGTTCACGAGCTGCTCGACGACGAAGTGAAGGAGTTGGCGGGAGAGCGATACGCTCGTAAGGACGAACTGGAGCGTGGCCGCCGCCACGGAACCAACCCTGGCACGGTAGGGCTTGCCGGCCAGCGGGTACCGATCCGTGTGCCACGGGTTCGGAGCCAAGAGGGAGTAGAGATACCGCTTTGCTCCTACGAAGCACTGAACGACGGCGGAGAGGTGAATGATCTGCTGCTGAAACGAGTGCTCTACGGAATCTCGTGTCGCAACTACGAGGCTGCAGCGGAAGCGATACCGGGCGCTATCGGGCTGTCGAGCTCGACGGTGTCCCGAGGTTTCGTACAAGTGTTGTTTTTTACATTGAATCGCGAAGATTTCTCATTCGTGATTCACCTCGACCGGCAACCACGTACGAGCAGAAGACGGGAGGCGCAGACGGGGTCAAGGGCGCGTAGCGGCTCGCGTAGCGAGCGAACCCTTGACGCCGTCGAGCACTCCCGTACCCTCATGGAGTGGTGGCCGTTCTTGATATTTCATCGCGGTGGATTACGGATTAAAGTGATAAACAACAACAAGCGAGCGCAGCGAAACTTCGGGAGATGCAGGAACGGGATCTGTCCGGCGAAGATGTGGTGGCGCTGTTCCTGGACGGGAAATCATTCGCCGACGCAATGATGGTCATCGCGCTGGGCATCACACTTTCCGGGAAAAAACGCTTTTTGGGCTTCGTGGAGACGGACACGGAGAACGAGAAGGTGTTGACGCCGTTCCTGCGTTCACTGCTCGCGCGGGGACTCGACAGCTCCCAGGGTCTACTGGTGATCATCGATGGCGGCAAGAGTCTGAAAGCGGCCGTAAAGAAGGCGTTCCGAAAGCGGGTCCTGATACAACGGTGCCAGTGGCACAAACGTGAAAACGTCGTGAGCTATCTGTCCAAGGGCGAGCAGGCGTCGTTGCGCAAGCGGTTGCAGTCGGCCTACAACAGGCCGGAATATAAAGAGGCCCTCGCGGCCCTCGATCAACTGCACGATGAATTGGAGGAGCGGAACCAATCCGCAGCTGGGAGCTTGGAGGAAGGAATCGAGGAGACGCTCACATTGCATCGTCTCGGCGTGTACGGCGTGCTGGGCCGTTCGTTCAAGACGACGAACTGCCTTGAATCCGTCAATGCTCTCGTCGAGGAACGCTGCGCGAAGGTCGACCACTGGAAGAACTCCAGCCAACGCCAGCGGTGGCTGGCGACAGCCCTCGTGGACATCGAACCCCGCTTGAGGAGGGTGATCGGCTACCGCCATCTTCCGAAGCTTCGCGAAGCTCTCAAGCGGGAACTGAAGATCGAGACGAAGACATCAACGGTGTCGAAGAAGAAGGCCGCCTAATTTATGAGCCGTGGAGAGTTTCAACTAAGAATGGGCTTGACTCGGCTATCGCCATATGGGCGCTCTCGTTCAAGCCCTTAGAAGCAAACAGAAATCTCTTGATAGCGATGCGTTTGCTGCCTAAGAGTATTCTGAGGTGGACCCCATTCTCTGGACCAAAATGGGGGGTAGCTAAGGTGGAGCCTGCCGAGTTGAACACGTCGTGGTCATAGTCGTGATGTTGTTTCCCGAAGGCTCCTAGAAGGGAGCGTTCGGGAAGACAGTTTATGTCAGATTGAAGATCTATTGTCCCACGTTCGATCCGGGGCCCCGACGGAGGGAGCGGACAAGGAAGCTTCGCATCTTTTTTTAAGGGTCCGCTCCCTCCGTCGGGGCCCCGGATCGAACATGGGACACTTTGCTGATAAGTGACGGAGCAAGACCGGTAGGTACCCGGGAATTCTAACTTGTTGCTGAAGAGAAATAATAATTGCCGCTAGACACAATGATGGCTACAGCAAAAAACAAACTGTCCACAGATTTTCAATCTGCCATAAACTGTGTTCCCGAACGCTCCCTTCTAGGAGCCTTCGGGAAACAACATCACGACTATGACCACGACGTGTTCAACTCGGCAGGCTCCACCTTAGCTACCCCCCATTTTGGTCCAGAGAATGGGGTCCACCTCACTCTTCTTCGTCTTGTTTCCAGTGGATAGCCCCTTTTATCTCTCAGAGCCGCTTGGTGAGCCGCTCGCCGGCAACTTTTTCTACGAGTTGGTGCACTTCATGGCCGGGCAGGGCGGTGCGCGAGGCGGTGCCTTTCCCAGTTCTCACGTCTCTGTCTCGACGGAAGTGACCGTCTATGTAATACAGCCCTTCCCAGACCGGCTCCAATTTCACATAGCTGCGAAACAGCTCGCGGGACAGCGTCACACTCTCCGCTAGGGCACAGACCTTTTTGCGTAAACTTTGCACACTTGGCGAGCGCCGCTCACCTAGAATAACTCCCAGATCTTCACGCAGAGCATTCTTCGAATCCTCGACCGAGCGTAAACGTAGGGCGAAGCAGAAAACAAGGGCCGACACCGCTTGCTTCCACCCCAACCGTCGCGACGGCCCAGACGATGCCCCGAGGGATTCCAGGATCCCAAACAGATCCAACTTCGTTAGGCTCGCAAAGAGCATCAGAGCACCCGCGTAGCGACTGTGCCGCCTCTCGCCGACGCTCACCAGCTCCTTCCTCTCACTTGCCTCCACTTTCGCTGCAGGCAACTCCATGGCAAGCGGCGCTTGAGCCTGAGATTGTTCCCGTTTCAGTACCGAAGCTACGAGACCGTAGCTGATCTTTCGCTTCCCGCGACACAGCCGTTGCGCGATCGCGCGACAAGACAGTTCCTGTCCTGCTAGCTCACGAATCTGCTTCTCCAACTGCGCCGTCAACTTGCTCGGCCCCTTCGGTCCCAGCCTCTTCGGCATTAGCGCCGCCGCGCCTGCTTCCCGGGCTTGCGCCTTGAATCGACTCAGGCTGACCGGATGCATCCGCCCTCTGTGCCAACATCGCTGAGACACTTCGCCCCTTGAAATTAGTGTAGAGGGTGGAGGAGGATCAACGCATGAGTATGTTGGTAGAGAGAGAGACCTCGGCGGGATCGGAGGGAGCCCGTAGGGCGACTGGAGATCCCGCCGGCCGCGATGCGGCGGGGGTCCCGGATCCGGAAGTGAGCGAGCAAGCGAAGCGTCGACGCTTTACCGCGGAGTACAAGCTGCGGATAGTGCGTGAGGCCGATGCCTGCAAGGGTGATGGCGACGTTGCTGCTCTTCTGCGTCGAGAGGGCCTGTACTCGTCGCATTTATCGAGTTGGCGCCGCCAACGTGACGAGGTCGCGCAGGAAGGGTTGGCGTCGAGAAAGCGAGGCCGGAAGGCAAAGGCAGAGGATCCACGGGTCAAGGTGAGGTGGACCCCATTCTCTGGACCAAAATGGGGGGTAGCTAAGGTGGAGCCTGCCGAGTTGAACACGTCGTGGTCATAGTCGTCATGTTGTTTCCCGAAGGCTCCTAGAAGGGAGCGTTCGGGAAGACAGTTTATGTCAGATTGAAGATCTATTGTCCCACGTTCGATCCGGTGCCCCGACGGAGGGAGCGGACCCTTAAGAAAAGATGCGAAGCTTCCTTGTCCGCTCCCTCCGTCGGGGCACCGGATCGAAGCCGCCCTTTCGCTGGTCCACCTGAATAGTGCAAAAATCGGGGTACCTGGGGTATGGGCCAAGCCGCGAGAGGGTCTCCTGCGGCGATTCTCGCATTCGTTTTGTGGACTCGTGGCAAGGTTCATTCCTTTTCCCGGCTTTCTACCGCCGTGGCCTCTTTGGCCTTGTTCTGCTTCGATTGCCCCAGTGCGTAACTGCCGACGTTGAGCTCCAGGATGATGCTGTGATGTACTAATCGGTCGATGGCCAATCATCTTGCCGCCAATCATCTTCAAGCTACCTCGCCAAGCAGTCCATCGTAGAAGCTCGCGGGCGTTTGATAGCCTAACGCTTTGTGCGGGCGCTCGTCATTGAAGAAATCGAAGTAGCAAGCGATGCCCTCGCGAGCCATCTGCACGCTGTCGTAGGCGTACAGGTAGACCTCCTCGTACTTCAGCGAGCGCCAGAGCCGCTCCACGAAGATGTTGTCGATACAGCGACCTTTGCCATCCATGCTGATCTTGATCTCAAGAGCAAGCAATACACTGGTGAACTCCTCCGAGGTGAACTGAGAGCCCTGGTCCGTGTTGAATATCTCTGGGCAACCGTAGCGTGCCACAGCTTCGTTCAGAGCCTCCACGCAGAAGGTCGTCTCCAACGTGTTGGACAAGCGCCAGGCGAGCACCCGCCGCGAATACCAATCGATGACCGCCACCAGGTATACGAAGCCTCGCGCCATCGGGATGTATGTGATGTCGGCGGCCCACACCTGATTGATCCGAGAAACCGTCAGATTCCTCAGTAGATAGGGGTATACCGTGTGTTCCGGCGCTGGCTTGCTTGTGTTCGGCTTGGGCGCAGTGCTCTCGAGCCCCATCAACCGCATAAGACGCTGCACGCGCTTGCGGTTGACGGCCGACCCCTCCGCTTTGAGTGTCTGTGTCATCATGCGGCTGCCGAAAAATGGACGCTTCAGATGTAGCTCGTCCATCCGACGCATCAATGCGAGTTGCTCGCCATCCGGCTCGACAGGTTCGTAGTACAGGCTCGACCGATTCACGCCGAGCAGCTCGCACTGCCAGCGCATCGACAGCGGAGCGTTGGGTTCGACCAACTCCCGCCGGGGCGTCATCGCAATCGACCGAGCCCGTGTGATAAAAAATCGCGCTCCATCGTCAGTTCCCCGATTTTCTGAAGCAGTTCGGCCTCGCGCATCGAGGCATCGCCTCCGCCACCTCTTCGGTCTCGAAAGCACGCGTGACGTTCTCCAAAAGCTGCCGCTTCCATTTGTAGATCTGGTTCGCGTGAACCTTGTGCCGCCGGGATAGTTCCGCCACTGTCTCCTGCTCGCGTAGTACCGCCAATGCAACTTTCGCCTTGAAAACAGGGCTGTGCTTCGTACGATTTTTCTTCACTTTTCTCTGCTCCTTTTTTTATTGAGCAGGCTTGTTTTACCACCTTAACCCCTGGTCTAAAAAATGAGGTCCACTTCAAGGTGCTCGAGCGCGAGAACGCCCGGCGCCAACGTCGCTTGGCTCGCGTGGAGACGATGTTGGAGATCCAAAAAAAAACCTCCGAACTACTGGGGATCCCCCTGAATCCACTCGACAGCGACGAGACCGACTGATCGTGGCGGTCGAGGAGCTGGCGGGGCAGATTGGGCAGACGACGGAAGCCTGCGAGGCTCTGGGTGTGGCTCGTTCCACGCTGTATCGCAGGCGCCAGCCGGCGGGGCCCCAACCGAAACGTCGTCCTCGGCCGCACCGAGCCCTCGACGAGACTGAGCGCGAGGAAGTCCTCGGGGCCTTGCACTGTGAGCGGTTCGTCGACAAGGCGCCCGCCCAGGTGTGGGCCACGCTTCTGGACGAGGGAACCTACCTCTGCTCGATTCGCACGATGTATCGGATTTTGGTGGAGCACGGCGAGGTCCGAGAGCGCCGGAACCAACGGCGCCATCCGAACTACACCAAGCCGGAGCTGTTGGCCGAAGCGCCCAACCAGGTTTGGTCGTGGGATATTACGAAGCTTCGTGGCCCCGTCAAGTGGACCTACTACTACCTCTACGTCATCCTCGACATCTTCTCCCGCTACGTGGTTGGCTGGATGCTGGCTCACCGAGAAAGTGCGGCGCTCGCCCAACGCCTCATCGCCGAGAGCTGTCGCAAGCAGGACATTGAACGAGACCAGCTCACCCTTCACGCGGACCGTGGCAGCTCGATGAGGAGCAAGCCCGTGGGTCTGCTCCTGTCTGACCTCGGAGTTACCAAGACCCACTCCAGGCCTTACGTCTCGAACGACAATCCCTACTCCGAGTCTCAGTTCAAGACGATGAAGTACTGTCCTCAGTTTCCGAGCCGCTTTGGTTCCGCCGAAGACGGTCGGCTATTCTGCTGCGGTTTCTTCGACTACTACAATTTCCACCACCGGCACTCGGGAATCGGCCTTATGACACCGGCCGACGTTCACTATGGTCGCGCCGAACAGCTCACCACCGCTCGCCGTCAGATCCTAATCGAAGCTCAACGGGCTCATCCCGAACGCTTCGTTCGCGGAACGCCGCAACCGCCCGTTTTGCCTCCGCAGGCCTGGATCAACCCGCCGCCGGAAAAAACGACGCTCCACAATGCCGCACAAGCCCCTCTCGCCGCGGCGTCCATACCGGGGGTACCCCCTTTTTCTGCTTCACGCAACCAGATCTTGGTCGATGTTGACGTCGATCGCGCCGACCTCACGAGTCTCCCCGCCATAATCGAGGCTCACTAAATGCAGCTTGCGAGTGTCTCAAAGTTGTTGATATGTTCCGCCCGAAGCTCCTTGCAATGTCCATATCCTTGGTAGGCAGTGCCTCGGCCAGCTGCGTCCCCTCTGTGCCTCGGTCCTCGCAAGCGTAGCAGGCGACTTGATGACCATTGAGGTGCACTACTCGCTGCTCCTCGACTTGTGTGACCTCAAGACGAGCCCGTTCCGTGAATAGCGGTGTCGAGCTAATTGCCATAGTCGCCATGGAAAGAGCATAATTTAAACTATAACAATTAGCTATTTTTATTTAACAACAACAAACCGCCAAGCCCATCCCTCGTGGTCAGTTCCGACGATCGACTAACCTATTGGAGGAGTTCTGAGGCTAGTTCTTGAGGCGCATCGACCAGTGCTCTTCGGGACTTTCCAGCTGTGTGCCGTCGCCGAGCGCGGTCGTCTCGACGAAGCGGTCCCATGCTGGGACGGCCCACTTGGTGTCGTTGTCCCAGTAGTAGAACGTCATGAGCAACTGAAAAAGGTTGTTCGAGGCGATGAGCCATCGTCCGTGGGCTTCGGCGGCGTCACCTGTCCGTTTGTCGGCCGAGGGGTAGACGTAGTCGGCCCACGCAAGCCGACGTTCTGCTTCTTCGACCGTGTCGATTTTCGTATCAGCGCCGGCTTCCGGCACGTGCTCGAGAAGGCGCCTGAGCAAGACGTCGATGGGAACGCTGCGAGCCTCGGGCGGCAAGCGTGCGTAGGAGACTTCGAGGCGGCAAGACTCGGACGGATCCGTGAGGGTTAGGTGGCCCTGCGGGCTCCGCGTCACCGTCCAGCCGTCCGGGCAGAGGAACTCGACGTTCCCGCGGTCCATGACAATAACTTTTTCGCCCATTTGCAGGGAGCAGTCTAGCACGGGGTTTTCGTGCTCGTGGTTGCAGAATATAGGGTGTGGGTGCCGTCCATAGTAGAGACAGGTTTCGTCGTACCTAATAACAAAACAAATGTAGGAGTCGCGCTTTTGGACGACGCTTCGCGTGTGTTCTGGTTCAGGCCGCCACTCGGCCTTGGCGGCAACGAAGATACGCTTTACGTGCCGCCGGCCGTCCCCGTCAGTGGTCGGTATGAGCCGGAGCGCGCTCTTTTTCGAATTCTACGATTCCATCCGTCTATGGATAGAGAAGCATCGCAAGCCCGGCCTCGCTGTGGTTGCTCTAGGCGAGGACGGGCTCCAAGCGAAGGCGCATCTTAGCGCGACGGAGGGAGTCAATACCGCCATTGCTGGACGCCACGAGCTCGCGGAAATTTGGCTTGCCGACGACCCCGCTGTCTCACTCCGCCACCTGGCTGTCCTAGTTTTCTCGGTGAGCGGCCGCGTCCGCTTCCGCCTCATCGATCTTCGTACTGCGGCGGGATTCACCGACGACGCCGGCCATGTGCTCCGCGCCTGCGAGGCGGAGGAGGCGTTCTTTATTCGATGCGGCCGCTATTCCGTTTTATTCGTGCCGACGACCGCCGAGACGAGCTGGCCCCAAAAACCCCGGGTCATGTGGCAGGCGCTTCGAGCACGCCGAGCGGCGACCTTCGCCGCGACACAACCCGCCACGATCGACGACAGCTGGTTATCGTGGGACGAGGATGCGCTCGGTGAGCTCTTGATCCGATCGGAGCAGGGGACCGGTACCATGGCGGTAGGGCGGCGCGCGCTCCGTGCCGGAATACTCTTGGGCCGCTCCGATCGCTGCGACGGCGACGTCCTCCTCTAGCGTGTGCTCCGACTGATCGTGCGGATGCTGAAGAGTGGCATCCTGGAGGATGGACTGGTCCATGCGACTGATCAGGGGACACCCCAAGGCTCCATTCTTTCGCCACTGCTGTCGAACATTTACCTGCACTACGTGCTGGACGTGTGGTTCAGTCGACGGGTGCGCAGGCAATGTCAAGGCGAAGCGTACTACTTCCGATTTGCTGATGACTTCCTTGCCTGCTTCCAGTACAAAGGCGAAGCAGAGAGTTTTCGCCACCAGTTGGAAGACCGCCTCGAAGGATTCGGCCTGAAGCTGGCGATGGAGAAAACGCACTGCCTCGAGTTCGGGCGCTATGCCCGTGAGAATGCGTATAAGCGGGGCGAGAAGCCGAAGGAATTTACCTTTCTAGGATTCACGCACTACTGCGGGAAGACGCGAGAGGGATATTACAAGGTCAAACGCCGCACCAGCCGTAAGAAGCTGGGACAAAGCTTGCGCCGGTTCACGGATTGGGCACGCAAAGCCCGGAGTGTACTGAGGAAAGGTGACATGTTGCGGCTGGCCCGCTCCCGCGTGGTCGGCCACCTGAGCTATTACGCCATCACGGATAACTCGGACCGATGCCGGTACTATGTCCGCCGCAGCGAACGCATCCTGTTCCATTGGCTCAACCGCAAGAGCCAGCGGCGGGCATACACGTGGTCCTCTTTCGTCCAAGCTCTTACTCACGTTGGATGGCCCACGTCGCGAATCCGCGTAGACCTGAACCCTTGTCGTAGAGCGGAGGCTCGCTGAATGACCGACCGATGAGCCGTATGTATGGGAAATCCGCTTGTCCGGTTCTATGAGGGGTAGGAGTTCAACTGGAGTATGGACGAGATAAAGTGGCACCGCCGCGAAAGCAGGCGGCAAACAGAGAAAACAAACATCGTCCTGTAGCTCCGGGAGACTCCTACCTACTCGAAGGGAAGTCTATCGGGCAAAGGATGGCAAGCTTGGGCGGGACGTAGCTATCAAGGTCCTGCCCGATGATTTCGCGCGAGACGCCGAGAGACTGGCCCGGTTCAAGCGGGAGGCAAAAGTACTCGCCTCGCTCAACCATCCGAATATCGCGTCCATCTATGGAATCGAGCAGTCCGATAACGTTCACTATCTCGTTCTCGAGCTCGTCGAGGGTGAGACACTCGCGGAGCGCATCTCGCGAGGCCCCATTCCCGTCGACGACGTTCTTGCCATCGCCCCCAAGATCTCCTCCGCATTAGAGGCAGCGCACGAAGAAGGCATCGTCCACCGGGACCTCAAACCTGCCAACATCAAGCTCACGGCGGACGACGACATCAAGGTCTTGGACTTCGGGCTTGCCAAAGCGTACGTCAAGGAAACGCCGGACGTCGATAGCTCGATGTCGCCGACCCGCCTTCGGCAAGACTCCGGCGGGGCGAGCGCCACTCGAGTGGGTCTCATCCTCGGCACGGCGGCTTATATGAGTCCCGAACAGGCGAAGGGCAAGAAGGTCGACAAACGGACCGACATCTTCGCGTTCGGCGCGGTGCTCTATGAAATGCTCACCGGCGAGAAAGCATTTCTGGGTGAGGATGTTTCGGACGTAATGGCCGCCGTCATCAAACTTTCTCCAGCATGGGATCGCCTTCCGAGGGAAACGCCCACCTCTCTCCGGCGACTTCTCGAGCGTTGTCTTCATAAAGACGCCAAATCGCGAATCCGCGACATGGGCGATGCGCGTTTGGGCATTGAAGACATGCGGACGGAGCCTGAGCAGCGAGATGCGGCGCGCGTGGGCGGGATAAACGTATGGCTGGCCGTCATCGCGGCTATCTCGGTCGTCGTTGCCATTGCTGCGACCTTTTGGCCGACGCCGGCCATCGTCGCTCCCACGCCCATGCGCTTCGATGTCACGCCGCCAAGAGTGTTGAGGGAGTCTGGCGGGACGTCGGTCGCTATCTCTCCCGATGGAACCTATCTCGCTTATGTCGCAAGCTCGGCGGACGCCCCTTTTAGAGGCTTCGACGCCGCTTCGTCTCGCCCGGGCGTTCTGTTGCGCGATCTCAGCAAGTCCGAGACGACACCGGTCTCAGACTCTCAGAATGGACTTCAGCCGTTCTTCTCGCCTGATGGCCAATGGGTCGCGTTTTTCTCGGACGGGAAGCTCAAAAAGGCTCACGCTACGGGAGGTCCGGCCGTTATTCTGTGTGACGTTCCGGACTTCAGTTACGGTGGAAGCTGGAGTCGTGAGGGCGTCATCGCATTTGCGGTGAGCGCATCGACCGCTCTCTCTCGCGTTTCGGCCAACGGTGGGATGCCGGAAACCCTGACCGTGTTGGCTGAAGGTGAGCGCTCCCACCGATGGCCGCGATACCTACCGTCTGGTGATCTGATGTTCACCGTGGTTGAGCTAAGTGGAGACTTGAACGTGAGTGTCCTTTCGACTTCTGGAGAGACGAAGATCGTACGGCGGGGAGCGATGGACGGGCGCTATCTGCTGAGCGGCCACCTCGCATTCATGAGTGAAGGAAACTTTTTCGTCGCGCCGTTCGACGCCGAGCGACTACAGACAACGGGCGCTGCAGTACAGA
Source organism: Candidatus Marinacidobacterales bacterium (assembly GCA_965262245.1). GTDB lineage: Bacteria > Acidobacteriota > Vicinamibacteria > Marinacidobacterales > SMYC01 > SMYC01. Next base: position 5,135,379 of record OZ253507.1, on the reverse strand, counting down.
TAGCCGAGGATGTCCAACCGGTTTCGTTGGTCGGTGAAAGCGCGGCGCATTTCGACGTTTCAGAGACCGGTAGTCTCGTGTACTTGGCGGGCGGATCCGATGTCGCGGAAGTCGTGCTCGTCGATCGCCAGGGCACGGCAACCACGCTTATCGACGAGGGTGTTCGCATCTCGAATCCTCGCTTCTCACCAGATGGTCTACGAATAGCCTTTAGCAAACCTTCCGACAATCGGGCTGGAGACGTGTGGATTTACGACGTCAGACGTGAGGGGCTGAGCCGCCTCACGGTCGACCCAGAGACCGACATTCATGCCCGGTGGTCTCCCGACGGTGCCCTCATCGCTTTCGCGTCCCGGCGGGAAGGCAATAGGTTCCACCTGTACCAAAGAAGAACTGACGGCTCGGGTGAAGTCGAAAGGCTGACCGACGGCCCTAACTCGCAGTTTCTCGGCGACTGGTCGCCGGACGGCAAGTACCTCGCGTTCTTTTGAACAGAAGCAAATGGAGTTCGACATCTACGTCTTGGCCCTCGATGGCGAACGGGAGCGGATCTCCGTCCGCGGCACGGAGTTCAGTGAGTCGGATCCAAATTTCTCCCCCGACGGACGTCATCTGGCTTATATGTCGAACGAGTCGGGACAGTCCGAGGTTTACGTCCAGCCGTTCCCGGGACCCGGCGGCAGGGAGCCTATCTCAATCGACGGCGGATGGTACCCAGTGTTCGGGCGGAAAGGTCGTGAGCTTTTCTACCAAGTCCCGACGCGGGAGGGCGACACACGCTTCATGGTCGTCGATTACAAGATCGAAGGGGGCAGGTTCGTGGCGGAGAAACCGCGCGAGCTCTTCAGAGGGCCGTTCCTCATGGGGCCCCGCCCTCAATACGACGTTGCTCCAGACGGTGAGCAGCTAGCCTGGATTCCCATAGGACCCGTAGCACTAACGGCTTTTGACCAATAGGTGCGCAAAGTCGCGGTTCGAGCGCCAAGAAAGTTAGGATAGTTCAAGTCTTAACAAGGGAAGCCACTCTTATAAACGCAAATGGCCCGCGAGTGGAAAAAGGGAGCGGGTGAGCTGCTAGAGGCCATTTAAGGCCCGTGATCACGTAATTCTTGATATTTCCATCGCTTGTGGCTTGACTAATACGTACCACTTGATATAGTGGGGTATGTGGTCAACGGTTCAGGCAAAAAACTAACCGACCTCGCCGATGAATTCCTGCTCCCCTCCAACCCAACCCATCGACAGTACGAGGCTCTGCGCACGTTTTTCGTCGACAGAGCCCCGTCAGCAGAGGCGGCCGAGCGGTTCGGCTACACACCCGGGAGTTTTCGCGTCCTGTGCCATGAGTTCCGCAAAAACCCTCAGCGAGAGTTCTTTCTGCCACAAACGAAGAAGGCCAAGTTGCCGCCGCCCAGGGAGAGACTTCGTCAGAAGATCATCACCCTGCGCAAGCAGAACTCGTCGGTGTACGACATCCGGGATGCCCTGGATCAGAGTGGGGAAAAGCTGAGTCCGGCCTCGATCTCGACGATTCTCAAGGAGGAGGGATTCGCTCGTCTCCCGAGACGGCGAGACGACGAACGGCCCGCAACGACTCGACCCAATGCTGCGGACGTGGCCGACGCCGGAAAGCTCGACCTGTCCGAGCGCACGTTCCGAACGAAGGTGGGCGGCCTGTTCCTGTTCCTTCCGTACCTTGCCAAGATCCCTCTCGACAAGATGCTGGCCGATGCCAAGTTCCCAGGCACGAAGATGATGCCGGCCGCACATGCGATTCGCTCACTGCTGGCGATGAAGTTGTTCGGCAGCGCTCGGCACAGCCATGTCATGAGTTACGTCTTCGACGAGGGCTTGGCGCTGTTTGCTGGACTCAACGTGATTCCAAAGCGTTCCTTCCTCACGGAGTACAGCTGCCGCATCCGACCGGTCTGCTACCCACAGATCATGCGGTCTTGGTTCGACACCGTGAAGAAACTTGGCCTGAAGAGAGGCCGCTCCCTCGACCTTGATTTCCACACCATCCCTTTCCATGGCGAAGACGCGCTCGTACAGAAGCACTACATCTCAAAGCGTAGCCGCAAGCAGAAGGGCGTGCTGGCCTTCGTAGCGCAGGATTCCGAGACTCGGGTGTTTTGCTACGCGAACAGTAATTTGCGCAAGGAACAACAGAATGATGAAATCTTGAGATTCGTCGAATTTTGGAAGGAGAGAACCGGTCGGCTGCCGCAGGAGTTGGTGTTTGATTCCAAGTTGACGACCTACGCGAATCTCAACGAGCTGAATAACATGGACATCGATTTCATCACTCTGCGGCGCCGCTCGGACAAGATACTCGAACAACTGCGGCAGACTCCTGGATCAGCCTGGCGGCAGATCCAGCTCAGCAATGTGTCTCGGGCATTCAGAACACCGAAAGTCCTCGAGAGGATGATCCAACTCCGCGACTACGAGGTCCCGATACGTCAACTTGCCATTCGCGATCTTGGCCATGATAAGCCGACTCTTCTTCTCACTAATCAGCTGCGTCGCTCAGCCACGAAGCTGATCGATCGCTACGCACAACGGATGCTCATCGAGAACGGGATCGCGGATGGCATCGACTTTTTCCTATGGATGCGCTCTCCTCAGCGGTCGCGATGAAAGTTAACTGTGACCTCCAGCTCACGCTCATGGCGAGTAGCCTCTACCGGCTCCTTGGGACCGAACTCGGAAAGGAATACACGAATGCGAAGTCTCGGCGCATCTTCCGCAACTTCATAGACGCCACCGCCGTTGTAACGATCGATTCCTCGACCATCACCGTCCAGTTTCAAAAGCGCGCACACAACCCACACCTACTCGAAGCCGGCTTCGATCGGAAGCGAACCCGCGTTCCCTGGCTCGGTGGCCGTCATCTCCAGCTCGTCTTCGGATGATCAACGCGCGACGCTCCAATCCCATGGGGTCAAGCTCGCACCTAACGCCAAACGATGTCCCCGGGGCCGATACAGCTCGATCAGGCGACGGCGCTGACCCTGATGTTAGGTCCGAACGGCTCCGTGGGAATCCAGGCTAGTGGTCCTGAGAAGAGAACAAACGAGCGTACAGTCCGTCACGTTCGTCCTGAACTGGTTCGAAGAGCTCGAACGGCTCGTCCCGACGGACAATTGACTAGGCGGCTACTGGAATCGCTACGGAGGTCGTTCGAGCAAATCGTACCGATTCAAATCGTCGTCGCCGAGAAAGCTCTCCACCCAACGAAGCGGTAGCTCGCCGCGCAGCGTTTCCGACTCCTCTTCGCTCGCCGCATGGCAATAGCGATACGCGGCAGGCACGCCCCACGTCATGATGTGATCGCCAGGCTCGAGCTCGCCGAGATCCATCGCTTCGGACGACACCCCGAGATAGTCCTCCCAAGGCACCAGCTTCTTGACGAAGCGCGGGAACTGATCGAACCGCCAGGTCGTGTACGCCATCACACCTCCGGAAGCAACACGTTTGGCGACTTTGGTGAGCAGCCTCGAACGCAGTGCTCGTCCAGGCACGTGGTGGAGCACGCCAAACAAGACGACCAGATCAAACGCCGCCGCCGCAAGCGCGTCGGGGAGTGGCTCGGACCTGGTGATGAAGTCGTGCTCGTAAAGCTCGACGGCCTCGAGAGCCGCGAGCCGGGGACGCGCGTGCTCCAGTGCAAGAGGGCTCGCATCAACACCGACGTAAGTAAACCGCACCCCCCGTTGCGCCAGAAAGCGCGCAAAGCGGCCGTTACCGCAGCCGAGATCGAGCACCCTGGGCTCAGCTTTCAACCGAGACCCGATGCGGTCGAATAGCACGTCCCACCCCCGCCACGCGCGTTCACGCGTCTGGTTGAACTCGTCCGCGCGCTCGGCGTAAAAACGCCGGTTGATCGCGTTGAGCTTCCGGACGGTATCCTCGTTCAAGGCGCGATCGTAGGCGGCTCTCGTCCTTCACGTGGAGTGATCACCCCGCCAGGAAGCGCCCATGTGAGCGCGCCATCCTCCACGACGAACGCGCCGCCGACGAGCACATGGACGACGCCTTCCGCGTATTGATGCGGCTCGAAAAACGTCGCTGTATCGCGGAGCGCCTCGAGATCGAGAACGACGAGATCCGCATAGAAGCCTTCGCGCACGAGGCCGCGGTTGCGAAAGCCGAGGATCTGCGCCGGAAGCGACGTCGCCGATCGAATCGCGCTCTCGACCGAAAGCCTCCCTCGCTCCATCGCATAGCGCCGCACTTTGCGAGGGAACGTTCCGTAAAAACGCGCATGCACAAAGCCGTCGCCCGGCAGTGCGATGCCGGCATCCGAAGCGGTCGCCATCCATGTCTCGGAAGCGTAGATATCGACGTCGATCTCGGACAAGGAATAGCCGCGAAGGCGCGCGCCCCCGCGTTGATCGGCGAAGCCGTCTCTCTGAAGATGAAGCGCGAGCTCGACCGCATCGAGCTCGAGCTCTTTCATGAGCTCGGCGAGCGTCTTTCCTACATAGCGCGCGTTCGGGAATGTCATCACGACAATGTTCTCGGCGCCGCCGCGGCGATTCAGCTCGTGAAGGATGTCGGTCTCGAGTGCGCGCGTCTGAGCTTCGTGTGTCAGCACGTCCTCGAGCGCTTCCGCGTGGGTGAGCTTCTCGCGCTCGTCGCCGTGCACCCATCCGGGTATCAATCGGGTCGAGCCGTCGCTTCCGGTCGTGTTGTAGGGATAGTGGTCGGCGAAGATCGGCACCCCTCGAGCGCGCGCGCGCGTGATGAGCTGCACTGCCGCGCGGCTCGACCCCCAAAAATCCGCGCCCCGCGCTTTCGCGTGCGTCGCGACCGATGTCACACCGGTACGTTCCGCGATCGCAATGGTCTCTTCGATCGAATCGAGAAAAGTCGGTTGGCCGGGCATCTCGTGGCTCGGGAGATACCAATCGGGTCGGCGCCGGAAGCGCGCTCGTGCTCCACGAAAATGCCGCCATACGGCGCCAGCGCTTCGACGACGGCGATGACTTCCTCCGTATCGCTCCAGCGTCCCGGGATGTATTCGAGGCCCGCGCTCATCCCGTAAGCTCCGGCCTCCATACCCTCGACGACGAGACGGCGCATCGTCGCGATCTCGGCCGGCGTCGCGAGGCGTTGCATGCGGCCGATCTCTTCGTCCGCAAAGGGCTCATCCGGATTGTTGGCCATCGCCATCGCGCGGACGGTGTTGTGCCCCACCATGAGAACGGCATTCGGGCCGAACTTCTTCTCTTCGAGCTCGCGCTTCTGAGCCGCGATCGATAGAGGCGAGCGCCCATCTTGGTTGACGACCAGGGTTGTCACGCCTTGGCTCACCAAATTGGGCGCCGCGCGCCGCTTCGCGTCCTCCGATCGCAATCCGTCTCCGCGGTAGCCGTCCGCATGAGAGTGCAGGTCGATGAATCCTGGAGCTACGGTGAGACCCTCGAGATCGATCCGGCGCGCAGCGGCGCGGCCATCGAGATCGCCGACTGCGACGATACGGCCGTTTCGGATCCCGATATCGGCTTCGAACCATGGGTTCCCCGTTCCGTCGATGACATGCGCATCCGAGAGCACGAGACCTAGCTCCTGCCCCGTCGCGGTGGCCCCAATCAAAAGTAGCCAAAGAAGCGTAGTTTTCTGCATGACGCGCGAAGTCTATCGCACAACGCTCCGATGAGATTCACGAAACCCTGTCGCGCCAGCTGTCCGGCTCGTGATGAAGATGCATGATGGCGACGATTAGTATGAAATCATCTTGGATCTGATAGATGACGCCGTACGGAAATCTCTTCGTTCGGCAGCGTCTCGTTCGCTTGGACAGCATCGTCCAAGCCTCCGGAAATTGCACAATCCGCTCGAGCGACCTCTTCACCTCGGTCGCGAACTCTGCCCCTAATCTTGGCCGCCGCCCCTCATAGAAGGCTATGGCCTTTCTGAGCTCTATCTTTGCTACGTCGAGGAACTCGACGCGCATCAGGGCTTGCTGTCGCTGATCTCGTCGAAGACCTGTCGAGCGGGAGTCGAACGGAGCTTACCGCGCTGGTAAGCATCGATACGCTGCTCGGCTTCTATAGCCCAAAGCTCGTCGATCCTCTTGTCCGAGGTAGTCTCTAGGCTAGAGAGGAGCTGCTCCGCAAATTCGGCCCGCTCCGCCGGAGAGAGCTCGAGCGCCTCATTCAGAAGTTTGGTGCCCCTATCCGTCATCTTCCCATTATTATAGCTGAAGCGCTCCGATCTCCGCCGGGTGCGAAACACTCGAGGCTTTCGAAACCACAAGCTTCAATGCGATGATGAGCGATGATGAGCTCCTCCGCGATCCGACCGCGAGAGAAGCGGGTTTTTCAACATGACGCGCGAAGTTTATCGCATAATGCACCGATGACGGACGAAGCGAGCACGGAGCGAAAAAAGAACGAGCCTCTTCGGCGGGATATTCAGACGTTGGGACGCCTTCTCGGCGCGACGTTGAAGCGGCATGGCGGCCGCGAGCTCTTCGGGATCGAAGAAAAAGTGCGCGCGCTCAGCAAATCGCTTCGGGCGAAGCCCGATCCCGCCCGCGAGAAAGAGCTCTTGTCGCTCCTGCGCGGCCTCGATATCGACGAAGCGAATGGTGTCATCCGCGCATTCTCGGTCTATTTTCAGCTCGTCAACATCGCCGAGCAGCATCACCGGATCCGCCGCCGGCGCTACTACGCTCTGCACACGCCGAACCGTCCCCAGGCGGGCTCGCTCGCGGATTGTTTCGAACGCTTGAAGTCATCTGGCCGCAAGCCAATAGATATTCGTAACGTAATCGAGGGGCTCGAGATTATGCCGGTCATGACGGCACACCCGACCGAAGCGACTCGCAGGAGCCTCCTCGAAAAACATCGCCGCATCGCCGATTTACTCTCCGATCTCGACCGTGCCGATCTCCCCGAGCCGATGCAAGAAGAAGCCGTCGCCGATCTAGAGCGAGAAGTCGAATCGATATGGCTCACCGACGAGCTGCGCCAGTTCCAACCAAGTGTTCTCGACGAAGTAGCCTATACGCTTTATTACTTCGACGCCGTGCTCTTCGACGCCGCGGCGGATTATCTCGAAGAGCTTCACCGGGCCGCGCGCCGCGTGCCACGTTTGAAGCTTCCGCGAGATCTCGCGCCCTTGCGTTTCGGGACTTGGGTCGGAGGCGACCGGGACGGCAATCCTAATGTCACGCCCGAGACGACGTGGACGGCGTTGCAGCTCCAGCGAGACTTGCTGATCTCGAAATATATCGATGCCGTCGACGACATGGCGAGCCGCGTGAGCGAGTCTTCTAGATTCTGCCCGCCGCTCGAGCGCCTTTCGGTGAGCCTCGCCGCCGACGCGGCCGAGCTTCCCGAGATCGGACTTCTGGTGGAATCGCGGAACAAAGAAGAACCCTATCGGCAGAAGCTCGGTTATGTGCGTGAGCGGCTCGAGCGGGCTCTGAACGAAGAGGAAGGCGGCTACGTTTCCGCGGACGCGCTCTATGACGATCTCGACCAAATACGCGAGAGCCTCGAAGCGGGAGCGTCCCGCTCTGTGGCACTCGTCGAGCGCCTCCTGATGCAAGTTGCGACTTTTGGTCTCCATCTTGCGACGCTCGACTTGCGGCAGCATAGCGCGCGCCATACGGACGCCCTCGCCGAGCTCGCCCGCGCGGCGGGCGTGGACCACTATGCTGACATGAGCGAGATCGAGCGCACGGAATGGCTGACGACGGAGCTCGCTACCGGGCGCCTGCTCGCATCGCCCTACACTCCGATGAGTGCAGAGACCACGGAGACTCTCGGCGTTTTTGCTGTCGCCCGCAGAGCGCTCGACGAGATGGGCGACAAAGCCATCGGCACCTATATCGTCAGCATGACTCGCGACGAGAGCGACCTTCTAGCTGTGCTCACGCTTGCGAAAGAAGCCGGCCTCTATGCCCCGGCGACGGAGACGAGTCCCGTGCTCGCGCGGATTTCGGTGACACCGCTCTTCGAGACGATCGAAGATCTCCAACAAGCGCCCGCGGTGCTCACGCGACTCTTCGAAAATCCCGCCTATGCGCAGGTCTTGAAAGCTCAGGGGAATCTGCAGGAGGTCATGCTCGGCTATTCCGATAGCAGCAAGGATGGCGGCATTCTCACGTCGAGTTGGGAGCTCTACAAAGCGCAAGAGGTGCTCACTGAAGTCGCGCGGGCGCACGCCGTCGAGCTCCGCCTCTTTCACGGACGCGGCGGGACGGTGGGGCGCGGTGGCGGCCCGAGTCACCGGGCCATTCTCGCGCAGCCGCCAGGTACGGTCGGCGGGCGGATCAAGATCACAGAGCAAGGTGAAGTCATCTCGTCCAAGTACGAATTTCCCGAAATCGCGCTCCGCAGCATGGAGCTCGTGACTTCGGCGGTGATCGAAGCGAGCTTGCCGCGGACGCGCAAGAGGCGCCGGCCGGAGCGTTGGCTCGAGGTTATGGAAGCGCTTTCCGAAAGTGCCAACGACGCTTATCGCGACATCGTCCACGAGTTGCCGGGCTTTACGGATTACTTCAATGAAGCGACTCCCGTCTCTGAGCTTGCGCATCTGCGCATCGGCTCCCGGCCGGCGCGGCGCCAAAAGCGCTCGAAGGGCATCGGAGATTTGAGAGCCATTCCGTGGGTCTTTGGCTGGACGCAGAGCCGACATCTACTGCCCGGATGGCTGGGCGTCGGCCGCGCGCTCGCGCAGTTCATCGAGGACGACCCGAAGGAGAACCTCGCGCTTCTGCGCGAGATGAACCAGAAGTGGCACTATTTTGGAAGCACTTTGTCCAACATCGAGATGGCGCTCGCGAAAGCGGATTTTCAAATCGCGCGGCAATATGCCGAGCGTCTCGCAGACCGCAGACGCCGCAGCATCTTCACGCGTCTCGAAAAGGAATATCAGGAGACGCGTGATCTCGTCTTGAGAGTGACCGAGCAGCGTGAGCTTCTGGCTAACAGCCCGGTGCTCAGGCGCTCGATCGATGTCCGGAACCCTTATGTCGACCCGATGAGCTACCTTCAGGTCGAGCTTCTCGCCCGCTACCGTCGGGCCAAAACGAGCGCGTCGCAAGACGCCTATCTCTACGCCATTCTGCTTTCGATCAACGGGATTGCTGCTGGGCTCCGCAATACGGGATGAAGCATTGCGTACGGCGGAGCTATCGCATGTTCCACTCCCAACTGATGCCGACGCGTACGGAACGTCCGAGAGCAGGGTATCCGAGAACTTCCTCGTATTGACGGTCGAACAAGTTCTCGGCCGCGACGTAGGCCTCGAGGCTGCGCGTTAGAGCGACGCGCGAGCGAAAGTCGAATCGCGAGTAAGCTTCGATCGTCGTCAGCCCGAGAGCGAGGCTAACGAAGTCCGCTTCCGCGCGCCGCTCAGAAGCGAAGAGAAACGTGCCGCCAAGGGTTACCCGACCCAACTCGCTTTGGGCCGAAAGCGAGACTTGATGACGCGGCCGGTTGGGAAGCGGGTCCCCCTCGACGAACTGGTTGTTGCCTTCGAGCACCGACGTGCCGAGCCACGTATAGTCGCCACGGAATCGGAGCGCTCGAAACGGACTGCCGCCGAAAGACAGCTCGAAGCCTTGACCGCGTGTCTTGCCCAAGTTGGTGTAGCTCGGGCGGAATTGATCGAAATCCACCTGGAAGTCGAGTCGGTCCCGCTCACCGGCCCGGATCTGGCGACGAATTTCCTGCCGCTGCTCGGCTGTCAAGTCGGCGAGTCCGGAGAACTGATTCGCGAGCTCTGACACATCGATGTTGCCGAGAACGATCTGATCCAGATATTGGTGGTAGAAGACAGTACCTTCGGTCCAAAAGCGACCGTCAAAGAAGTCCTGACGAATCCCAGCGTCCAGAGTACGACTGCGCTCCGGCAGCAAGTCGGGGTTTCCCTGAATGCGAAAATTGCCGCCGAACGACTGCTCCAGACTCGGCTCCTTGAGCCCCATGCCCGCGCTCGCTTTGATCGTCGTACCCGAGCCCAAGCTGAAAGCAAAGGCCGCACGCGGAAGCGCCTTTGTTCCAAAGCTGCCGTTGCGCTCGACGCGACCGCCGACGGTGACGAGCATCGAGCTTCCCACGATTATGCGGTCCTGGAGGAATCCGGCGACGTTCGTTCGCTCGGGAACGTTGGCTTCGGCGAATTGTTGAAAGCGAGCTAGAAAGTTGCCAAAGCCCTCGGCTGTCTCGCTATCGGTTGGGGCCGGCGACGCGTCGATGCCGAACTCACCTCTCTGGTTCTCCACCTCGCCGCCGAGGCTGAACAAGTGCTTGCCGCGTTCCACGTCCGCTTGGTAACCCAGGTTGTAGCGCTGGGTGTTGTTCACGAGGCCATCGGGACTGGCGAAGTCCGCGACAACGAAGCGAAACTGGCTGGCATCGCCCTCCGGCGGCTCGATGTCGATAGGCCCCGAATCCTCGGGATTCAAAGCGAGCTTGTTGGTGCGCGAGAACCCTCCACGTAGAATGTGTTCCGTCGTGCCTTGCTGGTGGCGTAAGGTCGCGCCCACCACCACCCGGTCCTCCTCGTCGCTCGCGTCGAGATCGGGGCGAATGAGTGAGCTCGGGCCCGGTGTGCCTACTTCGCTCGACTCACCGCGAAAAATGAACCGCAACGAAGTGGCGTCGCTGAGTTGCGCGCCTAGCGATCCAGCGGCTCCGATTTGTGAGAAAGCATTGTTCGGAACTTGATTGTCCGTCTGTAGCTGAATGAGCCCCAAGTTCCAGTCGAGCGTATCCGTCCTACCGGACGTTCCGCCCTGGATGCGATTCCAGGAAAAGCCGCCGCCTTCGCCGCTCACGAAAAACTTTCTCTCGTCCGGGCCCGCCTGTCGGGTCGAGAGTTGCACGACACCGGATAGAGCCCCGCCGTAAATGCTCGACGCAGCGCCCCGGGTGACTTCGACGCGCCCGATCTCGAGAGGGAGAAGCTTCCCGAAATCAAAGGCTCCTCCAGGATCGTTGACAGGTAAGCCGTCGAGGAGAACGAGCGCGTAGTTGGAAGCGCCCCCGCGAATATAGGCGAAGGTCTCGCTGCCGACACCGCCTTTGCGGCTTACGGCGACGCCGGGCAGATCACGCATGATGGCGACGAAAGACGACGCTTCGCGCTCGGCGATCTCTTCGGCTTCCACGACGCGGGTGCTCATGCCGGGTGTGGAGGCCGCCAATGTGGCGTCCGGCGAGAACGCGACGACTTGCACGATCTCGTGCAAGGTCAAGCTCAGATCGAGGTGTGTTTCTTCGCCCGGGTTGATCACGATGCCGTCGGTGTCGTCCACCGCGAAACCTTGTTCTTCGATATGGATGCGATACGTGCCGGGGAGAAGCTCTCCCAATCGATATTCACCGGCACGGGTCGTCACGACCTCGTCAGACCCCGCGGGACCGGAAATGGTGAGCACGATGCCCGAGGCAGGACTTCCATCCACGGTGCGCAACACGCCGGACAAAACGCCGCGCCGCACCGGGGCCGGCCGGGCCTCTTCTTTGAGGGTGAGCTCCAGGCTCAAACGTGTGCTGTCAGAGACGAGCACCCGGACCGGCTCTTTGAGGCGGTAAGCGGGGTCGGACACAGTGACCGAATACGTGCCGGGCGCAATTCGGCGAAACTGAAACTGACCGGCGCTGCCGCTAACAACGGTACTGGAGCCGCTGGCATTGGAAATCGTTACGCGCACGTTGGGGATGGGTTGGTTGGCGCCTGTGTGAACGATACCGAACAAAACTTCCGCCCCCCCGCCCTGGGCGTAGACGTTGGGCGCGATCAGCAACGCCACGATAAAGATGCTGCGCTTCATTGAACACTCTCCTGGTTGTCGGTTTGGCGCGGCGGCGCGCGAGATGAACAGTACCCAGGTGCTCCGCGAGAGTCTTTAGGAGCGTGCAAGAATTTCGTTAGAGTTGTTAACCTGGGATCGGCCGCTGGCTTACGTCTCTTACAACTTTCTTACCGTAGTTTTGCAGCGCCGCACGCGCGGACTGGCTATGCTTCGAGCGTCTTTCAAATCGGAGGAAGAACTTGAGACGCAACTTCTATGCATTCTTCATCGGTCTCGCAACGGTAGCCTGCGGCACTAGCGATTCGCCCACGACTTCAACAGAAGTCACCCAACCGGTCGCGGACACCCGCACCATCCAAGACGACCCGTCTTTCCAACTCGTGATTCAGGAGGTCTTCGACCGCCGCGGTTGCGCGAGCGTGGCATGCCATGGTTCCGCGCTCAGCGGAGGGCTCGACCTGAGAACCGGCGCGTCCTACGCGGCGCTCGTGAACGTCCCCGCGGTAGCCGAGCTCGAGCTGCGGGTCATTCCAGGAGATCCCGACATGAGCTACCTCGTCGTGAAGCTCGAGGGAACGCAGTTGGTGGGTTCTGCGATGCCTCAAGGGGCCGCGTCACTGGACGAGATCGACCTGACAAATATTCGGAACTGGATCGTGCAGGGAGCGGAGAACAACTAAGCTGCTCCGTCGTCGGAGATCCACGTGATACCCCCTCCTGTATCCGTTGCCAGTGGTGGACCGACGTCTAGGAACGGGGGCGGGGGGTAAAGGCCACCCGCTCCCGTCTTTTTCGCGTTATTCTGCAGTCGTAGGATTGCGGCCGGGCTCCGCCAAATGGCCAAATGGCCAAATAGGATGACGCTTTGAAAGAGACAGAATGGAAGGGCTACTCGTTCGCTCCCGAGGAGCACGAGCGCGAGCTTCTCGCGATTCTCGAGGCGGTTGCGGCCCTCCCGAAGTTCGAAAAACACTCCGTCGACCGCATCCTCAGACGGCATCCCAAGAACGGAAGCTCTATCTTTTCACGCAGCGAGCTCATTGCCGGCTATCGCTTTTTCGCCGAACGCCATCAATGGCCCAGAGAGCGCGAGTTGGTCATCGAGAAGTTGCGCATGAAGCCGGTGCGCTCGCTGAGCGGTGTCACGCCCGTCACGATTTTGACGAAGCCTTTTCCATGTCCCGGGAAATGCATCTTCTGCCCGAGCGACGTCAAGATGCCGAAGAGCTATCTCTCCCGCGAGCCAGGAGCTCAGCGCGCGGCCATGCATCAGTTCGATCCTTACGATCAGACGTTTGCGCGCCTCGACACGCTCTACCGGATCGGGCATCCCACCGACAAAGTGGAGCTCATCGTTCTCGGCGGTACGTGGTCGTTCTATAGCGAGCCCTATCAGATTTGGTTCCTGACGCAAACGTTCGAAGCTCTGAACGACTTCGGCCGCGGCGTGCGAACGCGTCACGCTGACCGGGGCCCGAAGCTCGATTTCGAAGATGTGGCCGACGCTGTCGATGGACGACTCGGTGAGAACCGCTATAACGGGATCGTTTCCGATTTCGCAAAATCTCGGGACGCGTCGGGCTCCATCGAAGCCGCCGAATCGGCGTCGTGGGATGCGCTCTGGCGCGCCCAACGCGAGAACGAGACCGCGGGTGCGCGATGCGTCGGCCTGTCGCTCGAGACGAGACCCGACTACGTCACCGAAGACGAAGTCGTCCGACTCCGTCGACTCGGTGCGACCAAGATCCAAATTGGCTATCAGAGTCTTTCGGACGAGGTTCTCGACCTCAATCAACGCGGCCACGACGTCGCGGCTTCGCGCAAGGCGACCAAGCTTCTACGTCAAGCTGGCTTCAAAATCCAGGCGCATTGGATGGCGAATCTCTACGGCTCGACGCCCGAGGAGGACGTGCGGGACTTCGAGCGCTTGTTCTCGGACCCCGATTTTCGCCCCGATGAGCTCAAGCTCTACCCGTGCAGCCTCATCGAGAGCGCGGAGCTCATGATGCACTACGAGGCGGGACGGTACCGCCCCTACGAGGAAGACGAATTGTTGGAGCTTCTCATCGCGTGCATGACGAGCACGCCGGTCTATTGTCGGCTGTCACGCGTGATTCGGGACATCCCCGGGGACGACATTCTCGCGGGAAGCCGCGTGACCAACTTTCGCGCCGTTGCGGAGAGCGAGATGGCGCGGCGCGGACTCGTCGTGCGGGACATCCGTGCGCGTGAGATCCGGAAAGGGGAGACCCCGGCGGAGGCGCTTCGTCTCGTGGTGGAGCGCTATCGGAGCTCGATTGGCGCGGAAGCTTTTATCCAATTCGTGACGCCCGACGATCATATCGCCGGGTTTCTCAGGCTTTGTCTTCCAGAGATGCCGGCCTATATCGACGAGCTCGCGGCGAGCGCGATCATCCGCGAAGTCCATGTCTACGGCGCTGCTGTTAACATCGGCGAGCGGGATGCCGGTAAGGCGCAGCACTCGGGCCTCGGCCGCCGCTTGATCGATCGTGCTGCCACGCTCGCGCGCACGAGCGGCTTCGAGCGGATGGCCGTCATCTCGTCGATCGGAACGCGTGAATATTACCGGCGCCAGGGATTTTCCGACGGCGTTCTCTATCAGCACCGCGCGCTTTGATGAATGCCGGGGGGAACCGCACACATTCTGGGATCGGGTCGTCGAAAAGGCTGCCTCGGCACTCGCGTCGGGAGCGCTCCAGCCCATCGAGACCCGTAGCGTCACGCTCGTCGATGGCGGCGTGCGCTTTCTTACCCGCGTCGCCGCCAATCTCGTCCGGAAGCAAGTCGCAGGCAAGAAGCGCGGGCCGGGCTTCAATCCTTTTTTGAGCCCGGAAGAAGAACTTTTGATTGGCGATATCTCGGGGACGCATTACGCGTTGCTCAACAAGTTCAACGTGATCGAGAACCACGTGTTGATTGTGACGCGCGCCTTCGAAGAGCAGGAATCTCTTCTGAGCCAGGCGGATTTCGAAGCGCTGTGGATCAGCTTGCGCGCGATCGATGGCTTGGCCTTCTACAATGCCGGCAAGGAATCAGGCGCGAGCCAACGGCACAAACACTTGCAGCTCGTGCGGGCGCCGCTTGGTGAAGGGCCGGAGCACATCCCGATGGACGCGGCTCTCAAGCGGGAGCCGGGAGCGCTTTCTTTCCGTCACGCCTCTTGTTCGCTTCGAGACTGCGTCGACCTAACGCTCGAGGATGCGGCGGAGGCCACGCGCAAGCGCTACCTCCAGTTGCTGGCTGACGTTGGCCGCGAAAACGATCCACGGGCCTACAACTTGCTCGCCACCCGCGAGCGGATGGTCGTTATCCCGCGGTCCGGGGAAGCGTGGGAGTCCATCTCGGTCAACGCGCTCGGCTACGCGGGTGCGTTTTTCGTGCACGACGAAGACGAGCTCGAAAAGCTTCGTCGTCTCGGCCCGATGAGGCTGCTTGGTGAAGTCGGGTTACCGACGAGGCGCTCTAGATGAAAGCAAACGTGGCGCTACCTGGCCCGCACCAAACGCTCCAGCTCCTGGAACCAGTTCTGTACGAGGATGGGCTCTCTCCCGAACCCGTGAGTTCGATGCCGACCTGGGAGCTCTGGAGCTTACCGGAGATGCCATGGGCCTTGCTTCCGCGCTCGGGAAGATGGAACGGTACCAACAACGTTTTCTCGACCGCATATTGGCTACCGGAAGGCAAGTTCCGGCGCCTTCGATTCTGCGTTCTCACCCCAACACCGAGGAGCGAATTAGTCGGCTTGTCGAGCTCTCCGAGGAACCACTCTCTGTGCCCCGCGCCGATGCGAGTGTGTTCGGCGGTTCGTTCACGGTGCCGGAAGCGCTCACACAGATCGAACGTGCGCCGCGCTGGCATGTGAGCGGACTCTGGTACTGAACCCGCCTCCTTCGTCATTATCCACTCGCATCCCCCGCGTCTGTGGAAAACTCCGACGAGGTGTGTGGAAAACCTGTGGAAAGTATGCCTCACGTGAGTCACGGAAGCGTGTTCGTTTTTCGCAATTACGACCGGTCGCGGAGTGCAACCCTCCCTCGTTTGATTCTCGCCCTCCAACCCGCTAGATTGCTGCGTAATGGCTCTTGCCTCCAGATTCTTGCCACGTCATGAGGGTGGAGCGCGCGAACCCGAGTCTCCAAGACTCGCAAAAAGATGAGCTCCAAGCTCGCGGGGTCCATGAGGACGAACCGTACGGGAGAGATTTCCGTTATGGCGTCTCGATCAATACAATGCGTCTCTGGTGGGCGTTGTGACTGTATATTGGTTGCGAATCCGTGGGAGGCCTCTGGAGATTTATTGGGCCGGAAGTCGATGCCGGAAGTCGATGCCGGAAGTCGATGATCGTTACGTCTGATGCAATAGGTGGCGCTACTCCCGCATCCTTGGGGGTCTGGATCATCAATTGACCAAACTCGAGTGAAAGGTAAGAGGATTATGACGAACCACCAGCACGGGCGGTCTTTGCGACTGCCCACCTTGCTTCGGATCACGCTAGCACTCGGCTTGCTGCTTTGTGCGCCGATGGCGTCCATGGCTCAGGGACCGGGTATCGAAAGCGGTCAATGGACCTTCTTGGGTGGGGACGCGTGGCACACGCGCTATACGCCGGCCGATCAGATCAACGCGTCCAACTTCGGAGATCTCGAGGTCGCCTGGCAATTCGATGCCGCTAGCTTCGGTCCCAGCACCTCCAGGGCAACGGCCAGTTATATGGACGGCAAGCTGATCACGGTCACCGGCGAACGTCGGCACGTCATCGCCCTCGACCCGGCTACGGGAGAGCTGCTCTGGAGCTTCACCGAGCCCAACACGTTCCGCTACGAGTACTCGATGCGGAAGGGATACGGGAAGGGGATCGCCTATGGCGAGATCGACGGGCGCGGGGTGGTGTTCATCACCACGCCGGGGTTTTTCCTGCACGCCCTGGACGCCGAGACGGGGCGGCCCCTCGAGAATTGGGGCGAAGCCGTGGATGTGGCGGGGTTTTCGAAGTCCGGCACCGTCGACCTCGTCAAGGATCTGATCAAGGGCTGGGGTCCGTGGGAGGAATGGAAAGAACCCTATGACGCCTATCAGGGCATTCCTCTCGAGATTGGCTACATCACCAGCTCTTCGCCGCCGATCGTGGTCAACGACGTGGTGGTGATTGGGAACTCTGCCGAGCAGGGCTACAACCAGACGCGAAAGGAAATGGTCCCCGGAGACATCCTCGCCTACGACGCCCGCAACGGGGAGCTCAAGTGGAAGTTCCACGTCATTCCGCGCCCCGGTGAAGACGGGCACGACACGTGGGAGAACGACGCTTGGAAATGGACGGGGGACATCTCGTCCTGGGCGCCGATGGCGGCCGATCCGGAGCTGGGGCTCGTCTACATTCCGACCAACGGGGCCACCATCGACTACTACGGGGGCTTTCATCCGGGCGACAACCTCTACGGCACGAGCTTGATCGCGCTGGACGTCGAAACCGGCGAGCGAAAGTGGCACTACCAGATGGTCCATCACGACATCTGGAACTACGACACGCCCACGGCTCCGGTGCTGATGGACGTGACCGTCGACGGTAAGGTGATCAAGGGCATCTTCCAGCCCACCAAGCAATCCTTCGTGTACGCGCTGAACCGGGAGACTGGCGAGCCGATCTGGCCCATAGAGGAGCGCCCCGTTCCACCGTCGACCGTCCCCGGCGAGAAACTGTCGCCTACACAACCCTTTCCCACCAAGCCGGCGGCGTTCGACTTACAGGGACGGACGGAGGACGATCTGATCGACTACACGCCTGAGATTCGGCAGAGGGCGCTCGAGTACGCGAAGGAGAAGAACCTCTTCTTCCCATTGTTCAATCCGCCCGTCGTCGCGGATAGCCCTGACGCCAACTGGCCGGGTGCGGGTCTCGCCTGCCCCGGGGGCGGAGGCGGTCTCAACATTTATAGCCCCGCCGTGGCGGACCCGGTAGCCGGCGTGATGTACGTCGCATCGAGCAGCGGCTGCTCGGCGTACACCCTCATGCCCGGAGAAGACTCTCCGCTCGACACTGCCACCCAGCAGACGGGCACGAGCCACTCCGAATGGTCGCGTGCGGCGGGAGGTGGACGCGGCCGACGCGGCGGCGGCGCACCCGGTCGCCCAGACCGGGCAACCCTGGATGGGCTTTCCATTTGGAAGGGGCCCGCGGGGCGCATTACCGCCATCGACATGAACACGGGCGAGCACCTTTGGGTGATCCCCAACGGCGATGCGGACGAGGAAGACCAGGAGGACCTCCGAAATCACCCCTTGCTCCAGGGCGTCGCCGATGCCCCGACCAACCCCGGCCGTCGTGGATTTTCGGTAATGGTCACGACTCCAACTTTGCTCATGGCCTCCGGCCAAACCAGCGACGGTACCTGGAGCCTATTCGCCATCGACAAAAGCACCGGCGAACGCGTGGGGGCCGTCGAGATTCCGGGAGCTACGCGCTATGGCATGTCGAGCTGGCTGCACGAGGGCAAACAATATGTGATCGTCCAGCTCGCGGATGGCCTAGCGGCGATGGCGCTGCCCTGAGTTGTCGCGAAGGCGGTGAGCCTGAATGTTGTGGGGACCGTCCGCCAAGAAACGCTGAGTGGAGCCCGGCAGAGAAGCGGCAGTCCTTTGGACCGCCGCCAGCCGGCGAGGTTAGTCGCGGACCCTTAGGGTCGGGGCAAGAATAACTACCAAGTCTTTGTCGTAATTCATCTGCTGCAGGGATAACGATCCGAGCCGGCGGGAAGCGGATCGCCTGGCGGGGCCGCGTCAAATGGAGCTATTTGCAGCTCTTTGAGAGCTTGCCCATGGAGACGTAGGCCATTGTGTGTTAGAGTTACGAATTATGATTCGTAACTCTGATATTGACCGCCTGCGGGGGTTGTTTGCCAAACGTCTCATCGCCACCATGGACATGCTCAAGAAGACAGTGGGGACTGTCGCTGACCTGACGGTGTTCCGGAAACTGAGAGAGCTCGACTACTGCACCAGCTATTCGCACCGTGGACGTTTCTACACGCTCCGAGAGCTCGCGGAGTTTGATGAGAACGGCTTGTGGTGGATTCGGTCCGTCGGCTTTTCAAGTCGAGGGACACTCGTCGCCACGGCCGAAGGACTGGTGAACGCCTCCGAGGCTGGCTACGCGGTGGAGGAGCTTGATGCCATTGTTAGGGTTGGGACCAAAGATGTGCTGCCGAAATTGGCCTGGGAGAAAAGACTTCGCCGCACTCGGATTAGAAATCGCAATGTCTACTTCTCTCCGAAGAGGAGCATTCGTGAACAGCAAATAGCCAGCCGACGTGTTTGGGAAGCGCAACCCTCTGTGTCCAAGAGTATTGCTGCTCAAGACGTCCTACCCGATGAGCTCAAAGCAGCCATCATCCTTTTCTTTAGCCTGCTCGATGAGAGAGAAAGGCGTGTGTATGCGGGGCTTGAATCTCTCAAGTTAGGTTATGGCGGTGACCGCCAGATGGCGGAGATCCTCGGGCTCGACGTTAGCACTGTGGCTCGGGGCCGTCGCGAGCTACTTGAGCATGATGTGAATGTGGAGCGGGTCCGAAAAGCGGGTGCCGGCCGCAAAGCTGTCGAAAAAAAACACCAGAAGTCATCGCGGCGATCGAAGAACTTATGAAGTACGAGGTCGCTGGCGATCCCGTCAGCGGTCTGAGATGGACTCGCAAGACCACGAAAAAAATAGCTGCCGAACTCTCGGCCTTGGGCATTCGCGTCAGTCGCAAAACCGTCGCGAAGCTGCTTAAACAGATGAACTTCTCACTCCGGACCAACAAAAAGAAGATCTCGAATGGCTCTCCTCCAACTCGCGACGCCCAGTTCGCCAACATCACACAGCTACGGGAGCGCTTTAGCCGACGTGGCAATCCCATATTGAGTGTCGACACCAAGAAGAAAGAGTTGGTCGGACGCTTCAAGAACCCAGGACGCGTCTGGGCTCAAAAGAGCGATGCCGTCAACGACCACGACTTTCGCTCCATGGCAGATGGGGTCGCAATCCCATACGGCATCTATGATCTCCAGAGTAATCGAGGCACCGTGTATGTCGGAACGTCTTACGACACGTCGCAATTCGCAGTCGAATGCATCGAGAAGTGGTGGCGCTCTGAAGGTCAGAAGCGTTTTCCCGGCCGCAAACATTTACTTGTCGTAGCTGACACTGGCGGAAGCAACGGCGCAACCCGCCGTGCATGGAAACACGGCATCCAGCACAAGCTGTGCAACGAGCACGGTTTGGACGTCACGGTCGCACACTATCCACCAGGTGCGTCCAAGTGGAACCCAATCGAGCACCGCCTGTTCAGCGAGATTAGCAAGAATTGGGCGGGCCGGCCGCTCGATAGCTACGAAACCATCCTGAACTTCATACGGACCACCAAGACCAAAACTGGGCTCAAGGTTAACGCCCGTCTCGTCAAGAAGCAGTATCCTAAGGGCATCAAAATCACGGACCCTGCGATGGCGCTACTCAACATCAAAAAATCCTCTTCCCTGCCGAAGTGGAACTACACGTTGCGTCCATCCAAGAATGGGAAATAATTTCTGCCACGGTGTTGTTTTTTACATTGAATCGCGAAGATTTCTCATTCGTGATTCACCTCGACCGGCAACCACGTACGAGCAGAAGACGGGAGGCGCAGACGGGGTCAAGGGCGCGTAGCGGCTCGCGTAGCGAGCGAACCCTTGACGCCGTCGAGCACTCCCGTACCCTCATGGAGTGGTGGCCGTTCTTGATATTTCATCGCGGTGGATTACGGATTAAAGTGATAAACAACAAGGATGCCAACTTGAACGCGATCAGTCCTCCGGTCGATCGCCCGCCGATCGCGAGAACGATGCTTCGCGAGTCCGAAATCCAGCACCTTCACTGTGCCGTCTTCTCTGACCTTCACATTGGGCGGCTTCAGATCGCGATGAATGATTCCAACCTCGTGAGCCGCTTCGAGATCGTCAGCCATCTGCCTCGCGATGGCGATGACTTCATCTAAAGGGATTGGCTCCCCGGCGATCCGGTCGGCAAGCGTCGGCCCTTCGACGAGCTCGAGAACGAGCGCCTTCACACCCTCGGCGTCTTCCACGCCGTAGATGCTAGAGACGTTGGGATGGTTCAATGACGCAAGAAGCTGTGCTTCCCGCTCGAGTCGAGCCAAGCGCTCGTTGTCTCGAGAGAACGCATCGGGCAGAACTTTGATAGCGACGTCGCGCTTCAGCTTTAGATCACGTGCGCGATAGACCTCTCCCATTCCACCGACTCCGATTGGCGAGAGGATCTCGTAATTTCTTAGTTTGGTTCCTGGCTTGAGAGGCACGAGCCGACATTGTAAGGCGAGGGAAGAGGCGTTTCAAGAGTCGTCATTAGCGCAGGCCGTTCCAGTCATGGTCGGCTACGAGCCGGTGGCGTCATTCGATAGTACTGGCGGTGCGTGCTCATGCGTATCTCGATTCGGGCGCCGTTGCGAACGACCCCTAAGTCGACCGCCGAGCCCGAACGGACGTTGAGCTTGATGAAGAGCTCGCAGTCCTCTCCCTGCCGACCCGCTCGCGCACCCGCGACGGAGTAGATCACGTCACCAGGCTCGAGCGTGTGAAGCTCTAGCGCTCGCGCACGCCGGCCCACGGAAGTGACCTCGCAAGCGAGGCCGTCCGCCGGCAGGCCGAGCGCGGATTTCCTCTCGGTCGAGAGCGGCTCCGAATCGAAATAGGCCATGGGGTCGATGGACCAACGACGAAAGCCAATGTCGTACGCCCACCAGAGTGGAGGAAGCGACACCCGCAAGTCCAAGGGGGCGCCGCCGCGGTCGACGCGCAAACTCAGTCCCGTGCTCGTGCGATCGAGCGCATCGTAGGCGTGTAGAAAATCCCCGAACGTGAGCACTGCTCTCTCATTCAGCGCGACGATCCTATCGCCGGGCGACAGGCCGGCCTCCGCCGCCGCTCCACTGGCTCGCGCGACCGTGAGCCCTTGCGGCACGTCGAGGTGAATGCCGATGGTCCGAATGTCGGGCGAGCGAAACATGACGCGAGGTTTGTCGAGCTTCCCTGTGGCTTCCAACTCCGCCGCCTTGTAATCACCGATATGGTGGCACTCCACGCAAGAGCGCCGGCCCCTCATCTCGGTCTTTTGCAGGGCCTCGATGTCGCGAGGATAAAAAGACGCCGGCCGGGGCCGCTCGGGAAGCTCGCCGGCGCGCCATCGCGCGTGCTGCTCGAGGCCCAGCTCGAGCGCAAGCTCGAGGCTCGCGAGATCGAGATAGGAATCCGCGGCGACGGCGTCACGGCCGCCATATCTCAGGTAAATTTCCTCGTCGGGGCTGACGATGAAGAAGAATATCGAAGCATGCGGGTCGTAGTCGTAGAGTCCTATGTCGATCCCGGTCATATCGACGATACGCGCGCGCGTGAATTGTTCGAGGAGTCGACCCCTCGGGGAGTCTTTCGGTGACAGCACAACCTGTGCGTCGAAGCGGCGGCCGGCGATTCAAAGTGCGCAGCGAAACTCGACGAGCAGCGGGCGTCCCGTCTTCTTCGCGAGCGCGAGTGCTTCGTCGTAATCGCGGAGCCATTCGAGCGAATCGGAACCCTGCGGTCGAACGAGGACTGTGACTGCGAGCCAGCCCAGGGCGGTTACCGCTATGAATGCGAGCGGTGTCGATCTCGAATAGATCACGGATGATCTCCTATATTGTCCGCTGGCTGGCAAGCGGGGAAGAGAAGCGAGAGGATCGGGCGCTCCAGTGACAAACGCGACGAGACGGGCCGGTTTTGAAGGAACTGGATGCGAAAGACTTGAAGGGAGATGGCGCTCTCGCCCTGATGGCGGGACGCTACGATGTCGTACCAAGCGATCTGTTCGGATGGGAGCTCGGCGCCGGAGTCGTAGCCGAGCCCCTTCGCAAATTCATTGATGCGGAGCAAGCCGTCTCTGTCGCTATCGATGCGCGCCATGTGGTGCGACACGATCCGCGCCCAAAAAATCAAGAGAAAGGTCGCTTCGTGTCGAAAGGTGACTTCCTCGCGTGTCACGCTCCCGCTGCCGTCTTGGTCGAGAAACGCGAAGCTTTGGATCTGTCGGAGTCCCTCCTGGTCCGGAAAACCCAGCGCGTGTTCTTTGAGAGACAGCTCGCCATCGTCGTTCACATCCGCGAGCATGGTGATGTCGACCTGCTCGCGCGCACCCGCGCGAATCCCTGCCGCGATCTCGGCCGGCGCGACGTGGCCGTCATCGTCCGGATCGAAGGTGCGCAGCCTGGCTTCCGCTCGCGGCTCCTCCAACGACAATCCCTGGACCGATGCCAGCTCGTCGAGCGGCACAACGCCGTCGCAATCCGTATCGAGGGACCGGTGCGCCACGATACCGAAGACTTCAAGATCCTGAAAACGCTCCCCGTCGTTGCCCCATGTCGAAACGCTCGACTGCTCCGCTGCCAGGCTTGCCGTTGAAGCGTTTGCATGGGAGCCGATCCCGGTGAGCGCCAGAAGAAGCAGACTGCCGTTACATTTCATCGTCCGTCCCGCCGACTTCGTACAAGGTTTCGCGGCCGAGCCGTTCGATGCAGAGCTCCGCCGTCCACGGGAACAATCAGCGACCCACAGCGGGCATCGCGAAACCAAAGCCTTCGCTTTGCGCGGGCACCGCGACATACATCGCATCGGCGCGGCTGAGCTGCGGCTTCTCCTCGGTGCACAGGATCCCATAATGCGTGGTGGCCTCGGAAAGGGAAGCAAATATCTTTTTTCCATTGAGCAGCCTCCAGGTAGCCAAAGGATATATCAGCTTCGTTGCAACGCGTCGAACGGGAACATCTCCCGGCTCCCGCCGTCTCGGTATAAGATCGAGGTCGTGACGAGATTCGAAGCGCGCTTTGGGAGTCGTGAGCTCTTCCCTGATCTCGAGCCGCGCGCCTATCTGAACCACGCTGCGATGTCGCCTTGGTCGCTCGCCGTGCGCGAAGCGATGCGTGCATGCATGGACGATTACGGCCGGCGAGGACTCGATGCGTTCTTCTCTTGGTATGAGCAACGGAAGCGGCTGAAAGACAAGCTGGCAACACTCGTCGGCGGAGCTCCCGACGAGCTCGCCTTCGTTTCGAGCACGACGGAGGGGCTCGTCAAAGTGGCGCTTTGTTTTCCATGGAGAAAAGGGGACCGCATCGTTGTTTTCGACGGTGAGTTCCCGACGAACGTCACGCCCTGGCAGCGCGCGGCGGAGCTCTACGAGCTCGAGATCGTCATGCTTTCGGCGGCCGAGTTTCGCGAGGACGAAGACCGTGCAATCGCGCGTTTTTCGGAAGCGCTCGAGCGAGGCGTTCGTCTCGTTGCCGTGAGCACCGTTGAGTTTCAGACGGGCTTCCGCATGCCCGTCATCGAGTTGAGCCGCCGGTGTCACGCCGCCGGTGCCGAACTCTGCGTGGACGCGATCCAAGCTCTTGGCGCGGTGCCGATGGATGTGGTGGCCGAAGGTATCGACTATCTCGTATGCGGCAGCCATAAGTGGATGATGGCCATCGACGGGATTGCCTTCGTCTACGCGGCCGCGGACAAGGCGGCAGCTTTGCGTCCGCACGTCGCGGGATGGCTCAGCCACGAGAGTCCGGTCGCGTTCTTGCTCGAAGGTCCGGGGCATTTGCGCTACGACCGGCCCATTCGCACTGGCATCGACTTTCTCGAGTCGGGAAGCTTCAGCACGGTCGGTTGTGCCGCTCTCGAAGCCTCGCTCGACTTGCTGCTTCAACTATCTCCCGAGGCGATCTTCGACCATGTGAACAGCTATCTCGATGTGCTCGAGCCGAAGCTCGTCGCGCTCGGTTTCGAGAGCTTGCGCTCGGCGAAGCGCGGGCAGCGGTCGGGGATTTTGAGCTTGGCACCGCCCGCGGATGTCGACGCGGTGGCAATGCAAAAGGCGATCGGGGAGGCCGGCATCTTCTGTACGGCTCCGGACGGATATCTGCGCTTTTCGCCGCACTGGCCGAACGCGCTCGATGAGGTAGAGTACGTGGTGGCGAGCGTCGAAGCTTCGATCACCACGGCATCGACGGGTGCTCGATAATCAGATGATGTGGGCTCACACGCTCTTTCAAACCTTTCTAATAATGATACTCGCGTTGTTTGGCTGTTCACAGGGGCCGTCCTGGCCGTCCGTCAAAGAGATGGTGCGCCAGGATTTTCCCGACGTCGAGCATGTTTCCGCTGACGAGCTCAGCCGGCTAATGGCGACGGCGCCGGACAACGCACCCATCTTGCTCGATGTTCGCGAAGAAGCGGAATATGCGGTGAGCCATCTTCCGAATGCTGTGCGGGTGCAGCCTGGGACCGATAGGTCGGCCTTTCTCGACACGCTCGACCACGACGCACCCATCGTTGCCTATTGCTCCGTGGGCTACCGCTCGTCAGAGCTCGTCCACAAGCTGAGAGAACGCGGGTTCACGAATATTCGGAACCTCGAAGGGTCCATCTTCGAGTGGGCGAATGGCGGCCGTAGCGTCGAACGCGATGGCCGCAGCGTCGCAGAGGTCCATCCGTTCGACGAGCAGTGGGGCAAGCTCTTGAGGCAGGAGCTCCACGCCTACCAGCCCGGTTCCAAATAGCGCTGAGGGCGCAGGGCGTCTCTCGCGGGCCATGCTAGTATGGCCCAATGAGGGGAGTCGTTCACGTCTGGTTAGCGGCGGCGCTTCTTTCCGAGGCCGCGAGCGGTCAAGATAATCGCGTTCGGTTCGAGGTCAGCGTCGAATCCGTTACCTTGGATGTCGTTGTCGTCGACGATCGCGGACGCTTCGTTTCCGGTCTGAGCGATGAAGACTTCGTCATCCTCGACAACGGCGTAGAGCAGGAGCTTGCGTTCTTCACGCCGGAGTTTACTCCGGTGACGACGCTGCTTCTTCTCGACTCTTCGTCGAGCATCCGCTCGAGCTTGAGCGCCATCCAGACCGCCGCTTACTTGTTCGCCCGCAATCTGAGCGAGGGAGACAAGGCGCGCGTCGGGCTGTTCTCGAGCAGCGTGCGGTTCGGGCCGCGCTTCACCGCTAGCGTCGACGAGCATCTGGGGATCCTCCAATCCATGAGGGCTGCCGGACGCACGGCCCTTTACGATGCCATCCTCACGGCCCTCGACGAGCTCTCAACCATTGAAGGACGCAAGTCGCTACTCGTGTTCACGGACGGTGATGATGCGGGGCCGGCGCAGCAAGGCAGTCAGTCGACGAGCGACGACGCGAACGAAGGCGCCAAGCTCAGCGAAGTGACGATCTACACTGTGGGCTTCACGGGTTGGGGCCCGCAGGGAAGCGAAAGTGTCAACGTCCCGTTTCTGACGACGCTTGCCGAAGCTACGGGCGGTCGCGCGTTCTTTCCAGAGGATGTGGAGCAGGTCAAAGAGGCCTTCTTGGATGTGCAAGAAGACCTGCACCGGCACTACCGCATGGCTTATATCCCGAGCGAGGCCCCTCCCGAAACCCCCGCGAACGATGAAACGAACGATGAAGCGTGGCGTCCTCTCGAAGTCCGAGTGCGCGCCCGCGACGACCTCATCGTCCGCACGCGTCAGGGCTACTACGCGCGGGCCGAACAGTCGCCGTAGCTCGGTCCGTGTTTCGAGTCGCTACCTGCTACCTGCTTCCCGGGCGCTTAATTCAGCGTCGACGTTTTTTTTGGCGCACGCGGCGTGGGTGCCGGTAGCTGATCACAGGATCGACCAGGCAGCCGGGGCAGGCCGGTAGCAGCCCGAAATACGAGTCACTCATATCCTAGAGCGACCGCCGGGTCTAGCTCGGAAGCTCGTCTGGCGGGGTAGAGGCCTGATAGCACGCCCACGGTGACGGATACGCCCGTCGACAAAAGGATGGACCACAGTGTTACTAGGGTTGGCCAACCTGCGTAATAGGCGACGATGTAGGCGATGGCTCGGTGACGTCATAGCACTCGGCAACCCCAACCGTCCTCGAGCCCTTTCTCGATCACGATGCGGCCGAGCGACGACGCGCCGAGCGTCACCTCCACGGTCTCGAAAGAGGTCCCTCGTCGGCGGTATATGACGCGTTTGCCGTCCTCGACGAACACCGCGTGGCGGGGAAGCACGATGACATTTTCGAGCTCGAGGAGAAGCAGCGATGCGCGCACACGCTGTCCCGGCTTCATGATCTCGGGGTCCGTTTCTTCGAAGCGCAAAGTGACTGAAAAATACTGCACGGGAACGCCCCGCCGTCTGGCTTTAGGCATGCGGTCGACGCGCGCGATCGTTGCCGTGAAGCGCTCTCGCGGGCGCCCTTCGATGATCACGGTTGCTGGACGCCCTTCTGCCAGGCCTCCCGCATCCGCTTCGAGAACGTGCACCTCGGCCTCCATCTCGTCGAGTGCCGGAAGCTCGGCGATCGGCTCGCTGCCATACGTAATGTCGCCGAGCTGCTTGGTGTTCCCTCGCCAATCCCGCTTCAGCAGCACGATGCCGTCATGCGGCGCTCGCACTTCGAGCGCACCGAGTGCTTTCTGGGCCCGGTCCATACGGCTCGTCGCGAGGCGTTTTTCGATGGTGTAGAGCTCGATCTCGGATTGCGACAGTTCTTTTTCGACCGCTTCGCGGCCGTCGGCATGGTCGAGCTTCAGGCCCGCGAGATCCTGGTCGATCTCGGACTCGATGATCTGCACGCGCGAAAAGATCGTCGGGTCTTTCGATGCAAAGTTCTGCGCCATGTCGAGCTCGAGCTGGGCGAGGTGGCGGTTGCGGTCGACATTCGAGAGCGCGGCTTCGGTTTGCGCGTGGCGTTGGTCGATCTTTCTCTCGGATGTCGCGTGCGCGATCTCGCCTTCGAGAAGCTCGAGCTCCATTTCGCTGGCGTCGAATCGGACGAGGACGTCGCCTTCATGGACGAAGCTCCCGTCCTCGACGAGCCACGCGATCTTATATGGGCCGCCCCCGCCTTCGACTGGAGCGGAGACCGGCGTCGAGCGCACCGCGTTCAGCACGCCTTCGGCCGTCACTTCCTGTCGAAAGCTTTGGCGCGAGACCGTTAGAATGGAAACGTCTTCAGTCTCGGCGCAGGCCAGTCCGAAGAGCGAGACGGCAGCGCGTAAGAAAGCCTCAAGACGCGCCTTCGAGTTCCATCGTAACGGCGACGCGATCACCCTCTCCGAGCCCAGCCAAGACCTCGACATAGGCGTCGTTGCTGCGACCGAGCTCGACGTCGACTTTTTGCGTCCCACGCCACGTTCCACGATAGACGATGGCGCGGCTCCCCTCACGATGGACCGCGGCGAGAGGGATCTGAAGCGTGTTCGGCGCGCGCTCGATCTCGACCTGCCCGCGAAAACGCATATCGGGGCGCATCCTGGTGACGTCGGTCTCGTCGAGCTCGACATGCACATGGACGACGCGGATGGGTGAGTTACGCGTTCGCGGGAGCACCGTTTTTCCAATCTTGCGGACGGTACCCGTGAAGGTGACCTCCGGATAAGCGTCGAGGCGGAGCTCGACCCTTTGGCCTTCCGCGATGCGACCCGAGTCCGACTCTTCCACGCGCGCTTCGGCGGCCATCTCGCTCAAGTCGGGAATCGCGAGCACCTTCTCGCGCCGCCACACGGTATCGCCGACGCTTTTTTTTCGCCGCTTCGGTTCGTCACGTAAACGATGGTGCCACCACGTGGCGCTTCTAGAGACATGCGCTCGATCGCCTCCTCGAGCTCCTGGACGCGTGCTCTGGAGCGGTCTCTTTCTTCCCGGAGAACGAGGAGCTCGGTTGCGTCCGCCTCGTCGAGAAAGCGGCGTCGCTCCTCGATATAAGTGATTTCGCGCCCCGCGAGCTCGCGGTCGAGCTCGAGTGTTCTCGTTTCGTTGGCGGCAGCGAGACCCTCGGGCCGGTCTAGCTTGAGCCGAGCCTTCTCGAGCTTGCCGTGCGCTTCGGCCAAGCGGAGCTCGTCGTCACGCTGCCGGAGCTCCCTGCTGACGGTCTTTTTCTCGAGCTCTTCCCGCGCCGATTCGAAGGCTGCTTGAAGCTCGACGAGACGCCGTTCGAGCTGTGACGCGTCGAAACTGAGGACCGGGGTCCCCGCGCCCACCTCCTCGCCCTCGGGAGCCATGTGCGCGATTTTGTATTCCCACACGCCGCGCGTCGCGGGCGGGCCGAGCTGGTGCGAGCGCACCGCGTTGAGGGTGCCCTCGAGCTCGACGGCGAAAACGAGGTCCCTCCGCTCGACCTCGACCCAAGCCGCGGCGGCGGCATTACCGGACTGGACCGTGCTCCGCAGAAACCAGATGGCCAAAAGGGCGGCGACAGCGATGATGACGACGCGTTTTTTCACGGCGCGGACCCCAAGCTCAGAGCGGTTCCCTCTGCGATACCGGCTTCGACGATGCAGTCGAGCGGATTGCACGGCCCGAGGGTGAGCTCGACCTCGCTCTTGTCGGCGAGACGCGCTCGCGGCGGAGAGGTCGAAAGGTCGAGCGCTGAGCGCGGTACGAGGAGAACGTCGTCACGGATATTGGAGATGACCTCCACGCGGGCGGCCATCCCGGGAAGCAACCGATCCTCGTCTGCCCCCGCAAGCGCGACCCGTACGCGAAACGACCGTCGCAGCGAACGCCGGGAGCTTTCCTGCGCGACCGGCGTCACATCTTCCACCACGGCGTCGTAGCTCACCTCGGGATGCGCATCGAGCTCTACCGTGGCCTTCATCCCGGAGCGGACGCTGCCGTCATCCACGTCGCTCAATCGAGCAACAACACGCATATTCGAGAGGTCCGGAAGCCTCATGATTACGAAGCCACGCCAGACATTGTCGCCCTCTTGGAGCTTCCGTCCCTCCCACGAAATGTCCCCTATGAGAATCACGCCATCGCGCGGCGCTTCGAGAATCAGGGCCTCGATGGCGTCTTCAGCGACGCGGATCTCGTAGAGGGTCTTTTGGAGAGAGAGCTCCTGGATCGCGAGCTCTTGCTGCTTCGTGCTGACGTGGGTTGCGTGGTCCTCCCGTGCCTTCTCGTAGGCTGCGCCCGCTCGCTGGAGCTTGAGCTGTCGCTCCTGATACTCGCGCAAGGGAAGGAGCTCTTTGGGAACGTTCGCCTCGAGCCGCGCCTTTTCCATTTCTGTCTTCTGCTGCTCGACGGCAAACGCCTTCTCCGCGGTCTCGGCGTTGGTCTGGGACGCTAGCTTCAGGAGCTCTTTTCGCGCTTTGCTGGCGGAGAGCTTCTTGTCCTCCAGGTCGGAGGCAAAGGCGGCATTCGCAAACTCGAGGACTTTTTGGCCTTTTCGAACGAAGGCGCCGTCCTCCTCCATCCACCGAATCTGGAGCTGGCCGCCGGGTACGCGCGGCGCCGTGATGGTGACAGCGTTTATCGCTTCCACGGTTCCAGTGAGAAAAATCCTCTCGACGAGGCGTCCCCGCCGCACGAGCTGAGTGGAGGCGCGCTCGCCCGGGTTTCTCGGAAGGTCTGCCTGGGCGCCGGTGCAGGCATAGGTCGAGACGAGCACGAGCACGAATGCGGGAAGACGACGACGTTTGGGTCTAATTCGGTGTCCCATAGTAGTTCCTCACGGACATAGTTGGATCGTAGTGCGCCGCGAGCCCGCGGGCAAATAGGGAAAGAATAGTAGAATCGCCTATACCCGATGGCTGATGATGATGAGCGCGTCCCACTTCCCAAGCTTTACCACGCGCTCGCCTCGTGGTGGCCGCTTCTGTCCGCACCCGGGGATTACGCGGAGGAGGCGGGCATCTACCGGCACGCGCTAGTCGACGCTTGCGCCGCACCCCCGCAATCGCTGCTAGAGCTTGGAAGCGGTGGCGGCAACAACGCGTCGCATTTGAAAGCGCGTTTCGAGATGACGCTCGTCGACCGCTCTTCGGAGATGCTTGCCGTGAGCCGAGCGATCAATCCTGACTGCGAGCACGTGCAAGGCGACATGCGCAGCGTTCGGCTCGGGCGGACCTTCGACGCTGTCTTCATTCACGACGCGATCGGCTACATAACCACCGCCTCTGATTTGCGGCAGACGATCGAAACGGCGTTCATCCACTGCAAGCCGGGAGGGGCCGCTCTCTTTGCTCCCGACCATGTCAGCGAGAGCTTCCGCCCGTCGACGGACCATGGCGGCCATGACGGCGCAGATCGCGGCCTGCGCTATCTGGAATGGTCGTGGGACCCGGACCCCGCCGATACGACGTTTCTCGTGGACTACGCCTATTTGCTGCGCTCGCCAGACGGCTCCGTGCGCGTCGAGCACGACCGCCATATCCAAGGACTGTTTCCGCGCGCGTACTGGCTCGACCTTCTGTCGGAGGTGGGTTTCGAGGCGCGTATCCTTCCGTTCGAGCACACTGAGCTCGAGCCCGGAGAGTGCGAGCTGTTCATCGCGAAGCGGAGTCTGTAACTTGACGCCATCACGAGGGCAGTGGCAGTCGGGAATCGGGTGGTGTTCGAGCCGACCGCCCTACCGTTTGACCTAGCCCGCCGAGGCGGCTAGATTTCCACGATGGCGCTCACAGCCCACACCCGTCTAGGCCCCTACGAGATCCTCGCGCCGATAGGTGCGGGAGGCATGGGCGAGGTGTACAAGGCCAACGACACACGGCTCGACCGCGCCGTCGCCATCAAGATCCTTCCTGCCCACTTCGCCGAGAGCGCCGAGCGAAGGCAGCGATTCGAGCGCGAGGCGAAGGCGATCTCGCAGCTCAACCACCCACACATCTGCACGCTTTACGACGTGGGCGAGCAAGACGGCATCCACTACCTCGTCATGGAATATATAGAGGGCGAGACGTTGGCCGAGCGCCTGAAGAAAGGAGCGCTTCCGCTCGACAAGGCCATCGAATACGGGATTCAGATGGCGGATGGCCTGGCCAAGGCGCATCGGGCCGGTATTGTGCACCGAGACTTGAAGCCCGCCAATATCATGCTAACGAAGTTGGGAGTGAAGCTTCTCGACTTCGGTCTGGCGAAGCCCATCGAGCCGCACGCGGCGGTGGACGGATCCGACGCGCCGACGCGCCAGAAAAATCTCACGGAGCCGCGAACGATCGTGGGAACGCTGCAGTACATGGCGCCGGAACAACTGGAAGGCGACGACGTCGATGCACGCACGGACCTCTTCGCGTTTGGCGCTGTCCTCTACGAGATGGTCACGGGAAGGAAGGCTTTCGCGGGCGAGAGCCAAGCGAGCTTGATCACCGCCATCATGAGCTCGGAGCCGCCGCCGCCTTCGGAGACGTCCCCGTTATCGCCGTCCGCGTTGGATCGTCTGGTCGCGCAGTGCTTGACCAAGGATCCCGAGGAGCGGATGCAAAGCTCGCACGACGTCATGTTGCAGCTCCAGTCGATCGGGGACGCGAACACGCTGGTGCGCCCAACGGTTCGGCAGCGGTTCAGGCTTGCCTGGCTCACAGCGGCGATCGTGCTCACCGCCGTCGTGACCGGCCTCTTGGTCTCGAATCTAGGGCGCACCCAAAGCGCTCCCTGAGCGGGACCCCACACGGTTTGCGATCGAGCTTTCCTCGGTCGATCGGGCTGTCGACGTCAGCCTCGCCGTGTCGCCGAGCGGAACGGGTTTCGTGTACGTCGGCACTAGCAACGGAGTTCGGCGACTGTTTCTCCGTAGCTGGAATGCGCTCGAAGCGGAGCCTCTTCAGGGCACGGAGGAAGCGCGACTACCTTTTTCTCGCCGGACGGCACTTGGGTCGGCTTCTTTGCCAACGAACAACTCAAGAAGGTACGGGTCATCGGAGGTCCGCCCGTCGTCTTGTGCGATGCACCCTTTCCGGAACGTGGGAGTTGGGCGCCCAACGGAACCATCGTTTTCGCAGGCGCGCACCCGGTCCTGCAAAGCGTCTCGTCGACAGGGGGCGTTCCGACGCCGCTAACAACTTTGGACAGCGACGGAGGCGAAGTCAAACATACCTATCCTTCGTTTCTGCCCGACGGAAAGGCCTTGCTCTTCACCGTCCAATCGGAGTCCGTCCCACCTCGAGTAGCCGTCCTCGATCTCAGGACTGGCGAGCGTCGTCTCCTGATGCTTGGTAGCCGGGCTAGATACGCAGCGACGGGACATGTGGTGTTCGCAGCGAATCAGTCCAGGGGGACTCTTCTAGCGGCGCCTTTCGATCCGAGTCGTCTCGAGCTTACGGGAGAGTCGAGCGCGGTCGTAGAGGGCGTTACAGTAGGCGGAGGCACTTTTGTCACGTTTGACATTGGTAGCGACGGCACACTCGTGTATCTGCCGACGACCCGGGCGGACTCGACTTTGGTCTGGGTGAGCCGGGGCGGCCGCAAAACACCGGTTACGGAGCAGCTTGCCATGTACCGCTACCCGCGTCTCGCACCCGATGGCACACGAGCGACCGTGACGATCGAATCCGGAGGACGACTCGACATTTGGGGGCTCGACGTCCAACGCGGTACCCGAACACGGCTGACACGATCCGGAGGGAATATTTATCCATTGTGGACGCCGGACGGCGAGCGGATCACGTTCTCCAAAAACTTCAACGAGAACTACAACTTATTTTGGACACGGTCAGATGGGAGTGGGGAGCCCGAGCTTCTCTTGGAAAGGGAAGGGATCCAGTTCCCGTTTTCTTGGTTGCCGGACGGACAAACGCTGGCCTTCGGGGATACAGCAGATCTCTGGCTGCTGCCCGTCGGAGGCGAACCTGTTCCGTTTCTAACAACGGCTGCCCAAGAGCAAGGTGCGGCCTTCTCGCCCGATGGGCGATGGATCGCCTATGTTTCCGACGAGTCCGGTCGGGACGAAGTCTACGTTCAGCCGCATTCCCAAGCTGGGGGCAAATGGACGATCTCGACGAGCGGCGGCCGAGCGCCCCTCTGGTCCCCGCAAGGTAAGGAGCTGTATTATCGAACCGAAAATCGCGTGATGGTGGTCCCGGTAGAGACCGACCCCACTTTTGACCACGGGACCCCAAGGATGCTGTTCGAAGGAAGCTACTCGCCTCCGTCGACTGGCGGGAATCCCTATTACGACGTTTCACGGGATGGACAAAGATTCTTGATGTTATCGTACTCGACACGAGCGGAGGTCCACGTCGTGCTCAACTGGTTCAATGAGCTTGAGCGGCTGGTGCCGACGAAGTGAGTTGGACGGATGACGACTGTGTGTTGCGGGCAGCAGCGCTGTGAGGGAGCTCGCGAAAAGGTATGAAAAACGATCAACCATCGCCAGAATCGCAGCGGAGCACGAGGAGCGGAGCAATTAGGCGAATATGCGGTGAAGATTCGAGAGGTCTTTCGAGCCTGGTTCGAGGAATTGAGACGACTCGCTCCAGCGAACAACTGAGAGAAGGCGCTGGCCATCGGCGGAAGCGATAACAGATCCGACTCCGTCTGGACCAAGTTACGTCACTAGTGCTCGAGGAGCTCTCCTAGATCGAAGCTCTGTCCGAGCTGGGGTGTGAACGTGCGCGACCCCAGCTTGTTCTGGAGCAAGGTTGCGAGCGCGCTCGAGGATCTCGGTTCGCCATGGGTGACGAAGATCGTGTCCGGCTGTTCGCGGCTTCCGCCTGCCGAGCGGACCCAACGCAGAAGCTCTTTCTGGTCCGCGTGGGCGGAGAGCCCGCTGATGGAGATGAACGGTGCTTCCACACGAATGTTCTGCCCGTGCACGCGCACGGTCTTTTTCTTTTCCATCATCGCGCGGCCGCGCGTGCCGGCTGCTTGATAGCCGACGAGCATGATCAAGTTGCGCTTGTCCGGAAGCAGCCTCTTCAAGTGATGCAATACCCGTCCCGCGGTGAGCATTCCGCTCGAGGAAATGACGATGCGCGGCCCGGGCAGCCTGTTCAATTGTTTCGATTCGGCGACGGATTTGTGAAACTTTACGTTGTTCGGGAACAAGCGGCTCCGGCCATCCGCCGTCAGCGATTCATCGAGGCTCAGGTCCTGAATGTGGCGCGAGTAGATCCGCGTGGCGTCGACTGCCATGGGGCTATCGATGTGAATGGGCACATCCGGCAGACGCCCCGCGCGGATGAGCTGGCGGAGGCAAAGCGTTACGAGCTGCGAGCGCCCCACAGCGAAAGAAGGAATGAGCGCGGTGCCTTTACGGTCGAGGCACTCGATGAGCGCGTCGCGAATCTGGTCTTCCATCGAGCTTGACTTGTGCTCGCGGTCTCCATAAGTCGACTCCATCACGAGGAAATGGCAGTCGGGAAGGGGGTCCGGATCCGAGTGCAGGGGAACGTTGTAGCGGCCTACGTCGCCGCTGAACAGGATGCGCATCGTGCGCTCGCCCATCTCTAAGTGGACCTCGACCATCGCGGCGCCGAGGATGTGTCCTGCGTTCAAGAAACGGGCGCGAACGCCCGTCGCGAGGTCGAGCCACTGTCCGTACTCGACAGGCTCCATCAACGCGAGTGCTCCGATCGCGTCTTCGGTCGTGTAGAGGGGGCGCGCCGGCTTGTGCTTGCTGAAGCCTTTCCGGTTCGCGTATTTGGCATCCTCTTCCTGAATCCGCGCTGAGTCGCGCAGAAGCAGCCGCGCGAGGGATTGCGTTGCCGGCGTGCAGTAGATGGGGTTTCGGAACCCGTCCTTCACGAGCCGCGGGAGATAGCCCGCGTGATCGATATGCGCATGCGTCAGGAGAAGAAAGTCGAGTACTTCGGGGTCGAAGCCGGGTTTTTTCCAATTCCGTTCCCGGAGCTCTTTGAGTCCTTGAAACATTCCCGCGTCGACGAGAAAGCGCGCCGCGTCGGTCTCGACGAGGTAGCGTGAGCCCGTCACCGTGCCCGCGCCGCCGTGAAAGGAGAGTTTCGGGTTCATGGCTTCAGAAATCCCTTCAGCGATTCGATAGCCGCGTCGATCTCCGTGATGAATTCGGGCTGCTGTGCGCAAGCTTCGATCGCGGGCGGGAGCGGGACGGGAGTGTTGATGACGGCTTCAACCGTCTGTTGAAACTTCGCGGCGTGCGCGGTGGCGAGAAAAACTCCAGTTTTCTGGCGATGGTCGCGAGCGCCAAGATAGCCGATGGCGGAGTGAGGGTCGAGCACGTAGCTGCGTCGCTCATACACGTCCAAGATCGTCGCTCGGGTGTTCTCGTCGGTATAGGCCTTGCCGGCCACGTCGGCCCGGAGCGCGTCGAGCTTGCCGTCATAGAGCCACAAAATGCGGGCGAAGTTGCTCGGATTGCCGACGTCCATTGCGTTCGACAACGTAGCTTCCGATGGCCTCGGTCGAAAATCACCCGAGGCGAGATATTCCGGGACGATGTCGTTTACGTTTGTTGCCGCGACGAAGCGTGCGATCGGCAGGCCCATCCGTTTCGCAATGAGCCCGGCGGTAAGGTTTCCGAAGTTGCCGCTCGGCGTCGCAACGGTTAGGCCGTCACGAGACGCTCGTGGAAGCTCGGCGAACATATGAAAGTAATAAAACGTTTGGGGCAGCAAGCGCCCGACATTGATCGAGTTCGCTGAGACGAGCGTTTGATCGGCGAGCTCCGGATCCGCGAAGGCTGACTTCACGAGACGCTGGCAGTCGTCAAACGTCCCGTCGACCGAGAGCGCAAACACGTTGTCCCCGAGCGTTGTGAACAGACGCTGCTGAAGAGCGCTGACCTTTCCCTTCGGGAAGAGCACGACGACGCGGATGCCTTCGAACCCGTAGAAAGCATGGGCGACGGCGCTTCCGGTATCGCCCGATGTCGCGACGAGCACGGTCGCGCTCTCGTCTCGGCTCTCCAAATAGTGGCGCATCAGCCGCGCCATGAAGCGCGCACCGACATCCTTGAACGCGTGGGTCGGGCCGTGGAAGAGCTCGAGGCTGAAGAGCTCTTCCTCGACGGCGACGAGCGGGATCGTGAAATCGAGGCTGCCGCGCACCATCGATTCGAGAGCCGTGGGTTCCAAGTCGTCGCCGAACAAATGTTTCGCGACCATGAGAGCGGTGTCGGCGAGCGAGCCGCCAGAAAGCGCGTCGAGAGTGCCCGGGTCCAGAACAGGAAGTGTCTCGGGGACATAGAGTCCGCCATCCGGCGCCGGGCCGGCGAAAAGAGCTTCCTTGAGCGACGCCGTCGGGGAGCGGCCTTTCGTGCTTACGAAGCGCACGACTCGACCTCGGGTCGTGCACCTTCCTTGCTGACGGGCGAGACAT
The DNA here is from genome assembly GCA_965262245.1 of Candidatus Marinacidobacterales bacterium. Lineage (GTDB taxonomy): Bacteria > Acidobacteriota > Vicinamibacteria > Marinacidobacterales > SMYC01 > SMYC01. Next base: position 5,098,480 of record OZ253507.1, on the reverse strand, counting down.
GCACGTCGGTCTCTAGGCCGGCGGCGTCTGAGAAAGCACTCGCCATCGCTCGCGAGACGGCGTCGGCAGTGTCGCGGTTGCGGCAGAGCGCAAACATCGCCGGCCCGGAGCCTGAAAGGCTGCATCCGAGCGCGCCGGTCTCGAGTGCTGCGCGCTTTACATCGGCAAAGCCGGGCACCTGGTTCGAGCGGATGGGCTCGGCGATGACGTCGACGAGCGAGCGCGCCATCAAATCCCAGTCTTCCCGATACAGCGCGGCGACCAACCCGCCGAGATTTCCCCATTGCGCGACGGCGTCCCGTAGGCGCACTTCGCTTCCGAGAAGCGTGCGCGAGTCCTTCGTTGACAGCTCGAGATGCGGGCGCACGAGAGCGACGGAGAGTCCTTCGGGAACGGGTAGCCGGATGACATCGAGTGAGGGGGCGGCCGCGCGCACGAGCACGAATCCGCCATAGAGGCAGGCGGCCGCATTGTCCGCATGCGCGCTGCCGGCAGCGACGCGCTCGCCTTCGAGAGCGCAGGTCAGCAACTCATCGAGTGTCGCCCCGACGCCGAGCAAATCGTTGACGGCCACGACGGCCGCGACGGCGCTCGCCGCGCTGCTCCCCATGCCGCTCGCTAGCGGAAGGCCCTTTTCGAGCTTCAAACGGATGGACGTGTCGGGAGCGTAGCGGTCGAGAAACGCCTTGGCAGCGACCGAAGTCGTGTTGCTCGCGGGATCTCTCGGGAGCCGCCCCGCGTCACCTTCGACTTCGAGGTGAATCTTGACGTGCGTCCCAGAAGTATCGGCGCCGGCGAGATCCGCGGTCACGATGTCGCCTGGCGCTTCGACCGCGAGGCCGAGAACATCGAAGCCGCAGGCGATGTTGGCGACGGTCGCGGGCGCGAAGGCCTTTTTCACGTCTCGGCGCCCACCGTGTGTGCGCCTTCGCGTTCGAGCATGCCTTTGGCCACGGCGAGCTCCGCAAGGAGCAAAGCGCCGCCGGCCGCACCGCGAAGCGTGTTGTGCGACAGCGTGGAAAACTTGTAGTCGAGAATGGAGCAGGAGCGAAGACGTCCGACGCTTACCGCCATGCCGCCGTCGAGATCGCGATGCAGGCGCGGCTGCGGCGCGTCGTCTTCCTCCAAGAAATGTATCGGGTGTCGAGGCGCGGTCGGAAGCGCTCTCGCTTGCGGCTCGCCCGAGAAACGCTCCCAGGCGTCACGCAGTTCGGAAGCTTCCGCTTTTCTTCCGAGCTCGACCGAGACGGCGAGCAAGTGACCGTCCAGCACCGGAACCCGATGGCATTGCGCGCTCAGCCGAATCTCAGCGTCCCGCACGACGCCGCCGTCAAAGGTTCCGAGGACCTTCCGTGTCTCGGACTCGATCTTTTCTTCCTCGCCCGGGATGTAGGGGACGACGTTGTCGAGAATCTGATAGCTCGCTACGCCAGGAAAGCCTGCGCCCGAGATCGCTTGCATGGTGACGACCGACACGCGTTTCAGACCGAAGGCATCCCATAGAGGCTTCAGCGCGAGAACGAGCCCAATCGTCGAGCAATTGGGGTTCGTGAGGATCGCGCCCCCGCCACTGCTCGGCGCGGCGGCGAGCTGCAAGTGCTCTGGGTTCACCTCCGGAACGACGAGCGGCACGCTGGGATCCATTCGATGGGACTTGGCATTCGAAACGACGACGTGCCCGAGCGACGCGAAGGCCGTCTCGATGTCTCCGGCGACGCTCGCGTCGAGAGCGGAGAAAACCAGCGGGCACGGGATGGGCGGCGCGCTCTTCAGGACCTCCATCCGCGCAAAGCGCTCGGGAAGAGGTGTGGACTGCAACCAGTTGGCCGCGTCTCCATAAGCTTTTCCCGCCGAGCGGTCGGACGCGGTGAGTGCTTGGACGTCGAACCACGGGTGCTCGTCGAGAAGCGTCAAGAACCGCTGGCCGACCGGACCGGTCGCTCCGAGGACAGCGACGGGGATCTTGTCTCGTGACGTCATTTCGGTCTCACCTGGACTCGAGCTCCGCACATGCTTGCAGTATATCGGCAAAAACGCCGGACGCGGTGACCGCGGGACCCGCACCGCTGCCGCGGATGACGAGCGGCGTCTCGCGGTAGCGCGCGGTCGTGATAGCGAACAAATTGTCCGTGACGTCGAGAGACGCAGCCGGGTGCGACGCCTCGACGGCTTCGAGACCGACAGAGGCGCGCCCGTTCTCGATCTTTGCCAGGTAGCAAAGTGTCGCGCTTTCCGGCGCTCGGTCTTGGGCGTCGGCGACGGCGTCTCCGAAGCGCTCGATCTCGCCCTCCGGAACGAGCGACTCGAGCGAAACCTCCTCGGGCTCGATTGGGATCCCTGCCGTGCGAGCGAGTATCAAGAGCTTCCGGACGACGTCCAACCCGCTCAAGTCTTCACGAGGATCGGGCTCGGTATAGCCTTTGTCACGCGCTTCCTGAAGCGCGGATAGCGGCGGGATCCCTTCCCGGATTCGGTTAAAAAGATAGCTCAACGTACCCGAGAAGACACCTTCGATGCGCTCGATGGTGTCCCCGGTGTCGACGAGACCCGCGAGCGTTCTCACGACGGGAAGCCCCGCGCCTACAGTTGTCTCGTAGTAGAGTCGCGGGTGGCGGTGAAGCCGTTCGAACTCTTTCATCGGACCGGCGAGAGGGAGCTTGTTCGCGGTGACGACGGCCACGCCTTGGGTGAGAAGCCGCTCGTAGAGTTTCGGGACTTCATGGCTCGCAGTGACGTCCACAAGGATGCGTGGACCTGCTGTCGCCTCGATGAATCGGGCGAGCTCGTCGAGATCGTTCGCGGACCCGTCCTCGAGCAGGCGCTTGCCTTGCTTGGCGTCGAGTCCCTGGCGCGACAGACGCATCGTCCGACTGGCCGCGAGGCCCGAGAGGCGCAGCTCGAGCCCCTTCGATCGGAGCGTTTCGCTTTGGGCGCCGATCTGTGAGAGAAGCTCACTCCCGACGCCGCCGGTGCCGACAACGAAGAGGTGTACGGTGCTTCGCGGCTCCCCAAGAAGCGCTTCGTGGATCGCGTTCAGTGATTTTTCTTCATCGTCGCGGGCGATGACGAGCGAGATATTGAGCTCTGACGAACCTTGCGCGATCGCGCGCACGTTAACCCCTTCCGAGCCGAGCACGCTGAAAAGCCGCCCGGCGATGCCGCGGCGCTCGCGCATGCCTTCTCCGACGGCGGCGACGATGGATAGGTTGCGCTCGATGATGAGCGGGTCGACGAGACCGGCGCGCTGCTCGAGCGTGAACTCTTCGTCGACGCTCCGACCGGCTTTGGCGACATCGTCCGGCGCAACCGCGAAGCAAATGGAGTGCTCGCTCGAGGCCTGTGTAATCAGAATGATGTTGATGCGCTCGCGCGCGAGCGCTTCGAAGAGACGCCGCGCCGTCCCCGGGACACCCAGCATCCCGTCGCCCTCGAGTCGCAGAAGCGCGACGTCGTGGATCGACGCAATCGCGCGGACGGGTTTCTCGCTCGGCGCCGCGTGCTCGTTGACGTGTGTCCCGGCAAAGCTCGGCTCGAACGTGTTCCGAATGACGAGAGGGATGCGCGCGGCGCGCGCAGGGTGGATGGTCGGTGGGTAGACGACTTCGGCGCCGAAATGAGAAAGCTCCATGAGCTCCTTGTAGCTGAGCTCGTCGAGAGAGAACGCGCCCGCGACGAGTTGTGGGTCGGCGCTCATCACGCCGTTCACATCCGTCCAAATTTCGATGCGATCCGCCGCGAGCGCCGAGCCGAGAAGAGCGGCTGTATAGTCCGAGCCGCCGCGGCCGAGCGTCGTTGTCTCGCCATCGACATTCGCGCCGAGAAAACCCGTGACGACCTGAAGGGGCTTGTGGTTGGCGAAGTGGTCCCGAATCCTCCGCGCGGTCGTTTCGAGCTCTACCCGCGCGCCGCCGAATCTCGTATCCGTCACGATGAAGCTGCGCGCGTCTGCGTATTCCGCATCGATGCTTCGTCTGCGGAGCGCGGCCGCGACGAGGTCGGCCGAGAGCCTCTCGCCATAGCTCGATATTTGGTCGAGGCTGCGCGGCGAGCACTCACGGACGAGCGAGACGCCGTGGAGAAGGTCGGATAGCTCCCCGAGCCGGCGTTCGATGCGCCCGATGAGGGCCGGAGCCTCGGCGGGCTCAACGAGCTCTAGAACGGCCGCGCGATGTCGTGCCTCGATGGACGTGCACGTGTCGCGGTAGGTGGCGAGCGCTGAAGTGCCTGCACTGCCTGAAATACCTGACGTACCTGACGTACCTGACATAGATGTTGCGGCGACCCGGGCGGCTTCGCTCAAGCCATCTGTGACGCCGGACATGGCGGAGACAACGACCACGAGCTCGGACACGGGCTCGTGATCCTGGATGATGTCGGCGACGGCGCGGATGCACTGCGGATTTTCGAGCGAAGTGCCGCCGAATTTGAGGATTTTCATAACGAGAGAATTTTCATGACGTGACGGTGAACGATTCTTCCAAACTTCCGATCGTACTACACGGGAAAGGGATGCCGTTTGCTTTTTTGCTCCCGGGCGATAACACTCTCGCCAAAGGTGGTTTAGATGCGACTTACGACCACCCCGAAGCGCCGCCTCTACCCTGTTTTGGGTCTTTTTCTGGCGGTCGGCGCGCCGGGGGGTCCCTCCTCTTCGTCGGCCTCGGCGCCGTCCTCGGTTCGCACGAGGATCTGCTCCGCCGCGTCTCGCTGACCGACCCTTTGACCGGACTCCCGAATCGTCGCCACTCGGACCGCCGACTGCTCGACGAGTTCGCGCGCGTCGATCGGTACAAAAACCCGCTGACCTTGATGCTGATCGACCTCGACGGACTCAAGGCCGTCAACGACCTATCCGGCCACGAAGCCGGCGACAACGCGATTCGCGCGGTGGCGCGCACGCTTCAGCGCACGTGCCGTTCCACGGACCTCGCGGCGCGCATCGGCGGCGACGAGTTCGTCGTCCTCGCGCCCAACATTACGGAGCTCGAAGCCCGCTCACTCGCCGAGCGCATCCGCAAGGCGCTGACGACCGAGGCGAGCTGGGTCGCCACGGCGCTCCCACCCTTGACGCTGTCAATCGGGGTCGCCGATACGCGCTCCGTGCATGAGCTCCGTCCCGACCGGCTGTACTCGGCCGCGGATCGAGCCCTCTACGAGGCGAAGCAAGGTGGGAAGAATCGCGTCGCACTGGCGCCAGTCGTCGAGGACGATCAGGACGAAGCCGGAGGCGCCACCGCGCAAGCGTAGCCCGCGTAGCCCGCCCACTAGTTCTTCGGCCCGTCGATGCTGCGATACATGTCGTCGATGACGGACTTCAGCGAATTGATCTTCTCATCTTTCTTTTCATCCCCGTCCTCCACGTATCCGTCCACGGAGCGTGAGAAGTCGTTGATGACGGCTTTCAGAGAATCGACTGTTTGCTGGTGCTCTACCGCTTTTCGGGAGTGGGATTGGATGGCCGTGTCGCGCTCGACGATTTCGTGCCTCGCTACCGAGAGCTCGGTCTCGAGCTTCTCGAGCTTCTCGAGCTTTGCGTTCAAGGTGCTGAGCTCGCGCGAAGCCGCTTCGTAGGATTCCTCGATAGAGCGAGCCCCCTCCGATGCCCGCATCGCGGTGGCGAGCTCGAGCTCGAACTCCTTCCGCGAGCTCTCGATCACTTCGTCGTATTGCCGCCGCAGCGATTCGAGCTTTCCTTTCCATTCCTGTTCGGCGGCGACACCGGCCTTTTCGGATTTCGCTCTCAAGCTCTTCTCCAACTGTTCGAGCTTGTCCATCCAGTCACTTTCGACGCGCTCGATCCCCAAGCTGTGGCGGGTCTTGAGCTCATTCACGCGTCGCTCATATCTCTCTCGCGTCGCTGCGTGAAGCTTCTTTTCGTGAGCGAGCGATTCGTTGGCTTGTTTGAGCTCGCCGGACGATTCGCGCTCGAGCTTCGCGAGCGAGGCCTGGAGACCCTGTCGGTCCACTTCGAGTCGTGTTCTTTTTGCCTCGAACTCCTTTTTGAGCTCCTTGGCTTCCGCACTGTGTGCCTCTTCGGTGACCCGGACGCTCGAGCGGTGTTTCGCGGCCATCTCGGCGATTTCCGCCCGCAGGCCGTCGAGCATAACCCGGGATTCATCTCGTTCCTCCTCGACCGCGACGAGCACCGTATGGGCGGCTTGCTCCTGGAGCGCGAGCGCGCTGCGTTGAGCTTGCTCCGTAGTTTGGAACTCTTTCGCGTGCTCGACGCGCAGCGCGTTGACCACTTGCGCTTGCGCGTCGCGCAATTTTTCTAGATGATGGCCGTGGTCTTTTTTGATCTGCTCGACCGTGGTGCGAAGCTTTTGCTCCGCGTCGCGGTCGGCGAGAACTTTCATGTGGCTCTGACGGAGTCCCGCGACGTTTTGCTCGCTCTTTTGACGCCAGGAAACGATCTCGTCGGCGTGGTCGCGCCCTATCTTTTCTAACTCTTCGTGATGCGAAGCGCCCTGGCGCCCGAGCGCTTCTTTTTGCGCTTGCAAGGCGTCGCGCATCTTTTGCGCGACGGTATTATCGTGTACTTTGTCGCGCCGCTCGAGCTCGTCCTCGTGCTGTGTCTTCAGAGACGCGAGAGCCTCGGCATGCTTTGCTTGTAGGTCGGCTGCCGTTTCCTGCCACCTCCGCCGTTCCACCTCGAGCACGGCCGTGCGGTCTTCCTTGAACTTGCGCGACATGCCGGCGAGCGCCGCGAATCGGTCCTGCTCCGCAGTCGCGAGATTCTTCGTATGACTCTTCTGGAGCTCCCCCGTCTCCTTCTCGTAGCGCTCGCGCGTCTCGTAGTGCGCCGTTGTTGTTTTTTATATTGAATCGCGAAGATTTCTCATTCGTGATTCACCTCGACCGGCAACCACGTACGAGCAGAAGACGGGAGGCGCAGACGGGGTCAAGGGCGCGTAGCGGCTCGCGTAGCGAGCGAACCCTTGACGCCGTCGAGCACTCCCGTACCCTCATGGAGTGGTGGCCGTTCTTGATATTTCATCGCGGTGGATTACGGATTAAAGTGATAAACAACAGCCGTGCGCTCCGTCTCCCAACTCTTCAACACGTCTTGGACTTTGGCGGTAACTTCTTCGAGCATCTGCTCGTTCGACCGAATCGCGGCTTTGGCCTTCTGGTCGAGCGCGCTGGTCTCGGAGGCGTGGCTTTGAGTGAGCGAGGCAAGCCGTTCCTCATAGCGTTCTTCAAGCGACGTGACTTCCGCGATGCGCTCGTTTTCCGCATGCAGAAGCTGGGCCGCGCGCTGTTCGTCCGACTGCTTGAGGGCGTTGGCGCTCTTCTTGGACGTTTCCTCGTGAGCTTGTTGGGCTTCCGCGGCGGCGCGCCGCCTCGCCTCGCCATGGCTCGAATGGACGGAGGCCAACTCTTTGGCATGCTCGTCTCGCGAAGCCGCGAGCGCTCGCGTGTGACTCATCTCCGACTGTCGCAACCTCGTGTCGAGCTTCTTTTTGAGCTCCGTCATCGCCGCGGTTTTTTCTTCCGTGCGAGTCTTTTCGCGCTCCTTGAGCTCCGACTTTTGGTTCGCTTTGTGCTCCTGAAGCTCGTTCGCGTGCTTTAGCCGCAGCTCCGAGAGCCCGTTCTCGAGCTCGACCCGGGTCCGGGCGGCGTCGGCCGTCTCCGCGGAGACTTTTTGCTCGAGAGCTTCGATCTGCTGCTCGTAGGACCGCTGCGCCTTGCCGGCCTCTTTGGCCACCTGGGTGAGCTTGGCGTTCGTTTCACCGACGTTTCAGCGAGCTCGGCGGCTTCTTCTCGGATCTTGTCGTGCTCCCGCTTGCCGATGACGAGTTGCTCGTCGAGCTCTGCGACGTCTAGCTCATGCTTGCTTCGCGACTCCCCGGCTTGCTCCGCTTGTTGTTCGAGCTTGGCCTGGACTTGGGTCACCACGCCCCGAATCTCGGTGCCCTCTTCGCGCCGTTCGTCTCGATCACGTTGGGTCGCGACGAGCCGCTTCGTCAGCTCCTGGTTCTCCTGCTCCTGTTTGGCACGGGTCTCCTCGGCCTCTCCGGTCAGTTTTTCGAGCTTCGCGCGGACGCCGTCGAGAAGTCCGCTAACTTCAGACGTCTCCTGGCGTGCCTCGTCCCGCGCTTGCTGGCCGGCCTCGAGCCGTTCGGCGAGCTCCTCGCGCTCGTGGCGGCTTTTTGTCGCGTCCATTTGCTCGGCGAGCTCATCGTGTTTGACCTCGAGACTTTCGAGGAGCCTCTTGAGCTCTGTCGCTTCGTCGAGACTTCGATCGCGTTCGCGCTGGGTGGTGACGATGCGCTTTGTGAGGTCTTTGCGGTCGCGTTGCTGATCGTCGCTATGCTTGTCGGACTGCTCGCGTACTTCTCCGAGCGTGGATTCGACGCCTTCGAGACGGCCGCGGAGTGTTTTGGCCGCGTCTTGTTTGGGAAGCGCAACCCTCTGTGTCCAAGAGTATTGCTGCTCAAGACGTCCTACCCGATGAGCTCAAAGCAGCCATCATCCTTTTCTTTAGCCTGCTCGATGAGAGAGAAAGGCGTGTGTATGCGGGGCTTGAATCTCTCAAGTTAGGTTATGGCGGTGACCGCCAGATGGCGGAGATCCTCGGGCTCGACGTTAGCACTGTGGCTCGGGGCCGTCGCGAGCTACTTGAGCATGATGTGAATGTGGAGCGGGTCCGAAAAGCGGGTGCCGGCCGCAAAGCTGTCGAAAAAAAACGCCAGAAGTCATCGCGGCGATCGAAGAACTTATGAAGTACGAGGTCGCTGGCGATCCCGTCAGCGGTCCGAGATGGACTCGCAAGACCACGAAAAAAATAGCTGCCGAACTCTCGGCCTTGGGCATTCGCGTCAGTCGCAAAACCGTCGCGAAGCTGCTTAAACAGATGAACTTCTCACTCCGGACCAACAAAAAGAAGGTCTCGAATGGCTCTCCTCCAACTCGCGACGCCCAGTTCGCCAACATCACACAGCTACGGGAGCGCTTTAGCCGACGTGGCAATCCCATATTGAGTGTCGACACCAAGAAGAAAGAGTTGGTCGGACGCTTCAAGAACCCAGGACGCGTCTGGGCTCAAAAGAGCGATGCCGTCAACGACCACGACTTTCGCTCCATGGCAGATGGGGTCGCAATCCCATACGGCATCTATGATCTCCAGAGTAATCGAGGCACCGTGTATGTCGGAACGTCTTACGACACGTCGCAATTCGCAGTCGAATGCATCGAGAAGTGGTGGCGCTCTGAAGGTCAGAAGCGTTTTCCCGGCCGCAAACATTTACTTGTCGTAGCTGACACTGGCGGAAGCAACGGCGCAACCCGCCGTGCATGGAAACACGGCATCCAGCACAAGCTGTGCAACGAGCACGGTTTGGACGTCACGGTCGCACACTATCCACCAGGTGCGTCCAAGTGGAACCCAATCGAGCACCGCCTGTTCAGCGAGATTAGCAAGAATTGGGCGGGCCGGCCGCTCGATAGCTACGAAACCATCCTGAACTTCATACGGACCACCAAGACCAAAACTGGGCTCAAGGTTAACGCCCGTCTCGTCAAGAAGCAGTATCCTAAGGGCATCAAAATCTCGGACCCTGCGATGGCGCTACTCAACATCAAAAAATCCTCTTCCCTGCCGAAGTGGAACTACACGTTGCGTCCATCCAAGAATGGGAAATAATTTCTGCCACGGTCCTAAGCAGCAACGCGCCTACGACCTTCTCGAAACTATCATCCTGTAGCCAGAACCGGGCACTCAATTCTGAGCTATCTACTTGAATCTGTTCAGGTTTTTGTCTTTTCGGCCTGGGAACTTCAGACTAATAGGATAGCAAATGAGCGCAGTCGCGCTATGATCGATTTTCGGGAGGCTGTCTCGATGTACCTGGGAGGACGTGTCGAAATCGTAAAAGGGGACATCACGGAGCTTTCGGTCGATGCCATTGTAAACGCTGCGAAATCGAGTCTTCTCGGCGGCGGAGGCGTTGATGGCGCCATCCATGCCGCCGCCGGCCCCGAGCTCCTTCTGGAATGTCGGGGACTCCGAGGCGCCCGGACGGGCGAGGCGAAGATGACGCGAGGCTATCGGCTGCAGGCGAATCATGTGATCCACGCGGTGGGTCCCGTGTGGCAAGGTGGCAGCGCCGGGGAGCCGGAGCTTCTCGCGAGCTGCTATCTCAACGCCTGCGAGCTCGTGGAACGCCGCGGGCTCCGCACGGTTGCGTTTCCTTGCATCTCGACGGGTATTTACGGATATCCCGTCGAGCCGGCGGCGGTCGTGGCGCAGGGGACGGTGCGCGAGTGGCTTCTCGGTCACGAGGCGCCAGAGCGCGTCATATTCTGCTGTTTTTCTTCTTCGGACCGCGCGGTTTACGAACGGGTCGCGGCCGTTGAGCTCGCCGGAAATCCATGACGCCGCCAGCGGGCCCACAACAGGCTGTCATCCTGCTGCATGGGATGGGCCGTACGCGGATGTCCATGGCGGTTCTCGGGCTGCGCTTGCGAAGCGCCGGCTACGAAGTCCATAGGTTCGGCTACAGCCCTCGCAAATCCACCCTCGACGAGCTCACGACGCAACTCCGTGAGCTCGTCGAGAGCAAAGTAAAGGCACCCGATTACCACCTCATAGGTCATTCGCTCGGTAACGTCATCGTTCGCAACGGCTTCCACGAGGGCTACCGCGCCGGGTTGAAGCGCATCGTCATGCTTGCGCCTCCGAATGGGCCCGCCGCTCTAGCGGGCATGCTGCAGCACCTGCGTGTCTATCAGTGGCTCACCGGCGACAGCGGACAAAAACTCGCCGATGACGAGTTCTACCGAACGCTTCCCGTTCCCGATGTTGATTTCGGCGTGATTGCGGGCAATTGCGGCCACCGCATCGGGTTCCACGATGCCAATGACGGCGTCGTGCGGGTCGAGAACACGAAGCTCGACGGCATGCGCGACTGGGTCGAAGTCGACCGTACCCACGCGTTCATCATGTTCTCTGCGGAGACGTTCGATCTATGTCTGCACTTTCTCGACAACGGCGCCTTTCGTCCTCGATTCCAAACGAGTGTGCGATTATGAATGTCTAGCAATTACAGTTTGGACGAGGAGCCCAATTGACGAGGGACGAGCGCGGCTACACATTGATCGAGGTGCTCATGGCACTCGGGATCACGCTCGTCGTGATGGGGCTCGTCGCGCGGACGCTCCAAGATGTCGCCCGCATCTTTCGCGCGCAAAGCGATCTCGCGGAGGCTTCGTCCAGCATTACACGTGCGCTCGATGACATCTGTTACGAGCTCACTCTCGCTGGGCAAGGGCTCGGTGAAGGCGTCGTGGCGGTGATGCCGCGCCTGCCGAGCGGCGAAGTGAGCGCGTCCGCCTTGACCGTGCGCTCGAACCCGAACGTCACCGCCGGCTATCTCACGTTGGGGCTCGTCGAGACGGATACCGAGCTCGCTTTCACGGGCGCAGACGCGTTCGAGCCGGGCGAGACGGTGCTGCTCACGGATGCGCGACGTAGCAACGAAGTCGCCGAAGTCGTCAAGCGGTCGGCGCTTTGGATGGAGCTTCGCTCGCTCGAGACGACGAGTGGCGACTTTCGTCATCGATTCACGCAGGGCGCGGCCACCCGTGCGCTGGGACTTCGCGAGGTTCGCTACTACTTGCGTGCGTCCGGGGATGGTGAAGCGACGGAGCTCGTCAAGGACGTTACCGGTGTGACGAGTCGTGTGCTCGATCGCGACATCATTGCCCTGACTTTCGAATATCTCGACGCGAACGGCAAGGTCATTACCGCGACCAAAGTCGAAGATGAGTATTCCGATCTCGAGACGATTAGGGTGAAGCTTCGATATTCGGCCAAAAAGGGCGCGTTCGAGCCGCTCTCGATCATGACCGCTGTCTCTTTGAGGGCGGCGTCGGGCACGGTGGATTTCGAGCGCCCCGATATCGGGTTCCGGCTGTCGCGGATGATGTACCCCCTCGACCATCCCATAGCTGTCGTGTCTCGTCCTGCCGCGGACCGGGGCGCCGTTGTGGCTGCGGGCACGAATCCGCGCCAAGACCCGAGCTATGTCTACACATTCCAAATGGAGCAGCCTTTCATGGGCGCTAACGTGGACAGCGTCGCGTTATTAGACGACGTTCGGGGACCGGTCGCGGCGGTTCTCGGGCCCGAGCGAGGGCCGCTCGCGGGCTCTTTGTTCGTCGCGGCGGCGGGCCTTCGAATCGGTCACATAACCCGCATGCTGCCCGACGAGAACGGAGATTTCTCGAGCGCGTCCGAGGTCATTGCGTTCGATGGAACGGACGCCATCGCCCAGGCGGGCGGGATGGCCTTCGGCGTTGAGGGCGCGCTCTACGTGATGAGCCAGGAAAAAGGGGCGATCTATCGGTATCGATTCGACGGCGCGGGAAAACCCGGAAAGCCCGAGCGGCTGTTCGGCGTGACGGGAACGCCAGGTCCGGTCGTTCAAGGCAGTGACGGGCATCTCTACTTTCTCATGCAACACGGTGAGCGCGGGAGTGTGTGGCGCATGGCGTTTGATGAAACGCTCGAGCCGGTGGCGCCCGAGCTCGTGGGTAGGCTCGATGGAGCGGGCGTTTCGTTAGCTCGCGATCCAGTGGAAGGCAGCTTGCTTTGTCTCGTGCGCGCGCGGGACGGAGACTACGTGATCCTGGAACTGAGCCGCGCGTGGCTTCGCGGGGCGGACGTTCCGCAGGAGGACCCGCCGGTGCTGTTTTCGCTACGTGAATGGGTGACGAAGCTCGAAGAAGGTCGCGTCGCGCCGGGCGAGATTCCGTTCGCGCTCGGCGAGCTCGCCCAGAAAATGAGCGTGCTGCGCATCGACAATCTTGACTTCCTGTCCTTCGACTCACTTGGCTCTCTGTACATGGGAGCGACGGAGGAAAACCTCGTCCTCAAGTTCGAGCTCGCACGGCCTTCGCGCCGCTACGCCGTGGGCGTCGCCGCCGGCGTGGTCGAGCGCGGCGGCGGACTGAGCCCCATGATTCGGATCCATGCTTGGCGCGAGAGAGTGCCGGGGCTCTAGCCGATGCAAAAAGGTGACCGCGGCAGCGCTCTCGTCGTCGTGCTCATCGCGATCCTCGTCATGCTGCCGCCGACGCTCATCTTGGCGAACATGGCGTTTCGGTGGCAGCGGCACGCGCTCGACTTTCGCGACACGATCGACGAAGAGTTCGTCGCTCACGCCGGCTTCGAGGAAGCGCGAAATCGACTTGCGGCTGACGGCATGGACCTCGAACCGAACGAGGGCACGTCCTTTCTCATACGTGGATTCGAAGGCCACACCACGAGCGCGCGCGTCGCGCGCGAGGAGGACATCGTCCTTTCGCAAAGCGGCCTCGTTATCACCGGAATCGCTGCGAGCAAGGCGGATCTAGAGGCCGCGGGAATCGACGCCGAAGGCCGCTTCGTCTACCGCTATCGAAAGCTCGAGATCTACGTCGTTCGGATCGACGTCTCCCGCCGCCCGACGCTCCCTGCTGTCCGTCTCTACGGCGTTATCGCGAGGCTCCCGAACAACAGTTTCGAAACCTTGGGCGTCACGGTGAAACGCGGCTATTTCGATTAAGGGAAAGCCCAACGCAACGTCATCAAGAGCTCGTCGTGCCCGATTTGTTTGCTCGCTTCGATATCGTGAAAGGCATATTCCACGAAGAGGTCGACGTTTTGTAGGATTGCAACGCGCACCCCAACATCGATTTTCGTCCAATCCCACATGACGCTCGGTGCGACGAATCCGCGCGGTGCTCGGAAATCGTTCTCAATCCGGCTCACCCGCAGGACAGGCTCGATGGCTGTAAAGAGCGCGCCAGGGTCTCCCGCATCGCCCGTAGCGATCTCGTAACCGAGCTCGAGCTCGAGCCCCCTTCTCGGAAGCGACGCGACCTCCTCGTCGACATATTGCAGGAACACAGCCAGACCGTTGAGCTCGGCGTCGACGTTGAAGCCCATTCACGCCGTCTATCGCCTTCGATCGGAAGGCTTGGGCCCCTGCCGTTGAGAAGATCCAAATCGCCTTCATAGAACGTTCCGTTGAGATGCGCGGCGTCCGAAAGCGTCGTCTGGTAGTAGAACCCGAGCACGTCGACCCCTCGTCTTTGATCCTCGGATACGAAGCGGACACCCGCGGCGAAACCGCCTTCGAGATGTGCGGCGAAACCGATCTCCTCGACCTCGGCGTGATACAGAATCGGGAAGCCCGATTCGAGAGTGATGTCGGGGTTCGGGGGAAGCTCGACGCCGTTATCTCCCGCGAGCGCGTTCGGGTCGCGAAAGAAGGTCGGGTTGCCACTGCTGAGTTGAGCACGAAAGTAGACGTGGCTTCCGAGACTTCCGCCCACTTGGAACTGAACGTCGTTGAAACGATTGAACGACGTTGCGACGAGCCCATAGCTCTCGAGGCGCCGGATCAGCTGGCGCTCGAACTTGGGAGCCTTCCCGAACAGGGCGTAGAGATGGCTCCCCGGGAGAGGCTCGAGCGACTCGTACTTGGCGCCGAAACGGAGATAGGCCTCTTCCACGTCGACGTTCCGGTCCGAGCTCGTCGGGTTGCGGTTGTAGATGTCGATGAAATCGATCCGGACGCGCCCGAAGATGGCGCGGGGAAAGTCGCCCTCGAGAAATATTGTCGCGCGGCTCAGTTCGAGGGACGAGCCCGGCGAGACCGTGCACAGCGAGACGTTGTCGCGCCCTCGCGGCGCGAAGTCGGGAGGAAAAAACGGGAGGATGAGCTCGTCATCTTCGGACCATCGATAATGTGCATTGACCTCGCCGGATATGCGAAAGTCGATGCCTTCTGGCTCTTCGAAAGGCTCCTCGTCATCGTCCTGCGCGAAAAGGTTCCCAAAAGCCGCAAAAAAGGCGAGCAGCAACATTAATAGTAGACGCATGAGATGTTCAGCGATGGTATGGAAGGCGCATGGGTGTCGTCAAGTCGCGCTCGCGTGAGCTTGTGCTAGCATAAAACACTTTTTCTCGACGGGGCGTGATCGACGACAGCAAATGCACCGACATTTCTGGTTCTTTCTGCTCGCAATGGCGTGTAGTCCCGAGAGGCTTTCGGCGCAAATTTCGAGCCGTGTCGTTTTTCTCGAGAAGGGCGGCGTCGAGCGCAAAGCTACGAAAGACGTGCTCGTCTATCTCGAGGACGTCGATGTCGATGCACCCGCTGGTACGGAGGCGACGGCGAGCACCGTTACTATCACGTCCAAAAACAAGAAGTTCGAGCCTCGCGCGACCGCGGTGTGTTCTTCGAGATGTTCACCGGCGATCTCCCGTTCTCGGGTGATTCTGCGTTCGCCGTCGCTTTGAAGCACGTCCAGGAAGCGGCCCCGACGCCGCGCGCGGTGAATCCGAGAATCCCCGAAGCGCTCGAGGCCATCATCGCCGTTGCATGGCGAAAGATCCGGCAGAGCGCTATCAACAGATTGGCGAGCTCCAGGCGGATCTCTATCGGATCTCGAACACGGCCAATGTCGCCGCCGCCGCAAGTTGACCCCCGCGCAACCAGCCCCTATCATTAGAGACATCCGAAAATTCTTCAGTAAGCGGACCGAAGCCGCGTCGTTTTGGCGCGCTGCTCGTGCATCTCGTCACGGAGAACCTCCAACATCGTGTCCAAAGAGCTGGGATTGAAGGTCAAAAGTTCGGGGGAGCTCTTGGTTCTCGTCGGCCGCCAAATCGAGTCGCCTCTCGAGGCGCTCTTGGCCGAAGTTCACGCTTTCGACCAAGAGCATGAAGAGGACGACCGCGCGGCCGAGCTCTCCCACGTTCTCGAAAGCGTCCTCGAGCCGCTGACGGCGCTCGCGGCTTACGAGCGAGCTGACCAGCCCTCCTTGCCCCGGGGCGTTGCTCTCACAGAGATACTCGAAAAGATCGCCAAAAAACCGCGGCTCGCCGGCGCGCTGCGGTTGTCGATTCGAGGCGAGCTCGGAACGAGCTTCGAAGATCCCAAACGCCTCGAGCAAGGGCTCGCGCTCTTCATGCAACTCGTGTCGGGGATGTCGTCCGGAAACGCACGGCTCGAAGTGCGCCGCGAAGTGCATGCTTCGACCGACCAAGTGGTCCTCGTGGCGCGCCCGAAGGGAGATGGCGCGAGATCGACTGATGTTCAGATCGCACTCGTGCAGAGATTGGCCGAGCTGATGCACGGGGTCCTCGAGCTCGAGACAGAGAATAGCGAGCTCACGCTTCGCCTGTCTCTTGCTGTCTGTCATCCTCCGGAAGCTTCTGAAGAAAAGGTCGCGGTCGCAGCGCCTGTGTTGGCCTTTCCTCGGCCGGATTCGGCCGCTACCGAGGAAGCGGAAACCGCGCCCAAGGAGCCCGGGCCCCTCGTGCTCGTCGCAGACCGCGAGCCATCCGCGCGGGACTACATGTCCAGATTGCTCGTACTCGAAGGCTACGAGGTCGTGACGGCTTCGACGCTCGAAGAAGCCTACGAGCGCGCTCTCGCGATGCGCCCCGACGTCATCACGCTCGATCACATGCAGCTACGTCTCGACGAAGTCGATTGGGTTCAGCGCTTCAAAGACGATCCCGCGGTCGCGTGCATTCCTATCGTGTTGATCGGTAATCCGGACTTCGAAGAGTCGGTCGGCCCCTGCGCGCTTCCGAGCTCGTGAACAAACCACTCGAGCCCGATGAGCTCGTACGGGCCGTCGAGCGGCAGACGAGAGCACGTTTTTCGACCGATACCTGAAACCAAACGTCGCGACTTCTGGGAACAGCCTACCTGCGGCGTTTACCTGCGCACGGTCCAGGAACTCGGCGGCTGGACGGAGCTCAAGACGGTGGGGAGGTACAGTCAATTGAGCCCGAAGCACAAGGCGGAGACCATGATGAAGACGCTGGAGAAATGCCGCGTGATGGCGTTACGTGGGTAACGCCTGCGGGGTTCGAATCCCCCCCCTTCGGCACCAACCGAACCTAAGTCCTTATTAGTCCAGAGTCTTTCGGATCTCGCCGGATGCCGTCTCCAACATGTCTCCAAAATGAGAGGCGGTTTGGCGGTGCTCCAACGCCAACGTATCTCGATCGCCCGTGCTTTGATTGACAATTCCCGGCTTTCTCGTGGCCGACGAAAGCGTCGCCGCCCTGGACGTCTCGATTCAAGCCGACATCCTGAACCTAACCTGCTGCGAGATCTTACAACCGAGCACGGTCTGACGTTCCTTTTCATTTCGCACGACCTCAGCCTGGTCGCACACGTCTGTGACGTGGTGGCCGTGATGTATCTCGGCCGTCTCGTGGAGATGGCGCCGACCCGGAAGCTGTTTTCTCGACGACGGCATCCTTATACGGCTGCACTGCTTTCAGCGATCCCGTCGCTGGATTCCGACCATCCGCAAAACACAATACCGCTAATCGGCGAGATACCCAGTGCGCTCGTGCCGCGGCCGGGGTGCCGGTTTCACACACGGTGTGCGTTCGCGCGCGAACGCTGTCGAAGCGAGACGCCGCGGTGGCGCGCGGTCGCCGATGACCACTTCGTGGCCTGTCACTTCGCCGATGAACTGAACCCGTAGCGATCGGGGCGCCTTAGCCCAACAAGCGTTCCGGTCAATTCGAAATTTACCCGTGCGGCACCACTTTTGCGAATGAAGTAGCATAAGGTGCGCGCGACCGCTCGGAATAGCACTCACGGGTGTTGGTTGGGGGCACGTTTCTCGTCACCCCCCGATCCGGCCGTGCGTTGAGGCTGGAACCATCACCGCAGCGAGGAGGCACAAGTGCCACGTACAGTCAGAGATCTCATGCCCAAAGATCTCGAATTTCAGATGTTCGTTCTCGATGAGCTCGCCGATATCCTTATCGAGGAGGGCGCGGACGTTTTAAAGCTCACGATCGGAGTAACCGAACTACCCATGCCCGACGCCGTGCTGGAGCGCATGGTAAGTAAGCTCCACGATCCGGGGTTTGTTCGGCGCGTATACCCTGAAGGACTTCCCGAGCTACGTGAAGCCATCTCGGGGTTTTACAACCGGCGCTATGGCGCTGGGGTGACGGCGGCAAACGTGATCGTCAATACCGGTAGCTCCCCCATTTTCCGCAACCTGTTTCAACTGCTGTCGGGACCGGAATACGAGATCATGATTCCGCGCCCTTACTATGCGTTATATCTGTATTGCGCAACGTTGGCGGGTGCGAAGGTCGAGTTTTACGACATCGACATCGTCACCAAGCGCATCGACATGGATTCGTTCCGGCGGAATTTCTCACCGGAGCGCACGTCCTTGGTGGTCATCAACTCACCGGGAAACCCACTCGGAAACATCGTTACGCTCGACGAGATGCGCGAGATCTACGAGATCGTCGATCGTCAAGCCTATGTTTTGAACGACGAGATCTATAACAACACCCAGTTCTATCAGGAGTTCCGGACGCCGCTCGAGGCCCTTCCGGAGCACAAAGACATCACGATCGTTACAAACAGCTTTTCCAAGGGCTATCGTATGTATACGAAGCGGGTTGGCTTCGCGATCCTGCCCGAAGAGCTACAGATCAATCTACGCGTCATTCAGCAGCACACGCTGTTGTGCACCGACCCTTGTTATCAATCCGGAATGATCGAGGCTCTGTGTGACGAAGAGAGCGTGGAGGAGCTCAACCGCACGTACAGGTCTCGCGCTGAATACACGACGCAGCGTCTTGCGGGCACCGGATGTACGCCGGTTGCGGCCGAAGGTGGTTTTTACGCCATGCTGCGGTGTGGGCAGTGGAACGCTGACCACGGCTTTGAGTCCTCGAAGGAGCTTGCGCGCGACATTCTGGAAAGCGTCCACGTCGCCGTGGTGCCCGGAACCGATTTCGGCGTGCCCGACGACTTGCGTCTTGCCTTCTGTCACGATCGTTACAACGAGGGGATCGATCGATTGCGCGACTACTTCACGTCGACTGCCGGTGCGCGATCCTCGGCCGAGCGTGTCGCGGCGACCGCGAGCGCGGAAGCGTGACAGGCGAGCTTGCCGATCCCATCGCGACGATTCGCGATGATGTCACCGCGAAAACGCACGTCGAGAACCCGTCGACGGTTGGCCGCGCCGTGATTCTCGCCGCGGGTCGCGGCAGCCGCTTACACGCGTTGACTGGCGATGTTGCGAAGTGCCTGGTGGAAGTAGGCGGGGAACCGCTGCTGGAGCGCGCGCTACGGGCGCTTGCCTCGCAAGGAGTCACCGAAGCCATAGTCGTCGTCGGCTATATGTGCGACGTCGTTCGTGAGCGTATCGGGTCGCGCTTCGCTGGCATGGCTATTTTCTATGTCGAAGCGCCCGACTATGCTACGACGAACAACATACGTTCGTTGTGGGACGCGCGCGATTACCTCGATCGTGACGTGTTACTGCTGGAAGCGGACATCGCATTCGATGCGTCGGTGATTGCTGCGTTGCTCGCGGAGCCCGGCAACAGCGCTGCTGTGGCTCCATACGATCTCGCGCTCTCCGGAACAGTGGTCCGGAGGGATCGCAGTGGATGGGTCACGAGCTTTACGCTCGGAGCCGACCAGCATACCCACTTCGACACCATACCCGGTTGTTCGAAGTCAGCTTGAACGACACCAGCGCTTTCCAGGGGAGCGCCGAAGCGCGCGAGCGCGGCATGGACACGCTTCGCGTTCTTACTCGACGGTCTGATGAAAACGTCCATGTCGCCGGTTGCACGCGGAACGCCATGGAACGCGACCGCGAACGCGCCGACGAGCAGGAACTCTACGCCTTCGTCCGAAAACTCCACAAGGAGGTCGCGAAAGTCTTCGTTGAGCCTACCGAGAGACATCGTCGTCCGGTGGTATCTCTCCGTTACGGTACATCCGGATCGGGATTTTCGACCGGTCGTATGTAGGAAGTGGCCTTCGTGCAAGCGCCCAGGCCTGTAGGGCAAGTGGCGACATCATGGCGAGACGCTCGGCCGCCGTGGTCATGTCCGACAGGTCGGCGGACGGTTCCTCGCCAAGTTTGAACTTGCGCACGGGCCAATGGCTACCTGCTCGCGCACGCGCGGCGTGTTGTTCATCTGAATCGGCCATCGATCTATTCTAGTTAATATCGCCGTATTCTATCCCTGAATGGTACAAAAGCGTCGCACATCACAGACTGTACTACTACCGTAGATGCTCGCGATGTTCGGATGGTTCAGCGACGCGAGAAGCCTGGCCTCGCGCTCGAACCGCGCCCAGGCGTTTCCTGTCTTTGGCGAACTCCCCGAAAGAACTTTTATCGCGACGTGGCGATCGAGCTTGGTATCCCGAGCGCGGTATACCCCGCCCATACCCCCTTTGCCGATTGGCTCGAGGATCTCATAGTGGGCGAGGCGCGTTCCGGACGCGAGTGACATCGAGAGAACTTAGTGGATCGACTAGGAAGTTAAAATCGTGTCGCTGTGCGGGAACTGGCAACTCAGGGCTCTCTCCATTCCTCTCATCGCCCAATGGTCGTCGACAGACGCGTGTGGCTCGATCGTGTGAAGCCGACGCTAGCGTCGCGGAGCTTGCGGGTAGTTGATGCGGATGTTCACGATCCCGAGCTCGACCCGCCGGTTCTTGGCACGCGCCTCGTCGGAAGTGCCTCGAACGAGAGGCTGCTTCTTGCCCCAGCCTTGGACGCTCAGAATTTCCTCGCTGATGTTGGCCTCGACGAGGTAATCGCGAACGGCCGCGGCGCGGCGCTCGGAGAGACCTTCATTATATTCGTCGCTGCCAACGTCGTCGGTATGTCCGTTGATCGCGATCGTGTAGTCCTGCGACGTGAGAAGGATGCCGGCGATGCGGCTCAATAGCTCTTTGTCCTCCGGCTTCAAATCCGCTTTGTCGAAGTCGAACTTGAGCGTATCTTCGCCGAGATTCATCACAAGGCCGAGCGCCGTCCGCCGCGTGTCGGCGATCTTGCCGAGCGCTTTTTCGAGACGGTCGAGCTCTGCTTGCGCTTCTGCACGGATACGATCGGCTTCCGCGCGCGCGCGAGCGGCTTCGTCCCGCGACGTGGCGGCATCAGATCGCGACGCAGCGGCATCTTCACGGGCGGCCACGGCGTTTTCTTCGGCGCGCGCCGTATCCGCTTCGGCGAGCAGGCGCCCTTCCGCAGCGGCGCGGGCCACCTCCTCTGCGCGCGTGGCGCGCGCCAGCGCGCGCTCCGACGCGTCGGTCGCCTCGATCGATTGTGAGCTCAAATCCGCGATCTGCGATTCGATGGCGTCTAGTCGATTCAGAACCTGCAACCCGAGAAAGCCCACCACGGCGAGTAGCAAAACGAAAGCGAGGGCGAGCAGTACGAGCCACAGATTTGGGCCTTTGCTGCCCGTCGTCGTCGAATCGGTGTCCGTCGTAAGACTCATGTTCTTCCTATCTTGTTTGAATGATGTTCGTTGGACGCTCGTGCGCACACTTCCAGCATAGCGCAACGTGCGTGGCTCCGGATAGACTCAGTCCTCTAGTCTCAGACCTCCTGACATGCCCCCCTCGTAGTGTGCAAAAAACTCGATCGACGCGAAGCAGAGCGGCGTTGAATGACTTTTTCTAGAATTGAGAGTGTCTCAACAGGATCGTTCCGCTCGGAGAGAATCATCTTCGCACGGCCGTTCGCGCTTACGTCGCCCATTACAACTGGAAGGAAATCACCAAGGTCTCGGCAACAGGTTGATCTCCGAAGTGCCCGACAGGCCCGGCAATGAGGGGAGCGTTCAGTGTCGGGAACGTCTTGGCGGGATTCTCCGTTACTACTATCGTGAGGCAGCGTAAGCGGAGCGGCCACGTTTCACAGCCGAAGATCGAAGGCTTCCAGAAACGCGATGGCGAGCCTGAGGGAAACCTCATCTCTGACCTATCGCGCCGCCACGCCCTCAAGAAACCGCAACGAAATGCTGGCCGAGAACATCCTCTTTCACCCGATTCAATGGGGCAGGTCTCTAATAATGATAGCCTTCGCCTTCCGACTGAGTTTTGGCACACTACGGGCTTCTCCTTTCGAGTTGAGACTCGGAGAATCCGCGCGGCCTCCTCTCTAGTTCTATTGGACACCGGCGGTGGAAAGAAAGTTCCACGCGCCGATCTGTGCTAATAATGGAGGCATGATAGAGCTTCCAATCGTTTGCGACGTGGGCGCCTTGACGGCGGGCGAGCGAGCCCGTCAACGCGAGCTTTGGTCAAGCGTTGCCAGTGCCGCGGAAGAGCGGCTGGAGCTCGAGCACGGCTACGGATTTCGGCTGCCCGTAGCGAGTTGAAAGAGGCGGCCGAGCTCATGGCGATCGAAAGGCGCTGCTGCGGGTTTCTGAAGCTGCGCCTCGAAGCCGATGCCGCCGAGCCTCATGTCTGGTTCTCGCTAGAAGGGCCCGACGGCACGAAGAAGCTTCTCGCCGAAGCACTCGACTCTATGACGCGTAGTCCTTGAAGCTCTTGCCTTCCTTGGCGAGCTGCTCCAGGAGAGGCGCGGGCTTTACCCACTCACCTTGTTCTTCGTAGAGGCGCACCATCGTCTCGTGGATCTTGTCGACGCCCACCGTGTCCGCATAGAACATCGGGCCGCCGCGATAGCGCGGAAAACCGTAGCCGTAGATCCAGACGATGTCGATATCCCCCGGCCGGAGCGCTATTCCTTCTTCCAGAATCTTCGCGCCCTCGTTGATGAGCGGGAACATGCAGCGCTCGACGATCTCCTCGTCGCTGATGGCGCGCCGCTCGAAGCCGAGCTCTTTCGAGACCTCGACAACGAGGGCTTCGATCTCGGGATCGGGGATGGGGGTGCGGCTGCCTTTTTCGTAGCGGTACCAGCCCGCGCCTGTCTTCTGGCCGTAGCGGCCCATTTCGCAGATGCGGTCCGGGATGGGGGAGTAACGCAACTCTTTCGGCCGCGTTGGCGCTTGCCGTTTGCGGATGGCCCAGCCGATATCGAGCCCGGCGAGGTCCATCATCGCGAACGGGCCCATCGGAAGTCCGAATTCGAAGAGCGCTTTGTCTACTTGGCGCGGAAGCGCGCCTTCTTCGAGCAAGAAATCCGCCTGCTGGCGATAGGCGTAAAGCATGCGGTTGCCGACGAAGCCGTCGCACACGCCGACGAGCACACCAACTTTCCCGAGTTGCTTCGAGAGCTTCATGATCGTCGCGATCGTCTCTTTCGACGTCTTCTCGCCGCGCACGTTCTCCATCAGCTTCATGATGTTCGCCGGGCTGAAAAAATGCGTGCCGATGACGAGCTCGGGGCGCTTGGTAGCGTCGGCGATCTCGTTGACGTCGAGCGTCGAGGTGTTCGTCGCGAGGATGGTGTCGTCTTTGCAGATTTCGTCGAGGCGGCGAAAGATGTCTTTCTTGACGTCCATCTCTTCGAAGACGGCTTCTACGATGAGGTCCGCGTCGGCGAGCTCGGAAGCTTCGAGCGTTCCTTGGAGATGTCCCATCCGTTCGTCCATGTCGGCTTGCGACAGCCGGCCTTTCGAGACGCTCGAGGTGTAGAGTCCGCGGATCTTCTCCATGCCGCGATCGAGGAGCTCCTCGTTGCTCTCGAGAACGCTCACCGGGAATCCGGCATTCGCGAAGCTCATCGCGATACCGCCTCCCATCGTGCCACAGCCGACGACACCGACACGGCGGATCTCTTTTACCGGCGTGTCCTTCGGAACGTCGGGGATCTTTGCGATCGCGCGCTCCGCAAAAAAGACGTGCCGTTGCGCTTGGGCCTGCACGGAATTAACGAGCCCGACAAAGATCTCGCGCTCGCGGGCGAACCCTTCCTTGGTCGGAAGCTCGACCGAAGCGCGCACCGCGTCGATGGCCGCGTACGGTGCTTCGAAACCGCGCGCCTTCTTCGCGATGCTCTTTTTTACTTCGTCGAAGACAGTGCCGTCCGCTTCGACGGTCCCTTCGGACGCCCGGCGGAAAGGCTCGTCTCCAGCAACGATGGCTTTCGCGTAGTCTTTGGCGGCGTCGACGACGTCGCCGTTATTAGTGACGACTTGGTCCACATAGCCGAGCTTCTCGGCTTTCGGAGCGGGCACGAGCTTCCCGGCGACAATGATGTCGAGCGCGGCCGCGACGCCAATGAGCCGCGGCAAACGCTGGGTGCCGCCGGCGCCCGGGATGATGCCGAGCGTGACTTCGGGGAGGCCAAGGCGCGCGTCGGCCGTGGCCACGCGTCCGTGACAGCCGAGCGCAAGCTCGAGACCGCCGCCGGCGGCGACACCCTGGATGGCGGCGACGATGGGCTTCGTCGAGGCTTCGAGTGCGTCGATAACGTCGGGAAGATGCGGCGTGTCCGGAAGCGGCTCCTTGCCAAACTCTCGGATGTCGGCTCCAGCGCAAAAAAGCTTTCCTTTTCCCGCGAGAACGATGGCCTCGACACCTTCGTCTTCGAGAGCTTTCGTGAGCTCTTCCGTGAGCGCCGTCCGTACGGCGGCCCCGAGCCCGTTCACGGGAGGGTTGTCGATCGAAAGGACGCGAACCGACCCGTCCTGAGTCACTTCGACCACGCTGCTCATGAGACCTCCATCTGATACTCTTTTGAAACCGCTGGACGAGGGCCCGCAACTTTATCAGAGCTGGCCGCGGAACGTTAGAGGAAAAATGACCGACCCTGTGCCGTACGACGCTTTCGCCGACATCTACGACGCCTGGGCGGAGAGCGCTCCCATCACCCGGGAAAACCAGGAGTTCTATGTAAAGTGCCTCGTGGAAGCGGACGGGCCCGCGGTCGAGCTCGGCGTCGGCAATGGCCGCATTTGCATCGAAGCGGCCAAGCAGGGAAAAGCCGTCATCGGGGTCGACTCTTCCGAGAAAATCCTCGAGCTCTGCGAGGCACGGGCGCGCACCGCCGGCGTCCTCGACCGCTTGACGCTCATCAAAGGCGATTTTCGCGATTTCGAGCTACCCGAGCCCGCCGCGCTCATCACGATCCCCTTCCACAGCATCGGTCATCTAATAAAGGAGGAGGACAAGCGCCGGGCGCTCGAGACCATCCGCGGGCAGCTGCGGTCCGGCGGCTATTTCATCTTCGACCATTTCATCTTCGATCCCGACTACCCGCAGGAATCGGGAGTGCCCATCTGCGTGCGAGCCGTCCCGACTGGATCCTGTGGGAAGCAACGACGCGCGACGTCGAGAATCAACTTCTCGACATCCTCGTATGGACGGACGAGCTCGACCCGCAAGGGGTCGTGACGAGCCGCCGATACCGGCGCATCCGTCTTTCATGGATCACTCCGGAGCAGAGCCGCAAGCTTCTGCAAGAGACCGGGTTCGTGATTGAAGATGTCTTTGGCGATTTCGAAGGGTGCCCGCTAGAGGCCGGCTCCACCCACCAAATCTGGCTCGCACGCAGGGATTGACCTCCACGGTCTCCTAATCGCTCAGGAGTTTTGGAATCCGCAAAATTCGTATCTGCTCGCCGTACCCCGTGGTTGTTTAGCGATTGTCTGATGATTCGGAGGTCTGTGGAGGAGTTGTCCCGGGTTCAGTTGACGGTGGTTTTTCAGAAGAGCCTGGGGCATGGTGACGGCTTCGGGCTTGCGGATGACGGCCTTTGGTGGCGGTGATGAGGTAAGCGCGAGGGCGCGTGCGATGACGAATTCCAGGTCCCGGACCTGAGTCTCGAGGTCTTCGATATCGAGTTTCACGAGTTGCGTGTGCGTCCCGACAAGGGGGCATGTCGCAACAACGAACCCTCGACCTGCGAGGTACTCGCTGAGCGCGGCAAATGCGATCGGAGACTCGTAATACAGGCCTTGGCCGATCACGATCAACGGGAAGGGGCCTGGGAGCGGCTCTGCGTTTTCGAACGCGCGCACCGATTGCTCACCCAGCGCCTCGAACCCGTCTGGTCCCAGCGAGCGGGCGAGCGCGTGACAGGAGAAGCTCAGCCTCTCACGGAGAGGCCCGGCAATCTCGATGGGCCATACGTCGTCTTCCGCCAGCGCCGCGTAGCGACCGAAAAGCATTGGCGGCAAGCCCCGGTGAGGCCGTCGCTGGGTACCACAGGTAGACGCGAACGGGCCGCGCCTGCTCTGTGCGCCCAGCCACGACCCTGGCGTTGTCACGCTCTTGCAACAGACGGAACCCGACAGCGTGCTCACCCGCCTCGAGGTTGTGCCACGTCGGTTGGGCGATCGCCTCGCGACTGAATCCCGGACCGACCAACATTGAGAGACGGCCAAGGATCACGGCTATTCCGCGGGAGTTTCTCATGATATCGCCCTCCGTACCGGGTTTCCACGTTGCGCTGGCGCTCCGTCGTCTGCCAGACGTGGTGAAGAGTGGACCTCACGAAACATCGCTGCCAATGATTCCTGCGCATCAACTCTATCTCCTTTCGAGGTGGCTCACGACTGCCGCCGGGCGAAGATAGTCGACGGTCGAAGAAGGAGTGTCATACTTGCGTCAGCAATTGTCACAGCAGAGGGCGCGAGCCGGTAACCCACCGGCTTGACGGACATTATAATAGTGCCGTTGCGCGACCCCCCCGTCGCGTCCGTACGGAGGCTTTCGTATCGATGTTGTTATCGAGGAGACGGGCCGCGCTGGGCTTGCTGCTAGCCGTGAAGCTCGCGGGTTGCGCCGAAGAAGCTCCGCGCGACCGTCCGTCGCCGGTTCCTATCAAGATATCTACGAGGCCTGGACTTCGAGTCGTCACAGCTACTCGATCCTGACCGCCTCGCAAGCGCGCGCGGCGGGCTACCCGCTTCCTTCGAGCCCTGTCGTTGCCTCTTGGGACGACGTGGCTTACACGATTGGAGGTCGTAAGCGGATCGCCTACGCGGACAGTGTCGGCAACGTGCTGGACACCGCCTACCACCATCGCGTGGGCACATGGCGCTCGTTTCCAGCGAAGGCGATGGACTGCGCACCCTGTCACGTGACCGGCCCCGGCGGTACGGACGCCGTGGAGCTCAATATTGGCTGTGAGTCCTGCCATGGTCCGGGGGAGCGTCATGTGCGGAGCTCGGATAGGAAAGACATCGGCGTGGATGCAACGTCTCGAACTTGTGGCACCTGTCATACCGCTGTGTCGCGGGTGTTGCCGGAAGACGATCTCCACGAGGGGCACGACTTGATTCAGACGTGGAACAGCGACCCTCACGTTACCGGCGTTCAGTTTCATTCTCACAATGCGTTTTGCTCGCGTTGCCACTCTCCTCGGGACGGCTCTCGGCTGGAGTCCGAGGGCCGCGCGGAGCAGCGGGTATTCAGCGAGAGCAAGCAAAACATCACCTGCGTCGCGTGCCACGATCCCCACGAAGTGACCCACTCTGCCTATACACGGGAGAGCGTCGTTCTGGAGACGCCGCTCCCGCCCGCGTTTCACGCCTATAAAGGTAACGACGAAGATTTCACGACGGGCGACTATCTCGGCCTCTCGACGAGCGAGGAAGTTTGCCTGCATTGCCATCGTGGCGCGGATCGCATCGAGCTCGATCACGCCGGTGCGACCTGCTCGGATTGCCACAACACCTTTCATTCGAATCGGAGCTTGGAGTCGAGAGTCTTTCATGACGCGAATCGTCGCGACTTGAGCTGCCGTCCTTGCCACGAGCAGGCGGAAGCCGACCATCTCATGACCATCCTGTTCCGGGACCCCGCGTTCCTCGAACCGAAGCACGTGCACAACTTGCGAAAGCTTCCCGTTCGGGCCGTCGAGCGCTATCGCTTCTCGTACCCGGCTCGCCATCGCGCCGCGGCTCCGCTTGCGCCCAGAGTGATCAAAGTCGCCACACCGGCGGTCAGAGCAACAGTCGACGACCGTCCGCAGGAGAGGCGAGCTGGAGTGGCTGAGCTACTCCGCAGGGTTTCAGACTACTCTTCGGAAGAGGTGGCCGATGCCGTTCTCGAAGCCTCGCGGCTGGACGATGCGAGTGTTCTCTTGGAGATTCCTTTCGAGGCAGAAGCAACACCCGAGGCCGGCGCGTTTCGCGAAACCGAGGCCATCGTGGAAACGCTCCTCGAAGAGCCGGAGGGGGTGACCGGTCGATGGCTTCTCGGCTACATTCTCTTAACCGAGGGACGGTTTGCAGAAGCTTCACGCGCTTTTGAAGCTGCGAGAGAGCTCGAGCCCGCGGAAGCCAGTCACCAGTTCTACCTCGCGCTCGCGAAGATTGGGGAAAGCGATCTCGAGGCCGCCTTGCACATCTTGGAGGAGGCTCTCGAAGTGCATCCCGATCACGTTGCGTCCCGCGTGGCTCTCGGCCTTGTTCATCTCGAGCGACGCCGGTTCAAGGACGCGCGCATCGAGCTCGAAGCCTATCCCGCGGAGCCGGCCGCGAGCTACCTCCTCGGGCGCGCCCACCTCGCGCGTAAGGAGACGGAAGAAGCGATCCTGGCGCTACGACGGGCGACCAAGGCGGCTCCGGAGCTCCTCGATGCCTGGTTCTCGCTCGCGCGCGCTTATCGGCTGCATGGGTTGAGCGCCGCTGCCGCGAACGCCTATCGCGAGCTGATTCGCAAGCGTCCGAGCCAGTTCGAGCCGCATTACGAGCTCGGCAGCCTCTACAAGTGGCAAAGCGATAACGTTCTTTATCGGTGGCGGGCCGACGGCGAGACGAGCCCACCCTCGGATATCGCGCCTTCGCAGTGGCGGGCACAGCTCGACGAGCTCGAGCGACAATCGCGCGAGCAGGCGCGGCTCGCTCTTTCAGAGCTCTCGATCGCGCTGAAGCTGCGGCCACTGCACTACGGGGCGATGCGCCAAGTGGCGGAGATCTATCGCCACACTGGCCGGCTCGAGGAATCGCGCGAGATCTTCGCGTGGCTCGCATCGCGAGAGCCGGGCCAAAGTCACTGGCTCTACGCCTATCGCCTCGGATGCGTGCTCCTCCAACTCGGTCGGGTAGACGAAGCCATCGACGTTTTGAAAGACGCGATAGCCGCTGCACCTCATGAGGGCGACGTGTATTTCGCCCTCGGACTTGCCCACCTTCGCGCCGGCCACGCGCGGGACGCGATCGAGGTGCTAGAAGAAGGCTCGATCTTCGCGCCCTTCAACCCGGCGCTCTACACGAACCTCGGCGTGGCCTATGCGAAGCAGGCCGATTACAAAAGCGCCCGCGTGCACTTCGAGCGCTCGCTCGAGCTCGGGACGTTTCCGCTGCCGCGCCGGCATCTCACCTACTTGAATCTCGGGCTGCTCGAGCGTCGGGACGGGAGGCCCGAATACGCGTTGCGCGCTTTCGAAAGCGCCCTGCACGTTTTTCCCGATTCGGCAGAGGCACGACGTCTGCTCGCCGATGAAAGCGCCGAGTCGGAATTTCTGGTGAACGATCTTCTTGAGATCTTCGGCGAGGTCTCCACGGTGGCGTTCGACGATGAGTAACCGCAATTTTCTGCTCTACGGCGGCGTATTACTCGGGCTCGTGACGCTTCAGGTTGGGATCCTCGTCGTCGTGAAGTCGCGATCCACGCTTCCGACGGTGCTCGTCCGGGCTACTAACGCCGGCGTTCCCCTCGGTCGTCGTGCCGCAAGGGTCACGGTGCTCGCTCGGAACGCCCCTTCGGAGATCGTCGCTGAAGGCCAGGCAGGTGAGGCCCTCGAGGTTCCGGCGGGTCGATACGATGTCGACGTTCACTACATACTCGCGAACGACCGGCCGGTCCAGCGGGTTGCCGACGTTGGCGTTCAGGAAGGGGAGCGGGTGACGCTCCAAGTAGACTTCTCGAGCGGGGAGCTCGAGGTCGACGTGGAAGTCGGTAATGCGGATCCGGGACTAGTGGTCACCTATATCTATGCGGGCGGCGACGCAAGCCGCGTGATTGCTACGCTCCGCTCGGATGAGCGCGCGCTTCTCTCGGCTGGCACCTACGATCTGAGAGTCGTTCTCACCGAAGCGTCCGAAGAGAAAGGCGTCACGTGGCTTCGTGATGTCGTCGTGGAGCCCGGGCTTTCCACGCGCCGCGCCGTGGCGTTTCGACGAGGCGTCCTCCGGGTGCAAGCAACGAACGCTGGCTCGGAGCTGCCGCCCGGAGCGGTCGAGCTCACGTTATATCGCTCAGGCGATCTCCAGTTGGAAGAAGTGGAGCGAGGCTTTGCCGGTGTTCCGCTTTCGCTCGAAGCAGGCCGCTACGACGTCAAAGCAACCTATGCGGGATCGAACGACCGGCCGGAGAAATGGCTGCGGGACGTGGCGATCGAGGAGCGTCACGAGCTAGACAGAGAGGTAGGCTTCTCCGCGGGAACGATCCTAGTGGTCGCGGAAATGGAAGGAGGCCGGGCGCTCGAGGTTTATGACGCGTATGTCTACTACTACAAAGCGGGGGACCATGAGGAGGCTGTAGCCTACACACCGGCGGGGGAGTCTGCGATTCTTTCGAGCGGACGCTACGATGTTCGAGCGAGTTTCTACCGCTCTCACGACCGCCCGAGCCTCTGGGTACGAGGCGTCGAGCTCGAGGCGGGTGGCACCGTTCGCGAAACGGTCAGCTTCCCATCGGGCCGACTCCTCATCCGCGCCTTCGACGGCCGAGGCGAAGAGCTCGTCGGCGACAACGTGTTCGTTTACGTGTTCGCGTCCGGCGAGCTCACGCGGCCTGTTGCCGCCGCGCGGAGCGGCGAAGAGGTGGTCGTTCTCGGCGGCACCTACGACGTGCGCGTCGAGGACACCCGAGCGCCCGACGCGCAGGTCTGGCTCAACGGGCTCGTCCTGCGGCCGGGCGCACTCCTCGAAGAGTCGGTGACGTTTCCGTAAGAGTCACCGTTTGGATTTGGGCTTGGATTTCTTCTTCGACTTTTTCGATTGGGCCTTTATCTTGGCTCGAACAGGCTCGCCCTGCTTGAAGTCGATCTGAAGCTCAAACCGCGCTGGCGTCGGCGGCTTCGCATTCGCGATCTGCCCATCCATGGACCGGCGCAAGCGCCCGGTCTTGCCGCCCTTCTTCTTCTGGTTGATGTCCTCCGCCATGGCGGCGAAAGAGGCTGCCGGGGAGGAGAAGGTCGCCACCTTGGTGCCGCCGTCGGCGCCCAGTTTTTTTAAGCGGTAGTTGAACTTGACTGGATCTTTGGGCGGGACGAAGAGCTTTACCTCCGTTGGGATCGGCCCCGTGTTTTTGAAGAGCTCATCGCCCTTCTTGAACACGGCGTTCTTGCCCGCCTCGAGTTTGAATGCTGGCGCCGTGCCGATGACGTCGTCGCTGAGACTTTGTTGCGACGACTTGACCGGTTTGACAAAGAGCTTCGGGAAGGCGGACACCGGCCCGATCGGATCGGGCGGAATTTTTTTCACGACGAACTTCTTATCGTCGCCGGTGAACTTCAATCGCGAATCGAAGGGCTTCGCCTTGACGGTGAGCTTGTTGCCCCGGGCGCTTCCGTCGATCCCGACTTGCCCATAGGCCGTAAACTGGCTCGCCTCGACGAGTGCGCTCACGGCTGCCGGCGGGTTGGCGGCGTCGAAAACAGTTCGACCTCGGTGTCTTTTTCCTTTCGCATTCAAATCGGATTCGGCCAGCACGAGCACGGAAAGCACGAGACTGGTCAAGGCAAGCGCAGCGAGTGCGCCATGTTTCAACGATCTAGCCATTTTACCCCCCATTTTGGCACCTAGCAGCCCGGTGAAAAAGTCCAGATTCTGCTCACGGAGAAAGTTTGGTGGGCAAGTTCAAGGAAGATGTGATTCGGCGGAACGGCCAAGTTGAGACGCCCGATGGATTGCAGCGGGGCAAAACGTGCGCCTATGGTCGAGACGAAGCGCAATAAAGCAGCGATCAGACTGGCGTTGAGCTCCGCGTATTCCTTCGGCGTGGCCTTGCCGATGAGATTGCGCATCAGAATCCCGAGATTGAATCCGGCCACGTGCGTGAGGAGGCGCTTGAGTATATTTTCGTGTCTTCGCAAATGCGTTCGTCGCATGCCTCCCGCTTCGAGGTAGTGCGCGAAAGGTCGTTCGAGTAACTCGCCGCGACGGCGTATTAATCGCTTACCTCGAGTCCCGCGAATGCGACGTCGGTTCGCGTAGGTGGCGGCTTGCTCGGCCTGTTTGTCCTTCCATTTGCGGCCACCTCGCTCTGGCTCCGAAATGTAGCTCCGGTATTCTTGTTCGACCAGCTCAACCAGGATGTCGTTGCCGTGATAGCCCTTGTCCCCGACCACTTCGCGACCCGCGTCTTCATGTATTCGTTCACAACATTCCGCGTTGTTCGCGAGCTCTTGCAGATTTGACTGCGCTTTTTCCAGCGTATCCGGTAGGCTCTTTGTGTCACCCTTCGCGCCTCCGTGAAGCGTCACGGCAATTACCGCACCTTCCCCGCTCATGTCCACAGCATGCTCGGCTTTGTGCGCCATATCCGTGCCCCCGCTCTTCATTTTCATGATCTCCGCATCCGGCTCGTTCGGATTCACCCACTCCTTGTTCGACCCTTTCTTTGGCCGCTTCTTGTCCAACTTTGCAATGTCCGCTCGGCTCGGCTCTTCGATACCACTCTTGCGCGCAAGCTCCTTCAAATACGATTCGTAGCTTTCCCCCGTGTCTCGACGAACGATTGACCGAAGCGCCGCATTCGCTTCCAGCGTCGTCGCGTCCACACCCAGTGTCTTGCCATCTATCATCCCTCTCGACGCTAGAACTTCTAGCACCCATCCAAATACAGATTCGTGAACTTCCAGCGGAAGTCGATTCCGTATCCGAGACAGCGACGAATGGTCCGGCGTTCGCTCTTCCATTCCAAGGCCAAGAAACTGGCGCAAAGACAGTGAGTCCGAACACCGCCAGCAGATCCCGCGCTCTGAATCGATGCGCTCAAAGTAGCCGATCAACAGCATTCGAAAATACACACCCGGCGGTATGCTCGGCCGACCTTGCTTCTTCGCGTAATACGGCGAGCATTTCGACTCCACAAACGAGTCAAACTCTTCCTCTCGAAGTACCCGCTCGAGTTCCTCATAAAAAGGATGACCAGGACTCGACGCAACCGCATCGTGTGGAATCCATAAAGTCTCTTGGCAACTTTTCTTTTTCTTCTTCATCGACATGCGATGCAATTTTACATCGTCATCGAATGAGTCTTCAGAGAAATATCGCGACCGGATACGACTTTTTCAACGGGCTGCTAGGCTCTTCAGAGCACACCCCCTTATATCACCCTCTTGGTAATCTCTGGAATCATGACGGCGATGACGATGTTACAGTTGTCCAGGGACGAGTGCGCATTTTTGAGATCACAGCTTGTGATCTTAGACCAAGGCCGAAACCATTACCCGACATACCTGCCATACGCATTCGTTGCCATGCTCTCAACTGTGCTCAATAGCGAGGGATGAACGTATCGGA
This sequence comes from Candidatus Marinacidobacterales bacterium, assembly GCA_965262245.1. Taxonomy (GTDB): domain Bacteria; phylum Acidobacteriota; class Vicinamibacteria; order Marinacidobacterales; family SMYC01; genus SMYC01. The sequence goes on along the minus strand of OZ253507.1, from coordinate 5,065,275 downwards.
TGCGCCGTCGTTTGTTCGACCATCTCTCCGAGCCGAGGGTTGTAGCCCCGTGCCCCGCGTGCTAGTTTCTGCCTTATGTATTGGATGCGTGTGAGTCTTTCAGCTGTCCTTCTCCTTGGCACGGTCTCGCTGTCGGCCGCCGTCGCCGCAGAAAAAACCTGGGACCGCGTCGCCGCGGCGCGATACCTGGATGAGCGTGCCTCGCTCTGGATGGAGCGCTCGCGTTCTCGTCGGAAGCTGGAGCAAGCGTGCGTGTCCTGTCACACCGGGATGCCGTACCTTCTTTCACGGGCTTCGATCGACGGATCGCTTTCGGCGCCCGCGCGCGAGTTCTTCGCGGATGTGGAAGCGCGGGTCACGGGCTGGAAGGATGCGCGGGTGTGGTATGAGGCGTCCGTTGGTGCGGAGAAGCCGGATCAGTCGCGTGGGACGGAGTCTGTGCTCAATGCATTGGTGCTCTCGTTCCGGGATCAGCGCGCGCATGGGGCTCTCAGCGGTGAGGCGAAGTTGGCGCTCGAGCATATGTGGGCGGAGCAGAAGGACGACGGCAAGTGGTCGTGGCTCCATTTCGGGCTCGGCCCGTGGGAGACGGATGGCAGCGAGTTCTGGGGCGCCTCTTTGGCGGCGGTGGCGGCCATGTCGGCGCGGGACGAGGTGACGCCTCCGGCGGATGCGCTCGCGCGGCTTCGTCGTTATCTTCGGGGCGGGCTCTCGGACGATACGAGTCTTCACAACCGTCTTTCGCTGCTTTGGGCGGCGAGCACATGGGATGGTCTTTTGTCGGAGGCCGATGTGTCCCGGCTCGCGGGCGAAGTTCTCGAGCGGCAGCGTGCCGATGGCGGCTTTCGGCTCGTGGATTTAGCGCCTTGGCCTTCGGAGGACGGCTCAGCGCCTCATCAAGAGAGCGACGGCTATGCGACGGCGCTTTCGACGTTCGTCTTGCAGCAGCTCGACGAAGCGCGTTTCGCCGCCGCCATCACCCGTGGCGTGATGTGGCTTCAGCGGAGTCAGCAAGCCGATGGGCGCTGGCAGACGCTGCCTCCGAACAAGGAGCGGAGTGAGGAAGAAGCGTTTACTCGGCTTTTGGCTTCCGATGCGGCGACCGGGTTTGCGGTGCTCGTGCTCAGCGCTGCGGACTCCGCTGCGGATCGCGCGACGGATTCCAACGTGGGCGGTCGCGTCCAATAGCTGCGGCGAGCCTTCCGCGTCATCACGTGGAAAAGAGCGCTCGAGCCAGCACGGCGGCGAGGACGGCGCCCGATAGAGGGCCGATAACCGGCACCCACGCATAGCTCCAGTCGCTGTCCCGTTTTCCCGGGATCGGCAACAAGGCGTGCATCAGCCGCGGCGCGAGATCGCGTGCGGGGTTGATCGCGTAGCCGGTCGTGCCGCCGAGCGAAAGGCCGATGACGAGCACGACAATCGCGACCGGCAGCGCATCCATAGCGCCTAGTCCCACGCCTGGGGCGGCCATCATCAGAACTGCAAAGGCGAGAACGAAGGTTCCGATTACTTCCGAAGCGAAATTGTCGAGCGGATTGCGGATCACCGGGGCGGTACAAAACGTCGCCAGCTTCGCGTCGCTGTCTTCCGTGATCGCGTAGTGCTGCCGGTACATGAGCCATACGAGCATGGTTCCGATAGCCGCGCCGATCATTTGTGCGGTCCAGTAGAGCGGCACCTTTGCCCACGCAAATTTTCCCGCAGCGGCCAAGGCCAGTGTGACGGCGGGGTTGATATGAGCGCCACTCACGGGCGCCACGACCGCGACGGCGACGAAAACGGACGCTCCCCAGGCGAGCGTTATAACGAGCCAGCCCGCCCCTTCGCCTTTCGTGTCCTTCAATAGCACGTTGGCGACAACGCCGTTGCCTAGAAGCATCAGAATGGCGGTTCCCACGATCTCAGCAGTGAATGTCGACATGCACGTCCTTTCAACGAGGTAGATAGCCTTGGGCGAGCTTCACGAAGGCTTTGACTTGAGCTTGCGTCCAAGCGTCGTCGCGGTCGAGCTCCTCGGCCATGAGCGCCGCCACCTGCGGGGCCATCGCGATGGCCGTTCTCGCTCCCAGCAAGAGGCTGCGCGTTCGGCGCGAGAGAAAATCCTCTACGGTGCGGGCCATTTCCATACGAGCCGCCCAGACGACTTCGCCGGCTTTGACGCTCGCGTCCGGGTGCAAGAGCCCGCCGTAGCGCGCGTCCTCCCGGATCAAATCGCGCACCAACGGCGCGTCGGCGCCGTAGCGCTCGAGCTCACCGAACCGAGCGGCGTCTTGATGATAGCCGTGGAGCCGCAAAGTCTTGGTGACCGAAGGTTTTTCTTCGAGCGCGGCCATTGTTGCGGCCTGGTCGATCGTGTCCTCGGCCATCATGCGGTAGGTCGTCCATTTACCGCCCGCGATCGTTACGAGGCCGGAGCGCGAGATGTGCAGCGTGTGGTCTCTCGAGATCTCCGCGGTGCTGCCGTCAGGGCTCGTGCCTACCAGCGGCCGGATGCCCGCGAACATGCTGAGGATGTCCTCGCGTTTCGGGTCTTTCGTCAGATAACGCGCGGCGTGTTTCAGCAGAAACTCGATCTCTTCTTCGAGCGGGCACGGCTCGTAGGAAACCGTATCGAGGGGGGTGTCGGTGGTCCCGACAACGACGCGCTCGTGCCACGGGATCGCGAAGAGCACGCGGCCGTCATCCGTGTGAGGCACCATGATGGCGCTGTCGCCCGGGAGAAACGCGCGCTCGAGAACGATGTGCACACCTTGGCTCGGGCGGATAATGGCTTTCGTTCGTGGCTCGTCGAGCTTCCGCACCGCATCGGTGAATGGCCCGGTGGCGTTGATGACGACGCGGCCGCTCAGCTCGAGCTCTGCCCCCGACTCTTCGTCCCTCGCCACAACTCCGGTAATGACGTCGCCGGTCTTCGTGAGTGCGATCGCTGCGACATAGTTCAGAACCGTTGCGCCGAGCGATGCGGCGGTCATGGCGAGATGGATGGCGAGACGGGCGTCGTCGAATTGTCCGTCGTAGTAGATCACACCGCCCCGAAGTCCTTTCGTTTCGATCGTGGGGAGCCGCTCCAAGGTCTCGCTCTTCGAGAGGTTCCGTGACGCGCCGAAGCCGAGCTTGCCCGCGAGGAGGTCGTAGAGCCGAAGGCCGACACCGTAAAACGGCGCTTCCCACCAATCGTAGTTGGGCACGACGAACGGGAGATCGTGCACGAGGTGGGGTGCATTCGCGAGCAGACGGCCGCGCTCCTCGAGCGCTTCGAGCACGAGCGAGACGTTCCCTTGCTGCAAGTAGCGCACGCCGCCATGGACGAGCTTCGTGCTGCGGCTCGAGGTGCCGCGAGCGAAGTCGCCCGCTTCGAGCAAGAGCGTGCGGTAGCCTCGCGACGCCGATTCGACCGCACAGCCGAGGCCGGTGGCGCCTCCGCCAATAATAATGACGTCCCAATCTTTGGGAGAGGCCTCGAGCCTCTCCAACATGTTTGCGCGGTCCAGCGTTCGCCCTCCTGGTCTCCCTTACCTCTAGGACACGGGCGATAGGATAACATCTCGCGTTATGGGCCTTCTCCTCGCTCTCCTTTTCGTGGCAGCTCTGGATTGGGAGAACCCTGAGATTTTCCAGAAGAATCGCGAAGCGCCGCACGCGAGCTACATTCCTTACGACACCGTCGAAGGGGCGCTTGCGGCCGACCGCGACAGGTCGCCCTACTACCGGTCGCTGAACGGAATGTGGAAATTTCATTGGGTCCCGAAGCCGTCCGAGCGTCCGAAGGATTTCTACCGCGTGAGCTTCGACGTGGGTTCATGGGATGAGATCCCCGTGCCGAGCAACTGGGAGCTCCAGGGCTACGGGGTTCCGATCTACGTCGATGCCGGCCTTCCGTTTGCGGAGAACCCTGAGCCCCCTTTTGTGGACCATGAAGACAACCCCGTAGGTTCGTACCGCCGCTCGTTCACCGTGCTGGAGAGCTGGCGCGACGGTGAGATCTATCTGCGTTTCGGCGGCGTGCGCTCGGCGATGTACGTATGGGTGAACGGCAGGGAAGTCGGCTATAGCGAGGGGAGCAAGACGCCCGCGGAGCTCCGTGTCACGGATTTCGTTCGCACGGGCGAGAACACGCTTGCGGTCGAAGTCTACCGCTACAGCGACGGCAGCTATCTCGAGGACATCGACTACTGGCGGGTGAGCGGCATCGAGCGCGACGTCTTTCTCTTCGCGACACCGCGAGATCATCTTTGGGATTTCTTCGTCCACGCCGATGCGGACGGACGTTTGAAGCTCGAGGTGGAAACGCGCGGGAGCCCGTCTGTCTCGATGCGCCTTCTCGACGAGCTCGGGAGCACCGTTGTCGAGCAAGACGACGTCAGCTCGGTCGACCTGCGCGTTGAAGCGCCACTCCTTTGGACGGCGGAGACGCCGAATCTCTACACGCTCGTCCTCTCCGTCCCGGGCCAAGTCATCGCTACGAAAATCGGCTTCCGCACTGTCGAAGTGCGGGACGGACTCTTGCAGGTCAACGGCGTTCCGGTGACGCTCAAAGGCGTCAATCGGCACGAGCACGATCCCGATACGGGACGCGTCGTGACGGAAGCGTCGATGCTGCAAGACATCCGCCTGATGAAACAGTTCAACATCAACGCCGTGCGCACGAGCCATTACCCGAACGTGCCGCGGTGGTACGAGCTTTGCGACGAGCACGGTCTCTATGTCGTCGACGAAGCCAATGTCGAGTCGAACGGCGTGAGCTTCGACGCGGACAAGACACTTGCGAACCGTCCGGAGTGGCGCCAGGCCCATATCGACCGGACGCGGCGCATGGTCGAGCGCGACAAAAACCATCCCTCCATCATCATCTGGTCGCTCGGCAACGAAGCCGGCGACGGCTCGAACTTCGAGGCCACTTACGCTTGGACCAAAGCGCGCGACCCGGGCCGCCCCGTCCAATACGAAATGACCGACATCCGGGCGCATACGGACATCGTGGCGCCCATGTATGCCCGCATCCACATTTTGGAGGCTTATGCATCCGAACGGCGCGAGCGGCCTCTCATCCTTTGCGAGTACGCGCACGCGATGGGGAACAGCGTGGGCAACCTGCAGGATTATTGGGATGTCATCTATGCGAACGACCAGCTTCAAGGAGGATTCATCTGGGACTGGGTCGACCAAGGCCTTCGCGAGACCAACGCGAACGGGGAGTCTTATTTCGCCTACGGTGGGGACTATGGCCCCCCAGGAACGCCGAGCGCGGACAATTTTTGCATCAACGGCTTGGTGTCGCCCGCCCGCGTGCCGCATCCAAGCTTGTGGGAGGTCAAGAAGGTCTATCAGCCAGTGCGCTTTGCTGCGGAGGATTTGGCGACGGGACGCATCCGCATCGAGAACCGTCACGATTTCCTCAATCTTGCCGAGCTCGAGTTTAGCTGGGCCGTCCGAGCGGATGACGCCATCGTCGTGAAAGCGGAAGGTCTGCAGGTTGACGTCGACCCGCACGCTACTCGGGAGATGACACTCGAGCTTCCCGAGATCGAGCCGGCACCGGGCGTCGAATATTTTCTCGAAGTGAGCTTCCGGGATGACGTCCACCACGAAGTCGCGTGGGAGCAGTTCGAGCTTCCGATTGCCGCTCCCAAATCCGCGGTCGATATCCGGCGCGTGTCGAAGATGACGCCGCGCGTGACGGACGCGGAGCTCCGCATCGAGGGCGATCGCTTCGTGATCACCTTCGATCGAGTGCGCGGCACGCTCGCGTCGATCGCCTATGAAGGCGTCGAACTATTGCGCTCGGGCCCGGAAGCCGAACTTTTGGCGGGCGCCCACCGACAACGATTACGGCAACGAGATGCCTGCCCGTCTGGGCGCGTGGCGCCGGGACCCGACCGCATCGTCCAGGACGTGTCTTATCGTCAAAATTCCGACCGCGACGTCATCGTCGACGTTGTCGCGCAGGTTGAGCCGGGTGGTTCGCGTCTCGAGACGAGCTACCACGTCTACGGAAGCGGCGATATCGTGGTCGACCATCGCTTTATTCCCGGCCGGCCGGGGCTTCCCGACCTCCCACGTTTCGGCATGACGCTGACGCTTCCCGCCGAATTCGACAACATGCAGTGGTTCGGCCGCGGGCCGCACGAGACGTATTAGGATCGAAAGGACTTTGAGCAGACGCTTCTCGATGCGGACGCCTGTCTGGACACGCTCGACGATGATGTCGGGTTTTCGGGGCGAGCTACGCTTGGCCATGGTACCAGTGTACCTCACGACCGCGCCTAAGTCCTTGGGGGAAGGATGCTTGACTCGCGTCAGCTTCTGGATATATCCAGCTTCGGTAAATCTTTGGTGAAGGGCTCGAGCTCTTCGTCATACGGAACCCCGTCGGCCTGAGCTTCGTGGTACAGGCCTTCGGAATCGTTGTGCGACTCGGGTTCGACTACCTTCATATCCCTGTTGCTATGCATCGTTCGCTTCCTTGCGCGACTCTTGGTGTAGAGCGGAACTACGTTTGCTCTCAGTGGTATCTTATGCAAAACACGGGCCAACGCAAGCGGAATCTCCTGCATTCGTGATCGTCGCGTTCGGCGCGGTGTTTGCGCGCTTACAATGGCGTGAGGGCTTGCACCGGCGGTGAAAAAGCTACATCACGATGTAAGAAAGTATGCAACAACACCTAAATTTTGGATCCTCGTCGATTATTTTGGATTGTCGAGCCAGGCGAAGACCTCGAGCGTATAGCCCTCGGGGTCTTTGAAGCCGAACGCCTTCACGTGGCCATCGGCGCCGATGCGAGGGCCATCGCCCACGTCGATCCCCTTGCTTTTGAGGTAATCCCACCACGCGTCGACGTCTTTCTCCTCGACGACCATGCTCACCATCACTGGTTTGTCGCCGGAGGGTTTGTGCGCGCCGCCCGAAGCGTTGACGAGACCTACAGACGAGGTCGGTGAGAGCTTGTAAATGTTGACCCAGTCGAGGTCGAAGGCAGTTTCGAGGCCGAGCACCTCGCTGTAGAAATGATTCGCCTTGTCCAGGTCGTTGAAGTAGAGAAACGTGACCTGCCCGGCGACGGGTGGGTGCTCCGCGGCCGAGGCCATCGTGGCTGCGGCAAAGACGAAAGCTCCGAGATATCGATTCATGGTTGACCTCCGCGCGACATTCTGCTCCGCCGTGCTATCTTCGGCACAATGCGATTCGCAAAGCTCTTCGTGTCCCTTGCGTTCGGCGTCCTCGCGGCAGCGTGCGAGACACCGCCTCCACCGACCTCCACTCCCGAGGAGGGTGGGGCATCTCTCGACGAGGTCGAAACGGTCGCCGGGGCGCTCGCGAAGGCGCAAGCCAGAGGTGGTCTTTACATCTCGTGGAAAGAACATCTCATCGATGACGACGACATCCTGAGCGGGAGCGACGGCCTGTCGATGGCGGATCTCGACTAGGACGGCTTTCTCGACATCGTCTCGGTTCACGAATCCGATACGACCTATGACGGCGTGGCGGACGGCCACGTGCGCGTCGCGTTCGGCTCGGCGGATCCGGACAGGTGGGAGCTCGTGACGCTCGCCGAAGGCGAGGAAGCGGGCGCGGCGGAAGACGTCGCCATTGGAGATATGAACGGTGACGGCTTTCCCGATGTCGTCGTTGCCTGCGAGTTCGCGCATTTGATCTATTTTCAGAATCCGGCGGCCAATGTTCGGACCGCGCGGTGGGAGCGCGTCATTCCAAAAATAGCGACCGACCGCGGCTCGTTCATCCGCGTCTTCCTCGGGGATTTCAACGGTAACGGCCGGCTGTCGGTGGTTGCGCCGAACAAAGGTTCTCAGGCGGGCCGAGCCGACGAGCCCGAGAACGCCATCTCCTGGTTCGAGATTCCTGAGGACCCTCTCGACGGAGAGGGCTGGGTCGAGCACGAGCTCGCGCGCGTGCGGGTTCCGATCAACGCCAGGCCGATCGATCTCGACGGCGACGGCGACCTCGACATCCTCGGCGGCTCGCGAGGCGAAGAGCGCGTGTTCTGGTTCGAGAACACGGGCAATGCAGAAGAGCTCTTCGTCGAGCACCCCATGTCGGACGACGCGGTTTGGGCTTTCAACGTGGACTTTGTGGACTTGAGTGGCGACGGAATGCTGGACGTTGTGATGGCTCAGTCCTTTCAGCATCTCGTCTGGCTCGAAGCGCCGGACTGGCAGCTTCATCGCATCGGAACTATCCGCCCGGACCAGCTCGTCGGGCTCGTGGCGGCCGACATCAACGGGGACGGCGCCGCCGATGTCCTCGTGGGCGGCTACAGTCGCGGTCCCCGCGACGTGGACGGCGACGTGACGGCCGACGACCCGCTCGGCCGGCTCGCGTGGTTCGAGAACCCCGCTTCGCCGGGCGGCAACTGGACGCGTCACGACATCTCGCGGCGGAAGCGAGGCATGTACGACAAATTCATCCCGCGCGATATGGACGGAGACGGCGATGTCGACTTCGTCTCGACGCGCGGGAACAGCGTTCCCAATGATGGCGTGTTCTGGCTCGAGCAAGTCCGCTCCGAAGAGCCGCTTCCGGCCTTCGAGGCGGCCCGAGACAGCGACAGCGAGCAGATGCCTCTTCCGAGCTCACACTAACTTCGCGAGCGCGCTCAAGAAGGCCTGGGTTTCTTCTTCGAGTCCGTAGGATTTAAGCAGAACGATCGAAGCAAGACAAGGAGCTACAAGAGATGCACATGACCCGACGGTCTTTGTTGAAGGGAAGCGCCCTCCTAGCCGCAAGCCCGAGTGGAGCTCAACCGACGGCAGCGAGCCTAGAAGGAGCGAGCGCCAGCCTGGTGGCGGACGCGCTTCGTAAGGTTGGCCACGACCCACGCCGCTTGACGATGTCCACGGACATCCGCCCGGTGGCGGGCCACACTGGTCCTATCGCGGGGCCTGCGGTCACGACGAAGTGGGCGCTCACTCGCGAGGGCCAGGAGGGGATGAGCAGCGTGGCCATCCGCCGCTTCGTCTTCGAGCCCGTGGACGACGCCCCCGCGGGCTCGATCTGGATCATCGAGAGTGGGACGGAGCGGCTTTTGAGCATGTTCGGCGATGTCATCGGGCTCGCGTGCCAGCGCAAGGGGATGTCGGGTGCCATCACGGATAGCGGATGCCGGGACGTTGCTGCGATGGAGTCCTACGGCCTCCACGTATTCGCCAAAGGGACGGTGTTGTACGGGCCGGGTGACGCGATCCGGCCGGTCGCCGCGAACGTTCCCGTCGTCTGCGGCGGGGTCGACGTGCGGCCGGGCGATGTCGTCGTCGCCGATACCGATGGTGTGATCGTTGTCCCGCAAGATGCGCTCGCCGAAGTTGCTCGTGCCGCGGGCGAGCTTCAAAAAGAAGAGGACGAAACGCGCGGAAAGATCGAAGCTGGAATGCCGCTTGCGGAAGCCTATAGGCTTTGAGGAAGTTTGAACGATCTCTATTGACAAAAAACGCGATCTGGGCCATCGTGAGGTTAAGTTCTACTCTGCGCGCCTTTATGTGTAGGCGTGTGGCGGCTCCGTGGCGGGTTATGGGCGGCCCCGAGAGCTGGACGGGCGGGCCCCGTCAATCGTTGGAACGTCCGGAAAGGAGGTGGTCCAGTGAGTAGTGCTACAGTTTCCGTGGAGGTGGCGTCCCCTTAGTGGGCAGCACTCTTCGTGCGTAGCGAGGGTGCGTCCCCCAAGTTAAATCTTGGAGGGGAAGCCCACGCCACCAAAGCGAAGCTACCGAGCCCCGGTTTCGCGGATGCGAGCCGGGGCTCTTGCTATTTAGGTGTAGTAGGATCGCGCCATGACTTTTCTCGAAGGCTTTTCCAAGATCACGAGAACCGACACGTTCGTGAACTCGGGCGTTGGACTCGATCAAGAGCTCGACGCGTCCAAGATCGATTACGCCGTCATCGGCGACAGCTTTCAGGACTTCTTCCGTCAAGGCGCCCGGATCAGCCCTACACTTCTCTCGATGCCGAAGGACTGCCTGCAGCAAGGGCCGCATTGCCATCCGGGCGGCGAGTTCAGCTATGTCATCGAAGGCGAATATTTCGACGGCGACATGGATGGCGGCGTGATCCACACCTACCCAGCAGGCTCGGTCGTTTTCTACAGCCAAGGCTCTACCCACCGGCCCCTATCGAAGGAAGGTGCTACGATCCTCTACATCCCGTTCGATGGGATCCTCTTCGGCAAGGACCCGGAAGATCTCGCGCGCAAGATGGTCAAAGTCGGCACCGCTGAGGAAGCCGTGGAATACGCGCTCCAATGGATGGTGCCGGACGACGGTAAGCGGCAGGAGCTTGCCGACGTCGTCTTGCGTTCTTGACTGGCGTCAGCTTCCGATACAGATCAGCTCGCGCTCGGTCCTTACGTACCAGCGTCCGTCCACGAGCGCGGGTGAGGCGAGGGTGCGGGCGCCCATGCGGTTCACGTGGAGAAGTTCGAACGTCGGGCCCGCTTTGAGCACGAAAGTCTCACCTTCATCATTCGTGAAAAACACCTTTCCATCGACCACGACGGGTGAAGCCGAAAAGCCTTCTTTCGGTGCGTGCCCTAGCCTTCCTTGGAACAGCACCTTGCCGGTCTTTGCTTCGAAGCTCGTCACGATGGCTTGCATGTCGTTGATCGTGTAAAGCTGTCCTTCGACGATGATGGCCGAAGGAACGAAGGGCGCCCCTTTGGGGCTCTTCCAGACGACATGCGTGTCGGTAACATCGCCGCTCCCGCCCGGCCGGATGGCGAGCGTCGGTCCCGCCCGTCCCGAAGACGCGAAAACGAGATCATGCCCGACAACCGGGGTGGGGATGACTTCGAACTTGTTGCCCGTTACGGTCCATAACTCGCTGCCGCTTTCCGGGTTATAGGCCGTCACATTGCCTTGGCTCGAGACGATGAGCTCATCTCGCCCATCGGCGTTAATAACGACCGGCGTTCCCCAACCGGTCCGCGTGCTGCGTTCGGTGCGCCAAACGCGCTCGCCGCTCTTCTTGTTGAAGGCCGCGACAAAAGACTGCCCCTGGTGATCCTGGTACAGGATGACCTTGTCTTTGTAGAAAATTGGAGAGCCGGCTGACCCGTGATAGTTGTCGAGGGTCCCGACTTCGCTTTGCCAAACAATCTTGCCGTCGAAATCCATCGCGACGAGGCCGTGGGTACCGAAGGAGGCATAAATCAACTGTCCGTCAGTAATCGGCGTCGCCGAAGCGTGCCCGTTCTTGCCGTGGCCTCTCTCGATGCCTTTCTGCTGGACGGCGGTCTTCCAAAGCAGTTTTCCGTCCGAGCGGCGGTAGCTCAAGAGAGAGAGGCGCCTCCCACCGTCTTCGGCGGTCGTCAGAAAGATACGATCGTCCCAGACGATGGGTGAGGAGTTGCCCGCGCCGGGGACGGCGACTTTCCAGAGCACGTTCTCGGAATCCGACCAACGATTGGGATATCCGGAGCCCACGACGTAGCCTTGGCCCGACGGCCCGCGCCAGCTGGGCCAATAACGCGAGCCTTCGCCCTCGACGGTCAGCATGTGGACTTTGTCTTCGCCGAATCCCGTGGTGGCGATGAGCAGGAGGGCTGCGATTATCGTTCTCTTGGACATAGATGATCTCCTCACGATGAGATCTTAGGCCGGAGGCTAGCGACTCGCAAGCGCTTGTTGTGCCTCGCGCTCGAGCTTCTCTAGCTCCGAGAGATAGCCGTCGAGCTCAGTCGATAACTCATCGAAGACCTGGTAGTGCGCGCGGTTCGGCCGTCCGTCCGCGCGCTGGATATTGAACAGGAGGCCCGTGAGCCGGTCGTTGAGCTGAATAGGGAAAGCGATTTTGTCCTTGGGGCTCTGGTTCTTGATTTGGTAGAGCTTTGCTTCGATGGCAGTAAGCCGCTCGGCCAGCGATTCAGGCGCTGCAGAGGCATGCAGCTCCATTTTGAGCGCACGAATCGAGATCACGGCTTCGTTCGCATCGCTCGTTCGGTCGCGAACCTGGCTCGCCAAACGAAACTGCTCCCCGAGGTCGGCGATTGAGACGTGCTCGAGCCGTGGGTCTTTCAGTACTTTGAACGCTTCCGTCGTGGTCTGGCGCGACGTGCGGACGCGAACGCTATAGGTGCCCGGCGGCGCCCAAGGTCCGCGCCGCGGGCTCGGGCTTTCGAGCACCATCCCTTCGAACACGGTTGCGCCGGGGTAGCGCAGATCCCACCGCAGGCGATTCAAGCCTGTTTGGATTCCGTCGATCGACAAGCGACGAACGAGCTCGCCTCGCGCATCGAGAATCTCGACGGCGTCAACGCGCTCCGAAGACTCGAGGTACAGATCGATGTTGGCGGAGTAAATACGGCGGACGGCGTCGGTTGGTCGAAACGATGCGCGCCCGACTTGCCGGAGCGGCCCGATATCGTCGAGCACGTAAAAGGACCGCCCGTGGGTCGCAATGACGAGGTCGCGCTCTTCGACAATGAGGTCCGGCACCTGCACGTCGGGAAGATTCAGCGATAGCGACTGCCAACGTTTGCCGTCGTCGAAAGAGACGTAAATGCCGTGCTCGGTCCCGGCATAGAGAAGGCCGCGCCGTTTGGGATCTTCTCGAATCGCGTGGACGAAGTCCTCGGCAGCGATGCCGCTCGTGATCGACGTCCAGGTTTCGCCGTAATCGTCGGTTTTCCAAATGTAAGGCGCACGGTCGCCCATCTGGTTCCGCTTGGCGGCGATATAAGCCGCTGCCGGGTCGTGAGGGGACGCGTCGATGAGGCTGACCCTTGTATCGCGAACCATGTCTTGCGGCGTAACGTTGCGCCACGCGCCCCCGCCGTCGCTTGTCAAATGCACGAGTCCGTCGTCGGAGCCTGCCCAGACGACTCGCGTGTCTCGCTCCGAAGGGGCGATGGCAAAGACGGTTGCATAGACTTCAGGCCCGTCTTGGTCGAGCACGATGGACCCGCCCGAAGGCCCTAGGGTCTCAGGATCCGCGCGCGTGAGGTCGGGACTGATCTTCTCCCACGAGCTCCCCTCGTCTAGCGAGCGCCAAACGTGTTGCGAGCCCGTGTAGAGCGTGTGCGGCTCGCTGCGTGTGATCACAATGGGGTAGACCCAGTTCCAGCGCTCCGGGATGTCGCGTGACGACTCGCCCATGAAGAGCCGCGGATAGGGTTGCACGTCGCTTGCGGCGCCCGTTGCGCGATCGAAGCGCGTGAGCGTGTTCGTCGCGCCCGCGAAAAAGACGTTGGGATTGCCGGGATGCGTCGCGACGTAGGCGTTCTCGCCGCCGCCCACCGCGTAGTAATCATCACCGGGCCGCCCACGAGGTGTTGTCCACCATCCATCGACGTAGCTCGGGACCGCCGCCGTTGAATTGTCTTGTTGTGCGCCGACGACGTGATAGGGAAATTCCGCCGTCGTGTTGACGTGATACATCTGCGCCGTCGGGTAGTTTTGCGGCGTCCAGCTCACACCCCCATTCGTCGATACGGTCCCGCCGCCGTCATTGGCGCAGATCATGCGCGCGGGATCGTTTGGATCGATCCAAAGGTCGTGATGGTCCGCGTGGGGCGTGCGCACTTGCTCGAAGCTTTCGCCGGCGTCGTCCGACTTGAACAGAAGAAAGTTCAAAACATAGACCGTGTCCGGATCTTTTGGGTCGGCAGCGATGCGATTGAAGTAGAACGAACGCTGCCAAAGATCGCGGGAGTTGTTTACATGCGCCCAGCTTTCGCCTCGATCGTCCGAGCGGTAGAGCCCTCCGTCCTCGGCCTCGATGACCGCATAGAGCCTCGCGCCTTTGGCGGCGACGGTAATGCCTATCTTTCCGAGAGGGCCTTCGGGAAATCCCGGCTTCGTCGTGAGCGCGGTCCAATGATCGCCGCCGTCGGTCGACTTGAACAGTCCTGACTCCGGCCCCCCGCTCCAGAGCTGGTAAGCGTTCCGGTAGACCTGCCACATCGAGGCGTAGAGAACGTCCGGGCTCGATGGATCGAACAACAGATCGACCGCGCCCGTCTGCGAACTCTCGAAGAGAATCCTCTCCCAATCGCGGCCGCCGTTTCGGCTTCGAAAAATGCCGCGCGCGTCGTTAGGTCCGGTTGGGTCGCCGAGTGCGGCGACATAGACGAGGTCGGGGTTCTCCGGATGGACGCGAATGCGTGCGACGGCGCGTATCGCGGCGAGCCCCATGTGCTCCCACGTCGCGCCCGCGTCCGTCGATTTGTAGACACCGTCACCTTGCATGACGTTCCCGCGAAGCTGCACTTCGCCCATGCCTATATAGATGATGTCGGGATTCGAGGGCGCGACGGCCACGGCGCCGACGGAGGAGCTATCGATCTGACCGTCGGTCACGGGCCGCCAGCTCACGCCGCCATCGGTAGTTTTCCAGAGCCCGCCACCGGTGGCGCCGAAGTAATACTCGAGCGGCCGGCTCGGGCTTCCGGCGACTGCGATCGACCGGCCGCCGCGGTTGGGTCCAATGTTCCGCCACTCGAGCGCGGCGAAGGCCTCTGGGCTGTAGTCGATCTGAGCGTTGACTGCGGGCGCCACGCTCAGCGCCGCGACAATCCACAAAGAGCTACGGGCTCGCAACATTCGCTTTCAATTCTTCGAACCAGTTGATCACTACGTTCAACTGGGTACGCTCCGCGTCGTTGTCCTGGATCATGAGAAAGCGCTGTCCATCCGGCGCGATGTCGTAGGCTCGATGGGAGGCATCGGTAGGGTACGCTTCCTCGAACAAGAGCCGCGGTCTACCGGCCTCAAAACCCGGACTGAGGCGCACGTCAACGACCATCATTCGGTACCCGGTTCGATAGAAGAGCTCACGCCCGTCCCGGGACCATAGAGGCTCTTGGCCGCCGTCGGTAGAGATCGTCCACTTCTGGTCGCCAGCCGGATACGGTTGCATGTAGACTTCCTGCCGGCCCGATTCGTCCGAGCCGTAGGCGATGTAGCGACCGTCCGGCGAGAAGATCGGTGCGACCTCGTTGAACGGGCTCGAGAGAAATGGAGTCGGGTCACCGCCGTCCGATAGCGTCAGGATATCGTTGCCCCGTGACGCTTGACTTTCCAAGAAGAGAAGCGTGCTGCCGTCCGGCGACGAAGAGAGCGGATAGAGGCCTGACCCGGCAAGAATGCTTTCGGCTTCATCGCTGCCATCTGCCGCGCGCGTGTAAAGTCCGCTCGCTCCATCCGGGGAAGCGAAGAAGAAGGACACACGTTTGCCGCCCGGCATCCAACCGGGCAAGCGGGTCCCCGGGCCACTCGACTCAGCCCCTCCAACCGAGGTCAAACGCGTGCGGGAGCCTCGAGAGAGATCGTACACCCAGATGTCGCGGTAGCCGTCCGCGAAGTAGTCCACGGCCAGTCGCTGGCCGTCCGGCGAGACACGCGGATGCGTGTGGTGGCCTCTTTCAGGCTCCCACGCTTCAGTGGCGTGGCCTTCACGATCCACCCAGACGAGCGCGTGGCCTCCCTGCGCGGAGGGCGCGTAGACGAGCGTTCCCGTTTCGGAAACGGCGAACTGCGCGATGCCGGAGCGGGGTGATGCATATACGTTCTCGACGACGACCACGGGCGCGCCGTGAGCTTCCAAGCGTCCGAGGTCGAAGCGGACGGCGAGCAGGTTCTCCGTTCCCGGGTCGGAAACGATGAGGTGGCCGCTCGAAACGTAGTGCGCGCCGCGGTAACCCTCGAGTACCGTGTGCACCGCGCCCGTTTCGAGTGAGACCACGACCACGCGATCTCGATCCCGCCGCGCCAAAGTGACGAGCACTTCCATGTTCCCCGGAAGTATCTGTGGCGAGTAAAAAACGCTATCTGGCTCAGCTTCGACGATAGGCTCGGGCACACCTCCATCTTCGGAGACGCGTGTGAGCTGCGTGCTGCCGACAACGACAACGATCGTCCCGTCCGATCCCCAGCTTGCACCTCGCTCGATGAAGCTATCGAGAATCTTCGCGGGCACGCCTCCGGCGAGGGCCACTTTTAGCAGCCCGCGGCCCGGGTCCCGATAGACGACCCATTTGCCGTCCGGCGAGAAAAACGGCATCGTCGCACCTTCGGTGCCCGGAATGGCGACGGCCTCGAAGTCTCCGACACGGCGGAGGTAAAGCTGTGATGCCAACTCGCTTCCCTCGGCGTATACGATGTTGCGGCCGTCCGGAGAGATGTCGAAGGAGGCCAGTAGACCGAAGCCTCCGCCGCCGCTCATGAGTTGGTGTCCCGCCGGCAGAGATACGGACAGCCTCGTCGTTTCGGCGACACCCGAACCTCTTAGCAGAACACCCGCACTCACAGCAGCCAAAAGAGCCAGAGCCCAAAGGAACCGTTCACCGACTCTGGATGCCGTCGCGATCGGTGGCGGTGCGTCGATGTCGTCGTTCAAGGACGAAAGCTCGAGCACGATGTCACGTGCGGACTGCCACCGATTATCGGGATCCTTCGCGAGGCAACGCCGAACGATGCGACCGACCCGTATCGGCGTCATCGGACGAAGCTCCGCGATCGGCCGCGGCTCCGAAGACAGAATGGCGCTGATGAGGCTCGCTTGGCTTTTACCTTCGAAAGCCTTTCGTCCGGTCAGCATTTCGTAGAGAAGCGCCCCCAACGCGAAGATGTCGGTTCGCGCGTCCGTGTCGAGACCCTCCACCTGCTCTGGCGCCATGTATTGGAACGTTCCGAGAATCGCACCTTCTTCCGTCAGCGGCTTTTGTTCCGTGACCGCCGATGCATCGCTCTCGCCGCTTGCGTTCACTCCACGCTTGGCCAAACCGAAATCGAGAAGCTTGGGCCCGGACTTCGTCAAGATGATGTTTCCGGGCTTGACGTCGCGATACACGATCTCGTTCCGGTGTGCTTTGTCGATCGCATCCGCCACACGCAAGCCGATCTCGATGGCCTCTTCCAAAGGGATAGCGCCGCGCGCGATTCTCTCGGCAAGCGTTTCCCCTTCGATGTACTCCATCACCATGAAGTCGATACCTTGCGCGCGGCCTATGTCGTGAAGCGTACAAATGTTCGGATGATTGAGGCTCGAGACCGCGCGCGCCTTCTGCTCGAAGCGCTGGCGCAGCTGGACGTTCTCGGAAAGATGCGCCGGCAGGACCTTGATGGCCACCGTTCGGTCGAGGCGCACGTCTCGCGCTTTATAGACCTCCCCCATGCCGCCGGCCCCAATGGGCGAGAGGATTTCGTAGTCGCCTAGCCTGGTTCCCGCTTTGAGTGCCATCTTGGTTCGTCGGCGATTCTACGCTGTCTGATGTCCGCATGCGAAGACGTTTCTTGGTCAGTGGCCGTTGCGCGCGGTCCCCACTCCGCTGGCGTCTCGCTGGTGAGAGAGTTAGACTCGCTCGTTCGCTTCGAAGAAATGCCTATCGAGAACCACACCCGACTCGGGTCCTGCGAGATCCTCGAGCCCATTGGTGCGGGTGGCATGGGAGAGGCTATCGCGCGCGCGATACGAAACTCGAGCGCGAGGTCGCCATCAAAGTCCTTCCCGCGATCTTTGCCGAGGCGCCGGAGCGCCTCGCGCGCTTCGAGCGCGAAGCGAAGCTTCTGGCTTCTTTGAACCATCCGAACATCGCAGCCATTTATGGGATCGAGCGATCCAACTCGATCCTATTCTTGGTCTCGAGCTCGTGCCGGGCGAGACGCTTGCTGAGCGGCTGCAACGCGGACCCATTCCCGTCGAGGAAAGCGATTGGCTTGGCGATCCAAATTGCGGACGCGCTCGACGCAGCGCACGCAAAGGGCGTCATCCATCGCGATTTGAAGCCGGCGAACGTGAAGATCACCCCCGCCGGGCAAGTGAAAGTCCCACGAGAGATTTTCGAGGCGCCTTACTCCGATTTCATCGGCCGGAATTACGACGTCACCCCTGACGGGAAGAGATTTGTGATGGTTCTCGAGTCGGGCGCTTCCGAGTTTCAAATGCATGTGGTGGTCAACTGGTTCGAGGAGCTCAAAGAGCGCGTCCCGGTCGAGTAAGCCGTTTCTTGCGGCTGATGCTATTTGATGGCAGCGGCGAAAACGTTCCCGCGGGAACGTTTTTTTGTGGAAAACGGTGACAATGCCTGTGGAAAAACTGTGGAAAGCGTGACTCACGTGAGGCACGCGAGCCGCCTGGAATCTTCCTGCACACAGCGCAAGCTTCCAGTCCGTCGTCAGCCAGGTGCCACCCGTTTGGTCGTGGGTCCCCAGGTGGCTTCGCGTCAAGGTCCCGCGGTAGGGAGCCTCCTCCCATCGTCCCGTCCGTCGCCCGTTCTCAGATTAGGGGGAAGCAGCGGGTGTTACCCTTGGTAACGCGTGTTTAACATAATCTGCGCACACGTGTTCGTTTCGATGATGTTTCAATGGCGATGACGCCCGAAAGCGCTGGGGAGTCGATCGCATGGCCTCGCCGAGTATGCGGGCGTCGTCTGGTTTGTCGCCGAGGTCACCGAAGCAGGTTCGCGAAAACGCGGTCGAACTGCGGGCTTTCCCTTCTTCACGCTGTCGAGAATCTCAAGTCATGGTCCTATTGGATCGGTTCCCGGAGTATGATCGCCAGCTCTCGTTGGTGGCGGGCGCTGGCCTACTGTGTCCACCGTTCCCAGCCGATTCGGTGAACGAGCTGGTACACGCAGACGCAGCACAAGGCGGCGCCGCCGAGCGCGAGGAGCCCTCGGCCCGTTTCGCCGAAAAGGATGAGCCCCAGCCCAGGGATCGTCAGGTACACGACGGCCGTGGCCACGAACGCGGCGACGAAAGACATCACGACGTGCTGGTCGACGTCCACGCCGGGCTTCCGTGCCGCGACAGGTTTCCAACCCGCGCCGCCCGGCCGGATCTTCTCGTAGAACGCGTCGAGCGTAGCGTCTTTCTCGGGCTTGGTAAGAAACGTCACGAGAAGCCACGTGGGGATCGTGAGCGCCGCCACGATCGCGAGCCGATGCTCGTTCGATTCGACGTAGCGGCTAACGATGATGAAATAAATGAGAGAGGCGATCATCGCGCTGATCTCGGACCACGCGTTGATGCGCCACCAGAACCACCGCAGCATGAACACCGCGCCCGTGCCCGCGCCGAGAGCTGCCAAGAACTTCCAAGCTTCGTCGACAGCAATCCCACGCATGAGCCAGGACGAGCCGATGCAGACGACGATAACCCCGATCGTCGCCAAGCGAGAAGCACGCGTGAGGTGTTTTTCCGACGCGTCCGGCTTCAAGAACCTCTTGTAGAAATCCCCGACGAGATACGAAGCGGCCCAATTGATCTGCGTGCTGATCGTGGACATGAACGCCGCGAAGAACGTGACGAGCATGATCCCGCGGAGCCCGGCCGGCGCGAGGTCACGGATCAGCATGGGAAAACCGACGCCGGGATCGTCGAGCTCACGAAGGTCGGGATAGACCGCGAGTGCCGTGAGCGCGACGAGAAGCCATGGCCACGGCCGCAAACAATAATGCGCGAGCTGAAACCACAGGGTTGCGAGAAGCGAGTCCCGCTCGCTCCGGCACGACGCCATGCGCTGTACCGTCGAGCCGCCCCCACCGGGCTCCGAGCCCGGATACCAGGACGCCCACCACTGAACGAAGAGCATGATCATAAAAATGTTGAGGGGCATCCACGGATCGGCGGCGGAGAAGTCGGGCAGGAAGCGCAGGATTTGCTCGCCGCCTTCGTAGCTCGTCGTCAAGCGCTCGCGCAGCGCGTCGAGCCCACCGACGTGGCGTACGCAATAGAACGCGAACACGATGGAGCCCGCCATCGCAACGATGAACTGGAGGAAGTCCGTGATGACGACGCCCCAAAGCCCCGACAGCGTGCTGTAGAGGCCGACCACCGCGAAGAGCACGAGGATGATGAGCCAGTCGCTCGCACCCGTTGCCGCTTCCGTCCCCGAGAACACGGTGTACTTGAGCACGTTGAGCATGGCTGCCGTGACCCAACCGACGATGATCGAGTTCACGAGAAACGCGATGTAGATCGATCGGAAGCCGCGAAGAAAAGCCGCGGGCTTGCCTCCGTAGCGAAGCTCGACGAGCTCGACGTCGGTCATGACGCCGGCGCGGCGCCAGAGCCGCGCGTAGACGAAGACGATCACTATGCCGCCGAGCGCGAAAGACCACCAGAACCAGTTGCCCGCGATCCCGTGGCGCGCCACGAGAGCCGTGACCGCGAGGGGCGTGTCCGCGGCGAAGGAGGTCGCAACCATGGAGGTTCCGGCAATCCACCAGGGGAGGGAGCGTCCTGAGAGAAAGAATTCGTTGAGGCTCGACCCGGCCCGCTTGCGGAATGCGAGGCCGACCGCCAGCGCGATGGCGAAATAGGTGACGATGATGATCCAGTCGATGGTGGCGAGAGGCATGGTCTAGCGTGCGGATGCTACCATACGCGCCGCTATGGATTTCGATTTGGTGATACGCGACGGCAATGCCGTCACCGCGACAGAAGAAGTGTTCTGCGATATCGGCATCAAGGGCGGTACGATCGCCGCGATTGGAAAGAAGCTCCCGAAAGGTGAGCGGGAGATCGACGCCGACGGAAACTATGTCTTTCCAGGAGGGATCGACAGCCACACCCACATCGAGCAGCTCTCCTCCTCCGGCATCATGTGCGCCGACGATTTTTACACCGGGACCGTCTCCGCCGCGCATGGCGGCACGACCACCATTCTGTCCTTTGCCGCGCAGCACAAAGGAGACTCCCTGCGCGACGTCGTCTCGGACTATCACTTGAAGGCCAAAGAGAAAGCCGTCATCGATTACGGATTTCATCTCATCATCTCGGACCCGAGCGAGTCGGTGATGCAGGACGAGCTGCCCGAGCTCATCCGAAACGGCTATACCTCGTTCAAGGTCTACATGACCTATGACGCGCTCCGGCTCGACGACTTCCAGATGCTCGATGTCTTTCACCTCGCGCGGCGCGAAGGCGCTCTCACGATGATCCACGCCGAGAATCACGACCTCATTCGATGGGTGACGAAGCGGCTTCTCGACCTCGGCGCGAGCGCGCCGAAATTTCATGCCGTGAGCCATCCGCGGCTCGCGGAAGGTGAAGCCACTTCGCGCGCTATCTCGCTCGCGGAGTTTCTCGACACCCCTTGTCTCATCGTGCATGTTTCCGCCGAAGACGGCATGGAGGCGATCCAGCGGGCGCAGCGACGCGGGCTCAAAGTCTTCGCCGAAACTTGTCCCCAATATCTCTTCCTCACGGCGGAGGACCTCGACCAGCCGGACATGGCGGGTGCGATGTGTTGTTGTAGCCCGCCGCCTAGAGACGTTGCGTCGCAAGAAGCCATTTGGCGCGGTCTGGCGAACGGGACCTTTCAAGTCTTCTCGTCGGATCACGCGCCCTATCGTTTCGACGAGACGGGGAAGCTCTCGCAAGGCGAGGACGCACCGTTCAACAAGATTGCGAACGGCGTGCCGGGCCTCGAAGTGCGGATGCCGCTCCTGTTCTCGGAAGGCGTTCTGAAGAAGCGAATCGATCTCCATCAATTTGTCGAGCTCACGTCGACGCGTGCGGCCAAGCTCTATGGAATGTTCCCGCGCAAGGGCAGTATCTCAGTTGGCGCCGACGCGGATCTCGTCATCTGGGACGGGCAGAAAGAGGTCACCATCGCTTGGGAGAACCTTCACGACAATGTCGGCTACACGCCCTACGAAGGACGCAAGGTGACGGGATGGCCCCTGACGGTGCTCAGCCGGGGCCGCGTTGTGGTGGACGACGGCGAGCTCCAAGCCGAAAGAGGCAGCGGTCTCTTCATCCCGAGGGAGAAGCCGAGCTCGGCTGAGCCGCTAGGCCGCGGCTCGCATGAAGCAGGTCTCCTGGTGCGCTACGGTTTTGGTGAGGCCTGGTAATGGCGCGCCATCTGAGAGTCGGCGCCGCGCAGCTCGGGCCGATCCATCTTGCCGATAGTCGCGAATCGGTCGTTCTGCGCTTGACCGATCTTCTTGACAAAGCCCATAGATCGGGTTGCGGCTTCGTCGTTTTCCCCGAGCTCGCGCTCACGACGTTCTTCCCGCGTTATTACATGGAAAACCAGGAGGACATCGACGCCTATTTCGAAAAAGAGATGCCGGGCCCGGAGACGGCGCCTCTCTTCGAAGAAGCGAAGAGGCTGGGTATCGGCTTTCATCTCGGCTATGCGGAGCTCGACGGCGAGCATCACTTCAACTCCGCGATTCTCGTCGACACGAATGGCACGATCGTCGGGAAGTACCGCAAGATCCATCTTCCGGGACACGCCGATCACCGGCCGGACGCGCCCTTCCAGCATCTGGAGAAGCGCTACTTCGAGGTAGGTGATCTCGGCTTTCCCGTCTGGCGCGCCTTTGACGGCATCCTCGGCATGTGCATCTGCAACGACCGGCGCTGGCCGGAGACGTTTCGTGTGATGGGACTTCAAGGCGTCGAGAT
The DNA here is from genome assembly GCA_965262245.1 of Candidatus Marinacidobacterales bacterium. Lineage (GTDB taxonomy): Bacteria > Acidobacteriota > Vicinamibacteria > Marinacidobacterales > SMYC01 > SMYC01. The sequence goes on along the minus strand of OZ253507.1, from coordinate 5,042,911 downwards.
GGTCGTGCTCGGCTACAACACGCCGACCGACAACATCTATCACAAAGAGCCGGTCCATCGGCGTATGTTCCATCACCTCTTGTCACTTCAGGCGGGCGCCTATCAGAACGGCACTTGGGTCGTCGCCGCGGCAAAAGCGGGCAAGGAAGATGGCTACGGGCTCATAGGAGGGTCCGCCATTGTAGCGCCTACCGGCGAGGTCGTCGCGCAAGCGATCACGGAAGAGGACGAGCTCATCGTCTATGACTGCGACCTCGATGTCGGGCGGGACATCAAAGAGAACATCTTCAACTTCGACAAGCACCGGCGCATCGAGCATTACGGCCTCATCACGAGCCAGACCGGCGTCGTCCCTCCGCCGGAGTAAAGGTATTACGTCTGATCACTGGTCACGGACGAGCTCACGCACTCGGTCGAAGAGCTGTTCTTCGGGAATGCTTCTCTTCTCGATGGTGTTCACCATTCACCCCTTCAAACGTTCGCGCTCCTCGTCGGACAGGCTCTTCCCGGTAATAACCACTACTTGGATGTCCTTGTTCTTGGGTGAGTTGCGAAGAGCCTCGACGACCTGAAAGCCGTTCATCTCGGGCATCATCAGGTCGAGGAACACTAGCGACGGCCGGCGCGCGTCGATCTTGCGAGCGCTTCCGCGCCGTTAGCTGCTTCCATGACCTCGACGCCTTCGCGGTCCAGGATGCGCCGCAAGAGCTCCCGCTGATCGGCCTCGTCGTCCACGATGAGCACCGGCGAGCCCGTCCCCGCCGTGTGCCGCTTCAGCACTCCGAGGAGTTGCTTGCGCTCGATCGGTTTCAGAAGATAATCCGAAGCCCCAAGTGCTACGGCTGCTCCGCGTTCTTCGATGATGGTCAACATGATGACCGGGATCTCGCAGAGCTCGGGATCGGCTTTCAGCGCGGCGAGAACGGCCCAGCCATCCATCTCGGGCATCATCACATCGAGGGTGATGGCGGCGGGGCGCAGCTCGCGAGCGAGCTCGAGACCCTTCTGGCCGCTGGCGGCCGGATGGACTTCAAAGCCGTGGCCCTGCAACATGCGACACAAGAGGTCGAGAACGACGTGGTCGTCGTCGATAGCGACGATCGTGGTGACGTCCCCGCCTTTCGCGGGCTTGCCGATGGCCGCGACGACCCGATCGAACACTTCGGCCGTCTCCGAAGGAGCGCTCGCCGGTAGCGAGACGTGAAAGGTCGTGCCGATGTCAGGTTCGCTATCGACCTCGATCTTCCCATGCATCATTTCGCAGAAACTGCGCGTGAGCGCCAGGCCGAGGCCCGCGCCGCCGTACTTTCTCGATACCGAGAAGTCGACTTGCGTAAAGGGCTCGAAGATGCTGCCGATCCGTTCCTCGGCAATGCCGATTCCGGTGTCCCGAACCTTGAACAAGAAAGTGTCTTCCCCGCCGGGCTGCGCCGAACGCAGCGCTTCGATGGTGATGACGCCGTCCGAAGTGAACTTGGCGGCGTTGCTCACGAGATTCGACAGAATCAGGCGAACTTTCTCGAGATCCGCGTGCATGTTCCCGAGGTTCGGGTCGTAGCGTGTCTCGATACGGTTATTGTTTTTCGTCGCGAGCTCCGCGAAGCTCGCCGTGACGTCTTCGAGTACCGGCCAATACGGCGAACGTCTCGTAATGCAGCGCCATTCTACCCGCTTCGATCTTGGACAAATCGAGAATCTGGCTAATGAGCCCGAGGAGGTGCTTGCCGGACCTCTGGATTTTCTCGAGGTCGGCCAAGTAGCCATCGTGTCCTGCGTCCTCGGCCTCCTCCTCGATGATTTGGCAGTAGCCGAGAATGGCGTTCAGCGGCGTGCGCAGCTCGTGGCTCATGTTGGCGAGAAAGGTGCTCTTCGTCCGGTAGGCAGACTCGGCGGCGTTCTTCGCGGCGATGAGCGCCTCTTCAGCGTGTTTCCTTTCTGTGATGTCCTGGCCGTAGACGTAGACACAATCGGCGTCGGAGATCGGCGTGATCGCGAATTGAAAAACACGGTCCTTGACGTCGACTTCGAGCTCCCCGGAAACTTGGGCGACGAGCACTTCTTGAAAAGCGGACCGCCAGGTCTCGGGAACGCGCAGCTCGTATCGCGCGTCGAGGCGCTTCAACAGGCGATGCGTCGCCTCGTTCGCAAATTCGATGACGCCGCTGGATTGGACCCGCATGATCGGGTTCGGGTTCTCGACCGTGAACTTCGCCATCGCGCGTGTCTTCGTTTCGGCGTCGTGCTCGGCGGTGACATCCTCGCCAAAGACGTATAGGTGAGTTTCATCCCGGATGGGAGTGATGTCGAGAAGGAAGAGACGGTCCGCCACCTCGAGCTCCATCTGCTGGGCCTCGCCGGTGCGTCGCGCGGTGGCGAAGGCCTCACGATGGGACTCGGGTATGAGCTTGCCGAGCCCCGAGCCCATCGCCTCGAGCACCGCAGCGCTGGCGTCGTTGGCGAAGTCGATCGTGTTGTCTTCCGCCACACGGATCACCGGGTTTTTGAGCTCGCGCGGAAACCTCGCGAGTGTTCGTAGCTGCGCTAACTCATTGGCGTCGGTCAAACGGTCTAGCCTCCGAAGCATAGAAGCGCGGGCCCTCGGTTCGGCGAAGCCGCCGTTGCGCGAGCTCACGAATATTTGACTTCAGTGTATCTTTTGATGGTACCGACTGAAAAGGCGTGGATCAAGAGCACTAGACTGAAGTTCCTTTCCAGAAAAACCGACATCCCGTGTTAATCCAGAGGCATAGGCTGATTGGATTCCGCTCGTCGAATAGCCCCATCTGGAGCAGCCCATCGTTGATGAGCTTGCGAATCGCCTCGGGTCGAAGAGCGGTAATCCAGTCGACACCGTCCATCTCTCGCAACGCGTCGATCTGGGTCTGGGTGATCATCCCGCGGTCGCCCACCATCACAAACTGCTCGATTCCGAACCGCTCTTGCACCTTTTCTATCTGAGGCAAGAGCGTTTTGGGATCGCCCGAGTTGCCCTCGAAGACGGATACAGACACAGGGATACCGCGTTCGTTGGTCAGTAGACCGTAGTTGACCTGCAGCTTGCCTTTCTTGCCGTCACGGTCGTATCCGAGCTTGGCGATCGGACAACTCACACCCTCGAAGTAGCTTGAGGTTAGGTCATAGAGCGCGAGGCCGTCGTTTTGGAGATGGCGCGCCGCGAGTTTCTTTTCGATGACCTCCTGGCGTTCGAGAACCCAGTCCATGGCGGCATAGAGATCGTCTTCGTCGGCGTCGCTCACCCCAGGATTTCGGGCAGTGTGGTTGTGTGCCACCACAGGCTAGTCGCCAGCTTCGACTGCGGTTCGAGGATCCGCGCGGCTACCATGGCCATGACCAAATCCCGCTCTCGTGAGTGTCGAGAGCCAACGAGTTTTTCGAAACCGAGCTGTCTCATGGCGCTGAGCACCGCATCGACGTGGCCATGGAGCCGGGAGCCGTTCTCGACGATTTCGAAGGCGTCTTCGAGCGAAACGAGCTTCTCCCCTTTGAGAATGCGTTTAATGGCGTCGACTGCGTCCATGGGCAATTTGGACAAGTTAGCAAGCGTGCGCTTGCGGACGTTTCCACCCACCCGATAGGACTCACGCAGCAGGACGGCAGGCTTAGAGTTGCGATTGGGGATGATGTGGATATGCATGCCCACTATAATAGCATTAACAATGTTAATAACCTACGGCTATTCTATTAATTACATGCCTATATATTGTCCGCCAAAATTAGCCCCCGACGTCCCTAAAGACGCGTAATCATTGGGGATTCAAACAGTCAGTGGTTCTTTCGACCAGGGAACTTCAGACTAGATGAGCTCGCCCTCCACGACGTCTTCGGGAGCGGCTCCGATGAGCTGCGCCAAGGTTTGTCGGAGCGCGGCGGGCACCTCGGTGAAACGATCCGAGGTCGAGTTGTGCGGGGCTTGCTTCCAGCGGATGGCTTCCTCGGCCGCTTCGACCGCGACGCCTTGCAGGCGCCTTTGTGAGAGCAGTGGATCCAGGTCTTGCCTTCGAAGGTGCCGAAATCACGCGCGCCGTCCACCGCCCGGACCCTAGCACGCTCAGGCTGCCGTGGCTCGAGGGCCGTCTTCGGTGACGAAAGCGTTTTGTGCGTAGTCGAGCGCCTCGCGTAGCGACGGAAACACGATGAGCTCCTCGTGCACTGAGGTGGACCCCATTCTCTGGACCAAAATGGGGGGTAGCTAAGGTGGAGCCTGCCGAGTTGAACACGTCGTGGTCATAGTCGTGATGTTGTTTCCCGAAGGCTCCTAGAAGGGAGCGTTCGGGAACACAGTTTATGGCAGATTGAAAATCTGTGGACAGTTTGTTTTTCGCTGTAGCCATCATTGTGTCTAGCGGCAATTATTATTTCTCTTCAGCAACAAGTTAGAATTCCCGGGTACCTACCGGTCTTGCTCCGTCACTTATCAGCAAAGTGTCCCATGTTCGATCCGGGGCCCCGACGGAGGGAGCGGACCCTTAAAAAAAGATGCGAAGCTTCCTTGTCCGCTCCCTCCGTCGGGGCCCCGGATCGAAGCCGCCCTTTCGCTGGTCCACCTGAATAGTGCAAAAATCGGGGTACCTGGGGTATGGGCCAAGCCGCGAGAGGGTCTCCTGCGGCGATTCTCGCATTCGTTTTGTGGACTCGTGGCAAGGTTCATTCCTTTTCCCGGTTTTCTACCGCCGTGGCCTCTTTGGCCTTGTTCTGCTTCGATTGCCCCAGTCGGTAACTGCCGACGTTGAGCTCCAGGATGATGCTGTGATGTACAAATCGGTCGATGGCCAATCATCTTCAAGCAACCTCGCCAAGCAGTCCATCGTAGAAGCTCGCGGGCGTTTGATAGCCTAACGCTTTGTGCGGGCGCTCGTCATTGAAGAAATCGAAGTAGCAAGCGATGCCCGCGCGAGCCATTTGCACGGTGTCGTAGGCGTACAGGTAGACCTCCTCGTACTTCAGCGAGCGCCAGAGCCGCTCCACGAAGATGTTGTCGATACAGCGACCTTTGCCATCCATGCTGATCTTGATCTCAAGAGCAAGCAATACACTGGTGAACTCCTCCGAGGTGAACTGAGAGCCCTGGTCCGTGTTGAATATCTCTGGGCAACCGTAGCGTGCCACAGCTTCGTTCAGAGCCTCCACGCAGAAGGTCGTCTCCAACGTGTTGGACAAGCGCCAGGCGAGCACCCGCCGCGAATACCAATCGATGACCGCCACCAGGTATACGAAGCCTCGCGCCATCGGGATGTATGTGATGTCGGCGGCCCACACCTGATTGATCCGAGAAACCGTCAGATTCCTCAGTAGATAAGGGTATACGGCGTGTTCCGGCGCTGGCTTGCTTGTGTTCGGCTTGGGCGCAGTGCTCTCGAGCCCCATCAACCGCATAAGACGCTGCACGCGCTTGCGGTTGACGGCCGACCCCTCCGCTTTGAGTGTCTGTGTCATCATGCGGCTGCCGAAAAATGGATGCTTCAGATGTAGCTCGTCCATCCGACGCATCAATGCGAGTTGCTCGCCATCCGGCTCGACAGGTTCGTAGTATAGGCTCGACCGATTCACGCCGAGCAACTCGCACTGCCAGCGCATCGACAGCGGAGCGTTGGGTTCGACCAACTCCCGCCGGGGCGTCATCGCAATCGACCGAGCCCGTGTGATAAAAAATCGCGCTCCATCGTCAGCTCCCCGATTTTCTGAAGCAGTTCGGCCTCGCGCATCGAGGCATCGCCTCCGCCCACCTCTTCGGTCTCGAAAGCACGCGTGACGTTCTCCAAAAGCTGCCGCTTCCATTTGTAGATCTGGTTCGCGTGAACCTTGTGCCGCCGGGATAGTTCCGCCACTGTCTCCTGCTCGCGTAGTACCGCCAATGCAACTTTCGCCTTGAAAACAGGGCTGTGCTTCGTACGATTTTTCTTCACTTTTCTCTGCTCCTTTTTTTATTGAGCAGGCTTGTTTTACCACCTTAACCCCTGGTCTAAAAAATGGGGTCCACTTCACACTGTCTCGTTTTTCCACACAGTCTGGCGCACCGCAGTTTGCGGATTCCAGCCTTCCTGGCACGCTTCGACGAACACGGCACGTTCAACGGCGGCGGTAGTGGTTCTCATACGGCCTACTCCAACTGCTCAGACCCCTATCCGAGTAAGAAAGCCTGCAAATAGTGCGCCAAACGAAATGCGGCGACCTAAGTGGTTGCTGTCTAAAGGGTTGCTTTTCAGGCGGCTTGAGGCTTGCGGTGCGGGCGTTTATTCTTGAAACGTTTTCAGGACAGGGTAAGTCACTGATTTGTAACGGGGTCTTCAAGGACGGACCCCGTTTTTGATCCCGTGAAACCCTGTCTGCGGGATGTGGAGCTCTAGTGCCCGTCGGTCTCGTCGTCGCAGAGACTTTGCGCGAAAGCTAGCGCTTCCTCGAGCGTGTCGAAGAGTGTGCGTTCCTCGGACTTGGCGGCATCTCGCCCTTTGTAGACGATGCGAACCATCGTCGCGGGGTTGACGCCGTCGTGACAGGCCTCGACATAAACGGCACGCTCGAGCTCGCTCGGCTCCGAATGCATTGACGTGTCCATCATGATCATCCTCCCCGGGGGATTCATCATGAAATATTGCAACAACAAAGCCAAATCGCTGATTTTACGCTAAGTCATTGATTATACGTTTGTTGTGCTGAAGTGACGCGAGGCATTGACCTTTCGGAGCGTTACCGAAGGTAACCCTTTTGGAAGCCGAAGGTCCTCAAGCCCAGAGGTGGCCTTCCATGACTTGGACCGCGTGTTCGCCGACGCGCACGGCGAGGCCATCTCCGTTGCGCTCGCACTGCACGTAGATACGACCCTCTCGTCCAATCTCGATGCCTTGCTCGGAGATGTATTCGAAGACGTGTGCTCCGCATAGCGATGTTTGGCGAGATAGGCTGCCGTCGAACCGTTGCCGGAGCCGCATGGCGGATCTTCGGGAACGCCCTGGCCGGGCGCGAACGACCGAAGCCGGTAGGTCGCTTCGTTCGCCCGCGCTTCTGGGCAAAAGGTTGTGACCCCGATCGCGCCACGCTCGCGGCAAACACTCTCGATGAGGCGTTGATCGGGCTCGAGCGCGGACATGGCCGAAAGAGATCGCACGGGGATGATCATCCACCAGAGGCCCGTCGAGACGATCTCGGTGGCGCTTTCAGCAATGTCCGATTCGGTGCAGCCGAGCATCGAGGCCGCGAGGCGCGCATCGACTTCGGCGTCGCGATAGGCGGGCTCTCCTTGTGTCATGGCAAAGCGCACGTCGTCGCCTTCGCGCTCGAAGGTGACCGGTACGATGCCGACCCGCATTGCTGGCGCAAGACGTTTTCCGCGGGTGTGACCCGCTTCGAGGTCAGCATCGCATAAGCGGTCGCGAGGGTGGGATGGCCGGCAAACGGAAGCTCACTTTGCGGCGTGAAGATACGGGACCAGTAATGCGCGATGGGTTCCGTCGGCGGCAGGACGAACACCGTCTCGGAGAGATTCATCTCGCGGGCGATGCGCTGCATCGTTTCCTGCGAGAGTCCCTCAGCGTCGAAGACGACGGCCGCGGGGTTGCCGTAATAGCGATTCTTGGAGAACGCGTCGACTTGCCAGAAATATCGCTTCTTCATGAGGCCAGCTTGGCCCGTTGGCTCGCTCGAGAGCGAATGCGTCGGGGCAATTTTAGACTAGCCGAACCGCGCCGATGGCAAGGATGGCGGCGGCTTGTGTGGGATCGATGACGGGCAAGCCGAGCGTGTCCTCGAGCCGCTCCCGATAGCGCGCCATCCCGGCGCAACCGAGGATCAGCACGTTCGCGCCGTACTCGTCACTCAAGCGGCGGCCAGCGGCTACGAGTTTTTCGAAGACCTCGTCTTCGCCGGCGAGATCGACCACCCCTACGCCTATCGCCACGTCGCCGGCGAAACGAGCGGTGAGACCCGCGGCGCGCACCGCGCGCTGGTGACGTGGGATCGACGCGTCGAGAATCGAGATGATGCCGAAGCGCTCGCCGCGGGTGAGGGCGATAACCATGGCGCTCTCGGCAATCCCGAGAACGGGCTTCGACGTTGTCTCGCGCGCCGCGTGCAATCCGGGATCGCTGTAGCACGCGATGATGAACGCACTCGCGGAGTCGTCGCGGGATCGGATCAACTCACAGAGTGGCGCAACGACGGCATCGGCGTCAGCTTGGGACTCGATTTCGGGCGGACCTTGTTTCAACGTTACGCAGTCGAACGGCGGACCGCCTTCGAGCCGAAGCGGGTCGAGCGCGCGGTCGATGCCGCGCGTGACTTCCTCGGTCGAGTTGGGATTGACGACGACGATGGGCTTCAAATTTCAGGTTTCACGGTCACGGTCACCGAACCGCAAGACGGCTTTCGATCATGATGCACGCGTTGGCGAGGTAGTTGAAATCGTGCTCCTGCAGGAAGGCCATCGCTTCCGGACTCTCAGCGCCGGGTTGGAGCCAGATATTCATTAGATCCAGCGCAAGGCTCTCTTCCAGGATTTGGATCGTCACGGAGGGCGGCACGACGATGTTCACGATCGTCGTCTTCTCTGGAATCTCCGCCAGCCTCGAATAAGCCTTGTCTCCGTCGATTTCTGAACGATTCGGGTTGACGGGATAGATGGTGTAACCCTTGCGCTTGAGGTCCCGATAGATGACGTAGCCGTATTTGCCCGAGTTGTCCGTGGCGCCGACGACCGCGACCGTCGTTTCCGGCTGGGCCAAGAGCGAAACGATATCTTCCATGGGATGATTCTAACTCAAACGGGCGCGGCCAAACGGCGCTCCATCGTGCTCAAGAGCCGCACGAGGGGCCAGAGCAGCGCGAGGTAAACGAGCGCGGCCATCACGAGGGGAGTGGGGTTGAAGGTAACGCCTTGCGCAATGCGTGCCATCCGCAAGAGCTCTGGAAGTGCGACGACGCTCGCGAGCGACGTGAGCTTCACCACTTCGAGCGTATTGCTCACGAGGTCGGGAAGCACGTTGCGCGTGGCTTGTGGCAAGACGACATAGGTCATTGTTTGGAAGGAGGAGAGCCCTGTCGAGCGCGCCGCTTCCCACTGTCCGATGGGAATGCTCTCGATGCCCGCGCGAAAAATCTCTCCATAGAAGCTCGACGTGTTCAAGACGAAAGCGAGGCTCACGGCGGCGAGATTCGAAATCTCGATCCCGAGATGAGGAAGCCCGTAGAACACAAAGATGACAAGGACGAGAGGCGGGAAAGCGCGGAAGAAATCGACATAGACGATGAGGAGAGCGCGAAGCCATCGCTTGCGCGAGCTGAAGAGCATCGCGAGCACCGCGCCGCTGACGACGCCTGTCGGGATGACGATGGCCGAGAGCTGAAGCGTCATGACGAGCCCACGAACCAAGTAGGGAAGGCTCGCCATCATGACCTCGGGATTGAAGAAGCTCTCGATGAGAGATTCCATTAATGTTCAGTGCCTCCAGCCAAAGCGCGATTCCACCCATCGGCTCGCCACTACGAGAGGAAGAAAGAGCACGAGGTAGGCCATTGCCGCGAGCGTCAGCGGCGACGGGTTGGCGGTTTGCGCTTGGATGCTCGTTGCTTGATTGAGGATCTCGGGTACGGCGATGACGGAGGCGAGGGCCGTTCCCTTGCCGATGGCGATCGCGCGGTTCGTGAGCGGCGCAATGGCGAGGCGAACCGCTTGAGGCAGGACGACGTAGACGAGCGTCGCGCTCGAGGTGAGCCCCGTCGCGCGCGCGGCTTCCCACTGACCCTCGTCGACGGACAAGATGCCGGCCCAGAAGATCTCTTCGGAAAAGGCTGCGAGGACGAGGCTCAGTCCGAGCCACGCGGCGGTGAATCCCGATAGTTGGATGTCGAGATAAGGGAGCGCGAAGTAGAGGACGATCAAGATGACGAGGGGTGGGAGCGCGCGGAACACGTCCACGAAGATGACGATCAGGACATTGAGAAGGCCGATGCGGCGCACGCGCACGAGCGCGAGTGCAAGGCCGAGAGTGATGCCTGTCGGGATGATGGCGAGCGTCATCTGCAGCGTTACCCAGAGTCCCGCCCTGACCGCCGGCAGCGCTTGCGCCAGAATCTCCGCGTTGAAGAAACTGTCGGCGAGCGATCCCATTAGCTTTGAAAACGTTCGAGAAAGGCGCGCGTGCGCGCTTCGCGCGGTTTGGTGAAGAGCGATTCCGGGTCACCTTGCTCGACGATCTCGCCCGCATCCATGAACAAGACGCGGTCGGCGGCTTCACGGGCAAAGGCCATCTCGTGACTGACGATGAGCATGGTCATCCCCGACGCGCGCAGCTCACGGATGACCTTCAGCACGCTTCCCACGAGCTCTGGATCGAGTGAGCTCGTCGGCTCGTCCATGAGGAGCGTCCGCGGCTCGAGCGCGAGGGCTCGCGCGATCGCGACCCGTTGCTTCTGGCCTCCGGAGAGCTCGTTCGGGTAAGCATCTGCTTTGTCGACGAGCCCAACTTGCTCGAGCGCGGCCCGTCCCGCTTCCTCGGCCTCGCGCTTTGGCCGCTCGAGCACTTTGCGAAGCGCGAGCGTCACGTTGCCGAGCGCCGTCATGTGCGGATAGAGGTTGAACGACTGGAACACCATGCCCATTTTTTGGCGCAATCGGTTCACGTCGGTCTCGGCGCTCAAGATGTTCTCGCCGTCGAACGAGATCACGCCGGAGGACGGCTCTTCCAGCCGATTGCAGCAACGCAAAAGCGTGCTCTTGCCCGAGCCCGAGGGGCCGATGAGGAAGAGCATCTCTTTTCGCGAGAGCTCGAGGTCGACGCCCTTGAGGACTTCGACACTTCCGAAGGATTTGCGGAGTCCTTCGATGTGAAGGATGACGTCGTTCAGCGGCACGTCGCTTCGTGAGGCGTGGGATCGAAGCCGTCCAGATCGGGAGTGCCGTAGCCTTCGTAGACGGTCGCGGCTGCCGAGCCTTCGGCCGGCGCTTCCCCGAGCCACTTTTTATGGATGCCCGCGAGAGTCCCGTCCAGCTTCATGCATTCCAGGATTTCTTCCACTCGATTGCGATAGGCGGCGTCTTCCTTGCGAAAGGCCATCGCGAAGGCCCGGCCCGAATGGATCGTGTAGCTCGTCTTCACGAGCGGGTTCTTCTGCGCGGCCCAGCTCACGACCGAATGCGCGGCAAGGTTGGCATGAGCGCGCCTCGTCAACACGGCCTGGATTGCGTCAGCGTTTTTTCCGTAGCGCTGCACCTCGAAGCCGTATTTTGCGGCGTTGTTCGTCGCCCACACGTCATAGGCGGAGCCGTTATTGACCGCGATCGCTTTTCCCCGCAAATTCTCGAGCGATGTGATCTCGGGCGAGCGCTTCCCAATCAGAAACGTGTAGTCGGTGTCGAGATAGCCTTCGGTGAAGAGCACCATGCGGGCTCGTTCGGGCGTCGCGGTCGTAGGGGCGATGACGAACTCGAACTTTTTTGCGCCGAGCCCGGCGAACATGCCGGACCACTCGGAGTCCACGATCTCGTAGCCCGGTCGGCCGAGACGTCTGGCGATCTCCGCGGCGAGGTCGATATTGAAGCCTTCGGTGGAGCCGTCCGGGAGCGCCATCGCGTGCGGCGCGAAGCCGACATCGGCGGCGACTTTCAGAGGCGCGGGTTGAGCGAGGGCGAGCGCGGGCAGGCTCACGAAAAATACGGTCGCCTGCGCGAGCGGAGCGAGCCCGGCCCGAACGGGCCGGAGAACGCTGGGCGAGCGAACGTAGAGAGAGCGAGCATTAAGCATTAAATGAGTCCCAACATGGGCGCCATCTTATCAAGATCACGGGTTTGCGTCCGGCGGACCGCCCGCCTTACTATCCGCGAACGAACAGGGAGGTTAGGTCATGCCGCGTACAATAATGCTGGTTCTCTTGACGATGCTCGCGGGCGCAGCTTTCGCCCTTCAAGAGGCACCGAGGATCGAAGTCGAGAAGCTAGCGGACAACGTCTATCTCTTTGCCCACAACGCGCATCGTTCGCTCTTCGTCGTCACCGACAGCGCCATTCTCGCGACCGATCCGCAATCGGTGGAGGCCGCGCCGCGCTACGTAGAGGAGATCCGAAAGATAAGTCAGGCGCCCATCAAGTATCTCGTCTACAGCCACCATCACGCCGACCACGTCTCCGGCGGCGCTGCGTTCGGCGAAGATGTCACGATCGTCGCGCATCAAGGCGTGCTCGATCACATACAAGGGGACATCCTCGCGCCCCACATCACTTTTGCCGAAGAGACTTCACTCTTTCTGGACGATCTGGAAGTTCGCTTGATGTTCCCGGGACCTTCCGAGACGGAGAGCAACATCATTGTTCACGTTCCCGAGCGCGGCGTCGCGTTCATGGTGGATGCCGTCGGCGTTCGTGTCGTTCCATGGCGCAACATGTCCGGGTCCAATCCACACGAGTGGCTCGCTGTCCTCGAGAAAATGGAGGAGCTCGACTTCGAGATTCTTGCACCCGGGCACGGACCGACAGGAAACAAAGAGAATGTCGGAGAATATATCGGCTACATGACGGCGCTCATCGCGGCCGTTCAAGACGGCATCGACAACGGCCAGACGCTCGAGCAGATGCAGGAATCGCTGGAGCTCGCGGAGTACACGGACTGGACGCGCTACGAGGAGCACTTCGACATGAACATCGAAGGCGTGCACCGCGAGCTCACGAAGTAGGCACCACCAACAGCACGATCGCCAGGGCTCCGGCGGCCCAATAGTCCACGGGGACGCCGAGGGCCCAGCGTTTGTGCCACGGCACGTTCTCTTTCGTGAACTTCTTCCAGCCGTAATGTGGGTTCAAGACGAACCACAGCATGTCTTCGAGGACCCAAAAGAGCAGATAGCCGCCGAAAATGTGCAGCTCGTCGACGAGACTCCATGTTCCTGTCCAGAAGAACGGCAGATGGAACAAAAACAGGACGAAGATGAACGTCCAGGTGTGATAGCCGGTGAGCGAGCGGCCGCCGAAGAACCAGTCGAGCAGAAAGTGATGCTCGACGCGCCACGTCGGAAGATTCTCGGCCCATCCGTGCCGGCCTTCGATCTCGACCTCGATCTTCGCGAAGAGGAAAGCCGCGACGACTACGAAGAAGAGAAAGGGCCAGTTCACGCATCCCTTCCCGCGGCGAGCTTCTCCGGCCTCTTCTCGGCTGCGGCCACCTTCTCGACGATTTCATCGAGGCAGGCGAAAAGCTTTGCGTTGTCCTCGCGCTCGTACCTCCGGAGCGCCTCGGCGCAAGCGTCGGTATCTTTCAGGAAGCCGTCGATAGCATCCGAAGTCAGCTTTCGGGACCAGCGGCCATAGCCGAGCTTCTCGAGATAGCGCGCGTTGAGCTCCTGCTCGTATTGATTTTCGATAGGGACGGCGAGCATCGGAATGCGCAAGCTGACCGCTTCGCTCATGAGCGAGAACCCACCTCCGGCGACGACCGCGCGCGCCGTTTTGAGGTCTTCGAGGAAGTCTGTGCCCGAAAAGGCGTGCAGGGTGACGTTGCTGTCCGTCTCGTTCTTGTCGGTGCCGTAGACTTCGAACGTGTAGGGAAGCGTCTTGAGTATTTTGACCAGCGCGTCCTGGTTCACCGCTCGTTGATAAACGACGACGTGCTCGCCAGGCTCCCGTTTGGCGCCAACGATTTCGTCTCGCAGGATGGGCGGCACGAGGGTCGTGAATTTTCGACGGACGGGCGGGTAGAAAAACGTCGAGACGAGATAGTGATAGGCCTTTGGCACTTTGGTTTTGACGGCAAGCCGCGCTAGGCGAAAATCGAAGCTCAGACGTTTCTTGAGCCCTTTTTCGTGTCTGCATCGATTCAGGATTTGCATGTTGTCGATGCTCACGACCGGAAGGCGATGGTTGAGGCCGTAGAGTGCGGCGAAGGACTCGAAGTCGCTGATCACGAGCTCGGGCCGAAACTTGTCCTCGGCGACTTTCCGATAGACTTTGATGTTCTTACGCACGGCCTTGGGCATCTTGCGGAGGTTCCAAAACAGGCTTCCTGCGCGATCGAGCCGGTTGCCGAAATATCTCAGCGTGAGCCCATGAATCTCGTCGAGCGTTAGAGAGTCCTCGTGGCGAAAGCGCTCGGCGAGAAAACCGTGCGCGCGCCCGGAAACGACGACGCGTAGCTCGTGGCCACGTGCGAGCAAATGCGACAACACGACAGCGCTTCGCGTCGCGTGACCCATACCCTCACCGACGACTCCATAAAGAATGCGCATGGTTCACCAGCATAGCAGCAAAATAACGTCGAGCCGTGTGCCCGCGGACGGGCTACATTGGACCCATGGAGACGCTAAAGAGCTTGACGCTGTCCGGATTTCACGTGCATCTGAGGTCCTTTGCGCCCAGCTACACTTGCCCCTGGCCGGAGCGGGTAGCCGGGAGGCTGTGCGTTTTTCTCGCGGGCGGTATGCAGGAGAAGAGCATGAGCTACGAAGCTTCGGATGTTGGTGTACCGACCACCCGAAGACCGGCCGCGGCTGCGCTTTGGGGACCGGGGTGCTCGTACCGTGACGATCGAGCTGAGGAAGGCCGGGCTCGAAATGCTGAGAAGCGCCGGCTTCGACGTCGACGCTCCCTATAGCGTGCGCTCGGCGCAGTGTCACGCGGTCGCGGAGCGCGTCGGTGCAGAGCTTTCAGAGCGGGACGAGATGACACCTCTGGTGCTCGAAGGGCTCGTCTTCGACTTGTTCACAAAAATGCACCGCTCGAAAAGAGCGGGAGATCCGCCGCGATGGCTCGTCGAAGTCCGCGAGCGCATTGAAGCTGAGTACCCAAAGCCGTGGACTTTGAAGGACTACGCTGAAGGTGCGGGGGTTCATCCGGTCCATCTCGCCGCGCGCTTTCGGGCACATTACGGCGCGACCGTCGGCGAGCAGATCCGAGCCCTTCGCGTCCGGCACGCGATGGCGTGCTTGCAAGAGACGGCGCGGCCGATTTCCGAAATTTCGCTCGAGGCTGGCTTCAGCGACCAGTCCCATCTCTCGCGTGTGTTCAAGAAGCAAACCGGCCAAACGCCTGGCCAGTTCCGAAGCACGGCCCTTTAGGCGCGAACGGGTCTCAATTCGGTCGGGGCTCCGGCATTCTCTGCGTAAGCGCTGCGAGAAAGTCGTTTGGAACCGCGTGCCCCAGACTTTGCGCGGCGTGCACCTGCTCCCAGGCGCCCCCGAGGTCGCCACTCGCCGCGAGCGCGACGGCCAGATTGTAGTGGAGGCTCGCAGAGCCTGGCTCCGGTTCGAGCTCCAAAGCTTTACGATTTCATACCCAGTACGGAGGGAGCGGCTCCAGTCCCATCGCTTTGCAGTCTCGACATCGAGGGATTGACGGCGCACCGCCATCGAGGTGTAGGATTGGCTATGTCGGTGACGCGAACACCGAAGGTGACGGACACGAGCCGCGACGCGCAGAAAGTCCTTCTCGAGCTCCTGCGGGCCGCCCACCCTGGCGCAAGCTACGAATGGTTGACGACTTGAATCGGTCGTTACGTCAACTCGTCTCGAGCGAGCTTGCTCGCATCCACCCCGAGCGCTCGGACAAAGAGCTTCGCATCCTGCTCGCGGAGCGACTTTATGGGGCTCAGGTACCGAATGGCTCTCTAAGGCCCTCGGTGGCTAACGCCCCAGATCCCGAGTTCGTCTCGGTCACTGAAGCTTCGGGGGCTCGAGCCTCCAGCTGGAGATAGGTCTGGGCCAGGCTGCGAAGATCAAAGCGCTCGAGATCCTGTGGCCGGGTACCGGGGCGGTCGACCGATTCTCGGACCTGCCCATCGATAGCGTCGTGCTGATTGAAGTAAGGTATCTCCACGCCGTTGGTCATCGACCGATGAGCGCTTCAGTGGTTCCAAGAGCTTCTGTGCGTACAAGACATTTGGGCCTCTTCGAGGCATCCTCTCTTTATGAGTGACAACGGTTTCCACCTCGCGCAAATCAACACGGCACGGGCGGTAGCTTCTTTGGACGACCCCGTGATGGAGGGGTTTGTTTCCCAGCTCGAGCAGGTCAACGCGCTCGCGGATGAAAGCCCGGGATTCGTGTGGCGTCTCGCCGACGAGTCCGGCAACGCGGCCACAGACATCCACGCTTTCGATGACGAGCGGATCCTGGTCAACATGTCGGTTTGGGAGAGCCTCGAAGCGCTTCGCCAGTTCAGCTATCGCGGCCGCCACGCGTCCTTGCTCCGCGACCGGGGGAAATGGTTCGAGCCCGGGAGCACGCAGCTCACGTTGTGGTGGATCGCGGCAGGCTCGGTCCCGAGCGTCGAGGACGCGAAGCGCAAGCTGGAGCTTCTCGAGGCGAACGGCCCTACCGCAGAAGCGTTCACGTTCAAGGACCGCTTCCCGCCGCCGGCTTAGCGATCGCTACTGCGATATCATCCGCGCATGACGTTGCCACGTATCATCAGTGCGGACTCGCACACGCTCGAGCCGTCGGACCTCTGGATCAAAACGATCGGCGACAAGTATGGGGACGAGACGCCCCGGGTCGTCGAAGAGTACCGGGGGCACAAAGGGCCGTTCTTTTTCACCGGGAAACAATATACGCGCTTTCAAGAGCAGCAGGAGAAAGC
This sequence comes from Candidatus Marinacidobacterales bacterium, assembly GCA_965262245.1. Classification (GTDB taxonomy): domain Bacteria; phylum Acidobacteriota; class Vicinamibacteria; order Marinacidobacterales; family SMYC01; genus SMYC01. Next base: position 5,026,341 of record OZ253507.1, on the reverse strand, counting down.
GGCGCAGTCGGGAACACAGGATGCGGGGCACGATCCCGCGGCGCGGGTCACGTTTCAGCAGAAGACCGGCATCGAGGCCGAGGTGCTCTATCCGACGCTCGGTCTATCGATCTTGCACTCGAGCAACCGGACCGACTATCGCCACGTCGTGCGCGCGGCGTCTCGTGTTTACAACGATTGGCTGGCTGAGTTCATCGCACATGACCCCAAGCGTCTCATCGGCTCCGCGATGATCCCGATGGACGACGTCGGTTGGGCTGTCGAGGAGCTCGAGCGCGTTGCGAAGATGGGGTTCCGCACGCCGATGATCCACGCCGCGCCTCCCGAGGGGTGCCCGCCATATCGCGACAAAATCTACGATCCGTTTTGGGCGCGCACCGAAGAAATGGAGCTCCCCATCACGCTGCATATCGTTACCGGTCGCATCCCCGACCCGATGGCGTGCCACACCGTCCGTGAGTGGGAAGAAGGCCCTAATATGTTTCTCGACACGTGGGAGGAGATCCCGCACGTGCTCGCGACGGATTTCATTTTCGGGACAATCCTCGATCGCTTTCCGCGGCTCGACGTCGTGACCGCGGAGCTCGAGCTTTCCTGGATACCGAATTTCATGCGGCGCATCGATATGGTGCAGGGCGTCTACTCCAACAGGCTGCAGCTTCCCAAGCTTCAAATGAAAGCAAGCGACTATCTCAAGACGCGTGTGTGGCACGGTCTCATCGACGAGCCGGCGGGCGTTCCCGCCATCTCCGAGCTCGGAGCCGGCCAGGTCGTTTGGGGATCCGACTTTCCCCACACGATTTCCCTCGGCGCCGAAACGGGCGAGACGCTTCTGAAGCTTCTCGACGGCGTGGAGCCGGCCGATCAAGAAAAGCTCGTCGCCGAGAACGCGGTCAAGCTCTTTCGCCTCGAGCTAGAGAGCTAGGATCAATATTAAGAAAAGCGTAATGCAAAGGCGCAAAGGCGCAAAGGCGCAAAGACGCAAAGGAAAAAAGGAAAGAAACAGGTTCTACCGTTGCGCTTTTTCTTATTATTGATTTTTACTTTTCTCTTGTTTTCACTTGAGCTTCACGAGACCTTCGGGATCGATCCGCACCACTAGATAAGTGATGGTCTCGGTGATCTCGCTGAAGCCATGCGCGACGTCCGCCGGTATGATGAGGTCCCCGGCAGAGATCTTGCGGCTCTGGCCGCCTTCGATGGTGCCGACCGAGCTCGGGCCGGTGAGCGTGAGGACGGTTTGTCCATTGGGATCGAGCGGCCTCGAGTCCACCATGGCGCTCGACGTCACGAGTGTGCCAGAGCCGGACACCACCCGATAGACCTCGGACTGCTTGTGGTGTTGGATGCCGACGATAGCTGTGCCCGCGGCTTTCGGGGGACGCTGCACAATACCGGCGCCCAAATAGCCCTCCCCGGCATCGATATGGCGAATTTGCTGATCGCTGACGCGTCCCTCGGGCGCCGCTTCGATCGTCGCTAGCACTTCGGCGGCGCTGATGTGGGTCGCGACTTTGGTCGAATCTTGAGCAACAACGCCCGCGGGAACAACCGCAAGCATGAGAACGAAAGGGAACATTTCACGCGTCATCGCTTCTCCTCCGCGACGGATTCTATCCTCTCTGCTCGATCGCGCTCAATCGCCACGAGGTCGCCGACGTTCCTGTTGAGGCCTGTCGTGAACGTGAAGCGCCTCAAGGTTGTCCGGAATCCGTTGCTTTCCCCGAGGCCGTTCCATCATCCAGGGCCGAAGCGTGGATGGCGTTGAACAACAGCTTGTAAGTGTTGAGGGATTGAGCTCTGAACTGGGGCCGAAAACCGATCAACACGATGCGGCCGCGATCGAATCGGACTTCGGCCGCCGCGATGCGCTGATGTAGCTGCTCGTGGCCGTGGATCCAGCCGCTTTGAAGCGGATTCCGACTGGGATAGCGCGCGATGACCGATATATCGGTGTAGCTGAAACCGGGCGCCATATCGAAGGCCGCACTCCCGTTGAAATTCGCGGTTGCCGTCGTCGGCATGCCGTAAGCGACCGGGTGGCGGGAATCGACTTGGATCTCGAGCAGCGATCCGGGAGCCGAGAATTCTTCTCGGCTCAGCCCCTTCAAAGCGTTCTGCAGCGGCACGGGCCAGTTGTCGACGGCCAGGGAGGTGGCACGATCCATGAGAACGAGGCTGCCTCCTTCACGCACGAAGGTCTCGAGTGCGTCGAGACCCGATGTCTCGATGCCCCCTTTGTATTCTTCCGCTGTCACTTTGGACGTGTTCCCTTCGAGGAGCTGTTTTCCCGTTCGATCGCCCGGGAATACGATCGCGTCGAAGCGCTCGCCGAGCTTTCCCGATTGAAGATCGGCGTTATGGATCGTCTCGAAAACGAACTCATGCTGCTCGAGAATCCAGCGCGTCCAACCTTCGTCCATTGAAGCCGTCCACGGTTGATACAGGGCGACGCGCGGCGTCCGCAAGCGTCGCCGCGGCGCGTCGAGCGCCTGAGGTAGCTCGACGCCGTGCAAGCCCAGGCTGCGTACCGTTTCCGTCACCGTCTCGGCGCTCACGTCTTCGACAAGTAGGCTGCCTGCCGGGTAGCGCCCTCCGGAAACGTCGATCGCTTCGTCAATCCAAGACAGCGTAGCGCCGGCTTTCAGAAGCCGATTGGTGGCCGTCGACTTGGTATTGGGCTCAGGGGAGATCACGAAGCCGAATCCACCCGAGCCGGTCGCCTCGAGAGTGCCCAGCGGAGGCGCGATACTCGAAAGCTTGATTAGCTTTGCCTCGAACGCGTCATCGATCGACTCGGCCTTCACACCCATTTGCAGCGGCGCCGTCCATCCGGTGACGTCGTAAGGTTGATCCCGCATCGTTCCCGGCGGGTAGTCGGACGGCGTGGGGTGGTTCTGGATTTCCAGCAAGTCCTTCGCATAGGCGCGAAAAGGTTGCGCCATGAGCACCACATGAGAGCCCGCGGAGAAAGTCTCTCCTCCGGCTTCGAAAGACTCCGAAGCTTTGTGGATGTCGAGTCCCGCATAATGCAGCACTTCCAGAAGTTGGGCTGTCGCGCCTGGATCGTGCTGCTCGGCGGGAAAGACAAAAGCGTGAGGCTTTTCGGTCTTTCCTTTCTCGATCGCGCGCCGGCCCATCTTGATTTGATTCGCGATGAGGGTCGTCCGGTTATTGGCGATGGATTCGAGCAACGCGTAAGTAATGATGAGCTCGTAGTCGACGATGTCTCTGAGGGTCCACTTGCCACCGAGCCAAGGCTGCGGGTAGTTGTTCCGCGGCATCACATCGCGCGGGGCGTCCAGTGTCCTGTTGGGATTTTCGTTTTGCAAGCGACGCATCTCCTCGCGACTCGGCGGCGGTCCTTTGGCCGGCACGCCGAGCTTCGCCATTTCCTGCTCCGTGGGGGTGGCCACGCGTACGCTCGCCACTTCGGTCAGGAGTCCGACCGTGTTGTGCCACCACGCATCCATGGCGAAACCGCCACGCCACCAGCTCGTATAGGTCACGTCGTTGATGATGCCGGTTTTGCCCGCCTCGTGAAGCGCTGAGAACATCGCGTAGCCGAGCAGGCCGTTCTCGCCCCAGATGATCGGATCCACGTTCGGGTTGATCGGATTGGTCCAGGGCGGCACGAAGATGCGCGCGTTGCTCTGCCCCATCTGGTGCTCGTCGAGGAAGACTTGTGGAAACCAGTCTCGATAGAGCACGTTCGTCAAATAACGGCTTTCTTTCTGCGTGATCATGAAGCCGTCGCGATTATTGTCGTGCCCCGTATAGTGATGGTAGATCCAGGGCATGCTGGCGCCGGCGTTGTCCGTGTCCTTCGTCTCGTTGTACCAGTCGGTCACCATGATTTGACCGTCGGGATTCATGGAAGGGATGAGGAGGAAGACGACGTTCTCGAGGACGTGGTCCACCCACTCGGAGTCCTCCGTGGCCAGGCGATACACGAGCTCGAGCGCCATCTGCGACGAGCCGATCTCGGTGGAGTGGATGTTGAGCGTGATCAGCACCACTGCCGGAGGAACCTGTACGAGGCGTCGTGTTTCGGCCGGCGTCAGCTCCCCGGGAAAGGCGATGCGTCGCTGGCGAGCTTTGACCTGATTCAAGCGGTTCATAATCCTTGGCGAGCTGATCGTCATCACCAAGAACGGATTTCCTAGCGTCGTTTTTCCGACCTCTTCGGTCAGGATGCGCTTGCTCGCGGCACCCGCTTGCTTCATGTAATCGACGATGCGTTCCCAGCGAACGAGATTGCCGTCCGAGCCAATCTCGAAACCGGCAAAATCCTCCGGCTCGGGAAGCGTCTGAGCCCCGAGGCTCGTCGTCCAGGACATCGTCATCATCGTGGCCGCGACGATCGCGGCCACCGTCAAACGCACTGTTCGCATTCGTGCACCTCAATCCGTCAAATGGGACGTCATTGTACCGCGAGCGAGTCACGAGCTGTCAGACTCCATGCTCGGTGCTCGATGGGTCCGCCGCCACATTCTCGGCGATGACTTCGCGGCTCTTCGAGCTATACCAGGAACGGGCGTATGCGCGGCGGCTCGTCACTCAAATCGTCAAGTTCCGCCCTGCGTCGATAGTAATACTCCGAGAGAAGGCCGTCGGGGTCGCGGAGGTAGAAGCTTCGCTTGGTCGCGTTGTCGACGTGAAGCTCCATCGGGATGTCGCGGCTCTCGAGCGCTTTTTCCGCCGCCGCCACCGCGTCCACGGATTCGAGCTCGAAGGAGATGTGATGGTAGCCGCTGCCTTCGCTGTCTTGCTTTTCACAAATTACCAAGTGGTAGGGGTAGTGGCTCAGACGTCCGCGCAAGTAGGCGATGCCGGCACCACGGTCGACTTCAGTGAGGCCGCCGACGCTCGTGTAGAACTTGACGAGCTGCTCGAGCTTCTGCGTGACGAGAACCGCGTGCGTTACCCGTCGCGGGTGCACGGGCGCATCGTCTACGGTTCGGATTTCGGGGTTCGCGTCGTAGAGCGGATCGGAAGAAGGTTGATTCCCGTCAGGTCCGTCCGGGTGGTCAGGGTCCCAGGCGCTCGTGATGAGCTCCATCTCGCCGTGCAAGATCGTGCGCCAATCCTTCACAGTGTCGCAGTAATACTCCATGGAGTTTCCGTCGGGATCGTAGAGATAGACGCTGTGGGCCACTTGATGGTCGACGGTCATTTCCAACGGGACCTTGGCGTCGCGCGCTCGGCGATAGGCGTCCACGAGCTCTGCCTCGTTCTCGAGCTCCCACGCGAGATGCCCCAAGCCGACCTCGGCGCCGACGCCTTCCGGGATCTGTAGCAACCCGTTGCGGCCATAGCGCGCTTTCCCGCCCGTCGTCTCGATCATACCGAGATCGTGGGGCGTGTTGCCTGTGCCGAGAAAACTCGCGACGAGGTCCGGCTCCCAAAACTCCACCGTGAGGCCGCAGACTGCGTTGTAGAACGATTGCGAGCGCGACAAGTTCTCCACCCACAAGTTCGCATGTCCCAGGCGGCGCGGTTGAAAATATACGGCAGCGGTCATCTCATTTCCTCCGGGACCAGAGTGCGTAGAAGCTGCCCGCCAAAACGAGCCATACGAGGAACATCGGCACGGTCCAAGTGAGCCCGGCGACCCACGGCGTGGTCGCGAGCGCAGCGAGAATAATAACGGATGCGATGATGGAAGGGGTCGGATGGCCCGGGACGCGCAGGGGAAGTGCTGCGATCTCGGCCTCGGTGAGCCGCGCGCGAAATCGAGCATGGCAGAAAAATATCAGAATCCAAATCGAGAGGAGCGCGGCGACGCCCGTTCCGTAGAGCGGCAGAAACGCCTGCTCGCCATGGGCCGCGAGCGCGACCGCGAGCAGCAATCCCAAAGTGGAGCCGGCGAGCGCTCGCATCGGAACGCCGCGGCTATCGACCACGCTGAGAGCCGCGGGCGCATAGCCCTCCCGCGCGAGGGAGTACAGCATGCGCGTCGCGAGATAAAGATGGCTGATGACGGCCGTCAGCGCGGTCGAGATGACGATGACGTTCATCACGCTTCCCGCCGAAGGGATGCCGGATTGGGTGAACACTTTGACGAAGGGGCTCCCGGTGAGCGTGCCGCTAGTCTCGGCGACAGTACGCCACGGCGTTACGGTGACGATGATGAGCATCGAGACGACGTAAAGAACGATGAGCGTCCCTACGAGCCCGACGAGCGCGCGCGGTATCGTGCGTGCGGGATCGGTGGCCTCCGCCGCGGTGATCGACACCGCTTCGACGCCGAGAAAGCTCGCGAGAACGAGCGTGAGCGCGAGGCCTATGCCGGTGGCTCCGTTCGGGAAGAATCCGCCTGAGCTCGTGAGGTTGTCGAAGCCTTCTCCGAGCACGATGAAGGCGCCGAGCACGATGAACAACAGGATCGCGGCGACTTTGATGACGGAGAACGCGGAATCGAGAAACCCGAAGCGGCCCACGTCGAGCGCGTTGAGCGCTACGGCCACGGCCGCCGCAACGAGCATGAAGATCCAGCTCGGTATCGCCGGAAACCAATAGCCGAAGTAAACACCGACGGCCGTCACGAGCGCGCCAAGCGCGAGAGCCTCTGCGAACCAATAAGTGAGTCGCGTCAAAAACCCTGCCCACGCGCCGACATATTCGTCGGCATAGACGCCGAAAGCGCCCGCGACGGGGTGGACGATGGCCATCTCAGCGAGCACGAGGCCCATCGCGAGCGCGACGATCGCTCCGAGGACGTACGTGACGATGACGCCTGGCCCGGCCAAGCCAATCGTGGCGCCGCTTCCGAGAAACAAGCCGACCCCGATGATGCCGCCGATGGCAATCATCCCTTGCTGAAAGGAGCCGAGCTCGCGCTTGAGCCCGTCCTCGCCCTTGCTCGCCGCCATAGGAGGCCACGTTAGTCGCGCAAGAGCGAGGTGTCAATCTAGCCTACGACAAAGCGCCGCCTTGAAGCTTTGCGGAGAATCCCGGAAGATTAAGAAAAGACGACAACCTCGACAAACGTGAGCTCGTACGAGCCTCGGAGTCCTGTGAAACAAAAGAAAACCCGGGCACGAACGCGAAATAGCGATTCGGGTGCGACGGCGCGGCGCGTGCTCGCCGCGTTCTTCCTGGGCGGCGTGGCCGCCCTCATGCACGAAGTCGTCTGGGCGAAGCTTCTCGTCCGCCTGATCGGCGCCACGGCCTACGCACAGGCAGCGGTGCGCGCCGTCTTCATGGGTGGTCTGGCGCTGGGGTCGGCGATCTTCGGCCGTCGCTCCGATCGCTCCGGGCGGCCGCTATGGACCTATGCCGTGCTCGAGTTGTCGGTCGGCGCTTACTGCCTCCTGCTTCCGCTGCTTCTGTATCTGGCGGGGCCGGCTCGACTCGGGAAGGCGGAAAAACGCTCCACAGGCAGACCGGTATCATCGGTCGGGCCCCTCCAATTCTCAGTGGCAGGATCTAGGTAGCGGTCGTTTTCGGACCTGCGCGCGTTTCGAGAGAACACTCGCGCACGTCCAACTCGCCGAGCCAAATGCTCGGGCGGTCGCGACGACGTTCCAACACCGCCTGCATCAATTTCGGGAAAGTCCATACGAGATCTTGTGGTGCGCGTCCTTTCACTTCGACGCGCTTGTTGTGGATCTGAGTATGGTGGAAGGTACACACGGTCGTGAGATTCCAAGGCGAGTGGCAGACGCCGTGGCCGTGCTCGGCGGCAGCGCTCAGGCTCTCGTCTCCCCGACGGTTTCGTTCGAGGATTTCGATCAGACCTTCGCACTCGACGTGCTCTCGGACTTCGCACCCGCCGAACCACGGTCTCATCAACGTCGTCAACACCATCGCGATGGACTCCGGGGTGCTCGACTTCGACGGCGTCTTCGGCTCGCAGACCACCAACCTCTCGTCCGAGGGCACGGGTACCTTCACTGCCTCGGCCATCAATCATTTCATCTCGATCGTACGGGATGCCGAGGACTTACACCTCTCGGGGATCGCGGGCGGGGCATTTCAGAAGCAATCCCCGCTCGCACTAGGTTAACTACCTCAGTCAGCGCGGCGCCGACGCCATCCGTGACGGGATCCTCCCGAGCTTCGACGGCGCTTCCAATCGTCAGCTTACCTCGAACAGCAAGCCACCAATCTCTGGGCCAGCGAGAACATCTTCCACAGCAAGGACATCCGCATGGCTCGCGCCTCCAGCCTTGCTCGAGCACCGGAGAGCTCAAGGGCTTCTCGCCTCGGCCGTTTCGATCGACACCATCTATGACGACTTCGGATTCGGTGAAGCGCGTCCCGCAGTGATCAAGGATTTCCTGTCCTTCGCCTACCACCAGTGGACGGCGCCTGCGCCGCGGCACGTCGTGCTTCCCGGCGACGGCACGTGGGACTTCCTCGACGCGCTCGACCCGCTCCTTCGATGCACCCTAGCAGCCCGGTGAAAAAGTCCAGATTCTGCTCACGGAGAAAGTTTGGTGGGCAAGTTCAAGGAAGATGTGATTCGGCGGAACGGCCAAGTTGAGACGCCCGATGGATTGCAGCGGGGCAAAACGTGCGGCTATGGTCGAGACGAAGCGCAATAAAGCAGCGATCAGACTGGCGTTGAGCTCCGCGTATTCCTTCGGCGTGGCCTTGCCGATGAGATTGCGCATCAGAATCCCGAGATTGAATCCGGCCACGTGCGTGAGGAGGCGCTTGAGTATATTTTCGTGTCTTCGCAAATGCGTTCGTCGCATGCCTCCCGCTTCGAGGTAGTGCGCGAAAGGTCGTTCGAGTAACTCGCCGCGACGGCGTATTAATCGCTTACCTCGAGTCCCGCGAATGCGACGTCGGTTCGCGTAGGTGGCGGCTTGCTCGGCCTGTTTGTCCTTCCATTTGCGGCCACCTCGCTCTGGCTCCGAAATGTAGCTCCGGTATTCTTGTTCGACCAGCTCAACCAGGATGTCGTTGCCGTGATAGCCCTTGTCCCCGACCACTTCGCGACCCGCGTCTTCATGTATTCGTTCACAACATTCCGCGTTGTTCGCGAGCTCTTGCAGATTTGACTGCGCTTTTTCCAGCGTATCCGGTAGGCTCTTTGTGTCACCCTTCGCGCCTCCGTGAAGCGTCACGGCAATTACCGCACCTTCCCCGCTCATGTCCACAGCATGCTCGGCTTTGTGCGCCATATCCGTGCCCCCGCTCTTCATTTTCATGATCTCCGCATCCGGCTCGTTCGGATTCACCCACTCCTTGTTCGACCCTTTCTTTGGCCGCTTCTTGTCCAACTTTGCAATGTCCGCTCGGCTCGGCTCTTCGATACCACTCTTGCGCGCAAGCTCCTTCAAATACGATTCGTAGCTTTCCCCCGTGTCTCGACGAACGATTGACCGAAGCGCCGCATTCGCTTCCAGCGTCGTCGCGTCCACACCCAGTGTCTTGCCATCTATCATCCCTCTCGACGCTAGAACTTCTAGCACCCATCCAAATACAGATTCGTGAACTTCCAGCGGAAGTCGATTCCGTATCCGAGACAGCGACGAATGGTCCGGCGTTCGCTCTTCCATTCCAAGGCCAAGAAACTGGCGCAAAGACAGTGAGTCCGAACACCGCCAGCAGATCCCGCGCTCTGAATCGATGCGCTCAAAGTAGCCGATCAACAGCATTCGAAAATACACACCCGGCGGTATGCTCGGCCGACCTTGCTTCTTCGCGTAATACGGCGAGCATTTCGACTCCACAAACGAGTCAAACTCTTCCTCTCGAAGTACCCGCTCGAGTTCCTCATAAAAAGGATGACCAGGACTCGACGCAACCGCATCGTGTGGAATCCATAAAGTCTCTTGGCAACTTTTCTTTTTCTTCTTCATCGACATGCGATGCAATTTTACATCGTCATCGAATGAGTCTTCAGAGAAATATCGCGACCGGATACGACTTTTTCAACGGGCTGCTAGTGAGGATCTCGTTCGAACCGAACGTAGCCCCCAGGAGCGGATATGTGGAGTTCCACATAAGTTTCCGAGCCTCACAGTGAGGTGGACCCCATTTACTGGACCAAAATGGGTGCGTCTAAGGTGGAGCCTGCCCAGTCAAAAACTCCGTTTTGATCTTCGTAATATTGTTTTCCGGAGGCGACCGAAAGGAGCCTCCGGGAACGAGTTCTGGATCGAGCCTGACAAAGTGCGGAGAGAGTCTGTCGCTCGTGTTGGTCATCATCCTTCAAGCAGCCTCGTTGACCAGCCCATCATAGAAGCTCGCGGGCGTTTGATAGCCTAACGCCTTGTGCGGGCGCTCGTCATTGAAGAAAACAAAGTAGCCAGCGATGCCCGCTCGAGCCAGTGGCACAGTGTCGTAAGCGTTCAGGTATACCTCCGCGCTATCGACCGTCGTACACGATTCGGAACAGGGACAAAGCCGAAGCGATTCAGGATTCGACCGATTGGAAAAACACTGCGGACGAGCTGAAACGCATCGACCACCTCTTCGGCGATCCCGCCCGTCTGATGCGGTAGCGCCACGCGGGTGGGGAGAGCCCCCCGCATCCTGTCGCGCAATCCCCCCAAATGAGGGGTAGTGCAAGTATTCTCCATAGCTTGCAACAGCTTGAGCCGTTTAGATTTATAAATTGCGTCCTCTCGTCCCTCGTGCGGCACGTCGCTTGCATTCTCCATGTGGTGATATGAACGCACCAGCCCCCCTGGCAAGCGTCCTGTGGGACGAGTTGTTGACAAACTTAACAAACTGGCTCGGGACAAGCGCGGTTCGCCTATGGCCATTCGCCCTGGGCGTTCTCTTGACCGCCGGAGCTTCCGAAGCCCAGACCCTCTCCTCGGCGAACGACCAAGTCTTCGTCGTCGCTAGCTCGCCGCGATCCGCCGCGACGCTCGTCGTCACCGACGACCCGGGCTCGGCGACTATCACCAAGAAGAAGGACATCCGGACCCGCATCCCTTCGGGCTTCAATATGACGTGGGACACGAGCGTGACCTCCGTCACGATTGGAGGTCCCGCAGCCGGGTCGGTGGCTACCTCCGTCAGCTACGAGGACAGCGATCAGACGGTTGTTCTGGATGTCACGACGAACTTTTTGGCGGGAGATCAGATCTCCATCGACGACCTGATGTTCACGAATTTCTCCGCCGTGTCGCCTATCGACAACCTGGAGCTCGACGTCGACGACAACGGCGCCGGGGATGCTTTCGACGACAAAACCGTGGCCATCGTGAACGTGACTCTTTCTTCGGCAGCCAATCAGAGCTTCACGGTGGGCGCTTCGCCCATCTTCGCCAGCACACTCACCGTCAGCGATGACGCGTCGACGCCGGTCATCACGGCCAATGACGACATTCGTCTACGTGTGCCGTCGGCTTTCAACATGAGCTGGGATACGGCCGTGACCGCCGTGACCCTCGGAGGCAGCGCTTCCGGGAAAGCGAGCACGGCGGTGACCTACGAGGATTCCGGCAAGACCGCCGTCATCGACGTGACGACAAATTTTGCGGCCGGGGATATCCTGACCGTGTTGAGCCTCCGACTCGCGGATTTCGCCGCGCCCTCCATCACCGACAATCTCGAGCTCGAGGTCTTCGACGACGGTGTCGTCACCGCCGAAAACGACAAGACCATCGACATCGTGGCCGGCGCGAGCGTCAGTATCCTGTCCGCCCGGGACCAAACGTTCTTTGTCTCGAACCCCGCCCCGCCCGCGGCCCTCATCACCATCGCTGACGCTTCGCCCGCCGTGATCAAGAAAAAAAAGGACGTGCGCATTCGAATCCCGACAGGCTTCAACATGATCTGGGATACGAGCGTCACGACCGTGACCCTCGGGGGGGCCGCGGCAGGTAGCGTATCGTCCTCCGTGAGCTATAGAGATTCGGATCAGACAGTCGTTCTCCAAGCGACCTCCGATTTCAATGACGGCGACTGGTTCACCGTCTCCGGGCTGGCGTTCACGAGCTTCACGGCGAGCTCCCCACTGGACAATCTCGAGCTGGACATCGACGAGAACGGCTCGGCCGAGGATAGCGACGCCAAGTCCATCCGAATCTTGGACGTCACGCTTACCTCCGGTGCGAATCAGAGCTTCACGGTGGGCGACCCGGCGACCACGGCCAACACCCTGACCATCACGGATGACCCGGCGAGCCCCGTCATCACCGGGAGCAACGATCTCCGCATTCACGTCCCCGCGGGCTTTCAGATGAGCTGGGACACGAGCGTGCTCACGGTGACGCTCGGCGGGAGCGCTTCCGGAAAGGCGAGCACCACCGTCAGCTACGAAAACTCCGGGAGGACGGTGGTGATCGACGTCACCTCGGACTTCGGCGCCGGCGACCAGCTCACCATCGACGATCTCGCCTTCACGGACTTCGCCGCTCCTTCGGCAGCCGACAATCTAGAGCTCGAAATATTCGACGACGGCGTCTCCTTCACGGCGGACGACCGCACGATCGACATCGTGGCGGGCGCATCCCCCAGCATCCTGTCCGCGAACGACCAGATCTTCTTCGTCGGCGATCCCGCGACTTCGATCGCCACCATCACCATCGCAGACTCCTCGGGTGGCGATATCACGAAGAAAAAAGACATCCGTATTCAAATTTGTCGGGCCGCGCGCGTTCGGCTATCACCTCGATTTTCGCTCGGTCTTCGTATGACGCGAACGTCGGAAATGCACGACGTTCGCGATCGAGCTTCCTTTGCGTCAGCCTACTGCGTGATCTCGACAGAGATCAGAAGAATCTGCTGCTCACGGCGGCGCTCGGTGCCGACCCCGTGCACGTCGACTGTGTCGGAGTCCGACGCGCTCGACGTCTCGCCCAAGACAACGGTCTCGCCCGAACGGACCTCGAGCGTCGTCGTCGCGGCGATATATTGGATCTCGCCGCGGTCTCCCACGCGCCCGGCGAAGGGCGTGAGCTCCAAGCGTACGCGCTCATCACCCGATGGCCCGAAGACGGTCGCTTTGGCCTCGAATCCCGTCTCGACGGAAACGAGCTCGGTGGCGTCCGTGCCCCAATGAGGCTGGAACAAAAGCGGAAGCGCAGTGCCAGTCGCGATGGCCCCCGTGCTGCCCTCGAGCAGGCGCAAAGTGGAGCCGGCAGTCACGCGCTCGCTCGTGCGGCGCGCGCCGAGCGATACGGCGAGTGCGTTTCCCGCGAGGGGGAGCGTTCCGATGTGAATGGGGCCGAGCGAAGCCTTCCAGGCGACGCGGACGTCGAGGGCATCGAGATCGCTCGCCGTGCGAAGCTGATGCTTCAACACGACGGACCGGAGGGGCTGGTCCAACTGCTCCAGCAGAGCGATTGCGCGCCGAATGCTGGCCGGGGTTCCGTTCAAGATGAGGGTCGCGGTGCGCGCGTCGAGTGTTACGACACCTTGGTCGCCGAGGGCGGCTTGGGCGACTGTTACGAGCTCGCTCGCGGGCCGGTGCTGGACGCGATAGAGCTCGATATACGGTGTGGCACTAGCGATGTGGGCCAGCGCGAGCCAGCCAATCAGTAAAAGTCGCAATGTCAAGAGCCTCTACTAAAATCGTAGCATAGTATCTGGGCTGCCACGCGGGCTCTGCCTGCGCGTTGATATAGTACGGGCAGATGAGGCGCATCGGTATCGACGTCGGCGGTACGAACGCCGATGCGTCGAGTGACTATGTCGAAGGTCGCCATTACCCGGACATCTTCGAAGCTCTCGAATTCTTCAAGGATTATCCTCTCCTGAACGCGCCGGGGGAGGCGTACAGTTATAGCTCGTTTGGCTTCGCTCTGATGAACGCCGTCATCACTACCGTCACAGAGAAATCCTATGGCGAGGCGCTCGAGACGTGGGTGCTGGAGCCAGCAGGGCTTTTGGAGACGGGCATCGAGGATGTGCGTCACTTGCCGGCGAAATCGGTCTCCCTCTACGACGTGGACGACTCCGGCGCGATCACGCTCCTCACGCCAAACGATCAAAGTCACGTCTGGGGCGCTACCGGGATGCGTGCCTCTGCTCGCGATGTCGTTCGCTTCGGGGTTGCGTTTTTCGGCGGCGATCTGGTCTCGAAGTCTACGATAGAGATGGCGCTCGAGCCGGTGGAGCTATCCGACGGGGGCATGGCGGGAATCGGCCGTTACCACGTTGGCTTCGGCTTTCGAGTCGGCGAGGATTGGGACGGGCGCGCCGTTGCCCATCACGCGGGTGTGACGCCCGGTGTGCGGAGCATCGTGTTGGCCTACCGCGATGGGGGCGCGGTCGTGGCGCTCTTGTCGAACGCGCGCTGGACGGCGCGCATAGAAACGACGGCTGAGCTTCTCGCTGCTCCATTCCTGGAAGATGAAGGAAGCAGTCGGGACCGTGGAGTCCGAGGGAGCCCTTTCCGATCAGTGGCATCTCGAGAGCGCGCCGCGCCGACGGATGCCGCTCGTGCGCGTCTCGTATCGTTCCTTCGGGGCTCGCGTACACGTGTTCGCCTTGGCCTACCCGTGGGGACTAGCCCCCTGCGAGTGAAACGCGTGGGTGATGACTTCAGGGCGGAAGGAGATCTGGCCGGGCGAGTCCTTTCCCTTCGATGGGCCCGGAACGAGCCGGAGTAGATGGGCGGTCGTCGCCCCCGCGACCACCGCGCCGGGGTCACACAACTCCTTCGAGAAAGCGCAGCAGCAGGCGATTCACTTCTTCTGGCGCTTCCTGCTGAATCCAATGGCCTTCGCCTTCGATTACGGTGGAGCTGCGGAAGTCCGTGCAATGGGCCTCCGGAGCGGCAAAGAGATCCGTACCAGGAACGAACGTTCTCACCGGGTCGAGCGCGCCCCCAATGAAGCAGCTTGGCTGATGGACCTCGAGCTCGGAAAGCTGCGGTAGCAGCTCCCAGTCTCTTCGTTGGGTCCGATAGCGATTGAGCGGTCCTCGAAACACACCCTTCGTGAATGCCTCGACGTAGTAGTCGAGATCGTCTTCGGTTAGCCACGCTGGAAAAGGGTCCGGGTCCACCATCGCTGCGAGCAGATCTTCGACGGGCTCCTCGGCCGAGAGGCTGTGGAGGGGCGCGTTTTCACCGTCACCCGAAATCGTGTAGTAAATCTTCCGAAGCGCGGTGCGGATATCGGCTTCGAACGCGGCCTCCGCCACGCCTTCCTCTTGAAAATAGAACTGGTAAAAGAACCCGTCTCCATAGAGCGCTTTCCAGTTGTCGATCGAAGGCTGCGGCCCGCGTTGGAAAAACGGTACGCCCAGTCCAGCGACGGCCGCGATCCGCTCCGGATAGAGCGCAGCCGTGTTCCAGCAGATGGGGGCGCCCCAATCGTGGCCCGAACAAGATCGCCTGATCTTCTCCGAGCGCGTCGATGAGCCCCACGACATCGTTGGTCAAGGAGACCATGTCGTAAGCTTCGATGGGATGCGGCTTGTCGCTGCCACCATAGCCGCGGACGTCCGGTCCACGACTTTGAAACCAGCCTCGGCGATGGGCTGGATCTGGTGGCGCCACGAGTACCAGAGCTCGGGAAACCCGTGCACCATGATCACGAGAGGTCCGGTGCCCTCGACGACAGCACGGACTGAAATCCCATTCGTCTGAAATTGCTGAAACGAGTACGAATCGTTTCGACTCATCTGGCACCTCCCCGAGGCGCCAGCCGCCACCGCCGCCATCGACACCGTTCGTAGAAACTCGCGTCGTGTTCTCGCTTCGATCGTCATCGCTTGCTCCACCGCTAAGACCGCACGGATTCTAGCAGACATGACGCCATCCGTTATCGGCTCTGCTCGCTCGCCACCATCGCGACAGTGGAGTTAGACTGAGAGCGGCAATGCAACACGATGCGGGTTTCAAACAGGGGACGAGGTCATCCGGGAAACTCTCGAGGAAATGGCCGCCGAACAGGATTTGAGCTTCGACGCCATCGACCTTCGGGAGTCCCATCCGGGAATCTACGTTTACAGTCTTCGGGGGACGCGGAAATCGATCGCGCTTCGTGAGCGTGAGATTCGCTATGCCGCGGAATCGGAAACGCTGGCACGCTTCGTCACGCCGCGTTTACGCGCCGTTTTCAAAGACCTGTGGTGGGAAAAAGCTCTGGTGCTGTTGGGCGTCAAGAACAAGTAGTCTCTCGCCCAGCATAGAGAGACGATGAGTCGAGACAGAGCATCGATAGCTGATGAGCCGACGTTTGGGGCCCTCCTCCGGACTATCGTAAAGCCAAGGTCGACCTCGCTCGCGAGCGGCGAGACCCTCTTTCACCGGGGAGACAACGTCCGCCGGTTCTTCGTTGTCACCGAGGGCAGGGTGCGACTCGTCCGCCATCTCGCCGACGGCAGGATCGTCGTGCTCCAGACCGCCCGCCGAGGCGATGCGGTTGCCGAGGCTTCGCTTTTCTCCAAGACGTATCACTGCGACGCGATGGCAGAGACCTACTCCCACGTGGATGTGTTCGATTGCAAGGACGTCCTTCACGCCCTCGACGAAAGCTCGGTCCTCGGTCGGTCGTTCTCGCGCCGCCTCGCGGCGGAGGTGCAAGGTCTTCGCGGCTCCCTCGAGCTCCGCAACATCAAGCTCGCACGGGATCGAATCCTGACCTACTTCGAGCTGGTTTCCGAGGATGGACGCATCGTCCTCGACCGCCGCTGAAGGAGCTCGCCGCCGAGATCGGCTTGAGCCATGAGGTTCTCTACCGCACCCTGGCCAAGCTCGAGAAAGAAGGTCTCATCGAGCGCGAGAGAAGTGAGATCCGCCTCGCACGATCCTCCGGCGGATCGATGTGATTCGAATCATACCGGCGCGCGACAACTGATTCGATAATGGTGGCGAAAGGAGATCATCATGATCCGCAACTTTCCAGTTCTCGTTGTCTTTTTCGCCGCTTCGACTACTCTGGCCGCAGGCCCGAGTCAAAAAGACCCTGCCAACTGCCCGCTCCATGCCGGCCACGTCACCGAAACGGAGACGATCCCTGAATCGTCCGGGCAGAGCGCCTTCGGTGCGATCGCCGAGATCGTTCAGATTCTCGAAGAGGATCCGGCGACCGACTGGTCCCGCGTCGACATCGATGCGCTTCGCGAGCACCGGATCGATATGGAGGAGCTCGTCCTCCACGCGTCGGTTGCCGAGCGCTCGATCCCAGGTGGCCTAGAGCTCACCGTCACCGGCACCGGTCGGACCGTCGGCGTCATAAAACGGATGGTTCCTGCCCACGCCGGGATGTTGCGTCACGGCCGAACCTGGAAGATGACGACCGCCCTCCTCGAGGGCGGCGTCGTGCTCACGGCCACGTCAGCGGAGAGGTCAGAAGAGGAGAAGCTCCGAGGCCTCGGCCGCTTCGGTTTCATGGCGCTAGGTCATCACCACGGGTCGCATCATCTCGCGATTGCACGCGGGGCGGATCCGTACGCTCACTAGGACCGTCCGCATGAGGCGCCTTAAGAATGGCCACAGAGACACAGAGTTTCGAAAACATTGACCGTTTGCGATGGGCGCAACGAGATGTTCCACGGAGCTCACGACGTCATCGTCCGCCGGGATGACGCCGCTAGCAGCGTCGAACAGGAGAGGCAACAATAGAAACCGCCGAGTGCTCTTCGCTCCCTCTCGCTTTCTCTGTGCCTCTGTGGCCATCGGTCGGACGTTTTTCAGGTGCTGCCGGACGTGCCGGTGGCGACTCATTCTCACCGCGCGCCTCAGCTCTTTGTGCACGGTGCTCGTCCGACGGCTTGGAAGGCTTGGACGAACCGGACTGGGCTTTCGGTTGCGGCTTCTTTCGAATCGTCGGTGGAACATCCGGTTTCGGAGCCAACTCCGCCACGAGCTCCTCGAGCTCGCGTTTGCTCTTGTGAGTGGCTCGTGCCAAGACCTCTTCGCAATTGGCCTCGGTGAGATGTTTCGCGATCACGGCGATGCCACACAAGTGAAGGCGGCCATCCTCGAGCATCGTGAGAAGCGCGGGAAATCTGCGTGATAGCCGGGCGGCGGTGATTCGCCGATATGCTTGCGCCTCCGATAAATGCAAAACGTCCAAGCAAAAGCGGAACATGGACGGCGCGGCTTCGCGAGAAAAGAGACGACGTGCATCGACCTCAGCGATATGCGCCACGAGCATGGCCTCGCCACACCGCGACTCCTTGAGGGCGTCCGATAGTCGAACAAGAAGCTCGTCATCCGATAATGCTGAGAGCCATTTCGATGCGTCCCTTGTAGTCATGCTTTCTTATACCATGGACTTTCTGGACGCACAGAGCTTGCGAGTAACGAACACTATCGCGTAGAAACGCTTTCGAAGTCTCCTTGAACGAAAGAGCACCACTGTCGCTTCGTCAGCGTGCGCAGATACCCTATCAGCGTGAACGCAAGCTCTTTTTTCAACTCGCGTCGAGAACACTGTCAAGAAAAAAATGAGCTCAACGCAATTTTTCTTCGACTCTTCCCGGGCAGAGTTCGCTCGCTCTAAGACGGAATTCGAGGCCACGGAACAGATACGGAAGCTCGTACCTCGGGCTCTCTCGGCTTATAACGGACGTGAAATGGAGCATGGCGGCGATTCCTTCGAGGAAATTCTAGTCAACCCGATCGTGGAAGCCTATCGCCAGTTTTATCACTCACCCGTTCTTGTGGTGAATGTCGCCCTCAGAAATTGGCGATTTCTGGACAAGCTTGGCATATCTGCCGGCCGTTGGTTCGAAGGATTCGGGCGTTTCTTCGCCATCCGTAGACCGATGATTACAGGGAAGTCCACCCAGCCTTTTGATCCCGACAAACCAGCCGTTATGACTTTCTATGTTCCGTTCAATAACCCTGGATGTTCCATACAACAACAAGGCGAATTAGGGCGCGCCGAGCTTCTTGCTAAATCCTATGGCGAGTACGAAAAAGAGATCGTCGGTCAGATGAGCAAGATGTTTGCAGCCTACCGGCTTTGACGCAGAGCAGGACATTGCGGGAATCGTATTAAATCGCTGGGGCCATGCTTACATCTCGCCTCGAGCTTTGCGGCGAGCGCGCGGACGTCGAAAACGTTGAAAGCGAGCTTGACGGTGCCGACGCCCGACTTTCTATCTTCGGGGAAGTCGTCGATCGGGTGGATCGCGAAGTGGATGTCGCCGACATTACATCCCCAGTGCGGGAGGGTATCGCCGTGGCGTTCCTCCTCGAGAGGGAGGTCGAGGACGTCGCGATAGAACGTGGCTAGACGCTCCGGGTTCTCGGAGACGAGCAGAACGCCGGAAAAGAACTCGAGGCTCGTTTCGCTCATGGGCTCAGTTGATTTGGAGGCGATTGTCGATGTTGATCACGCCAAAGGTGCTACGTACGATCGACTCGGCCTTGATCTTCTCGATTTTATTTTGCACCGCTCCGGTCAGCATGACGTTCGGGCCGTCGACGATGATGTGGATGGGCGGGTTCGTCCGGTTCGCGTACCTGTAGAACAGCTCGTGCCCGTAAATATTCCGGAACAAGCTCTCTCTCAGTTTTTCATCGGACGTTGACGGAGGCAGGATCTGGAGCACGCTTTTGAGCTCGCTCACGCCGCGCACCCTCCCGAGACGCTCTTCGAGCTCGCTCTTTTTGAAGCCCATTGTGACGTAGCCGGTCAAGACCACGATGCCGCCATCTTGAAGCTGGAAGCCGATATCGTCGAACACGGTGTAGTGGGGGTAGCTCAATACTTTGCTGACGAGCTCCTTGACGAGGGCCTTGTCGCTTTCGGCCTCGGCGACGACGAGCTCGTCGTCGACGGTCGCAACACCTTCGACGGTGAGCGCGACCTCGATGGCCTTCATCTTGACGTAGCCACTCGCGGGCGCTCCGCGCAAGGTCACGGTGTCGCCGGAGACGATGATTTCGGCGACTTCCTTGTCGAGCTTCGCGTCTTTCAGCTTCGCCCAAACCAAGTCTTCGAGCGCCTGGTCGGGCTCTTGGCCTGACACGGGGGCTACGAGCAAGATCGCGAGTAGAGCTACCAGGGACAACTCGAGCCTTCTCATGATGCCTGCATTCTAGCGCAGTTGCCTCCTTGAAGATGCAGCAGTAGAGTGGCGACCATGACGACCAAGAACTATTGGCTCATGAAAAGCGAGCCCTATGTCTATAGCATCGATGATCTGAAGAAAGAAAAGCAGGCCTGCTGGGAGGGCGTCCGGAACTTCAAAGCGCGCAACAACATGCGCGAGATGAAGATGGGAGACGGCGTGTTTTTCTACCATTCGAACGCGAACCCGAAGGCTATCGTCGGGATCACGCGCGTCTGCAAAGAGGCCTATCCCGATTTCACTCAGTTCGACCGGAAGCACAAGTACTACGAGAAGCGCGCGACCAAAGAAAAACCCTATTGGGATATGGTGGATATCGAGTTCGTGAAGAAGTTCGACGAACCGTGGTCACTCGAGATGCTTCGAGAGGTCGCCGAGCTCGAGAACATGGCGCTTCTGAAGAAAGGCCAACGCCTTTCGGTGCAAACGGTGACGGCGGACGAGTGGCGAACGATCTGCAAGCTCGCGGGTGCGTCTTCGAAGGTCTGAGTCTGCATTTGCGTTACGCTTTTTCTTAATTTTGATCGTACTCCAAAGCAAAATTCGGGCGGTTAGCGCTGAGGAGTGGGCGGCGTCTTGCTTCGGCGTTCGCGAGGGCGCTCGGCCCAGCGAAGCTTTTGCCGCAAGACGCGAAAGTAGTTCTTGTCACGGACACTCACTAACTTCACGGCGTTGCGGCTCTTGCGGACCCGAATGACGTCGCCAGGCTCGAGCAGCTCGCTGACCTGTCCGTCGAACGTTGCGTAGACCTCTCCGGGGTCGCCTCGGAGTGTGAGTGCGACGACTGCGCGATCGGGGATGACGACAGGTCGATAGGCTAAAGTGTGCGGGCAAATCGGCGTCAAGATCATCGCTTCGAGTTTCGGGTGGATGATGGGGCCGCCCGCCGCAAGCGAATAGGCGGTCGAGCCCGTCGGTGTGGAAACGATGAGCCCGTCGGCGCGGATGATAGCGACGAACTGATGGTCGACATCGACGCTCACTTCGATCATGCGGGCGATGGCGCCTTTCGTGATTACGGCGTCGTTGAGCACGCGCTCGGTGAGGATGACCTTGCCCTTGCGCTCGAGCTCGGCTTTCAGAAGCGATCGGTTCTCGATGCTCACGTCGCCGTCGACGATCATCTCGAGTGTCTCGTAGAGATCTTTCAGGGCTACGTCGGTGAGAAACCCCAGACTTCCGAGGTTGACACCGAGGATCGGGACTTGCCGTGTGCGCATCGCGCGGGCGACCGAGAGCAGTGTGCCATCACCGCCGAGCACGATGAACATGTCCGCATCCTTCGGCATCTTGTCGAGTGAAAAGCTCGCTCCGGTACCGACTTTCGTTGCGAGCATCGACTCGAGCGCGTGCCGGATGCCGCGGCCGTCGAGCCATTTGGTGAGGTCTTGAATGATGCTCTTCGCTTCTTTGGCATGCCCTTTGGCGACGATGGCGACTTTTTTCAGTTTCAGCTTCTTGTCTTTCATGAGCGGCATGAGCGGCATGAGTGTGCTTTCGCCAGTAGAAAGAATTCCTGATTGCCGTCAGCACCCTGAAGGACGGAAGGTGTTGTCGCGAGTACTTCGAGGCCGATCGCGACAACGGCCGCTTTGACGCCCGAGACGGCTTTTTCGTGTTTGTTCGGATCGCGCACGATACCGCCGCGCTCGATCTCGCTCGGACTCAGCTCGAATTGCGGCTTGACGAGCATCAAGATATGCCCGCCTGGCTTCAATATCGCGTTCAGCGCTGGCAGGACTTTCGTCAGCGAGATGAACGAGACGTCGATGGTAACGAGCGCGAAAGGCTCCGGAAAATCCTCCGCCGTCAAGTAGCGCGCGTTCACTTCATCGCGTACGTGCACTCTTGGATCAGAGTAGATCTTCCAATCGAGCTGCGCCCGGCCGACATCGAGAGCCGTCACTTCACAAGCGCCTCGTTGTAGCAGGCAATCGGTGAACCCGCCGGTGGACGCACCAATGTCGAGCACGTGCAGACCGGACACCTCGAGGGTTAGCTCATCGAGGGCTCCGGCGAGCTTCTCGCCGCCCCGGCCCACGAAAGTCTTGAGGGGGCGGCGCCAGCGTAGCTCCGCGTTCTCTGCTACGACCGCGCCCGGTTTGTCGACGGGCATGTCGTCGACAAGAAGCTCGCCCGCGAGAATGAGCCGCTTCGCTTTCTCACGCGTCGGGACCATGCCGCGTTCTACGACGAGCTTGTCGACGCGCTGACGTGCCATCGTCGGCCTGCGGGGTCAGGAGGTCCGCCGAAGGAACAGCTTGGCGAGCTCGGCCAGAGGCTCGCCGCGCTCACCGAAAGGAGCGAGTGCGTCGAGGGCCCTCGCCACGAGCTCCCGAGCTTTCTGACGGGCATTGGCGAGCCCATGCATTTGTGGGTAATTGGCTTTGCCGGCTCGAGCGTCCTTTCCTGTCGACTTTCCGAGTGTGTCGGTCGTTCCTGTCACGTCGAGAATATCGTCGATAATTTGGAAGGCGAGTCCGATGTGCTTGCCGTAGAGCGTGAGGCGCTCGATCTCGTCTTCGGAGCCGCCACCGATAATCGCGCCGACTTCCGCCGCTGCGCGAATGAGAGCGCCCGTTTTTTGGCGATGGATGAACTCGAGGCCGGCGGCGTCGGCCGGTATGTGCTCCGCCTCGAGATCGGCGACTTGGCCGCCCACCATGCCGCTAGCGCCGCACGCTGCTGCAAGCCGCGCGACCGCGCGCAGTCGCTTCTCGGGAGAAACGGGCGAGTCGCCTTCCGCAAGCACCCGGAACGCATGGGTCTGGAGCGCGTCTCCGACGAGGATGGCGATCGCGTCACCGAAGACCACATGCGCGCTAGGCTTTCCGCGCCGGAGAGAATCGTCGTCCATGGCGGGGAGGTCGTCATGCACGAGCGAATAGGTGTGGATCATTTCGAACGCGGCCGCCGCCGGTAAAGCGTTTTCGAGGTCGCCGCCGACCGCCTGTGCGGAAGCGAGGACGAGAATCGGCCGCAGCCGTTTGCCCCCGGCGAACAGGCTGTAGCGCACCGCACGAGAGATAGTCCCCGGCGGCGTGTCCTCGCCGGGAACGCAAGCGTCGAGGAACGACTCGATGAGGGCAGCCCTCTCGGCGAGATAATCGTCGAAGGCGGTGCTCACGTCTTTGGACTCACGGCTAGCAGATTTCATTCGTCGAGCTCCAAGGGTTTTCGACCGACCGGCTCCCCGTCTTCGTTGGTCTTGAGGAGCTCGATACGTTTTTCCGCTTCCTCGAGCTTGCTGTTGCAAAAACGTGCGAGCCGCACGCCGTGCTCGTAGCGCGCGAGCGATTTTTCGAGACTCAGATCGCCTTCTTCGAGCTCGCGCACGACGGCCTCGAGTGTTTTGAGCGCGTCTTCGAAATCTTTCGGCTTGACGTCTTCAGGTTGTTCGCTCGTCATTTTGTCTTCGACCCGGCTTTTCTTCCCTCCGGTTTTTCTTCGACCCGGCAGTGAAGACTACCTTCGTTGAGATCGACTCGCACCGCGTCGCCTACCGCCGCGTCGGCCGCTCGACGCAGAAGCTTACCCTGAGCCGTCCACGTAAGGCTATAGCCACGACCGAGAACACCGAGAGGGGAGAGCGCGTCGAGCTTGGCGGCGAGTCTGCCGAGCGTTCGGTGGACTCCCTCCCGGGTGCGAAGCTCGGCGGCGTCGAGACGTCCGGACAAGGCCGTGAGCGTGGCGCGCGCCTGGCCGAGCTTGTGGTCCATCCGCTGCGCCTCGAGCCGTCGTGTGGTCTCGTCGAGGCGCTTTCCGAGTATCGCGAGGCGCTGTTCGACGAGGCGCCGAATACGGGAATCGGCCTCGTCGACTTGCTGGCTGCGTCGCTCGACGGCGTGGCGCACCGCCATGAAAGCTTGATGGGCCGCGACCCGCTGCACGTCGGCCTGGAGTCGATCGTGACGGGCGTGAACGGCCTTGTCCAATCGCCCATTCAACACCGCGACGCGCTCGACAAAGCCTTCCTTGCGCTCCACGACAATCTCCGCGGCGGCTGAAGGTGTCGCGGCGCGCCGGTCGGCCACGAAATCCGCAATGGTGAAATCTGCTTCGTGACCAACGGCGCTCACGACTGGGATGGCTGATGCTGCGATGGCCCGCGCGACCGACTCTTCGTTGAACGGCCATAGATCTTCGAGAGACCCGCCGCCGCGCGTCACGATGAGCACGTCGAAGCCGCCCATGCGATTCAGAACTCGGACACCTTTGGAGATCTCCGCCGCGGCCAAGCTTCCTTGCACTTTGGCGGGGTAGACGAGCACCTCGAGATTCGGATAACGCCGGTGGAGGATACGGCACAGGTCACGTACGGCGTCGCCCGAAGGCGAGGTGACGATCCCTACCCGTTGCGGCAGGAGCGGGAGGGGTCGCTTGCGGCTTTCGGCGAACAGACCCTCTTTTTCGAGCTTGGCTTTCAACTGTTCGAAAGCGAGCTGAAGCTCTCCTTTGCCGCGCGGCTCGATCCGCTTCACTCGGATTTGGTAGTTGCCGCGCGGCTCGTAGACGGTAATGTGACCCCAGACGAGCACCGCCATGCCATCCTCGGGACGAAAGCGCACGCGTCGCGCGTCCCCTTGAAACATCACGGCGGAAATCTGGGCCTCGTCGTCCTTGAGCGTGAAATAACGGTGACCTGAGGAGGGGCGTTTCAAGTTCGAAAGCTCCCCGGCAATCCAGATCCCCGTGAAGGCGCTTTCGAGATGGTGCTTGATGTGGCGCGTGATCTCGCCGACCGAGTAAATCGTGCGTTCCGCGTCGCGGCTCACTGAGGAGGACGAGGAAGACACGGTTCTTACAGGCTCGAGAGGTCGGCTTGTGTGAGCTTGAAGCGCTTGATGTCACGAGCGAGCCCGGTCTCCTCGTCGATATCGATGATGACGCCGCACATCCAAGGGTTCGCCTTCGCGGTCTCGAACTTGGTGGGCACCCCTTTCAAAAAGCGTGGGAGCGATGTTTCGGGCGCGATGCCGATGACGGAGTCATAGGGGCCGCACATGCCGAGATCGGTGATATAGGCCGTGCCTTTGGGGAGGATGCGCTCATCCGCGGTGGGGACGTGGGTGTGGGTTCCGACCATCGCGGAGACGCGTCCGTCGAGATACCACGCCATCGCCATTTTCTCGGACGTTGCCTCGCCGTGAAAGTCGACGAGGATGAACTTGGTCTTCTTACCGAGGGTCTCGAGCTCGCGGTCGATGCCTTGGAAGGGACAATCGATGATGGGCATGAAGACGCGGCCTTGCAAGTTGACGACGGCGACGTCGAGCCCCGAAGCGGTGGTGGCGACGAAGCTTCCGCCCCCTTGGCACGAATCGGGGTAGTTGATCGGGCGCAGAAGGCGCGGCTCGCGATCGATATAGCCGAGAATTTCTCTCTTGTCCCAGACGTGGTTTCCGGTCGTGAGCACGTCGACACCTGCCTCGAAGAGCTGGTCCGCGATGTCCGGCGTGACGCCAAAGCCCGCCGCGGCGTTCTCGACGTTGATGACGATGAGGTCGAAATCGTCCTGCTTTCGAAGGTGCCGAAGCCCGTCCCGGACGATCTTGCGGCCCGCCTTGCCCACAATGTCGCCGGCGACGAGAAGCTTCACTTCACTGCCGTTCCGGCGGTTTGCGAGGACGAGGAACGGCCTGAGATCCGCGCCGGAGTCTTGGCGATACGGAAAATCTTGCCGTGATCGACGAGGGCAGCTTTCAAGACTTCATCGACTTGATCCACGAGCTTGAACTCGATATCCCGCCTGACATAGGAAGGAAGCTCGTCCACGTCCTTTCCGTTGATCCGCGGAAGCACGACGGTATCGATCTTGGCGCGCCGCGCGGCGAGAATTTTTGACTTCACGCCGCCGACGGGAAGCACGTTCCCGCGCAGCGTGATCTCGCCGGTGAGCGCGACGTTGCGGCGAATGGGCGTATCCGTGAGGACCGAGATCATCGCGAGGGCCATCGTCACGCCGGCCGAGGGGCCGTCCTTGGGGATGGCGCCCTCCGGGATGTGGATGTGGATGTCATGGGTCGAAAAGCGGCTCTCGTCGATGTTGAACTCCGCGGCTCGCGAGCGCGCGAAGGAGAGCGCCGCCCTCGCGGATTCACGCATCACGTCTCCAAGGGTGCCCGTCAAAATCAACTCGCCTTTGCCTTTCATCACCATTGCTTCGACGAATAGTATCTCACCGCCCGTTGGTGTCCAAGCGAGCCCCGTCGCAACGCCGACCCGGTCCTTCTCCAGATTCTCTTCGGGGATGCGCATGGCCGCGCCGAGAAAGCGCGTGAGATTTCCGGCGGTCACGCGACTCATCTCTTCACGTCCCTTGGCAACGCGGGTAGCGACTTTGCGGCAGACGCGCGACACCTGGCGCTCGAGACCACGTAAACCGGCTTCGCGCGTGTAGCGGGAAATCATCTGTCGTAAGGATTCATCGCTGAACCTGATCTGGTCCGCGGTCAATCCGTTCTCCGCGATTTGGCGCGGCAGAAGGTGGCGATTCGAGATCTCGAGCTTCTCCTCTTCTGTATATCCCGTGAGTTCGATGACCTCCATGCGGTCGAGGAATGCGGGCTGGATCGGGTCGAGCTGCTTCGCGGTCGCGATGAACATCACGTTCGAAAGATCGAAAGAGACGCCGAGATAATTGTCGCGGAACGTGTGATTTTGCTCGGGATCGAGAACTTCGAGAAGCGCCGAGCTCGGGTCGCCACGAAAGTCAGAGCCGAGCTTGTCGACCTCGTCGAGCATGAAAACCGGGTTGCACGTGCCCGCTTGCTGGAGCCCTTGAATGATGCGGCCGGGCATCGAGCCGACATAGGTGCGGCGGTGGCCGCGGATTTCCGCTTCGTCGCGCACGCCGCCGAGAGAGACGCGGTGAAATTGGCGGCCCACCGCCCGCGCGATCGAGCGGCCGAGTGAGGTCTTGCCGACGCCGGGAGGGCCGACGAAGCAAAGGATCGGGCCTTTCATTTTCTTCTTGAGCTTGCGTACCGCGAGATATTCGATGATGCGCTCTTTGATGCGATCGAGCCCGTAATGGTCGTGATCGAGAATGGCGCGGGCCTGATCGAGGTCGAGATTGTCGCGGCTCTGCTTGCTCCACGGCAGATGGACCATGCACTCGAGATAGTTCCGGAGCGTCGCCGTCTCCGCGGCGTCGGGATGCATCCGCTCGAGTTTTCCGAGCTGCCGGTTGACCTCCTTGAAGACATCTTTTGGCATCTTCGCCTTGCGCGCTTTGCTGCGAAACTGCCGTACTTCTTCGGCGAGCTCGTTGCCTTCTCCGAGCTCGGACTGAATCGCTTTCAATTGCTGCCGGAGGAAGAACTCGCGCTGGCTGCGATCCATTTCGCCTCGCGCTTGAGAGCTGATCTGTTGTTGCATCGTGAGGACTTCGAGCTCTTTGGTGATGAGCTCGTGGACCTTCTTGAGGCGCACGCTCGGTTCGATCGTCTCGAGGATTTCTTGCGCCGCGTCGACTTTGAGATCGAGATTCGAGACCGCGAGATCGGCGAGCCGACCTGGGTCATCCAAATTCGCGGCGATGACCATCACTTCGGGTGAGATGGACTTGCCGAGGTTGACCGACTTCTCGAGCGCCTCTTTGACGTTGTGCATGAGCGCTTCGAGCTCGAGCGAATCTTCTTCCGCCTGCTCTTCGTCCACGGATGTGAGATTCGCGAGAAAATACGGGCTGTCCTGCTCATAGCTGTCCACATGCGCACGATTCATGCCTTGGACGAGGACGCGGATGCGGCCATCGGGAAGCTTGAGCATGCGCATGATGACAGCGACGGTACCCATGCGGCGGAGCTCGTCTTTGCCAGGTGTCTCGCGATCCTGGTCTTTTTGCGCTACGAGGCAGATCATCCGGTTGTCGGCGAGTGCCGAGTCGACCGCGCGGACGGATTTGTCGCGACTCACGTAGAGAGGGACGATCATGAAAGGGAAGATGACGATATCCCTCAGCGGGAGCACCGGCAGTGAGTCCGGGACGTCAATCGAGTCTTGAGGTTCGTTCGTTTCCGCGTCCATCGTTGTTTGAGCTCAGCTTCCTGCTGTTTCGATTTTCAATCGGAACTCGGATCCTCGCCGATCTTCGAGCTTCGGGATCGTTACCGTGAGCACGCCGTCTTGGAGCTTTGCGCGCGCCTGGGTCAAGTCGGTCGCCTGGTCGATGTAAAGGGAGCGGCTGAATTTGCCAAAGCTTCTCTCCAGGCAAAGATAGCCTCGCACCGTGTCGTCGACCGGAGGTTTTCGTTTCTCGCCGGAGAGCACGAGCTTTGGCCCGTTGAAGACGACATCGAGCTCGTCGATGCCGAACCCAGGAGCTTCGACGTTGACGACGACGCTTTTTTTCGTCTCGAGAACGTCGACGCGAGGAAACCACTCACCGAGCTCGATGCCGGGCTCGGCGCTGTCGATTTGGGCGAGATGCTCGAAAAGCTTGTTGATGTCTTTTCGCAAGCTCGTTGCTTCGGGAAGAGCGTCCTTTTTCTGGACCATTATGCCTCTAGCCTGAAGTTCCCCTCGGTAAAACCTCTCTTTCTTCGGTGAAGCACCCTTAGTTGCAAGGAGTTACAACGATAGAGATACGAACTCCGCCTGCATTTTGTAGCCATGTAATAACGCATATAGCTCTTGTAATATAATCTTTAATAGAGTATATAGTAACCATGCACATCGACATTGTGCCCAACCGCAACTCCAAACCCGCCGTTTTGCTCCGTGAGTCCTTTCGCGACGCCAAAAGCAAGAAACCGCGCAAGCGCACAATTGCCAACCTGTCCAAACTGCCAAGCGAGCAGGTCGACTCCATTCGACGGGTTCTCAAGGGAGAAAAACTCGTCGCGGTCGAGGACGTCTTTGAGGTTGTGCCCGACGGGTCGCGACTCCACGGTGGCGTCGAGGCCGTGTTGAGCGCGATGAAACGCCTTGAGTTCGACAAACTCGTCGCATCCCGACGCTCACGCCAACGTGACCTGGTGGTGGCTATGGTGGCCGCCCGCATACTCGAAGCCCAGTCGAGGTTGGCAACGAGCCAGTGGTGGCACAGCACAACGTTGCCCGAAATCCTCGGTGTGAGTGATGCCGACGAGGACGACCTATATGCCGCTATGGACTGGGTGTTCGAGCGCCAAAGGGTTATTGAGAAAAAACTGGCGGCGCGTCACCTCGAAAACGGTGGACTTGGTTTGTACGATTTGAGCTCAAGCTACTTCGAGGGAGAAAAGTGCCCCCTGGCCCGCCTCGGATACAACCGCGACGGTAAGAAAAACAAACTCCAGATCAACTACGGCCTTTTGACCAACCAAAGGGGCGTCCCTGTCTCGGTATCGGTGTTCGAGGGCAACACCGGCGATCCGAAAACGTTTCTACCTCAAGTAGTAAAGGTGCAAGAGCAGTTCGGCATCAAGCGGTTTGTGATGGTCGGCGACCGCGGAATGATCACCCAAAGACAGGTTGACGCTTTACAGGACTTCGAGGGCATTGATTGGATTACAGCCCTGCGACCCGCGCCGATTCGCAAACTCCTCAACGAAGGGGCGCTGCAGATGGGGCTGTTTGACGAGCGCAACTTGTTTGAGTTGACACACTCGGATTTTCCCAACGAGCGTCTCGTGGCCTGTCGCAACCACGAACTGGCGAAGCGCCGAGCCCTAAAGCGTCAGGAATTGCTCGAAGCGACCAGCAAAGAACTGAAAAGGATTTGCCGGATGGTCGAACGCGGCCGCTTGCACGGTAGGGAAGACATCAATGCCCGAGTGCAAAAACTCCTTGCTGAATACAAGGTGGGCAAGTACTACAAGTTCGAGACCCGTGACGACGGCTTCGACTTCAAGGTCGACGAGATGACGATGGCTGTCGATGCTGCGCACATTGCTAAAGACAATAGTGTGTTAGCTGACAAGCAACTCGCCCGGTGGAAACAGCATATGAAGACTATCGCCAGGCGAATGGAGCAACTGCGTCAGCGAATCGAGCACGGTCAGCTCCATGGAAAAGCCACTATAGGGGTGCGGGTAGGCAAAGTTCTCAACAAGTACAAAGTCGGAAAACACTTCAAACTAGATATTCGTGACGATGCCTTCTCCTTCGAAATCGACAAAAAGAAGGTCGAGGCAGAAGCCGCACTGGACGGCATCTATGTGATTCGCACCAGTCTCAGTGCACAGCAGATGAACACTGAGGATACCGTCCGCAGCTATAAGTTGCTCACCCAAGTCGAGCGTGCGTTTCGTTCATTCAAGACCATGGACCTCAAGGTGCGGCCTATTCGCCACCGTCTCGAAAACCGAGTCCGGGCACACATCTTCTTGTGTATGCTGGCCTACTACGTTGAATGGCACATGCTTGAGGCGTGGCGACCAGTGCTTTTTTCTGACGAAGATCAGAATGCCAAGGCAAGCCGCGACCCTGTGGCACCGGCCAAGCGTTCGCAGGCCGCTCTTCGAAAAGTGCGCTCCAAAAAGCTGGAGGACGGAAGCCCCGCTTACAGTTTCAGAACTCTGCTCCGCCACCTTGCCTCTATCGTACGAAACTCATGTCGCCGAAAAGGCCTTGGCTCCACCACTGCGACCTTCGACATGACCACGGCCCCAAATCCAAAGCAGCAAAGGGCCTTCGACCTCCTCAAAACAATCACGTTGTAGCCAGAACAGAGCACCCTTCCCTCTACCTAACTTGTTGAAACAAAGCCGGAAACAGCCTTCCAGGGGACAGGAACTTCAGTCTAAAGGAAAGGATTAACCTGACCGTAACACACGCCGTTACGCTCGTCAAGAGAAGGAGCGCGAAGGGGCAGCAAGAAGGGTAGCAGCCGGCAGGTAACCGGTAGCCAAAAGTGATCTACAGACGCTTCACAACGATAACGGTGACGTCATCCGTCGCCGGACTGCCCTTGGTATAGGCCTCGACGTCGCTTTGGATGAGTTTTTCGAGCTCAACGACCGCAAGCGACTCGTTTTCCTTCACGAGGTCGGCAAGGCGGTCCTCGCCGTATTCTTCCTCGTCGTCACCCCAAGCTTCGCTGATGCCGTCAGTGAACACGACGAGGATATCCCCGTGCAGAAGCTCGGTCTCGCCTTCCGTGAAGGGCGCAGAGTCGAAGAGCCCGAGCACCGTGCCTCCTTCCTCGAGGCGATCGATGGTGTTTGTGGCCTTTCTGTAGACGATCGGCGGGATGTGGCCGGCGTTGATGTAGCGCATCTTTCCCGAGCTCGTCTCGAGATCGCACAGAAAAAACGTCGCGTAGAACTGCGGCGGAGAATTATCGAAGACAACCCCGTTCGTCTGGCTGATGATGTCGAGCACTGACTTTTCGCGTTTGGTCGCGAAGTGGATCGTGGCCCGCAATACCATCATCATGAGCGCCGCGCCCGCTCCTTTGCCCGAGACGTCCCCGAGGGCCACGAACAAACCGTCCTTTCGCTCGATAAAATCGTAATAGTCCCCGCCGATCGTGTAGCAAGGCGTGTTCGTGCCGACGAGCTCCCACCCCTCGATGGAAGGCGCTTGGCTCGGCAAACGCCCTTGTTGGATATCGCCGGCGAGCTCGAGCTCGCGCTCCATGCGCTTTTTCTCGATCATCTCGTCGAGAAGTCTGGCGTTCTCGAGCTTGATGGCTGCTACGTTGGCCAGTGACGTGAGAAGCGTGAGATCGTCCTCACTAAACACGTGTTCCCTTATGAGATTATCGACATAAATGAGCCCCATCACGGTCTCGTCGTGCCAAAGAGGCACGCACATCGCCGATCGGATGCCGAGCGAAACGATGGATTGCTGCTTGTCGAACCTCGGGTCGCTGAGCGCGTTGTTCGTCAGGATGGAGACCTTCTCCTTCAAAACCTTGTCGGCGATCGAACGACTGAAGGTGATCTCTTCGTCTCGGTCCTTGCCGGTGCTCGTTCGGACCGATTTGACCTTCAAGTCGCCGTTCGATTGCAGCATCAGGACGCCGCGCTCGGCGCGGATCACTTTGAACGCGAGCTCGAGGATGAAATCGAGAAGCTCGTCGAGAGGGCGGTTACTGATGAGTGCCATGCTCGCTTGGCTAAGGGCGCTGAGGATCTGGTTCTGCTTGCGGATGCGAGCGGGCTCGTTCGTGGCGGCGAGTTTTGCGGGGCTCCGCTCGCCCATGTTGTCCCACGTGTCCTCCTGTGGCGTCGCCGCCGCGAGAAGCTGTTTGGTCGGGAGGACAACGGTTCCCTCCATGTCGAAGCCGCCCGGCGTGAGCCGGACGTTACCCGAGGCGTCATCGACGAATGTCAGCTGCTGGTCGCCGAGCGTAATCACGTCGTCGTTTAGGAGCGGGATGATGCGGGCGATCTTCTCGCCGTTTACATAGGTCCCGTTGCGACTCTCGAGGTCCGCAATCGTGAAGTCGCCATTTTCGTTGCGGATCTCCGCGTGGTGGCGTGAGAGCCATTGGTCCGCCAAGACGAGATCGTTCCGCTTGGAGCGGCCGATGCTGATGACGTCCTTCTCGAGAGGGAAGTGGTAGGCCTCTCCGTGAAGGGGTTTGACGACGAGCTCTGGAGTGCTTGCCATGCCGACGAAACTCGGACCGAAAGGCGCTAGCTTCCGCGACGCTCCCAGCCGGTCACATTGCCACTAGCTTCCAATCGGGTTCTCCTCGTCCACGCGCAAGGGCGCTGAAGGCTCTTCGGGCGTGTTGGTAGTTTCAGGCGTCTCAGCCTTCTCGGCCGTCCCGGGAGTCTCAGGCGTCTCAGGAGTCTCAGGCGTCTCAGGAGTCTCAGGAGTCTCAGGAGTCTCAGGAGTCTCAGGAGTCTCAGGAGTCTCAGGAGTCTCCGCTTTCTGATCTTCGATTTGGCTAGCCGGTTCCGCTTGGGCATGTGCCAATTCGTCCGCGCTCGAGGCCTCCTCTGCTTTTCGCTGTTGGCGCGCAGCTCGGCGACGCTCCTTGGCCTCTTCTTTTTCTTTGCGCTCGTGCTCGGCCAAGGACTCTTGAAGGACGCGGGTCATGAACGCTTGAGCTTCGGCTCGGGTGCAGTCCCTGGAGATCGACACTTCCGCGGCGAGCCAGCTTCGAATTTTCTTCCGCGTAAGCTCTTCCTCGCGATCGAGGCCCTCCGTTTGACGCAGCAGATGAAGCTGTTTCAGCGCGCGTGAGAGCGCTTCAGGGGAGCCGTCCACGATGAGCTGCTCCGTGAGCGCGTGGCGCTCGTCTTCGTCCTCGATGGGCTCCTCGAACTCGGACGAGAGAACGCGCTTGATTGCTTCAGAGGCCGCCCCCGCTGGTCGGAGGTTGAGCTGGGGCACGCGGGCGAGAGGAATCAGAATACGGCTGCCCTCCTCCAGATCCTCGAGCTCCAAAAGCTCCGTCCCGGGTGCCGCGCGGTCTTCCGTGACTCCGCGATAAATACAGTGGCCGACCTTCGGATAGAACACCGGCTCGCCGGGCTCCGGAAGCCCCGCCAGAGCAGGATTTTCCTGCGCCACCTTTCACCTCCCTTGGTTAATCTCGCGCTAACAATATCACGTCTTTGTCGGGGGGAAAGGCTGGGTCACGTTCCCGCGACCGCCTCCCCCCCGATGGACCCGAGGCCGCGCCGTCGCGACTCCGCGAGCCCTCGGCAGAGAATGACGCTAAATCACACCGTTTGCACGGCTAAGCCGGATAGGTTGGGGAGAGCGGCACGCCACCCGCTGCCTTAATCAGCGCCGAGCCAGTTGAGCCAGTTGAGCCAGTTCTGCGCCGAGCGAGCGCTAAGTTATGACAACGGGCGGGAGATGTCAACACTGGCTGGTGCGGGTTTTCCTTTCGTAAACGGAACTTGTCGGTTCCGCGTTTGCGCTTAGGCTCTTAGCCGTCAGAAGCGAGGATTTCGTTCGCGTTGTAAGATCTAGAGCACGAAAATCTCACCGCAGAGTCGCGGAGCACGCGGAGAAGAAAAGGTATCCCTAGCAGCCCGGTGAAAAAGTCCAGATTCTGCTCACGGAGAAAGTTTGGTGGGCAAGTTCAAGGAAGATGTGATTCGGCGGAACGGCCAAGTTGAGACGCCCGATGGATTGCAGCGGGGCAAAACGTGCGCCTATGGTCGAGACGAAGCGCAATAAAGCAGCGATCAGACTGGCGTTGAGCTCCGCGTATTCCTTCGGCGTGGCCTTGCCGATGAGATTGCGCATCAGAATCCCGAGATTGAATCCGGCCACGTGCGTGAGGAGGCGCTTGAGTATATTTTCGTGTCTTCGCAAATGCGTTCGTCGCATGCCTCCCGCTTCGAGGTTAGTGCGCGAAAGGTCGTTCGAGTAACTCGCCGCGACGGCGTATTAATCGCTTACCTCGAGTCCCGCGAATGCGACGTCGGTTCGCGTAGGTGGCGGCGTGCTCGGCCTGTTTGTCCTTCCATTTGCGGCCACCTCGCTCTGGCTCCGAAATGTAGCTCCGGTATTCTTGTTCGACCAGCTCAACCAGGATGTCGTTGCCGTGATAGCCCTTGTCCCCGACCACTTCGCGACCCGCGTCTTCATGTATTCGTTCACAACATTCCGCGTTGTTCGCGAGCTCTTGCAGATTTGACTGCGCTTTTTCCAGCGTATCCGGTAGGCTCTTTGTGTCACCCTTCGCGCCTCCGTGAAGCGTCACGGCAATTACCGCACCTTCCCCGCTCATGTCCACAGCATGCTCGGCTTTGTGCGCCATATCCGTGCCCCCGCTCTTCATTTTCATGATCTCCGCATCCGGCTCGTTCGGATTCACCCACTCCTTGTTCGACCCTTGAGGTGGACCCCATTCTCTGGACCAAAATGGGGGGTAGCTAAGGTGGAGCCTGCCGAGTTGAACACGTCGTGGTCATAGTCGTCATGTTGTTTCCCGAAGGCTCCTAGAAGGGAGCGTTCGGGAAGACAGTTTATGTCAGATTGAAGATCTATTGTCCCACGTTCGATCCGGTGCCCCGACGGAGGGAGCGGACCCTTAAGAAAAGATGCGAAGCTTCCTTGTCCGCTCCCTCCGTCGGGGCACCGGATCGAAGCCGCCCTTTCGCTGGTCCACCTGAATAGTGCAAAAATCGGGGTACCTGGGGTATGGCCAAGCCGCGAGAGGGTCTCCTGCGGCGATTCTCGCATTCGTTTTGTGGACTCGTGGCAAGGTTCATTCCTTTTCCCGGCTTTCTAGCGCCGTGGCCTCTTTGGCCTTGTTCTGCTTCGATTGCCCCAGTGCGTAACTGCCGACGTTGAGCTCCAGGATGATGCTGTGATGTACTAATCGGTCGATGGCCAATCATCTTGCCGCCAATCATCTTCAAGCTACCTCGCCAAGCAGTCCATCGTAGAAGCTCGCGGGCGTTTGATAGCCTAACGCTTTGTGCGGGCGCTCGTCATTGAAGAAATCGAAGTAGCAAGCGATGCCCTCGCGAGCCATCTGCACGCTGTCGTAGGCGTACAGGTAGACCTCCTCGTACTTCAGCGAGCGCCAGAGCCGCTCCACGAAGATGTTGTCGATACAGCGACCTTTGCCATCCATGCTGATCTTGATCTCAAGAGCAAGCAATACACTGGTGAACTCCTCCGAGGTGAACTGAGAGCCCTGGTCCGTGTTGAATATCTCTGGGCGACCGTAGCGTGCCAGAGCTTCGTTCAGAGCCTCCACGCAGAAGGTCGTCTCCAACGTGTTGGACAAGCGCCAGGCGAGCACCCGCCGCGAATACCAATCGATGACCGCCACCAGGTATACGAAGCCTCGCGCCATCGGGATGTATGTGATGTCGGCGGCCCACACCTGATTGATCCGAGAAACCGTCAGATTCCTCAGTAGATAGGGGTATACCGTGTGTTCCGGCGCTGGCTTGCTTGTGTTCGGCTTGGGCGCAGTGCTCTCGAGCCCCATCAAGCGCATAAGACGCTGCACGCGCTTGCGGTTGACGGCCGACCCCTCCGCTTTGAGTGTCTGTGTCATCATGCGGCTGCCGAAAAATGGACGCTTCAGATGTAGCTCGTCCATCCGACGCATCAATGCGAGTTGCTCGCCATCCGGCTCGACAGGTTCGTAGTACAGGCTCGACCGATTCACGCCGAGCAGCTCGCACTGCCAGCGCATCGACAGCGGAGCGTTGGGTTCGACCAACTCCCGCCGGGGCGTCATCGCAATCGACCGAGCCCGTGTGATAAAAAATCGCGCTCCATCGTCAGCTCCCCGATTTTCTGAAGCAGTTCGGCCTCGCGCATCGAGGCATCGCCTCCGCCCACCTCTTCGGTCTCGAAAGCACGCGTGACGTTCTCCAAAAGCTGCCGCTTCCATTTGTAGATCTGGTTCGCGTGAACCTTGTGCCGGCGGGATAGTTCCGCCACTGTCTCCTGCTCGCGTAGTACCGCCAATGCAACTTTCGCCTTGAAAACAGGGCTGTGCTTCGTACGATTTTTCTTCACTTTTCTCTGCTCCTTTTTTTATTGAGCAGGCTTGTTTTACCACCTTAACCCCTGGTCTAAAAAATGGGGTCCACTTCACCTTTCTTTGGCCGCTTCTTGTCCAACTTTGCAATGTCCGCTCGGCTCGGCTCTTCGATACCACTCTTGCGCGCAAGCTCCTTCAAATACGATTCGTAGCTTTCCCCCGTGTCTCGACGAACGATTGACCGAAGCGCTGCATTCGCTTCCAGCGTCGTCGCGTCCACACCCAGTGTCTTGCCATCTATCATCCCTCTCGACGCTAGAACTTCTAGCACCCATCCAAATACAGATTCGTGAACTTCCAGCGGAAGTCGATTCCGTATCCGAGACAGCGACGAATGGTCCGGCGTTCGCTCTTCCATTCCAAGGCCAAGAAACTGGCGCAAAGACAGTGAGTCCGAACACCGCCAGCAGATCCCGCGCTCTGAATCGATGCGCTCAAAGTAGCCGATCAACAGCATTCGAAAATACACACCCGGCGGTATGCTCGGCCAACCTTGCTTCTTCGCGTAATACGGCGAGCATTTCGACTCCACAAACGAGTCAAACTCTTCCTCTCGAAGTACCCGCTCGAGTTCCTCATAAAAAGGATGACCAGGACTCGACGCAACCGCATCGTGTGGAATCCATAAAGTCTCTTGGCAACTTTTCTTTTTCTTCTTCATCGACATGCGATGCAATTTTACATCGTCATCGAATGAGTCTTCAGAGAAATATCGCGACCGGATACGACTTTTTCAACGGGCTGCTAGTGCTCGTCGGTGACCGAGGCATGATTTCTCAGAAGCGGATCGACGATGACCTCCGCAACCTCGAAGGGGTCGATTGGATCACAGCGCTCAAAAGCGCATCTATTCGTAAGCTCATCGATGGAGGTCAACTGCAACTCGGCCTTTTTGACGAGCGTAATCTGTTTGAATTGACTCATCCAGATTTTGCTGGCGAACGACTCTTTGCGTGCCGGAACACCGAATTGGCAAAACTGCGCGTCCACAAACGTCAGTCCCTTCTGCAGGCGACTGCGAGAGAGCTTGCAAGAATTCAAACCATGGTGCAGCGCGCTAGGCTCAGAGGCAAGGACAAGATTGGCGCCCGCGTGCGCAAGGTCGTCACCAAGACGCTCGCCAAGTATTTTGTGCTCGACATTCGCGATGACGACTTTACCTTCCAGATTCCCAACAAAGAGGTGGCGGCCAAAGCGGCGCTCGATAGTATCTACAAGAGGCTCACGAAGCTTCGCTCAAATGTTGAACTCGGCAATCTCAAAGGTAAGGACAAGATCCGTGCGCGCGTACACAAGCTCATCACCAAGAAGATCGCCAAACATTTCGATCTCGATATTCGCGACGATGAGTTTCGCTTCCGAATCGTCGAGCAAGAGCCCGCAGCAGAAGCAGTGCTCAACGATATTTGCAAGAGACTGGAGAGCATTCGCTCGGACGTCAAGCTCGGCAAACATGGAGGCAAGGACAACATTGGTGTGCGTGTAGGCAAGGTCATCAACAAGTACAAGGTGGCCAAGCATTTCGTGCTGCAGATCCGCGACGATGGGTTTGACTTCCACATCGACGAACACAAGGTGGCTTCCGAGGCAACGCTCGATGGCATCTATGTCATCCGGACCAGCGTGCCCGAACAGCGCCTATCACCCGACGACACCGTCCGCTGCTACAAGAGTCTGAGTCAAGTCGAACGGGCATTTCGTTCTATCAAGACCATCGACCTCAAGGTGCGTCCGATTCGCCACCGCCTCGAGACACGGGTACGCGCCCACATCTTCTTGTGCATGCTCGCCTACTACGTCGAGTGGCACATGCGTGAAGCATGGCGTCCATTGCTCTTCTGCGACGAGGACCAAGAAGCCAAGAAAACGCGGGACCCGCTTGCTCCCGCTAAGCGCTCCGAGGCTGCCCTGCGAAAGATACGCTCCAAGAAACTCGACGACGGCACCGAGGCCCACAGCTTTCAAACTCTACTCAAGGCACTCAGCACCATCGTGCGTAACATCTGCCGCGCTCCAGGTGACAATCCCGACGCTCCCACATTCCAGGTCGTCACGACACCCGACCCTAAGCAGCAACGCGCCTACGACCTTCTCGAAACTATCATCCTGTAGCCAGAACCGGGCACTCAATTCTGAGCTATCTACTTGAATCTGTTCAGGTTTTTGTCTTTTCGGCCGGGGAACTTCAGGTTAGCGGACCTTGGCTCTTCTCCGTTGCTGCTGACGATGATTCGTAATCAGCAGGTCGGAAGTTCAAATCTTCACTCGGCTTCCAGAGTTTGCACAGGTCGGGCGAGAAAAGCTGTAAGTAAAAAGCGGCTCTTTTGGGCGGCCTCGGTCGCGCGACTCATCTGGACGAAGGTCGAGCCGAACTGGAATCACGCGGAAATGCAGTCAGCGCCGAAAAAGGCTCTACTCGTCGTAGGAGTAGCGGGTTTGTGCGCTGCTCACACCATCTTCGACAAGAGACCGAGCAAGCGATCGATATCGCTCCGGTTGTTGAACATCGCGACACCGACGCGCATCAAGTGGCCGCCCTCGCGGAGCGTGACGGCGATGCTCTCTTTCTTTAACGCATCCCTAAGCTTCTCCACTTCGAGCCCATGGTGAAAGCTCACGATCGGTGATGCGTTGCTCGGCGGCGTAAAGACGTCGCAGCCCAGCTTCTGGATACCCTCTCTCAACTCAGCCGCCAGTCCAATCGTGTGTTTCTCGATACGCTCGAGCCCAATTTTTTCCAAGTAACCGAGAGCGGCGTCCATCGCGACGACGGAGGCATAAGCGGGCGTGGCCTATTCGAATTCTTAGCAATCGGTGGGGCGAGATGCCGGCGTTCGGGTTGTAAAACAACCGCCGAACAGAAAAAGGCTAATTCTTGGCGAAGGGCAGCCGATTCAGTCCAACCCGCCCGTTGCTAACAACAACGATGACGTCCTGCACCGCCCGAATATCCTCGAGTGGATTCCCTGAAACAACGAGGATATCCGCCTCCATACCCACGTCCAAAACCCCCGTTCGATCCGAAATCCCGAGCATCTCCGTCGCAACCAACGTCGCCGAGCGGATCGCCTCGAGCGGCGTCATCCCGAGCTTCACGAAGTTGACCATCTCGATCGTGATGCGAACGACGCTCTCCGGCCCATAGCTCGTATCCGCCCCAGTAACGATAGGAATACCCATCGCGTGCGCCCGCTCGATAGTCTCTGCGCCCGACGGAGGCGCC
Source organism: Candidatus Marinacidobacterales bacterium (assembly GCA_965262245.1). Lineage (GTDB taxonomy): Bacteria > Acidobacteriota > Vicinamibacteria > Marinacidobacterales > SMYC01 > SMYC01. The sequence continues at coordinate 4,986,754 of OZ253507.1, read as the reverse complement.
GCCGCTCCAATAGAAACGATTTTGCCACCCTGGAGCACAACGGTGGCGCCGGTGGTCACGTCACCGGTGCGTACATCGATCACGTTGACGTCCACGAGCGCGAGATGAGGCTGAGCGATCGGTTGGCCCTGACTCGCAAGAGCCAGGGCCAACGCAAGAAAGAACAAGCTAGAACCCCTCGAGCTTCGCAGCTTTCTTGTAGCAATGGAAGATGATGTGCCAGCCGAGTGCGATGATGAGGAGCCAACCCATCCAATAATTGCTGGAGCTCAATCCGAGATTTCCGCCGGAGAAGTACACCGTATGCTGTCCCATCATTGCCCAAAAAAGAGGCAACGACATGTAGGTGTTGTGCTTGGAGCGAAGACCGGCGAGCGCCGGGTCCGCTGCGGCCGGCGCCTCACCGGCCTTGATGGCGCGAATGATTCGTTGCTGTGCCGGCCAGATACGGAACCACACGTTGAAAGCCATCGCGCTTCCGAACAAAGCGCCCGTGTGAATGAGCGTGGCGCGATAGGTGAAATTGGCGTAGTTCACGTAGAGGTACACGACCGCCGCAAGGATGACGAAGGACACGATGACCGCAGCACGGACGTTGCTCTTGAGACCGCTATTCCAGATCGCGTCGTAGACGAACACGCCGAGAAACGTTACCGCGATCATGACGATGACCCCGGTCGACCAGCCATCCGGGGACACATTCTCCGCCGCGTAGGCGTAGTAGACCATGATGAGAAGCAGAACGCCTGTGATCCAAGTCCACGCGGCGCCCCATCGGAACCAGTAAAGAGCGCGCGGCATGAGCTCAGGGACAACTTGCTTCTTCGCAGCCGCGTCGAGCTTCGCGACCATCTGCCCATTCACGAAATTGAAGTAATACAGGTGTCCAATCCAGAGAATCCCGACAAAAATATGCAACCAGCGAAAGATTGCCTCTAATCCCAGCATTTCCCCTCCTAGGGTCTGATTAAGAATGGCGGCGCGAGTCTACCATCGCGCCTTTGAAGCTGTCTATCCGACTCAAACAGGCGGACGATTGCCTTCGCCGTATCCCGTAAGCTCAACGAAGCCGCGCCCGAGCGCCTCTCCACCGGCGCCCGGCGCTGAGATCGTCACGGCGCCTTCCCAGTAAAAGACGCCGCCGGGCAACCGGCTCTTGTTCTCCTGGTCGTCCACGAGCGCGCGGACGTCGAGCTCCAAGCCTTCTGAAGGCAAGCGGACACGCCACGCCACGGGGTAGCGCGCTTCCGTAGAAGGACTCACCCAGTGCCGGGTTGCCTCGAAGGAAAAATCCTCGAGCTCGAGATAGCGCGCCTCACCATCCGGCGACACGACGGTGCCTTTCGCGTAGTCGGTCGTGCCGTCCTCCCGCCTCATGATGTAGAGCATCAGCTCGCGCCCGTCGTCGAGCTGCAAGCTGAACCAGTCCCAGCCCACCTGCTGGGGCTCAAGCTGGGACGAGCTGAACTCTTTGTCCATCCAGCTCTCCCCCACCACATCGAAGCGCTCGCCGCCCATCGTGAGCTCGCCCGACGTCTCTAGGCGGGTATAGCTGTAATACTGGCTCGCCGCGCCGCTGGCTTTCCCCTTCCGGCTGAACCCGCCCGGCCCTTGAAAGATACGCGGTTTTGCAGCCCGGGTTGTAAGCTCGAAGCCCATCTCGAGCCGATCGTCCCGCGCGGCGATACGAAACCCGTCCCCGGTAAAGTCGAGCGTCCAGAGCGCCTTCGTGCCCGCCGGCCCGCGCGACCACCCGATGCGCTCCTCGGGCTCGTGGTCAAACGACGCGAGGAGCGGCGTCTCCCGGTAGAGCACTTCGCTAAACACATGCCGGCCACTCGCGAGATCTGTTACCGCCACGTGCCCCATGATGACGTGACTCGACGCCCAGTCCGAGTCGAGCTCGATAGGCTCGCTGACGATGCCGATGCGAAAAAACGTGAACTGATAGCCAAACGTTCGCCCCGCGCTTTCGAGATGCCCCGTGAAATACCACCACTCGGTGCGATAGCCGTCATGCGCCCAGTGATCCCGTGGAAAAGACCACGCGTAATCGGGCGCCGCAACGCGCCACTCTACGGCAGGCGGCAAAAGAACGAGCGCTACGATGGCAAGAATGCGAAGCATGTTAGAGATCCTCCCGCCGCAGCTCGGTCGCCGGGACGCGGCTCGCGACACGCGCCGGGTAAATACTCGCGAGCACCGAAGCCGCGAGAACGACCAGGCTCTGTTGCACGAGCAGCTCGATGGGCCAGTGCAGCGCGATGGTCCACCCGAAAAACGCGCGGTTCACGACGTAAATCAAAATGAAGGCAAAGACAACCCCCGCAAGGCTCCCGAGCACGATACCGACGATGGCCATCCCCAATCCTTTGCCAAGAAACACACGAAAGATCTGGAGTCGGGAAGCGCCGAGCGCTCGATAGAGCGCGAGCTCTGCCGAACGCTCCCGCGCGAGCACGATGAGAGTCAGCGCCACCCCCGTGACCGCAATGAGAAGGCTCATGTAACGGAGAAGGCGCGTGATCGCGAAAGTCTGGTCGAACACGCGTAAGGCTTGCTCCCGCAAACGGCGGTTGCTGCGAATGGCGAGCGGTACGTCCGCGAGGCTCGCTTTGAGCTCGTCCACCACACGCTCCGAATCCACGCCGTCTTCGAGATAGAGCGCGACGCTGTTCACGGGTCCAGCGCCGAAATGTTTCGCCATCGTCTCGAGATGCGTGAAGGCGGAGCCGAGCTCGCTGCTGTAGTCGTAGTAGATACCTTGGATCGGAAGCGCCACCGGCCCTCGAGGTCCGTCTATGACGAGATCATCCCCGACGCTCAAACGCTCCTTCCGTGCGAGCGGCTCACCCACCATCACGCCGCCGGGCGCAGCACCCAGCATCTCACCGTCGAGAAGAGCGAAGCGCGTATTCTCGCCAGGCGCGCGCGCGTCGACCCCGGCAAAGGAGAACCGTCGGCCGTTCGTATAAGCGAAAAACTGCCGCAAACGATCCACTTGCTCCACCGCCGGATGGCGCGCGAGCACTTCGATGACGGAGGCGTCCAACACCGCTCGACGCCGCGAGCGACGCCACGCCGGCGTCGAGACATAGACATCGGCCTGTACGGTAGCGTCGATCCAGATCGCGAGAGTCTCGCGGAAGCTCGCGACCATCGTTGTGACACCGACGACCATGCTCACCGCAATGGCGAGCGCCGCGATGGCGACCGGAGTCGTCTGGAGCTGCTTTCCCAGACCTTTCATCCCATAGGCCAAGCCGAAAGATCGTACGTGCAAAAGTCCCGTCGCCCCCTGGACGACGAGCGGCATCACCAACGGAACCGCCGCAATGAGAAGGAAGGCCTGGATGAAACCCGCGGGCCGCCAGCGATCGCCCACGAGCAAGTAGAGAATCCCGCCCAAGAACATGAGCCCGACGCCAAGCAGGAACGAGCGCCGCGCCCGGGCGCCGACACGCTCATGGAGCGAGAAAGCCGCTAGTAGCGAGCGCGTATCTTTTCGTCCGAGCTCGAGCGCCGGCATGAGCGCGCCGAGGCCCGCGCCGAACAGTCCCACCGCCGCCGCCAACAAAAAGAACCAAGCCGGGACTTCCAGCTCGTTGATAGCGTCGAGCAGATATAGATTCGTGACCGTGGCGCTTACCCGCTCGACGTTGGCCTCGGCCACGAGATAGCCGAGCGGCATCCCGACCGCGCCCCCGAGTAATCCGAGCAGAAGCACGTCGCCGACCAAAAGTCCCATGACTTGGCGATGGGTCGCCCCGAGCGAGCGCAGAAGCCCGAACTCCGTGCGCCGCCGAACGAGGTTCGCTTGGGTCGAGCTGAAGACGAGAAACCCGCCGACAAAAAGGCTGATCGCACTCAAGGCGGTCAGGTTCAGACGAAAAGCACTCAGAAGATCCGACGCTTGCTGCTCGCGCTGCTCGGGGGTGAGGACGAGAGCTTGGTTACCGAGACTTCGCTCGAACTCGGCAATCACGTCGCTTGGGTCGGCGTCTGCGAGAATCTTGACGTCGATTTGATGGAGCTCTCCCCGCGCACCGAAGAGCGATTGCGCTTGGGCGATGTCCATGACGGCTAGCCGCGGGCTCGCGAGCGGCGTCGCTTTTTGAAAATCGGAGAAGGCGCCGATGACGAGCTCCGTTTTGCGCGTGCCGACGCTGACTTCGAGGCGATGGCCCAACTCCCAGCCTTTCTCGCGCGCAAGCGTGGGCGTGACCGCCACCCAGCCCGGCTCGGCGAGCGCGGCCGAGAGATCCACCGACGCACCCTCCCACGGCACGTCGATGGGCGTAAAAAAGTCGACACCGATCACTTCGAGATAGAAGTCTTCGGCAGCGACATCGAGCCGAAAGAGCGGCCATGCGGCCTCGACTCCCGGCGTTGCGAGAACGCGCGGATAGGTGTCCTCCGAGAGCGCCGGCATCTTGCCGAGGATCATGACATCCGCACCCCCGCTCACCGCCTCCATGCTCCCGCTGAAGGCACTGAGAGCGTTCAAGTTGATGATTTGGATCGACACGACGGCCGCGACGCCAATCGAGACACCGAAAAGGCTCAGCGCGAAGAGGCTCAAACCTCCATGAAGCTGCGCTCTCAGCGCGCGGAAGAAGTAGCGGATCACGACGGGCCGAGTTTCCCGCTATGGAGCTCGAGCCGCTCGTGCGCCTGGGCCGCCTGCTCGTCGCTATGGGTCACGTAGAGGAGGGTCCCCTGCTCTTCGTCGACGAGCTTCATGAGAAGATCCATGACGATCTCAGAATTGCCGTCGTCGAGATTCCCGGTGGGCTCGTCGGCGAGCAGCAAGCGCGGCTTGCGCAGAAGAGCGCGGCAAATGGCCACGCGCTGCATCTCACCACCGCTCAACTTCGACGCTTCCTGAGACGCATGCGCCGTGAGCCCGACGCGCTCGAGCAGATCGCGACCGCGCTCTTCGACCCCCGCATCCGAAGCGATCCACGCGGGAAGCGACACGTTCTCCCAAACGGTGAGGTGCGGCAGAAGGTAGAAGAATTGAAAGACGAGCCCGACACCGTCGCGCCGAATGAGCGTGCGGTCGCGGTCGGAGAGCTCGCCGAGATCGCGCCCGGCAAAAGACACCGTCCCCGTGCTCGGCACGTCGATGCCTGCCGCAAGATGGAGGAGCGTCGATTTGCCGCTCCCACTCCTCCCGGTGATCGCGAGCGTTTTTCCAGGCTGGATGGCGAAAGAGACGTCGTCGAGCGCTTTGAGCACCCCCGCGCTCGGCTGAGGGTAGTGCTTGGAAACGTTTCTGAACTCAAGGACGGGCTCCGTCATTTGTAAAGAGCCTGTACGTCCTTGAAGCGAGGGTGCTTGGCGTCGCCGAGAAGCTCGAACGCCGCGGCTTCGGACGTAGTGAGCACGGCGCCCGAGCGTTCCATCTTGCGCAGCCCGTAGTCACGATCGAGCGTCTTGCGTGATGCGACGGCGTCGACCGCAACGTGCACGAGAATGCCCATCTGGATGAGATCGTGCACGGTCTGGCTGACGCAGACATGCGTTTCGATCCCGCAGACCATCGCCTGCTCCGTCCCGAGCTCCTCGAGTCGCGAAGAGACCGCGTCGCTCCCGCAAGAGCTGAAGCACGTTTTCTCGTAGGGCGTGGCGGCATTGCCAAGTGCCTCACCGAGAGCTGCGACCGTGCGGCCGAGCCCTTTCGGATACTGCTCGGTCACGATGATGGGAAGCTCGAGCGCTCGAAACGTCGAGACGAGGCGGATGCTCGCGGCAGCCATGTCCTCGAAGCCGGAGATAACGCTTTCGAAGCGTTCTTGGATGTCCACAACGATAAGACCCACCCGCGTTGGGTCGAGAATGCGGGGATGTTTTTGGCCCATAGCTTTGACGATTTTTTCACGCATGCGCTCAATTCGCCACAACGTCCCCGCCCGTCCGTTGTGCTACATTCTTTCTATGGACGAGAGCATTCTTCATAACGCCAATATCGCGTCGCGGGAGCTCATCCCCGCCCCGAACGAGGTGCGCGAGCAATTTCCCGCAACGCCAACGGCACGGAAGTCGGTGCTCGAGACCCGCCATGGGATCCGTCAAATCCTGACACAAGAGGATCCTCGCCTGATCGTCGTCGTCGGGCCGTGCTCCGTCCACGACCTCGACGCCGCGATGGAATATGCCGAGCGGCTCAAAGACCTCGCGGATGAAGTGAAAGACACGCTCCTCGTCATCATGCGTGTTTACTTCGAGAAGCCTCGCACGAGCGTCGGATGGAAAGGGCTCATCAACGACCCGTACATGGACGACTCGTTCCGCATCGCCGAAGGGCTCGCCATGGCGCGGGAGTTTCTCCTGCGACTTGCCGAGCTCGGGCTCGGCGTCGGAACGGAAGCGCTCGACCCGATTACGCCGCAATATCTGAGCGACCTCGTTTCCTGGACAGCCATCGGCGCGCGTACGACCGAGTCCCAGACCCATCGCGAAATCGCGAGCGGTCTCTCGTCGCCCGTCGGCTTCAAGAACGGCACGGACGGCAATATCGAGGTCGCCATCAACGCGCTCAAAGCGGCAGCGTCCCCGCAAAGTTTTCTCGGCATGACCGTCGAAGGCCGCTGCGCCGTGTTCCACACGCGAGGCAACCCCTTCGGCCACATCATCCTCCGCGGCGGCAGCCGGCCGAACTACGATTCGGTGAGTATCACGATGTGTGAGCAATCGCTCGAAAAAGCCGGCTTACGCTCGAACATCGTGATCGACTGCAGCCACGGAAACTCGCTCAAGCAGCACGACGTGCAGCCGCTCGTTCTGACGAACATCGTCCGCCAGATCCGAGACGGCAACACGTCCATCGTCGGGGTCATGCTCGAAAGCAATTTGGAGGCTGGGCGGCAGGACATCCCTGAGGACCGAAGCCAGCTCCGCCGCGGCGTCTCGGTGACGGATGCTTGCATCGATTGGAACGACACGGAGACAGCTTTGCGTGAGGCACAATCGCAGCTAGCTGCCGTCCTACCGGCGCGACGTCCACCCGCTTAGGCTGAAGTTCCTGTCCCCTGGAAGGCTGTTTCCGGCTTTGTTTCAACAAGTTAGGTAGAGGGAAGGGTGCTCTGTTCTGGCTACAACGTGATTGTTTTGAGGAGGTCGAAGGCCCTTTGCTGCTTTGGATTTGGGGCCGTGGTCATGTCGAAGGTCGCAGTGGTGGAGCCAAGGCCTTTTCGGCGACATGAGTTTCGTACGATAGAAGCAAGGTGGCGGAGCAGAGTTCTGAAACTGTAAGCGGGGCTTCCGTCCTCCAGCTTTTTGGAGCGCACTTTTCGAAGAGCGGCCTGCGAACGCTTGGCCGGTGCCACAGGGTCGCGGCTTGCCTTGGCATTCTGATCTTCGTCAGAAAAAAGCACTGGTCGCCACGCCTCAAGCATGTGCCATTCAAAGTAGTAGGCCAGCATACACAAGAAGATGTGTGCCCGGACTCGGTTTTCGAGACGGTGGCGAATAGGCCGCACCTTGAGGTCCATGGTCTTGAATGAACGAAACGCACGCTCGACTTGGGTGAGCAACTTATAGCTGCGGACGGTATCCTCAGTGTTCATCTGCTGTGCACTGAGACTGGTGCGAATCACATAGATGCCGTCCAGTGCGGCTTCTGCCTCGACCTTCTTTTTGTCGATTTCGAAGGAGAAGGCATCGTCACGAATATCTAGTTTGAAGTGTTTTCCGACTTTGTACTTGTTGAGAACTTTGCCTACCCGCACCCCTATAGTGGCTTTTCCATGAAGCTGACCGTGCTCGATTCGCTGACGCAGTTGCTCCATTCGCCTGGCGATAGTCTTCATATGCTGTTTCCACCGGGCGAGTTGCTTGTCAGCTAACACACTATTGTCTTTAGCAATGTGCGCAGCATCGACAGCCATCGTCGTCTCGTCGACCTTGAAGTCGAAGCCGTCGTCACGGGTCTCGAACTTGTAGTACTTGCCCACCTTGTATTCAGCAAGGAGTTTTTGCACTCGGGCATTGATGTCTTCCCTACCGTGCAAGCGGCCGCGTTCGACCATCCGGCAAATCCTTTTCAGTTCTTTGCTGGTCGCTTCGAGCAATTCCTGACGCTTTAGGGCTCGGCGCTTCGCCAGTTCGTGGTTGCGACAGGCCACGAGACGCTCGTTGGGAAAATCCGAGTGTGTCAACTCAAACAAGTTGCGCTCGTCAAACAGCCCCATCTGCAGCGCCCCTTCGTTGAGGAGTTTGCGAATCGGCGCGGGTCGCAGGGCTGTAATCCAATCAATGCCCTCGAAGTCCTGTAAAGCGTCAACCTGTCTTTGGGTGATCATTCCGCGGTCGCCGACCATCACAAACCGCTTGATGCCGAACTGCTCTTGCACCTTTACTACTTGAGGTAGAAACGTTTTCGGATCGCCGGTGTTGCCCTCGAACACCGATACCGAGACAGGGACGCCCCTTTGGTTGGTCAAAAGGCCGTAGTTGATCTGGAGTTTGTTTTTCTTACCGTCGCGGTTGTATCCGAGGCGGGCCAGGGGGCACTTTTCTCCCTCGAAGTAGCTTGAGCTCAAATCGTACAAACCAAGTCCACCGTTTTCGAGGTGACGCGCCGCCAGTTTTTTCTCAATAACCCTTTGGCGCTCGAACACCCAGTCCATAGCGGCATATAGGTCGTCCTCGTCGGCATCACTCACACCGAGGATTTCGGGCAACGTTGTGCTGTGCCACCACTGGCTCGTTGCCAACCTCGACTGGGCTTCGAGTATGCGGGCGGCCACCATAGCCACCACCAGGTCACGTTGGCGTGAGCGTCGGGATGCGACGAGTTTGTCGAACTCAAGGCGTTTCATCGCGCTCAACACGGCCTCGACGCCACCGTGGAGTCGCGACCCGTCGGGCACAACCTCGAAGACGTCCTCGACCGCGACGAGTTTTTCTCCCTTGAGAACCCGTCGAATGGAGTCGACCTGCTCGCTTGGCAGTTTGGACAGGTTGGCAATTGTGCGCTTGCGCGGTTTCTTGCTTTTGGCGTCGCGAAAGGACTCACGGAGCAAAACGGCGGGTTTGGAGTTGCGGTTGGGCACAATGTCGATGTGCATGGTTACTATATACTCTATTAAAGATTATATTACAAGAGCTATATGCGTTATTACATGGCTACAAAATGCAGGCGGAGTTTGTATCTTTATCGTTGTAACTCCTTGCAACTAAGGGTGCTTCACCGAAGAAAGAGAGGTTTTACCGAGGGGAACTTCAGCTTAGGGCCCAACAGCCTGAAGCAAGATCAATTTTAAGAAAAGCATGACGCAAATCCTCTCATCTTCTTTTCTTGTCCTTTCTTTGCGCCTTTGCGCCTTTGCGTTACGCTTTTCTTAATATCGATCTAGGATTTCACGGCAGCTCGGCTCGCCCTCTCCAGTAAATCCACCGCATAGAGCACAAAGCCGAGCGCGATGAGAAAAATCTTCCAAGCACCACCGCTATCTGCCCAGGCCGCGCCGTTCGAGAAGAAGATCACCGCGAGCACGCCGAGCGACGCGAGAAGATAAAGCGTCCCGCGTTGGTGCTCTCCCACGACGACCAACAACTGGTACACGATCATGAGGACGGCGAACGCAAAAAGAAACGCCGTAAAGGTGGCCATCCCAGACAGCCCGTTCACAGCCGTGAGGGGCGCGTTCATCACGGCGAGAACGGGCGGCGCCACGAGAAAGGACGCGTGCGGATAAGCGGAAAGCAACCGGGTCGTGCTGTTCACGAACGGAAGCAGTACCAGCACAAAGCTACAGGCGGTCGTGAACGTAATGAGGCGTCCGGGGCCCGGAGCTTCGAGCTCGACGAACACCGCCGCGAGCGCTACCGCAAGCGCCATCCCAGCGTAAAAACTCGTCCGGCGTACGAGTGGCTTCGCCCAAAAACGTGCTTGCTGCAAACGCACGAGCGCTATCACGAAAATCAACGCGGCGAGTACGAGAAGCAGCAGCGACGTCAGCAGAAGCGGTGCCGTGTCGTTCAAACCGAGCCAGGCATCGGGCCATTGGGTCGCACCGATGAGAAGCGCAAGGGTCAAAACGGGCCACTTTTGGGAGGCGACGAAGCCGCGATCTTCCGGCGCGCTCAGATAAGGCCTGGCGGGGAGGTGCAGGAACTTGCTTTGCAGCAGTAGATAGCGCAGGAAGAGCATCGCGGCGACCAGGAACGAACCCGGACGCAGGTACGGGGCGCCGCCATCCCATACGAACACGATGCCAAAAACGAACAACGCCGCTAGCAAGTTTCGGCGGATGACGTATTGAAGGGCGAACTCGTCCTCGTTTTCCGCTCCCGGCAAGTAATACGTGGCCGCGCGGCCGCCGGCACGGATCGCGAGGGCGCTGCCTGCGACGGAGCAAACGAGCCAAAGCGGGAGGCCTCCAAATCCCGCACCGGCCATCTTCCCTCCCCACGCCACAGCGGCGACAGCGGGCAGCCAGAAAGCCAGCCGCAGCGGCCGTGTCGACAAGGGCGCGAGGAAGAAGCCCGCGGCCGCCAGAGCCAGAATGACGCGGCGGGCATCGCCAAAGTGAGGCCGGTATTGGTAAACGAGGAGCGAGACAGCGACGAGCGCCGTCAGGAGGAGCGCTCTACTTCGCCAAGGCCGCCAAGAGCCCGAGGTCTGTGTAGAAGAACTGTCGCGTAATGTCACTCACCGGCTTCCCGTCGATCTCGGCATAGGGGTAGATGAAGAAGTTCAGAGGGCCGCCCGCCTGCTTCGGGTTGAGCATGATGTCCCGACCCACGGTAAACGCCACCCGGTTCTCGTCATGTGCGCCGAAGAAATATTCGCGTTCCTCGGGATTTTTGTTCGCTTCGGACGTGTCGACCGGCACCCAGCCATAGCCGGGCACAAAGAACTCGGCCCAGCAGTGATAGCCGGCCACTTCGCCTTCACCGCGATCGCGCGGGATCGGAAATCCGATGGCGAACTTGGCGGGGATGTTCACCGCGCGCGCAAAGCCGATGAACACCGCGTGGAAATCCGTGCAGTTGCCGCGCTTCTCGTCGCACGCGTAATAAATATCGCCTCGGCCCCAGCCCGTTCCGCTCTTGTCATATTCGAGGTTATCGACTGTGTAGTCGTAGATGGCACGGGCCTTTTCGACCACCGTCGTCTTACCTTCCGTGACCTCCTCCGCGAGCTCCCGGATGTAGTCGTCGAGGGGAACGAGGCGGTCGGGCTCGAGCCACTGTCTCTCCGCGAATCCGAAAAAGCCGTCGGGGTCTTCGAGCTCGGTGAACTCACTCTTGCTCTCGACGTGCTCGCGCCGGGTCACGCGAAACTTCATCTCGACGCGCAACTTCTCGATCTCCGTGGCCGGCGTTGTCAGAAAGAGCATCGAGTTGCGATAGGTATATTCCTGGTAGACCCTCGTCGGCACCGGCGAATCGATGGACAGAAGGCGCACATCCTGGAAATCGTTCGACGTCGGATAGGGGAGCCACATCTGCAACTTGCTCGAGCCCTCGGGAATCTCGAGCTCGGCGACAAAAGTGAACTCGAACGTCCGCTCCTTCGCGACGAGCGAGGACACCCCGAGCAAGCAAATGACAAACGCTTTGTTCACATCGAGACTCCGTTTCGCGCTGCAACGATCTGCGCCATGATCGATAGCGCAATTTGCTCCGGCGTATGCGAGCCGATGGGGAGGCCAATCGGTGCGCGCAGCCGTTCTAAATCTTCCTCCGCAACCCCCCTCTCGATCAAGCGCCGCCGCCTCTTCTCCTGCGTGCGCTTGCTCCCGAGGGCCCCCACGTAAAAAGCGTCGCTCGGGAGCGCGACTTCGAGCGCCGGATCGTCCAGTTTGGGGTCATGAGTCAGCGTCGTGACCGCCGTCGATCGATTCAAGCCGAGCCCCCTCAACGCATCGTCCGGCCATTCGCGAACGAGCTTCCCGACATGCGAGAAGCGCTCGTCACTCCCGAAGACCGCGCGCGGATCGACGACCACGGTGCGATAGCCAACCGTCTCCGCAATCGTTGTCATCGCGACGGCGACATGAACGCCCCCGACCATGACGAGCGTGGGTGGCGGGAGCTCGACGTCGACGAAAAGCTCGGAGCCGTCTTCCAAACGTATGCGCTCGGAGCGACCGACCTCGAGCGCCCGGCGCGCCGCCGCCTCGACGAGCGTGCCCGCCTCAGAGCTCGCTTCTTCGACAACGACGCTCTCCCCGAGCGCATCACCCTTGACGATCGTCGCTCGAGCGACCGCGTGCTCTTCACCGGAGGCGCGCCTGAGAGGAACGTAGACCTCGTCCGTGAGCAGCTCGACGAAGATCTCGATCGTCCCCCCACAGGAAAGCCCGACTTCCCACGCTGTTTCATCGGCAACGCCAAAATGGAGAAGCTTGGGCTTGCCGCTCTCGAGAACTTCGCGACCCTCCTCGACAACCGCGGACTCGACGCAGCCGCCGCTCACCGAGCCCGTAATCCGAGCGTCCCGGGTCATCGCCATTTTCGCGCCGGGGCGGCGGGGTCCGGATCCCCAAGTTTGGATGACCGTCGCCAGAGCGATGTCCTGCCCCTCGTCGCGCCATCGGTCGACGTCTGTAGCGATATCTCGAATGCTCATTTTTTTCTCAATCCTATCGGCGGTCCACGTTCTCGAGGTGCTGCGCAAGGTCCTCGAGGCTTTTGAGATTATGCACGGGAAGAAAATTATCCACGTGCGGGAGCGCCGCCTGCATGCCTCGCGTCAACGGCTCGTATTCAGGCGAGCCCAGAAGCGGGTTCAGCCAGACCAAACGATGACAGCTTCTTCGGAGCCTGTCCATCTCCTTGGCTAGAATTTCCGGGTCGCCGCGATCCCAGCCATCGCTGATGAGCAGGACGATGGCGCCGCCGCTCAAGACACGCCGCGCCCAATCGTAGTTGAACCTATGGAGGCAGTCGCCGATGCGGGTCCCGCCCGACCAATCGGTCACAGCGCTCGAGACGCCCGATAAGGCACGCTCGACGTCCCGATCGCGCATGTGCCGACTGAGACGAGTAAGTCGCGTGCCGAAGGCGAAGGCTTCGACGCGCTGGCCGAGACCTTGCGTCAAGCTGTAGCTGAAATGCAAAAGAAGTCGAGTATAACGCTCCATCGAGCCGCTGATATCGGCGATGACAACGAGCGGGCGCGGCTTTCGACGTGGCCGGCGCCGGGCAAAGCTCAGAATCTCGCCACCGTGGTGGAAGCTCTGGCGCAACGTCCGCCGAAGATCGAGGCGCCTCCCCTCGCCGGCGCGTTGGCGTCTCGTAAGACGCTCGCCGAGACGCCAAACCAGATCCGCGATCAGCTCGCGAACTTCTAGAATCTCGTCTTCGGTGAGCTCCGAAAAATCGCGTCGCCGGAGCGCCTCACGCGCGCTGTAGGTCTTCGTCACCTCGATGACGGGCCTCTCCTGCGCGTCGTCAGGAAGCTCGGCGCCCGGGCTCTCGGACGCGAGCGGCGGCGGCACCACGAGAGGCTTGGGCTTCGTTCGTCGCACGCGCCGCCCGCGAATCTCGGTGAGCTTCCAGTCACCGAGCGGCTTTTGCCAGAACATCTCGAAGGCTTGGTCGAAAAGGGGTATGTCGTCACGCTGATGAACGAGAAGTGAGCGCGCCGCGTGGTAGAAGTCGGAGCGTAGACCGACCTCGACATATGAGAGCGCCTGGACGAGATCCATCATACGCCCGGGATTGACGTCGAGCCCGAGCCCGCGCAGTACACGCCCGAAGAGAACGAGGTTTCGGAGAAGGTGGTGAGGCTCCGCGGCCATGCAACTAGCCCGCAGCTTGGACTCGCTCCAAGACCGCCCGCGCACCGCCGCCTCGCAGCTTGTCGATATCGTCGCGATATTTCAGGAGGGCTCCGAGCGTTTCCTCTACGACGCTCTCGTCGAGCGATTCTTTATCGAGCGCCACGAGCGCGGCGACCCAGTCCAAGGTTTCCGCAATCCCCGGGACTTTGTAGAGCTCCATCTCACGAAGCTCTTGAACGAAACGGGTCACTTGGCTCGAAAGTCTCTCCGAAGCGTGTGGAAGCCTGGCGCGCACGATCTCGAGCTCTTTTTGAAACGTCGGGTAGTCGATCCAAAAATAGAGACAGCGCCTCTTGAGCGCGTCGTGCACTTCGCGGGTCCGGTTGGAGGTCACGACGACGAGCGGGCGTTTCTTCGCGCAGATCGTTCCGATTTCCGGGATCGTAATCTGGAAGTCCGACAGCACTTCCAGAAGATAGGCCTCGAACTCTTCGTCGCTGCGGTCGACTTCGTCAATAAGGAGAACGGGAGCCTTTTTCGCCGACGGGTCGATGGCCTTCAGAAGCGGCCGTTCGAGAAGGAAATCCGGTCCGAAGAGGTCCTTTTCCTCGAGCTTCTCCCCGCGGCTCTCCGCGAGGCGGATGTGCATCATCTGCCGCGTATAGTTCCACTCGTAGACAGCCTGATTGACGTCGAGTCCCTCGTAACATTGCAGCCGGATGAGCTCGGTATCGAGAATCTCGGTGAGGACTTTGGCGATCTCGGTCTTCCCCACGCCCGCCTCTCCCTCCAGAAAAAGCGGTCGCTCGAGCTTCAAGGCGAGATATATCGCCGTCGCGAGGCCGCGATCGGCAATGTACAATTTTTCCCGGAGCTCGGCCTGGAGCGCCTCGATGGGTCCGATCGTCAAATTACTTCTGCCGTTTCGCTCGCTTGAACGCCTCCGTGAGCGCCCGGCGGGTCAAGACCGTGGCGAGGTGCGTTCGATACTCTCCCGAAGCATAGATGTCGCCAAGGGGAAACTCAATCGCCTCCGCTACCGTCTGGGCGGCAGCCTCAATCACTTTCGTCGTGGGCGCGTTGCCCATGAGCGCGTCCGCAGCGCTGCTCGCGGGGATCGGGATCGTCGTCGCACCGCCGATGGCGATCTGGGCGTCGCTGCAAACGCCTTTCTTCAAGCTCACGTAAACAGCCACACCGACCACGGCGTAGCTCGAGGCCGGATGGCGGTGCTTGAGATAGCATGCGCCTTGCCCGGTCTTCATCGCTGGAACGCTCACTTCGGTCAGCACCTCACCCCGCTTGAGCGCGGTGGTGAAGAGATCGACGAAGAACTTCTCCGCGGCAACTTTCCGCTTGCCGCGGCTTCCCGTGACCGTAATGTCGGCGCCGAGCGCGAGCATGACCGTGGGATAGTCCGCGGCTGGATCCGCGTGGGCGAGGCTTCCCCCGATGGTGCCGCGATTGCGCACCTGAATGTCGCCGATGAGCCCCGCGCACTCGCACAGCACCGAGCAAGCTTTCGCCAGGTCTTTCGAGCTCTCGACGGCCGCGTGCGTCGTCAGCCCCCCGATCCTAACCGTGGACTTCGACGTTTTGATCCTGTCGAGGCCTTTGATGCGGCCGATGTCGATGAGCGCGGAGGGAGAGCTGACGCGGAGCTTCATGGCCGGGAGCAACGAATGCCCGCCAGCGAGAAGCTTCGCGTCTTTGTTTTTCTTGAGGAGCGCAATCGCGTCTTTTAGTGTCTTCGGTCGGTGGTAATCGAAACTAGCTGGGTACATGAATCACTCTCCCCCGAAATACTCGACTTTGGCGATCTTGGCGTTGCCGACTTTTTGCATGGCGCTCCAGATCTTGTTGGGCGTCAGCGGCATGTCGAGGTGACGAATGTTTAGAGGCGCCAACGCATCCATCACCGCGTTCGCGACGGCAACGGTGCTCGCGATCGTGCCCATCTCACCTGCACCCTTCACCCCTAACGGGTTGTGTGGCGAAGGGGTCTCGATACGACCGATCTCGAACTTCGGAAACGCAGCGGCGCGCGGCATCGCGTATTCCATGAGCGAGGCCGTGAGCAGCTGACCACTTTCGTCGTAGACGCCTTGCTCCCAAAGAGCTTGGCCGACGCCTTGCGCGATCCCGCCTTGAATCTGACCTTCCACGATCATGGGGTTGATGACGTTGCCGACATCATCGACCGCGATATAGCGCTGGAGCTCGACTTCCCCTGTCTCCGGGTCGATCTCGATTTGCGCGATATGTGCGCTGTTCGGGAACGTGAAGTTGGCCGGGTCGTAAAACGAAGTCTCCTCGAGTCCCGGCTCGAGACCTTCGGGAATGTTGTGAGCGGTGTAGGCCGCGAAGGCAAGCTCGGCGAAAGGCTTGGATTTATCGGGCGAGCCTTTGACGTAGACTTTGCCTTCGGCCCGGTCGTAGACCATGTCCTCTTCGGCCGCTTCGAGCTGATGCGCGGCGATCTTGATGATCTTCGCGCGAATCTTCTCCGCACTCCTGACCAAGGCGCTGCCACCCACGGAGGCGCTTCGGCTGCCGTAAGTGCCCATGCCGAAGGGTATGCGCCCGGTATCCCCGTGCACGATCTCGACGTCCGTCATGGGCACGCCGAGCTCATCCGCCACGACCTGAGCGAACGTCGTTTCGTGACCCTGCCCGTGCGAGTGCGAGCCGGTCAACACCGTGACTTTGCCGGTCGGGTGAACGCGGACGACACCGCTCTCCCAGAGACCGACCGCGGCGCCCAGCGAGCCGGCCACTGCGGACGGGGCGGGCCCGCTAGCCTCGATGCAACCGGAGACTCCGACGCCGACGAGCCGCCCGCTCTCGCGCGCGTCCACCTGGTCTGCGCGCATCTTCGCGTAGTTTGCGAGGCTCGTCGCTTTCTTGAAAAGCGCGTGGTAGTCGCCGCTGTCGTACTGAAAGACCACGGGCGTCTGGTACGGGAACTCGTCCTTGCCGATGAAATTCTTCGCACGGATCTCGACCGCGTCGATGCCGAGCTCGTGAGCCGCCACGTCGACCAGACGTTCCAGCAGGTAAGACGCTTCCGGTCGTCCCGCACCGCGATAAGCATCCACCGGGACGGTATTCGTCAGCGTCCCCCACACTTCGCCCCAGATGCCTTTCATCTTGTATAGCCCGGCGAAAAGCGTAATGTAGAGCGCGGTGGGGATGAGCGGCGCGAAGGTCGAGATATAGGCGCCCATATTCGCCCACGTCGACACGTGCAGTCCTGTGATCTCTCCATCTTTCTTGAGCGCCATTCGCGCCACCGTGACATGGTCCCGGCCCTGCGAATCGGTTACCGAGGACTCGGAGCGCGTTGCCACCCACTTCGCCGGACGATTGACCGCGCGCGACACCCAAGGCGTGATGACCTCTTCAGGATAGTGAAAAATCTTGCTCCCGAACCCGCCCCCGACGTCAGGAGAGATAACGCGAAGCCGGTGCTCCGGGATAAAGAGCGTGAAAGCGCTCAAAAGAAGCCGGATGGGCTGCGGATTCTGACTCGTCGTCCAGACGATCATTTCTTCGGTCGTGTCGGTCCACTGGGCGACACAGGCCCGAGGTTCCATCGCGTTCGGGATGAGTCGCTGATTCGTCAGATCCAGCTCCACGATATGGTCGGCCTCTTCGAACGCCTTGTCGCAGGACGGTTTGTCACCGAGGGCCCACTCGTAGCTCGTGTTCTCGGAGACGTCATCATGGACGAGAGGGGCTTCTAACTCCGTCGTCTGCCGGGCGTCGATCACCACATCGAGCGGCTCGTAGCTGACGTCGATGAGCTCGACAGCATCGGCCGCGATGTAAGGATCCTCGGCCACGACGACGGCCACACCGTCACCCACGTGCCTGGCTTTGTCTACCGTCAGCGCGTAGTGCGTCGGCGTTTTGATGTTGGGCACATTCCACCCGCAAGGCAGCGGCCCGCAACCGCCATCCAAGAGATCCTGCCCCGTGTAGACCGCGACGACTCCGGGAAGAGCTTTGGCCTTCTTGATGTTGATCTTCTTGATCTTCGCGTGCCCGTAGGGGCTTCGCTTGATGGCGAGATGGACCATCCCGGGCATGTTGATATTCCCGACATAGCTTCCTTTCCCCTGGATGAAACGCGGATCTTCGACACGCTTGACGCTCGAACCTACGTAACCCATTACGCGGCTCCCTTCTTGGCCTTTCGGGCCTTTTTCGCGGGTGCGACGCTCTGGGCGGCGACGATGGACTTGACGATGTTCTCGTAGCCCGTGCAGCGGCAGATATTCCCCTCGAGCCCGTGGCGGACGTCCTGCTCGGTGGCCTTCTTGTTCTTTTTCAAGATCTCCGTCGCCGTAATGATCATGCCGGGCGTGCAGAAGCCGCACTGCAATCCGTGGTTGTCCCAGAAAGCTTGCTGGATCGGGTGAAGCTCGCCGTCTTTGGCGAGCCCTTCGATCGTGGTGATGTCGCTCCCGTCCGCCTGGACCGCAAGCACGGTACACGACTTGACGGCCAGGCCGTCGATGAGGACGGTGCAAGAACCGCACTGGCTCGTATCGCAGCCTACGTTCGTTCCCGTTAGGCCAATAACATCTCTGAGATAGTGCACCAGCAACAAACGGGGCTCGACCTCGTAAGAGGTCTCCGTCTCGTTCACCGTGATGCTCACCGGCATCGTCATAAAAATCTCCTCGAGATTCTGGAGCGAAAAGAGGACTTAGAAGGCATCGAAATCAAGTGTTGTGAGAACGCCATCGCCAAGCCGCGAGGCGCCAGAGAATACTACAGGTAGGGTTCGCGGTGCTAGCGCGGATCGGGTTTGGGATAGCGCGCGAATAGAACTAGGAGCAAGACGACCAACAGGATTTCGAAGACGGACTCCACGCTAGACCTCCAAGCAATATCGCGTGCAATTGCAACAACGGTGCCAAGAGGGCCTCGGACGATTCCCGCCTAGGCGTAGGGTTTCACACGGTCCCGGCCGAAGAAAATGTAGCGACCCCCGCTACATCTATCCGTCCCGTTAGCGTTTTTCTTGAAACGCGCGCTCGACCGCGGCCGCGACGCCGGCGTCGAACCCGCTCGGGAAGTGCTCTCGGAACGCGTCCAGCGTGATCGAGGTCTTGGCCTGCTCGAGGCTCAATCCGCGCCCGCGCGCCGCCGCGACTTCCTCCACGAGCGTACGGAGAAGACGCGTCTCCATCGTGAGCAGCTCACGGTCGCGCAGCAACGGCCCGTGCGACGGTAGGATCACCGACGCGTCGAGGCGCCCAATCCGCTCGAGCACGTCCGCCCACCCCGATGGATAGCCGTCGCCAAAATACGGGAAAGCATCCTCGAGCAAATCGCCGACCGCAAGAATTTTCTCCGCCGGCAGATGCACGACCACGTCGCCGCGCGTGTGAGCCTCGCCGAAATAGAGCAGCCGGATCGTACGGCCAGGACGATGGAGCACGAGCTCTCGGCCGAAGGTCAGCTGCGGTGGTCGGAGCTCGAGCCCGCGCAACTCGGCGAGATAATCGCGGCGCATGCGATAGCTGTAATCCACGCGCTCACGGAGCTCGGCGGTCATAACTTCGCCATCGGGCCCTCGTCCGGAATCGAGCCATCCTTTGCGCTCATCTATCGTGTCCGGGAGCGTCCGGAGCTCCTCGGCGAGCCGGGCGGCGCCCCGCTCGAGCATGTCTTCGCGGATCGTGTGGTGCCCGATGAACACAACTCCTGGAAAGTGCTCGAGGTAGGCCTGATTCCCGTAAACGTGATCGCCGTGCCAGTGCGTGTTGACGACGAAGCGCACCGGCTTCGCCGTCAGCCCGCGAATCTCGGCGATGAGGGCTTCGGCAGCCGATGGCGATTGATGTGTGTCGATGACCGTAACGGCTTCATCATCGATCACGATGAGCGCATTGGCGAAGACGTACATTGGAGGCTGCGGATCGACGAGAGCCGCGTAAATCCCTTCATCGAGCTGGACGAGCTCGAACGCAGCCGCGAGCAGAAGGAGAAGCGTCATGTCGTCACGTCGTTATTATTGGGCACCAATCATTATTTGCAACGGAGGATAAACTAAGCCCCTCGAAAAAGGAGACACGCTATGAGCGCAGTGGATCGCCGAGCTTTCCTGAAAACAACGGCCGTGGCAGGCCTAGCTGCACTTCCCACCCGTCATGGGCTTGCGAGCCCCGCGGACGACGATCCGCTCGGGGTCCGGGCCGACTTCCCTGTCACTCGAGAGCAAACTTATTTGAACAGCGCTTCTGTCGGCCCAATGTCAAAAACCGCCCGGGACGCGGTCGTCCGCTATGTCGACGACAAGATGCTGCAGCAAAATGGCGGCCGTCGCGGCAAAGCACGATCCGACGCCCGCACACGATTCGGCAGTCTCTTCGGGGTCGATGAAGAGGAGATCGGGCTTCTCTACACAACGAGCGACGGCGAGAACGTCATCGTCAACGCGATCGACTGGAAGGAAGGTGACAACGTCGTTCTCGACGAGCTCCACTTCACCACCAGCTTCGTCATCTACCGCGAGCTCGAGCGCCAGAAGGGCGTCGAGCTTCGCATCGTGCCCGAAAAAGACGGACGCGTCCCCGTCGAAGCTTTCGAGGCGCACACCGACAAGAGAACGCGCCTTTTGACCGTCGCCTGGGTCTCGAACCGGAACGGCTACCGCTACGATCTTCCTGCGCTCGGGAGGCTCGCCCACGCGAACGGCGCCTATCTCTATGCGGATGCGGTTCAAGCCTTCGGCTACTTCCCGACCAACTTGCACGACGAGGGCGTCGATTTCGCTTGTGGCAACGGCTATAAGTGGCTTTTCGCCGATTTCGGCTGCGCCCCGTTCTACGTGCGCAAGGAGCACCTCGAGTGGGTCCGATCGGACCGCTACGGGCACGGCTCGGTCGCGGAGAACCTGCCCGACTTGCATTTTCGCCTCAAGACGTCGGCGCAAAAATTTTCGGTGCGACTCTTAGCACTTTCTCAGCTTGGGGTTCTGCTGTAGCGCGTCGCTCAGCTCGGCGTCGGTCAGGTCCTCCGCCATGTGCATCCAGTTCAAGATGCGGTCTCTTCGGACTCTCACCGACTTCGGGCTCTTGCAGGGGTCGAGCCGCAAAGGACTCGGGATCATCGCGGCGAGGGTTGCCGCTTCGACGGCGCTCAGCCGGCTCGCGGACTTCCCGAACACATCTCGGGAAGCGGCCTCGGCGCCGTAAATACCGTCGCCCCACTCGATGACGTTCAAGTAGACCTCGAAAATCCGCTCCTTCGAGAGCGCTTTTTCCAAGCGGTAAGTGAGCACGGCTTCCTTCAACTTGCGCGTATAGCTGCGCTCGGTGGAAAGGAAGAGGTTCTTTGCAAGCTGCTGGCTGATGGTGCTCGCGCCTCGGACCGTGCGGCCCTCTTCCCAGTTGCGTTTGAACGCTTCCTTCATCTCATGCGTGTCGAACCCGCTATGGATGTAGAAGCCCGCATCCTCACCCATGAGCACAGCCTGCGGGAGCCGCGGCGACAGGTCCGCCAAGGGCATCCACGTTAGTGGCCCCGCGCCGCCACGCTCTTTCATGAGCGCCGTTTCTCTCGGGTTCTCGAGCGCGAGAAATGTGACGGAGGGCAAGCTTCGCCATAAGAGAATCCCAAATCCGGCCGAAAGGAGGGCGAGGACGGCCAAAGCGGCGAAAAAGATGCGTTTCACGCGGCGTTCCTTACCGTTAGGTAAGTCGAAGAGACGCATAAAGTTACGCCGAGCTTCGGTCTGGGTACTACAATAAAAGGACACACTAGGGGGACCATGAATTTCGATTATAGCGATGACCAGAACGAGCTGCGCCGTGCGATCCGCGAGTTTGCGGAAAAAGAGATCGTTCCTTTCGCAAGCGAGTGGGATGAGAAAGAAACCTTTCCAAAAGATGCGATTCGCAAGCTGGGCGAGCTCGGCTATCTCGGCGTAATCTTTCCGGAGGAGCTCGGCGGGGGCGGTCTCAGCTACGCGGACTACGCGGTCGTGATCGAAGAGCTCGCTCGCGCGGATGCTTCGGTAGGCCTCACGGTGGCCGCGCACACGTCGTTGTGCTCGAACCACATCTACGAGCAAGGCACGGACGCGCAAAGGGAGAAGTTCTTGAAGCCGCTCGCGGCAGGAAAGCTTCTCGGCGGCTGGAGCTTGACCGAGCCGAACGCGGGAAGCGACGCAGGCGGCACTCAGATGACGGCCGTTCTCGACGCGGACGAGTGGGTCCTCAATGGGAGCAAGACGTTCACGACCAACGGCTCCGTTTGTGACGTCGCGGTGGCGATGGCCGTCACCGACAAAGACAACGACAAGCGCAGGATCTCCGCCTTCATCGTGCCCAAAGGCACCCCAGGGTTCCGCGCCGGGAAGAAAGAGCGCAAGCTCGGCCACCGCGCTTCGGACACTTCGGAGATGGTTTTCGAGAACTGCCGCGTGCCCAAGTGTTTCCTGCTCGGCGAGCGCGGCGAAGGGTTCGTCGGGGCGCTCAAAGTTCTCGACGGCGGGCGCATCAGTATAGCGGCGATGTCGATCGGAATCGCTCAAGCGGCGTTCGACTGCGCGCGCGACTATGCCAAGGAGCGCAAACAGTTCGGGCGCGCGATCGCGACGTTTCAAGCTATCCGCTTCAAGCTTTCGGACATGGCGACCGAGATCGACGCGGCGCGGCTTCTCGTGCAGCGCGCGGCTTTTCTGAAGGACCAAGGCGAACGGGTGACGAAAGAATCCGCGATGGCAAAGCTTTACGCCAGCGAGGTCGCGGTGCGCGCCGCAGAGCAAGCGGTGCAGATTCTCGGTGGCTACGGCTATACCCGCGACTATCCCGCGGAGCGCTATTACCGCGACGCGAAGCTCATGACCATCGGGGAAGGCACGTCCGAGATCCAGCGGATGGTGATTGCCCGGCAGTTGCTCTCGATGTAACACGGCTTATATGCTGTTGCCTTGGATCTCGAAAACCTCATAGAGCGCCTTCTCAAAGGAGAGCCTCGGGCCCTCGCCCGGGCGCTCACCCTCGTCGAGAACCGAAGTCTCGAAGCTCGCGAGGTCTTGTCCCGGGTGTTCGCCGATCGCAAAGACGCGCTCATTATCGGTTTGACCGGACCGTCCGGCGTCGGCAAGAGCACGCTCACGGACGCTCTCGCCAAGCTGGCCCGCGAACGTCATCGGCACGTCGCCGTGCTCGCCATCGACCCGACGAGCCCCTTCACCGGCGGCGCGCTTCTCGGGGACCGCGCGCGCATGGACAGCGTCGCGCACGACCCGGACGTCTTCGTGCGCAGCATGGCGACCCGGGGCCATGTCGGAGGTTTGTCGGGCGCCGCGTTCGAAGCGCTCGTGTTGCTCGAGGTTGCAGGCAAAGACTTCATCCTTCTCGAGACGGTGGGCGCAGGGCAGGACGAAGTGGAGGTCGCCGCCGCGGCGGACGTCACGGTCGTGGTGCTCGCGCCAGGGCTCGGAGATCAGCTTCAAGCAAGCAAAGCGGGAATCATCGAGATCGCGAGTCTCCTCGTCGTGAACAAAGCTGACCGGGACGGCGCCGACGTTCTGGCCGAGCAAGTCCACGCGCATTCCGGCGGCAAACCCGTTTTCAAGACCAACGCTCTAAAGGGCGATGGGATCGAGCCGCTTTTCGACGCGATCCTCGGCTCGTGCGGAGAGCGACGCCTCATGGAAGCTTGGCTCTCGAGCGTCGTGCAGCAACTCGTACGAGAGCGGATTCCGCCCAGTGTCTGGGAAGATGCGCTGCGGCGGCTAGAAGAGCGTTCGGTCACACCCTACGATGCCGCGGACGCCCTGTTGAAGGAGTTGAAATGAAGATTCATCACGTGGGGATTGCCGTGAAGAGCTTGGAGGAAGCCTCCGGACGTTTCGGCGATCTACTCGGCCTCGCGAAGGCCGCGCGCTACGACTTGCCGGAGTTTGGCGTTTCCGCGCTCTTCATGCCGGTGGGCGACAGCAACCTGGAATTTCTCGAGCCTCTCGGTGACGCCTCGACGGTGGGCAAGTTCATCGAGAAGCGCGGCGAAGGCGTGCACCACATCTGCTTCGAGGTCGATGATATCGAGGCCTCACTGCGAGACTTCGCCGCCCAGGGCGCCCGCCTCATCGACGAAAAGCCGCGGCCGGGAGCGGGCGGCCATCTTGTCGCCTTCGTGCACCCGAAGACGACACACGGCGTCCTCGTCGAGCTCAAGCAAAAATAGTTTACTTCAGCCTCCTGGTCAAGATTTTCACGTGGCGGCTGAGATTATCAGCCGCGACACCGTCGTGTCGCCGGCGCCGTCACCGGTATCGTGCCAACCCGATCTTGCCAAGAATCTCCACTCGCTGTAAGCTTGCGCGTTTGGGCAAAGGAGATGATGGAGCATGGTTGAAGCAAAGATTGGCGTCATCGGCGGAAGCGGCCTCTACGCCATGGAGGGCCTCGAAGACGTCGAGAACGTGTCCCTCGAGACCCCTTTTGGCGCCCCTTCCGACGATTATGTCGTCGGCAAGCTAGCCGGCAAGATCGTCGCTTTTCTCGCTCGGCACGGCGTGGGGCACCGTTTTCTACCGAGCGAGCTGAATTTCAGGGCCAACATCTTCGGGTTCAAGCTCCTCGGTGTCGAGCACATTTTGTCGGCGAGCGCGGTCGGCTCACTCAAGGAAGATGTCCACCCGCTCGACGTCGTCATCCCGGATCAGTTCATCGACCGCACGCGTGGGCGTATCTCGACCTTCTTCGGGAACGGGCTCGCGGCCCACGTGGAGTTCTCCAAACCGTTTTGCGAGCGCTTGTCGAAGCTCCTGTACGAAGCGGGCAAGAAGATCGACGCGCGTATGCGCCGCGGCGGGACCTATGTCTGCATGGAAGGCCCGCAATTCTCGACGCTCGCCGAGTCCGAGCTCTACCGCTCTTGGGGCGCGCACGTCATCGGCATGACGAATTTGCAGGAGGCGAAGCTCGCGCGTGAGGCAGAAATCGGCTACGCGACGATGGCGCTCGTCACGGATTACGACTGCTGGCATGTCAGCCACACGTCGGTGACGGTCGAGCAGATCATCGAGAACTTGGGAAAGAACGCCGAGACCGCGCGCCAGATCATTGTCGAGACGGTGAGCCAGCTCGATCTAGACCAGCCTTCTCCGCATGCCAACGCGTTGAAGAACGCGTTCATCACGCAGCCCGACTACATCCCGG
Source organism: Candidatus Marinacidobacterales bacterium (assembly GCA_965262245.1). Classification (GTDB taxonomy): domain Bacteria; phylum Acidobacteriota; class Vicinamibacteria; order Marinacidobacterales; family SMYC01; genus SMYC01. The sequence goes on along the minus strand of OZ253507.1, from coordinate 4,961,823 downwards.
ATGCCATCAAGCGCGACTTGGCGCCCATCATTGGAAAATACATTAAGTAGAACAGCATTCAGCATTCAGGGCTCTCTTTGGAGGTTTAGTGTCTATTTTAGTAGTTGGATCCGTTGCGTTCGACGATCTCAAGACGCCTAGCGAGGACGCGACGAATGTCGTCGGCGGGGCGGCGACCTATTTTGCGTTATCCGCCGCTCACTTCACCGATGTGAACATCGTCGCCGTCGTCGGCGACGATTTCGGCGAAGAGCACCGTAAAGTGTTCGAAGGGCGGTCGGTCGATCTCGAGGGACTCGAGAGAGCGGACGGGAAGACGTTTCGTTGGGGCGGGGAGTACAGTGCCGACCTAACTGAGCGGACGACGCTTTTCACGGAGCTCGGCGTCTTCGAGAGCTTTCAGCCGGTCCTTCCCGATCATTACAAGAGCTCCAATCTCGTTTTTCTCGCCAACATCCATCCGAGCCTCCAAGTCGACGTCATGAAGCAAGTCGAGAACCCAGGCTTGATTGGCGCCGACACGATGAACTACTGGATCGAGCGTACGCCCGACGAGCTTTCGGCGATGCTCCAGGGGATCGACGTGCTCGTCATCAACGACGAAGAGGCCCGACAACTTGCCGGTGTCCACAATCTGGTCGCAGCCGCCGCTAAGATTCGCGAAATGGGGCCGAAGACGCTCGTCATCAAGCGCGGCGAGTACGGCGTTTTGTGTTTTCGCGAAGGCGAGCGCTTTGCGACGGTATCTTTCCCCTTGGAGACGGTCATCGACCCGACGGGAGCTGGCGATAGTTTCGCCGGCGGTTTCATGGGTTATCTAGCCACGCACCAGGAACCCACGGACAAAGAAGTCCGCCAAGCGATTGTTTTCGGGAGCGTTCTCGGTTCGTTTTGTGTCGAGGAGCTCGGCACGCGGCGACTCGAGCGGCTTTCCCGCGACGAAGTGCACGCGCGCTATCAGGCTTTCAAGGACCTAACCGATTTCGCGGCCCTCTAGACTGCCTAGGCACGACTAAACGCTTGTTTTCCTAGATTTTGACCGCACTCCGCGAGCGTGCTACTTTCGTAGGAAGTGGTGGGCGATGCAGGATTTGAACCTGCGACTTCTACCGTGTGAAGGTAGCACTCTCCCACTGAGTTAATCGCCCTTGAAGGAAGTCTCTAAAGCTAACAAAAGCTGAGGTTTCGGTCAACAACCCGACGTCGATGGCAGAGCTCCCACCTACCGCTGGTTTGGACGTAGACGACGTCGAGGCCTTCGAGACCGCCCCGACCGAGCGCATCGGCGATCTTCGGCGCTCGATCGAGAGCGTCATCCGCGGGAAGTCCGAAGTTGTTGGGCGCACGCTCGTGACGCTCTTCGCCGAAGGGCACCTTCTCATAGAGGATGTTCCCGGGGTCGGCAAGACGATGCTTGCCCAAGCCCTTGCGCGCTCGCTCGACGTCTCGTTTCGGCGCCTTCAATTCACGAGCGATTTGCTCCCGTCCGATATCCTCGGTGTGTCGATCTATCAGCCGGCGTCATCCAGCTTCGAGTTCAAGCCGGGTCCTATTTTTTCGCACGTGCTCCTCGCGGACGAGATCAACCGCGCAACGCCCAAGACGCAGTCCGCGATGCTCGAGGCGATGAACGAAGCGCAGGTTAGCGTCGATTCGACCTCCTATCCGCTTGCGCAGCCTTTCATCGTCTTGGCGACGCAGAATCCGGTCGATCATCAGGGCACCTATCCGCTGCCGGAGTTGCAATTGGACCGCTTCCTCATGCGTCTCCGCATGGGCTATCCCGATCCGGAATCCGAGCGGCAGCTTTTGGAAACACAGAAGGTGGACCATCCCATCGACGCCGTCGAGCCTGTGCTCTCGGCGATGGACATCGTTCGCATCCAGCGCGCGGTGCGCCACGTGGCGGTGGATCCAGCCGTCGCGGACTACATCGTGCGCCTGGCGACCGCGACGCGCACCTCGGAGAAGCTCGCGCTCGGCGTGAGCCCGCGGGGATGTTTACTCTTGCAGCGCGCCAGCCAGGCGCAAGCATTCATCGAAGAGCGCCGCTTCGTCGTTCCTGACGACGTCAAATCGGTCGCCGCGTCGGTGCTCGGCCATCGCGTGATCGCGCGCGGTCCCGCAGACACGGAGCGCATCATCGAAGACATCCTGCGCGACGTCGCGGTGCCGCTTTGATGGGGCTCTCGCTGACGCGCGAAGGCCTTCGATTCCTCCTTCTGCTCGGCATCGTCAGCTTCGCGGCCTTCAACACCAAGAACAACGTCCTCTACTTGATGTTGTCCTTTGGGGTCGCGACCGTGCTCGTCGATTTCGTGGCCGGGTGGCTGTCTCTGCGGCGGCTCAGCGTGGCACGCGCCGAGCTCTCCGACGCTTACGTGGGGCTTTCGGCTTACGAGACCGTCGAGCTGGCAAATGGCGGAGGGGTGCTCGATGCTTGTGGGCTCACGGTCGAAGGCGGTGCTGCGACGGTGCCTTTCCTCAGGCGCGACAAAAACGCTTCCTGCCGCGTCGAGCGGCTCTACCGGCGCCGGGGCGTCTACGAGGGCGAGCCTGTCGCGGTGAGCACGCGCTTTCCGTTCGGGTTCTTTGGCTTCGCACGAAAGCTTCCCGCGCCGCGCGAGCACATCGTTTACCCGCGTATCCGGGCCATCGACCACAAGCTACTAATCGGCCATCGCGGGGGTAGAGGCAGCGCCGCTCAACGACGAGGTCAGGGAGACGACCTTTTTCGCCTGCGCGAATACACGCCCGGCGATCACGTACACCACGTTCACTGGAAGACGTCAGCAAAGCTAGGCAAGCTCATGGTTCGGGAGCTCGCCGAGGCTGAGAAAGAGCGGTTGACGGTGGGTTTCGTTCCGCGGATCTCCGAAGCACGCGATCCCGCCGAGTTCGAGATCCTCGTGAGCGCCGCAGCGTCGCTCGTCAGCCAACGCGTGCGTTCGGGTGCGCGGTTTCTTTTTATCGCCGGTGAGCTCGAGCTTTCTCCCGAAAACAGACGCGAGCAGGAACGATCGATTCTGACCTACTTGGCGAAGGTGGGCGCTTGCGATGAGCTTGCGCCCGAGTTCCTGACCCGCTTGGGGTCGGCCGTTGGGCGGGGCGACGCGGTCATCCTCGTCTCTTTCGAAGAAACGGCGCCCCGACGAGCCGACGTCCGGGTCCTCGAGCCCGAGACACTTTTCGCGCATGCGTAATCCACGAGCGTTCGTTCGCGTTTTGTGGTGCACCATCGCGACGATGGCAGTCGTGCTCACTGGAGATATCCCGTGGTGGGTCGCGGTCGCGGTTCTGACGCTGATACCCGTGTTCGGGCTCGCCGAGCCGTCCGCGCGATGGCTTCCTGGAATCCGTCGTGTCTCGGCGATACTGGCTGTCGCTTATCTGCTGTTTTTCCCTATCGACTGGCTCTTTCTTTCGGGGCGCCTGATTTTCGCGACGGTGCACTTGACGTTTTACCTCAAGCTTCACACGCTGCTCCATCAGGAAAGTCCGGGAGAACGCTCCCGGCTCCATTTGATATGCGTCTTCGAGATGCTCGCCGCGGCGTCAATGACAGTCGACGCGACTTTCATTATTCCGTTGACGCTATTCGTCGTCGTGGGGGCGCTCGTGCTGACGCTCGAGCAGAGCCGCCCGGCGCCCGTGGACGAGGTCATGCTGCCGAGGGCGATGCGAACGGCGATGGTTCTCACGATCCCGCTGCTCGCTTTGGTCGCCATCGTGTTCGTGACACTCCCACGCGCAGCCTTCGGCGGATTCCGCCTCGGAGGGATCGCCGGGATCGCGGTCACGGGTTTTTCCGAGCGTGTGCGTTTGGGTGACTTCGAAGAGATACGGCGTGACCGCGGCGTCGTCATGCGTATCGTGGCGGACGATGTCAGCGCGAGCCCGCCGCGGTGGCGTGGGCCTGCCTACGACCGCTACGAGAACGCCGAGTGGCGGCAGAGCCTTTCGGGCGTGTCAAGCCTTCCGCGCGGCGGCGGCGCGTTTCTCCTCGATAGGCCTTCGGAGGGCCCCCGCACCACGAGTGAAATATTTCTCGAGCCCCTCGACACCGATGTTCTGTTCTTACCGCCCGCGTCGTCCGAGCTCGTGATCGCGGCGCGTTTCGTTTATGTCGACCCCTATCTCACGTTGCGAACGGGACGGTCCGCGCGCGCAGGCCGGCGCTACGCCGTCACGTGGGATCACTCCGCCGCGCCCGCGACGTCTCCAGTCGGGGGCGTCGAGCGACTGACGAGAAGCCGTCGTCGGCTCTATACGCAGCTTCCCGAGCTCTCCGCGCGTTTCCACGCTTTGGCGGCGGAAGTGACGGTGGGTGAGGATGGTCTCAAGGCGGCCCGTCTCGCCGAGCGACATCTTCAGACATCGTACGGCTACACGCTGAGCCCGCCTCCGCGCGTGCATCCCGACCCGTTAGAAGACTTTCTGTTCGAAGCTCGCGCCGGGCATTGCGAATATTTTGCGACCGCGATGGTGATGATGATGCGGTCCCGAGACATCCCTTCGCGTCTGGTGACAGGTTTCACCCGCGGTGAGATCAACGCCGTCGGTGAGTTCGAAGTCGTGCGCAAGACGAACGCCCATGCGTGGGTCGAAGTCTTCGACGAGCAGCGCGGCTGGGTCGCTTTCGACCCGACGCTCGCATCGAGTGACGTCGCGGCTTTCAGGGATGTCGGCATGTTCTCGCACGGCATCGATTCGCTGCGTATGTTTTGGGATATGTACGTTGTGGCGTTCGACCTCCAGCGACAACGAGGTGTGCTGGGAAACGTCATGCGTGGAGGGGACGCCGTGCGCGTCGCGGCGGCTCTAGCCTTCGCCCTGGTCGAGCGCTACAAGACAGCTGTCGGTGGAGCTCTTTTGTTCCTTCTCGCCGTCTGGCTCCTTAGCCACACCTCTCTCGCCCGCGGGTTTCGTTTCCGCCTCCCGTTCTGGCGATGGGGAACGAAACTGCCCGGCGGTGAGCCACCGGTCCGATTCTACGCCAAGCTCCTCGGGCTACTCGCGCAACTCGGCATCGAGAAGCCGCTCGGCGAGACCGCGATCGAGTTCGCCCGAAAGCTGGAAGCGAGCTTGCCGGGCATCACGGAAGTGACGCTTCTCTACTACCGTGTTCGCTTCGGCGATGAAGTCCTCAGCCGGGAGGAGCAGGCGCACGTGCAAAGGCTTTGCGCGGCCATCCGCCTCGCCGCGCTCGGCGACGCTAGGAGGCTCGCCTGAGCCTCAACAAACTCTGGGTACTCCTTCTCAACGCGTTCGTCGACATGCTCGGCTACGCGATGGTGTTCCCACTATTGCCGATTTACGCCGTTCGGCTGGACGCGGACGCTTTCACCATCGGACTCATGGTTGCGTCGTTCTCGGTGGCCCAGTTCGCAGCGTCCCCGCTCTGGGGTCGATTGTCGGACCGCTTCGGGCGGTGCCCGGCGCTGATGGTAAGTCTTGTGGGCTCCGCTACCGCGTTTACGATCTTCGCTTTTGCGGATTCCATCGGGATGCTCTTCCTCTCGCGGATCGTCCAAGGCGCGTCGGGGGGAACGACCGGGGTGATGCAAGCCTATATAGGCGATTCCGTGGATCCCCAAGACCGCGCGAAAGCGCTTGGATGGCTTTCGGCGGCCACGAATACCGGCGTCATGATTGGGCCTGTCATCGGCTCGGCGATGTGGCATTTCGGCGCGCAAGCGCCGGGTCTCCTCGCCGCGAGCCTATGCCTTCTCAACTTGGTGTTTGTCTGGTGGTTGCTGCCCGAATCGCGCACCCATCAACCCGCGGCGCACAAAAAGCGCCGCTCGATCGGCAGCATGTTTTGGGAGACGGTACGACACCCCACCCGCGACACCTCCCAACTCATCTTGATCTACGCGGTGACCATGGCCGGCTTCAGCTCCATGACGGCCGTCTTGTCGATCTTCTTGATGGATCGGTTCTCGATGGACGAGGCGAGCATCGGCTACCCATTCTTGCTCATGGGAGCCGTGTCGGTTGCCATAAGGGCCGGTGTTCTAGGCCGACTCGTGACACGCTTCGGTGAGGTCAAGTTGATGAAGGTCGGTTCGGTGCTCTTGGCTCTGGGCCTTTTCGCTTTTCCTTTGCCGACGCACATCGCCGTGCTCATGGTGGTGATGACTTTGGTGCCCATCGGTGCGGCGCTCTTGTTCCCGGCGACGAGCGCTCTTTTGAGCCAGCGCTGCGATCCGAAACAGCTCGGGCAAGTGATGGGCGTCCAGCAAGCGTTCGGAGCGGTCGCCCGCATCCTCGGCCCTATTTGGGCGGGCGCAGCCTTCGAGCGCTTGGGCCCCGGCGTCCCGTTTTACGTTGCGGGCATCGTGGTGTTCGTCGTCGCTCTTCTCACGACGCGCGTGCGCGACGATCGCGCCCAGGTCGAGGGCGGGGTGGCGAGTCGACAGGCGCGCGCGTGACCGGTGCACAGACGGGGAACGGATAGCCTGCGCCTGGTACAAAGCCTAGCAACAGACAGTGAGAGGAGAGACAATGAACCGAACGAATCGACGAGCCTTCTTGACCAGTGCGATGGCGCTTGGAGCGCTCACACCGAAAGCCCGAGCCCAAGGACAAGAGCCGAGTCCTCCGAGTGAAGCAGAGCTTGCCCGGTGGCTTTCCGAGCGGCGCAATTGGGGTCGTTGGGGAGACGACGACGAAAAGGGCGCGATCAATCTCATCACCCCCGAAACACGACGCGAAGCCGCCGCTCTCGTGCAGAGTGGGCGAAGCGTTTCGCTGAGTCGCCCGTTCCGCCCTTCGCAGCAATTCATCCGCATGCTCGGAACCGGGGTCCTCGACTATTACGGGTTTATCTACCATGGCTATGAGGTCACCCACATCGATGCGCTCGGCCACGTTTGGAACGAGAACGGGCTCTGGAACGGCCGGGACCCCGAAGTCGAGATCCAGACGGATGGAGCGCATTTCGGCGACGTGGCGAATTGGAGCGAAGGCATCCTCACGCGCGGCGTTCTTCTCGACGTCCCCCGCTACCGCCAAAAGCCATGGGTCACGCTCGAGGAACCGGTCCACGGGTGGGAGCTCGAGGCCATTGTCAAGTCCCAAGGCGTCGAGCCCGGACCCGGCGACGCGCTATTGGTCTATAGTGGTCGCGACGCCTTCGAGCGCGAGGGCGGAGACTATCGAATGATCCCGCGGGCTGGGCTCCATGCCTCCACGGTGAAGTATGTTCGGGACCACGACATAGCACTTCTCGGTTGGGACTTCATGGAAGTCTCGTCGAACGCGTACAAGAGCCAAGTTCCCGTTCACGGCGTTATCTTCAGCTACGGCGTGGCTCTGCTCGATAACGCTCACCTTGGTGATCTGGCTGTTGCGGCAGCGGAGGAGAAGCGCTACGAGTTTCTGCTCTCGGTTCAGCCGTTGCGCGTCGAGCGAGGGACGGGAAGTCCCGTGAACCCCACGGCTCTCTTCTGAAGCTAATTGCGGCGAGCGTTTCGCTTATTGTCGACGACGCCCGAGCGTTTGGTGACCGCGTTGGTCTTCGACAACCGGCGCCGCAGAAAGCTCAGGATGAAGCTGTCGAGCTGCTCTCGCGTCGGTTCGTCGACGTTGAGAAACCGAAGCCCCATCCCGCGCGGGTTCTCTTTTTGAGGCGAGGTCCACACGACGTCGACTGGGGTCTCGAAAAGCAGCTCGTAGCCGCCTCCGAGGTTCGGCATGTACAGCGTCAAGATATCCCCTGTAGACATCGTGACGTTCGACGTTACGAAGAGCCCGCCCTGGCTGAGGTTCTTGAGATTTGCGGGCGCGTAGGTGTCGCCGTGACAGAAAAAGAGCCCCATTTCCACGGGAACCCGGAGGCTTGCTCGGTGAGGGAGACGGAATTCGAATACTCTTGCACTAGATCCAGCTCGGTAGTCATCGTACTAACAGGATCGCTTACGTTTCGATAAATCGAAGTGATCTAGGCCGTGGGTCATTGCCCTGCGCTCCCCATAGGGGCTTCCCCCGCAGTGGTTTCAGAGCCGGATGACCGCGACGGTGTACAGGACTATGCGCACCGCCGCAACGAGCAGGGCATAGGGCAGTTGCGTGTTGAAATGGTCGATATGATCGGAGCCAGCGGCGAGCGAGGCTACGATGGTGGTGTCGGAGATGGGTGAGGAGTGGTCGCCGAAAATGGCGCCTCCCAGCACGGCGCCGACCATCAGGCGCAAATCGAGTCCGAGCGTTGCGGCCATCGGGACGCCGATGGGGAGCATGATGGCGAAGGTCGGAAGTTCCTGTCGCGAAGGCCATTACGGCCGACATTACGAAGAGGAGAGGGGGCAAAAGGATTGGCTCAGCGTGCCTTCGGTCAGACTCGCCAGGTACTCGCCCGCCTGGAGCTCGCGTGTCGTGGCGCCGAGTGCGAAGGCCATCACGATGAGAACGAGCACGGGGATGAGCCCGCCAATGCCGCGCATAATAATGTCGATAGATTCTTGCACGGTGAAGATCCGCTGCCCAACGGACATCCCAGCGGCCAGAACAACCGCGAGAGACATCGCCCAGAAGATGGCCGTCGAGCCGTCTCCGTCCGTCAGGTGGAGGCCGAAGAGCACCGTCGCGAGCAGCACGAGCGTCGGGACGACCATGTTGCGCGCACGGGGTGTCGCTCCTTCCTTGGTGGGAAGGCTCAGCACTTCGTCCGAAACGAGCGGTGTCGCTCCGTCGCGCAGCACCTTGCCCGTTTCGCGCGCGCGTGTCTCGGCGCGCGCCATCGGACCCCAATCGCGGCCGGAAATCGCGATGTAGAAAACGAAAGCGACCGATATGAGAGCATAGAAGTTGAAGACCATCGAGCTTACGAGGAGTCCGATCGGGTTGGCGACGTTCTGGCTTGCAAGGATGCCCATGATGACCGCGCCGTACGCGTTGAACGGAAAGAGAACGCACACGGGTGCGGCGGTCGAGTCACAGAGATAGGCGAGCTTTTCACGAGACAAGCTGAACCGATCGAAGAGCGGACGCGCGACCGCGCCGCTAATCAGGCACGTGAGGTTCGATTCTAGAAAGAGCCCGAGGCCTATCACCGAGGGGAGCAAGCGTGCTCCCTTTGCCGTGCGGACGTAGCCCCGGTCGACGATCCAATTCACGAAGCCCTCGACGCCGCCGGAGCGCTGCGTGAGTGCTATGATATGAAGGCGCCGATTTGAGCGCTGAAAATCAAGATGAGTGCGTTGCCGCGATCCAGGAAGACGGCGACCATCGACTCGAGCGCGTCCCGCAAGCCGAGGATGGGGTTGCCGCCGTCGAGCAAGATCCAGCCGAGCCAGATGCCGGAGAAGAGTGACAGGAAGACCTGTTTCGTGATGAGCACGGTGGCGATGGCGATGATGGGCGGGAGGAGGCTCTGCCAAGTGGGCTGGTCCATTGCTGCAATTGTAGTATCTTATGGGGGTCGGTATTTGGGAACGCGGAGGAGGCCTGTGAAGAAAGTGATGTCGACGATGTTCGTGCTGGCGGTGGTCATGAGCGCTGTGGCTTTGGCGCAGGTTCGGCAAGGCCGTTGGACCCCGGTGGTCGAGTCGATGGAGCGCGGTTATAGCTCGATCAGCTATTGGACCAACCGCGACGACGGCGTCGAGATTGGTGGAGGCCGTATTTCGGTCGAGCACGGCAAGCCCAAGTGGCCGGCCGCGCTCGACGAGCAACCAGCCTTCAACCGCGCAACCGTCGGTAGGTTGTGGCGGCTCGGGAACAACAAGTGGACCACGCTCGACACCCAATTGCCTCTGCGATTCGCAAACCGAAAAGTCGAGCCCGGCATCTACTATCTCGTGCTCGAGAGGCCCGATCCGAAGACGTGGAACCTGGCCTTCGTCTCGCCTCGATCGGTGTCGCCGGGTTTCATCGACGCGTGGGCCGCGTAGGCGCGTCCGCGAGAAGTGCCCATTCTGTTCTCCGTGTCCCTCCGCTACGCGCGTGGTAGCAAGACCGCGGAGCTCGAAATGCATCTCGCGCTCGAGAAGGACGATATGTCCAAAGGCTTGTTACACATCCAGTGGGGACCGCATCAGCTCGAGACCACGTTCGACATCGATGTCACGTCGGCGACGTTCTACAAGACAGAAGACGGTACGTAGTGAAGGTCGGCGTTTGCGAGATGCCTTCCGAGCTCCATCGCGAGCATTAGTGAAGCGGACAAAGCCCTATGGGAACGGCTTCTTTCCGAAACGCTTCTCGTTGGCGTGACGGGCAAGACGGCCCGGCGCGTTTACCGGTCGCGGGGTCGATGTCGGCGAAGACGATGCCGGGTGGAGGCGAGAAGCGGGCCTTTTCCTTGCCGGAAACCGCGACTTTCATGAAGCGCGTCCAGATGGGGAGCGCGGCCAGGGAGCCCGACAAGCCGAGCGGTCGATTGTCGTCGTAGCCAACCCAAACAGCGGTGAGAAGGTCCGGTGTATAGCCGACGAACCAAGCGTCGTGGGTGTCGTTCGTGGTTCCTGTCTTGCCCGCCGCCTGAGCCTGAAAGCCGCGCGCCCGGATCTCGCGCGCGGTGCCAAAGCTGATCACGCTTCGAAGCATGTCCGTCACTAGAAACGTACTCTCCGCAGAGGCGACGCGCTCGGACGACACGGGCCGCCCTTCGACAACGCCGCCGGCATCTTCGAGCGCCGTAAAAAAACGCGGCTCGACCCGGTGTCCGCCATTGGCGAGAACGGCATATGCGGTGGCGAGCTCGATGGGCGAGACCTCGAACGATCCCAGAACGAGCGAGGGATAGGGCTCGAGACGGCTCGACATCCCCATCGACTCCCACAAGCCGACAACGTTCTCGAAACCGGTATCCTGGCCCACGCGCGCTGTCGCAACGTTCAAAGACAGAGCGAGCGCGCGGCGGTAGCTCACGCGCCCTTCGAAGCGGCGGCTATAGTTCTGAGGCGTCCAGCTCCTGCCGTCCTGGCGAAACGTCGTCGGCTCGTCGACGACCATCGTCGTCGGCAATCGTCCTGGGTCGCTTTCGAACGCGGCCAGATAGACGAATGGCTTGAAGGCGCTTCCCGGCTGGCGATGCGCGTCGAGGGCGCGGTTGAACTGGCTCGTGCCATAGCTGCGTGCGCCGACGAGTGCGACGATGTCGCCGGTCGATGGGACGAGTGCGATGAGTGCGGCTTGAGGGAGATCTTTCGCGCTTTTTGGGAGCTTTGGGCGGATTTCTTCCAGGCCGTCGACGACCGCTTTCTGCGCAGCGTTTTGCAGGTGCCGATCCATTGTCGATTGGATGACGAGGCCTCGCGTCTGAAGCTGATTCGCGTCGTGACTCTTCAAGAGCTCCCTGCGGAGCGTGTCGACGAAATAGGGCGCCTCGCCGCGATCCACGGTACCTTCGACGAGCCGCAGCCGCTCAGACGCGGCCTCGGCGCCCTGGGTCTCGTCAATGAAACCCGAGTGGACCATTTGCTGGATGACGATGTCGCGGCGCGCTCGAATCTCGTTCGGATATCTGAAAGGGGAGCTCGCGTTGGGCGAGCGGATGACGGCCGCGAGAAGCGCGCCTTGGGAGACGGTAAGGTTCCGAACACTCTTCCCGAAAAAGATGTGTGACGCCTGCTCGACGCCGTTGATGCCGAAGGAGCCGCGTTGGCCGAAATAAACGTCGTTGAGATAGAGCTCCAGGATGTCGTCTTTTTCCGCGCGGGTCTCCAGGATGACGGCGAGATAGGCCTCGAGGATTTTGCGGCGCCATGTGCGCTCCGGCGTCAAGAAGTAGTTCTTGACTAACTGTTGCGTGAGCGTGCTGCCGCCTTGACGGAGCTCGCCGCTCATGAGGTCTGCAACGAGAGCACGAGCGATCCCGAGCGGATCCAAGCCTGTATGGGAGTAGAAGCGTTGGTCTTCGGTGGCCAAGACCGCTTGGGAGACGTGATCCGGGATTTCCTCGAGAAATACCCAACGGCTCTTTGCGCGATCCGCGCCAAAGAGTGTCGTCACAGGGACACTGCCGAACGAGAGGCGGTCCAAGGGGCTGCCGCCACGAATCTCGTGGATGGCCGAGACCCAGTAATTATCGAAGCGCACGGAGACCGGGACCCGAAATTCACCGCGCCGCAAGATATGAACTTCGCCTTCACCAGGCTCAACAGCAACGCTGAACGTTGCGGGCTCGTCCGTGAGCTCGCTCCTTTCCGCGTATCCCAAGTCGTTCAAAAGCGTGACGAGCTCGTCTCGAGTAAGCCTTTGGCCGTTTCGTAGCTCGAAAGGCCTCGCGTAGACCCAGGCTTCCCGCTGGCTTTCTTCCCCCTGGAGCTTCGCGTCGACGAGCGCGGTGAATTTGAGCGTATGGTAGATGAGCACGACGGCCGCGGCGAAGAGAAGGATTGCGGCGGAGCTCAAGAGCGCGACAACGACACGAAGGCGGCGCTTCGAATATTTCCGCGTTCTTTTCTTACGTCTCTTCTTTGCCAAGAGCGGTCGTCAGAACTTCAAGACTTTCATCATGTTGGTGGCGCCGGGGAGGGTCGTGTGTCCGCACACGGTGACGACGACGTCGCCTTCTTCGACGAAGCCTTTTCGCTTGAGGAATTTCATCGCGACCTCGAGCATCGCATCGGTCGTGTCGAAACGCTCGCCGTGTAGCGGCGTCACACCCCAGCGCAGCGCGAGCCGTCGATAGACGCGCTCCGAAGGCGTAAAGCCGAGAATGTGGTTCTTCGGTCGTGAGTAGCTCACGAGCCGGACGGTCGAGCCGGACTCGGTGAACGCGACGATATATTTTGCGTCGAGCTCCTCCGCAGCGCGCCGTGCCGCAAGAGCGACCGCGCGCGTGACCGGAGAGCCGTCCATGAGGGGAAAATCCGCCGTGCGGCGCCGCGTAGGCGAGTTGCCCATATGCGCTTCGGTGTGCACGGCGATGCGCGCCATGGTCTCGACCGACTCGACCGGGTGCGCGCCGCTCGCTGTTTCCGCCGAGAGCATGAGCGCGTCGGTTCCGTCCAGAATCGCGTTCGCGACGTCCGAGGCTTCCGCCCGCGTCGGCACGGGCTCGTGCACCATGGATTCGAGCATTTGCGTGGCCGTGATCACCGTGCGCCCGCGTTGGTTCGCTTCGAGGATGATGTCTTTTTGGATTGTCGGCACCTGCTCCGATGCCAGCTCGACGCCGAGGTCCCCGCGTGCAACCATCACGCCATCCGCCACGGAGAGGATTTCGAGCAGATTCTCGACGGCTTTCGGCCGCTCGATTTTGGCGATGATGTGGAGATCTTCGCGGCCGTTGTCGCGCAGATGCGCGCGCAGCTGTTCGATATCTTCCTTGCGTTGGACAAAGGACATCGCCATGAAGTCGACGTCGAGCTTCAGGCCGAGGAGAGCGTCGCGTCGATCTTTGTCCGTGAGCGCGGGCGTCGAGATCAAGACTCCGGGCAGATTGATGCCTTTGTTCGATTTCAGAATGCCGCCGTTAATGACTTCGGTCTGGACCTCTTCACCTTCCACCTTCTGTACGGCGAGCGCGATGCGGCCGTCGTCGAGAACGACGCGATCGCCTTTCTTTAGGTCGCGAGGGAGCTGCTTGTAGTTCGTCGAGACCCGATCGGCGTCACCGGGCACGTCGGCGGTCGTCAGCACGAAACGCGCGCCCTCTTCGAGTTGCACGCCGCCTTCCGCGGCGATCTTGCCGGTACGGATCTTCGGTCCCGACAAATCTTGGAGAACAGCCACGGGGCGGTGGAGGCGCTCGCTGATGGCGTGAACGGTTTCGACGTTTTGCTCGTGCTCTTCGTGCGTGCCGTGGGAGAAATTGAGACGGGCGACATCCACGCCGGCTTCGATGAGCTGTTCCACCTTGTCTGGCGAAGAAGAAGCCGGGCATAGAGTCGCGACAATTTTTGTTTTTCGCATATTCAACCGAGGGTGACTTTCGATGCCATGTTGGGCGGGCTGGTGAATCGGTACTTCAGAATGGTCGTGATGATTTTCCAGCCGGCGAGAACAGTGCCTTTGACCGTGCCGGTGATTTTCGATCGCCCGATGCGGCGATGATAGCTGACGCTGACTTCTTTTGTCCGGACGCCCGCGCGGGCGGCCTTGGCTTGCATCTCCGCCGTCCAGCCGTAGTCGCGATCGCACATGTTCAGCGCCTTCAGCGTGTCGTAGCGGATGGCTCGAAACGGTCCGAGATCGGTGAACGTGGCGTTGTAAAGAATGCGGATCATCCACGTCGCGAGCCAGTTACCCCATCGTGCCTGCGGGGCGAGCGCGCCTGGCTCCCGCTCTCCGAGAATGCGCGAGCCGATGACGAAATCCGCGGTGCCGTCGAGAATCGGCTCAACGAGCGCCGTCATCTCCGACGGGCGGTCGCTGTAATCGGCGTCGACGAAAACTACGATATCGGGAGGGTTTTGCGCAAGAACGGCGATCCCGGTCAGGCAAGATTGGCCATAGCCTGCGCGAGGCTCGTAGAGCACCGTCGCGCCGGCTTGCCTCGCGACTTCCGCCGTACGATCGCGACTCCCGTTATCCACGACGAACACTTCCGCGATCAGATCCCTCGGGACCTCGGCGAGTACCTTTGGGATAGATTTCTCTTCGTCCAAGGCAGGAATTATGACGACATTGCGCATCTGAACATTCCAGTATAGCCGAAATTGATGTGCCGAAATTAATGTGCCTCATGACGAAACTTTGTCAGGTGTGCTAGATCCGCGTGGTCCTGTTCGATTCGTTTCTTGATCGGCGATAGAATCAACAGCGATGTCCTTGTCCCCGGAACAAAGATCGCGCACTACGAAATCCGCGAGCCCATCGGCAAAGGTGGGATGGGGCAACCTGGCAATGGTTGCCTGTCTAGGGGGAGCCCGCAGTAGCGGGTAGGCCCCCCTGAGTAAGGCCTAGTCAGCCGCTCAGTAGTGTAACGACTGAAAGCGAAAGCAAGAGGGAGGACAAACGAGAGCAGCGAGGTGAAGGGTGTTGCCCTGAATCTGACACAAAGCCCCGAGAACCTTGAATATTGGGAACATGCCGATCCTTTCCATGCGGGCGCAGGCCAAGCGGTGAGCGCGTTAAAGACGAGTGCGAAGCCGACACCCCGGGGTCCCAGACAGCATCGAGCTGCCCAAAGACAGGCAAGTAACCAGGCGAGCGACGTTACCTAGCAGCCCGGTGAAAAAGTCCAGATTCTGCTCACGGAGAAAGTTTGGTGGGCAAGTTCAAGGAAGATGTGATTCGGCGGAACGGCCAAGTTGAGACGCCCGATGGATTGCAGCGAGGCAAAACGTGCGCCTATGGTCGAGACGAAGCGCAATAAAGCAGCGATCAGACTGGCGTTGAGCTCCGCGTATTCCTTCGGCGTGGCCTTGCCGATGAGATTGCGCATCAGAATCCCGAGATTGAATCCGGCCACGTGCGTGAGGAGGCGCTTGAGTATATTTTCGTGTCTTCGCAAATGCGTTCGTCGCATGCCTCCCGCTTCGAGGTAGTGCGCGAAAGGTCGTTCGAGTAACTCGCCGCGACGGCGTATTAATCGCTTACCTCGAGTCCCGCGAATGCGACGTCGGTTCGCGTAGGTGGCGGCTTGCTCGGCCTGTTTGTCCTTCCATTTGCGGCCACCTCGCTCTGGCTCCGAAATGTAGCTCCGGTATTCTTGTTCGACCAGCTCAACCAGGATGTCGTTGCCGTGATAGCCCTTGTCCCCGACCACTTCGCGACCCGCGTCTTCATGTATTCGTTCACAACATTCCGCGTTGTTCGCGAGCTCTTGCAGATTTGACTGCGCTTTTTCCAGCGTATCCGGTAGGCTCTTTGTGTCACCCTTCGCGCCTCCGTGAAGCGTCACGGCAATTACCGCACCTTCCCCGCTCATGTCCACAGCATGCTCGGCTTTGTGCGCCATATCCGTGCCCCCGCTCTTCATTTTCATGATCTCCGCATCCGGCTCGTTCGGATTCACCCACTCCTTGTTCGACCCTTTCTTTGGCCGCTTCTTGTCCAACTTTGCAATGTCCGCTCGGCTCGGCTCTTCGATACCACTCTTGCGCGCAAGCTCCTTCAAATACGATTCGTAGCTTTCCCCCGTGTCTCGACGAACGATTGACCGAAGCGCCGCATTCGCTTCCAGCGTCGTCGCGTCCACACCCAGTGTCTTGCCATCTATCATCCCTCTCGACGCTAGAACTTCTAGCACCCATCCAAATACAGATTCGTGAACTTCCAGCGGAAGTCGATTCCGTATCCGAGACAGCGACGAATGGTCCGGCGTTCGCTCTTCCATTCCAAGGCCAAGAAACTGGCGCAAAGACAGTGAGTCCGAACACCGCCAGCAGATCCCGCGCTCTGAATCGATGCGCTCAAAGTAGCCGATCAACAGCATTCGAAAATACACACCCGGCGGTATGCTCGGCCGACCTTGCTTCTTCGCGTAATACGGCGAGCATTTCGACTCCACAAACGAGTCAAACTCTTCCTCTCGAAGTACCCGCTCGAGTTCCTCATAAAAAGGATGACCAGGACTCGACGCAACCGCATCGTGTGGAATCCATAAAGTCTCTTGGCAACTTTTCTTTTTCTTCTTCATCGACATGCGATGCAATTTTACATCGTCATCGAATGAGTCTTCAGAGAAATATCGCGACCGGATACGACTTTTTCAACGGGCTGCTAGGCTCTTGGGCCATCGACCGCACCATGCCCGAGTACCGGGCCCAATGTAAAAAGAGGGTGACGGGATGGCCGCGTCGCAAGTGATGGGGACCGGAGTGCCGCAATGGCCTAGCGATGAAGCGACTAATGACCGCCGAGCGAAGGTCCCCACGGAAGGTTGACCGTGAAAGGAGAAACATCGACGCTATGCAAGGAGTGACAAACCGGTGGGCACAAACCTGACACGGATAGGCGAAAAGGCTCGCAAAGACCCCAAGCTGGTGTTCACCAGCTTGTATCACCACATCACAGATATTGACAACCTGCGAGCCAGCTACGACAAACTGCTTGCCCACAAGGCGAGCGGGATCGATGGAGTAACGAAGGAGGAATACGGCAAACAACTCGAAGAGAACCTTCGGGACCTATCGTCGCGTCTGAAGCGCATGGGCTACCGTCCATCGCCGAAACGTCGTACGTACGTACCGAAGCCAGGCAGCGAAAAGGGAGGACCGCTAGGAATCAGCAATTTTGAAGACAAGATTGTTGAGGAAGCGACGAAACGGACGCTGGAACCCATCTACGAAGCCGTATTCGAAGACAGTAGCTATGGCTACCGTCCGGGGCGCAGCCCACATCAATGTTTGGATGCCCTCGGCCGGACGCTGCAACAGAAACGAGTCTACCGAGTGGTGGAGGCCGACATCAAAGCGTTCTTTGACACGGTCAATCACGCCTGGCTGATGAAGTTTCTGAAGCATCGAATAGGAGACGAGCGTGTGCTCCGACTGATCGTGCGGATGCTGAAGAGTGGCATCCTGGAGGATGGACTGGTCCATGCGACTGATCAGGGGAGACCCCAAGGCTCCATTCTTTCGCCACTGCTGTCGAACATTTACCTGCACTACGTGCTGGACGTGTGGTTCAGTCGACGGGTGCGCAGGCAATGTCAAGGCGAAGCGTACTACTTCCGATTTGCTGATGACTTCCTTGCCTGCTTCCAGTACAAAGGCGAAGCAGAGAGTTTTCGCCACCAGTTGGAAGACCGCCTCGAAGGATTCGGCCTGAAGCTGGCGATGGAGAAAACGCACTGCCTCGAGTTCGGGCGCTATGCCCGTGAGAATGCGTATAAGCGGGGCGAGAAGCCGAAGGAATTTACCTTTCTAGGATTCACGCACTACTGCGGGAAGACGCGAGAGGGATATTACAAGGTCAAACGCCGCACCAGCCGTAAGAAGCTGGGACAAAGCTTGCGCCGGTTCACGGATTGGGCACGCAAAGCCCGGAGTGTACTGAGGAAAGGTGACATGTTGCGGCTGGCCCGCTCCCGCGTGGTCGGCCACTTGAGCTATTACGCCATCACGGATAACTCGGACCGATGCCGGTACTATGTCCGCCGCAGCGAACGCATCCTGTTCCATTGGCTCAACCGCAAGAGCCAGCGGCGGGCATACACGTGGTCCTCTTTCGTCCAAGCTCTTACTCACGTTGGATGGCCCACGTCGCGAATCCGCGTAGACCTGAACCCTTGTCGTAGAGCGGAGGCTCGCTGAATGACCGACCGATGAGCCGTATGTATGGGAAATCCGCTTGTCCGGTTCTATGAGGGGTAGGAGTTCAACTGGAGTATGGACGAGATAAAGTGGCACCGCCGCGAAAGCAGGCGGCAAACAGAGAAAACAAACATCGTCCTGTAGCTCCGGGAGACTCCTACCTACTCGAAGAGATGTGTACCGGGCCAAAGACTTGAAGCTCGGCGCGACGCGGCGATCAAGGTGCTCCGGGAGGAGCTCGCTCTGGATCCGGAGCGCTCGAGACGCTTCGAGCAGGAGGCGCGTTCCGCGTCCGCTCTCAAGCACCCCAACATCATTACGATCTACGACATTGGCGAGCACGACGGATTCACTACATCGCGATGGAGCTCGTAGAGGGGAAGACGTTTCGCAGGCTTCTTGGCGAGGGTCCGCTTCAAACGAAACAGATACTCGACCTCGCCACTCAGACTGCCGAAGGGCTGGCGAAAGCGCATGCCCGGGGGATCGTGCACCGGGACCTGAAGCCGGAAAACTTGATGGTTACCGACGACGGGCTCGTGAAGATCCTGGATTTTGGTGTGGCCAAGTTGATGCAGCAGCGCTCCGACGCCGATTCCGAGATGGCGACGGTGACGAAGGCGACGCGTGCGGGAACTCTTTTGGGCACGGTGCCATATATGTCGCCGGAGCAGGCTTCCGGCCGCCCGGTCGATTATCGTTCCGACCAGTTCTCCTTCGGCTCGATCCTCTACGAGATGGCGACGGGAAAACTGGCTTTCAAAAGGGAGACGATGCCCCAAACTCTGGCTGCGATCATTGAGGACGAGCCCGAGCCGATACGAAATCTCAGCGACATCATTCCCGGAGAGCTCTCGGCGATCGTGGAGCGCTGCCTGGGAAAAAAAGCCGACGAGCGTTACGAGTCGACGCGGGACTTGGCCGAGGATTTGAAAAACGCGCCGGAAATGTCATCCGCCGCCGTCGACGTGGGTCTGACGAGTCCTACGGCGGTCGATTCCATCGCCGTCCTTCCTCTGAGGAATCTTTCCGGCGATCCCGACCAGGAGTACCTCGCTGACGGGATCACGGAAGCCTTGATTATCGATCTGGCCAAGATCGGAGCTTTGAAAGTGATTTCCCGCACTTCGGTGATGAGGTACAAGGGCACGGACAAACCGATGTCAAGATAGGCCGCGAGCTCAACGTCGAGGGGATTGTTGTGATTTATCAGGATCATGACCCCACTTGAGGGCGTGTTTTTCAGAAACATTCCCCACCCCTTTTTCAGAGACATGACCCCGGCAAAGGGGTGAGTTTTTCAGAAACATGACCCCACTTTTCGGAGTCATGACCCCACCCTTTGAGGCCGAGCTCGGCTGTGCGAACTTCTTGGAAACAAGGAGGTCGTATTGGCATACAGGGAGCACGGTATGTGGGAAATTGTGGATGTTCTGAAACGGCACCACCGGGGGGAGAGCCAGCGACGGATAGCAGCGGCCACCGGTCGTGGCCGGAAGACGATCCGCGCGTATATACGAGAGGCGAAGAAACTAGGCTGGTCGAAGGAGGTCCCGCCGGATGAGGCGCTGGCGTCGCGGGTGGCGCAGCGCCGCCAGCCGGGCCCGAGTTCGAGCGAGGCGTCTGCATCGGAAAAGGCGCTGCGCGGGCATCATGATCGCATCCAGCAATGGGTGGAAGGCTGCGAGGGAGAGAGGGTCCTGAAGCTGACCAAGGTCCATGAGCTATTGACCCGCGAGGGAGTCGACGTTTCTTACAGCTCGGTGTATCGCTACGCGGCGGCGCACTTCGGATGGGCTCGGCCCAAGCTGACGCTGCGCCGGGCGGAGGTTTCACCGGGTGAGCTCGCCGAAGTGGATTTTGGTCAACTCGGCAAGATCTACGACCCGGAGTCGGATCGGAATCGATTGGTCTGGGCGTTGCTCGTCACTCTTGGCTTCAGCCGCCACCAGTACGTTCACGTGAGTTTCTCTCAGAAGCTGGACGTCGTCATCGATGGACTGGAAGAGGCGTGGGAGTTTTTTGGCGGTGTGCCTTTGCGGGTCGTCGTCGACAACATGAAGACGGCAGTGGTGAAGTCGGACCGGTATGAGCCTATCTTTCAGCGCACTACGGAGCAGTATGCAGAGCATCGAGGCTTTGTCATCGACCCGGCAGTCGCGCGCCATCCGACGGGCAAGCCGATCGTCGAGAGAGGCGTGCAGTACGTTCGAGAGAGCTTTTTCCGCGGTGAGCAGTGGCTCGACCTGGCTCACGTCCAGCGGGAAGCTCGGCGTTGGTGCATGGAAGTCGCGGGCCGGCGTATTCACGGAACCACCCCCAAACGCCCTCTCGTCGTCTTCGAACAAGTCGAGCTTGCTTGCCTTCGGCCCGTGAAAGGGCCTCGATTCGATACGCCTCAGTGGGCCACCCCGACCGTTCATGACGACCACCACGTGAAGTTCCTCAAGGCCCTGTACTCGGTTCCCACGCACTATGTGGGAAAGCAAGTCACGGTCCGAGGCGACAAAGCGCTCGTACGCATCTACTACAAAAACGAGCTCATCAAAACCCACCCCAGAAAACCAGCCGGAGGAAGAGCGACCGACTACACAGACTATCCCCCAGAGCTCGAGGCCTACGCCAGGCGCGACCCGGAGCGTATGGTGCGCCAAGCCAAGAAACTCGGCAACAACATCGGCCGTTTCATGAGCCTGCTCCTCAGCGGCGTCTTTCCATGGGCCAAGCTCCGACAGGCTCAGAAGCTCATGCGCTTGGCCGACAAGTACGGCCATGCTCGCGTGGAAACCGCTTGCCAGCGAGCGCTGGGCTTCGATCTCATCAATGTGCAAAGGGTGGAGCGCATTCTCAAGAATGCCATTGCGCCGTCGGACGAACCACCACAAACAGGAGAGCTCGTCTCAATGCCCCTGAGATTCCTTCGTCCCAACGAAAGTTTCTCTCATGAACCCAAACGAAAGGAGAATACAGATGGAGATCAAAAACTCACTGAAAACGATTCTGAAGCGGCTCAAGCTCTCGGGGATCCTTGCGACGCTGCCGGAGAGGATCGCCTACGCTCAAAAGACAAAACTGCCGAGTGAAGACCTCCTGGAACTTATCTTGCAGGACGAAGTCGACCGACGCGACCAAGTCAGTCTGCAACGGCGTCTCAAACGCGCCTCCTTTACCGAGGAGCAAATCTTCGAGAATTTCGACTGGGATGCCCCGGTGGGCTTCGATCGCCATCGCGTTCGCGACCTCTTCTCGCTCAGTTTTCTCGAGGCCAAGCAGGACGTTCTCTTCATGGGAAGCGTGGGCGTCGGCAAAACCTTCCTCGCTTCTGCTCTAGGCCATGCAGCCTGCCGGGCCGGATACGACGTGCTCTTCATCCGCGCCGACCAGATGTTCCTCGAGCTCAAGCAGTCTCGTGCCGACTACTCGCACGAAAAGGCGCTCCGACGCTTTCTCGCCCCCGACCTGCTCATCCTCGACGACTTCGCGCTACGTCGGCTCGATACCACACAGTCCAACGACATCTACGAAGTCGTCATCGAGCGCCATCGCCGCTCATCAACGATTCTCACTTCAAATCGATTATGCGCTGCAGCGCATAATCGATTTAATGCAGAGTCCATTTTTATGCGGAGCCTCTTTCAGAGAGTCGCCGCGGAGAAGCGTTTTACAAATTTTCGCTCCGCATAAAAGAGTGCGGCCATAGCGAGGCGATCAGTTTGTCGGTCGCTTTGAAACGACCGGAACGCAGTTTTGGAGGGACGATAGATTCAAGCGCTTCCAGTTTCATCGAAGGATCCGCACGCGTGTACATTTCCGTCGTTTGCATGTTCGCATGGCCGAGCCAGAGAGAGACCTTTCGGAGATCGTTGGTGGCCTGCAAGACAGTGAGCGCACAGGTGTGCCTCAACACATGAGGGGACACGCGCTTCGTTGACAGGGTGGGACAACGCTTTGCTGCTGTCTGGGCGTGCTTGCGCAAAACGTATTCGAATCCGGAACGGGTCATGGGTTGGCCACGGGCGTTGAGGAACAGTTCCGGCACCAAGACCGTGCCCCTGACCACCAACCACCCTCGCAACGCGGCGGTCGTTTCCTTCCACAAGGGCAGACAACGTTCCCTTCGGCCCTTGCCGTGGACGAGAATACTGGCGTGTGGTTCAAGCTTGAGTTCGTCGAGTCTCAGCCCAATCAGTTCGGAGACGCGTAATCCTCCAGCAAAACAAAGGTGAAGCATGGCGCGATCGCGAATGCCGGGCCAGTCAGTGGGTTTGGGCGCATCCAGGATGGATTGCATCTCATCCATGGTGAGATGCTTGACGAGACGCGTGTCGGCTTTCTTTGACGGAATGGCCATAATGCGCCGGATCTGTTCCAAGGCCGACGGTACACGATACTCCATGAAGTGCATGAACGACTTGATGGCTGCCAAGCGGACATTTCTTGAACTCGGTCCGTTCATACGTGCTGTTTCCAGATGATTCAGGAAGTCGACCACCAACGGGGCATCGATCTGGTCCAGATGCAACTGCGATGGAGGCACCCTGAGACGGTCACTGGCGTATTCAAGAAGAAGCTTGAAGGCATACGCATAGGAGTCACACGTGTTGCGGCTGGCGCCGCGTTCGACAGGCAAGCGTTGCTGGAAGAAGGCTGTGATGTGCGGCGCGATCGGAATCATGTCTTGCCTCCGGTGACAAAGCTTTCGTAACGCTCTGCGATGTTTCTCATCAGGTCGGGCGTGGCTTCCAGATATCAGTATGTGTCCGCTACCTTGCTGTGACCGAGATAAGTCGACAGCGCCAGCATGTGTTTCGTGATCCGATCGCGGCCATCCGGACAGGTTTCCAGGGCTCTGACCGCAAAGGTGTGGCGCAACGAATGGGGTGTAGGCCGAGGACGGTCCGGCCCGCGTAGCAGGCCGACGGTGCTAGCGGCAGTCCGGAATGCTCTTTCAACGTCCTTCAGAAGTAACCGGTTTCTACGTATTGAGACGAACACGTGGTCATCGTAGGGTGCATAGGGGCGCCGTTGCGTTAGATAACGTTCGAGCCCAGCTTGTGCAGTTTCATGCAAAGGAACGAGACGGCTTTTGCGGAACTTGGAACATCGAATCATCAGACCATCCGGAGTCACGTCGTCGAAGCGCAGCCGAATCGCTTCCGACACGCGAAGCCCCGTGCACGCTAGCAGGGCGAAAAGCGTGCTGTATGTCCGTCGACGCAAGGTACGGTAACCCGACTGCGATGCCGCTTGCACGAGACGCCGGACGTCGTCCTTGGACAAGATGTAAGGGACGGGCCGCAGCCGTTTCTCGCTGCCAAAAACAGCCGGCGGCAGTTCATGGAGTTGGTTTTCGGCGTGGACGTATCGGGCGAATCGAGTCACTTCACCCAGCCGGCGGGCGCGTTGAGGAATCGATGGTACCAACCCGGCCCACTCGATTGCGGTTTCAGAGCAAACGTAGTGTTTGGCTTTCGCGTCTGAGAAAATGGCGAAACTTCGTAGAAGACTGCCTTGGGACTTGAGCTCGAATCCGCAAGTACGGCGCACTGCCAGATATGACTCGACGGATTGAACTAACATGGCTGCACCTCCGGCCAGGGTTGGGCAATCTGGCGCAGAGCCGTGACGTCTACTTTGGCGTAGATCTGCGTGGTCTCGATGGAACGGTGTCGAAGGATCGTCGCGATGTCTTGCAGGGATGCTCCTTGCCGCAACATGGAGGTTGCCAAGGAATGACGAAGAACATGAGCTGCACCTCGGCTTGGACAAGTGACGCCAGCTCGGCGCATCGCCTGAGCGACGATGACGGACACGGCACAGTGAGAAGCGAAGGCGCGAAAAGGAGCGCGGGAGCGGACAAAGAGTGTATCGGTTGTCGGTCCTCGGCCGTCCCTCTTTCAGGTAATCGACAACCGCGTCACCCACCTCCTGGGTTAGCGCCAGTCGTGTCTGGCGACGCCCTTTTCCAGAGACGTGAATCCAGGCTCCTTTCCAGTCGATATCGCCCAGACGAAGCTGGACAATATCGCCCGCCCGAAGTCCAAGTCGTGCGAGTAGAAGCAAAATCGAACGATCTCGTATGCCAACCGGCGAAGTCGGATCACACGCAGCGATGACGCGTTCCACCTCTTCCGATTGTATGTACCGTGGAAGAGATGAAAGACGCCAATGCGCCAGGACAGGGATGGCTGCATCCAGGCCAGAAGGGCAGATGCCTTCAGCGATCAGAAAGCGAAGGAACATGCGAAGAGCCGTCGTGCACGTTTTCGCTGCTGCCAACCCCCGCCGCTGACTGTTCTCGAGGACAAACTGTCGCAAACTCTGAGCGTCAAACCTTTCCGGATCCTCTCCAAGGTGGCTCAGCAACGCCCGAATGGAGATGCTGTAGTTGTAGAGGGTCAGATCGCTGGTTCCACGTTCGTGGCGCATCCACTGACAGAATGCAGCGAGCAAAACTGGCTCTTGATCTATTGGCTCGGCAACTGTTGCGACTACGCTGGCACCTCGAAGGTACCTAAGGAAAAAGCGTGCACCTCTGAGTAACTCAAACCGGTGAGTATGGCCATAACGCGGGCATTGGCATCGAATCAGGTGGCAACCGAAACAATGAAGAGACTGCTCGTTAAAACTGGGGATCGATATGCCTTCTCGGTCCGTCCAATATGCAAAATGTTCCGCCGCTCGGATGTGTCGGCGGGCGGTTATCTCTGCGTAGCCCGACTGGAACAACTCCTGGGCAAAACCTTCAAGTAAGACTCCACCGGGACCGTCCCGAAGCGCTTGAACTCGTAAATGGGAATCGAAAAACTTTCCAAGCATGACGCCCTCCTTCAATAGAAGTTTAGGTCCGAAAGACGTCATGATTATGCGGACTAGCCAGCCTTGCCAAACGGTCAGATACCGTTGAAACAACTGTGCTTTCGTCGCCTCTTAAGAGCCTCATCTCCGCATAAAAATGGACTCTGCATTAAATCGATTATGCGCTGCAGCGCATAAGTAGTTTGAAGTGAGAATCGTTGATGAGCGGCGATGGCGCTCGATGACGACTTCGTAGATGTCGTTGGACTGTGTGGTATCGAGCCGACGTAGCGCGAAGTCGTCGAGGATGAGCAGGTCGGGGGCGAGAAAGCGTCGGAGCGCCTTTTCGTGCGAGTAGTCGGCACGAGACTGCTTGAGCTCGAGGAACATCTGGTCGGCGCGGATGAAGAGCACGTCGTATCCGGCCCGGCAGGCTGCATGGCCTAGAGCAGAAGCGAGGAAGGTTTTGCCGACGCCCACGCTTCCCATGAAGAGAACGTCCTGCTTGGCCTCGAGAAAACTGAGCGAGAAGAGGTCGCGAACGCGATGGCGATCGAAGCCCACCGGGGCATCCCAGTCGAAATTCTCGAAGATTTGCTCCTCGGTAAAGGAGGCGCGTTTGAGACGCCGTTGCAGATTGACTTGGTCGCGTCGGTCGACTTCGTCCTGCAGGATAAGTTCCAGGAGGTCTTCACTCGGCAGTTTTGTCTTTTGAGCGTAGGCGATTGTTATTTATCGAGGAGTTCCCTTACGTATTTATCACGGTGATCCGTGATGCAAAGAGGGCGATATCTCACATTGAAGGGTCGTGTGGTTTGTGGTCTTCGACGGAGCAAAGTGAGCAGATGTGGTGAGAACGAGAGGAGTTTCGTTTCCGCTTCCCGATCTCTCTATAGAGATCGGGAAAGGGAAACGCCGGCAGCTGCGGAGACGAGCTGATAGCCGTTGAGGTGGACCCCATTCTCTGGACCAAAATGGGGGGTAGCTAAGGTGGAGCCTGCCGAGTTGAACACGTCGTGGTCATAGTCGTCATGTTGTTTCCCGAAGGCTCCTAGAAGGGAGCGTTCGGGAAGACAGTTTATGTCAGATTGAAGATCTATTGTCCCACGTTCGATCCGGTGCCCCGACGGAGGGAGCGGACCCTTAAGAAAAGATGCGAAGCTTCCTTGTCCGCTCCCTCCGTCGGGGCACCGGATCGAAGCCGCCCTTTCGCTGGTCCACCTGAATAGTGCAAAAATCGGGGTACCTGGGGTATGGGCCAAGCCGCGAGAGGGTCTCCTGCGGCGATTCTCGCATTCGTTTTGTGGACTCGTGGCAAGGTTCATTCCTTTTCCCGGTTTTCTACCGCCGTGGCCTCTTTGGCCTTGTTCTGCTTCGATTGCCCCAGTGCGTAACTGCCGACGTTGAGCTCCAGGATGATGCTGTGATGTACTAATCGGTCGATGGCCAATCATCTTGCCGCCAATCATCTTCAAGCTACCTCGCCAAGCAGTCCATCGTAGAAGCTCGCGGGCGTTTGATAGCCTAACAGCCCGGTGAAAAAGTCCAGATTCTGCTCACGGAGAAAGTTTGGTGGGCAAGTTCAAGGAAGATGTGATTCGGCGGAACGGCCAAGTTGAGACGCCCGATGGATTGCAGCGGGGCAAAACGTGCGCCTATGGTCGAGACGAAGCGCAATAAAGCAGCGATCAGACTGGCGTTGAGCTCCGCGTATTCCTTCGGCGTGGCCTTGCCGATGAGATTGCGCATCAGAATCCCGAGATTGAATCCGGCCACGTGCGTGAGGAGGCGCTTGAGTATATTTTCGTGTCTTCGCAAATGCGTTCGTCGCATGCCTCCCGCTTCGAGGTAGTGCGCGAAAGGTCGTTCGAGTAACTCGCCGCGACGGCGTATTAATCGCTTACCTCGAGTCCCGCGAATGCGACGTCGGTTCGCGTAGGTGGCGGCTTGCTCGGCCTGTTTGTCCTTCCATTTGCGGCCACCTCGCTCTGGCTCCGAAATGTAGCTCCGGTATTCTTGTTCGACCAGCTCAACCAGGATGTCGTTGCCGTGAGAGCCCTTGTCCCCGACCACTTCGCGACCCGCGTCTTCATGTATTCGTTCACAACATTCCGCGTTGTTCGCGAGCTCTTGCAGATTTGACTGCGCTTTTTCCAGCGTATCCGGTAGGCTCTTTGTGTCACCCTTCGCGCCTCCGTGAAGCGTCACGGCAATTACCGCACCTTCCCCGCTCATGTCCACAGCATGCTCGGCTTTGTGCGCCATATCCGTGCCCCCGCTCTTCATTTTCATGATCTCCGCATCCGGCTCGTTCGGATTCACCCACTCCTTGTTCGACCCTTTCTTTGGCCGCTTCTTGTCCAACTTTGCAATGTCCGCTCGGCTCGGCTCTTCGATACCACTCTTGCGCGCAAGCTCCTTCAAATACGATTCGTAGCTTTCCCCCGTGTCTCGACGAACGATTGACCGAAGCGCCGCATTCGCTTCCAGCGTCGTCGCGTCCACACCCAGTGTCTTGCCATCTATCATCCCTCTCGACGCTAGAACTTCTAGCACCCATCCAAATACAGATTCGTGAACTTCCAGCGGAAGTCGATTCCGTATCCGAGACAGCGACGAATGGTCCGGCGTTCGCTCTTCCATTCCAAGGCCAAGAAACTGGCGCAAAGACAGTGAGTCCGAACACCGCCAGCAGATCCCGCGCTCTGAATCGATGCGCTCAAAGTAGCCGATCAACAGCATTCGAAAATACACACCCGGCGGTATGCTCGGCCGACCTTGCTTCTTCGCGTAATACGGCGAGCATTTCGACTCCACAAACGAGTCAAACTCTTCCTCTCGAAGTACCCGATCGAGTTCCTCATAAAAAGGATGACCAGGACTCGACGCAACCGCATCGTGTGGAATCCATAAAGTCTCTTGGCAACTTTTCTTTTTCTTCTTCATCGACATGCGATGCAATTTTACATCGTCATCGAATGAGTCTTCAGAGAAATATCGACCGGATACGACTTTTTCAACGGGCTGCTAACGCTTTGTGCGGGCGCTCGTCATTGAAGAAATCGAAGTAGCAAGCGATGCCCTCGCGAGCCATCTGCACGCTGTCGTAGGCGTACAGGTAGACCTCCTCGTACTTCAGCGAGCGCCAGAGCCGCTCCACGAAGATGTTGTCGATACAGCGACCTTTGCCATCCATGCTGATCTTGATCTCAAGAGCAAGCAATACACTGGTGAACTCCTCCGAGGTGAACTGAGAGCCCTGGTCCGTGTTGAATATCTCTGGGCGACCGTAGCGTGCCACAGCTTCGTTCACGGCCTCCACGCAGAAGGTCGTCTCCAACGTGTTGGAGAAGCGCCAGGCGAGCACCCGCCGAGAATACCAATCGATGACCGCCACCAGGTATACGAAGCCTCGCGCCATCGGGATGTATGTGATGTCGGCGGCCCACACCTGATTGATCCGAGAAACCGTCAGATTCCTCAGTAGATAGGGGTATACCGTGTGTTCCGGCGCTGGCTTGCTTGTGTTCGGCTTGGGCGCAGTGCTCTCGAGCCCCATCAAGCGCATAAGACGCTGCACGCGCTTGCGGTTGACGGCCGACCCCTCCGCTTTGAGTGTCTGTGTCATCATGCGGCTGCCGAAAAATGGACGCTTCAGATGTAGCTCGTCCATCCGACGCATCAATGCGAGTTGCTCGCCATCCGGCTCGACAGGTTCGTAGTACAGGCTCGACCGATTCACGCCGAGCAGCTCGCACTGCCAGCGCATCGACAGCGGAGCGTTGGGTTCGACCAACTCCCGCCGGGGCGTCATCGCAATCGACCGAGCCCGTGTGATAAAAAATCGCGCTCCATCGTCAGCTCCCCGATTTTCTGGAGCAGTTCGGCCTCGCGCATCGAAGCATCGCCTCCGCCCACCTCTTCGGTCTCGAAAGCACGCGCGACGTTCTCCAAAAGCTGCCGTTTCCACTTGTAGATCTGGTTCGCGTGAACCTTGTGCCGCCGGGAGAGTTCCGCCACTGTCTCCTGCTCGCGTAGTACCGCCAAGGCAACTTTCGCCTTGAAAACAGGGCTGTGCTTCGTGCGATTTTTCTTCACTTTTCTCTGCTCCTTTTTTCATTGAGCAGGCTTGTTTTACCACCTTAACCCCTGGTCTAAAAAATGGGGTCCACTTCACGTTGAAGATCTATTGTCCCACGTTCGATCCGGTGCCCCGACGGAGGGAGCGGACAAGGAAGCTTCGCATCTTTTCTTAAGGGTCCGCTCCCTCCGTCGGGGCACCGGATCGAACGTGGGACAATAGATCTTCAATCTGAGATAAACTGTCTTCCCGAACGCTCCCTTCTAGGAGCCTTCGGGAAACAAGATGACGACTATGACCACGACGTGTTCAACTCGGCAGGCTCCACCTTAGCTACCCCCCCCATTTTGGTCCAGAGAATGGGGTCCACCTCATAATGAGTGCCCCACCAGTGGCGGGTAGTACCAGCCGGTCCCGTAGACGATCCCCTCTGTGCCAACATCGCTGAGACACTTCGCCCCTTGAAATTAGTGTAGAGGGTGGAGGAGGATCAACGCATGAGTATTTTGATTGAGAGAGAGACCTCGGCGGGATCGGCAGGAGCCCGTAGGGCGACTAGAGATCCCGCCGGCCGCGATGCGGCGGGGGTCGAGGATCCCGAAGTGCGCGAGCAAGCGAAGCGTCGACGCTTTAGCGCGGAGTACAAGCTGCGGATAGTGCGTGAGGCCGATGCCTTCGGCAAGGGTGACGGTGACGTTGCTGCTCTTCTGCGTCGAGAGGGCTTGTACTCGTCGCAATTATCGAGTTGGCGTCGCCAACGTGACGAGATCGCCAAGGTGGGAATGACGTCGAGAAAGCGAGGCCGGAAGGCGAAGGCAGAGGATCCACGGGTCAAGGAGCTCGAGCGCGAGAACGCCCGGCTCCAACGTCGCCTGGCTCGGGTGGAGACGATGTTGGAGATCCAAAAAAAAACCTCCGAACTACTGGGGATCCCCCTGAATCCACTCGAGAGCGACGAGAACGACTGATCGTGGCGGCCGAGGAGCTGGCGGGGCGGATTGGGCAAACGGCGGAAGCCTGCGAGGCTCTGGGTGTGGCTCGTTCCACGTTGTATCGCAGGCGCCAGCCGGTGACGCCCAAACCGAAGCGTCGTCCTCGGCCGCACCGAGCTCTCGACGAAACTGAGCGCGAGGAAGTCCTCGGGGCCTTGCACTGTGAGCGGTTCGTCGACAAGGCGCCCGCTCAGGTGTGGGCTACGCTTCTGGACGAGGGAACCTACCTCTGCTCGATTCGCACGATGTATCGGATTTTGGAGGAGCACGGCGAGGTCCGAGAGCGCCGGAACCAACGGCGCCATCCGAACTACACCAAGCCGGAGCTGTTGGCCGAAGCGCCGAACCAGGTTTGGTCGTGGGATATCACGAAGCTTCGTGGCCCCGTCAAGTGGACCTACTACTACCTCTACGTCATCCTCGACATCTTCTCCCGCTACGTGGTTGGCTGGATGCTGGCTCACCGAGAAAGTGCCGCGCTCGCCCAACGCCTCATCGCCGAGAGCTGTCGCAAGCAGGACATTGAACCCGACCAGCTCACCCTTCACGCGGACCGTGGCAGCTCGATGAGGAGCAAGCCCGTGGGTCTGCTCCTGGCTGACCTCGGAGTTACCAAGACCCACTCCAGGCCTTACGTCTCGAACGACAATCCCTACTCCGAGTCTCAGTTCAAGACGATGAAGTACTGTCCTCAGTTTCCGAGCCGCTTTGGTTCCGCCGAAGACGGCCGGCTATTCTGCTGCGGTTTCTTCGACTACTACAATTTTCACCACCGGCACTCGGGAATCGGCCTTATGACACCGGCCGACGTTCACTATGGTCGAGCCGAACAGCTCACCACCGCTCGGCGCCAGATCCTTCTCGAAGCTCAACAGGCTCATCCCGAACGCTTCGTTCGCGGAACGCCGCAACCGCCCGTTTTGCCTCCGCAGGCCTGGATCAACCCGCCGCTGGAAAAAACGACGCTCCACGATGCCGCACAAGCCCCTCTCGCGGCGGCGTCCATACCTGGGGTACCTCCTTTTTCTGCTTCACGCAACGAGATCTTGATCGATGTTGACGTCGATCGCGCCGACCTCACGAGTCTCCCCACCATAATCGAGGCTCACTAAATGCAGCTCGCGAGTGTCCCAAAGTTGTTGACATGTTCCGATCGCGCCGTGATAGACGTAGCTGTGAGTGTAGCCGGGGTAGTAACCGACATAAACGACCTCGGGAGTCGTATCGTAGATGTAGACGTACTTGGTGTTGTAGACCGGGCTCGAGGGTGGGATCTCGCGAATCTCTTCGGGGATCTCGGTCGCGACGACCCAAGGTCCATAGGCTTGATCCGCTACGTACCAGACACCGTCCTTCACGCAGTAATACTTGTTGCCGTGCTTGATGACTTGCTCGCTCGTATTGGTCGCGTAAGAGAGACCGGTCTCTTCGATGTCTTCGAAGCGCGGGTTGCCGTCATAGACGACCGCGATCGTCGCGTCGCGCCGGATAGCCGCCGTCTGCGGGATGCTTGCGTCGAGCACGGCTTCCGTGGCTTCCTCGGTGCCTGCGACCCAGACGCGTAGGTGGCCGATGTCAGAGTCTTCCGGGATCTCCTTGAACGACTCGGGAAGCGCGTCGGAAGCGACGAAGCTCCAGGGACCGTCCACCCCCGGAGCGGCGAACCAACGTCCCGACAATAGAACGAAATGCCGTTGTGTGGCGATCTCGACGAGCACATCGCTTTCACTGTTGTCGATATAGAGAAGATCGGCGCCGACCGGCTTGTACTCCGGCTCGCCGTCGGTCACGATGAGCTCCGTCGGCACGGTCGCCATGATGATGGTGGGCGGCGTCGTCGAGCCGAGGTCTGGCTCTTCCCCCGCTTCTTCCATGGCGGCTGCGGCGCGCTCGCGGGCTTCTTTTTCATCTTCGACAGGAGCCAGCCTTTGAACGGCCGTCGGGACGGTCTCGGTGAGCTCCCACGGCCCCATGATACGGAGCGAGGTGTACCACTGACCCTGGCCAGCATAGAGGTAGTTGTCGCTGCCGGCGAGGACGATCATGAAAGCAGAGTTCACGACCCGCTTGATAGTTTCGTTGCCTTCGACGTCCCGCAACTGCGGCTCGCCGTCGATCGTCACGAGGATCGCGGGGTAGTTGACGAACTGTATTTTGGGCGGTGTCGTGTCGAAGTCGTCCGCGGCCTGCCGCTCGTGGTCCGCGAGATCCAGCATCGTGAGCAAACGATCCAACGAAAACGTAATACTCTGATCGGAGAGGTTCTCGATCAAGATTTTCGAAAGCGTCGCTTGCTGCTCTTCCGTCGCATCCGGAAACCGAACCCGTGGCACCTTGGTTTCGAGTATCGTCACCGTCCGATCGTCTCGATCCGTCAAGACGCGCGATTCCATCCACGCCGTCCCAAAAACGGGCTGGTCCGAGCCCGGGGTCGTCACCGAAAGCGCCGCCCGCGCCGTCAAATCGTTCTGCACGAAGGAGTCGACCTGAGGCTGATAGATCAGAATCCGAGCCCGAGGATCATCGATCTCCCGAGGCCACCCCAAATCGACGTCTTGACCCGAAGCCGTCCCGACAAACACGAGCCCTAGAAGGACGCCAATTCCTGAAAGCAAGCTCATGAATGCTGAATGCTGAATCCTGACAAATCACATCCTCTTATACTTCGTCCCGGCTCCACCCTCGCGCGGGCGCCACCGGGGTCCGAGCACGTCGGTCGTCTTGCAATCGACGCAATTAGAGAAATTGACGACGAGCTGACCGCCTTGCCGCTCGTAGACGGCGGCGGGGCACATGTGCTCGTAGAAGCGCGCGATTTCGGGCGGGATATCGCTTCCCAACGTGAGATGGGACGGCATATCGTCCCGAGTGTTGTTGCCGGAGCGGAAGACCCCGTCGAGCTTGCTGAACGTCAGCGAGCCGTCGGGCTTGAGCTCTTTCGACTTCGTGACCGTCTTGCGATCGGCGGCGTCCTCCTCGACGTCGATCTTCGAGCCGAACGCCGCGCCGCCGGTCACCGTCATCAGGCCGGCTTTGAAGCCGCCGACGTAAAAGCCTGATTTGAATCCGAGCCGCATGTTGCGCGTGCGGTGGAGATCCTTGCGGATGAAGCTCGCGTGCACCGTTTGGTCGTAACTCGCGAGCGCCGTGGCTGTCGTGTCGCCCTTCTTGAGCGCATCGTAGATCGTGCGCGCGGCGAGCATGCCTGACTTCATCGCATAGTGG
Source organism: Candidatus Marinacidobacterales bacterium (assembly GCA_965262245.1). Lineage (GTDB taxonomy): Bacteria > Acidobacteriota > Vicinamibacteria > Marinacidobacterales > SMYC01 > SMYC01. Next base: position 4,928,572 of record OZ253507.1, on the reverse strand, counting down.
ATGCCTTTGAGAGATGGGACGTCGACGAGGCCAACCGCGTCGCCGATCATGATGAGCCCGTCTCCGTGAAGACGTTCAGGGAGCGAGTGGTATCCGCCTTCCGGGATCGTTTTCGCGCCCCACTCGAGCATTTCGCCGCCTTCGAGGTAGGGACGAAAGAGCGGATGCTGCTTCATGTCCTGCAAGAGGCCGTGTACATCGAGCGAGGATTCTTTGTAGTCGAGCCCGACGACGAGGCCGATGGCGGCAAGGTTCTCGGTGAGCGGGTAGAAGAAGCTTCCACCGAAGGCGTCGCGTGGGAGCGGCCATCCGAGCGTGTGGATGACGGCATCGAGGGGGCGCTTCGTTTCCCAGAGCTCTTTTACGCCGAGCGCGTAGATCTGCGGGTTCGGTGACGCGATATTCTGCCAGCCCAGATAGGCTTGGGTGAGCGGTCCGCGCGTGCCTTCGGAGAGCACGGTGACGCGGGCGGTCACGTCGGTGGGCGGCATGTAGTTGCCGCCGGGCTTGCCGTCTTTCGTCAAACCGCCGGCTGTCGTCCGTACGCCCGTGACGCGCGAGCTTTCTACGAGGAGCGCGTCCGCGGGAAAGCCCGTGAACAAATTGACGCCGAGCCCCTCGGCCTTTTCGCCGAGCCAGCGCACGAGCTCCGAGATCGATGCGACGAAGTTACCTTCGTTTCGCATCGTCGGCGGGGTTGGAAGCCGTATCGAGCCACTTTCAGTCACGAAATAGACGCGCTCACCGTCAACTTTTGCGCGGAACGGGAAGTCGCTGTCGGAAAGATCGGGAAAGAGCTCTCGGAAGGCGATCGGGTTCACGACGGCTCCCGAGAGGCAATGTTGTCCTAGCTCTTCGGACTTCTCGAGAACGCCGATTTCAATCCTACCTGGTTCACCGAGCGCTCCATCTTTTTTGACGAGCTTCGCGAGCTCGATGGCCCCGGCGAGACCCGCGGGCCCGCCGCCGACGAAGACCACGTCCATGGGGACGGCCTCGTCGCCAGGCTTTTCTTCGCGGATCAGCTCGTTCGTTGGGAGCGAGGGTTGGTAGTCACGGGGTACGAAAGAGCTCGACATCACAAACCGAACTCTTCCGGGCTCCACGTGAGGCCGAGCTCGCTCGGTGGGCCCATATAGCCCAGAAGTGCCGAGGCTGCGACGATAGCCGGGCTCGCGAGATAGCCCAGACCGCCGAGGCCCATGCGATTTTGCCAGTTGCGATTGAACGTCGTGATCGCCGTTTCGCCCTCTTTCAAAGCGTCCTGGCCTTGCCCGAAGCAGGGGCCGCACCACGATTCTCGGATCTGACCGCCCGCGCCGCGCAGGACGTCGGCGACCGACTCCCCACCGAGGCGAGTCTCGGGCCGCTCGATCTGCTGCTTCACGCCGCCCGAGCCCGGAAAGATGATGAAATCGCACGCCGCGCGCTCGCGCCCATTCTGCCTCGCCACATAGAGTACGAGCGCGGCCTGCAAGAGGTCCTGATAGCTCCCGTTCGTGCAGGAGCCGATATAGGCTTTGTCGAACGAGAGCCGCTCGCCCGCGACGTCTTTGGCGGGGAAGGCGTTGCCAGGCGAATAGGGTTTCGCGATCATGGGCACGATTTCGGAGAGCTCGAGTGTCTCGTCGATCGCGTAATGGGCGTCGGCGCCGGGACGGATGGGCGGATAGGGGAGATCGTTGCTTCCGCCTCGGTCGCGGTACCATGCATAGGTGAGCTCGTCGGGCGCAAAGATGCTGTTTTGGGCTTCGGCTTCCGCCATCATGTTGCAGATCGTATTGCGATAGGCGATGGGAAGCTCCAAGTCGGCGTCCACGAACTCCACGGACATGCCCTGAGACTGCTGCGCACCCCAGCCCGCGAGGAGCGCGAGCACGATGTCCTTCCCGCTGACCCAGGGCTGAAGCTTGCCTTTGAAACTGATGCGTCGCGCGCGCGCGAGCGTGAAATAAATGTAACCCGTCGACCAACCGAAGCCGAGCGTCGTCGAGCCGACTCCGATCCCAATCGCGCCATAAGCTCCATAGGCGCGGCTATGTGAATCCGCGCCGGGAACGAACTGTCCGGGAAGAATCAGGCCTTGCTCGGGAAAGTAGAAGTGAAAGATCCCGTCGCCCGGCGTCGCGTAGTAGGGCTTCTCCATTCCTTGGAGCTCGGCGAAGGCGCGGCCGATCGAGGTCTGTTTGTCATCCGAATCGAGACCGGTGAAGACGAAATGATCGTTGGCCACGGCGGCTTGGCGTGGGTAGATAGCGTCGCCACCCGTGATTTGATTGAACGTGTGGATCGCGAAAGGCGCGGTGCCGTCCGAGGCAGGAAGAAGATCGGCATAAACGCGCAGCGTCGCGCCCGGCTCGACCTCGTCGGCTTTGTCGACACGGTGCGCCCACACGATTTGCTCTGTTGTAGTGAGCCCGCGCGCGGTCTCTTCGTCGGGCCAAACGATTAACGGTTCGCGCTGCACCGATTCCGGGAACTCCCGGCGACCGACGGCAAAGATCCCTCCGGAGCGGCGGATCTCGTCTTCTTTTGCCGTCAGCGGGAGCGGCGTGTAGGTCTTTGCTCGGGTGATGTTCATGAGCTCGCGGGTGTCGCGGTCGTAAGAAAGCTCGTCCCCGTCACGCACGTCGTTGACGGCTTCAGGGGACTGCACCACTTCGAGTCCGAGATTGAACGCGTTGCGTCGGAAGATGTCGCCCATGTTGTCGGCGCAAACGATGACCATCTCGAGGCCGACTTCTTCAGCAACGGCTTTGAGGCCGGCGGGGCTCATCTCTCGGGAGGAGCCGATGGCGAAGCGAGCGCCGGCCACGACGAAGGTCTCGCCCGCATGCACCCTTTTGCGGAAGTCCGGCATCAAGTAACGGAACGCACCTAGTTTCCACTTCTCGTCGAGCGAGTCGAGGCTTTCCGAGACGCAGTCCTTTGCCGGCGTGATCTGGTCGGTATCGATGGCGTCGAGCTTCTGTCCGGGCCGCTTGGGGTCCCAGAAGATGAGAGCTCTACCTCTCAGCTGGCTTTTTGAGACGTTCGAGACCTCTTCGGCGTGGGCTCCGGAATGGGACGGGCTCGAGGAGCTGGCGCGCCTGATTTTCGCTGGCTGGATGACGTGCATGCGTCTGAAGTGACATTATAGGCCCAGGAGAGGGTCTGTGAGGAGGAAGTTCGGCTCGGCCCGGAGGGGGGGCCTCCGGGCCTTATTGAAGCTGAACGGCTGTGACACCGTACAGTAGACCCAAAGGATGCCATTCGTAGTCATGAGTTCCGCACCTCCGTCGAACGCAAAGTCTGGGTTTCCGTTTGAGAAAGAGATACTGCCATCCACGGAACGGGCAGTCAACTACTTTTTGTGGTTTTTAATCCACAGCCCCTACATGTTGTGTGTTTTGGTTGTCAACAACGAATTCACAGGATCTCCACAACTTATCCTCAGGGGCTGTGGATATTTTTATCTTCAGTCCTGAAGCCGAGCGGCAGTAGCCGCGGCCTGATCGAGTTTGTCGAATCCCGGACGGCTTTCGTTGTTTGCGAGGTCCCAGCTCATTTGGTGAACGAGGCGCGCGATGCGCTCGAGCTTGGCGTACTCGATGCGCTCAGGGACGTCGAACTCGGTGTGATAGTCAGGGTGAAGGCCGGTGTGGAAAAAAAGAGACGGGACGGCGTTTTGGAGAAACGGCCACTGGTCGCTGCGTCGCAGCAGGTTGGACGGGTTGTTGTCGTAGCGCATTTTGAGCTGGAGCTCCGAGCCCCGATTCGCTTCCTCGACCGCTCGCTTCAAATCGGCGCTATAGCTATAGCCCATGATGTTGACCGCGTTCTTGTTCGATTCGGCCGTTTGCAGCTCGAGGCCGCGGAAACGTCGTCCACCACCCTGGCGCACTTCTTCGTTGCGGCCGATCATGTCCATGTTGAGTGTGGCGACGGTCTGCTCGAGCGGGACGAGCGGGTTCTCCGCATAGGCCCAAGCGCCGAGAAGGCCGCGCTCTTCCGAGTTCCACGCCGCGAAGAGCACACTTCGCTTCGGACGCTCCCCGTTTCGTGCGGCGAGCGCGTAGGCTTCGGCGATTTCGAGGAGCGCTACCGTGCCCGAGCCGTCGTCATCCGCCCCGTTGAACACCCGCGCTCCATCGGCGCCGTCGTGGTCGTAGTGGGCGCACACGATGACCCATTCGTTCTTCAGCTCTGGGTCGGCTCCTTCCATGGCGGCGACGACGTTGCGATCGTCGACGCTCTGGCGCTCGACGCTCGTCGTGAGCCGAAGGAGGAGCGACGGCACGGGAACGGGCTCGATACCACCCACCTTCTCGGAATCGCGCGCGAGCTGGTCGAGCGTGCGCCCCGTGCTTCTCACGAGCGTTTCGGCGAGCGCGGGCGAAATCTGAAGCGCCGGGATGCGCACCGCTTCGGCCCAGCTTGCGAGCGTGTATCGAGGAATTCGCCGAGGCGGGTCAGGCCAGCTTCTCGATGCGAGGCGCGAGAAATTGGACGGGCCCGGGTGGTTGTGGGTATCGGTGACGAAGAGAATTCCCGTCGCGCCCGCGCGTTGCGCGTAGAGAGCTTTGCGCAAGTTGCGCGAATATTCCGATGTCACGACACCGTCAAAGATGGCTTCGGGATCGTTCTCGCCAGGCTCGTGATCGAGAACGAGGACGATTCGACCGCGGAGCGCTCGCGACCCATAGTCGTCGTGCGACAGTTTTGGCGCGCTGATTCCGTAGCCCGTGAAGACGAGCTCGGCTTCGACGCTCCCGCTTGCACTGAAGGTGTGCGGGAAAAAACTCTCGCCGAGCTGGCCTCGGAGGGTCGTTTTGTCCTCGCGTTTCAGCTCGAGTTCGTTCGCGCCTACGAGGCGCGCGCGCAACAGACGATAGGGCTGGTAAAAGGAGCCTTCGGGACCCATCGGGGTGAGCCCGAGCCGCTCGAAGCGCGAGCGGATGAACGCCGCGGCGGTCCGGTTCTCGGGCGTATCGCTCAAGCGGCCCTGTAGCTCGTCTGAGGCGAGAAAGAAAAGATCGGCCCGGAGCTCTTGCTCGAGAATTGTATCGTTGCCTGGAGCGAGCGACTGCGCGCTGGCCGGAAGACCCTGCGCTAGTATCACCGCGAGGACGGGGAAGCATCGTTTCATCATGGGGTCATTAGAATCGAGACGGTCGAAAACTTCAACCGGGCTATCGGATAGAATGAACGCTCTTCGAGCGTTCAAGCTTTCAAGACCTTCAAGAAAAAGAGGCCTTCATATTCATGAGACTATCGCTACTCGTTGTCGTTTCGATGCTGCTCGGTCGCCAACCGGCGGAGTCACCAGCGGAGGCGTCCATTGAAAAGGCTTCGGCCGAAACGGATGTCACGCCGCCGAAGACACTCATTCGCCTTTCACCGGATGGGCCCAAAGGCGTCGGGCTCAAAAGCGCGGGAGCTGAAGGGGAGCGCGAATACATTTACTACTCGACGCCTACGAGCGAATGGGTCTCGGCCGGGGTTTGGGAAGCCGACCCCTACGAGTTGGGCCCCGACATCCCCGGCTATTCCGAGTTCATGTACATCATTAAGGGCTCGGTGACGCTCGTCGACGAGCACGGCCGGGAAGAAACGTTCGAGGCGGGAGACGCGATGTTCATACCGCGCGGCGTGACGCATCACTGGAAGCAGTCGGAGGTCATTCGCAAGTACTGGGTGATCTTCGACGAAGGTGAGCCCGACGATTGGGCCGACCGCGCCGCCGCGGACTCGTTCATCCGCTTCGAGCCGCACGGGCCCGAAGGCAAGCTCACAGGCGAAGGGCGCACGCGCGAGCACATGTATTACGCGGCGCGGGGCGAGAAGCTATCCGCGGGAGTTTGGGAAGCGACCCTTCGACGAGCGACGAATTCCACGAGCCTGACTACACCGAGCTGATGTGCATCCTCGAAGGCTCGGTGACGATTATCGACGACGCTGGGAACGAAGAGCTCGTACGAGCCGGCGACGTCGTGCTCGTTCCGAAAGGCATGCGTTACCAGTGGAAGCAGGATGCGTACATCCGAAAATACTGGGTCATCTTCGACGCGGACTAGCCCTCAATTCTTCTTCCACAGCCGTTCCCACCAGCTTCTGGGCTCGGGTGCCTGGCTGCCGAGATCCATTTTGCGGCGGATGTCTCGGATGTCCCAGCCGGTGATGGAGGCGAGGCTCCGGGCTTCACGTTCGTGGCGCGCCGCGACCTCTTGCCGGTACGTCCCAGAGTGCTCGCAGCTCACCTCGCCTTCATAGGCGTGGCGCAAGACGTAGCGTCCTTGAAAGTTGGTGCGGTCGGCCGTCTCCTGGAATACGAGGTCTTCGGGAAAGTGCTCGCCGTCGTAGCGCACGTGGAGTCGCGTTACGAATGTGTTTTGCGCACCGCGCTTGACGGCGCGTCCTCCGGCGCCGTCGAGCCAGAAAACACCGAGCTCACGCAGCTCGCTCGCGGATAGAGGATCGGCCGCGCACGGGTCGCACCAGGACATGTCCCATGCATATTCGAGAAACACGCTCCGCATGTTCTCCTTGCGCACTTGCTCGGCGAACATGGCTTTGTAGAAATCGCCGAACTCCTGTTTCACGAAGACGGGGAGATCCATCCCGCTCGGAAGCTTGACCGTTCGATAGTTGGTCGTCTCCACGCGTCCGTTCTGCGTGAGCGCGTAAACGAGAAGATCCTGGGGACCGTTCGCGTTGAGCGTGCCGAGGCGGATGGGCAGCATGAACTTCGGAGACTCGAAAGCAACGTGTATCGGGCGTAGATAGCTGAACCCGAGGCGCGACTGCTCTTCGAGATTGACTTTGGCGACGAAGAACCGAACGTTCTGCCGAATGTAGCTCGCGAGCACGCGCGACGCGCCCGGCGGTATGCGGTAGCCGTTCTCTGTGAGCCATGTCGTGAGTCCGTCGGACTGTTCCGCGGAGAGGATGATGATGTCGTATTCACCGACGGTGTAGGACGCTTCGATGCTCACGCCGAGCGCATCCGCGCGGTTGCGGCGTCCTGCTTCACCTAGCGCCTGAGCACTCGAGGGCAGCGCGAGCTCGCGTCGCACGTAGCGCATGCACGGATTTTCGTCGAAATATTCGACGAGCCGCGGCGCCGTGAAGGCGTCGAGGTGATCGATGAGCGCTTTGTTCGTGACGTGGATTTGTCCGCGCTCGATGAAGGTCGGCACCGGGATGACGACGGCGAACTCCGTGGGGTCGCCCTGGAAGTCGTTCGCCATCGTGATGACGGTTTTGTCGCCTCTGCGCACGAGCACGACTTGCGACGCTTTGTTGAAAAGCTTGGCGTCGGCTTTGGCGACGTAGAAGCCGCAAAAGGCGCGCACCGTCGGGCTCGACCAGGACATAGCGAGAACGAGAGAGATTCCGAGAAGAGTCATCGAGCGTTTCATGCATAGCTCCTTTGGGATAGCCGCATCGCGGGGCGGCGCCATTGATAGCGCTCACCCGGAAGCATGCGGTTGATTAGTGGCGTTGTCGGGGCGGAGAGAACGAGAGACCAGAGAAAACCGTTTGGCTCGAAGAGCACGAAGTGGACGAACCCGGCGCCGAGGGCGACCATGAGTGCGAAGAGGATACGGCCCGCCCGGGAGTCGGGTGTTGTTTTGGGGTCGGAGATCATGAAAAACGCGAAGAGAAGAAAGGCGCCGTTTTGGAGGTGGTGTAGAGGAATGGCGAGCGGGTCTCCGAGCCAGAGCGTGCGGCCAAGAACGAGCGCGGCGTAGAAGCCGACGAAGGCGTAGGTCACGTCGCTCCTCGAAGCGCGATGGATTACGAGACCGCCGATACCAGCAAGCAGGAAGGCGAAAAAGGCGCCTGTGCCCCATTGGCCGGGCGAAACCCAAATTCCCCGACCGAAGCCATCACGGCGACGAGGCCGAAATTGGTCGGGTTGAACACGTGACGTCCATCGACTCTCAGGAAGAACTTGCTCGCGATCACGACCGCGGTCGTTGCTACCACGAGGCTCATCGAGCCCGCGTGAAGCAACAGGCAGAGTGACAACACCGAAATGAGCGCGCTACGCGGATCGAAGCGAGGAAGTGAAAACAGCTTTGTGCAGAGAAACTGTGTGGCGAGAGCGGTGGCAACGATGGCCGCGGCGACAGCGGCCTCGATCTCGAGATCGAGGCCGGAGGCGCCGTAAGCGACGAGCGCCACCAACGTTGCGATTTGATAGATGCGTGGATCCCGCTGCTGTTGCATGGTGGGTATACCCAAGGTGTAGGAAATAATTCCGGCTGCGGTAAGCGCCATATATTGTGGTGAGGTGTACATTGAGCGCTATATTTAGTGGTTGCAGCTATACTCTACTTTCACCTATCCTATCATCATCATGGATTTGACACCTAAACAACGAGCGGTTTGGCAGTTTCTAAAAGACTACCGGCGGGAGCATGGCATGCCCCCGTCCTACGAGGAGATCCGGCAGGAGTTCGGGTTTGCCTCCTTGAACTCGGCCCGCAAACACCTTTTGCAGCTCCATCGCAAGGGGTTCATCCGGTCGCCGTGGAAGAACCAAAAGCGCGCGCTAGAGATCATCGAGCAGGAAGACGCCCCGCGGGCAGCGTCGCTGCCGCTTCTCGGGACGGTCGTCGCGGGCGTACCCGTGGAAGCGGACGAGGTTCCGGACAGCATTGACGTTCCGGAGTCGCTGCTCAAGCGCGGAGAGCATTTCGCCCTGCGCGTCACAGGGGACAGCATGATCGATGACGGTATCTACGAAGGCGACGTGCTCGTCGTCCAGCGAGCTTCGACCGCGGATTCGGGGGCGACCGTCGTGGCCGTTGTGGACGGAGAGGCGACGGTCAAGCGCTTTTATCCGCAAGGCGCTCGAGGGCCTCGAGGGTCGTCGTCGGACGGGCACAAAATCGAGCTCCGTGCGGCGAACCCACGCTATGAGTCGATCATCGCAGATGCGGAATCCGTAGAGCTGCGCGGCGTTGTCGTCGGGCTCATGCGAACGTTTGCCTGATTGTTTGGATTCGACAGGATCATGCGGGAAGCGACGATGAACATCACGGTACCCTTGGAGCTTTATCGCGAGTTGAAGCGGTTGTCGCTCTTGAATGAGCGCTCAGTGTCCGAGCTCATCGGCCACGCCGTCGAGATTCACTATGGCGACGCCGCCGTGTCGGCGCGCCACCGGCTCGTCGATCGATTGGCGCGACTCGAGGCCGAGCTCGGCGACGAAGAACGTCTTCAAGAACAAATTGTGGAGGAAAGCCGGGCGATACGCGCCCGGTAGATCTTCGCACGAGACCGGTTCCCGGTCTCTTTCGAACGAAGGACGTCAATAAAGCGGCGGAAGCGTATCTCAACGAAAGTGTGTCTCAACCATGCAGTGGCGAATGCGCAAATGCTAGCCAAGCTCTTGCAGCGTTCGCGGAAGCGGGAATCTCGAGCGCACGAGGCGTGTGCCGGTTGAATTGCGTTATGCTCGGGCCCTCAGATGAACGATCACGTAGACATACGAGAAAGGCGGCAGCTCGCCGCGAGCGCCGTTGGGGTCCCGTCGGCGCGACGGCACATCTTCCTCTGTTGTGACCAAACGAAACCCAGGTGCTGCGACAAGGAGACCTCGCTCGAGGCGTGGTCCTATCTCAAGAAACGCTTGAAAGAGCTCGGACTATCCGAAGCCGGAGGCATCGCCCGCACGAAGGCCAATTGCTTGCGTATCTGTGAGGGCGGGCCGATCGCGGTGGTCTACCCTGAAGGGGCGTGGTACGGAGGGTGTAATCCCGACGTTCTCGAGCAGATCTTGCAGCGCCACCTCATCGAAGGCGAGATTGTCGAGGAGCACTTGATCTTGCACCACCCGCTTACGGGCGACGCATCGACTCGATAATATCCGTTCCCAGAAACCCGTCATCTTCGTGTCGGTACCACGTGCGGGTTTTGGGTAGCTTCAGTCCGGCACCGCTCGCTTCGCCCTCGAGCACGATGTACTCGCCGTCATTCTTGCTCTCATCGTGGTAGAAACGATAGCCGACGAGCGCATAGGTTTTCCGGTCGAGATAGAAATACCAAGTGTCCTGTCCGACGGCTTCGTCGTAGGTGACTTTGAGCTTTGAGCTCGTATACCGCGTGGCCTTGATATTCCTTTTCACGTGTCTCGGGATCGAGTCGCGTGCCTGAATCGAGAAGCTTCATCGGGAGCCCATAGAGATAGATGTAGTAGTTCCGCGTTCGCTTGGCTTGCTCGGGCGCGAGCCGGTATTGCTCGGCCTCTTCGGCGGAAAAAGTGGTCGAGCCATCGAGAGAGACTTTGACGTCGTCTCCGTCAACCCGAATATAGACCTCGCGCCCGTCGTCGACGACGCGTCGCATCTCGAAACGGCCGCGTCCATTGTCGATGACGAGGCTTGTTTTGCGAACGCCCCCATCGGGGCGCGACTCCGAAAGCTCGATTGCGATGGCGGACGTCGCGAACCGTCCATCGGAATCGTGATAGGCGATCGAGCGTTCGAGCATTTCGGCCGCCGATAGGGTAGCGGTGAGGAGGAGTACTGTCGTCGTTACCAAGTGGCACCTACGGCGCGGGTCAAATACGCGGTGAAGGGCGCCATCGTTCGATAGGACGCGGCGAGAGTCTTCATGAAGTCGTTCTCGCAAGCTTGTTTCTCCGTGAACTTTGCGAAGGCGACGAAGTCTTTTCTTTTGAGAACCTCGATGAGCGCGTCGTCCGGGTCGTATCCCTTCGGTGGTCTCTTGAGGGATTCTCCATCGAGCGTACATTGTGTCTTGAACGCCTTTGCGGAGACGGCGCGCTTCCATCCTTTCGGATCTGCGACGAGCGCGTCCCGCACGCTGCGAAGCGTTGCCGGCTCCGGGCGCCAAATACCTCCGCCGGCGTAAACGGTCCCGGGCTCGAGATGTAAGTAGTAGCCTGGCGCGTGCACGTTCTTGCGGTCTTCGTGATGGAAGTGCACGCCCGCGGCTGTCTTGTAAGGTGTCTTGTCCTTCGAGAAGCGGACGTCGCGATAGATGCGAAACAGCGACCCGCCCACGGGACGAGGGTCCGCAACGAGATGGGGGCTCAGTTTGTGTAGCTTGGGCGCGAACTCGGAAATGAACTGGAGTAGCGGGTCACGGACAACTTCTTCGTAGCGAGACTTGTTTTTCTGGAACCACTCACGATTGTTCCTCCGCTTCAGCTCGCGAAAGAATTTGAAGAGCTCGGGAGTAATGTGCGTTTGGCTCGCCATTTTTCGAAGTGCAGTCTACCTCACTTACCGATATCTTCCGCCCAAAGTTCCGGGTTTTCTTTCTGTAGCCGCTCCATCAGCGCGGTTGCGCGCTCGTCTTGAAGAATGTGAAGAGCGGTCCCGTTCTCGCGCATCCAGTCCTCTGCGCCTCGGAACGTTTTGTTCTCACCGATGACGACCGTAGGGATCCGGTAGAGGATCGCCGCGCCTGAGCACATGGCGCAGGGGCTCAGTGTCGGGACGAGGGTAAGCTCGTAGAAATCGCGCCGTCGCCCCGCATGGCGCATCGCGACCATCTCGGCATGGGCAGTAGGGTCGCCCGTCTGCACGCGTTCATTATGGCCGCGCGCTACGATCTCGCCGTCTGGGCTGACGAGCACCGAGCCAATGGGGATGCCTCCTTCGCTCCAAGATTTCTCGGCTTGCTCGATTGCTGCCGTTAGCCACGTTCGAAACCGGTCGTCACTCATCCTCGTATTACCCAGAAAGTGAAAAGCCCGACCATCACGACCGAAATAGAGAGCTTGGCAACCACCCCGACAAAAACACCGACCACCGCGCCGAGACCGCTCTTGAGCGCAACGTTGATGTCCTTCCTGTGAATGAGCTCAACAGTAATCGCGCCGAGGATGGGTCCTACGAGGATCCCGAGCAGTCCGAAGAAAAGCCCGGCGAATCCGCCGAGCACAGCGCCGAGCATCGCCCATCGGCTTCCGCCCAGCTTCCTCGTGCCGAGCGCGGCGGAAAAATAGTCGAGTACGTAAGCGATGACGGCGAGCGCGACGAGAGAGGCGAGTCGCCACATGTCGACGGGCTGAAAGTCGGTGGCGAGTGCGTAAACAAGAGCGCCGAACAGAATGAGAGGCGTTCCCGGAACCACGGGAAGAAACGAGCCCAAGATGCCCGCGATCATCAAGATGAACACGAGAGCGAGGACTGCGCCGGGCGCCATGCGCCCGATTCTAGCAAGGTGTGGCCTCAGATGAGGTGCGCACGTGAGAGCGTGTCTTCGACGAGCTCGTACACGTAGTCTTGAATCTGCCCCGTTCGGGTTTGGTCGCAATTCGTGAACTGAATGCCGGCGCCCTCGGGAAAGTCGTTCTTCCGGACGCCGCCCGGGTTGCTCCACGCGATACGCCCTTCGATCTCGAGAGGTTGGTGCTCGCGAAACGTGCAGAATGTCAGTCGGACGGTGCTGTCCACACGGAAGGGAATCGGTGAGTGGACGTAGGCGCCGCCCACGCTGATATCCTGGAGCTTGCCGGAGAAGAAGTTGCTGCGCGTCTCGCACAAAACGTCCGCGTCCGTGGGGATGCGCAAGAAGTCCACAGGGACTTTGTTCCGCAGCATCGCCGCTGAAGTGGTGGGCAAGTCGTCCATCGTCATTTCGGGCCGGTAGAGCCCGGAGAAGATGCTGTCGAGGGTGAACGTGACCTCGACCCATTCCTTTTGCTGCTTGGGAGTGAGTTGCCCGTCGACACTGTTTCGCAGCTGATAGAGCCGCGAATATTGCTGGAAGATATCGTAGATGTGGGCTTGCACGGCTGGCATGGGGGCTCCTTTCCGGTTGTTGCTCATCCCCTTACAAGATACGTTCCAGATGAGTCACCTCGCGTAGGAAAAAACTTCGTTTGGAAGTTAAGTGATGTAACAGTACGTAGATACGCTAGTTGGGTTAGATGTGGCAAGGCATAGCCCACTGTCCATTCATGGGAAACGTGCGGGGAGTTCCCCACTGTTTCCGAAAAGAGGTGTAGGGTTTGTGCTACGGGCTAGAAATCAACGCTATTTCGTTTTGAAACGGAATCGCCGAGCTTTGAGCTCGTAGCGGGGAAGGCTGGACGGCGCGGCGACTTCGATTGTGGTGCGGATTCCGAGCCGGTTTCCAAGAGCTTCGGCGGCGCGCGCTCGAACCGCTTCTGAATCGGCATTGGGGGCGACCTCCACGTCGATGTGGAGCTCCCACATGCCACGCTCTTTTGAGATATCGACTTGAAACTCGACCACTGCGGGCTCCTCGCGGATGATCGACTCGATGGCGCTCGGGTAAACGTTGACGCCGCGCACTTGGATCATGTCGTCGACGCGGCCGAGTACGCCGCCGGGAAAGCGTATGAACGGGCTCCCACACGTGCACGGGGTCGATACCCATTTGACGACGTCCCCCGTGCGGTAGCGCAACGCGGGCATCGCCCACCGGCCGAGATTCGTCAAGATGAGCTCGCCGGTCTCTCCCTCGCCGACGGGCTCCCCGGTCTCGACCGAGAGGACTTCGGCGATGAACTCCGATTCCAGCAAGTGCAGCCCTCGATCGTCCGGACACTGATAGCCCCAGGCTCCGACCTCGCTCATCCCGGCATGGTCCCAGCAGCGCGCACCCCAAGCGGATTCGATTTGTTCACGAACGGACGGCACATTGGCTCCAGGCTCGCCAGCGTGAATCGTATTACGGATGGCGCTCGCTCGAAGATCGATACTTTTTTCCCGAGCGACCTCGATGAGTCGGAGCGCGTAGGTCGGCGTCGAGAGAAGAACGGTGGCTTGCGCTTCCAGGAGCCAATGAAGCCTTTGCTCGGAGCTTTGTGCGCCGCCGGGAATCGCAAGCGCGCCGATCTGCTGTGCCGCCTCGAAGCCCGCCCAAAAACCCACGAACGGCCCGAAGCCGAAAGCGGCGAAGATGCGGTCCTCGCGATTGATGCCGATGGCGCGATAAATCTCCTGCCAGCAAAACGTGAACCAGGCCCAACTCTCGTTGGTGTCGAGACATGTAAGGCGTCTCCCGGTCGTGCCCGAGGTGGCGTGAATGCGGGTGTAGGCGTCGTGCTCGAATGTGAGATTCGTTCCATAAGGCGGGTTGTCCGCCTGGTCGTCGACGAGCTCCTGCTTGGTGGTGAACGGCATGCGCAGAAAAACGTCGCGCGACGCAATGGGGAGCGTTACATCCTCGAGTTTTTTCCCGTAGAACGTGTTTTGTTCTCGCAAGAGCGCGAGCCCGGAATCGGGCCGATTTAGCTTCTCCAATTGTCGTCGCGCAATTTGTTCGCGAGTTACGGCCATAGCTCCGATTTCTAACGCGAAAATAGGTAGGGGTCAAACGATCTCGTCGACGAGCGTCGGCCGGTCGGGGGCCGGCAGCTCAAGCTCGAAGCTCGAGCTTGCCCGAAACGTCGAAATTTCCACCGGAGAGTACGGCGACGGTCTTGGTTCCCGCGGGTAGGTTTAACTTGCCGGACAAAAGAGCGGCCGTTGTGGCGGCGCCGGAAACTTCGGTGAGAAGTTTGGCGCGCTCGAGCAGAAACCGGATAGCAGAAAGCATCTCTTGGTCGCTGACCGTCACGAAGGTCTCCACGTTCGGTGCGATGGCCTCCCACATTTCGGGATCGGTTTTCTTGGTCGCGAGGCCGTCGGCGAGCGTCTCGACCACGTCGAGCTCCACCGGCCGGCCGACTTCGCGACTTCTCGCCATGTTCGCCGCACCTTCCGGCTCGACGCCAATCACTTTTACGTGTGGTGCGATCAGCTCGAAGGCGCTTGCCATGCCCGCGATGAGGCCGCCGCCGCCGATCGGCACGAGCACGGCCTCCACATCGGGCAAGTCTTCGAAGATCTCGACGGCCACGGTCGCTTGTCCAGCCATGATGTGCCTGTCCTTGAATGGGTGTACGTAACTGAGGCCCTTTTCTCTGCCGATCTCGACGGAGCGCGCGTAGGCGTCGTCCCAAAGCGCGCCATGAAGAACGGCTTCGGCGCCATATTCGCGGACCGCGGCGACCTTGCTGCGATTGGCCGCCTCAGGCATGACGACCCAGCCGGGAATGCGTTGGTGAGCCGCGACGAAAGCCACCGCTTGGCCGTTATTTCCCGCGGACGCGGTGATGATCCCTTTAGCGCGCTCGTCCCCGGCGAGACTCAATACTTTGTTGAACACGCCGCGCGGCTTGAAGCTGCCGGTCTTCTGAAGATTCTCGGCTTTCACGAAAACTTCGAGCCCGGAGCGCGCGCCCAAAGCGCGGGAAGACAGAAGCGGCGTTCGATGCACGAGCCCATCGATGCGCGCGCGCGCCTCGTCGATGTCCTGTAGATTCGGTGCGAGCGTCATGGCTCTAGTTCGTCGTAGCGCATACGGAGCGTCTTGACGGGGTTGGCGTTCTCGTGCGCTTCGATATTCTCGTCTGTAACGTCGATGAACAGTTCATAGTCACCGTTACTCGTGGAACCATCGGCCAGAAGAATATAGGCGACGTGCGACGTCTTGCTGTTGCACGGGGCGCCCGGAAGAGGCTCGGTCTCGCAAGTGCAGCGTCCATCACCGCCTGCCGCGTCGGCAGCTTCCATCGCCGCCATGACGCGATCGGTGAGGCTCCCCGAGGCCGCCTCGAAAGCTGCGACAGCGTTGTGCACGACGTCGTCGCTCGCGAGAATGTTTCCCTGAATCGAGAAAGAAATGTCGGTACCATCGACGCTGCCTTGGACGTCGAGCGACGCGGCGCGGTTGTTCGCACCGGAGAATCCTGCGCTACGGCCTTCGAGGTCGAGAATGCCGAATTGACGTCTCGCGACATCGGGGGCTTTTTCGAGGAGCGCCAGAATGGCCATTGGCGAAGTACCTTTGCGTAGCTCGTCCGCGATGAGAGTTTGGTTGGCGCGTGTCCTATCGACGCCGGCCTGCGCGGCGGCGATGCCTTTTCCCGGAACGACGATGGCCTGGATGTCCATGAGGCCTTTGGACGGAAAGGCCGAGAAGCGAGCCTGGGCGACACAAGTTGCGGAGGCGATCACGAGCTGGCCGCTCTCGCGGTCGAGTGCTACCACCGACCACGTGGACGAGGCGGGGACAGCGACGAGAAGAGTTGTGAAGATTACGAGTGCTACGGCGATCTGTCTCATTAGCAGAGCATCTTATACGTTGTAGCCCTTTACGTGCCGCCGATGTTAGTATGGCGATAAGGCAGCATCTGCTCGGAGGGGCGATGGACAAAGACATCCTCGGCGTTTACCAGTTGAAACGTTTGCTGGGACGTGGAGGAATGGGATCGGTCTACTTGGCCCATGATCCGCGCTTGTCGCGCGACGTGGCGCTCAAAGTGCTTTCTCCCGAGCTCGCGCGCCAGCCGGAATTTCGCGAGCGTTTCGTTTCCGAAGCACGCTCCTGTTCGGCGCTGAACCATCCCAATATCACGACGATACACGAGATCGGCGAGGCCGACGGCCTCCACTACATCGCCTTCGAGTTCGTCGACGGTGAGACGCTCGAGCGCGTCCTCGAACGCGAGGGGCGCCTCACGCCCGAGCGTGTCCTCGAGCTCGCCGTTCCATTGGCGGGCGCGCTCGGCTATGCACACGAGCGCGGCATCTTGCATCGGGACTTGAAGCCGGCGAACCTCGTTCTCTCGCATCTCGGTATTCCCAAAATCCTGGATTTCGGTCTCGCGAAAACGATGGGTGGACCGGTGGAGCCCGAGACAGAGACGATGCTACGGCTGACCCAAGCCGGGATGGTCGTGGGGACGATAGCCTACATGGCTCCCGAGCAGGCGCTGGGACAGCACGTCGATGCAAGAAGCGATGTGTTCTCCTTTGGCTGCCTTCTGTACGAGATGCTCGCGGGCAAGCGGCCTTTCTCGGGGATGACCGCTCCCCAGCTTCTCGACCGGCTCCTGCACGACGAGCCCACGCCGCTCGACGGGATCCAAGGCGATGTGGCAGGCGAGCTTGGGCGCGTGGTTGCGAAGTGTCTCCGCAAAGATCCCAACGAGCGCTACCAGAGTATGGGCGAGCTCGAAGCGGCGCTTCGGTCCGAGCTCCGGGACCATGAGCGCTCGAAATCACAGGCTACCGCTCCTATTTTTTTGAAGAAACAAAGGTGGCGGGCAGCCGTCGGAATCTTGGCGGCCACGGCACTCTTTTTCCTCGTTCCAAGCGGTGTGGCGCCACCCGAAACGGACGCCGTTGCCGTCATGTATTTCGAGAACTTGTCGGATCCGGCGGATGGCGAGCAGCTCGGGCGCATGCTGACCCATTTGTTGACGAGCGAGCTCTCGTCGTTCGAAGAGCTCCATGTCGTGAGCCGCCAGCGCATTCATGATGTTGCCGCGGGTCTTCAAAGGCAGGGCGAACCGCTCGATGTCGATCGCTCCGTAGCAACCTCGGTGGCCGAAGCGGCGGGTGTTCGTACGATGGTCGTGGGACAGCTCGTTTCGGCCGGAGGCCGAATGGTCGCGACAACGGAGCTCGTCGACGTGGCCTCAGGACGCTCCCTTGCCTCTCAACGCGCGAGCGGCTCGAGCGCGGAGGATATCTTCGTGCTCGCGGACTCACTCGGGGAGCAAGTGCGGGCCCAGCTCGGTGAAGTGGCTCACGAACGCGTGTGGGACCCAACCGAGCCGACGGAGCCAACGTCGTTGGAAGCCTATCGACAATATGTTGCCGGGGAGCTCTATCTGCACGCTTCGGAGCTCGACGACGCGGTGGAGTCGTTCTCTGAGGCCGTGCGAATCGATCCTGACTTCGCGCTCGCGCACCATCGCTTGAGCATGACAGCGCGATGGCTCTCCGACGGCCCGCTGGCGCATCAAGCGGCGCGACGCGCCTCGGCGCTCATGGAGCGGGCGCCAGCGCATCTGCGCGAGATCATCGAAGCCAATGCGCTCTATCAGGATGGTGCTTTTGCGCAGGCGATACCCCTTCTCGAGAGCGTGCTCGCCCGCGACGCGGAGCAGAAAGAAGCGCTCTACATACTCAGCCAAATTTACGTTCACTCGCTACGCGACGGCGATCTCGATCTCGCGATCGAGCATATGGAGCGGCTCCTTGCGCTCGACCCGTCCTTTCATCAGGTCTATGACCGCCTTGCCTTGAGCTACGCGTTTCGGGGAGAGCCGGAAAGCGCGCGCGAGCGGATGGCGGAGTGGGAGCCCAACCGTCCGGACAAAGTCATGGGACTTCGATCCATCCTAGCGACTCTCGAAGGCCAGCCGGAAGAAGCGCTCGGCTTCGGTCAAGTTTTTTCGTGGATCGAAGGGCCGCTCTTTCAGTCTTCCGCTGCCATCATGGCGTCGCGTTGGGATATCGCACGCCGTCTCGTCGAGCAAAATCCCGACGAGTGGCGCTCCGATCACTTGCGTGCCTGGGCTCTGCGCAATCGCGGCGTCTTCCACGCCTATGTCGGCGAGTTCGAGCGCGCCGTGGATTTTCTTCGACAAGCCGGAATGGCGAGCGGTCTCAGAACGCATGAAGGAGGAAGCGCGGGTGTTCCCGCGAGCGCGCTTCATGCCATGGCCGAGCTCTACTACTTGAATGGTGAAAGCGGCGCAGCTCGTATAGAAGTCGAGCGGGCCCTCTCGATGCAGCCGGAAAGTTTCCGCGGCCTCTACTTTGCGGGACGGATGGCGCTCTTCGACGATGATGTCGATGCCGCGACCCGCTACCTCGAAGCGCTCGTGGTGCTACCCGCCACCACGTCGAGCGCGTCGGCGCGCGTTTATCACGCGGCGCTGTCGGGAGAGCTCGCGCTCTATTCCGGCGATGTGGACCGCGCCGTGGGGAGCTTCGAGCGCGCCACGTCAGGCTCCCTCATGCTCGATTGGGCTTCGACGAGCTCGAGCGCGGGCGCCGCCATTCGTGACGGACTCGTGCGCAGCTATCTCGCGAGCAGCGATACTCTTCGGGCCGTTGCGACGATGGAGGCCATTCTTTCGGGCGGCGCCGAAAGGCTGGACCACCCGGTCATTTACGCGAGCACGCTCTACCGTCTCGGTGTTCTCGAGCTCGAACGAGGACGAGTAGAGGAGGGGCGGCGGCTGCTCCGGAGATGCGTCGACCTCTGGGGCGGTGCTGATTGGAAGCTCGAGATCGTCGAGGACGCCCGGTCGCGCCTCGGCTCCTGAATCTTGAAGAAGAATTGGAGCACCTCCGCCCGCGAGATCGTTTTCCAGACGCCGGTTTTCTCGCTGCGCCGGGATCGCAAACAACGCCTCGACAGCGAAGAATCCCACGACTTCTACATCATCGACTCTGTCGACTGGGTCAACGTGATCCCGTTGACACCCGATGACGAGATCGTTTTCATCGAGCTGCACCGGCACGGGACCGATGAGACGAGCCTCGAGATCCCCGGCGGTATGATCGATCCCGGCGACGCGTCTCCGATGGCCGCCGGGCTGCGGGAGCTGACGGAGGAGACGGGCTATACGTCACCCGAGCTCGTGGAGCTCGGCGTCGTCCACCCGAACCCGGCGCTGCAGGGCAATCGGTGCTTTACCTATCTCGCCAAAGATGCGTATCTCGCCGGGCCGCCTCGGCCCGACGAGACCGAGGACATCGAAGTCGTCCGCTATCCGCGCGAGGAAGTCCCGCGTCTTCTGCGTGAAGGACGCATCTCGCACGCTCTCGTCGTCGTCTGTTTCTTTTGGCTGTTTCAACACGAGGGAGTCTTATGAAAAAGGCAATGTTGTTAATCTGGTTGTCGAGCTCGTTGGCTGTGGTCGAGACGACGGATGTCGACCCCGAGATACTCAAGCAAGCTGACCGTGTCTTTGCGAAACAAACCGCCGAGCGGGGTTTGGATGGCTGGGTCGAAGCCTTTGCTCACGACGGCAAACGGGTGAGTGGCGACGGCGTGAACCAAAGCCATGACGCCATACGTAGCGCAATGGGTGCCCTCGATCGACCCGGTTTCTCTCTTTCGCGGGAGCCGGTCTTCGCCGAGGGCTCGGGCGATCTAGGCGACACGCACGGCACCTTTCGACGCGAACGAGTCGATTCCGAGACAAACGCGGTGGTGCAAACAGGCCGTTACGTGACGATTTGGCGCCGCAACGCCGACGGCGAACGGAAGGTCGTGCTGGATATAGGAACTTGATCAGGATTCGGCAGAGTCCTGGATCCTCTTCCACGCGTTGCGGACGTGGCGCTCTTCGGTCATCGTTTGTCCGATGGCCATGCGCAGAGCGAGGCGGCCGTTGAGCTTCGTGTGGGTCAGGTAGAGTTTGCCGCTCTCGTTCAACCGGTTCATGAGCGCTTCGTTCACGGCGTCGCCGCCGAGGTGGCGAAAACAGACGAGGTTCAAAGGCGCTGGTGCGGCGAGCTCGAATCGCTCATCGGCTTCGACCCAGCTCGCGAATTGGCGCGCGAGCTCGATGTGTTGCGACACGTGGTGTCTCAGGCCTTCGACGCCGTAGTGGCGAATGACGAACCATAGCTTGAGAGCGCGGAACCGGCGCCCGAGCGGGATGTGCCAATCACGGTAGTCGATGACGGCGCCGGACTCCGTG
The DNA here is from genome assembly GCA_965262245.1 of Candidatus Marinacidobacterales bacterium. Classification (GTDB taxonomy): domain Bacteria; phylum Acidobacteriota; class Vicinamibacteria; order Marinacidobacterales; family SMYC01; genus SMYC01. Next base: position 4,908,084 of record OZ253507.1, on the reverse strand, counting down.
GCCTCGTTGCGCAGATATTCGGGAAGAATGCTCAGCGTGTCGATGAGATCCTTGCGGCTCTTGACGTAGAAACAATCGCAATCGAACGTCGTGAACATCCATTTGTGGGGGTTGAAGCAATAGCTGTCGGCGTGCTCGACGCCCTCATGGATGAAGCGGTATTCCGGTGAAAGCGCGGCGGTGCCGGACATCGCGGCGTCGACGTGCAGCCAGAGATTTTCTTTGCTGCAAATACGGCCAATTGCGGGAAGCGGGTCGATCGCGTTCGACGACGTCGTCCCGATAGTGGCGCACACGAAAAAAGGCGTGAGCCTTTGGTCGCGGTCGGCGGCGATCTGCCGCGCGAGCGCTTCGGGTTGCATCGCGAAGGCTTCGTCGACGTCGATGAGGCGGAGGTTCTCGGCGCCTATACCTGCGATCTTCACGGCTTTCTCGATCGACGAGTGGGCTTGCGAGGACGTGTAGGCGACCATTTTTGAGGTCCCTTGGATGCCGATACGGTTGGTTTCGAGCTTGCTAGCGTGCTCACGCGCGGCCACTAGAGCGCACAAGGCCGAGCTCGACGCGGTATCTTGGATAACACCGCCGCCCGTGCTCGAGGATTTGAAGAAATCCGGAAGCCCGATCATGTCCACGAGCCAGTCGAGCACGTGGGTCTCGAGCTCTGTGCATGCGGGGCTCGTCGCCCAGATCATGCCCTGCACGCCCAGCCCCGCCGAGAGGAGCTCGCCGAGCACTGCGGGCTCCGACGAGTTCGAAGGGAAATAGGCGAAGAAGTTGGGCGATTGCCAATGGGTAATTCCGGGAACGATCAAGCGATCGATATCGGCGAGGATGTCATCGAAAGATTCGCCTTTGTCGGGAGCTTTCTCCGGAAGCGCGTCTCTGAGCTCGCCCGGCTTCGATTGCGAGAGCACGGGCAGGTCTTCGACGCGGCTGCGGTAATCTGCGATCCAGTCGACGAGCTGATGGCCGTAGCGGCGGAACTCGTCCGCGCTCATGTGATAGCTCTTCACCTCTGCTCCTTGCGGATCGCATAAATGATGACGCGAGGGTCGTCGTCGCTCAGAGGCTCCATGCCGAGGGCTTCGGCGATTCTGAGCACCGCCTTGTCTTTGCGATCGACCGAGGCCGCGACGCGCTCGAGGCTCAGCTCATCGAAGGCATGGTCCCGAAGGGCCGCCGAGACTTCTTTCCCGAGGCCGTGGCCCCAATAGGCTCTGTCGAGCTCACATCCGAGCATTGGTGTTGATGCCGATGTGATACCGGCTCGTCCGACGAGGGCTCCCGAATCGCGATGGACGACGGCCCAATAGCCGTAGCCATGCTCGCGATAGCTTTCATGCTGGGCTTGCACAAAACGTCGCACGGCGTTCTCGTCGCGCGGCCCGCCGGTGAAGCGTGTGACCTTGGGGCTCGACAAGAGAACCGTCAATGGCTCGACATCGTTGAGCAACAGCTCTCGAAGGAAGAGCCGTTCCGTCTCTAGGATGATCGTCATAGCGCCTAGATTACAGCATTCCGGACCCTACCCCTCGAGAACTGAAAGAGGAGAGCCCACCATATACGCATAGTCTCCTGGTTGAATCACGTTGCGTGTCAGATGGGAGAGGATCATGACGCCATCGGGGGTCGGGTTCTCGATGTGCTCTAGCTCTTCGAAGGTCTGTGGGTGGATGACGCGTCCCAGAGTTGCGCCCGCGGCGATGGGCTCGCCCAGCGCGGGGGCCTCCGACTCGAGGAAGCCGCCCATCTTTGGGCGCAAAGTCGTGATGGCGTCGACGACGATGGCCTCTGCGGTCTCCTCGGGTTCCGAGTCGAGCATTTCGAGAGTCGCGAACATATTGCGCAAGCCTTTGAGCCCGCGGGCGACGTAGGGACGTTGATCGATGAGGCCGCCGCCGAGCTCTACGGTAACGGACGGGATAGCTCGTTCTTCGGTGACGCCGATCGAGGTGCCTTCGAAGATCGTGCCTTCCTTGCCGGGTTGGCTGCGATAGAGAACTCTGGATCCGAAGGCGCGTGACAGTGCCTCCGCGTTTCTTATGTACACGTAGTCGACGGTTGGCCGGTCGCCACCAGAGTGAAGGTCGATCAGAACGTCGATCTTGGTGAGAAAAGTGCGTGTGATTACCTCCGCGAGCTGCTCCGAGAACCAACCGTCGACTCTTCCCGGGAAGAGTCGATTGAGGTTGAGGTCGTCCGTCGGGGTGTGACGTCGGTTGGCTTCGAAGGCGAAGGGGTTCGCGACGGGGAGCAGCAGAAACCTCCCCTGGAACGCGCCGTCCGCGTAGCGTCGAGCGGTCTCGAGCACGATCTCGGTACCGGTGCGCTCGTTTCCGTGAATGGCGGCGCAGATGCCAACCGTGGGCCCGTCTCCTCGCGTGCCGAGGAGCTCGTGGAGGTAGATAGCGATCTCGGAACCGTTCGCCATGGTTGTAATCGGGATACGTGCCAGTCCTGTCATCTTCGTGCAAGTCCTCTCGGGTCGAGTCGGTCCCGCAAGCCGTCGCCCAGGAGATTGAATCCGAGAACGGTCCACAGAATCGCGAGGCCGGGAACGGTAGCAAGCCACATATCCGACCTCAAATAGCGCACTCCGTAGGCCAGCGTCCATCCCCATGTCGGTGCTGGCGGTTGGATCCCGAAGCCGAGAAAGCTCAGGCCGGCCTCGGCCACGATCGCCGTCCCGATACTGAGCGTCGCGAGGATCGAGAGCGGGCCGAGCACCCGAGGCAACAAGTGTCGCGTGATGATGCGGTAGTGGCGGGCGCCCGCCGCGCGCGCGGCAGCGACGTAGTCGCGTTCGACTTCCGAGAGCGTGATAGCGCGCACGAGGCGCGCAGTCTCGGTCCAAAATACTGCGGCGAGCGCCACCGTTACGCTCTGAGCGCCGGAGCCGAGCGCGGCGACGAGCGCCATCGCGAGAATGAAAGGCGGGAAGCCGAGAAAGAGGTCGACGATGCGCATCAGCTCACCGTGTCCACCCGGCCGCGAAAATAGCCGGAGACGAGCCCTACCGTTCCACCGAGGAGCACCGCAATGGAAACGGATCCGAGGCTCACCGCGAGCGAGACCCGGGCCCCGTGGGCGATGCGGGTCCAGAGGTCGCGCCCGAAATTGTCGGTACCTAGCACGTGCTCCCCGGACGGACCCGCCAAGCGGTTCGACATATCCATTGCGTCGGGGCTGTAGGTCGACAGCCAGGGTGCAAACGCCGCGACGAGCAAGACGGTCCCTACGAGCACGGCTCCCAGCCACGAGTCTTATTCGCGGGTCGAGCGAGGCATGTGCCAGGTCGACGATGAGGTTGACGAGAATGAACATGAGCGCGAAGACGAGCACGACGCCTTGCACGAGAGGAAGGTCGCGCTCCGAGATTGCCGTCACGGCGAGCTGGCCGAGACCCGGCCAACCGAAGATCGATTCGGTGAGGACTGCGCCACCGAGAAGCGCGCCGAAGCGAACGCCGGCAACGCTGAGGACCGGCAGGATCGCATTGGTCAAGGCATGCGCGGCGGTGACGCGCAAAGCAGAGAGTCCTCGCGCGCGCCCATGACGTACTCTTCGTGGAGGGTCGACAACATCGACGCGCGGACGAGACGGCTGATGACAGCGGCGTGATGTATCGCGAGTGTGATCGTCGGGAGCATGAGGTGGAGAAGCGCGTCCGTGACGAGTCGAATGTCACCGGATGCCAGGGCCGAGGGGTGCGGCTCGCCGCGCCCGAAGGCGGGGAGCCATCCCCCATCCACAGAGAGCCACGCCATGAGGAGGATACCGCGCCAGAAAACAGGCATCGACACGCCGAGCTGCGCGAGCGCAGACGCGGCGACGTCCACGAAGGTCCCGCGCCACAAAGCGGCCATGGTACCCAGGGCGACCCCGGACAACACGGCAAGCAGGAAAGCCGCCAAAGCCAGCTCGACGGTGGCCGGGAGCCGGCGCAGCACGATGTCGAGGACAGGCTCCCGCTGAAAGATGGATTGGCCGAGGTCGCCGCGCAGCACCTCCCTTGCGTAGTCGAAGAGCCGGACAGGGAGCGGTCGATCGAGACCGAGCTCTTCTCGCAAAGATGCGACGGCTTCCGGCGTGGCGTTCTCGCCTAGAAAGACCGCTGCGGGATCGCCGGGCACGAGCTTGAGGAGCGCGAAGACGAAGAGCAGCACCCCTGCGAGTGTTGGAACGACGAGCCAAAGGCGGAGGAGCGCGTAGCGCGTCATCGTTACGGTATGGGTGCGAGGCGACTCCTCGCGAGCGAGCGCAGCATCCCGCGCGGGTCGGGCTCATAATCGCGAAGCCGCGCCGTCGTGAAGAGATGGTAGCCTTGATAGGAGAGGACGTAATAGGGAAGCTCTTCCGCTACGATCTCGGCGGCCCTCCGGTAGATTTCAGCTCTCTTGGTGCGATCGTCCTCCCTACGGCCGCTCTCGAGAAGAGCGTCGAGATGACGGTTCGTATATCGCCCCCAATTGAGACCGCCGCCCGTGTGCAGCTGGTCGAAGCTCACGCGGTCTGGATCGACGAGCTGCGTCCACCCGAGCAGAATGATGTCGTAGTCGCCCGCGTCGCACCGAGAAAGACGGCCAGTCCGATATGCGGATGGTGGCGTCGATGCCGTGCTTCTGAAACGAGTTTTGCAGAAACTCGACCGTTTGTACGCGGTTCAAGTCCTCGCTATGCGTTCCGAGCTTGAGCGCGAGCGGCTCTCCGTCCCGTTCCCGGAGCCCATCGCCGTCACGGTCACGCCAGCCGAGCTCGTCGAGAAGCTCTGCCGCCGCGTCAGCGTCGTGTGGCGGTTGTCGCACGTCGTTGCTGAACGACCACGATGATGGCAGAAGAATGGAGCTTGCGCCGCGGTCGGTTCCTTCGTAGATCGCGGCGAGGATCGTCTCCTGATTGACGAGCATGGAGAGTGCTTTGCGCAGCGCGGGATCATCGAGCGGCGCGGACGCCGTGTTGAAATTCAGATAAGTGATCGCGGGTGCATCGCTCGTGAAGCTTTCGAATCGAGGGTCTTCGGAGAGGCGTCGAATGTCGTTGGGGGCGAGCGGCGATTGGATGAGGTCCAGGTCGCCAGCCTCGAACGCCTGGGCTCGCGCGGTGTTATCCGGCACGACGAGAAGCTCGAGGCGCGGGATCGACGGTGCGCCGCCCCAGTAATCATCGTGGGCAACGAGAACGATCTTGGCGCCGCGATCCCACAGCGACAGACGATAAGGTCCGTTTCCAGTGATTGCCTCTTGGCCGCGTGGCACGATGCCGAGCTCGAGATAAGTGAGAAGCGGCGCATAGGCCGCGCTGAGCGTGAAGATGACCGTGTGCTCATCGGTGGCTTCGATCTTCGTGATCGGCGCGTAGAGCGATCGCAGGGGCGCCCCGAAAGACGGATCGAGGATCGTCTCGAAGGTGTAGACGACGTCGTGGGCGGTGACGGGTGTCCCGTCGTGAAATCGGGCGTCCTCACGGAGGTAAAAAATCCAAGTCGTGTCATCGGGATGATCCCAGTGATGCGCTAGCGCGGGAGTGGGGTTCAACGAGGCGTCGAGCGCGACGAGGCCGTCATAGAGGAGGTTGACGACACGATAGGCCGTCGTATCTCGCATCAGACGGGGGTCGAGTGAGCCGGCATCGACATCGACGCCGACGCGCACGAAATCGCGTGCGGGCTCGGAGCAGGAGAGGAGCGTGATGGCGGCGAGAAGAAGAGCGCTGAGAAGTTGCAGGGTGTACCCCGGGAAACTCGGGAGGGATTCTACCGGATGTCGTTGGTCGATCAGAACTACCGCGGCAATCTTGGCTACGAGTTTCAGGAATTTCCGGACCAGCGTTCGAGGCTGTTCGTGCCTATGAAGAAGATCCAATGCCTGTGCAAATAACAGTCGTCCGTACACGGACAACGCTATCTGTCTTTGAGCAAATATTTGGCGATTGTTTGGAGCTGCATGTTGGATGTTCCCTCGTAAATCGTCCCGATCTTGGCGTCGCGCCAAAATTTCTCGACAGGGAAGTCTTTGCTGTAGCCGTAGCCGCCATAGTGCTCGATGGCTTGCGAGGTGACCCGTTCGGCGACTTGCGATGAATAGAGCTTGGCCATCGCCGCCTGTACGAGGTAGGGCTTTTTGGCGTCGCGCAGCCGAGACGCGTTATAGACGAGAAGCCGCGCCGCTTCGAGCTCGGTCGCGCATTGCGCATGCTGGAACTGGACGCCCTGAAACTCGGCGACTGATTTGCCGAACGCTTTGCGCTCCTTCGTATAGGCCATCGCGTGCGCGAGCGCTCCGGAAGCGATTCCGATCATTTGCGCACCGATCCCGATACGCCCTTCGTTCAGCGTTTCGATGGCGATTTTGTAGCCTTTGCCGACCTCGCCGAGCACGTTCGACTTCGGGATGATGCAGTTTTGTAGCACGAGCTCTGTCGTGCTCGAGGCGCGGATGCCGAGCTTGTCTTCTTTCTTGCCGACGGTAAAGCCTTCGATGTCGCGCTCGACGAGAAAGGCCGTGATGCCCTTGTAGCCGGCGTCGAGATCTACGCTCGCAAAGACGATGAAGAGTCCCGCCTCCGCTCCGTTCGTGATCCAGAGTTTGGTGCCGGTCAGACGGTACGCGTCGCCATCTTCGTCCTCGAGAGCACGGCATGCGAGCGCGAAGGCGTCGCTTCCGGAATCGGGCTCCGAGAGTGCGTAAGCGCCTACGGTGTCTCGGGCGAGGCGAGGCAAATAGCGTGTTTTCTGCTCGTCATTGCCAAAGCGCATGACGGCGTTGTTGACGAGAGTGTTTTGGACATCGACACAAACGCCGAGGGAGGCGTCGACGCGGGAGATTTCCTCGACCGCGAGCGCGGCCATGAAAAAACTCGCGCCCGAGCCTCCGTAGCTTTCGGGGATCTCGATCCCCATGAGGCCGAGCTCGAAGAGCTTCGGAAGGAGGGCCGGATCGATCTTGGCGTCCTGGTCCATCTTTCGGACGAGCGGGCCGATCTCTTTTTGGGCGAACTCACGCACCATGCTCCGAAAGAGCTCCTCGACTTCCGAAAGCTCGGTGAGGGCGGATGTCTTCTCCGGCAAAGGGGTTTCGACGTTGGTGCTCATGTTGCAATCAAAATTTCACTAGAAGCGCGCGAGCTCGATAATCGTGTCGTAAAGGTCTTCGGTTTGCGGGAGGATCGCGTCCTCGAGGTCTGGGTTGTAAGCGACCCAGCAATCCTTCGCGGCCACGCGCCGGACGGGCGCGTCGAGCTCGTCGAAGAGCTCCTCCGAGATACGAGCGGCGATCTCGGCGCCGTAGCCGAACGTCCGCCCATCCTCGTACGCGACGATGACGCGGCTCGTTTTAGTCACTGAAGCGGCAATCGCTTCCCAGTCGTAAGGCGACAGGGTGCGCAGATCGAGGATCTCGACCGAGACGCCTTCCGCCTGCGCCTTTTGTGCGGCGACCTGTGCGCGGCGCACGAGCGCCCCGAAGGTCACGATGGTGACGTCCGCACCTTCGAGCACGGTGCGGGCCTTGCCGAACGGGATCATGTAGTCCGGGCCAGGATAGCGACCCTTGTTGTGGGTCTGACGGTACAGGTGCTTGTGCTCGAGGAAGATGACCGGGTCGTCGCAGCGGATCGCCGTCCGAAGAAGGCCGTTCGCGTCGAGCGCGTTCGAAGGCATCACGACACGCAGCCCCGGAATGTGTGCGAAAAAGACTTCGCCCGATTGCGAATGATATATGGCCCCTCCGGTCAGATAGCCGCCGATGGGAACGCGAATGACGAGCGGGCAGCTGAAAGCTCCACCGGAACGCCATCGCATCGTCGCGATCTCATTTCGGATCTGCATGAAGGCGGGCCAGATATAGTCGAAGAACTGGATCTCGACGACGGGTTTCAAGCCGCGGATAGCGGCCCCGGCGGCCATGCCGGCGATGCTCGCTTCCGCTACAGGGCTGTTCCACACGCGGTCACCGCCGAACTCGCGCTGCAGGCCGAAGGTGACTTTGAAGACGCCGCCTTTGCCTTTGACCTCCGCTAGATTACCTTCGCGGCTCACATCGGCAACGTCCTGGCCGAAGATAATGACGCGCGGATCCCGCGCCATCTCATCCCGCAAGCACGCGTGAAGGAGGTCCACTACGGTGCCATCCTTGCCGGAGAAACTCGGCTCGGTAGAGAAGGCGCTCGAGCCCGGGTCAACGCTTTCGCTGTAGCAATGCCGGCTCCAGCTATCTTTGGTGGGCCATCGCATCGTGAGCGCTTGGTCGGCGGCTTCGGCCACTTCGTCATGCACGCTCTTTTCGAGGGTCTGAAGCTGGTCATCCGTCGCGAGATTCTCCGCGATGAGAAAGTCTTTCATGCGCATGAGCGGGTCGCGCTTCGCTTCGTCGTCGCGCTCTTTCTCCGTCTTGTACAGCCGTTCGTCATCCGAAAGCGAGTGCGAATACGGGCGTACGACATGCGCGTGTGCGAGCACTGGTCCGTGGCCCTCGCGAAGATAGGACACCGCGTCTTGGAGCCTCCCGTAGCTGTCCAAGAAATTGGTGCCGTCGAACTCGGTTACGAGCAGTCCGGGATAGCTCCGAACGAGCCTCGATATGTTGGCGCCTGCCGTTTGCGCTTCCACGGGTACGGAGATCGCATAGCTGTTGTCTTCGATGAGGAAGAGCACGGGAACTTTCTGAAGGCACGCATTGTTCAGCGCTTCCCAGAACTCGCCTTCACTTGTGGAGCCGTCGCCCCCGGATACATAAACGATTTCACCTGGCTCGGTAGAACCTTTGTTCGCGTAGCGGCCGGCGACCGCGGCGCCGACGGCATGGGCAAATTGCGTTCCCACGCAACTCGACTGGCTCACGACGTTGAGCTTCGGATGGCTCCAATGGGACGGCATCTGGCGGCCGGCCGAGGCGGGATCGTCCGCCGCGGCGACCGATGCAAGAAACTGCTCGAAAGGTGTCACGCCCGTCGCGAGACATAGCGCGCGATCGCGGTAGTAAGGAAAATACCAGTCTTTGCCGGGCCGAAGTTGCATCGCTGCGGCCACGAGCACGGCCTCGTGGCCGACACCGTTGATTTGAAAGAAGACTTTGTTTTGGCGTTTGAGCTGAATTTCCCGGTCGTCCACTTTTCGGGAGAGAAGCATCCATCGATAAGCACTGATGAGCTCCTCGCGGGTGAGGCCGTGATAGCTGTCGCTTACTTCTGTTTGAGGACTAAGTGCGGGTTCCGCTAGTGGCTTCGCTCCGCTCTCCATGCAAACCTCCGTCGATGTGAACTTGCTCGACCCCGTAGGTTAATCGAACAAGTATATAGGAGAAGGCCGCGGGGAGCCTCACGCTGCGGCTTACCACCCGGTCGGCAAGTTTTACGAGTGATTCAGGCCCGTCAGGCTGTCAGGTCGTGCCGGCTGAGGCCGCGAAACCCCAATATGCGCTCGATGACCTCGTCAACTTTGACGTCGGGCGTCGAAGCGCCGGCGGTCACACCGATCTTGAGCGCGCCTTCGGGAAACCAATCGGTTGCATCCACTTCGCTCTGCTCGTCAAGGGGTTTGTGACGGATGAGAGCCGGGGACAGGATGGAACGAGAATCCGCGATGTGATAGGTCGGGAATTTCTCCGAACAAATCTCGGCGAGATGCGCCGTGTTGCTACTGTTGTAGCCTCCGATGACGAGCATCACATCGACGCCTTCGTCGCACAGCTCGAGGACGGCATCTTGTCGCTCCTGCGTCGCGCTGCAAATCGTATCGAAGGAGCGAAAGCGCGATTCGAGCTCGCTCTCGCCGTAGCGTCGCATCATGGATTGCCGGAGCCGCTCCGCGATCTCGAGAGACTCCTTGCTGAGCATGGTCGTTTGGTTCGCGAGACCGATATGGGTCAGGTGGCTGTCGGGATCGAAACCGGGCGAAACAGCATCCGAGAAATGCTCTACAAAGCGCGCCTTGTCGCGGGATGTCTCTATGTAATCGCAAACCCGCTCGCTCTCGTTCAAGTCACGGATGACGAGATAATGCCCATGCCCTTTGGTCGCCCGTGAGACGGTTGCTTTGGTCTCTTCGTGTTCGCATTTGCCGTGGACGACGGATGTGAAGTGGTCCCGCGCATAGTGCTCGACGTTTTTCCAAACGTTCATTACCGAACCGCACGTCGTGTCGACGAGGATTATCCCCTTGCCCTGCAGAATCTCGAGCTCACCGGTGCTCACCCCAAAAGCGGGCAGGAGGACGACGTCGTCCTTCGTGACGGAGGCGAACTTTTCGTCGGTCCCATAGGGGCCATCGAGGAACTCGATCCCCATTTCCGACAAGCGCCCGTTTACGTAGGAGTTGTGGATGATCTCGCCCGTAATAAAGATTCTCTTGCCGGGAAAGCGCGCGCGCGCTTCATAGGCGTACGCCACCGCGCGATCGACGCCGTAGCAGAAGCCGAGCTCCTTCGCGAGTCGGAAAGTGAGCTCACCCGCGACGAGCTTGTGATTGCGCTCGCGGGCGAAATCCACGATGAGGCCCTCATAGTCCCGTCTCAGAGGCTCTTGGACTTGCTCTCTGAGGCCGAGCCCCTTCCGATAAAGCTGCGTTTCGGTGTTCACGTCGGCCATCTCGAACCAATTATAGGCGTTTGTCCAGGACCGAGCCACTAGATCTGGTGTTTTGTCCGTCGGGTTCGATATAATTACCTTTGAGGGAGGACACAAGCGGATGCAGGACAAATTGATCACGGGGCCGCGGAAGAAACAACCCAAAATGTTGGCGTTCGTCGACCATGGGAAATGCTTCGGCCGTGGATGCGAGATGTGTATCCACGTTTGCCCGGTTCAAGATTGTATCTATCTCGTACCCGACCCCGAGCCCAACGCGATAGGCACAGTCTGCGAGGTGAACGTGGAAACTTGCATCGGCTGTCAGCTCTGCGCGAAGTTCTGCCCGCCCGATTACGACGCGATCCATATGTTCAAGCATGACGAGGGCCTTCGTCTCCGCGAGGCCCAGGAGCGCAGCTTCGAATACCGCACCTACAACAAGAAAAAAGGCGGCGCCCTCGCCTAGCTGCGTCGCGCTTTTTTAGTATTGACTTGCGATGGTCTTTATTTGACTCGGTCTGTTTGCACGTGCTAAGTTCTGAATTTGCAGGTACTTATAAGCACTTTTCATGGCTATCCATCCGCTGCCGGCTAGGCGCTCCGGTGAGTTCCGCGTCACTTCGAGCTTTGAGCCCGAAGGGGACCAGCCAAGAGCACTCGAAGAGCTGACCCGCGGTCTCGAGCAGGGCGAAAAAGACCAGGTCCTCCTGGGCGTGACCGGCTCGGGCAAGACTTTTACGGTGGCCAAGCTCATCGAAGCGGTCAACCGTCCCGCTCTCGTCATGGCGCACAACAAGACCCTTGCGGCCCAGCTCTATCAAGAGTTCAAGGAGTTTTTTCCCGACAACGCGGTCGAGTACTTCGTGAGCTACTACGATTACTATCAGCCGGAAGCCTACGTGCCGGCGAGCGACACTTTTATCGAGAAGGAAGCCACGATCAATGACGAGATAGACCGCATGCGGCTCTCCGCGACGCGTTCTCTTTTCGAGCGCGAAGACGTGCTCATCGTCGCGAGCGTTTCTTGTATTTACGGTCTCGGTTCGCCGGAGGCCTATTACGGAATGCTCCTGAACGTGGAGGCGGGCGACGAGATCGATCGCGCGGCGGTATTGCGCAAGCTCGTCGAGATCCAGTACGAGCGCAACGATTACGATTTGAGTCGCGGCACCTTTCGCGTGCGCGGCGATGTCATCGAGATCATTCCGGGCTATGACGATCTCGGTATTCGCCTCGAGCTGTTCGGCGACGAAGTGGAGTCGATTGTACAATTCGACCCGCTCACGGGAAAAACGCTGCGGCCGATGAAGAAAGTCACGATTTTTCCGAAGACCCATTACGTCGCGCCCCGAGAACGAACGGTTCGCGCCATCGAGACCATCCGTGAGGAGCTCGATTGGTTTCACCGCAAGTTGCACGACGAAGGCAAGCTTCTCGAGGCGCAGCGTATCCAGCAAAGAACGCTCTTCGATCTCGAGATGTTGCAAGAGGTCGGCTATTGTCACGGTATCGAGAACTACTCTCGCCATTTCACTGGTCTGAACCCGGGCCAACCGCCGCCCACGCTGATGGACTATCTAACAAAGGACACGGTCCTCATCATCGACGAGTCCCATCAAACGGTGCCTCAGGTGCGCGGCATGTATCACGGCGACCGCGCCCGGAAAGAGACCCTCGTGGAATACGGGTTTCGCATGCCGTCGGCGCTCGACAACCGTCCGTTGAACTTCGAGGAGTTCGAGTCCCGGATTGGCCACACGATCTACGTGTCCGCCACGCCCGGCCCCTACGAGCTCGAGCGTAGCGGTGGCGTTGTGGTCGAGCAGATCATTCGACCCACCGGGCTCATGGATCCCCGAATCGATGTCCGTCCGGTGGCAGGCCAAGTCGATGACCTTCTCGACGAGATTCGGAGGCGCGTCGACAAGAGCGAGCGCGTGCTCGTGACCACGCTGACGAAACGGATGGCGGAGGATTTGGCCGAGTACTATACCGAGTTCGGCGTGCGTTGCCGCTATCTGCACTCGGACATCGATACGCTCGAGCGGATGAACATTCTTCGAGATCTGCGTCTCGGAGAGTTCGATGTTCTCATCGGTATCAATCTGCTGCGCGAGGGGCTCGACTTGCCCGAAGTCTCCCTCGTCGCCATCCTCGATGCCGATAAAGAGGGTTTTTTGCGCTCGGCGGGCTCGCTCATCCAGACCATTGGCCGCGCCTCCCGCCACCTGAGCGGGATGGCGCTTCTCTATGCTGACAAGGAAACCGATTCGATGAAGCGCGCCATCGGCGAGACCGGACGTCGGCGTCGATTGCAAAAGAAATATAACGACGAGCACGGAATTGCGCCCGAGACGATCGTGAAATCCATCCGCGGCGTGATCCGTGACGCTAGAGAAGACGACGAAGGGTCCGCCAGCGACCGTGTCGCGGAAGACGATTTGCTTTTTGGCAGCCCGCAGGAGATTCGCCGCGAGATCGAGCGGCGGACGCGAAAGATGAAGCAAGCAGCGAAGGATCTCGACTTCGAAGCAGCCGCGGAACATCGGGATCGCATTCGCGAGCTGAAACAGATCGAGCTGTTCGACCGAACCGGTGGAGACCGCCACTAGTGGCTAACGCTGGGAGCAACTGGGTCAAAGAGCGGCTCGCGGCTCTCCAGGCGTTCTCGAAACTTTCGTTCGACGCCTTCGCGAGTCTCTTCTCGAAACCTCGATATTGGCGTGAGACACTCGAGCAGATGGACTCGATCGGGGTGGGCTCGCTGACGATCGTGACGCTGACCGGACTGTTCACCGGAATGGTGCTCACCGTGCAGAGCTCGGCCACCCTCGATGCGTTCGGCGCGCGCCCTTACGTGGGGCGGATGGTGTCGCTTTCGATGCTTCGTGAGCTGGGGCCGGTGCTCACGGCGCTGATGGTGAGCGGCCGTGTCGGCGCCGGAATGGCGGCGGAGCTCGGCTCCATGGTTGTCACGCAGCAAATCGACGCCTTACGCTCGCTCGGTACGGATCCGATCCGAAAGCTCGTCGCGCCGCGCATGATCGCGGGCGTCATCATGGTGCCGGTGCTGACCGTGTTGAGCAACGCTGTCGGCATGGTCGGCGGCTATCTCGTCGCTAGGTTCACCCTGCGTCTCGCGACGAGCCTTTACTGGCATTCGGCGCTCGATGCGATGAAGCTACCCGATTTGTTCATGGGGCTCGTGAAACCTCTCGTCTTTGGCTATATCATCGTTGCGGTCGGCTGTTATCAAGGGCTCACGACCACGGGTGGAACGCGCGGTGTGGGTGAGTCTACGACCCAATCTGTCGTTGTCGCTTCGGTGTTGATTCTCGTCACCGACTACTTTCTGAATGTCTTGATACTAAAGTTCGTGTATCCCTGAGCGATGCCAACGCGAGCGATCTCGTTTCGAAACGTTTTTTACGCCTATCCCGGCAACGAAGACTACACGTTGAATGACGTAAGCTTCGACGTGGCGTTGGGGAGCACCGCGGTCATTATCGGTGGGAGCGGCTCTGGAAAGTCGACGATTCTCAAGCTCGTGCTCGGGCTCATCAAACCCGAATCCGGCATCATCGAAGTCGGTGGCGTCGATATCTCGCGCCTGAGGGAGTCCGCCCTCATGCCGGTGCGCGCCGGGATCGGAATGGTGTTCCAGGAAGGGGCGCTCTTCGATTCGCTTTCGGTCGCAGAGAATGTCGGCTTTCGATTGCGAGAGCACGACAAACTCGACGATGAAGAGTTCGAAAAGAGTGTGCGGCGGATGCTCGGATTCGTCGAGCTCGGAGAGTTCTATGACCGGGCGCCTTCGGATCTCTCGGGCGGGCAAAGAAGGCGTGTCTCGGTGGCGCGAGCGATGGCCCATAGCCCGGGGCTCATCCTTTATGACGAGCCGACGACGGGGCTCGACCCCATCACTGGCTCGACGATTTGCGATCTCATCGTGAAGCTTCGAGATCTCGAAGGGGTGACGTCGGTGCTCGTTACGCATCAATTGAGGGATGCCTTCCAGGTCGTTCAGAGCTTCGTGATGCGCAAAAACGGTGAGTTCATCTACAACCGGATAGAGGATGTTGAGCTCCTCGTGGGGAGTGACTTCATCGTTCTCAACGAGGGCCGCATCGTTTTTAGCGGTCTGCAGAGGGAGCTCTTCCGTTCGGACGAGCCCTATATCCGGAAGTTCTTGGACGGTCAGAAACCGGTCTCGGTGAACCGAGACTGATACCGAGTATGCCACGCGCCATCGGCCTCGAGGAGGATTGAAAATGCCAGGCAGAAAATCGATAAGCTACGCCGAGCTCAGAGTCGGTATCGTTGTGTCGATAGCACTCACGGTCGCTATGGCGGCGACCATGTACATTACCCGCGAAGGAGGGCTGCCTTTTCTTGGCGGGCAATATACGGTTTTCAGCTACCTGCGTGACGTGAACGGCCTGAAAGCCGGCTCGCCGATCCACCTTTCGGGCGTCGAGGTCGGCTCGGTCAAAAAGGTGGAGTTTGCCGGGGCGGATGCACCGGCGCCCGTGAAAGTAACGATGACCATCCGCACCGACGTGCAAGACCGCATCACGGACCACTCGCTCGTAACGGTTGGAAGCCTCGGCGTCCTGGGCGAAAAGATGCTCGACGTGGACCCGGGCGAGCCTGGGGGTGTGCCCATCGAAGACGGGGCAAGCATCCCCGGCGAGGCGGAGGGCGATCCTATCAAGGGCATCATTCTCGATGCCTCCGGCACGATGAAGGATATTCGCGACCTCGCGGCCGAGATCCAGGACGGACAGGGGACGCTCGGGGCGCTACTCAAACGAGAGGAACTGCACGATCAGCTCCTCGCTCTCGTCACCCGGGCCGAAGATGTCTTTACGAGCCTCGATCGCCAGGACGGTACATTTGGCAAGCTCATCCACGACCCGCAGATCTACGACAATCTCAATCAGCTCGTCGTCAGCATGAGAGATCTCGTGGCGCGCATCGATAACGGTGAAGGCGCCATCGGACGCCTCGTGAACGATCGCGAGATCGGCCGACAGATCTCGGCGACGACCGAGAACCTTGCCCGCGCGACCGGACGCCTCGATCAAGGGGAGGGGACGCTCGGTGCTCTGCTGCGTGAACGCGAGCTCTACGACAAGTTCGACTCGCTCTCGGCGAACCTCGACTCGATCACGTCCCGGCTAGAGCGTGGCGAGGGGACTGCCGGCCAGCTCCTCCACGACCGAGAGCTCTATGAGAACTTGAACAAGACCGCGACCGAGCTCCAAGGCCTCATCGCCGACATCCGTAAAGACCCCAAGAAATACTTGAGAATTAAGGTAAGCTTATTTTAGACCGTGTTTCACGCTGCCTGCCGGACCCTAAGGTAGCGGGAAGCTGGTAGCCGAAAGCAAACAACGAATAGCGGTAACAAAACCTACTGCGCCGGTTGCTTCTCGCTTTCATCGTGACGACGGAACGCTTCCATCATGAACTCGGTGGTGGAGCGAAGAGATTCGATATTGCTCCGGATGTTGGCCCGGACGAAGTGAAACCGACCATCGCGCACCGGTATCAATCGGTAGGCGGCCTCTTCACCTTTGACGTCTCCGAGAAGCAGCCACAAATGTAGCCATCGAGAAGATGGATCTCGCCTTTGTGATTGCCGTCGATATGGAGGACGCCCGTCGCCTGGTTCGCTTCGAGCATTTGCAGGATATCCGTGCTTTTGAAGCGCGCGAGATCTCCGGACAGCTCTCCGGGCTCGTTGCTTCGGTAGAAACTGATGAGCCGTTCGCAGCGGTAGATGAGCTCGCGCATGGTGAAGGGCTTCATGAGGTAGTCGTCCGCTCCCGAAACGATAGCTTGCCAGCGCTCCTCGGGTATGATCGTGCCGGAGAGGGCCAGGATGGGGATGCTCTTGAGGTCGGGATCGGCTCGCAACGCACGCGCGAGCTCGAGTCCGTCCGCGCCGCCTGGGAGCGCTGCCTCGCACGCAATCATGTCGGGGCACTCACGCCTCGAGGTTTCGAGCCCGCTCGCCGCATCGACGGCGTCGACCACTTCCAGCCCGGAGCGTTTGAAATAGTCGGAAAAAATGCGTCGGAGCTCAGCGTTGGGCTCCACCAAGAGAACACGATAATGAGACATCCAGTTTCCGCGGGTTTCTTTCCGGGTGCAAGATCTAATTTAGCAAGCAATTGGAGGGACTGTCAACGTTGGGTGACGACGTACGATCCTTGAAACCTTGTAAATAGTAGTGTTATTCTGTTTTCTAATAGGTGTGTCATCCGTAATCGACTCGGTGGAAACAAACCACGTAAGGAACCAACCCGGAGACGAAGATGATCGAGAGCTTTGGCGCCACGGATGTAGGGCTTCGTCGCAAGCTGAACGAAGACAGCCTCTTCGTGGATGACACGATTGGGCTTTTCGTCGTCGCCGATGGCATGGGGGGGCACAATGCGGGCGAGATCGCTTCGCATCTGGCCGTCGAAACCGTTGGCAACTTCGTGCAGCGTTCGTGCGAAGAGGACGAAATCACTTGGCCCTATGGTGTTAATCCCAAACTCTCCCTCAATTCCAACCGGCTTCTCACCGCGGTGATGCTTGCCAATAAGAGGGTCTTCAAGGAGGCGGATAGTCGCCAAGACTATACGGGTATGGGCACGACGATCGTTGCGGCGCTCACGAACAGCAAGACCATCAGCTTTGTGAGCGCGGGGGACAGCCGCGCTTATCGCTTGCGCGAAGGTGAGTTTCGCCAGTTGACGGTAGATGACTCGTGGGTTCAAGCGGCGGTGGACGAAGGGGTGCTGTTACCGGAGGAGGCCGAGAGCCATCCGATGAAGAACATCATTACGAAGGCCATCGGAGCGAAAGAGGAGATCGACGTCGAGGTCGAGGAGCACGGCCTACAAAATGATGACCTCTACCTGCTCTGCTCCGACGGCTTGCACGGGATGATTACCGAAAAGCGGCTCACCGAAATCATCGTGAGCGCCGGAGCTTCGCTCGAGGAGCTCGTGAACGGGCTCATCGCCACTGCAAACGAGAACGGCGGCAAGGACAACGTCACAGCCGTCGCCATCCGCTACAAAACCGACGAATGAGGCCGCCTGGAAAAGCAAGGATCAATATTAAGAAAAGCGTAACGCCAAGACGCAAAGACGCGAAGGTCCGTATCCCAACCCTAAAGAATACGTAAGCCATCCAAAAAAAACCTCGCATCGCCTCTCACTTCTTTCTTTCTTTTCCTTTGCGCCCCTGCACCTTTTGCGTCACGGGTTTTTCTTAATATTGATCTTCCCGAGCGCTGTTGTAGACTCCGCGTTGATGAGCTCTTCGAAAGCCGGCAAACGACTTCCTCTCGAAGGCGTCACCGTCCTCGATTTCTCGCGCATCCTCGCCGGACCCTATTGCACGATGATGCTCGGCGATCTGGGCGCTGACGTCCTCAAGATCGAGCCTCCCAAGGGAGACGATTGTCGCCACTGGGGACCGCCCTTCATCGATGGCGAGAGTGCCTACTTCCTCGCGGTCAACCGCAACAAGAAAAGCCTCTGCCTCGATCTCAAAAAAGAAAGCGGCAAGGACCTTTTGCACCAGTTGCTCGACACCGCCGACATTCTCATCGAGAACTTTCGCCCGGGCACGATGGACCGTCTCGGTCTCGGCTACGCGACGCTCAAAGAGCGCCTCCCGTCTCTCATCTATGCGTCAATTTCCGGCTACGGGCAGACCGGACCTCTCCGGGAGCGTCCGGGCTACGACGCGGTCATGCAGGGAGAAGGCGGCTGGATGGCGCTCACGGGCGAGCCGGATGGGATGCCCATGAAAGTCGGCGCCTCGCTTGCGGATATTTTGACGGGCATGATGGCCTGCGAGGGTATTCTGGCGTCGCTCTATCGTCGAGAGAAGACAGGTTCGGGCGAGCGCATCGACGTGTCTTTGTTCGACAGCGTGCTCTCGACGCTCTGCTACCAGGCCCAGGGCTTTCTCATGACGGGCGAGGTTCCGAAAAGGCTTGGCAATCGGCATTCGTCGTTGACACCCTACGAAGCGTTTCGCACGGCCGATAGCCACGTCATCCTCGGTGTCGGTAACGACAGTTTGTGGAAACGTTTCGTCGCCGTTGTCGGAAGGCCGGAGCTCGAGCTGCCCGAATTTGCAGTCAATGTCGATCGTGTCGCCCGCTACGCCGAGCTTTCTGCGTTGCTAGAGCCCATCTTCGCGTCGAAAAGCACGGATGCTTGGGTGTCGCTACTCGAGAAAGCCGGCATCCCGGTCGGCCGTGTCCGAGACGTCGCCGGAGTTTTCGAGAATCCGCAGATAGAAAGCCGGAACATGAAGCTTCGCGTGCAACATCCGAAGCTCGGAGAGCTACCGTTGACAGGCAATCCCATCAAGCTCTCCGAGGCGGGGGAGCGCGACCACGCGCCGCCGCCCATGCTCGGCGAGCATACCGAGTCCGTGCTGCGCGAGCGACTCGGAATCGACAACGAGACACTTCGGAGTCTCCGGGAGAGCGGCGTCTTCGGAACTTGAACCTCAAAAAACGCCGAGCTCGCGCGCGGTATTGTCAACGGAAGAGTTCTGTATCACAATGGTAGATTCGCGAATTTGAACGAGCCGCCCACCGGGGTCCGGGCACTTGAAATAGCATGGGAACGATCGGAGAGTAATTGAGAATGAGAGCAACGATAGCCGGATGTCTTCTTGGTGTCCTCATGACGACCATTGCTGGCTGCGCAGGAGATAGCTCACCTACTTCGCCGGACGCGGCGGTTCCAGGCCAAAGTGTCGTCGCGCTAGCCGATTCTGCGCGGCGCGTGGACTTGCCTGCAAATTTCCCCATCAAGAAAATTCTTTGCTTCGGTGACAGCGTGACCTTTGGCGTGACGCAGCAATATGGCGGCTCCGGTGGGGCGCGGCCCGTGCTCACGACCGTCGAAGGCTATATCCCAAAACTATGGCGGCTGCTCGAAGAGCGCTTCGGCACGGGCTTCGAGCTCGTCAACGAAGGCATTGGCGGCGAGAACACGAGAGAAGGCCTCGATCGAATCGATACGATGATAAGGCGGCATGAGCCGGACTTGATCCTCATCATGGAAGGCATCGTGGACGTCAATAACGAGATCGCGCGTTTTCCCGTCGTTCGCTCCAATCTTGCCGAGATGATGCGGATCGGCATCCTTCGAGGCAAGTTCGTCATCATCGGAACCTATCTGCCGGTAAATCCGGACGGGTTTCGTGTTTTCGCGGTCGAGAACATCGCCCGTCTCAACGATGTGATCCGCCAGGAAGCAAAAGGCAAGAACGTTCCGATCGCCGACCACGAAGCCGCCGCGCCGGAACGCTTCCGTGGCGTAGGTTCCGACGGCGTGCATCCGAACAATCTGGGCTACGAGACGATGGCCCAAGTGTGGTTCGAGTCGATCGTTGAGATGCTGGAGGGGCTGGGAGTTTCTTAGTCCGTTTTCGGGCGGCTGCCGGCTATTGGCCACCTGCTACCAAACGGGCCACCAGCGGGCCGGATACGCTGATGCTTCTAATGGCGAAACAGGGTAGCTGGAAGCAAGCAGCTAGGGGCGGGTAATGGTGATGACCATTTGGGCGAGCCAGCCGTCGGGGTCGTTGCCGTCGCTATCATGGGGCCAGTCCCGTCCTTCTCCGTGGCGGCCATCGACGGACCAGCCGTCGTTATCGGCATCGTTGAAGAAGCGGCGCAGATTTTCCTTGGTCTCACCGAACGCCGCTTCGAAGTCCGCGTCCGAGAACTGCTCGTTGGCGCGATCGATGGCTTGTTGCAGATCGAAGCGCAAGAGCTCGTTATCGAGAAGCGTGCCTCCGGTGGTAAGCGCGTCGACGCCGAGAAGGATTTTTCCTATGTTCTCGTCGGACGTCGTGCCTTCGGTGAACAGAGCGAAGCTATCGGCCTTTTGGTAAACAGTAATGAGGGTTGAAATCTCGAACTGCGGTGCTGGGGTCGGCGGCGGGACAGTGGTCGTGGGCGGAGTCGTCGGGCCTGACGGACCGCTTCCGCCACACATGGAAACGAAGAGTGCCAGCAAGAGTGCAGCAGCCAACGGGATGTGATTGTTCATAGTGGATGGCAGGTCAAGGAAGAAGAATAGCAATACGAAAGAACGGACGCAAGAAAGGGAGTCACGATATGTCAAAAGCGGTTTTTCATGGAACCGTAATTGCTGAGTCGCAGGAGACCGAAATGGTGGAAGGCAACCACTATTTTCCACCGGCTTCGGTAAAACAAGAATATCTGCAGCCGAGTGAGACGCATAGCCTATGCCCCTGGAAGGGTGAAGTGGACCCCATTTTTTAGACCAGGGGTTAAGGTGGTAAAACAAGCCTGCTCAATAAAAAAAGGAGCAGAGAAAAGTGAAGAAAAATCGTACGAAGCACAGCCCTGTTTTCAAGGCGAAAGTTGCATTGGCGGTACTACGCGAGCAGGAGACAGTGGCGGAACTATCCCGGCGGCACAAGGTTCACGCGAACCAGATCTACAAATGGAAGCGGCAGCTTTTGGAGAACGTCACGCGTGCTTTCGAGACCGAAGAGGTGGGCGGAGGCGATACCTCGATGCGCGAGGCCGAACTGCTTCAGAAAATCGGGGAGCTGACGATGGAGCGCGATTTTTTATCACACGGGCTCGGTCGATTGCGATGACGCCCCGGCGGGAGTTGGTCGAACCCAACGCTCCGCTGTCGATGCGCTGGCAGTGCGAGCTGCTCGGCGTGAATCGGTCGAGCCTATACTACGAACCTGTCGAGCCGGATGGCGAGCAACTCGCATTGATGCGTCGGATGGACGAGCTACATCTGAAGCATCCATTTTTCGGCAGCCGCATGATGACACAGACACTCAAAGCGGAGGGGTCGGCCGTCAACCGCAAGCGCGTGCAGCGTCTTATGCGGTTGATGGGGCTCGAGAGCACTGCGCCCAAGCCGAACACAAGCAAGCCAGCGCCGGAACACGCCGTATACCCTTATCTACTGAGGAATCTGACGGTTTCTCGGATCAATCAGGTGTGGGCCGCCGACATCACATACATCCCGATGGCGCGAGGCTTCGTATACCTGGTGGCGGTCATCGATTGGTATTCGCGGCGGGTGCTCGCCTGGCGCTTGTCCAACACGTTGGAGACGACCTTCTGCGTGGAGGCTCTGAACGAAGCTGTGGCACGCTACGGTTGCCCAGAGATATTCAACACGGACCAGGGCTCTCAGTTCACCTCGGAGGAGTTCACCAGTGTATTGCTTGCTCTTGAGATCAAGATCAGCATGGATGGCAAAGGTCGCTGTATCGACAACATCTTCGTGGAGCGGCTCTGGCGCTCGCTGAAGTACGAGGAGGTCTACCTGTACGCCTACGACACCGTGCAAATGGCTCGCGCGGGCATCGCTTGCTACTTCGATTTCTTCAATGACGAGCGCCCGCACAAAGCGTTAGGCTATCAAACGCCCGCGAGCTTCTACGATGGACTGCTTGGCGAGGTTGCTTGAAGATGATTGGCCATCGACCGATTTGTACATCACAGCATCATCCTGGAGCTCAACGTCGGCAGTTACCGACTGGGGCAATCGAAGCAGAACAAGGCCAAAGAGGCCACGGCGGTAGAAAACCGGGAAAAGGAATGAACCTTGCCACGAGTCCACAAAACGAATGCGAGAATCGCCGCAGGAGACCCTCTCGCGGCTTGGCCCATACCCCAGGTACCCCGATTTTTGCACTATTCAGGTGGACCAGCGAAAGGGCGGCTTCGATCCGGGGCCCCGACGGAGGGAGCGGACAAGGAAGCTTCGCATCTTTTTTTAAGGGTCCGCTCCCTCCGTCGGGGCCCCGGATCGAACATGGGACACTTTGCTGATAAGTGACGGAGCAAGACCGGTAGGTACCCGGGAATTCTAACTTGTTGCTGAAGAGAAATAATAATTGCCGCTAGACACAATGATGGCTACAGCGAAAAACAAACTGTCCACAGATTTTCAATCTGCCATAAACTGTGTTCCCGAACGCTCCCTTCTAGGAGCCTTCGGGAAACAACATCACGACTATGACCACGACGTGTTCAACTCGGCAGGCTCCACCTTAGCTACCCCCCATTTTGGTCCAGAGAATGGGGTCCACCTCAGGGGACGGCCAGCTATTACAACGTTGTTGTTGACGCCAACGTGGGGAAAGACGCGGCGTGGTTCTACCCAGAGGCCAAGGACGCTGCGAAGCGGTTCGAAGGCTACGTCGCTTTTTGGGGCGAAGTCAGCGTCGAGGAGTAGTCCTCGTCATCGCCGCTCGCGGACGAGGGGTACGAAGACGACGGGGATTATCTCTTTGGTTGTTGTCGTGCCGTCTTTCGCTTTCTCGATCCGCAGGAGTTTTTGAACTTGCGATTGAGGGCCGACGGGGATGACGAGAATACCGCCGAGGGCGAGCTGCGCCACGAGAGGCGGCGGCACTTCAGGGGCCGCCGCGGTGACGAGAATGGCGTCGTAGGGCGCGTGTTCCGCCCACCCGAGATAACCGTCTCCGGTTTTTACGTGCACGTTCTCGTAACCGAGAGCCAAGAGCTTCGCTTGCGCGCTTTCGGCGAGCTCGGGGATGATCTCGATGGTATGGACCTCACGGACCATCTCGGCGAGGATGGCTGACTGATAGCCGGAGCCGGTCCCGACCTCGAGAACCGCATGGTCCTCCTCGATCTCGGCGAGCTGGGTCATCAGCGCGACGATATAGGGTTGGGATATCGTTTGACCTTCGGCGATGGGCAGCGCGTGATCGGCATAGGCACGCGAGCGCAAAATGGCGGGCACGAACTCGTGTCGCGGCACTCGGCCCATGACCTCGAGGACTTGAGGGTCGGAGATGTCGCGTGCCTGCAGGTGCTCGCGCACCATGGTTCGGCGCGCCTCCGCATGGTCCTCTTGACCGGCGCAGTGCGCGGCGGCGAAGCACATGACGACGACGATAGGGGCGGGAATGCGCATCGTAAGAACTCTTTCGCGCCTATCGTATAGTACTCTCTTGACGAATGACGAAAATCGCGATTGATTCGGGTTTCGGACTCGCCGACGCGCTATCCGTCGGCAAGGGTGACGTCGTGAGTCTCGTGGGCGCCGGCGGCAAGACCACCGTGCTCTACGCGCTCACGTTGGAGCTCCGGCGCCGGGGCTTGAGCGTCGTCGCGACGTCCACGACCCATATGCAGATGCCTATGACCGCAACGACCATGCCGCCTCTCGTCGTCGTGGGAGAGCAAGACAATTGGCTCACGACGGTCAAAGCGGCGCTTCGGCGCTACGGCTCGGTCACCGTCGTTCAAGATCGGAAACGGGACGACAAGCTTGGTGGAGTGGACCCCGTGATGCTGGACCCGCTCCGAAGTCTTGCCGATTGCGTCGTCATCGAGGCCGACGGCGCGCGTGGACGTTCATTGAAAGCGCCGGCGAGCCACGAGCCTGTGATCCCGGACGAAACGACGCTCACGGTGATCGTCGTCGGCCTCGACGTTCTCGACCACAAGCTCGAGGCGGAGCACGTCCATCGACTCGAGATCGTGATTCGTTTGTCGGGAGCGTCGACCGGGACGGAGGTCACCGACGCCGTCATCGCGGCAGCGATCGTCAAAGGCTACCTTCCGAAGATCCCGAAGGGGAGCCGCCACGCCGTCTTGTTGAACAAAGCTGTCGACTACCGTCTGAAAGCCGCGGAAAGCATCGGAGAGCGCCTTTTGCACCAAGGCGTTTCAGAAGTAGTGTTCGGCGAAGTGCTCGAGCCGACCCAATGTTTCTACCGCATGCGTCCCGAGGCGGGGTGACCGGTGCGCGTTGCGGTGCTTCTTGCGGCGGGCGCGTCCAGCCGAATGGGCCGTCCGAAGCTCGATCTCGCTTTCGGCGGCGAGACGATATTATCGAGAAGCCTCCGCAATTTGTTGGCCGCGGAGCTCGACCGTGTTCTCGTCGTTGTCGCTTCGGGTGGCGAGGCTCGCAGCGAGCTTCTTGAACCCTATGAGCCACTTACTTATGACGAGCGCGTCGAGGTGGTGGTAAATCCTTCCAGCAGCAATGACGGACTCGCGAGCTCGCTCCGTTGCGGGCTCGAGCGTTTGCCCGAACAAACGCGCATCGTGCTGATAGCGCTCGCCGATAAGCCGCTCGTGAAGCCCGAGACGATCCGCACGCTCTTGGCCACGTTCGACGAAGCCGGTGCGCGCATTGCCCATCCGGTCTATCGAGGCGGGCAGGGGCATCCTGTCCTCTTTGTCGCGGAGCTCGTCGAGGAGTTGCTGACCCTTGCCGGCGATCGCGGCGGGAAGTCTTTGCTCGCGCGCCACCGCGCGGAAGTGCTAGAGATAGAAGTCGAAGATCCGGGGGTCTGCGTCGATATCGATACGCCGGAAGATTACGAAAAAGCGCGTCGGGCTCTTAGTCGCTCGCCTGAATGATACGGATCCCCGCACTCGCGCCGATCCGGGTCGCTCCGGCATCCACCATCTGTTTTGCGGTCGTGCGATCCCGGACGCCACCCGCGGCTTTGACGCCCATTTTCTGGCCGACAATGTCCCGCATGAGCGCGACGTCTGCGACGGTTGCGCCTCCGGGTCCGAACCCGGTCGAAGTCTTGATGAAATCGGCGCCGGCCGCAGCCACCAGCGTGGATGCTTTGACTTTCTCGTCTTCGGTGAGAAGCGCTGTTTCTATGATGACCTTGCTCAGCGCGGATCCTTGTCGGCACGCTTCGACGACTCCGCGGATGTCGTCTTCGACGGTGCGGTAGTCTATCGACTTGAGTGCGCCGATATTTATCACCATGTCCACTTCGTTGGCGCCGTCGAATATTGCGCGACGGGTCTCGTAGGCTTTGACGTCCGGACTATTGGCGCCAAGCGGAAATCCGGCGACGGTGCATACGCCGACGCTCGTTCCGCGAAGAAGCTGGGCGGCGAGCCGCACCCAGGTTGGCTGAATACATACGGTCGCGAATTGATGCTCCGCCGCTTCGGCGCAGAGTGTTCGGATTTGCTCTTCGGTGGCGTCGGGTTTGAGAAGCGTATGGTCGATGAGAGCGGCGAGGCTTCGATGAGGAGCGGAAGCGGTGAGGCCGAAACGTTCCGCGCCGCGCTCGACGAGCGGCTGCATCACGTCGGGGCACTGGCCACGATCGAGATGGTGGCAGCTGCACGGACGATCGGTGGCGCCGAGCTCCAAGAGCACTGCCTCCGTCACCGCGTCGGTGAGGCGTTCGAGGTCCCAGCTCATACGGGCCGATAATACTTCTTTTCGACCGCCATGATCTTGGCGACCCGGTTCTTGTGACGGGGCTCGCGGTGCTCGGTGCTCATGAAGATGCGCACGATGGGCCGCAGCTTTTCTGGAAGCATCAGTGTGGATCCGAGCGTGAGCACGTTGACGTCGTTGTGCTCGCGTGCGTTCTTGGCCCCCGCTTCCTCGTAGCACGCTGCCGAGCGAATGCCGGGGACTTTGTTGGCGACGATGGCGGAGCCGATACCCGCACCATCGATGATGATCCCTTGCTTCGCGTGTCCGAGGGCGACGGAGAGAGCGACGGCGTGAGCGATGTCCGGGTAGTCGACCGCCTCCTTCGAATGCGTGCCGTAATCGATATAGCTCGCTTGGAGCGTGTCGAGGTAGTCCCTGAGGGAGGCTTTCATCTCGAAGCCGCCATGGTCAGAGCCAATGGCGAGCTTCACTGCGGCGATTGCGTTGTCGCCCGGGCGCACGCGTTCGACGATTCGGATCTTGCGCCGTTCCACCCACTCACGAGCAATGTCGGTGAGCAAAGTATTTGGCGCGATGTCGAGAATGCCGCCTTCTGGAATCGATTGGACATCCTCGCCAGTCAAGATGCGGCGTTTGTCGTCGGCCACTCGGTCTAACTTATGACGCCTCTTGATTTCTTGCAAGCTCTTCCTTCGGTGCCGACCTTTGCGCCACGGATCTATCGGCCCGGCGACAGGCGTGGCATTGGCTGTCGTGCTAACATTTGGCCAGGATGGGTGACATGAGCCGGGGCCCGGAGTTCTTTTCCGGCCCGAGGTTCTTTTCCGGAATGGAACGCCTCTCCGAGGAGAGTGCGCCGAAGCTGCGCTGGGACCGACGCACAAAATCTCTCGCGGCCGCTTGGGGTGCGCATGCTCTCGTCTTCCTTTTGTTGATGCTCCCGCCCATAGCCCGCTGGATGTCCCGAGAGCCGATGGAAGCGGGAGGAGTGCTCGTCCGCTTCTACGAGCCAGGCGGCAGCGGGCGCGGGAGCGGCGGTGGTGGTGGCGGCTCGGGTGGGGAGCGGATTTCAGCCTTTATCCGCACGAGACAACCTCCTGAGGCGCCGGAGCCTGAAGTGGAGCCAGAGCCCCGTCGCGCGCCAATGGCG
The DNA here is from genome assembly GCA_965262245.1 of Candidatus Marinacidobacterales bacterium. GTDB lineage: Bacteria > Acidobacteriota > Vicinamibacteria > Marinacidobacterales > SMYC01 > SMYC01. The sequence goes on along the minus strand of OZ253507.1, from coordinate 4,881,135 downwards.
CCTCGAAAACCGTCGAGGCTCCAGTTCGACGATTTGAACGTTCCGGATTTGCCAGATGAGACGGACATCATTTTCGCCGGGGTGTTCTCGCCGGATGAGCAAGACTTTCCGGGGTTGTCCTTGGACGACATGCGGGATTTCGGCGGCCGCGACACCCGAGAGAGCGCCGGCACTGACGGCGGTGTCGGTGGCGGTGAAGGCACGGGCGTCGGCAGCGGCGAAGGCTGGGGTGTCGGCCCGGGGCGCGGAGGAGGTTTCGGCGGTGGCGATTACTCGCCGGGCGGGTGGGATATCGAGCCCGTTCTCGTCTTCAAGCCTCCGAGCCCCGACTATCCGGCCGCTGCCCGCGAAAAGATGGTGCGCGGGGAAGTCTTGCTCGAAGTCCTCGTGAAGCTCGACGGGACCACCGAGGTCGTCCGGGTCTTGAAGTCTCTCCCGTATTGCGTGGACGCGGCTAGAGAGAATGCCAAACTCTGGAAGTGGAAGCCCGCCCTCAATGACGGCCAGCCCACCGAAGCCTACGGCGTCATTACCGTGACGTTCGAGTTGTTCGCCCAAGGCGGTTGATCCGCGCAAACTGCTGAAGAATGGAAGTCCTTTTCACCGAAGAGCAAATCGCGAAACGCGTCCGCGAGCTGGGGAAAGAAATCAGCGCGGACTATCAAGGGAAGACGGTGCATCTCATCTGCGTGCTGAAAGGCGCCTATACTTTTCTCGCCGACCTCGCGCGAGCGATCGAAGTGCCGGTGACGCTCGACTTCCTCGCGGTGTCGTCCTACGGCAAGGATAAGACTTCGAGCGGTGAAGTTCAGCTGACGAAGGACCTCGACGTGTCGCTCGCTGGCCGCGACGTGATCGTCGTCGAGGACATTGCAGATACAGGTCTAACGCTCAACTATCTTCTCAACATGCTCCGCTCGCGGGAGCCGGCCACGTTGAAGGTGGTCGCGTTTCTCTCGAAGCCGTCCCGGCGCGAGTGCGACGTTGCCGTCGATTACATTGGCTTCGAAGTTCCCGATCGCTTTGTCGTCGGCTACGGCCTGGACGACAACCAACGCTTCCGTGAGCTACCGTATATAGCGGTACAAGACTGAGTCAGTCGGGACGTAGGTCACAGACTCACAGGTCCGATTTATCGAACGCCCGCGGAAACAGCTGGCTCATCTTCATCGTGTCGTTCTTCCCCTTGGTGCTCACCATGTAAACGGGGATGTCGCCACAAAACTCCCACAGCAGTTGCCGGCAGGCGCCGCAGGGTGGCGTCGGTTCGTCGGCGCGGTAACGACGACGATCTCGGTAAAGGCCCTGGCCCCTTCCGAGAGTGCTTTCCATAGCGCCACCCGCTCGGCGCATACGGTCAGTCCGAGCGTAGCGTTCTCTACGTTGCAGCCCGTAAAGATATCGCCTCCGTCGGTACGAAGCGCGGCGCCGACTTTGAAATTGGAGATATCGCCACGGCATTCTCGCGAACGCGCGTCGCTTGCTCGACGAGGTCTTCTGGGATGTCGGTCATTTCGTCAGGTCCGGTAAGAGTGAGCCGATGAGCTCGAGGAATACGGAGCTGACGCGAGCTCCGACTTCCATGACCTCTTGATGGCGGATTTTTTGCTTGAGGATTCCAGCGGCCATGTTGGTGATACAGGAGATCCCGAGCACGCGGGCGCGCATCTGATGCGCGGCGATCGTCTCGAGCACGGTCGACATTCCGACGGCGTCGGCCCCCATCGTGCGAAGCATGCGAATCTCGGCTGGCGTCTCGAAGCTCGGCCCGAGAAGCCCCGCATAGACGCCTTTTCTCAAAGTCAATCCGATCCGGCGCGCGGCTTTGTCGCACGTCTCGATATGAGCGGGATGATAGGCGGTTGAAACGTCGGTGAAGCGGTGTCCGAGCTCGGGTAGCTCGGGGCCGACGAGAGGGTTCAAGCCGGTCAAGTTTAGTTGGTCGGTAATGACCATCAGATCGCCGGGCGTGAACGCGGTATTGACAGCGCCGGCGGCGTTGGTGAGGACGAGGTTCTGCGCGCCGCTCGTCACCATGACGCGAGCCGGGAACACGACCTCGGCGGCGCTATAGCCTTCGTAGGCATGTACGCGGCCGGCCATGACGAGCACCGGAACGTTCTCGAACTTTCCCGCGATCAACTTGCCTTTGTGCCCTTCGACGCTCGAGCTCGGGAAATGAGGGATAGATTCGTAGGGGAACTCGGTCACCTCGGTCAATGAATCGGCGAACGCGCCGAGCCCCGACCCGAGCACGACGGCGACCTTGGCCCGAATCTTCGTCTTCGACCCGATATAGGTGGCTGCTTCTTGAATTTTCTCAACGATATTCATAGGGCTTCCTGGGCTTTCCGAGCTCCCGAGCTCCCGGGCTCCCGATCAATGCAAACAACGCTCAAGTCAAGAGTCCAGCAATCGTCGCGGTCATGAACGTGGCGAGCGATCCGCCGAGGAGCGCTCGCAGCCCGAGGCGCGCGAGGTCTTCCTTGCGTGATGGTGCGAGGCCGCCAATCCCGCCTATTTGGATCGCGATGGAGCTGATATTGGCGAAACCGCATAGAGCGTAGGTGGAGATGAGCTCCGCGCGCGCGCCGATAGCGCCCGCGGCTTTGAGATCGCCGAGCGATTGATAGGCGACGAACTCGTTGATGATCACTTTTTGCCCGATCAGGGTCCCGACCGTGCCCGACTCCGCCCAAGGGACGCCCATCAAGTAGGCGAGGGGCGCGAACAGGCTGGCAAAGATCTGCTCGAGCGAGAGACCGAAATATTGGAGTGGCCAATTAACGAGTGCTACAAGGGACACGAAGGCTATCAACATGGCTGCGATGTTGAGAGACAGCGTCATGCCGGTGCTCGCACCCCGCGCGGCGGCGTCGATAATGTTGACTTCTTTTCGCTCGACCTCGAGCTTCACTTCGCCGCGCGTGAGGGGCTCACCCGTTTCCGGAACGAGCATCTTTGCCATCACGATGGCCGCGGGCGCATTCATGACGCTCGCGGCCAACAAAAACTGTGCGTCGGCTCCGAAACCGATATAGGCGCCCAACACAGCGCCCGAGATCGTCGCCATCCCGCCGATCATCAACATGGCAACCTCCGAATTGGTCATCTTGTCGATGTAGGGCGCGATGACGATAGGGGCCTCGGTCTGACCCATGAAAACGTTGGCCGCGGTCGCGAGCGATTCCGCACCGCTCGTCCCCATCGTGCGCGCCATGACTTTGGCCATAGCCAAGACGATGATCTGCAACAGCCCGATGTAGTACAGGACCGCGAAGAGGGAAGACAGAAAGATAATGATAGGGAGGGCTTTGACGGCGAAGATGAAGCCGAGGCTTTGATTTTTCGCGAGCTCGGGTCCGAAGACGAACTCCGCGCCGGACGAAGCTTTGTCCATGAGCTCCGTCACGGCGCCGCTCACCCACGAAAGAATCGACACACCAACGGGCACTTTCATCACGAACAAGGCGAATGCAAACTGGAGAACGAGGCCCCAAGCGATGACACGCCCGTCGATGGCTTTTCGATTCTGTGACGCGAGATAGGCGATCCCCAGAAGGACCGCGAGCCCCACGATGCCGATATATTGATCCATCAAGTTTTCCTTTCCGTGGTGAGAACCGAGTGCACGAGCTCTCGCGGAGTGAGGGGAGTGTCAGAAGTATCAGTGATTTGATAGGCGTTTGTCACGAGCTCGGAAGCCTCTTCGAGGTTCGTGTCATCGTTGTAGTGAAACGTGAGAAGTGGCTCGCCTTTGGTGACGCGGTCCCCGAGCTTCCTGTGGATGACGAGACCCGCAGCGGGGTCGATCACGTCGTCCAGCGTGCGTCGCCCGGCGCCAATGAGCATCGCCGCGCGCCCGAGCGCTTCCGTATCGATCGTCGAAACGCGGCCCCCGGCTGCCGCCTCCAGGTTCTGTCTCGCGCTCGCTTTCGGAAGGAGACGGGGCTCGTCGATCACGGCGGCGTCGCCTCCTTGTGCTCGGACGATCTCGCGAAGCTTCTCGAGGCCGCGACCGGACTGAAGCTCCTGCCGCGCTCGGGTCTCTCCGTCTTCGACGGTCCGCGCCAAGTCGCCGAGCACCAGCATGTGGGCTGTGAGCGTCAAGGAGAGCTCCGTCAAGTCGCGGGCGCCGCCGCCTTTGAGCACGGCGATCGACTCCTCGACCTCGAGTGCGTTGCCGACATAGTTTCCGAGCGGTTGGTTCATGTCGGTGAGAAGAGCGACGGCTCTTTTGCCCAGGTGGGCCGCGGTTTTGAGCAGAAGTTTCGCGAGGGCGCTCGCTTGCTCGACAGTTTTCATGAAGGCGCCGCTTCCGAACTTCACGTCGAGCACGAGCCCCGAAATCCCTTCGGCGAGCTTTTTCGAGAGGATGCTGCCGGTAATCAGCGGCAAACTGTCGATCGTGGCCGTCACGTCCCGCAGCGCGTAAAGCTTTCGGTCCGCGGGCGCGACGGCATCGGTCTGACCGATGAGCGCGCATCCGACGGAGGCGACGAGCTCGCGAAAGCGGTTCTCGTCGATGCGAATCTCGAAGCCCGGAATGGCCTCGAGCTTGTCCAGCGTTCCGCCCGCATGCCCGAGACCCCGTCCGGAGATCATCGGGACGCGCAGCCCCGCCGCTGCGGCGAGAGGGGCGACGATGAGCGACGTCTTGTCCCCGACGCCGCCGGTGCTGTGCTTGTCGATTTTGGGCCCCGGGATGTCCGAGAGGTCGAGCACCGCGCCGCTCGCGAGCATCGCTTCCGTGAGCGCGCGCGTCTCTTGCTCGCTCATCCCTTGGATGCTTACCGCCATGAGAAAAGCGGAGATTTGGTAGCTCGGGATCGTGCCCGCGGTAAAACCTTCGACGAGAAAGCGGATCTCTTCGGGCTCGAGCGTCCGCCCGTGTCTTTTCTTGTGAAGTAGGTCGACCGCTCTCATGGTTTGAAGAATAGGGGACAGGATAGCGGAAAGGAAAGGATAATAGCAGCTTTCCAGTGAAAGGAGTCTCAAGTGGCGCTGCATCGCGTGAAGCATCCTTTGATCGACGATGCGCTCTCGGAGCTTCGAGATGCAACGACACCGCCGGAGCGTTTTCGCCCGCTCGCGAGTCGGGTGACGACGCTTCTCGCCTATGACGCGTCGCGCGATTTGCCGCGTCGTACGGAGCGTGTGCGCACGCCGCTCGAGGAGACCGATGTCCACAAGCTGGATGCCAGCGTCGTGCTCGTGCCCGTTCTACGTGCGGGGATGGCATGCTCGACGTCATGCTGTCGGTCTTTCCCTCTGCATCGGTCGGCTATGTCGGGCTCGAAAGAGACGAATCTACAGCGGTTGCGCGGCAATATTACCGAAAGCTTCCGGACCTCTCCGACCGCTTCGTTTTTCTGCTCGACCCCATGTTGGCTACCGGTGGCTCGGCCAGCGCCGCGGTGTCTTTATTGAAGGAGCACGCGGCGATGAACGTTCGTCTCTTGTGTATCGTTGCTGCACCCGAAGGGATAGACCGGCTGTCCGAGGACTGCCCCGATGTCGACATCTACGCCGCGGCCGTCGACCGCTGCCTCGACGAGCACAAATACATCGTCCCGGGCCTGGGTGACTTCGGAGACCGGCTCTACGGGACGATTCCTGTCGAGTGAACGTTTGTACTAAAATGAAGGTTCATGTCGGCTAAGGACGTTGCAGCAGAATTTTCCTTCGCGGCCATCCCTGCATGCCTCTCGGGGTGGCTCGTGCCTGGGCTTGGCCATTTCATGATCGGCAAGCGCAATCGCGGCATCATTTTTTTCGCCGTCGTCGTCGCTATGTTTGCCCTTGGCATTCAGCTCGAAGGCGAGCTCTTCGAGCTCGATACGGGCGAGAAGCTGACGCTGCTTGCCGGCCTCGCGGAGATGGGTGTTGGGCTTCCCTATTTCATCACCAAAATGATGAAGCTCGGGGCCGGTACCGTAACCTCGGTCACGTACGAGTACGGCTATACCTTTTGCATCGTGGCGGGGCTCTTGAACATGCTCATCGTGCTCGACGTTTATGACATCATGGTCGGGCGGAAGGACTGACTGACTTACCAAACAACTAAAAAATGACGAGCCACTTCCTGATCTTGAGCGTCTTCGCCGTTCTCGTCTCGACGGGATTCGCTCTGCTCATGCGCGAAGAACCGAAAGCGCAAGTCAGATTCGGCTTGTTCGCGTTTGCTTGTTTCGTGGGATCGGCCTTCGTCATAGGCTGGCTGATGTACCCGTTTCCTTAGGGCCCGGGCCCTCAGTGATTGCTTCTTTCGCGCGCTACTGGGCCCCGTTACTGCTTTATATGGGACTGGTGTTTTGGGTCTCCTCCCGGCCGAGGCCCGAAAGCGTCTCGGCGGCTCCGGATGTTGTCCTTCATGGCGGCGCTTTTTTCGTGATGGCGCTCCTTGCGATACGGGCGTTCGGGCACGGCCTTTCCGAGCCTGTTTCGGCCGCGAAGCTTTGGGGCGGCGTGGGGGTTGCCGTGTTATACGGTGCGAGCGACGAGTGGCATCAATCCTTCGTACCCGCGCGCGTCGGGGACGTCCATGATTTCTTGTTCGATGCGATGGGAGCGCTCGTCGCTGCAGGTACCCTCTCGATGTTTTGGAAATCGCGAGTGTCTAAGTAGAGCCTCTAGGGAATATTGTAGAATGACCTCGTCACACTTGATCCGCATGAATTATGGCGGTATTCGGAAGCGGTCCGTGAAGGAAAACAGGCACAGAGGCACAGAGGTGCGAACGCTCTCGCATCGACGTTAGCGCTTTCTTGCCGCTACCATCATCGACCACAGAGAGAAAAATAGAGTGGCGCGATCGCTTTTCTCTGTGAAGTGACTCTGTGGCCTTCTTTTTTTCGGTGCACTAGCCACGAGGAATTTCGCGAGAAACGCTCGAATAGGGCTCAAAATGAATTTCGAAAATCTCATGTTGACGGATCGCGACGGCGTCGCGACGCTCACCGTGAATCGGCCGGACAAGCTCAACGCGCTCAATGAGCCGACGCTGTCCGAGCTCGAGACCGCTCTCGAGAGCGTGGCCGCCGCCGACATACGCGCCCTCATCGTCACCGGCGCGGGCGAGAGGGCGTTCGTTGCGGGTGCGGACATCAAGGAGCTTGCGGGTTTGTCCGCCGAGGGTGGCCACCGGGCAGCGCGACGCGGTCAGGCGATTTTTCGCAAGCTGGAGACGCTTGGAAAGCCGGTCCTTGCTGCGGTGAACGGGTTCGCGCTCGGGGGCGGGCTCGAGCTCGCGCTCGCGTGCCACATCCGCCTGGCATCGGACAACGCCAAGCTCGGCTTGCCCGAGGTCGGCCTCGGCGCGATCCCGGGTTACGGCGGAACCCAGCGCCTCGCGCGCCTCGTGGGAAGCGGACGCGCGCTCGAGATGATCTTGAGCGCCCAGCCTGTAGACGCCGCGGAGGCTCACCGCATCGGCCTCGTCAACCGAGTCGTCCCGAAGGACGAGCTCATTGCGGCCGCCGATGAGCTCGCGCGGCAAATCATCAAGAACGCGCCGGGCGCTCTACGGAGCGTCATTCTCGCGGTCCACCGAGGACTCGACGCCAATCTGAGGAGTGGGCTTGAGCTCGAAGCGACGCTCTTCGGCGTTCTCGCCGGAAGCGATGACTGGCGCGAAGGTATGAAGGCGTTTCTCGAGAAACGGCCCCCGAAATTCACGGGTAGGTGAGAGAGAACTACCGGACGTGACGAAGATCTGGGAAGGCAAGGCGGCAGGCGAAGGGATGCGCTTCGGTATCGTCCTCGGGCGGTTCAACAGCTTGGTGACGGACAAGCTTCTCGAAGGTGCGCTCGAAGCGCTCCGTCGTGCCCGTATCGACGACGACGATGTAGAAATCATGCGTGTCCCGGGCGCGTTCGAGATCCCGCTTGCGGCGAAACGTTTCGCGGAGACCGGCCGTTTCGCGGCCATCATCTGCCTCGGCGCGATCGTCAAAGGTGGTACCCCGCATTGGGACTACCTTGCCAAGGCGGCGACTTCCGGGATTTTCCAAGCATCGCTCGCTACGAACGTTCCGATGACCAACGCCGTCCTGACGACGGACACGATGGAGCAGGCGGTCGAGCGCTCCCAGAAAGGTTGCAACAACAAGGGGTACGACGCCGCGCTAGCTGCTGTCGAGATGGCGGTTTTGTTCGAGAAGTTGGAACACGAATGAACGTGTCGGAAATCAGAGGCTGAGCATGGGGGTGCGCAGGAAAGGGCGCGAGCTTGCTCTTCAAATGCTTTACCAATGGGACGTCACCCGTGCGCCCTTCGGAGAGGTCATCTGGTCGATTGGCGCGATCCGAAATCCGAGTGAGGAAGCGCGGGATTTCGGACGCTTTCTCGCGGAAGGAACGATCCGCCGCGTAGAAGAGATTGACACGCTGATCGCCGCACAGTCCGACAGTTGGAGACTCTCGCGGATGGCGGCCGTGGATCGCAACATTCTCAGAGTAGCGGTCTACGAGTTTCTCGATACCGAAACTCCCAAGCGCGTCATCATCAACGAGGCGCTCGAGATCACGAAGCGCTTTTCCCTGCCCGACGCGGTCAGTTTCGTGAACGGTGTGCTCGACGCCGTTTGTGCCAATATCGAAGCTACATCGGAGAGTAAATAGTGGGTATCGAAGAACGTATCGAAGACGAAAGGCGCAAGAAGAGGCAGGAGCTCAAAGAGCTCGGAGTGAACATCTATCCGACACGCTTCGACCGGACGCATACGGTGTCGGACGCGTTCACCACCTTCGATGCGAAGAGCGCCGAGGAGCTCGAGAGTAATCCCGTGCGGGTCCGAACGGCCGGGCGCATCCGGGCGTTGAACAAATTCGGGAAAGCAGGGTTTCTGCGGTTGAGCGACGGCGCAGGCATGCTCCAAGTCTACGTGCGCAAGGACACCGTCGAGGACCCGGGTTTCGCCATCTATAAGAAGCTCGACATTGGAGATTTCATCGGTGTCGAGGGACCTTTGTTTCGCACGAAAACGGGCGAGCTCACGGTCAGAGTCGACAAATTAACGTTTCTCGCCAAAGCCCTGAAGCCGCTTCCCGAAAAATGGCATGGGCTGGCCGACGTGGAGATGCGCTACCGCCAACGTTATTTGGACCTCATTGCGAATGAGGACTCTCGCGCGGTTTTCATCACGCGCAGCCGCGTTGTCGCCGGGATCCGAAACTTCTTCGACGCGCACGGTTATATTGAGGTCGAGACCCCGATGCTGCAGCCGATCGCCGGTGGCGCCACGGCGCGTCCGTTCAAAACGTTTCACAACGCGCTCGGGATCGATCTCTATATGCGCATCGCACCCGAGCTCTATCTCAAGCGACTGACCGTAGGCGGGCTCGAAAAAGTCTACGAGATCAATCGCAATTTCCGCAATGAGGGGATATCGACGCGTCACAACCCCGAGTTCACCATGCTCGAGTTCTATGAAGCCTATAGTGATGTCGAGAGCATGATGGTGCTGACGGAAGAGCTTCTCGCCGAGCTCCAGAAAAACGTCAATAACGGCAAGCCTCTTCGCTACGGAGAGGTCGAGATCGATCTGACGCCGCCCTATCGGCGTCTTACGATGCTCGACGGCGTCGTCGAAGCGCTCCGCGAACGCGACGTCGAAATCGCCCCGGAGGCGCTCTGCGAGCGCGACGCGCTCGTCGAGCTCGGCCGCAAGCTCGAGCTCGGCCGCAAGCTCGAGCTCGGCCTCGACGAGGGTGCTCCTTGGGGAAAGCTCTTGAGCGCGCTCTTCGATCATCTCGTCGAGGCTTCTCTCGTCCAGCCGACTTTCGTGACGGACTATCCGGTAGATGTCTCACCTTTCTCCAAAAAGAAACTCGATGACCCCGCATTCGTCGAGCGGTTCGAGTTGTTCATCGCGGGTATGGAGGTTGCGAACGGCTTCAGCGAGCTCAACGACCCCGACGATCAGAAATCCAGGTTCGAGGCGCAGCTCGAAGAGCGCGCCCGCGGGGACGCGGAAGCCCACGATATGGACGAGGATTATGTGCGGGCTTTGATGCACGGCCTTCCGCCGACCGGAGGGGAGGGACTTGGTATCGATCGGCTCGTCATGCTGTTCACGGACTCGCGCTCGATCCGCGACGTCATCTTGTTCCCGCATCTGAGGCCCGAGAGCGGGCGCTCCGTTTTGCCGGACGCGCAGGAACGCGAGGAATAGGGAATGCTTTTCGAGCTGACGATCGCGCTGCGCTATCTCTTCGCGCAACGTCGTCAGCTCTTCATTTCAGTGATCTCGACCATATCCACACTAGGCGTCGTTGTGGGCGTCATGATCCTACTCATCGCGCTCGCGATCATGACGGGGTTCCAGGGCGAGCTGCGCTCACGTATCCTCGGCGCTGCCTCCCATCTGAGTATTTACAAAGGGGGCGGGGAAGCCTTTGGGGATTATCGGGCTGTCATCGCGAAGCTCGGCGGTATCGACGCTGTCGTGGGTGCCGCCCCCGTGCTGTACGGCAAGGCGCTCGTCTCGAGCGCGACCGGCTCGGCTCTCGTGACGCTCAAGGGTATCGAGCCGGAGCTCGAAGCCACCGTCACCGAGTTCGGCGAGAAAATGATGGTGGGCGATCTGATGCGCCTCTCCGAGCCGGAGACTGTTTCGGGTGAGGAGCTCGGGAACGAGCTGCCGCCCGTCATTGTCGGAGAAGAGCTCGCGATGACGCTCGGCGTCTTCATCGGGGACATCTTGAAAGTCACGTCGCCCGAAGGTCATCTGAGCCCGTTCGGCATGCTGCCGCGCACCCGAAGCTTTCGTGTCGCAGGGATCTTCCAGCTCGGGCTCTATAACTTCGACAACTCGTGGGCGCTCTTGCATCTCCCCGACGCGCAGCGTCTTTTAGGGGTCGGGGACGAAGCCATGTATGTCGAGTCGAAAGTGACCGATCTCTTCGAAGTCGAGCGCGTCGAGATCGACGTCATGAAAGCGATTGGCGACGACTACGGCTCGATGAACTGGAAGGAGACGAACCGGAGTCTTTTTTCCGCATTTTGGCTCGAGAAGGTGGTGACGACGATCTTCATCAGCTTTATCGTGGGGGTGGCAGCGCTCAATATTGTCGCGAGCCAGATCATGATTGTCATGAACAAGACGCGGGACATCGCGATCCTGCGATCGATGGGGGCGAGTGCCAAGAGCATCATGCACATCTTCATGTTGCAAGGAGCCATCATCGGTGTGGCGGGGACGGCTGTTGGAGCGGCGCTGGGTGTTCTGGTCTCTTGGGTGCTCGACCACTATCGCTTGATCTCGATTCCCGAGGACGTCTATCAGGTGGCCTGGGTGCCGTTCAAGCTGCTCCCATCGGATTTTATCCTGGTGGTCATCGCGGCTCCTCTGATTTGTTTCGCGGCGACACTCTACCCGGCGCGAAGGGCTGCCAAATTGGTGATTACGGAAGCGTTGAGATTCGAATGATTTTTTCGGTGAAATGTTCTTAGAAGCACACAACCTCACCAAAGCTTACGCGTCGAATGGCAGGCGGGTAGAAGTGCTGCGCGGCGTGGATCTTTCTATCGAGAAGGGGGAGATGGTTGCGATTGTCGGGGCTTCTGGAGTCGGGAAGAGCACGCTGATGCACATTCTCGGCAGCCTCGACGTTCCCGACTCGGGAACGGTGCATCTTGGCGGCAGGCCGCTCTTCGAGCTCAGTGAGGATGCGCGCACGCGGCTCCGCAACGAGACCATTGGCTTCGTCTTTCAGTTCCACCACTTGTTGCCGGAGTTTACCGCCGCGGAAAACGTCGCTATGCCTCTCATGATCGGCCGTATGGAGCGGGCCGAGGCCATGCGGCGCGCGAGGAAGCTTCTCATGGATCTAGGCCTCTCGGATCGTTTCTCGCACCGCCCGTCTCAGCTCTCGGGTGGAGAGCAGCAAAGGGTGGCAGTGGCGCGGGCACTCGTCACGCAGCCGAGCCTCGTGCTTGCCGACGAGCCCACAGGGAACCTCGACACCGGCAATGCCGAAGAGCTCGTGGCCCTTTTTCGTCATCTCCACGAAGAGCGTGACTTGACCTCCGTCATCGTGACGCACTCTCCCGCCGTGGCTTCGGTTTGCGATCGTACTTTCTATATGGAAAATGGAAGTTTGCGATGCTGAATGGCTGTCGATAATTGGTGGCGACGGTCCGAAAGTGCTATGCTCCAAGGGATGCTGTGCCATCCGAATGCTTGAACCTCAACTGTCGCAACGATTTATGAGCGTGTGATATAATGTCGAAACACCACGTTGGGTGGAGGAAATGTTCGAGCGATACACCGAACGAGCGAAGCGGGTCATCTTCTTCGCTCGCTATGAAGCCGCACAATTAGGTAGTAATTCCATCGAGACCGAGCATCTCCTGCTCGGCCTCATTCGTGAAGGTAAGGGGCTGACGAGTCGCATCTTTGCGAAGTCCCATCTCTCTATGGAGAGCATCCGGAAAGAGATCGAGGGCCGGATCGTGATTCGGGATCAGGTATCGACTTCGGTCGAGATCCCGCTTTCTGCGGAGTCCAAGCGGGTCTTGACCTACGCGGCGGAAGAGGCTGAAAGGCTCGTCCACAACTACATAGGGACGGAGCACATCCTGCTCGGCATTTTGCGGGAAGAGAAGTCGGTCGCGGCGAGCATCCTTCACGAACGCGGGCTTCGGATCAACACCGTGCGCGAGGACATCGTTCAAGAGCTCAATCAAAAAGCGACGCTGTCCAAAGCAAAGGAAACGCCGCTGCTCACGGAGTTCAGCCGTGACTTGACCGAGTCCGCGAGCCGCGGACAGCTCGATCCGCTCATCGGGCGGGAATCGGAGCTCGATCGCGCGATCCAGGTGCTCTGCCGTCGCACCAAGAACAACCCGGTTCTGATTGGCGAGCCCGGGGTGGGAAAGACCGCCATCGTCGAGGGCCTCGCGAACAAGATCGTGCACGGCGACGTGCCGCTCTTCCTTGCGGACAAGCGCATTTTGGCGCTCGATATATCGCTCATCGTTGCGGGCACGAAATATCGCGGTCAATTCGAAGAGCGACTCAAGACGATCATGAAGGAGCTCTCCGAGAACCGGAACGTCGTCATCTTTATCGACGAGCTTCACACGCTCGTCGGCGCTGGCTCGGCGGAAGGCTCGCTCGACGCGGCGAACATCTTGAAACCCGCGCTCTCTCGCGGCGAGATCCAATGTATTGGCGCCACCACCCCGTCCGAGTACCGCAAATATATCGAGCGGGACCGCAGTCTGGAGAGGCGTTTCCAAGGCGTGAAGGTCTCGAGCCCGAGCGAGAAAGAGACGATCGCGATTCTTCAGGGCGTGAAAGAGCGCTACGGAGCGTTCCATCACGTGAGCTACACTGACGAAGCGATAGAATCGGCCGTCTATCAAGCCCACCGCTACATTACCGATCGTTTTCTTCCGGACAAGTCCATTGATCTGCTCGACGAAGCAGGCTCTCGAGTCAAGCTCCGCGAGTCGACGTTCTCGACGGAGTTCGCCGATCTCAGAAAGCAGATTCGCGTGATCGCGGACCACATGGACAGCGCGATTGCGGACAAGGATTTCGAGCGCGCTGCGCTTTATCGCGATGAAGAGATCGCGCAGCGGGAGAATTTGCAATTCATCCGCGAGCGCTGGGAGCTCAAGAACTTCGAACGGCCTCGCGTCGAGCGCCGTGATATCGATGAAGTCGTCTCGCGCTGGACGGGGATCCCGCTCGTTTCGATCAAAGAAGAGGAGAGCGAGAAACTGCTTCGAATGGAAGAAGAGCTTCACAAGCGGATCGTGAGCCAGGCAGCGGCGGTCTCCGGGCTCTCGCGCGCCATTCGCCGCTCGCGCGCCGGGCTCAAGAACCCGAACCGTCCGGTGGGCTCCTTTATTTTTCTCGGACCAACCGGCGTGGGAAAAACTGAAGTCGCACGCACGCTTGCGGATTTTCTCTTCGGCACACAAAAGGCACTCATCCGTTTCGACATGAGCGAGTACATGGAAAAGCACTCGGTGTCCAAGCTGATCGGCTCGCCTCCGGGATATGTCGGTCACGAGGAAGGCGGCCAGCTGACCGAGAAAGTGAAGCGCAACCCCTATTGCGTCATCCTTTTGGACGAAGTAGAGAAGGCCCACCCGGACGTGTTCAACATTCTCCTGCAGGTGTTCGAGGATGGTCAGCTGACCGACGGGCTCGGCAACACCATCGACTTCAAGAACTCCATCATTATTATGACGTCGAATATCGGTGCGCGTTACATCGAGAAGAAAGGGCGCGTCGGCTTTCAGTCGAACGATGCTTCAACGGCCGCCGTTCGGATCCATGACATGGTGATGGGCGAGGTCAAGAAAACCTTCAACCCCGAGTTCATCAACCGCATCGATGAGATCATCGTCTTCGACGCGTTGACCGACGAGGATTTGAGGAAGATCGTCATTCTACTCGTCGATCAGATGAACGATGTCTTGAAAGACAAGAAGCTTCAAATCGCACTCACCGACGACGCTGTTAACTGGATTATCGAGAGCACGTGTCAGGACCGTTCATACGGCGCGCGCCCCTTGAGGCGGGCGCTGCAGAAATATGTCGAGGACCCACTCTCGGAGGCCTTCATTCGCGGCACCGTCAAACCCGGCCAACCCGTGGAGATTTTTGAGGATGGAAACGAGCTTGGTCTGAGACAGACGGACGCGGCGTTTGAGCCGCTTTCGGTCTGAAAAATTTGGAATAAGGGAATCAGCGATGCCCAACTGGTGTTTCCTCAGCGTTCTCTTGTCGATACTGCTTCCGCCCCTACTTCTTGCTCAGGAGAACAATATCGAGCGGTTGGAGATTCAGGGCAATGCTATTGTCGACTCCCAGACTTATTTGTTTCATTTGACACAGAAAGTCGGCGACCCCTATGACCGCCAACACGCCCTAGACGATTTCCGCCGTTTGTGGGGTACGGGCTTTCTCGACGACTTGACTCTCGAAGTGACGGATGGCGAGCGCGGCAAAATCGTTACTTATGTCGTCGCCGAGCGTCCTCGGGTCCAAGCTCTCGACTTCGTCGGCTCGAAAGAGATTAGCGCGAACGACATTACAGAAAAGCTCGAAGAAGAAGGTGTCGAGATCCCGATCGAGTCGTTCTACGATCCGGCGAAAATCGTCAAAGCCGAGAACATCATCCGTGAGATGCTCGTCGACAAAGGTAGGACCGATGGCTCGGTGTCGAGCCACGTCGATGCGCTCGAGTCAGGCGGCGTCAAAATCGTTTTCGACATCAAAGACGAGCAGAAAATTCGGATCAAGCAAATCCAGTTCGAAGGCGCGGGATATTTCGACGACTGGCGGCTTCGCTGGGGGATGAAAAAGACCAAGGAAAGCCACGCGCTGGGCGCTCTCATGGGTGGCAGCACCTATACGGAGGAGCAATATGCCGCCGATATCGAGCTCGTGCGCGAGATTTATCTCAATAGCGGTTTCGTGGACGTGTCATTTGGGCCGCCGAAGATGGAGTACGAGGACGGTAGCTCTCGATTTCTCTTTTGGAAGAAACCGCGCCGCTGGCTGAGTCTCAACGTTCCTGTGGTCGAAGGGAAGCAATATCGAGTTGGGAACGTGGCCGTCGAGGGCTCCGATGTCCTGCCCGAGGAATTTGTCAAAAGCTACTTCAAGCTCATACCAGGAGAGGTTTACGATGAATCCAAGATCACGAAAGGGCTCGAGAAGCTGCGTGAGCTCTACGGCGCTCGCGGCTACATCCAGTTCACCGGCTTCCCCATCAAGCAGCCGGTTCCTGATACGGACCTCGTCAACGTAACGATCAACCTCAACGAAGACGAGCAATATTTCGTCAATCAGATCGACTTCAAAGGCAATACGACGACGCGCGACAAGGTCATCCGTCGCGAGATGTGGCTGAACGAGCAGGACGTCATGAATATGGAGCTGCTCAAGATGTCGATTCAGCGCATCAACCAGCTCGGCTATTTTCAGCCCATCGAAGAGCCCGAAATCCTGCCGGTGGAAGGCGAAGAGAACAAGCTCGACATCACCCTCAGGCTCGCGGAGCAGAATCGCAACCAGTTTACTTTCGGCGGCGGCGTATCGGGGCTCGAAGGTGCTTTCATCAATATCGGCTTTTCGACGACGAACTTTCTCGGCCGCGGAGAGACGGCCTCCTTCTCGCTCCAGACGGGAAGCCGCACCCGGAACTTTCAGATCGCGATCACGGACCCCTACTTCATGGACAAGCCGATAACACTCGGCTTCGACATTTTCAAGCGGACGCTACGTCTTCCGCAATTCACACGCGAAGACACAGGCGCCGGGCTCGTCTGGGGTATCCCTATCAAGCGCTTCTCGCGCCTGTTCTTGAACTACAACTATTCGGTGATCACGACTTCGGAGCCCGATCCCGATCTGGTTCTCACCATCAACGATTTGTTTATCAACACGACCTTTCTCGACCCGCGTTTTCTCGGCATCCAGGGCGACTTCATCTCGAGCAAGGTGACGCCATCTTTCATCCACAACACGACCGACAACCCGCTCTTTCCGTTCCGGGGCAAGCGCTACACGGGGAGCTTTTCCGTTGCCGGCGGGATTCTCGGGGGCACGGTCAACTACTACAAGCCGACTTTCGAAGGCATCTGGTACCTCCCGGTGACCCGTACGACCAATTTCGGCTTTCGCGCGATGGTTTCCTGGCTCAAAGGCACCGTCGATAGCCGCATCATCGAAGGCGAGCTCGACGAACAGGCGGGAGACATCATTCTGGACGTCCAACAAACGGGTATCCCGTTCTTCGAGCGCTTCTTCCTCGGTGGTGAGAACCAGATTCGCGGCTATGACATTCGCACGATCGGTCCCCGCGACCCTCGTGGCCGTTTCATCGGCGGCAACAAGATGTTCTTGTTGAACGTCGAGTATTACATCCCGCTCGCTGGTCCGCTGCGTTTGGTCATGTTTTTCGATGCCGGGCAGGCCTATGCTGAGAACACATCATGGAGTGTTTCCATGTTCAAAGACTTGAGGACGTCGACGGGGGCGGAGATGCGCTTCTTCGTGCCAGTCCTGAACGTTCCTTTCCGCCTGATTTGGGCTTATAATCCACATCGTGATGCTTTCCAGCCGGCCACCGCTTTTCGGTTTGGTATCGGAACGACGTTTTAGAACGTCACGAGGAGCTCGTATCCCATCAAGAACTAAAGGAGTAACCGCAATCATGAATTTATCGAGAGTAGCTAGCATCGCCACCATCGCCTCAGTCGCCACAGTCGCCACAGTCGCTTTGGCCTTCGTTGCGATGGCGCATGCGAGTGCCCTTGCGCAGGAGGCTTCCGGGGCGGCGGTTCAAGGCCCCTCGGGCGCGACCAAGATCGCAATCATCGACATCGACCGGATCGCGGCGGAATCGGTCGCAGGCAGGGCGCTTTTCGACTCGCTGCGAGGCGAGAACGAGAAGATCGCGACTGAGACGCAGCGGCGGCAGCAGGAGATCGTTGACCTGCAGACCAAGCTGAACTCCGAGATCTTGTCGCAGGACGCCAAGGTGCGGCTCCAGCGAGACATCGATCGCAAACGCACCGACGCGCAGCGATGGGTCGAGGATGCACAGGCAGATTTCGAAGCAAAGCGACAGGATGGCGAAGCAAAGTTCCAGGAAAAGGTCGCCCCGGTCGTCGAGCAAGTTGCACAAGAGAATGGGATCGGTCTCATCTTCCGTGCTACGCCTGGTCTGACCTTCGTCCTGGATCCGACGCTCGACATCAGCCCTTTAATCGTCAAGAAGCTCGACGAGCTGGGCGCCGCGCCTGGCGAGCAAGGCGCCCCGCCGCCGGCAAATCCACAATAAGACCAACGGACACGAATCCCTGATGCCCGAGATGGACATCCAGTGGATCATGGAGCGGCTGCCGCATCGCTATCCGCTCCTGATGCTGGATAGGGTCGTAGAGCTCGTCCCTGACGAGAGTATCCACGCCCGGAAGAACGTCACCATCAACGAAGAGTTCTTTGCAGGCCACTTCCCAAACTTGCCCGTCATGCCGGGGGTTCTTATCCTCGAGGCCATGGCGCAGGCAGGGGGGCTGATGGTGTTGCCGGAGGACGGAACCGCGGCGGGAAAAGCTTTCTATCTCGTTAGCATCGATCACGCCAAGTTCCGACGACCGGTGGTTCCCGGGGACAGGCTCGAGATCCATGTAACGGTCACGAAAACGCGCGGCAATTTCCGGAAGCTCGCGGCTCGGGTCGAGGTCGAAGGACAGCTTGCGGCCGAAGCCGAGCTGATGCTGACGGGAGTGGACGCGGGATGAGCACGGCCGCTGTGGACTGTCACCCAACGGCTGTCGTGCACGAGAGCGCGCGGCTCGCCGAGGGCGTTCGTGTCGGGCCTTATACCGTCATTGGCGAGCATGTCGAGATCGAGCGAGACACCGTCATCGACTCGAATGTCGTCATCGACGGTTACACGAAGATTGGCGAACGCTGTCGCGTTTTTCCGTTTGCCTCGATCGGTCTCGAGCCTCAGGACCTAAAGTTCGAAGGTGAAGTTTCGACCCTCGAGATCGGTAACGAGAACGTGTTTCGCGAGTTCGTCACGGTTCATCGCGGTACCGCGCTTGGTGGCAGCCGGACGCTCATCGGCGACGGTAATCTATTCATGGCCTACACCCATGTGGCCCATGATTGCCAGATCGGAAGCGGTGCCATCTTTGGCAATGCGGCTACCCTCGGCGGCCATGTCACCGTGGAGGATCATGCGACGGTGAGCGCTTTTTCCGGCGTCCATCAGTTCTGCCGTGTGGGCACCTACGCTTTCGTCGGAGGCTATACCGTCATCACCAAAGATGTCTTGCCGTTCTCTAAAACGGTCGGCAATCGTGCGCGTCTCTACGGGGTTAATACGGTCGGTCTCGAGCGACGGGAATTCAGCCGCGAACGCATCGAGAAGATTCGCTCCGCCTTTCGCACGCTCCAGCAATCGAGCCTCAACGTCTCACAGGCGCTCGACAAACTCGAACGGCTCGACAGGCTCGACAGGCTCGACAGGCTCGACAGGCTCGACGAAACGGATGGGCCTGGCGAAATAAATCCCGATGTGCGTGTAATCATCGATTTCGTGCGCGACTCCGAGCGAGGTGTGATCGTCAAACGCGGCCGTGAGGATTCGGACGCGGATTGAAGGTTTCTCGAAACGCGTGTCCGAGCCGAGCTCATTGCCCTCGACCGTTGGCTTGATTGCTGGCGAAGGGGCATTTCCCTCCATGGTGCTCGATGAAGCCGCGCGCCGCGGGATCGAAGTCGTGACCCTTGCAATAGAAGGCGAGGCGGATCCCTCGCTCGCTGACAAAGCCGCCGGACCATTTCATACGATAGGCATCGGCCAGCTCTCGAAATGTGTGCGGATTTTTCGCGAAGCGGGTATCTCTCGAGCGATCATGGCCGGGCGTGTCCGCCATGTGAGCGCCTTTCAGATTCTGCGACCGGATCGCCTCACGCTCAAAGTCCTCTCGAGGCTCTCGTCCCGAAGCACCGACGAAATGTTGCGGACCCTTGCGGACGTGCTCGGAGAGGAAGGGGTCGAGCTCGTCGATTCGACGCTGCTTCTGCGTTCTCATCTGACGACCGAGGGACCGATGACCAAGCGCGGCCCGCACAAACGCGAACGCGAGGATTTCGACTTCGGAGTCGAGATGGCGCGAGGTCTCGCGGAGCTCGATATTGGGCAAACGGTCATCGTCAAAGAAAAGACCGTAGTGGCGGTGGAAGCCATGGAAGGCACCGACGGCGCGATACGCCGGGCGGGTGAGCTCGTCGACGGACCGCTATCGGTGGTCAAGGTGGCTCGGCCCCGCCAGGATATGCGCTTCGACGTCCCCGTTATCGGACCGACGACGATCGACTCGATGGCTGCGTCCGGGGCGACGGCGCTCGGGCTCGAGATTGGGCGCGTGCTTCTTCTCGAGCGCGAAACGCTTCTGAGAAACGCGGATGAGCGCTCGATCACCGTGGTGGGGATCTAGTGACGGAGCGGCTTCCCGTGGCCGTGGTGGGGGTCGGGCAGCTCGGCTCGCGTCACGCGCGTGTTTTCTCCGAGCTCGATGGCGCCGAGCTCGTGGGTGTCGCCGATTCCAACCTCGAGCGTGCACGCGGGGTCGCGGCAAATTACGGGGTTCGCGCTGTCGCTGATTTCCGGGAGCTCGTAAAGGACGTTCGAGCTTTCAGTGTGGCGGTTCCGACGATCGATCACGAGGCGGTGACGCTCGAGCTTCTCGAAGCCGGGATCCACGTGCTCGTCGAAAAACCGATTGCCTCGACCCGAGCGCAGGCGGAGCGAATGACGAAGGCGGCGGATGCGAGAGGACTGCGGCTCGCCGTGGGGCACACCGAAAGGCACAATCCCGCGGTCGAGGCGTTGTTGAGCCAGCGGAAGGACCCGCGCTTCATAGAGGTCCACCGGCTCGCCTCCTTCAGCCCGCGCAGTCTCGACATCGACGTCGTGCTGGACTTGATGATCCACGATCTCGACGTTGTCATGACGCTCGTTGGGAGAGAAGTCATTTCGTTAGAAGCCGTTGGCGTCCCGGTGCTGACGGCGCGCGTGGACATCGCCAATGCGCGTCTTCGTTTCGAAGGTGGGGCGGTCGCCAACATCACCGCAAGCCGGGTCTCGCAAGAAAAGGTGCGAAAGCTGCGGGTTTTCGAGCGCGATTGCTACGTTTCGCTCGACTACCAGAATCAAGAAGCCATCCGCTACCGAATCCTCCCCAACGACGGCCAGCGGCCCAATATCGAAAGAACCGAGCTGAGCTTCGTCAACGAGGAGCCGCTGAAACGAGAGCTCCGAGACTTTCTCGAATCGGTGGCGGAAAGTCGTCGTCCACGGGTGACCGGGGCGGACGGCACACGTGCCCTCGAGCTGGCCCTACGTATCGTTGAGGCGATCAAGGGAGGCGATGAAGGACTCACAACGTTAAGGATGTAATTTGTGCCGCTCTTCTTGCTCAGCGGATCGGCCGTGGTTATAATCCGTTAGGTCGTTTCCCTTCAATCAGTTGGCCGTTTGGCGAATGGGAGTGCGCGTGCAACGAGGATCTGGAATGAGGCAGGGAATGAGCCGCCGGGGCCAGCCCTTCCGTCCCAAGCGGTACGTGTCGGACGAGCGCCATCCGTTTCGCCAAACCGCGAGCGGCTTCGAGAACCTCATTTCCCAGGAGCGCTCCGACGACTTCTTCTTCTCGCAGTGGCTGGACAACGCTGACGATGCCGCCGAGTTTCTCGAGCACGGCGGCGAGGACAGGGATCCACTCGCGAGCGATCCGCGCTCCGGTTTCGGCGTCTCCGCGGTCTTGCACCTCGTGCTGCTCGTGTTCATGTTGCTCGAGCCCAATTTGAACGAGTTCTTCGACTTGCCGGCAGACCAGAATGAAAGGGTCGCTGAGGTCGACAAGAAACCTCTCGTGCTCTTCCTGGAAGAGCCCCAGCCCGAACAGCAGGCACCACCGGTCGCTGCCGTGCCAGTTCCGGTCGTGCCGGAGGCGCAGCCCGCGCCCAGGGAGCCGCCGCAAGTGGCGGACAATCGCCTTATTATCCCGAAAGCCATGATCGTGCCGGAAACGCGCCCAGAGGTCATGAACGACTTGCCGTACTCGTCCGGCAATACGGAAGAGTTCTACACGAAAGAGGAGGTCGAGGATCCTGGGACGGAAGGCACTCCCGAAGAGGAGGCGCCGGAAGATGTGGCGGAGCTCGGTGAATCCGGCGAGGACGAGCTAGACAGTGAGGGACTCGTCGAGGAAGAGCTAGGAGCCGAGGTCGCTGATGGCGGCGTCGATTCGGAGGCGCTCGGCGACTTCCTTTTTCATACACCGGATCTCATCGAGGAAGCTCGGAAGCAAGCGGAAGCAGAAGCCCGCAGACAGCGGCAGAGGCGCCCGCCGCCGCCGGCGCGGACGCGAAATGCGGTCGGTGAAGGTGGAGAGAACGGAAAATTCACGGATATCCGGCGTTTTCTTGCGGGTGCTCAGTTTCACAATCCGGACGGCGGACTCGTTGTCAACAGCAACAACACGATGTACTACAACGACAAAGGCGCGAATTTCGTGCCCTGGATTCGCCGTATGTTGAGCGAAGTCGGCCGCATTTGGCGGGCCGGCATGCCCTGGGCGGCGAACATCTACAACGGCCATGTTGCCGTTGGCTTCAAAGTCGCAAGGGACGGGACGGTCCTCTCTTACCAGACGCTCGTTCCTTCAGGAGTCGTTGGGTTCGACAATATCGCTGTCGGTGCGATTCGAGCCGCCGATCTATTGCCGCTACCCCCGGACTACCCCGACGAGACCTTCGATATCATCATCGTTTTCTGGTACAACGAGCGCCCCTACGACATCTTTGGCTAAACGCGTACCTTTTTTCCTGCTCGCGCTGGCTTTGGCCTGCGGGGGAAAGAATGTCCGCCGAGCTCCGTACGTTCCGCCGCCACCACCGGCCGGGCCTTCATCCGCGCCGTCCGTGTCGTCACCGGCGATGGAGGCTCCGGACTCCGTGCGCACGTTGCCACCCCCCCCACCCCCGATATCGCTCACACCCTCGGAAATGGAGCGGCTCGCTCCCGCTCCGAGGATCCGCGTCGGTCTCTCGGCCCGCGCCGAGGCCTTGAGGCTCACATCTTCTCGCCCTTTCCGTGTCGGTGGCTCGGGACGGCTCATGGAGACGCAAGACGTTCTCATCGAGCCCGCGCGCTCGAGCGGCCTCGAAGGAGCGGTGTTTCGACTGCAGCTCGGCTCGTTCCCGACGCAAGAGCTTGCGTCGTCGCTCCGGTCGAGCACGCGCGAAGAGCTGGACGATGAGATCGTCTTGCGGCGCGAGTCTGGAAGCGGACGTTTCGCGGTGCGGGTGGGCGCGTTCACCACCGAGAGCGGCGCACGTGTCCGCGCGGGCGAGCTCAACGCGCTCGGCTTGCAAGGGATCACCGTCATCCGTGAGCCGTCACGGGTCGCGCGTCCTCGAGCGCTCGTGCTGCGGCCTTCGGGACAGCCCGCGATCGAGACGAGCGGGCTCATCCTCTACGCTGTGCCGGCCTCCGCGAGCGCTTTCATCGAAGTCGATGGCCGTCCATATCGCGGCTATTTGGAAATTTTCGTGAATGGCTCGAATCTCTTCACGGTCGTGAACGTCGTGAACCTGGAGGACTACCTGAAAGGGGTCGTACCCGCGGAGCTCTCGCCCGCGGTGTTTCCGGAAAAAGAAGCCATCAAAGCTCAAGCCCTTGCCGCCCGCACCTACGTTCAGAAACGGCGGGGGGAATTCTCCGCCGAAGGCTACGACATCTGTGCGACGCCCGCTTGCCAGGTCTACCGCGGCGTTGCGGCAGAACAAACCATGGCGAGCGAGGCTATCCTTGAGACTGCGGGCGAGGTCTTGACTTATAACGGCGCGCTCGTCGATGCGCTTTACACGTCGACCTGTGGCGGTCGGACCGAGAACGCGGAGAACGTCTTCTCGAACCCGGAGCCCTATCTCGTGAGTCGCGCCTGTTTTCTCGAATCGCGCCTCGCCCTTGTGAGCTCGTCCAATCCAACACCTCTATCGCTCGAAGCCGCCACGCTCGAGCGTTTAGGTATCGCTCCGGCAAAGAGCGTCGGACCGGCGAAGGCCGCAAGCGTGCGCGTGTGGGTCGAGCGCGCGATTTCTCATATTGGGCAGTCGCCGTGCTGGAAAATCCGCGAAGCAGGTCCTTTCGATGTGGTCGCGCTTTCGGAGCTTCTCGCCGACGGGCTATGTTGGGAGCGGCGCCTGCCGTTCTTGGTCTCGGAGCTAGACGCCTCGAGACTCGTTACCGATGTCGGCCTCTCGAATCCCGAACGTCGCCATTTAGCCTACGCCATACAGCGTGATCTCATTCGTCCGGGCGCAGAGGGGATCGCGCGAGGGACTCCGCTCTCACATTCCGAGATCTTGGGGACGCTTTGTCGGCTCGTCAGTCAGTTCGGAGAGGCGCCCCTTCGCACGGGGACGATCGAGAGCGTTGACGGCGCCCGCATTCGTCTCGCGGATGAGAGTCTAGGCAACGAGGACAACGTTGTTGCAACCGGATTCGCACCCGTGCGCTACTTGTACCGTCAATCGGGTGAGACCGTGTATTACATGGAGCGCGCCTCGCTGCTCGCTGGCGACCAAGTCTTGTTTCACTTGGACGATTCTGGGATCGACATACTCGTGGTGCTGTCGAGCGGGGCGAGCTTCGACCGGAGCTCGCGCTTCTCTCACTGGGTGGTTCGAAAAACGAAGGAAGACCTATCGCGCGATGTGAACCTGCGCCACCGAGTCGGAACGGTTCAGGAGCTGCGCCCGAGGCGCTACGGGCGCTCGGGCCGCATCGTCGAACTCGAGATTATCGGGACTTCGGGCTCGGTGGTCGTCGAAGGGCTTGCGGTTCGGCGAGCCCTGGGCATTCGCGAGAACTTGTTTTTTCTCGACGCCCAAGGTTCGAAAGGAAGCGGCGCCGAGAGCTGGGTCTTCACGGGTCGCGGATGGGGGCATGGTGTCGGGATGTGTCAAGTGGGGGCTTACGGCATGGCGTCGGCCGGATATGGCTATCGACAGATCCTGAGCCACTACTATCCCGGCACACGCATCGCCCGAACTGCCCAGGCCGCGGCGTCTGCGGATGTTGACAAGGGTCGAGGCACACCTTAGCATGTGTTCTACCCAGTCTTTCTGACGCCTATGAGCTCGTCCAACGCAATGAGTGCCGACAATGCCGCGGAGCGTGGCACTTTGCGGGGTCGACTTTCCGATGTCGGGCTCCCGACGGTGCTCTCGATCCTGAAGGAGGGGAAGCGCACCGGCGTCGTCTCCCTCGTGAATGCGGGCGTGCGGAAATCCATCTACTTTCTCGACGGCAAGCTCGTCTTCGCGGCTTCGAGCCTTACCCAGGACAGGCTCGGCGAAGTGTTGCTACGGGCCGGGAAGATTTCCGCGGACGAATATCTGCGCCTCTCGCAGATGATCCGGGGCGGACAGCGTCTCGGGAAAGCTCTCGTCGAAAGCGGCATTTTGTCGCCAAAAGATCTCTGGTGGGCGATTGATCAGCAGGTGAAGGAGATCGTCTGGAGCATCTTCAATTGGGAAGATGGCTATTTCCATTTCGACGAAGACGAGCAACCCCGGAAGGAAAAAATCACGTTCGACCTTGACGTCGAAAAGCTCGTGGTCGAAGGCATCCGGCGCTCCGACGGCAACGGCGCCATTCGAGAGCATTTTGTGTCCATGGATTCGGTGGTTCATCGAGAGAACAAAGAGCCGCCGCTCGAGCTCGACCCGCACGAGCGCCACGTCATCGACCTCGCCGACGGCAAGCGCGCGATCTCCGAGATATGTCAAGAGAGCGAGATTGGTGAAGCCGAGACACGAAAGGTCCTGCATTCTTTTCTCGCCGTCGGTGTATTGAAATCGCGGGGGCCGAAGCAAGCACCTTTGGATCAAACGCTCGACGGCGGCCAGGATTACAGCTCTGTTGTCGAGCTCTACAACGAAATGTTTCGGCGGCTTTTCCGACACATGTCGGACGAAGTCGGTCCGATTGCCGAGATCATCCTCGAGAAGTACTTGAAAGAGCTCAAAGAGCGTCCGGGCTCGCTTTTGGAGCGCGTTCGTTTGCGGCAGGACGGAGCCCTCGATCCCGCCCAACTCGAGCGCAACCTCGAAGGTTTTCCGGAAGCAGAGCGTCACGACAGCTTGATCTCGGCGTTGAACGAGCTGCTTTACTCTGAACTGCTTGCGGTGAAGCGAACGCTCGGCGCCTCCCACGAGAGCCAGCTAATCCAAATGTTTCGCGACATGCAGAACGAGGCTGCCGGATAGTTCCTCTTTCATGGAGCTCACGCGCGCACAGCTTGTGGGGGCGGTAGTGGTGGGCGGTTTCATCCTGGTAACGCTGTTCGCACGCTGGCTTTTGCGATGAAGTGGTTGGTAGCCGTTGTCGGGCCGACTGGATCGGGCAAGAGCGATCTCGGGATCCGAATTTCGCGTGAGCTCGAAGGTGAAATCGTCGGTTGCGACGCGCTTCAGATTTATAAACAGTTCGACATCGGTACGGCAAAGGTTGCGCCGGGTGAGCGAGGCGGCATCGTTCATCATCTCGTCGACCAGGTACCGCCCGACGAAGAGTTTTCGGCGGCGGATTACATCAAGCTGGCAGTGCCGGTCATCGAAGACATCGCAAGAAGAACGAAGCTCCCGGTCGTGGTTGGCGGAACCGGCCTATATCTGCGCGCGCTGCGTCGGGGGCTGTTCGAAGGCCCTGGTCGCTCGCCGGAGATTCGCGAGCGTCTCACCAGGATCGCCGAGCGGCGAGGCACGAAGCGCTTGCATCGCATTCTAGAGCGCTGGGACCGCGCCTCTGCAGAGCGGATCCATCCGAACGATCGCGTCCGGATCATCCGGGCGCTCGAAGTGCAGTTGGAAAGCGGTCAGCCAATGAGCAAGCTCATGGGCGCACGTCAGAGCCCGCTGGCGGAGTTCCAAGTTATACTAGTCGGCCTGAGGCTGAGCCGCGAGGAGCTCGAAAAGAGAATCGGAAGGAGAGTCGAAAAGATGTTAGCGAGGGGCTTCGTCGACGAAGTGCGCGCGCTTTGCCGTGAGCATGGCGAGAGCCTACCGGCGTTCAAAGCCATTGGCTATCGCGAGACCATCGACTATCTCGCGGGAGGGCTCGACGAGGCTCGCTTGGCCAAGGCCATAACTCTTGCGACGACGCAATATGCGAAACGGCAGATGACGTGGTTCCGTCGCGAAGAGGGCGTCGAGTGGTTTGGTGGCAGCGGAGACGATGCTTCCGTCCAGGATGCGGTGCTGCAATATCTTGGGCAGGAGCTCGGCCTCGGCCGGCCGGCCAGAATGTGGAGACAGTTCATGCAGAAACAGGCCCCTAACGTACAAGATGCCTTCCTGAACCACGTGCGGAGAGAGCGGATCAATCTGACCATTTATCTCGTGAACGGGGCCAAGCTGAGCGGACGAATCAAGAATTTCGATCGCTTTGCCATCATCCTGGAAAGTGGCGGGGTGGATCAGATGCTTTTCAAGCACGCCATCTCCACGATCAGTGGAAACCGGCAATTCGGCAACTATATGAATCTCGAGCCCGCTGGCAAGCAGGACGGGCAAAAGGAGCAAAACGAGCAAAAAGAGTAGCCCTTATCGCTCTCTTGTTATTTTTGTTTGCTTTTTGTTCACCTCTGTTGACGGGGCAAGCTCGCGTGCTATAATTCACGGCTTAACGTAAGGGGCTCAATGTGTTAGTCGATTTGCAGAACGTGTCGATGGAGGGGCAAGCCGTTGACAACGCGGTAATCTTCCCGGGCGAAGGCACTGCGGCGTCGGCGTTTCGGCTAGCGGAGCCCGCTCGCGTTATCGGTCACATCGCGAGAACGGATCATGACGAGCAAGCATTTCGGCTGTCGGGTCGCGTCGTAGCGGATCATATCGAGCTCGCTTGCGATCGGTGTCTCGCTCCGTTCGAAATAGAGGTTGGCGAGAATTTGGACCTTCTTTACTTGCCTCAATCCAAAAACGTCGCTCCGGCAGGGGAGGACGACCGCGGTTTGGGTGAAAACGAGCTTTCAGTGAGCTTCTATCGAGATGACCAGATCGACCTGTCGCACGTAGCTTGGGAGCAGATCGTTCTTGCACTTCCGATGAAGCCACTTTGCAAACCGGATTGCAAAGGCTTGTGTCCCGACTGCGGGGTCAATCGCAACGCGGCTAGCTGCAGTTGCGTGCGAGCGGATACTGACCCGAGATGGCAGGCATTGAGCGACTTGCTCGACCTGTGAGCTTGGAGCCGCAGGCCCGACAAAGGAGATTATTCGAAAATGGCAAACCCCAAGAGAAGACATTCGAAGAGCCGGCGAGGTAAACGCCGGGCACATGACGCGCTCGTCTTGAAGCCGCTCTCCGAGTGCCCGCATTGCCACCAAGCCAAACATCCGCACCGAGTGTGTTCGAACTGTGGGTACTACAAGGGTGCCCAAGTGATGGAAGTCAAAGAGCTATAATACTTCGAAGCACAAGTCCGTGCCGCCAAGCCCGAGGTCATTTTGCGTGCCAAGGCGCTTCGACGAAATCATATCTGGATATCACGAGGAGCACGCAACGCTGGCAGCGCGCAAAACGGCCCGAGATTTGTGGTGCGGAGTTGTGCTTCACACTACTAGTGCTCGAGCTGTTGAGCCTGAGCCTGCCCGCCTTTGCCAAGGGGTTGGGGTAGTAGTAGCGCCGCGCCGCATCCTGCCCGTTTCTCTCGGTCGAATCCAAGTGGCCCACGGTACCAAGGAAGGCATGCTTCGATGAGCGGAGAAGGTAAAGTTGCGCTCCTCTTTCCCGGACAAGGCTCGCAAGAGACCGGGATGGGGAAGGACGCATTCGAGAAGTACGACGAGGCGCGTCGGGTTTTCGAGATGGCCGACAAAGCGCTCGGCTTCTCGATGCAGAAGCTGTGTTTCGAAGGCCCGGACGAGGCGCTCAAGCTCACGGAAAATACGCAGCCCGCGATCTTGACGACGAGTATCGCCCTTTGGGAAGTCTTGCGTGGCGCCGGTATCGAGCCGGACTACGTCGCTGGGCACAGTCTCGGCGAATATTCGGCTCTCGTGGCTGCGGGAAGTTTGAGCCTTTCGGATGCGGTCACGCTCGTGAGAAAGCGTGGGCGATACATGCAAGACGCGGTGCCCGTGGGCGTCGGCGCGATGGCGGCCATTCTTGGGCTCGTGGTCGATGATGTCGAAGCCCTTTGTCGCGACGCGGCGGAGGGACAAGTGGTCGAGCCCGCCAATTTGAACAGCGGGCGGCAAGTCGTCATTGCGGGACACAGAGAGGCCGTCGATCGTGCCTGCAAGCTTGCCAAAGAGCGCGGCGCGCGCAGGGCTCTGCCGCTCGCGGTGAGCGCGCCCTTTCATTCGACCCTCATGAAGCCCGCCGCGCTCGAGCTCGCCAAGGATTTAGAGAGCACAGCGTTTCGAGATCTCGATGTGCCCCTCTTTACGAACGTCGACGCGGAGCCCATCACTTCCGGGGCTGCGGCGCGTGATGCGCTCGTGCGACAAGTGGTCTCACCCGTTCGCTTCGAGGCAATCATCGAAGCCATGGCCTCTGCCGGCGTCGATCGATTCGTGGAAGTCGGGCCTTCCAAAGTTCTTTCCGGGCTCGTGAGGAAGATCGTCAAGAATGCAGACACGCTCGCGGTGAGCTCGTCCGAGGGCGTGAAACGCTTGACGGAGGCGAGCCTTGTCTGAGTGGGATGGAAAGCTCGCTCTTGTTACCGGTGGCTCTCGTGGCATAGGACGCGCGATTGCCGCTGCCTTGGTAGAGCGCGGTGTGCGCGTCGTGCTCACTGGGCGCAGCGAAGCTCGCGCACGGGAGACTGCCGAAGAGCTTGGCTCCGGCGCCCAAGGTCTCGCGATGGACGTTTCCGACCGCGAGGCCGTAGTCCGCGTAATCAAATCGGTTCTCGAGGAGCATGCGCGCATCGACATTCTCGTCAACAATGCGGGGATCACACGAGACAACTTGCTCATGCGGATGAAGCCGGAAGAGTGG
Source organism: Candidatus Marinacidobacterales bacterium (assembly GCA_965262245.1). GTDB lineage: Bacteria > Acidobacteriota > Vicinamibacteria > Marinacidobacterales > SMYC01 > SMYC01. The sequence goes on along the minus strand of OZ253507.1, from coordinate 4,851,571 downwards.
GACGCGGTCATAGCGACGAACGTCAACGCGCTCTACTATTGCAGCCAGGCGGTTCTCCGGCCTATGATTCGCCAGCGATCTGGACGTGTCATCAATATGAGCTCTGTTGTCGGGCTCACGGGGAATGCGGGGCAGGTCAACTATGCGGCGTCCAAGGCCGCGATTTTGGGTTTTACGAAGGCACTCGCCCGAGAGGTTGCTTCTCGAAACGTGACGGTGAATGCGATTGCCCCTGGTTACATCGAGACCGATATGACTCGGGAGCTTCCACAAAGCGCGACGGAGGCGCTCCGCGAGGCGATCCCGATGAAGCGCATCGGCCAAGCTTCGGATGTGGCCGCGGCGGTCTTGTACCTTGCGTCCGAAGGTGCGAGCTACGTTACAGGACAGGTTTTGCAAGTCAATGGCGGTTTATACATGTGAGGAGGATTTCATGAGTAAGATTCCAGATAAAGTCAAAGGCATCATCATCGAGCAGCTCGGCGTTACCGACGATCAGGTCACGGAGGAGGCTTCCTTCGTCGATGACCTCGGCGCGGATTCTCTCGACCAAATGGAGCTCGTCATGGCGCTCGAGGAGGAGTTTGGTGTCGAGATCCCTGACGAAGACGCGGAGAAGATCACCCGCGTCAGAGATGCGATATCCTACATTACCGAGCACGGCAAGTAGTTGGTCTGTTTTTCGGTGTTAGTCAGCATACGGCCTTCAGTTTGGCGGCGGAGGATTTTTGAGTCGTAGAGTGGTCATTACGGGTGTTGGGCTCGTTTCGGCTCTTGGGCTCGGCACGAGGGAGACGTGGGACGGTTTGCTTGCGGGCAGGTCGGGGATCGGGCCCGTTACCCATTTCGACGCGTCCGATTTCAGCGTGCGTATTGCCGGTGAGGTCAAGGATTTCGATCCTCTACGCTTCATCCCCCAAAAGGACGTCAAGAAGATGGACGCCTTTATCCAATACGCGCTGGCGGCATCCGAGTTTGCGATGGAAGATTCGGGTTTCTTGATAGAAGAAGACCATGCCGACCGCGTGGGTGTTTTCATCGCTTCCGGTATTGGCGGCTTCGGCACCATCGAGCGAGAGCATTCCGCCCTTTTGAAAGGCGGCCCTCGTCGCATTTCGCCTTTCTTCATCCCGGCGACCATCATCAATCTCGCGGCGGGCCACGTCTCGATCCGCTTCGGGGCCAAAGGGCCCAACTCCGCGACCGCAACCGCTTGCTCGGCGAGCACCCATGCTATCGGCGACGCGATGAAGATCATCCAGCGCGGCGATGCGGACGCGATGATCGCTGGCGGGTCCGAAGCTGCGATCACGCCAATGGGTATCGGGGGCTTCGCGGCCATGAAAGCGCTCTCGGTCCGCAACGACGAGCCGGAGCGGGCTTCACGCCCCTTCGACAAGGACCGTGACGGCTTCGTCGTCGGTGAAGGTGCCGGCGTCCTCGTGCTCGAGGAGCTCGAAGGTGCTAGGGCGCGTGGCGCGGAGATCCATGCGGAGCTCGTGGGTTATGGCATGAGCTCCGACGCTTTTCACATGACCACACCGTCCGAGACCGGGGACGGCGCGCGGCGCGTTATGGAGAACGCGATAGCCGATGCCGGAATCTCGCCGGCCGACGTCGGATATGTCAACGCGCATGGCACGTCCACCGCCTATAACGACCGCACCGAGACCCTGGCGATCCGGACATTGTTCGGCGACCACGCGGAACAGTTAGCGGTAAGCTCGACCAAGTCCATGACGGGCCACCTTCTCGGAGGCGCCGGGGGGCTCGAAGCCGGGATTAGCGCCCTCGCACTGAAAGAACAAATCGTGCCCCCGACGATCAACTATGAGAATCCGGACCCCGATTGTGATCTGGATTACGTTCCCAACGAGGCTCGGAAGCTCTCGTTCGAATACGCTCTTTCGAACTCGTTCGGATTCGGGGGGACCAACGGCGCATTGTTGCTCAAGCGCTACCTAGCATAAATGGAAGCACTGTCGGCACTATCGAGCTTGAAACGCACATGGCCAAATGCCGTCCTAAGGGTCAAGAGGTGAAAATATGACGACAGGCGTCGTTTTCACTGAAGACTTCAAGAAACACGATACCGGCAGAGGCCACCCGGAATCGGCGGGTCGTGTCGATGCGGTCGCGCGTGCTCTTCGCGACCCCTCGCTGCCGGAGAAGCTCAAACTACTCCCACCGCGCAACGCAGAGCGGGAAGAGATTCTGCTCGTGCATTGGGACCGCCTATATCAAGAGGTCCTCGAATCCGCTGGACAAAAACGCACCCATTTGGACTCGGACACCGTCACATCCCCGGACACGGCGAATGTGGCGCACCTCGCCGCGGGTTCGGTGCTGACGGCGACCGAGGCGGTCATGGACGGGGTGGTCCAAAACGCTTTTGCCTTTCCTCGGCCGCCGGGACATCACGCCAAGCCCGACAAATCGATGGGCTTTTGCGTTTTCAACAACGTCGCCATCGCGGCCCAATATGCGCAGAAAAGGTATCAGCTCAAGAGAATCTTGATCCTCGATTTCGACGTCCATCATGGAAACGGGACGCAAAAAGTGTTCTATACATCACCGGAAGTCCTGTTTGTGTCGACCCACCAGTCCGGAGCTTATCCGGGCACAGGCGAGTTGGGGGAGATCGGCAAAGAGGAAGGCGAGGGATTCACGCTCAACGTACCGATGCCACCCGGGATGGGAGACCCCGAATTTCTACGCGTCTTTCGCGATGTCGTGGTTCCGGTCGGACTCGAGTTCGCGCCCGAGCTCGTCCTCGTCTCCGCGGGTTTCGACGCTCATCGAGACGACCCGCTCGGCGGTATGAATCTCACACGGGATGGCTACGGTGGCATCACGCAGGAGATTCTACGGCTCGCGAGGAGCACCTGTGAGGGCAAGGTCGTGTTCGCGCTCGAAGGGGGTTACGACCTGCACGCGCTCGAGAAGTCGATCGTCGCAACGCTCGCGGTAATGACCGGTGAACAGACGCCGCAGGCCGCGGATTTCGGAAGGGCCGCCGAGGATCTCGTTCGTGAAGTGCGTCAGGCGCACGGCGCCTATTGGTCGAGTCTGCGTGAGGCTAGGAAGTGAACCGTGGCTAAGAAGGCCCAAAAGAAGACGGCCGCCAAGAAGACGAAGAAAGCCGGGAAAAAGACAACCAAGAAAACGCCGAAACGGCGGCGAGCTAGCGCACTTGCGATCGCGTCGCAGCATATCGATTTCATGACTTACAAAGTCGACCAGCTCAAGAAGTTTTACGGCGGGATTCTAGAGCTTCCCACTGAGACGAGTGATGAAGAAGGCTTGAACTATCTTCTCGTGAGAACGTCTCCCCAATCCACGATGGGGTTCATGCCCCCGCATCCGGATATGCGGGGTGAGCAGCCGCAGCCTCGCGAGCCGACTTTGTATTTCGAGGTCAAGGATGTCGACCGCGCTCATGCTCAGCTCCTCGAAAGAGGCGCGGCATTTGCCGGTCCGCCGGTGGAAATGCCGTGGGGTGACCGCGTGGTCACGACCACCGATCCGGAGGGCCGAACCGTCATGCTAGCTTCGAAGGCCAAGGCCAAGAAGAAGCGAAAATGAGCGAGCTCAACGCTTATATCAGGCGTCTCGTGGACATCCCGTCCATCTCGGGCGGTGAAGCCGACGTCGCACGCTTTCTAGAAAAAGATCTAGCGAGTCGCGGCTTCTCGGTGCGTCTACAAGAGGTCGCTGCGGAGCGCTTTAACGTCTACGCGCTCAGCGATGGAGCGTCCCCGCGCCTCATCTTCAACACCCATATCGACACCGTGCCGCCGTTCTACGAGAGCTCTGAGGATGACGAGTACATCTATGGCCGCGGCTCCTGCGACGCCAAGGGGATCCTTGCCTGCATGGTGCTCGCCGCGGTGGCTCTCCGCGAGGAGGGCATCCGCGAGATCGGAATGCTTTTCGTTGTCGGCGAAGAAGTCGATAGCGCCGGCGCCTTGGCCGCCAACAAGGACGAGTGGAAGAGCGAGCATGTCGTGGTCGGCGAGCCCACTGAGAACCGCATGGCGAGCGGTCACAAAGGTGGCCTCAAGTTCCGTCTGAAGGCGAGCGGCAAAGCGGCTCACTCCGCCTACCCGCAGCTGGGAGAATCCGCCATCGCCCACTTGCTCGACGCGCTTACCGACATACGCGCCGAAGACTGGGGCAAGAGCGACCTGCTGGGAGAAGCAACGGTGAATGTCGGTACTATCCACGGCGGCCTAGCCGCCAACGTGTTTGCCCCCGAGGCCGAATCCGACGTCTTCATCCGAGTCGTAGGCAACGTGAACGACGTCCAGAAAAAACTAGACAAGATCCTGACGAAACACTCGAAGCTGACCTACGAAGTGATTGCAAGTGCCGACGCCGTAAAGTGCAAAACCGTGGACGGCTTCGACCTCGCTCCCGTATCATTCGGAACCGACATCCCCGCTCTAACCAACCTGGGAAAACCACTGCTATTGGGTCCAGGCTCGATCCACGACGCCCACACCAACGCCGAAAAAATTGGCAAGGAAGAAGCCCAGGACGCCGTCAAATACTACCAGCGCCTAGCAAAGCAACTGCTAGCGGAGTAGTGGTCGCTCGATACTAATCAATAATAATCAGAAATAATCAGAGCAACTCATGAAATAGTGGCACCGCGGACAAACCAACTTGCATCGGCTTTCTTCGAGACGCGACGAGCAGTTCGGGCAGGTTCTTATGAGAACGTCAGGATCGATGGGCTCATGTGCGGCGCGCGTCGCTGATTCGACCGGTTCTGCCTGTTCCGCCCGCTCCGAGCTCAACTGCGTCGTCCCCGCTTGCCCGCGACAACTGCTTTGAACCGGGGCTCCGCTCGCAACGGCTCGAACTCGGCGGCTTTTTGGGCTTCGACGCGCCGCGGCGGGTCGATATCGATGGCCGTTTGCAGGGCATCAATAGCCGCATCCGGCTGGCCTAGCTGCGCGTAAGCAATCGCGAGGTGGTAGAAAGCTTCGTCGCAATCCGGATGATTCTTCAGCGCGTATTTGAGATCCTCGATAGCTGTTTCATTGCGGCCGAGCTGAAGAAAGACGATGCCGCGTTGAAGAAGAGCGCCGTGGTCATCGGGCGTCGTTTCGAGCGCTTTGGTGAACTCGCCGATCGCAAGCTCTTCTTTCCCCGCGTCGAAGCGCGCGAGACCTTTGAGAACGTGGCCTTCGACCGAGCCCGACTCCATCGCGATCAAGTCGTCCGCGACACCTAGCGCTTCATCAATCTTGCTGAGCTCCAAAAAGGCATTACCTTTGGCGATACGGGCATCGATCTTATCGGGAGACGCCGCGATGGCGTGGTCGAAGTCGCGCAGGGCCTCCGGCCAACGCTTCAAATCCGCGAGTGCGGCCCCGCGGTTATAGAGCACGTCGCTGCTATCCGGCTCGAAGCGCAAAACCTCGTTGAAGCCTTTGATGGCGGCCTCGGGCTGGCCCAATTCGCGCAGGATCACGGCGCGATTATGGAGCGATGCGAGATGGTTCGGCTGAACTTTCACAGCCCTCTCATAGTCGGCCAGAGCGTCTTCCAGGCGCCCCAGCAGGTCGTAAACCACGCCCCGGTTGTAATATGCGAGGTAGGATTCCGGGTTCAGAGATATCGCGCGATTCAGGTGCCGGAGGGCCTTTTCGAGGTCATCCTGGTCGATGGCTTTGACGCCAAGGTCCACATAGCGCTCGCCCAGCTGAATTTGACTCATAATCGCATCCCAGAATAGCGCTGGCCAGGAGCCGAATGCAAACGCTGTTCCTGATACGATGCCCCCGTGAAAACGGCTCGGGGGCGTTTTTCGGGACTCTTGCGTTGGTATGGGCGTCACCAGCGAAAGCTCCCTTGGCGCGACCATCCCGACCTTTACCGGGTTTGGCTCTCGGAGTTGATGCTCCAGCAGACCCAAGTACGAACGGTGATCCCTTATTTCGAGCGTTTCATCGAGCACTTGCCCGACGTCGACGCGGTCGCGAACGCAACGGAGCAGGAAGTGCTCGCCCTGTGGTCGGGACTGGGCTATTACCGACGGGCGCGCGCGTTCCACGCGGCCGCGAAAACCATCGTCTTCGAGCTCGGCGGTCGCTTTCCGGAAGACGTGGCCGGCTGGCTGCGGCTGCCAGGTGTCGGGCGATACACGGCCGGCGCCATCGTCTCGATTGCGTTCGGCGTTCGAGCACCCATCTTAGATGGGAACGTCGCGCGCGTCTTGTCGCGCGTGTGCGAAGTGTACGGGAACCCGAGACAAGGGGAGAGCAAGCGGCGCTTGTGGGAGCTAGCGACGGAGATCCTCCCCGAACGCTCGATCTCGGAATTCAATCAAGCTCTGATGGAGCTCGGTGCTCTCGTTTGCCTGCCGAGAAATCCGCGTTGTGTCATCTGCCCGCTGCGCGATGCGTGCGCTGCAAAGCGCCTGGGCCTCGAGCAAACGCTACCTGAGCTCCCGCCCTTGAAGAAAAGCGTCCGAGTCACTCTCGCCGCTGCCGTTATCGAGGAGAAAGGAAAGCTGCTGGTCTATCGACGAGAGGCCGTCGAGCTCATGAAAAACATGTGGGAGTTTCCGGAAGCCGAATATCGCGACGGAGAAGACCCGCGCGCCGTCCTCGCCCGCGAGGCTCAGGAAAAATATGGACTGGCCCTGACGCCGGGCCGAGAGCTGGCGAAAGTCAAGCACAGCATCATGAACCGCCGCATCGACCTGAGGGCTTATGCCGCCAAGCTCGAGAGCCGCCCGCCGAGGATCGGCAAAAGGAAGTGGGTGAGCCCCGAAGAACTTCTGAACTTACCCACATCGTCAATGGTCCACAAAGTCCTGAACGAGCTGAGTGACGATAGCTGAATCCTGTCGGACGCACTCGTCGCTCGAGAAGATCGGGTGCGCTATTCGCCGAAGCGACAGCGCTCTTAAGGTCGTCACGGTTCGCTCGCGTCCCTGAGCGCCGGCTCTTTGGCCGGTCCGTCGGCTAAATCATCGCTTCCGCTCCAGCACATGTGGCGCCCCACTTCTTCTTTCCACTTCTTTCGTTCTTCCGGGCTCATGCTCGCCATCTTCGATTCCCAGCGCTTGCGCCAGCGCCCGCCTCGGTGCATACCGGAGCCTCTGCCGGTAACGCCGACGAGGATGCGCGTCAGGATCAAAAGGCCCAGCGCTTGGAGCAAGGTAATTTGCGCTCCATCAAAGATCGCAGGGATCAGTGCATTCCAGAGAAGCATCACCGCGACGCTGGCAAGCAGAACAAACCCCGCGAAGAGGACCAACATTTTGGTGCCTTTGACCATCCAGTATCGTTTCATTCCTTCCCCCTCTATATTTCGTTGTACAGCGATTCGAGCCGCCTGCGCAGCGACCGCACTGCGTAGTGCTTCCGCAAACGCAGCGCGTTCTCCGTCTCACCAGTAAGCTCCGACATTTCCCGAAAACTCATCCCCTCGAATTCGTGCGAGATGAAGACATCGTGTTGCGATTGCGGCAAGTCGTCCACCACGGCCTCGAGCTCAGTCCAGATGGCGTCACGTATGACCAGCTCCTCAGGACTTTTGGAAAAATCCGGAAGGATGTCTTCGAGATCGACCTCGATGGCTTCTCCACCATGTGCCACGGTTTGCACCGGGCTTTTCTTTCGGTAGCTGTCCGCAATCTTGTTCCGCGCCACTTGGAACAGCCAAGAGGTCACGCGCTCGATCGTTTCCAGGCGGCGATACGCCTCGATGAACTGCCACAAGACGTCCTGCAGAATGTCTTCGGCGTCGTCTTCGTGACGCACGCGCTTCCGGATGAAATTGAAAAGACGCGCGCGCTCCGTTCGCACGGTCCTCTCAATCTCGGCGTTCTGCTGATCAGCCATCGCGTTGCTGACTACGGCGTTCATCTACCCTGTAGTCGGGTGGGGAGGAAGAATATTTCAAAAAAGATTCCTTGCGCATGTGCTCGGAGCTGGCAAACACCGCGGAGGCATCGACCTCGCCCTTGTGCAGAATAAAGGGAACGATATGGCGATCGCCACCTCCCACGCCCGGACAGAGGCGCGAGCACGCACCCTCCGAGCCTGTGTGTGAAGTCCGTCTCTCACGAGCTCTCGACTTCCTGCACCTGGAGTCAGGCAAGTAGCTCTGCGATACGCGGCCTTTGGCCCTTCGGGTCCGGCATGCGGTCCATATCCTGCATGAGGGACAAGACCGTCAAGTTTGAGCGAATAGCATAACGGAGCTCAGCCCAGTTGGACGAACTCTTCGTCGAGCTCGTCGAAATCGGACTCGCGCATCACCACGAGAAGACCTACGACCACCAACAGATCGCGGGCGCCCTTCTCCGCCACACGCTCCGTCAGGAGCTTCTCGAGCAACAATCCGGCCCGCCGAGGCAGAGGAACTTCCAGATCCCGGAGGTCGAGGACGGCTCCCGGCGAAGAAGTGATAGCGCACCAAAGACCAGCAGCGGTAGTGTCACAGCGAACGCGTGAGCATCTTTTCGGGGACATAGCCTTCGCGCTCCAGGGCGACGATGTCCATCACGCGGATGCGAGTGCCGTCGAGACAGGCTCTCCGCCGCAGACTTCCGATACTTTCGTGATGTGAGCATACACGGTGCTCGGCGCAGTGGTAGCCATGACACCCCGATCACACCTTGCGCCTCGCGGATGGCTTTTGATGAGCATGGAAACGAGGTCGCTCACGTCGACGTCGGGTGCCTCACAATCCGAAAGGTCTCTATTCGCAAGCGAAGCCGCGGATTCTGAAAGGTTCCCATATGCACACTCTAATCCTGAATGCTGGTGTATATTGCAATGTGTGGCCTAGATTCCTCCTCTTGTCCGTGCTCGCGCTCACCGGCGTGCAAGCAGATCGTGCTGGGGGGCTCTACGCGGAAGGCGTTGAACTCTACAACGCCGGCGATTACGGGCGGGCGGTTGAGCTCCTTTCCCAGGCCGCGGCGCTCGACCGCGACGTTCCCGATTATCGCTATCACCTAGCACTCGCTTACCTCAAAGTGGGGCGCCCGAAGGAAGCGGCGCGGGAGCTCGAATCGACCCTCGGCATGATGGGCTTGCGGCGAGAGACGCGGGTCAAGGAGCCGACAGTTCTCCTGCAAGCTGCTATCGCCTACCTCCGGATGGGGAACTTCAAGGCCGCGCGCCTGCGTATCGAGAATGCGCTCGATCGTGACGACACGCTCCTGGATGCGCACTATGTGATGGGCCTGATCGTCAAGGAGGAGGGTGACGAGGAAGCGGCCGCGAAGCATTTCGAGACGGTTCTCGAGATCGATCGCGATCACCGGGAAGCCAACATGGCGCTTGCCGAGTGGCTCGAGAGGATCGGTGAGGCGGAGGCCGCGCGGGAGAACTTGCGCCACGCGTCGCACTGCACGAACGATAATTTCGAGATTCTGCTCGCGCTCGGAGGCCTTTCTTACCGTCTCGGCGATCTGGAAGCGGCTGTTGCGGCGTTCGAGCAGGCGTACGAAAAGCAGCCATCGGACGAGGACGCCGCGTTCAATCTGGGTGCCGTGAGGTTGGCCGAGCAGCGCTTTGTCGAGGCGGTTACGCTTTTGCGTCCGCTCGTCGAGCGTGACGAGCCGCATGACGGTGCGGCCTTCAACTTCGCGATTGCTCTTCATAGCTCTGAAGACTATGTAGGAGCGCGCGAGGCTCTCGTGGCGCTTCTCGGGCGCGACCCGGATTACGAAGGCGCGTCCTTCTCGCTCGCGGTGGTGTCGGAAGCTCTCGAGGACGATGCGGGTGCCGAGCGCGCCTATCGGGAGGCCATCCGCAAGAGTCCTAGCTCTGTTCCCGCTTTCCTGAACCTTGCAGCGCTTCTCGAGCGGCTCGAGCGGCCGGATGAAGCGGTCGCCGTGCTCAAGCAAACGCTCGAGCTTCCACTGGACGACGAGCAGGCTGATGTGATTCGTGAGGCGATCGAAAGCTTGGAGGGAGTGTGACGACGAAGTGGAAAGGCGATGGCCCGAAAGCCACCGCCCGTCCCTTAGTGGGTCAAAGACCTCTCGATGCCGCCAGGAGGCGTTCCAAAACTTTGGCTACACTCGCCGCCTGAGCCAAAGCCAATATCAGCCCGCCCCCGATGCCATTGATGTCGTCCTAGAACCCACGATCAACTCCGTCCGATTCTATGCCTTTATCGAGGACCCGGACCCCGGTCAAGAATGCGCCAGCCAAGAAGTCTGGGCCCGAGCCTCGATCTACGAACTCTTCCTAGCAGGACGGATGCCAATCTCTTTGGGGTGTGTAAGTGTACGCAATCAAGGGAGATAGTGTGCCGATGCCTCGAGAGTGCGTTCTCGGATGTCTCCCAAACGAGACGGAACGAGTCCTCTGGAGAGGACGTCCGCCGTCGCCAAGGCTTCGGCGGGCAAGGGTTGGGAGCTGTGCTAACATGAACTTCCGTTTTTTACATGCGACCGTTTAGATTGGTTTTGAGGAGAGGATGACGACTTACGACTTCGAGGGGATCGAGCGGAAATGGCAGAAGAAGTGGCTCGATAGCAAGGCTTTTGAGGTTCGCGAAGACCCGAAGCGGCCCAAATATTATGTTTTGGAGATGCTTCCTTATCCTTCGGGGAACATCCACATGGGGCATGTCCGCAACTATTCGATCGGAGACGCGGTGGCGCGCTTCAAGCGGATGCGCGGGTTCAATGTGCTGCATCCCATCGGTTGGGACGCGCTGGGGCTTCCTGCAGAGAACGCGGCGCTCAAGAACGAGAAACATCCCGAGGAGTGGACGCTCGAGAATATCGAGCACATGTCGACCCAGCTGAAGCAAATGGGTTTTTCATACGCTTGGTCGCGTGAGTTTGCGACTTGTGATCCGCAATATTACCGCTTCAATCAGTGGTTCTTCATCCAGATGTGGAAGAACGGCTTGGCCTATCGGAAGATGGCATCGGTGAACTGGTGTCCGGTGGACAAGACCGTTCTTGCGAACGAGCAGGTCGTCGATGGGCGCTGCTGGCGCTGCGAGGCCGAAGTCGTTCAAAAAGAGCTCGAGCAGTGGTTCTTGAAGGTCACCGACTATGCCGACGAGCTTCTGGCCGCGATGGATTCCATGGACCGCTGGCCGGGCAAGGTGCTCACGCTCCAGAAAAACTGGATCGGCTGCTCGGAAGGGGCCGAGATCGATTTCGCGGTTCCGGATGGCTCGGAGTCTATTCGTGTCTTTACGACACGCGTGGACACCATCTATGGAGCGACTTTCGTCGTGCTGGCACCCGAGCATCCTCTAGCGGCGCGGTTCGCCTCCACGAATCCGGAAGTCGCGAGTTATGTCGAAAAGGCTCAGGCCGAGGATAAAGAAACACGCTTGGCGGAAGATCGAGAGAAGACCGGCGTGGCCACGGGGCACGACGCCGTCAACCCGTTCAACGGCGAGAGGGTGCCGATTTGGGTCGCGGATTACGTGCTAATGGATTATGGCACCGGTGCGGTCATGGCGGTGCCGGCGCATGATGAACGCGACTTCGCTTTCGCGAAGAAGTACGGGCTGACGATCCGTCCGGTGATCCAATCGGCTCCAGTCGGAGAGGACGCTGCCGACGACAACCCCCTCGAAACGGCCTTCTCGGATTACGGGACCGTCGTAGACTCGGGCGAGTTCACCGGACTTCCTTCCAAAGAAGCCATCACGGCGATGACGGCACATGCGGAAAATACCGGTTTTGGCAAAGCGGCCATTACGTACAGGATTCGTGATTGGGGTATCTCCCGCCAGCGCTACTGGGGGACTCCGATTCCAATGGTCTATTGCGGTCCGTGCGGCGTGGTGCCGGTGCCGGAAGCCGAGCTCCCCGTTATTCTCCCGCGCGACGTCACGATCACCGGCAAGGGTGGCTCGGCTCTCGGCGAGAACGAAGACTTCGTGAACGCGACCTGTCCCGAATGCGGCGGCGCGGCGCGGCGTGAGACCGACACGATGGACACTTTCGTGGACTCGTCGTGGTACTTCTATCGCTATGTCGATCCGAAGAACGAGGACATGCCGTTTTCGCCTGAAGCCGTGTCCTATTGGTTTCCCATCGACCTATATATTGGGGGCATCGAGCACGCGATCCTGCATCTGATCTACTGCCGTTTCTGGACGAAGATGATGCGCGACCTCGGCCTCGTCGAGTTCGACGAGCCGGTGATGACCCAGCTTTCACAAGGCATGGTCATCAAAGACGGGGCGAAGATGTCGAAGAACAAGGGCAATGTCGTCGACCCGAAAACGTTCATCGATAAATACGGGGCCGACACCGTGAGGCTCTATATGCTCTTCGAGGCGCCGCCGGAAAAGGAAGTCAACTGGACCGATCAGCGTCTGGAAGGACCCTCGCGATTTCTCCAAAGGGTGTGGCGTTTCGTCGAGAACGAGAAAGATGCGCTCTGCTCCACGTCTCCGATTGAAGGAAACGAAGAGTGGAACGAGGGCGAGACGGCTCTCCGCCGCAAGACGCATCAGACGATCATGCGGGTGACTCGCGACATCGAAGAGCGGCTTCACTTGAATACGGCTATCGCGGCGATCATGGAGCTCGTGAACGAGCTCCACAAGTCGATAGATCCACGCCCTCATCGCTCGGACACTTGGAAAGTGATTCGCCAAGCGACAGAGACCGTGATTCTTCTGCTGAACCCCTTCGCGCCCCATGTCACGGAAGAGCTATGGCAGGTCCTCGGAAACCGAAAAAGTCTCGTGTCGACAACGTGGCCGGTCTACGATCGGGAGGTTGCCGCCGAGGAGACCATCACGCTCGTCGTCCAAGTCAACGGCAAAGTGCGCAGCCGGCTGACACTTCCCGTCAATCAAGCAGAGGACGAAGTCAGACGGCTCGCACTCGAGGACGAAAAGATCAAAGGGCTGCTGGATGGCATGGAGCTCAAACGAGTGATCGTCGTTCCGAATCGCCTCGTCAACGTGGTTGCCGTTCCGCGTGTCGCCGCCGAGCTACACCAGGAGTAACGTTATGAGAGTTTTGCGGATAGCTCTGTTGGGCGCTCTTTCGATCACGTTGAGCGGCTGCGGCTACAGCCTGGCGGGAAAGGGAAATTTCCTTCCCGACTATATTGCCGTAGTAGCGATCCCCACATTCGAGAACCGGAGCGATCAAATAGCCATCGAAGAGATCGTCACGTTCAAGGTTGTCGACGAGTTCAACGCCCGTGGCCGCTACAAAATCCAACCCGAGACTGCCGGAGCGGATGCGGTGCTGAACGGTGTCATCGTGTCCTTCAACTCGGCGCCCTCGGTGCTCGAAGGTGGCAACACCGAGATTTCTTCGAGCCAGGCGGCGACTTACACTGTCGTCATCCGCGCCCAAGTCGAGTTCAAGGATCTCGTCGCTGACAATGTGATCTGGCAGAGCAGCAGCTTCCAGTTTCGGGATGACTACGAAATCGGAGAGGACGAGGAAGACTTCTTCGATCAGGAAGGTTTGACGATGCAGCGCTTGGCCGAGGAGTTCGCGAAATCGCTCGTGAGCAGCATTCTCGAGGCCTTCTGAGCGCAGGGCAGCGTGAAGCTCTCATATTACCGGCTGGTTGCGCACCTCGATCAGGGGAAGCTCGAGCCCGTCTACGTCATCATGGGCGAGCAAGACCTTCTTCGTGAGCTGGCCGTCGCCAAGATAAAGCGCCACGTTCTTGGGGAGGGGGAAACGCCGTTCAACCTCGACCGTTTCGACGGTGAGGCGACCGACGGCGCCCATGTGGTGATGTCAGCGAATCTGCTCCCCATGCTCGGCGGCCGAAGGCTCGTGATCGTCAAGCGAGCGCAGAAGCTCCTCGAGAAATCGGAACAGCTGCGTGCTTATCTCGACGATCCGTGCCCTCAGACGATTCTGCTGCTTGAGCTTTCGAAATCTCCGGATAAACGACGCAAGGCGTGGAAAGAGGTCGAGAAGAGAACGTCGATCATCTCATGCGACACACCGAAGACCGCGGAACTGGAAGACTGGGTGAGCGAGCAGGCGAGAGAGCGCAAGCTGCGCCTGGGACAGGACGCGGTGCGCTACCTCGTCTCCGAGTCCGGTGGAGATTTGAGACACCTTTTGAACGAGCTCGAAAAGCTTTCTCTCTATGCGGGCGAGGAAAAGCTCGATCTCGAGACGATCGCGACCGTGCTCGGGCGCGGCAAAGCCCAGAGCATCTTTCGTTTTCTCGACGCGCTGGCGGCGGGGAATGCTGCCAAAGCGCTCCGGCAGCTGGGTCGATTGCTCGAAGAAGGGGAACCGCCGCTCAGGATCCTGGCGCTAGTGGATCGCCTCGTGGGGCAGCTCCGGATGGCCAAGGAGTTTCAGAGCTCGCCGCGTCGCGGAGACAGCCTCGCCAAAGTTCTCGGAGTGCCGCCTTTTGCCGCGAAAAGCCTCTCGGAGGCGGCGCGTCGCTTCGACCGCGTTTCGCTCGAAGGAGCGTTGCGCAGCCTCTCCGACACCGATCGAGTGCTCAAGTCTAGCGGCCTCCCGGCGCGCCTCTTTCTGGAAAGTCTTACGATCTCGCTTTGCGCGGGAGGCGTGCGGCGTGTCAGCTCGCAGCGAGGGTCGAGAGCCGGCGTGTGAGCCGAGATTTGTAACGGTTGCCGGTATTTTCGTGCAGGATGCTTTTTTTTACCAAGAGATCCACGAGAGATATCGTGTCGGGCAACAACTTCTTGGCCTCGTCGGCCTTGTTGGCCTCGATGGCTTCCCGAAGTTTCTTGATTTTCGTTCTCAGACGGGTACGGTACGAGCGGTTGCGCAGGCGCTGCTTCTCGTTCTGCCGCACGCGTTTGATCGCCGAAAGACTATGAGCCAATGCCATTCCTCCTCGGGGCACGATGCCGCGGTGCCAAAGCAAGCATTCTAGCACAATGACTGAAACAACCCTAATCCCTTGGCTGCAAAGGACCTTCGAGATTCGTGAGCGCGGAAGCTCGGTGCGCACCGAGCTTCTGGCCGGTCTCACCACCTACATGGCCATGAGCTACATCCTGCTCGTCAACCCTGCCATTCTGAGCGTCACGGGCATGGACCAGGGGGCCGTTCTCGCGGCGACTTGCTTTGCTTCGACTTTTGCGACGCTTTGGATGGCCGTCCACGCCAACTATCCTGTCGCTCTTGCCCCCGGGATGGGCCAGAACTTCTTTTTCGCTTTCACCATATGTGGGCCTGTGGCAGCGGGGGGGTACGGCTATGGGTGGGAACAGGCCCTCGCGGCGGTCGTCCTCGCTGGCGGTCTTTTTGTGCTCGCCTCCGTCTGGAAACTCCGAACACGGCTCATCGAGAGCATTCCGGACCACTTGAAAAAGAGCATGGCGGTGGGGATCGGTCTCTTGATAGCGATGGTCGGGCTGAGGTGGGGCGGGATCGTAACCGCGGCGCCGGGGATCTATATCGGGCTCGGCGATCTCGGCAGCCCGGCGGCGCTTCTTACCCTTTTCGGTCTCACCGTGTCCTCGATCTTGACGGTGCTTCGCATCAACGCAGCGATCGTCGTGGGTATATTGGCGTCGGCGATCCTGGCCATGCTCACCGGACTCACCCAGTTTCAGGGGGTTTTCGGACTTCCGGATTCGCTCACGGCTGGATTCCTCGCAGCGGACTTCAAGGGTCTTTTCCAGCAGAGGGATGTCTTCGCGGTCGTTTTCGTCATCCTCTTCGTCGACCTGTTCGACACCGTGGGCACGCTCATCGGCGTGAGCGAGCGCGCCGGGCTGAGCGTAGACGGGCAGCTTCCTCGAGCGCGTGAAGCCTTCCTTGCGGACGCGGCCGGCTCCGTCGTCAGCGGGCTGGTCGGCACTTCCACCGTGACGAGCTACGTCGAAAGCGCCGCTGGCGTCCATGCCGGCGGCCGCACGGGACTCGCTTCGGTGGCGACCGCTTTTCTTCTCGCGATCTCGGTGTTCTTCTACCCTTTGCTGCGCGTCGTGGGCGGAGGCCTCGATGTGGGGGACGGTGTCACTCTCTACCCGACGCTTGCACCCGCGTTGATTCTCGTCGGTGTTTTCATGATGGCGTCCGTCGGCGACATCGCATGGAGCGAGCCTCACCAAGCGATCCCGGCCTTCTTGACGGTAATCATGATGCCGCTCACGACGAGCATCACGGAGGGGATCGCGTTCGGGTTTATATCGACATCGGTGCTCTATCTGATGAGCGGGCGCGGTCGCGAGCTCCACTGGGCCGCGCATCTGGTCGCATCTTTTTTCCTCGCACGCTTCATCTGGTTCTGAACCGGCTACAGCTAGAGCGAGCTAGTTTGGAAGCTAGAGCGCCGACTAGATTAGAAGCTCGAGGAAAGTCGTTTGTGTTGGCGGAGGATGCGGCGATATTGGCGGAATGTCGGGGTCGTGTAGTTGCGTCCGATGCCCTGGGGGGCTTGGTTCTCGACGAGCTCGTCGAAATGCGTGATCACGTGGACGAGCGCTACCGGAATACGTCGGGCGATCTCGGCCACGTTGTGCTCGACGGTCTCGCGCAGACTGTTCTTGAAAGCGATGGGGAAGCGCTCCCGATGGAGAATCTCGCCTGTGTCGATCCGCTCGTCCATGCGGTGGACGGTAAGCCCTGTTTCCCGGATGCCTTCGTAGATCGGCCAGATGACGCTCGAGCCTCCGCGAAATTCCGGCAAAACCTCGCCGTGGACGTTGACCGTGCCGAGCTTGGGGACGCGAAAGACCTTCGGGAACAGATACCCGTTCCCGAGCGATAGCCCGAGATCGGCATCGGCGGCTCGCATGAGCTCGACCGTTTCGGCTCCGTTCGCAAGCGGCGTTTGCTCGTAGCGCACGCCTTCACGGCGCGCCACAGTCTTGAGGTCCTCCGTTTTCGGACCCGCGTACCACGAACGCAAGTGGCGCCCTACGAGAGCGCCGATGGGGCCGATACGCACGATCTTCTTGAGGTCGCGGCGCAGCTTTCGTCCCCTCGTGCGGTATTGGCGCTCGGTACGAATCACCATCGCGACGTCGATCTCGGGATGCGCAGCGAGCGAAGGGAGGCAATGACTGGCCGTGCCGTGGCGTAATGCGTAATGATGACAACGCGCATCGTTGAATCACTAAATCATTAGATCATTGGCTCGACGCGCCGTTTCCGAGCGCGAAATAGCGCACGTGCGGCCAGCTCCAATCGGCCTCGAAATGGTGCCTGGGGACCGAGTAGCGGGACGTTTCCGGTGACGCCGCTCCGCGAATCGCGCTGAAGGCGCCGTCATAGCCCGCCGCGACGATCTCGCCATGCGCGAGGTCGTCGATATCCTGCGCGGTCCCGAAAGGCCAAGCAATGTATCGACACGCGGAGCCGAGCCGGTCTTCGATCTCCTGCTTCGATCCGCGAATCTGATCGCGGAGCTCGTCTGTTCGGCGCTCGTCGCTTCGTAGTCTCTTGTGAGTGCGCGTGTGGCTTCCGATCTCGTGACCTGCTTCCGAGAGCTCCCGAACCTGACTCCATGTCATGAAGCGCGTCGGCGATTGCTCGGGCGCCCACCAATGATCCAGGACGAACGCGTCCGATGCGCCGACGAGAGTCGAGGGAACGAAGAACGCGGCTTGGATCCCGCGCTCCGACAGCGACGGGAAAGCGTTGCGATGGTTGTTGTCGAATCCGTCGTCGAACGACAAGTGGAACAAGCGGCCGTTCAGCTTCGCGCGATCTTCGATGATGTCGAAGACTTCGCGCGTCTCGATGAAGCGGCCGATATCGAGGAGCGCGTCGAGAAGGGACGTGAAGTTCTCGACTTGATCATCGTAGACGCTGTGCAGGTAGAGGCAGTGGAGGAAGTCTCCTTTGGGCTCTATCGCGAGAGTGCCCGCAATGCTCAGATAGGCGCCGCGGAGCGAGGCTCGGATGGAAGAAGCACTTGCGCCGACGTCCTCGGAGCTCCGCGCCCAGTTCGCTGCTACGCTGTCCATCTTCTCTATAGATATGATACAGGACCAAAACCGCTGGGATTTGCTAAGTTGGGTATAGAAAGTCACACATCTGGCTGGCAGATAGTCGAAAGTAGAAGAAGGCCCATGCGCGAATCACGATATTCCACGGGGGACCCCGAGCTCGACCGCAAGCTCATGGAGCTCGTCAATCAGTGTTGCACAGATGCCGAACGCCGTTCTGTTAATGAGATTGCGACAACCGCTCTTCGGCTCGGCATCGATTGCGCGAAGGCCGTGGATCTCAAGATCGCGAACGCCGCTCTCAAGGAGATGCGCCGGGCTTTCAAGATGTTCACGCCGTTTCGCCGCGCTCGCAAAGTGACGGTGTTCGGCTCGGCGCGCACGGTGCGGGACCACAGCGATCACGAGAGGGCGGTGGAGCTCGGCAGGCTCATGGCGGAAGCGGGCTGGATGGTCATCACCGGCGCCGGGAGCGGCATCATGGGCGCCGCTCACGAAGGCGCCGGGCGCAGTTTGAGCATCGGCGTCAATATCAAGCTGCCGTTCGAACAATCCGCGAACGAGACCATTCGCGGCGACAAAAAGAAGCTCATGAGCTTCCGCTACTTCTTTACCCGGAAGCTCTTTTTGTTAAAGGAGTCCCATGCCGTGATTCTTTTTCCGGGTGGGTTCGGGACCCTCGACGAGAGCTTCGAAGTCCTGACCTTGCTCCAGACCGGCAAGCAGACGCCTCTGCCGGTCGTGATGGTCGAAAGCCCGGAGACGGGCTATTTCAGAGACCTGGCCCGGTTCATCGAGCAGCGTATGCTGGGCCACGGCCTGATCTCGCAGCAAGACCTTTCTTTGTTTCGTGTCGTGAAATCCCCCAAGGAAGCTTTCGACGAGGTCATGCGCTTTTATCGCGTGTACCACTCGTCCCGCTATGTTGGCGACAAGCTCGTGCTGCGCCTCGAGCGCGACCTCACCGACAAAGAGCTCACGACCTTGAATGACGGGTTTCAGGATGTGCTGCGTTCCGGCGAGATCACGCGAAGCCAGCCTCTTCGCGAAGAGCGCGGGACTCATCTGCACGGTCTCGCGCGCCTCGAGCTCGATTTCAACCGCCACGATTTCGGCCGCCTCCGACAGTTCATCGATAGAATCAACTTGTTCGAATAGGGCCCGAGCTCGACTTTCTCAGTCGTTCTCGCATGGCGTTGATGGCACCGTGGTCCGTGACCGGGCGGCCATGTCCGGGCAAGAGGCCCTCGATAGGTCGCTCGAGGAAGCGGGCCGCGGATGCGCGCGCCTCGTCGTTGACTTCCAACTCGCCCTTCTGTGTCACGGTGAAGGCGTCGCCCGCGAATAGAAGAGCTCGTGTCTCCAAGTAGTAGGCTACGTGTCCGTCGGTATGCCCGGGAGTGGCGATGGCCTCGAGGCCGCCTTCGAGCTTCTCACCGTCCGTAACGAAGCGGTCGGCCGCGATCGGCGAGACGTTGGGGTTCTTTTGGCGCGTCCGAAAGCTCGTCTCGCGCTGTCCGCTCAGAAAAGGAGCCTCCGCCTTCGCGTAACGCACCCGTGTTCCCGCGCGCGCGTGGAGCGCGGCCGCCCCTGCCGATTGGTCGAAATGCCAGTGGGTGAGTGCTAAGGACCGTGGCAGAAATTATTTCCCATTCTTGGATGGACGCAACGTGTAGTTCCACTTCGGCAGGGAAGAGGATTTTTTGATGTTGAGTAGCGCCATCGCAGGGTCCGAGATTTTGATGCCCTTAGGATACTGCTTCTTGACGAGACGGGCGTTAACCTTGAGCCCAGTTTTGGTCTTGGTGGTCCGTATGAAGTTCAGGATGGTTTCGTAGCTATCGAGCGGCCGGCCCGCCCAATTCTTGCTAATCTCGCTGAACAGGCGGTGCTCGATTGGGTTCCACTTGGACGCACCTGGTGGATAGTGTGCGACCGTGACGTCCAAACCGTGCTCGTTGCACAGCTTGTGCTGGATGCCGTGTTTCCATGCACGGCGGGTTGCGCCGTTGCTTCCGCCAGTGTCAGCTACGACAAGTAAATGTTTGCGGCCGGGAAAACGCTTCTGACCTTCAGAGCGCCACCACTTCTCGATGCATTCGATTGCGAATTGCGACGTGTCGTAAGACGTTCCGACATACACGGTGCCTCGATTACTCTGGAGATCATAGATGCCGTATGGGATTGCGACCCCATCTGCCATGGAGCGAAAGTCGTGGTCGTTGACGGCATCGCTCTTTTGAGCCCAGACGCGTCCTGGGTTCTTGAAGCGTCCGACCAACTCTTTCTTCTTGGTGTCGACACTCAATATGGGATTGCCACGTCGGCTAAAGCGCTCCCGTAGCTGTGTGATGTTGGCGAACTGGGCGTCGCGAGTTGGAGGAGAGCCATTCGAGACCTTCTTTTTGTTGGTCCGGAGTGAGAAGTTCATCTGTTTAAGCAGCTTCGCGACGGTTTTGCGACTGACGCGAATGCCCAAGGCCGAGAGTTCGGCAGCTATTTTTTTCGTGGTCTTGCGAGTCCATCTCAGACCGCTGACGGGATCGCCAGCGACCTCGTACTTCATAAGTTCTTCGATCGCCGCGATGACTTCTGGCGTTTTTTTTCGACAGCTTTGCGGCCGGCACCCGCTTTTCGGACCCGCTCCACATTCACATCATGCTCAAGTAGCTCGCGACGGCCCCGAGCCACAGTGCTAACGTCGAGCCCGAGGATCTCCGCCATCTGGCGGTCACCGCCATAACCTAACTTGAGAGATTCAAGCCCCGCATACACACGCCTTTCTCTCTCATCGAGCAGGCTAAAGAAAAGGATGATGGCTGCTTTGAGCTCATCGGGTAGGACGTCTTGAGCAGCAATACTCTTGGACACAGAGGGTTGCGCTTCCCAAACACGTCGGCTGGCTATTTGCTGTTCACGAATGCTCCTCTTCGGAGAGAAGTAGACATTGCGATTTCTAATCCGAGTGCGGCGAAGTCTTTTCTCCCAGGCCAATTTCGGCAGCACATCTTTGGTCCCAACCCTAACAATGGCATCAAGCTCCTCCACCGCGTAGCCAGCCTCGGAGGCGTTCACCAGTCCTTCGGCCGTGGCGACGAGTGTCCCTCGACTTGAAAAGCCGACGGACCGAATCCACCACAAGCCGTTCTCATCAAACTCCGCGAGCTCTCGGAGCGTGTAGAAACGTCCACGGTGCGAATAGCTGGTGCAGTAGTCGAGCTCTCTCAGTTTCCGGAACACCGTCAGGTCAGCGACAGTCCCCACTGTCTTCTTGAGCATGTCCATGGTGGCGATGAGACGTTTGGCAAACAACCCCCGCAGGCGGTCAATATCAGAGTTACGAATCATAATTCGTAACTCTAACACACAATGGCCTACGTCTCCATGGGCAAGCTCTCAAAGAGCTGCAAATAGCTCCATTTGACGCGGCCCCGCCAGGCGATCCGCTTCCCGCCGGCTCGGATCGTTATCCCTGCAGCAGATGAATTACGACAAAGACTTGGTAGTTATTCTTGCCCCGACCCTAAGAGCCGCACCGAGGACAGCCCGACGCGGGCGTCCTGGAGCCCCATCATCACCGAAGCGGCGGATGGGTCGGGGCCGGTGTCGATGAGAACGGCGCCGGGGAACGTCTTGATTATGTAGGCAGCGCTCTTGCTCGGGCGATGCTGGACGCACCAGATTCCGGGAAGGAGCTCGAAAATATCGAAGCGTCGCATTGGAGAAACAGGGAAGTATAGAATGTATGGATGTCACGTTGTTTTTTTTGAAGGAGCTCTCATCGGTCATGCGCTTGCTCTGTCTCGTTCTGACTTTGTCGCTCTCGAGTGTCCCGATAAGAGCTAGAGAGACCCCTCACGCAAAGAACGTGATCCTGCTCATCGGTGATGGACTGGGCGCGGCTCAAATTGCATTCGGCATCCACTACGCCAACATGGTGGAGGGCCGAAAGCTGTATCTCGAATCTCTGATGAATGACGGCAACACCGGCTATTCGATGCCGACCCCTTATCTCAGCACCGTCATCGATTCGGCCGCCGCGGCTTCCCAAATGGCGACGGGTCGGAAGTCCCGGAACGAGACGTTAGGCTTGAGCTCCGATGGCTATGTCGTCGAGACGATTCTGGAGGCGTCCAAGAGACGTGGTCTTGCAACGGGCCTCGTCTCCAACATGCGTCTCTCCCACGCAACTCCGGCCGCCTTCGCCGCACATCAAGTGTCGCGATACGGCCCCGAATCCGAGATTCTGGACGACGTGCTGACCGGGTACGACGTCGACGTGCTATTGGGCGGAGGCGCTCGAGCGCTCGTGCCCTCGGGCCGGCGCGTCTCGGAATTTTTGCCGGGTATCGTCGACGAATTGGACGGAGGCTCGAATCGGCAGGACGAAGTGAACCGCATCGCCGAAGCGAAGGCGAAAGGTTATGTCGTTGTCTCGGACCGAACGGGTCTCGCGGAAGCGTCGCCAAAAGCGGATAAGCTGCTGGGCCTTTTTGCGGCGTCGCATCTGCCCTACGTGGTGGATACACGAGCGATGGGGCTCGAATCGGTGCCGAGCTTGAAGGACATGGCGTCGGCCGCGCTCGATGTGCTCTCACGGGCGGGCACCGGCTTTTTTCTGATGGTGGAAGGAGGTCGCATCGACTATGCCGGGCATGACAACGACGCCGGGACGATGCTCCACGGTATCATCGATTTCGATGAAGCGCTCGGGGCCGTGCTCGATTTCCAATCGAGACATCCGGACACGCTCGTCATCGTGACAGCAGATCACGGAACCGGCGGGTTTTCGTTCACCTATGCCGACTTCAACAGCCGCCCAGCCGGATTGGAGCTTCCGAGCGGTCTCGGCTATGCGCCCCGCTATCGATATCCCGACCGGAAGCAACTCGTGGCGCTCGGCGGTCAATCCGCGTCCTACAGCTATATTCTCGACAGGGCGAAAGGCTCTCCCGAGGGCCTCGTCGAGGCGGTTCGAACCCATACCGGATTCGAGATGACGATCCAGGAAGCGAAAGAAGCTCTCGTCCGTGACGCTGACGGAAACGCTTGGGTCGAGGATTTCCGTCACTTCTATGGTGACCAAACCAGCAACCCTGCCTGTCTTTTAGGCCGACGCCTCTCTCGGCACACATTCGTCGCTTGGGCGACCGGACAACACACAATGGAGCCTGTCCTCACGTTTGGACGTGGTCCAGGTGCGGAGATGTTACGCGGAGTTTACGAGAACACCCACGTCTACGCCGTCGCGATGAAAGCGCTGGAGCACTACGCGGCAGCTCGTTGAGAAGGTGTAAAAGGCAAAGGGATGTGGGGATAGGAGGAGATAAGGAGATGAAAGGATGGTTAGCTTTTATCCCCACCTCTCCTTGTCTTTTTCTCTCGGCTAGCCGCTTCTGATCTCGACGTCTCCGCTGAATGTGGTGGCTTCGATGACAGCGCTACCGTTGCCGACCACGGCGCTGATACTGCGGCGCCTCTTGCTGCTCGAGGTCACCGTCATCGGGAACTCCGATTCGATCTCGCCGCTGAAAGTGCTTGCTTCGAGTTCGAAGCCCACGTCATCGCCAATCGTGATAACGACGTCTCCGGAATGGGTCGTGAACTCATAGCGGCCACCGCTCACGATTCGGCCCGTATATCGTATGCCGCCGCTCACGCTTTCGAACTCACCTTGCTCGCAGGACACTTGGCGGATGCGGACTTCACCGCTGACACTCGAGATCGAGAGCTCTTCCGCCTCGATAGAGTCGATGGTGACGTCTCCGCTGACGCTCGCGATCTCGACATCGTCATCGGAACGGGCATTGCGAACATCCACGTCTCCCGAGACCGACTTTGCCTGCAGGAGATTTGCGACGTCGCTCACTTCGATCTCGCCGCTCACGGAGCTCACGCTCGTCTCGCCCTCGACGCCTTCGAGCGTCACATCGCCCGAGATTGAGCCTATCTCGACTTCTGTTCCAACAGGGACGGTGATGCGATAGTCGACGGAGACACCGCCGTGGCCATGCTGGTGGTCGTCGTCACCGCGACGTGTGTTGCGGGGGTAACGCGTCTCGACACGCACCCGATCGCCTTGGTGGGAAATGTCTATCTCCACGCTGTCGAGAAGATCACGGTCGCCGCGCCCATGAAGACGTTTGACCGCCTCGATCGTCACTTGATTCCCGGAAGTTCCCGAAACATGGATGTCTCCCGAGATGTTGGAAAGAGAGAGCTCTCCATCGGGGCCGATATCGAACGTCCGCGAGATCCGCTCTTCCCGGTCCTGCGCGACGCTCATGCCTGCCGTCAGTAGAGCAACAATCAGTAGCGTGGTTGTGAATCGCATCTTTTTCATGTCTCTCACTCGTTTCATCCGATGGGATTCGGTGGGTCGTCCGATCCACGGATTTCGTCTATCAAGTCGAGGGCGTTTTGACCCTCGCCCTTGCGAATTTCGTTGATTAGCAGAATCGTGTTTTGAAGAAGACCGACTTTGCGCCGGAAAGCTTCGAGAAGGCTTTCTTGGGCCGCCGAGCTCTCCGGCTCCGTTGCCATGGCTTCACGGCTCTCGTTGATGGCGCGCTCGATGAGGTCGAGACTCTCGTTCATCGTCCCGTTCAGCTCGCTCGGGAGCGTGCCTTCGTTCTGGTCGATGATTTGCTCGAGCCCGGTGATCGCGTTTTCATAATGTATCTCCGCGGCTCGGAGCTCTTCCGTCACCAAGTTCGCGAGCGCGGCCGGATCTTCGTTTGCCAAGTCCGCCATCCGCAGCTCGGTCGACGGACGAAGTGCTATGAAGAGGCTCACGCCGAGAACGACGGCGGCGGCCGCGGCTAGCCCGCTGTGAAAATGAGATCTTCGCGACCGAGCGCGCTCACGGCTGCCGATGGATTCCGCAATGGCGGCCCAAGCCTGCTCGGGGGGCGCATGACGCGTGAGCGTCTTCGCTTCGCGGCGTACGCCGCGTAGCTCGGAGAGGACGGACCGACAATCGGTGCATTGCTCGAGATGGCTCTCTAGAGCTTCCCGCTCTTCCGGCCCGAGGTGTCCGTCGATGTAGTCGCTTAGCTGCTCGGTGAAGGCATCTTCTTTCATGATGTTTCTCCCGCGATTGGATTCAAACGGGTCCGTAATTTCATGCGCGCGCGATGGACGAGGGACTTCGACGTTCCGACCGCTATTCCGAGAATCTCGCCCACTTCTTTGTGCTCATAGCCTTCGACGTCGTGGAGCAGGAATGCGGCGCGGCTCGAAGGAGGAAGCTCGCCGATGGCCCGCTCGAGCTCCAAATTTCGAGTGCCGATTCCGGCTCGGCCGGGGAGTGTCGGGCCCAAGGGCTCCGTCCGCGACCGTTCTTTGGCGCTACGGCTCCGGAGGTGGTCGAGGCAGCGATTGACGCCGAGTCGGTAGAGCCACGTGCCGAAGGCGGAGCGTCCTTCGAACTTGTCGATTTTGTCGTAGGCCTGCAAAAAGATCTCCTGCAGCAGGTCCTCGGCATCGGCGCGGTTTTGAAGCATCCTGAGCGCGAGGCCGAACACACCCGAGCTGTGACGCCTGTAGAGGGCCTCGAAGGCTTCGACGTCTCCGGCGCGTAATCGCGCCACGAGGCGCTCGTCTTCGGCGCGCTTCTCCTGGGCGTCCGGCCGTCCAAACGGGGTGGGCGGTGCCGGTTTGGTCTCGTCGAAGCTGGCCACTGTGCTCAGATTACTCAATTAGCCTCCCGACGACCATCCACATGACGGCTCATCCGCCACGCTCTTGATTCGCCCGATAAGACGAGTCTTCTCCGGGAAAGGTTTACAACCGGTGATCCAGACGTGATGGTCAGCAGGACTAAAAGATGCGGATCTCGAGATGTCCCTCGATGACGACGTCGTCGTAGTCCATGAGCGCCAGGGTGATGATCCAACGGCCCGTGCCGAAATAGTGAGTATCCGTGAAGTTCGTTTTGAGCTCAGTGCCTTCTTCAAAGGGGTCGCAATCGGGCTCTCTCACGGATTCTGTGCCGTCACCCCAATCCCAAATCTCATCGAGACAATAGTAGGTCTCGGGATCGTCAGGATCGCCCTCGAGACGAGCTCGGACTTCGACCCGAATACTTCGCGCCGCACGCCCCCGTTTGAGCATCTGGAGCCTCGGCCCTTTGAGCACGAGCCTGGGTTTTTCTCCGGCGAGAGCCGGGGCGCGGGCCGTGCTAGCCGCAGCCGTCAACGCCACGAGGACGAGTGCGGCAAAGAATTTTGCACTCCGCATGACTCTTGATTCCGATTGTAGCAAGTTTGTGGGGTGGGCGCGGCTGGGCGGCGATGTTTGCATTGTGCTACTCTGGTTGGATCAAAAGGAGAGTCCCGTTTATGCAAGTCAAACTCCGCCGTGCGAGTACTATGGTTCTGGCCGGCGCTTTGCTTCTACCCGTCGCCTGTGGCACGACGTCGCAATCGGAGACCCGTCCACAAGCGGTCTCGGCCCCGAGTGGGGGCGTCGAGAGCGTTGTCGCTCGAGTCGGCGACCTCGAAATCACGATGTCCGAGCTGGATCAAAAAATCATGGCAACGAATGTCAGGATTTTCCAGGACCTGTACGACGCCCGTCGCGCCGCGCTCGGAGAGCTCGTTGCGGACGCGCTCTTGGCCCGTGAAGCCGAAAAGCGCAGTGTCACGGTGGATGAGCTCGTCGAGCAGGAAATCACGTCAGAGGTGACTCCGGTGACGGACGAGGACATCGAGGGCTTTTACGAGCAGAACAGTGTACGCCTCCGGGGCCAGACGCTCGAGCAGGTCAGCCCGCAGATTCGGGAATTCATGGAGACTCGGAACGAAGGCATCGTCCGACAGAGCTACATCGATACGCTCCGCGATGAGGCGAGCGTGCAAGTTGCGTTGTCGCCGCCTCGGGTGCCCGTCACGGTTGCATCTAACGAACGCATCAGGGGCTCGGCGGACGCGGAGGTGACGATCGTCGAATATTCCGACTTTCAATGACCGTACTGCGCGCGGGTCGGTCCGGCCCTAAAGCAGATTGAAAGCACTTACGGTGACAAAGTACGTCTCGTTTATCGCGATTTCCCCCTCCCCAATCATCCACAAGCTCAGCCCGCCGCAGAAGCTGCTCTTTGCGCCCACGCACAAGGGCAATTCTGGCAGTACCACGACAAGATTTTCGAGAATCAACGATCGCTCGGAAACGAGAACTTGAAGCAAATGGCGTCCGATCTGGGACTCGACTCACAGGCGTTCAACCAGTGCCTCGACTCTGGAGAGTTTCGCGAGACGGTTAGGGCCGACTATGAGAAGGGTAGCTCTCTCGGCGTAAATGCAACGCCCGCCTTTTTCATCAATGGCCGATTTTTGTCGGGCGCTCAGCCCTTCGAGGCCTTCCAAAGCATCATCGACGACGAGCTCGAGCACTAGTCAGCTAGTGTCAGCAGCTGGCCGGCGCGTGGATGGCGACGACGGGGTAGTCGGAAGCATCCGCAAACCCTCACCGGTCGTCTTCGGTTACACGGCCGTGGGGATTTCACCATGCTGTGTCACGATTTCCCGTCGTTTTTTAGGCGCTTTCTTCCTTTAGTTCATGCAACTAGCTGAATTCAAAGCGCTCCGTCGATGAGCAGCGCGGCGCAGGATCGGCACGGTTCTTGCCTCTATTTTGGCTATGGAAGCTCAGGCAAATACCCCAAATCCGAAAGGCGAGTCGTCGGCGTCGGGTGCGAACGGTTTCGACACCAAGGACCATATTCCGGGAGGGCGCTACCACATCGTGGAGCGTCTTTCGACGAGTGCTCTTGGCGCGGTCTATAAGGCGCTCGATACGATTCTCGACCGCCCGGTCGCGATCAAATGCGTGCGGCTCGATACGCCGTTCGCAGAACGGACTCCGGACGAGCTCCGCGAGCGATTCGTACGCGAGGCGCGCATCGTCGCGCGGCTCCAGCACGCCAACATCGTTACCATTCACGATATCGTCGCAACTCCAGATCGCGGCTTCATCATCATGGAGTTCATCGAGGGCCGCACGCTCGAATCTCTGAACGAATCGGAAGGTCGGCTGCCGCTTTCAGCCGCCATCCAGATCATAACGCAGCTCGGGAGCGCTCTGGATTACGCGCACGAGCGCAATGTCGTGCATCGTGACGTCAAACCCTCGAACATCTTGGTGTCCTCGTCCTTGAACGTTTGGGTCGCCGATTTCGGGATTGCGAAATCGGAGCTTTCGACGAACTTGACGATGGCCGGTGGCGTCCTCGGGGCTCCTGACTATATGTCGCCGGAGCACGCCAAAGGCGAGGATGTGGACGCTCGATCGGACCTGTTTTCCCTTGGTTGCATCCTTTTCGAGCTTGCTGTGGGCGATAAACCTTTCCGTAGTCCGAGCTTGACAGGGGTCTTGTTGAGCATCATCAACGACGAGCCGGTTTTTCCTCTGAACTGGCAGAGCCTCGAGCTGCCAATGGCGCTCAAGCCCATTCTTCACCACGCGCTCGAGAAAGAGCGCGACAAGCGGTTTGCCTCCGGTGCTGAGCTCGTCGCCGCTCTCGAAAACTTGCCGAAGATGTCGCAGGGCGACGCGGACGCTGTGGCGGACGCGGTGGGGAGCGCCTTCGATCGAGCCATTGCGCTTGCGCCTGAGCCTGCGCCTGCGGCTGAGTCTGCGCCTGCCCTTGCGCCTGAGCCTGAAAAACCGTCTCTCGGCAGCGAAGGTGGAGAGAAGCAGCCCCTTGCGCAATCGAGGCCCGAGGAAGAGAAGAGCGAAGCGACAAACTCCGAACCCGAGGCGGTCGAAGAGAACCCAGCGTTGGAAGATCTGGTGGCAGAGCCCGTTCAGACCGACCCCTCTCCGCCCGCGCAAGAACAGCTTCCGGAGCCGACTCTCGTGGAAGCGGCTCCCGCGGGGGATGAGAGCGGCGAAGACGCGAGCAGCACTGTTTCTAGCGAGGCCAAACCTGAGGAAGCGGCGAAGGTTGATGAGCCGACCTCGTCTGACGAGGCCGTGATGGCGGAGGCGACCGGCAACGCCGACGCCGTGGATGACGACGCAACACCCGAGATGGACGCGGAGCGGATAAAGCAGCTCAAGGACGGGTTGCAAGTGCTTCAACTTTCACCGACTTTGTCGCAAGACCTGCAGGGTGTGGAGATCACTCCGGAAGAGGGTTTCCTCCTATCGCGTATCGACGGGTCTTCACGCCCGAAAGACATCATCGCGGTCAGCCCGATGTCGGAAAGCAACACAGAGAGCGCTCTTTTGTCGTTGCTGGAGAAGAATCTCATCCGTCTCGGCGGCGTTGTCGAGAGCCCGGCGCGGTCCGCGAGCACGGCGAAGCAAGAGCCGTCGCCTTCGATGCCGGGCGTCGATGAGGCCGTTGTCGCCGAGCTCGATCGCCTTCTCGCGCTGGGGCGCAAGCGGGACTTTTCCGCGCTTCTCGGAGTGTCCGACAAAGCCGCCGAGAGTGAAAGAAAAAGTAGCTACCTCAAGTTGGTGGGGAAGTACCATCCCGATCGGTACCCAGGCGCGGATGAAGTGGTCCGCGACAAGTTATCGCAGCTTTGCGCCGCCGCCTCCGAGGCATGGAGGGAATGCGAATCGGCCCCCGACGCGCAGAGACCGGGCGCCGCGAGTAACGGGCACGATGGCACGACCGATGGCGAGCCCGCCGCCTTCGACAGCGAAGTCCACGCTAGGAATCTCTACGACCGTGCTTTGAACGCGTTCGAAAAGGCGGAGTTCTGGGACGCGATTCAGCTCGTTCGAAAAGCCATCGACGCCGACGAGCACGTTGCGGAGTTTTACGCGCTTCACGGAAGAGCACTCCTGGAAAACGAGAAGTGGTACCGACAGGCAGCCGATGCGTTCCTCAAAGCCACCGAGCTCGACCCGAACAACGTCGACTATATCGGTACGCTCGCCGCTGTCTACCAGGCCGAGGGCATGACCATGCGCGCGGACAGTTTGCTCGAGCGCGCGCAGGGCATCGACCCCGCTTACGTCCTTCCCGAGATCGGCGCGGGGAGTGATGTGGTCGTGGACTAAGACAGCAAGGCAGCGATAGCGACGAGCGCAAAATAGAGGACCACCCAGAAGACCGTGATGCCGATCGGGAAGCGAAAACGGTACGGGTCGTAATCCTCTGCTCGCGAGTTGTCCGGTTGGCTGAGCGCTCCGATCGGGGCTTGACTGAAAGCCCAGGCGCGGATGATGAAGGCGCGGCCGGCCACGGAAACCGATTGTCCCGCGGAACGGATCCCGGCGACGGTCTGCTCGATGAGCGCTTTGAATGGTCGTCGGTAGAACCAGTCCGTGTCGACGCTGACGGTCGCTTCACCCCCGAGCTTTCCGAGAAGGAGCCAGAACGCGAGGGCGGTTCCGGCCAGAAGCTGATAGGCCGACACGACGTGGTCCAGCGTGTACGGATGGTATTCTGCACCGAATGGCAGAAGCCCGTAGAGGAGACCAGGGACGACGCCGTAGAGTGTGCAGAGAACGGCTCCGACGCCCATGGCAACGAGCATGTTCAAGGGGAGTGGGCGAAGCTCGAGATCTTTCTTGGGGCCGAAGAACGTGAAGTAGGGAAGCTTGAGTCCGGTGTGCAAGAACGTTCCGACGCTCGCCAAAGTCAATAACAGCTCGACGATAGGCAAATGCGCGTCCGCGGCGGCGGAAATGATCATCGACTTGCTGATGAAGCCGTTGAAGAGCGGGAATCCGGAGATCGAGCACGCTCCGACAGCGTAGAGTATGACGACGAGCTTCATTCGGTTGGCGATGCCGCCGAGCTCGGTCAGCTTGCGAAGCCCGGTCGCGTAGATAACGGCCCCCATCCCCATGAACAAAAGCGATTTATAGAGGATGTGGCTGAAGGCATGCGCCGTCGCCCCATTGAGTGCGAGGGCCGTACCCATCCCCACGGCGGCCACCATATATCCGACTTGACTGACGATGTGATAGGCGAGAAGGCGGCGAATGTCGTTCTCGAGAACGGCGTAGACGACGCCGTAGAGCGCCATCGCGACACCCGCCCAAACAAGTACGTCCGCGCCTGGAAAGAGCCTCAAGAGCACGTAGACTGCGGTTTTGGTCGTAAATGCGCTCAAGAAGACGCTACCGGTCACGGAGGCTTCGGGATAGGCATCAGTCAACCAAGCGTGAAGCGGCGGGATGGCGGCGTTGATGGCGACTCCGAGAAGGATCAACCAGAAGGCGAGCGGGTCGGTCTCGGATGTCGTCAAGGCAGAGACGCCGAGCTCTCCGCCCCGAGCTAGATGCACGAGGATACCCGCGAACAAGAGCGAGCCGCCGA
Organism: Candidatus Marinacidobacterales bacterium; assembly: GCA_965262245.1. Classification (GTDB taxonomy): domain Bacteria; phylum Acidobacteriota; class Vicinamibacteria; order Marinacidobacterales; family SMYC01; genus SMYC01. The sequence continues at coordinate 4,820,406 of OZ253507.1, read as the reverse complement.
AGATGTGAACGAGCAAGTAGCGATAGCCCGCACGCGCCGAGCGCTTCGTTCCGCTCTGCCAAATCAAAAAGAGCGACGAGACCGCCATGAGCTCCCAGAACAGGAACAGGGTCGCCCAGTCTCCCGCGAGCACCACGCCGAGCGAGGAGCCCGCGTAGACGAGAGTGGACACATGCTCCCCGGCGCGGTCGTTATGGAGCGCATACAAGATGCCGATGAAAGTCACGAGCGTGAAGATCAGCGAGAAGACGAGGCTCAGCGGATCGACATGGAGGAGCGTGAGCGAGTAGCCGGCAACGGTGAAGTGCCAGCTGGATGTAAAGTCGAGCGTTTCCCAGCTGATGAGCGCGGCGACGGTGCCGGCCGCGAGCACGACTCGTCGTGCGGTCCCACGCACGAGCGGCACGATAACCGCGGTCAGGAAGAGTACGAGCCCGGGATGTATCATCGGTGCGATGTGGTGCCAGTAATGCCAGTAATATTAGTCGCGGTCGTAATAGCTATCCTCGCGCTGCACGAACTTGTGCCCGACCCATTTCGAGCCAAAGACGATGAGGCCGCAGCCGAGAAACCCGTAGACGAAATCGAAAGCGGGAAGCTCGTGCCAAATAAATGAGGCGTGGGCGAGGTGACGGAAAGCAAGCTCGAGAGCTGCTGTCGACACGACGAAAATCGCCGTCGCGATAGTGACGCGTTTCATCCGCCGCCTCCCGCCAGCATGACCGGTGCCGGCGCCACGAGGCTCTCGGCCGCCTGCCACGCGAGTTGATAGAAATGAAGCCCGATATCGGGAAATATTCCGAGCAAGATTGAGATCACTGCCGTCATCGCTAAAGGAAGCCAAAGAAGAACGGAGGCCTCCTCGAAGCGAAAGGGCGCGTCGCTAGTACCGAAGAAGCCCGTATAGACGATCGGGAAGAAATAGGCGAAGTTCAAGAGACCGCTCAAGACGAGAACACCGACATAGATGCTGTGATTGGCTTCGAGCGCTCCCAACCCGAGGTTCCATTTGCTGAGAAAGCCGGCAAATAAAGGCATCCCCGCGAGGCCGAGAGCTCCGAGCGTAAATGCGCCGAAGGTCACTGGCATCTTACGCCCGAGGCCAGCGAGGTCATCGATGTACTCTTTGTGGGTTTTTGTGTAGATCGATCCGGCGCAGAAAAATAACGTGATCTTCATGAACCCGTGCGCTGCGATGTGGAATATCGCGCCGATGAGCGCGTGCAACGAGCCCAGTGCCGCGCCCAGCACGATGTAAGAAAGCTGGCTCACCGTCGAATAAGCGAGACGCCTCTTCAAATGATTCTCTCCGAGTGCGCGCATCGAAGCGATGAGAATCGTTGCCCCCGCGGCGAAGGCTAGGATGTTCGCGAGCCCTAGCTCTCTGATGAGGTCGACGCCGAAGACGAAACCGACGATACGTACACATCCGAACGCGCCCGCTTTGACGACCGCGACAGCGTGAAGAAGCGCGCTCACCGGCGTCGGCGCCACCATCGCGGCGGGGAGCCATCCATGAAGCGGCATGATGGCGGCTTTGGCGCCAATCCCGATGATGAACAGCACGAAGATCGCCTGGAGTGTTCCGGGCGTCGCACTCCCGGAGAGAAAGCCTCCCGGCTGGAACGTCGCACCGGGCGCCAGGCTCGCGCTCCAAACGACGGCCACGAGCAGCGCCTGTCCTGCGATGAGGGTATAGGCGAGATATTTGCGTCCTCCCGCAATCGCTTCCTCGTTGCGGCGATGAATCACGAGCGGGTAGGTCGCGATGGTGAGGATTTCGTAGAAAATGAAGAATGTCGCTAGATTGGCCGCAAACGCGATCCCAATAGCGCTCGACACGCAGACTGCAAAGCTCGCGTAATAGCCTGTTTGGTGGGTGTAGCCTCCGCTCCGCATATAGCCGATCGAGTAGACGGAGGTGATGACCCATAGAGAGGATGCCAGCAGCGCGAAAACCATTCCGAACGCGTCGGCACGGAGATGAAGCGCCCAGCCGGGCACGAGCTCGAGCGGTTGGCTCTCGGGGGCGCCGCCATCGAGTACCGCCCCGAGCAACGAGAAGACGATCCCGAATTTGATGACGGCTGCCGCGAGCGTACAGGCTTCCCGAAGGTTCGGGTAGTTGCGGAACACGAAGATCGCGACCGTGGCGACCAGGGATACGAGGACCGCTGCCAATGGGCCGCCCGAGAGCAACAACTCCTTCACGAGGGAAGGCCCGGTGCGATGAGCTCGGTCACCAGTGTTTGATTGAACACACCGAGGAGAAGCACGAGAACCGCGAGCGTCAGGATCGGCGCGAGCATGGGGAAGGGAAGCTCGCTCGTGTCGTGCGGACTTTCGTCGTTCTGGGGGCTGAGATAGGCTTTCTCGAGCACGCGGAAGAAATAGACGGCTCCCAGGAGACTCGAAAGGACGAGCGCCCCGAGAAACGGGAAGTAGCCCGACTCGAGCGCGGCGAGCGCGAGGTAGTACTTGCTGAAGAAACCGGCGGTCGGGGGAATCCCGATCATGGAGAGTGCCGCGACGGTGAAGGCCGCCATCGTCAACGGGAGCCTGCGACCCATCCCTGCGAAATCGCGCAGGCGAAAGACACCGAGGCGCCATTGAACTCCGTTCACGGCCATGAAGAGACAGCCTTTCATGACGGCGTGGTTGACGACGTGCAGAAGGGCTCCCGTCAGCGCGAGCGGCGTTCCTATCGCGATCCCGAGCATGATATAGCCCATCTGACCGATGCTCGAATAAGCGAGCATGCGCTGGACGTCTTTTTGAGCAAGTGCCATTAACGAGCCTGCGACGACGGCGATGACGGAGGCCCAGCCAAGAAGAAGGAGGGGCTCTCGTGGGCCCGTATCCGCGATGAACACATAAAAGAGAATTCGGTAGAGCGCATAAGCGCTCACTTTCGTCATGACCGCCGCGACGAACCCAATCACCGGGCCGGGAGCGTAAGTGTAGGTGTCGGGAAGCCATCCGTGAAGCGGGAAAAGAGCGGCTTTGATGGCGAGTCCTATCACGATGAACGAAACGGCGACGACGATGACGGGGGAGCCCGACGTCTCGGGTAAACGAGCCGCCATGTCGGCCATGTTCAGCGTGCCCGTCATGGCATAGAGATAGCCTACGCCAATCAAATAGAAGCTCGCCGCAATCGTTCCAATCAAAAGATAGCGGAAAACCGCCACGATGGCTTTGCTGCCGCCTGTCGACAGAAGCGCGTAGGCGGAGAGGGACGAGATCTCGAGGAAGACGTAGAGGTTGAACAGGTCGGCGGTCACGACGATTCCTTGAAGGCCTGTCACGAGAAGAGCGAAGACGCTACAAAAAATTCCGGTGCGGCGCGCTGTCCAGTTGTTCAGATAAGGGCCACTGTAAAACGCGGCGAGGAGCGCCATGAAGCTCACCAGAGTCGCCATGACGCCGCTCAGCGGATCGATGACGATCTCGATACCCCATGGAGGAGGCCAGCCGCCGAGCTGATCGCTCACCGCTTCGCCGCCGAGACTCGCGCGGAGCGAGACGATCGAGCAAAACAGAGAGCCCGCGGTCGCGAACAGCAATCCACCACGCGCGAAGCGTCCGCCACCCATAGCGAGGAAGGGGATGAGAAGCGCGCTCGTGAGAGGTACGAGAACGATCAGGATCGGCGTGTGCTCCATCAATGCTACTTCAGTTTCTCGATGAGCTCGGTCTCATCGAGCGTCCCGTAGCGCCGGTGAATCCGGATGAGGAGCGCGAGAGCCACGCCCGTCGTGCTGACGCCGACGACGATGGCGGTCAGCATCAGCGTGTGAGGCAGCGGATTGATGTAGTCGCGCGCGACCGGAGTCTCGTCTCCGTGGCGCAGGATCGGCGGCGTCGCGTCGCTCTTGAATCCCAAAATGATGAAAAAAACGATGACGGCGACTTGAAGAATGTTCATCGCCATGAGCTTGCGAACGAGATGTGGTCGCGCAAGGATGCCGTATATGCCGATGAGGAACAACGTAGCTGCTAGCCAGTAATTCACAGCGCTGAGAGTGTCGACTTCCATGGGTTAGTCCTCTGAGCCCATCGTCAGGACGTCGAAAATCAATACCATCACCGCGGTGACTGCGATGAAGACGCCCGTCTCCACGGAAAGGGAGCCCATCGCGCGCAAGTGTCCGCCGTGAAACGGAAGCGGGAGGCCGGAATAGTCGAGAAAATTTTTCCCGAAGAACAAGCTGACGAGTCCTGTGCCCGTGTAGACGAGCACTCCGACGGAGGCAATCGCCACCGTGTAGGTCGGGAGCAGCTTGAGGCCGGGAGCCCGCCCGCGCACGAGACGCACAAGAATGATGGCGGCGGCGCAGATGGCGCCACCTTGAAAGCCCCCTCCGGGGCTCGTATGTCCGTGGACGACGACGTAGACGGCGAAGAGGATGATGAAAGGGATGAGCATCCGACTCGTTGCGTCGAGGATGTCGCTCCCGAACTGATAGGCCATTGCCTCCTTTTCGGTGGGGCCTGTGCGCGTGGGGGCGAACGCGCCGAGCACCAGGAGGCAGGCAAGCCCCGCGGTGAGGATGACCACGGTCTCACCGAGCGTGTCATAGGCGCGATAATCCGCGAGGATGGCGGTGACCATGTTCGGCGCGCCCGTCTCTGCGACGGCGCTCTCGATGTAGCGCGGTGAGACGTGGGTCGAGGCAGGTGCCGCAGGATCCGCCATGCTAGGCAGATCCCGCGCGGCATAGAACAAGACGGCGCCGGCCGCGACCAAGGGTAGCCAACCGAATCGTTGAAATCGATGCTGCACGAGCTAGCTCACCTTTCGGTGCGTTCGGTAAATAGCAGAAACGAAGAAGACGGTTGTGATGGCCGCCCCTATCGCTGCTTCCGTGAAAGCCACGTCGAGCGCGCCAAGAAGCGTGAAGAAAATGGCGGAGAAGAAGCTGAAACCGCCAAAAATGACCACGGCTCCCAGGAGATCCGAGACTTGGAGCGCGGCGATGGCGCACAGGATCATCATCGCGAGAAACAAAGTCACGAGAGGCGCGATCATGGCTGGCGGAATGGGCTGCGGAATGGGCTATTCACTAGTCACTGTCACGTGGGGACTCCCAGGGGACGAGGCCACTTCGATGAGCCGCTCGGCCGAGCGCGTGTGTGGCGGTGGGGTTTGCGAGAGCGACGAAAAAAATGATCAACACGATCTTCAAGCCGTTGAGGGTGGCGCCCTCGAGGACGGCTGTTCCCAGCACCATGAGAGCGACCCCGAGGGTGTCGGATTTACCCATAGCATGGAGGCGTGTGTAGAAGTCTGGAAGTCGGAGGATGCCGAGTGCACCCGTGAGAATGAAGAAGAAGCCCAAGCCCAAGAGAGCGCAAGCGAAAGCGGTCATGGGCCCTCCTCTTTGCCTTCGAAATATTTGGCGAGCGCCAAAGCCCCGATAAAGCTGATGAGCGTGTAGGACAGTGTAATGTCGACGAAGATGTCCTCGCGGCGGGTAAAGCGGCCGAGCAAGAGCACGAGCACGATCGTTTTGGTTCCGACGAGTCCTAGACCGCTCAAACGATCCCATAGCGTCGGGCCGTGAAGGAGCCGATATAGCGACACCAGCATCGTGAGAGCAATACCGACGGTGAGTGCCATGATAAATGTGGGCATTGTCAGAGGAGGAATCGGTTTAGGTCTCGTTGATGCGGAACAGCGTACGGACACGCTCTTTCATGTTTGAAAGTGACCGGTCCGCGCTCAAAAGAGGTTCCGCAGCGTCATCGGTAAGCGCGTGGACGACATATTCGTCGCCGCGCACGTCGATGGTCACGGTCCCGGGAGTGAGCGTGATGGAGTTTGCGAGCGTCGCCCGCGCGATATTGTGGGGTAAGGGATAGTCGAATTTTACGACACTCGGGCGGATCTTCATTTTTGGGCTCAGCACGATCCGCGCCACCTGAAAGCTCGAAACGACGATCCGCATTGCGAGCCAAGGGGCGTAAGCTGCGAGGCGAATCCAAGGGAAAGTCCAAAAAGGATGGCGCCCTGCGGGGCCTACCGGTGGGGAAAGCGCATAGAGGCTACACGTAGCTGCCGCGATCGCCACCGAGCTGACGGCGCCCGCCGCCAAGTGGAAGAAGTCTATCTTGCCGGAGAGGATCACCCAGAAGACGAAGAGCAGTACGGCGAGTGGAGCGCTTTCGTGCAACGGGATTGTCCCCGTCGCATTTCCCGGAATTTTGGTTGGCGGTTCCGCGTTTGCCTGCATGGGTATGACGTATGAGCGGATAAGAACATAACATGAAATGTAATATGATGGTCGTATGGCTTCCCCCTCCGAGACGGAGAGCTCGCCTTTCGGAAGCCAGCGCATCTCCGATGGGAAGCAAACGGCGCACGGCGCCGCTGTCGATCGCGAACGCCTGACGCGTTCCGCCGGCACCGTCAGTATCGGCGTCATGGTCTCCCGGGTGCTCGGTCTCGTCCGGGAGCAGGTGCTTGCCTATTTGTTCTCGGCGCGCATCGTGCTGGACGCGTTCTACGCGGCATTTCGACTGCCGAACTTGTTTCGCGACATGTTTGGCGAAGGCGCTTTGAGCAAAGCCTTCGTTTCGACGTTCTCGGAAATCCAAGAGAAAGAGGGAAACGACGCCGCGCTTCGTCTGGTGAGTGTGGTGTTGAACGCGATGATCCTCGTGATGGCTGCGCTGACTTTGGCCGGCATTCTATATGCCGATGGCCTCGTGGCCTGGGTCTTTCCCGGCGCGGGATTCGACACCCCGCTCGCTCCGGACGAAAGCTATGGCTTTGCGACGAAGCGCGACCTCACGGTGCGGCTCACCCAAATCATGTTCCCGTTCATTTTCTTCGCCAGCCTTGCCGCCCTCGTCATGGGCGTTCTCAACGCGCGCGGGCGGTTTCTCGTTCCGGCGCTGGCTTCGGCGTTTTTTAATATCGGGTCGATCGTCGTCGGTGTGGCGGGCTACTACGTAGCCCCTCGCTACGGCCACCATCCGGCGATCGGGGTGGCGATAGGCGTACTGGTGGGCGGCCTCTTGCAGCTTTTGTGGCAACTCCCGTCTTTGTTTCGACTCGGGTACCGCTATCGCCCCAATTTCGACTTTCGCGACCCTTGGCTCGGGAAAGTGTTGCGACTCTTCGGCCCGGGAGCCCTGATTGCTTCGACCGTTCAAGTCAATCTGTTGGTGAACTCGATATTTGCGTCGCGGGAAGAAGGGTGGATGACGTGGATCATCCAGGCGTTTCGCATTTTGCACTTACCCCTCGGGCTCGTCGCCGTCGCGGTCTCGGTCGCAACGCTCCCGGCCCTCAGTCGCGCGGCGGCCAAGCAGGACACGGACGGTTTTCGCGACACGTTCTCTTTCGCGACGCGACTCGTGATCCTGTTTACCGTGCCCGCCACGGTCGGTCTTCTCGTGCTGGCGCCTCCCATCGTGCGCCTGATCTTCGAGCAGGGTCGTTTCGCCCCGTCGGATACGGTGCAAGTCGCCGGCGCTCTGCGCTTCTACGCCATCGGCCTCTCGAGCTTCGCCGCCGTCAAGATCGTGACGGACGGCTTCTATGCGGTCCAGGACGTCCGCGCGCCGCTCATCGTCAGCGTCGCGAGCATGTTGGCGAACGCGGCTCTCAACTGGCTCTTCGTCGTTCGGCTCGGGCTCGATCACCGCGGCCTGGCGCTCGCGACGTCGACAACGATGACGATATCGCTCGTTTTCCTTTTGATTCTGTTTCGAAAGCGCAGCGGGCTCGGGCGTCTCGGTGGCAGCACCGCGCTCGTGACCTTCGGCAAAACGGTGGTAGTCTCCGTAGTCATGGGAGCGTTCGCGTTTCTTACTTGTCGAGGCTTCGACAGTTTTCTTGGACACGACGTGGTGTGGGCGCGGCTGCTGCAGGTAGGCAGTTCCGTGTTCGTCGGCCTCGCGGTGTTTTTTTTCGGGTGCAAGCTTCTTCGAGTCCGAGAGTTGGATCAAGCACTTGCGGCATTCAAATAAAACCTTCGGAGGTGAAATGGGATTGGTAAAGACGTGTATGCTCCTCGTGCTGTTCTCGATGGCCGAGACCGTTGCGACGGCGCAGATGCAGCGGCCGTCGCCCAATTACGGCGAGCAGAGTACGGTTGAATTCGAGCTGCGTCGATGGCGCTCCGACCTCGTCTCGGAGTTGCGTCTTTCGAATCCAGAGGCTATCGGTAGTGACTTCGACCCGGTGCTTGCTCTCGGCCTTCCGCAGCAGCGGACCTTCGACTATCACTTCGGGGTTCGTCTGACGAGCAGAATCAAGATCCGCGCGAATTGGTTCCGTGTTCGTTACGACGCAGACACGATCGTTTTCGAGGATTTGACGATCTCAGGGATCACATTTCCGACCGGCACGACCTTGACGAGCTTTCTCGAGCTCGAACAAAGACGAGGAGGCATCCAGTTCGACCTCTTGAGCGGACAATATGGATATCTGGCTGTCGCGGGAGAGTGGGCGCGGTTTCGCGCGAAGACCGACTTCATCTCTGCGGGCGCTACCGTGACACCGCTGCCGCTCACGATGGACTTGCCGATTTTTGGGTTCGCGTCGCGGATCTATTTGACGCCCGCCCTCGCGGTAACTACGGAGGCGCTCGGGATGAAACGTGAGTCGATCGGTGTCATGACGGATGTCGACGTCTCGATAACCTACAACGCCGTCCCCAGTCTCGGCTTTTCCTACGGCTATCGGAACTCTTACAACCGGTTCAAGAATGTAGAACCGGCGTCCCGGGCAATCTTTCGGTTGCGCGGACAGTATTTCGGCGTGACGGTTCGGTTTTGAAAAATGCGTTCCTTCACTACTTAGAGGTCGAGAGAGGACTGTCGCCGAACACGATCGCCGCCTATCGGCGGGACATCGCAAAGCTCGAGCTCTACGCGGAGAACAACCGCAAGACGCTCGCGTCACTGACGGCTTCGGAGCTACGTGATTTCTTCCGGGGCCTGCATCGTGAAGGGCTGTCGCTGCGCTCAATCGGGCGCGTGAGCTCGGCGGTGCGGGGCCTCTATCGGTTTGCTGCTGCCGAAGGAACGATTCGAATCGACCCCGCGGAGCAGATCGATTCGGCCCGGCTCCCGAAGAGCTTGCCGCGCTACCTGAATTTGGACGAAGTGGACGGCCTTCTCGAAGCACCCGATACCGCCATCCCGGAAGGGTTACGCGACCGGGCGATGCTCGAGCTGCTTTATGCCACTGGCCTCAGAGTTTCGGAGCTCATCACATTGAGGATCGCCGATTTCAATTTCGACATCGGCTATCTCGTGTGCCAAGGAAAAGGGCGCAAAGAGCGCATCGTGCCCTATGGGCGGTCCGCGAAACAGTGGATCGAGCTTTATCTCCGAGACGGACGTCCGGCTCTCGTGCGGAGGGCGCTAGATGCCGAAGACGCGATGTTCCTCAGCCGGCTAGGAAAGGTGATGACGCGTCAACGTTTTTTTCAGATCCTGAAAGCGTGCGGCCGAACTGCCGGGATTCGAGGTGCCTTGTCTCCGCACGTTGTGCGGCATTCCTTCGCGACCCACCTGCTCGAGCGCGGAGCCGACCTGCGGAGCTTGCAGCTCATGCTCGGCCACTCCAGTATCGGGACGACCCAGATCTACACGCATGTGAGCCGCGAAAGGCTGCGGCGCATTTACGACAGCCATCATCCCCGCGCGAAAGCTTCCACCAAGTGACCCGAACTGTCTCCGCAGGGGGACGCTGATGGGCTGGAAACGGTTCTTCCGTCGGTACAATTCTTGCTTTGAATAGCACGTACAGCCGCCGCTGAGGAGATTGTCATGCAAAACTGACAGCTCCGTGGCTGGCTGGTTCGACATTTCAGGGCCATCCTAATTGTGACGCGCACGATTTTCAACATGCCCTTCGCCGTTCTCAGATTTCTATCATCGCGAGACGTCTTGCGCCCATGCGCATGGGAAGCCACACCGCGAGAGCGTTGACGACGAGCACGCACGAGAGCGCGGCCGCGATGATGAGCCACGAGCGCGTCTCGAGGGGTAACCCGCGATACTCCGCGTTCAGATAGAGATAGACAGGGACGGCTTCGAGAAACAAGACGACCGCGACAAAGGACGTTGCGGCGATCATATAAAGGAGCCCGCCAGCGCTTCCGGCGATCTGGGTGACGTTCTCGAACTTGAATCTCGGAAATATCGCTCCCATCCCGACGCCGAGCCCCACGATGCCGAATGTGACGCACAGAATCGTAAAAACTGACAGCACGGTCATGAACGTCGTGGCACCGAGAAAATGGTTGGAGGCGAGGGTAAGAATTTGGGACAGCACGAGGAGCGGCGGAATCGCTGTCCAGAACTTGCTCCACAGGAACTGATCCACCGTGAGCGGCGATGAGCGAACGATCCAGAAGGCGAGCCCTTCCGCCGATATCGACGTGAACACGAAACGGACCGCGACCGCGGCGAGGACGAAGCCGGCGAGGCCGAGATTCAAGAACGAAAAGAGATTTTGGAGAAAGAAAGTAGCGACGACAACGAGTGCTAGAAGCAGCAGGAGCTGGGACCACTGCGTCGCGTCTCTCGCGAAGGTCCGCATATCCTTCAACAGGAGCGAGCGAAAGCGCACTTCGAAGGGAAGCGTGACAGCCGCCAGGAATCGGTCCACGATTGGCAGTGACGAGAACTTCGCAGGCCTTGACTCTTGCGCTCTCGAATAGCCTAGATAGTAGACGGTGCGGGCGAGCCAGGAGCCAAGGACGATCGTCGCGGCGGCCGTGCTCCACAAAAGCGCCAACGGCATGCCAGGAAGGGGCTCGGCGCGGCGTCCGGCAATGAGAAGGCTCGTCGCCCACGAGCTCGGCAGTAGCGACGAGCTCGGAGTCTGGAATGCCGCGAAGAACTCGCTGATGTCGTAGATGGAGCGCGGGTTCAAGAGCTTCTCCGGCTGCTGGACACGAATGAGAAACACGAGGAACACGACGAACAGCGCGGCGAGCAAAACGAGCATCTCGCGAACTCGCCAGGCGGGGAAGACGGCCATGAGCACCGATGTCACCATGCTGCCGACGGTGGTCGCAATCACGACGAGCGGCGCGAGCGCGAGCGCTGCCGCACCGAGAAACTGCCGAGGCGCCGGCGACGTCAGAGCGAAGGCTGCGTAGATCGGAATGCTGAAGAGCACGACCATCCAAGAGGCCTGGAGGGCGGTCAAGACGAGCCTCGAGCCGTATAGCGCGGGTAGCGAGATCGGGCTGCTCACGAGCAGCGAAAGATCGTCCGAAAAATATTGCGTGGAAAGCGCGGTGACGACGGTGCTCGCGAAGAGCACCGTCAAGATGAAAGTCGACGTTGTCGCCAGCACTTGATGAGTGAGCGGCGCTGTGAACTCCGCGAATTGACCGATATAGAGGAGCATTCGGTAAAAGCCGCCGAAAACGAACAGGCTAAAGACGAGCCCCACAAAAGCGAACAACAAACCGCGAAGTACATCGCCCTTTCCGGCGCTGCGTCTCCGGTTGCGAAAGGACTGCCATGAGGGCACGAGCAGCGCGGCGACTTGGCTAGGGGTGAACTCGAATCTCACCGCTCAGCTTTCTTAAGGGCCTAAGGGCCTAAGTTCCGCGCAAGCCTTCGCCGGCCTCAGATTCGCGAAAGCCTTCGCCGGCGGTCAATTTCAAAAATATCTCTTCCAGATCGCGGCGCTCGGTCTCGGCTTGGCTCCGGAGCTCGTCTATCGTGCCGCAGGCCACGAGCTCACCTTTCAAGATGATCCCGATGCGATCGCAGAGCTCCTGGGCGACTTCGAGCGTGTGAGTCGAGACGAAGATAGTGTTGCCCTTGTCGCAATATTCGCGGAAGACTTTCTTGATGAGTCTCGCACCCTTGGGGTCGAGACCCACCATCGGCTCGTCTACCACGAGCACTTTCGGCTGGTGGACGAACGCGGCGGCCATGACGAGGCGCTGTTTCATCCCATGCGAGAAGCTCTCGATGAGCTCCCCGCGGGCGTGGTTCAGCTCAACGAGCTCCAAGAGCTCGTCCATGCGGCCCTCGAGGCCGTTGCCGTCGAATCCGTAGATGCCTGCAATGAAGCGCAGAAACTCGGTGGCCGAGAGCTTCTCGTAGAGGAATGGTCGATCGGGAATGAAGCCGAGGGCCGTTTTTGCCTCGACGGGCTCGCGTTCGAGATCGTGGCCGCCGAGATAAATACGGCCCGATGTGGGCTGCAACAGGCCCGCGATCATTTTGATAGTCGTCGTTTTGCCCGCGCCGTTCGGTCCTAGAAAACCGAAGAGCTCACCGGCGGGAACGTGGAGCGACAGGTTTTTCACCGCCTCATGCGAGCCGTAGCTCTTTCCGAGCTCTTCGAGTCGGATCATCGGGCCTCCAACACTTTGATCGTTGCGCCCCGACCTAGAATTTTCAAGATCTCGTACTGCGTCTCGAGTCCTCCCGTGAGGAGGCGCACGTGCATGGGATCGGCCGGGAACTGCCCAAAGGTCGGGTCGAGCGCGAGCCACTTGCCAACCCACACTTCGGCCCATGCATGGTAGTAGAATTGGCCTCCTGTATAGGCGAGCCCGGTGGCGATCCGCGTCGGCAGGTCGACGGCTCGGGCGAGCGCCGCGTATAGGACCGCGTGCTCGTTGCAATCTCCCACACGGTTGTCCAGCACCTCTCGGGCGCTCGGAACCGAGAGCGTCGGTGATTTCGCCACTTTCTCGAAGACCCAATTACTCAGCGCCCGCGCTTTGTCGATATCCGTGAGTCCTTCGGTCACCGCTTCCGCTTGTTTGCGGATCTCGGAATCGTCGGACTGGATGAAGGCATCGGCGCGGAGCGCGTCTGTGAGCTCATCCTTGGACAAGGGTCGGGCCCGCTATAGGGTGCTCTCTCGCGTTTGATATGGAGGTGGCCTTCGCTGACCCTTTGCCGTCCGCCGTCCAATGCATCGAATCCGTCCGGGAACCTCTCGAGCTTCAAGACGACCGCGTCCAGCTCGGCGGCCTCTCCTCTGAAACCTATCGCGGGGACGGCTGAAGCGAAGAAGATGTCGGGTGCTGCGCCAGCCTCTCGTGCTTGAAGGCTGCTCCCAGGCGCTTCTTTCCGGAGCGTCCAGCCGAGTGGCGTCTCTTCCTGTAGAACTTCACCCCTATCGTTGACCCAAGCGGTTGTCGTCAGTCCGGCGAAAGTTGTTTTCAGGCGGAACGCTTCTTCTTCGTGCCCGCCCCAGCGCACGATCTCAGGGTCTCTGACTTCGATCGTCGCTTCGCCTTCGGAGAGCGTCATCGGATCGAAAAGACGGACGCGATAGGTTTCCCCGCTCGTCCAACCATTCGACGCGAGCGAGTAGTACAAGTTCAATGGCAGTACTATCGGCTCGTCGAGCGTTCTCGTTTCTGTTCTTTCCGACCGGCTCGAACGGATGGTGAGCTCGAGCTGGTTGCCGTCGACTCTCCCGAGCACGGTGGTCTCGAACGGGGAGCGGCGCGACGACGTCGTGAGCTGGAACTTGAACGTGCGAAGCTCCCCTCGAGAACCGGTCGTAGCCGAACCTTCCATCCTCATTTCACGCTCCTGTCCGAGAAGCTTCAGCGTGAACTCTCCGCTCTGCTCGGCGCGATAGCCGTTCTCGAGGGGTGTGAGCCGTTCACGGATATAGCCGACCGCTCGCCGCGATAGAAGACGCCGCGCTGCGTCAGCTCCGCCTCGGCGGGCCCGCTCGACGCGGACAGATCGATGACGGTCGTGGTTTCCGAGCGTGCGTAGTTTCGCGAGATATGAAAGCCGAGGAGCCCGAGCCACATCGACACGATCGCTATGGATAGAAACCGCCCTGGGCGAATGCTCGTAGAAGATGGGGACGAATGGAGGTGAAGTCAGTATAGCATGGGCACTTACATGGGAGCCCCTCGGTGCGGTTGAAGGTCGCGAGTCATCGTCCCGAACCCGATGTGATTCGTCGCGCGGTGGCCTCGCTCGGGAGCGGTGGTGTGATCGCCTATCCAACCGAGACATTTTACGGGCTGGCCGCTTCTGCCTTCGACTTCGAAGGATGTCGTCGCGTGTTCGAGATCAAAGGTCGCCGTCGTTCGCGTGCATTGCCGCTTATCCTCGCGAACACTTCGCAGCTCGCCGACGTCGCGGTGACGCCGTCGGCTCTCATGCAACGTCTCGCCGAGAAGTTCTGGCCGGGGCCGTTGACGCTCGTGGTGGAAGCGCTGCCCGGGGTCGCGGCGGCGTCTGACGTCGGGACGGTCGCGCTGCGCATCAGCAGTCTGGCGGTCGCGAGGGCGCTCGCATTGGCGGCGGGGCCGGTGACATCGACGAGCGCGAACCTCAGTGGGAGTCCGCCCGCAATCACCGCCAAGGAGGTTGAGGCCGGGCTTTCCGAGCTCGTTGATTTGGTACTGGACGGGGGCGCCACGAGCGGCGGGCGCGCTTCGACCATCGTCGACGTCACGGGTTCGACCCCGAAGCTCGTTCGAGAAGGGCGGGTCGGGTTTGCCGATGTGTTGTCCCTTCTTGAAAATGACGGGAAATGACTTCCTTTCTTGACTTAGAGTCGCCGCAAAGTTAGTATGGAGTTCAACTTGCAAGGATTGCGCTCGGGTGTGCGCCCATCCCGCATATCTGACATCCGCTGAAATCGCGCACGAAACGTATGAGTAGAAGCCTCAAAGCAGCCGCGTTGTTTGCCGTTGTCGTGATGGTGGGCTGCGCTCCGAAGCGGGATTTCACTCCTGCGGCCGTCCCTTCCTGGAACGTGGTGCAACAAATGACGCTAGCGCCACCGGAGAGCTTTTCGAGCGGCGAGCGGCGGCGCTTCGAAGATGGCTGGAGCGCGCTTCAGCAAGGAAACCTCGAATCTGCAGCGTCCAACCTTTCGCGGCTGGGTAGAAAATATGGCCGCAGCCCGGAAGTAACCACGGCGCTCGGGTTTCTCGAGCTGCGCCTCGGTAGCTGGCCTGCCTCGGTGCGATACTTTAGTGCTGCGCTCGTGGAGCGACCAGGCTTTGGGCCGGCCGAGAGCGGCCACTTTCTCGCGGCGCTCGCGACGGGAAACGAGGAGCAGGCTTATGCGCGGCTGCTGCGTATTCGAGAAGCCTCTCCCGATGATCCGCTCATCGATCGCTACGCTTCCACCCTACAGGTGAACGTGGCCGAAGCTCGGCTCGGTACCGCAAGGAAGTTGATGGAACAAGGCCTCAACGAGGATGCCGCGGGCGCCTATGCACGAGCGCTCGAAGTAGCACCTGAGGTCGGTGGACTCTATATCGAAGCCGCGGAGGCCGCCCATGCAGCGGGCTTGCACGCGCGGGCCGTGGTGCACGCGGAGCGCGCCACGGAGCTCGAGCCCCGAAACGGCGAAGCGTTTCGCATCCTGGGCGAAGCTCGTTACGCGAGCGGCAATCTTCCTGGAGCGCTAGAGGCCTATCGTGCGGCAGCGCGGCTCTCTCCTCGCGATCCGGACGTCACAGCGCGCTTCGACGCGATCGAAGCGGAGTACGAAGAAGAAAACTTGCCATCGGAATATGAAGGGATTGTTGAAGCGGATCGTTTGACCCGGCAGCAGTTGGCCGCCCTCTTATATCTCGAGCTGAGAGATGCCTATGATGGTGTGCCGGAGACGACCCGTGTCATCGCAACGGATATCGGCGATAGCTGGGCTCAGACCTTCATCCGCCACGTTGTCGGGACGGGCATTCTAGAGGTGTTTCCGAATCACATGTTCCAGCCGCAGGCTTTCGTCCGCCGCGCCGACCTCGCTGATGGCCTTGCGGCCGCGATCGAGATTCTTGCGCCCACGGCGTACGAGATGGCTAGGGAATCGTCGCGCTTCGACCAAAATTTTCCAGACTTGTCATCGGAGAACATCCACTACGAGTCGGCCGCCCTGTCGATCTCGCTGGGCCTCTTGATGGCTCGGGCGAGCGGGGATTTCGATCCGCAGAGTCTAGTGAGCGGATCGGAGGCTGTGTCGGCGGTCGAAGTGCTCGCGGCGCACATGGCTCCGTGAGCCCAACTCGGGTACAATAGCGGCACGACAGAAAAACTGGCCTAGGTAGTTCGAGGCTAAAGACCGAAGGGAAGGGAACCGAGAATGGTAACCGCTGAGCTCTTCCGTCAGGTGCCGCTATTCTCAGGTCTAGAAGACGAAGACCTGTCCAGCCTCATCAGCGTTGCGTCACGCCGGAAATATCCGAAAGATGCGGTGGTGTTTTTCGAGAACGATCTCGGCGACGCGCTCTACATGATCCTCTCGGGCCGCGTCAAAGTCACGATCCTCTCTGACGACGGCCGGGAGATCATCTTGTCCATGCTCTCGGAGCACGAATTCTTCGGGGAGATGAGCCTTCTCGACGACGAGCCGCGCTCGGCCACCGCCATAGCACTTGCGGAAACCGAGATCCTCGTTCTCCATCAGAGGGACTTTCTCTCGATTGTCGAGAAACGGCCGCGCGTGCTCGTAAACCTTCTCTCCGTGCTCTCGTCACGTCTGCGCAAAGCCAACCAACAAATCGGCAATCTCGCGCTCCACGACGTGTATGGGCGCGTCGCGCGACTCCTTCTCGAGATGGCGAGCGAAGACGGAAACCGGCAGCCGGATGGCCGCGTCGTGTTTCGCCGGCCGACGCATCAGGAGATCGCGAACATGATTGGCGCGACCCGCGAGACCGTGTCCCGAATGATCAGCGATCTCAACAAGCAAGGCTATATCGAGATCGCCGGCAAGAACGTGATTATTCAAGACACACTCGCCAAAGAATTTGCCAGCCCTTGACGCCCTTGCCGTCACTGCCGTTAGAATCGCCGCGATACCCATCTCGCAAGCCAGAAGATAACCCGCATCCTGATTGCTGATTTGAAGTAACATCCAAGGCGTAATGGACGATTTGGAGACGGAGAAAACTGTAACTCTCTTGAACTCGATTCTCGAGCAGGAGCTCGCGGGCGTGGTGCGCTACACTCACTACGCGTTGATGGTGACCGGCCCCAACCGATTACCGATCGTGGAGTTTATGAAGGGTCAGGCGACGGAGTCCTTGACGCACGCCCAGCAAGTGGGCGAGATCCTGACTGGGCTTGGCGGGCATCCCTCCCTGAGCGTGGCGGCTCTCGAAGAAACCTTCAAACATTCGATTCGCGACATCCTTTCCGAGAGTTTGAAGCACGAAAAACATGCGGTGCGACTCTATATCGAGCTGCTCGATACCGTCCGCGATGCGAGCATCTATCTCGAAGAGTTCGCCCGAACGATGATTAGCACGGAAGAGTTCCATCAGCTCGAGTTGACGAAGATGCTGCGCGATTTCGGCGAGTAGGGCGCGTAAACGCTATACCGATCGCAGTTGGCCGGACCCTAAATTGCTCCGAACTTTCTTTCATGCCTGGGAGCGCAAGCTTGCCTATGACGATGACGGCGAGCGCCGTGTTCTGCCGTTCGAGTGGGGCGCCGAATATCTCCCGAGCTTCGCCGATTGGACCAATCCCGGCTTGGCAAAGGGTCCAATTGATGGCCCAACTGTCAAGCCAATTGTTAAGCCAATTGTTAAGGAAGCAGCGCGCCATGTGCTTCACGATCACACGCAGAACGCGCTCGCGAAGAGCGCAGACTATTTCGAGCCGGGAGACGTGCGCGATGTCGAGCTACTGGAGGGCGAGCTTACCTTCACCTCCTCGGTGACGACCGGTGTCCCGGAAAACGATCGCGTGCACGCTCGTTTCTATCCGGCTGGCGCCAGGAGGAAAAAACGGGGAAGCGGGCCGGCCGTGGTCGTTCTGCCTCACTGGAACGCGAAAGAAGGCGCTCAGGATGGGTTGTGCAAGCTCCTGAACCGATTCGGGCTGACGTCGCTCAAGCTCGCCCTGCCGTATCACGAAGCGCGCCGGCCGGGAGGGCTCGCACGCGCGGACTTCATGCTCAGTCCGAATGTGGGACGCACGCTTCAGTCTTGCCGCCAGGCGGTCCTCGACGCCCGCAACGTCGCCTCTTGGCTCGAGAGCGAAGGCTACGGTCCACTCGGCATCGTCTGCACCAGCCTCGGCTCAGCCATCGCTTTCGCGGTCTATGCGCATGAGTCACGGCTCGACGCCGGTGTGTTCAATCACATCTCGCCTTACTTTGCCGACGTCGTGTGGCGCGGCATCTCGACACGGCAAGTGCGAGAGGGGCTCGAGAGGGGGGTCGGCCTCGAAGAGCTTCGCCGCCTGTGGCTGCCTCTGAGCCCGTTCAGTTATTACGAGCACCTGCGGGACCGGAGCCGGCCGTCCCTTTTGATTCATGCCCGCTACGACCTCTCGTTCCCTCCGGATCTTTCGAAGCAGCTCTTGCGTGATGTCGGGAAGTTGGACATCGAGCGGGAGGTCTACGAGCTACCGTGCGGGCATTACACAACGGCGAAATTTCCCTTCAACTGGATGGATGGGCTCCGTATCGCCCGTTTCCTATCGGAAAAGTTGAGCCCGGGGTCTCACTTTCCGAAAAAGTAGGTGGCGCCGAAATAAAACTGGCGCGTGTATTGGTCGAAGCTCTGCGGGATGTAGATACGATATTCGACGCGGGCGGCAACGTTGTAGAGAAAGTAGATCTCGACGCCGCCGCCGAAATGCGCGGCCGCCTCGTACTCCACCACGTCGAGAACGACATCCTCCGAGACGAGCCTATCCTGCTCGAGCTCGTCCGGCTCGAACACGAGCTCGGTTCGCTTTTTGTCACGGCGGACCAACCCGCCGCCAGCGAAAATGTAGGGGTGGAACGGCTGTCGCCTCCCGATATTGTAAACAAACGTTCCGTCCATCTGGTAGCGGGTTGTCTCGAAGCGAAACGCCGGCAAGGCCGGGACGTCGTCGACTGGAACCCCGTCTTCGGCGTAGACGCGGTTCGAGCTAACGAAGTTGAAACCTGTCTCGAGGCTAAGGTTGTCGTTGAATCGCAACCCGAAGAACCCGCCAACGACGAACGTGCGCCCGAGATTGAGCTCTGGATCTTGCAAGCTGGCGAAGCCGGCGCCGCCTCCGAGCTTGAACTTGTTGCTTTGAGCTTCGACGGATTGGGTGGCCGCGAGCAGGGAAAGGACTACCACGGTGACGAGTGCGGCCGGGCGAAGTTTCATTCAATATCCTCCTGAAGGAGAGATTCTAACAATTTGGAGACGTTGGCGGGAGAAGAGGCGCATCCTGCTCTCGAGGTCCGCGAGATCAGGAATGGAGAGGCCCGTCCTCTTGATCCCTTGTTGCAAGGATGCGCCCTGTCATTTCCAGCTCGCAAACCTCGTGCCAGGATATCCCCCTTGCGAGATATGCGCGCCAGCCGAGGAAGCCGAGGAAGCCGAGCAAGATTGTGACCGTTTTGTTCGCTCCCTCGTGTCCGGTTGTGGGAAAGGTTTGGTCGATATTGCTCAATGCGCGCTCATATCTACTGATACTTCCTAGCGGTAATTTCGGTCGAGCTCTTTCGTCAGGTTGCGCACCCGCGCCGACGCCGTCGAGTGGCTGCCCAAGAAGAAGTTTAGCGCTTCCGGCTGTCCTCCGTGTTTGCGCCCGAATTTTCGCCAAAGCTCGGGCGCCTTGATCACGTCGTAGCCCGCCTCGTAGGTATAGCGAAGCCCGACGCGGTCCGCCTGGTCTTCGTGCTGGCGGCTATATCGGTTCGTGAAAGCGAGTGCGCCGAGCTCGGCCCCGGTGCTCAACAGGCTCGGGCCGACGTCGCTCCTTCCGCCCGGCCGCTCGCAATCGTTGGCGGCTCCGCGACTCGAGCCACCTTCGGCGACCGCGAGCACGGCGGCGAGCCCGAGATTGGTCCACAGGCTCCGTTTGAACTGGCGCCGGGAGTGTTCATAGGTCGTGTGGGCAAGCTCGTGGCCGACGATGATGGCGAGCTCGTCGTCGTCCATCGCATCTAGAAGACCGGTGAAAACGAAGACGGAACCATTGGGTGCGGCCATCGCGTTCCACGCGCTGTTCTCGATGACGTAGGCTCGGAACTCGGACGTTCGCCGATAGGGAGGCACGAGGCGGTCGATGATTGTGCGGACGCGTTCGACGTCACGACCGGAACGAAGGAGCTTCCCCAGATTCTGGCCTTGCTCTACCGCGCGTCCGTCGCGTCGCCAGCGCTCTTCGGTCTCCTCGAAGGCGGAGCGAAGCTGTCCTTCGAATAGAGCCGAGCCATTGGGTTTGGCTTCCACTTTGCGAGCGAGGACCGTTCCGTCGGGAGTGCGATAGCCGTAGACTTTGACCTCGTAGCCGAGCGGGATGGCGTCGAAGCCGCGGGCGGCGCCTTTGCCGCTGAAACGCGTGCCCTTGGTGGCTTTGACCCGCTGTCCCTCGACGATGAGGAACTCGTCGTAACGCCACTCGGCATAGCCATCGAGCTTGACGACCTCTCCCGCGGAAGCGGCTGTCGAGGAGAATTGGAGTGGCAGGACGAGCACT